>CAVRAR010000001.1:0-355000 GCA_963719005.1 uncultured Planctomycetia bacterium
CGTACCGAAGACGGGGAACGGTGCATCAGTGTCTTCGTAACCTCGGATTGCTTTGCCGTATTCGAGAGTGGCCAGTTGTCCCCAGGCAGTTGGCTTCCAGCCCGCTGGAATCTTTCCCAGCGGCGAATCAACGAGTTTGACCTTTTCGTGGCCGGGAAAGCGGAACTTAACAAACCACTCCTGATAGACCGCCTGGGCCATCGCCTCCAGAATGGCAATGCGGCGGGTGTTGTTTTCGATCAGGTCGTCGTAGGCGGAAAGAACCGAGGCGACCTTTTGCTGGCCAGTGACATCAGGTGCAATGAAGTCAAATGTTAGCAACTTGTCAAGACTGAGGTTGTCTTGAGTTGTACCCTTCGACACGTTCTGCATCTGCAACTTGATCGTGTCGATGTAATACTTTACGAAGCGAACGTCCGATTTGTCCTTGTAAGGGATGAAGCCAACAACACTATCAGGGAAGCATCCCTTGATGCCAAGAATGGCAGTGTCCGCTATATTGGCCGCAATTGTAATGCAAAGTGTCCCAGGCTCCCACAACTTGCTCTGAGCCAGCCCGATTTCACTGTAGGTCTGTCCGTATTGTCGTAGATAAAGGTCCGCCGCTTTGATATCTCCGGTTTGAAAGAATGGGTATGGACCACCATACAGTTCCGGGGCATTCCGAGGGCGATGGCGAGACTTTCCCCGCCCAACAAAGCCGAGTTCATTGAGTTTCCGTGGAACCCATCCGTTCATGTTGTCGGGCTTCACGATGATGCCTCCAATAACTTCGCCACATTCTCACCAATCCGTTCTTCAAGTTCCCGTGCTTCGCTGTTGAGAACCTCCAATTCCTCGTTCAGTTCCTCCAGCTTTTCAGCAAAGTCGAAGTCGTCTGCGGCCTTTTCAGCCACTCCAACATAGCGACCTGGATTCAGACTCCAACCTTGGGCTTCAATCTCGGTCAGGGTGGTCACTTTGCAGAGCCCTGGCACATCGGCATATTTCAGTTTGGGGAATGTTCCCTTCAGTTTCGGGTCAGGACCAGGATATTCTTCATCTTCCCCAGCCACGAATTCTGGCTTCTCGCCACGGTAAAGTCGGGCAATGTTGGCGATGAACTCGATCTGCTTGGGGCTGAACTTGCGGTGTGCCCGATCCATTTGCCGGAAGATGTGCCGGGCATCAATGAACAGCACCTTGTCCTTGCGATCCGTCCTTCCCTTGCCCTTGTCGAAGAACCAGAGCGTGCAGGGGAGCGTCACCGTGTAGAAGAAGTTCGGGCCGATGGAGATGATGCAATCGACGGCACGTGCCTTGAGCAGCTTTTGGCGAATCTCCATCTCCGATTGCCGAGCGTCGGCGGCAGAATTGGCCATGACGAACCCAGCCCGTCCCTTGGCATTCAACGAACTGTAGAACAATTGAATCCACAGGTAGTTGGCGTTGTCGGCCTTCGGCATCCCAAACGGAAAGCGGGGATCGTCTTTGATTTTCTCCTTATCCACCTTGTCCACATTGAACGGAGGATTTGCCATCACGAAGTCGAACTTGCCCGTGCTGTCGTGCAGGTCTTCGTAGTAGCTGTTCCCCTGCCGGATGTCGCCGGAAAGGGCATGGACGGCGAGGTTCATCAGGCACAGGTGCCGGGTTTCGTCCACCCGCTCTTGACCATAGACTGAGATTTCCACGCTGGGATTGTTCTTATGTGCCTTGATGAAGTCGGCACTCTGGACGAACATGCCACCCGACCCAGAGGCCGGATCGTAGATGCGACCGTGGTATGGCTCGATGATTTCCACGATCAGCTTGACCAGCGACGTGGGTGTGAAGAACTCGCCTCCCTTTTGCCCTTCGGCACGGGCAAAGTTGCCGAGGAAATATTCGTAAATCTTGCCGAATGTGTCCCCCTCAACATCCATTGGAATCAACGAGAATGTCTTCAGTAGGGAGACGAGCGTGGAGTTTTCGATCTTGTTGTAGGTTTTGGGGAGAACGCCCTTCAGATCCTCGTTCTCGGCCTCGACCGCCTTCATCGCCTCGTTGATGGCCTTGCCGATGTTCTCGCCTTCCGGCAGATTCAGTAGCTTGGAGAATCGGGCCTGCGGCGGCAGGTACATCACGCCTTTGGCCTGATAGTCCTCCTTGCCGATGCCTCGCCGTCTGCTTCCTTTGCCCGCCAGTTCCTTTTCGGCAATGGCGAACTTGTGATCGGCGTAACGAAGGAAGATCAGTCCCAGCACGGGGACGGAGTATTCCGACGACTTCAGCTTCGAGTTGGCCCGAAGTTCATCGGCAGACGCCCAAAGGCGTTTTTCAATCTCAGAGTGGTTGTTGGCCATGTTGCCTTGTGTGTCCGTGATGACGAAGCAGTCGTGTCTGCCTATTGGGTGGTCACTTGACGCCGGTCCAGGCACGGCCCACCGAATTCGTGCGGCACCGAACCTATGACGACCGTCATCGTCCCGCTCCCCGATAAGCTGACCCCGGTTCCAGAAACCCCCGATTCTACCACAATGGGGGGCGACCGCAATCATCCCACCCGATAGAGATCAGTTTCGGGAAAACGGGCAGAATGTGCCGCCAGAAATCGGTCTTCGAGACGGTGGCGATCCACTCCAACCCGCCTTCAGCGACCATTTGGGTGACAAACCGCCAGTTCAAATGGCTGTCAAGATGAGACGGTCTCGATTGTTGCAAAATTTGCAACAACGCTCCTCGATGCCACGGTGACAAAGGTAGCAATCGACCCCAGGCGGCATCAAACTGACAATGACGACAAGGTCTTGAACCTGGCCCCGGCCTGATGACCGGCCAAACCGTGTTCGCCCCCGACGTTGCAGCTTCGGAAATTTTGAAGCTGAAGAAGACTGGCCGACCACCATTGCAAATTTTGCAACAATCCTCCCCGTCTCCGTCTTGGCTTCTGCACCTGTTCGTTGTCCAAATCGGGATGAACACTTGGGGGGAAGTGGCGGGCTATCTTGCCAGTTTGGTCGCCGTGGCTATGCTGGTGGGAGCAGCGGTGGCAGGTGAACATTTTTTTCCGACCTATTGCCGCCACTACTTGGGACGTATGCCTTGGCGAAAACCAACGTTACGATTGGCTACTGGGCTGGTTCAAGAGGTTTCGACGGAGTAATGCACGCACCTCCTGTGCCTGATATTCCGCCCAATCGTAGCGGCATTCATAGGCTCAATTATAGATTTCACAAATCAAGAGCAACCTGGGCTCTGTTTGCAGATCAGGTTCGGAGGTCGTGTCTTGGTTCAGCGTGAAATGGAAACTTCGATTGGCTTGCTAGGATCGTCCGGGTGTTGAAGTTGGTTGGTAGTGCTTGGATTTTTCGCTTTGGTGTTGTAAGCGAGGGAGGTGGGCGGCAGCAGAACCACCGCCCGGACCTCGCTCACAACCCCTGGGGCGGCGCTCGGGTCGGTTCCCACCGGAGCCCTATCCTCCGCCCAGGTCGTCTCTCATCGTAACGTCCTTCTTTCGATCAGGCAACCGTCCGCAAACGGGCCGCCTCTCGCTGCTCCTTTCTACGCTCGCGGGCCTCCGTCAGTTTGCGATCGCGGGCTGCGAAGATCTCCGCCTCACGGCCCGCCAATTTGTCCGCCGGCGCCACATAGCCAATCGCGCTGTGCAATCGCACCTCGTTGTAGTGCTCCACGTAACGAGCCACAATGCGGATGGCATCCTCCAGCGAGATCGGCGTGCCCGGCCGCAGGCACTCGCCCTTGATGCTCCCGTGAAATCGCTCCAGTTTGCCGTTGCTCTGCGGATAGTACGGGCTGGTGCGCACGTGCGTCATCCCGCAGATGCGAATGAACTCTTTGAAGTCCTTCGCCAAAAACTGCGACCCATTGTCGCTGATGATCCGCGGCGTCTCCTTGGGGAACTTCTCCCGCGCGCGTTGCAGGATCGTCAGTTCATCTTGCTCGGTCATCGAGCGGCGAATCTCCCAATGCACGGTGTAGCGGCTGTAGCCGTCGAGGATCGTCGTCAGGTAGTAAAACGTGCCGTGGATGTTGAGGTAGCTGATGTCGATATGCCAGTGTTCATGGGGTTTTTGCGGCTGTTGGAAGCCCGTGCCTTTCTTCGACGGCTTGTTCGTCGATCGTCCGATGCGGCCCGCCGTTTTCAATACGCGATATACGCTCGACTGGGACTGACGGCCACCACGTCGCGGTCGAGCATCATGAACGCCAATCGTCGGTAGCCTTCCAGTGGATACTCGAAGGAGAAGCGGATGATGGCCTGCTTCTCCCAATCTTCGAGCCACCAGTCACGCGGCACCCAACCGTTGTGTTCGTTCCGCTTGCCGTAGCGATCCTTCCAATCGTGGAACTTGCTTTGACCAATGCCGAGCCAAGCCACGAACTTTCTGGCGGGAATCTCCGTGCGCTCGTTCCAACGCCGCACGTAATCGACCACTTCATCGCGAGTGTCGTGGGGAACCCAACGTCCGTTTAGAGTTCCCCATTCTCTTTTTTTGCGCGGACGTTCTCCTCCATCAATTCGGAGATGACCTCGTTCTTCTGAACGAGCTTGGCCCGCAGTCGGGCGACTTCCTCCTCCTGGGCGGAAAGCCTCTTGGCTTCGCGTTTGGCGACCGGGTGAAAGGCGGCCGGAGCGTTATCGAACAGGATTTTCTGCCAGGCGTAGATTTGGTTCGGCTTGATCCCGTACTCGTCGCAGAGGTCCGAGATGGGCACTTTATCGACCAGATACCTCTTGAGAATGGCAGCCTTCTGGTCCGTGCCGAAATGTCGTCGTTGTCCACTCATGAAATTCTCCTCGTCTGGGGGAAGATTCTAACCCAGGCGACCGAGAATTTCCATTTCCAATTGGTTCAAGACACGAGCACTACTCTGGCACCAGAGGTCGCAGGCTTGCTGAAGAGGGATGGAAGCGACGAGACGATCCAAGCCTGTTCTTTGGAGAGGAGTTGCTTGTTCACGGGATGCTTGCGTCCATAGCGGAGGGTACTGATGTAGTCTTTATGACTTGTGACCCACTATTTATGGAACAGTTCTTCAAGTTGGGGCATTTCTTGGCCACACATTACTTAGCTGCCGAATTCGGCAGGAAGTATGTTGCCAAGCCCGATGACTTCCCCACGTACCAACCGAAGGAGTCGATTGAGACAATCTTCCTACGCCATGATTTACCTGAAGGTTGGGAAAGGACCGTTCTTCCGACTAGGACATACGGTTTGAACCTGCATTGCTGGCTTCTCGGTGCCAAATCGGAGGACAATGTGCGTTTCGCCAGCCAGACATTTTGTGCAGAACGACCGATGCACAGGCTCTTACAGACAAAAGGAACAACGGGCGGCCTGAATGTGGAAGGACTAGACGGAAGAAACGTTAGAATTGGTGGGCGGGGGCCACAAGCGGTTGTGGCGAACATAACGCAAGAGAAGCGAATACCAATTGGATCAGCAGACTGTCCTTCGGATGATCGCCTCGATTTGCGGGTGGAGTCGTTTCCAGAATTCGACCTCATACGTGCTGTAAACAACAATGAGGGCGAAAAAATGATCTGGCATGAAAGCTGATCTGCAATTCCCCCGACTTGCCGTCCTTGGCTACCAGAACTATTTAACCTTGCTGACGGTTTGACACCAAATGACCATCCTCTTCCTCCACGGCTGGCAATCGACACCGGGCGGCATGAAGCCGACCTATCTCAAGGACCACGGGCAGTCGGTTCTCAACCCCAAGTTGCCCGACGATAACTTCGATGAAGCCGTTCGCATTGCCCAGGTGGAATTCGACCGGCACCAAACCACGGCCTACGACTCGATGACAATCCCCAGGATCAAAGGCAAACGCCGGGAAGTTCGACGGATGCTCGCCAAGCGATCCCAGGAATTGCTGGAACGGTATCGGAGAAAAGGAACTGTTGGGGAAGAATGCCCGCTCAAGAAGGCATTGACTGGCATGAGATAATAGATTGCCTGCTGCAATTCCCTTTCCAATTCCTGTTTGGTCGCAGTGGATTATGAACCACGAGATTTGGCTTTGGGTTGCAACTGCCGCTTACGGACTTCATGCCCTCGAAGAATTCATGCTGGACTGGAAGACGTGGGCGAACAAGGTGCTGAAACTGCCCGTTGATTGGCCCATATTCTACGTCGTCAATGCCCTGGTCGTCGTCCTGGGCATTATCGCCGCAGAAATCGGCTGGAGACTTCCGGCACTGTCTTTGGCCTTTCCGGCCCTGATGCTCATCAACGCCGTGTTCTTCCACATCCTCCCCTTTGTCGTCAAGAAGAAGTATTCACCGGGTTTGACCTCAGCGGTCTGTCTGTTTTTGCCGCTCGGCATCTGGCTGTTCTACGGGGCCGATAAGGATGGCGTACTGTCGGTGATGACGGCAGTCGGGGCTTTCGCCCTTGGAGCAGGCTTGATGGCATACCCAATCATCCTTCTCAAACTGAAAGACAAGCCGTTCTTCAGGCAGGGCTGAACGGTGCGTGCCGATTCATGTCCCCGTTGTTCAGAGAGAGTCCGTCTTTAGCGTTCTGCTTGCATCAGCCCGCCGTTTTGAGCTATTCTTACTGTAGCCGCAGCAAGCCAATGAAACGAAAACAATTCCAGCCCGATACGCCCGACGATCTGCTGAAGAAGGATTTTGCCGGCGACTGTTATCGTGCCGCCTACCAATGGGTCTCGGCGTCGAAGAAAGAAGGCTGGACGTTGGTTCATGGCACCGTTCTTAGTGGACGGCTTGAGAAACGGATTGGCCACGCATGGTGCGAACGTGGCGACGATGTTGTCGATCTGGCCATGCCCGTCAGTGCGAAGGAAATAAAAAGGGACGAGTATTACCGAGTCCTGCAACCTGAAGTTAGTAGGCGGTATCCTGCTGAACACGCCGTCTTTCTCTTCCTAAGAAACCGGCACTACGGGCCGTGGGAGGATTGGGAACAGTTGTCTGAATCGCTGCTGGCTGAACTTGGAAGCGAACCGTCATAGCTGGTTCCCAACGCCTTGAACGCCTCTTTTGGTTTGCCATAGGGGTGTGATTTGCTGCTGCCGAGTGCCGACAACAGGACATCATTCAGCTTGAACCCGACATCATACAGCGAGGTGTCGCCATCTTCCAGATAGAACGTTGCAAACTTCACGAGTTCGTTGATCGAGCCGGTCACGGACCGATCCAACGCTTTGGCGAACTTAACGCTGGCGGCGGTTGGAGCGATGAGCCGTTGGTAGACGAAGCTCTGGCCGTCGTCTTCCATGAACTCACGAATGCAACTCAGGGCACGGTCGATGAATTGGCCACCATTGGTGAGACGATGGAGGATGGAGGAGCACGGAGCGGATCATTTTAGAGGGTCGTGTGAGCGGCACCCTAGCCGCCTAATCTGGCTGTGGTCAAGAAGCAGACGGCCCTGGCCCAACCTTGTCCAGCACTACAATCAAAAACGTGGCGATGGGGCCGAGGAACAGCGAGATCAGCCACCATGCCAGCCCGCTTCGGCGTTTGGACTGGGCCAACCCAGCATTGATAAACGACAGCGTTCCCCAGCCAACGACGAATTCAGTTTGGTCGTGCATGACGGTGGACACATGGAAGTTCCGCTGGTCAACTGCGGCGACACCTTTCTGCGATGTGGTTCTTACACTCTCTGCTTCACTTTTCGGCTCAGCCGCCACCGTCTGTGAAACAGCAACTGCGAATAGACCGAAAACGGCAACGAGCAGCAAGGTTCGTTTCATCGGGCGGTCCTTTCGTTGTGCGATGCCAACCAAGCCGCTATTGTACCAAAACTGATTGGCGGCAGGTATAATAGCACCAAGCCCAATCCCATCGTTGCCCTCGCCACACCAACCCCCGACAAGTCTGACTACTATTGACGGAAGAAACCCTTTTGCCGAGAATACACGGCCAATCGTCCGCACGGAGAGGCTTGTCAAGTGCTGGCGACCAATAGACGGTTGCAGCCCATTGAAAAGGAGAAATGCAATGGTCCCGACGATGTTGAAACGGGTTGTCGTGTGTGTGGTGCTTACGGCGTGGATGCTGGGGGTGTCAGGCTGCGGCGTCAAGCAGTCCGATTACGACGCCAAAGTGGCTGAGGCAAAGAATCAGGCAGATAAGTCAGCGAAGGTGGAGGAGAAGCTGTCGCAACTCCAGAAAGACCTTGATACCGCCAAGAGCGACATCGACAAAGCTAGACAGGCGAGGAAGAAGGACGCAGAAGCCAGGACCAAGGCGTTGGAACAGGAGAACGCTAGCTTGAAGGATCAAGTCAAGACGTTGGCACAGGAAAACGCTGGCTTGAAGGCGAACGCCGAGAAGACGGCATCGCAACTTGGGAACGATATTACTGCTGCCAAGAACGAGGTCAAGAAGGCTGAACAGGCGAGGATAGCTGCGGAAGCCAAGATCAAGACGTTGGAACAGGAAAACGCTGATTTGAAGAAGAAGGGGCCATTGGGCTTTCTGAAAAAATAATCGTAGGACATCTATTGGCTCGTGGTGCGGTTGGGCGAGGCGGTTGCGGAAACGGATGGGCGGTGCGTGAGGTGGGGAAATGTGGCGATGGGGGCACCGACTTTTACGATCATACCTTCGCCCTTGATGTTCGCCACCAACAGACCTGATACAGCATCCCTGTCGCTATCCACGGCACAAAGACAATGTTCAGCGGAACCCCGTGGTTGACGATGGCAAACAGAATGAATCCGAGCAGGATCAAGCCGCCGCCAATGCCCTCCCACCTCCAGGCCACGATTTGACCGACGACCATTGCCAAGAGAGCCACGCTTAGCAGGTTCTCTCGGAGCGACATCGCAAGCGGACTTGGCACGCCCTCTCCGATGGCGAAGGCGACGATCAAGATCAGCAGGACAGTTCCTAACGTTCGAGCCATCCAGCGAAGTACGGTCAGAGCAATGTGTACGCTGGAAAAGGTCATGACGTTTTCCTATCGGCAAGATGACGTTCTACACGGGCTATTGGCGAGATTTAGAGGGGGATATAACGCAGGAGCCCTCCTCACCGTTCCCCCACAATCGCCCGCTGCACCGCCTTGAGATACTTGGTGCCGTCTTTCTTGGTCGGTGTCAAATACCCGCCTTCGCCGTTTTCGTTCCAGGCGTAGATCAGCAGCAGCCGCTGAGGCGTGGTTTTGTCGGGATGCTTGTCCATCCAGTGAACGCCGAGTCGCACGAACTCCTCGACCAGTTCCGGTGTGCGGTCGGGATAATAGACCGACATTTTCTCAGACGGCATTTGCCCCTGTTCCCAAGGCCGACGATCCCAACCAACGGTGATGACGGGAACATAAGGGAGCGGAGTGTGGTCGGCAAACTGGTTGAAGATGTGCTCGTTGCCTTCGATCAGTTTTCGGAATGGCTGGCTGCCGCCGCCGTCGTGCCAGCCCAAAGAATAAGCGTAGCCGGTCAGTAGCGAATAGCCCGAGCGGGAGAGATCGCCCAGATGCCCTCCGGGGCCAGTGCAGGCAGCGATGGATACGCCCGGCAGTCCAGCCTTTTTCGCCTTGCTTCGCAACGAGTCGAATGCCTTGCGGACACCATCAACGCCGCCGAAGGCTTTTTGTAGTTCATCATGCGAGAGGATAATCAAGAGCGGCTGCCCGTTCAATCGTAGATGGGTTGGTTTCTGAAAAAGTTCGATCCACTTTTCGCAACAGGTATCCCAGTCCTTCGGCCCAATGCGAAAGCCTTCGTGATTTGCCACCAGCAGGCAGAACTTCAATCGTTGGCAATTGGGAGCCTTGAGGTACAACCCGAGGGCGTTATTGAGCGGCGTCGTCTTGGTCTTTTCCTCGGGGTAGTACCAGTCGAAAGCCCAAAAGGCAATGTCGTGGTCGGCACAATAGTCGATCTGCTTCTGCATGATCTCCACGGTGTCGTCCTTCCAGCCCCAGACAGGCTTGCGGTCGGCATACTCGGTCGTCAGCAGCTTGGTGATGTGGATTTCGTTGGTCCCGCCGCTCCAGCCGTCGAAGTAGTAGGCTCCAACCATTGCCTTGGGTTTGGGATGCTGGGCCACAGCCGTTGCCGGGATGAAGGCGGCAAGGCACGCCAATGACCATACAAGTCGGCTCATGGTGGAGTCTCCCGAGTGGAAGTGTTGATCCCGGCAGTATAGCCGATCTTCTGCAACTGCGAAAAGCCTCTTCCCCACGGTCAGAACTCGGCACTCGGCGGCATAGAGCCAAAAAGGACACGCAAACTGTCAAACTCAACGGTGTGGACTGGTGACTAAGCCATCGCTCAAGAACCTTGCCCTCCACGAACTGACCGCTATAATTCGCCGGGCGTTTGTCAGCACAACATCTTCATGAAAGGACAGGGTTATGCACGGCTACAGAAAACCGGCCTCGTTCCTGCTTCTCACCATTCCTTTCGCCTTGTTGGCATCCGTTGCCGGGACAGCCCAGGCCCAGGACGACAATGCCAAAGAGGAAAAAGCCGCCAAGCTGGGTGTCGAGGCCGTCGTCTACGGCTTCCCACTGGTCATTGTGGACATGACGAAGCGGGTGCAGACCAACGTGGAAGAACCGAACAATAGCGGACGTGCTCCGCTCAACCAGTTCAGCAACTTCCTCAAATACCCAACGGCAGCCTACAAGGATGTCGTGCGAATGAACGTGGACACGCTCTATTCTTTCGCTTGGCTCGATTTGTCGAAAGAGCCGATCATTCTGTCGGTCCCTGACACCGATGGCCGCTACTATTTGATGCCAGTGCTTGACGCCTACACGAACGTGTTTGTCTCGCCAGGAAAGCGGACCACCGGCACCAAGGCAGGCCA
Source organism: uncultured Planctomycetia bacterium (assembly GCA_963719005.1). Lineage (GTDB taxonomy): Bacteria > Planctomycetota > Planctomycetia > Pirellulales > Thermoguttaceae. The sequence goes on from CAVRAR010000001.1 coordinate 10,781, forward strand.
TTTCGCCATCGTCGGCCCGGATTGGAAAGGTGAGCTACCCGATGGCGTCAAAGAACTGAAATCTCCGACCAACACCGCCATGATCGCTGGTCGGACGCAAGCGAACGGCCCAGAGGACTACGAAGCCGTGAATGCGATCCAGACGCAATACAAACTGACTCCGCTAAGTGCCTTCGGCAAACCCTACACCCCGCCGAAAGGTCAAGTCGATGCCACGATTGACACGAAGACGCCCCCCGTCGAGCAAGTGGGTAAGATGACTGCCGAGACATTCTTCAAGACCCTGGCGACCCTTCTGAAGTCGAACCCACCGCCCGCTGCGGACGCCCCGATGCTGGCTAAACTTGCCAAGATCGGCATTGTGCCAGGGGAAGACTTCGACATAAGCAAACTCGATCCAGCCACGGCCAAGGGGCTGGAGAAGTGCGTCCCAATGGCATTAGCCAAGCTGCAAGTTGCGGCAAAGAAAACTGGCAAGCAGGTCAATGGTTGGAACATTCTTCCCATGAACTTGGCCAACTTCGGCACGGAATACGGCGAGCGGGCTGTCGTCGCCCTGATGGGGCTGGGTGCAAACTTGGCAAAAGATGCGGTCTATCCTACGGCATTTTTGGACGGCGACGGCAAGCCGCTCACCGGCGAGAATCGCTACGTCATCCACTTCGACAAGGGCCAAATGCCGCCCACCAACGCTTTTTGGTCGATTACGATGTACAACGCCGATAGCTTCTTCGTGGAAAACCCGATCAACCGCTACAACATTGCCGCATGGATGCCGCTCAAGTACAACGAGGACGGATCGCTGGACCTTTATCTCCAAAAGGACTCGCCCGGTAAGGACAAGGAGGCGAACTGGCTGCCAAGCCCAGAGGGCGGGTTCAGTGCGACCATGCGAATCTACTGGCCCAAAGAGTCGGTGCTGGACGGCAAATGGCAGCCGCCCGCAGTGAAGATGATGTCGCAATGAGTCTGACACAACCAACCAGAACCGATTCGAGCCATCCGTATTCGTGCGGGTGGCTCTTTTCGTTTCGATGCAGCCGTGCAAACGCCACTGCCTCCAGAAGCCGCCACGCTCATTATTTTCAATTCCAAGGAAGAAAACGACTCGGAACACCATGCCGAGTGGCGAAATTAAAATAGACGATGGGGCGTATACAGCTTGCTGCTGGGTAATTCGGTCGGCACCTTAGGCAAATAATTGACTAGGGTCGTGTTCCAGGCTTGTCTTCAATAATGTGAACAACTGGGGTGTAGCACTGCTCTTGTTTCAAAGGCTCTTTGGCTGCTCCTTGATGATTCAACTCCTTTGCTGTAACCGTTCCAGGCCAGGAACACTTTTCTTATTAAACGGCGATCTTCTGGCTCTGACGGATGCCAACCTCGTCCGTTGTTTGAAAATTGATACGCTAATATATAGATGCCTTCTTAAGGGGTTAGGAGCCTGTGGCGTTACTGGTGGGAAGGATAATGCGATCAGCTACCCTCTTGCCAGGACAATAGACAGTCGCAAAGCCCTTTCGGGAATCAGAATGCCAAATTGCAGCACAGTGAACGTCCAGCAACTCCAACTCTAGAGCCGATTGAAGAATTGCATGCAACTTGTTCCTGTTGCCACACACCACGCCGAACTCATCACGCAGAAACGCTTGCCAGTACGAATAATCCATCCCATTTTCTTGAGCATGCTTGACAGCGGCCAATTTCACCATTCCCTGAGCAACGATTAGAGCCGAGACTGGACATTTTTTGCCCAAGGCAGGTGCCAAATAGGTGTTGATGGCATGTTCATCATCGACCGTCCAAGAAATATCAGGAATTGTTGAGTATCTTACCCAACAATTGTTCCAAGTGGACCTATCCGAGAGTTTGAAGCCGCCTCGTTGCCAACACGCCACCGATTGCCGAAGCTTGGCGTCAGACATTCCGATGTCGGCCTGCCCCTTATTACCGCCGTAAGCCTGCTTCACGGACCAAATGATAGAACGATCAACGGCTTTGTGGTCGCCATCTTCCAAACGGTCGCTGCATCCATGAGCATTTGGAGGCAATGCCGACGTGTACGCCCACAACAGATCGTAAGCTCGATGTTCAGACACACCCTCGAAGAAAAGAATGCGGGCAGTGACAATCAAGGCTTCGTTCAGGGATTTCGGCGGATTGAACGTGCCGTTCCAAAAGTTGGTGATTTTTGGGCGACAGCAGCCGGTTAGCTTGCCGAGGCCAACTCCATCCTTTCCCGGCTGCTTGGTGGCCGCAATAGCCACCCGGCTGGCTTTCTTTGGCCGGGAGGAAGCGAGGTGTTTCCACAGGAGGGTCAAAATGCTTTCCTTGGTCATGTATTCCCGATTCGGGTCGTGGAGCCAATGGACGTATTGCTCCACATCCTGCACCGACCGTTTGCGGTGCTTGACCAGCGGCAGCAGGCGGTCCAAGATCATTTGACGGCTATGAGACAACGGCAGCCGGAAGTTCGTCGTCCTTGTTGGATAGATTTCAAGCTGGCCGAGGGTTTTCATGTCGGCGGTCTTGGCCCGAGCGGCAAGCTCCGGGTATTCCTGATCCAGTTGCCGCAATCGTTGCCGCATCATCCATCGCACAGCTTGGAGGTTGCGAGGAGAATCGAAGACACGGAGATAATGCATGCCATCGATGTCGTCTACGGCCACTTGATAGTGCCACCCGTTGCCGTGGAAGTGTTCGACCAGCACTTCCGCCTGATCCAAATACACGTTGCGATCCCGCCCGTGGAAATCGTGGTCGAGAGCCAGATAGCGAGTTCGTGGACCCGAGTGAACGCCAATGATCTCCCGCTGGTTGATGTGCCGTCGAATGATTGCTTCAGTGAGAAAGCCCTTGTCAGCCCCGTGAATGGTCTCCCAATCACCCAGTTCCTCTGGGTGCCGGGCGTTTTGTTTTTCCCAATTCCATCGGATGAAAGTATCCTTGGCGGCGAAAAGAAAAAATAGTTTTTCATATTCCAGATACGCTCGGGTGCGGGGCGTCAGTTCCACCGGCTCGGTCTGGCTGACATGGAAGAGCGAAACCTCTCGGTTGATTAAAAGGCACAATTCGGGTTCGTCCACCCAAATCTCATCGGCAAATGGCCCACTGCCGGGCGGCTCGTAGGTGTAAACCAGCCGGGCTGCCGCTTCTGCTTTTGGTGGAATTTTTCGCCCCCTTCGCATCCATTGGCGGCGGGTGCCGTAGCTCTTGGGGACTCGCCGCCAAGAGTCGAATGTAACAAGCTTCTTCATCAATATCTCCAGTTCTCAAAAACGAACCCGCAGGTAATCGCATGGATCACCTGCGGGCACATCAGAACTGGAATATCGTAAACGCTGCGGCGTTTCTAATCTGTTTGGCTTCTCGGTTTCCAGTCCTGAAGTGCCAAGGTTCAATTGTATAAGAGTATCTATCCTGCGGATTCCAGAAGTTATTCATCAGAATCCGTGCTTACCCGCTCGACGATCAGCGTCGGCTCGGGACAGGCGACCATGCCAACCACGAGGTAGCCGATCCCGTTCACACGGAATCGCAACGGCTCCCACTGGCCGGACTCGTCCAGAAGGGATTGCACATCGGCAACGCTGGTCCAATCGCAAGGCCAGGAGGAATTGAAACCCAATTTCAGCGGCATGTAATCGTTTCCATCCCTGAGCACCACTTCGTCCCATTCGGAAAACTCGTCCAGATAATCCCGTACTTCGGCAACACTCACCGCATCGCACAACGTGTTCATAACTCACCTCTACAACTGAAAATGAAAATGTACTCGGGCCGTTCCATCGGCACTCCCGAGAGCCGCAAGTTGTACCAACAAAGTGCAGCAGATCGGGAAGGTGTGGCCAGCGAGGCCAGAATCACGCCGTCAGGGCATCGTGCCGCTTTAGATAGGCGGATTAGTGATGGACACAATATATCAGAAAGGAAGAAATAGTGCAAATCGATTTTGTGCTTCATTCGTCTGATGTTCCCCAGGTATTAAACTGGTCGAGCAGTTCCCAGTAGTCGCCGTCATATTCATCCAACGCAGCCACCATTTGCCTATGGGTATCCTGTTTGTCCTTCTCAGTCATTGGGGCGTTCTTGAGTTCCTCCATTATCTGCCCCAAGCAAAACAACTTCGCTGCAACTTGATCGAGTTTCATCATGACTCCTATTCTATTATTTCAATCCAATATCCATCGCCATAGTACAGCCGCACATACACCTTGTTCTCTTTCTTCACTCGTTTTAGAGTTACCCACGGAAATTGTTCATATCGCTCTCTTCCGTTGTAATCCGTTATTTTTACGCAAAACTCCAATTCCGGGTTGCCATCGCCGCACAGTTCAACGAAGTCGCTCAACCTCATAATCAACCTCCTAAACAGACAACTTGAAACACTTTGTAGTCCGGGCACCGACCACGCCAAGTGATCGGCTTCCACCTCGACCGGCCTGTGCCCACCTTTGACCGTGGGCAGGGGCGGGGCGAGGTCATCCGTGACCCGCCCTGGAAATTAAAGCTCTGCCAGTCCACGAGCGAACTCGTCATCGGCTTCGCTGGGATGGGAATCCAAGTGACTGTCCGCTTGGGCATTCAACCCACGCTGACAGCATCCATCGTCTGCCTCCGAAGTGTGCGTGTCTTCTTTCGAGTGCCCATATTTCCAGCGTAAATACCGTGCGGCTTCGTCGGTCATAGTCGCTTCCTGCTGGTATTTCTCCGTAATGCTCTCTGCCCACTCATCTACAAGTCCCAGGGCCGCAACTTCTTCCCACTGAATGCCGCTGAACATCTTCGCCAGCAGCTTCGCAACATCCGGCTCGTGGCGGCGTTCGAGAGCCTTTTCGAGAATGTCAATAAAAGCGTTGTACGCCGCCGGAACGGAATCCGAATGGTTTGCCGCTTCGTCAGTATTTGGTGACGGGGCTTCTTTGCCTGCCTCTTGAGCCTTGCTCAGTTCTTCGTCCATCAACTCGGCGACCCTCCGAAACATCGCCGGATTGAGTTTGGCATCTTTTCCTCGGGCACAACCAATCAGCGTCTTCTGCTGGCGGTGCTCTTCGTAGTAGCCGCATTGAGAACAGTAAGAAACCCTAGATGGCCGGTTAGTCTCCGCTAACTCCAACACCGACCCTTTCGCTCCGCACACCACGCAGTCCTTAAAACCGTATCCCGTACCCATGACTTCTTTCCTTTCATGAAATAGCCTGCGACCGTCCCCTTCCATCACGCCAAGTGATGGGGGATGATCTCAATCGCCCCGGACCCACGAATGAATTGGTGGGTCCAGGGCGGCTGAGCGTCCGTGCCCATGCCGCAACCTATTCTTCGTCCTCCTCCAATTTGGCGGCATCAAGCATTGCAAAACCGCACGCAACTTCCTTGCAGCCGTGGTTCTTGCAGAGCCACTCGCAGAACTCGTCACGGGTGTTGTCCGCCTGCAATTCGGAGAACCACTCCGCATAAAACCCTGGCATTTCGTCATGAGTAATTTCTGGTGGCGTTTCAACTAGCCCGCCAAATTCGCAAAACGGAGGGTCATTTCGCAACTCTATCAGGGCGATTAGCATTGTGCGTCCTCCTCCTCGTCATCGTCGTCATCGTCATCCTCGGGCTGGGCATTGACGGCGGCCATTACTTCTTCCGCCAAGCCCGCCGCCTCCAAGGCATCAGCGACTGCATCAAATGGCAAATCTTCAAGATACAGTGCCAGTTGATCCATCGAACAAATGTTCTCGTTCTGTAAATCACGTACCAAAGACATCAATACTCCTCCTAATCAAGCGTCCGACTCGGCCCAACCGCCACAGTGGCAACTGCTGGCCTCGACCGGCCCGCATTCACCATCAGCTTGGTGAACAGGGGCGGGGCGAGGGAGCAAGGCTCCGTTCAACGCCGCTACAATCAGCCCGGCCCAAGCCGCATCGACCGTCCATGCGAAAACCCGCCCAGTGGCGTCGATGATCTCGCAGCCCGTGGTGCCGCATCGGCGGTAGGAACACTCGGTCATTTACCGCCCCCAGCGGCGAAGATTCCGTACTTGACCGCCTTGCCGATGATTCCTTGCCGGATTCGCTTGGCCCGTTTGCGGTCTTTTTCGGACGCCCAGCACTGGCTGTCGTCCAGATCACGTAACGCTGCGTCTACAACTGCCGCCTGGTCGTTAGCGGATAAACTGAAAAATCTTTTTGTGAAAAGTCGTCTCATTCGTTCGCTCCTTTTAGCCTGCAAAATTGAAGTGCGAGTTGTGGTCAACGTGTAGTTGGTTCTCTCTGTCGGAATCGGCGTGAAGTGCGTCGAACAGTTCTTGGAGTTGTTCCTCTTTGATTCCGACGTGCCTGCAACGGAATCCAATGCCTTCTTGCTCTGTGGTGGCGATGATGGTCTTGCAGAGCTTCAAATGGGCAATCAATTCATTTCCTATTGCGGTGGATAACGCACCTCGCCTGTATTCAGAAAGAAACAGAACCAGATACCCTTTGAATGTGAACCGGCGTGTGATGATGATGCCCGACTTATCCGGCCTGAGGTAATTCGGAAGGGTGTTCCACAGCAACCAGCCGCATTGATATTGCCGACAGAGTGGCGGGCGGTTGTCATAGCAGCCGCAGCCGGTTGGCGTCGAATGTTTGCACCACTGCTTTTCGGGCTTGTCGAGCAAGGCGAAGTGGTAGCAGCATGCCCTACACTCGCCGCAACGACGTGGACGTTTCTTTTTGAAGTCGGCTTGTCGCTTGTTACGTTCTCTTGCCTTGCGTGTTTTGCGGTCTTGTCTTTTGCTCATTGTTTGTCTGACTCCTTACTCGTTCTGTGGTTGACGTTGCTGCACTTCGGGGCTCCAGCCGCTTATTTTTCAATTCTGGGAGGGGGAGACGACTCAAACCTCGACTTGTTCTTTCCAATTGATTTGGCGAAGTGGCTGTATACACCGCTTTGTGTTATTGCGTTGTGCCATTCTTTCTAGGGTTCGACCTCGCTCGGTGGTTTTCAAACTGGTCCAATGCAAGGGAGATTATTGAGGCATGCGACACCCAGACCTTTTCCCCCTGTTCGACAAGGGGAACGGTGCGGTAGCCTTGGGCCTTCTCTTTCGCCACGAGAATCTCCGCTCTAAGCCGACACAATCGTCGGTGCAATTGCTCGGGAACTCGGATCATGCGGGAATTGTTCATCGTGTGTCCTCCAACCAATTCAACATGGTCACGATCACCGCCGCCCAGGCAGGATCAATTGTCCAAGCGAACACAGTTCCATCGAAATCCAAAATCTCCCAGCCAGCCGAACCGCATTGGCGGAACTCATATCTGTAATTCATCAATCACACCTCCAAACAAATTCGGAAGACCATCTTGCGACGATTCCATCGCTACTGAGGCTCAATCGCCCCGGTACCACTCAGCAAATGAGGCCGGGGCGGCTGAGCATCCATGCCAGCCTGCCAATCATGCCCTCATCAGTCGAGCGTAATCGCCCTCCGTCAGTTCATGCGTGTCGTGAGGTAGGTTTTCCAAGAACGTGGCATAAACAACAATGCGGCAGTAGCTTCCGTTAGCCAGCCAAATAGAAAGACGTTCTGCGAATTCTTCTTCGGATTCGCCGCCGCACAAGAACTCATCTCCTGTTGCTTCCATTTCACCATCCTCGATGACCCAATCTGCAAACGGCCATTCCCCTTCCGCAGCCGCTTCGATGTTGGCGATCTTGTCGGGGTTATATCCCGACACGCAAGTTGCATCCCATACAATCTACTCATGGCTCACCTCTTCTTTCGGCAGAACCATACCGGCCAAAGTCGCTTGGCCGGGAACAACCTGGAAGATCAGTTCGGGCTTGGCTTCAGTCCAAAGAAGCCAAGCGGCATCATCGCCATGTTGCCCGCACTCGGGGCAATAGAGTGTCGTGCTCGAATGACGGTCGGGGTATTCGGTGCAAACGATAAAATGCAAGCTGCAATTCAGGCACTTGCATTTGATCTGGATGTGGCCGGTTTCAGATTTGTGGAACTTCTTTGGCATTGCAATCGCTCCTTGCTTGTTTTGATGTTTTGTTCATAACGCTTCCTTCAAATTACACGAGAGTCGGGATGGGCTGATATTGGGCACCAGAGCGTGCCCACCTACGAACGCAGAAGACGCTACGGATATGCCGAAGAATCAGCGATAGAATGCGTCGGGAGACGCTGCGGTTTTCTACGAAGAAATAGGCTCGTCGGAATTATGCCCGGTGAGAGTTCTTGCGGCGTCTGAAATTTCTGACAGCACTTCGCACGGTGTCGATTGTCACAGGGTCATTTGGATGTGCCACTTGCCACTCGATGGCAATATCGTCCCACGTCATCTGCGGTTTGCCGTTTCGGCGGGCGATGGCGAACCGAGCCAGAGCATCTCGCTTTGATGGCCGACCGGGCTTCCCCTTTCGGGCTCGCCCAACCTCGCCCTGGGTCACAACAACATCAGGGATTGTCCGCAACGCCTGCCGTAGTTCTGCTGTGGATTGCATGCAGTAATCGGCAGCCAACAATTTGTCGGCGTTCGTCAGGATCGGAAGCCGCTGTCGATGCTCGTCCCCAATTGAGTCAATGGCATACACGAGTGCCGCCAGATCATCCGGCTCGGAACAATGGCGAGAGACGATATTTCCCCACGCTAGCCCAAGAAGATACCACTTGCGGTACGGGTGTGAGGCTGGAATGGCATGGTCCGAAACCTGTAGCCAGTTCCAGACAACATACTCCCAAGCCACGTCCAGATCGTTCGTATCCCCAAGATAGAAGGCGTGCTGAGCGTTCAGCGTGCTCAATTCCCGCTGCACGTCGGCATAGCGATTCGGGGAGATCGTGTCGGCCAGGATCGACAAGCTCTCTCGGACTGCTGGAACAAATAACGCTGAGGTAGCTTCCCCCAGGCCGCTACTGAAGAGTCCGAAATCGAAGGCGGCACACGCTTTCGACCTTGGACTATTGGCGACACTGCAATGGACCCTTGCGGCAACGGCGGCACGAATGGCAGTCAATGCTCTGTTGCCGCGAAGCGGCAACAGAGCATTGTTCACAACGCTTCCGCCTGTTTTCATCGTTGGGCCTCCTTGGCGGCAACAGGGCCATCTTTAATCTCGACGGCAACGCCACCGTCAACCTTGGCGGCGGGCACGCTGCCGTCGTCTGTCGGAATCGGCTCCTTCTTGATGACGGTGAACACATAGCGAACATGCGGGTTCTTGCCCTTGTTCCATCGCTTGTATCCACCCTCCAGGCGAAAATGATAGAGCGTCGTCTCGTTGCGACCAAGGAACGCTACACCGATGTATTTGCTGAGGATCACGCCGGTAGCCCTAACCCGAGATTTTTCCGTATCCCGTTCATTCGGCGGAAGCAGCTTCTTGGCCAACCCCTCGTCCACAATGATCTTCGCCCATTCGCCGGGCCGCAATTTCTTGTCGGGTTTTGCGACCCCCAGGATTGCCAACGCCTCTTGTGTCGGATCGTCTGCGGCTTTGCGGGCGTTGACGTTGCCCAGGAAATCCTTGAAGCCGTTGACCATTAGAATTCCGCCGATTGTGCGTGCCCAGGGCGTCATTGAATGCTTGGCATCTTCGTCCAAGGTCTGCCCCGCCACCTTCCATCGCTCGATCATTCCATGCAACTCTGCTTCAATCTGATCCCGGTACTTCGGGAGAAATTCCAATTTGGGATTGCCGATGTTGGTCTTTTTGTCATGTACAGTCCCCTTTGGTGCCAAATGGATCGAGAGGGCTCGATTCATGAGGTCAAGGCTAAGTCGGCCATCGTTGGTGTTGATGGTCATGACATATCGGTTGTCGAGATGAATGGCCTCGCCTACACCGGGCGAGGCGAGGGTGATCTCAGCGTTGGTGATGAACGACTCGATGAAAGCTGAACGAATGAACTGGGCTCGCCCCCCCGCACTGTCGCAGCGAACATTGTCGAAAAGGACAACGCCAATCTCTGGGTCGCTTTTCACTTGTCGCTGGAATTGGGATTGCATCGGCCAGTCGTTAGCCTCGTACAGAACGTCGGCTTTCGCCACGTTGCCACGAACGAAGTCGGTGATCGTCCCTTTGCCCGAGTGGGACATGGTGGCCGTCACGAGTATGACCGGCTTCTGGCCCGGCCACAGACGACGCAGCAGCACCGTCAATGCGGCCCCCACTGTATTTGTGCTGTCGGCGTTTGAGGCGAAGGCCATCACCTTCAAGAACCGTTCGATGGTCTCGGTCGTGCGAGCGATCTCGGGTTTGGGGCCAAGGTAAAGAATGTAGTTGCCCGGCCCGCCGTCGTTGTAGCCGGGCTGGGTCAGCGAAAAGTCATCAAGGTAGACGGGGTGGGTTGTAACGACATCGACGGGGATGAACTGCCCGAGAAACGCCTCCGACTTCAGCATGGCGTTGAGGTGGGCGGCAGTCGGCAACTCGCTGACGGTCTTGCCGTTCTTGGTGACTGTCATTCTGACCCGATCTACGATTACGGGGGCTAGCTGGTCGCCCTTGGCGATCAAACGGGTCTTGCCGCCAGCCAACACCTGGACAAGGGCGTGTCCATCGGCGTGGTGCCGGTACAGGTTGCCGGTCGCCGCCAGTAGTTCCCCGAGTCCCCTGTAATTAGGGGCTGCTCCACGCTCGACCTTCCAGGTGAATTTCGGTCGCTTGCCTTCTTGCTGTGACCCATTACGACCCCCCACGGTTGACGCCGCATCGTCCGTCTCTGCGATTCGCAAAGCTGGCTTGGCCCGGCCACCATTCTTGGCCGGGGCCACCTTTCTCACTGCCTCACGCATGGTCTTTTCTCCTATTAGTTACCGGATCAGAGTTGACGACCGCATCAAATGGCAAATCATCACCACCCCTCCTTCGCAATTGTCGGCCTCAACCGAAAAATCACGATGACCGCCGCAAAGTGCTTCCGCATCTGCCCGGATCGCTATGAACGGTCGCCCTTCTACGTAGTAGAAGGGCGACCGTTCAAACGCTGCGTAAGGACTTGCGGCAACCAAGCGTCCGAGGTGGACATTTGGTGAATGGGACAACCCCATCCCCGACGAGAAAAGCCGCCCAGAAGGCGAAGAAATGGCGGCACGTCCAGGCGTCAAAAATTTATTTGCGGCCCAAGGGATGACCTTCGGAGCCGTCCCAGCCCCTCGGAACGCTGCACAATTAAAATCTCAGCGTCCACAGCGGTGTTATGGATGGGAGGAGCGGTGGCAACCTGCGTCTCCCAATTCCCGGCTGACGAGGGCGACCGGGGGACAGTAGGAATCAGGGGCGGCAACGAACTGGCCCACCTCGGCGGTGGCACCACGGCACCGGCCACGACTTGGAAGCCGGGGGAGCGGATCGGGAGTATCGGCGGCGGGAGCCACCCAACCGCCACACAGCCCGCCCCCGGCCATTTCTGTCCGCTGGTGCCGTCGTGGCGGCGGTCATCCCGTCAGACCCGTAATCCGCCGACGGTCAACTCGCCAAAGAGCCCGTCTGCAACCAGTGGGCGGGGGCGTTGTCGGCGGAAAGTCGGAACGGCAGACGGTAAATCGGAGACCATTGCCCCCTATTTCACTCGGATCACAACCGTGATAGGATAAGTCCGATAGAGGAGCGATCAAAAGTCCGATTAGCATGGCGTTGTGTGGCGGAGTTGGGACGGGCCAAATTGACGAAGTGTCCAGTTTTCGTGGGTAAGAATGTGGTTCTGGTTTGTTGGTTTTTTGCGGGATTTCGCACTCCTGTCCTCTCCGCTGAAATACAAACTCTCTTGCGGCAACGGCTTATACGCCGTCAGGGCTGGTTGCCCCGTCTTCCATTGACCGTTTTGTCTGGATGCCGCATTGCCGCGCGGCCTCGTAAGCTGCTATGGCTACGCTGACGGCTAGATTCAAGCTGCGGGCTTCAGGCGCCATCGGAATGCGAAGGCAACGGTTCGGACTGCTGGCAAGCAGCGATGGGGGCAAGCCCTGCGATTCGCTGCCGAAGACCAGCACGTCGTCGGGGGCGAACGCCGCTTCCGTGTAGACTCGCGTCGCCCGTTTCGTGAAGAACCACGGCCGCCGGCCAGGCATCCGCCGCTGGAACGCCGGCCAATTGTCGACCGCCTCCCAATCGAGGTGCTGCCAGTAGTCGAGCCCAGCACGGCGGAGGTGGCGATCGTCGAGGCGGAAGCCCAGCGGACGGACCAGCCAGAGTTTCGCGCCCAACGCCACGCAGGTTCGGCCCACGTTGCCGGCGTTGTCGGGGATTTCGGGCTGGTGAAGGACGATGTGAAGCATGAGTCGGCCAGCCAGATTTTCCGCTGCGCTCGGAATGGGCGCTCCTGCGACGTCGTGCGAGAATGCTTCCACGCGGAGTTCTCCTGAAGAGGCACCATCAATCATACAGTTTCCCCGGTTGCCCACCAGACACACAACCACTACCACGAAGGGTAACTGTATAGCTCGTATTGGTCCCATTGCTGCAATTCCGAAAAGAAATACAATCATGGTGGTGCAGCCGAACCCACGCCGTTTGGCGATGGGGCGGGGAAACCAACGAGCCGGTGTTGGCCGGCTCCGGGCGCAGGCCGAGAATCCTCGGCCGGGGCACTTTCAAGCCCTAGCCCGACAGCTAACCCCGTAGGCCAGTCGAGGCACTCCGCCTCGATAGCGTTGAAAGGGCATCCACGTCTGTTGCACTGACGTCGCCTAGATTTCCTTGGGCACGCCCTCCCCGGCGTGTTTGTTCTGATGTCGGACCCTTCTCTCCCGCCAACTCTGGGCAATCTCGCTCACCGTCTGCGCCGTCCGATCGAGGTGATCATCGTCAGCAGCGTGATGTTTACGTTCATTTCGTACTGGCGCACCGCGGCGGTGGTGCTATGCGACCTGGCCAGCACGGCCTACTACATCGGCGGCATCGCCGAGAACGCCATCGGGCCCGCCGCCCCTTGGTTCATCCTCGCGGTGATGCTATTCAGCTACGCCGTCCGCTCGATCTACATCGAAAGCTGTTCGCTGTTCGTTCGCGGCGGCGTCTATCGCGTGGTGAAGGAGGCCCTGGGCGGATTTCTCGCCAAACTCTCGGTCTCGGCCTTGATGTTCGACTACGTCTTGACCGGTCCGATCAGCGGCATGTCGGCGGGCCAATACATCATGGGTCTTGCCCTCGATTCGCTGGCCATCCTCAGCCCCCGTCTCGCCCTCGCGCCCGACGTCGTCGTAACCGTTCGATCGACGGGCGCCGTGGTGATTGCCTGCCTCATCACGCTTTATTTCTTTCGCCAAAACATCTTGGGCATTCACGAATCGAGCGGAAAGGCGCTGAAGATCATGATTGCCACGACCGTCATGGCGGTCGTGATGCTCGCATGGTGCGGCGCCACGCTGATCGTGCAAGGGCCGGTCAACTCGGTTCCGCTGGCGCCCGATCTGCGTTCCAAGGTCGAATACGCCGTGGCGCCGGGGGTCGATAGCGTCACCGGCGAGAAGAAAGACATGTGGCGGCGGGATGCGGCGACCGGCCAGCTCGTTAAACGGACCGAGCCCGACGGCCGCGGCATTACACACGTCGTGCCGAAAATCAACGAAGCCACCGGAAAGCAGGAAGACCCCTTGGGCGCCATCTCCTGGATCTCGCCGAGCTTCGCCAAAAAACTCCACGAACCGGGCAACTGGTGGAGCATCATTGGAGTGATCGGCGTGCTGATCGCCTTCGGCCACTCGATCCTGGCCATGAGCGGCGAGGAGACGCTGGCCCAGGTCTATCGCGAAGTCGAGTCGCCCAAGCTGCGCAATTTCAAGAAGGCGGCGTTCGTCGTCTTCCTCTATAGCCTGGTGTTGACGGCGGGCATCTCGTTTCTTGCCGTGCTGCTGATTCCCGACGAAGTCCGCATGAAAGACTACGCCGACAACCTCATCGGCGGATTGGCGATGCACGTCATCGGCCCGCCCTTGGTCCGGCTGCTGCTGAACGCGTTTGTCGTGGTGGTCGGCTTCCTGATCTTGGCCGGCGCGGTCAACACGGCGATCATCGGCTCGAACGGCGTGCTGAATCGGGTGGCCGAAGACGGCGTGCTGCCGAATTGGTTCTTGAAGCCGCATCCGCGCTACGGCACCACGCATCGGCTGCTTTGGCTGATCGTCATCCTGCAATTGATTACCATCGTGGCGAGTCGCGGCGACATGTACGTCCTCGGCGAGGCTTACGCCTTCGGCGTGGTGTGGAGTTTCGTATTCAAGGCGTTGGCGATGGTGGTGCTGCGATTCAAGGACCGCAATCCGCGCGAGTTCAAAGTGCCCTTGAACGTTCGCGTCCGCGGCGTCGAAGTGCCGATCGGTCTGATTCTCGTGTTTCTCATCCTGCTCGCCACGGCCGTGCTGAATTTTCTCACGAAGGAGGTGGCCAGCGTCGCCGGCACGGCATTTACGGCCGTTTTCCTCACCACCTTCATGCTATCGGAGCGCTACCACGAGAAGAAGCGCGGGAGCGAGGCCCATCGGCATCTCGAACAGTTCAACCGCCGAACGGCCGACGAATTCGACCCGAACTTGCTGGGGTTGAACAAGCCCTATCGAAAACTGGTGGCCATTCGGTCGTCGCAAAACCTCTACATGCTCGAGAAGACGATCCTCGAAACCGATCCCGAGACGACCGACGTCGTGGTAATGACGGCGAAGATCATGCTGCCCGGCAACATGGCGATCAATCAGGGTGACTTCGACCATTACGATCGCGAGTTGATGACCGCCGTCGTCACTCGCGCCGAAACGATCGGCAAGGAGGTCAAGGCGCTGATCATGCCGACGAACAACCCGCTGTTTGCGATCATCAACACCGCCAAGATCCTGGGCGCCCAGGAATTGATCATGGGCGCGTCGAACAAGTTCACCGCCGACGAGCAATTGGAGCAGTTGGCCTTCTACTGGATGAACGTCGACGAAGGGAAGATGACGCCACTGACGATTCGCATTCTCAGCCGGCAGCGCGACGTCTATCTCGATCTTGCCGGCGGCAATCGAATCCCGAAGATCAGCGAGCGCAAGGCCCGCTCGGTCGAAGAGCTGCGTTCGGCCGGCATCGGCGTCAGCCGTGCAATGCTGGTCCATTTCGGCACGGCCGACAGCAGCGACCTGTTCAAGGCCGTGTTGACGATGCTCGATCCGCACGTCGCCATGACCCTGGTTCCGCTTGCGGCAAAGCCGGAAGTTGGTGAAGGCAACGGCTCTTGGATTCAGCAAGACGTGGATCGTTCGCAGCAACTCCGGCGGGAAGTCGACGTTTGCCCGCTGCCGCAGGGAGAGCCTGCGCAAGAAATCGTGCGGCTGGCGGCGGAGCAGAAGTTCGACGTCATCCTCATCGGAAAGCCGTCCGAGTCGTCGATCGAGGCGGGCACGCCGCTGGACGTCGATTACGTCATGGAACACGCTCCGTGCTGGGTATGCGTGGTGAGCCCGAAACCCATTCCGGACGTGGCGGACACGGCGGGCTCGTAGGGAAGTGGAAAGACGGCGTCTTCCGCCCGGAAACTGGTTCTCGGCGTCTTTTCTCCCCTTTCTTCTTGACGCCTTTTTCTCCTTGTCCCCTGGTGTTTTTCCGCCCAAGAACCAAGTCAGGCTGGAAAAATCATCAGAATATCTATTGACAGGACGGAAAATGTCGATAAAGTGTACTATGATGATCGTGATACTAATGATATGCTTGCCGTCGGTGGCTAGGAGCGTCTGGTCGTCCGCATAAATGGCATTAGCCATAGTGACTGGCCGGTGCGTCTGGGCCGGGGACTCTTGGAGAACATGCGTACCAGGGCGTGAGACCGCCTTTTTCAATCGTCTGAGACATCACTACGTTGATAAGGATACACATGTTATGTGGCGGCGATTCGCACAGAAGAAAGCACTTGCGAAGACAATCTCGTGGCGAGGTTTGTCCTTCGTCTTTACCACGTTCGGTGTTTGGGCCGTCACTGGGCGGCTGAGCTTGGCGGCCTCGGTCGGCGTCTTGGAAGTCGCCGTCAAGTTCGTCGGCTACTACCTGCACGAGTGTCTCTGGGAGTCGGTCGCTCGTCATGGCGTTTCCAACCTCCCTTTTGTCGCTTGGTTTCGAGCGAAAGATGCTTGGCTCGCCCGGGAGTCCTGCACAATCCAGCCAGAGGAGTCAATCTGATGAGTGCTGCCACGATTGAGCGAGAAGCTTCCACAGCGAATGGGTTCTATGTCAACTGCGATTTTGGCCTGCGCACCAATGGAGAGAGCCTCGCACCCGTCATGCCAACGGTCGCGCGGGTGAATCGCGCAGAGGAAATTGAATGGCTGCGTTGGCAGAGCATGGGTCTGGAAGGCGCTTCCCCGGAGGAAATCCTCACATGGGCGGTCGATCGCTATTTTCCCCGTTTCACGATGGCCACAGGGCTGGGGCCGGAGGGATGTCTGATCATCTCGATGCTGGCAAAGATTGAGCCGCGAGTGTATGTCTTCAATCTCGATACCGGTTACCAGTTTCCGCAGACGCTCGAACTCCGCGACCGGATCGCGGAAAAGTACGGCATGGTGGTTGATCTCCAGCGACCGGAGCTTTCGGTCGAGGAGTACGAGGCGGCGCACGGCGGCCCCCTCTATCGAACGAATCCTGACCAGTGCTGCCATGACCGCAAGATTGCCGTGCTACATCGTGTGGCAAAGGATTTCGATGCGTGGGCCAGCGGAATACGCCGCGATCAGAGTCCCTGCCGGGCCAATACGCCCATTGTTCGCTTGGACAGCAAGTTCGGATTGGTTAAAATCAGTCCCCTGGCTTCCTGGAGGAAGAAGGAGGTTTGGAGACGGATTGTGAAAGACCAGATTCCCTACAATCCGCTCCACGATCGCGGATACCCCAGCATCGGTTGCCAGCCCTGCACGCGCTCCGTGGTGCATGGCGAGGATGAGCGGGCAGGGCGCTGGAGCGGCTTGTCCAAGACGGAATGCGGGTTGCACACTCAATAGCGCGACCCCTTCGGCGCCGCAACATTGATGGGAAGGAACGCGACGTGACCGACTCGAAGTTCATACGATTCCCGTGTGAGACTCTGCCAGAGAATCCGGCACAGGCACGATTGCTGGGAATCTATCCGCAGAGATCGGAAGGACCAGACGGGCTTTTCATGCAACGGGTGAAGGCGCCGGCAGGGCGATTGACATTGGAGCAGTGGTACGGACTGGCGGAATTGGCCGCCCGATTCACGCCAGACTATCCGCTGCACGTGACCACGCGGCAGAACGTTGAATTACACGGGTTACGCAAGGAAGACTTGCCGGCTGTACAGCGGGAAATCGACTCGCTGGGCTTGACCGGAGCCGCCGCCTGCGGCGACGCGGTGCGCAATATCACTGTTTGCCCCCGCAACGGTTGCTGCCTTGGCACGTGGGACGTCGGCGACGTGGTGTGTGCCGTCCGGGCAGCCGTGAAAACGCTGCCCTGGCGTGAAGACTTGCCGCGGAAATTCAAAATCAGCGTTTCCGGCTGCCGCGAGGCCTGCGCACGACCCTGGATGAACGATGTGGGACTGACGGCCAATCAGGACGGCAGCTTCCGTGTCGTTTTGGCCGGCTCGCTGGGGGCGAAGCCCGGCTTGGGGTTGCAGGTTTACGATTCGCTGCCGCCCGACGACGTATTGCCGCTGATTGTTGCGGTGCTTCGTTTGTTTCACGTCGAGGGCGAGCGCACGAACCGGAGCCGGGCAAGGCTGCGCCATCTTCGTCAGCGACTCGGCGATGAAGTCTTTCGGCAACGGGTGGAAGGACTGCTGCAAGCGGAGAAACGCGAAGGCCGCTGGCCCACGCCACCTCTGCGCCGCGTGGAAATCGAAGTCACGCTACGCGAGCGGCTCTATCTGCCGCTGGGCGACATCGCTCCCAACGCCGTATTCGAGATAGTCAACGCGACCCGCGCCGTCAAAGGAGAGGTGCGGCTGGGAATGTGCCACGATCTGCTGATCTTTGCCGAAACAAAGCCGACGTTAAGCCCGCGAGTGGCGGCGTTGAGCAGCGAACCGTCAATCGTCGCGTGTCCCGGTTCAACATGGTGCTCGCGAGGCATCGTCGATTCGCGAGCAGCCGCGAGTCGCATTCGCCGTGAGTTGCCAAACCGTTGCGGCCTGCTAATTGGGATTACAGGATGCCCGAACAACTGCTCCCAAGCTGCCACCGCAGACATCGGGCTTGTTGGGCGAATGTTGCGCCGCAATGGCCAAGAGCACGTCGAGGGGTTCAAGCTCTATGCCGGCGGCGGTAAGGGCGAAACGCCGGCGTTGGCCGAGGAGCTTCATCCCGGTTTCCCGGCGGAGACGGTCCACGAGGCCGTGGCATGGCTGGCCGAGGAGTATCGCCGCGCCAACGGCGACCATCCAGCGTCGTTTGCCGACTTCGTCGTTGCGTCGGGCGCGGCACTCCGCGATGAACTCGACCTACGATACGGCCATTGAGGCTCCAGTTTCTAATGTCATACGACGAACACGATGGGGCTGCGATGAGCATTTCAACCGTCCTTGCGCGAGAACAGACCGACTCGCAGCGGCAGGCTGCCGCCACGTATCTGTCCCTGGCGATCCGTGCTTCTGCTTTGTCCTGTTTGGTTGTCGGCGGCGGTCGCGTCGGCGCCCGCAAAGCTGTAACGCTCTGCCTCGTAGGGGCCAAGGTCACCGTACTTTCGCCCGCAATTTCGACGCGGCTGCAGGGGTTCGTCGATCAAGGTCAGATCGAGTGGCTCGAATCAGAATATGCGCCGTCGCAGATATGTGGTTTCCGCCTGGTTGTGGCAGCCACATCCGATCATTCGCTGAACCTGCAGATCGGTCAGGATGCGGAGCGCGCGGGGATCTTATCTTGCGTGACGTCCTCGGCCGACTCGTCTAGCGTCATTTTTCCCGCCGTTTGCAGCGACGGCGATCTTGCTGTCGCGGTTCATTCGCACGGGAGGAATTGTCGGCAGTCACAAGCCATGCGGAATCGCATTGCCGTTTGGCTATCGGCTTCACGGCAATCGCGCAAAGCTCGCGGCGGCAGCCGAAACCTCCGCGGCAAAGGCCCTACGCACGCTGGTGAACCTGATGCCCGGCGTAGGGAGTCGCCGGGAACGGGAAGAGTCTATATTGTCGGCGCTGGCCCCGGCGCGGCCGATCTAATCTCCTTACGCGGCTACCACGCCCTACGCTCGGCCGACGCCATCCTGCTCGACCAACTCCTTCCCGCGACTTTCCTGGAAGACCTTGGCATTTCCTCAGCCGACAAGCTGGTCCAACGGCCGGGAAGCGAAGGACTCCGTTGGAGCCAAGAGGAAATCGAGCGATGGCTGGTGGCCACCGCCGCAACCGGCCGAACCGTGGTTCGTCTGAAGGGCGGCGATCCGTTTATCTTCGGCCGTGGCGACAGCGAAATCGAATCCCTGTCCCGTCATAGTATTCCCTGGGAAGTGATTCCCGGTGCTAGCACGGCGACCGCGGTACTCACCAGCGCCGGATTGCCGTTGACCAGGCATGGCCAAGCACGCTCGTTCGCGGTGACAACGGCACGAGTCGAGGGCGGTTGCATCTCTGAATCCTTTCCACGTGCCAACTCGCTGGTGATTCTCATGGGCCTAGCCGTCTTGGATCAGGTGATGTCGCGGCTGCTGGCTGGCGGGTGGCCGCCCGAGACGCCGGCGGCGATCGTCGAACGCGGAACGCTTACGTGGGAGCGGCGAATAACCGGCCCCATTTACCGGTTGGGCAAGTTGGCGCAGCAAGCCGGTATGAAATCACCTGCGCTGGTTCTCGTCGGCGAGGCAGCCAGAACGATCGCGGCAGTCCCTCGCCGGCCGACAATCCTCTACACCGGCCTGGATGCCGGGGACTTTCGCATGTTGGGAAACGTTTTACACTGGCCTGCCCGAGCGATGGTCCCCAATCCAGACGGACGGCGGCTCTTCCCGCGCGCCCTTGCAGCTATCAGTCGGGGGAACGTGGATTGGGTCGTCTTCACCGACAAATTCGCCGTCAGGACGTTTTGGACAGCGGCCACCGATGATCGATTGGACGCTCGTGTGATGGGCGGCGCCAAGATCGCGGCCCTCGGCGCGGGCACGGCACGCCAACTCGAACGCCATGGCCTTTGGGCTGATGCAGTGATTACGGAAAATGACCTTCAGCAGGCAACCGCGGTGCTCGGGGACGTGTCCGACAAAGGCGTGCTGGTGGTGCAGGGCACTCACACTCCGCGGGGACTCCGCCGACAGCTTGAGGAAGCCGGCGCGACGGTGAATCGCCTCGCGTTGAACCTGCTTGTGCAACATCCCGAGTTGGGCCGTCCGCTTCCCGACCATGATGTCGTCTATTTCGTCAGCCCTGCCGGGGTCCGCGTCTATGCGGAGACTTACGGCAAGGAAGCCTTTCGACGCGAGGTTTGGTGCCTTGGCAGGGCCACGCAAGAGGCGCTGGCCGAATGCGGAGTCTCGGCAACCGTTGTGCGTCCACAGCAGCCGATTCCGAACGCGGCAGACACCGCCGGTTCGTAGCACAGGCATCCCGCCTGTGCCCCCGCCGAACTCCGACCGACAAAGAATCCGACCGACAAAGAAATTGTCGCACGGTCGTCGCTACTCAATTGAGTTCAACCCGAAGGGTTTTCAGCCATTAGCCGCGGGTCGAGTGCAGCGACACCCCCGGAACCGATGCACGATAATCTCTCCTGAACTCAACCCGAAGGGTTTCCAGCCATTAGCCGGGGGTCGAGCGCAGCGACACCCCCGGAACCGATGCACGATAATCTCTCCTGAGCTCAACCCGAAGGGTTTCCAGCCATTAGCCGGGGGTCGAGCGCAGCGACACCCCCGGGAACCGATGCACGATAATCTCTCCTGACCTCGAAGAGGTCACAGCCATTACTCCGCGCATCGGCCACCCATCGTTCTCAGCCAGCCGTCCCGCCAAATCTCAACGAGGTTTCGTAGCCGGCCGCGCGTCCTCCCTCATCTTCTCGGCCGAAGGCTTCCCGCTCACCCAGCCGAGGGTGCTGCCTCTCGCCTTGCATCGGTTCCTGGCTCCCTTCCTCACCCGACTTGAGACACCCTTTTTCCCCGAACCGCAATCAGCCTTGTGGAAGTGACGAGTGGGTCGATCGTCTAACGAAGCGATTCCGCTTGGATTCAGTGCGCCGTCCCCGCGGCCGTCCGTGGAAATCGTAGACCGACAGCAGATAAAGACTCCCGACCCCTTTATCGGTCTATCGGTCGCGGTGGCAGGAGCGGACGGCGAAGCGACTGGGTCTGCAATCGACGCTCCGTCCCCGCGGTCGTCCGTGGAAATCACAGACCGACACCAGATAGAGACTCCCGACCCCTTTATCGGTTCTTCGGTTCTTCGGTTCTATCGGTTTCTTTATCGGTTTTTCCGACCCCTTTATCGGTCCATCAAGAAGCAGATCAAACGAATTGCAGAGGAACGGGGTGGCCGTTAACGTGAGGCAGCAAAGAACACCATGATACGTTGATCCGCGCCGAACGCGCCACTAAGGACTTCATGCTCACCAAATAGATATTCTGCCCCTCCATAAAACGTGAATTGCGTCCCTGGCTTCGACGTGTCCTTGTTCGGGGTACATCGAGCATCGTGCCAGACAAGGTTCACCGAAAAATAGTCGCCTCGCTTGTACGGCACAGTTGCGTTTCCGGGGACCAACTGACTATCCAGGTCAATGTGACTGTATACGAACGATGAACGAAGGTTCTCGGTCCAGTCGTGTTGGTATCCACCAAAATAGGCAAATACCGGCAAGGGGTCGATCAGATTGGTCGTTGAATTGTACGCAGCATCATTTACTGGATTCAGTACATGAAGATCGGGAAAGTAATGCCCGATACCCTCCCCAAAAGTCGCCGAGAACATGACATAGTCGTACAAGCCGTGAACTGGGTCGTCTTTGCCACGAACGGTGTATCGACCGCTTAACTGCGTACCCCATCCGGTTGTTTCCTCTCGAACCACGGGTACAACGCCCTTTCGATCGTCCTCGATCCCGAGATCACGGATCAACGCGCCAAACTGAATATGCCAGACCTCGTATGGAACCTGCGTTTGGGTGCAAGCATCAGTTACCATCCCGCCTTCTTGGTAGCGAAGGGTTCCAATGAGATCCGGGTATCTTGAAAAACCAGAATAGTGCGTGACCGAGCCCGCTGCCGGCGCGAGGATGTCCGCACCCGGCGCCTCGATGCCGAGATTCGCGTATAGCCCAGTCATTTCTTCAGGTTCTAACACGGCAAAACGAATTTGCGGCTGTGTAGTGACTCCGGTCGTGGTTCGAATCGCGGGCCGGCCGATAGGGCCGGCCAAATCAGCGCTTTCGGGCAAGGCGCTGATATCTGTAAACGTGCTGTCCGTTGCACCGAGTGAGAGTCTCTTCCATTTCACATAAGCGGACGGCAGTTGCACTTGGAATGAATCAGTTGACTGAGATAAGACTTCAAACTGAACTTGCCCTTTCAGCTCATCGCCCGCGGCTGAAAAGCCGAACCCGGCACCACTACCATTCGCCGTAAAGCCTGCTTGCCCGCCTGTGCCATAGTATACGTCTCCTCGCACGGGAATCGCGGAGGGAAGGAACAGCGATAATGCGCTGGGGTTCATGCGTGCGGTATCATAGAAATGTCTTGGTTCAGCGTGAAATGGAAACTTCGATTGGCTTGCTAGGATCGTCCGGGTGTTGAAGTTGGTTGGTAGTGCTTGGATTTTTCGCTTTGGTGTTGTAAGCGAGGGAGGTGGGCGGCAGCAGAACCACCGCCCGGACCTCGCTCACAACCCCTGGGGCGGCGCTCGGGTCGGTTCCCACCGGAGCCCTATCCTCCGCCCAGGTCGTCTCTCATCGTAACGTCCTTCTTTCGATCAGGCAACCGTCCGCAAACGGGCCGCCTCTCGCTGCTCCTTTCTACGCTCGCGGGCCTCCGTCAGTTTGCGATCGCGGGCTGCGAAGATCTCCGCCTCACGGCCCGCCAATTTGTCCGCCGGCGCCACATAGCCAATCGCGCTGTGCAATCGCACCTCGTTGTAGTGCTCCACGTAACGAGCCACAATGCGGATGGCATCCTCCAGCGAGATCGGCGTGCCCGGCCGCAGGCACTCGCCCTTGATGCTCCCGTGAAATCGCTCCAGTTTGCCGTTGCTCTGCGGATAGTACGGGCTGGTGCGCACGTGCGTCATCCCGCAGATGCGAATGAACTCTTTGAAGTCCTTCGCCAAAAACTGCGACCCATTGTCGCTGATGATCCGCGGCGTCTCCTTGGGGAACTTCTCCCGCGCGCGTTGCAGGATCGTCAGTTCATCTTGCTCGGTCATCGAGCGGCGAATCTCCCAATGCACGGTGTAGCGGCTGTAGCCGTCGAGGATCGTCGTCAGGTAGTAAAACGTGCCGTGGATGTTGAGGTAGCTGATGTCGATATGCCAGTGTTCATGGGGTTTTTGCGGCTGTTGGAAGCCCGTGCCTTTCTTCGACGGCTTGTTCGTCGAGCGCCCGATGCGGCCCGCCGCCTTCAATACGCGATAGACGCTGCTGGGACTGACGGCCACCACGTCGCGGTCGAGCATCATGAACGCCAAACGCCGGTAGCCTTCCAGTGGATACTCGAAGGAGAAGCGGATGATGGCCTGCTTCTCCCAATCTTCGAGCCACCAGTCGCGCGGCACCCAGCCGTTGTGTTCGTTCCGCTTGCCGTAGCGATCCTTCCAGTCGTGGAACTTGCTCTGGCCAATGCCCAGCCAAGCCACGAACTTTCTGGCGGGAATCTCCGTGCGCTCGTTCCAACGGCGCACGTAATCGACCACTTCATCGCGAGTGTCGTGGGGAACCCAACGTCCGTTTAGAGTTCCCCATTCTCTTTTGCGCGGACGTTCTCCTCCATCAGTTCGGAGATGACCTCGTTCTTCTGAACGAGCTTGGCCCGCAGTCGGGCGACTTCCTCCTCCTGGGCGGAAAGCCTCCTGGCCTCGCGTTTGGCGACCGGGTGAAAGGCGGCCGGCGCGTTGTCGAACAGGATTTTCTGCCAGGCGTAGATTTGGTTCGGCTTGATGCCGTACTCGTCGCAGAGGTCCGAGATGGGCACTTTATCGACCAGATACCTCTTGAGAATGGCAGCCTTCTGGTCCGTGCCGAAATGTCGTCGTTGTCCACTCATGAAATTCTCCTCGTCTGGGGGAAGATTCTAACCCAGGCGACCGAGAATTTCCATTTCCAATTGGTTCAAGACATTGTCCCCAACGAAAAGGAAGGGAGTCTTGGCCATGTGCAGTTTCAGTTGCTCCGCCGATTCCGACCTGACGAATGGTCTGGAGGGGAGTGGTGCCTTGATGACGGACGCAAGGCCAAGAAGCTGGATGATGAAGTCTGTATTCTTGTCGCTGGGCGAGTAGCCGAAAGTATAGCCACTGGGCGACGGAATTGGAAAGGTGCATATAGCGATTACGATGCCACTACAACATTGGCGCAGTACCGCTGCCAATGGTGCGAGAAATCAATGAAGGCTTACGTGAGATTCCAAGAAGCAGAAGCAGAAAGGCTCTTGAATAAGCACTGGCGACTCGTAACCTTGGTTGCTTCTGAATTGCTGCGACGAAAGACCCTCACCGAAGCTGATGTGCTACGGATCATCAGAGATTCGGTCAAGGTACGGTTGCCGAAGGTGATAAGGTCAGGCAAGAGAGAGAAGATATAATAAAGGTTTACGGGTAGGCGGGTAGCTTCCGCCGCACGGCCCCCGGCAGACAGCGGAACCATCCCCGTGGTCTGCCGGACGGTCGGCCCTCTATCAGAAAGGATGGTGTCTTATGTCTGCCGACTCTGATTTTCGATGTGCGTCCGAACGTCTCGAATTGGCGGTCAATGCCGTTGCCATAGTTGCAAGAGGTTGCCCGCTGGATTCGGCCTTTGCAATTCTGCACGCTTTGCAGGTCGATGAAGAGCGGTACGGGAGCGTCATTTACCGCGAGTTGGATAAGCTGGCTGCAATTAGCGATGATCCACCAATCAAGTGGAAGTATGGTCGAGGACGAAGCGGCTTTGTGCGGGTTCCGTCCCATGCGTTTCCACACGTCTGGTCAAGTGCGCATGAAGCGGCGCGAACAATTCAACGGTTGGCCCTTGAATACTTCTTCTGGCCGTTGGAAGGAATTACCGATGCCAAAGAGCAACAATCCACGTTCAAGAAACTCCTCAGCAAAAGTCGCCGCAAAGCAGTAGCGATGACGATGGAAGAGGTTGCGGACTGGGAGGAGCGTATCCGCCGCGAACGTGCTAAGCTGCTTGTGTTGGGTCATACTGCCGTGCCCGAGGCGACGGAACCTATGCAGGAAGACGAAGAGCCGTTGACCCCCAACGAGTACGCAGTCCTCCAACAGCTTGCCAAGAACAAACCACAGCTAATCAAGATTACCGACCTCGCCGCAGACTTAAACTGCGGGCGGACGGCCGCCAGCGAAGCCGTGGATTCTCTGAAACAACGCGGCCTGGTGATTTCAAGGGGCGAAAGAAGCGGTGTGGCAATCACAAAGAGAGGCATTGCCGCCTTGCGCCCATGTGATCGACCTTTGACTGCCTCTTCTAATGCGGCGTTAGACGGCGTTAAACGGTGCTAAACATGCACTAGCTTTTCGGGGGAACGCTAAGCTACGGACATGGATCGACCAGCCCGTAGCCTTCTGCCATTGAACATCGTCGCCCGACGGCTCCGCGTGCCGGTGCGTTGGCTTCAAGCGGAAGCCGATGCTGGCCGCGTTCCTTGTTTGCGTGCGGGCAATGTGTTTATCTGCGACCCCGACGCTGTGGAATCGGCCTTGCTAGAGCGTGCTCGGCAGCCTGTCCTGAACGTGGAGGGCCATCGATGATCGATCACGCCCTCACCGTCAAACAGGTCGCCGAGCGTTTTGCCGTTGGCGAACATTCGGTGCTGACGTGGATTCGCAACGGCGAATTGAAGGCCATCAACTGCGGACGTAGACCAGGCGCAAAGAAGCCTCGATGGCGAATCACGACCGAAGCCCTTGCTGCCTTTGAGTTGGTTCGGACACACAACCCGCTGCCACCGCGAACGCGACGAAGGAAACAACAATCCGCGGAAGTCATTCAGTTCTTCTAATCGACCATGCCCAAAGCCCCGCCAGAATCGAGACTAGCTGAAGCCATCCGCCGACACGGCAAGCCGGGAACGGACGACGTGGAGATCGGAGCAAACTCCCCGTCCCCGGCGATAGAAACGCCAGTTGCCACAATGGCTGATGCCTCGAAATTGATTGCCGGGATTCGTTTTCTGCTCCGCAGTTGGATCGCGTTCGGCATGTTGACCGGGATTGTTGCCGAGCCGGGAATCGGCAAGTCGGCGTTCGTCCTGTACGCCTTGGTACGGACTATTGTACTTGGATGCGATTGGTTCGACCGAAGCAAGGGGCCGAAGCCGGGCTATGTACTGTGGATTGGAACGGAAAACGATACTGCCCTGACCCTGCAACGAATGCGAGACTGGAAGATTCGTAAGACTTTAGCCGTTTGCAGTGGTTTTGGACGGTAGCGGAGGCAGTTGTCCGGTCGTCAGGTACTTGGTCAGTGCATTGGTTACAGTGGTAATCGGATCATGGCCGCGTTGTTTCAGGCTTCGGTAAATGCTCATAAGGACGGCTTGGGCGCGAGCTCCGTTGGGGCTGCGGTTGCAGTAGCTGTTCTTGCGAATGATAACCGCCGGGCGAATGCTCCGCTCGCCGTGGTTGTTGTCGAAAGGAACGTCGGGGTGATCGAGGAACGTGAACAAATCCCGCTGATGACGCCGCAGTCGCTTGACCAGCCGTTTCGCCTGGGAATCGTCCCACGCCGCGTCGATCATCGTCTGCAACCGCTCGTCCAACCGCGACCGACGCGAGGCGTACTCGTCGGCCGACAGGTCGTCGCGCTTGCTCAGCCGCATGGCATCGTGGATCAATCGTCGCATCGGTTTTGCGAACGCCGGCCAGTGCGGGCCGGGACTCTTGTACTTCTCCACCGTGAGGAAGTCGCGCAACAAATGCACCAAGCACATCTGCCGCCGCGCAGACCACCTTGTTGTAGGCGCCCCAAAAGTCGGTCACCAACGTCCCGCGAAATTCCTCGCTGAAGAACTTCAACAACGCCGGACTGCCCCGACAACGGTCGATCATAAAATAGGTAAGCTCGTCGGTCGCAAAACACCACAACCAGTGCGTTTTCCCGTTCACACGCCAACTGGTCTCGTCGGCGTGCAACACCGCCGAGCGCAAGGCTTGGCCGCGAATCTCTTCGTACCACGGTTCGAGAATCGTTCGCAACCGCTGCCACTGTTGGGTCAAAGCCCCCGGCGTCAACTTCATTTGCAGGTGGTAATTGAAGACTTCGACGATTTGCGAGAGTGTGTTGCCCAGAGCGTAGTGCAGCCACGCCGCCAAGACCAGCACGCGGTTGCCCAACGTGGAGCCCGGCAGGGCGTCGGGCACCACCGGTTCGACGCTTTTCTTGCATCGTGGGCACCAGTCGCGGTGAATGGTGTGTTCCGTGACCATCGGCTCGATGTCGGCGGGAATGTCTTCGATGTAGCGGGTGCGGGTGCGATGACAGCGCTTCAGCGGACCGCCGCACTCGGGACAGCGTTTCAGTCGATGCTCTTCTCGCTGGTCGACCCCTTCCGGCGGCGGTCGTCGGCTTCCCGGATGTCCTTCTTTGCATCCCGGCCGCTTCCGCCGCGACTTGGCTGTCGGTTTTTCGTAAGGCGGCTTCATGCCAGAAGGCGTCGTGGGCGAGGCGCTGGCGGAAACCGCTACCGACTTTTCGGCCAGCATTTTGGCAAGTTCCAACAGCGCGAATACGACGGCTTCTTGCCCCTGATTGTAGATTCTCTCCGCCTGTTCTGCGGTAAGAGTCGGTCCCAATGGAATGCTCAGCGTCGGCATTACGATGGCTTCCTTGCTCGTCACACAAGGCCATCGTCATACACAAATCACTGATTTTATCCAAGATCAACTGCATACGGCTATTCTGTTACCGAAAATCGAAATCTGAGTACGAAACCCCAACCCATTTTCCAGAGAGGATACTCCAATGATTGAGAAAAATGTCTTAGAGGTTCTAACAAAACTCCAGTACGCGGTTCCAGCAGATCATGGCACAACCGATGATTAGGAACGCATCGTGAATGTCCGGTCGTTTCTCGTAACGCACCCGCAGACGACGCCAGTTGAAGAGCCAATCGAAGCAGGCTTCAACGACGTAGCGGAATTTGCCCAGGCCGCTGCCGTGCTCGGTGTTGCGGTGAGCAACCAGCGGCTTGATTCTCCGCTTGCGCAGGGGTTTACGAATCTTGGCTTCCGCATCATAGGCTCGATCCGCGAGCAGTTCATCGGGACGCTTGCGCGGTGCGCCGCGAGGTTGCTTGATCGGTGGAACTGCGTTGACCAAAGGAATAGCCATCTCCGAATCGTGGCAATTCGCGCCGGTGTGGGTAATGGCCAGAGGCGTGCCGCTGCCGTCCACCATCAGATGACGCTTCGAGCCATTCTTGCCTCGATCCGTGGGATTTGGGCCCGTTTTTGCCCCCCAAAAACTGCTCGCACGGAGCAACTGTCGATCGCGGATGTTGACCAGTCGATTTGGCCTGCCAATCCCAATTCGTCCAAAAGTAGCTTCCATATCCGCTTCCAGACACCAGCCACGTGCCAGTCGCGGAGTCGTCGCCAGCACGTCATGCCGCATCCGCAGCCCAACTCCTGCGGAAGATATTCCCACGGACAACCCGTTTTCAATACGAAGAGAATCCCCGTGAGCGCCGCACGATCGGAAACTCGCGGTCGGCCTCCTTTCGGCTTGCCGCGTTCGCGCGGCAGCAAAGGCTTGATTCGCTCCCAAAGCGCATCGGGCAGCAGTGGCTTGGCCATAATATCCTCCCTGACATATCTGTTGGTTGACCAGGTTAGCCCGAGAGTTTAGCAACATTGGACAGATCAGGAAATACTGGTTTTGTTAGAACCTCTTAGTTTTCAACGCCCCGGTTTGGAGCGACACGGGAGAGCCGGTCAATCCCGACGATGATGAATTGGTAGAGAACTGTATCTGTGAAGACGAATTGCCGCTGATTCCGCCGACACTGCTGCCCGTCGTCAATCAGCAATGCGATTACGATCTCGACGCACCATTAGTTCCTCCCGTCTTGAACTTTCAAGCGGGCGACCACTCGTTTGACAGAAGCGGCATCTCGCCTATTGTGAGAGGCGGAGTGCCTTCGAGCGATTCGCAGTACGGCTCGGGCTTGCCGGCGCCTGCTCCGTTCAATGATGGTTACGAAGAACGCCAGGATGAAAACAACCGCGAAAACCGGAGGCGACTTGGCCTCTTGGACGAAGGCGAACCGCTTGTGCAGCCGAGCATGATGGATGCCGCGATTGCCGATAGTCGGCAGAGGGCACGATCGCGTAAATAGGAAACACCGGCGGGCGTTCTCGCAATGGCAGCTTGTCGTTGTCGGCGTGGGAGGCCGGGCAGCTTCGCTCCACCTGGCTAGCCCGTCGGTCTTGAACAAGCCCCAGAGCATTAGGAGCGGATGCTCTGGAGCGAAGGGAAGCGATTGCTGGTTACAATCGCGTGGCGATAGCCCCGGCGGTTGCGGGTTGCCTCGTGGGCTCCTGTCCGCAATCGCCGCTCCCTTTTGTTGAAACACGGGGAGCAGCAGCCGTGGGCATGTTGCCCGAAAATGCGAATCGCTGCCGTAGGCGATTCGCGGCGTTGAGTGGCGGCTGCCGCTCTCTTATTTTTGCCGTCGCCACGCAAGGGCAAGCAAGCTGACGGCTCCGGTGCCTAGCAGGATAAGGGTAGAGGGTTCGGGAATGGCCGACAGACTTGCGGCTACCCCGGTGGAATCGTAAGCGTTAGTCCCGTCCGACCCCACGCCCACGGCGAAATCAATGCAGTCTCCCACCGACAACGTGAGGGCTGTCTGGTAATCCTTACTTGATGCTACTCCAAAACCATTCACGTCTGCGGTGAAGATGGTCACACCGTTTTCCTGAACATACACGGCGGAACTAGTCGGTCCCACGAAATCTAGCCCCCAGAAGGACGAGTCCAGTTGGTATTCGCCGGAGACAGGAGCGGTAAAACGACATACGCTGTACTCGGCGTGTGGTCCGGGGCTGAAGCTAACCGAGGTATTAGGGATAGTTGTGTGGTCGGTATCCGTCGTATTGTTCGGGTCATCATTTCTTGGGGGGGTGTACGACACAAAGGGTGTGCCGTATTGGTCTGCAATGGAAGCCGTGTTCCATACATTAAAGCCGTCAGTGGTGGTGAAATGCTGTGTGTAGAGCGACAATGCGCCGTCAAGGTTCGTCTCGTATCCGTAGGACCAAACCCCGTTGGGGTTCGATGTCGCGGAGAAGTCCGTTGCCACGTCGAAGACATTCCCCGCCCCCGCTGGCACCGCCCCACTCAGAACGAGAGCTGATACAATGACTACAATCTGTGACTTCATCTTGCACTCCGCTTAGAATGCGGGCGATTCTCGCCCTGAACTTGAGTAGGAACCGACAGCACTCAAAATACAGTGGCGACAGGGCAACGTCCATCCCCCCGCGATACGTGGCGGATGGATTGATGAGCCGAGTCGGCGATGCCCACATGCCCGGTCGGGCCACGCTGCAAGTCTCTTACTGTCTTGATAATCCAACGTCACGTGGTATTCTGCTTACGATGGCTTTCTCGGGGTGCTGCCTCGCCATGCTTGAGCGATTCATTCCAAGATATGATCGCAGAGACGAACCGCAAATTGCTGGCTATATGTCTAACCCCGAATGGAGACGCATCTATTCCTTCTTGCACCGTGGGTACTGGCACGTAACAAACCCTACGGCATGGGCAGCCATCTGCGAATGTGGCGTCATTCGACCCAATGCTAATGGGCCGTTCAGGACACGATGGGGTGAGAATGTGACGAGCCACAGTTTCGCGTACATTCACAAGTACGTCGCGCTCTTCGATTTCCTTTCGCCTGGCGAACGAGAGGTCATTCTCCAATGGGGAAATGTGTGGGATGTTCTCACTGACGAGAAGGCAGTAAACATTTTGATTCGGCTCGATAGACGCCGGTTGCGATCAAGGATCATCCCAAACTGTGAAGGTCAGAAAATCGTGGATGACAAGGCTTTCGGATGTATTCCATATTGCGAGGTGTGGTATCCCGGCGAAATCCCAACAAACGCCGTCACTGGAGTTTACGAAGTGCCACCCCCTTCCGGCTTCGAGTTTTCGCCAAGACCGCTCGGCAAGACGTGGTAGCACGCCGGATTGTCGGGGAACTTTGCCCCACGTTGGCCGCAGGGGCGGGTTGGGGTTCAATTGGGCCAAGCCCCCCGCGTCGCAACGTGGGCGAACGTGGGCGACGTGGCGGGTGTTTTGGGGCTACGGCCTGCCGTGTTTTTCTTCCGGGGAGTCGGGAAGCTACGGGCGGTAGTATCTACTACCCGCAGGCCACGTTTTAGGACATTTTGGGCCGTTTCGGCAGAAGGCCGAGAAGTGTGAAAACCCCTTGTTTTCTAGGGTCTTCTCGCGTTATTGGGGCTTTTCGAGAATCGCCTGGTTTGGCTTAGCAAACCGGCGATTTCGACCACTCAGCCACCTCTCCAACGGCCCTGGAAACCGGCGGAGTCGCTTCCCAGGTTCGTTCTCTGTATTCTACCCTCTGGTCCAGAGACCGCAAGTGACCCGACTGTCTCTTCCCCGGGCCGATCAGTTCTCCAGTCTGCGTAGCACGGGCATCCTGCCCGCGGCGCAAAAACACGGGCAAGATGCCCGTGCTACGCCACGCCCCGTTACCCAAGTTGAACAATTGATTGGCCCTGGGTCTCTTCCGCACCGCCTTGGCGGAACCCCCTGCGCTGGCGTATGATGGCGCTCATGGACTTCATTCTCCCCGTTGCGATGTTGCTGGTCGGCGTCGGGCTCGGTGGGATCGCCGTATGGCTGATGATGCGGGCGGGCGTTGCCACCGCCTTCGAGCGGGGCCGGCGGGAAGCCTCGGCCGAGACCGCCGCACTGTCGGAAAGGCTTGTCGCCCGCGAGGAGTCGATCGAGGAACTGCGCAACCGCTTGAGCGAAAAGGACAGCACGTTGGCCGAACTTCAACGGCAAGTCTCCGCGCTGACCGCCAAAGCCGCGCAGTTGAACCAGTCGCTGATCGAACAGCAAAACCAGGCCCGCGAGAAGCTCGCCCTGCTGGACACCGCAAAGCAGCAACTGGCCGACGCCTTCAAGGCCCTGGCCGCCGACGCCCTGAAGAGCAGCAACACCTCCTTCCTCGAATTGGCCAAGACGCAGTTAGAGAAGTTTCAGGAGTCGGCCAAGGGCGATCTTGAAAAGCGGCAGACCGCCATCGACGAACTGGTCAAGCCGGTCAAGGAGTCGCTGGGCAAGGTCGACGCCAAGTTGCAGGAGATCGAGAAGAGCCGGATCGAAGCCTACAGCGGCCTGACCGAGCAGGTCCGCTCGCTTTCCGAATCGCAGAAAGACCTCCGCAGCGAAACGGCGAACCTGGTGAAGGCCCTGCGCCGTCCGCAGGCGCGGGGGCGTTGGGGCGAAATCCAGTTGCGCCGCGTGGTGGAAATGGCGGGCATGTTGGAGTATTGCGATTTCGTCGAGCAGCAATCGACCGACACGGAGGACGGCCGGCTTCGGCCCGACATGGTCGTGCGGCTGCCGGGCCGCAAGAACATCGTCGTCGACTCGAAAGCGCCGCTGGAGGCGTATCTTGAAGCGATCGAAGCCACGGACGACGAAACCCGCGCGTTGAAGTTCAAGGATCACGCCCGGCAGGTGCGCAGTCACATCGCGTCGCTGGGCCGGAAGGCGTATTTCGAGCAGTTCGATTTCACGCCGGAATTCGTGGTGCTTTTCTTGCCGGGCGAGGTGTTCTTCAGCGCGGCGTTGGAAAACGATCCGGCGCTGATCGAGTTGGGCGTTAGCCAGAACGTCATCATTGCCACGCCGACGACGCTGATCGCGCTGTTGCGCGCGGTCGCTTACGGCTGGCGGCAGGAAGTGCTGGCCGAAAACGCCAAGGCTATCAGCGAGCTGGGCCAGGAACTCTACAGTCGCCTGTCCGTCTTCTGCGACCACGTCCAGAAATTGGGCAATGGGTTGAGCGCGGCGGTCAACGCTTACAACAGCGCCGTCGGATCACTGGAGTCGCGGGTGTTGGTCAGCGCGCGGCGGTTCAAGGATCTCGGCGCCGCGGCGATCGGCGGTGAAATCGCGGAGGTATCGCAGATCGAAGCTTCTTCACGCCTGCTCCAGGCCCCCGAGTTGACCGGACCAGACCAGCCGCAGATTGACGGCCCTCGGTGAGAGGGGTATGATTGATGTATCATGGCGACCGTGCAGGAAATCGAAATCACGACGGCTGAAGGACTGCTCAACGCACCGGACCCCGGGCGATGCGAGTTGGTTCTCGGAGAACTGGTAATGATGTCGCCCGCAGGGTTTGAACATGGCGTTGTCGCGGGACGAGTCTACGGTCATCTTTTTATCTTTGTGCAGCAGAACCAACTCGGTCTGGTCACGGCGGCGGAGACGGGCTTCCAAATTGGTCACGATCCCGACACGGTTCGAGCACCGGACGTCGGCTTCATCCGGGCCGATCGGGTGCCGCTGGTGCGCACGCGAGGCTTTTTCCAAGGGGCGCCCGATCTTGCAGTGGAAGTAGTCTCGCCGGGCGACCGCGCTGGCGATCTGCTGGCGAAAGTGCGCGATTGGCTCTCGGCCGGTTGCCAGTCAGTTTGGGTTGTCGATCCCACGTCGCAAACCGTTTCGATTTATCGCGGCTCGCACGAACCCGCGATGCTGACCGATGCCGACGTGCTGGCCGACGACGTCGTTCTGCCCGGTTTTCGCCTGCCGGTGGCGCAAATCTTCTGAATGGGCGAAATCTCTCGGCCCTTGGGGCTGTACCGATTTCCGTGGCAATGGAGTGATCGCCGCGCCAAATCCCGGCAAAGGGGACAGTCCCATTTTCGCTGACACGAAAATTGGGACAGTCCCCGGCTTCGGAATACATCGGTTGTGCCGATTGTATCGCGTCACTGGCTGCCGGGACCCTTCTCGCCACCCCGACGTTTTTTCTTTCCAAGTTCTCTACTTAGAACGGGGCCTATATTTCCACGGGGCAGGAGGGAAGACGAGGAGGCTGGGCTTCCTCGCCGAACTGCTCCCACCTGAGTCCTCTCCGAACGTGAGAAAGGACCACTCGCCGAGGCTTCGCAAAGGAGCGGGCGACATTCGCTGGGCAGGCAAATGAGGAACATGGAATCATGAATCGTCCCCAACTTTTCAACGGGTTTCGGATATCGACGCTCTGGAATCGTCAACTGCCCGTGCTATTGGCGGTTTGTGCCGGTGTGGGCTTCTCGGTGGCCGTATTCTTCGTCGTGCGCTGGTGGGAATCGCGCGACATCAACGCCGCCTTCCAGTCGGCCGCGGCCGATCGAGCCTTTGAGGTGAAGAACACTTTCGAGACGGAAATCGGCATGTTGGATTTGCTTCGCGCCGCCTTGATGACGGACGGAAAGGTCGAGAAGGACGAGTTCGGCGAGGTTCTCCAGCCCTTCCATTCGCACGACAAGAGCATCGAATCGGTCGAGTGGATTCCGCGAGTCCCCAACAGCCAGCGACAGGCATTTGAGGCGGCCGCGCAACGCAACGGGTTTCCGGGATACCGGATCACCGAGCCCAATACGAACGGACAGATGATGCCGGCCAAGCAACGGAGCGAATACTTCCCCATTTACTTCTCCGGGCCGCGGCCGGCCAATAAAGATATACTCGGATACGACGTCGCTTCCGAGCGTACGCGTCTGGAAGCGCTGAATCAGGCGCGCGACAGCGGAAAAGTCGTCGCCAGCGGACGAATCGGCTTCGTCAGCGATTCGAGCGAGACGGGCGGGTTTATCGTCTGCATCCCCGTTTACGAAAGAGACAAGCCGTTAAAGACCCAGTCCGACCATCGCAAGTATCTCTATGGCTTCATTCTCGGGGTCTTCCGCCCCAGCGACATGCTGGATGTGGCGCTCGCGCCGATGAAGCCCGAAGGGATTGACGTGGGACTATTCGACGCCTCGGCGCCCGCCACCAAGAACCACCAGGACTTCCATGCGTCGCGCATACGCGCCGATCACTTCAACCCTATCGATCTCAATGCGATTCACGACGACGAAACGCCGCGCTATACCATTAAGCTGGACGTGGCCGGACATCCCTGGACCGTTGCTTGCCTGCCGACGCCCACTTTCTTCGCTGACCGGCGAACCTTATGGCCTTGGGGCGTGCTGGTGACCGGGCTGGTGTTCACCGGCATGCTGGCCGCCTATTTGTGGCTGAGCGTCGATCAGCAGGAATACCTGCAACAGAAGGTCTATGAGCAAACCGTCGATATTCGCCGAGCGAACGAAGAGGTCATCGATCGCCTGGTCTCGGCGGCGCAGTGGTCCGACGAAGAGACGGGCATGCACATTCGCAGGACCGGACTGCTCAGCGAGGTGCTGGCGCGGGCGGCCGGTTGGTTCGGCGACGACGTCGAGTGCCTCCGTCAGGCCGCGCCGATGCACGACATCGGCAAGATCGGCATTCCCGACGCCATCTTGCAGAAGCCCGGAAAGCTGACGCCCGAGGAATTCGCGGTAATGAAGACCCACACCCGCATCGGGGCCGATATCCTTTCCGGCTCGAAGTCGCCGATGCTGCAAATGGCTCGCGAAATCGCGCTGAATCACCATGAGCGCTGGGACGGCAAGGGCTACCCGCGCGGGCTGGCCGGCAAGGCCATCCCCGAATCGGCTCGCATCGTGGCCATCGTCGACGTGTACGACGCCATCTCGCACGATCGCGTCTATCGGCCCGCCCTGCCCGAATCGGAAGTCTTGACGATCATGCAGCAGGGGGCCGGAAGCCATTTTGATCCGCTGTTGATGACGTTCTTCTTCCTGCACTTCTCCGAAATCCGCCGCATTGCCTTGGAACACCCGGACGACAGTTGGGTGGGCAAGCGCGTCCTCTCGTGGGGCGGCACTGCCCCGGCCGTCCAAGACGCGACTTCCCAACCCGTCGAGCAGCACGCGGTTTCCAGCGGTCAGCCATCCGCCGAGCAACCGAGCGGCGCCGGCACGGTCTGAGGGATTTGTCCGATGGCAGGCAGGAATGTCTGCCCCACCGGAGGCACTGGATCGTCGGGCGGCAAAGGCACCGCCACCCCTGGTTGCACGCGCAAGAACGTGCCACAATAAGCGTCCGCATTCCGGGATTTGACGTGACCCGCTATGAAAGGAGACATTTCGTGCTGCCTTTCGCCGACCGACTCGACGCCGCCGTTCGCCGTTGTCGGAACCCCGTGCTCGTCGGTCTCGATCCGCGAACGGAGAGCCTTCCCGCCGGGATTTGGTCCGATCCGTCAGCGGCGAAGCACGCAAGTCTGGCGGAGACCGCCGCGGCCTACGGGCGGTTTTGCCGCGGGGTGATCGACGTCGTGGCCCCGCTGGTTCCCGCAGTCAAGCCCCAGGCGGCCTTCTTCGAGCAGCTTGGCCCCGAAGGAATGACAGTGCTGGCCGACGTGATCGCCTACGCCCAACAGCACGGGCTGTTGGTCATTCTCGACGGCAAGCGAAACGACATCGGATCGACCGCGACGGCCTACGCGGAAGGAATGTTGGGCTCCGCCGGGCAAAGCCCCTGGGGGGCCGACGCCCTGACGGTCAGCCCTTACTTGGGCGACGACAGCCTTCAGCCCTTCATCGACGTGGCGTCGCAACGGGCCGCCGGCGTCTTCGTCCTCGTCAAAACGTCGAACCCCGGCGGCAAGATGCTTCAGGATCTCGTGGCCGAGGGGCGGCCGATCTACCGCCACGTGGCCGATTACGTCGAACGGCAGGCAATGGCGACTGTCGGAGCGTGCGGCTATGGCGCGGTCGGCGCGGTGGTTGGTGCAACCTATCCCGCTCAGCTTGCAGAACTTCGAGCGGCGATGCCTCACACGCTGTTTCTCGTGCCCGGCTTCGGCAGTCAAGGCGGCACCGCCCGCGACGTCGCTGCCGCCTTCGACGCCGCCGGCCGCGGCGCGGTGGTGAACAATTCGCGCGGGATCATTTTCGCATACGCGAAGAAGCCGTACTCGGAACGTTACGGCGCCGCCCGTTGGCAAGAAGCCGTCGCCGCCGCCACCCGCGACATGATCGACCAGCTTCACGCCGATACGCCGGCGGGGAAGCTATAGAAAGCGGCCGTGCGAGACGGGGTCAAGAGCCGCTGTTTCTCGCATCATCTCCGTTTCTGTCCTCTGGAAATGGTTCCTGACACCTTTTTCACCTCTGAAAATGGTTCCTGACACCTTTTTCACCCCTTTTTCACCCACCTTTTTCACCCACCTTTTTCACCCACCTTTTTCACCCACCTTTTTCACCTCCACCTTTTTCACCCCTGACACCTTTTTCACCCGCCTTTTTCACCCCCGCCCCCGGAGATACCCGCATGGGGGTATTTACTTCCTCAGCACAGGCGGTAGATTAAGAGGTTCTAACAAAACTCCAGTACGCGGTTCCAGCAGATCATGGCACAACCGATGATTAGGAACGCATCGTGAATGTCCGGTCGTTTCTCGTAACGCACCCGCAGACGACGCCAGTTGAAGAGCCAATCGAAGCAGGCTTCAACGACGTAGCGGAATTTGCCCAGGCCGCTGCCGTGCTCGGTGTTGCAGCGGCTTGATTCTCCGCTTGCGCAGGGGTTTACGAATCTTGGCTTCCGCATCATAGGCTCGATCCGCGAGCAGTTCATCGGGACGCTTGCGCGGTGCGCCGCGAGGTTGCTTGATCGGTGGAACTGCGTTGACCAAAGGAATAGCCATCTCCGAATCGTGGCAATTCGCGCCGGTGTGGGTAATGGCCAGAGGCGTGCCGCTGCCGTCCACCATCAGATGACGCTTCGAGCCATTCTTGCCTCGATCCGTGGGATTTGGGCCCGTTTTTGCCCCCCAAAAACTGCTCGCACGGAGCAACTGTCGATCGCGGATGTTGACCAGTCGATTTGGCCTGCCAATCCCAATTCGTCCAAAAGTAGCTTCCATATCCGCTTCCAGACACCAGCCACGTGCCAGTCGCGGAGTCGTCGCCAGCACGTCATGCCGCATCCGCAGCCCAACTCCTGCGGAAGATATTCCCACGGACAACCCGTTTTCAATACGAAGAGAATCCCCGTGAGCGCCGCACGATCGGAAACTCGCGGTCGGCCTCCTTTCGGCTTGCCGCGTTCGCGCGGCAGCAAAGGCTTGATTCGCTCCCAAAGCGCATCGGGCAGCAGTGGCTTGGCCATAATATCCTCCCTGACATATCTGTTGGTTGACCAGGTTAGCCCGAGAGTTTAGCAACATTGGACAGATCAGGAAATACTGGTTTTGTTAGAACCTCTAAGGGGCGGATCGCGCGTGCAACCGTACGGCCGGCTGCTTGTTCAAGAGGCGTTAAGGGCACGCCTCTGGATTTTCTGTTGAGCGCCGGGGAGGTTGAATCGCTCAAGCCCGTCTTTGTACGGCTACTGGGTGGCCGATACGCGTCGGAGCCCGCGTGCCGGTTCGCGGACTGAGAGGATAACTCTCGCCCGAGCGCGGGGGAGATGCTACGTGCGCACCCAAAGCAGCCACGTCGTGGTTATCGGCGTTTTGCGTCAACGTTCTTATTACACCCTTCATTTCAGGAGACTGTGAGATGAAAAAAGTTCTGTTGTTCATTTGTGTTGCGGCTCTGCTGCAAAGTGTTGCTTTTGGCACGGTAATCGGGACGTGGAGCAAGACCACGAACGGAGACACCGATGTCTGGACCTTGACCGTGACTCCCAACGCTGGCGAGAATATCGTCTGCTTCGACATCTGGGCGTACACGAGCACCACCGGGGAAGGTCCGTTACTCGTCAACCCGACTCCCCCTATCACCAACGCTAGCCCGGATTGTTACGGCACCGTGGACGGGTATACCCACTTCCTTTACGACTTAGGCCACGGAAGCGGCAAGAGCGCCGTCATGGACGCTGCGGAAGTTGTAAACGGCGTAGACCCTGGCGGTCTCCATAGCATACTTGCCTTCGCTGCGGGCGGGGCCTATGACCACAGGGGAACCGGCGGCGTTCTTGGCTTTACCACCGCCACCAACGTTCTCCAGCTAGCGGTCCCGACAACTTGCGACCCGTTCTCGATCAATTACGCGCTCCCGAGTGGACTTAACGCGCTGTGCACGGCGAGTTGCGACAAGTATACACCCGCTGGGGCCACCGATAATGCGCCCGAGTGGTTGGATGCTTCCACTGCAATCCATCAAATCGCATTCGTGCCGGAGCCCGGCACATTTGCGTTGTTTGGCTGCGGACTGCTCGGTCTGTTGGTTTACGCTTGGCGTAAGCGAGAGTAGTCAAAACCGGCTCCCGTAGTTGGGGCGGCGACTCCACTGCTGCCCCAACACGGGTCTTGGTGCAAGGGGAGCAAAGGGAATAGGCGCATATACGGAAAAGATACGCGGGGCGACAACAGCTACCCCTCTTTTTCAAAGAAGATTTCGATCTCACGCTTTGCCGCTTCCGGCCCGTCGGAGGCGTGGACGAGGTTCTTTTGTTGGCTGGCGCTGAAGTCGCCGCGGATGGTGCCGGGATTGGCTTTTAGACCGTTGGTCACGCCGGCCATGTCGCGGACTACCCGGATCACTTCCGGCCCCTCGACGATCATCGCCAGCACCGGGCCGCCGGTGATGAACTCTTCAAGTTCGGGATACCACGCCTTTTGGACATGCTCGGCATAGTGCCGCTCGGCCAAGTCGGGGGTAATGCGCATCAATTTCATCGCGACCAGATCGAGCCCCTTGTCCTCGAAGCGGGCGATCACCCGCCCCATCAGACGCCGCTCGACGCAGTCGGGCTTTAACAACACGAGAGTGCGTTCCATTATGCGATCCTTGGTTGTCGCGAAAGACTTTGGCAAACTCTCGTCGCGTCAGATTGCGCATCGAAGACTCAACCGTTCGCCCAGCCCACGAAGGCGACTGGCTGTTACAGGTATCTTCTGATCCGTTGACATTTCGTGACAACGGCAGGAACCACGCCCGTTTACGGGCGTTTCCGCCGCAGGCGGTATTAGGGTAGGCAGTTTTGTTGCGTTCAACGTTGTCACGCCCGTTTACGAGCGTCCTGTCTGGGAGCAGCGCAGCGGGAAGCCCGTGAACGGGCTTGACAATCCAGTTATCTCGCAGCTTCACCAACCCGACGTAAACGTCGGGCCTAATACCGCCTTCGGTGGAAAGGGCCGTGAACGGCCCTCCGCTTCCTGCGTACATGTAACACCGAGTCGCTTCCGCGGCTGGACAAGCTTTTCCCCTTCGGACGCCGCTCAAGTACCGCGGACGAAGCTTGCCTCATTTGACAGCGCGACATTATAGAAGACTAACGCCGGCGACTCAATTGCTACATCGAAGATACGCAGCGAGCCACCCGGCGTGGGTATTCGACCTGGATTCGGCACTGTCCCGCCGCTGTTTTCCGTGTTTCTTGTTGAGATTTGCGCGATAATGGAGGTTTACTAGTGCTAGGGGCAGTTGTCCCGCCGGCAGGCTCGGGTTGTGACTGGTCGGAACGCGATTCGGCATGAGTGGCGATAGCGATCTTACGATTTGGTACATGCAGCAGGTCGTCGGCTGGCAGCCGCGATTGTATGCGTTCGCTTTGTCGCTGACGGGCAACCCCAACGAAGCGGACGACGTGCTGCAAAACATGAATCTCGTGCTGCTAAAGAAGCGGGAAGCATTTCGGCCGGACGCCGACTTCGGCGCCTGGGCCTTGCAGATCGCCCGGCTCGAGGTGCAACGACTCCGCCAGTCGACGCCCGGGTTCGCGGGCGATTCGACGACGTGCTGGTCGAGCAGTTGGCGGCCCGTGCGGGCATGTCGGGCGATCCCGCAGCGGAGTTGAAGGTCTTGCGATGGTGCATGTTGCGGCTGTCGTCGTCGGAGCGCGAGATGCTGACCCTTCGCTACGGCGGCAGTTCGGTCGGCGCGATCGCCGAGAGATGGGGACGCTCGGTGGGCTCGATCTCGCAAACTCTCTACCGGATTCGCGGCAAACTGGCCGAGTGCGTCAAACGCGCATTGAACGCGGAGCGTCACGATGAATTCTGAACGCAAGCCGGATGAAGAACTGTCGGTGCTGCTTTCCGCCATGCTCGACGGACAGATGACGGCCGCCGAGGAGTCGCGGCTGGGCGATTTGCTCCGCGACAATCCCGACGCGCAAGAGTTCTATCTCGATTATTGCAGAACCCACGCCCTGTTGCGGCAGGAGTTGGGCGGGCGGTGCGAGATTGCGTCGCTGGCCGAAGAAGATGTCGCCGGCGCCGCCGGATCGGGCGACGAGATGCCGAGCCTGCTTGGCGAAATGGGCGGCCGGCAATCCCCCGGCGCTTCCCCCGCCTCCGTTCCCTTGCCTTCGATCCTCCTTCAACCTTCTTCCGATCGAGCCCCGTTGTTCTCTCCGCTTGGCAGCTTCGTGTTTTCCTACTCGCTGGCAGCGGTGATTGTCGGGGATCGGAATGCTGATCGGCTGGGCGTGCAAGGTATCCGTTCACGAACAAGTTGCAGAGGTCCCGGCGGCCCCGGTGATCGCTCATCCCGAGCCGGAGATGGTCTTTGTCGGCCGCGTCACCGGCACGCTCGATTGCCAGTGGTCGGATCCCAGAACCAGCACGGTCGACTACGCTTACGTCCCCCTCGGCCGCAGATACGCTCTGGCGTCGGGACTCATGGAGATCAGCTACGACAGCGGCGCCGCGGTCATCCTCGAAGGACCGTGCACGTACACCGTGGAGTCGAAAAGCCGGCGGCTATCTCGGCTTCGGCCGTTTGACGGCGAAAGTGGGGGAGAGAGGAGAGGGGAGAGGGGAGAGGGAAAAGGTTTTGGCAACTCAACAATCAACAATCGTCAATCATCAAGTTCCTTCTCCCCACTCCTCTCATCCCTCTCCCCTCTCCTCTCTCCCCTCTCCCCTTTTCTTCGTCCGCACTCCCACCGCCAAGGTTACCGATCTCGGCACGGAGTTCGGCGTCGCGGTCGACAAGGCGGGCATGACCGAATCGCACGTCTTCCGCGGCAAGGTGCTGCTGGCCGCTTTGGACGGCGGCGGTCAACGACAAGAGCGAGAAGTCACCCTGCTGGCAAATCAGTCGGCGCGAATCGAGAAGGCGAAGGCCGGCGAGTCTTTCATCGTGCGCCGCGACAAAGTTGAAGTGAATCCGGCGAGCTTCGTCCGTAGCGAGCAGTTCGCCGTCAGGGCCAGGGAACTGAGGGAGTTGCCGCTGAAACCGTTCCGCCGTTGGCAGGCATTCAGCGAGCAACTGCGGAAGCGCGGCGATCTGCTGGCCTACTACGACTTCCAACGCGACCCCGGCGATCCGCGCGACCAGGACGGCTACGAGTTGCTGCGAAATCGCGCTCCGACCGGCAGCAAGTTCGACGGCCGGCTGGTCGGCTCGATCAAGATGGGCATGGCCCGCGGACGTTTCCCCGGCAAGGACGCGCTGCAATTCAATTACACCGGCGACGGCGTTCGCATCAACATCCCCGGCCAGTTCCCGCGATTGACTCTCGTGGCGTCAATGGCACTCGAGCAATGCAATGGATTGTCGGGAATCCTCATGACGGACGACTGGGGCCAGCCCGGTCAGTTCCATTGGCAACGAATATCGCTGGGAACGACCAAATTCGCACTTTTCTCTGCGAATGGCGAGGGCTCGTTCCAGTACGAGTCCCGCGAGGCGGCCGAGCTGGCTCGCTGGCACACGTGGACCACCGTCTACGATGCGCCGGCCGCTCGCGTGGCGTGCTACGTTGATTGCCGATTGCTGCAAG
This sequence comes from uncultured Planctomycetia bacterium, assembly GCA_963719005.1. GTDB lineage: Bacteria > Planctomycetota > Planctomycetia > Pirellulales > Thermoguttaceae. Next base: position 53,707 of record CAVRAR010000001.1, read on the forward strand.
AATGGAAATTGGCCCAAGCGCCGAAGCTGAAAATCGGCGATGCAACCATTGGCAACTGGAAGCCGCTGACTACGTGGGATCCACGTCCGCTGTTCGGTTCGATCGATGAGGTTGCCATCTTCACGACCGCGCTTGCCGCCGCGGACGTCAAGCAATTACAGAAAAGCGGCAGCGGAGCGCAACCGAAATAGAGACAGTCTCTTCCTTTTTACAACCGTACGAGTGAGAAAAATGAATCGCACGTCACACACGAAGGGTTTTACCTTGGTCGAGTTGCTCGTGGTCATCACGATCATCGGCATTTTGATTGCGCTGCTGCTGCCTGCCGTTCAGGCGGCGCGCGAGGCGGCCCGCAAGGCCCAATGCAACAATCACCTGAAACAGTTGGCGCTCGGTTGCATGACCCACGAGCAAGCGAATGGCTTTTTCCCAACCGGCGGCTGGGGTTATTGGTGGCAGGGCGATCCAGACCGCGGTTTCAACCGCCGTCAGCCCGGCGGATGGATCTATAACATCCTGCCTTTCATCGAGCAGGAACCGCTGCACGCAATAGGCTCGGGCATGACTGCGGCCGCTAAGATGTCGGCGCTCACAACCGTGGGGCGGACAACGCTCCCGGTCCTGCATTGCCCCTCGCGCCGCGAACCGATTCTCTACCCCGCCACGTGGGGCCAGACCGTCAACGTCACTCCGTCTCCCGACGGCCTGGCCGCGCGCACCGATTACGGCGCCAACTCGGGCTCGCACCAAAACTTCTACGTATTCCCCTACGGCACTCCTGCCAACGTAACGGATCCCGACGCCCCAGGGTATGCATGGCCCACGTCCGACTTGAACAACTTTGACGGTGTGTTCTATCCCACAAGCATGATCCGCATGGCGGATATCATCGACGGCGCCAGCAATACGTGTCTGTTGGGCGAGAAATATATGAACCCTGATCACTACTACGACGGAACGGATGCCGCCGACAACAACTCGGCGTATGAGGGTTATGATTGGGATACTGAACGATGGTGCCTTCCGGGAAACGCCACGCCAATGCAGGACTCCTCAGGCTATACCAACGATTCCGCTTACGGCAGCGCCCATCCTGGCAGCTTCAACATGGCCCTCTGCGACGGCTCGGTTCGCACGATCAATTACTCGATCGACGTGACCACATTCGCCCATCTCTGCATCCGCAACGACGAGATAGCGATCGACCCCAGCAAGCTGTAATTTGCCGGAGTGGCGGACATTGGCCCGCGTTTCTCGCCGCGTCACGGCTTTTGGCCCAAAAGGTGCTGGATGCCCTGCAGTCCGTTGAGGAACATCTGCACGGCCAACACGGTCAGCACCATTCCCATCAGCCGCTCGCAGGCCCTCAATCCGCGCTGCCCCAGCAGCCGGCTGAACCCCGGCGCCAACATCAGAATTGTCGTTGCCAGCGCCCAGGCCACGATCAACGCCGTCACCCACAGCCCAAGCTGTTCGGGCTCGGAAGCGAAAATCATAATGGTGGCCATGGTCGAAGGGCCGGCGACCAACGGCACCGCCAGCGGCACAATGAACGGCTCCCCCTCGGTCGGATCTTCGCTGTGGACGCCCAAATGACCCGAGTTGGGAAAAATCATTCCCACGGCAATCAAGAAGAGCAGCACGCCGCCGGAGATATACAGCGCGTGCGCGGTGATATTGAGCAGGCTCATCAGTGCTGGCCCGAAGAACAAGAAAAGCAGGAGAATCAGCAGAGCAAAGACGCTTTCGCGCGCCACAACCCACGCCCGCCGTCTATCCTTCACGTCCTTCAGATAGACCATGAACAACGGCGTGTTCCCGATCGGATCCATCACCAGAAAAAGCGTCAAGACGGCGGAAGCAAGTTTCATGGCGATCTCCAGTAGCCCCACGACTCATGCATTTGCGTAGCAGTCTACCGCCAATCCCCCCCGATGTCGATAGCGACGCCCTTGTATCGAGACAATCCATCATTGATAATGACTTGGCCGTTTATGTATTAGGCACACGCCGGGTGCCGTTCGTCCGGTCGGCGATTTTGCGAACATGGCACAACAACGGCACACGGCGTGTGCCTTATACCCTCCGCCTCGGGCCGGCCCCAACTCCGATGCCGACGACTGCCACGATCGATGAACTCCTGGCCGGACTGAACCCTCGACAGCGCGAGGCGGCCACCCATGGCGATTCGCCGCTGTTGATCGTGGCCGGCGCCGGAACCGGAAAAACCGCCACGCTGGTCCATCGGGTCGCTTGGCTGATCGCCCAGGGGGTCGATCCCGGCCGAATCCTGCTGCTGACTTTCACCCGCCGCGCCGCCGCCGAAATGCTGCGACGGGCCGAGAATCTTCTTCGGCGGCTCGGCCGTCCCGGCACGACGCGCGTCTGGGGTGGCACGTACCACGCTATCGCCACCCGCCTGTTGCACCGCTACGGCAAAGCCATCGGCCTGCCGCCGCACTTCACGGTTCACGACCGGTCCGATTCCGAAGACTTGATGAACGTCGTCCGCACCGATCTGAATCTGGCCAAGACCGACAAGCGGTTCCCGAAGAAAGGGACGTGCATGGCGATCTACAGCCGATGCGTCAACGCCCGCGAAAAGCTCGAACTCGTGCTGAAGCATCATTTCCCCTGGTGCCAGGATTGGCACGACGAGTTGAAGCAGCTTTTCGACGGCTACGTCGACCGCAAGGAGTCGGCCAGCGTGCTCGACTACGACGACTTGCTCCTCTTCTGGCACGCCCTGCTGGATCGTGAAACGGCGCAAGGTGGGGCAGACATTCCTGTCTGCCAAATGCCTGCAATCTCCGATGGCAGACAGGAATGTCTGCCCCACCGTCCAGCGACTGCGCCCCACCGCCAATCGGCTGGCGACGCCATTCGTAAACTCTTCGATTGCATCCTCGTCGATGAGTACCAAGACACCAACACCCTTCAGGCCGAAATCCTCTATGGGCTTTCTCCGGAGGCCAAAGGGCTCACGGTGGTCGGCGACGACGCCCAGTCGATCTACGCCTTTCGCGCCGCCACGGTGCGCAACATTCTCGACTTCCCCAAACACTACAAGAATACGACGATCGTCACGCTCGAACAGAACTACCGCAGCACGCAGCCGATCCTCGATGCCACCAACGGCGTGATCGGATTGGCCAAGGAGCGATACGCCAAGAACCTTTGGTCCGAGCGGGCCGACGGCGATCGCCCCTGCCTGGTCAATTGCGAGGACGACACCGATCAGGCGGAATACATCATCCGCAAGATTCTCGAACACCGCGAGGCCGGCGTCGATCTGCGGCGGCAGGCGGTGCTCTTCCGGGCGTCGCATCACAGCATCCTCTTGGAAGCCGAGTTGGCCCGGGCCAAAATCCCCTTCCACAAGTACGGCGGGCTGAAGTTCGTCGAGGCTGCGCACGTGAAGGACTTGATGGCCTTCCTGCGGCTGGCCGAAAACCCGCGCGACATGGTTTCCGGCTCGCGGCTCTTGCCGCTTCTGCCGGGCATCGGGCCGGGCAAGGCGCGGCAGTTGATGGACACGCTGCTGGCCGCCGGCGGCAGTTTCGACGCCTGGACCGACTGGCGTCCGCCCGCCGGGGCGACAAAAGCGTGGCCGAGGTTTGTCAAACTGCTGGCCGACTTGACCGACACGCACGACGATCTGCCGACGCAAGTCGGCCGCGTTCGCAAGTTCTACACGCCGCTGTTGGAGGCCAAGTACGACCACGTCGAGCCGCGGCTCCGCGACCTGGAGCAGTTGGAGTTGATCGCGTCGCGTTATCGCAGCCGGTCGCGGATGCTGCTGGAGTTGACGCTCGACCCGCCGAGTTCGACGCAAGACCTTGCCGGCCCGCCCACGCTGGACGACGATTACCTCGTGCTGAGCACAATCCATTCCGCCAAGGGCTTGGAATGGGACGCGGTCTACGTAATCCACGCCGCCGACGGCAACATCCCGTCCGACATGGCGACGAAGAACCCGGCCGAGATCGAAGAGGAGCGACGTCTGTTCTACGTCGCCTTAACCCGGGCGAAGAACTGGCTCTACGTCTGTTACCCCTTGCGATACTACTGGCCCGGCCGCAGCGACCATCACAGCTTTTCCCAGCGCACCCGCTTCCTGCCCGACAAGCTCCTAAGATGTTTCGAGCAGTGCGTGACCGATCCGTTCGACGACGATGACGACATGGACGAGCCCCACTACCGCACCACCAGCCGCTCGGTGCGGCGGCGGACGAAGGATTTGTGGGGATAAGCAGAGTGGGCTGGAGCCCATTAGCCCGAAGGGCTTCCGTAAGATAGCCCAGGGTTGCCACATAGCGGCTACCCTGGGAGACGGTGGACAACTTCGCCATTTCAACCCCGAAGGGGTTGCGTAAGTGTGGCGTGCCCCCTTACGAAACCCCGTTGGGGTTTTGAGTGTTTTTCGGCACCCTGAACCCAGGGTAGCCGCTGCGCGGCAACCCTGGGCTGGCCTACGAAAGCCCTTCGGGCTAACAGGGCAACCAATGCTACAGATTGCAGGTTGCGTTCGGAGACATGCCAATTGTGTTGGCACATTTCCCCGATCTTGGTAGACTTAGGTGCGGCCAAAATGAGGAATGATTTATGGTCTATCGCGGCAAAGTGAAAAATGGAGTTGTCGTGCTTGAGAACGGCACCGGATTGGCGGACGGGACGGAGGTCCGTGTCGAACCGTGTTCGCGGGACGATGGCAGCGCGGTCGAATATCCAACGTTGGCCGAGCAGTTCGCCGACATAATCGGAACTGTCCCGGAGTTGCCGCCCGACATGGCGGCCCAACACGACGACTATCGACACGGAACGAAGGATCACGCACTGATCGATGAGAAGGCATATCAGTTAGCCAAGAACTATTTACCGAGTCGGAACATCGCGGGCGTAACGGTGGACGTTATCGAGAAGTACCTGAATCCGCTAACGCTTAACCCGAAGCCAACATCGAAAAAGGACATTTATCACAGAATTCTTGAGTCCGCACAGAACGCCAACATGAAAGCGAGCGTAATCGGACGATCGATAGGTGGCGTAGAGAAACTGGCCCTGGTACTGGAGGGGTTCAACCCAGGAGCCGTCTTGGACAAGTATGCGGGGGACTGGGAAGCCGTCCTCAGAGATATTGTGGAAACGCTCGAGCCGAGGGGTAAAATCCGCACGACGCCTCTGAGCATTTGGCCGCGTTACTGCCAGACAATTCTCTCCGCCGCGAGGTTCATGGAGCAGTTTTCGTCGGCTTCGGACTTCTTCGGTTGGGTCGACTTCTTTGACGGGGACGAAAGAGCGCGCGCAAGCCTACCCATGCTTTTGAGTCAAGAGATTGAAGGCGTCGGCTTTGCGCTGTCGTGTGATTTTCTGAAAGAAATGGGCTACATCAACTTCCCCAAGCCGGATCGCCATCTTCGAGATATTTTCACAGCTCTACGCCTTTGCCAAGACAAGGCCGACGACTACCAATTGTTCAAGGCGATTGTTCGGGTTGCGGGCCATGCCGGGGTAAGTGCGTACAACGCGGACAAGGTATTCTGGCTGATTGGAAGCGGCAATTTCTACAGCGATCTTCATCTCGGCAAGCAAGGGAAGATTGGAAGTCGGAAGGGGGAATTCATTGAGTATGCAGCGCCTTTGCTCGGCAGAACCACTTCCAACGTCGATGACGTAGAGGTCAGCGAACCTGCACGAAAGCCCTCACCCTAGCCCTCTCCCGGCGGGAGAGGGGACAATTGGCGCTTACACCGCCCCGGCCAGCACGGCCTTCTTCCGCTCGGCAATCACTTCTTCTTCGAGGCTTTTGGGCAGGCGCTTGTAGCGGGCGAATTCCATTGTGAAGGTGCCCTGGCCTTGCGTCATGCTGCGCAGATCGGTCGAGTAGCCGAACGTTTCGGCGAGCGGCACTTCGCCTTCGATGCGGGTGTCGGCGCCGCACATCTCGGTCGAGAGAACCAGGCCGCGGCGGGAGGTTAGATTGCCGACTACCGAGCCTTGGAACTGGCTGGGACACTCGATTTCGATCTTCATCACCGGCTCGAGCAGCACCGGCTTCGTCTTCGCGAAGTTCTCGCGCATGCACGTCTGGGCACAAACCTGGAACGCCATGTCGGAACTGTCAACCTCGTGGTAGGAGCCGTCCTCGATGTACACCGCCAATCCGACGACGGGATACTTGGCGATCGGGCCCTTGGCCAGCATCGAGCGAAAACCCTTTTCGATGGCGGGAATGTACTGCTTCGGGATTCGCCCGCCGACGACTTGTTCCTCGAACAGGAAATTCTCTTCGGCCTCCGGCGGCAGCACGTCGAGGCGGCCGACGATGTGGGCGTACTGGCCCGAGCCGCCGGTCTGCTTGCGGTGCCGGGTGTTGAACTCGGCGGCCTGGGTGGGCGATTCGCGGTAGTTCACCTTCGGAGCCCCGACCTCGACCTCGACGCGATACTCGCGGCGAATCCGCTCGACGTAAATCTCCAAGTGCAGTTCGCCCATGCCGGCGATGATCGTCTCGCCCGTCTCTTCTTCGGTCGTGACGTGCAGCGTCGGGTCCTCGCGGCGAAAACGGTGCAGGGCCTTGCTCAAGCGGTCGGCGCCGTCGCGGGTCAGCGGGGCGATGGCCATGCGAATGACCGGCTGGGGCACGAACATGTTTTGCAGCGTGCAGTATTTCGGCTCCGAGGCGTAGGTGTCGCCGCTGGCGCACTCGACGCCCAGCACGGCCACGATGTCGCCGGCGTCGGCCGAGTCGATGTCCTCGCGCTGGTCTGCGTGCATCCGCAAGATGCGGCTGAAGCGCTCCTTGCGGCCGGTGCGCTGGTTGAAGTACATGCCGCCCTTGCTGAAGCGGCCCTGATAAATCCGCATGAATGTCAACGTGCCGTACGGGTCTTCCACCATTTTGAACGCCATCGCCACGGTCGGCTTCTCGGGATCGGGCGTCAGCAGCATTTCCTCATGCGAGCCGTCGCGGCTCCAGGCGTACGCCTTCGTTTCGACGTCGAGCGGCGAAGGAAGCAGTCGAACCACGGCATCCAACAACGGCTGCACCCCCTTGTTGCGATAGGCCGAGCCCAGGAACACAGGCGTAAACTCCAACTCGGCCGCCGCCGCGCGGGCCACGTCGTAAATCAACTCCACCGCCGGCTCCTCCTCGGCCAGCAGCATCGCCATCAGTTCGTCGCTGTAGATCGAGAGCGATTCGAGCAGATGATGCCGCGCCGAGCGAGCTTCGTCGGCCAAATCGGCCGGGATTTCCTCGATGCGGACGTCTTCGCCGTTTTCGCCGTCGAAATAGAACGCTTTTTGCAGAACCAGATCGACTACGCCCTCGAACGCCGCCTCGCGGCCGATGGGAATCTGCATCAGCACCGCGTCGCAACTCAATTTGGCCCGCAACTGTTCGACGACCTTGGCCGGATCGGCCCCGACGCGATCCATCTTGTTGATGAACGCCAGCCGGGGAACGTGGTAGCGCCGCATTTGGCGGTCGATCGTCAGCGATTGGGCCTGCACGCCGCCGACGGCGCAGAGCACCAGCACGGCGCCGTCGAGCACGCGCAGGCTCCGCTCGACCTCGACGGTGAAATCGACGTGGCCGGGGGTGTCGATCAGGTTGATCGTAGCGTCGCCCCACTCGACCTGCGTGGCGGCGCTGGTGATGGTGATACCGCGTTCCCTCTCCAACTCCATGTGGTCCATCGTAGCGCCGCCGCCGGAGCCGTCGTGGACTTCCTGCATGCGGTGGATTCGGCCGGCGTAGAACAAGATGCGCTCGCTGAGCGTGGTCTTGCCCGAGTCGATGTGGGCCGAAATGCCGATGTTACGCAGTTTGGTGAGGTCCATATCCCGCCTCGCGATGCCGAGCCTTGTATTATAGGCTCTCCTTGTCACTTGTGCAAGCGGGCTATGTGGCCCTCCGGAGAACGGGAGAACGGAGAACGTAGAACTGCAAAGTCCGCCGGAACGTCATTCTGAGGGCAGCGATGAATCTTCGGGCCGCGACGCAAGCTCCTGGGCACGAACGAGGTTCTTCGCTGCGCTCAGAATGGCGGCGTCTGCGGCAGCGTCTTGAGGGCCTTGCGGGCATGACGCACGGTGTCGGCGGCCCAGGGCTTATCGCGGTAGAGTTCCACAACCGCCTGATACATCGCCCTGGCTTGCTCCGGTTCGCTCTTCCGCACAGCATCGGCCGCGTTCAACCGATCTTGCAGTAAGGAGATCTGCTCGGCCGATCGCTTCTTGACCTCTTCGCGAAGCTGCGTCAGCCGCTGCCGGGCAAGAATGAGGCACAACTCGTCTGGCCCTGGTTCGCGATTCGGTTGCCCGTACAAATCGACGATCGCCTGTAGCTTCGCCATGCCGACCTCGGGGTCGAGGTTCAGATAATGCAACGCCTCGGTGTAAGCCCGCCCGATGGGGCTCATGTCGTTTTCGTCGGTCAGCCCCCTATCGAACCTGCGCTGCAAGTCGTCCAACTCGATCCTTTGCTGGTACTTGCGATAGGTCTTGGCTCGCCGGTCGCTGGAGTAGCGATTGAGGAAGTCCTTGATATCGTCCTCGGCCCGGCGGATCGAGTTGATTGAATCGTCGGCAACGCTCGCGTCGATACGACCGGCCAGCGTGTTGGCCGTCGGCGGTTGCAGGAACCACCACACGCTGAATGCAATCAATATCAGCGCCATAACCAACGCCCCGGTCTGCCACGAAAACATCGGCGGCCGCTCCTCCTCGTCGACGTCCCCCAGTTCAGCCTCGCTGACCGCGATAAAGCGGCTCGGCGGAGATGCATCGCCGGGCAGGGGAGAAGCAGGCACGGAAGAAACGGGGGTGGGAGCCGGCTGCGGGCGATCCATCGGCAGCAACGACACGGAATCCGGGAAACGCTCCTGTTCTTGCCCCTGCGGCTCTCGTTTTTCACTCGGTCCGCCGAGATCGAGCGTGGCGGGGATGTCGTTCGGAGCCGACGCCGCCTCGGCCGGCAGCGGGGGCGGCGATTTGTCGGCATGGAACCAATCCGAGTTGGCCGCCAACGTCTCCGGATTGACGCTGAGGGCCTGCAACATCGTTTCCAGCCGCCGGGCAAGGACGTCGGCGTTCGGGATTCGCCGATTCGGCTCCTTCTCCAGCAGTTGGTTCAGAATTCGCTCGAACTCCTCGGGAACGTCCGTTACGTGCTGGCGAATCGGTTCCGGCTGCTCGTAGCGTTGTTTGTGCAGCATCTCGGGAAGCGATTTGCCCCGAAACAGCGGCCGCCGCGCCAACAGGGCGTACATCAGCGCCCCAAGGCTGTACAGATCGGACCGCGCATCGACGGGCTGACCCGCGGCCTGCTCGGGCGCCATGTATTCGGCCGTGCCCAAGACGTTGCCGGCGCTGGTCAGCCGCGAGTAGCCGAACAGCCGCGCGATGCCGAAGTCGGAAAGCTTCACGCTGCCGTCGGCGGCCAAGAGCAGATTGCCCGGTTTGATGTCGCGGTGGATAACTCCGCGGTCGTGGGCATGGCGCAGCGCCCGGCACGTCTCGATGCCGATCCGCGTCACTTCGCGCCAATCGAAACGCCGGCCGCGCCGCAGTTCCTCCTCCAAACTGTTTCCATCGACCAGTTCCATCGCATAGAAGAGCAGCCCTTCCTGCTCGCCGAAGCCGAAGAGCCGAACGATGTTCGGGTGGTGGAGCTTGCGGAGCGTCTCGATTTCGGCCTCGAACCGGCTGCGAAACCCCTCTTCACCAGCGAGGTCGGCTGAAAGAAGCTTGACGGCGGCCGCCTCGCGGGTCTCGCAGTGGACCGCCTTATAGACCGCTCCCATGCCGCCGCGGCCAAGGGTGCCGACAATCTGGTAAGGACCGAGCCGTTCGATTTCCATGCGAGGAAGGAGGGCAAGGATCGGGAGTTGGGGTTCAGAAAAACGCCTCGCGACTGCGGTCGCGAGGAGGCGCCACCGCAATCGCTTCCTCCCCCGAGTGTATCGCGCCGTCAGGCCCAATGCCATAGTCCGGGTGGCAAAGGAATCGGCGACCATGGGCAACATGGCCGCAACAGCCGGGGGCCAGCGGCCCGCGGAATGCGATTTTCCTCGTTCCGGCGGTCGTTATCTGCAAACGGCTTTGTGGTATGATGGCCGTCGGCGGCCCCTGCCCCCACCCCCGCGAGCGCCGTCGCGGGGCGTTCTCGGTTGTCCAATTCCCGACGCCAATCTTCAGTGCTCAACTCTTGATCCCCAATCTGCAATCCACAATCAACAATCTCCAATTTCCATGTCCCTCTGCGGGCTTCTCAATCTGAGCAAACCAGCCGAAATGACTTCGCGGCAGGCGGTCAACCTGGTTGAACGGCTGACGCGGCCGGTCAGGGCGGGTCATGCCGGTACCCTCGACCCCCTGGCCACCGGCGTGCTGGTCGTGTGCGTCGGCGCGGCCACCCGCTTGATCGGCTACGTGCAACGAATGCCGAAGCGGTATAAGGGCACGTTTCTGCTGGGCCGGCAAAGTCCCACGGAAGACATCGAGGGGGAGGTGATCGAATTGGCCGATACGCCGGTTCCGACGCGGGAGCAGGTCGTGGCGGCCGCCGCACGCTTCATTGGACGAATCGACCAGCGGCCGCCGGCGTTCTCCGCGGTGAAAGTCGCCGGCCGTCGCGCTTATGAGCTTGCCCGGCAAGGCCGCCAGCCGGAATTGGCGCCGCGGCCGGTGATGATTCACTCCATCGAGGTTGCGGCCTATCGGTACCCCGAGTTGGTCTTGGATGTAACCTGCGGCGGCGGCACCTACATTCGCTCGCTCGGCCGCGATCTGGCCGAATCGTTGGGCACCGCCGCGGTGATGTCGGCGCTGGTCCGCAGCTCGATCGGCAGTTTCACGCTCGAAGACGCCGTCGATCCTCGCCAGTTGAACGGCGACAACTGGCAACAGTTTCTGCAACCGCCGCTCCGAGCCGTCGAGTTCTTGCCCCGCGTTCAGCTTTCGGCCGACGATGTCAACCGCATTCGCACCGGACTGACAATTGCCTCAAAACCGCTTGCGGTCTTGCAAGACTCCCCAACTCCGCTCACGAAACACCAGAGCGATACGAACGTCACGCCCGAGGAAATTGCCGCCCTCGACTCCGCAGGCGAGCTTGTGGGGATTCTCACTCCCGGAGTTGCCGGGCAGTTGCGTACGCTGCGAAACATGCCAACCGGCACCTAGTCGCGATTATTCAGTGCCCCCATACCAACGCGAAGCGCAAGCGAGGACGGCACAAGAAGTTGCCTCGCTTGCGCTTCGGGTTGGTGTGGCGTACTGTGCGCGTTACACCCGGGGCTATGAATCATTCCGGCCAGACAATTTCGCCTTACTCCGCCGCCAATTCCTCCCAGTTTTCCCGGCAGATGACGGTTCCGACGCCTTTCCAACACCGCGGGGGGGTGCGTCTCGCCCGCAGGACTTGCAGAAGCCGCCGATAACGTTATATAATAGTCAGCATGTCGGGCTGTGTCCGTAAGGTAGCAGTCGCGCGACGGGCAAACAACGATCTCTCGTCGCGTGATTGTCCGGGCAACCATAGCAGGCCGTTTCTTTTCCAATAGGAGTGTCGTCATGACGATTCGTCCAAGTCGGGTTCCCGCTCGCTGGCTGGTCACAGGTTTCGTAGCGACTCTGGGTCTGGTTCTTGTCGCGAATGCGTGGGGTAGCGACGCCGAACGAAAGAAAGTCTTCGCCAGGGTTAATCCGGCCGTCGTCCAAGTGAAGCAAGAGCATTCGCTCGGAAGCGGATTCGTCATCTATGTCGATGGTGATAACGCTATCGCCGGCACGAACTATCACGTGGTCGAAGGGGCGAAAAAGATCACGATCTTCTTCCCGGCGACCGACCGGGATATGAAAGAAGGCTATGAAGCGGACGGATATATCGAGATTCAGCCGGAGAGAGATTTGGCCCTGGTCCATTTCAAACTCAAGGGAAGGAAGGTCACTCCGCTGCCGTTCGCCAAGGAGTTGCCGGAACAGGGCGATACGGTGTATACGTTCGGCTCGCCCGTCGGTCAGCCGAATGTGATTGCTCCGGGAATGGTCTCCAGCGTCCGAACCGGGAAAGAGGTTGCCGCCCTGATGGATCGGTTGGGCAAGGACGTCTATGTGAAAGCGATGCGCTACACCATGGACGCCAATTGGATTCAACACACCGCTCCGATGTCGCACGGCAACAGCGGCGGGCCGCTGGTCAATGAAAAGGGAGAGGTCGTCGGACTCAACACGATGAACTTTGCCGCCGAGGGCTCGGCCAACAGCGGGCAGGCGCTGAATTACGCCATTTCCGCCACGCATCTCGACAAATTGCTCCAGTCGGCCAACAAGTCTAACGTCAGACCGTGGTCGTCTCTCCCGGCGCCGCGAGAGCACGAGGGTATCGCGGTTCTTGGCGACCTTGGACGTACCCTTACGGTATGGAAGGAACTCAACAGGGCGCTCAATACGTTGAACAAGAAGGTCGCCGACAGTGAGGAGAAGCTCAAGAAGATCCCCAAGGGCAATCCCGCCAAGCCGATGGCGGGGCTAAACAACCGAATGAGGAAGAAGGGGAAAATATGTGAAGAAATGTACGCCGCGTACAAGGAATATGCCGCGAAAGTTAGAGCAATCGATACGCTGAACTCTGATCCGCACGTGCTGAGAATCAAGATAAGCGAATCCGAACTCGCCCAACACACTGCCGACAGCTACCATGAAATCGCCATGGAGATGGCGAACCCCTCCGACCTCAATGTTGCCGACGTTATGGAAATCAAGCTGTTCGAGTTGAAAGAAATCACGGAGAAGCTTCGCACCGAGCGGGAGGTTCTGCGAGTCGAACTCACTCACACTTACGACAAAGAATTCCCCACGCTGGAAGAGACCGCCGCCGAGACCGAGTCGGCGGCGAACGACACCTCGAAAAAGAAGGGCGACAGCGATTCAGGCAAGGGCGCGTCGGCCGATCCCGGCGATCGTTCGGCGATGCGCACCTGGACCGATCGCAGCGGCAAGCATCATATCGAAGCAAAATTCCTCGGCATGGAAGGCGGTAAGGTGAAACTCGAAAAAGCCAACGGCCAGATCCTCCGCATCCCCCCGACTTCGTTGAGCGACGAGGACCGCCACTTCATCGGCGAAGAATAGCCGCAATGAATTCTGAGTGGCGCGCCCTGAAAGGGCGTGGCCCGACCGTTGACATCCCACGCCGTTTCAGGGCGCGTCAGCCTTATCGTTGACTCGGGCGAACGTCAAGTCCCCCAATCCCTGGCGTAGCGGAAATCGCGGTCCATCGTGCGGTGCGAGAGCTTGGCGATCACCGGCATGCGGCGCTTGTAGTGGTTGCGGCGAATCATCGTGGTCACGCGATCGACGAACTCCGCCGCAAAGCCGGCCTGCAACAACTCCGCCCGACGCCAGCGGCGATCGACCAATAGCACCAGCAGTCGATCGACTTCGGCGTAGGAGAAGCCCAGCTCGCCTTCGTCGGTTTGCCCCACCCACAGGTCGCCGGTCGGCTCTTTTGTCAGGATTTGCTTGGGCACGCCCAAATGGGCCGCCAGTTCGTAGAGTTGCGTCTTATAGAGGTCGCCGATCGGGTTGACGGCCGAGGCCATGTCGCCGAACTGCGTGCCGTAGCCCAGCAGCAATTCGCTCTTGTTGCTCGTGCCCGCCACCAGCCCGCCAAACGCCGCACTCTGGTCGTAAAGCACCGTCATCCGCTCGCGGGCGCATTTGTTCGCCAGCCGAAGTTGCGAGGCGTCGGGAAACTGCGAGAAATAGGCGTCGATCTGAGCGGCGATCGGCACGTCGACCGTGCGGACGCCCAACTGCTCGATCACCGCCTGGCTGTCGCGGCGCGTGGCCTCGCTCGATGTCTTGTAGGGCATCGTCACGGCCAACACATTCTGCGGCCCAAGCGCCGGGCGGAAAGAAACGTTACCACGCTCGAATCGATGCCGCCGGAGAGCCCGACGACGACCCGTTGGAATCCCGCCCGGCGAATCTCCGCGGCGATGAACCGGCAGAGAATCTCGGTAACGAGTTCGGCATTGATCTTCAGCGCAGTTTTCGCTCAATTCATTGCTCATAACGCCGCCGCTTGATGCGATGGAACTCCTCGATGGTCAGCAGGAGCCGCTCGTCGCGGGCCAGCGGGCTGATCAGCCGCTGCCGACGCAATTGGGCCGGGTCGAACTCGGCCAGCGTCAGCGCCGGGTCGAGCATCGCGGCCTGGGCGATCGTGCGGCCGTCGGGCCCGACCGCCATGCTGCCGCCCCAGAAACACAGCCCATCCTCGAAGCCCACCCGATTCACCACGATCACCGCCGCGCCGAGCATCTGGGCCAGCGCGGTGGCGAGTTGCTCGTACGTTTCCGCGATGCGGACCTTTGGCCCATCGACGCCCCGCGCCGGCGAATTGGCGGTGCAGACCAACAGATCGACCTCTTCGGCCTGCATGATCGCGGCGGCCGAGAGGTGCCAAAAGTCCTCGCAGATGAGGATTCCGACGCGGCCGAACCGCGCGGTGTCGAACGCCATGAGCCGATCGCCGGCCGCGAAATACCGCTGCTCGTCGAACAGCCCATAGGTGGGCAGATAGACCTTGCGATGGACGTGGATCACCCGTCCCCCCTCGGCCCAAAGCGTGGCGTTGTGGAAGCGGTGATGCGGCGACTCTTCGATGAAGCCCACCACCAACGACATCGGCCCGGCGGCGTCGATCAACTGCCGAATCTCCGGCCCGGCGGGCGAGATCGCCAAATCGGGCACCATGTCGCGGACGAAATAGCCCGTCAGCGAAAGCTCGGGAAAGATGACCAGGTCGGCGCGTTGCCGCCGGGCGGCCTCGATCTGCTCCAGGTGCAAGGCGAGGTTGCGCGGCACGTCGCCCAGCTTCGGCGCAATCTGAGCCATCGCCACCCGCAACACGCCAGATTGCCCGACCGCAGCCGATGCTTCATCCGAGGCCGATGACATCTATTCAAGTTCTCCCAACGCCACGCGAACACCCTGCACCAAGTCCTCCCGCGTCGCGCGGGAATACTCGACGTCGAACCACAGAATCTTGCCCTTGGCGTCGAGCAGATAGACTCGCGGCACTTTGTTGTCCTTGCAGACCCGCCCGAGGAACTGACCTTTGCCGTCGCTGAGACATGGAAACGGCAGTTTCGACACGGCTTCGCGAACGCTCTTCCAAGCCGCCGTATCCACGTCGTTATGCGCAAGCTCGATCCCAATCACCTGCACCCCTTTGCTCGCAAACGGTCTCGCAACGTCGTTTGTCAAGCTCCGCAGAGTATCGGCCGCTTCAAGTCGCCGTGCGGCGATCGACCGCCGTCCAGAAGCAGACGACCGTCAGCTTCTTGCCGTACAGACCGGCAAGCGATTGCGTCTTACCATTGATGTCGAGTTGGTCGGTCTTCGGTAGAACGTCGCCGACCTTCACCAGGCAATTAGCGCGAAGCTCATCGCTCAGATTCACCTTGGGAATCGTGGCCGGCTGCGGCGGTTCCTCCGGCTTTGGCTCGACAACCGCCGACTCTTGGCCGGAATGTGACGTCCCCGGCGGCGAGGCATTCTTATCTGTTCGCACCCCGACATTTTTCCTCGCATTCGGCCTTGCCGCAGGCTCGCGCGAGGGTTCCGACGAGCAGCCGAGGCTCGCCAGCGCCAAGCCGGCCGCCACGACTACGTTCCATAATCGACGAATGTGAAACATCCGCTTCCTCCTTGCGATCCGCTTTCCAAACACGATGATGGAAAATAATGCGGCTAACGACAAGGCGTAAACACCGCGTCAAAGCAGATACTGTAATCCTGTAAGCATTCCAGCGTTTTGTCAACCCGTCGGCCCGACGCCCTTGATGCCCAGTTCGCGGAGTTGTTTCGCATCGACCAGGCCCGGAGCGCCGGTCATCAGATCGGTTGCACGCTGGGTCTTGGGGAAAGCGATGACGTCGCGGATGTTGTCCAACCCGCCGAACAGCATCACCAGCCGGTCGATGCCCAGTGCAATTCCGCCGTGCGGCGGAGCGCCGAATTGCAGCGCATCCAACAGGAACCCGAATCGCTCGCGGGCGGTCGGTTCGTCGATGCCCAGCAGCCGGAACACCTCCTGCTGAAGCTGCTGATCGTGGATACGGATCGTGCCGCCGCCCGCTTCGTAACCGTTGATCACCAGGTCGTACGCCTGGGCCCGGCATTTCTGCGGATCGGTGCGGAGCAACTCGCGGTCTTGCGCGCGCGGCGCCGTAAAGGGATGGTGCATCGCCGTCCAACAGTTTTCTTCCATGTCGAGGGCGAACATCGGAAACTCGACGATCCAGGAGAAGTTCATCGTCGCGGGATCGTAGAGTTTCAACTCGGCGCCCAGCCGCTTTCGCAAGGCGTACAGCGTCTTGCAGGTGACTTCGAACTTGTCGGCCGCGATCAGCAGGAAGTCGCCGGGCGCGGCGTCCATGCGTTGGCCGATCTTCGCCAGCAATTCCGGGCTGAAATTCTTGGCGATCGGCGAGGCCAGCCGGCCGTCGGCCTCGACCTTGAACCAGGCCAGGCCCTTCGCGCCGAAATTCTCGACCACGAAAGCCGTCAATTCGTCGATGCCCTTGCGCGAGTAGCGATCGGCGGCGCCCTTGGCGTTGATGCCGCGCACGCGACCCTCGGCATCGGCCACGCCCCGAAACACCTTGAACTCCGACTCCTTGGCCAGGTCGGTGATATCGACGATTTCCATCCCGAAGCGAAGATCGGGGGCGTCGTGGCCGAACCGCTCCATCGCCTCGTCGTAGCTCATCCGCGGCAGCGGCAACGGCACGTCCAACCCGAGAATCTCCTTGGCCAGCCGCGCCACCAGACCCTCGATCACGCCCATGATGTCGTCGGCGGTGATGAACGACATCTCCAGGTCGAGCTGCGTGAATTCCGGCTGCCGATCCGCCCGCAAGTCCTCGTCGCGGAAACACCGTGCCACCTGGACGTATCGGTCGTACCCGGCGACCATGAGAATCTGCTTGTAAAGCTGCGGCGACTGCGGCAAAGCGTAAAACGTCCCCGGCTGAACGCGGCTCGGCACCAAATAGTCGCGGGCGCCCTCCGGCGTGCTCCGGCCGAGCATCGGCGTCTCAACGTCCACGAACCCCAAGGCGTCACAGTAGTCGCGCATGATCTTGATCATGCGGTTTCGCAACAGCAGGGTCCGCTGCATTTCCGGCCGGCGAAGGTCAACGTAGCGATGCTTCAAACGAAGGTCCTCGCCGGGCAACTCCTTGGCCGTCGGTTGAAACGGCGGGGTGAGACTCCGGTTTAGGACTTCCAGATGGGCCGCCCGAAGCTCGATCTGGCCGGTGCTGAGCTTGGGGTTGACGGTTCCCTCCGGCCGGGGAGCGACTTTTCCGCGCACCAGCACTACAAACTCCGATCGCAGCGATTTTGCCGCCTGGAGCGTCTCGTCGCCCCCTTCCGGGGCAAAAACCACCTGCGTCTTGCCGTAGCGGTCGCGAAGGTCGATAAACAGCACACCGCTGTGGTCTCGGTAGGTATCAACCCAGCCGCAAAGCGTCACCTGCTGCCCGACGTGTTCCAAACGCAATTCGCCGCACGTGTGAGTTCGTAACAAATCAATATCCCCACTGAAGAGGGTCCGTTCAGGAATGACACCGCTGGTCAATTCTACTTCTCAGCAGCGGCCATGCAAAGCCCGACAACTCAGCACTGTGGCCGGCGGGGCAGACATTCCTATCTGCCAGAAAGGTGCCGCACTTTTCCCCGGCAGACAGGAATGTCTGCCCGACTGCGGTGAAAATCGCGTGGCCACCGACGCCGGCTGTAGATGAAGCCGATGGCCGCCCCACGATCATCGTGCAGCAAGTTGAATGATTGCAGAAAAGCAGCGGGGCGTCCGCTTGCGCTATCCTCGTTTCCTCCATGCACAAGCCAGCAGCCCCAACAGGGCGGCGGCCAAGAGCGAGAGCGTGCCGGGCTCGGGCACCGAGGCGAGACTCGACGCGGAGGATAGGCCGGTAATCTGCGGCAGACCGACGTGCGCAAACAAAATGTCGCGATCCAGCCCGTCCACGACGCCGTCATGGTTCGCGTCCCCCTGCTGCCACGTCGTCCCGCTAAAGGCGTTCGCAAACCAAATCGCCTTGTCCTGATTGTCCACCACCCCGTCCAAGTTGAAATCGCCCGGATACGTCGCCATCACCTTCACCTGGTCCAACGTCGTGTCGTCGATGCACCCCAATGTCAACCCCGTCGCCGCCGCCGTCGTGTCCCGGAACTTCCCGACGTCCCAGCGACCGCCGTCATAACTCGCCGTCAGCGAGGCCGCTATCGTTGCCATCGGATCCGCACCGCCGGCGTAGTCGAACACCATCATTCCAGATTGGATGTCCGCGCCGCCTACGTTCAACACCGCACCCTGGGCGGCCGGACCGAGTTCCAGCGTGCCGCCGCTGACCGTCGTTCGGCCGGTATACGAGTTGGCGCCAGTGAGAACCGCCAGCGTCGAGCCCGACTTGGTCAAGCCGATGGAACCGCCGGCAAGCTTGACGCCGACCGTTCCGCCGCGAACGTCATAGGTGGCGCTGCTGGTGAGCGTGCCCGCGCCGCTGACCGTGCCGCCGGTGATCTGGAACGTGCCGGTAACGGCCAGACTGCCGTTGACGAGCGTGTTCGAGCCGGGCATCGGGTTGTACTGGCCTGACACGGTTAGCGTGCTGCCGGTTCCGACGGCAACCGCGCCGGAGTTGCTCAGGGCCCCGGCTGTGGTGAAGCTCCGGCCGCCTTGAACGGTGAAACTCCCTTGGTTGACGGCCAGCGAGTTGATGTTGGGGAAGCTGGAGTTCGCGCCGTTAAGAATTACGGTCCCTTGGTTGGTCGAGATGTTGCCGGCGCTGGAGACGTTGAGCGTCGAGTTGGCGCAGGCGATCCACGTACCGCCGGTCAGGGTGCTGCCGGAAAATTGCGTGACCGGGCTGGCGACCGTTATGGTGCCGTTCTGGGCCTCAACGGTGCCCAGGTTGTTGAGCGTCGCGTTGATCTGCCCTACACCGCTGATCGTTTGCCCGGCGGCCACGGTAAGTACGTCGCCGCTGTTGCTCGTATTGATAATGCCGCCAGTCATGGCCACGGTCCCAGTCCCGCAGAGCGTCTGACTGCCATTGAAAGTCAGGTAAGGCCATGTGTAAGTGTCGAAATTCACCATGATCGTGCCGTTGTTGGTAAGCCCCCCCGTGACCGTGGTCGTCGTGTTATAATGGATTTTGTACTGGCTGCCGCTGGAGATTGTCACGCCGCTCAGACCGGCGGCGCCCATGGCCAGGAGGCCCGAACTGCCGCTACTAGAGAGCGTGCCGCCGACGACCGTGCCGCCGTTGATCTGGACGTTGCCGCCGGCCGCCAGGATCGTGCTGTCGGTGTTGTTGACCGTAGTGTTTACACTGAGCACGCCACCGTTTGTCGCCTCCATCGTTCCGGTGTTGGTCATCGCGTTGGTCGTCAGGGAAATGCCGGTCGAGTTCGTGGCATTGACCAGTCCCTGATTGATCAAGGCCGCGTTGATCGTGCCGAAGCCACTGATTGTTTGCCCGGCGGCCACGGTAAGTACGTCGCTGCTGTTGCTCGTATTGATAATGCCGCCAGTCATGGCCACGGTCCCAGTCCCGCAGAGCGTCTGACTGCCATTGAAAGTCAGGTAAGGCCATGTGGAAGTGTCGAAATTCACCACGATCGTGCCGTTGTTGGTAAGCCCCCCCGTGACCGTGGTCGTCGTGTTATAATGGATTTTGTACTGGCTGCCGCTGGAGATTGTCACGCCGCTCAGACCGGCGGCGCCCATGGCCAGGAGGCCCGAACTGCCGCTACTAGAGAGCGTGCCGCCGACGATCGTGCCGCCGTTGATCTGGACGTTGCCGCCGGCCGCCAGGATCGTGCTGTCGGTGTTGTTGACTGTTGTGTTTACGCTGAGCACGCCACCGTTTGTCGCCTCCATCGTTCCGGCGTTGGTCATCGCGTTGCTCTGCAGGTAGAGCGTATTGCCGTTTGAGTTGGCATTGACTAGGCTCTGATTGATCAACGCCGCGTTGATATCGCCCCAGCCGCCGATCGTATGCCCGGCGACTTGGGTGAGCACGCCGCCGTTGCTCGTATTTATAATTGCGCCAACCAAGATCACACTCCCAGTCCCGCAGAGTGTCTGACTGCCGTTGAAAGTCAGGCAGGGCCATGGGCCAGTGTTGTAATTCATCACAATCGTGCCGTTGTTGCTGATCCCATCGGTGACCGTCAGCGTTGTGCCGTAGAAAACGTCCAGCGTGACGCCATTGCCGATGCTCATTGAGTCGATATTCACCGACCCATTCAAAAGGACGGGATACGGGAGCGGCCCAGGTATGTCTGCCGACGTGCCGGGATTTATGGGCATCGTGGGCGTCCAGTTTGGCGAAATGGTCCAATACTGATAGTCGGGATCAGGCGGCTGGAGGCCATAATTGTTGACCCAAGTACATACTTGCGCGCTGGCGGTGACCGCCGGAATGCAAGCAAGCAACAGGGCAGCCGCAACCGCCATCATCCGCCGTCTCGCAACTCCAATGCTCGTGTTCGTAACCATTGAATCGCTCCTTTTACAAATTGTTGCTCCGGTGACAGGAAAGCCGATGCGATCGTGTCTTGAACCAATTGGAAATGGAAATTCTCGGTCGCCTGGGTTAGAATCTTCCCCCAGACGAGGAGAATTTCATGAGTGGACAACGACGACATTTCGGCACGGACCAGAAGGCTGCCATTCTCAAGAGGTATCTGGTCGATAAAGTGCCCATCTCGGACCTCTGCGACGAGTACGGGATCAAGCCGAACCAAATCTACGCCTGGCAGAAAATCCTGTTCGATAACGCTCCGGCCGCTTTTCACCCGGTCGCCAAACGCGAAGCCAAGAGGCTTTCCGCCCAGGAGGAGGAAGTCGCCCGACTGCGGGCCAAGCTCGTTCAGAAGAACGAGGTCATCTCCGAGTTGATGGAGGAGAACGTCCGCGCAAAAAGAGAATGGGGAACTCTAAACGGACGTTGGGTTCCCCACGACACTCGCGATGAAGTGGTCGATTACGTGCGGCGTTGGAACGAGCGCACGGAGATTCCCGCCAGAAAGTTCGTGGCTTGGCTCGGCATTGGTCAAAGCAAGTTCCACGATTGGAAGGATCGCTACGGCAAGCGGAACGAACACAACGGTTGGGTGCCGCGTGACTGGTGGCTCGAAGATTGGGAGAAGCAGGCCATCATCCGCTTCTCCTTCGAGTATCCACTGGAAGGCTACCGACGATTGGCGTTCATGATGCTCGACCGCGACGTGGTGGCCGTCAGTCCGTCGAGCGTATATCGCGTGTTGAAAACGGCGGGCCGCATCGGACGATCGACGAACAAGCCATCGAAGAAAGGCACGGGCTTCCAACAGCCGCAAACACCGCATGAACACTGGCATATCGACATCAGCTACCTCAACATCCACGGCACGTTTTACTACCTGACGACGATCCTCGACGGCTACAGCCGCTACACCGTGCATTGGGAGATTCGCCGCTCGATGACCGAGCAAGATGAACTGACGATCCTGCAACGCGCGCGGGAGAAGTTCCCCAAGGAGACGCCGCGGATCATCAGCGACAACGGCTCGCAGTTCTTGGCGAAAGACTTCAAGGAGTTCATCCGCATCTGTGGGATGACGCACGTGCGCACCAGCCCGTACTATCCACAGAGCAACGGCAAACTGGAGCGATTTCACGGGAGCATCAAGGGCGAGTGCCTGCGGCCGGGCACGCCGATCTCGCTGGAGGATGCCATCCGCATTGTGGCTCGTTACGTGGAGCACTACAACGAGGTGCGATTGCACAGCGCGATTGGCTATGTGGCGCCGGCGGACAAATTGGCGGGCCGTGAGGCGGAGATCTTCGCAGCCCGCGATCGCAAACTGACGGAGGCCCGCGAGCGTAGAAAGGAGCAGCGAGAGGCGGCCCGTTTGCGGACGGTTGCCTGATCGAAGGAAGGACGTTACGATGAGAGACGACCTGGGCGGAGGATAGGGCTCCGGTGGGAACCGACCCGAGCGCCGCCCCAGGGGTTGTGAGCGAGGTCCGGGCGGTGGTTCTGCTGCCGCCCACCTCCCTCGCTTACAACACCAAAGCGAAAAATCCAAGCACTACCAACCAACTTCAACACCCGGACGATCCTAGCAAGCCAATCGAAGTTTCCATTTCACGCTGAACCAAGACAATCGCATCAGCGACACGCTGACGAACAAACAACCTCGTGCTTTCCCCGTTGCTATTTCTTTCTTGCGTTCAAGCCAAGCTGCGATTGCCGGTCCGTCGAAGTTCTAACGCGGCCTGTGCGACAATCCGTAGTTGTGAACACTCTGGCTCCTTCAAGTCGCTAGAAGCCCCGTTACGACCCCTTTGGTTGGAGGGCCACGCACCGCCACCGCCAAGGCACACCTCACAATCGCTGCTTCAGACATGAGTTGTCTTCTCCGATAGACATGCGGCTCGTCCGGCGGCAAGTGCGAGCGCATTTTTCAAGGGCCGGGCCGCTTGCTTTTGTGGCCTCTATCCCCCGCACGAAAAGGGGTAAGTGAATCGAAAGCGAAACAACCCCAGAAAGGTACATAGACTTGCACCAAAGTGTGAATTTCCCATGCGAGTAAAGGCATTGCAACCCCCCTTGAGAGCCAATGCTTGGCACGGAAAAGAACCAGGGCACGCCAATGGCCTTATCTGAGCCAGAGGCCGAATCCCCAAGCGGCAAACACCGGCGCGGCGCAGAGGACGATCATCAATAGCGCCGTCCAAACGAGCAAAAACAACCCCGGCCGCAATTCAGCCGGCTGCGCTGCGACGGCATCGCGGTGTTTCGACCGGCCAGAAAACACTCCTTGGGCGGCCAGCAGGATTAGCGCCAACGACAAAGCCCCCATCGGCTCCGCGACAAGATACGGAAGCACCTCCCAAATGGGCCACCACCCAAATGCAAACATTCCACATAGTACCTTGATACACTCCGCCAGTCCGACAGCGGCGAGAAGTAACAGGAGGACAAACCGCTCGTGAAAGTAGCGGTTTTCGTCGCGGCGCCATGTCACGTTGTTGGCAGCGAGTTCGGCAGCCGGCAGCTTTGACCAACGATAAGCGACAACCGCTGTCAATAACAACGCAAGCGCAATCGCCGGCGTCCATCGGTACGGCGTCGGTGCAGGGATGTTGGCGGCGAGGACGGGTGTGATGCGGGGGACTTCGATCAGCACGATTCTTGCCGTGAGCCTCAACATCATGGCCAAACCAACGGCCAACATTGTGCCCAAACAAATTCTCGGCCACATCGCCCGTCGCCAGCATAATGCAACCAGCCGCAGCAAAGCGCAACTGGCGAGGATGGCAAGGACGCCTGTCGTAGTGAGATCGACGAACCCCAAGACGTGGTCACGGCTGTAGGTGCTCACCGTGTCTTCCGCGCACCACAGCGGCGCAGCCGACATAATGCCTGCGATGGTAATATGCACCAGTGACACGATGCAAAGGCGATCGAGGAGAAGAACCACGAAGAGGACAAGGGCGGCAGCGCCCCCCAACAGGCCGACGACTCGAGACCATACACCCCGCCGATCGGGTCGGGCGAATCTGGGTGAACTGGCGACCGCAACGATGATCGAGATGATTAGAACTGCGCGCCACATCGCGTGCGAAGAAACGTGGATGAATTCTCTGCTGTCGCTCGGAGTGACAAGATGGAAGCTGATGAGAAACGGCGTCGTGAAACAGAGGCCGATCAGGCCGCACAGCGCAAGTCGCCAGAAGATGGAAAACCGCCGGCCCCAGCGATCTTCGGGCGTCGAGTTCTCGCCATGCAGCAAGCTGGTGCAGATGTCGCGAACCTGGGCCACCAACCCGAAAACGATCCAAAACGAGATGGTGACCAGTGTAGCACCATACCAATCGCCCTCCGTCTTCCAGAAGGATAGGCCGATGGCAACGCTGAGCGTGAACAAGAACAGGCTGCGGAGAGTGAACTGCCAGCGGCCGTGGCGTTGTCGATCGGTTGCGCTGGAAGCTTCCGCCATGAGGTTCATTCTAGACTTTCGAGGGCCGAGCCGAAAGCTTCCTAAGCAGAGACGCCGAGACGCATGCCGGCGCCGCCAGCAGACGCAAGCAGATTATACAGGCTGTCAGGGCGAGGCACCAGTTGTGAAACCGCCGTGCCGCCGCCGAATTTCTCTGTTGCCCGGTGAACAGACACCTGGCCTTGAACAAAGGCGTAACATGTGTATATTGGTATATGTTGCCACGTGGCTGCCAAAAAAAGGGACGCTTCATGCAAGCCAACGAGAACATTGGTGGAAAACCGGAACGGGAGGAATTGCTTCGGGTGCTCAAGGATCGGTTCGGCTTCTCGCAGTTCAAGCCCGGACAGGAGGACGCGATCGGCCACCTGATGGCTGGGCGATCGACGGCCGTCGTGTTTCCGACCGGCGGCGGCAAGTCGCTGTGTTATCAGATTCCCGCCCTGCTTCTGCCAGGTTTGACCCTCGTCGTGTCGCCGCTGATCGCCCTGATGAAGGACCAGATCGACGCGCTGGCGTCGCGGGGAATCGCGGCGCGACGGCTCGATTCTACGTTGACGCTCGACGAAAACCGAACCGTCATGGACGAGGTTCGCACCGGCCGGCTGCGGCTGCTGTACGTCGCGCCGGAACGGTTCGTCAACGAACGGTTCTGCGAGGCCATCCAGCGCACCAGGATTTCGCTGTTTGCCGTGGACGAAGCCCATTGCATCTCGGAATGGGGACACAACTTCCGGCCCGACTACCTGCGGCTGGCACAGTTCGCCAAGTTGTGCCGCGCCGAGCGGGTTCTGGCGCTGACGGCAACGGCCACGCCGCAAGTGCTGGCCGACATGTGCCGCTTCTTTGAAATCGAGCCGCAATGCGCGATCCGTACCGGCTTCTATCGTCAGAACCTGACAATGCTGGCAACGCCCGCCACTTTGGACAAACGCGACGCCATGTTCTTCGAGGCGATTCGGAAGCGGGCTTCGGGGCCGACGATCGTCTACGTCACCTTGCAGCGAACGGCGGAGACGCTGGCCGAGCGGCTTCACGCCGCCGGTTTTCCCGCCCGGCCGTATCACGCCGGCATGGAAGACGCCGATCGCGAGGAAATTCAGAATTGGTTCATCGCCTCGGAACGAGGGATTGTCGTTGCTACGATCGCCTTCGGCATGGGCATCGACAAGGCCGACGTTCGATACGTTTACCATTACAATCCGCCGAAGAGCCTGGAAAACTACGCCCAGGAGATCGGCCGAGCCGGGCGGGACGGCCTGCCGTCGGTGTGCGAGATGTTCTTCTGCCCCGACGACCTGAACGTGCTGGAGAACTTCGCCTACGGCGACACGCCCAACCTGAAAGCGGTCGAGGGATTGGTGCGAGAGATTTTCGGCAGCGGCGCGGAATTTGACGCAAGCGAATACGAGCTATCGTTGACGCACGACATCCGATTCACCGTGGTTCGCACATTGCTGACCTATCTGGAACTTGCCGGCCATCTGGAACGTGGGACGCCCTTCTACGCCACGTATCAATTCAAGCCGCTCCGGACGTCGGCCGAGATTCTGGGGCATTTTGACGGCGAACGCAAGGATTTTCTCGCCAACTTGTTCCGACAGGCGAAGAAGGCGAAAATCTGGTTCCAACTCGACATTGACCAGGCAAGCCAAACGCTCGGCCAACCGCGGGATCGCGTCGTCCGGGCGCTCGACTATTTGGCCGAGCAAGGGCACATCGAGTTGCAAGTCGCCGGCGTGCGGCACCGATTCAGATTGCTCGACAGGCCAGACAATCTTGCCGCCCTGGCGAAGTCGTTGCACGAAAAGGCGTTGCAGCGGGAACAACGCGAGATTACTCGGCTCGGTCAAGTGGCGGCGCTGGTCGAACAGAACGGCTGTCAGGTATCGGCCCTCGGCGGCCATTTCGGCGACCCGCTGCCGCAGCCATGCGGTCACTGTTCCTGGTGTTTGCACGGCGGCCAGCCCAGCCGATTGCCGCCTCGTCCCGAACTGCGGATTGACCCGGTGGTGTTGTCGCAGGGCCTATCGC
Organism: uncultured Planctomycetia bacterium; assembly: GCA_963719005.1. GTDB lineage: Bacteria > Planctomycetota > Planctomycetia > Pirellulales > Thermoguttaceae. The sequence goes on from CAVRAR010000001.1 coordinate 79,840, forward strand.
TCCGCCACGAATACCCCGCCCAACTCCGCAATCCCCGATCGCTCGCCCGATTCTTATGCGGCGTTTCATCGCCCCACCAAATTTGCGCCAAGCTCCAAAGACACCCGCTATTCGGCGTCCTAAGCCACGTGCCGTTTCCGGCGGTGTTGGAGCGGGTGGAGACAAAGTAGTAGGCACACTCCGTGTGCCGTCCGCCGACTAACGGCACACGGAGTGTGCCTACTACGATAGCCGGCTTTGCTATTCGAGTCGAATATGACCTTTGAGTTTTACGACCCAGCGATGGACGTTCGCGTTACGGCCGGAAACCTCCCGCACTGGTTCCAGCCGGGCGTGACGTACTTCATCACCTTCCGCACCGCCGATTCTTTGCCTGCCGAGGTCGTCGAATTATGGCTTCGTCGGCGCAATGATTGGCTGGAAAGGCACGGCATCGACCCGTTCAACGTAGCAGGCACACTCCGTGTGCCGTTTTCCCGCACACGGAGTGTGCGGACTACGTTTGTGCCGAATCCCAAAACACCCAGTTTAGCGGTGCAACTGCACGATCTCCCGACAGCACAGCAACGGGAGTTCCACCAGCTCTTTTCGCGCGAGTTTATGGAACATCTCGACCATGGATACGGCGAGTGTGTGCTGAAGCGGCCCGATTTGGCTCGGATTGTGGCAGATAGTCTTCGACATGACGCCGGACGACATTATCAGTTAGGCGATTTTGTAATCATGCCCAACCACGTGCATGTGCTGGCATGTCTTCTCGGCGAAAACGACTTGGAGAAGCAATGTTACTCATGGAAAAAGTACACGACGACTCGGATCAACCGGGCGTTGGGACGTCGAGGCCGGTTTTGGCAAGAGGAAAGCTTCGACCATCTCGTGCGCGCCCCGGAACAATTCGACGGTCTACGACGTTATATTGCCGACAATCCGGCGAAGGCGGCATTACGTAGGGGCGAATACCTGCATTGGCAATGCCCCAGGTAGTCCGCACACTCCGTGTGCGGAAAGACGGCCTACACGGAGTGTGCCTGCTACGCGGCCGTTCAACCGGGCGTCTGGCGCCGCAGCATGGCGGCGGCTGGCATAGTTCTTTCTCTGAATCTGCTCCCCCAGTCCCATCATAGGTGTTGCCGCGCCGACCAACCCAGTCAACCCCGCTTCCACCCCCATTTGGACTCGGCGTCTTCCAAGACTCCACGACATGGCCCACAGTTCTACTCCACGGGAAGACTCCCGAGGCGCGCGCGAGAAAAGGAAAAGCCCCCTTGGGCTGTCGGGCCTCGGGAGCTTCTGTGAGTCAATCCAGCAACACCTGTTCTCGCACTTCTCGGCAGTACGAACGTTCCCAGGGATCGTCGTCTCTTTGCGATCGGACTCACGGCTTCGTGAACAGCTTGTATCGAAAGCGGAAGACGACCGGCGTCGCGGTTAGGCGGGCGTCTTCGACTTGGAGCACGCCGTACGAGCCGTTGCGGGTGCGGATGGCGTAGGTGACGGGCAAGCCTGACTTGATGCTCATCATCGTCGTGGGAGTTTGATCCGCCTCTTCCGCCAGAATTTCTAAGGTTCGCTTGACCCCGCTGCGATCCATCGCGTCAAATTTGTCATTGCTGATCTTGACGGCCACCATGTCGTAGCCGGCCAATCCCCGGTCGCCGGAGTCGCTTTGGGCAAAGGCGATCAGGTCGATTCCTTTCTCCTTGAGCCAAGCGATGCCCTGGGGATTGTCGCCGTGGAAACGCTTCGGATCGGGAGCGATCACTGCGCCGCTCGTCAGGTTGACCATCGACTTGAGCCCCAAGCCCGTGTCGCGCCCCAGGCCGTAGACTTCGAGCACCTTTCCGGTCTTCGCTTGGGTCGAAGGCAGCCGCTTCGATATGACGTCTTTGTAATTGCTGCCGTACTTCCAGGCGTCGAGCGGACCGAGATAATCGGCCGACCATCCGCGGCGGGGCTGGCCCCAGAATTGACTCCTATAGGCAGCGTAGCTGGCCCCGTCGAGGCGTTCGACCACGCCGTCCTCGACCAACCCTTTGCCGTACATGATGCGCCAACGGCGATCCATTTCGCCCATGAACTTGTCCGAGTAAAAGCCCGGGATCAGCGGAGAGAGCAACTCGCCCTCCACTGGTCCGAGGTAAAGGTAAGCGTGGTAGCCCTTGGCGAAGGGATCGAGGGTCAGCCGTTCAAAATCGGCGTCGAAGAGTTGCCGGCCGAACGGGCCGCGATCGAGCGGAAAAGCCACGGGCTTGTTCCCCAACGCGGCAAAAGCCGTCTCGAACAGCCCCAGGGCGATTCGTCCGTGTACGTCGCCGTGATTGGTGATGACCGGCGAATGCGGAAAAATCGCGAACACATTCTCCGCTCCCAGCGTCTTGCGGAGATGCCAGCCGGCCGACCGCATCGGATCGCCGCCGGCCCAGGTGAGATTGACCATCGCATGGCCGTAGCCGACGAGAAAGAGCGCGTGCCGACGGTCGGCGGCGTGATCCTTCAGATCGCGGACGATGTTCTCCGCCATGCACTGATCGCGGTCGACGTCGTATTTTTGCCAATCCTCGCGCCGCTCGATCTCTTTCCACGGCCGGGCCATGTCGACCAGCACGATCCGCAGCCGCTGCGGTTGGGGGAGCTTCTGGTTGACTTCCCAGACCGTGCAGAAGAACTCCAAGGTGGCTTGATCGGGCCAGCCCGCCTCCATCATGTCGCGAAGCATGTCGATGACCGGTTCGGGATCGAGCTTGGCCGCCGCGAGGAAGCGATCTACCAAATCCTGGTCGTTCGAGGGCAGCTCCATGTAGATCACGCCCGCCCGGCGTGCGAACTCCGGCGAGCGGACCAAGGCGGCGTTGAATGCCCAGTAGCGCGGCCGGTTGTGCACCTCGCTGAGGATCACGACGCGATGCTTGCCGATTGCATCCAAGACGAAACGCTGCGGGGCTTTCGCTTCACGCTTCAGGAAATCGACAAAGGGCTTCAAATACGCGTCTGGATCGGCGACGGGCGGGCGATGATCGCGCATCTGCTTGGCCGCTTCGCCGGCAAGAATGCGCGCAATCCTCTGCCGGGCACGCTCTAGGGTATCCGATCCGTCGTTGCCATTGTTCAACCAGCGACCATCGACGCGATTCAGATATCGCAGGTCGAAGTAGTCGCGGCCCCGTCCATCCTTCTCACGGGCAATGACACACGCATGGATGTCGTCCCAGACGTGGACTTCGAGGATTTCGGCGTTGAGGGCCCGTTCCGCCACCTCCTTGGGCAACGGTTTTATGGCGGCTTCGGGCAACTTCACCGCTAATTCCGGCACGGTCAGACGGGCCCAAGCGGCGTCGCCTTCGGCGGCCCATGCCCGGTGGATCGCGGCGTAGGCGCCTTCCGGGGTGGACAGGTCTTCGTGACCGGGAAGTTCCTTGACTTTCTTGTGCACCTTATAGACACGAGTCTTTGCGGTCGAAGCCGATCCGATCGGGGCGGGGGAGGGGGGCGCAGACGCTGCCTTGTCCAGAGCGGACTGCTCGCCCTCGGAGGCGTTTGCCGCACGATGTCGCCCACCGAAGGCACCCAGAAAGCTGCCCGCGACCGAAATGACCAGAAACAACACAGAAACCCACTTCGCGATCAGAATTCGCATGATGGTCGCTCCCTGTCGGTTTGCGGAGGTTCACTATATCATAAGAGCGAGAATCGTGATGGATTTATTTATCGGGAAGAGAGTTCCGGGCGAACGGTCGGCGTTTGCCGTGTCTTGCCGAGCTAGACGCAGACGAAGCCCATCATGCCCACGATATCTCCAGCCCCGCCATCGATGCGATCCGACTTCCGATCAACTGGGCGTCTGGCGACGAAGCGTAGCGGCGGCGGCGAGTTCAGACTCGATGGGGTCGTGCTCCCGTTCGAGATCGTTCAAGGAGATCTCGATTCGTTTTCGGTATTGCTCCACGCTTTCGTCTTCCCGCGGAAAAATGGGCTCGCCGAAATAGCCGTGGATCGTGCTGAAGGGTTTTGGGATTTGAAAACGATCCCAGGCTCGGGTGAAGATCCACCGCCGCGAGGAGACGGCCACCAAATTGATGACCGCCGCGCCGGTCCGCTGCGAGAGGACCGCGATTCCCTTGTGAACTCGGTTGCGCGGGCCGCGCGGTCCATCGACGGCCAAATAGCCCGGGGCGCCGCCCGCGACGTGCTCGACGAGCGCATCGATCGCGCCCAGCCCGCCTTTGTCGCCGCTCTTGTGGCAGTTCGATCCGCGGATGGGCACGATACCGCGAAGCCACAGACAAGGGATCAACAGTTCGCCGTCGGCCGACCGCGACACCATGGCCCCGGTGCCGGTTTCGCCCTGGATGACGGTGGCAATTTGATGGGAATGCAGGACGGAGTAGACGTAGGCTTGCGAGCTTGCACGCAATTTGCCGCGGGGATCGTTATGGAGTCGAATGCGGCAGCAGGTGCGCAAGATCAGAACTGCAATCGCAATAACCCACCCAGACACCGCGGCGGAAGGCTTCATGAAATCCGTTCTTTTGATTTTTCCACAATTTCGTGCACTGACACAACGCCGTCCGCCAAGAAAGCGAGAGCCCCCGCGGTCGGACACCTCGGGGGCTCTACTGAATTCAATCCGGCGGCACCTGCTCTCGCACTTTTGGTACTGGGAATTGGCTGCAAAAGCTCAACTGCCGTGTTCGGAATGAGAACGAGTATTGCCGGCGAGGATCATCGGAAGGGGGCGGAGTTCGCGTTTGAACGGGTCGAGGGCCAATCCGAGGGCTTCCAGCGTGAAGGCGCCCAAGAGCGTGCTGTCGCCTTCCTCGCCGAAGATCACGTCGGCGCCGCCGATTTGCCCCGCGTATTTGAAGATCGCCACGCCCTTCTTGCGGGAGATTTTCGAGCCATCGGCCAAGCGGAACGTCTGTTCGGCAATCGGCTTGATCTTGAGTTCTTCCAGAATCGACGCAGGCACCACCGAGTAGATCGCACCCGAATCGACGAGGAACTCGATGGCCCGCGTGACGTCGGGATCAGCAACGTTGGCGACGCCGACTTCTAGAACGGTCAAGCCCATCGGATTCCCTTTCGATCTTGCTGGATTATACCACCCGTCGTGGCAGGAAGCCAGGCAAGAAACGAAAAGCCCCCGGGGTCTTTTTGGACCGTCGGGGGCTTTCTTGAATAAAATCCCGGCGACACCTACTCTCGCACTTTTGGTACTACCATCGGCTCCGAAAGCTTAACTACCGTGTTCGGAATGGGAACGGGTGTGACCTTTCGGATATGGTGATCGGAGCGGCGTAGCAGAGTCGCCGCCGCGCGCCGCCACACCCACAGAAGGAACCGAAGTAACAGGGATGGCGGCCACACAGTTTTCAGGGCGGCGTGTCGGTGTCTTGAACCAATTGGAAATGGAAATTCTCGGTCGCCTGGGTTAGAATCTTCCCCCAGACGAGGAGAATTTCATGAGTGGACAACGACGACATTTCGGCACGGACCAGAAGGCTGCCATTCTCAAGAGGTATCTGGTCGATAAAGTGCCCATCTCGGACCTCTGCGACGAGTACGGCATCAAGCCGAACCAAATCTACGCCTGGCAGAAAATCCTGTTCGACAACGCGCCGGCCGCCTTTCACCCGGTCGCCAAACGCGAGGCCAGGAGGCTTTCCGCCCAGGAGGAGGAAGTCGCCCGACTGCGGGCCAAGCTCGTTCAGAAGAACGAGGTCATCTCCGAACTGATGGAGGAGAACGTCCGCGCAAAAAAAGAGAATGGGGAACTCTAAACGGACGTTGGGTTCCCCACGACACTCGCGATGAAGTGGTCGATTACGTGCGCCGTTGGAACGAGCGCACGGAGATTCCCGCCAGAAAGTTCGTGGCTTGGCTGGGCATTGGCCAGAGCAAGTTCCACGACTGGAAGGATCGCTACGGCAAGCGGAACGAACACAACGGCTGGGTGCCGCGCGACTGGTGGCTCGAAGATTGGGAGAAGCAGGCCATCATCCGCTTCTCCTTCGAGTATCCACTGGAAGGCTACCGGCGTTTGGCGTTCATGATGCTCTGTCTTGAACCAATTGGAAATGGAAATTCTCGGTCGCCTGGGTTAGAATCTTCCCCCAGACGAGGAGAATTTCATGAGTGGACAACGACGACATTTCGGCACGGACCAGAAGGCTGCCATTCTCAAGAGGTATCTGGTCGATAAAGTGCCCATCTCGGACCTCTGCGACGAGTACGGGATCAAGCCGAACCAAATCTACGCCTGGCAGAAAATCCTGTTCGATAACGCGCCGGCCGCCTTTCACCCGGTCGCCAAACGCGAAGCCAAGAGGCTTTCCGCCCAGGAGGAGGAAGTCGCCCGACTGCGGGCCAAGCTCGTTCAGAAGAACGAGGTCATCTCCGAACTGATGGAGGAGAACGTCCGCGCAAAAAAAGAGAATGGGGAACTCTAAACGGACGTTGGGTTCCCCACGACACTCGCGATGAAGTGGTCGATTACGTGCGCCGTTGGAACGAGCGCACGGAGATTCCCGCCAGAAAGTTCGTGGCTTGGCTGGGCATTGGCCAGAGCAAGTTCCACGACTGGAAGGATCGCTACGGCAAGCGGAACGAACACAACGGCTGGGTGCCGCGCGACTGGTGGCTCGAAGATTGGGAGAAGCAGGCCATCATCCGCTTCTCCTTCGAGTATCCACTGGAAGGCTACCGGCGTTTGGCGTTCATGATGCTCGACCGCGACGTGGTGGCCGTCAGTCCCAGCAGCGTCTATCGCGTATTGAAGGCGGCGGGCCGCATCGGGCGCTCGACGAACAAGCCGTCGAAGAAAGGCACGGGCTTCCAACAGCCGCAAAAACCCCATGAACACTGGCATATCGACATCAGCTACCTCAACATCCACGGCACGTTTTACTACCTGACGACGATCCTCGACGGCTACAGCCGCTACACCGTGCATTGGGAGATTCGCCGCTCGATGACCGAGCAAGATGAACTGACGATCCTGCAACGCGCGCGGGAGAAGTTCCCCAAGGAGACGCCGCGGATCATCAGCGACAATGGGTCGCAGTTTTTGGCGAAGGACTTCAAAGAGTTCATTCGCATCTGCGGGATGACGCACGTGCGCACCAGCCCGTACTATCCGCAGAGCAACGGCAAACTGGAGCGATTTCACGGGAGCATCAAGGGCGAGTGCCTGCGGCCGGGCACGCCGATCTCGCTGGAGGATGCCATCCGCATTGTGGCTCGTTACGTGGAGCACTACAACGAGGTGCGATTGCACAGCGCGATTGGCTATGTGGCGCCGGCGGACAAATTGGCGGGCCGTGAGGCGGAGATCTTCGCAGCCCGCGATCGCAAACTGACGGAGGCCCGCGAGCGTAGAAAGGAGCAGCGAGAGGCGGCCCGTTTGCGGACGGTTGCCTGATCGAAAGAAGGACGTTACGATGAGAGACGACCTGGGCGGAGGATAGGGCTCCGGTGGGAACCGACCCGAGCGCCGCCCCAGGGGTTGTGAGCGAGGTCCGGGCGGTGGTTCTGCTGCCGCCCACCTCCCTCGCTTACAACACCAAAGCGAAAAATCCAAGCACTACCAACCAACTTCAACACCCGGACGATCCTAGCAAGCCAATCGAAGTTTCCATTTCACGCTGAACCAAGACAGCTCGACCGCGACGTGGTGGCCGTCAGTCCCAGCAGCGTCTATCGCGTATTGAAGGCGGCGGGCCGCATCGGGCGCTCGACGAACAAGCCGTCGAAGAAAGGCACGGGCTTCCAACAGCCGCAAAAACCCCATGAACACTGGCATATCGACATCAGCTACCTCAACATCCACGGCACGTTTTACTACCTGACGACGATCCTCGACGGCTACAGCCGCTACACCGTGCATTGGGAGATTCGCCGCTCGATGACCGAGCAAGATGAACTGACGATCCTGCAACGCGCGCGGGAGAAGTTCCCCAAGGAGACGCCGCGGATCATCAGCGACAATGGGTCGCAGTTTTTGGCGAAGGACTTCAAAGAGTTCATTCGCATCTGCGGGATGACGCACGTGCGCACCAGCCCGTACTATCCGCAGAGCAACGGCAAACTGGAGCGATTTCACGGGAGCATCAAGGGCGAGTGCCTGCGGCCGGGCACGCCGATCTCGCTGGAGGATGCCATCCGCATTGTGGCTCGTTACGTGGAGCACTACAACGAGGTGCGATTGCACAGCGCGATTGGCTATGTGGCGCCGGCGGACAAATTGGCGGGCCGTGAGGCGGAGATCTTCGCAGCCCGCGATCGCAAACTGACGGAGGCCCGCGAGCGTAGAAAGGAGCAGCGAGAGGCGGCCCGTTTGCGGACGGTTGCCTGATCGAAAGAAGGACGTTACGATGAGAGACGACCTGGGCGGAGGATAGGGCTCCGGTGGGAACCGACCCGAGCGCCGCCCCAGGGGTTGTGAGCGAGGTCCGGGCGGTGGTTCTGCTGCCGCCCACCTCCCTCGCTTACAACACCAAAGCGAAAAATCCAAGCACTACCAACCAACTTCAACACCCGGCGGAACGTGTCAATGGGTTTGAGACAACTGCGGTACGAAATTAGTGTCGCGCGGTAGTTGTAGCATACGGGGTTCCAGCCCATCGGCCGGAGGGTTGATCCAGACTTCGCTTGGCAACGCCAGCGGACGCGGCGGCGCGCCGACAAAGCGTTCGGGATGGGCAGCATAGGCCGCGGTGAGCACCGTCTGCCGAGCAGCCAGTACCGCGGCGGCCTGACCGCAATGCACCATCGCTGGAGTCAGCAGGCCAAGGCCCCAGTGATGATGCTCGTGGTTCTGCCAGTGGATGAACTTGCCGCAAAACTCCAGGCCGTGTTCCATGCTCGTGAAACGGTCGGGGAACTCCGGCTGATACTTCATCGTCTTGAACTGGCTCTCCGAGAATGGATTGTCGTCGGATACGTGCGGCCGGCTGTGCGATTTGGTGATCCCCAGCGTGGCCAGAAGTTGGGCCACGGTCTGCGATCGCATCGACGGCCCACGATCGCTGTGGATCGTCAGTTGGTCCCGAACAACGCCTTCCTTGACGACCGTCTCGCGAATCAACCGCTCGGCAAGATGTTGGCTTTCACGACTGGCCAGCATCCAGCCCACCACGTAGCGGCTAAAGATGTCGAGGATCACGTAAAGGTGGAAGTACGTCCATTTCGTCGGCCCCAAGAGCTTGGTGATGTCCCAGGACCAAACCTGATTGGGAGCGGTGGCCAGCAATTGCGGCTTGTGATAGGTCGGGTGTCGCAATTGGTCGCGCCGCTCACGAACTTCTTTCCGAGAGTCCAGAACGCGGTACATCGTGCGAATCGAGCAGAGATACCGGCCCTGATCCAAAAGTGCCGCATAAACCTCGGCCGGAGCCTTGTCGGCGAACGGCTCGCTGTCGAGCACATCGAGGACCTGTTGCCGTTCGTACTCACCCAGCGCTCGTGGCGGCCTGGGCCGTGTCGCGGTTTTGGGCTCGATTGGCTTTGGCTGACGATGCCGGTAGTGCGTTGCTCGGGCCACGCTCAAACTGCGGCAGGCTGCGGACGTGCCGACCTGCGGAGCAAGTTCTTCGATGGCGTTCATGGCTCGCTCCCGTTGTAGTCGGACGGCGGCAGGGGAATCCCCAGTATCTCCGAAAGTTTTTTTTGGATATCGATGATCGTTTCGGCTTGGCGGAGCTTGGCCGCCAGCCGATGGGTTTCGCGAGTGAGCCGCAGGTTTTCGGCGATCAAGGGGGCATCGGGATTGGCCTTCCGCCCACGCCGCTTGGGAGTCAGGCCAGCCAGCATCCCTTTGCGACGCTGCTCCCGCCACGTACTCAGGAGCGACGAGTACAAGCCCTCGCGACGCAGCAGTGCGCCGAGTTGGCCGGACGCGGTGCAACGATCGGCCTCCTGGAGGATGCGGAGCTTATATTCCACCAGGAACCGTCGCCGCACGGGTTTCTCCAAAACGGCAGGGTCAGGCATCCGTCTTCCGTTGCCAGTGGCCGTCCCGTCCGTAACCGTGACGGCCGGGGTGGTAGGCGGAACTCCAGTCGGGCTACGCCCTCCTTTCGTTCCGCCTACCACCCCATCTTCTGTTCCCAACATCCTTGCATTCTCCATCGTTCTACCTCCTTACCCTCTACTGTAATAAACCAGGAGGCAGTTGTCTCACTCATTATTGGCACGGAGGGCGGACGATCCTAGCAAGCCAATCGAAGTTTCCATTTCACGCTGAACCAAGACAACTGGTTCTGGCCGTTTGCGGAGCAAATCCACCGCGTTCTTAAGCGAGATGGCAGCTTTGTCCTCGACATTGGTGGTTCATGGAACAAGGGGGAGCCAACTCGAAGTCTTTACCACTTCGATCTGCTCCTCCGGCTATGTGGCGAGAAGGGACTCTTCAAACTGGCCCAGGAGTTTTACTGGTACAACCGTGCAAAGATGCCAGCTCCTGCAGAGTGGGTCACCGTGCGACGGGTTCGGGTCAAGGATGCAATTCAGCCAATCTGGTGGCTATCCAAGACGGCCCGTCCAAAGGCGAATAACCGTAGGGTTCTGACCCCGTACAAGGACAGTATGATTGACCTTCTGAATAAGGGGTACAATAGCGGCCCACGCCCGTCAGGGCACAACGTGTCAAAAAAATGGGGGCGTGACAATGGGGGCGCAATTCCGCCCAACGTTATCGAGGCATCGAACACCCGGAGCACTGATCCCTACATCGAAGCATGCCGTAAGTACGGCCTTGAAGTTCATCCCGCCCGCTTCTCGGACAAGGTTCCGGAGTTTTTTATCAAGTTTCTCACACGGCCCGGCGACCTTGTGCTCGATCCCTTTGCCGGCAGCAACGTGGTCGGCAACGTTGCCGAGCAATTCTGCCGTCGATGGATTGGAGTTGAAATAAGACGGGAGTATATCGTGGGTTCGCGATACAGATTTCGGCATCTCGGAACCTACCGCAGGTAATTCTCGCCCGCTGGTCCCACGTCCGACAAAGCACGAAAAGCCCCCGGGGCCAAACGACCTCGGGGGCTTTTTGTGATTTAATCCGGCGACACCTACTCTCGCACTTTTGGTACTACCATCGGCTCCGAAAGCTTAACTACCGTGTTCGGAATGGGAACGGGTGTGGCCTTTCGGATATGGTCACCGGAAAGGAGCGGCCGTCCCAACTGCGAAGGGAGCGGACGCTCGATAGTGGGCAGTCGGCAGTCGGCGGTGACGAACAAAGATACTTGTCTTCACTGCCCACTGGCCACTGCCTACTCGTCTGGTTGTGATAAAGAAGTGACATCCTAACGCGGGCTCTTAGGAGCGTTGGATACATGCGGCCAAGCATTCGCCCGTTAGTATCGGTTAGCTGAGCGCATTGCTGCGCGTACACATCCGACCTATCGACCTGGTCGTCTTCCAGGGGGCTTTCGCGGATAAACCGCAACGAAACCTGATCTTGGAGAGGGCTTCACGCTTATATGCTTTCAGCGTTTATCCTTTCCGTTCATAGCTACCCAGCCGTGCCGCTAGCGCGACAACTGGCACACCAGAGGAACGTCCTTCTAAATCCTCTCGTACTAAAGAAGAACCTCCGCAAGTTTCGTGCGCCCATAGCAGATAGGGACCGACCTGTCTCACGACGGTCTGAACCCAGCTCACGTACCACTTTCATTGGCGAACAGCCAAACCCTTGGGAGCTTCTCCACCCCCAGGATGTGATGAGCCGACATCGAGGTGCCAAACCGCTCCGCCGCTATGGACGCTCGGGAGCGATAAGCCTGTTATCCCCAGAGTACCTTTTGTCTGATGAGCGATGACCCTTCCATACGGGATCACCGGATCACTAAGTCCTACTTTCGTATCTGCTCGACATATCTGTCTCGCAGTCAAGCACCCTTCTACCTTTACGCTCGACGCCTGATTGCCAACCAGGCTGAGGGTACCTTTGAACTCCTCCGTTACTTTTTTGGAGGAGACCGCCCCAGTCAAACTGCCCAACTGGAAATGTCCTCTGCCCGGATTCACGGGACAAAGTTAGAACTAAAATATGCCCAGGGTGGTATTTCAAGGTTGGCTCCACCGATACTAGCGTACCGGCTTCAACGCCTCCCACCTATCCTACACAAGAACATATCACAGCCCAATACCAGCCTACAGTAAAGGTTCATGGGGTCTTTCCGTCTAGCTACGGGAACGTGGCATCTTCACCACGGCTACAATTTCACCGGGTTGGTGGTTGAGACAGTACATCAGTCGTTACGCCATTCATGCAGGTCGGAACTTCACGTTAATCCACGGTTTCCCGTGGCGTAGACTATACCTTCACCTGCTCGAAGCGAGGCGACGATCTCGCTTCCAGAATACTTCCGTTTGCCGGATGGATTCATTTGCATCGCCAATTCCACGATCCGCTGAAAACCTCTCGTTTTCGAGGTGCCGTCCGCAGTACATCATCTCGCAGATTTCGCCGAACAACTCGACGTCTTTCTGCTTTGATGAGACCAGAGGACAGGCTCGGAAATGAGGGAGAACTTTCTCCACCAAGTCGCGGAGCCGGCGCACTTCGTACTTCAAGGTCTTATCGGACCGATCAGGGCGTATAAAGCCGCACGCCCACATCTTCTGCATTGTATACAGCAGTTCTGCCCGGTCTCCATTCTGACTGACCGAGAAACTCGGCCGAATTTCCCAGCCGAAGCGATGCCGCTTGCTGGGAGCGAAGGAGACGCAAAAGCAGCCTTCGCCATCCACAAAACCGGAGATGTACGATGCAATATCCATGGCAAAGAACAGGGCCGGCGTGTTATGAAGCCCGAAGGCTTCATCCAGGGGTGTCACTCCCTGAGTCGTTACGGGGATCGCTTGCACGATCTTACCCTCGGTATTACCCGCGGCGCACCTGCATGTGCCGGTGGGGCTTCACCGATTTGAGCCGGTACATAGGACGGAATCACTTCCGTCTTGGGCAGTTGTTCATTCTACCCGACAAGGAACTTCGCTACCTTAGGACCGTCATAGTTACGGCCGCCGTTTACCGGGGCTTCGGTCGCGAGCTTCACCTTACGGCTAACCCTCTTCCTTAACCTACCGGCACCGGGCAGGCGTCAGACTCTATACATCCTCTTGCGAGTTGGCAGAGTCCTGTGTTTTTGATAAACAGTCGCTGATGTCGATTTACTGTGGCCCCCAGGAGCGTTAACCCCCGAGGGCATCCCTTATCGCGAACTTACGGGATCATTTTGCAGAGTTCCTTAACCACCATTCTCCCGAGCGCCTTAGACTACTCGTCTCGCCTACCTGTGTCAGTTTTAGTACGGTCACCAAAAACATCATACCCTTGCGGGAACCTTAGGAGCTTTTCTTGGACGTCCTTCAGATGACTTCACGAACGTAAATGCGCTCGAGCCCGTGCCTTGGCTTGCGAGGGCGGATTTGCCTATCCCTCACCTCAACACGGTCTACCGACGTTTCTACTCGTACGGCTCACCCTCCAAACGCCGTCCCTCCATCGGTCTAGTTTTTGGTGGCGCAGGAATGTTGACCTGCTATCCATCGTCTACGCCTTTCGGCCTCGACTAAGGAACCGGCTAACCCTGGGCGGAATTACCTTCCCCAGGAAACCTTAGGCTTTCGGCGGGCAGGATTCTCACCTGCCTTATCGTTACTCATTCCGGCATAATCACCTGAAGAACCCTCCACCGCTCCTTACGGTACGGCTCGTGTCTGTTCTTCAGCGCTCTCCTACCAATCCTTGCGGATTCCACTGCTTCGGTGTCGAACTTACTCCCGTTCATTATCGGCGCAGAACTGCTCGGCCAGTAAGCTGTTACGCACTTTTTAAATGGTGGCTGCTTCTAAGCCAACATCCTGGCTGTCGCGGCAATTCAACTTCCTTAGTGACTGAGTTCGACTTCGGGACCTTAGCAGATGGTCTGGGTTGTTTCCCTCTTGACCGCGAAGCTTATCCCTCGCGGACTGACTCCCGAGATAGTCACACCGGTATTCGGAGTTTGGTTCAGGAGGGTAGTCTGGGAGGACCCCCAACCCGATTCAGTATCTCTACCCCCGGTGCGTAGTGACTCGAGGCTATTCCTAAAAATATTTCGGAGAGAACGAGCTATCCCTGCGTTTGATTAGACTTTCACTCCTCCCCACAAGTCATCCCCTCGGTTTTCAACCCAAGTGGGTTCGGTCCTCCACGCGGTATAACCCGCGATTCAACCTGCTCATGGGTAGTTCACGCAGATTCGCGTCTACCGCCAACGACTATGTCGCCCTATTCAGACTCGGTTTCCCTATGGCTCCGGCCCGGAAGGCCTTAACCTAACGCCGCAGACGGTAACTCGCCGGATCATTATGCAAAAGGCACGCCGTCACACTTTGCAAGCAAGCTTGCCATAGTGCTCCGACCGCTTGTAGGCACATGGTTTCAGGTTCAGTATCCTCCCCTAGCAGGGGTTCTTCCCATCTTTCAGTCGCCCTACTGAGTTCACTATCGGTCGTCAGAGAGTATTTAGCCTTACGGGATGGTCCCCGTGGATTCAGTCGGGGTTTCACGTGACCCGACCTACTCAGGTATCCCTCGGGAGGCTACACCACTGTCGCGTACCGGACTGTCACCGTCTGTGGTCTGCCGTTCCAGGCAATTCTGCTAGCTGGTAGCTTGGTAACTCCCATGTGAGAGACCCTACAACCCCGCAGGGGAAAACCCCCGCGGTTTGGGCTCTTTCCGTTTCGCTCGCCACTACTTGGGAAATCGATTTTTCTTTCTTTTCCAGCGGTTACTTGGATGTTTCGGTTCACCGCGTTCGCGACACACACCTATGGATTCAGTGTGTGTTAATTCGGGAATCCCGGGATCAACGCTCGTTTGACAACTACCCCGGGCTTATCGCAGTCTTCCACGCCCTTCATCGGCTTCTGACGCCAAGACATCCCCCATGTGCCCTTAGTAGCTTGGCCACATGAATCGAACGCTCCATTGTGCGAGCTCTCTTCATGGGGTCAACGCTTGACGGATCGAAAGCAACCTTCTCCAGTTCAGACTGGGCGTTCAACTGGTCGCTGAAGCGACCAGCCCTCTGTGGAAGAGAGTTGTTCTCGATCCGAGTAACGAATGCTCTAAGTGCCCGTGGAGCCACTCCCTTGCGCTTGCGCAAAGTCATGGTTCACACGTTAAGATGCCACTTCATTATCACAACCAAATTGTCAAAGAGCGCACTGTCAACTCGCTGCCCGAATTGACGAAACCCTAACTTTACCAGCCCTACCGAAGCCTGTCAACGGCTAACAAGACCGGACCGAAGAATTTTTCTTCGCGTCTTTTCTCCGCCGCAAACTGGCCGCAACGGGCCGTTCCAAAGCAATCTGCATTATATCGGCTGTCGGTCCCGCAGCAACCCACCCCAAAAGCGAATCGATACGTGGGGGGCAAGAGTCGTCGTAATGCCTTACATCGCAGCTAGTTGCGAGCCGTTTCCTGGCCCGAGTAACCACAAAGTATTCTGAGTTTCCACCCAAAAGATCGACAGAAAGGACTACAGTCTTGTCTCGGCAGCACCGTTTGCACTAGACTGCCGCCATGAACACGCCGCGCCGCATCGTAATCATCACCGACGGGCACAACGACCCCGACACCGCCAAGACCGCCGTCTGCCTGATCCGCTACCGGCCGAACGAAGTCATCGCCGTGCTCGACCGACAATCGGCTGGAAAGACATGCGGTGAGGTTTTCGGCGTCGGTGGACAAATCCCCATCATCGGCTCGCTGGCCGAGGCGCCCAAGGGGACGAACACGTTTCTGGTGGGCATCGCGCCGCCCGGCGGAAAAATCCCGCCCGAGTGGCGACCGATTATCCTGAATGCTATCGCTCGAAGACTGACGATCGTCTCAGGCATGCACGATTTCCTCGTCGATGATGCCGAGTTTCGTCAAGCGGCCGAGCGGTATGGAGTCGAACTGGTCGACGTTCGCCGGAACGACGAACATGACGTGGCTAGTCGCCAGGGCATTCGATCGGAGTGCCTGCACATTCACACAATCGGCAACGATTGCAGCGTCGGCAAGATGGTGGCGAGCGTCGAAGTTGCCGCCGGACTCAACCGCGCCGGCGTCGACGCCGCTTTCGTCGCCACGGGCCAGACCGGCATTCTGGTAGCCGGCAGCGGTTGTCCGATCGACCGCGTCATCTCTGATTTTGTCAGCGGCGCGGCGGAAAAGCTCGTTCTGGCCAATCAACATCACGACGTAATCGTAGTCGAAGGGCAAGGCAGCCTGTTCCATCCGCGCTATTCGTGCGTCACCCTCGGCCTCTTGCACGGCCTGATGCCCGACGGGCTGATCCTCTGCTACGAGATGGGGCGACGAGCTTTTCACGGCATGGAAGACATTACCTTGCCCTCGCTAGAGAAAGTGGTCGAGTTCTATGAATCGGCGGCCAACATTATGCACCCGTGCCGCGTAATCGGTGTGGCAGTCAACGGGCAGCGGTTCGATGACGAGGCGGTTGCGGCGGAATGCGACAGCGTTGGTCGCCGGTTGGGATTGCCCGTGTGTGACGTCATCCGCCACGGTCCAACGCGGCTGGTCGAAGCCGTGCTGCGTCTGCGAGCGGCGAAGAAGGCGTGAACACCGTGGGGCAGACATTCCTGTCTGCCGGGAAAACGCGGGGTATCTTGGCAGACGGGAATGTCTGCCCCACTGGGCGTTGATTGCGGGCGGGACGCCCGCGCTCCGGGCAAAAGCAAGAAACGACGGAGGGTGAGGGCTTGGCGAGCTAGGCAATGCCGGGCGTTCGCTCGCCGATCACTCTCACCCTCATGCTCTCTCCCCGAAGGGAAAGAAGACGATCGATGCAGGCTCCCCGAGCAACGTCGGAGAGCGGCGGTTCTTTCGTTCTCTACTGGCCGATGATCTGCAAGTTGGCCACGAGGATCACCAGGACGCCAAGAATCCAAGGCGGCATTGTCCGTTCCTCAACTGCGTAGAAGAGACAGAAGCAGTTCTCGCAGAAGTTCGGCCCGTCCCGATTCTTGGCCTGTGCGACCATCGTTCGACATTGGGGACACTGAACATGCATATCGCACCTTCTCTCTACAACAAAGTGGCACAGGGACGCTCAGTTTCAACCACTTGGTGCCAAAACGAGATGAGTTGAACGCCCCTCTATCAAGAGCATATCCTATTTGGCGTTCGGATGCTGCGAGATTGAAGACGATTTTGGACGCCGCGGCGACGGTTTTCGGGGTTCACCCGCCAGAGGGATGGCCCCAATCACTTCACGCCGAGCGTGAGGAGCGCGTTGAAAGCTGACGGGCGTCAAATGCAACCTGATGATGCAAGGACTCCCGATTATGTGCCATTTTCGCGGACGCCCGTGATATTCGGAAAATCCCACACCGGCACTATGGAAATCTGCAAGACCGTTTGATATTCCCTAAACCCTCGCATTTGACAACCCGCCGATTTGACGTAGGTTTCAAGTGAGAGGCAAGACGCGGAGGCGTCGGCCAGCACGGGGAGCCACGAGGCGGCCCCGGCGCAGAGGTTTTTCTGCCGGAATCGCATTGTGAGTGAACTTGTCCGGTCGGCGGAGCTTCTGCGTTACGAAGGCCTGCAACCTCTTGAATCCTCGACAAAGGCTAACCGGCCGTAAGGCCGAGACGCGAAGCCAAGAGCCGACGGATTGTTTCTGTCGGATTCCTGGTTGCCGAAAGGGTGAAGAAAGACCACTTTGGCAATTGGAGGGGAAGAGGTTCGGTTTAACAAGAAGGGATCTCGAAGGTGAATCGCAGGCCGACGTCGGTTCTTACGAGCCGGCGCATCACCCAAGGGATCCCAAAACAGTTTGATCTTCTGGTCGGCTCCCGTGAGGAAGTTCGACTGGAATGGAGGAATACCATGAAGGCGCTAGCTCAGAAGGTGCAACGTTTCCTCGTCTGCGAAGATGGACCGACCGCCGTTGAGTATGCGGTCATGTTGGCCCTGATCGTTATCGTGTGCTTGACCGCCATTCAGGCGATCGGCACCAAGGCCAGTGCTGCATTCGTGAAAGTGGGCAACAATTTGACCTAAAGGGACGCCAGCCCGCCAGCGACGGACGCTGGCTGAACGATCGGACCGAGGAGAGCAGACCCGTTAGAGTCTGAAGCCCCCTCGGTGCTGAGAACTCGGTTCCAGGTCGGAACCCCGGCTGCCCAGAAGGTGACGAACAGTCACACGGGTAGATGAGTAAGGAGCAAGTTTCGTTTCAGTGGACCGGGGATCCCGAGGGCAAGTCGCACGCCGACGCCAGTTCTCGGGGCCGGCGTATTGCCCGAGGAATTCCTCTTTTTTGCCCCCAGTAGGCTCCCCATCGGGGGAGCCGAACTGGAACGGAGGGATACCCATGAATTCGCTAACTCAGAAAGTGCGGAGATTTCTCGTCTCGGAGGATGGGCCGACGGCCGTTGAATACGCGGTGATGTTGGCCCTGATTATCATCGTGTGCTTGACCGCCATTCAGGCGATCGGCACCAAGGCCAGTGCTGCGTTCGTGAATGTGGGGAACAATCTGACGTAAATGGACGCCAGCCCCCCAGTCTGCCAGCAATGGACGCCGGCTGAACGATCAGGCTGAGGAGAGCAAAACCCGCTAGAACCCGAAAAACCCCCTCGGCACCGGGGATCCGGTGCCGAGGGGGCGTTTTTTGACCTATGCTTTATTGGGTGAATAAAGAACTGATGTCGGAGAATTGGAGAATCCCTACCTGCGATCTCCGAGTTTCTCCGACGGCTTCGTGCAATGTCTTCGGAGAAATCTAATGATGCCCGACATCAACACGCTTCCCGTTTCCCTTGCCGAGCACTGGTGGTCGATTTGGTTGCTTAGCGCGGTGCTAGTCGTCGCGGCGGTGATCGACGGCTGGAAACTCCGAGTGCCAAACTGGATCACTTTTCCGCTGATAATCGCCGGCTGGGTTTACAGCACCGCTTACTTTGGCTGGGCAGGGCTTGGCTGGAGCCTGTTGGGCACGGCGGTCGGTTTGATGCTTCTGCTGCCGGCGTATGCCATCGGCGGAATGGGCGCAGGCGACGTGAAGTTGTTGGCCGGAGTTGGCGCCTGGGCCTGGGGCGGGGCCACCGTTTATGCCTTCTGCATCTCGGCGATCATCGGCGGACTGATTGCCGTCGGCATGGTCCTTTGGCGCCGCGATTGGCATCACCACCTCCACCAGTTCTGGAACATCACCAACGAGATCCTCGAAGTCCGCGATCCCAACGCGCTTGCGGCCATTGCCGCTGAGCGCAAGAGTTCAATGCTATTGCTCCCCTATGGAATTCCGATTGCGGTTGGAACAGTTGGCTATTTTCTCGTCCTTCAAACGACGATGCTGCTATGAAACCTCCTATTTTGCACAAACTGCGTATTGTGTGCTGCATCAACGAGCAAGTAGCGTCCGAGGCGGCCCCCCCGCGGCACGGCTGCGTCAACCGAAACCAGCCATCGGCCGAGGTTAAACTAGAGCGAGCTTATCGGCCGTGCCGAAGAAATCGACAAGGTTCGGCTGTCGTCGAGTTCGCCGTTGTTGCGCCCGTGTTTTTCTTGGTGGTTCTTGGAATGTTCGAGTTCGGACGTGCGATTATGGTTGAGCAGATCCTCACGAATGCCGCACGAGAAGGGGCCCGGGTGGCGGTACTGGACTCGGCCACGTCCAGCGGAGTGACTAGCCAAGTGACAACCTATTTGCAGAATGCGGGAATCACGGGGGCTACGGTGACGATCAACCCGACATCGCCCGCTTCGGCCACGTACGGACAACCTGTGACCGTGACGGTTCAGGTTCAGTTTAGCAACGTAAGCTGGCTTCCGCACCCTTGGTTCATTTCAGGCAGCAAGAACCTAACGGCCACCAGCGTCATGCGGCGCGAGACAGTCCAGTAGAGGTTTTCCTATGCGACCCAAATCCCTTGCCTTACTATTGTTGGCGTTAGGTTGCGGCTTAGTGGCGTCGATCGGCATCACTCGGGTGATGACAAGAGGGAACGGCGATGCCAATGGGGCAGGCGGGGAAGGCGCGGGTATCTACGTCGCCGCCGCCAACATCGGCATGGGCGATCGGTTGACTGCCGAAGTCGTGAAGCTCGAACAGTGGCCGAAGGACAAAACGCCCGCCGGCGCGATCTCGCGGATCGAGGATATCCAAAACCGTCGCGTTCGTACGAAGCTCTATGCCGGCGAACCGATCCTCGAAAACCGACTCTGCGGCAAGGGCGTCAACGAGCAGGGCGCCACCGCCATGATTCCCGTCGGCTACCGGGTCGTTCCCGTCAAGGTCGATCTGGTGAGCGGCGGCAGCGACCTGATTCTGCCGGGCGATCGCGTTGACGTGATGATCCATCTGGTGCGCGATCCAAACCGCGGTATCGAGGAAACCGTCACGCGAACGATCTTGCAAGACATTAAGGTCTTCGCCGTCAACGACGTGCTGGACCTCGAGAAAGATAAGGACGGAAACAAGTCGATCTCCGCCAAGACGATCTCGCTGCTGGTCACTCCGGAGCAGGCGGCCAAGATTATGCTGGCGACTCAGATGGGAGTCGTCAATCTGGTGATGCGCAGTTCCGACGAAGACAAGACGGACGCACAGGCGGAGGCGCGGACGAGCGACTTGCTCGGTACGATGAGCGGCTCGCAGCGGGCCAAGGAAGAGCTGGATCCGCCTGTCCCCAACAAGGAGCCGGCCGCGGCAGCCGCTCCGCTGCCCGTCGAACCGTCGGGCCCGCGCACCACGTGGACGATGCGGGTTCTCAAGGGGAGCGCGGTTGATGACGTCGTCCTCGAACAGAATCCGAGCATCGACTCGCCGTTCGGTTCATGGAAGCTTACCGCGACAACGAACGTTATTGCCGGCGCGCCGCCCAAGGAGGAGCCCAAGATCGAGCCGCCGGTTCGCCTGCCGCCCGAGTCGGTGCAGCAGGACTCTAAATTACCGAAGAAAACAGGGAAGCAGAATCAAGCTTCCCAAGCACAACCAATTGGTGAAAGCAGCAAAGGCGCCGGCTAGCGACCGTCGATAGTCGTCTTTGCACGCCGCGTCGAAAAATTCGGATCAAGGAAGACCCTGTTTCGAGCCGCAAAGGCTGGAACTTGACCGCAAGGAATACAAGGATGTATACGCGATCTTTTTGCCGGCCCTTCATGCCGTTGGCCGTTTTGTGGCTGCTGTCGTCGCCGGTCCTGCGCCGACGATCCTCCCGCGCAGCTCGCCAGACCGTCGATCGTCTTCAAGGTTCAGGGTTCCGACGAGCGGCTGGAGATGGTGGTTCACAGCAGCCGCATCCTGACGATGGAACAGAAGATTACCCAGACGGCGGTCGGCAATCCCGACCTCCTCGATCTCGCGGTCTTGTCGCCCAACCAGGTCCAAATTTCGGCGAAGGCGATGGGCGTAACCCAGGTCAATCTGTGGGACGAGAACAAAAAACTATTCACGATCGACGTGCTCGTAGTAGGCGATGCTCGGGAACTGGCGATGATACTGCGAGCGACGTTTCCCAGCGACCCGTTGAAAGTCACTCCGGTGGCAAGCTCCGTGATGATCTCCGGGTTCGTCGACAGGAGCGAACACATCGACCGCATCATCCAGATTGCCGAGCAGTATTATCCAAAAGTGCTCAACAACATGACCGTCGGCGGGTGCCAACAGGTGATGTTGCACGTGAAGATTATGGAAGTTTCGCGGACCAAGCTCCGCCGACTGGGCTTCGACTGGGCCAAGATCACGGGCAGCAACATGGTGATGTCCGGCGCCAGCGGAATGCTCTTGCCGCCTTCGTCGCCGTCCCTGATGTCCGGCATAGGCAGCCCCCCGCCAGCGGCGGCCACGACGGCCAGCAACCCGCTCTCCGGAACTTTTGCCTTCAACATTGCAAATGGCACCAGCGCGTTTTTCGGCGTGCTCGACGCGATGCGGGAGGACGACTTGGCGAAGATATTGGCGGAACCCAATCTAACGACCATCAGCGGTCATCCCGCCTCCTTCCGAGCCGGAGGATCGTTCTACATCGTCCCGAACGGACAGAATGGCGGCCCGCCGCTTACTGTCAAGTATGGAACTCAACTCGACTTCGTGCCGATCGTGCTGGGAAATGGGCGAATCCGCCTGGACGTCCGGTCCACGATCAGTGAACCCGACCCAAGCCAACCCACCCAATTCCAGCCTGCGATAAAGGACCGGAATGCGGACACGGGCGCCGAACTCGAGGCGGGCCAGACTCTGGCCATCGCGGGGCTGGTGGAGAGCACCATCGAGGCATCCAACAGCGGACTGCCCTGGATTAGCGAAGTGCCCTACTTGGGTGCAGCGTTTCGCAAGGTCCACGAGCAGACGAACGAGGTCGAACTGCTGATTCTCGTAACGCCAGAGCTGGTCGAACCGCTCGACGCCTGCGAAGTGCCGCCGTGCGGGCCGGGCACGCAGACTGGCAGCCCGAGCGATTGGGAGTTGTTCATGAAGGGCCAAATCGAAGTACCGAAGTGCCCTGAACCGATCCCGCAGGGCCCTTGCGGGAAGCCCGATGGTTTGGGAAATGGCGGTGGCAATTCCGAAGGCCCGCCACCCGACGGGATGATCGGCCCGAACGAACGAATTCCCGCCCCGCCGTCGGCCGAGCCGCTGCCGCATAACCGCTATTCTCCGCCGAAACCGAACTCACCACCGCCAGCAAATTCCCCGGCCGCCAAGAATAACCCGCCGGGATTTATCGGCCCTGTCGGCTATGACGTGGTAAAGTAAAGAAGGCTGGCTTGCTGGCTGAAATAGGCAAGGAAGGATGAGGGCGGAAAGCGAAAAACGAGCGTCCGGGAGCGTGACTCTGAACGTGGAATTGAATCGCCTCGCCATTTTGGGCAGAGGAGACGTCCGCAAGCGCGCTCCAACGGCGATCTCGGCTTCCTCCTTCTCTCTTCCTTCTGCCGCTTCCGCCGTCACTGAACATTGCACCAATGCCTTTGATCTATGAGTAATGTCCTTCGATTAGCGATCGTCGATCCCAACGACACGCAGCGTGAATCGCTGAAGAGTCTGTTGTTGGGAATGGACATGGTCTGGCTCGAGGCCGAGTGCTCGCGGTACGAATTCTTCGCCGACGTCGTGGCCCAGACCAGTCCCGACATCGGCATGGTGGCCATCGACGCCGATCCTCAGAAGGCTCTCGATTTGGTGACTCGGCTCAGTGCGGCGTCGCCCAACTGCACTGTCCTGGTAGTTAGTTCATCGAACGACGGCGGCCTGATCTTGCAGGCGCTTCGGGCAGGCGCCAAGGAATTCCTCACGCAGCCCGTCCGCATCGACGACCTTGTCGCCGCGCTGGGACGAATCAACGATCGCCGCTTCGGCAAAGGCGACAACCGCCCGCGCGGAAGCCAGGTAATTGCCGTGGCGGGGGCGATCGGTGGCGTGGGCACCACGAGCCTGGCAGTCAATCTCGGCTGCGTTTTGGCGCAAAACCCGCAAAACTCCGTTGCACTGATCGATCTCGACCTATGTCTCGGCGATGCCGACGTCTTCCTCGACACCATTCCCGACTACACGCTTGTCGACGTCGCCCAAAACGTCACGCGGCTCGACTTCACGCTCTTGAAGCGGTCTTTGACGAAACACTCCTCGGGCTTATACCTGCTGCCGCGGCCGGTGCAACTGGAGGACACCTCGCTGATAACGCCCGACGACTTGCAGCGCGTCATCGGGCTGCTGAAGGCCACGTTCACGCATCTTGTGCTCGATCTGTCGAAGGGTTACACGCCGTTGGACCTTGTCGCCCTGGAGGTGGCCAACGACATCCTTCTGACCACCCAGCTCGATCTGCCCTGTCTGCGGAACGTCGTGCGACTGATGATGTCGTTCGGAAACATGGAAGGACTGGCCGACAAAGTGAAGATCATCGTCAACCGCGTTGGCCTGGAGAGCGGCCAAATCACGCTGAAGAAGGCCGAGGAGACGATCGGCAAAGAGGTCTTCTGGCAACTGCCCAACGACTATCACACGATGATCGAGGCGCGCAACAACGGCATTCCGCTGATCGACAGCGCACCGAAGGCAGCCATCACTCATGCGGTCATCTCACTGGCCAGGGCGCTTTCAGGCGAAAACGCCGCCGCCCCGGCCGAAGACGCCGGTAAGAAAAGTCTCGGCGGTCTGTTCAAGCTGTGGCAGACCAAAGCCGCGAAATAGCCTTCCACCGCGTGGCGAATATTCCCCGGTGGGGCAGACACTCTTGTCCGCCTCGCGAAATGCGGCGGGAAAGCGGGCAAGGCAGACAAGAATGTCTGCCCCACTGAACGACCCATTGCCCCAAGAAAAACAAGAAGTCCGCACAGCAGAGAGGCGGACTTCTTGTTGCGTGTTTTTCCGAAGCAGAGGCGGTACGCCGAACTCAGTTACCTGTTGCCCATCTATCTCGGGCCAACGGTCAAAACCCGGTGTGCCGGCCCTTCTTCTTGGCTCGCCAGCTACTGATAGCTTACTGCGGTTTCGAGGCGCTGACCATGCCCCAACTGGCGGGGCGCGGCAGAATTCGCTAGAACCGCTTGCGGCTTCGCGCAGACCACGAACAAGAGAATTGCCCTTGCTCCGCACGCGTGCATGTCAAGCTCGCACGCCCAACCCCGCGTACGGATTCGTCCGTTTCTCTTCCCCGACGGTCGTTGCGGCGCCATGGCCGGAGAGCAAAATTGTCTCGTCGGGCAGCGTGAACAGCTTCGAACGAATTCCCAGCACCAGTTGGCGGTGATCGCTGTCGGGAAAGTCGGTCCGTCCGATGCTGCCCGCGAAGATCACGTCGCCCACGAAGACGACCGGCGGCTCCTGGCCTTCCCAGAGATAGACGACGTGGCCCGTCGTATGGCCTGGAATGCTCCTGACTTGCCACTCGAACCCAGCCGCCTCGTACGTGTCGCCGTCCTTGACGGTCACATCGGCCGGAGGGCTCACCAGCGGCGTGCCAAACCCAGCCGAAAGATTGAGCCAGGGGTCACCCAATTTAGGCGCATCTTCCACACCGATAACCAGGGGGCAGTGGGGCCATCGTTTCTTCACCGCGCCGTTGCCGGCAATATGATCGCTGTGGCCGTGCGTGTTCAGAATCGCCGCCGGCGTCAATTTCGCCTTTTCCAGGTGGCGGATAATCTTTTCCGACTCCAGGCCGGGGTCAATGACCACACAATCGGTGCGGTCCCGAAGTTGGGCAACGTAGGTATTCTGCTCGAAGGGGTGCGAGAGAATGGTGACAAGCTGAAAATCCGGCGGCTTCACGAAACTGGACTCCTCAAAGGAGATGCGACGGGTTAAAATATAGCGATTGGCGGCGGCTGTATGACAACAGGGTACATCAACGATTAGGTAAGTCGGCCTTTTAAGACCAAACATTGTAATTCCAATTGGCAGAATATGCGATAAGGTCGAAGAAGGCCGCCGTCGGAAATCGGGAGGCATGTAGCCCTTTCCGCCGAGGACGTCAGGGAAAGACCAAGCGAGCGCCGCCCGCCAGCACCCCGCTAGCCATGATCTGTCGGCGGCGGTGCCCCACAAGGAGGAGTATTCATGCCCCTTAGGAGACCGAGAATGCGACATTGGCTGCCGATTGCGGTGGCGTGCACTGTTCTAATTGGACTCCGTCTGTTGCCAGCCGTGGGGGCCGCTCCACCGGATGGCAACGCGGCAGAAGGTTCGGCGCGCCGCCAAGCATCCCGTCCTCTCCCGGTTGCGGCCGGCGTATCACGTGGCCGAGCGATCGGAAGCAGCCAAGTCGGCTGCCGCAGCTCCCGTGCTTGCCCCTGGTCAGGCAAACGAACACCCGCTGATGCCGGTGCTTCGCTGGGCATATTCCGGCATCGGGAACATCGAAAAGATCCACGACTACTCGACCACCTTGGCGAAACGCGAGCGGATCGGCGGCAAGCTGCTCGATTATCAATACATGTTCGTGAAGCTGCGTCAGAAGCCGTTTAGCGTCTACATGTACTTTCTCGGCCCGGCCGACCTCAAGGGCCAGGAGGTGATCTACGTTGAGGGGCAAAACAACGGCAGATTGTGGGCGCATGGCGTGGGCTTCCAGGCGCATTTCGGCACTGTCTCGCTGCCGCCCGACGGATTCGTCGCCATGAAGAACCAGCGTTATCCGTTGACCGAGCTCGGCATTCTCAACATGACCCGACGCTTGGTCGAGGTCGGCGAAGACAACAAGCGTTATGGCGAGTGCGAGGTGAAGTACTACGAGGGGACAAAGATCAACGGCCGCGTCTGCACCATGATCGAGGTCGTCCATCCGGTGCCTCGGCGGAACTTCGTTTTCCACATAGCCAGGATTTTTGTGGATAAGGAGCTCAACCTCCCCATCCGCTACGAGTCGTTCGACTGGCCGAAAGAGCCCGGCGGCCCGCCGCAGTTGATGGAGGAGTACACCTACCTCAATCTGAAGTTGAACAACGGATTCAGCGACGCCGACTTCAGCATCAAGAACCCGAACTACAAGTTCCGTTGATGCGTCGCGGCATTGACCGGTCTTCAACGACCTCGCCCCGCACGGACCGCGGCGCGAGGTCGTCGCGTTTCTTGCGGGTGTCTGTTGCGGGAATGTCTTGAACCAATTGGAAATGGAAATTCTCGGTCGCCTGGGTTAGAATCTTCCCCCAGACGAGGAGAATTTCATGAGTGGACAACGACGACATTTCGGCACGGACCAGAAGGCTGCCATTCTCAAGAGGTATCTGGTCGATAAAGTGCCCATCTCGGACCTCTGCGACGAGTACGGGATCAAGCCGAACCAAATCTACGCCTGGCAGAAAATCCTGTTCGATAACGCTCCGGCCGCTTTTCACCCGGTCGCCAAACGCGAAGCCAAGAGGCTTTCCGCCCAGGAGGAGGAAGTCGCCCGACTGCGGGCCAAGCTCGTTCAGAAGAACGAGGTCATCTCCGAGTTGATGGAGGAGAACGTCCGCGCAAAAAAAGAGAATGGGGAACTCTAAACGGACGTTGGGTTCCCCACGACACTCGCGATGAAGTGGTCGATTACGTGCGGCGTTGGAACGAGCGCACGGAGATTCCCGCCAGAAAGTTCGTGGCTTGGCTCGGCATTGGTCAAAGCAAGTTCCACGATTGGAAGGATCGCTACGGCAAGCGGAACGAACACAACGGTTGGGTGCCGCGTGACTGGTGGCTCGAAGATTGGGAGAAGCAGGCCATCATCCGCTTCTCCTTCGAGTATCCACTGGAAGGCTACCGACGATTGGCGTTCATGATGCTCGACCGCGACGTGGTGGCCGTCAGTCCGTCGAGCGTATATCGCGTGTTGAAAACGGCGGGCCGCATCGGACGATCGACGAACAAGCCATCGAAGAAAGGCACGGGCTTCCAACAGCCGCAAACACCGCATGAACACTGGCATATCGACATCAGCTACCTCAACATCCACGGCACGTTTTACTACCTGACGACGATCCTCGACGGCTACAGCCGCTACACCGTGCATTGGGAGATTCGCCGCTCGATGACCGAGCAAGATGAACTGACGATCCTGCAACGCGCGCGGGAGAAGTTCCCCAAGGAGACGCCGCGGATCATCAGCGACAACGGCTCGCAGTTCTTGGCGAAAGACTTCAAGGAGTTCATCCGCATCTGTGGGATGACGCACGTGCGCACCAGCCCGTACTATCCACAGAGCAACGGCAAACTGGAGCGATTCCACGGGAGCATCAAGGGCGAGTGCCTGCGGCCGGGCACGCCGATCTCGCTGGAGGATGCCATCCGCATTGTGGCTCGTTACGTGGAGCACTACAACGAGGTGCGATTGCACAGCGCGATTGGCTATGTGGCGCCGGCGGACAAATTGGCGGGCCGTGAGGCGGAGATCTTCGCAGCCCGCGATCGCAAACTGACGGAGGCCCGCGAGCGTAGAAAGGAGCAGCGAGAGGCGGCCCGTTTGCGGACGGTTGCCTGATCGAAGGAAGGACGTTACGATGAGAGACGACCTGGGCGGAGGATAGGGCTCCGGTGGGAACCGACCCGAGCGCCGCCCCAGGGGTTGTGAGCGAGGTCCGGGCGGTGGTTCTGCTGCCGCCCACCTCCCTCGCTTACAACACCAAAGCGAAAAATCCAAGCACTACCAACCAACTTCAACACCCGGACGATCCTAGCAAGCCAATCGAAGTTTCCATTTCACGCTGAACCAAGACAGGAATGGCAGCGCCGCTGCCGTACCAGCGATCATTCCGCCGTACCACCAAGCCGCACGCCTCATCACACGGGAAAGATTGACAACACAGTATCCGGTGGGGCAGACATTCCTGTCTGCCAGATGGCGTGGGTCTTTTCCCGACAGACAGGAATGTCTGCCCCACCGTGGGTAGAGTCGAGGTGTGACGCGGTGGTTTAGGCAAAGCCTATCGGTTTCCGACCCTTTCGTCTGTCGGTGCCTCTGTCTTGAACCAATTGGAAATGGAAATTCTCGGTCGCCTGGGTTAGAATCTTCCCCCAGACGAGGAGAATTTCATGAGTGGACAACGACGACATTTCGGCACGGACCAGAAGGCTGCCATTCTCAAGAGGTATCTGGTCGATAAAGTGCCCATCTCGGACCTCTGCGACGAGTACGGCATCAAGCCGAACCAAATCTACGCCTGGCAGAAAATCCTGTTCGACAACGCGCCGGCCGCCTTTCACCCGGTCGCCAAACGCGAGGCCAGGAGGCTTTCCGCCCAGGAGGAGGAAGTCGCCCGACTGCGGGCCAAGCTCGTTCAGAAGAACGAGGTCATCTCCGAACTGATGGAGGAGAACGTCCGCGCAAAAAAAGAGAATGGGGAACTCTAAACGGACGTTGGGTTCCCCACGACACTCGCGATGAAGTGGTCGATTACGTGCGCCGTTGGAACGAGCGCACGGAGATTCCCGCCAGAAAGTTCGTGGCTTGGCTGGGCATTGGCCAGAGCAAGTTCCACGACTGGAAGGATCGCTACGGCAAGCGGAACGAACACAACGGTTGGGTGCCGCGTGACTGGTGGCTCGAAGATTGGGAGAAGCAGGCCATCATCCGCTTCTCCTTCGAGTATCCACTGGAAGGCTACCGACGATTGGCGTTCATGATGCTCGACCGCGACGTGGTGGCCGTCAGTCCGTCGAGCGTATATCGCGTGTTGAAAACGGCGGGCCGCATCGGACGATCGACGAACAAGCCATCGAAGAAAGGCACGGGCTTCCAACAGCCGCAAACACCGCATGAACACTGGCATATCGACATCAGCTACCTCAACATCCACGGCACGTTTTACTACCTGACGACGATCCTCGACGGCTACAGCCGCTACACCGTGCATTGGGAGATTCGCCGCTCGATGACCGAGCAAGATGAACTGACGATCCTGCAACGCGCGCGGGAGAAGTTCCCCAAGGAGACGCCGCGGATCATCAGCGACAACGGCTCGCAGTTCTTGGCAAAAGACTTCAAGGAGTTCATCCGCATCTGTGGGATGACGCACGTGCGCACCAGCCCGTACTATCCACAGAGCAACGGCAAACTGGAGCGATTCCACGGGAGCATCAAGGGCGAGTGCCTGCGGCCGGGCACGCCGATCTCGCTGGAGGATGCCATCCGCATTGTGGCTCGTTACGTGGAGCACTACAACGAGGTGCGATTGCACAGCGCGATTGGCTATGTGGCGCCGGCGGACAAATTGGCGGGCCGTGAGGCGGAGATCTTCGCAGCCCGCGATCGCAAACTGACGGAGGCCCGCGAGCGTAGAAAGGAGCAGCGAGAGGCGGCCCGTTTGCGGACGGTTGCCTGATCGAAGGAAGGACGTTACGATGAGAGACGACCTGGGCGGAGGATAGGGCTCCGGTGGGAACCGACCCGAGCGCCGCCCCAGGGGTTGTGAGCGAGGTCCGGGCGGTGGTTCTGCTGCCGCCCACCTCCCTCGCTTACAACACCAAAGCGAAAAATCCAAGCACTACCAACCAACTTCAACACCCGGACGATCCTAGCAAGCCAATCGAAGTTTCCATTTCACGCTGAACCAAGACACCTCAATATCTCTGCCATGCTCCGTTTTCACACCCCGCTCGTCGAACCGGACGTGCGGATTTCCCGCATCCGGCTCTCGGACAAGGATTCACGTTGTCGCCCACGGAAGGTTGCGGGTCCGCGATTGGAGCCGTACAAGCCCCAACGTCTGTTCAAGATATTCGTCCGGGTATTGTGATGTTCCCTGACCTTGAACTTTGTGCTTGACGCACAACCACTGGCGGAGCCTATGCCGAACGTGGCGGTCCACAATTCGGTAGGCTTTGCTGACTGGGCCCAGACAAAAGTAGTTCGCCCATCCAACCAACATGCGGTTGAGTCGGCTCACACGGTCTTCCGCGTCCAGCAGCGTCCACCGCCGGCCCGTCATCTCGCTGATCTCGCGACAGAGCCGCAAGACCTTCCTCCGCGACGGTTGCGTGCCCAAATAGGCTCGGCCCGTTCGCGTCGAGTAGCATCGGCCAATGGTGTATCCCAAGAAGTCGAACGATTCGTCCGGTAAGCGGCACATACGCGTCTTGGCTTCGTTGACCGTCAGTTTCAGCTTCTGCATCATGGCCCGCATCGTTGCCATCGCCTCTTCGGCGGTGCCGCGACAGCAGATCACGAAATCGTCGGCGTAGTTGACGATCTTCGCCCCAAGCCGCCTCTCGTGTCCCAGCGTCTTCCAGCCCAGTATGAACCGTCGCATGTAGAGGTTGCTCAACAACGGCGAAATCGGCGCCCCTTGCGGGCTGCCGCGCTTCATGTCCTTGTTGCGGGTCGTTCGTTGCTTCCGCCCACGCTCGTCCGTTTCTTCCACCGGCGCTATCAGCCACATCTTGATGAGATGCAGCAGGTGCCGATCGCTCACGCGACGGGCCACCGATTTCATCAACTCCGAGTGCGGAATGCTGTCGAAGTACCCGCTCAAGTCCGCGTCCACCACCTCCGTATGCCCCGTGTTCACCAACGCATGGATCGCGCGAATCGCGTCCAGTGCGCTGCGATTGGGTCGGTAGGCGTATTGCTCCGGCTGCAAGTCGGCCTCGAAGATCGGCTCCAAAACCAACAACGCCGCCGTCTGCACGACACGATCCTTGACCGTCGGAATGCCCAACGGTCACGTGCGTCCCGGCTGGCCGGGCTTCGGGATATTCACCCGCCGCACGGCCTGCGGTCGATACGTCTTCTTCTTGAGTTCTTCCGTCAGTTCGTCCAGCCAGCGGCCCATGCCGTACTTCTCGATGTCCGCGAACGTCTGGCCGTCCACTCCTGGTGCTCCACCGTTGGCCGAGCAGCATCGGTAGGCGAATTCCAGTACGTCACGTCGGTACACTTTGTCGTACAGCAGATAAAACCGATAGCGGGGCGATCCCTTCGCTTTGGCGTGCATCGTCTCCTGTAGTTTCTGGACCTTCGTTGGAGGTGTCAGGCTCATCGCCACTCTCCCGGCCTTCGCCACGTCTTACGTTGACCTTGAACTGAGGCCCCTTCCCTCGACCGGCATTGCCCGGCTTCATCGGTACTACGGACCTCTCCGTCGCCCCACACGGCCCGGCCTGTCCCTCGCGGGCGTCCGGTTGGAGGTCACACGCCTCCACCGCTGGGGTTTCCCGTGTTGCTTTGAGATTCCTTGTCATCCATGCCGTCGTCACTACCCCGGTGGAACGGTCGGCTGCGTTCGTCGCTCGCTTCGCCAACCGCGGCGGCCTTCCCCGTTTCTCAGGCGGGTCGGCCTCCACATCGTCCTTTTCGAGGCCTGCTCGACGTTCACTCACGTTACGGCCTGGATGCTTGCTGAGCCGCCATAAGCGACCCCTGCCATCGAAGGCTTCGACAGTTTTGTTACCTCCACCGCCGCTCCGACTGCTTCCGGCTGGAGCGACCCTTGCCGGGCGGGCTTTTCACCCGCTGGAAACTCAAGCCTTTTCACGGCACACTGAGAAATGCGTCGCAAGCACATTTGCCCCCGGCAGGCGAATCCCGGGTGGTCTGCTGTTGTTTTCGCGTTAGGAATCTGTTAGCATAGTGGGTAGCGGTTGTTTCTGAAGAGGGGGGAGGAGGCACGAGTCAACAGGAGACCGAATCGTCCGGAACCGACAGTCTGCCTAGCGGGTTTTTCCAGCTTCATATCGACCTTGTCATTGTGGAGGCTGAAATCATGGGCGCGGCAGAAGAAAGCGGGTTGTTGCATGACGCGAAGCACGAGGTGGCCGTGCAAATTGCGCTGGAAGTCGGCTTGCTCGAAAGATGCGAAGTGCACGGTTGCGTCTACGACGCCATGAACGATTACGTCCTGGAAGATGCTTTTCGTTGCGGCGAGGAGTTGATCACGCGGAACGACCCGTCGGTCGCCGTCTTTCAAGGCAACCGCAGGCGTCTGCGGCACGCGATCGAGGACGTTCGCTCGGGCATGCCGAATAGCTGCCCCGATTGCTATCACGCGCAGTTCAAGGACTGACGCCTTTTCCAACGTAAGACCTGCTTGGAAATGCAAGCGATGAGACGTAAGCGAAGAATGCCATCGCCGCCATGGAAAAAGCTTGCCGGGCATGCGGCCGGATGGCTGGCTGCGGCCGTCATCGCGATGAATTGCCCGCACAACGTTTCGGGCAGCGAGGATTCCGCCCGGCCCGCTGCTCCATCCGGAACGGTGACCACGGTTTCGCTGGAGTATCAGGAGACAGACTACCAGTTTCTGTTCCGACATGTTCCCGTAGAGCGTCGGTTGGCGCAGTTCCCCAAAGAGCCGGCGTTGGCTGCCGGCCTTGTCGTGCGCGGCGTGTTGAAGTTCGGCGGCAACCCGAGCAATGCCATTCCTTTTGTGTGGGAAGGCGGCGCGAAGAAGCTCCGCCTGGATCTGAATCGCAACCAGGATTTGACGGACGATCCGGCTGGGGTGATTCCGGCAACGACGCTGTTTTCGGCAAGACCGACTTACATTCACCAGGTGTTCACGAACGTGCCGCTGGCGTTTCCCGCGACGTCAGCCGGCGCACCGATGCTGGTGGACCTTGAATTAGGCATGGACATCGCTCGACAGCCGGTGGAGCCGCGCTTCACCGCGTGTTTGCGCTCGTATTGGCAAGGCAAGGTGACCCGTGAAGGACATGCTTGGCAGGTGGGGTTGATGCAAAACTTGTCGGATCAGCCGGGTTCCTTCGAGCGCGGGCAATTGCTGCTGCGTCCCTGGGAAGAGCGAAACAAACGGTTCAGTGCCTCTTGCGAAGTGCCGGAGGACAGCTTGGCGCTTGCCTGGGAAGGGAAGAACTGGATGGCGAGAGCGTCGGACGCCTTCGCCTTCTCGCCCAAGGTGTTCTTTGAGGGGCACGCCTGGCAATTCGACTGGAGCGCCGAGCCGCGGGGCCGTGAGGAGAAACTTGCCCTGCGATTAACCGAACAGCAGACCGCGCTGGGCGAATTGCGAATCACCGGCAGCTTCATTCAACGCCTCGTGCTGACGGGCGGGCCGTATGTGGTCGTTCTGGCCCAGCCCCCGGCCAGCGTGAAGGTTCCGCCCGGCCGATACCACCCATACCGCGTCTGGCTCAAGAAGGGCGAGGCGGAGGCTTACTTTAATTTCGGCCTGCCGCAAACCGGGAAGGCGAATGTGATCGAGGAAATCTCCGGGTCGCAAATGCCGGTGGTGAGTCCGCCGCCGCCGGAGCAGGCGGTCGTGGTGGATGAGCAGCGGCCCGCAGTACTGGCCGTGGGCGGGCCGTTGACCAATTGCGTCTCCGCCACGCGCCGCGGGCGGAACCTGCTTCTCAGCTACCGATTGATCGGCGCCGGCGGTGGAGAATACTGGCTGGTGCGTATGAGCGATTGGAAGCCGCCGCAATTTGCCGATCTAGCAGGTCGGGGAAAAAAGATCGGGTCGGGCCAGTTTGAATTTGGATGAGACGGCTTCTGCTCGTACTCATGGCGAGTACCTTCCACGACGGTCGGCCAACTCCAAATCGCTGCTTCGCGGGGCTTGGGCGGCTTGGGCGCCACGGAAGGTCCGCCGGTCACTTATAATTGGACGGCAGCGGGTTTGGTGTCGCCGTTGCTGCCGTGGCTGGCCATACTGGCCTTGCTGGCGCTCAAACCCAATCGCGACTGGTCCGCATGGTGGATTTGGCTGCCCTTGGCGGGTCTGGCGGCCGGGTGGCATTGCTTGGAACTGGGATTGCAAAGCTCGGATACCGGTTCGCCCAAGGGGCTGATTGAAGTTCTTTTGGCCGTTCCCATCGCTCTGGCGTTTGGGTTGGCCGCGCTCTGGTTGCTGGCCTCCTGCCTTGGCTGCGGCCATCGCTTCCGCACCTTTCTTGGCATGCTGGCGGTCCTCGTGGTTTTCATTGTTTTCAGCTTTGCGGCCACAGCCGGCTGGGGGCTGGTGTTGGAGCCGGTCATTGGCCTTTTAGACCCGCGACACTGCTGCAGCCACCGCCTGCACGGGGGAGATGGCGTTGCCGTTTCTCGTTCCGCTGGCACTGCTGGCCTTGATGGTTGCTGCGGCCATGGCTTTGTCTGGGTTGGCCTGTCGGGGACGCCATCGTCCGTGGCGGCTCTGCCTGTGGCTTTTCTTGTCCCTGCCGGCAGTCTGGGTTGCGGCCTCGGCGCTGCTTCATTTTTTGTGCTGGATCGCCTCGCCCAGCAGCGTGGATTACGGCTTACTCCGGATGGGGCCGGTTATGGTGGCGATGACTTTCGGCACGTTGCTGCCGTTTCTGGTTCTTTCATGGATCAACGCATTATTTAGTGAGAGACTCAAGGCCCTCTTTCAATTGGAGCCTCAAGAGCCAGCGCCCGGAACAGGGGAAAGAGAGAATACGGCCGTTAGTCTTCCTCCCTAGGCTCCTGCCTCGCCACGATCGGCTCGGCTTCGGCAACGATTCCTTCCCTTATTCGCTCCTCACAAACGTGAACTCCCCGTCTTTGTACCCGATCTTCACCCCGCTCCCTTCGCCGAACTCTTGCCTGAGCATCTCGACGGCCAGCGGGTTTTGTACGCGCTGCTGAATCACTCGCTTCAGCGGGCGGGCGCCGTAGGTTGGGTCGTAGCCTTCTTCCGCGATCGCGCTTAACGCGGCGTTGGTCACGTCGAGGCGAATGCCCTTCTCGGCTAATTGCTTCCGCAACCGGGCGATCTGCAAATCGACGATCTTGCGGATTTGATCGGGACCAAGCGGGTGGAAAATCATGATCTCGTCGACGCGGTTCAGGAACTCGGGCAGGAACCGCGTTTGCAGCGTGTCCATCACCGCCTCGCGCATCTGCTCCTCGCTGCCGCCCTCCTTGGCGATCTCCTGGATCACCTGGCTGCCGATGTTGCTGGTCATTACCACGATCGTGTTGGTGAAATCGACCGTGTGGCCCTGATTGTCGCTCAGACGGCCGTCGTCCAAAACTTGCAAGAGGATATTGAACACGTCGCGATGGGCTTTCTCGATTTCGTCCAGCAAGATCACGCAATACGGCCGGCGACGGACGGCCTCGGTCAACATGCCCCCTTCTTCATAGCCGACGTAGCCCGGCGGGGCGCCGATCAGGCGGCTTACCGTGTGCCGCTCCATAAACTCGCTCATGTCGAGGCGGACCATGGCGGTCTCGCTGTCGAACATCACTTCGGCCAGGGCCTTGCACAGTTCCGTCTTGCCGACGCCGGTCGGCCCGAGGAAGATGAACGAGCCGATGGGGCGATTCGGGTCTTGCAGCCCGGAGCGATTGCGGCGGACGGCATTGGCCACCGCCTCGACCGCTTCATCCTGGCCGACCAGCCGCTGATGGATGCGATCTTCGAGCACCAGCAGCTTCGCCCGCTCCGTTTCCATCATGCGGGAAACCGGGATGCCAGTCCATGCGCTGACGACCTCGGCGATTTCCTCCGGCCCGACCTCGCGCCGCAGCAGCCGCCGGGCGCCGTCGGCCGGCTTGTCGCCCTGAGGCTCCGCTTCGAGCTTCTCCAATTGATCGGCCAGCCGTTTGCGGTTCTGATCCAGTTCGTATAGCTTCTGATAGTCCTCCTCGCGCACGACGATGCCGCTCGACTGTTTCTCCTTGATCGACGCGGCAAGCTGGTTGCATTGCAGCTCGGCGTCCATGAGGTGCTTGCGAATTTGCTGCACGTCGCCCAGGCCGCTCTTTTCGAGTTCCCACTGTTGCCGCAGGTCGGCCAGCTTCTTCCGCAGCTCGGCCATTTCCTCCTGCACCTCGGCGCGGCGCTGCTTGGCGTGCTCTTCGGTCTCCTCGGCGAGCTGTCGGTCGGCCAGTTCAAGCTGCACTAGCCGCCGCTGCACCACGTCGATCTCGCCGGGCACGCTTTCGAGCTCCATCGCCAGCCGGCTGGTGGCCTCGTCCATCAGGTCGATGGCCTTGTCGGGCAGGAAACGGTCGGCGATGTAGCGGTGCGACAGATTGGCGGCCGCCACCAGGGCCGAATCCTTGATCCGCACGCCCTTATGATGGGCCTCGTAACGCGGCTTCAGCCCTCGCAGGATGGCGATCGTGTCTTCGACCGATGGCTCGCCGACCATCACCGGCTGGAACCGCCGCTCCAGTGCGGCGTCTTTCTCGACGTATTTGCGGTACTCGTCGAGCGTCGTCGCTCCGATACAGCGAAGCTCTCCGCGAGCCAGCGCGGGCTTGAGCAGATTTGCGGCGTCGCTGCCGCCTTCGGCGCGGCCGGCGCCGACGACCGTGTGCAGCTCGTCGATGAAGAGGATCACGTTGCCCGAGTCGGCCACTTCGCGGAGCACGGCCTTGAGCCGCTCCTCGAATTCGCCGCGGAACTTCGTGCCGGCGACCAGGGCACCCATGTCGAGAGCGATCACCCGCTTGTTTTTGAGGCTTTCCGGCACATCGGCATCGACAATTCGCAGGGCGAGCCCTTCGGCGATGGCGGTTTTGCCGACGCCGGGCTCGCCGATGAGCACGGGATTGTTCTTCGTTCGTCGCGAGAGAACCTGCATGACGCGGCGGATTTCCTGGTCGCGGCCGATGACCGGATCGAGTTTTCCTTGCCGGGCCCGCTCGACCAGATCGATGCCGTAGCGCTCCAGGGCCTGGAACTTGCCTTCCGGCGTTTGATCGGTGACTCGCGTGCTGCCGCGGACCGCCTGCAAGACCTTGAGCAGTTCCTTATCGGTGATGGCGTTGAGCTTCAGGATGTTCTTGGCCTTCGAGTCGACCTTCGTGAGCGCCAGCAGCAGGTGTTCGGTCGAGACGAACTCGTCTTTCATGGCGTCGGCTTCGCGCTGGGCGGCTTCGAGTACCTGGTTCAGCTCCCGGCTCCCCTGCGGCGGCGCCCCGCCCGACGTGCGGGCGAAATGGCCCAGTTCGGCCTGCACGATCTTGTCGAGTTGTCCGCGGTTTACTCCGATGCGGTCGAGGATTGGCCCGACGATGCCGTCATTTTCCGAGATCAGAGCCGCCAGCAGATGCAGCGGATCAATTTGGGCGTGACCGCGATCGGCGGCAAGTTCCTGCGCCCCGCCACCGCTTCCTGGGCTTTGAGGGTGAGTTTGTCGAAACGAAATGCCATCACAACACCTCATTGAATGGAATGGTTTTTCCGTAGGTTGATCGGTTATTGGCGGCAATTCATCGGCACTCGGCTCGTCTTTCCGGACAATTGTACGGTCTATTTGGCTTGCCGCGTTGACAGAAATCTTTCGTACTCATCGTGACCGCCGATCCAGAACCAGAAGAAGATGCCACCTTCGAGAAGGGCGATGGCTCGAAATCCGCCGCCGATTCGGATCGACCAGACCTGGCCGACTTTCTTGAAGCAAAGAGAAGGATGCCTCGGGTTCTTCTTCCACACCCGATAGGCGTTCCTCGCGCGTTCTCGCGTCTCCGGCGAGAGACGAGCGTATAGTTTCCAGAAATCAGGCGTCGTCGAGGACTTCATCGAGCGGCTTCGTCCTGCCTGCGGCGATGTCCTTGCGAGCGCGGTCAATCACTTCCTGCAAACGACCGCCGGGCTGGCTGTCGCGTTCCATCGCTGCGTCCCATGCGTCCGGCTGCTGAAGCTCGTACTCAGCCAGCCAGGCCAGCAACTCTTCCCGCTGCGCTTTCGGCAGCAACTTCACCTCGTCAACGATTTTCTCTACGGCTGCGGTCATGATACTTCAATCATATCACACCTGGAGCCGCTGGGCGATCGCCTTAAAGATCGCCTCCGGCTCCGCCATTCGTCCCGGGCCGTACATGCCGCAACTTAGATGGCCTTCGCCGGGCTCGATTATCGAGATGCCGTCGGCGCGGAGTTGGGCGAGATTGCGTTGCACGGCGGGCTTTTGCCACATCACCGTGTTCATCGCCGGCGCCATCAGCACTGGGCCGTCGAACGCCAACAGAACCGTGCTCAGCAGATCGTCGGCCAATCCGCAGGCGGCCTTGGCGATGATGTTGGCCGTGGCGGGGGCGATGCAGAGCAACTCGGCCCGCTGGGCGATCTCGATGTGCGGATGGGCCGCGGAACCGAATACGCGCAACTCGACGGGCCGGCCGGTCAGCGCCTCGAAGGTCTTTGGCCCGACCAGCCGCGTGGCCGATCGGGTCATGACGACCGTGACTCCGGCCCCGGCCTGCACCAGTTGGCTCACCAGGGCGGCCGTCTTGTAGGCCGCGATTCCCCCGGTGACGCCGATGAGCAATTCGCGTCCGTTCATGGTCTTCGCTGCAAATGCACCCTGCCCGGGTTGCCGCAATCGAGGCGTTACAGATCGCGGAAGTCCATCTCCATCGCGCCGGGCGGCTGAGCGCCGGCCGCCACTTGCACGTTCAACTCGGTGTCGAGGAATATCTTGTCTTGCAGGATCTCGTTGATGACGATCTGCATTTTGTTGTCGTTCTTGGCATCGACCAGCGGCCGCGAGCCGGCGTTCAACTGCACCAAACGCTTCTGGATGAGCGTCGACAGCTTGAAGCGGCCCCCGACTTTCTTGATGATCTCCTCTTCCCGTAGTTCTTCAATCATGTCGAGTCCTCTCCCATTCTCTAGTCAGAATTTCGCAAATTTCGCGGACCGCCTGGTCCATATCGTCATTGATGACTTGGTATTGATAACGGTCGGCCTGGGCCAGTTCGTGGTCGGCCTGGGCCAGGCGGCATCGGATGGCCTGTTCGGTTTCGGTGCCCCGGCCGCGGAGCCGGCGTTCGAGCTCCTCGCGCGAACTGGGGCGGAGGAAGATCGTGATCGCGGTCGGAAACCGCTCGACGACCGCCATCGCCCCTTGCACGTCAATCTCTAAGACTACCCATTTGCCTGCGTTCAGACCAGTGGTCACTTCCGCCCAAAGCGTTCCGTACCAGTAGGTTTGGCCGAAAACCTCGAAGCATTCGATGAAATCTCCCCGCTTACGGCGAGAATCGAACTCCCCGTTGGTGAGAAAATGGTAATCCAGGCCGTCGGTTTCGTCGGGCCGGGGGGGCCGGGTCGTGGCCGAAACGCTATGGACCAGCGGCACGCGGGCGGTTCGATAGACCCGCGCATCACCGAGGTCTTGCCCACTCCCGATGGCCCCGAGATCACCACCAGTCTCCCGTTTGACGCATCCGGCACGGTTCACTCGATGTTTTGGATCATTTCCCGGATGCGTTCCACCGCCGTTTTGATCTCAATGACGTGCCGGGCAATTTCCACGTCGTTGGCCTTCGACCCAATCGTGTTTGTCTCGCGGAACATCTCCTGCGTGAGAAAATCGAGCTTGCGGCCCGAGCTTTCCGGGAGTTCCATGGTCTCCTGAAACTGATCGAGGTGGCTGCGGAGGCGGACGATTTCCTCGGAGATGTCGCTGCGATCGGTGAACAGCCCGACCTCGCGAATCACGTCGCTCGGCTCAAGCTGTGACGCCCAAGTCGGCCAATGTCCGCTTCAGCCGGTCGAAGAGCCGGTTGCGGTAGTCTTCGACCACCAACGGCGCGCGGCGTTCGATTTGATCGAGGCTTTCGGCGACCGAGCGGCAGTTGGCCGTGAGGTCGGCCGCCATGGCGCGTCCCTCGTCGCTGCGCATCCGGCCGAGGCTCTCCAAAGCGGCCTTCAGAGTGGTTTCGATCGCCGGCCAGTCGGCCGCGGCGTCGGCGGCCTGGCCCGAGGCGTCGTCGATCACGCCCGGCAGAGGCAAGAGCGCCTCCAACGACGGCTCGACACGCTTGCACTGCCACTTGCCGCCGAGATCGACGAGTTGCTGCCGGTATCGTTCGAGCACGTGGACGTTGATGCGGTAGTCGTCGGGCGAGGGGCGGCGATCGACGCGGATGTTGACCTGGATGGTTCCGCGATGGATGGCCTCACGCACTACCGACTCGACCAGGGCGTCGAGGGCGGCGTAGCCTTCGCCGGCGCGAACGGTCAGCTTGAAGAAGCGGTTGTTGATCGTGCGGATTTCGACCGCCACGGCCAGGCCGTCCTGCTGACGAATGCGCCTCCCCGAAGCCGGTCATGCTCTGCAACAAGGTGGGCAACTCCGATGTCGTTGTAGTAGTGGATGGTGGATGGTGGATGGTGGATGGTGGATAGTGTGTGGTGACGAGTGGATAGTGGAGAGTGCCAGCCGCTGTCCGCCGCCTACTCGCCACTCTTCACTCTGCACAACTCACTTCTGCGACGATTTCACGGGAGCGGGAGCACCGGCTCCTTTGCCGTTCTCCGGCTGCTGCCCTGGCGACGCGGGCGCGGACGCACCGGGCTTTTCGCCGGTGGCGCCGCCGAAGTTGCCAGAACTAAGCGGCCCCTGGCCGCCGAGGCCGAGCACCTTCACGGTGATCATGCACAAAATGATCCAGAAAGTTGCCAGCGCCGATGGTGATACGGGTGAAGAGGTCGCCGGCCTTTGTGCCGAAGGCGCTTTGGCCGCCCATGCCGCCGAACGCCCCCGCCAGGCCTCCGCCCTTGCCTCGCTGGATCAGCACCAACACGATCAGAAAGATGGCCGTAACGAAAAGCAGAACCATCAACAAGCCGGTAACAAACCCCATCGCAATCTTCCTTCGTTCAAAGGGCTCCCGCGGCGATGCCCAGGAATTGATCCACTTTCAAGCTGGCGCCGCCGACCAGCGCCCCGTCGATGTCGGGCTGCTTGAGCAACTCCGCGGCGTTTTCAGGCTTGACGCTGCCGCCGTACTGGAGCCGCACCGAGTCAGCAATCAAGTTATTATAACGTTCGGCAATGATCTTGCGAAGGGCGAGATGAACCTCCTCCGCCTGCTGGGGGGTGGCTACCTTGCCGGTGCCGATCGCCCATACCGGTTCGTACGCAATGGCCACCTTCGCCATTTGCTCAGCCGGCAGCCCGGCCAAGGAACCGTCGAACTGGGATTGGATGACAGCCAGGGTCTTGCCGGCTTCGCGTTCCGAGAGCAATTCGCCCAGGCAGACGATCGGCAGCAGCCCGGCCGCGAGGGCCGCGTGGAGCTTTTCGTTGACGGCCGCATCGGTTTCGCCGAGGATGTGCCGGCGTTCGCTATGGCCGAGAATGACGTACTTGCAGCCGAGATCGCGGAGCATGGCGGCGCTAAGCTCGCCGGTAAAAGCCCCGTCCTTCTCGTGGTACATGTTCTGAGCGCCCAGTGCGACTTTCGAGCCGGCGATCGCCCGGCCGACGGCGTCGAGATAGCAGCTTGGCGGACAAACGGCCAGATCGACGCCGTCAAGCCCCACGGCCTGTTTCGCCACGCCTTCAGCCAACGCCACGGCCGAAGCCCGATTGGTGTTCATCTTCCAGTTGCCGGCAATAAACGGATGTCGCATCAAAGGTGCTCCTGATCTTCTGTTTTCGACAATGATTGACGGCTACATGCTGAGTAGAACCCCTGATACTAGCATGGCGGTGAGGGTAAGTTCAAGGGGGGGCTGCACTTTGGGGCAGTAACGGATTGTGGCGTTCTGTTGTTGGAGGTCGTTTCCGGCGGCCTGGGATTGTTCCTTGTTCGAGGAATTGTTTCAATTGTTTCGACCCCCTTGCGTTTTGAACAATAAGAACGAAAAACTGGGTTGCGGCGCGCACAATGAGCGGGAATGCCCTGCGGCGTCTCTTGGGTTTGGGGACCAGACGCGGTGTTTTCTTAGCGAAGTCATGCGTCTGCCAAAAGAGCCGGAAGCCGAGAGGGACGGGTGCGCTTCCACGTGGTTGCCAGCCATTTACCCCGGCGACAGTGGCGGCGAAGGAGTAACGCTTCGCTCGCTGGGGATGGAACCGTGTCGGTGGGGCGGTGGAAGGTCCGTCGGCCTCGGGCGGGACTCTGACGCGAGGGCGTTCGCTGCGGACAATCTCCTTTCGCCGGCCGGGCGTCCCTTGTTTGCGCGTTTCGACGGAAGGGGACAGTCCCATTTTCGTTGGTCTCGCGGAGGGGGACAGTCCCATTTTCGTTGACACGAAAATTGGGACAGTCCCCTGGTACGAAAATTGGGACAGTCCCCCTGTTCGCTACTTTCGCGGGAGCGAAAGGCGACAGAGAAAGACGCCGAAAGGACTGTTGTTATCAGCCGCGGGTAGTCGCAGGTCTTGCCCGTGCTCGGGCCCCTCTTGGATCGCAGACGCCATCCGCGTGCCGGTGTGCGGAGGGGGCTGCGATGCAAGATAAATAGGGTGAAACGGTCCGGGACGTCGTCGCTGTCCGAAAATATAATTGTTAATCTGTGGTGCAGCCCGGCTGCCGGAGCAGGCGAGACGCCTGCACCACAAGTTATCCTTGGACAGTTCTTGACTCGGTGGAAGTTCCAGGGCGGAAGGGGACCGGCTGAGGAGGCCCTTCGCTTTTCT
This sequence comes from uncultured Planctomycetia bacterium, assembly GCA_963719005.1. Taxonomy (GTDB): domain Bacteria; phylum Planctomycetota; class Planctomycetia; order Pirellulales; family Thermoguttaceae. The sequence continues at coordinate 122,623 of CAVRAR010000001.1, forward strand.
CGCTTCACCGACGTTTCTGTGCTGCCGGCTGTTGGCGGGCAGAACGTGTGGTTATGTATACCATAGTCGGTGGCCCAAGATCAAGGGAGAAACTGGCCGGGGCGGGGCCGGTTTGGCAGGAGGCAACCGCCGTCACCGATATGCGGCGTCGCCTGCCGGCCTTGCAACTTGGAGAGGAAAAGGGAAAAGGGGGACACCCATAACCGCCGCTGAGTCAAGGCCCAGTTTCGTGTTTTGTCAACATGACGATCATGTTGCTGCTATAATCGCTTTGCTCGGTGAAGCGGAGTCAGGCTCTGCGGGGACGCAACCCGACGAGGAATAGCCGGGCTAGGGCGGGTGAATGACCCGTAAGGCCCTGCCGGCTCAGGCTGTCAGGGCCGTTTTGCCTTCTTGCTTCATTCATTTGCCCTACCTATCCCTCCGAAAATCCGACGCCGCAACGCACCGAGCATCTTTCGCCGGCGGGAGCACCCATTGCCATCTCCGCCGTTTGCCGTCGCGCACAAGGTAGACACCCATTCGTGCCGTCCGGGCTTTCGCTCGTCGCACAGGATAATATTCACCGGCCGTAGTGCCCAATCAGGCGCTCGATGCGAACCTTTGTTCCATCAGTCCCGTTGCCGGGCCAACAACGACCGTATAGGTGCGCGAAGCATTAGTTCCTTTCTACTCTCTACGCTGCTTGCTCGGCGCGGGCGCGATGCCAATGCCGCAGCCGTTTCCAACAAATCTCCGCCAGCTTCCGGGCCACTGCCACGCGTGCCTTTTTTGCCCCCGACCGCTTCCGCACCCGCGTGTAAAACTTCTTCAGTGCCGCGTCATCGCGGGTCGCCTTCATCGCCGCCTGCACTAAAATCCAACGCAGCCAAGGGGAACCTTGACGCGTAATTGGCCCTTGGTAGCAATGGCCGCCGGACTGGTGCACGCGGGAAGTCAGCCCGCCATACGCGCCGACCTCCTTGGCGGTGCGGAAACGTTCCACCTCGCCCAGTTCGGCCACGATCAACAGCGCCGAGAACAAAGCGATGCCGTGGATGTCGAGCAGCGCTTCCGTCTGCGGAAAGTCGTTAGCGATCTCGGCGATCTGCTGATCGAACACCGCGATGTGCCGGCCAAAGTGCTTCATCCGCGCCAATAGTTCGTCGCGGGTGAGATTCTCAATCGGTCCGAAATCTTGTTGGCGAAACCACGCCAGGCCGCGAACGCCAAAAGGCATCCGAAACGGGGCTTGGCGATTCTGCCGTGCCAGCAATGCCCGCAGTCGGATTTTGGCCTCCGCCAATTCGCGGCCCATTCGCGCCCGGCATCGCACCAAGTCGCGCAACCGCTGGTATGGTTCCGGCGGAATGTAGGCCAAGGGAATCTGGTTGATTCGCAACAAGTTCGCCAAGAGTTGGGCGTCCAGCTTGTCTGTCTTGGTGCGGCGTTGTATCATGGCCCGCAGCCGAAGCGGATGAGCTAAGAGAACCGTGCCGTGCGGGCGCAGCAGATCATAGAGCCAGCGATAGGTTCCGCTGGCCTCGATGACGGCGCGAAATCGGCCGAGAGTGCGAACGGTGTTCACAATGTCCTCTGTTTCGCTACAAGCGATTCGCATCGGCTCCATGACTTCACCGTTGTCACGAACGGCCGCCATAACGATGAACTCTCGATGCAGATCAATTCCCACGTGCCACATGAATGGGTCTCCTTGTTTGGTGGATTTCGGAAGGATTCAACATCACAACCTTAGTCCACCAGCAAGGGGCCTTTTCCACGCGGCGGTTATAGTATCAGGCGCGCTTATTAGAATAAGCGCGCCTGTCCCCCCTTCAGAATAAGCGCGCCTGTCCCCCTTTCCGGTCCCCTTTCCGGTCTTGGGTGCTCCGTCCTGTTCGACTTCCACGCCTGAGCAGGGACGGACGGTTTTCTAGAGCGGTTTCATTTTAGGTGTAGCGGTATCCGCAGTGTTGAAAATAGTTTCGGCACTCGGATTCCGTGAATTGGTCGAGGATGCTGCCGCAGAGTTTCCATAGCTTATCGACGGTCCGTTCGGCTCCGTCACGGAGCAACTTTTTGAACTTGGAAAACGCCAACTCGATGGGGTTCAGGTCCGGCGAGTACGGGGGCAGGTAGCGCAGCTCGGCACCGGCCGCTTCGATGGCTTTGCGAACTCCAGCCACCTTGTGGCTGGAGAGATTGTCCATCACCACGATGTCGCCAGGTTTCAAGGCCGGTGCCAGATGTTGCTCGACCCAGGCGCGGAACAGTTCGCCGTTGATGCCGCCTTCCACGGTAAGCGGAGCGATGAATCCCTCGGCCCGCAATGCGCCCAAAAAAGTCGTCGTCTGCCAACGTCCGCAAGGAGTTTTTTCCAGCAAACGCGTGCCGAGTTCCGAGCGGCCGTAGGTGCGGGTCATGTTGGATTTAGCCCACGTTTCATCGATGAAAACGACTTTGGCGGGATCGATCGACTCCTGCGAAGCGTGCCATGCCGCGCGCTGCTCAACCACATCGGGGCGATCCTGTTCGCTGGCAATCAGCGTCTTTTTTTTCGCGACTGCTTGAGCGCTTGGCATGCGGCGCAAAGCGTTCCCAGGCAAACCTCTTCGCCGCGCTCCCGCTTCAAATCGGCTTGCAGTTCGCGCAGATAGATGTCGGGCCGAGCCGCGATCTTGGCGACGAGCCAGTCTGCCCAAGCATGCCACGCGGGCTGACGCGGAGCCGCCTTCTTTGGCGCCACTTGGCCGGTCTCGCGACGTTGTTGCTGGATGCGCCGCACCCAAGATTCTGAAACTTTGAAACGCAGCGCGATCACGCGCCGCTCTTCGTTCGTATCGCACGCGGCGAGCACTTCGCCGCGAAACTCCGCATCGTACGGTTTCATCAGGGTCACCTCCTTGAGTGAGATGAACCCAATTTACCGAGTTCGCCCAGAATGCGCTAGACCTACCGTGGAACTGCTCTAACATCTCAAGATTGCCGACGAGTTGCGGCTCTGTTGTGTTGGTCACTCCTTGGAACGCGAAGAGTGCATCCGCATCGGCAGATACACCGGCCTCGGCAAAAATGCCGTGTTTGCCAGAGGTAAGGCAACCCTCGAAAACGATGGCATAAGCATGAAGCGACCTACGTCTTCGGTAGACATTCCCCTCCGCGAGTTCGATTGCCTCTTTCATGGAACCGGAAACAAACGTCGTGCAGCTAATCTCGCCTTTTACATCCTTGGCGAACACAAACGGGGAGAACAGCTCCTTGTCTCCCTCCACGGTCAGGAGCCCCAGACCGACGGCATAATCAAGCAATCCGCTCCGGTCACGCGCTGCAGTCGCAAAGAAGGAGTGCTTGGCTTCCAATGGCTCGGTGGCGAATACACCGACTATTTCCGCGGCTTTGGCGAACGGAACGCACGTGAACGTATAGAACTTATCTCGCTGAAAAATACCAAAGAGCCTTTCCTCGCATGGCAGGCGTGCGGCAATGTCGAAGACGTCGGTAGGCCAAGCCCTCACGACGAGACGCGCCGAATTCCCAACGAAAATCATATTGGGGGCCGCTTCGCCGCGTCGTTCGAGTTCCTTCTGCCAACCGTGGCTGTCGAACAGGCGGGCAGCCTTCTCGACATCGACTCTTCCATAGTCCGTGACGACGGAATCTGACGATGTCGATGTGACAACCAATTCACCGTCTGCCACGGTTTAACACCTTCGTACCAACATGACCTGCCGCTTCTTTTAATCAACTGGAGCCGTGGCGGGAAACGACCCGAGTATTTCCAGTCGCAGGGCTTTCTTTCCCAATGCAGCCATCGCGCGGCGCACCCGGGCGTCGGTTTCGTGGGCTTCCATCTCGACGAAAAACAGATAGCCGCGATCTGGGCCCGGCAGCGGGAACGACTCGATCCAGGTCAAATTCAGCTCGTTCCGCTTGAAAATCATCATGGCATCAGCCAAAGTGCCCGGCCGATGCTCCATCTGAAACAGCACCGCGGTACGGTCGTTGCCCGTTCTGGGCGAAGGGTGATCGCCGATCACGGCGAATCGCGTGGTGTTGAAGGGGTTGTCCTCGATGTTTTCAGCCAGCACGTCGAGCCCGTAACGGACGCCGGCTTGCAGACTGGCGATGGCCGCGGCGCCGGGTTTCTCGGAGGCCAATTGCGCGGCGGTCGAGGTGCTCGTGACTTCGATCGTCCGGGCCGAGGGGAGATGCTTCGCCAACCAATTGCGGCACTGCGAGAGGGCCTGCGGCTTGCTGTAAACCTCGCGGACGTCGGTCCGCTGGCACTTGCCCAACAGCGAATGATGGATTCGCAGTTCCACTTCGCCGCAAATCCTCACCCGCATCCGCGTGAACATGTCGAGCGTGTCGGCGACGCGGCCATCGGTCGAATTTTCGATGGGGGCCAGCCCGAAATCCGACTGTTTTCGATGGACTTCCTCGAACACGGCGGCAATGCTGCCGACCGGCACGAGCTGGACGCTCTGGCCGAAACGATGGATGGCGGCCAAGTGGCTGAAGCTGTAGAGCGGGCCCAAGAAAGCGATTCGCGGCTCGCGGATCAGCCGCCGGCACCCGCTGGCGACTTCGCGGAGCAATGCCTGGATGCAAGTCTGCGGCAACGAGTTTTCGCCGGCCGCCGAGGCCAGCCGCTCGTGCGATTTGGCGTCGAGCGTGGGCGTACAGAGGGCCTCGGCCTGCGCGGGATTCTGTCTGGCCGCCTCGGCCACGAGCCGGGCGCGCTCTTGAGCGAGTTGGATCAGGTTTTCATCGAGTTGGGCGATCTTGGAGAGGAGAGCTTCTGACGGCCGAGCCGCGGACTTCCGCCGCGTGCCCGCCGAGTCAGCCGCTCTTGGTTTCGCCTTGCCCATGGTTGCTCCAACACCTCTTCTATCCGGGGGGACGTTCCGTGTCAATCTGTCGCCGGAGCGTGGTCCTTTGTTGCCACGATGTTGACGTTATGCTGAAGCATAACCTACGGGCGCGGACCGACGGCGTCCGGCAATCATGCCAAAATGGCAGTCGCGGCGGGCCCCGCGACGATTTCGCCGGAACGCTTCTCGATGATCTACGCCGCAATCTATTGCTACACAATAAGTTGCGTACACTGAGCCGGCGGTGTCCGACGCTCGGCACGCCCTTTGCTTTTCAGAGTTATCTTTGTGGAGGATGCCAAAACCCTCGGCTAATTCGAGAAAAGGAGCTTATTAATGGCTACTGGCGAAAAAATCATCGGAATCGACCTCGGAACGACAAACTCGGTTGTGGCCGTGATGGAGGGCAAGGAGGTGAAGGTCATCCCCAATGCCGAGGGGAATCGCTTGACACCTAGCGTCGTCGCGTTCACCGACAAGGGCGAAACCGTCGTCGGCGAGCCCGCGCGGCGGCAAGCCGTGACCAACCCCACCCGCACCGTCTATTCGATCAAGCGTTTCATGGGCCGGCGTCACAACGAAGTGGCTTCGGAAGAGAAGATCGTGCCCTACAAGGTCGTCGGCGGGCCGGAAGATTACGTCAAGGTCCACGTGAACGACCACGACTTCACCCCGCCCGAGATCTCGGCCTTCACGCTTCGCAAGCTGAAAGAAGCCGCCGAGGCCTACTTGGGCCACAAGGTCAACAAGGCCGTGATTACGGTTCCGGCCTATTTCAACGACGCCCAGCGGCAGGCCACGAAGGACGCCGGCCAGATCGCCGGGCTCGAGGTCGCGCGAATCATCAACGAGCCGACCGCCGCCTCGCTGGCCTACGGATTGGACAAGAAGAAGAACGAGAAGATCGTGGTGTTCGACCTCGGCGGCGGCACGTTCGACGTGTCGGTGCTCGAAGTGGCCGAAGGCGTTTTCCGCGTCATCAGCACCAACGGCGACACCCACCTGGGCGGCGACGACTTCGATCAATGCCTCATCAACTACGTCGCCGACGAGTTCAAGAAGCAATACGGAATCGACCTGCGCAAGGACACCATGGCGCTGCAACGGCTCCAGGAAGCCTGCGAAAAGGCGAAGAAGGAGCTTAGCTCGGCGCAATCGACCGATCTGAACCTGCCGTTCATCACCGCCGATGCCAGCGGGCCGAAGCACTTGCAGATGACCATCACCCGGGCGAAGCTCGAACAACTGATCGATCACCTGATCGAGCGATGCCGCGGGCCGGTGCAGCAAGCGATGAAGGACTCGCACTTCGCGCCGAAGGACATCGACGAAGTCGTGCTGGTCGGCGGTTCGACCCGCGTGCCGAAGGTGCAGCAGATCGTCAAGGAGATGTTCGACGGCAAGGAGCCGCACAAGGGGGTGAATCCCGACGAGGTTGTGGCCGTCGGCGCCGCGATTCAGGGCGGCGTGTTGGCTGGCGACGTGAAGGACATCCTCCTGCTGGACGTGACGCCGCTTTCGCTGGGCATCGAAACCCTGGGCGGCATCATGACCAAGCTCGTCGATAAGAACACGACGATTCCCACCGAGCGGAAACAGATATTCAGCACCGCCGACGACAACCAAATGGCCGTCACGGTGAAGGTCTATCAGGGCGAACGCCAGATGGCCGCCGACAACCGGCTGCTGGGCAGTTTCAACCTCGAAGGCCTTCCGCCGGCGCGCGCGGCGTGCCGCAGATCGAGGTCAAGTTCGACATCGACGCCAACGGCATCCTCAACGTGTCGGCCAAGGATCTCGGCACGGGCAAGGAGCAGACGGTCCGCATCGAGCAATCGAGCGGAATCTCGGACGACGAGATCGAGAAGATGCGGCACGACGCCGACGCCCACGCCGACGAGGACAAGCGCAAGCGCGCCTTGGCCGAGCAGCGCAACCAGGCCGACTCGATGTGCTGGCAGCTCGAAAAGCTGCTGAAGGAGCACGACGCCAAGCTGAATCCCGCCGACAAGGAAGCGGTGAGCAAGGCGATCGAGAAGACCCGCGAGGCCGCCAAGACCGACGACCTCGATCGGATCAAGTCGGCCGTGCACGATTTGGAGCAGGCGTCGCACGCCCTGAGCAAGACGCTCTACGAAAAGGCCGGAGCCCAAGCCAGCGGGCCCGCAGCAGGCAACGGTGGCCCGCAGCCGAGCGGCCAACCGACCGGCGCGACTTCCGGCGGCGACGATGACGCCATCGACGCGGAGTTTGAAGTGAAGAAGTGATGTCTGGTCCCCTCTCCCTCCGGGAGAGGGCTAGGGTGAGGGCCGCGCGTGTTCAGTCCCCTCTCCCCGTGGGAGAGGGCTAGCGTGAGGGCCGTTCCGCGAGAGATGTCGCCATGCCCGATCATCAGTATGCCTCGAAGCACATGATCGATCGGGCGCGTCAGTTGCGCCGCAACGAAACTCCGCCCGAAGACCTCCTGTGGCTCGCGTTGCGCAACGGACAAATCGGCGGAATGAAGTTTCGCCGTCAGCATCCTATCGGCCCTTATGTAGTTGACTTTTTCTGTCATAGCGCCAAGCTAGTGGTAGAAGTTGACGGCATGAGTCATGACGACAAGATGGCTCAGGACGCGGCCAAGTCGAAACACCTCGAATCGCAGGGGCTTGGACTTCTTCGCGTAACAAATGAGGATGTGATGCGCGATCTCGACGCTGTTACGCGCGAAATCGCACGATTATGCGGCGTCCCGTGGGATTGAGCGTGTGTCTGGTCCCCTCTCCCCTTGGGAGAGGGCTAGGGTGAGGGCTGTTCTGTTGCGCCACCGGAATCAACAATCCATTAACCAAGGTCCACACATCAGTGGAGAAAGGGTGTTCTGAGATGCCACGACGAAAGAAGGGTGCGGTGCGAAAGGGAAAGGGCGCCATGTGCAATATTTGCGGCCTCAACTGTGGAAAAGGCGGGGCATTGAAGAGGCATATTGAAGGCACACACTCGGTCGATTATGACCAATACACGAAGTGTTTCTATGGGAGTGAGGTGAAGACGATAATCGCGAACACCTGGGACGACACCGTGTCAACTTCGGGCGGCCAGACCGTTATCACGCATGTCTTGGTTCGCCGGTTTATTGGGGATCCAGGACAACGTGGTGCCACTCGATCCGCCACACCGCCAACGTGAGTCTGCGAGGACAACGGCCCTCACCCTAACCCTCTCCCAAAGGGAGAGGGGACCGGACACATGTACGCGAACCACTGAACCGATCAGCCCTCACCCTAACCCTCTCCCAAGGGGAGAGGGGACCAGACTACATGGCCCACATCCTCATTACCTCCGGCCCGACGCGGCAGTACCTCGATGCGGTGCGGTATCTTAGCAACGCATCGAGCGGGCGGATGGGGGCTGCGCTGGCGGCGGCGGCCATCGAGGCGGGGCATCGGGTGACGATCGTCAGCGGGCCGGTTTCTGTTGAATACCCGAGCGCCGCCGAAGTGATTTCGGTCGTGTCGACCGAGGAGATGCTGGCCGCCTGCCGGAAGGTCTTCCCCCTCTGCGACGGTCTGATTGCCGCCGCCGCGCCGTGCGACTACCGCCCCGCAAACGTCGCCGCACAGAAGCTTCACAAGACCGGCGAGCCGCTCCGCTTGGAATTGGTGGAAACGCCGGACATCCTAGCGGCGTTATCGCCCGATAAAGGTGGGCGGTGGATAGTCGCTTTCGCTCTGGAAAGCGAAGATGCGCGAAGCCGGGCCCTGCAAAAGCTGCAACGCAAGAACTGCGATCTGATCGTCGTCAACGGCCCAGAAGCCGTCAATGCGGTGGATACCAACGTCGAACTTCTCGACCGCGACGGCCGGGTGCTGGGGAGGTTCTCGGGCGGCAAAGGCGACGTGGCCCGCGACGTGTTCCGCATGGTCGAGCGACGGTTGATCGTGCCGGCATGAGAGCCCGCGCGAGTGTGACGGGGGTTTTCAGGCCGTCAGGGCTTCGACTTCGGCTGGAATCTTGCTGAGAATGACTTCCTTTAGGTCGATCTTTCTACTGGCATTGTCGATGTCAACGCCGACGAGATTGCCGTCCGCGTCGTAATCCAGGACAACCCCTGCCGAGATCTCCCTGCTCTCGGCGCTGGGAGTGGAAATCAAATCGATGTAGAGGGAGTCGGTGTCGTGGTAGTATTTCAGTTTCATTTTTTGAATCCTCGGTCGAGAAAAGCGTTGCGAATCGTCTCCCGTAAATATTCGTCCAACCCGTTGGGCAATTTGGGAAACTCTGTAGCAATCACTTTGTTGGAAGCAAGTAGCGAAGAAGTTTGGGCCCTCGTCCCACAGGCGTAAACGCCGGGCTTAGGAAAAGTGCACCCTCAACGTCTGCTGGTTACGGCTATGCCGCGTTATGCTGAAGCATAACCTACCAGTCTTCCACTACTCATCCTCCTGCAAGTCGGCTTCGGTAATCATGGCAAAGCCCTTGGCGGCGAGCGTTTCTTGGGCGATCTCGATGTTATCGACCATCAGAGCCACAGCGGCGTGATCGCGTGGCCGCACTAGCAGCGGATACGCTTGGACGATGTTGATCTCCGCTTGCAGCAGGGCGGTGCAGATTTCCAGCAGCGCCTGGGGGCCCCTGGGGATCTCCACGCCGATCAAATCGCTCTCGATGATGGCCAGCCCGGCCCGCTCCAATATCTCGCGTCCCTGCTCGGGGTGGCTCACCAAGAGCCGGACCAGCGCGGATTCGGCGGTGTCGGAGATCGACAGGGCGACGATCCGCACCCGGCTCCCCTCGAATCGGCGGATCACTTCCAGCAGCTTCCCTACCCGATTCTCCAAGAAAATCGTAAACTGCCGGATTGCAGGGTAGTTTCTGCCTCGCATGGTGGCATAGCCGACGCCCGCCGATTCGTCGATACTCATGATACACCTCGAAGGAAAAGACCTTCCCGCCACTGAATTACGTCACTATACGCCCGGCAGGGGTGCTTGAACAGTCACCCGCCAAGAAATGAAATCAGTCTCGGAAAGGGGAAAGGCGGAGGGGGACGGAAGAGGTTGTCGGGGAGGCTCTTTCGCGGTTCGCAAGCTCTCACCGACAACCGCCTCCGTCCCCTCCCCCCGTCGTCCGTTCCTCAGAAAGACCGCCCATGCTGCAAAAACACGAAATTGAACTTCGGGTGCGATACCAGGAAACCGACCCGATGGGCCTGCTGCACCATGCCACGTACTTTACCTACTTTGAAATCGGCCGGACTGAGCTTCTCCGGGCCTCTGGCGGGAACTATCGCAAGATGGAAGAGGACGGCATGTTGGTGGTCGTGGTGAAGGCCGAATGCCGTTTCCGCCGGCCCGCCCATTACGACGACCTCCTGCGGCTTCGCACCACGATCGCTCGAGTCACTCAGGCAAAGATCGAACACCGCTACGAACTGTTTCGGGATGAGGAATGTCTGGCCGTCGGCCACGTGACGCTGGCGGTGGTCGATCGCGACGGGAAGGTTCAGCCCGTGCCGGAGTGGATGGGGGAGAGGGATGAATTATGAATGATGAATGATGAATGACGAGCCCGATAAGCCGCCTGTGGTCTCGCAGGCATCGCCAACAGAGGCAACAAGTAGGTTATGCTTCAGCATAACATCCGTTGCGTCCCCAATTCGTTATGCTAAAACATAACCTACTCGAGAACCTCAACAGGAGATTATTCCATGAGCAACTCCGACGCATTGCCGCCGCCGGCGCCAAGTCCACAGGAACTCAAAGCCGCCCTGAAGGCGTTCAAGAAGCGATTGAAACTGACCTGTTTGGACGATCAATCGCGGATCGGCGTCGGGCCAATGAGCAGCGGCCGGGCATCGGGAATCGTGGCCATCACGCCGCCCGACCAGTATCCCGACGCCGTCTGGGAGGAATTGGCCAGACAGGGCAAACTCCGCCGGGCGGGCACCGGCATGTACGAATTGCCGCCGTCGTGAAGTTCATTGGAGCGCGCGTCTCGGTCCGGAAATCACAGCCGGCTATTTGTGCCCTTGCGGCTTCTTCTCAGACTTCTTCTCGGTTTCCTTCTTCTCTTTGGCAGCCTTTTTGTCGGCGGCCTTCTTTTCAGCGGCGGCCTTTTCTTCCGCCGCCTTCTTCTCCTTGGCAGCCTTTTCTTCCGCAGCCTTCTTCTCGGCAGCAGCCTTTTTCTCTTTGGCAGCCTTCTCCTCCGCGGCCTTCTTGTCCATAGCGGCCTTCTCTTCCGCGGCCTTCTTCTCCTTGGCAACTTTTTCTTCGGCAGCCTTCTTTTCAGCGGCGACTTTTTCCGCAGCCGCCTTCGCTTCGGCCGCCTTTTTTTCAGCAGCCGCCTTTTCCTCCGCGGCCTTCTTTTCCTTAGCAGCCTTTTCTTCAGCAGCCTTCTTCTCGGCGGCGGCTTTGTCGGCGGCGGCTTTGTCGGCGGCAGCCTTCTCCTCGGCGGCTTCCTTCTCGGCGGCTACCTTTCTGGCGGCTTCGAGGATCGAGGGCGAGAGCCTGCCCGACATCAACTCGTACATTGACGCCAGCACGACGTCGGTCGGAAGGCAGTACGTCTCCGTTCTGCCGGCGTGGGAAATGTTCACACCCACGATCTTGCCGCTCAGGTCGACCACTGGCCCGCCGCAGTCGATGGGCCGCACCACGGTATCGTGTTGAAGGACTGCGGGGAAATTGTCGGACCGCCGGCTCACGCCCACTCCCATGGCATTCATCTGCGTCTGCCGATCGAGCCCCGGCGAGGAGAAGTTGATCATTTTGATGGCGAATTCGAGCGTTTGCTGGCCGCGTTTGACGGTGATGTGAATGGTTTCGCCGGCCTTGTGCCGGCGCATCAGGTTGCGCATCTCCATGACGTTCGGCGCGCTTTGGCCATTGATGTGCGTGATGACGTCCTTCGGCTTCAGGCCCGCCGCCGCCGCCGGACTGTTCGGGAGGACTTCTTCGATACGCGCCAGGTCGTCTCTCTCGGCAAGTCGGATGCCGATGACTCCGCCGATAGGCGGGATGGATCGCCGCGGAACGCTGACGATGCCCACCGCCAGCGGGTCGTCCTCCATTCCGGCCGTGACCAGCCACTGCCCAACGGTCGGCTGCAATGGATTCCACGGAATGATCGGCAGGTTGACGGCGTCGATCTTCAACATGGCCAGATCCAAGCCGGGATGGACGCCGACGATGCGGGCTTCCAACTCGCGTCCGTCGCGGAGCCGGCAGGTGACTTTGCCGTGCAGTTCGCTCGCCTTGGTCAGAATCCACCCGTCGGGGCCGACGATCGTTCCCAAGGCGGCGTCTTGCGCGTCGCACTTGATGCGAACCACGCACTGGTTCGCCGCCTGCACGACCTGCCGGAAGGGCGTTTTTACGTCGGGCCCGTTGCGGCCGGGCAGCAGCGGCTGCACCGACTCGCTCTTGAGCATCTGATCCCACATCTCGCGGAAGATATTCACCGGCACGTGCAGGTTCACGTCGGTGGGATTCGATGATGCGGCTGTTGATCCCGATTACCTTGCCTTCAAGGTCCAGCAGCGGGCCGCCCGAGTCGCCCCCGACCAGCGGGCAGTCGGTCTGGATCATGCTCTCGCTTTTCTGGAGGACGCGGCCGACGCGAACTACCGGCGGGCGTCCCGGGTGATAGCCCAGCGGGTGGCCGATGGCCAGGCACCACATGCCCGGCTTTAGCGAAGCGGAGTCTCCCAGCGGGACGAAGGGCCACTTGCCCGGCTGGGTAATTTTCATCAATCCGGCGTCAGCCGTGGCTGAAAGACCGAGCGTAATGCCTTTGACCGATCTCCCGTCGGCAAGATAGAAGGTGACCTTCTGGCCCGGCTTGCCGACGACGTGGCCAGCCGTCATCACGATCCCGTCCTCGCTGACGATCACTCCGCTGCCGGCGCTGCCGCCGATCTGAATGCCCACCACCGCGGGCAGCACCTTATGCACCACCGCCTGAATTTGCGTTTGCAGGGCCTGGAATCCAGCCAAATCCTTCGGCTCTTGGATCGCGGCAGAGCTTGGTGCCGCCAGCGAGGGGCCGACGAGGACCGGCGAAAGAAGAAGCGCCGCGCCGAAAATGGCCAAGGCTACGGAAAGACGGCCGGAAAACTTGCGAAATCTCATTGCAGTTCCACGCTTCAGAGGGGTGCTAGTCTAGGGGGTATCTGCCGACTACGCGACCTTTACCGGAGCGTTCAGTATGATTAAAGTCCTCCCAAAATGCAAGCAACTGCCCTCTGCCGGCAGGGCCGAGCAGTTTTTCAAGTTGGGTAAGAAGATTTGCCGCGGCACGGGCATCTTGCCCGTGTTTTTCGGCCACGGGCAAGATGCCCGTGCTACTTCGGTCGGAAAACTGATCGGCCCTGCCCTTTAATGTGCCGCCAGACTCGGGATCCCCCGGAATTCCATGCGGTTGCGATTCGATTCAGACAGCGGGGGTACTAGAGCGGTTTCATTTTAGGTGTAGCGGTATCCGCAGTGTTGAAAATAGTTTCGGCACTCGGATTCCGTGAATTGGTCGAGGATGCTGCCGCAGAGTTTCCATAGCTTATCGACGGTTCGTTCGGCTCCGTCACGGAGCAACTTTTTGAACTTGGAAAACGCCAACTCGATGGGGTTCAGGTCCGGCGAGTACGGGGGCAGGTAGCGCAGCTCGGCACCGGCCGCTTCGATGGCTTTGCGAACTCCAGCCACCTTGTGGCTGGAGAGATTGTCCATCACCACGATGTCGCCAGGTTTCAAGGCCGGTGCCAGATGTTGCTCGACCCAGGCGCGGAACAGTTCGCCGTTGATGCCGCCTTCCACGGTAAGCGGAGCGATGAATCCCTCGGCCCGCAATGCGCCCAAAAAAGTCGTCGTCTGCCAACGTCCGCAAGGAGTTTTTTCCAGCAAACGCGTGCCGAGTTCCGAGCGGCCGTAGGTGCGGGTCATGTTGGATTTAGCCCACGTTTCATCGATGAAAACGACTTTGGCGGGATCGATCGACTCCTGCGAAGCGCGCCATGCCGTGCGCTGCTCAACCACATCGGGGCGATCCTGTTCGCTGGCAATCAGCGTCTTTTTTTTCGCGACTGCTTGAGCGCTTGGCATGCGGCGCAAAGCGTTCCCAGGCAAACCTCTTCGCCGCGCTCCCGCTTCAAATCGGCTTGCAGTTCGCGCAGATAGATGTCGGGCCGAGCCGCGATCTTGGCGACGAGCCAGTCTGCCCAAGCATGCCACGCGGGCTGACGCGGAGCCGCCTTCTTTGGCGCCACTTGGCCGGTCTCGCGACGTTGTTGCTGGATGCGCCGTACCCAAGATTCTGAAACTTTGAAACGCAGCGCGATCACGCGCCGCTCTTCGTTCGTATCGCACGCGGCGAGCACTTCGCCGCGAAACTCCGCATCGTACGGTTTCATCAGGGTCACCTCCTTGAGTGAGATGAACCCAATTTACCGAGTTCGCCCAGAATGCGCTAGACCTACCGTGGAACTGCTCTATTGGCGCCAATCCACCGGCCGAAAAGCGAACCGTCATCGGGGCCGCATGTCCACAGCGAGCAGACTTGTGGTCGACGTCCATAAGATTTCTTGGTTGGTAATTGCCTTGACCAGATGGCCGCTTTTTTTCACACTGGATCTCTCAGTTCCCCCGGTGGTCACATAGAGTATGCGGTCGCGGGGCTGCTCAAAGGCAAACGCTTCGGGATGGTCCCAGGGACAACAGATTTCCTCTCCCGTGACATGAGTGATGACGCGGCCCTTGCATTTCCAAACGAATCGAACGAATGGGGTCTTCAATCCAACGACTTCGTCACACGAGTAACCCAACTCTTGAATTGCCAGGTTCACCGCGTTGCGTCCAGTCCATGAAGAGGTGTAAATCAGCAGAGGCGGTTGATCGTCCTGGTGTGCGCGAAGATACTCCTTAAGCACCTTGGATGCTTCAAGGCTTTCTTGCTTGACGAGGTGCAGTGCTATCGGATGGAAAAGCAGCCCATTGGAAAATCGCAGCGCCTCACTGTTGGCGACCGTGCCCCCCGCCCCAATTCCTACCATGATCTTGCTGATAGGGCCGTGAGAGAAGTCTTTTTCCCCCAGGGAAACCAGCGTAGGTTTTGCGCACGGAAAGTAAGGTTTCGCTCGCAACGCGACGCTGACGCCAATCGGATACTGAACGACAAACAGCAATGCGGCGACCCCGCCCACCCAAAGTTTGGCTCCGCGGCTCATGGCGGGAATCCACTCAATGGCCGAGAGGCAAAGGAGAGCGAACAGAGGCACCGTGTAGTACAATGGGCTGCCGTAAATGTGAATACGGTAAACCGCAAGAATAGGGAGCAGCCCGGCGCCGACGACAAAAAGCACCTTCCATTGACGTTTCCGAAACAGCCGGATAACGCCGAGAACGATCAAGAACACCGTCAACAACGGGAAGAACGCGACACAGGCGGTAAATTGCTCGCTGGTCGCCAACTTCATAACGAAGCTCCTGGAAGCTTCGGCGGCAGGGGTAATCGAAAGGACGTTCTGCGTGGTGCGCAATATCGTTGTGACGGTGGTTCCCGAGGCGTAAATCCCGCCCAAAACGACAGGGATTGCAGGGGCTGCAAACGTGGCCAACCTTTTCAGCATCTCGCGGCGATCGGACGTGTAAAGAAGGGGCACGCTCACCAGACCGAGCAGAACGGCATCGACGCGGGCCAACACCGAAAAGCCGCCCAGCACGCCGGTAAGCAGCAACGTCGTCGCACGCGGCCGCTCCGTTCGCGCAAGCAGGTACAAGGCGATCATGCCCAAGCCTCCGGCCAGCGCGGTGCCGTTCGGATAGCACCCCCACGTGGAAGAATCGGGAAAGAGCAGGAGAACTGCAATTCCGCACAGGGCGCCGGAACGTGAATGAAGCGGGCGGCGAACAGTGCCGTAAACACGACGAAGGCCACTCCTGCCGCCAAGGTCAGCAGACTGAACAGCAGGTAGGGGTTTGCGCCGGTCAGCGTTTGAAGGCCAATCAGTGCGTAAAAAACGCCTGGCCTGGTTTCGCGTCCATAGTCGATCCTTGGGCCATCCCAACCGTGCTGCATAATCTGCAACGATCCGATGGCCATGCTCGTTCCATCACCTTTGAAATGGCTGATGGGAAAGCCCCCCACACCGAAATAATAGCCGAGACAGAGGATAAACGCGCCCCAATAAATCGCGTTCCTTTTCGGTGAGCTGGACATGGTATGCGACCCTTCATTGTCTTTTGCGTTTAGCGAAAGTCAAGCTACGATGCCGCGCGATTCGTCGGCGGTTCCGTAACAACCATAATTGGCGGGTGCTTCGGTTTGAACTTTGATGCCAAGGCGTAAATGAAGTAGCCGAGCCGTTCGCCGCTCTCTCGGATCTCGTGAACCGTGTCGCCTTCCTTTACAAAAACGTCCTTTTCGACGATTGCGGGATAATCCTTCGTATGGTCGGTGACTTGTGTTACGATGCCGGGCGTCGCCGTCAGGTAGTAAATGCCGGCACATCGATTTCGCGTTTGCACAACCGGCTGAAAGCGGCCTAACGCGGCTTCGATTACGCCGCGGAGGAAGTCGTAGCCCGTCAACAATTCGACCAGATGCGACCCGATGCAGTCGCCGCCCATCCGGGCACCGATTTCGACGACGTACGGCCGGTCGTCGGCGGTGATTAGCAGTTCGCTGTGCGAAGCACCCACGCGAACGCCCAAACACGTCAACGCTCGCTGTACGATGTCGCCGACGTGTTCTCTGACGCTTGCCGGCAGCGTCGACGGCTGATGCTGCTCCGTTTCGACGAAATAAGGGGCGCCGGTGGTCACCTTATCCGTGACGGCGAGGATGTGATGGACGCCGTTCCAAGTAATCGATTCGACGCTGATTTCGCGGCCTTCGACGAACTCTTCGATCAGAGCCTGTTTGGCCAACGACTCGCCGAGCGCCCGCTCGACCGCCGCCGGGATGTCGGACGGCTTCGACACCTTGGTGACGCCGCGGCTGCCCGATCGGTCGGTCGGCTTGACGATGACGGGAGTGGCAAAGCTACAGCGGGCGGCGTCCGCCGGCGTCGTCACAAACATGAATTGAGGACAGGGCAAACCGCCCGCCAAAAGTGACTGACGCATCAAATGCTTGTTGGTCGTGCGGGCCGTGACATCGAGCGGATTGCCCGTCAGCCGCAAGCCGTCGGCGACGTAGTTGACCGTCACGGCGGCGAGATCCGAGGCAATGGTGGCGACACCGTGCGGAGTAATTTCCCGGGCTTTCGCCAGAATCGCTTCCTTTTCCACGATGGAAATGGGATAGAAGTAATCGCAATACTCGCGGCCGACGGCGCCCTGCTCCCACGCAAACGCGTGGGTTTCGATTCCCATCTCCCTTGCTTTGAGAATCAGCGGCACCTGAAGATAACTGGCGCCGATAATAATGAGCTTCGTTTTCATTGTCCCTTGGTGTTTTCGGCTCCGATCACCAATTGAACACGAGGATACCCAGTACGATGACCACCGCGCCTGCGAAGATTCTCGTCGTCAAAGGGTCTTTCAGCAGCAGGCGGGCGGCAAGCGGCGTCAACACGTAGGCCAGCGAATCCCAGGCCGTAACCGTCCGCAGCGGAATGGTCTGCAATGCGTAAATGATCAGTACGACGACGACTCCGAACATGCCGTAACCCAGCAAGGTCTTAAGGTTCATCACCGCGCCGATCGCGGTCTTGCTGTCTTTGGCGCCCAGCCGCAGCAAGACCTGCGAAAACGGCGTAATGGCCATCGAAGCCGCCAACGCAATTTCATGCGAGTGCATGGGCGTCTCCACGATTGCCGGGTTTTCGCGCCGATGTGGAAACGATCGCCACGCCGACCAGGATAACGGCGATTCCCAGGATATGCTGGAAGTGAATCGTCTCGCCGAACACGAGCCAGGCAATTGCCACATTGACGGCGAACACCAGGCTGATGAACGGGTAGGCAACGCTCAGGGCGTGACGTCGAAGCACGAACGCCCAAGTGATCGCCTGAAGGAACAGGGCGAGGATTTCCGCAAGGAACCAAACGTTGACGACCATGGCCAGAGGACCGTGCCCGACGCTCGTCAGAGCCGCTTCCTTAGCGCAGGCTGCCGCCGCCGAACGAAACAGTATTGTAAGGAGAATCGTCATGACAAGGACCAACTCTTAGAGGTTCTAACAAAACCAGTATTTCCTGATCTGTCCAATGTTGCTAAACTCTCGGGCTAACCTGGTCAACCAACAGATATGTCAGGGAGGATATTATGGCCAAGCCACTGCTGCCCGATGCGCTTTGGGAGCGAATCAAGCCTTTGCTGCCGCGCGAACGCGGCAAGCCGAAAGGAGGCCGACCGCGAGTTTCCGATCGTGCGGCGCTCACGGGGATTCTCTTCGTATTGAAAACGGGTTGTCCGTGGGAATATCTTCCGCAGGAGTTGGGCTGCGGATGCGGCATGACGTGCTGGCGACGACTCCGCGACTGGCACGTGGCTGGTGTCTGGAAGCGGATATGGAAGCTACTTTTGGACGAATTGGGATTGGCAGGCCAAATCGACTGGTCAACATCCGCGATCGACAGTTGCTCCGTGCGAGCAGTTTTTGGGGGGCAAAAACGGGCCCAAATCCCACGGATCGAGGCAAGAATGGCTCGAAGCGTCATCTGATGGTGGACGGCAGCGGCACGCCTCTGGCCATTACCCACACCGGCGCGAATTGCCACGATTCGGAGATGGCTATTCCTTTGGTTGACGCAGTTCCACCGATCAAGCAACCTCGCGGCGCACTGCGCAAGCGTCCCGATGAACTGCTCGCGGATCGAGCCTATGATGCGGAAGCCAAGATTCGTAAACCCCTGCGCAAGCGGAGAATCAAGCCGCTGGTTGCTCACCGCAACACCGAGCACGGCAGCGGCCTGGGCAAATTCCGCTACGTCGTTGAAGCCTGCTTCGATTGGCTCTTCAACTGGCGTCGTCTGCGGGTGCGTTACGAGAAACGACCGGACATTCACGATGCGTTCCTAATCATCGGTTGTGCCATGATCTGCTGGAACCGCGTACTGGAGTTTTGTTAGAACCTCTTAGTTTGACGACGCAAAACGCTGTCGGAAGCGGCCGGATGCAATTTCTTTGTCGTAATCGCGAAGAACATCGGCGAACGTGTACTTCGGTTCCCAACCGAACTCGCGTCTTGCTTTGCCGATGTCGAAGTAATAGCTCTTCTTTTTGTCTTCCTTGTCGGAAACATAAATGATCGGCACGGGCCGCTCCGGCGTGCCGAACACCGACGCAAATGTTTTGACCTCGTCTTCAACCGTTCTGGGATCGCCGGACCCGATAACGTACAGTCCGCGAGCCTGATCGCTTTGAATCGCCATATAGATTGCCCGAACGGCGTCCTTGACATATAGTGCGTCTCGCTTTGCCGTGTGTGAGCCCCAAATTTCGAGCGGTTTTCCCGCCTTCGCCCGCTCGTAGAACGCCTCGAAGGCGCTCGGATGAAACACGCCGTCCGCGTAATACCCTTCCTGGCGTCCGAGACCGAGGAGACCGGTAAAGCGAAACACGATGCCTTGCAGTCCGTATTCCTGACTATAATGTTCAACATACTCGGCCGCGGCGATCTTGGAGATCACGTAAGCCGCATGATCGCCGACTAGCGAGTAGTTGCGTCCCATCGCTTCGTTGATCGGCAACGTCGTGTGCTCCGTGCATTCGTACAACGTCGTCGTGAATAGGAATTTGGGGACACTGTTTCTGCGGGCGTATTCGAGCGCGTTGAACGTACCGAGCGTGTTTACCTTGATGAAACGGTCCGTCTTGACGTCTTGCACGGCGGCCGGAATGAGACCGGCCAAATGGACAACCGCGGTTACACCGGTACTCGGAAGCCGCGAAAAGTGATCTGGACAAGCAACGTCCAAAGGGATGAACGGAACGCCCAAGTCACGAAAGAAGTCGGCGTATTGTGTTGCCCTGCCGCAAGCGACGACCTCTTCTTGATTCGCGACGAGACGGTCGACCAGATATCTGCCGACGAAACCGGTGGCTCCCGTTACGATAATCATTGTTTCCGCTCGCTTTCCCGTGGTCTGCAGTTGAACTCCTCACGAATCGCGTATTGCGGGGTTTTGTTGGTAAACAAAAAGATTCGCCCCAGGTACTCGCCCAACACGCCGATAGCCAACAATTGCAGGCCGGAAAAAATCAGCACGATCCCGACGATGGAGGTCCAGCCTGGCGTGATCTCTTGCGGCAGCATGAAACGGCGTGCAACGAGGTACAATGAGTACGCAATTCCCACGGTACTGGACACGAACCCGACCCACATCGAAAGTCTCAGCGGCAGAATGGAGAAATTTGTCAGGCCGTTCAGGGAAAGACGCAGCAGCTTGAAAAGTCCATATCCTGACCGGCCATGCTGCCGGGCGTTGTGTTGAACGGGAATGTTGCAGCCGTTTCTCGTGGTGCGAAAAATGAAGCCGGAGATGTAGGGGAACGGCCCGTCGTATCTGGTCACTTCCCGAGCAACGCCTCGCCGGATCGCATAGTAGCTGGAAACGCGAAGTCCCTTCGGTTTCTGAAACACCACTTCGTTCATCTTCGCATTCAGACAACTCGCCGCATTCCGCCAGTGAGAGTGTTTCGGCCGTGACGCGGGGCGCCGAAGACGAAATCGTAACCTTGACGAACGGCGTCGATCAGCTTGTGGATTTCCGCCGGAGGATTCTGCAAATCATCGTCCATCACGACGATGATTTCGCCGTCTGCTTCTCTCAAACCGGCCAGAATCGCGCTCAACTGCCCGAAATTCCTGTAAAACGAGATGAACCGAACGTGGCGGTCTCGCTCTGCAAGTTCCCGACAAATCCGAGGACTGGAATCGTTGCTTCCATCGTTCACCAGCACGATGTTGTAGCTGTATTTGCCCTCCAATTCCTTTTGAAGCTCCGTTACCAACTGGCCGACGGTTTTTTCGGAATTATAGACCGGCACGACGACCGAAATATCCACCGGCGATTCCATGATTGCTTTGCCATTGCTCACAACACTGTCGGCGATTTGGTTCATGGCTCTCATTCTCAAACTGAAAGCGGACGGCTAGCCCGTGGATTGCGCCACGAGCGGGACGCCAAGAAAAGCCCGAATGCCGTCCACTACGCGAGTCTGCTCTTCCTTGGTAATGTCATAATAGAGCGGCAATCGCAGCAGGCGGCCGCTGATGTCGTTCGTGACCGGCAAATCGTTTTCCGTATAGCCGAACTTCTGCCCCATCGGCGAACTGTGCAAGGGGATGTAATGAAATACCGCGTGGATGTTCTGGCTCTTGAGATAGCCGAGCAGTTCATCGCGGGCATGACGGTCGCGAAGGACGATATAGAACATGTGGTAATTGCTGCGGCAGTCTTCCGGTATCCGCGGCAATCGCAACAATCCCTCCACCTCCAACGGCTTCAACGCGCGCCGATAGAACTCGTAACTGGCTCGACGCCGGGCGGCGATTTCTTCCAGCAATTCAAGCTGGGCGTACAAAAACGCACAGGAAATCTCGCTGGGAACATACGACGAGCCGATGTCCACCCAAGTGTATTTGTCAACCAGGCCGCGGAAGAACTGCTTGCGGTTGGTGCCTTTGTCGCGGATGATTTCGGCCCGCTCGACGAACCGCGGATCGTTGATGCACAGCGCGCCGCCTTCGCCGCAGATGTAGTTCTTCGTCTCGTGAAAACTGTACGTGCCCATGTGGCCGATCGAGCCGAGCGCCTTGTCTTCATAAAACGCATTGACGCCCTGCGCGGCGTCTTCGACGACGAAAAGCCCGTGCCGCTGGGCAATGGCCATGATCCGGCTCATCCGACAGGCCACGCCGGCGTAATGCACCGGAAAAATCGCTTTTGTCTGCGGCGTGATCGCCTGCTCGATCAACGTGTCGTCGATGTTCATCGTGTCGGGCCGAATATCGACAAAAACCGGCTTCGCCCCCAGACGCACAAAAGCGTTAACCGTCGAAACGAACGTGAACGACGGCACAATGACCTCATCGCCCGGCTGCAAGTCGCAGAGAATGGCGGCCATTTCCAGCGACGCGGTGCAGGACGGCGTCATCAGCACGGAATGAATGCCAAATCGCTCCTCGAACAGCTTGGAACACGCTTTGGTGAAGTAGCCGTCGGCGGCGATATTGCCTAAGGCCACGGCTTGGGCGATGTAGTATAGCTCTTTGCCGGCAATGAACGGCTTGTTAAACGGTATTTTCGGCTGCATCAGAATCGCACCTTCTTTGCCGCGTTGAATCCGGCCTTTCTGGTATAGGTCCACGGTGGTCGCAAATGGTGCTCAATCAGAAGGTTGTGCCGTGGAAGGCCAGCCATGCACGATTTGTCGCCGTCCCGTCGTCGGTATCCGGCAAGCCCCGAATCACGCCATCATGCCACAATAACAAGGCATTGTCAAGACAGCCCCCCTTTCCGCAACGGCGCCTCTTGCTTACGATCCATAAATGGACTTGAACCCCGCCCAGTACGACGCCGTCAACACGCTCGCCGGGCCGCTGTTGGTGTTGGCCGGGGCGGGAACCGGCAAGACGCGGGTCGTCACCTACCGCATCGCCGAATTGATCCGCAACCGCATTCGACCCGAGCGAATCCTGGCCGTCACCTTCACCAACAAGGCGGCCAACGAAATGCAGCAGCGCACCGCCGCCATGCTGGGCAAGAGGCGCGAACAGCGGCCGGAGATGTCAACCTTCCACTCGCTCTGCGTCCGTATCCTCCACCGCCACATCAAGCTGCTCGGCTATCCGACCAATTTCGCCATCTACGACCGCGGCGATCAGGAAGGCGTCGCACGAGCTGTCCTCCGCGAGATCCGAGCGCCCGATGCGATGCTGCGGCCGGGCGATCTGATCTACCTGATCGGCCGCTGGAAATCGGCGTCGGTCCGGCCGGAGCAGGCGGCCACGCTGGCGCAGACCGACCGCGAGCATCTTGCGGCTGCCGGCTATCGCCGCTACCAAAACGCTCTGAAGGCCGCCGGCGCCCTCGACTTCGACGACATGCTGCTTTGCACCGAGGATCTTTTCGCCGGCTTCCCAAAAACGCGAAAGGCCGAGGCCGACCGCTTCGATCATCTGCTGGTCGACGAGTATCAAGACACCAACGGCAGCCAGTATCGGATCGTCAAGGCCCTGGCCGCCGGCCACCGCAATCTGTGCGTCGTGGGCGACGACGATCAATCGATCTACGGCTGGCGCGGCGCCGAAGTCGCCCATATCCTGCGATTCAAGAGCGATTGGCCCGACGCTAAAGTGGTGCGGCTTGAAGTGAACTACCGCTCGACCCGCGAAATCGTCGAGTGGGGCAACCGGCTGATCGCGTTCAACAAGCTGCGGCACGGCAAGGTGCTTCGGGCGACGTGCAGCGGCGAGCCGCCGCGGATTTTGCAACTCGAAGACGAGGCCGAGGAGGCAAGAACCGTCGTTGGCGACATCGCCGCTCGGATGATCGAGAAGAAACGACGCCCCAGGGATTTCGCCATCCTCTGCCGCACGAACGAGCAACCCCGCGCGTTCGAAATGGAGCTGCGGCGGCTGAAAATCCCCTATGTGTTGATGGGGGGCATGTCGTTCTACGATCGCAAGGAGGTTCGCGACATATTGGCCTACGTGAAACTGCTGGCCCATCCGTCCGACGAAGTGTCGCTGTTGCGGATCATCAATCTGCCTCCTCGGGGAATCAGCCAAACGACGATCAAGCGGCTGATGGAAGCGGCAATCGGAGGCGGCAAGCCGCTCTGGGAAGTTCTGCCGCAGGTCGGCACGTTAGCGGGCCTTCCCTCGGCCGCCGTCGAAGCCGTCGGGCGTTTTCTCGCGATGATCGAGCAGTTCCAGCGAAAAATGAAATCGCAACCGCTGGTGGAATTACTGACCACGCTTATCCGCGAGATCAAATACAGAGACGAGTTGACGAAGCTTTATCCGAACACCGCCGATCAAGAGTCGCGTTGGGCCTCGGTCGAGGAGGTCGTCAACGCCTCGGCCGAGTATTCTCGCCGCGAGTCGGAGCGGGGCCATCGCCCCACGGCCGCCGGATTCTTGCAGGAAGTTGCCCTGACAGGCGACGAATACGGCCAGGACAAGGAAGCAAAGCTCGAACGCGATGCGGTGGCCCTGATGACCCTTCACGCCGCCAAGGGCCTCGAATTCCGCGAAGTTTACATGGTCGGCATGGAAGAAGGCACGCTGCCGCACCACCGCAGCATCGCCGAGCCGGAAAAGGGGACAGGCTCCGTTTGCCGGAACGGCCCGGAGGGTGCTTCGCACAAACGGTGCCTGTCCCCCTTTCCGGCCGGCGCGGCGGTCGATGAAGAGCGCCGGCTCTGTTACGTCGGCGTCACCCGGGCGCAACGCCGCTTGACGCTCACGCTGGCCCTGAATCGCTTCAAGTGGGGCAAGTCGCGTCCGACAATCCCCAGCCGCTTTCTCTACGAGTTGACCGGCCGGGCCGACAATCCCAACTACCAGGCCGCAATCCAAGGGCAGCACAAGCGGCCGGCGAAAGCGACGGAACGCAGAAGATAGCGGGCGGCGCGAGATCCGTAGGGCGACGATCTGCCGCGAATGATTCACTGCAAAACCCCTGCGAGATGAAGACAGCGATCGGCGCGTTGGCGGCGAGCACAGCTCTCGTGAGATGTGGTCGAACACATCCTGATCGGTGAAAACGCCTTGCAACCCGGCGTTCGGCGCGACCTTTTCACGCGACCGAGTCTTTGCCGCACGTCCCTGGGCCCAAACGGATTGTGGCGTTCCGTTGTGGGAGGCTGCTTCCGACGGCATTGGGATTTATTCCTTCTTCGAGGAGTTTTTTCGGTTTTTCCATACCCTTTCATTTTTGAAACAATGAAAAAAGGTGAAATTCGGGTGCGGCGCACACCGGGAGCGCGAACGCGCTGGGCCGCGGGTGGAACGACGGCCGTTCAGGTGCAAACAGCCACTCCGTCGCCGTTGGCTCCGGGTTAAACGATTGCGCTTCTTAGGTGTGGGGACCAGACGCGGTGTTTTGGGTCAGCGGGGTCTTGCGTCTGCCAAAAGAGCTTGTCGCCCGCAGGGACAGGTGGTCTTCCACGTGGTTGCGAGCCATTTACCCCGTCCGTGTACAGCGTGGAGGGAACAATGCCCGCGCTGCCGACGGCGAAGAGGCAAATGCTTCGCTCGTTCGGTGTTACGCGAGACGGTAGGGCGGTGGAGGGTCTGTTGGCCTGCGTCGAGGCTCTGACGCGAGGTGGTTCGCTGCGGGCAATCTCCTTTCGCCAGCCGTATATCCTTGTTTGATCGGTTGAAGTCTGCGGGGGAAGCGGCTGACGAGTTCCTTCGCTTTTCTAGGCTCCTACACCGATGCCGTTGGCCTGCCGGCTATCGCCGGACAGTGACTGGTTGTATGTATACCATGTGCGACGGCCCCTTTCAACCCTTTTTCTTGTGCCATTGCGGCCGATTTTCGCTGAATGCCGAAACGCGGAAGGGGTGGAAAGGGCATCGCCTTTCCCGCGTTGTTCTGCGAAAACAGTTCCTATCATCCTTTCCGCTCGGAGTTCCGCAAGAGGAAAATGGTTCTGACCCCTTTTCCGCCAGACCCCTTTTCCGCCCAAATCAAAGACTCCCGACCCCTTTATGCGTCCCGAAGTGGCGAAGTGCTGGCTGGAGCCGGCGATTGCCGCAGCCGGCCCGCTCTACTTCGCCGTACCCCATGCCTCGGTGCTCATCAAGGCCCCGACCGATTTCAGCAACACGGTGTTGCAGGTCCACAAGAACATCATGGCAACCTAACGCACAATCTTGCAGTTCGGTAATGCCTGCTGGAGCTTCTTCACGGTGGTGCCGGTGACTTTGGTGAAGTACAGTTCGAGCGATTGGAGTTGCGTCAAGCCTTCAAGATGCACCAGCCCGGCGTCGGTGACTTCCGTGCCGATAAGGTGTAGCGATTGAAGTTGACTCAGCCCTTGGAGATGCACCAATCCGGCGTCGCTGAATGTGGTGTTGCTGAGGTCGAGCGATTGGAGTTGGGTCAAGCCTGCAAGATGCACCAGCCCGGCGTCGGTGATTTTGGTGTTGCTGAGGTTGAGCGATTGGAGTTGCGTCAAGTCTTCAAGATGCACCAACCCGGCGTCAGTGACTTTGGTGCCTGAGAGGCACAACGTTTTGAGTTGACTCAACCCTTGGAGATGTTTCAGCCCGGCGTCCGTAACCTTGGTTCGAGTGAGCCACAGCATTGGGAGTTGGTTCAGCCTTTGGAGATGTAACAACCCCGCATCGGTGATTCTTGTGTCTTCCAGCCCCAGCAGTTTGAGTTGACTCAGCCCTTCGAGATGCACCAGCCCGGCGTCGGTGACTTTGGTGCCTGAGAGGAACAAGATTTGAAGTTGACTCAACCCTTGGAGATGTTTCAGTCCGGCGTCCGTAACCTTGGTTCGAGTGAGCCACAGCGTTTGGAGTTGGTTCAGCCTTTGGAGATGTAACAACCCCGCATCGGTGATTCTTATGTCTTCCAGCATCAGCACTGTGAGTTGACTCAACCCTTCGAGATGCACCAGCCCGGCGTCGGTGACATTGGTGCCTGAGAGGAACAAGATTTGAAGTTGACTCAACCCTTGGAGATGTTTCAGCCCGGCGTCCGTAACCTTGGTTCGAGCGAGCCACAGCGTTTGGAGTTGGTTCAACTCTTCGAGATGCACCAGCACGTCGTCGGTGATTAACTCCCCGCTAAGCTCCACGTAGGTCACTCTCGCTAATGAATCATCCCGCAAGAGTTTCCCCAGCCACGTCGGCTCAGACTTTACCGTTCCTCCCGCTTTCGTGATTGCCTCAGCCGCCGCCTTCTGCTTCCGCTCGTTCCGCATTTCCACGGTAAGCCAGCTCATCCCGATTGCCACCAAGAGCGTGAGGATGAACAGCGACCGCAACCGCCACTGATACCAGCGGAGCTTGGGTGGCGGTGCGGCGGGTTGCGGTTCACTCCCAGTCATGGTGTCGCCGTGTTATTGACGGAGAAGACAAATCCAATCTACCCCGCATCAGGGTGAGCGGTCAATCGTGTGTCGAGACTCCATATCATGAACCAGAAACTAGCCGAAGCGCGGATACTGGCCGCCCGCAAGATGCCCTACATGACGCATCAGGTGATGACGCTCATCCCCGTGGAACGTCCGGGGCTGGGCACGATGGCCGTGGATGAGTATTGCCGGATGTACTTCGATCCCGCGTTCCTCGAAGGCCGCGACCTGAAACACTTGGCGTTCGTGGTGCTGCATGAGGCGATCCACGTTTGGAGCCGGCACGCCAAGCGGTGCGTGCGCCTGCTGGGCGAGAGACCGGCCAACGATCGGCTGGAGATATGGCGGCACGCTGTCGATGCCGCGGTCAACGACGTGCTGGAGCAATCCGGCTTGTAAGAATAAAGGGGTCGGGAGTCTTTATTTGTCTTTGGTTGGTGATTTCCACGGACGACCGCGAGGACGGAGCGTGGATTGCAGGCCCAATCGCTTCGCGGTCCGCTGCTGCCATGATGCTTCACCAAACGGGGATCCGCGCACCACGGAACGCCGCAATGCCTCCAACTCCGCTTCGGTTTGCGGTGTCTGCACATGCTGCCGCCAACGTCGCGGCAGCGAAACCGGGCCGTCGTCCAAGAGTCCCGCCTTGTTGCCGCGGACGCGATGCCAGAGGCTCGACCAACGCCACGCATCGGCCGTTTCGACCAGATTCGCTCGCAACGGGTTTCGCTCGACATACCGCAGCACCGTCAAGAGGTGGTCGTCTTCCTGGATCGGGAACGACTTGAAACGGCCCTGATACAGCGGGCCCGTGCCTGCCGTGCGATGTGCCGCATGCCAGCGCTGCGTGTGCGTGACCGTCAGCCAACGCATGAACTCCGACAAGTCGCCGTCGCCGCGCGGCCAAAGCACGAAATGCCAATGATTGGACATCACGCACCACGCCAGAACCCGCATCGGCAGCCGGGCCTTGGCCTCCGCGATCACCTCTTCGAACGCCTCGAAATCACGCTGCTTCGCGAAGATGCGAGTCCGCCCCACGGCTCGGTTGAGCACGTGGTAGGCATATCCGCCGCTAGAAACATGCAATCGTCTTGGCATGACCAGAAAATATCATCTCCCCGCCCTCCTGTCAAGATCAAAGACTCCCGACCCCTTTAGTTGTTTGAGCGTCTTGATTGTGGGTGGGAAATTCGGTATTAAGTTGCTTTTGCAAGGAGGTTTACCTATTTTCCGCCGAACCAGGAGGGGAAGGCTATGGATCGCACGCCTGAGGAATTGGCCGAAGTCCAACGTGTACATGATGTTTTGTCGAAAGCGATGGATCGAGAGATCTGGCAAATCGCCGAGTTAATGGTTGGTAAGCGGGACGACCAGTTGTTTGGCGAGACCGAGTTCATTTTGCGGGACAAGGTGCTGCGGATGGGGGCGCAGGCTTTGGAAGCAACGGTCAACGACCGAAAAAAAGGGGGTACCAAGGCAGCAGCGTTGTCTGCCCCGATTGCGGCGGCGACGCACGTTTCGTCGGCTGGCGGACGCGGGCCATCGTGAGCTTGATGGGGCCGATCGGCGTTGACGCGGCCTACTATCACTGCCGGCATTGCCGATGTGGTCACAAGCCGTGGGAGCGCGCCCTGCAATTGAAGCCGATCAGGCTGACTGCCGCATCAGAAGAGATCGTGGCGATGGCTGGCATGTTAGGCAGCTTCGCCCACGGCGCCGAGTGGGTGTTGCAGAAAATGGCAGGGCTGCGACTAAGCGAATCCACCGTCGAGCGAACCACGGAAGCCGCTGGCCGGCGCGTTCGCCAGCAACTCGACGCGGGACAATCTCTTGGTCCAACGCGGGAATGGCAGTGGCAACGCGATTCGCGCGGACAACGCTGTGCCTACATCAGTCTCGACGCCACGGGTGTGCGTCAACAAGGTCCCGGCGGCATACGCGCCGAGGGCCGAATGGCTTACGTGGGCATGGTCTACAACCCGCAAAGCGAGCACGATCCCAAGCGTCCGCCACCGCGTCAAGTACGCTATTTATCGGGGTTTTTCGAGCTCGACGACCTCGGACGGCAACTTCACCGCGAGGCATTGGAGGTGGGTTGGGCCAGCGCCGATCAACAGATCGCGCTGAGCGATGGCGGCGCGGGCTTGGAGTCGTTCTTCAAGCGATTTTTCCCCAAGGCAGTGCGCATTCTCGATTTCTACCATGTCAAGGAGTATCTGGTGGAATTAGGGCAGGCGCTGTATGGTGAAGACGAAGCCTCGCGACAAACGTGGCTCGACGACATGTGTCATCGCTTGAAACACGAAGGTGGCCAGACGGTGCGGCGGCGGTTGGAAGAGATGGAACTTGCAGCGGCCTCGTCGGCGGTTCGGGAAGTGCATCGCAAGACGCTGCAATACTTCCAGAATCACGAGCACCACATGGACTATCCGACCTATGTCGGCAACGGTTGGCAGATAGGTTCAGGCCCGGTGGAGTCGGCCTGCAAAACAGTGGTGGGAAACCGACTCAAAGGAGGCGGGATGCGTTGGGGCGAGGAAGGCTCGGATGCCGTCTGCCACCTCCGTGCCCTATACCTCAGCGAGCGCATCTGCTGGGACTCCTTCTGGAATCCTCCCCCCAACTGACGCCACCACAAATCTGACGCTCACACCCTTTAGTTCTTCGACCCCTTTACTTCCTTTCTACGATTACCTTCTTTACGAGTAAAACTCCCACTTCCCGACCGCCTCGAAAGCGTTCTTGATGTGTTCGATCGTGGGAAACCACTTCTTCGCCGGCCACGTGATCGCGACGACGTCGAATCGGGCGGGACATTCCAGCAGTCCGTAACGCTTCAGAAATGTAACGGCCAATCGCGTCAGCCGGCGCTGCTTGACGTCATCGACCGCGTCAGAAGGATGGCCGGCGACCGCTGATTCCCGCGTCTTCACTTCGACGAAGACGATCGTCTTCCCGTCCAATGCCACGAGGTCCAATTCGCCTGGTCCAAAACGATCGCCACGGGCGAGAATCTTATAGCCGCGGCGCCGCAGGTATCGGGCGGCCGCCGCCTCGCCACGCTTGCCGAGAGTTTTCTTGGCAAAGAGCCGCCGCCGCCAGTCGGAGAGACTTCGCCGGATGTTCGTGGCGATTCGTTGCACAAGTCGTAGGTTATGCTTCAGCATAACAAGAACCATTGCGAGCCGAACTGTTATGCTAAAGCATAACCTACGGACCACCACAAATGTCGCCGTTCTCTCGCCATTAGCCCTCACCCTAGCCCTCTCCCAGCGGGAGAGGGGACTAATGCCGCGACTACTTTCCGGTCGTGGTGCGGCGTTCTTTCAGGCGGACGGCCTTGCCGGTGCGATCGCGGAGGTAATAGAGCTTGGCGCGGCGGGTGACGCCCGAGCGCTTCACTTCGATCTTGGCGATTCGCGGCGAATGGATGGGGAACTTCCGCTCGACGCCCTCGCCCTGCACGATCCGCCGCACGGTGAACGTCGCGCGCGTGCCGGAACCCGCCCGGGCGATCACCAGGCCGTTGAAAATCTGGATGCGTTCCTTCTCGCCTTCCAGAATTCGGCAGTGGACGTCGACGGTATCGCCAACCTCGAATGGTGAGATTTCCGGCTTCAAGCTGGATTTCTCGACCAAGGCCATAATTTGTTCGCTCATGATTCTTCCTTTCGGTGATTCCAATAGTCCAATTATTTGTCGTGTGCCACTGCTTGCTCGCAAGCAGTGCCGGGAGCGGCTTCACGCCCTCCGCACTGCTTCTGCGAAGCAGTGGCACACTATGATCCGCGACCACTGGTCGCGGCTTTACATTATACGTTTCTATTCCCCGAGCAAGTCGCTCCGCCGTTCGCGCGTCCGTTGGCGGCTGTTCTGTTCTCTCCAGCGTTCGATTTCCGCATGGTTTCCGTTTAGCAGCACCTCCGGGGCCTCGAAGCCGCGATACTCGCGCGGCCGCGTGTACTGGGCGCATTCGAGCCAACGCCGGGTGCCGGAAAACGAATCGTAAATGCTGCTGTCTTCGTCTCCCAACACGCCCGGCACGAGCCGGATCGTCGCGTCGATCACCACCATAGCGGCCACTTCGCCCCCGTTGAGCACGTAGTCGCCGACCGATATCTCTTCCGGCTCGAGGATGAGCCGTATCCGTTCGTCAAAGCCCTCATACCGGCCGCACAAGAGGAGGATCCGCTTGTGCTCGGCCAGCCGCTCGACCGCCGGCTGATCGAGTCGGCGTCCTTGCGGGGTGAGCATGACCAGGTGACCGGGCTCCGGGTCTTGGCTTCGCACCTCCTCGACGCACTCGACGACCGGCTCGACCTTCATGACCATGCCGGGTCCGCCCCCGAAGGGACGGTCGTCCACCGTATTATGTTTTGTTTTCGACCAGTCGCGGATGTCGTGCAAGTGCACATCCACCAATCCCGCCTGGATCGCTCGCTTCAACAGGCTTTGCCCCAGGTATCCCTGGAAAATCTCGGGAAACAGGGTCAAAACGTCGAATCGCATTGCGGGCGATCAACCTTGCTCTTCAGTGGCGGCCGGTTCGTTCTGCGCGGGCGTCTCGACGGGAGCCGTCTCGGCGGGTACCGTCTCGACGGCAGCCGCCTCGGCGGGTGCGGCCTCGGCGGGCGCCGCGGCGCGAGGCCTGCGGCGGCCTTTGGCCGGGGCTTCCCTTTCGTCGCTCTGCTTGACCGGCTTCGGCGGCCGAGGCAGCGGCGCCATCGGCTCGGGGCGGCGACGGGCGACCGCCAAACGGCCGATCGCCTGTTGCTGCGCCGCAAGGTGCGTGCCGCCGGCGCCGTACTTCTTGATCAGCACGCTGACCTTGTCCGACGGCTGCGCGCCGACGCTCAGCCAATAGTTGATCCGCTCGCCGTTGAGAATTGCACGGGCGTCGGTCTCGGGAACTAGCGGGTCGTAGGTGCCAAGCTCCTCCAACACACGGCCGTCGCGCGGCTTGCGGATGTCCATCGCACAAATCCGAAAGTACGGCTGGTGTTTCCGGCCGAACTTCTTCATCCGAATACGTACTGACACGCGTTTCTCCTGCAAAAGGTTATGGGGTCTGTTTTCACGTGAATGTAGGACGGATTTCCAAATCCGTCCGGTTTTGCGGGACGGATTTGGAAATCCGTCCTACGGTTCTTGGGCTATTAGTCCTTCTTCCGCCTCTCGTCGCGTTTTTTCCGCCGCATCTCCCGCTCTTTCTCTTTCCTCAGCTTGGCGCGTTCCTGGGGGGTCAACCGCTTGCCGGTGCTTCCCTTCTGCTTTGCGAACTTTCCGCTGGGATCCAACATGCCGCCTTGGGTCAACTCCTGCATCGCCCGCATGCGATCGCGCATGCCCATCGTCGACATCTTCTTCATCATGTCGGCGATGCCGTCGAACTGCTTGACCAATTCGTTGACCTGGTGCGGCTCGACGCCGGCGCCCGCGGCAATGCGGCGGCGGCGGCTCTGGTCGATCACCTTCGAGGGATTCCGCCGCTCGTCGGGCGTCATCGAATCGATGATGCCCAACAGGCCGCGCATCTGCTCCTCGGCGTCAACGTCGCCCAGCATGTCGCTCATGGCGCTCATGCCGGGGATCATGCTCATGATTTTGTTCAACGGCCCGAGCTTCTTCGTCTGGCCGAGCATCTTCTTGAAGTCGTCGAGCGTGAATTCGCCCTTGCGAAGCCGAGCTTCCTGCTTGGCCATCTCGTCCTGGTCGAACTTCTGCTGGGCCTGTTCGACCAAGGTGAGCACGTCGCCCATGCCGAGGATTCGGCCGGCCATGCGGTCGGGATGGAACTCTTCCAGCGATTCGAGATGCTCGCCGGTGCCGACGAACTTGATCGGCACGCCGGTGATGGCCTTGACCGACAGCGCGGCGCCGCCGCGGGCGTCGCCGTCGAGCTTCGTCATAATCACGCCGTCGAGCTCGAGCGCTTCGTTGAACGCCTTCGCGCTGTTGACGGCGTCCTGGCCGGTCATCGCGTCGACCACCAGGTACACCTGGTCGGGCCCGACGCGGCGATCGATCATCGAAAGCTGGTTCATCAGCTCGGCGTCGACGTGCAGACGGCCGGCGGTGTCGAGAATCGCCACGTCGGCCCCCGATTCCTTCGCTTGCTTCACCGCGGCGAAGCACAACGCCACGGGGTCTTTCGCGTCGAAGTCGGCGTATACCGGCAGGTCGAGTTGCTGGCCGAGCACCTGCAACTGCTGGATGGCGGCGGGCCGCTGCAAGTCGGCCGCCACCAGCATCGGCTTGCGGCCGCGGGTGGCGAGTATTTTTCCAAGCTTGCCGCAGGTGGTCGTCTTGCCGGAGCCCTGCAAGCCGCAGAGCATCAACACCGAGACCTCGCTGCGGAGGTGGAGACGAATGATCGACCGGCCCCATCAGGCCGACCAACTCCTGATAGACGATGTAGACGAGTTGCTTGGTCGGGTCGAGCGATTTGAGGACCGTTTCGCCGACGGCCTGCTGGCTGACGCGGTCCATGAACTCCTTGACGACCGGCAGGCTGACGTCGGCTTCGAGCAGTGCCCGCTGGACCGACTGCAAGCCGTCGCGCATGTTCGACTCGGTGAGCCTTCCGCGCCGCGCAAGGCCCGCAACGCCGAACTCAGGTTTTCCTGGAGCGACTCAAACATGGCAAGGTCGGTCTGGCAGCCGTTCGCGGGCCAGCGAAATGTCGTCCTGCGAGGCTGTGGGTTTTTTTGTAGGAGGCGACTCCTGTCGCCGATTTGTGGCGCCTTCGGCAGGCCATCGGCGACAGGAGTCGCCTCCTACTGCGCTCGCGATGACGGCTGCCGGTGAACGGTCACGTCAGTTTAGGGTAATCCCATATCTTAGCGGACATCTTGCCAGTTTGGCAATGCGGTCCCGGCGACATTTCATCCCGCATCTTCGCGTCGCCGAGCGATCATCGGGCAAAGGCTGATTTAGCATCGACCCCCCCAAACGTGTGTGGATTGTGGGGTTGGACAGCGGTAACATTTTTTCGGTACATCTATAGAAAATGATTTCACAAAGAGCGAAGTTGACATAATGTGAATTACGCTTTAGATTTTTGCGGAAGATGTTGCAACTCGGACATTTAGGGAGCTTATGTCGATGCCACGCCGTTTAATCCTCACAACGATTCTGACCATTCTTTTCGGAACCCCCTGTTTTGGGCAGGAATGGGCCCAAAAGATGTTTAAGGTCAGGGACCACGATTTTGGCTCGGTCGCCCGGGGGGCGAAGGTCGAGTATCGGTACGTCTTCGAGAACATCTACATGGAAGACGTCCACATCTCCCACGCCTACTCGAGTTGCGGTTGCACCAGCGTCCGTGTGGAAAACCCGTTGGTGAAGACCTACGAGAAGGGGGCGATTGTCGCAACCTTCAACACCAACTCGTTTTACGGCCAGCGCGGGGCGACCCTGACGGTCGTCATCGATCAGCCTTTTTACGCCGAAGTGCAAGTGCAAGATCGCGGATTCATCCGCACCGACGTCGATTTCCAGCCGGGCAGCGTTCAATACGGCACGATCGACCAGGGCGTCGGCTATAAGCAAATCGTCGACGTGAACTACAACGGCGGCCGCGACGACTGGAAAATCCTCAACATCAAGAGCGCCAATCCCCATATCACCGCCAAGGCCATTGAAACCAGCCGCAACTACGGCCAGACGACTTATCGCCTGGAGGTCCACGTCGACCGGACGATGCCCGCCGGCTACATGAACGATCATCTGATGCTGGTGACCAACGACGACACCGGCCGGCAGATTCCCGTGCTGGTCGAGGGGCGGGTCACGCCGAGCATTTCGGTCAGTCCTGCCGCGTTGTTCATGGGCGTGGTGCAACCGGGCCAGAAGGTGACGAAAACGTTGGTCGTGACGAGCAAGAAGCCCTTCCGCATCCTGTCGATCAACTGTGACGACAAGAAATCGTTCCAGTTCGACACGTCGAAGGACGCCGCCGCCACGAAGCTGCATCAGATTCCGGTAACTTTCGTGGCCGGAACCGACGTCGGCAAGATCGTCAAGACGATCAAGATCAGGACCGACCAGGGGGAAATGACGCCGGAGTTGGCGGCTTACGCGGTGGTGGCCGCGGCGAAATAGCGAGAAGCAAGAGAGATCGTAAAGCAAATCCATCAGCAACGATCTCGACGTTGGGGCGGCGGTTATGCTGCCGCCCCGCGTTTAATGCGCACCCGCCTGAAGCTTGCTCTCCGGACAGCGGCAGCGAAGCCGCAAGTGGCTTGTTGACTTGCCGGCAATGACTTCGCGACAGTCGCGCTAGTAGACCTTCGGTTCCTTCTTCCAGTCCTTGTCCTTGTCGCGGCCGTATTCGACCACGCGCGGACGGCGCTCGCGCAGATTGACGCTCTCCAGCCCCAGACTGAAGCCTTCGGACTTCGGGTTCTTCCCCACGCACTCCAGCCGAACCGTGTACTTGCCCGGATCGGGCCAGAAGTCCAGCAGTTGAAACTCGATGTTGGCCACCTTGGCGCTATAGAAGTCGAGCGGACCTCCGATCTTCACGCCGTTCACCAGTACGGCTGATAGCGGCCATAATCGGGAGCCAACATGCTGTTGAGCACCAACCGCAGCGGCTCTTTCTTCTCCACTTCCAACGGGATCTCGACCCAGGCATTTTCGGCCTTCTCGGGCACGTACAGCATCTGCGGCTTCATGTAGAACTCGTAGAGCCTCTGCTTGCTCGCCCTGCCGGTGCCGTGATATTTGGCGTCGACGTAATGCCGCCCGTACGACGTTACCCGTTCGAGGCTCGGCAGCGTGCGCTCGCGGGCGGTGGGGGCCCGGGCGGTGAACGTCGGCGTGCCGGTCTGATACCAGAACGCCACGCTCGAATAGTCGTCCTCCCGCTCGTTCCAACTGTTCTTTTCCCCCTTGGGATTCTCGTCTTCCGAAATCCAGCCGTAGTGCTCGATGGTGACTTCGATACCCTTGTTGAAGACGATCGGATCGTTGATGTGCCAGCGGTAGGCGCTGGTATGTCCGCCGACGATGCCCCATTGGTCGAAATACGGCACGCCGGAATACAAGCCGCTGCACGTCCTCAATCCCCAAGCCGAGAGGAAGTAGTCTTCGGTGCCGGTGCCCTGGATCGAGGGCTTCAGCTCGCCGTCGATGTAGATTCGCTCGTCGCCTTCGCCGAACCACTCGGGGCTCCGGGTGCGAACGGCCAGTACGGTGCCGACGTAGTGCCCTTTGCCCTTCGTCTGCAAGATTATGTAGTCCTTGCCCTGACTCGGCCGGATATTCTTGCCGGTATTGGGCGTAGAAATAGGGCGTATCCTCCGAAATGTTGTCCTTCTTGATCCAGTCGATGTTGTAGTACAGCAGGCGGATTTGCTTTTCGCTCTGGTTGACGATCTCGATGCTGATCGACTTGCGGAAGGGCATTTTCCAGAAACAGTTGTAGGAAGCGCCGTCGTCGTTTACCACCGGGATGCTGTTGACGACGGCTCGCTTTCCGAAGCAGGCGGCGAAGAAATCGCCCAACGGCGCTTCGACCGCCGGCCGCGAATTGCCGTCATAGTAGATCCGCAGCAGCATTTCCTGATGGTTGGCCGCGCCCTCCGGCGCCCACCCCTGGGGCTCGGGACCGAGGAACGTGAGCCAAATATGAGTAATGACGCCCGGGCCTTGGGCATCCAAGAGAACGTGGGTTTTGCCCGGCTCGACCGTGAAGTTGTCCGAATTGCTGCGTCTCCTCGCCGGGCGCGCTGAGAAAATCGGCGTTCGGGTCGTAGACGAGCCGCGTCTTTTCGCCTTTCGTGACCTTCTTGCCGCCCAGCGTTCCGCGGAACGAGGAGGTCGCCCTCATGCTGCGTCCTTCGATCGGCTTGGTCAGATCTTCCAGCGAGCCTTGAGCGAGCAACACCGACGGCAGCGCGAAGATGACAATCGCCGCGCAACTGAGGAATCGAGTCATGGCAGAGACTCCGGGTGTGAAAGGATCGTGGAGGCAGGAGGGACAAATCGGAGTCGCGCGACCCATTTGGCAGGCGTGGCCGCATATTCCGCACGGCAGGAACAATCCGTAGCAAAATCACCCCAGATTGCCCACTCTAAGAATCTACCCGAGGCTAGGGCGGTTGTCAAGAAACGGCGATTCGTGTAGGGCGGACTTTAGTCCGCCGCACTTGGCGGACTAAAGTCACCCTACAGTGTCGGCGACCTGAGAGAACCTGTAGCCAGCGAAGGCGACAAATGCCGGCTTCTCGGCGGCCTCAGCACACTCGAAACGCTGCCGGGCCCGCGCCGGTGGCAAAAAAGCTGGCACATTCCGTGCGTTGCGGGAAGTTCTCGCTATAGACGCCGGCCCAGGCGGATAAGAAGTCGTCGGCCTTCGCCGTTTCGACCAGGGCCCAAACGCTGCCGCCAAATCCTCCGCCAAACGCCGACGCGGCCGCGGCGCCAAGCCGGCGAGCCGACGCCGCAAGGAAGACCGTTTCGGGCGTTTGGTTGCCCAGCAGTTGCTCGGCGGCGTGCTGGGAGTCGTCGACCAGCCGGCCGAACGCGCGCAGATCGCCGCGGTCCAAGGCGTCGCCCGCCGCGGGAATGATTTCGCCGCTTTCGAGCATGAAATGCTCCAGGCGTGCCAGAAGCGCCGCGGGGGTGAACTGGCCGGCGGCGGTCGCCTTGACGATCGCTCGAAGTCGCTCGACGGCGTCGGCCGAAGTTCCCAGTGCGGCCGCCAGATGTGGGTCGTCGCGGCCCGTTTCACGCCGCCACAGTTCCATCAGCGTGGAAGCGAGCCGCGAGGCCGTATTGTACTCCTCACGCGCCTCGGCGCCGCTCTTATCGGCCGTCACTCCGCTGGCCGCGACGACAAACAAGTAGTCCGGCGGCACGGGAATCATCTTCTCGAACTCGACCGGACAGAAAGCGTATTGGCTGATGTGGTTTGGCTCGGCGCAAAGGATTGCGGTATGGTCTTCGCTGCCGCCGCAGGTGCCGACGCCGCGATCGCCCTCCAGCGTGCCGAAAGTCTGGCCGTTTTCGATCGTGCCCAGATAGCCGGCCAAATCGGTCTTGCTGCCGATGTTGTGCCAGTATTCGTCGCGTGCAGCCAGGCGATCGACCTCGGCCAGTGCGAGGAACACGCCCGTGATCAGGGCGCTGGAGCTG
Organism: uncultured Planctomycetia bacterium; assembly: GCA_963719005.1. Taxonomy (GTDB): domain Bacteria; phylum Planctomycetota; class Planctomycetia; order Pirellulales; family Thermoguttaceae. The sequence goes on from CAVRAR010000001.1 coordinate 160,647, forward strand.
CCCAGCCCGCCACCGAGCGGCAAGTCGCTGACGAAGGCGATGTCGGCGCCTCGCACGGCGCCGGGAAAGTTCCGCGCCACCCGCCGGACAACCGTCATCGGATAGCTCGACCACCTGACCGTTTGCGGTTTTAAGTCCGGATCGACCGCGAAAACGATGGTTTCGCCGCTGGCAGCGTCGATGACGATCATCTGCCGATCGTCGCGGGGCAGGGCGGCGATGCAGAACCCCCGCTCGACCGCGGCGACCATCGTTCGCCCGCCCGCGTAGTCGGTGTGTTTGCCCAGAACCTCGATTCGCCCCGGCACGAAGAACCCCAGCGGCGGCCGACCGCCGTGGGCCCCGCCGGTGACCGACAAGGCCGACGCCGCATGAACCAACAACGCCGCCTTCGACTGGCAAGCCCCGCGGCTCAGACCGGTGGTGAACAACTGCGTCGCCAACTCTTCGGCGTCGGTCAAATCGCCGGGGAACGACAGTTCGATCATAGCTGCACCTTGGTTCCGGCCAGAATCGCCGTCACCGAAGCAATATCGCCACGGCAAGTCATATCGAGCACCGGCGCGCGGATTTTTACCGCGGTAAACGGCTCGCCCAGAACGGTAATGACGTGTTGAACCGCATCGGTAATCTCGAACTCGCCGCGAGGCGAGGGCCGTATCTCCCGGCACGCCTTGAAAATCGACGGCCCGAACCGCCAACAGTTCATGCTCAGCCACAACGGGCGCGGCAAAGAAGCAAGCGTGGCTTCGTCCGGCTTCTCGATGATCCGAAACAGACGGCCGGATTCGTCGATCTTTCCAACCGAGAAACTCTTGAGCCGGCTTTCGGGCACGTTGCCTGTCAGCATGGCGTCGCGCTCGAATAACGCCACGGCAGGGCCCGACTGCTCGCGCAAGCCGCGAAGCGCCTCGACTGGATAATAGTTGTCGGAATTGATCACCGTGAACGGATCGTCGCCGGCGAACGCCTCGGCCGCGGCCACGGCATCGGCCGTGCCACGCGGCTCGGGTTGGCAGGCGAAGGCGAAATCGAGCTTCTCGGCCGCCACCTTGCCGCCATAGTATTCGCGGATCGCCTCCTGCTCGGGTCCGATCACCAAACAGACGTGGCGATAACCGGCGTCGGCCGCAGCCGACAAGACATAGTCGAGGAACGGCCGGTCAATCGGAATGAGCGCCTTGATGCCGGCCTCCGCTACGCGCGGCCTGACGGCCATCGACCTGGGTAGCGCCGTCGTTGCGGCGCATTCGTGTTCCCAGTCCGCGGGCAAGCACCACCACCTTATCCATCTTCTGATTTGTCATGCAAGGTATTATGCCACGCGATTTTCGGTTGCCAAGGGCTTTGGGTGGCATGAGAGAGTCGCCAAAGCCGCCAACATTGGCGAGGAATTCAGGCGAGAGAAAGGAAAAAGGGGGGAATCGGAGGAAATAGAAAGGCTGCCGTTGGCGGACTCGCTTTTTTCCTCTTTTCATTTTTTCTTTCTTGCAGTATGAGATGAGCTACCGGCGAAATCGCCAAGGCTCGGCTTGAGCAGATACGCTGGGTTGGGTTGGCAATCTGGGATGCCATTCTTGTGCTTGGCAGTGTCGGCTGGCTTTTCCGATTATTTCGACTTTAACGAAAGTTTCGATTGCAGAAGCTCCGATAAGACGGCCGTCTACCCGTGGGCCTTGGAAGCTCCGTGGACAAAACCCCCTGAACGGAGGATGAAGAAATGAACCCGGCCAAGACTTGCTTCATTGGAGTCTTGCTACTCGCCAGCCTGTTCTGGGGCGTGCGGGCGCGCGCCGAAACCGAGGTCTGGCAGGACGTTTCGCAGGAGAAGGGGAACACGGCTGCCGCTCGTACAACTTCCTCGGCCGATTGGGAGCAGCGGGCGCTGAAACGTCCGCAGGCAACCAGGCCGACGGCCCAACGCTGGGTCAGCCCTCGGGTCGCTCAACGACCGTCCTACGATCAAAGCTCCATGGAAACCATTCCGGCGCCTACGGCGGAATCGGCGACCCCGACTCCGACCAAGAAGCACGCTGGGTCGGTCGAAGGCGCCGAGGTCGTCGAGCCGGGCGCGACCCAGTTCGAAGCGATTCCCCCAGGCAGCATTTTCGGCAGCGAACCCGCCGGTCCGCAACAACATGGTTGCGCCTCGTGCGGCCAGGGTGACGGCGAGTGCGGCGGATGCTGCGGCGATTGCGGCTCGTGCGACGGCTGCGGCCCTGACGGCTGCTGCGATTTCGGCTGGGAGGTTTTCGACGGCTGTTGCGGCCCGTTCCTGCGCGGCCTCTCGGTCTTTAGCGGCGTCGACGGCTTCAAAGGACCGTTGGATCGCGGCAACGCCAACGGGAACTTCGGCGTGAACGAAGGCCTCAATCTTGCCAGGCCGCTGGGAGACCCCTGGGGATGCGGCTACCAGATCGGCGCCAACTTCGTGCAGAGCGACTTTTCCGGCGCATCGGTGTTCACCGATAACGGCCTGAGCCTCAATGCACCGTTCCGAAAGCAGTACTTTGCCACAGCCGGAATCTTCCGCCGCGCGTGTGGCCGCGGAGCCGAATGGGGCATCGCTTACGACTTCCTGCACGACATTTTCTACGCTAACGCCAATTTGCAGCAAGTTCGCAGTGAAACGGCCTTCGTGCTCGACGAGACCTACGAAATCGGCTACTACGGCGCCTATGGCGTGGGGACCGACAAAGACCGCGTCATCGACGGCAAACTCGACCCAACCGATATGTTCGTGGTCTTCATTCGCCGCAATTTCGAGAACGGCGGCGACGGCCGGCTCTGGGCAGGAGCCACCGGCAACGGCGACGGGCTCCTGGGCGCCGACCTCTGGGTGCCGTTGGGGCAGGGCTTCGCCCTCGAGAACCGCATCAACTACATGATCCCCAAGCAGGGCCGCGGCGAAACCGCCGAAACCCGCGAATCCTGGGGACTGCTCGTCCAGTTGGTTTGGTATCCCGGTCAGAATGCCAAGTGCCAGCAGAAGAATCCGTACCGCCCGATCTTCAATGTGGCCGACAACTCACTTTTCATGGTGGACCGGCTGGCCCACTAACCAGCGATCCTGCGCCGAAGACACTCACTCTCCTGAACCCGCGGGCCGTGCGAACGTAATCGCACGGCTCGCGGTGTTTCTTGCACCGGCAGAGAGGCGTTCAGCACCCGCTATTTCACTTCGAATTTCGCTCGCAGCTTGATGAATTCGTCTTCGGCGGCGGGGCCGACCATCAGCTCGATCGCCCCCGGCTCGACCACGCGCTTCATGGCGACGTTCCACACGGCCATTTCGGATGCCGGAATCGAGAATTCGAGCCGCCGCGTTTCGCCGGGCTTGAGATCCACCTTCTGCAATCGGATCAATCGCTTCAGAGGCGTCACCACCGACGTGAAATCCTCGTGATAATAGACCTGCGCAACTTCGCGGCCTTCGCGCGCGCCGGTGTTCTTCAGGTTGAAGCTGAAACGGACCGAGCCGGTCGGGCCGATCGTCGGCGTTTCGATTTTGAGGTCGGAATACTCGAAATTGGTGTAGCTCAGCCCGTAGCCGAACGACCAGAGCGGAGCGGAGGTCGAGTCGAGGTAATTGCCGCGGCCCTGGGGAGCGTAATCGTAGGTCGTCGGAACGTGGCCGGCGCTCTGCACGACCGACACGGGCAGCCGCCCGCTCGGATTGACCTTTCCGAACAGGATTTCCGCGATGGCGGTGCCGCCTTCTTCGCCGGGATAGAACGCGCTGAGAATGGCGGGAACGTGCTCCTTCATCCACGGCACGCTGAACGGCCGGCCTTGCATCATGACGACGATCGTCGGCTTGCCCACGGCCGCAACGGCCTTGACCAGGTCGTCCTGCACGCCGGGCGAGTTCAACTCGGCGCGGTCGAAAGCTTCGCCGACGGTGGCAAGCCTGACAAGGCGGGGATCGGTTTCGCCCGTGCCGGCGCCGACGCCGGTGGAACTGGTGTCGCCGATCACCACGATCGCAACGTCGCTTTGCTTGGCGGCCGCGACGGCTTCGGCGAAACCGGCCGTGCTCGGATCGAGGAAATCGCAGCCGCGGGCATAGTGGACGGCGACGTTGGAGCCCTTCAACAGATTGCGGACGCCGCCGAGCACGGTGACGCCGGTCGAGTTGTCTTTCGACGACGAGTAATCGCCATATTCGACTTGATCGGCGTTGGGACCGATCAGGGCGACCGATTTCAGCTTCGAGGCATCAAGCGGCAGCAGGTTCTTCTCATTCTTCAGCAAAATCACCGATTCTTCGACCATCCGCCGGGCCAGCGCGACGTGCCGCGGCGTGTGGATGAGCTTGGGCAACTCTTCGGGCGCGGGGAACGTTCGCTTTCCGTCAAAAAGCCCCAGCACGAACTTCAGCCGCAGAATCCGCGAGCAAGCGAGGTCCACGTATTTCTCCGAGATTCTACCCTGCCGGACCATTGCGACGAGGTGCGGATAGGCGAAACCGCCGGCCGCTTCCAGATCGACGCCGGCCTTCAGGGCGAGCATTCCCGCCTCGGCGGCCGAGCGGGCGACATGCTGCGACTGTTCCAGCAGGGCGATGCCGCCCCAATCGCAATAGATGTATCCCTTGAAGCCCCACTCGTCGCGCAACACGGTCGTCAGGGCCCAGCGGTTGGCGTGGGAAGGGATGCCGTCGGTTGCGTTGTAGGAGGCCATGACGGAAGTCAGATGCCCCTCCTTGATGGCAGCTTCGTGCGGCATGAAATAGAGCGAACGCAACTCGCGCTGGCCGACGCTGCACGCCGCGGTATTCAGCCCGCCCGCGGGAGTCGAGGAGCCGCAAGTCCAATAGGCGACCGTGGCGATGCGATCGGGCGGGATGCCCTGCCAGGCGTCGTCGCCCTGAATCCCTTTGACAAACGCCACGCACAGCCGCGAAGACAAATAGGGGCATTCGCCATAGGTTTCCTCGACGCGGCCCCAGCGCGGGTCGCGGGCGAGTTCCAGCCCGGGGCCCATGCCGTGCGAAAGGCCCAGCGCCGCCGACTCGCGGCCGATGGCCGCCGCCATTTCCTGAACGAGGCCGGGGTTCCACGTGGCCGCTTGGGCGATGAATTGCGGAAAAATCGTCGTATCGAGCGCCAGGACGCCGTGCATCGTGCAATGCAGGTTGATCATCGGCACGCCCAGCCGCGTATGCTTCAAGGCGTAGTCATGCACCGCCTTGCTCAGCCGCAGGGTATCGCGGGCGTGAACTCCGATAGGCGAAAAAACGGTCCCGTAGCTCATCCCTTTGAAAGCGCCGTCAAGCTCCTTCTCGCCGATGGTTTTCTTGGCAAAGTCGGCGGCGCTGGCGTCGCAACCGTAGACCGGGAATTGCTGGATCTGTGCCACCTTCTCTTCGAGCGTCAGCCGACCGAGCAGATCCGTGATTCGCCGCTCGACCGGAACACGCGGATCCCGAAACGGCTCCCCGGCCGAGCAGGCCGCGGCGACCAGGAAGCCATTCAGCCCTGCAAGCCACAACATCCACGCGAGAGGTCTGCGGATCATGACAGTTCCCTTGTTAGGAGCGATCGTGCATCCAGTGGGCCTCGATCTCTTCGAGCGATCGGCCTTTCGTCTCCGGCACGAATAGCCACACGACGACCACCAGCAGGGCGCAGAATGCCGCGTACACGTAGAAGGAAAATCCGTGGTTGTACTGCTCGACCAACCAGGCGTTCTTGTCCAGCCTGGGGAATGTTTGCGAAACGATGAAGTTGGTCGTCCATAGTGCGAAGGTGGCAATCGACATCGCCCGACCGCGGATGCTGTTGGGGAATATCTCCGAAAGAATCACCCAGATTACGGGGCCCACCGATATCGCAAAAAAGGCGATATAGCTCAGGATGCAAACCACGGCCAAGGCCGCCGCCAATTGGAACTGCATGGCCGCTCCCATGGCCAGCAGGGCAAGCGTCATGCCCGCCGCACCAATCAGCATCAGAGGTTTGCGGCCAAGGCGATCCACCGTCCAGATGGCGATTACCGTGAACGTCAGATTGACCGCGCCAATGACAACTGTTGCCAGCATCGCCGCGTCGGTTGGGAATTTCAGTTGTTTGAAAATCTTCGGCGCATAGTAGAGAAAGACGTTGATACCTGTCGCCTGCTGCAGGGCCGCCAAAGCGATGCCGATGACGAGCACAAATCGCATTTGCGGGGCAAATACTCCAAGTTTTCTCTGGGTCTCCTTTCCAACGGTGTCGTTGATCGCCGCCAACTCGGCATCGGCATACCCAGTGCCGCCAATGCGCGTCAGAACCTGTCGGGCTCGGTCCAGTCGGCCTTTTTCGACAAGCCACCGCGGACTCTCGGGAACGCTCAACAACAGCAGGAGAAAGAGTGCCGACGGCACGATCCCCGAGGCGAACATCCACCGCCATCCCACGGCCACATTCCAGGTCTCATTGCCTCCGCGGGCGATGAAATAGTTGACAAAGTAAATGACCAACATGCCGGTGATAATCGCGAATTGGTTGACGGAGACCATGCGGCCGCGAATACGCGCGGGGGAGACTTCCGCGATGTACATCGGCGAAGCCATCGAGGCGATTCCAACTCCCACGCCGCCGAGAATGCGGAACATGACGAAGAGGCCGAACGAATCCGCCAGCGCCGTGCCCACGGCCGAGAGAAGGAACAGGATTCCCGAGAGTACCTGGGCCTTCTTTCGGCCGGCAAGATCGCTGACGAATCCCGCCACCGACACGCCGATCACACAGCCGAGCAAGGCGCTGGAGGCTGCCCAGCCTTCCATGTCCTCGTTCAGCGTGAAGTGTTCTTTCAGGAAACCGATGGCCCCGGAGATTACCGCCGTGTCGTAGCCGAAGAGCAGCCCGCCCAGCGCGGCGACCAGACATACGCGAAAAACGAACATGGTGTCGTCCTTGTCGTTGGCGACGTCGGAAATCGGCGTCGGGGGAAGGAACGGGTTGACGATCTTGCACAAGATAGCCTGTGGCGCCGAGAGTTACAAGGACGATTCGAAGGCCCATAGGCGGCGCATTTTCGCCCCGGCGGCAATCTTGGGCAAGTCGATTCCCCCCCACTTCTCATTTCGGCGGGGCAGACATTCCTGTCTGCCGCGAAGGATGTCGCACTTATGGCAGACAAGAGTGTCTGCCCCATCGAGAACAGGCTGTTGCCGGCTCTCCTTGTGCGGCGAGAAATGCGACTACCCCGCGGGCATGCGGGCCTCGTAAGCAAGGCTCCGCAAAAAGGTCCGCGCGTTCATGTAGGCTTGCGGTGGAACGCTCGCAATGCGGTCGGCCAGCGCGGCCGACATCTGGTCAATCGTGCGAACGGCGGTGAGGAAGTCCTCAGCCCCCAGGACGCCATGGTAAGCTCGCGCCGCAAAGGCCTTTTCCAGGACCGCCCGCTGCTGAGCGAAGTCGGCCGCCGTCAGCAGGATCGGCCATCGAATCTGACCGGTCACGGCGTCCAGTTCGCGATTGCTAAGCAGCGTCGGCTTTCCGGCTTGCGCGAGGCGAACGAGGTCTTCGGGACTGCCGCGCTGCCGTTTGATTTCGGCGTCGCGCTGCTGCCGGTTAAGCTCGCGCATTTCGAAGTAGGTTTGCTCCCAGAGCTTGTCGTTTTCGATCTCCCGGCGTCTAGCCTCGCTGAAGTTCACCGCGGCGGCCGAAGTCGCCAGATTGTAATCCCCCTTGGCGCGGATGACGTCGGCCAAGCCTCGGCCGTACCCTTCCGCAATCGTTGATGAATGCCCCCACCATCCGTAGCCATATCCGCCGCCGCCGTAATATGGGATTGGCGGTGGGACATAGGGTGTGAGGTTGCTTCCGCCCGAGGTGGGCGTTTCCGCCCGCGCGAACGCGCTTGTGGCCGCCGCCGCGGCCAGCATCAGATAGCCGATGGTTCTCATGGCTCCGCTCCTTTTTCTCCGTAGCACACTTGCCTCACTAGAATTAGACGGAGCGGCGGCGGTGGCGGACACCCCCCCGCCGGCAAATAACTTACGACGGCGTCCGGAACAGCGTCCATTTATGGTCTGAATTTCCTTTGCAGTGGCCTTGCATATAATTCCACAGCGGCGCGAGCATCAGTTACGCCCGGCATCGCGTGGGGTCTCCATGACATCAGACTTTCGATTACGCAAAAGGGGGTGGATCGTGGGCAAATTGCTGTTATCGTTTGCGATGGCGGCTTCGTCGATCGGCTTGGCCGTGGTCAGCGGTCGCGGCGATGATACGTCGCAACTCATCGCGCAGCTCCGTTCCAGCGACGAGGCGGCTCGTCTTCATGCGATCGACGTATTGGGCGAACAGTGCTGGGCGCCGCCCGAAGTCCTGCGGGCACTCAGCGCCGAGTTGAAGAGCCGATCGGCGGTCGTTCGCGCCCATGCGGCCCATGCGATGGGTCATTTGGGGGCGGGAGCTCGGCCGGCGGTCGCATCGCTGGCGCCGCTGCTGGCCGATCCCGATGCGAAGGTGCGGCGGATGGCGATCCGCGCTTGGGGGCGCATTCGGCCCGGCCCCGGGGTGTCGGTTCCTCTACTGTCCAACGTTCTGAGAGACGCCGATCCAGCGATTCGGACGGAGGCGCTGGACATTTTGGCGGATATCGGCCAGCCGGCGGTTCCGACGCTGACTCGACTTCTCGGTCGCGACGACGTCGTATATTGGTGCTGCATGGTGTTGGGCGAAATCGGACCGGACGCCGCCGCCGCCGCCCCGGCGCTGGCGGAAGTTCTCAGCAACAATCCGCGGCCCGAGGTGCGCCGCGAAGCGGCCCTGGCGCTGGGCGCGATCGGCCCGGCGGCCGCCGACAGCGTGCCGGCGTTGACCGCAGCGCTCGACAGCAGGGACCCCGCGGTGGCTGCAAGTGCCGCCTACGCGCTCGGCCAGATCGGACCTAAGGCCAAGGCCGCCGACTCGTCGCTTGCAAAATGCGCAGCGGGTTCCGATCCGCTCGTGAAAGCGGTGAGCGTCTGGGCATTGGCTAAGATCGAGCCTCAGAATGAAAGTCGCAAGAAAACGGCGGTTGCGCACCTGGTGGCGGCGCTGCGGAGCGACCAGCCGCAACTTCGCCATGCGGCGTTGCGGGGCTTGGCCGACCTGAAGCCCGCGCCCGAGGCGGCGCTTCCCGCCATGAGCAAAGCCCTGCAAGATAACGACAAGAGCGTGGCGGGGGCGGCTTTGTTCGCGGTGGCGTCGTTCGGCGACCCCGCGATTCCCGCCCTGACCGACGCGCTGAAACGCAAGGAGCTTCGTCCGGCCGCGGCACGGATTCTCGCCCAAATGGGATCGCGGGCGAAGGGGGCGGCGCCGGCCTTGGTCGAGATCGTCAGGACCGACCGGAACGGCCAGTCGCGGAGCGAGGCCCTGCTGGCCTTGGCCGCGACCGACGCCGACGCGAAGAAGGTCGTTCCGGCGGCGATCGACGCCCTGCATTCTCAGCGGGAGGACGTCCGCTGTGCGGCCTGTTTCGCCCTGGGGCGGATGGGCAAGCCGGCGGCTACGGCCGTGCCCGAGTTGCTGGTGAAGCTGAGCGATTCCGACGAATGCGGCGCCTTGGCGGCCTGGGCGCTGGTACGAATCGCCCCCGATTCACCCCAGGTGGCCCGCCAACTGGTCCCCATATTTGTCAAGGCGCTTGACAATTGCGAGCCGATGGTTCGCGTGGAAGCGGCGGCGTCGCTGCAACGCATGGGGCCGTTGGCGAAGGATGCGATCCCGGCACTGAAGAGAGCGAGTGCCGACAACGACGAGACGGTGCACGCCGCGGCGCTCGCGGCGCTCGGCGCGGTCGGCAATCCCGTCCGCCGAGAGTAGTTTGGCCCTGGTCGGAAGACCGCTCATTCGCGCCCGCGGCACGAACCATTATAATGCGGGATTGGCAGGACCGCGTTCATGTCCAATCCCCCGCCATTGCCGCAATCGTACCTCTCCCGCTTCGGGCTGCGTTCGTTCCGCGCCGGGCAAGAGCAGGTGATTTCGACGGTGCTGGCCGGGCGAGATTGCCTTTGCGTCATGCCCACCGGCGGCGGAAAAAGCCTCTGCTACCAACTGCCGGCGCTGGTGCTCGACGGCCTGACGCTGGTGGTTTCGCCGTTGATCGCGTTGATGAAAGACCAGGTCGATCAACTTCAGGCGTTGGGGTTGCCGGTGAGCTTCATCAACAGCACGCTCTCGGTGGCGGAGCAGAACGACCGGCTCGAGCGGATGGCGGCCGGCGAGTTTCGGCTGCTCTACGTGGTGCCCGAGCGATTTCGCAGCGGGCGATTTCTCGACGCGGTTCGGGCGGTGGCGGTGAAGCTGCTGGCGGTCGACGAGGCCCATTGCATCAGCGAATGGGGGCACGATTTTCGCCCCGATTACGCCCGGCTCGGCCATTTCCGCCGCCTGCTGAACAACCCGACGACGATCGCCCTGACGGCCACGGCCACCGATCGGGTGCGGCGCGACATCATCGAGTTACTCGCCCTGCACGAGCCCGAGACCTTCATCACCGGTTTCGCGCGGCCGAACCTGTTCTACGAGGTTCAGATGCCGCGTAGCGAGCGGCAGAAGCCCGCCGCGTTGGTCGATTTTCTCGCCCGCACGCCCGGCTCGGGCATCATCTACACCTCGACCCGCAAGCGGGCGGAGGAGGTGGCCGAGACGGTCGCCGGCCAGACGCGCCGCCGCACGGTCGTTTACCATGCCGGGATGCTGCCCGACCAGCGCCGCAAGGCCCAGGACGACTTCATGCGCGGCCGCTGCGAAATCGTCGTCGCCACCAACGCCTTCGGCATGGGCATCGACAAGGCCGACGTGCGGTTCGTGGTCCACTACAACATTCCCGGCAGTATTGAGGCATATTACCAGGAGGCGGGCCGCGCGGGCCGCGACGGCGCCCTCTCGACCTGCCTGATGCTCTACCATGCGTCGGATCGCTATATCCAGGAATACTTCATCGATAGCAACTATCCCGCTCGCGAACACGTCAAAGCGGTCTACGACTACCTCTGCGAGATCGACGAGAATCCCATCGAAATGACGCAGGACGAGCTCAAGCAGACGCTCGGCCTGCCGATCGGCAGCGATGGCGTGGGCAATTGCGAGCAGATTCTCGAAGGGGCCGGGGTGCTGGAACGCCTGATCGCCTCGCAGAACATGGCCTCGGTGCGGATCGACAGCGACTTGCCCACGCTGGTCGATCTTCTGCCGAAGCAGGCCAAATCGCAGCGCAAGGTGCTGCATGCGGTCGAGCGCATCGTCGGCCCGCGGCGGCAGGAGCTCGTGCAGTTCAACCTCCGCGACCTGTCGGTAAACGACGATATGGACCAGGCGTCGATTGCTCACGCACTGCACGAGTTGAACCGGCTGGAAGCGTTCACCTACGTGCCGGCGTTCCGCGGCCGGGCGATTCGCATGATCCGCCGCGATCTGCCGTTCGACGGGCTGGAGATCGACTTCGAGGAGATCGAACGCCGCAAGGCGGCCGAGTACGAAAAGCTCGATCGGGTCATTCGCTTCGCCATGGGCAGCGCGTGCCGGCAGCGGGAGATTCTGCGTTATTTCGGCGAGAAGAACGCCGAGCGGTGCGGGCATTGCGACAACTGCCGGCAGCACAACTTCACAGCCCCTGGTTTAGCCGCCGCGTCCACGCGGCGTTCGTCCGAGGGTGAGGAGTCCCCAGTAGCGGAGCGACCGATCGACGATGCGATTCTCCGCACTGTGCGAATCGTCCTAAGCGGCGTTGCCCGTACTCAAGCCCGCTTCGCCTGCGGCCGGAACCGCATCGCCAAGATGCTCTGCGGTTCCAATAGCGCCGAGGTGACGAAGCTTGGATTGCACCGGCTCAGTACGTTCGGGCTGCTGAAGCATCTCAAGCAGGACGACGTGCTGCTGGTGATCGACGCGCTGATGGCGATGCGTTGCTTGCAGCAGGTCGATGTGGATCGCTTTCGGCCGGTGGTCGAACTTACAGAGTTTGGCGGCGAGGTAATGCGCGGCCGAGCGTCGTTGCCGGGCGAACTGACGATACCGGTGGAATTGCAGCGAAAGCTCCGTGCCGTTCAAGGGGTGGGCAATTCATTGCCCACTGCCGCAACCCAAAGCGCAACCCAAGACGCAGTCCCCCTCGATTCCCCCGATCCCGAAATCCTCGATTCCCTCAAGCGATGGCGTGCCGAGATCGCCGACGAGGCCGGCGTGGCGCGATTCCAGATTCTTAGCAATGCGGTACTAACGAAGTTGGCGAAGCTACGTCCCACGAGTCACGAGGGGTTGTTGGCCGTCAAGGGCATCGGGCCGGTCAAGGTGGAGCGTTACGGTCACACGCTGCTTGAGATCATCCGCGAGGGGCTGACGGGAGACGGGGAGACTGGGAGACCAGGAGACAAGGAGACTGGGAGACCAGGAGACAAGGAGACTGGGAGACCAGGAGACAAGGAGACTGGGAGACAAGGAGACAAGGAGACTGGGAGACAAGGAGACGCTGGCTCCGCGTCTCCCCCTCTCCCCGTCTCCCCTTCTCCTTCTTCTTCCCACTGGACCCGTCGCCTTCTGGCCGCCGGCTTCAGCGTGGACGAATGTATGGCGATTCGCGGCCTGACGCGCGAGGCCGTCTTGGAGCACACTCGGCAGGCCGAGCAGGATTCGACCGACGAGGAATTGTAAGAGGCGACTCCCGTCGCCGATTTATGCCTCAATAGCCGGGAGCCAACGGCTCCCGGGGGGCGGTCATACGCCTGCGCACATTCCGGGAGCCGTTGGCTCCCGGCTATGGTCGCCAATCGTCCATTCATCAGATATACTTGGGGGGTGGAATCGAGTTGAGTCCCGCCGTTTCCCCGTGCCGGAAGCCCGCCGAGAGGAGCCCCATGCCCGATCCGTCCGAGAAACCCGAGAAAAGCGACTATAGCGTGCCGCCGCGGAGGCTGCGCCCCAAACCACGGCTGACAGCGTCCACGTGGTGGTTGTTGGCGGCCCTGCTGATCGCTGCGGTCTTCATCTGGGGCCAGATGGGCGACGGCCGCTCGGAGATCGACTACGGCTTCTTTCGGCAGCAGTTGGAGAAGGACAAGAACATCGCCAGCGTCAACATCGAGGGGGCGAAAGTCTACGGCGAGTTCAAGACGGCGCCCGTTGATCTGAAGGCCAAGCCGGATGCCAACGGCACGTCGCCGCATCTGAAGAAGAAGTTCGTCACCGTCCTGCCGGCGATGGCTTTGAGCGATCAAGAGTTGAATAAGTCGCTGCTGCGACTGCTCGGGCCGAACGACTACAAAGCCTCGGAACCGCCCGATAATACGTTTCTTGTGCTATTCGTATACGTGTTGGTTTTGGCCGCGCTGTTTCTCGGCGTGGCGTTCCTGTTCCGCAGGGCCCGCGATTCGTTCTTCTCCGGGGGCTTGACCGGCAGCTTTGCCAAGAGCGGTGCGCGGCGCTACGACGCCACCAGCAAGCCGATCACCTTCGCCGACGTCGCCGGGCTGGAAGGGGTCAAGCACGATTTGCAGGAGATCGTCGATTTCCTCCGCAATCCGGCCAAGTTCCAGCGGCTCGGCGCGCGGGTGCCCAAGGGCGTTCTGCTGATGGGTCCGCCGGGCACGGGCAAGACGCTGCTCGGTCGCGCGGTCGCCGGCGAGGCGGGCGTTCCTTTCTTCTCGATCAACGGCTCCGAGTTCATCCAGATGTTCGTCGGCGTCGGCGCGGGCCGCGTCCGCGACCTGTTCAACACGGCCAAGGAAAACGCCCCGGCCATCCTATTTATCGACGAAATCGACGCGGTCGGCCGGCACCGCGGCGCCGGCGTCGGCGGCGGGCACGACGAACGCGAGCAGACGCTCAACCAAATCCTCAGCGAAATGGACGGCTTCACGCAGAACGAATCGGTGATCGTGATGGCCGCCACGAATCGCCCCGACGTGCTCGATCCCGCCCTGCTGCGGCCGGGCCGCTTCGACCGCCACATCACCGTCGATCGCCCCAGCTACAAGGGCCGGTTGGCGATCTTCCAGGTGCACAGCAAGGACGTGCCGCTGAGCGAGGACGTGGACCTGGGGCGGCTGGCGGCAGGCACGGTCGGCCTGACCGGCGCCGACATCCGCAATCTGGTCAACGAAGCCGCACTTTGGGCAAGCCGTCACGACAAAGATTACGTCGAGATGTCCGACTTCGAGTACTCCCGCGATAAACTGCTGATGGGCTCGAAGCGCGAGGAGATTCTCTCGGACCAAGAGAAGAAGATGACCGCCTACCACGAGTCGGGCCATGCCCTGCTGGCTTGGCTCGTGCCCGGTACCGATCGGGTACACAAGGTGTCCGTTGTTCCGCGCGGCCGCGCGTTGGGCGTCACGCAATTGTTGCCCGAGGAGGATCGTCTCAGCGTCAACGAGAGCGAATTGCTCAATCGCCTGCTATTCCTGCTCGGCGGCCGTGCAGCCGAGAAGTTGGTTTTCGACGAATACACCGCCGGCGCCGAGGACGATCTGAACAAGGCCACGCAACTCGCCCGGCGGATGGTCACGCACTGGGGCATGAGCGAGCGGCTTGGGCCGGTGGCCTTCCGCGACGTCGAGGACCATCCCTTCCTCGGCCGCGAGATGGCCGAGCCCCGCCGCTTCAGCGAGCACACCGCCCAGGTGATCGACGAGGAGGTCTCCCGCATCCTCCGCGACGCTTCCGAAAAAGCGACCGCGATGCTCAACGAACGCCGCGAAAAGCTCGACATCCTCGCCAAAAAGCTGGAAGAGGCCGAGACGCTCGATGAGAAAGAGATCGAGAAGCTGATCGGCCCGCCGCTCTATAAGAGGCCCGATCGCGACACGTGAGCGTGCGAGGCTGCCCTGCCACGATCAGTTTGACCGGCCAAGGGTCTGTGCAACGCTGTCCGCGGGGTCGTTCTTGCGGCAAGGTCAAGAAAGATGGTCGTTTTGCCGTTGTGACTCCTTGCGCAGCGAAGGTCCGAAAGGCGGACGGATTCTGAACGGGACTGACAGGCAAATGATCTCGTTGCCTCTCGGATTTCACGATTCCTGTGTCGGCCAGTCGCCATCATTGGCGTAACACCTGGAATTTGCCGCCAAAACTGGCCTTGCACCGGGCGGCCATGATTATGGAGAATATGGCCCGGCAGGAGGACGGCGATGAGCAGAGGCTTACTTCTTATTGTGGCGACGTGCGCGTCGATTTTGCTTGCTTCCACGGCCCTCGGCCAGTCCTCGGGACGCGGAGGCGGTCGGCATGGGGGCGGAGGACAGGGGCGCGACGCCGGCCCCTCGGACCCGACTCGCAACATGAAGCCGCCCGCCCCGCAGATCGTGCTGACGCCGCATGGGGGCGAGTACCTTCAGACCGAGGCGGTTCAATACGAAATCGTGTACATGCCGCTCCAGGCCCGCATCTATCTGTTCGACAAGAAGATGAAGCCGCTCAGCGCTCGGGACACGCACGCCCAGATGTTGCTGACGCTTCCGTCGGAGAGCAACCCGCGGCGGATTCCTTTCCAGTACGTCGCCGTGCCCGCGGTCGCGGGCGAGCAGGATTATGTGGTTGCCGTCTTCGACATGCGGCAATTGCGGGATCGTGAAACGCCGATAACGTTTGAGTTCTCCGGCCTTCCAGATCGCCGCCATCCGACCGCTTCGTTCACTCCCGTATTCTCACTCGCGAGCATTCGCCCCTTCGTCGCAAGAGTCCTTCCTACCCAGGCCGATCGCGACGGGGTCATGCGGCAGAGAGTCTGTCCGGTGTCGGGACAGGTGCTTGGGACGAGGGGGCCGATCATCAAGCTCTACCTCGCCGACTTTCCCTTGTATTTGTCCGGGGAGGACTGCATAGCGGCAGTCCAACAATCGCCGGAAAGATACTTGCCGCATCCAATTGCAATGCGGCCTGGCCGGTAAGTCCAAAGAGCAGTCGATCCAACTTGAAAATGCCGGGTCGGGGGGAATAAAATGGACGATTGTCTCCCGACCCCGGGCCGCTGAATGAGCAGAAAACGCAAGGAGAACCGATCGCCGGATAACCGCAACCGCGGGCAGCAGACGAATCGCCCTCGCTTGCCAGGCGGCGAACCGGCCGTGACTGCGTCGTTGCCCTTTGACCCGAGGAAATGGCTTCTTGCGGTTGCCTTGATCGTAGCCGTGTTCTTGGCATATCAGCCGGTCTGGCAGGGCGGGTTCATCTGGGACGACGATCTCCACCTGCTGAATAACCCGGTACTCAAGCCCGGAGGCTTGCTCCAGACTTGGATACCCGGCACGTATATCAACTACTGGCCGCTGACGTTCACGGTTTATCGGCTCGAGTTTGAAATGTGGGGCCTGAATCCTCTCGGCTTCCACCTGGTGAATATCGCGTTGCACGCGGTCTCGGCGCTATTGGTGTGGCGAATACTGGAACGCTTGCGGATACCTGGGGCCATACTTGCCGCCGCGATCTTCGCGCTGCATCCGGTCAACGTCGAGAGCGTGGCGTGGATCACGCAGTTCAAGAACACCCTATCGTTGGCACTGGCGCTGCTCTCGATGTTCTTCTACTTTCAGCATGAGCGAGACGGGGGCCGGTGGCGATTTGCGCTGTCACTCGGCATGTTCCTTCTTTCGGCGTTGGCCAAGGGCGTGGCGTTGACGTTGCCGGTCGTGTTGCTCGCTTGCGCCTGGTGGCAGCGCGGCTCCATCGGGCGTAGGGATCTGCTGCGCGTTCTCCCCTTCGTGCTGATCGCGGCGTTGATGGTCGGCATGGAAGTCGCCCAACAACACGCGGTGGCGGGGACGCTCGTCGTGCGGGCCGACAGTCTGCTGAGCCGCACCGCCATTGCGGGCTGCGCCGTGTGGTTCTACTTCTGGAAGGTGATCTGGCCGACCAATCTTGTTTTTGTCTACCCGCAATGGAGTATCAGCGAGCGAGACCCCCTGTCGTATCTGCCTGGAGTGCTGCTGGTGGTGATTTTGACGCTGGCGTGGTGGCGGCGACGTTCGTGGGGGCGACCGGTGGTGATGGCAGTGATTTGCTATGTGGCGCTGCTGTTGCCGGTATTGGGTTTCGTCAATATCTACTTCATGGAATACTCGTTGGTAGCGGATCATTGGCAATATGCGGCGATGATTGTGCCATGCGCCGCATTTGCGGGCCTGATTGCGATGTTGGGCCGCCGGCTGGGCTGGCGTCGGCCGGCACAATACGCGGCGGGTATGCTGCCGTTGGCGATCCTCGGGTGCTTGACGTGGTGTCAAAGCGGGATGTACACCGACAGCGAAAAACTCTTTCGGACGACGATCGAACAGAATCCAACTTGCTGGATGGCGCACAATAATCTCGCCCTGCTGTTGGCGAGCACCGGGCGGGCGGAAGAAGCCATCGCCCATTCCCAGATTGCCCTGACCCTCCACCCCGACGACGCTCCGGCCCACCACAATCTCGGGGCCGCTTTGGCGATGCGTGGGCAGATCGATGATGCCATCGTTCATTTCCGGCGGGCCGTGGAAATCGCGCCCGACTTCGCGCTAGCCCACAGCAGTCTCGACAGAGCCCTGGCCATTCACGAGCGGCTCCTGAAGACACTGGCCGAGCGGCGTAAATTGCTGGAGTCGCGGCCCGATGACGTTGCCCTGCTCAACGCCACCGCGTGGCTGCTGGCGACCAATCCGAACGAATCCATCCGCAATGGCAGCGAGGCGGTCGAGCTTGCACAACGCGCGGTGCGTTTATCCGGCGGCCGGCAACCGGCAATTCTTGGCACGCTGGCCGCAGCCTATGCCGAGAAGGGGCAATTCACCGATGCCGTGCAAACCGCTCAGCAAGCCCTTGCCTTGGCCTCCGCCGACAATAACGTCTCGCTGGCCGACGCCCTTCGAGCGCAGCTCGAGCTTTATCGAGCCGGATCCCCGTACCGCGAGATGCCGCAACGTGCAGTCATAAAGTGAATAAAGCGGTTCAGCGTTGTCGAGAGGCCGCGGGTTGGGACGCTGGCGATGGCGAAGAGAGTGGATCGCTCGGCGAAAGGATCGTGACCTCTTGCAGACACATCCCGTAACCGCTGCCCGGTGGAAACGTGTGCAGCCGTTCGGAGGCAAAGCCGGCCGCTTGGGAGAAGTTCGCCGAATAGCATAGCCAGACAGTTCGCCCATCGGAGCTGATGAACTTTGACGGAATGTTCACGAAGTAAGCCTGTTCCCCAAAACGCTTCATGTAAGTCACCAGCCTCCACGGGCCGTAGATTTCGTTCGACTCGAGCAGATACGTGTTGAAATGGCCCACCGTGTCTGTACCGTCGGTCACGCACATCAGAAATTTCTTCAGCGGCGCGTCGTAGGTGACGGTTACGCAACCCATGTTGTTGCGCCAGGCAGCGACGGGCTTGATTCTCGCAAAATCCTTCGACCAGACGGCGGCGCCGCTCGCGTCGTGACCGGCGAAGAACTCATATTTTGAGGCGTCGTTCATGTTCACGATGCTCGGTGTTACCCGCAACAAGTAAACCTGGTCGCCGGTGATCCAACTGTTGTAGGCGAAGCGGCGTCTGGCGCCGTCGGAGGCGCCGTGGGCGACGAGATACGCCTTGCCGTCCGGAGAATGTTCCATATTCCTGCCGAAATCGACGAAATGCGGCGAGCCGATCTTGACGGGCTCGCCGTTGATGCCCGATTCGCCAAACAACGGCCTTTGCGGCGTGCAGGGCGTTTGCGTCCACGTCTTGCCGAAATCGCTGGAATAGCGAAAACCGACGAACGGCCCCAGCCACGGCCAGTTGTAAGTCTTGCCGTCGCGAGTGACGTTTCCCTCTTTCGGCCCCAGACAATAGGTGCCGTAGTACCAGACGCCATTGTGGAGCAAACTGCCGCAGGGATATCGACCGCCGTAGGGGACTGAACTACTTTCGTAGAGCCCCTCGTCGACGATCTGAAGTTTCAGCGGGTTATCGCCCACGATCGTGGCATTGCCGGTCGTAGCCCCCGCGCCACACGAATCGGACTTGAGCTTATTGACGCTGCCGTCGGTCCAGGGCGAATACAATTTGCCGTCAGAGGCCCAAGACGGATACCACGTGTCGGCGCTGCAGTACGCGGTGCGGCGGCCGGTGAAGCGCAGACACTTGAGCGTTTTCGACGGAGGGAACGGGCAATCCGCCGGCGGCTCGGAGGGCCAAACGCCGCCGGTCGCAAAGGTCGGGCGGGCAGAGCCAATGTCCGCTTGCCCTGCGGCTACCTGTGCGGCAACACAAGGAGATACCATCAGGACAAACCATAACAACAAGTGTTTTGGCATATCATCACCATCGGAGCTTCAAGACTCCCAACAAATTCCGATTTTACCCCTCGGAAAGATCATCGCAAGGGCTGTTCTCCCGGGAAGCGAATGGCAATAATCGGCAAATGCGGGCAAGGTAGGCGACGTGACGCAATGCGATGGCCACGTTGTCTATGTTTTGGGAAGACAGCGGTGACGGCCGTGAAATCGAGGCGTTTTCTCTGCTTTCTAGCTCCCCAGACAAATGCCTGATGCTTGCCAGACCTTGACCCGCCCCGTATATTTGGTGGGGCTTTTGCTTTGAAACAGTGGTTCTTTCCGAGGAGGAGATTCCGTGAAAGGGAACGAAAAACTCGTTAAGGCGTTGGACGGGTTGCTGGCCGAAGAGTTGACGGCAATCAATCAGTATATGGTCCACAGCGAAATGTGCGACAACTGGGGATACGGCAAACTTCACGAGCGCACCGAAAAGCGGGCGTTTCAAGAGATGCGGCACGCCGAAAAGCTCATCGGCCGCATCTTGTTCCTCGAAGGGACGCCGACCGTCAGCAAGCTGAATCCGATTCGCGTCGGCGCCGACGTGCCGAAGCAGCTTCAAGCGGATCTGAAGTCGGAAATGGGCGCCGTCCGCCTTTACAACGAGGCGATCGGTCTGGCCGTCGAGGTGGGCGATAACGCCACGCGCGACATGCTCGTGCAAATCCTCAAAGACGAGGACGACCACGTCGATTCGATCGAAGAGCAAAACGACCAGATCGAGCAAATGGGCGTGCAACTGTTCCTTTCGACGCAGGCGTGAAGTCCCCTCTCCCTCCGGGAGATAGTCAGGGTGAGGGCTGCTGGCCGATCTGACGATCCTTCGATCCTGCGCGCCCCGCCCCCGGCCCCTCTCCCAAAGGGAGAGGGGTGACGCGGGCGGCGCTGGCGCAAGAAAAAGAGCCTCCGGGGTGTGGGCGGGAAACTTTTGGCGCTCGTTCCCCCTGCCACGGGCCCCGGAGGTGCGGGGAGCAACATTTTTCGTAAGTTGTGCGAACTACTCGGATTCCACCTGGATGACTACGAAGCGGCTTCCTTCGTTCGTGCGCACCAACATCAACACTCCCTTCGACAACGGCCGGCTATTGAGCATCTCGCGAAAATCCTCGACCGTTTTCACCGGATGCCGATCCACCTCGGCGATCACCATTCCGGTTGTCAATCCGGCCAGATCGGCCGGGCTGCCGGCGCGAACGTCGGTAATCACCACGCCGTGTTCCGCTTCAATGCCCAACTGCTCGGCCACCTGCGGCGTGAGGTCTTCGATCTGGATCCCCAGCTTCTGGAAGCGCGAGGATTCCGCCTTGCCCGATCCTTGATGGCCGGAGCGGGCGACGGTCATGTTGGTAGGCCGCTCGCCGCAGATCACGTTGAGCGTCATCTGCTTTCCGCCGCGAAGGATCGTGAGTTGTTCACTGCTATTGGCCTTGCACATTTCGACCATGCTCTGCAATTCGCGCGGGCTGGAGACCGCCTTTCCCGCGAAATCGAGAATGACGTCGCCCACTTTCACTCCGGCCTTTGCCGCGGGAGAATGGGACTGAACCTGCGTCACCAGCACGCCTTCGTGCGTCTTGACGTTGAACTGTTCGGCCAGCGATTGGCTGACCGGTTGGATCATCACGCCCAGATAAGCCCGATGGACGGCGCCGTATTTCACCAGTTCTTCGCCCACCCACTTGGCAAGGTCGATGGGAATAGCGAAGCCGACGCCCTGGTAACCGCCGTTGCTCGAGGAGATTGCGGTGTTGATTCCGATCACTTCTCCGTCGAGATTGACCAGCGGGCCGCCGCTATTGCCGGGATTGATCGCGGCATCGGTCTGGATGTAGTCTTCGCGTTCGTTGATGCCGATTCCGCGTCCTTTGGCGCTGACGATGCCGGCGGTCACCGTGCCCTCGAGTCCGAACGGCTCGCCGAGGGCCAGAACCCAGTCGCCCACCTCCACCGATTTGCTATCGCCGAGCTTGGCGGCGGGCAGCGGCGTCTTGCTCTTGACGTGAAGTAGGGCCAGGTCGGTCGTCGGATCGGTCTTGATGTCGAATGCCTTGAACTCACGCCCGTCGGCCAGCCGGACCATGATCTGACCGCCGCCCGAGACGACGTGGTTGTTCGTCAGGATAACGCCGGCCGGATCGACAATGACACCCGAGCCTGCACCTATCGCGCCGTGGCCCGGCATTTCAGGTGCAGTCCCGCCGGGAAACTCCTTGAAGAAATGGCGCAAATCAGGGTTGTTCTTGAACAGGTCTCCGAAAGGCGTTCCCTGGAGACCAAAAGGCATCTCTTCCGAATCTTCGCTCGGAGTTCGCCTTCGCTCCGCGGTCGGTTTTGCCGCCGCGGGCATGTTGATGACCATCACCACCGAAGGCGACACGCGGCCCGCGGCGACATGAAACGCCTTCGATAGCTCCTTCGCATAACCGATGGCGCGCTGCGTTGCTTGGCCCGAATTCGACTCACTCACCGTAGTCGCGTTTGTCGCGGGCGGGCTTTCGGCATACCACGCCGTCGCTTGGGCCTGAGCAGCATTGTGAGTGGCTGTCAAACCGTACACTGCGGCAGCGGTCAACGTGCATGCAACGAGTACGCCGACCACGCCCAGCCATGCGCGCCCATAGACCTTGGGCAATCTCTTCTCCATGATCTCTCTCCCCTTCGCAAAAGTCCTAAGAAACTTGGAAACCGGCCCCAGCAGGCTGCAAGGTCGCCGTGCTTCCAGGAAAGCGCCGCCTTCCTTGAGGATGGTTGCCAAATGACAGCAAATCTTGCGAAAAACCGGTTTACCCTGCATTGACGGAAGAACCCGTCTGCGGCATTTCGGGGGGAGGAGAGCTACGCCGCGAGCCCATACGGCGGCGGCGACGCCGCTCCAGGCATAGAGAAGTCGTGACGCCCGGACGGGACTTTCCCTCGTCGGTAGAATGATGTGGAGGGAAGAACCAATCGGGGTCCCGATCGACGCAGGAGGTGTGCCGATGCCAGCTTATCAGTATCTTATCGTCGGCGGCGGCATGGCTGCCGATGCGGCCGTCGAAGGAATCCGCCAGTTCGATTCCGAGGGTTCGATCGGCCTGATCGGCGACGAGCCGCACCCGCCCTACGATCGTCCGCCGCTTACGAAAGGGCTCTGGAAGGACAAACCGCTGGAGAGCATCTGGCGAAAACACGCGGCGCGCGAGGCGGCGCTGCACATGGGGCGAAGGGTCGTCATGCTCGATCCGTCGCAAAAATCCGTCCGCGACGATCGCGGAACGCTCTACCGCTATGAAAAGCTGCTGCTGGCCACCGGAGGCGAGCCGAATCGACTCCCGTCCGACTCCGATTCAGTCCTCTACTTTCGCACGTTGAACGATTACTACTACCTGCGACGGCTGACGCAAGAGAGGAAGCGGGTTGCGGTGATTGGCGGAGGATTTATCGGCTCGGAGATCGCCGCTGCGTTGAGGATGAATGGATGCGACGTGGCGATGATCTTTCCTCAGCAGGGAATCGGAGGCAGGCTCTTCCCGCCCGAGTTGGCCCAGTTCCTCAACGATTTCTATCGCGACAAAGGAGTTGAGGTTTTTGCGGGAACGAGGGTCGAAGCGGTCGAGCGCCGCGGCAGCGAGTTGATCGTGAAGACGCGGGCGGGGCGGGATGATCGTCAGCAGGAGATCGCGGCGGACGCCGTCGTGGCGGGGCTCGGCATCCGGCCGAACGTCGAATTGGCCCGGTCCGCGGGCCTGGGGGTCAACAACGGCATCTGCGTCAATTCGGCGCTCCGCACCAGTCATCCCGGCATCTTCGCCGCCGGCGACGTGGCTGAGTTTCACGATCCTGTGTTGCAGACTTGCCTTCGCGTGGAGCACGAAGACAACGCGAACACCATGGGAGCGGCGGCCGGCCGTTCCATGGCCGGGGAGGCCGTTTACTACGATCATCTCTCCTTCTTCTGCTCCGACCTCTTTGAGTTGGGCTACGAGGCCGTCGGAGAGGTCGATTCCCGGCTCGAAACGGTGGCCGACTGGCAGGAGCCCTATCGCGAAGGCGTGGTTTACTATCTGCAAGACGGCCGAGTGCGCGGAGTGCTGCTGTGGAACGTCTGGGAGCGGGTGGACGCCGCTCGCGAACTGATCAAGGAAGCGGGGCCGTTTCAAGCGGAAGACCTGGAAGGCCGATTGCTGCCATCGCATCTGGCCGTATGATCCGCCTCGCGTCATCCGGGGGGTGCTGCGGGTTGATGGAAGACTCCTACTGGACTCTTCGGTACACAAACAGCGCCGCACCGGGTTTCTCCGCGATCTTGATCTCAAGGCCGGAGTTCATCAAATCCTTGCCCGTCCGCTTGCTCGATCTTGCCGTTGTCCAAGTTCGTCGATCGCGTAGGTGGCGTCTGGATCGAGCCCTTGGAGCTTGAGCGCGAGCGAAGCCTCCTTGGCTTCCTCCCGACGAAACGCCTGCACCGCCCCGCCCCGCTCGGGCTCGTCGAACTGCCAGCCGATCCAGGCGGTCTTCTCCAGGCTGTAAGGCGTGAGAGGATAGTAATCGCCAAGCAGGTACGGCTCGACCTTGTGGAACTCGGCGATCATCCGCCGTAGCAGCGCGTAGTCGAGGTCCTTTTTTCGCGTGTCCCAACCGACGCGCGACGCCGGGAAGATCGTGCTGCGGAACCAATACGGTGTGGGCTGCATCGTTCCCGAGCCGTAATACGGCATCCAGAGCGATAGTCCATAAGTATGGCACTGCTGGCTGGTGGGCGATTCAGTGTAATCGCTCCGCAGCAGCGGCACCGCCCGGCGCAGCGTTTCCAGATCGTTGCGCCGCCCGCCGCTGGCACAGGAATCGATCCAGAGCTTGGGATTGCGGCGAACCAGTTCGTCCCAGTAGGCCAGGTAGCCGGTGGCGTGGCGGTTTTCGGTAATGCCCTGTCGGTCCGGGGCATCGGCGCCGCGCCAGTAGCCGAGCGGATCGATGTTGAAGTCCTGGCGGTAGACGTCGACCCCCTCGCTCTTAATCAGGCTGTCGATGCGATCGACGATCCATTTCCAGGCGTCGCGGTTGCCGAGGTTCACCAGGCCGCCGTTCTTGCCGCCGAGAATCCACTCGGGATGGTTCTCGGAAAGCCACGTGCCCGGTCCGGCCCGCTCGGGCTCGAACCAAAGGACGAACTTCATTCCGTTGGCGTGGACACGGTCGGATATCTCGCGGATCCCCTTGGGAAACCGTTCCTTGTCGACTTCCCACGTTCCGGCGTCTGTCCACCAGTCCCTCTTGCTCGGATACCAGCCGGCGTCGATGAAATAGAACCCCAGCGGGATCTTCTCGCGCAGATAGCCGCTGAGGATCGCCATCTCTGTGTCGGCGCGGGGATGGAGGTCGTTGCTCCAGCACGCGCCGTAATGCGTCGGCACGAGCTTGCCGCCGGGCCGGGGGACGTTGTGAGCGACCATCCATCGCCGCCAGAGGTTTTGCCCTCGAATCCAGTCGCCGCGATAGAACTGCAACGCGACCAGCGGCGACCGCACTTCTTCGCCGGGATGGAGCTTGAAGTGGGTGAGCTCCTGGCCGGCGCGAATTCGCAGGGTCTTGCCGTCGTCGCGATCGAATCGGGCCGCCCATTGCCCCGGCCAACCCAGCGCGACGAGAAAGCCCTCGCCCGGGGACTGTCCCGATTTTCGTGTCAACGAAAATGGGACTGTCCCCTTGCCGCCCCAGCGGCCTCAAAGTTCCAATACGGGGCGGCGCCGTTGGTAGGCCGCCCGCCGCCGGGCGCGAGTTGTTTCGCGGCCTTCGGGCCCAACGATTCCGTAATCGGTTGGAAGCTGTCCGGTGAGCAGGTGTCGCCCTTGATCGAGTGCAGCGTAAACTCGCCGTCGCCGGTGCGAACGAAGGCGGCATCGATGGCCTGGATGTCGGCAATGACGGGCGTGTCGGCCGTTCCCGCGTTCTTGAAGTGCAGCGTCCATTCGACGGTCGGAAAGTCGCTATACTCGACGCCGACACAGCGCACGACCAAGCCGGTTTTCGGATCGGTGAAGGTGAGCGTGCGTTCCGTTCGATGATCGTCGAGTTTGCGACTGGCCCGCTTCAGTTCCCAGGTTTTCAGCAACTCCGTCGACGGCTTGCCGCCGTAGGTGAAGGAGAAAAATGATCCGACGTCCTCCGCATCGTGCCCGTCCTCGAATCGGGCCGCCATCCATTGCCGCGCCTGCTCGATTTCGGCAGGAGTCGGCGAAACCGCTTGGGCGACATGCGCCGAGAGCAGCCACGATACGACAATAATGCCAACTGGGAGCTTGATTCTCATCGCAAAGAGTCCTTCAAGCGGTTGCTCTTGTACTAAACGATAATCGACCCCGGCCGCTTTGACTAACAAAACCGGCGTGAATTCGGGTGTACGCTCTGAAAGGGCGCGGTTCGGTGCCCGCCACGCCCTTTCCGGGCGTGCCACCCGGCACCCTCTCACGTCCCTGGCATCAGGTATGATAATCGGCGTTCAGCCGCACGTACTCGGCGGTCAGGTCGGCGGTCCAAAAGCGCCGTGTGGCCGTGCCTTCGCTGAAATCGAGTTGAATGAGCGTGTCGCGGTTGTCGCGGATCGACGTGGAGACGGCGTGGCCGTCGAACTCGACCGGGGCGCCCTTCTCGTAGAGCAAGAATCCGTTCAGCCGCAAGCGTGACGCCGTTGGGATCGAACGGCACGTTGGCGTAGCCGGCGGCCGAGACGATGCGGCCCCAGTTGGGATCGGCCCCGTGCAATGCCGTCTTCACCAGCGGGCTGTTGGCCACGGTCTTGGCCAGTTCCAGGGCGGATTCCCGGTCCTTGCAGCCGGTCACTTCGATCGTGACCAGGTGCGTGGCCCCTTCGCCGTCGCCGGCGATCGCCTTGGCCAGATCGACGCACACTTCGTTCAGGGCGTCTTGGAACGCGGCCAGGCCCTCGCCGGCCAGCGGCTCGCCGCCGGCGGCGCCGTTGGCCAGCAGCAGCACCGTGTCGTTGGTGCTCATGTGGCCGTCGACGCTCATGCAGTTGAAGCTGTCGGCGGTGGCGGCGCGTCAGGGCCGCCTGCGTGGCCGCGGGGCTGAGCGGAGCGTCGGTCAGCACCAGCGCCAGCATCGTGGCCATGTTCGGGCCCATCATCGCCGCCCCCTTGGCCATGCCGGTGATCTGAATCTCGCGGCCGTCGATCGTCACGGTCCGCCCGGCCAGTTTGTGGATCGTGTCGGTGGTCAACATTCCGCGGGCCGCCGCGATCAGCGACGTTTCGCTGCGGCCGAGCTTGACCGCCGCCGCCGAAATCCCTTGCGACACTTTGTCCATCGGCAGAAACGAGCCGATCACGCCGGTCGATAGGACCAGCGCCTGGTCGGGTTCCGCGCCGCAGGCTGCCGCCGCGAAGCGAGCCATTTCCTCGGCGTCGCGCAGCCCTCGCTCGCCGGTGCAGGCGTTGGCCACGCCCGAACAGATCGCCACGGCGCGAATCCGATCGCTCGGCGTGCGGCTGCGATCGAGCGCGACGGGAGCGGCGTAGACGAGGTTCTGCGTATAGACCCCGGCCGCGCTGGCCGGCGTTTCCGACATGACCAGCGTCAGATCTTGTCTGCGCGGGTCGCGCTTGATCCGGCAGTGAACGCCCGCCATCAAGTAGCCCTTCGGAACGGAAATGGCCATGTGTTGTTCTCCTTCGGAGAGGTCAGGGATCAGAGGTCAGGGATCAGGGGATGGGGCAGTGGTTTCGGATAGAATGCATCAGAACTCGCGAACGATCGATCTTCGTCTCTGACCCCTGACCTCTGACCCCTGGTCCCTCGTTCACAGTGCCGTCGTCTCCGGATATCCGTACATCAGGTTGAAGTTCTGCACGGCGGCCCCGGAGGCGCCCTTAATCAGGTTGTCGAGGCAACTGAACGTCAGCACGCGGCCGCGAACCACGCGGGCCGTGATGTCGCAGAAGTTCGTTCCCAGCGAGTCCTTCGTGCCCGGAAAATGATCGACCACGCGGACGAACGGCTCGTCGGCGTAGAAATCGCGGATCGTTTGCAACACCGTCTTCTCTTCGACGGCCGCGGTCGGGCTGCGAGTAGGTCGTCGAAAGGATGCCGCGGTCCATCGGCACCAGATGGGGCGTGAAGACGACTTCCACCGCCGCGCCGGCGGCCATGCTCAGAATCTGATCGATTTCGGGCTGGTGGCGATGCCGGCCGACGTTGTAGGCCGAAATGCTCTCGTTGCACTCGGGATAATGGGTCGTCAGCTTCAGCGTGCGTCCGGCGCCGGAAACGCCGCTCTTCGAGTCGACAATGATCGTCTTCGGATCGATCATTCCCGCCTTCAACAACGGCGCCAGCGCCAGGATGGCCGACGTGGGATAGCAGCCTGGATTGGCCACAAGCTGGGCCGGGGGAATGTCTTTTCGGAACAGCTCGGGCAGACCGTAGACGACTTTGCCGAGCCGGGCGGGGTCGGCGTGTTTCTGGCCGTACCATTGCTCGTAAACCTCGGCGTCGTTCAGCCGGTAGTCGGCGCTGAAATCGACCACCCGGCGGCCGGCGTCCAACAGGGCGGGAATCACCGTGGCGCTGGCGCCGTGCGGCAGGCAACTGAACACGCAATCGGCCCTGGCGGCGACCTCGGCCGGGCTCAAGTCTTCCAAGCGAAGATCGACCCGCCCGGTGAGCGCGGGATGGATCATCGCGATGTGCGGCTGACCCTCTTGCCGGCTGGTGACCGCCACGATCTCCGCCTCGGGATGGCGAAGCAGAATCTTGATCAGTTCCACCGCCGTGTAG
Organism: uncultured Planctomycetia bacterium; assembly: GCA_963719005.1. Taxonomy (GTDB): domain Bacteria; phylum Planctomycetota; class Planctomycetia; order Pirellulales; family Thermoguttaceae. Next base: position 188,666 of record CAVRAR010000001.1, read on the forward strand.
CCGGTGGCGCCGAGGATGGCAATGCGTGTCATGGGTTTGCGCGAGGATGGGTTATCGCGACAAACCATGCAGTATAAGACCGCCGCCCCCGGCCGCCAAGGGGGGCATGGGGACTGTCCCAATTTTCGTGTCAGCGAAAATGGGACTGTCCCCTTTGACGCTTCCCTTGACGCTCCGATGCCCTCTTGACACAAAAATCCGAACAGGCCCGGGCATGGAAATCACGGCATTGCATCGTGTACAATAAAGGCATGTCGAACGACAGGTTACGGCGGCGAGCGGCCCTGGAAGCGGCGCGGATGATCTTCACCCGCCGGGAAACCCAGTTCGGGCGCGCCCGAACCAAAGCCGTTCGGCATTTGACTGCCGCGGAGGTCGATCCCAGCGATCTCCCCACGAACCGCGACATTCGCAACCACCTTCAGGCGTTAGATCGAGCCGGGCCCGACGAGAGGGAGCGGCTCTTGCGGCTGCGCGAGGCTGATCTCGCCGGTGGAGGCTCTGCGGCGGCCGGCGAAGGCACGGTCGATCGCTTCCGCACGTACGAGTTGCTGCTGTTGCCGCTGGAGCACGTCATGCAGCCGCCGAAGGAGCATCCCGAGGGGGACGTCTTGTATCACAGTCTCCAGGTCTTCGAGCTTGCCCGGCAGCGGCTTCCGTACGACGAAGAGTTTTTGACCGCCGCCCTGTTGCACGACGTGGGCAAGGCCATCGACTGGCGCGATCACGTGGCGGCGGGGCTCGAAGCGCTCGGCGGCGCCGTCAGCCCGCGTACGGCATGGCTGATTGAGCACCACGTCGAGGCGCTCTCGTGGGGCGAAAGCAGCGCGATCGGCGCACGAACCCGCCGGCGGCTTAAAGCCTCGGAGAACTTCGACGAACTGATGCTATTGGCCGAATGCGACCGGCAAGGCCGCGCCGTCGGCGTGAGAACTTGCGAAGTCAGCGAAGCGATCGAGTATCTCCGCAGCCTGTCGGAAGAATGAACAACGAATTGTCAAAGGACGCTATGATTTCCCCGAATCAAAGACTCCCGACCCCGTTTCCAGTTCCCGTTTCCAGTTCCGACCCCGTTTCCAGTTCTGTGCCGTCAATCGTGCTTCAGCGGATCAGATGCGCGCCCTTCGCTGGAATGTGTTGGGTGAACTCGGCCAGGAATTCCAGTGGCGGAAGACAAATCGCCAGCGTTGTGGGCCACGGCAAGCCGTTTGGTTAGGGAGTCGTCTGATATTTCATTTGGCTCGACAGAAGCCTCCCCCTTCTGGAATGGTGCAAGGTTATCCAACTTGGCGACTACCCTGCCGGTGCGCCGTCGAAACAGGGTGACATTTTTGCGGATTTTGCACTATCTTGGGGTTGAGGAGCGACTAGTAGTGTGAGACTTGAGCTGTGTCTTCCGCGGAAAGGGTGCCCTAAGTGACCGTTTGGGAAGAAATTGTCCGGGACTATAGCCCGGCAATCTGGAAGGCTGTGTATCGCCTGGTAGGCAACCGGGACGATGCTGCCGATTGTGTGCAGGAGACGTTTCTCTCGGCGATGCGGCATGGAAACTCCAAGCCGATCGAGCATTGGGGCGCGTTCTTGCACCGGATCGCGACCGCTCGGGCACTGGATTGCCTGCGGAAGCGATACCAAATGTCGGCCCATCGTGAGCGGGTTCCGGTGGACTGGGCAAGTCTTCCAGATTTTCGTCCCGATCCGCAGCGGCTGGCGCAAGACTCAGAATTATTGCAGGGACTGCTCCAAGCGTTGGCGGAACTGCCCAGGCAAGAGGCCGAGGTATTGTGCCTGCGTTATCTGGCGGAATTAGAATACCGCGAGATCGCCGAGACTTTGGAAATCAATCCGAATTCGGTGGGGGCGTTGTTGCATCGAGCGCGAGAGAGTTTGCGGCAGATGCTTTCCCATTTCGTGGCCCTAGAAGAATGATCGAGGCCTGACCATGATCGAGAAAAGACCAGAAGCGTTTTCCGACATCGTGGATCGCGCCATGGGAGAACTCCGGTCGTCGCCGGTTCCGCTGGAACTGCCGTCCGAGTTGCTCGACGCCTTGCTTCAAGCAGCGAGAGAAAACACAGGGGCAGTGCAACGCACAGTAGAAGCATCCGCGCAGGCCGAGATCATTCATCCCACGCTACTAACTCATTCCCTAGACAATTGGAGATGGATCATGCGTTCCCCAGTTTCCCGCATTGCGGCTGCGGTTGTTTTCGTTGTTGCCATCACAGGAGTCTTCTTCTGGCTTCACACCGGCGGCGCTACAGTGTCCTTCGCCGAGGTTGTCGAACGGTTTCTCATGGTGAAGAGCTACAAAATGAAGATGACCGATCAGCTAGACGGCAATATCTTCCAAACCTACGACAGTATGTGGATTGCTCCCGGTTGTTCCCGCTTCGAGTTCAAGAACAGCGACGGTGGCATCGAACGAGTTGTGATCACCGAAGGGACAAAAGGGCTTTATTTCTCACCAAAGGAGAAAGTGGCGGAGATCACGGAAGTCTTCAATCTCCCCGATCAAGCGCCGTTCTTCGATGAAGCGCACAGCCTGATGCTTAAGGCACGGGAAAAGACGGTGGAGGCTGTTCCCCTCGGAGAAAAAGTCATCGACGGCCGCCAAGCCATCGGATACCGTTTGAAAATCGAGAAGTACAGTACTCAGCAGGATATCTGGGCCGATGCCAAGACTCTGTTGCCGGTCCGCATCGAGATTACCACGGTGCAGCCCGACAAAGCAGGAAAGACTTCCGCAAAGAAAGTCCTAAAGTCGATTTGGAGCGACATTCAGTACAATTTGGAATTGGACGAATCATTGTTCAGCCTCGACCCGCCGGTGGGCTACAAGGTCGTAAAACATCAGCCGGTCGTTCTTCCAAAGCAGCCCGACGGCAAAGCGAAGGAATCGGCGCCTATGAATTCCGAGACCCTTGGTGTGGTGGGAGTCGAGGAGAAATGGAGCGAGGAGAAACTATGGGGCGAGAAGAAAGGCGCGGCCGATGCAAAGAAGGACGAGAGCAAATCGAAGGAGTCGGTGCCCGGGACGCTTGTTCCGATGGGTGGAGCAAAGAGCGAAGGCGCGGCCGATGCAAAGAAGTGATAGGGAATTTGATTTCTCTCACAGGACTGAGTTTAGCCAGTAGGAACTGGTGAGTCAAGGAGGCCGGGAGGGGGAGTGCGGCCATGGCCGCACTCCCCCTCCCGGCCTCCTTGCCCGCTTTTGGGCTTTATGGGCGGCATTGCCGGCCTGTGATGCCCCACGCCGGTGAGAAAAATGCGGCTCGACTGGCGGTGTCTCGCGCCGCACGCGCGCACTGCCCACGACCGACAGGCGTCGGTGGAGATTAGAAGGTGGCCTCGAACGTGTCGATGTCCACATAGACCGGTTCCCGCGGCTCGTCGGCAGACGCCGTTTGGTCGTGCGAATCAGGATGACGGCGGCCGAGTCGCGACTCCTGCATTTCATCCTACGTCCGCTTGATCTTGCAGTTCGGCAGTGCCTTCCGCAGTTGCTCGGCGGCTTCGCGGGTGACCTTCGTCTGTTCGAGACTAAGCGACTTGAGCTTCTTGAGACTTTTCAGTTGCTGCAGGCCGGCATCGGTGATCTTCGTCAGGTCGAGATTCAATCGTTCGAGGCTGGTGATCTTGCCCAGCGATTCGAGGCCGGCATCGGTGACGTTCGTGTCCATGAGATTCAAGTCTCTCAGTTCCCTGAGCGCCGAGAGCCGTTGCAGGCCGGCGTCGGTGACGCGGGTGTGCCAGAGGTCGAGCCATTCGAGGCCGGCGAAAGCGGCGACGTTCTTCAGGCCGTCGTCGTTTGTTTGCGTCTCGCACAGGTCCAGCTTCCTGAGCCCCTTCGCGCCGGCAAGTTCGGCCAGCCCCGCGCCGGTGATCGGGAGGTCGCGGACGGCGAGCTGCTTTAGACCGTTGAGCTTCCTCATCGACTGAAAAGCGTCGTCGGTGACATTGTAACAGCGGAAGATGCTGAGGGTTTGCAGCCTGGGGAACCTTGCGAGAACCTTCAGGCCGTCGTCCGAGATCTGGGCATCCTCGATCGAAATCTCGTTCAACTGCGTGAGCTTTTCCAGGTCGGCCAAGCCTTCATCGGTGATCCTATTGCGAAGTTTGAGGCTCCTCAGATTGGTCAGAGCGGCGACTTGCTCCAAACCGGAGTCGTCGATCTGCGTGCATCCGCGAATATCCAGCAGGCGAAGTTTCTTCAGTTCTTTCAGATAAGGCATGCTGGCGCTGGTGATGTTGTTGAAGAGGAGCGAGAGGCTTTGCAGATTGGGGAGCTTCTTGAGGCTGGCCAATCCGGCGTCCGTCATATACGTGCTGCGGCGGAGGTTCAACGACTTTAGTTGGGGCAGGTTTTCGAGAGATTTTACCCCGGCGTCGGTGATCTCGGTGTTTTCGAGCACCAAGGAGGTGAGCTTTGAGAAGGCGGCGAGTTGCTTTACGCCGGCGTCGGTGATTTCGGCGCCCCAGAGCGAGAGACTCTGCAGATCGCCCAGCGCGGTTAGCAGTTTGACGTCGGCATCCTTGGCCGGACGGCCCAACAGATCGACGCCAATGACGTTCTCGTTGGCATCGCGTTGAATCTTTCCGCCGAGCGCCTGGACGCGCTCGATCGCGGCCGCGGCATCGTCCGCAGGCGCCGCCCAGACGTCGCCGCACGCCAGAACCACACAACCTAAAAACACCGCCAACGCGAACGGGCGTTTCATGATGCGAATGTCTCCTCTTCCGGTCCTTTATCGATTTCCAATTCCAGCAACTCGGCAAACGACGATCTCAACCCGCGACGGTTGCGACGCCGAGCATTTCAGCGTAGCGAATAATGACGGGGCGTGCAAACGGGGACAGGAAGGATCCGAGAGGACTGCAAAATCCAGCGAGGCGTCATTCTGAACGCAGCAAAGCGTCTCCTTGCGACCGCGTAAGTCTCGTCCCGGCGAGATTCTTCGATGAGCTCAGGATGTCGGCCGCTCGACACGACTATTGGTGGAAGGTGTATACCTCTTGGGGGGAGTGCCAGACAAGTCACATGTCGATTGTTATCGTCAAAAGAAGGGTGCACGCCGCGTCGCCGGCCACCGATGGCATCCCCGAAACCGCGGCATTAGTATTTGCGTTCAAGAAAGCTTGCACATTTCAGCGGCACTCGTTATTCTGAACTGTTGAAGCGATGGTGGGGGCCAACCGTCCCGCCGTCGCCCCGCCTTACTGCACGCCGCAGCAGCGTAGAGAGTTCCCGCCTAGCCGTTCTTTCCCATCTACAGGAGTTGAGACTTCATGTCATTCCGCAGCAATCGTCGCCAGTTCTTGCAGACAACGGCCGTAGCCGGCATCGGTTTTTGGGTGGCCGGCGGGGTCCAGGCCAAGGAGAGCAAGTCGCCGAACGAAAAGGTCGCCATCGCCGCCATCGGCGTTGGTGGAAAGGGTTCGAGCGACACAAGCGACGCGGCTGAAAAGGGCCAGTTGGTCGCGATCTGCGACGTCAACCTGAACACGTTGAAGTCCAGCAAGAAACGGTATCCGAAGGCCAAGGACTTCACCGATTTCCGCAAGCTGCTCGACAAGATGGGCAAGAGCATCGACGCGGTCACTGTTAGCACGCCCGACCACATGCACGCCCCGGCGGCGCTGATGGCGATGCGGATGGGCAAGCATTGCTTCTGCCAAAAACCTTTGACGCACACGATCTATGAGGCGCGGCTGATGGCCAAAGTGGCCCGCGAAGAGAAAGTCGCCACGCAGATGGGCAACCAGGGCACTTCCTTCGGCCCGTTGCGCAAAGGGGCGGCGATCATCAAGTCGGGAGTCCTCGGTCCGGTCAGCGAGGTTCACGTCTGGACGAACCGGCCGATCTGGCCGCAAGGTGGCCCTCGGCCCGCCAGCAAGCCGGTTCCTACGTACTTGAAGTGGAATCTGTGGCTCGGCGTTGCACCGCGGCGTCCGTATGCCGACGGCTATCATCCGACCGATTGGCGCGGCTGGTGGGATTTCGGCACCGGGGCGTTGGGTGACATGGCCTGCCACACCGTGAACATGCCGTACATGGCCCTGAACTTGCGCGATCCGACCGCCGTCCAGGCCGAATGCTCCGGCCATAACCGCGACAGCTATCCAAAATGGTCGATCATCACCTTCGATTTTCCCGCCTTGGGCAATCGGCCGGCGGTGAAGATGGTCTGGTACGACGGCGGCAAGAAGCCCGACGAAAAACTGATCAAGGGCAAGCCGATGTCGGACAGCGGCTCGCTCGTGATTGGCCAGAAGGGCAAGTTGTACGCCCCCGGCGATTACGCCGAGAACGAATTGCACCTGCTGGGCGGCGTCTCGATGCCCGACGTGAAGTGGGTCGAGTCGCCGGGCCATTTCGAGGAATGGATTCGCGCCATCAAGGGGGGCGAGCCCGCCATGTCCAACTTCCCCAACTACTCCGGCGGACTGACCGAGACGATCTTGCTCGGCAATCTCGCCGTCTGGGTGGCAGCCTCCGGCAAGGGCGAGAAGGTCGAGTGGGATGCCCAGTATATGAGGTCGCCGAACGTCGCCGGCCTAGAAACGATTGTCAAGCCGATTTATCGCCCCGGCTACACGCTCGACGTATAAACACGGCCCGCACAAGATCGCGCGGAACATCTGCTGAGAGCATTTTTGGCCCACGGGTCGCCACCCGTGGGCTTTTTTCGTGTTTGACGAACGGGCTCGGCGGCCTAGAATGGGCTGGGCGCTCGCGGCTGCCTCGTGACGCGCCTCCATCAAGCCACGCGGAGCGGAAATCATGAACGTGCTAGCGACAGGCGACAAACCGCGAATCCTCGGCGAAGGGCGGTTCACTCGGCTGCTGAGTCATCGCGGCTGGGAATGGGTCGAGCGGACGAACACTTCCTCCGCCGCCGTGATCGTGGCGATTACCGAACAGCGGCAGTTGCTATTGGTCGAGCAGTATCGCATTCCGCTCGGCCGCCGCGTGATCGAGTTGCCCGCCGGCCTGGTCGGCGATCTGGCCGAAAACAAGCACGAAGGCTTGGAGGAAGCCGCCCGCCGCGAGTTGTTCGAAGAGACCGGCTACGAAGCCGGAAGCATCGAATACTTGTTGGAAGGCCCCACGACGCCCGGCCTGGCCAACGAGGTCTACGCGCTCCTGCTGGCCCGCGACGTTCGCAAAGTCGCCCCCGGCGGCGATCCGAGCGAAGACATTCAAGTTCACGTCGTGCCGCTCGACGAGGTTGAGGCATGGCTGGAATCAAGACGCCGCGAGGGCTTGATGGTTAGCCCGAAAATCTATTCAGCGCTGTACTTTGCCGCGAAGTAGCGAAGCATTGCCGGTCTCGCGGTGTCTTGATATACTTGTGTCAGTGGCACGCCGCGTGGTTTTGTTCTTGACAGGAGCTAAGAAATGACAATCGCGCAAAACATCGATCTGGCAGCACTCCGAGATGAGTGGCTGGGGCGACTAAAGAGGCTAACGGAACAGATACGCGACTGGGCGAAAGCGGGCGGTTGGGAGACTCGCCTGATTGAGAAGAAGATGAGGGATTCCCAAATCGGCGAATATCAAGCGCCGGCTCTGTTGATGCAGGAAGGAACAACACGCATACTCCTTGAACCCATCGCACGATCTGCACCCGGTGCGGAAGGCGTTGTCAACATCTACCTGATGCCGGCCTATGACGATATCGCAAGCCTGTATTACTACAATGGCGGCTGGCACATACATTACGTGTCTCCCGGTACGTCGGTTATGGGAGATGTCCAGCAAGCGGAAGGCCGACTGCTTTCCAAGGATGCGCTGCAACAAGTTCTCGATGAGATGATGAAACATGCCGTCCAGAATGATTGATGAACGGATTCAGCGAATCAAGTCCATCGAGCGGGAATACAGAGCAATACGTTGCGCAATTACGTATTGGCTGCAAAGTGCGCCGCAAGTTCCTGCTGTTGCGATTCAACATGACTTGAACGTTCGTGATTTCGACAACGCATCCGATCTACTAGAGGGCACTTACATAGTGCGGCTTTTCGCCGAATTTGAGACTATCCTGCGGGTGCTTTGGTCGGCCTTGCGAAACGCCGACCCCCCGTCGAGAACTCGCGATCTCCTCGATGGCATTGCGGCAACGCGAAGGATACCTGACGATCGACTCCGATGTGCCCACGATGTACGAGAGTATCGGAATCTCCTGGTTCATGAACGGGACGAACAGACCGCACCGCTTTCCATCATTGATGCCCGTCGCCATTTATGCCGTTTTCTGAGCTTTCTCCCGCCCAATTGGTGACCGGCGGTTAGCGGGCTTCGACTAGTCGCCTCTAGATGAGCCCTAAGTTGCTCTTGTTGGCCCTTGCGGTCGGCGGTCAACAATTTTTTCCGGATGCTCGGCCTGCCGACGACGGAGATCCTCCACGATTTCGTCCAGACTGTGGTGGTGTTGTTCGACGTATTCGTCACGGATTCGCCAGATCTCCTCGAGCACTTCATCGCGGTACATGTTTAGGCTCCTTCGGGCTTGTTGTGGTGCAGGCGTCTCGCCTGCATCGTCATGGGCAGGCGAGACGCCTGCACCACAAGCCGCTTGTCACGGCGTAAACTCCGCGTCGGCGTCGATCTGTTCGGCGAATCGGGCCAGCAAATCGGCGGCGCGATCAATGTCGTCCAACGAAATCATCTCCACCGGACTGTGCATGTAGCGGTTCGGAATACTGATCAGGCCGGTGGCCACGCCGGCGCGGCTGATCTGCATGGCGTTGGCGTCGGTGCCGGTGGCTTTTGACGAGGCCACCAACTGATAGGCGATTTGGTTGCCGTCGGCGGCCTGAATCAGCCGCTCGACAACCTTGGGATTCATGTTCGGTCCGCGGTGGACCGCCGGCCCGCGGCCGAGACGCACGTCGCCCTCTTCTTTCTTCTCAACTGTCGGGCAATCGGTGGCGTGGCACACGTCGACCGCCACGCCGACCTGCGGATCGACGCCGAACGTGCTGGTATGGGCGCCGCGCAGGCCGATCTCTTCCTGCACGGTCGAAACGGCGTACAGCCCGCACTTGAGCTTGCCGCTCTGGCTCGCTCGCCGCAGGGCCTCGACCACGACCCAGCAGCCTGCCTTGTCGTCCATAGCGGGCGAGACGGCGAAATTATTGCGCATCGTATGGAAGCCAAGCTCGACGGTCATCGCGTCGCCGATGCGGACCGCCTTCGACGCTTCCTCCTTGTTCGCCGCGCCGATGTCAAGCCACAAGTCCTTGATCTTCGACACCTGCTTCCGCTCCTCCTCCGTCAACAAGTGGATCGGCTTCCGGGCGATCACGCCGAACACCGGCCCTTCGGCGGTCCAGACGTTCATTCGCTGGCCGATCAGCATCTGCGGATCCCACCCGCCGATCGGCTGCACGTAAATGAAGCCTTCGTCGTCGATGTGCTGGACGATTAGCCCGATCTGGTCGCAATGGCCGGCCAGCATGACGCGCAGCGGGGCGTCGGGATTCTTCACGACGATCACGTTGCCGTGCAGATCGGTGCGGATGTCGTCGGCAAAGTCCTTCGCGTAATCGCGCACGAACCGCTGCACGTCGCTTTCATAACCCGAGGGGCTGGGAGTTTCCAGAAGGGTGCGGAGAAAACCGAGGGCGGTGGGATCCAAGGTGGGGTGTCCTTATGTTAGTGAGCGATGGCTGAACACTATCAAGACAAACAGCCGGGGCCAACAGCCCGCGGTGGTTGAATTCGCCGAATGGCTCGATCCCTTGTTTTATCGCTCGCAACCGCGATGAGCAAGCCCTTCGGCACGGCGAGCGGAGAACCGAAGAACCGTTCGGCTTGACAGTCAGCCGCGTGCCGCCGTAGAATCGGGGGGAGGGGAGAAATTGCCATGAGCACCGCGATACCCGATGTGCTGTCGCAAACGCTGGCTTGGCGACGGGAAACCGGCAACGACAAATTCGACGAAATGTGGGAGGGAGTGCCACACATGACACCGGCGCCGAAGCGTTCGCACCAGGATATTCAGTGGTCGATGGAGACGTGGTTGCGTTCAAAATGGGCTCGCCCGCTTGGCAACCGCGTGCATCACGATGTCAACGTTGCCTCGCCTGGCGGGTGGCCCAGCAATTACCGGGTTCCCGATCTGGTGTTGCTCACGCCCGATCGTTTTGCCATCGACCACGACGATTATTTCGAGGGGGCTCCGACTGTCGTCGTGGAAATTCGCAGCCCGGGCGACGACACGATGAAAAAGCTGCCGTTCTATGCGCAGATTGGCGTACCGGAAGTCTGGTTGATCGACCGCGACACTCGGCGGCCCGAGGTACTTGTGCTCGGCGACGGCCAGTATCAGCAACAATCGCCGGCTGCGGACGGCTGGTTCGACAGTGCCGCCACGGGTGTCCGGCTGCGCGGCGAAGCGGGCAATTGCCTCGCGATGCAACTTGCCGGCAACGAAGCCACTAGGCGGCTCCTACCCGAAGCATAGCGGAAGAAACGGAAAGTCCGTTTGTAGTTTCGGCTTCCGTCGGCCGCCCGCCCAAAGGGCGGCACTACGAACGTGATTCCGCCTAAAGGCGGCACTGCGAACGAGATGTGGCCGATTGTGCCGTTCTCGTGGCGTAAACTCATCCCTTGACGGCCCGACGCACGATACCCTACCATACGGGGCTTCCGCACCGGTTTTTTCTCCCTAGAATGCCAAGAGCGAACAGTCCGTAGGTTATGCTTTAGCATAACGAAAGGCGTTGCATGCCTGAACGTTATGCTAAAGCATAACCTACAGACTGTAGACCTCTGCGCCGGTTTTTTCGTCCTCAGGGGCGCCACCAACGAGTAGACAGGTCAGACATGGAAACCGCTAAAATCGCCATTGTTGGATTCGGCACGATCGGCAGCGGCGTCGCTCGGCTGTTGTTGGAGCACGGCGATCGAATTGCCCAGCGCCGGCAAGAAGCTGGAGCTTGTCTGTGTGGTCGATCCCGACCTGAAGCGGTCGCGGAACTTCCCCCTGCCGCCAGGTCTGTTGACGGCTGATCTGGCCAAAGTGACCAACAACCCGGACATCGTCGCCGCCGTCGAGCTGATCGGCGGACTGGAGCCTGCCCGGTCAATCGTTCTGAAGCTGCTTGAAAGCGGCAAGGATATCATCACCGCCAACAAGGCCCTCTTGGCCGAGCATGGGCCGGAACTGTTCGACAAGGCTCGGCAGACGGGGCGTTCCATCGCGTTTGAGGCCACCGTGGGCGGAGGCATTCCTATCATCTCCGCGCTGGCCGAATCGCTGACCGCCAATCAGATCGAGTCGATTCATGCCATCCTGAACGGCACGAGCAACTTCATCCTCTCGCAAATGGAGGAGAACGACACCGACTACGCCTCGGCCCTGGCCGAGGCCCAGCAGCGCGGCTACGCCGAGGCCAACCCGGCAATGGACGTCAACGGCAGCGACGCGTCGCAAAAACTCGCCATTCTCGCTCATCTCGCCTTCGGCGCCAGGGCCGACTGGCGCACCATCCCTCGCACCGGCATCGACGTGGTCGACGTAACCGACATTCGCTATGCGAAGGAACTTGGCTATAGCATCAAGCTGCTGGCCGTCGCCGAGTTGGTGCCCGAGGGGCTCGAACTGCACGTTTCGCCTACGCTGGTCCGTCAGGGCTCGCCGCTGGCCGAGGTTCGCGGGGCTTACAACGCCGTTCGCATTGTCGGCGATGCCGTGGGGCGAGTGTTCTTTCACGGCCTCGGCGCCGGACAAATGCCGACCGCCTCGGCCGTTGTCGCCGACCTGATCAGCACCGTGGCCGGTCGGACGGCGACCACGTTCCGCCTGCTGAACCTCTGGTCAACCGAGGGCGAGCCCGCCGTGCGCACGCGCGATCCCGGCAAGGTGCCCGGCCGTTTCTATCTGCGTTTCAACGTCGATGATCGGCCGGGCGTGATGTCGGAAATCACCGGCATCCTCAGCCGGCATCAAATCTCGATCTCCTCGGTAATCCAGCACGAGACCGAAGAAGAAGACGCCTCGAACGCGGTGCCGCTGGTCATCATGACCCACACGTCGGCCGAGGGCAACATGGTCGAAGCCATGCGGACGATCAACCAGCTAGCCTCGGTCCATCCGAGCAGCGTGCGGATGAGGGTGAGGAATTGATGAATGATGAGTGATGAATGATGAATGATGAGCGATGAATGACGAGCGGAGCTTCTGTGTGAACCTGGTCGCCAACCAAAGATAAAGGACAGCGTCAACCTTTTCTTCAGCAAATTTCAATCACTGCCGACTGCCGACTGCCCACTGCCCACTGCCGACTGCCCACTGCCCACTTTCCACCTCATGAAGTTTGCCCTGATCATTCCCGACGGCTGTGCCGACGAGCCGCAAGAGTCGCTTGGCGGCAAGACGCCGCTGGAAGCCGCCCATATTCCGGCGATGGACGCCATTGCCGCCGCCGGCGTCGTCGGTCGCGCGAACCACACGCCGGCGACGCTGCCGGCGGGGTCCGATGTGGCCAATCTCAGCCTATTCGGCTACAACCCGATCGAATGCTACACCGGCCGCGCGCCGTTGGAAGCCGCCGCCCAGGGCATCGAGCTTGGCCCCGAAGATTGGGCCGCCCGCTGCAATCTCGTCACCATCGAAGATCAGGTGATGAAGAGTTTCACGGCCGGCCAGGTTTCGACGGCCGAAGCGACGGAACTCCTGCGGACACTTCAGGAACAATTGGGCAGCAGTTCCTTCGACAGTGGGACAAACATTGTTGTCTCCGGTGGGGCAGACATTCCTGTCTGCCCTGTCTGCCAAGAAAGACATGACACATCTGGCAGACAGGAATGTCTGCCCCACCGGCTTGAATTCCGGCCTGGCGTCAGCTATCGGAACTTGCTGATTTACCGCGGCGCCGGCTGCCCTCCGATCTTCTCGACCGATACCAGCGCCACGGCCCCTCATGATCTCACCGACAGAAGCGTGCTGGACGATTATCCCCGCGGCCCGGGCAGCGACCTGCTGAATCACCTGATGAGCGAGAGCGTCGCTCTGTTCGCGGATCATCCAGTGAACGTCGCCCGGCGTGCGGCGGGCAAGTTGCCGGTGACGAACATCTGGCTCTGGGGCCTCGGCGGTGCGCCGCATCTTACGCCGTTCTTCGAACTTCACGGCAAGCATGGGGCGGTTATCACGGCCGTCGATTTGCTCCGCGGCCTGGCCACGCTAATCGGCTGGCGGCGGATTGAGGTGCCCGGGGCCACCGGCTATCTCGACACCGATTACGCCGCCAAGGGCCACTACGCCGTCGAGGCTCTCAATGACGTCGATCTAGTCTGCGTTCACGTCGAAGCAACCGATGAAGCCTCGCACGAAGGCAATGCCGCCGCCAAAGTAAAGGCCCTGGAAGAGATCAACCGTCACATCGTCGCCCCGATTTACGAAGCTCTAAAGCGTCACGGCGACTATCGCATCTTAGTCACTCCCGACCACCCCACCCCGCTACGCACCAAGACCCACAGCCACGGCGACGTCCCCTTCGCCCTAGCCGGCCACGGCATCACTCCCGACGCCGCCGCGACTTATGATGATCCAACGGCAGGCCGGTCATGCTTAACGTTTGATGAGGGTTGGCGACTGATGGGATACTTCCTGGGAGCCTCACGTCCCCAAAAATGAACGAGCCAAGTATCGCGAACCGATAACCATCCACCGAGAACGTCAATTAGCGTGCCTTTCCCCCTTTTCTTGCCAAAAGTTGGGGCCCGAGAAATAATGGCTACCACAGTTTCCCGCCCTAATTGACGGCAGGGCTGCCAACGGCTACAGGTAGACGGTGCCGTTGTGATGACCGGCGGGAAGCGAGATGATCGCCCATGACTTATTGGATATTCAAGGTTGCAAAGCAGGAATTGTACCCGGACGTACCGGGCGAGCAGTATGTATATGACAACACACACTCTTTGAGAGTCAGAGCAGGAGATACCTTTCTCTACTTAGAGGTTCTAACAAAACCAGTATTTCCTGATCTGTCCAATGTTGCTAAACTCTCGGGCTAACCTGGTCAACCAACAGATATGTCAGGGAGGATATTATGGCCAAGCCACTGCTGCCCGATGCGCTTTGGGAGCGAATCAAGCCTTTGCTGCCGCGCGAACGCGGCAAGCCGAAAGGAGGCCGACCGCGAGTTTCCGATCGTGCGGCGCTCACGGGGATTCTCTTCGTATTGAAAACGGGTTGTCCGTGGGAATATCTTCCGCAGGAGTTGGGCTGCGGATGCGGCATGACGTGCTGGCGACGACTCCGCGACTGGCACGTGGCTGGTGTCTGGAAGCGGATATGGAAGCTACTTTTGGACGAATTGGGATTGGCAGGCCAAATCGACTGGTCAACATCCGCGATCGACAGTTGCTCCGTGCGAGCAGTTTTTGGGGGGCAAAAACGGGCCCAAATCCCACGGATCGAGGCAAGAATGGCTCGAAGCGTCATCTGATGGTGGACGGCAGCGGCACGCCTCTGGCCATTACCCACACCGGCGCGAATTGCCACGATTCGGAGATGGCTATTCCTTTGGTCAACGCAGTTCCACCGATCAAGCAACCTCGCGGCGCACCGCGCAAGCGTCCCGATGAACTGCTCGCGGATCGAGCCTATGATGCGGAAGCCAAGATTCGTAAACCCCTGCGCAAGCGGAGAATCAAGCCGCTGGTTGCTCACCGCAACACCGAGCACGGCAGCGGCCTGGGCAAATTCCGCTACGTCGTTGAAGCCTGCTTCGATTGGCTCTTCAACTGGCGTCGTCTGCGGGTGCGTTACGAGAAACGACCGGACATTCACGATGCGTTCCTAATCATCGGTTGTGCCATGATCTGCTGGAACCGCGTACTGGAGTTTTGTTAGAACCTCTTAGACAAGCGGCAAGACTATGCATTCTCTGGTACCGGCACGGTTCAGAAAGTCTCAAAACGCAGCCCGACTCCCCACGAGGCCACACGAGCAAGCAAGGTAAGAACTGTCTTCACAGCATACCTAAGTGACATAATCTGGTTTACGAAGCCACTCTCGATTTCTTCCTCTTCCAAGGACGGACGAGCGAATCGTGCAAAGTTGGGAATAATAGACGTGAATCGGCTCGGTTGGTCACAGTCCATGCCCCGCCTGAGTGAGTCGATGTACGTGGCAATAATGGATTGCGTTGAGGCCGCGAAGTTGGTTCCCACGGACTTGCTGCCCAACCAAATGGATTACTTCGTTGATGACGCATGGGGCAAAACGAAGATACGCAGGGCGGTTCATGGTTTCTCCGAAGCGGTTCTAAGCAGACACAGAACTACCTGCATTGTGTGCGGTATACGTGTGGAGGCGCTTGTAGATGCGGCTCACCTCAGTCCATACGCATCCGACAAGAAGAACAGAGCAAATCCGGCAAACGGAGTCTGTCTCTGTACGTTGTGCCATCGGGCGCTAGACCGCCGCCTGGTCGGTATTTGTCCAGACGGGACTCTTCTTGTGGCGAAATCCATAAAAGACCCTGTCGCTCAAGAGCATTTCACTAGGGTCTCCGCTAAACAGCGCAAGGAATGGCTACGCGGAGTTGGAGCGGAGTTCCTGGAACTCACCATGAGATGGTTCAACGAGGGCGCAACCAATGATCGGGGTGGAACGTAGAAGGGGATTTGGTGTTGCTGAAGGAATGCACTGCGCCGGCAAAACAATCGGGGGAAAAAAGGGCGAAAAAGGGGGACATGCGAGCTTATCCAGAATGTGGTTGGTTTCCGGTGGCCTTTCTTGGGCGGTGCGGTGCTTGGAGGGTTGATTTCAGTCCCAGTTGTTCCGCCGTGTGGCAGACCCAATTTGTGCCTCCGTAGAGCCGGCCTTCGTTGTTCCACTAGAACTCTTGATGCGGCGGCCATTCGCACGCAGCGCAAAAGGACGCCCGTTCACGGGCGTTTCCGCCGCAGGCGGTAGTCGGCCCGTGCTTTAGCACGGGTTCGGCTTCACGCGATTTTGTTCTCTCGATCCGCCCCTGTCACGCCCGTTCACGGGCGTCCTGCTTGGCGGCGCGGCAACAGGAGGCCCGTGAACGGGCCTGACGATCCAGATATTTCATCGCATCTCGAACCCGACGTGAACGTCGGGCCGAATACCGCCTGCGGCGGAGAGGATCGTAAACGACCCTCACCATCTCTTCCCGTCCACGTTCCTGTAGTCTAGGCCATTGCCCCCGTTCCAGAGAGTCGTATAGAATAATCGGAAAGGGGAAAGAGATGACTGAAATCGCCGCGAAGCTCAGGGGAGAACTCCTCCAACTTCCCTTCCAGGATCGAGCCGAGTTGGCCTATTGCCTCATCCGCTCGCTCGACGACAAAGATGATCCGGGGATCCAGGCAGCGTGGGAGGCTGAATTGGAACGGAGATGGCAGGAAATGGAGAGCGGGGAGGTTGTCGGAGAACCTGCCGAAACCGTGTTCGCCGGACTGAAGGAGAACGAAAGCGCAACGTAAAGGGGGGGATTCTGAAATCATCTCTTGCCCGTCACCCGTCCCGCACCTTCTCCAGCACCACGCGGCTGCCGTGATCGCAGAATTCGACGCGGGACATGAACGCCCGCATTAGTAACACGCCGCGGCCGCCGGGACAGCCGCGACGAGCGGGCGTGCGGGGATCCGGCAGACTGTCGGGATCGAAACCGGGGCCCTCGTCGGTGATCTCGACGTGAATCCGCTCCGGCGAAACCCGGCACGCGAACCGCACCCGCTTCGTCTCGTCGTGCGCGTTGCCGTGGAAGATCGCGTTGACCAACGCCTCGTCGAGCGCCAGATGAACGCCGAAAATGTCGCGGTGGCCCCAGTGCAGGCTTTCGAGTTGCCGCAGTACGTCGTCCAAGAGTTGCCTACCGACCACCGCGTCGCTAGGAATCACCTGGTCGCACTGCCAGGTCCAATTCTGGTGAGACGTAGGCATGGAATCAGAAGGCCGCCAAAGCGTCGGCCTCGTCTTTTCTGATGTCGAACAAGCGGTTGAGCTTGGTGATCGCGAAGACCTCGTAGATTTCCGCACGGATATTCGACAACTTCAAGACGCCGCCGTGGGCCTTCATCTTCTTGTCCAACGTAATCAGCTTGCCCAGGGCCGCGCTCGAGAGAAAATCGACCGACGAAAAGTCCAACAGCACCCTGTGACGGCCGTCCGTCTCGACCAGGCGGAACATCTCCTGCCCCAGTTCTTGGATGTTGACGTCCTCGATGATCTTGTGGTCGCGGAATCGAACCACGGTCACGTCGCCGACCTCGTTGACATCCAAACGCCGGTATGCGGTCATCAAAAAGACTCCCGGAACAGAATCGCAAGTGGTCTCCAGCGCCCGATCGCCGCCAGACACATCGTCAACGCCATCATATCCCCGCCCAGGTGGGTGGTCAAGTGCCGTGACGCTACATTTTACACGTGTGGGGCAGACATTCCTGTCTGCCAAGTATGTACCGTCTTTTTTCCGGCAGACAGGAATGTCTGCCCCACTATGGGAGAAGAGCCGGTTAGCAGGAGCGGGCCGGGCTAGCTGCCGGGTTTCTTCATCCCCCAACTGTGCAAAACCAACACGCTGCCGATCGAGATCAACGACCAGCCGAGCCAGTCGGGCGGATGAACGGTTTTCTTGGCGATGGGCTTGTCTGATTGCGTCAGCGATTGGCTCACGTCATTGACCGCTGCCAGGGGATGCCCGGTTCGCTCGGCGAGGAATAGGGTGAATTCCGGTGTCAGGTCGACCGTATCGACCAGACGAAGCTGACCCCCTAGCATTAGGAGCAGCAGTCCCACGAAAAAGTACTGGTTTCGGGTAACGTCCATCATGGAAAGTGCCTCCGTAGCGCCTCCTTGTTTGTATCGAGCCGCCATTGATGCGGGCTTCAGCCGACGACCCAGCGTGCCATAAATACCGGCCCGCCCCCGCCGTTTTGGCATGGTTCTGTGGGATCGAACGAATCCGCCGAGGGTAGGGACGCGACTGTCCAGGTAAGAACGTGACTCTCTCACCGATGCCCGCTGGGACTTGCCGATCTTGATGCGGCCAAGCCGCCGCTCTGACAGTTCCGGCGTATATTAGAACGATTGGCTAAAATAGGCCGGGCTGGACACGCTATGCAACGACGGGTGCTGATTGTTGATGACTCCGCACTGATGCGCCGCCTGGTGGGAGATGCGCTGGCTGGCGACGGGTGGGAGATAGTGGGGGAGGCCGCCAACGGCACGAAAGCCATCGAGAAATATCGGCAGCTTTGGCCCGATGCCGTCACCCTCGACATCAGCATGCCCGACTGCAACGGACTACAGGCTGTTCGGGCGATTCTCAAGATCGATCCCGAGGCCAAGATCGTGATCGTTAGCGCGCTAAACCAGAACAAGCTCACCGCCGAGTTGGTTCGCGCCGGGCGCGAGGATTTGTCATCAAGCCTTTCTTGCCCGAGCAGTTGCAGGACACGTTGAAAGCGAGCATGGACGAGCCGGCCGGGGACTGTCCCAATTTTCGTGTCAGCGAAAATGGGACTGTCCCCTTTGACGCTCCAGGCTCACCGGCCGCAGTATGACAGCAGGCTGCCAAGCGGTTCTCCTCCCCACCAACGGTGCTTCTATCAGGTCTTGCCTGAACCGGCGGTTTTTGCTACCGTCCGGCTAGGATTTTGGGAGAAACTGCGCGCCGAGGTAAGCCGTGTCGAGACGATGGCTTTGTATCGTCCTTTTGGGCAGTTTGGCAGGGGCTGTCTGGGCGTATGCCCAGACATCGGCGCCGAGCACTTCGCCATCCTCTACTTCGCCACCCGCCACTTCGACGCCGGAAAACGAGCTGGACAAGGGGTTGTGTTCGCCGGAGATTTGGCGGTTGCCGCCGGTGGACGAGGCAGCGCCGTTTGCTCAGCCACCGCCGGATGGCATTTCCGCGCCGTCGGCGTTGACGATACCCCCAGCCGAGTCGATTCCCGCGCCGAAGCCGGACGACAAGCCGCCGGCGGCCAACGCGCCTGCATCCCTGTCGGGCATTCTGTCGGACGGCGAGCGGATCGAGATTAAGCCCGACGCAGAGAAGCTCTGGGACGGCAGCTTCAACCTCGGATTGGACGGCTCCGAGGGCAACACCGAAGCGTTCAATTTCCGATTCGGCGTCAACGCGGTCCGCAAGAGCGAGTTCAGCGTTCTCACGGCGAACTTGGATTATAAGAAGCAGACCTCGGACGGCCAGACCACGGCCGACCGTCTGTACTTCGAGGGCCGCTGCGAACGGCTCATCACGCAGACGCGTTGGTCGTTGTTCGTTCACGAGACGATCGAATACGACCGCTCGCAGCCATTCAACGTTCGCGACACTTCGGACGCGGGCGTCGGTTATCGGCTGATCAAGACCGACCTGACCACGTTGATCGGGCGGTTGGGCGGCGGCTTTTCGCACGAATACGGCGGACCGGAAGACGGCGAGTACTTTCCCGAGGCCGTTTTTGGGCTGCAACTCGAATGCCAACTCAGCAAGCGGCAAAAGATCCTTGGAGCGGTGGAATATGCCCCCGACGTCGGCGACTTCCTCCGCTACCGAATCCGCACCCAAGCCGCTCTCGAAGTGTCCTTGGACCAGGAGAAGAACCTGGCTTTGCGTCTGGGCGTTTTGGAGCGCTACAATAGCATTCCCGACGGGGCTCTGCCGAACGACCTCGATTACGCCATGATGCTGATGTGGAAGTTTTGACGCCTGTCCACTTGCATCTGACCCTATCGAGCAGCCGTTTGCGGTTGTGCAATGGTTGCCGGCCGACGCCGATGACCACTGAACCGTTGCATCCCGCGAGGAATCTCGCCTGGTAGACCAGGAACCGAACCTATGAGCGACGATACTGCACGGCGAAGCGACGGCCCGCGCGGCGGGGTCTATTCGCGCAGCTTTCTGGCTCTGGTGGCCACCCAGTTCTTCGTGTCGTTGAACGACAACATGTTTCGCTGGCTGGTAATGTCGATCGGAAAGGAACTGCTTCACCGCCATTGGAGCGAGATGCCGGCGATCATTCAGAAGTCGATGCGGCCGGAAGATGCCGCTCTGTCGTTGGCGTTGGCGTGTTTCACGCTGCCATTCTTGGTGTTCGCCGCCCCGGCGGGTTTTCTGGCCGATCGCTTTAGCAAGCGCCGTGTGATGGTGGCGGCCAAAGCGGTTGAGCTTGCGGTGATCGGGCTGGGGGTGGTGGCGATCCTTATCGGCAGCGTGCCTCTGATGTTCATTACCCTGTTCATTCTCGGCGGCCAGGCGATGATGTTTATCACCTCGAAACTCGGCGCGATTCCCGAAATCGTTCGTTCCGAGAAGATTTCGGCGGCCAACGGTCTGATCAACATGGCCTCGGTGTCGGCGATCATCCTCGGTGCAGCCGCCGGAAACTGGCTGGCCGATCTTACGGCCCCCGCCGGGCAGACGCACTGGTGGCTTTATGCCGCGGCACTGTTGGGCGTGGCGTTCTGCGGATTGATCACCAGCCTCTTCATCAAACCGCTCCGTGCGGCGAATCCAGCGAGGAAAATTCCCTGGAATCCCGCCGCCCAGACCGTCCGCGATCTGCGAATACTCTACTCGAACCGGGCGATATTCCTGGCCGGCCTAGGCAGTGCGTACTTTTGGGCGCTAGGCTCCCTTTCGCAACTCAATATCGACCAGTTTGCCAGAAAGTATCTCGCGATTGCAGATCAGGCGCCGGTCGGCGGGCTGCTGGCGGCGCTGACGCTGGGGATCGGCGGAGGCGCGCTGCTGGCGGGGGTGTGTTCCCGCGGCAAAGTCGAACTGGGGCTCGTGCCCTTCGGCGGACTTGGAATCGCCCTGACTTCCATGCTCTTAGTTGCCGTGCCGGCGGGCGTCAAGGGACACTTTCCGCTCGGCCAATATGGCACGACCGCCACGCTTCTAATGGCGATGGGCATCACGGCCGGCTTGTACGACATTCCCCTGGAGGCCTTTCTCCAGGATCGCAGCCCGCCAAAATCGCGCGGCTCGATCATGGCGGCGTACAATTTTCTCACGTTCACGGGCATGTTGCTGGCCTCGGGCGTTTACCTGCTGCTGTCGGGCGTGTTGGGGCTTCGTCCGCCGGCGATATTCCTGGTCAGCGGGCTGGTCACCGTCTTGGCCACGATCTTCGTCGTTCATCGTCTGCCGTTCGAGACGACGCGGCTGTTCGTGCGAATGCTTGTCGGCTGCATGTATCGGGTGCGCGTGGAGGGGCTGGAAAACGTGCCTGCCGGCGGCGCACTGCTGGTGGCGAACCACGTCAGTTGGGCCGACGGCGTGCTGCTGGGGCTGGCTTGTCCGCGGCACCCGCGGATGATCGCCTACGCCGAATACTTTCAGAACCGTTGGCTCGGCTGGTTTGCCCGCCTGGGTCGAATTATCCCCATCGGGTCGACCCGCAAGTCGATGGTCAATTCGATCCGCGCCTTGCGCGAGGCTTTGCAACAAGGCGAATTGGTGTGTATCTTTCCTGAAGGCGGGATCACGCGAACCGGCGAAATCGCGGAGTTTCGGCCCGGCTTTCTGTCGATATTGAAGGATACCGGCGCCCCGGTGGTGCCGGTTCACCTGGGAGGGCTTTGGGGAAGCGTCTTCAGCTACGAAGGCGGCAAGTTCTTCTGGAAGTGGCCCCGTCGCTGGCGCTATCCCGTCACCATTCGTTTCGGAAAGCCGATTCCAGAGCCGGCCAGCGTCGAGGCGGTCCGACAGGCGGTCGAGGAATTGGGAAAAGTAGTAGGCACACGCCGTGTGCCGTCCGACGGACCGATAGGACCTAGCGAAAACAATTGAGACGGCACACGGCGTGTGCCTGCTACTGTCCGCCAGAATCATGAGCGATCTTCCACCCAGCGACCTGATCCTGCCGCGAAAGTTCCTCCGCATGTGCCGCCGGCGAATGCGCCATCCGAAGGTCGCCGATTCGACCGGCGTGGAACTTACCGGCGCAGGCTTGCTGATGCGAACCCTGATTCTCCGCCGGCTGCTCCGCCGCGAGGTCTTGGCTCCCGATGAGCAAAACGTGGGCTTGCTCTTGCCGCCGTCCGTCGCAGGGCTGGTGGCCAACGCCGCCCTGGGCATCGATTGCCGCGTCGCCGTCAACCTGAACTACACAATGACTTCGGAGGTCACCAACGATTGCATCGCCCAGTGCGGCATTCGTCACGTGCTGACCAGCCGCCGCATGATCGAACGCTTCAATCTGAAGCTCAACGCCGAACTCGTCTATCTGGAAGACTTCAAGGACAAAACCACCCGGGCCGACAAGCTCGCCGCCGCCGCGGCCACATGGCTGATGCCCGTCGGCTGGCTGGAGCGACGGCTCGGACTGACGAAGCTGCAGGAGGACGATCTGCTGACGATCATCTTCACCTCCGGCTCAACGGGCCGCCCGAAGGGGGTAATGCTCACGCATCGCAACGTCGGCTCCAATATCTGGGCGGTCGATCAGATCCTTCGCCTCGCCGATGACGACGTGTTGCTCGGCATTCTGCCGATCTTCCACTCGTTCGGCTACACGACCGCGATGTGGACGGTGCTGACGCTGGCCCCCAAGGGCATCTACCACTATAGTCCCTTGGAAGCCCGCGAGGTCGGCAAGCTCTGCCGCCGGCACGGTGCGACGATCATGATCGCCACGCCCACGTTTCTGCGGGCGTACTTGCGGCGGTGCGAGCCCGAGGATTTTGCCCGGCTCGACGTGGTCTTCACCGGCGCCGAGCGGCTCTCGTCCGAAGTGGCCGCGGCCTTCGAGCAGCGCTTCGGCGTGCGGCCGGTCGAGGGCTATGGCGCAACGGAGCTTTCTCCCGTCGTCTCCGCGAACCTGCCGCCAAGCCGGGCTGCAAGCCGCGAGCATCAAGGCGTGAAGGAAGGCACCGTCGGCCTGCCCTTGCCGGGCGTCTCGGTCAAGGTCGTCGATCTCGAAACCGGCAAAGACCTCGGCCCCAACAAGTCGGGCATGCTGCTGGTCGCCGGCCCCAACGTCATGAAAGGCTACTACGCCCGCCCCGATCTCACCGCCGAAGTCATTCACGAAACGGGAAAAGGGGACAGTCCCCATTTGCCGGAACGGCCCGAAGGGTGCTTCGCACAAATGGGGACTGTCCCCTTTTCCCGTTGGTACGTCACCGGCGACGTGGCCGTGATCGACGACGACGGCTTCATTACGATTACCGGCCGCATCAGCCGCTTCTCGAAGCTCGCCGGCGAAATGGTGCCGCACATCCGCGTCGAAGAGGCCATCGGTCAGACGCTCGGACTTGACGAAGACGATCTGAAACTCGTGGTCACGTCGGTCCCGGATGTGAAAAAGGGGGAGCGGCTGGTCGTGCTTTACACCGAGCTCGTGCAAACGCCCGAAGAAATCTGCCGCTCGCTCGCCGCCGGAGGTCTGCCGCCGCTCTGGATTCCCTCGCCCGACAGTTTCCGCCGCGTGCCGGCCATTCCCGTCCTCGGCACCGGCAAGCTCGATCTCAAGCGAGTCAAGGACCTGGCAACGGCTGAATTTGTGCGATAATGCCGCCTGGGTGAGAAAAAGGGGCACGCGGGAAGAGCGAGTAAGCCCAATTTCGGAAATCGTACCAATCAATTGGACTTATCCCCTTTTTTCTCGGCCGCTCACCCGTATTATTGGGCCGCGTTCACCTTGACGGAAGAGTGAATCCCCTTGCAGCGAGAAGTACCACGTTGCGGGAGAACCGATAGGGTAGGTACACAAACAGGCCGTCTCGATACAAAACGCCTGTTCGCTGCGACACGAGGAATTGTCGCTAAGGCAAGACCTGCCGCGGGGGTTGAGCCGGTTTGTTCGGCTTCATCTTCGGCTGTTCCGAAACGGCGAGACGCTTGACAGTGAGTCTGGCCATGTCAGGCTGTTTCTGCCCGTTGGTCGTGCGACCGGTGGATTCGAGCGTTAGCGTGTCCGCCTCGACATGCACCAGCGTTTGCGTTGCGGAAACGTCGCTGCCATCCGCCAAGACGCCTCTGTACTTGATGGTCCAACCAAGCGCATTACGAGTCCACTCGCTCTCGCCAAACCCGCCGTCCGACTCGAAAATCCAAGAGCGGATTCGATGACCGCGAGGATCCCAGCCGATCACTTCCGTTCCGCCGGCAACACCGTCTTTCCTTCGGATCGTGAATTTCCGAATCAGGTAACTGCCGTTGGCCGTCCAGTCACAAGTACTATGCACCGAGACCGCGGATGAACTATTCGCCTCCGAGGCCCAGTCGCCAACCATCCATCCCAACTCCTTGAGACGGCCATAGTGCGAAGGAGCGGCGCCCACGGCTT
Organism: uncultured Planctomycetia bacterium; assembly: GCA_963719005.1. Lineage (GTDB taxonomy): Bacteria > Planctomycetota > Planctomycetia > Pirellulales > Thermoguttaceae. The sequence goes on from CAVRAR010000001.1 coordinate 212,961, forward strand.
CATGTATATTATCGATCAGCCAGCGGCCGTCGCGCAAGACGAGAAGGATCGTCGAACGCGGCTCTCCGGCCAAGTCCTCGGGGGGCGGGGTCATCGCGGCGATTGCCTCGACCGACGCGACATCGGCCGTCACAAGACGCACGTTAACGACGCCGAGCCGCAGTTTGCAGTGCCTGTGCGCCGTGAAGAACTCTCGAAAGGCGGCTTCGATGTTCTTGCTGCCGGCGATGCGTTCGCCGCTCGGCCCCACGAAATCGCCGTCCGTCATCCACAAGGCAGCCAAGCCTTTGGCGTCGCCGCGATTAAACCGCTCTTCCAAGGCCGCAATCGTCTTGTGAATGGCCGCCGTCTGAGATTTGCCGGCGGTCTGTTCGGCCGACGAAACCGCGGATGCGATTGCCAAGACAACCGTAAAGAGCGAAGCTGCTGCGAGGCGTTGCACGAGATGCTCTCCTACACAAAGCGTTGCAATGATGAAACCCGCGGGGACCGACAGTTGTTTAATCATAGCTTGAGGCTCCAGCGTCGGCTTCCCCCTCATATAGTGGAGCGGCGTATATGTCCTTGCCATCCTAAGAGGCGCAACCTAAACTTCTTTACGCCTCCGCGCGGAGCCGAAAGCCCGTGCGGCAGACCGTCAAACTCGACTTGAGACCGCTTTCACGCGGACAAGGAGTGGAAAAATGCGACGCACCGCTCTAATCGCTGTTATTTTCGCAGTATGTATCGGAATGTCCGCCGCGACGGTTTCGGTGCAGATGTTTCCCCGATCTCGCTATAATCGCAGCTCTTACGACGGCTATGACGACGGTGCGTTGGCGGCAGCCGCTGCTCTCAACAGTGCCGACAACGCCGAGCGCAACGCGTCCCAATCGTATCAGGCATGGAGCCAGCAGGCCGCATCGTCGCAAATGTCGGGCGTGGAGAGCGGCATTCAGAGCGCGATGAACGCGGGCGACCAACAGTACGCTCAGAATCTCCACAATCGACAGCAGGCCGGCCGCGATTGGTGGTTCCAAGTCGAGCGGCAGCAGGTGGCGCAGCGGCGGGCCCAGGCGTCGCGATATGCGGCCATGACGGCCGGCTTCGAGTCGGCGCCGGCGGCCAACGGGCCCAAGGCCAACACCGACATCATCAAGTGGCTCCCCTTGTTGCAGGCCCCGCAATTCGCCGCGCAGCGAACACTGATTGAAGCTCCCTATCGCCGCAATTCAAAGGGCTTAAGCACTCCTACGGTCGACGACTATCGAAACATGATCAAGGCTGCCGAGCAAATGAAAGCGATTCTGAAAGGGATGACGGCCGAGATCACGGCGGAAGAATATTTCGACAGCGAGGATTTTCTCAACAGACTGGCCGCCGAGGCCCGCGAGCGACTGGAGCAAGCGGCTGCGAAGAAGTAGCTTGCCTTTGCATCGGCGGCATCGCGAAAGTCGGCGGCCCGTCGTATCACTCTGGCTGCTTGGAACGATCGCCATACCGCCAAGTGAGTCCCATGCCGAGGTAATACATGGCCAACGAAGTCTGCGAGGCCCCGAAGTCCTCGTGAGCGTTAACGAGCGCCTCCGACGAACAGGTCCAGATCCATGGTCGGGATCAAGAAACCTTGCCGGCCAATGCCCGCCGTGATGCGGTGCTGGCTGATCGCGGCGGTGCTTGACGCCTGGAACAGTTGAACCGCATCCTGGCCGACGGGGAATCCATCGAGATTACTGCCCACCGAGTGGTTTATCGGATCGGTGTTGTAGGAGTAGCCGAGGCGGTACTTGAGTTTGCCCCGAGTGAGTTGTGCACCGAGGGCGAAGGCCCATTGGTTGACAAAGACGTCTTCCCAGAGGGGTGCATTGTCCCAGAGCTTATAGTAGACGTCGGCGGCAAGCAGCAGGCGGCCGCCCATCAGGCTGTGATTGGCCCAGCCCAGCCCGACGGTTTCGGGCTGAGATACGGAAAGGTCGTTGTAGGTGCTGCCAAAGCGGACAGCGTTGGGATAGGTGAAGTCCATCCTGGTTTGATAGAACACACCGACGGTATTGCAAGGATTCAAGGCATAGTCGAGCCCGAATGTGCCTCGCAGACCGTAGGCGTTTACCATGGCACTGCTGGCCAAGGGGCCGGTGAAGCCGAGTTGCTCGAAGCCCGTGCCGAGCGTCAGTGCGGCGCCTACCGAGAGCTTCTCGCTCAGTTCGACGCCCACCGCGGCGTTGATTCCAAGAACCATGTACTCGCTGCTGACATTGTTGAGGAAACTGCCGTTCGGCGCCAGGTCGCGGTACTCCGCCCCCAAGCCACTCAAGCCGCCGAGTCCCAGTCCGAAAGCTCCCGGCACGCCTGCCGCGCGAAGGTCTTGGATCACACCGACTTCCGGAACGGCAAACCCTTGCGTTCGCGACGTGACGCTAAAGGGGACTCCGTTGTTGAGGGAACCGTTGTTTGTGACGGTCGGATAGCCCTCGACCCAGCCGCCTCCGAGCGTGAATTGAGTCCCGTGGAATTGCGTGAGGGTGGCCGGATTGCCAAAGATCGCCGCGGGAACATCCTGCGGCTGGGCAAGACTGACGCCTGCCATGCCGCCGGCCGCCGGCGTCAGCACGTTTTGCGTGTCGGTTCCATACCCTTGTCCACACACTTGCCGTTGGTATGTTCCCAAAATGAGCCCCAGAACAACGGTCGTGAGACAGAATGTGTTCTTCATGACACTTAACCTCCAAGGCAATAAAGCGAACATAAAACCGATTGCCGATCGACCGGTATCGAGATCAACACCGTGGTGAGAGCGGCCAAAGCAGCGTAATCGCAACTCTGCAACCGGAGGAAGGTCGTGGGCAGAGGTGCATTTCTTCCCAATAGTCCGACAACGATGATTTTATCGGGCTTCCCCCACGGTTGAGTCGGACTGATTGTGCGGGGAAGTCGGCGTTTGCCGAGAATCCGGGCTGCGTATTCGGCAAATCCGATCGACCTTCACAGATATGCCTTTGACTTGGCGGAATTGTGTTTCACGGTAGGCCCAATATCATTTCCTCTTCTCAGCCTTAGTCCCCAGGGGGGGTTGCCTCGGGGGCATACGATTGGCGTTGAGTGTACGCATTTCCTTATTGCTCCGTAGACCCTGCGCCCATGCGAGTGGTCGATTGCCGCTGCCGTGCGATCACGGCCTGCTGAGTCGCCATTCTCTCAGGAGGTTACTTGTATGAATCGAACGTGGATGCTTCTGGCCGTCTCGATTTTCCCGCTTGTGGTGTTGGCGCAGACCGGTTCTCAGGGCACGTCCCAGTTGAGTGGCGGTGCGCCCTATCAGCCCGCCGTACCTGCGCCTGCGGCCGTCAGTTCCTATGGTGGTGGCTGGTCTGGCTACACAGGGGGGGAGCCGTCGCCGGGTCGGCCATGAACGGCATGGCCAGCGTGATTAGCGCCCAAGGCGAACGCAACCTGTCCAACTCGGCAGCCGCCGTCAACATGACTCAGGCCCAAAAGAACGAAATCGAGAACCGGCAACTGGCGACCAACACCTACTTTGACATGCGCCGGGGCAATCAACAGCAGGCGGCCGCCGCGCGGGGCCCCGCTCCCACGATGGAACAACTCGCCAGGATCGCCAAGGCCGGAGCGCCAAAACCGCTAAGTCCGAACCAAATGGACAGCGTCAGCGGCCAACTCAGGTGGCCAAATGCTCTTCAGCAGCCCTGTTTCGAGTCTGGACGCAACGACCTCGACCAACTGCTTGCCCTATATGCCAGATACGACGGCCTCGGTTACTCCGACCAAACGAAAGTCCGCGAGACCGTCCATGACATGTATGACGAGTTGAAGTCGCAAATCGATCAGATCCCGCCGCAGGATTACATTACGTGCAAGCGGTTCCTTCGGAGCGTGAATTACGCGGCAACCGGAACGGAAATGCAATAGCAATCTCTACAACAGGAGCCTACGGATGAAATCGAAATGGCTGTTTTTGGCGGGAATCGCATGGGGCTGCCTGATGTTGGGTGCAGCGGTCGCGTGCGCGGGTGAAGATTCGATCCCGGCACTTATTGACGGTTTGACCTCAGCCGATAAGGCGGTGCAGTTGCGATCGATCGACGAACTCGGAGCACGGGGCAAAAAGGCTGCCGAGGCCGTTTCTCCGCTCACCGCACTGCTGAAGAATGATTCGGCCACGGTGAGAGCCCATGCGGCCCGCGCGCTGGGAGAGATCGGCGCTCCAGCGAAGCCGGCAGTTCCCGCCTTGGCGGAATTGCTGAAAGACCCGGACGAGACGGTCCGCCGCCAGATAGTCCATGCGGTGCTCCACATTCATCCAGGCCCGCAGGTCACTATTCCGCTGTGCGTCAAGTTGCTGCAAGACTCGGACCCGGGCGTGCGCGTGCGGGTCTTGAACGCGATTGCCGATGCGGGCGCCAAGGCCGTGCCGGGGCTAATTGAAGCGTTGAAAAACGATCGGGCAGCCTACTGGGCCTGCCTTGTGTTGCGGGAGATTGGACCGGCAGCCAAAGACGCCGTGCCGGCGCTTGCCGAGAAGCTAAAGGATCCGCGTCCCGAAATCCGCCGCGAAGCGATCCTCGCCCTGGCGGCCATCGAAGAGGCGGCTCGCCCGGCAGTCCCGAAGATTGCCGCGGCCCTGAGCGACGAACAAACTCGCCAGGCGGCCACTTATGCGCTGGGTCGCATCGGCGAAATCCCGGCGGACGTCGAGGCCGCCATCCGCGCGAACGCCAACAGCGATGACAAGGTGCTGAGCACGACCAGTTTGTGGGCTGTGGCTCGCGTCCATCCCGAAGACAAACAGATTCGTCGCGCGGCGACGAAGCGATTGATCGAGCGGTTGAAGGACCCGGATGAATTCGTCCGCGCGGCGGCTGCGCATGCGTTGGCCGCATTGCCCCCTGCGCCGGAAATCACCGGCCCGATTTGGGAAAGGGACTTTCAGAATGCGGATGAGACGACCGTTCGCAACGCGCTCAACGCTTTGGCGACGCTCGGACCGCCGGCAGTGCCGCGGTTGATCGACGCCTTGAAGTACGAGAAGCTTCGCATCAACGTGGTTTATGTGTTGGGGCAGATCGGCCCGGCCGCCGCGCCGGCCACGCCCGCCCTGGCGAAGCTGATTACCGACAAGGACGAGCGGGTAGCTCAGGAGGCAGCGTTGTCGCTGGCAAGAATCGGTCCCGCCGCTAAAGAGGCCGTCCCAACCCTAATTCAAGCGTTGCAGCGACCCAAGAACCAAAATGTCTACGCCATCGCCTATGCCTTGGGAAGCATTGGTTCGGACGCCGCCTCGGCCGAGCCGGTGTTGTCCGATTTGCTGAAGGGTTCCGACCGGAAGTTGGCCTTGGTGAGCGCTTGGGCGCTGGTTCAGATTCGCCCGGCCGACGAAGTGGCCGAGAAAACGGTTCCCGTCTTGACGGCTGGCCTCAGTGCGGATTTGCCGCTGGCTCGTCGTGGGGCGGCGGAAGCGCTCGGCCGCTTGGGGGCCTTGGCAAAAGATGCGCTTCCTGCCCTGCAAAAGGCCACAAACGACAAAGACGCGACAGTCCGCGAGGCAGTCGCGAAGGCCATACAGTCGATTCAATGACGTCGGTTCGGATTTGGCGGCTTGAACACTGGACCATCTTGTAACATAACGCCCCAAGCCCCGATCAGGGTCGCGCTGATGCTCCCTACAAACCGAGAGGCAGTGAAGGAGTTCACTCTATGAAACGTGTGATGCAATACCGATTGTGCGGAGCGGCGATTCTCGCAACGTTGGCCGCCGCGCCCGGCATGGCCCAGCAGACCACTGGCGTGCCGGGTTCGCCCAGCGCGACGACAACCATCAATGGAAAACAGCTTCCGCCGCCCGATCCGGCGTTCGGCGGCGTGATCAAGGGGAACGCCGCGCAATCGAAAGCGTGGTGGGCCCCGCGCGTCGTGCCGCCCAAGGGTGCGCCCAACGTTCTCCTCATTATGACCGATGACGTCGGCTTCGGCGCGCCGAGCACCTTCGGCGGCGTCATCCCGACACCGGCGCTTGACAGGATTGCGAAGGCGGGACTGCGTTACACCTGCTTCCATTCCACGGCACTCTGTTCGCCGACACGTGCAGCCCTGATTACCGGACGCAACCATCACTCGGCGGGTTTCGGCGTGGTCTCGGAGCAGTCTACCGGATTTTCTGGCTACAACAGCATCATCCCGAAGGACGCGGCGACCATCGGCCGCATCCTCAAAGACAACGGCTACAGCACCTCGTGGTTCGGCAAGGACCACAACACTCCGACCTTCACGGCCAGCCAGGTCGGGCCATTCGACCGATGGCCCATCGGCATGGGCTTCGAGTATTTCTACGGTTTCGTCGGCGGCGACACCAGCCAATGGGAGCCGAACCTGTTCCGCAACACCACGGCGATCTATCCCTACGTTGGCAAGCCCGGCTGGAATCTGACGACCGCCATGGCCGACGACGCGATCGATTGGCTGAACCAACTCAACCAGATTGCCCCGAGCAAACCCTTCTTCTGCTACTACGTGCCCGGCGGCACGCACGCGCCGCATCACCCCACGCCCGAATGGATCGAGAAGATCCACAACATGCACTTATTCGACAACGGCTGGATTGAACTGCGAGAGCGGATTTTCGCCAACCAGAAACGGCTCGGCGTAATCCCGCAAAATGCGCAGATGACGCCGTGGCCGGAAAAGCTTCTTAAGAAGTGGGACGATCTGAATGCGGATGAGAAGAAGCTCTTCATCCGCCAGGTCGAAGTCTATGCCGCCTACCTCGCCTACACCGATCACGAGATCGGCCGCGTCATCCAAGCCGTCGAGGACATGGGCAAATTGGACGACACGCTCATCATCTACATCAGCGGCGACAATGGATCGAGCGCCGAAGGGCAAATGGACGGCACGCCGAACGAGGTCGCTATGTTCAACGGCGTCAATGTTCCGGTCGAGGACCAATTGAAGTATTTCTACGATGTCTGGGGCAGCGACCGGACCTACAACCACATGGCAATCGGCTGGACGTGGGCCTTCGATACGCCGTTCAGTTGGACCAAGCAGATCGCGTCGCACTTCGGCGGCGTCAGGCAGGGCATGTGTGTTTCCTGGCCAGGCCACATCAAAGACCTCGGCGGCATTCGCAATCAGTTCCATCACGTGATCGACGTCGTACCGACGATTCTTGAAGTCGCCGGCATCCCCCAGCCCGAAGAAGTGGACGGCATCAAGCAAAAGCCGATCGAAGGCGTGAGCTTCGCCTACACCTTCGACAAGGCCAACGCCAACGCGCCCTCCAGCCACAAGACGCAGTATTTCGAGATGATGGGCGACCACGCCATCTATCACGAAGGCTGGATCGCCAGCACGAAAGTCATTCGGCCGCCTTGGGACGTCGCCGGCCCCGTCAACCAGGATCCGCTGAACAACGTGACCTGGGAGCTCTACGACCTGACCAAGGACTGGACGCAGTCCGATGACGTGGCGGCGGCGAATCCCGCCAAGCTCGCTGAATTGAAGGATCTGTTCCTTACGGAAGCGAAAAAATATGTAGTGCTGCCGTTGGACGCCTCGGTGGCCACGCGCCTGGTAGCGCCGCGTCCCAACATTACCGCAGGCCGTAGCGTGTTCGTCTACACAAAGCCGCTGACCGGCATCCCGCAAGGCGACTCCCCGCTCCTGCTCAATACTTCCTATAACATCAAGGCCGAGGTAGAGATTCCGGAGGGTGGCGCGGAGGGTGTGCTGCTCACTTCGGGCGGCCGCTTCGGCGGCTACGGCTTCTATCTGCTCAAAGGCAAACCCGTCTTTCTCTGGAACCTTGTTGACTTGAAACGCATCCGCTGGGAAGGCCCCGACGCCCTCACGCCCGGCAAACACACCGTCGAGTTCGATTTTCAATACGACGGCCTAGGCGCGGGCACGCTCGCCTTCAATAGCATGAGCGGCATCGGCCGCGGCGGCAGCGGGGTGCTCAAGCTCGACGGTAAAGAGGTCGCCAACCATAAAATGGAACGCACGCTCCCTCTCATCCTACAGTGGGACGAGTCCTTCGACATCGGCTCCGACACCGGCACGTCCGTGTGCGATCAGGATTATCAGGTGCCGTTTGCCTTCACCGGCAAGCTGGTGAAGCTCACGCTCAAGCTCGACCGGCCGAAGCTGACCCCGGCCGACATCAAACGCCTCGAAGAGGAAGGCCAGCGAAATAACCGGGCGAGTGAATGAAGCCCATAGGACCAGGAATGCATGCCACGGATGGCCAGTAGATCGCTATTGGCGTTTTTCACATCATCTTCAGGAGACCTTGCGATGAAATCCGCAGCAGTGCAGATCGTGCTGATTCTCGCCGTGGGTGCGATGCTAGGATACATCGCCGCGTGCAGTCAAAATGACGCCAGCCATAAGGCGGGCGCGGCTACCGCATCGGCGCGATCCGAGGCCGACGCGCTGCGGCCTAACAACGCGGAACCAGCCGGGCCTAACGTTGCAAAGCCCGTTCAGGTGGCGCAAGCGCCGGTCACTGTCCCCGCAACGACAGCCAGGATGGCGGTGGGGGCCAACGGCAAGAAGCCCAACATCCTCTTCATCATGGGTGACGACATCGGAATGTGGAACATCGGCGCGTATCACCGCGGTCTGATGGCCGGCCGGACGCCGAATCTCGACAAACTGGCCAAGCAAGGGATGATGTTCACCGACTACTATGCCGAGGCAAGTTGCACGGCGGGCCGGGCAAACTTCATTACCGGCGAACTGCCCATCCGCACCGGCATGACCACCGTCGGCCAGGCGGGCGCCAAGACCGGACTTCCGGCCGAGGCTTGCACGCTGGCCACCGCGCTCCAAGCGCAGGGCTACGCTACGGGCCAGTTCGGCAAGAATCACTTGGGCGATCGCAACGAGTTCCTGCCCACCGTCCACGGCTTCGATGAGTTCTTTGGTTACCTTTATCACCTCGATGCAATGGAAGACCCGGCGCATCCCAATTATCCTCAAGAGTTGCTGAACGTCGTCGGCCCGCGCAACATGGTCCATAGCTGGGCCACGGAGACGGATGACCCGACCGAGATGCCGCGCTGGGGCACAATCGGCAAACAGAAGATTGAAGACGCCGGCACGCTCTACCCGAAACGGATGGAGTCCGTGGATGATGAAATCCGCGACTTTGCCATCAACTTCATGGACAAGGCGAAGAAGGACGGCAAGCCGTTCTTCGTCTGGCTTAACCCGACGCGCATGCACATCGTCACGCATCTCTCGCCCAAATGGGAAGCGACACGCAACTCGCAGAATGGTTGGTCCGAACAGGAAGCTGGCATGGCCCAGCTCGATAACGACGTTGGCCTGGTCCTGCAAAAGCTCAAGGACATGGGGGAGGAGAAGAACACCATCGTGGTGTTCACCACCGACAACGGCACCGAGCTCTTCACTTGGCCCGACGGCGGCACGACGCCCTTTGCGCAGTGCAAAGGGACTGTCATGGAAGGCGGCTTCCGCGTACCGTGCATCCTGCGCTGGCCCGGCCACGTGCCGGCGGACTCCGTGCAAAACGGCATCTTTTCCGGCATGGACTGGTTTCCCACCTTCCTCGCCGCAGCCGGCAATCCAGACATCACCGAGCAGTTGCTTAAGGGTGTAAAACTTGGCGACCGGACTTACAAGAACCATCTCGATGGTTACAACCAGATGGCCGCCATCACCGGCAAAGGGCCGTCCGCGCGTCACGAAATCTTTTACCTTGGCGAAAGCACTGTCGGCGCGGTGCGCATTGACGACTACAAGTATCGTTTCATTGACCAGCCCCAAGGCTGGCTCGGCGACAAGACCCATCCGGACGTACCCTACATCACCAACCTGCGTCTCGATCCGTTCGAGCGCATGGGCTGGCCCAACAATGGGACGAAGGACGGCGCACAGCAGTACTTCGATTGGTTCAAGTTCCAATTTTGGCGGTTTGTATTCGTCCAACAAGTGATGGGAAAGGAACTCCAGACCTTCCTCGACTATCCGCCGATGCAACGGGGCGCCAGTTTCAACCTTGACGCCGTGAAAGCGGAGATGGCGAAAAGGATGCAACAGGCGGAGGCGGCCAGCCACGGCGCCGGCGAGTAGCGCACTGGTCTATAGCGAGCGCCCCGCCTGCCGAGGCGCTCGCTTCTCTTCGGATTCATGTGTACCTCCCGCCAGCCGGTGAATTCAGCAGCGAAAGACGACAGAACTGCTTCGGAAGGAGCAGCAATGACCATGAGACACGCGATTCCGAAAGCAACCGGTCCTTCTCTTGCAGGCGCCGCCCGCCAAGTTATGAAGCGCGTCGAGGTGGAATCGCGAAAAGGGGGCCATCATGAATGATCCTCTGTGCGCCGATGCGAGCCTCATCCTAATGTCGCCTACATCAGCTTTCCAGGCGTTAACGGCGAGTCGCTTCTGGTGGCGTTGAAGGACATTGCCGTCAGCTCGGCCTCTGCCTGCACGTCGAACAGTTCCAAGCCAAGCCACGTGCTGGCGGCCTTAGGTGTGAACGCGGAACTTTCTCAGGCCACTGTGCCGCCTTAGCCTGGGCCGCTTCAACACGGCCGAAGAGATTGAGATTGCCTTGGAGACGATCGTGGCCACGGTGAACCGGCTGCGAAGGGGAACCGTTCCGTTGGCAACCGCAACAACTCCCGCCGCTCCGCCTAGGCGAAAAGCCGCTCGACCTGCTGCTTGGTCGTGCCGTGAATCCGCCGGTCCGCCACCTGCATCTCCCGGTTCAATCGGCCAACTTGGTAGGCAGCAAGCGCCGTGCTCCCGGCATTGTCGTTGGCCCAAGCTTCCGTACTGACTGCATGAAGGTGGATCTCTTGACCGACAGGGCTTGGTCCGGTGAGCGTCTGGCAATTGCTAGGCGTCGACTTGTTAGAGTTGATGAGAACCACAGCTCCGGCATTTACCCAACAGAACTCCTCTCGCAACCCTCCGCAGATTCAACAACCCCACGTGGCAGTATCGGCTGTGATGGGCCACGCAGCATTCCGGCAACTCGACATGCATGTGGGGGTTCAGGGTCCGAAAGACATCCGAACGCCTGGTTGGGTTTGAACCATCTTGTCGAGGCTCTCGCCCAGCCGATCCGTTGATGAACCGGCGTCATTGGATGTGGAGGTCAGCGCAGATTCAATCCCGCAGCACGGGAGTCGGCTGCGTTGGTCTCCCGGACATGAGCTTGCCGGCAGTACGGTTAGACTGGGCAACCAGGCATTGACGCTGATCGTCCTTCAACCTTACTGTTACACCCTTGTCGAGGATGGTCCGCAACTCGCCCAGAGATCGGATGGCCTGACTGTCGGCAGTTTCGTAGAAGCCCACCAGCGGCCCGGGCGTAGCCTGGGCACAGCGAATATCCCATTCCCGCCGTATCCGCTCCGTACCAACGCCGTCCCTGTCCTACTTCAACTCCCCTCGTACCGGCCCTCCCTTAGCGGTAGAGGAGGTTTTTGTCTTTCCGGTGGCCCGATACCACTACTTCCTAGACCATCGTTGTCCAAGGCATTACCGGATCGTGTCCACTGTGTTCTTGCTTTCAGTGTCGTAACTGTATTTATAATTTATGCTTACGCGTTTCCGTGAGCATCAGGGCTTATCGGTAATGCGAGGCTGTTATCGGTAATGGTCGCCATTTGATTACCGATAATCGCGTGCTGTTACCGGATTCGTTTCCATCGTGCCCCCCGTCCTTCGCCGATCTTCTCGACGCATTCGTGAAGCATTTTGACTTGGCTGCTTCTCGCTCTTTGGTCCCGTACACTTGGCCATTGCCCCATCGCTTCTCCTCAACGTCTAATCCTACCATGTAGCCACGCAAGGCGACATCAAATCCTTCCAATTAGGAGCACGTTGGCAATGGCAGATTCTGTTGCAGGAATCAAAGACAAGGTTGATTTTGCGATCTTCCAACACAAACCGCCCCTCTTTTGGCTGCGGGTCCGACGTGTACCCGCCGGTGGCGGCGGAATGTGACACGGTGTATGGCCCTGTGCAAGTTGACCTTGACCAGGGGCAGGCTGTGCTATATTCTATTGTTAGTTAATTGCGTATAAGGCAATTAGCCGATGATAGAGTACAGAGATGGCCACCACCCTTGGGAAAATCGAGACGCAGTTATTTGCCTACGTCCAGATGCGACGGCTGCAAACCGTTCGTACCGGCGAACTCCTCCGCGTCTTGGGCATCACCCCCCAGCAGGAGCGGGAACTTCTCAGCCGTTTGGCACATCGTAGCTTGATTGCACGGGTTCGCCGGGGTTTGTACCTTGTCCCGCCACGGTTGCCTCCAGGCGGCAGGTGGAGCCCGAGCGAGTTTCTGGCGCTGACTGCACTCATTCAAGACCAGGGCGGCCGATACCAAGTCTGCGGCCCCAGTGCCTTCTACCATTATGGCTGGGACAACCAGATTCCCAACCGGCTCTACGCGTACAACAATCGCATCACCGGCGAGCGGACAATCGGTTCCGTGGCCATGACCATGATCAAGCTGGCCGACGCAAGGCTGGGAGAGACTGAGGTCGTTAAAACGCCCGATGGTATCAACGCAGTTTACTGCTCGCGGGTCCGGTCTCTGGTGGACGCCGTGCATGATTGGTCGCGGTTCAATAGCCTGCCGCAGGGTTACGACTGGATTCGCACCGAACTAGCCCGTGATCCAGGGATGGCCGGGAAAATCGCTCGGGTCGCATTGCGATACGCAAACATCAGCACACTTCGCCGACTCGGAAAGCTGCTGGAACTGGAAGGCGTGAAGGATTCCATCCTCCACAAGCTGGAACACAAGCTCACGCCGTCTTCTGCCCTGATTCCGTGGGTGCCGACTTTGCCGAAGCGGGGCACAGCGGATCGGCGATGGGGGGTGATCGTCAACGATGAGCCGTGAACTTCACTATCATGAAGACGCCGACCTGTTCCGCGCGGCGTTATCCTTCACCCAGTCGGAAACCGGCTTCAGCGCTCGCCTGGTCGAGAAGGACTATTACTGCTCCCTCCTCCTCGGCGACCTGCTTGCCGTCGCTAGCCCGCAGTGGGTCTTCAAGGGTGGGACGTGTTTGAGCAAGGTCCATAGCGACTTCTACCGTATGAGTGAGGACTTGGACTTTGCCTTCTCGGTCCCGGCCGACGTATCCCGCCCCCAGCGGAGCAAGATGATCGTGCCGATGAAGGAACACATTGCAAAGCTGGCAAGGCGGCTGGTTTGCTTCAAGATCGTCGAGGCCCTTCGGGGATTCAACAACTCCACGCAGTACATCGGGAGCCTGTCCTACCGATCCCTTGCGACCGGCCAAGACGAGTCGATCAAGATTGAGTTCAGCATCCGGGAACCGATGCTGGAACCCGTGGAACACTTGCCTGCCCGCACTCTGCTGGTAGATCCCTTCCGCCAGACAGCGGTGGTCGCGCCTGTGAAAGTCCCGGCGTTGTCGTGCCATGAAACCTACGCTGAGAAACTGCGGGCGGCATTGACTCGTCGTGAGCCAGCGATTCGGGATTTCTACGACATCGACCACGGTGTCCGGTCGGGCCGGCTGAGCGCGGACGAGCGGCGGCTGATCGAGCTTGTCCGAAGCAAGCTGGCCGTGCCCGGGAATGACGCCATCGACGTGTCCGCCGAGAAGCGAGAGATTTTGAAGCGGCAGGTTCAGGCCCAGCTTAGGCCAGTCCTTCGGGAAGCCGACTTCGCGAATTTCGATTTGGACCGGGTGTTTGGCATCGTGGCCGACGTTGCCAGGGCCTTGCGGTAAAGCCGGAATGGTAAAAAATTGGTAAAGACGTTTGCCCAAGTTCCAAGGCGGTGGCGGGCACCAGGTTTCACCAAAACGGCGAGCCAAGCGGAACTGCATCAGCCGCAACAACGTCAACGCTGTCATTTGGATTTGGAACGTCCGCAACACCGGTTCCTTCGTCCACGCGCGGCATTCTTCCATGCCAAGCCGTTGTTTATGGTCGCGGAATCCATCTTCCTGTCGAAAGCGTCCGCTGTTGGCCGAAAGCACTTGGCCTGCCGACAAGTCGGCGGCACTGGCGATCGTCGCCCACAACTTGTCGTAGCCGGGAACCTCGAACACAAACGCAAGCATGATTTGTTTGGGGCCGCTGACCGACCAACAGCATCGCAGGCATTTGTAGCGAAATGTGCGAATGCGGCCGTAGACATAAGCTCGGCCCTTTCGCCAAGGCATGTCCCATTCGGCGTGTTCCTGCGGCGACGGCAAGCGCTTTCCCCATTTGCGAGGACGCCCGCCTTTCGGATTCTTGGCCGACCGGGCCAACGGCTCATACAGCCGAGCGTCGCGTCGCAATCGCGTGACGAACTCGATCCGCCGGCAACCTTCAGGCGGATTCAAGCACGGCTTGACGACGGTTTCCATCGCATAAACCCCGTCAAATGCGGCCAAAATCGTGGCCGCCGATTCCGCATCGACCTCGCGGAGCATCTCCACCGCCATTGCCGTTTTCGTGCGAAACCGTTCACCGAGGGGCAATTGGCTCTTGCGAAAATACAGCCGCGACGCCGTGGGCATGTAGGTCCAAGGCTTGCCGGGCGCAAGATCGCCCATAACAACCCAGTTGTGCGGACGAACCGTCGTGGCGCGCTTGGGACTCCGCGCCGGACTCGTGGAAGGTGCAGGTTCCCCACACGTCTGCACTGGTTCGATGTTCCTTGGTGTCGTCAATGGCCACGGGATGATACCTTCCCCAACGTGCCGGATGTTCTTGTTCCACCAACCGCATCAACTGTCGTTCGACGGCCTCGCGGTCCCACGCTCCGTATTCCGCGAAGTGTTCGACGTTTCGCCATTGGTTCTGCAAACCGGGTCCCGTAAGGATCTGTGTGATCGTATGCTCCTCGGAGCACAGCACGGTTCCGGTGGCCCATTGAGCGAACCGTGCCCAGCCGCCCACGGTGAAGACTTGGCGAAAGTCCTGCAAAAGCGATTGCCATTCCGAGCAAAGTCCTTTACCATCATCCATGACGCTCTCCTTTCGGGTTTCAAGCGTGTCGTTTCCAACCGCATGATGTCCCGAAAGGGGCGTCCTTGTTAATATCAAAAAGTGCTAGAAACTACTGCTTAGACGGGTGTTGTTGTCCGCCCCGAGACTGCGTGTTGCCCGACGGGTGTGTTAGGCTGGCCCTGATCTAACCAAGTTCTCCAGCAGCGATCGCCTTCGCTGACACGCCGACATATCAACTTCGACCGCTGTAGCATTTGCGAAGCCGCTGATTATCAACTCGCTACTGCGCAAGGCGATCGCCAGAACGCCGGCATCCTTACCGGCATCCTGCGGCTGTCGAGCACGTCGCGCAGTGCGCCGGTGGCCGTGGTGGGCCTGCCGTCTGCCTCGGTCAAGTTGACGGCATTGTCGGTCGCCCTGCCCAGGTCGGTAGTGCTGACCAGCACGTCGAATCGCGACACTGACGCCGTCGACCACGGCCGGCTTGCTGATCGTCCTGCCGGCCATCGCCACATCGGCGGCCAATCAGAACACCACGTGGCCCGTGCCGCCGATGCTAAGCATTGCCTTATCGTACCCATTATTACCGTGACTGAGGTTTCCGGCGTTGACGCTGTAAGTGAGAGCGGTGGTATCATGAAAGACTGCACCTTCGTGGCCGGAGGCGACGGAGTATTCGACATGGTAAGGTTCGACTCAAATGTCAAGATCACAAATCACGGAAAGCCGACCTGTGACATACGCTTCGCAGATGGACAGCCCTTCCAGAACCAATCTGTTATTCCAACGCTGTTTCAACTGTCCCAGTTTGTCAATGAGGCTATACGAATAATCGAACATGGGTTTCAACCTGCTCCTTTCTCACCCCCCATAAGTCCAAATTAGGACACTGCCCCGTTCGCCGCTGCCTTGACGGTGCTACATTGACGCCGTTATATTGAAGAGTTTCGCCTCCCCTGAGAGGGGCCGTCCCTGAGCATCCCACGCCCATGCGCCGCAGCGACATACGCAACGTGGCCATCATCGCACACGTCGACCACGGCAAGACAAGCCTGGTCGATTGCATGTTGCGCCAGAGCGGGCGGTTCCGCGAGGCTCAACTCGTCGGCCAGCAGATTCTCGACAGCAACGATCTGGAACGCGAGCGCGGCATCACGATCCTCGCCAAGAACATCGCCATTCCGTATCGGGGCGTGAAGATCAACATCATCGACACGCCCGGCCACGCCGATTTCGGCGGCGAAGTCGAGCGCGTGCTGCGGATGGCCGACGGCGCGCTGGTGTTGGTCGACGCCGCCGAGGGCCCCATGCCGCAAACTCGCTTCGTGCTCTCGAAAGCGTTCGAGTGTGGGCTGCGGCCCATCGTGGTCATCAACAAGATCGACCGGCCCGACGCCCGATCGCACGAAGTCATCGACGAAGTGCTCGAACTGTTCCTGCAACTCGGGGCCGACGACGTTTTGGCCGATTTCCCCTACGTTTTCGCCAGCGCCAAGTTGGGCTACGTCACCGACGATCCCGCCAAGCCGACCGGCGACATCCATCTGCTGATGGACATGATTCTCGAAAAGATCCCGGGGCCCGACGTCGACGTCGGCGGCCCGCTGCAAATGCTCGTCACCACGCTCGACTGGTCCGATTACGTCGGACGGATCGCCATCGGCCGGGTGCAGTCGGGCACGCTTCGCAAAGGGCAAAACATCGCTCTGATGCAAGCCGAAGGGCGCATCGCCCCGGCCAAGGCGGTTTCGGTCTACATCTTTGAAGACCTCGGCCGCGTCGAAGTCCACGAGGTCGATGCCGGCGACATTTGCGCCGTGGTCGGCATCGAGGGGGTCGAAATCGGCGATACGATTGCCTCGCCGATGGAGCCGAAGGCCCTGCCGCGTCTGAAAGTCGACGAGCCCACGCTCAAAATGACCTTCGGCGTAAACACCTCGCCGCAGGCCGGCCGCGAAGGCAAGTACCTGACCAGCCGCCACCTCCGCGAGCGGCTGTTTCGCGAGCTGGAAAAGAACGTCGCCCTGCGCGTCGAGCCGATCGTCGGCACCGAGCAGTTCGCCGTCTCCGGCCGCGGCGTGCTGCATCTCTCGGTTCTGATCGAAACCATGCGCCGCGAGGGCTATGAGCTTTCGGTCGGCAAGCCGCAGGTGATTTTCCGCGAGATTGACGGGAAAACGTGCGAGCCGTTCGAGTCGCTGGTCGTCGAGGCCCCGAATGATCGCACCGGACCGGTGATGGAACTCGTCGGCGAGCGCCGCGGCCAGCTCGCCGAAATGACTAGCCACAACGATTACACGTTCATGATCTTCTCGATCCCCGCCCGCGGGCTGATCGGGCTTCGCACGCGGCTGCTGAACGCCACGCAGGGCACGGCCATCATCCATCATCGCTTCGAGGGCTATCGCCCGATGGCTGACGCGATTCCCGGCCGTGCCACCGGCGTACTGGTGTCGATCGCGGCGGGCAAGGCGGTCGCCTTCGGGCTCGATAGCCTCCAGGAGCGTGCCGAGTTGCACGTGGCCCCCGGCGACGTGTGTTACGAAGGGATGATCGTCGGCGAGAACAGCCGCCCCAACGACATGAACGTCAATCCCACGAAGGAAAAGAAGCTCTCGAACATGCGGGCCGTCGGCCACGACCGCAACATTCTGCTGAAGCCCGCTCGGCGGCTGTCATTGGAGGAAGCCCTCGAATTCATCGCCGAAGACGAGTTGGTCGAAGTCACGCCGACACAAATCCGCCTGCGAAAGATCCTGCTGAAGGAGACCGACCGCCGCCGGGCAAATCGGCAAGCGGCATCGTGACGAGTTAATATCGCGGAGCGCGGGCGTCCCGCCCGCATTGTGCTATAATCGAGCTAAGTCCTCTCATTGCTTCGAGGGAGCCGCTGAAATGGCCAAGATTCAGACGCTCGCCGACGAGAAACTTCTGCAACGATCCGGTTACGCCGGCGGCATTCTGGCTACGATTGCCGTTCTGGTGACTGTTTGCGCTGCTGTGTTGGTTTTTAGCACCGTGCAGCACGAAGCGAGGATTGAACCTGCGGCGGCCGAAGCTCGTCCACTGTTGTTGTCCGTGTCCTTCTTTGCGCTTCCCCTGACATTGTGCGCAGTGGCCATGGGCCTCTGGCTGCTGGCGGTCGCGGCGAGACGAGGAAATCCGACGGCGCCCGGCGTGGTCCTCCTGGTGCTGGCGTTTCAGATACTCCTTGTTCTTGCGGCGTCTTGCATGACGCTGGCCCACGGCGGCGTGCCGACGGCGCTATTGGGACTCGTGATCGTGATGCTGATTGCCGCGGCCGTCTCCACCGGTCGCAACGTCCTCGTTGAAATGAAGAAACGCGGCCTGTGGGAGGCGAAATTCGCGGCTGCCAAGGCGAGTCGCGGTCTCTGCGCTTGCGGAGGCGTTCTCCTTGTCGCCGGATACCTTGGTTGGAATGCAAGCCTCTTCATTCCCGCTGTCTTAACGCTGCAAAACGCAAAGGAACGTGCACAGGAAGTCGAGCGGGCCAAGGCCTTCTTGGCGTGTCTCAAAGAGAAAGAACCGGAAGTGATGAGCGCGTGCAGGATCTGGGTAAGACGAGGAATTCAGCGTCGATCGACGCCGCGATGAGCAAAGTCGATGCTCTCGACCGCGGGGTTGCTTCAATACAGAGCGAACTTGCCCCGGACGTGCCACTGTACTCGATCCTCGCGACGTACAGGGACGCCATGGCCAATTGGAAAGACGGATTGGCCGCGCTCGGCGGTCCAGAACCGGACGTGAAGAAGGCGATGGAATGCCTGAAGAAGGGTGGCAGCCTTCGCGCCAAAGCGGCAGCCGATTTTGGCCGCCGATACTCGAGCCGCTGATTGGCAGAGGCGAAGAAGGGGGATGCCGCGGGGCGCGGGCGTCTCGCCTGCCTCGCAGAATGCGGGCGGGACGCCCGCGCTCCGGTAGCCGCCCCTACTCCCTATTGTTGCCCGTTCGGCTACAATTCCTTGGATGCACGAGATCTTTGAACACACCGCCGACGTGGGAATTCGGGCCCGCGCCGACACCGTGGAGGAATTATTCGCCGAGGCCGCCCGCGGGCTGTTCGCGCTGATGATCGAAAACCTGGACGACATGCGAACCGTCGAGGAGGTGACGTTTCAAGTCAGCGGCGACGACGTCGAGGAGCTTTTTCACGATTGGCTCGCCGAATTGCTCTTTGCGTTCAACGCCCGCCGGATGGCGCTGGCCGAGTTTCAAGTGCAGTTTGGCGATTCGGAATTGACCGCCGCCGCCCGCGGCGAACCGATCGACCCGAGCCGGCACCAAATCGCCGTCGAGGTGAAAGCGATTACGTGGTGCGGACTGAAGGTCCAGCGGCAGCCCGACGGTTGGCTTGCGGAAGTAGTAGTGGATATTTAACAAACCGCTTGCGGTTTCGCGACACGGTAGGGTGGGTCAAGCGCAGCGCAGCCCCACCAAGAGTTTGTGAAAACGATAGAAGAGACGGTGGGGCTGCGCTGCGCTTCACCCACCCTACGGAGAGCAAATCATGTCCAAGCAAGGCTACACCGGACCGCTCGAGCAGATCGACGAGACGTGCTGGCGGATTCCGACGAACTACAAGATCGGCATGCAGGTCGAGGGTCGCATCTTCGCCGACGAGCGTCTGCTCAAGCAGATTCGCACCGACCAGGCGCCCGAGCAAGTGGCCAACGTCGCCTTCCTGCCGGGCATTCAGATGGCCAGTCTCGCCATGCCCGACATCCACTGGGGATACGGCTTTTGCATCGGCGGCGTTTCGGCCACCGATCCGGCCGAAGGAGGCGTCGTTTCGCCGGGCGGCGTCGGCTACGACATCAACTGCGGTGTGCGGCTGATGCGGACCAACCTGATGCACGAGGAGATTCAGCCGCAATTCGGCAAGCTGATGGAGGCCCTGTTCCGCGGCATTCCCGCCGGCGTCGGCACCGGCGGCCCGTATCTGTTCGGCGGCAAGGAACTCCGCCGCCTGCTGGCCGAAGGGGCGGCCTACCTCGCCACGCGCGGCTGGGCCACGCCCGGCGACCTCGAACACACCGAGGCCGGCGGCTGCATCGAAGGGGCCAACCCCGATTTCCTCAGCCAGCGTGCCCTGCAACGCGGCGGCGACCAGTGCGGCACGCTCGGCTCGGGCAACCATTTTCTCGAAGTCCAAGTGGTCGATGAAATCTTCGACGAAAAGGCCGCCAATACGATGGGCCTCAAGCCGGGCCTCATCTGCGTGATGATCCACTCCGGTTCCCGCGGGCTGGGCTATCAGGTCTGCGACGACTCGCTGGCCGCGCTCCGCAAGGTTCCGGCCAAGTACGGCATCGAACTGCCCGACCGGCAGTTGGCCTGTGCCCCGGTCCATAGTCCCGAGGGCCAGGAGTATTTGGGGGCGATGCGTTGCGCGGCCAACTACGCCTGGGCGAACCGGCAACTGCTGATGTGGCAAACCCGCGAGGTTTTTGCCGAAGTCTTCGGCCGCACCTGGGAAACGCTGCAAATGGGCCTGATTTACGACGTCGCCCACAACATCGCCAAGATGGAGGAGCACGAGGTCGCCGGCCGGCGTCGCAAGCTCTGCGTGCATCGCAAGGGGGCCACCCGCGCGTTTCCGGCAGGCCATCCCGACGTGCCCGAGCAATACCGTCACATCGGTCAGCCGGTAATCATTCCCGGCGACATGGGCCGAGCGAGTTGGATGCTCTTAGGCCAGCCCGGCAGCATGGAAAAGACCTTCGGCACAACCTGCCACGGCGCCGGCCGCGTAATGAGCCGCACCGCCGCCGTCCAACACGCCCAAGGCCGTCGCATCGACCGCGAACTGGCCGAGCATGGCATTATCGCCAAGTGCCGAAGTTGGAAGGGCCTCGCCGAGGAGCAGCCAGCGGCTTATAAGGACGTTGACGTAGTAGTCGATGTCGTCCATCGCGCCGGCCTGGCCAGCAAGGTCGCCCGGCTGCGACCGTTGGGCGTCGTGAAGGGGTAAAGCACCGCAGTGCGCTCCACCGCGAGAGTAAGAAACGAGCCCTCGACAGCGGTGCCTGTGCCCCCAGTCTCAGACATCACTAATTCGGTTTTGTAGCTCTGCGGCGGCACGCATTTCGCGCGCGATGCCTGGAAAACACAGTCCTTAGCAAGTCAGAGCAGGGTGGTCCCGTAGATGGGTTGCCTGACGGCGCTCCTGCGATCAGGGGCTATGTGCTAGCCCGCCGTCATGCATTAGAATGGTTACGAGATTGACCGAAACCCTGTCCCAAGTGGTGAATTGTATGAGCGCATTAGACAACCAGCCTGTAGTTACAAATCAGACCATTGCACAAAACGAAGCGGTCGAAAACGTCTTGGGTAGATACGAAAAGAAGGAGATCATAATCCCGATTTACCAGCGTGATGCCGATCAATGGGATGACAGTAAGAAGAGCCTCTTCATCGAGTCGGTTTTGAATCGTCTAACTGTCCCCGCGTTCTACTTCGCGACAAGCGAAGAGGATCCGGACGTTTTTGAGGTCGTCGATGGTCAGCAGCGTCTTACGACGCTCCTAGCGTTCTTCAACAGTTCATTCACTATGAGCGCGAGCGACGAATGTCCATATTACGGGCCAAGTTCGCACTACGCCGGTAAGACCTATACGGGCCTAGCCGATATCTGGAAGCGGGCGTTTCGACGGTACAACCTGACACTTGTGACCCTTCCAGTGTCTTGAACCAATTGGAAATGGAAATTCTCGGTCGCCTGGGTTAGAATCTTCCCCCAGACGAGGAGAATTTCATGAGTGGACAACGACGACATTTCGGCACGGACCAGAAGGCTGCCATTCTCAAGAGGTATCTGGTCGATAAAGTGCCCATCTCGGACCTCTGCGACGAGTACGGGATCAAGCCGAACCAAATCTACGCCTGGCAGAAAATCCTGTTCGATAACGCTCCGGCCGCCTTTCACCCGGTCGCCAAACGCGAAGCCAAGAGGCTTTCCGCCCAGGAGGAGGAAGTCGCCCGACTGCGGGCCAAGCTCGTTCAGAAGAACGAGGTCATCTCCGAGTTGATGGAGGAGAACGTCCGCGCAAAAAGAGAATGGGGAACTCTAAACGGACGTTGGGTTCCCCACGACACTCGCGATGAAGTGGTCGATTACGTGCGGCGTTGGAACGAGCGCACGGAGATTCCCGCCAGAAAGTTCGTGGCTTGGCTCGGCATTGGTCAAAGCAAGTTCCACGATTGGAAGGATCGCTACGGCAAGCGGAACGAACACAACGGTTGGGTGCCGCGTGACTGGTGGCTCGAAGATTGGGAGAAGCAGGCCATCATCCGCTTCTCCTTCGAGTATCCACTGGAAGGCTACCGACGATTGGCGTTCATGATGCTCGACCGCGACGTGGTGGCCGTCAGTCCGTCGAGCGTATATCGCGTGTTGAAAACGGCGGGCCGCATCGGACGATCGACGAACAAGCCATCGAAGAAAGGCACGGGCTTCCAACAGCCGCAAACACCGCATGAACACTGGCATATCGACATCAGCTACCTCAACATCCACGGCACGTTTTACTACCTGACGACGATCCTCGACGGCTACAGCCGCTACACCGTGCATTGGGAGATTCGCCGCTCGATGACCGAGCAAGATGAACTGACGATCCTGCAACGCGCGCGGGAGAAGTTCCCCAAGGAGACGCCGCGGATCATCAGCGACAACGGCTCGCAGTTCTTGGCAAAAGACTTCAAGGAGTTCATCCGCATCTGTGGGATGACGCACGTGCACACCAGCCCGTACTATCCACAGAGCAACGGCAAACTGGAGCGATTCCACGGGAGCATCAAGGGCGAGTGCCTGCGGCCGGGCACGCCGATCTCGCTGGAGGATGCCATCCGCATTGTGGCTCGTTACGTGGAGCACTACAACGAGGTGCGATTGCACAGCGCGATTGGCTATGTGGCGCCGGCGGACAAATTGGCGGGCCGTGAGGCGGAGATCTTCGCAGCCCGCGATCGCAAACTGACGGAGGCCCGCGAGCGTAGAAAGGAGCAGCGAGAGGCGGCCCGTTTGCGGACGGTTGCCTGATCGAAGGAAGGACGTTACGATGAGAGACGACCTGGGCGGAGGATAGGGCTCCGGTGGGAACCGACCCGAGCGCCGCCCCAGGGGTTGTGAGCGAGGTCCGGGCGGTGGTTCTGCTGCCGCCCACCTCCCTCGCTTACAACACCAAAGCGAAAAATCCAAGCACTACCAACCAACTTCAACACCCGGACGATCCTAGCAAGCCAATCGAAGTTTCCATTTCACGCTGAACCAAGACACCAGCAGATGTGGAGCTAAGCCTCCGTCTCGAAATCTTTCGCCGAATTAACGAGGGAGGCACGCCGCTCAGCGGCCAGGACATCCGGCTCAGCTACTATAGCTAATCGCCCTGCGTCCGTTTTATCCAGGCCGTCGGCATCTTCGATCCCTCTCGACTGGGCGCACGACGCATGATCGATGATCTGGGATATCCCTGGCCGTGGGTGCCGCACGTTGACCACGCCGTCGAGTGGAAGGAGTGGTGGGAAGACAGTAAGGCCGCTGTTGGTCAAACAGCTTCCGAGATGTTCCTTTGGTATCTGATCGGGCAGCATCGCGACAAGGTGGTTAACCAGAAAGCGATTGCAGAGTTGAAACTCCGTTTTCGAGGTAATACGGACGAGGTGCTCGACATCTTATGCGCGCAATTGAAGCATGAGGACTCGAATATCGAGGGGCCCCGCCTGTTGCCGAGTCTGGAGGAACTCAAGACTGAGGTGTTCCCTCACTTCGCGAGATGGTGGTTCGACACGACATCCGGATGGAGTGCGGGCCAAGTGCGAGCGTGGCGAAGCACCGTGCGATAGGGCTATTGATCCCTTCACTATCGAGGGTGTTCAGCGACAAAAAGCCAACCGAGACCCAATGGGGATTCATTGGACGGTTCCTTAAGTCCAGTCGCGATACGGCCCGTAATGTCCTTAAGATTGATTTTCCGGAACCCAAGGGCAAGTGGACCTCGCAACGAAAACAATTGGAGGCCTTCGATAAGGTGGCCGAGGAGATCGCAAAGCGGTGAGTCGCCCAGCCTATCTTACGGATTGTGATCCAGAATCCCGAGTGTATCCCGTTCAACTGGAAGTGGGCATGTTATCGCCTTCATGGTGGAATCACTACAGGGTATCAATGTCCCATGTGCGCAAGAGTCTTCTTCGGGCCGGGGGGGCGTGGCTTCAAGCAACTTCATGGGGACCACAAGAAATCCTGGTCCGCGGGTGGCCGAACCACATGGGAAAACCTTCAACTACTCTGTGGGCCGTGCAACCTTCGTAAATCCGCCGGATCGATTGGCTAGATTTCGGTGGCCGAGCGATCTGACGCAGTTTACCATACCGGTCGGGGACGCAAGGTCGCCGGGCCGCAACCGCAGTGAGTCGCAAAAAGTTGATGCCAGTTGTAGAATCTTGGCGGTGAGGTTTACGAACATGACTACCCAACCAAAATCGACGGTTTACGGCAGTCCGGTGCAATTTGACGAGAACCGCATCGGGGCGGCGGCGGTTTATTGCAGCGATGGACGGTTTGGGGAACATTTTGACGACTTCCTGCACAACGCCCTGAAACTGCCGCGCTACGACCGGCTCGCCCTGCCGGGAGGCGCCGCCTGTCTGGCCGGGCACTTCCTCGCCTTCAAGGACGAAGAGGCGCTGCTGGATCAGTTGCGGTTCCTGATCAAAGTGCATGGCATCGAGCGTGTCGTGCTGGTTGCCCATCAGGATTGTGCGTTTTATACGCAGCGGCTACACGTATCGCCGGCCCAAGTGGAAGCGAGGCAGCGCGAAGACATGGAGGCGGCCGTTCGCCGGGTCCGCTCCTTCGCCCAGGGCTTGACGGTGGAGACGTTCTTCGCCCGGAAACACCCCGACGGCACGATTCAGTTTGAATCGATGGGATAGTTCTTCTCCGCTTCCAACAGTGTGCCACAGCGCCAGCAGACTCTGCCATTGGCCAGATTGCTCGTCCCGTAGGGACATGCGGCAATAGCCCAGCAGTTTACTGCTGGGCGCCGGGGCCTCCAATTCTTCTTGAAAAGTCCCGTAGGGACAACCGAAAACCTCGCGTGACCGTTCAACCGTCCCTACGGGACGGATTGGGCGATTTGTGCGTCCTCGTCCGCAGCGATGAATCGCTGGGCTATTATCGCGCAACCCTACGGGTCGAAATCCGCATCGCGGCCGAAGAGCATGATCGAAAAATGCTAATGGCGACAAAAACAGAGAATCGCAGCCTAACGCGACGGCTTTCTTCCCAGCATCTTCTTGATCTGCGGCCACGTATGGGTATTGAGCACGTCGGCTTTCGTCAGGCCGCCGCGCCGGGCTTGCTGGATGCCGCAACGCATTGCGTCGAGCCCTTCCGGGCGATGGGCGTCGGTCGAAATCACTATGGGAATCCCATGGCTCTTCGCCGCCGCACAGGCAACGTCGTCCAGATCGAGCCGCTTCGGATGGGCGTTCAGTTCGAGCGACTTGCCGTTGTCGCGGGCGGCACGCATCACGGCGTCCATGTCGATCTCGTAAGGCTTCCGCGCCAGCAGCATTCGCCCGGTCGGATGGGCGATTGCATCGACGTGGGGGTTTTGCAAGGCGTCGAGCACGCGGCCGGTGATCTGCTCGCGCGACTGCTGCTGCCCGAAATGGACGCTGGCCACGACCCAATCGGCCTCGGCGAGCACTTCGTCGGGAATGTCCAGCCCGCCGCGTTCGAGGATATCGACCTCGACGCCCTTCAGGACGGTGATCCCGCGCAGCCGCTCGCTGAGCTTGTCGATTTCCGCCCATTGCTGCTGCAACTGGTCGGGCTTCAGCCCGCCGACCATTGTGACGCGCTTCGAGTGGTCGGTGATGGCGATGTACTTCAGGCTGCGGCTCTTGGCGGCGGCGGCCATCTCTTCGATGCTCGCCTGGCCGTCGGTCCACGTGCTATGCGTATGCAGATCGCCGCGGATGTCGCCCAGCTCGATCAGCGTGGGCAACTCGCCGGCGTCGGCCCATTCAAACTCGCGGCGGGCCTCGCGCAACTCCGGCGGAAAACAGGGGAGATCGAGCGTGGCGTAGACCTCCTCTTCCGTGCGGCCGGCAATTCGCCGCTCGCCGCGAAAAACTCCGTACTCGTTGATCTTCAGCCCGCGGGCTTTCGCTCGGCCGCGGAGCACGATGTTGTGTTCTTTCGAGCCGGTGAAGTATTGCAGCGCCGCGCCGAACGACTCGGCCGGCACGGCGCGAAGATCGACCTGCGTGCCCGCTTTCAACCGCAGCGACGTCTTCGTGTCGCCCCGGGCGATGGTCGAACTCGACGCCGCCAAAGGCGGCCAGCCGGTCCATCGCCGCGGCGGCGTCTTCGCTGACAACGATGAAATCAAGGTCGCCGACGGTCTCCTTGCCGCGTCGGTAGCTTCCGGCGGCAACGATCTTCTTAACCGCCCGGCAACCTTCCATGTGGGCAACGATTTCTTGCACAAGCTCATCCGCCTCGATCCAAAGGATTCGCTTCCCGGCCTCGGAGGCGATTTCCAGCCCTTGCAGGATAGCCGCCTCGGTTTTCTCCCCGAAGCCCTTGAGGCCCTGAATCTTGTGCGACTCGCAGGCATCGCGGAGTTGCTCCAGCGTGGCGATTTTCAGATCGTGATAGAGTTGTGCGGCCCGCTTTGGCCCGAGGCCGGGCACGCGGAGAATCGCCAGCACGCTTTGCGGGATTTCGCGGTGCAAATCTTCGAGCATTGGCAGCGAGCCGGTTTGCACGAGCATGGCTGCCTTTTCGGCCAAGTCCTTGCCGATGCCCTCGATGTCCATCAGCGAGCGGTTGGGATCGGCCACGACGTCGGCCACCGATTCCGTCAGTTCCGCGATTGCTCTGGCGGCGTTGCGATACGCGCGCACGCGAAAGGCGTTCGCCCCCTGAAACTCCAAGAGGTCGGCGATCTCCTCGAAAGCGGCGGCAATTTCGTGGTTTGACATTCAATCAGATCATGCAAAGATCACAAATTGATACGTTTAGCCGCCGCGTCCACGCGGCGATCTTCTTCGCCAGTATTATACGGAGCGAATCTGAGAATATCCACGTTCATCCGCAAGGCGATATCCACTCTTGCCGCGCAACGCCGCGTGGACGCGGCGGCTAAACTGGCGCTTCGTTCACATATGCAATTCCACAATATCTTTATCCTGCAACACGTAGTCGCCTTTGACTTGCGTGCCGTCGTGAACGGCCGAGCCCCAGACGCGGGCGAACTTCAGCCCCTCCAAAAAATCCTTGTGAACCATGCCCGCCATCTCCAGCAACGTGCCGCCGCGGCGGAGTGTGAACGGCCGATCGCGGTCGGGCTCCTTGGCCGTTGGGAGTTTCGAGTAGACGCGAACCACGTCCATCGCCTGGTAGATGGCCGTTCGCAGTGTTTCCAGGCCGGCGCCGTGCTTGGCCGAAATCACGTACTCGGCGAAATCCAGCGGCAGCAACTCGTGCAGCAACTCCAGCCGCTCAGCCGCGCCGGGGACGTCGATTTTGTTCGGCAGCACGAACGTCTGCGTGTACGACAACCCGACGTCCTCTTCGTCAAGGCTCGATTTCGCCGCGAGCCGGGTCTTCGTTTGACCGAGCCGATCGAGCAATTCCTGACACTGTTCGATCCCGCTATCGCTCTCCAGATCGACCATCAACAGGGCGAGGTCGGCGGCGCGGATCAGGTTGTGCAGATGCTGGTCCATGTAGTCAGCCGTCACCGGCGGCGTGTCGATCAACTGCACGTTTACGTCTTCCCAGGGCATCATGGCCGGAGCGGGCACGGTGGTGGTGAACGGATACGGCGCGACCTCGGGCGTGGCGCGGGTCAGACTGGCGACCAGTTGGCTCTTACCGGCGTTGGGCCCGCCGAGGATCACGGCCGTTCCCGCGCCCTGCCGCGGGATGCGCAGGCCGCGGACCTTCTTCCCGCCGCCGCTCTTTTCGGCCGCCATCTCCTTCTTGGTCTTGGCGATTTTCGATTTGAGTTCCGCCTGAAGGTGGTCGGTCCCCTTGTGCTTGGGGATCTCCTTCATCATCTCCTGAAGGCACAGCAACTCCTCTTCCAGCGTCGCCGCCCGGCGGTAACGCTCTTCGGCCTTCAAGTATTGTTGGGTGAGATTGGCGGGCATTGTGTGCAGGCGCAAATGGGTACGCGAAGGAAAGGGGAGGGCTTGCCCCGCCCTTTCCCTCTGGGACATTTACGGTGACTTATTCGGATGCACAACGAAGACCACATCAGCTAGTGCAGAGTACATTCTCGCTTCCCATTCGAACTGAACCTCCCTTCCTGGATTGTTCGGCGCTGTGTCAAGATACATCCTAATCCGTTCCGTAAGAAGCGGTTTTGCACGTTTCAACTTCCAAGAATCAAATGGACTCACCTGGTCAACCAAGACGAGGAATAAGCGATTGGATGCGTCGAACCGACGAACACCCTGATTCTCGTAAAGCCATCGGAGCAGTACCATTGGATCCTGCAAGCACTGCGTCAAGGCTGCCGACCGGTACTCTCGTAGTTCCATAATCAACTGCTGAGACTCCCGGGCAGGGTGGTCACGGTGCTTGAGCCAAAGGTCTTCAAGCAGCTTGGCGTCAGGAATATCGTTGTCAAAGTGCATGTTGCGCACTCTGGCACCCTGGCGGAGTAACGTCAATTCTGGCCTAAGACCATCCTCACACCGCCTAGTCTTAATGAACCCTTCGGGCAGATACGTCACCTTCAGGTCGAAAGGCACATCTCGCACAAAGAAGTCTATTTTCTTCACTTGCCCGATAGCTGGAAGCACATTGGGGTGGTCGCGGAACACGTCCTCAATGATAATTGACGTCCAATGATTATACCATGAACACAGAACGTATCCGCGCATACTGTTTTGCAATTCGTTGTCAATTTTGTCCGTGAGCAACTCAAAGTCGGTAATCTTCTTGACATAATTGTCAACGATTGTCTTCTCCAGGCTATTCTGGTGCAAACCGCCCCAGTCGAACGTCTGAAGCCGGTACAGCTGACTAACGAGTTCCGGTTCGCGCGATCGGCGGCCAGTCCGTTCCTGCTCGTACGTGCAGCGAATGAGTTCGTCGATCTGTGACGAGCCAATAGCCGGCGTCTCAAAGGCTTCCTTGAACATGGCTTTCGCGGAAGTACTTATTGGCTCAATTCCGGTAACCACAAACAGTCTTTTAAGATTCTCGCGACGGTTGAGCAAACGGAGTTTTAGGTAGCGCAGTCCGTCAGGTTCCAGAGCCAACTCGCGAATCTGGTCCTTGCTGAACATCACCTCTGCCTGCTTGAAGCTCATGTTTGTCCTCTACATCGAAGATGTTCAGGAATCTCGCAAGACCAATCAGGAATGGTTTCGAGTTTCCGCAAAAAATACCCGTTGGGCAACAGCGAGATGGCCTTGCAGAAGACTAGCGCGAGGTCGTGTTTCAGGCTGCCTTTTCGATTGTCTTGCACAACTGAGCGCGCGGAGTAGCGACAAGGAAAAACACCGAGATAGCGCAAACCAGACGTGCCAGCCCTGTCCCTGCTGCTACAAGCATCACGAAAAGCCTCCCATTCATCTGACTCACTTGCGTTGTAGAGCAATACAAGGACGCCATCCGGGGTAAGGATACGGGAAATGTGCGACAAGACGTCCACCATTGACTCCTTGTAGGCGTCTGAAGTCTTGGCGCGTTCTCTCGCATTTGATATCACGATTTCTCGGGAAAAGTCGGCTTCAAAGCCCAGGATGCTGTTCCAAAACTCGCTCAACTCCAAATACGGCATCCGATCGCTGTGCGGCGGGTCTGTCACTACGAGTTGGATGGACTCATCGGGCAGCGTCTGTAAGAGCGAACGACAGTCGCCGCAAACAAGCAGCGCATCCGCCTTTTCACCCAACACGTCAGAGACCGAGGAACTCAAGCGACTCTTGTTCAGGGCGCCGTCGTTCGACATGGCTTTGAGGAGTGCGTTGGTTCTCTTCTCGAAGCAGTTCCACACATTGACCTCAAAGTGCAGTTTGGGGCGCCAGTACCCGATTACCCAACTGCCGACTTCCGTCTTTGCAGAACTCGCGCCGTTGGTCTTACCGCGTCCAGTGACCGCAAACACCATCTGCGACATTTGCCCCGACGCGGCGGTCAAGCAGAGCTTCAATGCAGGGCGAACAGACTCCGCACAGTCTTCTATGGATTGGAGCAGCAAGTCGATGTTGCGCTGTGCTCGCCCTGTAAGCACATCATCCAGAGTCATTTCAGGCGCAGCGTTAATTCGACTGTTCTTGAAGAACCGCGGCTTGCGGATTAGCTTGCTGTGATAATCGGCAAAGGAATCACTGAGGGATTTGTCGTGTGCGGTGGGTGCGAACTCCCGGCGTCCACCAGCCGCACCACGTCCGACAACCCACACCTTTTCCATTTCGTCGCCGTTCCACAGATAGTGAGTCGCAGTTGTCGTTCCGTCATCGAGCAAGTAACTGCTGAAAATTTCCGGTCGGACTGCTTGCTCAAGGTGCGAGACTGCACTTCGCAGTGCTTTTCTAGGTGGTGCGTGAAGCAACAGGCGGGTCAATTCGACGGCTGCCGGGTTAATATCAAAGCCGACAAATCTCCGCGAACGTAACAAGGCTTCGCGGCCTGTGGTCCCAGAGCCGCAGAAGGAGTCAAGAACCACGTCTCCAGGCAAAGTAAGCTGCTCGATCACGTACGCCAGCGGTTCATGCGGCTTCTTGCCCCAATACTTGTGAAAGCGGTAGAAACCCTTGTAGCCGCTCGGTGACTCCATCTCCGCGACGGAAATCTGCGAGTTCTCGGTCATGACGTTGAAATTCAATTGTCTGTCCATCCGTGGCTTGCATTTCGACATGAGTGCTGGTTTCCAAGTATGAAGGCAAAATTGTGAATATGACGGGGAAGGCCGCGGAGTGGAAACTCGATTCTGTAACCGCCCTGAACCGCTTCTTTGATGGGGTCTTCTGGCTTTCGGTCAAACAAGCTGATTCGCGCGCAATCGGATGCAATTACATAACGTGGCACGTCATCGTGCCGACCGGCGCTAACGAGATTCGCAATGCAACGCTGGGCCTCTGACTCGGGGTAGTCGAGGTTTTCGCCTCGGCTCTTTTGCTCGACCAGCATTATTCCAGGCCAAAAAATCGCGATGCGATCGTGGTTGCAGACAAGATCGCCTTGAAACGCCGTCAAGACGCGGCGACTAACACCAAATACCGCGATGAAACCGCACCAAAACCGCCACTGCTGGCCGATTTCGCTTCTCACGCCGGCCCATTCACGGGCGAAGGCGATGGCGTTGTGGCGAATTTCGTTCCAGGAGATGGGCATGGCGGCCACCCAAATGGGTTCAACGGGTCTGTTCAGACCGCCAGTTTAGCGAAATTCGCCAGATTCGACCAGCGGTGCCCGAGGCATACCGCCGGCCGTTGGAGCAACCGACTGAAGCGGCAGGTTACAGAAGCGGTAGGGCAGGCGCTCTCGCCCGCCAGTCGGCAGACAGGAATGTCTGCCCCACCTGTCGGTTGAGGTCGGGCGGTGAACTATTCCCGCGGCGCGTGCCAGCCGCCATCGTCGTCGTCGGCCGGCGCCGGCTTAACGGGTTGGCCCACAAACTGGACGCGGGCCGAGGAGCTCAACTGCCGAGAAGCCGTTCGAGCGTTCGGATCGGGCAACACCGGCGACGGCAGTGAACTCGACTTCCTGTCGTTCGCGGGAATCGGCTCCAGCTTGTCTGTGTCGGGAACCGGCTTGTTCGCCTTCCGTTCAAACGTCGGCGTCGGCGAAGCATTCGAGCCGCCGTCCATCGCAGGCGCCACTACGTTGGACGAAGACGCCACGTTGCACGACGAACATCCCGACGGCGCTCCATACACCGCCGATCCACAACCATCCAAACCACATGACCCACAGGAACTGTAGCCGCATGAACCGCACCCGCACGACCCGCACGGAGAGTAACCGCATGAACCGCAGCCGCACGAACCGCAACTCGGGACGGGGCTATAATAGGCGGCATAGGCGATCCCCGGAGCGTAGTACGGCCGGTACGTCGTGTACGGCACCAAACGAGTCTCGTAAGTTCCCAGGAACGGCCGGTATCTCGTCACCGCGTAACTTTCGACCACCGGCTGGTACGCGGTGGTCACTACCGGCGAATACGCATAGTACGGCCGGTAAGCGACGACGGGCGCGACCGCAGGCATGTACTCGCACGATTGAGCGCAAGGCGTGCTGCATGGCGAGCAAGACGGCACAACTGTCGCGCACGGCTGACACGCAGGGGCCGCATACACCGGCGCGGGAACGTAGGGCGGCGCGTAGGTCGTCGCACTGGGCGCGGCCGGCGCGGTGCCAAACAGACAGTCGATCAGCCGGCAGCCGGCGCGGCTCTCCGTCGCGGTTGCCAACACTGCCAGCACAACTCCGCACGCAAGGGTCAGGGGTTGAAGCGTTCGTTGTAACATGATCGTGGCTCCAGACAAGTTGAAAAGGCCATTCGTCTATCAAACCGCCACTGCGTGACGATGTCAAGCGGCAGATTCCAATAGCCGAACGAATGGTAAATTGTTCCGGTTCTACCAATAACGCGTGTCACACAGACTTTGCCGGTCACGTAGCGCAGGCGGCGCACCCTCCTTCTCTTGGAGTGCGACGATTCATCGCCGCTTTTTCTCTATGCGACAACAATTCGCCGCCTTCTGTGAAAGCGGCGATGAATCGCCGCACTCCAAAAAGACAACTACTGAATCATAGTTTACTTTTTTCGGGAGGACAGACGCTACAGAGGGGTGACCACCGTTGGTGGGGCAGTTTTCGGCACAATTGCCACCACCTGCATGGCATTTCTCACCACGGGGGTGTGAGAATCTGGAACAAGTTGCTGTATTGGTCGGTCCAGAGCGGCGCCGTGAAATTGTCGTCGCCCCAGTCGGACGGATTGGAGGGATTCGCCCGCAGGAAGCGGTCATTCTGCGTGACCAGGACCCAAAGGCTGCCGCTTTGCAGGTGGCTTGCGTTGAACTTCTCGTCGTCAATCCGCGATACCCCCATGCCGCAATTTTCGGCCAATCGTCGCACCACCGGCGCCAGGCGCAGATACCTGTTCGAGACATGCACTGCGATCGCGCCGCCGGGGGCGAGATGCTTTTGATAGATCTTGAACGCCTCGCGGGTCAATAAGTGTACGGGAATCGAATCGCCGCTAAAGGCATCGACCACGATGACGTTGAATTTTTCTTCCGGCGGCTCCGATTCCAACGACAGTCGGGCGTCGCCCAACTTGATCTCGCATTTCCCGCGGCAATCGGCGAGGTAGGTGAAGTGTTTCTTCGCCATGTCGATCACCTGCTGATTGATCTCGTAGAAGCGAAACGCGTCGCCCGGTCTGGCGTAAGCGGCCAACGTGCCGACGCCGAGCCCGATCGCCGCCACGCGAATGCGGCCGGATTTTTGCGCCCGAGAATAGCCCTGCCCGCGCCGCTCGTCTCGCCGTAGTAGGTGGTCGGAAAATGGCGTTTGGCACGATCGGCGAATTGGCAACCGTGCAGGATGTTGCCGTTGACGAGCTTCAATTGATACTCCGGTGGGTCGTCGCTCTCGTTCGCGTCTTCCACCGTGCTCTTCGTAACCGTGACAACGCCGAAGAAACTTCTCATTCGATCGACGGGCGGAACGGGATCGACGCCCCAATAGAAACAGCACGACAGTCCTGCCGCGACCGGCGGCGACAGCACAATGTAGCAGAGGATTCCGCGCCGGCCGGCGAATCGCGGCAGAACGAGCAGCCCGATCGCCAGCAACGCGGACGCCAGAACGCCGATTTGCCACTCAAGATACATCCGGAAGATATGCGGCGCCACGACCGAGACGAACAAGCCGCCCAGTGCGCCTCCGGCGGCGATCATCAGATAGAACTCCGTCAGGCGGCGGGGGCTCGGTTTCAGTCGCGCCAATTCGCCGTGACAAACCATGCAGACGAAGAACAGGGCCGCGAAGTTCAGCGACGCCTCCAGCGCCAGGCCCAGCGGGTAATTGTTTCTGGTAAAGTCGTTCACAACCACTCCCGCCAAGGCAAGCACGGCGCCCCCCGCCCAAAACCAGCGGGCGTACCAACGTGCATGTTCAAAAGAGATGATGAAGGAGAGCAGGTAGAGGCTCAGCGGCATCACCCACAGAAACGGCACCGCCGCCACGTCCTGACAAACGTGGTTGGTCACCGCCAGAAGCATCAGCGACGCGCACGCCGGCAATGCAAGCCATCGCAAACGGTCGAGCCAGAGGGGACGACATTCCGAAGATTTGGAGATTTGGAGATTTGGAGATTTCTGAACCCTGAACCCTGAACCCTCAGCCACCCTCACGCCCTGCCCCTCTCCCAAAGGGAGAAGGGAGACACATCGCCACACGCTCACCAGGCTCGCCGCGCACAGCACGGCGTACAGCACGAACAGGCCCGACCAGAGCAGCGATTGCATCCGCAGAGCAAAGGCCGGCTCGAACAAGAACGGATAGCTCAACAGAGCCGCCAACGAGCCCGCGTTCGACAACGCATAGAGCCGATACGGCGAGCGGTCGGGCCAAACGCCGCTGAACCACGCTTGCGCCAGCGGGCTGGTCGCCGACAGGGCGAAGTACGGAAGCCCCACTGTCCCGGCCAAGAGCAGCAGAATTTGCCACGTCGGGTGCGAGACGTCATGCGGCTTCCAATACGCTCCCGGCAAGATCGGCAGCAACGCCAGCCCGGCGACGACCACGGCCAGGTGAACGGCCGCTTGACGCCGCGGCGTCAGCCATCGCTGCAACAGATGGGCGTAGCAATAGCCGCCAAAAAGCACCACCTGGAAGAACAACATGCAGGTGGTCCAGACCGCCGGGCATCCGCCAAACCAGGGCAGAATGTCCTTGCTCACCAGCGGCTGCACCTGGAACAGCAGAAACGCGCCGGCGAGGATCGTGACGCCGAAGGCCGCGACCGACCATCTCTTGGCGGCAGCTTGTTCCATCTTGTACTCTGTCGCAGTCGTCAATTCTGCGTTTATTCCTGATGGTCGCCGTCAGACTAATCGTGCAGTACCTTCCAGTAGGATCGCGTGGGACCGCGCCCTGGAATCTGCTACGGACTCTTGAGAATCTGAAAGAGATTGCTGTAGCGGTCGGTCCAGAGCGGCGCCGGGCCACCGTCCTCGCCCCAGTTGAGCGGTCTGGAGGGATTTGCCTTCAAGAAAGCGCTGTTCCGCGTTGCCAGGATCCAGCAACTTGGCTCCGCGAAGCGACGCCAGTCACCCACGTCCATTATTCGCGAGGTTTGCATGCCGCAATCCTCGGCCAATCGTCGCACGACGGGCGCCAATCGGAGGTACTTGTTCGAGATGTGGAACGCCATCACCCCGCCGGGCGCAAGGTGTTGCTGATAGATGGCGAACGCCTCGCGAGTCAACAAATGCGTGGGAATGGCGTCCCCGGTGAAGGCATCGAGCACGAAGAAGTCGAAGTTTTGCGGCGGCTCTGACTCAAGCGACAGTCTGGCATCGCCCAACACGACGTCGCACTTTCCTCGGCAATCAGCCAGGTAGGTGAAATGCTGCTTCGCCATGCGCACCACCTCGGGGTTGATTTCGTAGAAACGGAAATCGTCGCCCGGCCTGGCGTAGGCGGCGATGGTGCCGACGCCCAGGCCAATCACACCGACGCGCACGGGGCCGGATTTCTGCAGGTAACAGAGCGCCTTGCCCATGCCGCTCGACTCGGAGAAGTAAGTGATTGGCCAACGGCGCTTGGCGGGATCGGCGGATTGGGCGCCGTGCCTGATTGGACCATTTAGCAGCCAGTACGAGGGTCCGCGCGGGTCTTCCTCGCGATAGACCATAAGGACGCCGAAGAAATTGCGGGCGCGATCCACCGCGGTTTGGGGAACGAACAACGTCCAAAACGCCAAGTAGAGGAGTACGACAATCATCGCGCATACAAACAGAGTACGACGAAGGATCAAGAAGCCGGAGGACCGTTTGTGTTCGCGCGGCGGAACAGAAGGAGTACGACGAAGCGTCACGATGCGGGGAGACCGTTTCTGTTCGCGCGGCGGAGCGGAAGGAGCAGGAGTTTTTGCCCTCGATTTTTCGCGGATCGAGCGCGCCTGGGCAACCGTCGGTTTCGTCGGCTCTTTCTCGTCGTTTTTCTTGCGACGCGGCAGAAGAAGCAGACCGAGGCAAAGGGTGAGCGAGATGGTGATGCCTATTTGCCATTCAAGAAAGCTGGAGAAGATCAACGGCGCAACGGCGCCAACGAACAGCCCACCTAGTGCGCCGCCCGCCGAGATTAGCAGGTAGAACGCCGTCAAATGCCGCGGGCTGGGCTTGAGCCGGGCCAACTCTCCGTGACACACCATGCATACGGAGAACATCGCTCCCAAGTAAAGTGCTAGCTCCTCCTGCAGGCTCAAGGTATTGAAACTCTGTGTGAGGTCGTTGGCGACTGAGCCAACCAACGCCACCACTGCTGCCGCCGCCCAGAGCCAGCGAACGTACCATCGCGAGTGGTCGAACGTGATAATGAACGAAAGCAAATAGAGTGCCAGCGGAACGACCCACAGGAACGGCACGACCGCCACGTCCTGGCACAAGTGGTTGGTAACCGCCAGAAGCATCAGCGACGCGCACGCCGGCAGCGCGAGCCAGCGGAGGCGGTCGAGCCAGATGGACGAACGGGGCTCGCTTGCAGTCACGTTTTCCTTCGGAGGATACTTCTTACCGCTCAACGCCGCTGCATTGCTAGGGGGTGAGTTTTCCGGCTGGGGATCGTCTTGCGGGAGGTGTCCGAGCCGCCACACACTCGCCAGGGTAACCGCGGACAATGCGGCATAGAGGAGGAACGCGCCCGACCAGAGCAGCGATTGCAGCCGCAAATCAAAAGCCGGCTCAAACAAGAACGGATAACTCAACAGGGCTACCAACGACCCTGCATTCGACAATGCATAGAGCCGATACGGCGAGCGATGGGGCCACACGCCGCTGAACCACGATTGAACCAGCGGGCTGGTCGCCGACAGGGCGAAATACGGCAGCCCCACCGTGCCAGTTAGCAGCAGCAGAATTTGCCACGTCGGATTCGAAGAGTCATGCGGTTTCCAATACGGCCCCGGCAGAATCGGCAGCAACGCCAGTCCCGCAGCGACTACAGCCAGGTGAACGATCGCCTGACGCCGCGGCGCCAGCCACCGTTGCAGCAGATGGGCGTAGCAGTATCCGGCAAAGAGCACCACCTGGAAGAACAACATGCAGGTGGTCCAAACCGCCGCGCAACCACCAAACCAAGGCAAAATGGCCTTGCTCACCAGGGGCTGCACCTGAAACAGCAGGAACGCGCCAACGAGGATTGTGACGCCGAACGCCGCGACCGACCATCGAGACGATCGCGTCGTCGTTGTTGGATTGGAGAGCATCCTTCCCATTTTACACCACAATCTACGGCGATGTCCAGGGCCAACACCGAAAACCCACGAGACTACACAGTGATGCTCGTCAAAAAGGCGCGGAGGAGATTGCCGGGGAATGTATTTTGATTCTTCAACGCTTCTCGACGGCAGCCCCTCTCTCACCGCGATTTTGCAGTTCTCCTGGCCGGAAACCGATCGCGGCCAACGCGCGTGGAAACTTCCAAGAGAGCGAATGCTGCAACAGCCGGAGTCAACGGCCCGCCGAGAGCGATCTCCACCTACCGCGCCGCGGGCCGTTGGCCCCGACCATTGACCGCGAGTCGCTACGCGACCATTCGCATCTCGACGACTTCGCCGGTGATGCCGGCCACGAATTCCTCGAAAATTCGCAGATCGAGGGCCGAGGCCGAGTCGCTCTCGGGATGGAATTGGGTGCCGAAGGCGAACCAGCCGTCGATGGCGCTTTCGATGGCCTCGACAACGCCGTCGGGGCAGCGAGCCGTGACGACGAAACCGGGCGCGACGTCGTCGACCGCCATGTGGTGCGAGCTGTTCACGCGAATCTCGCCTTCTCCGTACACCCGTTCCATCAGCGTGCCCATTTCAATTTCCAAGGCGTGACGATGGTTGGGATCCATGCCGTCCCAATGCGGAATCGCCCGCGGCAGGTCTTCGGGGATGTGCAGGAAGAGCGTGCCTCCCTGCGATACGTTCAACAATTGCATTCCCACCCCGACGCCCATCACCGGCAGGCGGCGTTCGGCGGCCAGGTTCATGAGTCTGCGGTCGAAGTCCTCGCGGCCCGCGTCCATCAGCCGCATCGAAGGGTGAAGCATGTAGCCGTCGCGGCGGCAGTCCAGATCGGCGCCGCCGATGAAGAGCAATCCATCAAGCATGTTCAAGACGCGGCCGATGTCGTTCTCGTCGTCCATCGGTGGAATCAAGAGCGAAATCGCGCCGGCCTTCGCCAAGGAATTGCAGTAGCCGGCAGGAAGAAAACAGTACGCGGGCGAATCCTTCTTCGCCGAACGTTGATCCGTGGTTACGCCAATCGTCGGTTTCGGGGGAGAGGCCATCTTGCACTCCTGTTGCTTCATGACACGTCTCGTGTCGGTTGGTGGTAATTCCGGAAGCACGGGCCGAAGAGCTGGCGGACACATCCGCCTCGGCCGAACTGGGAGCGACGAGAAAGAAGTCACTGCGGGGGCACGCCGCTGACGGCTCGGGCGTTGTTGCCTCTGCCGCAGCGTCAAGGGGGACAGTCCCATTTTTGCTGAGACGAAAATCGGGACAGTCCCCTGCAACCTGTCATTCCCTGACGTGCTACCCGCAGGCCTTTTCCGCCGGTCCGCCGTGCTCGCTTGGGCACGGCATCGGGCGATCTCCTTGTCTTGCGGCCTCGTGACTCCTTTACTTCGACGTGTCACCGTCGATTGAAGTGCAAGTCGGACGTGAGTTTATGATGAGACCGGGCCGCCGCCAAAGGTTTTCACCATTTTGTGGGCGCAAGTCGTTGCCCCACAAGAGGTTGTGGTTGCCAGCAATGCTAGCATTGCTGGCACGGACGGAATCCCAGCGAAGGAGAGGTAGGTTATGCTTCAGCATAACATCTTGTATCTTGTCGTGAAACGTCTTCTGTGATGCCGCCTGCTATTATGCTGAAGCATACCCTACGTCTCCGTCCCCTTCCCGTGACTGCGCTTCCCCCTCTACAATGACACGTCACTTCGCCTGATGTGGAACCGCTGCCTATGCTCTATCAAAACGTTTGCCTCGAAGCCATCGCCCACACGCTGCCCGAGGAGGTTGTCACCTCGGCCGAGATCGAGGCGCGGCTCGAACCGCTCTACACGCGACTGCGACTGCCCGAGGGACGGTTGGAATTGATGACGGGGATTCGCCAGCGGCGATTCTGGCTGCCCGACGTCCCGCCGAGCGAAAAGAGCGTCGAGACCGCAGCAAAGGCCCTCGATCGTGCGGGCATCGACCGGCGACAGGTCGGCGCGCTCATACACGGCTCGGTCTGCCGCGATTTCATGGAGCCGGCCACCGCTTGCAGCGTGCATCATCGCCTTGGATTGCCGAGCTGCGCGGCAGTCTACGACGTGTCGAACGCATGTCTCGGGCTGCTGAACGGCGTGGTGCAAGTGGCCAACATGATCGAGCTTGGGCAGATTCGCGCGGGCGTCGTCGTCGGAACGGAGAGCGGCCGGGCGCTGGTCGAATCGACAATCGCGCATCTCAACGCCGACACGTCGCTGTCGCGTCAGGACATCAAGACCGCCTTCGCGTCGTTGACGATCGGCTCCGGCAGCGCCGCCATCGTCTTATGCGACCGCAAGCTAAGCCGCACCGGCAACCGCCTGCTCGGCGGCGTCATGCAAACCGCCACCGAGCACTGCGAATTGTGCCAGGGGGGAAGTGGGCAGTCGGCAGTCGGCAGTCGGCAGAGCCGGGACGGCGCGGAGAACAATCTCCCCTCTCCCATTGGGAGAGGGGCCGGGGGTGAGGGCGGCGAATCTCGCGAAAACGCTCCATCCATCCTTATGGCGACCGATTCCGAAACGCTGATGCGCGAGGGCGTCGCGGCCGCGCAAACGGCGTTTGCCGCGTTTCTCGAAGAAATGAGGTGGCAGCCCGGCGACATCCAAAAGACATTTTGCCATCAGGTCGGCCGCGCCCATCATCGCCTGCTGTTCGAGTCGCTCGGGCTCGACCAGCGCATCGACTTCTCCACGTTCGAGTATCTCGGCAACACGGGCGCCGCAGCCTTGCCGACTGCGGCGTCGTTAGGCATCGAGAGCGGCCACGTTCAACCGGGCGACCGCGTGGCACTGTTCGGCATCGGCTCTGGCATCAACGTGATCATGCTCGGATTGGAATGCCGGCAGACGGGTTGACGATTGGCATCTTCCTTGAAATCAGATTGCTATTCTCGCGTGACGTTGACCGCCCGGCATTCAACACACGATCGTCGATCGCCCATGCGCTTCATTTCTTCGGCGATTCATCGGTCTTTGTCATCGGCAGCGGCGGACCGACGCCGATGTCTTGCGTGTTCGGGTTCGTATCGTTCACTTTTCCGCCGTCATCCTTCTCGTTCGGACCGACCGAATAGACCAACCAGCCTTGTGGCATCTTCTTGATGTGCAAAGACTTGTCAGCGTCATAAGGAGCAAATGGATCGGTGGTCGTCTCGGCGGGCAATCCGAGGTCGGTGATCTTTGGCGTTTCGTTGCTCCCCGCCGGCACGCGGGTCTGCAAGGCGTTGAGAATTCGCAAACAGCGAATCATTGCCCGCGTTCGCGTGACCGCCCAGTATGTCGCATCCAGGGAGGGGTAATAGAGTTCTGCGAGACTCCCCGTGAACTGCCCGGTGGTCTTATCGAAGGTCAGTTTCGACTTACGATAAGGGTGCTGATCGGGAGCCTGCTTGAGATATTCTGCAACGGTATCGAGATACTCCGACTCCTCTCGGTTCCAACGCCCACGGTTGTACAGCCAGAAGTTGCGAAGCGGGAAGCCTCGGAACGAATCGAGTGCAAAGGCCCGCTCGTTCTTGATCATCCAAGTGTATCCCTCCATGCGTTCCAGGAGGGCGAGCTGTGCGTCCAGGGCCTGGCGAACTTCTTTGGAGACCGGCCCCGCTTGCAGGGCCCGGTTTGCGGAATCGATCGCCATGCCCTGAATCGCAATTGCGACGAGGTAGCAAACGAGTGCCGGGTTGCGTTCGAAATGGCGGGCGAGCCGAAGCGCCAGCAAGCGCAAGACGTGCGGCCTCATCGCTGTTTCCGCCGGTTGCCATCAGCCGCGAACGATAGCATAGAACTCTTGTGTCGCTGCGAAGCCCTTGCACGAACGGAAGCAATTGGGCGATGAATTGTTCAGGTGATACGGAGAAATCTAACTTGGGATCGTAGTCGGGACACTCGGCCGCCTGCTGCAAGGAGCGGGATCGCCTTGGGATGCGCCGCATAGATTGCTGTCATGGCCTTGCGCATCTTCTCCGGCACCGGGCCCGTCTCGCCAAAAAAATTGCCGTAATAGCTCAAGAGATCAAGGTTTTTGTCTTTCA
Source organism: uncultured Planctomycetia bacterium (assembly GCA_963719005.1). Taxonomy (GTDB): domain Bacteria; phylum Planctomycetota; class Planctomycetia; order Pirellulales; family Thermoguttaceae. Next base: position 254,489 of record CAVRAR010000001.1, read on the forward strand.
CCTCGTCAATCCACTGAGTCGATTTCCGTCTCGATCGCCAGTGTTTCCGGCTCGGCGCGGCGCAGATACGTAGCGGCGTTCGTTTCGGCCGGAATCGGCTTGCGGGCCAAATCGGCCAGCGTCAGCGGATCGCCGGCCTTGCGAATTTCATCCAACTGCCGTTAAGCCGTGCATCGGTAGTCCAGACGAAGACGGCGTTGGCAATCAGTAGAATCGCCACCAATGCGCCCAGCACGATCCCGGTCCATTTCAGAGTCTTTTTCAGGCGTTTCATGATATGAATCCTTCGAGACGGTTTGTAGTTCGTCGATTAGTCGCTTTACTCTGTCGCAATACTTCGTATAGGCTGCCGCGACGGCGCCGGGGCTGGGCGGCATGGTGAGCCGATGGTAAACCCATTGGCCGGTCTCGGCGTCGGTGACTGTTTCCACGTCCTTGGCGATTTCCATCGCTCCCTTCGAGATGGGCGGAGGGCCGAATAGCTGCCGCCAAATGACGGTCCGACGCCTTGCTCACCCAAACGTTCAGCCCGATGCCCAGCAGCAACGACGCCGCCACGGCCGTCGCCGCCCGGCGCAGCCAGGGGGAATCGGCCTTGGACGGTGGCTCGCATTCTTCATCGGCGTGTGCCACTGTTTGGAACAAGCAGTGCCGGCCGCCGCCTGTCGCAACGGCACTGCTTGTTCCAAGCAGTGGCACACCATTGCTCCCCGGCAATTCGCTCGCCACGGCCGCAAGCACCTTCTCGCGCAGTTCCGGCCCCACGCCGCGGGGCGTCAATCGGCTCAATCGTTGTTCCACGTCGTCCTTCATTGCGGTTGCCTCGCAAACCAAGCTCGCATTTTCGCCAAGGCCGAGCGATATCGTGAGGCCGCCGTTCCTTGCGGCAGGCCGGTCACCTGGCTGATCTGCTGAAACGTAAGCCCCGAGAAAGTCTTCAACTCCACGACTTCCCGCAAGTCCGGCTCCAATCGCTCCAAGGCGGCCGCAACAGTCTCGGCATCCTGCCGCGCATCGGCGTCGCCGGCGTCATACCAAAAGAGTTCCCCGGCTGCGAGCGGCTGTTGCTTTTGGTGACGTTTTGCCGTGCCGGCTGCCAAGCGTGCGGCTTCGTTGCGGGCGATCGTTATCACGTAGGCTTCCAGGTTATCGACTTCGGCGAGTTTCTCTCGCGCCCGGGCGAGCCGAACGAACGTTTCCTGCAACGCATCGTCAGCATCCGCCCAGGAGCCGAGCCGAACCAACAGGTAATGGCCGACGCGATCGGCGCAGGCGTCGTAAAGCTCGGCAAACGCGGCCGGCTCGCCTCGGGCCAATCTCGCCTGGAGTGTTGCCATGCCGCACAGCCTTGCCTGCCTGGGGAAAAAGAGGATAGGTCCAATTTGCCGGGACGGCCCAAGGGGTGCTTCGCACAAATTGGACCTGTCCCCTTTTTCCCCCGTTCACGGCGTTCCAAGAAGAAGACCCTCACGAGTGGCCGATTTATTGAAGAATCCGGCGAATTGGCGATGAAACCGAAGGCACAGAGGAAGAGTCGCCGCTCATCTCTTCGCCGGTTCGCCGGGTTTTGTCGGCGGTAACGAGCCAATGCCGACGTCGCCGTTGGTCGGATCCTCCACCTTTCCGCCGTCATCCACGAGGTTTGAGCCGACCGAGTAGACCAGCCAGCCTTGTGGCTTTCTCTTGACGTACAGGGGCTTGCCGCTAAATGGGTCGATGGTTGCGTCGACCGGCAGCCCAAGCTCTGCAAGCTTTGGAATCTTGCCGCCAGCCGCTGTAACCGGCAAAGCGTTGAGCACTCGCAACGAACGAATCATCGCCCGGATTCGCAGGGCTACTTGATAGTATGCCCGGCATGCTGAGCCCTGTTCGCGAGGCAGAAACGAGGCGTTTGCAAACCCCTTGTCTTCGATCGTGCGTTCGGCTTCACGCCAGGAAGCGGAGGCATTTGCCATGGCGAGAAACGCGGCGAAGACATCGAGGCAGTTCGACTCCTGTCGATTCCAGTAGCCGCGACCGATCAGCCACCAGTTGCGGCAAGGAACAGTTGTCTGGAAACTTGCTATAAACATAGCCCGCTCGCTCTTGATCGCCCAGGCGAATCCGTCCATGCGGTCTTGGAGTGCAAGCTCGGCGTCCAATTCCTTCCGGATCTCCGGCGAGACCGGCCCCGACTGAAGTGCCGTGTTCGCGCAATCGACCGCCATGCCTGCAATAGTGACGGCAACGAGATGGGAGATTGCCGTGGGATTCCGGCCGCAGTGACGGGCCAGCCGAAAGAGCGTCAATGCCGATCGCACGGCTTCGTCGCGTTTGCCTTCCGCCACGAGCAAATCTGCCCTACAGTTCAGTACGCGGGCGGCAGATCGCATCTTCTGAACGATGTCGGACAGCGATCGCGGCCTGGTGGGCAGCGTGAAACCCAGCAGTTCTTTCGGGGGCAGCGAGTAGTCGAATTGCGCGTCATTGTCAGGGCAGGCTGCCGCCTTCTCCAGAAGCGGAATCACTTCGGCGTGGTCGGCAAAGATCATACGAAGGGTCTTCTGGAGCTTCCGAGGCATCGGGGGATGCGGATTGCTGCCGGACCATCCGCCGTACGATTGCTCCCATTTCTTGTCTTCATAGCTCGACATGGCGTCGAGGTCGGCGGGAGTCAACGGCAGCTCCGTCTTTCCGCCTGGTTTTAACAGCGCACTTTGCACCGCGCCAGCGAGTCTCTTTACAACGGAGTTGTTGGTGTCAGGATAAAGCAAATCACATATCGCTTTGACGCCAGGCTCGGCCTGGCGGAGATACGTATCGGCATTCGTTTCCGGGGGGATCGGCTTGCGGGCCAAGTCGGCCATTGTCAGCGGATCACCCTCAGCACGAATTGCGGCCAATTGCCGCTGAAGCCGCGCTTCGGTGGTCGAGACAAACAACGCGTTGACGACGAGACCTACCACCACGGGCACGAGCAGCACGATTCCGGTCCATTTGAGAATCTGCTTCATGGCGAGAACCCTCGCAGCATTGTACTCGCGTTGCGGCAACGGCTGCAACGTGGGTATAGAAGCACGCATCCGCGACCGATGGTCGCGGCTTCACAGGAGGGGCGCATGCTTGGCAAAACTGCTTTACGCCTTCTTCTTGCGTGCCGTCGTCTTGCCGGCAGTCTTCTTCGTCGCCTTTTTCGTCGGTTTTCTGGCGGCTTTCGGCGCGGCCCTCTTGCGGGCAGCCCTCTTCGACGGCCCGGCGGCCGCTCGATCCTTCAAGAGACTCAGAGCATACTCGAACGTCATTTCATCGACCGTCACCGAGCGCGGCAGCGAGGCGTTGGTCACGCCGTCGCTCACGTAAGGACCGTAGCGGCCTTGCATCAGACGGACCGGCTGGTTGGTGACCGGCGAAACGTCGAAGACCTTGACCGGCTCCTTGGCGCGGCCCGTGCCGCCGCCGCGGCGCAGCTTCGGCTGGGCCAGCAAGTCCAATGCCTGTTGCAGCGTCACGTCCAACGGCGAAAGCCCGTCGGGCAGCGAGCGCGTCTCCTCGCCGCACTTGACGTACGGCCCGTAACGCCCGTTGTACGCGACGACCGGCTCTTGCGTCTGCGGATGCTCGCCGAGCGTGCGCGGCAGCGAGAGAAGCTTCAGCGCGGTTTCCAGATCGACCTGCTCGGGCGTCATGCCCTTCAGGAGCGAGGCGTTCTGCGGCTTCTCGTCGTCTTCGGCGGTCCCGCGTTGCACGTAGGGACCGAAGCGGCCCACCTTGACGAACACCGGTTTGTGCGTGTCGGGGCAGACGCCGAGCGGCTCCTCGGCCTGACCGGCCTTGTCGAGCATCTCCAACGCCGACGCGAGCGTCAGTTCGTCGGGCGGCAGTTTGTCGGGCAGGCTCGCCCGGCGGTCGCCTTGCTCCAGGAACGGTCCGTAACGGCCGACGCGGATGAACACTTCGGCCGCCCCCTCGCCCGTTTCGCCCGACGGCTGTGCCCAGCAAAATGCGGCAAACGTCGCGGGCGTCGATCTCGTTGATCTTGTCTTGCAGCAATTGCTTCAAGCCGGGATGGTCGTTGCCGAAGTAGAATCGTCGCAGGTAATCGCGATGATCCATCTCGCCGCGGCTGATCGCGTCGAGCTCGTCCTCCATCTCGGCCGTGAACTGGTAGTTGACCAACTCGGGCAGATGGGCTTCGAGCAGTTGCGAAACGGCGAACGCGGTCCAAGTGGGCACCAGCACGTTGCCGCGGCTGAGCTTGAACACGTACTCGCGGGCGAGGATCGTGTCGATGATCGACGCGTAGGTGCTCGGCCGGCCGATGCCCATCTCCTCCAACGCCCGGGTCAGCGCGGCTTCGCTGTAGCGATTCGGCGGCTGCGTCGTGTGGCTCTTCGGCTGCAACGACGTGCACCGCAACGGCTCGCCCAGCGAAACCGTCGGCAGCACCGCCTCGCGATCGGCCAGATCGGCCTCGGGATCGTCCGAGCCTTCGACGTACGCCCGGAGATAGCCGGGAAACTCGATCGTCTTGCCGACGGCCTGGAACGTCGCCCCGTCGACCTCGATGCCGACGGTGACGCGGTGTCCGCGGGCGTCGGTCATCTGGCTGGCGATCGTCCGCTTCCAGACCAGGTCGTAGAGCTTGAACTCGTCGGGACTGAGGCGTCCGCGGAGCGATTCCGGGAAGTCGAAATCGTGGCCGGCGGGCCGAATCGCCTCGTGGGCCTCCTGCGCGTTCTTCACCTTCGTTTGATACACGCGCGGCGACGACGGCAGGTATTCGTTGCCGTATTGCGAAGCGACCAGACGCCGGGCCGCCTCGACCGCCACCGTGGCCAACGTGGTCGAGTCGGTTCGCATGTACGTGATGTGGCCGTTCTCGTAAAGGCTTTGGGCCACCTGCATCGTGTGCCGGGCGGTGAATCCGTGCTTGCGGTTCGCCTCCTGTTGCAGCGTGCTGGTCGTAAAGGGCGGATAGGGGCGCGTGCGTGTACGGTTTGTCTTCCAGGCTCGCCACCCGGCATGGCGACCGAGCGAAGCCGCTCGAGCCAGTTCCGCCGCCTGACGCTCGTCGAGCAACAGCAGTCGCGGATCCTTCAAGTGGCCGGTGGCCGGATCGAAGTCGCGGCCGGTAGGGATTTGTCGGCCCCCCATCGAGATCAACTCGGCCTCGAAGGGCGGGCTGCCCGACTTGGCGAAGCTTCCCAACAAGTCCCAGAACGTGGCCGATTGAAAGGCCATCCGCTGTCGCTCACGCTCGACGATCAGCCGTACCGCGACGCTTTGCACCCGGCCGGCCGAAAGCCGCGGGCGGACCTTCCTCCACAAAAGTGGGGATACGTCGTAGCCATAAAGGCGATCAACGATTCGCCGCACCTCCTGGGCGCGCACCAGATTGTCGTCAATTTGCCGCGGACTCTGCAACGCGTCGAGGATCGCTTCCTTGGTGATTTCGTGGAAGACGAGTCTATGGACGGGCACCCTGGGATGCAAGACTTCGCAGAGGTGCCAACTGATGGCTTCTCCTTCGCGATCTTCATCCGTGGCCAGAAACAGTTCGCTGGCCCCTTTCAGCAGACTCTTGAGTTTGCGAACCTGCTGGCCTTTGGCGTGTGGAATGACGTAAACCGGTTCAAAGCCGTGGTTTACATCGACTCCCAGATAGGCCCAGTCCTCTTTCTTGTATTGTTCGGGGATTTCCTTGGCGCCCTGCGGCAGGTCGCGGATATGGCCGATGCTTGCCTCGATCGTGTAACCGCGGCCCAGAAACTTGCTGATGGTCCGGGCTTTGGCCGGGGATTCAACAATCACCAGAGGGATTCCGCCGACGGTGTTGGATTTCTTCGCCATGATATTCCTGGAAACCTGGGAAGGGTTTGCAATTGTAGCACTCGTTTCGATCCACACAATCCAACACGAATTGGCATTGCATTCGCCCCCAAGCCGTTTAGAATCAAAAGATTCGGCCGTTGGCGGCCAGCCGCGTTCTGCGATAGACTGAATTTCTGGTTCCGATACGAGATTTTTGACACCATTACTCCCGAGGGGGTTAGCTTGTCAAGTCGAGTTCGCACTAATCCCACCCCGCTATAGAAGGATAGCTTTCGATGGCCAGCCCGTTTTCCGTGTTTCGTAAGCACCAGAAGTTCTTGATGATGGCCGCGTGCCTTCTGGCGATTATTGCTTTCGTGTTCTTGCCGAACATGGGGAATCTCATCTCGAAAAAACAGACGGGACGCGAGGATTTGGTCGTCGTCAAGACCAAGAAGTTCGGTGATTTGCGCGAATCGGAAGTTAGCAGGTTGCGGCAGAGCAAGCAGAAGGTTCGGGCGGTGCTGATCGAGCTAGGGCAGGCTGCGCAGCCGGCCGGCAGCGATCCGAGAGCGGTTGAGCCAACGGTCACCAGCCTGTTTGGATCGGCTAGCGACGAGGATGTGGTCTTAGACTGGCTGAAAGTGCAGCGCGCTCGTGAGCTCGGCATGGTTGTCAGCGATGACACCATCACTCGGTTTCTCGAAAAATGGACCGACAACCGAGTCCCGATCAACACGATTCAAGACGCCTTCAGACACTCGCCGGCGGTCTCGGACGCTCAGTTCTACAACTTACTGCGGGACGAGCTGCTGGCTCAACAGCTTGTGACAATGTTTGTGCCAAGCCTCGAGATCGGGGGCCAACTCATTGCGACTCCAAGCCAACGCTGGGATTGGTTCAATCGAGTGAACCGCATGGCGGTCATCGAAGCAGTCCCGCTGGCTGTGGCCGACTACGTCAAGAACGTCGAGAAACCGACGGACGAGGTGCTGAAGAAGTTCTTCGAGGACAACAAGGACGCGATTGCCTATCCCGCGTCGCCCGCGCCCGGCTTCAAACGCCCGCAGAAGGTGGCTATCGACTACTTCAAAGCCGATATCGATAAATTCGCCGCGACCGTGACGGACGCGGACGTACGAAAGCAGTACGAAGAGAACAAGGACGCCTACGACAGATATTTCAGGATTCCTCCGACCCCACAGCCGGCCAAGCAGGGAGCCGCGAAGAACGCCGAAAACACCAAGAAAGCAAGCGAGGCAAAGCCGGAGGCGAAGGCGACCAGGAACGTTCCGAAGGCAAAAACGCCCGGCGAGACGCCGAAGACAGAACAGAAGAAACCGGCGACGGAGACGAAGGAGGGGACGCCAAAGCAATCGCCGAAGGCAGCAGGGCCGAAAGAGCCAAACAAGACCGGCGACTCCAAGGGGGCTTCGTCTGCGGGCCGGACGACGCCGTTCATGTTTGCGGCGATGCAGCAGGTCGAGAAGAAATCGGCCGACAAGCCAAAATCGCCGTCGGCATCTGAACCGGCGGTGAAGTCTGCGCCGGCGGCCAAAGCCGAACCGCCGGCGAAGCCCGAGAAGCCGGCGGCGAAGGAGCAGAAGCCCGCATCCGAAAAGGCTGCGGCAGAGGAGAACACCGAGACGTCCGGCAACGAGATGCCGGTCGCGCTGAAGACGTTTATCCGGCGGCAACTCGCCTTCGAGAAGATTGAGAAGGCGTTCACAGGTCTGCGCAAGCCGGTGGAAAAATATCAGCAAGATTACAGGAAATACGATCTCCAGAAGATTCAACTCGAACGCGAGAAGAAGAAAGTTCCTCCGCCGCCCGCTGGCCCGAATTTTGAAAAACTGGCCGCGGAGAACGGAATGTCAACCGGCCGGACCGAGTTGCTCCCGGTGTGGGAGATGCAGAATCCGGAGGTCGGGGCATCGTTGATCGGTGGCCGACTGCCCGTGTGGGCTTACATCTATCAGTCGCCCAAGTTCCGCTGCGAGGAGTCGATCGACGACCACGCCGCTTATCTCTTCTGGAAGAGCGACGACGTCAAGGAGTATGTTCCGAAATTCGACGACAAAGGCATGTACGAGGAAGTGCTGCACTCGTGGAAGATGATCCAAGCGCGCAGCATCGCGAAAAAGGCAGCCAAATCGCTGGCCGACGAATCCAACAAGGCCGGAAAGTCGCTTAAGCAGGCCTTTCGCAACCATCTGGACCTGCGGGTCGTGCTTCCGCCAAAGTTTAGTTGGATGACCGTCAGCAACGTGGCGCCGACGTCGCGGCAACGCCCCCAGGCGCGGCTCAGTCCCGTAGCGGGCGTGGATATGGCCGGAGACGACTTCATGGCAGCCGTTTTCCGGCTGGAACCCGGCCAGGCGGATATGGCGTTCAATGCCCCGGAAACCGTCGTGTACGTCGTCCGCCCGAGCGAGTTCACTCCTTCGTACGAGGTGCGATGGAGGCTATTCCTGGCCGACAGCTTCGCGACGTATGCCGCCGCCGGTGCGACGGAGCAGAATCGAGTTCTCCGCGCCTGGTTCGATGAGATGAAGAAGGCCGCCGGTTTTGAGTGGGGGCCCGGCCATAAAGCCGAAGAAGCCAGCGAGTCGAACCGGGGAACGCAACGACAGCAGCCGATGGACGACGAAGAGTAGTGGATCATTCCACCCCCAGCGTTATATCTTGTCCGTGGGCTTCCAACCAGTCGAGCATCTGGCGAATGCTGCCGGTAGCCAGTGCGATGCAGGTGTCGGCGGCTCCGTAATACAGCCGCAGCGTGTCGCCGTCGGACTCGACCGTATATCCGCAGGGGAAGACGACGTTGTTCACGTCGCCGAACCGTTCATACTGGGCCTCGGGACCGAACACCCAGGCGTCGCCGCGACGCAAGCACCGTTCGGGCGTTTGAAGGTCCATAAGCGCCAAACCGATCCGGTAGAGGCAGCCTGAAGCCGTCCCGCGCACGCCATGATAGATGAACAGCCAGCCCGCGGGCGTTTCGATGGGCGGAACGGCCAGGCCGATCTTGCCGGCATCCCACCACGCCCCGCGGCGCGAGCGGAGAATCAACTTGTGACTTCCCCAGTGCCGCAAATCGGGCGAATACGAAATCCAGATGTGGGCGCCTTGCGGGCTGACCGGCCTGTGGATCAGTGCCCAGTTGTCGCCGACTCGGCGAGGAAACAGGGCCGCGTCTTTATCTTCCGGCGGAAGAATCTCGCCGTAACGTTCAAAGCCGTGAAAATCCTCCGTCAGGGCGAGCGACACCCCCGGACCGGCCTGTGAGAAGCTGGTATACACAATGGCGTACCGCTGCAATTCTGCAAGCCAGGTGATGCGCGGGTCTTCGATGCCCCATTTCTCCTCGGGACGCTGCTCGGGATCAGGCAACAGCGTCGGCAGCGGGTCGATAACCCAACCATCCACGCCGTTGTGCGATCGCGCGGCGCAGAAATGCGACACGCCGCGCCGATCCTCCACTCGGCACAAGAGCAACGTCGTACCGTCATGCAAGCGCATTGCGCCCGCGTTGAAAATGGTATTGACGGCATAGGGCCAGTCGTGCGCCGCTATTAGCGGATTGGCCGGGTGCCGCTTCAGGATGACGTCTTGTTCCTTCGGCCAGGCCGCAGTCATGGCTCGACGGCCTCCAGCAGTTTCTCACGGCGTTCTCGTTCTCTCAGCAAGGCGGCCTTCCGCGAGCGCTTGGCCGCGATGACGAAACCGTTCGCGGCGGGCAGCGTCTGCTCCAACAGCCGAAGTTCCGTCAATGCAAGCAGGAAGGCGAGCGTCGATTCGGCGCCTTGGTTGACGCTCACTTCTTCGGAGGAGAGGCCGTCGCAGCAACCGCCCGTCGCCGGATCGTAGAGGGAGAACCCCAAGTCGTTGTGGCCGAGAAACCACTCGAAGGCCCGGCGTGCGTGGCGTCGCCAGCGATCTTCCCGCGTAGCGCGATAAGCCGCGAGGCAGGCGGAGACGCTGGCGTGAGCTTCGATCGGTTGTTGGTCGAATCGGGCAGGCGCGTTTCCTCGCACGTAGAAGCCCTGGTTGCCGATCGGCGCGAAATGACCCTGCGGCGAGGTTTGCACCGCCATCAGCCAATCGAGCGCCCGCAGCGAAACCTCCACCCACGGCGCGCGGCCCAGCGATCGGCCGCACAACAGCAGCGCATGGGGCAACGCCGCGTTCGCGTAAGTCAGTTTGTCTTCAAACCACGGCCAGTCGCGCGACGAAGATCGCTGGAACGCCTCGTACAAACGATCTGCCAGCAACGCCCGCGCCTCGTGTGCCGCACGATCTCCGGAAAAACGCGGCAAGTAGTCGTGCAGCCCTATCAATGCGAAAGCCGTCGGCCGCAGGTCGATATACTCGCGCACGCCCGGCAGCGCCAGCTCGAAGAGCCGGCTGGCCGCGTGCCGCAGTCCCTCCTGTCGCGAGCGTCCCAACACCGTTCCCAATCCCCATAGCGCCCGCGCATGGCTGTCGGGCGAACCGCGCTCTTCCAACCACCGCCGGTCGTAGGCCATGAAATTGCGGAAGTGTCCGTTTTGCGGGTTGTGGGCGTGCCAAAGGAACGCCATATACCGCGCCGCCAACTCCTTAGTCTGCGCCATCCGCTCCTTGCCGAACTCCTCCAGGCACACCATTAGCATTAGTGCACGGGCGTTATCGTCCGTCGTGTAGCCTTCGTTGTAGTTCGGCACCGTGGCGACGGCGTGCTGCAAGATGCCGACGTCGTCGGTCAATCGCCGCAAATGACCAAGGTTCAACGGTGGCAATTCCCTCTCTCGTTCGGCCAGGGTCATCGCCGGGAAGGCCATGCTTGGCCGTGCGTAACGATGCTGACATGCCCGCTGGAACGTCCGCATGTATTCCCGCGCCACCACCGGCCAAATCATCTTGCGGCCGGCAAAATAGGCCTGTTTGCGAACGGCGTGTCGCACAGTTTCGTCTTCCAGCAAGTGAAGGATGGCGTGTGCCAAGGCGTCGGGGGATGCGAAGGGGACCAGTAGACCGCTGCCGTCTCCCAGCAACTCCTCGGCGTACCAATACGGCGTCGAGATTACCGCTTTGCCGGCCCCCAGGGCGTAAGCCAGCGTGCCGGAGGTAATCTGGTCTTGATTCAAGTAGGGCGTTACGTAGATGTCGGCAACGCCGAGAAACTCCTTGAGTTCTTCCAGGCTCACGAAGCGATTGTAAAAGATCACGTTTCGTTCCACGTGCAGCTCGCTGACCAGCCGCTCCAGTGACAAGCGATAAGATTCGCCCTCATGCCGGACGACGTTCGGGTGCGTAGCGCCCACGACCATGAACACGACGTCGGGGAACTTTTCCAGCACCTCCGGCAAGGCAAGGATGACGTTCTCGATTCCCTTGTTCTTGCTCAGCAGTCCAAAGGACAACACGACCGGCCTCCCTTCCACTCCGAAGTTGTCTTTGTAGAAGTTCGGGTCGGTGAAAGGCACGTCGTGGATTCCGTGCGGAATCAAGTCGATCTTGTCGCCGGAGACGTCAAACAACCCTCGCAGAAACTCTTCGCCTTTCTTGCTCATCACCACCACCCGGTCGGAACGATCGAGCACTTCGCCCAAAACCTTCTGCTGGCTGGGCGTGGGGCGCTGCGGTACGGTATGCAAGGTGGTAATTACGGGCGTGCGAAGTTCGCGGAGCAGAGTGAGGACGTGGTCTCCGTCCGGACCGCCGAAAATGCCAAACTCGTGTTGCAGGCAGACGAGATCGACGTTGTTGACGTTCAAGAAATCCGCAGCCTGCCGGTAGGTGGCCGGATCGTCCTGGTTAAGCTCGAAACGGACGCGCGGCGGATACTGGTAACCCTCTTTTCGATCGTTCACGGGAACGGCAAAACAGGTCGTTCCCGGAAATTGGGATGCCAAGGATTCGCACAAGTCGGTGGTGAACGTGGCGATCCCGCATTGTCGCGGCAGGTAGTTGCCGACCACGGCGATTCGTTTCATGGTAGCCGGCCTCCCCAAAAGCGGTTGTAAGATGACTTCCCATGCCGATTCGGCCACACCCGGTGCAGGAAGCTTGTTTCCGCCGAATTATATCTGCCGGTCTAGAGGCAACTCTCATGCCAAACGGTTTAGAAGGAGTCATATTGCCGCCGACGTCCGCCAGCTATTCCCGAACCCTTTTGACATTCCCGAGTTGTGACAAAGAACATGGAACGAACAATCGCCCCTCAGCTTGCCGGGCAGATTGGACGATGGCATCCGTCGAACGCGACTGCTCGTACTTCATCCCCCTGAACAATTGACGAAAAAAGCCCACTGCGGAGGGTACTTCCTCCGCAGTGGGCCGGGCAAATCTCGTTCGCATGTCAGGCGGCCCGCTCAAAAGTTCAGGTCGAACTTGATTCCTTCTCGCATTCCTTTGGCGTCCATGGCAACTTCCAGACCGAGGACGGTGTCGGCTTCGCTGCTGTACTTGGGGGGGACGTTCATACCGGGCACGGTCACCACCACGCGGTACAGCCCCGGCGCCACGCCCGGCGGCGGCGGCGAATCAGCGATGCTGAGCATCGCCATCCCGTTCACGTCGGTCTTGCCCGTCGCCGGTTTAACGTTGGGGCCGAGGAATTTCTCGGGTATGAACGTCACCGTTGCGCCGGGGAGCGGCGAGCCGTTGCGGGTCACTCTGCACCCCAACGCCGTCTTACCGAGTAGGGAATCCTGCCATTTCTTGATCCGTGCGGTGATCATCTCGGCCGTAACTTCGCCCTTGCCGCTGGGATCGATCTGAGCGATGGCGGCTTTGATGGCCGGGCACTTGTCCAGTTCCGCGCCGCTGATCTTGCCATCGTTGTTGGTGTCGTACATCTTCATGGCCTCAGCCCCGGCGGCGGCGGCGTTGATCGGCGGCGGTTTCACTCGTTCTCTTCCGCCCATCCAACAACCCGCGATCGTCAACAACACCCCCCCCACAGCCAACGCGCAACCAACCATCCAACGTTGAGACATGGTCAGGCCACCTTTCTTCCTGCGACAGAGAAACTGCCAAAAAAGGAATACGCCAAAGAATTGCCAAGGAAACGGAAAACGCTGAGTGTAGATTAACACAGCGACTGCCCACCGTCAATCGGGCCGTTTGCGGCGTTTGGCAGCCGACGGAACGTTGGCCCTCGCCGCCTTTCGGGCGGCGGCTAAACAATAATGCTTGCCCCCTTCACTATTCACCTCTTATACGTTCCCATCAGTTGGCCCTCGCCCAAGATGTGGCCCTTGATCTGTTCCAGGAGGGCCTTCTTGTCCAGCCCGGGCTCCGCGTGCAACGGGGTGTCGAGGGCGTAGAGCTTAAAATAGTAGTGATGCACTTTGCCGGGAGGCGGCATCGGGCCGCGATAGCCGGTCGCTTCGGCGGCGGGCCAGGAGTTCTTGCCTTGCAGGGCACCGACCGGCTCCTTCAGCTTCGCCGTACGCGGCACTCCTTCCGGCAATCCCTTCGCGCTGGCCGAAATCTTGTAGATCACCCAATGAACCCAGTCGCCGTTGGGGGCGTCCGGGTCGTCGCAGATCAACGCCAATTCCTTGACGCCGACTGGCAGATTCGACCAACTAAGCGGCGGCGAAACATCGACGCCCTCGCCCGTATGCTTCTTCGGAATCGGTTGTCCTTGGGTGAAGGCCGAACTGGTAATCTGGATCGTCATTTTCTTTCCTCCTCTGGCTTTGGCGTCGGCATCCTGGCAGCCGCACGCCAAGGCGATCATCGTGAGACAGCACAACGATGCCCCAAGACGAGCCACCATTGACGACAGGGTCGATTTCATGGCTTTTTTCCTCCTGACGGCTATTGTATACAGCGGTCGGGGGCGGCGGGCAAGTCGTGGCGGACAAGAATTTCAGCCGTCGTTCCGTCGTTGACCGAACCTGCCGCCGCGGACCGAAGACGCCGGCGAGTTGGATCGTTCCTGAAACGATTCGGCGGGAAGCGGAGGCAGGCGATGGCCGCGAAAACCGGGGGCGCCGCTCGAAGCGTCGTTGAACGTCGGATCCTCCAGGGTGTAGTCGGCCGCCGTGTGGGTGTGCAGCGGCCTCTCGGCGTTCGGAGACTTCCGCCACGCCAACGGCTCCCGGCTCGGCTGATTCTCGCGCGACGGTCCCCAGTGAGTCTTCCAACCGTTAAACGTCATGACGTCCGGCGCCGCTTGCGAATCCAACGTCCGCACCATCCAGAACACGTCCACGTCTTGATAGTAGTTGCGATCGCCGTTCCAGACCAGCCGCTGGCGGGATTTTTCCACGCTGGCGGTCCCCTCCTGTTCGATAAGCGGCGCGCCGGGCGACGTCAGGATGATGTCGTCGGTACAGACAAACTGCACCGCGAGCTGGTAGGGATCGGCCGACGTGGCGTTCAGGCGGCAGAGGCCGCCGCGCACCGCCGCCGTCAGGTGCCGCAATTCCAACCGCAACACTTCGTCCGGCTTCGGCGCCACCTGGCCGCCGACGGCCGTCAATAGTTGGTCGGACGTGGCCAGCAGTCCGTTGTCCCACAGCAGGTAAACGGGCTGAAGGTCTTCGACGGTAAGAAACACCGCCTCGCCCCGAGCGACGCAGTCGGTCAATTCGATCGTGGCCAACGGCGTCGCCGCCTGCGGACTGTCGGCAGCCACGTCGGCGTCGGGAGCAGGCCGCGCGCGAACAAACGCGACGTCTTCGTGATACGCCGTCAGTTGATCGGATGCGTTGTGCACCGTGAGCCAGCAGCGTTCGAGTCGGACCGTCTGGCCGCCCCAGGTCTCGATCATCGCCCAGTTGTCGGCGGCGACCTCTCGCGGCACATACAGCTCGACCGCTACGTCGGCCATCGTCAGCCGGCCGGCACTGAGGGTAAGCATGCTGCGAGGATACTTGACCGGGTTGATCTCGGTGGGACGGAAGACGATGAGCGGTTGGTATCCTTCGCCCGGCCGAATGGTTACTTGCAGGTTCGAGAACTTCATCGGCCGCTCTTCACGCGGACCATTGAAGCGCAGTTCGATGACGTCGCCGTTTTGCGCGCGGCGCAGGCCTCGCCGAGGCTCGCAAACTCGCTCGGTCCCGCCGCGTTTTCACGAACGATCAGAACGCCAGATCGCTTCGGCGGCTCCGCGGTCGATGGTTTTGGGCGGTCGGCGTCACGCTCCGAAATTCTCGCCGGTCGCGCCGGGCGGGACCGGGTCGAACGGCGACGTCTTCAGGTCGGTGAACGGGTCTCGCGGAGACCCCGTGAATCCGGGATCCTCGATCGGGAAAAGGGCCGTTGGCTGCAACGACCTATCGGGTGGCGCCGTCTCTTTTCGCGTAAGATCCGCATCCTTCCGCGCGACCTCTCTTGCGGCCACGCCCTTTTTGGCAACGCCGTGGACCGCAGCATCCGTCGCCGTGGCGTCGATCGGCGGCGGCGCCGCGTCGTCGCGCGGCGAAAAGTGATCGATCAAGAATACGACGCAAAGCAGCGCGGCCACCGGCGCCATCCACGGCAGATGCCGTTGGAAGAACGACACCGATCGTTCCGGCGGCGTCAACCAAACCCTGCTCGCGGGGATCATCGGACGCAAACCGATCTGCTCGGCCCGCGCAAGCAAGTCCGCGGCCAACTCGGCGGAACTGGCATAGCGGTGCCGCGGGTCTTTGGCCATCATCTTCCGCATCACGCGGCTCACTTCCTCCGGCACGTCGGGACGCAGCCGCCGCACGTCGGGCGGCTCGTCCCCCTGGTGTTGCAGCAGCTTTTGCAGCACCGTGCCTTCCGGAAACGGCGGCTGGCCGGTGAGCATGAAAAACAGCGTGCAGCCGAGCGAGTAGATGTCGCTGCGGACGTCGGCAATGCGGGGATCGCGGGCCTGCTCGGGCGAAATGTAGTCGAACGTTCCAAGCGTGACGCCGCTTTGCGTCAGATCGCCGTCCGCCGCATCGACGTTGCGCAATCGCGCCAAACCCATGTCGATCAGCTTCACGCGCCCTTCCGGCGTGATTAGCACGTTCGACGGTTTAATGTCGCGATGGACCACGCCCCGGGCGTCGGCATGGGCCAACGCCTCCGTCACCTGGATCGTGTAGCTCAGCGCCTCGGCCAGCGGCAGCGGCCCCTTCTGCTCGACCAGCAGACGCACGTTCACCCCTTCGACGAACTCGAATACGATGTACGACAACTCGCCGTCTTTGCCGACGAAATACACCCGCGCGATGTTCTCGTGATCGAGCCGCGCCGTCGATTGCGCCTCGTTCTGAAATCGCTGCAGAGTGTCGGCCGCCGCCGCCTGCTCGGGCGGCAGCACTTTCAGCGCCACGGTTCGCCCCAACTGGGTATCGAGGGCGCGGAAGACGCGGCCCATGCCGCCGCCGCCCACGTATTCGACCAGCTCGAAGTGCCCGATCCGGTCGCCCGGCATCACCCGGCCCTCCAGGATTCGTGCCAACGAGTCGGAAACGGCCGGGGCGGGAATCGGCGGTGCGCCGGTGATGACGGTCAGATCGGCGGCCGGCGGCCTGGCAACTCTACGCGCGGCGGACGAGCCATCGGCGCCTGCCGCCGGACTTCCACCCAACGACGGGGATGTTTCGGGATTTCGAGCGTTGGACGCGGAATCGTTCATCAGGCTGCCGTCGAGAAATCGACCCCACAACTCGGCCGCGGTTCACATGGGACCAGGGCCGTCATTGCTGCACATCCATGTTGTACGAACTACCCGACCCCTGGGACGAACGCCCGACTAGAAAAGTTCTTCTTTATCCCAGAAACTCCATTTTAGCCGCCGGCGAAAGAAAGGTCAATTCGCCGGTTCCATCGAAGATGGTGAGGGAGTAAAATAGCCAAGAGTCGCACCCTCCAAACATCCTCCCACCTGTTTGAGGAGGGAAACTCGGGAGACATCGCATGAATCGCCGCGATTTCTTGAAAACGTCCGGGACCGTCGGCGCCGGCATGGGATTGGCAGCGCTGAGCGGTTCCCGCTTGGTTGCCGCCGACTTAGCCAACGGTGCCCCGAACGCCGAAAAGCTCGGCTGGCGGCTCGGCTGCCAGGCGTACAGCTTCAATCACTTCAGCTTCTTCGAGGCCGTCGACAAGACGGCATCCCTGGGACTGCACTACATCGAAGGCTACCCCGGCCAGCCGATCAGTAAGAAGCTGTCGGCGGTCATGGGGGCCGATATGACGGCGGCAAATCGCAAGGTGGTGCTGAGGAAGCTGGGCGATTTCGGCGTCAAATTGGTCAATTTCGGCGTCGGCGGCTACGACCGGAAACACTTCGAGTTCGCCAAGGAGATGGGCATTGAAACCCTGGTGGCCGAGCCGAACGAGAACGATTTTGACGCGCTCGACAAGCTCTGCAGCGAGTTCAGAATCAACGTGGCCATCCACGACCATCCAAAGCCTTCGCACTACTGGAACCCAGACACGGTATTGAAGGTCTGCCGTGGCCGCAGCAAACGCATCGGCGCCTGTGCCGACACCGGCCACTGGGCCCGTTCCGGCCTAACGCCGGTCGAATGTCTCAAAAAGCTGGCTGGGCGGATCGTCAGCCTCCACTTCAAGGATCTCAACCAGATGGGCCCCGGTGCCGCCGACGCGCCTACCCACGACGTGCCCTGGGGGACGGGCGTCTGCAATGTGAAAAGGATGCTGATGGAACTCCACCGGCAGAAGCTGAAGGCGGTGTTCTCGATCGAATATGAGTACCGCTGGGACAACTCGCTGCCCGAGATTGCCCAGTGTGTCGCTTACTTCGACCGCACGGCGTTGCAGTTGGCCGCGATGGACCTGAACATGCCTGTGCCGGAACACTTAGAGGTTCTAACAAAACTCCAGTACGCGGTTCCAGCAGATCATGGCACAACCGATGATTAGGAACGCATCGTGAATGTCCGGTCGTTTCTCGTAACGCACCCGCAGACGACGCCAGTTGAAGAGCCAATCGAAGCAGGCTTCAACGACGTAGCGGAATTTGCCCAGGCCGCTGCCGTGCTCGGTGTTGCGGTGAGCAACCAGCGGCTTGATTCTCCGCTTGCGCAGGGGTTTACGAATCTTGGCTTCCGCATCATAGGCTCGATCCGCGAGCAGTTCATCGGGACGCTTGCGCGGTGCGCCGCGAGGTTGCTTGATCGGTGGAACTGCGTTCAACCAAAGGAATAGCCATCTCCGAATCGTGGCAATTCGCGCCGGTGTGGGTAATGGCCAGAGGCGTGCCGCTGCCGTCCACCATCAGATGACGCTTCGAGCCATTCTTGCCTCGATCCGTGGGATTTGGGCCCGTTTTTGCCCCCCAAAAACTGCTCGCACGGAGCAACTGTCGATCGCGGATGTTGACCAGTCGATTTGGCCTGCCAATCCCAATTCGTCCAAAAGTAGCTTCCATATCCGCTTCCAGACACCAGCCACGTGCCAGTCGCGGAGTCGTCGCCAGCACGTCATGCCGCATCCGCAGCCCAACTCCTGCGGAAGATATTCCCACGGACAACCCGTTTTCAATACGAAGAGAATCCCCGTGAGCGCCGCACGATCGGAAACTCGCGGTCGGCCTCCTTTCGGCTTGCCGCGTTCGCGCGGCAGCAAAGGCTTGATTCGCTCCCAAAGCGCATCGGGCAGCAGTGGCTTGGCCATAATATCCTCCCTGACATATCTGTTGGTTGACCAGGTTAGCCCGAGAGTTTAGCAACATTGGACAGATCAGGAAATACTGGTTTTGTTAGAACCTCTTAGATAGGCGATAGCGCTAGACGTAGGTTATGCTTCAGCATAACCTACGACTCTATATTTGCGTGCCGGAGAATAGACCGGACTTCTTGATGTATTCCAGGAACTCCCGATTGCTTTCCAGCAAGTCCGGCAGTTGCGACATCTTCTCGGGCGCGAACCAGTGGATCGATTCGACCTCGGCGGGATTGGGGACGGGCTTCGCATCGGGCGGCATTTCGACCAGCCACCATGCCAACTCGACCTTCCACGCCGTCACGCACTCCCACAGCCGCCGCAGCGGCCGGACCTCTACTCCGATCTCCTCGCGGAACTCCCGCAGCAACGCCTCCTCCTCCGACTCGTTCAGCTTCGATGCCGCCGCCGGGAAAACAGTAGACCAACGGCGCCACAACCGTTCGGGAGCGGCGAATCACCAGCATTCGCCCGTCGCGCACCGCGACGCCGACAACGCCGCGGCGGCCGGGATCGTCGGGAATCGCGATTTTCGGCGCATGCAGCGTGACGAGGACCTTCTCGGGCAATTCGACCGAGCAACTCTGGCAGCAACGGCAGTCGGGCATGCCCCTGCGACGAAGGAAGCGCACGAGCCGCCAAGCGACGTAGCTCAGCGCCAGAAGCACGACGATCGCGACTGCCACTTCTTGGGACGTAATGGCCATGAATTCTCGGCGAAGTGCGGTGATAATGTTACGCTGCGATAATGCGGCGGGTCGGTATCATTCGGCGTTTTCGCGCTTCCCTTCGGGGCGCGGCTAAACGCTGTCGGTGCTGCTATTTTGTGTCACGAGACTACCCGCCCATCCGCGTTCCGAGTTGGTACGTCAGCAGCGCCCCCACGTAGGCCAGCACTGTCATATACGCGAACGTGAACGCCGGCCAGCGCCAACTGTTCGTCTCACGGCGAATCACCGCCAAGGTGGCGGCACATTGAGCGCACAGTGCAAAAAAGACCATGATCGACAGCGCGGTGGGAATCGTGAACACCGGCCGGCCGCTGCCGTCCCAGGTGACGCTGCGAAGTTTCTGCGACAATTGGGCGTTGCCGTCTTGCCGCTCGGCGCCGCGATCGTCATCGACGTGATACATCACTCCGAGTGTGGCCACGACGATTTCCCGAGCCGGCAGCGAGGCAAGCACGGCACAACCGATCCGCCAATCCCAGCCGAGCGGTTTCACCACGGGCTCGATCACGCGGCCGGCCTGGCCCAGGAAACTGTCGCGCTGTTGCTGCTGGTGCGAAACCCCAGAACTGTGCGGAAAATAGAGGGCGGCCCAGACCAGGATCGACACGGCCAGAATCAGCGTGCCTGCGCACCGCACGAACACCCAGCCGCGATCGGCCACGCGGAAAAAGACCGTCCGCGGCGACGGCCATTTGTAGCTCGGCAACTCCATCATGAACGGCGGCGTCTGGCCGCGCAAGATCGTCCGCTTGAACACCAGCGCCGCAACCACGGCCGCGACGATCCCCAGCACGTACAATCCGGCAAGCGTCAATCCCTGCAACGTCAGCAATCCGACGTCGCCGAATAGCCTGGTCTTGATGATCAGATAGCGATAATCGGGAATAATGGCGGCGATCAGCAGCGCATAGACTGGCAGCCGGGCGGAACAAGTCAACAGCGGCGCGACTAGCATCGTCGTCAGCCGATCCCGCTCATTTTCGATCACCCGCGTGGCCATCACGCCCGGCACCGCGCAGGCGAACGACGAAAGCAGCGGGATGAACGACTTGCCGCTGAGGCCGACGCGAACCATCAGGCGATCCATGAGATATGCGGTGCGCGCCATGTAGCCGCAGTCTTCCAACACGGCGAGAAAGGCGAACAGGATGAGGATTTGCGGCAGGAACGCGAGAACGGCGCCGGCGCCGCCGATGACGCCGTCGACCAACAGGCTGCGAAGGGCCCCTTCGGCCATCCGGGCGGAGACCCAATCGCCGGCTGCCGCCGTCACCGCTTGCATCCACTCCATTGCCGGCCGCGCCCACACGAACACCGACTGAAAGATGACGAGCATGACGACGGCGAAGACCAACGTGCCCCAAACGCGATGCGTCAATACGCGGTCGATCCGGTCGCTCGCCGTCGTCTTGTGCCGGCTGGGCTGGGTCACGACGCCATCGAGGATTTCGCGTGCCCAGCGGTAGCGAGCGGAAGTTTCCACGGCGGGCGTGGGGCATCCGGCGGCGGCCAGCCGAGTTCTGGCGGCGGCGATGCGACTTGCCCAATGGCCGTCGGCGTCGTCCAGTAAAGTCTGCAAGTAGCCGCCTGAGTCCAACAACAGCCGCCGCACGAGCCAGCGCGGCAGCCGGCCGGCCAGTTCGGCATCGAGTGTTGCCGCTTCGGCCTGGAAGGCGTCGGGCAGCGGAGATCGTCGAGAAGGCGGGCAAAGACAAGGAGACGGGGAGACAGGGAGACAGGGAGACTCGGCAACGAGAATCTGTTGTGCCAACTTGTCTCCTTGTCTCCCTGTCTCCCTGTCTCCTTGTCTCCCCCTCTCCCCCTCTCCCCCTCTCTGTTGAATCACTCCGGCCAGCGCCGCCCTCAGCTTCGGCAGGCCGATCCGACGGTTGGCTTGAATCGGCACGACGGGAATGCCCAATCGCCGTTCGAGGCGGTCGAGGTCGATACGAATGCCGCGGCTTTCGGCAACGTCGAGCATGTTGACCGCCAACACGGTGGGCAGCCCCAACTCCAGCACCTGGCTGACGAGATAAAGGTTGCGTTCGAGATTGCCGGCGTCGACGATGCACACGACGGCATTGACCGCGGCGACTTCTTTCCGCCGCCCCAGCAGCAAGTCGACTACCACCATTTCGTCGCGCGCTCGGGCGGCAAGGCTATAGAGGCCGGGGAGATCGACGATTTCGACGCGGCGGCCGTCCAGTTCGATTTGCCCCGTCTTTTTCTCGACGGTCACGCCCGGATAGTTGCCGACGTGCTGATGAACGCCCACCAGGCCGCTGAAGAGGGTCGATTTTCCCGTGTTGGGATTGCCGATCAGGGCGACGGTGCAGGTGCGCGATTGTGATGCCATTTAGGCCGCAGTCGGCTCGACCAGGATGCTGAGCCGGTCGTCGGATCGAAGGCAGACCTTGTTGCCCGCCAATTGAATGATGCACGGATTGCCGGGCCGAAACATCTCAATCCGCGTCCCGCCGCGCAACCCGAACTCTTCGAGCCGATGAACGTGATCGGGATGCCCAAGGACATCAACGACATGCGCACTTCGCCCGGCCGGAAGGTGGTGAAGGGGAATGGCTTTGGGGTGCTGTTTCTTCACGAAGGGCTCGCGGCCAAGGGACGGGCGGAACAGCCTTTTTTCAGGCTCAGCGATTCGCTACTCCCACTGTATGACGTTTTGCCCCGGAGAGCAAGGGCTTCTTGTGGCCGATTCCCCATCACTGGCGGCCTTGGGCTTGCCTTTTGCCGGCTTCTTCTCCGGCGGCTTCTGTTTGGAGTCGTTAGGAGGCGGCCGCGGAGCCGTAATCCACTCGATGCCCGGCAAGGGGAGTTTCGGCAGACCTTTCGTGCCGAACTCGGGGCCGTAATAGAACGCCAGGGCGTAATAGGCCACCAGGCAGCCCGCTAGGCCGCCGGCAACCACTTCGATCAAAGTTTGCAGGGCCGACTTTGGCTTTCGCCGCCGGCGAGGAGCGACCGGGGTGGAGCGAAACCGTTCAGCAACGGCCACGGCTTCGTTTTCGCCCTCGGAATCCTGCTGGGGCTCCCCTTCGACGTGAGCCATCTCGCCCGCCGTCTCGCCCACCACGGCCGCCGATGGCTGCACCTCCGGTAAACTCACCGGAATCAGCTCGGGCGGGGGCGGTGCCAACGCCTCGGCCAGGGCGTACTCCGCGCTGCACAAGGGGCAACGAACCGCGGCGGACGCATCCACCCCGGATGGAATCGACACCGGCTTATCGCATTTTGGGCACGTCGAAATCATCATTCCAGTTTAGTATGCTCTGCGAGCGATTGCCAATTGGGTCTGTTCCCGTGCGAAGCCCTCCGTAGGTTATGCTTCAGCATAACGCTTTGGCCGGCAATGACTTTCGTTATGCTGAAGCATAACCTACGACCGGCGATTGCCAATCGCGTTTATATCCCGTACAAAGCCCCCAGTGTGGCGGTTAGATGGTCTACCAACGGGGCTGCCGAGAGGGGCTCGCCGGTCGCTCGCTTCACTAGTTCCGCCGCCGAGTACCGCTGGCCGTGGCGATGCACGTTCTCTCGCAGCCACTGCAACAGCGGCCGGAAATCGCCGCGGGCGAACGATTCGGGCAGAATACCCAACTCGGCCTCCGCTTTGGCGAAAAACTGGGCCGCGTAGAGATTGCCCAGCGAGTAAGTCGGGAAGTAGCCGATCAGGCCCGCACTCCAATGGACATCCTGGAGCACTCCGCGGCGGTTGTCGGGCGGCGTAATGCCCAAATACTGCTGATACCGCTGGTTCCACGCCTCGGGCAGGTCGGCCGCCTCAAGTTGGTTGTCCAACAGCGCCCGCTCCAACTCGAAGCGAATGAGAATGTGCAGATTGTACGTGGCCTCGTCGGCCTCGATGCGAATCAGCGAGGGGCGAACGTCGTTGACGGCAAAATGGAACGCATCGAGCGGCACGTCGCTGAGCGCCGCCGGAAAATACTGCTGGACCTTGGGATAGAAGTAGGTCCAGAACGCCCGGCTGCGACCGACGAGGTTTTCCCACATCCGCGATTGCGATTCATGGATGCCCAGCGAGACGAATTCGCCGAGCGGCAGTGCCGAAATGCTCGACCGGCAAACCCTGATCGTAGATGCCGTGGCCCGATTCGTGCAAGATGCCGAAAAACGCACCGTTGAAGAACTGCTCGTCGTAGCGGGTCGTAATCCGGCTGTCGTTCGGGCCTAGCGTCGAGCAGAACGGATGGGCGGTCACGTCGAGCTGCCCACGGTTGAAGTCAAAACCGATGGCCGCCGACGCTTCGCGTCCCAATCGCTCCTGGGCGGCGACGGGAAACTTGCGATGCAGCACGGAAGTGTCGGGCCGGCGGCGGCTCGCCTGGATCTTCGCCACCAGCGGAACCAGCGCCTCGCGCAGCCCTTCCAATACACGGCCGACGTTCGCGGTCAGTTCTTCGGGCTCGAATTCGTCGAGCAGGGCGTCGTAGGGGCATTGCGGATATCCGAGCGCCTCGGCCTGTTGGCGTTTCAGCTCGATCATGCGTTCCAACAGTGGGCGAAACGAGGGGAAATCGTCCTTTGCCCGCGCCTCTTGCCACGCTTGCTGACCGAGGATCGCTGCGCGGGCCAACTCCTCGACCAGCGTCTGCGGCAGCTTCACCCGCTTGTCGCGCTGGCGTTTCAGCCGGCGAACGACCACGGCCGCGTCGTCCTGCGGGTCGTTGGGATCTTTCAGCGTAGCCGCCAATTCGTCGAGCCGTTGGCCGAACTTCGGATCGACCCACGACTGGTGGGTCAGCCCGGCCAGCAGCGTCGATTGCTCCGCCCGATAATCGCCCCCGGCCGGCGGCAGGTGCGTCCGCTCGTCCCAGCCGAGCGTTTCGTTGATCGACGCCAACATGGCGGTATGCCGGGCGTGCTGGCAGATTTCAGAATAGAGGCGTGCGGTTTCTTTCGACATGATGCGACTCCCGAGTAATACGACACAATTGCCCGATTGTGGCGTGCAGGGCGGGAGTTCGCAAGGGGGGCGTGGGCCTTTCGCAGAGGCGGCGTCAGAATCAGTCCATGTCGTGATAGACCCGCTGGGCTTCATCGCTCATGAAGAAGAGGTCGTCGGTAGACTTTTTATCCTTATCCGGGTTTTCTTTCGCCCGGAGTTGTCGGGCAGGCAACGCCAGATCGTTGCGGCGCAGCCCATCGTCGGGCGGCCCTTCGTCATGGAGCCCAAATTGCTTGCAGCCGGAAAAAGCCAAGGCCGATAGCAGGAACAGGCCGAGCCACCAACGGCCAAGCCGAAGTTTCTTGCTGCCGACGTGAACCAGGAAACGCATGGCCGCACCCGCCGTATAGTCTTGCGGAACGAAGAGGGGGCGGAGTTTCGCAAAACCGGGCGGCAAAGTCCAGGGCAATTGAAGCGTCAGTCGCGCGTTTTTTGCAACTTCCCCCCTCCATCAGGGCTTCCGTTGGGCTGTTTTCCGCGACCGTCCTATCCATTTCCCGCCGTTCTCTTCTCCGAGATTGAGCGTATGATGACCGGTTATCGCTGAGGCGGGGGAACGCCCATGAACAACCCAGAGATTCACGTCGTCACCGGCGCCTACGGTTACTCGGGCCGGCAGATCGCCCGGCGGCTGCTCGACCGGGGATGCACCGTTCGCACGCTGACGAACTCGCCGGAGAGGCCAAGCCCCTTCGGCACGGCTGTTGCAGCGACGTCGTTTCACTTCGATCAGCCGGAGAAGCTCGTCGAATCGCTCCGTGGCGTCTCGACGCTCTACAACACCTACTGGGTGCGGTTCAATCATCGCCGGTTCAAGTTTGCCGACGCGATCCGCAACAGCCGCGTGCTGTTCGACGCCGCACGCCGGGCGGGAGTCGAACGGATCGTTCACGTGAGCATCACAAACCCGTCGTTAGATTCGCCGTTCGAGTATTTTCGCGGCAAGGCGAAGGTCGAGGAGATTCTGTGCGGCTCGGGCGTTTCATATTCCATCCTGCGTCCGGCGGTGTTATTCGGCGAGCAGGACATTCTGATCAACAACATCGCCTGGATGCTGCGGCACTTGCCCGTGCTGGGCGTTTTCGGAAAAGGCGACTATCGGCTCCAGCCGATCCACGTGGCCGACCTGGCCGAACTGGCCGTCGAGCAGGGATTTCGACGCGACAACGTAGTGCTCAACGCCATCGGCCCCGAGACGTTCACGTATCGCGGGCTGGTCGAGCAACTCGCCCAGATCATCGGCCGCCGGCGTCCGATCGTCTCCGTCCCGCCCTGGGCCGGTTATTTGGCGAGCCTCGCCCTGGGCCTGATCGTCCGCGACGTCGTCGTCACCCGCGACGAAATCGCCGGATTGATGAACAATCTTCTCTACGTCGATTCACCGCCGACCGGAACCACGAAGCTGACCGCCTGGGCAGCCGAGAACGCGGATCATTTGGGCCGGCATTATGCCAGCGAGTTGGGGCGAAGGTCAGGGAACGCTGGAGTTCGCGGGTAGCCCACCATAATGGTATATCTGGCAATTCGGCAAGGCTTGTTGGAGCTTCTTCGCGCCGTGGTCGGTGACCGCAGTGTAGTTGAGCACAATCTCCTCTAGTTCTCTTAATTGTTCGAGATGCACTAGTCCGGCGTCGGTGAGCTTCGTGCCGGTAAGGTCCAATTCTTTGAGGTTGTGCAACCCTTGAAGATAACGCACGCCGTCGTCCGTGACGGCAGTGTTTTTGAGCTCTAGATTGTTCAACTGGCTCAGCCCCTTGATGTGGACCAATCCCGCGTCGGTGACCTTCGTGTTCGTGAGATTCAGTTCTTTGAGGTTGCGCAGCCCTCGAAGATGACGCAGGCCAGCGTCCGTGAGGTTCGTATCGTCAAGGCTCAAGGACACCAATTGAGGAAGAGGCTGAAGCTGTGCCAGAGCGTCATTGCTGAGGTCGGAATGCGATAGCCGCAACGACCTCAGTTGGTTCAGCCTTTGGAGATGCACCAAACCGAAACCGCTAACTTTGGTTTTCCAGAGGATAAGATCCCGTAGCCGGTTCAGACGGCCGATGTTCTCCCACCCAGTGTCGGTTATCGCTGTGTTGTCAAGCACCAGTGATTCCAATTGTTTGAACTGTGGCAGAACGGCGAAGGCGGCGTCTGTGATTCTCGGACCGCGGAGCCCAACATCCTTGAGATCGTCAACCGCCAGCAGATTCTCCATCCCGGCGTCCGTGTTTACGTCTACCACAAATGGCGGTCCGAAGAAGTCTTCTCCGATTAGCCCTTGGAGCCACATAATGCAGCTAAGCTGCTCGAAAAAGGGATCGTAGACGTACTCCACTTTTCCTCCCGCCGCCTCAACGGCCGCCAGCGCCTCGCCCTGCCTCCTCGCCCGCTGCATTTCCGTTGCCAGCCAACTGCAAGCCACTGCGACAGCCACAACAAGCAACAACAAAGAGCGGAGACTGTATTGGAACCGCCAGCGGAAGATCAGGCTTGCGGCGAACCAGACCAATAACAACAGGAGCATAAGGACAACCGCCGCTACGGCGGTCAGTACGGTCAAGCCTTTGTGCTGGTTCAAGGGGAGCCAGCATCGCCACTTCGACAGGAGCAGAAACGTCTCCACCGCCAGCAGCCCGAGTACCAGCCGATCCGGCGTCGGGCGATACCAACGGAGTTTGGGCTTGGCGGCGTCCATGCCGATCAGTATAGCGGAAATGACGCGATGCGGCAGTGGAGAACGGGGCATGTGAAAGCCGCCTGGGTCGTTCACGACCCTTTCCGCCGTAGGCGGTATTAGGCCCGGCGTTTACGCCGGGTTCCTGGAGAAGGCTGAAAAATGCAAGTCAGGCCGGTTTACCGGCCTCCTCCGTGCGTTGGATATCAATTCTCAGGCCGGCAATCCAAGCAGGAGTCCCGTAAACGGGGCTGACACGCGACGTACTCGGCGTCTACACCGACCCGGCGTAAACGCCGGGCCTAATACCGCCTTCGGCGGCAACGCCCGTGAACGGGCGTACGGATGCGGCTGGCGTTTTGTCTCCGGCCGATGTGCCGTGATCTGCGACCGCTTATCCTTCTTAACGCCGCGTCACCACAACTCGTCGTACTTGTTCCACAGCGAATCGCCGAGGTTCCAATACGACTCGGTCGCCTGGCGGCAAGACTGGCGGGTCGTTTCGGTGAGAAACGCGCGGGCCTTCGCGGCGTCTTGCTTGAATAACTCGGCGGCTTTTTCGGCAATCGCCTTCTGCTCGCTTATGAATCGCTCTTGCAGCGGATCGCGGACGGCGGCCACGTCCTTCCGCATGTCGCCCCAGCGATGGGCCGCGATGGTGGCGACCCGGCGATACGCCCACCACGCCGCGCGACGGCTGAAACCGGTCGTCCGGCCGTCGGTCTTGTAGTCGTCGGGCAGATCGGTCACGCCGGCGTAGACGGGCACGTAAGCCGTCATGGCCGGATTGCTGTAGCCCAGCCAAACCAGGCCGCCGACGGGGTCGGGGAGCCACGCCCGCGATTGCGTGACCGTTACGTAATTGCAGAACCAACGGGCCATGCAGCGTTCGCCCATCCAACCCCAGCCGCCGTTGATCCGCAGCATCTTGTTCATGTCGTAGGGCATGAACGGGTTGGCCAGCGGACTCTTCACCGTCTTGCCGGCGTCGTTGACGACCGTCAGATTCTTCACCACGTCGAAATCGGTCCCCTCGAACGTGTCGCGGAACAGTTCCATGATCTTCTTCGCCGCGACCGGCTTTTCCGGCTTTACCGAGAAGGGGAAATTGTTGGCGTTCGGCTGCAATTTCAACGACGGCGCCAGCAGATCCAACGCTCGCCACTCCCGCCGGGTCACCGCGAACTCGGTGCGGCTCTCGGGGCTGTACGCCTCGTAGAAGCGGAACGGCTCGCCGTTGTTCGGATTCCAATAGCCGCGATTCTCGGCAACGCTCGCGACGTTTTTCGATGCCATGAAGAAGTCGGGGTTCGAGAGATCGATCCGGCCGATCCGCGAGCCGTTGGCGACGATCGAGACGTGGTCGTCGGGCACGCGCTGGGCGGCCCAAACGGCGCCGACGGCGTCTTTGCCCGGCCCGACGATCTCCAGCAGCCACACTTCGCGCGTGTCGGCCACGGTCAGGGCCTCGCCCTCGTCGCACCAGCCGTATTTGCTCGAGCAGTTCGCCGGCGATGCGGATGGCGTCGCGGGCGGTTTTCGCCCGTTCGAGCATCAGACGGGTCAGCATGTCGCAATCGATGAGCCCCTTGTCGCTTTGCAGCTCCTTGCGGCCCTCGAAGGTCGATTCGCCGATGGCCACCTGATGCTCGTTCATGATGCCGTATTCGCCGGCGATGTAGGCGAAGGTTTCCGGCACTTGCGGAATTCGGCCGGTGGGCTTGCGGCTGCACCGCTTCATCGGGCCGGAGTTGTCGGGCTGGCGGCGGCTGAGGAGAAGCTCCTCGCCCGAGACATGCTTCGCGGCGGGCACGATGAAGATTTGCGAACTGCCGTCGTGGCTGTCGCAGGTGTGCGAAGTCATCACCGAGCCGTCGATCGAAGCCTTGCGTCCGACCATGATCGACGTGCAAGGCCGCGCCTCGCCGGCGAGAAAGAAGGCGACGATCGCCGCCGCCCAAGCCGCTGTCCGAAGCCGTTGTTTCCGCATGATGCCGTTCTCCGGGGATAGTTTAAGCTATGGTCATCCGGCCGGCTCGCGTTCGTCCGGCTTGGGTCGCGTCAACGGGCGAAACCGCGGCTCGGCGTGGGCGGCGTCGCGGACTGCTGCGACCGCGGCCCTGTAGAAGACCTGCTGCGCACGCACGCGCGGCCCCTTCTTCCGGCCGACGCGCTGATAGGTGCCGTCGCTCAAGAGACGCCATGCTTTGACGTTGTCGGCGAAATACGTTTCGAGCGCGTCGATCAGCCGCCGCCGATGGCCGGGGTCGAGCACCGGAAAGAGCAGTTCGAGCCGTTTGCTCAGGTTCCGCTTCATCCAATCGGCGCTGCTGAGATAGACTTCTTCGTGCCCGCCGTTGTGGAAGTAGAACACCCGGGCGTGCTCCAGGAAGCGATCGACGATCGAGCAGACCTCGATGTTGTCGGACGTGCCGGCCACTCCGGGCCGCAGGCAGCAGATGCCGCGGACGTTCAGCAGGACCTTCACGCCGGCCTGGCTCGCGCGGTACAGCACCGGCAGATTTCCACGTCTTCGAGCGAGTTGATCTTGGCCATAATCAGGCCGGGTCGATCGGAGGTGGACGCCTGGATCTCGCGATCGATCAGGTCGAGGAATTTCTGCCGCAGCCCGACGGGCGCCACGGAAAGTTTTGCCCAGCCGACGGTCTCCGAGTAGCCGGTCAACAGGTTGAAGAACGCCGTCACGTCGGAGGCGAGCTCGCGGTCGCAGGTGAGCAATCCGATGTCCGAGTAGAGCCGGGCGGTGCGGTCGTTGTAGTTGCCGGTGGCCAGGTGAACGTAGCGGCGGATGTGTTGCAACTCGCGGCGGACGATCAACAGCGCCTTGGCATGCGTCTTGAAACCGGCCACGCCGTAGATCACGTGCACGCCGGCGTCTTCCAATCGTCTCGCCCAATTCACGTTCCGCCATTCGTCGAAACGGGCCTTCAACTCGACCAGGGCGATTACTTCCTTGCCGTTTTGTGCCGCGCGGGCCAACGCGCGAATGATCGGCGAGTCGCCGCTGGTGCGGTAGAGCGTCTGCTTGATCGCCAGCGTTTGCGGATCGTCGGCCGCTTGCTCGACCAGCTTCACCACCGGGTCGAAACTCTCGTAGGGATGATACAGCAGTACGTCGTGGTCCTGCACCGCTTGCCAGAGATCCTCGCGTCCCAACAGGTCGCGCGGAACCTGCGGCGGCCAGTCGTCGATCCTGAGGTCGTCGAACCCGCGGCGGTTCACCAGCTCCATCAGTGCCGACGATTCCAACGGGCCGTCGATCTCGTATACCGACTCGTCGCCGAGTTTGAGCCAATCGGCCAGCCATTTTCGCAGCCGCGGGTCGGGTCTGGCCGAAACGGTCAGCCGCACCGCCGCCCGCCAGCGCCGCGACAGCACGACCTCTTCCATCGCGTGCAGCAGGTCGTCGATCTCTTCGTCGTCCTTCAGAACCACGTCGGCGTCGCGGCTGATGCGGAAAGCGGCCGTGGCGGCCACTTCATCGTCGGGAAACATCGCGCCCAGGTTGGCTGCGATCACGTCTTCCACGCGGGCGACGTGGGTTTCCGACTCCGAAGGCAGTGTCACCCAGCGCGGCAGTTGGCTCGGCACCGGTACGACGACGATGCGGCCCTCGGGGGACTGTCCCCCTTCTGCCGCGTTCCCCACGAGCAAGGCGGCCACGTGCAGTTGCAGATTCGGCAGCAGCGGCGTCGGTTTCAACTGCTGGATGGCCAGCGGCGTCAAAATCGGTTCGATTTCGCGAGAGAAATACGCCTCGGCGAAGCGGCGATGCTCGTCGGTCCATTCTTCCCGATTCCAAACCCGCAGGCCGTGCTCGGCCAAGCGGGCGAAGACTTCGCGGACGCCGGCCGACCGCTCCTCGACCATGCGGTGGGCGCGGCTGCTGATGGCGGCGAGTTGTTCGTCGGGCGTCATGCCCGAGGGATCGCGCCGCCGCACCTTTGCGGCCCGGCGTTGCATGAGCCAGGCCACGCGGACCAGGAAGAACTCGTCGAGGTTCGAGCCGACGATGGCCAGGAACTTGAGGCGTTCCAAAAGCGGCACGTCGGGATCGAGCCCTTCCTGCAAGACGCGATGGTTGAACTCGAGCCAACTCAGCTCGCGGTTGATGAAGAGGGCGGGGGATTTTAGCGGGTTCTTGGGCATCGATCGTCACATCAGACGGGGAGATAGTGGATCCGAACGCGGTCTTCCGTGACGGAGATCATCGCTCCGCGCGTCAGTTCCGCATCGCAACGATCAAGAAGCAGCCATAGAAGATTGGCAGTCACATCGGCGCGCAATCCTTGATCGAGCAGAACTCTCATAACGCGGCGGCCAGGGGCATCGTCTTATCGTCCAGATTTGCGGCGGCATACTCCAATGCTTGCCGGATGTCGGCGTCTTCCAACTCGGGATACTCCCGTCGGAGTTCTTCGCGATTGGGATAGACGGCCACAGCCTCAACCACGCGGCGCACCGTCAATCGCAAGTTGCGAATGCACGGTTGACCATTCAGCCGTTCCGGGTTGCAAGTGATTCGGTCAAACACCATCGATTCTCCCCTTCTTCGCCCTCCAGCGACACAATTATACCCCACAAGTGACGGCTTGGCTACCTATGTTCACCTGTTCGAGCGGCGTCTTGATTGCAGAGATGTCGATTGCGGCCCTTTCGCGGAAGGCGTTATACTAGCGATACGGACGTGCGAGTATGAGAGTCGCGGTTGGGGCTTGATGTAGAGGCGGCCATCCATTATGCCCGTTATCTGGCGATACAAGGGTTACCGCTTCTATTTTTTCTCCAATGAGCGAGCAATCCCCGAGCCGCCACACGTTCATGTCCGGCATGGCGAACGGGTGGCGAAGTTTTGGCTCGGACCGGAAGTCGCCCTGGCCGACTCTTGGGGCATGAATCGGTCGGAGTTGACGCAATTGCGCAAGATCGTCGAAGAAAAACGCGAAAAAATTGAAAGGGCTTGGAATGAACACTTCCCGTGACGTTCCCAGAGCGAGCCGCATTTGGTTCGACGACGAGAACCTTTGGGTGGAATTAACGGACTCACGGCAATTGGGGGTACCGCTGGTGTACTTCCCCAGACTCCTTAAGGCCAGTCCCGAACAGAGGAATCGCTACGAAATCAGCGGAGGCGGGACCGGATTGCACTGGGACGCCTTGGATGAAGATATCAGCGTTCCCGGCTTGCTTGCCGGTGTGGCGCACGAGGCGTCGGCCACGGCCTAGCCGGCGGCCTCACACCTGCTCCATCCGTATCTTCACCCCGTAAATATCTTCGAGCAAATCCCCTTTTGTCTCCACCGCTCGCTCTTCCAGCAGCAAGTCCGGCCCGGTGGGCATTTGCACGATCAACTCGTCGCCTTGACGCTGGAAACGGATATCGGCCTCGCGGCGGCGATGGCCGCGGACCAGGGCGTCGGAAACCCGCAGCAGCGCCGCCAGCTTGTTGACGATCACGCGCGATTCCCGCGTCAGCGCCATGTAGGACGGATGCGCCGAGGTCGGCACGCTGCGGCGGTGATACCGGGCAATTTGCGACACGATCGTGATCTCGTTCCGGTTCAGCCCGAAAATCTCGGAATTGGCGATGAGGTACTCGCTGTGTTTGTGATGGGCGCGGCTGCTGACGAATCCGCCGACCTCGTGCAGCAACCCCGCCACGCGCAGCAGCAACCGCTGGCGAGGGCCCAGTCCGTGGTCGGGCTGGAACAACTCGAACAACCGCACCGCCACCGCGGCCACGTTTCGGGCGTGGTCGAGATCAACGTGATACTTTTCGGCGATCGCCGTGGCCGAATGGATCACACCGACCAACAGAGCGGTGTCCTCCTTGCCGGTCACCTCGTGTGCCAGTTCGAGCAGCAGGCCGTCGCGCATGGAAATGTGCGAAACGATCACTTGCGAGGCATTTGTCTTGTGCAGGAGTTGCTGATAGACCAACAGCGCCGGATTGAGGGTTTCGGCCTCGGCGAAGGGCAGGCCGTGGCGTTTCGACAGTTCTTCGGCCGTGTAGCGCTCGCAGCGTTCCACGAGCTTGTCGAAATCGGCCTTGTCGACCACGGCCAGTTCACTGGAGTCGAAAGGCGTGCCGACCTCGCGTGCGGCGAACCGCGCATCGCCACCAACGGCCACGAACGAGTCGATCTCGCCCAGCGGCACGACGCTTTGCAGCGTCGAGAGCGTATTGGAAATGTGCTGCCGCAGCAAGCTGGCCGAGCGCCGCGGCGATTCCTCGCTTGTGGAGAACATCTCTTGTAAGCGGATCGACCCGAGCCGCAGGCTCTGCGAAGTGTCGATTTCGCCGTTTTCCAGCACGGTCAGCAGCGTGCTTCCGCCGCCGACGTCGGCGATCAGCGTTTGCCGCTGATTGACGCCCAAGGCGTCGCCCACCGCCTGGCGCACGGCGGAGACGGTCAGCCGGCTCTCTTCCGAGGTGTCGATCACTTCGACGTTGAGCCGGGTGGCCATGAAGACGCGGTCGAGGAAGGTCTCACCGTTGCTGGCTTCGCGCACGGCGGTGGTGGCCACGGCGCGGATCTTCTCGACCTTGTAGAGATCGAGCAGTTGGCGGTAATCGCGCAGGACCTGGACGGCCGCCCTCATGCTCTCGCCGCCGAGCCGGCCGCGGCGAAAGGTGTCTTGTCCCAGGCGGACGGCCCGGTGAAGTTGTTCGAGCGGCTCGATGCGGCCGTCGGAAAACACTTCGGCGATGACCATTCGCAGGGCGTTGGCCCCGACGTCGATGGCGGCGACGGTTTGGGCGGAAGGGTTAGCGGGTTTCGTGGGGCTGGAGTCCATTCGGCGTTCCTTTCACGAATCCTGGCAATTGCTCTGCTACGGAATATGGGTTGGCTCGGCATGGAGTTGGAGTCCGAGCGCCTTGACCACCTTCAGAACCGTTGCGAACTCGGGATTTCCATCCGGCGAAAGCGCCTTATAAAGGCTTTCGCGTCGCAATCCGGTCTCACGGGCGATTTGCGACATGCCCCGAGCCCGGGCGATGTTGCCGAGGGCATGGACGACAATTGCCGGGTCGCCGTCCGCGAGCGCCGCCTGTAAGTAGGCCGCCATGTCTTCTTCAGTTTTGAGGTACTCTGCCGCGTCGTACGGTCGCGTCTTGTGCTTTCCCATTTTCAGTCCTCACAATTGATGCGACAGTTGGATCGCTCTCTTGATGTCTTGACTCTGAGTCCGTTTGTCGCCGCCGGCAAGAAGGATAATGCACTCTCGTCCGCGTCTCACAAAATAGACCCGATAGCCAGGGCCGTAATCGACTCGCAGTTCGGAGACGCCTCCACCTACTGCTCTTGTATCACCTGCAAGACCCAGCCGCAGGCGATCGATTCGGACTTGAATGCGCGCCCTGGCTTGCCGATCTCGCAGCGCGCGAAACCAAGCAGCAAACACTTCCGTCTGGCGGATCTCCGTCATTACTTAAGTGTATCCTATAAGATACGCCTTGGCAATAGCCCTGTTCGTGACGGCATTATGTCAGACACTCGGACCTTCGTCGCCAGGCGGCTCGGCGCTCATCTGCCCTGGTTTGTCCGCTGCCGCAAGATCGGCGGCGCCGGCCAACTCTTCCCAGAACCGCCGGTCTTTCAGGTCCGCCCAGAGTTTCACCAGCTCCTCGAACGTCTGCTGCCGATGCGCGTGGCGATCGCTCCGCAGATGGTCGATGCCCGGCTGCAAATGCAGGAATCGGCCGGGATGACCGAACTTTGCGACGATGCGGTCGCGCTCGTCGGAGGCGAACGCGTCGAGATGGTCGAGCCAAACGTCGCAATCGTGGACGTCGCCCAAGAGGGTTTGCAGCCGCTTGACGGTCTCCACGGCCGTATCGAGCCGACCCGAACACATTGGCCGCGAGATTTCCAGCGTGTACCGCAGCCGCTTCACCGCGATCCGCATGGCATGGTGACGCGCACGGTCCTCCGGGTCAGCCAGGCTGCTCTCATACTGGAACAGATCGTCCAGTTGCCGCCGGACGTGCTGCTTGATCGGCTCGCAAGTCTCGGGAGATTGCGGACAAGGGGCCATCGAGTCCGGCTTGTCGAGAAACTCCTCGGCCGCCAGCCGGATCTTTCGCAAAACGCCGCTAAGCTCGATGCGATCGACCGCCGTGACCACCTGCCGCTGCAATCGTTCGCGATCGTGCTCCAATTGCACCAATACGTGGGCAACGCCCGGAAAACACTGCTTGGCACTCAGGGCCGACAGTGTGCCGCAGAGGAATTCGATTTGCACGTCGCGGTCGCGGGCGTCGCCCAACGAGCCGGTGAGGCGACGAATCGCTTTCCGCCAGCGCTCGACTCGCTTTGGGGCGAAACACTGTCCGAACATCGCCAACGACGCCCGAAGCCGGCGGGTGGCGACCCTGGCGCGATGCACGAATTCGATGTCTTCCGCGGCGCGCACCCCGTCCAGTTGCCTGGCAAGCTGTCGGGCCTGCTGGCGGATGTACTTCACGGCGAGCCGTCGATGATCGCAATTCATGACTCCTAAAGTATAGCAGGCAAGGGTAGTGCCCGCTATCGGCGCAAACGGGGCAAACGGGGCAAGCCGGCTCTTGCAGTTGCTGCGAAGTTCCGCGCGGTAACGGCCGGCCGAACGCTCCGCGTTCATCGACGTAACCCGTTGTGGCAAGGTCGGTTCCATCATTGCGGATGGGGAGAGGCGGTGAGTTCTTGGCGAAGACCCGTTGTACGAGGCGACTCCTGTCGCCGATTCTTGGCGTTCCTCGTACCCAATCAGCGACAGGAGTCGCCTCCTACAGTTCCATCTGGAAAAACTGTTTCTGCCTGATGAGGGGGCTGTCGAGTTGCAGCGGTTTTCGCTAGTATATGGGAACTCATTAGCCCTTTCCCTTCGTGAGAGCGTCGGCGGTGGTGCAATTTCGGGAGAATCAGCATGAACAAGCAAGACATCCTCGCCCAAGTGGCGGCAGGAAAACTGTCAGTCGATGAAGCCGCGAAGCTATTGGCCGACCAAGAGACGCCAAAACGCGGCGCGCTTTACTGCAAAGTGAGCGGCAAGGGGGGCGTCAGCCTCTACGGCTTGCAGCGCATGCCCGTCACGCTCTATGTCGAGCAATGGGAGCGGCTGTTGAGTTTCGCCGAGGAACTGCGCGAGTTCCTGAAAGAGCACGACTCCGAGCTGAAACGCAAGGAGCGATAGCACAGCCGCTCTCGCCACGGTGGGGCGGACATTCTTGTCTGCCAAGAGAAAGGTTGGTCGGCATCTCATGCCCCGGCGAATTCTCGTTCTTTCGGCATCCGTGGGCGCCGGCCATCTGCGGGCGGCCGAGGCCGTCGAGTTGGCGCTGCGGCGGCTGGATCCGACGGCCGTCGTGCAGAACCTCGATGTACTGGACTTCACCAACGCCGCCTTCCGGCAATTCTACGGCCGGGCGTATCTCGATCTGGTGAACCGAGCGCCCCATGCGCTGGGATATTTCTACGATCTGCTCGATCGCGTTCCCTCGGCACAACACAAGAGCGACCGCTTGCGGCTGCTGGTCGAGAAGCTGAATCTTCGCCGCTTGCTGAAGTTTCTCCGCGCCGAGACGTGGGATGTGATCGTCAACACGCATTTTCTGCCGGCCGAAATGATCGCCGCCTTGCGGCGCAAGGGCGAGGTGACCACTCCGCAATTGACAGTCACCACCGATTTCGAGACCCATCGGCTTTGGGTCAACCAGCCTTGCGACCGCTATTTCACGGCCACCGAGGAAGGGGCATTGAACTTGCAGCACTGGGGCGTGCCCGCCGCCGATGTCGTCGTGACCGGCATCCCCATCCATCCCGCCTTCAGCGAGCCGAAAGACCGGGCGGAGTGCCGGCGACGGCAGGGTTTGATCGGCGGCCGGCCCGTGCTGCTGCAACTGGCGGGCGGGTTCGGCGTCGGGCCCATCGAAAGGCTCTTCCAGGGCATCTTGCAGGTCGAAACGCCCATCGAGTTGGTCGTCGTCGCCGGCCGAAACGCCGAATTGAAGACCAGACTCGAACAGATCGCGGTCCCGCCGCGCCACTTGGCCCACGTGCTCGGGTTTACGACCGAGATGGACGAACTGATGGCGGCGGCCGATCTGGTGGTGTCGAAGCCCGGTGGGTTGACCACTTCCGAGGCGCTCGCGCGGGGTACGCCGATGGCCGTGGTCAATCCGATTCCCGGCCAGGAGAGCCGCAACAGCGATTTTCTGCTGGAAAACGCCGCGGCCATCAAGGTGAACAACGTCGCCACGCTGCCGTACAAGCTGGATCACCTGCTGACGACGCCGGGCCGGCTGGCTCAACTGACGGCCAATGCCAAGCGACTGGGGCGGCCGCGAGCGGCGTTCGATGTGGCCCAAGCGGCGCTCGATTGGCCGGCGAGTGCGTCAACGTAGAATACCCGGAGCGCGGGCGTCTCGCCCGCCTTCCACGTCAGGCGGGACATATAATGGCGCAAACGTTCTTGTTCGGAGAGAAACTCCCGTGCTCTTGGCAGACAGGAATGTCTGCCCCACTTTGACGGAGAAAGCCTTACCGGCAATTGACGAACCAGTAGGCGTAGTCGTCGATCAGTTCGCAGTTGGGGTTGTCTTCCATGACGCCGAACTCGGCCAGCGGCAGTTCCAACACCTCGCGATGATGGTGGGCCCGGCCGAACAGTCCGTGATGAACGTGATTCCGGCCGTGCCGTGGCCCCAACAACTCCGTGACCTGAACGTAGTGGATCAGGTGCCGCATCTTGCCGCCGTTTTGGCAATACAGCGCGTCGAAGGGCAACGCCAGATTGGCAATCAAGTATTCGTAGTAGACCGCCAACGTCTCCTCGCGGACCAGCGGCAGCGGTGCATCGCTTGGCAGCCCGAATACTTTGCGGATGCGGTCGTCCTGGTTCAGGGCGGGGAAATGGTACGGACGGCCATCGGCGTGACGGTTGTCAACCTGCGAAGTAAGATGAGACTCATTCGTTTGCGACATGAGCAGCCCTCCGGGAATCACAAAGCGAATCACCACGGTGGCGTACCCATTATTCTGGGCCCAGGAATGGAAAATTGCAAGTGGGGGCGGTGGGAATTTCATCCCCCCAAGCCGGATTTGTCGATTAGTCCGCGTTTGACGGCGTCTGGGCCTATAAGGGCGTCCGTGGAAGGCCGTGGCAACAGGGGAAACCGACGCCGACCGCCATCGGAGGAAAGCGGCTCGTTCAGGGCTGCTTGTTCGACGGGTTCGGCAATTGGCGGGTCTTGCGAATCAGTTCCTTGAGCCGCCACTCTGTGGGCGCCGCCAGAAGCACGATCGCCCGGTCTCGCGCCGTTCCTGTACGTTCCACCGTCTCGCCTTTCTTGAGTGCCGCTTCGATTCGGTCCCAGGGCATGGGGAGGAGGTCCCGATATTCCGCGGGCATGCTCCGATCCACCTGATCGAGCGCAAAGAGCAATACGAAGGTCGAGCCGGGCTGCGATTCCGAAAGACTCTTTCGATAAAACGCCGCGGCGTGATTGCCCGCCCGAAGGAGTATTCCCCGGGCTCGAGCGACTCTGTCCAGTTCCGTCCATGCGGGCCCGGCGCTGTACCAGGTTGACTGCTGTGGCGTCGTGCCGCCGGCTGCCGGCGCACCATGGGATCGAGATCCGGACGACCCTTCAGCCCGACCGGCGCCTTCACCGCTCTCGGCCTTGCGATAGGGATGTGCCGGCTGCCGCTTTTTCGCCTGCGTGCGGTGGTCACCACCGGGTTGTTCCTTACCAATCTCTTGGTCTGACTCGTAGAAGGCGATCTTGTACTGAACCGCCCTTTCGTGAAAACCGGCCGGCAATGGGATGAGACAACTGCCGAGTTGCGTGGACTCTCCTGCCGCGAGGCCCTTCTCATCGAAGGTGCCCTGTCCGGCACACCCAATGAGTGCGCCAGCCTTATCGAAGAAAGCCACGTAATACTGGCAGTGCATCGCCTTGTCGCTCGTGTTCACGATTTCGATGTTGGCATTGATGATCTTCTTCTCGAAGAACTTCTGGATGAAGAACTTGCACGTTCCCTTGATCTTCTCACCCACGTGAACTGTGAACACGTCCTTACCAAAGGCTCCTCCTTGTTTGACTTGACAAGTGCCCTCTTTGGTCTCGCAAAGCGCCGCGGACGCAGGGCTGCTCTCTGACTTTTTCGCTTGCGGCTGGCTGCGAGCCATATCGCGCACAAACTGTTGATCCGCCTCGCCGAGCTTTTCGATGGGTATTACGAGGATTGAAGAATTCGCCTGTCGCAGACGGACTTTTCCGTCCTTGAACTCGACAAAGTCGGCCTCGATGCTGTGCTTGCCCGTCGCGTCGGTCCATTTCCTGGCAAACGCATTCCTGGGAGATAGCCCTGCCATCAGCGCCGCGGCAGTCATTAGAACCGCGGAAAGTATCCGGACCCTGTATCTCGCACGTGACACGGGACCGGATACGATTTGTGGACAGGCAACGAACCGAATCCCACAAGCGTTGAGCCTAATAAACATTGATTTATCTGCTTTCTCTCTTCTACAAGTGACCCACAACCCTTTAATCGTGGGATTGAGTCTTTGCCGTCGTTCGGCAGGACTGTCTAGGGCTCACCGGTTTCGTAGGTCGCCCGCACGTTATCGAACCAGACCTTCCCCGGCCCGTACACTTGAAGTCCAACACAAATGTGCGCCGTGTTGTCGGGGATG
Source organism: uncultured Planctomycetia bacterium (assembly GCA_963719005.1). Classification (GTDB taxonomy): domain Bacteria; phylum Planctomycetota; class Planctomycetia; order Pirellulales; family Thermoguttaceae. Next base: position 294,009 of record CAVRAR010000001.1, read on the forward strand.
TCAACCTTTCCCGAGTACTTCTTCCAATCGTGGTTGGCGGGCGGATCCCCCGGTTGCTTGCTGCCGATGTGCGCCGCCCACTTATGGGAAATCCACTCGCCGTCCTTGTCGGTAAACAGTACATCCAGAACCGCCTTGGTCATTTTCTCGGTCTTGACTTGAGCGGAGACTTCCAAGGCCGGGCTATCGCCCGTTCTGTCCACGGTCTGCGACCACTGGGCGATGGGGAAGTATCGTTTTGCGGTCTTTTCGATGCACAGACTGGCCTTGCCCTCAAGCGCGACCTTCTTATCCCAGGAGTACGTAACGCCGTCGATCGCCGCCCCCTGCTGCCACGCCTCGGGCGAGTTGCCACCGCTCTCGATGCCGGGGTTTTTCAGAATGTTCTGCCCTGCGGGCGAAGTCTCTCCCGAATCTTCCCGCTTCTTGATTTGCGGCAGTTGCGCGACGAGCGACTCGCCGCGATGGTCGACCGAGTCGGGGTACTTCCTCCGAATCTCGTCAAAGAGCTTCTTTGCCAACTCGGTTTTCCCGCTATCGAGATAGACTTGTCCCAGCAGGAATCTTGCGAACGCTCCCACTTGCACGCCGTCGCCGTAGAAGCAGTCGCTATGATCGGCGATCGCTTGCTTGAAGTAGGCGATCTGTTCGTCTCCGCTGCTCATCTGGCCGAGATACAGGATGGCGCAGCCGGTGCGGTTTGCTTTCTTGTACTTCTCGACCAGCGTTTTCAGAACGTCTCTCGCTTGTTGGGTTCGCCATCGTTGGTTGGCGACCTGATAGAGAGATTCAATCTCGCTCCGCTGTTGCTGGGAGAAAGCTCGAGCATCCCGCTGCATACGCCTGCGTGCTTTCATCTGCTGGTCCGCAAGTTTATCTCCGCTTTGTGCGTGGCCCCGATTGGCATGAAGCGATTCCTGCGGCGAGGCTTCATAGCGAAGGAACATCGCCGGGGTGAGTTTCTCGATGGAGATGAGCTTCAGCGAGGGATTGTCGGCGACGGCCTCGCGCATTTTGTCGGGATAGACGGTCAGATACGAACCGATCAGCATTCCGTCGCTGTTTTTCGTGCGGAAGAAGCTGGCGCCGCCGATGCCGTCCGCTTCCGAGCGCAGATCCGAGTACTCGTTGAATTTGTTCATGAACTCGCTCGGTGTTTTTGGGGCAAACCCGTCGATCGGGCGGAACGTGGCGAGATAGACGCCCTTGACCAGTTGCGGCAACAACTCCCTTGCCTTCTGGGGATTCTTCTGCACGCCGTCGGCGCCCTTCTGGTATCCCGCCCAACGTTTGTACTTCGTCCAGTAGTTTTCAGCGTTGTCGTCGGCCGAGGACGTGGCGACCGCATAGGACTGATCGTCGTCCGCCGGCGGGGTTTGCGGTTTCAGTTCGATTTCGATCCGCGTGATCCCCTCGGCTTGGATGGTCACCTGCTTCTTTACCGGCGCGTGCCCTTTCAATTCGAGGATGACCGTGGCCACGCCGGCCTCGACGGGAAACAGGCCGTTCGTCCGGCCCAATTCCTTGCCGTCCACGAGTACCTTCGCTCCGGGCGGATCGCTGCGGACGTAGATCAGCGTATCCCGTTTCTCGCCCGTTTTCGGCGGGTCGGCCGCTAGGCAGGCGGCAATTTGAGCGACAACGCACAATAGGGCGACCGCAAACACGAGAGTTCTTTTCATGGCCGGTTCCTTTCGGGCAAGGGAATCCCTTGGCCCTTTTGTAAGGGTATCATCTTCCACTCCAAATGGAATATGCGCCTTGCCGCCGAAATCAGCCGGGAATTCTTGAGGACTTCATTTTTGGACGCTAGAATAGTTGGCATGGTCTCAAACACTCGTGCGACGCTCTTGCAACGCCTTCGCGACGGGGCGGACGCCCTGGCTTGGGACGAATTCTTCGCGTATTACTGGCCGACGATCTACGGCTTCGCCCGGCATCGCGGCTGCTCGGAACATACGGCCGAGGAAATCGTCCAGGACGTGATGCTGAAGGTCTTCCAACAGCGAGACGTTTACCAGTACGATCCGACTCGCGGCCGATTTCGCGATTGGCTCGGCGCGGTCGTGCGGAACAACGTGGCCGAGCATCGCCGCCGGCCCGCCAATCGGGTGCAGGCCGCCGGCGGCGAATCGGCCGTCACCCAACTCGAGACGGTTGATAACCAGCAGGACGTCGATGCGGCGTGGGAGACTGCTTTCGAGAACAGCCTGCTTCTGGCGCTATTGAACGCGGTGCGCCGCGAGATGAACGCTCGAACGTATCTGGCCTTTGAGTTGGTCGGTTTGGAGGGGCTTTCGGGCGGCGAAGCGGCGCGGATGACCGGCCTCTCACGCAACGCCGTGTACAAAGCCCACAAACGAGTGCTGGAACGTCTGGTAGAGCTTGGGGCCCCGTATCGCCAGGACGGGCGACTCACTCGGCAGATCAAAGAGGCGCTGGAACGGGGGCCGCCGCCGGCCGTGCAGCGTTCGCTGACCGAGCGGATTCAGAAGACGATGTGTTCTCGATAGGAGCAATGTAACGGTGAGCGAACAAGATGCCGACGTCCGATCGACCGAAACACGCCCGAGGTACCCGACTTCGACCTGCTTCGCCCGATCGGCAGCGGCGGCTTCGGCGAGGTGTGGCTCGCTACGAATCGCACGACCGGCCGGCTTTGCGCGGTCAAGGTGATTCCGCTGCAATCGTCGGGCCAAGCGGATCCCGCCGGTCGGGAAATCGGCTCGCTCACCCGCTTGGAGGCCAATTCGCGTTGCCGCCATCCGAATTTGCTTCAGATCCAGCACGTCGGCAAGACCGCCACGCATTTGTTCTACGTGATGGACGCGGCCGACGACATATCGGGCGAGCCGGCCTCCGACAAGCCGGACTACCGGCCCGCCACGCTGCGAACCGTGCTGCAAGAGAGGGAAAAGGGGACAGGTCCAATTTGCCGGAACGGCCTGACCAGGAGGGGGAAAAGGGGACAGGTCCAATTTGCCGGAACGGCCCTTCGGGTGCTGCGCACAAATTGGACCAGTCCCCTTTTCCCCCTGGACCTGTCCCCTTTTCCTCCCGAGGTCTGTCTGGACTACGCCCGGCAACTGCTGGCGGGGTTGGCGATGCTGCATTCGGCCGGCATGGTGCATCGCGACGTGAAGCCCGCCAACTGCCTATTCGTCGGCGGGCAGTTGAAGCTGGGGGATTTCGGACTGCTGACAACCGCCCATCCGCTGGTTTCTCGCGTCGGCACGGAAAAATACATGCCGCCGGACGGACGCATGGACATGCGGGCCGACGTCTACGCCGCGGGATTGGTGATCTACGAAATGCTCAGCGGTCTGCCGGTCGAGGAGTTTCCTCGACTCGCAGGGCAATCGAAGCACATCGGCGACAGCCCGACGCTCACCGCGCTGCTTCGGCTCGTTTTGCGGGCGTGCGAGCGTGAATCGGAGAAGCGGCCGGCGGACGCCCGGGCGATGTTGGCCGAATTGGCAACGCCCGTCGGAGCGAAATCCCGACGGCCGCGGCGACGGGTGCTTTTGGCGGTCGGCGCAATCGCGCTGGTGGCGATCGTGGCCGCCAGCGTGTCGATATATCGAGAAAAAGCGGAAGCGATCCCTCGGCAGACATCGAAACACGCCGTGGCGGCGGTCCCCGATAAGCCGGGCGCTGCTACCGCTCCCCAACTTGTGGACGTCAGTTTTGTGAGCAATCCCTTTGAGGCCCGAATCTACCTGGACGACAAGCTGCTGTGCAAACCCGACGGAGAGCCTTACACCACGCCCTGTACCGTCAACGGCCTGCCCGCACGCACCTGCCGCGTAGCGTTCCAGGTCGGCGATGAGCCGCGTTGGGAAGCCGAGGGGGGGCCGTACGACTTCAGCCGGATCCGGCAGATCGTCAGCAAGCGGCCGTAGCTTGGGAAATCCGTTCCGGTGCGTGACGGTTTGGCGATTCGGGCGGTCTGACGCCGATTGGGCAAGGATTGCAGGCTGACCACTTCGGACTGACCCGCAGCGGGGCTGTACCGGTTTCTGTGGCGATGGAGCCGTCGCCGCGCCAAATGCCGGCAAGGGGGACAGTCCCCTTTTCGCCGACACGAAAATTGGGACAGTCCCCTTGCGGCGGCGCGAACCGCCGAATCGGAAAAATCGTTCGCACGGCCGCCGGGGCTTGTACTGACGCCGATCTGCTGGGATAATCTTACGGTCGGCGATCCAATTGCCGATGCACAATGGTTTTGCGTTTCCTCGGCGTCCATTGGCACGCGCAGGCCTCGACATGTTTTCCACGCCGGCTGTCGGCTTCGGAAAAGAATTTCGCGGGGCGGCCGAAGGCGAGTTGACGAGATTCTCCGAGGATTTGGCAGTGTGCATCGCCGAACGAAAAGAAATCCCGTCGTTGGCCCGATCGGCGGTTTGACAGCATTGCTAGCGTCGATAGAATCTAGGCTTCGCATGTCAGAACTCGTTGGGGTTGGGCCAAGGACGCATCGGAAGTGACCAGGGACGATAAGGAGATCGTGTCGGCGTTGCGCACTGCCATTGCCGGCAAGGTCGGTCAGAAACGGTTCGATCTGTGGTTCGGCGTGGGAACACGCCTGGACTACGATGGGCATGTACTTCGCATCGGCGCGCCGAACCAGTTCTTCATGGACTGGATTCGCGCGAACTTCCGCCGACAGCATTGAAGACGCATGCCACGAGGTGGTTGGCAATCACTCGTCGATCGAGTTTCACTTGGATCCGACGTCAACGGAAAGCGACCGCGAAATGATTGGGCCCGCCGATAACGCCGGCTTGAAGCAGAACGTGCAGCTTGGCCCGCGGGTTGCATCGCCATTGGCAGAGCGTGCCTCGCCGGCGCCGGAATCGCACGTTACCCCGCCACGGCGCCGTTTCGCCAGCCTGGAGACCTTTGTCGCCGGCAACGCCAATCGGCTGGCCATCGCCTCGGCCGAGATGGTCGTTCGCCAGCCGGGTCACTTGACGCCGCTGATGTTCTACGGTCCCACCGGCGTCGGCAAGACCCATCTGCTGGAAGGCGTTTGGACCGCGGCGCGCAAATCGCATGGTCGCCTGACGACGATCTACCTTTCGGCCGAGCAGTTTACCAGCCAGTTTCTCGAAGCGTTGCGCGGCAGCGGCTTGCCCAGCTTCCGCCGGAAGTACCGCGGCGTCGGAGTGCTCGTGCTCGACGATTTGCAGTTTTTCGTGGGCAAGCGGGCGACACAGGTCGAGTTGTTGCACACGATCGACACGTTTTTGCAAGAGGGTCGGCAGCTTGTCTTTGCCGCCGACCGTTCGCCGCCCGACCTGCCGGAGTTGGGGCCCGAGTTGATCACGCGCATCGCCAGCGGCCTGGTTTGCCGCATCGAGCCGCCCGATTACGCCACGCGGCTGGGGATCCTCGGGCAGATGGCCAAACGGATGAAGTTGCACGTGCCGGCCGACGTGCAGCAATTCGTCGCCTCACGATTGACCAGCCACGCCCGCGAACTTTCCGGCGCCCTGTGCCGCCTGTCGGCCACCAGCCAGTCGCTCGGCCGTCCGATCTCGCTGGCGATGGCCGAGGAGGCGTTGGCCGATCTGATCGCACACAGCGGCCGCGCGGTGCGGCTGCACGACATCGAGAAGGCGGTTTGCGAGGTTTTCGGGCTGGAACCGGCGAGTCTGCAGTCCGACGTGAAGGGGAAGCGCGTGAGCCATCCGCGGATGTTGGCCATGTGGCTTGCCCGAAAACACACGCGAGCCGCCCTGAGCGAAATCGGCCACTTCTTCGGCCGCCGCAGCCACAGCACGGTGGTCTCGGCGCAAAAACGCGTGGACGGCTGGATGACCTCCGGACTCCCGCTCGAACTTGGCTGATCGCCGCTGGGCGGTCGACGACGCCATCCGCCAGGTCGAGCGGCGGTTGGCGGTCGGGTGAGCAGCCGAGCATCATTTCTCACCAGGGTGGGGCAGACATTCTTGTCTGCCCCACCACTGCGAGAAACCTGAACTAAATTACGTCACCTTGACGACCACGATCGTGATATCGTCTTGGGGAGGCTCGCTGCGGCAGAAGCCGAGCACTTGCTCGCGGAGGGTCTCGATAATCTCGGCGGCAGGCTTCTCACGCTCGGAGCGAATGATCTGCAGCGCCCGGGCGACGCCGAATCGGACGCGGCCGGGAGACTCGGCCTCGGCCAGGCCGTCGGTGAAGAAGGTCAACAAGTCGCCGGGTTTCAGGATGATCGGCGACGCCGCGGGCACAACGGTGTCGGCGTGAACTCCCAACGGCAGGCTGGTGCTATCGAGGACGGTCGCCTCGATGCCCGCGCCGAGCAAGTAACCCCGCTGGCCCGCACTGGCGTAGACCATCGAACGATCGCGCGGGTCGAGGCGGGCCATCGCCAGGGTGACATAGTGGAAGTCGCTGGTGTCGGCGGCCAGCAGGCGGTTGGCCCGCGTGAGGATTTCGCCGACGTCGGCGTGCATCTGCGCGAGGGTGCGGAGGCAGGCCCGCGTTTCCGACATCAACAGGGCGGGCCCCATGCCGTGGCTGCTGACGTCGCCCAGCACGATGCCGAGGCAGCCGTCGAGCATCGGAATGTAGTCGAAATAATCGCCCGCGGTCGCTTTCGCCGGAAACAGGGCGCCGGCGATGTCGAAGCCCGGCAGGGTGGGCGACTCGCCGGGATACAGCCGCTGCTGGATTTCCTGGGCGGCGCGAAACTCCTCGGACGTGTCGCGCATCGTCTCTTCGGCGCGATGCCGGCGGCTGCGCTCGATGGCGTAGCGGATCGAACGGACCAACATGCGGTCGTTCACCTGGCCTTTCACCAGGTAGTCTTCCGCGCCCGCCTGCACCGCCTTCACTGCGCTGGCCTCGTCGCTCAAGCCCGAAAGGACGACGATCGGCACGTCGCCGGCCTGGGCGTGTATGGCGAAGAAGGTTTCCAGGCCGCGGCTGTCGGGCAGCGAGAGATCCAGGAGGATGACGTCGAAGCGGTCTTCGTCGCAACGCTCGATCGCCGCCGAGAGCAATTCCACCTGCACCAAATCGAACGGCTCGTCCCAGCGGTCGCCCAGGAGATTGCGCATCACCCAGACATCGTCGGGATCGTCTTCGACCAACAGGATTCTAATCCGTTTTTCCGCCATGGCGTCGTGTAGCGGGCACACGCCGTGTGCCGCGCGAGGGTTGAAGTGTCTTTGCAAAGAATACAAAACGGCACACGGCGTGTGCCTGCTACTCTCCGAGCCGTGAACGCTTCTGCGCCTTCGTAGGCAATTCTACCACCTCGAACCAGTACTTGCCGAGGACACCGAGGATTTCGACGAGATCGCGAAACGTGGTCGGCTTGGTAATGTAGGAATTTGCGCCGGCGCCGTAGGAAAAATCGATATCGTCGCCGGCCGACGAGGTCGTCAGCGCGACTACCGGAATGCTGCGGAACCGCGGATCGGCCTTCAGATCGCGGATCGTCTCGCGGCCGTCCTTGCGGGGCATTTTCAGATCCAACAGGATCAGGTCGGGCCAAGGCGAATTCCGGCCGTCGACGTACTCGCCGTCGTGCCGCAAATAGTCGAACAATTCATCGCCGTCGCGGACGAAATGGAAGTCGCACGCCCAACCCGCCTCGATAAACGCATCGCGCACGAGAAAGCAATCCTCGGCGTCGTCGTCGGCCATCAGAATCGTCCGCCGCTGCGTTGATTTCGACATGGCTGGTATCGCGCGAGGATAGCCGGAAGCTAACAGTTCCCGGAGGGTAACCGCAATTCCATTCGTCTTCCGGGAGCTGTTAGCTCCCGGCTATTGCAACATTGCATCCAACACCCAACTTCTATCCGCCTTGGGCCACCGGCAGCAGAACCTCGAACACGCTTCCCTTGCCGGGGACGCTTCGGGCGGTGATCGTTCCGCCGTGCCGCTCGACGATCTTGCGGCACAGGGCCAGCCCGATCCCCATGCCCTCAAAAACGTCGCGCGGGTGCAGCCGCTGGAAAACGCCGAAAATCCGCTCGTGGTGCTTCTGCTCGAAACCGATGCCATTGTCTTCGAAAACGATCCTGCACTGCTCCTGGGCGGCCGAAGCGCCGGGCTTGCGATGCCCGCGGCCGTGGACGAATCGCCCCTGCACCTTGACCACCGGCGGCTGATCGACGCGATGGAACTTCAGCCCGTTGGCGATGAGGTTTTGCAGCAATTGCCGCATTTGCAGCGGATCGGCCTGGATCGTGGGCAAGTGGCCGACCTCGACCTGTCCGCCGACCTTTTCGATCTGCACTTCAAGATCGGAGACGACCTCGCGGGCGATCTCGGCCAGATCGACGACCACGAAGTTCTGCCCCTGCGTGGTGACGCGCGAGAGCGACAACAGCCCGTCGATCAGCGTCTGCATGCGTTCGGCGGCGCTTTGCATCCGTGCCAGGCAATCGGTTCCCACCTCGTCGAGCTTGTCGGCGCATTTCATTTGCAGGCGGTCGCCGAAGGTGCGGATTTTCCGCAAAGGCTCCTGGAGGTCGTGGGAGGCGACGTAGGCGAACTGTTCCAACTCGCGATTCGACCGTTCGAGTTCCGCGGCGTACCGCGATTGCTCTTGCTCGGCCTTCTTGCGGCGGCTGACGTCGCGGATGAAGAAAGTCAGCACGGGGGCGCCCTGTTCGTGGCTGATGGTCATCGCCATTTCGGCGTCGAAGGTGTCGCCGTTGGCGCGAACCGCGGTGACTTCGACCCGCCGGCCCAGCAACGAACCCTCGCCGACGTCGAGATAACGGTTGATGCGATCTTGCTCGCCGGCGCTGGCGGCGGCGGGAAAGAGCACGTCCGACGGCTTCGAGCCGAGCACCTTCTCGCGCGAATGACCGAACGTCTGCTCGGCCGCCCTGTTGAACTCGGTAATGACGCCCTCGTGGTTGATCGTGATGATCGGATCGAGCGACGATTCGAGAATCGCACGCTTTCGGGCTTGGGTCTCGGCCAGCGCGGCGCGGAGGCTCGCACGGTCGTCGATGCGGCGATGCAGGAAGACCAGGCAGGTGGGCCGCCCGGCGTCGGTCGATTTCAGCCGGAAGAGGTTGGCGTCGACGTCGAAGAAGTCGCCGGTCTGTACGTTGCGCAGCCGGCTGCGGCCTTCCCAATGGCCGGTCTTGTTGACGGCGGGCACGGCCACGTCGCGCAATTCCGCCCACGACTCTTCGGCGTACAGCTCGCGCAGGTTGACCGAAGACGCCGGCTGCCCCTCGCCCAGGCCAACCAACCGTTGCCCGGCGGGGTTCAAGTAGAAGGGCTCGCCGTGCGAATTGGCCAGGCAGACGAAATCGGCCGACGCCTCGGCCAGAACGCGTCCCAACGCATCGGCGTTCAGATCAATCCGGTCCGAGCCTTCGTTCATGGCAAGATGACTCCTCTACGGAACGGTCCAGTCTTCCACATGCAGCCCCGGCACTTGCTTGAAGTCCGATGCGTTCCGAGAGAGCAGAACCGCTTGGCCGGCCAAGGCAATCGCCGCGATTCTTAGGTCCGTGGTGGCGACGAGGATAATCATGGCGTGCGTTGCTGGCGATCGTTCTCCCTCAATCGCAGGGCCTCGTCGAGAATTTCCTTCGCTTGCGGGTCGGTGGAAAACGCGCCGATCGTCGTTCGCCAGTCGTCACTCCCGGGCTCGCGTCGCGGCGCATTCCGCAATTCGTTCACGATTCGTTGCAATTGCTCAACGCGCTGTTCCAGGGTTGTTGGCGACATGGCGATTACCCTGTCAACGACGGCCGTCTGTACCACACCGTTTGGTATGTGTAATCCTATGCCCTTCTTACGGGGATGTCAAACGGTCTTCACTGCTTCGACGAGCGACGGACTCGCGGCGGCGACCGTTGCATCGACGTCGGCGTCGGTGTGGGCCGTGGAAACGAACAACGCCTCGTACTGGCTGCACGGCATGTAGACGCCGCGGTCGATCATGCCCCAGAAATAGCGGGCGTAACGTCGCGTGTCGCAGCGGGCGGCCGTCGTCCAATCGGTCACGGGCCGGTCGCTGAAGAAGAGCGTCATCATCGAGCCGCAGCGGCCCAGTTGCACCGGAACGCCGGCCTGCTTCGCTGCTTCCTCCAAGCCTGCCGCCAGCCGGGAGGAGAGTTGCTCTAATCGGGCGTAGGGATTCGTGTCGCGGAGCGTTTTCAGCGTGGCGATGCCGGCGGCGGTGGCCAGCGGATTGCCGCTGAGCGTGCCGGCTTGAAACACCTTGCCCGCCGGCAACACGTGATCCATGATGTCGGCCCTGCCGCCGTAGGCCCCGACGGGCAGGCCGCCGCCGATGATCTTGCCAAGCGTCGTCAGGTCGGGCTCGATGCCCAAGAGCGATTGCGCCCCGCCGTAAGCCACGCGGAAGCCGGTCATCACTTCGTCGAAGATCAGCAGTGAGCCGTGCTTGTAGGTCGCTTCCCGCAACGTTTCGTGGAAATCGGTCGTGCCACGGACGCAGCCCATGTTGCCGACCACCGGCTCGACGATCACGCCGGCGATGTGCGAGCCGTGTTCGGCAAACGCCTTTTCGACGGCCTCGACGTCATTGTATTGCAGCACAAGCGTATCGCGCGAGGCGCCTTCGGTCACGCCCGGTGAATTCGGCACGCCGAGCGTGGCGGCGGAACTTCCGGCGGCGACCAGCAGGCTATCGACGTGGCCGTGATAATTGCCGGCGAACTTCACGATCAGCGGCCGGCCGGTGTATCCGCGGGCGAGCCGGATCGCGCTCATGGTGGCCTCGGTGCCGGAGTTCACCAGCCGAACCTTCTCGATCGACGGCACGGCCTCGACGACCAACTCGGCCAGTTCGTTTTCGGCCAACGTCGGCGCCCCGAAACTCGTGCCGCGTTGCAAGGCCGCTTCAACCGCCTCGACAACCGCCGGGTGGTTGTGGCCGAGGATCATCGGCCCCCAGGAACCGATGTAGTCGATGTAGCGGTTGCCGTCGATATCGAACAGACACGCCCCCTGTGCGCGCTCAAAGAAGATCGGCTCCCCCCCGACCCCGCCGAACGCCCTTGCCGGGCTGTTCACCCCGCCGGGAATGAATTGCTTTGCTCGATCGAACGCAAGTTGGCTCTTTTCGCGACATCGCTTCCTCGCACTTCGCTTCTCCCCAATTTCCGGCCCCGCCGTCATTCTGATCGCAAGGAGGAACCTTCGCAAGGCCGGGCGGCTAGACCGAGCGACGACAATTTGGCTCGGAACCAGGCGTCAAAGCCCGGAAACAGCCCGCGGCGGAAGATCCATAGCAAGCAACAGACGCCGACGACCATCACCAATTCCGTTGCCTCCTCCCAAAACAGAAACCAGACGCGGTTTTGATCGTAGGCGGCGCCGAGGATCATGCGGAGCATTCCGAACGCCATCGGGCCGACGCCGGCGGCAAAGGCGATCTTGGCCGGCCCGATCGGCTGCCGGCGCTTCAACAGCAGAATCGCCAGCGACGCACCGAGCATCACCAGGGCGGCGGCGGGGCAGTACCAGTTCTCATATTGCTGCTCGACGCGGAGATGGCCGTAGTTGTACGGCTGGCCGAAAATCACAGTGTTGTAGGAAGTATCGTGCCAGTCGGCCGTGGGAATCATCATGGCGACGACCACGAGCGCGGGAATCAGCAGGTAAAACGAGCGTTGCAGGCCGCAGGGCACGTCAGTTTGCTTGATGCACGCCCCGCAAAGCCGCACGGCCGCACAACGCCGCTGCGGATCGCTCAATCCCAAGATTCGCTCGTCAATGGCTTCCAGCACGGCGTAGATGATAAAGCCGAAACTGACGGCCATGCCGGCGCCATGCAGATAATCCCAGAAATACGAGGTCTCCTTGCAGCCGAAGTAGTTCACCGCGCAGGCGGTTTCCCCAATGAAGAACGCGATTATGCCCCAGCGAAGAGCGACCAGATCGGCCGCGGTACTCTTCCACAGCACCGCTACGACCATCAGCGAGAGCAGCATGTAGATGGGCTTGATGAAGAAGTAGCTCAGGACGGCGATCCCCTGCTCGATCGGCGGCGAGTTGCGGAAGGGGAAGCTCCCCAGCCGGCTCGGCGTTCGCCAACGATCCCAGCCGCGGCCTTCGGTTTTGGGAGCGTTTCGCATCCATTCTTGGATTCCGCCACGGACGTTCACCGCCCGTTCGACGCCGATTTGCCGCAGATGCCACGCCGCCAGCCGGCTGGCCATGCCCGCGTCGCAAAGGGTCAGCAGAGTCTTGTTGCGGAGCGTGGCGGGCACTTCAGCGGCGTTTGAAGTGCGGCGGATTTCGTCGAGCGGCCAATTGATTGCACCCTCGATGTGCCCCGCGGCAAACTGCTCGGGGCTACGGACGTCAACCAGCGCCGTGGCGACGTTGCTTTGGTCAAGCATCCGTTTCGCCTCATCCGGCAACACGGTGGGGATGCCGCCGAACAGGAGCCAATAGAGAATCAACGGCAATCCGGTTCCGACAAGAACCAAGATGGCGACAACAATAGTCGTTTTTCGCGAAGAACTAAGCATGGGCAATCGCCTTGTCCGCCGCGTGCTTTGCGGCTTTTCGCTCAAGTGTGTTGAATCGGCAGAACGAGACGCCGCGTCCTCCGGGCTGGATGATGTGGATGCAACATTCGTCCGCCCGATCTTCGTCGTAAGTATAGGCATCCATGAACGGCTTGACGGCGATGCGGAAGAAGTCTTCCGGCCGCCCGCCGAAGCCGCAGCACGCTCGGGCGTCGTCCAACTTGAAGTTTACCCTGTCGGCGAGCCGATCCACGTGGTCTTCGTAGCGGACGACCCGCGTAAGCGGCAAGGGCGGCTTCTTGCTTCGCCGGGCGAGAAACGTGAAACTACAGCAATTAGGATTCGAACAGGGCAGCGGGCGGAAGTCGTCTTCCCCCAGCAGTCCGCCGCTTTGCAGCGAAAGCAGGCGAATCACGTCGGCCATCGTGACGCGGTCCGTCGGGTCGATTTCTCGTTGGAACCGCCCGCTCCACGTGGCGGGCTGGTAGGTAATGCCGCGTATCTGGGGTGTTGCCAGGCTCAGCGCGAGCAATTCGCCCAACTGATCTTCGTTTACGCCTTTTGCGACCGTGCAGGCCACGTTCGTAATCAAATCATGGCGCACGATCGTGTCGAGTACTGCTCGTTTGCGATCAAGCAGGTCGGCCCCGCGCAGGGCGACGTGGCTTTCGACGTTCAGGCCGTCGAGTTGCAGGAAGAGTTGCAAGCCGGGCCGGCGCGAGGCCAGTTCGGCCGCCAAGGCGTCGTTGCCGGCCAGTTCCAGACCGTTCGTATTGATGACAACCTGCTCGATGGGTAACTGCCGGCAGTGGTCGATGATCGGCAGCAGATCGGGATGCAAGAGCGGCTCGCCGCCGCTGAGTTGCAGGATGTCCAACGGGCCGCGCGCGGCTAGGAATGCTTCCAAGTCGGCGCACGCGTCCGTCATGGCCCGGTGGCTGCCGTTGGAACTCTGTGCGAAGCATACCGGGCAGTGGAGGTTGCACGCCCCGGTGATTTCCAAGAGGGCCACGCAAGTCCGGTGGCCCGGCTGCGGGCCGCAGCAACAGGACTTGCCCGACTCGGGCTTGCACCCATCGCCGTTGCCGGAAAGAACTGACAGTAGTAGACCTTTCGCACCTGCCGTAGGACGGATTTCCGAATCCCTCACTGTCCGCTGGACGGATTCGGAAATCCGTCCTACAGACGTGATCGCCCCATTCTGCTGTGGCGATTCGGAGGATTCGAGCGGCGGCGAAAGCGGGGCGTGTGGAACTTCGTCGCGAAGATAGTAATGCCGCCGCGATGAACTCAGCAACGCCTCGATCGCGCCGTGTTCAGGGCACTCGCGTTGCAGATAAACACGACCGTCGCGCTGGAAGGTCATTCCCGGCAGCGATTGGAGGCACTGCGGGCAGAGCGTTCGCGTCGGTCGAAGCGGCCCACCGCCGGTGTCGTTGGGCAACAGCGGCGGACTGGCCCGCCGGCGCAATAACCACCACGGCCGATAGCCGGGACAGCACCAGAGCGCGAAGAACGGCGTCAGCACGAGTGCGGCCAATTGATAGCCGGTAAGCCCGAGCCAAATCGTCGGCTCGGGACGAATGAATTCCGTGGCGAATCGAAAGATGAAATAGGCGACCAGGTAGAGGCGGATGAGCTGCCCGCGAAACATTCCCCGCCGTTGCAGTTGCCATAGCACGAAAGCGGCCGAGAGGTGAAAGGCCGATTCGTAGAGCTGCGTTGGGTGGCAAGCCACGCCGTCGCCGAAATCGACGCCCCAGGGGAGCGACGTCGGCACTCCGCGGCAGCAACCGGCGTGGAAGCAGCCCAGCCGGCCGATGCCGATTCCGACGGCCAGCGGAACGGCAAAGACGTCACACATTTTCGTGCGGATGTCGAGGGCCCATTCGGTGGCTTCCGCCCCGAAGTAACCGCCGACCAGGCCGGCGAGGATGGTCTTGCCGTCGGTCAACCAGGCCGAGCCGCTGAGGAATCCGTCCCAATCGGCCAGGACGAAGGGGATTTTCGACCCGATCATACCGCCGCAAAAGGCGCCCAGTGCGATGGCGGCCATCTGCCAGCGGGGCACGTCCAACGGCCGCGGTTGGCGGCGGTAGACCACATAGCCGGCCGCAACGGCGAGAACCATGATGGCCGAGTAGGTCCAGTCCATCGCGACGTCCTCAGCGGTTGCCCCCGCGCCGCAGAGCCGCCCGAAAGACGAACGTCACGAGGACAGCGACGCCGAGGGCCGCGATGCCGCCGACTATGAGAGCTGGGGTGAACGGGTCTCCGTGCGTTATTCCGCCCTTTACCGAAGCCGCCGCCAAACAGGTGAAGAAGAACGTGAAGCAAAAGGCGGCGCAGGAGGCTACAACGACGCAGATACTCATGGCCACCGTCAAGAAAAAGACGCCCGTCTTGCCGGCGGCCGACATGGGTTTGCCACTCTCCCGTTGCCGAAAAGCGACGAGGACGGTTCTTATCATGGCCGGCAGCGTCAGAATCGCGATTACGATTCCCAGCCCGGGGTTCATTTTGATGATGCTGCAAAGGATCGCGACGAAGGTGATTACCAACAGAAGCGAAGAGATGCCGTACTGGAGGGGCCTGCTGCTGGAATCGACCAGTTGCGCCCGGATTGGCGGTTGGCGAGCGGCCCCGGCGCTTGGCGACGACAGCACGGCATTGCAGAGCCAACAATACTTGGCCGCGGGATCTACCTGCGCTTCGCACTGCGGGCAGCGGCAGGCCGGCATGGTTTGCAGTACGTCCATACATGCTCCTTGTCGTCAACGTGACTCGTTTGCGGTCGATTCACTATCGGCCGCCACCCGTCCGGCATATTCCGACGCCATCTTCCGCACCCGGCGAACGACTTGTCCAAGGATGATCCCGGTCAGGGCCAACGCCAGCAGGAAGATCGCCTGTTGGTAGCGGGCCACGCGGATGTCACGCGCCGCAAACCACTTGGCGTAGCCCAACAGGAACATATAACACAAGATCGATCCGACGGAAGTGAACCAAACCAGCGGGAGGCTGAAGCGCAGCATGGCAACGACGACCAGCAGAAAGTAGGCAACGACCAATGGGCTCTTCGGCCCGTCGGCCAGCACGAGGATGACGGTCAACAAAACGAGGTCGGCCGCGGTGGAGAGGAATTTCAACGATGCCGGGAAGACATGCTGCGTCAGGCAGATCAGCACCCCCAGTGCAACGAAGGCCCAGGCCAGAGCCAGCGCGGTGACGGCCTGGTGAAAGGGCCGGTCCACCACGCCTGCCTGGTAGTTGGCCAATTCGATGCAGTAGAAGAGGCCGACCCCGGCGATGCGGAACAGATTCGCCCGGCTCTCCCCCTCATATTCCTGCCAGCGGCCGACAATGAACCACTGACGATCCGCACCGCCCACATCGGTTTTCGCATCCGGTGGCATGGATGACCCTCGCAATTGGCTAAGAAGAGGAGTTGGGCCGTGGAACCGACTCGCCCTATTCTGCTCCAAATATGGGGGCGTCGCAAGGGGCTCGTCGGATCGCGTTTGACCTCATCTCTTCAGGTTCTACCCGTCAAGGCTCGCCAGGTCGACGCAATCGTCCACGAGCAACCCGCTTGCACGGCTTCGGCGCGAGCCTCGCACCGAAGTAATGACGCTTTGCGAAATCACGTTTTCGGTCCCAGCCAGCTTGGCGATCTCCTGAAACCCCTTGACCTTCTTGGGAGGCGTTTCCGACCATTTGCACTCAATTAGGATCAGTTTTTCACCGACAGGAATCAAGAAATCGACTTCATGTCCAAAGTGATCTCGAAAGAAATACACATTGGGCGTCTGGCCTTTCGCGGCGAAGCGTCGAACGATCTGCCCTAGGACGAGCGTCTCAAAGAACGCGCCCAGCAGCGCACTTTGCCGCAGGTCGTTCACGGTCCGAAAGCCGGCCAGAAACGCCGCTAGCCCGGTATCGAGAAAATAAAGCTTCGGCGTCTTGACGATTCGCTTGCCCAAGTTGCGATAGTACGGTTCCAATATGAAGATGATGTTCGACGCTTCCAGGATCGACAGCCAACTCTTCACGGTATTTGGGCTGACGCCCAGGGACGTTGCCATCGAGGCGACCGAGAGGAGTTGCCCGGTGCCGGCGGCGGCGAGACGAAGGAATCGGTCGAAATCGCGCAGGCTTTTCACTTGCAGGACTTGCCGCACGTCGCGTTCGAGGTAGGTGGCGACGTAATCGGAATAGAATCGCTGTGGCTCCAACCCTTTTGCGTGAAGTTCGGGGTAGCTGCCGCTGAGCATCCATTCTAGCAGCGTATCGCCCTCGGCCGTTCTACCGCTCCACGCCTCCAATTCCCTGAGCGACAGGGGATAGACGTCGAGGATAGTCGCCCGGCCCGCAAGACTCTCGGTGACTCCCTGCATCAGGGAGAACTTCTGGGAACCGGTCAAGAGATACAAGCCGTTTTGCCCCTGCTGTGCGTCGATCGCAGCTTTCAGGTAGCGAAATAACCGCGGCGCGTACTGCACCTCGTCGACCATCAATGGTGGGGCATGTTTATCGAGGAATTGCTCACCCGTCTCCTCTGCTTCTTCCGCCAATAGAGGTAGATCGAGCGAAACGTAGTCGAAATCGGGGAAGACCCGCCGCAAGAGGCTCGTCTTTCCGGCCTGTCGCGACCCCGTGACGATCACGGCGGGCCGTTCCGCGGCAAAATGCGACAATGTAGCTTCTGCTTCCCTTGGGATCCACATGCTGTGGAAATTATGCAATGTCATTGCGGATTTGTCAACAATACAATCGCAGAGATGCCACCAGCCGCAACCCATGATGCCTAACGCAACTCGGGCAGTCTTTCGAGAGCGTTTCGCGCTGACAGCGTAAATTAGTCGGCACAAGCGGCAATCGTTGACAGCACCTTGCTCGGCTGTGAAAATGCGTCAAGTCTCTTGTCCCCTTCCGGCGGTCGATTAGCGATGCGGCGAAAACATGAACGATGCGGCAAAAATTTTCTTTATTGACGCCGGCCAGAAACTTCTTAACAAGAGGGAGGACTTGATCGACTTCGTGGAGGATAGAGAGGCAAACCTGCTGGTCAATGACCTGCAATGCTTCCCTCATGCATTTCTTCTTGCCTGTTTCATGGATCGACAAATGTCGGCGAAGAAGGCATGGCTGATTCCATACGAGATTAAGAAGCGCATTGGTGCCTTTGATCTTGACGCACTGGCACAATGCTCTGAAAGACAGTACCGTGAGTATTTTGGCAAGCCCCCGAAACTGCATCGCTACCCGGATAAGATGGCGACCTGCTTCTTCGCGGCCGTCCAACGAATTAGGAATGAGTATGGTGGCGACGCTTCTCAACTTTGGAGTGGGGCTCCAAGCAGCGGAGAACTTATCTACAGATTGCTCCGATTTCCCGGCGTTGGACAGAAAATTGCGACCATGACGGCGAACATTCTCGTCCGCCATTTTCACGTCAAGCTCGCTGACAAGTACTCTATCGACATATCAATTGATGGTCTCGTTCCGAGAGTGTTGAAAAGAGTCTTTGGTTTACCTGAAACTGCCGATGCGACCGAACTGATTTACTTTGCTCGATCGCTCAACCCTGATTATCCAGGTATCATCGACTATGAGGCTTGGCTCATTGGCAACCGGTGGTGCGGTCCAAAGAAGCCTCGCTGCTCCAAATGTCATGCCAACAACATCTGTATGTTCCTCGACGAAGATCGAATCAGGACTTTCGGTTCACACTTGGTCCACGGCGGGCCAAACGGAACTGGGGAGTGCTGTTAACGGTTTCTTCAGACTTCTCGATCGCCTTAACAACCCGTCACGCGGCCATCTCGGCAGACCAAGCAAGGGCGTCAATTCGTGGGCAAGAGCGCGGCCACAGGGACGTTGCCGACGTCGTGGCCTCCCACCATCAGCGGCACTTCCATGCCGGCGGCGTAATCCTCGTGCCGACGATAGTCGGGACATCCAACCGGGCCGGAGGGGTCGGTGTAAAATTCGATCCGCCGCTCTTGGAGATTGACGATCCAGTAGACCGGAATGCCGGCGCGAGCGTAGACCTGCTTCTTGATCGAACGGTCGCGGTCGAGACTGGCATCGGCAACCTCGACTACCAGCGCCACGTCTTGCGGGCCGGGATGGGAATGCTCGTATTGGTCGAGGTCGCCGCGGACGACCGCCACGTCGGGCTCCGGCTCGCTGTCGCCCAAGGTGATCGGCTCTTGCGAACGAACGTGCCAGCCCGATGGGAGAATTTGCCGCAGGGCCTTTGCGGCGAGTTGTCGGGCCGTCGAGTGGGGTGGGTTCTTCACCATCTTCGGTACAAGCCATCCTTCGAGGAGTTCGATGGGATCGTCGGAGGGCAGGATGCCAGCGACGATCATCTCGTGGTACTGCGATACCGAGAGCCGGCAGACGGGCTCGGGCGGCATCGCCACCGGCATGAATTGCCCGATCGGAGACGAGATAGACATGACGCATCCCTCAGCGGGGCAAGGACACTTGCCACTTCTCGATTCTAGCCGGTGCGGGCCGCCGGCGTCAACCTGCCACGATTGACACCGCAACCCGCGTCTGGCATATTGGCGAACAGTAATCCTTGCCTTCCACGTACTGAGTGATGGCCGCCCATGTTTGCGCCATCACGCCCCCCCGACTCAGGGATTGCCAGCATAATGCCCTCCGAGATCGAGCAACGATACCAGCAGCGGCTTGCACGATATGTTACGGCGATGAAGAACGGCAAGCCGGATCGGATTCCCATTCGGCCGTTCGTCGCCGAGTTTACGGCAAAGTATGCCGGTTACACAGTTCAGGAGGTTACTCAGGACTATCAGAAGGCGTTTGCCGCCGCCCGGAAGTGTGCGGCCGACTTCGATTGGGACGCCGTCGTGGGCAATATGGTCTACGTATGGAGCGGGCTGACGCAGGCGATCGGGCTGAAGTATTACGCCGTGCCGGGCGTTCAGGTGCCGCCGGACAGCGGCTTCCAATACCTCGAACCGCCCGAGGACCAAGCCTGGATGCGGCCGGATGAGTACGATCTGCTGATCGCCGATCCGACCGGCTATCTGTTCAACGTGTGGCTCCCCCGGGTGTCGGCCGACGTGACGCCGATCGGCCAGCCGGCGACCATGCGCAACAATCTGTCGTTCCTCAAGGGGGGCATGGCGATGCTGAGCTACTTCGGCGGCTTCGGCACGCAGGCGGCCTTGCTGCGGAGCGAGTCGGGCACGGTTTCGGCGATTTCGGGCATTCTGAAGGCTCCGTTCGACATCCTTGCCGACAAGCTGCGCGGCTATAAGGGCCTGTGCATGGACATGTTCCGCCAGCCGAAAAAAGTGCTGGCCGCCTGCGAAGCCTTGGCGCCGCATCTGCTGCAGGTGGCTGCCAGCGGCGCCGACCCGGAGAAGAACGTGCCGATCGGGCTGTGGATGCACCGCGGCTGCGTGCCCTTCCTTTCGCCCAAGCAGTTCGAGCAATACTACTGGCCGACGTTGAAGTGGATCACCGAGCAGCTTTGGGCACGCGGTCATCAGACCCTCTACTACGCCGAAGGCGAGTGGAACGCCAGCCTGAAGTGGATCGCCGAGTTGCCCGAGCGAAGCATCGTGTATCATGTCGATAAGGGGGACATTTTTGAGGTGGCCAAGCTGCTGGGCGAGAAGTTCTGCGTCAGCGGCGGAATCCCCAACGACTTGCTGGCCTTCGGCTCGCCGGACGACGTCCGCGCCTTCTGCAAGAAAGTCATCGACGGCGTGGCACGCGACGGCGGATACGTCATGGACGCCAGCGCCATCATGCAGGACGACACCAGGGCGGAAAACCTGAGGGCAATGACCGATTTCACGCGGGAATACGGAGTGTATTAAGATGAGCGACGAAGCGAACGTGCAGCGTCCGCCCGGAACGTGCATTCCTTGGGAGGAGAAGCGAAAGGAGTTCGCGACGATTTCCGGCGACGAGAATCTCGTCAAACGGACGTGGGAGGAGGTCGATTCGCTGGGCTATATGTATATTTGGCAGATTTTGCTGTCGTTTTGACACAGTGGCGCATCGCGAAGAACCGTTCGTTTAGCCCCGGCGTCCTCGCCGGAAGAGTCGCCGCGTGGACGCGGCGGCTAAACGCCATGCGCCGGGAGATCGGAATTGCCCCTTTCGACGACGAGAAAACCATGAGTCAATCGGACGCACTGTTTGAGGCCGTGGCCGCCGCGCGGGAAACCGATGTGATGTGGCTGGTGCGCGAGCGAATCAACGCGGGTGCGCCGGCGGCCGACGTCCTGGCCGAGTGCAATCGCGGCATGGTCGAGTTGGGCAATCGGTTTGCCGCCGGCGAATGCTACCTGCCCGACCTGATGTTCGCCGGCATGATTATGAAGGGGGTGGCGGCCGAATTGGGCCCGCTGCTGGAAAAAGGAGAAGCGGCGGCCTCGTCCGGCACCGTGGTGATGGGCTCGGTGCTGCACGACGTTCACGACATCGGCAAGGACATCGTCATCACGATGCTCCGCGGCGCCGGCTTCGAGGTGGTCGATCTCGGCGTCGACGTTCCGCCCGAGAAATTCGTCGAGGCCATCGCCAAGCACAGGCCGCAAGTCGTGGGAATGAGCGTGCTGCTGACGACGTGCTACAAATCGGTGATCGCCACGGTCGAGGCCATCAAACAGGCGGGCCAGCGCAAGAGCGTTTCGATCATGGTCGGCGGCGCGGCGGCCAGCGATCTGCTGCGCGCGAGCGCGGGCTGCGATTTCTACGGCAAGAGCGCCGTCGATGGGCTGAAGTTTGCCGGCAGCGTGGCAGGAGCAACGTAGATGACGACAACCGCTGGAGCACGCAACGCTTCGCCGCCGTGTCGCGGGTGGCTGGTCGGGGCAATCGCCGGCATGGTGTTGCTCTGTGCCGTGTCGGCCCCGGCGCAGGAGTGGGCCCGCAAAATGGTCGCCGGTCCCACGACGTTCGATTTCGGCATCGTCGCCCGCGGTGCCAAGGCCAATCATCGCTTCGTCATCGAGAACATTTACGAAGAAACCGCCCACATCAAGTCGGTGACGTCGAGCTGCCAGTGCTCGAAGCCGACGGTCGGCAAGCGACTGCTGAAAACGTGGGAGAAGACGGAGTTGCTGGTGACGTTGGACACCCGGGCCGAGCCGGGGCGAAAAGACGGCACGATCGAGGTCGAATTCGATTTGCCGTTTCCGGCCAAGCTTCAGCTTCACGTCCACAGTTTCATTCGCGGCGACGTGGTGGTGCAGCCGGGCGTGGTCGAGTTCGGTTCGGTCGATCAAGGGGCCGGGGCAAGCCGCGAGCTGAAAATTACCTATGCCGGCCGCAACGACTGGAAGATCACAAAGGTCGAATGCGCCAATCGATTCATCGAAGCCCGCCCCCTCGAAACCAGCCGCGTGCTGGGCACTCCCGCGAAGATCGCGTACAGTCTTTCGGTCGAACTGAAGAAAGACGCTCCGCCCGGCTATATCCGCGAGCCGCTGGTGCTGGTCACCAACGACGCCGACGCCCGCTCGGCCCGCGTGCCGGTGAACATCGAGGGGTTGGTCACGGCGGCGCTGACGGTTCGCCCCGCGTCGTTGGCGATGGGTGTGGCGGAAATCGGCAAGCCGGTCACCTGCAACCTCGTCGTCCGCGGGCGTGCGCCGTTCCATGTTGTCGCAGTCCATTTGAGCGACCACCGGTTTGAGGGCAAGGCGCCGACGGGACTAAATCTCTTCCACATCATCCCCATCACATTTCTCGCCAAAGACGCCAAGACGGAGCCGGGCAAGGTCAGCGCGAAAATTCGCATCGAGACTGATCTCGGCGGCGCCGAGGCGGTCGAGGTCGGCGCGAGCATCGAGGTTGTGCCGGAGAAGTGAGGGCGATGTCGGTCTCGACGGCGCTTGCGCTTTCGATTTGCGCCGGAAGCAGTCAACTAACCCGGATTATTCGTGATGTGGGCTGAAGGACACGGACCGGTGGTCGGTTAGGGGGAGTCGGCGAGGATAGGCCGATCGGCAACGCCGTAGGCCAACAATCCCCCCTTTCCCCCAAGACGTTCGAGCCTTGGAGGCGGCGAGGTACGAGGATGATGCGATGGTCATCCGCTCTCAGGAACCGGCGGCAGCGAGCAACCGAGAACGGCCTGCGCGACCTGCCGGTAGTGATCGAGGTAGGGCCAAGAACTGGCCAATCGGACGATAACCCGTCGGGCACGGACCACGATCTCCGCGGCGACCTTGATCAGCCGCGTCCGCCAAGTGCAAGGCTGACCTTCGCCCAACGGATCCCGTTCGCGACGGTGATTGAGGTAATCGTGACGCTGCTTGCCGGCCAGCGCTTCGGTGGGCAACGGGGTGACAATGGCCGGCGGGGGCGGATCGGCGACCACGCCGCGCAGCCGCGCCAGAAGATTGGCGGCTAGGGCGTGCAGGTAGAGACGAAAGAGATTCGCCATGTAGCGGTGGTCGCTCAGCCGATCCGCCTGAAGCCCGCACTTCAGTTCCTTGTTGCGATTCTCGCTTTCGCCGCGCTCTGTATACTCGTCGTACGTCGCTTGCGGCAGCACCCGCGCACCGGGCCGATTGGTCACCACCGCGCGGCGATTGGTTCCCTGGGCATGCGCTTCGGCCTTGATGATCGTCCAACGCGGCTCGGGCCACGAAGCGGCCTGATATTCGAAGGCCGTGAAGAGCCGTTGCGGCTGGCCTGTTTCCTGGTAATTCCGCAGCGCTTCCGCCAAGAGTTCCTCGCTACGACGCTTCAACACGGCGTTCATCGCCAGGCCCAAGGTGTAGTCCACGCTCCCTTCTTCCAGGAGCAGATACGTCTTGGGAACGGCAAAGCCGCTGTCTCCCCGCAGGCTGATCTGCACGTCGGGCCACACCTCGCGCAGCCGTCGCAGCAGATATGGCAAGTCGTCCTCGATTCCCAACGCGGCATGGGCCGTGCCGAACAGCAGGCAGACCATCACCACCAGATCGTTCTCCTTGCAGGTGATGGCCCGCGGAAGGTATTGGTATTGGTCATAATAGCCGTGGAAGAAGGTCAACTGCTGTTGTCCATGCGTGGGATCATCGAACACGTCGATGTCGAAGGTCAGGTGCCGCGGGGGCGTGGCGAACGAGGCGATGAATTGGTCGATGAAGACATCCTCCAATCTCCGCAGCGAACGGACGCTGACGGCGTTCTCGAACCGGGACAAGGTGGGCTGGCTGGCCAGTTCCCGGCCTTCGGGCGAACGGCCGGCGAGAAGCTTGAAGAGGGGATCGTGGCGGAGCACGTCGTGGTCGTTCTGGTCGGGGTAGTCGGCCAGGATGCCATAAACCCGCATGCGGACCATTTGCAGAAACGAATGGATGCTGATGTCCGGGTTGCGGGGATCATCGAGGGCGGCCGCGAACTCGGCGGTCAGGCCGAGTTGCTCGTCCAACTGCCGGATCGGCAGCAGCCCGGCGTCACTGGTCAGTTGTGCCTGTTGCGGTTCGACAACGACAGGCTTATGATCGAAGAAACTGAACGACACCTGCCAATCAGACTGTTGATTCATTCTTGGGCCTCCTTGGAGCGGACAAGTTGCTTTTGTTCAACAACTTAGACGCTCCAGGAGGTTCAAGAATTACAGAAGTCACGAATAATTCGGGCTAATCTGTGCTCGGCGGCGTCGAGTCGGCAGAAGGCATTGTCCAGCGGGCGAGCGAGGATCAGCGGGGCACGATCTCTGAGGCCCATGCGAGGACTCGTTCGGCAATGTCGACGGCCGTAGCCAGTTCTTCCGCTGTTACGTCCTCGGCCTCGCCGGGATAGCGGCTGCTCACCAGAGTTTTGGAATATCAGTCGGCGGCATATACTTCGATCCCTTCCCTAAGAATCACGGGGTAGATCAGGCCGTTGTTTTCCCGATGCTTTTCCAGATCCGATGGCGTCGCCACCAGCAAGTCAAACGGGATGCCGACATGCCGGATGCCTCTGTAGAGCCGTTGGGCTGCATGGCGACGATGCGTTCCGTCGGGCATAACCACCAACAGGTCAACATCACTTTCTGGTCCCGCCTCGCCGCGAGCGGCGGAGCCGAAGAGGATGATCTTTAGGGGACGTGCAATGTATACAACCTGCTGTACCAGCGAGGAGAAATCGGCGGATGTCAACGGCAGGGAAGCCACAGGGACTCTCTCCACACCTTGCCAAACGACTGGTGTCGCCGGCACTTGGCCATTCTACCATTCCCACGCCGGATCGTGCAACTCGACCGGCGAGTAGGACGATGCCCGGAAATCCGGCGCAACTCCTACAATCGGCCGGTCGTCTCTTCCACATTCCGGCGTTGCAAAGCCGCATGACGGCGGGCAGCCGTAAGCTATTGTTGATAGGATTATTGTGCGGTTTTGTCGATTCTCCGCGGAGCAACGTTGCAGGAGAATAGCCGGGAGCCAACGGCTCCCGGAGAGCAGTCACGGGATCAGGCACATTCCGGGAGTCGTTGACTGCCGGCTATTACACGCCACGGGAGTTGTACAGATTCCGCGGGCCGTTGGCCCCCGGCTACTTGCACACGCCAAAGACGGATCATTTCGCCATGCCAAAACTGACGATGCCGATACGGTCTGCCGATCCGAAGGAGAGCAACTTCGAGGAGCTGAAGCAGCGCATCCACGCCAAGCTCGTCGACAAGCTCGATTTGTCGCGGGTAGGCGAGTTGGAAGGCGACACCCTCCGCCGCGAGATTCGGCTGGTGGTCGAGCACCTCTGTGATACCGAAGACACGCTGCTGAATCGCAACGAGCGCGAGCGATTGGTGAGCGAGGTGCTCGACGAGACGTTCGGCCTCGGCCCGCTGGAGATGCTGCTGAAAGACCCGACGATCAGCGATATTCTCATCAACGGCCCGAAGAACATCTACTGCGAGCGCCGCGGAAAGATGGAGAAGACGAACGTCGTTTTCCGCGACAACAATCACCTGATGCAGATTATCGACCGCATCATTTCGCGCGTCGGCCGACGGGTGGACGAGACCTGCCCGATGGTCGATGCCCGCATGATCGACGGCTCGCGTTTCAACGCGATCATTCCGCCGCTGGCGCTGGACGGGGCATGCGTCTCGATTCGCCGCTTCGGCGCGAACCCCTTGAAGTTGGAAGATCTTCTGAACTTCAAGGCATTCACCCCTGAGATGGTGATGTTGATGGAGGGGGCGATCAAGGCGCGGCTGAACATCCTGATTTCCGGCGGCACCGGCTCGGGCAAGACGACGCTTTTGAACACGCTTTCGAGTTTCATCCCGAACACCGACCGCATCGTCACGATTGAAGACGCGGCGGAACTGCAATTGCAGCAGGACCACGTGGTGCGACTGGAGACCCGGCCGCCCAACATCGAAGGCAAGGGCGCCATCACGGCCACCGACCTGGTGAAGAACGCCTTGCGCATGCGGCCGGAACGCATCATCATCGGCGAGTGCCGCGGCGCCGAGGCGCTCGACATGCTCCAGGCCATGAACACCGGCCACGAAGGTTCGATGACCACGTTGCATGCAAACTCCCCCCGCGACGCGCTGAGCCGGCTCGAGACCATGATCATGATGGCGGGCTTTGAATTGCCGCTGAAGGCCATGCGCACGCAAATCGCCAGCGCCATCGACCTCGTGATCCAGGCAAGCCGGCTTCAGGGCGGCGCGCGAAAGGTCACCGCGATCACCGAGGTGGTAGGCATGGAGCAGGACACGGTCGTGATGCAGGACGTCTACCGATACGACAAGGACGGCGTCGATGAGAACGGCCGCGCCTACGGCAAGTTCGTGGCGACGGGCATACGGCCGGCGTTCATGGGGCGGCTCGAACAGGCGGGCGTGCGCTTGCCGTCGAGCGCCTTCCGCGAGCGGGTCATGCTGGAGGACTAAACGTTGAACGTGTTGCTAATCGCAGTGGCGGCGTTTGTCGGAGTGGCCGCGATGGTCGGCGGCGCTGCGCTCCTGTTGCGCAACAAGCCGGTCAGCAAGATCGAGGACCGCCTCGACCTGTTGACTGGCCTGAACGCTTCCGCCGGCAAAGGCGCCGCGGCGAAGGAGGCCAGCATCCTCACGCAGCCGTTGAACGACAAGCCCGACGTGGTGCAGGTGTTTTTGGAACGGTTCGGCAACATCTCCCTGCTGTTCGAGCAGGCCGACACGAGCCTCACCATCGCCAAATTCGCCGTGATTTCGGGCGTGATGGGCGTAGCGGGGCTGCTGGCCGCCGTCGTGCTCTCCATTCACCCGGCGATGATCCCGCTAGTGGGCCTGATGATGGGCGCGGTACCGCTCTGTTGGTTGTCGGTCCGTCGAAAACGCCGGCTAAAGGCGTTCGCCGGGCAATTGCCCGATGCGTTGGAGATGATCGCACGGACGCTCCGATCGGGACAGAGCCTGGCGTTCGGCTTCAACATGGTGTCGACCGAGATGCCGGCGCCGATCGGCAGAGAGTTCGGCCGCGTGTTCGAGGAGCAGAACTTGGGAATCTCGCTGGACGAAAGCCTCCGCAGCATGACCGAGCGCATTCCCAATCTCGACCTCAAGTTCTTCGTGACGGCGTTGGTCCTGCAGCGTCAAACCGGCGGCGACCTGGCCGAAATCCTCGATAAGATCGGCGAGTTGATCCGCGATCGCTTCCGAATATGGGGACAGATTCAAGCGCTGACCGGCGAAGGCCGCCTGTCGGGGCTCGTGCTGCTGATCCTGCCGTTCGTGCTGCTGGTGGCCGTCTACAAACTCAATCCCGATTACATCATGGTCTTGTTCAAGGATCCGGTGGGCAAGCAAATGCTCGGCGTCGCAGCCTTCATGCAGGTGCTCGGAGCGCTGATGATTCGCAAAATTGTCAACATCAAAGTTTAGAAACCGCGGCCGGCAGTCGCGTCGGAGCAAAGAAGCGATGATTGCAGAGAGTCTGAACAGTTTCGAGGGCCTCTTGCCGCTGGCGCTGTTCGGCACTTTTGCCGCGCTGGCCTGGTGGGGGCTGGACCTCATGACGACCGGGAAGCCGCGCGCCATGGAGCGGCTCGAGGAATTGGCCGATCCGCGCAAACGCCGCAGCACGACGGTCGAAAGCGCCATGAAGAAATCCGACGCCTTGACGCGCGTCCTGGAGAAGGCGTCCCCCTCGTTCGCCAAGCCGCTGCAACCAAAAAACGCGGCGGAAGCCGGCAAACTGAAAGACAAACTCTCCACTGCCGGATTCCGCAGCGAAGCGGCCGGCAGCGTCTTTCTCGGCTTGAAGTTCGCCGGACTTGTCGTGGGGTTGTTCTTCGGTGGCGGCATCATCACGTCGCTGCGGGGCATCAATCAGAATTCGCTCGTGTGGTCGGCCGGCATTGCCGGATTGCTCTTCTACCTGCCTGAAATCGTCGTCGGCTATCTCGGCAGCCGCCGCAAGGAAGCGATCTTTCTCGCTCTGCCCGACGCACTGGACCTTATGGTCGTCTGCGTGGAGGCCGGCTTGGGGCTCGACCAGGCGATGCGCAAAGTCGCCGACGAAATGAAGAGCACCTACCGCCTTTTGGCCGAAGAGTTTGCCTTATCCAATTTCCAGTTGCAGATGGGACGGCCTCGCGCCGAAGTGCTGCATGACCTGGGTGCACGCACCGGAGTGGCCGACCTGCGGGCGCTGGCGGCCGTGTTGATTCAGGCCGACAAGTTCGGCTCCAGCGTCGCCCAGGCGCTTCGCACGCAAAGCGATTCGATGCGCATCCGACGGCGCCAGCTCGCCGAAGAAAAAGCGTCGAAAACCGCCGTGAAGCTGATCTTCCCGCTGGTGCTGTTCATCTTTCCGGGCATTTTCGTGATTCTCGTCGGACCGGCCGCGATCATGATGATCCGCGAGATGTTCACGAAGATGGGCTGAGACCTTCGTCCACGCCGCGGTCACGGTCCAGTAGAGGCGGCGTCTCGCCGTGTTGTTTTGGGCGGCTCATGATCCGTGCGTTGTCATCAAGCGACGGGACGCCGCTTCTACGGCTTGGCCGGATGCCGGCGTTCAACCAGCTTCGATCTTGATCGCCTCGACCGGACACTGACTGGCCGCGTCGCGACAGGCATCTTCGGCCGCCGCAGGAACGGGGTTCACTTTGGCCTCGGCCTTGTCGTCTTTCATTTCAAACACCTCGGGGCAAGCGTCGACACACAGGCCGCAGCCGATGCACGTGGCTTTGTCTACGATGGCTTTCATTGACTGGCTCCTTTCCGCACGCATTATAAGGCATCGGGAAAGTGAAGACACGGAAGACAACTGTAGGAGGCGACTCCCGTCGCCGATCTGCGGCTTTGACTTGGCCCCTATTGTAGACTCTCCGGCGGGAGGATATCCTCTGGACTGGCTTCGCGCCGGGCGGTGTGGCGAATGTGCAGGACGACCACAACCTGCTGGCGTATGAGGAACAACGCTCGATAGCTCCGCCGCCGCCCGTAGAGAAGCTGACGGATCTCGATAATTTCCGCGTCTCGGCCGCTACCGGACAGCGCTCGGGATTATTGGACAGACGATCGAGGGCAGCGAGAAAACCGTTGTACCAGCCGACGGCGGTCTTCGGAGCCCGCTCCGCACACCAGCGGTATGCCTCGTCCAGGTCTCTGACAGCGCGGTCAGTGAGAACAACCTTATACGTCATGCGTTGCGGGCGATGTTGTGTCTGGCACGCAATTCCGCATCCACGTCACGAAGAGGACTCACTCGCCCTGCCTCCAGATCGGAAAGTCCCTCCTGGATGCCAGCGATGGCCTCGTCCCGGTCGCGAAGGGCCTGCATCGCTTCAACCAACACCTCGTCTTCCGAACGGTAGACGCCGGTAGCCAGTTCTTCCCGAACCAATTGGTCGAGTATCGGCGGGAAAGGGTATGACATCGATGAACTCCTCGATTCGAGTAGAGCCGCGAAACTCCCTTATTATACGCCGCGTCAGTCTTGAAGTAAACGGGCGTGCCTTGAACTCAGGCAAGGACTGGCTGCTGCTCCCGGTAGCTCAGATCGAGCAAGTCCATCGGGTGCATGACCAACAGCGGCAGCTTGCGTTGGCGGACTTCGCGCTGGATTTGCAGCAGGCAGCCGGCGTTGCTGGCCAAGACAATCTGGGCGCCGGTGCTTAAGATGTTGTCGATCTTCCGCCGCGCGAGGCGATCGGACATGTCGGCCTCGTTCAGATTGTACGTGCCGGCCGAGCCGCAACAGATGGCGCTTTCCGGCAGGTCGCGCAGCTCGAGGCCGGGAATCGACGCCAAGAGCCGGCGCGGGGCGGCGGTGATGCTCTGGGCGTGGGCGAGGTGGCAGGCGTCGTGGTAGGTGGCCACCGCCTCGATGCGGCCGGTTGGGGGAATCGCCCCCAGCTCGTCGAGAAACTCGTTGATGTCCTTCACCTTCGACGCGAATTTCTCGCGGTGCGGCTGGAGGCCGTCGTGCCAGTGCAAGCCGTACTCCTTCATCATCGCGCCGCAACCGGCGTGATTCACCACGATCGCGTCGTAGCGGTCGAGTTCGAAGGCGACCAGGTTGGCGTCGGCCATTCGCCGGGCGCCGCGGCTGTCGCCGGCGTGAAAATGGATCGCCCCGCAGCAGCCTTGCTCGGGCGGAATGAAGACGTCGCAGCCGTTCTGCTGCAAGACGTGCAGCGTGGCCCAATGCGTCGGGCGAAACATCGCGTCGGCCACGCAGCCCACGAAAAACGCCACGCGGGCGCGTTTTCGGCCCGCCGCCGGCAGGAAACGCGGCAGCTTCGGCCCCGGCTTGGCCGGCGGCGGCAACAGCGGAACCATTCGTCCCAGCCGGCCGGGAATCAGCTTCAACATGCCCATCCGCTCGGCCAGTCCGAAAAGCCCGATTCGCTGTGCCATCCGCACCGGGCCCAGCAGCCGCCGCATCCGATCGGCATAGGGGAAGAGTTGGAAGAGGATGATCTCGCGGAACCAATCGAATTTCTGCTCCGGTTGCTGATCGGCTTGCTTGACGGCCAGGCGGAACGGCTCGATCAAGCGGCCGTATTCCACGCCCGAGGGGCAAGCCGTTTCGCACGCCCGGCAATCGAGACAGACGTCGAGATGCCGCCGCATGCGATCGGTGAGCCCGCTGCGGCCGTCGGCCACCATTCGCATCAGTTGGATGCGGCCGCGCGGGCCGTCGTTCTCGTCGCCAAATTCGGTGAACGTCGGGCAACTCGACGTGCACAGCCCGCAGTGAACGCATCGCAAGAACAGATCGTGATCGATTCCCGCGGCAGGGTTGGCGGCATTCGATTCGAGCGTATTGTTGAAATCGTCGGGGTTCATGCGATAACTGTTTCAAGCGAAGCGGTGCAATAGTGTGTACGGTGGGGCAGACATTCCCGTCTGCCACATTGCTGCGAGCAGTCCGGGGTTCAAGATGTTCTTGGGGTCGAAGCGCTCCTTGATCGCTTGCATTACGCGGATTTCCGGAGAGACCGGGGCTTCCTCGTCGGCCTCTCGCCGCGTGGACGCGGCGGCTAAACGATCATTTTCATTTGTTCGTGAAATGCGAATTATACCGTTGCCGGCGTGAGCTTGAATCGCGCAATCCGGCGAGTTCTTCAATAGTTCGGCAACCGTCTCTACCATTTTGCCGGGAAGTACGTTGATGGTTTCGTCCGCCGGGAATTCGGCCATCCAGCGCCACGGCGTATCGTCGCGGCCGTTGAACGATTGCGGTGATGATGCCGTTGCGAGTTTGGTCCAGTCCTCGTTGAGTTTGGCGAGCATCCATTCCACTTCCACGCTCGATCCCTCGAAACCGACGCAAAGCCGGGCGACGTTGCCATCGGCCGGCGGCCCAAAGAGCGAATTGCCTTCGCGCTGACGCCCGGCCGTAAGCTCGATTGCCACGGGACGCACTGGCAGGCGAACGAGATTGGCCAGCAGCTTTTCGGCCAGAGCGAAATCGGCGACCTCGCACGCCAGCAGCGCGAAGGCCTCGGGCAGCGGTCGCACCATGAGCGTGGCCTGGGTGATGATGCCCAGCGTGCCGCGCGAGCCGGCCATCAAGCGACACATATTGTAGCCGGCGGCATTTTTCACGACTCGGCCGCCGCCGGAGAAGACCATTCCGGTGCCGTCAACCGCCGTGAAGCCGAGCAGATAGTCGCGCATCGTGCCGTAGGCGAAGCGCCGCGGCCCCGCGGCGTCGGTGGCGATCGCCCCGCCGATGGTCGCACGGTCGGGAAACGGAACATCGACCGGCAGCCATTGGCGCTTCTCGGCCAAGAGCCGGCTCAACTCGCTGATCGTCATACCGGCTTCGACGGTGACGGTCATGTCGTCGGCGGGGTAGTCGATCAGGTGATTTAGGCTGGCCGTCGAAAGCGCGATGCCGGGAAGGGTGAAAAAGGGCACAGTCCCAATTTGTGCGAAGCACCCTTCGGGCCGTCCTGGCAAATGGGGACTGTCCCCTTTTTCACCTCGGTTCTCTGAAACGTTCGACGACAACCACCTCCGTCCCCCTATCGTGCCGCCGCCGATTGTATACACGGCCAGCCCCTTGGCGCTCGCGTCGCGCACCGCCTCCGCCACGGCAGCCGTATCGGCTGGGGTTTGCGGCGTTTCGGGGAGGTTGCTGAGGGGCATCGGTTTCACTATTGCTTTGCGAAGCCGCAAGCGGCTCCTAACTTTCATCACTCATCATTCATCACTCATCATTCATCACTCATCCCGCCGGAATCAACTTTCCCGGATTGAGCCGTCCTGCCGGATCGAACGCTTGGCGGACGCGGCGCATCGCCTCCAGATCGGCGGGGGCGAAAAGGCGGCTCATCAGCGGGAGCTTTTCGACGCCGATGCCGTGCTCGGCCGTGATGCTGCCGCCCGCGGCGATGCACTCCTGCAAGATTTCGCGTCCCGCGGCAATCGCTCGCTCGACCTGCTTGCGGTTGCTCTCGTCAAAGAGCAGAATCGGATGCACGTTGCCGTCGCCGGCGTGGGCGACGTTGACGATGCGAATGTTATGTTTCTTGGAGATTTCCGCCGTGCGGCGAATGATGTGCGGCAGCTTGGTTCGCGGCACCACGCCATCTTGGATCGTGTAGCTCGGGCTCAAGCGGCCGGTGGCGCCGACGGCCATTTTGCGGCATTTCCACAGCATCACGCGCTCGTCGGCCGAGGCGGCCTGCAAGACCTCGCGGGCACCAAACCGCTTGCAGAACTCGATGATCTGCTCTACTTGCTTATCCAACCCGACCGATAGCCCGTCAACTTCGATCACCAGCACGGCGCCGGCATCGGGCGGGAAACCGAAGTGGTACGCCTCTTCGACGGCCGCCAAAATGCCCTGGTCCATCAGTTCCATCGCCGCGGGAACGATACCTGCGGCGATGATCTGACCGACGGCGTTGCCGGCATCGTCCAACGTGTTGAACGTCGCCCGCATGGCACGATAATCTTGTGCGTTCGGCGTCAGACGGACCCAGATCTTCGTCACAATGCCAAGTGTGCCTTCACTGCCGACCAACACGCCAATCAGATCGAGGCCCGGCGAGTCGGCGACGGGCCCGAGTTGAAGGATCGAACCGTCGGCCAACACGACCTCGATGCCGAGAACGTGATTGACCGTTACGCCGTACTTCAGCGTGTGGGGGCCGCCGGCGTTGGTGGCCACGTTGCCGCCGATGGTGCTGGCGCCTTGGCTGGAAGGGTCGGGAGCGAAGTGATAGCCGGTGCCGGCCAATGCACCGGTCAGCCGAAGGTTGGCCACGCCGGCCTCGACTACCGCCATGCGGTTGCGGAGGTCGATCTCAAGGATCCGGTTCATTCGCGTCAGCATGACGATCACGGCGCCGCCGTGATGATCGGTGGGGCAGACATTCTTGTCTGCCACGGTATCTCCTGGTCGGCAGACAGGAATGTCTGCCCCACCGGTTCCCACCGGCAAGCAGCCTCCGGCCAAGCTGGTTCCCGCGCCGCGAGCGACCACCGACGCGCCATGCCGCCCACAAAGCTTCACCGCTTCGGCCACCTGCTGGGCGGATAGCGGAAAGACGACGGCCTCGGGTCGGTGACGCTCGATCGTGAAGGCGTCACAATCGTATACGGCCAACTCCGACGGCGCGGAGAGCACGTTCTCGCGGCCAAGTGTCTTTCGTAGGTCGGAAACGAGTGGTGTGGGCATGCGGCAGGGGGTAGTGGGCGTGGAGAGCGGCTGGCGCACGGCAAATGCGCCTATTTTACCCTCCTGGAAAGCATAGCACCGTATTTTACCACGGAAACAGGGCCTCACGCCAGCGGCGGCCTCGCCGAGCGTCACCGCGAGGCACAGCCGATGTCCACTCTCCGCCACCCGCCTTAGAGATTCGTCGCCTCGGTGGGCCTTTTTCCGCAGTGGGGATCGGCCGAAAGGGTCAGCCGGATGAGCTCCGCAAGTGAATCGGCCTTCATTTTGTCCATGATCTTGGCCCGGCGGACCTCGATGGTCCGCACGCTGAGGTTCAACTCGGTGGCGATGGTTCGATTCGGCTTGCCGTCGATCAGCAAGGCGAGGACGTCGTGTTCGCCGCGTGTAAGCTGTTGCAGACGATGGCGCACCTGGGCGCGGAGAGCCATGCGTTCCCGATGGTCCGCGTCCCACTTGATGGCCTCTTGGATGGCCTCCCAGAGTTGCTGGTCGCGGCAGGGTTTTTCCAGGAAATTGAGTGCCCCGGCCTTCATCGCCCGGACCACCATCGGGACGTCGCCGTAGGCCGACATGACGATGGTCGGCAGGGGGATTTCCTCGCGGTTGAATTGTTCGAGCAGCCCCAGGCCGCTGATGCCCGGCATCCGTACGTCGAGCAGCATGCAGCCTGGCCGATCCGCATCGAAGGCATCGAGGAACTGTTGCGCCGATTCGTAGCTTTCGGCCCGCAGACGCATCGACCGCACCAGCGTCATCAATGCCTGCCGAACGGCCGGATCGTCATCGACGATGAAAACGGTAGGATCAGTCTCCACGGTTGTGCTCTCCCGTTTGGATCGGCAAAGTGAAATGGAACACGGCGCCGCCACCGGGATTTGCAGCGGCCAACAACGTCCCGCCATGGCTCCTGATGATCGACTGGCTGACCGACAAGCCCATTCCCATTCCGCCGGTCTTTGTGGTGAAAAATCGCTCAAAGATGCGATCGAACACGTCGGATGCGATCCCCAGGCCGTTGTCGCGTACGGCAACGACGATAGTATTCGCGCCGTCCAGCGCCGTGCGGACAGTCAGCCGGCGGGGCAGGCGATCCGATTCTCGCAATGCCTCGAAGCCGTTGCGCATCAGGTTGACGAGCACCTGTTCGAGTTGGATGCGGTCGCCGACGACCGTGGGCAGCGGCTCGGTCAGTTCGAGAACCGTTTCGGCTGCGGCCATGCGAGCATCGATGCTCGTCAACTCCGCCACGTCGCGGATCATCGCGTTCACGTCGACAACGGCCTCCGACGGCTTGGCCTTGACCACGAAGCGCCGCACGTGGCGGATAATCTCGGCGGCCCGAGTGCCTTGTTCGTTCACCTGGTTGAGCGAGGCCGCCAGATCTTCGGCGTAGTCCCTGTCGCCGGAAGCCAGCAACCGCTGGCAGGCTTGGGCGTGACTGCAAATGGCGCTCAGCGGCTGGTTCAATTCGTGGGCCAGTTCCGCCATCATTTCGCCGAGGGTGCTGAGCCTGGCCACGTGGGCCAGTTCGGCCAGGTGCTGCTGCGCTCGATCCTCGGCACGCTTGCGTTCGTCGATCTCGATCCGCAGCCGACGATTGACCTCGGCCAATTCCGCCGTGCGTTGCTCGACGCGGCGTTCCAATTCCTCTTGCGCCTGGCGCAGTTCTTCCTCGGTCTCGGCCAGACGTTCGGCCTGTCTCACCCTCTCCAAGGCCCGATCGACCACTGCGGGCAACAGCAGCATAAAGGTGGTGCCCTTGATGACGTAATCGTAGGCCCCGTGCTTCATCATCTCGACGGCTACACTCTCGCTGCCGTGCCCGGTGGCGACCACGAACGGCACCGACTTTCCGCGGGCTTCGATCCGATGCAGCAGTTGCTCGCCGTGCATATCGGGCAGACTGTAGTCCAGGAGCATCAGTTCGGGAGTATGATGCTCCAACCAAGCCAGGGCCGCCGTGCCGCTCGATACCCCCAGCGTGCGGTGGCCGTGCGCCGCCAAACACCTTTCGATCAATTTCAGCAGGGCATCGTCGTCCTCGACAACAAGAATCAGGGCGGGTGGCGGGCAAGATGCCGCGTCAGGGGTCACTGCCTCGTTTTCTTGCTCGATGACAGTCGACATGATGATGCCTCTCGGTTGCTCGTTCTTGACGTCGGAGCACGGCAGTACGCCTGGCAGGATTCGAACCTGCGACCTACGGTTTAGGAAACCGTTGCTCTATCCCCTGAGCTACAGGCGCAAATCTGCTGATTTTTTGCGACTTCGGTTCTCGCTTGGGCCGGGTCGAAAACACCGTCGATGCCTGACGCCGGCGTTCAGTTC
The DNA here is from genome assembly GCA_963719005.1 of uncultured Planctomycetia bacterium. Taxonomy (GTDB): domain Bacteria; phylum Planctomycetota; class Planctomycetia; order Pirellulales; family Thermoguttaceae. Next base: position 329,950 of record CAVRAR010000001.1, read on the forward strand.
TGAACCAGTCTGCGATGAAGGCGTAAACCATGACAGATAGCATATTTCGCGGGCGGAAGGCAAACAAGCCCATCAAGCCGCGGCAGGATCCGCCTTGCGTGCGCTTCTGCCGGATGGGCCGACCGGCGGGCCCGGCTTGGTGGTTTGCAGGGCTTGCGAGTTGCCGCAGATGGGTTACACTTACGCAAGGTCTCGGGCAGAAGGCCCACGGCGGCGTAGCTCAGCCCGGTTAGAGCAGCGGCTTCATAAGCCGCGTGTCACTGGTTCAAATCCAGTCGCCGCTACTTGTCCTAACCTATTTCGCATCCGCGGCTTAGGATTCCGCGGCCGCAATGAAAATGGCGGGGGTCGGCGTACGCGACCCCCGCCATCGACGTTATCGGCGTGTACTATTGCCGCAGCCGGGCCAATCTATCGACCCGGAGGGCAGCGAAAAACGCGCTAATTGGTTTGCGGCACTTTCTCGGTCTTGACCTGAGGCATCTCGACCAAGCTCGCCGAGTTGACGACCAGTCCGTCTTCGGCGGCTTTCAACGCTAGGTTGGCTTCGTAGAATTTCTGCTCGCCAATCAGCCTGGTTGCCTGCGCGACCCAGTTGGTCGTGGTCGTCAGCGGCATCAGGACGCGGGTGCACGTCACATTGATGGCGGCGAGTCGAAGCTCTTCAATTGCTTGCTTGCTTTGGCCATTCTTGAAGTAGTTGTTGGCGTTCTTGATATGTTGGCTTCTCTCCTTCGAGACGACGAAGGTGTCGGCCAGCGAAACTTGACCGTCGATGGGAATCCAATTCACCTTTCCTGCCTCGACCTCCTCGGCGACCACCTTTCCGTTCATGGTGGCTTCGGCGGTTGCGACAAACATCGGTGCGTCCTTGGCGGCGGCGTTCAGATCGACGCTTGCCTTGCTCAGCATCGTCGTTGCGACGTTCGGCTGGCCGTTGAAAATGGCGACTCTCGCGGCGCGGATCGCCCGAATCGCGGCGAATCCGTTGGAAGAGACTTTCAGCAGCTCCTGCGTCGACGCGTTCGTGTTGTTCCACGTGTTTGCATGGTTCTTGTTCCACGCATTGGCGTTGTTTGACGTGTTCGTGCCGTTCCACGTGTTCGCGTTGTTTGACGTGTTGTTCGAGGCGTTGGCCTTGCCAGACGCGTTGGTGTTGTTCCACGTGTTGGTGTTGCCCGACGTGTTGGTATTGCCCGACGTGTTGGTATTGCCCGACGTGTTGGTATTGTTCGACGTGTTGGTGTTGCCCGACGTGTTGGTATTGTTCGACGTGTTGGTATTGCCCGACGTATTGGTATTGTTCGACGTGTTGGTATTGCCCGACGTGTTGGTGTTGCCCGACGTGTTGGTATTGTTCGATGTGCTCGTGCCGTTCGACGTGTTGGCATTGCCCGACATATTGGCATTGCTGGACGTGTTTGCATTGTTCGACGAGTTCGCCGAATTGTTGGCAGCCATGGCGGACAGATACACCGCGAGTGTCAGAGCCACGGCAAGAGAAACGACCTTCATGTTCCACCTCTTCCTTCTTGTTCAACAGGACCCAAGGGATCGCGGACGATACAATTCGTCCGCAGCATTTTTTCAACTAGAGATATATAGGTCACAACCGGAGAAGAACGCGCCGGCGCCGGGTTTTTTCGGTTGGCCGCAAACACCCCGAAGGGGGAGGTCCGGCCTGCAAGCAGGGGTTGCCTGACGCGGCACCAGGCCAAGTCCGGTCGTGTCGCCACTTCCACCCGGAGGTTGTTCGCTATATGGTTAGGGATGGTTCGGAGTGGACCGGATGGCCGCCGGTCGATTTGCCGCGGGCCGCCACATCGGCCCGGCGGGCGGCATCGACGGGAGGAAAGTCCGGGCTCCGCAGGACATGGCGATGGGCAACACCCACCGGCCGTGAGGCCAGGGAAAGTGCAACAGAAAGCAGACCGCCGCGCGGAAGTTCGCCTTCGGGGCATACCCCCGGATGGCCGCCGCGCGGTAAGGGTGAAACGGTGAGGCAAGAGCTCACCAGCAGGCCGGGCGACCGGCTTGGCTAGGCAAACCCCGCCAGGAGCAAGGTCAAGCAGGAAGGAGAGGTTCGGCCGGCGACTTGTTCGTCCGCCCGAGCCCGTGGGCTGGTCCGGCCCGCCGACTTCCGGGTAGACTGCTGGAGGAGTCGAGCAATCGGCTTCCTAGAGAAATGGCCGTCACCCCGTCGTAACCGGCGGGGTACAAAACCCGGCTTATAGGTCCGCTCCGAACCCCTTTCCGCCCGGTCATTCCTCGGCGGGCGCCTGCTGGCCGTCAATGAACTGGAGGAGCTTCGCGATGCAGAGCTTGTTCATGCTCGTACGGTGTTCGTAAGCCTCATCCTTGAGCGAGTCGTGCAGACTCTTTGGCAGCCGAACCGTGATCACCCGGGTGGGCTCGGCCGTCTCCAATGCCGTTGGTCCCAGGTCGCGCAGCGTGGCGAGCATACGCAGAATCTCCTGGTAACTCTCGGTCTGCTTGAAAGCTGCAAACATCTCGCGGGTGGGAAATGTGTGGCGGACAATGCCGCGCGGCCCGAGAACCTCGCGATAGAAGGTGACCCAATCGGGCCCTTCGGCGAACAACTGGTCGGCGATCCGCTTGACATCCGCTTCCTTTTCGCTGACGATCATCCCTTACTCCTCGTGACAGGTCGTTATTGCGCTGTGCCGCGTCACCGTCGTGGCGACGCATCGAGGAAATCATCAGAATCGAGTCAAGGGGAAATTGGATGTCGTTTGATTGCAAGCAGTTACATCAATGCTTGCGTCGTGCCTACGAATTAGGCGGGCATGCACGATTTTTGCGCTGGCCGCTTGCTGCTTAAACTTTGGGCATCGAGCCAAGTCTTGTTTTCTAAAGTGTCCACCTTGTCGATACCGATAAATGGAAGTTTGGGCAAGCGCATAACCTACGTCTAGCTGCAATCTGCGAGACTTCAGGTATAATATTCTCGCACCGCTAAAACCGAGTCCAATCGTCCGGCAATTCCTCCATGCACCTTCTCGCCCTCGAAACAACCTGTGACGAAACTGCGGCCGCCGTGGTGACCGATCGGCTGGAAGTGCTGTCTTCCGTGGTGGCCTCTCAGGACGAATTGCACCGTCGCTTCGGCGGGGTCGTGCCGGAGATTGCCTCCCGGCGCACCTCGAACGCATTCTGCCAGTCATCGACGAGGCGTTGCGTCGGGCGGGCCTGACGCTGGCCGACATCGACGTCGTGGCCGTGGCCAACACGCCCGGCCTGGCCGGCTCGCTGCTGGTGGGCCTCGTGGCGGCGAAGACAATCTGCGTCGCCCGGCAAATCCCGCTGGTGGCCGTCAATCATCTCCAGGCCCACGTCTACGCCTGCCGGCTGGCGGCCGAGCGAGACGTCTTTCCCTGCATCGGCCTGATCGTCAGCGGCGGCCACACCAGCCTGTATCGTTGTCGCGGGCCGCTCGATTTCGAGTTCTTGGGCGGAACCATCGACGACGCCGCCGGCGAAGCATTCGACAAGGTGGCCGCCATGCTCGGCCTGCCCTATCCGGGCGGGCCGTCGATCCAACGCGCCGCCGAGGGGGGCAATCCCCGCGCCTTCGCGTTCCCTCGCGCATTCCTGCACGACGAGCGGCTGGACTTCAGCTTCAGCGGATTGAAAACCGCCGTGCGGTATGCGATTGAGGGAAAGCCCGGCGAAGGGGAGAGGAGCTCGAAACCCAAATCTCCGCAGCCGTTCCGCGAGATCCCCTCGTCTCTCGTTGCCGATCTGGCCGCCAGCTTTCAGGAGGCGGCGGTCGATTGTCTGCTGGGCAAGGCCCTGGCCGCGCTGCATCGAACCGGGTTGCGAACCCTATGCGTCGGCGGCGGCGTGGCTGCCAACGCACGCTTCCGCCAGCGACTCGATGAAGAGTGCAAACGGCGGCGAATTGAATTGCACGTCGCGCCCCTGCGACTGTGCACCGACAACGCCGTCATGGGCGCCCTGGCCATCGAACGCTGGAAGGCCGGGCTCGTCGAGCCGCTCGATCTCGACATTCTACCCGGCGTCGTCCGATCGCCGCAGACGTAGCGTTGACGCCACAGCAGACAAAACGCAACGCAAAAAATTGCCGGGAGCCAACGGCTCCCGGAGGGCAGCGGCAAACCTACGCGCATTCCGGGAGTCGTTGACTCCCGGCTATCTGCGCCGTTATTGATGCGAACAACCCCGACTACTGACCGCGTCGCGTGGAAAGCGCATCGAGACTCCTGCGAACCTCTGGAAACTCAGGCTTGATTTTCAGGGCCGCCCGAAAACACGCCTCGGCGTCGTCGCGCTGACCGCGGGCGGCATAAATGATGCCGAGATTGTAATAGGCTTCGGCGTACTCCGGCTGGATTTTCAGCGCCGCCCTGTACTCGGCGATTGCGGCGTTGATATGCCCCAGAGCATGCAGCGCAAGCCCGCGATTATAATGGGCGGTCGCCAACTCCGGTGAGAACTTCAATGCTTCATCAAGATGATTCAGGGCTTCGTAGTAGTCGCCGTCAAGCAGCAAGGCGTATGCGAGATTGTTGTGGGCCAGGGCGTTGCTGCGATCGGCGGCAATCGCCTGCTCGTAATAAGCCATCGCCTGATTCGGCCGATTGCGGTTGGCTGCGGCGACGCCGAGACTGTAATAAGCCTCAGAATAGTCGGGCTTGATCCGAATTGCCTCCTTGAATTGCGATTCCGCTTCGGCGTCGCGGCCGGCGGCGACCAGCGCATTGCCCAGCAGGTTGTGGACCCAGTAGTTGTCCGAAGTGCAAGCGAGCGTCCGCCTCCAGAGCGTTTCACTGTTACGCCAATACGAAACCTGGTCGGATGCGCAGCCCATCAAGACCAGCACCGCCAGCACGGAACAAACAGCGTACACCGGGCGGCGATACGGCTGACGCCAACACCAATCGGCCGCCCACCACGCCAGGGCGATGCCGACGCCGATCTGCGGCAGATACGTGAACCGATCGGACGGGGCCTCGTTTCCAAACGGCACCAGCCCGACCATCGGCAGCAGCATCGCCAAATACCAGAGCCAACCGACGAGCAGATAGGGATGCTTCCGCCGCCAGATAAGAGCCGCCGCCGTGATGCCCAACACGATCAGACCGGCTCCGACAACTTGCCAAACCGGCAAGTCGGGCCCGCGACGCGGATAGAGCAGCGCCAAATCGCTCGGCCAGAAAAACTGCCGCAGATAGACGATGTATGAAATCAACGCATTGCCGATCCGCCAATACGCGCCGCGGGCCGGATAATCCTTCACCCGTTCCGCCCAAATGACCACCCAGCAGCAAACCGCCGCCAGAGCCAACAGCGGAACCTTCTCGGCGACGAGGAACCAGAAGGATCGACGCCGGGCATGGCCGCGAGGCGTTCCGGCCCGCTCGTCCGCCGGACTCGGCTGCACAGTGTGCCACTGCTTCGCAGAAGCAGTGCCGGGCGCAACTCGCTGCTCTGGCACTGCTTGTTCCAAGCAGTGGCACACGGCGGCGAGAGATCCAGACTTTGCCTTCCCGTTCATCCGTCCCAGCGGCCAGTAGTCCAGCAACAGCAGCACAAACGGCGCCGTGACCAGCACCGGCTTGGCCAGCAGCCCAATGGCAAACAGAACCATCACAACCACATAGCGGACGATGGACCCGCGGTGGGCATAGCTTACGTAGGCGGCGAGGATCAGCATGAAGAACAGTCCGCTGAGAACGTCTTTCCGCTCGGTCACCCAAACCACCGACTCCGCTCGCAGCGGATGGATTGCGAACAACGCCGCCGCCAAGGCGCTCGGCCACACGGCGGCCGACATCTGCCACAAGACGAGGAAGAGCAGAACGACTGTGGCGGCGTGCAGCAGCACGTTGGTGGCATGGTGTCCGCCGGCGTTCCGGCCCCAAAGCTGCCAGTCGACGGTATGGGAAATCCACGTCAACGGATCCCAGTTGCAGTTCAGTCGATTGGTAAACGCCCACTTGACGGCGTCCCAAGTCAGCCCGTGCGTGACCCGTGGGTTCTCGTAGACGCCGACGTTGTCGTCGAGATTGATGAAGTCGAACCGGACGGTCTGTCCGAAGACCAACCCGACCGCCAAGAGCAGAAGGCCGCAAATGCAGAGCGTTTGCCAGTGTTTCGACCGCCCCAAATCGCAGCCAATCGGTGGTCGCTCACGGTTCGGTTGGCAAACCATCTTCGCTCGATCGCGGTATCGCGAAAAGGCCCTCGTTCTTGGAGCGCTACCGTGTGGCCGCCCCGGTAGAGGCAGGCGGGAAGCCTTCGTTCCGATCGCCTCATAGGGCTAGTTGCCGCGTTGCGACTGGTAATGGCAGACCGATCCGTCAAAGACCGAGACCGCCGCTGCCGATGCCGCTGCCGACGCCGCCGCTGTTGCCGAGGCCGCCGCTGCTGCCGATGCCGCTGCCGCCGCTATTGCCGCCGTTGCCGCTTCCTAACGAACTTGCCGCACCGTTGGTCGTATTGAACGTATTGACCTGCGATACGCCCGAGAAGAACGGGTAGGGGGTGATGCGAACGTACCTGCGGTCGGCCGAAATCACCGCCGTAATCTGCATGCTGGCCCCTTCCGGCAGCCAGATAATCACCGGCTGGTAGCCGACGGCGCCGCCGGGGAAGAACGGCACGCCGCCGCCGTTGCCGCCGCCGCCGTTGCCGCCGCGCGACTGAGTCAAGGTCGACATCGTATCAGGATCGGCCGACGCGGCAAGTTGCTGCGAGAGAACCTGCCGGCTCAGGCCAAGCTGGGTGTCGACGGCGTTCGCCACCTGCTGTTCGACAAGCGCCTCCTTGCGACGGCCATTTTCCAGGGTGAACACCACTACCGCCTGATCCTTCTCCAGCGGAATCCTCTTTTGAACGGCGACGGCTTGCGGAGTGAGATCGTGGGTGACGACTGCCACATTCACTTTCCCCGCCGTGACGTTGCCCCACACGCGACGGACCATCAGCTTGTATTTGCCATCGAACCCCTTGGGACAGACGTAGACGGCGCTATGGCCTCCGAAGGCGTCGTGCCCTGTCTGACGGATGGCGTCTTGCAACATGATGCCCCCCCCGGTCGTTCGCCGATTGCGCAGCGAGCAGACCGTGCCCGTCGGCTCTTCGACGAGCAGATCGATTTCGCCGTCGCCCGTCCACATGACAGTAGCCACGCAGTCGCGTGAGACGGCCTCGTTGATCTTCGCCAGGAAATCATCGGCCTCCTTGGTTCGCTTTTCGGCGTGCAATCGATCCAGCACGTCCTTGGCCACTCCGGCGCCCTTCTCCCAAATGCCGGCATGTTCCTTGGGCCAGGCCTGGCTGAGGACGCCGAGACTTGCCCACTTCAATCCTTCGAGATTGTCGGTATTTCTAGCTGCCTGCAAGCCGAGCATATAGGGCTCGGGGCGGAACGGATCGAGCCTGGCGGCCTGACGGTAGACCTCTAACGCCCGCTCGTCCAGCCCCATCCGGGAAAGGTAGGCCCCGATGAACATCAGGTCGGTCGTGGTATCGACAAACTCGACCGCCGACATGATCGCGCGCTCGACGTCCGCCTTCGGCCGGCCGGCCGCCTCCGTCGCCAAGGCAAGGCCCTCGTACATCCACGGCTGGCTCTGGCGATGCCGCAACGCCGCGCCGATCAGGGCAATGACGTGGTCGAACTTCCGTTGGTTCATCAAGCGGCGAACGGCGGCGCGGACAGCCTTCGGTTGCGGATCGTTCTGCGAGAAATACTTGTCCCAAACGACTTCCGCTTTGGCCCCCTCCTCGATCTCGACTTTGATCTTCGCCGGCCGATTGTCGATCTTCGCCGGGCCGTTGCCGATCGTGGCCGGAACGGCTCGGCTCGGAGCATGATCGCTGGTTGCGGTCTTGGCGGGCACACTCAGGTCGTCCTTGACTGCGAAGGCCTGGAATCCTCCCGGGGGAATCTTCGGGAGCAGATCGCGCGGCAAATTGAACGCCCCCATACCGCCGCCCATCATTCCGCCGCCCATTCCGCCGCCCATCATGCCGCCGCCCATGCCGCCGCCCATGCCGCCGCCCATCATGCCGCCCATGCCGCCCATCATGCCGCCCATTCCGCCCTGCGGAATCGGCACCACCAGGTCGGCCACCGGATATACCTTGGTCGAAAGCTGATTGTCGGCCTCTTCCGGCGTAGTGATCTGCAACACTTCGTCCTTGATGAGGTAGGTCAGGCTCAATTCCTTGAGCATCAGCCGCAATGCGGAACGCAGGCTGATGCCCTTAAGGTTGACCGTCACGGGCGTGTCAGTTCCGATGCCCACGTCCTGCAACGCCTTGGTGTCGATCTTGATCTCGATCTTGTGACGCTCCTTCAGATAGTCGATGACCTCTTGCAGCGGAGCTTCAACGAACACCACCTCGGTCGGCGATTTCAGGGCGTCGTCGATCCTCTTCTCCGCGCTCCCCTTCTTCGCGAGGTCCATCGAACTGTACTTGTCCTTGCGGCGAACGGTCATCTGCTGCCACCACTCCGCATCGGGGTAGATGATCGGCTGATCGTCCGGGAAGGGGATGTGCGACTTCTCGACTGTGAAAAGGGTGTCGACGACGCCCTTCTGTCGCGCGATACGCAACTGCCAGAAGTTCTCAAAGTTGCTCACCATCGGCGTTTCCGTGTGCGCCACAATCGTGGTTGGATTGTTGGGCATCTGCCTCTCCACACTCTTCGAGATCTCGTCCGCGGCAGCGTAATTTCGTTCGGCCAGTAGCGAGTTGAACCGCTCGAACAATTCCTTCACCGTCATTTGGTTCCGCTCCATCTTCTTGGCTGCCAGCAGGCGTTCGCTGGCGGCAGCCCTGCTTTCCAGCCGCTGTTGTCGAATCTGCTCGACCTCGTCCTTGCGCACCGACGCCTCGCGCAGCGCCGACTGCAAGCTGTCGACAAACTGGTCTCGCACGTCGGGCTCCAATTCCGCCGTCTGGCGGACCTTCTCCAACGTCAGTCTTAGTTGCTGCATCGCCAAATCGGGGTCGGTGCTCATCAGCGATCGGGCTTTGTTCAGCGTGTTTTGAACTTCCGCTTGGATCAATTGGGCGATAACCCGGCGCTCGTGCTGCGAAGCCTTCGGCCATCGCGCCCGCCGGCGGCTCCTCGGCCGCAGGAGGGCCAACCAGGTTCAAATCGCCCGCGGCGTTCGCCGCAGCGGGGGCCTGCGGCGCCGCCTTCGACGAACTCGGCTTGGGCGCGTCGGCCGCCGCCACTCGGGGGTCCGCTGCGCCGCCCTGCTTGCGTTTCGCCAGCGCGCTCTTCAGCGCCAACGCTTCGCTGTCGTTCGGGTCTTGCCGCAACGCCTCGCCAATCAGCTTTTCGGCCCCGTCGAGGTTTCCGCCCGCCAACGCTTGCCGCGCCAGACGGTCGATGTTGTGCACGCCGGAACTCATCGCCGTACGGATCTCCTCAAGGCTCGCCGACCCGACCAGCGGCAAAGTCACGCCGCCGTCCAGCCGGCGCGCTCGACCAACTGCGCCAGATAGGTGTTGCGCTCGTCCGAAGCGCCCGGCGAAACCGTCAATCGCCGTCTTCTCCGGCCCCGCGGCGCCCGCGACGTCAAGTTCAATTTTCAACGGGTCTTTTCCCTTCAGAGTCCCCAGCACGATCGTCTCGCGATCGCCGCGCAAGGGCGGCATCCGCTTCGGAAGGACTTCGGTCATTTCGGCGGGCCAAGTGACCGCCGTCGGCCAGAGCACGGTCGCGTCGGCGGCGGTGGCCAACGAATGTCCCGCTTCTTGTCCCGGTGTATCGCTTTCGAGGATTACCGTGCCGCCGCTCTGCGCCGCCAGCGCTCCGAGCAGTTGTTGGTCGAGACGCCCCCCGATCGCATAGCTACTCACGGGAATCCGCGAATCGGCCAGCCGCCCGGACAGCTTCTGGAACTCGTCGGCGTCGAGCAAATGCGCCGCGCTGCGGCCGTCGCCGATGTAAACCGCCGCTCTCGCGTTTTTCGACTCGCCGCGGTAACTATCGACCACCGCCTCGATCGCTTTCGACATGTCGGTGGCGCCCAAGGGGACGCGGGCGTCGAGCTCGGCCAACGCAGCCTCCATCTCCTTGCTGTTCGGCGCCACAAACGTCTTGCTCAACGGAATGGCGTGCAGATCGACCGCCACCAGGCGAACGCGGTCGCCGGCGTTCAAACCGGCCAGGAAACTCTTCAGGGCATCGAGCGCCTTGCGCGATATTCGCCCGTTTGACTTGCCGACGTGTTGAACAACACGACGACGTCGCGGGCGGCCGTCGTCGGCGCCACCGCCGCAGGCTTCAGGCTCAGTGCGAAAGAGCTGACGCCGTCGGGACTTGTGAATGTGTCCATGCGAGCGGTGATCGAATCCGCCCCAAGGGCGCTCCGGCCCATCAACACGCCGGCGGCGACCAACGTCACCGGCAACACGATCCATCGGGCGAGACTTCTTTTCAACATAGTTTCACTTCTCCGGCAAATCGATAACGCATCGCTCCCGCTGAGGCCGTGTTCCGAAACGGTCCCCGGGCGCGCAGGGTTTTTCTAGCTCCGCTAACCGAAAGACTCGACTACAGTCATTCTAGCTACCCGCCAAGTGCTTTGCCACTCAAAAACGCCTCTCCGGCACAAGTATACCCCTGGCAAAGCAAAAGGAATGCCACTGACGAATAACCGGAATGTTTAGCCGCTTGCCCCTCTGTAGAAGTGGCGGCGATCTGGACTATTGTGAGAATATCCAGACTGCAAGTCTTTTTCCGCCATCGTGTTACACGCCCTTGCGCCGGTCGGTTCGACTACCGTGCGACCGAACCTGACGCGGGCGCCGGGTTGCGAACGGCCAAACCCGAAGATTTACCTGTCAGCAACACTGTCCAATCGAGCCGAGCGATTTGCCGCGAAATGTTGCGAAACACCACATCCCAGTCCCCCAGCCACCATTTTGCCCAGTATTCCAACCAAGCTCCCGTGGAAAGCCTCCCGGACGCTTGCTGTTGTTCTCTTCGGTTCTGACTGGCCTCCCCGGCGCTGGGTTGCGACGCCGCGGCGAAGTCGGCATTCAGCGCGAACGCGGGACACGACTCGTCGTCGATTCGATAGAACTCGCCCGACAGCGTAAGGTATCGTGTGGACCCGAGCCGGTACTCGACTGTCATTTTACCCAAGGTCGCGAGGATTATCCCGTCGGTGTGCTGGCAGGTTGTGACGTAGAGGCGTTCGGCCGGTTCCGGACGGACGGGCTCGCCGAAGGGGGACTGTCCCAATTTTCGTGTCAGCGAAAATGGGACTGTCCCCTTTTCCGGGATTTGGCGCGGCGACGACTCCATTGCCACAGAAATCGGTGCGGGCTCGCCGAGCGTCGCGCAATTGCCCTCCGCGAAACAATCGAACCAATCGTCGGGTTCCAGCCCGGCTTCTTCATCGTTCCTTTGATGTTCGCGCAGCAACGTCGCCGCTTGTTCCCAGTAGTTCGAGGTACAAACCATGGTTGTCTTGCCGAAAGCGGCAAGCCGCGACATGCAACGCAGAACGTAACGCCGCAGTCTTGCACCAATTGACGACTCGTCACGGGTGTTCGCTTTCGTCGCACCGCTGGCGTCGCCATTGTTGACCGGCGAGCCGCCTTTGCGCCGGGAATTCTCATAATTCCCGCAATAAAGACCGTTGGCGTAATACATGTCATACGGTGAAGAGACGTCCGCCGCGGGTTCATCCGCGTCGTTACGGACGGGACATTGGTAACGAGTCAACCGGCGGAGCGTTTCCGGGCGGGCCAGCGGCGGGAGTACCCATTGTTGCCCCGCAACCATCGCTTGATCGTCGGCCGGCAAGACCCCGGTCGTTTGACCCGCAAGAACCAATGCCAGCACCAGTGCAACGCCAGAGCACTCCATGTTTTGCACCCCTTTCTTGAAGCAAACGCAAGCCGCATGAACTCCGACGATTTCGTAACAGGTATCGGTGGGCAGCAATCAGTGCCATTAAGCAATTGAGGCATTTCGGGGGTGATGCGAAAGATGGGAATCTTAACCGGCGCGTTGAACAAAGTCCGTCTGCGGCGGCCTTGTAGGAGTCGTGTGGGAATTGCCGGTTTCCCATGTGAAGCTGCAACGATTCTGCCCGCGCGTTTTGTTAAAATCTGAGACTTGACAGGGCAATAGGGAAGAAAGTGCCGCCGCCCGCAAAGTTGAATTCCCGCCCGGGCGACACCGGGATCGTGACGCCGATTTCCCGCCAAGACGATCACCCGTTTAGCCGGCCGCCCGCAGGGCGGCGAGGCCAGCGGATCACACGCAGTCCGCCAAACGGCTACAACCGACAACCCACGACGCCCCCATCGCGCGACACTCGAATTCCATCGTGCGCACGGCTATACTTCATGGGTAGAGCAGTTGTTCTCTCCATCGGCGTATACTAGGGTGGAAGGTGTTATTGGGGTAAGTGAGTTTTCCGCAGAGGCGTTTAACATGAGAAAAGCAGTGCTGCTGTGCGTACTATCGGCGATTGTGGGGGGGCTGGCCGCCTTCGGCTTGCACGGTCTGTCCTCGACAGACTCACAAACGGACGCGCAAGAGGCTTCCCCTTGGATCCCTCCAGCCGGGCCAAACGCGCCCCAGCCTGTGGCGGGTGGGCCGTCGCAACTCGACTCTCTCACCGCCGAGGAACAGGTCAACGTCTTCGTCTACAAGCAGGTGAATCGAAGCGTCGTGAACATCAACACCAAAGAGGTCTCGGGCAACATCTTCCTGTCCTATGAGTCGCAAGGCGAAGGAAGCGGCAGCGTCATCGACGACCACGGCCACATTCTGACCAACTTCCACGTGGTCGAGGCCGCCAAGAAAATCGACGTGACACTGTTCGACGGCAATACCTATCCCGCACAACTCGTAGGCGGCGATGCCGAAACCGACGTTGCCGTTCTGAAAATCAACGCCCCGGCCGACAAGCTCCATCCGGTAACGTTTGGCAGTTCGTCGAACCTCTTGGTCGGGCAGCGCGTGTTCGCCATCGGCAATCCCTTTGGGTTCGAGCGAACGCTGAGCACGGGAATTGTTTCCAGCTTGAACCGTACGCTGCCGAGTCGCCACGGTCCAATGCCCTTGAAGTCGATCATCCAGATCGACGCCGCGATCAACCCCGGCAGTTCCGGCGGGCCACTCTTGGATAGCCATGCTCGCATGATCGGCATGAACACGGCGATTGCCAGCAAGAGCGGCGAGAGCGCCGGCGTCGGTTTCGCCATTCCCATCAACACGATCGCCCGCGTCGTGCCGCAACTGATTCAGAACGGGCGCGTGCAGCGTCCCGACGCGGGGATCGGCAAGGTCTTCCAAACCGACCGAGGGCTATTGATTGCCTCGATGACGTCCGGCGGACCCGCGCAGCGCGCCGGATTGCAAGGCCCTCGCATCGAAGAACGAGAGCAGCGTCAAGGCCCGTTTGTGACCAAGTACCGAAACGTCAATTGGGCCGCCGCCGACATGATCGTTGCCGTCGATGGTCAACCGATCAAGACGGCCGAGGATTTTCTCAACGCGGTCGAAGCCAAGCAGCCCGGCCAGCAGGTAGTTATCACCGTGATCCGCGCCGGCCAACAGTTGGATGTTCCGTTGATTCTCGGCACGGGCGGGTGAAGCGGAAACAGCAGGATACGTCCGACCGTTTAGCCGCCGCGTCCACGCAGCGTTCGGGCGAACGAGAAAGCCCACATGATGAATTCCCTCGCCCGAATGCTGGCGTGCCTGATCCCGCTCGCCGCAGGTCTGTCCCCCGCTCTCAGTTCCGCAAGCGAAACAGCGCCCACGCTTCGCTTGGCCCGCGGTGAAGACGGCAAGGTGACTCTCGCGTTCACGGCCATCGCCGGAGCGAAGGAATACGCCGTCCGGGTTGTCGCCGACGATGGAAAGAGCGAAACCATTGCCGTCGAGGTCGCCGACTGCACGATCCATGGGCTGACGAACGGGCGGAAGTACCGTTTCGCGGTCAGCGCCGTCGTCGACGGCCGCCGCGGCCCCTGGTCGAACGAGCTTCCCGCGATTCCCGCCGATCAGCCCGATTGGGATACCCTTCGCGAAGCCTTCGCGAGCGGCAACCCCACGAGAAACTCCAATCCCTTCACGATGGTGCACGGAAAGGAGACGGAAGCGGAGTTGCGTGCGATCGTTCGCGCCGCCTACGATGCCGGCTTCGAGGGCGTAACGCTGCATCCGTACGGCTATGAAGACTACCTCGGCCCCGGCCAATGGAACCGCTGGAAGATCATCCTCGATCAAGCCCGCCGCTTGGGTCTCGCCGTGTGGCAACAGGACGACCGCAATTATCCCTCCGGTTTTGCCGCGGGAAGGGTCGTTGCGGCCCATCCCGAGTTCGGCCGCACCAGACTGGTCGAAACCGCCCAACGTTCCCTGACCGGCCCGAAAAAGTCGTTCTCCCTCGACATCCAACCGCTCTTGCAGGGCCGCGACTTTCTCGTGGCCGTCAGCGCCTATCCCGACAGCGGCGAGCCGATCGATCTGACCGACCGCGTGGTCAAGGGCAAGCTCGCCTGGGACGTGCCGGCCGGAAAGTGGCGGCTCTTTGTCGTCAAGGCGGTTTGGTCCGGGCCGATGCCGATCGCCGATTCGCCAACGTGCCGATGCCGTTCATCGATTTGATGAACCCCAAGGCGGTAGACGCCTACATCCAGACCATCTATCAAGCCGAATTCGACCATTTCGGCGCGGAATTCGGCCGCACGTTCAAGGGCTTCTTCTCCGACGAAGCACCCGTCGACTTCACCCAGTTCACGCCCGACTTCCTCGATCGCTTCGAGAAGAGCAAGGGCTACTCGCTCCGCAGGTGGCTCCCCTCGGTCACGCACGATCTCTCGCCGCGCGACAAGAAGATTCGCTTCGATTACCGCGATTTCATCCGCCAGCAGACGGCGTCGGTCTTCTTCGGCCGTTCGCGCCAGTGGTGCCGTGATCACGGCATTCGACTGATCGGCCACGTGATCGAAGACCACCAGCAGGACATGCGGCGGCTGGAATTCCTCGAGCATTCCGGGGTTCGACAACGTCGTCGGCCAATGGTACGATCCCGACCCCGACGTCTATTGGCGGATGCCGAAGATGGCCAGCTCAGTAGCCCATTACGGCGGCTCGCACAACGACGTTGCCCTGGTCGAGCATTTCGCCGCCACCGGCTGGCGCACCGGCCTGACGGAGATGAAACGCATGATGGATTGGACGACCGCGATGGGCATCAACCAGGTCGTCCCCTGCGGCCTCGACACCCGCTATCCATCGTCTTGGGAAGTTACGCCCGACTTCTGGCGCACGGCCACAATCCGCAATGGCCCTGGTTTCCCGCCTATCAGGCCGCGGCCAATCGCATGACCATGCTCATGCGTGGCGGCCGCCACGTGGCCCCGGCCATCGTCTTGGACACCACCGAAAGCCACTGGGTGACCCGCGGCACTGACCTTGGGATGCAGCATGGCGCCGCCGACGACCTGTGGAAGACCTGCGCCGCCATGAGCCAGGCCC
This sequence comes from uncultured Planctomycetia bacterium, assembly GCA_963719005.1. Lineage (GTDB taxonomy): Bacteria > Planctomycetota > Planctomycetia > Pirellulales > Thermoguttaceae. Next base: position 345,470 of record CAVRAR010000001.1, read on the forward strand.
ACGTCGATTTCGACCTGATTCCGTATTACGTCTTTGCCGACAAGCTCCGCACCACTCTTGTCCACGGCCGCGTCCAAATCGGCAAAGAAGATTACCGCGCCGTGATCTTGCCGCCCGTCGAGTTCATTCCCGCCGAGGTCGTCGAGCGGCTGCAAGCCTTCCGCGACGCCGGTGGCGTTGTCGTGGCGATCGGCCGCACGCCCTCCGCCTCGTGCAACGGACTCGATGACGTCCGCGTCCGCGCGGCGGTCGCTGCCATCTGGAAACCCGGCGACGACAAGCAAGGCCACGCAGCCATCGCCAGCTACGACAACATCGAGACCTGCCTAACCAAACTCGACATTCCCGACGTCCGTATCCCCTCCCGGCCGAAGACTCTCCTGTATTGCCACCGCCAATTGCACGGCAAAGATCTCTATTTCTTCGCGAACACGGGAGCAGAACCGGTGTCGGCCGATGTCGAGCTTCGCGGCGCTCATGGCACGGCGATGTTGTGGAATCCGGTTACCGGCCATATCTCGGAGGGTGATATGCGCAAGGATGGCGATCACTGCCTGCGGCTACGGCTTGAGTTCGGAGAGTACACTTCGACCTTCGTTGTCGTTGAACCCGTCGAGCCCGAGCCAGTCGCCTTGCCGGCTTTCCAAGCAGACGTGCGACTTCAAATGACGAAGCGGCCGTTCAAGCCGACCTGGCAGGTCAGCAAAGGCGCGGACGAGTATCATCGCATCTTCACCGCCGAGGCAAAAGTACCGGCGGATTGGCCCGATCTGTCCCTGGCATTGCTAGACCTCCGAGGAGCGTCTGAGGTCATCCGCGTGAAGGTCAACGGCAAAGCGGTGGGCGAGCGATTCTGCCCGCCGTATTGTTTCGATGTTGGCCCGGCACTACGCCCCGGGACCAACCGCATCGTGGTCGAGCGCGTCGGCCGATTCGCGCCGCCAAATTCCAACCTACCGGAGTTCGGCGCCAACGATGCGGCTGCGACGGCCCCATGTGCGAGTGCAACGATCTGGACGTTTCCGCTAACGGTCGAGAAGCCGAAAACCAGCGAGAAGGCGAAACCATGAACTCCCTGCAGCGCGTGCTGGCCGCCCTTGGCCGAAAGGGCAAGCCTGATCGCGTCCCCTTCGAGATCAGTTGGGGCGCCTTCACGCCGTCGCTGATGCAGGTGTACCGGCAGAAGATGGGTGCGACCGTCGCCCCGGACGAATACTTCGATTTCGACACGCGGAGCATCGATCTGAACCCGACGCGCAGAACGACCGACTTCAGCCGTTTCTTCGCCGGCCCGTTGCCCGGCAATGTCAGCTTCGACGAATGGGGCTGCGGAAGCGTGCCGGGCTCGCTGGAACACTTCGTCGAGTTCAAGTTCCATCCGCTGCAATCCGTCTCGACCGTCGCCGATGTTCACGCTTTCCCTTGGCCCGACGTCAACGCCGACTACCGCTACGCAGGGCTCGCCGAGCGAATCGCCGAGTACCACCGACGCGGCTACGCCGTGACCGGCGAGCTGTACATGACGATTTTCGAGCGGGCGTGGCTGCTGCGCGGCATGGAGCAGCTCCTCATGGATTTTCTGGCCATGCCCGAGATGGGCCACGCTATTTGCCAAAGCATCGCCGAGCTGCGCATCGAACAGGCGCGGCGGCTGGCCGCCCTCGGCGTCGATATTCTGCGGCTCGGCGACGACGTCTGCACGCAAAAAGGGCCTCATGATGAGCGTCGCCGCCTACCGAACGTTCCTGAAAGAGCCGACGCGAGCGATCATTCGGGCCGCCAAGGAGGCCAACCCCGACGTGTTGGTCTTCATGCACTGTGACGGCCGAGTCGGAGATATGATCGAGGAATACGTCGACATCGGCGTCGACATTCTCAATCCGGTGCAGCCGGAGTGCAACGATTTCGCGGAAATCGTCGGCAAATCCGCCGGCCGTCTCGCCTTCTGGGGCGGCATCGGCACGCAAAGCACCATGCCCTTCGGCTCGCCCGCCGACGTGGCTGCCGCGGTCGCCCGCACCAAGCAAATGCTCGGCCCCGAAGGCGGACTGCTGCTGGCCCCCACACATATTCTCGAGCCGGAAGTGCCTTGGGAAAACGTTTTGGCCTTTGTCGAGGCCGCAAGGAGTTCATTCTACGATTAGGACAAATCAATCATGAAACTGCAAATGACCCATCGCGAGCGTGCTCTCAGCGCATTGAATCGCACCGGCTACGACCGCATTCCCGTTAAGCACGAAGGCACGCCCGAGGTCAACAAAATCCTCATGCAGCATTTCGGCCTCTCCAACATGGAGCAATTGCTCCGCGTCCTTGGCGACGACTTCCGCTACGTCGAGCCCGTTTACTGCGGGCCGGAGTTGAAGACCTTTCCCGACGGCAGCATCGAAGGCTACTTCGGTGAGCGATACCGCTACGCCGAGTTCGAGCAGGGCCGATACCTCGAAGCCTGCTACCTGCCCTATGCCGGCGTCAGGCGGCTCGAAGACCTCGACCGCTCCCATTTCCCCAGCGCCGACTGGTTCGACTACTCGACGATTCGCCAACAAGCCGAGCGGCTGAACGAGCAGGGCTTCGCCGTCTGCTGCGGCACGGCCGGCGACATGGACTTCATCAACAGCATCGCCCGGGCACGCGGCATGGAAGAGGTGCTGATGGACCTGATCGACGACAATCCGGTCTATCTGGAGATCATGCAGGCCCGCTTCGAGTTCTACTATCATACGCACCGCCGCATGTTGGAGGCCGCCGACGGCCTGATCGACTTCACCCACGTCGGCGACGACCTCGGCAACCAGCGCGGCCCGATGATTAGCCTCGCCATCTTCGACCGACATTTCGCCCCCAAGTACGAAAAGTATTTCGCGATGGTCCACGCTCACGGGGCGAAAACGATGATGCACATCTGCGGCTGCGCCGAGCGTTTTCTGCCGCGGCTGGCCGAGATCGGGCTAGACGTCTACGACGTGGTTCAGCCGACGACGCCGCAGATGGACATCGCCGTGCTGCAAAAGAAGATCGGCGACCGCCTCACGTTCTGCGGCTCGGTCTGCGTGCAAACCACGATGGCCTGGGGCACGGTCGAGGACGTCGAGCGCGAAGTCCGTCGCCGGCTCGATCTTTTCCCCAAAGGCGGCCTGTTCCTCGGTCCCACCCACGCCATTCAAGTCGGCTCGCCGCTGGAAAACATCCTAACGCTCTACCGCACAGCCGGCTCGCTCGGGGAAAACGTCGATCAGTCGATTCTCAGCATCGCCGCCGACGGCTCCGATCCCGACAAGATCAGCCTGTCGAAGCTATTCTAAGAGGTTCTAACAAAACCAGTATTTCCTGATCTGTCCAATGTTGCTAAACTCTCGGGCTAACCTGGTCAACCAACAGATATGTCAGGGAGGATATTATGGCCAAGCCACTGCTGCCCGATGCGCTTTGGGAGCGAATCAAGCCTTTGCTGCCGCGCGAACGCGGCAAGCCGAAAGGAGGCCGACCGCGAGTTTCCGATCGTGCGGCGCTCACGGGGATTCTCTTCGTATTGAAAACGGGTTGTCCGTGGGAATATCTTCCGCAGGAGTTGGGCTGCGGATGCGGCATGACGTGCTGGCGACGACTCCGCGACTGGCACGTGGCTGGTGTCTGGAAGCGGATATGGAAGCTACTTTTGGACGAATTGGGATTGGCAGGCCAAATCGACTGGTCAACATCCGCGATCGACAGTTGCTCCGTGCGAGCAGTTTTTGGGGGGCAAAAACGGGCCCAAATCCCACGGATCGAGGCAAGAATGGCTCGAAGCGTCATCTGATGGTGGACGGCAGCGGCACGCCTCTGGCCATTACCCACACCGGCGCGAATTGCCACGATTCGGAGATGGCTATTCCTTTGGTTCAACGCAGTTCCACCGATCAAGCAACCTCGCGGCGCACCGCGCAAGCGTCCCGATGAACTGCTCGCGGATCGAGCCTATGATGCGGAAGCCAAGATTCGTAAACCCCTGCGCAAGCGGAGAATCAAGCCGCTGGTTGCTCACCGCAACACCGAGCACGGCAGCGGCCTGGGCAAATTCCGCTACGTCGTTGAAGCCTGCTTCGATTGGCTCTTCAACTGGCGTCGTCTGCGGGTGCGTTACGAGAAACGACCGGACATTCACGATGCGTTCCTAATCATCGGTTGTGCCATGATCTGCTGGAACCGCGTACTGGAGTTTTGTTAGAACCTCTAAATGTAGTGTGAATCCATCGACTTTTGCACCGTATAGGCATAGTTTTTCGGATTTTGGTGCGAAACTCGTCGCGGCAAGGTCTTGGCCAGCAATCGGTTACGAGAAGACGCAACCGCGTTTGAGGAACCGCATGGAATTGGGAGTGGTGCAAAACTCCGAGGCCGGGTTGAAAAATGGGGCCGTTGCGGAGACGGTGGAAGCAGCTGAGTCATGTGGGACATCGGCTATGATGTCAAGGAACCAAGAGCGACACGCACAACGTGACCAAAGCGCACACGCGGTCCGCGCTACTGTACAAGTGTATTGATAGCATAACGACGAAGCCGGTTCAAGAGCAGGTCTTGGCCACTTCTTGGAAATCGGGTCGGGAGTCTTTGTTCTGCTGCTTCTTACTGCAACTTCTTTTCCAATTCTGAGCGATCAAGCGACGGTTGGGGCCACGACCCCGACGGCGATTCGCACGGTCAGACGCTGTCCGCCGCCGAATCTCGGGAACGGGTCTACGTGGACATCGACACGTTCGAGGCCACCTTCTAATCTCCATCGACGCCCGTCGGCCGTAGGCAGCGCGCGCGTGCCGCGCGAAACACCGCCAGTCGAGCCGGTTTTCCCTAACCGGAGTGCGACATCGCCGGCCATCGCCGCCCTCCCCCTCCCGGCCACCTTGATTCACCACTTCCTACTGGCTATACTCAGTCCTGTGAGAGAAATCAAATTTCCTATCAGTAGCGAACAAACGACACGCCCATCGTGGCGACAGGGGACATGTTCAAGGCCACGACGATGGCTGACTGGTTGGTTGTGATTGCTCCAGAAGCCCCCAAGCTGGCCTCATTTTGGCCAACGGCCTGTTCGGGAATGCCTCGGGCCCAGTTCCTAACCGATCAGGAAGCGAGGTTCCGTCATGCCTGATTCCAATTTCACTCCGAAGGGCTGTGTGTACCAAGCGCGAAACAAGCTCAACGGTAAGTCATATATTGGAAAGACAAACCGGATACTTCGTCTCAGGAAGAGTGGACATTTTGCGGCGGTTAATGCGGGGTCAAGATGCTGCTTCGCAGGCGCGCTTCGCAAATACGGGCGCAAATGTTTGAGTGGACGATCCTGTTTTGCAGCGATGACGCCGCTGAACTGTCTCGGATGGAGCGCCACTTCATCAGGGAACTGAATACAAAGGTGCCTTTTGGATACAACAGGACGGACGGTGGGGACGGTGCCCCCGGTACGGCGGTATCCGCTGAAACCCGCGCCAAAATGAGTGCGTGGCAGAAGGGGAAACGCAAGTTCTCGGACGAACACAAGGCGCGCATTAGCGATGCCAACAAAGGGCGGGTTATAACTCCCGAAATGAGGGCGAAGATTAGCGCCGCTCATAAAGGACGCCCCAATTTGGCACGGCGTGGAGTGCCCTTGACCGCAGACCAGAGGGCACGCATCAGCGCACTGCAAAAAGGAAGGCGGTTGACGAAGGAACACCGGCAACACATTGCGAGGAGCCTAAAAGGGCGGATTATTTCGGAACAGCACAGACAGAAACTAAGGAAGCCAAAGCCGCCGCGCACCGCTGAGCACGCGGCAAAGATAGCCGCAAAGACACGTGGACGAAAGCAATCCACGGAGGCATTGGCGAAGATTGTGGAGGCAAACCGAAAGCATAATTCCGACCCTACGATACGTGCAAAGATCAGCAAGGCTTTGCTCGGTAAGAAACACGGCCCAATGAGCCAAGAACAGAAGGACAAACTGCGGCTGATCTTCAAGGGCAAGAAGAAGCCCCCACGTTCTCCCGAGCATCGAGCGAACATTGCGGCTGCGAGACGCGGCAAGAAACACTCTGAGGCCACGAAAGCGAAGATCAGGGCAACAAAGGCTCGTAAGCGAGCAGCAAAGGGAGAGGACGATAGCTGTTTGCATGACCGAGTGCTGAGCCGCATGGAGAGAGCATGAACCTGAAGGCCATCATCATCCCCGCCCTGACCCGCGAGGAACTGAAGCAGGCTGTGAACGACCTTGGCTTGCCCAACGTGGATCGCCGCAGTCCGTCGTCATTGCGCAGGTCCCTGAAACAAGCTCGCCGTGCAACTCCCGAGAAGTTGCTGCGGTACTTGAACAAGGCCAAGCTCAGACTCCTCTGTGGAGACTCGGGCATCCCGAGCAAAGGCCCTCGCAAGGAACTGACCGAGCGGCTACTGGCCTTGGAGGCAAGCGATAGCGGTGAGCGGGGACCGCAGTGTTCTTTGGAAATGCGGGAAGCGAACGCACCAGAGGGAGAGAATAGAGAACTGGGCGACGAAGACACTTTTTTCCGCCGCGTCAATGACGAGGCTTTCCCTCACATCGACGGTGCCACCGTCCCGATCTACGGGTTTCAGGACAAGCAGGTGAAACTAGACCGCACGGGCGTCCTCTTCCGAATTGCGGACTCGCATTTCATCCTGACCGCTGCCCACGGCTTGCAAGACATCATTCAGGCGGAGATTCCGCTTCTTGCTGACTTCAGTACAACGCACCGAATCCCGATTCCGCTTGTCAAAGGACAATTCTACACGACCGAAGAGAAGGGGGGCCGCGACGTTGCCGCAATACTCATTCCCCCTTCGGTCGTCGCGGACCTGCCTGCCCATAGGCGATTTCTCACAATGGCCGACGTGGATACCGAGTCGCAGCCCAAGCGGGGATTCTACGCGGTCTTCGGCTTTCCAACGGCATGGTATCGTAGGGTTGAGGACGTGCAGAGAACCGATCCGCTCGCCTTCGTCGCCTCAATCTATGAAGGCAAACGAAACCCAGATGCTTTCTTCGATCCGAAGGTGCATATCGCTGTGACCTTTGAGCGGAGCGCCATTAACGCTCTCACGGGAGAGCCGCGCGAACTACCGCCAGTAGAGGGCATGAGTGGCTGTGGGTTGTGGCGTATCGCCAACTACTCGCGCACGGAAATGGTTGCGTGGAGCGCGGACAAGATTCGGCTCGTGGCGTTACAGCACCGCTGGTTCAAGCAAAGGCAGTACATTCAGGGAACGTGGATCGCGTATGCTCTGGGCTTAATCCGGGACACTCACCCGTCCCTTCGAGAGGCCATGAAGCTGTCCTATCCGAGAGGGTATTGATCGCGGTTAGGGCCAGCAAGAAGGCAAAGCCGTGGTTGCGGAAATGTTCGATGGGCGCTGAGCGCCACGCGGCCGGCGCACGGCCTTCGGCGAGCACAGATGCAGGAGCTTCTCAAGGACGTGTCCTCGTTTGCAAACACGATTGACGCTTCCCTTCTGCGAGAGGGCTTCGCCCGCGTGCGCTGCCCGGACTGCCGGCACGAGATGTTTGTCGCCTTTTCCTGCAAGCAGCGCTGTACCTGCCCCTCCTGTCACCAGAAACGCGCCTTGTTGACCGGGGTGCAAAAGGGGTGCAAAAGGGGATAAGTCCAATTATTTTCAGCCGATGGCGATCTATCTTCCCAACTTCTTCTCCAAGGTTGAGCGATCAACCGTCGGCTCTTTGCGGCGTTCGGAAATCAACTTCCAGAACTTGTCGCTGGCGCCAAGTTGGGTTTGTTCTTCGTCGAGGCCCTCAATGCCGACGACAAGTGCAACGGGATTGCCGCCGCGAGTGATGACGACACGATCTGATTGGGCGTCGAACACGCAGGCGTCCAAATTCGTTTCCTGAATGTCAACCGTTTTCATACAGGTCTCATCCAGCAATTGCCGGTGCTCAATCGCCCGAATCGCAGCCAAGTCTTCGGCAACACCTTCGGCGTACCTAATCGTGAACACGATCTTCCCGCGCAGGAACCGCACGATCGAACATCAGCGCCCATCGTCATTCTACCACTTAGAAGAGGGACTACAATCGAACGGCAACGTGGCAGTGTCTTGGTTCAGCGTGAAATGGAAACTTCGATTGGCTTGCTAGGATCGTCCGGGTGTTGAAGTTGGTTGGTAGTGCTTGGATTTTTCGCTTTGGTGTTGTAAGCGAGGGAGGTGGGCGGCAGCAGAACCACCGCCCGGACCTCGCTCACAACCCCTGGGGCGGCGCTCGGGTCGGTTCCCACCGGAGCCCTATCCTCCGCCCAGGTCGTCTCTCATCGTAACGTCCTTCCTTCGATCAGGCAACCGTCCGCAAACGGGCCGCCTCTCGCTGCTCCTTTCTACGCTCGCGGGCCTCCGTCAGTTTGCGATCGCGGGCTGCGAAGATCTCCGCCTCACGGCCCGCCAATTTGTCCGCCGGCGCCACATAGCCAATCGCGCTGTGCAATCGCACCTCGTTGTAGTGCTCCACGTAACGAGCCACAATGCGGATGGCATCCTCCAGCGAGATCGGCGTGCCCGGCCGCAGGCACTCGCCCTTGATGCTCCCGTGGAATCGCTCCAGTTTGCCGTTGCTCTGTGGATAGTACGGGCTGGTGCGCACGTGCGTCATCCCACAGATGCGGATGAACTCCTTGAAGTCTTTCGCCAAGAACTGCGAGCCGTTGTCGCTGATGATCCGCGGCGTCTCCTTGGGGAACTTCTCCCGCGCGCGTTGCAGGATCGTCAGTTCATCTTGCTCGGTCATCGAGCGGCGAATCTCCCAATGCACGGTGTAGCGGCTGTAGCCGTCGAGGATCGTCGTCAGGTAGTAAAACGTGCCGTGGATGTTGAGGTAGCTGATGTCGATATGCCAGTGTTCATGCGGTGTTTGCGGCTGTTGGAAGCCCGTGCCTTTCTTCGATGGCTTGTTCGTCGATCGTCCGATGCGGCCCGCCGTTTTCAACACGCGATATACGCTCGACGGACTGACGGCCACCACGTCGCGGTCGAGCATCATGAACGCCAATCGTCGGTAGCCTTCCAGTGGATACTCGAAGGAGAAGCGGATGATGGCCTGCTTCTCCCAATCTTCGAGCCACCAGTCACGCGGCACCCAACCGTTGTGTTCGTTCCGCTTGCCGTAGCGATCCTTCCAATCGTGGAACTTGCTTTGACCAATGCCGAGCCAAGCCACGAACTTTCTGGCGGGAATCTCCGTGCGCTCGTTCCAACGCCGCACGTAATCGACCACTTCATCGCGAGTGTCGTGGGGAACCCAACGTCCGTTTAGAGTTCCCCATTCTCTTTTTTTGCGCGGACGTTCTCCTCCATCAACTCGGAGATGACCTCGTTCTTCTGAACGAGCTTGGCCCGCAGTCGGGCGACTTCCTCCTCCTGGGCGGAAAGCCTCTTGGCTTCGCGTTTGGCGACCGGGTGAAAAGCGGCCGGAGCGTTATCGAACAGGATTTTCTGCCAGGCGTAGATTTGGTTCGGCTTGATCCCGTACTCGTCGCAGAGGTCCGAGATGGG
>CAVRAR010000001.1:357500-441026 GCA_963719005.1 uncultured Planctomycetia bacterium
GTTCGATTTCCGCCAACCGTCCCTCCAAATTGGCCAACTTCGCTTTGGTTTGTTCGTAGCCTTGCTGGCTTAATCTCGCTACCATAGAACTACCTCCACAACGCCTTTGGGACAACCGTTTCGATCCGTCGCGAAATCGTCCGCAGCCCATCGTTCCAGATCGGCATCATCCGCCGCAATGAGGATTTGAAGGAAGGGCCACGTCAGTTCTCCCTCGAACATCATTTCCTGCCGTCTCTCATCCCGTGAGGGCAGCAAGACGACATCGACGTCGTTAGGATCTCGTTTCTCCGTCACAAAGCTGCCGTTGATGATAAGCCGTCGAACACTGTGTTGCTTTGCCCAGGCAATCAACTCCATCAATTCACGAATTTCGACTTCCCGTTCCGGCGAACCGTGGCCGAAGCGGTCAACGATTTCTTCGATGGAAGCCTGATGTACACCTCGCGGCAGATTCCCGGACTCGTCAAACGGCGGTAACATCTTTTTCTATTATACCCCGAGTGTCCAATTCCAAACAAACAATCGTCCTGCTGTCGGGCACTTCCAACTGAAAAGCCACAGCTTGCGACACGGCAGCCTCCAATCCGCAATACAACCGCCCCTGTGCCAGCCTGCTTCAATTATAGCACGGACCGGCTTTTCCGTGAATCACCCCGACTTGGTCAGCAACGGATCAAGTTATGCGTTCCTCCGCACCGGACGGCTATCTCTATCCGGCTTCGATTTTTGCGCCGGTCGAATTGCCGGAAATCGGCCCAGCGGGCGCTGGCAACGGCAAACGGCTGAACTTCGTCGTCGGGCAGTATCAAAGACTCCCGACCCCGTTTCCGTTTCCGAGATTCGGGGGCGTTGGCGGCGCACGTAGCCCCGCAACGACAGGCAATCGCGCATGGCGTGATACCACCGCGGCGTGGCACCACGAGTTGAAACGGGGCGCAGCTAATAATATATTGGTAAGCATATTTCTAACAAAAGTAGTTGCGTCCCCGTTTCAACTCGTTCAACTCGGGTCATATCCTGCGAAGCAGGTCGAGTAGGTTAGCGTCCAGAGCCGGCGCATTCGGGTTAGACCAGACGAGGTTTTGGGTCCGGGCCAATGTGCCCGTGACAATCACGGCGCTGAGTAGGCTAAGCCGCTTCGTGAAATTGTCAAGTCCTTCAAACCTTTTGCTCTGGAAGAAGCTCTCGTTCCCATCTCGCACCTGCTGCCAAATTCGTTTGACCCCGATATCCAATTGATCCGGTGTACGTGTATAGCTGTGGGACACAACGATCAGAACATTTTGAGATCCGTCTTGCAATTGCTTCAAGGAGCTGAGAATGATGTCGCAGTACTTCAACGATTCCTTCTGGGTGAAGAAAAGGGGATAGACCGGGAGGACTGAACCGGGGCCCGGTTTATCGTCGCGGTTCAACTCGACCTCTAAGTCGGGAAATACGGCGGAACGGAGATTCGTCGTTTCCCCGACCCTCAACTCCTTCTCGTACCGACGGACGACCTCAACACATTCGTCAATCAGCGGGATTATAGCTCCCGAAAGCGCCTCTGCATACTTATCATAGTCCTCCTTGTTCTCCCTGGAGCCGTCGTTCAGACGAAAAACAACGGAAACGTTAACCGACGAATTCAAGTTGCGAATCTCTGTGGTAATTCGGTTGACGCACTCGTTGAACTTCGCCGCTGCCGCAGTCTCGCGAATGCGCTTTACTTCCGCATAGAAGTTCCCGAACTGGCTAGAGACGCTAAAATCCGGCCCCTTTTTCTCCTCCTCATAGACAACATCGAAGGCCGAGACGCCGAGCAGCCGGTAAGCAACCTCTAGTTCAGCATGGACGTCTCGCTTGTCTTCCGGACATTTGGCATTCTGGAATTTGGCTACGATTTTGCTGTGGTTGTCTTCACAAAAACAGTCGAATCGTGGCGAACTTGATTGCCACAACTCAATCTGTAGCCGCATCCGGTCGGAGATGTGTTGAACTAGATCATGTGCCAAGTCGCTAGAACCGCGTTGTTTGCTCACTGTGTCATTCATTGCTTTCCCCCGGGGAGTCGAAACAGGGGCGCAGCTAGTTTTCGGTGGCCCGTCCTGCCAATTCTACCTGCGTCCCTGTTTCGACTCCTCCCCCTGTTGTGCGTCAACTATTTCGGGTTGTGGCGCGCATGACACTTACCCGACGATGTAAACTCTTGTACATTAAAGACTTGCACCCTCCGTCACAGGGTTTAATCGAGAGGGGGCCAGTTTTGGCGGAGTGCGACATGCCGTGCGCCGAAACACGCACTGGGATCGACCTGCCTTTCTCAAAAGCGATTTGCCGAGTGATAGAATAATCCTCGCGTGACCTCTTCGGCTATGAAATGTGGCTGCCACGCGGGCTTAAACCCTACGTCGATCCACAGTTTCAGCGTATCCGGTTGTACTTTGGTCTGCCGAATGTTCAACGCCTTGTCGTAGTCCGCCCGCGCGTCGCCCTTTCGCTTCAACCAATTGAGATACCAGCCGCGGCAGACATAGGCAATCGCATAGTTGGAATCAACGCCGATCGCCTGGGAGCAGTCCTCAACGGCCGTTGGTGCGACACCGTAAGCCTCCTTCACAGAAATCCACGCTTTCGCGTAGGCGCGCATGCAGTAATAGCTCGGGTTTTTCGGGTCCAGTCGAACGGCTTCCGTGAGAGGAGAGATAGCTCTGTCCGGCCAGAGCGCCGTTAGCCACGCGCTGCCCCGCACGAAGAAGGCATCGGGGTCGGTTGGGTCGAGTTGATTTGCCTTGGAACAGTCTTCGATGATTGGATCAATCGAAAGGTTACTAGGGTCGCTGCCTTTCTGCCAAGCACGCTCAAGATACGCCCAAGCACGCCCACAATACGCTTTCGCGTCGCGTCCGTTGAACTCGATGGCAGCAGTGAACTCCCTATGGGCCAAGTCCCAATCGTCCCGCAGCCCTGCCGCGATACCTTTCTTGACGTGCTCGCTATCGCGCGACGAAAATCGCTCAGGAGAAACCGGCGGTGGCAAGTGATGCTGCGGAACTTTGCCTTGAGTGCTCGTTGCGTCACTATCGTCGCTTTTCGCCTCCGTTACTGTCCCGGACCTTACCGGCTCTAGCCGCCAGTGCTGTTTCGTGTCCCCTTCGCGGAATTGGGACTGCCATAGCACCGGCTTCTCATCGCGGACCTCCAGGCATCTTCCGCTGGCGCGGCTAGTAATGGTCCAAAAACCGCCGCCGAGCGGCTTGATGTCCCAGAGCATTAAGGCGTTTTCGGAATCTGGAATCCCATGCAGAAACCGCTGATGGCGACCCTCGGGCGGCTTGGCCGCATATTCCGTTTTCGTCGCCCAGCCTGCGAGCGCCAGAATTTGTCAGACTCTCCGAGTCGTATCTTCCAGTATGCTCCGGCCGGTTCGATTCGCTTTGCACCGTCACCGTGGAGAGCTAGCCCGGTTTTTCGATTGACAATCTTGACTGGGCCAATCGGAACACGATGTATGTCGCGCGATTCGTCCGCCTCCGGCTTTGATGCTATCTCCGAGGTGGCGGGCGTTGCCGCCACTGGTTGTGGCGATGCTGCTGGCGGCGATTGAACCGGAGCACGGCTGCAATCGCCAACACAAAGGACAAGCAGACCGACGAAAGAACACCACCGGCAATAATGTTGGACGGCACGCATGGTAAACGCTTCTATTAAGTTGGATCAATTCGGGGGGTATCAAATTTGAAATTCGGGAACCTCAATACTCGATTTGTGATTGAACGCTTGTCCTGCGTGCCAGTCTTCGTCACCTCGGCTTTGTGTCGCTTCAGCGTGAACTAAACGACCAACGGAACAGCCGATAGCCTACAAAATCGTTGTACGCTAGTCAACGCCCCGCTACGCTACTACGGCTGCGCCTCTAGCGAGACTGCCGGTGTCAAACCGGAGGAAGGCGGGGATGACGTCAAGTCCTCATGGCCTTTATGACTAGGGCTGCACACGTCATACTTTTGGCACATACAAAGCGAAGCGAAAAAAGCGAGAGCAAGCAAATCGCAAAAAATGTGCCCCAGTTTGGATTGCAGGCTGCAAAAAAGCCTGCATGAAGCCGGAATCGCTAGTAATCGCGGGTCATCGGCGGCCCTGGATTGGTGGATTCCTGGGCCGCCTCAATCCCACTTTGCCCTTCCATCTTTCTCTGCCCCCCGTCCTCAGGGCGGCCAATTCTTGCCGTAGAAATCACTTCCTGCCGTGCTACAATCGCGGCATGATTCTATCGCGACAGACCGCCGCGTCTTCGCGATCGCCCAATAACAGTGCGAAAGTCCGAGAAATGTGGTGGAAATTGGGCCACGCCTTGTGCTACAATATCCGCCCATGGAACACATAGACAAAAAGCCACTACCGAAGAAGCCAGAACCGAAAATCCGGCAGCCCCAAGCTCCGCCCCTGAAAGAAGAGCCCGTCGCCCCGCCCGGGCCCGACGCTCCCTATTGGATTCCTAACGACGGCCGCTGGAAAAAGTTGCCTCAACAGGTGCGCGAGGCCGTGCCGCGAATCCTGGCGCCGGCCTATCGGCGGTTCGTGCTCGAAGCCACCGGCGAAATGGAACGCTCGATCGGGCTGACCCTCGTCCATCTCACCTGGCTGGAAATCTGCGGCCAAGTCAAACTGGCCGAGGCCAACCCCGATTCGCTTGAAGCCATCCTCAACAACCCGGAAGACATGCTCGACCGCCACTTGCGGCTCGTAACGGTGAAATGCCAAACCGCCGAGTTGCTCCTGAAGACCCAGGTCGTGCAAAACGCGATGCAACGCCTGGGCAGCACCTCCGGCGTGGCCAACAGCGTTTCCACCCTGCCCGCCTTGCCCCCGCCCACGTCCCCTCTCCCCCCGGGAGAGCATCAGGATGAGGGCGGCTCGACCAGGTGTTACCCGTTCCCCCTTCCCAGCGAAGAAATCGACGGTGCCGGCGGCCTTCCCCTTTCATTCCCCCTGCCCATGCACTCCGCGATCGAGGCTGAAACTGGAAATCTCGACACGCGCTGACCAACAACTCTGAAATCTGAAATCTCAAATCTGAAATCTGAAATCCCCAAATCCGCCGAAAATGGAAATCCCGATGCCTGCTGACCAACTCGATCACCCTGCCCTGTGCCTGCTTGCCCAGCGACCGGAATTGTTCGCCCGGCAAGGTCACGTCGCCGCCGGTTGGCGATACCGTGATGGCCGACGGTTCGGCCCGTACTATCGCTTGAGCTACCGCCTCGACGGCCGGCAGTATTCCATTTATCTCGGCCGTGCGGGCGAATTGGTCGATCGCGTCCGCCAACAGCTCGACTCCCTTCAACGCCCATTGGTCGAACGCCGGGCAGTTCGCCGTCTCGAGCGTCAGGTCCGTGCGGCTCTGCGCATCGAAAAGCTGCATTTGAACGCCCTGCTGCGTCCCTACGGCCTTCGCTTAAAGGGTTTTGAGGTCCGCGGCTGGCTACACTGCACGTTCCGCCGCTTCCTGCCTCGGCGGCGTTGCCTGCTGCCGCGGTTGTCGTCGTTAAAACCCGCAACCTCGCAACCGAATCGCGATCCGCCGCCGCTGCGAGTGGCAAGATTCCTCGAAGCCGGCTACCGGCTGCAAGCGAAAATGGCGTAGATTGTCGCCTTTCGCTCCGCGAAAGAAGCGTTGCTTTCGCGGAGCGAAAGGCGACAGTGCGAAAGTGTGCCAACAAAATGGCGACATGCGACCGTGACGTGTGGTATAGTTGCAACGGCGAGGTGGTTTTGCAGCAGAGCAAACGGGGTCACGGGCAGCGACCGCTCGCCGTCTGCCCGAATCCGGCATTCGCGCTCGATTCTCCGCGTCTGCCCGGGCTTTCCGTCGACTGACCGCCGAGCAGAAATGAGGTCCGTTATGGCTACTAATTCGCTCCGGTTCACGCTGGTTTGTCTCGTTGCTATCGCCTTGGCGACCTGTTGTTACACTGCCGATGTTGTAGCACACGGCGGCGGAGGTGGCGGCGGCGGTCACGGTGGCGGCGGAGGCGGCGGCTTTGGGGGCGGACACGGCGGCGGCATGGGCGGCTACGGCGGCGGATATTCGGGTGGCCACGGCATGAGCGGATACAGCGGCATGGGAATGCATTCCTTCTCGGGCTCGTCCGGCATGGGGGCCAGCGGAGCGGGAAGAGCCGCCTACGCGGGCCATTCTGGTTCCGGCCCGCATCCCGGCCCGCATCCGGGACCACATCCGTGGCCTCATCCGTACTGGTATGGCGGATGGGGAGGCGGTTGGGGATGGGGTGACTGGTGGCCTTGGTACGAGTTCGCCTGGTGGCCCGGCTATTACGGCAATTGCTGCTACGGCGTGCCCTATGCCGGCGACGTTTACCTCGCCTATGCCGACGCGGCCGACGACGCCATTCCTTACGCGGCCTACAGACCCACGGACGACGGGACGATTGCCCCCGACGGAGAGCCCGTCCCCGCCGGCGAATCCACAGGCCCCTTGGTTCCGGGTCCGAGCACGGAGTCGGTCGAAGGATACGGCGGCGGCAACGATCCGTTTGATTTTGGCGGTCGCGCGAAGACCGAGTTCTCGCAAGGGGACTATCGCAAGGCGACCTATTTCGCCGCGCACGCCACAATTGACGAGCCGCGGAATCCCAAAACGCATCTCCTCTATTCGCTGGGTTTGTTTGCCCTGGGAGAATATCGCGGCGCGGCGGTAGAATCGCACGCGGTCATGTCGCTTGGAAAACTGCCCGACTGGAGCACGGTGTACGCGTTCTACGGCGACGTCGAGCCGTACACGAATCAGTTGCGCAAGCTGGAAAAGTACGTGCACTCGCGGCCGAAGTCGCCTGAAGGGCGTTTTCTCCTCGGTTTTCATTACATGATGACCGGCCATCCGGACGAGGCGAAGGTCGAGCTTCTCGCCGCCCTGAAGTTGGCGCCGCGCGATCGTTTGGCGGCGAAACTGCTGACGGAAGCCGGCGGCGAGATTCCGCCCGAGATCGCCAAGCAGTTGGCCGAGTTGCCGCCGGTTGTGCCGCCCAAGTCGGCATTGCCCGAGCCGCCAGAGCCGCAACCGCCGCCGAAGAAATAGAGGGCCCGCGGTCGGTCAAGACCAAAGTTTCCGATGCTGCCGTTCCATTTCCGGGAACTGCGGGGTCATGGTATTCACCATTTGTCTTGCGGGTGGTAGAATGTCGTTAGGCCTGAGGGCGAAGGAGTTGGTAGATGGGATTGACGAGAGTAACGACGAAACTCACGAATATCGAGTCGCCGACCAAGACTTACGAGGCGATCTTCTTGGTTGATACGGGAGCGACCGATTCTCTCGTGCCTTCGGACGAGTTGGAATCGCTCGGAATACGCAAAGAAGGGAAAATGTCGTACGAACTGGCGGATGGGACTGTCAAGGAATACTCATTTGGCTTGGCTCGCATCGAATTCATGGGCGAAACGACCGCCGGCCGAGTGATTTTTGGCGAACCCGGTTCGGAGCCTCTCTTGGGCGTTACTGCTCTCGAATCGGTAGGCATCATGGTCGATCCGGCCAACAAGACTCTAAAACGCCTGCCGGCAATTCCGCTGAAGTAATACTCCTCGCGATCATCTGGCGGCGCGACTACTCACGGAAGCCGGCGGCAAGATTCCGCCCGAGATCGCCAAGCAGTTGGACGACCTGCCGCCGATCGTCCCGCCCGAGCCGGCGTTGCCCGAGCCACCGGCCCCGCAGCCGCCGCCGAAGGAATAGCAGGGCCGCAGTCGGTCAAGCCCCGAGTTTCCGCTGCTGCTGTGCCGTCCTTCGGCCTAAGAGGTTCTAACAAAACCAGTATTTCCTGATCTGTCCAATGTTGCTAAACTCTCGGGCTAACCTGGTCAACCAACAGATATGTCAGGGAGGATATTATGGCCAAGCCACTGCTGCCCGATGCGCTTTGGGAGCGAATCAAGCCTTTGCTGCCGCGCGAACGCGGCAAGCCGAAAGGAGGCCGACCGCGAGTTTCCGATCGTGCGGCGCTCACGGGGATTCTCTTCGTATTGAAAACGGGTTGTCCGTGGGAATATCTTCCGCAGGAGTTGGGCTGCGGATGCGGCATGACGTGCTGGCGACGACTCCGCGACTGGCACGTGGCTGGTGTCTGGAAGCGGATATGGAAGCTACTTTTGGACGAATTGGGATTGGCAGGCCAAATCGACTGGTCAACATCCGCGATCGACAGTTGCTCCGTGCGAGCAGTTTTTGGGGGGCAAAAACGGGCCCAAATCCCACGGATCGAGGCAAGAATGGCTCGAAGCGTCATCTGATGGTGGACGGCAGCGGCACGCCTCTGGCCATTACCCACACCGGCGCGAATTGCCACGATTCGGAGATGGCTATTCCTTTGGTCAACGCAGTTCCACCGATCAAGCAACCTCGCGGCGCACGCGCAAGCGTCCCGATGAACTGCTCGCGGATCGAGCCTATGATGCGGAAGCCAAGATTCGTAAACCCCTGCGCAAGCGGAGAATCAAGCCGCTGCAACACCGAGCACGGCAGCGGCCTGGGCAAATTCCGCTACGTCGTTGAAGCCTGCTTCGATTGGCTCTTCAACTGGCGTCGTCTGCGGGTGCGTTACGAGAAACGACCGGACATTCACGATGCGTTCCTAATCATCGGTTGTGCCATGATCTGCTGGAACCGCGTACTGGAGTTTTGTTAGAACCTCTAAGTCAAAGACTCCCGACCGCGTCTGCCATTCCTATTGACTTGATCCTCTGGTGAGGACGGACCACAAAAAGAAAATGACTAAGGCGCTGCTTACACACCAAAGGATGAAAAGCCACCCGTTCCATGCGCTTGGGATGTTCCTAAAGAACTCGGCGCACGAACGAAACAGAAAGAGAAAGGTGCCGGTTACCCAAGCGCTTATGATCGCCGCGATCGTCCAGGGCAGATGCTTCGTCCTTGGGATGAGACGCAATGTTAGGAATGCTCCAACGAAAGGCACCGAGTAGAAGACCGCGTAGAGGTACATTGAAAGAATGGCGTCTCCCGTGCCATTCCGCGTTGATGCGGAGGAATACTCCTCCCATGCCCATAGGGATTGCTCCTTGCGGTATATTGCACCGAGGAACCAAGGGGCGACTATCAGCACCTGTAACCCGTAGAGCCAAGCTACAACCTTCTTCGTGGTGCTCACGATTTAAGCTCCACTATGAGGAAGAACGGAGTGAACCGGGGGGAATCTATATGTATGACCTATTTGGAAACACGACACCTAGACGTTGTTTAGGTCGATCCATCTGGCAGCCACCCCAGACCGGTGTCAAAATCGATCTCCCAAAGACCGTTGATATACTTGGCAGCGCCGTCCAGATCGGCGAAGAGACTCATTCGATTAATGTTCATCTTGTTCAGAAATTTGAGGCAGTCCGTACGTCCCGTGTTCGGGATGGTGATCTTCATAAGGACTGAACGAGCATGGCGATCAGTTGCGGACGTCTCCTGAGCGAATCGCGCCCGGACGTTGGACTCCAAGTCCATGCGCTCCGGCATTTTCATGAGAACACCGCATTGTGTGCTGAGCCGATAAGTGATTTCCCGTCTAGGTGAAAAAACGAACGGCCTTGGTTGCTTATCGCTGTGTCTTCCGGCGATCAGATGGACTGGAACGGTATGCACGGCTCTCCTTTGGGGTTCATAAGACGTCCCGTCTTGCCGGGTGCATCGAGCCTCCTCGTAAGCGAAGAACAATGCGACGAACGGTGAATATGTCCAGTCAAGAAGAGGCGTCGCGAGACCATGGTGTTGTGCCAGCGCCCACCACTCATTCTCAGATAAACCCTGTGGAGTCGAACCTCGCTTTCCTCTCACCGCCTCTTTGAACGCCTCAAGATGAACGTGACGCGGTGCTGGCGGGCAGTCGAAGAAAGGTGGGTTGGAGCCTGCAAAGTTCTTCGCTCTTGGAAAGCGACCTTCGAGTCGGTCAAGCGTGGATTCGATGTTCCAAGTTGCATCGGCCTGTCCCCGATAGATAAAAGCGGGAGCATTAGCGTGCTTCTTGGCGATAAACGGAGCGAATTCCTCCCACGAAGCCAGAGGTGTCTCGCACACACCGTTCTTGATTTGTTCGGGTTCCTCGCGTTGTTCAGTCATTTCTGGGAGAAGGACAAAAGAAGGAGGAGATTTCTGTTTTGTGGGCAATACCGGCGCGCAATACCTGATTTGTGACAGCTTTCTCAGCCCCCGTTTTCGCCGTCGCCAGGACGCCCCCGGTTTGGCACGGTTGCAACCAATCACCGAAACAGCGAATAGCCTACGACATTTCTTACCGACGGACAATCCCCCACTCCGCGATTGCGCTTCCACGGCTCTAGCGGCACGCGGGGGAACGGGGGCAGGACTCAGATTCTATACGACCACCGTTGCGCCGGCGCACTTTCTGCGACCGCGGGGCCGTCGATCCCCCTATACCCCGTCGCCGTTGGCTCCGGGTTAAACGAGGGTTCGATCCTACCGCCCGTGCCAGAGCCAGCGCAGCAGGCCGTGCAGCGAGAAACCGCCGCCGACGCCTAGAATATGTTGAATCGGCCGGTCGGGCTGGGCGACGGAATAGGCCGCCAGCGCCTGCCGAAGCTCTTTCAACAAGTCCTCGAACACCGGCGCCATCGCCTCGTAGAGGTCGCTGAAACGTTCCGCCGATTCCGGCGACCGCTTCCGCTGCTCCGCCTGGGCTACGCTCAATCTGTACTCCTTGACCAGGGCGCGGGTGAAGCTATGCCCCGCCACGCCGCAGCTACGAAACCAGAGCGACTGCGGCGAACTGATCACGAGGTTCGTTACATCGCAACCGACGTCCACCGCGGCCACGGCCCCAGCGGCGTCGGCCGCCGGCGAATCGCCCGAGGCGGAGAGATACTCGTGGGCGAGGAAATTGTGCAACGCGATGAAATCGGTTTGCAGTATATCGACGGGGATGTTCTGCCGCCGAAAGCCGTCGAGAAACCGCCGCGACGAGGTCGCCTGAGAGCCGAGCAGCAGCACGTTGCACCAGCGCTTGCCGGCCCGATTCCGCGAACCGTTGCCGTTCGCGTCCACTTCATCGAGAAACTGGTAATCCCACGTCAGTTGTTCCAATGGGAAAGGGAATTGCTGCCGCGCCTCGAATTCGAGAAGCTTCGGAATCTTGGCCTGCTCGACCGGCGGCAACTCGAACTGGCGGATCAGCGCCATCCGGCCCGGCAGTCCGACGGTGATCCGCTCCCCCTTCGGCCGATGCCGTTCGAGGAACTTCGAGAGCGTTTCGGCGATCAGTTTTTGCTCGTCGGCCTCGTTCAGCGCGTTGCCGAGCGACTTGACGTGTTCGATCGAGACGGCCGCCTCGACCGTTGCCTGTCGCGCCGCTTCATTCCAGGAGAGCTTGACGGCCTTCAATCCGCTCATGCCGAGGTCGAGTCCCCAGGCGGGGCGGTCGCCGTGCGATCGGATGATGCGTGAAGCCCGGCTCAACACGCCCTGTTGCTCGCCGGCAAGCAAATTGACCCCTAGCGCTGCCCGCTTCAGCCCGGCCAGCGCCAGGCCGCAAGCGACGGCGAAGCGGGCGGAACAACGCGGCAGTTCCGAGTCTTTCGCGACCGCTTCGGCGCAGGTGATGCGGCGGAAAGCGGCCAGCCCTTCGACGGCGACGCCCAGCGGCGTCTCCTGCGGCGGGCGCGCCCAGAGAAGCGGCGCCCGCGGCCCTTGCGCTTCGGCCCGGCCGGCTCGGCGTTGCACTTCCTCGCACAGTTTTGCCGTCCGGGCGTCGTCCGGCGTCAACTGGCGGAGCCGCCTGGCGACCGCCACGAGCGTCGCATCAACGGTCGGAGCATTGCGGAGATCGAAGTTCAACCATGCCAATTCCGCCGCCTGCCGCCGCAGTTCCTCCAATCGCGGGCCGCGGCAAGCGGGGGCTACCCGATCGAGCAATTGCAGCGCCTCGTCGTGGCGGTAGTCCGCCAACCGCATCTCCACCGCGTCAGTCAAGCGGCTCCAGACTTGCTCGGCAAGCTCCTTGGCGTAGATTTGATCGGGTTTTAGCGTCAGCACGCGCTCTATTCTCGGCGGCAAGTCGAACAGTCGCTTTTCCTGAACCGCTTGCCGCAGTTCCCGATCGAGCGTGGCCAGTTCCTCGCGCCGCTGGGTGATTTGCGTCTGCAATTCCTCGATATTCTGGTTTCGGCACGGCGGCGGCACTTGCTCGAGAATCCGCGCGGCCTCGTCATAGTCGAAAGCCTCGAAGCGTTCGCCGGCTCGCCGGAATGCTTCGTCGGTGACGATTCGCCGGCGGTCGTATTCGGCGGCAAGCTGGCGAACGAGTTGCTGGGCATGGGCCGCGTATCTGGCCAGGCGCGGATGCCGGTTCTCGGCGATCGGCGTAAGCAGGGCGATGGCGTCGGCGAACCGGCAAGCGGAACGCATGTCGGCGGCGGCGCGAAAGTCGTCCTGCACCCGCTCCAGTTGTTCGGCGGCGGCGTCGGCGAGGTTGACGCCGCAGGCACCGCAGTAGAGCTCGCCGACGGCGCACACTTCCCCGCAGCGAAAGCAGGCTTCCCACAGCGCAGCCCCGCATTTTGCACAGAATTTTCGCTGCGGCAGGTTCGACGCTTCGCACTGCGGGCAGAACAAGCCCGCCTCCCGGGCATCCTCGACGGCTTCCTTTTCATCGATCATCGCCATTCTTTACCTCTGCTTGCGACAGGCTCTCGACGGACAACAGTTCCACGATCACCTGTTGCTCCTGGTCGAGAAGCATGCCAACGTCCTTGTTCGGTTTGCTGATGAAAACGTCGACCGAACGTAAAGTCTTCTTTCTTCTGTCCATGCTAAAATCGTCGAGCCAAACAACGTGGTCGTTGACGCGCTGAGCGACAGAGGGCAACTGGCGTCGAAAATAGGCCAAGACCTTGTCGGGCCGCGCCTTGCGTTCGATGCGGACGTAATGGACGCACAGGGGCGGCAAGCGAAGCTCGGCCAGCGCAGCGGGGAGTCCCTGGGGCCACTCCGCGCGATGCGACGCAACGACGCCGGCGTTGGCCGGCAGTT
The DNA here is from genome assembly GCA_963719005.1 of uncultured Planctomycetia bacterium. Lineage (GTDB taxonomy): Bacteria > Planctomycetota > Planctomycetia > Pirellulales > Thermoguttaceae. Next base: position 370,546 of record CAVRAR010000001.1, read on the forward strand.
TGATGGGAAAGTCGGCAGGCGGCTGCTGCGAATCGGGATGCCGAAACGCCGCCTGCCTGAACTGCCGGCACATCGCCTGCACCAACTTCTCGGAAAAGCCCAGCCATTGTTGCGCGGCTCGGTCTTGCCGTTCCTTGACCTGCCGCGCCGCGGCCAGCCTGGCTGCCTTGGCCCCGGACGCCCGCGGAGCGCCGCCGCCATTGGCCGACGCCGCCGCGCCGTCCTTCCGCGGCAGGTGCTTCACCAGAAGGAGAAAGCCCGGCTCCGGCAGCGATTCGTCGGAAGCGATACATGGCTCGAACCGTTTTGGGCCCTCTTCCCAGTATTCTTCCATCGACTGCGCCACCGTCGCTCGCATTGCGAGGGAGGGAATCGTGCAGGCCAACGACAGCAACCGCGAGCCCCGCTCCGATCCCTCCGCCGCGCGTAGCCGCTCCTCGACCAACCTCGCGAAACCTGCCGACCAGAGCAGTTCAGCCGCACGGCACGAAGCCGTCGTCGGGGCAGCCGCAGCAGAAGACGGATGGGACTGCTCCGGCAAACCGCAGCCAAGCAGTCGCCGCAGGTTCCCGCGGCTTTGCTCCGCGAACTGGCGTTCCAGCAACTGTCTGTCGTTGTCGGCCAATCGATCGCTGCAGTAGAGGGCGATCTGTGCGGCCAGGTTCTCGACGCGCGCATCGCTTAGCGTCGTCCATAGCTGGTTGTATGCCGCCAGCGGCGTATCGGCCGCGGTCATGAAATTGGCCAGCCGAAGCCGGAACGCTTCGGACGCCGATGCCTTGACCCACTCCAACGTCGTCGATCGCAACTTGTTACGGTCGATCGCCGTGCGGTCCGTCTTCGTGGTCTGTTCCGGGCAGGTGATGACGCGGAACAACAGGTCTTCGTTGTTTTGCCCGGGGCGCTGCAGCAGCGCCTTCAGCGCGGCTGTGGCCGCAAGCTGAGGATCGACGCTCTCTTGCGTGCCGCTGACGAGTCGTTCGAGAATCTGCCGGGCGGTCGTGGTGCCGTTCGCCACGAGCGCGGCGACAACCGCCTCAATCATCGCCGGATCGCTCGCGGCGCGCGGCGGCGATCGCGGGGCGGCGGGATCGGCCGACGGCGGTTCGAGCAGCTTAGCCAGCAGTTCGGCACTCTCCTTGGTGACAAAATGTTTGCCGCGATAAGCCACGGCCTCGATCAATCGCGGGTCATTATCGCGTCTCGCGTTGAAAAAGTCGTCGGGCGTCCATTCCGCAACGTCTTTCGGCCGAGTGGGTTTCTTCGTTGCCGCTGATTGCCCCCCGCTGCCCTGCGTCCCGGGAACGGGCGTCTGCGAAGCGTTCTCCGAAGTGCTCGGTGGAGGCGGGGGTGGGGGTGGGGGCAGCTTCTTCCGCGCACCGCCCGGATGTGTCCGTTGCCACTGCCGCACGGCTTCCGCGTTCTCGCTTTGCTGTTCGAACTCTGCCGCCTGCCTGGCCTTCTCCTCCCACTCCTTCCTCTCAGCGTCACTTGAGAGATGCCCGCTGTGGCTGCGGCTACAACTGCAGCCGGCGCCGACAACAGTCATAAGTAGGGCCGCCAGAAGCAGTCCGACGGTCATCGATGGGACATGTACTCGGCAGACCACGCTTCATCTCCCCCGAGGATACACCTGACGGTCCATGACTATGGCATGAGCATGTTAGCATCGTATGAGGATCATGTCAGGAAAGCACAAAAACCAAGACAAAGAGCAGGCGCCGGTCGGTCCCGACGCCTGCTCTTCGAAGAAACGACTGTGCGGGGCTCAGCGAAGTCCTCCAAACCGTCGAGCCGAGCATGGTTCAGAGCTAGCGTTAGAAGTCCACGTTCACTTGCTTGCCTTCCGCACGAGTCACCATATACCGCAAGCTGATCGGATCCAGCGAGTCGCTGAGGAAATGCACGCTGCCGTTGACAAAGACGGAGCAGCAGCCGCCGGGATGGAACGAGAATGGCTCGTCATTCAGACCGATGTTGTTGTAGGTCCAACCGCCGGCGCCGGTCGATGGCAGGATGGGACCACCGATAGGAGAGGCGTTCTGATTGATGACCTTGCCAACGTAGTTGCCGGCCGTATCGTAATTTTTCGTGCCGTTTAGCGCCGCGTCGTTGGCAGTCGAAGTGTTGGCCGGACCGGAAATACCGCTGCCGCACGCGTCCTCGTCGGCCCATCGCCACACGGCGGTCGGTTCTTGCACGGTTGGATTCGCGATCGTGTCCTTCGGCAGGCCGGCATCGGCAAGAGTGCCCACGGCGCTGCCGTCCGGGTTTGTGGTCGGGGCGCGATAGTGCGACGCCGTTCCCTGATAGGGGAAGTTTGTCGGACAGGCGTGCGGATTCACCCGGCCGGCATCCTCGATGAAGCAAATCGTGTTGCTCGTACCGTCGATAACGGCCGCAATCGGCACGCTCGTCGGGGCGCGGAAGAAGCCGGCTTCTTTCGTATCAGCGGTAACCGTACAGAAACATTTGGCGGTATTGTTGACCGCCAAAGCGCCGTCGGCGCGATAGTGCGCCTTGTCGTCGAGACCGGTCAACGTACCCGCCGCGTTGCTGCCGTCGCTGATCGAGGTGTAGACGGTGGCGAAGTAGTCCGTGGTGCCCCAATACCGGCCCGCGGCCTTGAGGGACGTCGTCGAGGCGGTGCCGCCGTACTGGGGGTCCGTGTCCATCACCGTGTCAAGACCGTCAGTATCCTTAAAGGCAACGAACGGGTTGCTCGGGCACACGAAGGTGGGAATGTTGCGGGCGCAGGCGTTAATGTTGTCCGCCATGCGGTAGTAATGCCCCAAGTTAATATGGTCGTACACCTCTTGTTGTTCGAGGTACGGCAAGAGATAGACCAACACGCTGTGGTCGGAGAACGCCGTCAGCCCGGACGCCGTGCCCGCACCGTTGCCTTCACCGCCGGTTGGCAGCTTCTTGTGCGCCGCCTCGAAGTTCAGAACGGCCAGGCCGATCTGCTTCATGTTATTGCTGCACGCCGACCGGCGAGCCGCCTCGCGCGCCGATTGCACGGCCGGGAGCAGCAACGAAATCATAATGCCGATGATCGTGATGACCACCAGCAACTCGACCAACGTAAAGCCGCGTCGATCTTTTCCTACTCTCATCTCGCATCTCCTTGAAAGAACGGGGTTAACGTGCGTCTCTCGTCGCCTGGAAATCCGGCGCTCGACTCACCGGTCACTCCTCTTGAGAGAAAAGGGAGTCGAGAGAGGATCCCTGGCCACTGATCGAGCGGCCGGAGCGGCTTGCCGGCTTGGGGACGCACAATTTCCCGAACGGTGCTTTAGTTCTGGGAAAAGCATCGCCACAAGCGGCGTGAGGATCAGTGCCACAACCAACAGTTTGCCCAAGACGGTGCCGTAGGGTCTTGACGGGACGATCTGAACGTCCCCGCGCGTTGTTGTCAGCATGGCTCGCTTCCTCCTCGTGTATCTGCCGTGATCGCCCGCTGGGAATCGTCGGCGACCTCCAGGACGAACGGATTATCGGAAAGACGAGTGAGCGTTTGATGTGCCCGCAAAGAATCTTCGGTCAATTTCGCGTTAGAAATGCGTTGCCGAAGCCATGCCGATCGGGGGTAAGAAAAAAGCCGCACTTTGACGTCCGGTGGGGTAGACATTCCTGTCTGCCAAACGCGTCACATTTGCCGGCAGACAAGGGAGGGAAAAAGGGGACAGGTCCCATTTGCCGGAACGGCCCGGAGGGTGCTTCGCACAAATTGGACTTGTCCCCTTTTTCCCAGGATCACGCACGTCTATTTAGCAGCGCTCGCGGTGGCGGACAATCGTGCCATCGACCATGTAAATCACGTCTTCGGCGATGTTGACCGAATAGTCGGCGATCCGCTCGAGGTTGCGGGCGACGGCCAGGTACTTCAGCAGGCGGCCCATCAGTTCCGGTTGCCGGCGGGCCGCCTCCTCGATTCTCGCCCGCATGTCATGCTTCATGCGATCGACCTCGTCGTCGCGGCCATAGACCGACTCGGCGAGCCGGGCATCGGTATTCACCAGCGCATCGAGGCTGTCGCGGAGCATCGCCTGCACCTTCTCCCACATGCCGCCGATGTCGAACAGAATCTCCGGCGGCGGCTCGGCGGCGACGGCTGCGGCCTTTCTCGCAATGTTCACCGCCAGGTCGCCGATCTGCTCCAGGTCGTTGTTGATCTTCAGCACCGAGACGATCAGCCGCAGGTCGGTCGCCACGGGCTGGTAGAGAGCGAGCATCTTAAGACACTCCTCCTCGACCTCGACTTCGCGCTGGTCCACCTCGTTGTCGCGCCGCTCGACCAACAGGGCGACGGCCTCGTCTCGTTGCAAGAAGGCCTCGATGGCCATCTGCACCTGGTCTTCGACAACCGCGCACAGCGATAACAGACCCTTCTTGAGCTTCTCGATTTCCCGCTGCAAGTGAATCGACATTCCCTTGAATTCTCCTTGACTGAGACACGATCATCCGAACCGGCCGGTGATGTAGTCCTCGGTCTCCTTCCGCTCCGGCTTGGTGAACAATTGCTTGGTTGGGCCGAACTCCACCAGCACTCCTTCGTAGAGAAACGCCGTGTAGTCCGACACTCGCGCCGCCTGCTGCATGTTGTGCGTCACGGTGATGATCGTGTATTCGCCGCGCAGCTCGCCGATCAGGTCCTCGATGCGCGTCGTCGAACGCGGGTCGAGCGCCGAACAGGGCTCGTCCATCAGAATGATCTCGGGGCTCACGGCGATCGCGCGGGCGATGCAGAGCCGTTGGTGCTGGCCGCCGGAGAGTCCCAACGCCGACTCGCCCAGCCGATCCTTCGCCTCGTCCCACAGCGCGGAGCGGCGGAGGCTTTTCTCCACCGCCTCGTCGAGCACTCTGCGGTCGCGAATGCCCGCGATCCGCAGGCCGTACGCTACGTTTTCGTAGATCGACTTGGGGAATGGGACGGCCTTCTGGAACACCATGCCGACGCGGCGGCGCAGCTCGATCACGTCGAGGCTCGCATCGTTGACCTCTTCGCCGTCCAGCAGGATGTTGCCGGCGATGGTGACGTCGTCGATCAGATCGTTCATTCGATTCAGACATCGCAGCAGCGTCGATTTGCCGCAACCGGACGGGCCGATGAGCGCAGTGACTTGATGGCGGGGAAAATCCATGGAGATGTCGAACAGCGACTGCTTCGAGCCGTAGTGAAGGCAGAGGTCGCGCGTTTGCACGATGGAATCGGACGGGGCGGTCCCGTCTCCCTTTGGGAGAGGGTCAGGGCGGGGGCCGCTGTCGTGGTGCGATGCCGATCTCTGACCGTCGCTCTGTTTCTCGCCACTGACGCCCTCGCCCCCTACCCATTTCCGAAATGGAGGAGGGAGAATGAAGCGGCGCGGCATGTCTGACGTGGCATTCATGGGTTGCTCCTTTTCGCGTTTCATCGTTTGTAGTCCGCACACGCCGTGTGCGGCTCCCGGCACACGGCATGTGCCGGCTACTGTGTCAAATGGTGCGCACCTGATAACGCTTTCGCATACGGTTTCGCAAGTAAATCGCCACGCTGCTCATCGCCAGCACGATCAGCAACAGCAGCAACGTGGTGACGAACACCATCGGCTTGCTGGCCTCGACGTTGGGCGACTGGAACCCCACGTCGTAGATTTGAAAACCCAAGTGCATGAACTTGCGGTCGAGATGGAAGAACGGGAAGCTGCCGTCCAGCGGCATCTGCGGGGCCAACTTCACCACGCCGGTAATCATCAGCGGGGCCACTTCGCCGGCCGCCCGGGCCATCGCCAGAATGAAGCCGGTCATCATGCCGGGCGAGGCCATCGGCACCAGCACGCGAACGAGGGTCTGGAATTTCGTTGCCCCCAGCGCGAACGAGCCTTCGCGCGTGGCCCGCGGAATCGCCCGCAACGCCTCTTCCGTCGAGACGATCACGACCGGCACGGTAAGCAGCCCCAACGTCAGACTTGCCCAAAGGATGCCGCCGGTTCCGAAGGTGGGCGTGCCCGCGGCGACCCGCTCGGGAAAGAACCATAGGTCCAGCAGTGCGCCGACGCCGTACACAAAAAAGCCGAGACCAAAGATGCCGTAGACAATCGAAGGGATGCCCGCCAGGTTGTTGACGGCGATCCTCACCAGCCGAACGAAGAATCCGTCCTTGGCGTATTCGCCCAGATAGATTCCGGCCAGCACCCCCAGCGGAAAGCACGTTATCGCCATCAAGAAGATCAGCATCACCGTGCCGAAAATGGCCGGGAAAAGACCGCCCTCGGTATTCGATTCGCGCGGATTGTCCCAGAGCAATTCTCCAACCTTGCTCAAGTAGTGCCCGCACTTGGCCAGGAAACCCATTGCGTTGGGGTCATAGAATCGCACGATATCGACCAGGGCGACAGGCGTCTCTTTGCCTGTCGCGTCGGTCATGACGACGACGTTCCGCCGCAATTCAGCCAGACGCTGCTGCTGTTGGCTCACGAGCCGATCCGATTGCTCTTTGATCTGCCGGCTTGACGTCTCGAGTTCGTCGATCTCCCGATCCAAAGTGCTCTGCTCATCGCTTGCCAAGTGATTTTTTCGATAATTCAGCCGCAACAACTTGCCGCGGGTTTCCTGAAGTTGGTCGCTCAGCGTGAAAAGTTCGGCGGCAATCGGCGCGATCTCCTCGGCCGATTTCCGCCGTATGGAATCGATCGCGTTGGAGAGAATCGCGGCCACGGAGGCATCAGAAGGGGGTGTCAGGTCGGGTCCGGCGACGCCCTTCACAACGCCGTAGAAGTCGCCGTTCTCGGCACGCTCCAATACGCAGACCCCGGCCGGAAAGGTCGTCTTGGCGATCGCGTCGTCCTTGATCCAGCGAAAATCCTGGCGCTGTGGGTCTTGCTCGCGATTGGCGGTCTTGAACTGGGTGCTCGACTGGTCGTTGTCGGGATTGATTGTGCTGTGAATCCGCCGTCCGAAGAACTTTGTGCCGTCCGTCAACGTGACTTCTGCCACCGTTTTCGGCCAGAACACCCCCAAGCCATTTTCCAGCACCACGGCCAGCAGTAAGAAGACCAACGTCAGCATTCCGGCCAGTGCGGCGGCAGTCGTCCAGACGAGCGGTTCGCCGCGCCGCCAGAACCGTCCCCTCTCTCCTTGGTGGAGGGCCGGCGCGGGAGCGGCCTGCGTGGCATCGGGTTCTTCGTTTACGTCTGGCACCATTGCCGTCCTCACTCCCTGCCCCTCTCCCAAAGGGAGAGGGGAGGCATTCTCAAAACCGTCCAAACCGTTTTCGCAGCCGCTGGCGGACCAGTTCCGCGGCCGTGTTCACCGTGAACGTCAGCACAAACAGCAGGACCGCACACAGAAAAAGCACCCGGTAAAGGGTTCCGCCCACCGGCGCTTCGGGAATCTCGACGGCGATGTTGGCCGAGAGCGTTCGCATGCCATTTAAAGGGCTCCAACTCAGGATGGGCGTGTTGCCGGTTGCCATCAACACGATCATCGTCTCGCCGACGGCGCGGCCGAAGCCGATCATCGTCGCGGCGAAAATCCCCGGACTGGCCGACGGCAACACGACCCGCCACAGCGTCTGCCAGCGGCTCGCCCCGACGGCCATCGACGCCGCCGTCATGCTGTAGGGGACGTTCGAGAGCGAGTCCTCCGAAATCGAGAAAATGATCGGGATGACGGTGAAGCCCAGGCCGAATGCGATGATGATGTTGTTTCGCTGGTCGTACTGCATGCCCAACGGTCCGCGAAAGAGCCATTGTCGGAAGTTGCCGTCGAAAAGCAGATTCTCCAACGGCGTCGCCAGACACACGGCGATGCCGACGCCCAGCAGCAGCGCGGGCAACACCGCCAGGAACTCATATCCGTTTTCCACCCGCCGTGCCCAATCGTACGGCCGCACAAGCTGCCATAGAATCATAAAGACAACAAACGTCAGGGGCACGGCGATCAGGCTTAAGAAGAAGGCGAACAGCCAGTTCTCGATGATCGGGGCCAGCCAGAGCGCGATCAGGAAGCCGATCACAACCGAAGGGACCGTTGCCATGACCTCAACCAACGGCTTGATCGTTCTGCGGAAGCCCGGCGTGGTGAAATAGCTGACGTACATCGCCCCGAACAGCGCCAGCGGCACGGCGAACAGCATGGCATAGAACGTGCCTTTCAACGTGCCGAAGATCAGCGGCACGAGGCTGAATTTCGGCTCGAAATCCTCGCCGCCGGTCGTCTGCCACACGTACTCCGGCTGGTCGTAGCCCTCGTATTGAACTTTGCCGAAGAGCGTCTTGAAGCTAATCTCCGGACAGCCGCTGTCGATCTGCCAGGCGGTCAGCATGCCCGCCGTATCCAGCCCCAGCAGCGCATCGCCGCGTGGTCCAAAAGCCACCTGTAGAGCAGGCGTCTCGCCTGCTCTTGTTTGTGGTGCACGCGTCTCGCCTGCTTTGTTTGTTACAGTTGCAGGCGGGACGCCTGCACCACCAAGTGCGATCGTAAGCAAGTGCCGCTCGCTGGTCGTATGGTCGAGATGCACCATGCCGTCCGCATCGAGACTCAGAATCGACTTGTTTCGGCCGGAGGGCAAAATTTCCCGAATGGGGCTGGCGTGGGGCTGAAGCCGGTGAACCGCCTGCAACTTCCGCGCGCCGTCGGTGTTGACGGGCGACCAGATGGTCAGTTCGCCTTTGGCGTCGCCCACGGCCAGCGACACGTCGCCCAACACCAGGGCCACTGCCGTAATCGCGCGGCCGTCGGAAAAGGCACGGACTACCTCCCGATTGGCAACGTCCCCCTTTTCGTCAAGTTGCCAGCGCAGCAGACGACCGTTATCGGTGCCCGCATAAAGCACGCTGCCTTCGCGATCCATCGTCATTGTGCGAACGTGCGCAATGACGTCGTCGCGCACAACGCTTTCATGCGTGCTGACTTCCTCGTCGCCCGTCAGCGTTTCGCTGACGGCTTGTCGCAGAAGGGCGATTGTCCCATTCGATAGCAGCGCCGCCCGAGTAATTGCCCCCGCATCGGAGCGCCTAATGAAGCAACAACGGATGGTTGTGTGATCGACCGTGACCACTGGTCGCGGCTTTACAGCCGATAACGGCGTGGAAATGTCGGCCAACGATCGAACCGTATAGCGGGCGGCATCGGCGTCCTTGCGATTCGCGGGCTGCGCGACGATCTCGACCAACGACGCCGCGCCGTTGGACCAGGAGAGCGAGTACTTCCCCGCGTCAAGCGGCTCGACCTGCCGAAGCGTGGTCTTAGTGTCTCCGCCGGGCGGAAGCACTCGCGATTGTCCCGTTAACTTGCCGGCCAGCAAGTCCACCCACGCAACGGTTCCGTTCTTGCTCCAAACGAAGCCCGTGACCTTCGTCCCCTCGATGTTCGCATCGATGCCGAGTCGCAGAATCGCCCCCTCGCCATTTGGCAGCGATGTCGTAGGGTGGGTCGATCGCAGCGCAGCCCCACCAGGCTTTTCGACCGTGTTGCGACTCTTGATGGGGCTCTCGGTGGGGCTGCGCTGCGCTTGACCCACCCTACCATTTCGATTTGGAAACTTGGAGACTTGGAGATTTGGAGATTCGGCCCATGACCCCTGGCCCCTGATCCCTGATCCCTGACCGGGAAGCCGGCACGTGCAGACGACGTTCGCCTGCGGCGATTGGAACAATGGAACGGTAACGCCGACGATCAGTGCGAGAATGGCGATCACACTCGCAATGACGGTCACTCCGCCCAACGTAATGACCCACCGAGCGAGCTTGTCGTGGCGTTTGGCTCTTCGCGTCGAAGCCGTCTTCAATTTGGGCATACAATTACTCCCCTCGCCCTTTGGGAGAGGGGCAGGGGGTGAGGGCGTCAGCGGCAGAGGATTACGCGGTACGGACCGCCTGCTCCCGCGCCGCCTTCACCCCAGCCCTCTCCCAAAGGGAGAGGGGACAGCAAGAGCCTATTTCAACAGCTCAAGCTGCTTCGCGTCGATTTTCGCCGGCAACGGCCCATAGCCATCTTTCACAACGATCTTCTGGCCCTCGGCGGAAAGCACGAACCTGAGAAACTCTTCGATGAGCTTCGGCATCGGCTCGTCCGGCTTCTTCGCCACGTAGATGTACAGCGTCCGCCCGAGCGGATAGGCGCCTTTCAAGGCGTTGGGGAACGTGGGCTCGACCAGCGGCGACTTGGCGTTTTTGGCCAGCGGAATCGCGCGAACTTCCGACGTGCGGTAGCCGATGCCCGAATAGCCGATGCCCGCCCGATCGGCGGCCACGCCGTTGACCACCGCGGCCGAGCCGGGCTGCTCCTTCACGGTATCCTTGTAGTCGCCCTTGCCGAGCGCGTGTTCCTTGAAATACGCATACGTGCCGCTGGCCGAATTTCGGCCGTAGAGGCTCATCGGCATCGCTTCCCAATCGCCGGTCAGCCCGACTTGCCCCCACGTGGTAACGTCGGCGTGGCTGCTCTTGTGCGTTTTCGAGAAAATGCCGTCGAGTTCGGCCAGCGTCAGCCCCTTGATCGGATTGTCCTTGTGGACGTAGACGGCCAGACAATCCAAAGCCACGCTGACCCGCGTCGGTTTGAAGCCGTGCTTCTTTTCGAAGGCGTCTTCCTCCTCGGGCTTCATTTTGCGCGACATCGGTCCAAGCTGGGCCGTGCCGGCGATCAAGGCCGGCGGGGCGGTGGCCGACCCCTTACCCTCGACTTGAATCTTGACGTTCGGATAGAGCTTGCCAAACGCCTCGGCCCAGTAGGTCATCAGATTGTTCAGCGTGTCGGAGCCGATGCTGTTGAGGCTGCCGTCCACGCCCGACACCTTCTCGTAATGCTTGATAGCGGCGTCAACCGCATCCTTGGCCTGGCATTGTCGTCCTCCTATGAAAACGCCCAAGCCGAGAACTGCTCCCAAAACCACCGCTTTTCGTCCAAGAGTCCAAAGCGTCCGCATGGCAGGCCCTCCTACTGTCTGTGTGTACAAAATCCCCGCTTACCCCACACAAATGCTAGGGGCGCCGGTTAGACGAATGTGGGCAATCGGTTAGAAATTGGTTAGCCCGCCGAATTGACCGGGGAGATGGCGAGGATGAGTGGACGGGGAAGAGACGGCGACAGGCTTTCGCGGAAGGGAAGAGCTTGTTGTTGTAAGGCGGATTTCAATCCGCCCCGTATTGCTTGGCGGACTAAAGTTTCACCCTACTTTGCTAGGCGGACTAAAGTGCGCCCTACGATGAAATGGGCAAGTTGTTCCGTTACGGTCCTTGGACGGTCGCTGTTCCGTCCCGCGTGAATGCCCCTTCGAATGGTGCCCGGGGCAGCCGCAAGCAGAACGTGCTGCCGACCCCCACTGTACTCTCAACGCTGACCGAACCACGATGGGCCAGCGCGATGTGCCGGACAATCGCCAGTCCCAGCCCCGTGCCGCCCAGTTCGCGGCTGCGAGCCTTGTCGACGCGGTAGAATCGCTCGAAGAGCCGCGGCAAATGCTGGGCGTCGATGCCGCAACCCTGATCCTTGACGCGAATCACAAGCTCCGCCCCCTCGCAAGCGGCGGAAACCACGACGGCGGCTTCCTCATTGCTGCATTTGATGGCGTTGTCCAACAGGTTGACCACGGCCTGCTCCAACAGGGCCGCGTTGATCTCGCCGCTGAGATCGTCCGGGCAGACCAGCTCGATCTTGACCGCCTTCTCGACCGCCTTCTTCTCGCACATCTCGATGGCCGCCTGGAGCACTCCCCGGATCGATTCCGGCGACAGTTCGATGCGTTGTTCCTCGGAGCCGCGCTCGATGCGCGAGAGCATCAGCAGGTCGCAGATAATGGCGTCGAGCCGATTGACTTGCCGCAGCATGATTTGCAGGAAGCGGTGTGCGTTCTCCTTGTCCTCGAAGGCGCCGTCCACCAGCGTCTCGATGAAACCCTTGATCGACGTGATCGGAGTCCGCAGTTCGTGCGACACGTTGGCCACGAAGTCGCGGCGGACCTCTTCCAAGTGGCGCAATCGCGTGTTGTCGTGCAGAACGACCAGCACGCCGATCTTGCCCCGCTGCGGGTCGTGCAGCAGAGTGCCGTGAGCGCTCACCCAGCGGTCCTGCGCGCCGCGGATCTGGAAGTCGCCTTCGACGGGCGAGGGGCTGGCCAACGCGGTTTCGATGAACTGAAGCAGATCCGCCTTGCGAATCACCTCGTAGATGCCCCGCCCCTGCAATTTCGCCGCTTCCTCGCCCAACAGCGTGGCGCAGGCTTTGTTGAGGCTCAAGATCGTACCTTCGTTGTCGATCGCCAAGACGCCTTCCTCCATGCTGGATAACATTGCGTCCCGTTCGTTCTGTTGGCGCAACACCGTCCTGATTCGTTCGTCCAACTGTTCGGCCATGCGGTTCATGGTCTCGGCCAGCGCGGTGATTTCCGCCGACCCGGCGACGCGCAGCCGATGGTTCAGGTCGCCCGCGGCGAAACGGTCCACTCCGGCCTTGATCTCCTCCAGGGGCCGGCTCATGCGGCGGGAAATGACCAGGCTGATGGCGGCATAGCACAACACCCCGACGAACGCCGCCATCAGGACACGGTCGCGAACCTGGCTCAACGCGGTGCTCAACGCGGTAAGCGGGAAGGACGTCCGCACCACCGCCACCGGCCCGTCGCCGTGCATCAGCCGAACGGCCACGTAGATGCGATCCTCGTGCAGCGTCGCGCTGTGACGAATGATGTAGCCCGAGCCGGCGGCGAAAGCGTCCTTGATCTCCTCGCGGCCACCGTGGTTGTCCATGTCGGCGGGATCGGCATCGGAATCGCCGATCACCTTGCCCGACGGAAGCACGGCGGTAATCCGCGTGCGACTCGCATGGCCGAGCGTCTTGCAGAGCGTGTCAACTTTGTCGGGCTGGTTCTTCGTCAACAGATCGTCGATAGGTTCCGCAGCCAGCCAGGCGCGGGCTTCCAGGTCGGCTCTCATGTGTTGCGTGTAGAGCCGCTCGACAACATCGGAACCGTACAGGCCGAGCGCCACGAGCAAGACGATGGGCACCCACAGGTAGGAGATGAACAGGCGCCACCACAGCCGTCTCTTGCGCATCGACTATTCCTTGAAGCGATACCCGACGCCGCGGACCGTCTCGATGTAACTTCCCGCCTCGCCGAGTTTCTTCCGCAGGCCGACAATCTGCACGTCCACCGCGCGATCCGTAATAGCATAATTGTCGCCGTGGACGCCGTCGAGTATCTGTTGCCGCGTAAAGACCCAGCCGGGCCGCTGGGCCAGGAAATGCAGCAGCTTGAATTCCGTCGCCGTCAGGTCTACCAGTTTGCCGCAGATGAACACTTCATGTCGCCCCGGATGGATCCTCAAGTCTCGAATCTCGACGACTTCGCTCTCCTCGTCCTCATCTTCACCCGACTGGTCGCGCTCCGCCTCGGCACGCCGCAATACGGCCTGGATTCGGGCGAGCAGCACCTTGGGGCTGAACGGCTTGGTGACATAGTCGTCGGCCCCCATGTTCAGCCCCGCCACGATGTCCGGCTCTTCCCCTTTGGCCGTAAGCATAATGATGGGAATCGACCGGAACCTCGGGCTTTCTTTCAGCTTCCGACAGACCCTCAGCCCATCGAGGCCGGGCAGCATGATGTCCAAGAGGATCAGGTCGGGCGTTTTCGACTCGACGGCCGACAGCGCGTCTTCCCCCGAGGCCACGCCGGCGACCTGATAGCCCTCCTTCAACAGGTTGTAGCTGACCAGTTCGCGGATGTCCTCTTCGTCTTCGACCACAAGCACGGATTGTCGAACCATAGTCAGTCCCTTCGTGGACACGGCGTCCGCACGAAGCGGCGGGATGCCGCTTCTACGGTCACCGATCAGTAAGCGGTTGCCAACGGTTCTTGTCAACATTCGTGCTAATACTGTAGTGCCGGTTCATTAGAATTCTGTTAGGAATGGGCGAAATTTCCGCAATCTTATCCATCATCCGTGTTGGCCAGGGCGTTGGGTAGTGTCTCGACAAACGCCCGAATCGCGTCTCGCACGCGGCGATACGGGGCCAGACGCTCCTCCTCCGTTTGGGCGCCGGCTGCCAAACGGGGCGGGTCGTCGAATCCAACGTGAACGACCTTGGCCCTTCCCGGAAACACCGGGCACGCCTCGCGGGCATTATCGCAAACCGTCACGACATAATCAAACGCAACTCCCCGAAGCTCGCCGACCAGCTTCGACCGCTGCCCGGAGATATCCACCCCCGCCTCGGCCATCACCCGAACCGCGTCTGGGTTCAATCCGTGTGCTTCGATCCCCGCCGAGTACGCCTCGATCCGATCGCCGTGAAGATGGCGTGCCCAACCTTCAGCCATTTGGCTGCGGCAAGAATTGCCGGTGCAAAGGAAGAGGACTTTCAGCATCGGTGAAGTTGTTTTCCGCACCAAAGATGGTCAGGGCACGCCGTTCCAAGATCCCATTATACCGCCGGCGGGACGAGCCGTCTTGTCATTCGTCGCTGTGCCCAGAATGGCGTGATTCGCCGGAAAATCCCACCGCACATCCGCCGCCTTTCTTGTAGACGGACAATAACCTACGTATATTATAAAGAGGACCATCCGATGAGCGATTTTGTGATCTGCATTAGCAATACCGACCATCCGGCGAGCCTGATCCTTGGCAAAGTCTACCGCAGGCTGCCCGACGCGGAAGCTGAAGCACACGAAATGCTCCGCGTTGTGGACGAGGACACCTCCGAACCGGACGGCTATCTTTATCCGGCCTCTATCTTCGCGCCCATCGAATTGCCTGAATCGGCCCAACGAGCGTTGGTAGCGGCAAACGGCTGAAATCTGTCGTTGGGCAGGATCAAAGTCCCTCGCCCCGTTCTTCGTTCCTCGTCTCCTCGTCATCCCGTCGCGCCGGCGGATGTTTGGCCGGCTTGGTCAGCGTGCGATGAACTACCTGGGCAATGCGTTCGATTCGCGCGAGTAGAATTTCCGGATCTTCGGCCGCTTCGTCGCTCAGTCCGTGGCGCTCTAGTCCGTCGGTGAACGCCTTCATCGCCGCCTGCAAGAACTTGAACTTTGCCGTCAGGCCGGGCAGATCGCGGGTCTCCCAGTAGCCCCCTTCGTCGCGGACTTCGAGATTGGGGATGAACTCCCGCTTCAAGACGTCCAGCAATTCCACCAGGGCCACGTGCCCCTCGATCGGCCCAAACTGGGTCTTCACGAAGCACCACGGCGGCTCGGCGAGTTGCCCCTTCTCGGCCTCCTCGATCTCGACCAGATTGATGAGCCAGCCCTCGGGCGAAATCAACAAACTGGTCGTCTCTTGCCCCGGGAAGAGATTGAGGATTATGCCGCGAACCACGCGGCGGTCGAAAAGGGGGACAGTCCCCCTTTGCCCGGACGGCCCGGAGGGTGCTTCGCACAAAGGGGGACTGTCCCCCTTTTCGACCTCGGCCGTCCGCCATAGTTCCGCCTGACCGCCCAGTTCCAGCGCCAAATCGAGCACCCGATCCTCGAAATCCTCAATGCGATCCAAATCGGCCAGCGATCCACGGTACGAAATCGTGACTCCCATTTCTCCTCCACGGCGATGGTGGCGCAAAGTGCCCCAGTCAACATCCAATAAGAATAGCGGCTCTCGACCGGGGGAGCAACAAGCCGAGAGAAGGAATAACACGAAACCGTCCAAGGAACTCGTGACGGTTCAGTGGTTGGGTCGCTCAATACGAGAATACGACCGTGCCGGGAGAGATGGCGGCGAAAAGCTCGCCTTGGGCGACGACCTTCACCCCGCCGACCATGTCCTCCGGTTTCACCTTTGCTAGATGTGCGCAATGTCCGCACACCAGCACTCGTCCTCCCATGGCGACAAAATCGGCGAGCATCTTCTTGACTGGCGAAAATCCTTCGCACTTCAGTGCGGGATCGAGATCCTTGGCGGCGAAGACGGGGGCCTCGACGTTCAGGAAGATGGTGGCGCCGCGGCCGTCCTTGATCGCCGACTGGGCCAACCCGATCGCCATCGCCACGGCGTGCAATTGGTCCTTGCCGCGCGTGACGTTGACGAGGATCGGCGGCTTCGCGTCAGCAACGGGAACGGCAAGACGCTGCTTGGCCGCCGCCAATTGTCCCTTGTAACCGGCGGCCGTTATGGCAGCCAGAATCTTCTCGGTCGGCACCTCAGACGGCGTCGCTACTACGACGGCTCGCTTGTCTTGCAGCGACACCTTGGCCGACTTCACGCCGGGAATCTTCGTGAGCACGTCGGTAATTGCATCGACGCAGCCTTGACAACTCATCCCCTCGACTGTAAATTCCCGCGATGATGCGGCCGCCGCTTTCTCGTCGTACCGCGGCTCACCAGAGTTGGCCAAGAGAACGGCCAGCGAGCCCCCGAGGAATGCCAGCACGCCGACAACCAGATAGGACAAAACCTTCGACATGATCTTCTCCCGCAATTCAGGGTTTTCCGCGCAATCACCGTCATGGACTCGACCGCTCCGCCCACGCCGTCATTATTCATCACCGGCCACGGAAGTAAATAGCATAGCCATCGGAATCGCATGAAGGCATCGGCGAAACGATCGCACGTGCAGGTTGCAGGTTGAGGAGCGGCGTGGAGCGGGAAGGCCGACGATCGAGAATCATCATGGAAGAATGCACTAGCCCATTGTCAGTATTTCCCCGATGCACCGTTCGGGGAGCACGTGCTACCGTTTACTTTGGTTATGCGCCGTCGGTTTGCTGAAGTCACGTGTGAGCCCATTGCGGTGCGAGGGGTGCGTGAATGCCGCAGGTTTTCCCCAGGAGTATGAACATCGTCGCCCGGGCGAGCCTCCTTGGCGGTCTTCTGCTGGCAGCGCTCTTCCTGTGGATAGGACTCGTATTCACGCGATCGTCTTACGGGACGGGCACGTCGTTGGCCGTTGTGCAACCGGTTCCGTTCAGCCACCAGCATCATGTCAGCGTTCTCGGCATCGATTGCCGCTATTGCCACACATCCGTCGAATACACCTCCTTCGCGGGGATACCGCCGACCAAGACGTGCATGAACTGCCATAGCCAAATCTGGGTCGGCAGCCAAATGCTGGAGCCGGTGCGTGAGAGCTATCGCACCGGCGAGTCGCTACGGTGGCGCCGCGTCTACAGTCTGCCCGGCTTCGTCTATTTCGATCACAGCATTCACGTGCAGAAGGGCGTCGGCTGCTCGTCGTGTCACGGGCGGATCGATCAGATGCCGTTCACCTACCAGCAGCCGACGCTTCTGATGGAATGGTGCCTCGATTGCCACCGCAATCCGGCCGGGCAGATTCGCCCGCGCGAAGAAGTCTTCAACATGCAGTATGAATCGCCCCACAATCAACTCGAATTGGGCCGCAAGCTCGTTGAGCAATACGACGTGAAAGACACCGACAGTCTCACCAGTTGCACGACCTGCCACCGATGAACAGCCGAAAAGAGCTTAGGACCGACGAATCAATGACTGTCGGAATGTCGCCTTTCGCTCCACGAAAGAAGGCGGCTTTCGCGGAGCGAAAGGCGACACTGGCCGCCATCGAGTGCCGCACGGGGGCCGACGCGCGACGCCGCTACTGGCGCAGCCTGGAGGAGCTGGCCGGCAACGAAGCCTTCCAGGAGGTGATGCGGCGGGAGTTTCCCGAGCAGGCAGCGGACTGGAGCGACGGGTTCAGCCGCCGCCAATTCCTGGCGTTGATGGGAGCGTCGCTGGCGCTGGCCGGCTTGACGGGATGTTCGGTGAAGTCGGCCCCGTCAACCGACATCGTCCCCTACGTCAAACCACCTGAGGAGGTCGTGCCGGGCAGGCCGCTGTTCTTTGCCACCACGATGACTTTCGCCGGCGGCGCGGCCGGACTGCTGGTGGAAAGTCACACCGGAAGGCCCACCAAGATCGAGGGCAACCCCGACCACCCTGCCAGCCGCGGCGCCACCGACATCTTCCACCAGGCCTCGATTCTGACACTCTACGACCCCGACCGCGCTCAGACGGTCAGCCATTCCGGCAGAGCCCACACCTGGGCCGACGCCGCGGCAGTCATTCGCGAGGCCATGCAGAAGCAGCGCAAGAGCGGCGGAGCGGGATTTCGTCTGCTAACCGAGACCATCGTTTCGCCAACGCTCGCCCGGCAAATCGAATCACTCTTGAAAGACTTGCCGCAGGCGAAATGGCACGTCTACGAGCCCATCCATCGCGACACGGCCTGGCGTGGCGCCCAAATGGCCTTCGGCGAGGCGGTCAATCCCGTCTACGACTTCCGCAACGCTGACGTGGTTCTCTCGCTCGATGCCGACTTCTTGCAGTGCAGCCCCGGCAGCCTTTCCTACGCGGCCGACTTCATGGCCCGGCGGCGAGCAGGGGACTGTCCCGATTTTCGCGTCAGCGAAAATGGGACTGTCCCCTTTGCCGGGATTCGAGCAGTGACGAGAGAAAAGGATGCCGCAGCCGTGAAGATGAACCGGCTGTACGTGGCCGAAACCGCGGTGAGCTGCACGGGGGCCAAGGCCGATCACCGCCTGGCCTTGCGGCCCGGCGAGATTGAGAGTCTCGCCCGAGCGGTGGCGAGCAAGCTCGACGTAATAAAGGGCGACGATGCCGCCGGCCCGTTCGAGCATTGGGCCGCCGCCGTGGCCAAGGATCTCGACGCGCATCGCGGCCGCTGTCTGGTGCTGGCCGGAGACCGCCAGCCGCCGGTGGTCCATTTGCTCGCTCACGCCCTGAACGACCGTCTCGGCAACGTCGGCAAGACCGTGACCTACACCGCTCCCGTGGATGTGAAGCCGGACGATCGGACCGAGTCGCTCCGCGAGCTGGTTCGGGACATGGAGCAGCAGCGTGTCGAATTCCTCATGATTCTCGGCGGCAACCCGGTCTACAACGCACCGGCCGATTTCCAGTTCGAAGAACGTCTGCAAAACGTGCCGTTGCGGATTCATCACGGCCTTTATGCGGATGAGACCTCGCACCAGTGCCAGTGGCACCTGCCAGAGACGCATTACCTGGAGGCGTGGAGCGACGCCAGGGCGTATGACGGGACGGCATCGATCGTGCAACCGCTGATTGAGCCGTTGTATCAGGGCCGCTCGGCGCACGAAGTGGTGGCCCTGCTGGCAGACCAACAAGAGACTCCCGGCCGCGAGATCGTCCAATCGCATTGGCGCGATCAGTGGAAGCGCCACCACAAGGAAGGGAGCTTCGAGCAGTTCTGGGAGAAGGCCCTGCACGACGGCGTCATCCCCGACACCGCCTTCAAGCCCAAGTCGGTGCAACTCAGGAACGACTGGCAGAAATCTCTCAAGTCCGCTGATCGAGGCGCGGGAACGGAAGGCCTGGAAATCGCGTTCGAGCCAGATCCGACGATCTACGACGGTTCATGGGCCAACAACGGCTGGCTGCAAGAATTGCCCAAGCCGCTGACGAAGCTCACCTGGGGTAATGCCGCCATTATGAGCCCCGCCACCGCCGAGCAGCTTGGCATAAAGCCGGGCAGCTACGCCCACGGCGGCGAACACGGCGGATATCACATGCCCGTCGTCGAATTGTCGCTCGACGGCCGCAGCGTGCGGGCGCCGGCCTGGATCATGCCGGGCCATGCCGATCGCACCGTTACGGTGTATCTTGGTCATGGTCGCGAACATGCCGGCCGCGTCGGCGGAACGGAGGGGCAGACCGTGGGCTTCAACGCGTACCGGCTACGCTCGGCCGATCAACCGTGGTTCGCCGCCGGGCTGCGGGTGGCAAAAACATCCGAAATGGAAGTGGTCGTTTGCACGCAAGCACATCAGTCGATGGAAGGCCGCGAGCCCGTTCGCTCTGCGACACTGGCCGAATATCGCGCGAATCCCCTCTTTGCCGCCAAGACGGAACTGGAGAAGGAGCATCCGGAAATCAAGGAGCCGCGGCAATCAATCACGCTCTACGAGCCGTTCGACTACGCTCCGCCAAAACACCGCTGGGGGATGGTCATCGACCTGACCGCCTGCATCGGTTGTCACGCTTGCGTGGTGGCGTGTCAGGCCGAGAACAACATCGCCGTGGTGGGCAAGGAACAGGTGTCGCGCGGCCGCGAGATGCACTGGCTTCGCATCGATCGCTACATCGAGGGAACGCCCGACGATCCCCGCGGCTTCCATTTTCAACCGGTGCCCTGCATGCACTGCGAGAATGCCCCCTGCGAGTACGTTTGTCCGGTCGAAGCCACGGTTCACGGTTCCGAGGGGCTCAACGAGATGGTGTACAACCGCTGCGTCGGCACGCGGTTCTGCTCGAACAACTGCCCCTATAAGGTGCGGCGGTTCAATTTCTTTCTATTCTCCGACTACGAGACGCCCAGCCGGCGGCTGCAATACAATCCCGACGTGACGGTCCGCTCGCGCGGCGTGATGGAGAAGTGCAGTTATTGCGTGCAGCGCATCCGTCATGCCGAGATCGACACGCAGACGCACAAGCGGCCGCTGGTCGACGGCGAGGTGCTGACCGCCTGTCAGGCCGCCTGCCCCGTGGGAGCAATCGTCTTCGGCGATCTGAACGACCCCAAGAGCAAAGTGAGGAAATGCGCAGGATTCACCGCTTGACTACGCGCTGTTGGGCAACTTGAACACCAACCCGCGAACGACTTACTTGGCCGAACTGCGGAATCCAAACCCCGAAATCGAAGCCTAGCCCTATGTCAACCGTCGCTCAACAGCCCGGAAACGAGAACGGGCCGGCCCCTCTGGGCGTGGATCGGCCGAACTACGTGCCAATCGGCCACGATCTGACCTCGGTGACCGAGAAGATCAGCGCCCTGGTGCTCACCCGGCCCACCGGCCTCGGCTGGCTCGGATGTTTCGGCTTCAGCAATGGCTTGGTCGTCATGCTCCTCGCTGTGGTTGCCTACCTCTTGATCGTCGGCGTGGGCATTTGGGGAATTCAGATCCCGAACGGCTGGGGTTTCGCCATCACCGACTTCGTCTGGTGGATCGGAATCGGTCACGCCGGAACGCTGATCTCGGCTTTTCTGCTGCTGATGCACCAGAGATGGCGGACCTCGATCAATCGCATCGCCGAGGCGATGACGATCTTCGCGGTGATGTGTGCGGGGCTGTTTCCCTTGCTCCACCTGGGCCGTCCCTGGTTCTTCTATTGGCTGCTGCCGTACGCCAACACCATGACCCTCTGGCCTCAGTTCCGCAGCGCCTTGATCTATGACGTGTTCGCCGTGAGCACCTATTTCACCGTGTCGCTCCTGTTTTGGTACATGGGCATGATTCCCGACTTGGCGACGCTGCGCGACCGCGCGAAGGGCCGCCTGGCCCAGGTCGCTTACGGCATGTTGGCCCTGGGCTGGCGGAACTCGGCCCGGCATTGGCAGCGCTTCGAGATGGCGTATCTTCTTCTGGCCGGGCTCGCCACACCCTTGGTGATCTCGGTGCATTCGGTGGTGAGCGCCGACTTCGCCGTCTCGGTGATGCCGGCGTGGCACGAAACGGTCTTTCCCCCCTATTTCGTCGCCGGGGCCATTTTTTCCGGGTTCGCGATGGTGCTGCTCCTCTGCATCCCGATCCGCCATTTCTATCGCCTGAAGGAATTCATCACACTCGATCATCTCGACGTGATGGCCAAGTTGGTGCTGGCCACGAGCCTGTTGACTTCCTTCGGCTATCTGAGCGAACAATCGCTGTCGTGGTACGCGCACGACGACGTCGAGTGGTACACCTACTGGTTCCGGCTTTCCGGTTTCGGTCAATATGCCTACCTCACCTGGCTCCTCTTCTTCTGCAACACGATTGTGCCCCAGGTGTTCTGGTTCCGGCGGCTGCGCCGCAAGGAATGGGTGCTGGCGATCGTCTCCTTGCTGGTGTTGCTGGGAATGTGGCTGGAACGTTTCATGATCATTTCGACGAGCCTAAGCCGCGACTATTTGCCGTCCTCGTGGGGATTCTTCACACCGACCATCTGGGATTTCCTGACGTTCTTCGGATCCGTCGGGGTGTTCTTGGCGGCGTTCCTGCTGTTCGCCCGGCTGGCGCCGATCCTCTCGATGTCCGAGACGCGGGCCTTGTTGCCCGGCGCGCACGGTCCGGAGGTGGGACGATGAGAGTGAAACCTCCGATCCACGGCCTGATGGCGGAATTCCTCACTGCCGACGAAGTCCTCGCCGCCGCCCAGGCCGCGCGGAAGGCCGGCTACCGCGACATGGACGCCTACACGCCCTATCCGGTCGAGGGCCTGGCTGCCGAACTGGGAATGCGAAACAATCGCGTCCCCTTCGTCGTCTTGATGGGCGGCCTGGTCGGCGCGGGCGCTGGGTTCTTCATGCAGTATTATTCGATGGCGATCCGGTATACGTTCAACGTCGGTGGCCGACCGTACAACAGTTGGCCGGTGTTCATCCCGATCACGTTCGAGATGCTGATCCTGGTGGGAGCGCTTGCCGCGTTTCTGGGGATGATGTTGCTCAACGGCCTGCCGCGGCCGCATCACCCGGTCTTCAATGTGCCGCAGTTCGCCCGGTCGAGCCAGGACCGTTTCTTCCTCTGCATCGAAGCGACGGACATTCAGTTCGATCGCCGGGTCACGGCCGAGTTCCTGGCCACGCTCAATCCGCACGGCCAGGTTATCGAGGTGCCGCATGAAGCCTAAGACGCCACAGCGCCGATGCCGCCGCTCATTTCCGCGTTTCGCGGCGGTGATCGCACTGCTCCTGTTCACCGGCTGCCAGCAGAAGATGGCCGACCAGCCGAGCTATAAAGAGTTGGCGCCGTGCGACTTCTTCGCCGACGGCCGTTCCGAGCGGCCGGCGGTTCCCGGCACGGTGGCCCGCGGGCATTTGCAAACGGACGTCGCCCTGTGCACCGGCCGACGCGAGGGAAAGAACGGCGAGCCGCTCGGCGCCGTGTCGCCCGCCGCCGTTCAGCCGCCGCCGAATTCTGCCGAAGAAACGAAGGCCAGAAAGGCCCAGTACGACGATTTTGTCGATACGTTCCCATTCCCGATGACCGAAACGGTTCTCGAACGCGGCTATCAGCGCTATACGATCTATTGTGCGATCTGCCACGATCCGTTGGGCACGGGACATGGCAAGATCGTCGAACGCGGCTATACTGCCCCGCCCTCGTATCACATCAAGCGGTTGCGCGACGTGCCGCCCGGCTACCTGTTCGCCGTGATCAGTGAGGGCTACGGGTCGATGCCGTCCTATTCCGCTCAAATCCCCCTGCGCGATCGCTGGGCGATCGCCGGCTACATTCGCGCGCTCCAGGCGAGCCAACATTTCCCCAAGGTGGACATTTCCGGCGAAATGCGGCGTCAATGGAACAAACAGGACGCCGCGGCAACGGCAGGAGGAAAATCGCCATGATTGCCGATCGGGCGGACATTGGCCGTTGGCAGCGATGGTCCCTCTGGATCGGAGTCTGTTCGCTCGCCGTCTCCGCAATCGGTGCGGCATTCGCTCCGGCGCCGTTCTTCCGTGCATACCTCGCGGCCTATCTCTTCTACCTTGGCATTCCGTTGGGCTCGATGGTCATGTTGATGGCCTATCACCTGACCTGCGGCAGTTGGGGGCTGTTGCTTCGCCGGATTCTCGAAGCTGCCACGAGCACGCTGCCGCTGCTGGCCGTGCTTTTTCTGCCGATTGCCCTCGGGGTCGGCTACATCTATATCTGGGCGCAGCCGGACGTGGTCGCCGCCAGCCCGAAGCTCCAATATCAGCAGTTCTACCTCCGCCCGAGCTATTTCTGGATTCGGGCCGCGGTGTATTTTGCTCTCTGGATAGGGATCGCACTACTGCTACGTCACTGGTCGCGCAAAGAAGACCAAACCGGCGACCCCCGGCTGGCGTGGAAGAGCCAGCGGCTCAGCGGCTTCGGCGCGGTGATCTACGGCATCAGCATCCATTTCGCGTCGGTCGATTGGGGCATGTCGCTTATGCCGGCCTTCCATTCGTCGATGTGGGGGCCGTTATTCGCCGCGGGAGAGCTGCTCTCGGCGATGGCCTTCGCGCTGATTGTGCTGGCCTGCCTGATCGACCGGCCGCCCTTGGGCGAAGTGGCGTCGCGAAAGGTACGGCACGATCTGGCAAGCCTGCTCCTGACGCTGCTGATCGTCTGGGCGTACCTGGCCTGGTTCCAGTTCATGCTCATCTGGATCGCCAACATGCAGGTAGACGTCATCTGGTATGTTCCGCGAACCAGCGTCGGCTGGAATGCCTTAATGTGGGCAGTTTTCGCGTTGAACTTCGTGATTCCCTTCTTCCTACTGCTGATGCGGCCGGTCAAGCGAAACAGCACGCTGGTGGCGTGGATCGCGGCCCTGATTCTCGTCATGCAACTTGTGTTCATGTACTACCAGACGATGCCCGGGCTGTCGGGCGGCGTCGCCGAGCACTGGATGGATCCCTTTATCATTGTCGGGATCGGCGGAATCTGGCTGGCGTGCTTCCTGTGGCAATTGCAGCGGCGGCCGCTGTTGGCGCCGAACGATTACAATCGAGCCGCAGCTTTGCACCTCCGTCATCTTGACGAAGAAGAAGCGGCGCGAGAAGAGAGTCTTGTGTATGGATGAGAAGACAACAAATCCCGGCGTGCACTACGAACGCAAGGACATCCGTTTCGGATGCCTGCTGGCCGTGATGATCGTCGCCGGCTGCGTTGTCGTATCCGTCGGTTACGGGATGTGGCGGTTTTACTGGTGGCAGGCCGGCCAACAGCAGGCGAAGGGGCGTTCGCAGTATCCGCTCAGCCCCGGGCTCAATCCGCGATTGCCGCCCGAGCCGCGGTTGGAGCAGATCGATCGGCTGGCCGGCGCGGGCGTTTCCAACGTTTCCAAGATGCTGGCCGAAAAGGAGAAAGTCCTCAACAGCTATGGGCCGAGTGAGGAAAAGGGGTTTGTCCACGTCCCCATCCAACAGGCGATCAAGGCCACCGCCGGCAAGCTGCCGGTCAGGAAGCCGCCGCCCGGCCGGGCCGTCAAGGACAAGGGGTTGACGGACGCCGGTGAATCAAATTCCGGCCGGATGTTCAGAGGAGAATCCAAATGAGACGGACGGCAGTCGCGGCAGGACTTCTGGTGTTCCTCCTCCTGGCCGGCGATCTTGCTTCGGCTCATGCCGCGGCGAAGGAGCCGCCCGCCATTTTCAGGAAGGTCGGCTTCGACCAACGCCTCGACCAGCAAGTGCCGTTGGACCTGGAGTTCGTCGACGAGACGGGCAAGACGGTCAAGCTGGGAAACTATTTCGGCAAAAAGCCCGTGGTGCTGGTGCTGGCCTATTATCGCTGCCCGATGCTCTGTACGTTGGTGCTCAACGGGCTTGCGCAGGCCATGCGGCAGATTCCGTTCACCATCGGCAAGGAATTCAACGTGGTGACGGTGAGCTTCGATCCGCGCGAGACTCCCGAGCTGGCGGCGCGGAAGAAGGAGACCTACGTCGCCGCCTACGGCCGGCCCGGGGCCGGCGAGGATTGGCACTTCTTGACCGGTAAGCCCGCGTCGATCAAAAAGCTGACCGACGCCGTCGGATTTCGCTACGTCTACGATGCGAAACAGGACCAGTACATTCACACCAGCGGCATTATGGTGCTGACGCCCGGCGGCAAGATCTCGCGGTACTTCTACGGCATCAAGTATGCGCCGCGCGATTTGCGGCTGGGACTGGTCGAAGCGTCGGCCGAGAAGATCGGCTCGCCGGTGGACGTCGTGTTGCTCTACTGTGCCCATTACGACCCCCAAACCGGCAAATACACCGCCAGCATCCTCAATTTTGTGCGTGCCGGCGGGGTGGTCACCATCGTGGCGATCGCCGGCATGGTGTGGATCCTATTGCGGCGCGGAAGGAAGAAACGGGCTGCCGGTGCGGCGAGGCAATCGGCAACACCCGCCGACAGCGGGCAAGGAGACGGGCCATGACGTTTGCCGAGATCACCTTCTTCCCCCAGGAGGCCTCGACCACCGCGCATCAGGTGGACATGCTCTTCTTCTTTCTCCTGACCGTTTGCGGGGCGGTCACGCTGCTGGTGGCGACGCTGCTGGTGTTCTTCGCCGTGCGATTTCGCCGCCGGCCGGGCGAAGTCGGCAATCCGCCGGAAACGCACTCATCCGAACCGCTGGAATGGTTCTGGACGCTGACGCCGTTGGTGTTCTTTGCCGCCATGTTCACCTGGGGCGGGATGGTCTACTTCGCCGCCTACCGCCCGCCCGACGACGCCGCCACCGTCTATGTCGTCGGTAGGCAGTGGATGTGGGAATTCCAGCATCCCGAGGGGCAGAAGGAGAAGAACACGTTGCACGTACCCCTCGGACAGCCCGTCCGATTGCTGCTGACCTCCGAGGACGTGATTCACAGCCTTTTCATCCCCGATTTCCGCATCCACATGGATCTACTGCCGGAACGCTACTCGTCCGTTTGGTTCCGCGCCACGCGGGTCGGAACGTACCGCCTTTTTTGTTCGCAATACTGCGGCACGAATCACGCGGGCATGACCGGTCTGGTCATCGTCATGGAGCCGGCGGACTACGAAAAATGGCTGCACCAAGAGGCCGAAGGCTCGATGGCCCTGCAAGGGCGGAAGGTCTTTCTCAAATACCGCTGCGCCAGTTGCCACAGCGCCGACAGCGACGCCCGCGCACCGGTGCTCGAGGACTTTTTCGGCAAGCCGGTGATTCTAAGCGACGCCAGCGTGGTCAAGGCCGACGAGAACTACATCCGCGAGTCGATCATCTACCCGAGCGCCAAAATCGTCGCCGGCTACGACAACATCATGCCGACCTACCAGGACGAGATCAAAGAGGACGAGATTTTTCAGTTGATCGCCTATTTCAAGTCGCTGAAACCGGGAAAGACGCCCAATCGCGTCGAGAAGTTTCCGCCCCCAACGACGACGCCTCCCATCGAAAGCAAGGAATAGCGACCCATGACTACGCCGACCGCTGAACTGCCCGAAAATCCGGCCGCCGAGGCTCCACGGGAGAACTACTTGAACGCTTCCTACGGCGTCACATCGTGGCTGCTGACGACCGACCACAAGCGGATCGCCATTCTCTATCTGATTCCCGTGACATTCATGTTCTTCGTCGGCGCCCTGGCCATCGCCATGAACCGCCTGAACCTTGTCACGCCCGAGGGGCTGTTTCTCGACGGCGACACGTACAACCGGTTCTTCACGATCCACGGCGTCATCATGGTGTTCTTCTTTCTCGTGCCGGTGATCCCCACCGTGCTCGGCAATTTCCTCGTTCCGTTGATGATCGGCGCCAAGGACCTCGCTTTTCCGCGGATCAATCTTCTCAGTTGGTATCTGTACATGCTGGGCGCCGCCTGGACCCTCGTCGCCATCCTGGCCGGCGGGGTCGATACGGGCTGGACCTTCTACACGCCCTACAGCTCCATGTCTTCGCATTACAACGTGGTGATGACGATGGTCGGCGCGGTGATCGCGGGGTTCTCGTCGCTTCTGACGGGCTTGAATTTCATCGTGACGATTCATTGGCTGCGGGCGCCGGGCCTGAGTTGGTTCCGGCTGCCGATCTTCGTCTGGACGATGTACGCCACGAGTTTCATCTTTCTGTTGGCCGTGCCGGTGCTGGCGATGGCTTTGATCCTCGTGATTCTGGAGCGAGTTTTTCAAATCGGAATCTTCGACCCGGCACTGGGCGGCGACCCGTTGCTGTTTCAGCACCTCTTCTGGTTCTATTCGCACCCGGCCGTGTACATCATGATTCTGCCGGGCATGGGAGTGGTGAGCGAGGTGATTCCCTGCTTCGCTCGAAAACAACTCTACGGCTACAAGTTCGTCGCCTATTCGACGTTCGGCATCGCCTGTCTGGGGTTCTTCGTTTGGGCGCACCACATGTTCGTCGCCGGCATTTCGCTCTACGCGGCCCTGGTCTTCTCCAGTTTGAGCTTTCTGGTGGCCGTGCCGTCGGCGATCAAGGTGTTCAACTGGACGGCCACGCTCTACAAGGGCTCGATCACCTTCGAGGCGCCGATGCTGTTTGCTTTGGGCTTCGTCGCCATGTTCACCTTCGGCGGCATGGCGGGGCTCTTCCTGGCCACGCTCGGCATGGACATGCACGTGCATGACACCTACTTCGTCGTCGCTCATTTCCATTTCATCATGGTCGGCGGAATGCTGTTGGGCTACATGGCCGGGCTGCACTATTGGTGGCCGAAAATAACCGGACGCATGTATTCCGACTGGTGGTCGCGGCAGACCGCCATCATCCTCTTCATCGGCTTCTTCCTCACGTTCCTTCCGCAGTTCGTGGCCGGCTTCAACGGCATGCCCCGCCGCTACCACATGTACGCCCCGGAGTTCCAGGTTTGGAACGTCATGTCGACGGCGGGATCCTCGATTCTCGGCGTGGGCTACGTGCTCCCGCTGTTTTACCTGATCGGCTCGCTCTGGTACGGAAAGCCCGCCGGCAGAAATCCCTGGCACGCCACGGGATTGGAATGGCAGACCGACTCGCCGCCGCCGAGGGAGAATTTCGAGGAAAGCCCCGTCGTCGTTCGTCCGCCTTACCAGTACCATTTGGAAAAGGCGCAAAATGAGCCCTGAAAACACCCTGTTGACCGACGAGCAATACGAATCGCTACAGCATACTGCCCTGCTGCGCGATCGGCTCGAAGAGCAATATGAAAATCTCGATCAGCAACACCGGGCGGCGTCGCTCGGCATGTGGGTCTTCTTGGCCACCGAGGTCATGTTCTTCGGCGCCCTGTTCCTCTCGGTGGGCGTCTACCGCCATCTCTATCCTTTGGAATTCGAGAAGGCCAGCGAACGGCTGAACTGGGTGATCGGCGGCGTCAACACGCTCGTTCTCCTGCTCAGCAGCCTGATGATCGTCCTGGCCGTCCATTTCGCTCAACATGGCAAACGCAAGCGGATCGTTCTGTTTCTCGGCCTGACCGCATTACTCGGCGTCTGCTTTCTCTGCCTCAAGGGAGTGGAGTACTACGGCGACTACGTGGAGTTTCTGATCCCCGGCTGGCGTTTCCGCGCCGCCGATTGGACCGCGGCAGGGCTTCGGCCCGACCAGGTGCCGCACGTCAAACTGTTTCTGTTCCTGTATTGGGTGATGACGGGCCTGCACGGGATACACGTGACGATTGGAATCGGCGTCGTGCTGGTCATCATGGCGATGGCCTGGCGGGGCCGTTTTTCGCCCGAGTACTATGCCCCGGTCGACGTGACCGCCCTCTATTGGCACTTTGTCGACATCGTCTGGATCTTTCTGCTGCCGACGCTGTACTTGCTCGGCACGCACCATTGGTGAGGAGAGAAACCATGTCCGAGCGCCTGCTCTCGCCGGTCGCCTACGTCATCGTGCTGCTGATTCTGATGCTGTTGACGGTCCTGACGGTCGGCCTCTCTTTCCTGCACAACGGAGGGCTGGCTCATATCGTGGTGGGCGAGACGATCGCGGTGGTCAAGGCGGCGCTCGTGGTTCTCTTTTTCATGCACGTGCTGCGCAGCAGTGCGCAGACGAAGGCCGTAATCATCGTCACCGTGTTCTGGCTCGTCGCCGTGCTGATGGCGTTGACGTTCAGCGATTATTTCACGCGGGGAATGATTCCGAATCTGCCCGGCCATTAGGCCGCATTTTTTACCGCACGGAGAGACTGACGAACAGTGTGCCACTGCTTGGAACAAGCAGTGCCGGTAAATGACCCGTTGCCCCGGCACTGCTTGTTCCAAGCAGTGGCGCACGGCGAAGAGATGCGGGCCATGTATTGCCCGAGAATCGGAGACGACTATGACAAAGCCCTTCCCAACACAAGATCCGCCGCTCGGCATGGGGTTGGCCTCGGCGATTTTTGGCGCCGTGAGCCTGCTGCTCTTCTTTCTGCCGGTGCTTAGCGTCCCGTTGGGCGGAGCGGGGCTGGTCTTCGGCCTCGGCAGTCTTGCATTGGCGCTATTCGGCGGCCGGGCCAGCCTTCGCTGGTCGGTGGTGGGAATCGCGGTCTCAACCGTGGCCTTGGGGGTCGCGGTTGCAATTGCAAAGGCTCCCACCGACTACTTGCCCGTGCGGCCTCTCCCACTCGACGCGCAAACGCTTCCGGCACCACACTACATCCCCCCGCCCGCGCTGCCGGCGGAGTGAGGGACATTCACGCCCAAACGCCCGGGATGCGAGTCTTGCACCAGCGGCAGACGCCCGCCTGCACGTCGTTCGAGATCACGCTGAAGCTGTCGCGGCGGACAATCGGCTGCTTGCACTCGGGGCAGAAAGTCGTGCCGCCGTCGGCAATCTCCCGGCAGTTTCCGACATAGACGTAATGCAGCCCGGCCGAGCGGGCGACGTCGCGGGCTTGCAGCAGAATCTCCACCGGCGTCGGCGGCAGATGCTTCAGCTTGTAGTCGGGGTGAAATCGCGAGAAGTGCAGCGGATAGTCGGGCCCGATGTTCGATACCAGCCAATCGCACATCCGCCGGATCATCTCCGGCTTGTCGGTGTACGCGGGAACGACCAGATTCGTAACCTCGAACCAGACCCCTTCGCGTTTCAGCGTCGTGAGCGTCGCGAGAATCGGCTCCAGCTTGCCGGTGTTCAACTCGCGGTAAATCTCCTCGCTGAAGCTCTTGAGGTTCACGTTGGCCGCGTCGATCCAAGGGCACAACTCCGCAAGCGGCTCCTCTTGGATCGAGCCGCAAGTAATCCAACAGTTCCTGATCTTCTTCGCCCGGGCGGCCTTCGCGGTGTCGATCATGTACTCGAACCACGCGATCGGCTCGGAGTAGGTGTAGGCGATCGACGGGCACTGAAAATGTTCGGCCAAATCAGCGACGTCCTCAGGCAGCACGGTCAGATTTGCCACATCGGCGGTGCCCGATTTCTCAAGTTGCGAAAGCGTGAGCCGCAGCGGCTCGCCCCGAGGGTCTTTCGTCTCCTCCGGCTTCGCTTGCGAAATGTCCCAATTCTGACAGTTCAAACAGCGCAGGCCGCAACCGGCGGTGGCGATCGAAAACGCCGAGCTATCGGGCAGGAAGTGAAAGAGCGGCTTCTTTTCGATCGGATCGACGTGCATCGCACACGGATTGGCATACGCCAGCGTATACAGCTTGCCGTCCTTGTACACGCGGTCGCGGCAGTGCCCGCGGTCCTCGGGCTCGAGCACGCATTCGTTCGGGCAGAGCTTGCACTGGATGTTTTGCCCGAGCTTCAAGTAGTGCCGTGCCTCGCGAACCCAGCCCTGCCGCCGCCACTCATTCCAAAGTTCTCCGCTGGGTGCGTCCTGCTTGAACACGTCGGCCACCGACATCGAACCCATCCGCCGGGCGAAATAATACACGCCCGAGGCCCCGCACGCGGCACACGCCAAGCCGGTGAGGCCGTATTTCAACGCTTCTCGACGGGAATGTCCGGTTGACAGGGTTTTGTGCGATTCTTGATCCATCCCCATCTCCGCAGGGCGAAGTAGGAAGTGACGGTGGCATGAACGAGGAAGAGCCCCACCAGCGGCCAGTCGAAAATCTGATGGATCGCCAACGCCCTCTGCAGGTCCATCCACTTGCTGAACCCCAACTTGCCGCAGAGCGCAAATCCCGTCCCTATGTATATTATCACCAACGGCAACAACAACCAACCGCTGAGCCGGGCGAGTTTCAGGAGGTAATAGTGGCTTGTGTGATGCGGCACGTCAGATTCACCCGCGGGTGGGGATACCGAAGAGAGATAAACGATGCCTCGGTGTAAAAAGGGAAAAAGGGAAGGGGGAAAAGGGGAAGAAATGCAGAAACTGATCGGAATTGCTCGGAAAGCCTCGTCGCTGTGAACTCTCTCTTTGTCTTCTTTCCATTTTTCCCCCTTTCCCCTCTTTCCTTCTTACACCTGCCGCAATCCGCGCGTATTACTAACAAACATGACGCCCGCCGCAACAAGATTCAAGCCGGCAGTGGCCAAACAGACGACGAAAACCCCCAACAGCGGGATTAGCAACGTGCTGACCAGCAAGGCGCCCAAGGCCGCGCCGATATAGTCGGCCGTGTAGAGCCGCCCGGAGGTGGCAGCGGGCGAGGGGGACGGAGGAGGTTGTCGGCAAGGATCTTTCCATTTTCTGGATATTTCTCCCGACAACTTCCTCCGTCCCCTTTCGAGGTCAACCCTCGCGGCCAGCGGAAACTGCATTCCCACCAGCACGGCGAGCGTCAGCGTCAGCAAGGGGATGGCGACTTGCCCAGTTTCCGGCCAACCGAGCCGTTCGACGCCTTTGAGCCCCAGCAGCGCCAACGGCAGCAGACCGGCAAAGGCAGCCATCGCTGCCGCCAAGTAGGCCAGGTGCCGCGCGTTCCGAATGGCCCGCCAACGACCGATCAACATCGCACCGATCACCAATCCGGCCATGAACATTGTGACGATCAATCCGACTTGATAATAAAGCGAACCGTACAAGACTTGAAACGCCAGCAGCAGCACGACCTCCAGAGCCGTGGCGGCAAACCCGCCGCAAAAGATCACCAGCGGAACCGCCCGCAGCCGAATGAGATAGGCAAGCAGCAGGACCGCCAGCACCGCCTCAAAAAACCCGAATCGCACTTGAAACTGACTCATCCAGTAGCGAAGGTGGCAGTAATAGAGGATCGGGCTGAAATCCTCGTTGAGTGCGGACGCCCCGGCGGCGGCGCGGCGGACGTCGACCAGCCGGTCGGCGGTGAGCATCCCTTTCAGGTAGCTCCGATTGACCAGCAACGTCTTTACGCCGGCCTGCTCGATGCGTGCGGCGACGTCGGCCGTCAGCTCGCCGTCGGAGGCGAGGAAGAAGACCCGGCTGCCGGGCAGAAGGAGCACGTTCGAGAATTCGGCCCGCAAAGTTCGTTCCGCGATGCCGATGAGCCGGGCAAGCGCCGGGCTAAGATAGTTCTCGTAGGTTCCCAGCGAGAACGACAGCACGCCGCCGGGCGTGAGAATCCGGTGAACTTCGCCGAAAAACTCGCGGGTGTAGAAGCGGTTCAGTTGCGACGTGGACGGATCGGGAACGTTGACGATCACCACGTCGTACCGCTGTCTTGTACCACGCACGAAAACCCGCCCGTCGGAGTTGATGACGTGGATGCGAGGGTCGGCCAGTGCGTCGGGCAAGTATCGCTGGGCCACGTCGAGAATCAACGGATCGAGCTCGACGTAGTCAACCGCCTCGACGGGATACTTGAGGATTTCCCGCGCCGTGCCCGACACGCCGCCCGAGATCAGCAGCACCCGCTTCGCATGCGGACGCTGCGCCATGGCGAAATGCACGCTCTCCTCGATCTGCTCGGTATTCTGCGTGGAAAACAGCGGCGTGCCGTTCTCGATGAAATTCAGTTGGCCGGCCGCTTCTGTCGTCACCAGGCTGCCGTAGGGCGACTCGCCGTGAAAAACGACGTTCTGTCCGGCATATTCCAATCGGCGGGAGACGCCATCCAGGTCGAGCGACCCCGCAACGCCGAAGATCGCCGCAAGGGCAATGACCGCGGCCGCCGCAAAAAACCGTTTGCCCGTCGTCATCGCCACAACCGCGGCCGACAGCAGATTCAGTGCCCCGGCCACGTAGAGCATGCCGAAATGGCTCAGCAGATGAACAAAAACCACGAGGAAGGCAATTCCACCCAAAACGTTTCCCAGGTTGTCGAGAAGGTAGACCCTGCCGATTTCCGCCGCGTCCGAGTCGGAGACTGATGTATTGCCGCCCTCGCGACGAACGGCCGTGGCGGCGATCTGACACGCCACGGTCAAAACGTAGCCCGTCACGAGACAATACGGCGCAAGCAACACGAAGCAGCTTGCCACGGTCTCGGTCACGCCGACTTCCACGCCGGGGAGGAAGACGACGTTTCGCAGCCAACGAAGCAGGAACACGTCGGCGATCGGCAGCAGGGCGATGAGGAGTTGGGCGATCAGGAACGTCGCGATTGGCCAACGCAGTCGCGAAACCGTCTTACCCAGCGTCGACCCGACGCCGGTCAACAACATCCAATTGCCCAAAACGATGCCGAAAACCAGTTCATTTCCCGAAAAGGCGCTCACGAACTCCCGCATGAGCGCCAACTGCGTCAGAAATGCCGACAGACCCAGGCAGCAAACGGCAGAGGAGAAAATGGGCGCGAAAATGTGGGAGGAAAAAGGGAAAGGGGGGAAAAGGAAAGATCGGAATGCGAGTCATTTCCCCTTTTTCCCATTTCCCGTTTTCCCTTTCACAGGAAGTTTCAAGCAGGATAGATCCACTTCCAGTTTTCGACCGGCCCAACTCCCGCTTATTCTTGTCTACGCTGTCGAGAGTCAGGGGGCTCTTCGTGAAACGCTTCCACCTGGTAGGTCATCACCGTCGCCCCCGGCGACGTCCAAGCGTCGGCTGCCAGGCCGGCCTTTTGCGAAAGCTCGCTGAGAAAGGTGCGTTTGTCCGGCAACTGCTCCCAAACCTGCGGCAAATACGTGGCCGTCTGGCCATCGACGCGCAACACGACGCCATCGACGCCCGGCCGCAGCTTCTCCAATAAATCCCGCGGCGAAGTAAACGCCAACGGCTTCGGCAGCGTGAGGACGCTAATCTCGATCTCGATCTTCTTGAGTTCATCCGCCTGCACGGGCGGAAATCGCGGATCTTCGGTTGCCGCCGCTTTCGCCCGCGAGATTACCGCCTGATAGAGTGATTCGTGCGGAGAAAGGCTGCCGATGCAACCGCGCAAACTGCCATTGATGGTGAGGGTGACGAAGCACGCCCGGTGCTCGCGAAACTTCGCCGGCCCGGCCGGGTCGTCCTTTGGACTGTCGCGACCGGTCACGGCCGCCGTGACGCTCTGCCGGGCCAACGTCAAGAGCATCCGCCGCTCTTCCGGCGTGAACTGCGAGTTGCCGGGCTTCGGCAACGGTTTTCGGGCTTCGCGGCTCGTCAACGCGATGGCCGCATAGCCGACCACGGCGGACTTGTCGCCGGCCGTATCGCCGCTGTTGCGATAATCGAGCAGATGGGCCTTCCAGCCCTTCTTCCTCGCGATGTCGATCAGCGTTACCACCGCGGCGTGGCCGCAGGCGTCTTCGTCGTCGATCAGGTCGGCCCGCAAGTCGCAGATCGCCTTGACGGTGTGCGTGTCGAGGGTCTTGGCTTCCTGATACGGATGGTAGTGACTCAAATCGGTGCTGACGACCAATAGCGTGTCGTCATCAATGAACGGAGTGAGCTTCTTGGCGACCTCCGCCGAATTCACCTCTCCGAAAACGACCGGTACGATGCTGAAGTCGTGCAGCGTGCATTGCAGCAGCGGCAACTGGACCTCGAGCGAGTGCTCCCACGTGTCGGGCATGTCCTGGCCCACTGGCGGCGGCTGCCTGGACGAATAGCCAACCCAATTCGGTCGCTCGACCCTGCACTGCGGATTGGACGAGAACGGTCTGATCTTGGCGATTTCCACGGCCTTCGGCGAGAGCGGGATGAGCCCAAGAGGTGTTCGGTAAGCATCGACCGCCGGCACGAAGGTGCCGCTGAACAGCGCGTAATGGCTCGGCCCAAGCAGAATTACGGTCGAGAAATGCTGCCCGACAAGCAGTTTGTAGCCGCTGGCGGCAATCGGGGCCGAGAACTCGTAGCCCGCGTGAGGGCATACCAGCGCGCGGAGGTTTTTGAGCGGCTCCGGCCGTGCCTTGGCCAGCAACCGCTCGATGTCGCGTCTCAGGACGTTTTCGTCCTTAGGATAGAAGATGCCCGCAACGGCCGGTTCACGGATTTTCTCGAATTTCCTGGCCGGCGCGGCGGAAGCGGGGCTCGAAGCCGCGCCCGGCTGCGGCTTGGCCCCGCAGCCGGCGACCGCCAGCAATACGGCTGCCAGGACGAATCGGCGAAAGAGGTGTTTCATGCCAAGTGCCTCCAAAGATGGGTTGTAGGTCGGAGCGTCGCCCCACCCATGCCACGATTTGGATTGTATCGCTCGCGACGCCGGCCCTGCAAGATCGCCTGTTTCCGCGAATCATTGAAGATTCTCAAGGCAGAACGCCGATAAAGGCGTTCAACTGCCCGCTAGCAAGGACGCGGGGCGTCATGGCAATCGCCGCTCTTCGTAAAGCCGCCGTTCTCCTGAGAAGCCTGCCACAACCGCAGGTCGCGGCTCTGCTTGCAAAGCTGTCGCGGGAAGAAGCGGCGGCGGTTTCCGCCGAAATGGCCGCGATCGGTCAAGTTGGCCGCGAAGAGGAAGAGGCAGTGATGCGCGAGTTTGCCGCGGCCGGCGCTTTTCGAGCCGAGAACAGCCGAACGTTGGAGCGGTCGCCGTTTACGTTTCTCCACGGCCTCGACGGCCAGGATCTCTTGACGTTGATCGGCGACGAGCATCCGCAGACGATCGCCCTGGTCCTTTCTCGGTTGCCGGCCCGGCAGGCCGCCGAGACGCTTACCGCCCTTTCGCCCCAACAACAGGCCTCGGTCATTAGCCGGATCGCGGCGACGGAGCAGCCGAGCCGGGAGATCGTCCACGAGTTGGCCGTCGCGATCCGGCGCCGCCTCACTGGCCCTGCGAGGTTTCCGATCGCCAAAGGTCTGGCCCGCGTGGCCAAGATGTTCGGCGCCATGCGTCCGGCCGCCGAGCGGAAACTGCTCGAGGGCATCGCCCAGGCCGATCCGGATTTGCTCTGCAAGATTCGCCGGGCGATGTTCGGCGCCGACGTGGCGGCATGTGCCGAAGCAAACGCAAGCAGCGCAGCGTGCTAAACAACTCCCCTCTCGTGTGAGCGTCAGATTTGTGGTGGCGTCAGTTGGGGGGAGGATTCCAGAAGGAGTCCCAGCAGATGCGCTCGCTGAGGTATAGGGCACGGAGGTGGCAGACGGCATCCGAGCCTTCCTCGCCCCAACGCATCCCGCCTCCTTTGAGTCGGTTTCCCACCACTGTTTTGCAGGCCGACTCCACCGGGCCTGAACCTATCTGCCAACCGTTGCCGACATAGGTCGGATAGTCCATGCGGTGCTCGTGATTCTGGAAGTATTGCAGCGTCTTGCGATGCACTTCCCGAACCGCCGACGAGGCCGCTGCAAGTTCCATCTCTTCCAACCGCCGCCGCACCGTCTGGCCACCTTCGTGTTTCAAGCGATGACACATGTCGTCGAGCCACGTTTGTCGCGAGGCTTCGTCTTCACCATACAGCGCCTGCCCTAATTCCACCAGATACTCCTTGACATGGTAGAAATCGAGAATGCGCACTGCCTTGGGGAAAAATCGCTTGAAGAACGACTCCAAGCCCGCGCCGCCATCGCTCAGCGCGATCTGTTGATCGGCGTTGGCCCAACCGACCTCCAATGCCTCGCGGTGAAGTTGCCGTCCGAGGTCGTCAAGCTCGAAAAACCCCGATAAATAGCGGACTTGACGCAGTGGCGGACGCTTCGCATCGTGCTCGTTTCGCGGGTTGTAGACCATGCCCACGTAAGCCATCCGACCCTCAGC
This sequence comes from uncultured Planctomycetia bacterium, assembly GCA_963719005.1. GTDB lineage: Bacteria > Planctomycetota > Planctomycetia > Pirellulales > Thermoguttaceae. Next base: position 407,876 of record CAVRAR010000001.1, read on the forward strand.
GCGACTGCCGCGCAGTCCTTGCTGGCGTACCCCGGTGGCGTCCAGGCTCACGTAGGCACATCGTCGTCCATGCGCGTCGCGTTGCCACTCCCAGTCGCGCGTTGGCCCCAGCGATTTTCCTTCGTCGAGTTGCTGGCGAACGCGCTGGCCAGCGGCTTCCGTGGTTCGCTCAACCGTGGATTCGCTCAGTCGCAGCCCTGCCATTTTCCGCAACGCCCGCTCGGCACCGTGGGCAAAGCTGCCCAACAGGCCAGCCATCGCCACGATCTCCTCTGCTGCGGCAGTCAGCCTGATCGGCTTCAATTGCAGGGGGCGCTCCCACGGCTTGTGACCACATCGGCAATGCCGGCAGTGATAGTACGCCGCGTCAACGTCGATCGGCCCCATCAAGCTTACGATGGCGCGCGTCCGCCAGCCGAGGAAACGTGCGTCGCCGCCGCAATCTGGGCAGACAGCGCTGCTGCCTTGGTACCCCCTTTTTTCCGGTCGTTGACCGTTGCTTCCAGAGCCTGCGCCCCCATCCGCAGCACCTTGTCTCGCAAGACGAACTCGGTTTCTCCGAACAATTGGTCGTCCCGCTTGCCAACCATTAGCTCGGCGATTTGCCAAATCTCTCGATCCATCGCTTTCGACAAAACATCATGTACACGTTGGACTTCGGCCAATTCCTCAGGCGTGCGACCCATAGCCTTCCCCTCCTGGTTCGGCGGAAAATAGGTAAACCTCCTCGCGAAAGCAGCTTAATACCGAATTTCCCACCTACAATCAAGACGCTCAAACTCCCCTCTCCCTTTGGGAGAGAGGCAGGGGGTGAGGGCTTCTCGCTGTGTGCCACTGCTTCGCAGAAGCAGTGCCAACCGCAACTCGCCGCCCCAGCACTGCTTGTACCAATCAGTGGCACACGCGATTCACGCCCTCCTTGGTCTCGCTCGTTCATCGTCGAACGCCATCGGCGGCGTTCCAAAGATGACGAACTCCAATTCCTGCCCTGGCTCGATCTGCAAGGCGTGCGACGTACCGGCCGGAATGATGACGACGCTGCCCGGCCGCAGTCGGTAGGGCTTTCCATCGAGCTTTATCGTGCCGGCGCCTGAGAGCACATAATACACTTCATCGTAGCCGGTGTGGAAGAACGGCGGCAGGCCGTCCGTGGCGGCCACACTCACATTGGCGACCCCGCCTTCGCCGCCGGTAACGATGCGCTGCATCTTGCCGAACGGCCAATCGGCCGCCGGCGTTTCATCGCGATGGCGCACCAGGGGTTGTTTCTCGCAAATCATCGGGCGGCTCCCTTTTTCATTCCGCGTGTCTCGGGTATTCTACATGGAAATCTCGGCAACGCAACGCCCGCTACCGGTTGGCCGCAGGGATCCGAAATGACCGCCACTCCCATGATGAAACAGTACGAGGAGGCGAAACGGGCGTGCCCCGATGCGCTGCTGCTGTTTCGCATGGGCGACTTCTACGAGATGTTCCACGACGACGCCAAGACGGCCGCTCGCGTGCTGAATCTCGCGCTGACCAGCCGCGAAAAAGGGGAAAACGCCGTGCCGATGGCGGGCTTTCCCTACCATCAGTTGCAAAGCTATCTGGCCAAGTTGATCGCCGCCGGAATGCGCGCGGCCGTGTGCGAGCAGGTCGAAGATCCGAAATTGGCGAAGGGGCTCGTCCGCCGCGAGGTGACTCGCATCGTTACGCCAGGCACCGTCACCGACGACGCCCTGCTCGATCCCGCGAAAGCAATTTCCTGGCGGCCGTGGCCCCCGGCGATCCGGCGGGCATGGCTTGGGTCGAGCTTTCCACCGGCCGATTCGTCGCCGCTGGCTTTCCCGCGCGGCAGTTGGCCGACCAGTTGGCGCGAATCTCGCCGGCCGAATGTCTGCTGAGCGACGACGGTACGCCGCTGCCGCCGCACTTGAACGACCGGATGATGGTCACGCGCCGCCCGGCCTGGGCGTTCTCGCAGCAGACGGCCCGGCAGGTGTTGGCCAAGCACTTCGGCACCGTCGGGCTGGAAGGCTTCGGCTTCTCCGACGCCCCGGCCGACGCCCAGGCGATTCGCGCCGCCGGGGCCGTGCTCGACTATCTCACCGAGACGCAAAAAAGCTCGCTCGAACACATCGACCGGCTGCTGCCGTATCGCAGCTTGGGCACGTTGGAAATCGACGAGTCGAGCCGCCGCAGCCTAGAGATCACACGCACAATCCGCGACGGCCGCCGCGAGGGCTCGCTGCTCTGGGTGCTCGACCGAACCGTCACGGCAATGGGCTCGCGAATGCTGGCCGAATGGGTGGCCAACCCGCTGACCGATCTGGCCGCGATTCGCGCCCGGCTCGACGCCGTCGAAGAGTTGGTCGCTAATCAGCCGTTGTGCGCCGATTTGCACGAGTCGTTGCGGCGGATTTATGACGTGGAGCGGTTGCTAGCTCGCGTGGCCACGGGACGAACTAGCCCGCGCGACCTGAGTTTTCTCGGACGCACGTTACGCATGCTTCCCACGGTAAAGGCGAAGCTGACGGGCCGGCGGAGCGAGCTGTTGACGACGCTTGAAGGGGCGATCGATCTCTGCCCCGAGCTTCGTGCGACGCTCGACGCGGCGCTGGCCGACGAGTGCCCCTTGGCGAGCACTGAGGGCGGGTTTATCCGCGACGGGTTCAGCGCCGAATTGGAAGCACTGCGCGAGTTGGCCCACGGCGGCAAGCAGTGGATCGCCCGCTACCAGGCCCAAGAGATCGAGCGGACCGGCATTCCCACGTTGAAAGTCGGCTTCAACAAGGTCTTCGGCTACTACATCGAGATCGGCAACGCCCATCGCGAAAAGATACCCGCCGATTACATCCGCAAGCAGACGATCAAAAACGCCGAGCGTTACATCACGCCGGAGTTGAAGGAGTACGAGGAGAAAGTGTTGACGGCCGACGAGAAGGCCAAGGAGTTGGAATACCGTCTCTTCGTCGAACTGCGGAACGTTGTGGCGGCCGATCGGCGGCGGATGCAATCGACGGCCGCGGCGCTGGCCGAGATCGACGTGCTGGTCTCGCTGGCCGAGTTGGCGCGGCAGCGGAATTACTGTCGGCCGCAGGTTGTCGAAGAACCGGTGCTGCGGATCATCGACGGCCGGCACCCGGTCCTGGACGTCGTCGAGCCGGAAGGGAAGTTCGTCCCGAACGATACGCTCGCCGGTCCCGCCGTTCGCGGCTTTGCAGCGAACCACCAAGACAGCAATCTCTGCGAAAGCGAAAGCGGTTTTGTGCTGTTAATCACCGGCCCGAACATGGCGGGCAAGAGCACCTACATCCGCCAGGTGGCGCTGCTGACGCTTATGGCCCAGATCGGCAGCTTCGTGCCGGCGCGCGAGGCCGCCATCGGCGTGGCCGACCGAATCTTCGCTCGCGTCGGCGCGAGCGATGAGCTGACCCGCGGCCAGAGCACGTTCATGGTCGAAATGACCGAGACCGCGAGGATTCTGAACACCGCCACGTCGCGCAGCCTGGTGATTCTCGACGAGATCGGCCGCGGCACTAGCACCTACGACGGCATGTCGCTGGCGTGGTCGGTCGTCGAGCACCTGCACGAGCACGTCGGCTGCCGCACCCTCTTCGCCACGCACTACCACGAGCTAACCGATCTGGAGAAATCGCTGCCGGGCGTGAAGAATCTGAACGTGGCGGTCCGCGAGTGGCAGGACGACGTCGTCTTTTTGCACAAGATCGTCGAGGGGGCGGCCGACAAAAGCTACGGAATCCACGTCGCCCGCCTGGCCGGCGTGCCGCGCGCGGTGATCGAGCGGTCGAAGGACATTCTGGCCCAGTTGGAAGAAGAACATCTCGACGCCTCGGGCCGCGCGAAAATCGCTCGGCCCGTAAAGGAGTCGAGGAAGACGCACCTGCAACTGACGCTCTTCGGCCCGGCCGATCATCCGCTGTTGGACGAACTGCGGCGGCTCGATTTGAACAACGTCACGCCAATTCAGGCGATCCAATTGCTCCAACGGTGGCAGGAAGAATTGAGCAAGGAGAAGACCGTCCCCTCTCCCGCCGGGAGAGGGTTAGGGTGAGGGCAGTCCTCGTTCCCACGCTCTGCGTGGGAACCAGAGTCATTCGCTACGTAATCTTGGAATAATCGCACTATGATCAATACCTCTGATTCGTCCCGTCTCTCCGCCATCCACCCCGACGCCTGGCTGCTCGATCCGGCCATCACCTTTCTCAACCACGGCTCGTTCGGGGCCTGCCCGCGGGTTGTGCTGGAACGGCAACACGAGCTTCGGCTGGAAATGGAGCGAGAGCCGGTCGATTTTCTCGTGCGGAAGATGACGCCGCTGGTTGACGAGTCTCGCGAGGCGATCGCCCGGCTCATCGGGGCCGATCCGGCGGACGTCGTCTTCGTGCAGAACGCCACCGCGGGCGTCAATAGCGTGATGCGTTCGCTCGAATTCCGCCCCGGCGACGAAATCCTCGTCACCGCGCACGACTACAACGCCTGCCGCAACGTCATTCGCTACGTCGCCCAACGAACGGGCGCGGTCGTGGTCCAGGCCGACGTGCCGCTGCCGATCAGCTCGTCGCGGCAGGTAACTGATGCGATACTGGAGCGGGTAACGCCGCGGACGCGAGTGGCCATGCTCGATCACATCACCAGCCCGACGGCCCTGGTCTTTCCCATCGAGGAAATCGTGCGCGAGTTGGACCGCCGCGGCGTCGATACGCTGGTCGACGGCGCCCACGGGCTGGCTATGGTCCCGCTGAACATGAATCGTCTGGGAGCGGCCTACTACACCGGCAATTGCCACAAATGGCTCTGCGCCCCGAAGGCCGTGGGCTTTCTGCACGTCCGCCGCGACCGGCAGCAGGGCATCCAGCCGACTATCGTCAGTCACGGTTGGAACAAGCCGCGGCCTGGCTATTCCCCGTTCCAAGACGCTTTCGATTGGCCCGGCACCCTCGATCCGACCCCCTGGTTCTGCATCGCCGACTGCATTCGCTTCCTCGACGGCCTGATGCCCGGCGGGCTGGAAGCGTTAATGCGGCGCAACCACGATCTGGCGATATTCGGGCAGCGAATCCTCTGCCAACGGCTCGGGCTCGCGCCGGTCGGCGTCGAGTCGATGCTCGGTTCGATGGCGGCGGTTCACTTGCCCGACAACGCGGCAGCCTTCGACGCCCAAGGCCAGCCGCAGCCCGCCGAGGAATACCGTCTGAACAATGAACTGTTTGCGGAATTCAAGGTCGAGGTTCCGACGTTCTATTGGCCCGCCGCCCCGAAGACACTCCTGCGCGTCTGCGCCCATGCCTACAACCATCCGGCCCAGTACGAGCGGCTGGCGGAGGTGCTGAGACTCAAGGGGATGGCGAAGCTCGGGTAACGAAAAGAAATCGTCTGTCAACCCTCTGAAATAGGATCAAGATCATGGGTTTCTTCGACGCACTTTCATTTCTCCTTGCCGCCGGATTCCTGGTGGCGGCTTTCGTGCGGCAAAAGGTCGCCGGCACCGAGGCGTTCCAAAAAGCCATGATGCTGTTCTTCGCCGCCTTGGTCCTCCACGATCTGGTGCCGGGGCTCCCCGTAGTGGGGCAGTTCCTGGGTATCGCGGCGCTCGTCGGCTATGCCGTTGCGTTGTGGAGCTTCCGTGATCTATGTTTGGCCCTGGCGGCGCGGGATGGTTCCAGCCAACGCGGTGGCGATGAGTCTTAGCCCGCGCTCCCCTATAGGATTCCCTTCATCGTCGCCAACCCCATCGGTTCCCGGCTGGCGAACGGTTCGCCGTAGCGTGTGCCGATCAGCGATCCCCAGAACCCCGCTTGATCGCGGAGACGATCGATGATCGGAAAGGCTGGGGCAGCACTGAGGGGGACAGTCCCATTTTCGCTGAGACGAACATCGGGACAGTCCCCGGCGAACTGGCTGCGGTAACATTCGAGTGCGGCTCGCTTCTTCTCCCAGAAATCGCTGATGTCGAGCACGAACGCCGGCTGCGGAAGGATGCGCAGGTGGACGCAGTAGTAATAGAAGATCCGCTCGGGATAGAACGGTTCGCCGGGCATGTCGGTCTTTGTCAGCTTCGACCAGAACCGGGCGGCCTCGGTCAGTTGCGTCGCGGCGACGTGATCGGGATGGGCGTCGATCCAATAAGGGGCGAAAATCCAGCGCGGCCGCGTGCGACGGAAAACCGTGGCCAGCGCTGCCCGAGCCGCAATCGTCGGCTCCAGCGTGCGGTTCGGCAGACCGAGATTCTCGCGCCAGGGAAGACCGAGGATTTTGCTCGCCTCGGCCGTTTCGCGCCGGCGAATCTCCGGCGACCCGTGCGGCGTCGGTTCCCCGTCGGTCAGATCGAGCACCCCGACGGCCAACCCTTCCGCCAGGAACTTCAGAATCGCCCCGCCCATGCCCAATTCGGCATCGTCGGGATGGGGAGCGACAACGAGAATGTCGAGCATAGTAATCATTGTATGCGCACAGAGACAGTTCAAATGGACACTACCTGCCGAACAGCCAGTGAATGAGGGGCAGCAACAGGCAGATGATTACCCCTATGAGCGGGAGGAAGAATATAGCGAGGAGTTCCCAACGCTGGTTCTTCATGTCGAATCCCGTACTGCTGGTCCGGCGACGGGAAAACGGAAGGGGACAAAGGAGGTTGTCGAAGGGCGTTTCTCGACGATCTCAAGTTTTCGGCGACAACCACCTCCGTCCCCTCTGTCTTCTCCGCTGACCCCTGGCCCCTGGCCCCTGAACCCTCTATTGTTCGCCCAGCACGTCGTTCAACACGTCTTCGTTCACGTAGATCGGCAGCACCGGATTGCACGTGACCGCCACCGCGATGGCGTCGGACGGCCGGGCGTCGATCTCGACCAATTCGCCGTCGTGCCGCACCCGCAGCCGGGCGTAATACGTATGGTCCTTCAACTCGCTAATCACCACGTCCTGAAACTCGCCGCCGAGGTTCTCGACGACGTTGACGATCAGATCGTGCGTCAGCGGCCGTGGCGACGGATAGCCTTTCACGCGGCGGTCGATGCTCGTGGCCTCGAAGATGCCGATCAAGATGGGAAAGGTCCGCTCCCCCTCGATCTCCTTCAGGTAAATGACCTGCTGGTCGTTGACTTCGCTGATAATGATCCGGGAAAGTTCCATTGAAACTGGCATGGCCGTCTTCTCCGCAAACGCGAGGAGTTCAATCCGATCGCCGCCGCTGGCCGCATATCGAGTAATTATAGGGCGGCGACGGCGTGCGTCGCCAGTGGGCCCCCGAAAACCTAGGAACGCGAACGAGGCCTTCCCCTTGTAAGTGGGATGCCAATTCGCTATCATGCCACGAATGAAAGAGTATCGTTACACGGACTATTTTGAGAAAGAAGTGCTTCGGAAGCGGCCCTATTTGCGGAAGGAGTGGTGTATCCGCGTCATCGAAAACCCAATCAGGGTAGAATTGCAGGAGCAGAATCGCTATCGTTTCTGCGGCGAGATTGAAGAGGAAGAGTTGGAGGGCCGGATTCTTCGAGTCGTAACCCTTGCGGACAGGGAGACGGTAAACATCCGCCCAACCCGTCCTTGGCGGGGTCAATTACGGGAAATTGATCTGGCTTGAAGGTGGGATATTGGGTAATGCGTGGCCTTCATGAACGCCACGCTGTTGCATCCCCCCTGCGACAGTTTTCGCTTCCGATCACGGATCGGAACTCGCGGCGTTGGTGCGCGAGCTGCGACAAGAGGTAGCAGAACTACGCCGAGAAGTCGTCAACCTGCGGCAACAGGTCGGCTACTGGCGGACAATGCATGCTCGGGCGGTGGAAAAGGGTGAGAAACTTCAGCGGGAACCTCCCCTCCGGGATTTGAGGATCGAGTACCGCACCCTCCAAAAGTTCCTCCAGTCGAAGCTCAAATCGCCGTTCCATCGGCTCCTCCTTTTCTTGAAACACCTTCCAAGGAAAGGCTTACTACCAAAAGAGTTAAAACCGGTCAATCTCAAGATACAGTCAAAGTAGGAATGTGGGAATGACGGCAACTGAAATCGGCCGCAACGCTTCTGACAGTCGTATGGATTTTATCGACGATGACGGTCGCCATCGTGCCAAGGTTTCCCTTTTTTGTCGCCATTGAGAGATGCCGAAAATAGAGCGAGACGGAGGAGGTTGTCGGAGAGCGGCGAGGGGGACAGGCACATTTTTCAGCCCTCGAAGGGCCGAAAAATGAGCCAGTCCTCGGCCTGTCGTCCCCGTTGCCCAGTCACTTTACCACTGTTTTGCTCCCCGCCATGCTCCACAGAAAAGCCACCTTGACACTTGTTTCCAAAAGTTTTTGCTTGTCGGCGCTGCGTGCGAAACCGCAAGCGGCTTGTCGGCGGTTGTCGGCAAATGCACTGGCCGTCGTGTTGCTGATAGTGTCGTCCGTGATGTGCTTCCCGCATCCGGCGATTGCCAAGTCGCCCCGAGTTGCGACGAGCCATGTTGACGTATCGCCGAGCGAACTCGACGTAGTGCCGCCGGCGGTGCGGTATTCGGCGGTGATGACCGACGTGAGTTGGTTCGACGTCGAACGCAGCCGGAACATTCCCGTGCGCATCTATTGTCCGACCAGCAATTTCGAGCGATTTCCCGTGATCGTTTTTTCGACGGGTTTGGGACGCTCGCGCGAAGACTGTGCGTATCTCGGCCGCCACTGGGCGGGATGCGGGTACGTGTCGGTTTTCGTGCAGCATCCGGGCAGCGATGAGTCGCAACGGGGGTTGCGGCCGCGAAAAGACTTGCAGCGGGCGTTTTACAACCCCAGCAATGTCCGCAACCGCCCGATGGACGTCATCTTCGTCCTCGACCGGCTCGAACAGATGGCCCGCGACGGCTCGTCGCTCGGCAGCCGACTCGATATGACGCGGATCGGCGCCGCCGGTCACGATTTCGGGGCGCAGACGGTGTTGGCCCTTGCCGGCCAGGTGTTGCCCGGGCAGCTTACCTTCCGCGAGCCGCGGGTGAAGGCCGTTCTGGCCATGAGCTCTCCTGTCCCGCTTGGGCAAGTGCCCTTGTCGACAGGCCTACGCGGGGATTTCGCTGCCGTGTCTGCACATTACCGGTACGGCCGACAACAGCATCGTCGGCACGACCCAGGCGTACCAGCGCCGGTTGCCGTTCGATCACGTTTCAGCCGCCGATCAGTTCTTGATTACGCTCAACGGAGCGGACCACATGACCTATTCGGGCCATGCTCGCCGGGCAAACGGGGCGAGCGATGCGATGTTTCAGCGATTGATCGCCGACACTTCAGCCGCCTTTTGGGATGCATACCTGAAGCAGAGTGGCGCGGCAAAGAACTGGCTGACCGGGGCAGGAATTAAGACCCATCTCGGCGATGCCGGGTGGGTCGAGAGGAAGCTGACTCCGTAGAGGGGAATCAGGTGTATCTATGGTGGCTGTTCTTGCGAAGCCGCAAGCGGCTGGTTTGGCCGCGGCGATGGACCCCTGAATGGGATATTAGGTTTGTTCGGTGGCGCGTCTCGCGGCATTCTCTGAAATTGCCACCCGGCATATTATATTAGTAGTCTCGCTGGCAGAAGCGGGGTTATTGCCGTGTCCATGCGTCAGCCAAGGGCAGGGATTGCATGGTGCATCCCCTTTGCGCTAGACGTAGCGTATGATTCTGGTGGGTGTTTTATGCGTCCTCGCAGTTCTATTTGGCAAATGTGTCAGTGACTTGCCGCCGCTCGTTCTTCCGGGCAACCGGATGCGGGTAGTTCTGAAAATGGAGATTTTGCGATGTGGTTGCGAAAAGTCATCGGATCGACAAGACGTTTGCGTTCCTCCTCGGCCGCCGGGTCATGGAAGAAGACGTCCGCCGCCGGCGGGCGGCGGATAGTCTTTGAGCCGCTCGAAGATCGGCGGCTATTGAGCGTCGGAATGTTGCACCCGCAGAGCACTAGTCAAGCGGCGCTCTTGGCGAGTTCGCTGGCAGGCGAATCGACGCCGCTTGTAGCCGCCCCGAATACCGTAGCCGCTATCGATGCCGCCGCGACGCAACTGACGATCAGCCAAGTCGTGGTTTCGCAGACGACGGGCAGAATCAGTTGGAACGTCTCGGGTCCGAACGCGGTGGTGAGCTCGACGCTGCAGATCGACGGGGTCTTGTCGCAAGGTGTGGCCGGTCCGTTTACGGGAGCATCCGGCGGCGTGAACTTTTCCGGGCCGATGGGCCCGGTTGCGGCCGGCCTGCATGGTTTCCTCATCACGGCAATCGATTCGGCCAACAATTCCACGACCAGCAGCGGCTCATTCACCGTGACGGGACCGGCGATCAGCCAAGTCGTAGTTTCGCAAACAAAGGGCAAAATCAGTTGGAACGTCTCGGGCCCGAATGCCATCACCTCCTCAACGTTGCAGATCGACGGGGTCTCGGTGTCGAACATCTCGGGGCCATTCTCGTCGTCGTCGGGCGTGAATTTCTCCGCTCCGCTCGGCAACCTGACGACCGGCTCGCACGGTTTTCAAATCACGGCAACCGACGTGGCCAACAATACCGCCAGCAGCACCGGGTCGTTCAACATCAGCACGTCTGGGCCGATCATCGCTGACGTCGTTGTCTCGCAGGCAACCGGCAAAATTACTTGGAACGTTTCCGGCCCGAACAGCGTGGCCACTTCGACGCTGCAGATCGACGGGGCGACGGTGTCGGGCGTGGCAGGACCGTTCAATTCGTCGTCCGGCGGCGTCAATTTCTCCGCCCCGCTCGGCTCGCTGACCGTCGGGTCGCACACGTACGCGATCACGGCCACCGACACCGCCGGCGTTACCTCGACCAGCAGCAACACGTTCAGCATCACGTTGACGACTAGTACGGGACCGGTGATCAGCCAGGTCGTGGTTTCCGAGGCGACCAACCGGGTTAGCTGGAACGCGCTAGATACAAACACCGTGGTGAGTTCGACGCTTACCATCGACGGGACGGCGATACCCGACGTATTGGGGCCATTCACGGCGCCGTCCGGTGTAAACTTCTCCGGGCCGCTCGGCGCCTGGCGGACGGCACACATACGCTCACCATCACGGCAACCGATAGCGCCAAGGTCACTTCGACGTTTAGCGAAACGTTCACTACCGGCACGTCTACCGGCCCCGGCCCGACGATCAGCGGCGTGGTGGTTTCGCCGACGGCGGACACGATCACTTGGAACGCCACCGATCCGGACGGCGTCCAAGGATCGACGCTGACAATCGAGGGCAATCCGGTGACGGTCCACGGTCCCGTCGGGACGCCGACCAGTGCAGACTTTTCGGCGTCGCTCGGTCTGCTCAACCCGGGGCTCTATGCCTACACGATCACGGCAACCAACACGCTAAACGAAGTCTCGACCCTTTCCGCCACCTTCACGCTGGACCAGAAGACAAACGTGGGACCGGCGATCAGCGGTGTGGTAGTGTCGGAATCGAAGGCCAGGATCAGTTGGAACGCCCTCGACCCAAGCGGCGTGCCAGACTCCACGCTAGCGATCGACGGCGTGCCGGTGTCGAACGTTTCCGGACCGTTTACGGCCGCGTCCGGCGTGAACTTCTCCGCGCCGCTCGATTCGCTGCTAGCCGGCCCGCACACCTACTCGATCACCGCGTTCAGCAACATCGACGGCGAATCGACGATCAGCGGCGCCTTCAATTTGTCGGGCACAACGACGTTTGATCCGATGATCAGCCAGGTCGTGGTTTCGCAGGCGAGAGGCAGGATTAGCTGGAACGTCTTCGACCCCAACGGGGTTACCGGCACCACGCTTCAGATCGACGGTGCAACGGTGGCGAACATCGCCGGCCCCTTCACCGCGGCGTCGGGCGTGAACTTCTCGGCGGCGTTGGGTTCGCTCGCGATCGGCAGTCACAGCTACCGGATCACCGCGACCGATGCGCTCGGCAGGCAATCGCTGGTGCTGGCGAATTTCAGCTTGACTGCCGCGACCACCGCCGCAGCCGGCGCCACGCAGAACTCCGTGTTTTCCAGTATAGGCGACTCGACTGTGGCCAATTCGGCAAAGGTGGCCTGGATGTTCGATCTGGGGGGCCTGGCGGATAGCCCGTCCTCCGTCTCGACGGGAAACCTGGTTTAGAAGACGGCCAACGCCATCGAGTGTCAGATTGTCAATGTCGTGGAAGACAACCGGGAGCCAACGGCTCCCGGAGGCTGCGTCGTCAACTGTCGCCCTCCGCGAGTTGTTAGCCCCCGGCTATTCCACGCATGACTCGTGAGTGTCATAGGCGTCAAGAAAAGCTACGGTTGCGCGACGGAAGCTCTTTGAGTTCGCGTTTGCACCGAGCCCGCGTTGTGGCCAAATCCTCGTCTTGCGACGTCTTCGCCGTTAGACTACTCTTAACCGAGTGAGGCAGCGTTTCATCCGACTCCAGCACAGTTTCGGAGGACCGACCGTGGCAAGGATCGTCTCCTTTGTGGCGCTGGTCGTCATCTTGGTGGTGATCGGCGGCCTGTTCCTGCAAGTGATGGCCGGCTTCTTGCTGCCGTTGTTCCTGGCGCTTCTGCTGGTGCTGATGTTCGGGCCGCTGCACCGCTGGTTTACGCGGAAGTGCGGGCGGCACGATCGGATCGCCGCGGTGCTGACCACCGGCTCGATCCTGGCGCTGGTGCTCGTTCCGTTGCTGCTCTTGTTGGCCGGGGCGGGCTGCGAGGCGCAGAACATTTACCGCGCCGCGTTGAACAACCCGGAATGGGGCGATCCAACCGCAACGAGCGATGCCACAGATAAGACGCCGGCCCCCGCCGACCTCTCCTCCCTGGTCACCCGCGGCACTGAAGAACTCGTCAAGCTCAGCCGCCGCGTCGGAATGCCGTTGGAGCAGGAAGACGTGAAAACCAATCTCGACAACGCGGCGAAGCAGTTCGTGGCCCCGCTCGCGTTGCGAACCACGCAATTCCTTGGGCAGGCTCTTCTCGGTCTGCTGGTGATGGTCCTCGGCGTCTACTATTTCTTCGCCGACGGCCCGGCGATGATCCAAACGCTCTTGCGTCTTTCGCCGCTGGAACCCAGCCGCACGCGGGAGTTGATCGACCAATTCGACAGCGTGACCCGGGCCGTGGTGACGGCCACGCTCGTGTCGGCAATCGTTCAGGGACTGCTGATCGGGCTGGGGTTCTACGTGGCCGGCATCGGCTCGATATTCTTGCTTACGGCCTTGGCAATGCTGCTGACGCTGGTGCCGTTCGTGGGTTCGGCCATCGTCTACGTACCGGTGTGCCTGTGGCAGTTCGCGCGTGGAAGGCCGCACGACGACGGCAGTGGTTCTGGCGGCCTATTGCCTTACGATTGCGGTGACGATCGATAACGTCGTCAAGCCGTGGGTGCTGCACGGCCGATCGAATCTTCACCCGCTATTGGCACTGCTTAGCGTCTTGGGCGGGGTTCGAGCCCTCGGGCCGATCGGCATTCTCGTCGGGCCGATGGTCGTCGCCTTCTTGCAGACACTCCTGAACATGGTCCATTCGGAGTTAAAGAGCATCACGCGGCCGAAAGCGGAAATGCCAACCGCTCACGTTCCTCCGTAGGCGCGGCGTCTCGTCGCGGTGCGAAAGGCAGGGCTACGAGCGCGGCGCGAACGAGCCGGGCGGACCGGCCGGGGCGGGCGGGCCGGGGGATTTGGCCCGGTAGTAGATGCGCCATTCAGTGACGTCCTGATAGTTCGTCGTCTGCCGGCTCTTCTCTTCCGTCTTGCCCAAGGGGACGGCGACGCCCGCGAAGGCGCCCGATCCGTGCTCGCTGTTGCCATCCTTGTTGATCTCGGTTTTGCCGCCGCCGAGGTTCAGTGTGGGGCTTGGGGTGGTTTCGGTTTCGGTGTGCGTGTGGGCCACCTGTCCGACCACCGCCTCTTCTTCGCCAACCACCTCATAGCCGTTCGGGCATTTTTGGCGGATGAGGGCCTCGGCATGATCGCGGTAGTAGGTGGGCCAGCAGTTGGTGTTCGACGGCATGGCAACCACCCCGGAGCCCTGATCGGTCTTGACGTACCGGGCGTTTGCGCACCCAGTCAGAGCTGACAATCCGATTGAAGCCACAAGAAGGAAGGCGTTCTGCCGGCGCATAAGCTGTCCCCTGTGTTTGCGATTGCCCTATTTCTGGATGAGAGTGCCGGCTTTTACGGCAAATGCCGGACTGCGTCAACGCCAATCCCAGGCAATTCCGTAGCCGATAGGCGTCGGCCGGAAAGCCGGGGTACCGCTTGGCAGGGCGAAAAGGCGTGGTAGAATTGGCAAGACACGTCGTGGATCGCCGCTCAACGGTCCTGACGGCGCGTGTGGGCCGAATGACGTAACTCATCCGGCTGCATCAGCTTGCGACGTTTCGGGCGCATAGCTCAGTTGGTTAGAGCGCGTCCCTGATAAGGACGAGGTCTGGAGTTCGAGTCTCCGTGCGCCCACTCATAAAGCCCGTCGTAGCAACGGCTTACGGCGGGCTTTTTTCTCACTGTCCGCTCGGTTCGCATTCTTGGCACCGTCTCGCGAATGTGCGATAATGCCAGCCCATGATGACCAGTCCGTGCTACGGAGAGCCGATCTCGCCGCAACCGGCGGGCGAGCCCTTGACGTTCGCCGCGTTGCAACACGCCGTTTGGGCCGCTAATCCGGAGGCTTTTCTCGTCCTTCCACGCATTCTGCGAAGGGTAATCAAGCAGGACCGGCGGTTGACGGGCTTCGGCTTGAAAGTGCCACACCGCAAGAGCTACTTGATCGCCCGTGCGCCGCTGCTCGAGATCATCGAGAAAGCCGACTTGGGAGTGGACGAAGACTTCGCACTGCCCGAAAATATCCTTCTGCTGACGCGGCCCGGGCCGCAAGATTTCTTCGATTGGCCCGCCGAGCGTCTGCTGATCCGTTGCTGGCGGCTGGTGTTTCACGCTCGCGTGCATGGGGCGTTGGACGCGAAGACGGCGGCGGGCGAACTGACGCCCGCGGCCGTCCGCCGACGGATTCACGAGATCGGCGAGGCCGCATTCGACGAGATCCGCACGGTTCTCGGGCAGGAGGATCTGCTGCTGCCGCCGCGCTCGGACGAATCGACGTACGTGGAGTTCGTGGCGACGTACCTGGAACTGCGGCGTTTCGCGGCGAGTGTCCTGCCTCGCTATTTTCCCGCTTTGCAAGACTTGGAAGCGATCGATGAGCTGATTCGCCGCGACGTGGATGCCGACGTTCTCTTTCGCGCAACCCGTCCGGCCGGCGCGCCCGATCCGACGGACTCGTGCGAATTGGACCAGTGGGCGGGCATTTCAACCGAGCCGCGATTGTCGGCGGCGACCGCCCCGGCTGCGGAGATCGCCTCCGAGACCAAATATCGCGTGTTGATGCGGGCGTCGCAGCGTCCGGCATCGCTGGGAAACGTGGTTCGAGCGGCGATCTATCATGCGCGGGCGGAGCGGTGTGCACCGCCGCAGTTCGCGGCGCGCGTTCGATCGGCCGTCAAGATGGACGTCGATCACCTGATCGGCCGTCTGCAGTCGGCGCTGGAGATCGAAGAGACCAGCCCGCAGCCGTGGCAGGAGTCGCTGTTCGCGCTGGTGAGCCAGACGCCGCGCGGCATCTGGACGGTCGAGGCCCGATTGCTTTACGACTTGCAGAAAGTCTGCGTCGACCACGAGCGCGACATTTACACGGTCGATCTGGTGGAATGGGCGTTGTCGTGGGGGCGGCGTCCGATCAAGCGGCATCTGCCCAGCCAGCGCGACGTGCTGATGTTGAAGCACTTGCGCAGCGCGGCGCGGCGATTGGCGGCTGTGCGAATTTCCGACGATCAGCGCCGCCAGCTTGCCCTGCTGGTGCACGATGCGATAGCGCGGGTCGAATCGCGGTTGCGTCAAGAGCTTCGCCCGAAGATCGCCGCCGC
The DNA here is from genome assembly GCA_963719005.1 of uncultured Planctomycetia bacterium. Taxonomy (GTDB): domain Bacteria; phylum Planctomycetota; class Planctomycetia; order Pirellulales; family Thermoguttaceae. The sequence continues at coordinate 423,732 of CAVRAR010000001.1, forward strand.
GCTCGATGAGGTGGGACTGACGGCCCAAAACCTGCCCGAGCGAGTAGCGCGAAAAAAGCTGGTCGAGGAGCTGCTGGATCAGATCTGCGAGCGCGGTTTTCTGTCGATGGGCGATCTGCGGGACGCCATCTCTCGCAACAACTTGAAATTGCCCGATATTTCCGGCGTTTCTGGACTTTCGCGCATGGCGACCAGTTGCTTCGGGCCGACCGCAAACTGGCGCTGGCGCTCGACGGCGTCTATCGGCGCGGCGAGGTCTATCTGCGATGGATGCAGCGTTTGAGTTCGTTGGGATTCGGCACGCGCATCGGCCGCTTCTTGACTCGTTTCGCCGTGGTGCCTTATGGCGGGGCCTTCGTGACGGTGGCCTTCGTGCATGAGGCGTGGGAGATCATCACCCGCGCGAAAAGAGCGGAGAAATTCCACCTGCCCTGGCCGGGAGTGATGTTGCCGTTGGGGCTGTTTCTGATGTTTCTGGTCAACTCGGCGACGTTCCGTCGGGCCCTCGGCGGCTTCTTCAAAGCGTCTTTCCAAGTTCTCCATGCGGTGATTGTCGAGCCCATCCGTTGGATCGTCCAATCTCCTTGGTTGCAACGAATTGTCCACAGCCGAAGCTTCACGCTGCTGTTTCGCTTCATCATCAAGCCGTTGCTGTGGACCGGAATCTTCTGGTGCGTTTCGCCGCGGGAGTACTGGCGGACCAATCCGGTCGGCGCAAGTGCAATAATTTTTCTTGGTGTCAATCTGCTCTTGAATTCGCGGATCGGACGCACCGCCGAGGAACTCGTCGTCGATGAGCTCGTGCAAGGCTGGCGCCGCTTCGGCCTGCGTCTGATTACCGGCATATTCTGGTTCATCGTCGACGTGTTTCGGCGATTCGTGCAGACTGTCGAACGCCTGATGTACAGCGTCGACGAATGGCTTCGCTTCAGGACCGGCGACCGTCGCGCCTCGTTGATCGCGAAGGCCGCTTTGGGATTTTTCTGGTTCTTCGTGGCCTACGTGCTGCGATTCGCCGTGAACGTACTGATCGAGCCGCAGATCAACCCGATCAAGCACTTCCCGGTCGTCACCGTCGGCCACAAGCTGCTGCTCGGCTTCTATAAACCGTCTGCCGACCTGCTCGAAGTGAGCCTGGGTTGGACGCCTTTTCAGGCATGGATCGTTGCCGGCGGCACGATCTGGTGCATTCCGGGTATTTTCGGCTTCCTCGTCTGGGAGTTGAAAGAGAACTGGCGGCTATATGCCGCCAACCGGCGGCGCGATTTGTCGCCGGTCAAGATCGGTTCGCACGGCGAAACCATGGCCCGGCTGCTGAAGCCGGGTTTCCATTCCGGCACCCTGCCCAAACGCTTCGCAAAACTCCGCCACGCCGAACGTCACGCCCGAGCCGGCGGAAACTGGCGAGCCGTGCACAAGCACTTGCGGGCGATTCAGCATATCGAGCTGTCGATCCGCCGCTTCGTCGAACGGGAATTGCTCGAACTGTTCAGCGAAAGCAAATGCTGGCAAGCCCTGCCGGTCACTCTCGAACGGGTTCGGCTGGGCACGAATGTCGTGCAATTGTCGCTGGCGTGCCCGGGAATGGCGGGCGGAGCCTTGCAGGTGGCGATCGATTCGCAGTCGGGCTGGCTCGTGGCCGGCGCGATCGGCCCCAGTTGGGTCGACCGGCTGATGCCGCATCAACGCCAGGTGCTCGTCACCGCGGTGCTCGGCCTCTATAAAGCCGCGGGAGTTGACCTGGTTCGTCAGCAGATCGACAGTGAATTTTCGTCGCCCGTGCCGTGGTACGACGTTTCGCCCAAAGGGTTGGTCGTTTGGCCCGACGACCAGCGCGAAGTGGAGGTGTTTTACGATCTTCACGAAGCCCCTTGGGTCGCTCCGCAGGCCGTTCGTCGGGCTGTCGCGGCGGCGATTGCCCACCGTCGAGCGTTGGCGGTTGGTTTTTGCAGCGGTTCCGATCGAGTGGGACCGTTGGGTCGAAGTATGGAATGAGGACGTAGCCGGCCAAGGCCACCCGCGCGATGCGATCGTTCCGGTGCGCGTGTTGCCGTCGTAAGGAGCCGTAACAAAGTAAATTGGCCGATTGTTGTAGGGTGGATTTCAATCCGCCCAACGTTTGCTAGGCGGACTAAGGTCCACCCCACGATGAAATGCGCATCCTCTGTCGCGGGACCATGTAATACCTCAAGGAGTCTTTCGATGTCTCAGAACGAACAAATCGATATCACGCCGGGAATGCAGCGATATATCGACAAAAACAAGAAGTATCTCGCCGATCGCGACCGCTACATTCGCGAGGAGGTGAAGAAGTGGAAGTTCGATACGATCGCCGTGCACGGCCTGTACACCGTGCAGGACGCGATTGAAGATTACCAGGGGGCGATCATCGAGCCGATCTTCATGAGCACCTCGCAGGCCTACCGCGACTCCGACGAAATGGCCGCCGCCCTGGCCTACCTGATTCCCACCTGGTGCTACTCGCGCATCGCCAACCCCTCGACGTATTACTACGAGTGGACGCTGGCGCTGCTGGAAGGCTACGGCTTCGACGGCGAAACGAGCTGCTGCTCGACTTCGTCGGGCATGGCGGCGATCATGACCGCCGTGCAGCCGTTTCTCGTCCGCCGCACGCACAACCGCCTCGAACCGCAGAACTTCGTCGCCACCGCGCAATGCTACGGCGGAACGTTTCAGCAGTTCAACGTGCGGCTGATGGAGGAACGCGACATCGAATGCCGCTGGGTCGAAGATGCGGGCGATCTGGACCAGTGGGCGTCGAAAATCGACGGGAATACGCGATTTCTCTACGGCGAGCTTCCCAGCAATCCGGGCCAGAGCTTCTTCGACATCGAGGCCATCGCCGACCTGGCCCACAGCCACAACTTGCCGCTGATCTGCGACAATACGATTGCTACTCCGGCGCTGCTGCGGCCCATCAGCCACGGCGCCGATATCGTCGTGCAATCGGCCACGAAGACCTTGTGCTCGAGCGGCTTCGGCGTGTGCGGCGCGGTGATCGCGCGCAAGAACCTGACCACGAACATCGACAACGACGCGCTGCGGAGCGACTTCGCTTCGTACGTCAAATACCTGCCGAACCGCGACTACGGGCCCAACCTGCACCCGATGCAGGCGATCATGGCCCTGAACGACATGCGAACGCTGCGATCGAAGGTCGATCTGATGAGCCGCAACACGATGCGGGTCGCCAAGTTCTTGCAGGAACATCCCGCGGTCGAGAGCGTGCAATACCTCGGCCTGCCGAACCATCCGCTGCACGAGTTGGCCAGCCGCTACCTCTGGCTGGTCGACGCCGAGCACGACGAAGTGTACGGAAGACCGGTGAACCGCTACGGGCATCTGCTTTCGTTCTGCGTGCGAGGCGGTGCGGAGGCGGCCCGCAGCATGTTCGACAAACTGCAACGCATCTGGCGCGCCACCGATTTGGGACGCATCAAAAGCGTCGCCACGATTCCCGCGATCTCGACGCACCAGCAACAGGGGAAGAAAGGCCGCGAGTTGGCTCACATTCCCGCAAACATGGTCCGCCTCTGCGTCGGCGCCGAACATCCCGACGACGTGATCGCGGACCTGGATCGGGCGTTGGCGAGGGCTGGCGACTGACAACCATCTACGCCGAGCCGCGGTACGATAGTGGGCCACACACCCGCGCAACCGGGTTGACCGCAATCCGCAACTTGATAGCCTTGATCGTGTTTGCCCGATCCCTGCCCCATCGGGCCATGATTTACTGCCGGGCGGACTTCTATTGCTACCGAAGAAGAATCACGGCCGCCAGTATCGCGGTAAGGCAGCCGCTTGGCTTTCCGGGTTCATCGTCGCCCGTTGGACTCCCACCGCGAAACAACGATCCGGCTTCGCAACCAGGCTGGTCAGAAAATCAGCCCGTCCCCGTTGCACTTCGGACATATATCCCGGACGTTCTGCAAGAGATTATTCGAGCCGATTACGACAGTACCCCTTCCCTCACAAACGGGGCAAGTCCGCCGAAACCGCATGATGATGAGATTGAGGGCGACGATAGACCCCACTAGAGCGGTTTCATTTTAGGTGTAGCGGTATCCGCAGTGTTGAAAATAGTTTCGGCACTCGGATTCCGTGAATTGGTCGAGGATGCTGCCGCAGAGTTTCCATAGCTTATCGACGGTCCGTTCGGCTCCGTCACGGAGCAACTTTTTGAACTTGGAAAACGCCAACTCGATGGGGTTCAGGTCCGGCGAGTACGGGGGCAGGTAGCGCAGCTCGGCACCGGCCGCTTCGATGGCTTTGCGAACTCCAGCCACCTTGTGGCTGGAGAGATTGTCCATCACCACGATGTCGCCAGGTTTCAAGGCCGGTGCCAGATGTTGCTCGACCCAGGCGCGGAACAGTTCGCCGTTGATGCCGCCTTCCACGGTAAGCGGAGCGATGAATCCCTCGGCCCGCAATGCGCCCAAAAAAGTCGTCGTCTGCCAACGTCCGCAAGGAGTTTTTTCCAGCAAACGCGTGCCGAGTTCCGAGCGGCCGTAGGTGCGGGTCATGTTGGATTTAGCCCACGTTTCATCGATGAAAACGACTTTGGCGGGATCGATCGACTCCTGCGAAGCGCGCCATGCCGCGCGCTGCTCAACCACATCGGGGCGATCCTGTTCGCTGGCAATCAGCGTCTTTTTTTTCGCGACTGCTTGAGCGCTTGGCATGCGGCGAAAGCGTTCCCAGGCAAACCTCTTCGCCGCGCTCCCGCTTCAAATCGGCTTGCAGTTCGCGCAGATAGATGTCGGGCCGAGCCGCGATCTTGGCGACGAGCCAGTCTGCCCAAGCATGCCACGCGGGCTGACGCGGAGCCGCCTTCTTTGGCGCCACTTGGCCGGTCTCGCGACGTTGTTGCTGGATGCGCCGCACCCAAGATTCTGAAACTTTGAAACGCAGCGCAATCACGCGCCGCTCTTCGTTCGTATCGCACGCGGCGAGCACTTCGCCGCGAAACTCCGCATCGTACGGTTTCATCAGGGTCACCTCCTTGAGTGAGATGAACCCAATTTACCGAGTTCGCCCAGAATGCGCTAGACCTACCGTGGAACTGCTCTAGAACGAAGCCAAGGATACCCGCAACCCATCTTCCCCAATCGTTGCCCCGACCGACGAAGATACCCCCAGCCGTTCCTGTTATCGTGCAAACGGCGGCAACGACATTGAGAAGCAAAATCGGTGTTGAGTTTAGCCACTTCATCTAGCCCACCATAACACCTCCTGCGGCAATTTCAATCCCCGGCCATGAGCCGCATCCGATTCGCGGATGCACAGAGCCGGCATCCTTGACGTCGGTAGGAGCGTCAACTAAGCTAAACAGCAGTCACATTTGTGTCGGGGAATTGTCGGGAATCGTCGGTTTTGAGGTGCTAAATCGTGCTAAACTGTGCTAAATGGAGGGCTTAGGAAGGCGACATGCAGCGTCAAACGTGTTGACGCAAGGTGTTGTAAACTAAGGAGTTAGGTATTCATTGGGGCCGTAGCTCAGTTGGGAGAGCGCCTGGTTTGCATCCAGGAGGTTGCCGGTTCGATCCCGGTCGGCTCCACTAAACGCAACCCGTTGACAGCCGTTGTCAGCGGGTTGTTTCGTTTGACGGGGCAAGCACTTACGTCAACGGCTTCGGCATCGTTCGATTCTTCGGCCGCGCTTGCAATCTTGTCCATGATTGACTGCAATGTGCGGGTTTTGCCGGTAGTTGGTGCAAGCGTTGGTGCAAGCTGGCCAAAAGCGGAATCGTCGGTCCCTGTTGCCTTTAGGGCGACGGCTTCGCTTTCTTCTCCTCCCATAAGAGGCAGAGCGGGAAGGGCTTCCATCGCCCCGGCTATGTCCAACAGCTTCGGATCGGTGTAGACGTTCATGGTCAAGTCGATCGTCGAATGACGCATAGCGGCTTGTGCGGTTCGCGGTGCAACCCCGGCCGCGCTCAACAGCGTGCCGAAGGTATGCCGCAAGGCATGAACGTCTACCGTTCGGCCGCGTTCGTCCCGCTTTTCGATCTTCCACTTGCCCGGCGACACTTCCACCCGGCGAGCAATGCCGGCGGCAACAAGGTCACGGTCCAAGATTCGTACCAGGGCAGCGGGCACGGTGAACAGCGGCATATCGGCCGGCAGCCGAGTCAACGGCAGACAAGATTGCCCCTCTCGCCCCGTAGAATCGCCCTGGTTGCGTTTCCCGCGTTTCTGGTGTTTCGAGTCGAATCGAACGGCCGGCGTAGCTCTGGCGGCTTCCTGCAAAGCCGTTGCCTTGTCGGCAAGCCATCCTCGAAGATCGGCGGCAAGATCGGCCCGCAAGGGTATCGTCGATCCCTCTCGATTCTTTTCGTCGGCCGCGTTCAAGATCAAGTAGGGCATGGCGGCGTCAAGCACCACTTGGCCCACGGTAATGGAAGCCAACTCGCCTTTGCGTAGGCCGGTCAGCACCAGCGTCTTGTAGATCAAGGCCCGCTCTTGCCCGAGCCGTTCCAAGCGGCGGCGGGTTTCTGCCCGTAGTTTCCCAATCGCTTCGCCTTCTCTCTTGCCCCGGCGAATGGTCATTGCTTCCAACAGCGGGCGGCGGCGTGCCACGTCCAAGAGCCGCGTCAACTCGGCTTCGGTCAAGGATCGGCGTTTGCGGCGGCTGGTCAGCCTTGGCGTCGGCTTTCGTCACTCCGGCAAACGGATTGCCCAACAGTCGGCGATTGCGAACACACCAATTGGCGAAGGTCATGCAGGCTTCTCGATAAGCGTTTCGAGTGACGGCCCCCATGCCTTCGGCCTGCCGTGTCGCAAGCCACTTTTCCAAGATCGGTGCCGAAAGGTCGGCAAGACGATCAAAGCCGCATTCCCGAACAACGCGATTCAGCCGAGAGCGGGTATCGGCAATCTGGTGTGGCGTGACGGCCTTGGCGTTTTGGTGGTCGAAAAAGGCGGCAATATGATCGGCCAGCGGCGCGCTTTGGTGGTCGATAACGGCATCTTCGGCGGCGGTCAAGACTTCGCCTTTGACCATTTCCGCCCGCCGTTCCAGCTTGCCGAGTATCGACCGGGCGGCCGATTCATCCCGGCAGCCGGTCGCCACCTCCTGGACGATCCCCGAGCCGTCTCGATACTTCGCGGTGTAGGTCCGGGCGGTAATCACAAGTCGGTCGGTGCCATCCTTGCCCGTGGTGACGGGTGCCGTCCGGCGTTTTCCCTTGGCGTCGATCCACTCGGCAAGCCGTTGCCCCTTGCGGACGATGATCTTTGCCCCGGTCGGCAGCGGTTTCGTAAAGGTCTTCTTGTAGACGGCTCCCATGATTCGCCTTTCGTTTGATCCGGCTTCCGGCCGGTCACTTCGCCTTTCGTTTCCGTGTTCGTTTCGCCAGTGTTGGCCGCGCCAAGTTCTCCGGTGTCGGTTCGGGCGGCTTTGCGTCGGGGTCTGACACCAGCCGAAGCCCCAGGTATGCGGCGAGTCGGTCGGCCTTGTCGAGCCGAATCGACATATCGCCCCGAGCAAAGCGGCGAAGATTCGCGGCGTCGATCCCGGTCGCCTTGCCGATCCGGTAGACCGTCAAGCCGCTTTGCTCCATTGCAGCCCGTAGCACGTCGGTTAGTGTCGGTTGCGGTTTGCTCTTGCTCATAGAAGCATTATTACGTTTATCGGCATTTCCGTCAAGCGGCCTTCGGTGTCGGCCGCGTTTTTTTTTCTCCGCGTCCCCGTGTCCGTAGGACACACAAGGGGACGCAATTATGGTCCCTTATGGGATGAGGGAAGCCCACTTCCCCAGTAATTGCATGGAAACTTCCCCAGTCATAGGGAAGCCCAGTTCCCTAGTGCCTTGGTGGTTTGGGTATCGGCACAACGCGGTATCGGGACGGTCCCCGATTGATTCCGCCCTTGAATACTTGGACAAGCAAGCCACGGCGGCGCAGTCGCCCAACGGCATCGACAACGCCCCGCTTGCTGCAACCGATCCGCTTGGCGATGTTGTCTTCGCTGGTGCAAGCCGTCCCGTCCCGAGTGTCACGGTAAAGCACCAGCCAGGTCAGCGCCTCCACTCTCGACAAGCCGACCATGCCGGCGTCCACAAAGCCATTCAGCACGGCGAAGCGGTCGGCGGTGTTGCGGCGAGAGGGCTTTCCCTTCGCTTTCGAGGTGTTTCCCTGGTGCCGGCGGGGCGAGCCGTTACCCTGGTGCATGGGTGGCAGAACGTCGCAGCCTTCGAGGATCGGCGGTTTTGTTTGCGTGTTCATGCGAAGTCTCGAAATTCCTCGAAGCCGTGGAAGCCGTCGGCATCATCGGCGGCCGGCGGCGTCCGATCCCATGCACTCCGCAAGGCCGATTGCAGCTTGCCCGACGATTTCCGCCCCTTGGTTCGCTGGTCCCCGGCAACCTCGAATCGTTGGCAACGGCGGTCGAATTGCAACACAAGGTCTTTCGCTTCGGTGTGTCTCGCCTTGAGGTGGCGAAGTACAACCGTATCATCTTCGTCGGGCACCAGAATAAACGCATCATCGGCCCCAAACTCCAATTCGGACGATTCGCGGAAACTGGCCAGCGTCAACGCATCGCCCGCGTAGGTCGAACGGCCCTTGCTGTCTTTGCCTCTCGATACGGCGGCGACCACGATCATGGCAACTCCGGCATCGGCGAATTGCCGCAAGTAATTCATCGTGGCGTCTACCGATCCCCGCTTGTCCCCGTGGTCGCCCGGCGGCGGGATTCGCTGGATGTAATCGAGCACGATCAAGTCAGCATGGAAGGCGTCGGCCGAAGCGGCGACGTTTTCCAGATTGAACGGCGGCTTGACGAAGGCCAGCCGTTCGGCCGAGGTTTCGAGGGTGTTCAATCCTTGGTCCAAGCGGTCGGCGTGTTCGGCCTCGAAGCGGCGATAGCGAATCGTCCCCAGGTCGATCCCCGAGAGCCTCGATAGCTGCCGATCCAACAGCACGGCCGGCGTCATTTCGACATTGCACACCAGCACCCGCAAGGTGGGCGTCAACCGCAAGGCGTCAACCACGGCTTGCATGGTGAACGCGGTCTTTCCGGCCCCCGGTGCCCCGCCGATGAGCGTTACCAGCTTCGGCCCGATTTCGATTCTCACCAGTTCGCCCGAGCCGATCGGATAGAACACGGGCGGCGCGCCGGTATGCACGTCATCGCGCCAGCCCTCGAAGGCGTCGGCCGCGGCGACGTAGTTTGCTTTGCGTTCGTTCATGCCGCGCCCCCTTTCTCATACCACTGGCCCCAGCCGAGAAACCGGCCGCACTTGCGACAATCGCGGCGGCTTCGGCCTTCGCTTATGGCCACGTCCACAAACTCCCGAGAGCCGCACTTGCAAGGTCTATCGAGCGTGCCCGAGCCGACGGCCCCAGGTGGCAGCGGTGCCAACGGTTCCGGCAACGGCGGCAACGTTGTCCCCTCGCCTTTTGGGAGAGGGTTAGGGTGAGGGTTTTGCACGGCAGCGATCGGCGGCGATCCCCAGAGCGCGGACAACGCCGCTTGCATATCGACGGCCGGCGGCGTTTCGACCATTGCCACGGCGGCCGGCGTCGAATCCTCGATAAGCGGCGAAGGCGAAGCCGCGCCCGCAAGTCCGCACTCGATACCGCGTCGAATGTCTTTCGGCGGTAATCCCGAGTCGAGCGCCGATTCTTCGAGCAATGCCACGGCCAGCGCCGAAGGGCAACCAAACTCGACAAGGTTCGCGGCGGCAGAGTACAAGAGCCGGTGCCGATCGCCCGTGCCCGCGCCTTCGCGGATAAAGTCGAGCGTTGCACGGTTCAAGATCGGCGTGTCGTTGCCGGCGGCGCGGCGTTGTTCCTTCGCTTCGCTTTCTCCGGCCACCTGTTCAACGGCCGTTTGCCAGTCGGCGGCGACTTGGTCGCTATGCCGCGTCGCCATCGGCAAGTCAAACGGTGCCGGTTCCCTCGATAGTTCGATGATCTTATCGAGGGGCAGTCCTGTCAGTTCGTCCAAAGACAGGTGCCGCTTGTGCAAGCCCGTCTTCGGGTGCCGAGAGTTCGGGGCACGGAAGGCCCGAACACGATCATAGACGCCCGTGTCGATCGTTACGGCGGCCAGTTCGGCGACATTCTCGGCAAACCGTCTGCAAACCCGATGAAAGTCAAGCGAAGGCAACGGCAACCACAACGCCGTGGATAGCCCAAGATGAAAACCTTTCGAGCCGGAAAAGAACGTCAGCAGTTCGCCCGGTTCCACGGCATACCGTTCCACCAGGAACACGGCCAGTGCGGCGGCGTCTTTGTGGGCATACTGCAATTCTTCGTTATCGAGGTCAAACCATAACCACGGCGACCAGCACGGCCCCGAGTAACCGGCCGTCGATCCCTGATTGTCTTCGAGGTGCCGGCGGAAAGTATCATCGAATCGGAAAGCCGAGAGGTAACATTCCTTGTTCGGTTCGCATCGTGGATCGGCAGCGGCATGAGCCGAGAGCGCGGCGGTGGCGTCCACCAGCCGCCGGTTCTCGAAACACCCGCCGACGATCCGAAAGCCGAAGCGGTAATTAGAAATCGTCATGTTCGCCCCCTGCCACGTTCGCGGCGGCAAGGGGTTCTTGTGTGGTCCCCTCGCCTTTTGGGAGAGGGACAGGGGGTGAGGGCGAGTTGACCGGCGCGAATGGGTCAACGTCCGGCGGGTCGATCCCGATTACCTCGAATGTCCGAACGCGGTTGTACTCCGTCCCATCATCATCGCGGCGAAGGGCGAGCTTCACCTTGCAGCGGATACCCGGCGGCAACGGCCGTTCCAATTGCTCCAGCGCCGTTACCCCGAGCTTGGCAAGGTCACGTTTCGCCATCGGCAGCGCGGCCGGCGTGATGTAAACATCATGCCAAAACTGACGGCCCTGGTGCTCGCCTTCCAATACTTTGAAGGTTAGCTTGTAGGACGGTGTGCCCTTCGTCCTACTGGTCGCTAATTCCCCGCCGACGATCCGGGCGATATATTCGCCCGGCGGCAGCGGTGCAAAATCTTCGGCGGCCTGAGTTTCACCCCATGCACGGGATAGATTTTGCCGGTCGCCTTCGCGTAGAATGTCAGAGAGAGATTTTCGATTCATGGGGTTCTTACTCCATTCCGGGCGTGACGGTTGCAGCCGCCGCGCCCGGTTCGTTTGTGGTGTTGGTTGAAAAGAGAACATGTTGCGAAGCGGCAGCCCCTTCGCTGTCTTCGAGGGGGTCCGACAACTCGGGATGATAGGCAAGCCACCTCATGGCCCTGCTACGATGGGCCAGCACCCAAACCGTCACGGGGCGAGCATGGCCCACGGGGCGGCACGTCTTGGCGAAGCCATCGGCGCGGATGATTCCCGCACGGGCAAGCGGACCAGGGGCAGCGCCGAAGCACTTGGCATTGATCCCCGGTGGCAGTTCGACCAATTCCCGAACGTCATCAGCGGTTGCCGTTCCCGTTTCGAGGAGCACGGTCAGCAAGGCACGTTGTGCCCGACGAATGACAGCTTCACGGTTCGCGGTGAGCACGGCGAAGGCGTCTTGTTTGCGACGTTCGCCCTCGATAGCTCCGCACTTGCACGGATTGCAGTTGTGGGCGCAATTCATTACGCACCCCCTTTCACGATGCGAACCGGCTTGCAACCGCCGTCAATCCATTCACGGATCGCAACGGCGGACCATCGCACCAATGAGCCGAGCTTAACGGGGCGCGGCATCGCGCCGGAATCGCTCATTCGGTAGACGTGTCGGGGCGAGCACTCCAAAACGTCGGCCACCTGCTGAACGTCCAATAGTTTTGCGGAAGGTTCCGCAGAGAGAACAGCACTCATTTCGATCCCTTTCGGTTTCGAGTTGTCGCGGTGTGGCCATCGGCAACATTGCCGATGAATCGCCCACCGATGAACAAAACGATACCGAAGGTAAATTGCGTCGGCGAATCAAGAAACGCAGACAAGCCGAAGTGCTTTGCAGTCAACGGCTTGCGAGAGAAGACAAACCAAACCGACACAATTCATGGCCGAATTATGTCGGTTTCCGTCGGTTCATTTGGCAGGATATTCACGGCCGAAGGCGAGCCGCATCGCGTCGGCGTTTGCCCCTTTGTCGGCCTTGCCCTTCGCGGTTTTGGCATACCGATCATAGATTTCCGGCCACGTCAAACCGTCGTTAACGAGCGGCTTGGCGTACTCGGCGCGTTGTTTTGTGGTTTTCTTGGGTGGTGCCCCACGTCGTTTCTTCCCGCCGGTTCCTTCGCTTTGCTCCGTCTTGGCGGCCGGCGCATCCGATCCGGCGTTGCCGTTCATTTGGTCCGGTGCCGGCGGTGTCAGGGCGGCTTGTCGCTTTTGATTGAAGTCCCGAATGGTGGCGAGCTTGCGGTAATCCTCCTCCGGTTTCGTCGTTTCTCCCCCAGACCATTCGGCAGCGTCGATAATGCAGGGATGGTTGGCAAGGTGCGCTTCCAAAAATGCAAGTTCTCTCGGCGTCAATTCGGCATCATCCGGCCCGACAAGCAATTGCTCGATAAGGCCCGCGGTGTTGCCCGTCGTGCCTGCCAACAGTTCAACCCCGGCGGCAACGTCTACTTGCAGAAAGTCGCTTAGAGTCTTGCCGTCACGTTCGGCAGCTTGAGCGCACAGCGTTTCGAGTGAATCAGCATTAAACGGGTTCCCCCGTGCCCGGCAAAAGGTCTTGAGTCGATCGAGCGGCAGGGAAGCCAAGAATGTATCCCGGGCGCTGTAATCCGGGTCGGAAGTGAACATGGCGAACCGGCCAGCATGTTCATGGGCACCAAGATCATTGATAAGCGCCCCGAGCGTGTAGGGAGAAGCGGGTTGAAACGCCATGATTTCGCCTTTCTGTTCGTCGGGTCGGCCCGAGCCGGTCGGCGAGAAAGGCGAATAACGCGCCGCGCCGGCCCGAGCCGCTTGACTGCCAGGTGGCCACCTGGTCAGTCGTCCCGATTGCTTCTTGTGCTCTCCATTTTCCCCTACCGTCGATTGCTCGCAAGGGGGCGTTTTTTCCTATTCGCCATCTCGGAAATTGCCTAGTTTACCCACCCTTGCACTGACACCCGTAATCGAAGAACTGGGGGAGAAAGACTCGCGCCGGCTGCGGTTTCCCGTCGTGCCAAGTCTCTCCACGGAACCCCCTACCCTGCCTAACCCGAATTATTCGTGACTTCTGTAATTCTTGAACCTCCTGGAGCGTCTAAGTTGTTGAACAAAAGCAACTTGTCCGCTCCAAGGAGGCCCAAGAATGAATCAACAGTCTGATTGGCAGGTGTCGTTCAGTTTCTTCGATCATAAGCCTGTCGTTGTCGAACCGCAACAGGCACAACTGACCAGTGACGCCGGGCTGCTGCCGATCCGGCAGTTGGATGAGCAACTCGGCCTGACCGCCGAGTTCGCGGCCGCCCTCGATGATCCCCGCAACCCGGACATCAGCATCCATTCGTTTCTGCAAATGGTCCGCATGCGGGTTTATGGCATCCTGGCCGACTACCCCGACCAGAACGACCACGACGTGCTCCGCCACGATCCCCTCTTCAAGCTTCTCGCCGGCCGTTCGCCCGAAGGCCGGGAACTGGCCAGCCAGCCCACCTTGTCCCGGTTCGAGAACGCCGTCAGCGTCCGTTCGCTGCGGAGATTGGAGGATGTCTTCATCGACCAATTCATCGCCTCGTTCGCCACGCCCCCGCGGCACCTGACCTTCGACATCGACGTGTTCGATGATCCCACGCATGGACAACAGCAGTTGACCTTCTTCCACGGCTATTATGACCAATACCAATACCTTCCGCGGGCCATCACCTGCAAGGAGAACGATCTGGTGGTGATGGTCTGCCTGCTGTTCGGCACGGCCCATGCCGCGTTGGGAATCGAGGACGACTTGCCATATCTGCTGCGACGGCTGCGCGAGGTGTGGCCCGACGTGCAGATCAGCCTGCGGGGAGACAGCGGCTTTGCCGTTCCCAAGACGTATCTGCTCCTGGAAGAAGGGAGCGTGGACTACACCTTGGGCCTGGCGATGAACGCCGTGTTGAAGCGTCGTAGCGAGGAACTCTTGGCGGAAGCGCTGCGGAATTACCAGGAAACAGGCCAGCCGCAACGGCTCTTCACGGCCTTCGAATATCAGGCCGCTTCGTGGCCCGAGCCGCGTTGGACGATCATCAAGGCCGAGGCGCATGCCCAGGGAACCAATCGCCGCGCGGTGGTGACCAATCGGCCCGGTGCGCGGGTGCTGCCGCAAGCGACGTACGACGAGTATACAGAGCGCGGCGAAAGCGAGAATCGCAACAAGGAACTGAAGTGCGGGCTTCAGGCGGATCGGCTGAGCGACCACCGCTACATGGCGAATCTCTTTCGTCTCTACCTGCACGCCCTAGCCGCCAATCTTCTGGCGCGGCTGCGCGGCGTGGTCGCCGATCCGCCCCCGCCGGCCATTGTCACCCCGTTGCCCACCGAAGCGCTGGCCGGCAAGCAGCGTCACGATTACCTCAATCACCGTCGCGAACGGGATCCGTTGGGCGAAGGTCAGCCTTGCACTTGGCGGACGCGGCTGATCAAGGTCGCCGCGGAGATCGTGGTCCGTGCCCGACGGGTTATCGTCCGATTGGCCAGTTCTTGGCCCTACCTCGATCACTACCGGCAGGTCGCGCAGGCCGTTCTCGGTTGCTCGCTGCCGCCGGTTCCTGAGAGCGGATGACCATCGCATCATCCTCGTACCTCGCCGCCTCCAAGGCTCGAACGTCTTGGGGGAAAGGGGGGATTGTTGGCCTACGGCGTTGCCGATCGGCCTATCCTCGCCGACTCCCCCTAACCGACCACCGGTCCGTGTCCTTCAGCCCACATCACGAATAATCCGGGCTAAATAAACTCAACGTGTTTTTCGATGTTCGCCTTGTGAGGTTCACGGCAAAACCTTTGCCCCCAGTACCTCCTGACGGGGGGCAGGGACATTTTCCGTGGTATTTGGGCCATCCCGCCAGGAACGCGACAGTAGCGACGCTGGGGGCTGTATGCGCCTGATGAGTTGAAGTGTCGTTTGTACGAAAAACGCGGCCCCGCGTCCGGGAAACAGTGTGCGCCGATAGGGCGGAGAACCTAGCAAAGGGGAAGGCAGTTGATTTTGCTGGGTTCGCCGTATACGGGCAGGTCTTTCGCCATTAGGCAGAACGCAAGACCGGGGGCTGAATGGCCGGAAACAGCCCGAGGCCATCCGCCAGCCCTCTCCGCTTTCTTTGCGCCTTGGCCACCCGCGCGGCAAACAATTTCAGGACCGGGGGTTGAATCTGCCACCATATCCGCTATCTTGAGTCTATCACTTTTCGGCAGCAGGAAGAGGCACCGGCCGGAGCGATAGTCGCCCGTGGTTCATCTCGGGCATCTTCTCTTCGGAAGTCCATTGCGTCGTTAGTCTATCTTCCTCAGGAGGCGCTGCCCCATGCTTCGTTATTATGCAGTCGTATTGGGCGTTCTGTTGGCGGTGTCCTCGTGCGTCACGGATAATGCGTTCGCGGACTATCAATACGCCGTGACTGACCTGGGAGCCTTTGTTACCTCACCAGGTCAGAGTGTGGCAACTAGCATAAATGCCAGCGGGCAAGTAGTGGGGTGGTCACAAACCGCTAGTGGTAACCACGCCTTCCTTTATAGCGGAGGAACCATGCACGACCTCGGCACGCTTAGCGGGACAACGTACAGCGAAGCGTGGGGGATTAACGACGAGGGCCAAGTGGTGGGGGAGTCCTACACCGGCAACGAACCAGACTACACTGGTTCTCATGCCTTCCTTTATAGCAGCGGCAGCATGAGCAGCATCGCCGCACTCGGCGTGGCCAACAGTCAGGCATTTGGAATTAACGCAAGTGGCCAAGTCTGTGGCCAGAGTCGTGCCAGCGGCAACGCACACGCCTTTCTATACAGCAATGGAAACGTGACGGATCTCAACACGTTCGGTGGGTCAAGCGGCTTTGCATACGGCATCAATAAGAACGGGGATGTGGTTGGGGCTGCTTACAATTCTCACCCTTTCCTTTATAGCGGAGGAGCCATGCACGACCTCGGCACGCTCGGCGGCAACACCAGTGCGGCGACTGGCATCAACAACAACGGTCTGGTGGTCGGGTGGTCCAATACCAGCGGAACTTATCCCACCGGAACCTATCATGCCTTCTTCTATAGCAGCGGGGCCATGCACGACCTCGGCACGTTCGGGGGTCTGGACAGCCAAGCCTTTGCGGTAAACGATGAAGGCCAGATTGTCGGATTAGCCTATACCGCTAACGGCGACAACCACGCATTTCTCTACAGTAACGGGACGATGATGGATCTAAACTCGTTGATTCCATCCGGCTGGACGCTGGGGACGGCTTACGGCATAAATGATTCTGGAGACATCTGTGGAGTCGGAGTAAACCCAGCAGGAAAAGTCAGGGCATTCCTCCTAACCCCCATTCCCGAGCCTCCTACCCTCGCCCTCCTGGGTCTCGGCACCTTCGGCATTCTCGCCCATGCTTGGCGTCGCCATCGGGCTTGACCCTGTTCAAGTTCCTCGGGGTGGAAGGAATGTGTCTCTTCTCTGATCGCTGCCCGTGGAAACGGTTCGCCGACCAACGGCCGGAAGAACCTGGGCGGGGGCGAGCCAGTTGGTTCTGCCAAGGAGCGGCTTCTGGCAGGGCGCAAACAACAACCGAGTCAAAGTGCTGTATGTGTAAGAAGAGAGCACCCGCGTCCGGGAAACACTACGCGCCGTAACTCGGGAGAACCTAACAAAGGGAAAGGCAGTTATTTTTGCTTGGTTCGCCTTGTGCGGTCGGGGTTTTCATTGGAACGGAAGTACCTTAGACCGGGGGCTGCCCCTTCGGCGTGACGGATGGACGGACTATATGTCCGACGCAAGAGGCCCCGGTGGGAAACCGCTTTGCTCAATCGGTCAGAAGTACCTTTTTTCTGGGGGGTGGCGTGCTCAATCGCCCCCTTCACTCTATCTGGTCCGGTCAGCATCGCGGCCACCCGTTGCCAATCCTCTTGGGAGAGTCTGCCGAGTTCGGCGGCCTGCCGCTGATTACTACCATTCGTCTACGGCAAGAATCGGCGGGTCGCTAGTCTGAGGGCCACGGCATGAGGGTGGGGGGCCTGACGGGTCGGGCGGCCACACCGGGCCGTATCCCCGCTTACAGCAATCACTTAGCGAGGGATTGCCCATTTTGCCTACGGTTTTATCGCTCAAGGCGTAATGCCACCGCTGCTACGATCAAGCAAGGTAGTGAGCCGTTCGCCTTGCCCATGCGGTGAGCATGGCGGCCGACCGTTGCCGATGCAC
>CAVRAR010000002.1:0-480277 GCA_963719005.1 uncultured Planctomycetia bacterium
CAATCTTGGCAATCTGAGAAGCTATAGTTGCCCGCCGGCAGGTAGTGGTACAGTTTGAGGCCACTGCAAGATAAACACGTGAAATTAGCGAGAAATGCAGACCAGCTACTAAGCCTCCCCCCTGTTAAGTAGCGCTCACGCTAGTCACATAATCATATCGATCAACAACACTCCTTACGCGGGTGTTAGCGTAGAGACGATCAACAGTTTTTGCCACCAATCTGCCAAAGCAATAAACAAACATCCAGCAAACAAGCGTAAGCAACGAGAACACCAATAATGCAGACGTGTAGACGATTTGCTGTAGTATCTGCATGTGGAGTTGCCACCTGATTCCTTCAATCTTCTCGCGGACTTCAGGATCAAGCGCGTCCATAGCGCGAGCCCATTCATCTTGGTATCGCTTCACGGCAATGTTCCCATGCTTGTCACCTTTCGTGAACATCACAAATAGCAACACATCCAAGAATCCCCAGCGATGTCCGAATTGGATTGTTCCATTTATTGAACTTCGTAGCATTTTGTATGCTTCATTGCCGAACTCGATTTTTCCGACAGAGGCCAACTTGAACAACTCATATCGAACATTAAACAAGTTGTGTCGAAATAGATCGAGGCGATAGTCACAGTATAGCCAGAAAAAGAGAATCCAAATCGCCAACAGGAGTAGCCATAGTATGGGACTCATCTCACATATCCTCCGGGCGTGTCTCGCCTCTTTAGGTAAGGTCACTGGATGAACGGACTGGATCGATTTGGGATTCCAGTTCTTTAATCCGCTGCGACATAGTCTGGATGACGCTATGCCTCAGCCGTCGCTGCGCCAAACCGTAAGCCGCGCCTCCCCCACCAAAAATCACGGGTATCAAAGCCTCACTCAATTTTAGGTTGCCGAGCAAATGAATGCCAATATCTGCCAGCGTTGTTCGTCCGGCAAGCGACTCAACAGCATGAAAGTGTCTTGGTTCAGCGTGAAATGGAAACTTCGATTGGCTTGCTAGGATCGTCCGGGTGTTGAAGTTGGTTGGTAGTGCTTGGATTTTTCGCTTTGGTGTTGTAAGCGAGGGAGGTGGGCGGCAGCAGAACCACCGCCCGGACCTCGCTCACAACCCCTGGGGCGGCGCTCGGGTCGGTTCCCACCGGAGCCCTATCCTCCGCCCAGGTCGTCTCTCATCGTAACGTCCTTCTTTCGATCAGGCAACCGTCCGCAAACGGGCCGCCTCTCGCTGCTCCTTTCTACGCTCGCGGGCCTCCGTCAGTTTGCGATCGCGGGCTGCGAAGATCTCCGCCTCACGGCCCGCCAATTTGTCCGCCGGCGCCACATAGCCAATCGCGCTGTGCAATCGCACCTCGTTGTAGTGCTCCACGTAACGAGCCACAATGCGGATGGCATCCTCCAGCGAGATCGGCGTGCCCGGCCGCAGGCACTCGCCCTTGATGCTCCCGTGAAATCGCTCCAGTTTGCCGTTGCTCTGCGGATAGTACGGGCTGGTGCGCACGTGCGTCATCCCGCAGATGCGAATGAACTCTTTGAAGTCCTTCGCCAAAAACTGCGACCCATTGTCGCTGATGATCCGCGGCGTCTCCTTGGGGAACTTCTCCCGCGCGCGTTGCAGGATCGTCAGTTCATCTTGCTCGGTCATCGAGCGGCGAATCTCCCAATGCACGGTGTAGCGGCTGTAGCCGTCGAGGATCGTCGTCAGGTAGTAAAACGTGCCGTGGATGTTGAGGTAGCTGATGTCGATATGCCAGTGTTCATGGGGTTTTTGCGGCTGTTGGAAGCCCGTGCCTTTCTTCGACGGCTTGTTCGTCGAGCGCCCGATGCGGCCCGCCGCCTTCAATACGCGATAGACGCTGCTGGGACTGACGGCCACCACGTCGCGGTCGAGCATCATGAACGCCAAACGCCGGTAGCCTTCCAGTGGATACTCGAAGGAGAAGCGGATGATGGCCTGCTTCTCCCAATCTTCGAGCCACCAGTCGCGCGGCACCCAGCCGTTGTGTTCGTTCCGCTTGCCGTAGCGATCCTTCCAGTCGTGGAACTTGCTCTGGCCAATGCCCAGCCAAGCCACGAACTTTCTGGCGGGAATCTCCGTGCGCTCGTTCCAACGGCGCACGTAATCGACCACTTCATCGCGAGTGTCGTGGGGAACCCAACGTCCGTTTAGAGTTCCCCATTCTCTTTTTTTGCGCGGACGTTCTCCTCCATCAACTCGGAGATGACCTCGTTCTTCTGAACGAGCTTGGCCCGCAGTCGGGCGACTTCCTCCTCCTGGGCGGAAAGCCTCTTGGCTTCGCGTTTGGCGACCGGGTGAAAGGCGGCCGGAGCGTTATCGAACAGGATTTTCTGCCAGGCGTAGATTTGGTTCGGCTTGATCCCGTACTCGTCGCAGAGGTCCGAGATGGGCACTTTATCGACCAGATACCTCTTGAGAATGGCAGCCTTCTGGTCCGTGCCGAAATGTCGTCGTTGTCCACTCATGAAATTCTCCTCGTCTGGGGGAAGATTCTAACCCAGGCGACCGAGAATTTCCATTTCCAATTGGTTCAAGACAAAAGAAGAAATAGGCAATACAAACAGCTCCCCCCCATCGTATGAGGTTGTTTATTATGGAAGCCAAGTTCGTGGACATACGCCCTTTTTTCAGAAAGCGTAATTCGGCCTCCACCTCCGCCCGACTTTGTTTCGCCATGCCTTCGCCCTGGACCTAGGGAGAGAACACACAGCCACACGATAACTCGGTCAATCCAAGAACGTGCCACGTGTGGGTGGCTTGGTAAACTCTCATGAGTTTACCAAGCGGCAAAGGCCACGTCAATGCTACCAACGACAATAGCTAGGTACATCGGACTTTTCCCTATACACCGTCTCTTTTTCGGCCAAACTGTACCACTACCCGCCGGCAAATCCGGTTGACTTTTCACGCATTTCAGGGTCGAATACATAGTGAAGCAAAGCGGGCCGCTGATCGACGGGCAAGAGAAGCCGCCTCCCATCGAATGAGGGGTCGCGGCGTGAGGAACAGGGAAAACTCTCATGAAACGGCCCATTCCGGTCTGCCATCCGTCTCTTTCGATTCCCAGGTCGTTGTCTCGTGTCCGCGCGATTTCGGTCCGCCGCCACGCCGCCTTTACGCTCGTCGAAATCATGGTGACCCTCGCGCTGTCGCTGCTGCTGTTGGCGGCGGTCATCAGCATGTTCGGCAAGGTCAGCGAGGGCATCGGCGACTCGCGCTCGCTGCTGGAAATGGCCGACCGCTTGCGCCTGGCCGAGGAGCGGCTGCAATTGGACCTCGCCGGCGTCACGGTCACGATGAATCCACCCCGCAATCCCGCCAATAACGAGGGCTACTTCGAGTATCTCGAAGGCCCGGCGACCGTCACGGGGACGGGCGGATCCTTGACCGTACCTGCCGCCGTGAACAGCGACACCGGCAACGCGGACCCGACGGTCGGCGATTTCGACGACATCCTGATGTTCACCACTCGCAGCAGCGGCCAGCCCTTCGTAGGCAAACTCGGCGGTAATCCCGTCCAATCCCAGGTCGCCGAGGTCGCGTGGTTTGTCCGCGGCCACACGCTCCATCGCCGTGTGCTGTTGGTGATGCCAAGCGCCAATCTCAGCGCGGTGACCTCGCCGACCGGCTACTATGCCAGCTACGACATTTCGGCGCGTTGGAATAGCACAACGCTCAAGATGGTGCCGAACACGCTGGCCACTCTGACGGACCGCAAATATCGCTTCGCCCACCCGAACTACTCACGCGATTATTGGCTGTGGACGTATAAAGGAGACCCAAACAACCGCCAATTTCCAACCCTGCCAACGCTGAATGAGTGTTCCGCCTCGAATTGGAGCACCGAGCAATATGGCGGAACAGCAACGCTGACCTGGGCCGCGTCGGGAGCGTCCGCGCCCGATTTCTGGACGAATGTCCCGGGCCATTGCGTTACCGACAACGCTCTTATGGCCGGCGGTACTCGCGTTTCCGACGACATCATCCTGAACAACGTGATCGGTTTCGACGTGAAGGGGTGGGATCCGGTCCGAAAAATGTACGTCGATCTCGGCGATCAAGGCGCGGGCGGCGCAGCAAATGGGCTGGGACACTACGGCAACAGTTTGCAGGGGAGCCCCACAACCGCCAAGATTTACGACACTTGGTCGACAACCCTCTTCTACGTGGGCGCCTCGGGCAATTACAGCGACAGAGCCAGCAATGGTTTGGATGATGACGGCAACGGCATCGTCGATGATGACGGCGAAAAGTGGAACCCCGTGCCGTATCCCGTTCCCCTGCGTGGCATTCAGGTGAAGATTCGCGTCTTCGAGCCCGACAGCAAGCAGATTCGCGAAGTCACCGTGGTGCAAGATTTCCTGCCGCAGTGAATGGTGGGGCAGACATTCTTGTCTGTCAAATAGCCGGCATTTCTCATCACACGGGGAGATCGACCAACGGTGTGCCACTGCTTCGCAGAAGCAGTGCCGGGCGTAACCCGCGCCCCGGCACTGCTTGTTCCAAGCAGTGGCACACGGCTGCGGGAAATGCGGGTCAACGATGCCTTCCGCGTTCGCGGTCCGCTTCCGTCAATCCGAGCCGGCTCAGCCAACGTCCGTGCGCCGGTTGTTCGGCGGCGGCGTTCGACTCGCCGGCGGGCTTCGCCGCGTCGAGCCCCGCCGATCGCAATCGCTCGTCGATTTCGGCGCGCTCGCGGGCGAGCTTCGCGCGCTCCAGCGAAATCTCGATCTCCGCCCGGCACAACCGGCTCTGCAACTGCTCCTCCAACTGCCGCAGCCTCTCTCGCTCCTGCTGAATGACGATGTCGTTCTGAAGTGTTTGCTCAACCGCGGCCGCCATTTGGTCCAGCGGGCCGGCGCTGGCCAATTCCTCCAGACGCTGCTTCAGTTCCTGAATCTCCCGGTCCTTTTCGGCAATCACTCTCTCCGTGGATTGCAGCACGTCCTCGATCTTCAGTCGTTCGGCACGCCGTTCCGAGTCGTTCTCGTCGAGGTCGGATTCCAGCGCGGCGAGGATGCGGAGTTTCTCCTTCTCCCAGTCGAGACCGGTCTCTTGCGATCGGTTCTGCTTGGCCAATGTCGAAGCGGTTGCCCGGGCCTTGGAAAGCTGCTCCTGGAGAAGCGAATTGCCGGCCTTCAACTGGCGCAGGTCGTCCAAGGCCAGCTCGTACCGCCGCCGATACTCGCCCTCGTCGCCGCCGCCGGTCTTGTCTCCTCCCTCGGCCGTGCCGTCGGAAACGGCCGCCTCAAGCCGGGCGATCGTGCCTTCGAGCGTGGCTTCAGCCCGTTCGAGCCGCGTCTGCTGTGCCGCCAGGAATTCGCGGACGCTGTCGCGTTCGGCATGGAGCGACGCCGCGAATTGCTCGGCCCAAGCATCGGAAGCAGGTGTTTGCACGGGTAGCGATTCCATAACCGACGCTTCTCGACTGTTCACGATAGCCCGCGGGCCGTTACGTTCGGCAAATTCCGCAAATCCGGCACGCAAGTGATGACACGGCAGTGCCACGTACTACATCTATAGGTCACGTTACGGTCGAGAGCAAAAGAAGTATCCGGCACACGCCGTGTGCCGACAGTGAATCGGCGACCTCGCAGAAACCCTAAACAACGGCACACGGCGTGTGCCGGATACAGCGTGCAAAACGTCCGCTTACCTCACGTCGCCCATGAATCGCAAGAACCGGGCTTCCAGCATCCGCCAATCGCCGCCGAAGACGGCCGTGAAGTCGGCCGTCCGCTCCGCCGCCGTATACTGCCGAAACGGCGGCCGCGAGGCGGTCCGCTTCAGATACTGCGCATACTGCCGCGGCTGCGTCTCGACCAGATAAAAGCTGAACGCCCACGCTTCGGCATAGGCCGTCTGCATGTCGTCGTGAAAAAGCTTGTCGGAAGCCACCAGCCCGGCGAGCAGTTCCGGCCGATGACGCGGCGCGACCTGCCGAAACGCCCGCAGCCGAAGCCGATTCACGCGGTCGGCCATTTGCGTATGGTTGTGCGAGTCCGACACGCCGGGCGCTTCGAACAACGTCGCCAGGCCCTCGGCCACCCAGGTCGGCGTCGGAGTATATCGGTTGTGGATGCCGGTGTTGAACGCCATCTGGTGCGTGGCCTCGTGAATCAGCACGGCGGAGTTCAGCCGCCAGTTGGCCGAGGTGCCGCCGCCGCTCATGTCGTACATGGTGATGCGATTTGACGCCGGATTGTAGTATCCCTGCACGCCGGAAGAGCCGGCGAAGTGCGCCGATACAAGGCGATCGAATTCGCCTCGATTCACGCAGACAATGCCCGCCAGCGGGAACGGGGGCGTCGCGGGCTCGAAGCCGCGCACCGAAAAATACTGGATGAACGAGCGGTACAACTCCTCGAACCGTTCCGCCCAGCGGCTTTGCTGTCCGCGCGGATGAGCGATCAGGTAATGGGTCGTTCCCGTCACTTCATACTTGTCGCCCAACTCCCGCAGCAGCGCCGCGCGAAATTCCGACGGCGGGTAAGGGCGAAAACGGGACGAGGTCTTGTCGAACGTGTTTGCCTGATTCGGCCCAAGCGGCCACAAATGCCCATCGCGCCCAACAGCGCCAGCGGCTGGCGAGCCGCGCCCAGCAGCACGCCTTCGATCCGCCTGCCCTGAACGATCCCCTCCACCATCTCGTCGGAAAGGATTACCGACGTGGCCGCCGACGCCGTGCAACAGCCCCCGGCCGCGGCAATCGCCGTCAACAGCAAGACGCAAAATGTGAACAATCGAGTCGGCATGGCAAAATCCTATGCAACTATAGCACGTTCTACTACAATGGCGCGAGGAGCGGGAGTCGCACAGTTATGGTAGAATCGGAAGCTCACGATCTGATCGAACGGGCCTTCGCCGCGCTCGCCGAGGAGGACTACGTCCGCGCGTTGGCCATCGGCGACCAGCTCGTGGCCGCCCTGCCCGACCGGGCGGTGGTTCGCGCCATCCGTGCCCAGGCGTTGCTCGGCTCCGACGCGCCCGAGGAATCGTACAGCGAAGCCCGCCGCGCCGTTGATCTGGCCCCGGAAGACGAGCACGCCCATCGGCTGCTGGCGATGGCGGCGTGGCGGGCCGAGCGGCTGGCGATTGCGCAAGAGGCGTTCGAGCGGGCGATCGAACTTTTCGGCAAGCACCCGGTGCTCTTGAGCGACTACGCCTGGTTCATGGCCACCGAGCGCGGGCCAAAACTGGGGAAAGAGGCCGCCGAGGCCGCCGTCGAGGCCGATGCCGGCTCCTCGACGGCCTGGGCGGCCCTCGGGCTCGCCCAATTCCGCCTGCACCGCCGCACCGAGGCCGAAACCAGTCTCCGCCGCGCACTCGAACTGAATCCCAACGACATCTACGCCCAATCGGCGATGGTCACGCTCCTGCAAGACCGCGGCGAGGACGGCAAGGCCGAGGCGCTGGCCGGCCTGCTGGAAGAACACGCCGGCGCCGAGGATTTAGTGGCTGCCGTGCACCAGGAAGCCAAGCGGCGGCGCATCGGCCGAATGCTCGTCGAGCGAAAGGTGGACATCGACGCCCCGCCCCGCCAGCCGCGCAGCGCCGCCTGGGTTTGGGTGCTCGCCGTCGCAACCCTCATCGGCGTGCTGTTCTCGTTTTTCGGCCCGTTGTATCTGCCCATCGTTCTGTTCGTCGGGATCGTCTTGGTGGTAGTGCTGTATAAACTGTTGGATTAGGAGTTCATAACCGTAGGGCCAACTTTAGTCGGCCAATGAACGCCGTAGGGCCGACTTTAGTCGGCCAACAAATGCTAGATGCCCTGCCGATTGGCGACAGGAGTCGCCTCCCACAAGAGGAGCAAATCGTTTGCATCGCTGTTTTCAAGCCCTGCTGATTTTTTCGACGGCCGCTCTTTCCTGGCTGCTGATGCTGGCGGTGCATGAATCGGGCCACGTGTTGCAGGGATGGCTCAGCGGGGCGAAACTCGACGCAGTCCATCTTCCGCTCCTCGGCTTTTCTCGCACCGATTTCGCCGTCAATCCGCATCCGCTCTTCATCGCCTGGGGCGGCGCATGGTGGGGCAGCCTTCTGCCGCTGGCGGTTTTCATTGCCGCTCGCTGTTTTGCGGGCAAGCGCCACGTCTATTTGCTCGCCTGGTTCGCCGGTTTCTGCCTGATCGCCAACGGCGCTTATCTGCTTGGCGGAGCGATCTTGCCCGGCGGGGCCGACGATGCCGGCGTCATTCTCCAGAACGGCGGCGCACGCTGGCAAGTGATCGGCTTCGGCGTCGTCGCCATGGCCGCCGGCCTGTATCTTTGGAGCGGCCTCGGCCCCTATTTCGGCCTTGGACCGAGCCGCGGGCAAGTCGATCGCAAGGCCGCCGTCGGCGTGACGGTCGCCCTGGTTTGCGTCCTGCTGGCGATGCTGCTGCTTCCCAAATAGACGCGAGAATATCTCGCGGCGAACCGGTTAATCCTCTTTGATCTTGGCCAGCTCCGCTTCGGCGGCGGCGAGCTGCTGCTCGATCGACTTCAACTCATCCTTGTCATCCATTTGCTTCCTCGCTCCGGCCAACTGTTGTTGCAGCGTCTGAATTCGCTGTCGAAGTACGTGGGCCTTCTTCTTAATCTTCTTGTCCATGAGGATACCCGTTCATTGTTGGAAAACGTTGGAGTCGAGTTTTCTGTGCGAAGCCGCAAGCGACTCTTTGCCGTCCACCCCCACTCTCCCCTCTCCCCTCTCCACTCTCCCCTATCCACTATCCACCATCCACTTTTTCACCATCGCCAGCGCCTCCGCTTTCGTGCGTGCCTCGCCGTCCAATTGCGCGGCGCGGATTCGTTCCAACAGCATTTTATACTGCGGCCCGGAGGGAATTCCACTGGTCAGCAGATCATCGCCGCTCAGCAGCGGGGGCGGATCGAGCGCCTCGCGCGGCTGTGCCAGCAGCCGCCGGCAGTGCGCCGCCGCCTCGGAACCCGACGGCGCGGCGGCCTCGGCGAGCGTCAGCAGGTCGCCGATGCCTTCGGCCATCAGCAGCGGCTGGAGCTTCGACCACGGCATGGTCGTTGCGCCGTCGATCGCCGCGTGATATTGCACAAGCCAGCCGGTCAGGTCCGTCTCCTTGTTCGACAATCGCCATCGCCGGCACACTTTTTGGGCCCCCTCCGCGTCAACGCGCGGCAGAAGCAGCGCGGCGAGCGCCACGGGAAAGCCGACGTCGCCCGGCAGCCGCGAAAGCAGTTGCAGCGTATCGTCAAGCCGTGCCCGTTCGGTTTCGTCGCGGGGCACGATCTCCGGCAGCACTTCCGCCGCCAGCCCGGTCTCCAGCAACAAGCGAACGCCCGCTGCCCGGCGCGGATCGGTCAGCAGCCGCCGCATTTCCATGGCGATTCGCTCGGGGCTGACCACGTGAAGCTGCGACGCCATCTCGGCGACGGCCGCGCGGGCGTCGTCGTCGAGCGTGAAATCGAAGGCGGCCGTAAATCGCACCGCCCGCAACATCCGCAGCTTGTCTTCGGCAAAACGATCGTGGGCACAGCCGATGGCGCGGACGCGCCGTTCGGCCAGATCCCGCTGCCCGCCGACGAAATCGATCACGCGCTCTTCGATCGGATCGTAAAACAGCCCGTTGATGGTGAAGTCGCGGCGGGAGGCGTCCTCCTCGGCCGAGCTGAAGGTGACGCTGTCGGGATGCCGGCCGTCGCTGTAGGCGGCGTCGCGGCGGAAGGTGGCCACTTCGATCATGCCCGCCGCCTTTGGCCCGATGACCGAGATCACGCCGAAGGCGGCGCCGATCGCCAGAGTGCGGCGGCGGCCAAACAATGAGCGGATTTGCTCCGGCGTGGCGCTGGTGGCAACATCGTAATCCTTGGGCGTTCGCCCGAGCAATTGATCGCGGACGCAGCCGCCCGCCCAATATGCCGTAAACCCCGCCACGCGCAGGCGGCGAACCACGTCGGCGGCGAATCGGCGTTGTTCCTCGTGAAGAAGCGGCACGGCGGGCCTCATCCCCATTGGTCCCAGGCATAGACGGCCACGCCGCTGCGCATGAACGACGCTCGGCCCCCGTAGACCAGGGCAAGCGGAGCGTTGGACTGCTCGGGCAATTTCCGCCAATAGCGCAGGGTCTTGAAAAAATCGTCCGCCACGGTCGCCCCGGATTTGATTTCGACCGCGATCCGTCGATCGCCGCAGTCGATCACAAGATCGACTTCATGGCCGGCGGAATCCCGCCAGAAGTACGCATCGGGCTGGACGCCTCGATTGTAGTAATTTTTCAACAACTCGGAAACCGTCCACGCCTCGAAGACGGCGCCGCGGGCGCCATGAAAACGGAGGTCGTCGGGCGAGCGAATCCGCAGCAGATAGCACAGCAGGCCGGTATCGAGAAAGTACAGCTTCGGAGATTTCACCAGCCGCTTGTTGAAGTTCTCATGGTGCGGCCGCAATAGAGCAACCAGAAAACTCGCTTCGAGAATCGAGAGCCAGCGACGAGCGGTGGAATGCGACACGCCGGCATCGGCCGCCAAGCCCGCGAGATTGAGCAACTGGCCGCAGCGACCCGCGCAAAGCCGCAAGAATCGCGAAAAGGTCTCCATGTCACCCACGTTGACCATGTCGCGCACGTCGCGCTCGAGATAGGTCTCGCAGTAATTCCGCAGCCAGTCCTGGCAGTCCAATCCGCGGTCGTGGATTCGCGGATACGAACCCTTGAAGAGCACCTCGCACCAGTCGTCGGTTGCATCTGCCGCGGATGGCGGCTGCCCGATCGCGGAGATCGTCATGGGTTGCCGTCCCGTCAACTCCGTTCGCGCCAACGGCAAGAGGTGCAGGACCGAACATCGGCCGGCCAGCGTTTGGCGGATGCCGTGCAACAACAGAAAGTTGTGTGAGCCCGTCAACACAAATTGCCCGGGCCGATTCTCCTCGTCCACGATGCCCTGAATGTAGGAGAACAGATCGGGCGTCCGCTGCACCTCGTCAAGAATCGCATTTTCGGAGAACTGCTGCAAGAATCCGCGAGGGTCTTCGATGGCAAACGCGCGATGGTCCGGGCTCTCCAGCGACACGTAGGCGTGGTCGGGGAATGCCGCACGCACGAGCGTGGTCTTTCCGGACTGGCGCGGCCCGGTCAGCGACACGACGGGATACCGCATCGCTGCTTGCTTGATCGTTGTGGTAAGATGGCGAGGAATCATAGCGTACCGCAGAAAGCCGTGCAATCTGAATATACAATAATCATATTGCAAGATTCCTCCTGCCGCAACCACTAATTCGGGGGATATGAATTGATCGCCTGCTCGACCAATTCGACGACGCGCTGCCGGGCGGCATCGTTCCAGTCGAAATGATGCTCCAAACCGGGCCGCAAGAAGCAGAGCGCCAACTCCACCGGCGGGGATTTCAGAATCGTCTCGGCCGCCAAGGCATAGACGAACATCTGCATTTCGTACGCCGCCGCCGTTGCCGCCAGCGTTTCGGCCGTCGTCCGGTTGGTCTTGTAGTCGATCAGCCGCCAATGGCCGTCGGCATCGCGGTAAAGGCAGTCGATGAAGCCTTGCAGATAGCGTCCCTCATGCTGGTGGCCGCCGGGCGGCCAGGCCAGCAGAAATTCCACCTCCCGAAGCGTTTCCTTCGCCGCGGCCAGTTGGGCGGCTCGCGGCGACGCGGCGAATCGCTCGATCATCTCGACCGCGAGCGCTTCTTCCCGCTGCCGATCGCCGCCGGAGAGATGCTGCTCGGCCAGACGCCGAACCCGCAGGGCGACGTCGCCCGGCCCGGCAAAATCGACCTCTTCCAACACGGCATGGACCAACGTTCCCAGGCAACGTGGGTCGAGCGGCGGCGCCGCGGAGGCATCGCCTTCCAGCGGGCTCGTGCCGATCTCCGCCGCCTCGGCATGGAGCGTCCCTGTCAGACGCGAGAACGAATACTGCCGCCGCGCGGCGGCGTCGCACGGTACGGGCGTCAGGTAGTGCGGCCGCTTGCCCTGACCGTCGGCGGCCATCTGCCGGGCCTTCTCGATGATCTTCATCAGGTCGCGGCGGCGGCGAAGATCAACCGGCTTCGAGCGGATCGGCGGCGCGTCGGTGGTCACTTTGACCGGCGGCAAGATAGAAGCGAGACGAGGAGACAAGGAGACGGGGAGACAAGGAGACTGGGAGCCGACAGTCACCTGCAAGTCCACCGGTTCATCGGTTGTCCGTTCCTCTCTCTCCTTGTCTCCTTGTCTCCTTGTCTCCTTGTCTCCCCCTCTCCCCCTCTCCCCCTCTTTCGTCGCTCCCGTCTTCAGATCGAAGCGTCTCTTAAGCAATTCCATCCACGGGCCGGCCGCTTCGTCATCGAGGCATTCAACGTCTTCAATGCCGGCCGAGAGGATCAGATAATCGGCGGCCCGGGTCGTGGCGACGTAGAGCAGCCGGCCGATCTCCTTTCGCTCCTCGTCGTTCTCCGCGGCCATCAGCAGATCGTAGCCGGTCGTCGCCTTCTCGTCTCTCAGCACCGGCCCGAGTTGCGGCGAAAAACCGATCGGCGGCCCGGCGACGCGGCGCGGACGGCCGACGTCGGGCACGATCACCACCGGAAACTCCAGCCCCTTCGACTGATGGATCGACATCAACTTGACGACGTCGTTCAGTTCCGGGTGCGTGGCGGCCAACGCCTCGTCGGGCTGCCGGGCGACAAATTCGGAAAGCTGCGCGATGAAGTCGGCCAGCGTGAAAATGCCCGCCCCGTCGAAGCTCCGCGCTTGTTCGATCAGCTTTTGCAGATTGGCGAGTTTCCGCTCGCCAAGAAACTCGGCCAGCAACGTGGCGTCGTAGCCGGTCCGCGCCATCGCCTCCTGGATCAGCCGAGCCACCGGCAGACGATCCTTCACCTCGCGCAAATCGCGGAGCGTCGCCGCGGCAAACGCCGCGAGTTGCCGCTGCCGGTCGTCAAGTTCTTTCGGCAGTTCACCGCGATGAAACAATCCCACCGCAAGCCCTCCCGCCCGGGAAAGCCAGAACAGCGTCTCATCGTCGAGCGCGAACATCGGACTGCGAAGCACGCCGAGCAGACTGACCTCGTCGCCGGGAACGTCGATCGCCCGCAACAAGTTCAACAGGTCGTAAACCTCTTGCTGCGAGTAGAAGGCGTGTCCGCCGACGAGATAATAGTCGATGCCGTACCGCCGCAGGGCCTCTTCGTAGTATTCGACGTTCGTCAGCGCGGAACAGCAGGGCGAAATCGCCCGGCTTGACTCTGCGCAGCTTCTTTGCGTCCTTATCCCAGATGATGTCTTGACCCTCTTCTCCTTCGGCCGCTTCGAGCATGTTGCGGATGCGTCGCGCGATCCAATCGGCCTCGGTTCGCAGCAGCCGCTCGCGCCGCCCCATATCGTCGGCAAAAGGGGAGAGGGGAGAGGGGAGAGGGGAGAGAGAGGACGGATCGAAAGCCCCAGGGCTGGGCACTTCAGTGCCCAGTGCGTTGCCCGGTGAATTGGCCCAGAGAAACTCCACCGCGGCCCCGTCTCCACTCTTCTCCCGCAGCGACCGAAGCGGCTCGTAATCCTCCCCCATCTCCTCGCAGAACAGGGCGTTGACGAAATCCAAGATCGCCGGCCGACTGCGGAAATTCACCGAGAGCGGCATCCGGCCCTCCCGCGGAATCTCGTCGCGAAGCTGCCGGAACACGGTGGGATCGGCCCCGCGGAAGCGATAAATCGACTGCTTATAATCGCCCACGAAAAACAGCTTGCCGTGCAAATGTTCGTTGTCGCAAAGCGCCTTGACCAGTTCGACTTGCAGCGGGTCGGTGTCCTGAAATTCATCGACCAAAAGCAGCCGGAGTTGGCCGGCCAGCCGCCTCCGCAACTCGCCGCGATCGTTTGTGTCTCCGACCAGCAAATCCCGGGCGTAGATCAGCAAATCGTCGAAATCCAACCTTCCCAGTTCGCGTTTCCGCCGGTCGTACTGCTCGGCGACGTCGGCGGCCAAACCGATCGCCTGCAACGACAATTCGGCGGCGGGCCGAGCGGCCGCGGGGTCGAATTGCATCTGCGGCTGGAGCTTGTCGATCCGATCCCGCAGCCTCTTGGCAGCCTCCTTGAACTGCTCGTAGACCTCCTCGTTCACCCAGTGCTTTTTCGTTCCACCGCCCTGCACCTTGGCATTCTCGCGGATCGCCGCAAGCAGGTCTTGTGGTGCAGGCGTCTCGCCTGCTCTTTCAATGGCAGGCGGGACGCCTGCACCACAAAGCTTCGGAAGCAACTCCCGAAGCAAATCGCATCGCTCGCGCATGACCGGATGGTCGGGCGGATAGCGGCCGGCCAGAGCGAGCAGCGTCTTGGCGTCGGCCGAGTCGGCGATTTGACACAGTAGCCGCGGCAAGGTGTCGCGCTGCCAGAAATCCTGCCAGCGCGCGGCAAGCCCCTCGGGCGTTTCGCTCTGCCACGTCGCCCAGTCGATCTCCTGCCGCGAGTCCAGCAGTTCGGCGATCATCTTGCGAAGCTGGTCGAAACTGTAGAGAGTCACCAGCGACAACGTCGCTTCGTCGCGGTCGGCCAGCCGGGTTCGCAGCACGTCGTCGGTCAACTCGAACCGCAGCGTGGCCGCTTGCGCCGCGTCGAGCACGCGGAATCGCGGATCGAGCCCGGCCTCGACGGCGTGCGCCCGTAAGAGCGAGCCGCAGAACGAATGGATCGTGCTGATCCGCGCCGAATCCATCTCGCGCACCAACCCAAGCCAATAGTCCACGTCATGCTCGGGACATTGCTCCAGTCGTTCGCGACACGCCTTGCGAATGCGGTCGCGCATTTCGCGGGCGGCTCGCTCGGTAAAGGTGATGGCCACGATCTGTCCCAGCCGCGATCGCCGCTCGGGGACTGTCCCGATTTTCGTCTCGGGGACTGTCCCAATTTTCGTCGCGGGGACTGTCCCAATTTTCGTCTCAGCGAAAATGGGACTGTCCCCTTTAACGCTGCCTTTCACCCCACCATCGCCCTCCGGTTCCAATTCGGCCAGAAACCGCTCGGTAAGCACGGTCGTCTTGCCGCAGCCCGCCCCCGCCGACAGCGCGACCGAAACGCCGCGGGCCGTCACGGCTCGCCGCTGCTGGTCGGTCAGCTTCGACGCATTCACTGGCTCGCCGTCGGTCGCCATGTCTTCTCCAGGGAACGCACTTGATTGATTCGGCAGACGGTGCGGAAGGGGCAATGGCCGGTGCAATGCTCGTCGCTGCTGCACACGGGAAATTGGCCCGCACGCATCGAGCGAACCAGCCCCGTGACCGTCTCGCGCAGCCCGGCCCGGATTTCCTCCCACTGACGATCCAGTTCAATGCGGCCGTCGATGCCGTCGTACATCTTCAGCGCTTGTTTGGGCTTGAAGCCGTCGTCGCGCAGATACCAGTAGCCGGCCCGCCACGGATAGGCGTCACGATCGCCGAGAATCAACTCCATTGCCGCGATTGCATAGAGCGGCAGTTGCAGGGTTGTGCCCGCCGCGATGCTCTCGGGCGTCAATCGAATGCTCCGGCCGGTCTTGTAGTCGAGCACGTTGAAAACGCAGCGGCCGGCGAACACGCCCGTGTCGATGCGATCGATCCGCCCGGAGATGCGAACGGCGTCGCGCTGGCCGGCGCATTCGAGCGGCTGAACGGTCGAGGGCGGAACCGCGTCGCTTCGGCCGAACGATACCTCGAACAATGCCGGCGCCATCGGGCCGCTGAATCCCTTCCACTGGGCGTCGTATTTCTCGACTTGCTCGCGATAGTGCGACAACCATTCGACGACCAGGCGGCGATCGACCTCGCGGAGCGCCGCCTGCACCGGATTCCGCGGCTCGGCCGGGAGCGACTCCTGGATGGCGGCGTCCAGTAGCGATTGGAATTCCGCCTCATCGAGTTCCAAGGGCGAACCAGGACGCCCGAGTCGGTCGTTCACGCTCTGATGAAATCGCGACAGCACCTCATGCACGACGCGGCCGCGCTCCAGCACGTCGAATTCCAGGGCCAGGTCTTCGAGCGGCTCGATCTTCAGGATCCGTTCGAGGAAGAAGCGGAACGGACAAGCGGCGTACCGCTCCAAGTCGGTGGCAGAGAAGGTGTGTTGCGGGTCGAATTGTCTGGCCAACGCCGCCCGCGCCGCCGCACTCTGCAATATGCCCTCGACCGGGCCAAAGCCGTCGCGATCTTGCCGCTGGTAGATCACTTCCAAGCCGGCGGCGAGGAAGGGGAGTGGGGGGAGGGGAGAGAGGAGAGGGATTGTGGATTGCTGATTGCTGATCGCTGATTGCTGATGATGGCTCTTCCCACTGCCGACCGCCGACTGCCCACTGCCCACTTGGCTGGGCACTGAAGTGCCCAGCCCTCTTCCCTCTCCTCTCTCCTCTCCTCCCATCATCCCTGCGAGCAGCGCCACGTTCCCGTCGAGCGCCGTGGCGACCGCTTTCACGCGAAAGTCAAATTGACAGAACAACTCGTCTTCCCGCGGGATCGGGCTCAAGTCTTTTTGCTCCGTGCGGGGGATCGCGCCCTTCCCAAACGCATCCTCGACCTCGCTCAAAAACGGACTGGGGAACAACGGCTGCGCCGCTTCGTCCAGCGCCGGATAGCTGAGATACAACCGCTTCGTCGCCCGGGTTGCCGCTTCGTAGAACAGCAGCATCTCTTCGCGGGTGCGCTCGTTGCGGGCGACCAGCGGCAGGCCGGCGTCGATCAGCCGCACGTAATCGGCTTCGCTGTAAAGGCGATCCTCGCGGTCGGGGGCGGGAAAGGCTTTTTCGGACAGGCCCGCCAGAAACAGGCAGGGAATTTGCAGCGAGCGGACGCTTTCGGCCGAGAGCACGCGGACGTAGCCCGCTTCGTCGCCCGAGCTGCCGACGCAATCGCTGCGGAGGATATCCAACAGCGCTTCGACCGCCGCGGGACGTTCCAACTCCGGCGGCCGCCGCTTCAGCCACGCCGCCAAGGCATCGTCCTCGGCCAGTGCTTTCATCAAACGCTCCCAGGCGTGGTGGTCGCTATCGTCAAATAGCCGGGAGCTAACAGCTCCCGGAAGGCAGCCACCGACTCTTGCACATTCCGGGAGCCGTTGGCTCCCGGCTATTTGAGGCGATGGATTGTCCTTAGCATCATTGTTGTCGTAAATCGCTCGCACCAGCCCCGTTTCGCCGGCCAATCGCCGCCAGGCTTTTCCCCATTCCGGCAGCGTCGCGCGCGGGGGCAAGGCATCGAACGCGGCCGCCAGGCGTCTTGCGACGTTGGCGGCGCATCCATCATCGCCCAGTTGCTCGATCAACGATTCACGCTTACGAGGAACCTGCAATCTGCGAATCGTCCGTTCGACCGCAGCACGATCGCCGTCGCACCATTCGGGCCACGCGGGCTGGAAGTAGTTGCTTCCCAGAACGGCCAAAAGCCGATCGAAGGGCCAGTCGTCGAGGTCGAGTTGCAGGAGCGCAATGAGTGGCCGCAACGCCGGCGAACGATCGAGGGTCTTGCCCGACTCTTGCTTGAAGGGAATGCCCAGCCGGCCGAATACTTCGTCGACCAACTCTGCGGAATCTTGCGGCGAGCGAAAAACGACGGCGATGTCGCCCGGCCGCGCGTCGCCATCGACCAGCAACCGCTTGATTCGCCGGGCGATCATCTCGATTTCGCCCAGCCGGCGGGCGGCGGCGAGGATTTCGATGTTGGCGGTTTTACTGGGCACTGAAGTGCCCAGCCCTCTTTTCTCGCTGCGTTTTCGCGGATTCTCGAAGACCGTTCGCTCCAAATGCGCCAGGGCGGGCCAGTCGGGTTCGGTCGTTCGGGCCAATTGCTCGACCGTCGCGCCGGGATGCCGGCGGCGGAGTTCGCCCAGCGTCTTCAGCGGTTTGGCGAAGAGATCGCCGCGCCGCGGCTCGGCTTCCAGTGGCAGCGTGACGAACATCTCTTCGACCCGCCCCGCCAAGATTTCAAGTATCTCATGCTGCGTTCGCGTGAAGTCGGTGAAGCCGTCCGCGACGAGGAGGGCGGGGGGGGAGAGGAGAGGGGAGAGGGGAGAGGGAACGGGGATTGTTGGTTGTTGATTGTTGATTGTTGATTGAGGTGAGCGACTTTCCTGACTGCCGACTGCCGACTGCCGACTGCCGACTCCACTGGGCACTGAAGTGCCCAGCCCTCCCTCTCCCCTCGCCAGTACGTCGCGAGCCGACCAGAACCGCCCCTCGGCATCGAACAGCCCGTGCTCCCGCAGCGCGTTTTGATAGACGTCGTAAATCTCCGACAGTTCCGTGTCCTTATCGGCCAATCCGCGGGCCTGGCAGGCGCGGCGAAACTCGTCGGGCCAGATTTCCAGCCGCTTCAGTTCGCTGATGAACTCGCACACCAGATCGACCAGTCCGGCGGTCTTGGCGATCGATTGAAAGTGGCCGAGCCGCCCGCGCGACGACTGCTCGGAGATGATCTGGCGGACCAACTCGCGTTTCATCAGGCGAGTCATGGGCCGGACGGGCAGTTCGGCGGCGTGCAGCACCGCTTCGGCGAACTTCTCGAAGGTCATCACACCCGGCAGAAAGCAGCCGGGCAGCGTTCCATCGAGAAGCCGCCGGCGAATCTCGTCCGCCGCTCGCCACGTCGGCGCCAGCCACAGCGCCGACCCCGGCGGCCGCCCCCCAAGAGCCGCGCGGTAGCGCGTCAACAGTCGCTCGGTCTTTCCGCTTCGGGCGGGACCGCACAAAATAGTGACGCGAGCGGGCATGTGTGCAAGAACGGGTGTCTGCGCTGATAAAGTTGCTTCTTTGATTCTCACGCCGCTAATTCATTACGAATGGAATCGCGGTCGCTCCAAGGAATCGGGGTTACGTCGTAGCTGCGGAGCGCGTCAGAAACGGCGGTTGAAATCTGCTGCTCAGAATCATTGAGAAGAGCGTAGGCTTGCGAGTCGTGCGAACGCACTTCCTTGGTGTCGATCCAAGCAAACGCAATAACCTCTGCCGTATTGCGACTTGGACGATTGATTGTCTGAACAATCCGTTCCGGCTGGCGTCGAGACTTTGGTATGACAAAATCAAATAGGTGATCGTAGCCGCTTCTTCCAGTAAACTTGACTTTCGGCGTATAGCGAACATCACAGACATCCAACCACGCTACAACGTCCTCATAGAACACACTTGTAACCGTCGGGGCAGCAAGATAGAACATGTCGTTTACGGCAAGCATCGCTTGAATCAGGCTATGCTTGCGCAACGCGAAGTTCTCCGGCGAAGTGTGAATCTCCAAGGCATTGTCGTTCAGATGTACCCCAAAACCATTAAGGGTCATTCTCAGCAGGTCTTGCCGTTTAGGACTCTCGAGCTTGCACCCGCA
Organism: uncultured Planctomycetia bacterium; assembly: GCA_963719005.1. Lineage (GTDB taxonomy): Bacteria > Planctomycetota > Planctomycetia > Pirellulales > Thermoguttaceae. Next base: position 19,302 of record CAVRAR010000002.1, read on the forward strand.
TTGTTCGAGGTCTTCAATCGTGTACCCGTCATCGGTCAGAATGAAGTCTCTGTTCTTTCGGGTCGCGTATATTTGAAGATAATCATTGTGACGATCAAGATACGGAGTAGTGATCTCAATCCAATCGTCAACCTGCCGCAAGGTGGTCTTGTCCTTCAGCCACGCCAAATACCGATCAAGCAGCGTCTGTATTTCCTGAATCATGAAAACACCCCCCGCTCGAACACGGGCGGTCTTGTAATGTTGCAGTATTGCATGAAATTGTGCAGCAACCCCCAGAGGTCGTTGGTGTCAGGGAATTGTCCGCTCGGAACCGGAGTTGCCCATTTGTCGCCAAAGCCGTGCCGATAGAGATGCAGGTGGGGAGAAGGCACTTCCTCGCCATCGGGATTGCGATGGGGCGCGCCGCCGAAATCGAGTCGGACAAGGATGATTACATGACGCCCACGCTCTTGGTATGTCCCCTTTCTTAGGTCGATCCTTCCTCGGCTAACGTCCAGGAGAAAATGCTCCTTCTTGTCCGCGGAAACAAGCGGGGCGCAAACCCTGCCGCCCAAGCTCGGGTATTCCACGGAATCGTTGTTTTCACGTACCTTCTCCATTGCAATCAGGGCGTCAGCTTCCGACTGGGTCAGCTCGATATCGGCCATTTTACGCTCTCCTTTGACCAGTGCCGGCTATTCGCCCGCGATGTCAGCAAGAAGCGGTTTCAGCGGCAACCCAACGGAGGTTTGGCGCAACCATCTCGGCCAACGCCGGGGAAAGGTAGAGAGATTCATACGTGTCGCAATGTCTTCCCAGCAACGTCGCTTGAGTCGATCGGCCGGCGTGGACTTCGATATGAAGCAATTTCAGCCGTTTTGGCAGCGGTTCGCCGTAGGCTTTCTCGCCCATGCGGCCGTCGTAGCTGACAAGATACATGCAGCCCTTGTCGTTCAGCATGGCTAGAGCATCGCAGAAGTCATCGTGTTCGATCTTTGAACAATACCGGCTATCCCTGTTGCTGCAAACGCCCCGATACGGCGGGTCCATGTAAATCAGGTCTGTCGACTCACACTCGGCTAGCACGTCTCGATAGTCGCGCGCGATCAGTTCGGTTCGGCCCTGCAGCAGCGACGAGGCACCCATAATGCGATTTCGCATCGTGTCGGGATGCGCCCCTTTGCGCCGGTTGTCGGGACTATTGTTGAACTCTCCTTCCCCATTGTAGCGAATCGCGGCCTTCACGCAGCGAGCCAACAAGTAGAGAAAGTATTCCGGCTTGTGAGTCTCATTGAACTTCTTGCGAACGATGTCGTAGTAATCCCGCTCTCGGCCGAGTTGCGTTCGCCAGAGCCTTGAATACTTGCCGGCCAATTCCTCGGGGTGATCGATAATTTCACGCCAGAGATCGATCAACGGAGCGTGCGCGTCGTTGATGAGAAACCGATCAACCAGCTTCCGATAGGCGGCTGCCAACGAGATCGCGGCCGAACCAGAGAAGGGCTCGACAAGACGTAAAAAACGAGCTGGAAAATACGACAAAATGATGGGCGCAAGACCGCGCTTACTGCCCTGATACGGTATCGGATGTGGAACATCCCACCGGCCGTACTCCTTCACGGTCTCAACTAGAGTTGGCATGGCATCCCGTTCCTTGAATAACCATCAGCGATGCCACAAAGCATGCCGATGCAACGCATCGAAAGCCGCAAGAACAACTCTCCTATTTCGGCGCTAGCGTGCAGATCATCCGCCGGCCGTGGTGAACCGGGGGCGATTCGATCTTTGATACGTCGGCCAATTGCGCCAAGACTTCGTCGATCACCCTGCGGCCTTCGTCCACGTGCGCCAACTCGCGGCCGCGAAACACTACCGTGACGATCACCTTGTCCTTCTCGGCCAGGAACTCGCGGGCCTTGCTCACCTTCACCTGGATGTCGTTGTCGCCGGTCTTCGGCCGCACGCGGATCTCCTTGATCTTGACTTGATGAGCGTGGCCCTTATGCTGCCGCTTCTTCTGCTGATACTTGAACTTGCCGTAGTCCATAATGCGGCAGACGGGCGGACGCTCGGCGGGGGCCACTTCGACCAGGTCGAGCTCCAGGGCCCTCGCTTGCCGCAACGCCTCGTCGGTCGCGAGGATGCCCAACTGCGTCCCGTCGGCGCCGATCACACGGACCGGCGTAATGCGGATCTGTTCGTTAATTCGCTGTTTGCCAGTTACCTCTGGCGGCCTCCATTTTCCCATAAGCAATGCCTCTCACTGGATTCTTGATGAAACAAAAGGACAATCATGCCGCTGGAGAATGACGAGATCCAAAATCAAAATGACGAAGGAATGACGAATTCCAAATGACGAAAGGCGACTCGAATTCGACATTTTGATTTCGACATTCGTCATTCCTTGGTCATTCCGATTTCGACATTCGTCATTTTGCCGTTTTTCTCACCGTTTTCGCTGTCACTTCCGCCCGCAGCCGCTCGATCGCGGCGGCAAGCGGCATGGCGCCGAGATCGCCTTCGATGCGGTCGCGCACCGCCACTTTGCCCTCCTCGGCCTCGCGGCCGCCGATCACGAACATGTAGGGAATCAACTCCAATTGGGCGTCGCGGATTTTCGCGCCGATCTTTTCCGCGCGATAGTCGCCGCCGACGCGGAATCCGGCTTCCGCCAGTTGACGCTGCACGCCGCGCCCGTATTCTTCGGCCTTCTGGCTGACGACCATCACCCGCACCTGCTCGGGCGCCAGCCACAGCGGGAACGCCCCGGCGAAGTGCTCGATCAACATGCCGACGAACCGCTCGAACGACCCAAACGGCGCCCGGTGAATCATCACCGGCTGGTGCGGCGCGTTGTCGTCGCCGATGTATTCCAGGCCGAACCGCTGCGGGCTGGGCAGGTTGTAGTCGAGCTGCACGGTGCCAAGCTGCCACTCGCGGCCGATGCAGTCGGCCACGACGAAATCGGCCTTCGGCCCGTAAAACGCCGCCTCGCCGCGCTCGACGTGCAAGTTCGGCAGGTTCATTTCGCCGCAGACCCGTTCGAGCGACTCCTCGGCCCGCTGCCAATTCTCGGCGCTGCCGACGTACTTGTCGCTGGCCGGATCGCGGAAGCCCAACCGCACGCGGTAGTCGTCCAATCCGAGCGTCTTGAGCACGAATTGGGTCATGTCGAGACAGCCGCGGAACTCCGACGCCACCTGCCCTTCGGTGCAGAAAATGTGGGCGTCGTCCTGGGTGAAGCCACGCACCCGCGTCATGCCGTTTAGCTCGCCCGACTGCTCGAAGCGATGTACCATGCCGAACTCGGCCAGCCGCAGCGGCAGTTCGCGGTAGCTTCGCGGCTTCGACTTGTAGATCGTGATGTGGTGAGGGCAGTTCATCGGACGCAGCAAGTATAGCTCATCCTCGCCGACCTCGATCGGCGGGAACTGCGACTCCTTGTAATACGGAAAATGGCCCGAGGTCTTGTACAAATTCACGTTGCCGATGACCGGCGTGTTGACCGGCTGGTAGCCGCGGTTGATTAGCTCGGCGTAGAGGAAGTTTTCCAGCTCGTGCCGCACCGCCGCCCCCTTCGGCAGCCAGAAAACCAGGCCCTGGCCCACCGCCGGATCGATGAAGAACAGTTCGAGCTGCTTGCCCAACACGCGGTGGTCGCGGCGCTTGGCCTCTTCGACTCGCCGCAGGTGCTCTTCGAGCTCTTGCTTGCTGAAGAAGGCGGTGCCGTAGAGCCGCTGCAACTGCTGACGCGAGGCGTCGCCCCGCCAGTACGCCCCGGCCACCGACAGCAGCTTGAACGCCCCGATGGCGCCCGCGCTGGGGACGTGCGGCCCGCGGCAGAGATCGATGAACTCGCCCTGGCGGTAAAACGACACGGTCGATTCGCTCGAAAGCCGGCCGTCTTCCAGATGCTCGACTTTCAGCGACTGCCGCAGATCGCGGCACAGGTCGATTGCCGCCTGCCGATCCATCTCGACCCGCTCGAACGGCTCGTCCTCCTTAACGATTCGGGCCATCTCGGCCTCGATCTTGGGGAAGTCCTCCTCCGACAGCGCGTGCTCCATTTCAAAATCGTAATAGAACCCCTCGGCCACCGTCGGCCCGAAGGCCAACTGCACGCCCGGAAACAGCCGCATGATCGCCCGGGCCATCACGTGCGCACACGAATGCCGTAACAGATCGAGGGCTTGCGGGTCTTTGGCCGTGATGAGGCGAAGGGCAACCTCTCCCCCGGCGGGCAAGAGATCATTGACGCCCGCCATTTGCCCATCCACTTCGGCGGCCAGAGTGGCCTTGGCCAGCCGCGGGCCAATTTCAGCGGCAACATCGATGGGCCGAACGCGACGGGAATACTCCACAGACTTTCCGTCGGGAAGAATGACTTTCAGCATAAATCTCCATCGGGCCAGAGGGGACTGTCCCACTTCTCGTGCCAGCGAAAATGGGACTGTCCCCTTTGACGGCGGGACTGCCCCTGTAGCACGGGCATCTTGCCCGTGATTCCCTGACACAAAAATCGAGGCAGACCCCCAAAATACCCCCCGGCGACTGGCGGCATCGATACAAAGGACGCCTCACGGATTCCCCGCCAGGGGAGGACTGCGTGCGTCCAGTATACCCGCTGCCGGGCGGTTTTTGCAAGATAGGCGGGCGCGGGAAAAAGGGGACTGGTCCAATTTGTGGGGACTGTCCCCTTTGTCGGGATTTGGCGCGGCTACGACTCCGTTGCCACGGAAATCTGTGCATCCCCTCGCCGGGTGCCAAGACCGCGACTCCGCGTTCACAAGTCCGCACACTAGCGACCGCCCGGCGCCGCAAGGACCGTTTACGATCCTTCCCGCGCAGCGGTATTCGGCCCGGCGTTCACGCCGGGTTCAAGAGGCATCAACATCATGCCGTCGTCAGCCCCGTTCACGGGGCTCCGGATCGAGTCGGTCCAAAGGCAAACGCCCCGCACAACGAGGAGGCCCGCAAGCGGGCCTGACAACGCAATCATTTCGCCGCTTCTCGAACCCGACGTGAACGTCGGGCCTAATACCGCCTGCGGCGGAAAAGGTCGTAAACGACCTTCAACTCCACGCGGAACTGGAGGCGACAGATATTTTGTGCGGGTACGGCAACGGCCGGGCAGATCCAGCATGGAGAATAACTTCACCGCTCGTTATGGTCCAAGCGTTGCAGGATGAGCGATGCGATCTCGTTTGGCGACCGTTGCCCAACTTCAACATAGCCGTCGATTGAAAACAGTCCGGGAATTGACGTGCCGTCAAAACGGAAGGGCATAATCGCAGCCCGGTCTCTCTTCTTGATAAGGTCGCGGATCGCCCGCCATTCCAACCCGCACCACTCCTTCTCCTCGTAATCCGCACAGAGGAATACGGCGATTAGATCGGAATCGTCGTGATAGACCTCTTGGAGGTAGGTATCGAGGTCCGGGCGAGCCAGCTCCGCTTCATAATACTTGTCATAGAAGACTCGCTCCCGCCCAAGGCGGCGAGCCAGATTGTTCGCAACCTCCGCGAGGAATTCACGGCGCTCTCCTGGAAACGATAGTGCAACGCGGAATCGTTTGCCTCTCCCGCCTTTCCCTTTGCCTTGTTCTATCTCGACGACCGGCGGCGTTTGCAGTGCGGTGATGTCGGGTGCGCCGCTCGTTTGCACTCCGTAGGTCTTCCTAACATGTTCGAGCGCAGTTCATGTGAAGATCGGCCATTGTCGGCGCATAGCCGGGAGCCAGCCCCTCAGCCCATTGGGCAAACTCAAGGTAGCGGGAAGTCAGAGATGGACACCAGTTAGGGTCGGAGAGAATCCTCTGTTGCTCGGCGGCGAATGCCCGTTGATCTTCCGCCAGTCGATCCCAAAACTGTTGTATTTGTTCTTGGGTCTCTTCGGGCGTTGCCGGCCGCTCCGTCCCGTCGGCTTCCCTAAGGAAAACGCTCCACTTGCCTTGCTCATGTTTGGGGAAGAAGCCCACCTTTTTGTTGCTCCCCATGATTCGTCTTTCATTAAGCCGGATCGGCTCGGGCCAGTGGCGAGGAAGGCGAATAACGCCCTGTCCACGCTGAGCCCATTCGCTGGCGCGTTGCAGTACTACCGGCCGTCCCAAGTTCGTGGTCTCGCTCACTCACTTACTCAGAATAGTCCAGCTCTCCTGCAAAGACGCTACAATCTTCTCAACGACCGTTACGCATCGAATCCATTTCGGCTTCATCCACCTGCGTCCATGCAGGATCACGTTCGGACTTCCCGTTGGGCGTGATGGTGATCGACCACACCGACGGGATTTTCTTTTTGGAGAAGTCGCCGAAACAGAGAGTGGCAACGAAGCGTTTGCTCAGAACAAAGCTGATTGCCGGTTCGGAAACGTCGCTGGTTAACAACTCATCCGTCCGATTGTCTTTCACAACCTGGACTAGCACATTAAGTTTCTTGGAAAAGACGCTACGACGGCTTAGCGGAATGCTGTTCACGACAGCGGCCATACCTTGAGCAGCATCCGCCGGCGCAACCCGGGGGATCAATCCAGCTACTTGTCGTACTCGTTGAGCCTCCTGGCCGTCCAAGTCCATCGCACGTCCGATGGCCCCAAACGCTCCTTGTAGCGTGCTGCTGTATTTGTCGCCCATCCAAAAGATTTTCTCCAGGTCCAATTCAAAGCTCGGGGTTGCCGCCTTGTTCTCCACCTCAAAGCAAACCGACAAGCGGCCGGCAAACGTATTCGTAGCGGGATCCACAATCTGTAGATCCTTCGCCTCCGGAACAAGCTCTACGTTCCCCCTAAGAGACCAGTAACTTCCAGGGTTCCACCACTTCGTTGCTTCGAGACGTCGCGCGAACGCTCCGAACGCGCTGGAAGGGCCGTACGCTACCCCGATCTCTCGCCCTAGCTTCCATTCGCTTGTTTGCGGATCATTCGATTTGCAGTTCTGCTCGTCACGAGCCTGCGATTTTGTGTGTTCGGGTAAACGCTCCGTCTGATTTTTCCACGCAGTCAGGGTGGCGTTGGAACGTCGGAGCCGGTCCCGCTCACCAGTCAGGGCCATCTTTTCAGCCGCGAGGTGGTCGCGCTGAGCCGTCAGGTCGGCTACTGAACCGCCGGCGGACGGGGACAGCGCAAATCCCAATGCAATACCAATTGCAACCCCCACGGTTCCAGCGAGGGCGACACCGAACCAGCCAAAAACTGCGTTTTCGGCGGCTCCATTTGATCGACGATCAAACACGAACACCCCTCCTTTCCCCAAGTGCCGAATTGGCCTGCCAAACGACACCCAATATGATCCTTCCCCGCCCGCACGTCAATGCGGAACGAGGGCAATTCGCTAAGCCCCGCCGTGATTGTTGGGTTGAAATTCGTTCGGAATCGGGGCCCTTTGCGCTGCGAGCCGTTACGGCGTACCACTGGCCCAAAACCTGGGCTTGAAATCGGCCACGCGGTCTGGTATGAACAAGCGTTCAGTTATACTAGAGTCCCGCCGTGCTCATTGATGAGAAGAAAAGCAGCGGCGACTCCAATTGCTCAAATCCCTAAATCCCCAACCCCGCCCCCCTTCATCCAACCACGCCACCGCAACAACACTTTTCACAAATACACTTGGCAAAACGACACTTTAGTATGGGTGTCGGGCAAAACCGCACGCAAAGGCGCGAAGGCGCGAAGAAAACGAAAGAAAAACGAATGGGACACTGTAGCATCATTATTGGGTTACTATGACCCAAAACACAGAATTCATCACGAAAACACGAAAGTACGAAAACTCGAAAGGCACGATGGGGAATTTTGAGATCGGTCAGATTCGCAACTCGTTCTGGTCCTTGTTTTTCGTGTTTTCGTCCTTTCGTGTTTTCGTGATTACCCAATAATGATGCTAAAGTCTCACGAATGGCCGTCATTTCCGCGATAGGTTCCAAATGATTCTTCCCAAAAACCCCTTTGCGCCTCAGCGCCTTTGCGTGAGGTTTTTCATTATCACCCAATAACGATGCTAAAGTCTCGGCAAAACCCGACTTTTGCACCACCGCCCCAAAAATCATTCGCCGGCCGACTCCGACAAGCAGCAACGTAAACCATAGCCGCCGCAGCACTTGTCCTCCGACAGCTTTCGCACCATTTATGAAAAAAATCGCTGGCGGACGCGAGGGGGACAGTCCCATTTTCGTTGACACGAAAATCGGGACAGTCCCCTACGTCGGCTCCGGCTCCTCGCTCCGCGGCAGGTCGTCGAGCGATTCGAGGTTGAAGAGACGGAGGAACCGATCGGTCGTGCAATAGTGAGGCGTGCGACGCTTTGTGTCGGGCCGCTCGATCCGCAATAGACCGCGACGCACCAGATGGGCCAAGACGTGCCGGCTCGGACGGCCGCGCAAGCGATGGATCTGCTCGGCCGTCATCGGCTGCTGATAGGCCACCAACGCCAGCACGTCGATGGCCGCCTGCGACAGCCGGGCCTCGCGCACCCGGCCGTAGAAGCGGTTGCGGAGCGGATGGAACTCGCGGCGGATCGCCAGCCGGTAGCCGTCCCCCTCGCCGACGATCTGATACGGCGCGCCCGTCTCGTCGTAGCGGCGGTTCAGTTCTTTGACCAGCGACGGAATCTCGTCTACTTCGACGTCGCGCATCAGTTCGGCGGCCCGCCGCGGCGAAAGCGGCTCGTTCTCGCGATTGCCGACGAACAGCATCGCCTCCAAGATCGTCCGCGGATTGATCGGGCAAGCATCGTCGATCGCCGTCTCAGTCGGCGGCACGGCGGCAGGCTGTTCCGCATCAGCCGCGGCCATCGCCTCGGACGGCTGCTCGCGTTGTTCCGGCGGCGTGGCTGGCTCGGTCGGCGGCCGCGGCTCGACGCCCATCACCTCGGCGAATGCCTTGGTCAACTCGTCGAGCGAGATGCCCTGCGGCTGCGATTCAAACGGCGGATCGGCGGAAGCTGGCATTATGCTGGGAATCTCTTGTCGAAGTCGGCGTGAGTGCCGATCCAGTACCAAACGATCAAGTCGCCTTCCTTGCGCCCCACCGCCCGATAGTCCCGGGTGATTCGCACAGACCATGAATCGGGCCTGGAACGAAGGCGCTCCAAAGAGAGCCCGGGGTGGGCGGCATTATCGCGGAAGCGGCGAAAAGCCTCTCGGGCTTCCTGGCGCACAGCGTCGGGCAAGGCACCGTACAATTTCCAGAAACTAGTGGCCGCAACGGACTTCATGACATCGCGTCCGGATCGATCGGCGTCGTTTTGCCCCGGAGGTATTCTTGATGTGCTTCGTCGGCCAATTCGTCCAATTGCGGCCGCGGACGCGAATCGTTCAGTATTGCGGTCCAGGGATCAACGTCGAGGACAACCACGATCGCGTCGTGTCGCCCGACCGGATCGAAGGGCTCTTCCGGCACGATTTTGCCGTTATCGATCACGGCTTTGATTGCTTTCATGGCAACCTCCTTCAGGACCGACTGGTTCCTCAACAAACTCCATTGTATCCCCGTTCCCCGCCGATTCAAGCGATGCGCCCTTTCACCACCGCTTGGCCACTTCGCTCTTCATAAACCGCAGCCCGTCGGCGGCCAGTTGCCGCTCGTTCTGGTACATTCGCCGCCAGATTTTCGTGGCCGGCAGCAGCCTTTCCAGCGACAGCCCGAAGGCTTCGATCACCAGCGGGCCGTCGTAGCCGATTTCGTGGAGCGTATCGAAGGTTTCGGCCCAGCGGACGTTGCCCGAGCCCGGCGTGCTGCGGTCGTTTTCGGAGATATGGACGTGGACCAGGCAGTCTTTCAGCGCCCGAATGGCCGCCGGCGTGTTCTTCTCCTCGATGTGCGAATGGAACGTGTCGTACATCATTTTGCAGCGCGGATGGGCCACCTCGCGGCAGAAGCGGGCGCCGTCGGCCGCCGTGTTCAGCAGGTAGCACTCGAAGCGGTTGAGGTATTCGAGGCCGAGCGTCACGTTGCACTTTTCGGCGTGCTCGGCGACCTCCCTGATGCTCTCGACGGCCCAGTTCCATTCATCTTTGCTCGGGCCGGCGCCGCTGAAGCAGCCCAAGGCGGAGTGGAGCGGCCCGACCAGCGCCGTGGCGCCCGCCGCCTGGCAGCAATCCAGCGCGGCCTTGTTCATCTCGACGCCCTTGCGGCGGATTTTCGCATCGGCGCTCATGGGGTTGTCGTCGGCGCCGCGAACGGTCACGCTGGTTCGCCCCAAGCCGGCGTCGTCGAGATGCTTTCCCCACTTGGCATACTTCTCGACGTCGATTTCGAACACCGGCAACTCGACGGCGTCGAAACCGATCTCCTTGATCTGGTCGAGCAAGGGCAGCGCCTTGTCGGTCAACGTATCGGCCCACATCAGCAAGTTCATTCCATATCGCATGGCATATTCCCCGGAGAATCGCGACCGCTGGTCGCGGCTTTACAGTTGCGGAATTCCCTCCAGCAATGCGATCTTGCGATCCGTCACCAGTTTTCGGGCGGCCGGCAGGACGGCGGCGAACTCGTCCGGCAATCGCTCCAGGCCGACGCGCCGCATGATCTGGTTGAGCCGCACCATCAGTTTGCCATCTTCCAGGTAATCCCACAAGATGCGTTCGCGGCGGAAAAGCTCGATGAACGCGGCCAGCCGCTCGGTCGGGCGCGGGGCGATGCGATTGACGGCAGCCTCGACCCGCCGGGCGTCCACGACGTTCAGAACGCGACAATACTCGGCGAGCCGGCCGGGATCGTCGGCCACCAGGGCGGCATCCAACAGGAGCTCCAACAGCAGATGGCCGAGGAAAGCCGGCCGCAGCCCGGTTTCGCCGCCGAGCACGTCGCGCACTCGGGCGGTCAGTTCCAGCGAGGTTTCGGCGAACGCGCGGGTGGCGTGGAATTGCGCGTCGTCGCGGAGATGCTGCAAGATGCCGCCCGCCACTTCCGCCACGCACGGGTCGGCGTCGTCAAGGAACGCTTCAACGTGTTTCGATCGCAGCCGCACCTTGCGATCGGCCACCGCCAGCCAATCGGGCACGGCCGTTCCGGCGACGAAATACGGCCGATCGAGAAACGGCAGTGCGTGGGCGAAATAGTTCATGCGGTTCGACAGCGGCAGCGAGACGCCATCCCTCGAGAGTACGCGGGATGCCTTGATTCTTCGCTGCGCGAGGGCAGCCGTCAAGAGGATTGCATTTGGCCAGTGGTGTGTTATGATAGGCTAAGGAGGGAGAGGACATGACTTATCTCGGCCACGTGAGCAACGGCGTGATCGTCTTGGATGATTCCGTGACGCTACCCGAAGGGCTTGGCGTCAGGGTTGAGCCCATCGCTGGCGGCCAGGATGAATCGGCCGAGGAAGAGATTCCGTCGCTCTACGAACGGCTCAAACCGTTGATCGGAAAAGCCGTGGGTTTGCCGCCCGACGCATCGGTGAATCACGATCACTACTTGTATGGCGTACCCAAGCGAGAATGACTCCCGTTTTTGTAGATACGTCGTACTGCCTGGCGCTTTTCGGCCCGCGTGACTGCCACCACGCGAAGGCCGTCGAGTTGTGCATTACGCTGAGACGGCCAATCATCGTTACCGAGTTTGTGCTTCTTGAACTGGGCGGCGCCATGTCTCGCGGCAGTGACCGCCAGACATTCATCGATCTCCTGCCACGCCTCGAAGCAGACCCAAATGCTTTCGTAATTCCGGCGTCGCAGCAGTTGTTTCGGCAAGGGTATCGCCTATTTGCGAATCGTCACGACAAGGATTGGTCGCTGACCGATTGTACTTCCTTTGCGGTAATGGAAGAGCATGGACTGCGCGATGCACTAACGACCGACCGCCATTTCGAGCAGGCTGGGTTCAACATGCTTCTGAAATGATCGGGGCTTCGGTCTTCGCTCTTAAGCCGGAATCTCGATCCACTGCCCCCGCTTCGCACTTTCGAGCACCGCGTCACAGACCCGTTGCGTTCGCCACGCCTCGCGCATGTTCGGATGGAACGCCGGGCCACCGTCGAGGCTCGCCAGAAAATCGGCGAAACCATTGATGAACGTGTGCTCGTAGCCGATCGTACAGCCGGGCACCCAGTAGTTTCGCATGTACGGATGCTCGAAGTTGGTGACGTGAATCCGCTGCCAGCCGGTCAGGTGATCCTCGATCTTCTTGCCGGTGGCCGGATCGGCGTAGCGGAAATACTGCAAAATGTGCGGATCTTCCAGATCGAAGAACACCGCCCCGTTTTCTCCGTTCAGTTCGAAGGTGTTGTAGTTCTTTCGGCCGCGGGCGTAACGGGTGCTCTCGAACGTGCCGCACGAGCCGTTGGCGAACAGGGCCAGGAACATGCAGGCGTCGTCGATGGTGACCGGCTCGATCTTGCCGGTCTCGGCGTGCTTTCGCTGCTTGATGAACGTCTCGGTGTGGGCGACAATCCGCTGGATCGGCCCGTTGAGCCACTCGGCGGTGTCGATGGCGTGGGCCAGCAGGTCGCCGGTCACCCCGGAGCCGGCCACGCGAGCGTCGAGCCGCCACAGGGCCATCCCGCCTTGCGGCACTTCGGCCGAGATCGTGTAGTCCTGGTTGTACGTGGCGCGGTAGTGGAACGGGCGGCCGATCCGCCCTTCGTTGATGATTTGCCTGGCCAGCGAAATCGCCGGCACGCGGCGGTAATTGAAGGAAACCATGTTGGCCACGCCGGCCTTTTCCACGGCGGCCACCATCTCCTCGGCTTCCCCCGCATTCATCGCCAGCGGCTTTTCGCAGACGACCATTTTGCCCGCCTCGGCCGCGGCAATGACGACGTCGTGATGCATAACGTTTGGCACGCAGACGTCGATCAAGTCGATGTCGGGCCGGGCGATGAGCTTCTTCCAATCCAGCTCCATCGACTCATAGCCCCAGGCCTTGGCGAACTTTTCGAGTTTGTCCTTCTCTTCCGGCCGAGCGCAACATGCCTTCAGCACCGGCTTGCGCGTCTGCGGGAAGAAATGGTTCACCTGGAGGTACGCATTCGAGTGGGCCCGGCCCATAAAGCCGCAGCCGACGACGCCGACGTTAATGTCTTTGGACACGATGGAACTCCCTTGGGAAGAATAACGAAGGTCGAAATTCAAATGACGAAGGAATGACGAAAGGTCGAAATCAAAATGACGAAAGGTTAGCTCTTCGGCTTTCTCCGATAAATGGCCGAAAAGATCAGGTTGAGCTCCTTGGCCTCCCGCCACAGCGGACGGGCATCCACTTTGAGCTCCGGTGCGGCCGCCACAACCATCCGCAACCAGTGCTTGGTTTCACGCGATTCTCGCTTGCATATACTGATGCGATAACGGAATTCCTTTTTTGAGCCAGCGTCGTCTGCTTCACAATAGTTTGCCCCGATGCTCGTACTGGCGCGAACAAGTTGGGGAATCAACGGTTCTGTAACGAGGTTTACAGGAATGTGTTTTGCAAACGCAATGACAACTTCTCCGAATCGTCCCGTCCGCTCCTCTAGATCATACGGCTTCGCCGCGGCCGAGTTGCCCTCTTCGACATTCGTCCTTTGCATTTCGTCATTCCTTCGTCATTTGGATTTCGACATTTTACTCCTTCCAGCCGTGCGCATCGCGCACGCTCAGCATCATCGCAAGAATGTCGTTCCAGGTTTGCCGCTTCATCATCACGGCATTGGGGAACATACAGCCGTCCCAACATATATGGCGGATGCGCTTGGTCAATTGGCCGGCGTCATCGCGCAGCCAGCAGCCGGCATGGCGGACGATGTCGAGCTTGCCGTTCGGATCGGTGGCAAGACAGTGGCGGCCGGTCTTGTCGTGCGAGCCGGCGCCGTGGACCGTCGCGTCGTTCTGGGCGACGTGGAAATCGATCGTCCACGGCCGGAGCGCGGTGACGAGCGTGTTGTAGGCTTCGTCGAAACGGGCTCGATCCGTCCAATCGAAATCCTGGGGCAGCAGGGCGTCCTCCGGGGCGTTGTAGCCCAGCAGATACAGCAGCGTATGGGCCATGTCGGCCTGGAACCCGAGCGTCTGCCGGCGATCGACCATCTCGAGCAGTTCGATCATGCGACGCCAACTGTGCATGCCGCCCCAGCAGATTTCCCCCTCGGCGGCCAGCCGCTCGTCGTGGTCTTCGGCCACTTTGCACGCCTCGCGGAAGGTTTCGGCGATTCGCCGCTGGTTGCCTTGCGGGTCTTCCCGCCACGCCGCAACGCTGCACGCCGAATCGATCCGCACGACGCCGTTCGGCCGGACTTCCAACTCCCGCAACCGCCGGGCGATGCGGCAGGCCTTCGACACTTGCGTGAGGAATCGTTTCCGTTCGGCGGCGTCGCCCATGGCCATGCCGCCGCCGGTCGGCGGCCACACGGGCGCGACGAGCGAGCCGATCTCCAGATTCCGCGAGCGGACTTTGTCGGCCAGGGCTTTGAGTTGATCGTCGGTTGCGTCGATGTTCACATGCGGCTCGAAGAGGAACAGGTCAACGCCGTCGAACCGCACGCCCTCGACTTCGGCGTCGGCCGTCAGATCGAGCATCGTATCCAGATCGATCGCCGGTTCACCGCCCGGCCCTTTGCCGACGACGCCCGGCCACGCGGCGTTGTGGAGTTTGGGATAGTTGTTCGTGTGAGTGCCGGTCATAATAGGATTGCTCTTTGGAGTGAAGGGGCGAGTTTCGTTCTATTGTTTGCGAAGGGATTACATTCTTTCAGTACTTGTCGTGCAGGTTGCACGACAATTTGGCCACCGGTGGTGGCCAAATTGATCGCTCTTGATCGTCAACGATTGCTCAGGCAATTGTCGCACAAGCTGTGCGCAAATTGCAGTCGTCATTTGTCCCACAGCCTGTGGGACAATTGTCTCGCGCAATTCTGCCACAAGCTGTGGCAGAATTGCCACTTCTGGGGTGTAGGGTGGGTGGAAGGCTCGCATTCGATCCTTGACGTCTCTCAAGAGAACAACTCCACCTCGATCAACTTCATGTATCGATTAGCGTAGAACAGGTCTGGTTGCTGGTATCTTGGCCGAGACCGTATTGTGAACTTTGGGTCATCGGGACAATCGGAGTCGAACAAAACTAACCGAATCCCGAAAACCTGACAGAGCGAGTCAAGTCGGGCGATTTCATCGTCTGGCGCGTATTGAGACACAACGATGTATGTCTTATGACTGAAAAGACAGTAGGCGCATGCCTGACCGAAGGCAGTCACGAGTTGATACACGTCGGGCTTTATCTCCGCTGATACGATTTCGATCGGTGCCTGAATGATGTCGCTCGGCCTGGATTTTCGTATGCCGATAACGTCGGGTGTGCCCCACTTGTCGCGAAACCGACTGCCGCCGAGCGGAATCGCTTGGGTGCATTCTTCCGTTTCGTTTACGAGCCAATCGGCGAACGCCCGATAGAAGTCCTCCTCTTTGATCTTTTCTGGCTGCTTCGGAACGAGTTCTTCTTTGAGTTGGTCCGTTCCCGGCTCACGGTACTTGGTAAGGCGAAACAGTCCTCGCCCCGGCTTATAGACACGATTCGGGTACTGCTCAGGCAAGCCCACCACCTTGCCGACAATGTAGTTGGTATTGAACGAAGGATCCGACGAGGCAACACGACGGACCAGATCGGAGTACCGAATTCCCTTGGGGTTCGTCTCGAGAATCTCGAATGCCTTGTTGATGATCCGCTCACCAATCTTCGCCATCGTCAACTCCTTCGCGTTAGCCGTCCCGTCACATGTGCAACTCGCGATCTGACGCCCGTTCACGGGCGTTTCCGCGAAGCGGTGCAGGCCCGGCGTTTACGCCGGGTTGGGCTTGCGGCCCATGCCGCCAATGTCAGCCGCGTTCACGCGGCTCCTGCTCGCTGTGGCTAACAGCAGCCCGGTGAACCGGGCTGACAACATCTCCGTCAGTTCTACGCTGACCCGGCGTAAACGCCGGGCCGATTACCGCTTCGCGGCAAGGGCCATGAATGGCCCTATTGTTTTTCGTCCTGTGGCTTTGCGTCTCGCGTCTTGTTGATGCATTGTCCATTTCCAATCCGGTCTAACTCTGCTTTCTGTGCTCCGCAATCTCCGGCATATTCTTATGCGTGGCTGGACCAAAGTAGCGCAGCCCCACGAGCGGCTCGCCGCCGGTGTTTTCGATTTCGATGCCGGCTGCGGCGGCTTCACTGGTGACGAACACTTCGTCCCAGGGCTCCTCGCCGTAGTGGATCATCACCGGGGCTTGAATCGCCAGCTTGCCCATCTGGCCACAGCCCTGGACGGTGATCCAGCCGCTGGCGCCGGGGTCTTTCAGCGTGCATTTTGCTCCCGGCATCACGGTCAATTCCTTGGCCGAGACCAACTGCTCGCCGTCGAAACGGCCGTAGTCGATCCAGCGGTCGGTGTAGCCGGGGCCGGAACGTTCGCGGTCGATAATCGGCTCGACGTAGTTGTGTTGCATGAAATACGGATCGACGTTCTTCTCCCAGTCGAGCTGCTCGACGATGAAATCGAGATCGCGGTGCTTCTCCTTCGGCACGTCTTTGACCAGCAAGTCCCACGGCACCTCGCGTCCTTCGACCAGCGATTGATACATGCCGAAGACGTCGGAGCCCCACTGCGGCTCGTAGGTGCACATCGAGCCGGGGGCGTGCAGCACTCCGGCGGGAATCAGCCAGCCCGTGCCGGCCTTCAGACGATACGCCTTCGAGAGATAGAGAATGCCGTTATCGCCCTTGTCCCAGTTCTCCAGACAGCGGCGGACGTCGGCCTTCGTCGTGCCCGGTTCGAGGCCCATGAAGGTATAGTCGAAGTGGTTTTCGGCGGCGTTCAATTGCTGGGGGAAGTAGTAGCACTCGGGCTTACCCTGCTGGCCGGTCAACGCGGCGTGCTTGGACTGTTGGTGCATGTGATGCGGAATGGGGCCCATGTTGTCGAAGAACTTCGAGTAGACCGGCCATCGCTTGTACTTTTCCCAGATCGCCGGGCCGACGATCTTCGCTCCCGCTTCCTCGACGGCGTCTTTCAACAGGAATCGCTCGCCTTCGAAGACGCAGTAGCTCAGCCCTTCGTCGGGGGCTCGGCCGTCGTTAGCGGCTTCGGTGGTGCTGGCGAACCATCGCTCGTCGATGCCGCCGCGATGCGTGCCCAGGGCGTACCAATCGGTCGGGGCCAGCTTGATCCGCTTGCCGGGGTGCAGGAAGTTCCGCGGCACCCAGGTGGGAGTCAACCGCAGCAGCCCGCCGCCGGCGTTGAGGGCGCGGCCCAAAACGGCTCCGATATTGTCCCGCTTGACGATTTTCGATGCGCACATGGTCGTGGGTTTCCTTTCAGAACAAGCCAATTTCGTGGCGATAGTGCCACTTGTTTTACATCCCCCCACGGTCGTTTACAAGTGACGCGAGCAGCCATTCACGGCACGGGAGGTATTAGGCACACGCCGTGTGCCGTTTCGAGTTTCTCGCGAAATTCGCTCCACCGGTCGGACGGCACACGGCGTGTGCCTGATACGAGCTGCCCCGCTTCTAAACCGTCGGGAAAACCCCTATACTATCTCCATTCCCCGAACCACTTGGAGACCCATCGCCATGCCTCGAAAGACCTGGACCCTCACCGACGTTGACGCCGGCATTTATCTTGAAGAGCTTTCCCTCGGCCCCGATCTGGTCGGCGGCCTGGCTCGCGGCTACCGCGTGACAAAACGGACCCTTCGCGGCGGATTGAGCGACGGAGTCGACGTGATCGAGGTCGACAACGGGCGGTTCCAATTCGTGGTGGTTCCAACTCGCGGCATGGGCCTCTGGCGGGCGAGTTGCGGCAACGTGCAGCTCGGCTGGAAGTCGCCCGCCAAGGGGCCGGTTCATCCCGCCTTCGTCCCGGTTTGGGAACCGAGCGGGCTGGGCTGGCTCAAGGGGTTCAACGAGCTGCTTGTCCGTTGCGGCCTGGAGAGCAACGGCGGCCCCGACTTCGATCCGAGCGGCAAGCTCCGCTGTCCGCTGCACGGCAGAATCGCCAACATTCCCGCCCACAAGATCGAGGTCGCCATCGACGGCGACAGCGGCGAGATCGCGGTGACGGGCGTTGTCGATGAAGCTTATCTTTACGGCAGCAAGCTGCGTCTGACCACCACGCTCAGCACGAAGGCCGGCCAGCCGGGCATGACGGTTGCGGACGAGGTCACGAACATTTCCGCGCAGCCCGGCGAGATGGAACTGCTCTACCACATCAATTTCGGCGTGCCGCTGATCGGCCCCGGGGCGACGGTCGTGCTGCCGGTCAAGCGACTGGCGCCGCGCGACGCGGTGGCGGTCGCCGACGTGCCGACTTGGAACGCCTATGGTCCCGAAACGCCCGGCTCGACCGAGGTGTGTCACTTCTTCGACCTTGCCGCCGACGCCACGGGCAACACGATGGCGTTTTTGCGATCGGCCGACGGTTCGCAGGGCGTGAGTGTCAAATTCAACAAGCGGCAGTTGCCTTGCTTCACGATTTGGAAGAACCGGCAGGGGGCCATCGACGGTTACGTGACCGGTCTGGAGCCGGCCACGAACTATCCGAACCCGAAATCGTTCGAGAAGGCCCACGGCCGCGTGCTTGCGTTGGCGCCCGGCGAAATGCGCCGCTTCGAGGTCGCCATCGAAGCCCATGCCGATGCCGCCGCCGTGACCGCCGCCGAGCGGGCCGTGGCCGCGATCCAAGGAACCATCAAGCCGGAAATCTGCGGCAAGCCCGATCCCAATTGGGCGCAGTGACCGTTAATAGTGAAAGACCCATGTCCACGCCCATCCCGCGATACCTCGTTCCGTTCCATCCCAAGCACGTGCCGCATTTCTTCACCGACGTGCTGATCGTCGGCAGCGGGCTGGCCGGGCTGCGGGCGGCGTTGGCGGTCGATGCGAAACTGTCGGTCGTCGTCGCCACCAAACAGGCCGCGGAACTATCGAATAGCTACCAGGCCCAGGGCGGCATCGCCGGTGTGCTCGATCCGAACGACCGCTTCGAGGATCACGTGGCCGACACGCTCGAAGCCGGCGGCGCGCTGTGTGACGTCGAGGTGGTCGAACGGGTCGTGCGCGAAGGACCGCAGCGCATCGGGGAACTGATCGACTGGGGCACGCAGTTCGATCAGGCCGGTCAGCGGCTGGCGCTGGGCGCGAGGGGGGCCACGGCCGCGACCGCGTCGTCCATGCCCTCGGTGATGCGACCGGCAAGGAGATCATGCGCGCGATGGTCGGCCGCGTGAAGCAGTCGGCCAACATCGACGTTTGGGAAAACACCTTCACGCTCGATCTGTTGACGCTCGACGGCGTTTGCCGCGGCGCGCTGCTGTGGAACGCCTTACACGGAAAAACGATGGTCTGGGCGAAGCAGACAATCGTGGCCACCGGCGGGGCAGGCCAGCTCTATCGCGAAACCACCAATCCCGAAGTGGCCACCGGCGACGGCATGGCCCTGGCGTATCGCGCCGGCGCCGAGCTGCGCGACATGGAGTTCATGCAGTTCCACCCGACGGTGCTTTACATCGCCGGCGGCAGCCGAAGTCTCATCAGCGAGGCCGTTCGCGGAGAAGGGGCGTGGCTGGTCGATCGTAACGGCCGCCGCTTCATGACCGACTACGATCCGCGCGGCGAGCTGGCGCCCCGCGACGTGGTGAGCCTGGCCATCGTCAGCCAGATGGAAAAGACGCGGCATCCGAACGTCTACTTGGATCTGAACCACTTGAACCCGAAAATGGTGGCCGCCCGCTTCCCCGGCATTGCGGCGGTTTGCGCCGAGTTCGATCTGGACATCATGCGCGACCGGATTCCGGTGCGGCCGGGGGCGCACTACATGATGGGCGGCATCAGCGTGGATCTCGACGGCCGCACGACGCTGCCGGGCCTGTGGGCCGCCGGCGAAGTCATCGCCAGCGGACTGCACGGCTCGAACCGGCTGGCGTCGAACAGCCTGCTGGAGGCGATGGTCTACGGCGCCCATTCCGGCGAAGGGGCGTCGCAAGCCGCCGCGAAGCTGCACGACGATTTCACCGCCTCGCTGGTCGAAAATCCCCGCATCGACACGTTGGCCGAACCCCTGAAACTGGCCGACATCCGCAACTCGCTGCAAAGTCTGATGTGGCGCAACATGGGCGTGCGCCGCGAAGCCGAAGGGCTGGAAGAAGCCCTGGCGACCATCGACCATTGGTCGCGGTACGTGCTGCCGCGACAGTTCGCCGATCCCACCGGCTGGGAGTTGCAGAACATGCTCTGCGTTTCGCGGCTGATGATCGAGGCCGCGATCGAGCGAAAGGAAACCCGCGGGGCGCATGTCCGTCTCGATTTCCCCCAGACCGACGACGTCCGCTGGAAACGCCACATCACGTTTCGTTGCGAGGAAGGCACGTGACGCGGCCCGCGTAGTCCCGTAACGTCGAGAAACTGGTCCCGTAGCGATTGTGTTGATTGTCTCGCGCATCGCATGAAGCGACGACGGTTTCGGCCTCGGATAATTTGGAAATCACTCCGTCTCCTGCTCCGCTTCCTCGAGCGCCTTGTCGGTACTGTCGGGATCGACCTGGCGGCAGCTTTCGGTCAGCCGGGCAGCGACGTCGCCCAACTCGCCGCGCCATTCCTCTTCGCTCATTTCGGGCGGAGTAAGCTGCATGAACTCGGCGATCAACAAGATCAGTCGCAGGGCGTGGCGGAAAACCAGGCCCTCCTGCTTTTGCAGGCTCTTGCTGGTGACGTACTTGTTGAAGTCGCCGCCGAATTGCAAGAGTTCGCCCGCCGCCCAAACCGGCGACGTCCGCAGGTCGTGTACGCCGGTGTACTCGTAGTCGAACAGCCGCCGCAATTTGTCGGCAACGGTCAGCACCCACTTCCGCTCGCCGTCATCCTCCAACCGGCGGCGATCGCGGTCCTCCTGCGTCTCTTCTTCCCGTGCGTTCGGCGAAAGCTCCTCCGCCGTCGCCAGGCCAAGCTGCAAGAGCTGCGCGTCGAGCCGCAGCGTGGCCAACGGGCCGGGCGGCATCTCGTCCTGCTTCGGCACGCGGACGAAATGGCCCACCGATCGCGGCAGTTCCAATACGCTCTCCATCGCCTGGATGCGCTCGTTGCGATCGGCGATGCCCAACTGATTGATCAGAAACACCGCGTAGAGCGGATTGACGCCGCGGAACAGCAGCAGCTTCGCCATGTTCTCGGTCGGCCGGGCGAGCAGCGGTTTGTACGGCGGCGGCTCGTTGGCGGCGGGCTTGGGCTGTTCGCCGAAACCGAAGGTAAACTCCAGCCGCGCGGCCGCCTTGGCCTTCTCTTCGGCCGCCGCGGCTTGGATGGCGGCAAGCTCGGCTTCCGTGGGCGGCTGCGGTTCGAGCGTGACGTAGCCCGTCCGCCAGAGAGTCATCAGCGCCCGATCGAGCTCTCGCTGTCCGGCTTCGATCCGGCCGGGGTCCATCAGCCGCTTGCCGACCAGCCGCCGGATGATATCGACTTCGGGCGAAGCGTCGAGCATGTAGGCCAGCAGTCGCCAAGGCAGCGGGCCGCGGCTGTAGAGATTGCCCGGCGGGGCGGCGCAAAGTTTGTTGAACTGGGCTTCGTTCCAATACTGCTCGCCCGAGCGGCGCGTCGGCATTTTCTTCTTCAACGCCTTCTTGGCCTTCATCAGGCCCGGGTCTTTGGTATTCTCGGGAATCTGGTCGTATTTCTCGCGCCAGCGGGCGATTTTCACGTCGTCCTCGTGGGCCAGCACGTAGACGTGCCCCTCCTTGTCGAACTGCGGCCGCCCCGCCCGGCCGAAAATCTGATGGGCCGTGCTCGGATCGAGCAGCTTCTTCTTGTCCGGCGGGCCTTTCATGATGCTCGGCACGACGACCGAGCGGGCCGGCAGATTGATGCCCGCCGAAAGCGTCTCGGTGCAGGTCGTTATCGAGAGCAGTTTTCGCTGGAACAGTTCTTCGACCACGCGGCGGTACTTCGGCAGCACGCCGGCATGATGCACGCCAACGCCGCGCATCAAAAGCTGCTTGAGTTTCGGCCCAGCCCCTTCCGACCAATCGAATCGCTCCAATTCCGTGGCGAGCCGCTTCTGCTGGCCGTCGCTGAGCACCCGCTTGCCCTTGAGTTGCTCGGCGATGGTCCAGCATTCTTCGCGGTTGAAGCAGAAAACCAGGGCCGGCGTCATGCGGGCAGCATCGTCGCCCTGGGCCATCGCTTCGAGATGCTCCGTTAAGAGCACGTCGCCGACCCAGTGGAACCGCAGCGGCACTTTGCGATCGCCGCCGGCCACGAGTTCGAGCTTGCGATTGTTGCAGGTTCTCAGCCAGTGCAGGAACTCGACGGCGTTGCCCACCGTGGCCGACAGCAGCAGCGTGCGGACGTGCTCGGGCAGCAGGCCGAGGGTCAATTCCCAGACGATGCCCCGTTCGGGATCGTTGAAGCTATGGAACTCGTCCATCACCACCGCGCCGACCTGGTTGAAGTCGAACGCCGCCGAAAAGGGGTCGGAAAAGGGGACAGTCCCCATTTGCCGGAACGGCCCGGAGGGTGCTTCGCACAAATGGGGACTGTCCCCTTTTCCGACCCCCGGCACATGAAGATTGTCGCTCTTTCCCCCGTGCAGCAGCCGATTCAGCAGGATTTCAGCCACGACGACCAGCACGCGGGCGTTGGGGTTTTCGCGGCGGTTGCCGGTCACCAGGCCGACGTCGTCGGGATAGAATCCCCACTTGACCGCCACCGATTGCATCTCGCGGAACTTCTGTTCGCACAGGGCGATCAGCGGTGTGGTGTAGTAGGCGATCGTGCCGGTGTGCAGCGCCTCGAACAGGGCCGCCTCGGCGATCAGCGTCTTGCCCGTGCCGGTCGGCGTGCAGACCATTACCCCCTGCTCGGCCGCAAACCACGCCAGCAGCGCCTCTTCCTGCACCGGATACGGCGTGAAGGGAAGCTGGTCGAGGTAGCGGCTGACGAGCTCGTCACGAGTGGGCGGCGGGTTGTTGGAAGGCATGTGATCCCGCTAGATTAGACCATCGATTTGGGAACGATCTTCATGGCATCCATCAATGCTTGGCCGGCCCCAAAAGCATTGTACGGCGTTGCTAAGTAATAAACCTTGTGTGGAACCAACGGCGAAATGTTGTCGCCCAAATCCAAATCCTCGGCCAACACGCGAATCAGCTTCAGTTTATCGACCGCGGGCAGCCGTTGTGCCTCGGGAAGTATCTGTGCAAGCGTTTGCATCATCTATTGGGTCTCCTGCAACAGCGCCTTCCAAGAAAATCATACCGCACTTGCCCGGCGATGTATAGTAACGGACCCGGCGACATTCCTTGGCCAAGAGCTTCTGGGCCGAAGGCCCGGCCGTTCGCCCAGCCCAAGGGCAACGCCCTGGGGAGTTGAAGCCGGCGGGTTGACGTATCGGCCCAACGGGCCAACCGTTCGCCGGAGGATTGGCCCGTTGGGCCGACAACATCGTTCTCTCGCACCACCGCTCCCCAGGGCGGCGCCCTGGGCTGGGCGAACCGCGCTCCTTCGGAGCAATGTTCATGTTGCCGAACAACCGTACCGCGCCCGACGGATGTGAGTTGACCAAATGGACCACTATACGGTATACTATTGAGTGTACCTACACCAGGGAGCCCAATAGCATGGCCGGCACTAACGTCAAGATCGACGCGGAAACCTACGCAAAGCTCAAGGAGACCGTGGCGGAGACCGGCCAGCCGATGATCGAGGTGTTGGCCAAGGCGGTGGAAGCCTATCAGCGTCAGAGGTTTCTGGAGGGGCTCAACGCCGATTTCGCCGCCTTGCGAAGCGACCGCCGCGCCTGGGCCGAGGAGCAATCGGAACGCACTGCCTGGGATGCGACGATGGCCGACGACCTGCAAGGAGACTGACGATGGCCGTTGCCCTTCGCGGCGAGATTTGGACGATCGACTTCGATCCCACCCGTGGACACGAACAAGCCGGCAAACGTCCGGCCCTGGTCGTCTCGGACGACGTGTTCAACGCCGGCCCGGCAGGGCTCGTCATCGCGTTGCCCGTGACGACGAAAGCCAAGAGAGTGCGGTCGCACGTGGCCGTGCAACCGCCGGAGGGCGGGCTGCGCAAGCCGAGCTTCATCAAGTGCGAGGACGTCCGCTCCGTGGCCGTCGAGCGATTGGGAAAACGCCTTGGCGCCGTTTCGCCGCCCACGATGGAAGCCGTCGCCCTGCGGCTGCGGATTCTGATGGACCTGTAAGTCGCCTTTCGCTCCGCGAAAGTGGCGATCGATCCGCGCTACTTTCGCGGATAGGTTGTGAAAAAATGGACGCAGTGCTGCCAGCAACAACAACATGTGGTGCTGCAAGCTCTGCTACCAATACAGCCCGCAGCGGGCTATACTGAACAAATGTTCCATTTTTTCACAACCTAGGAGCGAAAGGCGACTATTCGGAACTGCCCTCAGTGCGCGGAGATCGCGACGGGGATGTGACTGGTTTGCCGCCGCTGCCGGAGCCCGGCCGACATCTTTGATCCTTTGCCCACTCTGCCCAACGCTTTGGGTTCGCGCCGAACCGCAAGCCGGTGTACCGCTCCAGCGAAGCGACGACTTGATCGATGCTCTTCCGACGTTGCGCCTGCAAGGCCGCCTCGACGTCCGCCGGTCCGCGATATCCGGGACTTGGAACGTAGTACCAACTCATGTAGTAAACCACTTCTGCGGCACGGATTGCCGAGGCGTCATCGGTAATGTTGCTGTATTCCTCGCCCCACTTGGCCAGTTCTTTCGTGACGTTCTTCTGGTGAAACGCTACGCCATACGCGGCGATATGCGGCCACAGCAGCCAAACCCAGGCAGCCCACGCCAGACCGATGACGGCGACGCCAATCAATGCGAACCGCAGCACCCGCGAGATGCGCATTTTAGAACCTGCCTAGCCAAAAGATATTCGACCACTACAACGCGTAGATCTTACCGTATTCTTGCAGTCGCACTTGACGTTGTCAATTCTTACGTCGCGTACTCAATCGCCTCACCCATCAGCCGAATTCCCCGCTCGATTCTCTCAAGCTCTTCAAAGCCGTACGAGATTCGCAATTGACGTTTGCCCTTTTCCGCCAAGTCCCCTCTTGGATGAACGCAGAAGGCCCCGGGGATGTAGACGACTCGCTGATTTTTGTGCGGGCCGTCACCGTCAATGCTCTTGTCGCTGGTCGTTCGGGCCAGATAATTGAAGAACGGAGAGCCTTCCTCGGTCGCGCAATTCTTCAAGGTCAGATAGAAGTAGAAACCCGCACTGCCGCCGGTGCACTCTTCGAGGTGCGGTTCGAGATAGCGGGTGATCCACTCGCGGGTTTTCTTGGCCTTTTCGCGATAGCCGGCGTTAACGGAGCGCACCTGTTCGGCGGCGTGGTGGTCGAGCAAGTAACTGGCGATCTCCTGGTTCATCACCGGGGCGCTGAAGCCCATGTCGTTGATTCGCTGCACCATCGCCCGCAGGAACGACGTGTCGGGGCCGATCATGTAGCCGATGCGCAGGCCGGGGGCGAGGATTTTCGACAGCGTGCCAAGCTCGTAGGCGATGGCGTTGCGGTCGTGCAACAGGGCCGATTCGGGACGTTCGACCGCCGGATCGTGAATCAGCAATTCATAGGCGGTGTCGAAGAAGATGGGGATATTGCGGTTGGTCGTCTGGCCTAGCCGGTGCGCGATCTCCAACAGGCGTCGCTTCCTCTCGTTGGAGAGGATGCTGCACGTGGGATTGTTGACCGTGACAATATAGAACAAACTGACCGGCTCGCGCAGCGTTGCGATGCGACGCTCCAAGACGTCGATGCGCATGCCGCCGGCGTCCTCGGGGATCGGCAAAATCGTGTAGCCGCAGCGTTCGAGAAAATCGCAATAGATGTAATACTGCGGGTCGGTGGTGATGACGACTCCCGGTTGCAGCACGCGGGCGATCCCTTCCAGCAGGCTCGTTACGCCGCTGGCCCCGACCACAATGCGGTTTCGGTCCAGAACCTCTCGGCTGAGGCCGCCGACCCGTTCATCGACGAGGAATCGCTTGATCGATTCGATGCAGTTGGCTGATCCTTCCGGGTTGCCGTAGTTAAATGCGGCGCGGTACGTCGTCGGGTCTTGGATGACCGCGTCGAGGGCTTCGCCGATCAGCTTTCGCGGGATCGTCCGTTCGTTGACGTATCCCACTCCGAGATTGACGTCATACCCGTCGCGAAAATCGACCGCAAACGAAGCCATCATGCGGTTGACGGGCGAAGGCGTGACCGACGACGCTCCGTAGGGAGAGAATGAATACTCGTCGAGAGACATGGGCTAGTGGCGAGCGAAGGAGAGCACGTACCTACGAAACAGCCGGGAGCTAACAACTCCCGGAGAGCGACCGTGACCTCACGCACGTTCCGGGAGCTGTTAGCTCCCGGCTATTAGAGCGGTTTCATTTTAGGTGTAGCGGTATCCGCAGTGTTGAAAATAGTTTCGGCACTCGGATTCCGTGAATTGGTCGAGGATGCTGCCGCAGAGTTTCCATAGCTTATCGACGGTCCGTTCGGCTCCGTCACGCAGCAACTTTTTGAACTTGGAAAACGCCAACTCGATGGGGTTCAGGTCCGGCGAGTACGGGGGCAGGTAGCGCAGCTCGGCACCGGCCGCTTCGATGGCTTTGCGAACTCCAGCCACCTTGTGGCTGGAGAGATTGTCCATCACCACGATGTCGCCAGGTTTCAAGGCCGGTGCCAGATGTTGCTCGACCCAGGCGCGGAACAGTTCGCCGTTGATGCCGCCTTCCACGGTAAGCGGAGCGATGAATCCCTCGGCCCGCAATGCGCCCAAAAAAGTCGTCGTCTGCCAACGTCCGCAAGGAGTTTTTTCCAGCAAACGCGTGCCGAGTTCCGAGCGGCCGTAGGTGCGGGTCATGTTGGATTTAGCCCACGTTTCATCGATGAAAACGACTTTGGCGGGATCGATCGACTCCTGCGAAGCGCGCGATGCCGCGCGCTGCTCAACCACATCGGGGCGATCCTGTTCGCTGGCAATCAGCGTCTTTTTTTTCGCGACTGCTTGAGCGCTTGGCATGCGGCGCAAAGCGTTCCCAGGCAAACCTCTTCGCCGCGCTCCCGCTTCAAATCGGCTTGCAGTTCGCGCAGATAGATGTCGGGCCGAGCCGCGATCTTGGCGACGAGCCAGTCTGCCCAAGCATGCCACGCGGGCTGACGCGGAGCCGCCTTCTTTGGCGCCACTTGGCCGGTCTCGCGACGTTGTTGCTGGATGCGCCGCACCCAAGATTCTGAAACTTTGAAACGCAGCGCGATCACGCGCCGCTCTTCGTTCGTATCGCACGCGGCGAGCACTTCGCCGCGAAACTCCGCATCGTACGGTTTCATCAGGGTCACCTCCTTGAGTGAGATGAACCCAATTTACCGAGTTCGCCCAGAATGCGCTAGACCTACCGTGGAACTGCTCTAGACGTCACATCTTCGACAATCCGCCGTCGCCCTATCGCCGGCCGTCGTTCGGCAAGTGGCTGGCCTGCGTGCCCGGCGGCTCCTCGACGATCGACTGCCAGCCCAGCGGCTTGGCCGCGCGGAAGGGGTCGCCGCGAAACATCCGCATCGGATCGTTGATGACGGTCTGATAAAACTGATAGACGATCTTGTCCTTCCCGTTCGGCTGAATCATTTCCAGGGCGAAGGGCTCCATCTTGTCGGTGATAATGAAGTGGGCGTGATGGAAGTCGGCGGCTTGCTGCACGAATCGCGGATAGGCTTCGAGCCAGATCTGGCCTTGCACCTCGCGGGGCGTGACGATGCGGATGAAGTATCGCCGCATGAGCGAGTCGGCGGTCGAGCCGAACAAGAACGGCAAGGGGCCGTCGGCGATGGCCTTGCCCTGCCTCTCCGGCGGCAGCTTGTGCACGATCATCTGCTTCTTCACGTGGCTGTACTCGATAATCGACTTGCCGTCGCATTTCCAGTCCTCGGCCCTCGGCTCTTCGATGGCCACTTCGCGGCCGCCCTTTTCGGTCGTATCGACGCGGAACATTCCCTTATCGGGCGCGGAATACTTGATCACGCCGAGATCGACGAACTTCGGCTCGTCCGACCGCCCAAAAACGGTGTCGTAAGTCCATCGCTTGAATCGCGTGTCGAACGTCTTCACCTTGAGGTTCCGCTGTTCCCACAGGGCCAGGACTTGTGCGACCTCCGCCTGCTGTTGCGGCGTGAGCGTGAAGGGCGGAGCAGGCGGCAGCCGCGACGACGGCGCCCCGGGCTGCCCGCCGCGCCGCTCCAGCGTCGGCAGTTGCGGCTGAAGCGGCTGACTCGGTTGGCCCGGCTGCACGTTCCGATCGGCCGGCGGCGGATAATTGTTGGATTGCGGATAGTTGCCCGGCGGCGGATACTGCTGCTGCGCCATCGCGCATGCGGTCGTCAGAATCGCGGCAGTCAGCCCGCAGAGAACAGGACGTAAGTGCATGGCATCACTCCTTTGATGTGTTCAACCGCCGCGTCCTCGCGCGCGCCCGCCGGACCGCGGGGGTTGACCGGGAATTGTAGCAGGAAACCGGTAATCGCCCCAATGGCAGTTTATCGCCGCTCGGGCGACCAGACCGGCCGCTCGGGCCCCGGTTCGGCCGTGCGCGACGCTATGTAGGGCGGGGGCTCCGAACTCCGCGTCATCGGCGTCTCGTTCGGACGCCACGAATTGGCCGTCGGCTCCCGTTCGACCGGCGGCTCGGCACGCATTGGTCTTTCGTCGGGCGTCGGCCTCTCGGCGGGCGTCCAACGGGCCGTCCGCTCGCCCGGCAAGGCGATCTCGATCGGCCCAGTGGTCTCCAGCTTCCGGCCGTCGGCCGTAATGTATCGCACAAACAGTTGCAGCTTGTTGTGCTGCGGCGGACGGTTGGGCCAGCCCATCGCCAAATGGATCGCGTTGCCATCGACGGTACGGCAGAACAACGACGCGGTTTCGGCGGGGGTGAAGTCCCAGCGGGCGACGCGGGCGGCCTCGCCCCGCAGCGACCGATCAAATGCAGCGACGCTCACTTCGGCCGGGGCATCCACGGCTCTGCCCTGCGCGTCGCGCGGCTGAACCGCGACCAGCAGGCCGCGATCGCCCGAGCCGTCCCCCGATCCGATGCCGCCGCTGATCAGCGGGTCGATGGCGATCGACGCCACGCGGCGGCTGTCGCCCGACGGGCGGAAGGGAACCGCAGAGGTGGCGGAGGCCATCGTCACCCGACCGGGAAGCGAGGAGAAGCGGTCCGGCCCTCCCTCCAGCACCGGGCCCTCATCGTCCGAGCCGCCCCGCGTCGGATTGCGGATGTTCTCCGGCGCTTCCAGGCCGGGCGGCAGCGAAACGTCGGGATTCAGCGACTTGGGCACCTTGTTCGTCGGAGTGCCGAGCTCGGTCTCCGGCGGTTTCATGCCGTTCGATTCGCCATGATTGCGGCGCGACCTGCCGTCCAGTTCCTCGCCGGACGTTCCGCGGCCGACGCTCTGCTCGGGGCACGAATTGAGCGCCTCCTGCAAGTCCTCGATCTCCCAGCGGAGGCGGTTGATCTCCCGATCCTTGCGGTAGTTGTCCCGTTCGAGAATCGCGACGTTCGGATCGCTGCGGCATCCGGCGATCAGGAGCAGAGCCAAGCCCAGAACGGCAAGCTGCCAAGATTTCATGGTATCGCTTCCTTGCATTACGACGGCCGCGGCATTTCACCGCGGCACGGTCATCCTTGACCGTGTTGCCGCCAAACCATTTCCAACTCAGGTAGGATGTAGTTCACTCCGTCCGAGTCGCCACGTGAACGCGGCGGCTAAACGTCTCCCCCGCGAACGCAGTCGCGGGGCGTTCGTCTAATCCCTAATCCCCAATCTCTAATCCCTGCCCCCTGGCCCCTGATCCCTTCTCCCTTACGCTTGTCCCGCACGCTCGATGACGTGATCGATCAAACCGTACTCCAACGCCTCTTCGGCCGACATGAAACGGTCGCGGTCGGTGTCTTCCTCGATCTTCTCCAAGGGGTGGCCGGTATGCTTCAAGAGGATGCGATTGAGCCTTTCCTTGACCTTGATGAACTCCTTGGCGTGGATGAGGATGTCCTCGGCGGTGCCTTCGGCGCCGGCCAACGGCTGATGGATGAGGATGCGGGCGTTGGGCAGGGCTTTGCGCTTGCCGGCGGCGCCGGCGGCGAGCAGCACTGCGGCCATCGAGGCCGCCTGACCCACGCAGTACGTGGCCACGGGGCAATTCACAAACTGCATCGTGTCGTAAATCGCCAGTCCCGCCGTGACGCTCCCGCCCGGCGAGTTGATGTACATGTGGATGTCGGTCTTCGCGTCGTCCGACTGGAGGAAGAGCAATTGGGCGACGACGGCGTTGGCCATCTCGTCGGTAATCTGCGCGCCGATGAAGACGATGCGATCCTTCAGCAACCGGCTGTAGATGTCCATCGCCCGCTCTTCGCGGCCGCTCTTTTCGATGACGTAGGGAATCAGGGTCATGGGTGTTTGGTGTTGAACGGGGAGAGAACGGGATAATAATGACGAAGCTCGAATGACGAACGACGAAGGGAGGACAAAATCATAGGAAGAACACGCTTCCGCGCTTCATTCATCATTCATCATTCATCATTCATCATTCTTACTTCTCGTCCTCCTCCTTTTCGAGTGCTTGCTTAGTAAGGATATCGTCGACGACGCCGTAATCCTTGGCCTGTTCGGCGGTCATGTAGAAATCGCGATCCGTGTCCTTGGCGATGCGATCGATCGGCTGGCCGGTGTGGGAGGCGAGGATTTCGTTAAGCACTTCGCGGGTGTGCAGGATCTCCTTCGCCTGAATTTCGATGTCGGAAACCTGGCCGCCGACCTGGCCGAAGGGCTGGTGGATCATCACGTTGGCGTGGGGCAGGGCGAAACGCTTCCCCTTGCCGCCGCCGGCCAAGAGCACCGCCCCGCCGCTGGCCGCCAGGCCCACGCAGTACGTGGCCACCGGGCAACTGAGGATCTGCATCGTGTCGTAAATCGCCAACGTGGCGCTGACGCTGCCGCCGGGCGAATTGATGTAAAAATGGATGTCCTTGCGGCGGTTTTCGCTCTGCAAGTACAACAGCTTCATCACCAACTCGTTGGCGTTGCCGTCGTGGATCTCCCCCTGCAAGAGAATGATCCGGTTTTCCAATAGCAGATCGCCGAGCGTCAACTGCCGCTGACGCTGGTAGTCGCGATAGGCCGACGACGCAAGCGGATTGACGATTAGCGGCCGCGAGAAATCGCTCATGGATGATCCTTCATCGGTAAGTGAAAAATAGTAGGCAGTAGGCTGTCGGCAGTGGGCAGTCGGAGGTGGCCGCGAAACGGGCCAAACAGGCTTTACTCTCCCCGCTCCCCTCTCCCCTCTCCTCTCTCCTCAAGCCCCTCTTTTTTGGCCTCGGGCACTTCTTCTCCCTCGTCGTACTTCGCCTCGGGGATGTCGGCCTCCTCGCCGCCGCCGGCGGCGCGGTCGATGGCCGCTTCATCCGTACGCTGCAAGTGGTACGGCACTTCCTTGAACGTGGCCTGCGCCAGGATGCGCTCGATCACCTTCCGCTCGATGATCTGATTTCGCAAGACGTCCATCGAGCCCGACTTCTCCAGCCTCGCCCGCACGCGGCGGGGCGACTCGTCGCTCTGCGAGGCGATCAGCCGAATTTCGTCCTCGTAATCCTGCTCGTTGACGTCGATCTCTTCGTCCTCGGCGATGCGTTCGAGGATGAAATGCTCCTTCAGCGCTCGGGCGGTCGAGGCCATGCTGTTCTGCCGCAGGGCATTCTCGTGCGACTGAATCTCCTCGTCGCTGAAACCGCTCCGCTGCAATTCCATCACGGCCCGCTGCAACTCGCGGCGGCTCTGCCGCTGCAACATCCCGGGCGGCAACTCCCAATTGGCCGCAACCGTCAATGCCGCGGTGATCTGCTCGCGGGCGCGGCGGTGCTGCTCGTACTCGAGCTGCCGGGCAAGCTGCTCGCGGATCGCGTCCTTCAGATCGCCCTCGCCGCTGAAACCGCCCAACTCGTCGAGCAACTCGGGCGTCAACTCGGGCATCTCCAGCTTCTTCACTTCGAGCACCTTGAAAACCGCCGTGACTTTCTGGCCGCGAAGCGCCTCGTTCGGAGCGTCGTTGCTCAACTCGGCCTCGCCCTGCCGCGTCTCGCCGGCGCGAACGCCGGCCATCAGCTTGTCGAAGTGCGGGATGTTGCCGTCGCGGAAGCTCAGCGTCGGCCGGATGCGGATGACCTCTTCCTCGGCGCTCGACAATACCAGCCCGCCGTGCTCGAAAGTGAGATTGGCGGTGATGTAGTCGCCCGAGGCGGCCGGACCGTCGAACGGCACCAATCGCCCGCGGCGGGCCAAGACGTTTTGCAGCGTGTCGTTCACGTCCGCGACGTTGAACTCGCGCACCGGCTTCTCGATCTTCAGCCCGCGCCACTGCGGCATCTCGAACTCCGGCCGAACCTCGAGGTCGAACTCGAAGGTCAGCGGCCCTTCCTCGGGCAATTCGACCGCCTCGAAGTCGAAATCGGGCTCGCTGATCGCCGAAAGCTTCTGCTCCTCGTTCACCTGCTTCAGACAGTCCATCAGCAGGTCGCCCTTGACCTTCTCGGCGATGTCCTTGCGAAAGCGGTTTTCGACCAGCTTCCGCGGCGCGTGGCCGGGACGAAATCCGGGAACGTGCGCCTTCGGCATCAACTCGCTGAACTCCTTGTCGAAGTAGCGGTCGATGTCTTCGCGCGAGATGGTCACGGTGACGTGCCGCTCGCAGGTGCTGCGCGTATCGACCTTCACTTCCAACGTCAACGGCGGCGCCTTCTCCTCTTCCGCAACGGCTGCGTCGGTGGAATTCGCTTCGGCTTCGGAGAGTTCGTTCTTTTCGGTATCAGGCATAATCGCGCCAGGGTGTAGAGGAGCGTCGGAAATCGACAGCCCGCCATCAGACGGAATCCTATCCGCTCACGGAAACATTCCGGCTCTTCCCGCGGGTCGCCAAAGAGCGGGTGATGGGGTTCGAACCCACGACAACGACGTTGGCAACGTCGTGCTCTACCAACTGAGCTACACCCGCTTGCGCAACATTACTACCTAGTGCGGAGTCCCGAAATTATAAACCCTTGCGGGCAGCGTTCAAGGGCAATTGGCCGAGACTCGGGCAAAATGGACAAGCTGGCCGGTTCATGGACCCCACTAATGGCCTATGGACGTGCATTCTTTCTTACGGGACATGGCCGCGCAGGACGGATCGCCGGGTTTTTCGTCAAAAACACCTGGCAGCGATGGAACAGTTCGCCCGGCAGAGCCTCCCTCGTCCTGCTTCCAACTCGAAGGGAAAATCCGCCTGTTGTCTCGCGTGTTTCGCACGATTAGCATAGAGAGGGTGGATCGTGACTATTCGCCGGAGGCGGCGAGACGGAAGGGGACGGAGGAGGTTGTCGGAAGCAGTTCGGCAATAGGGAAAACGTTTCCCGACGACCTCCTCCGTCCCCCTCGCGCCGCCAACGGTCCGACCCATGTCGCCAAGCCGCTGCGGTGCTTCTGATGGACGCAAAACTGGTCGTTGTCGGTGGAAAGGCATCCAAGGAGTCCGTCTCCTTGAAGTTGCCGACCGTGATCGGCCGCAGCCGGCAAGCCACGCTCACGGTCGCCCATCCGATGGTCAGCCGGAAGCACGCGGAACTGTACGAGGCCGACGGCCTGCTGATGATCCGCGACCTGGGATCGTTGAACGGAACGCGGATCGACGGCAAGCGAATCAAGCAGGCGCCATTGCCGCCGGACGCCGAGTTCACCATCGGCCCGTTGACGTTTCAGGCGAAGTATGAGTACGAGGGCGACCTGAGCAAATTGCCCGCCGCAGTGCCGGCCGACGAACCCGCCCGCGACGTCGAAACCACGGAGGTCTGGGGCGAATCGCCCGATTTCGAACTCATCGATGAAGAACCGTCGGCCAAGACCCCGCAGGCGAAAGAGAAGCCGGTGAAAGAATCGACCGGCGATCCGTTTGAGGATCTGCTCAACGATCTCTGATGGATAGCGATCTCTAATGAACAGCAATAGCCGGGAGCCAACGGCGCGCGGAACTCGCGGCCGTCATGCCCGCGGCCCCTTGTCCGTGGTCTGTCGATCGTCCGGCAGACTCAACAAACTGATTTCTCCGCAACCATCACCACGTCCACGCTCTGCCGCCGCTCGTAGGGCTGATCTTCATAGCCGCCGAACATGGCGATCTTTCCCGCGCCGGCAGTTCGGGCCATGCGATCCAGAGCGGAGGCTTCGAGGCCCAGGAATTGCGTCGATTCGCTCCGCATCGACACGTTGCCCGACAGATCGGCCACGATCCATTCGACGTATCCCCGATCGCCGCAGCGATGAACGCCCTTGAGGATGAGTAAGTCGTTGGGCGAAGAGACTCGCCGGCATTTCTGCCATAGGCAAGGGCCGTCGGGCAGACGCCAGAGATTCAAGACCTGAACGACGATGGCGCCGCCGTCGCGTACCGCCGCCAGCATCTGCCGGATGGTCCGCTCGACCGTCGCCACGTCCGGGGCCAGCGCCAGCGAGTTGCCGACGCAAATCGCCACGTCGAAAACTTCGACAGGGGACTGTCCCGATTTTCGCGGGCACCGCGGCGCAGCCGTGGTCGACGAAAATGGGACTGTCCCCTTTGACGCTGCGACCGGCTCAGCCGGCTGGTCGTACCCTCGCACCATCCAAGACAACCCCCGCGGCTCGCCGAAGCTGGTCTTGGCCCGTTCGATCATCACCGGGCTGACGTCGGCCCCTTCGACCCGCAGGCCCCACGAGTGGAACATCGCCGCGTGTTGCCCCGTGCCGCAGGCCACGTCGAGCACGCTCCCGGCCCGCAGCCGGTCGAACAGCCGGCGGTAGAACGGCTCCTCGTATGCAAGCCGCTTCGGCCAGTCGATCATCGCCTCGTAAGCGTCAGCAAAGTCGTCGAACATGCCGGTCAGGATACACCCCGCCGCGGCCGCAGTGCAACGGGCGCGACAACAGCGGGAAAAGTGATGGATCGTAATGTAGGGCGGACTTTAGTCCGCCAAAATGCGGCGGACTAAAGTCCGCCTACGTAAGTGATCGCCACCGCAAAGAACCCACCATTTCGGCGGGTGTATTGACGTAAAGCGACGATACTGTTACAAAGCTGGTGGGCAAGGAGCACCCCTTCCCTGAAGAGGCGAGAAGATGCGACGTTTCGGAACAGCGCTCGCGCTATCGTCGTCGATGGCCCTGCTGGCCTCGGCACTTACTCTTGTTGTTTTTTCGACATGGGGGAAATCTGTCTGGGCTGCTTCAAGCGGCCCGCCATCGCTCTCTTCTCGGGAGATGATCGACGAGGCGCGGTCCGCCGAGCTTGACGGCCGCAACGAAGACCACGATTATTGGGTGCGGCAGGCCCTGCGGAGCGCGCCCGACAATCCGGCGGCCCATTGGCTGGCCGGCGAAGTGCAAATCGGCGGTCGCTGGACCACCGTTGACAAGGCCCCGGCCGCCATGATCGGCGACAAGAACTACCAGGAATATCTGCGGATCAGATCGCAGTATGCCGCCACCGCGCGCGACCAGTTGCGACTGGCCGATTGGTGTGCGGCGCGTCGGCTCAAGGATCAAGCCCGCGCACACTTCTCCCGCGTCGTCGAGCTCGATCCGAACAATGCCGCGGCCTGGAAGCGGCTGGGCTACAAGCGGGTCGGCGGCCAGTGGCGCACAGGCGAGGAGATCGAGCAGGTTCGCGACCGTCAGAAGCAGGTTCGCAGCGACCTTGCCCAATGGCGGCCGAAGGTATTGAAGCTTCGGCAGGCGATGTCGGCCTCCGACGGGGAGCAACGCGAGTCGGCCCGGCGGCAGTTGTTGGCGATCGGCGATCCCGCGGCGATCCCGGCATTGGAAATCGTGCTGGCTTCGTCCGGCGAAACGGCGGCCACCTCGGCCGTCAACGCGATCGGCAAAATCCCCGGCCAGGAAGCGTCATTGTCGCTGGCCCGGCTGGCCGCGTTCTCGCCGTGGATCGATTCCCGCCAACGGGCGACGACGCAACTGAAGTCGCGGCCGCTGGTCGAGTTCGTTCCCGCCATGCTGGCCGCCATGATCGCGCCGGTCGAGTTTCGCGACGAAGTCTATTACGACGACAGCCGCTCGACGCGACGCGGCGCTCCGAGGCAGAGTGGGGCGACTCCCGCGACCGCCGACCGGCTCGTGCAACGGCAAGTCTTCAGCCGCGAAACTCCGTCGGCCCGCGTAGAAAGGGCCTTCGACACGCCCTTCGCGCTGCGGGGCGATCCGGCAATGGTGCAGATGATCTCCGAGATGATGGTACGCTCCAACGGCTTGAAGTCATGGGAGCAGTCTCAATTGCAGACAGAGAATTCGCGATCGATGGAATTCAACCGGCCGATTGCCGAGGTTCTTAGCGCCGTGAGCGGCGAACAACTCGGCACTTCGCCGAAGGCCTGGTGGGATTGGTGGGATCGCTACAACGACACCTACCGTGAACCGAAAGTGGTGCAGCAGACAGTCGAGCCCAAGTACACGCCGCCGATGATGGTCAGCGTTCCCCCCACGCCTCTGCCGGGCATGCCCAGGCGGTTCGGCGAGTGCTTCGCGGCGGGGACCACCGTCTGGACGCTCGAAGGGCCGAAGCCGGTCGAACGCATCTCGGTGGGCGACCTCGTGCTGTCGCAGAACGTGGAAACCGGCCAACTGGCGTACAAGCCGGTGCTTCGCGCTGCCGTGCGCCCGCCGCTTGCCCTGGTCACGGTGACGGTGGGCAAGGACGTGTTACGCTGCACGGGCGGGCATCCGTTCTGGGCGCCCGGCCGCGGCTGGGTGCACGCCCGTCGGCTCGATCCGCCCGCGTTCTTGCACGCCCTGACGGGCACGGTGGAAGCTGCCGCCGTGAAACCGGGACCGACCGAAAAAACCTTCAACCTCGAAGTGGCCGATTTCCACAGCTACTTCGTCGGTCAGGAGAAGACCCTCGTTCACGACGTGACGTCGCTGACCCCGACCACCACCGAGGTGCCGGGACTGAAATCGCGCTGATAGTAGCATGGGCATCTTGCCCGTGCCACGTAGCTACCCAGCATTTCTCCCCAACAGTGTGCCACTGCTTGGAACAAGCAGTGCCAGGGCAGTGCGTTACCGCTCAGCACTGCTTGTTCCAAGCAGTGGCACACTGTCGGTCATTCTCCCCGGACGGCAAGAAATGCGGACTACACCTTCGCTGCCCGGCCCTTGACGATCGACTCGGTCTGCTTCTGGCAGAGAACGACGGCGTCGCGAGCCAGTTCGCCGGCCAACAACGGCGAGGGGGTGTTGGTGCGGACGGCGCGCACCACTTCGCTCAATTCGGCGAAAAACGCATCGGTCGGGCCGCCGCCGCTTAGCTTCGGCCGCAACACCTTGCCGTTTTCCAAGAGCACCGTGACCGGAACGGCCGCATCGCCGACGGCGGGCAGGGCCATGTAGTCGAAGAAGAGCGTGGCCCGTTCGAGATAAATCTCGTAGGCGTGCGTGAAGGGGCGGCCCTGCTGATCGATCACGCCGCTTGTGGCCGTGACCATCTTCGGCGGATCGTAGAGGAACTGCGTGCTGAACCGCTCGGCCACCTCGCCGCGCATCGTGCCGACCGTCTGCACGGCCTTCGGCATTCCGAACAGCAGGCGGATGAAATGCGCGTCGTGAACGTGCAGGTCGAGCATCGGCCCGCCGACCTTCGCCGGATTGTAGAAATCGGGCAGCCAAGCGGGATCGGAGATGACCCGCTTGAAATGACCGCCGAGCAGCCGGCCATACTTGCCGCCGGTGATGGCCTCGTAGGCGAACTTGTACTCGGGGAAGAAGGGCAATACGTGGCCGATCAGCAGCAGCTTGCCCGCCCGACGGGCCGCATCGACCATGCGCGTGGCGTCGGCCGGCCGCAGGGCGATCGGCTTCTCGCAGAAGACGTGTTTGCCCGTCTCGAGCGCGGCGACGGTCGTTTTCGCGTGCCACGAAGGCGGCAGGCAGCAGTCGATCAGGTCGAGCGTCGGATCGGCGAGCATCTCATCGAGATCGGAGTACCGCGCGATGCCGCTGAGGTCCATCATTTCGCCCGCCGGCCCGAAGTTGCCCTTGATCGACCGCCAATCGCCGCCCAGTCGTTTGCCGTCCTGTTCGCACAGTGCCGCGACCTTCACGCCACGGATCCTCCGATAGGCCAGGTAATGGGTCATCCCCATGAACCCGATGCCCGCAATGCCGACGCGAATCATGCTATGCTCCCGAGAATTCGACGTTTATTTCTCTCGTAAAGCCGTAACGAAAGCAACGTAACGCATATTGTCTCCGCAGTGCGGAGACAATTCGACGGTCGATTCATAGGCGATGCCAGAGCGACCGTCTTTCGGTACGACCACACCGGTTCCTGGATCATCCGCGAGCCGCCTCATCTCCCTTCTGTGCCCGCTATCTCGTCCAAGTCAATTCGCGGCAACTTTCTGAGATCTCCGTACCTCGGTGGGGCGTCAACATTAATTTTCAACTCCTTCAGGCCGTGTCGCCGCCTCACGCCCGTGTAAAACGAGTAGTCTAGGAGGTACGCCTCAAACTTCTCACCTGCCGAACTTGGCGTAATGCTCGGATGAATAAGATGAACCAGACGCAGGTCCATCAGTTTCTGAATTGCTGTATAGCCGGGGTGACTGATCTCTTGCCGTATGAGGAACGAGTTCGACTTATTCTCGTCCAAGGCGGCATGCTGGAGACGTTCGAGAGAACGCTGCAGCGACGTGCCCTCATCCGTCGTATCCTGCTCGAGCTCGGCCATTTTGTCCTGGCCAAACTCGCCGACAGCCAGGTTAACTTCCTCCACGCCCACTTTCTTGCGACGATGTTGGAGCGCGAAGCCTATCGATCGCTCAAAGAGGGACAGAAAATCACGAGGAACACCAGCCGAACACCAAACGAGGCGATCAATCGCTCGATCGGCAATAACCTGGTTGCTCCGGTCGATGCCGCATATTGCGAGAAACCTCTGCACAATGCTCAGCAGGTGGTCCCGCGCGGAACCTGGGTCAACAAGCGTGAGATCAAGAGAAACGATCTGTACATCATTCGGTGACTGGAGACCCACGCGCGAGGAGGCGTCATAGAGTCGCGTCAAGTTCTTAACACCGGCGATCTTCAGCCAGCCTCCGGTTCCCTTGAAGACAGAGTGAAGAAAGTCGAATAACTGCGGCTGCAGAGAGCTTCCCACGACATGCGCGTCATCGAGGAAGACAAAAATACGCTTCTTGAGCGAACGCGTAAACGTGCGAATATTCGCCCTCACCGCTGGGAGACACATTTGCACCGCCGTTGCGACGCTGCCTGATGATAAACCACGGGAATGCTGCTGGAGAACCTCGATTGCACTCTGGACGGCAGCAACATCTGAATCGGTGATATGTTGTTGCGCCGATCGCACCAGCTCCTCCAGCAACTCGTTGGTCACGTTCAAAATCGCGAGCTGGTCCGTACGCCCCCTATAAGCCTGAAGATCGATCCAGACCGGCAGGTTTCCGTCCGAGAGAACGCGACGATAAACCATCAGTATCAGGCTCGACTTCCCGACACCGCGCCTGCCAAGGATGGCGTGGTTAAACGCCTGTATTGCCCTCTGATCCTCTCCTCCCCGAAATGGGACGAACTCGACTGTCAGTCCGCTTTCCGCGGCGTCGGTCGTTACGCGCAACGACCGCGAGATGATTGATCTTAGAAGCTCGACCTCGCGCGATGCGATGAGATTGTCAGGCTTTTCGACGCGCAGGCTAAGCGCACCATGGAAAGGACTCTCTGAAGGAAGGGTCAGGTCAATCTGCTCCAGCGCCTTTCGGTACATTGGCGCGTCTCGACCAACAACGAACCGGAGGAACACGTCAGGCCCCGCCGGTTCACGCACAACCTCAACGCCGCTCAGCCCCGTCAGCTTCAGGAATCCTGCCTTGATGCCTTCAATCTCGGACTCAACATGTCTAGTCGCTTTCATAGCCGAACACCTCGTCCGCGCAAATAGTCGCGGCACTGTCTGATAAACTGATCTGTCTTCGTTAGCGCATCCATAGGAAAATAGCTAAGTGATCCCTTCGTGTGCTGCCACGGGTCGTAGTCGGCTAGATTCCTGTCGCGACGTAACTCGACGACAAATGGTGACCACACTCCACGGTTTGGAAAATCATCCGGAAGGTCGCCGACCTTCTTGTGGTCATCCACATCGGCATCGACGTACCCCTGCACATAATACCGAACACACTTGGACGCGTTGTAGGCGGCGTAATACGCTCTGGAGACAGTCGCTCGCCACTCCCGGCTGCTAGTGGAACACCGTCGTGCGACCCGCAGGTGCTGTTGCGCAAGCCGATACCATCGTCTACAAACCCCGACAACTTCCTCGTCGAACCACGAAAGGTCCGCTCCACGAGCAAACTGGACCAGTACTGCTCGTACTTCCCTGTGGTTCCGGAGCTTCAACAGATCGTGGGATCGACGAGGCATAGCGCTTGCCAATGCTGAACACGAAACCATGATAACGGGAAACCGCTGCGTCAACCACCCCCCACCGTGCTTCTTCGCTGCGGGGAAGAACCCAAGGAAAGGCGAATTCAGGCGGCACTACTCGCCGAAGCTCGTCGCCGGCGGGCGATCTTCCGGCCGTTTTCCCCATTCGGGATTGGGCTTCGGGCCCATCTTCAATACCAATTTGCCGCCGGCGACCAGATCGGCGTGGCTGATCCACGATCGTTCCAGCGGCTTGCCGTTCAGCGTGGCCGATTGGATGTAGACGTTCGTCGGCGAGTTGTTCTCGGCGACGATCGTGAACTGCTCGCCCTTCTGATACTTCGCATCGAGATGGATCGTCGCCTTATCGACCACCGGGCTGCCCAAGACGTAGACCCCCGACGCCGGATTGACGGAATAGAAGCCCAGGGCGCTTAAGACGTACCACGCCGACATTTGCCCGCAGTCGTCGTTGCCGCAGCAGCCGCTCGGCGTGTTGTTGTACAGCTTCGTCATGATCTCGCGGACGCGGGCTTGCGTTTTCCACGGCGCGCCGGCGTAGTTGTAGAGATAGGCGACGTGGTGGCAGGGCTCGTTGCCGTGTACGTACTGGCCGATCAGACCGGTGAGGTCCGGGATGTTCGCCAGCAGGCCGGAATTCTCGGCGAACATCTTGTCGAGCTTGGCGATGCACTTGGCGTCGCCGCCAATCAAAGAAATCAAGCCGGGAACGTCCTGCGGCACGAACCAGGTGTAATTCCACGAGGTGGCCTCGGTGTAGTCGGGCCAAACCAGCTCGCGCGGGTCGAACTTCTCTCGCCACGTTCCGTCGGCGTACTTGCCGCGCACGAATCCGATCGAGGTGTCAAAAACGTTCCGATAATTCTGCGCACGCTTGGCGAACAAGGCGGCATCGTCCTTCTTGCCGAGTTGCGCGGCCATCTGCCCGACGCACCAATCGTCGTAGGCGTATTCCAGCGTCCGCGACACCGATTGCTTGCCTTCGGTCTTATGCGTGGGAACGTAACCGTATTGGCGGTATTCGTTCTGAAAATTGCGATCCTGCATGACGCTGTCGCGCATCGCCTGGTACGCGGCCTCGGCGTCGTAGCGGCGGAATCCCTTCGAGTAGGCATCGACAATCACCGGAATCGCGTGGTTGCCGATCATGCACCAGGTCTCGTTGCCTGCCAGCGACCAGACGGGCAGAGCGTGCTGGTTGAACTGGCGATAGTGGGCCAGCATCGTGCCGACGAAGTCGTCGATCCGCTGCGGCTGGATGATCGTCAACAGCGGATGCTCGGCGCGGAAGGTGTCCCAGAGCGAGAAGGTGCAATAGTTCTGGAAGCCCTCGGCCTTGTGGGCCTTGTGGTCGAGCCCGAAGTACGTGCCGTCGGCGTCGTTGAACAACGTCGGCGCGATGCAGGAGTGGTAGAGGTTCGTGTAGAAAGTCTCTCGCGTGGCGGGATCGCTCGCCTCGATCTCGATTTTGCCGAGCACGTCACTCCAACTCTTCGCCGCGGCCGCAACCGTTCCATCGAAATCCCAAGCGGGAATCTCGGCGGTCAGGTTTTTCCTGGCTCCTGCAACGCTGACGGCGGAAAGGCCGACCTTCACGAGCACCGGCTGGGTGGGATCGTTGAAATCGAAGCGGGCCTGCACCCGAACGCCCTTGGCTTTGCGAGCACCGGCCGCCGGCGGCTTGCCGTCCACGTCGATCGTCCAGGCGTCGAACGGCCGCGAAAACTGGGCGACGAAGAAGTAGGTGTGATCGTACGACCAGCCCTTGCTGCGGCGATAACCCGTAACCACGGTGTTCGTCCTGACATTGACGGCGCTCTCGATCGGCTCATCCTGGCATCCCCGGCCAAGATCGAGAAACAGCCGGGCGACGTTGCCGGCGGGAAATACGTACTTATGGAACCCGGCGTGCGGCGTGGCGGTCAGCTCGACGCCGATCTTCGGGTCTTGCAGCATGACGGCGTAGTAGCCCGGCCGCGCAACCTCATCCTTATGCGAGAATTTGCAGTGATAGCCATCCTTTTCCATCTTCGGAATCTTGCCGCTTAAGGGGCAAAAGCGGATATCGCCCAGATCGGAACAGCCGGTGCCGCTCAGATGCGTGTGGCTGAAGCCGAGAATCGCCGAATCGCTGTAATGGTAGGCCGAGCAGC
Organism: uncultured Planctomycetia bacterium; assembly: GCA_963719005.1. Lineage (GTDB taxonomy): Bacteria > Planctomycetota > Planctomycetia > Pirellulales > Thermoguttaceae. Next base: position 61,914 of record CAVRAR010000002.1, read on the forward strand.
CGTCCCACGACTCCAATCGCGTGTCGGGGCTAAGCTGCACCATGCCGAAGGGGACCGTGGCGCCGGGATACGTATGCCCATGCTCGGCCGTGCCGACCATCGGCCGAACGCTCTCCAGCGGCCCCGGCTCGCCGCCAAGACAAACCAAGCTGCCCAGTTCGGCCGCCAAAATTCCGCAAACCGCCGCCAGAACAATGTTGATTGTTCGAGTCATTATTGAATCTCCGATACTTGGATGCACTAACCAACAAGGAAAAGGAAAAAGACACCTCCGAACAAACTGCTCCGCTGATGGGAACACTAATCTCCGCTAATAAACACTGATTACGGCTATTAGTGGAGATTAGCGAAGATTAGCGTTCCTCTCATGTGCCATTCTCTGACATTCAGAAGCTAGACGCAACTGCTTCTTCACGCGCCTAACTTTGATGGTCCAATTGATGCAGCGCGAAGGCATAGGCGCCGACGGCCACTGCCTCGCTCGTGCCCAGACGCGAGAGCCCGACGCCGATCCTCTTCAGCGGATCGTAGGTCAATTGCCGACTGCTGCCGGGGACGGTGATGCGGCGGGCCTCGCCGCGGGCGAAGGCGTCGAACACGGATTCGTCTTCCAGATTGAACGCCTTCAACTCCATACGTGGAATCTGCCGGCCGTCCAGCGTTTCGATCGTGCCGTTCATTTCGGCGACCAAGCGCGGCATGAACAACGGAGCGGCGGCCGAGAGCCCGCCGCCGATCACGACCAGCCCGTCGATCAGCGTTATGGCGTTGGCCAGGGCGTCACCGATCGCTTCCCCCAGCGTGTTGAAGGCCGCAATCGCCGCCTGCCGGTCGCCGTTTCCCTTGCCGGTGGCGAAATCGTAAATGTCCTTGGGCGTGGGCGTTTCGGCGTGCTTCACCTTCGAGTGTTCCGCGTAAACCCGCTGCACGGCGCGGATGCTGACGTCTTCTTCCACGAAGCAACGGTTATGCAGCTTGCCGCGCGACACCCAGATTTCAGCGGCGGCGGCGTTGTCGCCGATGAAGAGTTCTCCGCCGCGCGCGATTCCGGCCCCGAAGCCCGTGCCGAGCGTGATTCCAAACAGGTTCTTGTACTGTTTCGCGCTGCCGGCGGTCTTGAGACGCTCGTTGACGTACGGGAGGAAGCCGCAGATCGCCTCGCCGTAGGTGAACAGATCGCCGTCGTTGTTTAAGAAGGTGGGAAGCCCCAAACGCTCTTCGAGCATCGGCCCCAAGGCGACTCCGCCGCGGAAGCCGGGCAGGTTGCCCAGGTCGCCGACGATGCCCGCCGGATAATCGACCGGGCCGGGAAACGCGAAGCTGATCGCCACCGGCGGCGCGGGGCAGCGGGCGCGAACCTGCGTGAAGCCCTCGACGATATTGGCCAAACAGCGGGTCAGATTGTCGGCCTCGGTGGGAAAATGGATCGGCTCGAACAAAACCTGGTTGCCGCGCATGGCGGAGAACCGGAGGTTCGTGCCGCCGGCGTCCAATGTCATCACGATCCGTGAATCGGCGTTGAGTTGCATGGTGTGTTTCCTTGGCGTCTTGTTATTTTGCGGGCGCTACACGGCCGCCGCGGAGCGAAATCGCCAGCAGGTAGGCGAAACAGGCGGCAGGAACGACGAAGGCCATTGCCTTAAGCCCAACGTCCATCAGTCCTCCCATCACCAACGGCACGATCGCTCCGCCGGAGATGGCCATGCACATCAGCCCGGACAATTCGTTCGCACATTCCGGCTTCTCTTCGACGGTGATCGAGAAGAGCATAGGCCAAATGTTGGCGAAACCGAGTCCCGCGGCGATGATGCCCACGTAGGCCAGGTGTTGCGAGCCGACCATGAGTGCGGCGGCGCCCAACAGTCCCAGCAGGGCCGAAAGGCGGAAGCAGGTGCGCGGGGTCATGATCATCAGCACGGTGCCACCGAGGATGCGGCCGATCGCCAGCAGCAAGTAGAAGGCCGTCGGGCCGTACTTGTTGGCGTCGTCCTCATTCAAGCCAAAACTCTGTAGCACGGGTGACAGGAATCGTCCCATGCAGACTTCGGCGCCGACATAGAGGAAGATGCCTAGCACGGCGAGACAGAAAATCGGCTCCTTCAACAGGCTGACGCTGGATCCGATACTCGGTGGGACATCCGCTTTGGATTCCTCGACCTTCAGAGACAGGACCGACACGAACGCCAGCGCCATCAAAGCACAGAAGAACGGGAAGCCGGCGCGCCAGCCCATCTCGTGGAAGAAGGCGATAGCGGCAATGGCAGTCAAGAGGCGGGTGGCGGCGCTGCTGCCGATGCCCTTGATGCCCTGGGCAAATGCGAGATTGCGGCTGTACTTGCCCGCGGGACTGACGTCGCGCATGATCGGATTGCCGGAGACTTGCAGGAAGGTTGTCCCCACGCCCAACAGGAAAATGCAGCCCAAGAGAACCCAGAAATTGGGCACCATCACCGACGGGATCACCAGCGAAACCGCGTTGACTCCCAAACCGAGCAACAACAGATTCTTCTTGCCGATTCGTGCTGCAAGAAGGCCGCCGGGCACACTGAAGACGGCAAAAGCGATGAAGACCGCAAACGACAACAACGTCGATTGCACGTTACTGATGTGATAGAACGCTTTCACCTTGTCCGATTGGGGCCCCATCGCGTCGGCAAGGCCCATGAGAAAGAACGCCAAGAAGATGGGGATGGTTTTCAGTCGCACGATGTGTCCTTTCCTATTGAGAATTGTGCTGTTTGGCTGCCGTTTACCGTTTTCGCCGTTTGGCGTTTTGCGATGGCGGCTCAAGTCGCGGCGCGTCGCGCGACAATTCCGCTTGTCGAGCCAGTTGCGCTCGCGCCCGCCGGATGGCGTCGTGCAGCTTCCGCTCCAGAAGTTTACGGGGCGGCAACTCGGTTAGATATTGCGCCACGCGAATGCCGGCCGCCTCCAACCGCAATAGCCGGACGTGTTCCGCCGACTTGTCGGCGCAGAGAATCAATCCAATTGGCGGCTCTTCGTCGGGACGGGCTTCGTACTCTTGCAGCCAGCGCAGATAGAGCTCCATCTGCCCCTTGTCGGCAGCCTGAAATCGCCCGAGCTTCAAGTCGATGGCCACCAGCCGCCTTAACCGCCGATGGTAAAAGAGAAGGTCGAGGTAGTAGTCCTCATGGTCCACCGCGATCCGTTTCTGTCCGGCGACAAAAGCAAAATCCGAGCCGAGTTCGAGAATGAACGCCTCGAGTTCTCGCAAGATCGCCCGTTCCACGTCGCGTTCGTTGTGAGAGCTCGTCAGTCCGAGAAAATCGAGGAAATAGGGATCGCGAAAGACCAAGTCGGGCGTCAGGCGGTCTTCTTCGCGAAGCGCCTTCAGATCGCACTGGATCACGTCCTCCGGCTTTTTGCTGATGGCGGTCCACTCAAAAAGCATCCGGTCGATCTTCTGCCGCAGTGTTCGCGTGCTCCAGCGTTCGATGCGGCACATTTCGGCGTAGAAGTCGCGTTTCAAGGGATCGTCGAAGGCGATTAGCTCCCGAAAGTGCGTCCAAGACAATTGTGAACGCAGTGCGTTCACAATTTGTTCTTCGGGAAAGGCTTCGGCAAATCGGATCATATAGAAGAGGTTGCGACGGTCGAATCCACGACCATATTCGGCAGTCAATTGTGTACTCAGTGAGTTCACAATTTGCTCCCCGTAGGCCGCTCGGCCAGCTTCCAAAACGTCCTGCTGGATTCGCCGTCCGACATGCCAGTACAATGTGACCAGGGTCGAGTTCACCGTCTGAGCCACATGTTGCCGAGCCGCCTCGATCAATTCTCGGACATCGGCCAACAGCCGATCTGCCGGCGGCCGACTAGGCCGCGACGCTCGCGACAGGAGTGCCCGAGACTTGGGTTTGGATGGCTTTTTCATCCCGTTTTCCCAACAGACCGTTCTAACGATTCCGGTGTGCAAATATCTTTATCGGCGAGATGTTTGCAGATGTAACCGAAGACTTCACGCCACCACTTTCAAGGACCGCGGATACGCCTCGTCCCACGCCGCCGTGTTCTGCGGCTCGAATTCCTCGACCGGGAAACTGCGGCGGATCACTTCGCGGGCTTCGGCGATCGAGGCGACGTCGCCGGCGGCCACCGCCTGCATCATCAGGTTGCCGATGGCCGTGGCCTCGACCGGACCGGTCACCACGCGCCGTCCGCAGGAGTCGGCGGCGAACTGGCAAAGCTGGCGGTTCTTCGTGCCGCCGCCGACGATGTGGATCGTCTCGATCCGCCCGCCGCTTAGCTCCTCGCACATCTGCAACACCTGGCGGAACTTCATGGCGATGCTCTCCAAGGCGCATCGCACCACCGCCCCCTTGTCGTCCGGCACGGCCTGACCGGTCTTGCGGCAGAAGGCCCGAATCGCCTCGGGCATGTCGCCGGGGGCGCCGAACTCGGCGGCGTCGGGATTGATGAACGATCGCAGCGGCGCCGCGGCGGCGCTGAGCTGGTTGAGCGCCTCCCAATCGAGATTCACGCCGGCATGATTCCACACGCGGCGGCATTCCTGCACCAGCCACAGCCCGGTGATGTTCTTCAGCAACCGCGTCGTGCCGCCGATGCCGCCTTCGTTGGTGAAGTTCAACTTCAACACGGTATCGTTGATGACCGGCCGTGGCGACTCGATGCCCAGCAGAGCCCAGGTGCCGAGGCTGACGTAGCACCAATCGGGCCGCACGCCGGGCTGGCTGTGGGCCGGAACCGCCATCACCGCGCTGGCCGTATCGTGCGTGCCGGGCAGCACCACCTTGGCCGACGACAAACCGCACTCGGCCGCCACGCTCGCCCGCAGCGGTCCCAGCGTGGTGCCCGGCTGCGTGATCGGGCCGAGAATCCGCGCCGGCAGCGAAAACTTGCCGAGCAACTCCGTCGCCCAGTCGCCCTTGACGGGATCGTAGCACTGGCTCGTGCTGGCGTCGGTCATTTCGTTGCTCTTCACGCCGGTCAGCAGCCAGTGGAACAGATCGGGCATCATCAGCAGCGATTCGGCGATGTCCAACAGCGGCGAGCCGGAAAGTTTCATCGCCAGCAGTTGGAACAGCGTATTGAACTGCATGAATTGCAGGCCGGTATGGCGGAAGATCTCCTCGCGGCTGACGATGCCGAACGCCTTGGGCATCGTGTCGTTGGTGCGGCTGTCGCGGTAACAGTAGGGATTGCCGAGCAACTCGTCGCCGCGTCCCAACAGTCCAAAGTCGACGCCCCAGGTGTCGACGCCGACGCTGGTGACGCGGTCGCCGCACTTGGCGGCCGCCGCCCGCAAGCCCTGGCGGATATGCGACCATTGGCCCAGCAAATCCCACTGCAAACGGCCGGCGGCTTCGACGCCGCCGTTCTCGAAACGATAGACCTCTTCGAGCCGCAGTTGCCCACCGTCGAAGAGCCCCAGGACGTGCCGTCCGCTGGAGGCCCCGATGTCCACCGCCAGATACGCCTTCTCAGCCATTTCTTGCCTCCGATGTCTATTTCTCTCAGAACCAGTCAAACGGCGTCAAAACGAGTACGACAAACCGCTATCGTGTCAGCAAAGGGGGCGGCGGTCAAGTACCGCAGAGGGCTCGGGGGCATCAGTCTGTAGGGCTGGCTTTAGCCGGCCTTTCCGCCCGAAGGAGTCGCTGCCAACGTGCCGGCCTCTCCATTCTGGACATTGTTCACCAACTTGCGTACAATTCATCGGCGGGGGAAGGAGAGATTGCCATGAGAATCTCTGCCAAGACAGAATACGCATGCATCGCCATGCTGGAACTGGCATCGCAATATGGCTCGGCCGAACCGGTTCGGATCCGGGAGATCGCCGAACGCCACGGCGTGCCCCCGCGGTTTCTCGTGCAGATCCTGTTGCAGTTGAAAGGGGCGGGGCTCGTTACCAGCGTTCGGGGGGCTGCCGGCGGCTACCGGCTCCTCAATCCCCCCGACGAAGTCTCGCTGGGCCGCATCATGGAAGTGATCGACGGCCTGTTGGACGAAGAAGCGCCCGAAGAGCGCCGCCTCGCCCGACTCGCCCGCCGTGAAAGTCCTGATGCAGGCCTGGAAAGAGGTCTCCGCCATGCAGTTCAAGATGCTCGACGGCATCTCGCTGGCCGATCTGCTGGAACGCGCGAAGGAGCAGGGCGAGCAGATGTATCATATCTGACCCGCATTTTTCGTCGCCGTGTGCCACTGCTTGGAACAAGCAGTGCCGGGGCGGCAGGTTACGCTCCGCACTGCTTCTGCGAAGCAGTGGCACACTGATGGCCAATCTCCTCCTATGGTGAGAAATGCGGGCTCCGACAAGAAATCAGGACATACTCGGGACGAAGAGGTAACATTTCGGTAACACCGCCGCGGCACAATTCAGGGCAGCAGGCGGGGGTGACACGTCGCTCCCCGCGGAGTACAACAAACCCTGGGAGATCGAATCATGTGCCGCAAAATGCTCGCTTCCGCTGTTATCGCTGTCGCATTGGCCGCGGTTGCGGCATTTTCCGCCGCCGCCAGCGCCGCCGAGTCCGCCTCGGCCCTGCTGGAAAAGGCCATCTATACCGAAGAGACGGTCGGCGACCTCGACGCCGCCGCCAAGCTCTACCGGCAGGCGGTCGCAGAGGCCAAGAAGACCGAGGCCGTCGCCGCCAAGGCCCAGTATCGGCTCGGACTCTGCCTGTTGAAGCAGGGGAAGAAGGAACAGGGCATCGCCGCGCTGGAGAAGGTGGTGCGGCAATTCCCCGATCAGAAGGAATTGGTGGCGGCCGCGAGAAAACACTTGCCTGCCGCGCCGCGCCTCAAGCTCCGCCCGCCGATGTGGGGCGAAGGCGAAGCGCTCCACTATCACATCCAGTTGGGCGGCGGACTGGAAATCGGTACGATCATCTATGCGGTCGAGGCGGCCAAGGTCGACGGCAAGAAGATATGGCGATTTCGCTCGCGGACCCTTGCCGCCAGCCGGCAGGTCGCCAGCCGCGTCGATGCCGACTTCGACACGCTGAGGCCGATCAATAGCTACTGGACGATCGCCGGCGCCGGCGAAAAGATATGCCGTTACGAAGGCGAGAAAGTGACTGTGAAAACCGTCGCCGCTGGCAAGGAGACAACCCAACACGCTCGACGTTTCGCCTGCCCCCTACGACAACGAAGAGGGCTTGTTCGTCTTCCGCTGCTTGCCGATGGCCGAGGAGTACAAGACACACGTGCCGATCTTTACGTCCTTCGGAGGAACGGCGATCAGCATCGGCTTTGACGTACAGGGGAAAGAACGGGTGGAGGTTCCTGCCGGCAAGTTCAATTGCTTCAAGGTGCTGCTTCCGACGCCGGTCAACCAAACGTTCTGGTTCTCCAACGATGAGCACCACTATCCGGTCAAGATCAATGCCAACGGCGTGGTGATGCCGCTTGTGAAGGTCGAGCGTCTAGTGCCCGGCAAAACCAGGAAGTATTCCGACGCCGCGATTGCCCTTTCGTTGCCGTCCGGCTGGTACGTCTACCACAAGGGGGCCGGCCTCTACAAAAATGAGCCCGGTCTGACCCTGCTCACGCCCGACGTGGATTGGGAAATTCAAATCGCGACGATAACGCTGGAGAAACTCTCGGCGGAAATGAACATAAAACTGGAAAAACTCTCGGCGGAGCCAAAAAAGTCTCTCCGGGCTTCGGCGGAGCAAGGGTTGTCCGACATGGCCAAGCAACTGAAGGATCTGAAGGTCCGCGCCGATTCGTGGCAGTCGATGACCCTATCCGGCCAGCCCGCCGCCAGTTACGTGGCCGATTTCGTCGGCACCGACGGTCGGTCGATGGCACTGTACGTCGTCTGCGTTTTCGGCAAAACGACGGCCGCGAGTATCACCGTGAACTGTCCGCGCGACGGCCTCGATCACATGAAAAAGGCGATCCGTCCCGTGCTCGAAAGCTTTGAGGTCAAGTAGTGTTCGCCGCGAAACACGAACGAGCGACCTACCGGGGCCGCGATCCGCGCTGGTGGCCCCTGTTGCTGCTGCTGTTGGCGGTGGTCCTGCTCCCCACGGCCTGCCTGCTGTGGATGATGAGCAAGGCCATCGACAACGAGCGCCTTGCTGTCCGCCAGGTGCTCGCCGACGCCTGCCGTGAGCAACTCTGTCGCCTGCAGAAGGACTTGGACGGTCATTGGCGGGCGAAAGCGGCAAAACTCGATCGCCTGGCTACAGAATTGCAGCCACAATTGTGTTTCGCCACTGTGGTGTCCGGGCACCTGGCCGATAGCGCCATCTGTTGCAACAAGTTCGGCCAGCCAAGCTATCCGACGGTTGCTTCTTCGGCGGTCGAGCCCCCCGAGGAATCCCCTGCGTGGGCACGGGCAAGCGAGTTGGAGTTCACTCCCGCGAAAACTCCCGCCGACCAGCCCGCCCGATTCCGGCTGGCGGCACAAGCGTTTGCCGCGCTGGCGGCCAACGCCAGCGACATCAACCTCGCCGCTCGTGCCTATCAGGCGCAGGCCCGATGTCTTGCGAAAGCAGGCCGCAACCGCGAAGCGATTGACGTGCTGACCGGCCCGTTGGCCGAAAAACGATTTCAGCACGCCGTCGATCCTGCCGGACGGTTGATCGTCGCCGACGCAGAGCTGCGGGCACTGCAACTGTTCCACGACGTCGCCAGTCCGAGCCTCGGGGAGAAACTCGATAAGACCGATGCCAGTCTCGATTTTCGTCTCGGGTTCTACCTCGATCCGTTGCCCCGTTCACCGCAACGGCTCTTCCTCATGCACGCGGTGCAGCATCTGCACCCGTACTTTGGGACTACTCATTTTCCCACGCTTCCTGCCGAAGAACTGGCGGCCGAATTTCTCGCCGCCGGCGCTCCTATCGACGCCAAACCCGTGCTGCACTCCGCCGGACTGCCGGGCGTCTGGCAGTTTGGTTCGACCAAGGGACGTATCGTGATGCTGTTCCGGGATAAGACGATCCTCCAGGAACTCGATAAGTTGGCCGCCGAAGAGAAGCTGCCAAGCGGCGCCCGCGTCCAACTCCTGCCGCCGAATCAAACGCCCGACATGTCGAAGTTCCTCCACGTCCTGCCGGCCGGCGATCGGCTGCCCGGCTGGCAACTCGGCTTGACCTGGAACGACGAACAACTGGTCAATGCCACCGCCCGCGGCAAAATCGCCGCTTACATGCTGACCGGCCTGTTGGCGGTGGCGATCGCGGCCGGGTTGGCACTGTGGATCGCGATCACGTTCCGGCGGCAAATGCGGCTGACTCGGTTGAAAAACGATCTGGTGGCCACGGTGTCGCACGAACTGAAAACGCCGCTGACGTCGATCCGGCTGCTGGTCGATACGCTGCTGAGCGGGACTTGTGGTGCAGGCGTCTCGCCTGCCGAGGCAGCCGTCTTGCCTGCTTCGGCAGCCGGGACGGCTGCACCACAAAATGATCCGAAGCAAGTCCGCGAATACCTGGAGTTGATCGCCAAGGAGAACGCCCGGCTGAGCCGGCTGATCGACAATTTTCTCACATTTTCGCGGATGGAGCGGAACAAGCGGGCGTTTTCGTTCAGCCCGATTGCGCCGGCCGCGATCGTCGCGTCGGCGGCCGACGCGGTCCGCGAGCGTTTCCAACAGGCCGGCTGCCGGTTTGACGCTCAAGTCGAGCCCGGTTTGCCCCCGGTCAACGCCGACGCCGATGCCATGACGACCGCGCTCGTGAATCTGCTCGACAACGCCTGGAAGTACACCGAAGCTGACAAGCAGATCGCCCTGCGGGCTTACGGCGACGGCGGCCGCGTCTCGTTCGCCGTCTGCGACAACGGCATCGGGCTCTCGCGGGCGGCCTGCAAAAAGGTCTTCGAGCGGTTCTATCAGGTCGATCGCGAACTGTCGCGCAGCCGCGGCGGCTGCGGCCTCGGCTTGAGCATCGTAGAGTTTATCGTCAAGGGCCACGGCGGCGACGTGACCGTCCGCAGCCGCCCCGGCCAAGGAAGCACCTTCACCATCACCTTACCCCGCGGCGAAACCGACTAACGGTGTGCCACTGCTTCGCAGAAGCAGTGCCGGGCGTCGCCCGCCGCCCTGGCACTGCTTGTTCCAAGCAGTGGCACACAGCGATCGCAGTAGCACACAACGATCAGAAATGCGGGCCAAGGAGCGACGCATCGCATGGCCACGCCCACCGTGCTGATTATTGAAGACGACTCGACCCTGTTGCGCGGGCTGGTGGACAATTTCCGCGCTCAGGATTACCGCGTCGTTGCCGCGACGGACGGCCGACAGGGGCTCGACGCCGCGCTCGGGCAGTCGCCCGATCTGGTCCTGTTGGACATCATGCTGCCGAAGATCAACGGCTACGAGGTGTGCCGGTCGATCCGCCAACACGGCTTCGACATGCCGATCATCATGCTGACGGCGAAGGGGCAGGAGGAGGACATCATCCGCGGCCTGGACTTGGGCGCCGACGACTACGTGACCAAGCCGTTTAGCATCCGCGAGTTGTTGGCCCGCGCCGCGGCGTTCCTGCGGCGCCGTTGCAGCAGCCCGAGCGAGGCGTACTGTTTCGGCCGCTGCCGCATCGACTTCGCCGCCCGAAAGTTCTTTCGCGGCGAGATCGAAACGCCGTTGACGGCCAAGGAGTTCCGCATGTTGGAGCATTTCGCCGGCCGGCCGGGCCGCGCCATGACTCGCCATGAAATCCTCAACGCCGTCTGGGGCCGGTCGGTGATCGTCACGGCCCGTAGCGTCGATCGCTGCGTGACGACGCTGCGGGGTAAGATCGAGGACAATCCCCGGCGGCCGCGGCACATCATCACCATCCGCGACATCGGCTACCGCTTCGAGCCGGGCGACCCGCTGTAACCGGTGTGCCACTGCTTCGCAGAAACAGTGCCGGAGTCGCCCGCTGTCCTGGCACTGCTTGTTCCAAGCAGTGGCACACGACGGGAGTTGCCCAATAACTCCCTGCATCGGAGGGGGCGACGGGCGGTCGGAAGGAAGGCGACCCGCCCAAGACACGCCTTCCCATCGAACTGCCGAACTGGTAAACTGAGAAATTCGAGCCGAATCACACCCTTCTGGAGTCCGAGCGATGGCCAAACCCCACCGTGCCGTGAAGAAAGCCAACCACGGAAAACGTCCCGCCAGCGCCAAAGGCCGCAAGGCAAAGCGCCGGCTGGTTCGCACCTGAGCGGCCGCCGAGGAGATCGCCGTGGCCAAGAGAGAACTGATCCTCGATTTCTCCGAGTACGACCTCAACAACGTTGTGGCCGACACGGAGGCAATCCGCCGCTGCAATCCGCAGCGCTTCGAGATGGAACAACTCACGGCGATCTGCTATGAGGACACGGTGCGCGGCATCTGCGTCGGCTACAAGGATCTGAGCGCAAACGAATTCTGGGTTCGCGGCCACATGCCCGGCTTGCCGCTGATGCCGGGCGTGATCATGTGCGAGGCCGCCGCGCAACTGTCCAGCTATTACAGCCACCGGCACAAGCTGATGGAGGGAGTCATCGGTTTCGGCGGGCTGGAAGAAGTCCGCTTTCGCGGCGTCGTGCGGCCGGGCGATCGCTTCGTCATCGTCTGCCGCATGTTGAAGGTCCGCCGCTCCATCATGACCTGCGAGTTCCAGTGCTTCGTCAACCAGAACCTGGTCTGCGAAGGGATTCTCAAGGGCGTCTCCATCCCGCACGAGCAGATCGTCAGCCGCCAGATTGCCGACGAGTCGTAGGTATGTCCGGCGGGGCAGACATTTCTGTCTGCCGGATTCGCCGCCCTTCCTCGCGGCAGCCAGGAATGTCTGCCCCACCTTGCTGAGAAACGCTCCAGCTTATCGCGCCTCGCGCACGGCGGCGTACATGGCCAATAGGTTTTCCACCGGCACGCCCGCCTGCACGTTGTGAATCGTGTTGAACACGAAGCCGCCGCCAGGGTTGAAAATCTCGATCCGCTCGCGGACCTGCCGGCGAATGTCGTCCGGCATTCCGAAGGGGAGCGTCTTTTGCGTATCGACGCCGCCGCCCCAAAACGTCACCTTGCCGCCAAACTTTTCCTTGAGCGTTCGCGGGTCCATCTTCGCCGCCGAGCACTGCACCGGATTGAAAACGTCGAAGCCCGCGTCGATCAAGTCGGGCATCAGGGCCATGATCGAGCCGCAGGTGTGAATGAACGTCTTCCACGGCGTATGCTCGTGAATCCAATCGTTCACGCGGCGATGGAACGGCTGGAAGAGCTTCCGGTAGGCGGGCGGCCCCATGAACGGTCCGTTCTGCGTGCCGAAGTCGGTGCCGGTGACCATCACCACCGAGATGCGATCGCCCACCGCATCGTAATACTTGGCGAAGTTTTGCAGAGCGTGCTCGCACTGGCGGCGGAAGACTTCGTAGACGTAATCGAAACGGCTGACGGTGCTCATGTACCACTCGGCCACGTCGCGGATGCCCTTGGGATGCTTCATCCACGGGCCGGGCACCAGGGCGATGTCGCCGAAGGCCGAGCCGCCGAAGTTCGCCAGAATCGCCCGGTCGCTCTCCCGCCGCAGACGATCGGCCTCGCTGGCGAAGTGCTGCAACGTGGCGTCGGAGACCGGGCCGAACTCCTCCAGGTTGTCCTCGACCTTCAACTTCTCGTCGTCGATCGGGTCTTGCCGGGTGATCGAGTCGAAGTAGAAGCCGCCCTTGGGCATCCGGCCGCTGGGCGGAACGGATTGATCCCCCTCGGGATACATGAGGATGTCGCCGTTGCGCCCGGGAACGGTATTGAATCCGCCCGGCACCAGCACCGGCGTGCCGTCGAAGCTGGTCCACGGTTTCCAATCGGTCAGCGGGAAGCCGAACATCGTGTTCGGGCCGCTGATGCCGACCACGTCGATCCCCAGCGCGTCTTGCAGATCGGGCGCGATCTCGCCGAGCATCTGGTAGGGCTCGCTGACTTTCACCGGCGTGCCCGGCTTATCGAGCCCCAGGGCCTGGCGAAGCTTGTAGACGCAACTGACTTGCATGCCGGAGACGGGGCTAGCGCCCAGGTCCAAGGGGACGCGGTCCGGTTGCCGGTGATTCAAAGCCGCTTCGATGCGTTGGCGGGAATTCATGGTCGAGATCCAATACAAAGCACGCGGTCAATCGCGGCCGTAGATCGTTTCGCGGCGGCGCCACGGATTGAAGCGAATGCTGTAAAAAAGACCGATCACCACCAGAAGACAACCCCACCAGACGTCGGCGTGGAACGAAAACATCTCCACCTGCTGCGGCTTGGGCGGCGGCCAGATCCAGAGGAAAATCCCGGTTGCGGTGATAATCAGCCCGTAGATCAGCAACAGGGCGCCGATGAAAAACCAAATCGGCACTTGATGTTCTTCGTGCATCGGTTCATTCCTTACGGATAATATAGATTACCAGAAGATGATATTGACCAGGACGATTAGAGCAAAGACCACGGCTGCCCAGAGCATCGGCTTCTTATACCAGGGGCAGGGCCCTTCGTCGGGCCGCGGCGTGAGGCCCATGACCACGTTTTTCAGTTCTGCATCCGGCTTCGGCTTGGTAAACAGGCTGACGCCGATCGCGACGATCATCGAAAGCACCAGTGTCCAGAAGGCACTACAGACGTTCACCGCCATCGGCTGGGCGTTCCGAGAGCCGGCGACGATCTCGGCGTGGTCGCGATTGAACACCTTGGGGGCGAAGTGCTGGAAGATGTCTTCCATCTCGACCTTCACGCCCGGCTCGACCACCAACGGCACGCCCGACAGCCCGAATCTGCTGATCTCCTTCGTGCCCTCTAGTTTCACCTTTTTTGCCAGGATGCCGACTTTCACGTGTTCACCCTCGTCCTCGCTGACGGCCGTGTAAAGTGCTGCGGCCGTGGCCGGCAAAGTCACCTCGACCTTTCCAACGTCTTTGGGAACCGGGACGTTGGTGACGGTCAATTCGCCTTTCTCGATCACCACTTTGACGATTTCCTTGGCATTCGGATTTTCCGCGTTCGGAACGGCCTTCGTTTCAACGCGAACCACCGCGTTCTCTCCGACGACGATTCTTCGGCTGCGGCTTGTATCCGGCGGGGAAGTAGTGGACGAAGCCCCACAGGCCGATGGCAAAAATGATGCCGAGGAAAAATCCCCAGAAGCCGCCCTTCGGCGTCGCCCGCTTCCACAACATGCCAATAATGACGACGGCAAACAGCGGGACGATGAAGAAGGTCAACAACACCTGGAGATAGTCCAGGATGTTCTGAAAGAAGAACACGGCATACGCGGCGGCGATCGACAGCAGCACGCCGATGATCGAGCACCAGCGGCCGACGTTCAGATAGTGGTGATCGCTGGCGTTTTTTACGATCAAGGGGCGATAAACGTCGTAGGTCCAAACGGTGGCGAAGGCGCTGATGTTGCCCGCCATGCCCGACATGAACCCCGCGATCATCGCCGTGATTCCCAGGCCCAGCAGGCCGGGCCCGAGATACTTGCCCATCAACAGCGGAAGCACGTTGTCGAAGGTATAGTTGGTAATCATGGCGCGGGGATCGCTTTCGGCCACGAGCACCATCGGCGAGCCATCCGCGTTTTTCAGCAGCGCCAACCCCAACAGGCCCGGCAGGATGATGATCAGCGGGACGCACATTTTCAGCACCGCACCGATGATCGTGCCGTTTTGGGCGGAGCGCAAATCCTTGGCGACGATTACCCGCTGCACCTGGAGGAAGTCGGTACACCAGTAGGCGAAGCCGATGGCCACCCCCTGGCCGAACAACATGCCGAACCAATTGATGCCCATCGGGTTGTGGAACGTGCCCAAATTGTGCCAAAGGCACGTGAAATCAGCGTTGGCGAAGGCGGGATGGATCACCTTCACGTTCTCCTGGATCTTGTGCAGCATGTTGTCCCAGCCGCCGCAGCTAATCAGGCCCAAGATCGGCACCAGCAGCGTGCCCAGCCAGATCAGGAAGAACTGCACCACCTCGTTGAACACCGCGGAAATCAATCCGCCGAGCGTCACGTAAATAGCAACCGTCAGCGACGAGACCATGATGCTCAGGTGCATGTTCCAGCCGAGCAGCAGGTTGAGAATCATAGCCATGGCGAACATGCTCGTTCCGCTGACCAGCACGGTCATCGCGGCGAAGGTGATGCCGGCCATCGAGCGGCTCGACTCGCCGTAGCGGAGCTTCAGATAGCCCGGCACGGAGTGGGTCTTGCAGATATAATAGAACGGCATCATCACCACGGCCAGAAACAGGATCGGCAGGGCGCCGCTGATCAAGTAGGCGTGAGAAGCCAACATGCCGTACTGATAGGCCTGCGCCGACCAGCCGATCGTCTCCAGCGAGCTGAGGTTGGCCGAAATGAAGCTCAGGCCGGCGATCCAGGCGGTCATCTTGCGGCCGGCCAGGAAGAAGTCCTCGCCGGTGCCGGCAAACTTCTTCAGGTAGAAGCCGATGCCCAGCACGATGAGAAAATAGATGGCGACGATGACGTAGTCGACCGAGCTCATGTGGAGCCGGATTTCGAGTCCCGATTCCGAGGCGGCAAAGAGCAAGGCATTCGGCATGGAATTCCCCGTGCGCTAGAGGTCGATCCCGAGGAAGGAGACGGTAAAACTCAGATTGTAGGGCGTGCGGCGGCTCTTGTCAATCGGCTGCTTGCATTGTCGAGTATGGCCTACAACCGTTCAATAGGCCGCCTGTAGCAGCGCGGTCGACACGTAAGCCTCGACGTTCTCGATCGGCGTGCCGTATTCGAGAAAATCGACCGGCTGCAGGATGAACCCGCCGCCCGGCTTGCCGGCCAAAATGGCCTGTCTCGGTTGCCCGTTTTACCTGATCGATACTGCCGCCGCGGAGCACGTTCACCTGATCGATGCCGCTGAGGATGACGTAGCGGCCGCCGACAATCGCCTTCACCCGGGCAAGATCGGCGTCGCCCAGCGGCGGAGGCGAGAACGGCTCGACCGCCCGCACGCCGAGATCGACGTACGATTCGACCAGATTCATCACCTGGCCGCAGTTGTGGTACATGGCCGGCGTGCCGTTGTGCTGCAAGAACTCGATGTACTTCCGCTCGAACGGCAAGATGTAGCGGTCGTAGGTCTTCTTCCCAAGAAAACCGCCCGGAACGTTCCCGCCCACGCACTGCACGTCCACCCCGGCGTCGTCCATCGCCCGAGCGTAGTCGAGAATCCGCGTCATGGCGAACGTCATGAGCTTTTCGTAGAACTCGTAATCGGTAAGGAAGAGCGTGTACAGCCGCTCGTGGTCGATCAAGAGCGACGAGTTGTTGAACGGGCCATGCGGCGACCAGCAGCCGACGATTCCGTCGTTGCCCAACGCTGCCTTGATCCGCGCGACGCGATCTTTCGCATTCTTCCAAAACGACTCCGGCATGGGCGGCTCATGCTTGATCGCAATGTCGAGATCGACGGGCGTCTTGATCGGCTTTTGCGTGCAGGCGTAGACGAACGTGCCGGGGCGAAGCTCGCTCCACGAAAACTCCTGCGTCAGCACCCCGTCGGGCGTGCGGATGGTCGATCGCCACGCGGTCGTCGTGCCCCGGCGCGACTCCTGCGTGTGAACCTCCCAACGATCGCTCTGCTGCGACACGTTCAGCCCGCCCATGTGAATCGACAGCGGATCGTTCAACCCAAAGAGCATCCGCACGAAGACGTCGACGCCGAACTGCCGTTGGATTTCGATGGCCTTCAATTGCAACGTCTCGAAGTCCTGCGGATCGACGTTCGGATAGACCTGGTTGAGAAAGTGCCCCTGGTCTTGGATGAAGAGCGTGACGGGCACCCGGTCGGGCATCTTTCCGTTCAATACCGCCAGGAAACGTTCGCGGGAAGTCATCGTGGCTCCGGTAGGAAGGCGAAGGCGAGGCAAGGGGGACGGAGGAGGCTGTCGGAAAGACCTTGGCAAAATGGAAAACACTTTGCCGACAACTTCCTCCGTCCCCTTCCGATGCGCCCCAGCGATTCTAGGAGCGGTCGAGGCAAAGGTCAATCACCGGCGGTCTTCCCACTTGCCAAAGAGGGGGCAAAGCGGATAGCATGAGGACACCACTCGCAAAGCACGGAGAAAACAGCATGGCCTCGCCGAACGACCAAGCCAACCCGCAAACTCAGTACAACATGGGCTACGTCTGGGCGATCTCCCTGGTCGCCGCACTTGGCGGCCTGATGTTCGGCTACGACTGGGTCGTCATCGGCGGCACCAAGCCGTTTTACGAGCGATTCTTCGACATTGCCACCGCCTGGCAAGACGGCTGGGCAATGGGCAGCGCTCTGATCGGCTGCCTACTCGGGGCCATTGTCTCCGGAAGTCTTAGCGATAAGTTCGGACGCAAGCGGCTGCTGCTGCTCTCGGCCTTCATCTTCGTCGTCTCGTCGCTCGGCACGGGCCTGATCCACTCGTTCTGGGCCTTCAATCTCTGGCGCATCGCCGGCGGCATGGCCATCGGGTTGGCCTCGAACCTCTCGCCGATGTACATCGCCGAAGTCGCCCCGGCAGCCGTGCGCGGGCGGCTGGTGACGATGTACCAATTCACCATCGTCATCGGCATCTTATTGGCCCAGGTGGTCAACTTGAGCGTAGCCAACGTCGGCTCGTCCTTCGATAAGAAAGCCGTGGCCGAACGTGTCGTCAAAAACGGAAAAGCCTTGGACGCACGAAAGGTCGCCGAAGACCTGGCGTGGCAGGTTCCGTTCGAGCAGCGCCAGTCGCTGGTTGCCGATTTCCTGCAACTCGCCGCACAGCATCAGGGCACTCTCGATATTGAGACGGTTCGAGCCATCGCAAAGAAAGTGAATGCCAAGCGCGAGGCCGAGGGGCTTCATAAGAAGATTGCAGTGCATGAGAGCGAGTCCGAAGTGGCCGGTCACAGCGTTACCCCTTGGAGCGTCGGCGCCGGCTGGCGATGGATGTTCGGCGTCACCGCCTTGCCCGCCTTCCTCTTCTTTTCGCTGTTGTTCTTCGTGCCCGAGAGTCCTCGCTGGCTGGTGAAGAACGGCAAGCCGGAGCGGGCCCGCACCGTCTTGGCTCGCGTCGGCGGCGCACAGTACGCCGACGCCGAAGTCGCCAATGTTCAGGCGACGCTGATCGGCGAAATCGAGAAAGTCAATTTCAGCGATCTGCTCGATCCCCGAGTGTTCAAGATCATGGCAATCGGCATTACGTTGGCCGTCCTGCAACAGTGGTGCGGCATCAACGTCATCTTCTACTATGCGACAGATATATTCCGTGCGGCCGGCGCGAGCGTCGATGACGCTTTGTGGAACATCGTACGGATCGGATTGGTCAACGTATTGTTCACGGTCGTCGCCATCTACTTCGTCGACCGTATCGGCCGTCGCGCGCTGATGTTGATCGGTTTCGGCGGCTTGACGTTGCTGCTTTCGGCCATCGGCGGCAGCTTCTACAAGGAATACAGCGGCATGGTCGTCTTGTGGCTGGCTTTGGCCGCCATCGGCTGCTATGCGATGTCGTTGGGACCGATCATCTGGGTCATCCTCGCCGAGATCTTCCCCAATCGCATCCGCGGCGCAGCCATGTCCGTGTCGGTCTTCTCGCTCTGGACCGCTTGCTTTATCTTGACCTTCACGTTCCCGATCTTGAATGAACACCTCGGCACCGCCTCCACGTTCGGCATCTATGCCGCGGTCTGCCTGTTCGGGTTGGTGTTCACTTTTGTCGCTCTTCCCGAAACCAAGGGCAAGACGCTCGAACAGATCGAGAAGGAATTGGTCGATTAGCCATGTCTCCCCTCTCCCACAGGGAGAGGGGACTTTCGTTTCAACGAGGTCTCCCGTGCCGCCGGTCGTCTCAACTTCGACGCTCTCCCGCGACGCCGATCACGTGGCGATCCTGGTCAATCCGAAGGCCGGACCTATCGCCGCCCAGCCGGGCGCCGACCGGCTGGCCAGTCTGCTTCAGAAGCACGGTTACAAGGTCGAGGTCTTCACCGATCTTGCCGCCGCCGCGTCGCAGGCCAACCGCTGGCACGCCGAGGGCTGCCTGCGGACGCTGGTCGGCGTGGGCGGCGACGGCACCGCCGCCGAACTGGTCAATCGCACCGACGAGGGCCTCCCGCTGACGCTCTTTCCCGCCGGCAACTCGAATCTGCTGGCCCGATACCTCCGCATGACCAAGAACCCCGAGTTCCTCTGCCGCACAATCGTCGAGGGCGTTGCCGCCCGCCTCGACGCCGGCCGGGCGAACGGCCGAATCTTCCTGTTGATGATCGGCTGCGGCTTCGACGCCGAGGTAGTCAACCGCGTGCACGCCAATCGCGCGGGCCACATCAGCTTCAAGAATTATTTGCGGCCGGTTAGCGAAGTCCTGCGGAATTACGCCTACCCGGAGATTCAGGCAAGCTGGGAAGACGATGGCGAGCGTGCCGGAGACACTCGCCGCCTTTTGGAGTGCGGCGATTCATCGCCGCTTTCCGCGAGACGGCCTGAATTGCCTCATACCTCCCCGCAGGGAAAAAATGGCGATAAATCGCCGCACTCCAAAGCTTCGCTCTCGGCCCGCTGGCTGTTCGTGTTCAATTTACCCTGCTATGGCGGCGGATTTCGCATCGCGCCCCACGCCGACGGCTCCGACGGGCAACTCGATGTGTGCGGCTTCTGCAACGGCGGCTTCTGGCGGCACTTGGCGGCCGTCATGCTCCGTCGGCACCGCCGCATGGCCGACTGGCTCGCCTGCCGCGGGCGGCGGTTGCGAATCACCTCCGACGCCCAAGTCCCGTATCAGATCGACGGCGATCCCGGCGGATGGCTCCCCCTGGACGTTGAAGTGCTCCCCGGGCGGCTGACGGTTGTCGTGCCGAGGGAAGCCGTCACAGCCACGCTGCAAAACCGCTGAAGATCGGGTAACATGTAGTTTGCGAAACCGGAAGCGGTCTTGTTCATTTCAGATCTCAAATTCTTCGCCCCTTATGCCAGAAAATCCCGTTACGATCGGAAACCTTCGCTGCGGACGCGGCCAGCCGTTGCTGGTCATTGCGGGGCCGTGCGTCATCGAGAGCGAAGAGCTGACCCTGTCGATCGCCGCGAGCCTCGGCCAGATCGCCGCCAAACTCTCGCTGCCGTTGGTGTTCAAGGCGTCGTTCGACAAGGCAAACCGCACCAGCGTCGAGGCGTACCGCGGGCCGGGGTTGGAGCGCGGGCTGGAAATCTTGCGGCGGGTCAAACAATCGACCGGGCTGCCGGTGACCACCGACATCCACGTGCCCGCTCAGGCCGCGGCGGTGGGCGAAGTGTGCGATCTGGTGCAAATCCCCGCCTTCTTGGCCCGGCAAACCGATCTGCTGCTGGCGGCCGCCGCCACCGGCCGGCCGGTGCACGTCAAAAAGGGGCAATTTCTCGCCCCTTGGGACATGAAACACGTCGTCGGCAAGCTGGCCTCCGGCGGCTGCCGGCACGTGCTGCTCGGCGAGCGCGGCACGTTCTTCGGCTACGGGCGGCTGGTCAACGACATGCGTTCCATCCCGCAGATGCAATCGCTCGGCGTGCCGGTAATCTTCGACGCCACGCACAGCGTGCAAGAGCCCGGCGGCCTCGGCACGGCCACCGGCGGCAACCGGGCGATGGTCGAGCCGCTGGCCCGCGCCGCCGTCGCCTTGGGCGTCGACGGCCTGTTCTTCGAGACCCATCCCACGCCCGACGCTTCGCCCAGCGACGGACCGAACATGATTCCGTTGGATCGCTTCGCCGGCCTGCTCGGGCGACTGTTGGCCATCCGCCGCACTGTCGAGCGGCTTGACGGAGGAACTGAGAATTGAACACCAAACACTACCGATTGCCGATTGTTCTCTCCGTCTTGCTGGTCCTGCTGTTGGCCGGTTTCTGGAGTTGCCGCCGCTCGAAAACTGGCGAGGAATCGAGGGAGATCGACAATGCGGCGGCAGCCCAGGGCGATGATACGCTGCTGTACGCGATCGACAGTCTCAATAACCTGGAGAACTACACGTCCGCCGATTCTCGCCGCGAGATCCTCGAACGCTTCAGCCCTGACAACCCGCCGAAGCCCGGCGAGCGGATCGACCCTTTGCTGGCGGCCTGGCCGCAGCCGGAAATGTTCCGCGAGATGGTCGGCCAGATCCAGCAGTGGGTTCGCTCGCAGCAGCCGCCGGCCGATTGGAAGCTCGATCCGATGACGGCTACGCTTCCCAAGCCGCTCAGAGAGCTGCCGCAGGTCAAGAATCTCGACAAGATGGAGTTCACGCCGTTCGACGGCTTCGCGTTGCAGGAGGCCGCATGGCTTCATGACGTCAGCCTCTCGGCGCGGGGCGACGTCGTGGACGACCTCGACCGGGCGCGGAACCTGTTCGATTGGACCGTTCGCAACATCCAGCTCGAGCCCGACCGCCTCGATAGGATTCCGCAGTTGCCCTGGGAAACGCTGTTGTTCGGCCGCGGCACCGCCGCGGAGCGGGCGTGGGTCTTCATCCTCCTGTTGCGGCAACTCGACATCGACGCCGCCATTCTCGCCCTCGACCAACCGCGCGGGCCAGGGCTGGGCACTTCAGTGCCCAGTGCAAAACCGGGTCCAAAGCCCGATTCAAAAGCCGGTTCAAAGCCTGGTGCAGCGAGCTCATCGTCCAACAAGAGACTGAAAACCGCTCTCCATCCCTGGTGCGTCGGCGTGCTGATCGAGGGCGAAGTCTACCTGTTCGATCCCCTGCTCGGGCTACCGATCCCCGGCCCGGACGGCGTGACGCTCGACGAGACCGGCCAACTGGCGATCCGGCCGGCCACCTTGGCCCAGGTTGCCGACGACGCCAAGCCGCTGCGGCGTCTGGATCTCGATCCGTCGCATCCGTACCGCGTCAAGGCGGTCGATCCCAAGCGGGTCGTTGCGCTGTTGGAGGCGTCGCCGCCGTATCTGTCCCGAGCAATGAGAGCGATCGAATCGCCTCTGGTCGGCCCGCGGAAGATGGTTCTGACCACCTCGCCCACCGCGCAGGCCGAACATTGGAAGGCCGCGCATGTCGCCGACGTACGGCTGTGGCTCCTGCCGTTCGAGGTGCTTGAGCGCCGCTCGCAGCTCGATTGGCGGGCATCGGCGGCATGGCTCACAGACGTGTTGCCGCTATATTGGGTCTACCACGAGCGATTGGCCGGCGGCGCCAAGACCTCGATGGATCCGCTGGAGTACGACGAATCGCGGCAGGCGAAGCCGTCGCAAGTCGTGATACACGCCGCGCCGCTGCACAAGGGCCGCGTGTTCTACTTCAAGGGCAAGTACGGCGAAGACGGCGCCGCCGGCTGTTACTTGACCGCCAGGCCCTCGCACGAATCGCTCTTTCGCTCCTCCGACAGCGACTTCGAGAAACAGGTGAAGCTCTGGGCCAAGCAAGACGCCAGCTACTGGCTCGGGCTGATGGCTTTTCAGCGCGGGCGTTATCGCTCGGCGATCGACTACCTGCAAACGAAGACGATCGAAGCCTATCCCAACGGCCCCTGGTCCAGCGGCGCCCGCTACAATCTCGCCCGCGCTTACGAGGCTTCAGGCCAGCCCGACATGGCCATGTTCCTCTACAACAGCAACACCAACTCGCCCGGCTATCCCGGCGACCTGCTCCGAGCGAAATGGCTGAAGGAACTGGGTGAGAAACGCAAGCCGGCCGAATGATCTGCAGAACGGAATTCATGCCGTTCACCGCTTTCGGCGTTGGGCTTTTGGGGTTTGGAGAATAGTGCCGCCTTCAAGATTGTCCAGAATCTCCATGAAACGAGGACGATTGCGGTATTTCAACTGAATTTCCGCGAGCAATGCGGCCCAATCGGATTGACGGCCGAGGGCTTTCATGATCGGCTGCATCTTCTTCAGATATCTAGAGCGGTTTCATTTTAGGTGTAGCGGTATCCGCAGTGTTGAAAATAGTTTCGGCACTCGGATTCCGTGAATTGGTCGAGGATGCTGCCGCAGAGTTTCCATAGCTTATCGACGGTCCGTTCGGCTCCGTCACGGAGCAACTTTTTGAACTTGGAAAACGCCAACTCGATGGGGTTCAGGTCCGGCGAGTACGGGGGCAGGTAGCGCAGCTCGGCACCGGCCGCTTCGATGGCTTTGCGAACTCCAGCCACCTTGTGGCTGGAGAGATTGTCCATCACCACGATGTCGCCAGGTTTCAAGGCCGGTGCCAGATGTTGCTCGACCCAGGCGCGGAACAGTTCGCCGTTGATGCCGCCTTCCACGGTAAGCGGAGCGATGAATCCCTCGGCCCGCAATGCGCCCAAAAAAGTCGTCGTCTGCCAACGTCCGCAAGGAGTTTTTTCCAGCAAACGCGTGCCGAGTTCCGAGCGGCCGTAGGTGCGGGTCATGTTGGATTTAGCCCACGTTTCATCGATGAAAACGACTTTGGCGGGATCGATCGACTCCTGCGAAGCGCGCATGCCGCGCGCTGCTCAACCACATCGGGGCGATCCTGTTCGCTGGCAATCAGCGTCTTTTTTTTCGCGACTGCTTGAGCGCTTGGCATGCGGCGCAAAGCGTTCCCAGGCAAACCTCTTCGCCGCGCTCCCGCTTCAAATCGGCTTGCAGTTCGCGCAGATAGATGTCGGGCCGAGCCGCGATCTTGGCGACGAGCCAGTCTGCCCAAGCATGCCACGCGGGCTGACGCGGAGCCGCCTTCTTTGGCGCCACTTGGCCGGTCTCGCGACGTTGTTGCTGGATGCGCCGCACCCAAGATTCTGAAACTTTGAAACGCAGCGCGATCACGCGCCGCTCTTCGTTCGTATCGCACGCGGCGAGCACTTCGCCGCGAAACTCCGCATCGTACGGTTTCATCAGGGTCACCTCCTTGAGTGAGATGAACCCAATTTACCGAGTTCGCCCAGAATGCGCTAGACCTACCGTGGAACTGCTCTAGCCGCCGATTCGTAGGCCGAGACGTGAGCCTGCGGCAAGGCTCCATCCAATCCCTTCCGGTAGATCTCCAAGGCACGTTCGGGATGCGATTTGGCCACCGCGGCGGCGACGCGATCGGCTGCCCCCCCTCCGTTCCATCCCCATCCGCCGCCGCCGCGTTTCTGCCCCTTCGACAGCTTGTCGTACCAGTGCAACACGTCGTCGGGCTTCTTCGCGGCAATGGCCATATCGAGCAGCACGTCGTAGTGCGGTCCCCGCGGTTCGGTCGTCCGACTGCTTGGACGCATCAACGGCACGAGATAATCGGGCACCGGCAGCGGCCAGGCGGCGTCAACCCGAATCGTCTGCCCCGCTTTTGCTGATGCGATGCACTGAAAGGGCAGATCGCCCGTTTCCAGGAAACGGATCGCTGCGGCGCGGACCTGCTCGCCGCACTTGGCCTTCGCCGACTGCGCGACAAGTTCATCAAAACTTGATCTGTGCGGCCGCTCGAAGAACCGCCAGGCAGCGTGCGCGGCGACAACATCCCACTGCCGGCGGCCGCGCGACACCTCGCACAACGAGGCGGCCAGCGCCGAGGCGATGCCGGGTAGCTTCTCGCGGGTCTTCTCGATGCCCTCCCTGGCCCAACGCTCGGCGTCCTCAAACCGCTTTTCGGCGATCAAGTATCGGACCAGCCGCTCGTAGCTGCCCGTCGCCCTCGCCTCGGCTTCATAGACCACGAGCAACTCGCCGCCGCGGCCGGCGTTCTCCAAGGCGGTAAGCAGCCAATCGCTGATTCGGTCTCGCCGGTAGTTGCGATCCCAAGAATCGTCGGACGTCTTGGATGCTTTCTGCAGACGCCGGGTCAGTTCATCGGCCACGGCCGACCAATCGGCGGGCGCCCACTTGGCGTCGAGAACCGCTTCCGCCGAATCGCCGATTACGTCGTTAGTCGTCCTCCATGTAGGCGTCGATGGCAAACAGTATCTTTTTCGGTCCCGAGAGTGTCGACTTTATGACCGCGTCGAACACCACGGGCAAGCACTCGGCCACCTCCATCGCCGTTTCGCCTTCGTCGTGGGATTCCTCCACTTGACTCATGGCCCGCTTGATGAGTTCGCGCCCCAGTTCCACGACCGCGTCCGCATGGCCGAGTTCGACCAGCCGCTCCAGACGATGCTTCAGCCGGCTGTAGTCGGGCGTATGGCTCTCGCTGTCCCAATGGTTCCGCCAGCCGATCTCCGACGTCCGATCTTGCAACTCTCGCCGCGCCTGGGCCACCAACCGGTCCACGTCGCCTTCGCTCAGGGCGATCCGTTCTCGGAACTCCTCCCGCAATTCGGGATAGCGTTCGACGAGCGAGAGAAGTTGATCGGTCAGTTCCTCGCGGCTCTTGCCGCGAATATGCTGCTGAATCTTGGCGTCCCAGTCGGTGCGCGTTTGCCGTTGCGGCCGCCGATCCTTCGGCCGCTTCACTTCCAACTCCGCCTCCTCGTCGTCCTCCTCTTCATCGTCTTCATCGTCGTCGTTCTCATCATCGTCGTCCCATTCGTCCAGATCATCTTCGTCTTCCACGTCGTTGTCGGAGAGTTTGCGCCAGCGCGGATCGTCAACGTCGGCAATAGGAACCGTTTCCCCGTCCGCCAGCATCTGAAGGTAAGCGGCGACGGTCGCCACGGCGTGCTTGCAGTCGTAGCCGACTGGACACGTGCAATGGGATTCGATCTTGTCGCGTTTCTTCTTGCCGGCGTTCAGCCAGACGGAGACGATGTAGCGATCGCCGCCTTCGACCGTGGCGAGAAGTCGTCCCTCGTCGGAGATTGCCAGCTTCTTGACGCGCCCCTCGCGTTGATACACCCGTCCCCGCGAGACGCTGCGGCTTCCCGCCCAATCGTCCAGTTCGTCCCACGTAAGGGAGACCCAGCCGTTTGCCGCGTCCGACGGGCCCTTTCCGCCCTGTTTCTTGTCGGTTTGTTTCGCCATGCAAGTCCCTTTCGACAAAAAAGGCCCTCGACAACCCCGACAATGATAGCAATTTTTCCCGGATCGTCCAAGGCATTACCAACGCCGATACGTTTCCCGCCCCCGGCACTGCTTGGCCCACACAGTGGCACGCTGTTGCACGTTCGAGGGACACCACTTGTGTTCGCGTAGAGGGTTTCGCTTGCCTTGCCCTGGATGACGCACGGGTTGTTCCACACAAGTGAACAGACGAGGATCTTGAGGACCGTTTACGGTCCTTCCCGCCGCAGGCGGTATTAGGCCCGACGTTTACGTCGGGTGGAAGGAGTGCTCAAGGAGATATCTTGTCTAGCCCCGTTCACGGGGCTCCTGCTTGGGCCGACCCATTGACGAAACCCCCGTACAACGAGGAGGCCCGTGAAGAGACCGTCCGCCTTTTGGAGTGCGGCGATTCATCGCCGCTTTTCGCGAAACAGCCGGAATCCGCGCGTGATGCTGCCATCCGGGCAGAAAGCGGCGATAAATCGCCGCACTCCAAAGCGGGAAAAGCTTTCGACCCGGCATGAATGCCGGGCCTATTACCGCCTTTGGCAGAAACGCCCGTGAACGGGCGTCAAGATAGACTCATGGCCTTCTCGATCTCCGTCCTTCGAGCCTGGAGTTCATCCAGCCTCTTTTGGAGGTCGGCCATTTCCTTCTTGATCTTTCGGAGTTCCGTCTGGTTCTTTCCGCTCTGCAAGCGATCCGCGCCAAGCTCCTCGGCGATGTACTGTTCAAGCTGCCTCCGCAAAACCCTGATGTAGGGATTGCCCCATATCGCACCCTCTCGGTGTTCAAGTTTGCCGGCTCGAATCCCCTTCACGATGAAGTCCCGGTCAACGCCGTACTCCTTCTTCGCCGTTACATCACTGAGAGTCGCCCCCTTGCGATTCCACTCGCCGTATTCAGCCATGTCTCATCTCCCTGTCCCAACGTCGGAGGCCCGCTTGCAGGCCGTATCCTCCAGAACTGTTTTGGCAGTCCACCAGTTCGTTGTCTTCGTCTCGAACTCGAATGCCATGATGTCCGGGTCCGACTCATATTGTCTCAGAAATCGCTCGGTCATCTTCCATCCTGACTCCGTCTTCCCTTTTAGAAACAGCGCCAGGAGCCGAGCCATCGGCAGGATGAATCCTCGGATCGTGTCCCTGCCGTCCACAACAACCGCAAAGTACGGAACGCAACCGAAGGCTTTGCAGGCGGATTGCGCTTTCTCGAAGTTGTCATTTGGAATTTTGACGTAATCCGCTTCTGACCCTTCAGTCCTACTTCGGCTCTTGACCGAAATGCCCATGACCTCTTGCGTATGCGGGTTGCGGGCGATGATGTCGATTCCAGTGTGGTCAACGGGAGCGCATTCAAATCCGTATTTGGAGAGCCAGTACAGCACAAGGGTCTCACCGAAGTCGCCAGTAATCTTCGCGTGCCGCGTGCTCTTGTTGATCTTCATGTCTCGTCTTCCGAGGTTTCTAAATGGGGCAACGCTTCCAACCACTTGGTGGCTCTCTGCGTAAGATCGTCGATATAGCGCTCGGCCATCGGTCGTAACCGAACATAGTGAGACCGCAGATCGCCAGTCAACTGCCCGCGTCGTCGTTTCCAACCAGGCAGTGCGGCAAGTTCACCATCAACGTGGTTTCCATGCTTCACGGCGTTGTTCAGACATCTCAGTTCCTTCACGGACTTCGAGCAACGCAATTGGGATTCAGTAATTCCCAATTGTTTCTTCAGCGTTTTGCAGAAGTCTTGGTCCCGATATGCCTTCTGGCCTTCAGCGGCTCCAGCCGCGTTCGCAATCACGCGTTTGCGACACAATTCCACGCAGCGCCAAAGCGCTACGACTGCGCACCCCGAATACAACCTCGCGAACGCGTCGATTTCTGCCGCATCGTCAAAATATCGATCCTCATCAGACGGTGTCAGGCGTTTAAGCAATTTCTCGCGAGACACCCGCTGCTGTTCCGCCAAATTAACTAGGCGGTCTACGTCCTCAAACTCGTATATCGCCAATCTCTTGATAAGCAAGAACGGAGATCGTTCATGGTGCCTGGCCATCGCTTAACCCCTATAACGTTCTTCAAATTGATCTGCGGGTGGCCCGTCACGGCCAAGGCTCACGGCCTTTCAGCAATTAGTGCCACACGTCTCGGAATTCGTGCGATTCTCGCAGAAGCTTTGATCGCTGACCAACTCCAACTGACCGCTCTGCCGCCTGAAGGCGGGAGTACGAACGCGTTAAAGAATGAACTTGCTCAAATCCTCATCCTTCGTCAGCTCCGCCAATCGCTCCTTCACGTAGGCGGCGTTGATCGGCACGCGGCCATGCTTCATGTCGGGGGCCTCGAAACTTAACTCTTCCAACAGCCGCTCCATGATCGTGTACAGCCGCCGGGCGCCGATGTTCTGCGTCGTCTGGTTCACCTCGAAGGCGAACTCGGCCAGCTTGTCGACCGCGTCGGGCTCGAACGCCAGCGTCACGCCCTCGGTGGCCAGCAGGGCCTCGTACTGCTTCGTCAACGCCCCCTTCGGCTCCGTCAGAATGCGGACAAAATCGTCCTTCGTCAGCGCCTGCAACTCGACGCGGATCGGAAACCGGCCCTGTAGCTCGGGCATCAGATCGCTCGGCTTCGCCCGATGAAACGCGCCGGCGGCGATGAAAAGAATGTGATCGGTGCGAACGTAGCCGTAGCGGGTTTGCACCGTGGTGCCCTCGACGATCGGCAGCAGGTCGCGCTGCACGCCCTGCCGCGAGACGTCGGCCCCGTGCGACTCCTGGCTGGCCACCACCTTGTCGAGCTCGTCGACGAAGATGATGCCCACGCTCTCGGCCAACTCGATCGCCATCGCGTTGACCTTGTCCTGGTTGATCAGGGCGTCGCACTCCTGCTCGAAGAGGATGTCGCGGGCCTGGGCGACGGTCATCTCGCGGCGCGAGCTGTGCTTCGGCAGAATCTTCTCGAACATGCCCTGCAAGTCGATGTCCATCTGCTCCATGCCCATGCCGGAAAGGACCATCGGCACCGCCTTCTGCTCGACGGTCAGCTCGACCCGCCGCTGTTCCAATTCGCCGGCGGCCAGCATCGCCCGCATCTTCTCACGGGTGCGCTCGTAGCGTTCGGGCGAGTCGGGGCTGCCGGGCATGGCGTCGAAGGCGGGCGGGGCCGGCACCAGCAGTTCCAACAGCCGATCGTCCACCCGCCGCCGCGCCTCGGCCTTCACGTTCTCGCGTTCCCCCTCGCGCACCAGGCCGATGGCGTTTTCGACCAGATCGCGGATCATGCTTTCGACGTCGCGGCCGTAGTAGCCCACCTCGGTGTACTTGGTGGCCTCGACCTTGATGAACGGCGCGCCGGTGAGCTTGGCCAGTCGCCGGGCGATCTCGGTTTTGCCGACGCCGGTCGGGCCGATCATCATGATGTTCTTCGGGGCGACTTCCTGCCGCATGTCGCCCTGAAGCTGCTGCCGTCGCCAGCGGTTGCGGATAGCCACCGCCACCGCCCGCTTCGCCGCGTCCTGGCCGACAATGTGCCGATCGAGTTCTTCAACAATTTGCCGAGGGGTTAAGTCTCGCACGCCATCTCCTCCACCACGATGTTGTCGTTCGTAAAAACGTCGATCCCCGCCGCGATTTCCAGCGACTTGCGGACGATCTCGACGGCCGAGAGGCTGCTGTGGGCCACCAGCGCGCGGGCGGCGGCCACGGCGTAGTTGCCGCCGGAGCCGATGCCCATGATGCCGTCGCTCGGCTGCACCACGTCGCCGTTGCCGGTCAACAGCAGCGTGTGCTTGGCATCGACCACCAACATCATCGCTTCCAGCCGCCGCAAGACGCGGTCGGTGCGCCAGTCCTTGGCCAACTCGGTGGCGGCGCGGGGCACGTTCGATGGATAATCCTTCAGCTTGGCCTCGAAACGCTCCAGCAGGGCGAAGGCGTCGGCCGTGGCGCCGGCGAAACCGGTCATCACCCGGCCGTCCATCAGGCGGCGGAGCTTGTTGACGTCGGCCTTCATGATCGTGTTGGCCACGGTCACTTGTCCGTCGCCGCCCATGGCCACCACCCCCCGGTGGCGGACGGAAACGATCGTCGTCGAATGGGTTTTCATGGATTCACCGCCAGTATTCAGGCTTCTTGGAGAGCAATCAAGCACCAATATGGCGGAAAGCGGCCGGCAATGCCAGGGGAGAGAGGAGAGGGGAGAGGGGAGAGCGAAGGGCAAAGGCGTCGCGATCGTCCGCGCTATTGACCGTCGATTGCGTGTCGGAGGATCGAAATATCGTGCAGAAATAGCCGGGAGTCAACGACTCCCGGAGCGCAGTCGTAAACGCACGCGCATTCCAGGAGTCGTTGACTCCCGGCTATTCTCAACAGCATGACTTCAAGAATTCGCGCCGCCGTGCGGGTTGGCGCGTATCGCATCGAGCGCCGCCCAATAGTCGGCCAACGCGGTCCGGCCGGCGTCGGTCAGGCGGTACTCGGTGTGCGGCATCTTGCCGTTGAAACTCTTTCGGACTTCGAGATAACCGGCACGCTCCAGCTTATCGACGTGGGAGGCGAGGTTGCCCTTGCTCAACCGCAGCGCCGAGAGCATGAAGTTGAAATCGGCCAGATCGACGCCGGAGAGAATCGACATGATCCGCAGTCGCACCGGTTCGTGAATCGTGCGATCGAGTTCGCTCATGGCCGTGGCTCCTCGCTCGAGTCGTCGTCGCCGCATCCTTCGGCCGCGCGGCGAAGTTTCCGCAAGGCGAGCCGGCTGTAGATATGAGAAATCAGTGCAGTCAGCAAGCCGTAGCCGACAGTTGGAATGAGCATGTTCAGCGAATCCCACGGGTGGCTGACGAAGAGAATCGGCGCCCCGGCGACGATCAAGATCGCGTGCGAGGCGTAAAGCGCGGGCCAGAGCAAGAGAATCGGCCCGACGCCGGGGCGCATCAGGAGCCAGAGCCCCACCATGAACGGGACAAAGTAGACCGCTGAGATCGGTTGCATGTATTGTTGGGGAATGTCGAATAGAAAGCCGATCGCGACGGACGCGGCTATGCAGCTTCCGAATGCCACGCCCAAGAGCCCGCCAATTAGCCGGCGGCGGTGATTGGCTGGCGGCGCGACTTGGACGCGTCCCTCCTGCGCATAAAGCCGCTTGACAATCCGCTCCATCAGCCTACCGCCCCACCACGGCACCGAAAGATACAGCACGGCTGCCGTCGCGACGATCAGGATCGCCATGCACAACCAGTAAAGCGGCCATTGGCCCGCACGATACGCCATGCCGCCATAGTAAGACGGAAAGAAGATGGCCGCAGTGATGATCAGATAGATCACCATCATCACCACCACGCCTAGGCTGCGGTTTTGGGCATAAACGCGGGCCCATTTCCCGAGTTTGCGGGGATCATTTGACGTTTTCGGGTGCCGCGGGGCTGTTGACTGGTTCATAAATCGCCTCCAACAGATTAACGGGTACGTGGTTGACACCATCAACTCTATGTGGTTTGTATAGCAAACCGGTTTGTGTGTCAATAGCCGGACCGCTCGTTTTCCCGTATTTCTTGCCAAAATACCCCGTTGTGGGGTAACATCGAGGTTGCCAGTGCCCCCCCTATGCTGAGGCACCTGCTACGTTGGCGTGAGTTTTGTCAGAAAGATCCCTCCCCGCGCGGCCGGCGAGCGAATGTGCGTTGGGTTGACCGTCCCGCATCGCTTCGCCGATCTTGCCGCGTTATATTTGCTCACGAAGCGAGCCATTATCGCAGACGAGGGACCTTTCCCTCTCTGCGCCCCTTTCTAGGAGAGAAGCGATGAGACTTTATCTGTTTTCCATGCTGTTGCTCGCCGCGGCATTCTGTGTGGTATCGCCCACACGTGCCGATGAGCCGACCATGCCGGTTCGGCCGGATACATCGGCGACGGTGAAGTCGGTGACCGTGTTTCCCATCGTCTTGAACTCCGGAAAACCGATCAACGGCGTGCCTGCCGAGATGTCGAAAAACTTGGCCGAACTGGTCGGTCTGTTCCTGGAACGTGGGGGCGTGAAAAAGATCGAGATTGCGGGCACTCAGTTCTCTCCGTCGGAAGAGAACGATCCGGCCAAGCTGGCCAACGCGTTCGGCCAATTCGTGCGAGCGCAGAAACTCAACACCGACTATGCTCTTTACGGCCAGTTTCTCGGAACGCCGGGAAAGGGCGTGGACGAGATCCGGATCGTGGTCGTCGATCGACGCGGAAAGGTCGTTCTCTCGGAACGCAGAGACCGGCAACAGCTTTCGCAGCTTGGAGAGGAGAAGATCGATCCGATGATCGCCAGCTACCAACTGGTATGCCGGCTGAAAAGACTTTGGGGCTTGGCCGATCCAAACCGAAAAGACGCCCCGCAAGGCAAGATGGCCGAACTCTGGGCCAAGAAATCGGGCCTTCCGCCCAAGAGCGAGTTGGAAGCGATGCAGTCGCGGCTCAGCAGCCTGCGAAAGACGATCAAGACCAGCACGATCGCCGTGTTTCCGGTCCGTATCTCGGGGAAGAGCGATGAGCAGGCCGCCGTGCGGCTCGCGGAAATGCTCACCAAGAAGGACATCGGCCATGCCGAACCTGTCCACAGCGATCTGAAACTCGACGTCAAGCCCAACACCAACCAGGCAAAAATCGTGTGGGACATTGCTCGGGCGTTCCGGGATTTTCTGTGCAAGCACCCTCCGGCCGCCGACTACGCCCTGCTTGCCGATTACAGCATTGGCCACACTGCCGACGGCAAGTTGGCGGTTGGCGGCGTCCAGTTCATCCTTTGCGATCGCAAAGGCGGCTGGGTTCTGGTCGACCTTCGGAATTCCCACCATCCTGACTTTCAGCGGATCAATCCCCAATCGCCAGACGACTGCAATCGCCTCGTCGTCGAAGCGTTAGGCAACGATCTCCGCTGAAGGTAGTAACATGTTGCCGTCGAACACGTTACAAAATAGAATGAATCTTGGTCGGTCTGTTCGGAGGGCGTCACGCGACGAAGGAGGAGTGAGCGTGCCAGCCATTGGTGATATTGGCCCTTACAAGTTGTTCTTCTACTCAGCGGAGGGAAATGAACCACCGCATGTTCATATCCGGCGGGATCGTGCTACGGCAGAGTTCTGGTTGCATCCAGTCCGGCTTGCCGCCTCGCGACGTTTCGGCGATCATGAATTGCGGACGCTGCGAAAGACCATCGAGGAGAACCAGCAAAGGATCTTGGAGGCGTGGAATGAGCACTTTGGTGACTGAGCGAGACGCCTTTGCGGAGTCGGTTCGCTGCTCGGAAGATTCTCTAACGGTGCGGTTGGACGATGGACGCATCCTATCCGTCCCGCTGGCATGGTATCCGCGGTTGCTTAACGGAACAGAGGCGGAGCGAAATCGCTATGAACTGATCGGCGAGGGAGAGGGCATTCATTGGCCGGAACTTGACGAGGATATTAGCGTCGAGGGCCTCTTGGCCGGACGACGCTCCGCCGAATCCGCCGCTTCGCTCGCGCGGTGGATGGAAAAAAGGGCATCGCGGCCAACGTCCTGAGAACCGTGCTTACGTACTGCTGCCGCTCTCCGCCGGCGACGCCAACTCCACTTTCACCGCCGCCCGTTGGAAATCGTTGGCCGCCATCAACGTTTGCGGCTGCATCGCGGCCAGCCGCGCGACGTATCGCTCCGGCACGACTTCCAGCCGGGTGTTGTACTGCGTGGCGATGTCGTTGAAATACCCGCGGGCCAGCGCGATGCGCTGTTCCGTGTCGATCAGGTTCTTCTGCAACGCGGTGAACGTCGTGTTGGCTTTCAGGTCGGGATAACGCTCGGCGATCGCCACGGCGGTCTTGCTGACCGCACTGAAATCGGGGCCGGTTACGCCGGGCGGCGTGGCCAGCAGCTCGCCGCGCAGCGCCGCCAACTCCGGTTGAAGCCGCTTCTCGTAGTCGCTGTAGCCCTTCACGGCGTTTACGAGGTTCGGAATCAGGTCGTGGCGGCGCTGCAATTGAACGTCGACCAGCGACCAGGCCTGCCGCACCCGCTGACGCAGATCGATGAGGCTGTTGAATACCATCCAAGTCCAGGCGAGCGACCCGACGACCAGATAGACGAGGCCGACGACGACGTAGAACGGCCAGCGGCGTTCCAACGGAGCGTTCATCGCCGCATCGGCCGCGACGAAGCCGGCGACAGTAAGGACCAGGCCGAAAAACGCCCAGCCGTACTGGCCCCACTTCATCCCGGAATCGATTTGCTCCTCGGAACGGGTGGAAATCAGAAACATCGGGGCGCGGCGGTCATGGGCGATCTCCGCCGCCACGATGTCTTCGCGCTCGCGGGCCTGGCCCATGATGTAAAGCATGGTGTGCAGCGGGACGCCTCGTTCGACGAATTGCCGTTGGCCGTCAGAGTTGGCCACGCCGCCGGCCGGGCCTTTGGCGTAATAGAGCGGATCGCCGAGGCTGACCGTCTCGTCGAACATCGTGGCCGGCTCAAGTTTCGCACCCTCGGGACGAATCAGAATCACGCCGCAGTCGTCCTGCAAGTAGAACGGGATCACCTCGCCGCCGCTGGCCACCGTGGTCCAGCCGCTTTCTTCGTGCGTTTCGGTGTGGGTTTTGCCGTCGCTGTCGGTATGGGTTTCGGTGACCATCCGCGACCAGTGTTCCTCGACGCTCCACTGGTAATCGATGCACGGTTGTTCGGCCAAGAAGCTTTTCAGCGGGCTGGCCGCCTCGGCCGTGCCTTTCAACTCGACTAGGCCGATGAAGACGCCGGTGGTCTTCGAGGTGGGCAGATTCTCGATCAAGCGGCGGCGTCGGCCGGCGCGGAACGCCCCCCACAAGGTCAACAGCCCCAGAAACGCACCGATCAGCGGCAGATAGTACGGGAAATCGTGCATCGGCGAGCACTCCGGGTGAATGCGTAGTTTAGTCTGGTTGCCGGGCACGATGGAAGTGGGGAAAAAGGGGACAGGTCCAATTTGCCGGAACGGCCCGGAGGGTGCTTCGCACAAATTGGACCTGTTCCCATTTTCCTTTCGAGGAGTTTTTTCGGTTTTTCCATACCCTTTCATTCTTGAAACAATGAAAAAAGGTGAAATTCGGCTGCGGCGCACACCGAGAGCGCGAAGGCGCTGGGCCGCGGGTGGAACGACGGCGGCACTTGGCGGACTAAAGTCCGCATGTAGGGCGGACTAAAGTTTCACCCTACAATCTCGGCCATCTGGGTAGGTATAGACGCTGCGCACTTCTTAGGTGTGGGGACCGGACGCGGTGTGTTGGGTCAGCGAGTTCTGGCGACTGCCAAGAGAGCTTATCGCTCGCGGGGACAGGTGGTCTTCCACGTGGTTGCCGGCCATTTACCCCGTCCGTGCACAGCGTGGAGGGAACAACGCCCGCGCTGCCGACGGCGAAGAGGCAAAGGGGACAGTCCCATTTTCGCTGGCGCGAAAATTGGGACAGTCCCCGCTTCGCTCGCTCGGTGTTACGCGAGACGGTGGGGCGGTGAAAGGTCTGTTGGCCTGCGTCGAGGCTCTGACGCGAGATGGTTCGCTGTGGCGGCCTCCTTTTGCCAGCCATGTATCGTTGTTCGATCGGTTGAAGTCTGCGGGGGAAGCGGCTGGCCGACGAGTTCCTTCGCTTTTCTAGGCTCCTCTACCGATGCCGTTGGCCTGCCGGCTATCGCCGGGCAGCGACTGGTGTTATTTATACCATAATCAGTGGCTCAATTTCAAGCCTTTTTTCGCACAACTGCGGTTGATCTTCGGTAAACTCCGAAGCGCAGGTGGGGTGGAAAAAAGGCGGCAGCATTCCCGCGTTGTTCTGCGAAAACGCCTCCTTGCATCTGCTCCACCGCAACGCACGGTTGGTCGGGAAATTCAATCGGTGCTCGACGATATTGCGTTTTAAACGTGCGTCGGTGTGTCGCACCGATGCATGCATGGGGCAGGCTACGTGAACGCGTTTCCTTTTCCTGGTGAACAGCCTGCTCGACGGGTGATCAAATCCTTGTGATTGCCTATCAACATCGCGGCACTCAACCGCCGCACGTAGGGCTTGCAGCCTATCTTTTCTCGTGGTCGAATACCGAATGCCTTGGTCACGCGCTAGTAGTCCGGGCCAGCGTGGTTGCCGCTATGAACCTTGGCTGCAGTAGAGGTATCATAAAGGTTGTGTTCTGGAGAACGAGCAATGACTAAACGAAACGAGCCTTGCCCATGTGGCAGCGGCGTAAAGTACAAAAACTGCTGCCTGAGCAAGGGACGGCGACGGGTAGTCAGAGTAGACGCGCAGACACACTTGCTTGCACTTTTATCCCAACACCGGAAATCGGTACTTGCCACTGTAGAACTTGCCGAACGAGCAGTGATTGAATCGCTTGAGCAGGACGAAACGGCGCTTGAGATACGGAGTAGGGAATCGAATGATCCCACGGCGATTCTCCGCAACCAAGCGGAGTTGATCGAGTGCGGTTGTGTTGTGATCGCCCGACTCGTAGATGAGTGCCTAGAAACCGTTCGCCACAGCAAGCTCTTTTGGTTCTTACTTTTTCGTCGCTTGACCCCGACTATCCTGCGGACGGTGCTTTCGCAAAGCGGAAGCGGGGCGAAAGACTCGCGAGAGGAGGTAGAGTACACCGCGACAGTCTCGGAAATTCTGGCCTTGCTTACGGGCTTGATTCTCGACTCCGATACATTGTTTACGGCCGTGGAATCCATTTGCAAGGCCGGCGTCAGCGGCATCGACTTTAGCTCTGTCGGAGTGGGTGAACTTCGCATTGTGGGTGCCGTCGTCAGCTACGCAATCCAGATTCAGCAGTATCGCGTCGCCTTCCGTTTGATCAACAAGGGCGTTCCCCTTACCGCGATCGAAAGCACTACGCCATCAACATCGAACGCAGACCGATCAGCGGTCCAAGATTACGAAAGGCGGAGGCGGCTGTATTCCACCGTCACGGGATTCTCAGGCGTGTGGTTCGATCCAGCGTCATTGTCGCCCCGGGGCGGTTCGTGGACTGAATGGGCCATGATCAGAATGGCCTTTCCGCGCGGATTGCGATTTCAGGTCGAGGGAGATGACAAGGTGCTGAGTTCGCCTTGGCTAGTTGCAGACTATGTTGAAGAACGACATCTCCCAAACATTGCCTCACTCTCACCCATACCGCTGCATATCATCCCTGGCGACAAGGGAGGGGCGATGTGTGGCCTACCGCTAAAGGCCATCTTCGCCACTATCCCGGACGAATTTTTTATCGATTGCTTCCGAGACGAGTTGTCTGACTTCATGTTCGCCGTCTACCTGGTGCTACGCAACTGGCTGGACTTTTCCGCACTCTCACACTCGGCTGAGTCCCCCGGCGGGGTAAACGTTGTTCCGCGATCCGCCGTGAGATCCCTTGAAACGTTCCAGGCCAATTGGAGCGACGTCGCCTCGCTGGGAGTAATGCGGGGGAGCGAAGCCGAGTGGCTGCGAGAACTATGGAGAGCCCTGTGCGAAGTGTGGTCCTCAGAGGGGTGCATGCCGACCATGAGCCAGTCGCGGCTCCGTGAGCTTCTTACGTTGTTTACGCGGCGTCAGGGGCGGCCCGCATGGTCAAATGAGCCGTTTCTCTTTATCAGGCCGGCGGAAGGAACTGTCGCACTTGATCTCCTACGGCTGGGAGATTTTCTCATCGATATACTAGCAGGTTTTAACCGCCTGGGCCGTGACGTGACCCTTCGCCTCGGTGATCCAGTCGGTCCACTATTCGAGGCGAGCACACGGTCGTATCTGCTTCGCAGCCTCGGTGTGAGTCGGGATTCGGCTTTAGTCGCCAGGGAGCTAGTGAATGGAGACCTTCGTCGCGAGGTCGATTTGGCGTTTGTATACAAGCGGTGTCTTCTTGTATTCGACTGCAAGGCAAAGCCACATGATGGTGAATACATGCAGGGCAAGCACGCGCAAATTCGGAACAACCTCTCGGAATACCGGAAGGAATTCGCGAAGAATCGTGAGAGGATTGATCTTATTCGACGCGGTGCCGCAGCAGTCATTTCGGCCACATCATTCGATCGTGCAGAATCCTTTGTTTGTACACCTACCGTCGAGTACCTGCCTTTCGGAGAACCCGATTTCTGGGCCGGTGCGCATGCCAGAGTTGGCCCACCGGAAGAATTGATTGCCACGATCGCGTACCTCACCGAGTGCGCGACATTAGGTTCTACAATGACGCGACCGTTTGGCTCGGGGGGGCAGGTAATCTAGTGGACTACGTCGTTCGTCGAAACCGCAACCTGTGAATTCAAATGGGGGGATCGAAGTTCTTACCAGTGTGATGGACCGTCGGTGTCTCGCATCGGTCACATCGACCGACGCCGACGCTGCCCTCACCCTAACCCTCTCCCAAAGGGCGAGGGGACTCACCTTCTTCCCTCCGCCCCCAATTCTCAGGGTGGCCAATTCTTGCCGTAGAAATCCCGTCCCGCCGTGCTACGATCGCGGCGTGATTCTATCGCAACAAAACCGCCGCGGCTCCCTGTCTCCACTCCGTCT
This sequence comes from uncultured Planctomycetia bacterium, assembly GCA_963719005.1. Taxonomy (GTDB): domain Bacteria; phylum Planctomycetota; class Planctomycetia; order Pirellulales; family Thermoguttaceae. The sequence goes on from CAVRAR010000002.1 coordinate 100,231, forward strand.
CGGGGGGCTGTACCGATTTCTGTCGCAACGGAGTCGTAGCCGCGCCAAATCCCGGCGAAGGGGACAGTCCCCGTCTCGGCGTCTCGCCTCCAATGGGTGGAAGGATCAACTGCCTGAAATCGGAAATTCGACACTCGCGCTGACCAACTATGGTGCAATAGTCCAACACACTACCAGGGCCGATCAGTTTTTCCAAATGGGACTGTAGGAGGCGACTCCCGTCGCCGAATTTGCGGCTGTTTTCGGGCAATCGGCGACAGGAGTCGCCTCCTACAATGAAATACTGATCGGCCCTGAACACAATACCCGAAGCGTTGCGTTGCGGCCGTTTGCCGGATATGCTTTTGCCTATGAACGAAGACGCCCGGCTGCCGCGAAGCCCTGAACTGATGTCGCGCGGCGATACCGCTCTGCTGGTCATCGACGTGCAGGAAAAACTGCTGCCCGCGATCGCCGACGGCCCACGGGTTGTATGGAACGTGCGGCGATTGATCGACGCCGCGAAAATCCTGGGGCTGCCGGTCGCGGCCACCGAACAGTATCCAAAAGGCTTGGGGCCGACCGTGGCCGACTTGGCCGACCGGCTCGGGCCAGTGCCGTCGAAGCTCACCTTCAGCGCCGGCGGCTGCCCGGAGATTTTCGCCGATCTTCGCAAGCAGGGGCTGTGCAAAATTCTGGTTTGCGGCATCGAAGCCCACGTGTGCGTCGCGCAAACGGTCTTCGATCTGCTGGCCGACGGCTGGCGGGTATACGTGGCGGTCGACGCGGTCGGCTCGCGCTTCGAGCTCGACCGCCGCACGGCCCTGGGACGGATGGATTCCGCCGGGGCGACGCTAACGACGGTCGAAGCGGCAATGTTCGAGTGGTGCGACGCCGCCGGCACGCCGGAGTTCAAGGAGATCAGCCGGCTGGCGCGAGCCGGGGCCGCAGTGACGCGTCCGGCAAGGGGACAGTCCCCGTCACGATGTTGTAGGAGGCGACTCCCGTCGCCGATTGCACGCCGAAAACATCCAGAATCGGCGACAGGAGTCGCCTCCTACAATCGACCGCTTGGCTGGTATCCTCCGTGAAGGGCCGACCAAGCGGTGGATTTGGAGGGTTTCACACTCCTAACGCACTCAACAGTCGCTCTGCCGCGCGCTCACCCACGGGCAAGGCGTGAATGGTCACGCGACGGAGCGTTCACTTACGATGCAAGCCCTTTTTGCGGCTGTCCAACAGCGGAAGTGCCGGCAAGGGGGACAGTCCCATTTTCGCTGACACGAAAATTGGGACAGTCCCCGCGCGTCCCGGCCGCCTAAGCGGGCGAGACGCCTGTACCACAAGCTGCTCTTGGAGAGTCGCCTATACGGCCACCAACAACGGCACATAGGGGTAATCGACCTCCGTGCCCGCAATGTGATTGAAGTAGTTTGTGAACGTGGTCATGCCGACGTTGGCGATGATCTCGGCGATCTCGCCGTCGGTGAAGCCCGCCCGACGGACTTCTTCCACGTCTTCGTCGTTCACGTGGCCGCGGTCTTCGACGATCTTGCGGGCGAAGGTCAACGCGGCGTTGGTCTTCCTGTTCGACGACGTTCCGTGCCGGGCGTCGAGCAAGTCGGACTCGCTCAGGCCGGCCTTCTTTCCGTACTGCGAGTGGGCCGACACGCAGTAGTCGCACTGATTGGCTTCGCTGACTGTCAGCGCGATCTGCTGTCGCAGCGCGTTGGAGAGCGAGCCGCCGGCCAGGGCTTGAACGCCTTCCAGATACGCTTTGACGACGGCGGGCGATTGCGCCATCGTCGCGACCATGTTGGGCATCATCCCCATCTTCTTCTCCACCGTCTCCCATAATTCGCGGGTCTTGGAGTTGGTGTTCCGCTCAACTGGATTGATACGAGTCATGATACTGTTCCCTTCCTACTTGGTTGTTGTCGTGAAGCTCGCTGACGCTCCTAACGTCATAACCGGCTCCACCTGTGCTGCCGGGCAATTATTGCGGTGACGGCATTGCGAGCAAGCGGCAAGACCGTGGAAAATCCCCGCGCGGCCTGCCGCTGCGGCGTGAAACCCCGGCATTGCACCTTTTACCGATCGGGCAACCAGGATTTTCTTGATGGCGTCGGCGTAACCGTTTGCGGGGGGAGGGGGACGAAGAAGGGCGTTGTCCGACACGTGCGCGGCGCCCGACGGGGCAGCCCCCGTATGCTGTGGCTATTCCAAATTGTGCCAAGCCTTGTTGGGGCCGCCCATGTGCAGGAGGCCAAAGAGAATCACCACGCCCAATACGCCGAACGCCGCCGATGGACTGCCGAGCAGCAACCCGATGATGATATCGATTGCCTTCACGATCACGTATCCATAGAACCCCCATTTCTTCCAGCGGAAAAGGGCGACGGCACACGCCACGGCCGCCACGTTCAGCAGAAAGGTGATCAGCATCGCCGGAATGAACCAATCGGGCGCCCAAACCCGATGCCAGGTCGCCGTGAAAGTAATAAACAGACGGGCGATCGCCCCCAGCGTACTGAAGATGATTATCAGGATCAGCCAAGCCGTGAGGCAGCCGTGCCTTGCAGCCTGAGGCGTTCGCCGGCCTCGCAATTCGCTCCACGCCTCCGCCGCGGGCGATTGGTAAGGATTTCCAGTTTCCTCAACAGGAGCGGCAGGCATTGCGGCGAACGGACGCGAGGGAGAGGGTTCCGCGGGCAGAGTCGGCATCTGGATTACTTCGCGGCATTGGGGGCACGTTTCCAGCTTGCCCGCCAATCCGTCGGGACGACGGAACTCGTGCCCACAGACCGGGCATTTCACTTCGATTGCCATGTATGTCGTCCGCCAGAATGTGACCGCCGAAAACTGCCGCTAAATTACAGGATGGCAGAACAGCGATCAATCCCACCGCCGCGGTCCGAAGCGGCTACGGCATCGGATCTTTGTACCGCTGCAACAGCAGTTCGACGGCGGTGGCGCAGGTCCAGTTGTAATCGGGTTGGCCGATGCCCGCGCCGCCGGCCGATTTGTAATTCTCATACAGCCACGGCGATTTTTCCAACATGTTCATCAGTCGAGCGGCGGTTTCCTCCGCCTCCTTCTCGTAACCTTGCCGCCACAGCGTCTGGATCATCCAATAAGCGACGTGCGGCCAGATGCGGCCGCGCCAGTAGCCTTGCGGATCGTAGCAGGGATTGTCGTACGAGAGGCTGGGGAAGGGCAACTCGCGGTAAAACTCCTTGGGATTGAGCATGTGCCGCTCGACAGTCGTCTTGATCTGGTCCTGCTTCAACGGCACGGCGGCCCAAAGGGGGAGAAACATGTTGGGAGTCTTCACGCCCGAGAGCTTCTCGTGGCTGCCGGTCTTCACGTCGTAGAACATCGCTTCGTCGGGGAAGTACATCGTGTCGATGATCCGCTGGGCCAATGCGTCGGCCTCCTGCCGCCATAGCCGCGCCTCCTTGGTCCGCCCTAATTCGTCGGCCATTCTGGCCAGCGAGCGGGCGTCCATCACGAGGAAGGCGTTCACGTCGGGCGATTCCAGGCGGCCGCGCAACGACTGATTCGCATTGTTCCCTTGGATAGGGTCGAAGCGGGCGTCGTTGTCGCCAATCTGTCCCGCGTTGAAGAATTGGCACAGGCCGCGCGGCGTGCAGTGATACTTCAGCCAGAAGCGATGGTTGCCGGCCAGCGGCGGATAGACGCGGCCGAGCCAGGTTTTGTCGCGGCCGCGCTGGTAGGTCAACCAGGCGGCCCAGCTCATGATCGGGGCCTGCCCTTCGCCGGCGCGGTGGCTGTCGCAGAGCGTGCCCGGCAGACTGCCGCGCGGCCCGGCGTTCTCCGCAAAGCACTGGATTGCCTCTTCGGCCAAAGCCGCATCGAATTCCCGCAAGCTGGTGCAGGTGAACGAGGTGTCCCAGAAGAAGGCGATTGCCAAACCGTTCTTGGTCGTGTAAGGGATGCGTTTCGTGCCGGTGTAGCCCCCTTCGCCGCGAATGCACAGACCTTCGAGCGCGGCGATCGCGTGCGCGTACATCCGCTCGTATTTCTCTTGCCCGCGGTATCGCGCCGCCAGCGGCGGCGCCTTGCGGAGGATGCCCAGCCATCGCTCGGTCTCTTCAGCCGCGGTCCAGCCCTTGGCGATCTTCGCTGCGGCGTGATCGAGGGCTTTGCGGGTAAGACCCCGGTAGCGGCCCAGCCCGATCGGGATCGTGAGGCTTGCCCGGCCGTTGGGCTGCAAGCGAAGTTCGCGCCGCGAGAGGTCGGCCAGGCAGACAAGCTCCAGCGTTGTGCCATCGCTCATTCCCGCCACGAAGTCGCGAACCCAAAGGACGTTGCGGCCGTGCTCGTTGTGGACGTAGAGCGTCGACCAGCTACCCTGCGGTTCGTTTTCCAGGGCGAAGAACGCGCCCACCGGGCAAGGCCCTTTCCAGTCCGGCTTGCGACCTTTGCCTGGATAATCAAAGGTCAGTTCGATCGTGCGCGGCTTGGCCGTTTGGTTGGTGAGGGTGAATTCGAGGGCCAGCGCATTGCGAGCGGGCCAGGCGGCGGTCAGCGTCAATTCCAGTCCCGGCGCCATATCGATTTCAACGACCTTGTCGGGGCGGAAGTTGCGCGACGTCACTCGCAGCGGCTGCGGCTTGCCCTCCTCCGACAGATGCCAGCGAAGCAGCCGCTCCGTGATCTGCGGCGCGCCCCAGCCGACGACGCTCACCAGGCTCTGCAACCCGGCCTCGTCCTGCCGCGGCCACGCCAACGCCACGTTCGAGTGCCGATCGCTCCAGGCGACGGTTGCGTTGGTGTATGGAGCGAGGCTGTCAAGATTGACACGGGCGGTGGACTCGTCCGCCCGGACGAGATGGCAGAGCGAGAGCAGGCCAACTGCTGCGAGAAGGATGGCTCGTCGAGTAGGCATGATACGGTTCCTTGTTATGAAAAATGTCGGTTACCGTTTGCTCCGGAACACTGCGAACTCCGCCAGCCCGATATTGGGCGAGCCCTCCTTCACACCCGTGATCGTGAGTCTGACCCAAGAAATGGTCTTGGGCGGAAAGGAGATTTCCAGACCCTTGGCGGCAGTGTCGGGCAGAGGCTTTTCAAGCTTGATCGTGCTGCCGTCGCTGAACTCCAGCGCGCCGGCGACGATTTGATCGAGCGTGTTCGGCCGGTCGAAAAGCCACACGCGATCGATCCTCTGCGGCTGCTTCCAACGGAGCTCAATCCACGCGCCTGCCTTCTCGCCGTTTGTTGCCCATTCTTTAGTGATGTCGTTCGGAAATCCGCCCACCACGCCGTCAATCGCTCCCTCGGCGTGGTAGCCGGGATAGCAGGAGGAGACTTCGACTTTCGCCTTGCGAGCGACGTTCTCCTCCGTCAGAAGCGGATTCGGTTCGTTCTTGGCTGCGGGTTCGCCGCCTGCGAGCAGGCGAACCTCGTGCAGACTCAGCCCGTAGTTCGAGCCGGGCGGATTGACCTTCAACGCCGCCGCCTTGTTCCAGCCGGAAGCGAAATTCGCCGAATAACACAGCCAAAGCGTTCGGCCGTCCCCGCTGATGAACTTCGAGGGGAAATTCACGAAGTATGCCTGCTCGCCGAAGTCCTTCATGTACGTCACCAGCCGCCACGGGCCCGTCAGTGCGTCGGCTTCGAGAATGTACGTCCGCATTTTCGCGCAGGTCGGCCAGCCGTCGGTTACGCACATCAGATACTTCTTCAAGGGCGCGTCGTAAGTGACCGTGGCGACGCCCATGTTGTTGTTCCAATCCAACAGCGGCTTGATCTTGGCGAAATCGCTGGTCCAGACCGGCTTTCCCGCCGCGTCACGCCCGGCAAAGAACTCGTACTTCTTGACGTCGTTGATGTTGGCGATGCTCGGTGTCACGCGGGCGAGATAGACCTGGTCGGCCGAAATCCAGCTCAAGTTGGCGTAGCGCGGCTTCGGATCGTTCTCTTCCGCCCCCATGCCGAGCAGATACGCCTTGCCGTCGGGCGAATGCTGCATGTTTTTGCCGAAATCGACGAAGTGGGGCGCTCCCATTTTCACCGGTCCCCAACGCCTCGCCGGCTCGGGAAAGAGCGGTCGCTCGGGCGAGAGCGGCGAGGGGGTCCACGTGCGGCCGTAGTCGGTAGAAATGCGGAAACCGGGCATCGGCCCGAGGATCGGCCAGTTGTAGTCGAACCCCTTGTGTCTAGTCGTCGGTTTTGGTCCCAGGCAGTACGTCCCGTAATACCACACGCCGTTATACACCAAGCTGCCGCAAGGGTATCGGCCCTCAAAAGGCTTCGGGCTCGCTTTTTGCGGCGGCGACGTGTTCCTGATCGTCAGGTTCTCCGGATCGTCGCCGATCATCACCGCATTGCCCGTCGTGGCGACTTTCCAGTCGGTGTCGTTTTCGATGGAGACGCTGGTAACGCCCTCCGTGGTGCCGTCGGTCCAGGGCGAGTACAGATTGCCGTCGGACGCCCAGGAGGGATACCAGGTGTCGCCGTACCACCGCCCGTGATCCGCGCCGGTGAAATAGATTCCGTCGAATTGCTTCGATTGCTCGAACGGACAATCTTTCGGCGGCCGATTCGGCCAGGCAAAGCCCTCCGTCGGGACTCTGATGAGCTTCTGCGTTGCCTTCTCCGCCGCAGCGGCGTCGTCGGCAGCAAGAACCTGCATGGAACCCAAGCAGCACGCAAGAAGAAAGCTGAAGGAAACGATTGCAGAACAAAACCGGAAGTTTGAACGATGCTCGCTGTGCATAAACACGTCCTTGGCCGGGAAGGCATTGGCGGCGAGAGTGAGAAACAGGTGGGCAACACCATTATTCCGTGCATTCCATCGCGCCGCCATCACCTAGCGGCGGGGATCATCCACGGCAACAGGTAGGCTTGGACGAGCGTCAATAGGCCGATCAATCCGGCCAAGACGATGCTGTGGAGGAAGACGAAGCGGAGGATGCGGCCTTCGCCGCCGGATTGGCCGGTGGCGACTGCGGCGACGACGATGCTCTGGGCGTCGATCATTTTGCCCATCACCCCGCCCGTGCTGTTGCTGGCCACGATCAATACGGGATTCAAGCCCAACTGCTCGGCGGTGATTCGCTGTAAGCTGCCGAACAGGGCGTTGCACGAAGTGTCGGAGCCGGTCAGCGCCACCCCCAGCCAGCCCAGCAGCGGCGCGAAGAAGGGATAGAGCCAGCCGGTGTGCGTGAAGGCCAACCCGAGCGTCGCGTCGGCCCCGCTGTATTTGGTGGTGAAGGCCAGGGCCAACATGCAGGCGATCGTGAACAGCGCCCAGCGGACGCGGAACACCGTGCGGGCGAACTCGCCGAAGAAGACACGCGGCGGAATGCGAAGCCAGAATGCCGAAAGGACTGCGGCCAGGAAAATGCCCGTGCCGGTCGTCGAAAGCCAGTTGAGATCGTACTCGGCCGGCTCGGGCGTTTTCGCGCGGTTGGTTCCCGGCGATAACTCCGCCACCGGCGCGGCGCGATAGACGCGGTTGTGCAGTGCCGGCAGTTCGAACCTCAGGCTGCCAACGCCGGCCATGCACGTCGGATGCTCCTTATCGCCGCCGCCCAGAAACGTCTTCCACGCCGGCCAGCCCCACAGAAATACCATCACAGAAAGCAGCACCCAGGGCATCCAGGCGTAGGTCACCTGACGCGGAGTGAGGGGAGAGAGGAGAGGGGAGAGAGGAGAGGGACCACGAGGATCTTCATTTTTCTGATCCGCAGTCGCCGTTTCGTCGGGGAATCGCCAGACCTCCTTCGGCTGCCAGAATTGCAAGAACACCGTCAGCGACAGCAGCGAGCCGACGCCGCCGAAGACGTTGACCAGTGCGGGGCCGTGAAAGTTCGAGGTGAAGAACTGGATCGTGGCGAAGCTGCCGCCGCAAACGAGGATGGCCGGCCAGCAGCCCTTCACCCCCTTCCAGCCCGACATCACCGCGACCAGCCATGCTGGAATGATCAGCGAGAACAGCGTCAATTGCCGGCCGGCCATCTGGCTCAGCGCCATTTCGTTGATGCCCGAGACCTTCGCCAGAAGGATGATCGGCGTGCCGAGCGCGCCGAAGGCCACGGGCGAGGTGTTGGCCAGCAGGGCGAGCCCGGCGGCGTACAGCGGCGAGAAGCCCAGGCCGATCAGCAATGCGGCCGAGATGGCCACGGGCGTGCCGAAGCCCGCCGCCCCTTCGAGAAACGTGCCGAAGCAGAAGGCGATCAAGAGGGCCTGCATCCGCCGGTCGGGCGAAATCGCCGTCACCGAGCGTTTCACCACGTCGAACTGGCCCGAGCGAACGGTCAGGTGGTAAAGAAAGACGGCGGCCAAGACGATCCAGCCGATCGGCAGCAGTCCATAGCACCCGCCGTAGCCCGCCGCGGCCAAGGCAGCGGCCACTGGCATGTGAAAAACGCCGATGGCCACTCCCAGCGCGGCGACCAGCCCGGCCAGCGCCGCCCGCGGCGCCGCCACGCCCGAGAGCAGCAGTCCCAGCAGCACGACAATCGGCAGCCCCGCCGCCGCCGTCGACAAAGCCGCCGAGCCAAGCGGATCGTAGTTCTGCACCCATTCCACGCGCGGTTCTCCTTCGCTACGTCTGCAAAATGATAGTGCAGGGTGCTATTTCAAGACGTGGTTGTCCGCCGGAGGTACGCTCTTGTGGCCGGCGGGAGGATTCCGTTATACTGCGGACGAACGAATGCCCGCAAGTATCCATAGGATTTGCAGGGAATGGCAAAGAAGAAAGAACCGAATGGAAACGGCGGCGTTGTCGCCGAGTTGTTCCCCGGGGCGCGGAGCCGGCGACGCTCGGGGCTCTTCTTGCGGCGTTTTCTCGCCGAGGAAGCCGACAAGGTCTTGTACCGCACGAAGGCTCGCGACGACGCGCACCAAGTCCTCAAGTATTGGGCCGACCTCGAACAAAAGGGGTATCTCGTCAAGAAGGAGACCGCGCTGGACAACGGCTTCCTGGAAAAGGTCTTTGGCGACGCCCTTGGATACCGCTCGCATCCCGAAAACCCGGAAGACTACCAACTGGAGGTGAAGTTCTCCGTTCCGGGCGTAGGCACGGCTGACGCGGCGTTGGGCAACTTCCGCCACGGCACACCGCTTTCGCCCCTGGTGGTGATGGAACTAAAAGACTCGGGGGTGAACCTGGACCGCGACCGCTTCAACGGCCGCACCGCCGTACAACAGTGTTGGGACTACCTGAACGCCCTGCCCGATTGTCCCTGGGCGATCGTCAGCAACTTCGTCACGTTCCGTCTCTACCACAGGGCCAAGGGATCGCAGGCTTACGAAGAGTTCAGCCTTCAGGAACTTCGCGGCGACCAGCGGTTCGCGGAGTTCTACTGCATTTTCGAGCGCGGCGGCTTGGTATACTCATGGGCGGGCAGGCCCTTGCGGGCGGCAGCACTGCTCGAGCGCACCGAACACCGCCAACGCGAGGTCAACGACAAACTGTATGACGAATACAGCTCGGAGCGGCGGCGGCTGATCGAGCACTTGCACTACAAGCTCGGAAACGACCTGGAAACGTCGATCTACATTGCTCAGCGAATCCTCGACCGCATCATTTTTGTGGCGTTTTGCGAAGATCGAGATTTGCTCAGGGAAAAGACGCTCAAGAGCGTGTACAGCACGGTGCCCCCCTTCGCCAAGGCGACCAATCCGCGCTGGCAAAGTTTCCTGGAATTGTTCCGCGCCATGGATCGCGGGCACAAGAACATGCCCTACTTGGAGGTCGGCTTCAACGGAGGATTGTTCAAGGAAGATCCCCGCATCGACGACCTCCAACTCGACGACGATTGGACGGAATTCTTCAACCACGTCGGCGACTACGACTTCCGCGACGAAGTCAACGTGGAGGTGCTTGGCCACCTATTTGAGAAGTCGGTGGCCGAGATCGAGAAGTTGCGCAGCGGCGGGTTATACGGACTCGTAGGCGACGCGTCCCAACCCGTCTCCCCTCTCCCTTTGGGAGAGGGGCAGGGGGTGAGGGCCGAGCGTTCCCCGGAAGACAGCCCTCACCCTAGCCCTCTCCCAAGGGGAGAGGGGACGCCGAGCACGATGCAGAAATCGGCCGAACGCAAGCGGTTTGGAACCTACTACACGCCGTCGGACTTCACCCGGCTGATTGTCGAGGAAACCGTCAGGGCGGTCGTGCGGGAGCGGTTCGAGGCGTTGTTGGCGGCGCACGGTCTCAGCCGGGAGCAGAGCGAGTCGGAAAAGCCGTCGCCCAAGTTGGCGGCCTATTGGCGCGACTGTCTGGCGGCGCTGCGCGACGTGAAAGTCTGCGACCCCGCCTGCGGCAGCGGGGCGTTTCTCATCGCCGCCTACGACGTCTTGGAAGAAGAATACACCAAGGTGGTAGACCACCTGACGTTGCACGAAGGCCCGGACGCCGACGACCTGGCCGACGACGTCCCCAACATCATCCTCGCCGACAACCTCTACGGGGCCGACGTGTCGCAGCAGGCGGTCGAGATCACGCAGTTGGCCCTATGGCTGCGCTCTGCCCAGCGGGGCAAACGCCTGGCCGACCTATCAGAGAACGTGGTTTGGGCGAACAGCCTCGTGACCGACCCGGCGGTCCACGACAAAGCGATGCAGTGGAAATCGCGGTTCCCCGACGTCTTTTCGAGGGAAAAGGGGTCAGGTCCAATTTGCCGGAACGGCCCGAAGGGTGCTGCGCACAAATTGGACCTGACCCCTTTTCCCTCTTCCGCCGCGGGCTTTGATTGCGTCGTCGGCAATCCACCTTGGGAACGGATGAAATTGCAGGAACGCGAGTTCTTCGCCTTTTCCGCGCCGCGGATCGCCGGGGCCGTCAAAGCCGCCGACCGCCGAAAACTCATCGAACAACTGCAATCGGCCAACCCGGAACTGTACGCCGCCTACGTCCGGGCGGGCGAACTGGCCGAGCGGACGCTGGCACACGTCCGCGGCGCCGGCAATTTCCCCCTGACGGCCAAGGGGGACATCAATACCTACATGGTCTTCGCCGAATTGGCCCAGCGGATCGTCGCACCCAATGGCCGCGTCGGGCTGCTGGTCCCCTCGGGCATCGCCACCGACAAAACCACCAGCGAGTTCTTCGGCGAACTCGTGAACTCCCAGTCGCTCATCCGGCTCTACGATTTCGAGAACAAGGCCCCTTTCTTTCCCGACGTGCATCGCGCCTTCAAGTTCAGCGTTTTGGTGTTCGGCGGGCGCGAGGTGAAGACGCCGAAAGCCGATTTCGCCTTCTTCCTGCACGATGTGGACGAGTTGGAAGATAAGAAGCGGCACATTCGCCTATCGGGCAAAGACATGGCGCTGTTGAACCCGAACACGCACACCTGCCCGGTCTTCCGCTCGCGCCGCGACGCCGACCTGACCAAGGCGATCTACGGCCGCGTGCCGGTGCTGATCGACAGAAGCCGCCGCGAGGGCGGCAACCCGTGGGGCATCAAGTTCGTTACGATGTTTCATCAAACGAACGACGCGGAGTTGTTTCTCGACCGCGAAGAGCTTCTGAAGCGGGGGGCCAAGCAGGACGGCAACCGCTGGAGGAAGGGCCGACAGGTCTTCTTGCCCCTTTACGAGGCGAAAATGGTGCAAGCCTACGACCACCGCGCCGCCGGCGTTCTGATCGAAAAGGGAAACTGGTTTCGTCAAGGACAGACTGACAAAACGTCGCTCGTCGCGCATCAGAACCCGGAGTTTTGCGTGGAATCGCGCTGGTGGGCGGACAAATCTGTCATTCGGGAGCGATTAGAAAACCTGTCGCCGCCCGCGTTGTTGGCGTTCAAGAATGTAACCAGCCCTACAAATCGGCGGACAATGATCGCGGCCTTCATTCCAACCGTGGGTGTCATCAATTCCGCACCGCTGGTTTTCCTTTCCGACGACATCCGTGTCAGAAAACAGGCTTGCTTCCTCGGGAATCTAAATTCGTTTGTACTCGACTACGTTGCTCGCCAAAAAATTGGGAATGTAAATCTGAATTTCTTTCTCATCGAGCAGTTTCCCATGTTCCCCCCCGATCGCTACGCCGAGCGGTGTTTGTGGGACAAGCGGCAGACGTTGGAAAAATGGATTTCCGACCGGGTGTTGAAGCTAAGCTGCACGGCCGACGACCTGCGGCCGCTGGGCGAGGCGGCGGGCTTCGATCCGCCCGTCCACAAGTGGAACCCGCGCGAACGGGCCGAACTGATCGACGAGCTCGACGCCGCGTTCTTCCTCCTTTACGGCATCGATCGCGAGGACGCAGCATATATTCTCGCCACTTTCGCGGGTACGGAAAGGGGAAACGAGGAGGGAGACATGTTCGGCTCCGCCGGCGGTGTGTTGAACGCCTACGACTGTCTTGCAGCGTCCGCACGCGGCTAATGACGCACGTGCCAGCTTCAAATCGGGGCGGGGAAGGCCGCGGCACAACCACCGCCCCCTCGGCGTGGGGTGCTTTTCGGCCGCCTGTGTTTCCGCTATGCTAAAGATTGCGAGTTTTTCGTCGACCCGTATGGAGAAACGCCATGCTCATCCAGATTCCTATCTTGCTTGCCGCGACACTACCCTGGATGGTTGTGGGTGGAGCCGCGCTGGCTCTGCTTGCGGTCATCCTCGTGGCCATCGTCATCAATTACGGCGCCATCTGGTTCCAGGCGTACATGTCGAGCGCCAACATCAAAATGTTGAGCCTCATCGGCATGAGTTTTCGACGGGTAAACGCCCGGACGATCGTCCAGGGCAAGATCATGGCGGTGCAGGCGGGCATCGCCCAGGACAGCCACACCGGGGTGACTACGCGGCGGCTCGAAGCCCATTACCTCGCCGGCGGCAGCGTGCCGAATGTGATCAAGGCCATCATCGCCGCCCACCGCGCCGACATCGATCTCGATTTCGACCGCGCCGCGGCCATCGATCTCGCCGGCCGCGACGTGTTGGACGCCGTGCAGACCAGCGTCTATCCGAAGGTAATCGACTGCCCCGACCCCAAGCGATCGCAGCGGACCACCTTGAGCGCCATCGCCAAGAATGGCGTCGAGCTGAAGGTTCGCGCGCGGGTCACCGTCCGCACGAACATCGAGCAACTCATCGGCGGCGCCACCGAGGAGACGATCATCGCCCGAGTAGGCGAAGGCATCATCACGGCCATCGGCTCGTCCGACAGCCATCTGCAAGTGATGGAGAATCCCGACCGCATCTCGAAGGCGGTGTTGCAACGCGGCTTGGACGCGCAAACGGCCTTCGAAATCGTCTCGATCGACATCGCCGACATCGACGTCGGCCAGAATATCGGCGCCCGGCTCCAGGCCGATCAGGCCGAGGCCGACACGCGCGTCGCCCGTGCGAAGGCCGAAGAGCGGCGGGCGCTGGCCACCGCGCGCGAGCAGGAGATGAAGGCCCAGGTCGCCCGCAACCGCGCGGGGGTGGTGTTGGCCGAGGCCGAAGTGCCGCTGGCCATGGCCGCCGCGTTTCGCGAGGGAAATCTGTTAGCAAAATGATGAGTGATGAATGATGAATGATGAGTGTCCGGCATTCATCATTCATAATTCATCATTCTGCCGCTATCACCATCCACTCTCCCCCCACGCCTTATGTCCATCGACGCATATTCGCTTTGTCCCGGCGGTACGGGCAAGAAAATCAAGTTCTGCTGCGGCGATTTCCTTCCGGAACTGCAAAAAATTGACCGCATGGTCGATGGCGAGCAGTATTTGGCCTGCTTGCAACACATCGATCACCTCATGGCGCAGGAGCCGGGCCGCGATCGGGAGTGCCTGCTGGCCACCAAGTGCATGTTGCTGCGGATCACCGACCAGCGCGACGCCGCCCGAACCGCGGCCGCCGCTTTCATGGTGAAGTATCCCGACAATCAGATTGCCCTGGCCGAGATGGCGATTCTCGCCGCCGAGAGCAATCCCCGCGCGGCCTTGGATCTGCTGCAAAAGGCGATGCGCGCCGCCGACGGCGAGCTTGCCCCGCGCACTTACCAGGCGATGGGACTGCTGGCCGGAAGCCTGCTGCACGCCGGCTTTCCGCTGGCCGCCAACGGCTTGCTGCAACTGCAATGCGACATCACCGACAAGGACGACGCGGGCGGCGGAAGTGCTCGCCGCGCTGAGCCAGGCGGTCGACGTGCCGCTGCTGCTGCGCGATGCAATGCCGCTGGCGCCTTGCGGCAAAGATGCGCCGTGGAGCGAGCGATTTAACGAGGCTATGGAAACCGCCATGATAGGTGATTGGCAGACGGCCGCCGAGCGGCTGACGGCCCTGGCCGCCGAGGCGCCCGATGCGCCGGCGATCTGGCGCAACCTTGCCATGCTCCGCGGCTGGCTGGCCGACAATCCCGGCTGCATCGACGCCTTGCGGCGCTACGCGGCGCTTCGCGCGGGCGAAGAAGGCGGACTGGAAGACGCGGTGGAAGCCGAAGCCACGGCCATGTTCCTCTCCCCCGATCCGCTGGGCGACCGCGTCGAAATGCTGAAGCTGGTTTGGACGGTCAGGGACGTCGAGCGGTTGCAAGAGGCGCTGCTGTCGTCGCCGCGGTGGCGGAACCTCCCCTTCGACCCGGCGCAGTTCAGCGACGGCGAGAATCCGCCGCCGAAGGCCGCCTTCATGCTGCTCGATCGCCCCATGCCGGCCTCGGCCGAATCGCTCGACTTGCAGACGGTGCCGAACATGCTCGGCCAGGCCCTGTTGTTCGGGCGGCAGACCGACCGCGAGGCCCGGCTGGAAGTGATGGGCGTGGCGGCCGACGAACTGCCGGCCATCGGCGATATGCTGCGCGAGGCGGGCGGCGAGGCCGTCGAACCGGAGCCGCAGCAAGAAGTGATCGGCCATTGGTCGGCCAGCCAGAAGCTCCTGCGGACGGCGTGGCAGCCGCCGCGCGGCGCCTCGCCCGACCAGATTCGCGCGATGATGGCCGAACACGTCCGCGACGCAATTCTCAATCGTTGGCCCGAGTTGAAACTCGGCGTTCTCGACGGCCGCTCGCCGCGCGAGGCCGCCGGCGACCCCGCTTGCCGCACCAGGCTCCTGGCGGCGATCCTCGTACTGGTGCAATGGACGGAAAACCTGGCCGGCGCGATCGACTACAACGAACTGCGGGCCAAGCTCGGCCTGCCCACGCTCGGGCCGATCGATCCCAAGCAGCAGCCGATCGACAATTTGCCGGTGGGGAGGCTCGGGCGAGTCAGCGTCGATGGGCTTTCCAACGACGATCTGATTGCGGCGTATTACCGCGCTGCGGCGTTCAACGTTCGCCCCGCCGTGCGGAAGTTCGCCGCGGCGATTGTCGAGCGTCCGAGCCTCGCCGATTCGACCGAGCGGCTGCACGCTTTTTCCATGCTCGCCCGCACCGAGGAGGACATTGCCAAGGCGTTGGACTACGTCGAGCAAGGCCGCCGGGCGACCGACAAGAAGAAGATTTCCCATGCGACGTGGGATTTGATGGAATTATCGTTCCAGCTTGCCAAGTCGCAACGGCCCGGAAGTGATGCGGCTGATCGAACACATTCAAAAGCGTCACATCGAAGAGCCGCGCGTGGCCGAGGCGTTGACGCGGATGTTGATCGACGTCGGCCTGCTGAATCCCGACGGCTCGCCCGCGATCGGCCCCGAATCGGCCGAGGAGCCGGCAATGGCGGCCGAAGCGCCCGAGCCCGGCGGCCTATGGACGCCCGACAGCGAGCAGCCCGGCGGCGGCGGGGGAAAACTGTGGACGCCGGAGTAGTCGCTTTGCCGGTCCCCTCTCCCTTTGGGAGAGGGTTAGGGTGAGGGCCGGGACAAGATACAGCTCTTGATAATTGGACTCTCCCCTTTCTTCCCCCCCCAGAAAAAACGGCTGACGCCCCTTGACACCGGCTGCGAAAGAGCCGATACTATTAGTAGAAATTGCACCCCGCAGGACCAGCCGCAAGGCCTCTTGCGGGGTTATTTTTTGGTTTTGTCTCGGTCGAAGGGGGTATTCTTGCGAATCGAACCCACAGAGAAACGCACAGCGGCGTTCTTTGACGGGCAGAATCTATTTCATGCGGCAAGGGAAGCCTTCGGCTACACGTGGCCCAACTATGATGTAGCAAAACTCACCCACGCTGTCTGCCAGATGAAGGGCTGGACGCCCGGCCGGATTTACTTCTATACCGGCTTGCCGAGCGTCAAGGATGACCCATTCTGGAACCACTTCTGGACTGCGAAGCTTGCCGTGATGGGGACTCGTGGCATCCGCACATACTCTCGGCATTTGAAGTACCGGAATCAACTCGTGCATGTGCCCGGCGGTGGAGTGACAACAGCCCTTGTCGGCCAAGAGAAAGGAATCGACATCCGCATTGCCTTGGACGTGGTGCGCATGGCACGCGAGAACCAATATGACGTAGCGCTGATTTTCAGCCAGGATCAGGATCTCTCCGAAGTCGCCGACGAGGTGCGCAGCATCTCGATTGCCCAAGACCGCTGGATCAAGTTGGCGTGCGCGTTTCCCGTCAGCCCGACGTATGAAAACGTCCGCGGCATCCACAAGACGGATTGGATCGAAATCGATCGTTCGACGTACGACGCTTGTCTCGATCCGAACGATTACCGGTTGAAGCAACCTGCCGAGTAGGGAAGGACGAAAGGAATCGTTGGGGCGGAGAAGGACTATTGATTGGGCTTAATGCCGCATCGAGAAGAACGTGCGAACTGATCGCCGCGCGCTACGTTGACACCCTTGACGTGGAAATTGAACCGGGGAAGCGCCGGCCGACGTGTCGGTTCATCGTAGACCTGCAATCTGCGCGAAAGTGAGCAAGCGAAGCAGTCTAATTTTGGCAGTCAAAAGGGCTACGATTGATTCCTTCACTTCCTCAGTCTACGTTCAAACCCTATCAAAGGAACCCCTTGTGTCGAGCCGATTCATCCGGTCGCTTGTCGATGTGATCGGCGTGAGCCGGGGAGAGAAGTCTTGGCCGCCCGCTGTGACGCTGTGGGCGAGAATCCGGCAGGTCTCTACGAGCATCTGCGCGATCTTGAGCGCTTCTTGCGTGGCGCCGCCCGGCGCGATATTCTAATCCCTGATCCCCAATCCCCAATCCCTTGTTCTTCCCATGACCATCGTCGTTACCGGAGCCTACGGGCAACTGGGCGGAGAGTTGTGCCGGCAACTCGGCTCGGCCGCCATCCCGTTGGACATCGATACGCTCGATTTGACCGATGGTCCGGCGACAGTCGCGCGAATTGCGGCGATTCGGCCCGAGGCGGTCATCAACTGCGCGGCCTATACCGCCGTGGACAAAGCCGAAAGCGAGCCGGAGAAGTGCCGAGCCGTCAATGCCGTGGCCGTCGAGCACCTGGTTCGCGCGTGCGGTCAACTCGATTGCCCGCTGCTGCAGATCAGCACCGATTACGTGTTCGGGGCCGTGCCGTCGCCGCCACGGCCGTGGCGCGAAGACGACCCTTGCCGGCCGCAGGGCGTTTATGCCAAAACGAAGCTGGAAGGCGAGCAGGCCGCCGCAAAACACGAAAAGCATCTGATCGTGCGGACATGCGGTTTGTATGCGCGGCCCTCCGATCCGCGTGCGGCGAACTTCGTCAAGACGATGCTCCGTCTCGGCGCTGCGCGGCCCGAGCTGCGCATCGTGGACGACCAACGCTGCACGCCGACATTCGTCCCGCATCTCGCCCGCGCGATCTTGTTCCTGCTCGGCACCGGCGACAAGCCGAGCGTCAAGGGGGACAGTCCCATTTTCGCTGATGCGAAAATTGGGACAGTCCCCAAGCCGGCGGCATGGGGGACGTATCACGTGACCAACACCGGCGAGGCCACGTGGTGCGAGTTCGCCGCCGAAATCTTTCGCCAAGCCGGAATGCAAGTCGCGATTCGCCCGATCACCACGGCCGAATACGGAGCGCCGGCGGCACGGCCGTCGTACAGCGTGCTCGACACGTCGGCGTATCATCGGCTCGGCGGCCCGGTGATGCCGCATTGGAAAGCGGCGCTGGCAGAGTACTTTGCGGAATGGAAGGAATTGAAAATCTGAGATTTGAAATCTGAGATTGCGAAACCCCACGCGGCTGTGCAGCAACGCTCTCGACGCTCCACTCTCCACTCTCCACTACCCATGCCCACCACCAAAGTCGCCCTGATCACCGGCAGCGGAAAGCATCGTATCGGCAACGCCGTGGCGACGGCGCTGGCCGAGCGCGGCTACGATATCGCCATCCATTATCGCAGCTCGGCCGCGGAGGCCGGGGAAGCGGTCGCGGAACTGGAGCAGAAGGGCGTCCGGGCCGCGGCATTCCAGGCCGACGTGGCTAGTGAAACCGAGGTCGCTCGATTGTTCGACGCGGCCCTGGCGGCCTTCGGGCGGCTCGACGTGCTGGTGACCGCCGCCGCCGTGTGGCAACCCAAGCCGTTGGAGGACGTGACTGCCGACGACGTCCGCCGGCAGTTCGGCGTCAACACGCTCGGCACGTTTCTCTGTTGCCAGCGAGCGGGCCTGATCATGGCCAGGCAAGCGGAAGGGGGCGCGATCGTCACCATCGGCGATTGGGCCACCGCCCGTCCGTATCCCGGCTATGTCGCCTACTTCGCCGGCAAGGGCGCGGTGCCGACGCTCACCCGCGCGTTGGCCGTCGAATTGTCGCAGCGCAATCCGGCCGTGCGGGTCAACTGCATCGAGCCCGGCCCGGTGATGGTGCCTGAAGATCTTTCCGAACATGAAGTGAAAGGCGCTATCGCCGGGACGCTTCTGAAACGCTTGGGCCGCCCGGAAAACATCGCCCAGGCTGTGGTTTTCCTGGTCGAAAACGACTATATTACCGGTATCTGCCTGCCGGTGGACGGCGGCCGAACGATCGCCTCGACGTAGCGCATTGATTTGTTTTGATTCGACCATAGGAGAGCAAATAGACAGGTGGGGCAGACATTCTTGTCTGCCTCGATGCCGCATCGTCAATCAGTCGCCCTCCCTTCGTCCATCAGCGACGAGAGCATTCTCACGCCGCAAAGCAACTGCATCATGTCGAACAAGGATTATCCCCTCACGCAACTGCTGTCGGCCGTCGCGTTTTTCTTCCTGGCCACGGGAGCAACGATTGCCTCGGCCGCCGACGCCGTGCCCTCGTCCGCCTCGGCCAAGACGCTGCCGGTTATCCTCGATACCGACATCGGCGACGACATCGACGACACCTGGGCGTTGGTCATGCTCCTGAAGAGTCCGCAATTGGACCTGAAACTCGTCACGACCACCAACGGGAAGAACGTCTACCGCTCGAAGATCGTCGGCAAACTGCTCACGGTGGCCAACCGCAGCGACGTTCCCATCGGCATGGGCGCCGGCGGAAGCGACGGAGACGGCCCGCAGCAGCCGTGGGTCAAGGACTTTGATCTGAAGAGCTACAAAGGCAAAATCCACAAAGACGGCGTCGGGGCCCTGATCGACGCAATTAACAGCGCTCCGTCGCCGCTGACGATCATCTCCATCGGCCCGTCCCACACGGTCGCGGCGGCGCTCGAGCGTCGGCCGGGCATCGCTGCGAAAGCCCGCTTCGTCGGCATGCAAGGGAGCGTCTACAAAGGCTACGACGGCGGCAAGCCGTGCCCCGAGTGGAACATCAAGGCGGACGTTCCCGCCGCGCAAAAAGCCCTTTTCGCTCCCTGGCGGCAAGCGGTCATCACGCCGCTGGACACCTGCGGGTTGGTCAACCTTTCCGGTAAGCGCTTCCAGACGCTCGCGGCCAGCAACGATCCGCTGGTGAAGGCCCTCATCGCAAACTACCGCATCTGGGCGAAGAACGAGAAGGTCGGCGCCAGCAGCACGTTGTTCGACACGGTCGCGGTCTATCTCGCCCTGCCCGGCCCGAAGCCGCTGCTGGAGATGAAAGAACTTCGCATCAAGGTGAGCGGCGACGGAATGACGCGGGTCGACCCGGCGGGTGCAAAAATGGCGGTGGCGACCGATTGGAAGGACATCGATGGCTATCGAGATCTACTGGTGAAGATTCTCTTGTCGAATTGACCGCGGCATGTTCTCGTAGAAGCGGCGTCTCGCCGCTTTTCGGCGGCGAACCGGCTGCGCGGCGAGACGCCGCGTCTACGGCCGTCGTGATTGGCGCCTGACTCTAATTGCTGTATAATGATTGTCAGCCGTCTTGTGCCGATCGCTTGACGGCACCCGCCGAAAAAGGTTGACTAGAAACCTGCCTCCCGCCGATCGGTCTCCATTTCAGACCGTGGAAGAATACCTTCAAGGAGCATTCCATGAAAACGATGTCTGTCATCGTCGTGACTCTTGCGTGCATCGCGGCCGAAGCGCATGGCGAGGCGGTGAAGTCGATTCGTCTCGTCCTTCCAGCCCAGCCCGACGCTGTGGTCGAGCACATCGGGCGCGTGTTCGTTCGCCAGGTCGAGCGTCGCTGCGATGCGAAGGTCATCCGTCGGGGTGAAGCGCCGTTGGTGGTGGAGTTGACGATCGAGCCCGGCATCGGCGCCGAAGGGTACAAAATTGCCGATGGAGCCAACGGCACGATTCGCATCGGCGGCAACGACGCCCGCGGGCTGCTCTACGGCGTAGGCAAATTCCTGCACACTTCCACCTACAACGGCCAGGGGTTTACGCCAGGTCCATGGCGCGGAGTATCCGTGCCCAGAATGCCCATTCGGGGAATTTACCTCGCGACGTACTTCCAGAACTACTACCGGGTTGCCCCGGTTGAGGACGTGACGCGGTATGTGGAAGACCTGTCTCTTTGGGGCGCAAATAGCTTCCTGGTCTGGTTCGGCGTAACTGAGTTCAACGGGATCAACGATCCGAGGGCCCAGGCTCTGCTTGATCGTCTGCGTGCGACGTTGAAAGTCGTAAAGGACTTGGGACTGGACGCAAGCCTTGGCTGCGTAGCCAACGACGGGTACGCGAACGGTCCCGCGGGCCTTCGTGCCGACGGCGGCACCGTGGGGCACAAGGGATATCACACCGACAAGGGCGACCGCATCTGTATCTTTGGTCCAGAGCTATGTGCCAGCAAGCCAGGCGTCCTGGAAATGGAACTGGGCATCTGCAAGGAGAAGTTCGATGCCTTTAAGAGCATTGGTTTGGACTACTGGTTCTTCTGGCCGTATGACAACGGCGGATGCACCTGCGCGAATGCGCGCCTTGGGGTGCAAATGGCTATCTGCGCTTGGCGGAGCCGGAGGCGCGTGCCTTCCGTCGCGCCTTTCCCAAGGGGAAGGTGATATTGTCAACCTGGTACTTCGACCGCTGGGCTAACGGAGACTGGGAAGGGATCACCGCCAAGTTCAAGGCGAAGAAGCCCGACTGGGTGGACTACATCTTGGCCGACAATTTCGAGGATTACCCTCGCTACCCGCTGGACAAAGGCGTGCCCGGCGGTTTGCCGCTCCTGAACTTCCCCGACATCAGCATGTACGGGCAATATCCGTGGGGCGGATACGGCGCCAACCCGCACCCCGGCCGCCTCCAGCAGCGTTGGGACGAGACCAAGGACAAGCTTTCCGGGGGCTTCCCGTATTCGGAAGGCATATACGAAGACCTCAATAAGGTGATTTGCCTACGGCTCTATTGGGAGCCCGACCGCCCGGCCATCGAAGCGGTCAAGGAGTATGCTGCCTTTGAATTCTCGCCCGAGGTGGTTGATGACGTGGCGTCGGCAGTCAAAATCTTTGAGACAAACCACCTGCGGGATCAAGTTGGCGAAAGTGCGGTCACGGCCTTTCAGTTGCTGGAACGTGCCGACGCCAAGCTCACGCCGCTCCTGGCGGTGGCGGCTTTTCCGCATCCGGGCGTCGATCGACCACGAGATCTACAGGAACAGTCTGGGTCAGGGCAGGGACGAGGTGTTCCAGCAAGCGTGTGATGAATTGACGAAGATTTCTCATGCCGAGAACGCCGTTGCCGCGCTCCATCCACGGCCCCTCCGCGCGAAGGCAGCCGGACCACAGAAGTAACCTTCCAATGCGAGGTAATCCATACAATGGGTGGGTGGCCGAAACCGTGTGAAGCAATTCAGGAGAATGCTATGAAGAAACTATCTATCGTCGCTCTGATTCTAAGTTATGTCGCCGCCACTGCCCATGGCGAGGCGGTAAAATCGCTTCGCCTCGTCCTTCCGCCGCAGCCTGGCCCCGTGGTCGAGAACATCGGGCGCGTTTTCGCTCGGCAAGTCAAGCGTCGCTGTGACGCGAAAGTCGTCAGTCAGGGCGAAGCGCCGCTGACCGTGGAGTTGACTATCGAGCCCGGCATCGGCGCCGAAGGGTTCAAGATCGCCGACGGACCCAAGGGCACGATCCACATCAGCGGCAACGATGCCCGCGGAGTGCTCTATGGAGTCGGCAAACTGCTACACACCTCGACGTATGACACCCAGGGCTTCACGCCCAGCGCGTGGCGCGGAGTCTCCGTGCCCAAGATGCCCGTGCGAGGAATCTACTTTGCAACCCACTTCCACAACTACTACCACGTCGCTCCGATTGAAGAGGTAACGCGATATTTGGAAGACTTGTCGCTTTGGGGACCGAACAGTTTTCTGGTCTGGTTCGGCATGGAAGAGTTCAACGGGATCAACGATCCGAAGGCCCAGGCGATGCTCGCACGGCTGCGCGCCGTGTTGAAAACCGCAAAAGACTTGGGGCTTAATGCCAGCCTCGGCTGCATCTGCAACGAAGGGTATGCGAATAGCCCCGTGAGCCTTCGTGCTGATGACAGCACAGTGAATCACCCTGGATATCACGCCGATGTGACGGGGGGCAACCGCATCACCAACCTTGGTCCAGAGCTATGTCCCAGCAAACCCGGCGTCACGGAAATGGAACTGGGCTACTGCAAAGAGAAGTTCGATGTATTCAAAGACATTGGCTTGGACTACTGGAGCATCTGGCCTTACGACAACGGTGGCTGCACCTGCTCGAAATGCGCGCCTTGGGGCGCCAATGGCTATCTGCGTATGGCGGAGCCTGTGGCACGCGCGTACCGCCGCGCCTTCCCCAATGGGAAAGTGATATTGTCGACATGGTATTTCGACCGCTGGGCCGTCGGAGAATGGGACGGGATCACGGCCAAGTTCAAGGCGAAGAAGCCCGACTGGGTGGACTACATCTTGGCCGACAATTTCGAGGATTACCCTCGCTACCCGCTGGACAAGGGCGTCCCGGGAGGTTTGCCGCTCCTGAACTTCCCCGACATCAGCATGTACGGGCAATATCCGTGGGGCGGATACGGCGCCAACCCGCACCCCGGACGCCTCCAGCAGCGTTGGAACGAGACCAAGAAGAATCTCTCCGGGGGCTTCCCGTATTCAGAAGGCATCTACGAAGACGTCAACAAGGTGATCTGCACTCGGCTCTATTGGGAGCCCGACCGCCCGGCGATCGAGACGGTCAGAGATTATGCCGCTTTTGAATTCTCGCCTGAGGTGGCCGACAGCGTGACATCGGTCGTCAAGCTCTTTGAAGAGAACCATTTTCGCAACAAGATCGGCCGAAGCGCGGTCACGGCCTGTCAGTTGATCGATCGCGCCGACGCCAAGTTGACGCCGCAAGCTCGAAGCGGCTGGCGGTGGCGGCTATTCTGCATCCGCGCGGCGATCGACCAGGAAATGTATCGAAACACGCAAGGTCAGGGCCGCGAGAAAGTCTTCCGCCAAGCCTACGAAGAATTGATGAAGATCTCTCACGCGGAGAACGCGATGCCGATGATGCGGCCGGCGCCGATTCCCGCGGTGACGGGCCGGCCGGGCGGTTAGGCAATCCCGTCCATGATGTCCAGTAACTCGGCGGCGTTGTCCGAGTTCACGCCGGGTTTGAGCCAACCCTCACCCGAAGATGGCAAGCGAGCCTTTCTCCGCTTCGGCAGTTCTTTCTTGCACGCCAATGCCAGGCGCAGCGAGTCCTCGATGACGGCGCTCAACGTGCGACCGCTCTCTTTCGCCACCTCTTTGGCTTGAGCAAATAGTTCGTCGTCTAGCCCGAATTATTCGTGACTTCTGTAATTCTTGAACCTCCTGGAGTGTCTAAGTTGTTGAACAAAAGCAACTTGTCCGCTCCAAGGAGGCCCAAGAATGAATCAACAGTCTGATTGGCAGGTGTCGTTCAGTTTCTTCGATCATAAGCCTGTCGTTGTCGAACCGCAACAGGCACAACTGACCAGTGACGCCGGGCTGCTGCCGATCCGGCAGTTGGATGAGCAACTCGGCCTGACCGCCGAGTTCGCGGCCGCCCTCGATGATCCCCGCAACCCGGACATCAGCATCCATTCGTTTCTGCAAATGGTCCGCATGCGGGTTTATGGCATCCTGGCCGACTACCCCGACCAGAACGACCACGACGTGCTCCGCCACGATCCCCTCTTCAAGCTTCTCGCCGGCCGTTCGCCCGAAGGCCGGGAACTGGCCAGCCAGCCCACCTTGTCCCGGTTCGAGAACGCCGTCAGCGTCCGTTCGCTGCGGAGATTGGAGGATGTCTTCATCGACCAATTCATCGCCTCGTTCGCCACGCCCCCGCGGCACCTGACCTTCGACATCGACGTGTTCGATGATCCCACGCATGGACAACAGCAGTTGACCTTCTTCCACGGCTATTATGACCAATACCAATACCTTCCGCGGGCCATCACCTGCAAGGAGAACGATCTGGTGGTGATGGTCTGCCTGCTGTTCGGCACGGCCCATGCCGCGTTGGGAATCGAGGACGACTTGCCATATCTGCTGCGACGGCTGCGCGAGGTGTGGCCCGACGTGCAGATCAGCCTGCGGGGAGACAGCGGCTTTGCCGTTCCCAAGACGTATCTGCTCCTGGAAGAAGGGAGCGTGGACTACACCTTGGGCCTGGCGATGAACGCCGTGTTGAAGCGTCGTAGCGAGGAACTCTTGGCGGAAGCGCTGCGGAATTACCAGGAAACAGGCCAGCCGCAACGGCTCTTCACGGCCTTCGAATATCAGGCCGCTTCGTGGCCCGAGCCGCGTTGGACGATCATCAAGGCCGAAGCTGCATGCCCAGGGAACCAATCGCCGCGCGGTGGTGACCAATCGGCCCGGTGCG
This sequence comes from uncultured Planctomycetia bacterium, assembly GCA_963719005.1. Lineage (GTDB taxonomy): Bacteria > Planctomycetota > Planctomycetia > Pirellulales > Thermoguttaceae. Next base: position 125,216 of record CAVRAR010000002.1, read on the forward strand.
CGGGTGCTGCCGCAAGCGACGTACGACGAGTATACAGAGCGCGGCGAAAGCGAGAATCGCAACAAGGAACTGAAGTGCGGGCTTCAGGCGGATCGGCTGAGCGACCACCGCTACATGGCGAATCTCTTTCGTCTCTACCTGCACGCCCTAGCCGCCAATCTTCTGGCGCGGCTGCGCGGCGTGGTCGCCGATCCGCCCCCGCCGGCCATTGTCACCCCGTTGCCCACCGAAGCGCTGGCCGGCAAGCAGCGTCACGATTACCTCAATCACCGTCGCGAACGGGATCCGTTGGGCGAAGGTCAGCCTTGCACTTGGCGGACGCGGCTGATCAAGGTCGCCGCGGAGATCGTGGTCCGTGCCCGACGGGTTATCGTCCGATTGGCCAGTTCTTGGCCCTACCTCGATCACTACCGGCAGGTCGCGCAGGCCGTTCTCGGTTGCTCGCTGCCGCCGGTTCCTGAGAGCGGATGACCATCGCATCATCCTCGTACCTCGCCGCCTCCAAGGCTCGAACGTCTTGGGGGAAAGGGGGGATTGTTGGCCTACGGCGTTGCCGATCGGCCTATCCTCGCCGACTCCCCCTAACCGACCACCGGTCCGTGTCCTTCAGCCCACATCACGAATAATCCGGGCTAGGCGAATCGTCATCCTCATAACTTAAGTATAGGCCAAAGGCGTCAATACGTCAGCCCCCCGCGCAGCATCACCGTGTCGCTGGGGTGGAAGTCGGGCGTGTCGCTGCTGTACTTGATGCGGCGGCCGAAAACGTAGCCGATCTCGAACCGTGAACTCAACCCGCCCGTCACCTTCCGCTCCATCCCCAAGACCAACCGGTAGTCGCTGAGGACGACCTGATCGTTGCTGCCGTCGGAGCGGCGGATCGCCCAGGCGTCGCCGTTGAACTCGCCGGCAATGTAGATCCAGTCCTGCACGTCGTCGCCGCTTTGGCCGGTCCAATAGATGCGTTGCGATATCTTCGGATGCGGAAAGATCAGATCGAACTTCACGTTGTCGTTCGGCGTCCAGACAATGCCGCCGATGGGAATTACCTCGACGTCCGGGCGATCGAGATACGCCGCCCCGGCAACGAGCTTGGTCGTTTCATTCCACGTCCACGCCGCCGCACCGTGCCCCTGCAAGCGAAACGCCTTGCTGCTCTCCTGGTCGAAATCGCTGAACACGCCGGGCGTAATCGCCAGATCGAGCCCCAGCGTCGGCGTGACCTGCGAAAGCCAGCGGAAATCGACGTAGCTTTGGTACAGTCGCGGCGGCAGATCGGAGTCTTTCGGCCCCTGCAAGAAATCGACCGCAAAGCCTGGCGTGATGACCAACGGCGAATTGCGGGTCGGACAAGGCAGCGCGAAAATGCTCTGCAATTGCAGGTTGGTGTCGCCCATGCCGTTGCTGCCGCCGGGGGCGAGCCAGGTGGCGTCGAAGAGGGCTTTTTGGAACACGCCGTTTCGCGCGCCCGGCGGTATCCGCGGCTCGCCCGGCTGCGGCGTCGCCGGGGCCACGTCGCCGTCGCCCGGCGATTGCAGAATTTGCGCCGACGAATTGGGATGCGACACGAGTTGCCCCGGCGGTCCCGGTTCCGCCGGCAAGACCGCCGGCAGACGGATGACTTCGTCCTGAGCGAAGAGGCATGGGGAAATGATGGTAAGAATGATGAATGCCGAATGATGAATGATGAATATCAGCAGCTGTCGAGATCGGTGATTCATCATTCAGAATTCATCATTCAGAATTGCTCAGTACGCCAGGCCCGCGGCGACGTACACGGTGTTGCGCGGGAAGAATCCGCTGGGCGAATTGTCGGCGTAGATCAACTCGCGGGAGCACGACAGACCGACCTCAAAATGCCCTTCAAGCTGACGCAGCGTCTTGAACTCCAAGCCGACGGCCACCCGAATGTCGTTGTAATCGAATTGGGTGTAGGTTCCGTCGGCCCCGACCGGCGGCACGAAGCCCGTATTGCGCTTGATTGTCCAGGTCCCGCCGCCGTAGGCGCCCGATGCGTACAGCCACCACTCGGTATTGCCCCAGGTCGTCAGCCGTTTGCCGATTTTCGGGTTGGGGAAGAGGATGTCGAAGTAGACGTCTTCGTTCGGCGTCCAAACGAGCCCGCCGGCGGGCAGAATCTTGACTTCCACGCGGTCGAGATACCACACGCCGGCCTTCAACGTCATGTGGGGCGAGAGCTTCAACACCGCCATGCCCTTGCCCATGAAGCGGATGCTGTCGCTGGTGACGCGGCTGAAATCGCTGTAGATGCCCGTGCGAAAGTTCAACTCCGCTCCGAAAAAATCGGAAATCTGCGGGTTCCAGCCGAAGTCGAGATAGGCGTCGTAGGTTTGCGGCGGCAAGTCGGCCGGCGCGGGGTCGGTGGGCGCCAGCGGAAGCACCGAGACCGGCCCGTTCCAATAGTGGACCGCGAATCCCGGCGTCACCAACAGCGGCGTTTGGATGTTGTGAAACAACGGAAAGGCAAACGTGACGTTGAGATCGGCGTCGTTGATCCCCAACTCCTTGGCGGTTGCCGTGGGATTGCCCGCAAACCAATCGTAGTTGAGATTGATTTGCTGCACGAATTTCTGCACCGCGACCATGCTGATCGCCGGAGACGACTGAAAGCAGGGATCTTGCTGCATCAGTGCGCTGGGCGCATTGCCGGGCGGGGCGTAAGGATCCCAACCGGCCGGCGGCTGAGCACCCGGGCGCAAGGCGCGGCCGGAGCGGCCGGAACGGGCCCCAAACCGGGCGGTGGCGTGTAGATCGATCCCGGCACGCCGGCTGCCGGCGCGCCTGGAAGTGGCGGAGCCGATACCGGCCCCGGCGGCGTGAACGTCGGCGATGTGGCAGGCACAGCGGGCGACGGCGACAGCGGAGCCGGCGCGCCGGCGGGGCAACGTAAGGGGATGGTGGAGGCGTCGTCGTTGCCGCGCCCGGTGAAACCGCGCCCGGCGTCGGGTCGACCTGCGTGGCAAACTGCATACGCTGAGCCAAGGCAGGCGGCGACGCCAACGCACACGCCACGGCCGCCAGGCCGCACAGAATTCTTGCGGTTTTCACCACGTTCCCCTTTTCATCCGAGAGGGGCCCCCAGGCAATCGGCAGATGAGAACACGCTCAATACCAAGCGATGCCGGCCGGGTCAAGAGCGGTTGGCACGGTCTCGGCCATCGCCCCCCACCACTCGAAGGGCATTCTCATTCGGGCGACACAGCCGAACTCCTTTGCTGACAAAATGTTACGATGACAGGATCGTAAAGCTTCGTTTAACCCGGAGCCAACGACGACGACGCGGCTGCAGGAGAACTGCAAAGTCCCGGCGCGAAGGGGACAGGTCCATGTTTTCGGCCAAGTGTTTCTTGGCAAAACACGTTTTCTCGCCGAAAAATGGACCAGTCCCCGGACTTTGCAGTTCTCCTGGGCGCGGCTGTCGACGGCTTGACAGCCGGCATTTTGGCGTCGGCCCGGCAAACGCCGTCGCCCTTGGCTTCGGGTTAAACGAAGCGTTGTGCGACATCCGCGGCCGTGCAGAATCCGCCGGCTCGGGCGCGAACGTACTCCGCAAGCGTCCGCCGCGAGCGGCTGCCCGGCGCAAGGTCGAACCATACGCGAACGGCCATGCCGTGTTCCCGCCACCACTCGCGCCCCTTCTGACACGACATCACGTCGAGCAGCGTGCGTGAATTTTCCAGGCCGACGGGCAGCCGGTATTGAAGCACAGCCGGCAAGGGGCAATCGAACCCGTACCGCGGCCAGGTGTAGTATCCGTTTTCGTCGCGGCGCCGCCCGGCTGTTGCTTCGATGCGATCGACGCCGCGGGCCGCGGCATTGCGTGCCTGCCGGCAAAACATCTGCAAGCCGAGCCCCCGACACCGCATCGCCCGCAGATGAATGCGAAAACCGTCGTTCAACAACACGACGGCGGCCCCTTTGCCGTACACGTAGTAGTATCCGCAGTACGCGGCGGCCACCGGATCGCCGAGTTCGAGATAGAGCCTTCCGTCGGACGCTCCGACTTCCACCCTGGCGTCGTCGGGCGCGCCGGTCAGTCCGGCGTATTCCGCGGCGCGAAGGGATCGGCCGAAGAGTCGTTGCGCAGTGCGCTCGGCGGCCTTGCGTTCGCCAGGCAGAAAAGTCACCGTTGCGCGACTTTGGGCGGTCCACGGCCGCCACGCCATGGGCGGTAACGCAGCGCCTTGGGTCGAATCCATGCCCCACCCAAGCCCCAGCGCAAGACGAGTGTTCGCTTCGGAACCAATGCACGCAGGAGAAACATGCCAGGAACAGGCTACCCGCTGCCTGTGACAGCTAGTTGTCACACTGCCGACGAGATCCGCACAAAGGAGATATGGCATCCGCGGGTGGGATCCGATCACGCGGATTAGCCAAGCTGAGGATTCTGGGCCGAAGTTGCCGCCGGCGTCTTGGCGCGACTGGACGGCGTGGCAGGAACGATGGCAGGAATGACGCCGTTATCCCGCATTCCTCACCCCACCGGGAAAACGGCCAACAGCGTGTTCGGTGGGGCAGACATTCTTGTCTGCCAAAAGCGCCGCATCGTTCGCGGCAGACAGGAATGTCTGCCCCATCGTGGTGAGAAATACGGGCGATTTCACTTTTTCGCGTTATGCGGATTGCGCGGCCCCGGCAACGGCGGAAAAATCCACCGGCGCAGACGTTTCCGATTCGCCCGCAGGCGACAAGCCCTTGGAACAACCTATGTTTTTCCAGGTCTTCTTTTCGCCCGTGCGGGCGGACGTCAGGGACGGATTTGACGGGACGAACGGCAGACCGTCCGACTCGCCGGCGTGACGCGACGGAGTTCCCTTGATGAGCGACCAGCTAAAGACGACGAATCCCTGGAATTCGCTGCGCTTGACGATCAAAGCCATCGGGGGCGGAACATCGTGCCGATCGGCGTGGTGTTCGCTGGAGTCGTTCTGTCCGTGGCGTTGTTCGCCGTTCTCCGATCGAACGAGTACGGTTTCGCCCGGCGGCAATTCGAGCAGTCCAGCCAGGACCACGTCCTCGCCGTGCGGAGAACCCTGGGAACTGACCTCTTGATCATGAAGTCGCTCCGATCGTTCTACCTCAGCTACGAGGAGGTCTCGGGGCAGGAGTTCCACGATTTTACCGCGCCACTAATCGAGGACCGCCCTGACATTCTGGCTCTTCAGTGGGCACCCCGGGCCGCCCCCCCGCAGCAGGAAAAACGTTTTTCCATCCTGTTTAGCGAACCCGGCAACGCCGGGGTCGGGGCCGTGGGATCGGATTTGGCGGCCAATTCCGCCTGCTGGGAGGCAATCCGCCGGGCTTGCGACCTTGGCGAGCCGGCCCTCACCGACCGAATCCCGCTGCCAGCCGGGCCGGGCAAACGCCGGGAAGCGCGGCTCTTCATTGCGGTCTATCAGAAGAATGTCCCCCTCGATACCGTGGAAAACCGACGGAAACACCTGCAAGGCTTGCTCGTGGGCGTATTCAGTCCAAAACAGGTCGTCGAAGGGGCTCTTCGCACGCTGACGCCGGGCGGAATCGATATATGGCTGGTCGATAGCACCGATCCCAGCGACGAACATCCGCTCTACTATCACCGATCGCGATTGCGACCCCCTGACAGCGACCCATCCAGGTTGCCGACCGACGCCGGCAAGAACGAATTTCGCCTGAGCGAGACCATGGACGTGGCGGGACGCCGCTGGACGGTCGTCTGCGTGGCCATACCGCAGTTTATCGCCGCGCGAACCACGTGGTATCCCTGGGGCGCCGCGGCCGCCGGCCTTCTGTTGACCGGTCTGCTCGCGGCATATCTGGCGGGAATCGCCAAGCGAGACGCCCAAACCGTGCAACTTGCCGCCCAACTGAGGGAAACACACCGCCAATTGGAAAAGGAGAGCGCCGATCGCAAGCAAGCGGAGTCAACGCTGCTGGCAAGCCAGACGAAGTACAAAACTCTCTACGAGTTGTCCAGCGACGCCATCATGCTGCTGACGCCTGAAGAAGGCTTTCTCAGCGGGAACGCCGCCACGGTCGCTCTCTACGGCTGCAAGAATGAGGAGGAGTTCACATCGCAGGGGCCCGCAGACTTATCGCCGGAGTATCAGCCCGACGGCCGCCCGTCGACCGAAAAAGCCCAGGAGATGATGGCCATCGCGCTGCAAGAGGGCACCCACGTCTTTCAATGGAAGCACAAGCGCATGGACGGGGCCGAGTTCTTCTCCATCGTTACCCTCACCAGGATGGAACTGGAGGGCAAGCGGTTCTTGCAGGCGACGGTCCACGACATCAGCGAGCAGAAACGGACGCAAGAGGCGCTGCAAGCCGGCGAAAAGCGGCTTCGGCTCTTTGTCGAAAACGTCAGCGACGTGGTTTGGACCATGGACTTCTCCGGACGATTCACCTACATGAGCCCTTCCATGCAGCGGATGTTGGGACATAAGTGGGAGGAGAGCGAGCGGCTGACGATCGCCGACATCATGACCCCGCCTTCGCTGGGCGTCTTTCTCAAGGCGCTGAAGGCCATTACGAGCGAAGTATATACCGTCCAACGAGTCGAGACCAGAACCCTGGAATTGGAGTTGCTCCGCGAGGACGGCTCGACCGTCTGGAGCGAACTGACCGTCAGCGGAATGTCCGACGAATTGGGCGAGATTGTCGCCGTTCAGGGAGTTGCCCGCGACATCTCCGAGCGCAAGCAGGCCGAGCAGCGGCAGGTGCGGTTGCTGAAACGCTTGGAGGGTGTGAACCGGCTTCAAGCCGATCTGCTCTTGCCGGGCGACCTGGAGGGAAAACTCAAGAAAATCACCCAGACGGCCGTCGATCTGTTGGATCTCGACTTCTGCCGCATCTGGATCACAGGCCCCGCCGACCTCTGTGATTGCGGCTGTATCCATGCCGGCGTCACGGAAGGGCCGCACGTCTGCGGCAACCGCAATAAGTGTCTCCACCTCTTGGCAAGCTCCGGACGTTACTGCCACGTCGGCGGCAATCGTCGTCGCGTGCCCATCGGCTGCTACAAGATCGGCCGCATCGCCAGCGAGGAGAACGACAAGTTCCTGACCAACAATGTTACGACGGATCCGCAGGTCAGCGACCATCAGTGGGCGAAGGATCTCGGTTTGGTGTCGTTCGCCGGCTACAAACTCCGCGACGTTAACGGCGATCCCGTCGGCGTTTTCGCCATGTTCGCCAAACATGCCATTTCCGAAGAAGATGATGCGTTTCTGTTGGGCATGGTGGAAATAGCGTCGCGAGTTATTGTGGAGTACCGAGCGGCCGAGGAACTTCGTGAAACGAGAAAACAGGCCGTCGCCGCCAATCAGGCGAAAAGCCGGTTCCTGGCCAGCATGAGCCATGAGATCCGCACTCCCATGACCGCCATCCTCGGTTATGCCGACCTGCTGATGGACCCCAAGATCAACGCCAGCAGTCAAAACAATTACGCGGCGGTGATCCGCAGAAACGGCGAGCATCTGCTTGCGCTGATCAACGACGTCCTCGACCTGTCGAAGATCGAGACCGGCAAGCTCGCGCTCGACATGCAGCGATGCAGCATCGTGTCGCTTCTGGCCGAAGTGGCCAGCGTGATGCGGCCACGCGCCGTCCAGCGCGGAATCTCCCTGTCGCTCGATTACGCCGGCGCCATGCCGGAAACTACCCTGACCGACGGCGCTCGCCTGCGGCAGGCCGTCGTCAACGTGGTCGGCAACGCCGTCAAGTTCACTGAAAAAGGCGGCGTGCGCATCGTGGCCTCGTTCTCGCCGAATTCGTGCGGCAACCAACCGGCCGTGCAGATCGACGTAATCGATACGGGCATCGGCATTCGCGAGGAAGCTCTGCCGATGCTGTTCCAACCGTTTTCCCAGGCGATTTCCAGCGACGCCGACAAGTGCAACGGCACGGGTCTGGGATTGGCGATCTCGCGGCAGATCGTCCATCTGCTCGGCGGCCGGTTGACCGTCGCCAGCGTGTGGGAACGAGGCAGCACCTTCACTCTGATCATCCCCACCGGCAGCCTCCATGACGTACCCATGATCGAGCGACCGGCCGAAGCGGCCCGCGACGCCGCCGACTACGCCCGGGCGGTTCCGCTCAAAGGCATGCGCATCCTGCTGGCCGAAGACGGCTACGATAATCGAGAATTCGTGCGCGACGTGTTGTACCGGGCCGGCGCCGAAGTCCAATGCGTCGAAGACGGCCAGCAGGCGGTCGCCGAAACCCAGGCGCAAACCTTCGACGTCATCCTGATGGACATGAACATGCCGCAGATGGACGGCTACGAGGCAACCCGCCTGCTCCGCAGCCGCGGCTACTCCCGGCCGATTCTCGCATTGACCGCAAACGTCATGTCGGACGACGGCGAGCGCTGCAGGGAAGCCGGCTGCAACGAACACCTGGCCAAACCGATTGATCGCTCGCGATTGATCCGGTCACTGGTCGCCTACGCCGGCGGGCAGACGGCGGCTGACGGCGCCGCCCCGCCCGATCGGGAGGGCGGTCGCGCTGCCGCGGCGGAAGCGACGCTAGCACAACCCGCGCCGCATGCCGATGACTCCGGCAACGAAGGAGAGGTGATGGTGTCGGCCTTCAGGGACGACCCGGAGATGGTAATGATCCTCGGAGAGTTCATCGGGCGGCTCAACGGTCAGGTTGCCGCGATTCGGCAAGCTTACGACGACGAGCGGTATGAAGAGCTTCAGCGTCTGGCGCACCGCTTGAAGGGGGCCGGCGGCTCCTACGGCTATCCGCTCTTGACCGACGCGAGCAAAAAACTGGAAGACGCCTGCAAGGCCCGAGACGGCGACGCGGCCAAAACGGCGATCGACGACGTCGCGGCAATGTGCGCGGCAATTCAACGTGGATATCCGCCGTATGCCTTAACAGAGAGAACCATACAATGAAAGTCTTGATCATCGACGACGATCCCGACGCCTTGGAGGTCGCAAAGGCCCGACTGATAAAGGAAGGGCTGGACATCGTTTGCGCGCAGGGCGGAGTCCTCGGTCTCAAGGCCGCCCGAAACGAGGAGCCCGACTTGATCCTCCTCGATCTCGATATGCCGGACATCTCGGGCTTCGACGTCTGCCGAAGTCTGAAGGCCGATGCCGAGCTTTGCATGATTCCCGTCCTCTTCCTCTCCGGCTCTACTACGCCCGAGGACAAAATCGTCGGATTGGATCTGGGCGCAGTCGATTACGTCACCAAGCCGTTCGATGCCTTCGAGCTGCGGGCCCGCGTCCGGGCGGCCCTGCGGACCAAACACCTGCAAGACATGTTGTTCGAGCACGCCCACATCGACCCGCTGACCGGACTGCCCAACCGCCGGGCGCTGATGGAGCGATTGCAGCAGGAATGGGCCCGCATCGAGCGACACGGCGGCCACCTCTCGTTCATCATGGCCGACATCGACGCTTTCAAGAGCGTCAACGACCGCTTCGGCCACCACATCGGCGATAAAATCCTGCAGCAAGTGGCGGGCGTGCTGACTGAGCAATGCCGCGAGAACGACTTGCCTTCGCGATTCGGCGGCGACGAGTTGGCCATCGTGGTTCCCGGCGAAACTGTGGCCAAGGCGGTGCATCTGGCCGAGCGATGCCGGCACGCAATCGCCAAGGCGTGCGTCGCCGTGCGGCACGAGCTTGTCGGCGTCACCGCCAGTTTCGGCGTTGCCGACAGCGAAGGCGTCTCCTCGCTCGGCGCACTGATGCGGCGTTCCGACGAAGCCCTCTACAAGGCGAAGAAAAGCGGCCGCAACCAGGTGCAGCCCTGGACCGAGAACGCCGCAACGGCCGCGCCGTTGCCGTTCGCTCCGATCGACTCCAACAGCGTCGATTCGCCGCAGCCGTATTCCGCGACCGAGTGAGCTGGTGCGGCCCGAGAGGCCGCCGGTCAGCGTCAGGTCCGTCGTTCCCGTAATCGAAAAGCCGCTGGACCCGAATTTAATTGCCGGAAGACATCGTCCTGGTCGTCAGTCGAAACGACGTATGTTGCCCAGTATATGCGACTGATACTATAACCGCCGCGTGGAAAAGGCCCCTTGCTGGTGGACTAAGGTTGTGATGTTGAATCCTTCCGAAATCCACCAAACAAGGAGACCCATTCATGTGGCACGTGGGAATTGATCTGCATCGAGAGTTCATCGTTATGGCGGCCGTTCGTGACAACGGTGAAGTCATGGAGCCGATGCGAATCGCTTGTAGCGAAACAGAGGACATTGTGAACACCGTTCGCACTCTCGGCCGATTTCGCGCCGTCATCGAGGCCAGCGGAACCTATCGCTGGCTCTATGATCTGCTGCGCCCGCACGGCACGGTTCTCTTAGCTCATCCGCTTCGGCTGCGGGCCATGATACAACGCCGCACCAAGACAGACAAGCTGGACGCCCAACTCTTGGCGAACTTGTTGCGAATCAACCAGATTCCCTTGGCCTACATTCCGCCGGAACCATACCAGCGGTTGCGCGACTTGGTGCGATGCCGGGCGCGAATGGGCCGCGAATTGGCGGAGGCCAAAATCCGACTGCGGGCATTGCTGGCACGGCAGAATCGCCAAGCCCCGTTTCGGATGCCTTTTGGCGTTCGCGGCCTGGCGCGGTTTCGCCAACAAGATTTCGGGCCGGTTGAGAATCTCACCCGCGACGAATTGTTGGCGCGGATGAAGCACTTTGGCCGGCACATCGCGGTGTTCGATCAGCAGATCGCCGAGATCGCTAACGACTTTCCGCAGACGGAAGCGCTGCTCGACATCCACGGCATCGCTTTGTTCTCGGCGCTGTTGATCGTGGCCGAACTGGGCGAGGTGGAACGTTTCCGCACCGCCAAGGAGGTCGGCGCGTATGGCGGGCTGACTTCCCGCGTGCACCAGTCCGGCGGCCATTGCTACCAAGGGCCAATTACGCGTCAAGGTTCCCCTTGGCTGCGTTGGATTTTAGTGCAGGCGGCGATGAAGGCGACCCGCGATGACGCGGCACTGAAGAAGTTTTACACGCGGGTGCGGAAGCGGTCGGGGGCAAAAAAGGCACGCGTGGCAGTGGCCCGGAAGCTGGCGGAGATTTGTTGGAAACGGCTGCGGCATTGGCATCGCGCCCGCGCCGAGCAAGCAGCGTAGAGAGTAGAAAGGAACTAATGCTTCGCGCACCTATACGGTCGTTGTTGGCCCGGCAACGGGACTGATGGAACAAAGGTTCGCATCGAGCGCCTGATTGGGCACTACGGCCGGTGAATATTATCCTGTGCGACGAGCGAAAGCCCGGACGGCACGAATGGGTGTCTACCTTGTGCGCGACGGCAAACGGCGGAGATGGCAATGGGTGCTCCCGCCGGCGAAAGATGCTCGGTGCGTTGCGGCGTCGGATTTTCGGAGGGATAGGTAGGGCAAATGAATGAAGCAAGAAGGCAAAACGGCCCTGACAGCCTGAGCCGGCAGGGCCTTACGGGTCATTCACCCGCCCTAGCCCGGCTATTCCTCGTCGGGTTGCGTCCCCGCAGAGCCTGACTCCGCTTCACCGAGCAAAGCGATTATAGCAGCAACATGATCGTCATGTTGACAAAACACGAAACTGGGCCTTGACTCAGCGGCGGTTATGGGTGTCCCCTTTATCGTCCCCGGCAAGGAACGACCAATTCTCACGGAAACTCAGCCGTGCGAAGGGGAACACCGCTCCCGTGCTTCCCCTCCGGTCAGTTGGCTTGAGACGGGACTCCCTTGAAAAAAGAGTCGCCCCCGCCTTCTCGCCAAGAGCCCAGCCAAGGAACTCCGAGTTTCAAGGGAGTTCAGCCTGTCTTGGTTCAGCGTGAAATGGAAACTTCGATTGGCTTGCTAGGATCGTCCGGGTGTTGAAGTTGGTTGGTAGTGCTTGGATTTTTCGCTTTGGTGTTGTAAGCGAGGGAGGTGGGCGGCAGCAGAACCACCGCCCGGACCTCGCTCACAACCCCTGGGGCGGCGCTCGGGTCGGTTCCCACCGGAGCCCTATCCTCCGCCCAGGTCGTCTCTCATCGTAACGTCCTTCTTTCGATCAGGCAACCGTCCGCAAACGGGCCGCCTCTCGCTGCTCCTTTCTACGCTCGCGGGCCTCCGTCAGTTTGCGATCGCGGGCTGCGAAGATCTCCGCCTCACGGCCCGCCAATTTGTCCGCCGGCGCCACATAGCCAATCGCGCTGTGCAATCGCACCTCGTTGTAGTGCTCCACGTAACGAGCCACAATGCGGATGGCATCCTCCAGCGAGATCGGCGTGCCCGGCCGCAGGCACTCGCCCTTGATGCTCCCGTGAAATCGCTCCAGTTTGCCGTTGCTCTGCGGATAGTACGGGCTGGTGCGCACGTGCGTCATCCCGCAGATGCGAATGAACTCTTTGAAGTCCTTCGCCAAAAACTGCGACCCATTGTCGCTGATGATCCGCGGCGTCTCCTTGGGGAACTTCTCCCGCGCGCGTTGCAGGATCGTCAGTTCATCTTGCTCGGTCATCGAGCGGCGAATCTCCCAATGCACGGTGTAGCGGCTGTAGCCGTCGAGGATCGTCGTCAGGTAGTAAAACGTGCCGTGGATGTTGAGGTAGCTGATGTCGATATGCCAGTGTTCATGGGGTTTTTGCGGCTGTTGGAAGCCCGTGCCTTTCTTCGACGGCTTGTTCGTCGAGCGCCCGATGCGGCCCGCCGCCTTCAATACGCGATAGACGCTGCTGGGACTGACGGCCACCACGTCGCGGTCGAGCATCATGAACGCCAAACGCCGGTAGCCTTCCAGTGGATACTCGAAGGAGAAGCGGATGATGGCCTGCTTCTCCCAATCTTCGAGCCACCAGTCGCGCGGCACCCAGCCGTTGTGTTCGTTCCGCTTGCCGTAGCGATCCTTCCAGTCGTGGAACTTGCTCTGGCCAATGCCCAGCCAAGCCACGAACTTTCTGGCGGGAATCTCCGTGCGCTCGTTCCAACGGCGCACGTAATCGACCACTTCATCGCGAGTGTCGTGGGGAACCCAACGTCCGTTTAGAGTTCCCCATTCTCTTTTTGCGCGGACGTTCTCCTCCATCAGTTCGGAGATGACCTCGTTCTTCTGAACGAGCTTGGCCCGCAGTCGGGCGACTTCCTCCTCCTGGGCGGAAAGCCTCCTGGCCTCGCGTTTGGCGACCGGGTGAAAGGCGGCCGGCGCGTTGTCGAACAGGATTTTCTGCCAGGCGTAGATTTGGTTCGGCTTGATGCCGTACTCGTCGCAGAGGTCCGAGATGGGCACTTTATCGACCAGATACCTCTTGAGAATGGCAGCCTTCTGGTCCGTGCCGAAATGTCGTCGTTGTCCACTCATGAAATTCTCCTCGTCTGGGGGAAGATTCTAACCCAGGCGACCGAGAATTTCCATTTCCAATTGGTTCAAGACACTATAATGTCCTTCTCATAATCGAATGGGTAACCCAAAGGAATCCCGAACGGGTCTCCCCAGTTCCTCCCGATTCTCTTTATGATCTCCTCCTGCGCATCGTTGCGCGTTATGCTCGTTCAGTTCGTCTACCCGAATTGGATCGCAATGACGAAAGGCATTGAGATTCACAGGGAGCTCGCCCATCTGAGGTATGGCGACGACCAGGAGATGCGGGATAAGCCTCGCGTGTGCCAGTTCGGCCTCAGGCTCTTGTGTCTCTCCAAGCTTTTCGCCTGCAAACAGGACGAAGACTTGACTTTCCTGAAGCGCCGCCTCGATCTGCTTCGGCCAGGTTCCACTCTTGCGTTCGTCCGCATAACAGTATGGAACTAGCGGGGGTTGGGTTCGCAAATAGTAGCTGACACGCTGAACAAACCGTTCGTGTGCGAAGTTGTAGGAAAGGAATACTTTCATCGGTTCTCCTCCAGGGCGGTACTCGGTAACCACAAGGGGACTGTTATGCTTCCAATCCGTCTATCTCGGGGAGAGTGGGCAACTGGTCGATCCAATCGAGAATATGAAACTCTTCCTTCGATTCGGCCGAGTGATAAGAGCGGACGTAAATCCTCAGCAGCACGAGGGTATCCAGCGTGAAACCGTGAGCTACGCGAGCCAAATGGATGCTCGTTGGCGGCCCGGGGTTGACGCGGGGATGGTGCCCCGCCGTGGCCAAGGGGGCCGTAAGGATCTGGCTGCTGTTTGGGCTAGAAAGCCAAAGCGCCGACAGTTCACCGATATTCCAGCCGGCCGGCAGCAGCGCACCGCTGGTGTCGATCAACGGCTCCGCCCGTTGCCATAAGCCCGCCACGAGGTTCTCGGGCGAGGGAATCGATCCCGCAAAACGGGGTTCGCTGAGGACTGAATCGAGGTCCAACGCCTTGACGCGGTCGAAGAACTTGCGGCCGGCTCCCTCCATCGCCGTCGCCAGTTGCTCTGCCGTTAAACCGCGGAAGTTCGCCAGGAAGCGGTCGTTGACAACCAGCCGCGTCAAGGCATCGCTGGCATCGGTCAACCCGGCCTCGCTGATGCAATCGGCGTAGATCTTCTCGTAGCTTTCGCGCGGCAGGAGACCGCTGTCAACGGCCAAAGGCGTCGGCACCGCCGCACGATACTTGCTGCCTGTCGCGGCAGCGGCCTGTTGCAGCTTGCCGATCAGCTTGTCGATCTCTCGCCGCTGCACCTCGACCACTTCGGTCAGCGCGAGGAGCACCTGGTGGGCATAGATCACCGTCTGCTTTCGGCGGACTCCTTGCTGCAGCGTCTCCAGTTCCTGTTCCCACCCGCGGAGCCAGGTTTCTTGTCGCCGCTCCTGCCGAATCACTTGCCAGTACTGCAACGGATGCCTCAGCCAGAAGGGCCGTGGCGGGATCGGCTGCTCGGCGGGATCGGCCAGGACCTGGCGCAACCGCTGCCGGCACCTGGCGATTCTGGCGTCGGTTTGCTGTTGCTCCATGGCAAGAACGTGGCTCGACGCCGTCAACATCGCGCTGAGGTCGAGTTCCGAGTGTTCGGGGTCGCTACTGCCGTCCGCGGCGTGCAAATGGTTCAAGAACGCCCTGGCCAGACCGATTCCCGCCGTGGATCTCTCCACAAGCCGATCGACCTGGCAGCGGCAGATCGTGCGGAAAGGATCGAGGTATTTCGATTGGACCAACTCCGGCAGTTCCGGCGGGAGTGCGGTCTGGCCAGCCGCCTGCTCTAGCTGATCGACAATCGTCTGAAGGATTTCGGCCGCCTGGCGACAACTCCGCGGCCAGCCGCCGGGAACGGTCGTGTCCGGCAGGGAGACCGGGTTGCGAGCGAGCGCGTCTGCCAGTGCCGCCGACGAACGCGGCAGAACCGAGCGGACCTGTTCGCAGGCCGTTATCACCTCTGTCGCTTGCACAGGCTGCGCGATACTCAAGACCCGCGTTATGTCGCCGGCCCAGCGCTCCATGCAGTAGGCGTAGATGTCCAGGACCGGGAGGAACGCCGAGGAGATTCCAAGGCTGCTGTAGAGCGGTTGCCGGGGGGTTTGAGCGGAGCTGCGAGCTTCCTTTGGAAACGCATCGACTGACCGCAGAAACTCGCCGCGGCACAAACGGAACAGAAAACGCGCAGTGAAATGCGCGTGCTCCTGCCAACTGCTCAATGCTCCCGATTGATTGGCCTCGGCCGCCACGAAGCATTGATCGAACACGGCGGTCGGCGGCGCGGCGGGAATGGGATCGTGGTAATGGAACTCGCCACCCAGCCCTGCCGTGAGCACGTGCTCGATCTCGCGCACGGCGGCGCAGACGTTGCAGTACTGAGATCGCCGTTCGATGTAGGTCTTTCCTGCGCGATCGGAAAGAAAAAGCCCCAGTCCCAGGACCGCGATGATACTGCTCTGGCGGCCGAGCGTGGCAATGCGGGCCAGCCGGGCCACGTCCAAGAGGAGGCCGCCGGCGAACGCATCGGCCAAATCGGCAACCAGGAAAATATAGATCCGCGCATCAGCGTCAGCCATGTCTTCCAAGGCGTGCGGCATTCGCGCAGAACGTTATGGCTTCTTCGATCTGCTGGAAGACGTCGGCCAACGCCTGGCTCTCGACGAACTGTCGGCGAACGCCTCTTCGCGAGAGAGCTTCGAACTGATCGAAGGGCGGAGGACCGGGCTGAAAGGTGAGGACGCGGGTGCGCTGGTCCGCTCCCGCCTCATCCCGTGGCAGTTGCGCCCGGATGCGCTCGGCGACCAGGCCGCCGTAACAGCCCAGACCAATCACCAGGCGGCGCGACAAGGACTCCGGCGGCATGGCAATGCTGACCTCCTCTCCGGCTGAGCGACCCGGCTAATCGATGACGGGCAAATCGGGGGTTCCATCCGGCTTCAGCCAGCGTCTGTCCACGTGTACGTGTTCATTGGGATCCTCGGCGGCTTTCTGGCAATAATACTCGTAGTAGAAATGTTCTTCCTGGCCTTTGCCAAGCCCGGTCACCGCCGAGGCCGGATAGCCGGCAGTGATCGAATGGATGACAATCTCATAGGGATCGCCCGTCGAGGCGACTTTGATCCTGGTACGATCGAAGTTGCCGAGCAGATCGGTTTGCGCGCCTGCATCCTCGACGCCAATGCACGTCCAAGAGAGCACATTGGCCGGCACCAAAGCCGGGTTCCAGTTGCAGAACGGCGAGCACTGGTCCAGCGCGGCCTTGACCCAACCCTCGATCGTGCCGTCCCAGTACTTGGCCGCCGCGCTGAACAGGTCCAAGGAACGGACGTGATTGCGAAACTGCTTGCGGATTGCCGGCAGGAGTTCGTTCTGGATAGTCGCGTCCAGATCGCTCAGCCGAACGTTGACCCAACTCAACGACCGATCCACCCTGGCCTTAACCAGCAAGAGGAAGTCCTTCATCTGCACTTCTTTCCGCATCTCCGCGTAGATCCCGTCCAGCTTCTCCGGACCGATGATGTTGGTCACCAGTACGTGTTGGTCGGCGGTGCCGGTGAGACTGGCAGCCACACGTTTGGCATCTTTGGAGCAATTGTGCGCGGCCTTGTCGAGTTGTTCGGCAATTTGCTTGAGCGAGGCCTTGATGCGGGAAGCCAGTTCCTGAAGCCTCTGGAAGACCTTGGCTGCCTCGATCAGGGCACACTTTCGCAGGTGGGCCAGGGCCCAGGCGTTGACGGTGCCGCTCCAACTCTGGTAGCAGCGTTGGATGCCTCGACCATGCTCGAAAAGCCGCACAACCCAGATCGGTGGATTGTCCACCGCATCGCGCAGCTCGTTGAGGGCCAAGGGGATCTGGCTCTCCAGGCCGGTGGTATCGAGCTTGGCGGCCTGTTCATTCAGCAGTCGCGAGGTCTCGAGGCCCTCCTTCTCCAACAGTCTGCTGAACTGGATGAGGAATTCGAGGCCGTAGCTATTGCTTGGGTCGTTCAGCATGGTTTGCGTTCGTTGCGACAGTTCCTTCTCCAGTGCGGCTATCTTGGCGGCGGCCGTCTCGCCGATGGCATCGCGCGCCGCCGGGAGGCCGTTCTTGCCCGACTGAAGGTCCTCCCACTCGTTGTTCGCTATGAAGACCGATTGAGCGGCATTCTGGCTGGGAATGTCGTCTTGAACGGTGGTCTTGCGATCTTTGCAGGCGTTCTGCAAGAGTGTGCTGCTGAGGATTTCGCTTCCTGCTTGAAACAGGTTCGCGGAAGCCAGGAAGCGGTTGGCCTCGTCGATCTCCGTCGGCTCCGGCCTGGCGCGGCAGATCTTGTCTTCCAAGACCTCTTTGGCGCACCGCAGGGCACAGTATTCCTGGATCTCGGTCACCGGAACGCGCAGCGAGGCCGTGGCGAAGCTGCCGTAAGGCGTGGGCCGGGGGATGTTGACGAAGACGTTTTGTTCCACTTCGCTGGTCAGCGAGGAATACACCTCCAGGCAGAGGTTGGAAGCGATCATCGACCAGACCTGAGACATCGACATGTTCTGGCCCTTCTCGTTGAGCGTATCCACGAGGTAGATCCAATCGAACGGCGGCCTGCCGAGCACCATCGGCCTTTCACCCAGCGACATTTCCAACTTGCTCCCGGCTGTCGCCATTTGCGGGTATTCGTGGTGCAGGTACTCGATTTCTCGCAGTCCGGCGTAGAAGTTTGCGCCGACTTTTCGCTTTTGGAATTCCAGAGGAACGTGCGGCCGGAATGCCCGCGGCATGAGAATGACGCCGGCGACAAAGGTGGGGAGAATAACACCCGCCCCCCGCTGGACCGCATCCCGCACGGCGATGGCGACGTCGTAAAAGAAGCCGCCGCCGGTGCCGCCGGACATCGAGCCCACCACGTAGACGCGAATCGTGTTGCGAACTTGGAAGGTTCTTTGAGATTTCGCTTCCAGCGGGGCGAGTTGTTTGAGGTTGTGGATGTGTTGTTCCAACAGAGGCCGGATTCGGCTGGCGAAGTTGTAGTAACAGGCCAAACGCCCCACAAACCGCTTCATCTTGGCGCCGTTGAGGATCTCGCCGGGTTGGACCTCCTTTCTTCTCCTGCCCTGATCCGCTCCTGGCTCTTGCGCCTTCTCATAATCCCCATGGCCATCGAACCACCAGCGCTCGATGTCGGGATAAAGCTTCAAGTTGCGAACCACCTGCGGGGCGAGAATACAATCGCACATCGCAAACTCATTGGCAGTCAACTGAGCCCCCGGCAGGCGCTCCTGGGCGCTGTCGATCCCCAGGAAGGCCACCGGCGCGTCCGGTCCGCAAAGGGTCAGTATCTTCTCCTTGAACAACGAGAGCACGTTCATCCCCGTGCCGCCCAGGCCGATCACAAGGGTCGGGGTGATTTCGATATCTCCCCGATTCGATAAAGCTGCGTTCATTTTGTGCGTTCCTTTTTCAAATGCGTGATAGTAAGCTCGTCAATTCTGCGGGGAGTTGAGTTGGCTCGCTCACCGGCGTCGCACTGCCGGTTGGCGCGGCCGCACGTCCCCAGGATTGCGAAACGTCAGGACCACCTGTCCAATCTGGAGTTTATCGTCGTGGTAGAGCCGTTCTTTGCCTCCCCGCCCAATGCTCCGCCTGGCATTGGCCGCGATGACGGTGATCGGGTGCAGCGCGTGGATCCAGTGCCGTGAACCTCGGCGATATATCCTGACATGCCGTGCGTGTACGGCGGAATCGCCCTGAATCGCCACGCCCCGGATTGCATCTTTCGCCTGCTTGGGGGCGCCAACATAGACGCTGTATTTCTTCAACATGCCGATCAGGAGCATTTCGCCGTTTCTCTTCTCAGCTCCCTGTAGCAGCACTTTCACCGTCGCCGGTTTTTCCTCGAGCTTGAGCCCGCCCACCGCCTCGTTTCCCTTCAGAACCTTGACGGGGCGATGCGGCCACCACACGAGGAGAGCCAACAAGATTGCGCCGGCGAGATAGGGCCAGAGACCAGGCACGACCACTCTCCAACGCAGCACCGCAGGACGCACCACCGTCTGCGGGGAGTCTGCAACGACGTCCATTTGTCCGGCAAATTCCCGAGTAAACAAGTGCCATCCCGATTCAACCGAAGCCACCAAGTGCATGGAATTCTCTCCCATCGCCACTTTCAGCGATGAGGGATTCATGTCTAGGGTAATTCCATTGGGCAACTCGCCGCGCGATCGCAGCGAGATCGTCGTCCCGGCCGCCGCCGGATTGGCACGTGCCACCAGCGGCAACTCCCCGGCGCCCCGCGGAAAAAACGGCCAAACCTTGATCGACCATTCTTCCGGCGCACCGACAATTTCCACCAACCGCTGGGGCACGCGAATGCGAACGGGCAATTCCGTTGGCCGCACCGCCGACTTGGCATGGAACACTACCTTTCCTTCGTAACTCCCGGGGACGGCGACCAGCAACGATAGCCCGAGTGTCGCTTCCTGCCCGGCCTGAGAGATTGTTACTTGTTTCAGCAACGGCGTGACGGACATGCCCTGCGGCAACTTGCCGAAGTCCCAGTCCAACCGGACGGTGTCGCCGATTGCCCCTTGCGATGCGGCCACTCGCACCCGGCGTTCGGCAACCGAATTGCCGGGCAGCAGGTCTCCGTAGTCGAGCTGGTCCACGTCGAACTTGATCCAACCTGTCTCCGCGGCATAAATGGCCGCCAGGCGGGAAACCGCAAGCTCGACGTCAGGCGAGTCGGACGTCAACTTCAATTTGACCTTCTGCGGCCCGAGTTCCGGGCCCGCTACGAGAGTGACCTTGACTTCCTGTTTCCGGCCCACTGCGACCATTTTCGGCTCAAACGACAGCGAAGCGCCGGCGGGCAAGCCGTCGGCGTCGAGACGCACGGTCGGCTTCTTTGCGGCCGCGGCCTCGTTCGGCGCAAGCCACAGCGAGCGCGTCTGCCGCTGGCCTGGCTCCAGCGCGCCGAAATCGAGTTGATCGCCGGGGATCACGTCTACCACGGCCTTGGCTGTCCTGGCCCGCCAGATCAGGCGGTTGCGTGCGAGTCCCACGGCTCGATCAGCCGCTTTGACCAAGATGGCTCCCTTAAGCTCGCCGGTCGCGGCAGCATTCGCCGCCAGCCGCAACTTCACGTGTATCGTCGTCTTGCCTTTGATGGCCACTTGCGCAGGATCGATCTCGACGCCAACCCCCTTGGCCGCGCGAGTTTCGTTGGCCAGCGAGACAGTCGTGGTTGCTGCTGAAGCCGCTTCATTGGGGCTGAAATAGATTTCCCGCACCGCTTCGCCGCCAGGACCGACCGTGCCGAAATCAATCGTCTCCGGCGTTACGTCAATCTCTGGTCGGCTGGCCTCGAAGGACATAGGCAAGCCGGGCGGCCGGAAGGCGAGCCCTGCGAGGCCAGAGAACTCAATCTTTCCCTTGTAGCCTTGCGCAGGCAGAGCGGCATCGGCCGCCGCAGTGATTCTCAACCGCACTGTGATTGGCGTCCCAAGTTGCGGCGCCGCCGGTTCTGCCACAAGCTTAACGCCCTGCGGCAAGTCCTTGGGCAAGACTACCTGGACTGGTTTGCCCGCGGCCAGCCGGCTAGCAGCCTCATTGGGGAGCAGTTCGATCGTCTTCTCGACGGCGCCTCCCGGCAGCAATCGCCCGAATTGCACTCCATCGTGCGGTGCGACTGTAACCAATGCCTCGACGGCCCGCAACGTCACCGCGAATTGTTGCGGTCGAACAAAGACCATCTTGCCGGGCGCGCAAAAATGATTCGTCCATGATGTTCACCCGGAGCGATGTCTCGGCCGTTCAGTTGCAGCACGACCGGCTGCTCCCGCTTGTCCATGCGGATCGTGCGCGGCGTCACGCTGATGCGTTCGCCCGGGCGGGCATCGTCCAAAATGACGTTGCTGATCTGAAGATCGTACTGGCCCGGATTCCGCGTGGAGACGCTGAACAGATCGCCCAGCCGGCGGTCCGCCGCTGTTGGGTACTCGACGGTCCAGTTCCCCGGCGACACGTCGCCGAGCTTCACCAACCCGCGGTTGAACCTAACCTTGAGGAACTTCCACGGCCCAACGACGGGTTTGCTCTCGCCGCCCATTGATTCGGCGAAGTCTCGCACTTCCTTCTCTGCGTCGCCGATAAAGCAGTACCAGAAGAACCAATCCTTGTTCGGTTTGAAGTCGGCCAGTCCGGCATATTTCGTGTGCAGCTTCTCGAAAGTCAGTTGCTGCTCGGGCGGGATGTCCCCCGGAGGTTGGTTCTTTCCGTCGGTGAGCATCACCAGCAAACCGGTACGGTCGGGATGTTCTCGGCGGAGTGTCCGCAATTGTTCAAGTGCCGCATCGATCCCGGCCGCCATGTACGTGGCCGGCGAGTTGGCTTTCATCTCCCGCAGTTGTGCGATCACCTTGGCCTTATCGGCGTCGTTGCGGATCGTCTGCCGAGCCACCAGCCGAGCGTCCTCGCCAAAGGTGACCACGACAATGTTTGTATCCAGATCAATTTCGTCCTGGAGAAACTCGATCAGCCGGTCGCGGACCTTGCCGAAGTTGTTGTCGCTCTGCATGCTGTTGGAAATGTCCAGGGCGAAGACGATGTCCGTGAGCTCGTCGGCCTGATCGGCCGCCTGGACAGATACGGCAAGTGAAGAGGCCGCCAACGCAACCAAGAGTACATACCATCGCGTGATGCGGATGTTTTTCATGTCCGAAATCCCTCGCCGTGTGGCCGGGGAGGGCATGAAGCCCTCTCCTGAGAACTCTTGCCCACGGTAGCCTGATTCTACACAACGCATGCCCCCCACACAATAAGGCTGCCGGGAACCCCGAGCACAGGGTTTTTTCGCCCCGATTCTCTTTCAACTCCCCACACTTTGCACGACCGCCAGCCTGAAGGCTTCAGACGCGGATGACATCAAGCTACGTTTCTCCGTTGGGTTTCGTCGAACTGGGCCCAATACCGTTCCCCCTTGTTGATGCCAGCCGGCACGAAACGGCATGGGAGGGCACCGCCGTCTTGCCAAGATAGACTGACTCACTCGGTTAGACCGGGATGTTCCCGTCGAAATCTCATTGCCAAGGTTTGGGGTTAGACTCTGGCCGCACGGTTTCGGGAAGCCCATCTTCCTCTTGCATACCGATTCTCACCGGGTTACGATCGCTGTTGGTAGAAGTCCTGTTCGACCTCGACCAGGAGAGGAGATGCGAGTTATGGATCGTGATGCCAACGGATCAGCACGACAGTGGAAAGCGAAGGAGCGACTCAATGGACGCGAATGAACTGGTGCTTAACCACATGTTTGGATTCGAGAAGCTCAACGTGGCTTCGTTGAACCACGACGAGATTCTCCAAGTGATGGCAGCCTTTGAGGAGCATGTAACCGGTCTAGGCGGCGCCGCTGCGTTCGCGATAAACTGCGCAAGTCTGGGTGATCTGGAACGCGCCAAGGAGTCTTTCCGCGCAGGGGTCTTCTTGGCCCTAAAGCAACTGCTCGAGTGCGGCTATCCTGACATTGAGGATCGCGTCCGAGATATCCAGTTCAGGCTCAAACAAGGGGAGGACTTCAATCGGACTTACCGCGTGGAGTTGAGTGCCTCTGGAGAAGTGGTCGTCTATGATCAGGCTGGGGTTGCAATGACCGTTGATGTGAAGAAAGAATCCTGACGTCAACCGGGCCTTCAGTCTGGACGGAACCAAGTCCATAATCGACAGTCAACGTTTGCGAATGCTCGCGGGGAACACGCAGGGCGTCGCTTTCCGAAGCGTTCTCCGCGATGCGTGTGCGATGGTTCTTTTCTTCTTACAACGGGTGCGCCTCATGGCGCACCTTGAATGTCCTTGAACGCCTTCTCGAGCACAGAGGCGTAGGCGCGCCCGATTCCCTGGGCCAACTCCTCCACGTCGGGGTACCCGCACTTTTTTAAGTGAATGACAAGTTCCAGTAACCCCTTGTACGTGTGAAAGTGGACGAGCTTTGTCCGCTCCGGATCACCAAAGATCGCCCCCTGGGGCACAAGACTCAACTGCGACTCGATGGTCGTGGCCAACTCTTTTGCCTCGTCGTGATTCAGCTTGCACAAATCGCCGGGCGAGAGTTGCCCCTCCATGTGCATGAAGATGATGCCGGTCGCGTTCATAATGTGTCTCCTTTCCAGTTCAGTAACCAAGCGCGCCCGCTTCGTTGTCCCCGATGCGCGGGAGCCCACATCCAAGCCGAGCCGACCTCGGCAGGTCGAACAATGGCGGAATCGCAACCACAAACCTCACGGCCGCTTCACAAACCGGCCTGCTTCAGTTGTTCTCTCGCGACATGCAGTTCGTCAGCCAACGGCATTCCCTGGGCGGCCATCCAATTCAGGATGCTCAAGGCACATCGAAAGTGCCGAATGGCTTTTTCCATGTCACGCTGATTGACAAAGGCCTGCCCCAGGACGAAGTGCGACCGCGCCAAATCCGAAGCATTTTCCGCCGTCCGTGCATGATTGTAGTCCTCCTCATACATCTGAAGGGCCTGCTCCATCCGTGACACTCCCTCCGCGTCCTTACCCTGCGCCAGCAACGTGGTTCCCACACGAATGACCGCACACGCCAAGTTCCGGCGTGTCCGTGTGTTGTCCATCTTGCGATGCACTTGTTCGGCCAGTTCCAGGGCCTGTCGATGGCACTCGTCAGCTTCCTGGAGGCGATTTGCCTGCAGTAGCAGGTCGCCCAACTGCTGAAGCAGGGACGAGAAGGAGTCCGCGGCCGCCGGCGTTGGGTCATCACGGTAAATGCGATCTGCCGGTTCGCGGGCGCGAAGCAGCCATTGTGTTGCTTCTTCCGGTCGCCCTACCCGTAGTGCCAGCGTCGCCAGTTCCTGGCAGGCGGCCGCGTAGACCTTGACGCTCCCAGCGGCCTTCGCCGAGATGCCGTTGTCAGTTGCCACGCGCTGGGCCTCCAAGGCGAGGTCCACGGCTTTCTGCGGCTGCCCCAGCGCCGGAGTAAAGCAGCCCCTGCACGCCCAGGGAATCAATCAGGCCCTCGACATATCCTATCCGCCGGCAGACCTGTTCCTGCTCTTGGCTCAATGACAAGGCCTCTTGGTACTGTTTCTTCGAACAGCAAATGCTGGCCTGTCCGCCCAGGGCGTGTGCCACTACGGGCCAGTTTCCGAGCCTTCGGCTGATCCGCTCTTCCTCCTTGTTAAGGACTATGGCCTCGTCGAGTTTCCCCTGCAACTGGAGCACCATCGCATGATCCCCAAGCGCCATGGAAAGCCCATCATCGTCCCCCGATTCCCGGCAGAGATTTGTTTGGCGCTCGTGCAACTCCGCGGCTTTGTCGAACTGGCGCAGGCTGCGATAGCAGTTGGCCTGAGCCCCGAGGGCGTGCTGCAGCCCTTGCCTGGCGCCCAGCTTGAGGCAGATCTGCTCCTGCTCCCTATGGATGGCCATGGCCCGGTCAAATTCGCCGAGGTGGGCCAGGCAGAGGCCCTCTCCGCCCAGGCACTGATGCAGGGAATCAAGATTGCCACTCTCCCGGCACACGCGCTGAGCATGTCTGTATCGTTCCAGAGCGTCAGTCAAACGTCCTTGGCCAAAGAGAATGTTGCCTTGGCTACCGAGGGCATTTGCCAAACCCACATGATTGCCCATCCGATGACAGATCTGTTCCTTCGACGCCTGCATCTGCATCGCCTCAGGGAATTGGCCCCGAAGTTCGAAGATGGCGGCGCGATTTCCCAGGCAGCACTGGAGCCCGTCAAGGTCGTTCATCTCCCGGTAGACGCGTTCCTGCTCGTCATACAGTTCCGTCGCTTCGTCGGTTCTGCCGAGGTTCTTCAGGGTCAGCGCGTGATTTCCAATCCAAGTCTGAAGCCTGTCCCGCTCGCCGCTCGTACGGAAGTGCCGGATCAGCGACCCCTCCAGTTCCGCGGCCACGGCGTTCTCTCCGAAATCTGCCAGCAGGCCGGCGGCGGCCTCGGCAAAGGCAATGTCCGTGTCAGGAGTCTTGAGTATAGCCTGGTAGGCGTCCACCGCGCGCAGCGGCGAATTCCGCTCGATGGCAGCCCAGTACGATTTGACATCGTATTGCGCCGACCGCCAGGCTGAGGTAAAGAAAGCCGCGTCCGAGAGCAGGTCTCGCAGGCTCTGCCAAGCCTCTCCCTCCGCGATCTGCCAGGGCAATTCTTCGGTCCTCCTCGGCCCCGCCTCCCGATCCTTGAAATACGCGGCCAGGCGAAGGTGAGCCTCCTGCTGTTCCCGCCAGGACGGGAGATACCTGTTCCTGACGGCCTCCCGGAGGTGGTCGTGGAAAAAGCCGATCATGCCCGACCAACTGACCAGGGACTTCTCGGCCGCCAGGTAAAGCGGCGACCAATCGATACGGGGCAGGGGGGTTTCCTTCGTTTGCAGCAATTCCAGCAGTTCCCACTCGAGCAGCCCGCGCCGGGACGCCCAGATGCTCGTCATCGCGTCGCGAACGAGGTTCCGGCGATCGCGTTGGTAATCCTTCTCCCAGCGCTCAAGGATCTTCTCGTAGAGCTGGGGCACTGTCCCGGCTGCGAGATAATGGTCGATCCGCTCATCCAGAAGTTCATACACGCCGAAGACTCGCAGTTCCTCCAGCAGGGCGCACAGGTAAAGGGGGTTGGCGGCCTGCCGCGCCGCGGCGACCCGCTCCAACCGCGCCGGGCTGAGTTTCTTCGTGTACTGGGCCAGGTATCCCTCAATCAACTGCTTTCGCTCCGAAACCTCCAGCGGCTTGAGGCTCAGGGTTGGCCACTGGCGCCGGCGGAGATCATCCTGCGGTCAACCGGGCAATGTTGAAATTACCATACGTACGCCGACAGGAACGATTGACGGCAGCCACACCAAGTCCGGCGCGCCGTCGCGATCCTCCAACTGGTTGAGGGCATCGAGAACCAGTACCACCCGGCCGCGCACGGCCGCCATGTGCAGCCAGTTGGCAAAGGCCGCGCGCAGCACGTCGGGCTTGTCAGGTATGTTGCCTTCGAGCCCGAAGTGCCGCTTTAGCTCACCCAGGATACGACGGAGCATGGCGGCCCAGTCTGTACTGTAGGGCGAGGCACCGATGAAGTGCATCAGCACCAGCGTGTCGGGATGCGCTTGGCGGTACCCCAACGCCCAATTGGCCAACAGCGCCGACTTGCCCGAACCCGACTCCCCCAGCACCACCAAGGGCGCCCCGTCGCCGGCCGCGTGCTCCTCCAACCGGTCAAAATACGCCTGCCGCCCGATGTAGACGCCGGTCCGACTTCGGGCGAAGGCGTCCTGCTCGGCTGCTTCCCGATCGAGCGGGTCGGGTGGCGGGCCCGGCGGATACATCTGGTTGATGGCCACCGTCAGGTCTTCCAGAACCCATTGGCCAAGCGTCTGTGGATCGGGATAGTTGTCGTGCCACGCCAACGTGCTTTCGTGAATCCTATCGGAAAGCACTTGCAGCTTCTCGCGGCGGATGGGGTTGTCTTCGACGAAGTCGGCACGCTGCTCGACTGGGATCCGATCTAGATAGGCCGGATCGCGGAAGTAGAAGATGGCTCGATTGGCCATGTCCGCGTTGTTGAGCACGCCGTGCAGGATTTCCAGTTCGGTGACGCTCTTATTGCGGTGTTCGGCTAGCCACGGCTGCGATTCGATAAGCTCGTTGGGGATTTGTTGCGGAATCCAGCCGTATCGCTGGCCCAATAGTCCGATGAAGAACGGGCGGCAGCGTTCGATTTCCGCCAGGCAGATGGGCAATACTTTGCCTTCGGCAGCTTCTTCGTCGGTCACGCCCCAGCGGAGATCAACGTCGACAAAGGCAACCCCTCGTTCTTCGCACAACTTGCGGAGTTGCGGAAAGACCCGTTTGACCAACTCTTCCCGCTCCGCCTGCATGTCGCGGAAGGTGGAGGAGACAAAGACCCTCACGACCCGTTCTTGCAGTTGTTCTGGTGACATGTTCAAGTTGACCATGAATTGCCCCCATCAACACCTGTGGCGCACAGGACTCTCAATGCCTTCGACCACCGCGTTCTCTGGATCTGATTCCGAGTTCACCCATCAGTCGATGGAGAGCGCCTCTGTGGCAAGCGAGGAGTTTCGCCGCGGCAGCCACGTCGCCGCCGGTCTGCTCGAGCGCATTTCTGATCGCCGTCCGCTTCGCCTGGGCGGCGATTTCTTTGAGCGTGGGCGGATGAGGTGAAGATACCACGTCCGCGAAATCCTTTGGTAGATGCGACGGCCGGATGGCGCCGCCACGCGAACGTCGCACCGCGTATTCCAATACTCGCACCAGATCGGAGAGGTTTTCGGGCCATGCAGTTCGGCTTAGCAGCGAGATGGCATCTTCGTCGAACTTCGGCACGCCGTCGAGCTTTTGTCGCTCCGCGATCCGCCGTACGATGTCCTCGCACAGCAGACGGACGTCGCCAGCGCCGCGTTCCAAGAGCGAAGGAATCCGCACCTGCCGCTTGCGCAGCTTTGTGGCAAGATCGGGGATGATGCGCCCCGTTTGGCGGAGCATTTCCGGAGACTGCGTGGACGTGGCGATGATCTTGACGTCGTATTCCTGTAGCCCATCGCGATCCATTCCGGAGAGTCGCGTAGCCCGGTCCGGGCCGGCAACCGATGATGCCAGCCGCAGGGCTAGATCCTCCTGCAACGCGGTCGGCAGTTGCTCGACATCGTGCAAGACAAGCAGCCCGCGGTGGGCCTCTCTCAGATAGGGCGTAAGCTGATCCACGGCCTCCCGGCCGCCGGCGATAAGGCGGTGGCTGCCGGCCACAAAATAGTCCTTGAAGAACGACCGGCAGGGAAGCACGATGACACGCGGTTTTCCGCTTATTTCCCGCCAGATCGCGCGGAGGAGGAACATCTTGCCGACGCCCCGCTCGCCCGTCACCATCCCATAGGGCGATTGCACGATTTGAACGAGTTCCTCCACTGCCTCGCGGAAACACGGGCTGGCGCCAACGATGTCGGACGCACTCGGAGGCGGGAGTGTGGGCGACGACGCGATCAGCTTCAGTTGCTCCGCCAAGTCCAGCACCGCTTCGGCCGCAGTATTGACCCAGCGCCCCTTATCGTCCCGCTCAACATACTTCCGCACCACGGCATGTCGGAATGCCTGGGCGGCTCCGGCGGCAGTGGCCTTGCGAGTCACGTAAACGAGTTGCGGCCGGTACTGCGGCTCCAGGGTAAGCACTTCCCGCGTCAGATCGGCCAGCCAAGGCGCCTTGTCGGGCAGCGGGTGTTCATCGTCAAGGGCAATCACAGGCGCTGCCCTGGCCTCCAACACCAGACGTGTGATGACCGGGCGAATGTTTTCACCAACCGGCACAGGCTGGAACTCGATGGACTGCTCCCGCAACAGTCTTGTCAGCTTCCGGCGCCTTGCTATAAGCTGAGTGTGTCGTAGCGAAGTATTGAATGCGACGAAAAAGGCTTTCATGCAAGCTATCTCCAATCTCCGGTCATGGTGAATGCGGTCCAATGGAACGGATAGGAAGAATAACATCTGGCCATCGCAAGCACTTTAGCCTTCAGTGCTAGACTTACTTGACCAGCCTTTCGGCACCCGAAGGCAAATCGCATCGTGGTGCAGCCCAGCCAATGTTAGTTCTGTGCGTCGCGTCGCAAGAGGTTCATCAACTGCGTGATGGTTTCTCGATCGAACGAGGACTCCCACGGGAACCCGCTCCAAGCCTTGGTTGCCGCGATTTCCTCTATGCCTTGCTCCTCGATCGGCAAGGTCTTGAGTGCCAACGAGTTCGGAGTCGACAAATGCGTTCCCGTCGCTGGGGGCAACTGATCTTCCATCACGGATTCACGTCCGGGATAGGCTTCCTCCTGTGGTATTAGCTGCTTGCCACCTGGAATGCCGTACCGTGCCAGCAGCGGGATGAGCACGTCGTGTTGGCGGCAGAGCATCTCGGCCAATTCGTCAACTTCCTTCCTCTGCTCGGTACTCACCTCGATCGCCTTGACCCGATCAAGCACGGTCAAGCCTCCCCGGCTAGCGACACCCAGTCGGCCGTAGCGATCTATTGAGTCAGCTACGGCTGCGGATCCTTGCTCCGTGAGGCCAGAAACGACGCAGGCCGGAACTCCTTGGAGCAGGATCGTGACTTGGTCGGCCCCATCGCGCCGTGCTGAAAGCATACCGCTGTCGGCCTCGCACGGTGGCTCGGCTTCGACGCAACGGAAGTCACCGAGCTTTTTGTTTGCCTCCGGAACTTTGAGAATCCGCTTCAGTGCGGCCTGGTACCCGCGATTCCATCGCAACTCCACAAGGAATGGCACCAACACCGTCAACACATCGTGGGGATAGGTCTTGGCGGCCATCGCAGCAGAGGTAGCTGCATCATGCGCGATAATCTCCGAGAAGATATGAAGCTTGCGTTTGATGACGGAAATGGCCAGGGCGTCGAGGCGTTTTGACTCAGTTTTTTCGATCGCGAGGCTTGCTGGGGCCGCTAACGCGCGGCTAATCCCGGTGGTTGACGGTAGAACCTGTGATGCCAAGCGCACGGGTGGCACCCCGGTAATGCCCCACGCTAGTTGGTCTATCGCCATGTCCGTGATCCCGTCACGCATGTCCACAAAAGTGAAAGTCTGAAGAAAGAGGGGAAGAGCCGAAATATCGGGCACTCCAGGGAGAAGTATGGGGATAATCGTTAACGCTCGCTTCACATTTTGGTCAATACTGACTCGCAGTTCGTTCCTCACCCAGGGGCGGATCTCGTCGGGCCCGAACATAACCGCCACCGAACGCGACGCCCGCAAACCATTCTCTAGCTTGTCAACGAACGGCGTTCCTGGCTGGCATTGCCACTGATCGAGCCAGACGCAGAGACCGCGGGCTTTCAGACGAGTGGCAACCTCGGTCACTGCGGATGTGTTAGTGCTGTTATGGCACACAAAGACGTCGAATTCGTCCTCCTTAGGTTTCATAAAGGCTCCCTTAAGGCGATAGTAGCCGAGCGCCAGACGGAAGACAGGTACATCGACTACAGCAGGTTTTGTAACTCATCGAATTCCACCGAACTGGGCAGCGACGCCACGGTCAGCAATTCTCTTCTCTTAAGGAGTTCGCGGATCTCCCGCTTGACATCCGTAGACAATCTGCCGCCGGCATACGGCAGGGCCTTTGCCATGTCCTTAACTGCTTCTGCAAAATCGAGCAATTCCATCGCAGACAAGGCCGATACGGCCGCAGAGCACTTTTCTTGGTCCTTGCTAGACAACCCGAAGCTCTTTTGCTCGAGGGCAGCAATGTCGGGACTGTCTCCGGCCAGTTCTGCAACGAACGACGGATCGCAAGCTTGCAGTTGCCCAAGGTAGTTTATCGCCTGGGGGGCCGTCAGTTTCACCGCCTGTGCGGCCGAGGCTATGGTTTCTGAAGCTATCGATGGCGTAGTCTTCTTCCGAGACTTAGCTTTGAAGGGTTTCGTCTTGATGTACTCGATCAGAACATTGATCGAAATGTTCAGGAGCTGCTCCCGGCGTTTTTCAACCTGTGTAGCTAGACCGGGGATGGGAACGTCGCAGAGGTGCTTGTATTGTCCGGCGACCGCACCCCAGAAATACACTGCGGCAACGTCGAACTTGCGGATCTCTTCTATGATCTGCAATGCATGGTCCACATCGCCACGAAAAAGCGACTGTTTGGCGTGAGTCAGCCTTATTAGCGTGCCGATCTTACCATCACCATAAATTTCGGAAACCAAGTTCTTCGATCCGTCCTGTCGAGCCTTGTCAACAGCGCAATTGCGTCCCATCCATTGCACGAATTGCCCGTGCAAGTCGCTCAGTTTGCACAGGTCACTGCCCTGATCAGGAACAAAGCAGTCCGCCAGTGACGGCGTCTTACCCCCAGGAAATACCTCCATCACTCCTTCTGCGCGGGCAATCCGCACCACGAAGTCATGTAGGTCGATCAACACCATAGGACGGAGCAAGACGCGTCCCCGGCAGTTTTCAACATGCACATTGAAGCAGATGTTGTCTGCTGCCAGGCATTCCGGTCGTATTCGGTTGCTCTTGGCCCATGTTGTGATGGCGGCCCAAATCGATGCGGAACTGACGCTCAACCATCTACGATACTCCTCTTGAAAACGATCATCAGGAATGGCAATAACCGCCCGACGGATCATCGAGTCGATAAGCAGCTTGAAGGTGAGAATATCGGCCCGTCCGCCCGGCCGGTTTATCGTATCGAGCTTCTTGGCGATAGCGGCAAAACGTTCCTCGTGCTGTTTGGCTGATTCCAGAATATCGGGGCGGCGTTCCTCCTCGTAAGTCCTCCTCGGTACGAATTCCGGGGTCGGCAGTGGCACGTCGATACCAAGATCCCAGTCGTATGCCTGCGTGATGGTGACCGTCGGGTACTTTGCGCAAATCTCCGCTTTGCACTCCTCCGAGAACGCCTTCCACTTCTTGATCATCAACTCCTGCTCGCTCCATGCCCTTCGAGCATAAGCCTGGCGGCATTGGGCAGCACCAATCAACTGGTTCATGTAGGCGTTTCGGCTCCTTTGGAGCAGATTAAACACGGTTTGGGATCCGAGCGAATCGTAAGGGATCTCGATCTCCACCGGCACAATTGTCCCCGTGGAGTCACGCCGCAACAAGGGCATGACGTGGATGACGGATGACCCCTCCGTATGGCGAGGTTCGCTCCGCAGCACGTGGACACCGGTGCCTTGCTCTTCCAGGGCGGCGCGGATACGCTGCTCGACGTACTCGGCATCCTGCGTTTCCCATCGCATCACGCGGACCAGCCCAGTAGATTCCTGAGATCGTTCAAAAGAGTCGGCGATGACTGACAATGCCTCCTCGGCCGTCATGCCCATGGTGGGCACGTCGGCCGTAGGCTCAGCCGGTCCGGCGGGCGTCAGAGCGGCCGTAAGGACCGAGTCCTGGGCTTTGTCCTCCAAGGCTGACGTACCAGGCGTCAGTGAAAGGGACCAGCCCACCGTTGTGATGAGCGTGGGCTCGGGATCGCAGGCTAGAGCAGCCGCAAAGACGTTTGTGAAGACCCGCGTCGTCAATGTGCTATCCGCCGTCGTGCCAGCTCCGGTAATACGGACCGGTCCAAAAGCAGCGGGATCGTGGTAGATCGTCACACCGATCCGATGAGGCGAACCCACTCCGCACTCCGGGCTGGAAAATGACTCCTCGTCGCTCATGGCTCCAACCCACCGAGGCTGAGGCGGCAAGCTGCTGCTAAGCCGCTCGAGGAACTTCCGGGCCGAACCGTCGCTTCCCACTTCATGCAGGACCGAAGCGTAGCTCAGCAGTACCGGGAGGAGGTCGGGATTCAACGGATCTGGCTGGCTGCCGAGGGCCACAGTATAAGCGTCCCGATAGAGTCCGAGCAGGTAATCTCGTTCTTCCTTCGACAGGCCTTTTAGCATACCTGTATCTTGCGCCTCACGGAGCGCCAGACTCACATGTGGGCCCGTAACATCCAACTTTCGCCCCGCCTGCCTGCACAGGCGGATCCAGGATTGCCAGTACAACTTGTGGTCAGGATGGCAGTTTGCGACAAGGTAACTCTCGGCCAACGCAAACAGGTAGTCCGAACAAACTCCCTGCAACGGCCAGTCGGCCATGCTGAAAAGGGCGTCCCGGAGAGCCTCGTCCTGCAAAGGGAAGGGGAGGTCGTGGTTGATTAAGTGGATCAAACATGCTTGAAGCGAGCAGGCATCTCGCTTCTTAATGAAATTGTGCTTCAGAGAAGCCGCCTTCCGCCGAGCGGCCCAACGGGAAAGAACTTCCCCGACATACCTCATGACAGGACCCTTTCTTGTGCCGGATTGCCAATCTCGAAACAAACACAAGGAGTCTCACATCGCCAAGCAAGTGCGGTTCTCTCACTTCTGTCGCTTGGTCAATCGGCCGACATCCCAGAGGAAGACCACGGACGTCAGTCACGCCGCCGCATTGGATATTTGTCGGCACGTCCATCATATTGCACGACAATCCGGCACATAACCCCCCCTCGAGCTGTGTTTTGCCTGGATATCCGCGGATTGGGATAGGGCCCATGGTCACTACGCCCCATAACGACTCGAAGATCCTTCGGCTTTATTGACTAAGAGGTTCTAACAAAACCAGTATTTCCTGATCTGTCCAATGTTGCTAAACTCTCGGGCTAACCTGGTCAACCAACAGATATGTCAGGGAGGATATTATGGCCAAGCCACTGCTGCCCGATGCGCTTTGGGAGCGAATCAAGCCTTTGCTGCCGCGCGAACGCGGCAAGCCGAAAGGAGGCCGACCGCGAGTTTCCGATCGTGCGGCGCTCACGGGGATTCTCTTCGTATTGAAAACGGGTTGTCCGTGGGAATATCTTCCGCAGGAGTTGGGCTGCGGATGCGGCATGACGTGCTGGCGACGACTCCGCGACTGGCACGTGGCTGGTGTCTGGAAGCGGATATGGAAGCTACTTTTGGACGAATTGGGATTGGCAGGCCAAATCGACTGGTCAACATCCGCGATCGACAGTTGCTCCGTGCGAGCAGTTTTTGGGGGGCAAAAACGGGCCCAAATCCCACGGATCGAGGCAAGAATGGCTCGAAGCGTCATCTGATGGTGGACGGCAGCGGCACGCCTCTGGCCATTACCCACACCGGCGCGAATTGCCACGATTCGGAGATGGCTATTCCTTTGGTCAACGCAGTTCCACCGATCAAGCAACCTCGCGGCGCACCGCGCAAGCGTCCCGATGAACTGCTCGCGGATCGAGCCTATGATGCGGAAGCCAAGATTCGTAAACCCCTGCGCAAGCGGAGAATCAAGCCGCTGGTTGCTCACCGCAACACCGAGCACGGCAGCGGCCTGGGCAAATTCCGCTACGTCGTTGAAGCCTGCTTCGATTGGCTCTTCAACTGGCGTCGTCTGCGGGTGCGTTACGAGAAACGACCGGACATTCACGATGCGTTCCTAATCATCGGTTGTGCCATGATCTGCTGGAACCGCGTACTGGAGTTTTGTTAGAACCTCTTAATGCACATCCCCCTCAATCCCCCACACATTCCAGCACCATTTCCGTCAGCTTGTTTTCGTAGTCCAGGTCGCACTTGCCGCTGAGGCTCTTGGTTTGGGCTAGGGCGTCGATTAGGGCCATCGCCACTGCCTTCGCGCCGCTCTTCAACAGCGTTTCGGAGAATTGATACTCCGCCCGCGCGCGGCTGCACGTGACGAACGAGACGTTCCGCTCCGAGGGCGGCAGACGAATAAAACTGATGTTCAGCCGGTTGACTTCCGGCAGGCGTGCGGCAATCTTGGCAAACGCATGGTCGAAGCTCTCCTTCAAGACATCCTCGGGCTGAAAGACCTCGCGTTGGCCCTCCTCTTCGGCCCGGAGTATCTGCTCGGCAGTCTGCACGCCGTGGGCACTTAGCAGCCGGTAGAACTCGCGTGTGGCACGGATCGCTCTGCGGCCCATGCGGATCATGCTCTGGTACTCGACGTCGCTGAACGAGCAGAGCACGTGGTCGGGAAACGCCCGGCGAAAGGCGTCAACCCAGGCGTCGGGCCGGCGGCTCTGCGACCAGTACAGGCTGCTCTCCAGCGTCTGCAAACCCTCCTGGCTCTTCTCGATCGCAAATCGCATGATCTCGGTCTTGATGTCCGGCGGGCATTGATCGAAAAGCCGCAAGACGTGGGCGTAGAGGTGCTCGGTGCTGGCGTCTCTCGATTCGTTGATCGGCATGTTCCGCAGGTCGAGGTCGTAGAGGCTCGTCTCGCGCGTCATCAGCACGTACATGCCCTTGCAGTAGAAGTAGGTGTACCCGTCGGGCGCGCACTTTGGATACACGCGGCCTTCGTCGCAGGAGAACGTGGCGTTGCGCTCCTCCTTGAAGTACGAATCCATGTTGCGGTATATCTCCATGACCTCTTCGGTCGCTTCGATGAAGACCCGCGTAAAGCCCTCGCGGCCGCGGGGCTCGACGCCGGCGACGACCTCGTAGCCACGCGGGTCGGCGTCGCGGCAGTTGGCCAACATCTCGCGGAAGACTACCCACGCCTTTTTCCAGTCCTTGGCGCCGTAGCCGAGCGTAAGGTTCGTGTCGAGTTCCTTGACCTCGCCGTCGGGACTCTCGCGGACGAAAACCAACTGCTCGATGTCTTCGCCCTTGACCGATCTGGTGGCCGTTTTGAAGGTGACCTTGTCGCGGCCGAGGTAGACGATCAAGTCGATGCCCAGCCGCAGTGCCGCGGTCACGGCCAGCTTGAAGCCGGAGCCGAACATCCCGATGCTGTTCGGATCGCCCGTCTTGTCGGTGAAGCCGACCAGATACAGGGCATAGAAATCCGTGGCCCCGGCGTTTTGGAACATCACGTATCCACTTTTCTTCGTTGCCGTCTTGACTACCATGACTCCGGTCCTTTCGCTGTGAGTGAAGGAAGGTGTTGTCCTTTACCCGCAGCATACGGATGGAGTGTCGAGAAGGTCGAGAGGACGCGGCCATCGCATACGGATACGAGGCCAAGATGGTGCGAGTCCGTTGCGCACGCGCGACGAATGGCTGGCGATGCGCGACTCCATCGCCTGCACAACCGGGAACGTCAGCGACAAGAACGACTTGACGCCGACGATGCAGAAGCAGCCGAATTTGATGCCACACATTTGGCGATCGACGGCAGAGGTAGGAAGGTGCAGTCTTATGCCCTTTTGGCGTCCTCTTGCGTCATTGGCTTGTCGCCGCCTTCGAGCGTGATGATGTCGAGGTGCTTGTCCTCTGAACCGGCCCAGTCGCGGCCGGACGGGTGTGTGACAATGGACTGAAGGGGCATTGGGAACCAAGCCATGGGCTTGCCATCTTTGGCTTGTTCGACGATGGTCTCCTGGCCACGGCTGAGTGCGCGTAGTGGAAACTCGGATGCACCGGCGGCGATGGCCGCCAACTGACCTCTACCCTGGATAGTCCTTCGCGTGCCGGGCGATGAAATGAATGTCGCGGCGGATCGCTTCTTCCAGCAGACGCACAATGCGACGTTTCGGATGATCTGCGGGCATCGCCTCCAGAGCCGCCGAGAAGTCTTTGACAAGCTCGAAGATCATGATTGGAACGCGGATTGCGGAATGGCCCTATCGCCAACTCACCAGTAGCTGGTCGGTGTTCAAGCTGCGCAAGTCACCTGTCACGGCCTGTACACCTCCAAATCGGCCTTCGCAAGAATCTCCGGAAAAGCGCGAACGGCGGCGCGGTCGTACTTCTTCACGCCGTCGGGACCGTCTGAAAGCTGCGTCCACGGCAACAGGCAGTCATGAATCTTCAACTCGTCGTTGCGAGGCTTGCCAGGCCGCCAACCGTTGCGCAGTCGCTCAACATTCCATCGGCCGTGCTCCATCTCGGCCATGCGTTCGACCTCTTCATCCGTGAAGCCGGTGAAGACGACGGGCTGCTGCGCCGGTCGAACGCCGAAACCACAAGCTTCAAGGATTTGGACGGCATACTTGGCTTGTTCGAGATTCGCCCTCTGATACGTTTCGTCCAACCTCGACCAGGGACGCATGTTGGCGGGCAAACGCTTGGCGCTGTCGGCCACGTAGCGCACATGGAGCTCCTGGGCCATTTCGGTCACTTTGTTGGGGTCCAGGTCGTCCCGGCCGGACGTGAGCAACGCCTGGAACGTGGCCAGGTCGATCGGCACGGGCATTAGGGTCTGAATCCCGGACCATAGCCGATCGTTCAGAATCGCGTCGGCCGTCCCGCCCGAACCATGGGCGACGACAACTCGAGCACCGAGCGCTAGGGCAAGACGATACTCGACCGCGCTGAGCGGCCCGCCCCCAAACCCAATACAAAGCACTTCATGTGCTGCAATGCCGCCGGTAAACAGATCGCGCCAACTTTGCAAGATTTGATCAGGGGTAAAGCCGGAATCGCCGCATACCCTGATCTCGTCGTAGCGCTCGTCCTGTGGGGCGTCATGCGGTAGCCGCTTGGGAATGTAGCCGACAAGCTGGAATTTTTTGGAGTTGCGGGCGGCGAGCGACTTGGCCACCTCGCCCGCACAACCCGGCACGCCAACCGTTGTCCCGCCCGAGATCACTATGCCTTGGAAGGAGCGGAGCGTCTGTTCGATCAAGGGGCGGATCTCAGCCCGCGCCGCCGCGTTCAGAGAAACCGCGCCGCCAGCCAGGACAATGGCCTCTGGCATGACGGCCGCATCGCCACTGCGATTTCCCGCTTGTTCCGCAAGCTCCAACAGTTCCAACACCCAGCGCTCAGCTTCGCGCGGCTGTTCGCCGATATGCAGCTTCTCGATCCACTCGGCTTCGCACGCCAATGCGTCGGCCGGCGTGCAATGGGTTCCGGCAAGACAGTGCCGAATGCCACGGGCGTAATAACCCAGCGCGTCCATCGGCTGATCGAGCAGCAGGCAGAGACGGCCGGCGGTAAGATAGGCTCGCGGCAACTCAATGCCCGCCTCGGCATGAGAATGGCACACCTTCAGGGCCTCGCGAAGCGTGGTTCGCATGGCGCACGACAAATCGTGACCGCGGGAAGAGTAGACCTCGAACCCCAACATGCCGGCCAGGTAATAGGGATTGTCTGGTTCGTGCTCATGTGCCTGCTGATAGTACGTGCGGACCTGATGTCCCTCGCGCCGAATCGGCTCCAACGCCCACGCCAATCGCGACAATGCCCGGGCGAACAGACTCTCGCGCTTGCGCAGATCCGGCACATACGACCAATCCGCCTGACCACGCAACGCCACCACCTGTTTCAGCAAGTCGAGCCCGGCTTGATATTCCGTAGAATCGGGCTTCTGACGGTGAACCTTGCATAACGCGTAGCCGAGATCCTCGATCAGGTCGCCGCGGTTGGCGTCGGTAACGTCCCGATGCGGCTCCAACACCGCAACGACCTGCGCGAAGTCGCCATTTGCAGCCAACAATCGTCCGAGTCTTGTGGCAAGCGCCGGCTTCTTGCGGGCATCCGGCTCGTTGTCGAGAATCAGTTTCTGAACCGCAATCTCGGCAACGACTGCGTCCTTCTTGGCAAAAGCCGTGTAGTTGGCCAACATGCCGTCCAGCTCATGCGCCATAATGTTGTAGTTCCGATCCCCCTCTTCCATCAACGCAGCCAAGAGGTTGCCGGTGCGCTTGATTTCGGACGAGAGCTGGAGCGGATTTTTGTAAAGACGGTCGTGGAGCGTATCGGCCCAGGCGTGCTGGAGCCACGTCCGTACTTGAATCTCCGCCCTCCGCTGGCCGATGCGCTCTTGTTCGTCGGGCGTGATGCCAAGCGACTCCCAGTGGTCGGCATGAATCTGCACAACGTAGTGCATGTCGCGATAACCGAATTTGTCTTCGCCCAGCAATATGCCCTTCTCG
Organism: uncultured Planctomycetia bacterium; assembly: GCA_963719005.1. Lineage (GTDB taxonomy): Bacteria > Planctomycetota > Planctomycetia > Pirellulales > Thermoguttaceae. The sequence continues at coordinate 163,866 of CAVRAR010000002.1, forward strand.
TCGCTTTCTTCGACGCGAAAAGCATTCTCGATAAACTGCTTTACCGCCTCAACTTGCTCGGTCGTCTGCACGATGACCCGCGCACCGCACAGATCGGTCATCTGGTTGACGGCATCCGGGTATTTTGCGAACTTGCGGGCCGCCTTCTCGGCAAAGCTGGACACACTTTTCGGACGCGACTGAACGAATGCATCGGGAAAGGCCGTCTTGCAGGCACGTTCCAAGACACGCCTGAGCACGTCCGCATACGTTGCGTAGTGCGGAAGTTCTTTGCAGTATTTTTCGATCTGGTCGCGATGTTGGGCTGGCGTGATTCGTTTCGTGTCGGCCACTGCTAAGTTCCTTCTGCTAGACCATGTCCGCAACTTGGTTCCCTGTCCTTTTGGACGCTGAGGGAGAGAAAGCCACACTTCCCCCTCTCCCTTTGGGAGAAGGCGGGTAATACTCTCCCCTCGCCCCTTGGGTGAGGGCTTCTTGGCCGAGTATATCGAATTCCGTTGACGGCGGCAGTAGGGTGGGGGCGAGTGAAGCGAGTCCCCCACGTTCATCTTCGACAGTAGTCGAGAACGAACTCTCGGAGTTGGCCGGCAAATCCCATCTCCGGCAGCTTGCTCCGTTCGACCCAGGCGTATTCGTCATGTTCGCTACTGAGTTGCACCTCGCCCGATTGCAGGGCGGCCTCCATGAACAGGACCGCCAACCGCACAGTCGGGCAGTCGTACTCGGTCGCCCCGGCCACGCCCGCCAGGTTGATTTTCAGCCCCGTCTCCTCAGCCACCTCGCGCACCAGCGCCACATCAAAGGATTCCCCCGGGTCCACCTTTCCACCAGGCAGGTCCCAGTTGCCCCCAAACTGACTCGAAGCAGCAGAGCGGCGAATGGCCAGAATGCGGCCCTGCTTATCGGCCACCAGGGCCTTCACGGCCAGTGCAAAGGGTTTTGCGGACATGCGGGGCTCCGATATGACGGCTGTTTGCTCACGACGAGCTTACTGGATGATACGAGGTTTGAATTACTCCCATTGACCGGCCGCACCATCAAGGCGGCACATCCAAAGCGCACGCTTTCGCCAGCCGTCGCCACCTAAGTTATTGCAGTCCATCCGCAATTGCCCGCCGACACACCGCGATGTTGGATTCGAGACCACCGCTCCGGAACCCGAGTGACTTGGCTTTCTCGTACGCATTGAGCGCTTCAGTAAAACATCTCAGCCTAGCAAGATCAATCCCCAGTGCATACCATACCTCGGCATATTCAGGGGCAATGACCAATGCTTGCCGCGCGAAAGTCGCCGCCTCGTGATACCGTTTTTGCTTGCACCGTATCCACTCCTGGTTTCTCAAGACATCGGGCAACAGAAGCGATTCGCGCTGGCCAGCCTCCGTCAATCGATCCCATGCTTTCTCAAAGTCCCCTTGGCCGGCAAGCTCGATCCCTTCGTTCAGGATTTCGTTTGCGGATTCGTCAAGCGGATGGGGCCACCGCTGAAGAGGCGGCCATCTCGCGGCACGAAAGCGGGTGACGCGCAGCAGGCGGGCAGTTGCTTGATCGATCTTGACAATCGCATCGGCAACACGATCGCGCATCTCGCTATTCCACCCCAGCACCGTGGCAGCTTCGGCCGACGCCTTCGCGTCCGGCGGAAGGTGCCCCTGTTTCATTAGGACCGTCATCTCCTCCTTGGTCACGGGCTTCGTCGTGAACGGTCCCCCCAGATTCCAAAGAGTGCCGCGGGCGCGCCAGAGAGAGGGCATCATGCATAAAGCATGGGCAAGGTGGTCAGCACCTTTTTCTGTGTTCTCCGGAAGAACGTAATTGGTGACTTCAAACGCCATCATCACGTCGCCTTGCACATGAATCGGCAGACTGCAGACGGCGAGCGCCCTGCCGATCCGATAGAGGACGAGCCATGCCGACAACACCGGAGGGTACGCAAGCAGTGTTTGTAGCAGCGGCTTGAGTTGGATGGGAGTGCGCATGGGAGTTCTGCGTCCACCCGACATGGGATCACCTGTGCCGGTCATATTCGCCTTCCGGAACGCCTGCACAAGCAAGTCGTCACCCGAGGCGTCCATCTCTTGGCAAATCAGCAGCGCCTTGCGGATTAACCTCTGTCGAAGCTCGGCGTATTCCCGTCGATCGCGAAAGAACTGGAGCATTGCTTGATATCTCCTTTGTGTTGATTACTCCGAATACGGCGATTCCCCGCGGAAGCCACGCTCTCGTCGGAACACATCGAGATCGCCTTGCCGGTAGCACAGTGCCAGCAGGTCGCCGTCGGGCTGGAGCCTTGCGGATTCGACGGCGTCTCGAACGGGCAGCACCCACCGATCCTCGATGTCTTTCGTTGTCGCGTCAACGATGTGGCAGAGAGACTTGCCTGGCAAAGAGAGCAGCGCCAGAGTCCCGTCAGACCGAAAATCGTGCAACTGTGCCACACAGGGAAATCGCCGGCTTGCCATGCGGGCCAGTGTGTGCAGGTTCCAAACGTCCACACAACCGCCGTCGCTTCGCTCGCATGTCGTCATGAAAAGGTCGGCAGGGCCGATCTTGCAGCCAACGACGGTGGCAGAGGGATCGACGGCAAACGGACCGGCAAGCCGATGCCTATCCGACGAATGCGGATTGAACCCCACGGCCATCAAGACCTCGGGCGGAAGCGCGCTGATCCGAGCGTTCATTCCAACCACTAGCAGAACCCCGTTGTCGGACAGACTCATGGCTTCGGCCAACATGGGCAGCCGATGAACCAGACGTTCTCCCGTGTCGAGAAACTCGAATTCAACCATTTCCCGGCAGAGAACACACACGATTTGCCCGTTGGGAGACACCGCGGCAAGGGCGCCGTCGAAGACTGTCGTCGAGAACTTACCCGACGCCTTCACACCCTCCAGAACGTCCAGTAGGGTCCAATGCGAATCCACGGCTACGGTGAGCACGAAACGGCCGGCCGATGATGCGGCGGCGACGACCTTACGAGAGTCCTTCGCTCCGAGTCGACGCGGCCGGCTTCGCCAATCTGGACCATCCAAATCCAGCAATTGAATTCCGCCTTGTCTGTCCACAACGGCCAATGCCCGTGGATCACTGAGAAAAAAGACGGAACGGACAGACTCCGCACATTGGGCGGTATTCGTGAAAAGGCTTTGTCTTTCCAGGATGCGACACAGTCGGTCACCCGCCGACATAACCAGGACAACCATCCCATCGCCGGAGGTTTTTAGGCTTGCCACCGGCCCCTCGCCCGAGAGCGGTGAGGAGATAACCTCTCCGCTGGAAGCATCCCAGAGATGAACATTGCCACAGACATCTCCTGACAACACCTGCGACGGGCCGAGGAAGACAACCGAAGACATGGATCCTTCGGGCACGGAGAAGAAAGGACGCTTGATTCCAAACAGAGCGGGGAGAGCCTGACGCAGGAATACAGAGGAGCGGTTAGGAAGTCCGACCGGCCAGACGCGACAGAAGCCGTCTTTGCCCGTGGTAGCAATCTGACTTCCATCGGATGACACACAAAGGTCGGTTACGGCATCCCGATGGCACCGTATCAGTTTCACCGGTGCGCCGCGGGCGGCCTCGCAAAAGAGGCAACACCCATCGCCGAGACCGGCAATCAAAAGGGAGTCGTTGGAAAGATAAGCGATCCTTCGAACCAACGATCTCTCGATCTCTCGCGTCCACGCCAGATTGCCATCAGTCAACGAGAAAACTCCCAACGCACCCCCTCCTGGCGTGGCTCCGCCAAAAGCGATTTCTCCGGCATCGCCGGAAAAGACTACTGACAGGACGCGACAGACCCCGGTCGAAAACTCAACGGTTCGGCGGCGCTCCGCAACGTCCCAAATGGCACATTGATGACGGCCGTCCGGTGCACATGTTGCAATTGCCAGTAAGTTTCCATCCTTAGAGATTGCCACAGTAGTGTGGCGCTGATGGGCATAAACGGGCACATGAAGGAGTTCTCGCCTTGTGCGGATCTCATGGACCTTGGCGACATCGTCGGTACAATGGGCCACCCGCTTACCCGAATGGGAGAGCACCGCGGCAATTGGTTAACCGTCGAGGACGAACGACGTAATGGCCGACGACGAGACTCGCTCTGCACGTTCTAGTCTCAGCCAAGAGCCGCGTTTCGGCGCCACTTTCCTGTCGCTCCAGGGCCAGTCGTGCCGGCAAGGTGTTGGTCTGGTTTGCGGCTTGCTGAAACGTCAATTCGGGATGCAAGTTCAGAACATCGGCCTGAGTCCTCACAAACCCCTCCATTTCACCAATCCGTTCCCGAATGGAGGTTGGACACAGTCCGGCCGACAGTTGTATCGCCGATTCATAGTTGCCAAGCAGATCCAGGATCATCCCTGCCACGCATTTCGCCTCGATAAACGCTAAATCCGCAAGAGTGATCCCCAAGCGGTTCCACATTTGACCCTGCGTCTGATGGTAGGGAAGTTCGGAGAGACTGCGGGGGTAATTGCCTTCCCAAGTGCTGTTTCGACTTGGATCGCCCTTGTGATGGAAGTAAGCAGCGAGTCTTGTATGCTGGCGGAGTTGAACCTCTTCACAAGCCAGGTACTGCTCGCGGACGACTTTGGAAAGCTGTCGGTGAAAGAAGTCAATCAAGCCCTCTTCGCCACCGCTTGCCGACGCACGAGGCTTCAGATAAGCGGCCAAGCCACGGTAGAGCCGTGACCAAATGGCCACCGGGAAACGCTCTTCCCCGGGCCGAACCAGCAGTTCCAGGATCTCGCCCTCCAAGAGCCCATGCCGGCCGGTCGCAATCAGCGACAACGAATGCTCGACCAACTCCCGGCCATTGTCCCGTTCCAACCGGTCCAGCACAGCGTGGAACATGCCCGGCACGTCGATGGGTAACTGGGCAATGAACTCAGGCAGCCGGTCGTAGTCGCCAAACAGCCGCAGTTCTTCCGCCACCAGCTTCAGAAAGAGCGGATTGGCCGTCTCCCGCTGAAGGGTTTGCTCGGGCGTGGGCGTCTGCCGGCGGCTGTAGACACCGGTGAGGATGTAGCGTAACTGGCTGTGGTCCGGTTCGGGCGGGACCTTCTCGCCTCTGGCAAGTCGTTCAGCTTGCCATTGCCGATACTTGCGGGCAGTGGTCAGCCGCTTGCGAGCCTGCTGTAATTGCCGAGCAATGATGAATCCCTGGTCCACCAACCGTAGCGACGTGACGATCACATCCTGATGCTGCGGATACTTCCGCCGTGCCGCGGTCAGCGTGTCGCCGTCAAGGCTGCTGAGGATCATCCGCAGCCGGGGCGGCACGACGGCCGGCAACCAGTCCAGATCGTGCGAGCGATGCGTCTCGTCCAACTGATTCAGAGCGTCGAACACGAGCACAATGCGAGCCCGCTCGGCCGCTCGCTGGCAGAACTGCCAGAACTGGACACGGAGTTCCGCGTAGTCCTGGGGAATCTCTTCCTCCAGCCCGAACCGCCGGGCCAACTCCCCACACAGTCGCCGCAGTATCAGCCGCGGGTCGGTGGAACCGGGAGATGCACCCACGAAGTGGTAAAGGACGAACGGCCCCTCACCCTGCCCTCTCCCCGGCGGGGCGAGGGGAGATTCCTGTAACTGGCTAACAAACCTGGCCAACAAAGCCGATTTGCCGCAGCCCGGCGTGCCGGTGACGACCATCGGGCCAGGGGTATCCCCAGAAGCGAACTCGTGCAGCCGGGCCAACAGGTGCCGCTGGCCGATGAACAGTTCGGTGCGGGTCTCGATGAAAAAATCATGATACGCCCGCTCGGTATCCAGTGGGTCGGGCTCAGGTTGCGTAGTAGGGTCAGGATACTCGGCCTTGATCGCCTCCCAAACATCCTCCAAGACCTGCTGCCCCCAGGCGTCCATTTCGTCGTAGCGGTAGTTCTCCCGTACCGGTAGTCCCGAGGCCCGCACGCGATCCTTGAGCTTCCGCAACTTCTCCGCATGCTCGTCATCCTCGGCGCGAAAGTCGGGTTGCTTCTCCGGCGAGAGCGTGTCGATGAACGCCGGATCGCGGAAGTAGAAGAAGGCGTGCGTGCGCATCTGTGGGTTGTTCAGCACGCCTTGGTAGATTTCCATGGCCGTAATGGAGTGGCCCGGCTCAATGTTGCGGAGCGTATCGAACTTCTCTTCGTCGGGGATGTCGTACTGGGGCGGAATCCAGCCGTACCGCTCGCCCAACAACCCGACGAAGAACGGCCGGCAGTCCTCGATCTCCCGCAGGCAGATTTCCAGGGCCTTGCCCCGCTGGGCGTCTTCTTCGGTCACGCCCCAGCGAAGGTCCACATCGACCAGGTGCAGGTGCCGCTTGGCACACCGCTCCCGCAGTTCCGGAAAAACTACGCGGACCAAGTGATCCCGTTCCGCGTGCATGTCGCGGAAGGTCGAGGAGATGAACACGCGGACGGTTTTCCAGGTGGCAGGCATCTGAGCAGTTTTTCGCAGATGATTTCGGGCTAGGGGCTAGGGACTGTTACGCGGAGCCCAAGCCAACCTCCCCTCGCCCTTGGGTCCGTGAATGAGTTCGTTGGTCATGACCATCGGGGTTCAGTTAGATCGTGCAGGCTTCGAGGCGAGGAAGCAGAAGCAGGCGTGACCAGCCGTGTGCTACTGACCATGCCAGAGTCCTGATCCTCTCCTCGGCGCCGAGGAACCTGACAAAGAGGTTTCTCTGGTGTCACTCCTGTCGGCTTTCGTGTAGACTGCCTCGGTAATGCGACCCCCCCTGTCGCGACGAAGATTCAGTTGGTAAGCCCCACGGACAGATACGCTTGATACGCGATTCTCGGGACCGTATTGGTAGCCCAGCACGAGGTCGTTCGGCATCACGACCTGCTTGACCAGGCCATTGCGTCCGGTGTCGTTGTAGTAATCAAGGCGGGTAGTGCCGCCGTCGAACTGCCGCAGGCTCGTCGGCCTGCCGTGGGCAAACTCGACTACGGCTTCTTCGTGGCCGACGTTTACCCGTGCTTTGAGGATTTGTCCACTCTCGGGATCAAAGTTATTCTCTTGGCGATACCCCCACGAAGTCTCGAAGGTCTTTACCTGGCCATGTGGATCGCGTGTAACGCGGATGTTGTCGGTACGCTTGTCGGGGCGGGTTGAAGTCCAACCGGCGAGCCTGCCCTCGCCGTCGTAGCTCAACTCCAAATTGAGCCTGGAGCAGTCGGTCACCCGTTTGATCTGCCCCCGATCATTCAGGTCTGCCCGGAGCCAAGTGTCTGTCTTTTCGCGCTGGCCAGGCGTTGTCAAGACGATGCGCTTCATCACTCCATCATCCCGGTAAGCGGCGAGCAATTCGGTCGATTCCAGGACGGTTGCACGCAACAAACCGTTGCGATAATACTCGCGGCGCAGAGCGGGACGGTTGCCCTGGAAGAACTGAGCCACTCGTCCGGCTGGATCGAGTTCGGCTCGGTACTTGCCGCCCTCCGGCAGCGTCCATGCTTGCTGCCTGCGATCAGCAGCCCGCGAAACGGCGAAGCGGTAGCCGTCCGGTGATGCGGTCACAACTTCGACCTCTCCACTGGTACGATAGGTCCAATCGACTTGTGTGCCGTCGGCAAGGACCTGGTGGAGCGGGCGCAAGGCGGCATCGTACCGTGCGGTTTCTGCTCGACCTGAGCCGGTCGGCGTGGCGGTGATCTGCGTGCCTTGCGGAGTCTGCGTGACGTCATACGCGATTTCGCCGTCAGTCCGCTTCTCGCGACGGAGTTGGCCCTGGTCGGTGTACTCGAACTCGCGGTCGAGCCGGCCGGCGCGGTCCACGCGCGAGACCAAGCCGTTGCGATAGGCATAACGGACCGAGCCGGCGGCTCTGCCGACGCTCTCCAACTCACCGCCAGCAGTGTAAGCATATTGCACGGTTTGGCCGTTGGTGCTACGCGCGGAGATCACCCGTCCCTCGGCGTCGTATTGCAAGTCGATGCCAGCCCGTTTGACGCTGCCGTACCAGCCTTCGATGTGCTGAAGCCGATGCGCCGCGTCACGGCGATAAATTATCATCAGAGGCACATCTTCCGCGCCGACAAGGCAACCCGAGTCGTCGAAATACCAGGAGCGGCCGTCGCGAAAGAGCACTTCCCGCGTGGGTATTCCGATGCGATCGTCTTGTGTATCCGCCCTCCCCAGGAACTCCCCGGGATGCACTGGCGCCTGAAGCCTGCCAACCTCCGCTATGACTTGGGAATCACGGAACAGGGCCGACCACGACTCCAACGGGCTGCCCAGCTCGAAGACGGCGTGTTTCTTCACCGAGTCGCCCGTGCGCTCCGTAGGCGCCCACTGGGTTGCGAGGCGTGGAAGGTCCATGGTCCAGCACGTGCCAAATTCGCCTTTAGTGGAAAAAAATGAATTGAAGTGCCGAGTCAGGCTGATAGACGTGCCATTCTGGACGGGCGCCACCAGGTCGGTCTCCGCAAGGCGGCAGGCGCCCAAGGCCCTGGTCTCGTTGCCTGCCAGGGCCACTGCCTGGTATCGCTTCCCTTGCGACGACACGGCAGCCGGCGAGAGCAGCGGCGCGTTGGCCGCCGCGTTGATAACAGCCGGCAGGAGTTTCTCCGCCTGCGTCGCGCCGGGGATGGTCTGAACAACCTCGTCAGCAGGCGAAAGCCGCACACCGCCAAACACGCGCCGGACCGGCCCGCCTTCGGGCAGCGGTGCATCCCGATCCACCAACTCCAGTGTACCGGGTATCTTGGTTTGGACGGTGATGGTGGGCGTTGTTTCAGGCACCGGGAAAGGTTTCACCCGGTACTGCCGCATCCATGCCGGCATCGACACTCCTTGGTCTCGCAGGGACTCGGCAATCGCCGCTATCAAGGCAATGCGCCGCAGTTCGCTGAAGACCGGCACGGGATCGGTCAACCCACTTCCCTGCGGTGGTTGGCTGAATGCCTCCGCCGCAATCTCGTCGTAATAGGCGGTAAACCAGGCGGCGAAGTCGTTGGCGTGCTCGGACGGAGTGGCCGTCGGGTCCGGCACGAGTTTGCCGTCGCGCATGACCATCGTTTGCGTATTCACTTTCAGGGGAACGTCCAGCAGGGTAAGCCGGTGTCCGTCGCTCGCGCGCCGTATTACCGCGGCAGGCACGATCCAGAAACGCTCCCAGACCTGCTTGGCCTTGTCTTCTGGCTTGACGCGTCCGATATCAAAGAGTTGGTGGTAGCCCGCAACACGCAACTCGACAGGCTGTCGAGTGACGTTGTCATAGCCCAGACTGTAGGCCTTCATGCGGCGATCCGCTTCGAACAGAACCCAGCCGACATAGGTGTGGGCCGTAGCCTCGCCGTGGCGAGTGTGCATGATTTGCCCGCGCGGGTTCTGCGGATCGGGATCGATTGAAACAGACGGAGCCTCGCCGTAGTCATAGACGCTGCGAAAGACGGTGACCACGTCGCCCAGACGCAGGGGAGGCAACTTGATCTTATGGGTGTCTTCGGCCAGGAGGACCAGCCGATGATTGGCATCGATCGCCACTCCCCGCAGGGGTCCCAAGTCTTTGATAGCCGTTCCGGCCCCGCCCAGATAGACACCGCCCACGTTGGAGGACGACATGGGTGAACGAGCGTCGCTGCCGTAATCTCCTGTTGACACCTTCGCAGTGTCATAGGTATTCCGCCATGCATCGATGACGTTGGCGATCTGCTCTGCCGAACTTAGCCGGCGAACGTTCTGCATTACGTCTGGCCGCATGAACGCGAATACTAGCTGCTGAGCTGGTTCTTCGACAAACGGAAGAACAAGTTGGCGTTCTGGCAGATGCCCCTGTTGCAACAGATCCTTGCGCGCAGGCCGGCCGCCGCTCCGCCCAAAGAAAGGATATCGAGGGCAGCACCGCCGCGATTGCCTTCAGCCGAATCGACAAGTGACGAGACGAACGTTCGACCGGCGCCAAGCCCGGTGAGTATCTCTCCGCCGCCAAGTGTGGCTACGGACCACATTACTTGCCCATAACCCTGCCCCTGGTTTGCCGGCCTGCCTGGTATGAGGCCGCCGGCAATGTCGCAAACGTCAGCGGTAAGACTCGCCGCGATCCCCATGCCTCCGGCATGGGCGATTGCCAGTCGCGACTCCTCGGCATACCATTTCTTGGCGTAACTGGCGTCGAATAGATAACCAATATGATGCACCACTTGCCAAGCCATGTTCTGTGATCCCCACACCCACCTAGGCTCGTCCCCGTCAATATCCACGAAGTTCACTGGATCGCCGCCGCAATAGTCATAGGCAACGAGGTGCTTTTGAGAGGCGGATGGAATGTGGGTTGGCGGTTCAGGTTGCAGGAATCGCCCAAGAGTGGGATCATAGGCTCGCAGCCGAGTGAGACACAACGATGCTTGGCTGTCGTAGAACAAGCCGGCGAAGCCCGGCCGGAGTCCCGCCTCGCCGGTGTCATCTCGCGGCAGACCAAAGGGAGTGTAATCAAATCGCTCGATCACATCGCCCTTCTTATCCGTTGCAAATCGGACGGAAGACATATAGTCATGCAGAAAGAACTTGCTTCCGTCGCCGTCGATGGCCAAGAGCAGCGATTGCCCGTCCCAAACATAGAACGTCGCTCTTCCATCAGAAGTGCTGGCCAGAAGAGGACGCCACACGTCGGACAGTGGATCCGGGACAAAGGTGGTTGTTTTGCCGCCGGTTTGCCGTGCTACGAGGTAATCGGAACCGTCGTACTGGTACGTGACTTGCAAGCTGTTTCCTCGCGCCGAATGCAGTCGGCCGCTTGCATCGAATGCGAAGGTTCGTTGCCCGCCAGCGGTCGTGTAAGACGTCAGGTTCCCCATCCTGTCGTGCGTGCACGGCTGGCCGTTGTACTGCGTCATTCTTCCGGCCCAATCGTAGGCGGCAGCCACGGATGGCGGTTCAGGGCTCAATAGACGCGTCCGATTGCCGAATCGGTCGTAGTGGTACTCGGCTTTGGCGCCGGAGGAGTCCTTAACGGCCGCAAGGCGATGGATGGTGTCGTACTGGTACTCGATCCGGTTCTGCTTGGCGGGCGTCCACTCTTTGAGTTGGAAAATCAGTCCGTCTGCACGATAAGCATACTCGAATTTGCAGATGATCTCGTCGTTTGCCGCGACGTGGATGATCGATTTCAAGCGGCCGTCGGACTCCTGCTGCCAGACCGTGCGGATGCCGTTTGGCAGCGTTCGGACGACCATCTGCTGCCCGTTCTGGTAGTCGTAGGTGACGTCGCCGACCGGCGTCTTCATTTTGGCCAGCCGGCCGAGGAAATCGTACTCGTAGCGCACGGTCCATCGGTCGGCCACCGCCAACGACCTGAGCCGATCCAACGTGTCGTAGCTGTAGGTGATTGCCGGGCTCCCGTCGCGCCGTACGGACGTCAACCGCCCGAAGCCATCGTAGTCGTAATGGACTGTGCCAGCGGGATCGAGCATCTCGATGCACCGGCCGAATTCGTTGAAATGCAGCACGACCCGAGAACCGTCCGGCTGATGCCGGTTGATGGTTTGCACGCGTTCTTGTTCATCACAGTCGTAGCTGACCGTCGTCTTCCGTCCAGCAGGATCCTCGAGTTGGATTAGGCGTCCCGATTTGTCGTAGGCGTACTTCCAGGCCAAGCGATCTTCCGGCGTGTCCGGCGTAAGAGGATCAGTGTCTGGAGAACCGCATTCTATCGCCGGCTCGATCCGTTTGATCATTGGCGCACTTGGCAGCGTAGATGAGTCGTCCGCTTTGTTGTAGCTGTTTACCGACAATACCAGGGCAACTGTGATTGTCATCCACGTTTTCATAAAGCTCTCGCGAGGCATGGCCCTACTGCGTGATTTACCCCCCCTCCACTGGTCCGCCCGTGATTATAGCAGAATCACCGGCAATTGTGTCCAGGGACGACGGAGGGGAGGACCTCCCGATGAGGTCCTATCGCTCAAATTCGTTGCGCGTATGCAACGTCGGCTCGGCAATGCGCGACTCGGTCGCCCACATGGGTCAGCGACGCATCGCGAGCTTGCCTTACCGCAAGCAAGAACCTGTCTGCGACGCGATCGTCGAGCTATTCCGCTCCGACGTGGGTTCCCTTCTCGGCCACGGAGCGTTTCATCAGCAGCACCAGCACGACGAGCGCCACGCCCAGCGCGGCGCATAGCCAGAAGAAAGCCAGCGACGCGGCCTGCTGTTGGCGGAGATTGGCGAGCGCTTGTCCGGTCATCTGCTGGGACCCGGCGGGGTCGCCGGTGTGCTGCATGAAGAAGGCTTGACCTCTTTCCAGGAAAGAGTGAACGTGGGGGTTCAAGGGGCTGAGGCTGGAGCCCTTCGCCGGCCAGGCCCTGGAGCACACGGAACAGGACTAGCTGCGGAAGGCTCGTGGCCATTCCGCACAGCCCGGAGGTGAGCGTGAAGACGGCGATTGACAATAGGAAATAGTTGCGGCGGCCGAAGTGGGCGGAAAGCCAGCCGGTAATCGGCAGGATGAAAGCGTTCGCCGCCAGGTAGCTGGTGATGACCCATTCGCTGTCGATGACCGCCGCCGACAGCCCGCCGGCAATGTAGCGCAGGGCGACGTTGGCCACCGTCGTGTCCACGACTTCCATGAACGTCGGGATGACCACGGCGACGGCGACGAACCAGGGGTTGACCGCGGGGCGGCCGACCGCCATTGGGGAAATCGCCACGGTGCTCATGCCGGAACTCCTCCGTCAAGCGGCCCGGGGAAACGATACGCTTCACCTCACTACTTCCCCGGCAGTAGTCGGACGTTGCGCGATGGGAGCGATCCGTTGCAGGAAGGCCCCGGCATAACGCCCGCTGGGCGGCTCCTTGTAATAGACGTACGGGACGACCGATAATCCGACGAACAAAGGGGTCTTGTCGGAATCGTAGTCGGTCAGCTCAATCCGAACCGGTAGCCAAGTTCCGTAACCTACGGATCCGGTTGACTGTTAGCATTCCAAGAACATCCTCTAAGACCGACAGTGGATCTGCCCCTCCGCCCCCCTGGGGTGGCATTGCCTCGATCACGCGATCCATGCCTGACGGTGAAACCCAAACATCGGGCGAGAGAAAACACGCAGAATGGAAACGGCAACGCCGGCTCTTGGCTTGTGAGCAACAACCCAATACAATGGCCGACTTAGCCCTTCCCAACATACCCGAATCGGAGTTGTTCCATGATCGTTGGTGCACCAAAAGAGATTAAACGTGACGAATACCGTGTTTCCTTGCTGCCGGTGGGCGTCGAGGAGCTTACCCGCGCCGGACACCGCGTACTGGTCGAAACCGGGGCCGGGCTGGGCTCGGGCATTACCGACCAGGAATACGCCAAGAGCGGGGCCGAAATGGTTGGCACGGCCAAAGAGCTTTTCCAGCGATCCGACATGATTATCAAAGTCAAAGAGCCGCAGCCCGCCGAAGTCGCCATGGTTCGCCGCGGTCAAATCATGTTCACCTACTTCCATCTGGCCGCCGACAAAGCGCTGACGGAATCACTCGCCGCCAGCGGCGTCATCGCCGTAGCCTACGAGACCCTCAGCGACGAAAACGGGCGGCTGCCGCTGCTGACGCCGATGAGCGAAGTCGCCGGACGCATGAGCATTCAGGAGGGCGCCAAGTATCTGGAACGCCCGCAGATGGGACGCGGCATCCTCCTGGCCGGCGTGCCGGGAGTCGAGCCGGCCAACATCACGATCCTCGGCGGTGGCGTGGTCGGGGCGAATGCCGCGCGGATCGCCGCCGGTTTCCGCGCCAACGTCTCGCTGTTGGACATCGACATGGATCGGCTCCGCTACCTCGACGAGATCATGCCGCCGAACGTGACGACGCTGTTCAGCGACCGCCACACCGTTCGCGAGCAGCTTCGCCTGGCCGACCTGGTGATCGGCGCGGTGTTGGTGCCGGGCGCCAAGGCCCCCTGCCTGATCGAACGGGAAGACCTGAAGCTGATGAAGCCCGGCAGCGTGATTATCGACGTGGCCGTGGACCAGGGCGGCTGCGTGGCGACCACCAGGCCCACCACGCACAGCGATCCGACGTACGTCATCGACGACGTGCTGCACTATTGCGTGGCGAACATGCCGGGCGCGGTCGGCCGCACCAGCACTTTCGCCCTGTGTAACGTCACGCTGCCCTGGGCGATGCAGATTGCCAACCGCGGCATTCAGGCGGCCGCCGACGCCTTGCCGCCGGTCGCCCGCGCGATCAACGTCTACGAAGGTGAGGTGACCAATCGCGCGGTGGCCGAGACGTTCGGAATGAAGTTCAGCTTGCGGTTCGAGAAGAACTGATCCATCGTTGATTCGTTCGACAGACGGAAGTAGCTCCGAATTTTCCCGCACCGCACGGAGAGCGACCATGCCGGAAACCACGCCGCTGGTTGGAATCGTGATGGGCAGCGACAGCGATTGGCCGAAGATCAAGGCGGCCGCCGCTGCGCTCGACGAGTTCGGCGTGCCGCACGAGGTTCGCGTCATGAGCGCCCATCGCACGCCGGAAGCCGTGCGGCAGTACGCCGCGACGGCGGCCGCGCGCGGGCTGAAGGTGATCGTGGCGGCCGCCGGCGGCGCCGCCCACCTCGCCGGCGTGATTGCCTCGCACACCACGCTGCCGGTCATCGGCATTCCCGTGCCGACCGATCTGTCGGCCGGGCTGGATTCGCTGCTGTCGGTCGTGCAGATGCCCGGCGACGTGCCGGTGGCCGCGGTGGCGGTCGGCGGCGGCGGCCCCCGCAACGCCGGCCTGCTGGCCGTGCAAATTCTCGCCCTCGCCGACGCCGCTCTCCAAGAAAAACTCGTCGCCTTCAAGAAGAAGTTGACAGAGAAGGTTGCAGAGAAGGACGCGGCGCTGCAGAAAACATTGCGAAGCGCGAAGGAATAGAGTAAAGGAAGAAATAGCAGAGAACCCCCTGCTATTCTCTTGTGGTCTCCTCCTGCAACCATGAAACACAAAACCCTGCAAACCCTGCATTGGATCGGAGACATGGGCGGGCATCTGCGGCTGATCGACCAGACGCGGCTGCCGGTCGAGTTCGTCGAAATCGATTGCCGCGACGTCGAGGCCGCGTGGGAGGCGATCAAAATGCTGCGGGTTCGCGGCGCGCCGGCCATCGGCGTGGCCGCCGCTTACGGCGTTTGCCTCGGAATGCAGAAGGCCATCGGCAGCGACGAGGCCACGTTCTTCGCGCGATTGCGCGAGACGGCCGACTATCTGGCCACCAGCCGCCCCACGGCCGTCAATCTGTTTTGGGCGATCGAACGGATGAAGAACGCCGCCGAGCGGCTCCGCGGCCGGCCCAGCCGCGAAATCGCCGCGGCGCTGCTGGCCGAAGCGCAGGCCATCCACGAGGAAGACCGGCAGATGTGCCGGGCGATCGGACGGCACGGGGCCGTGTTGCTTCAGCGATGGGCAGGGCGTGTTGACCCACTGCAACGCCGGCGGCCTGGCCACTTCCGACTACGGCACCGCCTTGGCCCTGTTCTTTGCCGCCGCCGAGGCGGGAAAGAAGCTGCACGTCTACGCCGACGAAACCCGACCGCTGCTCCAGGGCGCCCGGCTGACGGCGTGGGAGTTGCACGAGCGCGGCATCGACGTGACGTTGATCTGCGACAGCATGGCCGCCCAGGTGATGCGCGAGGGCCGCGTGCAAGCGGTGGTGGTCGGCGCCGACCGCATCGCCGCCAACGGCGACACGGCCAACAAGATCGGCACCTACGGCGTGGCGTTGTTGGCCGCCGCCCACGGAATCCCCTTCTACGTGGCCGCGCCCGAGCAGCACGTTCGACCGCTCGATCGCCAGCGGCGCGGAGATTCCGATCGAGCAGCGCGATCCGGCGGAAGTGACGCACGGTTTCGGCCGGCAGACCGCGCCCGACGGCGTGGCGGTCTACAATCCCGCCTTCGACGTCACGCCGGCCGAGCGGATTGCCGCCATCATCTGCGAGCGGGGCGTCATCCGGCCGGTCAATCGGGAAACGATCGCCGCCATGCTGGCGTAATCGCGGCAATGTGGTATGCTATGTCGATTGCTTCGCGAGTTTTCGTGAATGTGTGCCACTGCTTGGAACAAGCAGTGCTAAACGCAGACTGCTGATACGGCACTGCTTGTTCCAAGCAGTGGCACGTTCGTAAGGAATACCGGACAACTTTCCGCGAGATTCCCCGCCGATGTCGCCCGACGCCCCGATCGCCGAAGACGATTCCCCGCCCGCAGAAGGCCGGCGTTTCGCCTTGCCGGCAATTCTGTTTGTGGCCACGTGTTTTTCGACGTTTTGGCTGGGGGCGGCCGATTGGAATCCGACCGGCCGCGCACAACAGTTCCTCGCGAACGCCGAGGCCAATTGGTCCCAGTCGCCGCTGGCCGCGCTGAACGAGGCCCGAACAGTCGCGCTCGAAGGCATGGACTGGCGGCAGGGTCTCGTTTACATGGGCGTGGTGATGGGATTGTTGCTCGCGCATGAGATGGGCCATTTCCTCATGGCCTGCGCGGTATCGAGTTCCCGCCAGCCTCCCCTATTTCCTTCCGGTGCCCGTCGTCCCCTTTGGAACCTTGGGCGCGGTGATCAGCATGGACGGCTCGCGGGTGAACCGCCGCCAGGTGTTCGATCTTGGCATTGCCGGGCCCCTGGCGGGCTTCGCCGTGACGTTGCCGATCCTTTGGCTCGGCATCCTGCGGCTTCCCGGCACTCCCCTGGCGGGCCACAGCTTTTGCTTCCACAACCCCTGGATCCTCCAGCAGATGATCGCCTGGATTCGACCGAGCTATCCAACGCCGGAAGTCCTCTACCTGAACCAGTTCAACCCGTTTCTGATGGCCGGCTGGGTCGGATTGCTGGTGACGGGGCTGAACATGCTGCCGGTTAGCTTGCTCGACGGCGGCCACGTGGCCTATGCCCTGCTGGGGCGACGCGCCCATTGGCTGGCCCGCACACTGATCGTGGCGGCAATCCTATATATCCTTTGCTCGGAACGATACTTTTGGGTCGTCTTCCTCGTGTTGGTGATTCTCTTGGGCGCCGATCATCCGCCGACGGCCGACGACCGCTGCCGGCTGGGCTGGCTGCGGCGGCTGGTGGGTTGGGCGTCGCTGCTGATCCCGCTGCTCTGTTTCCCCGCAGGCGGCATTACGCCGATGTGGCGATGATTGAAAGCACCGTGTGCCACTGCTTGGAACAAGCAGTGCCAGGATCTCGGCTCGCAACCGGCACTGCTTCTGCGAAGCAGTGGCAAACCGTGCATTCTCCCCGGCAGACAAGAATGTCTGCCCCGCCTAACCCGGATTATTCACGCAACGCAAAAGCATCGTGAATTACCGATGCTTTGAAAAACATAGTGTCTTTGAGGGGTGCGTACTCAAGTGTCTTACTGTGTAACGACTTACAACGACATTCGTCTGGTGCATGAATAATGCGGGCTAATCCCTCTTCTTCCGATCGAGGTGGCCGGACTTGCTGATGGCCAGCCAGAGTCGCAAGGCCATGGCGACGCCGATCACTCCGGCGGCCAGACCCAGCGCCGACAGCCCGAAGACCGTTGGCCCGACGCTGCGGCTCAACAGCAGCGATGCCGCGAGCAGGAAGGCGCTGGCGAGCATCCCCAGCACCAGCCGATTCACCGACGGTTCGAGCCCGCGATGATCGAGGTGGATGTCGAATCGCCCGCTCTGCATCTGTTCGAGAATGTCGGCGATTCCCTGGGGAAGGATATCGAGCAGATGCTCCAATTCGGAATAGAGCCGCCGCAATTTGCGGAGCTGCCGCTTGGGAGAAAATCGCCGCAGCATCAGTGTTCGCCGGTAGGGACGGATCATCTCGACCAGGCTGAACTTGGGGCTTATCGCCCGCGCGGTCCCTTCCAGCGTTATCAGCGCTTTGAGCAGCATGACGATCCGCGCCGGCAGCATGATGTGGTAGCGGCGTATCTGTTCCATCATTTCGTTCAACGCGCCGCTCAAGTCGAGCTTTTCCAGCGATTGGCTGGCGTAGTACGAGAGAAAATCGGCCACGTCGAGCGCCAGGGCCGAGCGGTCGAGGTCGGACGGCGTCTTGCCGAGACGAAGGATCATGGCCGTGGTGTGTTCGGCGTCAAGGTTGCTCAGCGCGACCAGCATTTCGCTCACGCCTTCGTGCAGCCGCTCGTCGATCCGGCCGACCATGCCGAAATCGAGCAGGCCGATCGTGCATCCCTCCATCACCATCAGGTTGGCGGGGTGCGGATCGGCGTGGTAGAAGCCGTGGTCGAAGATCATTTTCAGGCAGATCGCGGCGCCGCGCCGCGCGACCTCGTCGGTGTCGATGCCCGCCTCCGCCAGCTTCGCCGGCTCCGACAGTTTGATGCCGACGAGTTCTTCCATCGTGAGAACCCGGCGGGCGGAAAGGCTTGGATACGTGGCTGGGATGCGGACGGTCGGGTCGTCGCGGAAGTCGCGGGCGAACTGCTGGATGTTGCGCTCCTCGCGGCCGAAGTCCAGCTCGCGCCGCATCGCCCGCTGAAACTCGGCCACAATCGCCGCGGGCCGGTAGTTGTGGAACTCGGGCACCATGTCGGCCATGGCGGCCAGGCCGGCGAGGATGTCCATGTCGACGGCCACCTTCTTCTCGATGTCGGCATGGAGCACCTTGACCACCACGGCCTCGCCGGAATGCAGGCGGGCCCGATGGACCTGCCCGATCGAGGCCGAGGCCATCGCCTCGGGCTCGAACTCGGCGAACAGCTCTTCGATGGTCCGGCCGAGTTCGCTTTCGACGAGTTCTCGCACGACCTCGGGCGGGTCGGCGTGAACTCTCTCTTGGAGTTGCTGGAACTCCTCGGCCAACCGCACCCCCACCAGGTCGGGGCGGGTGCTGAGGATCTGGCCCAGCTTAATGAACGTCGGGCCCAATTCGGCCAGGGCCAGCCGCACGCGGGTCTCCCAGGGATGCCGGGCGATGGCCATCCCTCCCCGCGCCTTCAGCAAGTCCTTGGCGAAATCGGGCCCCAGCCGGCCGATCCACCCCGCCAGTTCGTACTTGCTCAGCACCGCCAGAATCTCATACCAGCGGCCGAGGTGGCGGTAGATTTGCGGGATCGAGTTGAGCTTCATGGCACGGCCATCGGCAGAGGTCGCCCCGAATCAGGGCATCCACCACCCACTACTCTACGTCGGCCGAAGGCCGAAGGCCAGTGGCATTCCGAGTCCCCTCTCCCTTTGGGAGAGGGCATTGTTGATTTGGAGATTTGGGGATTTGGAGATTCTGAACCGTGAACCCTCGGCCGCCCTCACCCCCGGCCCCTCTCCGGGCACCGACCGAAGGTTGGTCGGGAGAGGGGAGGTTCTTGCCGCCGGCCGCTTACTTCGCCTTCTTCCCGTCGGCCTTCTTCGCGTCGGGCTTCTTCGCGTTGTTCTTTGCGGCGCCCCGCGTCTCGACTTCCGCTGCTTTCTTGCCTTTTTTCGGCTTCACTTCCTCTTGCAGCGGGGCCCCGCCGAATTCCTTCTCGTGGACCTCGATCACGTCTTGGAGGATGAACGGTTGCGGCAGAGTTCTGTCTTCTTGGGCGAGAACGTGCCGGTAGCGGCGGATGATATCCATCAGGTCTTCGTTGGTGGTCTGATCGGTGAGGTACTCGGGATGCGTGTCGAGCACTTTTCGCCAGGCCCGCAGCCCGTCCACATAGGCGGTCTTCGCGTCGATCATATCGCCGTCGGCGTAGGCGCGATCGCCCTTGTAAATGAGTTGGCGAGCGGTGCGAAGATCCCGGCCTTGCTCCGTCTTGGCGTGTTGCTTCCAATAGTTGAAGTTTACGGTGCTGCGGTAGCGATTGGTGTACACGGCGAGCAGTTCGTGCTGGATCGCCTCTTTGGCGAGTTTCTTGGCGGCGTCGCGTTTTTCGGGCGGGCCGGAAATCCTCCGCGCGACCTCGTCGTGCGTGACCTTGATGGCCTCCGCCGCCTGACCGGCCAGTTCATTTTGCTTCGCCGTGCGCTGCGCCGCCGGCGTGTCGAGGGCACGACGTTGCGCGGCGGTGAGGGCGGCTCTCTTCTCCGCGATCATCTTCTCGCGCAGACCCGGCTGCATCTTCTCGAGCTGCGCGACTTTTTCCTTGGCGATCTCCCTCTCGGTTTCCTCGTCGTTGAGGTGAAGGATGATAGGCTCTTCGGAATCCTCCCACCTGAACGAACTCGGGATGTCTTCGCTGCCGTAGCGGCGCCACTCGGACGAGGCGTCGGCCCACGCCTTCTGCGCCACCTCGCCGAAGACACCGTCCTTCTCGATCGCCTCGGCGTAGTTCATCTGGCACATCGGCGCGCTGGAACGGTAGATCAGCGGGCTCTGGCCCATCATGGGCGTTTTCAACTCATCGATCATCTCGATCGACTTCTCGTACCAGCCCTTGCCGACCAGCCAGTTGTCCGGGCGCCCCCGTAATCCAAGCAGGCGTCGCGGATGTCCAGCGGCAGCGACTCGCGGTAGTCGGTGTCGTCGGCCAACAGCCGGCGATACTGCTTGACCTCGTCGGCTTTGCCGATCTTCTGCGAGACCATGCGGCCCATTTCCCATTGCAGCCGCGGCTGGTCTTTGTTGTACTTAATCCCCTCGTCCAGGAAATTGAAGCCCTTGATCACCCAACGGTATCGCTCGCGGTAATCGTCGAACTCGACGGAGATGTTGTAGGAGAGGTTCCATGCCTGGTTGGTCCAGACATTGATGAAATTGGGCTGCACCTTGGTGATTTGATTGAGCGTCGCGCCGAAGTTCGTCCAGTCTTTTCGCATCTTGTAATCGGTGGCCTTCTCCCAGAGGATATTGGCCGCCACGCCGCGCATTCCCATCGTAGCCAGTTTGATGGTCACGCTGCCGGGGTCGATCTCGCCGAGCTGCGCCTCGCTGAGGTGATACTTATTTCGCATCTGGGCGAGCACGCCGCCGGGCTTGCCTTTCACTCCCCGGGCGTCGTTCGTCGCCGGGTGCCCCAGCAAGTACAACGGTATCAGCAGCACGAGAATCAACGACAAGTAGATGATTTTCCGGATAAAGGAGCGACGCGAACTCATAGGACACCTCATGCTTGCGAAACCGCAAGCGGTTTCCGATCAACAATCAGCCGTCAGCCATCAACAATCGTCAATCCCCCTTACCTCGCCACCTCGCGGTTCCGCAGACACAAGTACCCGACCACGAACACCGGCAGCAGGAAGGCAAACGCCCGGCAGGTGTAGATCAGAGCGATGTCGCCGGGGATATTGAACCCGCTGGCGACGCGATCGGAGAAGTTGAAGCGTCCGAAGTCGGGCAGAATCAAGGCCAGCACGCGCAGGCCGAGTTCCGCCACCTGATCGAGCACCTTCACGACAGTCGCCTGGAAACTGGGCTCCAACGGCGCGGTCACGCCCTCCTGGGTAACCAGCCGCCGCAGCGATTCGAACGGGCCGCCGCCGTAGGTTTGTTGCGTGGAGAGGCGATACATGAAGTCGCTGAAGAACCCGCCCAGCAGCGCCCCGGCCGTAGCGATCATCGCCACCGGCCCGCTGAGGAACGTGCTGAAGGTGACGCCGAGCGTAATCACCAGCACCGCTTGCAGCCAGATGCCGAAATAGCCCTTGGCGAAGTTCCACGCGAACGGGGCGTCGCCGGCGCGAAGGTACATGTCGGCCTGGGCGGCGCCGAAATTCTGCATCGGCGCCTCGCATTGCAGCCAAATCTCCACCTTCCCGTCGGCGACCAGATCCTTGAACAGATCGAGTTCCTTGCCGTTTCGCCCCTGCAATTTTCGCGGGATACGGTGCACGTCGACGGTGAATTCCTTCCCCTCGAATCGCAGCTTGGCCGACGCCACGCCGGTCTTGGGGTTTCGCACCGTCAGGCTGCCCGGCACGCCTTGCTCGATCTCGCCCTTCCAGGTGCGGAAAATCTCGATGGTCATTTCGATCGGCAAGCCGTTGGGGAAGCGCTCTTCCGTGACTCCGTCGAAC
Source organism: uncultured Planctomycetia bacterium (assembly GCA_963719005.1). GTDB lineage: Bacteria > Planctomycetota > Planctomycetia > Pirellulales > Thermoguttaceae. The sequence continues at coordinate 185,770 of CAVRAR010000002.1, forward strand.
GTCCAGATGGCTTTGGCCAAGGTCCCGCCCGAAATGAAGCTGCGGTAGGTCCATTCGTCGCCCACGTTGATGCCTTTTTCGGCGGGTTGCCCCTGGCGATCCAAGAAACGGAGCTTGCCGTAGACGGGCACGCGGGCGACCAACAGGCCTTCCTCCGGGCCGATCTCGTACGTCGTCTCGTTGCCCTGTTTTTGCACCGTCAACGAGTGCCAATGCCGCTGCTCCATCTCGACGCGGCCCTTGCCCGACGCATCGATTCTTACCCTGTGGCGATGGCCGTGAGCGCGGCTCGGTGCGGCCTTGGAACCCGGCCGCCTTCCCCCCCACCCCCTTGACCGCCTGCAAATCGGCGGCCGTCAATTGATGAGTATGGGCAAGCCCGCGCTCGACGAACACGTAGCTGATCAGGCCCATGATAAGCAGCAGGAAGGTCGTCACCGCGGTGAAGCCGACGATTCGCCCCAGCACCACTTCGCTCGCCCGCACCGGCTTGGTCACTATCGTGTAGATCGTGTGGTTCTTGATGTCGGCCGGAAGGCTCTGCGAACTGAGAAACAGCGCCAGCAGCAGCACCAGATAGCCCGTCGCGGTCAACACGAAATCGAGATAAAGCCGGGCGGGATCGATGCTCTCGCGGTCGAGATACCAACCGGCGAACAGCAACAACAGGATGAACACGGCAAATACGACCACCACGCGGCGGCGAATCGACTCCTGGATCGCCAGCCGCGCCAACGCCCAGACGCGGCGCGGCGACAGGCGAATCATGTCGATCACCGCGTTGCGCAGCACTTCGCCCGTCATTCGCGTGGCCGACACGGGACCGTGCAAGATCGCCGCCAGCAGCCAACCGACGACCGTTGCCGCCACCGTTACGCACGCCACCACGGTCACCCATTCCAGCAAGGCCGAGGGGAGCCATTCGAGAAACGCAATGAGATCTTTCGGGTCAACAACCATAAGAGGCGGGCTGGTAATGAATAGTGGTTGGTGTCAGCAGTTGACAACGTGTTTGTTCATTTTCCAAGTCTAGCCCCCGCGTTCTCGCGGGGCGCCGCGTGGACGCGGCGGCTAAACGGAACGACCCGTGCTCCAATCGGCGCGTCACGAATCGCTGCTTCCCTCCGATACGCCGCGCACCCGGCGACCGGGGTGCTCCTGGCTTTCGTGGATGATCTTCAGGAACAACTCTTCGAGCGTGTTGGTGGGGTTGTCCATGTTCAACACGTGACCGTTGTTGCGCTCGATGGCCAGGCGGACTTCCTCCTGGGCAACGGCGCTGAGGCCGGCGACGCGGATTTCAGTGACGTCGCGGATCTTCAAGAGGCTGTCAACGCGGCCCATCTCCTTCAACTCGCCCTGGTAGAGAATCGCGATCCGGTCGCAGACGTCCTGCACGTCGGCCAAGAGGTGGCTGCACATCAGAATCGTCTTGCCCTCCTCCCGCAGCTTGATGATCAGGTCTTTCATTTCGCGCGTGCCGATGGGGTCCAACCCCGTGGTCGGCTCGTCGAGCACGATCAACTCGGGGTCGTTGATCAAGGCCTGGGCCAGGCCGATGCGGCGGGTCATCCCCTTGCTGTATTCCTTCAACTGCCGCCGCTTGGCCCATTGCAGCCCGACCATCTCGATCAGATCGGCTATCCGCTGACGGCGGACGGCCCGGGGCATGTCGAACAACCGGCCGTAAAAGTCGAGCGTCTCTTCGGCGTTCAGGAATTTGTAGAGGTAAGACTCTTCCGGCAGGTAGCCGATTCGCTCGTTCTTCGTGACCTCGTTGGCGTCGCGGCCGAAGACCAGGGCCTGGCCGGCGGTGGGAAACAACAGCCCGAGGATCAACTTGATCGTGGTGGTCTTGCCCGATCCGTTCGGTCCCAGCAGCCCGAAAATCTCTCCCCGACGCACCTCCAGATCCAGCGCCTTCAGTGCCCGGACCTTTTGACGCCCCCAGAAATCGCGGTAAACCTTGGTGAGATTTCGGGTTTCGATGATGGCTTCTGACTGCATGAAAAACCTCACAAGGCCGCGCCGTTAAACAGCACGATGTATCTACTTTACGTACCCGGCACTCTAAGGGTTCGCAAGGCAAGGGGGACGGTGACGCCTGAGTCTTCTACTATAAAACGCCGCCGGGAATGTTTCAAGCCGGCACAAGAGACCCTAGGAATGAGGGGAACGATATCGCCGCGCGACTCCTCGCCCATGCGCCGACACGCCGACGCGCATCAAGTAGAATGGGAGCGAACCGGTGCGTTTGCGCCGCCGGACAACCGCTGCAAACGAATCAAACGCCCCGCGACTGCGGTCGCGGGGGAGAATCGCGGTATTCCTCCCATGCCCTCTCGCGCCAACTCTTCTTCCGCCCGCCGCGATGCCGCCTTGCGGTTCCTGGTGGGTCGGATTGACTACGAACGAACCCAGTCGATGCCGTCTTCGGAAGAGGCCATGAAACTGGATCGTATGAGGGAATTGTTAGGACGGCTCGGAAATCCCCACGCAGCAGTGCCCATCGTTCACGTCGCCGGCACCAAGGGCAAAGGCTCGACCTCTGCCATGATCGCGGCCGTGCTCTCCGCCGCCGGTTATCGCACCGGGCTGTTCACCTCGCCCCACCTCGATCGGGTTGAAGAGCGAATCGCCATCGATGGCCGGCCATGTTCGGGCGACGATCTGGCCGATCTGGTCGAACGGATTCGGCCCGCGGTCGAGGCCATGGACCAGGCAGCCATCTCCCCTCTCCCGCAAGCCCGAGAGGGGCCGGGGGTGAGGGCGGCAGGGCAGTCAGGGGTCAGGGGTCAGGGGTCGGGGGTCAGAGACGTCGAGGCTCCAAACCTCCAAATCTCCAAATCTCCAAATCAACAATGCCCTCACCCTAGCCCTCTCCCAAAGGGCGAGGGGACTGCCCAGCACGGCCCGACCTATTTCGAGATCGTCACCGCGATGGCGTTCGACCATTTTCGCCGCCGCGGAGTCGATGCAGCCGTGCTGGAAGTCGGGTTGGGCGGCCGGCTCGACTCGACCAACGTCTGCTCGCCCTGCGTGACGATCATCACCAACATCAGCTTCGACCACACAAAACAACTGGGCGATACGTTGGCGGCCATCGCCGCGGAAAAGGCCGGCATCATCAAGCCCGGCGTCCCGATCATTAGCGGCGTTGATACGGACGAGCCGCGGGGGGTAATTCGCCGCATCGCCCGGCAAAACGGCTGTTGGCTGGTCGAATTGGGCGTCGATTTCCATTTCGATTATCACCCCCCGCATCACTTGGAGCAGGCGGCATCCCCGCCACGGTTTGACTTCACTTATGTAAAGCCGCAACCAGTGGTCGCGCGGACTTCCGCGACCACTGGTTGCGGCTTTACATCCGTTGAGATCAATCTGCTGGGCCGCCATCAAGCGGCCAACGCCGCGGTAGCACTGGCGGCGGTGGAAGAGTTGCGGCGAAGCGGCTGGACGATTCCCGAGGCTGCGATCCGCCGCGGACTGGCCGAAGTCGCCTGGCCGGCGCGGGTGGAAGTCGTCGCGCGACGGCCGACCGTCGTGTTAGACGCCGCCCACAACGTCGCCTCGATCGCGGCGCTGGTCGAAGTGCTCGACGAGAGCTTTTCCGCGAACCGGCGGCTGTTGGTCTTCGCCACGACGCAAGAAAAGGACCATCACGGCATGTTGCAGCGATTGCTCGGCCATTTCGACCACGTGATTTTTACCCGCTACTCGAAGAATCCCCGCAGCGTCCCACCGCAGGAGCTTTTGGAGTTGGCACGAGAAGTCTCCCCTCTCCCATTGGGAGAGGGGCCGGGGGTGAGGGCCGCCCAGATGGAGATTGCCGCCACGCCGGCCGAAGCCTGGGACGCGGTTCGCCGCATGGCGACGCCGAACGACCTGATCTGCATCACCGGCTCGTTCTTCCTGGCATCGGAAATGCGCCCCGAAATCGCCGCCCGACCGTTTTCGTCTCCCGCCGGCACGTAATCACTCTTTCGCGTTCCGAAGTGCGGTCGAGGAAATATCCTCGCGAAAGACCTCCGGCGGCACTTCGCGACAGATGGCGCGAAGCGCGTCGGGCAGGTCGAGATCGGCCAAGCGAACGAAACCTGCGCCACGATCGCGGCCGAAAACCAGAAAGCGGCAGCCTCGGTCCACCATTCGCTCGATGGCTCGCTGGCAGGCCGGCCCATCGTCGCCGTAATATCGCGGGTCGGCGATGCGACACAGCGTATCGACCCCCACGATAAATGTCGCCCCGGCAAACAGCCGCGATTTCTCGTCAAACGTGGCCGCCCGACTCAAAAACACGGGCTGATCGGCCGCGAACTGCCCGAGCCGTCGCTCGATCTCCATGTAGTCGAGGGGCGGCTTGTCGACGTTGAGGATCGAGATTTCGGCGGCTGCCGCGTCTCCCAACATCTCCTCGGCAACCCGCATCATGCGGCGATGACCGTCGTGCAGAGGGTTGAACGCCCCAGGCATGATTACCTTTGGCGATCCGCCAGCCGAGCCGATGCGGACCGTCTCGATCTTGCCGAGCAGCAGGTCTTGCCACGCGGGCGGGGCTTGTGTGCGCGACTCCTCGACCTGCTCTCCTTCGAGCAGATCGAGCGAAAGCCGCTCGGCAACCTCGCACGCCTCGGCCACCACGTTCAACAGCAGCCGTCCGGCAAGCCGCTCCTCTTCCGCCCGGCTGCGGCGGTCCTTTTGCAACTGCACGTGCCAAGCCGCAGTCAAGGAAGCGGTTTGCAGGGCGACGTGAATGCGGTGCGGGCCGCGCTTGGGCCGGTCGCTTGCCAGGCTGGCCGTGCAAGCCACGCCCGCCACGCCGGTCCCCTCTCCCTTTGGGGGAGGGTTAGGGTGAGGGCCATGTTGATCTGGAGATTTGGAGACTTGAAGATTTGCAGCGTCTGACCCTTGCCCCCTGACCCCTGACCCCTCTTCCGCCCCATACCGTCGGGCGCGGTGGAACGCCGCCATCGCCATCGCCCGGCCGGTCGCGGCCGAGCAAAGGCCATCGGGCAGACTTCCCAGCCAGGCGGCCAGGGCGGGCGCCGAATATGGGACAACGGCTTCCAGCAGGGTTCGCGAGGCGCCCGGCACTTCCAGCAGATCGGCGATGGCCCGGCTGCCGCCCCCGGTTGCCGCCAGCACGATCCGCAGTGGGCGAATCGTGGATTTGCTCCACAAGCTGTTCGGGAGAAAGCGACTTCATACCACCAAGTAGTGTAGCGGTCGCCGGGCGACTGGAAAAGATGGGATGATTCGCGGAATAGCCTGCCGCTCGGGTGGGATCGCCGCTCGACTCCAAGAAAACAGCGGCAAATAGCCGGGAGCTAACAGCTCCCGGAGCGAGCGTCGCGTTGTTGCACCCTTCCGGGAGCTGTTAGCTCCCGGCTATTTGGTCACGCAGCCTCGATTCTCCGCCCTCGCCCCAAGAAAATCCAATATCCGTCCAACGACAGCGAAGGACTCTTCAGGTTTCGGTATTTCTTGTCCTTGAACTGGGAGGTTCTTGACCATGATCAAGAGAGTATTGATTATCGGCGGTGGTGCGGCCCTGGTGGGCTTGATCTTTGTGGGGCGCGACGCGCTGAGCTATCTCCGCACGTCGGCCGGATACGTCAGCGACGCCGTCCAGGAGGCGGTGCCGATCGAGTTTCAGGTCGATCGCGCCCGCGGCATGATCCAAGACCTCTTGCCCGAGGTCCGAAAGAACATGCACGTGATCGCCAAGGAGGAGGTCGAGGTGCAGCGGCTCGACGAGCAGATCGCCGACACCCGCTCGCGGTTGGCCAAGGAGAAGGGGCAACTCTTGCGGCTGAAGAACGATCTCGGTTCCGCCAAGAGCGAGTACACGTATGCCGGCCGCATCTACACGGCCGACGAAGTTCGCGACCGATTTGGCCAGCCGCTTCAATCGCTACAAGACCGGCGAGGCGACGTTGGTGAGCCTCAGCGACATTCGCAACGCCCGGCAGAGGAGTCTGACCGCCGCCCAGCACAAGCTGGAAGGCATGTTGGCGTCGAAGCGGCAGTTGCAGGTCGAGGTCGAGAATCTCGAAGCGCGGTGCCAGATGATCGCCGCCGCCAAGACCACCAGCAACTACCAGTTCGACGAAAGCCGCCTGGGCCGCGTCAAGGAGCTGGTGTCGAACCTTCGCAATCGGCTGGAAGTGACCGAGAAGCTGGTCAACGCCGAAGTCCAGTTCCACGACGAAATCCCGTTGGACAAAGCCACTCCGGAGAACATCGTCGAGCAAGTGACCGAGCATTTCTCACCCAAGCCGCCGGTGGAGACGGCGGTGGCGAAGAAATAGCGGCAAATGACGAAATCCAAATGACGAAGGACGAAGGAAATCCGAATGACGAATGACGAATGACTATCGAAGGAGTATTGAAATCCGAACGACCAAGGCCGAAGCGCCCATAGGAATTCGGATTTCGGATTTCCTTCGTCATTCGTCATTCGAGCTTCGTCATTTCCCCCACGTCTTCCCCGTGCTATCATGTCTCCATCACTCGAAACTCTCCTGGGACACGGCTCCATGCACAGCGACGTGCAACATTCCGAGCGGTTCATGCTGTGGATCGACGCCGTCGGAGGCTATTGGGTCTGCCTGGGCGATCGGGTCACGCTGGGCCAGCCGAACGCTCAGGGGACGGCCGACGTGCCGATCCTGGGCGATCTGTCGAGCCGGCACGCCTGCATCCGCCGCGACGGCGAAGGATATTTGGTCGAGGCGTGGCGCGAGGTTCGCGTCAACGGCCGCCTGGTGCAAGACGTCGGTTGGCTGGGCGACGGAACGCGACTGCAATTGGGCGGTGCGGTGCGGTTGCTCTTTCGCCGCCCGCACCCGCTGAGCGCCACGGCGCGGCTGGATTTCGTGAGCCGCCACCGCACGCAACCTTCGACCGACTCCGTGTTGCTGATGGCCGATGCCTGCGTGCTCGGCCCGAAACCGCACTGCCACGTCGTCTGCCGCGACTGGAATCGCGAAGTGATCCTATTACCGCCGCGGGCAGGAGTTGTATTGCCGCGCGGACGGCCCGTTCGAGATCGACGGCGTCGCGTGCAGGGGAGAACGCCAAATCACCAAGAATTCCCACATCGAGGGCGATGGGTTTTCGTTCAATTTGGAGGCGATTACAATAGAGTAGATATTGTCATCGGTCCCCTCTCCCTTTGGGAGAGGGCTAGGGTGAGGGCCGGCGGGGCGAAAACGCTGACGCTTCTCACACTGTAACCGGCGAAGCCCTCACCCCCGGCCCCTCTCCCAAAGGGAGAGGGGAGAACCGACGTTCCGTCATAACCATAGGTGGCGACCTTGGAACCGCTCGATCAAAACACGCTGCCGCAGCAGCCCCGACCCGCCCGCGCCGAAAAATCGCCGGCCGGCCGGTTTGTCTACGCCAGCGGTGCGCGCCCCTTGGGCGGCTACACGATCAAGCGCGGCGTCGGCCAGGGCGGCTTCGGCGAAATCTACTACGCCACCAGCGACGCCGGCAAGGACGTCGCCCTGAAACTGATCCGGCGGAATCTCGACGTCGAACTGCGCGGCATCCGCCAATGCCTCAATCTGAAACACCCGAACCTGCTCGATCTCTACGACATCCGCCAAGACCAACAGGGCGACACCTGGGTGGTCATGGAATACGTGGCCGACCCGAGCCTGGAGGCCGTGCTGGCCGATCGCCCCGCCGGCCTGCCGCCGCAAGAGGCGCTCGCGTGGATTCACGGCATCGGCGCCGGCGTGGCCTATCTGCACGATCGCGGCATCGTCCACCGCGACCTGAAGCCGGGCAACATCTTCCGCGACGAAGGCGTCGTGAAGGTCGGCGATTACGGCCTCTCGAAGTTCATCTCGTGCAGCCGCCGCAGCGGGCATACCGAAAGCGTCGGCACCGTCCATTACATGGCCCCCGAGGTGGCCAACGGCCGCTACGGCAAGGAACTCGACGTCTACGCCATGGGCGTGATCCTCTACGAATTGCTGACCGGCCGCGTGCCATTCGAGGGCGAGAGCATCGGCGAGGTGCTGATGAAGCACCTGACGGCCAAGCCCGACGTGTCGATGATCGCCGAGCCGTATCGCAGCATCATCGCCCGGGCCCTCGAAAAAGACCCGGCATTGCGATTCGCTTCGGCGGGCGAAATGATGGCCGCCCTGCCCGGCGGTCCGACGTTGCTGCCGCAGGGCGATTCTGCAAGCAACGGCGGTATCGCGGGCTTCTCGCCTGCCTGGGCACACGGCACGTATGCTGCGGCCGTCTCGGCTGCCCAGGGAGGCGAGACGCCTGCGCCACAAACCGCCGAACCCATCCGCGAGGAACCGATCCTTCGCGCCGTTCGCCAGAAATCTCAAAAACTGCTCGATGCCTTCGGAAAACAAGCGGCATTCGTCCAGGTTCTGTTGATCCTGTTGGTGGTCATCGTGGTTCTGAACACGTGGGTTTTGTTCATGCCGTTGGCGCTCGTGCTTGTGACGACGTACGGCGTGTACTGGTTGGTTTGGAAAGTCACCAGCGGCAGCGAGCCGCGAGCGATCGGCCAAGGGCCGGCCTCCGTCGCTTGCGGCGCAGGCATCCCGCCTGCTCGGGCAGCCGGGACGGCTGCACCACAACGCGCCGAAACCCCGCCGCCGCTCGGCGCCGGCGGCGGCGTTCATCCCCGGCTCGGGCGTCCGCCGCTTCGGCGAAAAGCCGATGCCGGCGTTGATCCTCAAGCCGCCGCGCGAACGCTTGGCCGATCTGCTCCGCTCGCTATTGATCGGCGCGCTGGCCGCGGCGGTGATGTGCGTGGTCATGGTGTTGATCGAAAGCTACAGCACCGACCCGATGAATATGCCCAGGCCCGAGCAATTCGCGTGGCTGTTGCTGGCAAGTCTGGCCGGCACCTGGGCGGTGTTGATCCCATCGAAGCTCTGGGAAGGGGTTCGCGGCGATGCGATGCTCCGCCGCTTCGTGCTGATGGTGGTCGGCCTGGGCGTCGGGGCGGCCATGTTCGCCGCGGCCGAAATCCTCATGGTCAATCTGCCCGCCGCCGTCAGCTATTCGCACCTTCCCAACTTCAAATCGCCGCCGAGCTTCTACGATTCTTACGGCCGGCCGCAGATTATGGCCTACATGGCCTGCTTCGGCACGCTGCTGTTTGTGATACGGTGGTGGCTTCATGCCGACCCGCTGCGGCGAGTGCGGCTGCGCGTCTGGAACGTGTTGTTGAGCATTGTCGTGGCGGCGATCGTCGCCGAGCTATGGCAATTCCCCCAGCCCTGGCTGCCGATGGTCGCCGGCGCGATGTCGGTGGCCGTGCAACTGGCCAGCCCGTGCGAACGGGCGAACCGGCGAAGACGAGTGTAACGTAGGAGCCCGATCATGCACACGACCGCCGTGCCGGAACCGTCCACGATAATCCTTCTTCTTTCCGTCGCATGGCTCGCGACGTCCATCGTCTTGCTATGCAAGCCAGGGATGCGGGTGGCGGGAATCGTCGTATTGGCGGCACCGCTGGCGCTCGTCGTGCTCGCCGGAGCGTTCTGGTGGTTCTCCTTCACAGCGGCGCCTGAGCCAACGTGGCAGACGCCACATCGCCCGACCCAATCTGTGACGATCGACCCTGACCAGGATGGCAGCCCGGACCATAACGTCATCGTTTCGCGATCGAGTTCGATCGAAGACTTTGAGCCCGCCGTGGGCGGCAGCAAGACGCCCACTTCTATGCGGGCCGACGCGATCCTGTTTATTCTGCTCGCCGTGCTGCTGCTCGGCGGCCTGGTGGCCACCGTCGCCTTGCTGGCGTTTCCCAAGACGCGCACGGCGGGAGCGGTAATGCTGGCTATTGGTGTTCCGGCAGCAGTGCTGCTCTTGGGTTTTGCGTTCTATTTCGCCCCTTTGTCCCTTGACGCTCCGAGGGAATGGCGTTCGGCAACTGAGGCGCGTATTTCCAATGGCCATAGCGTGAGCGTCCAGCCCATTCGACCGCAAAACGCGGGCGAAATTCGTTCGCGGCTGGGGGAACCGCAGATCCCCGTTGACGTCGCGGAAAGAGGCGTCGCGAAATCCGCGAAGCCCGCGGCCAAGCCGGGAAGTGGCGCGGTTGCCGCAACCAGCGGCGCGCCGGCTGTAGCGAGCGCCGACAGCCCGCCGGCACTTGCACCGGCCGCCGTGCCCGCGAGAAAGTCGCCCGCTTGGATCGACGAGCCGTCGCGATTCCTCGGCGATACGTATCAAACGACGATCGTCATCGGCCCCTACACCACCCGCGAGGAATGCAACGCCGAACTGCCCGGCGAACTGCAAAAAGCTCTGAACCGTTACGTCGAAACGTGCATGGGCCAACCGGCCGGCGGGCGTCCTGTTGCCTTGCCTTACGAATTCTTACGCCAGGAAGTCGTCAAAGGGGAATATGCGGAAATCCGGCCGTCGTCGGTCGGCCCGATGACCCGGCTGTACGTCCTGCTGCAATTCGATCGGAAGATAAGAGATCGGATTGTCGCAGAAGGCCAGCGCAACACGGTCGCCGGCCGACTCTGGGTAGCCGGAAGCTGTTTGGCCGCCATGTTGTGGCTGCTAGCGGTGATGTACGGCTATCTGAGGGTTGATTTGAAGACCGGCGGCGCGTATCGCGGCCGCTTGCGGTTTGCCGCCGTTTTGGCCATACTAGGACCAGTGGCCGCCGCCCTGTTGGTGGTGGTGAAGATGGGCTACGGGGCCAGGGGCTAGGGATTAGAGAGCGACTCAGAGAGCCGAATTCGTCTAGTCCCTAATCCCTAGCCCCTAATCCCTAGCCCCTGGCCCCTGCTTCCCATGGCCGTGCCCGTCGAAGCCGACGCCTTGCTGATTCGCCGCATCCGCGAAGGAGACTCGGATGCGTGGTACGAACTGATTGCGCGGTTCGAGGGGCGGCTGTTGGCTTTCGTCGAGAGCCGCACGCGGCATCGCTCGGCAGCCGAGGATCTCGTGCAGGAGACGTTCGTCGGCTTTCTCACCAGCCTGCCGAACTTCGACGGCCGCCGCCCGCTGGAAGGATACCTCTTCTCGATCGCCGCCCACAAGCTGATCGACTATCTGCGCCGCGAGGGCCGGCGACCGATGTTGCCGCTGGTTCCGTCCAGCAGCGCCGCCAGCAGTTGGGAGCCGGCCGGCGCCGCTCGCCCTGCCAGCAGCATCGCCCGCAGCGGCGAGCGGCATCAGTTGGAGGAGGAAGCGCTGGCCGCCGCGCTGGCCAAGCAGATCGATCATTTCCGCCGTCACGGCCAGTGGGAGCGGCTCGAGTGCGCCGAGCTTCTCTTCGTCCGCGGCTGGTCGAACAAGGCCGTGGCGTCGCGGCTGGGGATCAGCGAGCAGACGGTTGCCAACTACAAGTTCGAGTTCATCGCGGCGTTGCGCTCGGCCGTCCGATCGCAGCGATTGCCGGAAGCGGTTTTTCCGGAGTTGTATGAATAGTCGGCAGTCGGCAGTCGGCAGTAGACAGTGAAGAACGGCGCGCCATGATATTCACGAACGATCATTCCTATCCGGCCAGTTTGCAATACACCAGCCACCGCCGACTGCCCACTGCCGACCGCCCACTGCCCACTAACCCCTAACCACCATGTTCACCCCCTCCGATCTCGAAGCGTACCTCGACGAGGCATTGCCGCCGGAGGAGATGGCGCGGATCGAGAAGGCCGTGCGCGAAGACGCGGCGTTGACGCGAAGCCTGGCCTCGATTCACGCCCGCCGCGGCGAAGGCATCCACACGCTCGGCGAGATTTGGCGCGAGCGGCGTCTGAGCTGTCCCACGCGGCGTCAGTTGGGCTCATGGCTGCTGGGGACGATCGAGGAGGATTTGGCCCGCTACATCGCTTTCCACGTCGAGTTGGTCGGCTGCCGATACTGCCAGGCGAATTTGGCCGATTTGCGGGCGCAGCACGACGGAGTCGAGCAGGTCGTCGTCACCCGCCGCCACAAGTATTTCCAATCGAGCGCGGGCTATCTCAAGGCGGAAGGCGAAAAGCGGAAATAGGCTGCGCATCTCATCGCCGTGTGCCACTGCTTCGCAGAAGCAGTGCTGGGCGGAACCCGCTGCTGAGGCACTGCTTCTGCGAAGCAGTGGCACACTGTCGCGGCGAAATCGAAAGGGACGGAGGAGGTTGTCGGAAGAAGACTTCCCAGAATGGAAGACGTCTGCCGACAATCTCCTTCGTCCCCCTTGCCCGCCTTACTGCGGCCGCACACTCACTCCGCCCGCGGTGGCTTTCGCCAGTTCCGCCAGGCCGACGTCTCCGACGTTTTTCTCGATGTTCGCCGGCACTCGCCAGCCGACGATGATCGAGTAGCCGGCTTCCTCGCGGAGATACATCTCTCCGATGGCATCCATGGGTCGAAGCGAATCCTTGCCATCCTTACCCTTGTAATAGAAACTGTCTTTATCGGTTGCACGCCCCATCTGCCACTTGCTTTCCTTGCCCTCGGGACTCGTCGCCTGGAAGTCCACGAATTGGGGCTCCTGGCCGGACACTTTTGCCATCGTGGTCTTCATCTGATTGAGGAGGTTTCCGCCGGGAGTTTTTGGCGTTTCCATGGTGAAGAGGGTGCAGTAGAACGGTATTTGGCCGCCGTCGGAGTCCTTGACGAATCCTTCATAGATTCGCAACTGCACCCCTGGCATCGGGAAGGGTATGCCCGGCGCTCGTTTGGGATCTGTTCCTTGGGGCAGCAGCGCCATACAGCGAGGCACACGGATCGAAACTCGCGTGCCGGGCAGTTCCTCCGCCGGCCCGAGCAGATCGGGCGCCGCCGCACCGCCCTTGTGCTGGCCGATTCGCGATTCGTATTCACCCGTCCCGCAACCCAGGCAGAGACTCAATAGAAGAACGCTCAACAGGAAATGTCTGTGCATGATCGACCCCATGAGTGGCTCGCGTTTGACCTCTTATTGTAATCCGTGCGGGCGCACGCCGCAAGAATCGCAACCGCTGGGGTGCAGCGACGGATTATTGAAGGTCAGATTGGATGTCCAAATAGCCGGGAGTCAACGACTCCCGGAATGTGCGTGGACTGGCGGCCGCCCTCCGGGAGCCGTTGGTTCCCGGCTATTATTACACGAGATTCGCAATCTGACACTCAAGAAACGACCACGCTTGCCCGGCTACTGAAACACCATATACCCGAACCCGTCGGGCAGCACGGCCACGGCGGCCGGCGTGGTCCACGACTGGAAACCGACCCCCGGTACGGTCCGCTGGATGCCGACGGCCCAAATATCGCGCGGCTGCGGCGGACGGCCGGTCAATTCGGCCAGCGGGATCGCCGCCTCGGCGGTCCACTCGCCTTTCTCTCGCCGCGCGGCCACGAACCACTGCGGGTTCCAAGTGGCGTCGCCCCAGCAGCTATCGTTCGTCCAGCCGCGATCGTCGACGGCCAAACGGTAGTAGGTGCAATAGTCGCGGTCGATGTCGAGAAACACCTCGACGCGATCGTGTGCAGAAAGATCGCCGTCGCGCGGCCGCCGCAGGGTGACTGTCCCAGTTTTCGTGGGGACTGTCCCAATTTTCGTCTCAGCGAAAATGGGACTGTCCCCTTTAACGCTCGCGTCACCCTTAACACTTGCCGGACGACTCCCGTCGCCGCCCGTTTCCGCGCTTCCGCCGAAACCGCCCGTTTCGCGGCAGCGCACGGCGATGTAGAGAAACTCGGCGTCGTAGGCCAACAGGACTTCGGCCGGCCAATCGCCGTCGTCGTGCTGGGTGCTTTGCAGCGACGCCGGCTTGGCCTCGCGCCAAACGGCATCGTCGAGCAGTCCGTCGAGATGCGGTTTCGTCTTTGCCCGCACGCATTGCAGCATCGGCTTCAGCGGCTTGCTCTTGGGGTCGTTCAGCCGCAACTCGCTCTGTGCGCAGAGGCCCCACGCGTCGTGGCCGTCGTCTCGGCCCTGCACTTGGTAAAATCGTTCGGCCTGCCGCGCCTCGCCCATGCCGCGATAGGCGGCGGCCAGCGGAAATCGCATCGCCGGCTCGATGAATTGATCGAACCGCGTTCGCTCGATCTCCGCCCCGAGCGCGGCCGCCCGTTTGAACCAGTTCGACCGCTGCGAAACGTCGTGCTGCACCCGCCACTGCGCCTCGGCGCTGGAATAGTATTGAACCAGCCAGCGAAGCGCCGGCGGGGCGAGCGAATGTTGCGGGTAGCGATCCACCATCGCCTGAAACGTGTCGGCCGCCGCCGGCCAGCGACCGCTGTGGTAATACTGATCGGCCAGTTGATAGAGGATTTGGCCGGCGCTTTCGGCGTCGAGGTCGCGGGTCAATTCGTCGATTTGGGCGACCAACTGCTCGGACGACCACGTGCGGCCCGAATGCTGCAAGATCGCCTGCACGTGGCGGCGTTTTTGGGCGATGCGTTGCATCAGGTCGAGCCGCTCGGTGGGCGGGCGCGGCAACTCGCGCCGCGCCGGTCCACCCGGCGTCAGCCCCAGCCCGCCGAGAAAATCCCGCCGTTCCGACGTTGCGGCCTCGCCCGTGCCGCCGGCGAGCAGTCGAAATGCCAGCGTCGGCGGCAAAAGCGAGAATTGATCCTGCAACAGCCCCCGCGGCTCGGCAACGGCCTCGGCCAGCGAGCGGCCCAAGCCGGGCATGAACTGGGCCGTGCTCAGGTCGTTGCTGCCGCGCGAGCCCGGCGGCATCGCCGCGTACACCTGCCGCACCCGCCACGGTTTCAGACCGGCCTCGGCAATCTGTTCGGGAAACGCGGCGGCGTCGGCCGCCTGGCGAACGGCTTGCATCACCGCCTGATGCACCAGCGCCGCCAGCGGATCGTCGTCTTCGCGCCGCGCATCGTCGGTCACGATCGCCTCGGGCCGCCAGATGCGAATCTGCCGAACGATGCGGGCCTGCAACGCCTCGATGCCGCGGCCGCCGTTGACGCGATCCCACGCCTCGACGATCTGCCGCGAGCCGACCGGCAGGCCGGCTTGCCGCAAGGGGAACTGCCACGCCTGGTCCGCCGCGCATCCGCCGACGCGAACCACCGCCTCGTGCAGCCGGTCGGGCAGTGGGACGTCGTCGCGCGGAGCGATCTCGACGTCGCGGCGGCCGATCACTTCAACGACCGACAAGCATCCTTCGTTGCCCGACAGGCGGGCGAGAAGCTCCAGCGGGACGTCGTCAGCTTCGGCAACGACGGCCAGCAGGGCGGCCTGCGAGCCGCCGGCCCGTTGCGATTGCCAGGTTCGCCCGCCGTCGGCCGTGGCCAGGATCGTGCCCAATTCGCCGGCCGCCCAGCCGTGTTGATCGTCGGCGAACGCCATCGCGCGAAGCGGCACGGACGTGCCGGTGTCGAAAATGCTCCAGGTGCGTCCGGCGTCGGCCGAATGGAACACGCGCGTGCCAGGCGAGCCGGCGATCCAGCACTTCGGCCCGCGAACCGCCAACGCCGCGAAGTCGAAATGCCGCGCGGCCTTCGGCAGGCCGGCCACCGGCTGCGGAGCGGCGCCGGACAGGCCGACGTATTGCACCAAGCCGCCTTCGCCGACCAGCAAACCTCCGGCGGGCGAAGGCAGTTTCGTCCGGAGAACGCTGCGCAGCTCGACGCCGTCGCTGCGAAGCGATTCCACCTCGTTTCCGCGGACCAGCCCGAGCGAGCCGTTGCGGCCGGCGACGATGCCGTGGCCGGGATCGATAAAATCGGCCGCCGTCCAGCCGCAGGGATTGCCGCCGGGCAGCGGCCGCCAACTCTGGCCGCCGTCGTCGGTTGCAAACACGCCGCTGGGATACATCGCCGAGCGGCAGGCGATCGCCCAGCCGTGCCGCGGATCGAAGAACCCGATTCGCCGCACGGCGGGCAGCAAGAGCTTGGCGTTGTGCGTCCAGGTCTTGCCGCCGTCGTGGGTAATCAGGACGATGCCGGTGCTGGTGTGCGTGTAAGGATGCGTCAGTCCGCCGGCGGCCCAGCCGTGTTGCTCGTCGAGAAAGAAGACGCCGTGCAGCGGGCAATCGACGCCGGAAGTCTGCTGCTGCCAGTGCAGGCCGCCGTCGTCGGTGTGCCAAACAGCGCCGCGATCGCCGACGGCCCAGCCGTGTTGGGCGTCGACGAAGCAGAGGTCGTTCAATCGAGCATCGCCCACTGCGGCATCCGTACCGCCGGGCAGCGTCGATAGCAGTGCTAGCAGAAGCGGGCCGAGCATGGGCCCATCTTACCGTTCGATGGCAACGGCCAGCAAGGCGGCTTTGCTACGTAGCAGGCACAAGGCGTGTTGGTCACCACCTTATTCCCGCGGAAACCATGAAAACAGACGCAACGCGATCTATCGTTGGAACAATCGCGGAGCGAACGGATTGTTTCCGTCTGCCTGTTGGCCAATTACGATTTCCATCCCCTCCTTGACATCCGGACCGCTGACCTCGCTCAGCAATCCATCGCTCAGTCCCACGTTAATCGGAATGCGCTGCACGTGTTGTCCATCGGGAGTCTTGATCCATAGCGCAGTGCCGGGAGGCAGCGAACGCATCACCCCTTGCGCCTCAGGAGTCGCCGCATTGGAGCCCACCAGATCGGGCACTGGCTTCCAACGCAACACCGCATTGGGTACCCGAAGGACATTGCTGCGCTTTTCCACCTGGAATCGAACGTTCGCCGTGAGGTAAGGAACGAGCTTGAGGTCCGAGTTGTCGAAGCCGACCACTACCGTGTACACCACGACGTTTTGGGTCATCGCCGCGTTCAGGCGAATTTGCAACACCGTGCCTTTGAACATCTCTTTCGGAAAGGCGTCGACCGTGAAGCGGGCTTCCATGCCTTTGCGAATCCGGGCGATGTCCGCTTCGTCAACTGACGCCCAGACCTGCATCTTCTTGAAGTCCTTGGCGATCAGAAAAAGGCTCGAGGAATTGGGAACGCCGGGCGCCACGTTCTGGCCAACGTTCACGCGGCGATCGATGATTACGCCTTTGACGGGTGATTTAATGACTGTGAAGTCGAGATTGGTCTTGGCCAGCGCAAGGGCGGACTGGGCTTGTTGGAGCGTCGCCTTGGCCGCTTCCAGCGATGCCTTGGCCACCTCCGGCGTTTGCCCTTTGGCTTTGGCTTCCGCCAGCTTCAGTTCGGCCTGAGCGCGGCGGAATCCGGCCTCTTCCTGGTCAACGCGGGCTTGGTAGGCCATCGGATCGATTTTGGCCAGGACGGTGTTCACATCGACCGGCGAATTGTAGTCGATTGTTTTGCCCTTGAAGTTGGGGTCTGTTGCGCTGCGCGGATCAAGGCCCAAACTGACGATTTGACCCGCCACCGCGGTGCCGACGTCAACCACTTCCTCCGGTTCGATGGTTCCGGTAGCGCTGACCGTCATTGCGATGTCTCCCCGGCTGACGGCAGCGGTGCGAAACGCCGGGGGTCTTGCGGCGCTCGTTGATCTTGGCGAGGGCACTTTCACATCGCGAATCGGCAGGGACACCGCTGCTCCGTCGGGCTCATCCAGTTCCACGGGAATTCGCAGCCATATCTTCACGTGGTTTTCCTCGGGAAGATTCGGATATTCCGTCTGCTCCGATTCTAAGCCGAATCCTGGCGGGAGATCGCGTGACCCCTCGACCTTCTCCAGGGCCTCGTACGTTCCCTTCGAGACCCTCGATACGTCCAACTTCCCGGGATTGTGCAGTGCGGACTTGATGGCTGCAATAACGTCGTCGGCGCTCAGCACCGGCTGATAGGGCAAGCGCCCGCCCGCAGCATAGGCGTTGTATTTCCTCACGGCCTTTGCCAGCGGAGTAGGCAGCCGCTTGCCCGCGGCGGGCGGGCTTGCGGAGGCGCTGTTTCCGCCGGTCTTCGCCCCGTCTCGTCGTGAACCGCCTGGATTTGCTTTCGGCGTTTCCGATACCGAAGACATGATGTCGGAGCCCGGCTTCGGCTTGACGATCATGCCCAGAGCAAGCGGCGGCTGTGGGCAAGTGACAATCCAATCGTCCGCGGCCAATCCCGCCGTCACCGCGCAGATTGCCGACCGGTTGCCCGATTTCCACGTGTCGGACCTCAACGGTGTTCTTCTTATCGATCACGAAGACGAATCTTCGGCCCTGGTCGCTTCGCAGCGATTGTTCGGGGATCAGCAGGGCCTTGTGCGGCGAGCCGACCGATAGTTGCACGCGGGCGAACATGCCGGGCATCAAGACGCCGTCCGGATTGGGAAGCGCCGCCCGCCAATGGGCCTCGCCGGTCGCCGGATCCATTCGCTCGTCTTTCGATTCGATCGTGCTGCGGCGGGGGAAGCCCTTTTCGTCGGCCACGCCGCAGCGGACCGCTATTTCCAAGTCCTTGCCGTTGTTGGCCTTCTTCGCCGCCGCTCGTTCGCGGAGATTCAGCACGCTGCGTTCATCGACGCCGAAGACGACGCACATCTGCTCGGAATAGATCGTCGCCAATTTGTCGGCGCCGGCGGTTACGAGGTTTCCGACACTCAACTGCGGGCGGCCGATGCGGCCGTTGATCGCCGCGAGGATTCTGGTGGAATCCAGATTGATCTTGGCGAGTTTCAAGTTGGCCTCCGCTGCCAAAACGGCCGCCTGCGCCTCCTTCCGCTCACTCTCCACTCGATCCATGTCGCTCGTTGAAATGGAGCGGGACTTTGCCAGCGGTTTTGCCCGCTCCAGTTCAGCGGTTGCATGTTGCGCGCGGATTTTAGCTGCCGACAAGTCCGCCGCGCGTTTGTCGAGTTCCGCCTGGTACTGCCGCGGATCGATTTCGAACAGCAAGTCGCCCTGCTTGACGGTTGCCCCGCCTGTGAACAGCACCTTTTCGAGTCCACCGCCGACGCGGGAGCGAACATCGACCGTTTGGCTCGCTTCGACACGTCCGACGAAATCCATCGAGTCGGTGACGTCGCGGACCACCGGCCGGCAGACGGCGACTTCCGGCAGGGCCGGCGATGCAGCCGGCCTCAGACGGGGCACCGGCGGCTGCGCCAGCTTGTAGCGAATCCTCATGCCGCGCGGCTCCTGGGTGTAGCGAAGCACTTGCAGGAGGCCAAGATCGCCGTGGGCGGTCTTGAAGGCAAACGTAACCGGCAGGCCCGCTACGATATCGAAATAATCGGTGCCGCGACGTTCATATACCTCTACGTCTTGAATGGAAAGGCCCCCGAGCGTGGTCGCCTTTCCGGGCGTCGTCGAGTCCAGCGCCGCTCGCAAGTCCCACTTGCTGGCAGTGTTGTCCCATCGATCGTTCCACACAGCGGCCAGTTGCAGCCAGCCATTTGGCGCCGCCAATTGCCAGGCAGGCGTTCCCACCGGACGCAGCGTGTTCAATCCGGCAGGAACCGGATCCGCTGTGACGAACAGATCGACATTGTTCTCCCCGCACCAATTGTGTCGCGTTACGGCCGGCCACGCGTCGAAGTCTTTCGGCAGATCGACAAGCTTCCCGTCGGCCAAATCGATTGCGTCCTTTCCCTTGCCTTCGCTCCTGGCATTGACCACCCGCTCAATCACCGGGCCGAACTGCAAGGCGGCTTCCTTGGGCTTTTCGGCCGGTGATTGTGGACGTTGGCCGCCGATCTTGCCGGCCGGTTCGGCCACGCGCTTGAGGACGACGAGTCTCGCTTGCGTCCTCCTCGCCTGAGTCCCATTGTCGGCTGCGAATTTCGTCGGCCAGAATGGGCCGTTTCGCCCTGAGTTTAGGAAGTAGCACAAGGCCAACCGATCACCCTGCAATTCATAAATGCATTGTTGGAAGTAGCATCCGTTGATCTCCATTCTTTTGGGCTCGCTCGCAGGATCAAGCAGATACTCGCCGCGTGTCTGTTCTTCGTCTCTGCCGCCGACTCTGTCGCGCCACAAGGTCATCGTATGTGACGCGATCGTTACTAGCTGGTCGCGGCGGAAGCAGTAGGCATCGGTTGTTTCCACTCGCCAAGTTCCCTGGATCGCTTTCTCGTCCGCGCTGACTACGACGTCCCCCACGCGCCGCAAGACAAGCGATTCCCTTCCGCCGTGGAGTGCCGCCACAAGCTTCGATGGCTCCCACGGCTGTCCGGGCGTTTGGATGCAAAACCTCAGTTCGCCGCTCGTCAACTCGAATATCCCCAGGCGGGCATCGAGACTGGCGGGACCGTGCTCCTCGCGCTCCCCGCCCGTTTGAAGGGCGATCACTTTCGGATCGGCGTCCGCCTTCAGCCGGTACTCAAAGACCTTCATTTTCACGTGTTTGCCGATGATCTTGAACGTGTCGGCGTCGATGACGATTTTTGTCGTCTTTCGCACCTGGTCCGGAACGATGAATTCCTCGCCGGGCAACATGATTTTCGGGGCGCCGACCTCCTCGCCAGGCAAGGTCGAGATCAGGCCCCAGGTGGTGTTGCTGACGATCTCCCACGTGCCCTGGATCGCCTTCGCGCCGGCCATCGCAGCCGGCTCGGCCACACGTTTGAGGACAACGAGCGCCGTATTGGTCTTTTCGTCGGCCGCGAACTTTGTCGGCCGCGGCGAGCCCTCGATGGAGCCCTGTCCGAGGCCCTCTCCGAAGCCATAGCACAAAGTCAATCGATCGCCCTGCAATTTGTAAATGGCATTGATCGGGCCGCCGCCCCCCGAGCCGTCGATGTCGAGTGCCTTGGGCTGGCTGGTTGAGTCGAGGGCATAATACGCTTCGGCGACGGTGCTGTCCTGTGTCTCGGCAGGTGGGGCGACGAGTGTCGTGCTGGTGCCACCCACGCCAAATCCACCTATGCGGTTGATCGTCCCCCATCCGATGAACTTCATTTCGCGCGGCTCGATGACCACCTTCTGGCCCTGGCTGAAGAGGGAGATGCCTCCTCCCATGACCGATTGGCTTTCGACTCGCCACGTGCCCAGGATCTTTTTCTCATCCTCGCTAACAACAACGCCGCCGACGCGGCGGAGGACGAGCAACTCCTTGCCGCCGCCGAATTCGGCCCAAAACTCCGTCGGACGCTGCGACGTGTCGGCGGTGCGTTGCGTAGCACAGATCTTCAGTTTGTTTCCGCTGAGTTGATAAATCCCCAGATAGATATTCATCCCGCCGTTCGCTTGAAAATCGACGATCTTCGGTTTCGCATCCGGGTTCAACTGATAATCGAACGCCCGGTTGAAGACGTACTTGCCCATGACTCGGAACGTATCGGCGGTGATGACGATTTTGGTGGTCTCCCGCACCTCGTAGTCGGAGACGTTCTCTTCGCCGGGCAGTCTGTCAATCAGGCTGAAAGTGCTGCTGACGATCTCCCACGTGCCCTGGATCGCTTTGGCGTCGAACGCGGCGGGTACGGGTGCGGCGGCGTCTTGCGGCCCGCCTTCCTGCTGCCGCAACGCCGCCAATTGCGCCTGAAGCCTGACGATTTCCGTCTGGATGACGCTGCGCTTGTTCTGCCGGGCCTTCGCCTTGAGTTCATTGACCCGCTTGTCGTACTGTTTTTGCAGCCGGTCGATTTCCTCGCGATACCGTTTGGCATAAGGGTTTTCTTTGGCATTTTTCATCGACCCTTCGGCATAGGTCTGGTCCATCTTCTTCCAGCCCAACTCGGTGGCCATTTGTTTCGCCGCTGGCTCGCTTTGCACGAGCGCGTCGAGTTCGCTGGGGGGCACGTCGCTCTGGTCTACGTACAGCAGCAGCGCCCGTTGTCCAGCCAGTTCGACCGTCAGTTTTGCGATCTCGCGTTGAAGATCAGCGTTCGCCGACTGCTCTCCCTTCGACGCCGCGCCGGCCAGCGTCACCGTGGCTTTTCCGCGGTTATCAATATCGACATTGCTCCCGTTGGGGACGTTGAGAGTCGCCTCATCGCCGTTCTGGTTGCGAATGTGGATCATGACGCCCAGCCAGAAGCCCAGCCCGCCGACCAACAACAGGGCGATGACCACCGCCGCGATTGTTCGCCAACGGCGCGGGGCCGGCTGCGGCTTGGGCAACGTTCGGCCCTCACCCTGGCCCTCTCCCAGCGGGAGAGGGGACACATCCGACGCTTCCGCCCGCCGCAATAGGTTTGGCAAATCCGAGCCGGCGCAGAATGGCGCCAACGCCTCGGCCGCCTCGCTTGGCGTCTGATAGCGCGCGGCCGGGTCTTTCGCCAACATCCGATCCAACACTGCGACCAGGCCGTCAGGGATGTCCGGGCAGTACTGCCGAATCGGCGGCGGCGGCGTCTGACGATGGGCCTGCATCTTCTCGAACGTGCCTTGATACTCCGGCCCGCTGAACGGCGCCCGGCCGGAGAGCAGCTTGTAAAGCGTGGCCCCGAGGCCGTAGATGTCGGCGCGGATATCGACCGTGCGGCTGTCGGAGGTTTGCTCGGGAGCCATGTAATCGGCCGTGCCCATCGCCTGGCCCGGTGCCGGTCATGTCGTCGGGGTCGGAAAAGGGGTCAGGTCCAATTTGCCGGAACGGCCCGGAGGGTGCTTCGCACAAATTGGACCAGACCCCTTTTCCGACCCCCAGCCGGGCCAGCCCGAGGTCGAGCAGCTTCACCTGGCCCTCGGGCGTGAGCATCAGGTTCGACGGCTTCACGTCGCGGTGGACCATGCCGTGCTCGTGGGCGGCCTGCAAACCCAGGGCCGCTTGCCGGGCAAGCTCGCAGGCGTCGAGCTCGCAGGCGTCGGGCATCGGAAAAGGGGACAGGCACCGTTTGCCGGAACGGCCCTCCGGGTGCGTCGCACAAACGGAGCCTGTCCCCTTTTCCGATGCCAGCCGGCGGACGATCTTGCCCAGGTCCAGCCCCTCGACAAACTCCATGACCAAGACGAGCCGGTCGTCGATCTCCCGGGCGTCGTATGCCCGAACAATATGCGGATGATCGAGCCGGCCGATGGCCTTCATTTCCCGCTCGAAGCGGACGATGGCCCGCCGGTCGTCGGTTTGCGCCGCGCGGCAGGATTTTCAGGGCGACGACCCGATCGAGCCGGTTGTGCACGGCCTTGTAGACCGCCCCCATGCCGCCGCTGCCCAGCCGTTCGATCAGCCGGTATTCGCCGAGTTGCGCGGGAAGCGACGTTTGCGAGGTCTCGGGGTCGGAAAAGGGGACAGTCCCCATTTGTGCGAAGCACCCGAAGGGCCGTTCCGGCAAATGGGGACTGTCCCCTTTTCCGACCCCGTTTCCCGCCGCAACCCGCTTGGCCTTGGCAATCGCACGGCCGCATTCCGACTCGTCCAGATACGGCTCCGGCGCCGCCGCTCCCCGAAGCTGGCCGATCAGCGTATCCTCGACGTCGGAAAGCGTGGCCAACTCGGCCTGGCAATCGGGACACGCTTCCACGTGGCTCGCCAAGGAATCGGAGGCGTCCTCGGGCAGTTTTCCGACGAGGTAATCGAACAGGGTGCTGCGGTTCGGGCATTCGGCCGACATGGTATTCTCCCATTATAACGCCGCGACCGGCAGTCGCGACATTAGGTCTAACGCGGGGGTTTGACACCATTTCGCCGTATCCGGCACACGCCGTGTGCCGTTGCCCTCCGACGGCACACGGCGTGTGCCGATACAGGCTACGCCGAATCTCGTAATTCGCGCCGAAGCCGCCGCAGCACCCGCGATTTCGCCTGATAAACTGCCGAGAGACTCATCTTCATCGCCGTGGCGGTCTCGGCGGGCGATTGGCCGTCGATGGCGATCCGCCAGAAGGCATCCCACGTGCGTGGCTCGAATTCCGCTCGAACCACATCGAGCGCCCGATGCACAAATCCGGTATCGGTGGCAAGCGGCGCACTGAGCGAACGCGAATCGTCGTCCGACTCGGGCAGATTGAGCAATCGCTGTTGGGCGTCGGTGCCGCCTTCGGCGTCACGCAGGCCGCGGCGGCGGCGAAAATGATCGCACACCTTGCTCCGCGTGATGGTGCGCAGCCAGGCGCCGAAGCTGTGTTCCGGCGTCTCGCGGCGAAAGCGGCCCGCCCCGGCGGCCACGGCGGCAAACACCTCTTGCACCGCGTCGGCCGCATCCGCCCGGCCAATGCCCATCTGCCGGCACCAGCGATAGACCGCCGGCCCGTAGAGATCGACCAGCCGCTGCCAGGCCTCGGGCCGCTGGGCGCGGATCTGCTCGAGAAGCGTCGAGGAAATGGAAGCCGGCTCCGCCGCACCGTACCGGCTGCCGTCGCTGCGCACGTCCATACGTCCCTCATCCCCGCTGTCCCGAAATCGCTGTGACGAGTCTTCTTCGATTGTAACGTGGGGAAAGTCGTATGCCAAGCGACGGGGGGGCTGGGCGGAACGCGGTTATCGAGCGTCAGATTTTCAATGTTTTCACCTGTACCAGCCTTCCACCTCGTTGCATTTCAATTTTGACATCACCATACGTGGAAAGTGGTCGAGGTTCTTGAGGACGCACGTAAGAATGGCATTGACGGGGCGCACAAAGTGGATGAGTCTAGCCAATAACAAAAGAAGGCGATGGGCGACTATGGTAGCGGGGTTATGCTGCTGGCTCACCCCCAGGTCAGCCATCGGCCAGCGGATTCTCGACGCGAAGGAAGCCGTAGATCGAGCCGGAACATCTGGTCCAGATAGAGCTTCATTGCCGGTCATTCCACGCCAGCCGGGATGATCTCTGTATGTTCCACCGATGCCTTGGCAAAGAGAATTGCCGTTTGAATGTCTTCACGGACCAGGCCCGGATAGCCAGCCAGCAGAGACTCCCAGCTTTCGCCCGCGGCAAGTTGGTCGAGAAGGACGGCAACGGGAATGCGCGTGCCCTTGATGACCGGCGTTCCGCCGCAACGGCGCGGATCGATTTCTACGCGGTCGAACATACTGTATCCTCCGCCTCAAGACTACACGCTCGTTCACCGCCAGTCAAGCCCCCTACTGCGCCGCCGATTTGCTGCCGTTCGGCGAGCCGGCGATCGGCTCGCCCGCCGGCAAGGGCCGGGCGGCGATCGTGTAGTTCTGACGGTACAACTCCTTGCGGATTTCGCGGAAGGCGTCGAAACCGTCGGGATAGACCCAGATGGTGATCGTGGTTCGGCCGGGCAGAATTTTCGCCAGCTTCTGGCGGAAGTCGGAACCCTGGTCGAGCGCCAATCGCACCGGCTCGCCAAGGTCGTTCGAGACGGGCAGTAACGACCAGCGCCGCAGCCCCACGTAACTGCTGCCGTGTCCGGTCGTTCGCATGTCTTCGGGCGAAACGTCGTGGCGCTCGAGGGTGTAGCGAAGGCGAAAACCTTCGATCGGCCCGATCGTGTCGGTTAGCTCCGGCCGGTCGAGCAGCTTGTGCGCCTGCCGTCTCGCCTCCGACCTGAACTCTTCCAGCAACGCCTCCAAGGGGATGAACAATACGCGGCCGTTGGAAATCAGCAGATGCGCCTCGGGCCCGTCCACCGCGCGGCTGATCGGCGTGGGATAACTTTCGACCACCACCGGCGGCGCCGGCGCCTCGGCCGCCTGTTCGCGCTGGCGGTGGAGTTGGTCGAGTTGGAACTTCGTTTCCGACATTCCGCGGGCAAGGTCGAAGTCGGCCCGCTTGGCGGCGTCGAGATTCTGCCGACGCTCTTGAATCTTCTGCTCCACGGCCGTGACCATCGTGGCCAAGGCATCGCGTTGCATGCAGCGGCGAACGGCTTCTTGCTGCAACTGCCGAGTCTCGTCGGCAAGCTTGAACACGTCGGCCCGGAGCGATTTCTCCGTGGCCGCGTCCTTCTCCAATTCCCTCATGGCGGGATTAGGTGGTAGGGCAACGGTCACCGGGGCGTTCTTAATCCTCATGCCCACCATCACCACCATGATAATCATGATGCTCACGACGCTGGCCACGATGTCCAGGAAGGAATCGCCGTTGACCGGCTCGCCGTGTTGTGGAATGGGACGGGGCATGGGAGTGATGAATTATGAGTGATGAATGATGAGTGATGAATGATGAGTGATGAATGATGAGTGATGAATGATGAGTGATTGCCGCGAGCGCCGGGGCCCGTAATTCATCATTCATCATTCCGCATTCCTCATTCCTATTGCCTCCTCTTCACCGTCAGCCCGCTGCCATCGAGCAGGGCGGACAGATCGACAAAACGGTCTTCGCCGCCGGGGGCGACCCAGACCTGTAGCACCGGACGCCAGTACATGCCACGGCCGGCGATACCCCAGCCTTCAATATGTCCCCAAATCGCCGAAATAAACGGGTCGATCGACGATGCGGTGCGCGGGCCGAATTGAATCACCTTGCTGTCGGCCGGATTGCGGTCGGAAACGACCACCAACCGGTCGGCATAGCACTCGATGCAAATCGGTCGAGTGACGCCGACCGAACCCCGGACGGCATCGCGCAATCCCCAATCCTCGCCGCGCCGCTCGGCAAGACTCCTCGGCGGTTTGCGGTGCTTCTTCTCGCCGAATGTGTCGTCGTCTTTTTTATCGTCCGGCGGCTTCGGTGGAGGCTCGGGTGTCGGCTCCCATTCGCCGGGCCGGAAGACACGCCCCGCGGCCCCGTCAGGCGACTGCTGCGGATTAGGCGTTGCCGGCGATGACGCCTCGCGCGCAGGTTGACCGACCACGTAGCCCTCGGGACGCTCGACGCCCGCGCCATTGTTTTGCGAACCGTTGGAACGCTGGGACGACGTCGGGCCTGAGTTGCCCGAAGGAACGCCATAAGGGCCGGAGGATGTGCCGGGGGCACCGCCGCTGCCGGGACCGGTCGTTTCCGGGCGTTGCGGCATGGTGACGTAGGGATTCGATGCGTCGCCGCCGGCGCTGCCGCGCATGGGGTTCGCTGAAACGTCTGTGCCGCCGGGCGACATTCCGCCGACGTTTCCGTCGCCTCTTCCGCCGACAACGCCGCCAGGCGTACTGGCAGCTCCACCGCCGCCGACAACACCAACGTTACCGACTCCACCGCCGGCGACGGAATTGCCATTGGATGATGCCAAAGCGGGGCCGACATCGGAGGGGACGCCGCCGGAAGGAGCGCCGGTCATGCCGCCGCTCCCGGGGACCGCCGATGGGCGTTCAGACAACGCTGCATACGGATTGTACGGGGCGTTCGAAGGAGTCTCCGGGCCGCCGCCATTTCCTCGACCGCCATGGCCGCCGCCATTTCGTCCGACCGATCCGGCGGGCGTGGCGCCGCGATAGCCGCTGTCTTCGTCGTCCGAGCCTCCGTCGTCGCGGACAAATCCGCCCTGGGACGATGCACGGTAGGTCGCCTTCGAGCGCGAAGGGTATTCGCGCGGCGCGGCCGCGATCAGCCGCTCTTGGTTGATTCGCGCCGAGCCGATCGCCTGGCGGACAACCTCGATCAGTCGTGGATCTGGCGGAGGGTAGGCGAGTTTCCAATCGTCGTCAACCAACTCGTAGCCGAAGTCGCATCCCCAAGACTTCATCGCCTCGCGGGCGGCATAATAGGCGGCGATGCCCTGTGGCCGGACCAGCAGCAGCGGATAGGGCTCGCCTGCCTGCGGGTCGAACTCGCGCTGGGCCAGCAACTGTTCGCGTGCCGCCCGCAATGCGGCAGCCAGCGGATTGCCGGGGCCCATCGGCCCCTCGAAATCTTCGGCGCGGAGCCGGATTCCCTCGGGCTGGATGACGACGGCATCGGCGAGGCATTCGAGGTAGATCGGCCGGCGCCGGGTCTGGTTGGGGCCCTCGTAGGGAACTACGGCATAGGAGCAACGACGGCCGGCGGCCTGCTTGCGTGCTTGCTCGACCTCCTGCCGGGCCGCATCGACCTGCCGGCGGAGTTGCTGCAATTCCGTTTCCGATTGGCCGTTCTTTTGGCGATCGGCGTTTTCGATGTTCTCCAGCTCGCCGACGGTGTTCCGGTATCGTTCGAGTTCGGCACTGCAGCCGCCGCGAGTGGTCTTCGAAGTGGCCGAGGTCGAGCCGTGCGTCGGCCAACTGCGATTGGGTCTGCTTGCGGGAGTTTTTCAATTGTTCGATCCGCCACAGCACGTCTTCCCGCCGCGTCTGCAACTCGGCCTTGTATTTCGCGGCGTCTTCCGCCGCTTTGGCCACGGCGGCGGCCTCGGCCTGAACGCGGGCCGTGTGCATCATGGCCATCAGCAACGGCACCAGGGCGCCCATCGTGCAGATCAATACCGCGAGGAACGGGAAGAGCGAAATGCCGGGCCCCGTTCGCGTGGCAAGTCGGCGTTGAGGTTGCAGTGTGAATTTCATGCCGCTTGAGCCGAGCGTCGCGTGGATTCCAGACGGACCGGAGCGTTGGGCGACTCGGCCAGCCGAGCGCTGAGCATGTTCACCGCCGCCGCCAGGCTCAGAACAGTCTGCTCAAAGTGTTTGGCGCCGGCCAGGGCGGCGAGATTGCGGTTCAAGGCGTCTTCCAGCCCGGTGACTTCGCCGGCCGCCTCGACGGCTCGCCGCAGCACGTCGGTCTGCCGCCCCAACTCGGCGGTGGCCGCCGACATCGCCGTCTGCACCTGCCCGGCCGCCGATTGCGACATCTGCGCCCACTGCTTGGCGGCCAAATCGACCGACGCCTGCCAGAGTTGGGCCTGACGTTGGACCAGCGAGTCGGTCGCCTGCATCATCGCTTCGGCCATCCGCCGCACGGCGACGAGTTGGCCGTCGGCGGGGGTGGGGCTCGTCGCAGCAGCGCGGCGAATCGACCCGACAGGTCGTCTTGTACCCGGCTGTCCACCTGCTGCAAAAGCGAGTTTTCGGATTCCTCAACCTTGAAGTGGACGAACATCAGAATCATCGCGAACGCAAGTGCCAGGGCAGTCGTGTCGAACTTCAGCCCCAAACCGTTGAGCACTTGCAGCATCGACTTGTCGGGCGCCTGGAGATCGACGCTGTTCAGCGCCATCGTGATGCCGATGACCGTGCCCAGGAAGCCGAGGATCGGGATCGCCCAAACGATGACGCGGAACAGGCCGTAGCCGGCATGCAGTCGGGCGGCGTCCATGTCGGAAAGGTACTTCAATTCGTCGTCGAGGGTTTCGGCCGAGTCGTGCCGCTGAACATGCTGCAAGGCCGCACGCAGCCGAGCGATGTAGTACTCGCCCTGGCGGCGGCCTGGAACGTGATCGAGCACTGCCAGCAGGTCTTCGCATTCGTCGCACAACTGCGGCGAGGCCGGCGGCGGCCCGAGCGGCGAACTGCGAAGTCCCGATCGCTGGGCGGCAACGTCGAAGATCTTGACCACCAGCGCCGCCAGCCCGATCGAGAACATCACCGTCTCCATGTACTCGACCGGATGGTGGGTGAAGTAGCGGAGGACAAACGCCATGCCGGGGGCATCGGGCGGGATGGCTCGAATCAGACCGTAGAACCCGACGGACCCGAGGATGCCCCACAAGAACGGCGACCTGGTGACGGAGCGGACCAATTGGCTTGATTTACTCATCGTGGATTGAACCCTTTCCTGATTCGGCCTTGTGCCGAGTAGATGACTCCCGCCGCCGACGGTGCCGGTGCGCGCACGGAGAACCGGAGCACCCTCAAAATCGGCCTAATCGCTACAGTTTATTAGCGAAACCGCCGATGAATGTTAAGATGGGGTGTTGCGGTGAACGCGGGAAGCTTGTTTACTGCGTCTTGGATGGTCAATGTCGTGGAATATCGGGGACCAACGGCTCGCGAAACGTGCGTAGGTTTGCGGCCGCTCTCCGGGAGCCGTTGGCTCCCGGCTATTTTTCACGAAATCTGCCGCCCGACGCCCAATGAGCGCTCGAGTCACCACGAAGCACTGGCGCGCCCTTGTCCGCCCAACCGATAAAGTTTGCCAAAGTGCGTGGCGGTGAAAGACCGATGATGAGATTCTGGATCGGCTTCTGATTATGCCGTGTGTATTCCCAGGGGGGGAAACAGTCCGGCGTCGGCCCGTCAATGGGTCGCCCGGACTGTTGCTTTTTCTTGACCGATTGAATTGAACGTTGTCAGGGCTCCGTCGGGCGCTGTTGTTGTATCAAGTCGGGAAAAGTCGTTGCGTTGACGTTCGAGCGGCCATTGTCGACAATACGGATTAGCTGCTCGTTTGGCCGCCAAGGAGTTCTTGCCACTCTCCAAGGCCCCCGATTGCAAGCGGGGGGCGGTTCTCACCGGTAAGGACTCTGCGAACGACGCACGGGTCCGCTAAGCAACTCGCAACGACGCAGAACAACCGCTCGGCCAATGAAGCAACGAGCAAGAACATCGCCGAAAGACGCACGCCAACGATCCGGCAGCACCGGGAGCGATCGGCCGAGCAATCCTCCATCCGTCGCTGCTTGGTTCCTGCGCTGGAAAGACTGGTTGGCCGCGCTCGCTCTAGCGGCGGCGGTCTTCTTGGCCTATCAACCGGCTTGGCAGGGAGGCTTCATCTGGGACGATGACGCGCATGTTCGACCCGAGCTGCAATCGTGGAACGGACTCTGCCGGATCTGGTGCGACCTGAAGGCCACGCAACAATACTATCCCCTGCTGCATAGCGCGTTTTGGCTTGAGCGCGGGCTCTGGGGCGATGCAACGCTCGGCTATCATCTGGTAAACATCGCGTTGCACGTTGCGGCGGCCCTGCTAGTGGCGGTGATTCTGCGGCGGCTGAAAGTCCCCGGGGCATATCTGGCGGCAGCGATCTTCGCGCTGCATCCGGTTCACGTCGAGTCGGTCGCCTGGATCACGGAGCTCAAAAACACCCTATCGGCCGTGTTCTATCTGTCCGCGGCACTGGTCTATCTTCGCTTCGATCATAGCCGCGAGAAGGCTTCGTATTTCTTGGCCTTCGGGTTGTTTGTGTTGGGGTTGTTGAGCAAGACAGTTACGGCAACGCTGCCGGCGGCGTTGCTGGTGGTCTTTTGGTGGCAGCGAGGGCGATTGTCGTGGCGTCGCGACGTTCTGCCGCTCTTGCCCTTCTTCGCTCTCGGCGCGGCCGCCGGCGTGTTCACCGCGTTAGTCGAACGCAAGCTCGGCGGCGCCGAAGGGGCAGCGTTCGATTTTACGATCGTCGAGCGATGTCTCATCGCCGGCCGAGCGATCTGGTTCTACCTCGGCAAGCTCTTCTGGCCCGCCGACCTGATCTTCATCTATCCGCGTTGGCACGTCAGTCAGGCGGTGTGGTGGCAATATCTGTTCCCCTTGGCCGGGCTGCTGCTGCTCGCAGGGCTTTGGGCCATTCGACGGCGCGTGCGCGGGCCGCTGGCGGCATTTCTCTTCTTCGCTGGAACTCTGTTCCCCGTGCTCGGCTTCTGCAACGTGTATCCGTTCATCTATTCGTTCGTGGCCGACCATTTTCAGTACTTGGCCAGCATGGGAATCATCGCGCTGACGTCGGCCGGCGTTGCGATGCTGCTAAACCATTGGCGGCTTTGGGGGCGGTGGCCGGCCTACTGTTTCTGCGGAGCGCTGCTGACGGTCCTGGCGACGCGAACTTGGGCACAGTGTTGCATGTACTCCGATATCGAGCAGCTTTACCTGCGGACGATCGACCGAAATCCCGATTGCTGGATGGCCTACAACAATCTTGGGCTGCTCTTGGTCGAGCGCGGACAACTCGACGAGGCGATGGGCTGCTATGGGAAGGCGCTCGCGATCAAGCCCGACTGCAAACTGGCCCACCTCAATCTCGGCGAGGCTTTCTCACGCTGCCATCGGCTCGACGATGCGATGGCGGAATACCGTGCGGCCCTGGCAATCGATCCGGATTACGCCGAGGCCCATTACAATCTCGGCAATGCTCTTCTAATCCGTGAGCGCGTGCCGGCCGCGGTGGCCGAGTATCGCAGGGCGCTGGCCATCCGCCCCGATTTCGCCAAAGCGAGACACAATCTTGAGATCGTCTTATCGCATTGGGAGGAGCATCGAGCGAAGGACACGCCGCCGCGGGGGAAGGCCGAGTAGAATTCACTCCACCGGCACGATGTCGGCAAAGCAGAAGCCGTCGCGCTCGACCGTCTCGCCGATTTGGACCGGGATCGGCCGGCGGAACATCGGACCGTCGACCACCACGGTATGAAACTCACCGTTCTCGGCGCAGGGATCGACGGCGGGTGGCAATTCGTCGAGGAACGCCTGCGACCACTCGCGGCCGACGCAGCCGCGCGGCAACTTGCGCGGATCGACGCAGGTGACAAACGCCCGCAGACCCCCGGCGAGCATTTCGGCGGCCAGTTGCCGCGTCGGCTTGTTCCACAATGGGAAGAGTGGAGCGATGCCGGTGGGGAGTAGTTGCTTTTCTCGGTATTCGCGGATGTCCTGCAAGAACAGGTCGCCGAAGGCCATGCACTGCACGCCCCGCGCAATCGCCTGGCCCACGAACTGCCGCATGACGGCCTCGTACTGTTCGTTGCTGCACGGGTCGGGGATTTCGAGCACGTCGAGGGGCAAGCCGACGGCTTCGGCTTGAAGTTCGAGCAGCCGCAAGCGAACCGCGTGCATGGCCACGCGTTGGTGTTTGGCGTTGACGGTCGTGAACAGCCCGGCGAGTTCGATTTCCGGATCCCGCCGCAGGACGTGCAGCGCCCAGGCGCTGTCCTTGCCGCTGCTCCAACTCAGCAGGGTGCGTTTCTTCATTTGATTACCCGGTAGTTCTTACATACTATGATGCCCTTTACAGCGGCGGTTGTCGAGACCGGCGAGTTGCCCATTTGTTCGACGGGTTACGCCGGCCGCTTCTTCTGCGGGGGGTGTCCAGGAATTCGGACCGCAGGAGGGGACTCGCGTCGCCGATCCGTGGCTTTACACCGCTGCCATCGGCGTGGGGAGCGCCTCCTTCAGTGAACTTCCTACCGCCGGCTCATGCTTGCACGGCCCCTAAGGCGGTAATTGTTTTTATGCCTGAAACACCTGCATAATTCTCCGGTTTCCATGCTTTGTGCGGCTATCGATTATAGCCATCATGGGATCGAGCGACTCTCGTTTTTTCGCAAGGAGTTTAGGTCATGAGAACGTTCTGCTTTCCGACGGGTCTGTTTCTGGCGGGCATGACGGCGACGGCCGCGCTGTTGGCGAGTTCGGCTGTCGGCGCCGACAATACGCCGGTCCCGCCGGTTGCGTCGGCCAATTCAGACGCCGCCGGCGTGGAGGTGATGACGCGCGGGCCGATCCACGAGGCGTACGCCCAGCCTGTGACTTCCGGCGCGGTGAACCAGTTGGTGGTGTCAAAGAAACCTCCGGAAGCGATCGAGGAAATCCCGCCCGACCAAAAACCGGCCGATGAGAACACGACGTGGATCGGCGGCTACTGGGCTTGGGACGACGGTCGGAAGGATTTCGACTGGGTCAGCGGCGTGTGGCGCGTGCCGCCGCCAAACGATCGCTGGGTGGCCGGATATTGGACGACCGTCAGCGGCGGCTATAGTTGGGTGCCGGGTTTCTGGACGCCGACAACCGACGAGAGCGTCGTGTATTATCCCACGCCGCCGGCCTCCTTGGAGCGAGGCCCCACAAGCGACCAGCCCTCGCCGAACGACATCTGGATCCCTGGCTGTTGGCGCTGGGTAAACGCGCGTTTCGCTTGGCAGCCGGGCCATTGGGTGGCGGCGCAGCCCGATTGGATATGGACGCCGGCGTCGTACTGCTGGAGCCCGCGCGGCTGGCTGTTCTGCAACGGCTTCTGGGACTACCGGCTCGACCGCCGCGGCCTGCTATTTGCCCCGGTCTCGTTCAGCAACGCGATCTTCCGCCGCGCCGGCTATTCGTACTCTCCCTCGGTCGTGATCGATAGCGGACTGTTGACGAATTATCTGTTCGTGCGGCCCGATTGCAGCCAATACTATTTCGGCGACTACTACGCCGCCAGCTACGATCGGTTGGGCATCTATCCCTGGTTTGCCGTCGGCAGCTATCGGGGCTACGCCTACGACCCGCTGTTCGCGTACTACGGCTGGCGAAACAACGGCAATCCCGGCTGGGCGAAGAACCTCAAAGATTGGTACGCCTTCTATCGCGCCCATCCCGATCAACGCTTGCCGCACACCCTGGCGGCCACGCAGCGAGCGCTGGCGTCGGCGGGCAACAGATCGGATCGCCAGTTCTTGGGAATCGCCAACACTCTGCAAAACCTGCAAAAGAACCCGCAGTCTAATATCCGTCTTGCCGCCGTCTCGCCGGAACAGCGGGTGAAGTTCCGCGAAAACGCGGGCCTAATGCGGCAATTCGGCAGCGAACGCCAAAAAATGGAAACGACCGCCGGAACGACGATGTCGCGAGAAAATCTCGGCGGGCCGAATGCAATAACCGTGCAAAGAACGCCGGAAACGCTCCGCTTTCCCAAAGTGGCGCGTACCCTCAACGAGGGCACAACCGGCCACATGCAAGGAAACACCCGGCAAACGATGAAGCCGATCGTCACCCCCTCGTCCCCCGAACGACGATCCGAGACGATTCACAGGGAAGCTCGCAAGCCGGTGATCCAGACTGAGCCGCCAATCAAAGAGGGAGGCTCGCAGGGATTGACGGAAAAGAAGACGATCAAGTCCGCGGAAACGCGCCGGCCGCAGGGCGTCATCGAGAAGAAGACGCCGAAATCGACGAACGGCGGCATGCAGCAGGGCGGCCCGGAAAAGAACGGGCCGAAAACGGAGGGACGAAACATCCCGCCGCCAAAGGGAAACAACAAGGACGGCGAACGCAAGACCCCGTGACCAGCCGTTCAACGTCCTTGTAGACGCAGCGTCTCGCCGCGTCGTTCGTTGTCGGCGGGCCCGGCATCGAGCGGCGAGACGCTGTACTATTCTATGGGCATCTTCGTGGCGCCGCGAATCTCGCTCCGGGGGGAGATTTATCCTCACGAGTCGCTCTCGTTGCGCAGCAGTCTCAATGCGGTATTCGCACAGACCGCGAGGCCACCAGACGCCGCAAGTCCGCGCTGACATAACTACTCATTGGGGCAGAAGGTTCGAGCGCGGGCCTTGGCCAACCGCATCAGATGTTCCATCTTCAGAAAGGAGTCGAGTTCGGAAGTTTTTTCCGCGCTGAGGCCGGTGGTTTTCTCGCGCGATCAAGTCGGCAACGCGTGCCTTTGCTTCCGGTGACGCCTCGAAGTGGGCGACGCGCACGGGCGTTGTTCCCGCCGCGATAAAATCGACAATTTCTTCATACGCTCGAATCATAGAATGATTTTACCGCAAGGATCGACGACCGTCACCCAACCGCGAAGATGCACTTCACGCCCGCGCTCCGGCAATTGCTCAACCCGTGAGCGTGCAAGCTTGTCAAGCGGATGGGCAGCAGCCGCCGGATTTTCTGATCTTGGCGGCCCGCGCCGTGTCGGCTTGCAATTCCGGCACTTCGCGGAAGCACTTCGCCAGACATTCCAGCAGCTTCTTGTGGAACGGCGTCTTGGCGGGGGCGAGCCGGTAGTGGCTCCATAGGCCCGACTTGCGGACCGCGACCAGCTTGGCCTTTCGCAAGTAGGCCAAGTGACGGGAAATCCGCGGCTGCGGAGCCTGTAGGATTTCCACGATGTCGCCGACGCAAAGTTCCCCGCCTTGCAGAACGTGAAGAATCCGCAGCCGCGTTCGGTCGGAGAAGGCTCGGAACATCGAGTCAATAGCGGTGACGGGCTGGGTAGCTGTTAATGACTTCATCATCTCTCGCTGCTATTTGGAAAGTTCAAGAGTCATCGTTGTGCCGACAACGTCGAAAAAGGGTACTCACGCAGCGTCGCCGGCTTTAGCGACGGCGTCGTGATTGGCGATCGCGCCGTCCTTCAACCGCAGCGTTCTTTTCGCTCGCTCGGCGGCGCGGGGGTCGTGCGTCACCATCACGATCGTGCGACCCTCGCCGTTGAACTCCTCCAGGAAGCCGATGATCTGCTGGCTGGTCTCGGGATCGAGATTGCCGGTCGGCTCGTCGGCCAGAATCACGGCCGGATCGTTGGCCAGCATCCGCGCCAAGGCCACCCGCTGCTGCTGGCCGACGCTCAACTCGCACGGCTTGTGGTGCAGCCGATCGCCCAGGCCGACCCGTTCCAACAGGGCGACGGCCCGCTTCTCGTTGGGCGTCGGCGTCCATTTTGGCGAGAAACAGCGGAATCTGGACGTTTTCCAGCGCCGAAAGATACGTGACCAGATTGAACGTCTGGAACACGAATCCCACTTTCTCCCGCCGCAGCCGCGCCCGATCGCTTGGGTGCATGTCGTAGACCGATCGATCCTCCATGAGAATCCGGCCCTGCGGTGGGCGAGAGCATTCCGCCCAGCATCAACAGCAGCGTGCTCTTGCCGCTGCCGCTGGGGCCGACCACGGAGACGAAATCGCCGCGCGGGATGTGGACGGTGGCGTTATCGAGCGCCGTGACCGTCTGGCCGCGATGCCGATAGGCTTTGCTGACGTTTTCCATCTTGAGCATGGAGAATCTCTCCCTATATCTTCTGGGAACAAGGGGACAGGTACAATTTGTGCGAAGCACCCTGCGGGCCGTTCCGGCAAATTGTACCTGTCCCCTTTTTCCCTCAGATTTCCTGGAATGTGGCGCAAGGATCGAGCCGGGCCGCGCGGCGGGCGGGAAAGTAGCTGGCAACGAGCGTCAGGCCGACGGAAATGACGATCGCGGCAATCGCCAACTCCCACATCGGCCACACCCTCATGCCGGCCAACTGCGGGCCGAGCACGAAGGCGAGAATCGAGCCCAGCACGTAGCCGCCGATCCCGCCCGCCCCGCCGAGCAGCAAGGCCTTCAGCAGGAAGACTTTCAAAACCAGCCGCGAGTCGGCCCCGAGGGCCATCAGCGTGCCGATCTCCCGCCGCCGCTCGAAAACGTTCGCGTACATGTAGTTGGCGATGCTCGCTCCGCCCACGAAAACGATAATCACCAGGAACATCAGCGACAGATTGGACATCATGGCGTTGACGTGTTGTTGCGATTGGACGATCTGCTTGACGGTGGTCACCTTGGCGTCGGGCAGCAGGCTATTGACTTTGTCCAACACTCCCCGCGAAATCTGCTTGCAGCAAGCGATGATCTCGATGGCGTTGACGACCGATCCCTTCTTGGTCAAGTCCTGAACCGTGTGCAAATGGGCGAAAATGCGGGAATCGTCCACGGTGCCGGTCTCCGGCAACACGGCCGATCACGGTGAACTTCTTGCCGAGCACTTCCAGCGAATCGTTCTGTTTCAGCTTGAGCATTCCGGCGACTTCGGAGCCGATGAGTACTTCGTTCTCTTCAAGCGTGGAGATGATCTTCTTGCGGCTGAGCGTCTTCTTGTCGTCCGATTGCATCATTCCGACCGAAGAGCCGCAACCGATCGGACGGGAAACGATGCCGGCCCCGCTCCACGCCATTTTCGCCTGAAACTCCTTCGCCGGCAAAATGCCCGTCAAGGTGAACGGCTTGTTCTGCAACTGCACGGGCACGGAGAGCTTGGGCGAGACGTTGTCGATTCCCTCGAGGTTCGCCATCGCCAGTTGCGTGACGTACTCTTCGGGAATCGTCTCGCTTTGCAGGTCGGCTCTGTAGTATTCCTGCAAGGTGGCCGACTTGGGAAGCACCAGCACGTTGGCCCCCAGCGAATCCATCTCCTGGGCGATGGCGCCCTCGGAATAGGACGTGATGTTCTTGATCGACACGATCACCGTGATTCCCAGCAGGATCGCCACGAAGCTGGTGAGCAGTTGGCTCTTCCGCTCGAAGATTTCACGTAGTACAAGCGTTCGCAATCGCATGATTCCCGTCTCCTAGTGATGACAGTTGCAACCGGGGCCGCAACTCGATTGCGCCGTGGCGACCGCGGTTTCGATCGCCTCCTTGGTCAACGCTCCGGTGAAATGGGCGACCGGAGCGCCGGGCGGCATCACCAGCACGGTGACCGCCGTCGGCGTGCGGGGATCAACTTCCAGGTCTTTCAGGAAACGCTGTTCCGCCTTGTCGGCCGGATTCAACACGATGATCTCGATTCCCTTGGTGTACTTCGGATCGCTCTTGAACTCTTTGGCGCCCGCCAGCGCTTCCTTGTTCTCGTTCGTCTTGTCGTTCTGGATGCACAGCAGGATCGATCGCTGATCGTAGATCGCTCTCATGCACTTGGCCGTGCACGGGCTGACGAACGCCTGTTGCAGGTCGGCTGCGTCAAATTGTTTTGGAAAGGCTTTGGTAGGGGCTCCGGTTGGGGCGATCGACAACACGATGGGCATGGGAGCCCCCCTGGCTCGGAACCTCTCGATAATCGGCTTTTCAGCCGGGTCCATGACGTCGATCGCAATCGAATCGGCCCGATCGGCCAGCTTCGCCATTGCCTTCTCAAGCACGGCCTTCATGCTGCGGGTTTGCTGATCTTCCGCGTCCTGGAAGAAGAAGACGAAAAGATACTTGTTGTGCTTCGCGGCCGCCTTCAAGGCCGAGCTGCCGCGACTGGCGGCCGGTTCAGATTTCTTCGCAGGTGAATCCGCCCTAACGGCGGCGGTCAACCCGAATCCCAACATCACCGCCAACGACAGGTTAATCGCTAAGCGAGTCGTACTTACTCTTCCCAACATTCTTGGTTCTCCTGAAATGAGATTTCCGTTTCCGCAAAAGATGCGGAGAAGCGAATATAGCATGTATGCGTGTGCGTGTATATATAACGTGGTGGCCAGCCGCCGATTCTGTGATGTACCGGCAGAGTCGCGGATGCCACTCTCGCGGTGTGATGTTTTTCTTGCCGAAAACCTCTAGTGATGACAACTGCAGCCCGCGCCGCAACCAGATTGCGCAGCGGCAAGCTTGGCGATGAACATCTCCTTGCTGGTCCCCCTAGTGAATGTGCCGATCATGGCGCCCGGCGGGGCTAAGAATATCGTCATCGGCGCGTACCGTGGGCTGACGTCGAATTCCTTGAGAAGCGTCGCTTCGTTGCTGTCCCGAACATTCACCATAACGACCTCCGTGGCTGCGCCGTACTTCTTGTCGGCCTTGAAGTCCTCTACTCCCTTGGGAACAGTCACCCGATCTTGAGGCTTGGCTTGGTCCACGAGGCAGACAAAGACCAGCTTGCGGCTCTGGAGAGCCTTCAGACAGCGCTGCATGCAAGGGCTGACGAACGCGGTGCGGAGTTGCTTCTCGTCGAACGTCTTCGTGAAAGCTTTGGTGATGGCGCCGCATGGCGCAACCGCCAGCACAAGCGGCATCGGGGCGCGGCTCACGTCATACTTGTCAACCAGCTTCTTCTCCGCCGGATTTGTGACCCGGATCGCAACCGCCCGAGCCTTATCGGCCACTTTCGTCATCGCAGGCTGAAAGGCGGCCCGCGCCTGGTCGGTCGGCGGGCCCTTCTCCTTCCAGAAGAAGAGGAAGACGTACTTGTTGGCCGCGGCAGCCCGGTCGATGGCCGCCTGGGCTGGGCTCGTGTTGACGGCGGCGGAGC
Source organism: uncultured Planctomycetia bacterium (assembly GCA_963719005.1). Classification (GTDB taxonomy): domain Bacteria; phylum Planctomycetota; class Planctomycetia; order Pirellulales; family Thermoguttaceae. Next base: position 224,943 of record CAVRAR010000002.1, read on the forward strand.
GGGCGGTGGCGGAGGAGGTCGCCGTTGCAGCGCGGTCTTGGGCCGCAGCAACGGCGGCGCCGAGCAAAACGGCGATTGTCAGGTAGAGCAGCCTCATTTTCCTGAATTCTCCAATAGCAGTGTGGACGAAAACCTCATTATATTCGATAAGGCGTATATATAACAGATATTCGGATGGGCGTATATAGCGGATCGAGCCAAAAACTCCCCTTCTTCGGGTGGTTTCTGGAAAGATTCTCGCCGCGAGCCGCTCCGGCTTGACGGCTCGCCGAAAATCAGTATACTCAGAATGTACTGAACGTGCTGATTTCGAGACGAGAGGAACGAGATGGGCAAGTCCAAGAGCAAAACGTGCCGCACTTCGAAGCGCGTGGGCCGGGTCTCCAATCAAATCGAGGCCATCGTCACCATCGACGAGCGCGGGCAGATGGTGTTGCCCAAGGAGACGCGGGCCAGGGCAGGCATCAACGCCGGCGATAAACTCGCGCTGGTGAGTTGGAGCAAGGGAGATCGCGTCTGCTGCCTCTCGCTGGTCAGGGCGGCGGAAATGGCGGAGACGATCGGAGAAATGTTGAACTCGCTTATGGTCGCTTCTTCCGAGTCGGACAAGTGAACTACATAGGAGAATATCATGGATCGAGAAATCGTGGATATTGTGCGGGAGCGATATGGATCGGTGGCCAAGAGTGACCTGTCGAACAAGCATGAAGGGGTTCGTTCGATTGCCGAGGCGTTCGGCTATTCCCAACAGGAACTGGCTTCCATTCCCGCCGAAGCCAACATGGGCCTCTCGTGCGGCAACCCCACGGCCTACGCCAGTCTGAAATCGGGGGAGGTCGTGGTCGATCTGGGCAGCGGCGGCGGCCTGGACGTGTTCCTCGCGGCGGCCAAAGTCGGGCCGGCCGGCAAGGCGATCGGCATCGACATGACTCCCGAAATGATCGCGCGCGCCCGGAAAAATGCGGCCAAGGGCGCCGACGGCAAGCCGATTGCGAACGTCGAGTTTCACTTGGCAACCATCGATAAGATGCCGCTGCCCGACGCTTCCGCCGACTGCGTAATCAGCAATTGCGTCATCAACCTGGTTCCCGACAAGCGAGCCGTCTTTCGCGAGGTCTTCCGCGTCCTGAAACGCGGCGGCCGCACGGCGATCAGCGATCTCGTCCTCAAGAAGCCGCTCCCGCCGGAACTGGCCGACGATCTGACGGCGTACGTGGGTTGCCTTGCGGGCGCGATCGGGGTCGAGGAGTATCGCAGCGGCCTGCGCGACGCCGGTTTTGACCCGATCGAAATCGTGGACACCGGGTCCGATCTGAACGCCTATGCCAAGATCGACCCCGAACGTTCCTGCTGCTGCTCCGGTCCGTCGTTGTCCGTCGCGGCGCCCGCCGCCAGAGGGTGTTGCTCGCCGTCCGCCGCTGCGCCGGAGGCCGCCATCCACGGAGGGCTTGCCGCTCTCAGTGCGCGCTACGACTTCAACGAATATGCAGCGAGCGTGAAGATATTTGCGGTCAAGCCGTGACATCGCCGAGGTTGTGAATTCACTGTAGGAGGCGTCTCCAGACGCCGACGCTCTGCCGTTTTCGATGTGCAATCGGCGTCTGGAGACGCCTCCTACAACGGGTTTTCTGCAAAGTACCGTCGCCGGAAATAAAGCGACACGTTCACCAGCCCGATCATCACCGGCACCTCGACCAGCGGGCCGATCACGGCCGCGAAGGCGGCGCCCGAATTGATGCCGAACACCGCCACCGCCACGGCGATGGCCAACTCGAAATTGTTGCTCGCCGCCGTAAACGCCAGCGTGGCCGTCTTGCCGTAGCCGGCGCCGATCATCCGCCCCATGAAGAAACTGACCAGAAACATCACAAGGAAGTACACCAACAGCGGCACCGCGATCCGCAGCACGTCCAGCGGAATCGTGACGATCAACTCCCCCTTGAGACTGAACATCACGACGATCGTGAACAACAGCGCCACGAGCGTGATGGGACTGATGCGGGGGATGAATCGCGTTTCGTACCACGCCTTCCCCTTGGCCTTCACCAGCACCAACCGCGTGAGCATTCCGGCGATGAAGGGGATGCCCAGGTAGACGAAGACGCTCTGGGCGATGCTGCCCATCGTGACTTTCGACAAATCGACGTCGCCGAGTTGGATGCCGAGCATCGGCGGCAACACCTTGATGAACAGCCAGGCGAAAACGCTGTAGAAGAGCACCTGAAAGATGCTGTTGAAGGCCACCAGCCCGGCGCAGTATTCCGTGTCGCCCTTGGCCAGGTCGTTCCACACGATCACCATGGCGATGCAGCGCGCCAGCCCGATCATGATCAGGCCGACCAGGTAGTCGGGATAGCCGCGCAAGAACACGATGGCCAGCAGGAACATGAAGACCGGCCCGATGATCCAGTTCTGCACCAACGACAGCCCGAGCACCTTCCAGTCGCGAAGGACGTCGCCCAGCTCTTCGTACTTCACTTTGGCCAGCGGCGGGTACATCATCAGTATCAAGCCGACGGCGATGGGAATGCTGGTCGTGCCGACCTTGAAAAAGTCGACAAACGCCTTGACGCCCGGGGCAAAGTACCCGCCGCCGACGCCGACGGCCATCGCCAGGAAGATCCAGACGGTCAGATAGCGATCGAGAAACGACAATCGGCCATTGGGGACGGCCGCTCTGTTCATCGGCAACTCCTTCGGACCTGCGGCCCCTTGTATTTGTCGCACAACACCTCGGGATCGATCTTGAGAATCTGTGCAAGCCGCTTGGCGTCGTCGCGGGCTTGCGGATCGTCGGCGAGCAATTGCGCGACCGCCACGGCGATTTTCCTGGCCTCGGCCGACGCTTCGCGCTTGGCGAGCCGGTAGAAAATCCATCGCCCCTGCTTGCGGCAATCGACCAGGCGGGCCTGTTTGAGAATCGCCATGTGCTTCGAGACGGTCGACGGGGCCAATCCGAGCAATTCGATGATTTGACACACACAGAGTTCTTGCGGCCGAAGTGCCATCAGGGCCCGCACCCGGTTCTCATCCGCCAGGGCCTTGAGGACTGCCATCAGATCGCGCATCGCCGATGTCTCCTTGGAAACGCCATTTCGCCATATAACGAAATGATACCACACGGCGTTTCAGCAGTCAAGAGGAAACTGGCGGAGAGGCGGGAAGGCACAGGTTGCCAACGTTGTAGGGCGGACTTTAGTCCGTCACATTTGGCGGACTAAAGTCCGCCCTACATCCGGCGTCGGCCCAACGCGCCCGCGCGTCGGTCATCCTGCACGGATCGTGAAGCGGATCGGCAGGATCGCTTCGTAGGAAACGGCGACGCCGGAACGGGTGGCCGGCTCGAAACGCCATTGGCGGCGCACGGTCGAAAGCGCCGACTCGTCCAGCGACGGAGTCCCGCTCGATTGGTGGACCGCCACCTCTTGAACGCTGCCGTCGGCCCCGATTCGCACGCGAAGAAGCACCAGCCCCTCGATGCCGCGCGCCAAGGCGTCGGCCGGATAGGGCGGAACGGGATTGGAGGCTGCGGCGCTCGGCGCCTGATCGACCTGCCCGCCGCCCAAATTGCCGGCCGATCCCGCCGCCGTCACCGCATCAGTTCCGGTGGCACCCGGCCCGCGCGAAGTGACGTGCCGCGTCGCACGGGTGGCACGGTTGGCTTGCCCAGCCGTGTTTCCGCCACTGCTGGACAAGCCGGCAGTGCCACCCGACTTCGGCGCCGCGACTCTTGCCCTCACACGTGCTAGCACCTTGGCTTCCGGAAGGACTGTCAGTTTTGGTTCCGGCTGCGGCGGCGATTCCAGCCCAGCCTGCCCGGAAGGCGGGAGGGCGGCGACGATCGTCGGTGTTTCCTCCAACTCCCCGGCCTCGCTGGAGGCGGCCAGCGACGCCCTCAACGCCACCGACGCCGGGCCGCCGCCTTGCATCGAGTATCTCGGCGGCGTATCGTGCCAAGCAGCGACATGCGCCAGCGGGATCAACACCGCCCCGTGGCACAGCAGGCTCGTCAGATAGGCGATGGCAGTTCGCACGGGCGTGTGGCTTCAAGAAAAATACAAGGGACGCGCAACCGGCACTACTGGCCGACGCCAAGGGGCAGGATTTTGAGCATCCCCCATTCTATTCAATATCGGCCCAATAATCCAGTCGGGTAGAAATGACGGGCACAGCAGCCGATTATGGCGGTTTGCCATCGAAGCGTTTATTGCTTCTCAGGTTGCTAACGCTGGGCTGGCACCGAATGTGGGGCGGACTTTAGTCCGCCAAATGCGACGGACTTTAGCCCGCCAAATGCCGCGGACTAAAGTCCATCTATGAAAGCATTTTTGTCAAGCCGTCCGGTGCAAGAAACGTGAGGCAGATGTCTGCCACATTCCCCTCGCCGTCGGCCTCGGTCGATCTGGTCACGTTCGTCCGAGGGTCCGCGGGCGGTTCCTGCGGCTGCTGCCACACATTCCCTGAGCCCGAGGCGGAGGAAGAACTCGCTCCCTCCTGCTGATTTCGAGTTCTGAGCCGACGTGAACGTGTACGCTCAACCATCTATTCGGGATCGTCGGCTGGGCCGAACGTCGCCATGAAAAAAGTTTTCAAAGGACGCCACCATTCACCCTATCGAAGGTCGGTCGCCGAAGCGGCCGCCATTCAGGACTTGTGTCGGGGTCGTCCTCAAGTCGTCACGTCCACCGGTTTCGGCTTGATCTTGTACGCTGCGATTTCTCCAGGGTTGTTCTGAAAGAACGATGAAAATTCACCTCACGCCGCCGACAGGCGATACCGCTGTCCGCTTTGAAGCATCGCCACCATCACGCACAGTAGCCGCCGCGCTGTCGCCACGATCGCCTTTTTGGCCCCGATCCGACCTTTCAGCCGTTCGTAACGGAATCCCCAATAGCGGCTCTTGACGACCAACCGCCAAGCCGCCTCCACCAGAGCCCAACGCAACAGCCGCGATCCCTCCTTGGTGATGTGCAACTCTTTTCGCCGATCCGCCGACGCCCGCACTCCCGGATCCAGCCCGGCGTAAGCCACCGCTTTCTTTTGCGAATGAAAACGCCGCACGTCGCCCAACTCGCTGAGTACCACGTCCAACGTTACGCTGCCAATCATCGGAATACTGCGGAGCACTTCGCGGTGTTCGCGTTCGGCCAACGGCGCTTTCTTGGCAAACTCCCGCAGTTGCTTGTTGGCCGCCTGCACCTGGCTGCGATGCTGCTGCCACTGCGACACAAACTGCTCCAATACCCAGCGGTCGGCCGGAGAAACCTCGACGGCTTGCAAGTATTCCAAGCCCTCGGCGGTGAAGAGGTTCGGCCGATCCAGGTTGTAATCGCTGAGTATATGCCGAATCTTGCAGCGCACGGAAGTCACCCGACCGCGCCAAAATGCCGGTAACGCACCAGGCGACGATAGGCTCGCAACCGCGGCGTGGGCCGATAGGATTGAGGGATCATGTCTAATGCCAGGAATTCGGCTAACACCCGGGCGTCGATACGGTCGGTTTTGTTCTTGGTTTCGGCGATGACGCGGAGCTTCTTCGGATGCGCGAGGATCACGCGTTTCGCCAGCGGCTCGATCAACTGTACCAACCACTCGTAGCTGGCAGTGGCCTCGACGACCGTGCGAAACGGCGTCCAGCTGTCTTGAACCAATTGGAAATGGAAATTCTCGGTCGCCTGGGTTAGAATCTTCCCCCAGACGAGGAGAATTTCATGAGTGGACAACGACGACATTTCGGCACGGACCAGAAGGCTGCCATTCTCAAGAGGTATCTGGTCGATAAAGTGCCCATCTCGGACCTCTGCGACGAGTACGGCATCAAGCCGAACCAAATCTACGCCTGGCAGAAAATCCTGTTCGACAACGCGCCGGCCGCCTTTCACCCGGTCGCCAAACGCGAAGCCAAGAGGCTTTCCGCCCAGGAGGAGGAAGTCGCCCGACTGCGGGCCAAGCTCGTTCAGAAGAACGAGGTCATCTCCGAGTTGATGGAGGAGAACGTCCGCGCAAAAAGAGAATGGGGAACTCTAAACGGACGTTGGGTTCCCCACGACACTCGCGATGAAGTGGTCGATTACGTGCGCCGTTGGAACGAGCGCACGGAGATTCCCGCCAGAAAGTTCGTGGCTTGGCTGGGCATTGGCCAGAGCAAGTTCCACGACTGGAAGGATCGCTACGGCAAGCGGAACGAACACAACGGCTGGGTGCCGCGCGACTGGTGGCTCGAAGATTGGGAGAAGCAGGCCATCATCCGCTTCTCCTTCGAGTATCCACTGGAAGGCTACCGGCGTTTGGCGTTCATGATGCTCGACCGCGACGTGGTGGCCGTCAGTCCCAGCAGCGTCTATCGCGTATTGAAGGCGGCGGGCCGCATCGGGCGCTCGACGAACAAGCCGTCGAAGAAAGGCACGGGCTTCCAACAGCCGCAAAAACCCCATGAACACTGGCATATCGACATCAGCTACCTCAACATCCACGGCACGTTTTACTACCTGACGACGATCCTCGACGGCTACAGCCGCTACACCGTGCATTGGGAGATTCGCCGCTCGATGACCGAGCAAGATGAACTGACGATCCTGCAACGCGCGGCGGGAGAAGTTCCCCAAGGAGACGCCGCGGATCATCAGCGACAATGGGTCGCAGTTTTTGGCGAAGGACTTCAAAGAGTTCATTCGCATCTGCGGGATGACGCACGTGCGCACCAGCCCGTACTATCCGCAGAGCAACGGCAAACTGGAGCGATTTCACGGGAGCATCAAGGGCGAGTGCCTGCGGCCGGGCACGCCGATCTCGCTGGAGGATGCCATCCGCATTGTGGCTCGTTACGTGGAGCACTACAACGAGGTGCGATTGCACAGCGCGATTGGCTATGTGGCGCCGGCGGACAAATTGGCGGGCCGTGAGGCGGAGATCTTCGCAGCCCGCGATCGCAAACTGACGGAGGCCCGCGAGCGTAGAAAGGAGCAGCGAGAGGCGGCCCGTTTGCGGACGGTTGCCTGATCGAAGGAAGGACGTTACGATGAGAGACGACCTGGGCGGAGGATAGGGCTCCGGTGGGAACCGACCCGAGCGCCGCCCCAGGGGTTGTGAGCGAGGTCCGGGCGGTGGTTCTGCTGCCGCCCACCTCCCTCGCTTACAACACCAAAGCGAAAAATCCAAGCACTACCAACCAACTTCAACACCCGGACGATCCTAGCAAGCCAATCGAAGTTTCCATTTCACGCTGAACCAAGACACAGCGGCCGAAAAACTCGATGATTCCCGCTTCGTTGTCGCATCGCAAGACCTTCTCGCACAACACCTTCCGCCCTTTACTCATGACACACAAGCTGATAGTCTTCTTGTGGAGGTCGATGCCGATATAATGCACGGTTTGACTCCTTGTGTGGAAACTGAGGAAATAAACCTTCTTCTCAGATTTACCACGTGCTCAAGGACACCGTGTTCGGCCCGACCTCCTCTCTTTCATAGTTTCACCCTACGATGTTGGCAACCTGAGAAGCCATAAACGATGGGGCATTCGACTCAGCTCGGCGACAAAAATCGCCCCTACATTTCCTGAGCGATCTTCATCGCCAGCAGGTCGAGTTGGCTCTTCAGATCGCTCAACAGAAGCTGCGGACCGGCGCCGCGGGCCAAATGCGAGTAGAACGTGGCCGACGCCGGGCCTTGACTGGTGCTTAGCAGCATGGTTGTGGTCTTCAACTCGTGGATCTGTTGGTCAACGTCGTTGAGCTTGCAGGCAGCTGCGCGGTTATCGTGCCAGAGACGGTCGATCTGCAAGACCAGGCCGGCCAACAAGGCAATCTGGCCGACCAGCGCCACCGGTATACCGACGTTCCACAGTTCTTGCCGTCCGCTGGCGAGCGACCAGCCCAGCAGAATCCCGCCGCACGCGGAACTGCCGATGCCCAGCGTGAAGACGAACCACGTCAACAGGCTCGAAACCGCGCCGCGGCGGCCGGCCTTCTTCCGCCGTTTGCCGGATCGGCTCGTTGCGGAGAGATGCCGAGCCGGCGGACCGGCCTGTGGAGGATCGAATCTCGCCGCCCGACGCTGAGCAACCGCTTCCGATTCGCCGTCGGTCGTCTTGCCGGCGTGCAACACGCGATCGATATGCTGCAACTGTTCGTCGAGTTCCCAACTGTCGTAGGCCGGCGGCTGGCTCATAGCACTGAAAGGGACGGTCCCGTCTTCGCGGGCACGAAAACTAGGGCAGTCCCCATCGCCCGCCTTTTGCGGATCGGCGCAGATAGTCTCCCCGCAACGGGGACAGCAGAGCGTCTGCCTCTCGCCCGACGGCAGTGCAGGCACATCCTGGCGGCATCCTTTGCACCACATCGTATTGTTAGGATCGGCCGGGGAAGTGGCGAACTGTACCGATTTTGCCGCTCTTGCGGAACAAGAAAGGGATGCAAAGGCAAACTGGGAGGCAGGGGGTGACTTTAGCGACGAGAATGCTGCGAAGCCGCAAGCGGCTTTCATTCATCACTCATCACTCACCATTCATCATTCATATCACCCCATGCAACGGACCGCCGGGGGCGGCCAGGGCATCTACTCGTCGAGTCACTGCGGGATCCTCGATCAACGGCGGGGCGTGGTGCGGCTTCGCTCGGGCGTCGATCACCAGTGCGCCGTGGCAACCCCAGTGCTTGTCGGCCACGAACGGCTCGATGCCGTAAACGTCCGACGCCGGATCGCTGCGAGTGAATGTCGTCCAGAGAAAGTTCTCCAGCGACTGGGCCACGAAATCGCTTTGGTCGACGACGACAATTAGCGGAAATTGGTTGATCGCGTCGCGGCGGTCGAACGCGGTCGCAAAATCGGGCGATCGCGGCGTCTGGCGTTCTTGGCGCTGCGGAAGGGGACAGGTCCATGTTTTCGGCCGACCGTTCACCCGCGGAAGTAGCTTGTTGGCCGAAAAATGGACCAGTCCCCGTGTATGGCGGCCCTTCGACGACGAGCACGCCCGGCAGGACGACGCGCGGCCGGCGGAATCCCAACTCCTCGGGCAGGGCGAGACGATCGTAGGGCGTCGTGGGCAAACTTCGCACCGCCGGACCGGCTGCCGCGATCACCAGCTTCGAGCCTTCGCCGAGCCGGCCGCTGCTGTAGTCGAGCGTGTCGAGCGTCGTGCACGTCTGGAAGTGCAAATCGCGCCGCCAATCGACCCGCTCCAAGGCGTGACGCAGGAACTCGGCCACGTTGCGAACGTCGAGTGCCGGATTATCTTCGGCGGCGACGATCCAAAGATATTTGGCCAGCGACAATTGCCCATAACCCAGCAAGGCGTTGGCCAACGTCAGCAATTCGCGCGGCCGACGTGGGTCGTAGGGGACGTAGCGCTCGCTGCCGATGGCCAGCAAGAGCGGATGCACGCCGGCGGCATCGACCGCGTGAATTGCTTGGATGCCGGGGATGTGACCCAAAATCGCCGGCCCGGCCAGATCGTGAATCAGTTGGCCGAGCACCGTATCTTCCTGCGGCGGACGGCCGACGACCGTGAACGGCCAAATCGCGTCACGGCGGTGGTAAACGTGTTCGACGTGCATGACCGGGAAGTCATGGGCGAGGCTATAGTAGCCGAGGTGATCGCCGAACGGACCCTCGGGCTTCAATCGCTCGGGGTCGAGGTAGCCGGTGATGCAGAAGTCGGCGTCGGCGTAGATCGGCAACGGGGGGACTGTCCCGATTTTCGTCTCGGGGACTGTCCCAATTTTCGTCTCAGCGAAAATGGGACTGTCCCCTTCACCGCCGCCTCTTGCAGCCGGGACGACCGCACCACAAATCATCGGCACGCGCCGTCGCCCGAGCACGCCGGCGATCGTCAATTCGCTCATCCCCTCGGGCAGCGGCATCACTGCCGCCACGGTCATCGCGGGCGGCCCGCCGACGAACACGTTGACGCGAAGCCGTTGGCCGCGCCGCATCGCCGCGGCATGATGGCCGGCAATGCCGCGATGGATTTGGTAGTGCAGCCCCACCTCGCGGTTCGGCTCGTATTGGCCGCCGGAAAGCTGCACGCGGTACATCCCCAGGTTGCTGCGGTGGAAGCCCGGCGCGTCGGGGTCTTCGCTGTAAACTTGCGGCAGCGTGATGTAGGCGCCGCCGTCGTCGGGCCATGATTTCAGTTGCGGCAATTGGTCGATGGTGGTTTCGCAATCGAGCACCGGGCCAGATCGCACCTTTCGCGGCCGGGTGAGCAGGGCCGACCAGGGCGTCTTCAGGTACAAACGCGGCCGCCGCATTGCATCGGCCGGATCGACTTGGAACGCGACGAGGCGTTCGAGCCGGTCGAGGGAATCGCGGAAGAGATACCGCGTTCGGGCCAGCGTGCCGAAGAGGTTGCAGAGCATGGGGAAGCGGCAGCCAACGACGTTCACAAGCAACAGGGCCGGCCCGCCCGCGCGAAACACGCGCCGCTGGATTTCCGCCGCTTCGAGGTTGGGGTCAACCGGGGCATCGATTCGGAGCAATTGCCCGGTGGATTGCAGGTCATCGACGCACTGGCGGAGGCTGCGGTACATGGGCGTAGTATAAGGGGTTAAGGAGGGCGGGAGAATGGCCGGTTGGAGCCGCGGTGGGGCAGACATTCCTGTCTGCCGAGGAAAATGCCACACACGTGGCAGACAGGAATGTCTGCCCCACCGAAATCGGCGACAGGAGTCGCCTCCTACAGCATATTCTTGCTCCGGCAAATGCCCCCTGATTGGCGGAAGGGTGGGATTGCCTAACCGGCCGCTCATTGCTATCATGGCGGCTATGTTGGCTATCGTCGCACCTGAAAAACACAATGTCCCCCATTTAACCAAGGGAGTCTAACATGGCTGACCCAATCCCCAATCCTCCGGCCCGTGTGCCAAATTACCTCGTTCAGTCGATCTTGACACTCTTCTGCTGCTGGCCGTTGAGTATCGTGGCAATCGTATTCGCGGCCCAAGTGAACGGCAAACTGGCTGGGGGAGATTACGCCGGCGCCGTGCAGGCGTCCAAGCAGGCGAAGATGTGGTGCTGGATTTCGTTCGGCATCGGCTTGGCCATCGAGCTAATTGTGTTGGTCTTCTATATTATTGCAATAGCGGCAGCCTTCTCGGCGGCGCAGCATGGCAACCCCCCGCCCCACTTCTAATGTACGATCGAAGTGGCGGCAGCGATTCTCGGTGGTGGCTTCGCTGGGTCGCGATAGTCACGGCCGGATTGGCATTGTGTGCGGGCGTGGTCTATCTTTACCTGTTCAATCCCGCCACGTCGGGCATTTACCCGGTTTGTCCGTTCCATGCGCTAACGGGGCTCCATTGTCCCGGATGCGGAACGGGGCGGGCGATTTATCAGTTGTTGCACGGCAACGTGTGGGCGGCGATGCGGTTGAACCTGTTGGCCGTCATCCTGCTGCCGCCGGTCGCGTATGGGATGCTGTCGATCGGGATGCAGTTCATCGGCCTGAAGCCGCTGCCGAGCAAGTTCATTCCGGCGTTCTGGATTTGGACGCTGCTGGCGGTGATCTTGCTCTACTGGGTTCTGCGCAACATCCCCTGTCAGCCGTTCACGCTGTTGGCGCCACACTAAAAGAAGGAGCCTCGCGAACGATCTCGGGGTGTTCTCGCCGGAACTCGTCAACGAAGCGTTCCTCCGCTTCGCCTGCCAGTTGAATTTCGTCGTGGTGGTCTTTGTAGTAGGCCAGGGCCGAGTAGACCTCGGCGAGCGTGAGGCTAGGATAGACGGAGGCGGCAATTTCTTCGGGTGAAAGCCCTTCAAGATCACGAGCCAGGACGACGTCGCGGACGCGGATACGGTGTCCCTCGATGCGAGCCTCACCGCCCATCGTTCCCGGGGTATGGACAATGTGAGCGTACTGGATTTGCAGCGCTTGCGCCTGGGAACTCATTTCGCAATCTCCGAAGATGCCACGTATAATTATACCACCGTCGGCGGCCGCTTGGCTAGTCTCGCATTCTTACGGTCGGATGACCGTCGTTCCGCTCAGCCGGCGGATCAGGCGGCGCATTTCCAGCACGCTGAGCGTCGAAAGCACTTGGGCGACCGGCAATCCGCTGTCGGACACGACCTGATCGATCGGAGTGGCCTCGCCGCCGACGGCCGCAAGCACCTGCCCCTCCAATTCGTTCAGCAGAAGTTCGGCCGGATGGTGGATCAACCGGCCGTCGTCGCGGGGCGCGGCCTCGACCAACGGGCCGAGTTCCTCCAACACGTCGTCGGCCGACTCGACCAGCCTCGCGCCGTCGCGGATCAACTTGTGGCAGCCGCGCGACGCCCGGCTATCGACGTTGCCCGGCACGGCGAAGACTTCGCGGCCTTGCTCCATGGCGTGCCGTGCGGTGATGAGCGCTCCGCTGCGGTCGGCCGCCTCGACGACGATCACGCCGAGCGACAGTCCGCTGATGATCCGGTTTCGTTGCGGAAACGTGCCGGCCAGCGGTTGAGCGTGCGGGGGCGCCTCGCTAATCAGTGCGCCGTGCGCCGCGACCTCCTCGGCCAGCTTGTCGTGCTCGGGCGGGTAGATGTTCGTGACGCCGCTGGCCAGCACGGCGATGGTTCGTCCGCCGGCGGCCAGCGCGCCGCGATGGGCCGCGGCGTCGATTCCCCGCGCCAGCCCGCTGACGATGGTCAATCCGGCTCGGGCCAATCCGCCGGCGAGCCGCTCGGCCTGCCGCAGGCCGTATTGCGTGCCGTGCCGCGTCCCTACGATGCCGACGGCCAGGGCGTCGTTCGGCTTCAACTCGCCGCGCACGAACAGGACGCCGGGCGGGTCGAAAATCTCGCGCAGCGGCCGGGGATAGGCGGGGTTTGACTCGGTGACGATGTCGATGCCGTGTTCGCGGCACAGCGCGATTTCGCCCTCGGCGTCGATCTGATCGGCATCGGCGATGCTATGGGCGAGTTTCGCCCCGACGCCCGTCACTTCGCGCAACTCGCTCATCGCCGCCGCCAGCACCGCCGCGGCCGTGCCGAATCGCTCCAGCAAAGCCTTGCGGGTTTTCGGCCCCACGCCGGAGACGAGCGACAGCCGCAACGTGTCGATCAGGTCGTCCGGAGAAGAGGCATCCATCGAGACATCCCATCACGGCCAATAGAGTCAATAGACCTCGTCGTGCGTGCCGAGGGACTGTAGTAGAATCGCCTCTTTGCCTTCATGCGTCACAAACTCAAAGACAATCCGCTGGTCATAACCGAAGCTGCATGCCCATGAACCCAGCAAATCGCCCTTCAGCTTATGGGTCTTGAGTTGGGGCTGGAAGACGTCATTCTCCAACAGCGCCAGCGCGGCAAGGAGTTGTTCCACTCCTTCGGCATCCTTCTTTGCGAGCCGCTTGGCGTCCCGCACAAATGAATTCGAGCGGATCAGCAATCGTTTCACGACAGTATCTCATCCCTGAGTTGATCGACGGTTGTAGGACGACATTGTCCGTCGAGGAATTCCTTTCTTGCTTCCTGGACGCTGGCCGCAATCTCCTTGCGAGCTTGCTCCGCTAACCGATGCTTGACGATATCCACCAAGGCCAATTGGTCTTCGGCAGGGAGCCCTGCGACGGCGTCGAGAATCTCCCCGAAAGGGACCGGATCGTGGATCGAAATCGACATGTTTGAATACCTCCGATCTTTGCGATCACCTCTATCCTCTATCGACATTCTAGCCGACGGTTGTTTCCGCGGTCAAGGAAGCGATGAAGTGATCTCCTATGTCTTCAATGCGGCCAACACGTCCGCTTCAGGGACGTTTCCGACCAATTCCACATGGCCCATGCGGCTTGGGAGGACGAAGGAGAGGCGGCCGTATTGCACTTTTTTGTCGTGCGTCATCGAGTCGAGGATCTGTTGCGGATCGAAGGCGGGCACTTCGACCGGCAGGCCGAAGGTTTCCAGCAGCGCGCGAAGCCGGGCGGCCAGTGCGGCATCGACGCGGCCGAGGCGTTCGGCCAGCCGCGCGGCGCAGACCATGCCGATAGCAATTGCCTCGCCGTGCAGCAGGATAGGGATTAGGGATTGGGGATTAGGGATTAGGTTCTTGTCGCTTGCCGCTTCCCACTGCCCACTGCCCACTGCCGACTGCCCACTGCCCACTGCCGACTGCCCACCGCCCCACGAAAGCGTCTCGAAGGCATGGCCGAAGGTGTGGCCGAAATTGAGAATCGCCCGCAGGCCGCTCTCTTCGTGCTCGTCCTGCTCGACCACGTCGGCTTTCAGGCGACAGCAGCGGGCGATGACGCGGCCCAGTGCGCCGCGGTCATGATCGAGCAGTGCGGCGGCGTTGCTTTCGAGATAGTCGAACAACTCGGCGTCGAGAATCACGCCGTACTTGACCACTTCGCCCAGCCCGGCGCGAAACTCGCGCGGCGGCAGCGTGGCCAGCGTGGCGGTGTCGATCAGCACGCCCAACGGCTGGAGGAACGCGCCGATCATGTTCTTCGCTTCCGGCAAATTGATGCCGACCTTGCCGCCGACGGAGCTATCGACCTGGGCCAGCAACGACGTGGGCACCTGGAGTAATCGCAGTCCGCGGGCGAAGGTGGCGGCGATGAATCCGGCCAGATCGCCGATCACTCCGCCGCCGACGGCCGCCACGACGCTCTTGCGGTCGGCCCCCAGGTCGAGCAGCCCCTGCCAGAGGCCTTCGGCCATTTCCAGCGACTTGCTCTCCTCGCCCGGCTCGACGCAGATCACATCGACGTCGATATCCTGGAGGCCGATGCTCTCGGCGACTTGCATGGCGTGGGGCTTTTGCACGTTGTCGTCGGTGATCAACACGACGTGCGTCACCTTGGCCCGGTCTGCGAGGAACTGCCCCGCGTCGGCCAGAATGCCCGCGCCGATGGCGATGTCGTAGCTTCGCTCGGCGAGATTGACGTGGATGGTTTGAATGTCGGTGGCCATATAGGAGTGATCTCACCGTTGGGCCGGGTGCCAAGCTAAACATTTCCCTCGTCGCTTGGCCGTATCGTGAGAATGTGGCTGGCAGTCTGTCTGCCGTTCAACTTGAGACTAAACACCACATCTCCAATCCGCTCGATCGGCATTCCGGAAATACCTATCCGAGTTCGCTGTCGATTTCCCTTGGCGGTGAAATTGACTGAAAACACGAGCGTGTCGTCCAAGTTAGGGCCGGCCAACTCCACACTAACCTGAAAATCCTCGCCTTGGTCTTCGGGCGCAATTATCCAACTGCTGAGGGCCACCAGATAAGGAACTATCTTGGGGCCGGATTTTGGAATAGAAACTTCCTCAAGGATATTGAAGACACTGACCCGATTCTGATCACGGTCGATGGAAACCGACTCCGCCACCAAGAAGTATTCAAGTTTTGGCATTGATTGTCCTCATGTCAACAAGTGTGCCGACCGTCGGGATCGGGTCCGGTGAACCAAGCCAGTTTGACTCCATTTGTTGCGGATAGAACCTATTCGGCAATTTCCACGGGTAGAAATCCTTGCTCGTGTTCTGTGTCGTCGTCATCCGGTGTTTCAGGCACTCGCGGGCGACCCGGATGCACAGCGGCATTTCGGCCAGCTTCAACTTTGCCAGATCAAGCAGAAACTCCTCGGCAAAATCGGTAGGTCGTCGCTCCAGGGCGACCGCTAATGCGGCCAATGCCATTTCGTGTTCAAAACGTGCCCCAACGTGAAACCCCTTCATCAACGACGAGACGAATTCGCGGATCGAATCCTCCGTAATCGAGCCCTGCCGAAGCGATTCGCGGATGTCGTGGACTATCTGCGACCGCAGCAGCAGGCGCCGCAAGGCTTCCGGTGTGGAAATCGACGCTGTCGATAAGGCGAATTCGTCGGATGTCAAGCGTTCGAATAGAGTACGGCACATATTGGAACCTCACACTGCCGGACGATCTGTCCAGCACTCGATCCTGAAGGGCATTTTTTGCATGTCGTAAGGGACATCATGAGCGTGATGCATGACTTCACCCGACGTCGAATTCCACTTGCTGAGTATCCAGGGGATTCTCGGTGATTCCCGTGAGATTCCGTCTTGCACTTTCAGGATCATGCCAACGTGAAGGTAACCACCGACGTCCTCACTTGCGTAAAGCACCAAATCGCCCGCCGCTGGCGTCTCCACGTCTCGCAAGTGCCGATAACCATCCTCCGTCAGAATAGTATGCCACGCTCCCTCAGACAGAATCGAAGTGCGCCGACTTGCCCAGACCTGACCGGCACAATTGTAAACACCAGTAGCCGGTTTCCGCTCCTCCCAATTACGGCCGAATTTCTCCAATAGCAACCGATAGCGACGGCGTTCTGGTTCTCCCGGCTCGATTTCCACTAGATTGTCAATCGGCGTACCTTTTCGCGTTTGAACGACGATGCTCCTTTCGGTCGCGCCAAGCAGCTTCAACTCCTCAAACATGGCGTGCCCTGCAAACGATGGCCAACTTGTCCTTGCCCCCACATTGCCTACGCGATTGTACTCCCCACAGTGGTGGCGTGCAAGCCTCGTTTGGATGCCACGAAATAGGTCCGTTTTGTCCATCCGCATGTCATGGCACCTACGACCCTCACTTCAGATCGGCCGCCGTGACCGTAATCTTGCGAATGAAGCCGGCATGGAGGCGAACGTATTCCAATTCGGCGGCGCTGGCGGGATCGGCGTGCAAACGGTATTCGATCCGCCGCCGCTCCGCATCGCCGATCGGCGCACCGGTCAGGCCGTCGGGCCAGACGGTCTCCTGCTCAACGACCAACGCTTCTCGATAGGGATCAAAAGAGTTTGGCATAGTGGCACCATTCTAAGCTCGATCGAAGGGAAACGCTATTACCTCGGCGATGGTTTTGGCGCCGAGGGCGGCCATCAGCAGCCGGTCGAAACCCAACGCTACGCCCACCGACGGCGGCAGGCCGCTTTCCATCGCCGCAAGCAGCCGGCTCTCCTCGGGCAGCGGCGGCTTGCCGTCGGAAAGCCGCTGGGCATTGACCCGCGCGTTGCGTGCCCGCAGTTCGGCCGGATCGAGCAGCTCGTGGTAGCCGTTGGCGATCTCGACGCCGCCGATGTACAATTCAAACCGCTCGGCCACGGGCGGCTTTCCTTCTTCATGCCGGATACGGGCCAATGCCGCCTGGCTGGCCGGATAATCGTAAAGCAGCGTCGGCCGGCTTTGGCCCAAGTGGGGCTGGATTCGCTCGACCATCAGCAGATCGAGCCAGCCGTCGCGGTCTTCGACAGACAGACTTGCCGGCGATTCGACGCCCAATTTCTTGGCCACGGCCGCCAGTCGTTCGCCATCGGCGGCGTGCGGGTCAATGCCGACGTGGCGGTTGAACGCTTCGCAATAGCTGATCCGTTCGGCCGCAAACGTATCAGGCACGCGCCGTGTGCCGTCTTTAGGCTCATTGACATCCATTTTACGGCGATCGGCACACGGCGTGTGCCTGCTACTGAGCATCGTCTCGCACAAATCGCTGGTAAGCTGCATTCCCTCATCGAGCCCTTCGCCCGGCTGATACCATTCGACCAGCGTGAACTCGGGATTGTGCAACGGACCGAGTTCATCGAGACGGAACACGCGGGCCACCTGATAGATTCGCTTCAGCGCCGGCGGCCAGCATCCGTTTCATGGCGAACTCGGGCGACGTTTGCAGCCAGAGTTGATTTGGAGATTTGGAGATTTGGAGATTTGGAGTGTCTGAGCGTTCACCCCCGGCCCCTGATCCCTGGCCCCTGACCTCCGCGCAAAACGGATCGAGATGCCGATCGACGACCGTATCGGCCGAGAGGATCGGCGTTTCGACTTCGAGGAAGCCGCGCGAGTCGAAGAACTCCCGCAGCCGATGGAGCATCGCCGCCCGCAAACGCAGGTTTTCCCAACTGGCTGTCGGGTGGAAGTCGTCGGACATGAACCACCGAATGAAAGGATGCTATTTCTTTTCAATCAAAAACAGGAGTTCGCGATGCGGTTCGTTAGACGCCCGCACCCAGTCGTTGGTCCACGTCATTCCAGCCATGACGTTCTTCTTGTAGTCGATCGTCTCGATTTCCAACACACTGCCATTTGCCGCGATTACATCGTTCAATTCCGCAGCGGTTGCACGACCGCCCGAACTATAAGACAAAACAACCCATTGGGCATCCGTGGCCCGAAGGAGCTGGTCGATCGCATCGACAGCTATATGCCTGCCGGATGAACTGTGTCGAAATTCCTCAAATACGGACGCGGCAATCTTATCGGCTGAGTCCTTTCGCCGCTTTGCTTTGCCGAAAAGGGGCGGTTTGTCATGGAGGCATATTGTTGTCCATAAATGATAGTAGGAAGCATATCTTACACGCGAAGGCGGCATCGCTTCGTTGTTTGACCCGTACGGGGGATCAAAGTACGCCAAATCGGCCTGCACTTGCGGAATCACGTCAAACACATCGCCTTGGAAGACTCGATGTTCCTCCGAGGAGGTGAAGACGGCAGGTAATTTTAGCATAAGATGGTTGTGCGATCGCGGCGACCAATCCTGCAAATAGGAGACAAAATGCCCCAGTGTGCTATCCACTTGATCGAGTGCAAGAATAAGACTCGCGAGAGCGACCGCCTTATCGACAGGCGGAAGGGCTAGCCGTTCGATTTCTTCACGGACCGCGTCAAGTTTCCTCGTGTTGTGAATTTGCCACGGTTTCTTCAGCCCGTCCGCTTGAATGGCCGAGCCGCCGTTGAGGCTTCCACCGTAATGTTCGGTAAACCATCCATCGACGGGCGGAACGGCATTCAGGTGACGAATCAGATCTCGATACTGGTCGGGTTTCTTTTTGTTGAGAAGATAGCATGTGCCGAACACTTGGGACCAAACGGCGATGTCATTGGCAATCACGCGATAACCACGCTTTGCCAAGGCTTGCGAGACTCGCGTGGTGCCGGAAAAGCCGTCGAGAACCGTGCGAGCCGGCACTCTTTCGATCAGTCGCAGAATATGTGGCAGCAGTCTGAGCTTGGAACCGGCATACTTAATGCCTTCCGTCGGCGGAGCGTCGGCCGCAATGTCGGGAAATAATGTGAGTTCCCGTGTCATTTCCGTAAACCGGCGGACTTCTTCAGTCTCGCAATGTCTTCCATGATCTTTTCGAGTGCCGACTCATGTCCTGCGCTCGAGGAAACGAGAGCATGAGAAAACAATTTCACGAGTATCTTGTTGTGAGAGTAGTCGATCCAGCCGTTCGTAATACTGTCGAAGTATTTTACCCCATTCTTCGTGTGTGTCCAAAGTCCCCGCTGAAGTGCGTTTGCGGCGGCATCGCCGTATCGGACTTCACAGACGTAATCGCCCACGGCATCGTAGAAACGATAGACGGCATGCTTTCTTCCTCGTCCGGCATCTTCGCGGACGATTCTCGCCGTCTGGCTCATGGCGCGGTAGTAGTCGAAGACAAGAATGTTGCAGCGTTGTCGTTCCTCGTCGTAGATCAACGGAAGGACATTGATGTTTCTGAAGGCGGAAAAAGCCGGATCGTCAAATACCTTGCGTATTCTGCTCTTGCCGGTTATTTCCTCCGATTCCCGTTCCAATCTCGGAAACATCTGAAAATCTCTGTCCGTGGAAAGCTGGAGAGGGCCATCGCCATAAGCTTTCAGGCTGACCGGAAACTCAGCCTTGGTAATCTCGTTGATAATCTTGATGTCTTCTTCATGGGATTTTGCACGGTACAAATCCTTGCCGACATGAATCGACCGAAAGTCGTACATATATTGGTTGATGAACTCGGCAATGGCGATCTCGGCAAGATCGCCATGTGTCTTGTTTCCGATCAGCCGCATCGTAAAAATGTTGCTGAGAGTCGTTATAATCAAATCAGGATGCTTGCTGGCGAGCAGTTTCAATCTGTCCGTGAAGTCCCTGTACGCATCCATCTGATTCCTCGCACTCTCTTTGCAACGCGACGTGAAACCGCAAGCGGTTGTTACTCGATCTATTCTTTCACCCGCTCCAAGTACTCACCCGTGCGCGTGTCGATCTTGATCAGATCGCCGATGTTGACGAAGAAGGGGCAGCCGAACTCGGCGCCGGTCTCGACTTTGCAGGGCTTGGTGACGTTCGTGGCGGTGTTGCCCTTCGCGCCGGGCTCGCAGTATTCCACCCGCAACACGACGTGGTTCGGCGGCGTCATGCTGATCGGCTGGCCGTTGTGCAGCACGATGCTGCACACCATGCCCTCCTTGAGATACTTCCAGGCGTCGTCGACCTGCTCGGCCGTCAAATCGTATTGCTCGTAGGACTCGTTGTCCATGAAGACGAAATGGTCCTGCTGGCGGTAGAGGAACTGGGCCTGGATTTCGTCGATCTCGGCGGCTTCGAGGCTGTCGCCGCTCTTGTAGGTGCGATCGAGCTGGGTGCCGCGGAGCAGGTTTCGCAGCTTGCACTTGTAGAGGGCCTGACCCTTGCCCGGCTTGACGAAATTGCACTCGATCATGATATAGGGATCGCCGTCCAATTGGACTTTCAATCCCTTGCGGAAATCGCTGGTGTTGTAGCTGGCCACGACTGTTTTTCCCGTTTCGCTTTCTGTAGTGGTCTGATTATGGTAACATTTGCCTTGATGGCAAGTTGCACTCTTGATGACGAACCGCACACCGCATCGCCCGGCCGGGCCGACTGGCAATCGGTCTTGGCCGAGGGCGTCCGCAGCCCCGGCGAGCTGTGCCGGCTGCTTGCGGCTCGATCCCTCGCTGGCGGTCGAGGCCGAGCGAGCGGCCGGCGGGCTGTCGCTCCTGGTTCCGCGGCCGTACCTGGCCCGCATCCGTCCCGGCGACCCGGCCGACCCCCTGCTGTTGCAGGTTTTGCCCCAGGCGGCCGAAATGGCCGCCGCGGCGGGCTATCAGGCCGATCCGCTGGGCGAGGCCGACGCGATGTGCGCCCCCGGCTTGCTTCGGAAATATCGGGGCCGAATCTTGATGGTAGCAGGTCGATCGTGCGCCGTCCATTGCCGGTATTGCTTCCGACGACACTTTCCGTATGGCTTGCAGCGACGGCAGCCTCCCCTCTCCCAGAGGGAGAGAGGACGATGGAAGTGATCGCATCCGATCCTTCGATCCACGAGGTGATCCTTAGCGGCGGCGACCCGCTCATGTTGGCCGACGCCGAGTTGGCCCGATTGGCAGAGAAATTGTCGGCGATCCCCCACCTTCGTCGGTTGCGAATTCACACGCGATTGCCGGTGATGATCCCCGAGCGGGTGACGGAGGAGCTGGTTTCCTGGATTCGCGGCTGCCGGCTTTCGACCGTCGTGGTGGTGCAGGTGAATCATCCCGCCGAGATCGACGGTGACGTGGCCTGCGCCTTCGGGCGGTTCGTCGATGCCGGCATTCCACTGCTGAACCAGTCGGTCTTGCTGCGGGGCGTCAACGATCGGGCCGAAGTGTTGGCCGAGCTGTGCGAGCGGCTTGTCGATCTGCGGGTAATGCCGTATTACTTGCATCAATTGGACGCAGTGGCCGGGGCGGCACATTTCGAGGTGCCCATCGCGACCGGCATGGCGCTGGTCGCCGAGCTTCGCGCCCGGCTGCCCGGCTATGCCGTCCCACGGTACGTCCGCGAATCACGGGGAGGAGTGAGCAAGGAGGTCTTGGCGTGAGAAGAGATTTGGAGATTGGCAGCCACAGGAAGTGGAACGGTTAGTGTGAGAAGGAAAAAGGGGAAAGGGGGAAAGGGGGAATTGCCTTGTTGAGAAAGCCAGTCTGCTGTTGTCATTCATTGCCTGTCTTTCCCTTTTTCCCCTTTCCCATTTTCCCTTCTTACACCGCCTTCGTTCGACTGAGGGGTACGTTTTCCGCCGTTTCGCAGCAATGACACGAATCGCATTCTCCATTCTGCTGTGGCTCGGCTGCTTGGCAGTCGCTCGGGGCGATGCGCCGTCCGTGGCGGGCGGTAGCGACTTGCCGCCGTTGCGGTGGGGGGCCGACAGCGAAGGCGGGGCGCCGTACATCTGCAAGGATCCGAAGACCCCGAACGGCTACGAGGGCTTCGAGGTCGATCTGGCCGCGGCGTTGGAGAAGGAGCTTGGCCGCCGCATCGTCTTCGTTCAATACGATTTCAAGAATCTCGTTGCCGGCCTGCGCCGCGGCGACATCGATTTTGCCATGAATGGCATCGAAATCACGCCCGATCGGGTCAAGGCGCTGCGGCTGAGCCGGCCCTACTACGTCTATACGCTTCAGTTGGTCGCCCGGGCCGAGGAATCGCGTTTCACCTCGCTCGAATCGTGCAAGAAAATGGGCGGCGTGGTCGGCACGCTCGAAGATACCGCCGCCGAGCGCCTGCTGGACCAGTTGGGCGTGAAGAAGAAGGTATACGGCAATCAGGTCGAGCCCTACGTCGATTTGGAATTGGGCCGGCTCGACGCCGTGTTTCTCGATTGGCCGATCGCGACGTACATCGCCAAGCCGCGGCCGAGACTGAAGTTCGTCGGCCCGCCGCGGAACCCCGGCGGATACGCCATCGCGTTTCGGAAGGACCAAGAAGCATTGGCCGTGCAGTTCGACGCGGCCCTCGATCGCCTGGCCAAGAGCGGCGAACTGCGCCGCATTTATGAGAAGTGGGGCATCTGGAACGACGACCAACAGCGGCTGTTCGACAAGAAAAGCGCGGAAGATTACCTCGCCGAGTCGGCCCGCCAGTGGAGCTTCACGCGGTATTTTCCGCTGCTGCTCGACGGGGCGGTCGTCACCGTCGAATTGACCTTCATCAGCATGTTCGTGGCAATGTTGCTCGGGCTGCCGATCGCCTTGATGCGGCTGTACGGCCCTGCGCCGCTGCGGCTGGCCGCCATTGTTTACGTCGAGTTCTTCCGCGGCATTCCCGTGCTGTTGCTGCTGTTCTTTCTCTACTATGGCCTGCCGGTGATCGTCGAACCTTACCCCTGGTTTCCGATCGACCTGCGGTTGGGACCGATGGCGGCGGCGATCCTCGGCTTCGGGTTGAACTACGCCGCTTATCAAGCCGAAATCTATCGGGCCGGCATCGCGTCGATTCCCGTCGGCCAGTGGGAAGCCGGCGCGTCGCTGGGCATGAGCCGGCCGCACATCTTCCGCCGCATCATCCTGCCGCAAGCGATTCGCGTGATCCTTCCGCCGTCAACCAACGACATGGTCGCGTTGTTCAAGGACACGAGCCTGGTGAGCATCATCGCCGTCGAGGAATTGACCAAAGAGTACCAGATTCTCGCCAAGTCGAGCTTGAAATACCTGGAGATCGGCTTCGTGACCGCCATGCTGTATCTGGTCATGTCGGTGTCGCTTGGATACCTGTCGCGATACCTGGAACGACGTTGGGGGAAGGGCCGATGAAGGGCGAAATGCAGGTTGTCATCGACCGGGTCACCAAGCGCTTCGGCTCGCGGCTGGTGCTCGACGACGTCAGCCTGACGATCGCCGCGGGCGAGACGGTGGCGTTGATCGGCCCCAGCGGCGCGGGCAAATCGACCCTGCTGCGCTCGATCAACGGGTTGAACACGTTCGACGCCGGCGAAATCCGCATCGGCTCGCACACGCTGCTGCCGAATCGCAGCCATCACGCTTGCAGCAAGACCCGCGAGGTGCGGCGGATGTTTGGCATGATCTTTCAGGATTTCCAGTTGTTCCCACACTTGACGGCGCTGGAAAACGTGATGGAAGCCCCACGCTGCGTGCTCGGGCTCGATAAATCGGCCGCCGCAGTGCGCGCCATGCGCTTGTTGGATCGCGTCGGGCTGGCCGACCACGCTGAGGCGTATCCGCAAGAGCTTTCCGGCGGCCAAAAACAGCGGGTGGCAATCGCCCGAGCGATGGCGATGGAGCCGCGCGGACTGCTGTGCGACGAAATCACCAGCGCGCTCGATCCGGAGCTGAAAAGTGAAGTCCTCTCCGTGCTCGAATCGTTGAAGCGCGACGGGCTGACGTTGATTCTCGTCACCCACGAAATGGGCTTCGCCCGCCGCGCCGCCGATCGAATTGTGGTGTTGGCCGATGGGAAGAACATCGAGGACGGCCCGCCCAGCCAAGTGTTGGACGACCCGCAGATGCCGCGAACCCGGCAGTTTCTCAGCCAGATACTGATGTAAGAATTGACGAGGACACAAGTGTCGCCTTTCGCTCCGCAAAAGCCGCGTTCTTTCGCGGATAGGTTGTGAAAAAATGGACGCAGTGCTGCTAGCAACTACAACATATGGTGCTGCAAGCTCTGCTACCAATACAGCCCGCAGCGGGCTATACTGAACAAATGTTCCATTTTTTCACAACCCAGGAGCGAAAGGCGACGTTCCAACAGTTATTGATTCATCGGTCTCAAGGAGTTCGGCAATGAACGGCAAGATTGCGATTGCGGTCGTGTTGAGTGTTTTCGTCCTCGGCCGCGCGGTCGGCGCGGAAGCGGCGAAGAAGGAACTGGTCAAAGCCGGCGCCTTCGTCAAAATCTACGACCCCAGCATCGGCGAAGAGGCGAAATGGTACGTCAACGATCATTGTTTCGTGTACGGCAACGACGGGCTGTGGCATCTGTTCGGCATCACGCACCGAGAGCCCGCCGATCCGATGCACGAAGTCCACTTTGCCCATGCCACGGCGAAGACGCTGCTTCAGCAGCAGTGGGATAAGCAGCCGTTCGCCCTGAACGTCGCCGCGAAGTTGTGGAACGAAATCCATCTGTGGGCGCCCCACGTCATCGAGCACAACGGTCTTTACTACATGTTCTATTGCGCCGGCGACGAAGACCACACGAAATACAAGATTCATCTGGCAACCTCGAAAGACCTGCGCAAGTGGAGCCGGCGGAAGGAGAATCCGATGGTCGTCGACGGCTTCGACGCCCGAGACCCGTACGTTACCCGCGTCGGCAACCAATGGGTCATGTACTACACGGCCACCAGCAAACCCGACGGCGGCAACCACGTCGTCGCCTGCGTCGCCAGCGACGATCTGGTTCATTGGGGGAAGCGGAGGGTCGTCTTCACCGACCCGAGCACGGGCAAATGGGGCGGGCCGACGGAGTCCCCCTTCGTCGTGCGACGCGGCGACTCCTGGTATCTGTTCACCGGTCCCCGCGACGGACGCAAGGGCGTCTACAACGGCACCGACGTCTTCCGCAGCAACGATCCCTTCCATTGGCGCATCGAAGACCGGGTAGGGCACATCGCCTCGCACGCGGCGGAAGTGGTGCGCAATCTGGACGGGAAATGGTACGTCAGCCGCTGCGGTTGGGGAGAAGGGGGCGTGTACTTGGCCCCGCTGATTTGGAAGGATGGGCTCGACGACAAGCCGACGAACATGCCCGTGCCAATAGTAACGAGGCCGTAGTCGTTTACAGGAGGATGGATGTTTTGGCGTGGCATGAGCGGTTACCGCGCCCCGACGGGGATCTTCGCAGCACGCCTTGCCCTACTGGCGCCCGAGGGCTAAAATTGCAAATGGTAGCGAGTTAGAAGCCGAGGAACAACCGTTGTGAACCGGGCAGATTGGCAGCAAATCGCTGAAGACAAATTGCTCGCGGCCGGGGCGCTCCTTGCGGCGCATCAATGGCCCTCAGCTTACTACTTGGCCGGATATGCGCTCGAGTGTGGATTGAAATCCTGCATTCTGGCACGCCTCGGCGTCACTCCGGAGGTTATCTTTGACCAGGGAAATAAAAAGTACTCCGAGAACTGCTGGAGCCATGATATCGGCAAGTTGCTGGAGCTTGCCGATCTCCAGAATGCCCGGGATTCTGATTCAAAGGCTAATCCTATCTTGGGAAAGAACTGGCTGATCGTCAAAGATTGGAACGAGCAAACTCGTTATAAGATGAAGATGCCGTTGGAAGCGCAGGAGCTATTCGATGCCATTACCGATCCCCTTAACGGAGTGATGCAATGGATCAGGGCTCACTGGTAAGAGAGCAAGTTGACGCGGGAGACGAATTCCTCCGGAAGTTTGACGCCTACGTACCGGTGGTCGTGGCTTTTTGGCTGAAGACAAGCGACGACGGTCGATGGGCCCTCTATGTTGCCTCCGAGCGATTCAGCAACAGTAACTACGATGTTGCGTATGGCGAGGTGCTTCGGATTGCGGGAGAAATGCAGAATCCAGACTTTGACCCGTTTCAGGTCAGGCTCCTTCGGATGGGTACGCCACTGGTAAATGCAGCATTGGCCGCCTACGAAGGCCGCCCACCCAAAATTCCGTTCAGAATCCGCGTGGAACAGTTCGGCGGAATTGCCGCCGAAGAAGTCTATTTTGTTAAAGGGCCTACGGGAGTATGTACCATGTCAACCGGACGCGATGCGCTCAACCAGATCATCGATAAGGAAGCTGAATTCTTTCAGGAGCACGGTGCTGCTCCTCGCAAAATGAAATTGCCGGTTCTCATGGCTTATGATCTTGCAAAGTGCGGGCGGGAAGAGCTCGGGGAACTAGCCGGCAGAATTTTTAAGGACGGTATCGACGTTCTTGAGAAAGAAGGTTTTCACGGTATGCGCGTGGAGATCATGCGGAGTCGAGAAGCCCAACTTCAGTTTGAATAGGTTGGGGGCATCACATTGTTCCCCTTTCATCCGCATAAGATGAGCTGGTCTCCCAATTCCTGGCAAACAAAACCGCTGGCGCAGGGCGTCGAGTATCCCGATCGCGCTTTGCTGCGGCAGACGCTGGCCGAGTTGGCCGAATTGCCGCCGCTGGTGACAAGTTGGGAAGTCGAGTCGCTCAAGTCGCAACTGGCCGAGGCGCAGCAGGGCCGGCGATTCCTGCTGCAAGGCGGCGACTGCGGCGAACGATTCGACGATTGCCGGCCGGAGACAATCGCCGGCAAGCTGAAGATCCTGCTGAAGATGAGCCTGATCCTCGTCTTCGGGCGAAATCAGCGGGTGATTCGCGTGGGGCGATTCGCCGGGCAGTATGCCAAGCCCCGCTCCGCCGCCAGCGAAACCCGCGACGGCGTGACGTTGCCCAGCTATCGAGGCGATCTGGTGAATCGCCCTGCATTCACCGCCGAAGCCCGCAGGCCCGACCCGCGGCTGCTGCTGCGCGGCTACGAACACGCGGCGATGACGTTGAACTACATTCGCGGCCTGGTCGACGGCGGCTTCGCCGATTTGCGCCACCCCGAGCTGTGGGACATCGACTTCGTGCAACACGCCGCGCAGTCGCGCGACTACCTGGCGATCGTCGAATCGGTCGGCAATGCCATCCGCTTCATGGAGACGGTGGCGGGCACGTCGTTGGGCGAACTGAACCGCGTCGAGTTCTTCGCCAGCCACGAAGGGCTGCACCTCGACTACGAGCAGGCGCAAACCCGGCAGGCCCCGGCAGGCGGCAAGTGGTACAACCTCACCACGCATTTCCCTTGGCTCGGCGATCGCACCCGGGCGGCGGACGGGGCCCACGTCGAATACTTCCGCGGCATCGCCAATCCGATCGGGCTGAAGGTCGGCCCCACGCTGACGCCCGAGCAACTGACCGATCTGGTCGACATTCTGAATCCCGACAACGAGCCGGGCCGGCTGACGTTGATCCATCGCTTCGGCGTCGGCCGGATCGAAGAGTGCTTGCCGCCGTTGGTCGAAGCGGTGCGGCGTCGCGGGCAAACGGTGCTCTGGTGTTGCGACCCGATGCACGGCAACACGCTGACGACGCAAAGCGGCGTGAAGACCCGCGACTTCGACGATATTCTCGGCGAGTTGAGCGCGGCGTTCGAGATTCACCGGCGGCTGGGCTCGTTGCTCGGCGGAGTGCATTTCGAGTTGACCGGCGAGGACGTCACCGAGTGCATCGGCGGCGCCCGCGGGCTGAGCGAATCGGACCTGGGCCGGGCCTATCGCAGCGACGTGGACCCGCGTCTGAACTACGAGCAGGCGTTGGAAATGGCGTTGTTGATTGCGAAGCCGACAGTGAAGTATAATGGACGAAAGTGAAGCAATATCGTGTCGGTGAAACGCCCCGCGACTGGGGTCGCGGGGGGAATCGCGGTATTTCTCGCCCCCCACTGTCCCCCGCGACCGCAGTCGCGGGGCGTTTGGCTTTCTTGCAACATGACTCTTGCAATATGACTCTCCCGATGGCACGTAAACTCCTTGCGCTACTGTTCGCCGTGTGTGTGCTTGTCGCCGGCGCGTTGGCGGCGCGGGCCGACAATTGGCCGCAGTGGCGCGGTCCGGACGGCGACGGCACGTGCCGCGAAACCGATCTGCCCATCGTTTGGAACGAGTCGCTGCGCATCCGTTGGAAAACTCCGCTGCCCGAGTGGGGCAACAACACGCCCGCCGTCTGGGAAGACAGCATTTTCCTCACCGCGCACGTCAACAACGATAAGCTCCTGCTGTTGAAGATCGACAAGAAGACGGGCCACGATCGAATGGACCCGCCAGGTCGGCGCGGGGGCCTGCCCGCATCAACCGCTGCAAGGCAAATCGGGCGACAAGCGGCGGCATCAGTTCTTCGAGCCGTCGCACAACTTCGCCAGCCCTTCGCCGCTGACCGACGGCCGCCGCGTCGTCGTGCATTTCGGCAACGGCGATCTGGCGGCCTACGATTTCGACGGCAACCGGCTCTGGCATCACAATCTGCAGAAGGAATACGGCGACTATACGGTCTGGTGGGGCCACGCCAACAGCCCCGTGCTCTGCGGCGATCTCGTGATCTCGATCTGCATTCAAGACTCGTGCGCCGACCTGCCGGGCAAGCCCTCGCCGAGCTACGTGGTCGCCCATGACGTTCGCAACGGCAACGAACGTTGGAAGATGATGCGGATGACGTCGGCCATGCACGAAAGCTGCGATTCGTACACGACGCCGATCCTCTGGCACAACGGCGACCGGCTCGAGCTGGTCGTGCTGGGCGGGCTGATGCTCGACGCCTACGAGCCGGCCACCGGCAAGGTCTGCTGGCAGTTGCCCGGCCTGATCGGCGATCGCACGATCACCGGCCCGGTGGCGGGCAATGGGATGATCTTCGCAACGCAAGGGATGCGGCAGCCGATGTTGGCGGTTCGGCCGCGCGGCGATGGTCGGCGGACGCGCGAGGACGTGGTTTGGCATTTCGGCCAGGGCACGCCCGACTGCTCCACACCGGTGGTCTCGGGCAGGTCGCTGTTCTTTGTCACCAACGACGGAATCGCCCGCTGCCTCGACAGCAACAACGGCCGACTGCAATGGAAAGAGCGGCTCAAGGGCGAATATCGGGCCTCGCCGGTGGCCGCCGACGGACGCATCTACTTCCTCAACACCAAGGGGCTTACGACCGTGATGGCCGCCTCGCCCCGGCTGAACCGGCTGGCCGAGAACCAGTTGGACGCCGACACGCTGGCGTCGCTGGCAATCTCCGACGGGTGGATTTACATCCGCGCGAGGAAGACGCTTTACTGCATTGGGAAATAGGTGCGGAAGACCCCTCTCCCAAAGGGAGAGGGGAGCAACCCCGGGCAACTTCCGTCGGCGGCGATTTGTCGGTAGAATGGATATATCCTCACGATGGGAGTGCAATAATGACATCGGTGCGACAAATGTGGCGGGCAGGACGAATCTCTGTTCTTGCTTTGATCGGATGGCTGACCATCTACGGCGCCGCCTCGGCTCAACCGCCGGCCAAGCCAATACAAGGCCAGGCCATCAACAGCGAAGTCTACGTGCTGGCGTATTTCCTCGTGATTTTCGGGATCGCATTGGGAATGCTGTTTGTCTGCCGATCGAGCAACCGCCGCGAGCGCGCCAGGCCCGAACAGTACGAGTCGAAAGGCCTCAAGGGGGAAGAAGAGGAATAGACCAAATGTCTTGAGCGGGTGGGGCAGACATTCTTGTCTGCCTGGAGGAAAAGAGCATGCTTGGCAGACGAGAATGTCTGTCCCACCGAACACACTGTTCTCGCCTATCCCCTGTGAATTGAATTATGGCAAGCAAACGAATCCTGATGCTGGTCGGCGACTTCGTCGAGGACTACGAGGCGATGGTCCCGTTCCAGATGCTTCTGATGGTCGGACATCGCGTCAACGCGGTCTGTCCCGACAAGCGGGCGGGCCAGACGGTTCGCACGGCCATCCACGACTTCGAGGGCGACCAGACCTACAGCGAGAAGCCGGGCCACAACTTCGCGCTGACCGCCGACTTCGACGCCGTCGATCCGGCCGAGTACGATGCCCTGCTGATTCCCGGCGGCAGGGCGCCGGAGTATCTGCGGCTGAACGACCGCGTGCTGCAAATCGTGCGGCATTTCGCGCTGACGGGCAAGCCGATCGCGTCGCTTTGTCACGGCCCGCAAATCTTGGCCGCCGCCGGAGTGATCGACGGCAAGTGTTGCATGGCGTATCCGGCGGTGAAGCCCGAGGTGGTTCGGGCGGGCGGGCGCTGGATCGAGGCGAACGCAACCTACACGAACGCCGTGGCCGACGGCCCGCTGGTCACGGCCGCTGCCTGGCCGGCGCACCCCGAATGGATTCGGAAGTTTCTGGAAGTGCTGGGGACGCGGATCGACCCGTAAGCGGCCGTAACGGAATAACTTGCGCATTTAATCGTAGGGCGGACTTTAGTCCGCCTAGCAAATACGGGGCGGATTGAAATCCGCCCTACGACGATTGGTCAATCGATTCTGTTGCGGCGTCTAAGCGTTGCCCCGCCGCATGGTGGGCCTCTTGCACAGCGGGAAATAGCGTGCAAGAATACTATGTCTCGGCGGAATGTTTGAAAGGACCAATCGCTCATGAAAGTCGTGCCCATCGGGGCCAACGTGGTTGTCAAGCGGCTGGCGGCCGAGGAGAAGACGGCCGGCGGCATCGTATTGCCCGACGCCGCTCGGGAGAAGCCTCGGCAGGGCCGCGTGTTGTCGGTCGGCGACGGCCGCCTGCTTCCCGACGGAAGCCGCGTCCGCCATCAGGTCCAAGAGGGGGACCGCGTGCTCTTCAACAGCTATGCCGGCGCCGAAGTCGATGTCAACGGCGAAGAACTCCTGATCATGAGCGAGGACGAAATACTGGCTGTCGTATCGTAAAGGAGATTGAAAATGGCTCGGCGATTTTTCATGTGCGGTAGCATGCTGGTTCTTCTGTTGACGGGCGTCGCTCTTGCGGCCGACAAGCCGGTTTCGACCGCCGACGGCTATTCCAAATCGACGGATCGCGCGATCGATTTTCTGCGCAACGCGCAGGGGTCGGACGGCTCCTTCGCGGCTCATGCCGGGCCCGGGGTGACGGCGGTGGTCACGGCCGCGATTTTGCGCAACGGCCGCTCACCCGACGATCCGCTGGTGGCCAAGAGCCTGAAGTATCTGGAAGGCTTCGTGCAGCCCGACGGCGCGGTCTCGCTGAAAAACAGCATGTACCGCAACTACGAAACGTCGCTGGCTCTGATGTGCTTTGTCGAAGCGAATCGCGGCGGACGCTACAATAAGCTCATCAAGAATGCCGAAAAGTTTCTCAAAGCGAATCAATGGACCGAGGCGCAAGGGCAGGACAAGTCGAACCCCGAGTATGGCGGCGCCGGCTACGGCAAGCACAAGCGCCCCGACCTGTCGAACACGCAGTTTCTGGTCGATGCCTTGAAGGCGGCGGGCGCGGGGCCGAACGACGAGGCCATGAAAAAGGCCCTGATCTTCGTCTCCCGTTGCCAAAACCTGGAGAGCGCCGACAACACGCTGCCTTTCCCGGCGAAGAACCCCGACGGCGGCTTCTACTACACGCCCGCCGCGGGTGGCGTCAGCGAGGCCGGAAAAACCCCCAACGGCGGACTGCGCAGCTACGGCTCGATGACCTACGCCGGCCTGAAGAGCATGATCTACGCCGGCGTCGGGCCCGACGATCCGCGGGTCAAGGCCGCGACCAAGTGGATCCAGATGCACTACGATCTGACGACCAACCCCGGCATGGGCAGTTCCGGCCTGTATTATTACTACCAGACGGCGGCCAAGTCGCTCGACGCCGCCGGCATCAAGGAATTGACCGACGCCGACGGCAAGAAGCACGACTGGCGCCGCGAGTTGACGGCCGAGTTGGTCAAACGCCAGCGTCCCGACGGCTCGTGGATCAACAGCGACAAGCGTTGGATGGAGGGCGAGCCCGCCCTGGTGACCGGCTACGCCCTGCTGGCGCTTTCCTACTGCAAACCGGGAGAGAAGAAGTAAAGACGGCCCATGCGTTGGAGAAAGCACCATGACTGTTCGAGAGTATGTGAGTCAGAAGCTTCAGTCATTGGATGAAGCGGAATTGGCGGAAGTGGCCAATTACCTTGCCTATTTGAAATTCCGGGCTCGTTCTCACGCGATGCCTGCGATTGACGCAAGTCAACTGTCCGCATTGTATGCAGAAGCGGCGGAGGAAGATCACAAACTGGCCGAAGCGGGAATGGCGGATTATGCCGCGGGGCTTGCCAGAGAGGACTCGCTATGACACCCGTCCGCGGCGAAATTTGGCTGGCAGACTTGGATCCCATCCGTGGTTCTGAGCAGGCAGGTTCTCGCCCCGTATTGGTACTTCAGAACGATATTATCAACACGCACACGAATACGTACCTTGACATTCCTTTGACGACGAACTTGCGGCGCACGGCGTTGCCTTCGTGTGTGCGGGTTTCTCGCGGCGACGGAGGATTGGCAAGTGATTCCGTGGCGCTCTGCCATCAAATGCGAGTGCTGGATAAGACTCGTTTGTATCGGAAATTGGGATCAGTTCATCCAGCAACGCTAACGGAAGTCGAGAACCACGTGCTCTTCACCCTGGGAATCGCGTAATCATGGACCTATTCGATGCCATCGCCAAGCGTTACAGTTACCGCGGCGATTTCGCCGATTCGCCCGTGCCGCCGGCGGACTTGGAGAAAATTGTTCAGGCAGGCATTCAAGCGCCGTCGGCCTGCAACGCGCAGGTCGTGTCGTTCGTGATCGTCGACGACGCGCAACTCGTCCGTCAGGTCGCCGAGATTCTCGATAAGCCGTTCTGCCTGACGGCCAAGGCCATGATCGTCTGCGTAGCCGACCCGCGGCCGGTGTACAGCAACCTTTCCTTTGCGGCCGAAGATTGTGCGGCGGCGGTCGAGAACGTGCTGCTGGCGATCACCGCGTTGGGTTACGCCAGCGTGTGGCTCGACGGCGTTGTGCGGGCGGAGAACCGCGCCATTCGCCTCGGGCGGCTGCTGGGCGTTCCCCCGGAGCGCCAGGTCCGCATCGTGTTGCCCATCGGCGTGCCGGTCGAGCCCGGCGTGCAGCGGGACAGGTTCCCGTTCTCCGATCGCGCCTGGTTCAACCGCTACGGCGGCACTGGTTGATTCGATCGGTCTGCCTTCCCCCCGAATTGACCGCTTTGGCTGCTGGCTTATAATGGAGGGGAGGAAGACACGCTATGAAACAGACGACGCCAGCCGGCGTTTCTCGTTGCGGTGCGCGGTTGCTGACTGCAAGCAACGTGTGGGCGATGGCGTGCGCCTTGCTTGTCGCGGCGTTTTGCGCGATTTCCGCTCCGGCACTGGCCGACGACGAGCCGAAGATGCCCAGGCAGATCGGCCGTTTCATCGAGGTCGGGCTGCCGATTGCCGATCAGACCGTCACGCACGTCCGCCGAGTGGTCGGCCGAGCGATCGAGAAGGCGAAAAAAGGCAACGCCCGCCTGGTGTTGGTTTTCGAGTTCCGCGGCCCGAAGGGACAACAGGACGCCGCGCGGGGGAGCGATTTCGTCCAGTGCTACGGCTTGGCCCGCTTCCTTTCCAGCGACGAGCTCAACGGCGTGACCACGGTGGCGTATCTGCCCGACTCGGTTGTAGGCCACGCCGTGCTGCCGGTCATCGCCTGCCAAGAGATCATCATGGCCAAGGATGCCACGATCGGCGCGGCGGGAATCGACGAAAAGACCATTCCACCCACCATGCGAAGCGTCTATTCCGAGATTGCCAGCCGGCGATGGACGGTACCCGTGGTCATCGCGCTCGGAATGCTCGATCCGTCGCTAGAGGTCTTGCAGGTCAAAACGGACGAACGCGACCTGAGGTACGTGACGCCGGAGGAACTGGCGGAGCTGAAGAAGAAGCATTCCACCGAGCCGCCGATCGTGGTGAAGCGGGCAGGCGAGCAAGGGCAGTTCTCCGGCGCCGAGGCCAGGCGATGGGGCTTCGTCGGCTACCTGGCCGCCGACCGCCGCGACGTGGCCAGGGCCCTGCAATTGCCCTCCACGGCCATCGAGGACGACCCTTCGCTCGATGAAGAATGGAAGGCGGTCCGCGTCGATCTGAAGGGACCGCTGCTGGCCGATACCGTCCGCAACGGCGCAACACATGATCGAGGAGCAGATTCGGCAGGAACAAGTCAACTTCATCTGCCTCTGGATCGACAGCCCTGGCGGATCGGTGGCTGACGCCCTGCAGTTGGCAAACTTCTTGGGCGACCTCGACCCGAGCAAGGTGCGCACGGTCGCCTACGTCCCCAGCGAGGCCCGCTCCGACGCCGCCATCATCGCGCTGGCCTGCGACCAGTTGGTGGTGCATCCGCGCACGGTGCTCGGCGGGTCGGGGGCGCACGAGCTTAGCCCCGACGAGGTCAAGGACGTGGTTCGCGTGATCCGCGAGTTGGCGCCCCGCAAGGGACGATCGTGGTCGTTGATGGCGGCGATGATCGATTCCCATCTCGACGTCTATCGCGCCACGCGCGCGGGCGACGTCGAATACTTCTGCAACGAAGAGCGCAACGAACAGGCGGAGCCGGCCAAGTGGAAAATGGACGAGCCCGTCACCAGGCGCGACAAGCCCTGCAAGTCGATGGAACCAGGGCGGAAGAGTACCACCTGGCCAACTACGTCGTCAACAATTTCGCCCAATTCAAACAATGCTACGGGCTGGAAAAGGATCCGACATTGGTCGAGCCGGGTTGGGCGTCGGTGTTGATCGACGCGCTGGCATCGCCGGGCATGGCCGTGCTGCTGTTGATCATCGGCGGCTCGGCGCTGTACTTTGAATTGCACGCGCCGGGCATCGGCATCGGGGCCTTCGTCGCCCTGGTCTGCTTCCTGCTCTTCTTTTGGAGCCGCTTTCTTGGCCACACGGCCGGCTGGCTCGAGGCCCTGTTGTTCGTGGCCGGCGTCAGTTGCCTGCTTGCTGGAAATCTTCGTCCTTCCCGGCTTTGTCGTGTTCGGCCTCGGCGGCGGGATCATGGTGCTGGCCTCGATCGTGCTGGCCAGTCAGACCTCGAAGTCGTTCATTCCGCAAAACGATTTTCAGCGCGACGAGCTGCTCACGTCGCTGTTGACGGTGGCCGCCGCCTGCTTCGGCATGATTGTGATGGCCGTGCTGCTGCGCAGTCACCTGCCCCGCTCGCGCCTGCTCGGCAACTTCATGCTCGAACCGCCGGTGGGCGAAGAGGCCGAAATCATCCGCCGCCGCGAGGCTCTGGTGAACTTCCACGACCTCGTGGGAACGCGGGGGACAACGACCACGCAACTAACCCCTTGCGGTAAGGCCCGATTCGACGACTTGTTGGTCAACGTCATCGCCGACGGCGAAGTGATCGATCGCGGCGCGGCGATCGAAGTCGTCGAGGTCCGCGGCAGCCGCGTGCTGGTGCGGGAAGTGGGGAGGGATTAGAGGTCAGGGGTCAGGGATTGGGAATTGTCGCAACGCCCCGCGACTGCGGTCGCGGGGGGAAGCACCCGTGAGCCGCTCGCAGCTTCGCAACCACGCATCTCTTCGTCCAACTCGCAAGAATTACTCTTCGACAATGCCGCACAATCCCTTGTCATGGATCGACGACGAACTGCTCGCGTTGGAGCGGCAACACTTGCGGCGTCGGCCGGTAACTCGCGACGGGGCGCAATCCGTCCGGCTGTCGATCGACGGCCGCGAACTGGTCAACTTCGGCTCGAACGATTATCTTGCCCTGGCCGCCGATCCGCGTCTGGCCCGCGCGGTCGCCGAGGCCGTCGCCCGCGAAGGCTGGGGCAGCGGGGCCAGCCCGCTGGTGAGCGGACGCGCCGCACTGCATCGCCAATTGGAGCAGCGATTGGCCGCCTTCGAGCGGACGGAAGCGGCACTGCTGTTTACCTCGGGATTCGCCGCCAACGCCGGCACGATTGCCGCATTGGTCGGCGCCGGCGACGCGGTCTACTGCGATCGCAAGAATCACGCCAGCTTGTTCGACGGCTGCCGCCTGTCGCGGGCCGACGTCCGCGTCTATCCGCACCGCGATTGCGAGCGATTGGCGTCGTTGCTCGCACAATCGAAGAAATATCGCCGGCGGTTGATCGTGACCGACAGCCTCTTCAGCATGGACGGCGACTTGGCGCCGCTGGGGCAATTGGCCGATTTGGCGGAAGCGTTCGACGCGATGCTCCTGGTCGACGAAGCCCATGCCACCGGCGTTTTCGGCCGGCATGGCCGCGGGGTGGCCGAGTACCAAGGGGACTGTCCCAATTTTCGTCTCAGCGAAAATGGGAATGTCCCCCTCGGCGCTCGGAAAAATCCTGCCGATTTGCCGGGCGATCTCCCGCCAACCTCCGCCGTCCCCTTCCGTTGCGTCGCACCCGGCGAACGATCATCTGCCAGTGTTGATGACCGCGTTCACGTGCGGATCGGAACCCTGAGCAAGGCGCTCGGATGCGTGGGCGGGTTCGTCGCCAGCAGCCGGGCGCTTGTCGAGTGGCTGGTGAATCGCGCCCGGCCGTACGTTTTTTCCACTGCGGCTCCCGCCGCCACGTCGGCCGCCGCCATTGCCGCTCTTGACATTGTCGAGCAAGAGCCGCAGCGGCGCCAGTCGCTCCTGGCCCGAGCCGAAGCGTTGCGAGCCGAGCTTGCCGCCCGAGGTTGGAACACCGGCTCGTCGGCAAGTCAGATCATTCCGATCATCGTCGGCGATCCCGAGCGTGCGGTGAACCTATCATTGAAACTGCGGGAGCAAGGCCTGTTTGTTCCGGCAATTCGCCCGCCGACCGTGCCCGAGGGCGAGGCCTGTTTGCGGATCAGCTTGACCGCCGGGCATACGGAGGAGATGATTATGGGTTTGCTGGCGGGGTTGGACGCAAACAGGTTGTAGGACGCGACTCCCGTCGCCGATGACCCCGCTAGCTTTCCGGCTTCACGCCACTTACCAATCGTGGTATCTTGGATTGTAGAAGTGGATTCTCGGGCCATCACCGCGGCGTAACGGCACCGTCCAAGGGAGCAAAGAAGATGACTAAGATCGAAGAACTCGAAATGGCAATCACCTCGCTTCCGGAAGAGGATTATTCTCAACTCAGGCGATGGTTTCTTGAACACGATTGGGAGAAATGGGATCGAGAGATTGAAGCCGACGCCAAGAGTGGGAAATTGGACTTCCTGCTTGAAGAAGCGGCGCAAGCGAAGAGGAACAACCAACTGAAGGATCTCTGATGCATCGGACCACCGACCGATTTTGGCGGAGGTATTGGAGTTTGCCGAAGGATGTTCAGACGTTGGCCGACAAGAACTTCCAACTGCTGAAGGACAATCCAAAACACCCGTCACTTCAATTAAAGAAGGTCGGTGGGTTCTGGTCGGTTCGAGTCGGCCTCGCGCACCGTGCCTTGGCTGTTGAAGACGGCAATGATCTTATCTGGGTTTGGATCGGTGGTCATGACGAATACGAGAGAATTCTCAATAAGCAATGAACACCCCCACAAAAATTACAGCTATCCTCGGCACCTACCGCAAAACCGGCGTCATCGACTCGGCGGTCGAGGAAATCCTCGCCTCTGCGCGGGAAGCCGGCGCGGAAACGAAGAAAATCTACCTTATCGACCGCAACATCGAGTTCTGCACCAACTGCCGCGTCTGCACGCAACAGGAAGGCGACAGCCGCGGGCAGTGTCTGTTGCAGGACGACATCAAGGAACTGCTCGACGAGATCGAACGCTCCGACTCGATCGTGTTGGCCTCGCCGATGAACTTCTACACGGTCACGGCCGTGATGAAACGCTTCATCGAGCGGCTGATCTGCTACGCCTATTGGCCGTGGGGAAAGGCGGGGCCGAAGATACGGAAGCGGCAGAAGACGAAGCGGGCGGTGGTCGTCGGTTCGTCGGCAGCCCCGTCACTATTAGCCCGGCTGACGACGCGGATGGTCAGCCTGATGAAGGGCTGCGCCAAACTGTTGGGTGCGAAGACGGTGGATGTCCTTTTCATCGGTCTGGCCGCCGGTGAGCAGAAAGCGGACATCGGCGCCTGTGCCCGAAGGAAGGCCCGGCGACTGGGAAAGAAACTGGCTTCTCGATATGCCTCTCCGGCATGATCCAACGGGGACGAGAAAAGTGGTATAGTAAACGTATTGAGGTGAACGGCCCCCGGGAGCCGAGCATGACCACCGCTGAACTGCGGAAACGCGCCAAGGAACGATTGGATTCCCTGCCGCCGGCCAAGGTGCGGGTCGCCGCGGAGTTCCTCGACTATCTCGATACCGCCGCCAGCCGAGACGCCACCGCTGAACTGCTCAAGATCCCGGGGTTACTTTAAGACGTGGGGAATGCCGCGAAACACATCAAGAACGGACAGACTAAGGACTGGCGATTGGCAGGAAAATAACTCATGGAGCCCCCGGTCAGCGTCAAGTTTTGCTGGACAGCCGACGATCTGTATGAGGCATACTGCTGGAATTGGCGGCAATCCTGGCGTCCCGCCTTCCGTGCCGCGTTTAATGCTGCCATTTACGGCGTAGCTGTTCTGAGCATTGTTGCCGGCATTGTTGCCTACAGCCAAGGCAATTTCTCGGCCGAGTTCATGATCTGCCCATCGTTGGGTCTTCTTTGGCTGTTGCGGCTACGGATGCTTCGCTGCCTGGTTCGATGGTGGTTCGCCAAGCGGCCAGACAAAAACATGGAAATTGAGTGGGAAATTGCGGCCGACAAGATCCTCGTTCGGAATTCTATTGTACGTTCCGAATTAAACTGGAAGGCGTTCGTCAGGGTTGTAACCACGCCTTCGGGAATCATGTTTTACACACTAAACCGGCTCCTTCACTATCTCCCGCGTCGCGGCTTCGCTAGCGACGCAGCGTTTGAACAAGTGGCGGCGCTTGCAAAGAGCAACGTTCAGAAATTTCGTCGCGTTGAATGAGGCGTCCGAATGTGGTGGCACGAATCCAATGACGGCACGCGATTGATTTGCGATCTTTGCCCGCGGCACTGCGCACTCCGGTCGGGCGAGCGGGGGTTCTGCTTCGTGCGCGAAAACCGTGATGGCCGCGTCGTTTCGACTACCTACGGACGCAGCACCGGAGTTTGCGTCGATCCGATCGAAAAAAAACCGCTGAACCAGTTCTATCCGGGCACGCCGGTGCTTTCGTTCGGCACGCCGGGCTGCAACCTGGGCTGCAAGTTCTGCCAGAACTGGACCATGTCGCGCAGCCGTGACGTCGAGGCGGCCTGCGAACGTGCATTGCCCGAGGCCATCGCCGACGCTGCCCACCGGCTCGGCTGCCGCAGCGTCGCCTTCACCTACAACGACCCGATCATCTGGGCGGAATACGCCATCGACACGGCGAAGGCGTGTCATGCCGTGGGCGTGAAAACGGTCGCGGTCACGTCCGGCTACATTACCGACGCCGCCCGGCCGGCGTTCTATGAGCCGATGGACGCCGCCAACGTCGACCTCAAGGGCTTCACCGACGAGTTCTATCGCGACTATTGCGCCGGCCGGTTGCAGCCGGTGCTCGATACGCTCCGCTGGCTGATCCATGAGAGTCAGACGTGGGTGGAGATTACGAACCTGATCATTCCCGGGGCCAACGATTCGCCGGCCGAGATCGAACGGATGTGCCGCTGGATTGCGACGGAACTGCGGCCCGACGTGCCGCTGCATTTTTCGGCGTTTCATCCCGATCACAAACTGACCGACCGCGGGCCAACGTCGCCGCTCGTTCTCCAGCAGGCCCACGACATCGCCCGAGCCGCCGGCTTGCACTACGTTTACACGGGCAACGTCTACGACCCCGAGCATCAGCACTCCTACTGCCCCGGCTGCGGCCGTGCGGTGATCCGCCGCGATGGTTACACGATTTCCACGTTCGAGATCAAGGGCAGCCGCTGCGTTCACTGCCAGACGCCGATCGCCGGTCGATTCGACGATGCGGCCGGAACCTGGGGCGGCCGGCGGATGCCGGTGAGGATTCAAGACTGAAGCAAGGAGCTTGTTATGGATAGTTCGTCGCCCCAATCGTCGGACATGCCCAACGCTGCCGCGCGGCCGGAGTTCACCAAGGAACAAGAGGCGGCCGTGCTGCTGGCGGCGTGCCGGCGAGTGACGGCGACTGTGCGGCGCGAACGGGCGGAATCGACCGGCCACCTGCTGGGCGACATCGCAAAGACGCACGTCTACGGCGCATTTGTGACGCTGAAGCGCGAAGGGCGGCTCCGCTCGTGTTGCGGGCATCTGGGGCCGGCGGTGTCGCTCGGCGATGCGTTGGATCATGCGGCCGACCGCGCGGCGACCGACGACCCGCGTTTTCCGCCCATCGCACGCTCCGAGTTGGCCCATCTCGACGTTGACGTGTGGATCCTCTGGGGGCCGGAGCCGGTGACCGCCCGCGGCGAAGATCGCGTCGGCGCGGTGGTGATCGGCAAGCACGGCCTGCTGATCGAGCGCGGTTACAACCGCGGATTACTGCTGCCGGGCGTGGCGGTCGATCACGGATTCGATGCGAAAACGTTCTTGCAGCAGGTCTGCGTCAAGGCGGGACTGCCCACCGACGCTTGGAAGCGCGACGACACTTCGCTGATGGTGTTCGAGGGGCAGGCGATTGAGGGCCGGATGGCCGACGTATGTCCGCCGGGCGGCGAGGACGACGTGCGGCAGCCGGCCGTCGCCGGCAAGTTCTATCCCGGCACTCCGCGCAAAGTGCAGGCCGAACTGGACGATCTCTTTGCATCGCTTCCTGCGTCCACGCCACAGCCGTGGGCGGGCGCGGTAACGCCGCACGCCGGCTGGGTTTATTCGGGCAAGCTTGCCGCGGCCGTCTTCAGCCGAATCGCCATTCCCGATTGCGCAATCATTCTCTGCCCAAACCATCATGGACGTGGTGCACGCTGGGCGGTGGCTCCGCATCGGCGGTGGCTCTTCCCGGGCGGCGAGTTGCCCTCCGACCCTGATCTGGCCGCACGGCTGGCCGACGGCGTCGAGGGGCTGGAACTCGACGCGGAGGCCCATAGCGGGGAACACGCCATCGAGGTGCAGTTGCCGATCCTGGCGCGGGTGGCCCCGCGGCTTCGCGTGGTGGGCATTACGGTCGGTGACAGTCCGCTGCCCGAGTTGCTGCGGTTCGGCGTGGCGATGTCGGTCGTGCTCCGCGACATGCCGCAACGGCCGCTGCTGGTGGTTTCCAGCGACATGAACCATTACGCCGACATTCCCACGACGCAACGGCTCGACGGCCTCGCCCTGAACGCCATCGCCACGCGCGATCCCGAAGTCGTTTATGAGACGGTGCGGCGGAACCACATCAGCATGTGCGGCATGGCGCCGTGCGTTATCGCAATGGAAGCGCTGCGGTGGCTGGGCTGTCTGAATCGCTGCGAATCCGTCGGCCACACCACCAGCGCCGACGCCGGCGGCATTTCCGATCGCGGAGTCGTCGGCTACGCGGGGCTGTTGTTTGGATAGAAACAGCGTCGCGCGAGACAGCCGCACCAACGAAGAACCGCCTCTTACAGTTTGATCCCCTGAGCCGCCGCCCGAAGAATCAAGCCCTGCTTGAAGTAGAAAAACTTCTTGCGAGGTTTCTTTCGCGCCCAGAGGAACGTGCTCTGCACCAGATCCAACGGAAGAGTGCCATTGTCGACTCGGGCCACCACGTAATCGATGAAACCGCCCTCCTGGGGCGTGGCCGTGTGCAGCACGATCTTCATCACGTTGGGATCGAGCACGCCGGCTTCCGCCGTCGGCACGAACGCTGCCACTGCGAGCGTCAGGACGATGAAAAGACGTGAATAGACTCGGATCATGGGCTCGATCCTTTGAGAAGAGAACGCTAGAAGAGGGGGTCGAGACTGATTGCGGCGTGCTTTTACCGAAAACTCGGGCAACAGGCAATAGCAGTCTGCCAGGTACGGTTTAAC
This sequence comes from uncultured Planctomycetia bacterium, assembly GCA_963719005.1. Lineage (GTDB taxonomy): Bacteria > Planctomycetota > Planctomycetia > Pirellulales > Thermoguttaceae. Next base: position 266,909 of record CAVRAR010000002.1, read on the forward strand.
GGGTTTGAGCGTCTTGATTGTGGGTGGGAAATTCGGTATTAAGTTGCTTTTGCAAGGAGGTTTACCTATTTTCCGCCGAACCAGGAGGGGAAGGCTATGGATCGCACGCCTGAGGAATTGGCCGAAGTCCAACGTGTACATGATGTTTTGTCGAAAGCGATGGATCGAGAGATCTGGCAAATCGCCGAGTTAATGGTTGGTAAGCGGGACGACCAGTTGTTTGGCGAGACCGAGTTCATTTTGCGGGACAAGGTGCTGCGGATGGGGGCGCAGGCTTTGGAAGCAACGGTCAACGACCGAAAAAAAGGGGGTACCAAGGCAGCAGCGTTGTCTGCCCCGATTGCGGCGGCGACGCACGTTTCGTCGGCTGGCGGACGCGGGCCATCGTGAGCTTGATGGGGCCGATCGGCGTTGACGCGGCCTACTATCACTGCCGGCATTGCCGATGTGGTCACAAGCCGTGGGAGCGCGCCCTGCAATTGAAGCCGATCAGGCTGACTGCCGCATCAGAAGAGATCGTGGCGATGGCTGGCATGTTAGGCAGCTTCGCCCACGGCGCCGAGTGGGTGTTGCAGAAAATGGCAGGGCTGCGACTAAGCGAATCCACCGTCGAGCGAACCACGGAAGCCGCTGGCCGGCGCGTTCGCCAGCAACTCGACGCGGGACAATCTCTTGGTCCAACGCGGGAATGGCAGTGGCAACGCGATTCGCGCGGACAACGCTGTGCCTACATCAGTCTCGACGCCACGGGTGTGCGTCAACAAGGTCCCGGCGGCATACGCGCCGAGGGCCGAATGGCTTACGTGGGCATGGTCTACAACCCGCAAAGCGAGCACGATCCCAAGCGTCCGCCACCGCGTCAAGTACGCTATTTATCGGGGTTTTTCGAGTTCGACGACCTCGGACGGCAACTTCACCGCGAGGCATTGGAGGTGGGTTGGGCCAGCGCCGATCAACAGATCGCGCTGAGCGATGGCGGCGCGGGCTTGGAGTCGTTCTTCAAGCGATTTTTCCCCAAGGCAGTGCGCATTCTCGATTTCTACCATGTCAAGGAGTATCTGGTGGAATTAGGGCAGGCGCTGTATGGTGAAGACGAAGCCTCGCGACAAACGTGGCTCGACGACATGTGTCATCGCTTGAAACACGAAGGTGGCCAGACGGTGCGGCGGCGGTTGGAAGAGATGGAACTTGCAGCGGCCTCGTCGGCGGTTCGGGAAGTGCATCGCAAGACGCTGCAATACTTCCAGAATCACGAGCACCACATGGACTATCCGACCTATGTCGGCAACGGTTGGCAGATAGGTTCAGGCCCGGTGGAGTCGGCCTGCAAAACAGTGGTGGGAAACCGACTCAAAGGAGGCGGGATGCGTTGGGGCGAGGAAGGCTCGGATGCCGTCTGCCACCTCCGTGCCCTATACCTCAGCGAGCGCATCTGCTGGGACTCCTTCTGGAATCCTCCCCCCAACTGACGCCACCACAAATCTGACGCTCACACGTTTAACGGCCATTTTTCACCAAGATCCAACACTGCCAGGTGGGTTATATACACCCAATGGTTTTGGGCTTTGCCCGATTCCGGCAGGCTGGCCAGAAAGCGCCATGCCCATTTGTGGGGGTGCGATGAGAGCAACACACTGTTGCGCCAGCACCGTCTGCCAGAACCCCGGGCCGATCAGTTTTCCAATTTACGTGGCACGGGCATTCTGCCCGTGGCCGAAAAAAAGGGGCTAGATGCCCGTGCTACGCGAAAGGCCGTTACCCAATTTGAACATTTGATTGGCCCTGTGCCAGGACCGCCCCTTATAACCCCTTGGCGGCTGTCGAGGGCTGTCTATTCGTGTTATTCTAGAGGTTTGGACGCTGTTTTTCTGTGCCGCCTCCCACGTATGTGTCATCTTGCCCTTCTCTTGTCGTTGCTTCCCCTGGCCGTTCCGAACGTCGCCGAGGGGACGCCGTCCGCGGACGATAGCCAGCGGCTGCGCGGGGAAGTGGCACGACTGCTTGTGGAGTTGAACAGCGACCGCTTCGAGGTGCGTCGCAAGGCGGCCGACGAACTGGAAAAACTGGTGGCCAAGCGGGAACTGGGGCGGGAGCTGGCGGCGGAGTTTCAGCGGACGCTGGTCCAGAGCGACATCTCTTTCGAGGTGCGTCGGCAAGTCGAGCGATGGAGCCGGCGGCTCCCTTCGCCCCCCACCGCGCCCGTGGCCGACGTCTCGCCTAAGGAACTGGACGAGTTGATACGCCGGCTGGACGATGATTCCTACGGCGTGCGTCTCGGCGCGGCGCGGCGAGTGGAATGGTTGTTGGGCAACCCGAAATTGATTTGCCCGATCATGCTGCGGCTGAAGCGGCGCGTGTCGGACGACTCGCTCGACGTGGAGGCCAAGCGGCGGCTGGAGGTCGTGTGGCAGCGGGCGCGCACGGCATGGCTGATGAGCGATACCGCCGGCAACGACTTGCCGCCGGTTTCCGACCGGCAGATCGGCCGCTGGCTCGACGATTTGGTTCGGCCCGCCGCCGGCGGTGCGCGCGGCGCGGCCGAGTGCGAACTATTGGACGTGCTGGCCCGCGACGATTACGTGCCACAGTTGAAGCAGGCCCTCGCAGCGAGGTTGTCGCAGAAACCGAGCGCCGAGGCGGCCGCCAAGCTCCGTTCGCTGCTCGATTGGACGAAGCCTGAAATCGTTGCCGAGTATTGGGTCGGCCGGCGCCAATACGGCGAACAGCACCTGCTAGTCGGCGTGCCCACGCGCTCCGAGGGCGCGGCGCGGGCCACTTGTTTCGACCGCGTGGACGAGCACTGGGCACATTGCACCAGCGGCAACGCGCTCGTGCCGGGCGACTATCGCGTGGGCGAGGCCTTTCCGCACCCCCGGCAGGACAACGCCTTCTTCCATCTGGTCAGCCTGCCCACGCCGCGGCGGCGGATGGCTTACGTCTCGTGCGGCAACGCCGACGAGCAGAAGCGGCTGGCCGCGATTAGCCGGCGCACGCTGGACGACGTCTTGGCCGACAAACGCCAGCTAAGCGAGCCCGAACTGTTGATGCTAGAACAGCTCGATCCGGCCGAGGTTTCTCGATTCGCGGGCCGATACTTCCTGCTGGTGGACGACAGCGGGATGTCGCAATCGGGAGTCCGCCGGCTTGGAGGGCGTCCGAGCCGATTCGGAATGATCTGTGCGCGGCTGGCGATCGACGGCGGCAAGGACGCCATGCCGGGGCTGGGCGAAGCCATTGCAAAGAACCGCTTCCTGCCGCCAACCTTGCTGGCGCCGTTCCGGCTCGAATGCTTGGCGGCGCTCTCCATCGCGGCGCGCGACCCCTGGCCCGGCGTCGATGACTGGCTGGCCGACCGCGTCGCCCAATCGGAATTGCTGATCGAAGGCCATACGTCCGGGCCGGAGTTGGGCGCCACGGCGGCGGCGGTGTTGCTGAAGCGTCACGGCCAAGAGCCCGCTGCCTACGACTTGCTGCCCGTCAACGAAGCGTTGATGAAGCATCTGAACGTCAACGGCTACCGCTTCGGCAGCAAGGACGCAAATGCGAAGATTCGGCAATGGTGGCGGCAGGAGAAGGAACGGAAGAAGTAGTAGGCCCCAAATCTCCCCTCTCCCTTTGGGAGAGGGGCCGGGGGTGAGGGCCTGCGGAGCGCTGTCTGTCGTAGTCGTAGGTTATGCTTTAGCTACCCCTTTAATGCTTTCGATGCTAGCAGTTCTGAGCCTCAAAAGTCCGAAATGCCGTGAAATATGGGGTTCTTGCTGTGGCTACCGTCGCTGGCTGAGCCCGGGTGCTTGGTCGCACGGTCCGTTCATCGGGCAAACGCCCGTAAAAACCATCGAAAACACCGAAGAACACGCAGAATCCTAGCTAGCATTGGATGCTTTAAAGGGGTAGCTGAAGCATAACCTACGAATGGCTCCCGTCTTCAATAAGAAAAGAGACTCTTCAACATCCCAACAGCTTCGCCGTCGCCAGCCATTGCAGCTCGCCTGTTGCCACGGCCGGCTCAGCATCGAAGCGAACGTCGGCCACGGCCCCTTTGGCGAAATGGATCAGCGCCCTGGCATCGCCGATCAGTGCGGCGGCCAGACGGTCGACGTCGGGGGCGTGGCCTACCCAGGCGATCTGTTCGTGCTTCGCCGCCTGCCGAACCGTCCATTTCAGGAGCCCCTGCAAATCGCTGCCCGGCCGCAACTCGTCAAGTTTCACGATCTTTGGCCCATCGAGCCCGGCCGCCAGGATTTCGGCAGTCTCGACGCAGCGGACCAACGGGCTGGCGGCAATGATGCCGGGCGCCATGCCGGCGCCTGCCAGTTTGCTCACCACGCGGGCGAATCGCTCTTTGCCTTCCGCCGTCAACGGCCGCATTCCATCGTCGGGCCAGCGAGAATCGTCGCGCTGCCCGGCCCATGCATGACGAACTATGTAGAGGTCCATGAGTGGATCAGGGGTTAGGGGTTAGGGGTTAGGGGCCAGGGGGCAGAAGCCTAAGGCTGGGATGTTCGGTATGAGGCGTGCAGAATCCAATTTCCGACCCCTGATCCCTGACCCCTCATCTCATCCGCCACAACACTCGGTCACTAATGTTCAACCGCCGTTGCGTTTCGGCGATGTCGGCACGGAATCGCTTCGCATCCAACGGGTAACCGGCTGTCGGCTGTAACCCCGGCACACGGCGGCGCCAAAACTCGTTGAAAGCCTGCATCGCCAACTCGCGAAGATACTTCGACGCCATCGACGCCAAGGCGGCCGGCAAAAAGGATTCGGCCTTAACGCAAAAACAGGCCTCGACGCGACGCTCCGGCGGTCCGAACCGGTAGATGCTCCGCTGGCGTCCCTCGCGGCGCACCTCGATCAGCCATTCGGGAAAATGCTCGGCCAGCAATGCCCCGTAGCAATTCCTTCCGCCGTGCTTGTCGCAAACCAACGAGATCGGCGCCGCGGGAAGGGGTTCTATGATCGCGGCGGCCAACGCGAGCGTCTCGTGGGAGAGGGCCGCCCCTTTCGACCCGTACTGCTGGACGAGATCGTTGAACTGATGGGCGAAAACAGCGCGGCTGCGAACGGCCAGCAACCGCACGCCGGCGGCGTCCATGCCCGTTCGCAGCAGATCGGCCAGCGGCTCGATCTCGGCCGCCTCGCACGCCGATGGCGCCGATCCATCATAGTCGACGTACCAGGGAGCGGCGTGCATCGAATCGAGGGCCTCGGGGGCAAGGTCGCGCCACACGTCGCGCCAAGTTCGCGGGCAGCGTCCGAGCAGTCCGAAGGCCGGCCACAGGCCGCGCTCCAAATGCCGCAACCCGATGGCGGGCGAATAGAGCTTCTTCGAGTCGGCCATCACGACGCGAGACGCCGCGTGGAAAAAGGGGACAGTCCCCGACCAACCTTCGGTCGGTGCCCGCCGGAACGGCCCGGAGGGTGCTTCGCACAAATGGGGACTGTCCCCTTTTTCCCCATTGGTGCGGCGAAGCTCGGGGGTAATGACGTGCTCCAACCGCTCGAACAGGTCTTCAGCGCCGACGCCGTCGGGCGCTTCCCAGAGCGTGGCCGAAATCACCAGCGGCCCCAGGTTGGGCCCGTATCCAGCCTCGTCCGTGCCGATGAGGTACGCCATGCCGCGCAGCCTAACAGGTCGCGCGAGATGCCGCAAGCGGCCCCGTTGGCCGGGGTGCAGTGATCAATGGTGACATTCTGTCGTTCGAGGTTGCTTGCGGCCCTGGGTTCTTTCCTTGTTTGCGGAGTTGTTTCCGTTTTTCTATACCCTTTGCGATTGGAAAGAAGAAAGAATGAAATTCTCACTTCGGTCCAGATTGGGAGCGCCCCCGGGCTCGTTGCAGGACGCGGGACGAGGGGACAGTCCCATTTTCGCTCGGGCGAAGCTGGGGACAATCCTCGGAAACGGAGGACGGCGTGCTGGGCTGGTAGCGGGTACTTGCGTCTGGAATAGAGCGATGCCGCCGGGAGGGACAGAGTATCTTCCACGTGGTTGCGGGCCGATTTACCCAGTCCGTGACACAGCATGAAGGGAGAGTCCGATTTCGCGGGGCGAGCGGGCCCCTGCGAAAAGTGGGGCAGTTCCCATGCTGCCGACGGCGAAGAGGCAAATGCTTCGCTCGCTCGGTTTTACGCGAGACGGTAGGGCGGCGGAAGGTCTGTTGACCTTTTAGCGGGGCTCTGACGCGAGGTTATCGCTTTTGGGTCTCCTTTCGTTTCGTTGCGCTGTGGTTCAGCATTGAAGTGGTGGCCGTATGTATAGAACACAAGACAGACGAAGTCAATGGCCGTTTTTGTGCCACTGCGAGGAGGGATGAGGGCTGAATGGAGGTAAAGGGGGCGGGTGTCTTTCTTGCGCGTTGAGTCGGACGGGGTTTTGGAAAAACCGGAAAGGGCGCAACAAAGCCAAATACTATCGGCCTTCTTTCCCTCCTTTTCCAACCGCCTCACTTCTTGTCAATAGATTAGTATTGTGTCCCCGGAACGCCCGGAACGCCCCGGCGGAACGCCCCGGAACGTGCCCCGGACCGGCACAAGGTCATGCCTACCGCCGACGCCAAGCGTAGGCGAGCAGGCCGATGGCAGCGATGGTCAACAGAGCAATGCTCCCAGGCTCAGGAACAATTGCCACGCGGAACCCACAGGAGAAGTCCACCTCCGTCGGGTAGCAGCAGTTGCGGTCGGACGAGGCCAAAAGGTACAAGGGGGGAGTGATGGCGCTGCTATACCAATCGCCGCCGCGCACCCCACGCAACGAACTGTCAATAGCCGTCTCGTTCCACTGCCAAACATCCCCGCCCATATCATACGTGCCGTAAGGGCCGGGGGACGCGCAGAACGTGCCAACCGGCGTCAAGTAGTTCGCCGGGTCGGTGTAGCTGCTGCCGTCGTAGTAGTTCGCGTCGTTGAACTCGGTTGCCGCCCAGGCCAGAGAATTGGCCGGTGCGGCGTTGCTCTTCGTTGGATAGGTCCAGTAACCGGCATTCGTCCCGCCGCCCTTGTAATACGCCGCCTTGTACCATTCGTTTTCGGTCGGTAGGACATACTTCGCCCCTGCGTTCCGTGTGACCGCCATCAATGCCGTGTAGGTCGTTGCACCATTCAAAGTGTACGACCCGGTCTCTGTAGTCCCGTTGCCTTCGGCCCCGGTCGGCTGGCCATTTTGCAGCCAGTTGCTGAAGCGGGCCGCGTCACCCCAGGTGACATCGAAGATCGGACAATTGGCGGCCTGGGAGTAGCTGCCCGAAACCAAGTAGCTATAACTGCCCGAACCGCCGCTCCGGGTGATGCCGATAGTCGGGAGGCCGTTGTATCCACCCACGGCCATACAACTGTTGTAGAGTCCATAGGTGTCCGTCTGGGCCACGGCGTTGAGGAACTGACAATACTGGCCAACCGTCACGTCGTACTTGCCCATCTGGTAGTTGTAGCCGACGGAGCCGTACAGGCCGCCGGTTGCCGGGTCCGCTGCATTGCCGGCATCGCCCACGGGCACGAACTCGACGCTCGCCATTCCCGTCCAAACCCCGGTTGTCGCGTTGCGGGTGCCGCCCATGTTAAACACGTTGGTCTGCGCCGACACAGACGTCACGCCAAAGAAGACCAAACACAAGACGCCCGAGATGATTGGGCAACAACGAAACATAGCAGGCACCTCCGTTAAAGGACAGGAAACACCGAGGCAACGACAGACTGCTGAAGAAAACGCCCGCGTTGAACAACGGGCCGTTCTTGCTTCGGCCGGTGCCTCTTCCTGCTGCCGAGAAGTGATAGACCCAGGGTAGCATATCAGGTTGGCCGACGCAACCCCCCGGCGCTGAAATTGTCTGCTGAGCGGGTGGGCGGGCCGCGGAAAAAGGCCGATGAGTTCCGGAGTTCCGGGCGGGGGAGTTCCGGGGACAGAGTTCCGGGACCGGGTGGCCTCGGGCGGTTGCCCGCCCGAGGCTCCCACAGACCCGAACGTGCGCAATTAACGCATTCGGTTCGCAAATTATCCGTTCGCTACGCCTCGGTACACTTGGCTGAACGGTTCGCAAGTACGGCGCGGGATAGCGAGCCAGGAGCCGGCGAAACCAGTCCCATGAAACTCGCCACGCCCGCCGTCGCCTCAGCAGCCACTTCCGCCAGACCTTGAGCACCTCGTGGTAAAAACGGGCCAACGCCCGGCTCATAGGGGATTGTCGTTCTCGTATTGCGGATGGTATGTTATGCCATTAGGTCTTCGGATTGTGGAGAAATCCTCAATGTTAGACGTTGATTGCGTGCCTTTTCACTAGCCCAGGCGTTTACGCCTGCGGGAAGAACGCCACGTCACCTCTTCTCTTTTTCGTTTGACCCCCTTAAGGGGGCCGGATGGAAAAAAGGGAGGGAATTGGTTCTCCTTCCACAGGCGTAAACGCCTGGGCTACGGAAAAGTGCGCCACCAACGGCGATTGGTTGTGGCTACGCTGCGTTATGCTGAAGCATAATCTACAGCTAAGTGATTGCAGCGAGTTTCGGAGGAAAGCCGTGGGATTGGCGAGTAACAAAGTGCATCAGGGCGATTGCATTGAATTGCTCGGCAAAGTGGAGCCGGGCAGCGTCGATCTGGCGTTTGCCGACCCACCGTTCAACATCGGTTACGAGTACGACGTCTACCACGACCGGCGGGACGGCGACGAATACATCGAGTGGAATCGAAGATGGATGGCCGGGGTGTACAAGGCGCTGAAGCCGGCCGGAACGTTCTGGCTGGCCATCGGCGACGAGTATGCGGCGGAGTTGAAACTGCTTGCCCAGCGTGAACTGGGTTTTACCTGCCGGAGTTGGGTGATCTGGTATTACACATTCGGGGTGAACTGCACGCGGGTTTTCAGTCGTTCGCATACCCACCTTCTCTATTTTGTCAAGAATCCCAAGAGCTTCACATTCAACGCCAATGACCCGGCAGTGCGGGTTCCCTCGGCGCGGCAACTGGTCTACGCCGATACTAGGGCCAACCTCAAGGGGCGGTTGCCCGACAATACATGGGTTCTTCGGCCGCAAGATTTTCCAGAGGGTTTCAAGCCGACAGAAGACATTTGGTACTTCCCTCGTGTGGCGGGAACCTTCAAAGAGCGCGAGGGATTTCACGGCTGTCAGATGCCGGAGCAGCTTCTTGGACGAATCATTCGATGCTGCTCGAATCCCAACGAGGTCGTATTGGATCCATTCGGCGGAAGTGGCACTACTTTTACGGTTGCGAAGAAGCTGGGACGACAGTGGATTGGATTTGAGCTCTCCAGGGACTACGTGGCAAAGATCAATTTGCGTATTAGGAATGCCCTGGATGGAGCGCCGTTGGATGGCTCTGTTGATCCGCTTACTAGTGCGCCGTCAACCCTGACTCGGGGCAAGAACGCACGATGCGGTCTCTTGACGCCCTCTGTCAAGAAAGAGCCAGCCCGAAGACTACAATTGCCGGAGCAATCCAACGGCTTCACCAAAGGGATTGTCCATGCCTATAAGGCCACACATAAGGGTTTCTCTGTTGATACCATGCTTGCCGATGCGGCGCTAAACAACGCATTTCTTGAAGCGTGCAAGAGAACCGGCTTGCCGGGCGACCCCGCCGAGTGGAATCGCACACTTCTGCGCATCCGAAAATCAGGTGAGTTGCCCCGCCTCACCAGCCGAACGAGGAACTTCACTGCAAAGGACATGGATGCCTACAGTTTCGCAAGTGAGGTCGCATTACAGCGATTGAGTGCTAGGTGCGGCACAACACTTGACGAAATTCTCTGTGATCCGAAGCTTGCTGCTCAATTCGACGAGCTGGCGCAGTCCTTTTCACCAGGCTATTCGTCATTTCAATATCGCTGGGCCGCGTTGTCTTTGCGAAAAAGGGCGAACGAAGCGAAAAGACAAGCCGCGAATCATTGCCAAGAATGGCTTAAGCGTAGCCTTCCACAAGCGAGACCAATTGGTGAATATGACTGGAAGAGATTCGATCGACCGGGCGTTTATTTACTTACGAGCATAAGTCGGCAGCATCTTTACATTGGCGAATCGCGGATCAGCTTGGGAAGGAGAATTGACCAGATTGGGCAAATACCGTCATGGCAGGAGCTTGAGCCCGCATTTGCAACGCCGATTCCCGTAGACAGCAAGCCATCCGTCAAGTCCTTCGTGTTGAAGTCGATTCTGATTCATAGAATCCATCCGCTCATGAATTGTCAACTCCTTACCCCCAGTCTTGAGGCGGTGTCGTGAGACACGAGATACGGGAAGTCTTCTTGAAGGTGTGTGAGGGGTATTCTGCGGATCGGGTAGTTGCCGATCCCGTCTTGAACGAGAGGTTTCTCGACCAATGCAGGCAAGCGGGGTTGATGGAGTCGGCAGCAGAGTTAAATGCGCGGCTCTTGAATGCTCGCAAATCTGGGTGGCTTTCAGGTGCGCCGCGAGCAAAGAAGACTTCCTTTGCAGACGAGGACGAGTATTGCTTTGCCAGTGAGGTCGTCGCTCGTTTCTTCGAGCACAGTCGTGGTCTGACTGTCGATCAGGTTATCTGCAATCCAGTAATTGCCTGTGAGTTCGACGCCATGGCCGCGAAGATCGCGCCAGGATACACACCTCTTCAGTACCGCTGGACAGCGTTGAATCTCCGAAAGTCCAAGCGCCTTAGGCCTGAGTCGATTTCGCAGGTGGTCGCATCATCTTCCACGAACCTTGGCCCGGTAAATGCCGTAGAAGTGGATCGAATTCCACCGGAGCAGGGCATATACATCTTCTATAGCACAACTGTAACGCTGTACATTGGTGAGACTTCAAATCTGCGCAAGCGTATTGGCAAGCATCTTGACCACTCCGATAACAAAGGACTGGCGCACTGGTTCTGGGAGAATGGCTTCTCCCAGGTTCACTTGGAGATTCGTGCACTTCCACACACGACATCGCAGCGGGTACGTTGCGCCTTGGAGAGAGAACTGATAGTTTCTCGCAAGCCCGTTTTCAACATCCAACACACCTAGTCCCGTTCGGAAGGCCGAACAGTGCAATCAGTCGCGCAGAAATCGCTTGCGTTATGCCAGACGTTTGAAGCAGAATTGCTTCTGGAGTTAATGCTGAGACAATGGAATCATCCTCTTGCGGACGACAGCGAGTTCCAAAATCACTTGCTTGAGACTGCCACGGCCATTCTGGATGAAGCAGTGCAAGGGACATCCTTCATAGAGGGCGTTTTGCCAGCGGACATGAATTTTGTTGCCGCCTTATGCTATGCCGAGATCCGTGCATGTGAAGAATCACATGACGCGCCCCAGGAACGAGAGTTACGGGAAAAGTGGTTGACTAACCTTCGGCGTTGTCTGCCTTCGTGCTTCTGCGATCCAGAGTTTCTTGAATAGGGAACGCCTGCGGCGTTTTTCCGACAATCTCCTCCGTCCCCCTCGCCGTGCGTGAACGGTTAACTCTCAGCCAGCGATGCCAGCGAGACTTGTAGCGGAATTGCCGCGGCAGCGAACAGCCCCGCCACGTCGAATGTGCCAACGTACTGGGACCAGTTCCCGACCATGTCTCTGGCCGTGATGGTGTAGCGGTGGGTTCCAGTCAACAAGTGTCCCCATACGCCGGAGAAGTTCACGCCGGACGCAGCCGTATAGGGGCCAAAGATCCTTGAAACCGGCGTATCGTCAACGGTAAGGCTGGAGCTTTTCACGCCGCCGGCATCCTGTACGTTCCAGGTCATCAATCCCAAGGCCGGAACCACGACGACACTGCCGATGGTCGGCCCCGTCGCGCTGAACGTGCCGGCATATTGCGACGAGTATCCAAGCGAGTCGCTGGCCGTGATCGTGTAATTGTGAGTTCCGGCCGACAAGCCTCCGAACACGCCGGAGAAGTTCACGCCGGACGCCGCTCGATAAGGACCGTGGACGTTGGAGACCGTTGTGCCGTCAACCGAGAGGTTCGAACTGGTTACATTGCCGGAGTCCTGCACGTTCCAGGTCATCCGTCCCTGTGCCGATACCACCACGACGTTGCCGATGGCCGGGCCCGTCACGCTGAAACTGCCGGCGTATTGCGACGAGTACCCGAGCGTATCCCTCCGTGCCAATAATGAGTGAGACAACTGCCTCCTGGTTTATTACAGTAGAGGGTAAGGAGGTAGAACGATGGAGAATGCAAGGATGTTGGGAACAGAAGATGGGGTGGTAGGCGGAACGAAAGGAGGGCGTAGCCCGACTGGAGTTCCGCCTACCACCCCGGCCGTCACGGTTACGGACGGGACGGCCACTGGCAACGGAAGACGGATGCCTGACCCTGCCGTTTTGGAGAAACCCGTGCGGCGACGGTTCCTGGTGGAATATAAGCTCCGCATCCTCCAGGAGGCCGATCGTTGCACCGCGTCCGGCCAACTCGGCGCACTGCTGCGTCGCGAGGGCTTGTACTCGTCGCTCCTGAGTACGTGGCGGGAGCAGCGTCGCAAAGGGATGCTGGCTGGCCTGACTCCCAAGCGGCGTGGGCGGAAGGCCAATCCCGATGCCCCCTTGATCGCCGAAAACCTGCGGCTCACTCGCGAAACCCATCGGCTGGCGGCCAAGCTCCGCCAAGCCGAAACGATCATCGATATCCAAAAAAAACTTTCGGAGATACTGGGGATTCCCCTGCCGCCGTCCGACTACAACGGGAGCGAGCCATGAACGCCATCGAAGAACTTGCTCCGCAGGTCGGCACGTCCGCAGCCTGCCGCAGTTTGAGCGTGGCCCGAGCAACGCACTACCGGCATCGTCAGCCAAAGCCAATCGAGCCCAAAACCGCGACACGGCCCAGGCCGCCACGAGCGCTGGGTGAGTACGAACGGCAACAGGTCCTCGATGTGCTCGACAGCGAGCCGTTCGCCGACAAGGCTCCGGCCGAGGTTTATGCGGCACTTTTGGATCAGGGCCGGTATCTCTGCTCGATTCGCACGATGTACCGCGTTCTGGACTCTCGGAAAGAAGTTCGTGAGCGGCGCGACCAATTGCGACACCCGACCTATCACAAGCCGCAATTGCTGGCCACCGCTCCCAATCAGGTTTGGTCCTGGGACATCACCAAGCTCTTGGGGCCGACGAAATGGACGTACTTCCACCTTTACGTGATCCTCGACATCTTTAGCCGCTACGTGGTGGGCTGGATGCTGGCCAGTCGTGAAAGCCAACATCTTGCCGAGCGGTTGATTCGCGAGACGGTCGTCAAGGAAGGCGTTGTTCGGGACCAACTGACGATCCACAGCGATCGTGGGCCGTCGATGCGATCGCAGACCGTGGCCCAACTTCTGGCCACGCTGGGGATCACCAAATCGCACAGCCGGCCGCACGTATCCGACGACAATCCATTCTCGGAGAGCCAGTTCAAGACGATGAAGTATCAGCCGGAGTTCCCCGACCGTTTCACGAGCATGGAACACGGCCTGGAGTTTTGCGGCAAGTTCATCCACTGGCAGAACCACGAGCATCATCACTGGGGCCTTGGCCTGCTGACTCCAGCGATGGTGCATTGCGGTCAGGCCGCCGCGGTACTGGCTGCTCGGCAGACGGTGCTCACCGCGGCCTATGCTGCCCATCCCGAACGCTTTGTCGGCGCACCGCCGCGTCCGCTGGCGTTGCCAAGCGAAGTCTGGATCAACCCTCCGGCCGATGGGCTGGAACCCCGTATGCTACAACTACCGCGCGACACTAATTTCGTACCGCAGTTGTCTCAAACCCATTGACACGTTCCGGCCGATCAGAGGAGCAATTCCCAGTCTGATTTGGACCGCGAGGAGTTCTACGTCAAGGCTCAAATGTATTGGTGCAACGTGCGGGGGCACCGCCACCTTGTCCACCAGCTACCATATTTCGAGGAAATTCTGGCCCCCCACGATGCTATTCTGACGGAACTTTATGGGATCAATTCGCAGCAATTGCTGGATGGGATTCGCCACCTAAGGGATTCGCTCACAACCGGAATAGCGAAGGCTATTACAGAACTTAGCGAGTTTCGGGACGTCGCGATCCCCAAGGTGGAAGCAAAGCTCTCTGGCACTGGGGTCGATCAAGAGACCGACCTACCTGCTATCATGGCACAGGTCGTGGAGGAGAACAAGTGGGAGTCCTGGCGAGACGACATCTTTGGCCGACTCTTTGGGGCGGACTTGTTCGACGTCGGGAGGGTCACGGCGCTCCCGTCGTCATTGTTGGACGATCTATCCTGGCAGCCTGGGCAGGATACCGAGTTCTTCGCGCCGGGGGAGTATCGTGGGTGGCCGCTTCGAGTCTGGCCGCTCTTTAAGCGTCCCTTTCTGAAACTCGGTGGCCGTTATTACTGCTTTGAACTGTATGCCATATTTGATCACCTCTATCGGGTTCTGGAGCGGACAATCACGCGAAGGAAGCCCGAGTACCGCGAAACCTGGAACAAAAAGCAGCAGGAACTGAGCGAGTCTTTGCCCTTGATGCACTTCAAAAAGCTGCTTCCCGGTGCAATCGTCTTCCACGCCGTGTTCTACAGGTGGCGCAATGAAGCCAGCGAGCCCGAGAGGTGGTGCGAGTCCGACGCGATCGTCGCCTACCAAGACCACCTCTTTATCGTGGAGGTCAAGGCGGGGGCGTTCACTTACGCGTCACCCGCGACAGACTTTCCCTCGCACATTAAGTCGTTGGAAGGCCTCCTGCTAGCGCCGGCCAGACAGGGGCAGCGTTTCCTTGAGTACCTGGAGAGTAAGGAAGAGGTAGGGCTGTACGATAAGAAACACATGGAGATTGGAAGGCTCGCCCGGCGAGATTTCAATCATGTAACGATATGTGCCATCACGCTCGATCCGTTCACTGAACTCGCTGCGAAGGCACAGCACTTGACAAAGATCGGCGTCGATGTGGGGCCACAGCCTGTTTGGTCGATCTCATTGGACGACCTCCGCGTTTATACCGACGTGTTTGACAACCCGCTCCTGTTCTTACACTACGTTGAGAATAGAATGCGGGCGTTTGGCTCAAGTCTGGTTGAATGCGAGGACGAGCTTGACCACCTCGGCCTGTACATGGAGCACAACTCGTACGCTGACTATGCGGCAAGATTGAGCCCTGACCAGCCAATGATTTGGCACGGGTACCGCTCAGGGATAGATCGATTCTTCTCGCAGAGATTGCGAGACCCAGACGCAAAATGTTCCGCCGCGCAAAAGATGCCGGTGCGTCTCAAGCAGGTGATCGACGTCCTTGCAGCAAACCCAAGGCCGGGTGCCCGGCACGTTTCGAGTACTCTCCTTGACTGTGACGGCGAGTGGCGCCGTCGCTTCGCCAGTGCAATCGACGACGTCTTGGGCCGGCAGGCCAGGACGGGACGGGTAATGCCGTTTTCGACTTACGGCGGCGCTGAGCTCACGATGCTTTGCTGGCAGGCTGGTGTTGTCGAGAGAAACCCGCGATTCGCAATTGAGTTCGCAAATACAGCTATGTTGGCTACAAATAGCCAAGAACGCATGCTCATTGAGCTAACTTTCGACAAGTCAGGAACCCTAGCGAGCGTTGAATTCCAATTCCTGAATCGCCGTGACATTCCAGAGGAAGAATGCAGGCGTCTCACCAGAAAAGCCCGGGAATTGAAGCGGATGCGGATCAGTCGGGCTGCTAATGACGGTGGCGTGATCCGAAGGAACGATCCTTGCCCATGCGGCAGCGGGAAGAAGTATAAGAAATGCTGCCTGTTATCTCCACCGTAAGGCGCAGATGCGCGCTGCGGTCGCCCCCACCGACGCGCACGAGGTTCCTTCGCCACAAAGCGCCGGTCACATCGACCGATGCGCGTTCCCAACAAACGTATGCCTGAAATGGGCCGTTTCGGAAGGGCGCCGAACTCTGTGACCGGTTAGTGAGACATCCTGGCGACCATGCGTCCCCTGCCAGTCTTGCCCGTCCCATTCATACGGCCACCGTCTGGCCCAAAACCGCCTATTGAAATCGTCCGGCCATCCTGTTATAGATACGCATGTACAGTTCCACAAGCTCCGTGCGTCGCGTCGGCGGTGCGCGGTAGCCGTTTGGCTCTTTGGCAACTTGCGACGCCACCTGCACTTGGATGAATTTCCGCCGGCCGAGCCGCGGTTTTGCAACGCTGTGCCGCCAAGAGCGGGGTAAGCCCTGCGAAAAGCCCCCGCCCGAAGCCTTTGAGGCAGAACTACTTCGGACGATGCACGTCGCTCGGTCCCCATCACGATATGAGAGATGCCTTGCAAAACCCTGGCAAGAAAAAACCCGGTACATCGCTGAAAACAGGAAAATCGCCAACTTGCCGACCAACCACATGGCCGCGATCCCGGCAAAGCGGACAGTCCGCGCTTCCCCGTCACCGCAGCTTGCCGGTCAGGCGTTGGTACTTCGCGCGGCGGTGGGCGAAACGCTCGGGATTCTCGGCCATCACCGTCGCCTCGTACTGGGCGAAATTGCCCTCGAACCAGCGGGTCTTGCCGTCCCCGTCCATCACCAACAGATGCGTGCAGATCCGATCGAGAAAGAACCGGTCGTGGCTAATCACCATCGCGCAACCGGAGAAACTGATCATTGCTTGCTCCAGCACCCGCATCGTCGCCACGTCGAGGTCGTTGGTGGGCTCGTCCAATAGCAGCAGGTTGCCGCCGCGGCGGAGCATTTTGGCCAGGTGAATCCGGTTCCGCTCGCCGCCGGAGCACTCCCCCACCTTCTTCTGCTGCTGCGAACCGCGGAAATTGAACCTCGCCACGTACGCCCGGGCGTTGACCGACATGTCGCCCAGTTCGATCCGATCGGCGCCATTGGTGATTTCGTCGAACACCGTGCGCGAGTCGTTCAGCGCGTCGCGATGCTGATCGACGTAGGAAAGCACCACGCTCGGACCGATGTCGATCGCGCCGGCGTCGAGCTGCTCCTGGCCGACGATCATCCGCAGCAGCGTCGTCTTGCCGGTGCCGTTCGGACCGATCACGCCGACGACCGCCCCGCGCGGCAGGTTGAACGAACAATCCTCGAGCAGCCGAAGTCGCTCGCCGCCCGAGCCGAACCCCTTGCGAACGCCCTTGAACTGCAACACCTTCTCACCCAGCCGCGGGCCCGGCGCGATCTGGATGATCGTCTCGCTCGTCGGGTCGATCCGTTCGCCGGCCAACTGCTCGTAGGCCTTCACACGGGCTTCGTTCTTCTGCAGCCGCCCGTGGTGCGACTTCTGGATCCATTCCAACTCGCGTTGCAACGTCTTCTGCCGCTGTGTCTCGCGTTTTTCGATGATTCGCAACAAGTCGGCCTTTTGGGCCAGCCAGGAGGAGTAATTGCCCTCGAACGGCAAGCCGCGGCCGCCTTCCAGCTCCAAAATCCACTTGGTAATGTTGTCGAGAAAGTAGCGATCGTGGGTCACGATAATGACCGTGCCGGGATACTCGCGCAGGGTTTGTTCGAGCCACTGGATCGTTTCGGCGTCGAGATGGTTCGTCGGTTCGTCCAGCAGCAGCAGGTCGGGTTTCTCCAGCAGAACCATCCCCAACGCGACCCGCCGCCGCTCGCCGCCGGAAAGCTGGCCGACCGGGGCGTCATCGGGCGGAAGCACCAGGGCGTCGCAGGCGACGTCCATCATCCGGTCCAACTCCCAGCCGCCGCAGGCGTCGATCTGCTCTTGCAGCCGGCTCATCTCGTCCATCAGCTTGTCGAGGTCGTCGTCCGGCTTCGGATCGGCCATCCGCCCGGTGATCTGGTTGAAACGGTCGATCAAGTCTTGGATCGGCCTCATGGCCGAGAGCAGGTTTTCGCGGACGGTCTTGTCCAGATCGAGTTGCGGCTCTTGGGCGACGTATCGCACTCGCATGTTTTTGGCCAGATTGGCCGTGCCGTCGAAGTCTTTATCGATGCCGGCCATGATTTTCAGCAGCGTGGACTTGCCGGCCCCGTTTTCCCCCACCACGCCGATCTTGGCCCCGTAAAAGAACGACAGACTAATATCGCGGAGCACGACCTTCTCGCCGAAGGACTTGCAGACGTCGCGCATTTCGAATATGAATTGAGGGGGCATGGGAAACGGTTTGGGTCTTCTGGATGAACGGGTAGTTGAGAACGCGCATGACGCCGTGGCTTCCTGCGACACTGATGCCAGCGGGGACTGGAAATGTCGCTGCATGCGCGAAATCAGCGACTCGTTTTCAATCCTGACAAGCTCAGCCGAATACCCTTCGGCGTACGGCCGACCGTAGCATTTTTAGGCTATGGACAATCGCATTTCCGTATTGCCGAATTGGTGTATGGCGTGGTGCGGGAGTCGGTGGCGCCGGCCACCAACCGGGTTTGAGGCCGTTGAATTTCACCTCCAGCTCCGGGCGATAAATGCAGTTTTGCGACTGTGCAAGCCATTCGGCCATCATGCCGTCGGCAATGGGTGAATTGGCGAATCGCATGGTCTTCAACACCCGCCCCCGCACAATGCATTGCAGCACTCCAACCGAGTTCGTCTTGATCGTCGCCGGTTCGGCTCGAAAAGTAGTGTCGGTTTTGTACTGCATGGAGACAAACAGGACGTCCCACTCGGATCCGTCCACTTGCCGCACCTTATCGAAGAAGCCGGGGTGGTAGACGTCGTCGTCGAAGAAGAAGGCATATAAGTCGCCGTCCGCAATCGGTTGACTGGCGATCCATTGGTTGAGTTTCCAATAGGCCGGGTCTTGGTCTTGCGGCACTTCTCCGAAGAATGCGGGTTCGATCCACGGCTCTCGAAACAATCTCAGCAGTTGCGGATCGTGTACGATTGGATGCCAGACGATCCGTTGCGCCGCGAGCATCGGCAGCAACTGCGGAAGATGTTGTGGTCGGGAGAAGGGAGTCAGCAGGTGAACCATACGGCCCTCCCGAGTTAGACGAGTCCGGATTCCGCGGTCGCCGCGTGATGGCCTCGGGTGTGACACCACACCATACGTCGCGCCATCCACATCCACTCAAATGACCAATACCACCCGCAAGTATGGCGAGATACTGTCACAGGCAGCTTGCTATCCCGATTTTTTCGGATAATCGACACTGTTGCCGTCAACTCTGCTGTTGATTCTGTGAGTATTAACCGCATACTTATCGACGTGCAATTACAATGAGGGGTACAGATGAAGCCCGTTGGTGATTGGATGAGCGTTAACACCGTCGTTTAGCCATGGCGTTTGCGCCGGCGGATCACGCCGCGTTCCAACGCACCGGTCACGAGTGACCGGACTAGACATGGCGTTGGCTATTGCCGATTATGGCCAGCTTTCCCGGTTTGCCGAAATGGCGACGTCTGCCTACCTCTCGCGCAATTGGTTGAGCACGGTCTCCCATTCCTGCGTCACGGCGAGTTGCGCTGCCCAACGATCGATGTAAGTCTTGTCGATCTCGTCGCCGCTCACCTGGAACATCGCGGCGATGTCGCGGAGGTGCTTTTCTGACTGGCCTACTTGATAGTACAGGAGCTTTGCGAGGATGATGTCCTCCGGGGCTGCAACAAAGGTCTCCCGGTCGGCAAGGATCGGTTGACGACAGCGGCGTGACAGTTGACTACGGCCCCAGGCGTCGTCTCGCGCGATCATGAAGTCGATCTTGTTGCCCGAAGACGGATGAATCACGTTGAACTGCCCGTGTACTTGCACGGCTTCCCGCGCGGCAGCGGGGCTCGCGTAAAATTCCGGCGCGGGAAAGGCCCTGCACAAGCGGTCCACCGCATCCGCTCGCAAGGTCACGACGATGTCGATGTCGTTAGTCAACCGCGGCTCTCCATACGTCGAACTGGCGAACGAACCGACGACCATGTACGTCAAGCTTTGCGACTCGAGAACGTCAATGACGTAACGGAGCAATTCAGCCTGATTCACGGTTGCGTCTCCGGGCGATCTCCCTGGCGACGCGATCGGCGTCCCAGTCGGGGTGCCGCCAATGCAGATTGGCTTCAAGCATCAATCGCATCGTCCGCTCGGCGTCGAACACCATCGCCACGCGCTCGGCGGGCGTCTTGCGACGCAGGACTTCGACCATCGCGTCGTCGAGGAGTTCGACGCAAGGGCGTCGCTTCGGGACAGATGAACTAGACATCCAAGTTTCTCGCTTCCATCGCGTGTTTTTCGATGAACTCGCGGCGGGGCTCGACTTTGTCGCCCATGAGGATGCGGAAGATGTCGTCGGCGGCGCCGGCGTCTTCCATCGTGACTTGAACCAGCGTGCGATTGGCGGGGTCGAGCGTGGTCTCGCGCAGTTCCTCGGCGTTCATCTCGCCGAGGCCCTTGAAGCGGGTCACTTGCAAGCCCTTCTCGCCGGCGGCGCGAACGGCCGCCAACAGGCCGCGGAGATCCTCCAGACCGGTCACCGACTCGCCGCGGCGCAGACGGTAGCGAGGCTCCTCAACTCCAGTCCGCTCCTGCGGGATCAGGCTGTCGATCTCGAAGCCCATGCCGCGCAGGGCCGCCAGTTGATTGTTGATCGAACGGACCTCGTGCAACTCGACGATGTGCAACTTTGCTCGCAGTTCGGCCTCACTCTCATTATTATCGTCTTCGGCAAGATCCAACTCCTCGCCGACCTCCTGTTCCTGGGCGGCCACGAAGGCGTCGAGCTGCTCGCGCGTGGTGAACCAATGCTCCTGCTGGCCGAGGAAGACGTGATACATCGGCAGGCGCCCCGTGACCGGATCGCGGCGGACGGCATGGGCGCGGAGGCTGATTCCGCGCCGTTCGAGCGCCAGCAGCGAATCCTCGAGCGCCGCCAGCTTGCGGCAGAGGTTGTCCATCTCCTTGCCGGCGATGGTCCGTCCGTCGCCGGGCTCGAAGACCGCGTCGGTCAGGCCGGCGTCGAGCAATTGGGCCTTCATCTCCTCTTCGGTCTGGACGTAGTACGTCTCCTTCTTGTGCCGCACGCGGAACAGCGGCGGCTGGGCGGCGTAGACGTAGCCGCCTTTCACCAGGTCGTACATCTGCCGGTAGAAGAACGTCAGCAGCAGCGTGCGGATGTGCGAGCCGTCGACGTCGGCGTCGGTCATGATGACGATTTTGCTGTAGCGGCGTTTCGTCAGGTCCATCTCCTCGCCGATGCCCGCGCCGATGGCGGAGATCATGCTGCGGACCTCTTCGTTGGCCAACACTTTGTCGTCGCGCGACTTGTAGGCGTTGATGATCTTGCCGCGCAGGGGGAGGATAGCTTGATATTCGCGGATACGCCCGCCCTCGGCGCTTCCGCCGGCGGAATCGCCCTCGACCAGGTACAGTTCGCACATATCGACCTCGCGGCTGGTGCAGTCGCGGAGTTTGCCGGGCAGTCCGCCGCCGCTTAGGGCGCCTTTGCGCTCGCGGACGAGTTGCCGGGCCTTGCGGGCGCTCTCGCGGGCCTCGGCCGCCAGCAGGCCCTTTTGCACGATGATTTTGGCTGTCTTCGGGTTTTCTTCGAGGAACTTCGCCAAATAATCGCCGACGGCGGAGTTGACGATTCCCTCGATTTCGCCGTTGCCCAGCTTGGTTTTCGTCTGCCCCTCGAACTGCGGCTCGGGCACGCGCAAGGAGATGACGGCCGTCAGGCCCTCGCGGCAGTCGTCGCCGCTGGGCGTGAGGTCTTTGTAGAGGTTCATCTTCTTGCCGTAGGCATTGATGGTGCGGGTGATGGCCGCGCGGAAGCCCGAGACGTGCGTGCCCCCTTCGGTCGTGCAGATGTTGTTGACGTACGAGTGAACGTTCTCGGTGAACTCGCCGGAGTATTGCAGTGCCACTTCCAGGCCGACGCCTTCGTATTCGCCGGCGATGTAGATGATGTCTTCGTGTGCCGGCTCGCTGGCCCGGTTCAAGAACTCGACGAACGCCAGGATGCCGCGTTCATAATGAAAAGTTTCGCTGTCGCCGGTGCGCTGGTCGCGGAAGACGATCTTCACGCCGCGGTTCAAGAAGGCCAACTCCTGAAGCCGCTTATAGAGTGTGTTGTACTGGAAATTGGTGTTGGGGAAGATCAGCGGGTCGGCCTTGAAGGTGGTCTTCGTGCCGCGGCGGTCGGTGCGACCGATACGGCGGACGTCGGCCAGCGGCACGCCGCGCTCGTATTCCTGCTGGTAGACGTGTCCCTGGCGGCGGACTTCCACCTCGCACCACTCCGAGAGGAAATTGACCACGGTGACGCCGACGCCGTGCAGCCCGCCGGAAGTCTGATAAGCCCCTTTTTGGAACTTCCCGCCGAACTTCAGCACGGTCATCACGCCCTGGAGGGTCGAAAAGCCCAGATCGGGATGCTCTTCGACCGGGATGCCGCGGCCGTTGTCTTCGACCGTGACCGAGCCGTCGTTGTTGATGATCACGGAGATTTCGCTGGCGAAACCGGCCATCGTCTCGTCGATCGAGTTATCGACGACCTCGTAGACCAGATGGTGCAAGCCGCGGGCGGTCGTGTCGGCGATGTACATGCTCGGCCGCTCGCGCACGTGCTCCAAGTCGCTGAGGTGCTGCAAGTCCTTGGCGGTGTAGTTGTCGCCCTCGGATCGTTCGAGACGATAGGTGGTCAGGTCGGGGGACGGTTCTTTGCTATTCGGATCGGTTGCCATGCGTGTCCTACTAATTGTTTTTTGTGTCCGCGTCTTAGCGTCGCCGCGACTTCGATTCTGCGACGCCCAATGCGCGTGCGTATGCCGGGTTGACGACGACACCGGTATCCTCCGTGATCTGACTGCTGGAGACAGCTTGCCCAAGCTCATCAGCCCAGGACGCTGTATCTTGCGCCGTTAGTTTCAACCCAACCAGTCCAACCTTGTAGAAAATGTGGAACAGAGTGTACTTGAAACTCCTAGCCGGCACCACCGGCTCGACCACGCCCTTTGCCCATTCACAAATTTGGTCGCTGCCTGCCGGATCGTTCGCCACGATCTCAAGGCATAACTCCTCCAGGTCGTGGTCCGTTACGGCCGACAGTTTGAACGATGACGGGCGCCGGTTGAGCACGCGTGCGAACTCCATGATTGACGGGTAATCTGCACTCCACTCGTCTGCGAGCGCACGGACCCGCGACCGCGAATATTCTCCCTCCGCAATAGCCAGCTGAGCAAGGTTTATGCGCGGCTGGTCCACGCCCGCGAGAATACAGTAATTGAATAGCGCGATTACGTCGCGGGGTCTCCTCGCCAGCCCGTAGATGTAGTCTCCCAAATCCAAACTGTTCACCGTAGATGGCAATAGGTCGCGATAGGAGACGGGGGTCTTCTTGTACCTGTGTGCAACCAGGTAGCGAACCCGTTTGTCCAGCACCTCTAAGATGGAAGTCCTAGTCCATGAAAGCGGAAGATATAGTGACTGGTACTTTTCCTCTTGAAAACCCGAATTTCGCGTCAGCCGAAACACACGGTCGATAAGGTCGCGCCGGACAGCGAGGATTATCTTGGCATTCTTGACCTTTATCAGGTCTCTGGCCGTAAGAATAAGCGCCATAATCAGCCGATAGCGAAGACGATCTTCCACCCAGTTCTCGTCGAGGCCGTCCACAAGAACATAGTACTGTTTTTGACGATCTCCGAGTACCTTGTCTAGCAGCGGAATGACCTCATGAAGATCGCGAACCTGAGCTTTGGCAACAATATCCTGCCCGCGCGAAACCAACTCAGCGCGTTCCTCGGCGCTTAGCTTGTCAACGAGTTTGGCGCCCGCCGAGAGGCCCGCATACTTGCCCCCAATCGTCGCTTTCAATTCGTCGCCCAACTGTGACTCGATCTTCTGCGTTACCTCCTTGACTCTGCATTCCGTTTCTTCCCAAAAACTCTGGCCCCACTCTTCGAGGTACTTAATCGCTCGGTTCATTTCGCGCTGTTTCTGGCGTGACGTGCTTGACACGAGTTCGCGAAGCCAATCCAAGAAACTGGGCGATTCCGGGGGACCGTGTTCTTGAAAGTGCCGACAGAGGATTTCTACCGTGAAGACGTGCCGCCACAGGAGGCCGAAGAACGGATCGAGGTTGACACCGATAGCCGCAAACGTATTCAGGATCGTGGAGTTAACAATATACTCGAGAGCGAGGCTCTGGGGCCGGACCTCGATTATCCGTTCCGGATGCCTCTGGCCGAGCCGGCGGAGTAGCGCGGTCTTGCCCGTCCCGGTGCGACCGATAACGATGAGCCTATTGTCCGACAGATCTTCAAGAAGCGACAGATCGCCGTTATCAACGAAGCACGAGTTTAGGTATTCGCCGTCCTCCTCGGCACCCGCCGCGCCGATACGGTCTGTTCGCCGAAATTTGAACGTGCTCGCGGCAGACTTTCTCATGACGGCACTCGCGGTCTATACTATTCGATATTCCCCACGCGGAAGCGAAGATTCGTGATTCCTTCGTCCGGCAGGAGCCTCGCCAGGGCCTCCAATAGGTCTCGCTTCTGAAAGCCGAGCTCCTGCATGAGGGTCGAGTTCGCTACCACGACTTCCAGCGTGCCGCGGCGTACCTGGCCGGCACGGGTGTACTTTGCCGCCAGCGGGCCGGCTGCCTCGCTCCATGCCACATCATACGCCGCGGCACTTCGAATCCGCGCGTAACCGCGCCGGGACATCAGCTCGGATAGGACGTTGCCGATCGTTTGCGGGCCACGGGCCATGATCTGGATTCCTGCGTTATTTGCGAAGCCACAAGCGGCTCGTTCGAGCATCACGCATCTCGCGCCAACGGCATGATGACGTACGCATAGCCGTCTTCCGTCGTGCACAGCGCGGCGCTTTCGGCGTTCCGCAATTCTATCGTGAACGTCTGCTCGGGCGCCAACACCTTGAGAAAATCGCTCAGATAGCGGGGGTCGAGTGTGATGCCCAACTCGTCGCCGTCGTAGGCGATCGGCAACTCGACGTGCGACTCGCCCAACTCGGCGCCATGGGCCGAAAGGACGATCTTGCCGCCGCCGAATACGAAATCGACGCCGCGCCGCTCCTCGCTCGTGACGATCATCGCTTGGCGAACCGCGGCGTAGAACGGGCCGGTGGTCAGATCGATTTTGAGCATTCCCTCGCGCCGCGGAAATACGTCGCGCCACTTCGGATAGCGCCCTTCGACCAGCCGAGAATAGACCGTCGCCCGGCCGCTGCGGACGAGAATATCGTTTTCGCGGGCGGCAAGTTGGATGTTCTCCTCGTTGTCGGCCAACGCCCGCTCCAACAGTTGCATCGCTTTGGTGGGGACAATCGTCATGGTGTCGCCGGAGACGTGCCCGCCGACCGATTTCGCCGGGCCTTCCTGGCGGGCCAGCCGGCGACCGTCGGTGGCCACGGCCGTAAATCCCTCGGGCGCCAGTTCCAGCAGAACTCCGCCGAGGGCGTAGCGGCTGCTCTCGTTGTCGGTGGCATAAATCGTGCGCCGAACCACCTCGCGGAACATGCGGGCCGGCATTTCGTGGTACTTCTTCTCTTCGAAGGCCAGCACCGCCGGATATTCATCCGGGTTCTCCGAGGGGAGCTGGAACTCGCTACGCTCGCCGCGGATGAGCACCTTACGGCCGTCACTCTCCAGATCGAGCTTTTCATCCGAGCTCTCCGTCAGGATCTTGCCGAAGCGGTCGCGTGGCAGCACGACGCTGCCGGGCGAGGCCACGGAAACGCCCGGCACATCGACGCGAATCCCTACTTCCAGATCGGTGCCCATCAGGATCGCTCCCTCTTTCGTCACGTCCAGTTTGACGTTTTGCAGGATCGGTTTGGGGCTCCGCGCCGGCGCCACGCTGGCGGCCATCTGGAAGGCGTGCAACAGCTTGTCGCGTTCACAAGTTGCTTTCATGGGTCGTTCTTCCCTTTTCTTTTAGTATTTCTCTTAGTAACAGTGTTTATATGGCCGGGCTGAATGTTGACGGCGGCGATAGCAGGCGGCATAACCTTTCTTAGCACCTAGACTTATGGTGAATTGTGTCCTGCAAAAAGGTGTGGAAAAGCCGTTGGAGGATTGTTCGTCGAGTGTTGCCTGGCTCTTGGTAAACATACAGTCGCGTTGCGGTTTGAACTTCGATGTTCATAGTTCGCTGCTGACGGCCCGTCAATCGACATTCGATAATCATTTTTTCCACAAGACGTTTTTCAACCGTTCGACAGCCTCCCGAACGGTCCGATCGCAGCCGATCAGTTCTTCTGTCTTGCGGCAACCGTGCATTACAGTTGAATGATCGCGGCCGCCGAAGTAGCCGCCGATCTGCTCTAAGCTCTGTTCGGTAAGTTGGCGGGCGAGGTACACCGCCACGCCGCGGGCCACAACCAGCGCCCGCCGCCGCACCGGGCTGCGCAGATCGGCCAGGCGTAGCGAAAAATGCCGCGACGTAGCCAAGGCGATCTCATGCAGACTCGGCCGACGCTTGCCGCTCCGCTTGGCAACGTAGCGTCGTGCCGCCTCCACGTCAAACGGATCCTTCTGAAACTCGGCGGGCACGGCCAATTGAAACAGCGCCCCGGCCAACTCCGGCACGGTGGCGACCAGCCCTTCGGCCAGCACGCGGGCGACCGGTTCGGGCAGCGGAATGTCGCGAAGCGCGGCCAGTTGTTCGAGGATTGCCAGCCGGGCTTCGACGCCGGGGGGCGACAACGGAACCATCAGGCCGGCGGTCAAGCGGCTTCGCAACGTAGGGAGAATGCCCGGCAACGCCGCCGGCGGGACGGACGTCGTCACGACCACCCAACGATTCTCCGCCACCAGGGCGTCGAGCGTGTGAATCAACTCCTCCTGAGCGTTCAGCTTGCCCGATTTGCGAGTGGCCAACATGCCGAGGTCTTCGACCACCAGGAAAGCGGCGTCGCGGTGCTTCATGCGAAACTCATCGACGGCCTGGGTCTCGATGGCATCGGCCAGTTCGCGGGCGAAATCGACCGCCGTGGTGCAGACGACCCGTTGCCGACGGTCGCGGGCTTTCCATGCCGCCGCCAGACCGTGGGCCAGATGCGACTTGCCCGTGCCGCTCGGGCCGTAGAACACCAGCGGATTGTAGCCGCTGGTCGGCCCTTCGACGACCGAGCGGACGGCGACCTCGACCAACCGGTTTTCGGGTCCGGCGACAAAATGGCGCGCCGCGACCGTGCCGCCCTGTTTAGCGGCGGATTCGAGCGGTCTCCCCGGCAGAGGGATGTCAACAACGCCGTCCACCATGTCGGCTCCGTCCTCTTTTTTGGAAGCCGCCATTGTAGCATTTCCGCGGCAAGTCTACGAGGTGGCTGCGGCCGGCAAAATGGCGGGATTTCGTGCGGTTTGACGCAAACCTCAGACTGCCAGTAGCCGGGAGCTAACAACTCCCGGAGAGAAGTCACGATCCAGTGCGTTCCGGGACCTGTTAGCTCCCGGCTATTGGCTTTCCCAGCGGTGGAGGTTCGTCCCTCAGTTCCGCCGTGACATGAATAGTTGCAGGATGTACCAGAACAGCAGGGCCACCGAGGCGAACAGGGCCAGCGCCGCCGCAACGTGCTGGCCGATGCGGTAATGCAGCATCACGTTCGAGGTGTCGTAGAGGATATAGCCGCAGGCCAGGGCGATCATCGCGTAGATGAAGATCGGGCCGAGGTTGAACTGGAAGAGAACGGCGACGACGATGAGGCCGAGGGCTGCAAGACCGCCAAACAACAAAATGGTCCGCAGGAACGAAAAATCCTTACGGGTGATAAAGACAATGGCGGTCAGGCCGCCGAACAGGAATAGGGTCGTTACTGCGGCCGCCGAAATGGCCCCCGGAGCGGCGTTCTCCGCGATGTAGAGCAGCGGAACGAAGATGATCGACTCGGCGAAGACGTACAACCCTAAGCCCGCGTATTGCATGGCAAGGCTTGTGGCCGACGTGGCCCAACTGTTGGCAATGAAGCTGACGACCATGAACAGGCCGAGGACGATCAGCCAACTAAACTGGCCGCCGAGCATGGTTTTGACCAAGCCGGCGGTGAACGGCAGATGGAGCAAGATCGCTTCGAGAATGACGAACAGTCCGATTGCTCCGGCGAGGTGGAGATAGGTCTTGGTGATAAAGCTGGTCCGCTGATCGACATCGGCCTGGGCGGCCAGCGTGCCCAGTGGCGACTGGTAGGGGTTTTCGGCGTAGTTCATGGGACTTTCTCGGTAAGGGAGGTTGGTTTGTTCGGTGCCTGGTGACGGAAAGGTGCAGCGAAAGGGGACGGAGGACGTTGTCGGCAACGCGTTATCTATTTGCCGTGATCTTCGTCCGACAACCTCTTCCGTCCCCCCTCCTCTCCGGCCTACGGTAATTATAGGCCGCCGTGGAAATGTGAAAAGACGGATTCCCCCTCCGCGGCCGGTTGCCTCGGCGGGGGCGGATGCGTAAAATGTCGCGTCTGTTCTCGTAGTTCTCTGGAAACGAGGGGGAGTGCCATGAAACGCCGCGAATTTCTGGCCGGATCGTTGGCCGCCGGGGCCGGACTCTTGGCCGCCGACCGGCTGTTTGCCGCTCGACGCCGAATCATCACCCGCAAAGGAGACCGAAAGATGCCGTTTCAACAACCGCCGCTGCCGTTTGCCATGACTGCCATGAAGCCGTTCCTATCGGAGGAGCAGTTGATGTATCACTACGGCAAGCACCACGCCGCGTATTTCAAGAATCTGAACGGCCTGGTCGAGGGCAAGCCGGAAGCGAACATGACGCTGCGCGAGGTGGTTATCCAGTCGCCGGCGGGCCCGGTGTTCAACAACGCGGCCCAGGCATGGAACCACAGCTTCTACTGGGATTGCATGAAGCCCGGCGGCGGCGAGCCGAACGGCGAACTGGCCGTCGCCATCCGACGCGATTTCGGCAGCTTCGAGGCGTTTCGCAAGGCCATGTCCGAGGCCAGCGTCAAGCTGTTCGGCTCGGGCTGGGGCTGGCTGGCCTCCGACAAACAGGGCAAGCTGGAAATCATGCCGCTCGGCAACGCCGACACGCCGCTGAAGCACGGCAAGGAGCCGGTGCTGACGATCGACGTTTGGGAGCACGCTTACTACATCGACTACCGCAACGAGCGGGGAAAATACGTCGATGTCTTCTGGAACTTCGTCAATTGGCCCTTCGCCGCCAAGTGCTACGCCACTGCGAAGGCGTGAAGAGTATGATGTGGGAAGACGATTTGTCATCAATAGTGTGCCACTGCTTCGCAGAAGCAGTGCCGGGCGTAACGCGCCACTCTCGCACTGCTTGTTCCAAGCAGTGGCACACTGTTGGTCGGTCATCGCTGATCGCGACCAACGGCAACCCGGCCGAACAGGGTAAACGCATCGATCTTCTCGATGGTTACCGGCAGAATGCGGCCGACAAGCTCGGGCGGACCGTCAAAGACGACGATTCGGTCGCAGGTCGTTCGGCCGACGAACTGTGTCCCCTCTCCCCTTGGGAGAGGGTTAGGGTGAGGGCGATCGTCTCGCGGGTCTTCCAACATCTCGATATCTGAGATCTCGACATTTGGAATCTGCTCCCGAGAGCGCCGTTTTTTCGCCACCTTGCTCGGCCCTTCGACGAGAATCTCGACCGTGCGGCCGAGAAACGGCTGATTGTCTTCCAACGAGATCGCGTTCTGAATCGCCAGTAACTCGTTGTTTCGCCGCCGCTTAACCGCCTCGGGCACGTCGTCCGCGTACAGATCGTCGGCCTTGGTGCCAGGGCGGCCGCTGTACTTGAAAATGAAGCTGTTCTTGAAGCGGGCGTTGCGCACCAGATCGGCCGTCCGCCGGAAGTCCTCGTCGGTCTCGCCGCAGAAGCCGACGATAAAATCGCTGGTTACCGCTACGTGCGGGAGCATGTGGCGAACGAGGGCGAGCATCTCGTGGTAGTCCTCGACCGTGTAGCCACGTTTCATCCGCCCCAGAATTGCGTTCGACCCGCTCTGGGCCGGAACGTGCAAGTAGGGCGAAACTTTCGGCAAGTCGCGCATCGCCTGGACCAGTGTGGTGGTCATGTGCCTCGGGTGATTGGTGACAAATCGAAACCGGCGGATGCCGTCGATCTCATGCAGCATATAAAGCAAGTCGGCCAACTCGATTCTGAGCGGGCCGGTCGCATCGCGGTAGCTGTTGACCGTCTGTCCGAGCAGCGTCACTTCGAGGCAGCCGTGATCGGCGAGGCGGCGGACCTCTGCGACGATTTCGGCGGCCGGGCGGCTCTGTTCCGGCCCGCGCACGCGCGGCACCACGCAGTAGGTGCAGAACTTGTCGCAGCCGAACATGATTCGCACCATCGCCTGATGCGGCGCCGGTCGGGGGACGGCCGTTCGGTCGGGCGCGAACTGGACGAAGCTTCGTTGGACCGCGGCTCGATCGCCACCAATCCGGTCGAGACTGATTTCCAACTGCGGCCCGCCGCCGGCGGCGACTCTTTCGATCAATTCCGGCAGCCGGCCCAACTGGCCCGGCCCCACAACGAGATCGACGTGCGGGGCGCGGCGAAAGATTTCGTGCCGGTCTTTTTGAGCCATGCAGCCGAGCACACCGATGATCAGTTCGGGCCGCTGCTGCTTGAGTTCCTTCAAGCGGCCCAACAGGCTGTAGATTTTGTCTTCGGCATGTTGGCGGACGCTGCACGTGTTCAGCAGGATCGTGTCGGCCCGTCCCATCGCATCGACCTGTCGGTGGCCCGCGCGGAGCAACTCGGCAGCGATCAACTCGCTGTCGAGGATGTTCATCTGGCAGCCGACGGTTTCGATGAAGAAATGGCGGAGCATGAAGTCCATTGTAACAGAGGGAGGAGACGCCGGAAACGCAGAACCGATCGCGAACGGGCGATGAAGACCAGCAAGCGGCTTTTCCGGCCACACGAAGCCCCGATCTTTTCTCCCACCTACTTGCGCTGCCGTTCGTAGGCATCGCGGATGGCAGCGGCGAGTCGGTTCGAGTTTACTTCATAACCGGAGAACTCGCTGATGTTGTCGCGGTTGAGATGAAGCTGGCCCTCGCCCACGTTTCCGCGGTGCTGCCCGGTCGAGTAGTACCGATTGGAACTCGTTTCCTTGGATGTTAACACCCAGTGTCGAATTACATCGCGCCAAACGCCGATCCAGACAAAAACGTCGCAGCAAGCGGGCTTGACCTATTGGAAGTTCATGTCGAACCGCTCGGTCGAATCCGAAGCCAATGCCTTGACATAGAGCGGTTCGTCGCTGTCGAAATCTACGGCACGGGACGCCTTTACTTCGATTTTGATCCTGCCGTCCAGCAGAAAGTCATATTCACCGGAATAGGACGGGTCCAGCTTCTTTGACGGCTTCTGGAGTTCTGGAACTAACTCCTTGAGATGTCCTTGTGCCCAGGCTTCCCCAAATCCTCGCGGCGCACCAATCTCGAAGATGTAAAGGAACATATTTCGCGAGATATATGCGTCTCGCAACTCGATGTATTCATCGTGTGTCAGCTTGTTCGCGGCGAACAAGGCGGCAATAATGTACTCGTACTCATTGAACGGATACATCGATATCAGCGTATCGAGGCTCGCGCGAAACACTTCCGCGTTTGGCAGGGTCGCTACGAGGTCATCAAGTTCTGCGCGAAGCTTTTCCACGACGGCCCTCAAAACAGCGACGGTTGCGCAACATGCGACTTGACCGTAGCGGTGCTTGCGCCTGCAGGACGCCATTTGTTCGGCAAACGTACTGATCCTCGAATGCATGGCCATTCTGCCAGCCGAGGCGGCCGGTCCGCCGGAAATGCTCCAGGCGGCGAATCGTAATTTCGCAGAATAACGGATCAATATCCATAGTAGCACACCGCCGCGAATTGATCTCCGCGCTCAGGAGAGTGGTGCCGGAGTGTGAGAAAAAATCAACGACCGTGTCGCCAGGATCGGAACTTGCCCTGATGATGCGGTCGATGGATTTCAACGGCTTCTGCGCATAGCAGCCGGAGACGTTTTCCTCCATCCGATAGAATACTTGCTGCACGTCCACCCAGACATTTCCGGCACGGATATTCTCGGACTTGCTTCTCTCGATGTTTTCGGTGAACTCGCCGCCCACTTGCTTGTAGTATCCTTGAAGGATTTTGGGAATGTCAGTGTATTCGGCGTCGACGTGAAAAGCGGGATGACCTTTGACGTAATAGAGGAGTTCCTGCCTGACGGCCATCCAATTCCTCTGGGTGCCGTATCCGCGTTGGTTTCGCACGGTAATGAAGCTGCGAGGACGGAACGGCTGCCCGCGCATCATCACCATGAAATCGGGCAACGGCTGAAAGCCGTCGTTCTGGTCGGCACCAAGCCACACATAAAACGAGGAATCGGCTTCCAGAATTCGCTCGGTATTCTCCACCCACCGTGCGCACCAGTCGATGAATTCGCACAAGGGACGCTCATCGAAAGCGACCAGATTATAGGGCGGATCATGAATTGCCAGTGACGCCCTTCGCCCGGCCAAGAGTTGCTCGACTTGCTCGCGTGAAGAAGCGTCGATGCATCCGACACGATGTCCGGCGATGGGATCCTCCCAGATCTCTCCCGCCTTCAATCGACAGAACGGCAACAGCGCCTCTCGGGCTTCCGAGTGCTCGTCCAATCGCGGCAGGGGATTGTTTTTCATATTCGTCCGTGAATTGTGGCGTCGCCCCCTATCTTAACACGCCCCCAACGTCATTGCCAACCGGTCGATCTCCGCCTTTGTCCGCTTTTCCGTTACAGCCACCAAAATGCAATCGGCCAACTGCGGATACCAGCGGCCCAACGGAACGCCGGCGAAAATTTTCGCTTGCAGGGCCTTTTCGATCAATGAGTCGACCGAGCCGTTCTTCACGCGGACGACAAACTCCTTGAACGTCGGCCGATCGAACGCCGGCGAAAGCGACGGCACGGCGGCCAATCGCTCGGCGGCATAACGAGCTTTTTGCAGACATAGCTCGGCGACGTTGCGCATGCCGGCTGGGCCCATCAGCGACAGATAGACCGTCGCCCGGAGGGCCAGCAGGCCCTGGTTGGTGCAGATGTTGCTGGTGGCTTTTTCGCGGCGGATGTGTTGCTCGCGGGTTTGCAGCGTCAGCACCCAGCAGCGACGGCCGCGGCGATCGACGGTCTGGCCGACGAGCCGGCCGGGCATGCGGCGCAAGAACTGCTCGCGGCAGGCCATGATGCCCAGATACGGCCCGCCGAAGGCCATCGGGTTGCCCAGCGATTGCCCTTCGGCCACGACGATGTCGGCCCCGTACTCGCCCGGCCGCTTCAAGAGCCCCAGGCTGATCGGATCGACCGACGACGACGAACAACGCCCCGCTTCTTATGGGCGATTTCGGCCAGTTGCTCGACCTCTTCCAGGCAGCCGAAGAAGTTCGGATGTTGCACCAGCACACACGCCGTCTCGGCGTTCACGGCCGCGGCAAGCTCCGACGCCTTGAGGGTGCCATCGGGCGTGTCCAGCGTGACCAGTTCGGCGCCCTGGTTGGCCAGATACGTGGCCAGAATCTGCCGGTGCTCGGGATGGACGCTCGCCGCGGTCACGATTCGCCGGCGGCCGGTGGTGTGCATGGCCATCAGCACGGCCTCGGCCGCCGCGCTGCCGCCGTC
This sequence comes from uncultured Planctomycetia bacterium, assembly GCA_963719005.1. Lineage (GTDB taxonomy): Bacteria > Planctomycetota > Planctomycetia > Pirellulales > Thermoguttaceae. Next base: position 300,332 of record CAVRAR010000002.1, read on the forward strand.
GTACATGCTGGCGTTCGAAACGTCCATGCCGGTCAGTTCCGCGACGAGCGTCTGATACTCGAAGAACGCTTGCAGGCTGCCCTGGCTGGCCTCGGCCTGATAGGGCGTGTAGGCGGTGTAGAACTCGCTGCGGGCGGCAACCATATCGACCACGGCGGGAATGAAGTGGTCGTAGCTGCCGCCGCCGAGGAAGCACGCCGCCTCGTCGGCCGAGGTGTTTTGGGCCGCCAGTTCCGACACGTGCGCCGTCAATTCCAGTTCGCCCAAGCCCGGCGGAACGCACAGCCCGCGGGTCATCCGCAATTCGGCGGGAATCATCGAAAACAACTCGTCGATCGACGCCGCGCCGATCGCTTCCAACATCGCACGACGATCGGATTCGGTATTGGGGAAATAGGGCATTGTGAACTCCGCGAGAAACGGCAAAACTCGAACGGAAACAGAATGACGAAGCTCGAATGACGAATGACGAAGGAATGACGAAGCTCAAATGACGAAACGCTGCAGGAACGCACATTCGTCATTCGGGTTTCGAGCTTCTTTCGTCATTCGTCATTCGAGCTTCGTCATTTCTCCTAATGCTGCTCTTCTTCGCACTGTTTCTTATACGCCGCTTCGTCGAGCAGATTGGCCAAGCCGGCGTCGTTGCTGATCTTGATCTTGATGAACCAGCCGGCGTTGTACGGATCATCGGCAAGGTGTTCGAGCTTGTCGGCAATTGCAGTGTTGGCGGCGGCAACTTCGCCGTCGACCGGGCTGTAAAGGTCGCTGACGGCCTTGACCGATTCGATCTCGCCGAACGGCTGGCCGGCCGTCACGCGGGCGCCGACCTTTGGCAACTCGATGTGGACCAGATCGGTCAGCATTTCCAGCGCGAAGGCGGTCAGGCCGACCGTGGCGGTCTTTCCGCCGGCCGGGTCGTTTTCCACCCGCACCCATTCGTGCGTCTTGGCATACAGCAGTTTTTCGGACATTATTTCTGCGTTCCTTTCTTCTTGCGACTATAAAACGGGAGTTCGACGACGCGGGCCGGCTCTTGGCTGCCGCGGACGTCGATGTGCAGTTCGCCGCCGGGCTTCGAGAAATCGGGGGCTACGTAGCCCATCGCGATCGCTTTGCCGAGCGTGGGCGAATAGCTGCCGCTGGTGACCTCGCCGACTTTTTTGGGGCCGGCCAAGATCGCGCAGCCCGGCCGAGCGGCCCGCTTGCCCGACATCTCCAGACCGATGCGCACCAATTTCGGCGGCTGTTTCTGGATGCGAAGCAAGGCGTCGCGGCCGGGAAAATTGTAGCCGACCAGGTGGCAGGCGAATCCCAGGCCGGCCTGGAACGGATTGATCTCCTCGGTAAGCTCGTGGCCGTAAAGCGGCATGCCGGCTTCGAGCCGCAGCGTATCGCGCGCGCCCAAGCCGGCGGGCACCACGCCCAGCGACTTGCCTTCCTCCATCATCGCTTCCCAGACGCCCTGGGCAATCGTGGCGCCCAAGCTCACCTCGAAGCCATCCTCGCCGGTGTAGCCGGTGCGGCTGATGATGCAGCCTTGGCGTTGGGCGGCGGGATGAAGGATCAGCGATTGCTCGCCGCGGTAGTAGCGCATCGACTGGAGGTCCGATGTCGACGAACGGCTGCAACAGTTCGACCGACTTCGGCCCCTGGACGGCGAACATCGCCCAGAGCCGGCTCACGTCGGTCCAAATAATCTCCTGGCCGGGCTGCTCGGCTCGCACTTTCGGCAAATGACCGGCGACCCAATCGACGATCTTCTTGCGGTTGCTGGCATTGACTACCAGCATGAAGAAGGGCTGGCCGTGGGAGTTGTGGTAGTAGCCGACCAGCACGTCGTCGAGGATGCCGCCGGCGTCGTTGGTGACCAACGAGTAGCGGATTTGGCCCAATTCGAGATCGGCCACCCGCCGGGTGAGCAGTTCGGCCAGGAAGACGGCCGCGCCCGGCCCTTCGAATCGCAGGCGACCCATGTGGGAAATGTCGGCCAATCCCACCGCCGAGCGGACGGCCAGATGTTCTTCGATGATCGAGGTATATTGCACCGGCATGGCCCAGCCGGCGAAATCGACCATCCGCCCGCCGTGGGAAACATGCCAATCGTAGAGGGGGGTATGCCGAAGTTGTGCGTCCATTGCCGTTGTCTCGTTCCTCCGAGCCTCCGTTGAACCGACCGGTCCCGATGACGGTCGCAAGGAGACTATTCTAGCGAGCGGAGGGTGGGCGAACAGTGGGGGGACGCGTCAGAGGAGCTTCTTGAACTCTTGAGGGGAGAGGTCGGCGTCCCGAGCGATGGCGCCCATAGTGTAGGCATGAATGGGGTTGTGCCTCGGAATTGTCAAGCGAGTGATGCCGTCCGACATCACGATGTGTTTGCCCTGCCTGATGATCCGGTAGCCGAGTTTCTCGAAAACGCGAATGGCTTCTTCCGAAGAGACGCCGGGAATCTTCGGCATGTTACACCGTCACTTCTTCCTCGGTGATACTGAATACGGATTTTTCGACGTCCTCGCTGGCCAACCATTCACGGATTGCATCGCGGATGTTTTCGAGCGCTTCGGCTCTGGTGCTTCCTTGGGAGTGGCACCCCTTTAGCGCAGGACAGCTTATTGACACTCCTTCCTCAGTTTCGATAACAACGACGCGGTAGTTCACGATAATCGCTCCGTTTGACAGAAAAAGCGACGATTTCTCAACACCAATATCTAACGGAAGTGTACCTCGTGCGCCAGGCACAATCAAGGCCGCCGCTGCGGCATTCAAGACCTCTTGCCGCGTCTCTTGCCGACTGCCTTCTTCTCCTTCCGATCCTTCTTCGCGCCCTTAGTGGCCTTCGTCGACACCGCCGCCCGCCCTTTTTCCTTCTCCACCACGCGGAAGTCGATTTCGCGGCGTTCCAGATCGACGCGGGCGACGGCGACGCGCAAGAGATCGCCGAGGCGGTAGCTGTTGCCGGCGCGATGGCCGGCCAACGTGTGTGAGGCGCGATCGAAGTAGTAGCGGTCATCGCGAAGGGTTTCCACGCGGACGAGCCCTTCGGCCGGGAGTTGCACGCCTTGCACGAACAGCCCGTAACTTTCCACGCCGGTCACCACGGCTTCCATTTCTTCGCCGATGCGGGTGCTGAGGTAGGCCAGCAGCTTGAGCTTGGTCAAATCGCGTTCGGCGGCCTCGGCCCGCTGCTCGCGGTCGGAGCAGTGCCGGGCGAGGACGACCAACTCGTCGTAATCATTGTGCGGCTTCGCGGAAAAGGGGACAGGCCCCATTTGTGCGAAGCACCCTTCGGGCCGTTCCGGCGGGCACTGACCGAAGGTTGGTCGGGGCCTGTCCCCTTTTCCGCGCGGCTTCGACTTCGTCAGCATCGCATCGACCAGCCGGTGGATCGTCAAGTCGGGATAGCGGCGAATCGGCGAAGTGAAATGGCAGTAGCACTCGCTGGCCAAGGCGTAGTGGCCCTCCTCCATCGGGCTGTAGATCGCCCGTTGCAGCGAGCGGAGCACGGCGAAATGCACGGCGTGCTGTTCGGGCCTGCCGGTGGAGGCGTCCAGCAGCTTTTGCAGCTCGAAGCGGCTCTGCAAGCTGCCGGTCTTGTAGCCCAACTCGGCCACGAACTCGGTCAGCGCGTCGAGCTTCTGCGGGCTGGGCGATGGGTGAACGCGGCGGAGGAAGTGCAGCCCGCGATCGCGAATCGCCTCGGCCACCGCTTCATTGGCCGCCAGCATGAACTCCTCGATGATCTGATGGCTTTCGGTGTTTTCGACGACGTGGGCCCCGCTGACTCGGCCCTGCTTATCGAGGTCTACTTTCACTTCCGGCATGTTAATTCGAGCGCACCGTTGGCCAGCCGCCGCTTGCGCATCGTCATCGCCAGCGTGTGCATCCGCCCGAGCAGATCGCATACCTTGCCGCCGAGCTTGCGGCGTGCTGCCTCACGGTCGGCCAGGAATTCATCGACTTGCTCGTAGGTAAGCCGCTTGCTGCTGCGAATGGCCGCCGAGTAAAGTTCGGTCGAAACCCGCATGCCTTCCGTCGGTAAACTCCATCACGGCCGATTTCGTGTAGCGAATCTTGCCCGGCTGAAGGCTCGCCAGGCCGTTCGAGATCACCTCGGGCAGCATCGGCAAGCACGCGGTCGGGCAGATAGACGCTCGTGGCGCGTTCGAGCGCCTCGCGGTCCAACGCGGTTTTCGGGCGAACGAAGTGCGACACGTCGGCAATGTGAACCCCCAGTCGCCAATGGCCGTTTTCCAGCCGCTCCAGCGAAATCGCGTCGTCGAAATCGCGGGCGTCGACCGGATCGATCGTCACGATCGTCTCGCCGGTGAAATCCTTGCGGCCGCCGATCGATTCGTCGAACGCATCGGCCTGGCGGTCGGCCTCCTCGATCGCGTCTTCGGCGAAGCGGTCGGGCAGATTGAACTCGCGGATGATCGAGAGCGTATCGACGCCCGGCGTGCCCCGCGGCCCGAGCACTTCGGCGATGACTCCTTCGCCGTCGTGTAGCGGCGAAGGGAAGCGGAGCATCTCGACGACCACTTTGTCGTCGGGCTGGGCGTTTTTCGCGCCGGGATCGCCCACGCCGATCGGCCGGGCGAACATCGCGCCGTCGATCTTCACGTAAGCCGCGCCGGCCGACTCGAAATACGTGCCGACGAACTGGTGCGTCTGCCGCTCGACGACTTCGACGATGCGGCCGCGCGGGCCAAGCTCGCGGCTACGCTGACGACCAACCTCGACCAGGACCACGTCGCCGGTGGCGGCGTCGGCCGACTCTTCGGCGGGGATGTAGATGTCTTTCAGCTTTTCCTTGGCGCCGGCTTGATCGAGACGGACAAAACCAAAACCTTTTTGCGTTCGCTGGAACACGCCGAGGACGCGATTGCCGCCTTTTCCTGCCGATTTACGAGCGGGTTTTGCGATCGGCGTTCCGGTCTCTTCATCGCCCATTCCGCGGGCCGTTGGCCCCCGGCTATCGGATTTGGGAAGAGATTTGGAACTTGCTTTCACATCAGCCGCGACAGGCGGCAGCACGAGATGGTTCGAGGCGTAGCGGATTTTTCCGTGGCGGACCAGTTGCTTCACCATGCGGCGCACCAACACCGCGTCGTCTTTCGGCAGCTTCAACTGCTCGGCGATGACGCGCGGTTTGACCGGCCGATAGCCGGGGGCGTTGACGAATTCGAGAATGGATTCTTCGAGAGTTTTCATAGCGTTAAGAACAGTGTGAAATAGAAAATCGCAAGAACATCCTTGCGAAACCGCAAGCGGTGTGTGGGGCAAAAAAAGAAACGCGGGTGAGCGGGCTTGCGAAGCCGCAAGCGGTTTTACTCTCTTCCCTCCGCTCTCTCCCCTCTCCCCTCTCCCCTCTCCCCTTTGCCCTTGTACAGCTTTCGTTCCAGATTCGGATTGTACGTCGTCCAGGGGCTATCGACGTTGGGGTCTTCCTTCATCAGCGTCGAGAACGTGTTGATCTTGGCGTCGAGGTTGTCGAGCATGGACAGGGCGACGGCTTCGAGCGTCATCGGCAACTTGGGGCTGCCGAAGGCGTATTCGCCGTGATGGCTGAGGATGATGTGCTTCAGCCGCAGCACGGTTTCGTGTGGGATCGGCTCGCCGGAGAGTTTTTCGGCCTCGGCAGTTTTCGCGTTCAGCAGTTCGACGGCCATCACGAGGTGCCCGATCAGTTGGCCCTCGTCGCTGTAGGCCAGTCCATGCTCGTAGCTGAGTTCGTCGGTCTTGCCGAGGTCGTGCAGGAACGCGCCCATCAGCAGCATGTCGCGGTTGATCTGCGGATAGCAGGGGGAGACGCGCAGCACAAGCTTCCATCAGTCCCACGATGTGTTCCAGCAGGCCGCCGTGGTAGGCGTGATGGTTCTTCGTGCCCGCCGGGGCCATCATCAGCTTGGCCATGAACGGCTCGTCCATCAGGAAGCACTCGGCCAGCGTTTGCAGGGCGGGGTCGCCGAGGGTGCGAAGGATTTCGCCCAGGCGGAGCACGAGCTTGTCGACCGCGACGGCCGGCAGCGGCGCGAAATCGGCCTCGTCCACTTCGGCCGGATCGACCGGTGCAGCTTCGTGGCGATGATCTGCATGGCCCCCTGGAAAAGCTGCGCCGTGCCGGTGACGCGAAGGTAATCGCCGTTGTCGAACGAGCGGTAGATCGCATCGTTGGCGTTCCAGATCCGGGCGGTGATCGAGCCGCTGCGGTCGGACAGTTCGACTTGCAGATAGAGATTCCCGGCGCGGTTCGGGCGAAGTTGCTTGTCGTTGGCGACAAACACCTCGTCGATCGACTCTTGCTGCGTCAGTTCGTTGATATAGCGTCGTGGCATCGGCCGGTTCCGCGGATGAGGATGAGGCAAAAATCAGCGCTCTGAATTGTAGGGCAGCGATGCGTCCGCCACAAGGGGGACGGAGGGAATGATGAGTGATGAATGATGAGTGATGAATCTGTTCAGCATTCATCATTCATCATCTCCCTTTTCCCCTTCCCCGGCCTGTTGAATTCCCCTACAATGATGGTTCGTTTGAAGCGGACTACTTCCCGGATGCGCTGCGTGGACGCGAGCGGCTAAACTCTGAGTCTTCAATCTCCAATCTCTGACTCCAATCATGCTCTGGACCCGCACGCTGATCCCGACGATGAAAGAATCGCCCGAAGGGGCGGAAATCCCCAGCCACGTGCTGATGCTCCGCGCCGGACTGGTCAACCAGGTCATGGCCGGGGCGTACACGTATCTGCCGCTGGGGCTGCGGGCGTTGAAGAAGGCCGAACGGATCGTGCGCGAGGAGATGGACGCCGCCGGGGCCGTCGAAATGGCCATGCCGTCGATGTCGCCTCGCCACCTCTGGGAGCAAACCGGCCGCGTGGCCGCCTTCGGCGACGTGCTGGTGCAACTGACGCTCAACCGCACCGGGCAAAAGGTCCACGTCGTGCTCGGGCCGACGCACGAAGAGATCATCACCGACATGGTGTCGCGGCAGATCAACAGCTACCGGCAAATGCCGATCACGCTCTACCAAATCACCTCGAAGTTCCGCAACGAGGAGCGGCCGCGGTTCGGCGTGCTTCGCACCAGCGAATTCCTGATGAAAGACGCCTACAGCTTCGACGCCAACGTCGAATCGCTCCACCAGAGCTACGACAAGATGTACAAGGCGTATTGCAAGATCTTCACCCGCTGCGGGTTGACGTATCTGCCGGTCGAGGCCGAGAGCGGGCCGATCGGCGGCGACGCCAGCCACGAGTTCATGATCCCGGCCGACAACGGCGAGGACTCGGTGTTGCATTGCGCGGCGTGCGGCTACGCGGCCAACCAGGAGAAGGCCGAAATCGGCTCGCTCGACTGCACGCCGCTCCGAAGTGGCGCAGAAACCGCTGACGAAGGTGCCCACGCCGGGGGCGAGCACCATCGAGCAGGTCAGCGCTTTCTTGAAATGCAAACCGAACAAGCTCATCAAGACGTTGATTTACGTGGCCGACGGCCAGCCGATCGCCGTGTTGATTCGCGGCGATCACGAGGCGAACGAGGGCAAGATTCGCCGCGTCCGCAAAGCGGAGAAGCTCGAACTGGCCACGCCGGAAGTGATCGAAAAAGTGACCGGCGCTCCGGTCGGTTTCGCCGGTCCGGTGGGAATGAAGGAGAAGATTCCGATTTTGGCCGACCGCGACATCCAGCACGTCGCCAACGGGATCACCGGCGCGAACGAGGCGGAAACGCATCTATGTCGGCGTCAATTTGCACCGCGATTTCGAGCCCGACCTGTTCGCCGATCTGCGCAACGCGGTCGACGGCGATCCCTGCCCCCGCTGCAGTTCGCGGCTGGCCCTGCGGCACGCGATCGAGGTCGGCCACGTCTTCAAGCTCGGCACGAAGTACACCGAATCGCTCAATGCGAAGTTCCTCGACGCCGACGAGCAGCTCAAGCCGATCATCATGGGCTGTTACGGCATCGGCATGAATCGCATCATCGCCGCGCTGATCGAAACCAGCAACGACAAGGACGGGATTATCTGGCCGGTGTCGCTGGCCCCGTATGAAGTGGCCGTAGTGCCGGTGAAGGTGCCCGACGAGGCGTCGATGAAGGTCGCCCTCGAATTGCACGACCAGCTTACGGCCGCCGGGCATCGACGTGCTCGTGGACGACCGCGACTGCCGGGCCGGCGTGAAGTTCAAGGACGCCGATCTGATCGGCGTGCCCTTGCGAGTGGTGATCGGCGACCGCGGCCTGAAGGAGGGCAAGCTCGAAGTGAAATGGCGATGGGAGAAGGAAGCCCAGAAGATCGACCTGGCCGGCGCCGGCGAAATGTTGGCCGAATGGATTCGCGAAGAGCGCCGCGAGAACGCACGATTCCGATCGCGGGGGGAGTGACCGATGTTGGTCCCCTCTCCCTTGGGAGAGGGCTAGGGTGAGGGCCGTGAGGAACAGTAAGATCGCCAAGGGTGGTGGACCGTGAGCAGCAACATTGCAGCGGCGTTTCTGGCGGGGTTTGGTCTTGCGATGGTTGCCGCTGGAACATGGTTCTTCTCGTCCCATCCGCGACGATACATCCGTTTCTTTATGCCGCGCGATGATCGGCGAGACGCGGTGCGATCGATTCTGCACAATCCGAACTTTGGGGGTGGAATGCGGCGGGTGGCCGTGCTCCAACTCGCCGTGGCAGTCCTGATTTTCGTGGTGACGATCGTGGTGTGGATGTTAGAGGTTCTAACAAAACCAGTATTTCCTGATCTGTCCAATGTTGCTAAACTCTCGGGCTAACCTGGTCAACCAACAGATATGTCAGGGAGGATATTATGGCCAAGCCACTGCTGCCCGATGCGCTTTGGGAGCGAATCAAGCCTTTGCTGCCGCGCGAACGCGGCAAGCCGAAAGGAGGCCGACCGCGAGTTTCCGATCGTGCGGCGCTCACGGGGATTCTCTTCGTATTGAAAACGGGTTGTCCGTGGGAATATCTTCCGCAGGAGTTGGGCTGCGGATGCGGCATGACGTGCTGGCGACGACTCCGCGACTGGCACGTGGCTGGTGTCTGGAAGCGGATATGGAAGCTACTTTTGGACGAATTGGGATTGGCAGGCCAAATCGACTGGTCAACATCCGCGATCGACAGTTGCTCCGTGCGAGCAGTTTTTGGGGGGCAAAAACGGGCCCAAATCCCACGGATCGAGGCAAGAATGGCTCGAAGCGTCATCTGATGGTGGACGGCAGCGGCACGCCTCTGGCCATTACCCACACCGGCGCGAATTGCCACGATTCGGAGATGGCTATTCCTTTGGTCAACGCAGTTCCACCGATCAAGCAACCTCGCGGCGCACCGCGCAAGCGTCCCGATGAACTGCTCGCGGATCGAGCCTATGATGCGGAAGCCAAGATTCGTAAACCCCTGCGCAAGCGGAGAATCAAGCCGCTGGTTGCTCACCGCAACACCGAGCACGGCAGCGGCCTGGGCAAATTCCGCTACGTCGTTGAAGCCTGCTTCGATTGGCTCTTCAACTGGCGTCGTCTGCGGGTGCGTTACGAGAAACGACCGGACATTCACGATGCGTTCCTAATCATCGGTTGTGCCATGATCTGCTGGAACCGCGTACTGGAGTTTTGTTAGAACCTCTTAAACTGATAGCTCCAACGTGGCCGCGCCCGATTCCGAGCGCGCGGTGAATGGCGTCGTGGTCGCACACAACTGGACGCATAGGAATCGTGAGGGTCGTTTACGATCCTTTCCGCGAAGCGGTATTCGGCCCGACGTTTACGTCGGGTGAAGGGGAACAACCCCGCATTTTCGTTTCATCCCTGCCCGCCGCCGGAGGCGGCGGGCAGGGATGAAACGAGGCGGGTGGGAGCCTAGCGAACCCGTGCTAAAGCACGGGCCGAATACCGCCTGCGGCGGGAACGCCCGTAAACGGGCGTGATGATTGCCGTCGCTGCGGATTGTCACCGCATCAAGGATGTGCGTAACAACGCGGGATGAATGACCGAGGTTTGCGTATCATGGAACTCCTCTGCGCACTATTGACGGCGTTCTTCCTCTGGCTGTTCATGTTTCATCTTCTGTGGAGCCGGCGGGCGCGAGTCCGCGAGGAGGCGGGGCCGTTATTGCTCGAAGTCAAGGCTGCCTCCCGTGTTGTTTGGGCGTTCCGCTGGTTGAAATGGTTCGCCATGGCGTTTTTCCTCGTTATGATGGCCCTGCTCGCCGCAATGTTGTATCGCCTGAGCACGGCGTTTCCCGAACTCGTGGCTTGGAGGTGCCCCAGTTCTCCCCTGTCCGGCCTAATCATCAGCTACTCGTTCATGTTCTTGATGCTCGTCGCCCCTCCGCATTGGCCGCGTGTTGCCCTGGAAATCAGAGAACGAGGCATTGTCTTTAGCAACAGCCGAATGAGGCTTTGGAGGGAAATCGGCGAGTGCCGGTGGTTTCTGGCGAAAACCATAGTCGGCGATCTCCTCCTTCGTTGGAAGCCGTTGTACTATAGACGCTCTCGCGTCACTGTCGACGAGAAGAACATCGCTCCGGGACAGAAAGAGGCAGTCACGGCGATGCTGGCGCGGTTCGCGCCGGTCTACGACCACGACGGAACGTTGCTGGCCGAACCGAGCGGGGCTGAGTTGGCGGCGAGGGCCGCGACGCCCGTGCGGCCGCGACCTCGTTTTCTGCTCCAATTCGATCTTCGATCATTGCTGCTGCTTGTCGTTGTGATCAGTTGTGCGGCAAGCTGCTACGGCATCCACTATCGCCGTCTCCTGCCGCAGCGCCGGGCCGTTACGCGACTGGAAGTGTTCGCCCCCGCAATTGATTCTTTTGACGACGTCGGCATTCCGTGGGCGATAGACTTTTCCAAATGTGCTAAGAAACCGAGCGACGACGACTTGGCCTGTCTGGCATCGCTCGATCAGTTGACCTCGGTCGATCTTTCCGGCTCGCCGATTACCGATGCGGGAATCGAGCACCTGAAGGGCCTCTGTTATCTGAGCTACGTTAATTGCAAGGGCACCAACGTCACCGCGAAGGGTGCGGAAGAACTGCATCGCCTCTTGCCGAATGCCGCAATCATCTACGGTCCGGCCAAGAAACCCGTTGTGCTGAAACCGCCGGATTGGAAGTAGTCGATGTCCGCGTTTCGCCGCCGCTTTCTCCGCCCGAAGTCTGTGGCTATACTTGATCGAGGGGTAAGCCAACGTTGCGAGAATGACCGAAGGACATCGACGCGATGGAACTGTTCTGCGCCCTACTAACCGGCTTCTTCCTCTGGTTGTTCGTCTACCATTGGCGGCGGAAGTCGATCGAACGAATGCGCCAACTAGCGGGCGATCTGTTGTTCATGGCCGGGAGCACTCGTCCCAGGCGGGTGCGCTGGACGCTCTTCATCTACCTCTCTGTCATCCTCCTTATTAACGTCGTCGGCGTGCTCGCTGGCCCCCTCCTGAACGCCCACGTGACCTTCGACCTCGGCGGCCAGTGTGGTCTTGCGGTGACTTTCGCGGCGGTTCTCGCGCTGGGAATTCCCGCAACACGCAATATCGCATTGGAGGTCCGCGAGCACGGCGTCTTATGCCAGAAGGTCGGCAGCTTCGTGCCGACGGGAAGGCTCTATTTTGTGCCGTGGAACCAGATTGCCGCCTGCCAGTGGGTCCGCAAGAGCTTTGGAGTGATTTCGAAATTCGACGACGTACACAACAGTCTGACGATCGCCCAGAATTGTGTCCCGTCGGAACAGAAGCACGGTGTCACGATCGCCATCGGCCAATTCGTCGTCGTATATAACTACGATGGCTATCTCCTGGCGGAACCGGGCGACGAAGCCCGCAAGACCAAGTGGATCTCCCACCAAAGTCTCGACCATCCGCCGCTGCAATTCAATCTGCAAACCATGTTGCTTCTTGTAGTTGTCGTGGCATGTTTTGCGAACCTCGTCGGTCTTCATTACCGCAACCCGAAGACTCAAGCGATTAGGAGGCTCGGAACGCTCGATCCGGCGATTAGTTTCAACGGCGATGATGAGGTTTGGAAGATCGACTTTTCAGGGTGCGTGAAGAAGCCAACCGACGACGATCTGGTTTACCTGGAGCCGCTTTCCGAACTGGAATTCTTGGACCTTGGCGGGGCTCCAATTACAGATGCCGGATTGATGCATTTGAAAGGGCTCAAGAAGTTGACCCACCTCAATCTAGCGAACACCGGCGTGACCGAAAAGGGCATGGAAGACCTCTGGCGATGGTTGCCGAAAACAAGTATCGCAAAACGTGTTCAGTGGATTCCGCCTAACATGGAGCCTATTTACTCGCTTCCGCCCAAGGGGAAGCGGCGGCCTTGAGGCGAAACTGTGGCTGGCAGTTTGCCCGCCTTCAACTATGATAGAGAATATGACGAGCGTCGTCGTTTTCTCGTCCGGGTTTCCCCGTTTTCAGTCACCAGGAACCGTTCGATGACCGCGTTTTCCGCGAATCCCGCCGGCCAACAATTCCCGATCCCCAGCGAAGCCGATTACCCCGCCGAGCTTGCCAGGCTTGAGACCCTCGTCCAGCAGGCTCGCGGCGAAGGGAAAGAAATCGTCGTGGTGATGGGCGTTGGGTTTGTCGGGGCGGTCATGGCCGCAGTGATCGCCGACACCGTCGATAAGAAGACCCGCAAACCGAGCAAGTTCGTGATCGGCTGCGATCTGCCCAGCGAGCGGAGCTATTGGAAGATTGCGATGGTCAACCGTGGCCAATCGCCGGTCAAGGCCGAGGATCCCGAGGTCGATCCGATGATCGCCCGCTGCGTCAAGGACAAGAAAACGCTGACGGCGACGTTCAACAACGAGTGCCTCAAGCTGGCCGACTGCGTCGTGGTCGACGTGCAGTGCGATTACACGAAGCACGCTTTGGGCGACATGCGGACCGGCGAGACGGAAATGGCCGCCCTCGAAGCGACCGTGCGGACCATCGGCCGCAGCGTACAGCCGCACTGTTTGACGTTGATCGAGACCACCGTCGCCCCCGGCACGACGGAGTCGGTCGCGTGGCCGATCATGAAGAAGGCGTTTGCCGCCCGGGGGATCAAGAGCGAGCCGCTCTTGGCGCACAGTTTCGAGCGGGTGATGCCGGGCCGCGACTACGTCTCGTCGATCCGCGATTTCTGGCGGGTCTGCTCCGGCTGCAACGCCGAAGCCCGGGCGCGGGTCGAGAAGTTCTTGCGCGAGGTTCTCAACACCGAGCAATTCCCGTTGACGGTGATGGATCGCCCGATCGAATCGGAGACGACAAAAATCATCGAGAACTCCTACCGGGCGATGATTCTGGCGTTCATGAACGAATGGAGCCTCTTCGCCGAGCGGAACGGCGTCGATCTGATCAAGGTGATCCGAGCGATCAAGATGCGGCCGACGCACAGCAACATCATTTTTCCCGGCCCCGGCGTAGGCGGCTACTGCCTGCCGAAAGACGGCGCACTGGGCTATTGGGCCTACAAACACATCCTCGGTTTCGAGGACGGCGACGCGGTGTTCAAGATGACCCCGACCGCCATCGACGTCAACGACACCAGGGCCCTGCACGTCGCCGAAATCACCCGCGATGCCCTGCGCAACATGGGGCGTTACATCGCCGGGGCCGACGTGTTGATCTGCGGCGCCAGCTATCGCCAGGGCGTCGGCGACACTCGCTACAGCGGCTCGGAATTGGTCGTGCGCAGGCTCACGGAACTGGGCGCCGAAATGCGCGTCCACGATCCGTACGTCGATCACTGGATCGAAATCGAGCAGCAGGACGTTTTTCCCTCGCCAGGGCAATCGTGGGCGCGCTTCTTCCGCAACCAGGAGGGGCTCGCGGATCTGCGCGTGCAGAAGGATCTCGCCGCCGCGCTGGATCGGATCGAGGCACTGGTCCTGGCCGTGCCGCACGAGCAGTACCTCGATCTCGATCCTGACCAGATCGTCCAATGGGCCGGCGGGCCGCTGGCGGTGATCGACTGCTACGGCATTCTCTCCGACGAGAAGATTCGCCGCTACTTCGAGTTGGGCTGCGAGGTGAAAGCCCTCGGCCGCGGGCACATCAGGCGGATCAAAGAGCAGGTCTGGGCGAAAGGCAAGTAGGCCGCGGCGTGCTACGGGGGTTCTGCACCACGCGAGTTTTGCATCACGCTTTTCATTGCGAATCTGCTTTCGTTCGCGCTACGGTCTTTTCGCCTCGTTACGAATGGGGCAGGCAAACCAGTAGCAGATTCACGTGGTCGCCAGGGCCTTCGACCAGAGAGTCCCAGAATTCGGTGGTATTCTAACGCGTGTTGGAATACGGACGAGATTATGAGACGACGGCAAGGATACGGGATGCGCCAATCAGCCCACTTTGATCGCCCGGACCTCTGCGGCGCGCTCATCGACGAGGATAATTGGGAGGTCGCCCGGGTTTTTGACCGGCAGGCCGCGGAGGTGATCCATGATCGCCTGCCATTCCTTGATTTCCAGGACAGCGCCGTTCTTCGGCGCGGTGGCGACACTGCCCTTGTCCAACGTGCCCGGTGGCGGAAGCAGGTCGGGTGTGTCTCTGCGAGGGTCGTCTAGTGCCTCGACCTTCGATTTGAGGGGCTGCCCCTCCTTGTTCTTGGGCAGAAGAGCCAGTTTACCCTTCGTGTACTTGGGGATGGCCACGACAATCATCGCGAGCATCAGCGGGCAGGTGAGGCTATACAAGTGCTCGTCCTTCCCGCTGATGTCAATGGCGCGGTAGCGGCGGTCGAGGTCTCCGATCTCGATGGCCGTCACGACGTCGAACTTCGGGCGGGACTGGTCGTAGCGGAACCTCATGCCGGATGTGCGGGGGAAAAACTCGCCGGGGTGGGCCGGGTTATCCACGAGGAAGAACTCCAACAGATTCTTCAACTCCTGGCCGGTGAAGTAGCCCGTCACCAGTGCGCTGCCAGCCGTTGGATCGACGACACCGGCACCGAGGGGTGCCACGGCAAACACATCGTAGACGGTTTGCACGCCCGACTTCCCCCGTGTCAAGCCGGTGCGCATCAGCCCGTTGACGCTGAAGCCGATGTCCGCTTTTGTGGCCTTTCTGAAGGCATCGGTGCAGAGGTTGGCCAGTAGGGTGCTGGCCGCGATGTCGGCAAAGGTGTTGGGTAGATCCCGCGGTGCCACTGCCAGCGGCTGATCGATGCTGTAACCGCGCAACGCAAACACGGCCCCGGTGACGGACTTCTTGAGCTTGTCGATCTCGTCGGCGATGGCCCGGTCGCCGGCAATTGTGTCGTCAACCGGGTAGAGCCGGTAGGACTCGACCGTCAGTTTGCCGCCGTCCAATGTGAGCACCAGTTCGCCGAGGTTCTCGCTTTGCTTTCCGGTCTGGACCACGGGCGTGCGGTCATTGACGATGATCGCCTCGCGTAGTTCGGTGTGGCTGTGGCCGCCGATCACCACGTCGATGCCCGGCACCGCCTTGGGTAGGCGCACGTCCTCGCCGTCGGTGTAGCGCCCGTCCTTCCCTTTTTCCACGCCGCCGTGGCTAAGCGCGATGATCACATCCACCTGCTCCGTCTCGCGTAGAATCTTCACCATCTCTCTGGCGGCTTCGATGGGGTCGGAGAAAGAAACCGCACCGCCATTGGTGTAGATCTGGGCTTCTTTGCCGAGCACCCCGAAGATGCCGAAGCGAATGCCGCCCCGTTCGATCACGAGGTAGCGGCGGATCACGCCATCCTTGGCCAGACGCTGGAGATCGGCCAGTGTGGCGTCGTCCTTTGAGAAATTGGAGTTCGAGGTGAGCACCGCCGGAACGTGGCCGGCTTTGGCGGCGACGTCGATCGCCTTGCCCAGGCCATCAGGCCCGAGGTCGGTTTCATGGTTGCCGAGGGTGGTGGCATCGTAGCCCATCCGGGACATCAGTTGCAGTTCGCCACCGGTCTCTCGACTAGCGGCGGCGAACGCGGTCCCCATGCTGTAGTCGCCCGCGTCCAGTAGCAGCACAGGCCCCTGTCCCTTGCGGGCTTTCTTCCTCGCGGCGATCAACGCGGCCAGCCGCGCGTATCCGCCCCGCGTCGTATCGTCGTTAAGCGTGAACGGCGTGTAGTCCGCGGCCGGACCCATGCCGATGAAGGTTGAGTGCATGTCGTTGGTGTGAAGAATGGTAAAAGTCTTCTTCCCGTTCACGGCCGCGGACAGTCCTCCAGGAAGGAGGATCGTTACGCCGACTGCTGCTGAGCCGGCCAGGAACTCGCGACGGGAGAGCGGTCCGCATGGCGTGGGAGCTTGTTTGTGTGTGGACTTCATAGTCTGACCTTTCAGAGACGGCTTCCCGGGATAAGGGCCGCACGCGTGTATGCACGCGTGCGGCCGGGTTTAGCAAAATCCGTCCGCATTTCGGTCAGCGTGGCGTTAGTCGCCTCCGCTCTCCTTCGTTTTCTGCAACACGTCATCGAGGTTGAAACTCGCAGCCTTCTGTCGCTGGGGATAGTCCTTAAACGTCATCAGGAACTTGCCCACGTATTCTTGTGCGGGCGTGATAACGTAGAGGTGATTAAGCACCCAGTCATAATACGTATTTGACGTGATATCCGCCCGCTCGTAGGGATCGGTGCGAAGGTTAAAGAGCTTCGGGAACCGCAACGTGACGAACGGTTCGGCCCAGATTCCCATAGTGCCCGCCATCCGCTGCTCCATGAAGACGATCTTCCAGTTGTTATAGCGCAGGCCGGTGACCTGTTGGTCGTCGTTGATGTAAAAGAACTCTTGACGCGGGCTCTTGGCGACCTGACCGGTCAGATACGGGATCAGGTTGTATCCATCCAGATGCACCTTGTAGGTCATGTTATCGACTTTGTACCCCTTGGCCAGCTTTTCCTTGATTTCAGTGTCACCGGCCATCGCCAGCAGCGTGGGCATCCAGTCGAGGTGGCTGACTATGTCGTTGGACACAGTGTCGGGCTTGATGTGGCCCGGCCAGCGAACCATGGCCGGCACCCGGTAAGCTCCTTCCCAGTTCGAGTTCTTCTCGCTACGGAACGGGGTCATGGCGGCGTCCGGCCAGGAATTCATGTGCGGGCCGTTGTCGGTGGAGTACATCACGAACGTGTTGTCGGCGATTCCGGCATCGTCCAGCGCCTTGAGGATCGTACCGACGTTCTTGTCGTGGTCGATCATGGCGTCGGCGTATTCACTCATCTGCGGGCCGGATTGGCCCACGCTCTCTGGCTTGACATGGGTGCGGAAGTGCATGTGCGTGAAGTTCACCCACAGAAAGATCGGCTTGCCGGCCGCATTCTGCCGCTTGATGAAGTCCGCGGACCTGTCGGCGATGTCGTCGTCGATCGTCTCCATCCGCTTCTTGGTCAGCGGGCCGGTGTCTTTGATGGTCTGCTTGCCGACCTTGCCGAAGCGTGGATCCACCGTGGCGTCGTCCTTGTCGCTGGCCTTGCAGTCGATCACGCCGCGCGGACCGTACTTGGCGAGGAACGCCGGGTCTTTCGGGAAGTCCGGCAGTTCCGGCTCTTCGGAGGCGTTCAGGTGGTACAGGGCACCGTAGAACTCGTCGAAACCGTGGACGGTGGGTAGGAACTCGTTCCGGTCGCCAAGATGGTTCTTGCCAAACTGTCCGGTCGCGTAACCGAGCGGCTTAAGCAACTCGGCAATCGTCGGGTCTTCCTTCTGCAATCCGAGAGTCGCGCCCGGCAGGCCGACCTTGGTCAAACCGGTGCGCAGCCCGGACTGGCCGGTGATGAACGACGCCCGGCCGGCCGTGCAGCTCTGTTCGGCGTAGTAGTCGGTGAACATCATGCCTTCCTTGGCGACGCGGTCGATGTTGGGCGTCTTGAAGCCCATCAGGCCACGCGAGTAGGCGCTAACATCGGACTGGCCGATGTCGTCGCCCCAGATGATGACGATGTTGGGCTTCCTGTCCGCCGCCTGGGCTGGAGCAAGGATGCCCAGCGCCAGCCCGACGGCCATTGCGAGGTACTTGAGTTTCGTTTTCATCATTGATGGTCTCCGGGGTTTGTTGGTGCTTGGTGGCAAGACATTCTTGTTCATGCAGTCTTTCCCTCGGCTACATAATGTGCTTGTGATCGCGCAAAACGTAGCACTGGAATAACTTAGAATTGTACCTCGGAAACCACTGCGGCGAAACCTGCCCTCCTCGAAGCGACGAATGGGGGGATTGCCAGGGAAAAGTCAAGGAAGCAGGGAATGCGGCGACCGTCGGGGTGTGGAACCCAGCACGGTTAGAAATGGCCGGAAGGTCATAGGCATCAATCGCCCCAGGGAACTTTTGGAACGCGTGGGGGGCGGATCCAGTGGGGATGGATGAATGCCACTCGTTTTGAACCGGCTCTCGACAATCGTTCGTTTTGCAGCACCCAGTTCCCTGCTCGTCAGTTTGCTCGATTGTCCGGCAGGGGGATTCCAAGATCGCCATTTCGGATATCTTGTCGTTGGAAAGCTGTCGGAGATGACGTCTTCAATACCGGCTGGCCGTGGCGGTCACTGTCTCAGAACGTGCTTGGAAAATCGGTCCCCTCTCCCTTTGGGAGAGGGTTAGGGTGAGGGCGGCCGACCGCAGGCTACTCGATTTCCCGCAATCCGCGCCGGGCGGCCCTCACCCCCTGCCCCTCTCCCAAAGGGAGAGGGGAGGTTTTCAAAACACGTTCTCAGCAATTCATCTACGGCGAGATCGATTTGTTCCGGGGCGAGCGATTCGCCGCCGCTGACGAAGGTCTTTTGGAGGCGGCCGTGGCGATCGTAGATTTTCAGATGCGGCAGGGCGCCGTCGGTGACGTCGAAGGCATCGAACCCTGCCGAACCGACGCCGTATGAACTGATGAAGTTCTCGAAGGTGGCCCCGCGATCGCGCAAGAAATGGAGAACCGCTTCCCGCTTCTCCGTTTCGTCCATGCTCACCGAGATGACCACCAAGCCGCGGTCGGCAAGCCGCCGGTGAAGCTCGACGGTGTGGGGAAACAGCTTCACGCAGGGCACGCACCAGGTCGCCCAGAATTCCACCAACACGACCTTCCCCCGACACCGTGCGACCGCGTCGGCAAGCCCACGGCTGTCGACCGTCGTCAGAGCGATCTTGTCGGTTGCGATTTCGGCCGGCGGCGTGGTGTGGCGCCCGCAGCCGACGAACGACAGGCCCGCCAAGACCGTCAACACCGCGGCTGCATACGCGATTGCCCGCGCACGAGGCGGTGAAACGACGGTGTTCAGCGTGGTCATAGCTCCGCCGGCCGTTGCTTCTTCTCGTACTTGATGCCGCAGCCGAACTGCT
This sequence comes from uncultured Planctomycetia bacterium, assembly GCA_963719005.1. GTDB lineage: Bacteria > Planctomycetota > Planctomycetia > Pirellulales > Thermoguttaceae. The sequence continues at coordinate 319,574 of CAVRAR010000002.1, forward strand.
TGGTTACGGTTTTCGGCGGCCTCTTTCCGGCCAACAGGGCGTCGAGGGCGTCGCGAAGATACGTCTTTTTAACGTCGTCGGCCTTCATCTTGTCGTCAACCGCTCCCATGTAAACGACTTTTCGCTTCTGGTCGAGAAGAAAGACGTGGGGCGTCACGGTGGCCCCATAGTCGTGGCCCAGTTTCTGGCTCGAATCGTATAGGTAGGGAAAATTGAACTTCTTGTCCTTCGCCCGCTGCTTCATCTTGTCCAGACGGTCGGGTTCGATGTTGTTCACGTTGACGGCGACGACCTGCACGCCTTTGGCCTTGTAGTCGTCTTGCACGGCGACCAGGCGTTTTTCGTAGGCACTGGCGACGGGGCAATGATTGCACGTGAAGACCAACACGACTAATTTTGAGTCTTTGAAATCCGACAGGCTGTGTTTTTTGTCGTCCGTACCGACGATGCCCTTGAAATTGGGGGCCGGATCGCCGATTTTCACGCCGGCAAACAGGGCTTCGGCACGCGGCAAGGCGACGATCGCCAACAATAGTGGAAATATCCAGTTTCGAGACATGCACCTTCTCCTTCAAAAACGACCGTCATGCCGCAGTTCGGCGTCTTTCACGCACACCAGCCGCTCAAGGCGCGACATACGCCGAGGAACCACGTCGGACGGCGATTGAGGAATTGTAGCGCCGCCTACCGGAAAAGAAAGAAGCTTCCTTCTCACGGTTTTTGTGCCCCAGAAGCCCGCTGCTCCGCTTTTGGCTCGTTGACACGTCGAGATATTCGACCGAGGATAGCGCTCTTGAAGTGGCTTTGCGGCGACGGAAATCGTTTTGACTACACTCGCGGTCAAAGCGACATCAATGTCTTGCTCGCTACCTCCGAATTCGCCGGCTAGATGGCGCATACGAGGCAATGGCACACAAACTGCTACAACAGGCGGCGAGGCCGAGCCGCGCGAAATTGCGGCTGCGACCCGGTCAAACTATCTTTACAACTTTCTAGACGAGAGGGAGCCGAGCATGAGAACCGTTAGAGCAAAGTGGATCCCGGTAAAGGGGACAGTCCCATTTTCGTTGACCACGGCTTCGCCGCGGTGCCCGCGAAAATTGGGACAGTCCCCAAAGTGGGCGTTCTGGGTGGCGATTGTCGCCGCAACTTGGCCGTGGACCCTGCCGGTCCAGGCGGCCACCAAGGCCACCAAGGCGGAAAGGGCTCAAGCCGCAAAGCTTGTCGACGAGACGCTGCGGCGCGAGGCGAGAGAGAGCATCGACGACCGGCGGGAATTGCTCAGGCCGGCGCTCGAGCTGACGCCCCCCTGTGAGGCTGCCTACTGGCTGAGCGGCTTCGCCTACGACCTGAAGCGAAAGGAATGGCTGCTGTTGGACGAAATTCAGCAACTGGCCGAAAAGGATCAGCAACTTGACACGTATCGAAAAACCCGCGCAAACTACCCGGATACCGAAAAGGGCCAGACGCAACTGGCGCGCTGGTGTGCCAGGCGCAAGTTGAACGATCAGGCGCGGGCCCATTGGACTAAAGTGTTGACTTTCAATCCGGATCAGCCGGAAGCGCGGCGTCAGCTTGGATTCGTTAACGTCGACGGCACATGGCTGGGCCGGCAGGAGATTGCCGCAGCAAAGGCCAAGATCAACAGCTTCCAAGCGGCGCTTGCGCGATGGGCGCCGAAGCTCGAAGACTTGCTGAAACGATTGGACGGGTCGAACCGGCAAGCGCGCGACGTCGCCCGCCAGGAATTGGCGGCGATCAAGGTTCCCGACGCGGTGCCGGCGATCGAGGCCGTCTTCTGCGGCAACGGCGGAGAGTATGCCCCGCTGGGAATTGAATCGTTGAAGGAGATGAAGACGGCGCAGGCGGCCGAGGCGCTGGCGTGGCTGGCCGTCTCTTCGCCCTGGAAACCGGTGCGGGCGGCTGCCGCCGCTGCCCTGAAGGATCAGCGCCCGCACGACTACGTGCCCTTGCTGTTGAGCGCGATGCGCACACCGATTCAGTCCAATTTTGCGTTGTACACCTCGTCGGACGGCGGTTTCCTGGTGCGGCGCGTACTGTATGCGGATGGGCCGGAGCAGCGTCAACTGGCGATCCGCGAAGTCAATTACACGCCCGAGATGTATTACACAAAGACCATCGGCGTCAACAAGCTGGCGGCGAGCCCCGCCGCTCAGCGAGAGCGCAACCGCTTGCTCGCGGAAGACCAGAAGCGTCAACAGGCGGATATAATCGCCGCTCAGGCCAAAGCCAAGCTCCGGATCCAGAAGCAGGAGGCGACGCTCGCCGTTCATAACGCCAAGGCTCAAGAAGTGAATTCGCAATTGTGCAAGGTTTTGTCCGTGGCCACCGGCGACAGCCAACCCACCTCGCCCGACGATTGGTATAGCTGGTGGAACGATTACAACGAAATCTCGCAACAGGGGGACAAGCCTTTCCTGATCACCTACCAATCCGCTTACAAACCCGTCGTCACGATGGCGCAGGCCCAAGCGTTGACCTGCTCGTGCCTGGTGGCCGGAACTCCCGTCTGGACCGAATTGGGGTCCGTTCCGGTCGAACAGATCAAGATCGGCGATCGCGTGCTCGCCTGCGATTGCGACACCGGCGAGCTGATGCTCAAACCGGTGCTGAAGACCATCATCAACCCGGGCAAGGACATTTTTCATCTCCGCACCAAGGGCGAAACGCTGGAGGTGACCGGCGGGCACGTCTTCTGGGTCTCGGGCAAGGGCTGGATCAAGGCCCGGCAACTCGAGCCGGAGATGCGGTTCCACACGCTCAAGGGCACTGTCACTTTGACCGGCGTCGAGCAGCGCGGCAAGCAGGACACGTACAATCTCGTCGTGGCCGACTTCCACAGCTACTTCGTCGGCAAGCAGAAGATCCTGACCCACGACAACACCATCCGCAAGCCGACCAACTGCGTCGTGCCGGGCCTGGCAGCCCACGCAGCGGCGGTGTATCCCTGAAAGCCGAGAGGCGTGTGGCCATCGTCATCTGCACCGTTTGGGTGTGTCGGTCGATGTGACCGACGCTGCGCAAGCTGGCCTGCCATTGGTCCGAGAAATGGGTGGTATTCTGGCACGTACGAGCAAACGGTTGAGTTTGCGAGACAACAGGGGGGCTAACGTCCAAACTCAGAAGCTTGGTTCGGGATAACGTCGCGGCGAGAAAAGAGGTATTCTCCCTAACTCATCATCGGGGATTACGTCCGATGCTGGTGGTCCTGGCTGCGGAGTGGGGTGGACGACCTGTAGTTAGCAATCGTCAAGCCTTCGCCCCACGCCGCCGCAGATAAAATGCACCTGCAAGTCCCAGCAGTGCCGAGCATAAGAGCGTGAGCGTTCCGGGTTCGGGAGCCCCTACCAAAGAGACGTTGTCCAATCCGGTATCATCTGGGCCACCGTAGAGATCGGCAGGCACCCAGATCGACGCAACGTCACTCAGCACCGTATCAATCTGGCTCTGAGTTGCCGCTGCTCCACCATCGAAAAGAAAGCCGGAGCTGGTATTGAGCGCGAAGCTATAGGACGTCCATTCATTGATGGGGAGGGGAGCGATTACCACTGAGATCCAATCCCCCGACGTATCGGTTATGCACAAAGGATTATTGGCGACTCCATTAGCCGGTTCATTGTGGTATAGATCGAAATTGAACGAACCATTCACGTACTCGGAATCATTGCCCAGAAATTTTGCCGGTGCGGAAAAATCATCCCATTTTCCTTGGGCACCATCCCCGAACAGAGCATAACCGCCGGGATTGCCACTGGACGCCTGATAGGTGAACGTCGAGAAAGGATCGTTGTTAGCCAAGGTCCAACCCTCTAAATTGGTATCGAAGTTACTGATGACATCGGCGGAAGCGGTTGCAGGAACCGCCAGAGCGACCGCGATCAAACCTATCAAAGCCAACGCAACCGCCACCGCAAGATTGAAATGTCTCATCGCTTCACTCCCCTTGGTTGAAAACTGTGTGTCATCTAGCACGCAAACGACGCCACACTGTTCGCAACAAAACCGACAAGCCGCTAAGTTGCCTGTGCCCTGGAGTTAGCGGTCGTCAAGCCTTCGCACCACGCCGTCGCAGATGAACTACCCCTGCAAGGCCCAGCAGTGCCGAAACCAGAAGGGTAAGCGTTCCGGGTTCGGGGACCGTGATTTCGACTGAATACGCACCGGTATCGTTGTTTGAGCAGCCCTCATTCACCGCCAGGTAAAGGTCGGCACCGTCTTGCGGGACTACTACCGAGACGCCTATCCCAATCGCAAACCAGTCCGTTCGAGTCGGATCGGAAGAAAATGTCCCGACCGCCTCGCCGAACCGAATCGCTGCCGAGTTCGTCGTGTCCGTGGTTTCTAGCCCAGCAAAACCGAAACTGTAAGGTTGGGGGGCAGAGGAAATATCGTAGTTTAGTCCGCCGCCAACGAAGTGATTGATGCCATCGCCGCCAAAAGCCGTGGGATATTGGGCCCCTGGGTTTGCATAAGAATATCCCCCGTTCACCGGCTGGAGCTGGGCCAGCGAGCCATCGGGGTACGTCAGGTAAGGCCCAGTAGGCCCAGGATCGTCTAGGTTTGCCTCCCCCGACACTTGAATGTTCAATTCGGTTCCGCCTGCGTAATTCCCAGCGTCTACCACTGGCGTACCGCTCCACCAAAACCCCGACGACGGCGAGGCTGAGGCGGGGAGGGATAGGATGACGTCGGCTTGCGCGGGCACAGCGAGCAATGTCACCGCCAATAAGGCAGCGACGACCGTGAGGGAGGCGTTGACGTTTTTCATTGGTCCGGCTTTTTCGGATAGAGGTGATCGCAGGTGGTTCGTTACGGGTTTACGCCGACTGGCTACCCCCGCGGCAAGATTGACATGTTTTCTGCGTCCACTCCTCTTGGTTGAAAAACTGGTTGTGAACTAAAACGCAAACGGCGCCAAACTGCCCACAACAAAGCCGATATGCCCTGGAGTTAGCGGTCGTCAAGCCTTTGCCCTACGCCGCAGATAACCTGCCCCTGCAAGTCCCAGCAGTGCCGAGACCAAGAGCGTAAGGGTTCCGGGTTCGGGGACGGCAGTGGCAATGATCATGGGCTCGTTGGCGCAGATATAACCCGGAGCAGTCTCGCCGCCAGTATCGCTAAATTCTGCGATGGTATTCCATTGCTGGGCCTCGCTGTTGTACGTCTGGACTTTTCCCCAGTACTCTTTGCCGAGACCCCACTGGAGGGTCATATCTCCGTCGCCCAGGCCGAGAGCTAACCACGCATTCTCCAATGGGGTCGGGCAGAGGAGCTCGGTGGGAGTAGCCTGAACATTTTCCAGATAGCTGGTGGCGTTGGTGCCGCCTCCCTGGGAGACGTAGCCTCCGGGATAATCGATCCGAAAGCCGTACGAAATAATGTCGGCATCGGTTAAGGTTCCAATGCTGCCATCGGTGGTGATCCATCCTGATACCGTGTCTGTGCCAACATGGACCATGTCGGATTGACTGAGCGGGTAATTGTTAATGTTGTAGGTGATATCTTCCGCCCTGGCTGTGGACACGAATGCGAGGACGGCCGCAAACAACATGTGGGCGGCAACAAGGGCTAAAACGCGGTGGCGTTTTGTGGTAATCATGACATTTTCCCTTAGGTTTTCTCAATGTGATTTTGGTGCCGCTCAACCCCCAACGCACGCTGGAAAATCAAATCAAACGGCACAAGAGCGACTATCGCCCCTCTCTGTGGAAAGGGAAGCCAATGTGATCGCGTCAGCAACACGCTGACAAGCAAACGACCTCGTAGTTTTCCCCGTTGCTGTTTCTCTCTTGCGTCCAAACCAAGTCGCAAAATGGCTCCTTTCTTGAATGCAGCTTGTAACGGGCAGCCTTCCTCTTCACCGAAGCGTCCCTCGGTTACACCAGCTTCAGGTTGAGAAACTCGGCCAAGAAGGGCACGGTGGGAGATTCTTCGACCAAGCTGCCGTGCAACACTACTTACTACCGCTGCGAAAGCCCGATCTTGCGCGGGGCTTGGAAAGAAACTGGCTTTCTTCTCGGGGCGAAGGGCGACGCCGATCTCAATTTTCCCGTAACGGACCGCGCAGTCTTCAAGGATAATCTTCAAGAATAATCTTGACAGACACGCGTCGGGGGGTACGCTATTGGGTAGCCCGCGATCTAGGGCGAACCTGCGAGGCAGAGCGATGGCAGCGAAAGATTATCCCGAGGGCGACAGTTTCCCCTCGACGCACTGGTCGTTGATCTTATCGGCCCACAACCAGGATCCCGTGCGACGGCGGGAAGCGTTGGGGGAATTGCTGCGGCTGTATCTGCCCGCGCTGCGGGCACATTTGCTCTATCGCCGCAACATCGAGCGCCATCGAGCGGAGGATCTTCTGCAAGGCTTTGTGGCCGACCAGATCTTCCAGCGCGACCTGCTCACAAAAGCCGACGCGGCCAGGGGCCGCTTTCGTTCGTTCCTCCTCAGATCGTTGGAGAACTACGTCATCAACGAACGTCAGCGCGAGACCAGACGGCACGAAGTGGCTCTTGAACTGGACACGGCCGAGGAAGCGACCTCCGACGTTTTCGAGGTGCAGTGGGCGCGGCAACTTCTCCAGGAGACGCTCCGCCGCATGCGTGAAGAGTGTAAAGACAAAGGTCAGCCATCCCTGTGGAGTATTTTCGAGTGTCGGGTAGTCGGTCCCACGCTGACCGGAAGCCCTCCGCCAGCCTACAGTTCGCTGGTCGAACGGTTTGGATTTCGATCGGCAGAGCAGGCATCGAACGCTCTGGTCACCGCCAAACGACAGTTTGAGCGGACGTTGGGCGTGGTGATCGCCGAGACGGAGTGCATTACGAGCCAAAAGGACATTGAAGCCGCAATCGCCGACCTTTGCAGAATCTTGATCAGCGCCGGGCCGCTCGCCGTGGAGTACGACCGCGGACTGATCGCCGGTCCGCGGCCGTCCGGGCAAGAGAACATTCACGCCGTTAACGAAAGCAATCCGAGGGGAGTAGCCTTCCTGCTGAGTGTCCGCGGGACGCGGGAGGGAAACTGGCAGCCCACCGAGCTGGGCGACATGTTGCGACATTGCCTGACAGCGCCTGCGAGCGAGTATCTAAGGGATCTCGGCCAGTCGGCGGAGTTCGCGGCCGATTCGCCCTCGGAACGCGCTGCCGTGGACATAACGCTGGGCGAATTGTTCCAATGTGCCAACCCGCCGTTGGGACTCCTGATCGCTGTCAAGCGGACGGCACGACGCCTGATGCGGCCGGGGGCGAGCGACATGCCGGCCGAGGTCCACCGCCTGATCTACTTCGCCAGCATCGCCGCTGCCATGGCGCGCCACGGTGAACGGATCTCCAGATCCAGCCCGGACGTGTTGCGTGTCACTTGGGAGTGGCTTGCGGCGGAATCGTACGGCAACGACGGGCTGCGGAAGCTGTTTGCGACCGCCCTTGTGAGGCTTTCCGGCCAAGGCGGTGTTTCGCCGGGCTGAAACAGCGGTTTATCGTCAGATCCATCCCCAAAGTCAGTGCTGCGATTTCCGGGGTTCAACGGTGCGAAAGCTCTAACGCGCGGCCGGTTTGATCGTGGGAACTTCTTGCTCCAGTTCCACGATTGGCGGCGGTGCGTCGTCATCGAGTTTCCGCGCGGGAAATTTGGGCCACCCCTGGTCTAATCCCAGTTCCCGCAGACCGTCACGAATCCGCCGCAAGTCCCAGATATGCACTCCGGTGTCCCCTTCAACCGTTGCATACAAACGGGTGCCGTCGGGAGAGAAGCACTGCGGCCGAACAGATGGGCTGACCGTGGCCGGCAAGACAGCAATCTCGCGGCCACTCTCGGTCTCACACAGTTGGATCTGGCCCAGTTTGCCACTCAGGGCCAACATGCGTTCGTCCGGCGAAAAAGCAACGTAGCTTGTATTCGGAAAGCGGGGGCCGGCTTCCCAGCTTCCGGTTCGCCACAAACGGCATTCATTGTCGGAAACACTTGCCGTGGCAAGCCAATGTCCCTGGGGGCTAAACCGTACAAAAACGTTGATGTCTACGGGTAAAGTCTTCTCAAGCTTTCCCGTGACGGTGTCCCACACGCGGGCATTGGTGAGCCGTTTGGGCGCGGGCGAGTGACTGCCTGTCGCAACCCACTTTCCGTCCGGGCTGACCGCGCAGCGGCGAACGTCGGTTTGCGGGCCGGCAACGACTCTGCGCACTTCTCCGCCTGCTTTCGACTGATGCAGCACGATTGCGCCGGCGTCGGAGAAGGGAATTGCTATTGCCACAACCGTACCGTCCTGGCTCGCAGAACAATGCGCGTCCGCCCGGACGTGAGTGAACAGGCTCTCAGGGCTTTTCACGTGTACGATGCGCCCCTGGGACTTCGACTGCATTGGCCAGCGACGAAACCCGTTGAGACTGCAAGTGAGCAAAGCTCCAGAGTCATCGAATTGAATGTGCATGGGATCTCGATCGGGAATGACCGCCAGTTCAAATCCGCTATGTGAATCGACGAGCGACACCCCGGCAGAGGAACCGATGGCCAGAATTCGTCCGTCCGGGCTTGGCGCGATCCGCTCACCATAATCGTTTACTCCCCCGTTTTTTATCGGCGCCGGTGCGAAAGTACGCTCCGCGCCCATCGCGATCCGCAGGGTTTGCAGGTTCCGGCCCTCAATGCTGACCGCGGCATTGCGGTCGTCAGGACTGACGAGGAAAAAGTTCCTATCCACCGTAGGCATGTGAAGCAATTCCGTACCGGATGCCGGATCCCAAAGTCGGCGAACGTCGGTCCAATCGTTGGTCACCAATAAGTCGCCGGCATGGTTGAACGTTGGCACGGTTCCCTGCTGTTGGTCCCCGACACAGCAACGTGTCACGATACGGCGGGTGACGGTGTCATAGATTTCTACCGCTGGCGGACGATCGGTGCCGACCGCCAGGTGTCGTCCGTCCGGGTGCCAGGCGACAATTGAAACTGCTGTTGGCACGGGGCACTCCGCTTGTTGCTCGCCGGTTTCGAGGTCCGCAATCCGCCACCCGGCCTTGCGTGTAATCGCGATCTGCGGCTTGCGGGGATTCCAAAAGATGAAGCCGGGATCATCGATCGCGCTCGGAAACCTAAAACGCTTCAGTTCTTTGCCGGAGGGGAGTTCGCAAACACGGTACTCGTTTCCACGGTAACGGGCGACAAAGTGCCGGTTGTCGGGACTGAAGGCCAAAGCGATATGGTTGTCGCTAAGAATGGTCGTGGTGGGCGTGACGTCGATCCGGAACAGCCGAGATCCCGCCGACTCGCTGTACGTCGTCGCACGCAAGTATCGCCCGTCCGGACTGAATTCCAAGCCGGAGTAATCGCCCACGCGATGGCCCGTTTGGAAAGCCGCAATTTCAGTGTCATCGCCGACGCGCCGAACGCTGATGTTACCATCGAGGTCGCAACGTGCGTAGATATCCAGGAGCGGGGTAAATGCCACGCGATGCCATCCCTGCGGCGCCCCGGCCATTGTTGCGCGACCACGATATCAGGGAGGCAAAGCGCGACAACGGCCTCGTCGGCCAACTCTCGCGAAGGCCCCTCGATTTGGCGCACCTTGCCGAGAGCCTCCAACGTTTCAAACCGCTGACCGGGGAGGTGGCTCTTGCTTGCCAATCGGGCTTGCGCAACGAGCGTACGTACCAGGTCGTGCCGTATGGTCGCCTCGGCGTTCTGGGCACGGTGCAGGTTTTCCTGAGCGAGTTTTGTCTCCTCCTGGGCGTGTCTTGCCTGACGGTAAGACTCTACTGCAAAGAATGATGACGCCAATGTGCCGGCAACCAGCGTCAACGCCACTGCGGCTATCAGCCCCGCCACTACCGGCTGCCGCCTGCACCACCGCCCCAACCGCGCGGGCCTTCCGATCGGCCGCGAAAGGATCGGCTCGCCACGTAGAAAGCGCCCCAACTCCGCGACCACTTCTGTGGCTGTCTGATATCGCTTTGTCGGCGCCTTCTCCAGGCACTTCAGGCAGATCGTCTCCAGATCGCGGGGAATGCGAGTCTGCAACTTCCGCGGGCTCGGCGGTTCGTCCTGCAATATCTGCACGACCATCATCCGCTGGCTGCCGCGGAAAGGTAGCTCGCCCGTCAAGAGCTCAAACAGGATGATCCCAAGGGAATAGACATCGCTGCGGCGGTCGGCCTTGTGGGCCTCGCCGCGGGCTTGCTCCGGAGACATGTAAGCCGGCGTGCCCAAGAGCTGACCGTTCATAGTCATCGTGATTTCGCCTGCCTCGCGCTTCGCCAGGCCAAAGTCAGTGAGATGCGGTTGACCGGCCATGTCCATCATAACGTTGCCCGGCTTCAGGTCGCGGTGGATCACGCCCGCCGCGTGGGCCACGTCGAGCGCCTCGGCAATCTTCACGCAGAGTTCGGCCGCCTCCTGGGGCGTAAGCCGGCGGCTGGAGAGCCATTCCTTCAGGTTGCAGCCATCGATGAAGTCGCTGACGATGTACAAGGTCTCGTCTTCGCGGCCCACCTCGTATACGCCCACCACGCCGGGATGCTTAACTTGTGCCGCCGCCCGGGCCTCGCGAATGAACATTTCGGCTTCGGGCCCGTCGATCTCGCCGCGGCGCGGGATCTTGACCGCCACGATCCGGTCGAGCTTCGTATCGCGGGCCTTCCACACCGTGCCGAAATGCCCGCCGCCTACGCTTTCCAGAAGCTGGAAATGCCCAATTGTTCTTGCGGCCCCCGGAATGTAGGAGGCCGTTTCGCCGCTGATCAGACTGAAGTTGCTGCCGCAAGATGGACAAGAGATATCAGTCAGGGAATCGGTATCGACCGCCTCGATTGGACTATGGCAGTTAGGACAGCGGATGTGCATGGCCATTCTCGCAAGGACCGAGCGAAGAACTGCGAAAGCGAGCAGCAGCGGCTAGCCTACGAGGGCAGCAAACGAAGACCAGTATACCATTTACACCATCGCCTGCACGGGTACCAAGAACGGCCACAGCTCGGAGCACCAAACCGACTTCCATTTCTATCGATTCAACAGTGGGCAGGTCGGCGTCAAAATACGTTCGATTGCCGGTGTAGGACGTTCCCAAGCCGTTTTCAATCGTAACTCCAGGCCAGCGAGTCCCAAATTGCCGTCTCTTAATCAAAGTTCCGAGAACTCGTGAAAATGGGGCGCGAATGAGACACGCCGGGAGACGAGCAGCCCTCGCCAACAGAGGGGCAACTTATCTTTGCCGCGCGAACGAGATGTTGCGCGCGTCGGCAGCGACACACCGACGCATCTTAGTCGTCGGGGCAACTCCGTTGGATAGCTTACCGATCCCGATCTGTGAGTCTTTCCGCAACAAGAAGAAACATTCGCAGGCCATGCCCCACGGGGCAACCGGCCGTCTTGCGCAAGCAGGGCGGCTTTTTTATTTGCTGATCCCCTAGGGCGAGAGGAGACGGGTGCTGTGAGTCTGGAAAATCGTGACGTTGCTGGCCGACAGAGAACCGTCGCTCTTCGCCCGTATTTGGCAGTTTGCCGGCTCTTGGCTATGATGGATAGTCCCGTAGGCTATGCTTTAGCATAACGAGCTTGGATGCGGCACGCTGTTATGCTAAATAGGCTTGCGATCCTGGAAAAAGGGGACAGGTCCAATTTGTGCGAAGCACCCTCCGGGCCGTTCCGGCAAATTGGGCCTGTCCCCTTTTTCCCTTCGATATCACATTGAGCCATGGGCGAACCGACTCCCCACTCCCCCGTTCTGCTTCTGCTGGCTGCGTTCAGCCGGCATGACGACGCTCTGGACTGGGCAAAACGAAAAGCGGTCGAGGCTTGGGGGCCCATCGCGCGGGAGAGCACGCGGTTCGAGTTCGTCGAAACCGCCTACTACGACGCCACGATGGGCACGGACCTGAAAAAGGTCTTTTTCGCCTTCCAGCAGTCCTTCGATCCGGAACGGCTGGTCGAAATCAAGCTGGCGACCAACTGCTGGGAGGAGGAATATGCCGCCGAGGCCGGAAAAATGGAGCCGCGGCCGCTGAACCTCGACCCCGGCTACCTTACCCTGGGCAAGCTCGTGCTGGCCTCGACCAAGGATTTCGCCCATCGCATCTATTTGTCGCACGGCATCTATGCCGAAGTTACACTACAGTATAGGCATCGCCGCTGGGAACATCACCAATACACCTTTCCCGACTACCGCCGCGAAGACTATCAACGGTTCTTCAGCGAATGCCGGGAGGAGATGAAGAGAATGATGAATGCGGAATGATGAATGATGAATTGCGGGCGGCACTGCCCACAGTCCTGAGTCCCGTCCTTCATTCATCATTCACCATTCATCATTCATCATTCCAATGAACTCCACATTATTCCTCATCGTCGCCTGCACCGTCCCGAGCATGATCGTCTGCTGGGCGGCGGCATTCGCGGTGCGCAAACTTGGGCCGCGATGGGGGTTGGTCGATCGGCCGGGACAGCGCAAGATTCACTCGGCGCCGATGCCCACCAGCGGCGGATTGGCGATATGGCTCGGCATCGTGCTGCCGCTGGCCGTGGGACAAGCGGCGCTGTGGGGAATGTCGGAATCGGCGGCAATCCATTTGCCGGCGATCGTGGCCCCTCATGTGCATGGCTTGCTGCACCAGTCGGGCAAGCTCTGGGAACTATTGGCTGGCGGCACCGTGTTGATGCTGCTCGGGCTGGCCGACGATCGCCGCGGGCTCGATTGGCGGCTGCGGCTGGGCGTGCAAACCGCCGTGGCGATCGTGCTGGTCTCGCTCGGCTGGCGAATGAGCCTGTTCCTCGACTGGCTCAACATGCCCTGGATCACCGGCATCTTGAGCGTGGTGTGGATCGTCGGACTGGTCAATTCGTTCAACATGCTCGACAATATGGATGGTCTTTCGGCGGGCGTGGCGGTCATCGCCGCCGCAATGTTGGTCGCCATGACGCTATTGACGCCCCGGCCCGACAACAATCAGCCGCAACTGTTCGTCGCCGGCTTCCTGCTGGTGATCGTCGGGTCGCTGCTAGGATTTCTTTGGCACAATCGCCCGCCGGCGCGGCTGTTCATGGGCGATGCGGGCAGCTATCTGGTCGGCTATCTGCTAGCGATGGCCACGCTAACGGCCACCTTCGCCGGCGGCAACCTGCCGAAATACGCCGTGCTTGGCCCGCTGTGCGTGTTGGCCGTTCCGCTCTACGATACGGCCACGGTCGTGCTGATCCGTTTGCGCAGCGGCCGCAGTCCGTTCGTGGGCGACAAGAGCCATTTTTCGCACCGGCTGGTCGAATTGGGGTTGAGCAAGCCGCGTGCCGTGTTGACGATCTATCTGGCGACGGCCACCTGTGGTCTCGGGGCGCTCTTGTTGCGGCAAGTCGATCGTTTTGGGGCGGCCGTCGTGCTGCTGATGGTCGCATGCACGTTGACGCTTGTGGCGATTTTGGAGACCATCGGGCGGCACAAGCGATAGAATGGAAAAGGGCATAGTAGCCGGGAGCTGTTAGCTCCCGGCTATCGCGTTGTTTCGTCCACAGAAGCACCGGCATGACGCGACGAAAGCACAACACGCCGACGCACGAGAAACCGCAAGCGGTTTGCTCGGAATCTTGCGAGAGCCGGCTTCGCCCTTGGCTGCTTTGCGGCATGATGGCAGTTCTGGTTGCCCGGCCGTTGTTCCCCGGCGAATCGGCGGCTGCCAACGGCGACGGATTGTCGGTCGTCATGTTGTGGCTCGCCTTGGGCGTCTTTTGGCTGCTCGGGATCATCGGCCGGCCGAAGTTCTCTCTGCGGCTCGGATGGACCGACGCCGCCGTGCTGCTGTTGGTGGGTTGGACCACCGTGTCCGCTCTCTGGGCCGTGCGGCACGGGACACCCCGGCCCGCCGTCAACATGCTCTGGGAATGGGTCGGCATGGGGATGTGCTTTTTCTTGGCGCGGCAGTTCATGGCCACGCCGCGAGAACGTCGCGCCGTGGCCGCGGTGATGGTCGCGTTGGCCGTGGGGATTTCGGGCTACGGCCTGTATCAGTGCTGCTACGAACTGCCGCAGACCCAAGCGCGGTACAAAGCCGACCCCGACCGAGCCCTGCGCGACGCCGGCTTGTGGTTCCCGCCGGGTTCGCCCGAGCGAAAGGCGTTCGAGGACCGGCTGGCGAATCGGCAGCCGATGGCCACCTTCGCGCTGACGAATTCGCTGGCGGCGTTTCTGGCGCCGTGGGCGGTGATGCTGGCGGGAGTGGTCGGTGTGTCGGTGCGAAACCGCAAGCGGTTGGCGGCGATGCTGGTGTGTTTGATCCCGATTGCCGCCTGTCTGATATTGACGAAAAGTCGCAGCGGATATGCCGCCGCCTGCGTGGGAATACTGTTGGTATGGCTGTTTGGCCGTGGCGGCAAGAAAGGGGACAGTCCCATTTCCGCTGAGACGAAAATTGGGACAGTCCCCTGGAAGCTGCCCGCGGCGCTGGCCGGCATCGCCGTGCTCGTGCTTTCGGCGGCGCTGGCAGTCGAGGGGCCCGCGGTGCTCGGCCGCGCGGAAAAATCGTTCGGCTATCGTCTGCAATACTGGCAATCGACGCTCGAAATGATCGCCGCTCATCCCTGGGTCGGTTGTGGCCCCGGCAACTTCCAGGACATCTACACGCAATACAAACTGTCGGAAGCCAGCGAGGAGATCGCCGATCCGCACAATTTCCTGCTGGAAATCTGGGCCACCGCCGGCACGCCCGCCGCAGTGGCGTTTCTTGCGGTGCTGGGGTGCTTTGTGGCTGGGGTCAGGGGCCAGGGGTCAGGGGTCAGGGGCCAGGGGTCAGGGGTCAGGGGCCAGGGGACTGGGGTTAGGGGCCAGGGGGCTGGGGTTAGAGAAGGACTAGAGGCGGTTCGAGTGGGCGGTGAACCGCCCACCCCTCGTTCGCAGTCCCCATTCTCTAATCCCCAATCGACAATCTCAAATCTGCAATTTCAGATTCCAGATCCCGCGTCCGATGGCTGGCTGCACGTTCTGGTGGGCGGAGTGCTGGGGTTCCTCTTGTCGGTGCCGCTGGGAATGCTCAGCGCGGCGCCCCCGAGTCTGATGGCCGTGGCGATCGGCTTGCCGCTGGCTGCCGGGACGGTCGCCTTCATGTTCGGCTGGATTCGCGACGGCCGGCTGCCGCGTTGGCTGCCGGGGGCCTGCGCCGCGTCGTTGTTGGTCGCTCTGCTGGCGGCCGGCGGCATCGCCATGCCGGGCATCGCGGCCACGTTCTGGCTCCTCTTGGCCCTGGGGCTCGAAGGTCGGCGGCTGCACTTCCTGCCTGTGTCCGCGGCTTGGGCGGCGTTGGCTGGCCTCTTTGCGCTGGCAATTGCCTGCTACGGCACGGCATACGAGCCGGTGCTTCATTGTCAGGCTGAATTGCGCCTGGCCGAGCGTCAACCGGCTCGGGCGGTGAAACACCTTGAAGCGGCGGCCGCGGCCGATCCGCTCTCGGCCGAGCCCTGGCGGCAATTGGCTGCCGTCGAGTTCGAGGCATGGGCGCGGCAGCCCGATAAAGCTCCCTTCGACCGTTTCACCCAGGCCCAAAAGAAGGCGCTGGAACTGGCCCCCAATGCGGTCGATCTGTGGATGGCCGTGGGCGATTGGGAATACCGGGCGTTTTCGATAAAAAGCCGACGCGGAGAACGGAGCGCGAGCAGTGCCATTCAGTCGGCGATCGGGGCCTACAGCCGTGCCGTGCAACTTTATCCAAATAGCGCATTGTGTCATGCGAAACTGGCGGAGGCATACCTGGCCGCCGGCGACCGGTCGGCCTTTTGTCGCGAGGCGGAAATTGCCCTGCGGCTGGACAGCGTTACCCCCCATAAAGACAAGAAGCTTCCTTCCGAGTTGCGCGATCGGTTGCGCGGCGAACTGTAGGGTGGGTCGGGCGTAGCGAGCCCCACCATGAAGTTCCGAAAAACGGTGGAGCTCGCTGCGCTCGACCCACCCTGCATCGAAAACTGATCGGCCCCGGCTCTTCCATCCTGCGGTGGCCGCGGCGATAGAATTGCGGTAGACTAGCCGGTTGGGAGTCGCGGAGGAGATCTGTCGCCGATGAAGAAGATACTTGCGATTCTTCTGATCATCCTCTTGGGCATCGCGCTGGGCGTCGGCGTCGCCATGTTGCGGATCAAGACGGCGCCGTGGAACCCGGCGATCGACGAGGGGGTGCCAGCCGCAAGGCCGTCGAGCACGAAAGGCGACGAGCCTGCGACGAAGGCAGCCCAAATCGGGGGCATTTCCGTGGCGGCGCGCTCCACCGCCGCGAGATAGGAAGGAACGTGTTCGATACAGGATGTACCATGCTCGTTTATCGTTTTGCCCGGCTGTTGGCGGCCGGCGTGATTGTCGCCATGTTGGTATCAGCGTTGGGTTGCCCTTCGTCCGGCGAAAAGCCCGGCGCGGCGGAGACGACGACATCGGAAACGAAAGCGACATCGGCCGACGAAGCGATCGCGTCGGCGAAGCTGCCGGTGGCGGAATTTCAACAGCCGCCGGCCTTGCCGCCGAGCGAGCCGCCGCCCCGGCTGCCGCAGGAGCCGGACGACGTGCCGGCGCCGCTAGCCAAGTCGGCTGCGCCGGCCGGCAAGGTGGCCGAGTCGCGCGACGTACCGAAGGTTTCGGCCGAAGATGTCGCCCCGCAAGCGCGGTTGACGAAAGTCCCCCGCAAGCCGTTCGATCCGGTCGAGGTAAACGGGCGGTACTTCGTCGGCTGGCCCAAGCCGAAGGTTGCCATCGCGATTACGGGCATGGAACAGGGCTACATCGAGCCCTGCGGCTGTGCGGGCATGGATCGGATGACGGGCGGCATGAGCCGCCGCTACGCCTTCTTCCAGGAACTTCGCAAGAAGGGCTGGCCGTTGGTCGCGTTTGACGTCGGCGGTCTTGCCCACGGCACCGGCCTCGAAGCCGAGATCAAATTTCACACACTGGCCGAGAGCAAGGAGAAGATGCGCTACGACGCGGTCGGCTTTGGCGCCGACGATCTCCGCCTGCCCGCCGCCGGGTTGGTTTCGGTGGCCGCCGCCGTGAACGGC
Source organism: uncultured Planctomycetia bacterium (assembly GCA_963719005.1). Taxonomy (GTDB): domain Bacteria; phylum Planctomycetota; class Planctomycetia; order Pirellulales; family Thermoguttaceae. Next base: position 336,599 of record CAVRAR010000002.1, read on the forward strand.
AAGCCGAGCGTCTTCGTTTCGGCCAATATCGGGCTGTTCGGCTTCGACCAGAACGTCACGCAAACCAGCCGCGTCGTCACCGCCGGCGGGATGAGGATCGGCGTGACCGCCGTCTTGGGAAAAACGTATCAGAAGGAGTTCGACGATCCCGAGATCGCGATGTGCGCGCCGGAAGTTGCCCTGAACAAGATCGTGCCCGAATTGAAGCGGAACGCCGAGTACCTGGTGTTGCTGGCCAACGCCACGCAGGCGGAAGCGATCGAGTTGGCCAAGAAGTATCCCGAATTCAACGTGGTGGTGGTGGCCGACAGCCCTGAATTGCCGCCGAATACGGCGGAGTACGTTCGAGGTACGCGCACCTTGCTGGTTCCGGTCGGCCGCAAGGGGATGAGCGTGATTGTGCTCGGTTTGTACGACGGTTCGCCGCCTGTTCGCTACCAGCGCGTGCTGTTGGATTCGCGTTTTGATCTCTCGGCCGATGCAGGGCGCCGCGCTCCGCCCGAGATGAAGCGGCTGATGGACGGCTATCAGGAACAGTTGAAGTTGTTCGGTTTCGCGGGGTTGGGCTTGCGGCCGGCAGCGAGTCCGCTGGCCGAGCAAAATGGGCAATACGTCGGCTCGCTCAAATGCGAGTCGTGTCACGAGGTGTCCTTTGACATCTGGAAGCGGAGCGGGCACGCCCACGCCTATAAAACGCTGGAGACGCAAAATCCGCCGCGGAATTACGATCCCGAGTGCGTGAGTTGCCACGTCGTCGGCTGGCACCCGACGAAGTTCTTCCCGTACGAAGGCGGCTTCGAGGGTCCAAGAAAGACTCCGCACCTGAAGAACGTCGGCTGCGAAGATTGCCACGGGCCCGGCGAGAAACACTGCGTCGCCGAATTGGGCGGCAACAAGGAGTTGCAGAAGAAGTACCGCAAGGCGGTGCGTATCACCAAGGAGCAGTCGAAGAAAGAGCAGTGCGCGACGTGCCACGACATCGACAATAGCCCCGAGTTCGACTTCGACAAGTACTGGCCGTTGATCGAGCATCACGAAGAGCACCAGGAATGAAACATAACTTGCTATGTGTCGCGATCGTGGCCATTGCCGCGGCCGGTTGGGCCCAAGAGCCACTTGTGGCCAGAAGCGCGGCCGACCCGCGGCGAACGCCCGCCGTCGAAATTTTCCAACGTTACAAAGATGCCGTCGTCTACCTGACTGGGCCAATGCTCGGCCCCAGGGAGCCGGCCATCGACGAGTTCTTCGCCTTGCCGCGCAAACGCGAAGTCACAAGCTTGGGCGGCGGTTGTGTCATCGAAGCATCGGGCTACATCCTGGCCAACGCCCATGCGGTGGAAAGGCCCTTCTTCCACGAGGTGACGCTCAGCGACGGCCGACAGTTGCCGGCGGAATTGCTGGCCGTGGTGCGAGAATATGACCTGGCGTTGTTGAAGGTCGAGGCGGGCCGCCCGTTGACGGCGATCAAACTCGCCCGCGACGGCGACCTGATGATCGGCGAGCCGGTAATCGTGATCGGCAACCCTCGCGGACTTCGCTTGACCTGCACGACCGGCGTGGTCAGCGCCGTCGGACGAGACACGCGGCCCAGCGGGCTGCCCGGCGTCGTCCTGCACGGAATGATCCAAACCGACGCCGCCGTCAACCCCGGCAGTTCCGGCGGCCCCTGGTTCAATGCGCTGGGGGAAATGATCGGCGTTACCGCCGCTCAAAAACTGAACGCCGAAAACATCGCCTTCGGCATTCCGGTGGCGACCATACGACGTGCCCTGCCGGAGATGCTCGACGTGGAACGTCGGCAGGGAATCACAACCGGTTTGCAGTTGCAACCGAGCGGGCCATGCAGCGTGACGGCCATCGCCGCCGCTTCGCCCGCCGCCGCGGCAGGCATCCAGCCCAACGACGTGCTGACCGGGCTCGATGGCCGACCGCTGGCCAACCGGCTCGACTGGTCGTTCGCCCTGCTGGGCCGCAAGCCGCACGAATCGCTGAAGCTCGATCTGTTTCGCGGCGGCACGCCGATGCACGTTTCGCTCGCGCTCGGCGATCGTCCGAAGCCGGACGGCGCGGCGATTCTCAAAGCCAGGTACGGGCTGACCGCCGTTCCGTTGGATAATGCGAAGGCAGAGGCCACCTCGCTGCGCGTGCGCCGCGGCGTCGTGATTACCGAGGTGGCGAAAGGGCCGCCGTGGAACTACGACAAGCTGCAATCGCCGCCCCTGCCCGGCGACGTGCTGGCGCGAATCGGCAGCATCCGCCCTCGCGATCTCGATCACGTCGGGCTGCTGTTGGACCGAATTCCACCGAAACAGCAGGTGGTCATGGTGCTCCTGCGGCGGACGGGCGACACCGTCACTCGCGTGGATCTTACCACCATGTCGCCCCCGTAGAAAGCAATGCCATGACTCAGCCAGCTTCCGGCGAGAAGATTCCGCTGACCGTTTATCTGTCGGCCGAGGTGGCGAAGCGACTGAAGACGGCGTCCGAAACCCAGCGGCGGCCCGCCGCCGAGTTGGCCGCCGACCTGTTGGACCGCTATCTGCCGCGGCTGCCATCCGCAGGCCAGCAAAAAGGCAGTATCCCGTATTCGTAGGCTGCCGTCGTCGAGCATGACGAAACGATTCCCTATTGTTCCCGATCTGACCCGTTGCCTGCGTCAGTTCTTGGCGCAAGTATCGCCGGGCCAAGTCACGACTTGCGGCGATCTGGCCGACGCCTTGGGAAATCGAATTGCCGCCAAATGGGTCGGGCATTTTGCCCTGCACCACGAACATGACGCCGACTGCCCATGCCACCGTATCCTCCGCGCCGGCGGCGAACTGGGAGCGTACATCGCCGGATCGAGCAGCGTCAAAACGCAACGTCTCGCTGACGAGGGCGTCGTCACGCAGAACGGCACGGTCGATTTGGAACGGTTCGGATTTCGCGATTTCAAATCCGATCGTCCTTTGGAGCAATTGCGGCAAATCCAAGAGACCATCCAGCGGCAGATCGTCCTGCGGCCTCGGCGACGAATTCCGGCGTTGGTCGGCGGCGTCGACGTGGCCTATCCGAACGCCGACGAGGGCGTCGCGGCATACGCCCTGGTCGAAACCGCGACCGGCCGGCTCGTCTGGTCCACCGCCGTCCGCCGCCGCGTCGTTTTTCCTTACGTCACCACGTATCTCAGCTTCCGCGAAATCCCGATCCTGCTGGATCTGCTCGACGAAGTCCGCGCGGCCGATCGGATGACGGAAGTCCTGTTGGTCGATGGCAGCGGCATCCTGCACCATCGCCACGCCGGCATCGCTTCGCACTTAGGCGTGGTGGCGTCGATCCCGACGATCGGCGTAACAAAGAAATTGCTCTGCGGCAGCGTGGATATCGAAGGAATGGCGCCGGGCGAGTCGCGGCCGGTTGTCATGTCCGGTGGGGCAGACATTTCTGTCTGCCGGGAAGCGCACGATGCATTTGGCAGACAGGAATGTCTGCCCCACCGTCGTGCGGAAGATCGGCCGATCGGCATCGCGATTCGTCCGACGGCAGGCAGTCGCCGGCCGATCTTCGTTTCACCGGGCCATCGCGTGGATGTGGCGTTCTGCGAGCGAGTCGTGCGGCAATTGCTCACCGGCCGCCGCCTGCCCGAGCCGCTTTACTGGGCCGATCGGCTGGGCAAGAAGAAAGAGCCGTCGGCAGATCGACGCCCGTGAGCTGGGGGACTGTCCCAATTTTCGTGTCAGCAAAAATGGGACTGTCCCCTTTGCCGGGATCGCCCTCGGCCGCTGTCGCAAGACGAGAAGGGAGGTTTTTCTACGCGCTCAACACCATAACCGCCACGTCGGCGTTGAGATTCGGATCGTCGTGGACCGGGGCGTTGGCTTCGGTGTCCAGCGCGACTTGTTGGCAAATCTTGAAGCCCTGCTGGCGGCAGAACTCCTCGAAGTCGGAGATGGAAAGTGAGCGGACATAGGGGGTGTTGTGCCATTGGAAGCCGTACTCGGCATGAACCCGCGGCGCCCGGCCCTGCTCGGCCAACTCGGCCCGCAGTTTGCGATAGGCGACGTTAGGGAAGCTGACGATGCCGCGCCGACCGACGCGGAGCATGTCGCGAAGCACGCGTGGGGCGTCCAAAACGGTCTGCAAGGTCTGCGAGAGAACCACGATGTCGAACTGGCCGTCGGCGAAGGCCGCGAGCCCCTTATTCAAGTCGGTTTGCACCACGTCGAGCCCGCGGCGGATGCAGGCCACAATGGCCTGCTCGTCCCACTCGATGCCCATGATCTGGTGATGGTTGCGATCGCGGAGCCGGGCCAAGAGTTCGCCCGTGCCGCAGCCGAGGTCCAAGACGCTCGCCTCCGGCGGGATCAGATCGAGGATCGTGTCGTAATCCAGCCGGCGATGCTCGAAGATGCTGGTGTGGGAGGTGGAGGGGAGAGGGGAGAGGGGAGAGGGGAGAGGGATGGGCACTTCAGTGCCCATTGAGCCGCCCAAAGACCCGGATTCTGAAATCCCTCTCCCCTCTCCTCTCTCCTCTCTCCCCTCTTCCCCAAGATTGGCTAAGAACGCGCGAATCAGTTCGCCGTAGGTGCCGATCTGGTTCGGCAGCAGGAAGGCGTCGTGGCCGCAGTCGCTCTCGACGTTGCAGTAGCTTACCGGCCGACCGCCGGCGATCAACGCGTCGACGATCTCCCGCGATTGGAACGGCGGGAAGAGCCAGTCGCTGCTGAAGCTCATCAGCAGCCAGCGGCAGCGCGACCGCTGCAAAACCTTGGCCAGTTCTTGCGGCGTGTCGCCGAGATCGAACAAGTCGATGGCCATGCTCAACGTCAGATAGCTATTTGCGTCGAACCGCTCGCCGAAGCGATCGCCCTGATAGGCGAGATACGAGCCGACGGAGAACTTCGTCTCGAATTGCGTTTGCACCCGCCGCGGCTTCAGCCGTTCGGCGTCGAACTTCTGCATCATCGACTCGCGCGAGAGGTAAGTGATGTGCCCGAGCATCCGCGCGATGGCCAGGCCGACGGTCGGGCCGCACTCCTGCTCGTAGTAGCGGCCTTTGTGGTACGCCGGATCGCGGAGGATGGCGTTGCGGCCGACGACGTCGAAAGCCAACGCCTGGCTGGTCAGCCGGGCCGAGGTGGCGACCGCGATGGCCCCGGCCACTCGCTCGGGCAGGCAAGTCGCCCAGGTCAACGTCATGTGGCCGCCCAGCGATCCGCCGATGACGCCCCGCAGCCGCTCGATGCCCAAGTGATCGACCAGCCGCCGCTGCACTTCGACGATGTCGCCGATCGTGATGACGGGAAAATCGGTGGCGTAGGGCGTTCCGGTCGCCGGGTTGAGGCTGTCGGGCCCGGTGGTGCCGCGGCAGCCGCCGAGACAGTTCGGGCAGATCACGAAATAGTGGTCGGTGTCGATCGGTTTGCCCGGCCCCACCAAGACGTCCCACCAGCCGGGGTCGTCGTCGGCATCGTGCTGCGCGACGTGCGAGTCGCCCGAGAGGGCATGGCAGATCAGCACGGCGTTATTGGCCCGCGAATTGAGCCGCCCGTAGGTCTCGAACGCCACGGTCACCTCCGGCAACTGCCCGCCAAGCTCCAGTTGCAGCGGCTCGCGGAACGTCGCGTACTGCGCGTATTTCAACGGCCGAGCGCTGCGGACGCTGTCGGTGCTTTCAAAGGCGTCGCTAGGCATGGAGCTGGCTTCGGAACTTGGGGTTCGTGGAGAATGACGAATGTCGAAATCAAAATGACGAAAGAATGACGAAATTCAAATGCCGAAATTGCATTTCCTCACTTCTTCGTCATTCGTGATTTGCGCTTCATCATTCTTTCGTCATTCGTCATTCGAGCTTCGTCATTTCTCCTGCGATGCTTTCAGCGCTTGCTCAAAATCCGCCAGAATATCGTCGATATCTTCCAGCCCGACACTGACGCGGATGTAATCGTCGGTAATTCCTGCGGCCGCGAGTTCCTCGGGCGTTTGCTGGCTGTGCGTGGTGCTGGCGGGGTGAATCACCAGCGTCTTCGCGTCGCCGATGTTGGCCAAGTGCGAGGCGAGCTTCACCGACTCGATGAACTTCTGCGCCGCCTCGCGGCCCCCTTTAATGCCGAACCCCAGGATCGAGCCGCAGCCCTTGGGCAGATACTCGTTCGCCAAACGATAACCGGGATGCGACGGCAGACCGGGATAGTTCACCCAACCGACCAGCGGATGCCCTTCGAGATGCCTCGCCACGGCCAGAGCGTTTTCGCAGTGGCGCGGCATCCGCAGATGAAGCGTTTCCAGCCCTTGCAGGAACAAAAAAGCGTTCATCGGGCTTAGCACTCCGCCGAGATCGCGCAGCCAGTGCGTGCGGCAAGTCATGATGTAGCACAATGCCCCCAGAGCCTCATGGAACACGATGCCGTGATACGAGGGATCGGGCGCCATGAACTGCGGCCACCGCTCCGGCTGCTTCGTCCAGTCGAACCGCCCGCTATCGACGATCGTCCCGCCGATGCTCGTGCCGTGCCCGCCGATGAATTTCGTCGCGCTGTAGACGGCGATGTCGATGCCGTGCTCGAACGGACGAAACAACGCCGGCGTGAGCACCGTATTGTCACACACCAGCGGCAAGCCGGCGGCATGGGCAACCTCGGCAATCGCCCGATAATCGAGCACATCGTTTTTCGGGTTGGCCAGCGACTCGATGTACACCGCGCGGGTGTTGGGGCGAACGGCGGCGGCGATCTTCCGCGGATCGGTGGCGTCGACGAACGTTACATCGATTCCCAGTCGCTTGAACGTCTGGCCAAACAACGTGATCGTTCCGCCGTAGAGCGCGGCTGCCGATACGACGTGCCCTCCGGCATGAACCAGATTGAACAACGACACGGCAATCGCCTGCATTCCGCTGGCCAGGGCCAGCGCCCCGACGCCGCCGTCGAGCGCGGCCATCCGCTGCTCGAAGACGTCGGTGGTGGGATTCATCAGTCGCGTGTAGATCCAACCGAGCTCCTTCAAGGCGAACAGGTTGGCGGCGTGTTCGGTGTTCTTGAAGACGTAGCTTGTGGTTTGATGGATCGGCATCGCCCGCGAGCCGGTGGTCGGATCGGGCACTTGCCCGGCGTGCAGGGCTTGCGTTCCCAATCCTGGCGTTTTCTGGGGGTCGAGAGTCATCGTTCGGTCGCTCCTTTTGCTACGAACCATTCACGCTAACGCCGCCGCGGTCAGTGTTCAAGTGGCGGCTGCGCAGCAATTATACGACAAACCAATGATTATATTGTTTACAAACATTGGAATCGATAGGAATGGCGAGTTCCGTCCAGTCGAGCGTGTCACTGCTGGTTGTTTTTAAGTCCTTACATAAGAGGTAGTTCCATCATTCTTGCACGGAAACGACGCCGCCGGCACACTAATAAGGTTAGGAGGATACCTTCATGCGACTGACTTTGCGAACGTTGTTGGCCTATTTGGATGGGATTCTGGAACCGAAGGACGCCGAAGACCTCGGCAAGAAGATCGAGGAGAGCGAATACGCCACGGGCCTGGTGCATCGGGTGCGCGACGTGATGCGGCGGCTGCGGCTCGGCGCACCGAGCGTGACGGACCGCACTCCGGGCCTCGATCCGAATACCGTGGCCGAATATCTCGATAACACGCTTGCCGCTGATCGCGTGACCGATTTCGAGAAGGTCTGCCTCGACTCCGACACCCACCTGGCCGAGGTCGCCGCGTCTCACCAGATTCTGGCGCTGGTCCTGGGCGAGCCGGCGGAAATCGAGGACGCGACGCGGCAACGAATGTATGAGGTAAAGGACGTTCACAGCGGGGCGAAACCGCCTCCTCCGCCGCCAACGCGTTCGGCCGAGCCGGCTGCGGCGGTCGCCGTTCCGTCGCTGAGCTTGGATCTCGAAGTCGGCGATGAATCGGGCGATCGGAAGCCGCGTCCGAAGCCGACGGTGCCCGAGTACCTCCGCGAGCCGCGGCGGCGGCGGTGGCTGACCGCCACAGTGGGAACGCTGGCCACGATTTGCGCGCTCGCGCTGGCGTTCTGGCTCTTTGGCGGGACCGATATTCTCGTCTCATGGGGCCTGATGTCACCCAAGCAAGTAGCCGACACGGCAGGAACACCCGCCGGGAAGCCGCAGGAAAAAGACAACGGGCAAACGGAGGGGCACGCTACGCCGGCCAATGAACATGCGACGGAAGTCGGAAAAGAACCGTCCGCAAACCCCGGCGTCGAAAATACAGCAAAACCACTCCCACCCGTCGTCCAAGAGGTTTCCGTCGCGCCGGGCGGCGGCGCTGAACATGCCGCAAAACCGCCGGAAACATCCAAGACGAAGCCGAACCCGGACGGCGGAGCAACCACGAAACCTATAACGCCGACGCCGCCCATCGGACCGACACCGCCGGGGGAGCATAAGACGCTGAAGCCGAAGGACGGATCACCCGTCGCACCCCCAACGAAACCCGCGAACGACAGGGGAACGGAACCGGCCCCCATGCCGCCTCCCGTCGAGCCGGAACCGCTCGGGCGGCTTCTGTCGAGCGAGCAGGTGCTATTGAGCGGTAATCCGGCGAACGATTGGACGCGGGTGACGGCCAACCAGATGTTGATTCCGCAGCATGTGCTGGCGCTGCCCACGTTTCGGCCCAAGATAGGGCTGACCTCGGGCGTGACGGTCGAAATGCTCGGCCCCGCTCGCGTCGAGCTGTTGGGCAGCAGCGCCAAGGAGCTATCGGGCATCCGCGTCATGTACGGGCGAGTCGTGCTGATGCCGATCGGAAAAGGGGGCACCCGCCTGCGAGTCGAGTTCGGCGACCACCACGGCACCATCACTTTCGTCGATGCCGAGTCGGTTGCGGCGCTGGAGGTGCATCACCTTCACGCGGCGGGAACGAATCCCGAGAGCGAGTCGGCCCGCGTCACCGCCGATTTGTTCGCCAGCGGCGGCGTGATCTCGTGGGAGGAGACGGTTGATGGCAAGCCCGAGAAGCCGCTGCGTCTGAAGCCCTCCGAACGGCTGGCCTTCGACGCGCAGATAACGGGAACGCCGGTTGCCGCCAAGTCTATGCCCCCGTGGATTGCAGCCGAGGGGGCGATCATGGGGCCAATGAGCCCCAAGGAGCAATTGGACCGCCGGGCAGCGACCGCCATTGCCCAATCCCTGCCGACCGACCAGCCGGCTCGCCTCAAACTGCTCGAATTGGTCACCTCGCGTCCGCAGTGGGAAGTGAAATGGTTGTCGCTGCGATGCCTGGGCTATGTCGGCCAGTTCCGCGACATGGTCGTGGCGCTGAACGACGTGTCCCAGAAGCCGCATTGGCTCGACTACATCGATGCCCTTCGTGCGGCGGTCAACCGCGATGCGGAGACGGCCGCGGCGGTCCACATGGCTCTGGAAAAGCAGTATCCGCAGCAGGCCGCCGAGCTTTACCGGATGCTGTGGGGCTATACCGACAAGCAACTGGAAGCGGGCGACGACGCCAAGCTCGTCCGCGCGCTGGATGACGACCTGCTGGCCATGCGCGTTTTGAGCTACGCGAACCTCAGGGAGATTACCGGCCAGGGCGAGATCTATCACCCGGAGTACACCGCGGCCCGTCGTCAACAGGCAATCCGCTACTGGCGCAGGCGGCTGGAGGCGAAAGAGATTCGGCTGGCCAAGGCCGAACAAAAGGCACGCGCCGCGGTCCATGAGAAGGTCAGCACGCCGGTTCCCGACCGCGGACAGTAGCGATTTCGCTGCGCTCGTAGGGCGGACTTCAGTCCGCCTTTATGCGGAATCGCTCCCCGGGAGCCGTTGGCTCCCGGCTATTTTTCCACGACGATCAACACGCAAAGGACCTCAGATAATGACGTTACGCTCGACGCATATCGCCGCGAGACTGACCGTGCTTGTGGTTTTCGCTTGGCTGTTGGCAGCCGTGCCGTTAGTGGCCGCCGAACGAGTCGTGAATGTGCGCGAATTGGGGGCCGTGCCCGACGGCAAGACGCTCTCGACCGAGGCGATCCAAAACGCGATCGACCGCTGCGGCGCCGCCGGCGGCGGAACGGCGTATTTCCCGCCCGGCACGTATCTTTCCGGCACGCTCTTCCTGAAAAGCCGCGTGACGTTGCACCTCGAGGCCGGCGCGACGCTGCAAGGAAGCCCGCGGCTGGCCGACTACCCGGTCGTGAAGTCGAAGACGGTCGAATCGCGCACGAACCTCTACAATCTCCGCAGCCTGATCTTTGCGGAGGATCTCGACGCCGTCTCGATCGTCGGCCGGGGCACGCTCGACGGCAGCGGCGCCGCCTACAAGGATATGGCCCACGACGGTCGGCGGCCGCTGATCCTGCGCGTGATCAACTGCCGTGACGTGCTGGTCGAGAACATCCAGATGCAGAACTCGGGTTTTTGGAACCAGCACTACTTGGCCTGCCGGCGGGTGCGGGTGCAGGGCATCCGCGTCTTCAACCACGCCACCTACAACGTCGATGGCGTGGATATCGACGGCTGCCGCGATTTCATCTTCTCCAACTGCTTCGTCGACAGCGACGACGACGCCGTTTGCCTGAAAAGCACGTTGGATCGCCCCTGCGAAAACGTCCTGATCAGCAATTGCGTCATCAGCAGCCACTGCAACGCCATCAAGATGGGCACCGACTCGACGGGCGGATTCGTGAACGTCGCGATCACAAATTGCTCGATCATTTCGCCCCGCGACTCGAAGGTCATCTACGGGATTCAGCGCGGCATCAGCGGCATTTCGCTGGAACTGGTCAACGGCGGCCGCATGGATCGCATCGCCGTCTCGAACGTCACAATCGACGGCGTGGAAGTGCCGTTGTTCGTCCGCCTGGGCAATCGCGGCACGGGCTTCGTGCTGAAACGTGCAAAGGCGGAAGAAACGGTCCCGGTGGGCACGGCCCGTAATATCTCGTTCGCGAACATTCTGGCCACCCGGGCCGGCAAGACCGGCTGCTCCGTCGTCGGGCTGCCGCGGCATTGTGTCGAAAACGTCTCGTTCAACAACGTGACGATCCGCAGCGAAGGGGGCGGAAAGCGGCAGTGGGCGTCGGCCGCAATCAAGGAGCACCCCGATTGGTATCCTGAAGGGACCATGTTCGGAAAACTGCCGGCGCATGGGCTGTATTGCCGACACGTGCGCGGTTTGACGCTCACCGACGTGCGGCTTCTCGCCGACAAGCCCGACCAGCGACACGCGCTGGTTCTCGACGACGTCGAGGGGGCGAACATCAGCGGTTTGTCCTGTTCGCACGCCGCGGCCGCGCCGGCGGTCGTCCGCGTGGTTCAAGCCCGAAACGTTCTGATCCGAGGCTGTCAGCCGGCGGCGGCCGACGGCGTTTTCCTGCGGCTGGAAGGCTCCGACACCGCGGGCATCGCTCTGCTCGGAAACGATTTCAGCGGCGTCGGCAAAGTCGCCGAGTTTGGCGAAGGGGTCGATCCGGCGGTCTTGCGTTCCGCCGGAAACGTCGAGCCAAAACCGTAGCCTCGGCGGAGCGAGTTTGCCGCCCGCAAGGCTCTTGTCTCCGTGCGTCGTACATGCGAGAATAGAGTAGTTCCGTGGGTTCTCTTCCTGCGAGCATTGCCATGACTCTAACTGCCCAAGACTCACCCGTAGTATGGACGGCGGTCGATCTGGTCGAGCGGCTTGGCGCGATTCCGTTGGATCGCGTGCGTACGAATCCTCCACCTGGCTCTGCCACCGAATGCGACGTGACCGAGATTCGCGACCGCGAAAAAAGGTTGTGCGAGTTGCTGGACGGCACTCTTCTGGAGAAGACGATGGGGAGCTTTGAATCCTACTTGGCATTATACCTGGGCCATCTCTTGACGACCTTTGTCAGCGACAATCGGCTGGGGATTGTGTTGGGGGCCGACGGCATGTTGCGGCTGGCCCCGGGCCTGGTGCGGATTCCCGATGTATCGTTTATCTCCTGGGATCGTTTACCAAGCCGCGAGTTCCCTCGCGAGGAGATTTGGCGGCTTGCCCCCGATCTCGCCGTTGAGGTCATCAGCCGCGGCAACACCCGGCAGGAGATGGCCCGCAAGTTGGCCGACTACTTTTCGGCCGGCGTGCGGCTGGTGTGGTACGTCTATCCGGCCACGTGCGAGGTGGAAGTGTACGAGGCTGCCGACAAGTGCGTCAAACTGACCGCGCAGGAGACGCTCGACGGCGGCCAGGTGCTCCCCGGCTTCCGCCTGCCGTTGGCGACGCTTTTCGCGCAGCCGAAGTAGATTGAAATAGTCGGCGCGGCAATCACGGCCGGCCGCCTTTGCCTTGCTCGTCGGGCAGCATCTCGCGGCGCAAGCGGTCGAAGTCCTTGCTGACCGGCACTTGCTTGGCCAAGTCCCATAGCGACGTCTTCTTTTGCCGCAGGGCCAACGTGCCGGCGATCCAGGGCTGGGTCCAGCCGGCTTCCGTACACCAGGGGCCCCATTCCCAATCGGCGTTGCTGGCCCAGTATTCCCAGTTGCGGAAATCGAAGGCGCGGTACCAGGCCCCATCGAGTTCGGGATGGACTTCTGAGCGGATTTGGATGCGGCAGAGGAATTTGGCCAGCTTCTCTTCGGCCTCGGCATAGAGCGGCTCGCCGGTGGCGGCCGCCGCTTCGTGCAGACCGATCAACGCGAAATTGCAGGTGTAGAGCATGTCGGCGATCGGGTCGCCGTCGGTCTGGATGAGGCTCGTCTCGCAGGTGCCGTACTCGGCGTTCGAGAGCGTGCCGTGTCCGCCGCCGCCGATCGTCTCGCGGATCGCTCCCGAGCGGTCTTGCAGCGCGATCAGATCGCGAGCCACCGTGCGGAGCCAGCCGCGATGCTCCGCCGTGTCGTGCGCGCGAACCAGCCAGGCCAGCGGCAACAGGGCCCGCGCCCGTTCGAGCGAGCCACTGCGGTCGGTCCAAAACCAGCGGTCCGGGTACGCCTGCATCAGCATCCGCATGGCGGTTTCGCTACGGGCAAGCAACGGCTTGAAGCCGGTCTTGTCGTAAGCCCAAAGGTAACAGGGCCAGAGCCAGCCGGCGTAATGGGGCGAGTATCTCGTGTTCTTCGCGGTCCAGTAATGCCGCCAACCGTTCTTCTGCAAGTCCTCGGCGGTGATCATGTCTTCGCGGAAGCCGTAGACGCCGGTGGTGCGGAAATTGGCCAGCACGCAGCGAGTTATGGCATCGTTCAAGGGGAACGACACGACCGGCCGCGACCGCGACGCATCCGCCGTCTTGCGGCTAAGAAACGCGGAGGCCGCCAGCAGACTCAACATCGATCGGGCGTTGTCGTCGCTCCAGTAGGAGTTGGGAAAATCGAACGACCAACCGACCAGCCCGTACTCGGGACTGGCGGGGTTGGCCCGATTGCCCAGGGCGAGGCCGGACTTCAGGAATATGAAGTCGAGCAGGTTGACGGCGATCGCGCGGTGCCGCGGCTGTGGGCGGCTCGCGGCGTCGAGGGCCAGGAGCATCGCCACTTCGCATACGTTGTCGTTGCGGACCGCGTAACGCATCGGCTGGCTGCCGTCGGCGTGGATCGTCGAGCTGTAGCCTTCGAGAATCCCCAGCGAGCCGTCGCCGATGGGCCAATCGGCGGAGGGCATGTCGCGAACGGTGTTGTAGTGCAACGCCCGATCGAGGACTTCCTTCGGCCATTTCGGATCGCGGAGGATGCGGCTTTTCGTGATCCAGTCGGCCGAGCGGTGCAACGCTTGGAGTTCGACGTCGGCGGGCAGCGGTTCGTCGCGGCCGTAACTCGGGCGGACCGTCGGAGTCCACGCAAGCGCCGGCGGGGCCGCGGCCGGTTGCAAGCGGCCGAGGATCGTACGCCATATCGCCCGCCACGCCTCTTGCGGCATGTAGCGGCCAGTGACGAATTGGCTTAGCTTGGTGGTGGCCACCAGCAGATTTCCGCGCGGGTGATCGAACAGCAGCGGTTGGGTTGGCGTATTCTCCAGGCCGAACACGGCGGTATCGACGCCCGCCACTCGGGCCAAACCGAGGTGCGGCTTGATGAGCTGCGCGGGAGTTGCGCTCTTGATCGGCAGGTAACGGCATCCGTTGATCATGACGATCCGCATCGGCGGCAGCGCGTCGCCGAAAATCTTGGACGTGACCACGCCGCGTTCGAGCTTGATCGTGGCCGGCGGGCCAAACTTAATGCCGGGCAGGTCGGCGGGATACTCGACGTACAGCCGCAGATGCTTCTTGGCCGCCTGATCGAGCACGGCCGGTTCGACGGCGGTTGTTTTCTCCGGGTATCCGTCGGCCAGGATCAGCACGCCGGCGCCGTCCGCAGCCGCCTGCACCGCCGCGGCCGGGGTGGCGAGTCGCGGGCGGCCGCTCTGCTGGCCGCCGAGGGCGCGGTAGAGGTCGTTTCCAGGTTGGCAAGAGAATACGAAGTCCGCGGCTTGGGCATTGGCGGCAGCGGCCAACAGGAGAATTGCAGTTGAGAGAAGTGTGCGAAACATAGTGGTCAATCATTCGCTCCATCGGCACAAGGCCGGTGGGGGCGGGAAGTGTGGGACGTTGTGGCGCATGTTCAAACGCGTTTGAACTGTTTGTCGAGTTCTTCGCGCGTAAAAACCAACGCGGTTGGGCGACCGTGGGGACAATGGTGGGCATCGACGACTAAATGACGCTGTTCCAAGAGCGCGGCGATCTCCTCGGGCGCCAACCGGTCGCCCGCCTTGATCGCCGCCTTGCACGCGATCGTGTGCAGCAGATCGTCCAGGAGGTCGCGGCGGTCGGGCTGCTTGCCTTCGGAGAGGATTCGCTCCAACAACGCCCGCAACACTTCGAGCGGACTGATGTTGGCCAGCATCGCCGGATAGCCGGCCAGCAGCAGCGTGTTGCCGCCGAACGGCTCGATCTTCACGCCCAACTCGGCCAGCAGATCGCAATGCTCCAGCGCGGCCGACGTCTCGGCGGGACTCAGGTCGACCGGCTCGGGCACCAGCAGGTTTTGCGTTTCGATCGCGCCGCCGGCCATGCGCTGTTTCAGTTGCTCGTACAGAATCCGCTCGTGCAGGGCGTGCTGGTCGATGATCGTCACGCCCTCCGCGGTTTCGGTGACGAGGTAGCGATTGTGGATTTGCAGGGCGGCCCCGGGTTGTGTTGGGATGGAAGTTGCGTTGCCCCCGCCGGTCGTCCGAGGGCGATCGAGACGGCGAAGGTCCAGCGGAGCGCGGGCGACCGTTGTTGAAGATTCGCCGCGGGCCGTTGGCCCCCGGCTATTGTCCTCCGCATCCTGACCCCTGACCCCTGACCCCTGACCCCTCTCCTGATCCCAGGATGCCACCTTGCCTTTCGCCCAATCGACGAGCTGCTGCCGCAACTGCACGGTTTGCGCGGCGTCGTGGCCGCCGCTCGGATCGTCGTCGGCCGTGCTCGGCGCCGCCTCATCGGGGGAATGGACGTGCGTATTCAGATCGGTGGTGAGGAACTTGCCGCGGAGCGTGGCCAGCAGTTGGCTGTAGAGCCGGCCGGCATCCTGAAACCGCACTTCGAGCTTCGTCGGATGCACGTTCACGTCGACCAATTCCGGCGGCATCGTCATGGTGAGGAAGGCGATCGGCTGGCGGCCGACCATCATCAGCCCGCGATAGGCCTCGCCCAGGGCGTGTTGCAGGGCGCGGTCGCGGATGCAGCGGCCGTTGAGGAAGAAGTATTGCATGCGGTTGTGGCTGCGGCTTTGGCTGGGATGGGCGGCGTAGCCGGAAATCGAGACGTCGTCCTCAACGCTTTCGACCCAGATCAGGCTTTCGGCCAATTCGCGGCCGAAGAACAGCCCGATGCGATCGAGCCGGCCGTCGCCGGCGGCCAGATCGAAGATCGGTTTGTCGTTGTGCCGCAGCGTGAAATGGACCTGCGGCGCGGCCAGGGCGATCCGCGTGAACGCCTCGCTCACGTGGCCGAACTCGGTGGTCGTGGTGCGCAGAAATTTCCGCCGCACCGGCGTGTTGAAAAACAGATTGTGCACCTCGACGGCCGTGCCGGGCGGACAGCCGCAGGGGGCGGGCGAACCGAGCTGGCCGCCGGTCGCCTCGATCTCGCCGCCGCTTTGGCTCTCGGGCGTTCGGCTGCGCAGCACCAGCCGGCTGACTTCGGCGATCGAGGCCAGCGCCTCGCCGCGGAACCCCAGCGTGCCGATGCGGAACAGGTCGTCGGCCTCGGCCAGTTTGCTCGTGGCGTGGCTGGCCAGGGCCAGCGGCAGCTCGTCGCTGGGAATGCCGCCGCCGTTATCGACCACCCGGACCATTTCCAGCCCGCCCTGGCGGACCGAGACGTCGATCCGCGTGGCGCCGGCGTCGATGGCGTTCTCCATCAACTCCTTCACCACGCTCGCCGGCCGCTCGATCACCTCGCCGGCCGCGATCTTGTTGATCAGGGATGGGGAAAGTTGACGGATGGAGGGCATAAAGATAACAGTTCGCTACAACAGAGTCTCACCACGGAGACTCGGAGGACACGGAGAAGGCAGGAATAGACAGGGTTCTCGGCGTTGTCATTGGGATCACGAAAGCACGAAGACACGAAAGAAGCTGAGGGGAGAATGGAGCATGAAATCGAACAATCCCCAGCTTCATCGAAATCTGCTTTTCGTGTTTTCGTACTTTCGTATTTTCGTGATAGATTCTTCGCCCTATAGCGTCGTTACCCAGAATCATACCGACGCGCCAACAATTGCCGCGTCCTTCTCCGTGATCTCAGTGTCTCCGTGGTTTCTTTACCTATCCGGGGGCTAGAGCTTTTTTCTTAAGATGCTTTCAACGATTGCACTGCCCATCGCGGCGGTGCCGATCGGTTTGTCTGATTTGCCGGCGATGTCGCGAGTGCGCAAACCGGCGGCGAGAACTTGCTCGACGGCCGACTCGACCGCCCGTGCGGCTTCCTCGTGTTTCAGCGAATGACGCAGCAGCATCGCCGCCGAAAGAATCTGCGCGATCGGGTTGGCGACGTCCTTACCGGCGATGTCGGGCGCGGAGCCGCCGGCGGGCTCGTACAGCCCGAAACCGTCGGCATTCAGACTCGCCGAGGGCAGCATTCCGATCGAGCCGCAGACCGAGGCAAGCTCGTCGCTCAAGATGTCGCCGAACATGTTGCCGCAGAGAAGCACGTCGAACCGCCGCGGGTTCTGGATCAACTGCATCGTGGCGTTATCGACGTACATGTGATCGAGCGCGATCTCGGGATAGCCCTTGGCGACTTCAACGACGACTTCGCGCCAGAGGACCATCGTTGTCAGCACGTTGGCCTTGTCGATCGATGTGACTTTTTTTCGCCGTCCGGCGGCGATTTGAAACGCGACGTGCGCGATCCGTTCGATCTCCGAGCGGCGATAGACCATCGTGTCGAAGGCCCGCTCGTCCGGTCCGCTGCCGTCGCGGCCTTTCGGCTGGCCGAAGTAGATGCCGCCGGTAAGTTCGCGGATGCAGAGGATATCGAACCCTTCGCCGGCGATGTCGGGCCGCAGCGGGCTCTGGGCGGCCAGGGCCTTGCCGAGCCGGCCGGGCCGCAGATTGCAGAACAGATCGAAGTGTTTGCGCAGCCGCAACAGCGACGCCCGTTCCGGCTGCTGGGCCGGCGGCAGCGATTCCCATTTCGGCCCGCCGATCGAGCCGAAGAGGATGGCGTCACTCGATTCGCAAATTTTGAGCGTTTCATCCGGCAGCGCCGCGCCGTGGCGGTCGATGGCGCATCCGCCGACGTCGGCGTAGCGATAGCTGAAGGCCAGCCCGAAACGTTTTTGCACGGCGTCGAGCGTCTTGATGGCTTCGGCCATGATTTCCGGCCCGATGCCGTCGCCGGGAAGTAATGCGATCGTTCTTGATTGCTGCATCGTCTTTCCCATGATTATCGTGAATTGTCCGCCTGGCAACAGCAACGTCACCGTTCTTCCGCAATCAGGTGCAGTTGTCTGTCATCGGAACCGTGTCCGATGCTTCTGTTCCGGAGATGGCGAAGATCAACAACCGCGCCAAACCTCGAAAACACGGATGAGAATTTGTCGTGGTCTTCTCCCCAGTAGATCATGGCGCAAGACATCGGCGCTCCCTTTCCACCGTTTTCGCCATTGACGAGGAATTTTAGCCGCGTATCGTAAAGGAAGCAGACAGCCGTGGCTTGCCCAAAGACGTAGCTCTTCCAATGTCCCGTATTCGTGGCAACAGGAACAAGGGCCAGAACCTCGGATTTGAACTCCCGATGCGCCATTGCACACCTGCGCAACCATGTTTTGATGGCGGTTCCGCGCTCCTTGTCGATTCCGTAGGGTGGATTGACGTAGATGGTAGGAAAGTCCCAGCTCTCGTGGAGCCCGTCATGCTCGGGGAGCCGGTATTCCGTTTCAGCATGGACGATGGAGTACTCGTTGGAACATGGGTCGAGGTCGATGCGTCCACCGAAGCACTTGCGAACGGCATCGACGTACTTCTGGGGCGTTCCCCATTCCTGGCTGACAGTGTTGATTTTTCGGCCCGCGGTCACGAGTGTATCTCCTCCCATTTCTTCCTTTTCAACGTGTCCAGTTCCTCACGGAGAACAGCAAGCCGTTTTTCCGCGGGAGCGATGACGTTGAGCCAACCTTCGACCACCGTCCTTCCGGTCGAGAAGTACGACTGGAGTGCGGCATCGGCGGCCAACGCCATTTTTACTTTCGTGAATTGATTGACACCGCTTTTCCCGGTGTAACTTGCCAAGAATGCGTCTCGTGCCGGCGCAAGATCCCTATTGGGATGCAACAGAACCTCATCGATGAATTGTGCAATGCCGGCATCGGTGAGAAACAAGAGCCAGTCGTAGGACTGAGCAAGAACCTTCAGTTCCTTGTTATGGTTTTCGGAGGTGAACCAGTTGCCGTGATTGCTGACAACGCCAATTGTGAGAACAAAATGCGAGAGGAGTTCCGGATTGTCTGATGCAATAACCTCGGCCAAGAGAGAATAGTATTCCTCACAACGAAAGGAGCTGTTTTTCAACTGAATCAGCCCGCCCATCTTCCCGTCGGCAAAACGTACCTTTTGCAGGGAAGAAACGGTCTTGGCGACGTAGGCCCCCTGCTTTGCTTTTTCGATCGTTTGCGGTCCCTTCTTCATCCCTTCCTCTATGCCGACACGTTTGCATTCAACAATTGCGAACGGCCGTCGTCGGAGTGATACCACAGAGAAGCTCCCCTTGTCTTCTGTGAAATCATCCAAGTACGCGTTAAGAAACCGGCTGCCGAGATCACAAATAGTACATGCGTTACGGAGAATCATGTCTCTTGCGAGCAAACTGTTCGACTTCAAGGAGCCTGGGAGAACCATGGCCATCGCACCTTCGCACATCCCGACCATTTTCTTTGCAGTCAGCGGGAGCGAATCTCGGCTGAAGTCTATCCGTTGGAGTGTCGTTGCCGGGTGGAGACTGTACTCAACATTGTGGGTGATGTCGGCGTTGGCGAATTCAGGCAGCGGTCTCTCAATGGCAATATGGCGTTCGAGCCCCCAAGACTTCAGGCTATAGAACGTGATGATCTCGACGAGCGTGCCAAGTGCTCGCCCAGACGCTTTTTTCACGTCCTTCGCATAGTGAAAGACCTCCTTTGCCAGCATGTTTTGGAGACGATCCACGGATGGATATGCCATTGTCTGTCCGACCTGCCTAATCCTGAGATTCCGGCTTCACAACCCGTCCTACAGAATAAGCTCCCTGTGGCCCGGCGTAAAGAGACGGGTTTGCCGCCGTTGCGTTGTGCAAGGTATAATGAGATTATGGCCGACGAGTGGTATTGCGAAATTGCGGGGCGCGAAATCGGCCCGCTGTCGTCCGAGCAACTGCGGGCGATGGCGGTCAAGGGGCAGATTCTGCCGAACGACTGCGTGCGGCAGGGTGCGCAAGGCTCCTGGATTTTGGCCCGGCAGGTGAGGGGATTGCTTCCGGCGGCGTCGGATTTGGCGAGCACGGCTGCCGAGAAATCCGTGCCGCTGTCCAAATCCCCCCCGTTGCAACGGGGGAGCGTTTCTCCGAAGCAAGAATTCGCAAATGGAGGCCGCGAGAAGCTGGTCCCGGCAAACGGGACAGTCCCATTTTCGTCAACCACGGCTTCGCCGCGGTGCCCGCGAAAATTGGGACAGTCCCCCGAGAGTCTGCCGGTGGCGGAGCGGCTGCCGAAGGCGACGTCGGTGTCTCCATTGCCGCGCAAGCGCCGCCGGTCGCTCCGCCCATGGTGGCCGACGTCTTCGATCCCATTGCCCTGGGAATCGTGACCGATCTGGCCGATGTCAAGATCGGGGTGCAATCCCAGACGACAAGCGTGCGTTCGCGCGAGAGGCGGCGAGCGGAGCGGCAGAGGATGATCGTCGGCGTGTTGGTGGCGGCCGTCGTCGGCTTGGCGATTGTCGGCCTGCTTCTGTCCATCGGCGACCGCCCGCCACAGTCGGAACCGAGCGGATCGGCGACCCCGGCGAAGAAGGTTCAGCCGGTCAAGGCGGCCGCGAGCCCCGAGGCCCTCGAAGCGCGGGAAGGGATCGAGTCGCTCGATTCGCCGAAACCGAAGCCGCACAAGATCGGCGTGCAAGTAGCGAAGCCGCCGGTTGGCGCCGATTCCGGCCGCGCCAAAGCAGCCGCGGCAAGCGATTCGCCGAAGGCCGTCGCGCCGCAGAAGCCGCGCGAGCCCAAGCCCGGCACGCCCGAGGGTGATTTCGGTCTGCCGATGGTCGATCAGTAGAGCCGCGGCCGCATTTCTCAGCGTGCTGTGCCACTGCTTCGCAGAAGCAGTGCCGTAGGGGGCGACTCCTGTGGCCGATTCGTGGCGTTGCACCACCGCCATCGGCGCTTGACGATGCCTCTTACAGAGCCTGCCCTGGCCACAATTCCCCGCACTGCTTCTTGCGAAGCAGTAGCACACCGTTTTCCCTTGCGAGGTCATGAACCGCGCTGTTGACGGGTGGACCGCAGTGCGATAGCCTAGGCTTGTGAAATGGTCTCGGCGCGGGCATGGCTCTTTTCGCAGGAAGTGGAACGTTTGTGGACGCACTGGTCACCGGCGGCGGCGGCTTCTTGGGGCTGTACGTCGTCGAACAACTTGTCGCGCGCGGCGATCGCGTGCGGGCGATCTGCCGCAAGGACTGCCCGCCGTTGGATGCACTGGGCGTGGAAACGGTTCGGGCCGATCTGCGCGACCGGCAGGCGGTGATCGCCGCCTGCCGCGGGGTCGATGCGGTGTTTCACGTCGGCGGCGTCGCCGGCATGGTCGGACCGTGGAAGCAGTTCTTCGAGACCAACACCCTGGGCACTCGGCACGTTGTCGAGGGCTGCCTGGCGCACGGCGTCGGGCGGTTGGTTTATACGAGCAGTCCCAGCGTCACGTTCGACGGCCGCCCCCAGCGCGGCGTCGATGAGTCGGTTCCGTATCCGAGGCGTTGGCTGTGTCACTACGCCCATTCGAAGGCCCTGGGCGAGCAGCACGTGCTAGCCGCCAACGGCCGCGCGGGATTGGCTACCTGTGCGCTTCGGCCGCACTTGATTTGGGGGCCGCGCGACCGGCAGTTGATTCCGCACGTGATCGATTGCGCCCGGCGAGGCCGCTTGCTCCGCGTTGGCGACGGCACGAATCTGATCGACACGGTGTACGTGGAAAACGCCGCGTCGGCCCATCTGCTGGCGGCGGACGCTCTGGCGGCCGACTCGCCGGTGGCCGGCCGAGCGTACTTCATCAGCCAGGGCGAGCCGGTGAATTGCTGGCAGTGGATCAACGAGTTGCTGGCGATGGCCGGCCTGCCGCCGGTGCGGAGGTCGCTGCCGCTGCCGGCGGCGTGGGTGCTCGGGGCGGCATTTGAGGCGGCGTATCGGCTCTTTCGACTGCCAGGCCAACCGCCGTTGAGCCGATTCCTGGCCCGGCAAATGGCCGCCTCGCACTACTTCGACATCGGCCGCGCCCGCCGCGATTTCGGCTATGAGCCGAAGATTCCGCTCGCCGAAGGGATGCGGCGGCTGGCGGCGGCGGGGCTGAAGTAACTGCGGGGAACGTAGAACGTAGGTTATGCTTCAGCATAACGCTGTGCGATTTGTTATGCTGAAGCATAACCTACGCCGCCGGTTTGCTCCTCGCCGATTCGCGCGGTACGATGGTGTAAGCAATTTTCGGAAGACGCTGCTACATGATGGAAAGCGTTCTTCCGACAATTCCCTCCGTCCCCCTTTGCCTCCCGAGAGAGACCACCATGACTTTCGACCGTGCGCTTCGTCGCACCATTCTCGCCATTCTCGTAATCTTGTCGGCGGCGTCGGGCCTGCGGGCGCAGACGCCGCTGAAATCGGCCGACTTCACAGCGGGCTCGTGGTCGCTGGTTCTCTTGCCGGACACGCAATACTACTCGCTGAGCTACCCCGATCTGTTCGAAGCTCAGACTCGTTGGATTGTCAAGAACGAGAAGAAGTATGACATTCGTTATGTTCTCGGGCTGGGTGACGTCACCGACAAGAACACGACCCGGGAATGGCGGAATGCCAAGAAGGCGATCGACGAACTCGACGGCCACGTCCCCTACGCTCTGGCCTCCGGCAATCACGACTACACGCCGCACGGCGATTCGGCCTCGGGCCGTTCGGGCATTAACGAGTTCTTTCCGCTGTCGAAGTTCGCGAAATGGCCGACCTTCGGCGGCGCGCTAAAACGGGGCGACGTCACCAACACCTATCATCTCTTTAGCGCCGGCGGAACCGATTGGATTGCGATCGTCCTGCAATGGGCGCCCAGCGATGCGGCCGTCAAATGGGCCAACGAGGTGCTCGCCAAATACCCAAAGCGCAAGGGGATTCTCGTCACCCACGCTTATCTGTTTGACGACAACACCCGGTATGACTTTGCCAAGAAGGGCAAGAAGCAAAAATGGAACCCGCACAGCTACACCCGCCAGAACTGCAACGACGGCGAGGAGCTTTGGCAGAAGCTGGTGCGCAAGAACAATTTCGCCCTGGTGTTCTGCGGCCACGTCAGCATCCACGGCTACGGTTTTTTGGTCAGCAAGAACGATCGCGGCAAGCGCGTTTATCAGATGCTGGCGGACTACCAATCGCGCCCACGCGGCGGCGAAGCCTATCTGCGGCTTCTGGAGTTCCTGCCCGACGGCAAGACGGTCCACGTCAAGTCGTACTCTCCGCTGTACGACAAATACCTGACCGACGCCGGCAACCAATTTAGCTTTGAGCTGGATCGGTAAGGGTGAGCCCCAGCCTTAGCGCCCCGATTCCGAGAGAAGGGCCTCAAGCCGTTCGGCCAGCGACGGCGGGAGGCCTGGCAACAGTTCTCGGCCGACGAGTCCCACGTCGATCATGTCGCGGAGATGGACGCGGTCTTGGTCGCGGTTCGACAGCAGCTTCATCAAGACCAGGCCGGGTAGAGAGACCGCTTGAATGCCCGAAATCTCTTGCCGTTGCTCGATCCCCGGCGATGGCAATTCGTATTCGGGTCGAACTCGCTCGCCCGCCCACACCAAATGGACGGCGCCACGTGGATTCGGATCGCTGCGTTCGAGGAACATCCCCACGCCCATCACCTCGAAGTAATCCATCTCGACCGATAAGGCGGCGGCGCGGCGCGGGGCAGATCGTCGCGGCGGATCAGCAGGTCAACGTCCTTCGTGGTTCGCACGGCGGCCGGCTCGCGCGTTGCCACCCACATCGCCACCGCTTGTCCGCCAACCACGGCATAAGGGACCGATTTCTCTTCGAGCGCCGCCGTGATGCGGCGGAGGCGACGGGTGACGTCGTCAAGGGACATGGCATACGCCTCCCAGAAATCCTTGCTCTCGACGGTTACGGCATTCCGCGTTGACATCATCGGTTTATGGTAGCCCTAGAGTCATACCCCCACAAGAGGCGCAGTCCGTTGTCGGTTGCTACAAGCCGCCCGCTTGCCAGTGAACCCGAAACCGGTTAGCCTACAGGTTTGGGTAAACTGTAGCAGGGCTATGACTGTGGATCGGCCGGAACACCAAAGAGTTGTCATTACAGGCGTGGGACTTACGGCGCCGAACGGGAATTCCCTGCCCGAGTTCCGCCGCAGCCTGTTGGAAGGCCGCAGCGGCGTGGTCAACTACGATATTCGCTATTTCGGCCCCACTTTGGCGGGGGTGTGCGACTTCGACGAACTGCGATACCAAAAACGCAAGGAGGTCCGCCGCGGCACCAGGGCGGGCGGCATCGGCATCTTCTGCGCCCATGAGGCCATCGCCGACGCCGGGCTCGATTGGGAAAACGTCAACCGCTCGACCGTCGGCATCTACGTCGGCGTGACCGAACACGGCAACGTCGAGACCGAGAACGAGATCTTCCTCCTGAAGGAATACGACTACGACACGCAGTTCTGGTCGCACCACCACAACCCGCGGACCGTGGCCAACAACCCGGCCGGCGAGATTTCGGTCAACCTCGGCATCACGGGGCCGCATTATACGCTCGGCGCCGCGTGCGCCGCGGGCAATGCCGGCATGATACAGGGCGTGCAGATGCTGCGGCTGGGCGATTGCGACATTGCCCTGGCCGGCGGCGTTTCGGAAAGCATTCACACGTTCGGCATCTTCGCCAGTTTTCACAGCCAAGGCGCGTTGGCCAAGAACGGCGACCCGGCGAAGGCGTCGCGCCCCTTCGACCTCGACCGCAACGGCATCGTGGTGGCCGAAGGGGGCTGCATGTACGTGCTCGAACGCCTCAGCGACGCCCGCGCCCGTGGGGCGAAGATCTACGGCGAGATCGTCGGCTACGCGCTCAACAGCGACGCGACCGATTTCGTGCTGCCCGATCCCGGCCGCCAGGCCGAGTGCATTGGCTTGGCATTGTGGCGGGCGGGAATCGGTCCGGAGGAGATCGACATCGTCAGCACGCACGCCACCGGCACGACCTCGGGCGACACGCAGGAGTGTCAGGCCTTGCGGCGGGTATGGGGCGATAACGGCCGTCACACCATGTTCAACAACACGAAGAGTTTCATCGGCCATGCGATGGGCGCGGCCGGCGCGCTGGAATTAGCCGGCAACCTGCCCGCCTTCGCCGACGGCGTGTGCCACGCGACGATCAACCTCGACCGGCCCGATCCCGAATGCCAACTGCCCGGCATCGTGGCCAACCAGCCGCGCGAGGCCGGCGCGATCAACACGATTCTGAACACGGCGTTCGGAATGCTGGGCATCAATTCGGTGGTCATAGTAAAGAAGATTTGACGCTTGAAGGAGAAAACCGCCATGACGGCCGCCGATATCCGAAAAGCCATTCTCGACATCCTGCACGACATCGCGCCCGACGAAGACCTCGGCAATCTGAAGGAAGACGTGCCGTTCCGCGAGCAACTCGAATTGGACAGCATGGACTTCCTCGACATCGTGATGGAATTGCGCAAGCGCTATCGGGTGCAGATTCCCGAGGAGGAATACACCGAGTTGGCGAGCATGGCCAGCACGGTGCGATATCTGGAACCGAGGATGAAGGATAAGTAAATGCGCGTGGCTATCTGGCTTGACAAATCGTTGTCCCGCCGGCTAGAATTCCGATATGAAGATATTCATTAGTTATGCGGCCCGCGACAGAGAGTTGGCGTCTCAATTAGCCGACCAACTCTCGCACGAGGGTTTCGTCGTGTGGGATGCGGACAAGGAACTCGCACCGGGCGACAACTGGGCGGAGAAGATAGGGCGGGCGTTGGACGAGTCTGATGTGATGGTGACCATCATCACGCCGGGATCGTTGCAATCGCGGTTCTTACAGGGAGATATCCAGTACGCACTTACCTCGAAGCGATTTGAGCATCGGCTTATTCCGGTTCTTGTCGGTTCGACGACGTTCGAGGCCGGCAAAGACGTTCCGTGGATTCTGCTGAAGATGAATCCCGTTTATGCTGACCCATCTCGCGGATTTGGGGAAGTGGTTGACCGAGTCCGCGACATTGCCCGGCAGGAGACCAATGCGCCCTGCTGAGGTTTTTCTATCGCATTCCAGCCAGGATCGCGAGATCGCCGTTCGCGTCGCAGCGACGGTTCGCGCCCACGGCGTCCCGGTGTGGTTCAGCCAGACAGACATCGTGGGGGCTCAGCAATGGCACGACGAGATTGGAGCGGCACTCAATCGTTGC
The DNA here is from genome assembly GCA_963719005.1 of uncultured Planctomycetia bacterium. Lineage (GTDB taxonomy): Bacteria > Planctomycetota > Planctomycetia > Pirellulales > Thermoguttaceae. The sequence goes on from CAVRAR010000002.1 coordinate 362,668, forward strand.
GATTGGTTCCTTGTTCTCCTGTCGCCCGATGCGGTCTCGTCCAAGTGGGTGAAGTGGGAATTGTGTGCTGCGCTCGAAAATGACCGTTACAACGATCGAATCGTGCCGATTCGATATCGTGAGTGCGACATCAAACAGTTGTCTTGGATTCTGCCCCAGTTTCAGATGGTTGATTTGACCGGCGACTTCGAGGCTGGCTGCCGCGACTTGCTGCGAATCTGGGGAATCGGTTTGCGAACGTAACACAGCCTGCGACCGCCGTGCCAGCGGTCGCACGCGGACTGTGCCGCCTCTCTTAATATGTACGACACGATCATCATCGGCGCTGGCATGTCGGGCTTGGCGGCGGGCATTCGGCTGGCCCACTTCGGCCAACGCGTCTGTCTGCTGGAACGCCACACGGCCATCGGCGGGCTGAACTCGTACTACCGGCAGCACGGGCGAATCTTCGACGTCGGGCTGCACGCGATCACCAATTTCGTGCCGAAAGGCACCCGCACCGGCCCCTTTGCCCAACTGCTCCGCCAACTGCGATTCGCCTGGGAGGAATGGGCGCTGTCGCCGCAATTGGGCTCGGCGATCATGTTCCCCGATCTGACGTTGCGGTTCTCGAACGAGATCGAGTTGCTCGAAGCCGAAATTCGCCGGCATTTCCCGCGACAGATCAACAACTTCCGGCGTCTATCCACGGAACTGATCCGCTACGACCAATTCGGCCGCGCGGGCGGCGGCCGCTCGGCGCGGAAAGTCGTCGGCGACATGATCGACGATCCGCTGCTGATCGAGATGATCTTCTGCCCGATCCTCTTCTACGGCGGCTCGCAAGAGCACGACATGGATTTCGACCAGTTCAGCATTCTCTTCCGCGCGATTTTCCTGGAAGGGCTCGCCCGCCCGCTGGCCGGAATCCAGGCGATCCTGAAAATGCTGCTCCGCCGCTTCCAGGAGCACGGCGGCGAGCTGCGGCTGCGGGCGGCGGTGCGGCGAATCGCCGTCAACAACGGGGCCGTCGAAAAAGTCGTTCTGGAAGACGGCTCCGAGCTTGAAACCCGCAACGTCCTTTCGTCGGCGGGCTGGACCGAAACCCTGCGGCTGTGCGACGACGGGCACGCGGACGACGCCGCCCTGGCGGGCCGGCTCTCGTTCGTCGAGTCGATTTCGATTCTCGACCGCCAGCCGAAGTCACTGGGATACGACAAGACGATCGTCTTCTACAACGATTCGGAGAAGTTCCACTACGAGAAGCCCGACGAACTGGTCGATCTGCGCAGCGGAACGATCTGCTCGCCGAACAATTTTGCCTATTCCGAGCCGCTGGGCGAAGGGGTGATGCGGATTTCGGCGCTGGCCAATTACGACCGCTGGAAAGTGCTCGACGCGGAGGCGTATCGCGCGGCGAAGCTCGATTGGTACGACCGCCTGGCGACTTCGGCGGCGCGGTTCGTGCCCGATTTTCGCCCGTCGGTGGTCGAGACCGACATGTTCACGCCGCTGACGATTCAGCGTTTCACCGGCCACGCCGACGGGGCGATTTACGGTTCGACCCGCAAGAGCCGCGACGGCACCACGCACCTGAAGAATCTTTTCATCTGCGGCAACGATCAGGGCCTGGTCGGCATCGTCGGCGCCATCATCAGCGGCATCAGCATCGCCAACAGGCATCTGCTGAGGTGAGGGATGTCCGGATGGGGCTGATAGGGCTTATGTGACCGATAGGACGTATGAGTCCCATTGGTCTCATCAGGTTCCGCCGAACCGGTCTCCCGGCCGGACATGGTAACCGCGGAGGAACTCGGCGATGGGCAGCAGACGCTTGCCGGAGGGCTGAACGCTTGCGGGCATCAGGGCATCTGCGCCGGCGGCGATTACCAGGCGATCGCCGGATGCTTCTAACACCGCACCGGGCGCGGCAGCGAAATTGGAGTCAACAACCGACGCCGGACCGAGAATCAGCCGAACCGGCGGACCGTCGGCGCGATGCCAGAATGTGTACGTTTTGGGCCACGGCTCCAGCGCGAATCTGGTTCTTAATGGCCAACGCCGGGCGCGACCAGTCGATCGCCCCGTCGGTCTTCTTCAGCCGCGGGGCTTTCGTCACGAGCGAAGCGTCTTGCAGAATCGCCTGAATGCCGCCGGATTCCAGCCGGTCGATCGTTTCGCACGCAAGCCGGGCGCCGAGTTCGGCCAAGCGAATTTCCAGTTCCGCCGCCGTTTCGTCGGGGCCGACGGCGACCCGGGCTTGGGCGAGACACCCGCCGGCGTCGATCCGCGGCGTGATTTCCAGTACGGTGACACCGGTCTCGGTCTCGCCGTTGTAGATCGCCCAATTGATCGGCGCCGCGCCGCGATACTTCGGCAGCAGCGAGGCGTGCAGATTGACGCCGCCGCGGCGGGTCGTGGACAGCGTGGCCGGCGAGAGGATCTGCCCGTAGTCGCAAACCACCAACAGATCGGCGTTGCATCGGGCGAGCCGCGCTTGCGCCTCGGGCGTGTTCACGTCCTCGGGATCGACAATCGGCGTGCCGTGTTGTTGGGCAACGTCGCGGATCGAGCTGATCGGCTCGACCGGCTGGCCGCGATGAATGCGCAGCGGCGCGGTGGCCAGCGCCGCGACGCGATGGCGGGTTTCGTAGAGCGCACGAAACAGCGGCACGGCAAACGGGCCGGTGCCCATCATAATCAACTGCATGGGCACGAGTTTAAGAGAAAGGGGCGGTTTTGGGAAGCCGTTAGCGGGCCCTCTTGCGTTTCCATCCCAGCCTGACCAGGGCCAGTGTTCCCATCGAGCCCATCAAGACCAGCATCGACGGCTCGGGAACGAGAGTGCGCGACGAGGCAATTTCGATTCCGGTGACCTGATTCCATGAAAACGTGGCGGGAATCTCCAGCAAATGTTGGCCCGGCTGAGGATCGATGGTCCATTCCCAGACATAGCCATTCTCCACTTGAACGGGGTTTGTGCCGCCCGCGACCGTGGCTAGGGAGCCTTGAGGTACCCACACCGTGGGAGCCGACGGCTGAGTCGAGGGCGGGCTTTGCCACTGCACCTCGAACCATAAGTGTTCCACATTGCCCGTCTGTCCCAAATCCGGAATGTAAATCCACTCTTCCCCCGGGAAGAAGGACTGCAACCACTGCGGAGATCCGTACGCACCGGCATCGATCGTTTTGGCCCAGGTTCCGCCCTGCGAGGTGGCATCATACTTGTAGTCGACGGTTTCACTTCCCGAGATGATGTCGGCGGTTGCGCCATGGCAGAGAGTTAGAATTGCGACAGCCAGGATTGGCAGAACAATCAGCGACATACGTTTCATGTGAAGCCTCTGCTTTAAGCGAAATTACCGTGTAAGAAGATGTCTTGGGGTTGCAGTTGCGGTTCCGAAAATGAAGTTCGCGGTGGGCGTCATTACGACGCTCAGGCCATTTTCCTTCTGTTTTGCCTGGCGAAGGGCGTGTCGTCGTTGGCGGAGAGAGCCACTTTGACGTTTGCCCTTGAGCGGCGGCCGTGTGAAGATTGAGCAAAAAATCTATCCTCCCCCCCACTTGTCAAATTAGCGCCGGGTAGGTAGCTTGGTATTCTGAGGGGGTTTTGGGATCTTCTGGTTATAGTTGTTTTCGCCCTCGCTGCTCGTTCGCCAGAAAAACGCGTCGTCCGCTTCCGACCAGCAGACCATGTGACGCGGCTTGACGGGCTGGTGCTTCGCTGAATTGCCATATTGCGGCAACCACCGACGGCTAGGGCAACCGGGGCGTCGGACAAACCGATCAGAACTGCCTGGGCATTCCCAGCCGAAGGCAAAAAGACGGCTGCAAGAAATGCGCAGCGCGACCGAACCATGCCTCTCCTCCTACTATGTCTCTGTTCCGTAGAGCAGAATCCTTTCTTGCCCTCAAAGTCGGCGTATTCTACGCAAGAGCACACTTTTGGGTCAATGTCGAAATAGGGGGCGATACCCCCCGTCACAAACCACATCCTTTGGAAGAGCGCGGGTAAGGACCATAACAACTTTTCAGATAAGGAGTTAGGCGTCACGCGCAGAATGCGATTTCGCCGAGAACGCTTGACGATTCGCCGCGATTTTTCCCGGCGGACGCGTGCTTCCGCACGTATCCGGTTTCTCAAGTGCGGAGTTGCTCAAGTTCCGCCAGCCGAACGGCGATCTGCTGATCGGGGGGGATAATGCCGCGGTCCCGATCCCCCTGGAACTCCAACTCGAGGTCTAAGAGCGCCTGCTTGACCGACAGCAAACCGCTGGGGGAGAGGCGGTCGATGAACAGCACGCCGTCGAGATGGTCGTACTCGTGCTGGACGGCGCGGGCGAAGAAGCCGTCCAGATCGTAATTGATCTCCTCGCCGTCGAGATTGTAGGCCGAAAGGACCACCTTCTCCGACCGCTTCACCGGGGCGTAGATTTCCGGGAAGCTCAGGCAGCCCTCTTCCTTTTCCACCGTCCCGCTCCGCCGGCCGATCACCGGGTTGAGAAACACGTGCTCGGGCGCTTTGGCCGGATCGCCCTCGAGATTGATGATGAAGAAGCGGTAAGGCAGATCGACCTGATTGGCGGCCAGACCGATGCCTTTCTGCTCGTACATCAGGTCGAACATCCCACGAACGATGTTCTTCAGTTCACTATCGACGCGCCGCAAGGGCTTCGACTTGTGGCGCAGGGCCGGATGAGGATACTTCACGATTCGCAGCACGAGTCGGCTCCATTTCTCCAGTCAGAGACTACTTAATTATAGACTCCGCCGCGGCCGAAACGAAGGGGGTGGCAGCCTAGCGGGGGGATGGTATACTTCGTTGCCGCATGGACCTCTCTCGCCTGGTACTGTTGGTGCAGTTGCCGATTCCGCCCTCGGGGCCGGGACCGATCGAAGGCAACGTGCCGTTGGCGGCGGCCTGCCTGAAGCTTTTCGCCCGGCGGCAAGGGCTGGAAAAATCGTTCTCGATCGACCTGCTGCCTCCTGCCCTGGCAAATAGCTTGGGCGATCAGGGCTTGATCGGTGCGATTCTCGCGCGGCAGCCTTGGATGGTCGGTTTCACCTGCTACGTGTGGAACGTCGAGCGAACGCTCTGGATTGCCCAACGCTTGAAGCAGCGGCGGCCGGAGTTGATCGTCTTGCTGGGCGGCCCGGAGATTACCGCCGACAACGCCCGGGTGCTTCAGAATCCAGCGGTCGATTACGCCGTGCTGGGCGAGGGGGAGCAGAAGTTTGTTGGATTGCTGGCGGGGCTGGCTGAGGAGGACAGACATTCTTGTCTGTCGAGGGCATCGCTCTCGGCGGCAGACAGGAATGTCTGCCCCACCGTTTCTAGCCCTCTCCCAAGGGGAGAGGGGACCATGCTCGATCTCGACGCGATCTCTTCGCCGTACATCGAGGGCATCCTCGACTTGGCCGACGACCGGCGAATGTCGCTGGAAACCGCCCGCGGCTGCCGGTTCCGCTGCAAATACTGTTATTACCCCAAGAGCCACGAGGGGCTGCGGTTCCTCTCGGCCGAGCAGGTCCTGGCCAATCTGAACTTCGCCACGGAGCACGGCGCGACGGAGGTCGTGCTGCTCGACCCCACGCTCAACCAGCGGCCCGATTTTGCCGACTTTCTCCGGCTGCTCCGCCGCGGCAACGCGGCCGGGCGGCTGGCGTTTTCGGGCGAATTGCGAGCGGAGGGGATCGACCCCGACTTGGCTAGGCTGCTCCGCCAGGCCAATTTTCGCGAAGTCGAAATCGGGCTGCAATCGGTCGAGCCGCGGGCGTGGGAACTGATGGGCCGGCCCACCAATTTGCAAGCGTTCGAGCGGGGCGTCAAGGCGCTGATGGCCGAGGGGATCAGGGCCCGCGTCGATCTGATCCTCGGCCTGCCGGGCGATACGGTCGATTCGGTGCGGCGGGGGATCGACTTTCTGCTTCGCACGGGCGCCTACTCCGAGACGCAGGTGTTCAACCTGTCGATCCTGCCCGGCACGGCCTTTCGCCGCGAGGCCGAGCAGTTGGGGCTGCGGTATCAGCCTTGGCCGCCGTACTACGTGCTGCAAACGCCGACGCTCGGCATGGAAGACATCTACCAGTTGATGGAGGAGGCCCAGGAGGCGTTCGGCGTCGAGTTTGACGCCCTGCCCCCGCCGCGACTCGACTCGCTCGATCCGCAGAGTGTCTGGCGCGTCGATTTGGATGTTGGGGAGGGGGCCGGGGAGAACGCAGGGAACCACGAAGACAATAGCCGGGGGCTAACAGCCGCCGGAGGGGCCGGAACAAACGCCGACGCGCTCCGGGAGACGTTGTCTCCCGGCTATTTTCCTTCGCTTGCTTTCACGCTTTGGCTGCGTTCCACGAATTTCGATCAGCAACGACAAAGAGCGGCGGCGGAGATCGAACGCCTCTTGGCCGACAATCCGCACACGACGCTGCAAGTCGTGCTGGAACCGACCGGCGATCCCGAGCGGCTCACCGCGGAGACGCTGGAATCGCTCTTGGCCGCCTGCTACCGGACGACAACGTATCTCGACCGCTATTACAGTCTTCAGCCGGGCCGGCTGTTGGGATCGAAGCGGTTGGTCGTGTTTCTGCCGGCGGAGTCGCGGCCTCGCGCCGGCAAGTCGTGGCGGCGTCGCGTTGGCGAGTATGCGACGTTGATTTCGTAGGGATTTCGCCCGTGAGCGCCGCTCGATTCTTTCCGGCCTGTCGCCCATCGATTTTTCGCTTTCTTCGTACCCCCTTGAAAACAGCGAGGTTGGAAGGAACTTTGTTTGTGTTGGTCAGCGCTACCCTGAAATTTCCGATTTGCCGCCGTTGATCTTTCTCCCCGTTGGCGGGGCGGCCTGCACGACGCGCGGAGCATGTGAAGGGTATATATGTACACTATTCCGTGCGGTCCGTCGAGATCAGATATTGGGCCAGCCGTGATGCGGCGGGATCGTCGCTGAGAACAGGCTTTGGCCGACGAAGGCGAGCGACGTCCGTGTGCTTCGCTCGTTACTTCTCGGATCGTTCCAGGTTCAATTGCAGAAGGCGTTCGAGCAATTGCTCGTCGGACAAATTCGAGTCCCAGCGGTAGGCGGCGAAGACGGCCTCGTCGAGCTTTTCGTGGGCTTGGGCGAGCCAAGTGGGACGCTGGTTGTAGAGATTCGTAAGGGTTCGCTTCTTGAGACTTTCGGCGCAGTTGGCGTCTTTGGGAACAACGCGCGGCCAGCGGACGGTGCCGATGCTGGAAGTCCCCTCTCCCAAAGGGAGAGGGGAGACGGTGGCCGGATCGACGTAGCGGGCCCAGGGGCCATCGACCGAGCCGGGGAATTCAAGGATTTCGGTCTTGGTCCACTCGGGCGGATTCAGCCAGCGGTTTCGCAGTTCATCGAGTTCCTTCGCCGTGGCGGCAATCCGTTCGGTCCCCTCTCCCGACCAACCTTCGGTCGGTGCTCGGAGAGGGTCAGGGTGAGGGCTGCCAGTCGCGCACACGCACTCCGGCAACGGAAACGTTTCGAAACACAGGGAAGGGTTGTAAGTGGCGTCATTCCCAATACCATGCCAGCCGCAGGTTGCGAGTGTCCAAGTTTCGTGAATGCGCGATTGAAGGAGGCCGGAAAACACGCTTTCGGACAGAGCAAACGCAATTACTTTTGAGTCGGGCAGGACAACAGAATCGAGCCAAACGAATATCCTGTGTTTGGCGACCCGCGGGGTTGCCAAGTATCGCGTCTGCGAAAGGATCGCTTCTCGAAACGCAGGCAAAGTTTCCCCCAAAAGCCACCACTTCTCCGCGCGCGTTCTGCGATTGTTCTTCTCCCGCTGCGATTTGACGTGTTCGACGAGATACTGATATGGTGCCTCCCACAGGGCGGCTCTGTCATGTGGCGTTCCAACACCGAAATCAATGATCCAACGGTCAGAGCATTCGCGAACCAAGTCGCTACCATTGCGAAATGGGCGTAGAACGTCACTGTTTGGCCGCCCGTTCGGGTTCGGGAGCGTTAGCAGTCTGATCGCAACCGAGGAGTCGATGTCGAACGCCCCCACCTTCGTCGTTCCCATGAAACAAAGACCACGATTCTCTTTGAGCGTTTTCTTCTGCGTAACGTCACAGCGGGAAGTTAGGTCTGCGTTTATGCGATCAACAAGAGCGCCATCGAGTTGGGGTATGTCAACGCTCTCCTTTCCGCCAAAAGCGACGATGCTAATTCGAACTGAGGCACCGTCGAGAATCCAATCGCGGTCGGAAATGGCAAAGTATATCTTGCATGACTCCCTTATCCTATCGAGTACGCGACGCGACCCGACCTGCCCAATGCCAGTTGTTGCGAGCAAGCCAACGCGTGTTTGTTTGTGCTGTCCGATTATTTGTCGCGACTTCTCAAACCAATAGCAGCACAGATCTGAAGTCGCCGGTAGACGATCCCCATACAGCCCCCAGAGAGCCGTCACGTACTCATCCCCGAGTTCGGAACGCATTCGCTTGTTGCCCAAGAACGGCGGATTTCCTACGATAAACTCGGCTTCCGGCCAATCTGGCTCTTTCGGATGTTCTGGGTCGGAGAGGTCGAGAATGGCGTCTTGGCAGCGGATATTCTCGATCGGCTCGAGCACCGGGTCGCGCGGCTCCTTGAACCCGTTGTGGTGCATCCACTGCTACTTCCGAACAAGAAGGAGGATTCACAATCCGCTTCACGGCGAGAGACCTGAAGCGCGCAGCGGCATAGCAGCACAAGGCGAAGGCCGAGCCGGCGGGGCCCCCTTTGCCGCCGGAAATTGAACCAACCCCCTGGGGTCGAATGGCGATGGTATGGCGTATCTATAACCTGCCGCACCCAAACCACCATCGTTGTTAAACTAGATAAGGAGCATTTCTGATGACTGAAAGCAAGATCGAACTGACTGAACGGCTACGGCGTGAAGGCCGATGGGCTGAGGCGTCCAAGCTCAAGGATGAGGCAATCAAGGAGGCAAAAAAGGCAGGGATGAAGTCGGACGAAGCGAAGGACGCCGGCTGGGAGGCGATGGAGAAGGCGTATCCGCCGCTGCCGTCTACAGCAGAGCCGGAACACGGCGATGATGAGACAGAAGAGAAGGCAGCGGGGCGTGCTGTCGGTCCCACTACGCTGCCGGTCGCCTGGGGTGAGCTTCCCGACTCGGCCCCATTGGACGTTGAAGTCGAATGGGTGCATCAAAATCGAGTGCTGGTCGTAGAGGAGCGGGCCAGCGGGAAGTCTCTGCTTCACTGGGAGCGAGCCCGCAAGCCGGCCCCAGGCTACGGGGCAGTGAACCTGATGGAGTTTGCCGCCACGAATCGCAAGGGCTTTATGGACATTTTGCAGAGAGTGAAGCCGGGAGAAAACGGGGATGAAGAGAACGTGAGGCGGGAGAAGAAGTCCATTGCGGAGATTCGCGGGATATTGGAACAGTTGAACCAGAAGTGGGCGGAAGAACTGGCCGCCAACGTCCCCGAAACAGTCAAGGCGAAGGTTCGCGGCATCATGGAGGATTGGGCCAGACGATCCGCTCTGATGATCCCCAACGAAGCCAAAGCGGACCTGGAGGCCCATATTGCCGACCTGGTTCAGCGGTGCATGGTCGCAACCGGCAAGGTCGAGGCCGGGAAGGAAACGGAAGAGAAGAAAGCCGCCCACATTGGGGAGGCGCTTGCGGGTATGGAGGTAAGGGAATAACTCGGTAAGAGGCCGGATTAGTCGGCAATTCGGCCCGTCGGGTGGGCGCAGGCGCGCGAAGGTATCGACGGGGCGTTTCGCCCCCCGGTATATTGGGTGGCGTCAATTCTCCGTTTCCCATGACGAAGGAGGGAAGGACGATGGTTGAGTGGTATTACCAGTGGCCGCCTGGCAGGCAAGAGGGACCAGTCTCGGCCGACGGACTTCGTAAGCTGGCCGACGTTGGCAACATTACACCCGACACGCTTGTGCGCAGGGGCGATGATGCAGAATGGACGCCTGCCCGGCGAGTGAAGGGTTTGTTCAACGGACCTCGCGCTGCTGAGCCACCAGGCCATGTTATGCCGACGTTCCTGCAACGGGTGAAGGCGCTGCTTGGCAAACTTGTCCCAAAGATGAGGCACGGCCCCGGCGAACTGGGATCTCCTCTTCCTCCTGCACTTCCAGGGCGACCGAACCGGATGCTTGTTCCTATGTTGTCTATTCTGGTTGCTGTTGCGTTGGTTTCGGTTATTTTGCAAGTACGCATCCTCAGAAGCCTTGAGGGTATTGCATTGAAGCAGAAGCGCGGGCTTGACGTGAACGTAACGAATTACGAGCTTCCCGTGGACGTGCAGAACTCTGAGCTTGATGTGAATGTGCAGAACTCTGAGCTTGATGTGAATGTGCAGAACCATAGGATAGTATCCGGTGATCCCATCCCCGTCACAATTGAGCGTTAGCATGATCCTTCGACACTACCGATAGATCGGCTTTGCCGTGGCGGGTCGCTCCCGCCCGGCTCGAAGCGGTCCCCGGCGCGATCGGCGATTCTGCCTTTCGTGCCCTCGCGCTTGGGACCGGCCCGACCAACACGAAAGGCAAGTTCTCATGCGACCGTCCGAGTTTGAGGCGATACGCCCTCACCTTCAAGAAGCGTTTGACGACATCGACGCCAACTTGAAGAGAAGGCAATCGCTGGAGAATGACGCGGAACTTCACGAGTCGTTCAATCGGTTGGCGGCGTTACCCAAAGGTACGCCGTCGAAAGTGAAGCTCCGTAAGCTCTCCCAAGAGGAAGCGAAGCAATTCCACGGGTCTGCCTGCTCTGTGCCCCGCATAGAAGACGCCTATCCCTGGCGGCACTCTGCGGCGCGGGCGGCGGTCGATCTGCGGGACTGCGGGTGGATCAAAGAAGCTGCGGCGATCGGCGAGGCGTTGAGTGGGCTTCCCACCGGACCAGTGGACGGCAACAGGCCGGAGAACATGGCCCGCCAATTCGATACGATCCGAGAAGGGGCCGAGCGGATTAGGACGATCTTGACCGCCTGCCTTGCCGGCGGCCCGAATCCAGAAGGCGGCAAGAGCGACGATGCCGGTACGGTGCATTCCCTGGCCGACCAAAACGGCACACGTGACGATCAATCGGGCGGCCCGGTGGAATCCTCCAACGAGACCAAACGCCGGGGCCGGCTGCCGAAGGCCGAAAGCGATGCCAAGCGAGCGGAAATGCTGGCAACACTCAGGCAGCATCCCAGTCTCAAAGATGATGTCGGCAAGTTGGCCGGTATGGTGGGCGTAGGTAAATCGACCGTTCGGCGATGGCTTGATGAGGAGCAACAGAAGTATCTCGAAAGCCAAGCGGCACGGCGGGAGCCGGCCGAAGAATGACGCCGAATTGACAATTCTGGAAAGCGACTCTAGCCCGGTTTTTCCGGGCTTTTTCATTTTGGAATGAACGGGAAATAAAACTCCGTCGGGTAGGGTAGGAGAACTGACCTATGACCCGACGAATGATCGACCCCGACATTACCCGCCCCGATGACGGTGCATACTGGGCGGCCGCGTTGGTGCTCGCAATCCGGGCCGGGGATGCGGAGAGACAATCACTCGCCCGCGATCACCTGCGCAGATTAGGTTATCGCGTTGACGTGGCGGCGGGCCCCGGCGCTCTCGATGTCGGCAAGACAAAGAGGGACGGCCCATGATTGCCCTTGCCTCTCCCGCCGTTCCCCGTCTCGACGATGACGCCCTGGTCGTCGTTTTGGATCAGGATGCCAAGCCTACCGATCTTGACCGGTTCCTCGACGCCCTCGACCGGCTGGTTGAACGGCGACTCTCACAACGCGGCCAAAACGAAACGGGCAGCCCGGCGAAGGCCGCCCGTTTCTCTGATTCGTCCCCCTCGACTCTCCAAAGCCAAGAGGCAACAGCATGTCCACATCAAGTTTAGTCCTTTCTCGCCCGGCGGGCAACAGTCTGCCGCGGTATTCCCTTCGCGTCGATCCGCCTTGCATCGACTTGGCCGAGCGATTCGGCCGGCAATACCGGGTCACAATGGAGGAAAGCTACTACGCCGCGCACGGCAACAGCGCCCGGGTCGATGATCCCTGGTTGAAGATCATCCCTTGCCGCGCTGGCCATATCTCCCCGTGGGGCGGCTCCAAGCTGGCCGCCGTGACGAACACGCCCGGCCCCGACTGCCCGCAAGTTGGCCGCCCTGTCCGGGGCCAGTCTGTGGCAAGACGGCAGCGACGGGGCCACCGTGCTATTCGACGTGGCTCTCTTCCCCCAGGTGGCCCGGCTGATGCACCCGCGGCGTTGCCGGCGGCTGAGCGACGAGCAACGGGCGAAGCTGATAGAGGCGGGGGCCAAGCACCGCTTTAGCAACGGGGCTGGCGCGCGTTCTGAGGGCCGCCCTTGCGTCCCCGCCACCCTATGCGACTCAGAAGCCGTCCTTGTGGGATCGGCCCTTTCTGCGTCTTGTGACCCTGCTTTGTGAATCTAGGAAAGGAAAAGAATGATGACGCCGAGCGGAAAACCCAAGGGCATCGACGTGGCGGCCCTGAAACAGCAGACGGCCGGCCCGCTGGGCACGGCGATTGCGCTGAATGCTTTTTGTCACCAACTCAAAATGCTTGCCGAACAGTTGCAACGCTACGCGCCCGGGCAGGGTGAAGCCATTTCGCACGGCGAGCGGATACGGTGGGGACGGGCACGCGGGGCGCTCAAGGGAGCATCGAAGCATCTTGAAAACCTCGCCGACTCCGTTCTTCAGATTGAGAACAGCAAGAATGACGGGAGCAATACACGATGACAGACACAGAACGTGAAAAAATGAGGCAGCAGATTGCAGCCAAGCGCCAGCTCCGCCAGATCAAACTCAAGACATTGCTGGATGAACTGGAATCGGTGAATCTGGATTGTGACGACAATCCCGACGAACCGCCCGATGATCTCGTGCAGGGCGTGTTGGGGTATGGTTCCCCGGCTGGTATCGGAGGCGTTGAAAAGTCACTGAAAAGTTCAATCCTGACGGAGCTTGCCGTCTGCATCTCCGCAAGCGAACCTGTCAAGTTCCTCAATTACTTCCCTGTGTGCGAACAATCGCTTGATGTCACTTACCTGAACTACGAGGGAACGACATCGGAGTTTCAGGACCGCACTCGCCGCATCGAAAAAGCGCGGGGTGTTCGTGCAAACCGGGAATACCTTCATGTTTTGCAGGGATTCCCACCGCTGAACGACGACGACGGCCTGGACAAGCTAGACCGGTTTCTGTCGGTCTCTAACTCAACGATTGTCATTGTCGATGCTCTGTACGGCGCTCTTCGCGGGTCTGACTTTTCGCGGCTGTCCGAGATAGGCGGCCACCTGTCCAGCATCTTCGAGGTTTGCCGCAACAACGATTCAACGCCGATCTACGTTCATCATTTTGGCAAAGGCGGTGCCAAGGACGGGCTTCAATCGTTTTCCGGTACAGGCGTTGCCCAGCACGTTGGCCAATGGGTGTTGCTTCACAAGGCCGGCCGTTACGATCCCGACACCGGCCATTCCCGTCTTCGTTTGGAGATCGGCTCCCGGGCCGGCTTCGGCGGGCGATATACCCTCGACATCACTGAGGGGCGGCTAAGCGACCCTGGTGGCCGACGTTGGGAAACGACCGTGACGCCGTTCGTCGCCAAGACTGTAGCTGAGGGTGATGCCGATGCCAAGGAAACGTGCAACGATTTGGCCTGTGCTGTACTGGCATCCGTCGTGGAGTCGCCCGGCGTTACCAAAACCGGCTTGAGGAAGAAACTCAACCGAAGCGCTGGCGATATTGGCAAGGCCGTCAGCAAACTGCTGAGCGATGGGAAAGTCATATCATCCGATGTCACCGTTCGCGGAAACGCCACTATTGCATATCACCCGGTAGACGTAGGACCGGACGAACGTAGGACCAGTCCGGCGATTAAGTCTCACGTAGAGGTTGAGAAATGAAAAATCCACAGTCGTCGGAACCGTGGTGGACGGCGGACGTAGGACTCCTCTCTCCTCTCTATGGAGAGGAGAGGTACTACGTCGCCCGTCCCACGTCCGACCGAGGGCTCGAACAGAAAGAAAAAAGTCCCACGTCCCACGTCCCGCGTCCTACGTGAGGCCGCTTTTCCGAGACACAACGACTGACCGGAAAAACGATGCCCGAGTTGAAAACCGAAAACCAGTAGTTGACTTCCGGGGGCGACGGGCCGATAATCACTCCTGTTGAAAGCTGATGGCAATATGAGGTTCTTCCCGTGACGTTCAATTCTCCGAACGCAGTACAAAGCCCCCTTGGTCCGAGCCGACTGGTAACACCGGCCGCGCGGTCTCATATCCGCGTCAACAGGGCCAAGGGGGTTCTGTTCTTTACGGGAGGTCTTCAACATGGTTGAGACACGTAAGGCCCCGCGGTCCAACGCGGAGCGGGTCGAGAAAGCCGTCTTGTATCTCCGCATGAGTGACGAGAGGCAAGAGCACTCCATCCCCGCCCAGCGGGAAGAGTTGCTCCGGTACGCTGAGAAGCACGGCTACCAGGTTCTCCGGGAATACCTCGACGAAGCAATCAGCGGCGACGATACCAGACGCCGCGTTGGGTTCCTTCGCATGAGGGAAGATGCCCAGCAAGGCGAGTTCTCCGTTGTGCTCTGTTGGGACCAGGATCGTTTCGGGCGGTTCGATCCCATCGAGGGCGGCCATTGGATTCTCCCCTTCCGTGACGCCGGGGTGAGGCTCGAAACCATCGCCCAAGGCAAGATCGACTGGAACGACTTTGCGGGCCGGCTGATTTACCTGGTCCAGCAAGAGGGGAAACACGCCTACTTGCGTGACCTGTCCCGCAACGTGGCCCGTGGTCAACTCAACGCGGCCAAGAACGGCCGGGGTGGGACCGGCGGTCGGGCTCCCAGCGGGTACAAGCAACACGACGGGGAAATCCTGGTCGATCCTGAGTGGGCGGCCCTCGTGCGCCGCATCTTCAGCGAGTACCTCAAGGCCGGCGCAAGTCTCCGCTCCGTCGCCAATCTCTTCAACAGCGAAGGCATCCTTACGGCAAAAGGGAACAAGTGGACCAGCACGGCCATTCGGGACATACTGCTGAACCGCAAATACACGGGAACTTTTGTCCGCTTCGCAAACCGGGTCGGCAAGTATCATGCGATCCAGGATGGTGAGATTGTCGAACGGCGGAAGACCGATAGCGCGGAGAAACCGGAACCGATGATCCGCGAAGACAACCATGAAGCGATCATCGACAAGCGGACTTTCGAGCGGGCGCAAGCGAAGCTGGCAAAGAATCAGAACAGGTGCGCCCACCGCAACAGCTACCAGTACATCTTCACGGGCTTGTTGCGTTGCGGAGACTGCGGCGGCCCGATGAACGGCCGGCCTTCATACAACGGCAGCGGAGTCACAAGACGCCGCTATGAGTGCAACGCCTACCATATCAAGGGTTCTTCCGTCTGTCATGCCAACGGCGTGGAAGAGGCCCAGCTAGCGGCCCTGGTTGTCCGCAAGCTGCAAGAACACGTCTTCTCCGAATCGGCAATCGAGAAGCTGCTGAGCCTCTACCGCAAGCGGCTGGCGGCCCGGCGGAAGGCCGTCCCCGTCGATGACGACCGACTCCGCAAGCAGATTGCGAACCTCGACCGGCAGATTGACCAAGGGGCGGAGCGGGTCTTCTCGGCACCGGCCGGCATCGTCGCCACTCTCTACGCGAAGCTCGACCGACTGCGGGCGGAGCGGGACCGCTTGCAAGCCCAGCTAAACGCGGCAGGACAAGCGGAGACAGGCCCCGCCGCGCTGGACGATGAAAAGGTCGAGGAGGCGGCGCGCGTGCTGCGAGACATGCGTGAAGCCTTCCAGGATGCCGAGCCGGCGGAGGTTCGGGAGTTGCTATCCCCGTTGGTCGCCAAGGTCGAGTTGCACTTTGACCACGAGAGGCACGGCAAGCTTGAGCGGAACCCGTTCAAGCACGGGACAATCTTCGTGCGCCCCACAGAACCTCAACTATCACTGCTGTTAGGAAACTCTGCAAGTAGCCGATCCAGATGACGACCTGGGCAAGCTGCTGGGCAAACCGGTTAACCTCCAGCCCGGAAAGCTGCGTGGGCCGGACGTGCGGAATCAGGGACAGCCCATGCGCCGCCGCGTAGGTGATTACCTCCTTCTCAAGGTCCAAGAGCAGATTGATCGCCACATAGAGGAAGTTGCCCGAGCCACAGGCCGGATCGAACACCGTGACGTGGGCAAGCCGTTCGACGAAGTTGCGGATCGCCCGATCGAACGCCTTTCGCTGTGGCGATTGCTTCGCACCCGCATCCTTGGTCGCCTGTCCCTGAGCCTTGACTGCTTTGACCACCTTGGGCCAGAGATTCTCTTCGCACTTCCGTTTGAGTTCCTGCCACTCCCGCCGCAGCGGCGCCATGACCACTGGCTCGACGAGCGTGACAATATCTTCGCGGCGGGTGTAATGGGCGCCGATCAACGATTCCTTATCCGGGTCGAAGTGGCGTTCAAAGAGCGTGCCGAAGATCGACGGCTCGACGTTCGACCAGTCGTAGGCATTCACGGAGGCCAGGGTGTTGATTTCCGGCCCGGTGAGCGGTACTACGTCGTTGTCGGCGAACAGTCCGCCGTTGAAGTGGGGGACGACTTCCGCGCCGAAATCGCCGCCGTCGGCCATTGTCTTGAAGAGGCTTTCCAGCCTCCGCGTGAGCATCGCCGGATTGGCCTTGGCTGTCTCCAAGAGTCGGCCAAAGAGTTTCGAGGGCAGCAGGCCGATCCGCTCGCCGAACATGCAGAACATGAGCTTCATCAAGAAGTGGGCCGCGCGCTGGGCCGACACGCCCTTCCGCATCCGCAGCCGTTTCGCCAGGTCGCCCAATCGCTCGGCCGCGTCCTTGGTAATCGCCTCCGCGCGTACATCGGGCCGGAGCGCGTCCGGGTCGGTGAAGAGCTTCCGCAGGATGTCCAGGTTGGCCGGCTGGGCAAGACCTTCGAGGTCGAACGCATAGACCCGCTTCCGCGTGGCGGTGAAGTTGGTATGGACCTCGAAGCGGTCCATGTCGCAGACGACCAACAGGGGCGGGTTCTCCAAGTCCTCGCGGTAATCGACCAACTGCTTGTAGGCGGCAGCAAGATCCTTGTGGCGGCGCTTGTACTCCCAGCCGAAATGGCCGCGCATCCAGACGTCGGCCCAACCGTCGCCGCCCTCGGTCTTCTTGACGCCGCGCTCGAAGGTGTACCACTGGCCGTCGGGATCGGCGTCGGCCGGTTTCGGTTGATCGAGCAGGTCGCAGAGGTCGAGGAAATGCTGCTGGCACGCGCTGCGCTCGGAGAGATTCACCCGTTGCCACTTGGCGATGAATTGCTGAGGGGTCATGCGACTTCCGTACTTGCGCGGCCGGACCGTAGTGGACTAATACCGATTCTACCTTGTGGGGGTATCGGCTTTCAACTCCCCAAGGGAAGCGGGCAACAAATCGTCGAACACATTTACCCCGACGGGGTCGTGTAACGGTGATGCGTCACCACGGAACCCTTTCAGGGTTCATGGGATGGGCGCGCCCGTGACCCAGGGTAGCCGCTACGCTGCGCTTCGCGGCAACCCTGGGCTGTCTTATGCAAGCCCTTCGGGCTATTGTGCGTGGCGGCGTAACCGTTCACAGGTCGGGGACTGGCTCATTTTTCGGCCCTTCGAGGGCTGAAAAATGTGCCTGTCCCCTTGCCGCCGAAGGGGACAGTTTCCGTGAACGATTACGTGGCGGCCAACCTGACTGCCACGCGACACGTTCAGCGTTGAACCGCCACGTGCGGCAGCTCGGGGAAGCTGAAACAGGGGGCGGGAACGCGCGGGGCGGGGCCGTGCAGATCGTGAATCGTCGCGGGGCGGGCGGATCGCACGTCGCAAGTCATGTCTAACTCGCGGCCTTGCTTGTTCGAGACGTACTCGAAGCCGCACTTGCGATAAACGTGCCTCGCGCGGACGTTGGTGGCATCGACCGGGAGCCAAATCTGCTGGAAGCCGAGTTCGGCGGCCAGATCGATGCAGCTTCGCACCAGCTCGGTGCCGATGCCGACGTTTTGGTATCCGGGACAGACGACCACCAGCATTTCGCACTTCTCGGCGCCCGCCGGAAAGATCGCGGCATGGCCGATGATCGGCGGCTCGTTGTTCGGGGCGCGGGCGTCTCGGCGACAGTTTCTTCGGCGGGCTGGAGGCCGGTACCACGGGTTTGGGCGGGCTGAAAGCCCACCCTACGAGAGGCGATTGCAACCAGGTGGATTCCGGTGACGAGGATTTCGCGGACCCAGCGGACGCAGACCTCGTCCTTGATCGGGGGCAGCCCTTGGAAGGAGTTTCGCGGCTGGAAGGCCAAGTACATGTCGATCAGGCGTTGGCCGGCATCGGGGGGCACGGGGAAGGGGGAGATGCTGGCGGCGCTGAAGGGGACAGTCCCATTTTCGCTGAGACGAAAATTGGGACAGTCCCCGGGGGCGCGAAAATTGGGACAGTCCCCGGCGAGGCGGCGAATTTCGAGGGGCAGGCCGTTCTTGCCGAGAAACGCGCGGGGGAGACGGCGGTGTGAGGCTCGGGCGGCAGAAGGGTTCATCAGATGTCGCTCACTCGCCAGGGTTAAAGGGGAAAGTCCCCCGTTTTCGCTGGCGCGAAAATCGGGACAGTCCCCGGCAGGGCCGCTACCTATCAGTTTCGCCCAAAGCGGAAGCGGAACTTCAATAGCAGAACGTCGGCGGACGAGCGTGGAAGTGGTTTTGTACGAATTGTAGGGGTTATGCCCGCAGACGGAAATTTCCGTCCCCCCTGCCAGTAAGCTAGGGTTGAAGTGGTGGAGCGCGCGGAGGCTGCGAGTTCCTTGCGGGAGGCGACTGCTGTTGCCGATCGCCCGTCGAAAACGGCAAAAATCGGCGACGGGAGTCGCCTCCTACATACGCGCGGAGGAGGCGGCGTGAAGAAGCAAATTCTGATTGTCGACGACGACCAGCGGATGTTGGACGCCCTGCGGCGCACTTTGCACCATCAGAGCGACGACTGGGACATGACCTTCATCCGCAACCCGGAGAAGGCGTGGGAATCGCTGCTGGAGATTGCCTACGACGCGGTGGTTACCGACGT
Organism: uncultured Planctomycetia bacterium; assembly: GCA_963719005.1. Classification (GTDB taxonomy): domain Bacteria; phylum Planctomycetota; class Planctomycetia; order Pirellulales; family Thermoguttaceae. The sequence continues at coordinate 381,739 of CAVRAR010000002.1, forward strand.
CCGCATGCCGGGGCTGACCGGCATCGAGTTGCTCGAACGCATCCGGCAGACCGACAAGACCAAAGACGTGCCGGTGGTGATTCTGACCGGTCTGAACGACTCGGACCTGAAGGAGAAGGCGCTGTTGTGCGGCGCCGTCGATCTGCTGAACAAACCGGTCAACGCGGGACAGTTGATCGCCCGGCTGCGGAACGTGTTGCAGACGAAGAGCTACCAGGACGATTTGCGGGCGAGCAACGAGTTGTTGAACGAGAAAGTTCGGCGGCAGAGCATCGATCTGGCTCAGTCGCGGATGAGCGTCGTCTGCCGGCTGGGCATGGCGGCCGAGTTTCGCGATGAAGACACGGGAAACCACGTGATTCGGGTGGGCTGTTACAGCCGGGCGGTGGCGGCGGCGATGGGGATGCCGCGGTCGTTCCTCGAGATGCTGCTGCTCGCCGCGCCGCTGCACGACATCGGAAAAATCGGCATTCCCGACAACGTGCTGTTGAAGCCCGGTCCGCTTAGCGACGAAGAGTGGGTGATCATGCAGCGGCACTGCGAGATCGGCGAGAGCATCTTGCGCGAGCAGTCGAAGGCGATGGTGCCGCTGTTCGACTGGTACTCGATCGAGCCGCCGGCGATGCGGGAGACGCTGGAGAACCGCGATCCGGTGCTGGAGATGGCGGCCACCATCGCCCTGTCGCATCACGAGAAATGGGACGGCAGCGGTTATCCGCGCGGGCTGGCCGGCGAGACGATTCCGCTGGAGTCGCGGATCGTCGCGGTGGCCGACGTGTTCGACGCGCTGACGTCGAATCGGCCGTATCGCCCCGCGCGGCCGGAAGAAGAGTCGCTGACGATCATGGAATCGACGGTGGGCGCGCACTTCGACCCGCGGGTGCATGCCGCTTTCATGCGGTCGTTGCCTGAAATCCACGCCATCCGCGACCGGTTCGCCGACGGCGTCGTCATCTTTCCTCAGGGCGAAGGAGCGTACGTTTGAGCGACCGAGTGTTGTACATGGAGGACGACGCCGCCCAGGCGCGGCTCGTGCAAAAATGCCTGGAACGCTGCGGCTACGTCGTCGATCTGGCCGGCGACGGCGCGGCGGGCCTGGCCGCCTGCGAGGCAAACCGCTACGACGCCGTCATCGTCGATCAGACCATGCCGGGCATAAGCGGCCTCAACGTGATCCGCACCATGACCGACCGCGGCAAGTCTCCACCGGTCGTGATGGTCACGGGCACGGGCAACGAGCGGATCGCGGTCGAGGCCATGAAGCTGGGCATCAGCGACTATCTGGTGAAAGATTTGCAGGGCGGTTTTATCAACGTGCTTCCGCTGGTCGTGGGCCGGGCGATCGAACAGTGGCGGCTGCTCCGCGAAAAACAGCGGATGGAGAAAGAATTGGCCCAAGCCCAGCGGATGCGGGCGATCGGGCAACTGGCGGCGGGCATCGCCCACGAAATCAACACCCCGACCCAATACATCGGCGATAACGCCCGCTTCCTGCAAGACGCCTTCGCCGACGTCGGCGGACTGCTCGACTCCTTCGGTCAGTTGTTGCAGGCCGCCCGCAACGATACGCTCAGCGACGATTTGCTGGAGGAGATGGAGAGGAAGTTCCGTGCCGCCGACCTCGGCTATCTTGCCCGCGAAATCCCCCAGGCGATTCAACAATCGCTGGAGGGGCTGGAGCACGTGGCGAGCATCGTCGGGGCCATGAAGGAGTTTTCGTACCCCGGCAACGGCGGAGAGCAGGCCGTCGATCTCAACCACGTCATCGCCGGCGCCGTCACCTTGTGCCACGGCGAATGGAAGTACGTGGCCGAGGTGGTCACCGATTTCGACCCCGAGCTGCCTGCGGTTCGCTGCATGCCGACCGAGATCAACAGCGTGGTGTTGAATCTGGTGGTCAACGCCGCTCACGCGATCGCCGAGACGACGAACAACGGCGCCGACGGCAAGGGCGTCATCACGATCCGCACGCGGTTGGACGGGCCTTACGCGGAAATCCGCGTGGAAGACAGCGGGCCCGGCATCCCCGAGGAGATACGCTCCAGGGTCTTCGATCTCTTCTTCACCACCAAGGAAGTCGGCCGGGGAACCGGCCAGGGACTCGCGCTGACCCAGGCGATCGTGGTCGATAAACACGGGGGAACGATCGATTTCGAGACGGAGGTCGGGCGAGGGACGGCCTTCATCGTCCGGCTGCCGATCGCTGGACGCCGTCAGTCGTCGGCCGCCGTTGCAGCCGTTGGCGTGGACGTTGCGCAGCCGCCTCAGCAGATGCGGCCGCAAGAATGCCGCGCGGAAGAAGCAGCGGCGTGCCAGAGCTAAGAGGAGACACCATGATGGATGGCGCGATCCTGCTGGTCGACGACGACGAGAACCTTTTGTCGGGTTTGGTTCGAGCGATGCGCGAGCAACCCTTCAAGGTCTACACGGCTCGGGACGGCAAAGAAGCGGTTCGGTTTTTGCAAACGCGGAAGATCGACGTGATCGTGGCCGACGAGCGAATGCCCGGCATGTCCGGCGTGCAGTTGTTGACCTGGGTCGCCGAAAACTGTCCCGACGTGGTGCGAATCGTGCTTACGGCGCATGCCGAGGCGGAAATGGCGATCCGTGCGATCAACGAGGCGGGCGTGTTCCACTTTTTTGCAAAACCCTGCAACGAAGCCCGGCTGGCCGTCACCATCCACCAGGCCCTGGAACGGAAAGCGGCGTTGGAAGAGGGCCGGCACGCCCTGCAAACCCAGCGGCGTCAAGCCTCGGAATTGCAGCGACAGGGGCGCGACATCAAGTTTCAGGCTCGCATCGCCGCAGAAGATCTCCAGCGTCCGATCGAAAGGATATTGGAATGCTGCCGCCGGCTGGAGGAGCAATCGGGCAGCGGCATGGACAGCAGTTCGCAGGCCTTGCTGGCGGAAGCCCGCCGGGCCGCCGCCGAAGCGCGACGATTGGTGCTGCAACTTCAGGCCGCCGTCGCGGCGCGGACCGCCTAAGCGACCGTGGGAGGCAACTCCTGTCGCCGACGGGCACTGCTGAAGCGGCCTCTCTTGCCGATTGGCGCGAAATCCGCTTTTTGTCGGCGACAGGAGCCGCCTCCCACGGAACACATCTCGCCGAAGGTGTGTGCAAGCACGCACGCGTGGTGTCGTTCAAAAAAGCGCCCGTTCCAGAAGAGTGCGCTTGTTGTCTCCTCAAAACGCGTGCGTGCTTGCACGCATCCTCTCTGCCCGGCCCCGCGCAAATCACAAAAACCGGGGTGACAGTGGTGCTGCCACCCCTTTTTCGGGCGCGGTAGCGCGAGTACCGCGCCCGTGGAGGTTTATCGACCAAACGACCCTCGATAAGCCCCCGACGGCTGTTTCCACCGCTGCTCGCTGATGCCAACACGTAAGCGGCAGTAGTTATCACAGCCGTTACTGTCAGTATTGTAGGCGCTACCAGGTGTCCGGCAAGGAGCGCGCTTCTTGACGCGAAGGGTGGTCAGCAAGTAAATTGAGTGACGGCTGCCTCACATGGCAGGGAGCGGATGGAGCCAATACGCCCGTGAGCAAGACCCTCTCGACTGACGATACCCGGCTGTTTCCCGTAACTGCGGGCAATCTGCGCAACAGCCACCTGTACGTCCACCGGCATTACGATTTTTTTCCGAAGGACTGCGTCGGCCCGCCAAAGAAGAACGGCCGGCAGCAGGAGCGCGGAATCCAGATTTTTCTCGACGGGCTTGGCGAGACGGTGGAGACCGACATTGGCACGAATGCAACTACGGGCAGGGCGCGAGGTTTCTTCCGTGGGCGCGCCTGGGCCCGGAGGTTTTTCGAGCATCACAACGTCCAGGCCGGCGACATCATCGGTCTTCAGCGGTTAGACGCTCGGCGATACCGCATGTTCGTCGAGAGCCGCGCGAACGGAAATGGTAAAGTTGGAACCGTTGCGGAGTTCTTTTCGGGAATCGGCTTGGTCCGTCTTGCCCTTGAACGGCAAGGATGGGAGGTTGCATTCGCCAACGACATCGACCCGAACAAGGCGGAAATGTACCGGCAGAACTGGCCGAAAGACGACCATCTTTTCGTGGGCGACATCCACGCGATCAATGTCGAGGATGTGCCGACGTGCGACCTTTTCACGGCGTCATTTCCATGCAATGACCTGTCGATTGCCGGCCGCTGGGAGGGGCTAAACGGCAAGGAATCGTCGGCGTTTTGGGGGCTCGTGCGGATCATCCGTGATATAGGCAAGCGTGCCCCCCGATTGGTTATGCTGGAGAACGTCGTTGGGTTCCTCATGAGTCACGGCGGGCGCGACTTCGAGCAAGCCCTGCTCGCGTTTAACGAACTTGGCTATTCCGTTGACGCCTTTATCCTCAACGCGAGACATTGGACACCACAGAGCCGGGCTCGTCTTTTCGTTATCGCCAACCGCGACGGTCTGCGAGGAGGGCGGTCCTTCGCCATGAAGAGCGATTCGCGCCCCGATGCGCTCTTTGACTTCATCAATCGTCACGAGAACATTCGTTGGGACATCCGCGACCTTCCCTCGCTACCGAAACCCACAAAGCGCCTGTCTGATATTGTCGAAGAGCTTCCCGACACCGATCCGCACTGGTGGAACAAGAAGCGGACCGACTACTTCATGAGCCAACTGAGCACCAAGCATAAAGAGCAGGCCAAGCGGATGATCGAGGGGGAATCCATCGGCTACGCCACGGCATTCCGACGGGTTCGCCACGAGAAGAGTATGGCAGAGCTCCGCACCGATGGCATTGCGGGGTGCCTGCGAACGCCGCGAGGGGGTAGCGGTCGGCAAATTTTGTTCAAGGCGGGCTGCGGCAAGCACCAGGTACGCCTTCTTACGGCCCGCGAGTGTGCAAGACTCCAAGGTGTCCCTGACAGTTACACCATCCATGTGCCGCTGAATCAAGCACTCTTTGGGTTTGGCGATGCGGTATGCGTTCCTGCCATCGAGTGGATAGCGCGGGCCTATCTCACGCCCCTGCTTCAGGCGCAACGGCGCACCAAATTGCTTTTACCAACGGTCTAATCGTGGCAGATCATTCAATGAGAAACCCGCTGCTGGAACCAATTCGCGAGTCATTTGCGAAAAAGCGAAGAAAGAAGGATGGCCTTGTTCCGCGGAACTGGCTCCTGATCGTCCTCTGCATTCTCGATATGATTGCTGAAAGTGATACGGGTCTCAGCGAAGACGACGTGTACACCTACGATTACACGCTGAAGAAATCTCGCGCGAAAGCGATTCCAACGGTTCTGGCGAAGTATTCGTTGCCACTAAATCTCGGGATGGGAAAGGAGGGCATAACGGTCCGCGGTGCTCCCGGCCTTCGGATGTTCCGCGCCATGCAAGGCGGTGCCGTAATAATGGACCGACCCAGGGAAGAACGGCAGTTGCTGATTCACGAGGCTATCGAACTCGTGCGCGTGGAACTCCTGCGAGTTCTTGGACGGAAATCTGTCGAGCTTCCGGTGCACGTGTTTGAGCAAACGGGGACTTTCGTAGCCGCACTCCTGAAAGCCGTCGAGAACCGGTCGAATGGTCGTGTCGAACAGGCGATTGTCGGCGCTAAATTGCAATTGCGCTTTCCGAATATCCCTATTCCGAGCAACCCCGGTTTCGCCGGTGATCGCCAAACGGGCCGCGATTGCGATTTTGAGGTCGAAAACATTCGCGTGATTGTCAGCGTGTCGCCAAAAGACCAACACTTTGAATCGGCGAAATTGTTGGCGGATCGAGGAAGGCAGGTTTTTCTGGTCGTCAGCAAAAAAGCGTTTGCTGCAGCAGGCAAGCGGATGGATCGCGACGGTTATCAAGGCAAGGTGCTGGTCGCGACCGTGGAATTCTACGTAGCCGGCAATATGACCGAGATCTCGACCGAACGGAAGATCACTGCGGGCGAAATGTGCTTGCTTCTCGCTGAGGAGTACAACCGCCGCATCGTCGCCGACAATGACGAATCCCTGCAAGTCGTGTTGCCGCGATGATTATGACACTCTAGGTGACCGGCCCGCAACAATCGTCGCCATTCATCCAGGTTTGGAGCAGAGCGCGCAATTCTTCATCGTCGATTTCAGGTCGTTTGGCGGTCTCGATGTAGACGTATATTTGATCGTCCGACTCGGGGGGAAAGCCGCCCGACCAAGCCAAGAAGTCCTGTTTGATTGTGTTGGCCATTTGACTGTCCATTTTCACCTCAGTTGATGGATTTGTGGTGAGGGTATGGGCTCGCTGTGGATCGGCGACCCATTCTCGGCAATTATACCGCGAGTATGATTTGCTCCCAAAATCGGCACAACTTGCCGGAACCTGCCGTTATGGCCGACACGTTCACGAAGTCCGAGCGTTCGCGCATCATGGCGGCGGTGAGGTCGAAGGACACGAAGCCGGAAATGGCGGTGCGACGGTTGGTCCACGCCTTGGGCTACCGCTACCGCCTTCACGTGCGATCGCTTCCCGGCTCGCCCGACTTGGTCTTTCCGGCGCAAAAAGGTCATCCTCGTTCATGGGTGTTTCTGGCATCGGCACCGCTGCCCCGAGGGCCGCTCCACGCCCGCAAGCAAAAAATCCTATTGGAAGGCGAAATTCGAGCGAAATCGGCTAAGAGACGCCAGAAATCGCCGGCTTTTGCGAAGACTCGGATGGACTGTGCTTGTGGTGTGGGAATGCGAGGCGACTCCGCGCAACCTGCCACGGCTCAAGAACAAGGTACGCCAATTCCTCGGATAGGTCCGTCGCTAGTCCGCGTTTTTCACCACGGTGGGGCAGACATTCCTGTCTGCCGACGGGCAGGCAAGAACGTCTGCCCCACCGAACACGCTGTTGTCCCTTTTCCCTGTGTGGTGAGAAATACTGGCTTACTTGCGGGCCAGCCAGGGGGTGAACATCCGCTTGACGCGGTTCATCACGTCCGACGAGGGCGAAACGTCGCATTCGGCGGCCATCAGGTAGGAACGGAAACTGATGAGCAACTCGCGGGCGCGGGTCATCAACTCGCTCTGCCGGCGATTGCGGCTTCCACGCGTGCTGACCGTGACCTTGATCTTCGTCCGCGTCGTGCCGGCCTCGGTCGAGGGCGCTTCCTCCTCCATTTGCAGGTCGAGGCAGAACGTGGAGGGACGATCGGTCAGACGGCGGATGCGCCCGGAGGGCCTGTCGTTGATCTCCATCCGCACCTGATTGCCGTTGATGGCGATAATCCGCGCCCGATGGTCGGCCACGAAGCCGCGCAGCTTTTCGACCGCAATCTTCACCGGCACCGGCGTGACCAGATGCTGCTCGAAGAGATCGTTGGGCCGAGCGGACTTGAACAACCGCGAGCTCGCCCGGATCAATTCCATCTCGCCGCCGATGCCGGTTCCAAGCTGGACGACGGTGTTGCGTCCGGCGGCCTTGGCCATCAGCAGGGCGCGGTCGGCGCGGCGGAGCATGGTCTCCGGCGTGTCGCCGGGCTGGACCTCGGTCGACGCCGATGCTGACGGTCACCGCCCGGCCGCCCATCTTCGCCTGCGCGAGCTGGCTAAGCGCCTTGCAGATTTGTTTTGCGCGGCGAACGGCGGAAGCGTTGTCGCAATCGGCGCAAAGGACGACGAACTCCTCGCCGCCGTAACGCGCCACCAGGTCGCCCGGCCGGCAGGAGCTCTTCAGCAGCGAAGCCAGGCTCTTGATCACGTCGTCACCCGCCTGGTGGCCGTAGTTGTCGTTGACCAGCTTGAAGCGGTCGAGGTCGCACATCAACATGCTGCACGGCACCTGCTGTTGCTGGTGGGTGGCGACAAACATCGCGTGCACGCGGTCGAATTCCGCCCGATTGGCCACTTGCGTCAACGGGTCCTTCGTGGCCTTTTCGTGCAGGCTTTGGCAGCGTTGTTCCAGCGAAGTCTCGCAGGAGGCGTCGTGGAACAGCAAGACGGCCCCGTGCGTCACGCCTTTCTGGTCGATCACGGGAATGGCGTGGGCATCGACGGCGACCGGCTGCTGGCGGCGGCCGAGAATCGTCAATCGCCGCAGCGATTGCACGCCGCAACGGATGGCGGTGCGGACGGGGCAATCGCTTTCGCTGACGGAGCTTCCTTTTTCATCGCAGAGCCCCAGCAGGAGCGGATGCCACAACTGGCCGCGAATGCCGGCGCCCGAAATGCCCGTCAGCCGCTCGGCCCCGCGGTTCCACAACACGACACGACTGGCGGCGTCGATGAACACTACGGCGTCGTACATGGTGTCCAAGAGCCGGCCCTGGAACATCGCATCGACGCCCGGCTCGACCGCGGCCGCGTCGTTGTCGCTAAACTCCCAATGAGCATCGACGGTCGTCGAAGCCAGCGATCGCAGCCAGCGGCTGGCCGCCTCTCCGCGGACGGTGGCTTGATCTTCGCGGCGAAACTCGTCGAACCGCGCGACCAACTGGGGGTCGAATTGTTTGCCCGAACAATCGAACAACTCGCGCCATCGCCCGCTCGTGTGAGAAGGCGGGGCGATAGACGTGGTCGGTCGTCATGGCATCGAAGGCCTCGGCCACGGCGATCATCCTGGCGCCGAGCGGAAGTTGCAAACCGCTGGCCGCAAGGCCGCCGCGGCTGCCGTCGTACCAGGCCGGTATGCTCTCCACGATCTCCAGAACCCGCCGCGACGCGCAACTTCGGCGGAGGATGCTCAGGCTCATCTTGCGGGAACGGGCCATGATGGCCGCCTCATTCTCGTCAAGCGTTCCCGGCTTTAACAGAATATCGTCGGGCGCACCGATCATGCCGACGTCGTGCAGCAGCGCCGCGATTTCGATGTCGTCGCGCTCGTCGTCCGGGCAGATCCATCTGCACCGCCCAACCCGAACACGCCAGCGCCACGCGCAGGGCATGTCCGGCTACGGCCGCATTCTTGCACTCCAGGGCGGTGAACAGACTGGCCGCGACTCCCAAGCGAGCCTGCACCAGCCGGTCGTCGATCGACTCGCCGAACACCGGCGGCAGCACCTCGCGGCAACCGTCATCACCTCCAATTCCCTTAGCAGGGTATGGAGTTCCGTCATCCAGCGTTCGGCCGACTCCGGAGCGGTTGGGATCTCCGCGGCAGGGAGCGATTGCGGTTCAAGGGGGGTTTCGGAAACGTTGCTCATGGGTGCGAATTTCAAAGGGGATGGAAGCTGCCCAATCGTCGAACGGCCACAGGCGCGCCCAAGGGCCGCCGGCCGCCAATTCCGAGCAGGCCGGTCATTGAAAACCTAGGTCACGTATGGACTTGGGTCAAAACTGGCGGTCGCCCAATCCACAGATTTCACGTCGAGAGAACACGAGAACATGAAGGACTCGCCTGCCACCCGTCCATGTGAGGGGTTTTGCGTTGGGACATGGCCAAGACCGGTCTTTCTGGACGCCACTCGCTTGGAGGTATGCGTAACCGGGGATGTTTGGGACGATTGTCCCTGCGGTAGTGGAGTTGCCGGCGGCGACATGCCGAAATCGGATTGGAATAGTGCGCTTTCACCACCCCCAACCGACGCTACCGTGCCGCTTGAAGCCTCCAGTTCGTTCCGCCGTGGCGGCCTGCGCGACGACCGCCGTCGCCGGCTGTTGGCCGACGATCTCTCCGATCCGGACGACGCCTCTCCGTGCCGCGTTTGGTCGGAAGACGGCAGCTCGCGGAAGTCGGAGTACTATGGAAACGCCGAATTCCTCGAACGTCAGTGGCAATTGCTCGATCTGGTTCCGCGTCGGCTGCCGGTCTTGACGCTGTTCCTGGTGGCGGGAGCCGCCATCATCGCGGGACTTGAAACCGCTTACGCCTGGATGCTTGAACGGGCGGCGGCTGCCGGGGACTGTCCCAATTTTCGTCTCAGCGAAAATGGGACTGTCCCCTTCGCGTTGCGGCCGCGCTCGACATCGGGGCCAAAGGCAGCCTTGCCTGCTGGTTCTCGTCGCTCGCTCTGCTGGCCGCGTCGGTTGCGGCCTTGTTGGTCTACACCGTCCGTCGGCACCGAACCGACGACTATCAGGGGCGATACCGCGTCTGGCTGTGGGCCGCCGGCTGTTGGTTTCTGCTGGCCACCGACCAGGCGGCCAGCCTCCGCGAGGGGTTCCGCGAACTGATGATCGGCTGGACCGGCACGCCGGTGTTTGGCGATGGTACCTTCTGGTGGGTGGCAATCTACGTTCTCCTGTTCGGGGCCATCGGCTCGCGGCTGCTGCTGGACATGCGGCCGAGCCGGCTTTCGATCGGCGCCCTGGCCGCCGCCTTGGTCGCTTACGGCTTGGCGCTGGCCAGCCATCTCGGTTGGACTCCGATGGGGACAGCCGCCGGCGAGGTGATGTTCCGCACGGGGAGCGAAATGGCCGGCCACCTGATGCTCTTGGCCGCGATGGGACTCAATGCCCGCTATGTCATTCTCGACGCCCAAGGGCTCGTGCCGCATCCCGAGCCGCGGAAGGCGGCGAAGCCGGAAGAGGACGAGGCAAAGGATACGCAGAAGGAAGCGGTGAAGGCGATTTCGCCTGCCGGCAACCGCTGGCGGGCGATCGACCCGCCGCACGCCGCTCCGCAGCCGGCGTATCAACGTCCCGCTCCGCAACCGGCCGCCGCGCCCGCGGCCAAGCCTGCCCCCACGCCCGCCCTCAATCCATCTCCGGTCAATCGCAAACTGACCAAGGCCGAACGCAAGGCCCTGAAGGAGCGTTTGCTCCGCGAGCGCCAGGCACGGGAAAGCCACGAAAGTGGTGAGGATTGCTGATTGTTGATTGATGATTGTTGATTGATCGTCGCTATATCATCGATCAGCAATCAGCAATCAACAATCATCAATCCCAATGGTTCGCACCCGATTCGCTCCCAGCCCCACCGGATACCTGCACATCGGCGGGGTACGCACGGCGCTGTTCAATTGGCTCTTCGCCCGGCAACACGGCGGGCAGTTCATCCTGCGGATCGACGACACCGATCAGCAGCGGAACGTGGAAGAGGCGTTGCAGCCGATCCTCGACGGCCTCCAGTGGCTGGGGATCGACTGGGACGAAGGCCCGCGAGTCGGCGGCCCGTTCGCGCCGTATTATCAGTCGCAGCGACTGGACCGCTATCAGGCGGCCGTGCAAAAGTTGCTCGCCAGCGGCCATGCCTACTACGACTATGCCACGACCGAGGAGACGCAAGCCGAGCGGACGGCCGCCGAGCAAGAGAAGCGGCAGTTTCGCTACAGCCGCCGCTTCATGGCCGAAACGCCGGCCGATCGGGCGCGATTCGAGGCGGAAGGTCGTCAGGCGGTCGTGCGGCTGAAGATGCCGCAGGAGGGGACGCTCGTCTTGGACGACGTGGTTCGCGGCCGGGTCGAGTTCGATTGGGCCCGCGAGCAGGATCACGTCGTGCAGCGCACCGACGGCACGTGCCTTTATCACTTGGCCAACGTGGTCGACGATTACGAGTTGCAGATCACGCACGTGATTCGCGCCGAGGAGCATCTGTCGAACACGCCGCGGCAGGTGTTCATGCTGGAAGCCCTCGGCTATCCGCGGCCGATCTACGCCCATCTGCCGTTCGTGGCCGAGCCGGGCAGCAAGAACAAGCTGAGCAAGCGAAAGCTCGACAAGTATCTGAAAAACCGCGACTTCGCCCAACTGGTCGAGCACGGCCGCAAGATCGCCGAGGCGATCGGCCACGCGGTCGATGCCGACAGTTTCAATCCGGTCATCGTCGATTTCTACCGCACGGTCGGCTACCTGCCCGAGGCGATCGTCAATTACATGGCCCTGCTGGGCTGGTCGCTGGACGACAAGACCGAGCATTTTTCCCCGCAGGAGTTGATCGAGAAGTTTTCGCTGGAGCGGGTGGTGAAGTCGCCGGCCAGTTTCGATCCGAAGAAGCTGCAAGCGTTCGAGGATTGGCATTTTCAGCAGCTTTCGCCCGAGCAGAAGATCGCACTGGTGACGCCGTTTCTCGAAAAAGCCAGGCTGGTTCAATCGCCGACCGACGGCCGATGAACGATCAGTGTGTCGAGAAGGTCATCGCCGCCGCCGGCGACCGAATCAAAGTGGCCGGCGACATTTTGGCGTTCGACGATTTCTTCCGCGGCGACGATCAATTGACCTACGACGAGCCGTCGTTCGAGAAGCACATTCGCCAAGCCGATGCGGCCGCGTTATTGGGCCGATTCCGCGATCGCCTCGCCACAACCGAGCCGTTCGACGCGCCGACGCTCGAAGCGATGATGCAGCAGTTCATCGCCGCCGAGGTAATCAAGATCAACCACATCATCCACGCCGTCCGCGTCGCCGTAACCGGCAAGTCGGTCGGATTGGGGCTGTTCGACACGCTGGCGATTCTCGGAAGGGAGCGGGCTTTGCGGCGGATCGAGCTGGCGATGTCTCGTGCCACCTAAACGGCAATTGAAATGAATCGCTGAAATGCTAGAATAGAGGGGGATGGAAAGCGGCATAAGGAGGAAAGACATGGTAACAGCCACGATTCAAGAAGCACAGACTCACCTCTCGTCGCTTATCGCTCAACTCAAACCGGGCGAGGAACTGGTGATTATCGAGCGGAATCGGCCGGTGGCGCGTCTGGTGGCAGAGCGCAGCGAGGAGCCCGGTCCGCGGCAGCCCGGCATCGCGATCGGCAAATTGAAGATTATTGAAGATGACGACGCCCATTTAGAGGACTTCAAAGAGTACATGCCGTGAGGGTGCTGCTCGACACACACGCGCTGCTTTGGTTCTCTCTCGACGACGCACGGCTGAGCGTTCACGCGAAATCAGTGATAATGGATCGCGGCAGCGACCTTTTGGTTAGCCCAGCGACGTTGTGGGAGGTTGCAATCAAAGTCAGCCTCGGCAAGTACGAGCTTGAGGAGGAGTTTACCTCTTTCTTCTCAAGGGTTTTGGCCGGGTACAACATGACTCTGCTGCCGGTTACCGTAGAACATGCCGCAGCGGTGACGCGGCTGCCGTTCCATCATCGCGACCCCTTCGACCGAATGTTGGTGGCACAGGCGATTTGTGAAGGGATTCCTATCGTCAGCACCGATCGTTTGCTGGACGCGTACTCGGTGGCGCGGATTTGGTGACCGTTGGGGGAATCAGGGAACCATGAAGTTTGAACTGGAAGAAAGCAATCGCGGCATTTCTGACGAAGAACTGTTGGATGATATGCGCCGCTGTGCCAAGATGATTGGAAGAGATTTCATCACATACGGCGAATACGACGAGATTGGGAAAGCTCGCACTTCGATCTTCCGTCGCCGATTTGGCTCATGGTCCAAGGCATTGGAGCTTGCCGGCCTACAGGCGACCGGATGGAAAAGAGGGATTACCGATGAGGAACTCTTTGAGAACATCCGCTCCTTATGGGCAAGCCTTGGGCGTCAACCTCGCAAGAGCGAGGTAGAGGAAGACCCACATTCGTATTTCTCTTCCAAACCATATCAGACTCGGTTTGGTTCGTGGACAAGAGCATTGCAGGCGTTTATCGATTGGGTCAACTCTGATTCACTGGAGCAAGTTGAGCCAGGAACAGAAGCAGAAGGAGGAATAACAGAGCCAGATTCCGAAGAGTCCACAACGAAACGCCGCACCCGCCGGGAAATATCGGAGCGTCAGAGATTCCGCATCTTGGTGAGGGATGGTTTTCGTTGTGGGGTCTGCGGTGCTAGTCCGTTAACCCAACGGGGCATCGAATTGCATGTCGATCACGTCCTGCCCTGGTCAAGAGGCGGTGAAACGACGGACGACAACCTTGAAACCAAGTGCAAGCGATGCAATCTGGGAAAAGGAAATGCATTTGATGTCTGATATCGCGGCATCGTGCGGGAGGCAAGATGAGGTTTAGCAGGACCGTTTACGGTCCTTTCCGCGCAGCGGTATTAGGCCCGGCGTTCACGCCGGGTTGAGTGGAAACGACGAACAGGATTGTCAGGCCCGTTCACGGGCCTCCTGGGACCGGGTTCAATAAGCCTAACCCGGCGTAAACGCCGGGCCTAATACCGCTTCGCGGAAACGCCCGTAAACGGGCGTAGGAACGCAATAACACAACCGGCGAAACTGCCGACGGAGACAAATAATGAGCAGCGACAGTTCCTCCCCCGCCCCCCAATCCACCGACTTCATCCGCGAGATCATCCGCGAGGACAATCGCACCGGCAAACACAAGGGGCGAGTGAACACCCGCTTCCCGCCGGAGCCTAACGGGTATCTGCACATCGGACATGCGAAGTCGATCTGCCTGAACTTCGGCATCGCCCGCGAGTTCGGCGGGCTGTGCAACTTGCGATTCGACGACACGAATCCGAGCAAAGAGGACGTCGAATACGTCGATTCGATCATGGAGGACGTCCACTGGCTGGGGTTCGATTGGGAAGATCGGCTCTATTACGCTTCCGATTACTTCGGGCAGATTTACGAATGGGCCGTGCAGCTTGTCAAGGCGGGCAAGGCGTACGTTTGCGACCTGAACGCCGACCAGGTCCGCGAAACCCGCGGCACGCTGACTGCGCCGGGCACGAATAGCCCCTACCGCGACCGCTCGATCGCGGAAAACCTCGACCTGTTCCAACGGATGAAAGCCGGCGAGTTTGCCGACGGCTCGAAGACGTTGCGGGTGAAAATCGACATGGCCTCGCCCAACTTGAACATGCGCGACCCGGTGATGTACCGCATCCTGCGTGCCACGCACCATCGCAGTGGCGACACGTGGTGCATCTATCCGACCTACGATTTCACGCACGGCCAGTCCGACTCGATCGAGCGGATCACGCATTCGATCTGCACGCTGGAGTTTGAGAACCACCGGCCGCTGTACGACTGGTACATCCGCGAACTAGGCATCTTCGCGCCGCAGCAGATCGAGTTCGCCCGGCTGAATCTGACGTACACGGTGATGAGCAAGCGGTTTCTGTTGCAGTTGGTCAAGGACGGTCGCGTCAGCGGTTGGGACGACCCGCGGATGCCGACGATCTGCGGCCTGCGTCGCCGCGGCTATACGCCCGAAGCCATCCGCGATTTCTGCGCGACCATCGGCGTGTCGAAGGTCGATAGCGTAGTCGATATCTCCCTGTTGGAGCATTGCCTCCGCGCCGACCTGAACAAGCGATCGCCGCGGGTGATGGGCGTTTTGCGGCCGCTGAGGGTGATTATCGATAACTACCCGGAGGGCCAGGTCGAAGAGATGGACGCGGTCAACAATCCCGAGGACGCCAGCATGGGCACGCGGAAAGTGCCGTTTTCGCGGGAAATCTACATCGAGCAGGACGACTTCCGCGAGATTCCGCCGAAGAAATACCACCGGCTCTGCCCCGGTCAGGAGGTGCGGCTGCGCTACGGCTATTTGGTTCGCTGCATTGCGGTGGGCAAGGATGCGAAGACGGGCGAAGTGACCGAGGTGCGTTGCATTTACGATCCGGCCACCCGCGGCGGCAACACGCCCGACGGCCGCAAGGTGAAGGGCACGATCCACTGGGTGTCGGCGGCCCACGCGCTGCCGATCGAGGCCCGATTGTACGACCACCTGTTCACCAAGTCGAATCCGTACGACGTGCCCCAGGGCCAGGATTTCATCATCAACATGAATCCGAACTCGCTCGAACGGGTCAGCGGTTTCGTCGAGCCGAGCCTGAAGGGGGCCTCGGCCGGCAGCCGGTTTCAGTTCGAGCGGCTGGGGTATTTCTGCGTCGATCCCGATTCCACGCCGGAGAAGCCGGTGTTCAACCGCACGGCGTCGCTGGTGGATACGTGGGCGAAGATTGAGAAGAGGGGGTGAGGAAGGGATTGGGGATTAGGGATTAGCGATTGGAAACGCTTCGCGACCGCGTGTGTGCGCAGACAGATGTCGTTTAGCCGCCACGACCACGCGGCGTTGCTCGGCGACGAAAGAGAGGATCTTGCGAGCGTTGGGGGAATAGCCAGTGCGACTGATTCTGACCTCATTCGCCGGCATTTCGCTGTTGCTTCTTCCATCGACGAGCAATCCGCTCATTGAAACCTGCCGCGCACAACAGCCGACGACTCAGCGCACGCAGCGCCCAGCGTCAACGAAGTGGATTCAGGGCGGATCGGACCGCGCTCGGCCATGCTGGGGAATCGCCGGCGGACTGCTGTTCGGCATCCACTCCGGCGTGGGCAAAGGCGACGGCGAGCCGCGCGGGCTGATCCGCATCTACTCGCCCGTGCTGCCCGGCGGAAAATATGACCTGATCAACTTCATCGCCATCGAGCCGATCGTCGCCGGACGGCGTGGTTTCAGCGAAATGGAACTCAGCCGGCTCGACCATGTGCAGGGCAAGCGAATCTGGACCGCGGCCGACTCCGGCACGCCGGTCGAGCGGGTGAAGATGGAGCCGGGAACGATTACGCGGCTTGCCAGCGGCGTCGAACTGTTGGAGCTAGCGTTGCGGGTCGAGCGGTTCGACAACGGCGCGCACGTCTATCTGGTTATCGCGCAGCGGAGCGATTCTCCCGATGAGATCGAGCTAACGATCCACGCGGAACCCGACAGTAAGACATTGCAGTACTTCGAGCTGTCGGCCACGATGGGGAACAAAGCACGGACTCGCCTACTGTGGCTGGCCGACGGACCGAAAAGTACCCAGCAACTTTACCCCGGTTTTTCCGGCGACGGTTTCGCCGGGGACGCGGTCTTTGGGTTCCGGCAGCTTCATCGCACGGCCGACGGCGACGCCCTTGTGGCGATAACCACCGACGAAATGAATCCGGCCGGGGTGAAAGTCGCCGGCATGGATGGCTGGTACTACGGCGGCCGCAAGGTCACTCAGTATTGGCGCAAGTCGAAAGGAACCTTTGGGCGCGACTTGCAGGCGGTGGTCAATGCACGGTATTTCTACTGGCAGATGCAACTGCCGATCCCCGGCGGCCCCGCCTTTGAGAACTTCGAGATCCGCGAGGCGTTTCGCGACGGCCAACGGATGCGGTTCGGCGTGACAAGAAAGACGCCAGCCGAGCTAGGATTGCCGGCTGGGAGGAGATAAAATAGGCTCCTGATACGTTGATCGAAGACGTGACCTCGCCCCGAACAAGGAGGCATTCCATGAAACGTCAGACGCTGCTGATCGTCTGTTTGGTTGTCCTAGTGGCGGTGGTGGCCGCGGGTTACGGCGCTAATTGGTTGTGGTGGCATGCGAACTATTATGAAGTTACACGCACCGAATATCAGGAGCCGCCGCGGCAGGAAGACGTGCTGGTCAACGACACGCTGGCTGACAAGAATCCCGCCTTCGATGCGACGCTGATCGACAGCCGGCCGCTGGGCGATTGGGAGGTGAACAGTTCGGCGGCGATGGTGCGGCTCGATTGCCCGATGATTAAGCCGGACGTCGAGGGGAGCATGTTGATGCTGCATCCCTCGTATCGGGACGCCGTCACCGCGGCCCGCGACTGCGGCATGAAGAACGTTCTTCCCAGCGCCAACCTGATCGACGGCGCGGCGAAGCAATTCGACGACGGGCTGTACGCGGCGGTCGATTTGGCCTGTTTTCGCGGCGAGGTTGGGTTGTTGCCGGCAGTGCCGCAATGGGTTGCAGCGGTGTTTTCCCGTCTTCCGGCGAAGAGTCCGGCCCGAGCGTTCTTGGCGGCGGCTTTGGAGCTTGGCGGAGAGAAGGCGCCGGCGGGCGACGTGAATCAGGAAGAGAAGGCCAAGTGGCTGGCCGACTTCGAGCAGGACAAGGCCGCGAGCAAGCCGATCGGCTTCTACACTTGGACGCCGGAATTGCAGCGGACGTGGCGATTCTATCGTTTTCTGCAGCACGAGTTCGACGGTGACAAGTTGACGATTCCCCGCGACGTGGCCGCCGTGTTGAAGGGCCACGCCGATTTGCTGAAACAATATCGCGCGATCAACGCCTTCTATGGGCGGCTAACGAATCCGTTGATCTGTCTGCCGGTTGATGCGCTGATTGACGCAAAGCGGGACATGACTGCATTGGCGAAGCAGCGGGGAGCGTCGCACGCGACGGCGGCGGTGTTTCCGCCGTCGACCAGCCGCGAGACGGAGTTATTCGAGCGGCTCTTTCCCGACGGTCTGCCCGCCGACGCCAACTTGATGGTCACGCTGATCCGCCGGATCCGCTCGGGTGAGGTGGACCTGAAACCGAGCCAAAAACTCGGCGGCGACGGTTGGTATCAGTATCAGGTCTACGCCCTGGAAACCCTACTGCTGCCGGGCCGCGGCCAAGAGAACAACAAGCTGCTGCTGACGGCCGAGTACAAGAAACGGCTCGTCGAGGCATTCAAGGCGCTGATTACCACGCGGCGGGAGACGCACGCAAGGCAATTATCCGGCGCAAAGTGCGAGTGCGAAAAAATGCCCTTGAAGCAAGGCGAAGTGTCGCCCCGGCTACGAATCGAGCCCTGTGCGACGTTCTATCTCCGCACTGCCCGGGCGTATGCATTCTTGCGGAATTTCCTGCAAAGCACGGTCGGCCGCCAACGGCTGGAGAAATTGCACGGGCTGAAGCAAGGCGGCACGCGAGACGCGACGCTCGACGCCGAACTCGATGCGCTGGCACGCCGCTTCTACGGCTTCTATCTGATCGCCTGCGAAGACGTCGGCATGCGCCGCAATTCTTGCCGGACGAGCCGGTCGATCAAGCGGCGGCGCGGCGCGAGGCGCTGAAATGGCTCGAACATCTCGATGCCGATCCAGATTTGGCCTGCGACGCGCGAGTTTCGGTGCCGATCGCCATCGATCCGATCAGCGGCAAGACCCGGCTGTGGGCGACGGTCGGCGTCCGGCTGGCCCACCTCGACGCCTCCTACACTCGCCCACCGCGCGTGCGGCCCAAGGATAAGAAAGGCGAATGGAAGGAGGTCGAACGATACCAGATGGGCTCCAGCGATTACGTCATACCCGTCGTCGAGTTCGCCGAGTTCGAGTTAAACGGCTCGAATGCGCTCAGCCGCGAGGAATTCCGCGCCGTTTGCGATCGGTGTTCGACGAAGGAGGAAATCGTGCAGGAATTGCAGAAATGACCGAGGGGGCGGCCACTTGCTGCTCCGTTGTTCGGTGTCATCGTTCAAGGTATAATGTCATCGGGTTGGGATTTCCGGCCGCCATAGAAGGAAGATGATCTTATGCAAGTAGAGAACTTCGACCATATCTTGAAGACGCTCAAGGGGCGAACGCCCTATCGACCGTTCACCGTCGCGTTGGTCAATGGCGACCGTTTCGAGGTGGACCATCCAGATGCCCTGGTAGTTCGAGACGGCGTCGCCGTCTACATCGGTGCGGGAGGGGTGCCGGTCCTTTTCGATCACGAAGGCGTCGGCCAGTTCATCGGCGATCTGATGGGGCAGTCGAACCAGTGAATACAGAGTCGATCACCATTCAAGTGAGCCAAGAGGTGGCGAGAGCTTATCTCGCCGCGTCCGAGGAAGATCGCCGCAAGCTCGACCTGCTGGCAAGCGTCCAGCTTGCTGGATACCTCAAGCCGAGCGATTCCTTGCAGGAAGTCATGGGCGACATGAGCCGAGAAGCAGCGGCGGCCGGTCTCACTCCCGAATTGGTGGATTCGATTCTCCGTGAGACACGAAGATCGGTGCGTCTCCGATAGGGAGGTTTGGCAGTGCGGCGATTTTCATTTGGATATCCTCTGATTCTGCGGCCGTTTTGCAGTCCAGATTGAGGAGAAGAAACCAGGGAGCCTCTTCATGCCCCTATGCGTCGTCGGTTCCGTAGCGTTGGACAGCGTGGAAACGCCTGGCGAAAAGCGCGATAACGTGCTGGGCGGGTCGGCGGTGTTCTTTTCTTATGCGGCCAGCTTCTTTACGAGCGTGCGGCTGGCGGGTGTGGTGGGCGACGACTGGCCGGCGGAAAATACCGCCATGCTCCAGGCCCGCGGCATCGATACGGCCGCGCTGCAAGTGGTGCCGGGCGGCAAGACTTTTCGCTGGCGCGGCAAATATCTGCCGAATATGAACGACCGCGAAACGCTCGATCTGCAACTGAACGTGCTGGCGGGCTTCAATCCGGTCCTGCCCGAGAGCTACCGCCGCGCGAAATTCCTCTTTTTGGCCAACGGCTCGCCGCTGTTGCAGATGAAGGTGCTCGATCAGTGCCCCGGGGCGTCGCTGACCGTGGCCGACACGATGGACCACTATATCCGCAGCGAACCCGACGAGCTGAGGCAATTGTTGCAGCGGATCGACGGGCTGGTGATCAACGACAGCGAAGCCAAGCTCTTAACGGGCGACGACAATCTGGTCCGCGCCGGCAATGCGATTCGCGAGATGGGCCCGAGTTTCGTCGTGCTGAAGAAGGGGGAGCACGGGGCGATGTTCTTCGGTCAGCACGAAACCTACGTGCTGCCGGCGTATCCCACGCCGAGGGTCGTCGATCCGACCGGGGCGGGCGATAGTTTTGCGGGCGGAATGATGGGCTATCTGGCCGAGCGCGGCAACTTCGACCCGAAGACGCTCAAAACCGCGCTGGCCTACGGCACGCTGACGGCCAGCTTCACCGTGGAGGATTTCAGCCTCGACCGCTTGCGGCAGATCAAGCGGGAAGATCTCGATCGGCGAATGGAAGAGTATAGGAAGATGTTGAGTTTTTAACGCGGTTTCTGGCCTAAGAGGCACGCCGCCCTGCGGGCGGGCGGCTAAACGGCTGAACGCTGGACCCCGAACCCCCGTCTTTCCCCCATGCCGCTTGACGCCGCCCATTGGTTGATCGTGCTGTTTGCGGCCGTATTTGGCGGGGCGGTGGGGAGTTTCTTGAACGTCGTGGTCTATCGCTTGCCGAACGGGCTTAGCCTGATTTCGCCCCCTTCGCATTGCCCGACGTGCAAGGAGCCGATCCGCTGGTTCGACAACGTGCCGGTGTTTGGTTGGATCATGCTGGGCGGGCATTGCCGGCACTGCCGCTGCCGGATTCCGATCCGGTATCCGTTGGTGGAAGCGTTCACGGCCGCAATGTTCGTCGCGTTGGCAATCACCGAGAATCCTCTGACGGCCGCTTATCCTTGCCGCTTGCTGCTGCTGTGCACGCTGCTGTGTTCGGCTTTGATCGAAGTCGATGGAAATTGTCCGCCGCTGCGGCTGTTTGTTCCGGCGCTGATCGTGGGCGTCGTGGCGCCGCTTATTTGGCCGATCGACCGACTCAACGTTTGGGCCGGCTTGGCGGCGGGCATCATTGCAAGCGGCGCGGTTTGGCTTCTGACGCTGGGTTGGCGAAAGTTGCGGGGGCAAAATGCCTCCGATGTCGCACTGCCTTTCACGGGCCTGCCGCTGGGTCTGATCTGTGCGGGACCATTCTTGGGCTGGTTGCCGCTGGCCGCGATCGCGCTGGTTAGCGTTGCGATTTATGTGCTGCTGTTGCTTCCCCGGCGTGGCGAGCCGCAAATCTATGTCCCCCCGAGCGTGTGGCTGCTGATCGCTACGCTCACTTGGCTTCTCGTTTGAGTCGGCTTGTTTCGCCGCGTTGGTATGGTAGAATTCGGGAGCTTGCCTCAGCAGAAGCCCGCCATGGCCGATCCCGCCGCGAATCTATCGAAAGTTCTCCAGTCGCCCAGTTATCGCGTGGCGTATAAGGACGTCGATTTTCTGATGCGGCCGGAGATGCGGGCGGCGCGGATCGAGTTGGAGTTTCTCAAGCCGGAGTTGTATCTGCGCGAGAACGGCATCCGCTCGACGATCGTCGTTTTCGGCAGCACGCGGATTATCGAGCCGTCGGAAGCCCGTCGCCGGCTCGATCAGGCCGAGAAGGATTTGGCCTCGGCGCCGAGCGATGTGGGACGGCAGCGGGCGGTGATTCAGGCGAAGAACCTTTTGGGGCGGAGCCGCTACTACGACGCCGCCCGCGAGTTCGCCCGGCTCGTTTCCAACGCCTCGAAAGAGCCGGCGCTGCGCGGCGAGAACGTGATTATTACCGGTGGCGGGCCGGGCATCATGGAGGCGGCCAACCGCGGGGCCAACGACGCGGCCGCCAAGTCGGTCGGCTTGAACATCCGCCTGCCGCACGAGCAAAAACCCAATCCGTACATCACGCCCGAACTCTGCTTCCAATTCCACTACTTCGCCATGCGGAAGTTGCATTTTCTGCTGCGGGCGAAGGCGCTGGTGGCGTTTCCCGGCGGGTTCGGCACGTTCGACGAACTGTTCGACGCCCTGACACTCCGCCAGACCGGACGGATGCAGGCGATTCCGATCGTGCTGTTCGGCCGTGAGTATTGGCAACATGCGGTCAACTTCCAATTCCTGGCCGACCAGGGGACCGTGGCGGACGAAGACCTCGATCTGATCAGCTACGCGGAAACCGCCGCGGAAGCGTGGGAGATCATTCGTAAGAGCGAGGAACAGGGAATTAAGGAATAGAAGAGAGCCGCTTGCGGCTTCGCACTGCCGAATGTAGTCCGGGAGTCGTTGACTCCCGGCTATTTACACTCGAGTAATCAGTAAATGCGTTGAATCGTTCTTCGGTCATTAAGTTAGGAGATCGTCATGCGCTGTAGGACTTTGGTTCGTATTTTGACGTGTTGTGCGCTTGTGGTTCTTGCGAGTGCGGTTGCCCGGGCGGCGGTGAAGCTGCCGGCGGTGATCGGCGACAACATGGTTTTGCAGCGCGGCCGGCCCGTGCCGATCTGGGGTTGGGCCAACAAGGGGGAAGAGGTCACCGTAACCATCGCCGGGCAAAAGCACGTGACCAAAGCCGGCAACGACGGACGCTGGAAAGTGACGCTGCCCAAACTGGACACAACGGTGACGGACGTGGAAGTGGCCACCAAGATGCCTAAGGGCACCCATGATTACATGTCGATCAAGAGACCGTTGACGATGATCGTTGAAGGCTCGTCCGGCAATAAGATTACGCTGAAAAACATCCTGGTGGGCGAGGTCTGGGTTTGCTCCGGCCAGTCGAACATGGAGATGGGTATCGGCGGGTGCAACGATGCCGCCAAGGAGATCGCCGCCGCGAAATATCCGCGAATCCGCCTGTTCACGGTCGAAAAGGTGAAAGCGGCGCAACCGGCCACCGACGTGAAGGGGAAGTGGACGCCCTGCTCTCCACAGACCGTTGCCGCCGACGGCTGGGGCGGGTTCTCGGCGATGGCCTACTTCTTCGGGCGTCAGCTTTACAAAGAGTTGAAGGTGCCGATCGGCCTGATTCACACCTCGTGGGGCGGCACCCCGGCCGAGTTCTGGACCAGCCGCAAGGCCCTGGAAGCGAATCCCGCGCTCAAGCCGTTGGCCCAGGGCGAATCGTCGAGCCTCTACAACGGCATGATCGCCCCGCTGATCCCTTACGCCATTCGCGGCGCAATCTGGTATCAGGGCGAGGCGAACGTCGGCGCGGCGTACCGATACCGCACGCTGTTCCCGGCGATGATCGCCAACTGGCGGGCCGATTGGGGCGAGGGGGATTTCCCCTTCGGTTTCGTGCAGATCGCCCCGTACAATTATCACAGGGACTGGAAGGTCGATCCGGCCTGCTGTCCCGAACTGTGGGAGGCGCAGCGGATGACGCTCGATGCGGCGCCCAATACCGGCATGGCCGTCACAACCGACATCACCGACCTGAACGACATCCATCCGAAGAACAAGCAGGAAGTGGGCCGGCGGTTGGCCCTTTGGGCGTTGGCGAAGGTCTACGGACGAAAGCTCGTCTATTCCGGCCCGATCTACAAGTCGATGGCGGTCGAGGGGGACACGGTCCGCCTTCAGTTCGACCACCGCGGCGGCGGCCTGACGGCGCGCGACGGCAAGCCGCTTAGCGACTTCACCATCGCCGGGGCCGACCGGAAATTCGTGCCGGCCGTGGCCACCATCGACGGCGATACGATCGTCGTGCACAGCGATAAGGTGGCCAAGCCCGCGGCGGTGCGTTTTGCGTGGCGCGACGATGCCACGCCGAACCTGTCGAACAAGGCGGGCCTGCCGGCCTCGCCGTTCCGCACGGACCAGTGGAAGGGCGTGACGGAAGGGCGGTAAGGGCTTTGTCCGGGCAACAATAGCCGGGAGTCAACGACTCCCGGAGGGTGCGTTGTCCCGTGGCGATCCTCCGGGAGTCGTTGACTCCCGGCTATCGTATTGGTGCATTCTCGTGTAGTGCCGCATTCTCGCCGAAAGCGCCCCGGCCCACTTGCGGAGGCGGCAATCCTTGCCATAATGGGTGGAAGCGCTCCGCGCCGTTTTCAAAGCCCCTTCACGCACGAATCCCGATACCTCAGGGCTCAATCATGCTCGGACCTATCGACTATACCATTTTCATCGTCTACACGCTGTTTGTGCTGGGAATCGGCTTTGCGTTGAAGCGTTTCATGAAGACGAGCACCGACTTCTTCCTGTCGGGCCGCTCGATCCCGGCGTGGATCGCGGCCTTGGCGTTCGTGTCGGCCAACCTGGGGGCGCTCGAAGTGATCGGGATGGGCGCGTCCGGCGCCAAGTACGGCATGATGACGTGCAACTTCTACTGGCTCGGGGCGGTGGCGGCGATGGTCTTCGTCGGCGTGTTCATGATGCCGTTCTACTACGGTTCGAAGGCCCGATCCGTGCCGGAATACCTCAAGCTGCGGTTCGACGAGAAAACCCGCGGGCTGAACGCCATCTCCTTCGCCGTGATGACGATTTTCCAGTCGGGCATGTCGATGTACGTATTGGCGAAGATGATGCAACTGCTGTTGGGCTGGGACTTCAACGTCAGCTTGTTCATCTCGGCGGCGGTGGTGCTGGTTTACCTCACTCTCGGCGGACTGACCTCGGCCATCTACAACGAGGTGCTCCAGTTCTTCCTCATCGCACTTGGCTTCCTGCCGCTGGTATGTCTCGGGTTGTATGAGGTGGGCGGCTGGACCGGGCTGAAGGCTCAGTTGGCCACCTATGCCGTGTCGCAGCATTATCCGAAGGACGCGTGGACCAGCGTCTGGGCGAACACGGGAAACCCGGCCCAGAACCCGATGCACCTGGAGTGGTTCGGGATGGTGGTCGGGCTCGGTTTCGTGCTGGCGTTCGGCTATTGGTGCACCGACTTCCTGGTCGTGCAGCGGGCAATGGCGGCGGAGTCGATGTCGGCCGCGCGGCGCACGCCGGTCATCGCCACGATCCCCAAGATTCTCATTCCCGCCATTGTCATCGTTCCCGGGATGATTGCCCTGGTGGCCAAGCCGTATAAGGACGTATTTCCACCACCTGCCGTGCCGCCGAAAGCCGGTGCAATCATGCAATCGCGACTGCCGCCGCCTTCACTCGGCTTGATTCCGCCTAAAGTCGAACCGAGCAAGGAAACCATCAACGGCAAGCGAACGACCGTATATCGCTACAAGGCCGACGACAAGGGCAAACTCGAGCTCGATTACGATATGGCCATCCCGATGATGCTCGTGCAATACTTCCCCACGGGTTTGCTGGGACTGGGGCTGACGGCGCTGATGGCCTCGTTCATGTCGGGCATGGCGGGTAACGTCACGGCCTTCAACACCGTCTGGACCTACGACATCTACCAGAGCTACATCGCCCCGAAACGGAGCGACAACCACTACTTGTGGATGGGGCGGATGGCCACGGTCTTCGGCATTCTGGTGAGCATCGCCGCCGCGTACGTGGCTGCGCGATTCAACAACATCATGGAATTCATCCAGTTGGTGTTTGGCTTCGTCAATGCGCCGCTGTTTGCCACGTTCCTGTTGGGGATGTTCTGGAAGCGAACGACCGGGCACGGCGCGTTCTTCGGGCTGCTGGCCGGCATCTGCGCCTCGGCCCTGCACACCGCCCTGACCGGCCCAACCGGCCACTGGGTCGTCACGGTCCACACCTACGGCAGCGAAATGGCCCAAAACTTCTGGATGGCCATTTACTCCTGGACAACCTGTTTTGTCGTCACCATCGTGATTTCGCTGCTGACGAAGCGGAAGAAGACAGACGACGAATTGCGGGGATTGGTCTATTCGCTGACTGCCCGCTTCTCGGGCGACGACCACCTGCGCTGGTTCGCTAAACCCGAGGCGTTGGCCGTCATTATGATCACCGTTACGATCGTGCTGAATATCATTTTTTGGTAAAGCGAGGGGGAGAAGACCATGCTTGACATCCGCATTCCGATTGGCCTGATGTTTTCCATCCTCGGGGCCATCCTGGTGGTCTTTGGCATCGTTTCCTGGTATACGAACCCGACGATCTATGACGTGCATTCCTTCCACGTCAACGTGAACCTCGGTTGGGGATGCATCCTGTTGGCCTTCGGGATCTTCATGCTGATGATGGCCTATGTGGGCAGCCAGCGGTCGAAGAAGCGTAAGGACTCGAAGTAATCGGGGCGTTTGCGGGAAGGGGCGGCAGCCGAATTGCCCCCCGACGTGTGGGACGCCAATCCACGTAGTAGGCGCACGCCGTGTGCCGTCCAACGGTTCAAGCAAAACTCCGCGAGAGTCCCCAAAACGGCACACGGCGTGTGCCTACTACATTCCAGCCTCGCCAAAACCCGCTCTTTTCGCTGCCCGCGGTCTCCGATACACTGTACAATGCAATCGGGGACATTCGATCATGGCTGACTATGTGGTTCGGTACGGGGCAATGCGGCTGCTGGGGGTGTTTGCGGCCGCCGCCGGCCGGGAATGCCGCCGCGGGATGCAGGTGATCGTGCGGACCGACCGCGGGCTGGAGACCGGCGAAGTGCTGTGTGAGGCGACGCCCGAGACGAGCGGGGGCATCCAAGACCCCGGCGGCGGGCAGATCCTGCGCGAAATGACGGCCGACGACCGCCGCGAGCTGACTCGGCTGCAGCAACAGGCCCGCGAACAGTGCGACGTCTGCCAAAAGAGCATCGAGCGGCTCGGCCTGAAAATGCAGTTGGTCGACGTGGAGCATCTCTTCGGCGGCGAGCGGATCGTGGTCTACTACTTGGCCGAGACGCGGGTCGATTTCCGCGAGTTGGTCCGCGCGTTGGCCGGCGAGTTCCAAACCCGCATCGAGATGCGGCAGATCGGCGTGCGGGACGAGGCGAAGCTGCTGGCCGACTACGGCGACTGCGGTTGCCCGGTCTGCTGCAACACCCATTTGGTGCAGATGCCGCCGGTTTCGATGCGGATGGCGAAGTTGCAAAAGGCCACGCTCGATCCGACGAAGATTTCCGGCCGCTGCGGTCGTTTGAAGTGCTGTCTCCGCTACGAGTACGAGAACTACGAGCACGCCCCGCCGGCCGCCCAGGACGAGGCGCCCAAGGAGAATGACGAAGCACGAATGACGAATGACGAAGCCCCGGCGAATGACGAAGCCCCGGCGAATGACGAAGCTCGGATGACGAATGACGAATGAAGCGGGGGCTTTCACAATCAGCAATCAACAATCAGCAATCAGCAACCCATGCTCGACCCCTCTCACCCCCTTGCGCAACTTCTGGAAAAGGACCGGCGGTACACGTTCGAGGCCTACGTGTTCCTGTTTGAGGCATTGAGCTTTGCGCAGAACATATTGCAGATGGGCGCGGAAGGCCCGACGGAGCCGGTTGCGGAGCACGAGGAGCCGCCGGGCCCGCAGCATCACGTGACCGGCCAGGAGCTTTGCGAGGCCATTCGCCGCTACGCGTTGGAGCAGTACGGCTACATGGCCAAGACGGTGTTGAACAGTTGGGGCATCCACGGCACCAGCGACTTCGGCGAGATCGTCTTCAACCTGATCCGCATCGGGCAGATGCGGAAGACGCCGTCGGATACGCAGGTCGATTTCGACAACATCTACGATTTCGACGTCGCGTTCAAGCAAGATTTCAAGATCACGCCGCCGGAGTAGTGGAGAGCGGAGAGCGGAGAGGGAAGGACGATTTGGGCACGGCCGCAATTTGCATTTTGCACTTTTCATTTTGCATTCTGAAATCCCATGTCTCGCCGCAACCATCCAAAGCAACAGCCCAACGATGCCCCTGCGCCTCTGCCGGTCGCAACGCCCTGCCGGCGCCGCTGGTTCTTGGCGGCCATGATTGCGGCGGAAGCGGTGTGGATCGCGGTTCTGGCAGTGCTGGCCATCGTGCGGTGAATGTAAGCGGCTTTGCTTTTCCGCATTACTTGGCTAGCGCTGATTTTGAGCGGAGGCGGCGATGTGTGGCGTTGAGGCTCCGGTGTGTAGTGTTGAGGCACCGGCGGCGTGCGCAACGCCCTCTCCAGTTCCTCTTTCTCCTTCTTTTCCTGCCGGGCGCGTTCCTCTTTCTCCTGCTTTTTCCACCGGGCACGCTGCCTCGCTTCGTACTCTTTTACGGCATTCTGCAACTGGACGCGTCGCTCTCTCGCCCTCGCCCGTTCCAGCAAGAGCGGGTCGTTGTCGCGCTGCCATCCGGCGAAGGTGACCTGAACCTCCGGTTTGGAAAGCGTTTCTTGCAATTTCTTCTGGATTGCCTTTTCGGCGGCTTCGAGCGTCAAGCCGCTGACATGAGCGCGGCCGTACGCCGGCCCGAGCGCGACGGCGCCGGTCGGCTCGACCGTGTAGACTCCGTCGATGGGCTGGTCGAGAAGCGTGCCGGCGACGTTGAGCAAGAGCGGCATTCCCGCATGGATCGTGTAGGGCGGCTGCGGCGGCGGGGTCGCGTGCCACTGCTCCTTCTGGCCTGCCGGCCGAGCGAGCGTCACCTGCACGTCCGGCTTTGCAAGAACCTCCTTCAACTTTTTCTGAATCGCGGCTTCGGCCTCGTCGAGCGTCATGCCCTTCACTTGAACGCGCCCGTATGCCGGGCCGAAAGCCAGGGTTCCGGTCGATTCGACCAGGAAGTAACCGTCGATGGGTTGATCGATTATCGTGCCGAGGACTCGCACTTGCAGAACGTCCCAGACGCCGATCTTATAGGGCGATTTCGGCAGCACGGCTTCCCGCCACGCTTCTCCTCGTTCCGCCGGCGTGACTTGCACTTCGGGATTCTTCAGGACTTTCTTGAGATGTTCCACGATCTTTCGCTCGGCCTGCTCGCACGTCAGGCCGCCGACATCCGCCCGCCCATACGCAGGCCCGAGCGCGATCTGGCCGCCGGACTCGACAAAATAGAAGCCGTCGATGGGCTGATCCTTGATGGTTCCGATGGCGCTCACCGAAAGAACGTCCCAGACACGGATTTTGTAAGGAAAGCTCGGAAGAAGGGCTAGTTGCGGCGATGGTCCGCGTCGTGCGAGCGCGACTTGAACCTCCGGCTTCGCCAAAATCGTTTTCAGATGTTGCGTAATCTTCCTTTCGGCCTCTTCCCAGGTCAAACCATCGACCTTCACCCGGCCGTAGGCAGGCCCGAGGGCAACTTGCCCGTCGGGATAGACGAGATAAGAATCATCGATGGGTTGATCAGTGAGCGTTCCGATAGCGTCGATTCGGAGCATGTCGAGCGGCTGGATGATGCTGTACGATGCTTCGGAAGATTCACTCGACGACGGTTTCGCCTCGGCAGGCGCAACGGGCGAGGCCGGGGTGATTTGAGCTTCAGGCTTCGTCACAACAAAAACCCGATCACCCGGCATGATCTGATAGTTCGTCGCCGTCAACTGCGCGTTGCGTGATCGCGTCGTAATCGACCGGCAATTTTTGCCCACTCCCAACGCCTCCCGGCGCCGGACGCGCTATCCAAATCTTCGCGATCGACGCCGGCGACAAACCGTTTACCTCGCTCAATGCGTCGAGCACCGTATTGTTGCCGGTCATCGGCACGCGGCGGATACTGCCGCCGCCGTCCGCCCGTTCCGTGAATACGTAAAACACCTTGCTGTTGAATTGATGGACCTCGACCGAGACGTCCGGGGCCTCGAAGAAGAACTGCGAAAGGTGTTTGTTCAACTCCGTCCGAATCTCCGCCAGCGTCTTGCCGGCCACCCGCGACGCGCCGAATTGCCGCAGGTTGATCGTACCGTCGGGACCGACGAGATATTCACCGTTTGCGAACCAGTCGCCAGGCTTTCGAGGCAACTTCGCCTTGAGCATCTCGATCTTCAGAACGTCGGGCGGTTCGACCTCGTAGGACGGCAGCGACGCCATGCTAAGTTCATGGGCAGGGGCCGGTTCGCCGGACTGCTGGACAATCAATTTCACGAGTTCGTTCTGCGGCAAGGAGAACGTTCGACACAATCGTGACGACCTGCGATTTCGCTCCGGCACCCATCACGCTGTCCTCAGAAATGGGCTCGTGCAACCTGTTTCTCTTGTCGATGGCCACGACGCGGAACGTCGTTGAGCTGGATGCTGTCGCTTCGCGGGCGAACGAAACGCCGACTTGCGTCGTCGAAGCATTCTCACCGCTGAGGGTCACGACGGTGTACCCGGTCGGCAAACGTGTAAAACCATTTCCACCAACTCCCCCGCCTGAATAATCGAGCGTGACAACATCCGAGTATCGCTCGACCTGTTTGTGAACGGTTTCTCGCTCGATCGAAGGTTTTGACGCCGGCGGCGCGACAGCGGCGCGGCCGGCAAGGGCGGCGGTTCCGCCTGAAGAAGTTGCGTTCCCGCCACGACAACCGCGGCCATGACAAAAAGGACCGCCAGCAACGCTAACGCAACGCGGTGAGTCCGTACCATGACGTTCCTCCTTGGATTCAACAACTCGGCCACCCGCCGCTCAAGCCGTCCGTATGGATGGAACAGTCCGAGCGCGGCCGGGCGGGGACGTTTGGAAAAAAATGTCTGCGAAATCGCCAGCAGCGTTTCGGCATAGCTCGGGGCGTCGCCTTCACGCAAGACGTAGTTGTCGCACACCTCCTCCCGCGCCAAGGCGAGTCGCCGATTGAGAAAATGCAGCGGCGGATAGGGCCAATAGACGATGCCCGCCAGACGCTGCACGAATCCGACCAACGGATCGTGCCGCACGGCGTGGGCGAACTCGTGGACCAGCACGTCGCGCAGCCCGTGAGAATCGAGAGTTGCCAGAACGTCCTCCGGCACAATCACCAGCGCACGGAAGAGGCCGACCGTGATCGGGCCGGCCAACGCAGTCGCTCGCGGCAGCATCGCCAGCGGCGGCAGTTCTTTTGTGTTCAGAATACGTCGAACGTCGGCCAAGACGGCGAGCCGGCCATCGTCGATTGGTTGCAGCCGCCGACGCAAGCCGGCGATGTGCCAACAGCCGTGCAGCAACCGGACGAAGAAAACCACCGCGCCGACGATCCAGAGCACAACGGCCAAACCAAGCATCGCTTGGTTTGTGGAGTGCGGCGATTCATCGTCACTTTCCGCCTGTGTGGCAGCGTTATTCGGCGATTCGGACCGTTCCACGAAAAGCGGCGCCGCATCGGCGATCTCTTTCGGTGTCGCAACGTTGCGTTGCGGTTTGGACTGTTCTGCGGAAAGCGATGATGAATCGTCGCACTCCAAAAGAGACGCATCCGGCGATCTTCCCGTAGGGTCAATCGCCGGAACCGCCGCCGGGATCGCTTCCACATCACTGCGCAATCGATCGCGGCAACAGCCGCAGTGAAACCAACGGCCACTCGGCTTTGGCGGCCAGGTAGGCCGCCGCCGGACTCAGCAGCGTGCAGAGGAATGCGAGCAGCCAAATCGCATGGCGCACCGCCGCGCGATGCCGCGCGAACAGCAGCGAGATCGCCCCGGCCAGCGCCACAACCACTGCAATTTGCACCAGCACGTTGGCCGTCAAGAGCAACAGCGCATCGCTCGGGCAGAACTTCGAGAACGGGCTCATGATTTGTTCCTCCCATGCTTTTCGCCGCGGACCCTTTCGAGCATCGCGCGAATCCGCTCGGCCTCGCCTTCGGAGAGATCGCCCTCGCCCAGCAGCGTCATGATGAGCCCTTCGGCCGATCCGCCGAAGGCCGTATCGACCAGTCGCCGGGCGATCTGCCGCAGGGCCGTCTGCTTGGGCACCACGGCGCTGTAGCGGAGCACGTTGCCCTCTTCGTGCCGCCGGAGCCAGCCCTTCTCCTCCAGCCGCGCGACTAGCGTGAGCACGGTATTTCGCGCGACCGGCCGCCGGGCGGAGACCGCCTGCCATACCTCGCCCACCGTAGCCGGGCCGCGGTCCCAGATGATGTTGAGCACCTCGACTTGGGCATCGGAAGGCAGAGCGGGCGGTTCGTTGCGTTTGGCCATGATCGTCTCCATTTACCTACGGTTGTAGTTATCGTACCTACTTATGTAGGTGCGGTCAAGAGGGCCGCCGGCGTTTTTCTCCTTTCGTTGGCATCCCCCAGGGCGGGTAATTACAATCGAGAAACGAAGGATTCCCTTGCGATCGGACAATAATCCTGCAAGAGCATTCCCAAGCCGGGGCCGAGGTTGCAGCATGGACCCTCTTGATCGCGTGCAACGCGAGGAATTGCTGCGTGCCGCGGTCCTGGCCGGCAACGAAAACGCCTGGCGAACATGCTACGACGAAACCTTCGACGAACTGTATCGCTACGTCCGCTGGCGCTGCGGCGGTCGGAAGGATTGGGCCGACGAGATCGTGCAGGACACCTGGCTGACGGCCGTGCGGCGAATCCGCCGCTTCGATCCGCGGAAAGGCTGCTTCCTGGCGTGGCTGCGGGGCATCGCCGCCAACCTGCTGCGAAACGAGCTGCGCAAGCGACGCCGCTCGCCGAAGTTCCAGCAATCGCCCGAGGGGGAAATCGGCGAAACCGGCCAGCGGCGATCGTGCTGGGAGGATCGTGGCCGGCAGGAGGAGGTCGCCGCCGCGCTCGATGCCCTCTCGGAACGCGAGGAGGCCGTGTTGCGGGCGAAATACCTTGACGGCTTCTCGGTGGCCGAGATCGCTGCGGCCCGCGGCGAAACGCCAAAGGCCGTCGAATCGCTGCTGAGCCGTGCCCGGCAGGCGTTTCGTGAAGTTTATCGGGGACAAGGAGACGAACAACTCCCCTCGCCTGCTTGCGGGAGAGGGGCCGGGGGCTGAACAATATGAACGAACTCAATGATTCATTCGACGACCCGTTGGCTGCGGCGTATTGTCTGGGCGATCAGCAACAGGCGGCCGACGACCGGCTGCGGGCGGCCGTGTTTGCGCGGACCGTCGGCGTGCTGCGCGGTCGCCGCCGACTGAAGCGGTGTGCCCTGGCCGCCGGCCTGCTGGGCTGCTATCTGGCCGGCATCACGACGATGGGTCTTTTGCGGGCAGGGCAAGAGCGCGATCGTCCGCCGGCGGCGGGACCGGCGACGACCGGCAATTCGCTGCGCGCCGCGTCGCAGCGGCGGCACGTTTCGACCCATCCACGAGAAGAAAAGGTTGCCGTAAAGAAGCCAAGCGGTTTTGAAAGCTGGCGGCGGATCGGCGACCATTTCTTAAGCGACTCCGGCGACGTTTCGCTCGCCGTGGCCGGATACTCCGAAGCGATCAACCTCGCCTCGGCGAAAGAACGCAGGATTTCGCCCGGGCAAGACAATTGGCTTTTGATGGCCCTAAAACAAGACGCACTATCCAAGGAGAAAAGACATGTTTCCGAACAGAACTAGGTCGATTGGCGGGGATGCCGCCGGCGTTTTTGGCGCGAGCGTGACTGCCCCGAAGGGGCTCGGTTCGCCCAGCCCAGGGCAACGCCCTGGGAACGTTGAGCCAATCGAATTGGTGTTGTCGGCCCAACGGGCCAACCGTTCGGCGAACCCTTGGCCCGTTGGGCCGACAGTTGAACGTCGCCGCCTCCGCTTCCCAGGGCGATGCCCTGGGCTGGGCGAACGGCCGGGCCTTCGGCCCGCACAACCGACGCCACGAAATCCCGCCGTGTCGGTCGTTGGGCGAGCGATTCCGTGGCTTGCCGTCGTCGCTTTGGTCTTCGCATGGGGTAACCTGCCGCTTGCCCAAGCTGCTCCCAAACATCAGCCCGAGAAGAAAACTCTATCCGCCCTCCCCGATCCGTTCTCCGCGGAACCCAGCAGCGGCAAACAGCCGGCGAAAAACGCTGCGTCCACGTACTCGGGCCGTACGACGATCGTTCCGGGGGCGTTGAAGGCTGATCCTCGTATCACCAAAACTGGCGCCGGCACGCTAGCCCTTGGCGGCGGCGGCGGAATGGGGGAGTTTCCCGCGACGCTCGATCAGGCGTTGACCATGGCATTGGAATCCAGTCCCAAGGTGATGGCGGCCAAGGCCAAAGTCACGTTGGCCGAGTCGGAGCTGAGCAGCGCAATTGGACGTAGCGAGAAAGATCGTCGAGTTGTGGACGGAACGCCAGACGAAGCAACTCAATTACGAAGAGATTCTCAAACGTCGCAACGAACTGGGGATAACCCCGTTTGTCATCGAGGCCGGCGCGGCGGTGACGCAACTTGAAATGGAGTTGCGTTGCCTGATTGGGCAAGCGACGTCAACGGTTTCTCGCGGCAGCCCCGCGAAGGCCGCGACGGCGTTCGAGCGGCCGGCGAAGCCGCTTCAGTTGCCGCGCGGGCGGCTCGTCGAAGAGATCCGCAAGGCCCTGCTGACGCCGACCGAGGTCGTGTTTGTCGAAACGCCGATGCAAGAGGTGATGGACTATCTCAAGGAACGGCACAAGATCGAAATCCAGTTTGACACGAAAGCCCTTGCCGAGGCCGGCATTAAACCAGAAATGCCGTTGACGATCGATCTGAAGGGATTGACGTTGGGCGATTTCTTCCAATCGTTGGACGACAGAGAGCCGGAGTTGAAGTTCGTCGTTCGCAACTACGGCATTCTGGTGACCACGCCCGAGCGTGCCCGCGAGCAGGGCTACTTCCCCGTGGTCAACTTCGCCCGGCTTGCGGCCGGCGGCGAGACGCCGGCGGAAACGCCGCGCGACATCCAACCCGCAACTCCGCCGACAAATCGGCGGTGAGCCGAGAGCCCCCGTTGTTGCACACAAGTTGACCGGCACGCGACCTTGTCCATACCGTGCCTTGTCACCAGCCCAGGTGTCTGCGCCTGTGGGAAAAAAGGCTCGTCCGTCTATGCGCCAACGTGTCCGGCATGGTTTTCCATCGGGATGACGGTCACGTGGCCGTTGTTCTCGACGATGGCGAAGCGCACGTCGGCCTCGCGGGCGCATCCTTCGGCCCGCAGTGCGGCCTTCAACTCGTGGATCGTCATCTTGACCCGACTGAGAGCGTCGTAGTGGATTTGGCCGTCGTGGATCAGCACCAACGGCCGGCCTTCGATGAGTTGTTCGAGCCGTCGGCTGCGGTAGGTGGCCCAGCCGACGATCCAATTCAGCCCGACGAGCGTTGTGGCCGAGATCAGTCCGCCGGTGAGGCTATTGTCGCCGCCGTTCATCGAGTTTTGCACGGCGTTGCTGAGGACCAGCAGCAGCACCAGATCGAACGGAGCCAATTGGCCGACTTGCCGCTTGCCGGTCAGCCGCAGAATGACGATCAGGAAGACGTAGACGACGACGGCCCGCACGATGAAATGCCACCACGGAAAGAGGTCAACCGTCCACATTGACGTCAACATCATCTCCTCCTTACAAATTATGTATGAAGTCAGGACGCCGCAATCAGAACGCCCACTGCCGCCCGCTGGCTGGATGCGTCACCTGAATCTGCGGTCTCGTTTCGGCGGGGAGGAGTCGAAATGTCAGGCCGACCGTTCGGGTTTCGAGAACGTCGGGGGCAGCCAAGGTGGATTGGCCGACTTTGGTCAATTGGCCGTTTTCGTGGCGATATAGTTCTAATGACCACGGATCGCGATCGACGATCAGCAATTCGACGACGCCGATGCTGCTGTAGAAGGGGATTTTATCGCGGGTGCGTTCGCCGGGGCTGATGATCTCGACCAGGAAATCGGCCGCCCCTTGCCAGTGGGTGCCGCGATCGATCGCGCGGCCATTGCGTAGAAACACCGCGACATCCGGCTCGCGGAAGTTTTTGTCCCAGCCTTCATCCCGATCGCTTAAGTTCACGCCGGAGAATACGTCTCCCAGTTCCTTGGCCTCCACCGCCTCGCTCAGGATCACGCACAACTTATTCACGAGTCGTTGGTGTTCGTTATTTGGCAACGGTGTCACGATATAGACTCCTTCCCAGACTTCGTCATATTGACTGCCGTCGAAACCCCTTCGTTCGGCGAGGATTTGTTCTTCCACGTATGGATCAAGCACCATGATGGCCATCACAAGCTCCTTCGCTTCCCCTTTTTTCCCTTTTCCGTTCCCCTTCCCATTATCACCTACGGTTGGGGGCCCGGCAACCCAGGGCGCCCGCCTTTTCAGCACCCCCCTCGACGGATATGATAGTGCATTCACGCTCGCGACTGTGGTCGCGGGGCGTTGTGACGGCGTTCTTCCTGACTGTCAATGAACGAACCTGAATCATGAAAACCGACGAACTACGCGAAAAATACCTGGCCTTCTTCGAGTCGAAGGGCTGCACGCGGCGGCCGAGCGACGTGCTCGTGCCGCGCTGGGATCCCTCGGTGCTGTTCACGCCTGCCGGCATGAACCAGTTCAAGGACCATTTTCTCGGCCGCACTCAGCTCGATTTCACCCGGGCGACGACCTGCCAGAAATGCCTGCGCACCGGCGACATCGACAACGTCGGCCGAACCGCCTACCACCACACCTTTTTCGAGATGCTGGGCAATTTCAGCTTCGGCGACTATTTCAAGCGCGACGCGATCCGCTGGGCGTGGGAGTTTTTGACCCATAAGAAGTGGCTCCATTTGCCGCCGGAAAAGCTCTCGGCCACGATCTATCTCGACGACGACGAAGCGGCCGACATCTGGCTCGACGAGGTGAAGCTGCCGCCCGAGCGGCTGCAACGCCTGGGCGAGGACGAGAACTTCTGGCCGGCGAACGCCCCCAGCCAGGGCCCCGACGGCGTTTGCGGCCCGTGCAGCGAAATCTACTTCCAAACCCCCTTCGGCCAGGTCGAAATCTGGAACCTCGTCTTCACCCAGTTCAACCGCGTCGGCGATCCGCCGAACAACCTGCGGCCGTTGCCCAGCAAAAACATCGACACCGGCATGGGCCTGGAGCGAACCGCCGCCGTGTTGCAGGGCGTCGAGACGAACTTCCACATCGACATCCTCCGTCCGCTGGTCGAAGCGGCGGGCGAGATCTGCGGCGTGCGTTACGACCCGGCCGACGAAAACGGCCGCCGCCTGCGCCGCATCGCCGACCACCTCCGCGCCTGCGCGTTCGCCGTTCACGAAAACGTCTATCCCGGCAACAAGAAGCAGGGCTACGTCATCCGCCGGCTGCTGCGCCGCGCGGTGCTCGACGGCCATCAACTGGGCGTCCGCGAGCCCTTCCTGCACAAGCTGGTGGGCAAGGTCGCCGAGTTGATGAAGAATCCCTATCCCGAGCTTGGCGAAACCGTGCCGGCGGTGGCCGGCGTGATCGAAAAGGAGGAGGCCAACTTCCTGGCCACGCTCGACAGCGGGCTGGACCGCATCGAACGCATCTTCACCGAGATGAAATCGCAGCATCGCGGCATCGTCTCCGCTGCCGAGGCGGCCGACATGTTCCAGACCCACGGCTTCCCGCCGGAACTGTTCGAAACCCTCGCCGCCGAACGCAACCTGGCCTTCGATTGGAAGGGCTTCCGCGAGGAGATGGAGAAACACGGCATCGAGTCGGGCGGCGGCCAGAAGGTCGAGCTCTTCCGCCACGACCCGCTGGAAGGCCTCAAAAAGGCCCTGCACGGCAGCCGTTTCCTCGGATACGAAGCCCTGGAAGTGACCGACGCCAAGGTGGTGGGCATCATCGCCAACGATCAGCTCTGCGATCGGATCGACGAAGTGGACCACGAGCAGCCGATCGTCGTCGTGCTCGACAAAACGCCTTTCTACGGCGAAATGGGCGGCCAGGTCGGCGACCACGGCGAGATCGTCGGCCCCGGTTTCCACTTCGAGGTGATCGACTCGCAGATCGACGGCGGCTTCACCCTGCATCGCGGGCATCTGCGCGAAGGATGCATCGAACTCGGCGCCACGGCCACCGCCCGGGTCGATCTCGAACGCCGCCAGGGCATCAGCCGGGCGCACACGGCCACGCATCTGCTGCATCACGCCCTGCAAAAACACCTGGGTTCGCACGCCTTGCAGCAGGGCTCGAAGGTCGATTACGATTGGCTGCGGTTCGACTTCGCCAATCCGTCGGCCGTCAGCGAAGAGCAATTGATCCAGATCGAAAACGAGGTGAACGGGAAGATTCTGGCCGGCGAGCCGGTCGGCCACGTCGAAATGCCGTTGAGCCGAAGCCCGCAACACCGGGGCGACGATGCTCTTCGGCGAGAAATACTGCGACGTGGTCCGCGTCGTCTCGGTCGGCGACTTCAGCAAGGAGCTTTGCGGCGGCACGCATCTGAACAACAGCGCCCTGGTCGGCATTTTCAAGATCATCGGCGAAGAGAGCGTGGCGGCGGGCACGCGGCGGATTACCGCGATCACCGGCCGCGGCGCGATGGAGAGCATTCGCAAAGTTCAGACGATCGTTCGCCAGGCGGCGGGCTTGCTGAAAGTGCCGCCCGATGAATTGCCCGAGCGGATCGAAACACTGGCCAAGGAGATGCGGCAATTGCGGAAGCAGGCGGCGGCAGGGCCCAGAAGGCGGGCTGTCCGTCGATCAGTTGATCGCCGGGGCGGCCGACGTGGGCGGCGTGAAGGTGGTGATCGCCGAAGTGCCCGGCGGCCCGAACGAGTTGCGGCAGATGATCGACCAGCTTCGCCGCAAGGCCGCGCCGGTGGCCGTGCTGCTGGCCAATCGGCAGGAAGAGGAGAAGAAGGTGACGCTGATCGCCGGTTTGAGCCGCGATCTGGTCGAGCGCGGTCTCGACGCGGTGGCGTGGGTCAAAGCGGCCTCCGCGGTGGTGGAAGGCGGCGGCGGCGGCCGGCCCGACATGGCCCAAGCCGGCGGCAAGCTGCCCGAGCAACTCCCCGCCGCGTTGGAAGCTGCCCGAGTAGAGATTGAGAAGATGCTGGGAGTTTCGTAGCAGAAATACGATGTCGCCGGCCGGCCAAGTCGCCAGCCCCGCCCATTTTAACGCGCGAAGATCCCGGGTTGCGTCAAATTGCGTATGCGGGGCCCGTAGCATGGAATAAGGCCGATGCCGACGGTATCATACTCATCAGGAATGTTCGCAGGATGGTCCTGCTTTAATGGGATTCTATTGTCTCTATATCGAGGATGGAGGTGTGTCAATGAGGAAGTTGGGACTAATGATGCTCGTGCTGTGTGTCGGCTTGTTCGTGACCGGATGTACGCCGCCGCCAAACAAGCCGCTCACGAAGCCTCCGGCGAAAAAGGCCGCCGCAGAAAAGAAGGCTGCCGATGATAAGGCCGCCGCGGATAAGAAGGCCGCTGACGACAAGACTGCCGCGGATAAGAAGGCTGCCGATGATAAGGCCGCTGACGACAAGGCCGCCGCAGACAAGAAGGCTGCCGATGACAAGGCTGCCGCAGACAAGGCTGCCGCAGACAAGAAGGCTGCCGATGACAAGGCTGCCGCAGACAAGGCCGCCGCAGATAAGAAGGCTGCCGATGACCAGGCCGCCGCCGATAAGGCTGCCGCGGATAAGAAGGCCGCCGATGACAAGGCTGCCGCAGACAAGAAGGCCGCCGACGAGAAGAAGAAGCCGGACGAGAAAAAGTAGCCGTCGGCAAGTCGATCAACCCATCGTTCAATTTACCGCGACAGCGCAGTGCCGCTCATTCCAAGTGGAGCGGCAGTTGTGCTGTCGCGGTTCTCGTATGAACGAATGCCGGCTGATTCGGCTCGCCGCTCTACGAAGCCGCTGTTCGCCGCCATGCGTAAGCCAGCAGACTGCCGACGCCGGCCAACAGCAACGCGATGCTGCCGGGCTCGGGAACGCTTACCACTCGGAAACCTGTGAGACTGTCTTCCATCATCGGAACGCCGCCGAAGCCGGAGGACAGCGAGTCCATGTCGCTACTATAGTGCTCCCAATCGCCGCCACGCGCGCCGAACGTCGAACCGTCAAGGCTCGTTTCATTCCACTGATTGACGTTGCCCCCTTGGTCATAGGTTCCGTACGGCCCGGGCGATTGCGTAAAGAACCCGACGGGCGTCAGGTGGTTCGTCGGATCGGTGCAGCAGTCATTGCAGGTGAAATAGTTGCCGCTATTCGCGCAGGTCGCGCAGTTGTTCGGGCAGTCATTGCTCTGCGTGGTGTACAACCAATAGCCCGAGTCGGTTGCGCCGGCGTTGTAATACGCCGCCTTGTACCATTCGTCCAGCGTTGGCAGGACATACGTGGCTCCGGCGTTGCGGCTGACCGAGATCAGGCTGTTATTGTCGTTCGCGCCGTTGAGCGTATAGGCGCCGGTCTCCGTCGAGCTGGCCACCTCGCCTGGAGTTCCCACCGCGAACGAGGGCTGGCCATTTTGCAGCCAGTTACAGAATCGGGCGGCGCTGCCCCAGCTAACGGCATAGATGGGACAATTCACCGCCGCGGCGTAACTGCCGCCGACCGCGTAGCTGTAGTTGCCGGGAGTGCCGCTCTGCGTGATGTTGATATGTGGCCCGTACAATCCGTTCGTGCTGCCCATAAAACTGTTGTACAGTCCGTAGGTATCGTCTTTCGCCACGGCGTTGAGGAACTCGCAATACTGGCCAACCGTCACGTCGTACGTCCCCATCTGATAAGCGTAGCCGACCGAGCCGTGGCCGGTCGCCGGATCCGCGGGGTTGCCCGCGTTGCCGACGGGCACGAAGGAGAGACTCGTCTGCCCGTCCGCCATGTTGAACACGTCGGCCTGAGCCACTGCCGCGGGCAAAGCGACAACGATCATAGCTCCAAGACAAACCACTTTATTGCACGTTCTCATGTTGCCAGACCTTCCATCGATGCTGCGTGCGGTGAGAAATACAGATAACGGCCATCCTACCATCCCTCCTAGCCGTTACAATGCCCTTAACGGGCCAGAGGCAACAGTGCGTTGTGCGGATGCCATGCGATCCAGGGCAACTCCCGCTGACTGCGTGGATCCCCCCAAATCGCCGTTCGGCCGCGCGAACTTCGCCTCGGCTTGGCGAATTTGGATCATATCGTTGGCTTCACCGAAATGATCCTGCATCCGTCAGCCGCGACCATTTCGGTGACGTCAACGAAATGGTTGCCCAATTGGAGCGGGCGTTTTGCTGTCGTGGCCTCTTTGTGGTGCAGGCGGGACGCCTGCACCACAACACATCACTGAAATGCATGTTCCTCGCCGGGGAACTTCCCTTCGCGGACTTCGTCGCGATACCGGCCGACGGCGTCGATTGTCGCCTTCTTCAGGTCGGCGTACATTTTCACGTGACGCGGCACGTGGCCCGGGTTCAGGCCCAGCAGATCGTGCAGCACGAGCACCTGGCCGTCGCAGCCGGCGCCGGCGCCGATGCCGATGGTGGGAATCCGCACCGATGCGGTGATCCGCGCGGCCGTTGCGGCGGGAATGCACTCCAAGACGATGGCGAACGCCCCGGAAATCTCCGCCGCCTGGGCGTCGGCCAGCAGTTGCCGCTCGTCACGCTGGACGCGGTAGCCGCCGAGCTGGTGGATGCTCTGTGGACGCAACCCGCAATGAGCCATTACCGGAATGCCCGCCGAAACCAACGCCGAAATCACCTCGGCCTGCTCGACGCCCCCTTCGAGCTTCACGGCCTGGCAGCGCGTCTCCTTCAGGATGCGGCCGGCGTTCTCGATGGCCTTGTGCGG
This sequence comes from uncultured Planctomycetia bacterium, assembly GCA_963719005.1. GTDB lineage: Bacteria > Planctomycetota > Planctomycetia > Pirellulales > Thermoguttaceae. Next base: position 423,226 of record CAVRAR010000002.1, read on the forward strand.
CCCCAGATGGAAGCTTGGAAACGGCATATCGACGACCACCAGGGCGTGCCGCACGGCCCGGCCCACCATCTCGGCGTGATAGATCATCTCCTCAAGAGTCACCGGCAGCGTCGTCGTGTGTCCCTGGACGACCATCGAAAGGCTGTCGCCGACGAGAATCCCCTCGACGCCGGCGGCATCGACCAAGCCGGCCAGGGCGTAATCGTAGGCGGTCAGCATCGTGATCTTGTGGCCCGCCGTCTTCATGGCGGCGAATTGGGGAACCGTAATCTGTTGGGGGTCGGTCATGGCCGTGAAAAAGAGTTGGATTTCGAGGTTTGGACTTGTCCCGCCATTGTACCCCTTCTTGCCGGTTCAGACTACATGGCTCTGTGATACAATGAAGGGAGTCACCTTCCTTCCCGCTTGAGTCGCCCTGTCGTGTTCCACTGGGATAACGGACTGAAACTGACCAAGGCCGACCTGGCGATCGACTTCCGCCGACGCCAGCCGAGGGCGTTCATCTCGCACGCCCATAGCGATCACATCGCTCGGCACGAGTACGCCTTGTGCACCGCCGAGACGGCGGCCCTCTACCAGCACCGGCTCGGTCGGCGGCCGACGCTGCCGCTGACCTACCGAGAGCCGATCGACTGGGGCGGGCTGCGGCTAACGGCCTTTCCGGCAGGGCATTGCCTCGGCTCCGCCATGCTGCTGGCCGAGGACGGCGACCGCTCGCTCTTGTACACCGGCGACTTCAAGCTCGGCGAGTCGGCTACCGCCGAACGGGCGGAGCTGCCGCGGGCCGACGTGCTGGTGATCGAGTGCACCTTCGGCCATCCCGACTATCGCCTGCCGCCGCGGGCGGAGGTGGTCGATCGACTGCTGACGCTCGTCCGTCAAGCCCTGGCCGACGAGGTCGTGCCGGTGATTCAGGCCTACATGCTCGGCAAGGGGCAGGAGGTCACGCGGATTCTCACCGACGCCGGCATCCCCGTGCTGCAACACCGCGACATTTTTGCCGTCAGCCAAGTGTACGAATCGTGCGGCATGAGCTTGGGCCGGTACGAATGTCTCGACGGCCGGGCGGAACCGGGTTGGGCCGTCGTCGTTCCGCCGGGTCGCGGCACCTTGGAACTGCTCGGGGAAAAAGGGGACAGGTCCAATTTGTGCGAAGCACCCGCAGGGCCGTTCCGGCAAATTGGACCTGTCCCCTTTTCCCACGCCAGCTTCGGATCGCCGTGACCGGTTGGGCGATCGACCAGCGGGCGGAGTATCGGCTTGGGGTCGATCACGCCTTGCCCCTTTCCGACCATGCCGACTATGACGAGCTATTCGAGGCGGTGGCGCGTGTCGAGCCGCGGACAATCTACTGCACGCACGGCCCGGAGGGCTTTGTCGATTGTCTCCGCGAGGCCGGCTACGACGCCTGCCTGCTCGGCCGGCCAACGCAGGGGCGGCTGTTCTGAAATCGGTGGCCCGCGGGCGATCCTCTTTCGCTCCAAGTATCAGATTGACGCCGAGTCGCCGGCAATATAATGCGGCGCAGGGGCTATCGCATGATTACTTGCTGCTCGACCCAGCGGCGAGTCAGAACCGGAACCTGGATGCGTTCCCGATAGGGGACCGTCACGGTGTATCGTTCCGGTTGTTGTTCGGCTACCGACCGCATCACGGTGACGTGCCGCGTGCGAATTCTCTCTTCCGGCACCTGGACTACGTACGATTCTTGGCGGAGCTTTGTCTCCGGCCGATACTCGTAGAACGCGACGGTATCGAGCCGCGAACTGGGCTTGAAGCGGGTCACGGGATACTGGACCTTGACCTGTTGCGAAACCGGCTTCCAGCAGGTGACGCAGACCCTGCACGGCGGGCAGGGGTCGCAGCTATCGCACACCTCGCCGGCCGCAGCAGGAGGGTCCGACGGCGATGCAGCGCCCGGCGGCGGCGGGGGCGCGTTGGAATCCGGGTTGTCGGGCGGGGCAGACGGCGCGACGGTCGGACGACAGCCGGCACACGCTACTCGCTCCTCTTGGACGGGAACCAGCCGCGTGATCGTCTGCGCCGCTTCACGCACGTCAACTTCGGGCGTCATGGTCGTGATGCGCAACCGGATGTCGCCGTAAACGGGGTGATTGATCGTATCGGTCACCGTTCGTGTCCGCTTCTCCGGCACCAGCACGGTGTACTTTTCCCGGACGGTTTTGATGGTTGGCACGTCGCGGTAAACGGTCACCATTCTCTCGCGGGTTTCCGTCCGATAACGAGTGATCGATCGCGGCTCGTATACGGTGACCAGTTGCGGCACCAGTATTGAACACGTCGCCGGCGGGCATGGAGGCGCGCACGGGTCGCACGATTCGCAGCCGCCACACGTGCCGCCCTGTTGGCCCGGCAACCGGCTCGGCGAGGCGACAAGGATCAAAAGCAACCACGGCAATGCACAGAGTTTATTTTGCCCGTTGTTCATCGTGTCACCTCCGATCGAGTAGTTCCTTGCGAGGGAGAAAGGCCGTTGCGCGGCGAAGACCACGGGCCCACGCCGATCGGCGGCGTCGGCAGGCGGCGGGCGACTTCGATGCCCGGCCGCGGCGGCGCGACTTGTGCGAGCGCATGGTGGCTGCTGACGACCTCAACGCCGTCTTTCGCCAGCAGCGCCGTGGACACTACGTCGGTCGGCTCGATCACCGACGCGATCGCCAGTTGGGCGTGGGCCGCCTCGGCCTGACCCAACAGCAGTCGCTCGTAGCCGAGCACGAAATGGCTGTCGGCCGACGAAGGATTCTCCCGCACGAATTCCTCCAACTTGTCAAGCTGCCGGTTGAACCGCGGCGTCGCATAACCGTAGTAACTGTAAAGCGTTCGCCAGTCCATCACCGGCCCCATGGCGACCGCGGCGCGGGCTTCGGCCGCTGCGCCGCGGAAATCGCCTTGTGCAAAGAGAATTTGCGCCGTCAGGCGCGAGTGCGCGCTTGCGGCACGTCACGATTGGAGTTTGTCGCCCAGAGCAGGGCCGAATCGTAATCCCCGCTCTGAAAAGCGTCCCGCGCCCACGAAAAACGGATTGCGGCGAGTTGCAGCAGCGATCGGTCAGTTGTCGGCGGTTCCCCGGATGCGCCTGTTATCGTTGTTGGGCCGTAGCTATAGAAAGCCGCCGCCGCCTCGCCGGGCCGCGCACGGCCGCTCTGCTCGAACAGAACGACCTCCTCTCGGGTCTGAGCCGGCGCCTGCGGATCGAGCGCCAAATAGCGGTTGTAATCGACTTGGGCCTGCACGCGGTCGCCAAGGCGGACCAACGTCAAAGCCCGCTGCCGATAGCCCTCCGCGTAGAGGGGAGCGATCGTCAGCGCCTCGTTGTACAGGGCCATCGCCTTCGAGAAGCTTCCCTGCTTTCGCCGCGCCGCCGCGCCGCGCATCAAATCCTCGATTCGTAACGCCGCTTCGCTGCGGCTGGCGGAATACGCCAACGGCGAACCGGTCCAGGGAGGCATCACGGTCGCCATCGACTCGCTCGTCCAGGCGGAACTCGAATTCGGGCTGGGATACGCGACCGCTCCAGCCGCGTCGGGCCCCTCGCGCGACCGCTGGGCAACAGTCGCCGTCTGCTCGGGAAGAGTGGAAGGCGGTTGCGCCATCGAAGGCGGCGGCGGCGACCCGGGTTGTTCGGCTCCGCCGGCGGCGGAAAGCAGCATGATCGAAAACACCAAAACACAACAGTAAGTGATCCAGTTTCTGCACATATTGGAAAGCCCTCGTTTCGCTGCCTGCATTGTTGTCCCCACGCGAAATTCTATACGGCGTGCAGGCAAAGAGAATACGGCGTCGGCCGAGGAGAACTTTCTGCCCGGCGAATTGCGGGCAACGCTCGCCTCTAACCCGCATTTTCCACCGCCGTGTGCCGCGGCTTGGCAAAAGCAGTGCCGGGGCAGCGGATCGCGCGGGGCACGGCTTCTGCGAAGCAGTGGCACACCGTTAGTCAATCTCTCCGCTTGGCGGCAAATGCCGACTAAAACAGGCCTGTTGTGGTAGGACCGTGCCTTGCACTTAGGGGCGATTCAGTAAAGCTCCTAGCGACAAGCTGGCAATCACCTGCGGGCTACAGATTCGTCCGCGCCCTATCGTGAGTTTTGTCCGCTTTTGACAGGGCCCGGAGCGCTCGAACAACGTCGGCGCGGATGGGCTTGTCGTGAATTGGAGCGAGTTGCTTTCCTTGCCCGCCGAAGGTTGGCCTGCCGTAGCGCTTCTGCAATTTGCCGTAGAGCGCGGCTAACTGTTGAGTGCCACCTTCCGCCAGGAAGTATGCATCGTGGAGTTGCCCCCACGTGCCGTCCCCTTCCGCTCGGGTGAGGCACTTCATCGCGCTCAGGTCGTTGCCCAACCAGAGGCGGTAAAGCACCAGTTTCGGGACGTTGCGGTCTTTTCCGAGGAAGTTTTCCAGGAAGGACGCCAGTCCGCCGCCGCCGATCGTCGCCACGGGCGCCTCGGTCTTCTTGTCGCCGTTGGGACACGTGATCGTCGCGCTGTGCCGCCACTTCTTTGATTGGCGGTCGTAGATGTAGTAGCAGGCGTCCGTCGTGCCCGTCGCGGCGCCGGGCTTCTTGCCGACGAAGAATTGGAAGGTGTCGCCCACTTTCCAATCCCATAGCATGTGCGTGTGCGCGCCTTCCCCCTCGCCGCCGAAGCGATTGAAAATCGTTTTCGGATCGGCCTGGGTCACCTTGGGATGGAGCGTCGGCGAGGTGTCCCAAATCGAGAAGATCGTGCGGCGTTCCTGGAGGCTGTTGTCCTGGATGCCGCAGTAGCCGCCCGCCGCTTCGCCGGGATGCCAGTTGGCGCCGCAATAGTAGATGGCGGGGTGGGTCGCCAAAACCGTGATTTCGCCGTAGAGACAGACGGCCTTGTTCTGCTTTTCCAGGTTCCACCACAGGTGTTGCGCCCGTGTCTCCCCACAAAGCAGCAGGATGCTGCCGACGACAATGCAGACCAATCTTGAACTCATTGGACACGCCTTCCTGCGGAAAACGACCGGCATTCGAGGAGACAGACGCCCGCCGCATTGATTATATACCAGGTGGGCGGGAGAGAAGTGGAGTCTCCGCGTCTTTGAGCCTGTCTCCTGTCTCTCCCTTTTCGGCGGTTCAAGGGATACAATGAATGCTATCGTACTGTTGGCCGAGTTTTCCGCCGCGCTACAACCTCTAGAAGATCATGGACCGCCGCAATTTTCTCCTGGGTTCCGCCGCTATTGTTGGATTGGGTACAACGTCGGCCGACGCTCAACCGCCTGCCAAGCCCGCCACCGGCAAGCCGGTCTCGAAGCGCGGCAACCTGATCGGGGTTTCGACCTACTCTTTCTGGCACTTTGAAGACAAAATCGTCGAAGTGGAAGATTGCATCACGGCGGCGGGCGAGATGGGCTTCGACGCCGTCGAGGTCCTCGAACAACAGATGCACTCGAAGAAGCCGCCCTACCTACGGCGACTCAAACGGCTGGCGTTTCTCTCCGGCATGTCGCTGTGCAGCCTGTCAACACATCAGAGTTACATGTCGCCGCAACTGGAGAAGCGGAAGCTGGGAATCGACACCACCATCGCCAGCATCGAGATCGCCTACGCGCTCGGCATTCCCACCGTGCGCATCAACACCGGCCACTGGGGCACCGCCAAGGATTTCGACGAGCTGATGAAGCACCGCGGCATCGAGGCGCCCTTGCCCGGCTATAGCGACGAAGACGCATTTCCCTGGGTGATCGAAAGCATCGAGAAATGTCTGCCCACCGCGGAAAAGTGCGGCGTCGTGCTCGGCCTGGAGAACCATTGGGGATTGGCGCGGACGCCGGCCGGCCTGCTGCGGATCGTCAACGCAATCAAATCGCCCTGGCTGGGAGTGACGCTGGACACCGGAAATTTCCTCGATGATCCTTACGAAAAACTCGCGGCGATCGCCCCGCGGGCGACGCACGTTCACGCCAAGACCTACTATGGCGGCGGCGTGTGGTACACGCTCGATCTCGACTACGACCGCATCGCGGCGATTCTCCGCAAGGTGAACTATCGCGGCTTCATTTCGCTCGAATACGAAGGCAAGGAGGACGCGAAGACGGCCGTGCCAAAGAGCCTGGCGGTGCTGCGCAAGGCTTTCGATCAGCGGGAAGTTTAACAGAGATAGAATGCTTGCTGCCGCCCGTGGATGAGGCGACAGCGGCCGCCGGCGAACAAAACGTCCTCCTCGACGCCCATGCGGAAATTCTCCTTGCCCCAGTCGGGCACGCTCTTTTCGACCGAAAGCTCCATCGTGAAGGCGGTGTTCTCGCGCAGCACGACGTCGCCGCGCCCCTCGCAACGCCCCTGCTCCCACGGCAAACCGATCAGCGGGCCGGGCTGGTGCAGGAACTGACCGAGCGAATGCGAATAGACCTTCGGGCCGGGAATGTTTTCCCGCCGCGCACGGGCCAGAATATTCGCCAGCAATTTGTTGCCCGTCAGGCCGGCGCGAAACTCGCCCATGAAGACGTCTTGCAGCCGATGCGCCTCGGCCAGCAACTCGTGGGCGAACGCCGGCGCGTCGCTCTCGCCTGGCCGAAGCAGATAAACCCATTGCTGATGATCGCTACAAAGCCGCAGGTAGCGAATGCCCACGTCGCAACGGACGAAATCGCCGGGGCGAAGCACGGGATCATCGGGGCCGAACCGCGCCGCGGCGGCGTCGCTGCGATAACGATAGAAGAACGGCCGGAACGACACCGGTAGCCCCAAATCGCTGCACTGCTGCCAATAATGCCAGACCAGATCGTCCAGCGTCGTTACGCCCGGCACGATTGTCTCGCGGCTGTAGGTTTCGGCGATCAGGCTCTTCGCCACGTCGGCCACGTGCTCGTAAAGCTCGATTTCGTCGTCCGAAAGCACGCTCGCCCAGTGGACGACCATCGGCTCGGCCGAATCGAGCCGCTCGGCGTAGCGCGGCGGGAGCGTTTCGACGAGTTGGCGGTAGAGATTGTGGGTCAATCCGCCGGCCGCCCATTGGATGCGGCCGATGTTGATGCCGATCCGCTTCGGGTCGCGCTCCTCGACGATCTGCCGCAGCATGGCCCACTGCTCGGGACTCGTTCTTGCCTTGCCATGGCGTATCGTAGAGCCCCTGCATGTTGGTCATCGACAGGTTGATCCGCTCGACTCCGCGCTGCGGGCCGCGGTCGAAAAAGACGAGCATTTGCAGGATCGGCCGCCAGGGGTCCATTGGGCAAAACGTGTCGTGGATCGGATCCCAGTTGTCTTCCTGGCAGATCACCAGCCACATATCGAACCCGCCGTCCCGCATCGCGGCCGGCAGCACGGTTTCCAGCCGCCGCTTCAACACGCGATGGATCACCTCGCTCCGCTGCCGCAATGGCAAGACTCTCGGCCGGGGGAACGCAGGATGAAGGACGGAAGTTGAAGCGTCGGACATTGCGATGGTTCCTGGGGATTCCCGTCCCGGAGGGACGTTCGACAATAGCCCGGCAATTTACTGCCGGGAAGACGGGCAGGATAGAAGGTGTTTCCCGTCCCGTAGGGACGATCGAGTGTGTAGCTCGGATCAAATTGTCGGCCGTCCCTCCGGGACGAAAGATATTTTACCTGCTCTCCGACCCGGCGATGAATCGCCGGGCTATTGTCGACCGACCCTACGGGTCGACACCCTCGCCGACATTCTGCGATTCGTCATAATCTCTGTGAGACAGTACGCTGGAACAGCAACGATCGGCGACGTGCAATTCGCGTGTCCCGCGAAGCCGTGCTCGCAGCATGATTTGACTGTATCGCGATGGCCTCCAGCCGTCAAGAAGCCGAACCGTGCAGGTGAGAATGACAGCGAACAAGAGCAGCCGTCATCCTGAGCGCGGCGAAGGATCTCGCGTGAGAGGCCGGACGACCGAGATCCTTCGCTGCGCTCAGGATGACGGCTGGCCTCAGAATAACGACTGGCCTATCAATGGTCACGTCACTTTGTCGAAACTTCAGCGGCCGTATGCCGGGGCGCTTAGGTCCATGCTCGCCCGGATTTCCCGCAGCGTGTTCGCGGCGAGCTCGCGGACGCGCGGGTCGGGGCGCGAAGCATCACGACGAGAGCGGGGATGGCGTCCGCGCCCAGCTTTTCCAGCGTGTGGGCCGCGGTGATGCGGAGATAGCCGTCCGGGTCGGAAAGCATTTCCGCCAGCGCGGGAATCGCATACCTCGCATCCGGCCCCATCTCCTGCAACGCCATCGCGGCGGCATCGCGAACCGATGGGATCTCGTCCCGAAGGCTCTCGGTCAGCGCGGGGATCGCCGCTTTCGCGTCAGTCCCGATCGACCGCAAGGTTTCGGCGACGAGCGCTCGCACGCGGGGGTTGCAATCGCGGAGCAGCGGCACCAGGCTCGGCACTGCGTCGGCGCCCATCCTGTCCAGCGTATGAGCGGCGGTAATGCGGAGATAGCCGTCCGGATCGCGGAGCATTTGCGCCAGTGCCGGGATGGCCGGCTTCGCATCCGGCCCCATCTCGCGCAAGGCCATCGCGGCGGCGTCGCGAACCGATGGGCTGGGGTCTTGCAGCGCGTCGGTCAAACCGGTCACGGCCGCAGCGACGGCGCGGTTCGGATCGACGCCCGGCGGCTCTTGCCCGTAGCTCGCCGATGCGACGAAAACACCGACGCCAAGCACCAAACCCAATGTCCTTTTTGCCATTCTCTTGTCGTTGGCCCACATATTTGCTGAACCTTTCGTTTTGCAGGTTTCGCGTCCGCGTTTTCTCGGGTCGTTCCTAGTGGAACGGGATGGACCGGCAACAGTGTGCCACTGCTTGGAACAAGCAGTGCCGTGGTATCAGGTCGCGTCCGCCACTGCTTGTTCCAAGCAGTGGCACACGGTGGCGAGAAAGGCAGACGATTCTGCCACTGCCAAAACATAGGGCGCAGAGCGGGAAAAGCAAGCTGTTTTGAGTCCCGCCGCAGGGGCGAGCCCGGCAAAGGGGACAGTCCCATTTTCGTCGACCACGACTTCGCCGCGGTGCCCGCGAAAATTGGGACGGTCCCCCATCTGCCGCTCCCGCTCACGCCCGCCACGGCCGCTTGCGGCTGTTGGTTTTTTTCAGGCTCTCGATCGCAAGCTTGGCGTCGGTTTCGACCTGGAAGTCGAACATGCCGGCCAGCACGAAATCGGCCCCGCCGCGATAGGCGTACGAAAACCCGATCTGGGGCGGAATGGCCCCGGCCGCCATCACCTTGAACGCGATCCAGGGCTTTTCGACCTTCTCCATGTAGGCGATCGTCTCTTCGGGATTGTTGCACCACATGTTGTCGTTGTTGGCGTCGTGGTCGTCGCCGTGCCAGTCCATCCAGTCGTATTCTTGCCGCCGGCTTTTCGGCGTGGCCGACCAGTAGCGGTCGATGTGCAGCGTCTTGACGTAGAAATCGACGTTCAACTTGGCCGCCTCGCAGGCTTTGACCATGTTCAGCGAATGTCCGCCGACGCCGGCCGGCACGCCCTGGGCTTTGATCAGATCGACCATTTGCCCGATCGCGTCGATCCGGCCGCCGTTCATCATGTAGACGTCGGTCTCACCGCCGTGCGAGTAGATCATCGTCGCCCCCTGATCGACCCGCAGCTTGACCTCGTCGTTCATCTTTGTCTTCTCGGTGAAGAGCGAGACGCAGGGGATGGTTTGCATCTTCGTCGTCCGGGCCTGGTTGTACTTCAACACGGTACCCCAAGCCCTGGGGTCGATCTGGATCGTGTTGATTCCGCAGGCTTGGGCCAATTCGAGGGTCTCGAAGATTTTCGCCTCGTTGTTGTACGTCTTGAACAGTTTGGCGGCATACATCAGGTCGCGGCTATGTGCCCAGCCGCCGATCAAATTGCCGCCCATTACCAGGCGGCTGATCGACAATTTACCGATCTTGCCGCACGACAGAGTGCCGGGTGGGATGTCGGTCTTCGGCGGTTTGCTCGCCGCGGCCTGTACAGGGGCGTCCTGCGTCGCGCCGAGCAAGATCTTCTCCTCGATGCTGCCGAAAGCCGCGCCAACGCCCGCCGCCCCGGCAATCCCTCGTGCCAAGAAACAACGACGATCCGTTTTATCCGACATGGTGAATTTCCTTCGATGAAGGGAGAGAGACTTGGGGGAGGCAGTTGGTTGTACCGCGACGCTCTGGGTTTGCCGCTGCATCAACCCTGATTGTACCTGCCTCCGGCAACAAATCAATCATCTTTCTCCGTGTGCGCCGGGCGACCCCGCGTTATAATGACGGGACAGTATCCGGCACACGCCGTGTGCCGCTGCTGTGATGGTTACGCAAATCGGCCGATTCCATGCCCGGCACACGGCGTGTGCCTAATACGTAAGCCATGCCCGAACTCCCTGAAGTCGAAACCATGCGCCGCGGGATCGCCGCCGTAGCGGGCTGCACCATCCGCGATTGCCGACGGCCGCGCTCGCGATTGCAGTCGATCGAGTTTACGCCCGACGTTCGATCGCTTCGCCGGCGGGTTGTCGGGCGAAAAATCATGGCCGTCGGACGGGTCGGCAAACGCATCGTGCTCGAACTCGACTCGCGCGATCGGCTGGTCATCGAGCCGCGGATGTCGGGCTCCGTGATTCTGGCCAATCCCCGCGACCGCACGCACTTGCGGCTGATCCTTGAACTATCCGGGCCGGCGAAGCAGTTGTTGTTTTGGGATCAGCGCGGATTGGGCGTGGTGCGGCTCGTCTCTCCGGCGGAGTTTCAATCGCGTTATGGCCTCGACAAGATCGGGCCCGACGCATTGGAAATCTCCGCTGCCGAGTTGCGAGAGCGTCTAGGGAAAAGCGGCCGCGCCATCAAGGTCGCCTTGCTCGACCAGAAGGCGCTGGCCGGCATCGGCAACATCTATGCGTCGGAAACACTGCACCTCGTCGGCATTCATCCCGGCACGCCCTGCAATAGACTCACGCCACGGCAGTGGAGGCGACTGCACGTCGCGATGCGCAAAGTCTTGCAAGAGGCCCTGCGCCGCCAGGGATCCACCTTGGCCGACAATGTCTACACCACCCCCGACGGCAAGCCGGGCAAATACGCCTTCCGCGTCTATCAGCGTCACGGTCAGCCCTGCCCGCGCTGTGGCCGCGCGGAAATCAAACGTATCGTGCAAGCTCAGCGATCGACCTTCTTCTGCCCCGCCTGCCAAGCGGCTGACGTGTCGCGTTAAGAACGTAGGTTATGCTTCAGCATAACGCACGGGCTGCCATCTGTTATGCTGAAGCATAACTTACGGGCTTTCTCGTAGGGCGGACTTCAGTCCGCCTGGAGAACACGGGGCGGATTGAAATCCGCCCTACAATCATTGGTCAGGTTATGCTCTTGCGGCTCCTACGGCTTCGCCATCTTCGTCACGATCATGTTGTCGCGGTGCACGATTTCGTCGTAGGGGCAATAGCCCAGCACGCCGGCAATCTTCTCGGTCTTCTGGCCGCGAATTCGCAGCACTTCCTCGGCAGTGTAATTGCTCAGCCCGCGGGCGAACTCGACGCCGTCGGGTCCGCACAGCGCCACGACGTCCCCCTTGACAAACTGCCCCTCGGCGCCAACCACGCCGGCCGCCAGCAAGCTGCGGCCCTTCAACTCGACCGCCGCCTGAGCGCCGGCGTCCAGCAGCAGACGCCCGCGCGGCTTCACCGTCAGCCCGATCCAACGTTTTCGCGCCGCCACGGTTCGCCCCTGCGCCGGAAAGAGCGTGCCGACCACCTCGCCGGCAATGATCCGCGGCAGAACGTCGGCCGACGCGCCCGAGGCGATGATGACGTTCTCGCCGGCGGTGGTTGCCAGCCGGGCCGCTTCGAGTTTGCTCGCCATGCCCCCCTTGCTCAATCCGCCCGGACGATCGCGAACCAGGCCGGTGATCGAGGAATCAAGCCGCTCGACGGTCGCAATCACCCGGCTGCCGGGCTCGCGCGGATCGCCGTCGAACAGGCCGTCCACGTCCGACAGCAGCACCAGCAGCGGCGCCCGAATCAGATTGGTCACGATGGCTGCCAGCCGGTCGTTGTCGCCGAAGGTGGTCTGCAATTCCTCGACCGCCACCGTGTCGTTCTCGTTGATGATCGGCACGGCGCCGAGCTCGATGAGCGTCAGCAGCGTGTTTCGGGCGTTGAGGTATCGCAGCCGGTGTTCGAAATCATCGGCGGTCAACAGAAGCTGTGCGGCGTGATGGCCGTAGGGGTGCAGCGCCCGCTCGTAGGCTTCCACCAGGCTGCTCTGCCCGATGGCGGCGACGGCCTGAAGATGGGCGAGGTCGGTCGGTCGGCTCGTCAATCCGAGTCTGCCCATGCCTGCTCCGACGGCCCCGGAACTGACCAGCACGACTTTTCGGCCCGTCGACAGCACGTGATGGACCTGATCGACGAGTTGTTGGATTCGCTCCTGGTCGAGTCGGCCGTCGCGGCGCGTCAGCACGCGAGTGCCCACCTTGACGACGATGGTGGTGGCCAGGGCGGCGATTTCTTGTCGCAGCAGATCGATCATGGACGATCAGCATACCGCAGTTTCGGCCACGGCAGAAGAGAGGTTGCGATCGGCGTCGGTCTGCCGGCACGGCCATCGAGTCGCCCCCCCGCTCCCCTTCGTCCGGGTTATTGTATCCTTTTTTGGTTTGTGGTAGGGTAACCCCCGTTTTGCTGAGCGATTCGCCATTTCGGTGGTGCCTTTTCTTCGCGCAGGAGGGTCCTTTCATGTATCGTCCATTGCGATTTTTCCGAGAGGCGGGGAGCGATTTCAGGGCGCAGCGACTGAGCAAGAAACGACGTACCCTCAGCCCACCGCATCGGCGAAGGCTTGCGTTCGAGCCGCTCGAAGATAGGTCGCTTCTTTCTGTGTGCGTCTGGAACGGCGGCAGCACGGCCGACAGCAATTGGATGACGCCGGAGAATTGGGTGGGCAACGCGACCCCGCAGCCCGGCGATCAACTGCAATTCTCAGGCACGGCCCGAATCACTACCAACAACGACTTCCCCGCCGGCACGTCGTTCCAGTCGATCGACTTCGCGGCAGGCGGCTTCGTCGTTGCGGGACACGATGTCACCTTGACCGGCGGCATCGACGTCGCTTCCGGCGTGACCGGCTCGACAATTTCGCTGAACGTCGCCCTGGCCGGCTCGCTAACCGTCGACGTAACCGACACGACGCTTTCGATCTCCGGTTCTCTCTCCGGCAGCAACTACCTCACGAAGACCGGCACGGGCACGCTGATTCTTTCCGGCGACAACACCTACACCGGCGGCACCGTGATCGGCGACGGAACCCTCAGCGTAGGCAGCGACGCCGCGTTGGTCCAGTGCGGCAACGGCCTGCTGGTCAACGGCGACGATGCCGTGCTCGACTTGAACGGCCACAACGTCACCGTCGGCGCGGTCGGGCTTATCAATGGCTCGATCCACAGCACCACTGCCGCCAGCATTACCGCCACGAGCTACGTCGTTCTCAACGGCGCGATCGACGTCGACTTGCACGGCACGGACGCCCCGTTGATGAAGGCCACCAGCGGCGCCGTCACCCTCAGCGGCGCGAACGACTACACCGGCCCGACGACGATTTACGGCGGCACGCTGCAACTGGACGGCCCGGACGCTTGGAATCCCGCCTTCGACAATGTCGTTGGGACCGACATCCAAGACGGCAAGCTGGTGCTCGATTATTCCGCAAGCCCCAGTTCCGACCCAGCGTCAGGCGTGCTAAGCGATCTAACCGCCAGTCACGCCGCAACGCCTGCGTTCTCCACGGGCCAGATTCACAGTTCCACCGCGGCATTCACGTCAACGGCGATCGGCTGGACCGATACTGCCACGTCGCAGCAAGTGACGATTGCCCGCGTGAGGTATGGCGACGCCAATCTCGACGGCTCGGTCAACGCAAGCGACTTCACGTCGTTGCTGGGTAATTTTGCGGGCACGGGGAAGACGTGGTCGCAGGGAGATTTCAACTACGATGGCACCGTCAACGCTTGCGACTTGAGCGTTATGCTCGGGAACTACTGTCAGAGCCCAACCCCGCTGCCGCCGCAGGTGGCGGAGATCGCCAGGCTGGGCGCGGCCGAAACGGATTCTAGCAGCGTGCAATTCGCCGTCGTTTTCAGCAAGGACGTTAGCGGCGTCGACGCCAGCGATTTCCAATTGCAGTGTTTGGGCACGTCGGGAACCATCACGTTGGTCGCCGCCTGTTCTCCCTCCTCCGCCGTCTATCTCGTCACCGTCGATAACGTTCTCGGCAACGGAACCCTCGGGCTGAACCTGATCGACGACAACACGATCGTCGATGCCAACAGCGCCCCGCTAGTCGGCGTCGGAACCGCCGACGGCTCCTTCACCGGCGATGTCTACACCGTGAGCACGCCGTTCGCCTGGGATGGCGGCGGCAGCGACGGCAATTGGTCCACGGCAGCCAACTGGGTGGACGACGTATTGCCGCCGGCCGGCAGCGCCCTTTACTTCGCGGGCACGCCGTCGGAAAATGGTTGCTGTGACGATCGGACGGGAGTCGCGTTCCAGTCGATCGAATTTGCCTCTAGCGGCTTTTCGATCACGGCAGCGACGGCCCTGACGCTGACGGGCGGCATTACCGTGGACGCCGGCGTCGGCGATGCGACGATTTCCATGAATGTTACGGCCGATAGCCCTATCACCGTTGACGTGACCGACGCCGACGCTCAGTTGACGATCGACACCCTCTCGGGCAGCGGCAGTCTGACGAAGAGCGGCGGCGGCACGCTGGCGTTGGCCGACGACGCCCACGGCGGCGACACGACCGTCAGCGCCGGCACGCTGCTGGTCGGCTCGCTCCCCTCGATCTTTGCCGAAGCGTTACAGAGCGGCGTCACCTTCAACTCGGCGCTATCCAGCGCCGCGGCGGTCGGCGATCCCGATGATTCTGGCGGTAGCTTTGCGTTGAACGTTCCCGGTCTCACTGGCGGTTCGCTGAGCCTCGGTTCCGACGGAATCCTTAATTGGACTCCAGCTACCGGCTGCCAGGCCGCGACGTATCCCGCGACCGTAACCTACGCCTACAGCGGCGGCCACCAGGTCAGGGCGTTTCCATTGAATATTGAAACCGCTGCTATGCCGCCTGTATTTGACCTGAAGTACTCCCTCACGTCCGACTCGAGTCAACTTTGGCACTTCGAGACCCCATGCTCGGTCAATGACGTCTACATCGAACCAGCCCCTTGTTATTGGCTGGTATCTCGGTCGTTTGCTGCCCGCGGCGGCCAGGGGACGCTCATCTATTCGTTGAGCGGCAACCCGCCGCCCGGGGCTGCGATCGACAGCAACGGCAATTTCACCTGCAATTTGGCGTTAGCCGATGGTCGCACAGTCTACGATTTCTGCATTACGGTGACCGACAGCGCCGGCCAATTCGACCGCGTCCACGTGCTTGGCGATCAGGGCTTCGCAGAATTCGCTCCGGATTACCCAGACAGTGCTCCATCGAATAGTCCTTGGCTCGTGGCGACCGACTCGACCGATACCAGGCTTGCACCTCTTCCCTGGTATCAAAGTGTGCTGGAGTCTCCCTCCTGGTACGACCCCGTTTTAACGATCGACACGTCGAACGGCTCGCTGGCGGACGATGGGAGTGATCCCAACGCCACAATCAGCACGCCCCACGGCACGTTGTCGTTCGATCCGAGTGTTGATTATCGCAACGGCTACCTTCTCTACACGCCTGCGCCCGGTTTCCACGGTTTGGATTCGTTTACCTACGATTGGACATACAACCTGTACGACGATTTCGGCCATCTCGTCACCCGGCTCACGACCAACACGGCCACCTACGCGATCCAGGTGGGCAACTGGGTAGACCTAATGCCGGAAACGAGCTTCGAGAACGACCCGCATCAGGGCATCATGGGGGTCGGCGACCACCAGACGACGACGCTGACGCTGCAAAATCCTCGCCCCGACGGCGTTCCATCGACTGGCTATTGGTCTCTTCAGTTCGACCGCAGCAAGATTCGCGTTTACAATTCCGACGGGCAGGAAATCGTGCCGGACGGCGGCGGAGGATGGGGGGGCCCGATCGGCAGCAGGTTCATCGAGACCATTCCCGGCTGCAGCAGCAAAGCGGTGACATTGACGGTCGTAGGCGTTGGTGCCGGCACGACCGACGTGGAGGCGCACTGGAGCACCTGGGCGTGCCACAACATCGGCGTGCAACCGGGCCAACCGGGATGGGTTTGGGCCACATCACAGGACGTGACCTACACAGTCGTGGGCGTGGATATCGTCGACCTTGGCCGCGGCAAGTTGATAACGGGACTGACCTCGACCGTGATCGTAGGCCAGGTGAATTATCTATCGGGCGACGTAGAGCCATATGGACTTGAAATAACGAGCAACCAATGGACAATTCCAGGGGATGACAACACGCTAATTCATGACTACACCCAGTCAACGAGCGAGGGCACGGTGTACCCCCTTTCTCCAGGGTACCTTCAGTCGCAGGACGTCCAGTTCTACTGGGTCGCTAGCGGAACAAGCCTCCTCGTCACCTACGCGGCGACCATTGATGGGCACGTCTACAGCGCGCACACAACCTTCAACGTTCTGCGGCCGACAGCGACGCTTAGGTCGAAAACGACGACCGACACGCCGGCGGTAGCGGTGGACCAACCGGACGGCGACGGCTGGATCCTTCACTTCGGTACCCCTTACACCTCTGACGATCCCGAAGTCTCCCACCCGGGGATAACCTGGAACGCACAGGTTTCGGCAACAGCGGACAATGCGGGGCAAGTGGCCTTCGTGCAGTTGGTGCAGACGGATGTGCGTTACACGATGGACAATGTGGGCCAGTCGAAGTACGTGGTGTCGTCGGGGACCGAATTTGTCCTCGATATCAACGCCCAGCAAGGTACGCCGATGTACCGCGACCACTTCTTTGACGTCGGCGGGACGGGTGACTTAGGTTCGGCCTCGGAAAGCGACTCACCCTGGATCAGGCTCCCGAGCAGCCTTCTGGCCCTGCGGAGAAGCGACGTGTTTGAAACCTACCTCATGTACAAATCGAACCAGCCCGGCAGCATTTGGGTCACCCTCTGCGATCTGGAATGGTACTGGTACGGCGATGCTAAGAAGGGTTCCGACGGCAAATGGTCGCTGGTCGGCGCCGGTCAATATTTACCTGACCCGCCCGGCTTCGACAGTACGCACCTGCCGCAATGGGATCACAATGTCCTCCAGCTCGCTCCAGTCCCAGACGATGCCCCGTAGGAGGCCACGATGTTACCTCGGCGGAAAGCGACGCTCTTCGCGGCCCTGGCGATGTCCATCCAGCTTAGCGGAGCCCTTGCGGAAGCCCCGGCCCGCAGCAGGTGGGAGGCCAAGGCTATAGAGACCGGCATACCTGCCATGACGAGGCTCGCGTACCGCCAGCTTTCGGTGCTTCACCAGTTTGAGGGCTGGCAACTGAACGAGTGGGGCACAATGATCTACGACTTCGGCCCCCCCAGGCCGAACCCGATGACGACCCTGCGCGAAATGGGAGTAGATGTCCTGCCAATCCTGGCCGAGGCGCTGGACGACGAAGCCCCGACGAGAACAGTGACGCAACTTGATACGAACGCGGCACACACAAGGGGGTGGATTCCCCCGGTCTACGTCTGGAAGGTCAACGAACTTGTCGCTCGCTTGGTCCGTGACATTAGTCAGCGCAAATTTGTGCTTGGGGAGTGGGGAGATGGCGTTTCGCTCGGGCAAATTGGCTCCCACCGAAATCGAATCCCCGAGTTTCAGAAACAGATTCTCCAGTGGTACAAAGAGAACAAGGACAAGACGCCGGAAGACCGGAAGATCGCGGACCTTCAGAGCAATCTGCGGAACCGGCTCGACGCCGCCACCTGGCTCGGTAAGAAGAAGAGCCTCAAGGCGGTCCCCGCGTTGGTGAAACGCGTCGAACGCAACACTGTCGGAAAGGCAAAGTTCGTCCACAGCGGCCGAGCTGGCCGAAATCAGCTTATCGATTGGCCGGATTGGCGATGCGAAGGGCTACGCGGCGGTCAGGAAAGTGTGCGATAGTCTATCCTCATGGCTGCCGCGATTCCCCGCGTCGGGCGCGATTCAAGAGCTGTTCGAGGCATACGAGGGCCTAGCGCTGCTCGAGCACAAGAAAGAAGCACTGGCCGAGTTGAAGCAAATCTACGAGAAGCAAGGCGCAAAGATGGAACCTGCGAGGAGGGCGGAATACCAAGCTCAACTAACCGCCGCCGCCGCATGGTGACAACCCGCGCCGGCAGCGCTGACCGGTCTGGGGTTGTTGCTTTGAACGGGACGATAAAGGGGCGATAAAGGGAATAGGCGCATATACTGGGCAACATGCGTCGCCTTGTCCACCGAGCGGGGGTCGCGTTCCAGTCGATCGAATTCGGTTCCAGCGACATTTCGATCACGGGAACTACGGACCTGACGCTGACCGGCGGCATTAGCGTGGACGCCGGCGTCAGCGATGCGACGATTTCCATGAATGTTACGGCCGACAGTCCTATCACCGTTGACGTGACCGACGCCGACGCTCAGTTGACGATCGACACCCTCTCGGGCAGCGGCAGTCTGACGAAGAGCGGCGGCGGCACGCTCGCGTTGGCCGACGACGCCCACAGCGGCGACACGACCGTCAGCGCCGGCACGCTGCTGGTCGGCTCGCTCCCCTCGGTCTT
Source organism: uncultured Planctomycetia bacterium (assembly GCA_963719005.1). GTDB lineage: Bacteria > Planctomycetota > Planctomycetia > Pirellulales > Thermoguttaceae. Next base: position 441,901 of record CAVRAR010000002.1, read on the forward strand.
CGCCGACGCACTCAAGAATGGCGTCAGCTTCAACTCGGCCGTATCGAGCGCCATCGTGGTCGGCGATCCCGGCGATTCCGGCGGCACGTTCGCGTGGAATGATCCCACCGTCACCGGCGGCTCGGTCTCCCTCGATCCCGACAACGGAATCCTGAATTGGACGCCAGGCACCGGCTGCCAAGCCGCCAGTTATCCTGCCACCGTGACGTACACCTACAGCGGCGGCCATCAAACCAGGGCGTTTCCGATAACTACGACAATCGTCGACATGCCGCCGGCGTTCAATGGCGCATCCGGCATGCTATGGAGATACACTACGGCATACCTCTGTGACACCGTCGAGCCAAACTCGGCCCGCGTGCCGTTCTCCGTATCGCTGGCCGCTCACGACGCCGGGAAGAGTAAAGGGGTCGGGAGTCTTTACTCTTGACAGAATGGCAGGAAGATGTTAATCTCCCGTCATCATGCCACGACGATTGCGAGTTTGCAGCGGAGGATATGCCTACCACGTGCTGAACCGAGCCGTGGGCCGGATGCGCATCTTCGGGAAGGAACGTGATTTCGAGGCGTTCGAGGAGGTGATTGCAGAGGCCAAGGCCCGGCTGCCGATGCGGGTCTTGGCGTGGTGCGTCATGCCCAATCATTGGCATTTCGTGCTTTGGCCCCGCGGCGACGGCGACTTGTCGGAGTTTATGCGTTGGTTGACGGTCACGCACACGCAGCGTTGGCACGCGGCCCATCGCACGGCAGGCACGGGCCCTCTGTATCAAGGCCGCTTCAAGTCGTTCCCGATCCAGGAAGACGACCATTTATGGACGGTGCTGCGGTATGTCGAGCGAAACCCCTTGGCGCAAAGCTGGTCGAAGCGGCCGATGCGTGGCGGTGGTCGAGTCTGTGGCATCGAGTCCGCGGCAACAAGGCCGGACTTTTGGACCACGGCCCCGTGGCGTTGCCGCGAGGCTGGCAGCAGCATGTTCAATTGCCGCAGACGGAAGCGGAAGTCGAGGTGTTGCGTCGTTCGGTCGTGCGCGGCGCGCCGTTTGGCGAAACGTCGTGGCAACAACGAACGGCGAAGCGACTGGGTCTGCAATCAACATTGCGTCCGCGCGGCCGCCCCTGGCCGTCGCCAGAAACAAAGTAAAGACTCCCGACCCCTTTACACTTCTTCGAAGCCGACGACGAACAAACAAGACCCCGACGAGTCCCATTATTGCCGTGGCGAGCAGGGCGAGGGAAGTGGGTTCGGGGACAGCGGTGGCGATCTCTGTCCCCATAGGATACGTGGTCTCAGAGTTCCAACCAGACTTCAAAATGTTGTTCGTGTGTCCCGGACCTGGGCCGTTGTACTGCATCTGGTAATTAACCCAGGCGGTGGCGGGTTCTGTGTTTTGTCCCCAGAAGACACTAGCGTAGCCGATACCGAGGGACGACGTTGCCTCCCAGTCAAGCAGTTGAAAATCGAAATCGGAGGATGCAGGGGTATAGAGACCGGACGCGGTTGCGTCTATTGTTTCTAGGGAACCCAAAGAGTTGGACCAGTAATCTGACTGCGAAGCAGTAACCTGGGTCGTGCCGTTTGTCGCCGCCCAACTCCAGTTCAAAACATCGTTACCATTGATTAGACCTAAGTGGCCGTCCGTCGTAATCGATCCGGTGAGCCACCAGCCGTTCTGGTAGGCGGGGTAGTCTATGAGATTGTAGACGATCTCCGCCCTCACCGTTGGCGTTCCTGCGACAGTGACCAGGCCGACGACGATGCATCCAATAGCAGCAACGAAAACGGAACGATGATACGATTGGTTCCTTGACATAGTATCTCTCCTCTGAAAAGCGGTTTGGAAACGCTAGGCATTCGCTCTACGACGACGAACAAATAGGAACCCGACGAGTCCAAGCAGTCCCGTGGCGAGGAGCGTGAGAGTAGTGGGTTCGGGAACTGGGGCGGTCCCGATCACGACATTCGGTGGGTCTATCGGATCGCCAAACTTGTCATAGTAGTATTGCGTGACGCTGTCGTAGACTGGTCCTCCATACGTAGGGCCAAATTCTGTTGTGGTGCAGCCGCCGCTCTCATAGGGAGTGCTGGAGAAGGTCAAAAAATTCGTGTTCCCTTGCGTGTTCCCTAAGGTCAGTTCACCTGGGAACGCAATGTAGAGTTGGTACTCGTTCTGGGTTGTGGATAGTTGTGTGAAAACGTCCTGGAACTGCTGCTCTGTGGTGCCACTATTCGTGTAAGTGGTGTTTCCATTCGAGGCGGACCAGGTCCACGACAGAATATCGGTCGAGGCGAAGGTCGTGCTGCTGATCTTCCCATCCGTGGTGATTGACCCACTTAAGGTCCACCCGTTCGGTGACGGAGCAGAGAGTGAGTATGTTATGTTGTTTGCGGACAAGCGGCTCGTGCCAGCGACAGACACCGCAAGAGACAACACGAAGAGGGGAAGACGACAGTGCTTGGAGAAGATCGTCATGGCTACCTCTGGGGTATTTGGTCTACGAATGCTGCCTTAGTTGTTTTCTTTCGACGCCTGCACCATTACTGTCGCAGGGGCTAAGCCGCCCTATGCCGACAACGGACGAATGAAGCCACACCGAACATCAGCAGTGCCGTGGCGACGAGGGCGAGGGAAGTGGGCTCGGGTGCAGAGACTTTGATGACAAAGGAATCTGCTGTTGGCCCAGATCCCCAAGTCCATGATGCGGTGCCGGGCGTTAAGCCCAGGGAACTGAGGGTAGCACCGGTCCACGTGGCCGTGCTGGATAAGGGATTGCCAGACGAGTAGCCATTGGGGTAGGAGAGCCAGATCATCCCGTTAAACGCTTCTATGGCAACGGCGTCTCCCTGACCATTCTGAGCCCAGTGTATACCATTAGACCAGGGCCACAAGCTGGGGCCTTGCGGGCCGAGATATAGGGTTTCGTCTACGCCACTCCAATCCCCTACGGAACAGACTAACCCCTGGGAACTGCCCTCGATGCCGACGTTAACGTTGCCGCCACCGTCATTGTACAACGCTATCGTGTTAATCGTGCCAACGCCTGTGGCGACAACGTTCGAGCCACTCGGCTCGATGTTGACGATGAATTCAGCCGGGCACGCCGGTGTGAAAACCGCCGCCAGCGTCACGGCAGCACATGCCACGGCGGCCCTCAGGGTGAATCGATGGAACGAGAAGAACGTCGTCATGGTTCTGGTCCTTGGGTATCCGTTGGGACAAAACACACCAATTACAGCAGGCAGAGCGAAACGGCGAACGGACGGAAGCACTAGCATGACTCTTCTCCTCTGAAAAGTGGTTTGGGAACGCTACCTGTCGCAGCAGCAATCAGCAACGTAATGCTGCAAGACGGTTCTCCGCTAAACCCTTGTGACGAGAAACGACCCCGCACGGAGCTAAAGAACACACACCGCTCCGTCCGAAAGAGCCAGATCGTTGCGTATTCTGCGTGCCAACGATGACAGAGGCGAAAAGGCGAATGCCGCTCACCACTGTCAATTAGTCACCACGCTTACGCTGCCTCGCCTCTTGGGCGGAACGCTGTCCTGCTCTTGCGATCATAGATACGATCACGAAGCTGTGTCAAGTAAAAATGGGAAGACTACGTTCTACCGCTGGAACGGCTACGCCAGAGCCCTCAAATTGCCGCCAGATTGGGGGTGCAAGTGGCTGGAAATCTACTCAGTCGGGCTGAGGATGACGGCAAGAAATCAGGAAGAGTGTCTTGGTTCAGCGTGAAATGGAAACTTCGATTGGCTTGCTAGGATCGTCCGGGTGTTGAAGTTGGTTGGTAGTGCTTGGATTTTTCGCTTTGGTGTTGTAAGCGAGGGAGGTGGGCGGCAGCAGAACCACCGCCCGGACCTCGCTCACAACCCCTGGGGCGGCGCTCGGGTCGGTTCCCACCGGAGCCCTATCCTCCGCCCAGGTCGTCTCTCATCGTAACGTCCTTCCTTCGATCAGGCAACCGTCCGCAAACGGGCCGCCTCTCGCTGCTCCTTTCTACGCTCGCGGGCCTCCGTCAGTTTGCGATCGCGGGCTGCGAAGATCTCCGCCTCACGGCCCGCCAATTTGTCCGCCGGCGCCACATAGCCAATCGCGCTGTGCAATCGCACCTCGTTGTAGTGCTCCACGTAACGAGCCACAATGCGGATGGCATCCTCCAGCGAGATCGGCGTGCCCGGCCGCAGGCACTCGCCCTTGATGCTCCCGTGAAATCGCTCCAGTTTGCCGTTGCTCTGCGGATAGTACGGGCTGGTGCGCACGTGCGTCATCCCGCAGATGCGAATGAACTCTTTGAAGTCCTTCGCCAAAAACTGCGACCCATTGTCGCTGATGATCCGCGGCGTCTCCTTGGGGAACTTCTCCCGCGCGCGTTGCAGGATCGTCAGTTCATCTTGCTCGGTCATCGAGCGGCGAATCTCCCAATGCACGGTGTAGCGGCTGTAGCCGTCGAGGATCGTCGTCAGGTAGTAAAACGTGCCGTGGATGTTGAGGTAGCTGATGTCGATATGCCAGTGTTCATGGGGTTTTTGCGGCTGTTGGAAGCCCGTGCCTTTCTTCGACGGCTTGTTCGTCGAGCGCCCGATGCGGCCCGCCGCCTTCAATACGCGATAGACGCTGCTGGGACTGACGGCCACCACGTCGCGGTCGAGCATCATGAACGCCAAACGCCGGTAGCCTTCCAGTGGATACTCGAAGGAGAAGCGGATGATGGCCTGCTTCTCCCAATCTTCGAGCCACCAGTCGCGCGGCACCCAGCCGTTGTGTTCGTTCCGCTTGCCGTAGCGATCCTTCCAGTCGTGGAACTTGCTCTGGCCAATGCCCAGCCAAGCCACGAACTTTCTGGCGGGAATCTCCGTGCGCTCGTTCCAACGGCGCACGTAATCGACCACTTCATCGCGAGTGTCGTGGGGAACCCAACGTCCGTTTAGAGTTCCCCATTCTCTTTTGCGCGGACGTTCTCCTCCATCAACTCGGAGATGACCTCGTTCTTCTGAACGAGCTTGGCCCGCAGTCGGGCGACTTCCTCCTCCTGGGCGGAAAGCCTCTTGGCTTCGCGTTTGGCGACCGGGTGAAAGGCGGCCGGCGCGTTGTCGAACAGGATTTTCTGCCAGGCGTAGATTTGGTTCGGCTTGATGCCGTACTCGTCGCAGAGGTCCGAGATGGGCACTTTATCGACCAGATACCTCTTGAGAATGGCAGCCTTCTGGTCCGTGCCGAAATGTCGTCGTTGTCCACTCATGAAATTCTCCTCGTCTGGGGGAAGATTCTAACCCAGGCGACCGAGAATTTCCATTTCCAATTGGTTCAAGACAACACCTGCTTCGATCCATTGAGCCCAGTGTCTCAGACGTCATCTTTGGTCACCGGCTCGGAAGCCTAGCCGTCGATAATGCTATGGCAGGTTACACCGATTTCATGGTCAGTCAATGGTTGACGGAATTCGTGCTGGTCCCTCTGGAACTCGTCATTTTGGGACGAAAGAGGGTTCCGCCGAAAGGAATCTTCTGGAAGTCCGTCCTGGCCAGCACCCGCCAACCCGAAAATCTCGAATGACTACCACGTACGGTGCACCGTCTAAATGGACGAAATCCTGGCTGATCGCGTTCGGGGCGTCATCTACGGGCAAGCGATTGGAGACGCCCTCGGCTTGGCAACTGAGTTCCTGTCGAAGAGTCAGGTGCAATCCTACTGCGAGAACCTCCGTCCTGGGTGTCTGGGAATACCAATCTCCGCAGAGAGTTAAGCAGAATACTGAAGACCTCTGCAGGATCACGTACTCCGCCAGCCGCTTGTCGCGTGCAACACATACATACCACCTTGCCCCCTGCGGCCTGACGGCACGACAACAATCCCTGTAACAGAATAGCCGTATGCAGTTGATCTTGGATAAAATCAGTGATTTGTGTATGACGATGGCCTTGTGTGACGAGCAAGGAAGCCATCGTAATGCCGACGCTGAGCATTCCATTGGGACCGACTCTTACCGCAGAACAGGCGGAGAGAATCTACAATCAGGGGCAAGAAGCCGTCGTATTCGCGCTGTTGGAACTTGCCAAAATGCTGGCCGAAAAGTCGGTAGCGGTTTCCGCCAGCGCCTCGCCCACGACGCCTTCTGGCATGAAGCCGCCTTACGAAAAACCGACAGCCAAGTCGCGGCGGAAGCGGCCGGGATGCAAAGAAGGACATCCGGGAAGCCGACGACCGCCGCCGGAAGGGGTCGACCAGCGAGAAGAGCATCGACTGAAACGCTGTCCCGAGTGCGGCGGTCCGCTGAAGCGCTGTCATCGCACCCGCACCCGCTACATCGAAGACATTCCCGCCGACATCGAGCCGATGGTCACGGAACACACCATTCACCGCGACTGGTGCCCACGATGCAAGAAAAGCGTCGAACCGGTGGTGCCCGACGCCCTGCCGGGCTCCACGTTGGGCAACCGCGTGCTGGTCTTGGCGGCGTGGCTGCACTACGCTCTGGGCAACACACTCTCGCAAATCGTCGAAGTCTTCAATTACCACCTGCAAATGAAGTTGACGCCGGGGGCTTTGACCCAACAGTGGCAGCGGTTGCGAACGATTCTCGAACCGTGGTACGAAGAGATTCGCGGCCAAGCCTTGCGCTCGGCGGTGTTGCACGCCGACGAGACCAGTTGGCGTGTGAACGGGAAAACGCACTGGTTGTGGTGTTTTGCGACCGACGAGCTTACCTATTTTATGATCGACCGTTGTCGGGGCAGTCCGGCGTTGTTGAAGTTCTTCAGCGAGGAATTTCGCGGGACGTTGGTGACCGACTTTTGGGGCGCCTACAACAAGGTGGTCTGCGCGGCGGCAGATGTGCTTGGTGCATTTGTTGCGCGACTTCCTCACGGTGGAGAAGTACAAGAGTCCCGGCCCGCACTGGCCGGCGTTCGCAAAACCGATGCGACGATTGATCCACGATGCCATGCGGCTGAGCAAGCGCGACGACCTGTCGGCCGACGAGTACGCCTCGCGTCGGTCGCGGTTGGACGAGCGGTTGCAGACGATGATCGACGCGGCGTGGGACGATTCCCAGGCGAAACGGCTGGTCAAGCGACTGCGGCGTCATCAGCGGGATTTGTTCACGTTCCTCGATCACCCCGACGTTCCTTTCGACAACAACCACGGCGAGCGGAGCATTCGCCCGGCGGTTATCATTCGCAAGAACAGCTACTGCAACCGCAGCCCCAACGGAGCTCGCGCCCAAGCCGTCCTTATGAGCATTTACCGAAGCCTGAAACAACGCGGCCATGATCCGATTACCACTGTAACCAATGCACTGACCAAGTACCTGACGACCGGACAACTGCCTCCGCTACCGTCCAAAACCACTGCAAACGGCTAGAGCGGTTTCACGATCGGTCTGGCGATATCTGGGTACACTTGGCAGGTTAGGACGGGCACTATGGCCACGCTCGCGTCGCCATATAGCGGTTTTCCTCGGGAAAACATGCCCGCGGTAAGCTTGGGCAGGGCACGCAACACGCTACACCTAAAATGAAACTGCTCTAAAGTCTTACCAATCCCTTGATTTTCTTGACGCAGAAGGGCGACCGATGACCGGTCGTAACGCCTTGGCGCTGGAGGAATCAGGAGCGATAATCGTGCGAAACACATGAAGAGTGATCTGTTGGCCGGTTACGCGAACTGCAAGGCCGGCGTTGGCCGATTTTTCGGAGGTCTGTCATGTATCCCTATCGAGTGTTTCTCAGTTACTCTCATAAGGACCGAGAACTGGCGAAGAAGATGGCGAGACATCTTGAAGGGATTGGATGTTGTGCGGTTTGGGATGAGAAAGTGCGGCCGGGTGATCGTTTCTCCGAAACACTCCGGCATGGGATCGCGCATGCTCACGTATTTCTACCGATCCTGACGGCAAATGCGGTGAAAAGACCTTGGGTTCACCAGGAGACCGGCTATGCCATGGGACTTGAAGTTCCCGTTCTGCCGGTCGCCATAGGACGTATTCCTGGTGAGATGATTCGTGAACTGCATGCGCTGACAGTCCGGCCGGATCTTCGGGATCTCAAGCCGGAGGTGTTGGCCGCGGCGGTCGAGCATCTACTGGGCTGCGCCCGACCGGAATCCGAGGCTACGTTCCGTTGCGCTGCACTGCCCGAGATGAGAGCAGAATTGCTGGCCTGCTATACGCGCGAGGCACTTGAGCATGGCGCCAGCGGGCCGCTACGGCAGTCGGGAGCGCTCACTTCATTCAACCTTCCAAATAGACCTGTTCACCACGAAGCATGGCGGCTCCGCGATGCTCCACTCCGTCGCGGGGAGCTGTTGTACAAGCTCTTGCGAGACGAGCGCCAAGTGTTGGAGACGTACGCGAGGAAGAATGGTTGCGATCTGATTATCGACCCCTCCGTTCCGATGGGGCCCTACCGGCCCAGAGCTCGCAGACTGCGGCTGGCGACCTTGCTCGAGTTCTTACGGGATGACTCCGTCGCGAATCTTCGAATTGCCGTGCGCCGGCGCAAGTTGCCCGGCAATCTCACAATTGTGGGAGACTGGTTCGCTGCGGAATCCATCACCCCACGCCCCGGCAAAGGCTATTTTCAAACCATTTTCACTTGGCATGCTCCCAGTGTCCTGGAGACACTTCGTAGGTTCGACGAAGAATTGCAGTCGGCGCTGGACGACATGGGCGTGCCCGAGGACTCTGCCCGGGAGGCTGCCATCGACGCAGTCAAGCGAGAGCTGGCAAGGATCAAGGCATGAAATCGAGGCTCCCATTGCGATCTACGAGATTCGACCGGCCAGCCGATCGCCAGCGGCGCACGCCATAGTGGGCTACTCGACAATGGGGACAAGACGGTTTACGTGGCATTTGCCGTGTTTCGCCCTATTTGTTGCAAACCGCCCCTCCCGTGGCTAGAATAAAACTCGTCTATAGTGTAGGTCTGAAGCAGTCTGGCCAGGCATCCGGGGGGACAAATCATGGCCAAGCGCGGCAACTCGTCAACGGTGAACGTGAACTGGCTGATCTCGGCCGAGGACCAACTGGAAAACCTCTTGTGCCAAGTCGGCGAACTGTGTGGCGGCGACTTGAGCCTGGTGGCTTGGCGAGAAACTATGCACCTCAAAATGGAACAGCTCAATGAGCTGCTTCGCAAAACCTTTCCCGACGCCGCGGCCGTGACGGTCCTGGAAAGGCTCGGCGGCTATTCGGTCAGGGGGAACCGGCACGTATTGCGGATTGAAGTGCAGAGGCGCCAACACGAGGCCGGCGGTTGTCCGCGCACGGAAGGATGCGTGGTCAAGGTCGGCCCCAGGCATGAACTCGCCCAGGAACTTGAGGGTCGCGAGGCCTGCGAACGCTCGGCAAACGACCGCGGCCGAACGCTCTTGTCGGTGCGCAAGGGTTGGTTTGCGCCGGCTCGCTCCCGAGATCAAAGCGGGCCGCAGCCCGAGGCGCCGGCCGACAGCACGTTGGTTTATCAGGATGCGTTTCACACGCTGCGCTCCGGCAGGGTCGTCCCCTTGGAGAAGGCGGTGTTGAACTGCGTGAAGTGGGGCGTGCCCTCGGTAAGTTCCGTGCTGGCCGTCTTCGACCAGATGCTTTCCGAGTTGCACGATCAATGTTACGCTCGGGCGCCATCGGTGCCGCCTGACGAACGGCTGCGGCAGCGAATCCGCGAGCGTCTGGAAAAAGGCCGCAAGATCTGGAAATCGCCACAAACCATCCCCGGCGAACAGCGGCGAGTGGCACGCGGTCTGATCGAAGCGAAGCATCTGCCTTTCGTCGATCTTCTGGACTTCACTCAAAGGGTCATGTCTGGCGCCGGCTACCTTCCCGAGATCCGCCGCGGGCCGGCACACGGCGACCTGCACGGGCGCAACATCCTGGTGGGGCTGGTCAACGGCGAAGCCAGACTGCCGGTCATATTCGACTTCGAAGACATGCGGCTGGACAACTTCGTGGCTTGGGACTTCGTCAAACTGGAGATGGAACTGAAAATTCGGGCTCTACAAGCCGTCTTTCCCAAGAGCGGCGCGGAGTTCGTTGCGCACGTCAATCAGTTCGAGATCGACCTGAACGAAGCAACCGAAGGGGAAAACCGGCAGGCCTTCGATTCCTGGCGAGACGCGACAGACGGCAAGAAGCCCCGCGAGCGGCTGTTGGGGCTGTTGCTCAGCCTGCGTCGCCGGGCGAAAAAATACCTCGATCTGGCCATCCAGCCCAACCGACATCGCCGTTGGCTCCACGAATACTACTTCTTCGTGGCCGCCTATGCTGTATACAGCGCCAAGCTGAACTATCGGGATCGCGAGGCCCTGGCCGTCTATCTGGCTGGGAGTTGGGCGGCCACCCGGTACGTGTGGGGTGAGGAAAATGCACTGGCCAAGCCCACCGAAGGCGAAGCGAAAGCCAGACAGGAGATCGTACTGAGCATGATCTTTCGCGGGATCGGGGCGAGCCCCTCCGCTAAGAATCAACCCGCGCCACGCATTGCAAACCACAAGTCCGCTCCATCGGCAGAGTCGTGGGACGTGACCCTTGCCAGGTTGCAAGGCTACGCGCGCTCACGCGACAAGGAGTTCGTCGAAAAAGCAGTCGCAGGACTCCAAGCGTTGCGTAAAGCAGTGCCTTCCGCTTCCGAGCCCGTCCAAGAACTGGCGCTTGCCCTGCTGGAACTGGCCAGTCTCACGGGCAACCTGAAATACCTGCGGGAGGCGACCGCCGAGCTTGATGCCTTTGAACAGCGGCAGCAGCATCTTTACTCCCGCGACGTCGAACTGCTTGCCCGTTGGGGACGGCTAGCCAAGGATTGCGGCCATCACGTGGCGGAAATCGCCGACGAGTCGTCTGATAAGCGGCCGACCTCGTTGGCCCTCAAGCCACTGTCCGCGCAGAAGCAGCGTTCTCCAAAGCCCGATGCCTTACGACCGTGGCAGTGCTACCGATTGGCGGCGGCTTACTACCGCCGCGCTTACGAGATTGGCCGGGACTACTATCCTGGCATCAATCTGGCAACTGTCCTGTTCTTGGATCTGAGTTACCCTGATTCCAAGGTGGACAGTTCGGAGGGAGACCGGCACCGCAAGTCGTACGCGCAGCTTGCGGAGTCGATCAAGACGGAACTGGAGAAGGATTTGCAGGAGTGGCAACCGAGGGGAGCGAGACGCCGGAAGCTGAGCGGGGCCTCGTTTGCCGAGACGGACGATTCGCACTGGCGCTTGGCCACGCTCGGCGAGGCTTGTTTGTTGTTGGGCGACCTACAGGCCGTCCGCTACTACCGCGGGGCCCTCCAGGACAAGCGAACAGACGCGCATTCCCGCGATGTAATGAGCAAACAGGCCGTTCGCATCATGCAACGGCAGATGGAAGTGTCGAAGCGCTATCTGCCCAGGCGGGTGAGCCGCTCGCAATTGAAGCGGCTGCACCTGCAACTGCAGCGACTGTTCGCGAACTATACCTGAGGCTCGATGAACATTCTCGTTCGGGTGACGCGGATCGTGTGGCAGCGAACGGAACGCTCCATGCTTTCCACGGCACACAGGCGGATCAGGATCGCTTCGTGCCGCACCCCGCCTCGTCGCGCGGCCCGTTTCCTCTGTCGCGCAGGCGCAACTGGCAAGCACCCTCTGTCAATGACGGCTGTTCCCGCGGCGGAGAAGCTGGCACGGCATCTGTACGGGGAGATCGCGTCGCTATATGCTTTCGATAGGAACTGGGGGGCGGTTTGAGCCTGGCTTCCACGAATCGGGCTAGCCAAGGTCGAGGTCCAGCCATGATCTTTGAGCTCGTGAAGGACTTTTCGGCGGCATTAGATGCGATGCCGGCGGATCATCCGAAACGCCGCATCCTGCACCTGCTGGAAGAAGCCCTTCGCCGCGACGTCCACTTCATCGCCCGCCATCCGACCACACTGTTCCAGTGCATGTGGAACACCTGCTGGTGGTACGATTGCCCCGAGGCGGCCGCACATTATCTCCCCTCTCCTCCCGCGAGAGGGACAGGAGGTGAGGGCGGTTTGCCTGAGAACAAAGCTCATTGCGCACCCTGGGAGTACCCCGCAGATCAGAAGCTCTGCCGTCTGCTGGAGCGCTGGCGTGACCTGAAGCAACAGATCTGTCACGGCTTTCCTTGGATTCGTTCTTCTCGGCCACCACCGATACATCTTGGCACTGCGCAACGGTTCGTCCTGCGTGGGCACGGACACAAGGTCTGGAACGTCATCTACAGCCCCGACGGCAGACGAATCGCCAGTGGATCGGATGACGGTACGGTTCGGGTGTGGGATGCCGAAAGCGGGGCTGAACTGGCCGTTTTGCACGGACACAATGGCCGTGTCGCGAGCGTCACGTACAGCCCGGACGGCCGGCAAATCGCGGGCATCGGCTATTGGGACAAAACGGTTCGAGTGTGGAACGCCGAAAGCGGCACAGAGCTGGCCGTCTTGGGCGGACCTGAACACAACGTTACGAGTATCGTGTACAGCCCGGACGGTCGGCGGATTGTCAGCGGTGGTGGCTATTGGGACAAAACGGTTCGAGTGTGGGATGCCGACAGTGGCGCCGTACTGGCTGTCTTGCGCGGACATGAACACGGGGTCACGACCGTCAAATACAGCCCCGACGGCAGACGAATCGCCAGTGGCTCGATTGACGGAACGGTTCGGGTTTGGGACGCCGAAAATGGTGCTGAACTGGCCGTCCTGCGCGGAGACGAAAACGGTGTCTATAGTGTCATATACAGCCCGGACGGCCAGCGGATCGCCAGCAGCTCTCGGGACAAGTCGGTTCGGGTTTGGGACGCCGGGAGCGGTACCGAGTTGATCGTCTTGCGGGGGCATGAACGCGAGATCTATAGCATTGCGTACAGCCCGGACGGGCGACAGATCGCCAGCGGCTCTCGGGACAAGTCGGTTCGGGTGTGGGATGCCGAAAGCGGTGCCGAGTTGGTTGCCTTGCGAGGACATGAACGCAGGGTTTATAGCGTCACGTACAGCCCGGATGGCCGCGGGATCGCGAGCAGCTCTCGGGACAAGTCAGTTCGGGTTTGGGACGCCGAAAATGGTGCCGAGTTGGCCGTCCTGCACGGGCATGAACGCGAGGTTCTGTGCGTTACCTACAGCCCGGACGGCCGCCGGATCGTTAGCAACTCGGATGACAAGACGGTTCGGGTTTGGGACGCCGAAAATGGTGCCGAGTTGGTCGTCTTCCGGGGACATGAAGGCCCGGTCCTGAGCGTCACTTACAGTCCGGACGGCCGGCGAATCGCCAGCGGTTCGGCGGACAAGACGATTCGGGTCTGGGATGCCGAAACCGGTGCCGAATTGGCTGTCTCGCGCGAACATGAAAATGTGGTCTATACAGTCACATACAGCCCGGATGGCTGCCGGATCGCTAGCGGCTCGGTCGACAAGACGGTTCGGGTTTGGGACGCCGAAAGCGGTGCCGAGTTGGCCGTCTTGCGCGGACATGAACGCGAGGTCTGGTGCGTCACCTACAGCCCGGACGGTCGGCAGGTCGTGAGCGGCTCGGTCGACGGGACGGTGCGGGTTTGGAACGCCGAAAATGGAGCCGAGTTGGCCCTCTTGCGCGGACATGAAGGCTATGTCCATCGCGTTTCGTACAGCCTGGACGGGCGGCGAATTGCCAGCGGCTCTGTTTCATTTGGCGGCAAGAACAATACAGTTCGGGTGTGGGACGCCCGGACCTATGAGTGTCTGGAGGTGATCCAAGGTTACGGCGACGTGAAAGTGAGTGCTGCCGGTGCATCCAAATTCCCACTACGCGCCCTGGCTCGCGTGCATGAGACCGTCATCGAGCGAGCAGACAATGGCAAGCCATTAGTGTGGTTTCCAGTTGGCCTCGCAGACATCGCAAACATTGTTACCCATCCGTCTGGCCGCGCCTGGGCTCGCGCGATGAACAACCATTTATACATCATCACGCTTGAAGGTGGCCGAGGAAAACTCTCATGACACGACGAGATCTGATCTTCCGCGTATTCGTTAGCTCGACGTTCAGCGACCTGATCGCTGAACGGAATGCACTTCAAGAGAAGACGTTCCCGGCATTGCGAAAGTACTGCCAGGGGCGGGGAGCACGCTTTCAGGCGATTGATTTGCGCTGGGGCGTTAGCCAGGAGGCGGCGCTGGATCAGCAGACGATGAATATCTGCTTCGAGGAACTGGCACGATGCCAAGAGATGTCACCAAAGCCGAACTTCATCGTCCTGCTGGGCAACCGGTACGGCTGGCGGCCGCTGCCCGCACAAATCCCGGCAGATGAATTCGAGGCGATACTTGCCCGCATACCGGAAGCCCAAAAACCGCTCCTGGTTACGGACCAGCCGGTGCCGGTTTGGCGCGATGGCGCAACAGTCAACCGTCTCGGCTGGTATCGGAAAGACCTCAACGCCGTGCCTGCGGAATACGTGCTCCAGCCACGGACCATTGACTTCCCACAGAACACATCGGATGATCACAATCGCGACATCGGCAAGCAGGAGGCCGAAGATTGGAACAAGTGCCAGGCTGCCATGCATGCACTCTTGGAGGCGGGCATGGCTCAACTCGGTTGGGCGAAGGACGACCCTCGGCGGCGGCGATACCAGCGCTCGGCAACGCACCAGGAGATCGAGCACGGTGCGTTGTACCCCGGGCTGGATGCCGAGAACCACGTCTTCGCCTACTTCCGCGAGATTACAGGCGCTCCCGCGGATGGCTCGGCGGCCGACTTCATTGACACCGGACGGGACAAGGAGGACTTGGACGCTCTCAAGGCGGAAATCGCAGGGAACCCTGGAAAGGAGATTCCCGGCCGCTTGCCAGACGACCATGTTTATCGTTACGAATCGCCGTGGCGAGGCGATAAGCCGGAATCCGACCTCGACGCCCTGTGCGAACGAGTTCGCCAGGATTTGCAGCGGATCATTGATGCAGAACTGAAGGCCTTTCAACGGAGGCCCGAGTTGGATCGGGAAAAGGAAGCCCACCGCGAGTTTGCCGGAGAGCGAAGTCGGCATTTCATCGGTCGCCAAGATGTCTTGCAGCGAATCAAGGATTATCTCGCTGATCCTCAGGACAATCACCCGCTGGTGATTCACGGTGTTTCCGGCTGTGGAAAGACGGCACTGATGGCGCGGGCCTGGCACACGCTCTCCGACCCGGAGAGTGCGGCGGCTCGGTTCATTGGCGCAACGCCGGGGTCTGCCGATCTGCGGACACTGTTGCGAAGCCTATGCGAGCAGTTGGGCATCGAATCTCCTCCCTCCGATATGAACGAGTTGGTCAAAGCCTTCCGTGGGCGGCTCGCGGCAGCAGAAGAAGGCGATGGAAGAGCGGCGGAACCCAGCCCGGCCGTCCTCTTCCTCGATGCCTTGGACCAACTCAATCCGGCCGACAACGCGAGAATGCTCTACTGGCTCCCGCGCAAACTGGCCCGCAACATCAAACTGGTCGTCTCCGTGCTGGAGGGCGAGCCGGCGGGAACACCGAACGATCAAGACAATCCCTCGTCCACATCCTCTCCGCCTTCCGCCTTCCGCAATCCCCAAGCTGCGTTCCGCGACGATCCTTTCGATCTTGCCCGCCGCATCTGGCCGGATCGTCTCGTGAAGGTCGATCTGCTGAGCACCAATGACGGCGAAGCATTGCTGAAGACATGGCTCAACGCCATCAGGCGTACGCTGCAGGAAGATCAAATCACCGATGTCCTCAAGAAGTTTGCCCGCAACGGCCGGCCGCTCTACCTGAAAGCGGCGTTCGAGCAGTCCAAACGCCGGCGATCCTGGGAAGGGCTGCCAGGTGGAACCATCGGTCTGAGCGACAGTGTGGAAGGCATCCTCGGCGACATGCTGCCCCGCTTGGAGGAGCCGCGGCAGCATGGGCGGCTGTTTGTCGAACGTGCGCTGGGCAGCATCGCGGCGGCCAAGAACGGCCTGACGGAGGACGAGCTTCTCGACGTCTTGTCGGCCAAGGAGGACAACCCGGTCATGGCCGACTATCTCCGCCGCAATCCCGAATCGCCCCAGGTTGACCGCTTGCCGGTGGTCGTCTGGTCCCGTCTCCGCGCCGATCTGAAGTCGTACATGGCCGAGCGCCGAGCCGACGGCACGACCGTGATGAGTTTCTACCACGGGCAGGTCGGCGAGGTCGTCAAAGCCCGATACCTCGCCGAGGCCGCGGCGCGGCTCGATGCCCACGTCTGCTTGGGCGACTACTTTCACAGCCTCGATTATTGGGCGGAATCGCTCGAAGCCCAACGTGCCCGTGCCAAGCGGTTGCCGCCGACGCCTCGCCCGGCCAACGTCCGCAAGGTGGTCGAGTTGCCCTACCATCGTCTCGAAGCGGCCAAACTGGGCGGCAAAGACGATCCAAAGTCCAAGTACTGGGACGCCGTTGCCGACCTGCTTACCGACTGGCAGTTCCTCGAAGCCAAAGCCGAGGCCGATCCGAACTTCCGCGAGCAGGAATCGGTGGAGTCTTCCCCAACGACCATCGAGACGAAGCCATGATCTTCGAATTGGCGAAAGACTTTCACGATGCCGTAGCGGCACTGTCAAAGGAGCATCCGAAGCATCGCATCCTTGAGCTCCTCGAAGAAGCCATCCGCCGCGACATCCACTTCATCGCCCGCCACCCGACCACACTCTTCCAATGCCTATGGAACACGTGCTGGTGGTACGACTGCCCCGAAGCAGCGGCGTACTATGACGAGCCTGAATGTGGATGGAAGGCACCACCTTGGAAGGAAATAGGTTCCAATCTCTTCACACTGATGGAAGCCTGGCTTATTACGAAATCGAGAACCACGCCGGACTTCCGATGGGCGCGTTCGTTGCGCCCCCCGACACTGGAACTGAGGCTCGGCCAGATCATGATACTGCCGGGGCGTTATAAGAATGGATGGGCCAGTGTGGCTTGGAGCCCGGCAGGCGATAGGATAGCGACTGGAGGTTGGGATGGTGAACTGAGTGTTTGGGATGCAACCTCGGGGATCGAGTTGTTCCGTGTTCACGGACACCCGGGGCCAGTATACGACGTCTCCTTCTCTCCCAGCGGCCAAAGTATCTTGACATGTTCTCAGCTCGTCCACTCCGACAAGCAAGCTATCTTCATCTGGGATGCGGCCGACGGAAGTCAGTTAATAGCGATCCACGGGGAATCCATGGGGCAATTCATGCCGGACGGGAAGCATTTTTTGACTTGTTCTAACGGAACACTCCGTGTATTAGATGCCACAGCAGGCACAGAGTCGCTTTCGTTCCCCTTGCCGGACGGACTCATGGCAGTGTCTCCGGATGGTCGGCGCATTGTATTGCGTCGTTATGAAGAGGCATCTGAATCGGAAGTTGTTCTGCGGGATCTGAGTAATGGGCATGAGGTATGTTGCGCCGGTCGCCACGGACTGGATCCCCATGTCGCTCTGTTCTCGCCGAATGGAGACACATTTGCCGGTGAAGGCGGCGATCAAGCTGTTGCGGTCTGGGATGCGCATACAGGGAAGCAAGTTGCATCGTTAGTCGGCTATACTGATCGCGTGACTGCAGTCGGCTATACCAATCGCGTGACTGCCTTATCCTTTTCTCCGAATGGTGAATTCATCGCTGCTGGGTTTCGTGATCAGACCATTCGAGTATGGGATCTTAGAACGATGGAAGGTGTTTGCTGCTTCGAGGGCCATACAGGTACGACCTCTGATCAGGGGGTTCCCATAGAGGTAAGGGGAATAGCGTGGTCTCCGGAGGGCAATGCCATTGCTAGCACGAGTTTCTCCGACGACTTCGTCAGAGTGTGGCGCGTTGGAAAAATGACCCCGAGACGCAAGTTGCTGGAGAATCGAATGGAAGTGACGTGTCTCGCTTTCTCGGCAGACGGCCGGCGCGCCGCAAGTGGTTCCGCTTATGGCGATGCTTGTATTTGGGATACACATACTGGGAAGCTGCTACATCGCCTCTCGGCAGCGAAACGTGTACATACAGTGACCTTCTCATCAGACGACAAGACACTTGTGACGGATGGGTCAGGCGGTGGCAATTGTCTCTGGGACGTCGAAAGCGGTGAATCGCTGGGGCAAGGGGGGCCTTCTTACGAAAAGCATCCTCCTGAGGTATCGGAGCGTTGCCGTTATCGCTTTACGATTGATGCCATTGGCGGAGAGACGGTCATATCAGATCTTCTGACGCGGGCTCCCGTCACATGGTTTTCAGTCCCCCTTGAACACTGTGCCAGCGACTCATCGGGCCACTGCTGGGGAGGGTCATTTTATAACCATGTGTTCCTCATCGCATTTGAGGGAGAGTGTATGCCATGATCTTCAAGTTGGCATAAGACTGCCGTAACGCACTGGCGGCAATGCCGAGAGAGCATCCGATGCATCGGATGCTGGAACTGTTCGAGAAAGGCTTCCGTCGGGACATTCACTTTATCGCGCTGCACCCAACGATGCGGTTTCAGTGCCCTTGGAGCGCCCACTGGTAATGGAGCCGCTCTAGGCCGGCCATGGTATCGCACGCGATTGGCCGGCCAACTACAAGCCACTTGTCGCGCATGCGCAGCTTTCTAGCATGGAAAACGTCGTGGTGTTCGAGGGTTTTATAGGAGTCGATAGGCACGAATGCCGTGTTGCGGTAGGATGATGAAGCGAAACGGACAGCGACGAGAATGGTAGGAGATGATACGATGGCTTCAACAAATGGGCTTTCAGCGGCAATTCTCTTCAGCGGTGGGGATGCCCCAGGCATGAACCCGCTGCTGCGGGCCTTTGTACGGCTGGGACATAAACGTTATCACGCGCAAGTCTTCGGAATCAAGGATGGCTACCTGGGTCTGCTGCGGGCCAGCCGCCGTTTGGCCTGCCTGCAAATGTCGCCGGAATTGCTGCTCCAGGAAATCCGGCTGCATTCAGGCCGGACAGGCCTCGACGATCGGGCGATAGACATCGTATTGATGGATGATCCATCCGTCGGCGGGATCATCGACCGCGGCGGGATCGTCCTGGGCTCGTCCCGCTGCCCGGAATTCCACGAATTGGAACCCCGCAATCAGGCGATTCGGTTGCTTGATATGCTCGGCGTCGGCCGGCTGGTGGTTGTGGGCGGCGAGGGGTCGCTCAAGGGCGCCGCCGATCTGGTCGCGGAAAGCAGCCTGCGCGTGATCGGCATCCCAGCCACGATTGATAACGACTACCCATTCTCGGAGCGATCGTTAGGCTCCGACACGGCCGTCAACACGGTCGTTTCGTGCGTCAGGCGATTCGACGACACGGCCGGCTCCCATCACCGCATTATGGTCCTGGAGATTATGGGCCGCCAGTGCGGCCATCTGGCCGACACGGCTGCGCTGGCCTCAGGCGCAGAAATCGTCGTGACGCCAGAGCGTGGCCCTCTGGATCAATTCAAGATGGAGGGGATTGCTAAGTTGCTGGAAAAAGGCATGCTGCTGGGCCGAAGCCATGCCATCGTCCTGGTGACCGAAGGCGTGAAAGTGGATCCGCCGAACGCTGCCGGCCCGACCAAGACCTTGGCCGATTTTCTGGAACGACATTTTCACCGAGAGGGGAGCCTGTTCGGTCACGTTGACACGCGATATAGTGTTCTGGGCCACTTACAGCGGGGCGGATCGCCGACGGCCGCCGATCGCCTCTTGGCCGCCGACTTTGCCGAGGCCGTCTGGGAGGCTCTTGCCGCGTCCGAGCGACAAAGCGGCGTCTTGGGGCTTCGGCACGGCGAGATCCGCTTACAGGAATTCGGGCGCGAGCCCGGTCCTGAATACGCGGCTCGAATCCAAAGAGTCTATCAACTGCAAAAGGACGTCAGCAAGTACAGCGTGGATCACGACGCCGAAAGGCCGGCCTTCGGCGGCGCGTCTGCCGCTTTCCGACCAGTCGAGTCACAACAGTCTGCCGAGAAATAAGGGATGTAACATGAATGAGAATGCCGGATTTCCTGATGCCGAAGTTGCCGTAGCAGTGGTCATGGATCAGTCGAAGCAAATCCTCTGGACGTGGAACGACAACTGGTGCGCCTTCACGCTGCCGATGACGAAGATCCGCAGCGGGCAAGGAATCGTCGAGCCGGCCCGCTACGCCGCCATCAGGGCGGCCGCCGAGGCGCTGGGCGTTCCCGCGGAAGTCGGCCAACTCTGGGCCACCTTGCCCATGACACGGGTCTCAGACCGCGACTGGTCCGTTAAGCACTACACTTACCACGTCTTCCCGGCAGAAGCGCATGCGGATTTCGCCGCCCGCATCTGCATTCGGCAGCCTCATATCTGGCTTCCGGCGCATGCGGCGACTTCCGGGCTGTTCAGGCCGCTGTCGCATTCGGCGAAGGACATCCTCCGAGAATTGATCAAACGCGGTCGGATCGAGGGTCGCAAACAGGGCACGTGTGTCTTGATTGTCGAGAGGCGGGAAAACGGCATGAACAAGTTCCTGCTGCGATGGAACCCTGCCTGGGGCTTCGCGTTGCCGACAAAGCGCAAACCCCTGACTGATAATCCCTCTGTGAATGACTCCTCCGCTGTCGTCCAGCGCATTCTAAGCGACGAGTTGGGGCTCAAGGCGGATGCTGGTGTTGCCTGTCAGCCCGCAAGCATTCCGATCGTGCTCACGTTTAGCATCTCGCGGGACAAGAGCGCGCCTGGCTTCGGTGCCGCCACCGATTATACCAACTGGATCTTTGAAGCCAAGATACCCGATACAGCCAAACTCGACTCTGCCGAGCCGTTAGCTTGGGTTAGCGAAGAGGAAATACGCGCTGGAGTAATCTCGCCCCAATCGGCCGTAGCGGGATCGAAGGATGCTGCTTCAAGGAAAATATCGCCCATGGTCTTCCAAGTGCTTTCGGCAATGGACAAGATTTCCTGGCACGATGCTTGACCGCCCCCGCGTCGGCAGAGAGTGCGCGATATGCTGTCTCACGACGAGACGTAGAAAGATGCAGGCCCTTTGAGTGAATAGGGAGATGCCGCTGTGCGAAAGTCGATCGCTGCCGCCGCATTGATCCGAGAACGTCTTGAAGGGCGACTTGTCTGGCTGACCCAGTGGAGCCGCAGTTGGCATTGCTACCATTTGGTAGGCGGTCACAAGAAGGACGACGAATCGTTCCGCGACTGCCTGGTGCGCGAGATCCACGAGGAACTGGGCTTGAAGGAACACCAGGATTACGACATGGCCGCGGAGCCGACGGCCCACTTGGAGTTCACCGCATGGTCGGAAAGAGCCAACCAAGAGACCGCCTACACAACGGAACTGTTCGAGGTCCGCTTGCACTCTGGCGCGGCCCGCGACAAAGTTGACGCAGACGCGGACAACCGTTGGCTCAGTGAACCTGAAATCACTGCTGGACAGTGTACCGACGGGAAGCCGATTAGTGCGACCATGAAGCTATTGTTGTCAAGAATCAACAGCCCCCGTTGAGCGTGGAGACCGAGGTGGGCAATCGGACCGTTTGGCTTTATCAGGTTCTGGCGGCGATGGGTGCGACAGTGGCTGTGGCGAATCCGAAAGAGGTGAAACCGATTGCCGAGAGCCGGCAATAGACCTCCGCGGGACGGAACTGGTGGTGCTCGGCGCCTGCGAGACGGGCTTGGGTCGGGTCCGCTCTGTCGCCTCAGCTTTGGAAGCCGGCCTGAGCCTCCGCACCCCTCCTCTTTCGTCGCGCTTCGGCCGCTTGGCCACGTGTTCCGCCGGACGCTTGCCAAAATGGGAGCGAACTGCCCGGCGCGCGAACGTCTACCCGGGAATCGCATACGGCCAGAGGAATTCCCAATTTGGGCCGCGGAGAAAGGCGCCGATGAGAATTAGTAATAGCCCGAGCCAGAAGCCAAATTGGAATAGCAGGTAGACGAAGCGGCGCTGGCGGATCGTGTAGTAGCCGCTGCCGTTGGGGTTGCGGTCGAGATACGGCAGGGCCAGGAGCGCTACGACAATCAGAGCGGGGACCAACAGGCCGGCCAACCAGGCGTCGGCGTGGAAGAGAAGTTCTTGCAGGCCGAGGAAATACCAGGGGGCCTTTGATGGGTTCGGCGTTACCGCCGCGTCGGCCGGCTGCTCGAGCGGGGCGGGAACCAACAGCGACCACGTCAACAGCAGCGTCATCACCACGATCATGCAAATCAACTCGCTGTAGACCAGGTCGGGCCACGTGCGGACTTTGCGGGCGAACTCCTTCTCGCGAACCGGCTGGCCGCGCGAAATCCGCCGGTCGTTCTCCACCGCCTGCGCGGTCGCCAGCCAGGTGAAAAAACCTAACAGCCCGAACATTGCCAGCACGGCGACGTTGTCGGGGGCGGTCGCCGCGGCGGCGAATCGCGGATCGCGCAGCGAAATGCCCAGAAACGCCGACAACACGGCAAGCAGCGTCACCGCCATCGCCGGACGGACGAACCAGCGGCGGGCAAGATACAACGCCGTCAGCGCGGCAAACCAGGCGACGAAGACCGTCGTGGGGCTGAACAGGTTGTCGATGGCGGTTCTCATGGTTCAATCCTGTCAGAACGCAAGCTTCGCGCCCTCACCCCCTGCCCCTCTCCCAAAGGGCGAGGGGAGTCAAAGTGGCCCGCTGATGCCGTCCTTCCGCACGCGCCAAAAATGCAGGGCCATTAACGACGCTGCCGCCAGCGGCAGGCCGAGACAGTGCAAGACGTAGAAGCGATTCAAGGTCTCCTCGCCGACGGTTCGAGCGCCGAGGAGCAGAAGCCGCGCGTCGCCGGTCAGGTTCGCGCCGACCGTGACCGCCCAAAGCGACAACTGATCCCACGGCAACAGGTAGCCGGTGAAGGAAAACGCGAAGGTCAAAACCAGCAGCAGCACGCCGATGCACCAATTGAACTGCCGCGGCGGCTTGTAGCTGCCGGTCAAGAAGACGCGGTACATGTGAAGCATGACGGCGATCAGCATCGCATGGCCGCCCCAGCGGTGGATTTCGCGGAGCACGCCGAACGAGACCACGTCGCGCAGGTCGAGCACGTCGTGGTACGCCCACTGGATAGTCGGGCGATAATAGAACATCAACAGCACGCCGGTGAGCATTTCGACGAGGAACAGGAAGAAGGTGATCCCGCCCATGCACCAGGTGAAGCTGGGACGCAGGGCGTGCGTCTTGATCGACGCGGGATGCAGGTGCAGCAGAAACTTGCCGGGCATCGGGAGGGACTTGGCGATTGCTGATGGTTGATTGCTGATTGAAAACCGCGTGCGGCCTCGCACCGTTACGCCTCTACAAAGCTCTCCGGGTCGTCCCACTGACCACGATCATGGCGGAAAGTCCGGGCGGTGTCGATTTCGATTCGGCCGTCGTCGGCCAGCCGGATAGCGCAGTGTTCCAGCGGGCGCGGTGCGGGCCCTTCGACGTTGATCCCTTCTTTCGTGAACGCGCTGCCGTGACAGGGACAGCGAAACCGCTGCTGGCTTTCGTGCCAAAGCGTGATGCAGCCCAGATGAGTGCAGGCGGTGCGAAGGGCGACGATCCGCGACCGCCCGGCGTGCGGCTGGCGGACGATCCAGACGCCGTGGCTTGCGGCGTAGTTGGTTTCGACGCTGCCGACGGCATATTCGCCCGGTTTGCCCGCCTTAAAGGTTCGCGGCGGTTGATTGGTCACGTTGGGAGTCATGAATCGGGCGATGGCGGTGGCCCAAAGCGCCGAAACGGTCGCCAAGCCGGCCATGCCCAGTCCGCAGGCGGAGCCGAAGATCGCTCGGAGCAAGCCGCGGCGGTTGAGATTCATGCCGAGCCTCCTTCCCCCCCGCAAAACACTGCCCCTGTTGAACCCTGGCGATTTGCATTACAATGATACGGTCTTAGGGCAGAGTCTGCAACGCAACGAAGGTCGGATCGAATGAACGTGCTAGTCGTGGGCAGTGGCGGTCGGGAACATGCGCTGGCGTGGAAGATCACGCAAAGCCCTCGCGCCGACCACGTCTTCGTGGCCCCAGGCAACGCCGGCACCGATCTGGACGGCGAAAACGTGGACATCTCGCCGAACGACGTCGCCGGCTTGATCCGATTTGCCAAGGAGAACGACGTGGGGCTGTGCGTCGTCGGGCCCGAGGCCCCACTGGCCGCCGGAATCGTCGACGCCTTCGAGGCGGCGGGCCTGCGGGCGTTCGGGCCGCACCGGGCCGCGGCGGAACTCGAAGGCAGCAAGGTCTTCTGCAAAAACCTGCTCCGCCACGCCGACGTGCCCACGGCCGACTACCAGGTCTTCGCCGACGCGGACGAGGCGCTGAAGTTTCTCAAGGATCGCGAAGACGTACCGGTCGTAGTGAAGGCCGACGGGCTGGCCGCCGGCAAGGGCGTCGTGGTCTGTTCCGGTCGCGACGAGGCGACGGAGGCCGTCGAACAGATCGCCCGACAGAAAATCTTCGGCGAGGCCGGCAACCGGCTGGTAATCGAGGAGCGGCTCGACGGCCAAGAGGCGAGCGTGCTGGCGATTACCGACGGCCGGACGATCGTCACGCTTCAGCCCGCCCAGGACCACAAGGCGGCGTTCGACGGCGACACCGGTCCGAACACCGGCGGCATGGGCGCGTACTGCCCGGCCCCGCTGGTCGATGACGCGGCGCTGCATTGGATCGAGGAGCACGTCCTGGTGCCGACGGTCCACGCGATGAAGCGGGCGCGGCGGCCGTTTCGCGGCGTGCTCTATGCCGGCTTGATGATGACCAAGCAGGGGCCGAAGGTGCTCGAATACAACGTGCGGTTCGGCGATCCCGAGTGCCAGCCGCTGCTGATGCGGCTGAAGACCGACCTGTTGGACGTGCTGGAGGCGACAGTCGAGGGCCGGCTCGATCAGATCGGACCGTTGGAATGGGATCCGCGTCCCGCGGTGTGCGTCGTGATGGCCAGCCAGGGCTATCCGGGCGATTACAAGAAGGGCCATCCAATTCGCGGCCTGGTCGACGCCGACTCGCTGCCGGACGTAAAGGTGTTTCACGCCGGCACGGCGCTTTCGGACAGCGGCGGCGTCGTGACAACCGGCGGCCGCGTGCTGAACGTCACCGCGCTGGGCGATAGCATCGCCAAGGCCAAGTTGAACGCCTATCGCGCGGTCAAGTGCATTCGCTGGCCCGGGGCCTGGTGCCGCAAAGACATTTCCGACAAGGCGATGCGGCGGGCGTAGCCGACCGCGTTCGCGCAGGGCATCGTCGGGATCGCCAGCCTGCGAAGATGCCGAAGACGGCACATGGCGTGTGCCGACTACTTTCCGGGCAGTGAACTGCCACCGTTCAACCTAAAGGAGCCGCCAAATGGGCATGTTTGATACGGTCGGGACCGCGGCCAGCCAAGCGCAACGCAAGGAAAATACGCTGCGGAAGCTGGAACGCATGAAGAAGACGCTCCGCCACCAAGAGCCCGATCGCGTGCCGGTCAGCGACTTCTTCTGGGGCGGCTTCATGGAACGCTGGCGAAAGGAGCTCGGACTGCCGGCCGACGCCAATCCGTATTACTACTATGACCTCGATTGGATCGTCACCGTCTCGAACATGGACCCGTGGATTCGCCCGTTCGAGACGATCAAGGAGACGCAAGACGAGGTGGTGGTGAAGACGGGCTACGGGGCCATTATGCGGAAACTGTTCCGTTGCCCGATGCCGGAGTTTATCGGCTGGGAGACCGACACGCTGGAGAAACTCGAAGCGGCCGAGTTCGACGATCCGCGCGACCCGCGGCGTTACTTCTCGGCGGGCGACAATCAGATCGCCGGGGTGGGCGACGGTTTCGAGCGGAACTCGCCCCCCTGGATCGACACGGTCAAGTCGCTCTGGCCCGACTTCCCGGTCTACGGCAGCATCACGGAATGCTCGGAGTGCATGACGCGGATGATCGGCCCGCAGAACCACATGATGTGGATCGCGTTGGAGCCAGAGCGAATGGCGGCCGTGCTGCGGCGCGTTGGGCAGTTCTATCTGGACTGCGCCAAGGCGGCGATCGACGCGGCCGGACCGTGGCTGGACGGCTTCGTCGTCTGGGGCGACGTGGCGTACAAGAAGAGCACGTTCATGCGGCCGGACTATTGGCGGGAGAATTACAAGCCCTGGGTCAAGGCGATTGTCGATTACGCCCACTCGAAGGGGCTCGACGTGATCTACCACGGCTGCGGCAACGTCAATTCGATCTTCCAGGACTACATCGACACCGGCATCGACGCCATGAATCCGCTGGAGGCGAAGGCCAACATGGATGTCCTCGATCTGCGGCGGCGGTTCGGCCACCACATGGGCTTCTGCGGCAACAGCAACATCCAGATTTGGGAATCAGGCGACCGCGAGGCGATCCGACGCGAGGTCTTGACCAAGCTGAACGCCGCACGCGGCGGCGGGTACATCTTCCAGTCGGATCATTCGGTGTCGAGCGCGGTCTCGGGACAAACGTATGACTACATTGTCAAGTTGGTCCGCGAATACGGGAAGTATCCGCTGCGGCTTGGGGAGTTCGACCAGCCGATTGCGTGCGCATAGGGGAAATTAGATGACGGCAGCACTTCGTCTGATGGGAATCATCGGCGTTTTGTCGTGGTGCGGTTTATCGGCCGCCATCGCGGCAATGCCGCAAGCAGCAGAGCTGGAACAGTGCAACGTCGTTTGGACCACGCCCGGCAAAGACGCCGGCGACTCGATGCCGCTGGGCAACGGTCAGGTTGGAATCAACCTGTGGGTCGAGGCCGGCGGCGATCTGCACTTCTATATCTCGCGGACAGACTCGTATAGCGAGGCATCGCGGCTTCTGAAGGTCGGTGCGGTGCGGGTCTCGCTCTCGCCCAATCCGTTCGTTGCCGGTTCGCCGTTCAAGCAAGAACTTGACCTGCGGCACGGCCGTTGCGAAATCACGGCCGGCCGAGGCGAAAACGAGGTGACGCTGACGGTGTTTGTCGATGCCGACGAACCGGTCGTGCACGTTCTGGGTCGCTCCGCTTCGCCGGTGTCGGTCAGGGCGACGGTCGAAAGTTGGCGGACCGCGCGGCACGTTCTGCGGGCCGGCGATGAATTGCAGTCGTCATGGACCATGCGCAACGCGCCTTTCGAGATTGCGGAGTCGGCCGACGTGTTTCCGGGCGACATCGGCGATGTGGTGGCTTGGCATCATCGCAACGAGACGTCCGTGTTTCCGGCGACGATAAAGCTCCAGGACCTCGAATCGATCGCCGACAAAGCGACCGATCCGTTGCTGCATCGCACCTTTGGCGGATGGATGAGCGGGCCGGAATTCAAACGTGTTGACGCACGTTCGCTGGCGACGTTTAGCGCGGTCAAGAAGTTCTTCCTGAGTGTGGCGGCGCCGTGCGGTCAAATGCCTGCGGCAAAGGAGTGGCTCAACCGCGCAAATCGATTTCAAACGGGGCGGTCAATTCCCTGGAATCACTCGAACGGACAACAGCATGGTGGGAAGAGTTCTGGAACCGATCGTGGGTCTTCGTCGGCGGCGACGAGCGGCTGACGATTTCCGGCCGGCAGCATCCACTGCGGATCGGGCACGATTCGCAAGGAAGGAACGTTTTCTCGGGCAAGCGCGGCAACGGCGGGGCCTACGAACGAGTGCTCCCGCCCGCCGAGATCGCACGGCTCTCCTCCAACTTGATCAGAAAACCGCTGCGGCCAAGGAAGGGACGGATCGACATCGGGGAGGGCAGCATTTCTGAAATCGCCGATGAAACGTGTGACTTTTCGCGGGGATTCACGCTTGAAGCCTGGATATGGCCCGACGCCGCCACTTCCGGCCGTATCTTCGACAAAATGACTGCCGGCGGAAGCGACGGTTTTCTCTTTGACACTCATCCCGGCGATACGCTCCGCCTGATCGTGGGCGACGTGACGCTTTCCGCGCCGCCGGGCATGCTCAAACCCGGCGCATGGCGCCACGTCGCGGCAACCGCCGACGCTGCCAGCGGAACGATGCGAATCTATCTGAACGGCAAGGTCGTGGCCCAACGGCCGGGCGACGCGGTATCTGCGATCAGCCGGGGCTACGCCTTGCAGCGATACGTGCAAGCGTGCGGCGGCCGGGGGACATACCCGATCAAGTTCAACGGCAGCATCTTCACCGTCGAGCCGAAACGCATGGGGCGGCCGTTCAACGCCGACTGGCGCGCGTGGGGCGACTGCCACTGGTGGCAGAACGTGCGGCTGCCGTACCATCCGATGCTGGCCGACGGCGACTTCGAGATGATGCACCCGCTGTTCCGCCTGTACGAATCGGTCCGCCCCTTGTGCGAAGCCAGGGCGCAAATCTATCACGGCGTCCGCGGCTGCTACTTCCCCGAGACGATGACCGTCTGGGGCACCTACTCGAACGGAGACTACGGCTGGAATCGCGCCGGCCATCAATCGAAAGACGTCCTCTGCCCCTGCTGGGCTTACGCGTGGAACCAGGGGCCGGAATTGGTCGCCTTGATGCTCGACCGCTGGGACTATACCGAGGATGAGACGTTCTTGCAGGAGCAGCTCCTGCCGATGGCCGAATCGGTGTTGGCGTATTTCGACACGCGATTCAAGAGAGATGCCAGCGGGAAGATCGTGCTCAATCCGACGCAGGCTGTCGAGACCTACTGGACCGGAGTGGTCAACGATGCGCCGACGACGGCCGGACTGAAGAATATAACGACCCGGCTCTGCGAGTTGCCCGAGCGGCTGACAACCGCCCGGCAACGCGAGTTTTTCGCCAAGATGAAGGCCGCCTGCCCTGCGGTGCCGGTCGAGGAAGCGGAGTTCAATGGGAAAAAGGTCCGCAAGCTTGCCCCTGCCGAACAGTATGCGAAGCAGAGGACGAACTGTGAGAATCCCGAGTTGTACCCGATTTGGCCCTTCCGGCTCTATGGCCTGAGCAAGCCAGGGCTGGAGGAGGCGATCGCTGCCTATGAGCACCGACTGAATCATCTCGACGTCGGTTGGGGCTACGACGGCAACTGCGCCGCAGTGTTGGGTTTAACCGACGAAGCGGCCCGCATCCTCAAGGTGAAGTGCGCAAACTCGAACCCCGCCTACCGTTGGCCCGCCACCTGGGGACCGAACTTCGACTGGCTGCCCGACCAGGATCATGGCAGCAACCTGCTGGAGACGACGCAGTTGATGTTGCTGCAAGCGGACGGCGACGCGATCCGGCTGCTGCCGGCGTGGCCAAAGAACTGGGACGTTCACTTCAAGCTGCATGCCCCGCGGCGGACGACGGTCGAGTGCGTTTATCGCGACGGGCGAATCGAGCGGCTCCGCGTCGAGCCGGCGGCACGGCGAAAGGACGTCCTTTGCTCGCTTGCCAAATTGCCGGATAGTCGCTAGAGTGTCCGTCATCCCGTTGTAGCAGGCTTCTTCAGCAATTAAAGGGAATCCATGAACGCCGTCATTGGAGTCTTTCTTCACGCCGTCGCCGCCCTGTTCGCGGCGAACTGCTATGCGCCGCAGAAGTACATCAAGCGTTGGTCGTGGGAGACGTTCTGGTTGACGCAGGCTGCGTGGTGCTGGTTGCTCTGGCCGATCATCGGCGCAATCTGCACCATTCCGAGCCTTGGGCGGGTGCTGCGGGAATCGTTCGGATGGCCCATGCTTTTTTGCTTCTTGATGGGAGCAGCGTTCGGCATTGGCGGCACGGCCTTCAATGTCGCGATCCGCTATATCGGCTTTTCGCTGACCTACGCCATCGCCATCGGCCTGTCGGGCGTGCTCGGCATGTTTGTCACGCCGCTGGTGATGGGAGATCTCGGCAAGAAACTCGCCAAGCCCGGGGCGGGTTGGCTGATCGCCGGTGTGATCGTCGGCGTGATCGGCATCGCGCTGTGCGGACTCGCAGGGCGCTTCAAGGAACGCGAACTGCAAGAGCGGGAGTCCGGACCGGGCGAGTTCTCCTTGATCAAGGGCCTGCTGCTCTCGTTGCTGGCCGGCGTTCTCTCGGCTGTCTATGGCATTGGGCTGAACGACGTGGCCAGGCCGATTATGCAAGTCGCCGCAGAGCATGGCGCCGGAGCCTGGAAAACCAACGTCGCTTCGCTGTTTGTCAATCCCGGGGCTTTTCTGACGGCGCTCGTCTACTGCGTCTATCTTGCCCGAAAGAATCGGACGCTGGGCGAGCTGGTTCGGCTCCGCCCGGGCCCCGAGCGAGCAAGTCTCGCGGTAAACTATCTCCTCGCCATCCTTGTCGGCGCACTCTGGTATGGACAGTTTTTCGTTTACGGCCCGGGACGGGCGCGGCTCGGCGCCGACTACGAGTTTTCGAGTTGGGCCATCCTGATGATTATGATTGTGTTGTTCAGCACGATTCTGGCGTTGGTATTTCGCGAGTGGAAGGGCTGCCGGCCTCGCACACTCGCCGCCATCAGCATTGCCCTCCTGGTGCTGGTAACATCGGTTGTCATGCTCACGTATGGGAACTACCTCGGCGACAAGGGCAAGCCCGTCTCGCCCGATGAGGGCACCCCAGTGGCCGAAGCGGCAATTTAACCCGGGAAGGAGAATCCTCGATGACAAGATACGGCAGTGTGATCGGCCTGAACGCCGAGAAGTTGGACGAGTACAAGCAGCTTCACGCCGCGGTGTGGCCCGACGTGTTGAAAATGATCAAGCAGTGCAACATCCGCAACTACTCGATCTACTTGCGGCGGCTCGAGGACCGTTACTACCTCTTCAGTTACTTCGAGTACACCGGCCGGGACTTTGCCACCGACATGGGCAAGATGGCGGCCGATCCGACGACGCAGCGATGGTGGGAATGCTGCAAGCCCTGCCAGGCACCGCTGCCCGATCGGCAAGCGGGGGAATGGTGGGCGAATATGGAGGAAGTGTTCCACCTGGATTAAGCCGCTTGCCGCTTTGCAGAAAACCTGCTCATTTCCGCTTGGCGACGCCCAGTTCTTCCAGCTTCGCGGCCACGTCGTCGGCGTGGGTCGCGGGATGGACGTCCTTGTCGATGAACAAAATGTGACCGTCCTTGCCGATGAAGAAAGTCCACCGGCTTGCCCAACGCTGCACCACGCCGGTGACGCCGTACTCGCGGGCGACTTCGCCGCCGTGGTCGCTGAGGATCGGGTAGTCGGCCCCGACCGATTGGGCAAACTCCCTGTTCTTCTCCGGCGTATCGACGCTGGCGGTGAAATACGCCACGTCGAAGTCCTTGAGCTTTGCACCGTGTTGGGCCATCAATTTGCACTCGGTGGTGCAGCCGGGCGTAAACGCCCTTGGAAACCACGCCAACACCACCGCCTGCTTGTCGCGGTAATCCGAGAGTTTATACGTCTTGCCGTCGCTGCCGGGCAAGCTGAAATCGGGGGCCAGATCGCCCACCTTCAGTTCTTCCGCCGTTGCCATACCGAACATGATCGTGCCTCCTATTGTTGAACCTATCTCGTTCCGCAGCCCGCGTCAGTTGAATTTTACGTCCCCGCTGACGGCAGCACGGGCTGGCGGCGGAAAACAGCGGAAATTCCGCCATTGGACACTTGTACGGGAAGACAACTTCCCATAGCCGGGAACCGCTAGGCCGCATTTCTCGCCGTCGTGTGCCACTGCTTGGAACAAGCAGTGCCAGGGCAACGGGTTACGCCCGACGCTGCTTCTGCGAAGCAGTGGCACACCGTTGGTCGATCTCCCCGTGTGGTGAGAAAGGAGGATTAGCTCCATCTATTTCATCGTCAACACGCCGGTTCCGCTGATCCGGTCGTTCTTCAGGTCTTGAAGGGCTCGATTTGCATCGGCCAGAGGATAGAGGGTCGTGTGCGGGCGGATGGGAATTGCCGCGGCTTCGGCCAACAACTCGCGGCCGTCTTCGCGCGTGTTGCACGTGACCGAATGGATGTCGCGCTCGTAGAATACGTATCGTTGGTAATCCATTTGCGGAATCGGCGTCATGTAGATTCCGGCCAGCGAGAGCGTTCCGCCCTTGTTGAGCGCTTCCAGCGCCGGCAACACCAATTCGCCGGCCGGGGCGAACATGATCGCGCTATCGACCTTGACCGGCATTTGCGCGGCGTCTTCGCCCACCCAAATCGCGCCCATCCGGCGGGCCAATTCGCGGTGGTTCTCGCCGCGGGTGACGACGTAGACCTGGCAACCGCGGTGGATCGCTATCTGGATGACCACATGCGCCGAGGAGCCGAATCCATAGAGCGCCAGTCGGCCGCCGGGCGGGAGATTGCAGCGCCGCAGCGCTCGATAGCCAATGATGCCGGAACACAACAGCGGCGCGGCCTCGACGTCGCTGAAGGCAGTTGGTCCCCTCTCCGTTTGGGAGAGAGTTAGGGCGAGGGGCGGCGACGAGGAGGCGACGATGCCCTCACCCCCGGCCCCTCTTCCAAAGGGAGAGGGGAGATTTCCAGTGCCCTCATCCCCGGCCCCTCTCCCGCTTGCGGGCGAGGGGAGATCGTAGCAAAATGCCGCCGGGGCAACCGCGTATTCCGCATATCCGCCGTCGGCGTGGTAGCCGGTGAAAAGGGCCGACTCGCAAAGGTTCTCCTTTCCGCCGCTGCAGAAGCCGCAGCGACCGCATGTGTGACGAAGCCACGCCACGCCGACGCGCTGGCCGAGTTGGAGAGGAGTAGCAACTTGCGAAACCGCAAGCGGTGGGCCGAGTTTTTCGACCGTCCCGACGATTTGATGCCCCGGGATGATCGGCATTTTCTCTTGCGGCAGGTCGCCCTCGATCACGTGCAGGTCGGTGCGGCAAATGGCGCAACAGTGGACGCGGATTCGCACCTCGCCCGGCCCCGGCTCCGGCGTCGGTAAGTCGGCCGATTCCAGCGGCGCGGACTCGATTGGAGCAATGCGACGCAACAGCATGGCTTTCATGGCGATCGGGCACCTTGGTCTTGCGAGCAGCGGGTTTCCATCGCATTGTATTCCCTACAACCCGCCAGAGTAGGTCGCATGGATAGGTTGGTAACCGCGTCCACTCTTTAGGGTGGTGTGTGCTGCCGTTTTCTTGGCCGATTCCGATTCATTTGCTTGCCTTGCCCAGGTTGCCTAGTTAAGATCAATGGTATACAAGTATCTGTGACATTAACCGCGCTCCCACACGCGGCTGCGAGGCTGCGGCGTGGGAGCGTACCGGACAATTTCTTCCCGCAAACTGGATGGAGATGACCCATGCGTTGTCGAGGACTCGGCTTCTGGTCCCTTGCGCTCTCGATGGCGGGAATTCTGCTGATGGCTGCCGCGCCGCTGGTAGCGCAGACCACCACCAACACCAACAACACCAACAACAGCAACCAGCCTAACCCGAACGGAAGCGGCCTCACCGCAGCCGGCATTGCGATCGACGCCCAGGGCGTGCTCCACGTGAAGACCTTCGGCGATCCCGGCGGTCAACTCATGAGGGAGCGGATTGCCGCGGCCAAGGCAAGCCTCGGTCCCAAGTTGGCCTCCTACAGCAAAATGCGGAAGGTGTCGCTGAATCGTTTGGAGCAAGCGATTCTCGATCATCAAGGCACGCTGACCGACGAAATGCGAAACCTGGCCGGCTTGCAGCGGGTCCGCTACGTCTTCTACTATCCTGAAAGCAAGGACATTGTCCTGGCCGGTCCGGCGGAAGGTTGGGCGTCGGACGCCTCCGGCCGACTCGTCGGCATCGGCACCGGCCGGCCGGTCGTGCAGTTGCAGGACCTCGTCGTGGCGTTGCGGGCGTTTCCGCCAAGCGGCGACAAGACTTCGGTAATCGGCTGTTCGATCGATCCGACCCCGGAGGGCCAGGTCGCGTTGCGGCAGTTCATCGGCAGTGTTCGCCTTAGCGGTCCTCCCAGCGCCGCGGAGATTCAGTCCATTGCCGAAGGGGTGCGCAGCAGCCTCGGTTACCAGATCGTCACCATCGACGGCGTGTCGCCAAAGAGTCACTACGCCCAGGTGATGGTCGAGGCCGATTATCGCATGAAACTGATTGGCATCGGTCTGGAGAGGCCGCCGGTCAGACTGGCCAGTTATGTGGATCATGCCCGGCCCGGTGAGATCAGCCGCAGCGCGCTGCAGAGATGGTTTTTCGTCCCCGACTATAAATGCGTCTGCCAGAGCGACGACAAATTGGCGATGGAATTGGTCGGCGACGGCGTGAAACTCGTCGGCGAAGACGAGGTTGTGATGGCCAACGGCGAGCGACGGGCCTCCACCAGCCGCCAGAGCAAGGCCAGCCAGATGTTCACCATCAATTTCACGAAGAAGTATGCCGATCTGGCCGAGCGATCGCCGGTCTACGCCGAACTGCGGAACCTCATCGACATGGCCATCGCCGCAGCTTATATCCAGGAGCAAGGCTACTACGAAAAGGCCGACTGGAAGATGCCCTTCTTCGGCAGCGAGCAGGAGTTCCCCGTCGAAGTCTACAGCATTCCCAAGACGGTGGAATCGGCCGTCAATGCAATTTGGAAGGGCCGTACGCTGGCGACGCCCGTCGGCGGCGGCGTGACTATCGCGGCCACCGAAGCGCTGAAGGACGACAATCTGCTTGGCGACAAAAAGGGCAAGGTGGCGAAGACCCGCGAAGGCGTGAAGCTCAAGCTGGCCAAAGGCCAGTGGTGGTGGGATTAGGCCATCTTAACCGCTTGCGGTTTCGCACCGCAGAGCACCACGCGCACGTCGCACACGTTCGTCTGCGTCGCACCTGTCTTAGAGGTTCTAACAAAACCAGTATTTCCTGATCTGTCCAATGTTGCTAAACTCTCGGGCTAACCTGGTCAACCAACAGATATGTCAGGGAGGATATTATGGCCAAGCCACTGCTGCCCGATGCGCTTTGGGAGCGAATCAAGCCTTTGCTGCCGCGCGAACGCGGCAAGCCGAAAGGAGGCCGACCGCGAGTTTCCGATCGTGCGGCGCTCACGGGGATTCTCTTCGTATTGAAAACGGGTTGTCCGTGGGAATATCTTCCGCAGGAGTTGGGCTGCGGATGCGGCATGACGTGCTGGCGACGACTCCGCGACTGGCATGTGGCTGGTGTCTGGAAGCGGATATGGAAGCTACTTTTGGACGAATTGGGATTGGCAGGCCAAATCGACTGGTCAACATCCGCGATCGACAGTTGCTCCGTGCGAGCAGTTTTTGGGGGGCAAAAACGGGCCCAAATCCCACGGATCGAGGCAAGAATGGCTCGAAGCGTCATCTGATGGTGGACGGCAGCGGCACGCCTCTGGCCATTACCCACACCGGCGCGAATTGCCACGATTCGGAGATGGCTATTCCTTTGGTTCGACGCAGTTCCACCGATCAAGCAACCTCGCGGCGCACCGCGCAAGCGTCCCGATGAACTGCTCGCGGATCGAGCCTATGATGCGGAAGCCAAGATTCGTAAACCCCTGCGCAAGCGGAGAATCAAGCCGCTGGTTGCTCACCGCAACACCGAGCACGGCAGCGGCCTGGGCAAATTCCGCTACGTCGTTGAAGCCTGCTTCGATTGGCTCTTCAACTGGCGTCGTCTGCGGGTGCGTTACGAGAAACGACCGGACATTCACGATGCGTTCCTAATCATCGGTTGTGCCATGATCTGCTGGAACCGCGTACTGGAGTTTTGTTAGAACCTCTTAATCAGCGCGCCGAGCGGCTCGAAAAAGCGATAGGCGTCGTTCCGCGCAGAAACTCGGCCGGATTGAGATTTCTCTGCCGGGCAGTCGCCAACACGTCGGCGTCGAAAAAGGCTCCGGCGGCGTCGGTCGGGCCGTCTTCGCCGTCGGTGCCGCCGGAAAGCAACGCGATCCCGTCCGCCCCGTCGTCGAATAACCGCATCAGAGCGGCCAGCACCAACTGCTGGTTCCGCCCGCCGAGACCGCGGCGCGATGATTCCACCAGCTTCACCACCGGCTCGCCGCCGCTAACCAGGCAGGTCGGCCCGACCGCGGCTCGCATTGCCAGGGCTTTTTCGGCCAGAACGCGACCGACATGCTCGGCTTGGCGTTCCGAATGCGCTGCACTCTCGGAGGCGACCGAGTAGCCGAGCCGCTGGGCTTCTTCCGCGGCGGCAGCGACGGCGGTGGCGTTGTTGGCGAGGATGACGTTCTGAACGAGCGTCGCTCCGACATTCTCACGTTTAGAGGTTCTAACAAAACCAGTATTTCCTGATCTGTCCAATGTTGCTAAACTCTCGGGCTAACCTGGTCAACCAACAGATATGTCAGGGAGGATATTATGGCCAAGCCACTGCTGCCCGATGCGCTTTGGGAGCGAATCAAGCCTTTGCTGCCGCGCGAACGCGGCAAGCCGAAAGGAGGCCGACCGCGAGTTTCCGATCGTGCGGCGCTCACGGGGATTCTCTTCGTATTGAAAACGGGTTGTCCGTGGGAATATCTTCCGCAGGAGTTGGGCTGCGGATGCGGCATGACGTGCTGGCGACGACTCCGCGACTGGCACGTGGCTGGTGTCTGGAAGCGGATATGGAAGCTACTTTTGGACGAATTGGGATTGGCAGGCCAAATCGACTGGTCAACATCCGCGATCGACAGTTGCTCCGTGCGAGCAGTTTTTGGGGGGCAAAAACGGGCCCAAATCCCACGGATCGAGGCAAGAATGGCTCGAAGCGTCATCTGATGGTGGACGGCAGCGGCACGCCTCTGGCCATTACCCACACCGGCGCGAATTGCCACGATTCGGAGATGGCTATTCCTTTGGTCAACGCAGTTCCACCGATCAAGCAACCTCGCGGCGCACCGCGCAAGCGTCCCGATGAACTGCTCGCGGATCGAGCCTATGATGCGGAAGCCAAGATTCGTAAACCCCTGCGCAAGCGGAGAATCAAGCCGCTGGTTGCTCACCGCAACACCGAGCACGGCAGCGGCCTGGGCAAATTCCGCTACGTCGTTGAAGCCTGCTTCGATTGGCTCTTCAACTGGCGTCGTCTGCGGGTGCGTTACGAGAAACGACCGGACATTCACGATGCGTTCCTAATCATCGGTTGTGCCATGATCTGCTGGAACCGCGTACTGGAGTTTTGTTAGAACCTCTTAGCCTCGGCGTCCACGCCGGGATCCCGCGCCGCGTGGACGCGGCGGCTAAACGACTCTCGTACGACGCTTGCACGCTCCAGATACTCGAACGCCGCCGGGGCAATGTCGGCTTCTCGTGCGCCGAATCTTTCGAGCACTTCCAATGCGGCTTGCGGCGTCAACGTGTCGGGCACGGTCGGGCCCGACGCGATGATGTCCAATGGGTCGCCGAGCACATCGGAGATAATCAGCGAAATCAATCGCCCGGCCCGGCACGCCCTGAGCAGTCCGCCTCCCTTGATGCGGCTCAACTGCTTTCGCACCGTATTGAGTTGCTCGATGTTCGCCCCGGCCGCGCTGAGATGCCGCGTGACGGCCAACTTGTCGGCCAGCGTGACGCCTTCGACCGGGGCCGGCATCAGCGCCGAGCCTCCGCCGGAGATCAAACAGAGGCAAAGGTCGTCCGGCCCGAGCGATTCGACCAATCGGAGGATTTCCATCGAGCCGGCCACTCCCTCGGCCGTGGGCTCGTTCACGCCGGCAGGCCGAGCAGCGTGCAGGTGGATGCGATGGTGGGGCAGACATTCTTGTCTGCCAGGAAGTCGGCACATTTGGCAGACAGGAATGTCTGCCCCACCCGGCACGTTGACCCAGCCGGCGAGTTGCTTTTCCGTTATGAGTTTTGGCCCGAGCGACGCCTCAACCGCCTCGGCCATGTCGGCCCCCGCCTTGCCGCCGCCGACGACGGCGATGCGGCGGATCGTGCCGAGCGGGATCGCGTCGTTGCCGATCAGCAGCGATTGCCCTTCGACGCGGAGGCACTTCGGCACGAGACGTCGCGGCAGGACCGCATCGATGCCCACCCGCCAGATTTGCAGGGCGTCGCGACGAAGTTCGGCGGTGGTGGGCATATTCTGTACGCTTTGGAATGCCGGTTCCCGCTCCACCGTTTAGCCGGTGAACTTGTTCGCCGCGTTTTGTGCGGAACCCCCCGCCGTCTCACGGCGAACGAGTTCGCCAGTTGCCACCAAGGTAGACAAAATGGTTGGACTAGTCGCTCACATATGACGTGGGTTATGCTGGGAGAAGCGTTTCTTCTAGCACAGAGCCACAATGGGAGGACTGGTCCAATGAGTAAGAGTGTAGTTTATGTCGGATTGGATGTACATAAGGATTCCATCGTGATCGCCGTTGCCCATCAAGGTCGCAAACCGGCGGAAAAATGGAAGACGATCCCCTATGACGGGGTTCGACTGCAGAAAGCCCTGAAGATGTTGGTCCACGACGGCCAAGTCTTGAAGGTGTGCTACGAAGCCGGACCCACCGGATTCGGGTTGTGTCGGCGACTGCAAAAGAGGAAGGCAGCCCCGCGACGAATCAGGTCATGTAGGTAACCAATCCACGAATATCAGGCTGATCCACCGTCGCATTCACTCTCGCCCAGGACTTCTCCTTTCTCCGGAAAACACACCCGTGAATCCAAAAAACAAAACGTAAAGCAACCCTTGACTGGTCCTG
>CAVRAR010000003.1:0-258276 GCA_963719005.1 uncultured Planctomycetia bacterium
GCCTTCTGGTCCGTGCCGAAATGTCGTCGTTGTCCGGCTTCATGAAATTCTCCTCGTCTGGGGGAAGATTCTAACCCAGGCGACCGGAGAATTTCCATTTCCAATTGGTTCAAGACACCTGCTTCGATTGGCTCTTCAACTGGCGTCGTCTGCGGGTGCGTTACGAGAAACGACCGGACATTCACGATGCGTTCCTAATCATCGGTTGTGCCATGATCTGCTGGAACCGCGTACTCGATTTTTGTCAGAACCTCTTAATATCTTCTTTTACCGGTTCTGCTGGGTCGCTTGGATCGTGAAGACCGACCCCTGCAAGGTCACACGTTGATGAACATCGGGTGCCCAGAAGACACCAGGACTATCGCCAGCTCTGTAACTGTAGCAGGGTGGGCTATGGTTCCTCTCTGCCAAAGCCCACACGCTAAAGACTTACGGTATTGACCGCTCAATAACGAAGACCGCTCAGTTGACCGCGGCTGTAGACGGAATCGCCCTTGACCGCGAAATAGAGCGCGACTAGCGGCTTAGAGGTCCAGTCCAGAAGCCTTGTCGGTACTCCATGATGTTGGGCCAAGATCACGCGACGCCATTCCGCCTCCTTATCTTCGACCGCGCTGATCCATTGAGACTCTATGGAAGCGGCCATATCTCGAAATCTGATGAAGAGAATCCATTCTGCCTGATCGCGCGACTTAGCACGCTGGTTTGGCTTGAAGATTGCCATCTTGTTGAAGGGCGGTCTCGCAATACTCGGCACGCGCTGCCAGCCTTCACTCGCCTGCCCCCGAAAAAACAACAAGTTGTCACGAGAGCTTGCTTTGGACACTATTCTCTCAGCAAACTCAATATAGGAAGTGACAATTTCGGCACCGGTCTTCTTGGCCATGTCGCCACGATCGTTCATGCGATTCTCCTTCGATAGAACAGGCGTTCGACACGAATGAAAGGATGACGCTGGCGCAGTCAAGATACCAAGGACTTTAGTTCGCGGTCAACACGAAGCGGGCATACGCCACGGTCGGCAACGGAAGAACTCCAGAATGACATCGCGAAAACTGAACGCAATCATGTTTGAAGGCATTGCCTCTATTTCGCTCTCAGAAAACCATTGCAATTGTTGCCCTTCGTTCAGCTTCAACGTCCGAATATCAAAGTCTACTTGTTTCCAAAACGTGCATTCAAGTCGGTCCGCCATGTCATAGGCATTGAACAGCTTAAGGCTATCGGGAGCAAGTTCGACTTCGACTTCTTCCAGCAGTTCCCGTACGATGCACTGTCGCGGAGTCTCGTTCGGTTCGACCGTTCCACCTAGAAGATCCCAACAATTCGGATAGGGGATTTCCTGCTTGTTGTCCCTCAAAAAAAGCAGGACTTCCCCAGATAGGCTTACAGGAATGATGCTTGCTCCCCACCTCTTATCGCCAACTCTCACGGTGTCTGGATGGGCATCTCCCATTTGGCGAAGTTCGTCAACGCGTTGTTGCCTCTTTTCCATTTCTGGCATCGTCGGCACCATTCGTACGCTTAAAGAACCGTCCGTTTCCCCGGATGCCGAGAACATTGCCACGTTCCCTTCAATCTAACGGGTGGTTCCAGAGTGTCAAGATGCCTTCGTTTTTCGGCCCCCACCCCGTCACACCGTCGTTCGCCAGATGTCCCCGCCCCTTCCGGTCCGAGATGTGAACGCCACCTCGTCATTCAAATCGCCAAGAATCCGTCGGAAGTGCTCTGTAGAGTGATAAGTGATAGGAAATTTGATTTCTCTACTACAACACGGCTGATTCTACCATAGGGGAGTGGTGTGTCTCAAGGGGCTGGGCGTGGGGGTCGGCTATAGCCGACCCCCACGCCCAGCCCCTTGACGGGTACTGTTGGGAGCAGGTGGAACCTCGTGGAAGGGTCTTGCATGGCCGTTTTGGCCGCACTGGATAGGCAAATCCCGCGGCGTGCGCGGAGCGGAAGCGCTCCGCGTGTGCGGCGTGTGTCAGAAGGAGGGCTCGAGCGGGTCAAGGTCCACATGCCAGTTGGCCGGCGTGTCGCAGTCGTCGAACGACTCCGACGGACCGTCGGCGAACCCCGCCTCGGGCCAGGGGTCCGAAGGGGACAGACCCATTTTCGCGGCCGCGCTGGGCGTGACAGGCGAGAATTTCAGGCGGTCCCCAGTTCGACGGCCGGCGGCGGGCGCGGCGTCGTCGAGGGATTCCACAGCCCGTTGTGGCGGAGAATCTTCTCGATCACCGCGCCCTGCGGCGGCTCAAGAAAGGCGATCACCTTCATCGCGCCGCCACAATGTGGACAGGCCAACGGGTCGATCTCGTAAACCCGCTTAATGAGAATGGCCCAAGTCCGGCTGCAACGGCTGGGGGCTGGAAGCTATGTGGCATGGCCGCTTGTGCCGTCCAAGGGGACAGTCCCATTTTTGCCGAGACAAAAATCGGGACAGTCCCCAGCCGACGGCGCGACCCGCTGACCGGCGGCAAAGTAAGGCCAAGAGGGATCATCACTGATTCTCACTAATCCAGGCGATTAGTGTCGATCAGCGACAATCAGTGTTCCCTGTCCCGCCTTACGCGAAGAACGAGTTTCCTATGGGGACTCTTTATCCTTGCCCATTCCCGCCCCACTTCCAATCCCGAATCTCCGGCATGTCCTCGCCGTACTTGGTGATGTACTGCTTGTGCTCGATCAGCTTGTCGCGGAGCGCTTGCTTCAGGTAGGCGGCTTTGGCGCCGAGACCGGGGACGCGGTCGATTACGTCGCCGACGAGGTGGAAACGATCGAGGTCGTTGAGCACCGCCATGTCGAACGGCGTGGTGGTCGTGCCCTCCTCCTTGTAGCCGCGGACGTGGAGGTTCTTGTGGTTCGTGCGGCGATAGGCGAGGCGATGGATCAGCCAGGGGTAGCCGTGGAAGGCGAAGATGATCGGCTTGTCGGTGGTGAACAGCTCGTCGAAATCGGCGTTCGCCAGGCCGTGCGGATGCTCGCCGGGCGGCTCAAGTCGCATCAGATCGACGACGTTGATGACGCGAATCTTCAGATCGGGCAACTCGCGGCGGAGAATATCGACCGCGGCCAGCGTTTCGACCGTCGGCACGTCGCCGCAGCAGGCCATCACCACGTCGGGCTCGGCGCCCTTGTCGTTGCTCGCCCATTCCCAGATGCCGATGCCGGAGGTGCAGTGCTGGATCGCCTGCTCCATGTCGAGCCACTGGTGCTCGGGCTGCTTGCCGGCCACGATCACGTTGACGTAGTTGCGGCTGCGGAGGCAGTGGTCGGTCACGCTCAGCAGCGTGTTGGCGTCGGGCGGCAGGTAGACGCGAATCACTTCGGCCTTCTTATTCACCACGTGGTCGATGAAGCCGGGGTCTTGATGGCTGAACCCGTTGTGGTCCTGCCGCCAGACGTGCGACGTAAGCAGGTAGTTCAACGACGCGATCGGCCGCCGCCAGGGGATGTGGCGCGTCACTTTGAGCCACTTCGCGTGCTGGTTGAACATCGAATCGATGATGTGGATGAACGCCTCGTAGCAGGAGAAGAAGCCGTGGCGGCCGGTGAGCAGGTAGCCTTCGAGCCAGCCCTGGCACTGGTGCTCGCTGAGCATTTCCATCACGCGGCCGTCGGGGGCGAGGTGGTCGTCGCCGGGGATGATCTCGCCGGTGAATTGCCGATTGGTGACCTCGAAGACCGCTCCCCAGCGGTTCGAGTTCGTTTCGTCGGGGCTGAAGATGCGGAAGTTTCGGGCGTCGGCGTTCAGCTTGATCACGTCGCGGAGGAACTGCCCTTGAACGCGGGTTGCCTCGGCCTTCACTGCGCCGGGCGAAGGGACGTCGACGGCGTAATCGCGGAAGTCGGGCAGCATCAACTCGCGTAGGAGCAGCCCGCCGTTGGCGTGCGGATTGGCGCCCATGCGGCGATTGCCCTTCGGGGCCAATTCGGCCAATTCCGGCCGCAGCCGGCCGTCGGCGTCGAACAATTCCTCCGGCCGGTAGCTCCGCATCCAGTCTTCGAGGATTTTGATGTGCTCGGGCTTGTCCATGTCGCCCATCGGCACCTGGTGCGAGCGGAACGTGCCTTCGGTCGGCAGGCCATCGACGACCTTCGGGCCGGTCCAGCCCTTCGGCGAGCGGAAGACGATCATCGGCCAGCGGGGGCGACTGGTGAAGCCGTTCGAGCGGGCGTCGGCCTGAATCCAGCGGATTTCGGCGATGATTTTGTCGAGCGTGGCGGCCATCAACTGGTGCATCGTGTCGGGATCGTCGCCTTCGACGAAATAGGGCGTGTAGCCGTAGCCTTGGAAAAGCTCTTCGAGTTCCTCGTGGCTGATCCGCGCCAGAACCGTCGGGCCGGCGATTTTGTAGCCGTTTAGATGCAGGATCGGCAGCACGGCGCCGTCGTGGACGGGATTGAGGAACTTGTTCGAGTGCCAGCTTGTGGCCAGCGGCCCGGTTTCGGCCTCGCCGTCGCCGACGACGCACGCCACAAAGAGATCGGGGTTGTCGAACGCGGCGCCGTAGGCGTGGGAGATCGAATAGCCGAGTTCGCCCCCTTCGTGGATCGAGCCGGGCGTTTCGGGGGCGACGTGGCTGGGGATGCCGCCGGGAAACGAGAACTGCGTGAAGAGCCGCTTCATCCCCTTCTCGTCTTGCGAGACTTGCGGGTAGAGTTCGCTATAGGTTCCTTCGAGATAGGTGTTGGCCACCAATGCCGGCCCGCCGTGGCCGGGGCCGGCGATATAGATGGCGTTGAGATCGTACTGCTTGATCGCGCGGTTGAGGTGGACGTAGAGGAAGTTCAAGCCCGGCGTGGTGCCCCAGTGGCCCAGCAGCCGCGGCTTGATGTGTTCGTGCCGCAGCGGCTCCTTCAACAGCGGATTGTCGTACAGATAGATCTGGCCGACCGACAGATAGTTGGCGGCCCGCCAGTAGGCGTCCATTTTTCGCAGCAGGTCGGGGGAGAGTGGCTGATCCATGACACAAGCTCCTTTAAATACCTTGATTGGCGAAAGGGCGTTCTATTGGTGATTCGTTGCTTGGTTGTGTAAGAAGGAAAAAGGGGAAAGGAGGAAGAAGGGAAGATAGTGTTTGGCTATATGAATCAGATTACGGCGAGTCTTGGTTCTGATGAATTTCCCTTTTTTCCTCCTTACACCGACCTCATTCAACTGCTCGCCTGCTTGGCGATGAATCTCGTTGGCCGTCGAGCAGTCTGAAGGTATGCCGAGCGATGGTCAATTCCTCATCGGTTTTCATCACGCGGACGCTGACTGGGCTATTATCGGTGCTTATTATGGCGGCGTTGGCCTCGTTGCGGGCGGGGTCGAGGTGAATGCCCATGAACTCCAGGCCGGTGCAAATCCGCCCGCGGACTTCGGGGGCATTCGTGCCGACGCCGGCGGTGAAGACGAACGTATCGAGCCCGCCGAGCGTGGCGGCCATCGCGGCGACGAATTTCCGCGCCTGGTAGCAAAACATTTCGACGGCCTGGGCGGCGTGTGGGTCGGACGCCTCGCGACTGAGCAGATCGCGCATGTCGGAACTGCTGCCGGAAACGCCGATCAGGCCGGATCGCTGGTTCACAAGATAATCGATAGTCGAAGGGCTGCGGCCTTTTTCTTGGAGCAGGTAGACGATGATGCCGGGATCGAGGTCGCCGGAGCGGGTGCCCATCATCAGTCCGCCGGCGGGCGTGAGGCCCATGGTCGTGTCGATGCCCTTGCCCTCGCGAACGGCGGCCATGCTCGCGCCGTTGCCGAGATGGGCGATCAGCACGCGGCCGTTGGCGGCTTGCTCGCCGGCGATCTCCCGCAGCTTCGAGATGATGTATTCATAGGAAAGCCCGTGAAAACCGTATCGCAAAACTCCTTCGTGCCAGAGGCTTCGCGGCATGGGGATGCGCTGGGCGACCTCGGGCATGTGCCGATGAAAGGCGGTATCAAAACAGGCGACCTGCTTCATCGCGGGAAACAGCCGCCGGATCGTGTCGATCGCCTTCAACTCGTGCGGCAGATGCTCGGGGGCGAGGCGGACGATCTCTTCGAGCGTTTCCAGCAGCTCGGACGTAACCAGGTGCGGCTCGGTGTAGGTTGGCCCGCCGTGTACGACGCGATGGCCGACGGCATCGACCGGCCGGCCGGGGAATCGCTGTTCGAGCCAATCGAGCAGCGTTTTTAGGGCGGCGTCGTGGTCGGGAAACTCGCGGCCCTCGTCGACCAGCGTCTTGCCGTCGGCATCGCGGACATGCCACGCGCCGCCGCGCAGCCCGATTCGTTCGAGACTGCCCGAAAGCATCCGCGTCTCCGTCGGGCCCATGTGGTAGAGCGACCATTTCAGGCTGGACGAGCCGCTGTTGATCGTCAAGACGCGGATGGCACCGTTTTCGGCCATGTTGATTCTGTCTCCTTGGTCTTGCGTTG
Organism: uncultured Planctomycetia bacterium; assembly: GCA_963719005.1. Taxonomy (GTDB): domain Bacteria; phylum Planctomycetota; class Planctomycetia; order Pirellulales; family Thermoguttaceae. The sequence goes on from CAVRAR010000003.1 coordinate 6,413, forward strand.
ACGTCCGGTGACGCCATATCGCCGGAATTGTAGCAGACTTGCGATTCTCGTCCACTGGGGCGGAGGAGCACGCGATGCGCAAAGAATCGGGGTGACGCTGCAACGCCACCCCGATGCAAGGATTGTCGCTTGCGATGCCGCGTAGACGGATTTCCAAATCCGTCCAGTTTCTCGGGACGGACTCGGAAATCCGTCCTACGCCACCCGACATTCTAGCCGTGTCGCGCGGTTAGCCGTCTCCGTTGCCGGCGACGGCCGCGAGCGCCTCGGCCGCCACGGCGCGGTCGACGGCGGCCAATTGCTCGTAGAATTGATAGCGGCTGTCGATGTCCTGCTGGCCGAGCTCGAGCAACCGGGCCGATTCCGCCGGCTTCGAGCGGGCCAAAATGCCGAAGCGGGCCTCCTTCAAGGCGAAGTCCTTGAACGCGCCCTCGGGCTTCTTGCTGGCCAGCTTGAAGGGATGGGCCTCGTCGCGCGGATCGAAACTGTACAGCGGCCAGTAGCCGCAGGCGACCGCCTGCTTCTGAATCTCCATGCCTTGCACCATGTTGATGCCCCAGTTGATGCAGTGCGAGAAGCAGATCAAAAGCGAGGTGCCGCGGTACGACTCGGCGGCGCGGATGGTGCGGATGGCGTGCATCGGATTGGCGCCTAGCGAGATCGAGCCGACGAAGACGTTGCCGTACGACATGGCGATCATGCCCAGGTCCTTTTTGCGGCCGGGCTTTCCGCCGGCGGCGAACTTGGCTACCGCCCCGCGGAAAGTCGATTTCGAGGCCTGGCCGCCGGTGTTCGAGTAGACTTCCGTGTCGAGCACGAGGATGTTGACGTCGCGTCCCAGGGCGAAGACGTGGTCGAGGCCGCCGAAGCCGATGTCGTAGGCCCAGCCGTCGCCGCCGAAGCTCCACACGCTCTTGCGGATCAGATAATCGGACGAAGCCAGCAGGGCCTTCGCGTCGGCGTTGCCGATGGCGGCCAATCGCTTGTTCAACTGGGCCACACTGGCCCGCTGCGCGGCAAGCTCGGCCTCGGTTTCTTGCATGTTGTTCATCAGGGCGCCGACCAGTTCGTCGCCCAATTGAGACGACAGCCGCCCGAGCAACTCCTTGGCGTAGCCCGCCTGCTGATCGACGGCCAGGCGGAAGCCGAGTCCGAACTCGGCGCAGTCCTCGAACAGCGAGTTCGACCAGGCCGGCCCGCGGCCTTCGTGGTTTTGCGAGTAGGGCGTGCAGGGCAGATTGCCGCCGTAGATCGACGAGCAGCCGGTCGCGTTGCCGATCAACATGCGGTCGCCGAAGAACTGCGTAAGCAGCTTGACGTAGGGCGTTTCGCCGCAGCCGGCGCAGGCGCCCGAGTACTCGAACAGCGGCTGCAAGAGCTGCGAGCCCTTGATCGTGTCGGCCTTGACCGCCGAGCGATCGACGTCGGGCAGGGAGAGGAAAAAGTCGAAATTCGCCCGTTCCTCGTGATGCTGCAAGAGCGGCTCCATGTCGATCGCCTTGTGCTTGACCTTCTCCTTGTCCTTGGCCGGGCAGACGGCGACGCACAGGCCGCAGCCGGTGCAATCGTCCGGGGCAACTTGAACGATGAACTTCCAGCCGGGGAACTCCTTGCCCTTGTAATCGGTCGAGCTGGAACGTCGCCGGCGCGCCGGCCAGCAACGCCGGATCGACCGCCTTCATGCGGATCGTGGCATGGGGGCAACCCAGCGAGCAGAGCCCGCATTGCGTGCAGATGTTCGGATCCCAGATCGGAATGTCCTGGGCGATGCTGCGTTTTTCGTACTGCGTCGTGCCGGTGGGGAAGGTGCCGTCGCAGGGCATGGCGCTGACGGGCAGATCGTCGCCGCGATTGGCGATCATCACGCCCAGCACGTCCTTGACGAACGCCGGGGCGTGGGCCGGAACCGGCGGCACCATCTTCACCTTCGAGGTCGCCTGTTGCGGATATTTCACTTCATGCAGGGCGGCCAATGCGGCATCAACCGCCGCGTTGTTCTGCTGGATGACCTTTTCGCCGCCCTTCTTCCCGTAGGTCTTCTTGATCGCGTCCTTGATCCGTGCGATCGCGTCGTCGGGGGGAATCACGCCGGCCAGCTTGAAGAAGCAGGTCTGCATGATCGTGTTGATGCGGACGCCCATCTGCGTCTCGCGAGCCACGTGGTAGGCGTCGATCGCGTAGAACTTCAGCTTCTTGTCGATGATCTGCCGCTGCACTTCGATCGGCAGATGATCCCAGACCTGATCGAGCGGATAGGGGCTGTTCAAGAGGAACGTCGCCCCCGGCTCGGCCATCGATAGCATGTCGATCCGATCGAGGAACTGCGGCTGGTGGCAGGCGACAAAGTTGGCCTTGTGCACCAGGTACGAACCCTTGATCGGCCGCGGGCTGAAGCGGACGTGCGAGGTCGTGACCGAGCCGGCCTTGCGCGAATCGTACACGAAGTAGCCCTGGGCGTGCAGCGGCGTGTTTTCGCCGATGATCTTCACCGAGTTGCGGTTGGCACTCACCGTGCCGTCGCTGCCGAGGCCGAAAAACATCGCGCGAAGCACGTCGTCTTTCTCGGTCGAGAAGTTGGGATCGTAATCGAGGCTCAGCTTCGTCACGTCATCGACGATGCCGACGACGAACTCGTGCTTCGGCTGCGGCTTGGCCAACTCGTCGTAAACGCCGGCGACCATCGCGGGGGTAAACTCCTTCGACGACAGGCCGTAACGGCCGCCAATGACCTTCGGCAGCGCAGACGCGGTCCCCTCTCCCTTTGGGAGAGGGCTAGGGTGAGGGCCTTCCCCCGCGAAGACCGCAGCCCTAACCCCCTGCCCCTCTCCCAGAGGGAGAGGGGAGAATTTTGCCGTCCAACACTGGACCAGGGCCGTGACCACGTCCTGATACAGCGGTTCGCCGGCGGCGCCGGGCTCTTTCGTGCGATCGAGCACGGCGATCCGCTTGACCGTCTTCGGCAACGCCGCGACCATGGCGCACGAATCCCAGGGGCGAAACAGCCGGACAACCACCATGCCGATTTTCTGGCCCTCGGCAACCAGCTTGTCGACCGTCTCCTCGACTACGCCCGCCCCCGAGCCCATGACGACGATCACGCGCTCGGCGTCGGGAGCGCCGATGTAGTCGAACAGGTGATACTGCCGGCCGACGAGCTTTGGCGAACTTGTCCATGTGCTTCTGCACGATGCCGGCGCACTTGGCATAGTAGGTATTGCACGCCTCGCGGGCCTGGAAGAAGACGTCGGGGTTCTGGGCCGTGCCGCGGAGCTTCGGCCGCTCGGGCGAAAGCGCCCGGTTGCGATGGGCCGCGACAAGCTCCATGTCGATCATCGCCCGGCAGTCGTCCTCGGTGATCTGCTCGATCTTGTTCACCTCGTGCGAAATGCGGAAGCCGTCGTAGAAGTGGAGGAAGGGCACGCGGGCTTCGAGCGTCGCGCTGTGGGCGATCATCGCCATGTCTTGCGACTCTTGCACCGAGGCCGACGAGATCAGGGCCCAGCCGGTCGAGCGGCAGGCCATCACGTCGCCGTGGTCGCCGAAAATCGACAAGGCGTGGGTGGCTACGGTCCGGGCGGTCACGTGGAAGACCGTCGCGGTCAATTCGCCGGCGATCTTGAACATGTTCGGAATCATCAGCAGCAAGCCCTGCGAGGCCGTAAAGGTGGTGGTCAGCGCCCCGGCCTGCAACGAGCCGTGGACCGAGCCGGCGGCCCCCGCTTCGCTCTGCATTTCAATCACGTCGGGCACGGTGCCGAAGATGTTCTTGCGTCCGGCGGCGGCCCAGGCGTCGGTCAATTCGCCCAAGCCCGACGAGGGCGTAATCGGATAAATCGCCATGACCTCGTTGCATAGATGGGCAACGTTGGCGGTTGCCTCATTGCCGTCGACAGTGACGAAGCGTCTGTTTTCCACGGGGGTGTCTCCTCACAAAGAAATGAAAGTGCTGCTGATGTTCCGGTATCGTGCCCTTGCGGACCGTTTCGACCGTGAAGAATCCCATAGGGTAACGCGCGGAGATGCCTGCCGCAAGAGACTCACGCCGGGGGGGGCAATACAAGCCTACGGTGGACGCCTCGCGTTATCGTTTGTGGGTCCGTGTGGCGGCAATGCCGCCTTGTGTGGCTTGGATGGAGGACTTATCTTATTGCGAAGACGCTCATGGACAGTTGAAGAACTGGACAAAATTGGTCGTTTCAATGGTCTGCAAGACGACGTGGCATGGAAGGGCGGAAGGGTAGTCGGCGGAAATGCCCTCGAATAAAGCAGAAATCGGGTTTGCCGTCAGAACTATCGGGTGCGCGGGGGGTTATAATGGTTATGGAGGAGGTCGTTCACGACGGGCGGTAGCTTATCACCATGACGTTTCAGCAAAGGTTGTGCCAATGGAAGCCAAAAGCATCAGCATTCTGGTCGTTGACGACGACGAAGCGAGCCGTGCCTACGTGACGGAGATTCTCTCGTCAAGAAGCTGGCGAGTAGATACTGCTGAGGATGGACCATCGTCGTTGGCGCTGGTCGAACAGCAAGCGTATGACGTAGTCATCCTCGATTACCGCATGCCAGGCATGAATGGGGCGGAACTGTGTCGGCGAATCCGTGAATTACAGCCTGGCGTTCGAGGGGTTTTTCTCACGGGCTTCCCCACGATTGATACGGTGTACCCCGCCATAGATGCCGGGGCGGATCACGTCCTTGCGAAACCCGTTGATCCGGCGGAACTCCTACGTATCGTCGAACAGGAGTTGGGTTATCTGTACGTTTGAATCGTGGCAGGAGAATGGCTAATGCCGTAAACGACGCCCTATTGCGGAGCGCTGCGTGCACATGGAAGAAACGGAGCGAAAAAGGGATTTCTGTCTGCGCTACGGTAGTGCGGTCCTTGCTGTCGTTGCGGCAACGCTGGCGCGTTTGGCGCTCGACCCAATCCTGTGCGACCGCTCTCCCTATGTCACCTATTTTTTGGCCCTCATTTTTACCGCCTGGTTTGGCGGCCTCGGCGCGACCGCGTTGGCCGTGATTCTCGGCGCGGCGGCGGCGGACTACTTCTTCATCGAGCCCCGTGGGTCAATTATACTCTTTGACTGGGTCGCTTATGATCTGGAGCATTGGGTCAGCCTGCTGTTATACGTGATTTTTGGTTTCGTCACGGCAAACTTGACTGAATCACTGAAGGCGGGCCGACGCCGAGTCGAAGCCGCGGTCGCTCAACTCGCAGATGTCAACCGTGCCATGGAGAAGGAGATCGCTGATCGCAAGGAGGCACAGGAGTCGTTGAAGCGAGCGTCCGAGGAACTGAAACGCTCCAATCAGGACTTGGAGCAGTTCGCCTGCATTGCCAGCCATGATCTCCAGGAGCCGCTGCGGACGGTAGGAGGTTTTGTGACGTTGCTTCGGGACCGATACCGGGGAAAACTCGACGACGAGGCGGATAAGTTCATCGACTTCGCCTTAAACGGTGTAAGTCGGATGTCCCAGTTAGTCCAGGATCTCCTGGCGTATTCCCGCGTGGGGACTCATGGCAAACAACCCGAGCCGACGCCTTGCGGACAAGCGCTAGAGAATGCTCTGACTAATCTTCAAACGAGCATCTCAAAGCAGAACGCCAAAATCACGCATGACCCGTTGCCCGTCGTCATGGCGGACGCCGCGCAACTGGCGCAGCTCTTCCAGAACTTGATCGGCAATGCCGTGAAGTTCAGCCATGACGACGTGCCGCCGGAGATTCACGTTGGCGCTAAGCGTCAGAGCGACCAATGGGTGCTGTGGGTCAAGGACAACGGTATCGGCATCCCACCCGATCAGTATGAGCGCATCTTCGAGGTCTTTGAGCGATTGCATGGCCAGAAGAAATATCCGGGCTCAGGCGTTGGCTTGGCGATCTGCAGGAAGATCGTTGAGCGTCATGGCGGAAGGATTTGGGTTGAATCGAGCGTCGAGGAAGGCACGACGTTCTATTTTACGTTGCCCGATGCTGGCGGAAATGCGGCGTGAGTGTTGGTAGCATTTTCGCAGCCCTCCCTTTCCAAATCCTGTTCCCTAGTATCCGCACGCGGCGTCGGTGAGTGCGTCCCAGCGGATGCGCGATTGGTCTGCTTTTCAGAGCACAGTTCAGCAAGTATATTAGAGGTTCTAACAAAACTCCAGTACGCGGTTCCAGCAGATCATGGCACAACCGATGATTAGGAACGCATCGTGAATGTCCGGTCGTTTCTCGTAACGCACCCGCAGACGACGCCAGTTGAAGAGCCAATCGAAGCAGGCTTCAACGACGTAGCGGAATTTGCCCAGGCCGCTGCCGTGCTCGGTGTTGCGGTGAGCAACCAGCGGCTTGATTCTCCGCTTGCGCAGGGGTTTACGAATCTTGGCTTCCGCATCATAGGCTCGATCCGCGAGCAGTTCATCGGGACGCTTCGCGGTGCGCCGCGAGGTTGCTTGATCGGTGGAACTGCGTCAACCAAAGGAATAGCCATCTCCGAATCGTGGCAATTCGCGCCGGTGTGGGTAATGGCCAGAGGCGTGCCGCTGCCGTCCACCATCAGATGACGCTTCGAGCCATTCTTGCCTCGATCCGTGGGATTTGGGCCCGTTTTTGCCCCCCAAAAACTGCTCGCACGGAGCAACTGTCGATCGCGGATGTTGACCAGTCGATTTGGCCTGCCAATCCCAATTCGTCCAAAAGTAGCTTCCATATCCGCTTCCAGACACCAGCCACGTGCCAGTCGCGGAGTCGTCGCCAGCACGTCATGCCGCATCCGCAGCCCAACTCCTGCGGAAGATATTCCCACGGACAACCCGTTTTCAATACGAAGAGAATCCCCGTGAGCGCCGCACGATCGGAAACTCGCGGTCGGCCTCCTTTCGGCTTGCCGCGTTCGCGCGGCAGCAAAGGCTTGATTCGCTCCCAAAGCGCATCGGGCAGCAGTGGCTTGGCCATAATATCCTCCCTGACATATCTGTTGGTTGACCAGGTTAGCCCGAGAGTTTAGCAACATTGGACAGATCAGGAAATACTGGTTTTGTTAGAACCTCTTAGGCTGGTTGCGTTGTGCGTTGACCTGAGAAGCAGAACTGAAAAATGTTATGAACGACCGCTTTCTTCGTTTTCTTGGCCAAACGGTCGCAGCGACGCTCTTGATTGCTTTTGCAACCTGCGTCAGTTGGGCTGCCCCCGCGCCGCAGCCCGCCGAGTTCCAGCAGAGAGACAAATGGGTCAACCAACGACTCGTCGAAGGAAATCCGCCGGTATCGTTTGTCTATGACGAAAAAGCCTCTGCCGATCTGCTGGCCAAGTGGCCAAAGAAGACTGTCACCAGGAAACTCGACGGCGGACGCATCGAGCGCACTTGGACTTGGACCGATCCGCAGACCGGTCTGGAGGTGCGATGCGTGTCGGTCGAGTACGCCGACTTTCCCGTGGTCGAGTGGACCGGCTATTTTCGGGACACCGGTGTCGCCAAGACACCGCTTCTGGAGGGCATCCAAGCACTCGATGTCCGCATGAAACGAGCAAAGGAGAGCGAGTTTGTTCTCCGCGGCGTTCGAGGCGACGACTGTAGCCCCAACAGCTACCAGCCCTATGAGAACACGCTGGGTCAGAACACAAGCAAGACGATCGCGCCGCCGGCCGGCAGACCTACGGAAATGGCCTTTCCCTATTTCAACCTCACGGCGCCGGGCGGGGGCGTGATTCTGGCCATCGGTTGGCCGGGGCAATGGTCGGCCACGTTTGCCCACGACGCCGCCGACGGCTTGCGCGTGACGGCCGGGCAACAGTTGACGCACCTCTGCCTGCAACCGGGCGAGGAAATCCGGACCCCGCTTGTCGTCTTGATGTTCTGGAAGGGAGCCGACGTCGATCGGTCGCAAAACCTATGGCGACGTTGGATGCTTGCCTGCAACATGCCGCGGCCCGGCGGCAAGCCGCTTCGCCCGATGTACTGCTTCTGCAGCGGCGGCTTCTTCGAGGGTCTGAAAGTCAGCGAGGCCAGCGAGAAGCAGTTTATCGACGCTTTGACGAAGGAAAACATCAAGCTCGACTACTGGTGGATGGACGCCGGTTGGTATCCCTGCGGGTCCTGGCCGGAAACGGGCACGTGGGAGGTCGATCCACAGCGATTCCCGCACGGAATCAAGGCGGTCAGCGATTGCGTTCATTTGAAAAACGCAAAGCTAATCGTCTGGTTTGAGCCGGAGCGCGCCACGGCCGGTTCCTGGCTGGCGAAGAACCATCCCGAGTGGCTGCTCGGCGGCACGCTGCTGAACTTGGGCAATCCGGCGGCGCGGAACTGGCTCATCAACCACGTCGATCAGTTGTTGAGCATACAGGGCATCGATCTGTATCGCCAGGATTTCAATATGAGCCCGCTCGACTATTGGCGCAACAACGACGCCCCCGACCGGCAGGGAATCACCGAGAATTTGCACGTGCAGGGCTACTTGGCCTATTGGGACGCCTTACAGCAGCGGCATCCGGGCATGTTGATCGACAGTTGCGCTTCCGGCGGCCGACGCAACGACATCGAGACGCTTCGCCGCGCCGTGCCGCTGTTGCGAAGCGATTACCAGGCATTCGACGGCAACCCGGCCTACGCCTTGGGAAATCAATGTCAAACCTACGGCCTCTCGAAGTGGATTCCGTTCTACGGGCAAGGGGTCTACTATACGCCGCAACACTATGTCTACTGCGTGCGCAGCCATATCTGCCCTTCGTTCTGCGTTTGCGTCGACGTGCGAAAGGGCGGGATCGACTGGGATCTGTATCGTCGCTTGGTGGCTCAGTGGCGTCAGGTGGCCGACTGCCTTCTGGGCGATTACTATCCCCTGACGCCGTACAGCCTGACGGATGACTGTTGGATGGCCTGGCAGTTCGATCGGCCCGAGCAAGGCGACGGCGTGGTGCAGGTCTTCCGCCGCATGGACTGCATCTACGAGTCGGCCCGGCTCAAGCTACACGGCCTCGATCCAGCGGCGCAATATGAGGTTACGAACCTTGACCTCGGCAAGCCAAAAACGCTATTGGGGCAGGAACTTCTGAACCGGGGCCTTGGCATCGAAATTGGCCAGCAGCCGGGCAGTGCGCTAATCAAGTACCGGAAGCTGTAGCGATCCGTCGGTTTCCTCCCGCAAAACCTCGCGATTGTGGCGCAACCCGTTGCTTCGCAATTAGTTGCGTCGCCAAAAAACCGATCTGCCCCGACGGCAAGGAAATCGCTATACTCTTGGCCCTCTTCTTGCGACTTTGGTCGGAGGATTTCAACATGTCTTTCCGTCGCGATTTTCCCGGTTTCCTGTTGGTCGGACTGATCTTGGGAGGGATACTGGGGTCGCCGAGTTTCGCCCAAATGGCGGGCGACCCGCCGGCGATGACCTCACAACCTCCTCAGCAGATGCCGGTCTATGAATCGGCGCTGCCGTATCCTTCCACACCGTATCCTTCCACGTCCTATCCCGCGGCAGCGCCGGCCGCCTCAACAGACCCGGCCATGCCCGGCGTGTTGCCCGGTGGCAATTCGGGGGCCGTGGAACCCGGCCCGATCTACAAGCCGTATGGCAGCCCGGAAGCCATGACCGCCTCGCTTTCCGCCGCGCCGGATTCGCAGGCGGAGCGTCTGTTGAGCAGCGATGAGCCCATGTCGTGGCAGTTTGCGCCAACCGGTCTGATGTACAAGTCGTATCTGGCGGGCGAGCGCGAGCCACGCATGGAATCCGAGTTGTCGCATGAGCGCACACACGGATGGTACTGGCAGGCGACAGTCGGCGGCCGCGTGGGCATCCTCCGCTACGGCACCGACAACAGCCTCTGGCCGCAAGGTTGGCAGCTCGACGTTGAAGGCGCCGCTTTCCCTCGGCTCGACCTGGAGCACGAGGAGGATCTCGTCGATTGCGATTACCGCGGCGGCCTGCTATCGACGACTCGTCAGGGGCCGGTTGAAACGAAGTTCGGCTATTACCACCTAAGCTCTCACATCGGCGACGAGTATCTCCTGAGATTTCCGACGTTTCCGCGAATCAACTACGTGCGCGACTCGTTGATCGCCGGTGCGGCGGTCTACCTGAACCCGAGTTTACGGCTCTACGGAGAAGTGGGATGGGCGTTCCGTGAAGACGGCGGCGCGAGACCCTGGGAGTTTCAGTTCGGCGCCGATTTCAGTTCACCCGAGCCGACCGGCATCGCCGGCGCGCCCTTCTTCGCTATCAATGCCCATCTCCGTCAGGAGAACAACTTCAGCGGCAATCTGAGCGTGCAGACCGGCTGGCAATGGCGAGGCCGGGACGGACACCTTGTTCGCACCGGCATGCAGTATTTCAACGGTATGAGCGACCATTACCAGTTCTATTACAACTTTGAGGAGGAGATCGGCTGGGGTCTCTGGTACGACTACTAAAGCCCCGACCGACGTGAACTGGCGGTATACGCGTAGGTTATGCTTCGGCATAACACGTTTGCCTGCAACGCTTTTTGTTATGCTGAAGCATAACCTACAAGGTTCTGAACCGCGATCTCGCGATTACTCGGCAGTCGCCTTCGACAGCAGGTCTCGCCAGTAGTCGCGAGCCTGGCGGTGCCACCGGAGCACTTCCTTGCGTTGCTCGGGGTCGTCGAGCTTGATCTGTTTCGCTCGCTCGTAGACCCAATCGAGAAAGAACTGAACCGCGGTCTTGCTGATCCGCCGCTGGTCGCCGATTTCGACGTAGTACGGCGCCGTCATGGCAAAACGATAGGTCTTTGGCGAATCGGTCACCGCACGAAGCAGGAACCACCCGCTGCGGTCAAAATGGACGATCGGAAGTTTCCCGCTCTTCGAGTACTCGCTGAACGGCACGGAATGCTCGATCTGGCCGTTCTTAATGATCTCGAAATAGCTGACCGGCTCGCGCGTGGAGAACGTCAGGCCGATCTCAAAATCCAGTCTTGCCGCCCTTCTCGGCCTGAAACACGTGGCCGGGCAATTCGCCTTCGACCAAGGGCTTCAGCAGCGGGCCGTTGGTGACGAACACCCGGCCGGCGCGGAACTCCTGCCACCATTTTTCGTAGGTCAACTCGCCGTCGACGTGAACGTACATGCGATCGTAACCGATGGGGTTCGGCGACTCGCCCGATCCGCTGCCGGCGCTGGGCGGGATGCGCAGGCCGCAGTCCAATAACTGGAAATAGATGTGCTGCGACCATTGGGCGTTGCCCAACGGATCGGGGAAGCGGACGCGGTCGCGCGGCCGCCCCCCTTTTTCGCTGGTGATTACCGTGTGGCGGCACATTTGCGCATGGGCGACCTCGATCGAATCGACCTGGCCCGCCGCAACCAGCATCGGCAAGTCCCACCAGAACGGCCGGTTGACATCGACCCAGAGCCTCGTCTTTTCTTTTTCTTCTTTCGCTCGGGCATCGAGCAGAAACTTCATGATCGGCGGATACTCGCCTTCGGCCGAGGGAAGCTTCAGCGGCGCCGGCAGATTCAAGAGGAGCAATTCCGTGCCCGATCGCGCGAAAGCGCCTGCCATCTGATTGTAATAGCAATTGCCGTCGAAGCGGACGACGGTTTCCTTAGGCAGCCGATTGCCCCATGAGTTCTTGCCGTTTCGCCAGGTGACGACTTCGGCGACGTGCAGGTCGTCGGCCTGCATTGCCAGCTCGACGTCGCGTGTCGGGCGTCGCACGTCCAAATCGCCCGACCACCAGCCATCGGCGGCCATGTCGATGAACCGCCGCAGTTCGACCCGCTTCGCGTCGTCGGCGAAAACCTTGATCGTGAACTTTCCCGTCCAGTCGAGATACTCCGGCCCGCGCTCGATCAGAAATGTGTAATCGCCCAGCGGAAGCTTTAGCAGCAGCTTGCCGGGCAGGGAGAAATGGTCATGCCAGAAGGGAACCTTGGCGGGCCTGAAGGGCAGGTTTCTCGGCCCCATCAAGTGCATCCGGCAGGCAACCGGCTTGCCGGTGTCCTTATCGACCACGGTCAGTTCGAGTTGCCCGGTGGCGGCGAACACCGGGCGATTAAGATCGACGAAAGACGATGCGGCCGCAATGCCGAGCCAAAGCGAGAATCCGGTGAGACAGCCACGTCTGAAGAACATAGTAAATAATAGGTCGTGAAGTGACAAAGAGCCCGTCAGCATTGTTTGCCCCCACCGGCACAGGGCCGGTGGAAATGGACGCTTGCCCGTCGTCTCTGGGCCGGCTTGCTGAAAACCCCCTTTACGCCCTACAATGAGCCCACAGCGACCGTGCTTCAGGATCGGTCGAGATAGAAGGATTGAAAGAGCGGCGACGATGGCAGAAGACTACTATAGCGTTCTGGGGGTGCCGAAAAACGCCTCGCAGGCCGATATCCAGAAGGCCTACCGAGAGCTGGCCCGCAAGTATCACCCCGACATGAACCCCGACGACAAGACGGCCAAGAAGAAGTTCCAAAAAGTGCAGGCCGCCTTCGACGTGCTCAATAACCCCGAAAAGCGGGAAATGTACGACCGGTACGGAAGTTCCTTCGAGACGATGGGGGCCGGCGAACCGCCGGGGGCGCGATCGTGGAATTGGTCGCCCGGCGCGGGCGGCGCCGGTCCCGGCCCGGGCGAATTCCACGCCGAGGACATCGACCTGAGCCAGTTCCTCGGCGAGCGATTCGGCCAGGAAGGCCCCGGCGGGCTCGGCGACCTCTTCGGCCAGTTTCGCCGCACCGCCGGCAAGTTCCGCAAGCCGACCGCCGGCCCGCAACGCAGCGGCGACCTGATCCAGGAAATCCAGATTCCGTTTACCACGTCGATCACCGGCGGCGAAGTGCAACTGACCGTGCAACGTCCTTCCGGCAAGACCGAGACGTTGGCCGTGAAGATTCCGCCGGGCATCGAAGACGGGAAGAAGATTCGCATCCGCGGCCACGGCCAGCCCGCCCCGCGCGGCGGCACGCCGGGCGACATCCTGCTGACTGTTCGCGTCCAGCCGCACCCGTACTTCCACCGCCGCGGCAACCACCTGCATGTCCGCGTGCCCGTGACGCTCGGCGAGGCTGTTGCGGGGGCGAAAGTCGATATACCCACGCCGAAGGAAACCGTGACGCTGAGCATTCCGCCGGGAACATCGAGCGGGGCCAAGCTTCGGGTAAAAGGACACGGCGTCGTGCCGAAAAACGGGCCCCCGGGCGATCTTCTGGCCGAGATCCAAATTGTCTTGCCCAAGCAGCTCAACGACGCCGACCGTAAGGCCATTCGGCAGATCGATGAGCACTACAGCCAGAACCCGCGGGGCGACCTGCGGTGGTAATGCGCCGATGGATCAACGATTCCTCGCCCACTATCGCATCCGGCGAGCCGCCGATTTCCAACGGGCGTTCCGACAACGGATAAGCGTGGCCGACCCGTGTATCGTCATTTTCGGCCATCCGAACGGGCTGACCCACCCGCGATTGGGCTTGTCGGTATCTCGGAAGGTGGGCCGGGCGGTGGTCCGCAACCGCTGGAAGCGCCTGCTGCGCGAAGCGTTTCGGCTGACTCGGCCTCAGCTTCCGCCGGGAATCGACCTGGTCGTCATCCCGCGTGGCGGCACGGAGCCGACGCTGGCGGCATTGATGGAATCGCTGGTGTCGCTGGCGGGCCGGCTGGAACGGAAACTAAACAGATAGGGCTGCGAAGGATTGTTGCGACACCCTCAGAAGTTGCTCGGCCGATGTATCGTTTTTGCCGTATCCTGTGCGTAATATCAGGACTCCCCGCCTTGTTTCTGATCGGGCTCGTCCGTCTTTATCAGGTGTGCCTCAGCCCACTGTTGGGTGAGCGATGCCGGTTCTATCCGAGTTGCAGCGTGTACTTCATCGAATCGGTGCGGAAATATGGGGCAATTCGCGGCGCATGCCGCGGCATCTGGCGCATCTGCCGCTGCAATCCCTGGAACCCCGGCGGCTATGATCCACCGTGAGACAATTCCGCCGTGCTACGGCGTATTCGCGATAAGCCTTGTCTGCAAACCGGCTTTCTTTGCCGCCGCGATTTGCGGCTCGTCGGCCGACACAAACAGATCGGCTTCCCACTGAATCGCGCACGCGATGTGCAAGGCATCCATCGCGCGAATCGGATTGGCCTCGAGCAGAGCGACGCACGTGGCAACAACCGGTGACGTGAGATTCACAATGACCGCATCGTCCGCTTCCGCCAAGAGCCGGTTTTTCGCCTCAGCGTACTGTGGCGGCGTGAGTTTTTGCTCGCGCAAACGACGGTTCAACGCGGAGAAGACCTCCGGTACACAGATGACGCTCAACGCCAGTTCCGTCGCTCCCATGCAGACGGCATCGACCGTCTCGCTGCCAGGCTCATCAACGTACCGCTTCGCAAACGCCGAGCTGTCAAGAAACGTCTTCATGCCGGCGCTCCTCGAGGATGGCGGCGGACAAACCGGCTCCCTTGGCGGTCAACCGCAATCCCGGCCGTCTCCACGACGGGTTCTCGTCCCGCTGGTGTGAGGGGGGCGAGATTTCCGCAATCGGCCTTCCATGTCGCAAGACCAGGAGCGTGCCGCCTTTCTCCACTTCAGAGAAGAATTCCGAGGCGTGTTCGCGGAACTCGGTAAACGTCACCGTTTTCATGGTTCTTATCCTCCGGTAATGTGCATTATTGTACAATAATATGTACAGTTCGTCAACCGCCCGCTGGGTTCTTCTTCCTTTCTTCTCTGTGCCCCCCGGTTTGGTAGCGGTCCACGTCTCTCTCTTGACCCCGCCGACATAAACCACTATCTTCCGCGTCCGATTCGCTTCTCTAGCGGCCGGCGGCGATGTCGGTGCGTCCTCTTCTTATCGCGGACTCTTCTTCCGTACGACGGAGTGCAAGGAAGCATGAAACGTCGATATTTACTTCTGTTTGCGTGCGGCATCGCCACTGTCGGCCTCAGCGGCTGCTCCTGGTGGAACGGGCTGACCATGCGGTCGCAGAGCCCTGAGGAGCGGCCGGCGGAGAACACTCACGCCCGGCTGGTCGGCGATTTCGCCTCGGCGACCGGGATGCAGTTGGCCCACGTCGAGGCGGTCGGATTGGTGACGGGCCTGCACGGCACCGGAAGCGATCCGACGCCTTCACCGGAACGCGACGCTCTGTTCCAAGAGATGCAGAAACACGACGTCGCCAATCCCAACGGACTCTTGGCGTCCGGCAACGTGTCGCTGGTGATGATTCAAGGCATTCTGCGGCCCGGTATTCAGAAGGGAGATCATTTCGACGTCGAGGTCCGCGTGCCTTCGCAAAGCGAGACCTCCAGCCTGCGGGGCGGTTACTTGCTGCAAACCTGGCTCACCGAAACCGCCACGCTGGGAAATCAAGTTCGTAAGGGCGAGCAACTGGCCTCCGCCAAGGGGCCCGTCATGGTCGATCCCAAGGCCGATGCGAAGACTAACCGGGTTTCGATGTGCCGCGGCCGGATTCTCGGCGGCGGTTTGTGCTTGAAATCGCGACCGCTGGGCCTGGTGCTCACGCCCGAGCACAAGGACGTCCGAAACGCCTCGCGCATCGCCAACGCCGTCAACAAGCGATTTCACGTGTTCCAGGAAGGCCACAAGGACGGCATGGCCAAGGCCGTCAGCAACGAATACATCGAACTGAAGGTCCATCCCCGCTATAAAGACAACGTTGCTCGATACGTTCAGGTCATTCGCGCATTGCCGATCACCGAGACCGCTCCCGAGCGGACGAACCGAATCGCCAAGCTCCAGAGCCAGTTGCTCGATGCGACGACTGTCGGCCGAGGCGGCGCTGCAACTCGAGGCGCTTGGCCCGGACGGCGTCGAAATGCTGTTGAAGGGAATCAAATCGAAGGATCCCGAAGTCCGCTTCTATTCCGCCGAGGCGTTGGCGTATCTCGATCGCCGCGAGGCGGCCGAGCCGTTGGGGCAAATCGCCCGCGATCAGCCGGCGTTTCGCGTCTTCGCGCTGACCGCGCTGAGCGCCATGCAGGACTTCGCGGCGGCCGACCAGCTCCGCGACCTGTTGTCGGCGCCCAGCGCCGAGACGCGCTACGGAGCGTTCCGATCGCTTTGGACGATGAACAACAACGATCCCTTGGTGAAGGGCGAATTGCTCGGCGGCGACTTCCGCTACCACGTGCTCGACGTCGGCGGCCAGCCGATGATCCACGTCACTCGAAATCGCATCGCCGAAGTCGTTCTGTTCGGTCCCCGCCAGGAGTTCCTCACGCCCTTGGCCGTCAACGCCGGCAACGACATCATGGTCACGAGCCAGGGCGGCGACCAAATCACCGTAAGCAAGTTTTCGGTGACGGACGGCGACCAGAAACGGACGGTATCGACGCGGGTGGACGAAGTGATCCGGGCGGTGGTCGAACTCGGCGGAGCCTATCCCGACGTGGTTCAGGCCCTGCAGGAAGCCAAGGACTGCGGGGCGCTCGCCTCGCGATTTCGAGGTCGATGCTCTGCCGGAGGCGGGCCGGGCGTACGATCGAGTCGTCGAGAACGAAGCGACCGACGGCAAGAAGGACGATGGCAAGGAGCCGGCCGAACGGGTCGTCAAGGCCACTCCCGGCAGTCCCGCACCCGATTTGTTCTACCAGAAAACGAGCGGGGTTGCACCCACAGGGGGGGATTCCGACGATGCCAGCGACGACTCGGATTCCAAGGAGAAAAGCAAGCCGAAGAAGGGTTTCTTTGGTAAAATGTTTGGACGCTGAGAGAAAAAAGGATGAATGATGAGTGATGAATGATGAATAGGTGAAAAACGATTTCTCGCCAAGCGGCCCTCATCATTCAGCATTCAGCATTCATCATCCATCATTCATCATTCGCCCCCCCATGCTCAAGGCCCTCGAAATCGTCGGTTTCAAGAGTTTCGCCGACCGCACGCGGTTCGAGTTTCCGCCGGGCGTGACGGTGGTCGTGGGGCCGAACGGGTCGGGCAAGTCGAACATCGTCGATGCAATCAAGTGGGTTCTCGGCGAGCAGAGCGTCAAGAGCCTCCGCGGCCGCGAGATGGCCGACGTGATTTTCAACGGATCGGCCAGCCGCCGGGCCCTCAACGCCGCCGAAATTACGCTGACGTTCGACAACTCGAAGCGGCTGTTGCCGCTCGACACGCCCGAGGTGCATATTACCCGCCGCGTCTATCGCAGCGGCGAGGGCGAATATCTGATCAACCGCAATCCCGCCCGGCTCCGCGACATCCGCGATCTTCTCTCGGGCACGGGCATGGGCACGCAGGCTTACAGCGTGATCGAGCAGGGGAAGGTCGACGGGCTGCTGCAGTCGTCGCCCCGCGACCGCCGCGTGATTTTCGAGGAGGCGGCCGGCATCAGCCGCTTCAAGATGCGGAAGGTCGAGGCCCTCCGTCGGCTCGAACACGTCGAGCAGAACCTGCTGCGGCTCTCCGACATCGTCGATGAAGTCGAGAATCGGCTCCGCACCGTCCGCGCTCAGGCCGGCAAGGCCCGGCGATACAAAGAACACACCGACCGCCTTCAGGAACTGCGGACCCAAGTCGGCCAGGTCGATTGGAAGCGTTTGACCGAACGCCTCAACGGCTTCGAGAGCAGCCTGCGATCGCTCGGCGACGAGCGCGGCACCGCGGCCGCCGATGCCGAGAAGATCGATGCCCAATTGCTCGAACTCGACCACGGCCTGGGCCAGGTCCACGAGGAAATCCGGCAGGCCGAATCGCAAATCGCCGTCAATCGCGAGCGGATCGCCGCGGCCGAAGCGGCCATCGAACACGAACGCGCGCCGCGGCGTCGATCTGGAACAGGAAATTGTCCGCTATCGCCGCCAACTGGTCGGCATGAGCGCCAAGGCCGGCGACCTTCAGCAACAGTTGCGCGACACGACCGATTCGCTGGAAGCCGCCGAGACAAACCAACGCGAGGTCGCCAAGCGATTGGTCGAGGCCGAGCGAGGCTTGACCGAGGTGATGGCGTCGCTCGATCAGCTTCGCGGCGAGAACGAACAACGCCGGGCGACTTATCTGCAACAGATGCGGCTGGCCGCGTCGCTGGGTAACGAAACCAGCTCGTTGGAGAGCCAGGTGGCCGGCGCCTCCGCCGTGCGGCAGACGATGCGACGAGCGGATGGCCGATCTGGATCGCACCCTCGACGCCCTGCACCGACAACTCGACGAGTTGCGGCGATTTCGCGAGCAAGCGAGCCGCCGCGTGGAGGAGGAGACCCAATCGCTGGCGGCCGCGATAAGCCGGCTCGCTCAACTCCAGGAGCAGTACGCCGGCCGGCAGAAAGAACTGTCGGAGCTGCGCGAGCGCCGCAGCGGCGCCGCCGAACGCGCCGCGGTGCTCGATGAACTGGTGCAGCGCCACGAGGGAATCAGCGCCGGCGTGAAGGACGTGTTGCAGCGGGCCGCCGATCCGGCCGACTCCGTCTTTCGCGGCGTTCGCGGCCTGCGTGGCCGACGTGTTTCAAGTCAGCGTGGAAGTGGCGCCGCTGGTCGAAATCGCCCTGGGCCAAACCGCTCAACACGTCGTCGCGGCCCGCAGCCAGGAATTGCTCGACTATCTGCGTAGCGAGTCGAACCGCCTCGCCGGCCGCGTCGGCTTCGTCTGGCTCGCCGACGAAAAGGGTGCCAGGAACCATTTATCAGAAGAAGATAAAGGGGTCGGGAGTCTTTATTCGGTAAAGGCTCCCGACCCCTTTATCGGTCCCGACCTGAACGGACGGCCGGGCGTTCTCGGCAGGGCCGACCGATTCGTTGAAACGCCGGCGGCAGTTCATGCCGCTGGCCGAGCGGCTGCTCGGCCGAACGTGGTTCGTCGAAACCCTCGCGCATGCCGTTTTGCTGGCCGGCCGGCGCCGGTTCGGGCTTGACTTACGTCACGCTCGCCGGCGATCTGCTCGAACCCGACGGAACCCTGACCGTCGGCCCGCGCAGCGTCGCCACCGGCCTGATTTCACGGCGGAGCCACTTGCGAGCGCTCCAGACGCAGCTTGCGGAACTCGAGACGGCGATCGCCGCAGCGCAAAGCGATCTCGGAAAACTGAACGATCAAATCGCCGCCGAGCAGCGGTCTGGTCGATCGGCGCTCGGCCGAACACCGCCGCATCGTCGATGGCCTAGCCGAAAACCGCCTGGCCATTGCCGCCGCCGAAGAGCGCCGCAGCCAATTGGACCGGCAGCGGGTGTCGCTCGATCGCGAGTTGCACGACGCCCAACAGCAACACGACACCGCCCTGCATCTGCTCGACGAAGCCCGCGAAAAGCGTGCCGCGATCGAGGCGACGCTGGCCGAACTTGAATCGAACTCCGCGGAGATCGGCCAGCGGATCGACGGACTGGAGAGCCGGCGGCTGGCGGCCGACCGCGAAACCACCGAGATCAAAGTCGAGTTGGCCAAGAGCGAAGAGCGGCTGCGCAATCTGCGGTCGCGAATGCGGCAGTTCGAGGAGAGCCGCGAAGAACGGCAGCGGGCCATCGAGGAGGCCCGCGAGCATCTGGCCGAATGCACGCAGCGGCTCGATGCCTCGCGCTGGAACATCCTTCGCGCCGAGGCCGAAATCGCCGACCTCTACCTCCGCAAGGAGACCTTCGCCTCGCAGACCATCGGGCTCGATCAACCGTCGCGAGGCGTTGCAGCAAGAGCGCACGGCGTTGGCCGAGCGGCTTCAGGGTGTCTGCGGGCAGATCCGCAAGCTCGAAGAGAAAATGCACGCCGCCGAACTGGCCGCCAACGAAGTCCGCCACGAGCGCACCAGCATGGCCGACCGCCTGCGCGAGGATTACGGCATCGAGGCGGCCGAGTCTGGAGCAGCCGCCAAGCGACGAAGAGCAGCACCAGCGCGAGGAGGTGCAGCAGGAGATCGAGGAACTGCGGCAGAAAATCAACAATCTCGGCAA
This sequence comes from uncultured Planctomycetia bacterium, assembly GCA_963719005.1. Classification (GTDB taxonomy): domain Bacteria; phylum Planctomycetota; class Planctomycetia; order Pirellulales; family Thermoguttaceae. Next base: position 26,237 of record CAVRAR010000003.1, read on the forward strand.
CGTCAACCTCGAAGCCCTCGACGAGCTCGAACAGCTTGAAGCCCGCTACAAAACGCTCTCCGATCAGCACGCCGATCTATCGTCGGCCAAGGCGTCGCTGGAAAAGATCATCGAGCGAATCAACGCCGACAGCCGGCGGCTGTTTTCCGAGACGCTCGAAACCGTCCGCGGGCATTTTCAGACGCTTGTTCCGCGATCTTTTCGGCGGAGGGCAGGCCGACGTGGTCTTGGAGGAGAACGTCGATATTCTCGACAGCGGGATCGAGATCGTCGCCCGTCCGCCGGGCAAGGAGTTGCGGAGCATTTCGCTTCTAAGCGGCGGCGAGAAGACGATGACGTGCGTGGCGCTTCTGCTGGCGATTTTCCGCAGCCGCCCCAGCCCGTTCTGCGTTCTCGACGAGGTCGACGCCGCGTTGGACGAGGCCAACATCGACCGCTTCACCAAGGTGCTCCAGGGCTTCCTGACCTGGACGCAATTCATCATCGTCACGCACTCGAAGAAGACGATGACCTGTGCGAACACGCTCTACGGCGTGACGATGCAGGAGTCGGGCGTAACGAAGCAGGTCTCCGTCCGCTTCGAGGACGTCAGCGACGACGGCCACATTCTCGAACGCCCCGACGACGAAGAGACGCAAGCGGCGTAAGCGATTTCAAAGGCGATCGAAGTCCATGGGCGTTGCGGGTTCGGCGGCGGATTGGCGCAAGAAAGCATCGAGCTTTGGCCGGCGCTGGCCGGAGGCGATCAACCGCTCCCAACGCTCATCATCCTCCCTAGTCAGGAGGAATCGGGCGAAATCGCCGACCTCGGCGCGCTTGTCCTCAGGCAGTGACTCGCAAATTCTGACTAGTTCTTCCGTTTCGATGCTCATAGTCTGATTGTAGCTCGCCGTCGCCCGGAATTCCAGAGCGGACCTATCACAACGGCGCGTGAGAGCGCACCTTGTGGTTTGTGTGACTAGATGCATGGCAGACAAGGGTATCTGCCCCACCGGACACACCGTTGCGTGTTCTTCCCCGTCCGGTGAGAAATGCCGGCGGCCGGGACTTGTACTCACCCGCCGTTTCTCACCCCTCTCCCCTCTCCCCTCTACCCCCTCCTGAGCCTTCACGCGGCTCGTTTACCCCCTCATTCTTACCGATTTCGCGCATTCCAATGGGGATATCATTGCATTTCATGGGGGGTAGGGGTAAATTGGGCGGAAATTGCTTCTCTCCTTCGCATTTCGCCCAGATTCGAAAGGGCCGGATGATGGGTCGAGCTTTTCGTCTCCCGGAGTTGCTTGCGCAATCCAAACATCACACCAGCAGAACACGACAGACCACGCCCGGACTCTCCCCGTATCACCGCCGACTGATTTGCGAGCCGTTGGAGGACCGGCGTTTGCTTTCGGTCACAACCCTGGCCGACCTGCCCGCTGCGGCGCAACACGCCATCTCATCGGCGATCGGTCAAGACCAGTCTGCGTATTATGCAGCATCTGGTGCGGTGGGCGTGGCCTTGGCCAACCCTGCAAACCGCTTCACCGCGCAACTGCAATCGGGAACTTTGCACGTCTCCAGCGGATCGGACGCCTGGAACATGTCGCTCGTGGGACTTGGCTATGACGGGGTGATGCAGCCGGTGGGGACCGCTCAGACCTCGGTCAACGGCAACCGTGTGGACTGCAGTTATGGGATGATCGACGAGTGGTACGTCAACGGCCCGGGCGGATTGGAGCAGGGCTTCAACGTGACCCCGCCGCCGCAGTTTGAGGCCACCGGGTCGCTGACGGTGGAGTTGGCCTTGAGCGGCGACCTGAGGGGAACGGTGAACGCGGCGGGGGACGGACTCGCCTTGACCCGGCCGGATGGCTCGGCCGCGCTGGCTTACACCGGGCTGGTGGCCTACGACGCGACGGGAAAAACGTTGCCGGCCTCGCTGGAAGTGCGGGCCGACGCGGGGCATCCGGATCTGTTGATCCACGTCAGCGCGGCGGGAGCCCAGGGCCCGATCACCATCGATCCGTACGTGCAAGGGGCCATGCTCACTGGGTCCGATACCGCGCCGGAGAACTTCTTTGGCACCTCGGTTGCGATCAGCGGCGACACCGTGGTGGTCGGAGCGGTCTACGGCCCCTATGGGACAGGGGCGGCCTACGTGTTCAGGGAGCCCAGTCTTGGCTGGGCGGACATGTTCCAGACTGCCGAACTCATCTCGTCCGATCGCGTGGAGGGCGACAGTTTTGGCGAGTCGGTTGCGATCAGCGGCAACACGGTGGTGGTTGGAGCGAGCGGTGCCAACGGCAGCAATGGGGCGGCCTATGTGTTCACGGAGCCCGCCTCCGGTTGGGCCAACATGACCGAGACCGCCAAGCTCACTGCGTCTGATGTTTACCCGGACCAGGGTTCCGTGCTCGGCGAGTCGGTTTCGATCGACGGCGACACCGTGGTGGTCGGAGCGCGCGGCGCCGACAGCTTCGATGTACCGCCCGTTCAACTCGGGAGCAGCCTACCTGTTCACGGAGCCCGCCTCCGGTTGGGCCAACATGACCGAAACGGCCAAGCTCGCTCCGTCCGATGGCGAATCCAACGACGATTTCGGCTTGTCGGTTTCGATCAGCGGCAACACGGCGGTGGTCGGAGCGCCGAACGCCACGGTCGGCGACGTTTTCCATACGGGGGCAACCTACGTGTTCGCTAAGCCCGCCTCCGGTTGGGCCGACATGACCCAGACCGCGAAGCTCACCGCGTCCGATGGCGCGGAGGATGCCTGGTTCGGCAAGTCGGTTTCGATCAGCGGCGACACGGTGGTGGTGGGCGCGATCTACGCACCTCCTGCTGGGGCGGCCTACGTGTTCACGAAGCCCGGTTCCGGTTGGGCCAACATGACCGAGACCGGCAAGCTCACCGTCTTCGTTAACGCGGTGAGCGGCATTTTTGGCGACTCCGTTTCGATCAGCGGCAACACGGTGGTGGTCGGAGACCGTCTGGCCACGGTCAGCGAGGTCCTCTCCCAGGGGGCGGCCTATTCGTTCACGAAGCCCGCCTCCGGTTGGACAACCATGACCGAGACCGATCTGATCATCGACCCCGCCGGCGCGGCCGATTTCCAGTTCGGCAACTCGGTTTCGATCAGCGGCAACATGGTGGTGGTCGGAGAGTGGTCGGGCGGCATCTCCGACCAGGGGGCAGCCTACGTGTTTGCGACCTCGGTCGTCGCCTCGCCCACTGTGACGGGGATCAGCCCTTCGCAGGGCCCCTTGGCGGGCGGCACGCCTGTGACGATTACGGGAACGGACTTCACCGGCGCCACGGCGGTGGATTTCGGGACGGTGGCGGCGAGCAGTTTCACGGTCGACTCGGCGACGCAGATCACGGCCACGAGCCCGGCAGGGACGGGGAAGGTGGACGTAACGGTAGTAACCGCGAAGGGTGCGTCGGCTACGTCGGCGGCCGACCAATTCACCTACGTCGCGAACCTGCGGCCGGTGGTTGTGCTGCCGTCGCTGCCGTCGAGTCCGCAGAGTGGGAATATATCGGTGCCGTACCGGCTGACGGACGTGGAGTCGGACACGTGCAGCATCCTGGTGGAATACAGCCCGGACGGCGGGGCGACGTGGTATGCGGCGACGCCGGGGACGGGCGGAGACGGCACGACGGGGCTGACGTCCAGTGACAGTGTGTACGGAATGGACCACGTCTACGCATGGGACAGCGCGGCGGACATCGTCAATACGATCAACTCGAACGTGGAGATTCGCATCACGGCGAGCGATGCGGGCGGGGCGGGCGCGGCGGCGACGAGCGACACGTTTACGGTGAAGAACGCGAACCTGCGGCCGGTGGTGACGATCAACCAGGCTTTCGGACAAGCTGATCCTACGGCCGGGTGGCCGATCTATTTTACGGTGGTTTTCAGCGAGCCCGTCAGCGATTTCGCCACCGGGGACGTGACGATTACCGGAACGGCGGGGGCAGGAGAAGGAATCGTGACCGGCAGCGGCACGACGTACACGGTAGAGGTTCCCGAACCGGTGAGGATTGCTCTTGCGGGAGTAAAGTTTAGCGGAACCGTGGTGGCGAACATCGCGGCCGGCGTTGCCCATGACGCGGTGGGGAATCCGAACGACGCTTCGACGAGCACCGACAACACTGTCGTGTACGACGACGGGCCCAAAATCTCCGATGTGGTCGTCGTCGAGGCATCCTCGCCGGCGAACGGCATTCTCGAATCGACCGATAGTCTGGCGATGACGTGGAATGTGTCGAACCCCGTCGTGGACCCCTTCTTTTGGCTCGATATACGTGCAAGTGTATCGGTCGACGGTAACCCGTGCGGGTCGCAGATGGTTGTCGTCGGCACACCGGGCGGCGCCACCTGCTACTACCCGATTGGAGCGTGGCCGGTCGGCAACCATACCTACGAAATCGAAGTGATCGACGGTCTGGGCGCCATTTCCAACTACGGCGGACAATTCACGGTCGTCGATCAAGAGCCGACGGACGTTGCGTTGTCTAATGACAGTGTACCGGAGAACCAACCGCTGGGGACGGTGGTGGGCGTGCTGTCGGGCACGGACCCGGACGCCGGCCAGAGCGCCACGTTGACTTTCAGCCTGGTGAGCGGCTACGGGGACGACGCTCTGTTTAGCATTGATCCGTTGACCAAGCAACTCAAGACTGCGGCGGTATTCGATTACGAGTCGAAGAGCAGTTACAGCATCGAAGTGCGTGCGACCGACAGCGGCAGTCCGGCGTTGACCTACGACGAGGTGTTGCCCCCGATCAGCGTGACGGACGTGAACGAGCCCCCCACGGACGTTGCCCTGTCCAACGCCAGCGTACCGGAGAACCAACCGCTGGGGACGGTGGTGGGCGTGCTGTCGGGCACGGACCCGGACGCCGGCCAGAGCGCCACGTTGACTTTCAGCCTGGTGAGCGGCTACGGGGACGACGCTCTGTTCAGCATTGATCCGTTGACCAAGCAACTCAAGACCGCGGCGGTATTCGATTACGAGTCGAAGAGCAGTTACAGCATCGAAGTGCGTGCGACCGACAGCGGCAGTCCGGCGTTGACGTACGACGAGGTGTTGCCCCCGATCAGCGTGACGGACGTGAACGAGCCGCCGACTGTAATAGTGCCCACGCCCGCAGGAACGCAAACCGGCCACGTGACGATTACTTACAGCCTGTTCGATCCGGATTCGGACACCTGCGGGATCGTTGTGAAGTTCGCCGACGGAAGCAAGAATCCGGATGGAAGCCTCAAGTGGAACATTGCTAAAGCCGTTTCTGGCCTGGGCGACGGGACATACGGACTTGTTTCTAGTCCGACGGGCGTCTCGCACACGTTCGTTTGGGATGGCGGCAGCGACCTCGCCAATACGTGCAACTCCCTCGTCGAGATCCGCATCACCCCGAGCGACCCGGGCGGAGATGGGGCGATCGGCGCGACCGGCAACTTCACGGCTGCCAACCATTCCCAGGGAGCCCCGATTGTCGGCAGCGTGGTCGTCGCCGAAACCGCCGCCCCAAAGAACGGTGTCCTGGAATCGAACGAAGGACTGAAGATTACCTGGGCGGCAACGGGCTCAAACCCCATCAGCAAGCAAACCATGAGGGTCGATGACACACCGGTTGCATCAACCAGCAGCTATCAAATTCTCGGTCCCTACGGCGGACAGTACTACACCTGCCAGATCGCCGCGCGGACGGCCGGCATCCACACTTACGCGATCACGGCAACCGACTCGAAGGGTTTCAGTTTCACCTATACGAGTTCGTTCAATGTCGCGGCGCCCGTCCTGCCGTACGTCGGCAGCGTCGTCGTGGCTGAAGCCGCCACGCCGAGAAACGGCATTCTCGAAAACAACGAGAAGCTGAGAATCACTTGGGCGGCGTCAAGCTCGAACGGTGTCGCCACCCAGACAATGACGGTCGATGGAAAGGCGATCACGCCGATCAACGGTCCCTACGGCGCCTATTATAGCTGTGCGATCGGAATGTGGTCGGCCGGAGCCCATCGGTATGTAATCACCACAACCGACGCGAAAGGGGGCACGTTCAATTCAACGGGAACGTTCAGCGTGGTCGCGTCTTCGGTGGCGACGCTGGCGATCTCCTCTATCGTGGTCGCTGAGGCCGCTGTGCCGAAGAACGGCACGCTCGAATCGGCCGATCAACTCAGGATTACCTGGGCGGCGACAAGCCAAAGCACCGTCGCATCGCAAAGCATCACGATCGACGGCCGCCGCATCACGACGATCAGCGGCCCTTATGGCCACTTGTATTATTCCTGCTCGATCGGAGCTTGGTTGACCGGAACGCACACCTACGCAATCACCGCGACCAACGCCAGCGGCTTCAGTTCCACCAGTTCCGGCGTTTTCAACGTAGCGGCGTCGGCGAGCACGCCGGTAACGGTCGGCAGCGTGGTCGTGGCCGAGGCCGCCGCGCCGAGGGACGGAAGCTTACAGTTAACGGAAGCGCTCGTCATCACTTGGGCCGCGGAAAGCTCCAACAAGATCGCATCGCAAGCGGTGACAATCGACGGTCGCAGCGTTTCGCCGATCTACGGACCTTACGGTGGATTGTACTATTCCTGCCCGATCGGAGCCTGGTCGGCCGGCAGCCACGCTTACACGATTACGGCGACCGACTCGAAGGGAATCTCGGCCACGTCCAGCGGCACTTTTCTGGTGGTCGATGTGCCGGCGTCTTCATCCGCGAACGCGGCGAGCGTCACGGCCACCGAACGCGCCGGCCTATTGGCGGCGGTGATGCGCGAGATGGACGACTCGGGTGGCTGCGACGATGTCTTACTGGACGACCTGATCGGCGCGCGCCCAATCCGATAGGCGTCGATCAGCGAAAATCAGCGTTCCCCCCTCTCCCCTCACCCATCCGCTGGGCCTTCACGCGGCTCGTTTACCCCCTCATTCCTACCGATTTCTCGCATTCCAATGGGGAAGTCATTGCATTTCATGGGGGGTAGGGATAGATTCGGCGAAAGCCGCTTGTCTGCTTCGCATTTCGCCCAAACACGAAAGGGCCGCATAATGGGTCGAAGTTTTCTTTTTCCGAAATGGGCCACGCGATCTGTACGTCGCACAAGGAAGTCGCGTCGGAGCATCCTCGGACCCTCGCCGTATCAACGCCGATTGGTGTGCGAAGCGTTGGAGGATCGGCGACTGCTGAGTGTCGGTGCGGGATTGGAGCGGCTGTTCGGGGTTCCCACGGATGGCAGCGGGAGGATTGTGGAGCTTAATCCAGCCACCGGTGCGGAGATCCGCAGTTTTGCCGCGCCAGCCGCGCCAAGCAACGGCCCCGATGGCTTAGCCTTCGACGGGACAAGTCTCTTCTATATCAACGGCGGGAGAACGCTGTGGGAACTCAATCCTGACACCGGCGCAGTAATCCATACCGACACGATCAGTGTGGGGTCGGGGGCTTTTGACGGCTTGGGCGCGTTAGGGGGCAAGGTCTATGTCCAGGATTACGGCATCTACGGCAACAGCGATATTATCGAATTCGACCCCGTCACCGACACGGTTACAGCAACTCTAGACATCGGTGGCATCAATCCAGGGGTGAAGGTTACTGGCGGTCTGTCGGGGATCACCGGCCCAAATGCCCTGATAGCAACCAACAATTTTGGCTCTACCGTCGTCGAGATCGATCCCACAACGGGATTGGTCACGAACTCCTTCGCCCCAGCAAGCGGAAGTTCTGTGTATGGGGCTGCTGTCGTAAACGGGGAAATCTATTTGGGGCGGTCTTCAGGTGGCACTATCGATGTCTACAGCCGCAATGGGATTCTTCAGGCGCAGCATTGGGCCGTTGCCGTATTCTTTCTCCGCGTTGGGCGGCGACGATGCAGGCACAGCGCAGACCGGCGAAATCCACGGCGTCAAATGGAATGACTTGGATGGTGACGGTGTGCGTGACGCCGGCGAGACGGGGCTGCAAGGGTGGACGGTCTTTCTTGACACCAACGCCAATGGCATCCTGGACTCCGGCGAAACTTCCACCGTCACCGGCCCTGACGGCAGCTATGCCTTTACTGGCCTACAGCCAGGCAATTACACGGTGGCCGAGGTGATGCAGCCCGGTTGGACGCAGACCTATCCGGGCGGAATGGTCACAACCAACTTGATCGTCAACGGCGGGTTCGAGACGGGGAACTTTTCCGGTTGGACACTCCAGAATACAGGTTCTGGCACGTTTGTGATCAATAACGGCACCTATGATCCCGCTTCTCCCGACGGCCCCTTGCCGCCTTACGACGGTGCTTATACGCGCACTGTCCGACCAGACCGGCGGGGGCACTAATGCTATTTATCAGGACGTTGCCATTCCTGCCGGAAGCCACCTGACGCTCCAGTGGATGGATCGGATTCGCAACCAGGCGTCCTCATTCCAGGATCCCAACCAGGAGTATAGGGTCGAGATCAGGAACACTGCCGATCAGCTTCTTGCAACGGTATTCTCAACGAATCCTGGCGACCCGCTGGTACAGGATTGGACGGAAAGAAGCGCCGACCTCTCCGCCTTCGCCGGCCAGACGATCCGGATTGCCTTTGTTGTACAGGACAGCCTCTATTACTTCAACGTACACCTCGACGACGTGTGTATAACGAGCGCCGGCGGCAATGGGGTGATTCCTGTCATACTCGGTAATGGCCAAGTTGTCAGCGGAATCAACTTCGGCAATCGCCTGATACCGCCAAGCGAGATCCACGGCACGAAGTGGAACGATCTGAACGGGAACGGCCAGTGGGATAGCGGGGAGCCGGCTCTGTCGGGGTGGACGATTTATCTGGACGCCAATAGCAACGGCCAACTCGACCCCGGAGAGACTTCCACCGTCACCAGCGCCCTGGGCAACTACGCCTTCACAGGCTTGGCTGCTGGCACGTACACGGTGGCCGAGGTGATGCAGTCCGGTTGGACGCAGACCTGTCCGATAAGCGGCGGCCAACGGCTCTATGAATTGGGGGTATCCGGAACCGTAGGCACGATCTACCAGGTGAACCCGAGCACCGGGGCGGTTATCGAGAGTTTCGCGGTGCCCGCGCCGCTTGCCAGCATAGGACCACAGGGCTTGGCGCTTGGCCCGACCGGTCTATTCTACATTGACGGATCCTCGAGCGGGGCTCACACTCTCTATGAACTGAACCCGGACACCGGGGCAGTCATCAGTTCCGACGTGGTGGATGCCGCAGCCCCCAAGCCAATTGACGGCCTGGGCTTTTTGAATGGCAAAGTCTACCTCCAGGAATATGGCCTGAACACGATTCTCGTGTGGGATCCAGCGGCTCATGTGGCGGTGACCACCTTGACCGTTTCAGGCATAGGGGGCGGGCTGACCGGAGCGGCCGACCGGAATGTCCTGTTTGCCACAGACGGGAACGGCGGCATCTACAAAATCGATCCGACCAACGGCGCGGTCTTGGCCACCTTTACGCCCGGCCTTGGCTTCCTCGGCGGACTAGCCTATGTCAACGGCGAGTTGATCGCTTCGAGTTACCAGACGCCGGGGGCGGCCTACAGGCTCGACCCGGACACGGGCGCGGTGCTGGGTACCCTGACCCTGGGCGGAACCGGAACCGTTTCCGCTCTGGCCGGCGATGGGGTTGGTGGCAGCGGAGAGTACACCGTGGTTCTCGCCGCCGGGCAGGTGGTTACGGGCAAGGACTTCGGCAATCAAAATACCCTGTCGGGTGAAATCCATGGCAGCAAGTGGAACGATCTGAACGGGAACGGCCAGTGGGATAGTGGCGAGCCGGCTTTGGCTGGTTGGACGATTTATCTGGACACCAATAACAACGGCCAACTCGATCCCGGAGAGACTTCCACCGTCACCGATGCCCAGGGCAACTACGCCTTCACGGGCTTGGCTGCCGGCACGTACACGGTGGCCGAGGTAATGCAGCCTGGTTGGACACAGACATATCCGGGCGGAACGGGCACGACCAACTTGATCGTGAACGGCTCGTTTGAGACGGGGAACTTCTCGGGCTGGACGGTCAACTCCCCAATCAATCCATTCTCGCCTTGGGCCGTATCCTCAGTGGGGAGCGGGGGGACGTTGACATCCATTTCTCCTCCGGACGGCAATTATGACGCCTGGAACGGATTCGACGGTGGCGGCCCGATCGAATACACGATGTATCAGGACGTGAGCATACCTGCCGGCACGGTGGACACGTTGACGTGGAAGGACCGGGCCCATTGGAATGTGAACGGCCAGCCGAGGACACTGGAACTCCAGGTTCGTGATCCAGTCACCAACGCTGTCCTGGGCACGGTCTATTCGTTCTCCACCACCGGCACTTCAGGTGACACTGGGTGGCAGTCGCACAGTGTCAACTTATCTTCGTATGCTGGATCAAACGTCCGAATCTACTTCGTCGAAGGTATTCCAGAAAGCTTCACCGGGCCAGGACAGATCGAGTTCGATGCGATCAGTCTGACGTCTGGTTCCTCAGCCGGTTCGCACAGTGTGGCGCTCGGTCCTGGTCAAGTCGTCACCGGAATTGACTTTGGCAACACTCTGTCCGCCGTCTCGTCGGCTCCCGGCCAGCCCGACCTCATGGACGCTTATGACACCGGCGTTTCCTGCACCGATAACATCACAAACCTCGACAACAGCACCTCGGAGAGTGCCCTGCAATTCCAGGTCTCTGGCACAATCCCTGGGGCGACCGTCACGGTCTACGCCGATGGGATGGCCATCGGTAGCGCTGTGGCTGCGGGGACCACGCCAACAGTCACCACGATAGTCGCCACCAACGGCAGTTACGATCTGCTCGACGGTACCCACGTCATTACCGCGCGACAGACGCAACCCGGCATGACGGAGTCGGCCGATTCGCTCGCGCTAGACGTGACGATCGACACGGTAGCGCCCGCCACGCCCGCTACTCCCGACTTGCAGGCCGCCAGCGACAGCGGCATCAGCGACACCGACAACATAACTAACGACAACACGCCGGCTTTCGACGTTTTGCCGGGACCCTACTTCAGGTTTTACCGGAATGGCGTGCTCGTTAGTGGGTTTTACGAGACCGGCGCATTGTACGTGACGGGCACTCAGGCCGACGGAACATACGATTATGCCGTGACTGCGGTGGATGTCGCCGGAAACGAGTCGGTGCCGAGCAGCAGCCTGAGCGTGACGATTGACACCGTCGCTCCGGGGCAGAGTCCGGGGCAATTGGATCCGACCTTCGGCACGGGTGGCATGATGTCCGATGCTGTTGGCAACCAGGACATTGCCTACGACGTGGCAATCCTGCCTAACGGGAAGATACTCGCGGCCGGGTACGTCCAGGAGAGCTGGACGGAACATCTCGTCGTGGCCCGTTACAACGCGGATGGGGGCATAGACACGACGTTCGGCGTCAACGGCAAGGCCAGGGGTGTCTTTCAGCAGCTTTGCGAAGGTCGGGCAATGGCGGTACAGAATGACGGGAAGATCGTCGTCGGTGGGTACTCCTATACGTCGGATTCCTGGGGCGACTTCGCGCTAACAAGGTTCAACGTCGACGGCACAACGGACACGAGTTTCGGTGCGGGCGGCCTGGTCACCACCAACTTCAGTGCCTGGGCCGATTGGATTAATGACGTGGTCATTCTTCCCGATGGCAAGATCCTGGCGGCCGGTTTTGCATATAATGGCACCAATAACGACTTTGCCCTTGCTCGCTATGAGAGCAACGGAACCCTCGACACCAGTTTTGGAATCGGCGGAAAGGTAACCACAGACTTCGGGGGTTCACTGGCCAGCACCGGCTTTTATACCGGAGACCAGATTCAGGCCATTGACGTGCTACCAGACGGGCGAATCCTGGCGGTCGGCCAAGCCCAGATCGGCACGGGGTATGATTTTGGCTTGGCATGCTATAGTGCGGATGGCCACCTCGATCCCACATTTGGCTCCGGCGGGATCGTAACGACCAGTTTCGGCGATGGCGACGATCTCGGCAGCGGCGTAGCAGTCCAATCGGACGGGAAGATTGTCGTAGTCGGCACGATCGGGAACCAAGCTCAGTTCGGCGTGGCTCGATACAACGCGGACGGCAGTCTAGATCCGACCTTCGGCGCCGGCGGAACGCGGACAATATCCTTCGGAAACACGCTCGAACGCGGTAATACGATTGCCCTCGAGCCGGACGGCAAGATAATCGTGGGGGGGCTGGCAAATTGGGGATTTGCGCTGGCTCGTCTCAACAGCAACGGCAGCCTTGATCCAACCTTCGGCGTTAACGGGGAAGTAACCGCTGCCATTCCCTCCTCCGGTTATTGTCAGGTCAATGCCTTGGCTCTCCAGAACGACGGCGAGATCGTCGTTGCCGGAGAGAGGGACATTGATGCCACTCAATGGCATTTCGCTCTCGCAAGATTCTACGGACAAGGCATGATGCCCCCGGATCTGCAAACCACTAGCGACAGTGGCGTCAACCATTCCGACAACATTACCAACAACAACACACCGACCTTCGACGTGACGGCCACAGGTGGCAGTTACTGGCGGATCTACCGCGACGGCACTCTGGTCTCGCAGCCGCCGACGACGGGCAGCGATGGGGGAGTGTACAAGGGGCCTGGGAATGGCAGTGAAACGCTCTCCACCCAGCCCGACGGAACTTACACCTATACTTTCACGCTGGTTGATGCCGCAGGCAACGAATCAACGCCGAGTGACGGCTTGAACGTGACCATTGACACGGCCGCTCCGACGGCAAGCATCGCTGCCGTCGTTCCGGACCTGCGGGTGAGCCCAGTCGGGTCGATCACAATCCAATTTAGCGAGCCGGTTGGGGGATTCGACCTCGGGGATCTGCAATTCACGCTGGGTGGCCTCAGCCTGCCATTGAACGGCGCGACGCTCACGACAAGCGATCAGCAAAACTGGACTCTCGGCAACCTTACAGGCATAACTTCTTCGGTCGGCATCTACCAACTCATGTTGACAACGGCGGGGTCGGGCATTACCGACTTGGCCGGAAACCCATTGATGAGCGGCGGCAGCACGACCTGGCGCGACGTGCCGCCGATACCCGGCGACTTCAATCTCGACGGAGTGGTGGATAATTTGGATAAGGACATCTGGTTCGCAAACGCCTGGACCGGTACAACCTGGGCACAGGGTGACGCCAACGGTGACGGCGTCGTGGACGGCCTGGATTTGGACATCTTGAAGGCAAACATGGGTAAGAGCATATATCTCGAATACCCCGCGCCCACGGTGAGCATCGCTGCCGTCACTCCAAGCTTGCGAGTGGCCCCGGTCGGTTCCATCACGATCCAATTCAGCGAGCCGGTCGTCGGCTTCGACCTCGGGGATCTGCAACTCGCGCGAGACGGCCTCAACGTGCCATTGAACGGGGCGACGCTCACAACGAGCGATCAGCAAGACTGGACTCTCGGCAACCTTTCCGCTATGACCTCGCCCGTCGGCGCCTACCAACTTGCACTGATGGTGGCGGGGTCGGGCATCGCCGACTTCACCGGGAACCCATTGACCGTCGGCGCCAACATCATTTGGCGAATGGTAGCACCCATCCCCGGCGACTTCAATCTCGACGGAGTGGTGGATAATCTGGATAAGGGCATCTGGTCTGCAAATGCCTTCACCGGTACGACCTGGGCACAGGGCGATGCCAACGGCGACGGCGTCGTGGACGGTCTGGATCGGGACATCCTGATGGCCAACTTCGGCAGGAGCATATATCTCGAATACCCCGCTCCTGCGGCCCCTCCCGTCTCACAAAACCCTGCGCCTCCTCCGACTCCAACAAGTCCTGTCCCCATCTCGAACGGCGGACCGCTGGCTCCCGCTCCGACCCAGCCAAAGCCTTTGACCCCGGTGATTTCGAATCCGGTTCCTGCCGGACCACCCGCGCCAGTCGCCAGCCCCAGTGTCGTCACTCCCGCCATTTCCAGCATTGTCGTGGCCGAAGCGGGGGCGACGAAGAACGGCACGTTGGAATCCAACGATCCGCTGAAAATCACATGGGCGGCCACGAGCTCGTTGGGCATTGCTTCGCAAACCATGTCCGTCGACGGCACGGCGGTCAAGCCAATCAACGGCCCTTACGGCGGATTGTACTATTCGTGCCAAATCGGAGCATTGGCGGCAGGCAACCATAACTATCTGATTACGGCAACCGACTCGGCAGGCGGTAAGGCAACCAGCTCGGGCACGTTCACCGTCGTCGCCGCGCCGGTCGTTCCTCCGACGATCGGCAGCGTGGTTGTGGCCGAAGCCGGCGCTACGAAGAACGGCACGCTGGAGAACAACGAGACACTGAAGATCACGTGGGCGGCAACCAGCCCGAACGGCATCGCCTCGCAGACGATGACGGTTGACGGCCACGCGATGACGGCGATCAAAGGGCCGTACGGCGGGTTGTACTATTCCTGCACGATCGGAACACTCGTCACCGGCAGCCACACGTATATGATTCAAGCAACCGACTCGAAGGGCCTCAGTTCCACGAGCGCGGGATCGTTCACGGTCGCGGCGTCTGCTCCGCCGACGATCAGCAGCGTCGTGGTGGCCAGGGCAAGTACGAAGAAGAACGGCATGTTGGACGCCGACGAGGCGCTGAAGATCACCTGGGCCGCTTCAAGCCCGAACGGCGCCATCGCCACGCAGACCATGACGATCGACGGCCGTGTCATCGCGCCGATCAACGGTCCCTACGGTGGGCTGTATTATTCCTGCCCGATCGGAAAATGGTTGGCCGGCACCCATTCCTACACGATCACGGCGACCGACGTGAAGGGCGTCTCGGCGACGTCCAGCGGCACGTTCCTGGTCGCCGCTTCGTTGAATTCCAGTTCCGGCGATGAAACGGGGACCGTCAACGTCGGCGGAACGATGGCGATCGCCCGTATCGAGACGGCGGCTCTGAGCGGTTCGACGGGGACGATGACCGGCGGGATCACCGTGAACGGCGGCGTGTTATCGCTGAACGGCATGACGCCGGTTGTCGGCAGCGGAACTCTGACGCTCGGCAGCGGCTGCACCGTGACGCTAAACGGAACGCAACAAAGCCCGGCGTCGAGCGGCGGCAATGGAGTTGATTACGGCTCGGTCGTCGATCCGACGGCCTGCGACGACGCGACGTTGACGGCCGCCGGTAATTCTTCGCTCGCGACGACGAGCGTCGCGGCCAGCCAACGCGCCGACTTGCTGGCGACCGTGGTGCGCGAGATGGGGACGTGCTCGGTTGCGCAAGATGACGGAAGCGGCGTGATGCCGTAGAGCATCACGTTGTTGCGTTTTTCCGAGTATTGTGTCGTCAAACGATGCACTCGCGACCGTTCTGCGCAAGGGCAATTCCGTGTGCCGGAGTTAAGACGCCGGATTGCATGATGCCGCAAGTCGAAACCAACCACTTTCTCCTCGTCGCGGCGTCCCGCGTGGGAACACTTGCCGGAGCGTTTCGGCGTCTCGTGTCGTATGTCCAAAGCAGGCTTGTGGTTAGCGATTCTTGCAATGCCGGTGCGCCGCCGTCTTGTGTTCCGATGGGGAACATCGGACGGGAGCTTTCGACCTTGCTGTTTCCCGCGCGGACCGCACAGTTTGTTGACATAATGCTGAGCCGCACTTACAATGGGAGCTGAATTCACCATCGGTGGGGGCAAACAAACCCGCGATATCCGCCTTGGCACGGTGTTTGCTTTGTTGTTCGTTCTCACGCTCAGAACGAGGAGGCTATCGATGTCACTGCTTCGCCGCACGTTTTCCAGTAAGGGGTGTCGCTCGATCGGGTTCGTGAATGTCAGTAGGCGGAAACTGAACGGGCTATCCCGCCAGGGTTCCCGCGCGAGATCGCTCCGCATGGAGCCGCTGGAAGATCGAGATCTTTTGAGCGTATCGGTTGGAATCGGTGCGCCCGTGCTGGTTGCTTTCGATGACCCGACGGCCGCGGCCGGAACGACGTTCGTGGCCCACAGCACAAATGCCGACGTGACGGCGACGGTGTTGCACACCAGCGAAGTGATGAAGATGCAGGTCCACACCGTGAACGCCGACGGCTCGATCGGAACGAGCGGCGAGATGGATTTCTTGCTTCTGGATGACTACGCCCCGAACAACATCGCGCACATTACGAGTCTGGCGAACTCGGGCTTCTATAACGGGCTTACGTTCCACCGAATCATCCAGGATTTCATGATTCAGGGCGGCGACCCCACCGGCACGGGAAGCGGCGGCAGCGGCCCCAACGGCACAAAGGGCACCGTGCAGGACGATGAATTCAACGCGGACGTGCGGTTCACTTCCTCCGGCCTGCTGGCTTTGGCGAATTCGGGACCGGACAGCAATGATTGCCAGTTCTTCGTTACCGCGGCGCCGTACCGCGACGGCGACTATCAGTACACGATCGTCGGCAAGCTCGTCGCCGGCGACGACATTCGGCAGGCCATCGCCAATGTTCCCGTGGAAGAAAGCAACTGGGGCGAAATGAGCCAACCGATCAATGCCCCGATCATCGACTCGGTCACCGTCGTTCCCGACACCGAGTACGGCCTTGTGATGCTGAAAGCGGGACCGGCAGCGACGGCGGGAGAGGATGCCACCGTGAGCGTCGTCGCCAGCGATAACAGCACTGTCACCATGACCGACGCCGACGGAATCGCGGGCCAACCGTCGCTCGACGTCTCATTGGCCACCGACGCGCCGTCTACTGGCGACCGGCCCGCCTTCGTCAACAACGTGCCCGACGTCTACACGACCATGAACCAGCCGGTTTCGTTTACGATCCCGGTGGAAGAAGGGGACGCGGGCGTTCAACTCACTTATGGTGCGGCCGTGGTGTCCGATACGAACAGCCTGACGTGCAACGCCGCCGAAGACGGCAGCGCGAGCGCGACGGCTACGCCCAGCGGCGACATCACCGGCGTCTACGATCTGATCGTCGGCGTCTGGAGAGATAGCACCGATCCGAACAGCAATACGAACTACGATTCGCAGAACGTGGCGCTCTTTGTATGTCCCACCGCCCCGGCTTCACTCAGCATTACGACCGCGGGCGTCGAGGACGGCGGCACGGCGCACATCAACAACGATTTGACGTTCCACGTTACCGGCGTCACCGACGGCCTGACTGTGGCCATTTTTGCCGACGGCGACACTACGCCCATCGGAATCGCCACCGCTTCCGGCGATTCTGTCGACATCCATACCACCACCCCCTTGGCCGATGGCCTGCATACGTTCAGCGTCAAGCAGTTCGTCCAGTACGACGACACCGTCGTGGGCAACCGCACGATTCCCGCGGGCGACTTGTATGGCGACGCCTCCAACAGCACGGTTACGTTGACCGTCAACACGTCTTCCGTCGGATATGCGCACTTTGTCGCCACGGGCCAGGATTGGGCGACCGTCGGCGCCGATGGCAGCACCGTCGTTGCAACGGGCGACTTCAACGGCGATGGAACACTGGATGTCATCGTTCGCGACGTCGCCACGGGTTCATGCCAACTCTGGCTCAACGACGGCACCGGCCACTTTGTCGATAGCGGCCAGAACCTCGGCGTCGCAAACGGCGACGTCGTGGCGGGGGATCTCAACGGCGACGGTTCTCTCGACCTCCTATTCGGCTCCACCGTATTGCTCAACGACGGCACCGGGCATTTCACCGACACCGACCAGTCGCTCGACATTGGTTCCGGCGTTTCCCTGGGCGACGTGAACGGCGACGGGTATCTCGATGCCGCCGGTAACTCGCTCTGGCTGAACGACGGAACCGGCCATTTCACCCAAAGCAGCCAGGTGATCGGCCCCCCAGGTTCGCACC
Source organism: uncultured Planctomycetia bacterium (assembly GCA_963719005.1). Taxonomy (GTDB): domain Bacteria; phylum Planctomycetota; class Planctomycetia; order Pirellulales; family Thermoguttaceae. The sequence goes on from CAVRAR010000003.1 coordinate 44,035, forward strand.
TGACGCTGGCGGACCTGAATAATGACGGATATTTGGATATTTTCGTTACGATTTCGACTCCTGGGGCCGATTCCCGAGGCGAAGTGTGGTGGAACGACGGCGCCGGCAACTTCTCTGATAGCGGACAAAGGGTCGGTGTTACCGGGCACGACGCCTCTTCCGTCGTGCTCGGCGATCTGAATGGCGATGGGCTGCTGGATGCGATTGTGGGCGACGAGCCTATTCCCGCCCCGGTCGGCGGCAACACTCCGGCAGAAGTCTGGCTGCAGAACGCCAATCACGTCTTCTACGACAGCGGGATTGCTTTCGACAGCTCCAACATAACTCTGGCGGACGTGAACGGCGACGGCAACCTCGACGCGATTGTTCTTGGCTCATCCTCAGTTCCCGTTCCGTCCCCTCCGCAGGTCTTTCTGAATGACGGCCAAGGCCATTTCACCCAAGGCGAGACGATCGTCGATTGCGTCGGCGCCGAGAGTGTCGTCATGGGAGATTTCGACGGAAACGGCTCGACTGACCTCATCTGCAACTACCGAAATATCCTGCAACCAAGCGGGACGATGGTCAACGGCAGCAAGGTCATGCTGAATCTGCCGGATACCGCTTCGCCGACGGTGACGATCGACCAGGCATCGTCCCAAAGCGATCCGACCAACGACAGTCCCATCCATTTCACGGTCGTTTTTAGCGAGCCGGTGACCGATTTCGCGGCGGGCGATGTGAACATCGGCGGCACGGCGGGCGCAACCACCGCGACCGTCACGGCCGACGACCCCTATGGCATGCAATATGACGTCGCCATCAGCGGCATGACCGGCGACGGAACGGTAATCGCCAGCATCCCCGCCGGCGTGATTCACGACTTTTCGGGCAACGCCAACACCGCTTCCACAAGCACCGACAACACCGTGCTGTATGAAACGACCTCGCCAACGGTGACGATCAACCAGGCGGCCAGTCAAGCCGATCCGACGCAGAGCGCGCCGATCAACTATACGGTGGTATTCAGTGAGCCCGTGACCGACTTCACGGCCGACGACGTTACGCTTTGGACCGAAAACGTGGTGATTCCGGCCCTATCGACCCCTTCGACCATCATCACCCCGGGTTCCTCGCTAACCGTTGTCGTGACCGGATCGGGCACGACCTACAACGTGGCGGTCAGCGGAATGACGGGCGCCGAAGCCGTCTTTGCCAGCATTCCCGCGGGTGTCGCCCACGACGCGGCAGGCAATCCGAACCTGGCCTCGACCAGCACGGACAATAGGGTTGTTTACATGCAGCCGTCAACCATCGAGAACGTGGTTGTCGCCGAGGCCGGCGCAGTGAAGAACAACGTCCTCGAATCGAACGAACCGCTCAAGATCACTTGGGAGGTGTCGAGCCTCTACGCCGTTTGGAAGCAAACCGTGACCGTCGATGGGAAAGTGATGACACCGGTCAACGGTCCCTACGGCAGAGTATACTATTCATGCCCGATCGGAACATGGAGCGCCGGCGCCCACACCTACACAATCACGGCGACCGACAATTACAGCCAGACTTTCAGCACCACGGGTACGTTTACCGTTTCGCCCGGCGTCGGGCCGACCATCTCCAACGTCGTGGTGGCCGAGGCCACCGCTCCCAGGAACGGCTGGCTTGAATCGAACGAGACGCTGGTCATCACGTGGGCGGCAACCAGTTCGAACCGCATCGTTGCGCAATCCGTGCAGATCGACGGCTCGATCTACGCGCCAATCAGAGGCCCTTACGGCGGCTTGTATTATTCCTGCTCGATCGGAACGCAAGGGGTGGGCAGCCACTCCTATACGATCACGACGACAGACTCGCTGGGCGCGAGTTCCACCAGCAGCGGCACGTTCACGGTCGTCGCGCCCGCCCCGCCGGTCATTTCGCACGTCGTGGTGGCCGAGGCCACCACTCCCAGGAACGGCAGTCTCGAATCGGACGAGAAACTGGTGATCACGTGGGCCGCCACAAGCTCGCTTGGCATCGCCTCGCAAACCGTGACCATCGACGGCACGGCGATCAAGCCGATCAACGGCCCCTACGGCGGCTTGTTCTATTCGTGCCAGATCGGAACTTGGACAGCGGGCAGCCACACCTACGTGATCACGGCGACCGACTCGCTGGGCGATTCCTCGACCAGCAGCGGAACATTTACCCTCATAGCGGCGCCGGTGTTTCCGCCGACAATTGCCGACGTCGTCGTCGCCGAGGCCGGCCTGACGAAGAACGGCGTCCTCGAGTCGAACGATCCGCTGAAGATCACGTGGTCGGCAACCGGCCCGAACCGCATTACCGTGCAAAGCCTGCAAATCGACGGCTCCTATTACGGGCCGATCAGAGGCCCTTACGGCGGAATGTACTATTCCGACTTTATCGGAACACAAGGAGTGGGCAGCCATTCGTACAAGATTACGACGACCGACTCGAAGGGAGTCAGTTCCACCGCCGCCGGCACGTTCACGGTCGTCGCGCCCGCTCCGCCGGCCATCGCCGACGTTGTCGTGGCCGAAGCCGGCGCCACAAAGAACGGCGTCCTTGAATCGACCGATCCGCTCAAGATCACCTGGTCGGCAACCAGCCAGATCGACGTCGCCACGCAAACCCTGATGATCGACGGTACGGCAGTCACGCCGATCAACGGCCCCTACGGCGGACGGTACTATTCCTGCCCGATCGGAACCTGGGCGGCCGGCAGCCACGCCTACACCATCACCGCGACCGACTCGCTGGGCGATTCTTCGACCGCCAGCGGCACGTTCGTCGTCGTCGATCCCGGAACCTTGGCGATTGTCGGCGGTGGCGGCGGCACCTTGAACGTTGTCGGCACCTTGCAGCCCGTCACGATCAACACAATGCCCTTCGACGTCGGGACGGTCACGCTCGGCACGGGGGCGCTGGTTCTCAACGGCAACGCGGGGACCGTTAATGGTTCCGTTACTTACGGCAGCGTCGTATATACCGGCGGTTCATACACCGGCGTGTTGCCCGTCAGCGTGGGGACGTTGACGGTGAATCTGACGCCGCCTTCGCCCGGCGACGTTACGGTGATCCCCATCAATGCTGGATCGATCACCATCAGCGGCGACGCGCCGGTCGTTCAACTCAACGGCGGCCTGTGTCTTGGCAATCTGAACGGCGTGGCGGTGGTGGAGGCCGGCAACGCGACCAACGGCATCCCCGAGCCAAACGAAGACCTCGCCGTGACTTGGAACGTCCCGAACGTCAACGCGATTACCATGCAGGCGGTGACGGTCGATGGCCACGTGTTTACGGCGATCGAAGGGACCGACGGCGGCGGTTATCGCTGCGACATCGGCGGCTGGACGGCCGGGGCGCACACGTTCGCAATTCAGATGACGTCGGCCACGGGCAACCAGATCTTCACGGGCACGTTCAGCGTGGCCGCTCCCCTGACGGTCGATGCTTCGACGGCGGCGGCGACCCCGGCCGATCTGATCACCGACGCCCAGCTTGCCCCGATCGTCGCGGCGGCGAAGGCGCGATGGAGCGCCCCGGGAAGCAGCCAGGTTGACAGTGCCTTGGCAAACATCGAGTTCAAAGTCGCCAACTTGCCGAGCGGGGTGTTGAGCGAGAAGTGGCAGAACACGATCTGGATCGACGACGACGCGGCCGGCTACGGCTGGTTTGTCGATCCGACGCCCGGCGACGACGCCGAGTTTGCAGCGGTCGCGGGCACTTCGTCGTTGACGGCCCCCGCCGACACCGCGGCAGCCCAGCACGCCGACCTATTGACGGCCGTAATGCACGAGATGGGCCAGGTGCTCGGCAACAGCGACACGATGGCCGACGACCTGACAAACGCCATGTTGTCCTTGGGCACGCGCCGAATCCCAGACAACCCGGTGTAGGGAAGAAAGCCCCGCTTCCCCGCATCACGCTCGGTGCGTTTGACGGGTTAGTCTCACCGATAGGAGTTTCCGTTGGCTCGGACCGGCGCGCCGGCCTTCGGCGGCTTGTCGGTCGCGGCGTCCCCGGAGCGAATGGCTCGCAACAATTCCTCCTGCGATATGGTAATCGCCCCCGAAATCAATTCCGGAACGTTGTAGGTCTTAAGCCAAGTGTCGTAAAACGCCGGATCCTTCTGCGGCAGAACGAAGGGCTTATGCGCGCGCCCTTCCGCATCCATGTAGCTGAAGTAGTTCCTGGCCAGCAAGCCGTTGTCCCGCTTACTGCTGAAGACGATCCATCGCGAGTTGCTCGACCAGCAGTGCCACGACTCGCATTGCTCGCTGTTGCACTCCAACCGCCGGTACTTACCGCTCTTGAGATCCATCAGGTACAGGTCGCTGCTCGCCTGGTAGGGGGGAAAAGGGCCATAGTCCGACATGCAGAAGAGAAGGTAGCGGCCATCGGGCGAAGCCCGCGGCTCGCTGATGCTCATACCGGTGTCCGCGGCCGCGAGGACCGTCTCCGGCTGCCCCCATTCGTCCTTTTCGATATCGTACCGCACGCGCATCAGATCGTACTTGGACTTCTTGATATCTTTCACGACGAGAGGTCTATTTTCACTCCACAACGAGTTGGCACTGGTAAAGTAGAGAATCTTGCCGTCGGCCGACCATGCGGGGAAGGTTTCGAGAATATCTGGATCGGCGATGCCGGGCGACGTGGAAACGACGCCGGTCTCGATATTCACTGCCGCCAGATCGGACTGAAAATCGAAGACGTCTCTGACCTCGGCCCCAACGCCGCGGACACTCTGCGCCGGGCGGCTCATGGCGAAGGCGGCGACCGAAGCGCTCGGATGCCAGGAGGTGTAGCCCGGCGGCTTCGGCGTGGCTTTCGTTTGCGTCTTAATCCGGAAGGCATGGCCGTCGCGCACGACGATCATTCCGGCCGGGATGTTTTGCCCCTGTCGCGGGCGAAACTCGAAGGAGAACATGTCGGAACGATTCTTCGGGCAACTGTGACAATTCACACAGCCGCCGAACGCGTCGTTGGTCAGGATCGGCGATTCGTCATAGTTCTCCAGATTGCGCTGGTAGAGTCCCATCGTGCGGTAGAAGTTGCCCAGCGGCCCCACTAGTCTGTAAACGAGATGGGAATCGATCTCCTCGCGGGCGACGTCATTCTTGATCGAGTCGAAGTGGGACCAGCGGCCGGCTTTGTCTCTGGCGTAGACGTCCAACACAATCCGGCCTCCGCGGTTGCGTTCGAGCAATTCCCGCCAGGGCCGCGGGGGAATGACAATGCTCGGACTACGCGAGGCAACGACGACGTCCTCGCCCGCGGTCCCGTGAATCCGCACGCGATAGTCGACGCCCGATTCCACCACCAGGAAATTCAACGGGGCTATGTTCGGCGGAATGACGGTTTCGCTATAGTCGGGCCGAATTCGCGGAAGACGCCCGACGGCGACGTACTCCGTCGGCAGATTCACGCCGGCCAGGCGCCTCCAAGCCACGATGCCCGGCAATACCAGCAGCGCCGCGGCCGCCGCAGCGAGCATCAGCCTTCGTTTTCGCCCGTTCATGAGCGCCCCTCGGGTGCGAAATAATAGTAGTAGAAGTAGCTGTCTCCGAACTCGCGGGCCGCCGCCGATTTCGCATTGTCGTTGATACCGCCGGAAGAGCTCACGATCTCGCGGAGGCGACGAAACCTGCTCATCGTCGGCGCGCTGATTTGCCGTCCGCAGAAGAAGACTTCTGAACCGGTCACCTCGACGTTCCTGTGGCTATCGGGGGACTCCAACAGCCAGATTAGCGCCGCTTCCTCGTAGAGGGGCGGGGTCTCAGAATAAGGAAGGCCGTCCAGAAAGGACGATACCACCGCTATTCCCCGCAGATTGCGCTGTTGAAGACAGATCGCCATCAGATACTCAAAGGCCATTCGATTCTCATTGTTTCGTTTCAGCAGATGCAACAACCAGCCGCCAAAATCAACGAGCCCCCGGCCGTCGGCAAAAAACCTGCTGGTTTCCTGCATGTCGTCTTTCAAGATCATGAATCGGCGTATTCGCTGGATATCCTCGTCGTCCGCAAGATCCGGGTCCGTTGTCAGGCGTTGCAGATATCCTTCGGCCCAGCGGCCCCAAACGAGGTCGTCCCGCAGGACGCGCAGGAATACACTTGCGGCGGCCGATTGGCCTTTAACCATCTTTATCAGCGCCAGGCGCTTGAGCGCTCGGCCGCAAGGCCGCATCTCTTGCATCTCGAACGCCAAGTGCTCGGCCTCGTTGACGCGTCCCAATTCCAGTAGCAGATCGAGCGGTTTGAGAATCGACGCGTCGCGCGGAGCCTCGTCGACATTAAGCAAGGGCGGGGAGATCTGGGGGTAGGAGAACATCGAATAAGGCAGACGTTCCGAGTAATACAGGGCAAGATCGACGTCATGATTCACGTATGGCGTGTACGCCTGAATCGGCAAAGTCCCGGCTTTCGCCAGTACTTCATTCCATAGTCGATGCTCGCCGCAATAATCGATCTCCAGAACAGTCTTGCGTTCCCGGTCCAGAGAGTAGAACCCGGCCGCGGCCGCCAGCAACAACACAAGAACCGTCCCACCTGCCCAACGCAGCCACCCGAAAACTACCGTTCCTGCGATGCCGCGTTCCGGACGGACAACCTTCCCGCGATTCTCATCTTTGCCGGATCTCGCCTGGTCTTCTTTCTCACTTGACTTCCAAAGTCGCTGCAATAGCCTCCTCGTCGAAGCGGAAGCGGCTTGCCGAAAGACCAGCAACAGGCGCATGCGGGGAAGTAACAATAAAGCAATATCACACACCAGTTTGGCGCGGCGACATTGTGTTTGTCGAGAGAGAACAGATGATAATTTTGAGAAGCCAAGTTGAGGCGGATAAGAACGGCATCGAGGCCGAACTTCGTACCGACAGCCGCCAGCACGAGCAAGGCCGCTGACGATCGCCGCCTTTCGACCATCGCTTCATAGATCACGCAACACGCCGCGAAACAATAGTATGCCACGCCCGTAACGTAGTACAAAGCGGCCGAGATTATGACAAAAAGAGCTAGACGCAGCCAGGATCGCTGCACAGACATCCTGCACCAGCCGTTGGCCGCAAACATGGCCAGGGCCAACCCGACGATCAGCGACGTCGGGAAACGATAGCCGCTATACAACACCACGAGCAGGATGCCTGGGATCACCCACGTGCCACCGATGCCCGCACGGCCCGATCTGTTCATGAATCGGATCGTCGAGATCAGCAACAGCCACGCCGTCGCGGCGATCGCAATGGCGGCCGGCCAGCCTTGATAGCAGGCTTGCACCAGCAGATTGTCCGTCCACTCCAGCAGCGAGCCGGGCTGGCCTACAAAATCCGTGAAATAGCGGAGGTTCCAGAGGAAAAGCACGTCGCGGACCTGGAAAACCAGACGCAAGTCCACCACCGCGTACAAATACCAGGCAAGGAACGCCACGAACAGGATCACGCGCGGCGGGAGGAGAGCAGCGGCAATCGGCCGTAGCGACCGGGCACGCCCGACCACTGACGCGAGCAATTGTCCGGATGAGCCGCGGCGGCCGCGATTTGCCGAGGTCTTGCGTTGTTTGGCCACGGTCGTCCTCAGTGTTCGAGCCCCCTCCCACGTCCCGACCGAACCGCGCAGGATACAGAGCATGCCTCATTTGGCCTGACCGGATTTGCGAACGGCAACTACCGGAATGCACCCGAATGGGCTGCCTATCGAATAATCTCCATTGTAATCGACGTTTGCGTGAACTGCAAGTCGCTTTGGGCTTCTGCTGTCCAATGTCTGCAATCATCGGTCTAGCGGAAGACGAAGTCTTGCGGCCGTCCAAGAGCTCTTCCTCCCGGTGCATGGTGGGGTACAATGGCGTTACGTGATCTCACAATGGAGACGCAACAAGGATATCTTCCGGCATTGTACAAGGATCGAGCCAGTTATCTCGACTTGTACGTCCTTGACGCGTGCGGAAAAGGACGCCGGCACATCCAACTCGACAACCAGTACGATTCCTGCTGCTTCTACGGCGTTTTCCATTTGACCTGGACGGCCAACGTCGGCAAGGCCGTGAGTTCGACGGGGGCCGGCGATTACAGCTTCTATCTCGACCCGACGCACCGCCAGCATCAGATCTCCAGCCACGCCATCGAGAAAGCGATCGATCCGGCGCTGGGCATCCGCGCGGCGGGGCTGAAGGCGGAGCCACCCGATCACAGTAGAGACCGGCTGCCTTCATTATCCACCGGCGGACGATAGGGTGGACGGGCGCAGGGACTGAATGTTACAATGGCTTTCGCGCCGTCGTGATCCGCGCCGTGGCCGCGCATTCCGAAATATCCCGCCGTCAGAGGAGTCTTCTCATGCTGTTTTCGTGGAAGATGATGCTCGCTCTGGCCATCGTCCTCGTGACGTTTTCGGCCGTCCCCCGTCTTTTCGCTAAAGTTCCTTCGTCCGCGCCTGATCGGCTGCCGGACCAGTCGCACAATCGCATGGTTTACGTCAAGAGCGAGGGAAAGCACGACGTCTACGTGAACATGCCCGGCCATTACGATCTCGGATCGCCGAGCATTTCGCCCGACGGCAAGCAGATCATCTACTGCCCTCACAAAGAAAACGCTCCGCCGCAATTGCACGTGATCGATATGCGGACGAAGAAGTCGGAGCCGATCGGGATCGGCTTCTATGGAGCCCAATGGTCGTCGGATGGGAAGAGCGTGTACTGCAACGGACTCATGCCGCAGCTCGATCTAAGCCTGGGCCGGTTTCCCGCTCGCCTCTGGATCGATAGGAGCAAGATCGAGTTCTTTGCTTTGGACAAGGACGTGCCGTACTCGCCGTGCGTTTCCCGCGATGGAAAGACGCTGGTGCTAATCGTCGATAGCGATGGCCGCGCCAAGTCGGCCGAGGAACAGAAGAAAGACGCTGAAGCAGAAGCGGCCGAAAAGGCACATCCGGAAATACCGTAGGCGCCATTGCAGGAAGACCCGGAGGAACAGAATGGCTGGACACACCGAGAAGCTCGCGATGATGGCGTGGGCGATTGCCGCGGTTTTTCCGGCGATGGGGGGCGAGACGGAGAAGAGCAACACGGATACAAAGGCCAGACCGGCTGCATGGGTGCGTTTTGCCGCCACCGACGCCAAGTTGCAGTCGCTCTATAATCTTGCCGAGAAGAAAGAAGCCGAGAATGTCAGGGTCGGCAACGATGGGCGAAAGGTGCTCGTGGAAGGGGACGAATGGTCTTACGGCCTTTGGCTTGAAACACAGCCGATGGGAGGTGTAATGTATGCAACGCGCGATCTCAGTATCGCGCGCAACAACATTGAGTTCTTCCTGGAGTTTCAGAAGGAGAACGGCTTGCTGCCCTGCACGTGCGTCCGTGGGCCGAATGGCGAAGTTAGCGGATGGCATGGAAGTTTGGGCCTTCTGAGCCTGGCGCAGGCTTCTCTCGATTTCTACTATCTGTCAGGCAAGAGCAAAGCCTTTCTCGAGCGCTCCTACCATGCTCTCAAAGCGTATGACGGTTTTCTCTGGAAGTACCGGGATTCGGACGGCGATGGTTGTCTTGAAGTGTGGGGGATAGGCGATACGGGCGAGGATCAGACGACCCGCTTCAACCGCGCCCCGCACGTCGTGCAAGACCCAATGACCCCGCCGCACAATCCTGAATGGGATGTTCCCGTTCAATCCATGGATATCATGTCCGACTCCTACGTCGCGCGCAACACGTTGGCGGAAATGGCGCGGCTGCTGGGCAACGGACAGGAGAGCAAATGGCAGAAGAAGGCGCAGGATGTGCGCGACAAGCTTAAGGCGTACCTCTGGCGTCCCGAGCTCCACGCCTGCTACGACCGCGACAAGACGCACAAGTTCATAGAATGCCTGTGCCATAATAACTTGCGCTGCATGTACCGCGGCGCATTCAGCCAGGAAATGGCCGATGAGTTCGTGAAATACCATCTGATGAACCCACGCGAGTTCTGGACCTACATGCCTCTGCCGTCGATCTCGATTGACAATACGTACTTTACTAACGATGATATCCGCGGTTACTGTCACTGGGCTGGACCCAGTCAGGGATTGACATATCAACGCGCAATTCGTGCCCTTGAGAACTACGGGCACTTTGCGGAGGTAACGCTGATCGGGCGAAAGCTGATAGCCGGACTGAGCGAATTGAAAGCTTTTCCAGTATGCTTCGTGCCGACAACGGGCAAGCCTCGCGGGGAGCACGGCAACTACGGGCCCATGGTCCTGAGCGCCTTGGAATACATTTCTCGTCTCTACGGCGTTCACATCTTCCGTGACCGGGTCTACTGGTCCGGCATATCCGACGGCACCCACAGCACGACCTACACTCAGTATTGGTTGGGCAAAGAGTTCAAGTTGGACAACTCGAACGGAACGTTTTCCGGCTACTTAAACGGGAAAAAGGTATTCACGTGCACGGCGGGAGTTCGCGTCGTAACAGAGCTCAATGGGACGGTGCGAGAGGTCGTCGGCATCGACTCCAGCAAGCGACAAATCATTCTCAAAACGCCGGAAACGACATACCAGCCCGCGCAAATAGGGTCCAATCAGGTTCTGACGCCCGCCGGAAAGGCCCTCGTTCCAAGCCGATCCGCGCCGTTTGTTGAGCCGTCGGGCTTGTACGAGGTGGACGCGAAGACTCATCAGGAACTAGTGACCTTCACGGGCGCCTGGGAAACCACGCCCGCGTCTGACGCATACTGCAAGACAATGGCACTCAGCCGGCAGCGTGGCGATGCCGCTCAGTTCGAGTTTGTCGGAACGGAGATCGGGTGGATCGGAAAACGCTCGGCCAACTGCGGCCGGGCTGACGTCTATGTTGACGGTCGTCTCGAGGCGAAGAACGTGGATCTGTACGGCGCTGATCCTCAACAGCCGCAGCAGATCCTGTTTCGGAAGAACGGGCTCGGCAACGGAACGCATACCATCAAGATTGTCGTCAATGGCGGCAAGAATGCGAATTCATCAGACACCTATGTTGGGATCGATGCGTTTCAATACGGCGAGTAGTGTCTTCGCCGTTCAGTTGTGACGGTGTAACGAGACAGTGCATCCCTGGAAAGACTCGAACATGCAAAAGCGATATTCACATTTCGACGCCGCTGTTTGGCAACTCCAATCGATCCGCTCGAAACGTTCGTCGATGCCCACGGTCAAGCGGTTGCTCTGCGCGTTTATGCTTCTGTCGGCAACCGAGTGCTTTTGGACCAACGCGATGCACGCCGGAGAGGGCGGAACGCGAGATGTCAACTATCTGACGATTCCAGCAACCGGCTTTTGGAGCAACGCCGGTGCGGTGCCCGAAGGCTTCGATGCGGCATTCGCACAAGGGTACTACGGCTGGACGGGATCGAAGTCGGGCTCGGCCGCCGCGTTTCAGTTCCAAGTGCGTCCCGCGGGCAAGTACCTTGTGGCCGTCGGGTTCTTCGACCCGAATACGAAGTCGGGCAAGCGGCTGCAAGACGTGCTGATCGACGGCCGAAAGGTCGATACTCTCGACACCGCCGGCCCGCGACCGTTTGTGCGGCTCTACGACGCCGCCGATCTCAACGGCGACGGATTCTTGCAGGTCTCGTGCTCGCACGTGAAGGATGAGGGAGAAGCCACCGGACTGATGAACATCGTCTGGCTCTTCGATGCCGGCCAACGGGTGAACGTGGATGCGGAGAAGCTCGCCCGCGGAGATTGTCCGGTCAAGCCGCTTTGCCGGTTCGACGCGTCAATGGCCGACTTCAAGCCGCACGGGCACGTGAATTTCCCCAAGCTGCCCGAGGCGCGGCTGAAGCGGATGTTGCCGCTGCGTCCGGTGGCGCTGGGAATCGAGCCCGCCCGGCCGCAACCGGTCGATCCGCTCCATCTCGAAATCCAGGGCGAATTGCGGAACCGCATCCGCACGGTTCTCGATCGCTGGGGATACGCCGGCCGCGATCAGAAGCGTGTGGCGGGCTTCCTGGCCGACGCCGGCTTCGACACCTCCGCCCGGGCATTGGAGGTCTGCTGCATGTTCTCACGGCTGCTGAAGATCGATCTCGACCTGCAAGTCCCCTTCGAGGCTTTGCTGGCCCGGCAGCAGAAAAGCGGCGATCTGGCGGGGGCGTTCACCGGCGGAGCGGGCAAACCGCGCCTGGCTTGCTCCTGGGAACAAGGGATTCTTCTCCAGGCGATGCTCGCTTATTACGAGCACAGCGGCGGCGATCCGAGGGCATTGGAGGCGGCCGGACGGATCGTCGATTGGGAAGACCGTATGATCTCCGGCAAGATCAACGTCGGCTCCTGGGGCGGCAACGGCCGCTTCGGCGCCCTCGAAGGGCTGGTCACTTACGCCTGGAGAACGAAAGACCGCAAGGCCCTGAAGGTGGCGAAGAAAATCGCCGAGGTCAACCGCGCAGCGGGTGGCATCCGCTGGATGTTTCGCGGCGAGAAGGCGAAGGACTCCGTCGAGCACATGCACTCCTGCTTGACAACCGTGCGCGGCTTCCCCTGGCTCTACGCCTACACCGCCGATCGCAGCTACCTCGACGATGCCGTCGCCGCGTGCGATCGGGTCTGCGACGCCTGTACCTGGGCGAACGGCTGCGTGTCGGAGTGGACCGCGCCCGATGTGAAGCACACGTTTGCCACCGACGAATGCTGCTGCACGGCCGATGAAATCATGCTGAGTTGCCACTTGGCCGACCTGACCGGCGAGGGTCGGTTCTTCGATCGCGCCGACGACCTCTACTACAACGGTCTGCGGTTCCATCAGTGGTTCGACGGCAATTTCAGCGGCTACGACGATCCGCATATCGGCGTGAAGGGGCCGCACATGTGGTACTGCTGCACCTGGTGGGGCTCGAAGGCGCTGTACGAAACAGCCCGCCACCTCTATGCCTCTTCGTCCAGCGAGGTCTACGTCAACGGCTTCATGCCCTCGCGGGCCGAGCTTCCGCTGAGGGACGGCGTCGTCGGTATCGTCACCGAGGCGAAGATTCCCGCGTCGGGCGACGTACGAATTACCATCACGCCGAAGGGAACCGACGAATTCGCTCTCAACGTCCGCGTGCCCGGCTGGGCGATACTCCGCGCCGTAGAGATCAACGGCCAAACGCAAGAAGCCCGGCCGAGGGGGGGATATGTCTCGCTCCGCCGCCGGTGGCTCGCTGGCGATCGGGTCGGTGTGCATTTCGATCTGCCGTTGCGAGTCGTTCTCGACAACGGCCAGGGGCCGACTCCGCTTGCCCAGGGCAAAGTCAGCCTCGACGGCGCGGCGCCAACCGCTGCGCGCAGCATTGTCGTTTACCGCGGGCCCGCGATCCTCGCCCAGTTCCGGCTGCAACATGGCTGCGAGTTGACCTGGGCATATACCGGTGACGATCCGTATCTATTCGACACCCTCGCGTCGGCCGCCGACGAATTCACGCTGACCGGCAAGCGATTTCAAAACACAGGCACGCCCGATACGGTCAAGGTCGAGCGCACGCCGTCAGGAGTGTGCCTCGATTGGACTTGGAAGACCGGCCCCGCCGGAGATTGGGAAATCCGCCGATCTGCTTATGTCAAGCCCGGCATTCCGCTTGAGATCGAGTATACGGCCGAGGTTTTGCCGCCAGCGGGAACGCCGGCCGAGCAGATTACAGAGGTCATCGAGACCGGCCGATTTTGCGGCACGCGCATGCCGTTCAAGGTTTCCACTCCGGCCACGTTCTTCGACAAGACCGGCCGACAAATTCCGCCGCGCCTGGTTCTCGACGGCACTCCCATAACTTCGACCGAGAATCGCTGGCTTCCCGTGATGGACGCGGAACTGGACAACGGCTCCGTTCGATACCACGTCCACTCGGACGCTCAACGGCTCGTGGCCGGCGGCAACCGGAGGGCCGACTATGGCGCGATCTACAATCCGACGGTCAAGGACCTCCTGGGAGCTTCGGTCGCCGTTGCTGTCGATAGCGGCTATAGTGCAATCTACAGCGGGATAGTCAAGGAGAACGGCCGTTACGTCACCAAGTGCCGCCTTACGATCAGCGGCCGAAGCCAGTTCGAGTAATTCTTTGCGCGGAGGGGAGCAAAGAGGGAGGGAGCGAAGAGCGGGCATTTCTACCCGTGGACGACACTCGAAAACTGGCACTACCCCAAGATTGCGAAAACTGCTATACTACGCCGCCGAACGGCGGGAATGGCCCGTCGTCGGGCCGGCGTTTTTCGTCGCAGGGGTTCGTATCGAAGCTGCCTGACCGCTAGACTGTCAACTGCGCAACCTATTGGCTGCCTGGGAGTTACGGCAGGCAGCGGCTTCCTCGGGCGAGAGACGCAGGCCATTACATGTTCTCCAAGACCCCTATTTGGGAGGGAACCCATGGGCACCCGCGTTCCACTTCGCAAGACTGACACGAGGGAAAAGGACATTGCTAACAAGCTGGAGATGAGCACCGCCGAGATCGGCTTGACAGTCCGCACGACGAATTGCCTCGAAGAGCGGGGCATTTTCACGGTCAATGACCTCCTGAACTGCACCCGCGAGGATCTGCTGGGCATTTCCAACTTCGGCGAGAAAACGTTGGAGGAGGTCTACAAGGCGTTAGCGGGAATCGGTTTCCATCGCACGGGGCAGGAGGACTCGGGTGCCACGCCGCTGCGATCTTCCCCGTTGCCTCGCTAGCGTTCCGTTGATGTTATCGCTTGTAGGAGCCGCCTCCTACAAAATCCATGATCGAGCGCGGAGTCCCCTGCTTTGGCGCGAGGTTTTCGTTACTTCGGGAAGAAGCGTGGACACCGGCGCACCGGTTCGCCCGCGCTGGCAGGCGTGGCCGAGGCGGTGTTCTCCGGCGTTTTCATGCTGCTCGGTTGCGGCGGCCTGGTGTGGATGCTCTCCAACTACGTCGTGCCCGAATGGCGCGCCAACCACGAATTCGTCGAGACCACGTGCCGGGTCGTCGGCAAGCAGATTGCCGAGAAAGACTTCGGCGAGGGCCCGCTCTATCGGCCCGACATCAAGATTCAGTACGAGGTGGGCGGGGTCGAATACCGCGACTGGCACTACGACGTCCAGGGAACCTATTCCAGCGGCCGCGACAGCGCCCAGGCCGCTCTCGACCGGTTCGAATTGTACTCGCTCGGCCACAAGACTTATTCCTGCTGGTACGATCCGGCCAACCCGAGCGTTGCCGTGCTGGTGCGCGGCTATGGCCTGGTAAGCTGGCTGATCTTCACCGTGCCGATTTCGTTCATTATCATTGGCACCGGCGGTTTGGCTCACGCGCTGCTTCAGTGGGGCAAGTCGGCGGAGCGCCGTGCGCTGATGGCCCAGCGCGTCGGCCGCCGGGATCTGTTCGCGGCCGGCCGCGCTGCCCGCCCGCAGTTTCCCACGGTCCCGCTGGGCGCCGACATCACGAATAGCCCCGGCACGAAGCTTACGTTTCGCCTGCCGATGGCCAATTCGCCCGGCTGGGCGGTATTCGGCACATTGGCGTTTTGCATCGCCTGGAACGGCATCGTGGCGGCCTTCGTCACCATGGCCGTCCGCAGCTATTTCACCGACAAACCCGACTGGTTGCTGACGCTGTTCACGATTCCGTTCGCGGCAATCGGGATTTGGGCCGTCGTTGCGCTTGTGCGGCAATTGTTGGTCGCCACCGGCATTGGACCGACCTTGGTCGAAGTCTCCGATCATCCGCTGTCTCCCGGCGGGCAGTACCGGCTGTTCCTCTCGCAATCGGGCTGGTTGACGGTGAATCGGCTGCGGGTCTTGTTGGTTTGCGAAGAGATCGCCACGTACCGGCAGGGGACCGACACCCGCAGCGAAACCCGCGAGGTTTTTCGCAAGGAGCTGTTTCGCCGCGACAATTTTGAAATTCGCGGCGGGATGCCGCTCGAATGCGACGTCGACTTGGCGCTGCATGAGGGAGCCATGCACTCGTTTGCCGCCAACCATAACGAAATCGCCTGGACGCTTGTCGTCGAAGGCGACGCGGCCGGTTGGCCCGAGTACAAACGCGCCTTTCCCGTGATCGTTCGTCCGGCGACGGGAGGCCCCAAACGATGAGCGAGGAAGCGAACGTTGTCATCCGATTCGAAGCGGATCAGCGCGTTCACCGCCCAGGCGAATCGTTGGCCGGCGAGTACTGGATCGAGTCGCTTGGGGCCGAACAGGTTAAAGCGATCGAGGTCTCGGTGCTGTGGCACAGCGAGGGGAAGGGCGACGAGGACATGGCGGTTCACGAGTTTTGGCGGCGCGATACGGACGACGATCACCCGATCGATCCCCGCCGGCCCGAGCGGTTCTCGACGACGTTGCCAAACAGTCCGCTGAGCTATGACGGGCAGATCGTCAAGGTGCGTTGGTGCGTCCGCGTTCGCGTCTTTCCGGTCCACGGCAAGGAGATCGTGGGCGAAAAACGGTTCCAGCTCGGCGACGTGCCGGCGGTCGGCGTTCGCAGCGTGGCGACGGAGCCGAGCTAGCTGTGCGGCCGTAGCCCGGGCGTCTCGCCCGCCTTCACGCAAGGCGAGGGGGACGGAGGAGATTGCCGCCGAGAAAAATAGAAGAATCGAGGCATTGTTCCCGGCAATCTCCTCCGTCCCCTTCCTTTAACCATGCCCAACGAACTCTCTGAAAACCCGTTTTGCACAAGGCGCGTTCGGCCGGGGGCGATCCCTTTCCTATTTCCGACGCGCCTGGATGCGGCGACGTTGGTCCGGCGGCTGCAACAAAACGGCTGGTGGGGCGAGATCGTCGGCAGCCACGGCGCCGGCAAGTCGGCCTTGGTGGCCGAACTGATTCCAGAGATCGAACTTGCCGGGCGACGCGTCACGCTCGTCGAATTGCACGACGGCCAACGGCGGCTCCCGTTGGATCTCAGCAGCGACAGCCGGCTTCGGCCGCCGATGGTCTTAGTGGTCGACGGCTACGAGCAGTTGAGCCGCTGGCGGCGATTCCTGTTGAAGCGTCATTGCCGCCGCCGCGGCTTGGGCCTCCTGGTGACCGCCCACGCTCCGCTCGGGTTTCCCAAACTCTACCGACCCGTGCCGACGCCCGAACTGGCCGAGAGGATCGTCGGGCATCTGATGTCCGGACGGTCGCCGGCCTTCACGGCGTCGGAACCCAGTGCATGTTTCGCACGATGCAACGGCAACATGCGTGAGACGCTGTTCGATCTGTACGACCTTTACGAACAAAGGCATTCCGCTTCAATATAGTTGCAGTTGCCGAGACCGGCGCGGTTCCTTACAATGGCGACAATGTCTGTCGCTGAATCGCTTCAAGATCGATGGTGCAGTGCCGCCGAGGCCGTGTTTGGCCCAACCGACGTTTTTCTCGCTTATGCCTATGGCAGTCGCGTTCGAGGGGACGCCCGGCCGGCCAGCGATTTCGATATTGGCTATTATCTGAACGATTTCCGGCGTTGCGGTTTGCTGCCCTTGCAGAAGGAGTTGGCGTTGGCCTTGGAGTTGTCCGACCTGTTGGGTGTGGAGGTCGATCTGCGAAACTTGGGGCAATCGCCGCTGGAGTGGCGAGGCAGGGTTCTAGAACTCGGAATCCGGGTCTATTGCAGCGACGACGTGCAGCGGGTGAATCTGGAACGAGATCTTCTGTCGCAGTATCTCGATTACAAAGAGACGTTCGATTGGACGCACGATTTCCGTTTGCGCCGCTTTGCGGAGTCGGGGCTTTAACCAGGAAGAGACCGAGATATGGTTGACAAGCCAAGGCTCGACAGCATGTTAACCAACTTGAAGGGTTACGTCGAGGTTCTGCGCCGACTGGCAACTTTGCCTTCCGCCGAATTCCTGGCCGATCCCGACAAGATCGGCAGCGCCAAGTACCATTTTGTGGTGGCCATTGAATGCTGCATCGACATTGCAAACCACATCATCGCCTCCGAGAAACTGCGAATTCCAAGCAACACGGGGGATGCCTTTGTCGTGCTTGTCGAACGGGGAATTCTCTCCCGCGACAGCGAGGGCGCCCTGACGGCGATGGCTCGGTTTCGCAATCGGCTGGTGCATCTGTACTGGCAAGTCGACGATCACCTTGTCGTCGATTACTTGCGAGATCGTCTCGGTGATTTCGACCGATTCGCGGCGGCGATCGGCGTGGCGGCAAGGTAATTGCGTGTCTGTCGCGGAGGCGAGCCGATGTCCGACGCCACACGTCGAATAGTCACCCCGCCGCCGGGACTGCATCCATGAACACGCTCGAAATGACGCTGTTGGTGTGGATCGGCTCGCTGGCGGCCGGTTTTTTGGGGCGCTGACCGGCCTGGGCGGCGGCGTGGTGATCGTGCCCTTGCTGACGCTGGCCTTCGGCGTCGATATCCGCTATGCCATCGGCGCCTCCTTGGTTTCGGTCATCGCCACGTCGTCGGGCGCGGCGGCGGCCTACGTGAAGGAGGGTTTTGCCAATCTGCGGATCGGAATCTTCCTGGAGATGGCGACGACCGTCGGCGCACTGACGGGCGCTTCTCTGGCGGCGGAATTGCCGACAAAAGTCGTGGCGATCATCTTCGGCGTGGTGCTGGCGGCGTCGGCGTTCTTTTCGAGCCGCCCGCGTCGCCCCGGCACGGAGCAAGAGAAGCCCGACCCGCTGGCCTCTCGGCTGCGGCTCGACGGCGTCTATCCGGGCGCAAACGGTCCGGTGCATTATTTCGTGCGGCGGGTTCCGGGCGGGTTCGGCCTGATGTTCGTCGCCGGCGCACTTTCCGGCTTGCTCGGAATCGGGTCCGGCGCCCTGAAGGTGCTTGCCATGGACCAACTCATGCGCATCCCCTTCAAGGTATCGACGACAACCAGCAATTTTATGATCGGAGTGACGGCGGCGGCCAGCGCCGGCGTCTATCTGAATCGCGGATACCTGGATCCCGGCCTCGCCATGCCGGTCGTGCTCGGCGTGCTGCCCGGCGCCCTGGTGGGTAGCAGGATCCTCAGCGGCGCGCAGCCGAGGCTGCTCCGACTGCTGTTTGCCGTGGTCATCCTCTTTCTTGCCGCCGAAATGATCTACGGCGGTTTGACGGGCAAAGTGGGGAAAGCATAAGATGTCGCAACGCCACAACCTGTCGGAAAAATGGAGCGATGAACGGCTCGACGTCGTCGTCGGCAATCTGTTGCGGACCGGCGTGCTGACGGCGGCCACCGTCGTGCTCGTAGGCGGAATCATTTTTCTCGTCCGGCACGGCCTTGCACTGCCGGACGTCAAGGCATTCCACGGCGAGGCGTCCGAGCTGCGTTCGGTGAGCGGAATCATCGCCGGCGTCTTCGCGGGCCACGGACGGGGGCTAATCCAGTTGGGATTGCTGCTGTTGATCGCTACGCCGGTGGCCAGGGTGGTGTTGCTGGCGTTGGGTTTTGCATTGCAGCGCGACCGGCTCTATGTGATCGTGAGCGTCGTCGTTCTAACGTTTCTCCTTTACGGCCTCTTTGGGGGCCGATTGTAACGGCCGATAGGGAAAATGGCAACGAAGTCTGATAAGGTGGGAAAAATGCAAAAAACAGCGCGGCCTCGACGCCCGGTACATCGCCGCTGGATGTTTCGCGGGGGGGTTGAAACCCGGGGCGGCGCCGGCTATGAATAAGTGTGGTTTCAGGCGCAACCTTGTCCCCACTTCAGCGGAAGGTCGCATATATGGAAATTCAAAAAGGCGATCACGTATTGGTCAATGTGGCTCCCTTTATCGGTTTGGTGATGCGAGGCAGCGAGTCGATCCCTTGCGAGGTGCTCGACGTGGACGGCATTCAGGTGCATGTCCGCGTCGAACCGCCGTACCGCGGCGTTTCGCTGTGGGTCTTGTCGAGCTGGGTCGACGGCCGGCAGCGGCAAAAGCGAGAATTGCTCTCGTCGTTGGGCATGGCCGACTGATTGGGTGACACGCTCTGAAAGGGCGTGGCAGCCGGCGAATCACGCGCTTTCAGGGCGTGCCACCCGCCATAAGTTCCGTTCATAGTTCCGCCTGAAGCCGGGACTACAAACGGCTGCTGGATACAACGTCGGTTGAAATGGAGCAACATGGACATTCCCGCCGAACGGCCGGATCGTGAGGAGCCCCTCGTCGCCACGCTGGTGGATGACGTCAAACCACCGCCCAAACCTCCCGCAGCAAGAATGCTCGACGAGCCGCCGCCGCGATGGCGCAAATTGTTCGTCACGATTCTGGCGGTCGTCCTCTGCGATCTGACGATTTACCGTGGGCATGGTTTCGCGGGCTACGCCTTGCTGTTCTTCGCGGCGCCGCTGTTGCTGGCGATGGGATCGCCGCGACCGCGTTGCGGTCGGAGTTCCTGGCTCGTCGGCGCGATGCTCGTGGTTTTGGCGGCCAAACTGGTGTGGTGCGGCTGGGTCTTGCCCGTAATTGCCGGCTTCGCCCTGGTCGTCGCGTACGCCGCCGCTTTGTCCGGTTTGTGTCCTTACGTGGTCGAGGTGGGCGTCTTTGCCTCGCAAACGATCGTGGCGGGCTATGAAGGCCTGATCCAGCACTGGCGGGCGTTGGATAAGCACGGGCCGGTGATCCAACGGGCAAAGTGGCTGAGCATCGCGCTGCCGCTGGCGGCTTTTTTCGCGTTCGGCCTGCTGTTCATTCTCGCCAATCCCGACCTGTTGACGTGGTTCGGCCAGTACGTGCAACAGCTTGCCACAATGTTGCGAGATTGGATTGCCCAGTTCGCCCCCAGCGTCTGGGAAGTGCTTTTTTGGGTGGCGGTGCTGTGGATTGTGGTCGGCTTGCTGCGCCCGGCGGTCGGTCGGACCCTGTTGGGCGAAGAGATGTCGCGCAAGAAGCCGACCGGGCCCGATCAGCTCCTGCCGCCGTCGCCGGCCCCGCTGTACGCCGCGTTTCGCAACATGCTGGTCACCGTGATCGTTCTGTTCGCGATTTACCTGGTGTTTGAATTCAAGACGCTGTGGTTTCACGTGTTTCCCAAGGGGTTTTACTACTCGGGCTATGCGCACGAGGGCGCCGCGTGGCTGACGGTTGCGTTGGCGTTGGCCACGGCGATTCTTTCGCTTGTCTTCAGGGGGAGGATTCTCCACGATCCGCGATTGTCGCGGCTTCGTCGCCTGGCATGGCTCTGGTCGTTCGAGAATATCCTGCTGGCAACCGCCGTCTACCACCGGCTCTACATTTACATCGGTTTCAACGGAATGACGCGGATGCGGATGGTGGGCATCTACGGGATGTCGGCGGTCGTGGTCGGCTTCATTCTCGTGGTCTGGAAGATCATTCAGAATCACGATTTCGTCTGGCTCATGCGCCGCCATCTCTGGACGCTGGCGGTGGCAGTCTATCTGTTCGCGATCACTCCCGTCGATGCGATCGTGACCAGCTATAACGTGCGGCGGATTCTCGGCGGCGATCCGGCCCCCTCGGTGCAGATCAGCGAGCATCCGATTAGCGCGGAAGGGGTCTTGCTGTTGCAGCCTCTGCTGGACTGCGAAGACGCGAAGATCCGGGAAGGGATCGCCGCGATGCTGGCCCAACGCCAGGCCGAGGCCCAGTCGCTCGCCGCCCAGCGCGAGCAAGAGGGGTGGACGACGTATCAGATCGCCGATCGGATGTTGCTCGATTCGCTCGATGCCTCCGCCGCCAAGTGGGCCAAGTACACGGCCGACCCCGCCCGCCGCAAAGCAGCCTGGAAGACGTTCAAGGACTACGCGTACCAGTGGTATTGAGGTGTTGCGAAAAGCACACGCGGTGGCGGTTCGATGGTGCTTTTCGACGACGTCGCGGCGGACGACTCCCGAAACAATCGCCGCGATTCCGTGCAATCCAGCGTCTCTTGCTCGCATCCCATCGTTTGGCACAAAACCTGCTGTTTCCTCCGGCGGCTCGTCGCATGGGCCGAAACGCCGTGCGAAAACGCAACACGCCGGAGGCCTCCGATGAAGACGCGGGGAGTAAAGTTGCTCGATCCGGTGCTCGAAACCGCTCAGATTGATTGGCTGGTCTTGCCCGTCCAGGAGTGTCGCGACGAAGAAGAGGAAGGGCGGGTGATTACCAGCCATTTCCGCAAGCCACACGAACCCTGGGGTCACAGCGGCGCGTTTGTCCTCCCGGTTCGCGTCCGCCGCAGCCGCTGGCGCGTGCTCTTCCGGCAGGAATCCGGTTTGGATAGCTGATCCGCGTAGTAGGCACACGCCGTGTGCCGTTCGATGGATGGCGTGATCCCGTGAAACCGGACGAACGGCACACGGCGTGTGCCTGCTACTTTTCGGGCCGTAAGCCGATGACCTTCTCCTGCACGTCGAAGGGGCGAACGTCGCGCAGACCCATTGCATTGACGGCCACTTCCAGAATCTCGGCGGGGGAAATGTCGCAAGAACGCCCGTTCTTGGCGAGGTAAAATATTCCGGCCTCCAACAGAGCGGCATACGGGATCATGCCGATCAGTTCGCTGCCGGTGACCGCTAGTCCGCGATCGGCGGCCAATTGCCGGGCCCGTTCCAGCACGAGATGCGGCGGCGTGACGTGGTAATTCGTAAGGTTCATGGAAATCTGCGCCCTGGCATACTCCTCGACGTACCAGCCGATCGCCTTGCAAAACTTAAACTCGCCGGCGCGGCGGACGTTCTGGCCGATCACCTTCGGGTAGCTCGGAAGCACGTGAGCGGCCAGCTCGCGAAGCTCGTAACCGTGGGCCGTTCGGCAATGTTGCTCCGTGCTCTCCAACGTCGTTCCAACGAACTCGCAATTACCGCAGGGATAGTGGTTCTCGCCGTAGAGCAACGCCTCACCGTCGGCGTAGAAGGGCGAAGCGCCGGGCCGCCGGGCGACGCGGCCCCGTTCGCGCAGCTCGAACGCGATATCCGCGGCCGCCGCTTTGTCGCGGGTGTTCAAGGTGATGTTGAAGGCGATAAGAAACTCGCGGGCGCCGATGATCGTCGCTCCGCTGCGGTGGTTGAGAATCGCCGGGCCACAGTCGGGTGTCCAAAAGCCGTTGCTGAGCTTCTCGGCCAAGCCCTCGTACTCGCCGCGGCGGACATCGGCGAGATTTTTGCGGCCGGGGTCGTTGGCGGCGGCCTCGTAGAAATAGACGGGAATGCCAAGCTCGTCGCCCACGCGACGGCCGACGCGGCGGGCGATCGCCGCGCACTCTTCCAGGGTAACGCCCTCCAGTGGAACGAAGGGACAGACGTCGGTTGCGCCAAGGCGCGGATGCTCGCCGCGGTGTTCGCGCATGTCGATCACTTCGGCGGCTTTGGCGATCGCCCGAAACGCCGCCTCGGCCGCCGCCTCAGGCGGCCGATGAACGTGACGACCGTCCGATTCGCGCTCGGCCCGGCGTCAACGTGCAGGAGTTTCACCCCCGGCACAGATTTCACGGCGTCGGCGATGGCCCCGATCTTGGCCTCGTCTCGGCCTTCGGAGAAATTGGGGACGCATTCGACGATCTTGGCTGGCATTTCGATTTGTGCCGCACGGTTACGGCCAATTCAGGGACGGTCCGCCCCCGGCTCTGTTTCTTGTGAGGACTCGTTGCGTTCAACACGTTCTCCGGACTCACCATCGAGAGTGCAACCGAGCCGGAGCATTACGAGAGCCAGAACGGCTTCGAACTTGTGCGGCGGTGAGAAGAGCGCATCATCAATTCGGCGCAGCCAGTTGAACATGCTTCATTCCACCCCTTTGAAGTGCGCGCTGTCAACGTAGATGGCAAGGAACCTGAGCAGCAGTGTGGCGAGCTTCTTGGGATCGTCGACACGATCGAGAATGATCCCTAGCATGTTGAGGGCGATGTTCTCTCTGCGCGAGTTGACAATAACACGAAACGGCATAAGGATCAGCATCTCGACGATTGAGCCGCTGAACAGCGCCCCCGAGCGCGCCGCAGAATCGCCGAAGGCGACTCCAGCAATGAGAATTGCCAGACCAGAGAGGAAAAATACAACGGCCATCCGATAGGAGAGCCGTTCAAGACGTCGGTTCTCGTCTAGCGCCTGAGAGACAATCTTTTGCGCATCGGCGAATTTAGGCGATCGCTTCTCGGACGTGAACTCATCGTATGCGCGACGAACGTCGTACGCCGAGACCGTGCCAGTTCTCGAGAGCAAACTGGACTTCGCTTTTAGACGGTCCCGCAGTTCACGGAGAACCTCGTCCAACTCTTTGCCAGCCTCTTGACTAGGCAGCCATTCGGGATCGTCGGGCGGCGGTTTCCCCCTTGCGTGCGGTTCGGTCATAAGCCCCCTCCTTTATGCGGCCGCGCAGATCGTCGAACAAGGTATGAGCGATGCACGCCTCAAGGTGCTTTATAGTGACAACCGACTCACCAGCTTGGCGGACGAGTTCAACGGCACGATCCATGAGCAACTGCCCGAAGCCTTGGCTGATGTCGAAGGCAAAATCGCTCGCTCGACCATCGATAACAACAGAATCTTCGACAATCGCTGACATTGTTCTTCCTCCTTGAAGCGAATGTGGCCCGAAAAGGGGGCCGTGAACGCACGGGAGAGTATAACATGGGCAGTTTTTGCGGGTCAATAGCAGGGACAACGGGCCTGTGGTGGCATTGGCAAAAACTCTCAGTGAGGGGGGCTTGTCTCTTCCAACAACTGCCCCCATACTTATCCTGACTTAACTGCGCGCGTAACAACTTCACTACCGGAGGCTCTGTCAATCACGTGAATCAGCACCGCAAATTGCAGGAATGGGTCGACGAAATGGCTCGCCTATGTCAGCCCGACCGGATCGTTTGGATCGATGGCTCGGACGAAGAACGAGACCGCCTCACGCAGGAGGCCGTCGGCACTGGGGAACTGATCCTTTTGGACCAAAGGAGATACCCCGGCTGCCTCTACCACCGCACCGCCACCAACGACGTGGCCCGAACCGAGCACCTCACCTACATTTGCAGCAAGCTCCGCGAAGACGCCGGGCCGACGAACAATTGGATGTCGCCCGAGGAGGGCTATCGCCGGGCGGGCGAGATTTTCGCCGGCTCGATGAAGGGACGAACGATGTACGTCATCCCCTTCTCGATGGGGCCCGTCGGCTCGCCGTTCAGCAAGATCGGCGTCGAATTGACCGACAGCATCTACGTCGTGCTGAACATGCGGATCATGGCCCATGTCGGCGCGGCCGTGCTGAAGCAGCTCGGCGCCGAGGGCGAGTTCACCAGGTGTCTGCACGGCAAGGCCGATTTGGACATCAATCGCCGGCTGATCCTGCACTTTCCCGAAGACAACACCATCTGGAGCGTCGGCTCCGGCTACGGCGGCAACGTGCTATTGGGCAAGAAGTGCCTCGCCCTGCGCATCGCCAGCCACCTCGGCAAGCGCGAGGGCTGGATGGCCGAGCACATGCTGGTCATGGGTGTAGAGAGACCCGATGGCCGCGTCGAATACGTTGCCGCGGCCTTCCCCAGCGCGTGCGGCAAGACGAATCTCGCCATGATGATTCCGCCGGAAGGACTGAAGGCCAAAGGTTATCGCGTGTGGACCGTCGGCGACGACATCGCCTGGATGCGGATCGACACGGACGGGCGGCTTTGGGCCATCAACCCCGAAACCGGCTTCTTCGGCGTTGCCCCGGGAACAAATTCCCGCAGCAACCCGAACATGATGAAGACGATCGACCGCAACACGATCTACACGAACGTCGTGCTGACCAACGACGGCGGGGTTTGGTGGGAGGGGGGCGAAGGCGAGCCGCCCGCCGAAGGCTGGGACTGGCAGGGCCGCCCCTGGAAGCCCGGCATGAAGGACGAGAAGGGCAAGCCGGTTCTCGGCGCGCATCCCAACTCCCGCTTCACCGCGCCGTTGACGCAGTGCCCCTCGCATTCGCACCGCTTGGAGCACCACCACGGCGTGCCAATTTCTGCGATTCTCTTTGGCGGCCGTCGGACCCATCTGACCCCGTTGGTCTACGAGGCGTTCGATTGGGATCACGGGGTGTTCATCGGGGCGACAATGGCCTCGGAGCGCACGGCCGCCCAGGTCGGCGCCGTCGGCGAGGTGCGGCGCGATCCGATGGCGATGCTGCCTTTCTGCGGCTATCACATGGGCGACTATTTCGAGCACTGGCTGAACATGGGCCACCGCATGGCCAAGCCGCCAAAGATTTTCCACGTCAATTGGTTCCGCACCGACGACGACGGTAATTTCCTCTGGCCCGGCTACGGCGACAACCTGCGGGTGATCGAGTGGATTCTCGGCCGCTGCCGCGGCGAGGCCGACGCCGTGAAAACGCCGATCGGCTACGTCCCCACGCCCGAGAGCCTCGATCTCACCGGCATCGATATTCCGCAAGAATCGCTCGCCATGCTGCTGACGGTCAACCGTGCCGATTGGTATCAGGAAACCGAGGAGGTCGCGAGCTTCTTCCACACCTTCGGCAAGCGGCTCCCGCATGTTCTCTGGGAGCAACTCGAGAATCTGCGGCAAGAGCTTCGGGCGCCGATTTCGCTGTTGAAGCCGGGAGCCCAAATCCGCCCTTTTGCGGCTGAACTCAACGCCGTAATCGAACGCGAGAACCCGCACATCTTCGCGATGCTCTCGGAGTTGGGCAAGAGGATGTATTTCCCCAAGGGCATCTTGCGCAGAGCGCCGAGGCGAAGGAGAAGGCGAAGCGTTACGACGCCACGATCGGCATCGCCCGCGAAAACGGCAAGCCAATGTTCCTGCCGTCGATCATGCAATACTTCAACGACCTCAGCCCGGCCGAGGCGCTGACGTATGCCCCCGCGACCGGCAGGCCCGACCTGCGCAAAAAATGGCGTGAGGAACTGCTGCGGAAGAATCCGAGTCTGGCCGGCAAGACGTTTTCGACGCCGATCGTCACCGGCGGCGTTACGCACGCGCTGAGTCTGGTCGCCGATCTGTTTGTCGACAAGGGCGAGATGGTGATGCTGCCCGACAAGTACTGGGAGAACTACGAATTGCTCTTCGGCGTGCGCCATCAGGCGCAGATTGCGATCTTTCCTTTCTTCAACGCCGCCGGCGGCTTCAACATCGAGGCGCTCCGCCAGGCGTTGGCGACTCGTGCCGGAAGCTGGAAGACCGTGCTGGTGCTGAACTTCCCCAACAATCCGACCGGCTACTCCGCCACCGATTCGGAACTGAATCAGATCGCGGCGGTGCTGACAGAGGCCGCCGAAACCGGCCGCAACTTGGTGGTCGTGACCGACGACGCCTACTTCGGGCTGTTCTACGGCGACGATGTGGCCCGCGAGTCGTTGTTCGCCCGATTGGCCGGCGCCCACGAGCGCCTCTTGGCGGTGAAGGTTGACGGGCCGACCAAGGAGCAGTTCGTTTGGGGGTTCCGCATGGGAATGCTGACGTTCGGCTCGCGTGCCTTCCACAGCAGCGAATCGCTCTACCAAGCCCTCGAAAAGAAGACGGCCGGCGCGATCCGCAGCTCGGTCTCGAATTGCTCGCACGTCGCCCAATCGGTGTTGGCCAAGGCGATGTCGAACCCCGCGATGCTAGGCGAACACGGCCAGAAGCGGGATCTACTCCAATCCCGGGCGAAGAAGGTCCATGCCATCCTCGCTTCGCCCCAATTCGCCGGTCTCTGGGAGCCATATCCCTTCAACGCCGGCTATTTTATGTGTGTGAAGCTCAAGGGCATCGACGCCGAGGTTTACCGCAAGCATCTGCTCGAAAAGTACGGTGTTGGCGTGATCGCGGACGGCGAGCGCGACATCCGCATCGCGTTTTCCTCGGTCGATGAGGACCAGTTGGAAGACCTCTACAGCGTGTTGGCCACCGCTGCCCGCGAGCTGCTCGATGCCCAAGGGGGGGCGAAGACGTAACACTTCGACCAGCAGCGACGATTGTGTTTACCACTCGTTCCCATGCTCCGCGTGGGAACGTCCCGTGGATGAGTGGGCTGTTTGCGAAATCTGCGTCTACTACGCCCTCGGCTGTGGTGCAATTCGGCGTTCCCAGCCAAGGGAAAATGCGGGTTCTTGGCAGACTTTTCCGCTTTCGGCTGAAGATTACCCCCTTTGCCGCTCGATCATAATACCACGCTTTTCACTGCGCTCATTCTCTCGGCCAATCCGCGGGGCAGGAGGCCCATGATGAACCTGACGAGGCTGCCGAATTCGTTGTGTTCGCTGCTGTTTCCCTGGTCCAGGGCCCGCTTGGTCGATCAAGTGGGCGGCGAAGTTGCCAGACATTGCCGGGCGGAACTGTGGCAGCGTGTGCACCGCCAGGTCGCCGGCATGAGCGTTCCGGAAATCCGAGGGTACGTCAGGGCTCATGCAGTGGGCATCGCGGCTGCCCAGGTTGAGGAGGTGCTCAGCCGCCGCTCTCTTAAGCCCACGCTGGGACCGCGCGTGCTGGCCTCGGGAATCGATCAACTCGTGAGCATGACCATTCGCGACGCGCTGAGCGGCGAGCCGCCGGTCGAAGCCAAACCCCTGGCCGCGTAGTTCGTGGTTTCGGCAGCACGTAGGGCTGGCTTCAGCCGGCCCTTTTCCGCCTAAAAGCGGCACTACGAACGTCTCCGACCACGCCCCAACTTCTTGTCGGCGTTCACGGTTGGCGATACAATCATGCCTCTCGCCTTCCTTTGGGAAAAGTCATGAATGTCGCTCGGAATCTGGTTGTTGCGCAAAGCGGCGGCCCAACGCCGGTTATCAATAGCAGCCTGCGAGGAATCATCGAGGCGGCCTCTCAATTCCCCTCTATTGGAACCGTTTACGGGGCCCGACACGGCATCGAGGGGGTTCTCAAGGAAGAACTGCTCGACCTTTCGGCCCAATCGGCCGACGAAGTGGCTCTGCTGCGTTACACGCCGGCGGCAGGTTCGATCGGCACGTGCCGTTACAAGCTGCGGCCCGCCCAAACGGAGGATTTCGATCGGGTGATCGAGGTGTTCCGCGCCCACAATATCGGCTATCTGCTCTATATCGGCGGCAACGACTCGATGGATACGGCCGACAAGCTCGCCCGGCTGGCCCAGCAGCGCGGCCTCGATCTGATCGCGGTGGGCGTACCGAAGACGATCGACAACGACGTGGGCGATAGCGAATTCCGGCTAATCGACCATACGCCCGGCTACGGCTCGGTCGCCCGGTACTGGATGCACAAGGTTCAAGAGGCCAACGAGGAGAACGCCGGTTCCTGCCCGGCCGATCCGGTGCTGGTGATGCAGGCGATGGGCCGGAAGATCGGGTTCATTCCCGCCGCCGCCCGATTGGCCGACCCCCGCCGCGAAATGCCGCTGCTGATCTATCTGGCCGAAAGCCCCGCCACGTTGGCCCAACTGGCCGATCAAGTTTCCGACCAATTGCACCGCTGCGGCCGCGCGATGGTCGTCATCAGCGAGGGCTTCGACGTCGGCGATCTCGGCGACGTGAAAGACGCCTTCGGACATACATCTTTCGGCGCGGCCAAACTCTCGGTCGCTCAAATCGTCGTGAACTATTTGAACCAGGTCGGCCTGCCGTGCAAGGGCGCCGCCCGCAGCAACGTTCCGGGCACCGACCAGCGCCATTCGATGGTCTACGCCTCGGGGGTCGATCTCGACGAGGCCTACCGCGTCGGCCAGAAGGCCGTCGAATTGGCCGCCGCCGGCCAGAGCGGCTTCATGGCTACCATCCTTCGCGATTCCGGCCCGATCTACTCCGTCCGCTACGAAAAAGTCCCGTTGGCCGAAGTGGCCAACAGCGAGCGGTTTTTCCCAAAACAGTGGATCGCCACGGGCGGCAGCGACGTGACCGACGACTTCGTCCGTTACGCCAAGCCACTTCTCGGCAGCGAACTGATTACTCTGCCGACGATCGACGGCCGCCAGCGGATGACCCGCTTCCAGCCGATCTTTGCCGAGCAGAAACTGCCGAAATACGTTCCGCAAGCAGACCGAGCAACATGACCGACTTCACACCCAAGCACGACTATCTGGTAGGCATCGATTCCGACGGCTGCGCGTTCGACACGATGGAACTGAAGCACAAGGAGTGCTTCATTCCCAACACGATCCACTACTGGGGCCTCCAGGGCGTGAGCAAATACGCCCGCGAGGCGGCCGAGTTTGTGAATCTCTACTCGAAGAGCCGGGGGATCAACCGCTTTCCCGCGCTGGTCGAGGCGCTCGAATGGACCAACCGCCGCCCCGAGGTCAAGGCTCGCGGCATCCACGTCACAATCCCGCAATCGCTGCTCGATTGGATGCAGCGCGAAACGAAGCTCGGAAATCCGGCGTTGGAAAAAGAGGTGCAGCAAACCGGCGATCCACACTTGAAGCATACGCTCGACTGGTCGAAGGCCGTGAACGAGGCGGTCGGGCGGATCGTCCGCGCCGTGCCGCCCTTCCCGCTGGTCCGCGAAAGCCTCGAACGCCTCAGCCGCGAGGCCGACATCCTCGTCGTTTCCGCCACGCCCCATGAAGCCTTGCAGCGAGAATGGGAGGAGCACGACCTGGCCAAATACACCGTGGCGATCTGCGGCCAGGAGATCGGCACGAAGAAGGAATCGCTGCAAGCCGCCGCGAAGTATCCGCCGAATCACACGCTAATGATCGGCGACGCCCCCGGCGACCACAAAGCAGCAGTGGCCAATCACGCCCTGTTTTTCCCAATCAACCCCGGCATGGAGGAGGACAGTTGGCGTCGTTTTCACGAAGAAGGCATCGACCGTTTTTTGGCCGGCATGTTCGCCGGCGAGTATCAGACGGAGCTATTGGCCGAGTTCGACCGTTATCTCCCGGCACATCCGCCGTGGCCGGTGGAGGGATGATGTGTGATGAGTGATGAATGATGAGTGATGAATGACGAATCGTTCGTTTAGCCGCCGCGTCCACGCGGCGATTGACGGTCCGATGGGATATCGAGTACAGAGAACGTCATAACGTGTTATATTCCAATTGGTTACGAGCATCGGGACCATTTTCGTGACATCACGAAAATGATCCCCCTTGCGTCGGGTGCGGGAAAACAGGATTGACCGAGCGACCATTTTGCCGAGGTCGGCAAAATGATCGCCCTTGGGAAGGGTGTGGTGTCTCGCCGAGTGCATTGTTTCATCTTTAGCAATCTGATACCGTGGTGGGTAATGCGCTCCCACAGAGTGATGGAACGAGAAAAAACCGCGTCGTCTTTTCAACAAGGGGTTGATAATGTCTTTCATCTTGTTTCCTTTGATGTCTTGCGTTTCGGCAAAGGCAGGTGTGCGCCTTCTCGTTGTTCTCGCTGCACTCGCCCCCCAGATGCTTTATGGACAAGATCGGGTGATTATCGTTCGCCACGAATCGACGCCACAAGGGGATGTCATTCGAGCAGAAGCGGATGCGGCACTCTTGTTGAAACAGGCGGAGTTGATTGGGGAAAAAGCGAATGCCCAGCGGCTCGAAAATATGATGAGGGAATGTGACGTTGCGCAAAAGCGGATGATCACCCGCAACAAGACGAAGGGGACCTTGGAAAGCAAGTTTGAACACACGTTTGACGTTATACGGTTCAACCAGCAGCTTGCCGATATTCGTAGCGAGTTGGAACAAAAGGCGTTAATGCGACGCACCAGAATTGGCGACCCCACGGAGGAGATGAACTCCCTGCTGGAGAAATTTGCGCGGCACTCCATCGACGCCGGTCGGATTCCCGCGATGAAAACGGAACTGACGCCCGAACAACTCGACGCGATCTTCCTGACCGATGGGGCGAACACCTTTTCTGGCAAGACCGGCAAAACAAAGCTGGAAGCGTTCAAGTGGCCATTTCTGATTCAACGGAAAGACTTTCAAGAGGAACGAGCCATATTTGACGCGCAGTGTGACAAGGTCGTCAAGGATATCGATGCCAACGGCTCTCCGTCGCCGGAAACGATCATGGACTTGTTGGAGAAGGCTGCGGCGATAGGCAAAAAGATCGATGCTATCCCGCTCTCTGATAATCCGGACGTGCGCTCCGTGGAGACCAAATGGCGTAGAGAGGCGAAGGCGTTCATCCGTGAACTAACCCAGACTCTTGGAAATTGCAGCAAACTCGATTCAGAAAAGCTGTCGAAATACGCATTCCGAGGCAAGACGCTGGGCGAACTGATCGGCCATCTCGACTCGAAAGGACTTCGATTCTCGCACCCAGGCCAACAGGACGCGAACCTCTACGCGAGCGTGTTCTTTGTCATGCGTTACGCCTACCAGGAGTATGAGAAAGATCCGAACGGGACTGCGGGCATCGCGAGTAACGATGCACGACCAACAGCATCTTCATCTCCAACCGAGACACCTCAAAAGGCGAAACGCAGCGAAGACCCCAAATCTCCTGATACATCAGTGAAGGATAATCGTTCTCGGTCTCAGTGGGTAGACACAACCTACAAAAGAACCATATACCACGTTAAGTCAGATCAGTGGATTCAGAAAGAAAATGTGGACGGAAAGGTCGTTCATTCTCTAACAGAGGTAGCGCGTACTCGCGAATATTTGGAATTGAAGTTAGCTAAGGAAGATGTTGTGGTTCGCCTTTATGCTAACAACGCCTTGTTTATGAGAACAAATATGAAAGACGCGAAATGGAAATGGTGGGCTAACGGCCACTGGGAGGCATCCTCAAAATAACCGGACAGCGGAGTCCCGACAGCAAAGTAACGCGACCACCACCAACTTTGACAATAATGTGGTGCCGGGGGAGTTGAAGTGGGATATAACGGGATGCGTTAATCTACGCAAGCACAGTCCACCCACCGCCGCTACAGAGTAGATCATTGCGAGACCCTAAGCGGCCTCATAAACCCTAACCACTGACCCCTCTACATTATGACCCCCAATTGCGACATCGGACTTATCGGCTTGGCCGTGATGGGCGAAAACTTGGCTCTGAATATCGAGAGCCGGGGATTTCGCATTGCTGTCTACAACCGCACCGTCAGCAAGGTTGACGATCTGCTGGCGGGCCGGGCCAAGGGCAAAAACTTCGTCGGCTGCCACTCGCTGGACGAACTGGTCGGAAGCCTGGCGTCGCCGCGAAAGGTGATGCTGATGGTCAAGGCCGGGCCGGCGGTCGATGAGTTCATCGAAAAACTCATCCCGCTGCTTTCGCCCGGCGATGTGATTATCGACGGCGGCAATACGCTGTTCAGCGAAACCGAACGCCGCACGAAATACGTCGAATCGAAAGGGCTGCTCTACATCGGCACCGGCGTCTCCGGCGGCGAAGAGGGGCGCTCCTGGGCCCGAGCATGATGCCCGGCGGAAGCACCGCGGCCTGGCCGTTGGTGAAGCCGATCTTCCAGGTGATCGCCGCCAAGGTCGGCCCGAACGGCGACGTGCCCTGCTGCGAATGGGTCGGCCCGCGCGGCGCGGGGCATTACGTCAAAATGGTCCACAACGGCATCGAGTACGGCGATATGCAGCTTATCTGCGAGGCGTATTGGATGCTCAAACAGGCCGTCGGACTCGCGAACGACGAGCTTTATGACGTGTTCCAGCAGTGGTACGAAGGCGACCTGAACAGCTACCTGATCGAGATCACCCGCGACATCTTCAGCGTCCGCGACCCGGAGACCGGCGGCTACCTGGTCGATTCGATCCTCGACACGGCCGGGGCGAAGGGGACCGGCAAGTGGATGAGCCAGTTGGCGCTCGATCTCGGCGTGCCGAGCACGCTGGTGACCGAAGCGGTTTACGCCCGCTGTCTTTCGGCGATGAAAGACGCCCGTGTGCGAGCGAGCAAGCTGCTGAAAGGCCCGATGGGCAAGTTCCGCGGCGACCGCACGAAGTTCATCGAGCATATTCGGCAAGCCCTGTACGCCGCAAAGATTTGCAGCTACGCCCAGGGCTACGTGCAGATGCAGGCGGCGGCGAAGGAATACGACTGGCCGCTGAATTTCGGTCAGATCGCGCTGCTTTGGCGAGGTGGGTGCATCATTCGGGCAATGTTTTTGGAACGGATCAAGGAGGCGTTCGACGCGAAGAAACCGCCGGAGAACCTGCTTCTGGCCCCGTACTTCAAGACCGCCGTGCGCAAATCGCAGACGGCGTGGCGCAACGTGGTGACGACGGCCGTTCGGCTCGGCATCCCCACGCCAGCCCTTTCCGCGGCGTTAGCCTATTACGACGGCTACCGTTCCGAGCGTCTGCCGGCCAACCTGTTGCAGGCCCAGCGGGATTACTTCGGCGCGCACACGTATAATCGCGTCGATAAGGAAGGCGTCTTCCATAGCGATTGGATACGGATGAGAAGAGAGCCCAAGATATAGAACCGCACTATAGAACACCACGGAGGCGCGGAGAACACGGAGTAAGACGGCAAATCTTCTCCGTGACCTCCGTGTCTCCGTGGTGGAATCCTTCGCTGGTCAGATTTCACTCGGAGGCAAGACAGTGTCCTCGAATTATCTTGAAACCCTCTTCGGCCTCGCCGGCCAGACTGCCGTCGTCATCGGCGGAGCAGGCGTGTTGGGCGGCGCGATATGTGCCGGGCTCGTCCAGGCCGGCGCTCGCGTCATTGTCGCCGATCTGACGGAAGACGGCTGCAAATCACGGGTCCAATCGCTCGAACAACTTGGCGGCCGCGCCAGCTTCTGCACGGTCAACGTCACCTCGCGCGAGGCAATCGAAAACCTCCTGGCCGAGACGCTCAAACAAACCGGCCGGGCCGATATTCTCGTGAACGCCGCGGGCGTCAACGTCGGCAGCGCGTTTCTCGACGCCACCGAGGCCGATTGGGACCGCATCCTCGCCATCAACCTGAAGGCCGTGTTCCAGTCGTGCCAGGTCTTCGCCCGGCACATGGTCGCCGCCGGCGGCGGGGCGATCGTCAACATCGGCAGCGTCAATTCCCACTTGCCGCTGTCGCGGGTTTTCGCTTACGCCGCGTCGAAGGCCGGCGTGTTGAACCTCACTCGCAACATCGCCCACGAATTCGGCGCCAAGGGTGTTCGGGCCAACGTGATTTGTCCCGGCTTCTTTCCGGCCGAGCAGAACCGCAAGCTGCTGGACCCGGAACGGATCGACAACATCATGCGCCATACGCCGATGAAGCGATTTGGCGAGCCGGACGAGTTGATCGGGGCATTGTTGCTCCTGGTCTCGCCGAGGGCCGGCAGTTTCATCACCGGTGCGGCGGTTAACGTGGACGGCGGTTTCACGGCGGCGTGGTTTTGAGTGAAGAGGCGTAAATTTGCCGGCGTGCTATAATTCTCCAGGGGAACCCGCATGGCTCACACGATTGTGATTTTCGGCGCCTCGGGCGACTTGACCAGCCGCAAGCTGATTCCCGCCTTGTACGAGCTATATCGCAAGAAGCGGCTGCCCGCGAAGACCCGCGTCGTCGGGTTTTCCCGCACCAAGTTCGACCATGACGCCTGGCGCGACAAACTCGGCCAAACCACCGCAACCTTCGTCGGCGGCAAATTCGACGAATCGCTCTGGCGCGAGTTCGCCGCGTCGATCTTCTATCATCCCGGCGACATCGCCAACGCCGATGATTTTCCCGCGCTCCGTGACTTTCTGGCCGACCTGGAAGGCCCGGAGGGGGCCAACCGCATCTATTATCTTTCGACGGCGCCGAACCAGTATGCTCCCGCCATCGCGCAGCTCGGCGCGGCGGGCCTTGCGAAAGAAGAGGGCGGCACACGCCGCGTCGTCGTCGAGAAACCCTTCGGCACCGACCTGGCCACGGCCCGCAAGCTCAACGAGCAACTGCACGACGTCTTCGCCGAACGGCAGATCTATCGCATCGACCATTACCTCGGCAAGGAGACGGTGCAGAACATCCTCGTGCTGCGGTTCGCCAACGCGATTTTCGAGCCGATCTGGAACCGCAACTACATCGACCACGTGCAGATTACGGCGGCCGAGGAATTGACGGTCGGGCACCGGGCGGCCTACTACGATTCGGTCGGCATCCTGCGCGACATGTTCCAAAACCATCTCCTGCAACTGATGACGTTCACGGCGATGGAGGCGCCGTCGCAGTTCGAGGCGGACGCCATCCGCGACGAGAAGGTGAAGGTGTTGCGGTCGATCCGCATCATGGAGCCGCAGGAGGTCTATAACGATACGATCCGCGGCCAGTACCGCAAGTACCGCGACGAGCCCGGCGTTCCGCCCGACAGCGAAACGGCCACGTTCGGCGCGGTGA
The DNA here is from genome assembly GCA_963719005.1 of uncultured Planctomycetia bacterium. Classification (GTDB taxonomy): domain Bacteria; phylum Planctomycetota; class Planctomycetia; order Pirellulales; family Thermoguttaceae. The sequence goes on from CAVRAR010000003.1 coordinate 80,016, forward strand.
AGCTGCATATCGACAACTGGCGGTGGCAGGGCGTTCCGTTTCTGCTCCGCAGCGGCAAGGCGATGTCGTGCCGCACCACGCAAATCGTGATCCAATTCCGCCAGGCCCCGCACATGATGTTCGAGGGTGGCCCGCGGGCGGCGTTCCAGTCGAACCGGCTGGTGTTGCAGGTGCAGCCGGCCGAGGGCATCCAGTTGCACTTCGAGACCAAAGTGCCGGACGCCGGGATGAAACTCCGCATGACCGACTTGAGTTTCAACTTCCAGGATCAGTTCAGGGGCGGAATGCCCGAAGCCTACGAGCGGCTGTTGTTGGACGTGATGCACGGCGACGCGAGCCTGTTTTCGCGTGCCGATGAAGTCGAACTGGCGTGGTCGATCGTCGATCCGATCCAGCGCGGCTGGGAGCATCCCGGCTGGCCGCCGCTGGCGTTGTACGAGAGCGGCGGCTGGGGCCCGCCCAATTCGGTCCATTGGATGTGCCTGCAAAACCGCGAGTGGTTCGACGCCTGCCCCGTGCTGAAGCAAGGCGACTAGACGGCAGCGCTGCAATTCGAAGGTCCAGCCTTGCCTTCCTCCTAATACCACGGTCCTGTGTAATTTTTCAAGAACCGTTTGGCCTCGTCGACTGCACCATCGGAAGTGGTTGCATCTATCGGATGCTTCTCCAGTGGCGCGATGGCGATATTTGGAAATCGACTCTTATCGATGAGTGATCGGAAGAAGCCATCGCGTGTCGCTTCCACAAAGAAGTGGTGGTGATCTTCGTAGAGCAAAGTAACGCTTCTAACCCGCATTATTCATGCACCAGACGAATGTCGTTGTAAGTCGTTACACAGTAAGACACTTGAGTACGCACCCCTCAAAGACACTATGTTTTTCAAAGCATCGGTAATTCACGATGCTTTTGCGTTGCGTGAATAATCCGGGCTAACGCTGGCTGACGGCGCTCCAAAATGAAACATGCCGTAACGGCGAGTCACCGTGATATCACCAACCAACTGTATGCCCGATAAGTCTGGAACTACTGGCATTTCAATGCAACCATGTAGATCATCCCAAGTAAAGAACGGACAGTCATGTTGCGCTTCGCGGATTACGAAGAACGAGAGAACAAGGCTGCTTCCGGCAAACCACAAAAGCATGGTACGGCCAGACCGTTTCCGAGAACCAAGATCGCCTGGTTGGGCCGGGCCGCGATGAGAGTTGTCCGTCATGCTTCGCACTCCTAGAAAGTGGCGGTGTCCGCCAGTGGACGTGTGAGCCCCCTACACCTACCTCAGTTTTCGCGTGAACTGTGAGTGTAATGGTCATGGTTCACGGCAAGATCGGGCGGCAGCCCGACGGCCTTGCCGGCATGTTTGAGGAGCTTTTGGCCGAGCGTCAAACCATTCTCGTCTAGGTGCCTCTCTTGTTCCGGGCCAACGACAATCTCGATCTTCACCTCCAAACCGTCCGGCAAGACCGCCGAATCGTCCAATACAACGGCTCCCTTTTCCACGTGCCCACGATATAACATAACTCCCTCCCAAAGTGTAGAGATCGACCATCATTGTAGCATCGCTGCATACTTGGTAAAGTGCAGGATCGGCTAACAATGGCATGATGCACAATCTCCCACAACTCCGTCTCGGCCCGGTGGCGATCGACTTTCCGGTCGTTCAGGCGCCGCTCAGCGGATATAGCGATTGGCCGATGCGGGTGATTGCGCGGCGGCTTGGGGCGGCGTACACCGTCTGCGAGGTGATGCTCGATCGGTTCATCGTCAACGTGACGAAAGGCCGCAAGGCGAAGCGGTTTCTGCGCACAAGCGACGACGAGCATCCTTGCGGGGCGCAGTTGATGGGGGCCGTGCCCGAGGAGTTTCCGCCGGCGGCGATGAAACTCGTGGCCGCCGGCTTCGACGTGATCGACCTGAACTTCGCCTGCCCAGTCAAAAAAGTGCTGGGACGTTGCCGGGGCGGGTTTCTGCTCAGTGATCCCGAGACCGCACTGTCGATCGTCGGCCGCGTGCGCGAGGCACTGCCGGCGAACATCCCGCTAACCGTGAAGATGCGTCGCGGCATGGACGACAGCCCGCAAAGCCGCGACAACTTCTTCACGATCTTCGACGGCGCGTTTCGTCTCGGCGCGGTTGCCGTCACGGTGCACGGCCGCACCGTGCGGCAGCGCTACGAAGGGCAAAGCTCGCACGAGTTCCTGGCCGAAGTGAAGCGGCACGCGGGCGATCGGACCGTTGTGGGTAGCGGCGATCTGTTTTCCGCCCGCGATTGTCTTGACATGCTCGCTCAGACCGGCGTCGACGGCGTTTCCGTGGCGCGCGGGGCGATCGGCAACCCGTGGATCTTCGAGCAGGCCCGGGCGTTGGCCGCCGGCGTCGTGCTGCCGCCGCCGAGTCTGCACCGCCAGCGGGACGTCATCGCCGAGCACTACCGAATGTCGGAAGAGATTTACGGCCCGAGCCGCTGCTGCCGCGTGATGCGGAAGTTTGGAATCAAGTACGCCCGGCTGCATCCGCAGTCGCAGCAGGTGCGCGACGCCTTCGTCGCGGTTACGCAGCCGGCCCATTGGCGGGCGGTTCTCGACCGCTGGTATGCCGAAGACTTGCCGGGTGTCGAACCTTCGCCGCCGACCGACGGATTCTACGGTTGAGAGATGCCGCTAATTCACGCCGGGCGTCTTTTCGGACGCCAGCAGGATGGCGACCTCCTGACGAAGACGCTGCTCGATCGCCCCTCTGAAAAACGCGGCGGCAAACGGCAGTTCGGCGTCCAACTTGACCTGGTCCGGCTCGACGGCAACCGTCCCGCTGACGCCCATTCCCATCGCCTGCAATGCGAACGACAGCGTGTGGTCGCGCCACTCCTCGCGGAGGTTGCTGACGCGATCGCCGTGTTCGGCCTTCGCGGCGGCAAACCTGTCCTTCAGCCGGCGGGTAGCCTCCTCCAAACCGAGTGAATGCGGAACTTCAAGCGTGATGCGTGGCATGGGGGAAATAGGGGTTAGAGGTCAGGGGCCAGGGGTCAGATTAGGGATTAGAAAAAAGCCGCTTGCGGCTTCGCAAAAACGAGCTATCCGATCTTTGCCTTCAACTCATTGAGCAACCGGATGCCGCGGCCGATCTCTTCCTTCTGGCGGCTTGGCTCTTGGGGAATCTCGCGTTCGATGGTCAAGGGGCCGGCATAGCCGAGATCGGCCAACGTGCGGAGGAAAGTCTCCATGCCGACGTCGCCTTCGCCAAGCGGCGTCTCGATGCCCCAGTCCACCCCGGGCCGGGCGGACCATTTGGCGTCCTTGCAGTGGATGCTGCGAACCCAACGGCCCACTTTGCCCAGGGCCTCGATCGGCTCGCCGCAGCCGTAGAGAATCATGTTCGCCGGGTCGAAGTTCACGAAGAGATTGTCGCGGCCGACCTCGCCAAGGAAGTCGATCAACACCTCGGCGGTCTCTTGTCCCGTCTCAAGATGCAGGTTTTGCTCATTGGCCCGGCAGTGGTCGCACAGGTCCCGGGCGACGGCCACTACGTCGCGGTGCAAGGGATCGGCGGGATCGTGCGGCACGAAGCCGATGTGCAAACCGACCGCCGGAACGCCGAGAACCCGCGCGAAATCGGCGATTTCCTTCATTTCCGCCAGCCGCGAGGCTCGCGTGGCGGGCGGCACCAGGCCGACGGTCCGCGCCACCGTCGGAATGTCGGCGTAACTCTCGCCCTCGAAACCGCCGAACACTGCGGTGACGCAAATTTCGAAGTCGTCGAGCCGGGCGAGAAACTCTGCGGCGCGCCGCTTCGTTCGCGTCGCCTTCGACGGGGCGTGCAGTTGAATCGTCGGAACGCCAAGCTCGCGCACGACCGCAAGCCGCACTCCCAAGCCGGCGTCGATGCTGGCAAACACGCCAAGGGGCCATTTTTCCATTGTTTAGTCCATAGAGCGTTTCTTGCGAAACCGCAAGCGGTTTGTTCTCACGCGTACCGCTTCACGTCGGGCTTGACGTCTTCCGGCGTGGCATCATCGTCGATGTCGAACCATTTTTCCAGAAAATCGATGCGGGCGCCCTGCCGGGCGGCGATGTTGCTCACCAGCGCGATCACCGCGTCGCCAAGCGCGACCTTCGGATGGCAGTGGGGCAAATTCTCCGGCGCACGGTGACGGATGCACCATGCCCAATGTTCCAACTCTTCGGTGTAGCCGCGATCGGCGGGCAAGGTTCCCAGCAGGCCAATGGCCGCCGACTCGGAATCGCCCTCGTCTTTAACTTTCAGCGCAGCAGTCTTGCTCTTGTCTTTCGATGTCTTGTCCGGCACGACTACCGTCTTGCTCGCGGTCTCGTGGGTCTTAAAGAGCATGGCGTCCCGCTCGGTTTCGAGCACCAACGTGCCTTCGGTGCCGAAAACGGTTTCGCCGTAGCCGCCGAACCCGTTGCCGTTGATCGAGGCGTACTGCACGCCGATCTTCTTGCCACCCGCGATGGGATCGCCGGCTTTGTAGCCGGGCAGCGGAAACTCGAAGAGGCAATAGACGTGGTCTTCGATGTCGCGGTCGGGCGGAAACAGCGGGCGGTCGCCGGCGGCGGCCACGCACAAAGGATGCGGCTTCTCGGCCTTCGGATCGACGGCCTTGTGCATCGCGTGGACAAAAATGCCCGCCGCGTCGAGCTGATGGCTGCCCAATTCGGCCATCAAACCGGCGCCGGTGCGATCCCACAGCCGCCAGCGGATCAATTCCTCGATAGCCGGCCCGCTGTAGATGGTGGCGTTGCCGTCCTTGATGTCAATGTTCTTGTAGCCGTACTTGGCGGCGTCAACGACGTCCTCGATTTGCTTGTGTTTCTGTTGGATTTGGCGGTCGAGCAGTTCCGCCGCTTTCTCCCAGTCGCCTTTTTTGTCCTTGTTGATTGTCTTAAGCTTCTTCTGCCAATCCGCCAGTTCTGCGGCGAGCTTTTCGGATTGCGGGTCGTCGGGTTTGGCCTTGTTGGGCATGGGCTGCTGCCAACTGTCTTTGCCCGGGCAGATTGCCGCGATGCCATTGGGCGCGAATGTGGTGCAGTTGGCCGAGCAGCCCCCGGCCGATCATCTCGACCGCGTCGTCGTAAAGGATGTTGTAGTGACGTTGGTGCCCGGTGGCCAAGAGGAGATTGGTTTGCGCCGCGACGCGGGCCATTTCCTTGCACTCGTGGACGCTGTGGGCCATCAGCTTCTCGGTCATCACGTGCAAACCGGCCTTCATCGCGGCGACGGCCGCCGGGGCGTGCAGAAGCAGCGGCAGGGCGATGATTACCGCCTCGATGCCGTCTTCTTTGGCGTGGGCGATCAACTCCTGGTAGCCGCCGTAAACCTTGACGTTCTTCTTCGCCTCGGCCTCGGTTTTCCAGGCGTAGACGCTCATCAAGCCCGGGCGGGCCTTGTTGGCGTCGGCGCTGTAGTGATCGCCGTTGAACGCCCGCCACACGTTGTACGGGCGGATATCGGCAATCGCCTTCACGGTGATGAACTTCGGATTGACGGCCCCCAACAGCACGCTCCCCTCGTCGCCGGTGCCGATCACGCCGACGCGAAGGGGCTCCGCCAGCGAGGCGTCGTAGTGGAAGTACAGCGGCCCCAGGCCGTTGCCCGAGCGGACCTCCGTCTTGATCGACTTCTTCAGCAAGTCACGGCGGATCAGCTTGCTGCCGACGGCGGCGCAGAAGTTCTCTTTTCCGACCGTTCTATCTTCCGGGCTGAGATACATGAAACGTTCTCTCTGCTGTATTACGATCTTCCACGGGTGCTCGGAGGAACCCCTCCGGCGTTTCGTCGCTGTGAATGTCGAACCACGCCTCCTTGCAAATCGATCCGCTTGCCGCTGCGGGCGGCCATGTTGGCGGTCAAGGCGATGATGGCGTCGGCCATGGCGGCTTCGGGACCGCAGCGCGGCTGATTCCGCGGATCGGGATTGCGGATGCACCACGCCCAGTGCTCCAGTTCCTCGGTGTAGCCGCGGCTGACCTTCGCCCCGCCGCTGCCTCCTTCTTGGCCGCTGCCGGTGCTCCGCTGGCCTGGGTGTCGAGCGTCGGCCCGCCGCCGTCGGCGACCTTGACGCTGCTCGACGATCCGGTCCTTGATGGGGAATCGTCAGTTCCCGCTCTTCTTCCAGCACCAGCGTCTCCTTCGTGCCGAAAACGATCTCGCCGTAGCCGCCAAACCCGTTGCCGTTGATCGAGGAATACTGCACGCCGATCTTCTTCTGCTTGGCAAACGGATCTTTCGGGTCATAGCCGGGAGCAGGGAACTCGATCAGGCAGTAGACGTGATCCTCGACGTCGCGGTCGGGCGGGAACAACGGGCGATCGGCCAGCGCCACTACGCTCAACGGGTGCGGCTTCTTCGCATTCGGATCGACCGCCTTGTGCGGCGGCATGAATGAAGATGCCGGCCGCGTCGAGTTGATGGCTGCCCAACTCGGCCATCAGGCCCGCGCCGGTGCGATCCCAAAGCCGCCAGCGAATCAACTCCTCGATCGCCGGACGGTCGGTAGATCACCTTGCCCGCGGCGTCCTTGATCGACATGTCCTTGTAGCCAAACTTCTCGGCGTCGACGATTTCGTCGGCCAGTTGGGCCTTGACCTGGTCAAGCCGTTCTAGCAAGACGTCGATCGACGCAGCCTGACGCCGCCTCCAATTCCTTCTGGTACGCCTCCAGCTTCTTCGTCAGAGACTCGGCCAGCTTGTCGCTTTGGCTTGGCATCGTGCGGCAACGGCTGCTGCCAGCTATCGTTGCCGGGCAGATTGCCGCGATTCCACTGGGCGCGGATGTAATGCAGGTCGCCCAAAGTGCCGCGCAAGATCGCATCTTCCGCGTTGGCGTAGAGGATGTTGTAGTGACGCTGGTGGCCGGTGGCCAGAATCCGCCCGGTCGACTCGGCCGTGCGGGCCATGTCCTTGCACTCGTGGACGCTATGGGCCATGAGCTTCTCGGTCAGCACGTGCAGCCCGACCTGCATCGCGGCGATGGCCGCCGGGGCGTGCAGGTGCAAGGGCAGGGCGATGACGACCGCTTCCAGCCCGTCGCGCTTTGCGTTCTTCAGCAATTCGTCGTAGCCGCCATTCTCCTTCTCGTAGACCTTCACGTGCCGCCGGGCTTCTTCCTCCGTCTTCCAGCCGTACTTGGCCATCAAGCCCGGCCGGGCAGCCAACGACGCCTCGCTGTAATGGTCGCCGTGGAAGGCTCGCCAGATGTTGTACGGACGGATGTCGGCAATCGCCTTGACTTCGATAAACTCGGGATTGATCGCACCGAGGAGCACGCTCCCCTCGTCGCCGGTGCCGATCACGCCGACGCGCAGCGGCTGTGCCGACGGCCTTGTCGTAGCCGAAGTAGAACGCGCCGAGCCCGCCGCCGACCACCACGCCCGCCGCCATGCCGCCGAGAATGAAATCGCGGCGGTTCACGCCGGCGGCCGCAGTTTGCTTCTGTTGTCTTGGATCCATGCGATTCACTTCGTTTTGGGCGATTTGCGGGAGAAGAACGGGCGGATAATCCAACGGCTGACGAAGACGTCCAGCCCGCCCCAGCGTCCGGCCCGCGTCGCGGCGACGACCAGCAGGGCGAGCATCTCGATGAAGTCCTTGTTAATCAACAGGGAATGGCCGACCACGTGCGGGTCGGGCGGATAGATGGTTGGAAACGCCGGCTGCGTCAGCACGACGAAGCACATGAAGCACGCCCCACCCAACGCCGCCAGCGGCGTGCAAAAACCGAGCATCAGACACAGGCCGATGGCCGTCAGCGCGAAGGTCACGGCGAAGTCGATCTGCTTCATGCGATCCCATTGGAAGGGATTCCAACTGGACGTCACCAACCCGCGATGCTTCTGTCCGTCATCGAGCAAGCTATAAAGCGATTGGGCGTAGGCACGTTCCTGGCCCTCGATGTCCTTGATCCACTTGTCGGCCTCCTGGCGCAACTCCATCATCCGATCCCAACGCCGCTGCTTTTGGAACGGGGCGTCTTGATCGCGTTCCGGGTCGTTCTCGAAACGATCGAGCGACGCCGAAATAGGCGGCAATGTCATCGGCGTTTTCCTTCAAGTATTCGTCGAGTTTTTTATGGAAGCTATCGTAGATGCCCTTGGCTTTGTCGGCCGATGCATCCGGCAGCCGATAGAACTCAACGAACTCCTCTCGTACCTGATCCCAGCGGTTGGCAATCGCGTCGCTGTTGATGACGTTCGTCCTCTTCCGGTCTTTTTCGACCACCTCGACACGCAGCCGCTGCCGGGCGTCGATGTCGGGCACCATCGCGTAGAAGAACCGGCGATCGGGCCCTTGGCGGTCGTCAGAAACGGCGCGGCCGTGAACTCGTCGCCCAGCATCTTCTCCGACTTCCACATCGCATCGTGGCGGAAGTCGCTGCGTTTGACCTTCCACAGTCCCTCGTACAGGAAGTGACATCCCAATGCCAGCCGCAGCGCCACCAGCGCAAGTACGGCCAACATGCCGATCTGGATCCGTTGCTTGCTCAGGGCAGTGCTCCTTCCAGGCTTGCCGCCGCTTAGCCCGCGGAGGCATGAGGCTGTCGTTGGGGGCGGTCTCAGGCGTGACTGTTCGGATTGACGGCCGCGGGGAAAGGGGACAGGTCCAATTTGCCGGAACGGCCCGGAGGGTGCTTCGCACAAATTGGACCTGTCCCCTTTTCCCGTCCCGGCCATAGTATTCATTATAACGACACGATTTTGCATCATCCAGGGCTGGTGGGAAAGTGCCCGGCCGGGCAAAATGGGGAGAACTTGGAGATTTGAAATCTGAGTTTGAAACCTGAAATGAAGACGTTGCGAAACCGCAAGCGGTTTTCCGGGCATCCCATCCCCCCGTTCTGCCTATGCGAATCGTCCTGTGTTACCCAGTTGAACCGAAACATATCGAGCAGATCGCCGACGCCATGCCGGAGGCCGAGATCGTCGATGCCGGCCAGGAACGAATTGCCGACGAACTTTTCACCGCCGACATCTTCTGCGGACACGCCAAAGTGCCGGTCGATTGGGACGGCGTCGTGCGCCAGGGCCGGCTGAAGTGGATTCAGTCGTCGGCGGCCGGAATGGACCACTGCCTGGTCCCCTCGGTGATCGAGTCGGACATCGCGGTCACCAGCGCCTCGGGCGTGCTGGCCGATCAGGTGGCGGAACACACGATCGCGTTGGTGACGGCCTGGTGCCGCAGCCTGCCGACGTTTCTTCGAGCCCAGCAGAAGAAGGAGTTCATTCGCCGGCCCACCCGCGATCTGACTCGCAGCACCGTGGGCATTGTCGGCCTCGGCGGCGTCGGCCGGCGGCTGGCCCAGTTGTTGGCCCCCTTCCAGGTTCGCATCCTGGCCACCGACATGTTTCCGGTCGATAAGCCGGCGGAGGTCGAAACGCTTTGGCCGGCCGATCGGTTGGACGATCTGCTGGCGGCGGTCGATACCGTCGTGCTCTGCCTGCCGCTGAACGACTCCACGCGCGGAATCATCGATGCGGCAAAGCTTGCCCGAATGAAGCCGAACACGCTGCTGGTGAACGTCGCTCGCGGGGCGTTGGTCGTGACCGACGACTTGGTGGCGGCGCTGGAAAGCGGCCGTCTGGCCGGGGCGGTGATGGACGTGACCGATCCCGAGCCGCCGCCGCCGGAGAGCCGGCTTTGGGCGATGCCCAACGTCATCATCACCCCGCACGTCGGCGGGCAGAGTTCCTGGCGGATCGACAACATGACGCACCTGTTCTGCCGAAATCTTCGCCGCTGGCGACGGAAACTGCCTCTGGTGAACTTTCTGGCCGACAAGCGGCTGGGGTTTCCAATCCGCGGCGGCGGCTACCCGTTGTGGGGGGAAGCCGGCGAGCCGTGACATAGTGCAGCGTGCTTTGGCGACGCGGATACGCACGTCCTATAGTCAACAACGTCGGCAAACGCCCCGCGACCGCAGTCGCGGGGCGTTTGCCGATGTCGCGTTATTTTTCCGAGATTCAACAAACGCCATGCCTTGACTATGTACGCCCGTATATTGTAGGATTACGCCAGTGAGGACACTATAACCTGCCATCCAAACCAAAAAGTGAGGAAGACCCATGGGATTGTTCGATAGACTGACACGGCGTCAACAGGAGGTGTACAAGTTCATCCGCGACAAGATCCGCGGCCGGGGCTACGGCCCGACCGTCCGCGAAATCGCGGAACACTTCGACATCAACTCCCCCAACGGGGTCGTCTGCCACTTGAAGGCCCTGGTGAAGAAGGGCTTCATTTCGCGCGAGCCGAACATGTCGCGGGCGATCCAATTGATCGCCGAGCCGATCGAAGAGCGGGGCATGCCGCTGGCCGGCCGCATCGCCGCCGGCGTGCTGCACGAGGCCATCGAGCAGAACGAGCGGGTCGATTTCGACGCGATGTTCAATCCGGGCGCGAAGAGTCTCTTCGCCCTGCAAGTCAGCGGCGAGTCGATGATCGAGGATCAGATCGCCGACGGCGATTACGTCGTGGTGCAAAAGCAGCGCACGGCCCGGAAGGGCCAGATCGTCGTCGCGCTGACCGACGACGGCGAAGCGACGCTGAAACGCTGGTTCCCCGAAAAGAACCGCATCTGCCTCAAGCCGGCCAACTCGAAGATGAAGCCGATCTACGTGAAGAACGCCAGAGTGCTTGGGCGTCGTGGTCGGGGTGGTGCGGAAGGTGGGGTAATAGCACCTTCTTTCTACCGACGCGGGCAGGAATCGACGGGCGGCTTATTGTGGCTTGCTTTATCCTACATAGTAGGATAGAATAGCAATGAAGACGTTTGTAGAAACGAGCACGTTTTCCCGGTGGCGTCCGGACTTCCTTTCGGATGAGGATTATGCCAGGTTGCAGCAAGAACTAATCGTAGCTCCGCAAAGGGGCGACGTGATGCCGGGATGCGGCGGCCTGCGGAAGCTTCGTATTCGCGATCGAAAACGTCAGAAGGGCAAGCGCGGCGGGGCCAGAATCATTTATCTTCATCTCGCCGAGATCGGCCAATTCCTGATGTTGGACGTGTACAGCAAGAATGAGAAAGAGGACTTGGCTCCTGCCGACAAAAGAGAGCTTCGAGCACTTGCGCGGGAGTACCGGATTCAAGTCATTCGATCGTACAGAAAGAAGCAGCAGGGAAAGGAATAGACTGCGATGGCAAATGGCAGATCAACTCGTCCCCCTTTGGCCGATCGATTGAAGGCTGGGCTGTCGGAAGGAATCCGGCATACAAAGGGTGAATTGACGTTGCGAACCGTACGAGTTCCCGAGCGTCCGCCTCGAATTACCACGGCCGGGGTCACGCGGCTGCGCGAGCGGATCGGCATGTCGCAGGCGGTTTTTGCCGGAGTGCTGAATGTCTCAACAAAAACAGTACAAAGTTGGGAGCAGGGACAGCGACACCCCTCCCAGACGCGCCTTGCGCATGTTACAGCTATTGAAGCAGCAGCCCGCAACCGTTTGCGAAATGATTGGAGTGCCTTCCTCCGCAGAATGAACTGTTTCGAAATGCCAGAGGGTCCGACATGCACAAGATCGTTTCCGTTGACGTCTTGCACGATTATCGCCTCGACCTGACTTTCGACGACGGCACGCGCGGGCTGGCCGATCTCCATGGACTTGTTGGCAGCGGAGTGTTTTCGCTGTGGAACGACTATAGCACGTTCCAGAATGTCAAGATCGGCGACTGCGGGGAGCTTATCTGGTCGGACACGGTGGATCTCTGTCCCGATTCGTTGTACATGCAAGTGACGGGCAAAAGCCCGAGCGATGTATTTCCGAGTCTCAAGAGGGAGCCGGTGAAAAACATGTCGCATCACGGCATTGAATTTTCGAAAGATCGAATTGCCGAGTTCTGCCGCCATCACGGCATTCGTCGGCTGGCGTTGTTTGGCTCCGTTTTGCGCGACGATTTTCGCCCCGAGAGCGATGTCGATGTCCTTGTGGAGTTTGAGCCCGGGGCAAGGGTGGGATTACGTTTTTTTGCCATCGAACGTGAGTTGTCGGACATTCTCGGCCGAAAAGTCGCCCTGAACACCCCTGGCTTTCTCGACAAGTACTTCAGGGAGGAAGTGCTCAGCGGGGCGGAGGTGCAGTATGACACGGCATGACGATCTTCCGCCATTGATTGCGCGGCTTAGCGCGATTGTTGACAAGTGAGAATAGTGCGCTATTTCTCCCCGCGCACGTCATACGCCAGCAGCAGGTCTTGATCGCGGACGTACATCACGCCGTTGGCGATGACCAGGTAGGGCCAACTGTTGCGGTCGCTGCGGTCGGGCTGGTCGAAGCGGCCTTTCAGGTGGAAGCCGTTCGGAGTGGCTTCGACGAGGCTGATCGGCCCGTTCTCGTTGCGGCAATAGAGCATCCCGTCGGCCCACAGCACCGAGCACTTGCCGCAACTGCGGTCGGTCCATTTCACCTTGCCGGTCTTGTAGTCCAGACAAGTCAGGATGCCGGGATCGCTGCATCCGTAAAGGAAGCCGTCGACCAGGACCATGCCGCCGTGGTGGTTCTTCATTTTTTTCGTGAAATAGACCTGGTTCGCGGCGAATCCGTTGCCGGAAGGCTCGATCCGCACCAATCCGCCGCCCGTGCCGTAACCGGTGGCGGCAAAGACCGTGTCGTCCGACGTCAGGCACGTCGAGCAGTTGGCCACCCGGCTCGCCGGGGCATCGTAACGCCAGAGGAGCTTGCCGTTGCTGGCGGCCACGCCGATCACGCCCTTCCGCGTTAGAGGTTCTAACAAAACCAGTATTTCCTGATCTGTCCAATGTTGCTAAACTCTCGGGCTAACCTGGTCAACCAACAGATATGTCAGGGAGGATATTATGGCCAAGCCACTGCTGCCCGATGCGCTTTGGGAGCGAATCAAGCCTTTGCTGCCGCGCGAACGCGGCAAGCCGAAAGGAGGCCGACCGCGAGTTTCCGATCGTGCGGCGCTCACGGGGATTCTCTTCGTATTGAAAACGGGTTGTCCGTGGGAATATCTTCCGCAGGAGTTGGGCTGCGGATGCGGCATGACGTGCTGGCGACGACTCCGCGACTGGCACGTGGCTGGTGTCTGGAAGCGGATATGGAAGCTACTTTTGGACGAATTGGGATTGGCAGGCCAAATCGACTGGTCAACATCCGCGATCGACAGTTGCTCCGTGCGAGCAGTTTTTGGGGGGCAAAAACGGGCCCAAATCCCACGGATCGAGGCAAGAATGGCTCGAAGCGTCATCTGATGGTGGACGGCAGCGGCACGCCTCTGGCCATTACCCACACCGGCGCGAATTGCCACGATTCGGAGATGGCTATTCCTTTGGTTCGACGCAGTTCCACCGATCAAGCAACCTCGCGGCGCACTGCGCAAGCGTCCCGATGAACTGCTCGCGGATCGAGCCTATGATGCGGAAGCCAAGATTCGTAAACCCCTGCGCAAGCGGAGAATCAAGCCGCTGGTTGCTCACCGCAACACCGAGCACGGCAGCGGCCTGGGCAAATTCCGCTACGTCGTTGAAGCCTGCTTCGATTGGCTCTTCAACTGGCGTCGTCTGCGGGTGCGTTACGAGAAACGACCGGACATTCACGATGCGTTCCTAATCATCGGTTGTGCCATGATCTGCTGGAACCGCGTACTGGAGTTTTGTTAGAACCTCTTAGATTGACGTACTGCTTCGAGCCGCCGATCATTACCTTGATGACCGAGACATAGTCGGCCGGATCGCCGACGGGCGAGGTCCAAACGAGGCGGCCGTTCTTCTTGTTGATCGCGGCGATCGTGGCCTTCGGTCCGCCGGGCGTGCAGATTACCCACGGCCCGTCGACCAGGACCGACTCGGCGTAACCCCAGGACGGAACTCTGCCGCCAAAATCCTTGACGACGTCGTGGTGCCAAAGGATTCGGCCCCGCTTTAGCTCCATGCAGACAATGTCGCCGGCGATGCCCAGGGTGTAGAGCCGGTTGCCGTCGATGCTAGGCGTGGAGCGGGGACCGGGGAAGCCGTTGCCGTTGTTGCGAATCGGGCCGATGGACGACGCCCAGAGCTGTTTGCCTTCGCGGCTCACGTCGAGAGCCAGCACCCATTCCTTGTCATCGTTTTCACCCATCGTATACAGAACGTTGCCCACCACTGAGGGTGCGCTGTTGCCGACACCGAGGCCGGTGACCTTCCAGAGCAGTTTCGGCCCATCCTTCGGCCACTCCTTCAAGAGTGCCTTTTCGCGGCAGAGCCCATCGCGATTCGGGCCGCGAAACCCCGGCCAATCGTCAGCTCGAAGCCCGAGGGCCGACAGCGCCACAATCGACGCGGATAACGAAATCAGCCACAAAAACCGCATGCTGTGCATTCTCAATTCGCTTTCAAGGTGGGACAATCTCGCAATTCTACCGCAGTGTCGCAAAAAAAGAAAACTGCCGCGCCGCCAGCGCCACCGTTGGGGGGAACGAAACTTTTCCGTCCGCATCGTCGTCATAAGCCTAGACCCGCTTGTTTCGCAAGCGCTGTCGGTGTGAAACAACAGTCGAAACATCGGTCCATTCATTTCACGGAGACTGAAGTCATGTCGCATCGCCTCACGTATCTTGCCCTGTTGTTGTGTGTCGCAACGGCCGTCTGTGCTCGGGCGGAAGGGCCCAAGCAGTCAGATTTGCCTTTGACGAAAGTGGTGTTGTTCAGTTCCGGCGTCGGATTCTTTGAACACGCCGGACAAGTCACCGGCGACGCCAAGGTCGAGATGAAATTCAAGACCGGCGACATCAACGACCTGTTGAAAAGCATGGTGGTGCAAGATCTCGACGGCGGCCGGGTCTCGACCGTCACCTATGCCTCGAAAGACCCGATCACCAAAACCTTGAAGGGCTTCGCCATCGATCTGACGACGAACCCGACGATGGCTCAGCTCTTGCAGCAGCTTCGCGGCGAGCGCGTCGTGGTCGAAGCGCCCAACGAGCTGAGCGGCGTCATCGTCGGAGTCGAAAGCCGCAAGGTGAAGCTGGGCGACCATGAAACGACGGAACAAGCCGTGCTCAATCTCCTCACCGTGCAAGGCTTTCGCGCCGTGTCGCTCGACACCGTCGCCGGCATCAAGCTGGCCAACGAGCAACTCGATGCCGAACTGCGCAAGGCCCTGGCCGTGCTGGCCTCGGGCCACTCGAACGACAAAAAGTCGGTCGAGTTGAGCTTCTTGGGCAAGGGGACGCGGCACGTTCGCATGGGCTACATCCAGGCGGCCCCAATCTGGAAAACCACGTATCGCCTCGTGCTGGCCGACGACCAGAAGCCGCTCTTGCAGGGCTGGGCCATCGTCGAAAACACGTCCGAGGAGGATTGGAACAACGTCGATCTGACCTTGGTGAGCGGCCGGCCGATCTCGTTCACGATGGATCTCTACCAGCCGATCTATGTCCCGCGGCCGGCGCTGCAAATGGAGCTTTACTCCTCGTTGCAACCGCAGGTTTATCAACAGGACTTGATCCGCAAGGCAATGGACGTTGCAGCCAACGCGGACGGGAAGGAGAGCATGCTGGGGGTATCGACATGGAACGGGGGCGGCACGGATTATGCTGGGTGCGCAGGCCAGCATCTGGCGTTTGGGAATGGGGTGGCTGCCGACAATTTGTCCGCCCTATACTGTCCCTCTCGGCGTTCGTCGTGGCGAGCCGGCATCCAAGCCATCGTCCAGGCCGCCAACGTCGGCAACCTCTTCAAGTACGTCATCGCCACGCCCGTCAGCTCTGCCGCGGCAGCAGTCGGCCATGCTGCCGATCGCCAACGCCGACGTGAAGGGGGAGAAACTCGATATCTACAACGCGGCCGTGCAAGCCAAACACCCGCTCTACGGGCTGCGCTTCACCAACACGACCGATCTCTACCTGATGCAGGGCCCGATCACGGTCTTCGACGGCGGCGTCTACGCCGGCGACGCCAGGATCGAAGACCTCCCGCCTGGCGGCGAGCGGCTGATCAGCTACGGCATCGACCTCGACACCGAAGTCGCCCCCGAGACGAAGAACCAGCCCGAGGAATTGCTCAGCGTTCACTTGGTCAAGGGCACGATGGTCACCGAGCGCAAGTACGTGCGATCGCAGGAGTACACGGTGAAGAACTCGGGCAAGAAGGCGAAGACCGTTTTGGTCGAATATCCGATCGACGCCGCCTGGAAGCTGGTTGCACCCGAAAAGCCGACGGAAAAGACCCGCGATCTGTACCGTTTTGCCGTGGAGGCCAAGCCCGGCGAGCCGGCCAAGCTGACGATCGACGAGGAGCGAACCGATGCGACAGCAGATCGCCCTGGCGAACATGGACGACAATACGATCCAGTTCTACCAGAGCGCCAAGGTGGTCGGCGAGAAGGTCAAGGCGGCGTTGGCCGAGATCGTCAAGCGGAAGCACGAGTTGCAGCAGGTGGCCGTCGGCCGACAAAATCGCGAGCAACGCATCCGCCAGATCGCCGAGGACCAGAATCGCGTGCGGCAGAACATGGACCGCCTCGATCGCACCAGCGAGTTGTACAAGAGCTACGTCAAGAAGTTCACCAAGCAGGAAGAGGAAGTCGTCAAGCTCAACGAGGAAATCGCCTCGCTTACCGAGCAGGAAACCGATCTCCACAAGTCGCTCGACGAATACATGATGGGACTCGACCTCTAAGCGGCGAAGAATGGAGAGTAGACGTTGGAGAGTACGCAGAGTTGGGGCGGCAGCTCATCTGCCGCCCCTTCTCTTCTCCCAAACTGGGTTCTCGCTTATACTTAGGGGATGATGAGTGTCCGACGAACATCCTGGCCCCCCTCCGCTGTCCTCGCCGCCATGATGTTGATGGCCGGCTGGCCGGAATCGCTTCCGGCCCAGTGGGGCGGCATGTTTCCAAGCAGCCAGTTCGAGCTGTCCGACGCCGTCCAACTCGATCAGGTCGATACCGCCGTCCGGGCTCAATTGGATCGCGTAAAGCCGCTGCTGGCCGACCGCCAGTGGGACGAGGCCGTCGAAATCCTCCGCCAACTGTCGGAGACATCGGAAGGCAAGCTGGTCGGCGTCAGCCCGCATCGTTTCATCGGCCTGCGCGAGTGGTGCCAGTTGCGATTGGCCGCGCTGCCGCCCGAGGCGTTGAAACTCTACCGCGGCCGCGTCGATCCGGTCGCTCGGAGATGGTACGAGCAAGGCATTGCCAATCGCGACCCCGAACTGCTGCGGAACATCGTCGATCAGGCATTCGCCAGCAGTTTCGGCGACGACGCCCTGATGGCCCTCGGCGAGATGACCCTTGAATCGGGCGATTTTGCCGCGGCGCGATGGGATTGGGAGCGGATTGTGCCGGTCCGCAATTCCGATCCAGCCGCCATGCCGCAAGCTTGGCCCAGTTACCCCGACACCAATCTCGACCTGGCCGCGGTTCGGGCGAGGCTCGTGCTGGTCTCGATTCTCGAAGGAGCGACCGATCGAGCCCGCGGCGAACTGGCCGCTTACGCAAAGCTGCATCCCGACGCGCAGGGCCGGCTGGGCGGCCGCGAGGGCCGATACGTTCAACTGCTGGAATCGCTGCTGGCCGAGAGCGTCGCGTGGCCCGCCGCACCGTCGGAGCCGAGGCTGGCTGACGTTCGCCGGCAATCCGCAGCGCAACAAGACGGCCGGGCCGCTGGTCGACGTCGGCGCGGTTGCGTGGCGGGTTCCTTTGCGGCCAGCCGTCACCGCCACTGCCGGCCCGATGGGCGCCAAGCCTATCGGCGAGGATTTCCGCGAGCCGCTGAGTTTCTTCCCACTTCTCGTTGGCCGTCGGCTGCTGGTCAACACCGAGCGGCAAATCCTGGCGATGCAATGCGACACCGGCCAGCCGGCGTGGGGTCGAACTGCCGCGATCTATGAGAGCGAGTTGGCTGCCACGGCAAGCAGGCCGGTCTTTCCGATCGAGAGTCTGGGATCGCCTCGGTTCACGATGACCGTTTTTCGAGACAGACTCTTCGCGCGAATGGGCTCGACCATAACCGGCCAGTCCCGGGGCACGGCATTCGAGCACGCGGGGTGTCTGGTCTGCTTCGACCTGGCGGCGGAGGGGCGGCTGCTCTGGAAGATCGCAGCGGAAGAGGGCTGGGCTTTCGAGGGTGCCCCGCTGGCCGACGAGCGGGGCGTTTACGTGGCGATGCGCCGCCAGGACATCCGGCCGCAGGCGTTTGTCGCCTGCTTCGACGCCGACACCGGCCGGTTTCGTTGGCGGCGATTCATCTGCGGCGCCGAAACGCCCGCCCGCGGCGTTCTGCCCGAGCAGACGCACAACCTGCTGACGCTGGCCTCCGACACCCTCTATTACAACACGAATCTCGGCGCGGTGGCGGGGCTGCGGGCCGACGACGGCCGGGTTCTTTGGATCAGCCTGTATCCTCGCGCGTTGCGGGGCGACCTGGCCAAGCTCGCGCCGCACTGGCGGCGCGAGTTGAACCCTTGCCTCCTCGATCGCGGCACGCTGCTGGTCGCCCCGGCCGACAGCCCGCGCATCTTCGCCTTCGACGCCGCCACCGGTCAGATCCTTTGGCAAACGGGCACGGAGGTGGAGGATGCCGCCGGCCTGTTGGGCACGGCGGGCGACTGGCTGATCGCCGGCGGAGCGCGGCTCTACTGGATCAGCTTGAAGGAAGAAGATCGCGGCCGGGTGAAACACGTTTGGCCCGACGGCCCCGAGCGGCCGGGCTACGGCCGCGGAATCCTCGCCGGCCAGAACGTGCTCTGGTCCACCCGAGACAAATTGTATATCTTCAACCAACAAACCGCCCGGCCGCGGCGGGT
Source organism: uncultured Planctomycetia bacterium (assembly GCA_963719005.1). Classification (GTDB taxonomy): domain Bacteria; phylum Planctomycetota; class Planctomycetia; order Pirellulales; family Thermoguttaceae. Next base: position 98,768 of record CAVRAR010000003.1, read on the forward strand.
CGTCGATCTAAACGCCCTCGGCGCCTCCGGCGGCAATCTGTTGGTCGCGCATGGAAGATTGTTGATTGCCACGCAGCGCGAATTGATCGCGTTGGGAACGACTGGCGGAAAATCGGAGAGCGGAACATTGTACAATGCAAACTGACAATTGGAACCATCATGTCTGAACACGACGATCTTCAAGCCGTACAAGAACTCAGCGAAGCCTACCGACTCATCACCGAGCAACTTGGCCGGGTGATCGTCGGCCAGCGGCAGGTGATCGAGGAATTGCTGGTGGCGATGTTCGCCCGCGGGCATTGCCTGTTGGTCGGCGTGCCGGGGCTGGCCAAAACGCTGCTGATCCGCACGCTGGCCGAATCGCTAGCGCTCGAATTCCGCCGCATCCAGTTTACGCCCGACCTGATGCCCTCCGACATCACCGGCACCGAGGTGATTCAGGAGGATCGCCGTCTCGGGCGGGCGGGAATTGCGGTTCTTGAAGGGGCCGATCTTCGGCAACGTGATTCTGGCCGACGAAATCAATCGCACGCCGCCGAAGACCCAGGCCGCGCTGCTCGAGGCGATGCAGGAATATCAGATCACCGCCGGCGGTCAGCGGCATCAACTCACTCAGCCGTTTTTCGTGCTCGCTACGCAGAACCCGATCGAGCACGAGGGCACCTACCCGCTGCCCGAGGCTCAACTCGACCGCTTCATGTTCAACACGTTTGTCGATTACCCCGAGGAAGACGAGGAGTTCGACATCGTGCGGCGCACGACGGCCGACATCACCACCACGATCACGCCGACGCTCTCGGGCCAGCGAATTCTGGAGTTGCAGAGGATCGTGCGCCGCGTGCCGGCGGCCGATCACGTCGTGCGTTACGCAATGAAGCTCGTGCGGCTCACCCGCCCGAACAAGGACGGCGCGCCGCAGTTCATTCGCGATTACGTAAGCTGGGGCGCGGGCCCGAGAGCGAGCCAATATCTGGTGCTGGGAGCGAAAGCCCGCGCAGTGCTGCACGGCCGGTTCCACGCCGGCTTGGACGACATTCGCGCCGTGGCACATCCGGTGCTTCGCCACCGTATTGTCACCAACTTCAACGCCGAGGCCGAGGGCGTCAAATCGGACGATATCATCCGCCGGCTGATCGACGCGGTCGGCGAGAACGGTGGCGCAAGCGAGAAGCTGCCGCCGGTGTTTCGGAAAGAAGAAAAGACCGCGTAGCCGCTCGCGGCTTCGCATTGCGGCGATCTCCTCCCCGCGTGGACGCGGGGGCTAAACGAACGAAAGATGGAACCCTCGCAACAACTCCTCGATCCGAAGATGCTTGCCCGGCTGCAAGCGTTGCCGCTCCGCGCGCGGCGGACGGTGGAGGGATACACGGCGGGGGTCCATCGCAGCCCGTTCCACGGCTTCTCGATCGAGTTCGCCGAGCACCGCGACTACTCGCCCGGCGACGATCTCCGCTATCTCGATTGGAAAGTCTTCGGCCGGACCGACAAATACTACTTGAAGCAGTTCGAGGAAGAGACGAACCTGGTATGCCACCTCTTGCTCGACACGAGCGAGAGCATGCGCTATCGAAGCGACGCCGCGCCCGCGTCGAAGCTCGATTACGCCCGGCGTGCGGCCGCGGCATTGGCGTACCTGGTGCTCCATCAGCAGGACAGCGTGGGCCTAGTCGCCTTCGACAGCGAAATCCGCTCGCTGCTCCGTGCCAGCAGCAATCCGTCGCATCTGAAAGAGATACTGCACGTCATGGAAGGCGCCTCGGCCGAGCGAAAAACCTCGATCGGCCCGATCTTCCACGACCTGGCCGAGCGGATCAAGCGGCGCGGAGTCGTGATCGTCTTAAGCGACCTGTTCGACGACGTGGATTCCTTGATGAAGGGCTTGAAGCATCTGCGGCATCGCCGGCACGAGGTGATTTTGATGCATGTGCTCGACCCGGCGGAAGTCGATTTCCCGTTCGAGCGGATTACGCTGTTCCGCGGGCTGGAGAATCTGCCCAACGTGCTGGTCGAGCCGCGGGCGATTCGCAAAGCGTACTTGGCCGAGTTCGGCCGCTATCTGCGCAAGCTACAAACCGGCTGCCGCGCCATGCGATCGACTATGTGCCGATGCGGACCGATCGGCCGTTGGAAGTGACGTTGGCAAGTTACTTGGCATCAAGGTGATGGCGGACACTGCGAAACCGCAATCGGTCTTCAATCGTAGGCCGGCGATCAGCAGTCAGCAATCAGCATTCAGCAATCAACAATCAGCAATTCCATGTTCCCCCCCCCGCCACTTTTTGCCTTTGGATGGGCCAGTCCGCTGATGCTCTACTGGCTGGGGGCGGCGGCTGCGCCGATCGTGATCCATTTTTTGAGCCGGCTGAACTATCGGGAGATGCCTTTCGCAGCGATGGAATACCTGTTGGCGGCCGTGCGGCGGCAAACCCGGCGGCTGCTGTTCGAGCAATGGCTGCTGCTGGCGATTCGCACGCTGCTGGTGGTGTTGGTGGTTTTGGCGGTGGCCGAGACCTACATCGAGCGGGTGAGCATGGCGTTCACGCCCGGCAGCCACGTCCACCGCGTGCTGGTGTTCGACGGCTCGTACTCGATGGCCTACAAACCAGCCGACAAGACGCGATTCGACCGCGCCAAGGAACTCGCTCGGCAGATCGTCAACGACAGCCCTCAAGGCGACGCCTTCACGCTCGTGTTGATGTCGTCGACGCCGCGCGTGATCGTCGGCACGGCGGCCTTGGAGCCGGGCGCGATCCTCCAGGAGATCGACAATTTGGAGCTTCCTCATACGATCGCGGATCTGCCCGCGGCGATTCCCGCGATTCAGCAACTCATCGAGAACGTCGCCGGCGACAACCCCCGCCTCGACCGCCATGAAGTCTACTTCCTCACCGACTTGCAGCGGACGACGTGGGCGCCGCAACTTTCGGAAGCGGCTCGCGCCCAATTTGTGGAACAGACAGACCGCCTGTCGCAATTGGCGAGCCTGTTCGTGATCGACCTCGGTCAGCCGTCGGCGGCAAATCTGGCGATCACGGATTTGCGGGCGACCGATTCTCTAGTCACCGCGGGCCGCGACACGCCCTTGCGGGTTCGCCTTCGGCATTTCGGCCCCGCCGCCCACGATCGCCAACTCGTCGAGCTATTCGTCGATGGGCGAAGAGTAGCCCAGACCGAAGCCGAACTTTCACCGGATGGAACGGGACAGGCCGACTTTTTCTATCGCTTCGACATAGCCGGGGGACCATGCCGTCGAGGCCCGCGCCGCCGGCGACGCGCTGGACGTCGACAATCATCGTTATCTGGCGCTGCCGGTGCGGCAGGCGATCCGCGCGTTGTGCATCGACGGCCGGCCGTCGGGCGGTTCGTTCGGCGGCGCGGCCGATTATCTCGCCGTGGCGCTGGCGCCGCAAAGCGAGACATCCAACCGTGCGCAGGTGCAAGCCGAGGTTGCCGCGGAGAACGCCCTGTTGGAGCGCAACCTGGCGAGTTACGACTGTCTGTTCCTCTGCAACGTCGCCCAGTTCACCGCCAGCGAGGCCCGCGTGCTGGATGCCTATCTGCAAGCCGGCGGCTGCGTGGTGTTTTTCCTCGGCGATCAGGTGCTGGCCGACCGCTACAATCGCGAGTTGGGCGTCGCGGGGGAGGGGACTGTCCCGATTTTCGTCTCAGCAAAAATGGGACTGTCCCCTTCGACGCCGCGGGGAGAGAGCAGGGCAGGGGGGCCGCACATCCTGCCCGCCCGCTTGGGCGGCGTCATCGACCGCCCGCAGTTTCGCCTCGACCCGCTCGGCTATCGCCATCCGATCCTGGAGGCGTTTCGCGGCCGTGGGCAGAACAGCCTGCTTACCACGCCGGTCTTCAAGCACTACCAACTGACCCCGCCCGAGAACTCGCACGCGACAACCGTGCTGGCGCTGGGCAACGGCGATCCGCTGGTGATCGAGCAATCGGTTCGCCGCGGGCGGGTCGTGCTCGTCGGCACGTCGGCCGAGCCGTCGTGGACGGCGATGCCGCTTTGGCCGAGCTTCGTTCCGCTGGTTCAGGAGATCGTGGCTTGGTGTGCGGCCGGGCAACTCGAACAGCGGAACGTCCTGGCGGGCGAGACGTTCGAGGCTCTGACGCTCGTCGGCTGGCACGTCGGCTGCGAGCGTGCAATCGCCCGACGGCCGCAAGCGGCCCGTGCAACTCCACCCGGCCGGCGACCGCTTCGCCCTGACGTACGCCGACACTTGGCAAAGCGGCATTTACGTGGCGCATTTCGGCCCGCCGGCCAACCGCAGCCAGACGTTTGCGGTCAACGTCGATACGGCGGAGAGCGATCTGACGCAGATCGACCCGGACGAATTGCGCAACGAAACGTGGCCGAACATTCCGTTCGTCTATCAAACTTCGTGGCAAGATATCAAAGGAAGCGCCGCCGGGCCGGCACACGGCATGAAAGGGCTGCACGTCGATCTACTATACGCGGCGCTCGGCGCTCGCGTTGGCCGAGACCGTCTTGGGATGGAAACTCGGCGCAAGAGGATGATGAGAGCGATAGGACGTATGGGAGCAATAGGACATATAGGAAGTAATGAATAGGCCGCTTGCGGCTTCGCGCCGTCTACTGCCCACTGCCTACTGCCTACTGCCCACTGCCCACTGCCCACTGCCGACTGCCGACTGCCAACTAACTTATGAACCACGTCATGCCACCCTGGGTCGAACGCCTGCTCGGCATCAGCACCGAGACCGGGGAAGGTACGGTCTGGTCGCATCGACTCCGCCTGGCCTTGGCCGCCGTGGGTGACGCTGCTGCTGGCGGCGCTGGCGGTGGTCGTTCGTGGCGATCATCTACTGGCGCGAAGCCGCCCGCGCATCGCGGCGCTATCGGATCATGCTGGCGGCCTTGCGACTGGCGGTCCTCGGGCTCGTGCTGTTGATGATCGCCCAGCTTACACTCTCGTTGAAACGCACGGGACTGCCCTACGCGGCCGTGCTGATCGACGACTCGCAGAGCATGACCATCGTCGATCACTACTCCGACAGAACCCGCAAGACGATGGCCGAGCGGCTGCGCGGCAGCGGCCTCGGCGCTGCCGAATTGAGCCGCTGGAATCTTCTGCGAACGCTGACTGCCGAGCATGACGGCGGTCTGTTGCGCGGAATCGCCGCCGGTCACAAATTGCGGGTGTATTTTGTCACCGGTGCACGTGCCAGTCGCCGCCAGGACGTGCCCGGCATCATTGAGGAACTGCGATCGTTGGCCCCCAAGGGGGAGACCACTCGGCTGGGCGCCGGCGTGCGTGCGGCGCTCGACGATTTGCGCGGCGCGACGCCGGCCGCCGTCGTCGTGCTGACCGACGGAATCAACACGGACGGGCCGTCGCTGGCCGATGCGGCCGAGCACGCCCGGCGGCGCGGCGTGCCGCTCTACTTCGTCGGCTTCGGCAGCGACCGCCCCATGCGCGACCTGAAGCTCTCCGATCTGATGGTCGACGACGTCGTGTTCGTCGACGACGTGGTGAACTTCGAGTGCAAGCTGACGGCCGCGGGATTTGAGGGGCGGAGAGTGTCGATCGTGCTCCGCGAGAAGGGCAAGCCCGCCACGCCGGCCAATATCTTGGCCAAGACCGAAGTGACCGCGCCAATCGACGACCGGCCGTTGCAGGTTCGCCTGCAATACCGTCCCACGAAGGTCGGGCAATTCGAGTACGTCGTCGAGGCCCAGCCGCAAGCCGACGAAGCGCTGACGGAAAACAACCGGCAGAGTCGGGTCGTCCAGGTGCGCAAGGAAAAAATCCGCGTCCTGCTGGTCCAAGCCTATCCGAGCTTCGAGTTCCGCTACCTGCGCAACATGCTCCGCCGCGACGAGACGATCTCGCTCGACACCGTTCTGCAAGACGCCGACCCGGAACAGGCCGAGCAGGACGCCTCGTCGCTGCGGGCGTTTCCGCTCCGCCGCGACGATCTGTTCGCCTACGACGTCGTGATTCTCGGCGACGTGAATCCGGCATTGCTGAACTCGACGGCGATGCAGAATCTGGCCGATTTCGTCGATCAGCCGGCCAAGGGGGGCTCGTTGGTGATGATCGCCGGTCCGTCGTACATGCCGGCGGCGTTCCGCGACACGCCGCTGGCCCGGCTGCTGCCGTTCGCCGTCGATCGCGTTCGCTATCCCGCCGAAACGCTGACCGAAGGGTTCGTCGTGCAGCCGACCGATCTCGGCCTGGCCACTCCCGCCATGCAACTGGGCGACACGTTCCGAGGAGACGCAACAAATCTGGAAACATCTGCCGCCGCTCTACTGGCTGCTGGAAGTGCCCGAGGTGAAGCCGGGCGTGCGCGTCCTGGCCGAACACCCCACGCGAACCGGCCCCGATGGACGCCACTTGCCCGTGTTCCTATTTCAATACGTGGGGGCAGGCAAGGTGCTGTTCCACGCCACCGACGAAACCTGGCGCTGGCGTTACCGGGTGGGCGACGTCTATTTCGCCCGGTATTGGATTCAGACGATCCGCTACCTCTGCCGCTCGAAATTGGCCGACGCCGGACACTCGGCCATTCTCGCCACCGACCGCCGCGAATACGCCCAGGGCGAATCGGTGCGGCTGCGCGTGCGGTTCGCCGACGAGCGCCTCGCCCCGGCCGAGGACGACGGCGTGACGGTCGTGGTCGAGCAGACGGGGCGAAAGACGCAGCGGATGTCGCTGCACCGCGCGGCCGCCGCGCGCGGCGTTTTCGAGGGCGTGCTCGATCGCCCCGCGCCGGGCAGTTACCACGCCAGGATCGCCGCGCCGACGTTGCCGGGACAGTCGCCGGCCGCCGATTTCACGGTGGTTCCGCCGCCCGGCGAGTTCGCCCAGGTGCGGATGGACGCCGCCGCAATGCGCGGCGCCGCCGAGATTTCCGGCGGCCGATTCTACACGTTCGATACCGCCGACCGGCTGCTGGACGACCTGCCGCCCGGCCGCCAGGTTCCGATCGAATCGCTGCCGCCGCGGCCGTTGTGGAATCGCTGGCCGGTGCTGGCGTTGTTTCTCGTGCTGCTGATCGCCGAATGGATACTGCGGAAACGTCGGGGAATGGTGTAAAATAGCTATCATGGTCCATCCGCTCGAACAGAAACTCGTCGAGTTGCGCCGCCGCGTGCGGCCGATGGCCGCGATGCACGGGCTGTGCGTCGTTTTCACGGCCTTGTTGTGCGCGATTGTCGCCATGGGGTCTCTCGACTATCTGTTTCGCTTTCAGGATCGCGGCCTGCGGGTCATCGCGTCGCTCTTCGTGTTGGCGGTTTGGGGATGGACCTTATATCGCCATGTTCTCGCGGTACTCTGGGTACGGCTGAACGACGTCGAGCTCGCCGGGCGCGTCCAGCGGCAATTCCCCTCGCTCGGCGACCAACTCGTCACCGCCGTCGAATTCCTGCACACGGCCGACGACGATCCGGCCGCCGGCTCGGTCGCCCTGCGACGGACGGTCATTGCGCGGGCAACGGCAGAAGCGGAATCGCTCGATTTTTCGCGTACGCTGGATCTGCGCCCTGTGCTCCGTGCCGGCATCGTAATGACTCTCGTGTCCACGGCCGTCGTCTTCCTGTTGCTCTTGCCGAATCCCGCTGCCCAGATCGCCCTCATGCGCCGTGCTGCACCCTTTCACCAACATCGCTTGGCCGCAGGCGACCAATCTGGCGATCCGCCGGCCGGTGGAGCGGGTTGCCCGGGGGCAAAGCTTTGAGATCGAGGTGATCGACGCCCGCGGCGCCCGCCTTCCGCCCGAGGTGCGAATCCACTATCGCCTGCCGACGCCCGAGGGCGGGATCATCGAGGAAACCGACCGGATGCGTGTGGTGGGCGGGGTGGCGTCCACAAAACGGGACAGCGTCTCACGGCCGTTTTCCTTCCGCATCGAAGGCGGCGACGACCAATCCTCCATTCCTTGGACCGCCGTGGATGTGGTCGAGCCGCCCGCCGTCGAATCGCTCTCGATTCGCCTGATTCCGCCGGCATACACGGGCAAGCCCGCGGTCCCCTCCGAGCGCTACATCCGCGCGACGCCCGGCACGCGAGTGCAGTTCAGCGGCAAGGCCACCAAGCCGCTCAACTCCGCCGACCTCTGTTTTGAGGATGGCCGAAGGATACCAGCCCGGCTTGGTGAAGACGGTTGCACGTTCACGGTGGCCGCCGTCGTCGAGAAATCCGGCGCCTACTGGTTCGCGTTGACCGACCGCGAAGGATTGCATGGCGGAGCCGACGATCGCTGGGAGATTCGCACCATTGCCGACGCCTCGCCCGTCGTGCAGATCGAGCAGCCCCGCGCCGATCTTTTCGTCACCCCGCAGGCCGTGGCGCCGATTCGGGTGTCGGCGAAGGACGACCTCGCTCTCCGCGACGTCACACTGGCGTTCCGTCGCGATGAATCGAAGCCGGAGACCGCGCTGCGTCTCTTCTCCGGTCCGCCGCAACCGCCGCCGCAGCCGGAATCGAATCCCGCGGGCGATAGCCGCGTGGTCGACTACCGCTGGAATCTTGCCCCGTTGAATTTCCAGCCGGGTGAACAGGTTACGTTCTACGCAACGGCTAGCGACTACGTGCCGCAAACCGGAAAGAGCGAGCCACGGCGGCTGGTGGTCGTTACGCCCGACGACCTCCGCGATCGCATCGCCGACCGCGAGCGGCTCATCGTGGCCGAATTGGAGCGTGCGCTGAAGATGCAGCGCGAGTGCCGCGAACAAGTCGAGTCATCGCGAATCCGTCTGGGCGATCTGCGGACGTTCGAGCAGTCGGACGTCGATCGTCTCGAAACCGCCGAGCACGCCCAGCGTGAGGTCAACCAGTTGTTGGCCAATCACGGCGAAGGCGTGCCCGTGCACGTCCTGGCCCTGCTTGGCCGACCTGGAGAACAACGGCATCGACAACGCCGACGCGCGGCAGCGAATGAACGGCCTGTTGGAAGAACTCGATCGGCTCGACCGCGAGTTGATTCCGCCGTTGGGCCGCGAGTTGACCGCCGCGGTGAAGACGGCTCAGGTCGATCGCGAAGGGCAGGGGGGGGCAGGGGACAGTCCCAATTCTTGTCCCAGCGAAAATGGGACTGTCCCCTTCCGCGTCTCTCCGGCCACGGCCGTCGCCAGCGCCGAAAAGTCGCTGGAGGCCGTTGCCGAACGTCAAGACGCGATCGTCGCCGCCCTGGAACGGCAGATCGAGCGACTCGGCCGATGGGACGCTTATCGCCGGCTGCATCGCGATGTCGCCCAATTGCTCCGCGATCAAGAGGACGCGGCTCATCGCGCGTCGGAGGTCGGCCGCCGCACCCTGACGCGCGAGCTTCGCGACCTTTCGCCGCAGGACGTCGCCGATCTGCACGCGGCCGCGGCCCGGCAGCTTGAACTTGCCCGGCTGTTGGATCGCGTGCTTCAGAAAGCGGACCAGGGGGCCGTCGAACTTCGCAAGAGCGACCCGCTGGCCGCCGACTTTGTCGCCGACGCTCTGGACGAGGCCCGGCGGCTGGCGATCAGCGGCCAAATGCGCGATGCCGGCGCACAGATTCAACAAAACCACATCGGGCAAGCCGCCGCCGCTCAAGAACAGATCGCCCGGGACTTGCAGGAAGTTCTCGATATCCTGGCCAATCGACGCGAGAACGAGCTGGATCGGCTGGTGAAGAAGCTTCGCGCGGTCGAGGCCGATCTTTCTGCCCTGGAACAGCGGCAAGAGGAACTGCACAAGCAGATCGAGGCCACCGCCAACGATAAGAACGCAGAGGCTCGCAATCGCCAGTTGCAGCGGCTCGGAAATCTCCAGCAGCAACTCCGCGAGGAAACGGAACGGGTTTCGCGACAACTCGCGCGATTGCAGGCCGAGCAGGCCGCCCAAGCCGCTGCGCTGGCCGCAAAGCAGATGGACGAGGCGGGCCACAGGGCAGGGCAGGGGAGTGCCGCCGACGCCACCCGAAAAGCCGCCGAAGCGCGGCGGTCGCTGGCCGACGCTCGCCGCCAGCTTGCCGAGCAACTCCGCAAATCCGCCGCCGAATTGGCCCAGGAGCAAGCTGCCCGGCTGGAAGACAACGTGAAGCATCTCCGCCGCCAACAAGAGAACGCCTTGGACGAGGCCCAGCGGCTCCGCGGACTTGAGCAGTCGCAGGGGCAGTTCACGCGATCGCAGGCGCTCTCCGTGCACGAGTTGGCCCAATTGCAGCACTCGCTTCAGACCGACGCCGCGAGACTCGGCCAACAACTCAGCGCCGCCGCCGCATTCGAGTTGGCATTGAGCGGCGCCGCCGAAGACATGGGCCGGGCGGCCGAGTCGCTCGACCAGCGTCAAACCGGCCCACCGACGCAGGAGCCGCAGCGCCGTGCGATTCGCCGGCTCGATCTGTTGGTCGAGGCCCTGAAGCCCGAGCCGCCGCCCGAGAAGAAAGACGACGGCAACTCGCCCGCCGGCGGCAACGGCAGCAAGAAGCAAAGCCCTCCGGGCAACCGTCTGCCGGCCGTCGCCGAGTTGAAGCTCTTGAAACTGATGCAGCAGGAGATCAATTCGCGCATCGAGGCGTTGCAGCAAGCGGCAGCCGACAAGCCGACGCCCGAGCAACTGCGCGAGTACGCGGCCTTGAGCAAGCAGCAGGGGCATCTGGCCCGTATCGTCCTCCGATCCGTTCCGCCGCCCGAGCAGAACATCGAGCTGCAACCCGAACCGCCGCCGGAGGTGAAGCCGACGTACGTTGTGATGGTTGACCAAAAGCAGTTGAAACGTGAGCTAGGCGCGGCCGCCGAAGGGGGAAAAAGGGAACAGGTCCAATTTGCCGGAACGGCCCGGAGGGTGCTTCGCACAAATTGGACCCGTCCCCTTTTTCCCAACGAGAAGGAGAGCGACGATCCGATGCTGCAAATCGCCCAAGAGATGGTCGAGGCGAGGCAGCGCATCGCCAAGGCCGACTCGGGGGCCGGCACGCAACAGCTTCAGCGGCAAATCGTCGACGATTTGGACCGCCTGATCCAACAGGCTCGCAAGAAAGCCTGTCAATGCAAGCCGGGCCAGTGCCAATCGCAGCCGAGCGAGCGGACGCCGCCCGGTAAGCAGCCGCCGAAGCCCGGCAGCAAGCCGGGAAACACTCCCACGAACAAGCCGGCCGCAAAGAGTTCGCCGCGCCCGTCCGGCAAGAATGCGACGAAGCGATCCGACGCAGCCGCCGAAACGCGGGCGGCAATGGAGCGGCTTTGGTATCTCTTGCCGCAACACGCCCGCGAGCAGATGCTGCAATCGCCGGGCGAGGAGTTCGCGCCAAAGTACGAATTGCAGATCGAAGAGTATTTTCGACGTTTGTCGGAAGGGAAGGGACAACCGTAGGATGGACTTCAGTCCGTCCCCAAGAACTGAACGGATTGAAATCCGTCCTACAAGACTTGGCCAAGTTGCTCTGGCGCGACGCCCGTTTTGGAGTCTCCCATGAATCGCTCGACCGTCATCGCCGCCGTTCTTATATGCGGCGTCGCCGCGTCGCTCGGGGCGGAAGAGAAGAACCCCGAGAAATCGGCGGCGAAGCTCGTCACGCCCGCGGTGCAGCGCGGCATCGAGCGCGGGCTGAAGTGGCTCGTTTCGCAACAACGCGACGACGGCAGCTTCAACGACGGCTCGTACCGCGGCAACGTGGCGGTCTGCGCGCTGGCCGGCATGGCGATGATGGCCGACGGCAGCACGCCCGGCCGCGGGCCTTATGGTGCGCAGGTGAACCGCTGCGTCGATTACCTGCTGGCCAACACGCAGCCGAGCGGCTTCATCTGCGGCCCCGATTCGAGCCACGGCCCGATGTACGGCCACGGATTCGCCACGATGTTTCTGGCCGAATGCTACGGCATGTCGCCGCGTCGCGAGCTGCGCGACAAGCTGTCGAAGGCCGTGAAAATCATCGTCAACAGCCAGAACAAGCAGGGCGGCTGGCGATACCAGCCGGTCCGCGGCGACGCCGACATCTCGGTGACCGTCTGCCAGGTGATGGCCCTGCGCGCGGCACGCAACGCCGGGCTGTACGTGCCCAACGAAACCATCGACCGCTCGATCGACTACGTCAAACGCAGCCAAAACGCCGACGGCGGGTTCATGTACATGCTCAGCAACGCCGGCGAAAGCGACTTCCCGCGTTCGGCCGCCGCCGTGGTCGCCCTCTACAGCGCGGGCATCTACAAGGGGCCCGAGATCGCCAAGGGGCTCGATTACCTCAAGCACTTCATGCCCGCCGAGGGCGTCACCCGCCGCGAAATGTATTTTTTCTACGGCCATTACTACGCCGTGCAGGCCCTGTGGCAGGCGGGCGGCGAGCGATTCGACCGCTGGTACACGGCCGTCGCGCAACGAGTTGATTTCCCGCCAACGCGAAGACGGCTCGTGGCAGGCCGCCCAGGAGGGGAACACGTGCGCCACGGCAATGGCCTGCATCGTTCTGGAAATCCCGAACAACTATTTGCCGATCTTTCAGAGATAGGGGAGAGAGGAGAGGGGAGAGAGGAGAGAGGGGACGGAGATCTGATGCGAACTATCAGTCTTCAATTTGCATTTTGCATTTTTCAATTTGCATTTTGCATTTCTTCGCACGTCCGCGCCGATGCTCCGGTTGCCGTTCCGGTCGAGGGCGAGCGGTTCGCGGCGAAACTCGTCGCGGCCGACGCCCGGTGGCAACTCACGTTCGCGGTCGGCAAGCAGCAACGCACCCTTCCGGCCGCCGATCTGGTCCGCTGGGGACGCTGCCCGGAGCAGGGCAGGGCAGGGGGGCTGGTGTTGGCCGACGGCAGCCTGCTTACGGCCGAAGTCGTCGCCGCCGACAAGGACCGGCTCACGGTCGATTCCGATCTGTTCGGAACGCTGAAGCTGCCGCTCGACTTGTTGGCCGGCATCGTGCTTCGCGCGCCGTCCGATCGTCAGCAGCACGACGCCCTTCTCGATCGGCTTTTCAAAGCCTCCGGCGACTCCGATCGCCTGCTGCTCGACAACGGCGACGAACTTGCCGGTTTCTTCGAGGGCATCGCCGACGACGCGGTGACGTTCAAGACCGACGGCGGTCCCGTCCCGGTCAAGATCGACCGCATCACGGCAATCCTCTTCAACCCCGCCTTGCGGCGCAAGCCGAGCGCCAAGGCACATTCGCAGCGCGCCTGGGCGGGCTTCAGCGACGGCAGCCGCGCTGCTGGCCACCGAGTTGGTTATCGACGGCGATTCGCTCGAAATCACTGTCGCCGGCCAAACGCTTGCGGCCAAGCGATCCTCGCTCGTCTTCCTGCAGCCGTTGGCCGGCCGCGCGGTGTATCTCTCCGACCTCAAGCCGGCCGACTATCGCCAAACGCCGTACCTTCTCCCCTCTCCCTCAGGGAGAGGGGCCGGGGGTGAGGGCAGCCGCCAGTCCCGAGACCTCTCCTGGCCGTACCGTCTCGATCGCAACGTCACCGGCGGAATGCTCCGCTGCGGCGGCCGACTCTGGATGAAAGGCATCGGCGTTCACAGCGCCGCTCGGCTGGTTTACATGATCTCCCCTCTCCCTTTGGGAGAGGGGCAGGGGGTGAGGGCCGCCGTTCGCTTCGCGGCTTACGTCGGCATCGACGATTCAACCGCCGGCCGTGGAAGCGTGATCTTCCGCGTCCTGGTCGACGGCCACGAGCGTTTCGCCAGCCCAATCCTCCGCGGCGGCGATGCCCCGGTGCCGGTTTCCGTTGATGTCCGCGGCGCGAAAAAGTTGGAATTGTTGGTCGATTACGCCGACCGCGCCGACGTCCTCGACCACGCCGACTGGCTCGATGCACGACTCACGCAATAGCAGGGAGACGGAACGCTCACCGCAGAGGACGCGAAGGACGCAGGGAAGAGAGCAGGGAGCGGAGAAGAAAGTGGCTGAAACAAGAACAATAGCCGGCTGTCCAACGGACCGCGGAGGGAAACACCCATGATGCAATTCCGCTTGAGCACGCTCCTGTTGCTGTTCGTAGTCCTCTGGTCGTCGCTGGCGGTGTTCGGGCTCGGCGGCATTATCGTCTTTGCCTTCCTCGTGTTTCTGGCAATCGGCATTGCCCGCTCGTGGACCGTCTTATGGGCGCTGCCGTTCCTGCTGCCCTTGCTGGTGCTGACTGCCCTGCTGTTGCCGGCTATTCAGACTGCCCGCGAAGCCTCTCGCCGAATATCGTGTAACGGCCACTTGAAACAGATTGCTCTTGCATTGCACAACTACCGCACGGCGAACGGTTGTTTCCCGCCTGCATACGTCGCCGACAAGAACGGCCGTCCCATGCACAGTTGGCGAGTGCTGATTCTGCCCTGCCTTGGACCTAACGCTTTGTATAAGCAGTACAACTTCAACGAGCCGTGGGATGGGCCAAACAACAAAAGGTTGCTCGCCGCTCGACCCTCGTTGTATGTTTGCCCGAGTGACGGAGACGCCCATGCTCAAGGTGCAACTCAAACGAGCTACGTTGCCGTGGTCGGGAAGAACGCGGCGTGGTCGGGGGAGCAGCCGAGAAAAGCCGCCGACCTTGCTCCATTGAGCCAAACCATCATGGTCGTCGAAGTCACCGACGCGGGCATCAACTGGTCTGAACCGAAGGATCTCTCCTTGGACGCGCTCGAAGCCGCCGGCGGCCAGCCTTCGGCCGTGACGGTTTCGAGCAAGCACGGTAGCAGGGGCAACTTCTTCTACACCTACCGCTATTACAGCGGCGCGAACGCGGCGTTGGCCGACGGGAGCGTGCGATACCTCCCACCCGGACGCCTCGCGTCAAACGTGCGCCCGAGCTATCTGAGAATCGGCGGCTACAAGGAAGAAGAATCCGACAACGACGGCAACACTCCGGCTTCCTGGAATGGTGAGCGACATCTGAACTGGGGCAACTGCCTCGCCCTGGCGGTCTGGCTCGCATCGGTCGGCTTGCTGTTGTATCGAGCCGTGCGAAGCAGAAGGGCGCTCACCGTGAAGGTCGCAGTGGAGAGGGCAGGGGAGCGGATCGCGGATCAACTCCGATGACGCAAAAACAATAGCCGGCCGTCCAACGGCCCGCGGAGTTGTGTCAGCCATCTCCCGCGGGCCGTTGGCCCCCGGCTATTCTCTTTTCCCTCTTTCTCTTCGCGCTCTTTGTGCCCTTCGTGGACCGATTCTTCGGTTCTTTCTTCTCACGCCCCGAATTTCCCCAGCCGCTCCGCATGAGCCAGCGCCAGCGGCATGAGATTCACCGCGGCAAAATGTCCTAGCCCGCCCTGTAACGCCTGTTTTTCGCCGAAAGCCGTCAAGCCGTCGGGCCGGCATGTCTCGGAAACCAATAGCGTCGGCACCGGATGCCAACTGTGACTGGCCAGTCGGGCGGGCGTACTGTGATCGCCGGTGACGATCAACACCGTCGGCTTCAGGACCACGATCCGCGGCACGATCGCGTCGAGCTGCTCGATCATCTTGACCTTCTCGGGAAAATTGCCGTCCTCGCCGCGGCTGTCGGTGTACTTGAAATGGACGAAGAAGAAATCGTAATCGTTCCACGCCTTTTCGAGCACGTCGATCTCCTCGGAGAGCGTCGTCGGTTGGCCGACAACCGTCATGCCGACCAACTGGGCCAAGCCCTTGTACATCGGATAGACGGCGATCGCGGCGGCCTTCAGGCCGTAGACGTCGGCGTAGCTGTCGATCTTGGGGGCGGCCGAAAAACCGCGCATCGTCAGCCCGTTGGCCTTCGGCTCGCCGGCCAACAGCTTTTGGGCCCCCGCGACGAATTGCTTGGCCACCTCGGCCGTTCGCCGGCTTGGCTGGTCTTGGGCGACCGGATCCAGGGGCGGCACGCCCGTCTGCTGCGGATCGGTGTCGGCCACATTGCCGCCGAGCCGTTCGCCGCGGAAGATGACGACGAAGCGATGCTCCTTGACCGGCTCGACGAACACCTCGACGCCCGGCACCTTCACCTGCCGCAGCTTGATCGCCAGCGGCGCGCTCTCCTCGCTGGGGATTCGGCCGGCGCGGCGGTCGGAGATGTTGCCGGCAGCGTCCAGGGTGCAGAAATTGCACCGCGCGGCGACGTCCTTCGGCCCGAGCTTGAACCCGACGCCGGTGGCCTCGAGCGCCCCGCGGCCGATCATGTGTTTGACCGGATCGTAGCCGAAAAGGCCCAAGTGTCCCGGTCCGCTGCCGGGAGTGATGCCGGGGGCGATGGGATACATGCTTCCCTGAACCCCGTGCCTAGCCAGCTTGTCCAAATTCGGGGTCTTGGCGGCCTCCAGTTCGGTCGGTCCGCCCGGTTCGATGGGCAATCCGCCCAGCCCGTCGGCCACGAGCATGACGATTTTCGACTTGTTCTGAATCTTCAATTCGCGGACGAGTTGCTGAATATCCATGATGGTCTCCTTTATTTTCCTGTGCTGGTCGATAGAATGTCTCACGGTAACAAAAGATGGGGGAGGGCGGAAGGGGAAAGGTGGGAACACGTTCCTCGAAAAACTGCCCCCTCCGCGAGTCGCCGCGTGGGCGCGGCGGCTCAACGGTTCTGCTGAACCCCCAAACCCTGAACGCTCCCATGCAGCCCCTTGCCCCCATTTCGTACGACTATTCCGCCCTGATCGCTCCCAAGGACGTGTCGCCGTTTGCCCAGCAGACGGGCCTCGTGGCCGCCGACCTGAAGTGGCTCGTGCCGCGTCTGAATGCGGCTCGCCAGGAGGTGCTCGATAATTTGGCGGTCTACAATCGCGGCCTGCCGCTGGCGGAGGAGATGCAGCCGCTGGATGCCGCTTTCTGCGACCTGCCCGAGCGGCTGTTGAACCAGGAGCGGCCGCTTTTGGATCGGATCACTGCCGTGGGCGATCGGCTGGCCAACGAGGTCGATCGGGTGGTGGTGCTGGGGATCGGCGGCTCGTACATGGGGGCCCGGGCGTTGTTCGATGCTTGCTGCCATCCGTATCACAACGAGATTTCCCGCAAGCGCCGCGGCGGCCGGCCACGCATCTATTTCGAGGGCAACAACGCCGACAACGACGCCGTGCAGGGGCTGCTCGATCTGGTCGAGGGGAGCGACGATTGGGGGATCATCGTTATCAGCAAGAGCGGCGGCACGCTCGAAACCGCCGTCGCTTTCCGCATCTTCCTCGACGCCCTGCGAAAATCGTGCGGCAACGACGTGGAGAAGTTCCGCCGCCGCGTGATTCCGATCACCGGCGACTCGGGCCGGCTGCACGAATTGGCCGTCGCGCTGGGGTGCAACGACATCTTCCCCATTCCCGACGGAATCGGCGGGCGTTACTCGGTTCTCACGGCCGTCGGTCTGCTGCCGGCGACGGTGATGGGACTCGACGTGCAACATCTGCTCGAAGGCGCGGCGGGCATGAACGAGCGTTTCCGCACCGCGCCGCCGCTGGACAATCCGGTGTTGGATTACGTCGGCATGGCGCGGCTGATGGAAGTCCGCCGCGGGGCAACCATCCGCGTGCTTTCCACCTGGGGAAAGGGGCTCGAAGGCGTCGGGCTCTGGTACGACCAGCTCTTGTCCGAGAGTCTCGGCAAGAACGGCCAGGGCGCGACGCCGCTGACGGTCGTCAATACCCGCGACCTCCATTCGCGCGGCCAGCAGCATCAGGAAGGCCGCCGCGACAAGCTCATCACGAATCTCGTCGTCGAGAAGACGCAGCGCGAACCGGTTGCCATCGAGCGGTCGGAATTCGATCAGGACCAACTCAACTCTCTTTCCGGCAAGACCCTGCCCGACATTCTCCGCGCCGCCTATTGCGGCACGAACGAGGCGTACGCCGAGGACTATCGCCGCACGGCGACGATCCGTCTGCCGCGATTGGACGAGGGCTCGCTAGGGCAGCTTTTCCAGATGCTGATGTTGGCCACGGTGGTCGAGGGCCGCCTGGTCGGCATCAACCCCTACGGCCAGCCCGGCGTCGAGGCATACAAGAAGAAGATGACGGCGATTCTGCGGGGAAAGTGAGGAGAGGGGGCAGGGGTCAGGGGTCAGAAAATAGCCGGGGGCCAACGGCCCGCGGCGTGGTATGCGGGCTGTCGGTGCGGGGACGGCGCGAAAATTGCGACGGGCGGCCGGAGTCCACTGAATATGAATGAGCACAACCCGTACCAGTCGCCGTCATCGCCAGATGTTTTCACTAAACCACTCTTCCGCCAGTTTCCTTGGAGAGTCATCCCCGTCGTCGTGCTCCATATCTATGGCGGATTGGCAGTGCTGTCGAGCGGTGTCACTGTGTTCGCCATTTTGTGCGGAGGCTCCTTATGCACTGATCATCACTTCGCAACGGACGCTCAAGCGTATGTCATCATGTTCGCGTGGGTTCTGATCGGTGTCTACGGTTGTCTTCTGATTGCCGCGGCACGAAGCGTTTGGAGGCGGTGTTGGAAGCGAAGTGTTGTCGCCATCGGCGCGGCAGTTCTCTTAGCCGCCGTCGTTCCCCTGATAGGTTACATCGTGAGCAAAATGCCACCAGGAAGGAGATGGCCTCCTCCTTCTCATACAACCGCGGAAAGAGTTACGAACCAACAGTCCCAGGAAACAAATCGCTCAATCACGCTCACTCCGCGGGCTGTTAGCCCCCGGCTATCTTCTAATCCCCAATCTCCAATCCCTAATCCCTCCCCTTACGCCGTAATCCCCTTTGTCAGCGCCATGAACGCCGTTTCCAGGTTCAACTCGTCCTCGCGGAACAGTTGCAGCTTGAAGCCGGCGTCGATCAATAGCGTGGGCAGATCGCTATAGTCGGTCACGTTTTCCGCAAGCGTGACCGAAATATGCCCATCGTGGAGTTCCACCTTTTCGACGATGGCACTCTGCTCCAACAGCCGAGCGGCCGGCTCTTGATCGCCGACAACGGCAACATTCAAGAGAACGCGCTGCCGGATTTGCTTCATCAGGTCGGCCACCGTGCCGTTGAATTGCAACACGCCGCGCTCGATAATGCCGACCTTGTTGCAGATGTCGGCCAACTCGGGCAAGATGTGGCTGGAAACCATGATCGTTTTGCCCAACTTGCGAAGTTCCTTCAGCAGTCCGCGAATTTCGATCCGCGCCCGGGGGTCGAGACCGCTGGCCGGCTCGTCCAACAGCAGCACCTTGGGATCGTGCAGCAGGACGCGGGCGAGCCCGAGCCGCTGCGTCATGCCGCGCGACAGGCTGGTGACGAACGCCTCGCGTTTGTAGCCCAGATCGACCAGTTCCAGCACGTCGTCGCAAATCTTCCGCCGCGCCGCCCCTTTGATCCGATACGCGGCGGCGAAAAACTCCAGATACTCGATCACCTTCATGTCGTCATAGACGCCGAAGAAGTCGGGCATGTAGCCGATCAGGCGGCGAATCTCCTTCGGATGGGTGTAGATCGAGTGGCCGCAAACGCTCGCTTCGCCCCACGTCGGCTGCAAGAGCGTGGCCAAAATCCGCATGGTCGTGGTCTTGCCCGAGCCGTTCGGGCCGATGAAGCCGAACAGGTCGCCCTCGGCCAGATCGAGGTTCAGGTTCTTGATGGCGTGGAGCGTGCCGTAGACTTTGGTGAGGTCTTGGGTTTTGATCATGGCAGTGGGGAGTCGGCAGTCGGCAGTGGGCGGTAGGAGGACTCGTATTATCTGTTTAGCCCCCGCGTCCACGCGGCGGCTAAACATGCGTTTGGTGTTACTCCATTGCCGGCGTTGCTTCTTCGCCGGCTGCCGGCTTCTTTACGGGAAAGACGAATCGATAGATTGTTCGATGTTGATCGTGCGGGCCGGCCAACGGCTTGCCGCCGCGGAGCAATTCCGCCCCCTCGTGCCCCTCGGCGGCGGGCAGCGGCGTTTCGGTGACGAGAATCGCACGACCGGCTTTCAGCAAATTGCTCAGATCGACGAACTGCTGGTAGCTGTTCCAGAGGCGCGTATAGCGGCGTCCGCCGGCCGCCTGGTAAAACATCATCTTCTCTAGGATGTAGCCGACATCCGTACTCTCCAGCTCATAGGGCGTGGGCTCCTGCGACACGGTCTGCGCCGCCGCTGACGACCGTTGTCTTTGTCAAGAATGTCTTCAGTTCGGTCCGCTTGAGCATTGGCCCCAATTGACGCGACTCGCCGGGCGAGAGCGTGCCGAGTTGATAGGCCGATCCGCCGTGTATCAACACGCAGTCGCGCAACGGAAACGGAAGCGTATTGGTGATCGAGCCCAAGAGAACACGGTCGCCTTCAGCCAGATCGGCCGCGGGATAGGCCGTGGTGGGAGCATTCCATCGGGCTGTAAGGCTCTTCGTCGACCAGACCTGGATGGGCACGCTGTAGAGCGCGTCGAGGTCCGTCGCATAACGGAAGTCTTCGTTCCACAACATAGGGCCGTTGGCGTGGGGATTCATGCCGCCCAACCCGCTGCCGGGCAAACCCAGCCATGCCATCAACACGCGCGCATCCGGCATGGCTCGGCCGTCGGCTCCGCGCGGCTCGACCGTGAAATCGAAAGATTCCGTCTGCGGACTAAAAACGTTCAGCCAGGTGGCGCCCCGCATCTGTCCCGACGCCGCGTCCACGTCGACCAGATCGATCTGGTTGACCCGAAGGCGGCCGCCCTTGAGTTGGCAGGCGAGAACATAGGCCACGACGCACACCAGCGCAACGGCCAACGGAAAAGTCAGCCACGTCCATTCCATGCGGCCGACGACCTTGCGAAGAAAAAAGTAGTCGGCAGGCCCGATCAAGAGGATGTATCCGACGATCAGACCCGCCACAAGCCAGAACGGCACCAGCCGGACGCCGGTAAATCGGTCGAGGGCGCTGCGCATCTGGCCGGCAAGATCGTCGTAGCCGTAGTGCATCATGGCGGCATTTTCCCTGGGCTCGTCGGCGTGGCCCGCGGGAATATCGAGCAAGCGGGCCACCAACAACGGCCGATCGGGCCATTTATCCAGCGGCGGCTCGTCGAGGTCGACGGCGACGAAGATCACCTGGCCGAAGCCTCGGGCCGTGCGAATCACCAGTGGAATGCCGCGATCGTCGGCTTCGATGACGCCTCGGACGTCGGCCAACCGCGACATTTCGGCTCCGCCTGCCCGGCCAATCGACGTGCGGCTTCCGCAGTACGTTTCGATCGCTCCGGTTTGACGCAAAGGAACCGTCTTTTCGAACCGGCCCGGCGCGAATTGTTTCAGCAGCGAGCTTTCGGCGAGTATCTTCTTGCCTTGCGAACCGACGCACAGCACCAACCGTCCTCCCATGTGCACCCATTGGTCGAGCGCTTGCATGCGAGCATCGTTGGCGGCCGACTTGCCATACATCTTCGGGCGACTCGTCGAGAGAATGATCGCATCGACGCCCTCGTAGGCGTACCATTGAGTCGGCAGCCGCTCGACGTCGTTCACGTGTGCAACCACGGGCTTGGCTTCCGCGTCGAGATGGCCGGGCTTGCTCTCGCCTTCCACGTCCAGCGGCGAGGCGTCCACCGAAACGATCAGCTTCTGCAGTTCGAGCGCCTGCATGAAGTGTTCGTCGTCGGCCTGCGATCCGGCGTTAAAGGTTCGACTGGCAACGACGCGGCCGCCGACGCGGAACTCAGCCCGCAGGTTGCCATCGACGCGACCGAAGCGGGTGATGAGCCGAACGACCGTCTCGCGGCCCGGCAAAACCCGGCAGGGGCTGCGGGGGGGCGTTGAAACTCGGCCGGGCACGCCGTCGCCGTCCGGCACAATGACCGACACTTCGCCGGCAAGCAGATCGCTTCCGCCCAGCAACGTCACTTCCACCTGCGTCCACAGTCCCGCCTTGTAGCGATCGGCGATTCCGACCCGCACACCGACGAACTTTGGCGGCTTCGCCTCTTTGGCCAAGGCCGGCGAAGGCAGGAATACGGCAAAAAGGATGAAGAGGAGAATGCAAATTGCAAATTGCAGATTGAAGATTGCAGATTTGCCGCCTCCGCTTGGCGATCTGGGATCTTCAATTCGCAATCTACAATCTGCAATCCGCAATTTGCGATGTCCCATCTTCATCATGGTTTTCCGGCATCGGGACACGTGCAAACGAATCGCCCGCAGCCGGGACAGCCCGAGCCATACTTGCGCATCACCGCTTCGGTGAGATCGACTCCCGCCACGTTGGCGATCGTGGCCAGCCAGGCCAACACATCGGCGAACTCGAGGCTCCGCTCCTCGTGTGTCCCGTTTCGCAGTGCCGAGGCCAACTCGCCCACCTCCTCGATCAGCCACATGAACGTGCCGTCGATACCCCGGGCGACGTCCTTCTCGATGTACATATTACGGATCAATTGTTGGAAATCCGTGAGGGTCAACTCACGCGGCGAGGCAGTCGGCTCGGTTTTTTGGACGCTCGGATCGGTCACGGCGATTCCTCGATAATCTTGCTTACGATTACCTAATGCTTTCCATCAGCTTCTTGGCGCCGGGGTAATCGGGCGATTGTTTCAACAGCCGCCCGAGCACTTCGCGGGCCTTGGCGGGCTGCTTGGCCTGGACCAACGTTTCGGCCAGAGCCAGTTGCAGCTTGAAGTCGTCCGGCTTTAGCTCCACGGCCGTCTCGTATTCCTCGATCGCCTCAATGTAATTATGGCGTTTCAGCCGCCGATTCCGCCACCACCCGGTGCAGATCGGCGTCCATCACGTCGATCTCGATGCCCTCGGTTGCCCATTTTTCCGCAGCCGCATAATCCTTTGCGTCAACGGCCATCTGCACGAGCCTCTTTCGGATCGCCAGGTCTTCGCGATCGGCCTTCGCCAGGGCAATGGCCACGGCAACGTCGGTCGGGCGGTCCTTTGCGGCCTTGCGAAGCTGCGCGACGGGCGATTTTAGCCCCCTGGCCATTTCCCGCTTGAGAAACATCATGTAGCCTCGCTCGAACGCCGCCTGCGAAACCCCGAACACGCGGCGAATCGCCTCGGGCGTGCTCAGTCCGTCGGTGTAAGCGGCCAGCATCTGCCGCAGAGTCTCCTCGCCTTGGACCGGTTCTAGCGTCGGCGTATCGCTCGCCTTCGCTTGTGGTGCAGGCGTCTCGCCTGCTTCTTTTGGCAGCCGTGACGGCTGCACCACAAGCATGTATTCCACGAACAGTTCCGACTGGCAATAGGCCAACTGCCAATCGCCGCCCGACTGCGGCCGCGAGAAACCGAAATTCAACGTATCGAGATTGAACAGTTTGCCGTTGGCCACACGATCGCGCAGCAACTCGTTCCAAGCATCCGGCCGCCGGATGCACTCGCACCAGACCGCCAGCCCTTCGGTGTACCAGTGGGGACAATTGAATCGGGTTTGTTGAAGCGTGACGACGTGGACCAGTTCGTGCGTCAGCACTTCGGCCCAGTTCATTCGATGGCCGGCCTCGGGGTCGTTGGGCGAAGCCATCGCCACCATGTAGCCGGTGCTGGCGGCAACGGTGCCAATGTACGGCAGGCCGATCATCCGTGCACTAAACCACTGGTGTCCGTCCAGCCCGCCCGAGCGGTTGAAGACCTCGATCAACGTCTTGCCCGGCGGGGCGTAGCCGAATCGCCGGCACAGTTTTGGAAGCACCCGTGCCACGTGCCGGGCGGCATAGCGGGCCAGCAGCTTGTCGTACTCGCCGTTGTACTTGATCGCAAAGCGACCGGAATCGAGCGTTTGCATCGAATTGAGCACGTCGAGCACTTCCAGCGAGTTTTTTACCCGCACGTTGAAGGGATCGGCGGTAAAAGCCCTGTGCAATGCCTTGCGAGCGTCGTCCTCGCGGCCGGCGGCCATGTAGAGCAACCCGAGATCGGCTTCGGGACCAATCTGCCGCGGCATGACGCGAATCGCCTCGCGAAAGTACGTCTCCGCCTCCGATTGCTTGTTGCGTTCCTGCAATGGAGCAGCCAGCGCGAAATAAAACTCGCCGGGATGGGGATTCCGCCGCGTCACTTGCTCGACGAGTCGGGTGAATCGCTCGTTCTTCTTGTCGAGCAGAAGATAGCACGCCGCGATGCGGCCGAGCGTCTCTTCGGAGATGGGGTTCAACGGCAGGAGCCTTCTGCTCCAGCAGCGCGAGCGTCTCGCGAACCTGGAAGTTGGCCCAGAGCAGGTCGGCCTTCAGCAGCCAGCCATCGAGCAGACGAGGGTTGATCTGCAATGCCCTGGCCAGCGACGCCTCGGCTTTTTCGATCTGCCGCTCCTCAAACCACGCCAACGCCAGGCCGACGTGGGCCTCCGCGGCGTTGGGATTGATCTCCAGCGCCGCCTGAAACTCGCGGGCGGCATCGCCGCGGTTGTGCTTCTCCAAGAACAACATTCCGGCCTCATAATGGGCCGGCCAATAGGTCGGCTCTTCCTTCAGAGCGTCGGGATACAACTCGTGGACGAGAAACTGAAACTGGTCGGCCTGCCGAGTCCACCGTGCCCATTGCGCCGCACCCAAACCGATCCAGCGGAGCGACTCGGCCGACATCTCATCGTGATCGTTGTAGTAGTTGACCAGCCAATGATAGCCGCGCTCGGCCTCGTCGAGCCGACCGGCCGTTCGGTCCAATTCGGCGACGATCCAGCGGGCGAGCAATTGGTCGCGGTCGAGGCGAATCGCTTCCTCGGCCCATTTCCGCGAGTCTTCCACTTTTCCATGCGCAAAGGCGATCGCGGCCCGCTCGGCCAGCACGCCGGCATCATTTGCCGGGCGCTGCGGCGAGGGCCTTTTCCGCGGCGTCGTCCTTACCCTGCGCCGCCAGACAGCGGGCGAGCCCGACGGCTGCCGCGGCGTTTTTTTTCGCTAGTGGCGAGTAGAGATCGGCTGCCTCGGCGTACTTTCCGCGCAGCAGCAGCTTCCGCGCTTGCGGCATGACAGCCTCATCGGCCGATGCCGTCAGGGCGACGACCGACATGAGCAACAGGGAAAGGCCGGTTCGAAGATAATCCACGAAGAACACGAAGGACACCAAACAAAGGCAAACGCGGAATGAAACGCGACTTTGGCCGATGTTTTCAGCATATCCCAACCGACGGCTGCCATCAATCAGCCCCCCCTTTGACAGAAGTCGCTCAGCGACATAGGATCAGCATTGCCGTTTGCAATGTCGCAGGATCGCGAAGCCGCTGACAGCGCCAGTGTTGCAAAACCGCAAGCGGCTTTTCCACCATCCACTACGCACCATCCCCTATTCACTACCCACTATTTTCTTCCATGAAACCTGAAATCACCTACGACGAGTTTTCCAAGATCGAATTGCGAGTTGCCAACGTGCTGGCGGCCCGCGAACACCCGAACGCCGACAAACTGATGCTCCTGCAGATCAAAGTCGGCGAGGAAGAAAAGCAGATCGTGGCCGGTATTCGCGGCCATTACACGCCCGAGCAACTCGTCGGCCGGCAGATTATCGTGGTCACCAATCTCCAAGAAGCCATGCTCCGCGGCGAGGAGTCGCACGGCATGTTGCTGGCCGCCAGCGACGCGGCGGGCGTTGTGCTGCTGCGGCCCGATCGAGAGTGTGAATGCGGAGCAGGCGTGAAGTAGGGGAGAGGGTTGAGAAAACCAACGCGGCCGCCGCCTAATCCCTGGCCCCTGATCCCTGCCCCCTGAACCCTGGCCCCTCTATCACCCACTCGACGACTTGCACCAGGCCGTCTTCGTCGTGCGTCGGGGCGATGCGGTCGGCGGCCGCTTTCACCGCGGGCTGGGCATTGCCCATCGCCACGCCGAGCCCAGCGGCACGAATCATCGGGATGTCGTTCACGTCGTCGCCGACGGCGCATATCTCCGATTCGGCAATCCCCCATTCGGAAGCCAAGCGTTGAATGGCCGACCATTTGGTCACGCCGGCCGGCGAAATCTCGATGAAGAAGCCCTTGTAACGGGGAGGATGGAGGACGTGGGTGTGCAGCTTGCCGGGCATTTTGTGCCGCAGCAGTTTCTCCAGCTCTTGCATCTGTTCCAGCGTGCCGACGACGAAGCCGCCGAAAATACCCGGCGGCGGATTGGTCAGCAACTCCGGCCAAAGCCGGCTGCGACGCGGGTTCATCGCCAGATAGTAAGCCCATTCCGGCGTGCGGGCTTGCTGGCGGGCGTGGTAGAAGTCGAATCCCTCGGCAAACGTGTCGCCGCAGAGCACCGGATCGTAGCCCGCCCCATCGACGATCGCCACCGCGTCGCGCAGCACTTGCGGCTCGAATCGGGCCTGGTACAGCGTGCGATGGTCGATCGGATCCTTCACCAGCGCGCCGCTCGCGGTGACCAGCGGCACGTCGATTTCCAACTGTTGCACCAGCGGCAGCGCATGGCTATAGCGTCGCCCGGTGGCCAACACGACGTGGATGCCCGCCGCGCCCGCCCGAGCAAGCGCCGCCCGCGTCGCCGGCGTCAGCTCGTCGCGGCTGTTGACCAGCGTTCCGTCGATGTCGATGGCAAGAAGGCGGTACAAAGTGGTCCGTCTGGTCGAAGGCTAGGCGGTGAGTTGTTCCCAAAACTGTCGGGGCGACACAATCTTGATGCCCGAAAACTGCCCCAGAGTCTGCAGTTCTCCGTCGCCGGTCACAATGATCTGTGCCCCGCCGCTCTTTGCGGCCGCTAAAATCCCGAGATCATCCTTGTCTTTCAGTTTGACCTTTGGAAGCTCGGCCGGTTGAACACAAATCGCATCTTCTTGAAACAGCCCGACGAAGTCCTCGATCAGTTCCTTCGGCATTCCGAACTTGCTGCGGAGGATTCGCCGAAGCTCGGCAAGAATCTGGGGGCAGACGACCAACTCGTGTTCGGCAAGTACTTCGCGCAAGACATCCGCGCAAAGACCGCGAGTGACAGCCGCGCTGGTCAAGACGTTGGTATCGAGCAGAATCTTCATGAAACATCGCGGAAAACGTCTTCGTCGGTCAGATACCCGCGCGCTTCGGCAAAGGGCATCATCCGCCGCCGCAATGACTCGAACTGGCTGATGCGCAACTGCCGCCGCAGCGCTTCCCTGGCGATTTCGCTGCGATTCTTGCCCGATTGCCGAGCCGCCTTCGTCAGAAGGTCGTTCAGGTCGTCGTTCAGTCGAATAGTAAGAGTGGTGGTCTTCATGTACTACATTGTAGTGCGCATCGGGTCGCGGGTCAACCCGATATCAACTGCGGGTGCGATGTGCATTATGCAATTCCTCCACCAGGCGGTGAAGCCGCGCAGCATTCTCGGGGAATTCCGATTCTCCGAACAACCAACACCCTCCGACCGTTTCGGCAAAGCGTGGATTGGAACGCGCAAGCCGCTCCATCCGCGGAAAGATCAAATCAAAATGATACTCAAGCAGATGTTCCAAGAGGCACGTGGCGATCGCCGTTCGCAAATCCTTGCTCCGGTACTTCCCCCATCGCTCGACGAACAACCAAACGGACTCTGGGTCGGCCTCAATGAACTCGCCGACGGCAATAATCGCCTGCCAGCGAGGATCCTTCTCGTCCTTGGCGGCCAGCTTGCCGGGGAGAATCGCCTCGGCGCTCGCAATTGCTTCGTGGACGTTCATAACAATCGACCGACTCGTGCGTATCGCAACTCGCGATTGGCGTTCAGCCGCCCCTCTTCTCCGTGAGCATGCCCGCTGCGTACTTATGGATTACGCTGGACAAGAGCGTTTGGTAAGGAATCCCCTCTCGCACTGCAATCACCTGAATGTCGCCGAGATCCTTCGACGACAAGCGGATATTGATTCTGGCGTCTTTTTTGAGGGTGTTCTTTGCCGCGTCGCGGAGTTTTTGCTTTTCGCGTTCAATGTTTTTGACAGACCGCCACTCGCCGCGATCATAAGAATCCGACAATTCCTTCTCTTCTTTGTCTAAATGAATGACCTTCATGATGTTCTCCCCAAATACTTTTCGGTTGCCTTGCGATTCGGAATCATGGTCTTCAAGAAGATTTTGCTCTCGTCTTCAACAAAGGGAACCAGATAGGCGTATCCATCGATCTCCACAATGAACTGTCGTTGGCCAGGATATTTCCGCTGGCTGGGATGCTCGATAACATCCAATACTTCGCTTTGCTCAAGAATGAGGAGCACCTGCTCAAAACATACCCCTCGCTCTTGCAGCAACCGTTCGTTCTTCTCGCTATTCCAGCGAATGGCCTTCATGATGGAATTGTATGACAATGTGTGCCTTTTGTCAACAGGTCGTCCCGGCGTCTACGGCTTGCGCGACCGACGATTCCTGCTCGCGTTTCAGATACTCGCGTCCCTGCCGGATGCCGATATGATCCCAGGGCAGGGTGGCGTCGGCGGGGTAGGGGAGGTGCAGCGTCTTTTCGACGTTGATCCCCGCGTCGGCCAACGCCTGCCACCATAGCGCGGGCCGAAGTTGCTCAGCCCAGCCGTCGAAGCGGCGCCGCGGCGCCATGCCAACTCGATCGCCGCGCCCACCCGGCGGTCGCCACGACACATGACGCCCTCCAACAGGCTCGTTTCGACGTCGTGGCACTTCAGTTGCACGCTCCGCAGTCGCTTTCGCCGATGCAGGAACTCGTGGGCGTTGCGAAAATACTCGCGGCGCTGCATCGGGTTCCACTGGAACGGCGTTTGCGGCTTCGGCACGAAGTTCGACACGTTCGCGACGACCGTCACCGGCCGACCGCGAATCTCTTGGCCGAGCCGCGCGATCGTTTCCGACATCTCGATGATGCCTGCAAGATCAGCCTCCGTTTCGCCGGGCAAACCGCACATGAAATAGAGCTTCACCCGCGAAAAGCCGTTCTCAAATGCCCGGCGGCAGCCGGCATAAAGATCTTCGTTCGCGATCGGCTTGCCGATTCGCCGCCGCATGTCGTCCAAAGCGGCCTCGGGAGCGAGCGTGAGGCCCGAATGCCGGTCGGTGTTCATCAGATCGCCGACCGCGAGCAATTGCTCGTTGATCCGCAGACTCGGCAGCGAGATGCCGACGCCCAGCGGACGAAACGTCTCTTGCAGCCGCCGCATCAACTGGTCAAAATGCGGATAATCGCTGGTGGAGAGCGACAGCAGCGAAATCTCACTGTAGCCGGTGGCACGGTACTGGTCGAGGGCCGCCTGAACGATCGTCTCGACCTTGCGGAACCGTAACGGCCGCTTGATCGTCGTGCTCTGGCAGAAACGGCACTTGCCGGGACAGCCGCGCATGATCTCGATGGCGATGCGGTCCTGCACGCACTCGACAAACGGCACGACCGGCTTCGACGGCGGCGGGAACGCATCGAGATCGGCCACCACCGCCGGCTCGACTCGCGAAGGCACGTCGCCGCGAATCGGCACGACCGACGACGGCCGATCGTCGCCGTGTTCCTCCAACCGGTAAAATCGCGGCACGTAAGCGAAAGGAAACCGCGCGGCCATCTCGGCAATCGCTTTCCCGCGAGCGTCCAAGGGGACACTCCCATTTTCGCTGACACGAAAATTGGGACAGTCCCCGCCGCCCGACTGCTTCAGTTGCAGCCACAAGTCGCAAACGGCCGGCAACGTCTCTTCGCCGTCGCCGATTACAAACAGATCGATGAACCGCGACATCGGCTCGGGATTTACTGCACACGGACCGCCGGCGATCACCAGCGGATGGGCCATCGTGCGATCTTCGGCCAAGAGCGGAATCCCGCCGAGATCGAGCATCGTCAGGACGTTGCTGTAGCACAGATCGTATTGCAGCGTGAAGCCGAGCACGTCGAACTCGACAAGCGGCGTGAAGGTTTCGAGGCTCCATAGCGTCAGCTTTCGCTCGCGGAGCATTTTTTCCACGTCGCCAAGCGGCGTGAACGCTCGCTCGCAGGCCCAATCGTCGCGGCGGTTCATCAAGTCGTACAGCACCTGAAGGCCGTGGTGGCTCATGCCGATCGAGTAGGCGTCGGGAAAAGCGAGGCACAGCGTCCCGCGCAGCGAACGATGGTCCTTGACCGTGGCATTCCACTCGCCGCCGACGTATTGGGCCGGCGTTTGCGTATCCGGTAGAAGGTGGTCGACAATAGTGCTCTTCAACGCCTGGTTCAGCATGATCTTCGCCGCGATCCTTCCTACAACCGCAACTTTCCGTGGGTTGCTTTCACAAAGCCGATTATCGCAGGTACCGCCGTTCAAAGGAAGCGGGGTCTTGACATGGTCACTTTAATTGACTATATTTATGCGAGGAGGTCGGAATTCGATGAAAACCATGGCCATCAGCGAGTTCAAGGCGCATTCTCTGCAAGTGCTCGGTCGCGTAGCGCGGACCAAGGAAACGGTTGTCGTGACCAAACGCGGCAAGCCGCTGGTTGAGGTCGTTCCGTTCCGCGAGAAGGGCAAATCGTCCACGCCGGGCAAATTGTCGGAGATGCTGGTGTTTGAGAAGGACATCGTGTCGCCGCTCGGCGAATCGATCTGGAGCGCTTGCAAGTGAAGTATTTGCTCGATACGCACGTGTGGGTGTGGTGGAACATGCGCCCCGAGAATCTGTCTCGCAAGGTCAAGGGGTTGATTGCGGCGTCGCAAAAGTACGAGGAGATTCTTTTGTCGGCAATCTCCGTGTGGGAATTCTGCAAGTTGCTGGAAAAGGGGCGAATTGGAATCTCTTGCGATCCGCGCGACTGGCTGGAGACCGCCTTGGCCATGCCCAAGCTCCGACTTGTGTCGCTTAGCCCGGTGATCGCCTACCGCTCCACGGTGTTGCCGCAACTCGCCTCGGCCGACCCCGCGGACCAAATCATCGTCGCCACGGCGCAAGAGGAAAACGCAACCCTGCTCACCAAGGACAAGTTAATTCTCCAAAGCAGATGTGTACGTGCAATATGGTGACAAAAAGACTTGTGCGACAAAGCTCGGTTTGTTTCCTGTTGCTTGCGTTAGGTGCAGCGACCGCCCTGGCGCAGGGCCGCAGCACGTTCGAGGCCGCGCGAAACAAGATGGTCAATGATGAGATCGTTGCGGCTGGGGTGAAGAACAAGCGGGTGATCGAGGCGATGCGCAACACGCCGCGGCACGAGTTCATTCCCGTCGGCCAGCGAAAGAACGCCTACTTCGACATGGCCCTGCCCATCGGTGAAGGCCAAACCATCTCGCCGCCGTTCATCGTGGCCTACATGACCGAAGCCATCGACCCGCAGCCGGGCGACAAGGTGCTGGAGATCGGCACCGGCAGCGGCTACCAGGCGGCGGTGCTCTCCAAGCTCGTGCGCGAAGTCTACACGATCGAGATCGTCGCCTCGCTCGGCCGCAAGGCCGAAAAGACGCTGGCAAAACTGCATTCTAACAATGTCCACGTGAAAGTGGGCGACGGCTATCTGGGCTGGCCCGAACATGCCGCCGTTCGACAAAATTATTGTCACCTGCTCGCCCGAAAACGTCCCTTCGGCCTTGATCGATCAACTCAAGGATGGCGGCATGATGGTGATTCCCTGCGGCGAGCGATACCAGCAAACGCTTTACTTGCTAAAGAAGATTAAAGGCAAGCTTGCGGCGGAACCGTTGCAGCCGGTGCTATTCGTGCCGATGACGGGCAAGGCGGAGGCGCAGCGCAAGGTCTTGCCCGATCCCACGCGGCCGGCGATCGAAAATGGAGGCTTCGAGAGCGTCGCCGGCGATCCTCCCGCTCCCACCGGCTGGTATTACCAGCGGCAACTGGAAGTGGTCACGGATAAAGACGCCCCCGAAGGCAAGAATTACATCATGTTCAAGAACACCACGCCCGACCGCGGCAGTCAGGCACTGCAGGGGTTTCCCATCGATGGCCGCAAGATCGTCCAGTTGCGGATTTCAGCGCGGGTTCGTGGCCGCGACATTCGGCCGGGTTCAAACGGGCAGCGGGCCGCCATCATCGTCAATTTCTACGACGAAAAGCGGGCGTTGATCGACGCGCCCGTCTTCAGTTCATGGCGCGGCACGTTCGATTGGCAGTCCGAAACGCGGTCGCTCAATGTTCCCCTAAGAGCCCGCGAGGCCATCATGTACATCGGTCTGCTCGGCGCCACCGGCGAAGTCTCCTTCGATGAGATCAAACTCACCGCGGTGAAAAAGTAGGGAAAAGGGGGACAGGCGCGCTTATCAGGCCCGCGGTTTCTCGTCAATAAGCGCGCCTGATACTATAACCGCCGCGTGGAAAAGGCCCCTTGCTGGTGGACTAAGGTTGTGATGTTGAATCCTTCCGAAATCCACCAAACAAGGAGACCCATTCATGTGGCACGTGGGAATTGATCTGCATCGAGAGTTCATCGTTATGGCGGCCGTTCGTGACAACGGTGAAGTCATGGAGCCGATGCAAATCGCTTGTAGCGAAACAGAGGACATTGTGAACACCGTTCGCACTCTCGGCCGATTTCGCGCCGTCATCGAGGCCAGCGGAACCTATCGCTGGCTCTATGATCTGCTGCGCCCGCACGGCACGGTTCTCTTAGCTCATCCGCTTCGGCTGCGGGCCATGATACAACGCCGCACCAAGACAGACAAGCTGGACGCCCAACTCTTGGCGAACTTGTTGCGAATCAACCAGATTCCCTTGGCCTACATTCCGCCGGAACCATACCAGCGGTTGCGCGACTTGGTGCGATGCCGGGCGCGAATGGGCCGCGAATTGGCGGAGGCCAAAATCCGACTGCGGGCATTGCTGGCACGGCAGAATCGCCAAGCCCCGTTTCGGATGCCTTTTGGCGTTCGCGGCCTGGCGTGGTTTCGCCAACAAGATTTCGGACCGATTGAGAATCTCACCCGCGACGAACTATTGGCGCGGATGAAGCACTTTGGCCGGCACATCGCGGTGTTCGATCAGCAGATCGCCGAGATCGCTAACGACTTTCCGCAGACGGAAGCGCTGCTCGACATCCACGGCATCGCTTTGTTCTCGGCGCTGTTGATCGTGGCCGAACTGGGCGAGGTGGAACGTTTCCGCACCGCCAAGGAGGTCGGCGCGTATGGCGGGCTGACTTCCCGCGTGCACCAGTCCGGCGGCCATTGCTACCAAGGGCCAATTACGCGTCAAGGTTCCCCTTGGCTGCGTTGGATTTTAGTGCAGGCGGCGATGAAGGCGACCCGCGATGACGCGGCACTGAAGAAGTTTTACACGCGGGTGCGGAAGCGGTCGGGGGCAAAAAAGGCACGCGTGGCAGTGGCCCGGAAGCTGGCGGAGATTTGTTGGAAACGGCTGCGGCATTGGCATCGCGCCCGCGCCGAGCAAGCAGCGTAGAGAGTAGAAAGGAACTAATGCTTCGCGCACCTATACGGTCGTTGTTGGCCCGGCAACGGGACTGATGGAACAAAGGTTCGCATCGAGCGCCTGATTGGGCACTACGGCCGGTGAATATTATCCTGTGCGACGAGCGAAAGCCCGGACGGCACGAATGGGTGTCTACCTTGTGCGCGACGGCAAACGGCGGAGATGGCAATGGGTGCTCCCGCCGGCGAAAGATGCTCGGTGCGTTGCGGCGTCGGATTTTCGGAGGGATAGGTAGGGCAAATGAATGAAGCAAGAAGGCAAAACGGCCCTGACAGCCTGAGCCGGCAGGGCCTTACGGGTCATTCACCCGCCCTAGCCCGGCTATTCCTCGTCGGGTTGCGTCCCCGCAGAGCCTGACTCCGCTTCACCGAGCAAAGCGATTATAGCAGCAACATGATCGTCATGTTGACAAAACACGAAACTGGGCCTTGACTCAGCGGCGGTTATGGGTGTCCCCCTTTCTCCAGCCCCCCTTTCTCCAGCGAAACGGCTCGTTTGATACTTCGTAACCGGGGCGGAGCCCGACGTTCAACAGCAGCCCGATCGCCGTTGCGTGGGCCAGCAGGCCCGAGCCACCGTAGCTCACCAAGGGCAGCGACAAGCCGGTGATGGGCAAGAGGCCAACGTTCATGCCGGTGTTGATGATGACCTCGACGCCGAACAGCGCGGCCACGCCGGCGGCCAACAATCGTCCAAACGGCTCCCGCGTCTCCGCGGCGATGCCCAGCCCTCGTCCCACAAGCACGGCAAAAAGAGATAACGTCAGCACCATGCCCGGCAGCCCCAGCCGCTCGCCCAACACGCAAAAGATGAAGTCGCTGCGGGCCTCGGGCAAATAATACGCGGCCCGATCCTCGGTGGGCTGACCGGCCGCCAAGCTTCCCCAG
Source organism: uncultured Planctomycetia bacterium (assembly GCA_963719005.1). Taxonomy (GTDB): domain Bacteria; phylum Planctomycetota; class Planctomycetia; order Pirellulales; family Thermoguttaceae. The sequence continues at coordinate 132,712 of CAVRAR010000003.1, forward strand.
ACGCCGCCGAGCGCCCGCATCCGTTTCGCCTGGTGCAACTGATAGGCGTCGTCGCTCGGCCGGCAGTCGGGAGGAGGCTGATCGAATAGGGCCGTGATGCGAGACTTCTGGTCACCGCTCATCTGCGTCCACAACAGCGGCAGCACCAGCAACCCCGCGATCGCCACACAGGCCAAGTCGCTGCGCTTCGCCCCGGCGGCGAAAAGCATCGCGAAAAACACCGGCAGAAGCACCAGCGACGTTCCCAGGTCGGGCTCCTTGAGAATCAACAACACCGGCAATAGGGTCAAGATCAGCGGCGTCACAAGCCCGCGGAGCCGCCGGTAATTGTCCCGATACATCAGATATCTTGCCATCGCCAAGACGAACGTCAGTTTTGCCAAATCCGACGGCTGCACTCCGACCGAACCCAATCGAATCCAGCGATGCACGCCGTTGATCGCCGGGCAACCGTACACCGCCGCCAGCAACAAGACGGCGAGAAGAAACAGCCCGTAGCTGAATCGCTCCAAGATGCGGTAGTTGAACGCCGTCGCCAGAAACATGACAGCCAAGGCGATCACGGAATACGCGATCTGCTGGCGGAGAAAGCGTCCGCTGCCTTCCGTGAGATCCTCCACCCGCGCAACTCCAATCCATCCCAATCCAACCAGCAGAAGCGTGGCGGCGATAATCGACCAGGGCAATCGTCGAACCCAGAGCGCCGTTTTCACGGGTCAATTCTTTCGCGGTGCACAGCCGACCTCGCTTGCGGGCCGCGACCTGTCCAGCCAGCCACAACCGTACAAACGCCAAAAATCGCGGTGCCTTCCAGTGGCGCGAGCGTTGCTGCGGCACGTCATAGCTGTAAGCTACCGTGTTTATTACGGTTATGTCAATTGCGACAAAAACACCGGCCGTTACACCACGCCTCCGCCAGCCGGCGTGCCGGGTACTGGGTGCAACAAAAAAGCGGCTTAAATTGCGTGTTTGTCGCAGTCTGCGGTACCAGACAAGTCTTCCCAGGCTACTTGATTTTCGTCGACCGGCTGCTATCTTTGTTACAGTGTGTTAACTGGGGATTTCGTCGTCCTAATTGGAAGGGAGCAAGAAACAGATGAATCGTACAAGTTGGAAGTGCTTACTGATTGGTGTGGTGGCGGCGGTTGCCATTTCGGCTGTGGCTCCTCAAGCGGATGCTTGCGGCGGTCGGTGGTGTGGCTGCGGCTGGGGCTGCGGTTATGGCGGCTGTGGGGTCGCTTGCTACTCGGGTTGCTGCGCCGTGTTACGGCCTAGGGGGCTGCTGCGGCTCGTACCTGACCAGCGATTGGTATCTCTGTGCTCGGCCGTGCCGCTGCGCGGCGCCCTGCCGGTGGTATGGCGGTTGCGGTTGGGGTTGTGGTTGGCGTAGTTGCTACGGCTGCGGTTACGGCTGCGGCTGGGACTGTGGCTGCGGCTATGGCTACAGCCCTTGTTGCGGCGAGACCCCGATGACGGGAGGCGTCGCCGTTCCGGGCACGATGACACCGTCTACACAGACTCCGACTCCGGCCAAGAAGCCCGTGGTCGAGCCGCCGGCGGAAATGCCCAGTGGCCCCACGACCACCGAACCGGCTCCGGGCGCATTGCCCTCGCCGACGCCGAGCAAGACCACCTCGTATTCCATCGAGCACAGCGGCGTGCTGACCGTCTGGGTGCCTTACGACGCCAAGGTGACGGTAAACGGTCGAGAGACCAAGAGCACCGGCAGCCGACGTCAGTTCATCTCCTATGGTTTGAAGCCGGGGCTCAACTACAAGTATGTGGTCAAGGCTTCGGTAGTACGCGAAGGGCAGACCGTCGAGGATACCCGTACAGTCAACCTGACGGCCGGCCAGCTTGAATCCGTGGCTTTTGGCTTCAATCTGACGGCGCCCGAGCAAATGGCGGCGTCCAAGTAGCCGGACGACGAATGAACCATTGAACAAGCAAGCCCCCTCGGCCGGTCTTTTGCCGGCGAGGGGGCTTTTTCTATTGCCTTGGCTCACTCCGTTAGGGCTGATTTCCCGTTGAGATTTCGACCCAAGCGTGCGATAATACTGGTTTCCCCTTTACAGGAGACTCTCCGTGTTTGATTGTGTCGCGGTCGTGGGCGCCACCGGCGCCGTGGGAACGATCATTCGCCAACTGTTCGAAGTCCGCAAGTTTCCTTTTCGCACGATGAAATTCGTGGCGTCGAGCCGCTCGGCCGGCAGAAGGATTCCCTTCGCCGGGCAAGAGATCACGGTTGAGGAGTTGAAGGGGCCGGTTTTCGACGGCGTGGACCTCGTCATCAGCAGCACGCCCGACGAGGTCGCCCGCGACTTCATTCCCGACGCCGTTCGACGCGGCTGCGTGGTGATCGATGAGAGCGGCTATTGGCGAATGGACCCCAACGTGCCCTTGGTGATTCCGGAGGTCAACGGCCACGCGATTGGAAGGCACCGGGGGATCATCGCCAGCCCCAACTGTTCGACGACACAAATGGTCCAAGCCCTCAAGCCGCTGCACGACGCCGGCCGCGTGCTTCGCGTCGTCGTCAGCACCTATCAGGCGGTCAGCGGTGCGGGCCTGGCCGGCAGCCGCGATCTGGCCGGCGGCACAAAGGCCCAGTTGGCCGGCGAGTCGTACAAGTGCGAATGCTTTTCCCATCCGATCGCTTTCAACTGCATTCCGCAGATCGGCTCGCCCAAGCACAAGGGCTACACGTCGGAAGAGATGAAGATGGTGTACGAGACGCGGAAGATGCTCGAAGACGATGCGATTCAGATCTGCCCGACGTGCGTCCGCGTGCCGGTGGGCAACTGCCACAGCGAGAGCATCTTGGTCGAGACCGAGCGAAAGATCACGGTCGAGGAAGCCCGCGGCCTGTTCGCCGCCACACCGGGATTGGTGGTCGTGGACGACCTCGCGAAGAAGGAATATCCGATGCCGCTGAATTGTGATGGTCGCGACGAGACGTTCATCGGCCGGATTCGCGAGGACATCTCCAGCCCCAACGGTTTAGCGTTCTGGTGTGTAAGCGACAATCTGCGCAAGGGTGCCGCCACCAACGCGGTGCAGATTGCGGAGTTGCTGGTGAAAGAATCTAAGGCATAGAGTCCAAAGCAAGAGCTTATATAGGTTTGTTCAGGGCTGGGCCATGAGTGATGAGCAGTTTACATTTGACGTGGACGCGCCGGTTCGACGCGTCACCGATGATGCCATTCTCAGTTCCCTTCGAGACTTCGTTGCTCAAATCCAGTCGGAAAAACCGACTGGCCTCGCGTACGACGCGTGGCCTGCCAAAATCTGTACTGCGGCAACCGTAAGCGAACGCTTTAGAGGTTGGCGAAATGCACTCAAGAGAATCGGCAGAGATGTTGCAGGAATTAGACCGTATGAGTATTCTGCCGAGGAACTGCTCGACAACCTTGAACGGATTTGGAGAGAACTCGGCTATCCGCCCGGCAAGAGAAAACTTGTTAAGAGGTTCTAACAAAACTCCAGTACGCGGTTCCAGCAGATCATGGCACAACCGATGATTAGGAACGCATCGTGAATGTCCGGTCGTTTCTCGTAACGCACCCGCAGACGACGCCAGTTGAAGAGCCAATCGAAGCAGGCTTCAACGACGTAGCGGAATTTGCCCAGGCCGCTGCCGTGCTCGGTGTTGCGGTGAGCAACCAGCGGCTTGATTCTCCGCTTGCGCAGGGGTTTACGAATCTTGGCTTCCGCATCATAGGCTCGATCCGCGAGCAGTTCATCGGGACGCTTGCGCGGTGCGCCGCGAGGTTGCTTGATCGGTGGAACTGCGTTGACCAAAGGAATAGCCATCTCCGAATCGTGGCAATTCGCGCCGGTGTGGGTAATGGCCAGAGGCGTGCCGCTGCCGTCCACCATCAGATGACGCTTCGAGCCATTCTTGCCTCGATCCGTGGGATTTGGGCCCGTTTTTGCCCCCCAAAAACTGCTCGCACGGAGCAACTGTCGATCGCGGATGTTGACCAGTCGATTTGGCCTGCCAATCCCAATTCGTCCAAAAGTAGCTTCCATATCCGCTTCCAGACACCAGCCACGTGCCAGTCGCGGAGTCGTCGCCAGCACGTCATGCCGCATCCGCAGCCCAACTCCTGCGGAAGATATTCCCACGGACAACCCGTTTTCAATACGAAGAGAATCCCCGTGAGCGCCGCACGATCGGAAACTCGCGGTCGGCCTCCTTTCGGCTTGCCGCGTTCGCGCGGCAGCAAAGGCTTGATTCGCTCCCAAAGCGCATCGGGCAGCAGTGGCTTGGCCATAATATCCTCCCTGACATATCTGTTGGTTGACCAGGTTAGCCCGAGAGTTTAGCAACATTGGACAGATCAGGAAATACTGGTTTTGTTAGAACCTCTAAGTATGGCGCAGGTATTTCCGAGCGGCCGTACGTAATCCGTTGGGGTAGCGTTAGGAAAGCGTGTTGCCTTCTTGCACAATACAAGAATGGCGATATTTCGCAAGATCAACTCCTTGGCAGTAAATCACCATCGGCAAGGGGAACGATTCCGCTAAAGGTTCGATGGGATGTCATGAAACAGGGCAATTACATGTGTGCAAAATGCGGCTCGCGGCCGCCGGACGTTTCCCTCGAAATCGACCACATCGTTCCGCTGGCCCAAGGCGGCACGGATGCGACCGCGAACCTCCAAGTGCTCTGCAATCTCTGTAATCAAGGGAAAAAAGCTCGCATGGAGTGACCTTGCCAGACTGGACGTCGCTCGTTGACGACCCGATTCCCATTCATATAATACTCTTGTAGGGAATACGTATGATCCCTGATTTTGGCGAACACGGTTACTTGCCGGCAGGAGTTCATCTTGCATCGCTTGACGAGATCGAGGCGCGCTTCGGGCGGCAATCGGAACTTCGACAAGTTCAAATGCAGTCGTTGCGTTGGCTCGTGGAGCTGGCGAGAAGGGCCGGCGTGCGACGATTGATTATTAACGGCAGCTTTGTCACGGAGCGATTGGAACCAAACGACGTCGATTGTGTTCTGTTGGCGGAGCCGGGCCCTTCGCGAGATACGGGCGCCAGCCGCGAGATTCTCAGCGGCTTGCCCTTTCTCCAAATCGCCTTGATCGGCCAAGAAGATTTCGATTTCATGGTCGATACGGTCTTTGCGACCGATCGAAAGTGGATTTTCAAGGGAGTGGTGGAGGTGGTCTTATGAGTCTTCAGAGCAAACGAGAACTTGATGTGACGCGGGAAAAACTTCGGTTGCTTGAAGAGCGATACAAGCTCATTGCCGAAAGGCCGTGCGCCGACGAGCATGTCCGGGAACTGACTCTGCAGTCGTTCAAGACGATCATCAATCAGATGAAGGAAGAGATCGCGGTTTTCGAGTGCCATGCTTCGCTCGCCGAAACCGGCCACTGTTAGAACCGGCCTGCCCACTGCATCCTGCCAACCTTCGGAGAGAACCATGCTACCCATTCGCTCGGGGATTGGCATCGCCTTATGCGCCGCCGCGTTCGCACTTTTACTTCTATCCGAAGCCACCGCGAAAGACGTGCTGTCCGAAGGTGTTGCGTGCCCCGTCGGCTTCGACGCGATGCTTCACGTCGAGCGATTGCCGGAGTTTTTGCCAAACGGCACGCAGACGAAGCAGTTCATCACCTATGACCCGATGGGCACGAACGTCTCGGGTTATTTCAAGCGTTACGAGGAAAACGGCGAATACGTCTTCTTCGACGAGATCGGGCCGGGCTGCCTTTACCGGCAGCAGATGAACGTCTTCACAAAAGTGACCAAGTTTTCGGCCGAAAAAACCCATATCCGGTACTATTTCGACGATGAGACAAAGCCGCGGATCGACATGAGCTTCGCCGAGTTCTTCGGCAAGGGGGGCAAATACACGCCCCCGTTCTCGCCGCCGCTGGCCTATTTCGACACGCTCGGCTTGCAGTGGAACGAAGGACCGGGCACGTACGCCAACATGTATTACCCGTTGCCGTTTCGGAAGCGGCTGAAGATCACGGCCTACGATCCGGCCGGCATGAAATGGTACGAAGCCACGTGGTTCCAGTATACGTACCTGAAGTATCCGCCCGGCACGCCCGTCGAGACTTGGAAGGGCAGGGGGGTAGATTCGCCGGCGGTTCGCAGACAATTCGAGCAGGTCGGCAAAGACCCCAAGCCGCCGCTTGACGGCAAGACGCACAAGACAACGCTCTCGCTTGCCCCCGGCGAGACGAAGACGGCGTTCGATCTTTCCGGCCAAGGCGCGATCACATCATTGCGGCTTCACCTGGTCCCGTGGTCGGCCGACACCTTCTTCCATACCGGCATTCGCATCACCTGGGATGGTTTGGCCACTCCTTCCGTCGATATGTCGCTCGGCTCCTTTTTCGGCGGCGGCGGCGACACGATCGGCGCCGAAGACGTCTCCGGCAAGACGCTGGCAACGCTGTTCTTTGGCTTTGACGCGAGAACCGGTTGGTGCTACGCCTACTGGCCCATGCCATATTGGTCACGGGCACATATTGAGCTAATCAACGACTCGAAGACGGAGATTTCCGGCCTTCAGGTCGAGGCGACGACGGCAACGTCGCCGGCGATCAGCTACAATCGCGGGAAGACGGGCTATTTCTGTGCCAAACGCACCGTCGATATCTCGCCCGTCGGCGCGCTCTATTCCCGCGCGTTTCAGGCCCGCGGCCGCGGCAAGGTCGTCGGCCTGACGATGTACAGCACCGGCTACAACATGGACGGCGACGAGTACACGTTCATCGACGGCTCGCGCACGCCGCAAATGCACGGCGACGGCACCGAAGACGACCACAACCAGGGCTGGGGCGGGTACGCGGTCCAAAAGCCTTACTGGGGCGGCCTGGTCAACGGCTTCCAGGGCGGCTATCGGCTCTATATCGCCGAGCCCTATCTTTTCGACTCCTCGATCGACATCTTCTACGAGCACAGCAATTGCGGCCCCGCGAAGGATCGCGGCCAGAAGACCGATTTCACCGTCTGGTACTATTTCGACAAGCCCGGTGACTGCAACCTGAAGCTCACCGACGAGTTCGACGTCGGCAAGCCGGCGAGCGAGAAGGCACATCAGTATCACCTTATCGGCGAGCGATGGTCGGGCACGACCGCCAGTTCGTACGACCGTATGGAACAGCCGCCAAAGACGGCAACGACGACCGACGACGGCCGTGCGTTTTCCGGCAGTAGTGAATTCACCGTGAAGATCGACCCGAGCCAATGAGGGCGTCAAAATCCGCCGCCGCGTCAACCGGAACCGCAGCAACGTGCAGCGGACGAATGTTTATGTGGACGGGCAATTGATTCCCGACGCACCGTGGTACGTTTGCGACTTGCCGGTCGATCCTGCCGTGGCATTTCGCGATACCGACTACGAAATCCCGGCCACGTACACCAAAGGCAAGGACCACGTTACGATCAAGCTGCAACACGTTTCCGGGCAGAAGGACAACGCAACGAACGAATATTACTACTGGGTTTATTGCTACGGCCGCACGCCGGTCAAATAGTGGCGAAAGCAGTGGCGGCTGGGGGATCCTCCGTTGCGATCGGGCATTTCCACTTTCATGCGAACTCTCAAGCTCACCATCGCTTACGACGGCACGGCCTACGCCGGCTGGCAGTTCCAGCCGGAGCGGCCGACCGTGCAAGGAACGCTCGAAAACGCCGTCGCCAAGGTCACCGGCCAGCACGTTCGGATTCTGGCCAGCGGCCGGACCGACGCGGGGGTTCATGCCTTGGGCCAGGTGGTCGGGCTGCGCACCGATTCCGCGCTGCCGCCCGAGGTGCTGCTGCGAGCCATCAACGCCAACCTGCCGCACGACGTCGCCGTGCTCGACGTGGCCGAGGCGCCCGACGGATTCCACCCCATCGCCGACGTCATCCGCAAACGCTATCGCTATCTGATCCACGACGGCCCGGTCCGCGACGTCTTCCAGCGGCATTTTGCCTGGCATTACGTCTACGGCCGACTCGATGCCGACGCCATGAGCCGCGCCGCCGCCGCCCTGTTGGGCACGCACGACTTCAGCAGCTTCGAGAGCAGCGGAGCCAAACGAAAAACCAGCGTGCGCACGGTCTTTGAAATCACCGTCGAGCGGGGCAGGGCAGGGCAGGGGCCGGGAGAGAGAGCAGGGATTAGGGATCAGGGATTAGGGATGGGGGACGGTCATAACGCCCCGCGACTGCGGTCGCGGGGGATATGCCATCCCGATCCCGACGACTTCATCACTATCGACATCGAGGCCGACGGATTTCTCTACAACATGGTTCGGGCAATCGTCGGAACGCTGGTGGAAGTGGGCCGTGGCAGCCGGCTCGAAAGCTGGCCCGGCGAAGTCCTCCGTGCCCTGGATCGCCGCGCCGCCGGCCCCACTGCCCCGGCGCAGGGGCTCTGCTTGGCGAGGGTTCAATACACGGCACGTTCCAGCGGCTGAACGGGATGCACTCCGACGGGGGGTTGCGGAAAATAGGTCCCGTCCACAAATACCTCTCCACCGGTGGGAAGGCAGACATTTTCCGCACCATTTTGAGCTGCCTCCCCATTAGCGTAACCTAGGGTTGACTCAGCAGGGAAACACAAGTTGCCCAAAACTGGACCCATTCTTTTAGGGGAGACATTCATGTTCGCCGCAACGTTCTTTTTTCTGGGGCTTGCCGTGTGCATTTTCGCCGGACTGAGCTGCTTCGCGCTGGCCAGGTCGGCCAAGCAGACGGTTCAGTTGCCGCCCAATGAAAGAGCGGCATGGAATCGCCTCAAAATCGCCATCATGGAACTGTACTCGCGCTACGAAAGCACGGAAACCCCAAGGCAGAAGGCACTTCGCTCATGGACGGGAACGCTTGTGATTTGTGCCGGGCTGTGCATGATCGGCATCGTGCTCGAAGTGCGTTACAATACCATGATCTCGACCAGAAGTGTTGTCTCCGGCCTGACCCGAGAGCATCCATTGTCGTCCCGGCAACTGCAAAGATGCAGCAATCCCGGCCACACACAAGCCAGGCCGGCTACCCCAACGACGCGGTCGTAGACCGTCGCTCTTGGCATTGCCTTTTGTCGCCCCTCCGCTTTCCGCGCTCTGCGCTGCATTCTTGCGGGTGGCCCCGATGGTTCGCCGACATTTGCGGCTGCCGGCGATTTGTTTCTGCTGCCGAGACTCCTCAAAGTCGCGGCAATGCCTGCGCTCGCTGTAACAATCGGCTGTGATGGGTTAGTATGGAGTCTGTGTCTGAGAGACTGGACGCGGCTCGGCGGAGTCGCTGAAAATCCATGCGCATCGCTCACGTCATCACGCGAATGATCCTCGGCGGAGCACAGGAAAACACCTTGCTCTGTTGCGAGGACCTGATCCGCCGGCACGGCGACAATGTGCTGCTTGTCACGGGGCCGCCGCTCGGGCCGGAAGGAAGTCTGCTGGATCGGGCAAGGGCAGGGGGGGTGCCGGTGGAAATCATTCCCGCCCTGCGCCGACCAATCCATCCTTGGCGCGACGCGGTCAGCTATTGGGAACTCAAGAGGTCGCTGCGGCGATTCCGACCCGATGTGGTTCATACGCATAGCGCCAAGGGCGGAATGCTCGGCCGGCCCGCCGCCTGGTCGCTCGACGTGCCGGCGGTGATTCACACCGTCCACGGCGCGCCGTTCCATCCGTACCAGGGCAGGGGGGCCAGACTCTTCTTTCAAGCCTGCGAACGCTGGGCCTCGCGGCGCTGCCACGCGATCGTCAGCGTCGCCGACGCCATGACCGACCTGATGGTTGCGGCCGGCGTCGCCCCGCGCGAGAAGTTCACCACCATTTACAGCGGAATGGAGGTCGAGCCGTTCCTTCAGTCGGCCGAACAACGGGAGCGAGTGCGCCGCGAGTTGGGCTATCGGCCCGAACACGTGGTGATCGGCAAGATCGCCCGGCTGTTCAAGCTGAAGGGGCACGACGACGTGATCCGCGCGGCCCGCGGCGTGATCGACGCGGCGCCGAACGTGCGTTTTCTCTTCGTCGGCGACGGCATCTTTCAAGAACGGCTGCGGCAGCAGATCGCCGCGGCCGGGCTGACCGACTATTTTCAGTTCACCGGCCTGGTCCCGCCGGAGCGAATCCCCGAGCTGATCGCCGCGATGGACATAGTCGTTCACGCCAGTTTGCGGGAAGGGCTGGCCAGGGTTCTCCCTCAGGCGTTGATCTCCGGCAAGCCGGTGGTGAGCTACGACGTGGACGGAGCCCGTGAAGTGGTCATCTCCAACGAAACCGGCTTCCTCATTCCGCCGCGCGACGTCGCCGCGCTCGCCGAAAAGCTGAAGTCGCTCGCCGCCGATCCGGCCATGCGCGATCGCTTCGGCCAGAAAGGCCGCCGGCGATTCGCCGACGTGTTTCGTCACGAACACATGACCGAGCAACTGCGGGAGTTGTATCAAAGGGTGCTGACCGAGCCGAACGCCGCAACTCAAAACACACTCGACGCGACCGATCGCGGCGAGAACTTGACTCGCTGCAAGGACGCCGACGATATGTTCAGGTAGCTTAGTAACCGTTCACGGGCCGGGGACTGGCTCATTTTTCGGCCCTTCGAGGGCTGAAAAATGTGCCTGTCCCCCTCGTCGCCGCGACGGAAACCGACTCGGAAGTCTGCTGGGTTGGTGGTGACCCGGAGCGCGGGCGTCTCGCCCGCTCGTCCTTCAAATGCCCTATCGGCTCGCGGTCAAGCGGAAGCCGCGAAAAGGGGTGTCTACCTAAAGAGTGGTTGACCGGCACGTCGGCGTTGTGCAACAATGCCGGTTTCGTGGCCCCGTGCTCTTCCTATCACTTTATCGTCTCAACGACCGGCGGGGAGACTCTATGTCGCAAAGGGCATTTACGGCAAGACTTCAAGTGTCATCCGACGAAGAGCGTGCGGCGCTCTGGCGCACGCATCGCATCTTCAACGATCGCTTGCGCTGGGTATTGCGCCAAGTCCATCGGATGAAGCGGGGCGATTCCGACCAGCGTCACGCGGAGATCTTCACGACGATTGAGACCGTTAGTGATGCCCAAGCGCGATTAGAAGCCGTTACATCACTTGCGTGGAAGGGCGGGAAGAAGGGTCGCTGGCGCGAATTGGCCCACGAACTTATTGCCGACGGCAAATTGCTGTTCGATCGGCAGCGCGAACTGCCGGGCTTGTGCCATTACCGATTCCATCGCAGGCTTTTTGAAGCCGCCTTTCAGATGATTCACGGCCATAGCCAACTGGTCGAGCTTTGGCAGGAAGAACACGCGAAGTGGGAAGCGGCTCGGGAAAAATGGGAGCAAGAGCATTCTCAATACATGGCAGTCCGCCCCGAGTTGCAAGCGTTCGAGGCGGAGCACGGAAAATCAAAACGCCAACATCGCTGGCACAAATGGCTGGCCTTCTTGCGAAGCCGCCCCGATCTAGCCGCTTGGCGCGGTGGACCGGCCGCGGTTCACAAGGAGGATGAGGTGGCGAGTCGCCGCATCCAGAGGGCCAAACGCAACAAGCGGGACAAAATTAGGTCAGAGGAGTTCTTCAACGCCAATCCCGACCTCAAGGAGCTCGACGCCCTGCACCAAGAATATCAACGCGAGTACGTCCGCCCCTGGGCGAAGAGACGACATCCGGACGGTTTCAGGCATCGTCCCACGTTCACCGAACCGTCCGCGGAGAAGCATCCGTTTTGGTATCAGTTGATGAAGAACGACGCCTACAAGACCCTCGATCTCGAAACGTGTAATCTGCAGCTTCGGTTGTTTGTTTCCGACGAGCCGGAACCAACCGGAAGATGGGTGCCGTTCAAGTTTCGCCCGGATTCCCGGATTCGGCGGCTCAGAGAGTCGGCGGAAGTCGTCAAGGGCGGCAAGGACGAGTACACTCTGACGTTCAGCGATCCGGCGTTGGGAATCGACCGACCGGCGGAAATTCGCGGCGCGAAGTTGATCTTTCGGCCCGCGCGGCCCGACGGAAACATCTATCTCTACTTTACCGTGGATGTTCAGGGCCGGCCGTGCCGCATCAGAACCACGCAGGAGTGGTGCGACAAATACGGCACGGAGAAGTTGCGTAAGAAAATCGGCGAGGAACTTGGCGCAGATCCCGTCACCTGCGCGGTGGACCTCGGTATCCGGCATCTCGCCGCCGCAACGGTTCGGCGCGGCGGAAAAATCGTCCGCGCCCGAATGATCCGCGAAGACGACCACCGGGGCCGCGGGCCTCAGTTGGTCTCCATCAAGTCGCACAAACGGTGCTCGCCAGGAAGCAAAAACAACGCGGCAAACCGATTCGCGGGCAGCAGTCGTGCGTCGAACTCCAGACGCATGTTGACGACATGGGCGAAGACCGTTTCAAGAAGGGCGCTCGCCGCATCGTGAATTTCGCCTATAACAGCGAATGCGATTTGATCGTCGTGGAAAAGCTCGCCGGGTTGATCCCGGACGCCGAAAAGGAGCGCGGCATCAACAGAGCGCTGATGAGTTGGAATCGCGGAAATTTGGTGAAGTGGATAAAGCAGCTTGCCGGCGACGCCGGAATGCGCGTCGTTGAGGTCTATCCCCATTGGACCAGCCAACTCTGTTCGCGTTGCGGAGCGATGGGCGCTCGTTTTTCCTCCGACCACGGACAACTTCACTTCGAGACCGTGGGCAAGATTTTCGCTTGCCCAGAATGCGGCTACGCGGCCAACGGCGACCACAACGCTTCGGTTAACCTGCATCGCAAGTTCTACGGCGAGCTTGCTACGGTCAAAAAGATTCGCCAGGGCGTCTACCGTGTGACAAAGCCCGACGGAGAGACGGGCGTCGAGGTTGACATGGAACAAATCAAAAAGCGGCTTGCACTGCGGGCGGCTCGAATTTGTCGTGGCGAATCCACACCCTTCTGACCTTGACATTCGCCCCGTGCAGGTTACGATGGATCGCAAGGCTGCGGGACTACCGCGGCCTTGCCACGGGGCTAGAGCGGTTTCATTTTAGGTGTAGCGGTATCCGCAGTGTTGAAAATAGTTTCGGCACTCGGATTCCGTGAATTGGTCGAGGATGCTGCCGCAGAGTTTCCATAGCTTATCGACGGTCCGTTCGGCTCCGTCACGGAGCAACTTTTTGAACTTGGAAAACGCCAACTCGATAGGGTTCAGGTCCGGCGAGTACGGGGGCAGGTAGCGCAGCTCGGCACCGGCCGCTTCGATGGCTTTGCGAATTCCAGCCACCTTGTGGCTGGAGAGATTGTCCATCACCACGATGTCGCCAGGTTTCAAGACCGGTGCCAGATGTTGCTCGACCCAGGCGCGGAACAGTTCGCCGTTGATGCCGCCTTCCACGGTAAGCGGAGCGATGAATCCCTCGGCCCGCAATGCGCCCAGAAAAGTCGTCGTCTGCCAACGTCCGCAAGGAGTTTTTTCCACCAAACGCGTGCCGAGTTCCGAGCGGCCGTAGGTGCGGGTCATGTTGGTTTTAGCCCACGTTTCATCGATGAAAACGACTTTGGCGGGATCGATCGACTCCTGCGAAGCACGCCATGCCGCGCGCTGCTCGACCACATCGGGGCGATCCTGCTCGCTGGCAATCAGCGTCTTTTTTTTCGCGACTGCTTGAGCGCTTGGCATGCGGCACAGAGCGTTCCCAGGCAAACCTCTTCGCCGCGCTCCCGCTTCAATTCGGCTTGCAGTTCGCGCAGATAGATGTCGGGCCGAGCCGCGATCTTGGCGACAAGCCAGTCTGCCCAGGCATGCCACGCGGGCTGACGCGGAGCCGCCTTCTTTGGCGCCACTTGGCCGGTCTCGCGACGTTGTTGCTGGATGCGCCGCACCCAAGATTCTGAAACTTTGAAACGCAGCGCAATCACGCGCCGCTCTTCGTTCGTATCGCACGCGGCGAGCACCTCGCCGCGAAACTCCGCGTCGTACGGTTCCATCAGGGTCACCTCCTTGAGTGAGATGAACCCAATTTACCGAGTTCGCCCAGAATGCGCTAGACCTACCGTGAAACTGCTCTATAGGCCACGTTGGATTGCGCCGGGCGACGAGTGGTTATCGCCGCTGACGTGCCCACGGGCGGCTTCGCCCGCGGGCCGAAACCGAACCGGATCGGCGTTACCGATCTCGGCCAGGGCGACGGACTTGGCCCGGCGACACTATCGGGATTTTCGGGAAAAAACGGGGAATCACGGGGGTGCAAGAGCAAGATATCGCCGGTTCTTCATCGGGAATTGTGGCGGAAACTCTTTTGCCCCATGATGTTCCGTTACAGCCCCCCTTGGATACGTCCCGCAATTCCCGGCGGTGTACCACGAGTTCGTCGCGGCCACCGTGGCGGTCTCCCTTGGATACGTCCCGCAATTCCCGGCGGTGTACCACCCGATCTGGATTGGAGCGCCGACGGCAAGGCTTGGATACGTCCCGCAATTCCCGGCGGTGTACCACCGTTGCCGTGTGGAGTTTAGCAAACTACCGCTTGGATACGTCCCGCAATTCCCGGCGGTGTACCACGCCTCCGTGGTGGCGTCCGTGGCGGCCATCCTTGGATACGTCCCGCAATTCCCGGCGGTGTACCACACAAACTTCAATGATCCGGCGTTGATCGCCTTGGATACGTCCCGCAATTCCCGGCGGTGTACCACCCCAGCGACGTATACGTGCTGGCCGTTGCCCTTGGATACGTCCCGCAATTCCCGGCGGTGTACCACCGTAGTGCGGAGTTGGGGGTAAAGGTGAAACTTGGATACGTCCCGCAATTCCCGGCGTGTACCACACGTACCAACAACGATCGTCGGAGTCGTAGCTTGGATACGTCCCGCAATTCCCGGCGGTGTACCACGGCAAGTCATGCCTTTACGCCATTTGCGCGCTTGGATACGTCCCGCAATTCCCGGCGGTGTACCACGACTGACGATGGTAGTGTGCAACTGTATCTCTTGGATACGTCCCGCAATTCCCGGCGGTGTACCACGAGCACTGACGCTCAGCGCCGTTGCAGACTTGGATACGTCCCGCAATTCCCGGCGGTGTACCACAGCCATGACGGCGAAGAGGCTTCCGCAGCACTTGGATACGTCCCGCAATTCCCGGCGGTGTACCACACCGTCGTCTACGACACGCTCACGTATTCACTTGGATACGTCCCGCAATTCCCGGCGGTGTACCACTCCCGATCAGCCGGACTTCGGATGCTAGGCCTTGGATACGTCCCGCAATTCCCGGCGGTGTACCACGTGTGCCTGAAGGCCGTCGAGCAGGGAAAAGGAACGAAAAGGGGACATTCCACTTTTTATCTTGAGGCCGGTAGGCGACGTCGCAAATCGGCGACGGTAGTCGCCTCCTACAAAATCGGCCTCGGCCAGTTTTTCCCTTGATTTTGGTCCACCGACTATTGTATACATAATGCCACGTTCTGCCCGCCGACAGCCGGCAGAATAAAAACGTCGGTGAAGCGAGAAAAGCGAGGGAACTCTTCAGCCGGTCCTCTTCCGCCCTGGAACTTCAACCGAGTCAAAAACTGTCCGAGGATAACTTGTGGTGCAGGCGTCTCGCCTGCTCCGGCAGTCGGATGGCTGCGCCACAGATTAACAATTCTGTAACAGAATAGCCGTATGCAGTTGATCTTGGATAAAATCAGTGATTTGTGTATGACGATGGCCTTGTGTGACGAGCAAGGAAGCCATCGTAATGCCGACGCTGAGCATTCCATTGGGACCGACTCTTACCGCAGAACAGGCGGAGAGAATCTACAATCAGGGGCAAGAAGCCGTCGTATTCGCGCTGTTGGAACTTGCCAAAATGCTGGCCGAAAAGTCGGTAGCGGTTTCCGCCAGCGCCTCGCCCACGACGCCTTCTGGCATGAAGCCGCCTTACGAAAAACCGACAGCCAAGTCGCGGCGGAAGCGGCCGGGATGCAAAGAAGGACATCCGGGAAGCCGACGACCGCCGCCGGAAGGGGTTAACCAGCGAGAAGAGCATCGACTGAAACGCTGTCCCGAGTGCGGCGGTCCGCTGAAGCGCTGTCATCGCACCCGCACCCGCTACATCGAAGACATTCCCGCCGACATCGAGCCGATGGTCACGGAACACACCATTCACCGCGACTGGTGCCCACGATGCAAGAAAAGCGTCGAACCGGTGGTGCCCGACGCCCTGCCGGGCTCCACGTTGGGCAACCGCGTGCTGGTCTTGGCGGCGTGGCTGCACTACGCTCTGGGCAACACACTCTCGCAAATCGTCGAAGTCTTCAATTACCACCTGCAAATGAAGTTGACGCCGGGGGCTTTGACCCAACAGTGGCAGCGGTTGCGAACGATTCTCGAACCGTGGTACGAAGAGATTCGCGGCCAAGCCTTGCGCTCGGCGGTGTTGCACGCCGACGAGACCAGTTGGCGTGTGAACGGGAAAACGCACTGGTTGTGGTGTTTTGCGACCGACGAGCTTACCTATTTTATGATCGACCGTTGTCGGGGCAGTCCGGCGTTGTTGAAGTTCTTCAGCGAGGAATTTCGCGGGACGTTGGTGACCGACTTTTGGGGCGCCTACAACAAGGTGGTCTGCGCGGCGGCAGATGTGCTTGGTGCATTTGTTGCGCGACTTCCTCACGGTGGAGAAGTACAAGAGTCCCGGCCCGCACTGGCCGGCGTTCGCAAAACCGATGCGACGATTGATCCACGATGCCATGCGGCTGAGCAAGCGCGACGACCTGTCGGCCGACGAGTACGCCTCGCGTCGGTCGCGGTTGGACGAGCGGTTGCAGACGATGATCGACGCGGCGTGGGACGATTCCCAGGCGAAACGGCTGGTCAAGCGACTGCGGCGTCATCAGCGGGATTTGTTCACGTTCCTCGATCACCCCGACGTTCCTTTCGACAACAACCACGGCGAGCGGAGCATTCGCCCGGCGGTTATCATTCGCAAGAACAGCTACTGCAACCGCAGCCCCAACGGAGCTCGCGCCCAAGCCGTCCTTATGAGCATTTACCGAAGCCTGAAACAACGCGGCCATGATCCGATTACCACTGTAACCAATGCACTGACCAAGTACCTGACGACCGGACAACTGCCTCCGCTACCGTCCAAAACCACTGCAAACGGCTAAAGTCTTACCATTTTTGTTGTTGGAAACGCAAAGGGTCGTGAAAAACCGAAACAATTCCTCGCACAACGAACAATCCCAAGTCGCCGGAAGCCGCCTCCCGCGACAGAACGCCATGATCCGTTCCTGCACCCATTCCGTACGCCACAGCCCCGTCGGCATGGACACGGATTGGCCGAAAAACTACAATAAGAAGAAACGAGAGGAGGCGTCCCATGACAACACTGCTTTCAAGAGCATTTGAGCAGGCCACCCAACTCCCGGAAGTCGAGCAGAACGCCTTGGCAAAATGGCTGCTCGACGAGTTGAATGCCGATCGCAACTGGTCCAAGGCGTTTGCGGAGTCGGAGGATGTCTTGGACAAACTCGCCGATGAAGCGATTCAGGCGAAGAGACAGGGCAAAACCACGCCGCTCGATCTCGATCGCCTATGAACTCGACGACCACCGACCAATTTTGGCGGCATTATTCCGCGTTGTCGGCCGAAGTCAGAAGGCACGCCAGAGAAGCCTATTCGTTGTTCGTCTCCGATTCCTACCGTCCCCGCAAATAGCGTCCGTCGAACACAACAACTTGCCGCCCGCCGACACGCGGGGTAAAATCGAGGTATGACACAGTCTCTGATCTTGGAATACTGGCTCGACGACGGTTGGTACGTAGGGCGTCTTAAAGGCGTGCCTGGCGTCTTTAGCCAAGGCGAGTCGTTGGCCGAACTCGAAGAGAACATCCGCGACGCCTATCGGATGATGATCGAGGAAGAGGGACCGCCGCCTTCCGAAAACGCCCACACCAAGGAAATCGAGGTCTTGGTGTGAAACGGCGAGATTTTGCCCGCGAGCTGGAATCCGCCGGCTGCGTTCTCCACCGACACGGCAATCGGCACGATATCTACTTGAATCTGCGGACCGGCCATAAGGCGCCCGTCCCGAGGCACGCTGAAATTCGGGATAGCCTTTGCCGCTTGATCCGCCGCCAGCTTGGGCTTGGAGTGTGACGGACAGAGGACGAGGGCAGGGCAGGGGGGCGGCGGTCACTTTCATCGTGCGGAGGTCAGAGAGCAATCATCCTTCGTCGGCTGTGCCCTCACCCTAGCCCTCTCCCGGAGGCAGAGGGGACTTTTGCTCGGTTGCCGAAGACGCCTCTTGCAGCTAAACTGAACGCTGAAGGGCAAGAAACTCCCCCGAGAGGCTTATCTCCGTGGCGAAATCTGTTGTTCCCGGCTATCTGGGCTCCTATCGCCTGCTGAATGTCGTTCATACCGGCCACGCCAGCCTGATCTGGCAGGCCTATGACGACGCCCAGCAGCGAATCGTGGGCGTTAAGACGCTGCTGGAAAAAGACACGAAAGACCGCGAGCAACTGCACTATTTGCGGCGGGAATACACTGTCGGCCAGAAGCTGCACCATCCTAATATCATCGAAATCTACCCCTCGCCCGTGGGACATCTCCCAGCCCTACTTCGCGATGGAGTGGTTTTCCTCGCCGAACATGAAGCAGCGGTTTCTTCAGAGCGCGGAGAAGATCGCCCCGTTGCTGCCCAAGATTATCGACCAGGCCTGCCAGGCCCTCTGCTACCTCCACGGCATGGGCTGGGTCCACCGCGATATCAAGCCCGACAACTTTCTCGTGACCGACGACGGCGACGTAAAACTGATCGATTTCGCCCTGGCGAAGCGTTGCCGGCACGGGCTGACGCACTGGCTTAGCCCCAAGACCAAGGCTGGTGCAGGGGACCAAGAGCTACATTTCGCCCGAGCAAATCCGCGGTCAGGCCCTCGACGGACGGGCCGACCTTTACAGCTTCGCCTGCAGCATCCACGAGGTTCTGTCGGGAAAGCCTCCGTTTACGGGGACGAGCACGAACGACCTGTTGAACAAGCATCTAAAATCAACGCCCCCCTCCTTGGAGGCACTCAACCCGAACGTCACACCGGAGTTTTCCCAGTTGATTCGGCGGTCGCTGTCAAAAAAACGTGACGCACGCCCCAAATCGGTGGATGATTTCTTGAGGGAATTTCGTATGATGCGAGTTTTCAAGACTCACCCCGTCCGTCAATTTGTGCAAAAACCCCACTTCCGGAACCGACAAAGCATAAGAGGTAGCTTTCACGGGATGAATTGACCGTGCGTAGTGCCGGCCTTCGCCGGCAGCAAATGCGCTGCTTGAAGGCGAAACTACAAACGGACTCTCCAAGCTGTTCGACAGGAATATCATGGCAGGAAGCGAACATCGACTATCGTTTGAACGTCCGATCTACGAGCTCGAAGCCCGGCTGGAAAAGCTGGAGGCCAAAGGCGACTCGACGCCGGGAGTTCGCAACGAAATCCGCACTGCTGCGGCGCGAACTCGTCGAAAAAACCAAGTGGATTTACGCCAATTTGAAGCCGTGGGAGACGGTCGAGGTCGCCCGGCATCCCGACCGGCCCATGACCACCGACTACCTCGAATTGGTCTTCGAGGAGTTCGTCGAACTGCACGGCGACAAGACGTTTGGCGACGATCGGGCAATTCGCACAGGCTGGGCAAAACTCGATGCCTATCGGGTGCTGGTCGTCGGGCATCAAAAGGGAAAGAACCTCAAGGAACGGAATCTCTGCAACTACGGCTATGCCCATCCCGAGGGCTACCGCAAGGCGATGGCCAAAATGCGTCTGGCCGCCAAGTTCCACATGCCGGTCATCTGTCTGATCGACACCGGCGGCGCCTACCCGGGCATCGGCGCCGAAGAGCGCGGCCAGGCCCAGGTGATCGCCGAATCGATGTTCGAGATGTCGCGGCTGCCGACGCCGGTGATCTGCGTGGTCATCGGCGAAGGCGGCTCGGGCGGCGCGCTGGGAATCGGGGTCGGCGATCGCGTGGCCATGCTCGAACACGCCTATTACTCGGTCATCAGCCCCGAAGGCTGCGCCGGCATCCTTTGGAAGAGCCACACGTTCAAGGAACGGGCCGCGGAAGCCCTGAAAATGACCTCGAAAGACCTCAGCCGGCTTGGATTGATCGACGCCATCGTTTTCGAGCCTCTCGGCGGCGCGCATCGCAACCACCATCTGATGGCCAGCCGGCTGAAGCAGTATCTTCGCGGCGCGCTCCGCGAGTTGCTTGCCAAGCCGATCGATCTGCTCCTGGACGAGCGCTATCGGAAGTTCCGCCGCATGGGCGTTTTTTTCGAAGGCGGCCGGCCCGACGAACAAACCCTTCCGACCGCTTCCTCTCTTATTTCATCGCCTTAATGCCAGCCCCCCAATTGCACCAATCGCGTGCAGGAGATCACAAAGTGAGCGACAATCAGAACTCCCCGTCCCCAAGCGACAACGTTCCTCGCCCCCGGACATCGCCACAACGAGGCATTCGCCGGCTGCTGACGCTGTTACTGGAAATCGGCTTGCTGGCCGTGCTGGCCTTTATTGTTTTTTCGAACTGGACCGCCATCAAGGGCTTCTTTCGACCCGACGACAAGGCACGGCGCGAACAGCAGGTCATAGTCGAACCGTCCGGCGACAAGGCAGCCGAACAGGAGGCCGCCGCCAAACTGACCTCCTTCAAAACGGGTAAAGGTCCCAAGAGCCCCTCCAAGTATCTCGTAATCTCGGAAAGGATCGATCTCGACACGCCGGAGAAGCGAGTCACCAGCATCAATTATCAGGGCAACAAAATCGATGAGCAGGTGCTCAAACTGACCGCCCGTCTCTATCGAATCAGCACCATCAACGCCGACAAATCCAACATCACCGACGACGACCTGCAATATTTCTCCGGCTTGACGGGCCTGACGTCCCTGGTGCTGACGAACACCGGGATCACCGATGCAGGTATGTCGCACATTCGCTCGCTGCCCAATCTCCAGACGTTGCATCTCTCCGGCACGAAAGTGTCGGACGCCGGCTTGGACGACATTGCCCGCCTCACCAGTCTGAAGATACTGAATCTCTCGGGGACGAAGGTCACCGATGAGGGGATGAAAAAACTTCTCCCGCTAACCAATCTCGCTTGGCTTCTTCTCAACGACACGTCGCTAACCGACGCCGGCTTGGATCAACTGGCCGGCATGAAACACCTCCACCGGCTGACGATCAACAAGACAAAGGTCACGACGGCGGGAATCGATCGACTCAAGAAGGCGATTTCGTCGCTTGCGGTTCAGTAGGACTGGCGCGTTCCGCCGTGTGCTCGTGGGCTGGATCTCTGCGACAGCGGCCGGTATGCAGGGTCGCCGGCAGGTTTGGCTGCGGCGGCGGTTGTGATGTTCGGGCGTAATCGAGGGCACGTTATCGATTATAGCGACCCGCCTATCGGCCCCTACAACGTCCGATAATGTTTCTTATGTTCGGTCGGAAACGGCGTTTTCACCGAAAAAACGGCCAATCCATCAGTCCGCTGTCCTAAACTTCTCGCCCAGAAACGCCGCAAGCTCACCGCTGCGCGCCGGCCCGAACGCCACGGTGAAAGCCGCTCCCGTCTGGCGACCGCGGCAAGCCGAACGCGGTTGAGAACAACCGCGGCAATTTCGAGATCGCGCGGCCGGGCGGCTACTTTCCCCGCAGCAGTTTTTCGAGCTTCCCCACCGCCCCCCTGCCCTCCGCCGGGGCTGCGGTATCCGGAGCCTTCGGCGTCTCTTTGGCACCCTCCTGCGGGGTGGTCTGTGGACTCGGGTTTTGCCCATTGGTCTGCGGAGGCGTGCTTTGTTGAGCGGCGGTCTGAGGTGGGGTATGCAGGCCCTTGTCCAGCTCGTCAATGTACTCGCCCAGATACTTGCGGACGTCCTCGGGCATGATTGGATTGGCATTGCGAATGCCCCGGGCAATCAGATCGCCGGAATGCGACGCGAGCACAACTTGCCGAGAAGACTCTGATAGCGTGACCGCAAAGAACGTGATTACGACGCAGTACAGAATCCCCTTGGCCAGTCCAAATGTGGCGCCGAGTTGCCGGTCGAACTCCTGAAGCTTCACGCGATTGATGATATTCGACACGAGGCGGAACAGAATCCAAATGGCCCCGGCCGTGATCACGTAGAGCACCGCCATGGCACAAAAGCGGTTCCACGGCTCCTGCTTGCCGGAAGCAGGGAGCAACCGCCGCGCTGCTGTGAACCGCCACCGCGGCGCTGACCAGCACGGAAGCCAGCGAGGCCACCTGCCAAGCCATCCCCTTCCAAACGCCGAACAGCGTGGCACCCACTAGAACAACCAGCATTACGATGTCGTAGGTCTGGATCATAATGGGCGAAGTATAGCGGGAAACGCAAGAGGGAGCCAGAGGAGATAGGAATTACGCCGAAGCTGCGTAGCCTGCGGTGGACAGACAGCCAGGACAACGAGGTTGCTCGCCGATCGCTATTGCGGGATTCTCCAAATTCGACTAAGAACTCATCGCTTGGCGGCCCATAAACCATCCCATTCAGTCTCCAATCGGGATTGTCTCTCATGCCCGGCTTCAAAACCCATATCACCGGCAGCACTCTTCTCGGCATCGGATACGGTGGAGCGGCGTATTTTGCGTACGGCGTGCCCTGGTCTACCTGCGCGTTGGCCGCCGGCCTGTGCAGCGTATCGGGCATGATGCCCGACATCGACAGCGATTCGAGCACGCCGCAGCGCGAGAGCATGGCCTTTGCCTCGGCGGTCGTGCCCATGATGTTGATCCATCGGTTTCAACACTGGGGCTTGTCGCACGAGATGATCCTTCTGGCCGGCGCAGCGGTTTATCTGTTGATTCGCTTCGGCGCGGCGAAATTGCTGGAAATGTACACGGTTCATCGCGGCATGTTTCACAGCATCCCCGCGGCCCTGGTCTTCGGCGAAGTGGCGTTTCTGTTGGCTTCGGGCGACACCTTGTACTTGCGTCTATTCACCGCCGGCGCCGTGACGATCGGGTATCTATCGCATCTGGTGCTCGATGAAATCTGGAGCGTCGAGTGGGCACACGGGCTGCATCTGAAAAAATCGTTCGGCACGGCGTTGAAGCTCTTCGGCGAGGGGATGTGGTCAAACGTGTCGTGCTACGCGAAGCTGCTCATTCTGACCGCCGTCATTCTCTTCGAGCCGCAACTGCCCAATCCATCTCAGCCCGGATTCGGCGTTTCGGCCCAACAGACGGCGACGCGGCTGATCGACCGCATCTGGCATCGTTGAGTCTGTGGCATTGCAAATCCGCAGGCGGTTACCGGCTCTCGACAATCAACGTCACGGGGCCGTCGTTGACCAACTCGACCTGCATGTGCTGCCGAAATTGGCCGGTGGCGACTGGGACGCCTTGCTCGGCCACGGCGGCGATGAAGACCTGATAGAGCCGCTCGGCCAGTTCCGGCGGGGCGGCGGCGGTAAAGTCGGGCCGGCGGCCGCGGCGGCAATCGCCCAACAGCGTGAACTGGCTGACGACCAGCATCGCCCCGCCCACGTCGGCCAGCGAAAGATTCATTTTTTCCTGACTGTCCTCGAAAATCCGCAGGCCGGCGATCTTTTGTGCCAGCCAACGGGCGTCGGCTTCGCCGTCGTCGGGCGCGACGCCCAGCAGCACCAACATGCCCGGCCCGATGCTGCCGCAGACTTCACCAGCGACCGTGACCGACGCACGACCGACTCGTTGAACACATGCTCGCATAGGAGGAACGGGGTCAGGGGCCGGGGATCAGGGGGACTGGCTGCAACAGAAACAACATAGGGAATTCGCGGTTTTTCGGCAACTGCCCTTTGGCTCGACACCAAAAGTCGCGTACAATCGGTTGGAACTCTCAGAGGCAGGACCGACGTGCAAAACTCTAAACCGCTAGTTGCCGTGACGATGGGCGACCCGGCGGGCATCGGGCCGGAGATCATCGTTGGGGCATGGACCGAGACCGTGGTTCACGAGTGGTGCCGCCCATTGGTGCTGGGCCATCCCGAGATCATCCGCCGAGCCGTCCGTCTTTGGCAGACCGGCGTCGAGGTGGTGGAGATCGAGTCGCCGGAACAGGCCGAGCCGTCTCCCGATGTGATTCCTTGCATCCCTTGCGTTTCGTCCGACGCGATCGAAGTCGCCCCCGGGGCTCTCGACGCACGGGCTGGTCAAGCGGCCTACGACGCCGTGGTGACGGCGATCCGGCTCGCACTGGCCGGCCAGGTCGACGCCATCACCACCGCGCCGCTACAGAAGGAAGCATTGCACCGGGCCGGCCACGACTATCCCGGCCACACCGAGTTGTTGGCCCACGTGTGCGGGGTTGACGACTACGCCATGATGCTCTACATGGGCCCGAACGAGGACTTGCTGTCGCCGGCCGGGTTGGCGGTGGTTCACGTGACGCTGCACACGGCGCTGCGGAAAGTGTTCGACGAATTGACGGAAGAGGCGATCTTGGTCAAAGCCCGGCTGGCCGACCGATTCATGACGCGGTTGATGCGGCCGGCGGCGGGCCGAGCGACGCAGCAGCGCCGCGACGCCGAGCGAAAAAGGGGGCAGGTCCAATTTGCCGGAACGGCCCGGAGGGTGCTTCGCACAAATTGGACCTGACCCCTTTTTGGCCCCGGCCGCGAATCGGCGTCTGCTCGCTGAATCCGCACGGCGGCGAAGGCGGGCTGTTCGGCGACGAGGAACTACGGATCATCCGCCCGGCCGTCGAGCGAGGACTGGCCGAGGGGCTCCGGCTCGAAGGGCCGCTGCCAACCGACACGCTCATGGTCCGGGCCCGCGACGGGCGATTTGACGCCGTGGTGGCCATGTATCACGACCAGGGCCACATCGCGTTGAAGCTGTTGGGGATGCACAAGGCCGTGAACGTCACGTTGGGGTTGCCGATCATTCGCACCAGCGTCGCCCACGGCACGGCGTTCGACATCGCCTGGAAGCGTCAGGCCGAGACCGGCAGCATGATCGAGGCGCTGCGGGTCGCCAGCCGGCTGGCGGCGGGAAGAAATGAGCAATGAGGAACAAGGAGTGAGTGAAACTGGCTGATTCTTAAAGCGTTTAACAAGACGTACTCGTCACGCTTCGCGTGCAGAAAGGAAAGCCATGAAAATCATTGCGGGCCTGATTAGCTTGTCGATTGCCGTCTACCTGTCGACGTTCCTTGTTCCGTTGAACGGCGGCGAGTGCATGATCGAGTTTTCGCGACGAAACCCAGCGTTGGCCAGCCCGTACCACATTTCGTCGCTGTGGCTTTGGGCCTTCATTCTCTACGGCATCTACTGCATTATCTTGGGCGAGTACGATGACTTTCAGGCAAGAGGCGCCCGGAAAGCACGATCGGCCCGAGGTAATGCTCCGGAATAGCGACTTCCGCCTGCCCTGCCCTGCCCCGTTTCGTGCCATCCCCCGAGGCCGACTGATGCTTTATTGACAGGCGTCGGGCTTGCTGCGAGAATGAGGGCACTTTGCCGCATGAAAAATGTCCATGCGGCTGCCTGCCTTGAAAACCCCGCATCAAAACGTCAGGAGACCGCTCATGTATCGACATTTTCTGTTTGTTGCAACGATTTTCTCGTCGGCCCTTATCGCGGCCGCTTCGGCTGTCGCGGCGGACGACATTCGCGACTTGAAACTTCGCGACTGGCATCCTAAATCGATGATGGTCACCAAGGTGACCAAAGTCAATAAGCCGATGTTCCCGGTCATCGACCAACACAATCATCTTGGCACAGGCAAGGCGTTCCTTACACCCGAACGGGTGAAGCATTATCTCGAGGAGATGGACGCGGCCGGTGTTCGCACCGTGGTCGATCTGGACGGCATGTGGGGCGACCGACTCAAGGAGACCTTGGCCGCGCTCGATGAAGCACATCCGGGCAGGTTTCTCACCTACGCACAAATCAATTTCGACGGCATCGACGACGCCGATTGGAGCCAGCGCGAGGCAAAACGGCTCGAAGAGAGCTTCAAGATGGGCGCCAAGGGTTTGAAGTTTCACAAATCGCTCGGCTTGGAAGTGAAGTTCAAGAACGGCAAGTATCTCATGCCCGACGATCCCAAGATGGATCCAATCTACGAAATGTGCGCCAAGCATCATCGTCCGATCATGATCCACACGGGAGATCCGGTGGCGTTCTTCACCCCTCTCGACCAATACAACGAGCGCTGGCACGAACTGAACCAGCATCCCGATTGGCTGTGGTACGACCACGATTACCCGCCGCTCAAACAATTGCTCGATGCGTTCATCCATGCCGTGGCAAAGAATCCTAAGACCACGTTCATCGGCGCGCATTTTGGCAACTACGCCGAGAATGTAGGGCAAGTGGCCGAGTGGCTCGACACGTATCCAAATCTATACATCGACATCGACGCGCGGATTTCAGAGCTTGGCCGCCAGCCCTATACGACGAGAAAGTTCCTCATTAAGTACCAGGACCGGGTGATGTTCGGCACCGACACGCCGCCTAACGACCGCGAGGCGTATCGGATTTACTACCGCTTTATGGAAACCGACGACGAGTATTTCGACTGCCAGAAGAGCCACCACCTGCAAGGCTTCTGGATGATCTACGGCGTGTTTCTGCCAAAGGACGTGCTGCAGAAGATTTACTTGACGAACGCCGAGCGGCTTCTCTTCTTCGGCGACAACGCCCAGAAGGAATCGTCGGTCACGAATGCGAAGACAATGAAGGTGCGTCCCATCCGACGGCATCGAGATCACTAGCCCGCGGTTCTGACCACACAGGAAAAACAAGCAACAGCGTATCCTGTGGGGAAAAATGCGGGCTGGCGACGGCGGTGCAGCGTCGCGTAATCGATGTGTCTTGTGATGGAGTCCCTTTATGCTTCGATGTTCCTTGCTTGCCGCGACGATTTTCTCGATCGCGCTGATGTCGTCCGGCTTCGCCGCCCCGCCAGAGCCCGTCCTCGGCGCGAAACCTGGTGATTCCGTTTCAAAGGGCGCCCCCGCCACCAAGACGGCCGGCACGAACAAGCTCAAAGTGCTCAAGGTTCCGCGGACCGCCGACTTCAAGCTGACGGGCGACGGCCGTTCGCCGGCTTGGCGGAACGTTGCCTGGGAGCCGTTGGACAAGCAGCGGGACAGTAAGTCGACCTACCGGTCGCGATTCAAGATGCTGTACTCGCCGACCGGCCTGTACGTGCTGTTCAACGGCGAAGACCGCAAGCTGACCGCCACGATCGACAAGGATTTCGAGGATCTGTGGAACGAGGACGCCTTCGAGTTGTTTTTGTGGCCCGATCAAAAGCAGACGGTCTACTTTGAATATGAGATTTCGCCGCTGAACCGCGAGTTGGCAATCTTGATTCCAAATTTTGACGGCCGATTTCTCGGTTGGCGCCCGTGGCATTACGAGGGGCCGCGGAAAACCCGCAAGGCGACGTCGGTCAGCGGCGGAACCCTCAAGTCGGGAGCGAAGATTACAGGCTGGACTGCTGAAGTGTTCGTGCCCTACGTGTTGCTCAAGCCGCTGGGCAACGTCCCGCCGCGGCCGCACACTCGTTGGCGGGCGAATTTCTATCGCGTCGATTACGACGACGGCCAGGCAAGTGGCTGGAACTGGATGCCCGTCGGGTCCAGCTTTCACGAATTCAACAAGTTCGGCGTTCTGGAGTTCGAGTAAACGCAGCCGGTAGACGTCCCCTCTCGCAAAGGGAAAGGGGAGATTGCTACCGCCGGATCGCTTCTACTTGGCGCCTACCTTCACCGGCTTTAACGGCTCGATCACGAGATCGGCCTTGCCCGGAAACGCCGGGAACTTTGCGTGCGGCTCGGTCTGATACCAATAGGCCACCGACGCCAGGTCGTCCTCCAGCGGCAGATACGCCCCGTTGTCCTTCCAGCCCAACGCCTGGATCGTGACCTTCATGTCCTTCTTGAAGCGGATCGGATCGGCGATGTGCCAGCGATAGAGGCCGAAGCGTTGCGGGACCGCGTCGTAGATCGTATTGGGCGGAATCACCTGCGCCAGACCGCTGTAGGGCGTGCTGAACGGCACGTAACGATGCGTTTCCTGATCCTCGAAGTCGTAGGAACCGCAGAAGTAGTCCTCGGTGCCGGTGCCGCAGATCGTGGGGAACTCCTTGTCGCCGTCGAAATAGAACTTGATCTCCCCCTCGCCCCACCAGCCGGGACTGCGCGATTCCCAGGCCATGTACGTGCCCACGTATTGGCCGCGGCCTTGCACGCCGTCCAAAATCGTGTAGACGGTCTTCGCCGGCAGTTTTTTCGTCCGGCGGAATTGGGCGTGGAAATACGCCGCGTCGTCGGGCACGTCGGTCAGCGTGTAATTGACCTGATAGTAGAGAACCATGTCCTTGTCGTCGAGATTCTCCAGCGTGATCTTCGCCTTCTTACGGAACGGCATCGTCCAGTAGCAGTTGAAGGCGCTGCCGGGATTGACGCAGACGGGCAGCGAATTGATCTGGCAGTACTTGCCCCATCCGCAGGCGAAGAAGTCGCCCAGCGGACATTCGACCGACGGCTCGGTCTCGCCGTCCCAGTAGAATCGCAGGATGTACAGCCGGGTTTTGTCGATCGGCGACGGGGTCAGCCAAATCTGCTGGATGGCGCCCGACCCGTCGATGTCGGCCACGGTAAAGGTCGATTTCGCCTTGATGCGAACGCAGGGCGAGACCTTCCAGCCGCGGCCCAATTCGCGTGCGCACTTCTTGTTGAAGCCTTCGACGGCCATCCCGGCTTTGCCCTTCTCGCCCTTGAAGTTCTCCGCGCTGATCGAGCGCGACTCGGCGTTCGAGAGCCGATGGAGGTTGTCCATGCCGGAGTTCAGGCCGTTGAACTCCCGCGGCGGCGGAAGGCGGCTGCGCCTGCCCGACAACGCACGCTATACACGCTACGAGACCTCCGACGACGGCCCAGAGACACATTCGATAGCTCATGGCATCCTCGCAGTTGGAATAATACCCTAGTTTACGGGTATTGTAGCGATTCCCCGCCGGGCTGCAAGAAGCGGCGGCGGGAAACAAGGAATGCCGGAATCCCATCCCGCGAACCTGGTGGCACACCGGATGCTACGCTCGAACAAGGTACGGCGGCCGTTGCTTGCACTTCTGCCAGGCGTTGGCCTCGTCGTCGCCGACGATTTGCTGAGCGACGGGATCCCACGTGAGCTTTCGCTTCAGCCGGATCGAGATATTCGTCAAGTGACAGGCGGTGACCGAGCGGTGCTCGACCTGCACCGGCGTGCATGGCTGTTTGCGGGTCTTGACGCAGTCGAAGAAATTGGCCATGTGATCCAAGCTTGGATAGGCTCGCCAGGCGTCGGCCGGCAGCGGGTTTTGCTTCAGTTCTTCAACCGCCTTGCCATGCACGGCGCCGCGATTGACGAAGACTTTGCCCTTCTCGCCGATAAACATGATGCCGTTGCGGTTGTAGCTCTTGATTTCCTTCGGCACGTCCTTGCCGAACAGCCATTCGACCTGCTCGGGCGAAGTCGTTTCGTGGTCGGCGACGTCGCCGAAGCGGGCCCGTTCGTTGATCGACGAAAAGTAGAGCATCTCGACGCCGCTGGGATACAACATGCGGGAGAAGAAGCGATCGGGCGTATTGTAGTACTGAGGGCCATCGGGATTTGGAAATAGGCCGCGGGCCTCGATCGATAGTCGGCCCCGTCAGCTCGCAGTCCATGCCCCAGTGGGCGATATCGACGTGGTGGTTGCCCCAATCGGTGATGATCCCGCCGGCGTACTCGTACCACCAGCGGAAATTGACGGCCGTCCGCTCCGGGCAGTAGTCGTGCAGCGGCGCCTGGCCTTGATACATGTCCCAGTCGAGCTCCGGCGGAACCGGCTGCTTGGCGAACGGACCGCCCTTGGTCGAATAGTAAGGCAAGGCCACCCAGACTTGCTTCAGCTTGCCGATTCGCCCGTTGCGAACCAATTCGACGGCCGTCTGAAACTCCTTGAAGCTCCGCTGCATCGTGCCGACTTGAACGATGCGGCCGGTCTCTTCGACCACTTTGCACAGCAGCTTGCCCTCGTCGATGGTGAACGTCATCGGTTTTTCGGCATAGATGTCTTTGCCCGCCTTGCAGGCGGCGATGGTGATGGCCGTGTGCCAATGGTCGGGCGTGGCGTTGGTCACCACGTCGATGCCCTTGTGGTCGAGCAATTTGCGGTAATCCTGGTAGATCGCCGCTTTTCCGCCGAATCGTTGCTTGGCAGCTTCCGCATGTTTCAGATCGACGTCGCAGATGGCCACGACGTCGCCGAAGCGGGCGGCCTCGCCGGCAATGTAGGTGCCCTGGCCGCCGACGCCGATCAGGCCAATGTGTGGACGGTCGTTTTTCGACTTCGCCTCATCGGCGACGGCATTCTCGCCGGTAAACCAGTACGGCACGACGGTCCCTGCGGCAGTCAACGCGGCGGCAGAACGAAGAAAATCTCGACGGTTCGAGGTCGATTGGGACATGGTAAGGCTCCGTTGCAGGGTTGGAGGCAAGGAAAGCAACGCCCGAAACGCACTTTTTGCAGCCCATTCTCGCAACGCAAGGTTGGGGCAAGGACCGCTGGCGGGAATATCTCAATCATGGCGGCGGCGCAACAGGTTGTGCAGCACCGTATCCGCTACTCGTCCTCCGGTCGGCCGACGTCGATCTGCGACCAATCGATTTCACCCTCGTCTTTCCGAATCTCGGCCAATGCCCGCTTGGCTTCGTCAAGGTCCGAACGCCGCACGACAATCTGAACGCTGCCCGGCGCTTCGGCCTTGAAGCCGGCGGTGAACCCGCCGGTCACCGACGCCTCGATGCCGTACTCGGCTAATGCCGTCACGATGCCGGCCGCTTCGGCCTCGTTGGCAACCGACAACAGAACGCAGGGAGAACTCGACTGATCGATCATGAACGACTCGCCAGATAGGACGGTAACCACTGCGCTGGCCGGCTCAATCGTTATTGCCGCCGGCGCGGTGCATTTTGTTGCGTGCCCGGGTAAGGATCGGGCCAATGCTGTTTTCCGGCATGTCGACGGCGACGCTGATCTCGTGGTAGCTCTTGCCGTCGAGATGATACATCCGCACGACCTGGGCCTCGGTGCCGCGCAGTCCGCCGAGCAACCGCTCGACTTCCTCACGATCGCTGAGCCGATCCTCGGCCGAAGCGTGCGGATCGGGAACGCTCTCGGCGGAATGCCGCGATGAACCGTCCAGCGGCTGCGCCGCCGACATCCTGGCCAGCAACTCGCGAACGACGATTCGCCGGGCGACCACCGTCAGATACGTCGCCAGACTGCTCTTGCCGCGGAAATTGCGAAGCAAGGCGAGATCATTCTTGACCATCGCCAAGAAGACCTCGGCGCAGAGATCGTCGCGATCGGCCGCTGCCAGGCGGATACTCCTCGCCCGCGCCGTATGGTTCACCACGTGAACGACCAGGCCGAGAAATCGGTCGACGAAATCTTCCCACGCCCGTGGCTTCCGATGCAGGCAACGTTCCAGCAGGTTGCGGTCGATCTCGGAGAGTGCCACGCTGTTCTTCCTCTCGGTAAGGCAAACGGGCTATATGGGGCCTTCTCTTGCGATTGTAATTCTGATTCGCCAAAGAAACAAGTGCGCATGGGCCCCCAAAGCGGCATAAGGCGAATCGGCGCGGGAGAGCAGCGAAGATGGAAGCCGGCGACGAGCTCTGGTATGACGCCCAAGTCCTGGTTGGAAAAGCACTTACAAGAGACGCAGCGGCAATGGGGCGGCAGCGGGAAGCGTTGTAGTGTAGTGGGGCAGACATTCCTGTCTGCCAAGTGAGCAGCCCCTTTTCGCGGCAGACAGGAATGTCTGCCCCACCGAGAGTCCTCGACGCGTAGACGCGGCGGCCAAACGTTGGCGCCGTTATTCTTTTCCCCCCACCTCCCAGCAAACACCATCTAACCAAACTGACCAGCTTTCGTATCTTGGATTGCTGAGCTTCAGTGCTAGCATGGGGTTGCGTCTGGGGCGAACGGGAGTCCGCACGAGTTTCATGTGAGCTTCGTATGGAGTATGACCGCCCTTTTTCACGTTACAGGTGACACAGGCGCAGACCACGTTCTCCCACGTGGTCTCGCCGCCTCGACTTCGTGGAACCACATGGTCGATGCTCAACAAATGCGTTGGAAAACGTCGACCGCAGTACTGGCATTCGTGTCCGTCACGCGCCAACACGTTGCGGCGGCTCAAGTGGACTTTTTGCTTGGGCAGCCGATCGAATGTGAGCAAGCGAATCACACGGGGAACCTGGATCTCGAAGTTGACCGCTCTGATCCAGTCGTCTTCGGGTTGTTTGATTTCGGCACGCAATTCGCTCATTTCGCGCCAGGAATTGAAGGAATACGTGGCGAACTTCCCCTCCTCCATCGCGATCACCTCGGCCAACTCGCGGCAGAGCAGCCCAAAAGCCCGCCGCACGTTTACGACGTGGACCGCCATGTAGAGCCGATTGAGCACAAGAACGCTGCAGGAGAGCGCGCTGCCGGGGGAGGGAGAGGGGGTATGCGGGGCAACAGCGCTCCCGCGTCGCGGGCTGTGTACCCGCGAAGAGTGAGCCTCGGCTGTGTGAAGCCCTTGCACGTGCCACCCCCTGAATTGTGCCAGAGTTGTTATTGTAGCCGATTTTTTTGGCGCATACCAGCGAGAACGGCAAGAAATCGGGGCCGATCCGCTGCTACCAGCAGGGTCGATCGATCGCGGCAAACCCCGCCAATTCGGCGAAAATACAGGCAAATTCATTGGCATGGCTCGCTGCGCCGGACCTACCCTGCGGTTTGGCAAAGCTGGACCTGGAAACAGAACTCACCTGTAAGAAAAAAACCGTTTGGCCCACGGGGAAAAAATTCCTCAGGGTCGGCTTGCCAGCAACCCGACTCCCGCATTAGGATGAGTGATGTCGGTTGTGGATCTTTGTTTTCTGCGTCGGCGCGAGCCGGCCGTCAACCGGGAGCGGGGAAATGATCCGGTACTCATGCGACCTGTGTAAACGGAAACTCGACCCGAAGAACGATCTGCGTTACGTCGTCAAAATGGAGGTATACGCCGCCTACGATCCGGCCGCCGTCGACGATGACGATGATCGCGACCACCTCGAAGAAATCCAAGACATTCTCGAACGCATCGAAGACATGCCGGGCGACGAGATCGGCGACGAGGTGTATCAACAATTGCGATTCGATCTCTGTCCCGAGTGTCGCAAGAAGTTCATCCACAATCCGCTTGGACGCGAAACGGCCAAGGCGTTCGGGTTTAGCGCCAACTGATGAGCCCGTCTTATCGCTTCCGTCCGATTCGCCTCCGGCGCCGTTCCTGGCAGGCGCTGCTGCTGGCCGTTCTGCTGGCGCTGGTCGGCGCGTGGCAGCGGTGGTATTCCGACTCAGCGCCTTCCGCTTCGTCCGGCGATCTCGGCGCAACGGCGCATCGCGTCGTTCGCGTGGTGGACGGCGACACGCTGATTGTCATGCTTGCCGGCGAGAAGGAGCGGGTTCGATTGATCGGCGCCAACACGCCGGAAACGGTCAAGCCCGACTGGCCCGTCGAACCTTGGGGCCCCGAGGCGTCGCAATTCACCAAAGAGTTCCTGGCCGGTGGCGTAGTTCGACTGGAGTTCGATGGCCCGTGCCGCGACAAGTACGGCCGGACGCTCGCGTACGTTTGGGTGGGCGATCGAATGCTCAATGAGGAATTGATTCGCGCGGGGCTCGCCCGCGCGGAGATGCAATATCATTACTCGGAAGCCATGAAGTCGCGATTTCGTCGCGTCGAGGCCGAGGCCCGCGCGGCGCGTCGGGGCATCTGGACAAGAAATGCCGGTGCACGCAGGTAACGTGAAAACGCATACGCCGATCGCCGAAAGTCCGCCCGGCCCCGTCGTGCGCATCGACGGAGTGGAGTATCTGTATTTCGTGGGGACGAGCTATCTGGGATTGCAGGGACATCCCGAGGTGATCCGTGCCGCCTGCGACGCAGCCGAACGTTACGGCATTCACAGCGCTACGAGCCGGGCCGGTTTCGGCAACACCCCCCCTACCCTTTCCGTCGAACGTCGCGCGGCCGACTTCTTCGGCTGCGGAGCTTCGTTCTGTTTTCCAAGCGGCTATGCCGGCAACAGCATTCTGCTCCGCACCATCGAGAGCGGCTTCGACGCCCTGTTCGTCGACGAGTATTCCCATTACTCTGTCTTTGATGCGGCGGTGCAAAGCGGTCATCCGCTATTCCGTTTCCGTCATCGCGACGTTGCCGATTTGGCCGACCATCTGAATAAGCGTCTCCAGCCCGGCCAGCGGCCGCTGGTGATGAGCGACGGCGTGTTCTCGGTTCGCGGAACGATTGCACCGTTGGCCGATTACGTCGCCGCGCTGGCCAATTATCCCGGCGCCGGCCTGTTGGTCGATGATGCCCACGGCGTTGGCGTTTTGGGCGACTGCGGCCGTGGGACACTGGAGCACTTTGGCCTGTTCGATGGGAGCGTCAACGCCAGCGGTTCCCTTTCCCCGTGGGAGCGGGGAGATTGTGCCGCCTTCCTCTGCGCCACGTTGAGCAAAGCCCTCGGTGGTTACGGTGGGATCATCCCTGGGTCGCAAAGGTTCATCGAATGCGTGCGTCGTGCATCGCACTGGTACGACGGCGCCAGCGCGCCGCCGGCCCCCGTCGCCGCCGCCTCCGCCCGAGCGATCGAGCTGATTCAGGCCGATCCCGATCTGCGGGCGCGGCTGCGGTCGAACGTGCGGCGGCTGAAGGAAGGCCTGCGAGGGATCGGCTTCGAGGTGGATGATACGCCCGTGCCGATCATCTGCCTCGAAGTCGGTGACGCCGAGAACATGCGACGCATTCAGCAGGAATTGATGCGCCGCGGAATCGCCGTCGCCTACATGGCGGCCTATTCCGGTCTGAGCGCCGCCGGCGGACTGCGAATCGCCGTGTTTGCCACGCATACCGAGGAGATGATCCGACGTTTTCTCGACGAGATGCGGCAAGTAGCGTAGCGGGGGCGGTGCGAAACCGCACGCGGTTCTCCGGCGAAATGAAATCATTCGTCATTCAACAATCAGCAATAAGCCAGTTTTTCTCTTGACCCATCGGCAGCGTTCATGTTAAAATTCTAGTGGCGTTGAGTGTGACTTGCTCCAAGACCTCGCAACGGAGGGTGCATCATGCAGAATCCACCGGAGGGCTTCCGTTGAGGAGCAGGCGGCCTGCTCCTCGCACGTGTTGGTCAGACAATATCAACCTCAAACGCAAAGGAAGAACCCCGCTCTAATCGGCGGGGTTCGGCATTTCTTGGCGGGAGAAGGACCGTCATCCGCAGCGTCGTCCCGAGCGCGGCGAAGGGTCTCGCCGACACCGTTGCGACGCAGCCGAGGTTCTTCGCCGCGCTCAGAATGGCCAGGACCCCACCGGCACGTTATTCGTGGGTTGTCACCGTATCCCGCTGGCCTCGCTTGATCTGCTCGTCTTCATTCTCGGCCAATTCGTCGAGCTTGACCGGCAGACTCAGCAGCGAGTGACACAGGTTCAGCAACAGGTTGCCGAGAAGGAAGACGAGATACGCGACAAACGGCAGGGCTGCCGAGATTATCAGGAGGACGCCAGCCTGGGCGGCGATCGTCAGCGAGAAGAGCAACGACTCGCCCGCCTTCTCTGCTCCGGACGCGCCTGCAAACGCTTCGCAACATGCAAAACCCATTAGAAGCGCGCCGCAGACAACGCCGGCTCCGAACGCGACGGGCGTCAACCGCAAGAGGGCTTTCAGCAGAAACGTGAACACGCCGATCGCCTCTTCGCCCGCTAGCGCCTCGGGGGCAATCGAGATATTTAACGTCGCCGGATTCAAGCCGATAACGGCCAGGTAGGCGCAAACAAAGAACGCCGCCACGCCAAGCAGGATCATCCCGTACTGCGACGCATCGATGGCCGTGGCGACCGATTTAAGCAAGACGGCCACGCCGGCTAACGTGCTCAAGACCACGACGCAGTCGGACACCAGCGAGGACGAAAGGCTAGCGGCGGTCGCGCGGTTGAGCCGTTCGACGGCGCTGAACGACTTGCCGGCCACGTATTGCAGCACGGCCAGCGCGAGCAACCCGACCACACCTGAAAGCAACACGCTGAGCCACGTTGCGCCGTCGGCAAACTTGGCGTCATGCGACTTGATCTGAACGGAAGCCACGACCGAAAACACCGCGGTGACGGCCATTGCCGCCAGCAGGCCGTATGATCCGCACGCCTGGAAGATGCGGGCCGTCGCCTCGATGAAGTGCTCGTTGAAGTGGGAGCGACACGTATCCAACAGCGCATCGAAGGGATGCCGCCGAGGCCGCGCGGCCCCTGCATCCTGCGGCTTGGCCGACGCTTCACCGGCCTTTGAGGCAGCCACGCCGGCCACCGCAGCCGCGGCCGCTCCACCGTCTTCCTCGAACAGGCCTCGTACGTTCCGCGCCGCGGCCCATTCGGTCATCCCTTCGCGCCAGACGAGGTCGTCGGGGCGAAGCTCATCGAACGTAGCCAGCCGCTTCAGTTCGGCAGACGAAACCGGGCCCATCTGGCGGTTGTCGCGGGCATAGTACCATTCAACCTGACTCATGCGCGGCTCCTTTTCGTCCCAAGAGAAGTCTACGCCATTATACCGCCTCGACGTGCCGTACAGGAACAGCCCGGCGACTCCAGGGCCAATCAGCTTTTCAACGTCGGACTGTAGGAAGCAACTCCTGTCGCCGACTTCTTGTGGATTTCGCGGACAGGCCCTGGAGTATTACGACTTCCCACCCATTTGAAACGAAAGGAACCACGCCAAGCGGCCCGCCAGGCGGAAATAGACCATCCAGCTCACCGCCGCGACAACCGCGGTGACGGCCACGTCGATTGCCCAACCTGCGTGACGCCACAACGCAATCTCCAGCCGAGCGATAGCGAGAGCGGCGGCGACAGTCGTCAAGTGAAACCCGATCCAGGCGAATCCTCCACGGATCAGGCTTCTCCACACCCGCAACGACAGCAGATGCAGCGGCGAATTTGCCGCGAGCATCGACAGCAGCAAAATGGGAAAAAACAGGGCAACGCCGCCGGCGCCGACATAGAGCAATGGAACCCCGAGGCGACTCCACAGCGGCGCCGCCAGCATACACGGCAGCACCGCTATGAATAGGCTATTGAGCACATAAAAGCATTGGCCGGCGTCTTCCAACCCCAGAACGTTCGGCCATTGCTCGATCACGTCGCCTCCGCACGACGTTTCGCGGAGGATCGTCATGCCGTAGGCCGACGCCATGTAGATCCACGCTATCAATGCGAGCGCTCCGCAGGTGATCGACAGCGCCAGGCCGTTCCAGAGAAGAACTCGCGTAGCCTTGTCGACCTCTTCGTTGTCTGCGGCGGCGCACCACGTGCCGAGTCGGAATGCGGCGTACAGCGCGGCGGCGCCAAAACAGAGAGTCAGCGTTTGCGATAAAACTCCGAGGCGGAAGGGAAAGCTGAACGTGCCGGAGAAGAACAGCCCGAGCGGCGAGCCGATGCCGGCGGCCTCTCGCAACGTCGGCCGATCGTCCGCTTGGAGCGCGCCTTCGCCGTCCCCTCCCCTACCCTGCCCTGCTCCGCCGCGGCTCTGCGTCGGCGACTCGATGGTGAACTCCAAGCCACAGGCGGGACAGGCAACCGTGGCCCCGTAGGCGACGCGGCCAAGCTCCACTCGGGTGTCGCAACGGCGGCAGAACCAATAGGTGTAGGGAACCATCTCTGACATAAAGTCGCTGTTTTATGTCACAAGGTTGTCGTCGTCCGAGTCTTCGTCGAAATCATCATCGCTGGCTTCGGCCAACTCGCGTTCCAGATCGGCGAAGGCGGCGCGGTCGGCGCAGACCCACGCCAGGCGACCGAGCAGACGGAAATAGATTATCCAAACGACAGGTTCTATTCCTGCGGCGACGATCACTCCAAAGACCTTGCCTACGCCGGACGCCGCCCAACAAATGGCGACGGTCGCCACGATCATGGCGGCCGACGTCATGTAGAACTTCAGCCAGCCGTCCGCAGCGGTCCCAAGCGTCCGCAAGACGGGCCAGGAGAGCACGCCGAACATCGAATTCGTCTCCAACGTCGACATGAGAATGATGGGAAACGCAACGAACATGCTCACCGGCCCGGTTATCAACATTACCGCCGGCGAAGCGCCGCCGAACTTCGTCAACAGCCACGCTGCCGCCGCGCCTGGAACTGCGCTCATGCAAAGAGCAACAAACAGGTGCACCGGCTCGCCGAGCCAGTCCAAAAAAGCCTGACCCGGCCAGTTCTCGACCTCATCACAACCTTCGGACGTTTCGCGCAGCACGGCCATCACGGTCGCCGACAGAATCGCGAACCATAACACCGCGAGAATCGCCGTCACGACCATCAGAAAAGCACCGCCGAACAGCGGCACCGGATTCCTCGCCGCGTCACCCGCCGCCGAAGAACTGTGGCTTGCTGTCGCCGTCAGTCCGGGCAAGACCAACCAAATCGCCAATACCAGCGTGCGAACCCACACGCTGCGATGAAACGGGAAGGTAAAGGTGCCCTCAAGAAACGGCCGATCGGGCAGGACGGGGTGGCGGCTGGGCGGCTTGGATTCCGGTTCGTCCGACGGCTTCGGCGGTTCCGGCGGTTCTTCCCGCATGCGACGCGGGGGGGCCGGCGATCGCATCGCTCGCTTCCCCTCGCCGCCGACCACCCCGTATCCCGGCTCCGCCCCCGCCATCACGTCGATCTTCGGCCGCCGCCGCGGCAGCGGCGGAACGACGTTCGCCGTGCCGCAGTCGGGGCAGATCATCTTGCCCCCAACTTGATCGGCCGTGGCAAGCATCCGCGTGTGGCAACGTGAACAGACTACCGCCACGTAGTCTTGCTCGGCTGCCGGAACGGCG
The DNA here is from genome assembly GCA_963719005.1 of uncultured Planctomycetia bacterium. Lineage (GTDB taxonomy): Bacteria > Planctomycetota > Planctomycetia > Pirellulales > Thermoguttaceae. The sequence goes on from CAVRAR010000003.1 coordinate 171,551, forward strand.
CTGGGATCGGGACGAACATCCGTCGCCAGCGGGTATTCGCCGATCTCCTCGGGCGAACGCAGCGGCTTTTTCGCGGGCTTTTCCGGCGGCCGACGCACGGTCGTCGAAGTGCCACAGTCGGGACAGATCGCCTGACGCCCGATCTGGCTCGCCTCGGGATGCATCCGCGCGTGACACACGGGGCAGACGACAAGGATGTATTCCGGCTGTTTATCCAAGACCGGGCTGTCGTCGGTTTGCAGCGGATATATATCGGTTGGATCGGTGGTGCGCGAATGGTGTGGCACGTCGATCATGGTCTGGCAATAAGGGCAGCGAGTGCGGCTACCCGCCCGCGATGGCGGCGCCTTCAGCCGCCTCTGGCACTTTGGGCACCCAAAACGCAAGGAATCGTTATCGGCTGTCATGTTCGACAAATGCCTGCTTCTGTTATCTCGCCTCTCCTTTTGGGAGAGGGGACCGTTTACTCACCCTAGCCCCTTCCAAACGGACAGGGGACCGTTATGATGCCTCGCCGCCGACGGCGGCCTTGAAATGTCTCCTCAATTCGTCGCCGTACTCGGGCATTGCATCGCAAAATCGCTCGACCAGGTCGTCGAGCGCGTGCCAGTCGAGCCCCTCGAAACGGAACGTCAGCGCCGGCTCCGTCACCGAGCTGCGCACCAGCGCCCAGCCGCCGGGCGTGTCGATCCGCACGCCGTCGATCGTCCGCTGCGGAAACCCCTCCCATGCGCTGCGAATCTGTTGGATAATCTTCGGCTGAACGTCCGGCTCGACCGCCAGCCGCAGATCGGGGGTCATATAGATCGGCGGGCAGGCGCGACGCAATTCGGCCAGCGTCTGGCCCGATCGGGCGAGATGGGCGATCACCAGACAGGCGGTGTAAAGGCCGTCGTCGCAACCTTCCAGAGCCCGGTAAAAGTAATGCCCGCTCGCCTCCGCGCCAAAGACGGCGGCGGCGTCGCGGACGCGGGTGCGAATGAAGGCGTGACCGCTTCGCTCGACCAGCGGCTCGGCGCCGAACTGCCTGGCCACCTCGGGGATTCGATCGGAAAACTTCACGTCATGGACGAACCGTTCGTCCTTGAGTTCTTTGCCGAGGCACTGCAACAGCGCCCAGGCGGCCTCCTCCGGCCGCAAGGCGACCCCCTCGCTATCGACCAGCGCAACGCGGTCGCCGTCGCCGTCGAAAGCCACGCCGAGGTGCGCCCGCTCGCGATAGACCGCGTCGCACAGATCGTCCAATTCCTCTTGGCGCGAACAGTCGGGCGTACGGCCGTCGAAGCGGTCATCGACGGCGTCGTGAACGGTCGAGAAGAGACACTGCGGAAAAATGGCGTGCAGGTAGCGTCTCGCCTTTCCCGCCCAGCAGCCGAACATGGGATCGACCACCACGTGTTGCTGGGCCGTCAGCGAATCGACGAAGGTCTCTTGCAGGCAAGCGACATAGTCGAAGGAGATGTCGAGCGTGCGAGGCTCGCTGCGGGCGCGGCGATGGCCGTCGCCCTCCCCCCTGCCCTTCTTCGCATCCACGGCGCGTTCCAAAGCCGCTACGTCGTCGGGCGTGGGCGGGCGGTCGTCGAGCATCCATTTCAATCCGTTGATGGTCGCCGGATTGTGCGAAGCCGTGACAATCGCGCAGCCATCGGCGTGCAGCCGGCGCTTTGCGTAGTAGACCATCGGCGTGGGCAACAGCCCGAGGTCTACGACGTTGAGCCCCTCGTGGCATAAACCGTCGATCAGCGCTGCCAGAAAGGGAGGGGTCGACTCGCGGATGTCGCCGCCAACAACAAACTTGGCCGCAGGCGGCAACTGCCCGCCCAAGGCGCGGCCCCAAGCCTCATAAAGCGCGGGCGAAAGCTCCGTCGCCGCGTCGCCGCGAATGTCGCAGGGCTTGTAGACGCTCACAGGTAGCCTCGCTTTCGCGATTCGCCGCAAAACAGGTCGAACAGCCGATCGTAGACCGCCATCCGTTGACGGTCGGGCGTAAACGTCCGTTCCAGCCGGACCATTCGAGCGACCGCCTCGATGATACTATTGTAGTGCACCCCGGCGGCGGAGAGAACTGCCGCCCCAAACGCCGACTCGCCGCAAGTGGGCCGATGGATCACTCGGCCGGTCGCGTCGGCCCGGCATTGCATCCAGACGTCGCTGCGGCTGCCGCCGCCGGTGCCGTAGACCTCGCCGCCCGACGTTCCCGCTGCCGCATCCAGCACCTGATACCCGAGCCGCTCGACTAGGGCCACGCCCTGCAAACAGGCGGCGTAGCGGTCGGCGGCGCCTGGCAAATCGGGGACGAAAAACCCGCGGGCGTCGGGGGCCAGAAACGGGAACCGCTCGCCGGAGCGGATCAGCGGATACGCCACGCCCTCGCTCGGCAGACGCTCGGCGGCCGCGGCGTCCATCGCCGGCAGATCGGCGGCGGGAAACATCGCCCCGATCCAGTCGGTGCCGACGTTGCTCGCCGCCCCCGGGAGCCACCATCCGCCGGGCAACTTGTGGCAGTAGATCACGCCCTGCGGATGCCGGCAAATCCGCGAACTGATGCCCTTGAACACCAGCGTGGTGCCCAGCGTGGTGTTATAATCGCCTACACGCCGCGCGCCCGAGGCCAGGAACGCAGCCGTGCCGTCGGTCGCGCCGGCAACGACGCGAAGCCCCTCGGCCAGGCCCGTTTCGGCCGCCGCCTCGTTCGATACCGTGCCGATCGGACTGCCCGGCGCGACAACGCTGGGCAGACGCGACACGACGCCCAAATGCTGCTCGATCCATGCCGGCCAACGCTCCTCGATCAGGTCGTAGCCGGTCTTCAGGGCATTGCTGTAGTCGCTTACCGCCGGCTGGCCGGTAAGCCGTTCGACCACGTAGTCGGCCTGGTGAACGAATCGGGCGGCTCCATCAAAGACGGCCGGTTCGTGGTTCCGCAGCCAGGCGATCTTGGCGAGGGCGAACGAGGCGTTGAACTTGTAGCCAAGCTTGTCGCAGAAATCGCCCGCCGCGTCGTTTAGCGCGGCGGCTTCGCTGGCGGAGCGCGAATCGTTGTACATCAGGGCGGGCCGCAGCGGCTCCCCTGCCCTGTCCAGCGCGACCAGCGTGCCCGAAGTGCCATCGACCGCGACGGCTGCGAGCCGCTGCTGGACACTTTGGTACTGCTTCGCAAGTTGCTCGATTATCGCCGTCGTCGTCTGGCAAACTGCCCGCCACCATGCCTGGGGCGGCTGCTCGTGGCGGCCTTGCTGCGACGCGACTATTTCGGGCTCGAAGGCGACCGATGCCACGGCCGCCACGTGGCCGGTTTCGGTAACGGCCATTGTCCGCACGCCGCCGGTGCCCACGTCGATGCCGAGAAAAAGGCGATCGCAGGATTCCATGCTGCCAGCGTATCACATTTTGGCCGCCGGTTGAACGCCCCCCTGCCCTTGTCTAAACTGGCTGCATTATTGGTTCTCGCTAAGGCCATTGATGCGTCGCCGTGAGAATGACATAATACGGGATTGAGGTGGGCTACAAACCCTTGTTCCAGAAGAGGAGGATCTTATGTGCATGGCAAGTCGAGTCATCGTTCTTGCTATTCTGGTGCTTGCCGGCTGCGGGAAAAAGGAAACGGGGGCGGAGCAAGTTTCGCCGATGAAAGAACGAAGTGTGGGCATCAGCGCGGCCCATGCAGCCATCATGGCGGCCCAGACCCAGGTCGGTCTTATAGACACCGCTTTCCAAACTTACGAGGCAACGACCAACAGTTATCCTCCCGATTTGCAGGCGCTTTTCACCCGACCGCGGAAAATGCCGGACCCGAACAAGTGGTCCGGCCCCTACCTGAACGACGCCATCCCGAATGATCCGTGGGGCAATCCGTACCATTACGTCGTGGGCGGACCGCACAACGGCCCCAATAGCTTCGACCTATGGTCTTCCGGACCAGACGGCGTGAGCGGCACAAAGGATGACATAGGAAACTGGCGAGATCCATGATGTCGTTACGGGTGCCTCCTCTGGTGTTGGCACGTTAATCCCAAACAAATCAAAGTAGGTTTTCGATGGTCTCGGATGAAAGGCGCGAATTGGAGCGCCGAAAGGCGGAATTCAGGGAGCAAGTGCAAGAGGGCGTTGACGAATTGGACCGTGGCGAGGGAATCAGGGTGGCGGCCAACGAACTAAGGCGGTTTTTCGATGATATTCAGGCTCGCGGGCGACAACGATTTGAGGCCCACAAAGACGCTCGATAAGACCGTACAAGATCACGCTGATGGCGCGTAGCGTTTCACGCAGATCGTAGGTTGTTGCGAGATCCTTTCGACGATTTCGGCCCGTAGGGCTGGTTGAAAATAGCCCGGCGATTCATCGCCGGGGAGGTGGTTCTGCCATCACGTAAAATCCGTCCCGGAGGGACGGTCGAACGTTAACGCGCCGCTTTCGGTCGTCCCTACGGGACTTTTCGGGAAGGACTCGCGGCCCTGCGTCCCAGCAGTGAAACTGCTGGGCTATTATCGACTGTCCCTACGGGACCACGATCGCCGGACCACACGCGACAGCTACCTCACGCGACACCGGCTATTTCCCGCTCATCGCCGCCAGCGATTTCTCGCAAAACTGCTGCTCGGCTTTCAACCCGTGGTCTTTGTAAAACTTGATGAGGCAGTAAAACCGGCTCACTGGATCAGCGCCGGTGGCGTAGCAGAGCTTGGCAAGGCAACTGGGGCAGACTTCCAGCGGCTGGCGGTCGGCCTCGGCCAGATGATTGCTGCCGCACATGTCGCACTCGTAGAAAGTGCAATGGGGAAGCGAGAACATGTGGCCGGTTTCGTGCGAGGCGGTCTTCAGCGTCCGCAACAGGCATAGCCGAAAAGCTGCGTCGCCGGCGGCTCGGATCGCCGTAACGATGGATCGACCAGACGCCGACGTGATCGGCCAATGACGCCTGGCCGAAGACGTAATTCCAGCCTTCGCCCGGCCAAAGATCGGCGTTGGTGAAGGCAATCAGCGCAACGGCGTTTTTCGGCAGACGCGGCTTTAGTACTTCGTCGAGCACGTAGGCGGAGAGAATCTGCTCCGCCCGCTTCCCGCCGGGCTTCCGCCGTGCGCTTCGCGGAATCACGTCGAGCGGAATCGCCTCATTCGTCGCCACCTCCAATTGAAAGTAGGCCGAGAGGAATTCCGTGGCCTGGTCGATAATCTTCTTCTCCGCGGAGCTGAAGTCGCCCAAGGGTTGGACGTAGATCATGTTCCGCCGCCGATCGGCCCTGACTGGTCTGCTGCCCACGTATTGGCGGTAGGTCTGGCCCATCTCGGGATGTTTGTCGAGCCAGTCGCCGGGGAGCGGCTTGCCGAGCTTGGTGTGCAAGGGGAGCAACTTCGCAAATTGCGGCGGCAACGACCGGTCGTCGAGGCCGGCTCCCATCGCGGAACACCACATACACCACCATGCAAGCGCCGGAACGATGCAAAGCCCCATGAGCGAACACGCATAGACGCCGACAAGACGAGGGAAGCGACTACTTCCGGGCTTCTGGCTGTTCATCGGCGGTTCCTTTCTCTTCTGACACCAGATCGATCACCATCAACTCCGGCCGGCAGCGGAATCGTATCCGCGGGGCGTAGCCGCGTTCCATGCCAAGGCCGCGCGATACCAGCAGTTTGCCGCCGCCGGGCAGTTTCGTCAAGCCGGCCGCCCAAGCGCGCGGAATCCGCGACAGCGTCATCAGAGGACCGATGATCGGAAGCCGTATCTGGCCACCGTGGGTGTGGCCGGTTACAAGCAGGTCGGCGTCGATCTTTCCCAACGCGAAATTGGGCTTGTGGCCCAACACGAGATGAAACCGATCCGGTGCTGCGTTGGCAACCGTCAGCGTGTTATTGGCCGATTCGGGCAGGGACAAGCAAGTCAACTCGATGTCTCCGAGATTGAACGACTGCCGGCTTCTGACGGCGGTAACGCCCGTTCCCGCGAAAACCTCCTCCCAGCCGGACGGCTCGCAATCTCCCTGCACGGCGAACGCCCCCAACGGCGCCGTCAATCTCATTTCCCGCAACAGATCGTTCAAATCCCGCTGCAGCACCATGTGCCGCTCCCACGGGGCTTGAGTATAATCGCCGGCCCAGAGGATGATGTCGGGCTTTTCATCGAGCGTCTGCTGCAAGACGCTACGTTCGTAGGGCCCGATGGAGTCGGTCTGCATGTCGGCCAAAACGACGATTCGCAGCGGTTTGTGAATCTTGGGGCTTGCGATCCGCCAGTGGGAAACATCGAGCCAATGCGGCTCGATCAGCAGCGCGTCGGCCGCGACGGCGGTCAGGGCCACGATGGCCAGCACCGCCCCGCAGGCCAGCCAAGGATGAGCGCGCCGCCAGAGAACGGCCGTGGCCGCCAACAGCAGCGGCCCATGCAGGAATATGGCGTAGGTCCAGAGCCGGATGAGCCCGAAACGGTTCTCAAATCGCCAGGCGAGGCCTCCGCCGAACGCCAACGCAACGATGCCCGCGCAGGCAATCACGCCGAACCATGCCGATAGCCCCCGATATCGGCGCAGCAGCAGGATGGCCGCGATGTCGACGGCCAGCATCACAATGTTGTACAACAAGGTCACGCGGCCATTGTAGCGGGCGGTGACGGGTAGTGGGTAGTGGAGAGTGAAATTCTGTGTGTTTTTGTTTAGCCCAAATTATTCGCGACTTCTGTAATTCTTGAACCTCCTGGAGCGTCTAAGTTGTTGAACAAAAGCAACTTGTCCGCTCCAAGGAGGCCCAAGAATGAATCAACAGTCTGATTGGCAGGTGTCGTTCAGTTTCTTCGATCATAAGCCTGTCGTTGTCGAACCGCAACAGGCACAACTGACCAGTGACGCCGGGCTGCTGCCGATCCGGCAGTTGGACGAGCAACTCGGCCTGACCGCCGAGTTCGCGGCCGCCCTCGATGATCCCCGCAACCCGGACATCAGCATCCATTCGTTTCTGCAAATGGTCCGCATGCGGGTTTATGGCATCCTGGCCGACTACCCCGACCAGAACGACCACGACGTGCTCCGCCACGATCCCCTCTTCAAGCTTCTCGCCGGCCGTTCGCCCGAAGGCCGGGAACTGGCCAGCCAGCCCACCTTGTCCCGGTTCGAGAACGCCGTCAGCGTCCGTTCGCTGCGGAGATTGGAGGATGTCTTCATCGACCAATTCATCGCCTCGTTCGCCACGCCCCCGCGGCACCTGACCTTCGACATCGACGTGTTCGATGATCCCACGCATGGACAACAGCAGTTGACCTTCTTCCACGGCTATTATGACCAATACCAATACCTTCCGCGGGCCATCACCTGCAAGGAGAACGATCTGGTGGTGATGGTCTGCCTGCTGTTCGGCACGGCCCATGCCGCGTTGGGAATCGAGGACGACTTGCCATATCTGCTGCGACGGCTGCGCGAGGTGTGGCCCGACGTGCAGATCAGCCTGCGGGGAGACAGCGGCTTTGCCGTTCCCAAGACGTATCTGCTCCTGGAAGAAGGGAGCGTGGACTACACCTTGGGCCTGGCGATGAACGCCGTGTTGAAGCGTCGTAGCGAGGAACTCTTGGCGGAAGCGCTGCGGAATTACCAGGAAACAGGCCAGCCGCAACGGCTCTTCACGGCCTTCGAATATCAGGCCGCTTCGTGGCCCGAGCCGCGTTGGACGATCATCAAGGCCGAAGCGCATGCCCAGGGAACCAATCGCCGCGCGGTGGTGACCAATCGGCCCGGTGCGCGGGTGCTGCCGCAAGCGACGTACGACGAGTATACAGAGCGCGGCGAAAGCGAGAATCGCAACAAGGAACTGAAGTGCGGGCTTCAGGCGGATCGGCTGAGCGACCACCGCTACATGGCGAATCTCTTTCGTCTCTACCTGCACGCCCTAGCCGCCAATCTTCTGGCGCGGCTGCGCGGCGTGGTCGCCGATCCGCCCCCGCCGGCCATTGTCACCCCGTTGCCCACCGAAGCGCTGGCCGGCAAGCAGCGTCACGATTACCTCAATCACCGTCGCGAACGGGATCCGTTGGGCGAAGGTCAGCCTTGCACTTGGCGGACGCGGCTGATCAAGGTCGCCGCGGAGATCGTGGTCCGTGCCCGACGGGTTATCGTCCGATTGGCCAGTTCTTGGCCCTACCTCGATCACTACCGGCAGGTCGCGCAGGCCGTTCTCGGTTGCTCGCTGCCGCCGGTTCCTGAGAGCGGATGACCATCGCATCATCCTCGTACCTCGCCGCCTCCAAGGCTCGAACGTCTTGGGGGAAAGGGGGGATTGTTGGCCTACGGCGTTGCCGATCGGCCTATCCTCGCCGACTCCCCCTAACCGACCACCGGTCCGTGTCCTTCAGCCCACATCACGAATAATCCGGGTTAGCCCCCGCGTCCACGCGGGGAAGGAAAACCTCGCCGCGTAGACGCGGCGGCTAAACGAATCGCTCTCCACTCCGCACTCCCCGCTCCGCACGCTCCACTCGCCCCGCCCCCCTTGCGAACATCCGCCCCGCCGCGCACAATGGCCTTCCCTCAATGCTCAAGATAGACTTGCGTGGTCCTGGGAAAAAGGGGACAGGTCCAATTTGCCGGAACGGCCCGGAGGGTGCTTCGCACAAATTGGACCTGTCCCCTTTTTCCCTCCTGAAAGGAGTCGCGATGGCCGGCATCCCCGTACTGATGGCCGAGGGCGATTGCATCGCCCGGGCGTGGGAAAACGCCCTGATTTTGCTGCACGCTTCCGGTTGCGACATCAAGACGCAATACGATAAGCCGGAGGATCCGCCGAGCAAGGACGCCACGATGATCGTCACGATCGACGATCCGCTGGCCGAGCCGATGATCCACCGCGACTTCCCCGGCGGCTTCGAGGAGCTCGAGGAATACGTCATGGAGGTCTGCGACGGGATCAAGGACCACTGCGTGCGCAACCCGGACGACCCGTCCGACACCCGCTGGGAATACACGTATCACCAGCGGCTCTTCCAATACACGGCGCCGACGCTGCCGCCGGTCGATCAGATCGAACAGCTCTGTCAGAAGCTGGCGGCCGCGCCGCACACCCGCCGGGCACAGGCGATCACCTGGAAAGTGTGGGAAGACAACTCCTGCTACGATCCGGCGTGTTTGCAGAGCGTCTGGTGCCGGATCACCATCGAAGACGAACGCCCGCTGCTGAACATGAACGTCCGTTTCCGCTCGAACGACGCCTACAAGGCGGCTTTCATGAACATGTTCGCTTTGACGCATCTGCAATCGCGAATCGCAGCGCGGATCGGCGAGCTTTCGGGCAGGCCGGTGAAGCTGGGACGCTACTGCCACATGGCCGACAGTTTTCACATCTACGGTTCGAACCTGCGCGAGTTCGAGTCGCGGTTCTTGGGTGCGATCCAGAAGCGCACGTTCGAGGGGCGAACGATGCGTTACGAAGACGTGCGCGAGATCATGGAAACGGCCCGGCCGGGGATTCTGAAAAAGGCGAAGCGGATGGGGCGGATGCAGTAGTCCCCTCTCCCAAAAGGGAGAGGGGAGATTCCCGAATTCACTCTCCTGCTGGTGAGACTAGGGAAGCGGAACGTTCTCGAAGTGGAACGGAACGGCTTTCGGCTCGCCGACGAAATCGGTCACCTTGCACACGATTGCTCTTACCTTCACGCCGGCGGGCAGGATGTCGAAGCGATAGGCGTCGTACTTGGAGCTAGAGGCGTCCGAAGAACCGTCGCCTTGGTTGTTGTCTGGAATGCCGCCGGGGCCGAACGAACCGCTGCCGCTGCTGCTACCGCTGCTACTGCCGCTTCTGCGGATGATGACCGTGCCATTTGGACCTCTCGTCTCGCTGCTCTCGCTGCCGTCGCCGTGCGTCTTGGTTGCGGTCGGCGAGTGTAACTGGCCTTCGCTGTCTTCGAGAAAGACACCGATCCGCCCCGGAGCGTTGGCGGCCATCATTCTCTTGAGTTCCCCCAGGGGATTGCCCTGCAGCCCGAAATCTTTGCGGGGATTGGAGACCGGTGTCACATTGAGTTCGACGTCGATGCCGTCCGAGGCGTCGGTGATCTTGTGCAGTCGGGCGGAGACGCCGCCGCCCTGCTTGCTGGCCGGCCGCGACAAATCGTTGCCACGAAAGGTTACTTGACCGACCGTCGCTTCGGCCACGAGCAACTCGCCGTCGACGGACTTGAGGTATCGTGCAGCCGGCAGGTCCAACGGTATGGCAAGGTGTATGGCGGTCCTGCCGGGGCCGCGTTGGTATTGGACGCCGACCATTTCCAAGCGGATACAAGCAGGCATATCGGCGGAATCGGCCGAGCGCCCACGTCGTCGACGGCGCGCACTTTGCCGTTGACTCCGCAAGTCAATTGATGTTTCTTGTTGGTCTTCGGCCCCTTGACGGCGACATCGAGGATCAGGTTGGGAGGAACAAAGACGCCGCCACTGCCGCCGCCACCGCCCATCGTGGCGGTCGACGTGGTCGCGTGGCCCCCGCCCGGAAGCGACTTGTTTTCGACGTGCTGCGACCCCTGGAGGCCGAACGGGGAAAACGGGGTATGCTCGATGGTAGTCTGGCGACCAACTTCGTACCGCACTCGATCAATCGTGATTTTGTACGGGCCGGAAGTCGTTTCGACCTTAACCGCCTTGTCCGTGGTCGAGGCGGCCGGCTTTCCCTTTTCTTTTGCCTCGTTGGGAGCAGCCGCCAGCCGCCAGGGCAGCAGCCCGAGCACCGCGACCATCGCAACAACCCACGACACGACGAACATTCTCCGCGATCTTGTTCCGATACTCTTCATGGCACTGAGCCTCCTCTTGAGAAACGTTTGAAAGGACTCGACAACGCCAACCGTCACCAGTGGAATCGCGGGCGTCGGACGCTGGGTCGCCAGATCGACGAGCATGCGGCCATAGTCAACAATCGAGACGTCGGGCCGGCGGACCGCCAACTCATCGCAGGCCAGCTCTTGCGACAATCGTAATTCGCGCACTGCAAGCCACACCAACGGGTGAAAGAAAAACAGCCCTGAAACAAGCGTCGAAAACCAATTGCCCAGCAGATCGTAGCGGCGAATGTGCGCCATTTCGTGGGCCAAGATCAACTCCAACCGGCCGGGCGTCGAGCCGGCGACCAAGGGGGCGGGCAAGATAATCGACGTTCGCACCGCGCCGAAGACGACCGGGCTGCGGCAGCTATCCGCCTCGAAGAGCACCGGCGGCTGGAAGAGTCCAAGCTTCTCCGACAGACGTTCGCCCATGGCGAGAATGCCACAGTTTTTGATCAACCGCCACTCTCGCCGCCACCGGCGGGCGCCGCGAATGCGCACAAAAATCGTGCCCAGAAAGGCGGCCAGGACTGCCAGCCATGCCGCAAACAGAACCGTGAAGCCGACGGGAGTCCCCTGCCCTGCTAACGGGCTTGCCGCGGAAGCGGCAAACGTTGAAGCAGCCGTCGGCGGCTGACCAGCAGCGTCGCGGACAGCGAAGGCAGCCGGCTGGACCGTCGAGTCAGCCGCGACGGCCGTGTTTGCCGTCTGATGCTCGACCCAGGCGTGGGGCAGAACCGGCACGTCGAAAGAACCCAATGGCAGCGCGGCAAGCAATGTTTTCAAGAGGGCTAGTCGCCACAACCAGCAGCGGACGTTCGACGGAAGCCGCGGAACGCTCTTGCACACGATCCACACCAAGCCAATGGCGATCGCCCCCTGCCAAGACGCCAGAACCATCGTCGCCATCCACCCGTCGATCATGGATTGTCTCCTTTGCGCTGGTTCTCCAGGTCGTTGACCAACTGCTTCAACTCGTCGAGTTCCGTGTCGGAAACGTCGGCCGTCTTCGACAGGTAGGCGAAGAACGGCGACACCGCGCCATGAAGCGTGGTCTCCACAAATTGCTTGACGAAGTTCTGCAGAATCTCGGACTTGGGGACTTTCGGCGAATACTGATAGACGCCGTCGAGTTTGCGCCGCGCGAGGTAGCCTTTCTTTCGCAAACGCTCCATGACGGTCAGAATGGTAGTGCGGGCCTGGCCTCGCGTCGCGGCAGCGTGATCGGCCACCCGCGCACGGTCGCGGGATGATGCTCGATCACGTAACGAAGAATTTCCCATTCCGCTTGTCCCAGATTCGTCTTTTTCATGCGCCCTCCGATGCGACTACTGCTGTAAGCTGAATCTGACTATCGCTGTAGTCTAAGTGCAGGTTACCGCAGCCGGCGTTTTCTTGCAAGGGTTTTCGGACGAAAACCAGAGGAATTGCGGAGCATCCCCGCAATGCGGTCTTTCGGCATTGCATACAGTACATATTGGGGGCATGTTCGTTGCGCGGGCGAAGCCGCAAACGGCGCCGGCGGGCTGCCGTGACGTAGACTTGCAGATGAATCCACGCACGGAACCATCGCGGCCTTCGGCGGCCTGGATTGCCTGGGGGGTGCTTGCCGTCCTCGCGGTGGCGGTCTCGCTGTTCGCATTTCGCGTGCGGGAATGCTTTGTCGACGACGCTTTCACCGGTTTCCAATACATCCATAATCTGCTGGCAGGGCACGGCTTTGTGTTCCACCCCGGCGAGAGGCCGGTGGAGGGAGTAACCAACATCGGCTGGCTGCTGGCACTGACGCCGCTGTCGGCCGCGATCGGGCCGACGTTGGCCGCCAAGGCCGCCGGTCTGGCCCTGCTTCTTGCGTCGCTTGCAACGACCATGTTGCTCTGCCGGGCCTTGGCGATGCGTCTTGAGAGAACTTGCCGCCCCGAAAAGCCCGGCCAGTACAATGACAGGCCGTTCGGGCTAACGCTGATCCCGACGATCCTGCTGGCGTGCAGCTTCGCGTTCATCTACTTCCCGTTGGCGGGCATGGAGACGTCTCTGCTGGCGCTGACATTGCTGTTGATGGCGTGCGCGGCGCTTCGCCGACCCATCGGCATCGCGCCGCCCTTGCTCTGCGCCTTCGCGTTCTTGGTTCATCCGGAAGCCGCGACGGTCTATCCACTCTACGCGGTGATTTTGTGGATTCGTAACCACGAAAACCGTCGGCGGCTGGTTATTGACGGCACCATTTTTCTCGCGGCAATCGTCGCGATTACTGCAATTCGCTTCGCCTATTTCGGCGACGTTGTGCCGAATACGTTCCACTCGAAGCCGGGCGGCGTCCAGCTTGCGGTGGAAAATGCTTACGCCTTTCTGATGGGCCAGAACACGAACGTCGCGTTTCCGATCACGGGCTGGCTTGTGTTGCCGGTTCTGCTGTTGGGCTGGCGGCGACTGGGGCGTGCATCGTCGGCCGGGGCCGACATGTTGGCGGCAATTACCGCCGTGGGGCTGATTTTCGCGATCTACAGTCCACAAGATTGGTCCGCCCTGCCCCGCTATTTTGCCCCGTATTTGCCGGCGGCGCTGATGCTTCTGTGGTCGGGCTTGGAAGAAGCGGTCGCATGGGCGGCTGTCGCCCTCGGCAACGGAAGCACCGCCAGAGCGCGAATGCCGATTCTCGCGGCGATTGCCGTCGTCCTGGCGCTCACGAACATTGTCGACACTCGGACCAACCTGTCGCGGATGGACGTCTATCCGGGTTACGTGCTGGCGGGAAAGACGCTTATTGGTCCGGCTGCGTGGATACGCGAACATCTGACCGCCGACGCGATCATCGCCACGCGGCGTATTGGGGTCGTGGCGTACTATTCGGGCCGGAAGGTCTTCGATTACATGTACGGCCTGCCCGAGCCCGAAGTCGCGCGGCTGGTCGCCGGACGCGGCGGGCGATTCGACACGCCGGCCGATCCCGCCTTGGAGACGTTGTGGCGGGCCCGAGCACCTGAGTACCTGTTGGAGGACGCCACCATCATGGACGCCATCATTGCCAAGGCCGCCGGCGCCCATGACAGTTTTGCGATCCACGGCATCAAGTATCACGTGGTCCGGGAGTTCCCGATCGGCGACGGAGCGACCTGGGTGCTCGCAGAGCGACTGCACGAGGGCGGAGGGGTAAGCGGGAAGGGGACGGAGGAGGTTGTCGGAACGAGCCGCGCGGAGTGAACACGTCTTCCCGACAACCTCCTCCGTCCCCCTCGCCCTTCAGTCGGCAACGAACACGCCATGCCGCCTGAAGGCGGAACTACGAACGACTACGAACGGGTTCGACGAACCGTATAATGCCGTGTCGCCCCATTGTGCGACCGGCTTGTTTGTCGTAGCATGACAAATAGAGGAAATTCCCCCTACCCAAGCGGGGGCAACCGCATGTTGGAACAGCGAATTGGACTGATCGGCGCCGGGCAAATGGCCACGGCCTTGGCCGGCGGCTTCATCAAGGCGGGCTTGACCGCCGCCGATCGAATCTTGGCCTCGGACGTGGATGCAGCTGGCGCGGCAACGCTTCACCGAGGCAACGGCCGCGCCTACTACGCCCGACAACGCAACGGTCGTCGATCGGTCCGATTTGATCGTCCTGGCCGTCAAGCCGCAACAAATGGAGAACGTCGCGGCCGGGCTGCGCGGCAAGATCGGCACTCAACGGCTCGTTGTGTCGATCGCGGCCGGCATTCGGCTGGCCTCGCTGGCCAGAGTGGTTGGGCGAGGAATTGCGGATCATCCGCGTCATGCCGAACACTCCTTGCCTGATCGGGGAGGGGGCCTGCGCCTACAGCCTGGGCGAACATGCCACGCCGGAAGACGGGGTGGTGGTGGGGCGTCTGCTCGCATCGCTCGGCTCGGCGTGGCAGGTGGAGGAAAAACTGCTCGATGCGGTCACCGGTTTGGCGGGCTCCGGCCCGGCGTTCGTTTACGTGATGGTCGAGGCGCTCAGCGACGCCGGCGTGCGGACTGGGTTTGCCCCGAAGCATGGCCGCCGCAATGGCCGCCCAGACCGTTCGCGGGGCCGCGGAAATGGTCTTGGCGAGCGGTGAGCATCCCGCCGTGTTGAAGGACCGCGTCGCCAGCCCCGGCGGCACGACGATTGCCGGCTTGCAAGCGCTCGAATCGGGCGGCATTCGCGGTACGTTGATGGCCGCCGTCGAGGCCGCCGCGCGGCGATCGGCAGAGTTGGGACAGGATTGAGGATTGCTGATTGTTAACTGAAAGATGTTGCTCGCCAAGCCGCTTGCATCTTCGTACTGCCGACTGCCCACTGCCCACTATCCACTAACCACCATCCACTAACCACTACCGACTGCCATGTCGATGTTTGAAGATAGCCGTTATCGTTGGCGCGAAACCTACTTCGTGCTCTTCCCCGCAGAGAAGCGGCCGGCGCTAAAGAGCCTTGCGAAAATGCTCTCCGCGCTGAACAAGCGGTTCGAGCTGACCAACATGAACGCCGACGGCGACGGCCTGGTCGATTCGCTGACGCTGATTTCGCCGGACGATTTCGCGGCCTTGGACATCTGCTACACCGGCGGGGCGGAAGTGCTGGAGCAGAGCGCGTCGTTGGTCGACGACCTGAAGAAACTCGGCGTCGAAGGCCCGCTGCCCGTCCCTTGGGAGCAAATCAAGAGGTACGACGGCCGCTTCGACGTGCTACACTTTGAACAGATCGCCGAGGAGGCGGAGGATGACTCGGAGGACGACGAAATGCTCGATCCCAGCGCGTTGCTGGTGGTGTTGGCCGCGCTGGCGAAACAGACCGGAGGAGTGGCATTAGACCCCCAGGCAGGAACGTTCATTACCGAAGAGGATTGAGGCGAAGAAGCTCGAAATCCGAAAAACAAATGACGAAAGAAGGACGAAATTCGAAGGACGAAGGGAGAATAATGAGAATCTGATGGCTTCGGATTTCGTCATTCGTCATTTCATCCCAGGGTATTCCATGATTGCCAAAGACATCAAGCGCGGCCACATCGTCAACTTCAACGGGGCGCCCTGCATGATCGAGACGATCAACGTGCAGAGCCCGTCGGCGCACGGCGCCTCGACCTTCTACAAGTATCGGGCGCGAAACCTGATCAGCAAGCAGAAGGTCGACATCACGCTCCGCGGCGGCGAGTCGCTGCCCGAGGCCGATTTTCAGAAGCACCCGGTCAAGTTCATGTACGCCGACCCGAGCGAAGTGCATCTGCTGGACGAGGCGACCTACGAGCAGTATTCGCTTCCCCGCGGCGATTTGAGCGACGAGCTTCATTATCTGACGGAGAACCTCGAAGGCGTGCAGGCGTTGATCTACAACGACCAGTGCGTCGGCGTTCAGTTGCCGGTCGCGGTGGAGTTGAAGGTGGTGCAATGCGATCCGGGCATCAAGGGCGCGTCGGCCACGGCGCGGACCAAGCCCGCCACGCTGGAGACCGGCTTGGTCGTTCAGGTGCCCGAGTATCTCAGCCAAGGCGAACAGATCAAGGTCGATACGCGGACGGGCGAGTATCTTTCGCGAGCGTAGAAGTGAGGCAGTAGGCAGTAGGCATGCGAAGCCGCAAGCGGCTGATCCGTGATCTCTAACCCCTGAGCCACTCCCATGCCGCAAGCCATTGTCGATCCCGAAGAACTGCGACGTTTCGCGCAAAGCCTGAAGAAGTTCAGCACCGACGTGCAGGAGCGGATGAAGTCGTTGAGCGGGCAGTTGGCGTCGCTCGAACGGACGTGGCGCGACCAGGAACAGAAGAAATTCTCCGAAGAGTTCGCGACGCAGATTCAATCGCTGGGGCGATTCATCGAGGTCATCGACCGGCACGTGCCGTACCTGGCGCGGAAGGCGGAGATCATCGAGGAGTACCTGCAACACAGGTAGCCGAGGCCATGAGCCGGTCCGCACGGGTAACGTCGATCGACGCCTGCCGTTGCTGGCCGCCGCGCTGCAGAAGTTTCGCAGCGAAGGCGCCGGCGCGGTCGATGACGTCGCTAGCGAGGTCCGCCGCGCGCTGGAATGGATCCACCACGATCGCAAGGACTATTGGACGACGGAATTGCGCCGCGCCGAAGACGCGCTGAGCCAGGCCAGGGTCCAACTCCAGCAGGCGATGGCCGTCCGCCGCGTCGCCGACCGCGCGCCTTCGTGCGTCGACGAGAAGCGGGCGGTGGAACGCGCAAAACGCCGCGCGGAGACGGCCCGCAGGAAGCTCAGGCGGTCCGCCATTGGTCGATCGTCCTGGATCGCGCCGCCGACGACTTCCGGCGGAGCCACATGCAGTTCGCCACGTGGATCGACATCGATGTTTCCCGCGGCGTGGTCGCCTTGAACAACATGAGCGAATCGCTGGTGACGTATATTTCCATGAAGGGGCCGGAAGACGAAATGCCGGAGTTGGGCGAGAAGCCCGCCGAGCCGCCGCCGACAACGGCCGAGGCGGATGTTACTCCCGGCGGGAAAATGGGCGCGGAATAGGCCGGACAGGCAGCGACGCGTGGGGCAGACATTCCTGTCTGCCAGAAAAACGGCGAGGAACTGGGCAGACAAGAATGTCTGCCCCACCGGCAGTTGAAGGGAAAACGGGCCGTGAAGAGTTGCGATCTGAGCTCCGGCGCAGCAAAATTGGAATTGGCGATAAAATCGCTGCGAGTGACTCTCTCGGCCGTCGAAGAACAGTGGACCGACCAGACGCATCACAAGTTCCGCGAAGAGCATTTGGCGCCGATCGAGCCGACCGTCAGGAAGATGTTCGACGCCATCGCGCGCATGGCCGAGGCGATTGCCGCCGCCGAACGCGACTGCAATGAGGACTAGTGCCCGCAAAGGACGACGGATGACAGAATCGCAATCACCAGACCTGCCGCGACGGTTGTTGACGGAGTTGTGCCGTCTGGTGGCGGAACGCGCCGCAGTCGAGCAGCAGGTCCACACCGACTTCAGCCAACAAAACGAAACGGCGGAGAGCGAGTTCCGGGAAGCCGAGCGACTGCTTAGCGAGGATTATCGCACTCGCAAGGCGGCCGTCGAACAGGAATTTGCTTCAACCCGCACGGCGACGGAGACAAAGTTCCAGTCGGAACACGAAGCGTTGGAGAAGGCATACGAGGCGGCCAAGGAGAAGATCGCCGCCCAGTTCGTGGCCGACCAGCAGGCGGCCGAGCAGGCGCAGCAGGACGCCCATTGGGAGGCGATCGAGGCATCCGAGGCGGCCCGCGGCGGAATGAACATTCCCTTGAAGGAGGTGCTGGCGGGCTTGGAATCCCGCTGGCAGCAGCTCGAAACGATCCACCAGCAGGCGGTCGATTTGCTGCGAGATCGCGGCCACTGGGACGACGTGCCCGAAACCCCGCCCGTCGCGGTCCTGTTGGAAAAGCATCCTGGCCGGCGGTTCTACCATGCCTTGGAGGTCACCCAAAACCAGTTGCGCGACCTTCAGCAACGACATTTTTGGTCGAGTCTCTATCGCGGGGTTCGGCCCGTCGGCATCTTCCTGCTGGTCTGCCTGTTGACCTGCTATCCGTCGTTCCTGATCTTCGGCAAGGACAACTTGCAGTGGGCCGCCGTCAGCCGGCGGCGGGACCGCCGCGATCGTCAGCATTGTGGCTGGCCATCTGGAGCTACCACGTCGCCAAACGGCGATCCATCGACAAGTATCTTGCTCTGCGGCACACCATGCTCGAAGCCGGGCTGGGCCACGCGGCGGTGCTGGAAGCGGCCAAGACCGACTGCGAGCGGTTGGATGCCACCATCCACGCCCGCCACAAGGCCCAGTCGCACAAGGCCGATAAGGAGTATGCCGCCGCCACGGCCCGCATCGAAAAGCGGCGTCAGATCGACCAGGAGCGGGCCGATAGCGAGTTCCCCCGCCGATTGGCCGAATTGACCGCCTGGCGCGATCAGATGCTCAGAAAAATCGAGGAGAAGTACCCTCCCCTGCTCCGCCAGATCGAACAGCACTACACCGAGGAGTCGCAGCGGATTCGCGACGCGGCACGACAGCGCGCTGGAAGAGAGCCGGCGGCGATTCGATCGCCAGTGGAACGAAATGGCCGATCGCTGGCGCACCGGCATCGAGCAGTTCCGCGCGTCGGTCAACCAATCGGAGCAGGCCTGTCTCGATTCCTTCCCCGATTGGAACAGCGACGATTGGAACCGCTGGGCACAGCCGGCGGCCATTCCGCCGGCCGTCTCGGTCGGCCGCAGCCGGGTGAAACTGTCGGACGTCCCCGACGGCGTGCCCGAGGACGAGCAGCTTCGCCCCGCGCAGACGGAATTCACTCTGCCGATCATGCTGCCGTTTCCGCAGCGCTCGCTCTTGCTGCTGAAGGCCGCCGGCACGGGCCGGGCCCGAGCGGTCGATCTCCTGCAAAGCTCGATGTTGCGGCTGTTGACCGCTATGCCGCCGGGCAAGGTCCGCTTCACGATCATCGATCCGGTCGGGCTGGGCGACAACTTCTCGGCCTTCATGCACCTGGCCGATTTCGACGAACAACTGGTGGCCAGCCGCATCTGGACCGACTCCGGCCACATCGAGCAGCGATTGGCCGACCTGACGAAGCACATGGAGAACGTCATCCAGGTGTACCTCCGCCAGGAGTTCCATTCGATCGAGGAGTACAACGCCTCGGCGGGCGAGATGGCCGAGCCGTATCGCGTGCTGGTGGTGGCGAATTTTCCCGCCAATTTCACCGAGGCGGCGGTGAATCGCATCAAGAGCGTCATCGCCAGCGGCGCCCGCTGCGGCGTCTTCGTGATGATGAGCATCGACACGAAGACGCCCGTCCCGCGCAACTGCCAGTTGCCCGACCTCGAATCGGAGGGGCTCGCGCTGCACTGGAACGAAGGGAACTTCGTCTGGAACCATCCGGATTTCGGCCCGCTTAACGTGCAGTTCGAGAACCCGCCGCCGGTCGAGCGATTCAAGGAGATCGTTCGCACGGTCGGCAGCCGCGGCGAAAGACTCGGGCCGGGTCGAGGTGCCTTTCTCGTGCATCATTCCGCAGGATGACCAATGGTGGGCCACCGACAGCCGCGGCGGGCATCGACGTCCCGCTGGGCCGCGCCGGCGCCATGAAACTCCAACACCTCGATCTCGGCCACGGCACCTCGCAGCACGTGCTGATCTCCGGCAAGACCGGCTCGGGCAAGTCAACGCTGCTGCACGTGCTCATCACCAACCTGGCCTTGCGCTACAGTCCCGAGGAAGTCGAGTTGTACCTGGTCGACTTCAAGAAGGGCGTCGAGTTCAAGGCCTACGCCCGCTCGCTGCTGCCGCACGCCCGCGTGATCGCCATCGAGAGCGAACGGGAGTTCGGCCTGAGCGTGCTGCAACGGCTCGACGCCGAGCTGCGCACCCGCGGCGATATGTTCCGCAAACGGGGCACGCAGGACGTGAAGGCGTACCGCGCGGTCGTGCCCGACGCCATACTGCCGCGAATCCTGCTGATTATCGACGAGTTTCAGGAACTGTTCGTCGAGGACGACCGCATCGCGCAGGAGTCGGCGTTGTTGCTCGACCGGCTCGTGCGTCAGGGCCGGGCGTTCGGAATTCACGTGCTGCTCGGCTCGCAGACCCTCGGCGGGGCGTATACGCTGGCTCGCAGCACGATCGGGCAGATGGCCGTGCGGATTGCGTTGCAGTGCAGCGAGGCCGACGCCCACCTGATCCTCAGCGAAGACAACACCGCCGCCCGGCTGCTGACCCGGCCCGGCGAAGCGATTTACAACGACGCCAACGGACTGTACGAAGGCAATCACCCCTTCCAGATCGTCTGGTTGGACGACCACCAGCGCGATGACTATCTGCAGCACATAAGTCAACTCGCCCAGCAGCGGCACATTACCCCGCCGCCGCCGATTGTCTTTGAAGGGAACGTACTGGCCGACTTGGCCGACAATCCGATCTTGAAGGGATTGATCGAGTCGCGCCAATGGCCTGAGGCGTCGCCGGCCGTTTCGGCGTGGCTGGGCTCGGCCGTGGCCATCAAGGATCCGACCACGGCGGTATTCTTGCGTCAGAACGGCAGCAACGTGTTGATGGTCGGCCATCGCGAAGAGGCCGCGTTGGGCGTCTTGGCAAGCTGCTTCATCAGTTTGGCCGCTCAGCACGCAGAGTCGGCAGTCGGCAGTCGGCAGTCGGCAGTCAGCGGTGGGCAGTCGGTGGCGGGCAGCGCGCAGGATGAGGTGTCCGGTCCGAATCCACAATCTCCAAATCTCCAAATCTCCAAATCTCCAAATCAAGACCAGCCCGGCGCCACGTTCTACATCCTCGACGGCATGAGGTCCGACGCGCCGGAGTTCGGCTTCTGGAAGCGTCTGGCCGACGTCGTGCCGCAGACGGTGAAGATCGCCGGCCTGCGCGAAGCGCCGGAGATCATGGCCGAACTGGCCGCCGAACTGGCCGCGCGTCAACAGGAGGGCCACGACAACTCCCCGCCCGTCTACCTGCTCCTCTACAACCTCGGCCGCTTTCGCGACCTACGAAGGGAGGACGATTTCGGCTATTCCAGCGGCGACGATCAGCCGGCGAATCCGGCCAAGCAGTTCACGACGATCCTGCGGGAAGGTCCGCCGCTGGGAATTCACACCGCCATCTGGTGCGACACGTACAGCAACGTCGCGCGGATGCTGGATCGCCAGAGCCTGCAAGATTTCGAGATGCGAATCCTCTTCCAAATGAACGGCAACGATTCGAGCAGCTTGATGGACTCGCCCGAGGCCAGCCGGCTCGGCGTTCATCGAGCAATTCTGTACGACGAAGGCCAGGGGCTGACGGAGAAGTTCCGCCCCTACGGCTTGCCCTCCGCCGAGTATCTGGCCTGGGTGAAAAAGCACCTGCACGGGCGGGCATAAGAACCACGTGGCGTCGTCTGTCCGCGGAAACGCTTGTTGACGGTTCTCCGGTATGCTAATACAATGCTATTGGGGAGGAGATTTTCATGGAGTCGCCAGTAGTTATTCGCGGAATTTTCACGAATCAAGTTTTCGTGCCGGAAGGACCGCTGCCGAAGATCGAGGGTCGGGCGGAGTTGATCGTATACGAGGCGTCAGAATCGCGAGATGAGGACGATGCGTCGCTATTCGATCTCTTTGGCAAGGCTCCGCAACTGCGAACTGCCGAAGACCTTGACGCCCAATTGCAGGCTAAACGCGATTCATGGAATGAGACATAATCTATGTGGACAGCGGAATTGTCATGCGTCTGCTCGAAGGGGTCGAGAGTGTTCGCTTTCCCATTGTCACTCGCCTCAAAGCGATGCCGGCGTCCGAGCGGTTTCTGCTCACATCCCGACTGACGACGCTGGAGTGTCGGTGCAAACCATTGCGAGACGGCAATTCAAGAGCCCTGCGGCTCTACGATGCCTTTTTTGCTCAGCGAAAGGTTCGCCTCGCGGAGATTGACGCCGCAGTTGTGGAAGAAGGGACAGTGGTACGTGCGACCGTGGGGTTGAAGGTGCCTGACGCCATTCACGCTGCAACCGCACGATTGGCCGGTGCGACGGAATTCTGGACTACAGATCGACAGTTCACAAAATGCCCAGGCCTATCGGTTGTCGTGTTCAAGGCGGTATGAAGACAAGAGCCAATCGATGCGTCAAGTGGTGCAAACGCCGTCTGTGATTTTCGCGGCAGGTAAACCATGAATCCAGCATCGCGCACTCCGGAAGGCGAACCGAATCGGTGCCCGGTCTGCGGCAAGGAGGTGCGATTGGAGCCGTCGCGGCCACCCGGCGACGCCCCTTGCCCGAATTGTGGGCATCTTCTCTGGTTTCCGTCGACGAGACCACGGGCGGCAGGTTCGGAACTGGACGACTTGAAATCCCAGCCGGTGGTCGTTTCTCGCGAAGAGTACGAACAGATCGAACAGGCGATCAAACGCCTCCGCGAAAACGTGCCGCCCGCGAAGCCGTAGACTCCGTTTCGTCTGGCGCAGTTGCGAGCAATAGGCGATCGTGACAAGTGTGGAAGAATCAAGCCACCGACTCGCCAATCGCGTTTTGCGTCCCCTACGAGTTCCCCAGCTTTGTCGAAACCAGCTTCAGCGGGGCGCCGCAACGGGGGCAGTAGACGAACGAGTACGACGCCTCGTGCGAACACTCGGGACAGATCTTCTTCCGCCGCAGAATCGCCGAGCCGGAACCGCTCTTGTGAGCGCCGTCTTGCTGATCCTGGCGAGGCGCGGCCTCTCCGCCTTCGATCGGAAGATTGATGATGGCCAGAACGTCATCATCGGTGACTGATGTCTCGCTCTGCGTCTGAATCGCACATTGCGGACATCTGCCGCCGGAAGCGTCGGGATCGTACCAGTGGCCTTTCGGACATCTCAATGCCATGAGGGAAACCCTCTTCTGCGAAAGCGTTCATCAAGCGATGCACAACTATCGGAGACAACCCCGCAATTTAATGATACTCCCTTTCATTCCGGCGTCAAGCGCCATCCCCATCAGGGGCAATCAGTTTCTATGGTAACTTCCGGGTGGCACGCCTTGAAAGGGCGTGGTAGCTGCCGAACCCAACCGTGCTCCACCAAACCCACGCCCTTTCAGGCCATGTCACCCGGCATCGACTGCTCCCTTTTCTTGTCGAAGTGGATGTGCTGAAACTTACAAGGAAAATACCGTGCCGGCAGCCACCCGCGTAGCTCTACGGTTCGACCTGTTCGACGCGGCTGATCGCCTGGCCGCGGGCGAAACGGGTGGTGATCTGTTCGCCGGTGGAAAGATCGGCCGCGGCCCGGATCAAGCCCCCATCCGCCGTGCGCTGCGTCAGGCTGTATCCGCGGCCAAGCACCGCCAAGGGGCTCAACGAGTCCAGCCGCCCGGCAAGCGTATCGACTTGCTGCCGCGCGAGCCGGGCGCAACCGCGAACCGCCCGAGTCGCGCGGACGTTCAACTCGTCTAACCGCCGCGCCAACTCGAAGACGCGCTGAAAGGGACGGCGAAAGACCGCGCTTCCCGCCAGCGAGTCCAGCCGCAACCGCGCCTTCACTGCCCGGGAACGTAAGCCGCCGGCCAGCCGTCGCTCGATCTGCCGTAGGTCGGCAAGCACCTCTTCGGCGGCCGGGGCGACCAGTTCGGCCGCTTCACTGGGGGTCAGCGCCCGCCGATCGGCCGCCAGATCGGCCAGCGTCACGTCGATTTCGTGGCCGACGGCCGAAATGACGGGAATTTGCGAGGCGGCGATCGCGCGGACCACCGCTTCCTCATTGAACGCCCACAGGTCTTCCATGCTGCCGCCGCCGCGGGTGACGACGATGCAATCGGGGCGGAAAAAGGGGACAGTCCCCATTTGTGCGAAGCACCCTTCGGGCCGTTCCGGCAAATGGGGACTGTCCCCTTTTTCCGGCAGCCGGTTGACGGTCTGGATGGCGGCGGCGATTTCGGCGGCGGCCCCTTCGCCCTGCACTCGGACGGGCACGACCAACACGTCGGCCCCGCGCCAACGCCGGCCGAGCACTTGCAGGAAGTCGCGGATGGCTGCCCCGGTCGGGCTAGTCACCACGGCAATTCGCCGCACAAAGGCAGGCAGCGGCCGTTTGCGGGCAGGATCGAAGAGCCCCTCACGGGCCAGCTTCTCTCGCAGTTGCCGCAGGGCCAATTCCAAAGCCCCCATGCCGCGAGGGACGATGTCTTCGATGACCAATTGGTAGCTGCCGCGCGCGGCGTAGACGTCGAGATGCCCCCGGCAGATCACCTCCAGGCCGTCGTGCAAGTCGAAGCGCGTCCGCACGGCCACGCCGCGCCACATCACCGCGCGGAGTTGGGCACGATCGTCCTTGAGGGTCAGATAGCAGTGGCCCGACTGCGGCCGGGCGAAGTTCGAGATTTCGCCGGCGACCCAAACGGTCGGAAATGCCCCTTCGAGCAGATCCTTGATCTGCGCGGTCAATTCCCAGACGGAAAGCGGACGTTGGGTGGATGGGGAAGGCATTGTGGTTTGCGGGCAGTAGGCAGTCGCGAAGCCGCAAGCGGCTTGACGGTTTTAATCAACAATCATCAATCAGCGATCATCAATCCTTGCCCATTCTCCCCGTCCGCCGCCACAGCGTTCGAGGCGCGCTCTGCCCGAGCTTGCGGGCGCCGCTGGCGGCCCAGGATTCGGCCTCCTCGGTCAAACGGTTCAGCAGTCGCTCCGTTTGCTGGCGATGATGCTCCAGGCCGTCGCGATCCAGGTCGGGCGGGATGAAGACTTCGCCGCTGACCACGGCCCTGGCACGCGAGCCGGGACGCGGCACGGCGAAGCTGGTCCCAGGCGCTCCGCACCCGCCAGGGGCGATCGTATCCGAAACCCATCGCCACCAGCGGCAGGCCGAGCTTCGAGGCCAGGTAGACGCAGCCGGGGGCCAGCTGCCGCCGCGGGCCGCGCGGCCCGTCCGGCGTGATCGTCAGGTGCATCTCGCGGCTCTTGCCAGCAACTCGCGGATCGCGGAGACGCCGCCGCGATTGGTCGAGCCGCGAACGAACTCGAACCCCAGGTGGTGCGCCGCGTAGGAGAGAATTTCGGCGTCGCGGTGACGGCTCAGCAGCATCGCC
Organism: uncultured Planctomycetia bacterium; assembly: GCA_963719005.1. Lineage (GTDB taxonomy): Bacteria > Planctomycetota > Planctomycetia > Pirellulales > Thermoguttaceae. Next base: position 196,875 of record CAVRAR010000003.1, read on the forward strand.
AGGTTGCAGTGTCCGCGAAGATACAGCGGGAAAAGGATGTATTCGTGCCAAAAAATATAGATTTTCTGCCCGCGACATTCGGGAAAACACCGGGTCGATCGCCGGATCGTCGTACAGGACTTTGTAGTCGAGCTTGCTCATCCACCACCGCACGGCCGCCGAGCCCAACAGGCCGCCGAGCTTGTTCAGGAAAGCGATTTCGATCTTCATGGAGAGAAGTGGGCAGTCGGCAGTGGGCAGTGCGAAACCGCAAGCGGCTTTCAATCAACAATCGACAATCAGCAATCCTCAATCCCCATTCCACTCGCCGGAGAATACTTCCACCGCCTCGCCAGTCATGTAGACGTGGTTGTTTTCGGCCCATTCGAGCTCCAGGTCGCCGCCGGCGAGATGGATCAACACCTTGCGGCCGGTTCGCTTGGTCAGAACGCCGGCGACACATACAGCGCAGGCTCCGGTGCCGCACGCCAGGGTTTCGCCGGCTGCCGCGCTCCCAGACGCGCATGCCGCACTTCGCGCGGCGAGATGACCTTGACGAATTCGGCGTTGACACGGTTGGGAAAGTTGCGATTGATTTCCAGCAGCGGCCCGAACGTGGCGACGAAATCGTCGTCCAACTCCTCGACGAACGTAACACAGTGCGGATTGCCCATCGACACGCAAGTCACCAGGAAACTGTCCTCCGCGACGCTCAGAACGACGTTGGCCACGGCGCCTCCGGCGGCTGGGTTGCCGGGAAGTCTGGTGGGAATACGTCTCGGTTCGAGGATCGGCTCGCCCATATCGACCCGCACGCGGCGGACTTTCTCGTCGGCGATCTTCAGTTCCAGCCCCAACACGCCGCGGCCGGTCTCGATTTGCAGCGTCGGTTTGCGGCACAGGCCGTGATCGTAAACGTACTTGGCCACGCAACGTATGCCGTTGCCGCACATTTCCGACTCGGAGCCGTCGGCGTTGAACATTCGCATCCGGGCGTCGGCCACGTCGCTCGGGCAGATCAGGATCAACCCGTCGCCGCCGATGCCGAAGTGGCGATCGGAGACCCGTTGAGCCAGTTCGGCCGGATCGCGGGGTATGGGCTGGTCAAAGCAGTTGACGTACACGTAGTCGTTGCCCGTCCCTTGCATCTTGGTGAATCGCATCGTTGTATCGTTGTTCGTTTTGAAATCTGTTGCTGTCGGTATGATTGCGAAGCCGCAAGCGGCTTGGCGGACGACGTATTTATCATTATCCGTTCAAGTCTAGCAGATTTCCGCTCTGACGCGACGGGTCGGCGCTCTGCGGGACGTCCCGGGGAACGTCGGCCGCCTCGGATGGCTGCCGATCTTCCCAGGGGCGACGGCCGTCGGGGCCACGCTCGTCGGTCTCGTGGTCTTCGCCATCGGGCTGGCCGATGCCGGCCGCGGCCTCGGCTTTCCCTTCATAGTACACCTGACGCCGCTGCGCGGCGACCTCCCCGTGGGCACGTTCCAGCTCCGAACCCGCCGTTTGGGCTAGCGGCGTTCCCGCCACACTGGTCGCGAGCCCTAACGGACCGATGCTCATGATGATTCCTCGGCTCAACTGCGCCGCGTGGGCGCGGCGGCTAAACGGCAAGATCGACCGTGCGCTGACTATCTCGATTACGGTTCTATCGGCGATTTTCCAGTTCGCCGCGAATCTGCTGCAACGCCTGATTCAACGCCGGCAGGGCCTCCTGTCGAGGCTCGGGGTTCTGTAGGGTGCCGCCGACGTGGATCAACATAAGCTGTTGGCTGGCGGCGCGGACGACCTGCTTGATGACGGGCAAATCCAATTCGCCCCGGCCCACCAAGCAATAAAACGTCAGCTCGATCTGCGATTGAAAATTCATGTGGCCCGAGCCGCGAAGGCTGATCGCGTCGCCGTGGAAATCGATGCGGTCGAAGTAGATGTGCTCGCCCACGATCCGGTAATCGATCGTGCCGTCGCTGAAGCCGTTCTGGTTCGGCTCGCGAATGCTGAGGATTTTCAACAGCGAGATCATCACCGGCAATTCGTAGACGTTGCCCTCGGAGAGAGCGATCCTCCCCTTGCCGGAAAGGGTGTTGCGGGTCCGGCCGCTGCCGGTCAGGTCGGCGGTGGCGAGGATCTTTCCGGCCAATTTCTGCCGGCCGGGCATCACTTCCCGCGCACATCGGCCCAAACTGGCGTCGGTCAGCGTGATGTTCATGCCGTAGCGCGGCGTCGGTTCCAACGTCACCCAGCCGTCGCCGTACAGCGTGCCGCCGAAGATTCCGGCAGTCAGCATCCGCGGGGTTTGCGGCGGGCCGGCGATCCCGCTCGCCGCGGCGGCGATTTCCGGCCGATCCACCCAAGCCCCGAACAGCACCTGGCGGTCGTCGATCCAGATCGGCCCCTTCACCCCGGTGAACTGGTAGTCCTTGTACGAGAGCAGAATCGAGGGCCAGCTCGCCGCGCGATCGAACGTGTTGTCCATCGAAGCCGCCTCGGAACGACGCCTCGCCGCAGACGTTTTCCAGCAGGATGCCGCCGCACTGAAGGCTGTTCTGCTGCAGCCCGACGCGCACGTTCCACCGCGACCGCAGCGGCTCGCCCGGCCGGCCGGTCCGCTCCAGGTCGAGACTGCCGCGAAGGTTCATCGCGCCGGTCGGACTCAGTTCGGCAAACGCCTTTTTCAGACGATCGGGCAGGGCTTCGCTCAACTCGCGGTCGGCGCGAATCTGATCGACCGACAACTTCTCGAAGTGCATCAGCCAGCGCCCGTCGGGCTGAAAATCGCAATAGCCCTCGGCGGCGACTTTGACCGGCATGTTGGCCGGCCCGTGCTCGCCTTTGCATCGCTCGAAATCGACGTGCCCGTCGCGATAGATCAGATCGCCCTGAATCCGGTCGAGGCGATAGGGGAAATGAAGCGGCTCGATCGAGGTCGTCTCGCGCTGCGGCCGAACGCGCACGCCGACGCTGAACTTCTTTTCCCCCTCGACCAGGCAGCGGACCTCGGCCGTCAGATCGACGACGCCCCGCGGCCGCGTGTCGAGCCACACCTGCTGGATGTGCGGGTTGCACACGCTCAAGGCGTTGCGAAGCTCCTCCTCCAGCGGCACGTCGCGGCCGACGAAGTTCAACACCAGTTCGCGTCCCTGGAGACCGGGCATCAGGTGCCCTTCGCAGGTCACGCGAGCCGCGTTGTGAACGCCCGAGAGATTCCGAAAGGTCCAGTTGTGATCGAGCATCTCCAGCGTGCCGCGGACGTTCGTCAACAGATACGGAAACCTGTTGAAACACACGGAGCCGCCGTTGACGTCCAGCACCAGATGCTGGTGCAACGGTTCCTCGGGCCGGTTGCGCCACATCCGCATGGTAGAAGCCGACGCTCCCGCGCGGATCGAGCGAGCGGGCCACCTCCTGCGGCTTTTCGGGCAGCGCGGCGAGCAAGGCTTCGTCGATCTGAAGATCGGCGCCGCCGGCTTCGAACCAGCCCAACGGATTCGGCGAAAACGGGCCGGCCACGGCGGCCGTCAATCGCACCGGCTGACGCCCGCTGTACGCCGTGAGGTCGATCTTCAGCGAATCGTCTTTCAGCACGATCGACCCGCGGCCATGATCGAGCCGGTAGGGGAATTTGTAATGCGTGAAGGCAACGTCCAGACAAGTCACCGAAATCTGCGGCTGCCAGGTCTTGCCGTCGTAGTCGAGCCGCACGTCGGCGTCGATCGTGCCGGCGGGGAGTAGTGCCGCCAGCGTTCCTGCATCGCCGGCGGCAACACGCTCATCAACGCGGGATCCAACTCCAAACGGCGAACCTCGGCCGTCAGCGCCATCGGGCTGGCCGGCTCGAAGCCCGACCCGCGGCACGACAGCCGCAGCGTGGCCTGACCGCTTCGCGCCGTCAGATCGTCGATCGCGTAGCCGGCGTTGTTCAGCCGGAACGCGGCGGCGATGTCACTGAGGGCTTGCGGCAGCCGCCGATCGTCGATTCGTCCTCGCGTAAGGCGTCCCGCCACGTCAAACCGGCACGGAACGGCGGCCGCCTGGTCGTAATCGACTTGAAACCCCAATTCCACCTGCCCGCGCAACTCGCCCAGCGGCGCCAGCTTCGTCGCCAACGGCTCCGGGCAGGGAATCGCGCAATTCGGGCGAAATCTCGATTCCGTCGGCCTTCCCGCGGATCGAACACGCCAAGGTCTGAACGTCGAACCATCCCTCGAACTCGAACGCGGCGCAAACCATCGCCGGCAAGCGTGCCGCGAAGCTGCCGCACCACTGGCCTCGTGCCGGGTGAATCGGCCGGCGCCGGCGCGATCGCCAGGTTCACGTCTCGCAGCACGAGCTTGCTCGCAGGATCCTTCTGCGGATCGATAACCTCGATCACACCGTTTTCCCACGAGACGTCCGGCACGGTGTTGCCGAAATGGGGCGGCGGCAACAAGGCGTTGAGGTTCCACGTGCCGTCGGATCGCCGGGTAACGCGAATCGTCGGCCGGCGGATCGTCACCCGCTGGATCGGCGGATCGCCCTTGATGAGCTCCTTCCAATCGGTCGGACACTCGAACAGCGCTTCCTCGACGTGCAGCAATTCGGCCGCCGGTCCCTCGACGTTGGGATCGCTGATCGAGAGATCGTAGACCTTGATGCCCTTCCCTTCCACGAGTTGCGCGGAGCGAATGCTAACCTTCAGGTCTTTGTAGTGCTGCGCGAGCTTGGTTTCAACCCGGCGGCGAATCTGGTCGTTGATCTGGCGGTACAAGCAGAACGCGGCCACCGCGCCGGCGACGACCGCCAGCACGATGGCCCACTTGAAGCCAAACCAGCAGCAGTTGATCGCACGCGCGAAAATGAGACAGGCCCTCCATGGCGAAGCGGTGATTGGTGATTAGTGGATAGCGATTAGTGGATAGTGGATAGTGGATGGTTGGCGGTGCGAAACCGCAAGCGGGTTGGCGGATTCGGTGGAACTTCCACCTCTCTCCATCTCTCATCTTTTGGCAATCAGAATTCAGCCATCAACAATCAGCAATTCTTCCTCCTCAGTCCTCCTCCCGCCGCCAGCGCCAGCAGTGCCAGCATGGCGGGGTCGCGATAGCGGATCGAACTGACAAACACGACGTGCAACAACGTCAGGTACACGGCCGGCAGGCAGCAGAGAATATACGGCCAGCCTCGGCCGACGGTTCGCCACGCCCCCATTATGGCAAGAATGAGCAACGGCGTATACGTGAAAAACACCGCCAAGCAGACGAGCCAACTGGCGGAAAGCCGCGGCTCGTTGGGCCAGACGTTCCACATCCGCAGGAACTTCACCCCCGCCAGTTGCAGCGCCCTGCCCGGATTTGCCCGGGCCCAGGCCAGCGCGTCGTCGCGCATGCGGCGATCAAGCCGTACTTCGAGCGATTCTCCACGATGGGCCGGCGACTGCTTTTCGGCCTGCAGTTCCTCCGCCTCGAAGCGCTCGACGAAATCCATGTTGCTGGCGCCTGTGGCGTGGGGATTCAGGCCGTCGTACAGACTGGCGCCGACCTGGAGCGTGGTGGGAACGAAGCGACCCGTGACGCAGGCGTTGCGAATCCACCACGGGAGCATCGCCACAACAAGCCCCAGAAGCATCCAAGACGTGACGGCGAGATGGCGAGTGAATTCGTCGTTCTCGTTTGCCCGAAATCAGCCCCAACAGCATCCCCACGCCCGCGGCAAACGGGGTGAACAGGAGCCAACTCGGCCGCATCAGCGTTGCCGCCCCGGCCGCCAGGCCGCCGGCCAAGCCGCAGAGCCGTCCTCCGACCGGTCGTCGGGGCGTTCCAGGCGAGAACCCATAGCACCAGTTGCAGCAAGATCAACGGGCAAAAGGGAGCCTCGCTGAGGATCAACACCCCTGAGACAATGGCACCCGGGTAGAACGTCGCCAGAACTGCTGCCAGGAACGCCGCACGGTCGTCGAACAGCAGCCTCGTAAGCCCCCAGACCCCCAATACTGCCAGCGTTGCCAACAGTGCGGCCTCGGCGCGGGCGAGGAGCACAGCCGTTCGGTGGTCGTCGGTTACCCAAAAAATCGGTGCCAGCAGCATGGGATAGCCCGGCGTGCGGAAGACGCGAGCGTGGCTCTCGCCGAATTCGTATGGCTCGCCCCGAGCGATGGCCTTGCCGAGGCGCCAATAGCTCTCGGTATCGCCCATCGCAAAGTTGTCGCCGAGCCGCGACTGCCACACCCATCCTGCCGCAAGGCGAAGGAGGAAGGCGAGAACCAACAGCACCGCCAGTCGCCGCCACGAGGGTTGTTTCATACGCACCCCTGTGTAGAAGGCAACCGGTCCGTAGCACCGGCTTCAGCCGGTCGCGCTGCAACCGGCTAAAGCCGGTGCTACAAACGAAAGTCGCCCCCTGCATCCTTGAGAAAATGGGTGAAATATGTTACCCTGGGAAGCCTTTGGCGGTCAAGGTAAGTTTTTCGACTATGTCGGCGATGCGCGGCGGCGATCGGCCGCATCGAACCGTTTACGCTGACTCATGATTTACTTCAATTCGGGCAGCTTGTATACTTTCTAACCAAACCTCTGCAAGACGCCCCATTACCACGCATTAGGAGGGAAGTCATGTCAAGTCTGCCATCCTATCTGGCCGCGGCGAAACCGGTGCCGGCAGCCAACCGCGCGCCGTGGTACAAGACCGTGATGCCGACCTACATCGGAATCATGCTCTGGTTCGTGTTCTGGCAGGTCATCGTCAATGCGGGAGTGAACGAGCATGGCCGCCCGGCCGGAGTGCTTTCCCACGGGTATTGGCCGGCGTTCCTCGGCCTGACAATCGCCGCAGTCGATCTGCCACTTCCTCTTCTACCTGGCGCCCGGCTTTGCTCGGAATGCGAACCGGCTTGCCGCTTTACGTCGTCGGCACCTCGACCTACGGGGCAAGCGGCGGGCGATACATGCCGGGGTTTCTGATGGGCATACTGCAATTCGGCTGGCTGGCCGTCAACGCGGCGGCCGTCGCCGGGATCCTCTGCAAGTGCTTCGTCGGCTGACACCACGCAGCCGGTGCCCGGCTGGCCGCACGGCAGTCATCGCCACGGCATTCATCATCGTGGCGGCGTTCGTCGGCGTCAAAGGCATCCGATATGTCGCTCGCGTGGCGACGTACCTCCCTCTGATTCCCGTCGTTGTGCTGCTGGGTCTGTTGGCCCTGACGGCCGGCGGCCTTGGCGACTTTGCCATCGAAAAACTATACGCCAACATCCCCGCCGACTCGAAAGTCATCGACGTGAGCTCGGGGCTGATGACAAGTTGGGAGGTCGTGGCGATCCTCTGCGTTTACGTCGTCGGCTTTTTCGCCACGGCCGGAGCAGCGGGCACCGACATCGCCTCGAATTGCCGCAACGACAACGACGTCCACATCGGCGGAATCACCGGCATTCTGCTGCCCACCGTGTTGGCAGGCGAAGTCACGATCCTGATCGTCGCCGGCGCGTACGGCGGCGACATGGTGCAAAAAACGCATGTCGGCAACTACAACCCGGTGGAGTTGATGTCCGACATTCTGCAGACCAAGTTCGGCGCCGCGCGGGCGAGATGATCGCCAATATCACGATGATCGCTTTGGCGATTTCCTCGTTCCCGGCGGCGTGTTTTTCGTCGCTGATCGCCGCCAACAGCTTCAAGACGACGATGCCGAAGGTTCCCACGCTGATTTCCGTCGGCGTCGGCGCGTTGGCGGCCGTTTTGCTGGCGGTCACGCGGTTTGACTACCAACGTGATTAGCGTCTTCGTGGTGATTGGAGCTTCGTTCGGGCCCGTTTGCGGCGCGATGCTGGCCGATTTCCTGCTTGCCGGGCGAAAATGGTCCGGCCCCAGGGCGAGTTTCAACCCGGCGGGCTGGATCTCCTGGATTGTCGGGTTCGTGGTCGGCGCGTTCAACCTCGTGGTGCCGTTGCTGCTGAGGTGGGATTGGGCCAGCAAGACCTTCCCCCACTTGGCCGACTATCAGGACTACATCCCCGTGCCGCCGGTAACTGCATTCGTGGTCGGCTTTGTGCTGTACATAGTCTTTTCGGTCGTAGGGCTTCGCACCCGGAAGTTGCTCGAGGCCCGATGGAAAGCTGATCGACTGAACGCCACGTGTTCGGCGGGGCAGACATTCTTGTCTGCCATAAGTGCCGCATTGCTCGCGGCAAACAGGAATGTCTGCCCCACCGTGCTGAAAAACGCGGCGGGACGCCGCATCTACGATAAACAGAAGCCCACGGATCCTGCGACCCGTGGGCTTTTTTTGCGCGGGTGCGGGAGGGTTCGACGCACCCGAAGTAACGCATGGGTGAACAATCGCCGCGAAGTGGTCGCGGAAACGGCGAGGGTTTGTCCGTGACCGCGCTGCGATCGTCCCTCCATCCTTTTCTACGCATCGAAAATGCGGCATGTTCGCCACACTCGGCAGGAGCCGACCACGCCCGGCCACAACTAGTCTTGTGGGCCGAGAATCGCTTCCGACCGGCCCGGCCTCGCGTCGATACAAAGACCATGATGGATCCGGCCGTGAAAACCGCGATGGCCCTTTGCGTTCTTCTAGCAGGAGTCTGTGCGGCGATGTTGTTCCGAGGCGGGCCGCCGGTGGCGACTTCAGCCGCCCCCCCCGCCGCAGCACCGCTACTCATCCACTCCGGAGACGACAATGCCCTGAGCGATCGTCAGGCACAAGCGACGTCGATCTCCCGGCGGCCTGCGACGTTGGTGAAGCCTCTTGATGGCGAGAAGTCGCCTCCGCCGCTGGCGGCAAGGTATCCCGAGACCGATCGCCCATCCGAGTCGCGTCGCGGCGTTTCGATCGACCTGATGCTGCCCGCCAACGAGACGCGCACGCACACGATTGTCGACGGCGACACACTGGCCGCGTTGGCCCAGCGTTATCTGGGATCGCCCGCTCGCGCCGGCGAGATTTTCGACGCGAACCGCAACGTGCTTTCCGATCCCGAACTGTTGCCGATCGGCGTGGAATTGAAGATACCGCCTACGCGCTGCTCGACGATCGCAGCCGTGAGTCCGGCCAACGTGTACTCCGTCGCTTCCGCCGCCGGCTCGTAGCCAAGCTCCCGCAGAACGCCGCTGGTGATCGGACTGATGCTCGCCAGCTTGGCGCGTCGCAACTCGTCGCCAAAGAGTCTGGCCAGCGATCGGGCAATGGCCGAACTGGTGACCGTAATCCAATCGATCTTGCCGGCGTGAAGCAGCGCCGCCGCCTCGGTACTGGGACGCTCGACGTCGGTGCTGTTGTAGACCACCACCTGCTCGACGACGGCGCCGGCGGCGGCCAATCGCTCGGCCAGCACTTCGCGGCCACGGCTCGCCCGGGCCAGAAGAAAGCGCTGTCCGGCGGCATGGCTCGCCAATGCCTCGGCCAGCGATTCCGCTCGAAACTGTTCGGGCACAAGATCGGCTTGGCGGCCGTATCGGGCCAACTCCTCGGCCGTGCCCGGTCCCATCGCCGCCAGCTTCGGAGAGCGGATCGCACGCGGTCCGAGACGATCAAAGAGGAAGCGGACGCCGTTGGCGCTCGAAAACACCAGCCAGTCGTACTCGTCCAATCGAGCCAGTGCCTCGTCAACGGGCTGCCAATCGTCCGGGGGCGAAATACGAATCGCCGGCTGCACGATCACTTCGGCCCCCAACGCCCGCAGCCGTTCGGCCAGCGGCTCGGGACCATCGCCCGGGCGAGTGACCATCACACACACGCCGAGCAGCGGTCGCGACGGGTCCGTGGTGGAGCGTTGAATCTGCATGGCGGAAGTCCCCGGTTGCCGTCAAGGCGAACCCTGCTATACTACGCCCAAGGAGGGTTTTCCGCTATGGCCGAAAAAACGATTTTCAAGCGAATCATCGACCGGGAGATTCCCGCCAAGATCGTCTACGAGGACGAGCACTGTCTGGCGTTCGAGGACATCCACCCGGCCGCGCCGACGCATCTGATCGTGATTCCGAAGAAGGAGATCGCCTCGGTCGACGACGCGAGCCCCGAAGACGAGGTGATTTTGGGCCATTTGTTTGTCGCCATGCGTGCCATCGCCGCCAAGTTGGGGCTTACGGACGGATATCGCGTGGTGACCAACTGCGGCCGCGACGCCGGCCAGGAGGTCATGCACATCCATTTCCACATGCTGGCCGGCCGCAAGTTCCGTTGGCCGCCGGGATAACCTTTGGTCTTGACCGGTGGGGCAGACATTCTTGTCTGCCAAGAAACCGGGCAAATTGGGGCAGATAGGGCAGACAAGAATGTCTGCCCCACCGTTCTCCGAAAATCTCGGTGGAAAAGGGAACCGGGTCGGCTTGGTTGCGTCTATAATGAGAGAGGTAGGACCACCGCTTCGGAGCTTACCCCTATGTCGAGCGGAATAGCCACCCCACCTCCAATGCCGCCTCAGACGCCGGTCGTCACGCCGCCCGACTACGAAGGCGTGATCGATCAACGGCTGCGGCAGACGCGACGCCAGGTCAAAACGATCGATCTGGCCAGCAGATTGGTCGGGCTGGGGATCGGCGTGCTTGTTTATCTGTTCGCAGCCTCGCTGGCCGACCATTGGCTGGTGGCCGGCGGCCTTCCGGTTTGGGCGCGGCTGCTGCTTTGGTTCGGACTGGTCGCGGGAACGGTTGCCTACTCGGTCTGCCTGCTGCTGCCTTCAATGCTGCATCGCATCAATCCGCTCTTCGCGGCCGCCACGATCGAGGAGAGCGAGCATACGCTCAAGAATAGCCTCATCAATTTCCTGTTGCTCCGCGGTCGGCGCGCGGAAGTGGCGGCGCCGTTTTATCGCGGGATGGAGTCGCGCGCCGCGGCCGACCTGTCGAGGGTCAGCATCGAGGTGGCGGTCGATCGGACTCATCTGCTGCACCTGGTGTGGGTGCTGGCAATCGCGGTGGCGATGTTTTTCCTCTATCTGCTGGTGTCGCCAAAAAGCCCGCTTTCGTCGGCCGCGCGAATCCTGCTTCCGTGGTCGACAATCGACGCGCCCACGCGGGTGATGATTCGCGACGTGCAGCCCGGCGACAGAACGGTCTTTTACGGCGATTCGATCGACGTTTCGGCCATGGTCACCGGCTTGCGGCAGAACGAGCCGCTGCTGTTGGTTTATAGCACCGCCGACGGGCAAATTGTCGATCAGACAATTGGCATGAAGCTCGCCGAAGACGGCCTCTATTACCGTTGCCATTTCCCGCCGGGCAATCTCAGCTTTCAACAGGATTGCGAGTACTTCTTGGCCGCCGGCGATTGCCGCAGCCCCTGCTATCACATCCGCGTCGAAACTGCGCCGGCTATCGCCGTCGATAGCGTTACTTACCACTATCCGCCCTATACCGAGCGGGCCGATCGCACGGTCAAACAGGACGGCAACCTGAATGCGATCGATGGAACCGAAGTCACGCTGCACGCCACGGCCAACACGGAGATCAGGTCCGGCTCGGCCGAAATCGACCTCGGCTGCACCGGCCGCCCGGCCCCCGCATGACTACGGACGGCCGATCTGCCAGCGGCCATATTACGTTGCGGCTGATGCCCGGCGATCCTTCGCACCCCGAGTACGATTCCTACCAGGTTCGCTTCGAGAATATCGAGAGCCAGCCGAATCCCCAGCCGATCCGGCATCACATCGACGTGAGTCGCGACCTGTCGCCCGACGTGCAACTGCTCGACCCGCCCCCGGAAGACGCGCAGGTGGCCGAGAATGGAAAGCTGCCGATCAGGGTGCGAGCCGAAGATCCCGACTTCGCGCTGCGATCTGTGACTGTGCGAGCTGTGCATGACAGCCGAAGCCTGTCGATCGCCCCGCTGCTGGAGAAGAAGCGTCCGGCGAAACCCTGGCCGGGCGAGTTCCTGGGGACGTACTCCTTTGAGCCCCTAAAGCTCGGCCTGAAAGCCGGCGACCGCGTCGAGTATTGGGCTGAAGCCGAAGACAACCGCGAGCCCGAGGCCAACCGCTCAGCCACCGAAAAGCACTCATTCGTCGTCGTCGCGCCCGGTACGCAACCGCCGCAAGACCAGCAAGACAAACCCGGCGCGGCCAAGGACGATCAGCCTCAGACCGAGCAGAAGAAGAACGCCAACAAAGACAGCAAGTCCGCCGACGACAAAGTCGCGGACGATAAGAACGGCGAGTCCGCCGACAAAACCGACCAGAAGAAGGATGACAATAATGGCGAAAAGGGCAGCGAGAAGAATAGCAAAAAGAACAACGAAAAATCGCCCGGCGCGAAAAACGGCGGCGATCAGCATCAAAAGGCGGATCAAGACGCCGATAATCGCGACGAGCGAACCGATCCCAACGATCCGGGCGATGTGATTGAAAAGACCCTCAAGGATCTCGAACAGGAACAGCAGCGGCAGCAGCAGAAAAATCAAAAGGGCGAAAACAAGAAAGACGCCCAGAAGGGTGACAGCCAAAAGGGCAACGGCGACCAACAGGCCGAGAATCAAAAGGGCGATGCTCAGAAGGGTGACGCTCAGAAGGGCGAGAACCAGAAGGGCGACGGCAACCAACAGGCCGAGAATCAAAAGGGTGACGCTCAGAAGGGCGAGAACCAGAAGGGCGACGGCAACCAACAGGCCGAGAATCAAAAGGGCGATGCCCAGAAGGGCGAGAACCAGAAGGGCGACGGCAACCAACAGGCCGAGAATCAAAAGGGCGATGCCCAGAAGGGCGAGAACCAGAAGGGTGACGGCAACCAACAGGCCGAGAATCAAAAGGGTGACGCTCAGAAGGGCGAGAACCAGAAGGGCGACGGCAACCAACAGGCCGAGAATCAAAAGGGTGACGCTCAGAAGGGCGAGAACCAGAAGGGCGACGGCAACCAACAGGCCGAGAATCAAAAGGGTGACGCTCAGAAGGGCGAGAACCAGAAGGGCGACGGCAACCAACAGGCCGAGAATCAAAAGGGTGACGCCCAGAAGGGCGACGTAGGGGAGAGGGCCGACAATCCGCACGAGGAGAACAAGAAGGATCAGAAGCGGCCGTCGGAATCCGCCCAGGCTACACCCGACCAGAAGCAATCGCCGGGAGCGGGCGAGAATTCCGGCGGCGGACCTCCCCCGAAGCCACAAGGCACGAATCAGGATCGAGCGAAGAAACCCGGAGAATCGGGCAACGCAAACGACAAGAAAGAGAACAAGGAACCCCAATCGCCCAGCACGAGCGAACATCAATCGGATTCCAAGAGCGATACCGGCGGCGACAAATCTGGCGGTGCCGCCAAAGGCGGCGGTCAACAGGCCAACAAGCAGGGCACGGGCAGTTCAGGCTCACACACCGCGTCCAATAACGGCGGCTCGAAGACCAAGGAGCCGGGCAATGGCCAAACCGGCGACAAGGCTGGCGACAAAACCGCATCGAAGGCTCCCACCGGCGGCAGCAAGGCCGCCGCGGAGGGCAGCGGCAGGGACGGCGAAAAGGGCTCCAATGCCAACGGTCAGGCCAAGCCGGGCGAGCAGACCGCTGCCGGTTCGCCTCAGCAGAAGCCGGCCGACGGCGGAAAGCCCGGCAACAGCGCCGCCGAAAACCCCGGCGCGCCGAACAACGGCGGTTCAACTCCCGGCGGCGGCACCGGCCCGACAACAGGCCCGGGCAGTTCCGAGTCCGTCGAGACGCCCCCGGACGAAGCGAATCTCGATTACGCCCGGCGGCAGACGGAACTGGCGTTGGAGCATCTGCGCGATCAGTTGGCCAAGGAGAAGCCCGCCCTGCTGGATCGACTCGGCTGGACGAAGGAAGACGCCCGGCGGTTTATCGATAGATGGGAAGAGATGAAGCGCCTGGCGGCGGAAGCGGGACCACAGGGCGATGCAGCGCGGAAGGATTTTAACGACGCCCTTCGCAGTCTTGGTCTGCGGCCGCGCGGCACCGAGCTGCGCCACGGCGGCGTGGCGTCGGACAAGCCCGATAACCTTCGCGACGCCCGCAATTCCACCCCGCCGCCCGATTGGGACGAGCAGATGCGAGCCTACACTCGCGGCGTCGCCGGTGCGGATCGGCAAGAGAAGAAGTAGCCGGCCCGTTGGCGGCGCGTGCGAAGTCGCAAGCGGCTTGTTAGCCGGCCAGAAACTACTTCGCCTCTTCGGTCAACTCTGCGTCCTTGGCCGCCGCCTTCGCCGGGTCGCCGGAGCGGACCGGGCGGCAATCTCGGCGGCGACTTTGTCGAAATACTCGACGCTCTGGGCAATCTCGGGGAGCGAGTTCTCCCAATGGTATTCGTACTCGAAGGAGAAGACCCCCTTGAATTGCTGCCGCCAGGCCTCTTCGAGCATCCCTCGCACGTTGCAGTCGCCCGTGCCCCACGGCACGTCGTGGTAGCCGTTGCCCTCTTTCTTTACGTCTTTGAAATGGAACGTGATGATGCGGCCTTCCAGCTTCTTCATGCATTCGACCGGATCGAAGCCCGATCGCTTCCAGTGGCCCGTGTCGCGCAGGCCCCGACGCGGTGGCTGCAGTTCTTTATAACGCGAGCGACGGTCTCGGGATTCCAGTAGTGCGACGGCTTCGGATGATCGTGAATGGCCAGGCGGATCTTGTACTCGTTGCAGAGCCTGTCGATCATGGGCACGTCCTCTTCGGCCGGCTCGGTGATGAAGGTGCCGATGCCCAATTCCTTCAGCCAAGCGAACCATTTCCGCCATCCGTCCTCGTTTTTCGGGTATTCCATCGAGGCGTAATTCGCCGGGATGAGGCCGTGATCGGCGAGCTTCTTTTTCAGAGCGACCCCGTACTCCTTGGCCATTCCCGGTTGGACGGCGACGTCGCCGAACTTCCCGCCGAGCTTCTGGCCGACGGAAAGGTCGATGTACTTCAGCCCCAAGGATGCGGTTTTTTCGATGGCCTCGAACAACGTGAAGAGTCGGAAGCAATAGGACGCACAGCCCAGATGCCAGCCGAGCGCTTCGGCGTGGGGGGCGCCCTTGGTCTTCGTCAACAGCTCGCCGGCGGCCAGCAACGGCCGGCCTCCAGTCATTAGACCCAGCCCTATTCCCAATGCTCCGCTCGTTTTCAGAAACTGCCGTCGGGTGCTGTTTTGCGTCATCGTTCGCTCCTAGGGAAGATGCAACAGAGAAAGAAGAGTCAATGCAACGCCGTGCGCTTTGCAGGCGGAAACAACTGAAATTCGTTGATCGTCGGGCCGCCGCTTCCCTCGATATTGAGGCGAACGTGCCGTGCAGTGACGGCATCGAACTTCACCTCGTGATCCTTGCCTAGCGTCGCGCCTTTGAAGAACGTCACCCAGTCGCCGTCCTTCCGGCACTGCAACTGAAAGGCCTTGACGCGAACGCCGTAGTCGACGCACTCGTCGATTACGGCGCGGTTGAACGTCTCCGGCTCGCCGAGGTCCACCTCCAGCCAGCAGTTGCTTACGTCAGCGTCGGTGGCCCAACGCGTCGTGTCGTCGTCGTCTATCGCCATCTTCGCGGAAAATGCCTCCTCGTCGCGATAGACGTTCGATGCAGTGGCCTTCTTTCCCGAGGTCAAGGAATGCCCGCGACTCGAAACGGCGATGGGGGCGATGTCGATCGCCGGCTTTTCGAGGCGAAGCACAACGATGGTGTCGATCGGCTGTCGGTCGGCCTTCGGTATGGAGATCTCGATGCCGTCGTCGGTCTGGTTGACCTTCACGTCGCCGCCAGTAAGAAGACGGCTCTCGACGACCTTCGCTGGCAGCGCCGGAAGCCTCAACACTTCCTCGGGCCAGGCGAGGACATGCAGGTAGACCGTCTCGCCCTTGCGGGTGCAGGCAAGGTACTTGTTCGGCTTGTAGGGCCCGCCGCGCGTGCCGTAGATGCTCTCGCCGTACTTGGCCATCCAAGCCCCGATCTCCTTCAACCGATCGATCTGACACTTTTCAATGGCTCCGGTCGGTTCCGGGCCGATGTTCAGCAACATGTTTCCGTCGCCGCCGGCGCAGCGGACCAGCATCTGTATGCAATCGGCCAGCGATTTCACGCCGTCTTTCGGCCCACCCCACGCCCATTGATCGTGCGCCGAGATCGTCATGCACGACTCCCAGGGGCGATCCATGCGGAAGGCGCCGACCTCTTGCTCGGGCGTATCGTAATCGCCGCCGTCGCCGGTGCGATTATTCATGAGGATGCTCGGTTGCAGCGTGCGGGCCAGCTTGATCGTCTTGACGCCGCGGCCTTGAAACATCTGCGGCACGTCGCTCCAAATCGTCACCAGCGGCCCGTACTTCGTAATCAGTTCCTCGATCTGGCCGAGCAAGTAGCGATTGTAGGCGTCCAGATCGGACTTTTCCCGCTTCTTCTGGCCGCCGGGACTGGTCAAAGGGAAATCCGGATGATGCCAATCGCAGGTCGAGTAATACGTGCCGAAGGCGATGCCCTGCCTCTTGCAGGCGTCCGACAATTCTTTCACCACGTCCC
Source organism: uncultured Planctomycetia bacterium (assembly GCA_963719005.1). Lineage (GTDB taxonomy): Bacteria > Planctomycetota > Planctomycetia > Pirellulales > Thermoguttaceae. The sequence continues at coordinate 213,249 of CAVRAR010000003.1, forward strand.
TTTTGAAGGGGCTGTGCATGATGTTGTAGTCGGTGTACTTCGTATCCCACAGGCAGAAACCGTCGTGGTGCTTCGTCGTCAGCACGATGTACTTCATGCCCGCCGACTTGGCCGCCGCAACCCACTGGTCGGCGTTGAATTTCGTCGGGTCGAATCGCTTGTAGAGATTGTCGTATACCTCGATCGGCGTTTCCGCGCCGCGCGACCAGCCGATCTCGCGACCGGTGAGGCTGACCGGCCCCCAATGGATGAACATGCCGAAACGCATCTCCTGCCAATGCCGCAGCGCCGCTGGATCCGGCTTCAGCCAAGGCTTCGGTTGCTCCTCGGCCCGAAGCTGAGCGGTGGCGAGCAGCACAAGCGTGAATGCTACGCAGAGCACGCGGATGATCCGGGCGTTCATGGGTCAGCTCTCCCTGGAAAGGAAATGAAGGCGGGAAATCAAGGCGAGGAATAACTCATCCAACCTGACTATGGTTCATGATACAAAGTCGCAGCACGACCGACAAGCTGGCTGGTTGTAATAGTAATAACGGCTGCCGCGATTCGACAACGGAATGATCCGCCAACAGTCACAAAAGCAACATCGTCACAACGCCCCGCGACTGCGGTCGCGGGGGGAAGAGAATACCGCGATTTCACACCACGATGTGGAAGCCACACTGTTGCCTTGGTAGAATGACCGTGCCGCGTGTGCTGTTTTGTCTCAAGTTCACACAAACTCGGAAGAATCGGATCGCGTTCATGAGAATGTTCGGTCTTACAGTTTTGTTTTGCATACTCTCCTGGTCCGGCGCAACTGCCGCCGACGGCGCCGGGCTGGCCGAGCAATTCCGCCGTCCGCCCGACTCGGCGCGACCGTGGGTCTATTGCTTCTGGCTCGAAGGCAACGTCACGCGCGAAGGCATCACCGCCGATCTCGAGGCCATGCGGCGAGCGGGTATCGGCGGTTTGCTGTTCATGGACGGTGCTATGGGCAATCCGGTGGGACCACATCGCTTCATGTCCGCATCCTGGCGGGCGATGTTCCAACACATGGTATCGGAGGCCGACCGGCTGGGACTCAAAATCAACCTGAACAACGATCCCGGCTGGGCCGGAAGCGGCGGGCCGTGGATCAAACCGGAACAGGCGGCCCAAAAAGTCGTCATCTCGGAAACGACCGTCCAAGGACCGGCGCACATCGATGCGGCGTTGGCCCAACCGCCCACGGCCGGCAACTTCTATCGCGACATCGTTGCGTTGGCCTGCCCCGCCCCAGTGGCCGGTGCGGACGGCCAAGTCCGCCGCATCGAAAACTTTAACTCGACCAAATCATTTGCAGGCGGTCAGGATTTCGCTGGCTGCGTGCCGTGGCCGCGAGAGATTGCCACGAACCCGCATTGGCCGGCTGTCCCGGCGGCGCAGTGCATCGCGTCGGCCAAGGTCCATGACATTACTGAGCGGATGGATTCGCACGGACAACTGAAATGGGACGCGCCGGCCGGCTGCTGGCTCGTGCTGCGGATCGGGCACACGTTGGCCGGCGGCGTCACGCGGTCGGCGCAGGCTGAAGCCAACGGCTGGGAATGCGACAAGCTCAGCAAGGCGGCCATCGAGACCCAGTTCGCGCACATGGTCGGGAAGTTGCTGGCCGACGTCGGGCCGCACGCCAACAAGACCATCGTCTCGACGCACATCGACAGTTGGGAAGCCGGCTCGGGCAATTGGACCGATGGTTTCCGCGAGGAGTTTCGCCGCCGCCGCGGTTACGATCTGTTGCCCTATCTGCCGACGCTCAACGGGCTGGTGGTCGATAGTCTGGAAGCATCCGAGCGATTCCTCTGGGATTTCCGCGAGACGGTCTGCGAGATGCTCTTGGAAAACTACGCCGGGCATTTGAAACAGCTTGCGCATCAAAAGGGACTTCGGCTTTCGATCGAAGGATACGATGGGACGTGCGACGATCTCCGCTTCATCGGGGCGGCGGACGAGCCGATGTGCGAGTTTTGGCAGCGCGGCTGCTATACGGGCATGCCGCTGTGCGACATCGTCGATGAAGTGTCGTCCGCCGCCCACGTCTACGGCCGGCCCATCGTCGCCGCCGAGGCGTTCACCAACTGGCACGGCGATTTCCTCGACCATCCGGCCACGCTCAAGCCCTTGGGCGATTGGGCATTCTGTGCCGGGGTGAATCGCTATTGCTTCAGCGAATGGATCATGCAGCCTTGGCTGGACCGAGTGCCCGGCGTTTCGTTCCTGTTCATCGGAACCGTGTTTCATCGTTCGCTGACGTGGTGGGAGCAGTCGAAGCCGTGGCACCAATACGTAGCTCGCTGCCAGCAGATGCTCCGCCAAGGGCGACCGGTGGCCGACGTGTGCTTCCTGGAGGCGGAGGGGGCCCCGCATCGATTCGTCGCCCCGATTCCCGTCGCCGAATGCGGCTTGATTCCCGATCGGCCCGCATACAACTACGACGGCTGCCCGGCGGAACTGTTGTGCGGTGCCACGGTAAAAGACGGGGAGGTGGTGCTGCCCTCGGGCGTGCATTACCGATTGCTGGTCCTGCCGAGCTACAACGCCAACGGCCAGCCGGTGTTGCACATCGAAGGCAACTACGTCTACACGCCGAGCCCGCTGCCGAAGGTCGAAACCATGACGCCCGAGTTGCTGCGGCACATCGAAGAACTGGTCGAAGCCGGGGCCACCGTGCTCGGCACGCGGCCGCTGAAGTCGCCGAGCCTGGTCAACTTCCCCGACTGTGACCGGGAGGTGACGCGGTTGGCCGACGAGCTGTGGGGGAAGAACGCGGGAAGCGACGGAAGCGGCGAACACCGTCTCGGCAAGGGTCGCGTGGTCTGGGGCTCCACGCCGGAGAAGACCCTGGCCGCCATGAACGTGCCGCCGGACTTCTTTTGCGATCCATCGTTCAAGGGCAAGCTGCGCTACACGCATCGCCGCACCGACGACGGCACGGAAATCTACTTCGTGGCCAACAAGATCGACGGCGTGGTGCAGGGGACATGCGGCTTTCGCGTGCCCAAATGGAGCGCCGAGTTGTGGCGGCCGCAAACCGGGCACACCGAGCCGATCGCGGTCCAGGGACGATTCTGCTACTTGTATCGTGCCCCCGACGGGCATCCTGAGCTGGGGCAATTGCTAACCAAAGGCGGCGAGCAACTCAACGACCACACGCGATTGGACACTGTCGCCGGCGTTCCGCTGCGACTCGAGCCGCATGAGTCGGTGTTCGTCGTTTTTGGCCCCGGCAAGAAGGCAACGCAGCCCACGCCCGATCCGGTCGTCTCTGTAAGGCGAAATGGTAAAGACGTCTTCGCCATGACACCGGATACCACCAAGATCGTGGTAAACAAGGCGTTATATGGCGTCTTGGGCGATCCGGGCAGAACCCGCGACGTGACCGCGAAGGTTCAGGCCGTTGTTGATGGCGGCGAGCGGCGTTTTGAGGCGTGGCGGCTCGGCGAAGGCGACGATCCGGCTCCGCAGACGATGAAAACGCTCGCCGTCGATTACACTGTCAACGGCCGGCCGCACAATGCGACCGTCTTGGATGGCCAATCGATCTGTCTCGGCGATGTGATCGATCCGATGCCGATCGCCGACGTGAAAATCGCCGCCGACGGAAAGCTCTCGCTCGAAGCGTGGCAAGACGGACGCTACGAACTGAAGACGGCTTCCGGTCGGACGTTACGGTGCAAGGTGGATGACATTCCCGCTGCCCGGCAAATCGACGGCCCGTGGGAAGTGCATTTTCCGGCTGACAGCGGCGCCCCGGCGAGCATCACGCTCGACAAGCTAATCTCTTGGAGCGATCACGCCGACTCGGGGGTCAAGTATTTCTCCGGCACGGCCACATACCGAAAAGCCTTCACCCTCTCCGCCGAAGCATTGCCCGCCGGCCGGTCGATCTATCTCGATTTGGGCAAGGTGGCAGTAATCGCTCGCGTGAGCCTCAACGGGCACGATCTCGGCATCCTTTGGAACGCGCCGTTCCGCGTCGATGCGACGAAAGCGTTGCGGGCGGCCGAGAATCTGCTGGAAGTCCAAGTGACGAACCTCTGGGTCAACCGCATGATCGGCGACGAGCGACTCCCTGCGGATTGCGACCGCGATCCCGACGGCCAACTCCGTTCCTGGCCGAAGTGGCTGCTGGAGGGCAAGCCCAGCCCCGCCGGCCGACACACTTTTGCCACGTATCGCGTCTGGCGAAAGGATTCCCCGTTGCAAGAGTCGGGACTGCTCGGCCCGGTGAAACTGTACGCAACGCAGCAGGTCGCACCCACGCGCTAATTCGCTTACCATTCCCTCTTGTGGTGAATGCACAAATCTCTAGAATGTGTGGCGCCTCGTTCCGGCAGCCTGCCCTGGTTCGATGCGGACTTGCTCGAAGGGGCTTTTCGAGCTAAATAGACCAGGAGGGCGGCAATCGTGGGTTATGCTTCAGCATAACGCAATTGTTGCCGGCCATGGCGTTATGCTGAAGCATAAGCTACAGCGGAGTTAGCATTCTTTCCAAGAGGTCGCTTCTTTTCGGGAGACGCATGATGCCGCAAACCAGTACGCCGCGGCCGGCGGAAGTCCACGTGGAAGACGTGGAGGTCCGCGGGCATATTATCGATAGCCTGATCCTGCCGAAAATCCTCGACTGCATCATGTCGAGCGGCGCCACTTTCCGCTTCAAGGAGATCAAGATCGGGCAGGCTCGCAGCGACCCGAGCTTCGCGCGGATCGAGATTCGCGCCGACAACGCCGAGCTTTTGGACCACGTGCTGGCGCTGATTGCCGATCATGGGGCTACGCCCTGCGACACCGGCGATTGCCGCTTGGCCGAGGCCGACATCGCCGGCGCCTTTCCCGAGGGATTTTATAGCACCACGAACCAGCGGACGGAGGTTCGGCTCGGCGGCAAGTGGGTTCCGGTGGACGACCAGGAGATGGACTGCGGCATCGTCATCGACCCTTCGACGCGGCACGGCACGCTGCGTGCCGATGAACGAGGTTGTGCGTCGGAGAGACGATCGTGATGGGTCACGCCGGCGTGCGGGTCTTTCCCGAAGAGCGGCCGCGCGACTCCGAAACTTTCGGCTTTATGAACAGCGCCGTCTCGACCGAAAAGCCCAAGGAACTGGCCATCCGCCGAATCGCCCACGAATTGGCCGAGAACCACCAGTCGGGCGGCAAGACGCTGATCGTCGCCGGGCCCGCCGTCGTCCATACCGGCAGCGGCGAGTGTCTGCAAGCAGATGATTCGCATGGGCTACGTCGACGTGCTCTTCGCCGGCAACGCCCTGGCCACGCACGACATCGAGCAGTCGCTGTTCGGCACGAGCCTGGGCGTGTATCTCGACCAGGGAAACCCGGCCGAGGCGGGCCACGCCCATCATCTCCGCGCCATCAACCGCATTCGCCGCGCCGGCAGCATTCGCCAGGCGGTCGAGCAGGGCATCCTCGGCTCGGGCATCATGTACGAGTGCATCCGCCACGGGACCGATTTCGTGCTCTGCGGCAGCATCCGCGACGACGGCCCGCTGCCCGATGTGATCACCGACGTGCTCGTCGCTCAGAAGGCGATGCGCGAGAAGCTGCACGGCGTAACGTACTGCCTGATGATCGCCACGACGCTGCACTCGATCGCCGTCGGCAACCTGCTGCCGGCCCACGTGCGCGTGGTCTGCGTCAACATCAACCCCTCGACGGCCATCAAGCTGGCCGACCGCGGAACGTTCCAAACGGTCGGCCTGGTGACCGACGTGGCCCCGTTCCTGCGCGTGCTGGTGGAGGAATTGACCCAACTGAAAAAGTAGTAGGCACACGCCGTGTGCCTACTACAACTGAAAACACCATGACCGCATCGCCTCGCATTTTGATGTGTCCGCCCGAGTTCTACGGGATCGAATACGAGATCAATCCCTGGATGGACCGCCGCCGGCAGGCCGACCATGAGTTGGCCGTGCGCCAATGGACGGAGCTTCACGCGATCTTGGAGACGCATGGGGCGGAGATTTCGTGCATGACGCCCGTCAAGGGGCTGCCCGACCTGGTGTTCACGGCCAACGCCGGGCTTGATCTACCGCAGCACTGGCGATTCCTGCCCGGTTCCGCCATCCGCAACGACAGCAGGAGGAGGCCCACGACCGGCAGTGGTTCGAGGAGCACGGTTTCGAGGTCCGCCCGCTGAAATCCGAGACGTATCTCGAAGGGGCGGGCGACGCCCTGTTCTGCGGCAAGACGCTTTTTGCCGGCTATCGCATCCGCAGCGACGTCCGCGGCCATCAGGAGTTGGGCCAGTGGATGCAGTGCGAAGTCATCCCGCTGGAACTGGTCGATGGGCGGTACTACCATCTCGACACCTGTTTCTGCCCCATCGCGCCGGGCATGGCGATCTACTATCCCCCGGCTTTCGACGCCTACGCCCGCGACGTGCTGCAGGCGAACATCGCCGATCTGATTCCGGTGAGCGACGAAGAGAGCGAGCACTTCGCCTGCAACGCCGTGGTGCTCGGCAAGACGGTCGTCACCAACACCGGCTGCCCCGCGTTGCACGGGGAACTTCGCGCCCGCGGATTCGAGCCGGTCGAGTGTCCCTTGAGCGAATTCGTCAAAGCCGGCGGCAGCGCCAAGTGTCTGACGCTCCGCCTTGATGGCGAAGACGCCGCCGCGTGGAAGGACAAAGGATAGAGCAAAGGATTACTGGCGAGCAAGAGTTTGCCACTGCTTGGAACAAGCGGTGCCGGGAGCGGGCGAGGCGTTGGAGGGTCGATAGGCCCGCTATTCGACCGTGCCGAACGACGCCAGCACTGCTTGTGCCAAGCAGTGGCACACTTTTTGCGGTTTCGACGTTCGACGACGTATCGATGACCTCTTGGCGCGTTGCCGGATTCCCCCAAACGCCGGAGAGAATCGCGAAGATGGTCAACCCTGATAGACTGGGGCGATCCTGCGATGCAACGATTCGGGATTCATTCAGCAGACGCGACATTTTTTCTGGACATAGTTGTTGCCTGCGAGTAACCTGAACGACGGCAAACGGTGTGAACGCCGTACCGATGGGCCAATCGGTTTTCCTCAGGGTTCTTCGCGATGCTTGTCCTGCCTGTGATTCTTAGCACGACTTTTCGCGCTCGCAAAAGCCCTTCTCTACCCGCGACGACAGTTTCGGCGATCACCACTTTCTGCCCGTGACTGGGGCAAACAGATTCTGAAGGGAAGAACAGACTATGTTCGGTGCAGTAATGTTTGAGAGGCTTTATTCTCTGGCTAAGGGTCGGAAAGACCACGGCGACGCGGGCCACTCGCGTCGGGGCGGCCGTCTGCTGCGTGCCGAATGCCTCGAGTCGCGGCAACTGCTGTCGATCTCGCCGCTGCCGCACGTGGCAACGTCCCATGCGAAGCCGACGGACACTCCGCCGGCGATCGTCACCACGTTGCAGAGTCTCCCCAAGACTTCGTTCTATGGTGCGCCCGTCGTGTTGGTGGCCCATGTGACCGGTGCCAGCGGCGGCGACGTTGAGTTCTTCGACGGAACGACGGAACTGGGCGACGTCAACCTATCGACCCACGGCACGGTCACCTATGTCGTCAATTCTCTGGAACTCGGCTCGCACATGCTGACGGCGGAGTACTTCTCGTCGAGCAACACGGCCAAGACGACGCCGGACAGCACGTCCAAGGCGGTCACGGAGACGGTCAAGGCGGCGCCGACCCTTACCGCGGTTGTGGCCTCGAGCGAGCCCGGCGTGGCCGGCACGAGCGTGAGCTTCACCGCGATGGTCGGCAGTTTCGCTTCGGTTTTGCCGAAGAATTCGGCCAGCGTGCCGGCCGGAACCGTGAGCTTCACCGTAACCAACACCGCCGGGGGCACGCCGATCACTGGCAGCGTCGCCCTCGATAGCGCCGGCGCGGCAACCTTTACGCCCGACACCTCTCTGGACGCCGGAAGCTATACCGTCGTCGCCACCTTCGCGCCGAGCAATTCGAACTATGCCGCCAGCACCTCTCGGACGCTGCACGAGAAAGTTATCGCCGCCAACGCCGCGGGCGTCGGCAGCGTAACGGCCGGTACGGCGGACGCGCCCGTGACGTTGCGAAACGGCACGCAGTTGTACATCAACGTCACGCAGTCGCTCGACGGCGCCGGAGCGCTTAGCGAGTCGCCCGACAGCGTTGTCACTTACTCCGACAGTTCGCACGGGATCAGTCTTACCAGCACCACGATTACTTCCGTGGTGTTCGGCCGCGACGGCAAGACGGCTGAGATTAGCGGAATCGGCACGAACGGCACGGCGGGCACGCCGGTCAATTTCACGTTGATCGTCAACGCGGGCGGCGACCGCTGGTTCTCGCGGCCGAGCATGGCGATTTCGATTTACGGCGCTGGGATCGATTATCATGCAGCCCGCGGCGTGGCCGTCGGCGGCATCTCGGTCGACCAAACGGGGAGCAGCACTCCCATGCCACTGATGCAACTATCCGCGAACGACTATGCGCTGGAATCTGTCTTGAGCGACGGGCGCAGCCTCGGGTTCTTCGATTGGTAGCGGGGTTGGGAAATAGTCGCTCCGCAAAGGGGTGTCTCTGAGTTTGGCAGATCTGACCGTTTACGGTCCGACTGTCATCCGGGGTGGGGGGAGGATTTCGCGCAGATGGAACGGCGGCCTGCTCCCTGGCTGCGATCAGGATGCCGGCAAATGCCCGGTCCATGAGCGGTTAGCCCCATTTCATTTCAAGCGCTATTACTGATTTCAAGTAATAAATCGCGGTCTGCCGCCGACTATGGTCGTTGGTGTGGCGGGCGACCGGGCGGTCAAGCAGACTGTTGGGGAGGGGGGATCTTCCTGCGCGTTGCCGGCTGGCGAGACGGCTCGCGGTGGGGCGGTGTTGCGCAGACGCCCATAGCAGGTGGGCTGGATGGTGCCCCGCTGAGGGCAAGAGCCCGTCGAATGCCAATTGCATCGGCAAACCGCAAAATCAGTGCTCCCCAGCACTTGTGTTTTTTCAACGGATTTGTTAGTTTTTATTACTTGGTAGAGGTTATCGGGCGCCATCACTGCGTAGCGGGTGCGGATGCACCCGCCGAAGCGCTTTAAGGAATGGAGTCGAGCGACGGCGTTTATCTCGAGTCGCAAGTTGAGTTCTTTTTTGTTCGCGGGGTTGCAGCAGTATTCGGTTGTTCCCTTTATCTTCCGGAGAACGTATTGCGTGATCTCGTTGGAACCTCCAATCAGGAATACGAAAGGGTCTTTATGAAGGCTTCTCACACATCTCTTTTGTCTTTCGTCGCGGTTCTGCTTGTGGCCGGAGGGATAATGTCCCAGAGCGCCGTCGCAGATGATTTCAATTGGGAGAACATCAGCGGCCAGAATTGGTGCTCGCCGATCAAAGATCAAGAATCGACCGGGGCTTGCTGGGACTTCGCCACCTGCGGTGCCCTCGAAGAGAAGTACATGCTTACCCGAAACGACAATACGTTTAAGCCGGATATTTCCGAACAGCAGATGGTCTGCGACGGAAGCTGCGGTAACGACGAGAGCGGCTACCAAGACAAAGCGATGTCCTACTTGACCACCAGTGGCGTCGTTTCGGAAAGTGAATTGCCGTTCACTTACTCGGATACGTCGCCGAACTGGCCCTTGGCCACCGGATGGCAAAACCGCGCCTGGAAGGCCACCGCCAATACGCAACACCTCGGGACAGATATAGCTACGATAAAAGCCGATTTGAAGGCATACGGCCCTTTGGTCTTGTTCATGCAGGCGGATAACGATTGGTATATCCCCTCGCCGGGCACTTATCGCGGCAACCACTCGATCCAGATTGTCGGTTATCACGATGACGTCAATGTCCCCGGTGGCGGTTATTGGATCATCAAGAACAGTTGGGGGACGGGCTGGAACACCGGCGGGCCGACCTACGTCAACGACGGCTACGGCGCCGTTGACTATGCGGCCCGTCCGCAGGCCGCCAGCGACATCGACGCGTTTAGCGGCGCCGCCTATTACACCGGCGCGATGAAGACCGTGACCTGGACCGGCACCGGCTCGAACGGCCCGACCTGGACGACCACAATCGGGTCTGGCTACTATAATTTCTCCGACAATGCGAGATGGGTGAATCAAGAAACCTGGGCCACCTTCGACAACAGCGCCAGCAATCGAACCGTCTCCATCATTAACACCGTCATTGCCCACCAGTTGACCTTCGGCACCGTGACCACCGGCACGGGCAATTACACGTTGAACAACGGCAGCGGCGGCTCGTTGACGGTCACGGCGGGGGGCATCCAGGCGAACGAGAGCGCCACGATCAACGTGCCGGTGACGGTCGGCGCCCCGCAAACGTGGACTACCGCCAGCGGCAAGACGCTCAACGTCAGCGGCGCGCTCCATACCATCATCAGCAATTTGACGATTGACGGCGCCGGCACTACGATCATCGGCGGGCCGATCGACGGCGGCGGCATCCTCAACACCGTGGGCGGCGACGCGCCGGGCAACCTGATCAAGACCGGCACGGGCACGCTCACCTTGAGCGGCGCCACCTCGAATTACCCCGCCACGATTACCGTGAGCGCCGGTATGCTCAGTCTCGCGCCGGTCAACGGCACGACCGCCACCTACACCGGCGCGATTTTGGGCAACGGCGCACTGCAAAAGAACGATCAGGGCACCGTCGTGCTCAGCGTGACCAACCCCAATTTCGGCGGCACTATCGCGGTCAACCAGGGGCAGTTGACTATCAACACCGCCCAGGCGCTGGGCACCGCCACGGCCGCCGTGGCAATCAGCGGCGGGCAACTCAATGTCAACTACGCCGGCACGACCGCCAGATCGTTTACCATCAGCAGCAGCGGCATTTTGAATCAGATGACCGGCAGCGGCACGTATAGCGGCACCGTCAGTTGCACCGGCGCGGCCGAGGTCCGCAGTACCGGCGGTTCGATGACGCTTAACAACGGGATCAGCGGAAGCATGGGCGGCGGTGCGTTAACGATCAACGGCGTCAGCAGCAATACCATTACCTTGACGGGCAACCTCAGCGTTAGCGGCAATTCGGGCGTGACGTTTTCCAACGGCACGACGGTCCTAAGCGGCAGCGCAAACTCCTGGGCGGGCGTCGCAACGATCACCAATGGAACCCTGACACCGACGAAGGCCACCAACCTGCCGAGTACGGCCACCTTTACGCTTAACAGCGGTACGTTGAACTTGAACAGCTATTCGCAGTCGATCGCCGGCATCACGAGCCTTGTCCCCGCGTCCGACCTGGTGACCAGCTCGGGAGCCTGCACGCTGACCGTGTCGCCGACGTCCGACACGACGTACGCCGGGCAGCTTAGCGGCCCGATCAATTTGACGAAGAGCGGCTCGTCGAAATTCATACTTTCCGGCAACAACAATCTCGGCGCGTCGGTCACCACGACGATCAGCGCCGGCACGCTGCAAATCGGCGGCGGCGGGACGACCGGCACGCTGCAAGGCAACGTTACCGACAGCGGCGTCCTGGCTTTTGCGCGTTCCGATAACGTGACTTTCGCTGGGACCATATCGGGGGCGTCGGGCAGTCTCGCGCAGCAAGGCCCCGGCACACTGGCGCTCACCGCCACGAACACGTACGGCGGCGGGACGACGATCAACGGCGGCACGTTGCAGATCGGCGCCGGCGGCACCGTTGGAAGTATTACTGGAAACGTGGCGATCAGCAGCGGCACGCTGGCGTTCTCCCGCTCCGACGATGTAAGTTTCGGCGGCAACATCTCCGGCGCCGCCGGCAGCCTTGTCAAGCAGGGAACGAACGCGTTGACGCTGACCGGATCGAACACGTACGGCGGCGGGACGACGATCAACGGCGGCACGTTGCAGATCGGCGCCGGCGGCACGTCGGGGGGCATTGCCGGAAACGTGGCGATCAACAGCGGCACGCTGGCCTTCTCGCGTTCCGATAACGTGACTTTCGGCGGCAACATTTCCGGTTGTCCGGGCAGCCTCGTCAAGCAGGGTGCTAACGCGCTGACGCTGACCGGCACGAACACCTACTGCGGCGGAACGATTATCAATGGCGGCACGCTACAGATCGGCGGCGGCGGCACGTCGGGGAGCATTGCGGGAGCCGTGACCGTCAACAGTGGCACGTTGGCCTTCTACCGTTCCGACGACACGAGTTTCAGCGGCAATATCGGCGGTGGCGGCGGGGTGATCAAGTACGGCACGAACTGCCTGAATCTCTCGGGGACGAACAATTATGCCGGTCGAACGATCGTGGCGGGCGGGACGCTCGAACTGGCGCCCAGCGCCCAGAACTGCGTATTGAACCTTGGCGGCGCCGACCTCCAAGCGGGCAAGATCGTTTTTGACTATGCAGGCGGCGCCGACCCGGCGACGACGATTCAGGGCATGCTAAGCGCCAGTTACGACAACGGCCTTTGGGACGTCGGCCAGTTCAAGGACACGACGGCCACGGCGACCGGACTGACGCTGGGGTGTTTGGACAACCCGTCGACGCAAACGGTGACCGTAATGGCCACGTATCCGGGCGACTTCAACCTCGACGGCGTAGTGGATAGTCAAGACAAGAGCATTTGGTTTGCAAACGCTTTCAGTGGCACAACGTGGCAGCAGGGTGACGCGAACCACGACGGCGTGGTTGACGGGCTGGATCGAGACCTCTGGATCGCGCACGCCGGCTTAACGGCGCCGACCAACGGCATGTTGCCCTCCTCCTCCTCCGCCATGTCACCCGTACCCGAGCCCGGAACGCTGGCCTTGTTGGCCGCTGGGTTGATCGGCCTGCTGGTTTACAACTGGAGAAGAAACAAGGAGTAGTATCTGGCATAGCTTCTGCGCCGTTGGCGTCAGTGTTCTTCCAAGTTACCGTTGGACTCTTGCAGACTCGTCCCCTCCCCCTTTGGAAGAGGGGTTGGGGATGGGGCTTGGGGAAACACGCGGATGATATGGCAAAGCTCTTTCCGATTATCAGCCCTCGCCCTAGTCCTCTTCCGGAAGGAGAGCGGATTTCGAATCGGCGTTCAAGAGTTCAATTACAGATCAATTAGATGTCCTTACGTGAAGGCAGCGATCATCCGTCTTCGATGGACGCGAGCGGATGCGTCGATTGATGGCGTGCTCTCGAGCGTTTCGTACCGTCGTTGTTGCCGATCACAATAGGACGTTCTTTCTTACTGCCGACTTTTTCCATTGGAGCATCAGTTATGCGCAGTTGCGGAATTACCCGTTGTGGAAGGTTCATGCTGCTTGCGTGGTTGGCGTCGGGCACTTTCTTCTCGGTTCGGCCGGTCTCCGCCGATAGCTTCGATTGGCGGAGCGTCAACGGGCTGAACTGGAACACGCCGGCGAAAAGCCAGTTTGGCGGGACATGCTGGGATTTTGGGCCGAGCGGGGCGCTCGAGGCAAAGTGCAAATTGACCCGCAACGATTCTTCCTACGATCCCGACGTTTCCGAGCAGCAGAATTGTTGGGAGACGAGCCCTGACATGGGCTCAACCGCCGGCGGTGGCGGGTTTGACTTGATACTGAACTATTTCGCAACGCACGGCGATGTCTCCGAGAGTGCCTGCCCGGTGGAATCCAATTCCGTCTATTGGGATACTCCGTCGCCCAGCGATCCTTGGCCCTTGTCCAAGATCTATCCCTCGCCCGATAGTTGGACCAATCATGTCTGGAAGTCTTCGGGGTATCAGTCCGTTTCCGTCGCAAATCTGAAAAGCATGATCAAGAGCACCGGCCCCCTGGTCATCGGCTTCAATGCCAGCGACATGTACTCGTCCGTGGCCGATCTAAAAGCGAATTATCAGGCTCAACCCGTTACGGACGACCATTCCGTCTCCCTTGAGGGTTTTTGCGACGACCTCACCTGTCCGACCGGCGGATATTGGATCGTCAAGAATAGCTGGGGTACCGGCGGCGGCGAGAACGGTTTCTATTACGTGCCGTACAACAGTTCTATTGAAGGAATGGCACACCTCTATGCCATTACCGGCCCCGTGTATTACACCGGCGCGATGAAGTCGGTGACCTGGACCGGCACCGGCTCGAACGGCCCGACCTGGACGACCGTAATCGGGTCTGGCTACTACAATTTCTCCGACAATGCGAGATGGGTGAATCAAGAAACCTGGGCCACCTTCGACGGCAGCGCCAGCAATCGAACCGTCTCCATCATTAACACCGTCATTGCCCACCAGTTGACCTTCGGCACCGTGACCACCGGCACGGGCAATTACACGTTGAACAACGGCAGCGGCGGCTCGTTGACGGTCACGGCGGGGGGCATCCAGGCGAACGAGAGCGCCACGATCAACGTGCCGGTCACCATCGGCGCCCCGCAAACGTGGACTACCGCCAGCGGCAAGACCCTCAACGTCAGCGGCGCGCTCCATACCATCATCAGCAATTTGACGATTGACGGCGGCGGCACTACGATCATCGGCGGGCCGATCGACGGCGGCGGCATCCTCAACACCGTTAGTGGCAACGCGCCGGGCAACCTGATCAAGAACGGCGCCGGCACGCTCACCCTAAGCGGCGCCACCTCGAATTACCCCGCCACAATCACCGTGAACGCCGGGCTGCTAAGTTTGGCGCCGCCCAGCGGTATCACCGCCACCTACGGCGGCACCTTTACCGGCAACGGCGCGCTGCAGAAGAACGACCAGGGCGCCGTCGTGCTCGGCGGGGCCAATCCCAATTTCGGCGGCAGCGTCGCGATCAATCAGGGGCAGTTGACCATCAACGCCGCCCTGGCGCTGGGCACCGCCACGAGCGCCGTGGCGATCGGCGGCGGGCAACTCAATGTCAACTACGCCGGCACGACCGCCAGGTCGTTTACCATCAGCGGCGGCGGCATCTTGAACCAGATGACGGGAAACGGCACGTGTAGCGGCACCGTCACTTGCAGCGGCGCGGCCGAAATCCGCAGCAGCGGCGGTTCGATGACGCTGAACAATGGGATCAGCGGAAGCATGGGCAGCGGCGCGTTGACGATCAACGGCGTCAGCAGCAATACCATTACCTTGACGGGCAACCTCAGCGTTAGCGGCAATTCGGGCGTGACGTTTTCCAACGGCACGACGGTTTTAAGCGGCAGCGCAAACTCCTGGGCGGGCGGAGCAACGATCGCCAACGGCGCCGTCAAGCCGACGAAAGCCAACAACCTGCCCAGCGCAAGCACCTTCACGCTCAACGCCGGCACGCTGAACTTGAACGGCTATTCGCAGTCGATCGCCGGCCTCACGAGCCTCGTGCCGGCGTCCGACCTGGTGACCAGCTCGGGAGCCTGCACGTTGACCGTGTCGCCGACGTCCGACACGACGTACGCCGGTCAGCTTAGCGGCTCGATCAGTTTGACGAAGAGCGGCTCGTCGAAATTCATACTTTCCGGCAACAACAACCTGAGCGCGTCGGTCACCACGACGATCGGCGGCGGCACGCTGCAAATCGGCGGCGGCGGGACGACCGGCACGCTGCAAGGCAACGTTACCGACAACAGCGTGCTGGCTTTCGCGCGTTCCGATGGTGTGACTTTCGCCGGAACCATATCCGGGGCGTCGGGCAGCTTGGTGCAGCAGGGCCCCGGCGGTTTGACGCTGACCGGCACGAACAACTACGGCGGCGGAACGACGATCAACGGCGGCACGTTGACGATCGGCGGCGGCGGCGCGTCGGGAAGTATTGCCGGAAACGTGGCGATCAGCAGCGGCACGCTGGCCTTCTCGCGTTCCGACAATGTAAGCTTCGGCGGCAACATCTCCGGCGCCGCCGGCAGTTTTGTCAAGCAGGGAACGAACGCGCTGACGCTCACCGGCACAAACACCTATGGCGGCGGAACGACGATCAACGGCGGCACGTTGACGATCGGCGCCGGCGGCGCGTCGGGGAGCATTGCCGGAAATGTGACGATCAGCAGCGGCACGTTGGCCTTCTACCGTTCCGACGACACGAGTTTCGGCGGCAATATCGGCGGCAACGGCGGGCTGATCAAATACGGCACGAACCGCCTGAGTCTCTCGGGGGCGAACAATTACGCCGGCCGCACGATCGTGGCGGGCGGGACGCTCGAACTGGGGCTAAGCGCCCAGAACTGCATATTGAACCTTGGCGGCGCCGACATCCAGGCGGGCAAGATCGTTTTTGACTACGCCGGCGGCGCCGACCCGGTGGCGACGATCCAGGGCTTGCTAAACGCCAGTTACGACAACGGCCAGTGGGACGTCGGCCAGTTGCGGGACACGACGGCGACGGCGATGGGGCTGACGCTAGGGTGTTTGGACAACCTGGCGACGCACACGGTGACCGTAATGGCCACGTATCCGGGCGATTTCAACCTGGACGGTGTGGTGGACAATCTCGACCGGTCGATTTGGACTGCCAACGCCTTCAGTGGCACGACGTGGCAGCAGGGCGATGCGAATCGGGACGGCCGGGTTGACGGTCTGGACCGAGACCTGATGATCGTGAATACCGGTTCAATGGCGCCGACCAGCAGCATGTTGCCCGCCTCCTCCGCCGCCATGTCCCCGGTGCCCGAGCCCGGAACGCTGGCGCTGTTGGCCGCCGGCCTGCTTGGGCTGTTGGTTTACGGCCTGAGAAGGCGAAAGTAAGACGGCAGCGGGGGAAGCAGCGCGTTTTCCCGCATTTTGGGCCAATGTTTCCAAGGGTACGCCAGTCCGTTTCATCTCTCTTCTAGACCTTCCGACCAGTCTTTCGTGATCGGGGCTCTGCGGCAAGGAAGCGGGAGCACCCTGTCGCCGCTTCTTGACCGTATATACCACGGTTCTCAGTCCGAGAGTAGCCGCAAGGGATGACCCTATATATTAGGGGACAGGATGACTCGCTCTTTCGGGAGAAACGGGAAAAAATTTTCACAAAGGTACTTGTAATTTAAAATTCGTTCGCTATATTCGGTGATTGGTCTGGGTTGACGCTGTCGGCCTTGCGTGTCGCAGCGTACGCGGCAGGTCTCTCCGTCTGTTCGTTTACAGCCGGAAGAATCGTAAACGCAAGACGAAAGTCGTGGGAATTACGCCTCGCGGCGTATTTGGCGCGCACTCTCTATTCGGGTTGCCGCGGCGCTGAGTCTCTATTCCACGTTCTCCTTTCGGCCTTTTCTCGGCCGAACCCTTGCAGCAAAAAAACGGGGGAAGTGCTCTTTTCGTTCCGAGATCGTGCATAACGCTCCCCCTAGGGGACAACCGCCGCGAGCGATGACTCTATGGATTGTGGTGGAGTCTGGCCAGATCCTTCCGGGTCTTTCAGGAAAGAAGGGAATTTCCACAAAGGAAAAAAATTGCATTTAGCTACTTGCAATTAAATTTCCGTCTGGTATATTCAGTGGTTAACTAGGGCGAGAGTATTGACTTTGACGGTTATGAGGATTCACAAACACCCTTCTTTTCCCGCAATTTTCCACCTTTTTCTTTCGTAAGGTTGACGCCGATGAGATCTTCACTGCACCTTCGGGCACTTTCCGCGTTGAGACTGGCATCTCTGATTTTTGCCTTCTTGTTGCTGGTGGGCTTCGTATCGCCTGCACTAGCTCAGGACGAGGTCTGGTGGCAAGGGGGCGCCAGCACAGATTTCAGCGACCTGAACAACTGGGTCTATAGTGATGATGTCACGCATCCCACGAGTTGGCAGGACGGCGACTGGTTCCACATCCAGAACTTCCCCTTTACCAATTCCGCCAACACCTGCACCATCAGTTCAAACTCTCCCTTTAATTGGTGCAACGACATCAAGGTCGGTGACGGTAACGATGGCGCCTATGGCGGCAACCTCAACATGACCGGCGGCAGCATCTACGTTCAATCGCAGTTTAGCTTCGGCAACAATGCGGGCTATAGCGGATACAGCACATTCAATATGTCCGGCGGCACGGTCACCAAGGCTCAAACTTGGTGGAACTACAACGTCGGCACCAATGGCGGCAATGCCCAAGTCAACATGTCGGGCTACGCCACCATCAACAATTACGACGGCAACTATATCGGCGTGTGGAACGGGAGCAAGGGCGTGGTCGCCATGAGCGGCAACTCCAGCTACTACCAAACGGGCTACCAATACTATGACTCGAACAACAACCTTCAGACTCAGTATTTGGACGCTTGGGTCGGCGCCGGCAGCAGCGTCGGTGGCGGCGGCGGCACCCTCACAATGACGGACAATTCCACGTCAACGTTGCGTTGGTGCAACAGGTACATCGGCTACTCGTCGGACGGTAACGCAGTTCAGGGCTTGGTCAGTCTGTCGGGCAATGCCTACTACGTCAACCTCTCGGCGACCACTTACGTCGGCCTCGACGCCGGCGGCTCGGGAACGTACAAGATGAGCGGCCATGCATTCGTCGACACTGACTATTTTTGCTGGCAAGGCGTCGGCTGGGACGGCGGCACCGGCACGATGACGCTGCAAGACCAGGCGACGTTCAAGACCGGCGAACTGCTCGTCGGCGAAAACACCGGCGTTGGCACCTTGAACGTGACCGGCGGCTCGGTTGTTGCCGATACCTCCCACGGTTGGTACGGCATCGAAGGAACTTTTGACGTCGCTCGATGGGGCGGCACCGGCACGGTCGCGTTCAGCGGCACAAGCTCCCTCGTCGTCTCCGGCCGCACCCTCATCGGGAATGAGGCAAACGGCGGCACTGGCTCCGCCCGTTCCAATGGCACGGTGACGTTGTCGGGCAGCGCCACAATGACCACCCAGCCCGGCCAAATGAGAAACTATGGCTGGACTTGGGGGGATGGCGGCGATGTGTATGTCGGTTGCTCTGAATGGGAGAACGAAAATACCCCCGTAACCCAGACCCTAATAGGCGGCATCGGCGTGTTCACAGTCCAGAATCAGGCCTCGTTCAACGGCTCCGGTCAACTGGTTGTCGGTGCTCATGGAGGCAACGGCACGGTTACCATGTCCTCCACCGGCAACTTCACTGCTAATGGCGACACTTTTATTGGAGACGCCGGCAGCGGTATTGGAGGCAGCGGCACCGGCTTACTCACTCAAAGCGCCGGGACGATGTATCTCGGAGGCATTCACGTCGGCTACAACACCGGCGCCATGGGAACCGTTACCATCAGCGGCGGCCAGTTAACTGTTGGCGGTACTGAAATCGGAGACAGCGGCGGCACTGGAACCATGTCGATCACTAACGCCACCGTTACGGCCGGTGATTGGATGAGTATCGGGACTTCTGCCAATACAAGTTGTGGAACGGTGACGATCAATTCCGGCGGCCGCCTCAACGTTCCCGACCATTTGTTTATCGGGCGCACGGGAGGCAGGGGTGTCGTTGTTCTCAATAGCGGCGGCACGATCTCGGATCCCGGCACGATCTACATGGCCGAAGTCGAGACCGGAGGGCAGAATTTCGGTGAGTTGGATCTCAACGGCGGCAGCCTTTACGTCCACAATTTCCAAATTGGTTGGGACACTGGCACCGGCGCCGGTGGCAGCGTCACCCTTAACGGCACCACCATCACGTGTGCGGGGGGCGGAGAATTCTTCAATCTTGGCGGCGGCGCCGGTTCGACCGCCCACGTCTACGTGAAGGCAGGCGGGGCAACCATCAACACCAACGGTTACAACGTCGGCAGCGGTTTCCCGCTCTTGGCGTCCGCATCCGGCACGGTGACCAAGACCGGCCTGGGCGTGTTCACTCTGGAGGGCGCCAGCACATGGAACGGCGGCTTGGTCGTCAACCAGGGAACCGTAAACCTCACAGGATCCTATCATCCTTCTACTGGTGGGACGGTCACGGTTCAAAGCGGCGGCATCTTCAGCGGCGGCACTGCGGCTACCGCTTCCACCCGGCTTACCAATGTCGTCGTACAGTCCGGCGGCATGCTCGAACCCTCCTTGCCGGGCGGCACGAACTCTAGGGCAATGTCCTTTAGCAATGGGACGCTCAGCGGCGGAGCAACCGTACTGTCTAGGATCTACACCAGTGCCGCCGGCGGATTGGACTCGGTCGCTTCGACCGCAACGATGAACATCGCCTCAAGCGGCACGGTGACGGTCGATTTCGATCTCACCAGCGCGGCGTCCATCCCCACTAGCACCTCGAGAACGTACATGTCGTACGCCACGCTTGCAGGAACGGGGAACCTTCTGCCGGCCGTGGATACCTATGTGTTTAACAACACACTTTATGATCCGACTCTCAGCGGCACCACCAGTAGGAATATCGCCTTTTCCGCCGACACATCAGGCACGGCGACCGGGAGCAGATACTGGAAAACCAACGGCGGCGGAACCTGGAGCACCGGCGGCAATTGGGCGGCCGGCACGGCGCCCAACGCTACGAGCGTCAGGGCTGTGTTTGGATCGGCTTCGGTTACGTCGGGGGGAACGGTTAACTTGGACAGCGCCGTTACCCTCAGTTCGCTCGATTTCATTACCGGCTCGACCTCTTACACGATTGCTCCGGTCACTGGAACATGCACGATCACCTTGAATTCCTCTCTGGCGAGCAACAACCAGATTGCCGATGATACGGGCAGCAATACGGTGAATGCAAATATCGTCATGAGCAAGAACACCCGGGTCACCGTGGCGTTGGGCACAAGCACCCTGACCCTCGGCGGCGTAATTAGCGGCGCGAACGGCATTACGCTCTACGGCTCCGGCATTCTGAACCTGACCGGCGCCAATAGCTTTACCGGTCCGATAGTCATGAACGGCGGCATGGGCGGCACGCAGAACGGCCTCGGCACACTGGAATTCTCTTCGGTCGCCAACGGCGGCTCGGTCTGTCCGCTCGGCGCTTCCGGCAACGCCGCCTCGAACCTCGTGCTGAACGGCACCCTGGCGTACACCGGCACCAGCGACGGGACGACCGACCGCGGTTTCACGACGGTTGGGCCCGTGGTTCTCAGCAGCACCACCAATAATGTCACTTTTTCAGGGCAGATCGTGGCCAATTCGACCAGTAGCCTCACGAAGACGGGGGCCGGCACGTTCACGTTGGCCTACGCCGGCGATGATATCATCAACCACACTGACGCCACCGTCGAGAACGGAACGCTGGCTTTTGCCGGGGGCGCCGCTTCGGTCTATAGGCTCAAGGGAGTCAACAACTCCATCCACGACATGATCATCGGTGACACCAGCACGACGTATTCTTCCGGCACCACCCCCACCGCCGCTCTGCAAATCACCGGCGGCACCGTCGTCGCTGCCACTACTTGGGTCGGCAAGTCGTTGACCAGCGGCGCGACGACGGGGCTCAACGTCGGCCAAACCGCCGGGATGCTCGGCGGAACCCTGACCACAAACGAGCTCTACTCCGGCGATTACGAAAGCTCGTCATACTCCGGATTTGAGCGTATCAACGTTCAGGGCAACGGCCGCATCTACGCGTCTGACTTCGTCGAAATCGGGAGCTCGGAAAATTGCAACTCGTACTTGAATATGACGGACAACGGCGTTCTTGAATCGGCCAACCGGCTTAACATCGGCACGTTTGGGCCGGCCACCGTCGTCTTGCAGGGAAACAGCAAGCTCATTTGCGACAGCCAGTACGTGGACCTGGCCCCCCAGAGTGGCATTTGCGACATCACAGTAAAGGGCAATGCCCAGCTCATTGGACCCGCGTGGGTGCCTTTTGACTTGGGCACCGGGAACAGCACCGGTCCGTCAACCTTCGGGAGCGGCGGGGCGCAGGGAATCTTGCGGATCGATGAGAACGGCCTTGTTGCGGCGGGCCAACTATTCGTAGGACGTTATGGAACCTGCGCCTGCGGGGCCATTTTCCAAAGCGGCGGTTCCATGACGAACAGTGGCGGCAATAACGGCTGGGTCATCGGCGGCTGGGGAAGTTCGACCGACTACGGTTACTACAAACTTACGGGCGGCACCTTCAACAGCGGTTCTTCGACTCTTTACCTCGCCGGCGACGGCATCGGAGTCTGGGACCAGACCGGCGGCAACGCCACGGTGTATCAATACGCTAGCGTGGGGCAAAACTCCACGGGCGTCGGCGTCATGAACGTCTCGAACGGCGGCTCCTTCACGGTCGCCGGATGCCAACAGTGGTGGTTGGCAACCAACGGACTCATCGTTGGTAATGCCGGTTATGGCGTTCTCAATATCGGCCATGGAGGAACGGTCAACCTCGGGGTTGGCGATTTGTACCTCACGGGCAGCAACGCCTCCACCACCGGTATTTGCAACCTGGGCACGACCGCCAGTCCTGGCGGACAGTTGATATGCGACGCCTTTGTTTCGAACGGCGGCAGCGGGCGGTTGGGCGTCATGAACTTCCACGGCGGCACAATGACGGCCATCCAGAGTGAAGGATACTTTATGTGGGGGATCGACCACACCTACGTTTATCCCGAAGGCGCGACGATCGACGCAGCCGGGTATGACGTAACGGTCACCCAACCCCTCGAGGCCCCGACCGGCCTCGGCGTGCAAAGCATCGCCGTGGCAACGGTTGGCCTCAGCTACACGGGACCGCCGACGGTCGTGATCAGCGGCGGCAGCGGCCAGGGCGCGACCGCCGTGGCCAACGTGGTCGGCGGAACCATCAGTAGCTTCACCATCACCAATCCGGGTTCCGGCTACGCGGGGAGCGATACTCTTACCGTTTCGCTCGCAGGCTCCGACTCGGTAGTGGTCGGGACCGCCGGCGCCGTGACGTTCAACGGCGGGAACACCTGCGGCGACGTGAACGTCATCAACAGTGGAATCGTCCGGTTCGTGTCGACGAACACCTTTACCGGCAAGCTGAATCTCATGGGCCCCGACATCTACTTCAACGTTAGCGGGGCGCCTTGCGTCTCGGGCAATGTTGTTATTAACGGCTCTCAATTCCTGGTCATGCAGCAGCCCAATCAGTTCGGAACCAACTCGGTCCTCAGTTTCCTGCAATATGGCGAATTCAACCTCAATGGGCAGAACCAGACGGTCGCCGGGCTTTCGGATAGCACGGGACAAAGCGTGACTGAGAACTCGCACGTGTATTTTGGAGATCCCGGCACCAATGCCACGCTGACGGTGAATGCCGCGCCCGGTAAGAGCTACTACTACAACGGCTGGATTCGCGATAACACCCAGCCAACCGGCGGAACCCTGAGCTTGACCAAGGACGGAGCCGGCACTCTCACCATCGGTGCAAATTCGATCGGCGGCGGCCCTGACACCTACACGGGCGACACATTGATTTTGAACGGCACATTGGCTCTCGATGCCAACGCGACGATCCCGACTACCCCCTTGATCAGCATCGCGTCGGGCGCCGTGCTCGACCTGACCGCGAAGGGCTCGACGTTCAACGTCGGCGCGGGTCAGACCCTTGCGGGATTTGGCACGGTCAACATCGGCAGCGGGAAGACCGTCTCCTTCAGCAGCGGCGGCACTCTCGCCCCCGGCGGCAGCATCGGCACGCTCAGCGTCATCGGCAACGTCAATTTGACGGGCGGCGTCGCGGCCTTCGAGCTAGGCACCTCCGGCGCCACCCACGCCGCGGCCGGGATTAGCGACATGACCGCGATCACCGGCAACCTGACGCTCGCCGGCACGCTGAACCTGATCGATAACGGCGGGGCCAATGGTCAAGGTTCCGCGGGCCTCGGTTACTACAAGCTCTTCACTTACACCGGGACCGAATCGGGCTCGTTCGGCTCGACCACCGGTTGGGGCAGCGGCAACCACGTTGCCGTGGATAACGTCCCGGCCGACAAGGCCGTCTACTACGACGTCACGCAGTTCGCGGCCGCCAACAACCCGTTGACCGCGATCCCCTTCGGCAACGTTCATGAAGGCAGCACCGTCACGCAGCCACTCTCGGTGACGAACACCACAACCGGCTCCTTTGTGGACGCCTTGGGCGCCACCTGGGGAACGGCTCCGTCCGGCTTCTCTCTGACCGGTTCGATTTCCGGCCTTGGCGGCGGCGCTACCGACAGCTCGAGTATGAAAGTCGGGATTAACACGACCGCGGGCGGTCCCTTGCCCGGCTCGACCAATGTGAACCTCACTTCCACCAACGCCTACGGCATCACTGGCCCGCCGGCCAACGCGACTTTGCCGGTAACGTTCAGCGCCACCGTTTACAAGTATGCGGGCGCCGCCGCGTTGACCACGCCGGTCAGTCTCCCCTCCGTCCATGTCGGCGACACCTTTGCTTCGCAACCGGTGCAAGTGCAGAATACGACGACGGACAGCCACGGCAACGCCTATTCGGAGTCGTTGTATGCCGACACGGGGAGTACGAATGTAACCGTCGTCCCCGGTGGCACCAGTTCTCTGTCGGTGCCGTTCGCCGACCACACGGGCGCGGCCGGAACCGTAAGCATAGACACCCCGGTGGTCTTCACCTCGAAGGCGGTTGCGGGCAGCAGCCCGCTTGTTGACACCTACGGACCCACGAGCGGCCGCACGAACTTGCAGACACAGACTGTCACGGGCACGGGCAGCGTCTACGCCTACGCCGGCGCCAGCACGTTGGCCACGCCCGTCGGTCTCGGCAAGGTCTTCGTCGGTGGTAACTTCAGTGCGCAGCCGGTGGCCCTAAGCAACACGACGGCGATGGTGACTGTGGGCGTCAACACCTATTCGGAGTCGTTGAACGCCTCTTCGGGATGTTCGAACGTGACCATTCCCGCTGGCGGCTCCGATAACGTGCTGGTCTGCATCAACGGCAACACGGGCACGGCCGGATCCGTTAGCGTAGGCGTGCCGGTCGTCTTCACCTCGAAGGCGGTTCCCGGCAGCGGTCTGTCGGACACCTACGGCCCCACCAGCGGCCGTACGGACTTGCAGACGCAGACCGTGACGTGCACGGGCACCGTGTGGGATCACGGCGACGCAGCCTTGACTTCCGACGATGCGAAAAGCATCACGATCACTCTGTTGGGCAACCAGGGCAGTACACTCGCCCAGGCGTACAACGTCTACAACCTGACGCAAACCCCGGGTTACACCGGCGGCTTGGACTTGGTAAGCGTGGTCGGCACGGGCGACGTTGACAAGCTCAGTTCCGGCCTGCCCGCCTCCTTCCAGGACCTGGCCGAGGATACGTCCAACTCCTACACTGCGAGCGTGGACACAAGCGCTTTGGGAGCGTACTCCGCTACATACACGCTGACTTTTAGGGACGCAGTCAGCGATGGCATTGCCGGCGACATCTTGACGCAGACGTTGACCGTGACGGTTAATGCGCAGGTCGTTCCCGAACCGTTGACGATCATCCTGCTGGCCGTCGCTTTGTTGGGCGTTGTTGCCTACGTGCGTCGTCGCAGATAGATGATGTCCTAGCACATCTTCGATGAAATCCTAAAGCCCCTCCATTGCGATGGTGGGGCTTTTTTTCTAAAACGACCTTCCGGAAGCCGCGCCAGGTCTTCTGCCGCCACAAGAGAGGCTGGTTCATGCCCCGCATCTTTCTATTGTCTTTGTGCACGATTGCAGTGTTGGCTGTCTCCTCGGCTCCAGCGGCCGACAGCGTGGCTTTTCGGCAGGACGGCAGGATCGCGATCCTGGAAAACAAGATTGTACGGGTTGAGTTCGATCTTGCCGCCGGAAGCTATCGGGCAATCGATAATCGCGACAGAAGCTGTGGTTTCGATGGCGGTTGCATCGCCGTCAACGACTGGGCCTCGACTCAAGCGGGCGCCGCTTGCCGGGCCTCGGACCGGCCGATTAGCGACTCCCTGGGCACGGGCCGAACGCTGGCGGTCGAATGCGCCAATCCGGGCCGCCCGACCCTATTGCTGGAGATCACGCTGTACGACGGCAAGAGCTTTCTCGCGCTCCGCGGCGGGATGATCAACACCACGAGGCAGTCGTTGCGCGTCAAGGACTTTTATCCCCTGACGGCCGCCAGGGCGTTTCCCCAGGCCGGCGAAATCGGTCGTGCCAAGACCCTCAACGGCGAAGGCGGCGGACGGAATACTTCGGTGCAGTCCGGTCCTGCCCGGTCCAGTTCCAACAACGTGCTGATGACCTTCCGAAAGGGCGATCGACGGCGTTCGCTGGTGCTGGGCGGACTGAGCTATCACGATTGGATGAAGTGGGCCGCCGTTTGGCCGTCAGCCTCCCCGCCTTCCGATAATGCCATCCGGCTTCGCGAACTGAACTCTCGGATTGCACGGGCCGGCGGAAAGCTCGAGGCCTATCTCGATTGCGGCGCCGAGCCGAAGGCGTCCGCGGCTTCCGGGGTGCTCTTGGCCGTGCTTCGCGGCAGCCCCTACGATTTTGCCAGCGTCTTTGCCGCCCCTTGTTACAACACCGTGCTGTTCGACGACAAGCAGGTCGAGATTGCGGCCGAAGGACTGGACCCGAGAAAACATTACGTGCTCGGCTTTTCGTGGTGGGACTATTCGAGCGACGGGCGGGTCGAGTCGGTGTCGTTGGCGGCGGGCGAGGGGTCGTCGAAAACGACGCTCGTTGAAAAGGCCGCGCTGCCGGCCTACGCCCTGGTCCGTGAACAGTTGCCGGTCGAGAAAGCGTTCGACGTTCCCCCCGCCCTTTACGCTTCCGGCAAGATGAAGATCCAGTTCGCGTTTGAGGGTGCTCGAAAGCCCGGCTCCAATGCGGTGGTCAGCGAGGTCTGGCTGATCGAGGGGCCGGCCGGGCTGGCGGGAAGGATCGCAGTGCCGACGGCCGCCGCCACAATCCCGAAGGAGACGGAAAAGGAGGTCTATCTGCACGTCAAGGCGGCCGACCCCGTGGGACGCCGCGTGGATCCCGGCGAGCGGTACCTGCCCGAGGACCGCTTCTACGTCGATTTCGCCACCGACGATCCGTTCCAAGCGGCGGAACAGTACGGCCTGGCGGTTCGGGCGGCCCAGCCGGCGACGCCGAATCCGTACACGTTTCCCACGATCTGTTCCTGGTATGCGGGAGTCACGTTTGAACCCGACGCCCAAAATCATCCCGAAAAGAGCCGCTACGGCATCGCCACGACCAGCGGGCAGGTCGAGGAGATGGACTTTATTCGGAACACGGGTTTTCTCGATTACTCGACCATCGCGCTGCGCTTGGTGCCCGACAACTACACCCGCAACAATCCGCAGGGCTGGTGGGACGACAAACACTGGCAAGAACAAGGGTTTTATACTCGGCCTTATGAAACCTCGAAAAAATGGGGGCAAGCCGTACAGAAGCGCGGCGGACTGGCCTTCACCTATTTTCAGTCCGATCGAGTGTCGGCCGATTTCCGCAAGGAGCACGCGGACCTCGTATTGCCGGGCCGCGCCGCCTTGGATTACACGAACCCGAAGGTGCAACGGTACATGCAAGGCGTTTATGCGGCCATGCGCGGCAATGTCGCCGGCATGATGTTCGACTACTGCGACGAGCTGTGGTGCTTCAATCTGGCGCAGGGCGGCTTCTTCGACGACCGCGCCACGGCGGCCTCGGCCTACCGTCTCGTTTTCCGCTTGGCGAAGGAGGGATTGGGGCCGCGTTCGTGGATTCACGAGCGGCCCATCGACAATCCAGGCTCCGACGTGGCCGTCGGCCTGATCGATTCGCAGCGGACTTCCGGCGACACCGCGTCGATATCGCCGAAGCTGATCGCCCGCTCCGGGCTGCGGTGGTATAAGAATCGCGTGCTGTTCGCCTACGACATGGACAGCAAGAGTCTGCTGAACGCCTGGAAGGAGACGGCGCCGAACGCTGCCGACGACGACGGCCGGCGGATGACGTTGACGATGTGCTACGTCGCCGCAAGCCGGCTGCTGCTGGCCAATTCGTTTCGCGATCTGCCGCCCGAAGCGATCAGCGATCTCGAACGAACCGTGCCCTACCATACGCAGCCGCAAAGCGCCCGGCCGTTGGATGCCTTCATCAGCCGACGGGCCGCCTCGCATCTACGACTTTCCGGTTAGCGCCGATTGGCATCAGCTTACGCTGTTGAATACGGACGGCAGTCGGAAGGCCGCATTCGCGGTGTCGCTAAGCGGCGAGCCTGCTGCCGGCGCGATCGGATTGGATGCAAACTCGCAATACTATGTTTATGACTTCTGGAACGACACGTTCTGCGGGAAGCTCTCCGGCGGCGAAACCCTGAAGCAGACGCTTCGTCCCGGCGAAGCCCGGATGCTGTCCATACATCGGGCGGAGACGCGGCCTCAGTTTCTTTCGACCAACCGCCATCTCATGCAGGGATTCGTCGATCTGGTCGGCGTTCCGAAATGGGATGCGGAAAAGCACGTCCTCAGTGGAACCGCAAGAGCCATTGGCGGCCGAACGTTTCAAGTTGTCTTGGCCGGCAACGGTTATCGGCCTATGTTGGCAACGGCCGTCGGCGCTACGGCAAAGGTCGAGCCGCTTGCCGGGGCTGAAGGTCTGTTTCGACTGAGTCTCCGCAGTCCACAAACCGCCGAGATCGCATGGACCGTTAGGTTTTCATCTCCGTAGCCTCGGACTTCCTATTCCGCCTTCTCCAGGCTGTGATGCCGCTTGCAAGGCCGTAAACGCCGAGCGCGAGCACAGCAAGGAAGAGACCGATTAAGAAGACGGCCACCGGATCGACGCCTCTTGGCCCCGAGACGTGCCCCGCAGCCGCCACAAACAGAAGCGTTGCTATTAAGAGAACCACCGCGTAGGCGATGCAGGCCCAGAGGCGGCCTCGACCGCTGCGAAAAGCCCAGCCGGTGAAGACGATTGCCAACACAAAGCTGAGCAGGGCCAGGTACTGACACAGTACCCCGAGCGGATTGCCTCAGTGCAATTGAAGGAAGATGGGAAGAGCAATAAAGCCAATCGGCAGCAATGCGAAGATCAGTGCAAGAATGCCGGGCATCGCCGTTCCTCCTCGCGAGCTAGTCGGGTGTTGTGCCGGTGGTAAGGTACGACGGCGAACGTACACCGGCTTGACGTTCTCGAATCGACGTTCGATTATATCGCGTCTGCCCGCGTTTGCCAAGAACTACCGGCTTGCTGCTTTGCCCTCCGCAGGTTGCCAACCTCCGTCCCATTATATAGCATAGACGCTTCATCGTGTTGATTCCGTTGCAGAGTTGCGTATCGGTTTTGACGCCAAGCCTTTGCGAATGCGGCCCCAGGCGGTCGCGGGAGATGAGTCGGTGGCACGCTGCCAGTGGGCCCGTTGGGGCGACATCAACGCCTTCTTCGGTCTGATCCTCGATAACGTCGCGGTGATGATCGTGCTGGTCGTTTTGGTTACCAGCGCCAACCCGGTTGCCGACCTGCGGTTTTCCCGAGAGTTCGTGTTCACGCAGATGATTCCCGGCACCGCGCTGGGGGTGGTGTTGGGCGACCTCGTCTACACGTGGATGGCAATTCGCCTGGCCCGTCGAACCGGCCGCTGCGACGTGACCGCCATGCCGCTGGGGCTCGACACGCCCAGCACGTTTGCGGTCGCGGCGCTGGTGCTGTTGCCCGCGCTGAAAGACGGCATGACCCGATACGGAATGAACCACGGCCAGGCGATGGTCTTCGGCTGGCACACGGCCGCGATGGTGCTATTGATTGTCGGCGTTTTCAAGTCGGTCCTGGCCCCTTTTGGCGGGAAGATTCGCAGATGGGCGCCGCGCGCGGGGCTTCTCGGCTCGCTGGCGGGCATTGCCTTGGCGCTAATCGCCTTCGTACCCCTATGGACCCACGTCGCCGCGGTGCCTATCGTGGGAATGGTTTCGTTGACGATCATCCTTGCGACCCTGGTGGCCCGCCGCACTCTGCCGGGAAAGATTCCCGGCGCGCTGGCGGCGGTGGTTGTGGGAATCGCAATCTACTGGCTTGGGGATTGTTTCGCGCGGACGCTTGGTTGGCCTGTCGTTCCGCCGTCCGTTCACCATGACGTCGCCGTGTGGCGAGCTCCAGACTTGCTGCCCGATTTTGCGTGGAACTGGCTCTGGTGGCAGCGCGTCGGCTGGCAGACCGTCACGGATCTGCCCGTCATGCTTCCGTTTGCGCTGGCGACGATCGTCGGCGGCATCGACTGCACGGAGAGCGCGGCGGCGGCCGGCGATGAGTACGACACCCGCGCCATTCTCTTGACGGAGGGGCTCGCATCGGTGGCGGCAGGGGCGTGCGGCGGTGTTATCCAAAACACTCCTTACATCGGCCAGCCCGCGTACAAGGCCGCCGGCGGCCGCGCCGCATATACGCTGGCGACCGCGGTTTTCATCGGCGCCGCCGGCCTTTTCGGATGGTTCACGCACCTGTTTGAATGGCTGCCGGAGCCGGCTGCGTTCTGCATCTTGGTTTTCGTCGGCTTGGAGATCACTGCGCAGTCGTTTCGGGCGACTCCCGAGCGTCATTTCCCCGCCGTGGCGCTGGCGATACTGCCGGCGCTGGCCTATCTGGTCCTCATTCCCCTGGACCAGACGAGCCCTCCGGCCCACATGGCCGTTGCGATCCAATCTCTTCGTTGTTTGGCGAACGGCTTCGTGGTGACGAGCCTGCTCTGGGCATCGACGTTAGTCGCTCTGCTGGATGGGAAGCTTCTCCGCGGCTCGGCTTGCCTAGAGCGGTTTCATTTTAGGTGTAGCGGTATCCGCAGTGTTGAAAATAGTTTCGGCACTCGGATTCCGTGAATTGGTCGAGGATGCTGCCGCAGAGTTTCCATAGCTTATCGACGGTCCGTTCGGCTCCGTCACGGAGCAACTTTTTGAACTTGGAAAACGCCAACTCGATGGGGTTCAGGTCCGGCGAGTACGGGGGCAGGTAGCGCAGCTCGGCACCGGCCGCTTCGATGGCTTTGCGAACTCCAGCCACCTTGTGGCTGGAGAGATTGTCCATCACCACGATGTCGCCAGGTTTCAAGGCCGGTGCCAGATGTTGCTCGACCCAGGCGCGGAACAGTTCGCCGTTGATGCCGCCTTCCACGGTAAGCGGAGCGATGAATCCCTCGGCCCGCAATGCGCCCAAAAAAGTCGTCGTCTGCCAACGTCCGCAAGGAGTTTTTTCCAGCAAACGCGTGCCGAGTTCCGAGCGGCCGTAGGTGCGGGTCATGTTGGATTTAGCCCACGTTTCATCGATGAAAACGACTTTGGCGGGATCGATCGACTCCTGCGAAGCGCGCGATGCCGCGCGCTGCTCAACCACATCGGGGCGATCCTGTTCGCTGGCAATCAGCGTCTTTTTTTTCGCGACTGCTTGAGCGCTTGGCATGCGGCGCAAAGCGTTCCCAGGCAAACCTCTTCGCCGCGCTCCCGCTTCAAATCGGCTTGCAGTTCGCGCAGATAGATGTCGGGCCGAGCCGCGATCTTGGCGACGAGCCAGTCTGCCCAAGCATGCCACGCGGGCTGACGCGGAGCCGCCTTCTTTGGCGCCACTTGGCCGGTCTCGCGACGTTGTTGCTGGATGCGCCGTACCCAAGATTCTGAAACTTTGAAACGCAGCGCCATCACGCGCCGCTCTTCGTTCGTATCGCACGCGGCGAGCACTTCGCCGCGAAACTCCGCATCGTACGGTTTCATCAGGGTCACCTCCTTGAGTGAGATGAACCCAATTTACCGAGTTCGCCCAGAATGCGCTAGACCTACCGTGGAACTGCTCTAGGCATCGCGGCCGTTTGCAGCCTGTTTGGCATTATTCATTCGCCGTTGCAGCCCGCGGCGATCGCCCTGCCCCACCATGTATTCGCCCTTATGTCACAGGACGACGCCATTCGCTGTCAATCCCCGTACCATTGGGCCGCCGCCTACGCATTAGAGCGGTTTCATTTTAGGTGTAGCGGTATCCGCAGTGTTGAAAATAGTTTCGGCACTCGGATTCCGTGAATTGGTCGAGGATGCTGCCGCAGAGTTTCCATAGCTTATCGACGGTCCGTTCGGCTCCGTCACGGAGCAACTTTTTGAACTTGGAAAACGCCAACTCGATGGGGTTCAGGTCCGGCGAGTACGGGGGCAGGTAGCGCAGCTCGGCACCGGCCGCTTCGATGGCTTTGCGAACTCCAGCCACCTTGTGGCTGGAGAGATTGTCCATCACCACGATGTCGCCAGGTTTCAAGGCCGGTGCCAGATGTTGCTCGACCCAGGCGCGGAACAGTTCGCCGTTGATGCCGCCTTCCACGGTAAGCGGAGCGATGAATCCCTCGGCCCGCAATGCGCCCAAAAAAGTCGTCGTCTGCCAACGTCCGCAAGGAGTTTTTTCCAGCAAACGCGTGCCGAGTTCCGAGCGGCCGTAGGTGCGGGTCATGTTGGATTTAGCCCACGTTTCATCGATGAAAACGACTTTGGCGGGATCGATCGACTCCTGCGAAGCGCGCCATGCCGCGCGCTGCTCAACCACATCGGGGCGATCCTGTTCGCTGGCAATCAGCGTCTTTTTTTTCGCGACTGCTTGAGCGCTTGGCATGCGGCGCAAAGCGTTCCCAGGCAAACCTCTTCGCCGCGCTCCCGCTTCAAATCGGCTTGCAGTTCGCGCAGATAGATGTCGGGCCGAGCCGCGATCTTGGCGACGAGCCAGTCTGCCCAAGCATGCCACGCGGGCTGACGCGGAGCCGCCTTCTTTGGCGCCACTTGGCCGGTCTCGCGACGTTGTTGCTGGATGCGCCGCACCCAAGATTCTGAAACTTTGAAACGCAGCGCAATCACGCGCCGCTCTTCGTTCGTATCGCACGCGGCGAGCACTTCGCCGCGAAACTCCGCATCGTACGGTTTCATCAGGGTCACCTCCTTGAGTGAGATGAACCCAATTTACCGAGTTCGCCCAGAATGCGCTAGACCTACCGTGGAACTGCTCTAGCTGCCACGTTATTGCTCTTTCTGCGCGTCTTTCAGACGCCAGAAAAAGACCCGTCTTGCGAAAACTAGTTCGGCTGCGGCGGGCGAGCGCCACTCCAGAGAGTCACCCCGGCGGCTCAAACTCGGCGCAATAGCCCTCGTGATCGGAGACGCGGCCGTAGTCATCTTCGGTGAACAGTTGGCGGGCCGATCGGACGCGTAACGCGCCCCCCCTTTTTATAAGAAGGTAATCGATTCGACCATCGTCAGCCCGGTTGAGACGCTGGGCGTTGGCCTTGAAGAACTGATCTTCGTATTCACGGCTCAAAATCGCATAGCCTTCCGTGTTCGCCGCATTGTTGAAATCCCCGCACAAGAAAGTGGCGGCGACATTCGGCGTCTGCTCGCTCTCGGCCCAACGGCGCAGCTTCTCAAACTGTTCCCGGAACCCGTTCTGCCACCAGCTCAGATGGACCGAGAAGACATTGACCGCGCCGAAATACGGGACATCGACTTGGACCATAACCACCTTGCGGGCATGTATATCGTAGACGTCCTGCGTCGTCGAGACATACTTGGAACCTTGCACGACAAACGGATAGCGGCTGACGATCGCGGTCCCCTCGCGATATCGACCGAATCCGAGGTGGCTCCAATCCGTGTGCACCGAATAGGATTCACCAAGGCGGTCGCGAATCAATTTCGCCGCGTTGGAGTTCCAGTCGCCGCGGCCGTTATTCCAATGCTCGCCGACTTCCTGGAGACAGACCACATCAATATGCAATTCCCGAATGGCCTTGACAATCTGCGAGAGCTTCTCGTCCTGGCGTTCTTCCTGGTAGCAGTGCAGGTTCAACGTCATGATTCTCAGGCGGTCGTGGCGAGCCAGGTAGTTTTTGCCGAAGTTGTTGTCCCAGTACTGGCGGCCCTTGGCCCGGCAGAATAGGGCGTACTCGACCCGGTAGGCGTCGCCCATGTGCAATTGGCTGATCCACGTGGCGCAGCCGTAGCGATTGGGATTGCGCGCGTCGCTGCCGATCGCGTGCCGCCAATGCTTGCGCCAGAGGAACGCGGGCGTATCGGTGAACGTCTGCCAATGGTCCGTGGTCCAGCGGATCGAGACCTCTTCAGGTTGGAGATCCTGCCGCACGGCGATCGTAACCGGATAATATTGCTGGCCGGCGTTCAGGAGGGGTTGGAAATCGACGTTCAGCAGCGGGAAGTCGTCTCCGATGAGTATGCCGGAATCCGCGTCTATCGTGCAACCGTGACGGTCGGGGGGATTCCAGTAATCTTGCCCGGCGACATGGTAGTGCAGGACGAATTGAATGTCGCCGGGCAAGCAGCACCCCGCCGTCAGGGGAAAGGTCGCCCGAGCCTGCCAAATTTCAGAATCCTGGCCGCTCGGTCCGGCGTATTCGGCTTTGAGGGTGTGCCGCGTCCCATCCTCTCCGGCCCAGATCACTTCCACGTGCTTGTCGTACGCCAGATTCTGGACGATCGGCGCGAAGATCAGTTCTTGCTGAGCCGTCTCGCCGTGTCCTGCAATCGTGTTCTTGGCGTACAGCAACTCGATAGGCGTCATGGTTTCTCCCGAACGAATCTGCTCCTATGCCCGTCCGGCAGCCGGAGAACTAAGGCCAGGCGGTTCGAAAAGCCAACGTCGGAAGTGACACATGCAAGTATAACCCACCGGCGTTACGTTGTCTTGCAGCGCTGCCTCAAGAAAACACGCTTCTTGCCCTTGGCTACTGGGGGTGGCTGGTGGATCCTCCTATGCCAGAATCGGCGATTTCCCCGATTCCACTATCAAGGAATCATGTAACGATTAGGTTTTGGCGCTCAACGCGATACCGGACGCGAAATCCCCTTGGCAACTGAAGGATAGGGATAGCCACGGCGGGGGGTGTATGGAGCATGCAGAGGAAGTTGCAGTGCCGCTTGAAGGTGAATTGAGCGCCAGCTTCGCGCGCTCGAATGAACTGGGAGAAACTTTCTCCCTGCGATGGGGGAGGATTTGCTTTCAGGTGTTCTGGGGGCAGGAAATCAATCTGAAGGCGATCCTCAGGGTGTACCGCAGCGATGGATCTCGCGAGCAGTTCATCAGCGATACCGATCCCTACGAGATCCAGTGGAACACTCATAAGCGCGCGACGCGGGACTTCTTTCTCCTCCCGTTTCCCTCCAAGCTGGGACGGATTACGTGCGTCAAATGTGCTTACATCGTCCATTATCGCGGCCGATCGTTCCCGTCGCAGTACGAGTACATTTTCATTGACGGCTGTCATTTCGAGGCGGACTGCCGCCACCGCAGAGCGATAACGCGGCAGTGGGCGACGCCGAATCGCTATCGCACGAAGGAATTGGACGCCGGGCTGCTGCAACGCGACGTTGATTGGCACAACTCGCACTTCGAGTCGCTGCAATTGGTCCCGAAGTTCACCAAAGGCTCGCCCAGCCATCCCTATCATCCGAAACCCTACATTCACAGACAAATTGACGAGGTGATCCGGCGAAAATGGGAGCGTCCCGACTCCTCGCAGACGATCAAGGTGTGCGTAGATTGCATCGATGATACCGATTTTACGAATCATCTGATCTACGCGAGCACGCAGGGGGTCGAGGTGCAGTGCATCGTGGACTGGCGTAAGATGACCATGACCAACAGCGAGAATTACGCCCGGCTGAAACGCGCGCCGCTCGAATTGACCGGGGTCTTCTGCATGGCCAAAGACCCGCTGATCGAGGTTGCCCCGGACATGCACGCCAAGTTCATCATCTTCGGGGACGAAGATTGCATGTTGGGCTCATTCAATATCGCTTTCGACCGCTGGTGGGCGAACTGGGAATCGGGCATGACCTTTTGTTCGCGGGGTATCTGCCGCTTGCTCGACAACGTGTTTCAGAGCATCCGCGGCGGCGTGATCCAGCCCTATGTCGTCGATCCTCTCAGCCACTTCAACCTGCTGTACACCTTCGGCCGTCAGTCGCTGGCCAACGGGAAATACTACCGGCCCCACCAGGCCATTATCGCCGCCATTCACCGGGCGCGGCGGTCGATCAAACCCTGCCTGTTCCTCATCAACGAACTGCGCGGCGAGTATCAGGACAGCGTTATCGACGCACTTCTTCAGGCACAGCGACGGGGCGTTGACGTCCACGTGATTGTGAACGGGCATCTGGCGCATCCCGGCGACCCGGGGAGAGAGTATACCTTGCAGGAAGAATTGGAGCGGCCGCTGCAGTCGGCCGTGGCGAACTTGAGACGCGGCGGCATCCCGGTGGGATTGACCTACGGCCTGAACGACCACCGCGTCCCGTATTGCCCGCTGCACCCCAAGTATTGTATCATTGACGACTACATTGTGCTCGACGGCAGCTTCAACTGGTACAATACCTCCACCTTCTCGCACGATCTGCTGATCGTCGCGGCCAATGCGGATGTTGCACAATCGTACCTGTTCGAGTTTCAGCAAATCTCGCGCCGCTTGCGCGTGTTTTATTGACCGACGCAGAAACAACGCAGTACAGACTGGCAGCGGCCAGTCAAGGAGACATTAAGATGGGTCAGCCGGAGCTTGTAAACACGATCGAAGCCATGATGCAGGCCGGCAAGGGCCTGCTGGCCATGGACGAAAGCAATCCGACCTGCCACGGGCGATTTGTGAAACTTGGGATTCCGCAAACCGTGGAAGCCCGCCGGGCCTGGCGAGAGTTGATTCTGACCACGCCCAAGTTGGGCGAATCGATCAGCGGGGCCATTTTGTACGACGAAACCATACGGCAAGCGAAAACGGATGGCACCCCTTTCCTCCGGCTCTTGACCGACGCGGGGATCGTTCCAGGCATCAAGGTGGACGCCGGCACAAAGGACCTGGCCGGTCATCCGGGCGAAAAAGTCAGCGAGGGCCTGGACGGCCTGCGGGAACGCCTTGCGGAATACCGGCAAATGGGGGCCAAATTCGCCAAGTGGCGGGCGGTAATCACGATCGGCGAGGGAATTCCCAGCCGTGCATGTCTCGAAGCCAACGCCCACGTCCTGGCACGCTATGCCGCTCTGTGCCAGGAAGCGGGTCTGGTGCCCATCGTCGAACCCGAGGTGCTCATGGACGGCGATCACACCTTGCAACGGTGCGCCCAGGCAACCGAGGCGACGTTGCACGAGGTGTTCAGCCAACTCTATCGGCAGCGAGTGCTCTTGGAAGGCATGATCTTGAAGCCCAACATGGTGCTTCCCGGTAAAGATTGTCCCACTCAGGCCGGCGTAGAAGAGGTGGCGGACGCGACCGTGAGTTGCCTGCTGCGGGCAGTACCGGCGGCGGTTCCCGGAGTCGCTTTCCTCTCCGGCGGCCAGGCCCCCGAGTTGGCGTCGGCCCGCTTGAATGCCATGCACGTCAGGTGGAAAGAGAAGCTGCCTTGGGTTCTTACGTTTTCCTATTCCCGGGCCATTCAACAGCCGGCCCTCGACCTCTGGAAAGGCATCGCGGGCAACGTCGCCGCCGCACAGCAGGCGCTGTGCCACTGGGCCGAGTGCAACAGCAGGGCGTGCCAGGGACGATACCACCCTGATATGAAAACGACATGAGCCTGACCATCTATTTCCTGCGACACGGTGAAACCATCGCCAGCCGCACCGGCGGCTACTGCGGCGCCCTCGACCCCGAGTTGACCCCGGAAGGGCATGAAATGGCCCAGGATTTCGCCGCCGCCTATAAGGATCTGGCTTGGGAAGCCGTCTTTTGCAGCCCCTTGAAGCGCACTGTGGCCACGGCCGAGCCTCTGTGCCAAGCATTGGGATTGACTCCGCAACTGCGAGACGGGCTCAAGGAGATCGCCTACGGCTGCTGGGAGGGCAAGACGCCCGATGAGGTTGACCGCGAGTTCCATGATGAATATGTCCGCTGGTTGGCCGATCCCGGCTGGAACGAGCCCAGCGGCGGCGAGAAGGGAGTGGATATCGCCCGCCGCAGTTCCGTGGTCTTGGAAGAGATCGAACGGACGTATCGCTCGGGAAACGTGCTGGTGGTATCCCACAAAGCCACGACGCGCATCATGCTGTGCTCGCTATTGGGCATCGACGTGGGCCGCTATCGCGACCGCCTCAGCATGCCGGTGGCCGCGCTGTGTGTCGTGGAGATGACCAAACGAGGACCGCTGCTGAAATCGTTGGGCGATCGTGCGCACCTGCGGGAAGCCCTGCGTCGGCGGCCAGGCACGTAAGCTGTCGCGTTTCACGGCACGACCGCCTTGGCTTTTTCAGCAAGCAGCGCGACGCTTTTGGGAAGCAGTCGGCGTCTTCATGAGCAAGGGATTAAGTACCGCTGTCTCCACAATCCATTCTGCCAAGCTTCTTTGGACTCCTAGGCAGTTGATGTGGAAAACGATCCGCCTGAAGATCGCCGCAAGGCTTTGACAACTTGTACGTTACGCACCGCCCCGCCGCTCGACGCACCAATCTCCACCGTAGAAATAAGTACACCCCACAGGGCTCGAACCTGTAACCTTCGGTTCCGTAGACCACTTCTTGCTATTAGGAACAATCAGCCGAAGGTGCTTGCTGCTCAATACATTATGGCACAAAATCGCGAGCCAATCGACCTGCTAACTTCTTCATATCTTACATGTTTTGCTTGAGATTAGCAACGATTCTGTACCCGATTCTGTATCGAGTACTTCGTAGTTGCTGTAAACGTCAATCGCTCGACAGATATGCCGACACCTGTTTTCGGCCCTAAACGAAACCCGCGAAAACTCGTGTGCTTCCAGGTATCGCCATCGGTGTGGCAATTCACGTCACGATCGCACACCCCGTGTCCCGTATCTACCCAAACCTATACGTGCGTCCATTTTCTCCTCCCCCTCGTGTGGGCCACTAAAGTGGTTGTTTACCCCCTCATCCTTACCGATTCTAGCGGTTTTTCCGGGACAAGTTATTGCCGTCGGGGGTGGATGTCGGTAAATTGGGGGGAAATCGGCTTGGGGCTCGGCGAGCGATCGGCGGCGATCGTTGCCAACTTCTCCAAGACAACTCTTGCAGCAGCGACAGGACGATTCGTCCAATGGTGCTTTCGTTCTTGAGACCGTCCGCTTGAAGTAATCATCTTCCAAGAATGATGAACATGGACACTGTCCTCTTTGCAAAGATGTCCCCAACCGATACTGAAATCTTCTGGCGAAGCATCTTTTCACGTCGAAAGGGTTGAGTCATGGGCCGAGGTTTTCATTTTCCGAAATGGCTTGCGTCGCATAAGCGTCGTCCCGTCAAACTGCGAGCAAGCATTCGCGGACTCTCTCCGCACACCCGCCGACTCGCCTGCGAGGCGCTGGAGGATCGGCGCTTGCTCACCAACATTACCGGGAACGTCACATGGGCAACCACGCCCTACGTCCTTACCGATGATGTTCACGTTCTCAGCGGGGGGACTCTGACAATTCTGCCCAGCGTACAGGTGCAAGGCTCCTACGGCTTGTACGTCAACAGCGGTGGATCACTCTCGGCCAGCAACGTGATTTTCCAGAACAGCCGGGTGGAACTGGACAATGGTGCCTTGGTTTCTCTTGCTGGCGACACCTTCAGCACCAGCATCGTTCATGTTGCCCTCCAGTTGGCAGATCACTTAGCAGGCAACACTTTCTTGCCAAGTTCAACGGTGTACCTCGGCACGGGGAGCGATCCGGCCGTGACCGGCACTGCGACCGTCAAGAACATAACGAACGTCACCTACGAGCCGTACCAGAATCTTTCCGTCAACAGCGGCGGATCGCTCACTGTGGAAGCGGGAGCGACCATTGCGAACTACGCCGGCTACTCGCTCACGATCAACAATGGGGGAACACTGACAGCCAGCAGCGCAACGTTCCAACTGCCCCTCTACCTGGATAATGGTGCCTTGGTTTCTCTTGCTGGCGACACCTTCAGCACCAGCATCGTTCATGTTGCCCTCCAGTTGGCAGATCACTTAGCAGGCAACACTTTCTTGCCAAGTTCAACGGTGTACCTCGGCACGGGGAGCGATCCGGCCGTGACCGGCACTGCGACCGTCAAGAACATAACGAACGTCACCTACGAGCCGTACCAGAATCTTTCCGTCAACAGCGGCGGATCGCTCACTGTGGAAGCGGGAGCGACCATTGCGAACTACGCCGGCTACTCGCTCACGATCAACAATGGGGGAACACTGACAGCCAGCAGCGCAACGTTCCAACTGCCCCTCTACCTGGATAATGGTGCCTTGGTTTCTCTTGCTGGCGACACCTTCAGCACCAGCATCGTTCATGTTGCCCTCCAGTTGGCAGATCACTTAGCAGGCAACACTTTCTTGCCAAGTTCAACGGTGTACCTCGGCACGGGGAGCGATCCGGCCGTGACCGGCACTGCGACCGTCAAGAACATAACGAACGTCACCTACGAGCCGTACCAGAATCTTTCCGTCAACAGCGGCGGATCGCTCACTGTGGAAGCGGGAGCGACCATTGCGAACTACGCCGGCTACTCGCTCACGATCAACAATGGGGGAACACTGACAGCCAGCAGCGCAACGTTCCAACTGCCCCTCTACCTGGATAATGGTGCCTTGGTTTCTCTTGCTGGCGACACCTTCAGCACCAGCATCGTTCATGTTGCCCTCCAGTTGGCAGATCACTTAGCAGGCAACACTTTCTTGCCAAGTTCAACGGTGTACCTCGGCACGGGGAGCGATCCGGCCGTGACCGGCACTGCGACCGTCAAGAACATAACGAACGTCACCTACGAGCCGTACCAGAATCTTTCCGTCAACAGCGGCGGATCGCTCACTGTGGAAGCGGGAGCGACCATTGCGAACTACGCCGGCTACTCGCTCACGATCAACAATGGGGGAACACTGACAGCCAGCAGCGCAACGTTCCAACTGCCCCTCTACCTGGATAATGGTGCCTTGGTTTCTCTTGCTGGCGACACCTTCAGCACCAGCATCGTTCATGTTGCCCTCCAGTTGGCAGATCACTTAGCAGGCAACACTTTCTTGCCAAGTTCAACGGTGTACCTCGGCACGGGGAGCGATCCGGCCGTGACCGGCACTGCGACCGTCAAGAACATAACGAACGTCACCTACGAGCCGTACCAGAATCTTTCCGTCAACAGCGGCGGATCGCTCACTGTGGAAGCGGGAGCGACCATTGCGAACTACGCCGGCTACTCGCTCACGATCAACAATGGGGGAACACTGACAGCCAGCAGCGCAACGTTCCAACTGCCCCTCTACCTGGATAATGGTGCCTTGGTTTCTCTTGCTGGCGACACCTTCAGCACCAGCATCGTTCATGTTGCCCTCCAGTTGGCAGATCACTTAGCAGGCAACACTTTCTTGCCAAGTTCAACGGTGTACCTCGGCACGGGGAGCGATCCGGCCGTGACCGGCACTGCGACCGTCAAGAACATAACGAACGTCACCTACGAGCCGTACCAGAATCTTTCCGTCAACAGCGGCGGATCGCTCACTGTGGAAGCGGGAGCGACCATTGCGAACTACGCCGGCTACTCGCTCACGATCAACAATGGGGGAACACTGACAGCCGAGAATGTGACCTTTGGGAGCCAGCTCTACCTTAACTCAGGAAGCATGGGCCTGCTTGAGTTCGATAAGTTCGCCTACGCCAGCGGCTACAACTACTTTGATAGCCAGATGGCGGTGATCGTTACGAACAATGACTTCTCGGCGTCCAAGGCCGGGACTCAAGGCAACGTCGGCTTAACGGTCAATCTGAGGGGCAACTATTGGGGTTCGACCGATCTGAACTGGATAGGCCAAAACAAGATTTACGACCGCTACTATCCCACAGCCCATACCTATCTGGCAGTCATCGACTTTTCCTCGCCCCTAGCTGCTTGGTCGGTGCCGCCCGCGCCGACGCTCTATGGCCCGGCCAACGGCAGCACCGGTCAATCAGCGACTCCTGCCTTCAGTTGGTCGGCGGTCGGCGGCGCGTCTTTGTACGAAATCCTGGTGGCGACCGTCGCGGCGGACCTACCGACAGCCCCGAGTGCGACCAGCGGAGG
The DNA here is from genome assembly GCA_963719005.1 of uncultured Planctomycetia bacterium. Classification (GTDB taxonomy): domain Bacteria; phylum Planctomycetota; class Planctomycetia; order Pirellulales; family Thermoguttaceae. The sequence goes on from CAVRAR010000003.1 coordinate 254,942, forward strand.
CCCGAGCGTGGTCTGGTCTGCAACGCCCACCTGGACGTGCGACTCTCCAAGCCCGGCACTCAGCGCAGGGACGAAGTATTACTGGGAGGTACATGCCCTCAGCCGTGCGCAGTGGGGCGTCTGGTCGAGCGTCTACAGTTTCACAACGGCAGCGGCCTGCCTGGCTGCGCCGGCGCTGATTGGGCCGGGCAGCGGTGCCTTTCCCGGCCAGCCGGTGACAGTCACGCAGCCGACCTTCCAATGGCAGACCGTTCCTGGCGCGGACCAGTACGCCCTCTACATCCGCCAAATGAACGCCGATGGGTCGCAAGGGCCGATCGTCTTCAACTCGCAGACCCAGGGCGTTACGATCCCAGGTTCCAGCACCATGTACGTCCTGCCAAGCGGATTCCTACAGGATGGTGGCTACTACCGTTGGAACATGAACAGCCACAGCGGGGCCGGCTGGAGCACCGCCTATTCGACGCCCTTGTACTTCAGCGTCGCCGTGACCACTGCGAGCGGGCAGTACAACGCGGCGGCGGCAGTGGCCTACGCCTACAAGTAGCCGCACACGGTCTGTAGCGACGGCTATTTCTGGAAGGGGGAGCCGGGCGACCCCGCCTATCTGGGTGCCGGACAACTTGTTCCCGCCGGCGCGGGAGTTGACGGAGGGGTCGGAGACGACTGCGCGCACTTCGTCTCATGCTGCATCGGCAGCGAGTCGCATCAGAGCGGTGGCGGGTTGACAGTTCAACACTACGCCGGCGGTTTGAGCAATGCCTACGGCGATTGCAACGCATCGGATCTCGTCAATCAGCTAATAAGCAGCGGCCTGGCGACGGAAGTCTCGTCGCTCGGTGCTCTGGTTCCCGGCGATATCGTGGCATTCCTGACCAATGGCGCTGTCACCCACGTCACGCTCTACGTGGCTACTGATACCGTAGCCCAACACTCAAGCACCGACAATGCAATAGACACGGTGGTTCCGAATCCCACGGCTGAGGAGTATATCCACATAATCGGCCCACCGGCAAACCTCTCCCAGCCGACGCCGAGCAGCGCGCTGGACGGCACGACGGGGGTATCCACGAACCCGGCGTTTTCCTGGTCGCAGGTGCCGGGGAACGCGGGCTACCAGATCATCGTCTCGACGAATCCCGCGGACCTGACGACCGACCCCGCCAAGTTGGGCGGCAACCCAGCCAACGGTTTCAACGTGACCGTGCCCGCAAACCAGACGAGTTACAATTGGACCGCCGCGCTCAGCGCGGGTCCCATGTATTACTGGGCCGTACACGCGACGGGAAATGTCGCGTCGCAAGTCAACGGACTGTGGTCCAAAATCTGTTCTTTTGTCACCACGGCGGTGACGCCGACCGTCACAATCACGAGTCCTGTGGCAGGCAGCACCTATTACATTGGCGACGGTTCCGCGACGGCCCCTCCCGCCATGCCGACGATCACCGCCACGGCACACCTGGATGGCACGATCCAAAACCCCGCGACGACACAGTTCACCTGGACTGCTGTGGTCAGCTTTGATCCTACGAAGGCGAGCGACGGGGGTGTAACGACACCGATCACCTATACCTACACTTGCACATCGACCGGCCCCACCGTCACCCTCGCGGACACGAACATGTGGCACGGCGTCGTTCGCGGAGGGCAGGTGACACTGACCGCTTCGGCCGCCGGGATCGCTTCACCATCTGCCTCGGTCACGTTTTTCATTTATGGCGATAGCGCAAGTCCCGGCCAAAGCACCCTTCGTTCGTACTTGTCGGCGCAGCAACCGCCGCCGAGTTGGCCCGCGGGGACGACTTATCAGTACGCCGACGTGCTCATGGATATCGCCTATGTCGAGTCGTGGCATACTTACTCGGAGTTCAACGCTCGTGGCCAGCTACAGGGTCAGCCGCTTTACGAAGGCTGCGGCAACGTCCCTTCGGACGGCGGGGTGGGCGTAATGCAGCTTACACCACCATCCAACGACGAGCAAGTCTGGGACTGGCAGGCGAACGTGAACGCTGGTGTCAGCGTCTTTGACAACAAGCTGTTGGCCGCAATTGCACACGAAAAGACTGACCAGAGTGCGGTCCAGAGTATGCTCAACGCATTGGTGGCCGCTGGCAAGCCGTATACGTCGGTCGAGATGGACTACACGCCCGACATGCTTGTGCAAGATGCCGTTCAAGCCTACAACGGGCATTTCGCCTGGCAGCCAAGCACGAATTTGAGCGACTATTACCCGGTCAATGGAAAGGTCACGGTGAAATGGGTCGCAACCCAGTACGCCAGTTTGTACGAGAAGCCGGTTTTGGCGACCACCAGTGATCCGCTGGTGGCGACGACGCAACCGCCGGCCTGGGTCACGGCCGGTACTCCCTTCGGCCTGACCGTCACGGCCGAGAACGCCGACGGGAGCGTGAACACATCATTCAATGGCAACGTGACTGTCGCCCTGGTCGGAACCGGCGACGCCGCAGGAACACTGGGCGGCACCGTGACCATGACGGCCGCCAACGGCGTGGCCGCATTCTCAGGATTGACGCTGGATCAGACCGGTTCTTATGCCCTCTCGGTCAGCAGCGATGGCATGGCCTCAATCACGACAGATGCCTTCGACGTGACCGCCATGCCGGCCGCCGGGCTGGCGGTGACAGGCGATCCACCGGGCACTGTCACGGCCGGCGCGGCGTTCTCCGTCGAGGTTGCGGCTGAGGACGTGTGGGGCAACATTGACCCGACGTTCACGGGCGGCGTGACGCTGTCGCTGGCCAGCAACCTCGGCGGCGCGGCGTTGGGCGGGACGCTGACGGCAAGCGCGGTCAACGGCATAGCCACGTTTCCCGGCTTGACGATCAACAAGTCGGGGAGCGGCTACAGTTTGCAGGCCACGACTTCCACCTTCGCCCCCGTGACAAGCACCGCGATCAACGTGACGCCTGTGGGGACGGCCGCGCAACTGGTGGTGACTGGGCAAGCGCCGACCGGTGTTACCGCTGGCAGCGGGTTCGGACTGGTCGTGAAGGCCGAGGACGGATTTGGAGCCGTGGACGCGGGTTATAGCGGCAGCGTGACGGTCGCCCTAGTGGACACTTCAACCGGCGCTACGCTCGGCGGCACGCTTACAATGGCGGCAGTAAACGGCGTTGCCACCTTCAGCGGCCTCAACGTGAACCTGGCCGGCTCATATGCCCTGGCCGTAACCGCCACGGGTCTCGATGCGACAACGACAAACGACATTGAAGTCAGCCCCGCTACGGCAACCCAGTTGGTCGTTGATCCGGTGGCGAACGTGCTGAACGGTTGGCCTTTTGATCTGTATGCCTTGGCCGAAGACCCCTATGGAA
>CAVRAR010000004.1:0-150419 GCA_963719005.1 uncultured Planctomycetia bacterium
GTGCTCAACGCCTTTCGGCATCAAAGGAAAGGATACTTACGGTTTTCTGGTCGAATACGCGAGCACACCATCGGTGCTCAACGCCTTTCGGCATCAAAGGAAAGGATACCAGCCAAGATTGGGACGAGACCAGCGAATTGATCTTGTGCTCAACGCCTTTCGGCATCAAAGGAAAGGATACGTTGGCGATTTTCCATTGGCCCGTTCTTGTATTGTGGTGCTCAACGCCTTTCGGCATCAAAGGAAAGGATACTTTCATCCGCCGTCAGCTTATATGCAATCTCACCAGGGTGCTCAACGCCTTTCGGCATCAAAGGAAAGGATACGATCTTGCGGGCAGAATCGCTATCGAACAGGCCGAGGTGCTCAACGCCTTTCGGCATCTGTCTTGGTTCAGCGTGAAATGGAAACTTCGATTGGCTTGCTAGGATCGTCCGGGTGTTGAAGTTGGTTGGTAGTGCTTGGATTTTTCGCTTTGGTGTTGTAAGCGAGGGAGGTGGGCGGCAGCAGAACCACCGCCCGGACCTCGCTCACAACCCCTGGGGCGGCGCTCGGGTCGGTTCCCACCGGAGCCCTATCCTCCGCCCAGGTCGTCTCTCATCGTAACGTCCTTCTTTCGATCAGGCAACCGTCCGCAAACGGGCCGCCTCTCGCTGCTCCTTTCTACGCTCGCGGGCCTCCGTCAGTTTGCGATCGCGGGCTGCGAAGATCTCCGCCTCACGGCCCGCCAATTTGTCCGCCGGCGCCACATAGCCAATCGCGCTGTGCAATCGCACCTCGTTGTAGTGCTCCACGTAACGAGCCACAATGCGGATGGCATCCTCCAGCGAGATCGGCGTGCCCGGCCGCAGGCACTCGCCCTTGATGCTCCCGTGAAATCGCTCCAGTTTGCCGTTGCTCTGCGGATAGTACGGGCTGGTGCGCACGTGCGTCATCCCGCAGATGCGAATGAACTCTTTGAAGTCCTTCGCCAAAAACTGCGACCCATTGTCGCTGATGATCCGCGGCGTCTCCTTGGGGAACTTCTCCCGCGCGCGTTGCAGGATCGTCAGTTCATCTTGCTCGGTCATCGAGCGGCGAATCTCCCAATGCACGGTGTAGCGGCTGTAGCCGTCGAGGATCGTCGTCAGGTAGTAAAACGTGCCGTGGATGTTGAGGTAGCTGATGTCGATATGCCAGTGTTCATGGGGTTTTTGCGGCTGTTGGAAGCCCGTGCCTTTCTTCGACGGCTTGTTCGTCGAGCGCCCGATGCGGCCCGCCGCCTTCAATACGCGATAGACGCTGCTGGGACTGACGGCCACCACGTCGCGGTCGAGCATCATGAACGCCAAACGCCGGTAGCCTTCCAGTGGATACTCGAAGGAGAAGCGGATGATGGCCTGCTTCTCCCAATCTTCGAGCCACCAGTCGCGCGGCACCCAGCCGTTGTGTTCGTTCCGCTTGCCGTAGCGATCCTTCCAGTCGTGGAACTTGCTCTGGCCAATGCCCAGCCAAGCCACGAACTTTCTGGCGGGAATCTCCGTGCGCTCGTTCCAACGGCGCACGTAATCGACCACTTCATCGCGAGTGTCGTGGGGAACCCAACGTCCGTTTAGAGTTCCCCATTCTCTTTTTTTGCGCGGACGTTCTCCTCCATCAGTTCGGAGATGACCTCGTTCTTCTGAACGAGCTTGGCCCGCAGTCGGGCGACTTCCTCCTCCTGGGCGGAAAGCCTCCTGGCCTCGCGTTTGGCGACCGGGTGAAAGGCGGCCGGCGCGTTGTCGAACAGGATTTTCTGCCAGGCGTAGATTTGGTTCGGCTTGATGCCGTACTCGTCGCAGAGGTCCGAGATGGGCACTTTATCGACCAGATACCTCTTGAGAATGGCAGCCTTCTGGTCCGTGCCGAAATGTCGTCGTTGTCCACTCATGAAATTCTCCTCGTCTGGGGGAAGATTCTAACCCAGGCGACCGAGAATTTCCATTTCCAATTGGTTCAAGACAGCTCAACTGCCTGGACACTTGCCATGATAGCCTTATGGCCACATCCATCGTAGCTTGTGTTCCGCGTTCCGGCGTAAAGGAGCCAGGATACAGCTCCTCACCTCATCATCGCCCAGAGGGACTGTCATTCCTTTGCCTGCTGCTCAAGCGTTCGGATTATGGCGAAGGATTGAAGGCCGGAGAGTCGGCGACTACGGCCTACCGTGGCGCGGATGTTTTGCAGTCAGTTCTGGCTAGGGCATAGTGATCGGCATTGCTTCAGTCTCATTGCTGCTCTTTGGTATGCAAGCCTTGGGCATGGTCGATTTCGGAAGCATCTCCCTACACGATGCCGATATCTGGGTATGCGGTGGTTGTTACGCCTTGGCCTTTCTGATGGTCGGCTTGTTTGAGGATTCTAGTTTTGATATGCTCTTTGCACTCTGGTACAGGCATCGGGTTCTGGAAGGCTGCAATTCTCTCGTCCGCTCTTTTTGCCAACTCCTTTCGGCAACTCAGGAACGAAGACTTGGCTCTGTCCTGAATGTCGGTTTAACTGGAATGTTGTCCTGCCTGATCTTGCGACGAACCGGCAACCTCTGGATGGCGGTCGGCTATCATGCGGCGTGGGACTGGGCAGAGAGCTACTTTTATGGCGTGGCTGATAGTGGCCGTATGGTGGAGGGACATCTTTTCAGTACCAGCATTTCAGGTCCGGCGTGGCTGTCGGGAGGCTCTGTCGGCCCAGAGGGAAGCGTGCTCTGCACCGTCTTGTTGGTGACATTATGCCTTCTGATCGCTCGGCTGTTCCCCACGGCCAAGTTCCCCGTGGAATGTGATGCTCCTGAACCACCGAACACGGCATTGGATTCGACTGTCGCAACCCTTGAGGTTTCGACAGCGGCGAATTGCCCGTTGGCAGTCAAGCAATTTGCAGCACTTGCTGGATTGTGGGGTGGCCATAGCGTGCCTCGCCGGTAAGCACGTCGATGTTGTCGGCTATCTGGACTTGACCGCCACTGTGAGTGTGCCCGCAACTGACCTGGGGATGAGACCGCATCACCTGCCGCATCACGTCTCCGACTACCTTGCAAGCGAAATAAGGCAGATAATCGTCGTCAGAGACCTTCCCTTCATGCCACGCCCTTCTCGGTGGCGGGACTGATCACGGCATGATTGTTTCATACTTGGCCGCCGCCTCTTCCAACACCTGCTCAAAATGTCTGCCGCTTTCCGCGGGCCGTCTCGTCCCATTACTTGCGTTCGCCCTCCGTGCCAATAATGAGTGAGACAACTGCCTCCTGGTTTATTACAGTAGAGGGTAAGGAGGTAGAACGATGGAGAATGCAAGGATGTTGGGAACAGAAGATGGGGTGGTAGGCGGAACGAAAGGAGGGCGTAGCCCGACTGGAGTTCCGCCTACCACCCCGGCCGTCACGGTTACGGACGGGACGGCCACTGGCAACGGAAGACGGATGCCTGACCCTGCCGTTTTGGAGAAACCCGTGCGGCGACGGTTCCTGGTGGAATATAAGCTCCGCATCCTCCAGGAGGCCGATCGTTGCACCGCGTCCGGCCAACTCGGCGCACTGCTGCGTCGCGAGGGCTTGTACTCGTCGCTCCTGAGTACGTGGCGGGAGCAGCGTCGCAAAGGGATGCTGGCTGGCCTGACTCCCAAGCGGCGTGGGCGGAAGGCCAATCCCGATGCCCCCTTGATCGCCGAAAACCTGCGGCTCACTCGCGAAACCCATCGGCTGGCGGCCAAGCTCCGCCAAGCCGAAACGATCATCGATATCCAAAAAAAACTTTCGGAGATACTGGGGATTCCCCTGCCGCCGTCCGACTACAACGGGAGCGAGCCATGAACGCCATCGAAGAACTTGCTCCGCAGGTCGGCACGTCCGCAGCCTGCCGCAGTTTGAGCGTGGCCCGAGCAACGCACTACCGGCATCGTCAGCCAAAGCCAATCGAGCCCAAAACCGCGACACGGCCCAGGCCGCCACGAGCGCTGGGTGAGTACGAACGGCAACAGGTCCTCGATGTGCTCGACAGCGAGCCGTTCGCCGACAAGGCTCCGGCCGAGGTTTATGCGGCACTTTTGGATCAGGGCCGGTATCTCTGCTCGATTCGCACGATGTACCGCGTTCTGGACTCTCGGAAAGAAGTTCGTGAGCGGCGCGACCAATTGCGACACCCGACCTATCACAAGCCGCAATTGCTGGCCACCGCTCCCAATCAGGTTTGGTCCTGGGACATCACCAAGCTCTTGGGGCCGACGAAATGGACGTACTTCCACCTTTACGTGATCCTCGACATCTTTAGCCGCTACGTGGTGGGCTGGATGCTGGCCAGTCGTGAAAGCCAACATCTTGCCGAGCGGTTGATTCGCGAGACGGTCGTCAAGGAAGGCGTTGTTCGGGACCAACTGACGATCCACAGCGATCGTGGGCCGTCGATGCGATCGCAGACCGTGGCCCAACTTCTGGCCACGCTGGGGATCACCAAATCGCACAGCCGGCCGCACGTATCCGACGACAATCCATTCTCGGAGAGCCAGTTCAAGACGATGAAGTATCAGCCGGAGTTCCCCGACCGTTTCACGAGCATGGAACACGGCCTGGAGTTTTGCGGCAAGTTCATCCACTGGCAGAACCACGAGCATCATCACTGGGGCCTTGGCCTGCTGACTCCAGCGATGGTGCATTGCGGTCAGGCCGCCGCGGTACTGGCTGCTCGGCAGACGGTGCTCACCGCGGCCTATGCTGCCCATCCCGAACGCTTTGTCGGCGCGCCGCCGCGTCCGCTGGCGTTGCCAAGCGAAGTCTGGATCAACCCTCCGGCCGATGGGCTGGAACCCCGTATGCTACAACTACCGCGCGACACTAATTTCGTACCGCAGTTGTCTCAAACCCATTGACACGTTCCGGCGGGCTGCGAAGATCTCCGCCTCACGGCCCGCCAATTTGTCCGCCGGCGCCACATAGCCAATCGCGCTGTGCAATCGCACCTCGTTGTAGTGCTCCACGTAACGAGCCACAATGCGGATGGCATCCTCCAGCGAGATCGGCGTGCCCGGCCGCAGGCACTCGCCCTTGATGCTCCCGTGGAATCGCTCCAGTTTGCCGTTGCTCTGTGGATAGTACGGGCTGGTGCGCACGTGCGTCATCCCACAGATGCGGATGAACTCCTTGAAGTCTTTTGCCAAGAACTGCGAGCCGTTGTCGCTGATGATCCGCGGCGTCTCCTTGGGGAACTTCTCCCGCGCGCGTTGCAGGATCGTCAGTTCATCTTGCTCGGTCATCGAGCGGCGAATCTCCCAATGCACGGTGTAGCGGCTGTAGCCGTCGAGGATCGTCGTCAGGTAGTAAAACGTGCCGTGGATGTTGAGGTAGCTGATGTCGATATGCCAGTGTTCATGCGGTGTTTGCGGCTGTTGGAAGCCCGTGCCTTTCTTCGATGGCTTGTTCGTCGATCGTCCGATGCGGCCCGCCGTTTTCAACACGCGATATACGCTCGACGGACTGACGGCCACCACGTCGCGGTCGAGCATCATGAACGCCAATCGTCGGTAGCCTTCCAGTGGATACTCGAAGGAGAAGCGGATGATGGCCTGCTTCTCCCAATCTTCGAGCCACCAGTCACGCGGCACCCAACCGTTGTGTTCGTTCCGCTTGCCGTAGCGATCCTTCCAATCGTGGAACTTGCTTTGACCAATGCCGAGCCAAGCCACGAACTTTCTGGCGGGAATCTCCGTGCGCTCGTTCCAACGCCGCACGTAATCGACCACTTCATCGCGAGTGTCGTGGGGAACCCAACGTCCGTTTAGAGTTCCCCATTCTCTTTTTTGCGCGGACGTTCTCCTCCATCAACTCGGAGATGACCTCGTTCTTCTGAACGAGCTTGGCCCGCAGTCGGGCGACTTCCTCCTCCTGGGCGGAAAGCCTCTTGGCTTCGCGTTTGGCGACCGGGTGAAAGGCGGCCGGAGCGTTATCGAACAGGATTTTCTGCCAGGCGTAGATTTGGTTCGGCTTGATCCCGTACTCGTCGCAGAGGTCCGAGATGGGCACTTTATCGACCAGATACCTCTTGAGAATGGCAGCCTTCTGGTCCGTGCCGAAATGTCGTCGTTGTCCACTCATGAAATTCTCCTCGTCTGGGGGAAGATTCTAACCCAGGCGACCGAGAATTTCCATTTCCAATTGGTTCAAGACACATCAAGGAAAGTTGACTCGGGAGTTTTCTGGTTCGTTCGGGAATGTGCTCAACGCCTTTCGGCATCAAAGGAAAGGATACGGGATCGGCCGCGGAGCCGCCTGTTCACCAATGCAAGTGCTCAACGCCTTTCGGCATCAAAGGAAGGATACACTCCAATCGCGCGAGCCAACTCGTAACTGCTGATTCGTGCTCAACGCCTTTCGGCATCAAAGGAAAGGATACGGATTGCTCAGGTTGATCTAGGATTGCTCAGGTTGGTGCTCAACGCCTTTCGGCATCAAAGGAAAGGATACGTCGATCGTCAGGTCGCGGATCACCCAATTGTTTGGTGCTCAACGCCTTTCGGCATCAAAGGAAAGGATACGGTTGCGCCGCTCTGCTGCATCCTGAGCATGGCGATGTGCTCAACGCCTTTCGGCATCAAAGGAAAGGATACACGTTGTCGAGCCCGACGGGGGCGAGCCAATCAAGATGTGCTCAACGCCTTTCGGCATCAAAGGAAAGGATACAACGCGAGGTTGCCCTCGAGCGGAAGCGGAAGAAGGTGCTCAACGCCTTTCGGCATCAAAGGAAAGGATACGAGGCGTGACGACAATCGCAATCCGATCAGCTATTAGTGCTCAACGCCTTTCGGCATCAAAGGAAAGGATACAACGCGAGGTTGCCCTCGAGCGGAAGCGGAAGAAGGTGCTCAACGCCTTTCGGCATCAAAGGAAAGGATACGCGGGGGCACTCAAAACCTTGGCCCCACGTGCCCCAGTGCTCAACGCCTTTCGGCATCAAAGGAAAGGATACGACGATCACGCTATACGCGGCTTCGGACAGAGAGGTGCTCAACGCCTTTCGGCATCAAAGGAAAGGATACTAAAATTGCCACGGAACTGTTGAAGCTCTATAATGTGCTCAACGCCTTTCGGCATCAAAGGAAAGGATACATTCGGATCGCCCATCACCGAAACGTAGCTGAGTTGGTGCTCAACGCCTTTCGGCATCAAAGGAAAGGATACAGCTTTTCCAGCGTCTCGCGGTCGACTGGATCGAAGTGCTCAACGCCTTTCGGCATCAAAGGAAAGGACACGTCTGATCGCCTTACGCGGTGGGTCGGGCCGATGATGTGCTCAACGCCTTTCGGCATCAAAGGAAAGGATACAAGCGGTCCGCGCGGCAGTGTATCCGTGGGCGGTGGTGCTCAACGCCTTTCGGCATCAAAGGAAAGGATACGCGGTAGGTCGTGTGGCCGGTCAGACCTTGGTTGTAGTGCTCAACGCCTTTCGGCATCAAAGGAAGGATACAGCGACGCCTTGCGCGAAAGGCCGTGCCCCTCTTTGTGCTCAACGCCTTTCGGCATCAAAGGAAAGGATACGGACCGAGACGGGCGACATCCTCCGCGCACTGCGAGTGCTCAACGCCTTTCGGCATCAAAGGAAAGGATACCTAGCGAACCCGCTCCTGCTGAATACCGGCACGTTGTGCTCAACGCCTTTCGGCATCAAAGGAAAGGATACTCCTCGATAGCGACACTAGCCCGACGACGGGCCGCAAGTGCTCAACGCCTTTCGGCATCAAAGGAAAGGATACGTGCACGTGGTGATTCTGCGTGGATCGCGTCCCACTGTGCTCAACGCCTTTCGGCATCAAAGGAAAGGATACCACGGAGCACGCGAAGGGCACGAAGAGTTTTTGGTGCTCAACGCCTTTCGGCATCAAAGGAAAGGATACAAGCGGACCAACTCAGCTTCCAGTTTTGCAGTATCGTGCTCAACGCCTTTCGGCATCAAAGGAAAGGATACAGATGGAAGAGCTCGCGGCCTTGCACGAACGAATGTGCTCAACGCCTTTCGGCATCAAAGGAAAGGATACGTCCGCTGTCGTCGTTGGTCCGCAGGTACACGACCAGGTGCTCAACGCCTTTCGGCATCAAAGGAAAGGATACGCGAGTTCGGACTGTTGTCCACCACCAGAAACTCGAGGTGCTCAACGCCTTTCGGCATCAAAGGAAAGGATACCGTGATCGTCTGGCGGCGTGAAAGCCGCGCCAATGTGCTCAACGCCTTTCGGCATCAAAGGAAAGGATACGGGCTGGCAATTGCGACCCCCATGATGTTCGTGGCGGTGCTCAACGCCTTTCGGCATCAAAGGAAAGGATACTCACCTACACGGAACCGGACGGCAGCGTTGCTCAGAGGTGCTCAACGCCTTTCGGCATCAAAGGAAAGGATACCCAAGTGGGTGATATCATGTTATACCTTATGAACAGTGTGCTCAACGCCTTTCGGCATCAAAGGAAAGGATACTCTCAATTGCCGCCACGACGTCAGCCGCTCTGCAATGTGCTCAACGCCTTTCGGCATCAAAGGAAAGGATACTGTCGAGTTCGCTCATGTCATCACCTCAGTTTGGAAGTGCTCAACGCCTTTCGGCATCAAAGGAAAGGATACGCTCACCCCTTCCTGCCGATGAACAGCGATCCCATGATGTGCTCAACGCCTTTCGGCATCAAAGGAAAGGATACACGTTCCGTCGGTGTCATGGGAGTGGTGCGCCGAATTAGTGCTCAACGCCTTTCGGCATCAAAGGAAAGGATACAACAACTTGGCGGACGGCACGGCGAAGCAGAAATTTGGTGCTCAACGCCTTTCGGCATCAAAGGAAAGGATACAAATGGCTCCCCCGCCGCCGCCCGGCCAACTCGATGTGCTCAACGCCTTTCGGCATCAAAGGAAAGGATACCGGGCCTCACCACGCTCTACGCAGGGGGCAACAGCGGGTGCTCAACGCCTTTCGGCATCAAAGGAAAGGATACAATGGCTTCCCCGCCGCCGACCGGCCTTCTCGATGTGCTCAACGCCTTTCGGCATCAAAGGAAAGGATACCCGCCGGTCCCTCGAGCTCTTCCAGCGCCCTTTTCGGTGCTCAACGCCTTTCGGCATCAAAGGAAAGGATACCGCCGCGTCGCCATGATGAAGGCAATCCGGTAGTTTCTGGTGCTCAACGCCTTTCGGCATCAAAGGAAAGGATACGGCGAATTCAATGAAATCGCCAACCGCAAGCGGTAGTGCTCAACGCCTTTCGGCATCAAAGGAAAGGATACCGTTGACCAGGCGGCGGAAAGTATCGAGGCTATTCGTGCTCAACGCCTTTCGGCATCAAAGGAAAGGATACAAGACAAGAGCGTGAAGTTCCGCGGCCAGCACTACGTGCTCAACGCCTTTCGGCATCAAAGGAAAGGATACAGGATCCGGGCGGCAGCGACTGTTGATTGCCGCCGGGTGCTCAACGCCTTTCGGCATCAAAGGAAAGGATACGCGTCGACGAGCCAGCGACCATATTTTGGCCCGTCATGTGCTCAACGCCTTTCGGCATCAAAGGAAAGGATACAAGGAGGCGACCTTCTTCGACAGCTCGGCGCGGGTGGTGCTCAACGCCTTTCGGCATCAAAGGAAAGGATACGCACCCGCACGCTGGAAAGCATGGATCGGTTGTATTGTGCTCAACGCCTTTCGGCATCAAAGGAAAGGATACACATTGCGGCCAACTCGCACACGATGCGACAGACCAGTGCTCAACGCCTTTCGGCATCAAAGGAAAGGATACTTGGTCACGCCGACTTCCAAGACTCATCCAGCAACAGGTGCTCAACGCCTTTCGGCATCAAAGGAAAGGATACTTTTGGCAGCTTGCTCGGGGCTGAGCCGATCGGCGTGTGCTCAACGCCTTTCGGCATCAAAGGAAAGGATACTTCTGCCTATAGGAACAGAAATGGCAGCGTTGATTGGTGCTCAACGCCTTTCGGCATCAAAGGAAAGGATACATCGCCATAGCCATAGCCATCGCCACAGCCATTGCGTGCTCAACGCCTTTCGGCATCAAAGGAAAGGATACATCCACGGTGTGTCAAGTAAGTCAATGCCTAATGACTGGGTGCTCAACGCCTTTCGGCATCAAAGGAAAGGATACGGCACTTGCTCAAACTTCATACAGCATAATGAGTTATGGGGCCACTTTTCAAGCACCCACTGAGACTTGCTGCTCATGTCACTCCGTGGCACAGTTTGACGCCATCTTCCACAACACTCGACGACACTGAAGTGCTTATAACGAGACGGCTTACGCCTGGCAATTGCGAGTGTCACGCATCTGTCGAGGGAGTCGCGTGGCGCAAGTGCGTTACGCCTCAGCGAGATATCGCAAGAGAGCAGTCTGTTCCGAGCCACCACGGAGCCTTCCATGAATGTCGCATCAGACGACTTTGAAGGTCGGCGGCGGTTCAGACCAGCTCGATTGATCGCCCGTCGAATGCTCTGGCACCCGCGAGGCACAGTGACGGCACAGTGGGATAACAAGCAAGTCATCGACATCCTCCATGACCTGGGCCAGTTGCCAATGGAGCCGCTCGATCATCTCGGTGTCGAGCCGGCACCGGAAAACGCTGTATTGCAATCGCGTGCCGTACGATTCCAGCGTCTTGGCCACGCGGCGCAATCGTTTGGGGTCGCGGACATCGTAGCTGATCAAGTGCCATTGCTTGGACGCCATAGTCTACCTCAGTCGCAGTCGCGCGAACAGACCAGGACATCCCGTCCACTCCTTTTCCAGCAGCCGCACCTCCAATTCGACGATTCGGGCGTAGCTGAGCGACTGGCCGGTATGGGGATGCTGGTACGACTCCGTCAGCCGCTGTTCAAAAAGCTCGATGGCCTTTCGTCGGCCAGCATCGCTGAACCAGACTTGGCCTGGTGTGACAGAAAAATCATCCGCCGGGTGCCATTGTCCTCGATTTAGGCTTCCGATAAGTGGAATATCCCAAAGCAGCGTGCGAAAAAGCTCCATCAAATCGAGCACCAATGGCGCAGCCGCCGAACGTGGCTGATGATAAAATCCCAACGCAGGCTCCAAACCAACGGCCAGAATGCTGCGATGGACAAGCGACTGGATCAACGCATAGCCGAAGCTCAACAAACAGTTGAAGCGATCGCGCGGCGGCCGACGATTCCTCCCGTCTGGGCGCAGCTCAGAAGGCAAGCCGGAATCCACCAGTATCTTCAAGCACTCGAAGTACCCACGCGCGGCTGTTCCTTCTAGTCCCAACAGCGAGGACGCTGCCTGGGCGTTTGGCACGTCGCGAAGCAGGGTCCGCATTTGCTCCAAACGAGGGCGACACCAAACGCGATAAGCCGGCTCTGCACGGCTCGCCCGCAGAACATAGCGACGCTGTGTGTCGATCTTTGCCTCGACCAGCCGCCTGGCCAACTCAAGTCGTTTGGCCGGATCGGAGAGGCTGGCGTACTGGCGGAGTCGCTGTTGCACGCGGCCAGGCGAAGAGGCTGTGCCGGCCGAATACTTCCCGCCCGCGGTAAACCACTGCACGGCGACCCCGTGTTGAGCACAAAGATGGATCGCCTGCGTCGATACCTGGGCAAATCCTTGAATAACGACGCTATCGATCTGTTGAATCGGTATCTTCTGCTTCTCGTCCTCGTTCGTCAGCAGCAAAGCGGCCCCGCTGCGCCCCAGGTAAGCGCGAGGAGAAACAACGTATAGCGTTTGCTCCTCTCGCCGCGAGGGGAATAGCCGCGGGGGTTCATGCCGCGCCGTTTCGTCTCGGCGGGCCAATCGCTCTTCTTCCGGCAGGCATACTGGCGCCAGTGAGCAACGAGGACACAGCTTTTCGTTCTCCGCCACCGGCGGCCGATCAGTGCTTCGCCGCAAGGCACATGCTCTTTCGATCGTCGTTGACAGATCGTGGCGCGCCGCTTCGTCAACTTTGACAAAGGCGGTTACGCCATCGGCGTGGTAGCGAACTCTTGCTTGTGGAACCGGCTCGCCGAGAGCTTCCTCCAACAACACCGCATAGGCAACAGCCTGAATCCGATCGCTGGGCCACGCCTGGGGACGGTTCGCGTCATCGCGTCGGCATCGGCCTCGTTTATGTTCGATGGCCACCCAAACGCCATCGCGCCGCCGCACGGCATCCACCTTGCCCAAGAGGCCCCACGATTCGCTGGCGACCTCGAAGGAGCGATGTTCCGGCGTTTCGTCATCTGGATCGGCCACATTGTCATGCAGCCGCCGCCCGGCATAGACCGCCGCGTCAGCCACGCGGATTTCTTCAACCTCTTCGAGGTAGAAGAGCCGTTCGCAATAGAGCAGCGCGTGCAGCGACATTACCCGCAGGGGCGGATCGACGGACGTGGCCGCGCAAACAGAACTGGACTGGAGGCCGTCTTGAGATGGATCGGTCGCCGTGGATGCCAAGGTGGTTGCAGTACTCAAAGCAGCACCGGTCGATTTGGCCGTTGCATCCGCGTTCAGGCGGACGGAGACGGCGGTTCGATGACCGGCGTCCATTCCAGCAAAATGTGACACGAAGACGACTGGCCATTATCCTCCGATGCGGCACCAAGCCGATTGAAGACCCTCGGACACTGGTATCGGCTCCGACAGTTGAAATCGTTGAAGCCGTGTGTTCTTTGCGTCGGCATGATCGACCCAGACAGGAAGACTGTAAAAGCCGTTTTCATCCCGATTAAGGAAGACGAGCGGTTGCTGCACGTCAGCGACGACCTTGATTGTGTCAACGAGATAGCTGCTTTCCCCGAGCGACAAACCGCCGAAACGCACGATTGTCTCGGGATGGGCCAACGCGACGGGAATACGCTCGGCAAGCGGCGGACTTGCGGAATCTTCGCCCTTTCTAAGCCATATCCATAGGATCAAGTCCATCAGCAGATCCTGGTAGTCCGGCCGCGTGCTTTCGAGATCGTGTCCACGCCGGAGCTTACGAAACACCTTGGCCCGATCCGGCGGGGCCGAGACGGCCAGTGCCATCTCGGCCCCACGATGAAGCGCCCTTTCCTCGCGAGGAACGCCGAGCAACGAAAGCAACATTCCATACACGCTTGCGGGCGTGGGCACCGGGAACGTGTCCTGATACTCGCGCGATGCGTAAGGGCGGAATGCACACACCGGCACTTCCACGCGAATTGGCGAAGTGAGAGTCACGATTCGTCCTCCGAGGTTAGTCCTTGATCATCTTGTCCTTGCGAACTCGATCTAAAATGTACGAAAACGTCCTTTTCACTCCGTCAAAAACGGGCACCTTGAGTTTCTTCAACTCGTCGAGTCCCCCAATGGCATCCACGGCGCCAACGGCCAATTCCGCCGGATCGACATCGCCGCCCTTCACCCGTGCAACCAACTTTGCGAGCGACAATTGGCCGTCTTCGCCCTGCTCGAAACAAAACATGATCCGCGGCGCGGGATCGGACGTCCATCGCAGAATGATTGCCTCGGGTGCGAAATCGAACAAGAATCGAGCATGGTTGCCGGCCGGCCGGCGAAGATTCTGGATTGCCAGCAAGGTCTTTTCCGTACGGGTCTTCCTGTCCTTCAGTAGCGAGTCTGGCGTTAGAGCAAAAGTGTATTGATAGCGGGTGTCATGAACCTCGCATTGGTACGGTATGGGATTGTCCGATGTCACCGACGGATTCGATCCCGCCGAGGCGAAATGTGCGGAGATGGTGCCAGGCCACGGTGTCGTGCTGACAGCACGGGCGATCTCTAAAATACCACGGCGACTGAGCGTCTCCTTCTTGGCGTGCATGTAGCCGAGTACGTCGTCGTCGATGTGGTTCTCCGGCTTTTTGAACTCCTTATCGGTCCATTCCGATCCATCATGCGACACGCGGCGGTTTAGTTTGAGGTCCTCGTCGTCGCCCCAACATTCTCGCAGAGCGTAGCGAATGGCCTCGCTGCTGACGGTTGAGTAGAGTTCACCATTACGAATCACTTTTTGCAGTGTGGAAATAGTGCCTTCCGATTCGCCGCGATTGTTGTGCGCGACGGCCTGGGGAGTAAGTACGGTTCCGAAAAGATGCATGGTCATTGGCTAGGCTCCTTCTTTGGTAGAATTAGTGGTGGCAACAGTGTCGCGATCTTCCTTTTTGCGGCGACTCGCCAAGGCAAGCAAGGCGAGGTCACGGCCTTTCATCCATTGTCTTGGATCGTCGATCAGCCGCCAAATTGCGGCTGGATGAGCCCGAATCGACTTCTGACGACCAGCCTTGGCGAGCCATCGCGATACCGTACTCCTCAAGAGAACTCGGGTTTTGGCTTGCGAGAGGGAGCGATAGAGATCACCATCCAATCGCTCCCACCTCTTTTCTATTGGAGCCGATCCGCCACGGTTTACGGCATCTGCCTCTTGGGCGTATAAGGAATCAAGCGTTTCCCAAAACGCCTCCACGAAGACCTTTTCGGCCTCCGTGTCCCACATATCCGATTCTGCAATCAATTTCATTAACTTGCTCCTTTGATAGCAAAGAATTTGAAACCACGCTCGTTCGATGGATTTCCCGATCTTCTTACGTTCGTTTTCGGCCTCCCTGATATTCCAGATCAACGGAACACATAGATCCATGTACCATGGTTGCCCCAGCAAAAGGTTGTCGGCAATTCGTCCGCGAGCGGATGGCAACCGAATGTAGCCACCGGCCTTTGGCCCTTCGGGCACGGTGTCCTTGACTTTGCTCGATTTGCGAGTCCGTTTTCTCGCATCGCCATCTGTGGTTGGTGTTTCCTGCGGCTTCGGCTTTATTACCTCGTAAGTGTTCTTCAGTTCGCGGTGCAAAAGACGGTAACGTTTGACGGAAAGCAGTGTCGGCGGTACGTCAACCACAGATTTTCGGATGCTTTGGCCTTGATAGTAGCCGACATATCCCATGGCGACGACTCGACATCCAGCCCCAAGCGATTGTCGTGGATTGCGGGTTGAGTATTCGGCCAGGAACTGCAATCCGGCATCGCCGAGACTGGCTACATCGGTAAAATCAACGCCCAAGTTCATGCTGACTCGCGTAGCTGCAAACTCCTCCACATTGCGAATGTCCGGCACGACAAGCACCCAGTTGTTGCCTTCGCCCTGCAACCGCTGAAACAGACACACGGTGGGCGCTAACATCAGCAACAGCGCCATTGTCGCCGGCCCGGTCCAGGATCCCTCATCCCCGTATCGTCCCGCTATGCCTGGATATAGCCAATTTGATAATGAAACCCGTTTTGTTGCAAAACATCCATCACGATCGAACAGAGTGCCTACATCCGCATGTGGACGCACTCGATCCGCCGCGATCTTCTTCTTGTGCGGGCGTTTGGTTTTTGGGTTGATTTCGCGTTCAGTATCATCCACGCGAACGGCCGGAGGCTCAAAAGCAACCGAAACGGTTCTGTTCTCGCCAAGCTCGATTATGTTGGTTACGATGTCCAATTTAGGTTGCGTGTTCACATGCTGGAGAAAAGTCCGCATGATCCCGCTGTGTTGCGACACACGAAACCTAATATCAGCCCGTTCTCGCTCGCCATGCACGGCTGGGAAGTACAAAACGCCGCCGCGGACTTGCCACGCCCATTCCATCAATTTGGTGAATGCCGCTTCTGTGGGGCCGGTCCAGCGAACCGTCACGGAGTCGGGCTGTAGATCGTCTGCCTGCCAGTGCAGCGGCGACAAATCGAGGCCGGCTTCGTCGGCCGCCTGCAACGCCATGTAAAGTCCGGCAAGTCCGGCACGCTCAAGCAAGTCCATGCCGGGATCGGAGAGCCGCCACGTCAACGATTGCTCGGCGGGTGAAGCCAGGGAGCCTTTTACTTTCTCTTTGCGTTTGCCCATGCCGCGCCCTCCTCATTGGAATAGGTGATAGTGCCTTGTGCCGCCACCGAATACCCGCCAACGCGATCCACGGAATTGAATCCACGCGGATACGACATCGGAATCGTCCAGGAAGCCAATTGTGCCGCCGTCCATTTAGACTGCTTGGCGCGACGCGGTCCAAGCTGCTCTTCGATGTCGTCGAAGTCGTCTTCTCGAATCAAAGTAATGGATTGACTGCCGTCCCGAAATTGCGCCGGCACGGTCAGCCAGCCATCTTTCAACCATGCCGAATAGTCCTCGAATCGTTCGGATTCCAACATCTTGTCCAAATGTTCCGCGAGATCGCGCTGGCTGCACGGTGTTTCAGCCAGTTTCTTCACGGCCTGACGGGCGGCATTCATGCTGATGCGATAGTCCCGCGTTTGCGCGCCATTTGCCCTCTCGTTGTATGGCTCGCCCTGGAATGGATAGATCAAGCAAGTCCAAGGATCGTCGCCTTGGGCATAGCGATTGAGCCGTCCAAGCCTTTGCACCAACGATGGAAGCGGACATTCGGCCGTGACCATCAGGTTCGCACTAATGTCGAGCGACATTTCGCAGACCTGCGTCGTGACGATCAGACATGCGCCCGGTTCACGGCGTTGGCCTTTCTTCTCGCCTTCGGCGTAATAGGCAAATGCCTCAAGAACCTGCTTTTGGCGTTCCACGCGATGCTTATACCGAAAGCGGGCGTGATAGATGGTGATTCCATTTGAAGCGATTCCCGCCCATTCACGTGCCTCGCGGGCGACTCGAACCGCATCGGCGACGGTATTGCATACCCAGAGCACTTTCTTCCCAGCCCGCAGTGCTTTGATGACATCCTCTCGGCAGTCGGCGGGCGAAGGTCGAGGCTTAAGGCAATACCGTTTATGTCCCTCCATCACCGCGTCGCCCGGAATCGTAGGGCCAACACGGTCGCCTAAGACCTCCTGCAGCGCCTCCAAACGTCGCGGCGGAATCGACGCGCTCATCAAAAGCACCGGCGCGCCTGGAAATGTCTTTAGAAAACAAAGCAAGGAACCGAACATGCGGGTGTCATAACTGTGAATTTCGTCGAAAACAAAGGCCCCGGCGGCAATCGCCGGAAACGAGAAGAGCGGCCGCCGCTGGTTCTGAAACAGCCCAAGAACCGTATCGACCGTACACGCAATAGCTTGATGGTTCCAAGCCCAGAGCGATTCTAAGCGAATGGATTCCTCGCTGGAATCGTCGTCGGGTGTGCCTTGAATCGCCTCCATATCGACCTCTGCGCGGCCGTGTATGAGGATCGAACGCAGATCGGGATGATCGTAAAGATAGCCTTCATAGCCGGCCGACGCGGTGCCTGTCGTCGGATACGTAAACCAGAGTTTCTTGCCCACGGCGTGGCGTTGTGCCCAAAGATACGCCGCCGTTGTTTTGCCGTTGCCGCATCCGGCGATGACAATGGTGGCCGGCTTGTCCGAATTTCCAACCTGCTCCTGAAAGGGGAGTGGTTTCCGGCCTCTGGTTCCTTTTTCGATTACCGGTTCAAGCAATTCTTGGGTAAGACGTACCGACAACGCTTGCGGTATCCACTCCGACGGCGATTTCCTATCCGCGACCAACGCGGATCCGGCAACATCCGCCGAAATCAGCAACGCCTTCAAGATTGCGGTACGCAGAGCAATATCTGGGTGTTTTTTGAGTCTTTCCCATGCTAGGCGGGAGTTCTTGGCAAATGCGGCAATGCGCCGTTCCAATCCATCATGGGTGTCATCAATGGTGTCAAACTGAATATCGGCCTTCTTGGGCGGATCGCCACCCGTTGTCCGTACTTCTCGACCGGCCATGCAAAGCAGATCGTGCATCTGACTTAACGGAATCGACACATTGGCAGTCTCGCTGCCTGTATTGAAGAGCGGCGAGTAACTAGGGTCATCCATTTTCAGGTGGTGCCCGGCTATAGCCCAAATGACAGGCCACATCTCGCATTCGTCGCGGAGATTCATTAGCCAACGGCCAAAGAAGTCCAAATCCGACAGAAGCCAGGCCGCGAGTATTTCGTGACGAACAGGCTGTCTCACGGTGCTGCCCGGTCTTGCTTGCAACATCGCTTGAAAGCTCGAATTGATCTTTGCAATGTCGTGCAGAACCGCTGCAACATCGTGCATCTCATCCAAATACGCAATACATTCCACCGCGATTCCCAAAGAAACCAGATCTTTTTCGATGGACACAAAAACGCTGTGCGCCGCTTCTTGCACTGCAACAGAATGCTCGGCCACCGTGGGTGTTGGCTCGCCGCCTCGCTGGCGTTTTGCAAAAACGGGTGGTGTCAGCATGGTTTGACGTCTCCAGGTGCGGCAATCTGCGTAAATATCCCGCAGCCCATGTGGGTGCGGGCAAAACGGAGGGTGGGATTCGCGGGGCTGTTCTCTTGCACGACAAGCGATTCCGCCGCGGCCAGCTTCTCCAAAATCACCTCGTAGCCGTAGATTTCCTTGTCCTTGATTTTTAACGTGCGACGCAATGGCCGTCCCTCACGCTGCGGAATGCTAATGACCGCGTCAGAAGATACGCCGAAAGCGTCCAGTTTCCGCCGCAATTCACCAAGAAAATGCTCCGGCTCGTCGCCGTTCTTGATTGTCACCAGTCTGGATCGCAATACTGTGGCAGGCACGATCGCGCGAACTTGCGGAATTCCGATCCGCAATGTTCGGTCGAGTAGTTGTAGCTGCTTGCCGGCCAACGGCAGGAAGCGGGCAATCAGCTCGGCATCGGTTCGGATGACCAGTCGGCTGCGTTCCGTCAGTTGCAGCGTGCGTCCGCCGAGTTGCCGCCCAGCAATTGGATGGATGCCAAATCCGTCGGCCTGATGCACCTCGGGCAATGCCCGTGAAATCGCCGCGTACAGAAGATAGCCGTGATCCGCCGGCACGGCATGAGGACACACAATCGAGAATGCTAGATCAACTATCATTGGTCATGACTCCGGAAGCGTTGACGAAGCTAGTCGATCGCTTCGCCCACGTGGTGAATAGACTTGACGCATCGCCACCGCTTCATCGCCTATCTGGTTGACGAGCGATGCCGGCCCCAGCACCTCCGCATGTCGCCCAAAGCTCATAATCCATCGCATAATCTCTTCGGTATTGCCAAGATCGAACTCGGCCAATACGCAGCCGTCCTTCTCCGTGGTCAACTTCTGACTGGCGTGCCAGGTCGATTCTTGAACGTAGCGGGCCACCGTGGGCGAAAAGCGGACCCTGACATGCACGTCGCCGTCGCCATGAAAGACGCCGAACGACTTGGAAAAGTGTTCACTCAAATCAAAGTCTTCCGGCCGGTTGAACCGAAGCTCTTCTAATTTGACTTCTTCGATTCGATCGACCTTCCAATGGCGGATGGCATCATGCTGCGGTGCGTGGCCGACCAGGTAGAGCGAACCACGGTGATATGTCAGGCCGTATGGGTAGATGTCATACGTGACCGGTTCGGTGGCTCGCAAGGATTGATAGGTGATGAACACCGCCCGACGATCCTCGATGGCCACCATCAGGTCGTCAATCAAGTCGGCCTTCTGCGAGTAGTCGCTGGCGCCGACCATCGTCTGGTGGAACACCGCGGCAAAGTGATCGACGTATTTCAGAGCGTCATTGCCCAGCGAGGCACGGATTTTACGGAATGCCCGTTGCGCGGCCTCCCAGAACATCGTGCCCGCAAGCGGTTCCAAGAAGCGGCGACCGAGATATAGGGCAATGGCCTCGTCGAAGGCGAACGACATGCCGGGCTGATGCTTCTCCGGTCCGATACGATAGCTCTTGCGGCCGAACTGGCCGATGGTTTCGACCACGGGGAATCCGACCGTCTGGAACGCCTCGATGTCACGGCGGATCGTCTTCTCGCCGACACTCATTTCTGCGGCGAGTTCCTGGATTGTCGTCCCTTGCCGCCGGGCGCATAGTGTCTTCAGTAGAATCCATTGGCGGAGGAGAGGAGATTGCCTTGACATTTCCGGCACCCCAAACCAGCGAGACGAAGCAGCGGTGCCATCATAGCGGCGATTGGAATACGGCAAAAGCCCCCTCTCCAGGAGGAGGGCCGGCATCGTGCCGTGGAATCCGCTTGCCGCGAGTATAGCAGAGAGGTTGGACAGATCAGGACCAACCAAGCAACGGTTTTCACGGTCAGCACGAGGCTGGCTGTTCTCTTGGGTGACAAGGACGATGCCTAACCGCAGGCACAAGAAGCGTCGTTCTGCTCAACGACGGCATCGAAGGCGGCAACCCGTTGTTGCAGTTTGTCGATGCTCAACAGCTCAGACTCCGCGAGTTTCTGAAGGATGAGCACCCGCGGAAAATCAACCCTTGGGCTGGGCGGGAAGTTCGGCTTCCCAACACGATGATGCCACATTGCCGGATTCAAGCCGAAGCACATATACCGGGCGAAGTCGGCGACCCATGCGGCCAGGTCTGGGTCTTCGTAATGGCCGAGATTCAAGTCGCTGCCGTTAAACCGGAACTTGACGAGCCACTTCTTCGCGTGCCAGGTGACGCCAGAATATCGCTGGCATGGTTGATCCACGTTCATGGTCCTGCTGCTCCTTTCGTGGGCTGCGGTTCCAACTTCGGCTTATGGACTCGTGATCGCAGCCGCGCTTCCTTCTCGGCCTGCCACCGTGCCAGCCGCTCTGTGCGGTGCTGGGCCTTCAAGGCAGCCCGCTCTTGTTCCCGCCGGGTCGTTCCACCTGGCGTCCACTTCTTTGGCTTGGGTTCCTCCCGGAAACGCTTCGGCTCCTGCATCGACAGCCCCAGTTCGCCAGAACGGGCTTGGCAACAGCCCCTTGCGCTTCATGCGGTGGAACCATCGGACGGCCCGGTGGAACTGCTGGTAAGGGGTGCGGTAGCGACTAAAGGGCTTCGCTTTCTGACGCCCCCATAGTCGCCCGTGGCGGTCCTTGATGCCGCGCTTCCAAAGATCCTTGGCTACCTTCGCCGCGCCTTCCTTGGGGAGACGCTCCGCGATCTCGGCGATGTAGCAGAGTTGCTGCTCGTCCCATTCCAGAAGCTTGACCCCGTTCCGATTCACGATCCTGCGGGCCATCGGCGGGTTGCAGTACGCCCGACCGTTCTCCTTCCGCGATTGTGCCGCTTCGGTGGCACGCTCGGAGCGGAGAGCCTTTTCCGTTCTCGCCAGCAAGGCGAACACGTAGCGGATGACTCTGCCGGCCACGGGGTCTACGTTTAGTTCTCGATCCAAGGCATTGAGCACGTAGATTCGCACCTCGCGCTTGGCCAGAGCGTCCACCGTCTTGTGAACATCCGGCATCGAGTACCCCAGCCGATCCAACCCATTGACGATCAAGGTATCTCCGGCCCGGAGGGTTCCCAGCATTTCCTTGCCGGCGGGACGGCTAAGGACTGCGGTCTTCTTGCCGCTGGAGCCTGGATCGACGAAGACCCCTTTGAGGCTGCCGCCCAATTCCTCGGCCTTTCGCGCCATCTCTGCGATCTGGCCTTCGGCAAGCTTCTCCTTCTTCAGCAGCGAGTGACGAACAAATCCGTAAATTGCCATGATTACTACCCCTTCACATCCTTGCGCACTACACGATTTTCCCAAATAGTCTCCCGGGACACCAAAAACTCGTCAGCCTCATCGGCAGGGATGAGTGCAACCGACAGAGATCGCCGGAACTGGGCCGCTCTCCGCAAACCAACATGCTCCCATCCCTTCGCACCTCCACACAGGCTGGCACCCCAGACCCGCCATAAATTCTACTCCTCCCTTCCGACCCACTTCAACTGTCTTCCTTGCGGAAACTCTGCTCGCCCGACGCCGTTACTACCAGCGACTCCGCCATGTAGTGCGCGTCATTCAGCCAACGCTGCTGCAACTGCGGCCAGCCAGCCGGCAACGCTTGTCCTACTTGGTTTCCTGTTCTCCGAACAGCCACTTCCTGACGTGTTCCGTCACGGCCAGTAGCCGGGCGTCGTCGATGCGTTCGCGGTAGGCGCTGGCCATATCGTTGCGGGCGTGGCCCATGATGGCATCGACGGCCACTTGGTCTCTGCTGTCGCCGCCGATTGTCTCAAACGTGTGGCGAAGCCCGTAGAATGACAGGCCGGGGCGCTTCAATTTCAGACTGACCAACAGCTTGTTAAACTCTTTGCATACTGGATCGTCGGCGTTCTTGCGGATCTTTCCCTCGGCGTCCGGTTTGCTGACGGTTCGCGTCCCCCACGGCTTTCCATACTTGGTAACAAACACCAGCCCGGCATGATCGGGGTTCTTCGGCCTCGGTCGCTGTTCGATGGCTTCGCGCACTGCGGCAACAGTCTCCGGCCAGAGGGGGCAACGTCGCAAAACGGCGGTTTTTGGCCGGGGGTAGTCTAGCCAGCCGACCTTCAGGTCCAGAGCTTTGATTGGCAAGTTGGTTATCTCCGTGTTGCCGAGCCCACAATTCGCGCCTAGCAAGATCATTGCCCGTAGCGGCATGGTGGCCTTGTCGAGGATCGCCCGTAACTCCACTGCCTCAAACATCCGCAATCCCTTGGCTTGGCGTTCCCTCCTAAGTACGCGACGGGGGGGCGGCTTAAACTCGCTGCCGTAGCGGATCGGCACGGGAATCAATTGGTTCTGCTCGGCATACCGAAAGACAATCCGAATCCGTCGAATCTCGTTTCCCAAAGTCACGGGCGACCAGCCACGGGCCATCCGGCGCCGGAATTGCTCAAAGTCGGTAGCGTCAAGATCGACAACCAGCCGGGTGGGGCCGAAAGCCTTCACGATCTTGGCGCACGCGGCGTGATAGTCGGCAAAGCTTATGGGCGACAGCTCCCCGGCCAGCATTTTGGCTTGGCGATTGCTCAAGAACCGATTGCACAGATCGCGAACGGTCAGGCCGTCGCCGGCGACCCGCGGCGTGCGGCCAGCCAACAAGTCGTCTTTCTGTTCAAGCCACCTAGCAAGGGCTGCTTGGCCCTTTGGATCGTCAGCCACCTTGCCGAAGTAAACGAGTCTGCCTCTGACCTTCTTCGCCCACCTTCCGGTGGCGTGGGGAAACAACGGGAAGTCGGGGCGGGGCTTCCGGGCTTTGCTCCCGGTCATCTTGGTGGTAATCTTGACCATATCAGTGTTTTCTCATGGAGTTGGCTTGTGGGTGTCAGAATGGGTGTCAAGTGAAGAATCAAGAGCATACCACAGGCACGAAAAACTGTCAATTACTCCGAGAAAAGTGATATTTTGCGCCCGTAGCTCAAGGGATAGAGCAACGGATTTCTAATCCGTTGGTTGCAGGTTCGAATCCTGCCGGGCGTGCTTGAAGTCCATCGCGCCCGCCAGACGTGAAGTTGGCGTGCTCTAGCACGCCCGATTCGCGATTGGCTTTCCGCCGCTCGCGACGTACTACGCCCAAGCCTGCTTGACGACCTGCCGGAGCTTCAGCGGGGCCTTGAACAACGCCCGTTCGAGACGGGGCGAGACGGCGTCGAGCTTCCGCGAGATGTCCAGCGAGAGCATGGCCGCCGTGCGGAACAGCCGGCCGCGGCGGCGAAAGTTGCTGGCGTACATGAAGCGAAATACCTCGTGAATCTTCGCCTTCATGGCGGCAGAGTAGCGGAAGAAATCGGCGTCGAGCACCACGCCCATGCGGTACATCACCGTCTGGTAAAAGGCGTGCGTGCCGATGCGCGGGGCGTCGTACGAGCGGTCGTCGCTTAGCCACCAGCCCGCCAGCGCATATTCGTCCTTGTAGCGATCGTAGAGCTCGGTGCCGGGAAACGGGATGAGGATCGAGGCGATGGCCGGCAGGAATTCGACGTAGGGCGCAAGCTCTCGCATCAGTTCGAGCGTGGCATCGACCGCCTGCGGCGTTTCCCAGGGGAAGCCGAGGATGAAGAAGACGACGGGCTTGATGCCGCGGCTGCGGGTCATGGGAATCACCCGGCGAACCATCTCGACGGTGTGCGGCTTGTGAATCCGCTTGAGCGTGTCGGGGTTGCCGCTCTCGACGCCGTAGTCGATCTGCACGCATCCCGCCCTTGCAGCCAAATCGAGCAGTTCCTCGTCGACCGCGTCGATCCGCGTCATCATGTGCCAGGTGAAACCGAGTCGCTCGTCGATCAGCCGGCCGCAGATTCGCCTCATGCGATCGCGGTCCATCGACATGGCGTCGTCGACGAAATGGAAATGACGGGTGCCGTAATCTCGATGGAGCGAGATCATCTCATCGACCACGCTGTCGGCGGAACGGAAGCGGAACTTCTTGCCGAACAACCCTCCGGCACAGTAGGCGCATCGGGCGGGGCAACCGCGCGAGGTGAAAATGTGGGCGTGCAGGTCGGCGGTCGCGCCGAAGTCGGCCGGTTCGACGAGATGTCGGGCCGGCGGCGGCAGCGAGTCGAGATCGGCGACCGGCGGCCGAGGTTCGTTGTGACGGATGCGGCCGTCGGCTCCGCGGTAGACGAGTCCCTTGACGGTCTCCAGCGGCGCCCGGCCCAACACGGCCTCGACCGCCTCGGCAACGGTCGGCTCTCCTTCGCCCACAACGACGGCGTCGAAGCCGTGGTCGAGCGGTTCGTCGGGCAGCAGGGTGGCGTGCGGGCCGCCGGCGATGAGCTTCGCCCCGCAACTCCGCAGGCTCTCGGCCAATCGGTAGGCTTCCTTGACCAGCGGCGTGACCAGGGTCATGCCGATCACGTCGGGCCGCATCTCGGCGGCGATTTGTGCGATTTCCTCGGCGGCCAGCCGGCGTCCGGCGGCGTTGGCATCGAGCAGACGAACGCTGTGGCCCGCCTTTTCGAGCACGGCGGCAAGCATCAACATGCCCATCGGGCAACTCAGGTGGCTCTGAGTCCGCGAGGGCGGATAGACGAGGAGGATGCGAGCCGGTTCCGTCGTCATGACTACTGCACCAGCCGTAGTTTGGGGTCGCTGATGATGCTCTGGAAGATCGTCGTCAGCGTGGCTTCGCAGGTGGCGGAGCTCGTTGTGGCCGTATAGGACGCACCGTTTACAGCCGTTCCCCCCATGCAGGCCATATCGTTCATGAAAGTCTGATCGGCGTCCGATCCGATGCCGACCGCGTAGAGATACCAATTGTTGCCGTACAGCATCTGTGCTTGCATCAGGGCGGCGTTTGAGGAAAGATCCGTGCCGTCCCAGCTACCGGAATGCGCTTTAACGTAGTTGTTGATCGTCGTTGGTGAGCTTTCGTAGAGGTTGGCATTTCCGTCGGTCAGGAATACGATGATCTTGTTGGCGTTCGTTCGTCCCCGGCTGCTATTGAGTTCGTTGACGGCGCGGATGAGCCCCCCTTCGCTGTCCGTGCAGTTCTGGGTTCCGCTCGTGGTTCCGCCGCACGCTTGAAGTGTGGCGGCGGCTTGCATCACAGTGGGGTAATCCGTGGTCAGCGTACAGACGGGTGTGGAGAAGTTGCCTATCCTGTCGAATGCGACGATCGACACCTGATCCCTCTGGGTCGAATCGCTGATCGAGGAGTTGCGATCCTGGATGACTTCGAGACCGGCGATGACGGCGCGCCGCAAGGCGTGGGTCGGCATCTCGGGCGTGGGCCAATTGGTGAATAGGTGGGCATCGCCGCCGGTGCCGACCGTCTCCGAATGTTGCTTGTAGGCCGAGTTCATAATTGACATTATCGAGTACCGGGTCGTTCCATCAACGAGCGGCTGGTCCCGGCCATGATTCATCAAGAGCGTCACGTAGCTCTTATAGCTGAAGGAGTTGCTCATGCAACTCAAGATGTCCGTCCAGTATTGCACCGAAACGGTATCGCTGGTGTTGGGCACTGGGTAGACGTACGGCCAGTTCTTCACTAGGTTGGCCATCTGCTTCTTGACGGTGGTGCCCGACACGCTAGACGCGCTCTCCTTGGGCGAGTAAGTAACATTGCCCGCGCCGAAGAGATCATCGTACACCGCCTGGATCAAGCTGTCGTGGGTGGTTGTTCCGGAGCCCGGCGTTGTGTCGCAGTGCATGGAGCTGGAGAGATCCACGACGAAGCAGATGTCGCGCGGATTGACCATGGCCACGGCCGAAGCGTGCGAGGTGGCCGAGCTTACACCGAATATCTTGCCGAAGAAGAGGCTGGCAGCGCCGCCGCTGTTGTTGTCGACGCGCGTTGTTACCTTGACGGCGGTTGCCAACTGTCCGGACGATGCGGGGGTAAAAGTCAGGGCCGTCGTGTCCCAAGTGCCGAACTGGACGTCGCTGGCGTTCAGCACTACCTGCCTTCCCGCTACCCGATGGTACTGCGCGAAGGCCTGGGCAACCTGCGTCATGCCGCTTTGCGACAAGTTGGAACTGCCCGCGGCCGCCAAGGCGGCCGAATCGGCGGCTGCTTGGAGTTGCGTTTGCATCATGGTCATGTAGCCGAGATCCACGGCGAAGGCGACCATTCCAAGCATCACGATGAACAGCAGCGCGGCTAGTACGGCAATGATGCCGCGTCGATTTTTCCGCGGTCTTGATGTTGAGCGTTTCATGGTGTTTCTCGCAAAGCGACGGACAGACGAGAACGGACCGTCCATCGCCCGTTTGTTTGGTTGTCGGTGGTACTTATCGGCGCGGCAGTCGCACTGCCACCTCGTCTTCAAGGTGTGGCAGCACGACGGCCGCACCGACGTTGCGGGCGGCGCTGCAACTGCCGCCCCGCGTCCAGCAAGCAGACCCCCCAAAAACAAACCGCGCGAGCGACAAGGCGCGTGCTGCTTTCAACGGTCCTCTTGGCCGGACCGCGGTTTCGGCAGCCTAGCGGGCTCCTTGCGGAGTCTGACCGCTTCGCACCCCGAGCTCGCGCTGGGTTTGCCTCTGGACGGGATCGGTTTCGCCCACAAGTGTCGGAGAAAACCTAATCCCATCCATAAATTCTTTAGGTCACAAACCGGGCTTTGTCAAGTCGCAGGCGGGCGCGGGCGGCGGTGGAAGGAAAAGGAGGGAGCGGCAAAAGGGGACAGTCCCATTTTCGCTGACACGAAAATTGGGACAGTCCCCCTCCGTCCGCTTTTCGCCACAAACGGTTGCGTCACATCATCACTTCCCGGTACAACCCGACGTGGCGCTGGATCATTTTTTCCACGCTGAACTCGCTTTCCACGCGGTGGCGAGCGGCGGCGGAGAACCGGCCGGCCAGGGAGGCGTCGTTGAGCAAACGCTCGGTGTGTTTGGCAAACGCCCCGCGATCGCCAAGGGGGATGAGGTAGCCGGTCACGCCGGGCACGACCAGCTCGCGCGTGCCGGGAATGTCGCTGGCCACGACGGGGACGCCCGCGGCCATCGCCTCGAGAATCGCGTTCGACTGGCCCTCGTAGCCGCTGGTGGACCAGAGGACGTCGAAGTGCGGCATGAGCCGGGGAACGTCGCCGCGCTCGCCGAGAAAATGCACTTTGCCGCGGATGCAGACCTGATCGCGGAACCACCGCAAGCGGTCGCGCTGCGGGCCGTCGCCGACAATCAGCAGATGCACGTCGTCGCGAATCACCTTGAGCAGGTCGGCCGCCCAAATCGCGTCTTTCACCCGCTTCTGCGGCCAGAGTCGCCCCACCAATCCGATCAACCGGCTCTGCTCGGGCAGACCCAGCTCGGCCAATAGTTGCCGTCGCGTCGTGCTCGGCGGATTTGGGATCGCCACGCCGTTGGGGATGACGCGCACGCGGTCGGCCGGGGCGCCGTGCCGCACGTAGAAATCGCGCACGCCCTCGCTGTTGACCACGACGCCGCGGCACCGCTTGGCCAACTGGCGATCGATCGCCAGTTGCAGCCCGCTCTTCCAGGGATCGACGCAGCGTTGGCCGATCACGATGTTGTTGACGCCGCAGGCCCTGGCCGCCGCGAAGCCGTACGTGTTGGCGGCGAACATCCAGGTGTGGACCAGATCGGGCCGAAGCCCGGCAATATGCCGTTTCAGCCGCAAGAAAGCCCGCGGATCGAGCTTCCAGCGCTTCCCGATGATCGCAAACGGCACGCCGGCGTCGCGGAGATCGGCTGCCAGCGGCCCGCCGCGCGTCAAGGCGCAGACGTGCACGTCGAACTCGTCGCGCGGCAGCCCGCGGGCCAGCAGGCATAACTGCTTCTCGGCCCCGGCGCGGTCGAGGGTCGGTATGATTAGTAGAATGCGTTTGCTCATTGAGCGATCTCGTTGCGGGAACTCTCCCGATTTTCGATCGACGAAAATGGGATCGTTCCCCTCCTGGTCATTTTCCGGTTTGCTGTTGCTTTTCGATTTCGCCCGGCTCCAGCACCGCCAGATACGGGAGGTTGCGATATTGATCGTGGTAGTCGAGGCCGTAGCCGACCACGAACTCGTTTGGAATCGTGAACGCCACGAAGTCGGGCTTCATCGGCACTTCGCAGCGGCCTTCCTTCCGCAACAATACGGCGCTGCGGACGCTCGACGGCCCCAATTCGTCGATCTGCGGAATCAACTCCCACAGCGTGTGGCCGGTGTCGAAAATGTCGTCGACCAACAGCACGTTGCGGCCTTGGATGCCGGTCGAGAGCAGTTCGAGATTCACGGCCAGCGGTCCCGGCCTGGTGCTGGTACCGCGATAGCTGCGGGCCTGCACCATCTCGACGCACAAGGGAAGATCGAGCAGGCGGATCAAGTCGGCCAGCAGCACCACGCTGCCAATCAGCACGCCGACGATCGTCAGCGGCTTCCCCTGGTAGTGCTTCTGGATCTCGTCGGCCAGGCGGCGAATGCCCTCGCGGAGCTGGTCTTCGCTAAGCAGGGTTTTCATGGAGGTTCCTTGCGGGCTGATGCTTGGGCGGGTTGCCGGTAAACCGGTATTTTAGGGTTGTCGCGCCTGTAGCGGTAGTCGGGGTCCGGCTGCCCGACGCGAGCAGGGGCTTGCTTCCTGACACCAGTCCCCCGTATATTCACCGGAAACCAAGATTGGGTCGCTGATTCATCGACATTGAATGCGAAAGGAAGCCGGCAGACATGGGATTTGCGCTCACATGGCTGGATTGGACTGTCGGCTCCATTGCCGTGCTCGGCAGCATTGCTTTTGGTTGGTATATGTCGCGGAGGGTGGAGGCAGGTAAGGATAGCTCCCATTTCTTCCTGGCGGGACGCAATCTGCCCTGGTGGATCGTCGGGCTGTCGCTCTATGCGACGAATATCGGGGCGGAACACCTCGTGGGGCTCACCGGCGACGCCTATCGCTACGGGCTGTCGGCCGGCACCGTCGAACTGACCACGGCCATGTGCCTGGGCATCGCCGCGGCGGCGCTGTTTCCGTACTACATCCGCAACCAGGTCTTCACCATCCCCGAATTCCTGGAAATGCGTTACAACCCGGTCGCCCGCAGCTTCTTTTCGGGCCTGATGCTGTTGATTTGCATCATGACGAAGATGGCCTTCTGCCTTTTCGCCGGGGCGCTAGTGCTGAAGAACCTGCTCGGCTGGGACGTGATGGTGACGGTGGCGGTGCTGGCCGTCGTCACGGCGATCTTCACGATGGTGGGCGGGTTCGCCGGCGTGGCTTATGCCGACATCATTCAGAGCACGATCAAGATCGTCGGCTGCGGAGTGATGTTGTTCATCGGTCTGCACAAAGTCGGCGGCTGGCATGAACTGATCGCCAAGGTCCCCTTGGCAATGCACATCCACGCGCCCTATACCGATCCGGTCTATCCGTTCTGGGGAGTCGTGATCGGGGCGTTGACCGGCGGCATTTTCTACTGGGGCATGGACCAAGTGAACGTGCAGCGAGTCCTCGGGGCGGCCAACCTCAAGCAGGCCCGCTGGGGGGCGATGCTCTGCGTGCTGCTGAAACTGACACCGGTCTTCATTTTCGCCCTGCCGGGCGTGATTGCCGCCGCTCTGTATCACGTCGAAGACCCGCGAGCGACCTTTGTCACCCTGATGAACAACCTGCTGCCCGACGGCGTGCGGGGATTGGTGTTGGCGGCGCTGATCTGCGCGCTGATTTCCGCGTTGGACGCCACGATGAACTCGGTTTCGACCCTGTTCGTCCGCGATTTCGTGCTGCGATTTCGACCGCGCACCAGCGAGCACGCCCAGGTCGTCATCGGGCGCTGGGCCATCGCGGCATGCACCGCGGCGGGCGTCGCCGCCGCCTATCTCGTCTACAGCAGCCAGGAAGGGCTCTACAAATACCTGCAAACCATCTCCACCTACCTCGTCATGCCGATCACGCCGGCAATCATCTTCGGCATTTTGAGCAAGCGGGTGAACATGGCCGGCGCGGTGGCGTCGGTGGCCGTAGGAATCGTGTTGGCGACGGTTTTCGTGACCGATCAATTGATGGGGCCCGAGGCCGGCGCAGCGTTGTTTCCCCGCCTGCATCACCATCTGACGCTGAACTACACCTATCGCGGAATCGGCGGGACGATTCTCGTGACGCTAACCCTGTTTGCCGTGTCCTACCTCACGCGGCCGCCAAGACCGGAGCAAGTGGCCACCACGACGGTCGATTGGGGAAAGAAATGGGAAGCGTTCGGAGGGCTCACCGATTGGCGGCTGCACCTGGTTCTTTTGCTCGCAGTTACCGTCGTCTTGTATTGGTGGCTCTGGTAAAACCGAGGGCAATGGCTCTCCTGTCGAACTGTAGGTTATGCTTCAGCATAACAGCCATGCCGACGGCGCCGTTATGCTGAAGCATAACCTACGGCTTCTACTCCTATCGAGAAAGCTGAACTATGGACGCCGTTGAACGAGCGACGAAGGTCTTGCGGGGCGAAGTGCCCGATCGGGTGCCCGTCGGGCTGCACAACTTCTTGATGGCCTGCCGAATGTATGGCGGGCGCTTCGACGAGATTCTCCGCAATGGCGAAGCGATGGCCGAGGCGCAATTGAAGTTCTGGCGCATCTCGGGCCACGACGTACTCATGCTGGAAATCGGCGTATGTGCAGAAGCCGAGGCGCTGGGGTGCAAGATTCGCTATACGGCCGATGGTCCGCCGCACGTCGAAGAGCCGCTGATCAAAGAACTCGACGACCTCGACAAGCTCTCGCTGCCCGATCCCGAGCAGACCTTTCCGCTCAACGAGTTGCTGAAGACGACCCGCATCGTGAAGCGCGAAACCGGCGGAAGGGTGCACGTCAACGGCCGGGCCGATCAAGGGCCGATCGCGCTGGCCTGCGCGCTGGCGGGGCCGCAACGGTTTTTGACCATGCTGATCGATCCGGAAATGACCGGCTGGTGCCGCCGGCTGCTGGCGTTTTGCAGCCAGATGAACGTCGCCCTGGGCAAGGCGCAGCGCCGGGCGGGGGCCGACAGCTCCACGATCGGGCTGGCCGGCGTCAGCCTGATCTCGCCGGCAATGTTCGACGCCTTCGAGTTGCCCGGCGCCAGGGCGTTTTGCACGGCCATGCGGCGCAGCGGCGGCTTTGGCTTCGTCCATGCCTGCGGAGATGAAACGCTCTTGCTCGAAAACCTGGTGGCCACCGGCGCCGACTGTCTCGAATTGGACCCCGGCACCGACGCCGCATCGTGCAAGCGTGCGGTGCAGGGCCGAACGAGCGTGTTGGGCATGATCGATCCGGCCCAGGTCATGCGTTTCGGCACCCCGGCCGACGTCCGCCGCCAAGCTCGCCAAATGATAAGCACGATGGGCCCGGGCGGAGGATTCATCATGGGCCCGGGCTGCGCCCTGCCCGCCGACACGCCGCTGGAAAACGTGCAGACGCTCATGGAGTGCGCACGGCGCGACGGCGTCTACGGGTCCGATGGGCGGCCGGCAGCAAAGGCCGGCGATTGACAGCCCGCGTTCTAGAGCGGTTTCATTTTAGGTGTAGCGGTATCCGCAGTGTTGAAAATAGTTTCGGCACTCGGATTCCGTGAATTGGTCGAGGATGCTGCCGCAGAGTTTCCATAGCTTATCGACGGTCCGTTCGCCTCCGTCACGGAGCAACTTTTTGAACTTGGAAAACGCCAACTCGATGGGGTTCAGGTCCGGCGAGTACGGGGGCAGGTAGCGCAGCTCGGCACCGGCCGCTTCGATGGCTTTGCGAACTCCAGCCACCTTGTGGCTGGAGAGATTGTCCATCACCACGATGTCGCCAGGTTTCAAGGCCGGTGCCAGATGTTGCTCGACCCAGGCGCGGAACAGTTCGCCGTTGATGCCGCCTTCCACGGTAAGCGGAGCGATGAATCCCTCGGCCCGCAATGCGCCCAAAAAAGTCGTCGTCTGCCAACGTCCGCAAGGAGTTTTTTCCAGCAAACGCGTGCCGAGTTCCGAGCGGCCGTAGGTGCGGGTCATGTTGGATTTAGCCCACGTTTCATCGATGAAAACGACTTTGGCGGGATCGATCGACTCCTGCGAAGCGCGCCATGCCGCGCACTGCTCAACCACATCGGGGCGATCCTGTTCGCTGGCAATCAGCGTCTTTTTTTTCGCGACTGCTTGAGCGCTTGGCATGCGGCGCAGAAGCGTTCCCAGGCAAACCTCTTCGCCGCGCTCCCGCTTCAAATCGGCTTGCAGTTCGCGCAGATAGATGTCGGGCCGAGCCGCGATCTTGGCGACGAGCCAGTCTGCCCAAGCATGCCACGCGGGCTGACGCGGAGCCGCCTTCTTTGGCGCCACTTGGCCGGTCTCGCGACGTTGTTGCTGGATGCGCCGCACCCAAGATTCTGAAACTTTGAAACGCAGCGCGATCACGCGCCGCTCTTCGTTCGTATCGCACGCGGCGAGCACTTCGCCGCGAAACTCCGCATCGTACGGTTTCATCAGGGTCACCTCCTTGAGTGAGATGAACCCAATTTACCGAGTTCGCCCAGAATGCGCTAGACCTACCGTGGAACTGCTCTAGTTTTCGACCGATGGGACAAGCGAAGCGCTGTCCCACCAGACGCGGCGAAACGGAGCGTGGTGGGACTGCGCCTCGCTTGTCCACCCTACCGCTCTGAGGATGGCTGCCCCCCTTCCAAGGTCCGCAACAGAGTCGCCTCCTACAACTGCCTGTGGCCGTCTTGATACTCGTTGGAATCGATCTGATGGCGCTTGGGCGGGAGGACGCCGACACGTTTGCGGCCGATAAAACAGCGTATCGTATTGAGAGACAACGTGTTACGCAATTTGCATGCTCCAATTGGCACGCCTCGTGCACATAAGGGGAAGCAGAAAGCCAATTCTCCCCTATCTGAAAGGAATCGAGCCATGAGACGAGTTGCATTTGCCTTGACCGTGCTGGGAATCCTCTGCGTGGCCGCCGGCCAGGCCCAGGCCCACTATCCGTATTACCACAGCGTGCATCACCACGCCTATTACGGCCCGGCGGTCGTCCGCCCGAACGTACTCGTTACGCCTCAGGTGGTGGTTCCGGCGGTGGTGCCAACTCCGACGGCGATCTATCCGCAGCCGTTGTTTTATCGGCCGGTGTACACCTACCCGTACTACCCGTACTATGCCCCCGTGCCCAGGGTCGGTTTTTACTATCAAAGCCGGGGTTTGTCGCTCGGCATCGGCTGGTAAACGGGCTTCGCGCGGTGTATCCTGGAGCTTTTGGGCGCGGTGCGTAGGTTATGCTTTAGCATGACATGATTGGGGGTATCCCCTTTGTTATGCTGAAGCATAACCTACGCGCGTCGGCCGCCCCCTGCCCGTCTGTGGACTCCAGGAAAGCCGAATCATGCGAATCGTGACCGTTCTGGGAAGTCCCCGACGCCGCGGCAACACCGCCAAGGCGCTCGGCTGGGTCGAGGACCAGTTCCGCGCCGATCGACACGAGGTGGATCACGTCAACATCCTCGACTACAACGTCGGCGGTTGCCGCGAGTGCCTGGTCTGTAAGAAGGGGGGCAAGGAACTGTGTGCCGTCGGGGACGATGCGATCGGGCTGTTCCAGCGGATGGCCGATTCCGATCTGGTGCTTATCGCCGCCCCGGTCTTCTGCTGGGGATTTCCCGCCCAAATCAAAGCGCTGATCGACCGAACGTATTGTCTGATGGACTTCGACGTGCCGCGTACCGATCTCCCGCGACTGCGGGGAAAGTCGATGTCGCTCCTGTTGACGGCCGGTGGAGAGCGGATCGACAACGCCGATCTCGTCTTTCGCGGATTCCATCACATGGTCGGGCTGTTGCGCGCCCGTTCGGCCGGCACCTGGCTGGTGCCCAACTGCACCGAGCCCGAGGCGCTGGGCGAAGATGTGCGGCGGCACGCGGCGGAGTTCGCCCGAACGCTTGTCGGCAAGATCGCTTCCTAGAGCCCCGCCTATCGAACACCGCCCGCCGAAACACGACGATAGCCACGCTCAAACCGTTTTCTCAGACCGCGAGAACCGAGAGAATCGAAATAATGTCGAACGATCCCAGCACGATGCAAACCGCGGCCCCGACGCATGGCTCCGAAAACGACTTTGAACTGCCGGTGGAGGGTTTTCAGGGCACGCCCGAAGAGATCGAGCGGCAGTGGTTCGAGCAGGTCTATACCGGCCGCGGCGACAGCATGTTGCAGTTGACCTGGCGGGCGGTCATCATGGGCTCGCTGCTGGGCGGCGTCTTGTCGCTGACGAACCTCTACATCGGGCTGAAGGCCGGCTGGGGATTCGGCGTGGCCATCACCGCTTGCATCCTCTCCTACGCTGTCTGGACGGCGCTGTTCAAGTGCGGCCTGGCCAAGAGCCCAATGACCATTCTGGAAAACAACTGCATGCAATCGACGGCCAGCTCGGCCGGCTATTCGACCGGCGGCACGCTGATTTCGGCATTTGCCGCGTACATGATGATCGAATACCGAAATGTTGTCGATCCCTTTCATGCTGGGCTGGGTGTTCTTCCTGGCGGTTCTCGGCGTGACGATGGCCATTCCGATGAAGCGGCAGATGATCAACATCGAGCAGCTTCGCTTCCCCAGCGGCATCGCCGCCGCCGAAACGCTCCGGGCGCTGCACTCGCACGGCGACAAGGCCATGCGCTCGGCCAAGGCGCTGGGCGTCTGCCGGCATTCTGGCCGGACTGAATCAATTGTGGATCGATGCACCGAGGGTTATCGACAAATGGGCGCACAGCGGTCTGAAGCTCGAGCCGTATTCCATCGGCACGCTGATAGAAAAAATGAATGACGCCGTCTTCGGCAAGACGTGGACTGGCCGCACCGTCCTGTTCGAATGGGATCCCGTCTTCCTTGCAGCCGGCGCTTTGACCGGTTTCCGCGTCTCCGCCAGCATGATGCTCGGCGGAACACTCTGTTGGGCAGTTTTCGTGCCGATCATGCAGCATCAAGGAGTCATTCCCGCAAACCAGTCGGGATTTCGCGAGTTGGTGCAATGGACTCTCTGGGGCGGCGCGGCCTGCATGGTCTCTTCCGGACTGTTCTCCTTCGCCATGCAGTGGCGAAGCATGCTCAAGGCGGTTCAGAGCCTTGCCAAGACGTTTTCGCGCAGTGAGAAGCACGCCAGAAGCGAAGAGGAGAGCCGCGTCCGCGCCGCGATGGACGCCATCGAGACTCCGACGTCCTGGTTCGTCGTCGGACAACTCGTTTCGCTGGTCGCCCTGGCGTGGCTGGCACGCGCCAGTTTTGCAATTCCGCTCTGGCAGAGCGCGATTGCCGTTCCGCTCGCCTTCCTCTTCTCGTTGGTGGCGTGCCGCGTGACGGGTGAAACCGACACGACGCCGATCGGCGCCATGGGCCATGCCACGCAGTTGACCTTCAAGGCTCTGGGGGCCGGCAGTGCGAACGTAACGTTGATGAGCGCGAACATCACGGCGGCGGCCGCCGGCTCCTCGGCCGATCTGTTGACGGACCTCAAAAGCGGCTATCTGCTCGGCGCGAATCCGCGCAAGCAGTTCCTCGCCCAGTTCGCCGGCATCTTCACGGGAACTCTCGTCACCGTGCTCTGCTTCAGGGTCATGGTGCCCACGGCTTCGGTGCTTGGCGGCAAGCAGTTCCCCGCCCCGTCGGCGCAGACGTGGAAGGCCGTCGCGACTCTGCTCAGCCAAGGAATCGCGTCGCTCGGACCGCAGAGGGCCTGGTCGATCGCCGCCGGGGCGTTGATCGGCATCCTCTTGCCGCTGCTGAGCAAGATCTTTCCGAAGTACGAAAAGTGGATTCCCTCGGCCGCCGGCATCGGATTGTCGTGGACGTTCCAGTGGTACTACAGCCTGCTGTTCTTCCTCGGCGCCGTCATCGCCTAGCGGATTCGAGAAAACCTCGCCCGAGAAGTCCAAGGAATACCTGTTCCCCGTGGCGTCGGGTATTATCGCCGGCGGCGCGCTTGTGGCCGTCTTCGTGATCTTCTGCGACAACGGCCCGGAAATGATCAGACAACTTTTCAGCAAACAGTGACAATCAGCCAGGTCTCGTCATGAGATCGGCTTTCGGATAACAAACAAACCCACCTTAAGCGAGAAACAACATGGATCGCCGCAGTTTTCTTCAGACGACCGGATTGACCGCCGTGGCCGCTATTGCCGCTCGTTCGGCCGTGGCCGAGCCGATCATTGCCGCACCCGAAACCCCCACCGTGAAAAAGCTGCCGCTCCGCAGCGAAGTCAAGGTGTCGGATACCTGGGATTTGTCGAGCTACTTCCCCAGCGACCAGGCGTGGGAGGAGGCGTTCGCCGCCTGGAAGAAGCAGATCGCCGGCTACGCCGCCTTCCGGGGCAAGCTGGGCGAAAGCGCCGAGAAACTGGCCGAGTGCATCACCTTCGATCTCGACGTGAATCGGGTGGGCGACCGGCTGGGCACCTACGCCCACCTGAAAACCTGCGAAGACCAGGGCAATAGCCTCTACCAGCGGATGGACGGCCGATTTCAGCAGATCGCCAGCGAGGCGGGCCAGGCGTCGAGCTTCATCCGGCCCGAGATTCTGGCGATCCCCGCGGAGAAGATGGACGAATACCTCAAGTCGCCGCCGCTGGCGCCCTATAGACGCTTGCTGACGCAAATCCTTCGCTTCAAGCCGCACACGCTCAGCGACAAGGAAGAGCGGCTGTTGGCGATGCAAAGCCCGCTGGCCCTCGCGCCCGCCAAAATCTTCCACCAGTTGAACGACACCGACATGAAGTTCGGCACGACAGTCAACGATAAAGGCGAAACGGTCGAACTGAGCCACGCGGTGTACCAGGCGATGTTAAACTCGCCCAACCGCGAGGTCCGTGCGAACACGTTTCACAAGTATTACCAGGAATACACGGCCCATCAAAACACGCTGGCGGCAACGCTGGCCGACGCCATCGAATACGATATCTATTACGCCAAGGCCCGCAACTTCAAGACGGCGCGGGAAGCGGCGATGTTTCCCGACCCGGTGCCGGTCTCGGTGTACGACAACCTGATCGAATCGGTCCACCGCAAGCTTCCCGCGCTGCATCACTATTACGACGTGCGGCGGCGGAAGATGGGGCTGAAAGACATCCACCACTACGACACCTACGTCCCCATTTTGAGCAAGTTGGACCGCCGCCACACTTGGGACGAGGCGGTCAAGATCGTCTTGGAAGCCCTGGCGCCGCTTGGCAAAGAGTATTGCGGCGTGATCGGGCAAGGGCTGGGCGGCCGCTGGTGCGACCGCTACGAAAACCGCGGCAAGCAGAGCGGGGCCTTCTCGCAAAGCTGCTACGGCTGTCAGCCCGTCATTCTCATCAACTTCGAGCCCGACGTGCTCGAATCGGTCTTCACGATGGCCCACGAGGGCGGCCACTCGATGCACAGCTACTTCTCGTGCAAGAACCAGCCTTACGCCTATTGCGATTACACCTACTTCGTGGCCGAAGTGGCCAGCACCTTCAACGAAACCCTCTTGAGCCGCTATCTCTTGAAAAACGCCCGCGATAACCAGGAAAGGGCGTTCCTGTTGAACCATGAAATCGACTCGATCCGCGGGACGATCTATCGCCAGACGATGTTCGGCGAGTTCGACAAGCTCGCCCACGCCTCGGCCGAATCGGGCGAACCGCTGACGGTCGAACGCATGAAGAAGATTTACCACGGGCTGCTGAAGCTTTACTTCGGCCCCGGCGTCACGCTCGATCCCGAGCTGGACCTCGAATGCCTGCGCATCCCGCACTTCTACCGAAATTTCTACGTCTACAAGTACGCCACGAGCATGTCGGCCGCAATCGCGCTGGTGGCGCGGGTGCTCGGCGGCGGCCAACGGGAGTTGAACGATTATCTCGGTTTCCTCAAAGGTGGCTGCTCGAAGGATCCGCTCGACCTGCTCCGCGGCGCCGGCGTGGACCTCGAACAGCCCGGCTGCGTCGATGCCGCGCTCGATCGCTTCGCGCAACTGGTGCAGGAATTGGACAAGCTCATTTAGAGCGTCGGGATTGGCAATGTCAGGAATCGGCTTTCTTGACGAGCCGTGATCGATATGCTATACGTATTACATAGTGGAGATCGATATGAACACTGTCACAGTATCCCCAAAATTCCAGGTTGTTATACCCCTCTCGATCCGCGAAGAGATGGGAATTCGCGTGGGAGAACGGCTGGAGGTGATTAGCTTCGCGGACCGCATTGAACTGGTTCCCCTGCGGCCTATGCGAGAAATGAGGGGATTCTTGAAAGGGTTGGACCCCACCTTCCGGCGCGACGACGATGATCGAGCATGAATCTGGTCGACACGTCAGGCTGGATCGAGTACTTCTTTGACGGTCCAAACGCGTCGTTCTTCTCCGCGCCCATCGAGACCGTCGAGGAACTGGTAGTTCCCACCGTCTGTCTATTCGAGGCATTTAAGAAGATCAGCCTGGTCGCCGACGAGTCGCGGGCATTGCGGGCGATTGCCCAAATGCAACAGGCCCGCGTCATTGACCTGACGGCAGACATGGCCCTGAAGGCTTCCCTTGCCAGCATCCAACATCGATTGCCGATGGCCGACAGCCTGATCTACGCGACGGCGAAGGCTCTGGGGGCGACCGTCTGGACCCAAGACGAGCATTTCCGTGGGTTGCCCGACGTCAACTTCCAGGAACCGCAAGCCCCGACTTCCGGCCGATGACCCCGCCGCCTCGGCAAGATTCCCCCAGTTCCCGTGTTTTCACGCCGGAATCAATGGTATGCTTGCCGAGCGGGGGGCTGCATCTAGGATTCCAACAGCGAGTGCGGCGATGTCGGATCGGCTGGCTACATTGCGGTTTTCATACCCCATTCCTTTCGGCACAATACTACACGAAGGGGGGGTACAGTTCGTCGTCTTCAGCCGCACGGCGTCGGCGATGCGCGTGCTGCTTTACGATACGCCCCTCGATCCAGAGCCCGCCGAAGTGGTTCCGCTCGACGCCGAGCTGAATCGCTGGGGCGACATTTGGAGCGTGTTCGTGCCGGGCATTGGCCCCGGTCAGCTTTATCATTTCCAGGCCGACGGTCCCTTCGATCCCGACAAGGGATTTCGCTTCGACGGCCGCGCCCGGCTGATCGACCCTTACGCCAAGGCCCTGGCGGGCGACTTCCTGCCGTCGCCCGATGGCGTCGTTCGGCCGCCGAAGTGCGTGATCGTGGCCGATGAGTTCGACTGGCAGGGCGATCGCCACTTGCGCCGCAGCCTGCACGAAACGGTGATCTACGAAATGCACGTCCGCGGCTTCACCCGCGACAAATCGAGCCACGTCGCCCATCGCGGTACGTACCTCGGTTTGATCGAGAAGATTCCGTATCTGCAATCGTTGGGGATAACCGCCGTCGAATTGATGCCGATCTTCGAGTTCGCCGTGAATGACTGGGACGGCCAGCCGGCTCAACGTCCCGACTACTGGGGCTACGAGCCGCTGGCGCTGTTCGCGCCGCACCGGGGCTACGCCGTCGCAACCGAGCCCGGCAGCCAGGTCCGCGAGTTCAAGGAGACCGTGCTGGCCTTGCATCGGGCGGGCATCGAAGTCATCCTCGACGTCGTTTTCAACCACACCGCCGAAGGAAACGAAAACGGCCCGACGCTCAGTTTCAAGGGGCTGGAAAACCACGTCTATTACATGCTGGAAAACGGCGGGCGAACGTATCGCAATTACTCGGGCTGCGGCAACACGCTCAACGGCAACCATCCGATCGTCCGCGAGATGATCTTCAATTGCCTTCGTCATTGGGTGCACAACTATCACGTCGACGGGTTCCGTTTCGATCTGGCGTCGATCCTCAGCCGCAATCGGCAGGGCGAGTTGGCACCCAATCCGCCGCTGTTGGAATCGATCGCCGAAGACCCGCTGCTGGCCGACACGAAGATCATCGCCGAGGCGTGGGATGCCGCTGGAGGCTACCAGGTGGGCACGTTCGGCTCGCTCCGCTGGGCGGAATGGAACGGCCACTACCGCGACGATCTGCGGCGCTTCTGGCGGGGCGACCCGAACATGGTCGGCCTGCTGGCTACGCGGCTGGCCGGATCGAGCGATCTGTACGAAGCCAGCGGCCGGCGGCCGTACCACAGCATCAACTTCATCACCTCGCACGACGGTTTTACGCTCAACGACCTGGTTTCGTACAGCGAGAAGCACAACGAGGCCAACGGCGAAGAGAACCGCGACGGCGACAACAACAACTACAGCTACAACTACGGCGCGGAAGGCCCCACTCGCCGCGCCGCCGTCGAAACGGCCCGACTGCGGCAGATCAAGAACCTCATGGCATCGCTGCTGTTGAGCCAAGGCGTGCCGATGTTGCTCTCGGGCGACGAATGCCGCCGCACGCAAATCGGCAACAACAACGCCTATTGCCAGGACAACGAAATCTCCTGGTTCGACTGGCGGCTGGTGGAGAGAAACGCCGGCCTGCTGCGGTTTTGCGAATCGTTGGTGGCCTTCCGCAAGGCCGAGCCGACGGTGCGGCAGACGGATTTCCTCCGCGGCCGCGGCGGCGGAGTGAACGAGTTGCCCGACGTGAGCTGGTTTGGCCCCAGCGGAGGGCAAGTCGAGTGGTTGGGCGATTCCCGCAGCCTGATTTGCCTGCTGGGCGCGGTGCCGCCGGAGAGTGCGGGGGCGCTGCCGAATCATCACGTGCTGATGCTGATCCACGCCGGCACCGATTCACGGCATTTTATTCTTCCACCGATCGCGCGAAACATCGCTTGGCGGCAATTCCTGAACACGGCCGCCGAAAGCCCTTGCGACATCTTTCCAACATTGGACGGCCCCGCGCCGACGAGCGGCGTCGTGACGATGGAAGCCCGTTCGATGGTCGTCTACGTTGCCCGTGATCGCTCTGCGTGATTCTCCCCTGTCCCAAGGGGAGAGGATCAGCCGGCATTTTCCATGATGGGGCAGACATTCTTGTCTGCCGGGAGCAAATGAGCCACACGTGGCAGACAAGAATGTCTGCCCCACCGGACACGCTCTTGCGTCTCCGAAAGCGAGGGGGGGCAAATTCTGCCAAAGCTCCCGGCGGGCAAGTAACCCGCCGGGACTGACGCCGTCTGTCTGGTCGTCTTTGCTTTACTTCGTCGTGCTCGACCCCATGCCGGATGTCGAGGGCATGTGTCGGGCCGACTCGAGCTGCTTGGCGATGTCGGCGGGTATCGTTCCGCCTTCCTTCGTCAGCAATTGTGTCCTTCCGGTGAGCGTGCAAAACCTTTTTTACGGCTGGTAGGCCGTGGTCGG
Organism: uncultured Planctomycetia bacterium; assembly: GCA_963719005.1. Lineage (GTDB taxonomy): Bacteria > Planctomycetota > Planctomycetia > Pirellulales > Thermoguttaceae. The sequence continues at coordinate 41,334 of CAVRAR010000004.1, forward strand.
AGCTGGTGACAGCGGCGCTGGCGATGCTGGCGGACGGCAGGGCAGTGGATTACGAATCCGATGCTTTGAACTGGTGCTGCAACACCTGGAGTTCCCGATCGTAGATGAATCCGACTCGGTCGCGCTTGGTCATTGCTTTGCACCAGGCGACGATTTCTGCGGGCGGCAAATCGCTTTTCTGGAGGGCTTTGACGATCACCTGCAAACACTCCTCGACGTCGTCCGTCATCAAGCCCTCAGCACTCATTTCGACTTGATGGCTGCCTTGGTCCATCAGTTCCTGGGAGAGTTCCATCGCCAGCCGCAGTTGCCCCAGATCGATCAGGCGGCCCAGGTTGCGTTTCACCTCCTCGTAGGCTGCATAGTCGTAGTCAAAATTGTAGTTGATTTCCCGCTCGTCGAAGTCGGTCGCATCGGCAATCGCTTGACGTGTTAAGCCCACAAGTTCTTGAAGCGAGGCTTCTGGTTCGAATCTCGCATCGAGTTGCCGGAGGATACCGTGGTCGTCTCTAGCCAGCTCCACCAACGTCTCAATCAATTCGCGTTTCGTGCGTTTCGACAACGCCTTGCGCAATCGTTCGGTAACATCGGCCTTATAGATGATCTTCTTCGGTCGGCGTTTCGGCATCTTCCATTCCCTTCAACGTTTCATGGTAATTCCAAGGCATCCAGTCCTTCGACTGCGCCGGCAACTGTTCGGCGTGCCGCTCCAAGGCCGTGAGGTAATCGAACGGATTTACTCCGCAGAGTGCGCAGGTCTGGATCAGGCTCATGAACAAGTCGCCCACGTGCGCTCCGCGGCTGGTCTTGTAGAAGAGGGCATTTTTACGGTGCAGGATGGCACGTTTCAACGCCTGCTCGCAGATGTTGTTGTCCAATGGGGCACCGGGCACGCGCAAGAAGAGCGTCAGCTTCTCCCAATGCTTCAGTAGGTGCGAAATCGCTTGACCCAACGCCGAGTTCGGCTCAACCAGCCGCTCTTCCAACTGCCGGACCAGCCAAGCGTGAAGTTCTTCCATCACCGGGCCGCTCTCGGTTTGATGGAAGCAGCGTCGCGCAGCCGGCGACAGCTTTCGCTCTCGCGAAATGGCGTCGTTGCCATACACCACCGCCAGAGATTCCAGCACATGCCGGCACTCGTTGGGGAAACGGTCGGCCACTTCCACGAACCGCCGCCGTCCGTGCGCCAGACAGTGGGAAAGGATCGTCTGCAACTGGCCCGGTAAGTTGCGCGACAGCGCGTCGCACATCTGGATCGGCGGCGGCAGTTCTTTGCCGCGGGCGGCCAGCACGTCCGCCAGGTTCTCGCCTGCGTGCTTGCGACCGCTGAAGAACAGGGCGATGCGGCGGCCTTCCTTGGTGGAGACGATGCCCGAGGTGAACATCCCGCGACGCTCCGTCGTCTCCGCCGGTGACGAGCCCTCCTCCGCCTCGTCGGTCGCTCCTTTCGCGGGAGCTTGTTCTTCCGCTTCTTTCATTCTTTCGCCCATCAACGCCAGAATCTTCACCGTGGTGTCGTCGTTGTGCACCACGTCGCCCTGGGCCGCCTGGCGGACCAGTTCCTCGTAGGCCGGTTCGATCTTCTCGGCCTTATCGCGGACGATCTCCCATTGCGTCGAGGCCGGCAAGGGAATGCCTACGCTCGCTTGCAGCTTCTCCTCGCGGTGGAAGGGCATCCCACTGCCGTACTTCAACAATGCGATCATGCTGCCCGCTGTGGCGTCGTATTTCGCCGTACCAACGCCCGCCGGCGCTTGGGCCGTGAAGACCACGCCGCAGAGGTTGCAACGCAGCTTCTGGAGTTCGTAAACCCGCGCCCGGATCGGTGCCTGGCCCACCAGCCGCACCAGCACGCCGGGTCGCCCCGTCTCGTAGACCGTACCCTCTGCGCACTGCGGGCAAGGGTCGCCGGGCTGGAGCGACTTGTGCGGCACAACGGTCTTTTCCGCGCCGGCATACGAGTCGGCCCCGTTGCGGCCATGCCCCTTGGTCGGCGTCTTCTCGGCGTTGCCGGCGTTCATCGCCGGGCCGGCCGTGCTCGCGGTGGGCGAAGGGAACTGTTCCGCTTCCTCTGTTGAGCCGACGCTGTCCTCCTTGTCGTCGAATACCGCCTTCGTCTTCTCCGTACTCGCGCCAAAAAGCAGCTTTCGCAACCGAGCGATGCTGGTGTTCTTGTTGTCCAGCAATTCGGTGATAGTGCCATAAGCGTCCACCACCGCCTTGAGAACCGCGTAGTCCTGCTCCTCTAATCTCTCCGCCGCCCGCCGCAGAGCGTCTTCCAACTCCTGCATGTCGATCTCGATCGTCGGCTTCGTTGGGACCATGATGAAAACCCACGTCCACCTTGCGCGGAGACAACTTAACACAGAACAAGGAAAGACGTGAAGAGCAGTTGTGGCACACCCGCGATGAAATGCGCGCCGAGCGGACACCGCTGCCCTACGCCGCCGGTCCCACCGGACGCCAGACCGGCGCGGCCTGGGTGGTCTCGGGATTGCCTGCCGAAAACAAGACCTGTAATTGATGGGCCGCCAGTGTCTTGGCCGCCAGGCCTTTCCCCCTCGGCCACCACTGGAACTTGCCGCTGGACAACCGCTTGTGGCAAAGCCAAAACCCTTGCCCGTCATAAATGAGGATCTTCAGCGCCTTCGCCGAGCGATTGCGAAAGACAAACACCCAGCCGTTGAACGGGTCGTGTTTCAGCATCTCTTTGCACAATCGAGCCAAGCCGTCAATCCCACAACGGAAATCGACCGGCTCGATCGCCGCCACGATCCGCATCTGGGGCGTGACCTGAATCATGGCTGGTGGTCCCAGAAACTGCGGCTGATGGCTGACAAGTCGGGCATCGCCACGCTCCTGAGCTGAACCCGCATCTTCATGCCGTCCGCATTCTCCAACTCCAGCCTACACAGGCAAGGGCCGACGGTGGGAAGATTCGCCAGCTCCACGAACGGCATCGGGACGGGCTTGGTATCAGAAGTCGCCGCCGTTCCTTGGTCAACCCGTTTCTTAAGCGAGTAATAGTCCAGCCGCAGTGTCCGTGCCGTTCGATTCACGCCGTACGTATTCGCCATCGTAACGGCGGCAGACCAGAGCGAGTCAGGGATGCGTGACGGGGGTTTACGGGTTTGACGCCAATGTTCCAATCGCTGCCGGAGGCGTTCCAGCCCGGCCGGAAGATCAGTGCTGTTTCGGGTATCCATCGGCTGTCCTCTGCAAATCGAGAAGTTGACAGCCCACGATAGCACATGCCCTAAAGCAATTCATGCACGCTTGCCGCAAGGACACCAGCAATTGGGCCGCCACGTTGTCGCGCGGCGTCATTTGCAGCGCTTGAAGCAGTTGATCGCGGGCCACGGCATGGTGACCGTCGATCATGTACTGGAAGCCCAGCAGGAAGCGTCCTTCAGGCTTCGTCTTGTTGTCCCGCACGAACTTCTCCAACGCCCGCAACTGCTGCGTATAAGGATCTACGTTGTTGTTGTAGATGCCGATGAGCTTGGACCAATCGGGCGTTGCGCCCAGCGCCGCCACGGCGTGAGCTTCGGTCGCCGCGCCCCGATACTGGCCGACCGCAAACAACGCCTGCGTCAGCAGTAAATGGGCCTCCTGGTTCTTCGGATCATCGACGATCGCGTGCGTCGCCAGCCGCGCGGCATCGCGATACTCGCCTTGCTGGAAGGCCTCGAGCGCCTGCGATTGGAAATCAGCGGCTTCGCTGCCGGCCAGCACCGGCGTCTCGGTTTCTACGGTCTCGGGAGTGGAGACCGTGTAGGGAACATCGTAACCGTAGTCATAGTTCCCGTAGTATGGATAGTCATATCCATAGTCATACGGATATCCGTATCCATAGTCGTAGTAGTAGTAGTTTGGCCACCACGAGCCGAGGCCGATCCAAGGCCGGTAGCCGAACCGCCACCAATCGTCCCAATCGCGGCCGCGCCAGAAGTTGCCGACGTGGTTCCAGTTTTCGTGGAAGCCGTTTCTCTCCCAGTTCCAGTTTCCATTATGGACCCCGAAGGTTCCTGCGTGGAAGTTGCCTGAGATCGCGGGTCTGGAAGCGATGTACGGTGTGCCCATACTCCAGTGCCCTATGTTTCCCGACTGGAAATTGGAGTGGCCGACGAAGCCGCTTCCGCCATGGAACCCGCCGCCGCCAAAGCCGCCGCCATGGAATCCGCCGCCGCCTCCACCTCCGTGTCCCGCGGCAAGGGCGGAACTACACGCCGCCATCAAGGCGACGCTCAATAACCACGCCAGAGCAGTACGTGGATTGATTGACATAACCGTTCTCCTCTCGCAACAACCAAAAACAGTGCGCCATTCCCGCCTTGCTCGGTCGTCCTAGAGCGGTTTCATTTTAGGTGTAGCGGTATCCGCAGTGTTGAAAATAGTTTCGGCACTCGGATTCCGTGAATTGGTCGAGGATGCTGCCGCAGAGTTTCCATAGCTTATCGACGGTCCGTTCGGCTCCGTCACGGAGCAACTTTTTGAACTTGGAAAACGCCAACTCGATGGGGTTCAGGTCCGGCGAGTACGGGGGCAGGTAGCGCAGCTCGGCACCGGCCGCTTCGATGGCTTTGCGAACTCCAGCCACCTTGTGGCTGGAGAGATTGTCCATCACCACGATGTCGCCAGGTTTCAAGGCCGGTGCCAGATGTTGCTCGACCCAGGCGCGGAACAGTTCGCCGTTGATGCCGCCTTCCACGGTAAGCGGAGCGATGAATCCCTCGGCCCGCAATGCGCCCAAAAAAGTCGTCGTCTGCCAACGTCCGCAAGGAGTTTTTTCCAGCAAACGCGTGCCGAGTTCCGAGCGGCCGTAGGTGCGGGTCATGTTGGATTTAGCCCACGTTTCATCGATGAAAACGACTTTGGCGGGATCGATCGACTCCTGCGAAGCGCGCATGCCGCGCGCTGCTCAACCACATCGGGGCGATCCTGTTCGCTGGCAATCAGCGTCTTTTTTTTCGCGACTGCTTGAGCGCTTGGCATGCGGCGCAAAGCGTTCCCAGGCAAACCTCTTCGCCGCGCTCCCGCTTCAAATCGGCTTGCAGTTCGCGCAGATAGATGTCGGGCCGAGCCGCGATCTTGGCGACGAGCCAGTCTGCCCAAGCATGCCACGCGGGCTGACGCGGAGCCGCCTTCTTTGGCGCCACTTGGCCGGTCTCGCGACGTTGTTGCTGGATGCGCCGCACCCAAGATTCTGAAACTTTGAAACGCAGCGCGATCACGCGCCGCTCTTCGTTCGTATCGCACGCGGCGAGCACTTCGCCGCGAAACTCCGCATCGTACGGTTTCATCAGGGTCACCTCCTTGAGTGAGATGAACCCAATTTACCGAGTTCGCCCAGAATGCGCTAGACCTACCGTGGAACTGCTCTAGGAGCTCGGTTCGCACGTCCTGTCAACAGTGCACTGGAACCATGAATGACTGCGCGATTCTTCATGGATCGCGCCCTCTCGTCACCTTGTTCTGCAAGTCCTCTCCCCGCGAGAGATTCTCGTGAAGCGTGTCATTCATCCAATGAATTCTAGCGCCGGCGGACGGGCGAGAAAGCCCCCGGCTCGCCACCCGATTTGGTGTACCCGAGCTTACCTTGCTCCTGATGATTGGAATCGCCCGTGCTTGGGCCGTCAGCATAGATGCGTAGCCTGGGCGGCGGTGCCGGCCATCGCCGGAACTTCAGGCGGCGTCGGTGCGGTCCGCGGGCGGACGAACTCCGGCGGAATGCGTGAGGTTGCGCTGTGTGTAGCAAAATGAAACACTTGGGCGCATGCCTAGGGGGCAGCCGATTAGCGGCATTGGCCGGAGTCGGTAGCCATAACACGATATGGTGCAGTGCTTTATGTTGTCGCGAGCTGCTCATTCGCGGAAATAAGAGCGGTTGGCACGTGAAGTGCATCTAAAAAGCGGCGGCGAGCGAAGTGTTCGCCATAGAAGATTGGCCCGTGGGGCCTCTGACGAATGGGACCGGTCAGTTACCTTGCCCTTACTGTCCGGTAGGCCACCCCGTGTGGTGGCACGTCACAGGCCCCTATTTTTTTGCGCCGGATGGTGGCCGGGGACAGCATCATCTTCGCAGACCACTACGCCACGGCATCCAACCGAAGACGGACGTGTATCGTCAGGACTTGGGTCCGAACAGCTTCCCTGGTTGCTCGCTCGGGCCGCTGCGTTGACGTGTCGTCCGCCTTCCCCTACAATGCTGGCCTGAAGCGGTAAGAATCGGTTGAATGTCGGTCAACTGCCGGAACCAAGTGGCATGAAGCCGCAATGGCAGAAGGTTTCATCGGCGGGAACGATCAAGTCGTGATGGACAGAATCACCATCGAGAAGTCTGTCGAGTTGCTGCTTGGTGCGGCGCCGGCGGGATCGAAGGTCATTCTTTTCGGTTCCCACGCTCGCGGCGACGCCAGGCCGGACAGCGATCTGGACTTTTTGGTGGTTGAACCGAGCGTCCCAGACCATCGTCGTGAGATGGTTCGGCTGCACCACGTCTTGCAGCCGCTGCGCGTGCCCGCCGACGTTTTGGTAACCACAGCAGCAATCTTCGAGGAGTGGCGTGATACGCCTGGAACGGTGCTCTACGAAGCCGCCAAGGAGGGCAGGGTGTTTGATGGTGGCCACTGTTCATGTTAGACTGCGCACATGAAGTTCACGGCGTATTTCAATTACACCCGAGAGCGCCCCGACCGTCGGGAAATCCAACTCGATTGGATCGAGCGGGTGATCTTCCATCCTGACGCGGAGCGGCTACAAGCGGATGGCCGCATCCGCCGGTGGAAGAGAATACCGGAAGCAGAAGACCGCTGGCTTCGCGTCGTGTTGCTCGAAGACGGCGAAACGGTGCATAACGCGTTCTTTGACAGACGTTTTAGGGGATGAACACGATGCAAGCAAAATACTTCCCTGATACGGATACGCTGCTGCTTCAGTTCAGCGATCGTCAGATCGTCGAAACTTACGATGTCAACGAAGACGTTCTTTTGGACGTGGACAAGGAAGGACGCGTTGTCAATTTGACAATCGAGCACGCCAAGCAACAGACGAACGTCAACGAGTTTTCTTACCAGTTTGCGCCGGTGTGAAGCGGGAACCTTATCAACATGCCAAAGAAGACAAATAGTCTCACCGGCGTTGCCGGTGAACACTATGTTTGCGCGGAACTCGCCAGAAGAGGATACATTGCCCTTCTCACGCCCAAGAATAATCCATTGTTTGATGTCGTCGCCACAAACCAAGAGGGTACGCATTCAGTCTCCATTCAAGTAAAGACGAGGGCTGCCGACAACAAGCAGGGTTGGAAACTCGGAATGGAGATGGAACAGAAACATAGGAATCCGGAACTCTTTGTTGTCCTTGTGGCTCTTAAGGAAGGCGATCTCCCAGATTACTATGTTTTCCGGCGTGATGTGTTGTCAGACCGTATTGCGGAAGGATACCGTCAGTATCTTGCTAAACCCAAGCGAGATGGCAAACCTAGAAAAGAACTGGGGTTCCGGTGGTATGACGCAGACTTCCTGACCGCCTTTGGTGACCAGAAGAACGATTGGAAGATCATCACCGACGAACTCAGGTGAACGCGAACCATCAGATGCGACGCTACGTCTTCTGACCCATACCCCCCCTCCCTCATGCCCGCCGACTCTCTGCAAACTCTCCGTGATCAGTACGACGTCGTCGTGATCGGCGGCGGATTGGGCGGCATGACGGCCGCCAACGTGCTTGCCCGCGCTGGCCGCTCGGTGTTGCTGGCCGAACAGCACTTCAAACTCGGCGGACTGGCCACCTGGTTTCGCCGCGGCGCGAACACGTTCGACGTCGCCCTGCACGGGTTTCCCGTGGGAATGATCAAGAGTTGCCGCCGCTATTGGAGCGGGGAGATCGCCGACTCGATCGTGCAATTGAAGGACATCCGTTTCGACAACCCGATGTTCTCGCTCTCGACCAGCTTCGACCGCCAGGATTTCACCCGGCTGCTGGTCGAGCGGTTTCGCGTGCCCGCCGAAAACGTCGAGGCGTTCTTCGACGCCGCGCGGAACATGAACTTCTACGACGATCAAGCGACCACGACCGGGCAGCTTTTCGAGCGGTTCTTTCCCGGCCGCGGCGACGTCGTTCGCCTGCTGATGGAGCCGATCACCTACGCGAACGGCTCGACGCTCGAAGACCCCGCGCTCAGCTACGGCATCGTCTTCTCGAACTTCATGTCGAAGGGCGTCTATACGTTCCAAGGCGGCACCGATCGGCTGATCGACCTGATGGGCCGGGAGTTGCAGAAGAGCGGGGTCGATGTGCGGACGCGATCCGCCGCCGAGAAGATTCACACCACCGGCCGGCGCGTGGAGGGCGTGACGCTCGGCGGCCGATACGTCAAGACACGGGCGGTCGTCTCGAACGCCAATCTGCTGGGCACGATTCTCAACCTCGTCGGCCCCGAGCCGTGGGATTACGATTTCCTCGATCAGGCCAAAGCGGTTCGGCTGAACAACTCCAGTACGCAGGTCTACATGGCTCTGAAGCCCGAGCGGCCGATCGAGGAGAGCCAGTGCGGCGATCTGCTGTTCAGTTCCGTGGCGCCGGCGTTTCGCACCGATCTGCTGCTGAGCCGCAACGTCACCAGCCGGACGTTTTCGTTCTATTATCCCAAGCTGCGGCCCGGGGCGACTTGCTGCCTGATCGTGGCCAGCACGAACGCCAACTACACGGATTGGTCGAGCCTCTCGAAACACGATTACCAGGCCGGCAAGCTCGATCTGATCGAAAGCACGCTTGCGGCGATCGAAAAGTACATCCCCGACGTCCGCGGTCGGCTCGATTACGTCGAGGCCGCCACGCCGCTAACCTTCGAGCGATACACCCGGCACCTCGGCGGCGCGAGTTTTGGCACAAAATTCGAGGGTCTGGCCGTCAGCCGGGCGTTGCCCGAGCAGATCGCCGGGCTGTATCATGCCGGAAGCGTCGGCATCATCATGTCCGGCTGGCTGGGGGCGGTCAATTACGGCGTGATCGTGGCCAACGACGTGGACGGGTTTCTTAATTGATGATTGTTGATCGCTGATCGTTGATTTACTGCCGACTGCCTACTGCCGACTGCCCACTGCTCCCATGACCCGCCAAGAAATCCTTGCCGCCATCCCGCATCGCGACCCCTTTCTGCTGGTCGATGAAATCATCGATCGCACCGACTCGCGCATCGTAGGCGCCAAGACGTTCGGCGGCGATGAATGGTTCTTCGCCGGCCACTATCCCGGTTTCCCGCTGGTCCCCGGCGTGCTGTTGTGCGAAGCGGCGATGCAGTGCGGGGCAATTCTGCTTTCGCGCCAGTCCGCAGGGGATGATGCCGCCGGCAAGGTTCCCGTCGTCACCCGCATCAACGACGTTCGTTTCAAACGAATGGTTCACCCCGGCGACAAGATCGTCATGGAAGTCGAACTGACCGAGCGGTTGGCCGACGCCTTCTTCCTGAAAGCAAAGGTCACGGTCGAGGGCAAGCTTGCCGTGCGATTCGAGTTTGCTTGCACGGCGGCCGAGACATCTCTTGGCACGCCCCACTAATCCCCGGCTTCGGTGGCGATTCTGAAGCGAGCGGTCGTTTCCAGAAACGTCGCTTTGTCGATTAGGGACTCGTCTCGACAGCGCAAAAGAAACCGATACATCGCATCGAGAAGAGACTGCCTGGCCCTTTCAAGTTCGCGGTAATCGATCCGGCGCGGTGGAGGAACTTTACCAGGGTAGCACCACGGATCAACGGGGTCCGATGTGAATTCGGTCGTCTGATGTTCGGCCACATGCTTCATCTCCGCGGTCCTCATGGCGCGTAAAGCGAGTCCTGTAGCCGTCGATTACGCTCAGACAATGTTGCAGTTCGTCGCACCAAAAGGCCAAGTTGGCCACCTGACCAGCCAACTGATAGCGGTTGAGCGTAACGAACTTCATAAGCTGTTTGCCGAGAACCTCGCCAATTTCCGTCATGTAAGACATGGCGCCCCCTGAACGAAAATCGCGTCATCACTCCGGTGGGAGTTGAAATCGCCCTGCGACGACGCCCGGCACGGTGATGTCCTCGTCCAGATTCTCCCAACGAAGGGCATAGCCATTCAGTTCGAGCGTCACTTCCTTCAGTTGCTCTGATGAAGCGTCACGAAGGCGCGTGAAGCGATTTGCTGGAAATCCGACAATGCGACCATCGGTCAGTTCCAAGAACACCATCCGCCCTTCGACCCATAGTCGCATCGCCGCTGGCTCTACTGCAATGTTTTCAACGATGGTGGTACTCATGAAACCTCCGAATCAGCAACTCTTGGTGTTCAAAGACCAATCGCTCGATTTCTCGCAACTCATGCCCCGCAATTCCCTGATTTCGTGCAAGGACAACCGGATCGAGCCAATACTTGCACTCGCCAGCGGGCGTGCGGACGCGAACGTGAGCGGGCTCGGCAGACTCGTCCGAATAGAAGTGGAAACGAAATGCGCCGATCCGCAGAACCGTTGGCATAAATCCATACTACCCCAAAACAGCGGTTAGTCAATCCCGCCTTGAATCATCGGCAGAATCTGGGACAGCGTTCTGACTATCCCACACCTACTTTGCGCTGCCACCCGTATACGACAGCACTTCATAGCGGAAGTCGCTGAACGGGCCGTATCCCTCGCCGCTCTTTATCGCCAATCGCAGCTTCAGTTCCGATTTGCCGCGGGTTAGCTCGGGGGGCAGATCGAACTCCGAATCGTGCCAGCGGAGGAATTCGTTCTGGTCGGCGTGATACCACGTGCCGGCCGGCTGGCCGTCCACGTAGACGTCGGCCGCTTGACGGCCGAACTTCTGATCGAGACGCCGCCGCAACCGCACGCCGGAATTGTCGGGCGACACGGCAACGGTGAACGTGATCTCGCCGGCCGTGTGCATTCGCCCGTCGTCGCGGATTAGCGTGCCGGCGTTGTTGCCTTCGTATGAAGCTTGCAACCGGTCGGTGAGCGTCGAACCGGCCGCCTGATAGTCGTGTTGCTGCTCGCTGGTCTCGTTGCCGACGTCGATCAGGTCGGTTTGCCGCAGCACGGGCTGCTTGCGGAGATAACAAAACCCGAGGGTCTGATACTGCGAAACGATGTCGCTGCTGGCCCCGTGCTGAATGCGGGCGTCGAGCGCGCTGTAGAACGGCAGCGGGCCTTCAAGGTGAAATCGATAATAGCAGGCCGGGCCGGGCTTCTTCGTGATGTCGCCGACGCATCCGGCGAACGGCCTGTTGTAGTTCGGATTAGGCCAGAGGCAGGCAAGGTAATAATCCTCGGTGCCGGTGCCATGAACCTGCGGCATGGCGGCGCCGTCGACGGTGAATCGCTCGTTTCCCTCGCAATAGTGGCCGCCGTTCATCGTTTGCACAACGCCCAGGAATCGCCCCGTCCCCTGCGCGTCCAAAATCAGCCAATCCCGGGCCATCTCCGTTCGGCCCGCGCGATACAGGGCGGAGAAATAGCCGCTGTCGGCTTCCTTGTAACGCTGCGGCAGAAGATGCACTTCGGCACTCACTTTTCCGATCGGCTTTGCCTCGGGCGAAGGACGATTCACAAGCACGATGCTCCCTTTCCGCCAAAACGGCATGCGGAAGTAGCTGGTCAAGCGGATTCGATGTTCCGGCAGCAGTTCGACCTTCGTCGGCAGCGAACGGACGTTTTCCGGCCGAACGGCACACGCGAAGAACATCCCGACCGGGGCCAAGACATCCGGCCGCGGCGAATCGTCCCAACGCATTTCGATCTCCACCTGATGCAGGAACGCCTCGGAAGCCTCTCCTTCGATCACGATCCGCGACACCGTTCCCGGCTGCCCGACGTTCAAGATTTCCCGCCACTCGCCCACTTTCAGTTCCGCCGGCGCCGTGCGAATCACTTTGACGTCGGGCGACGGCGACAACTCTTCGCCCTGATTGGCAAATGCCTTCAGCAGGTACGAGCGGTTTTCCTTGCCGGTGAACGTCGTCACGGGCGTGCCGAACGGATAGCGTTCGTAAAGGAAGTGATGGAACGACGCCTTCTTCGTGAAAGTGATGCGCAGCGACTTGGCAAACGGGATCGACACGAAGCAGTTGCCGGCGATGTCGCCGCCCGCGTAGTAACCGAGGATTTCGTCCGAGACCAGCGGCTTGGGAAACAACGGATGCTTGCCGCCGTAGAGGTCCATTGTCGGGATTTCATAACGCGGCTTGCTTTCGCCGTCGAAGTAGAACTTCAGCACCTGGTCTTTCGGAAAGCAGGTCTGCCAGAAGCTGCGAACGCAGCCCGGCCCCATGGCGTCGAAGACGATGAAATCACCTTTGGCGTCCTTATACAGACACCAATCGGCGTCGCCGTTGACGCCTTGCCGATTGTGGCTGGAGAATTGCAGCAGGCTCACGTTTCGGGGCAACGTCGGCAGGTCATCCAACGTCGGCGGATCGCAGGGTGAAGCGGCCGGCAGACCCGACACAACGGCAACAATAAGAACGCACAAATATGAGCGAAATCCCACCATGTTCATAGTCCGCAGCATGTCGAAGTTCCTTTTCTTCGATAGCCGGGAGCTAACAGCTCCCGGAGGGTGATTGCCGCGTCCGCGGATTCCGGGAACTGTTAGCTCCCGGCTATTGCCACAAACATCGATGTGCGACTCGACGGATTCCGCAGCGTGACTTTACTTGCAGGCGTGGATCGGGATAATGGTGTGGTTTGCGGGACGGGACCGAGACGGCTTCGTCCAAAACATGCGATCGAACTCAGTATACCAGAAAACCAGCGACGAGCAATCGAGCGACGCTTCCCTTCGGGGCGCGGCTAAACGGCAACTCGGGGCGCGGCTAAACGGCAGCCTATGGACTTCCTGCAACTCACCGGCAAGTCGATCCTGATCTTCGGCGTGGCCAATCGCAAGAGCGTCGCTTGGCACATCAGCCGAGTGCTCTGCGAGGCGGGAGCGAGGTGCGTTTACGTCGTGCAGAATGAAGAAGTGCGATCGAACGTTGCCAAATTGCTCGGCACGGAGAGCGACCTCTACGCCTGCGACGTCGAACATGACGACCAGATCGCCCGGCTGCACGATGAGCTTGCCCGACGGGACGAAAAGTTCCACGGCCTGGTCCATTCGCTGGCCTTCGCCGATTATTCCGACGGCGTCCGCCCGTTCCACGAAACCTCGAAGCGGGCATTCTTGCAGGCGATGGAGATTTCCTGCTTCTCGCTGACCGCGCTGGCCGACGCGATGAAGGATCTGCTCGACCCGGACGCCTCGGTCGTGACCATCTCGATCTCGACCACGCAAATGGCCAGCGAAAGCTACGGCTACATGGCGCCGATCAAGGCGGCGTTGGATTCCTCGCTGGCCTTCCTGGCCAAGTCGTTCAGCCGCTTCTCGCGGATCCGTTTCAACGCCGTGGCGCCGGGGCTGCTGAAGACCTCCGCTTCGGCGGGCATCCCCGGCTACGTCGACGCCTATCTCTACGCCGAGCGGGTCATTCCGCGGAAGCAAGCGGTGCAGACCGAAGAGGTCGCCAACGCCGCGGCGTTCCTGTTGAGCCCGCGATCGAGCGGCATCAACGCCCAACGGATCGTGATCGACGCCGGCATGTCGATCAACTATTTCGACCGCGAGTTGATCGAGCGGGCCATGCGGCCGTAGGGCACATTACTCAGTGGGGCACACATTCCTGTCTGCCAGGAAGAGTGCCGAACGCTCTCGGCAGACAGGAATGTCTGCCCCACCGGACATCAGAACCAGACGCGGACGCCGCCGATGAGAAAGTTGTCCTGGGTCGAGCCGATGTCGAGATACTCATAGCCCACGTAGCCCTCGAACCGGTTCAGGATCACGCCGGCGGTCGTGCGGAAGCGGAACAGACCGGCATGGCCGAGCGTTCCCCAGTCGATCGCCGCCGAAAGAACCCAGGGCTTGCGGGGAAAGAAGTCGCCGCCGTAGGTGAAGTTGAAACCGAGGTCGGTCCGCGTCGAGTCGTTGAGCCAATTCGCCCCCAAGCCGGCACGCATCTGCGCGCGGACCCTGGGCGAAACGATAGATCAGGTTGCAGTCGCCGAGGGCCAAGTGGTCGTCGTCGGCACTCGGCAACCGCTCGGTGAGATACTGGAATGAGGTATCGATTCCAAACCGCGAGGTCGTTTCCAGAATAAGTTCGCCGCCGACGCCGGTCAAATGGCCGAAGTTGTCGCCATAGTCGGCGCGGAATTGGCCGCCCCATCGCCGCAGCGAGGGATCGATGGCCAAACTGACCAAGGTGCCGTTCGGCGGTTCGGTCCGCGCGGCGTTCGGATCATTCGAGGCCGGCTGCGATCCGGTTCCGCCGGCCAAAGCGTTTTCGGTTGCGAAGCCGCTCAGCCAGGCGTCGGATTTCAGGTAGCCCGGCGTGTCATCGTAAGGAAATCGTGGGAAGTAGGCGACCGACGAGTCATCCCCCATCACGATCCTGGGCAGCCAGAAGGGCGACGTCACCGCATAAGCCCCCACGTAGGCGCCGGCCAGAATCAGGCTGCCCTCCGCGTTGTCGAGTTGCTCGCGGCCGGCGGCGTCGCAGTGTTCATCGCGCGACCGTGGAGGTTCGGCGGGCGGCGGCGGCGAAGGAGATTCCGGCGGCGACGTTCGCACGTCGGAACGAATGGCGTCCAAATCGCCCTCCGCCCGCGCCGACGAGAGCAAACTCGCAAGCACGATCGCGCCCAGAATCAGCGGTGTTTTGCAGGGCATGGATTGACCCAAGGGCGGAATTCCACCAACAATGGGGGCAGGAGAGTATCAAATTCCTGCACGCCCTGTCAACCGCGATTGGCCGGGCTTTCTTGCCCATTTTCCGGAGCGCGGGCGTCCCGCCCGCCTTGGGCTTCCTCGGAGGCGCCGTTGCTCCGCCGTCGGCGAAAAGCCCGCAGGTTCACGTATACGAGAATCCAAAGAGCCAGCGCCATCGTCGAGAAGCACCAAGAATAGCCCTCGCCACCTGGGACTGCGACGATCGTGGGCGTACTCACATGGTCGAGACTCCACAAGGCGACTTTTCCGGCGTGGTCGCCCACCGCCACCGTCATGCCGTCGGGCGAGTAGGCCAGCGCCATGACGATGTTGTCGCCACAAAATGTCTGGAGGCGCTCTCCGGTGCCCGCATCTAGCAAGAGTACATCGACACCCCGCGCCGCGACGATCCTCTTGCCGTCGGGCGAAAAGACGATGGGCCTTGTGTAAAACCCCGAACTCAAAGGCGCAGAGAATTTGAGCTTGCCCGCTTCGTACACTCGAAGTTCCTTTTCAAAGCCAACGGCCAGCCTGTCGTTCGCAGGTGAATACGCCATACTCTGGAGGTCTTCGCTGGCCGTCAACCAGTTCAGCTTGCCGTGAGCCGACCCATCATCCATGTTCCACAGACGGACACCGGAGGAACCGCCGGTGGCAACTACGCGATCGTCGCACGAGATGGCCACGAGGGGAGCGCGCATAAACGGTATGTCAGGAGTGACGATCCGTCGAGTTCGCTTGCCCGACTTTACGCCCCACAATTCGATTCCAGGCGGGCAACCTATGGCAGCAACCGTTCTGCTATGGCTGAGCTGCAACGAGCGAATATCGGTGTCGGCGCATGCAATGACTTGTCGGCTTTCGCCAGACGTCAAATCGTACTGATTTACGGCGGTCCCGCTGTAATCTGCAACGAACAGCGTATCATCATCTGACCCGAAGGCGATGCAATTGCCCACGTACCCGAAGATACTACATCCCGGGCCTTGGTTTCCCCGTTTGATCGTCTGCTCGACTACCCTTTTCGCCTTTCCAGTCTCCACGCTGACGATACTGATCGTGCGCGATACGTCGGTTAAGCATGTCTTCAACGGCACATTGGCGTCATGGGCGTTGTATTTGGCGACGGCGAGGCGATCTCCGTTTGGAGAGAACTGGAGCGAGCCGATTCTTGTGTAGGTTCTACCGCAGCCCTCGGCTTGTAAGAACGGCAAAAGGATCGCCACCAACGCGATGAGCATGAAGAGGCTGGTAAGTGTGAACTGCCACCGTCGGGCAGGCTTGGCTGGGGTACATAGAATCTGAGATTCAGAGGGCGTGCTCATAGTCTTGGAAACAACCCTTCGGCCACTTGGCGGAGCTTCTTCGGGTGTAGCAAGCGGACGCGGCCGGCGTCGATTTCGGCGATCAGACCGGTATCGATCAGGCGGCGGAGCGTGCGGGAGAACGTCTCGCTGGTGAGATTCAGGTGGCTGGCGACGTGCCGCTTCAGGCCGGGCAACTTGACGACGCCGTCGGCGGCCGATTTCGCTTCGGCCAATTCCAGCAGGAAGCGCGCCACCCGCCCGACTGCGTCGCGCAGCGCGATGTCTTCGATGAGCGTTACAAGCCGCCGCGCCCAAAGCGTAATGCCGGTCATCATGTCGAGGCACAAGCGGTGGTCTTCGGCCAGCGCTTGGCGGAAACGTTCCTGCGGCAGCAGGGCGCAGACGGTTTTCTTGAGGGCTTCGGTCGAGGCGGGCAGCGGAAATCCGCCCAGTGCGGCGACCTCGGCAAAGCTTTCGCCGGGCCCCGCGATATGCAAGACGTGCTCCTTCCCGCCCGAGCCCCTCTTGAACACCCGCACGAGCCCCTGGCCCACGACAAACACGCCGGGACAAGGCTCGTTTTCGCGGAAAATGACCTGTCCCTTGCGAAATTGGCAGAGCCGGGCAATCGTGGCCAGGCGACGGAATCCCCCCGCCTGGACCTCCGAAAACAACTGGCAGCCGTGCAAAATATCGATAACGTTCATGACAAAGGAGGCGAAAGGAGCACTTGCTCCCCTGGAACCGAAGATTTTTCGTGACGCTTGATCCAGATCAAGGATCGCGCTTGCCCCGCCGCGTATGCTTCTATTGTAAGAATTGTGGCCATCCATACAACCATACAACATATTCACCTCAAAGGGAATTCGACATGTTCTGTTATCAATGCGAACAAACCGCGAAGGGAACCGGCTGCAACGTGTTGGGCGTCTGCGGCAAAGACCCGAGGACGGCCGCCCTGCAAGACCTGCTGGTCCACGCGACGAAGGGCATCTCGATGTACGCCCATCGAGCAGCGAGACTGGACGCCCGCGACCCGGCCGTCGATCGGGCGATGCTCGAATTCCTCTTCGCCACGGTCACCAACGTCGATTTCGACCCCGAGCGGCTCCAGCGGCATCTGCTCGACGCGGCCGGAACTCGCGACAAGGCCAAGGCAATGTACGAAAGGGTTTGCGCCGATGCCGGCAAGACCCCCGAAACCCTCGCCGGGCCCGCCGCCTGGCAACCGGCCGGCGATCTCGACGGGCTGGTCCGCCAGGGCGACGAACTTTTGCTCACCAAGCGGCAGGCACGGCTGGGCAACGACGCCACCGGACTGCAAGAGTTGATCCTCTACGGACTGAAGGGGGCCGCGGCCTACGCCGATCACGCCAAGATTCTCGGCCAGGAAGACCGGAACGTCTACGCCGCGTTCCACGCCGGCCTCGACTTCCTCACCCGCGAAAACCCCACGACCGACGAATTGCTCGGCTGGGCGCTGCGGGCCGGCGAGCTGAACCTGTCGGTGATGCAACTGCTGGACGCCGCCAACACCGGCGCCTACGGCCATCCCGAGCCGACCAGCGTTCGCGTCACGCCCGTCCGCGGCAAGTGCATCTGCGTCTCCGGCCACGATCTGAAAGACTTCGACGAACTGCTGCGGCAGACCGAAGGACGCGGCATCAACGTCTACACCCACGGCGAAATGTTGCCCTGCCACGGCTATCCGAAACTGAAAAGGCACAAGCACCTCGTGGGCAACTACGGCGGGGCGTGGCAGAACCAGGCCAAGGAATTCGACGAATTCCCCGGCGCCGTGCTGATGACGACCAACTGCATCCAAAAGCCGCGGGAAACCTATAAGGGCCGCATCTTCACCAGCGGCCTGGTGGCGTGGCCGGGCGTGCGGCACATCGACCGCAGCAAAGGGGACAGTCCCATTTTCGCTGACACGAAAATTGGGACAGTCCCCGATTTCACGCCGGTGATCGAGGCCGCCCTGGCCGCCCCCGGTTTCCCGGAAGACGCGCCCGAGAAAACCATCACCGTCGGCTTCGGCCGCAATGCCGTGCTAGGCGTGGCCGACAAAGTCGTCGCGGCCGTCAAGCAGGGGAAGATTCGCCATTTCTTCCTCGTCGGCGGCTGCGACGGCGCGAAGCCGGGCCGAAACTACTACACCGAGTTCGCCCAAAAGGTGCCCAGCGATTGCGTGATTCTCACGCTCGCCTGCGGCAAGTACCGCTTCAACAAGCTCTCGTTCGGCACGATCGACGGCATTCCGCGGCTGTTGGACGTCGGCCAGTGTAACGACGCCTATTCGGCCATCAAGATCGCCGTGGCGTTGGCTGGGGCGTTCAACGTCGGCAGCGTCAACGAGTTGCCGCTGTCGTTCATCCTAAGCTGGTACGAGCAGAAGGCCGTGGCGATCCTGCTGACGCTCTTGCACCTCGGCATCAAGAACATCCGTCTCGGCCCCAGTCTGCCGGCGTTCGTCACGCCGTCGGTGCTGTCGGTATTAGTCGAGAAGTTCAAGATCGCCCCGATCACCACGCCGGAGGCCGATCTGGCGGCGATACTGGGATAGCTCCTTGGGCCAAGATACCAAGGGGAATAAGCACTCAACATGAGGAAGAATTGCCTTCCTCTTGCAGTGCTTTGAATGAAGGGGGCAGGTGCAAATCCTGGGCATGGCAAGAAAACGCCAACGACATCTTTTGCCTATACGTCACGCCCCACCATATGCGCCTGCCCATTTATTGTGTTCCCATGCCACGATCTACTCGGTCGCTCCCGCCGCCTTCAGCGCGTCGATAATGTCTTGATAGGCAGGTTTTACTACGACATTGACCGGGTGCCATCCAGCCATGCCCTTGCGGGCCAACCTCAGCGCCATCCAGTTACCCTCGTTCTTCGCGTTCACGTCCGCGCCCGCAGCGATCAGGGCCTTTACGAGATCCACGTCGCCGTTGTCAGAAACGGAAATTAGCGCGGTGTCGCCGTGAATGCCTCTCGCGTTCACGTCCGCACCGCCGGCGATCAGGGCCTTGACACACTCCGCGTAGTCTCGCATGTAAGCAGCCGACGTAAGCGCCGTATTGCCATCGTCGTTCTTCGCGTTAACGTCTGCGCCAGCAGCGATCAATGCCTTGATGCAGGCAGCGTTGCGCGTAGACATGAGTGCCGTGTAGCTGCTGTAGCTGCCACCGCGTTTCGCATTTACGTCTGCACCAGCGGCGATAAGAGCCTTGACACGTTTCACGTCGCCCGCAATTAAAGCCCTTATTAGTGCCGTGTCGCCGTTATTGTCCTTCGCGTTTACATCCGCTCCTTCGGTGATAGAACCGCTTCCAAACAGTATTCTCCAGAAGCTCATAAAGGTGTTAGCCCTGATTATTGGGGACGGTAATGGGAACGATAATGAAACAATCGGAAGGATGCGTACTATGGTTGGTTTGCAAGCGACCTTTGCGAGGGCGACCGCGACGTCGAAGAGTCGATCGACGCCCCAACTGCTCGGCTTCTTGCTCAGTCCAGCCGGTATTGCCATAAGGCCTACCGCGGCGAACGCATCGGCGGATGGCGTCAAGCTCTCCTTGGGCCTGGTCGTTACTCACACCGCGAACGGCGGCAGGGGCGTGCGGATGCGGCGGTGCTCGGCGAAGACGTCGGATTTGACGTGACCGTCCTGCATGCGGATCGTCCGCTGCGCCAGGTGGCCGAAATTCTCGTCGTGCGTAATCAGCACGATCGTCATTCCCTGCTCCTGGTGCAAATGGGCGAACAACTCGAAGACCCCCTCGGCCGAGACCGAGTCGAGATTGCCCGTCGGCTCGTCGGCCAGCAGGGCGATGGGGTCGTTGGCCAGCGAGCGGGCGATGGCCACCCGCTGCCGCTCGCCCACCGAAAGCTTCAACGGCAGGTGATTGGCGCGGTGGCCCATGCCGACCAGTTCCAGCAGTTCCTTGGCCTTCCGCTTTCGCGCCGAGGCGGAGAGCGACCCTTCGAACATCGGCACCTGCACGTTCTCGATCGCCGTCAGAATCGGCAGCAGGTGGAACGACTGGAAGACGAAGCCGAACTTCTGCGAACGGATGCGGTCGAGGTCGCGAACCTTCGAGAGCGCCTGGCCGTCGAAATAGACGTCGCCGGAGGTGGGGTGATCGAGGGCGCCCAACAGGTTCAGCAACGTCGATTTGCCGCTGCCGCTGGGGCCCATGATCGCCACGTATTCGCCGCGGCGGATGTTGATGCTCACGTCCTCGACGGCGTGAACCTGCCCGTCGGGATACAACTTCGACAGGTGTTCGGTGCGGAACAGGAACGAATCGCGGATGCTACTCATGGCGAAGGGCCTCCGTCGGCAGAAGTCGTGCGCCGCGATACGCCGGGTAAATGGCGCCGAGGATTCCAATGAACAGGGCGCTGATGATGCCAAAGGCCAGCACGCCCGGGCTGATGTGAGTCTCGATCAACCCGGCGACGGCGGGATGGCGGCCGAGCAGATTTGTCACGCCGATGGCCGCAAACGCGCCGAGCACGCCGCCGCAGAGGCTCAGCAGGACCGACTCGACCACGATCATCCGCACGATGCGAATCTTCTTCCAGCCGATCGCCCGCAGGATGCCGATTTCGCGGGTTCGCTCGGCGACCGACATGATCATGGTGTTCAACATGCCGACGACGCCGATGATGATGGCGATGGCCGAGGTGAGCCAGGACATCGCGCGGATGAAGCGGATTTCGGTGGTGCCCTTGACCGAATCGACTGCATCCTTTGCTTCGATCGTCTTCGGGCCAAGGGCTTCGATGTCGTGGCAGATTCGCTGCACTTCGGCTTTGTCGTCGGGATGATCGACCATCACCGCGAAGCCGGTCACCTGGCCGTGCCGCCCCATGATCTTCTGCAAATCCGGCAGCAACAGCACCATCATGTGGCTCTCGTAACCGATGGGGCTGCGAATGATGCCGACGATGGTGTACTTTCCGGTGTCGAACAGCGGAATCTTGTCGCCGAGATGCTTGTCGAGCGAGCCGGCCAATTCCTCGCCCAGGAGCACGCAATGCTTATCGTTCGGCTCGAGATAGCGTCCGCCCGGTAGGATTTCCAGTGTCCGCATCAGCGGCGAACCGGCCTCCCAGCCCTGCAGGACCACGGCGTCGCTGCCCAGTTCTTCCAGTGAGGTGAAATCGACCAGGCCGGGGATGGCGTGCTTGACGCCGGGAATTTTAGCGATCTTCTCGCCCAGCTTGGCGTCCAGCACGCTGGTCAAACGTTGCTTGGCGCCGCGCTGCTGCACGAGGATGGCGACCTTTTGCCGCTGGTAGATTTCCATGAAGGAGTGTTCGGAACTGTTGGAAATTCCGACCAGGGCCACCACCGCGCCGACGGCCACCGCCACCCCGATGACCGTCAGGCTCGACCGCATTCGCCGGCGGACCACATTCTTCAGTACGAACGTATAGAATCGCATAGTTCTTCTGCCAGGGTTCTGCTAGCATTCTTTCAGCGGCACGGCCATCCTGTCAACCGCTTGGGCGGGCGGAAGCGGCGGCAGCGGGGCGAAAACCGATAGCCGTGCCGGCATATTCGGAAATCCTTCCGCATCTTCTCCTCTCATCGTCGTCCATATCATTGTCCACAAGTCTCGGCCGGCAAACAAGGCCCCGTTGTGGGAGGCATATCAAGACACCGATGGTGGCAGGCAAGATTAGAGCGAAGCGTGCGCCCGCTCGTAGGCGGCGATCTCGGTCTCGTGCTCAAGCGTCAGGCCGACGTCGTCGAGCCCTTCGAGCAAGCTATGACGGCGGAAGGGATCGACCTCGAACGGCAAGTGAAGCCCGTGGGCGTCGGTAATGACGCACTTCTCCAGGTCCGCGGTCAGCTTGTAGCCCTGGTGCGCGGCACAGCGGGCGAACAGATCGTCAACGGCCGCCTCATCGAGCCGGATCGGCAACATGCCGTTCTTGAAGCAGTTGTTGTAAAAGATGTCGGCGAAGCTCGGGGCGATGATCACTCGGAAGCCGTAATTCTCCAGCGCCCAAGGGGCGTGCTCGCGGCTCGAACCGCAGCCGAAGTTCCGCCGCGCCAACAGCACGCTCGCCCCGGCGTACTCCGGCCGATTCAAGATGAACTCGGGGTTCGGTCGCGCCGTCGTTCCGGTAGCGCCAATCGAAGAACAGGAATTCCCCGAAGCCGGTTCGCTCGATCCGTTTGAGGAACTGCTTCGGGATGATGTCGTCGGTATTGACGTCCGCGCGATCCAACGGAAGGACGAGGCCGGTGTGGGTGGTGAAGGGGTGCATGGGAGAGATCAGGGGTCAGGGGTCAGGAAAATGACGAAGCTCGAAGGACGAAGGACGAAAGAAGCTCGAATGACGAAGGACGAAGGAATGACGAAGCTCGAATGACGAACGGACCCCCGCTTCGTCCTTCGGGTTTCGGATTTCGTGCTTCTTTCGTCATTCGTCATTCGAGCTTCGTCATTCCTTCGTCATTTGGTTTTCGTCATTCGTCATTCGTGTAGTTTGCGCACATCAACAAAACGCCCCGCCACGGCGGCAGCGGCGGCCATCGCGGGGGAAACCAGGTGCGTGCGGCCGCCTTTGCCTTGCCGGCCCTCGAAGTTCCGATTGCTCGTGGCGGCACAGCGCTCGCCCGGGGACAGAATGTCGGGATTCATGGCCAGGCACATGCTGCAACCCGGCTCGCGCCATTCGAGGCCGGAGGCGCGGAAGACCTCGTCGAGCCCTTCGACTTCGGCCTGCCGCTTGACCGTTCCGCTGCCGGGCACGACCAGGCCGCGGACGCCCTTGGCCACGCGACGGCCGCGAATCACCGCCGCGGCGGCCCGCAAGTCCTCGATCCGCCCGTTGGTGCAGGAGCCGATGAAGACGCAGTCGATCGGGATCGATTCGATCGCCACACCCGGCTTCAGGCCCATGTACTCGAGTGCGGCCGCCACCGATTTCCGTTGGCTCGGATCGGCGAAGTCGGCCGGATCGGGCACGCGGCTGCTGATGTCGGTCACCTGGGCCGGAGTGGTTCCCCACGTGACCTGCGGCTGAATCACGCTCGCGTCGAACGTCTCGTTGCGGTCGAATTTCGCGCCTGCATCGCTCGGCAGCTTCCGCCAGCGCTCGACGGCAGCGTCGAAATCCTTCGGCGCGAACGGGCGGCCGCGAAGGTAGTCGAACGTCGTCTCGTCGGGCGCAATGAGCCCCGCCCGGGCGCCGGCCTCGATCGACATGTTGCAGACCGTCATCCGCTCTTCCATGCTCATGCCGCGAATCGTCTCGCCGGTGTACTCGATGCAATAGCCGACGCCGCCGCTGGTGGAAATCCGTCCGATCACGTAAAGGATCAAGTCCTTGGCGGCCACTCCGCCGGGCAGGCGGCCGTCGATGCGAATCTGCATCGTTTTCGGCTTCTGCTGCAAGAGCGTTTGCGTGGCCAGCACGTGCTCGACCTCGCTGGTGCCGATGCCGAACGCCAGCGCCCGAGCGCCCCGTGGGTGGCGGTGTGGCTGTCGCCGCAGACGATGGTCATTCCCGGCTGGGTGTAGCCCAACTCGGGGCCGATGACGTGAACGATGCCCTGGTCGGCGTCGTGGACGTCGTAGAGCCGAATGCCGAACTCGCGGCAGTTTTGCCGCAGCGTGTCGATCTGCTTCTTCGAGATCGGATCGACGATCGGCAGGCTGCGGTCGGTCGTGGGCACGTTATGATCCACGGTGGCCACCGTCCGCTCGGGCCGGCGAACCTTGCGGCCGGCCAGCCGCAAGCCCTCGAACGCCTGAGGGCTGGTAACTTCATGGACCAAATGAAGATCGATATACAGGATCGTCTGTTCCCCCGCCGCCGCGTGAACGACGTGGTCGTCCCAGATTTTCTCGAACATCGTGCGGGGAATCGGATTCTTGGCAGTCATGGAAAACGTTCTCATCTCAGAAAGAAAGCAATGCGTTGGCACGCAATGCTCTATTATACGCCGTGTTGGCCCTCCTGCCAGGGCGGCGTTCGATTGAAGCGAATAGCGAATAGCCGGGAGCTAACAGCTCCCGGAAGAGTCACCATAGAGTTGCACCCGTTCCGGGAGCCATTGGCTCCCGGCTATTCCGACACGACTTGTCCAACGCGCAATTCATCCGAGACGCAAGAGACGATCTCGGCGGCGGCCTTCAGGGCAGAAGAATCGTCAACGTCTGGCCGGCCTTAATCGTGAGCGGAGCGGCGAGTTTCACCAGCAGCCCGCCGGGCTGCGACCTGGCCGTCGTCGCTTCGATCTCCTTCTCGGGACCGCTGAGCGTCGCCACGACGACGCCTGCCACGCTGGGCGGCGCATCCAAGAAGATTTCGTTCACGACGAACTGGCCCTCGACCACGTGGATCGCATTGACTTGCACGGAGACGTCCTTTTGTCCGCCGGTGGTTTGCATACTCGCCGATTTTCGCTGTTGCTCCAAGGAACCCCAGCCCTCCGGTCCGGCAAAGAACGACTTGAAGTTCTCCGGCGTGATCCGCGGCGTGAAACGCAGCGACTTGGTTGTGCCGTCGTATTCGTAGCCCGAGATACCGGTGAGGATCGACCAACTCGACATGGCGCGGGCGTAGTGGCCGCCGCATTCGATTTCGTTCCAGGGATTCCGTCCGATGGGCGGCTTGGGGATGCCGTCGTAGCGGTCGCGGGCGCCCTTGATGATCGCGTACGCCTCATTGAGCATTCCTTCGTAGATCATGTGCCCGGCGACTTGATACTCGGTGCCGGTCCAGACTTCGTCGGAATAGCGCATGACGCTCGCCGGCCGGCCGCCCTTCGGCCAACAGGCGATCAACATTCCCTTGTCGCCGTCGGCGCAGAAGACGCGCGGCGATTGATGGAAGCCGGTGATGTCGGGCAGCCAGTTGTACTTGAAGATCGAGCGCAGGGCGCTTTGCACCTTTTCCTTGGGCAGGATGTAGCCGAGGCCGAGTTGATGCGCCCACCACTGGCCGATGAGCTGGTCGCACATGCAGCCGGGGCCGACTTCGCCGTCCATGTTCATGTAGTTGGGCAAGTCCTGTTGGAAGTATTCGCCGTTCCAGCAGCGCTTGACGAGGTTTTCCTGGCCCTTGAGGAAGATGGCGTGGAAGCGGTCGGCGGTTTTGGTGTCGCCCATCCGCTTCGCCCACTCCTCGCCGGCGCGGAGGGCGGCGAGATAGTAGCCCGACATGAACGTCGTTACGCCGTGCAAGGCTTCGTCGTAGGTGTTCCACTGCACGTCTTCCAACACGCCGTCGGGCTGGCCGCCGGCGGCATCGCGGCCGATGAGATACTCGACCGCTCGCTTGATGTGCGGCCAGTATTCCTTGAAGAACGAATCGTCGGGGGAGTTCAGCGCCTCACGGTAGGCCTTCAAGATGCAGCTTGAATGGCCGTCGGTGAAAGGGGGCTCGGCCGTCGGGTGGCCGGGCGTGGGGCAGATCGTGCGGTTGTGAACGCCGCCGTCGGGCTGCTGCTGGCATTTGAAGTCGATCCGCCGCATCCCGCGTTCGAGATCGGGGAAGAGGTGCGCGAGCGTCTGCTCGTAGCCCCAGACGTGCGTGCAGGTCGGCTGGCAGCAGCCGTTCGAGCCTTCCCAGCCGTAGGGCTCGCCGTTGGCGATCTGAAACACCACGCCGACGTGGCGGATCGTGGCGGCCTGCGACGTGATGCAGTCCAACATCCAGTAGGGGAGCGTGCTGTCGTAAAACGTCTTGCGGAACGACTCGGTTCGCTTCTGGATGGTCGAGAAATTGGCGGCCGCGTCGTGGATCACCGCCGTGGCGTCGGGCCAGAGCGTGGTGTAGTAGTTGCCCATCATCGTTCGCGGCGCGCCGTAGTTGGCATCCGGCGGGGCGCTGTACTTGTTCGGATAACGCCATGCCAGCAGGAAGGGCACCTCGACGCTTCCGCCGGCGGGCACATCGATCGTCGCGGCGACCACGCCGTTGATCGTTCGCCCCGCCGCGGTCGGCCGATTCGCCCTGGCCTCGGCGACCGGCTGGAATGCTCCCTTGGCCTTGAACTGCTCCCAGGCGACGTTCCAATCTTCGTAGTCGGTGAGAATCGTGACGTCGCCGGCCAAGGCCGCCAGCGCCAGCGTGCCGAAGCCGCAGGCCGACGGCGAAATTCCCTGGGGCACGGTGTAGACGGCGCCGGCCAACTCGCAGAGTGCCCGATATGCCCGGTGCCTTGCGGCGGCCGATCCGACCTGGCTTGGATCGAGAATCGCCCCGGCCGCCACCACGACTTGCCCCTTGCCAAGCGGCTTGGTCAAGACGTCGAGCCCGGCGGCGAGCGTCGTCTGCTTCGCTCCCGGTTCGAGTTGAAGATCGGCGAAGGTCACCTTATCGCCCGCCGCAGGCTGGATCGCACTGAACAAGGCGGGCAGGAGCTCACCCAACAGCCTTTGCTGTAGGGCGGTCAAAGCCGCGTCGCAGAACTCGATCTGATCGATATTGATGTGTCCCCAGGGTCCCTTCTGTTGATCGACGATTTCGATGTGGGCTTTCTTGCCGGCGAACTCGCGGACGTCCCAGGGCTCGGGCATCAGCCGTTCCTCGTTGTGCCCGCTGGAGGCCCGCACCACCTTGCCGTCGACGATCAGGCGAATCTGCGTGGTCGGATGCGCTCCGCCGCCGATGAGAAAACGGATGAAGCTACGCCGGATCGTAAAAGGCTGGCTGATGAGCTTTCCGGTGGCGTTGTCGTCGCCGATATACGAGTTGGCCAGGCCCTTGCCTTTGAATCCGGTGACGGGTTGTTGATTGGGGAACGTTCCCTTGGCGGGTTCGCGGCCGAAGGCGTCCCCTTCGACCTTCCACTTGTCGTAGCCGTGCTCGAAATCCTCGAAGACCACGTTCGGCCGTGGGTGAACCGGCGTCCTGGGGTGGCTCGCGGCGTACAGGGCCAGCAGGGGCATCGACTTGCCGGAGAAGACCAACGTGGCCCCGGCTTCGACCGCCTTCTTCGCGGCCGCCAGTGTGCCCTCGGAAGTATCGATCACCGGCTCCTCGAACCAGATCACCTCCCGCGCCCCTTCGGCCGCATTCGGCCCCGGCGGCTGGTTGTTCTCCATCACCGTCACGTTCAGGTTCTTGGGGCATTCGTCGCCCATCTGCCCGAGCGGGGCGAGGTTCTCGCCGGCGTGCAGTTTTACCGGTTTGTCGAGCGTGGGATCCTTGCCCGGCTCGGCGCGCATCGTCAGGCCGACGGCTTTGCCGTCCTTGAGCGGCTCGTTGACGTTTCCGGCGAACTTGTCGTGCGTGACACCCTTGATGTCCGCCCCGAGCGCGTCGTAGCCGACTGGATTCTGCATCAGCGCCGCCAGCGAGATTGTCTGCTTCTTATCCGTGGGGTTTTGCACGCGGAAGACGATCGCGGCCAGCGGCATCGAAGAAAAACGGCTGTCCAACGGGGCAAAGGGGGTGAAGGCCGACAGCTCTAGTTTCACCGGCAAATCGGCATCGACGAACTTCAGCGTGGCGATCGGATACTCGCCGATCATTTCGATCTGCTTGACGCGGGGCCAGTCCGGTCCGCCCGCGGTCTGAAGCAGCCGCGTCGCGTCGCCGGCCTTCACGGCGAACATCAGCGGAACGTAGCCGTCGGAAAGGGTGTTGAACAGTTGCCAGCGGGTGAACTGGCCGTCGCAGCCGATTTCGATGTTGCCGGTTCCGATGCCGCCGAGGTGCATCCGCGCGTCGCCGTGGACACCGGAGCGGTAGACCCTCGCCGCCGCGGGCTGCATGAGCGTCTTCTTCCAGCGCGCCAATTCCTCGGGCGACGAGTGGGTCTGGAGCCAATCGCCCCACGCCTGCGCACCCGCTGCCGCCGTTGCAGCCCCGGCGCCGATTACCGTCAGGAAGCCTCGCCGGCTCACTTCGTCCGTTTGCGGTCCGCAGCATCCGCCCGCACATTTGCACGTACGCACCATCGGAAGTTCTCTCCTGTCAGAAAGGTCAATGACGACCGCTTGCTTACGGTTTCACGGGCTCGCAGGTGATGGAGTCGATGCCGAACAGATAGCTCTTAACGGCCTTCTCGTTGGCGCCGACGATCTCCACCGTGAGCGTGTGATTTCCGGCGGCCAACTCATGCTCGCCGAGCGCCGCGGTGGTCGAAATCACGTCGGGATCGTTGAAGAGATCGACCGGCTCGCCGACCTTCTTATCGTCCAAATAGAACTGCACGATCCCGTAGTCGCGGGCCTTCGTCAAGGAAACACCGACCTGATACTTGCCGTCGCTCTTGACCGGCAGGCGGAGCTTCAGCTTGTCGCCCGGCTTGGCGCCCGTCCACCACATCTGCTGGTTATTCTGCCATTTTCCCTTCGTGAAACCGGACAGATCCTGGGCATTCGCCGATCCGCCGGTTGCTGCGAGCAAGCGGATTCCGTTGACCACGACCGGCGGCACGACGTAGTAGTCGTCGCGGTCGGCGGCCGCCACGGGCTCGTACGGATCGAGCCCGTCGGGCGACAGGTACCAGAAGACCGTGTTGGCGTACTTGACGCCGGGGCCGGGATGATCGTACTTCTCGATGCAGCTCTCGAAGGAGCTTTCAAACGGGACGTTGTCGGTAATGTGCCATCGCAGCACCGATTGATGGCCCTTGTTCATTTGTGTCATGGTCTGGGCGTGGTAGGGCCGCTGGAAGAGATGCGGATCGCACCAGGCGTAGCCGAAATAGTCTTCCGAGCCGGTTCCAAAGGTGGAGGGGAATTTTTCGCCGTCGACGAAGAACTTCTCGTCCCCTTCGCCCCACCAGTCGCCGCGCGGATTCCAGACGTGCAGCATCACGCCGCAGAACCGCCCTTTTCCTTGGGTGCGGAGCATGACCCAATCGGGCCAGCGATCCTTCGGCAGCTTGAACGTGTCGCGGTGCCACTTGGCGTGGAAATAGCCCAGGCCGTCGAAATCGCGGCCCAGCGGCGCGTGGGTCACTGCGAAATCGGCCGTGCGCGCGACCTTGTCCTCGTTGACCAACTCCACCACCGCACTTTTTCCGAACGGCATGTACCAATAGGAATAGTAGCCGTCTTTGGTCATGCCGGTCATTAGGGTCTTGTAGAGGTTTTCGCCCGGCGCGGTGCCGAAGAAATCGCCCAGCGGGCACCAGACGGCGGGTACTTCTTCGTCCCATAGGATTCGCAAGGCGAGTTTCCGCAAGCCGGCCATCTGATCCTTGCGATCGGCGAACGACATCTTGGCCCGCAGTGCGGTAATCGCCTGGGGACCGTTGAGTCTCGCGACCACCACGGTCTTGCCGGGCTCGACCGTCACCTTCTTCGCCAGCGTCTCCTCTCCTTCACGCTTGCCGGCCGGATCCTCGCCTAGCTTAGTCTGGAAGAAATCATTGACCTTTTGCAGGGCGGCGGCGTTTTCCTTCTCCGCCACTAGCGCGCTGCTGAAGGTGGGCAATTTCGTGTCCTTCGGGTATGTGCTGTAGGTGAAATGGTAGTAGTCGCCCCAGTTCGGGTCGGCCACGACCTTGCACGACTTCTGGAACGGGATCGGCATGTAGAGGTCTTGCCCCTGGCAACCCAGCTTGGCCAGGTTGTACGAGAGCATGGGATAGTTGAACGGCGGCGTGTCGCCGGAGAAGTAATTCTCGAAGGGCAGATCGACGGCCGGGGTTTCCTGGCCGTCCAGGTAGATTGCGACGCGACCTTGTCGGGGTGCGGCCGACCAGATTCGCCAGATGCAGCCTGGCCCCTCGATTTCGGCGACCACCGACCTGTCGCCCTCTTTGCGGATGATGCCCCCGCCGTCGCCGTTGGCGTCCCAGTTAACGTACTTGCCAGTCTTTTCGTCATACTTGCTGGCGCGGTCGTAGCTTGACGCCTGGGCGCACCGTTCGCCCGCCGCCGGCAACACCGACAGCCGTTGAAGGTCGGTCATCCGGCCGACAAGATCGGCATAAGTCAGGGTTTGTTCGGCTCGCGCAGCCGAAACCGATGCACACAACATGACCGCTGCAACTGCGAGCAAGAACCAACGTCGAAGCATGACAGGGACTCCTTGGATAGTTCGACTAATGAAAACTCCGGTCGGACAGAGGCTGGAACGAACCTCAGATAGGGGCGGGAAACGAACAACTGGGCCGGACGCTCGGTGGGGCGGACATTCCTGTCTGCCAAGTATGCCGAAGACACTCAGGCAGATAGGAATGTCTGCCCCACCGATTCCGGTTTCTCTTGTTGAATTAGACTAGACGGGAGGTCGAAAAGCAATGGTCTCCTGTTTGCGATGAGGCCATGCGTCGTCAGGTCTGAATGACTTGCACCCGCCCTGACAACGTGGCATGGAGCCGGAGATGACTGCACTCCCATGGGTGGTTGGCGATGGCCCATTGAAACGAATTCCTGGTGTTGGTACAATTACTTTGTTGACAACCCAGCGCACAGGCCGATATACTCCGAAATTCCAGTAACAATAATGCGTGTCTGCGACAGCGTGCCGTAGAGTTGTATTATGAGCAGCGCAGAACACGAACCCACTCATCTTCCTGAGGCAGAGTGCTCGCTGCAGCCAATTGGTTATGCAATTGGCGTCCAATTCCATGAGCCACTGAAGCTTATTCCGCAAAAGGGACTGGAGTTTGCCGCCAAATTGGCTGACTATGTTGACCCTCGTGGAGTGGTCGTTAAGGACGACGCGTGGATCTTCACTCAGCCGTTGGGCGATAGCGCGGCAGGATTCCTTCAAGCTATTGTGCGCCCAGCGGTGGTTACATTGGACGCTCAATTCCCTTCGAGTTCCTTGGAATGGCTTGAAACTCGATACACCGCCATTCTAAACCAATTTCGCAAAACATTTCACCCGAGGTGGTTGCCGGCTTCGTCCGCCAAAGTCTCCGGCACTCTCCAGATTAATGGGGATGCAAGAGCATTTTTGTGCGAACACTTAACAAAAATGAGTGACCGCCTCGGGCCGCTCGTGTCTTGAACCAATTGGAAATGGAAATTCTCGGTCGCCTGGGTTAGAATCTTCCCCCAGACGAGGAGAATTTCATGAGTGGACAACGACGACATTTCGGCACGGACCAGAAGGCTGCCATTCTCAAGAGGTATCTGGTCGATAAAGTGCCCATCTCGGACCTCTGCGACGAGTACGGCATCAAGCCGAACCAAATCTACGCCTGGCAGAAAATCCTGTTCGACAACGCGCCGGCCGCCTTTCACCCGGTCGCCAAACGCGAGGCCAGGAGGCTTTCCGCCCAGGAGGAGGAAGTCGCCCGACTGCGGGCCAAGCTCGTTCAGAAGAACGAGGTCATCTCCGAACTGATGGAGGAGAACGTCCGCGCAAAAAGAGAATGGGGAACTCTAAACGGACGTTGGGTTCCCCACGACACTCGCGATGAAGTGGTCGATTACGTGCGCCGTTGGAACGAGCGCACGGAGATTCCCGCCAGAAAGTTCGTGGCTTGGCTGGGCATTGGCCAGAGCAAGTTCCACGACTGGAAGGATCGCTACGGCAAGCGGAACGAACACAACGGTTGGGTGCCGCGTGACTGGTGGCTCGAAGATTGGGAGAAGCAGGCCATCATCCGCTTCTCCTTCGAGTATCCACTGGAAGGCTACCGACGATTGGCGTTCATGATGCTCGACCGCGACGTGGTGGCCGTCAGTCCGTCGAGCGTATATCGCGTGTTGAAAACGGCGGGCCGCATCGGACGATCGACGAACAAGCCATCGAAGAAAGGCACGGGCTTCCAACAGCCGCAAACACCGCATGAACACTGGCATATCGACATCAGCTACCTCAACATCCACGGCACGTTTTACTACCTGACGACGATCCTCGACGGCTACAGCCGCTACACCGTGCATTGGGAGATTCGCCGCTCGATGACCGAGCAAGATGAACTGACGATCCTGCAACGCGCGCGGGAGAAGTTCCCCAAGGAGACGCCGCGGATCATCAGCGACAACGGCTCGCAGTTCTTGGCAAAAGACTTCAAGGAGTTCATCCGCATCTGTGGGATGACGCACGTGCGCACCAGCCCGTACTATCCACAGAGCAACGGCAAACTGGAGCGATTCCACGGGAGCATCAAGGGCGAGTGCCTGCGGCCGGGCACGCCGATCTCGCTGGAGGATGCCATCCGCATTGTGGCTCGTTACGTGGAGCACTACAACGAGGTGCGATTGCACAGCGCGATTGGCTATGTGGCGCCGGCGGACAAATTGGCGGGCCGTGAGGCGGAGATCTTCGCAGCCCGCGATCGCAAACTGACGGAGGCCCGCGAGCGTAGAAAGGAGCAGCGAGAGGCGGCCCGTTTGCGGACGGTTGCCTGATCGAAGGAAGGACGTTACGATGAGAGACGACCTGGGCGGAGGATAGGGCTCCGGTGGGAACCGACCCGAGCGCCGCCCCAGGGGTTGTGAGCGAGGTCCGGGCGGTGGTTCTGCTGCCGCCCACCTCCCTCGCTTACAACACCAAAGCGAAAAATCCAAGCACTACCAACCAACTTCAACACCCGGACGATCCTAGCAAGCCAATCGAAGTTTCCATTTCACGCTGAACCAAGACACTCGATCGACCGCTTCACCTTTTTGGAATCCGAATCGCTTTGCCAGCGTTTGAACTACGTGGACCGCCCACAGCAAAGAAAAGACCGGGAAAGGTAATAAAGTCCGCCGATTGGTCGGTCGAGGTGAAAGTGGAGTCCTTCTTTCCCGACCCGACGAAATTGTACCTGGAAGCGACAGGCCAGTGGCAGGAGGAAACACCAAAATCGTGGAGCGAGACGTCGATAACGGACGCCGTCGGGCACTTAGCCACGGTGTCGGAGTACATGAAAGAACACCTGATTCCGTTCTTGACAACTGAACCAGAAAGTGGAGGAGCGTAATATGACGCCAGCCTGCGATACAGCCCTGAATCCGTTTATCGGCAGTGAGTGCGGTGAACGAGGCAAGGTCGTTGTGCGTGACAGCGCTGTGTTTACGCCACTCAAGGTTCTCACCATTGTCCCAAAACAGCGTCCACTCGTGGGCGATTGGCCCATTGTGGTACAACAGCAACATGACACAACCGATGCAGAAGATATTGCGGCTTTGCGGGCATCACTAAACAATCCAGGGGATGATATCGATTTTGAGACCGTTCGACGGGAATTGGACCTCTAACCATCGAATTATGGGTCACGTCTGTGACGGAACCAAAAATCAACCGTGTTGACTATACGGTAAACGTGACGTCCGCTGCACACCGAGACTTCGAATCCTTGGTAAAGAAGATCAGCAAGAAACCGAGAAAGCGAATCGGACAAAAGATTCGCGGTCTAGGTAGCGAACCCCGTCCCGTCGGGGCAGAGAAGTTAAGCCATAATGAATATCGCCTTCGGGACGGGAATTATCGCATCCTTTACGAAATCGACGACAAGTCCCGTACGGTCAGAGTTGGCCGGATTCGAGACCGAAGTGATGTCTATCGGAAGCGATGAGCGTTAGCGCCTCGAAAGCTCTTCTAGGATTGGCACCACGTAGCAAAACCTCACGCACCACGTTAACGGCGTGAGCCGGGTTGTGCCCCCGACCGCTCATTTCCGATCCACTTCGGCAATCGTCGTCTCTCGCTCGTAATCTTGCCACCATCGGGTGGCGTGCTCGCGGGTCCATAGATCGGCCGATTCGCACGCCGCCAGCGCCTCCTCAAGCTCGACCGCCGTTTGGTATCGATCGGCCGGGTTCTTTTCGAGACAGCGTAAGATCACGCCGTTTAGATCGGCGGGAATTTCGGGCCGCAGGCTTGCGGGCGGGACCACCGGATCGTGGGCGTGGGCGAAAATCACCTTCAACGCCGCATCGCCCTCGAACGGCGGATGGCCCGTCAGCAAGTAGTAACCGACCGCGCCGAGCGAATAGATGTCGCTCCGCCCGTCGGGATTGGCCTCGCCGAGGGCCTGTTCGGGCGACATGAACAACGGCGAGCCGGTGATCGTGCCTTCGGCCGTCAGATGGATCGGCTCTTCCTCCAGCAGCGGCTTGACCAGTCCGAAGTCGAGGAGCTTCGCCACGTCGTAAACGCCGCCGCGCTTGGCCGCGAAGATGTTGCCCGGCTTGATGTCGCGGTGGACCATGCCGGCGTCATGGGCCTCGGCCAGAGCGTCGCATGCCTGCCGCAACAGGTAGATCACTCGCTCCGGCGGCATCGGGCCGAAGCGGTCGATGATCTCGCCCAGACACATGCCGGGCAGATATTCCATCACGTAATAGAACGTGCCGTCGGCGGTGCGGCCGTAGTCGAAAATCTCGACCGTGTTCCAGTGCGACAGCTTGGCCGTCGCGCGAACCTCGCGTTGGAAACGGGCGAGGTTCCGCGGATCGCCCGCCCTGTCGGGCCGAATCAGCTTCACGACGCAAGGGCGTTTGAGGAGTTGATGCTCGGCCAAGTACACTTCGCCCATGCCCCCGGCGCCGATCCGCCGCGTAAGCTTGTATTGGCCGAACTGTCGAGCCACGAAGACGGCGCGGCGGAGCGAGCCGATCAATCCCACCGCCAGAACGCTCCCGCCACCGGCTACGCAGAACATCAAAACCAGCCCTACCGCTTCGTCCGCCGCCACGCACTGGCGCACCTGCGGATTGGCCCACATCATGCCGAATAGCAGCGCCAGGGGCATCAGCGCCATCAAGCCAACCGCCACGGTGGCCCTCCGCACGGTGTTCGGAATGAACAGAGCGTAGGTGTAGATCAAGACCAGCCAAAGTCCCGCCGGAAAATCGAGAACGCCTCGGCGGCAGGACGTGAGTGTAATGGAATACTGCATCGCCGCGAAGAAAACCGCCGGCAGCCCGAAAATCAGCCACTCCGACGTCCGCACCCACCAGGAAGGCAGCGGGCAGCGCCGGCACAGGCTGATGCCGACCCCGCCCAACACGATCGTCGCCACCAGATGGAAACAAAACAGGAAGATGTGCGCCGGCTCGGAGATGTCGACGCGGAGGTAGTGCAGCACCAAAAAGGTGGCAAACGCGAAGAACAACACCAAGGCCGCCATCCGCAGACGCGACTGCAGCAGTTCTCGGGTCTCGTGGGCAAGTTCCGGCGTGCTACCTTCGATCAGCGCGACGCCCGGCCGCCAGCTTTCCCCCTTCGAGACGCCGCCCTCCGACCATGTGGTATGCGACCCCGACGGCAAAACCGATTCCACCGTCGGATCGTCGGGCCGCACTACGCCGGGCTGTGTTGCATAATCGGGCATGAAACAATCATATCCTAAAGCGGCCCGATGGGCGACAGGAGTCGCCGTCGAACCCCCAATGGGGCAGTTTCTCCGCTTGGAGGGACCATCACCGCCAAACCGACGAATCCTGGGTGGCACGCCACCCCAGGGCTATTGCGCCATAATGGGTAATCTGGTATGGCTGGGCGATTGCGAGTTCCGTTGCTTGCCGAGAAACGGCAAGAGTGTGGAGATCGCCGTTGCCCAGGAGTTCATGTAATGTCCCCGATGAGACAGGCAAGGATTCAGGATCACTTTGCAGAACTTACGGATCCCCGTCGCCGCGAAGTGATTTACCCGCTGATGAATGTTGTTGTGATCGCCGTGTGTGCGGTCATTTGTGGGGCGGACGATTTTGTCGCCATTGCCGAGTTCGGCAAGATGAAACGCGAGTGGCTCGCTCGTTTTCTCGATTTGCGAAGTGGTATTCCGTCGCACGACCGCTTCAACGCGATTTTGGCGGCGATCAAACCGGCGGAGTTCGAGAAGTGCCTACTCAGTTGGATCACGGCGTTGCATGAAATCACCGACGGGCAAGTCATCGCCATCGATGGCAAGACGCTTCGTCGCAGCTTCGACGCGGCCAGTGGCAAGGCGGCAATCCACATGGTCAGCGCCTGGGCCACGGCCAATCACATCAGCCTGGGGCAAGTTGTCGTGGACGAGAAGAGCAACGAGATCACCGCCATCCCGAAACTGCTGCCAATGCTGGAGATTTCCGGCTGTTTGGTGACCATTGATGCCATGGGCTGCCAAACGGAGATCGCAAAGGAAATCATCAACGCGGGAGCCGACTACGTCTTGGCCGTCAAGGGAAACCAGCCTACACTGCACCAAGGGATTAAGGCATTCTTCGACGAGCATTTCGAGGACGGCTTTGCCCGCACCAAGGCACGTCGCCATGAAACGCGGGAGAAGGGGCATGGCCGCGAAGAGATGCGTTATTACGTTGTCTGTCCTGTACCGGAGAATCTACCCGACGGTTCGCGCTGGGCGAAACTGAAGGCCATCGGAATTGCCCTTAGCGAGACGCGAC
This sequence comes from uncultured Planctomycetia bacterium, assembly GCA_963719005.1. Classification (GTDB taxonomy): domain Bacteria; phylum Planctomycetota; class Planctomycetia; order Pirellulales; family Thermoguttaceae. The sequence continues at coordinate 77,681 of CAVRAR010000004.1, forward strand.
GCGACGGCAAACTGTGCAACGAGGTGCGCTACTATATTCTCAGCCGGTATCTCTCGGGATGCGGCTTTGCCGAGGCGGTGCGCGACCACTGGGGCATTGAGAACCGTTTGCATTGGCAACTCGACGTGACGTTTCAGGAAGACCAGTGCCGTGTTCGCAAAGGTCATGCGGATACGAATCTCAGTATCGTGCGACGCACGGCGCTCAGCCTGCTCAAGAACGAATTGACACGCAAGGTAGGCGTCAAGAACAAACGCCTCGCGGCCGCCTTGGATGAAGCCTATCTGGAAAAAGTCCTTGTGGGAACATGACTTATGGTGCAATCGCCCTGCACGCCACCCCGGGCAGGCGAGACGCCTGCACCACAATTCATCCGCCACGGCCGTTTACGTGCCCGGCTCTAGCATCTCGATCGACTCCGACACCCGATTGCCCTTGCGGTCTTCCAGATGCGAGTGGAACGGGCCGTCCTCGGGTTTCCAGTTCGCGGTCATTGCGGCCGTCAGCGTGCTCTTCGCCGTCAGTTTGACCTGCAACTTCGCCGCGGCGCCGTGTGCCCGCTCGATGACCCAGATGTAGCCCGAGGCGTTCGGCTGGCCTTGCACCTCGTAGTCGACGCTGAACATCATCACCAGCCCTACTTCGGGGTTGGTCTGCGCCAAAGCGACGCCGGTGGCAAGCTGGACCGAGTACTGCCGGGCTGCGGCTGCCGGCGGCGACGGGCTAGGCGCTGTTGCCGGCGCCGCCGCAGGCTGGGCGGCCGGCTGAGGGGTCGCCGCCGCGCGTCGAGGCGGCGATGCGTCGCTGTTTACCTCGGTTGTGGGCGATGGCGGCGGCGGAGGGGGCGGAGGGGGTGGAGGAGGAGGCGGCGGTGGGATTGGCCGGCTGACCGAAGTGTTGGCCGGCGGCTTCGAATTCGATGTCGAATCGTCGGAACAGCCCACGACTGCGAGAACTGCCACCGAGAAGATCGCCGCATGAAGCCATCGCAACATGACTATCTCCCCAAATGGCGACATCGATCCGATTTCGTCAAACGCCGAGCAGTTTACCGACCAATACGTCTATTTCAGTCGAAGAATTGCTGTCAATGACGCTCCCGCCGGAATGGTGCTGCTCGCGCACCCATTTGGCATTTGCCATCGCTTGATCCAGCCGGTCGATGAGCCGGTAGTATATCTGGCCATCCGCTTTGTCGTAATCGGCGGAAAAGTGTTCCTTCCAGTGCTTGTTCAATCGTGCTACGACAGCATCGCCATGCAAGAACAGGTGCCCTGTCTTCTCGAAATGGGCCAACAGCCACACCTCAAATGCCGGATTCGAGAGGGCCGCCTGTATGTGGTTACTCTCCAACAATGTTAGTGCCGCCCGCATATCATTCAGGTCGTCGGGGTGCTCGACATCCATGATACACCAGACTTCATCGAACTCATCGCTCGCATTTTCCTTGCGTTCGACGGCGAGCTGCGCGACTTGTTGACGGGAGCCGCCCTTGCCCTTCTTCACCTTGATCCTGAAGTGTCTCTTGATAAGGTCTTCTTGCTTCAGACCATCGAAATAGTTCGGCTCGGTTTCTCGACCTTCACAAACGATCAAGACCGTGGTCCTCTCGGAGCGGTTGGGCCGTGGCGGCCGCGAGGGGCCGGAGCGTCTTCTGCCGTGTGGTCGCGTCATGGCGTGCCGATGTCTTCGAGCGAGGGACCGAACGAGGGAACGCCGCCGTAGCGGCCCGCCAGATAGTGCTTCTCGAAAAGATCGTCTTTCCGCGGCTTCGATTTGTCCGACTTGATCTCGGCCAGCGAAAACAGTTCCGTGCCGCCGCGAGCGTTCTTCTCGGTCAGCCAAATCTCATCGCGACGAAACAGCGCCGGCGTCATCAGATTCGTATCGTGTGTGGCGAAAACCAACTGCGCCCCCTTCGGATTCATCTCCGCACTCTGGAACATTTCCACCAGCTTATACGTCAAGTGCGGATGCATGCTGCAATCGAGCTCATCGACAACGAGCAAATCCCCACGATCAAGAGCTTCAAGAATCGGCCCGAGGATTCCCAGAAAACGCTGCGTGCCGTTTGACTCATCGTCCGTAAGCGAGAACTCCGCAATCTCGTCCGAGTCAGGAATGCGATGGAGCGTCTGGATTGACAGCATGTTATTGGCATCCATGCTAAGGGGCCAAAGCTTGCCAGTTTCAGCAGCGGTGGTGCCCTCCGCCAGAATTGAGAATTGTTCGGCCATAGCGGACATAACTGATGCAAGTGAGTTCGTTGCCTTGGGATCCTTAAGTCGTGTGTCTTTCTTAACGGCGAGCCCAACAATCCCAACATCAGCATCCCGAACTAGCTTCCCAACACTAAGAAGGAAGGCATGATCATTCGCCAAACGGTTTGCGGTGTGCTGCATTCGCATGAAATGCGGCGAAGCAAGGCTCAGATTCCAGAGTCGGCCAGTAAACCATGAGAACAGTTGCTTGACGCCATCAACATTCATCTCTGCCGCGCGGGAAAGGAACAGTCCGTTGTCGCGGGTCTTTTCGGTGACATCTCTTGCACTCTTGAGATGGCCGCGCAGGATCCAATTCGTCTTTCCAGTCGACGGGTCAAAACGACGGAACAACGGATTCGTCGCCCGTGCGCCGTTTCGCGTGATATAAAGCCATTCGTCGTGAACTCGTTCTTTCGTCGTGGAAAAACCGTATTGATACTCCGTGTCATTGAGCAAGATACGAATATCGAATGAACACGGCGTTCCGGCTCGGGCTTTGTCCAGGCGAAAGCAGTTGGCTCCTTGGATTGGATCGCCGAGAGTCATCTTGGTTGCTGAAGCTCTTACAAATCCCACCATGAAGCTCAATGCCTTCAAGAGATTGCTCTTGCCGGAGGCATTTGCGCCGTAGATGGCGGCGGTTTTCAAGAGGGAAAACCGGCCGCGATCGACAACATGCTCGGGATGGGCGTTGTCCTTGACCGCTTCCATCGAAAGTGTCTGCTCGTCGGCAAACGAACGGTAGTTTTCGACCGAAAAGCTTATGAGCATCGAAAAACGCCTTTCAGAACAGAGCCATCATGCACCCTGTCGATTTTACATCGCTTTTTCGGCTGTGAACATGCCACTTCTGCGGAAAATGCGCAAAACGGCATCGTTCGGCAGCCAGATCGCATACTTACCACCCAATAGAGTATATCCCAGAGGGGCTGGCGGTTCATAGATGCCGCATCGCCGACCTACTTGGCCTGGCTCACCGGCCGCACCGATCGGATTCGAGCGGTGGGATGCGACTGGTCGATGGCGAGCGGCTCGGTGGTTTCGTGCGCCGCCACGTTGCCGGCTTCGTCGCGGACTTCGAGACGCAGGAAGAGCGTCGGCGGCGTGCGATTGTCGATCGGCCAGGCGTAACGGCCGCTGTTCTCCAGGCCGGCGGCGATGGGCGTCCACGGGCCGCCGCGACTCGGGCTGAACGAGAGCGAAATGGGGCGGGCGGCGAGCAACTTGTCGTCGGCCTGCCAGGAGATGATCAATTGGCCCGCCTCCGATTCGAACCCCTGCTGGGCCGAGACGATCCGGGCCGTCGGTTTGGTCAAATCGACGCCGATCCACAGGTCGGGCTGATCGCCGGCCGCGGGCGGCTTGGCCCCGAAGCCGGCGCCGTTGATTACGACGACACGGAAACCGTAGAGGCCCTCTTCCGGCACACTGACCCGCAAGGGGCTACGCTTGTCGCTGACCGCGGTGAAGCGCCGCCAGGTTTGGCCGCTGTCGCGGGTGCCCCATAGCTCGACCCGTCCAATGCCCGACGGGCCGACGGAATCGACCTCGTATTCGAGATCGAAGGTCCGCGAGTTGACCATCCGTGGCCGTTCGCCCGGCGGAAGGCCGGGGACGCTGAAGGGGACAGTCCCATTTTCGCCGACCACGGCTTCGCCGCGGTGCCCGCGAAAATCGGGACAGTCCCCGCTCGGCCCGGGGTAATTCCCTGCGACAGCCGGCTTGCCGGCGACCGTCACGGCTTCGTTCGACTCGGGCGTAAGTGCCGGGCCGACGGAGGACTGTCGCCGCACGATCGACGGCTCCGACGGCCGCGGAGCGGGGAGTTCACTCAGCTTCACCTGAGCGTTGGCAACTCCCGTGTTGCCGGCCAGGTCGGAGACTTCCGCGTGGATGGGAATCTCACTCGAACCGGGCTTCGGCCAGAAGGTGACGTCGCCGCGTGCGAGCGTCTCGGCGCTCTCCTGGCTTCGTGGATCGATGTCCACCGCCTGCCAAGGCTGGGCGGGCGAGGGGCGATAGACGATCGTCAGGCTGTTCGGCTTCAGGTTTGGCTCGTCGATCTCCCAATGGACCGCGACCTGCCCACCGGCGCCCGGCCTGGCCGCGATTCGCAGCACCGGCGGCTTCGTATCGACCAGAACCCGCAGGCCCGGCGTCTCGATCGTTTTCGGCCGCACCCGGCCCGAACGGTCGGCCGTGCAGATGGCGAACCAGTACTCGCCGTCGCCGCCGGCGTGGAACGTGAAGTGTTTCTGTGTCGTCGGCACCCTGATGTACAATCGCCAATGCGCCCCGCGGTCGGTCGAGACGTACAGTTGCGCCTCGACCGGCTGCCAAGCGGGATCGCTCGAAGTTTCGAGGCGGAAGGGGATGGTGAACAACGCCTGCCGCGTGGCGATCAGTTCCGGCAGCACCTCGGCCGGGCCGGCGGGCGAGCTGGCCCCCATCTGAGACGCCAGCGTCAACGCAAGCAGCCAGAGAGAGTGCGATTGGAGCCGCATGGATGGATTTCTCCATTCCGACGAGGTGGCAGCGACCGCCGACGGGCGCGGTCAGTCCACAATGCCGCTCTAATCGTATCGGTTATGCCGATGGCGGGACTTGAGAAAGATGAGCAAAAGACTCTGCTTGCGCCGCAGTCCGTTAAGGCAGACATTCTTCTCTGCCAGGGCGGGAAAGGGGACAGTCCCATTTTCGCTGAGACGAAAATTGGGACAGTCCCCCGGGCCGGCAGACAGGAATGTCTGCCCCACCGCGGTCATACTGGATGCTCAGTACTCCGGCGGTGCTACCGCCTCGCGGCCGTTGATGGTCGTCAACGCTTCCAGCAGCTTCGGATCGAGCGAGGAGGAAAGGAATCGCACCGATCCATCGCAGAGAGCGACATTGGCGCCGTTGGAGTGCGGGCTGGAAATTTCGTGCTTGGCGGCGTTGGGATCGCCGCCTCCATTGATTCGGAATTGCATGTTTTCCACGTCGAGATCGCGCGGTTCCATCCAGTTGATGTGGGCCGCGGTGGCTTCGGCCACCATGATCGTGTTCGACGTACCATCTATGATGTCACTAAATTTACTGCGCCGTGGGGCCGTCGGAAATCGTCTTCGGCCCGACGATCATCGCATAGCTCGTCATTCCGCCGCCGGTTGGCCCCTCGGTGGGACATTGGTACACTCGTGGCATCCGCGCGGCCAACGCCCGATTGTGCGGGCTGTTCCACGGCTCGTTGAAACGATACTGCTTATACACTCCCATTTCTCCCTCGATGAACGGCAGTATCAAGACTCGCCAACTGTGCATCGGCTTGCCGTTCTTATCGGGAATGTAAGCGGGCGGAAAGCAACCATAGGCCTGCGCATAGTTGTGCATCGCCAGCGCGATCTGCTTGAGATTGTTGTTGCAGCTTATCCGCCGGGCGGCCTCGCGGGCGGCCTGCACCGCCGGCAGCAGCAGGGCCACCATGATGCCGCCGAAGAACACCACTACTACCAGCACAACCGCGATCACGATGGCGACGGTCGGGCCGGTTCCCATTCCTTGCTTTACCGGACGGCCGGCATCGGTCGGCGGCGACATGCCGCCGGGCAGCGGAATCGTGACCATCTTTCCGCAATGGGCGCAAGGCCCGCTCTGGCCGACGTATTGATCGGCCACTTCCGTCGCAGCGCCACAGTGAGGGCATGTGAAATTGATGGGCATGAAATCGGCTCCTTCTTCAATTTGATTTTCGGGTTGGTAAACGACGATAAATCGCCACCCCGTTTAGAAATCCGTCCGGTCTATCTTCTCACCGTCGTCGATGGTTATCAGCCTCTTGAGAATCGTTGCGTCAATTCCGTCGGAAAGGAACTGCACCGATCTATCGCAGAAAGCGACATTGGCGCCACCGGAGTGGCGGCTGGAGATCCAGGCGTTCCCTCCAACGGCGTTGCGGATGCCGTTGATTCGAAACTCCATCTGCTCGGTATCAATGTCCCGCGGTTCCATCCAGTTGATGTGGGCATCGACGGCTTCGGCCACCATGATCGTGTTCGACGTGCCGTCGGTGATCTCGCTGATCTTGCGTCCCTTAGCGCCGGTGGAGAAGGCGTGCGGCCCGACGAGCATCGCGTAGCTCGTCATTCCGCTGCTGGGCAGTCCCTCACTGGGACAAGCATAGACGCTCGGCATCTGCGAGGCCAATGCCTTGTTGTGCGGACTGTCCCACGGCTCGTTGAAACGATATTGGTCGTAAAGGCCCTTTCGTTCCAAGTAGGGCAGTATCAAGACCCGCCAACTGTGCATCGGCTTGCCATTCTTGTCGGGAATGAAGGCGGGCGGGAAGCACCCGTGTGCTTGTTCGTACCCCAGTAGCGCCAGCGAGATCTGCTTCAGGTTGTTGGTGCATTGTGTGCGCCGGGCGGCCTCGCGCGCCGCTTGGACTGCCGGCAACAGCAGGGCTATCAAGATGCCCACAATCGCCAGCAGGACGGGCGCCACCGCCACCGCCACGATCAAGGCGATCCATCTCGCCCCAAGTCCCCGCTTCGGCGGCGGGCCGGCGTATGTCGGAGGCGACATGCCGCCGGGCAGCGGAATCGTGACCGTTTTTCCACATTGGGCGCAAGGCCCCGTCTGGCCGGCGTATTGATCGGCCACATTAGTCGTCGCACCACAATGGGGACAGGTGAAAGGAATGGGCATGGGACACCTCCTCGTTTCAACCGACCGTTCCATAGAATAGGGGCGTCCGAGCAACCTGTCAATGCAAGTGCCGAGACAATCGGAACAGGGCAACTCCATTGACTCTGCGGTTTGGGCAAGCTCGTTGGTGGTTCCGGCTTCCGCACGGGCTAAACGAAAAACGCCGTCGCCGTTGGCTCCGGGCTAAACGAAGCGTTACCTTGCTGGACGCATTTGCCCGCAAAGTGCATAATAACTGATATGCCGTGGCAGAGTACATTGAATAGCTCGCTTGTTTGGGCGGCGGAAACCCGCACGCTCGCTGGTCTTTGGGAGAAAGCCCGGTCCGAGTGGCTCGTTCTCAGTCTTGTCATCCTGGCGGTGCTGCTGGCGGTTGCGGCGTACGTCATCGCGAAAATCCGCGCCGAACCGGCAAAGAAGGAACCGCAGGCGAGCCAATGGCTCTCAAAATACAGCGATTTGCATTCCAAGGGTGGGCTCAGCGACGAGGAATTCCGAACAATAAAGACGAAGTTGGCCGAGCAACTCCAGCATGAGTTAAACGATAACGGCGACAATGGTTAGGACGGATGGCACCGACCGCGCCGATGCGGTGGGGCTGTGCGGTTCTAACGGCCCGGCAGGGTTCGGGCGAAAACGGCCAGAAAACCGCAACCCACAACCGGTCGTAGTATTAGCAGCGCGAAGAGTTACCTTCCGCACGGTCTGAAAGGATGGAAGCTTAAGGCGTTGTAACAGAATAACTTGACTAGGTGTCGTAGGACGGATTTCTGAATCTGTCCGGGCTCCGGGGACGGATTCGAGAATCCTTCCTACCTCAAGCGTGTATACTTGATTCTGTTACGGCTCCTGACAGCAACCAGCGCCCTGGTTCATCCTCAGCCGTTGACACCCTAGGAACCTTAAACGCGACGCGGAAAGGAATCGGCATGCCGGCAGGACGGGATTTTAACGGGGGACGCCGCGGAACCGGCACCACCAAGAAGAATGCATTTTGCTCCTTCTGTCGAAAGAGCTACCGCGACGTCGGGCCGCTGGTCGAAGGACCCGGCGACGTCTACATCTGCGGCGAGTGCATCGATCTGTGCCAGTCGATCCTCGAACAGGAGCGGCGGCGCCGCGGGACGAGCAAGCCGCTTTTCAGCAAAATCCCTACCCCGCGGCAGATCGTCGCCCAATTGGATCAATACGTCATCGGCCAGGAACACGCGAAGAAGGTGCTCTCCGTGGCCGTCCACAGCCATTACAAGCGGCTAATGCACGGCGCGGCGGGCTCCGGCTCGGACGTCGAAATCGACAAATCGAACATCCTTTTGATCGGCCCGACGGGCTCCGGCAAGACGCTGCTGGCGCAAACGCTCGCGCGAATCCTCGACGTGCCCTTCGCCATCGGCGACGCCACGACGCTGACCGAGGCCGGCTACGTCGGCGAGGACGTCGAGAACCTGCTCCTGAAACTGCTGCACGCCGCCGACTTCGACATCGAATCGGCCCAGCGCGGCGTGCTCTACATCGACGAAATCGACAAGATCGGCAAGACGAGCCAGAACGTCTCGATCACCCGCGACGTGTCGGGCGAGGGCGTTCAGCAGGCGCTGTTGAAAATGCTGGAAGGCACGATCGCCAACGTTCCGCCGCAGGGCGGACGAAAGCATCCCGAGCAGCAGTACATCCAGATGGACACGAGCAACATCCTGTTCATCTGCGGCGGCACGTTCGTCGGACTCGACGACATCATCGGCCGCCGATTGGGAAAACGCACCATCGGCTTCACCCAGGAGGGCGTCGGCCACGATCAACTCGAAAAGGGCGATCTGCTCCAGCAAGTCACCAGCGACGACATCCTGCACTTCGGCATGATTCCCGAGTTGGTCGGCCGGCTGCCGATCGTCTCGTCGCTGCGTCCGTTGGATATCGACGCGATGGTCCGCATCTTGACCGAGCCGAAGAACGCCCTGGTCAAGCAGTACCAGGCATTGTTTGCGATGGAGAACGCCGAGCTTGGGTTTACCGAGGCGGCGCTGCGGTCGATCGCCGAGCGGGCGATGGAGAAGGACACCGGCGCCCGGGCGCTGCGGTCGATCATCGAGGAGGTGATGCTCGACATCATGTTCGAGTTGCCCGACCAGCCCGCCGGAAGCCGCTACCTGGTCAACGACGACGCCGTTTACGGCCGCCAGCAGTTGGTTCCGCTGCCGGCCGAGCCGAAAACGAAGACGGCGTGAACGAATTGATGAGTGTTGATTGCTGATTGTTGAGTGATTAGCGCCGATTGGATGGCGTCCCGTTGGTTCGGCGGTTGAACTGCCGAACCAACGTGCGTTTTGGGGGGATTGCGAAGCCGCAAGCGGCCGCAGTGGGCGGTGAACCGCCCACCCCTCCTCCCTGACCTCTGAACCCTGACCTCTGAACCCTCCGCCATGCGTTTCTTCCTTGCCGGCATCATGCAGGGTTCGCACGCGGCGGCGCGATGCCACGATCAGGACTATCGCACGCACATCGCGCGACTGCTCGAAACCCATTTCCCTGACGCCGACGTCTACGATCCGCACGCCAAACACTCGACTTCGCTCGACTACAGCCACGAGACGGGCCGCGACGTATTCTTCCGCCACAATCTGATGTGCCGCGAGATCGACGTGCTCGTGGCGTTCGTGCCCGAAGCGTCGATGGGCACGGCCATCGAGATGTGGGAGGCGCATCAGCACGGCGCGGCGGTCATCACGATCAGCCCGCTGCGGCACAACTGGGCGGTGAAGTTCCTTAGCCACGCCCTCTACGCCGATCTGCCGGCGTTTGAAGCGGCGCTACAAAGCGGCGAGGTGGCTCGGCGGATCGATGAGGTTACAAGAAACCGCGAAAAAACGCGTTAGTGGAGAATGAAAACATGCGAGCGGTAGGTTTCTTCATTGTGAAGGTATGCTGTGCATTCAGTCTGTCTTGCAGCGTTGCCTTGGTCGCAGCGGAAACGGAGCCAGCGCCGCTGGGGCCGCAAAAGCCGTCGCCCGAGGCGCTTCGCTGGCTCGATCGGCAGAAGGCAAAGGTCTCGCCGCGCGACGCAGAACTCCTCCGCCGGGCACAAGAGACGCTCTATGCGAACATCCTCGACGGCCAGTGGCGTCCCTTGCGTGGAATCTGCCCGTCGCCGTTCCGATATCGGGGCGTGTGGAGTTGGGATGCGGCGTATCATGCAATGGCCATTTCCCATTGGGACGCTCAGCTTGCCCGAGAACAGATCCAAATAAGCCTCGACCGGCAATTGCCTTCCGGCCTATTCTGCGACGTTGTATGGGAGAAGGCGGAAGACGGGGTCGTCGACGCATTTGGCAAGCCGCCGGTGCTGGTTTGGGCTTGCGCGATCATGGATCGCCGCAACCCGGACAAAGCCTATCTGAAGCAGACTTATCCGAAGTTTGCCGCCAACGCGGCGTTCTGGCAGCGCGAACGCGGCGGCGACAAAGACGGGCTGTTTCACTACGGCGGGAAAATACCCAATTTTGAGTCCGGCTGGGACGACTCGGTCCGCTGGGACCACGGCTGCGGAAACCTCTGGACGATCGACTTGAACTGCTACATGATAATGGCCTATCGATCGCTGGCCTACATGGCCGATCGACTATCGTTGCCCCAGGAAAAGCAGAAATGGCTCGACAAAGCCGAATCGCTGGGCAAACGCATCAACGAGACTCTTTGGAGCGAGGCAGACCGCGCCTACATGGATCGCGACCGCGCGAGCAAGAAGTTCAGCGGCGTTTTGACGCCGGCGTCGTTCATGCCGCTGTACGTCAAGATCGCCACGCCCCAACGGGCGAAAGCCATGCACGATCTGGCGAAGAATCCCAAGAAGTTCTTCCCCGGCATGCCCTCGGTCGCGTACGACAATCCGAACTTTAAGAGCGCGGCAATGTGGCGCGGGCCCGCCTGGTTGAACACCTCGTACATGGCTCTAAAAGGCTTGAAACGCTACGGCTACAACAAAACCGCTCAAACATGCCGCGAGCAACTGCTTGCATGGTGCGATCAGAATCGCGATCATCCTTGGGAATACTACGACTCCAAATCCGGCAAGGGCACGGGCGCCCCGCAATACGGCTGGACCGCCGCGTTCGTCATCGAGTTCATCTCCAGTTGGGATTCCGACGACGATCCGTGAGAAAGCTACGTCGTTCATTCCGAAGGAATGTCAGCCATTAGCCCCGGGTCGCGTCGAGCGACCCGGGGTTCCAAGGCATCGCCCACGCGCGACCCCGGAGGGGTCGAAGCGACTGGCTGCGACCCCTCCAGGGTCGTCATAGGACTTCGTTCATCCGTTCCGGGGATGTCGCTTCGCTCAATCCCCGGCTAATAGCTCGAACCCCTCCGGGGTCCAGCATCCAGACGATCCACTCTCCAACTCTTCGCACTCTCCCCTCGCCCGTCCGACGGGAGAGGGGTCGGGGGTGAGGGTCGCGACTTCTCCCTGCTCGGTTCTCCTCGTCTCCCCCTCTCCCCCTCTCCCCCTCTCCCCGCTCTCCGCAGAGGGGCCGCCGGATAGAACTTCAGCGAATCGGAGGCACGATGATCTCCGTCGCAGCGCAACATTCACAGGGTCGTTCACGACCCTTTCCGCAAAGCGGTATTCGGCCCGGCGTTTACGCCGGCTTGGCGGGAAGACCGCAATATGCAGGGGTCAGGCCCGTTCACGGGACGGGTTGCCACCGGCACACCGCTGACTCACTTCGTGGCCTTTTCTGCAAAAGCTATGATATGATCGCTCAGTTTGGTCAACATCCCCGAAGTCTTGCCTTGGGAATCAAGCCTTTCAAGCGTGGCCGCAATCAATAGGTTGTTCTTGCGCCGAATGCCGGCGAACCCTTCTTGTCGGCGTGTTTCCTCTTCGGCCTCAGTCCAATCGCCGTCTTCGAAATCTCCTGGCACAACCTTCGTCAATTCAGATTTCCACATGACCACTCTTTCGTGCCAAAAGTTGTCCGCCGGCAGCGGATCGAAGTCGGCCACTCCGCAAAGCCGAAGAATGCACGAATTGTCCTTCCGGTTCTTCTCCCGAACATCGTCATTGATATGATCCGCATCCGAATCAAATATGACGAATACCGGAATGCTTAGTTCCTTGGCAATTGCCAACGGTCGGCTAAGTGGGCTCTTACCGTCGGCAACCACAAAATGGCAACCAAGGTCCCGAAAGCGATTCCACTTCTGAGTTAGGTGAAGATGCGTCGATATGAAAGCCACGTCTTCGATGCCTTCGACAAGGACCACCACGGGCGTAAAGAAAAGTTCCCGTTGGGACGGCTGCATGATCTGCTCGATCCTTGCCATAAGATTGGTCGGTCGGCCTGGAACCTCTCCTAAGGCCTCTGCCAATCGCTTTTCGACCCCTTCATAGGTCGCACTGCTGACAACCGAGTATGCCCCGACGGGGCATTTGCGGACGACACGGACGCTTTCAAAGCCCTTCGACGAGACAAAGTAGGGCGAGTGCGTGCTGACCACGATCTGTGCATTGCCGGTCGGTTGCGTGGATAATTGGTCGAGGAGACTCGCAATGTGTTGCGCTTGAGGTGGATGCTGGTAAAGCTCCGGTTCCTCAAATCCCAAGAGAAGCGTCGGGCCCCCCTCTTCGTCGCCTCCAGCCAACTCTTGCAGAACAGAGACAATGAAAGCCCGCTGCATTCCGTGTCCCAATCGTGCGACTTCCCCAATGAAGTTGTCTTCGCCGATCGAAGCGCGTGCTATTGGCTCGTTCACCACCAATGACTTGTTTCGATCAAAATGCCAATTCAGCGACACGCTTGCCGACGGGTTCGCCCAGCTTCGCAACCGTTTCTCCAACGAACCCTGAAGTTCTGTCAATACGGCTTGCTCCTTGCCGATAATCTCGCTGTAATCTGCCTCCAACCGTTTTTTGAGTTCCTCGATTGGCTCCCGGAAGTTCACCTTGGTACGTATCGTCCGCTCAAGAAGTTGGCCTAACGCCGTCTTGCTGCCCTCCTCCTGTTCAGTGGAGGCGTCCTTGACGGCTGGGATATAGACCCACTGAATATACTTGTCCAACAGGCTCGCACCTTTTGACCAGCCGTAGAACTGGTTGGGTTCATCAAGCAATTCGCATCGGTCAGGATGGCTCTCTTCGTAGTTCCGAAGTGCTTGTTCCATCGCCGGGATGGTCGTTGCTTCGGGGAGAGCGTCTTGAAATGCGTCTCGTATCTTCCCGTAGATTTCCCTCAACTCCGGGGCCTTCGCCTTGTTACTCTGAGCCGCGAAGAATGGGGCAAACGTCCTCATCACCAACCGTGCGCCATATTGTTTCACCGTGGCGCTTCTATCGCCGTCGCTCCACTCCGCAGTTGCGAATACAGCCAATTGCCGTTGCCTGACGTAACGCTTGAGGTCGTCCCTCGCGGCTTCCGACAAGTCCTCAAATGTCAGAGTTATCTTGATCGGAACAGCGGTATTCTTGTGGTGGAAGTCCTCTTCGCTGAGAGTGCTGACGTTGGTTGCTGACGAAGCCGTATTACGAAAAAATACGTTCAATGCCGTGAGCACCGCTGACTTGCCGGCACCGTTCGGTCCGACAAGACACGTGTAGTCGTCGAATAGGATGGTGTCATCCTTGAAAGACCGAAAGTTCTCGATCCTGAGTTTCCGAAGTTTCATTTCAAATCCTTCGGCAGTTGCAGGGATGCCGGAAAAGCGATCGCGCCTACGGATACGTACTAGAAGCCGATCATCCTACCCCCGTGTCCACGCCCCGACAAGCAGAGGGGGGGAATTGGTTTTTGTCCCTTGGCCCACAAACTTCCCTTGAAATCGCGCCGCCCGTCTGCTATAAGGTGGTCGCATGTATATCATTGAGTTGCCATGGCCGACGAGCAGGGGGTTTTGCACCACGGCTTTGCCAAGAGAGGGGACGCATCGAGCAATAAGCGTCGCCGTAACTCATTGTGGCAACAAGATTTCGGAAAACGTAAAATCCCCTCGTGTGAGGACAAAGATGGCAAGGGGCGGTGCAAAACTCGACTGGTGCAAACCCCTTTCCGCTCCCCTTTTGTCACGAAAACACGAAAACGCGAAAACGTGGCAGAGGTTCGAGATAACAGGCCATCTTTCGTGGTTTCGGACTTTCGAGTTTTCGCGATAAAGAACCGTAATCTGATCGCCCTCACCCCCTGCCCCTCTCCTGCAAGCGGGCGAGGGGAGAGAGCCGCAAGTCTCGCTTCGCCGTGCTTTCGTTCGTTATCACGGCGCCGGGGCAAATCGGACCGGCGGATACTCGACCACGGCCGCCTTCACCCACTTCGGATCGCCGTAAACGCCCGCCTTGCTGAAATCGAACGGCTGGAAGCCGATTGTCTCAGCCGGCGAACCGGGCTGCAAGCGGAAATCGAAATGGGCCGGATCGACGAACTTCGGATCGGCCACGATCGAACCGGCGTCCTTGCCCGACGCCTGCCACTCGGCCAGCGTCATGCCGTCGAAGCTCACCGCCGCGCCCGAGGCGTCAAAATAGAGATTGTGGTCCAGTTTCACGTTGCAGTCCTTCCAACTGCCGGAAAACAGATGGCCGGCGTTCCAGTAGACGATGTTCCGGGAGAAGGTGAATGGCAGATGCGGCTCGACGCGCGACCGCTGCAACTGGCCTTCCATGCTGAAGGCGAAGATGTTGTTGCGGACGATGTTTTCGCGGCCGTAGTGCTGATGATATCCGCCGGTCTTCGTGTTGTAGACGAGGTTGTTTTCCAGCACGATGCCGCTACTCCCCTCGTCGTTGTACAGCCCCCAGCCGCCGTAATCGTAGGAGTAGACGTCGTGAATGACGTTGTTGCTCACGGTGGTGCCGGGCGAGGGGCCCAAGGTGTAGACGCCGCCCATGTCGCTCATCACGCCCCAGCCGAGGTGATGGATGTGGTTGAACTCGACACGAGTTGTGATGGGCTTCGCTGGCGGCGTAACCCCATCGCCAACCGACGGAGACGCCGGTGTAGGGCAGATCGGCGACGTCGTTGTGCGTGACCTGGTTGTAGGCGCTGTGCCCGATCCACACGCCGACCGCGCCGCGGTCGAGACGTCCGCCGCAGCGGATGATGTTGTTATCGACGACGCAATGTCCGGTGGCGTCGGCGCCCTTTGGATTCTCATTGTCCCAGCCTTGGCCGACGTAAACTCCGCCGCCGGCCATGTCGTGGATCAGGCATCGCTGGACGCGGCAGTCCTGGCAGCCGCGGCGGAACCAAACGGCATGGCCGCCGACGTGGGCGATCTCGCAGTCGAGGATCGCCACGTGCCTCGCGCCGTCGGCCGTGATCGCCGCCGGCATGTTCGCCGCCGCCAGACTCATCGCCGCCTGCAAAGTGTTGAGGCCCTGAGCCGGCAGCGGAAATCGCTCGTGCTGGAAGGAGAGCCCTCGCAGCGTGACGTGCTCGACCAGTCGCCCACTGTGGGGATCGCCGACGAACCGCACCAGGCCGGTCAGCAGCGGCGCGATGACTTCGGCCTTCGTCATGTCTTCGCCGGGCAGGGGAATATAGAACAGATCGCCGCCGCGGTCGAGGAACCACTCGCCGGGCGCGTCGAGAGCCGCCTTGACGTTCTCGATGTGGTATCGCTGACGCGGCCCGCAACCCAGCAGCGGGAAGGCGGTGTCGCCGGCAAACACGATCGTGCTGGTTCTTCGCGTCGACGGAGGCGATCCGCGAGACCGAGTTTTCCCAATAGGAATAGGCCACGACCACCGCGTCGTTGAGCTGACTCTTCGTGCAGGCCGGCAAGCGGGGCAAAGTCCTTCGGATCGGCCACGAACGCCCGGTTCGGCAGCGTCTCCGTCTTGCCGTTGGCGGCATTTACCACGGGCCCTGCCGCACCGCGAGCGTAGTAGTAAAACTCGTTCGGCGATCGGGCACGTATCGCACGGCGGCCGTTGACGTACAAGTCCTCGAAATACCAGCGGCCGACCTCGACGTCGGGCAGATGCACTTTCCAGGGGACTGTCCCGATTTTCGTGTCAGCGAAAATGGGACTGTCCCCCTTGCCGCCACGATTGCCCGCATCCTTGACAAAGCCCTGAATTTTCCGTCCGCCGGTGAACACCGGATGCGCCCTGTCGGCCGCTTCGTAGATGATCGGAGCATCGGCCGTGCCGCTGTCTTGCGGCTCGAAGACCAACGTCTCCTTGAGCGAATAGACGCCGTCGGCCACCTTCACCGCGACCGCTTCCCGCGGGTTTTTCAGCCGCCGTATGGCATCGCGGGCGCCGGCCAGGGTGGCCAGCGGCCCGTCTGAGTTGTCCGCGTTCGGAGTGGCTAGTTTTCCGGACCAGGCGTCATTGCCGTTCACGGCAACGTGCAGCGTTACCGCCGCCGCCGAGCTTGGCGCGAGACTCAGCATCAGACCTGCTGCAAAAGCGCACGAACACAGACGCACCATTGGTGTAGACATGGCGGCACTCCAGTGGGAAAAAGGGGGCAGGTCCAATTTGTGCGAAGCACCCTCCGGGCCGTTCCGGCAAATTGGACTTGTCCCCTTTTTCCCTCTCAGAACGAAAGCAAGGTGGGATCGAACTTCTAGTAAGGCGGGAACGATATGTGGTGCAGAGGTCTCGCCGCTCAGGCAGCCGGGACGGCCGCACCACAAAACGCTAAGGCTGTTTTTGAACAGCTACTAATCCCGGTCAGGAAACCTCGATGCTGTTCGTCAGCCGGTTTCCGCCGGGCATGCGCATGGCCGCGTGTTGGGCAAGTTGCTTCGTGTAGTAAGTGTCGCAGTGTCCTTTGAGCAAGACGCCTTGCGGACCGACCTCGACCGTCAGATCGGCGACTCCTCTTCCCGTTTCGTACTGCACGGCCCTTTCGATCGAGGCGGCCAACTCGTCGGCCTCCTCCAACGTCTCGGGCAGAACCTCCGCAAACTCGTCCATCGCACGGATGCGAGACTGCAGATCTTCCATGGCGCTCTCCTCGTTTGCCGCCGGCAAAAGCTGTTTCCCTACACCGGCGACAACGGATGGCAACTAAGGAACGTCCGTGTTCCCGACTGGTGATAAAAACGATTATGGCGAACTACGGAACGTCTTCCTCTTCATGCTCGACGCGGATCGAATTGACCACCATGGTGTCTCTGCAAACGGAACGAACGACCTCTTGAGCAAGTTGTTTGTGGTAGTAACTGGAAACGCAGCCGGTCAGCCGCAGCGCATCGTCGCGCCATTCGACCTGCAATTCGCGCAGTTCGTAGAATGGGCTGCTGACAAGCGCCGCCTGAGCCCGCGGCTGGAGTTCCTCGACGGCAATCGCGGTCATGGGATGATATCATTGCGGATGTTTGTTTTTTCATTACGGGCCGCGCTCCGCGAGCGGCGGACGACAAGGCCGGCCTAAGAATCAAGAAACGAGAGGCGTCACTTGATGGCGTCCAGCCGGCCTGTTCCGCAATCCCGCAAGGCGGCGCCAACGCCCACCCATTTTGAGCCATACAACCGATTCCGTCAATACGGGCGGCGCGGAATTGTGACGGATCTGGTGGGGCAGACATTCTTGTCTGCCCTTTGCAGCCTTTCAGGTGGTTGACGGCACGGCAGACAGGAATGTCTGCCCCACCTTGACGACAGAGGTCACCCGCGGATCTTCCCGGCCGCCTTGAGACAGGCCAACACTTCGTCGGCCAGCGTTTCCGGCGACTTCCGCCCGGCGTCGAGCAATAACTCCGGCTTGAGCGGCGGCTCATAGGGATCATCAATTCCCGTAAAGCCCTTAAGCTCCCCAGCCCTCGCCTTTTTGTAGAGTCCCTTAGGGTCTCGGGCTTCGCAGACTTCGATCGGGGCATCGACGAAGATCTCGAAGAAGTCGCCCTTAGGCAACGACGCCCGGACGCGATCGCGGTCGATCCGGTAGGGGCTGATGAATGCAGTGATAGCAATCAAGCCGGCGTCGCAGAAGAGTTTTGCCACGGCGCCGATGCGGCGGATATTCTCTTCGCGGTCCTGGGCCGAGAATCCCAGTCCGAACCGCTTGGCGAAATCCTCGCCGTGGCGATCCTTGAGCATGCCCGGCCCGGCGTTCAGGCCGTGGCGGATGTTGTCGCCGTCGAGCACAAAACTGTGCAGGCCCATCGAGTGCAATCGATGATCCAGCAGGTTTGCCACGGTGCTCTTGCCGCAGGCGCTTAAGCCGGTGAACCACACCACGCAGCCGGATTGTCCGTTGAGTTTCTCCCGTTCTTCGCGGGTGACGGCGTGTTGGTGCCAATGAACTTGAACTTGGTCGTGGCTGGGCATGGTTCTAGATTTGGGGTTTCGCGTAGGGGTGGTAGAAGATACGGCAGTATCGCCGAAATCCCGTTGCGGTTCAAGCGGAGATCCGTTCTACCGTCCATTGGCCGCGATATCTGCCGGCGACGACTGCCGCTCGAACACCTTCCACCCCTTTGGAGCAGGAACTTCCCGGTAGCCTTTCAACGATTGCTTGGTCCAGCCGCAATAGACGAAGTACTCGAACAAGTTGAACTCCTTGGGCAACCCAAACCAGCCGGGAGTGTCGTTGATGACGATCAGTCTCGGTTGGTACTGCTTCACGTCGTCGCGAAACTCGTCCAAGGACCGCCGCTCCTCGGCCGAGGCTTCGTCGTAGCGATGATAGATTGGGCGATCGCCGGTCGAGTGCGCCCCGAAGTAAAGAAATGCGAACTGCATGGCGCCGGTGTAACGGCTGCTCGGTCGGCAACCGAGTTGCACCAGCATGGGGTATGCCGGCCGCGTGGACGTCGCGAGCATCAGGACGCGGTCGCCCGGATGGGTGTGCTCGGCAACAACCCGTCGCAGTGCTGCGTATTCCGGCGTGTCCGGCCGCGCCGATCCTGGCCGCCCGACGAACCATACCGCCAGAAGTCCGCCGACGACGGCCACGAGCACGCTGCGGATGGCGATCGTGCCCCATGCCGCCCGCAGCGATCGCCCGGGAACCGTCGCCGTTGACGCCGCCATGCTCGCGTTGACGTTGGCCGCTCGCTCTCGCTTCGCGGCACTCAGGCCTACGATCAGCAGGCAAAGCAGGGCGGCGATGTCGATGGGGATATAGTGGTAGGTGTAACCCTTGTGCTGAACGAAGAGCATTGCGATGCTCGCGATGGCCAGTGTCGCCAAGGCCAACACGTGCAAACGCAGCCGCAAGCGCCGCCGCGTGGACAACAGCAGCACGGCGGCCAACACGCCCACCAACCCGGCTGCCGTAAACGGCGACCGCAGAGTCTGCTCGGCGATTTCAGCGTAACTGGCGTCGTAAGCGCGATAGCCGGCGCGGATCAGCGGCACCCAGCGGCAGAAGAACCCCTCGCGCATGGCGGCGGGGACAAAGAGCCAATGGGCCACATAGGCCGTCACCACGCCGGCCAAGGCCATGCACTCGGGCCGCAGCACCGTCCGCCATCGACGCGAGGCAAGCATCAGTGCCATTTCTACCGCAACGGCATCGAGCAGGAAATACGGCTTCAGCGACACTCCCACGCCGGCTTGAAGTCCCAGCAGCACCGCGAACCAGATGGGAACCGATCCCCTGTGGTAGCGAAGGATTCGCAGGAACAAGTAAGGAACGTACGTGAGCACGAACAGGTGCTCGCGCTGTCCGACGTCGCCGCGCCAGTCGATCAAGAGAAACAGGGCCATCCAAGCGAACAACACCAGTCCTTGCTCGGCCGGTCGCATTTTGCTCTCGCGCTTCCGCAATAAGAACAGCATCTCGACGGCCGTGACAAACAACAGCACAGTCACACAGACTTGAAACACAATAATCGGCGATATGCCAAGGGTTCTGGCAAGCCACACTATGGGAATGTGCAGGTAGGTGCTTAGCGGCGGGTTGACGTCAACAGCCGTGCAATACGGTATCGCCCCATCCAGGACCATCTCGGCGGTATGAAAATAGTTGGCGCAATCGTGATTGATCCGTTGGGGGGTCTGCCAAATGCTGACGGCCACGGCAATGCCCAAGAGCATCGCCAGAGCAAGCCACAACCTGGCTCCGTCGCCACAGCTCTGATCGGTGCGCATTGGGGAAGGGGATCGCATGGGCGGCCGGTTCAGTCGCGTGTTTCGTGCTTTGTTGCTCGCCACGGCGCGAGCGCTGCGTGCGTCACAGGAGACTAAGAGGTTCTAACAAAACCAGTATTTCCTGATCTGTCCAATGTTGCTAAACTCTCGGGCTAACCTGGTCAACCAACAGATATGTCAGGGAGGATATTATGGCCAAGCCACTGCTGCCCGATGCGCTTTGGGAGCGAATCAAGCCTTTGCTGCCGCGCGAACGCGGCAAGCCGAAAGGAGGCCGACCGCGAGTTTCCGATCGTGCGGCGCTCACGGGGATTCTCTTCGTATTGAAAACGGGTTGTCCGTGGGAATATCTTCCGCAGGAGTTGGGCTGCGGATGCGGCATGACGTGCTGGCGACGACTCCGCGACTGGCACGTGGCTGGTGTCTGGAAGCGGATATGGAAGCTACTTTTGGACGAATTGGGATTGGCAGGCCAAATCGACTGGTCAACATCCGCGATCGACAGTTGCTCCGTGCGAGCAGTTTTTGGGGGGCAAAAACGGGCCCAAATCCCACGGATCGAGGCAAGAATGGCTCGAAGCGTCATCTGATGGTGGACGGCAGCGGCACGCCTCTGGCCATTACCCACACCGGCGCGAATTGCCACGATTCGGAGATGGCTATTCCTTTGGTCAACGCAGTTCCACCGATCAAGCAACCTCGCGGCGCACCGCGCAAGCGTCCCGATGAACTGCTCGCGGATCGAGCCTATGATGCGGAAGCCAAGATTCGTAAACCCCTGCGCAAGCGGAGAATCAAGCCGCTGGTTGCTCACCGCAACACCGAGCACGGCAGCGGCCTGGGCAAATTCCGCTACGTCGTTGAAGCCTGCTTCGATTGGCTCTTCAACTGGCGTCGTCTGCGGGTGCGTTACGAGAAACGACCGGACATTCACGATGCGTTCCTAATCATCGGTTGTGCCATGATCTGCTGGAACCGCGTACTGGAGTTTTGTTAGAACCTCTAAGCAACTGTAGCCCATCCCCGCAGTTTTGCGGGAAATCAGCGGCCGCAAGAGGCAAGGGCACGCCGGAACTGGGTCGTTCCTATCCGTGGCTTAGGGGTGATTCGCGATTTTAACGGTTGTCGGGAAGGCTCCGAGCCTGCTCCAAGCGGTGTTCGTCAGCGATGGTCGGGCTGCTTACCGAGTTCCCCCCATCTCCGCGACTGGTACGTCCGCTCTTTGCCGCCGACTGCTCGGACGATAAACGCCGCCGCGGCAGGCGTGCTTTCGACGAGCTTCAGCCCTTTGTCGGGCCCCAGAATCGCCACCGCCGAGGAAAGCCCGTCGGTGCTCAAACCGTCGGGGCCTACCACGGTCACGCTGCAATGATCGGTAAGCGCCATGCCCGTTTGCGGATTGATCAAGTGCGAATAGCGGACGCCGTCGATGACGGCGTACTGCCACAAGTCGCCCGAAGTGGAAATCGCCACGCGCGAAAGCAAGAGATACTGCCGCGGCGGGCTGTAGGCATCGGGTGGGGCGACGCCGATCCACCAGCCGGGCCGATCGGGTGGAGGATCACCCAGGCCGATGTTTCCGCCCGCCTCAACCATCGCGCGGGTCACTCCGCGTTTTCGCAGCGCCTTCAGGGCTTCGTCGACCGCGTAGCCCTTGGCGATTCCGCCGAGATCCAAACGCATCTTCGGCCGCAACAGCTCCACCGCCTGCTGCTTCGGGTGAAGTCGAATCCAGCGATACCCGACGCTCGACAAGGCCGCCTGGATCGACTTCGGCGAGGGAAGCTCCTTCGTCCGCCGGGCGTTGCGCCAGAGGTGAACCACCGGACCGATCGTGACGTCGAAGGCCCCCTCCGACCGTTCCGAAAGCTGGATGGCGCGGACCAAAACCCGCCACAGATCGTCGCTCACCCGAACCGGTTTCCCCTCGGAGGAAGCATCGCAGAGGCGACGCAGCTCGCTTTGCGGGTCGTAATCGCTCATCGAGGCGTTCAGATCGTGGAACCTGGAAAACGCGGCTCGGGCGGCCGCCGCGGCTGTTGTATCGTCGGCCGCATAGAGTACAATGCGGATTGGCACGGCCATCTCCGTCTGCGTGAACTCGAAGCGGTTTGCGGTTGCAGCCGCGGACGAAGCGGCCTGCAACGCCACCCCCATTAGCACGGCTTCCAGAAACATCTTGCCGCCGAGAAAAGCCCCCTCATTGCAATGGAGGGGCGTTGTAAGTCGCCAGGAAGTTTCCAAAAGCCGCACTAGCCACATAACCACTAACCTTCCCATCAAGGTTGGTCCCTCCCTTGCAAGTTGCCGCGTTCTGTGAGCCGCAACGGCTCCAACTCTGTCGGTTTCTGTAGTAAGCAGGTAGGTATTTGCATAAAACAGGAATAGGACTCTCCAGATGAACAGACTACCGCACCGCCGATGCCTCTGGCAACGTCTCGTGGGTTCTTTGGCAATTTTATCGGTATCGGTTGCGGCGCTGTTGGGCTGCCGACCCGGCTCCGCCACCAGCGGGACGAAGGACATAGAGCCCGGCAAGCGGCCGGCGTCGAAATCCGTCCAGAAAACGCCCGTCCAGCCGCCGGCCGCTCCCGAAAAGGCGAAGCAGCCGTCGCCCGAAGTGCCGGTCAAGGATCTGCCGGGCGTTGAGACTCCGGTGCAGAAGCTGCCCGATCCGCAAGGATCCAAGCCGCCGGCGCCACCGGCTGCCTCCTCTGAGCCGAGCCCACACGCGGCCGTGAGTTGGGTGCCGGTAAGGCGAGTATCGGAAACGAAGCAAGTCTCGACCGCGTCAGAGCCGAGCCTGGAGGTGGCCGTCAAGTGGCTGCCCAAGCCTGCCGACAATCCGGCCGCCGAGGCCAAGGACCAGGCGGGAATGAAACCCTACAGCGAGAAATTGGACGCCGACGTGAAACTCGACCTGGTGCCGATCCCCGGTGGAACCTTCAAGATGGGAAGCCCCCCCGCTGAAAAGGACCGCAACGCCGACGAGGGGCCGCAAGTGCAAGTCAAGGTCGAGCCCTTCTGGATGGGCAAGTACGAAATCACCTGGAGCCAGTACGAGTTGTGGGGAATGGGGCTCGACAAGCAGCGGCGTGCCGCCAAGGAAGTCACGCCGACTTCCTGGGACAAAATGGCCGACGCCCTGGCGATTCCCACCAAGCCCTATTCCGACATGACCTTCGGCATGGGCAAGGAGGGCTACCCGGCGGTCTGCATGACGCAGTTCGCCGCCAAGATGTACTGCAAATGGCTCTCGGCCAAGACCGGCCACTATTATCGTCTGCCCACCGAGGCCGAATGGGAATATGCCTGCCGCGCTGGCACGACCACGGCCTACTCCTTCGGCAACGATCCCGAAAAGCTCGGCGACTACGCCTGGAGCAGCGACAATAGCGACGAGAAGTACCACAAGGTCGGCAAGAAGAAGCCGAATCCGTGGGGCCTCTACGACATGCACGGCAACGTCGCGGAGTGGTGCGTCGATCAATACTATCCCGACCGTTACAAGCAGTTGGGCGACAAGCTGGTCGAGAACCCGGTGACCGGCGTCACGAAAGCGTATCCACAGGTGGCGCGTGGCGGGGCGTGGACCGACGAGGCCCCTTTGCTCCGCAGCGCCGCGCGGCGAGAGTCGAGCAAGGAGTGGAAAGCACAAGACCCGCAAATCCCCAAGAGCGTCTGGTACCACACCGACGCTCAGTTCGTCGGATTTCGCGTGGTCCGTCCCTTGCGGGTGCCCAGCCCCGAGGAGGCCGCTCGATACGAACTGACGGACTACGAGAAACGCGAGTTCTTGGATTACCGCAAGGCCCAAGCGGGAAAACAGTAGGAGCTTTGTGCGACATCGTTTTCGGCAACAATGGTTTCAGCCCTGGAGTAGAGCAATGAACGCAGTAAGACAAGCCAATCGCAGGGATTTTCTAAAAGGGACGACGGTGGCCGCGGCGGGAATCGCCCTGGCCGGTGGATTGGATCTTTCGCGGGCGGCGTATGCCGCCGGCAGCGACGAGTTGAAGATCGCCCTGATCGGTTGCGGCGGCCGCGGCGGCGGCGCCGTCAGCGACTGCCTCTCGTCGTGCGCAGAACGTCGAGACTAATCGCCGTGGCCGACGCCTTCGCCGACAATGCCAAGGACAAGCTGGCGGAGTTGCGAAAGGACGAAGACATCGTTAAGAAGATCGACGTGCCCGAGGACCGCATCTTCGTCGGATTCGACGCCTACAAGAAGGCGATTGCCGCCGGGCCGGACATCGTCTTGCTGACCACGCCGCCGGGGTTTCGCCCGATTCACTATGCCGCGGCCATCGCCGCCGGCAAGCACGTCTTCATGGAGAAGCCGTGCTGCACCGACGCCCCGGGCTTCCGCTCATTGATGGAAACCAACAAGCTGGCAGACGAGAAAGGATTGAAGGTCGTCGTCGGATTGCAGCGCCGCCACAGCAAGGAATTCCTCGGCAAAGTCAAGCGAATCCAGGAAGGCTCGCTCGGCAAGCTGATGCTCATGCGCGCCTATTGGAACAACGGCCCCATTTGGGTGCGCGAGCGCCAACCGGGTCAAACCGAGATGGAATATCAGATGCGCAACTGGTATCACTTCGTCTGGCTCTGCGGCGATCACATCCTCGAACAGCACGTCCACAACCTCGACGTCTGCAATTGGGTCAAGCAGGATCACCCCGAGAGGGCCAACGGCGTCGGAAGCTGCCAATGCCGCCCCGACAACCGCAAGATCGGTCAAATCTACGACAATCATTTCGTCGAGTTCACCTACAAAGACGGCACGAAACTGTACGGCCAATGTCGCCAGCAGCCCAACATTTGGGACATCGTCACCCAGTTCGCCCACGGAACCAAGGGCGCGATGGAACTGCCGGGCAACGGCAGCGACGGCTACAAGCAAGAGCACGTCGATCTGGTCAACGCCATTCGCAACGGCGAGAAGCTCAACGACGGCTGGTACGGCGCCACCAGCAGCATGACCGGGATATTGGGCCGCATGGCGACCTATTCCGGCCAGGAAGTTTTCTGGGACGAGGCCGTCAAGAAGGGCCCGAACGAGATGCCGAAGAAGTTCGCCTTCGACGCCGATCCGCCGGTAATGCCCGACAAGAACGGCAACTACCCGCAATTCGTTCCCGGCGAGTACAAGCCGTACTGAGCGTTGCGAGGCGACATCAGAATTGATCGCCGGGAAGAGCAGGTAGTGGGTCAACAGTGTGTTGTTAGCTGGCTCGGCAATTCGCCCAAAAACACACGCTGCCAACTCCCAGCAAGAAACTGCGGCCCCAATACCAAACTGTACCGCTGCAAGTGTTGTAACCAGCAACCAGGTTGGCTATATACCTATACCCCGTCGGACTGGACACAGCCGAGGACTTTATGTAGACGTATACTTTCGCCAATTGACAAGGCGGCTCCGGTGCACTAAGCTGCATTGCGTAGTGAATTGCTGGGTACTGTGCAGCCATAACTACAATATACGACAGGCGTTAGAAACGCCATCGTGGTGCCGGAGAGGTTTAATGGCAAAGACGCCGTTACAGGCACAGAGAGGGACAGGTCAGCGGACATATACGCGGACGCATCCGTGGATGACATTTTCGCTTGACCTTCAGCGAGCCCCATTCAAGTTCTGGATGGATTTAGGGGCAATTCAATCAAAGATTGAACATGTTGCTAACGCCCTCTTGCCGCCAGAAGTGGCGAAAGAGCTTCGCATTCTCTACCTTGCAAAGGGTGTTCATGCAACAACCGCTATCGAGGGCAACACCTTGTCGGAAGACGAGGTTCGCAATCGCATTAGAAAAAGTGGACCGTCGCTGCCAAAATCAAAAGAGTATCTTGCTAAAGAAATAGACAACATTGCGCGGACGTGCAATACCATTGGCAGAGAGGTACTGGGGGGAGAAGAGGCCCCCTTGAGCGTGGAACGGATCAAGGCGTTTAACCGTCGCGTCTTGAAGGGTTTGCCCTTAGAGAGCGACGTGACGCCCGGTGCGTTTCGTCGGCATTCTGTCGGCGTCGCAAATTACAGGGGTGCGCCGTGGGAGGATTGCGAGTTTTTGATAGAACGACTATGCCAATGGCTTAATCGCGAAGTCGTTGCGAATGATCCCGAACTCGCGACCGGCTTTGCGGTTTTGCGAGCCATCATGGCTCATCTATATATCGCTTGGATTCACCCATTCGGAGATGGCAACGGCAGAACAGCACGCCTGGTCGAGTTTCAGATTCTTCTTTCTGGTCGAGTACCTTCAATCGCGGCACACCTTCTAAGCAACTTTTACAACCAGACTAGAGCAGACTACTATCGAAGCCTAGCTGCTGCAAGCAAATCCGAACGTGGTGCACTTGAATTTCTTACCTATGGATTGCGCGGACTGCGAGATGCCCTCGATGAACAAATTCAGCAGATCCGCATATATCAGTGGGAGGTTGCGTGGCGAGATTATGTGTATCGCCGATTTCGAGGAAAAACGGGTAACGCGGTTGAAAGACGGCGACTGCTTGCGTTGGAACTGGCCAACGCTGATCCACGTCGAGTACCAATCAGAAAACTACACCGACTCACCCCCGAGCTTGCGGAACTTTACGCGAGGAAGACGATCAAAACGCTGACTCGCGATGTGCACGTATTAGAAGAAATGGACCTAATTGTTCGGAGGGGAAGAGCGTGTGAAGCCAACGGAGCTTTGTTAACCGAGTTTTTGCCACGCCGGAGGGCCGCCAACGATGATGCGACGGAGACCGCCACCTAGACGGCGGCCGCTCAGCAACGCACTCTTGCCCCAGTACCAAAAAGTAGACGATTGCACGCTCTCCGCCACTGCGTTAGAATAGCGGTTGATGACGCAAGCCGTTGGCGATCTACTGGCCGGAAAGCTTCGCGGGCTTGACCCGAGCCATCCGGACTACGCGCCTCGCGGCGTCGATGCGCTGCTGGCCGCCGCGCGAACCGCCGGCGCCACCGACATCCATCTCCAGCCGACCGGCGCCCATTTGGAGTTGAAGTTCCGCGTCGACGGCGTTTTGCTCCCCGTCGCCACCTTCCCGCAGGCGCTGGCCGGCAACGTGGTCGCCCGCTTGAAGGTTCTGGCGGGCCTGTTGACCTACCAGACCGATCGTCCGCAGGAAGGACGCATCCGGCTGCCGCAGGACGACGTGGAAATGCGGGTCTGCACGTATCCGACGCTCCACGGCGAGCGGGCGGTCGTGCGGTTGTTCGGCGGCGCGAAGCGCTACCAGCATCTCGACGACCTCGGCCTGCCCGCCGACGTGCTCCCGACGCTGCAAACCTTGCTGTCGCAGACGTCGGGTGCTATCCTCGTGTCGGGGCCCGCGGGCAGCGGCAAAACGACCACGATTTACGCCTGCCTCCGCGAAATCGCCCGGCGAACCGACGGTGCGCGGAGCCTGATGACGATCGAAGATCCGGTCGAAGTGTCGGTCGGCGGCGTGGCGCAGTCGCAGGTGCATCCGACCGTCGGGCTGGACCTTGCGGCGGGCTTGCGGTTCCTCATGCGGCAAGACCCCGAGGTCATCATGGTGGGCGAAATACGCGATCGGCCGACCGCCGAAGCCGCCCTGCAAGCCTCGCTTACCGGCCACTTGCTGCTGAGCACCTTTCACGCCGGCAGCGCCGCCGAGACCGTCGGCCGGCTGTTGGACATGGGCATCGAGCCCTACGTCCTTCGCAGCGGCATCCTGGCGATCCTCCACCAGCGTTTGCTCCGCCGGCTCTGCGCCTGTTGCCGAGCCGAGCGACAAGCCCGAAGCAAGGCTCGGCCTGGAGGTCCAACGGGCGAAGCTGCCTCGCGGCTGCGCCGAGTGCGGCGGCACCGGCTACCAGGGGCGGTTCCTGCTGGTCGAAATGCTCATGCTCTCGCGAACCGATCTCGCCCGGGCGGTCCTGACGCGCTCCGACACGGCCACGATCGAGCGTCTGGCGGTCGAGGGGGGCATGATTACTCGCTGGCAGCGGGCTTGCCACGCCGTCGACGACGGCCTCACGAGCCCCGCCGAAGTGCGTCGCGTGCTGGGTTTTTCCGGAGGCGTCGATTAGCGTGTTCCTGCGAAACCGCAAGCGGCGGTATAAAAAATCCATTTTCAACTTCGCAAAACAATCGTCGATTTGATAGAATAGTGGCACGGAGCAGATTGTAGGCGATTTCTGTCGCCGATCGGGTCTGAATTTGGGTGCGGATCGGGCGTCCGGGGGTGTTTTTCGGGGGATCGCACGATTTGTACGTAAAACCTCGGGCAACTCGGCTCTTACCTATTAGGAGCAAAGAGTGAGCGCCCTCGGCACCGACCCACTGCTGCTTGGCCTGGCCGCCGGCGATGAGCGGGCGTTCGCGGCGCTCTACGACCGCTTCGCCGCACGGATGTACCGCGTGGCCCTGCGCCTCCTTGCTTCGCCCGAGGATGCCGAGGACGTGGTGCAGGAGGTTTTCTTGGCCACCGTCCGTTCCCACGAAAGGCTGGCTGGCGTGCGCGACTTGACCTCTTACCTGTTTACGGCGATCCACCGGGCGGCGGGCCGCGCGGCGCTGCGGCGGGCAAGAGCGGTTCCCCTTTCGCCCACGGCCGCCGACGAAGCCGTCGCCCCGCCCGAACAGACCGCCACGGATGGCCCCGATTGGCATCGCCTGCAACAGGCCGTTCGCGCGTTGCCCGACGAACAGCGCGAAGTCGTCACCTTGAAGATCGACGGCGAGCTGACCTTCGCTCAAATCGCCCAGATCGTCGGCGTGAGCATCAGTACGGCAGCCAGCCGATACCAATACGCTTTGCGAAAGTTGAGATCCTCTCTGGCCGGCGTGCGAACATCGCTGGAAGTGAGGTCGTGATGGATAATTCACAGTTTCCGGCAGAACTTGAACGGGTCGAGCACGTTTTGGCGTGTGCCCCGCGTGCCGAGCCTTCGGCGGTGTTGCGGCGGCGGGTGCTCGACGACGTTCGGGAGGAGCTGCGGCACTGCGTGCTGCACCGCTTGCGGGTCGAACTGCTCCGCGAACAGAAGCGGTCGAGCCGGCGGTTCGCCGTGGCGTGTGCGGCGAGCTTCCTGGTTGCGGTGGGCCTCTCGATCGGCGGAATGCACGCGGCCGGCGTCGCCCTGAAACCGCCGGCCTCGGCGCCGACCGTTGCCGACGTGGCCTGGCAAATTCAGCAGCTTTCGCCGCAGATTTCCGAAAAAGATTCGCTCCTTCAAGCGACGCTAAGACAGGTCGGCCCGGAGGCGGCTTGCGGAGACATCCTGAAGAACGTTTTCACCGACTCCAAACCCCATGACCCTTAACGATCTGCTTGCTCTGAACGAAGAGATCGCCGCCCTGGTGCGAGCGGGCGTGCCGCTCGAACACGGGCTGGCCGACCTCGGCGCCGACATGCCCGGCCGGCTCGGCAAGGCGGCGGCTTCGCTGGCCGAGCGAACGGCCCGCGGCGAATCGTTGGAGCAAGCCCTGGCCGATCAGGCGATTGCCCTCTCGCCGGCCTATCAGGCGGTGGTCCAGGCCGGCTTGCGAGCGGGTCGCTTGCCCGCCGCGCTCGAGGCCGTTGCCGCTTCGGCCCATCGCACCGCCGAAACCCAGCACGCCGCCATCGTGGCCGTCAGCTATCCGCTATTGATATTCGCCGTGGTCTGGGAGGGGCTGGCCATTTTTTCGCAAGTGTTGGCGCCCCGCCTGGCATCGTCATTTCACGCCTTGAACGTGCCGGGGCAGCGGCTGTTTGCGTTCCTTGCCTGGCTCGGCCATTCGGCGGGGTGGTGGGGACCGGCCATGCCGATCTTCCTGGCCCTGCTCCTGTTCCTGTGGTGGCACGCCTGCACCCGGGCGGCCGCCCTTCACAGCCGCCGCACCGATTGGCTCTTGGGCTGGCTGCCGTGGATGGGTCAGGCGCTGCGATTTTCGCGGACGGCGGCGTTCCTCGAAATCCTCGCCCTGTTGGTGGAGAACCGCACGCCGTTGGATGAGGCGGTCACGCTGGCCGCCTCGGCCTCCGGCGATCCGAAAACGGTTCGTGCCGCCCGGCAATTGAGCGAAACGCTCCGCCGCGGCCAAGTGCAGCCGTTTTCGGGCGATCCGGCCTTTCCGCCGCTGATGAATTGGCTCGTGCTGGCGGCTGGCCACGACGGCGCGCTGCTGCCGGCCCTGCAACATTCCGCCACGACGTACCATCGCCGCGCCCGGAATCAGTCCGATCTGCTTCGCGTGTTGCTGCCGGCCTTCCTGACGGTCGTGGTCGCCGGCAGCATCACGGCCGCGTACGCTTTGGTGTTGTTCATCCCTATACGATGATGTTGCACGCTCTGGCAAGATGACCCCATGACGCGATTTTCCTGGCCTACTCTCGACGTATCGCGAAAGCTCTCGGTCGAAGAGGCGACCGAGTTGGCTGCGCGGGTGGCCGAGCTGACCAAGGCCGGGCTGCCGCTGGGCGCGGGGCTCCGGGCGCTGGCCGGCGAACTGACCAGCCGGCGGCTGGCGCACGCGGTGCTGGCTCTGGCCGACCGGCTCGACGCCGGCGACGATCTGGCCGCCGCCATCGATTCGCTCGGCAGCCGGCTTCCGCCGCACCTGCGCGGGCTGGTTCTGGCCGGACTGCGCAGCGGTCAACTGCCCGAGGTTCTGGAGGAATACGTCGACCTCGAACACAGTCAGGCCGACCTTCGCCGCCGCCTCTGGTCGAGCCTGCTCTATCCCTTCGTGCTGCTGGCGGTGCTCACGGCGCTGGTGGTGTTATCGCGTTTGTTCATCATAGGCGGATGCATAAGTATGTTCATGGACTTCAAGGCGGACTTGCCCGCCATGACGAAGTGGTTCATCGCTTCGTCGTGGCCGATGACGTGGGGCATGTTGGCACTGTTGTGCCTGATGGCGGTGGTGCCGGCCATGCTCGCCGTGGCGCCCCATGCAAGATGGATGTGGCCGATGCTCTACAAGGTGCCGATGATGGGGCCGGTGTTGCGATGGGGGCACCTGGCTCAGTTCGGGCGGATGATGGATATGCTGCTCGGCCAGCAAGTGCCGCTGCCCGACGCCCTGCAACTGACGTCCGAAGGGCTCCGCGAGGGCAACCTGGCCACGGCGTGCCGCCGCGTGGCGGACGAGGTCGGCCAGGGTCGCGTTCTCTATCAGAGCCTGGCCGACCGGCCGCAGTTTCCGCTGAGCATGATTCCGGTGATCGAATGGGGACAGCGCGCCCGGCGTTGCCCGACGCCTTCCATGCCGTCGCCGAAATGTTTGAAGGCCGAGTGCGCTCGCAAAGCTCCCTCTTGGAGGCCATCCTGCTGCCGGTGATGCTCCTGTTCATCGTCACCTTTGCGGGCGTGTTTGTCCTTGCCATGATGTTGCCGATGATTACGTTGATCAGTAAGTTATCGGGATAACCAGTAGTTTTTTGACACAAGTCGAGTGGTCGCGCGATGGACCTTGCCGCTTTTATCGCTGTCTGCGTTATCTTGCTGGTGGGACTCCTCATCGGGATCGCCGTGGTAGCGTTGATTCGCAACTTCCGCGGCAGAGACAAGCGGGCAGGCGGCAGCGTCATCGGCTCGATTCTTGTGGTAACGGGGTGGACTTTCGCTATTCTGCTGCTTTTCATTATCCTAATTGCCGTGTTCGGACCGGTGGGGCTGGTGGGCTGCGGAATCGTGGCCTTCGTGCTGATCGAGTGCGTTCGGAAGCGGCGGGCGTCGCAGCAGAGCGGGCTGCTGTGGCTGCTGGTCGTATCGGCCGAGCGGTCGATGCCGCTGGGGCCCGCCATCGAGGCGTTCGCCGCCGAGCTGGGCGGCTCGTTCGCCTGGCGAGCCAGACGGCTGGCCGAACTGCTGGCCGCAGGCACTCCGCTGCCCGACGCGTTGGAACTCTGTCCCGGCTTGCTGCCGGCTTATGCCATGCCGATGATTCGCGTCGGCAGCCAATCGGGCGCGCTGGCCCCGGCTTTGCGGCAGGTGGCGGCCGTCCACAACCAAAACGCGCCGGTATTCATGTCCATGATCGGTAAGATCGCCTACCTGTTGCTGTTGCCGTGGTTTGCGGTCGTCGTTCTCGTGTTTGTCATGTGCTGGATCATTCCGAAATTCACAGCGATCTTCCGCGACTTCGGCACGAGCCTGCCGCCGATGACGAAAGTCCTGATTCAGGCATCTTATTTCTTCGTCAACTACTGGTACCTGTTTTTCCCGTTCTTTCTCCTGTTCACGTGGCTGTTCGTTTACGCGGTGGTGCGGTATTTCGGCTGGACGCTGTGGGACATGCCGCCGATAAACCGATTGGCGCGGCGGCTCGATTCGGCGCGGATCCTGGACGGCTTGGCCCTGGTTGCCGGGCAGCAGCGGCCGATGGCCGAGGGCATTGCCACGCTGGCCATCTCCTATCCGAAGGTGGACATTCGCCGGCGTTTGGCGCTGGCGGCCTTCGACATCGAAGCCGGCGGCGATTGGGCTGATAGCCTCGCCCGCCGCAGCTTGATCCGCCGCGCCGATCTCGCGGTGCTGCAAGCCGCCCAGCGGGCGGGCAACCTCCCCTGGGCCATGCAGGAGATGGCCGACAGCGCCCGCCGCCGAGTCCTCTACAGGCTGCAAGCGATCGTTCAGACGGTCTTTCCCGCCGCGGTGATCTGCTTCGGCGCGATGGTAATGTTCATCGTGGTGGCGTTGTTCCTGCCGTTGATCAGTTTAATTGAAAAGCTAGCATGATGAGAACGGTTCGACGTGGCATGACGTTGCTGGAATTGGCCGTGGCCGGCGCCCTGTTGGGCACGATGCTGGTCGTCTGCCTGCAACTGCTGGCGGCCACGGCCGCACAACACCGAGTGGCCGACCAGCGGCAATTGGCGCTGCTGCGAAGTCGAAAACACGATGGAGCGGCTGGCCGCCCGGCCTTGGAACGAGTTGACGCCGCAAACCGCCGCCGCACAACTCTCGCCTGCTGTCCGCAGCCGCCTGCCGGGCGCGGAACTGAAGGTCGAAGTGACGACCTCCCCGGCCGAGCCGTTGGCCAAGCGAATCGCCGTCACCCTTTGCTGGAAGGACCACTCCGGCCAGTTCACGAAGCCGGTGACGATTGTGACGTGGCGATGGAAAGAATGAAGAGAATGATGAATGATGAGTGATGAATGATGAATGATGAGTGATGAATGATGAATGATGAGTGATGATTGGTGAAGCCGCGAGCGGCCGTCATACCGATTACTGACCACTGACCACTAGCCACTGTCCACCCATGCGACGCGCACTGACATTGATCGAAATGGTCACCACCATCTCCGTCGCGGCAACGTTGACGGGGATTGCGATGTGCCTGCTGGTGGTGATGCTCCGTGCCGAGCGGGGCGGGCGGGCTCACGTCGCCGAGGCCGAGTCGCTCGATCGGTTGGCCGATCAATTCCGCCAGGACGTTCATGCCGCCGTCGGCGAAACGGTCGTCAGCGGGAAAGAACTGCACCAGTGGCGGCTCGGCCTGAGCGGAAACCGCACCGTGCAATACACGATCGCCGACAACGGCATTTCGCGCGACGAGCGCACCGATTCGAAAGACGTCCGCCGCGAGTCGTACGCGCTGCCGGGCGGCTCCAACGTGGCGGTCGCGGTCGATCGGGCGACGAACCCTGCGGTGGTCAGCCTGACGATTGAGCCCAGAGACGCTTCACTGCGGTCGGGCCATCCGTTCCGCGTCGAAGCCGTGCTGGGCCGAGACCTTCGTTTCGCCGAGCGGCGGAAGGAGGGAAAGTAAATGCCCATCGCCCACCGAAAACTGCCGAGCCCGAATCGCCGCGGATCGGCTCTGATCATAATACTCGTCTGTTTCGTGCTTGCGGCCGCGATGTTCGCGATGCTGGCCCGGCAGACGGTTGCCGAACGCCGGGCAGCCGAGACGCAGCTTTGGACCGCGCAATCGCAGTGGATCGCCGAGGCCGCCGTCGAGCGCGCCGCCGCCCGGCTGACCGCCGACGCGAAATACAGCGGCGAAACATGGGCCATTACGGCCGCGGAAATGGGCGGAAAACAGGGCGCCCGGGCAAGAATCCACGTCGAGCACCTCGCCGGTCGGCCCGACAGCCGGCTGGTTCGAGTCGAGGCCGACTATCCCGACGATCCCGTGCATCGCGCCCGTTCGACAAAACAGATCGACAATCGACCTCAAGAGAGCAACAGCCAACGAAGCCGCCAAGAAACCTTGAAAAGGTGAAGAATCGGAGAATATGCCATGCAAGAAACAACATTCGGATGTCAGAATCCAAAATCCACGGATCGCTGCACGCTGCGCGCGGCGCATCGCCGCGTGGACGCGGCGGCTAAACGTTCTTCGTCTTCCGCCTTCACTTTGGTGGAGTTGCTGGTGGTCATCACGATCATCGGCATTCTGATGGCCATGATGATGCCGGCGGTTATGGCCGCCCGCGAGGCCGCGCGGCGGATGACCTGCCTGAACAATCTCTTCCAGATCGGCGTGGCGCTGAACAACTACCAGTCGGCCTACGACATGCTGCCGCCCGGCACCACCGACCCAAAGGGCCCGTCCACAACGTTCCGCAGGGCTACAAGATGAGTTGGACGGTGCACGTTCTCCCGTATCTCGACGAGAACGTGATTTACGAGCACATCGACCTCTCCGTCGGCGCGTACGACGCGAAGAACGCCGCGGTCCGGGCGATGAAAATTGCGGTGTTCACCTGTCCGTCGGCCGATCCCGCACACGGCGATCAGCCGCCGGTGAGCAACTACGTCGGCTGCCAGAACGACGTCGAGGCGCCGATCAACGTCGACAATCACGGCGTGCTGTTTCTCAACAGCCATATCAGCCGCGACGACGTGACCGACGGCATTTCCCACACCATCTACGTGGGCGAGAAAGTCACCGAGCCGACCGATTTGAGCTGGATGTCGGGCACTCGCGCCACGCTGCGCAACACCGGCCACGCGCCGCAGTGGGGAGCCCTCGACCCGACGACCCCCGATCCGGCCGCGAAGAACGACTTGTGGGTCGGCGGGTTCTCCTCCGACCATTCCCAGATCTGCAATTTCCTGTTCGGCGACGGCCGAACCGACTCGCTGAGCAACTGCATCGACATGAAGGTGTTGCAGCAGCTCGGCAACCGCGCCGACGGAAAACTATTGGAGCACGACCCAACCGCGGAGTGATTCCGCAGAAAAGGCGTAGACGGTGGGGCAGACATTCCTGTCTGCCCCACCTGATTCCCCGAAACCCTCCCTGGCTGCGCAAGCGTGGCCAACATTTCATACCCCGGCGATGCCGATCTTGCCGGGCACAGTGGACTGGGTGCTTGCTTGCCGCACCCCGATGGCTAGCAGCCCAAGGCCACCTGTAGGGTGCGTGAAACGCGTCAATCCGCCCGGCGATTGGCGCATCTCACGCACCCTACAGCTTTTTCCGGGGGCCTGTTATACTGGGGGTTGGCCCGGTATCAGGCACACGCCGTGTGCCGTCCGAAGCGTGGCGCGAATCTGGCGTAAAGATCTGAAACGGCACATGGCGTGTGCCTAATACGTTTCGCGAATGATTCTTCTCGATGCCGTCGATGTCAGAAAACGCTACGGCCCCGATCCGGTGTTGGAGGGGGTCAGCTTCGAGCTGCGCCCCGGCGAGCGCGTCGGGCTGGTCGGGCCCAACGGCAGCGGAAAGACCACGCTGCTGCGTATTCTGGCCGGCAAGGACGACGCCGACGCCGGCTCGTGCCAACGCCATCCGACCGCCCACCTCGGCTACCTGGAGCAGCAGCCCTATTTCGAGCCCGGCCGAACCCTGCACGATGAAGCCCGCAGCGCGCTGGCCGATCTGCTCTCGTTGCAGCACGAGGCGGAGGAAGTGGCCCGCGAAATCGGCGAGACGACCGACCCGGCCGAGCAGAAGCGGCTGTTCGAACCGCTACGATCATCTCCAGCACGAGCTGCACCGCCAAGACGCCTACAATCTCGACCATCGCATCGCACAGGTTCTCGACGGCCTGCGCTTCCGCCGCGAGGCGTTCGACCAGCCGGTCGCTTCGCTCAGCGGCGGCGAGCAGAACCGCCTGATGCTGGCCAAGCTGCTGCTGGCCGAGCCCAACGTAATGATCCTCGACGAGCCGAGCAACCACCTCGACATCGACGCCACCGAGTGGCTCGAAGGGTTCCTGGTCGAAAGCTCGGCGGCGATGATCGTGGTGAGCCACGACCGCTACTTCCTCGACCGCGTCACCAACCGCACGCTCGAGCTTTTCAACGGCACGGTCGATTCCTACACCGGCAACTTCTCGGCCTACTGGACGCAAAAGGCCGAGCGGCTGCTGGTCGAGCGGCGGACCTACGAGAAGCAGCAGATCGAGATCGAGAAGACGAAGGATTTCATTCGCCGCAACCACTACGGGCAAAAACACGCCCAGGCCGAAGACCGCCGCAAGAAACTCGAACGGATCGAGTTGGTGCCGCCGCCGCGGGAAATCGCCGCGCCGCCGATGAGTTTCCCCTCGGCCTCGCGCGGCGGCGACATCGTGGTGCGGGCCGAAGGGGTGGCGAAGTCCTACGATCGAACCGCTCTTCCGCGACGTCAACGTCGATATCCTCCGCGGCGAGCGCTGGGCGCTGTTGGGTCCCAACGGTTGCGGCAAGACCACGCTGCTGCGGTGCCTCTTGGGCCTGGTCGAGCCGGACGAGGGCCGCATCACCGTCGGCCAGGGCATCGTGCTCGGCTATTTCGATCAGCAACTCGCCGAATTGGCCGACGATGCGCTGGTGGTCGACGCGGTCCGACCGCCGCACAATCAGCTGAACCAACAGCAGCGGCGCAATCTGCTGGCCCGTTTCGGGCTGACCGGCGACACGTCGCTGCAAACCGTGGGCAGTCTCAGCGGCGGCGAGCGGTGCCGGGCGGCACTGGCGCGGCTGGCCGGCGCCGAGGCCAATTTCCTCGTTCTCGACGAGCCCACCAACCACCTCGACCTCTGGGCCCGCGACGCCCTGGAGAAGGCGATTACGCAGTTCGACGGCACCGTGCTGTTTGTCAGTCACGACCGGTACTTCGTCAACCGCGTGGCCGATCACCTGCTGATGATCGAGCCCGAGCGGATTCGCGTGATCGAGGGGAATTACGACACGTACCAGCAACTCCTCAGCGGCCGCGAACCCAGCCCTCCACCCCAGCGCCAGTTTAGCCGCGCCCGAACGGGAGGCGCGGAGCGGGCTGGCGGGCGCGGAGCCAAGAGTGGCAAATCGTTTAGCCGCGCCCCAACGGGAAGCGAGCAGCGATCTCCCGGGCGCGGAGCCAAAGGCGAAAAACCACCCTCCAAGCCCGTCACAAAGCGCCGCTTCGAGTTCCGCAAGGTGCGCGACATCGAGGACGAGATTCTGGAGCGCGAAACCCGCATCGAGCAGATTCACCGCGAGTTGGCCAGCCCCAGCGTCGTGCGCGACGGCCGGCGGGTGCGGCAGCTCAAAGCCAAAATCCAAGAAGAGCAAGCCGCGCTCAAAAACCTCTACGCGCACTGGGACGAAGCCACGGAGTTGAACTGGTAAACGCCGGCGTCCGTTGCCGGTGCGGTCCCGTGGTCGTAGAATAGACGGTGGTCGTCGGTCTTGAACGCTGCGAGCGCCATCGCCCGGTCGCCGATGCGTTCAGAGTCAGGTGCAGACGCGAGTGCCGGTATCCCCAGACAAAGGGACGAATTGTTCTTCGGCAGGTGACTGATGCACGAATTGGCCATTCTTCGCAAAGTAACCGAGGCGATGAAAATCGAGCGGGAGCGGTTCAACACCCTGTTGGACATGTTGCCGGCGTACGTGGTTCTGCTTTCGCCCGATTATCGCGTGCCGTTTGCGAACCGCTTCTTCGAGGAGCGATTCGGCAAATCGGAGGGCCGCCGCTGCTACGAATATCTCTTCAATCGCGGCGAGCCGTGCGAGAACTGCGAGACCTTCAAGGTGCTGAAGAGCGGTCGGCCGCATCGCTGGGGGTGGACCGGCCCCGACGGCCGCGACTACGACGTCCACGACTTCCCCTTCACCGACGTGGACGGCGCGCGGCTGATCATGGAGGTGGGCCTCGACGTCACCGAAAGCAAGCGAGCCAACGAGGAACTGGAGGAGTATCGCCATCGCCTCGAAGAACTCGTCGAAGAACGCACCAACCAATTGACCGCAGCCACCGCCGCGGCGCAGCAACTGGCGACCGAGGCAATCCAAGCGGCCCAGACTATCCGGCGACTGTCCGTGTTTCCCGAGGAGAATCCCAATCCCGTGCTCAGGATCGCCCGCAACGGGACGATTCTCTACGCCAATCCGGTCAGCGGGCCATTGCTGGCCTATTGGGGTCTGGCCGGCGGGCAATGCCTGCCCGAAGATTGGACCCGGCAGCTTGCCGCGATCGCCGACGCCGGAAAGCCCGTGGAACAAGAGATCGAATGTGCGGGAAGAGTCTTTGCCTGCCTGTTGACCCCGATTGCCGGCGAAGAGTACGTCAATATCTACGGCCGCGACGTCACCGACCGCAAACGCCGCGAAGAGCAGATCGACAAGCTCAGCCGGCTCTACGTGGTGCTCAGCCAGGTCAATGAGGCGATCGTTCGCGCGCACGACGCGGAGGCGCTCTATGCCGACGTTTGCCAGATCGTCGCCGAGAAGGGCGGATTCCCGCTGGTTTGGATCGGCCGACTTCAGGATCAGCGCGTGGTTCCGGCGGCTGCCGGCGGACCAAGCGCTGGCTATCTGGATGAAATCAACGTGCAAGTAGACGGAGAATTGGGCCGCGGGCCGACGGGAACTTGCCTCCGCGAGAACCGGGCGGTGGTCAACGACGATTTCGAGGCCAACCCGACAACCGAACCCTGGCGCGAAACGGCCGGGCGATACGGTTTCCGCGCGTCGGCCGCCTTCCCGCTGCGATGTGGCGGCAAGCCGGTCGCCGCATTGACGCTCTACGCCGCCGATCCCCATGCCTTCGACGCCGAGCAGATCGGCCTGTTGGAATCGCTCACCGCCGACCTCTCTTACGCGCTCGACGCGATCGACCGCGAACAGGCTCGCACGCGGGCGGAGGAAGCGTTGCTCGAAGCCAAGGAAGCCGCCGAAGCCGCCAACGTGGCCAAGAGCCAGTTCCTGGCCAACATGAGCCACGAGCTGCGCACGCCGATGAACGCCATCCTCGGCATGATCGACGTGGCGCTGCCGAAGACGGCGGACCCGGTCGTCAAGGACTGCCTGCAAACCGCGAAAGCATCGGCCGACATCCTCTTGACGCTGCTGAACGACCTGCTCGACTCGGCGAGGATCGAAGCGGGCAAACTGGAACTGGAATCGGTCCCGTTCAGTCTGCGGCGGACGCTGGAACAGATCACGCGAGTCCTTTCGCTCCAGGCCAGCGAGAAAGGGCTGGCACTGCACTGCCGAATGCCCGAAGGGATGCCGGATGCCGTGGTCGGCGATCGGGTTCGCTTGCAGCAAGTGCTCTTGAATCTGGCCGGAAACGCGATCAAGTTCACCGAGCGCGGCGAGGTGGAAGTCAGCGTCGTCTCCCCTCTCCCGCAAGCGGGAGAGGGACAGGGGGTGAGGGCTGAATCGGCTGTGCGCGACGGCGAGACCGTGGACCTCGAATTCGCCGTGCGCGACACCGGCATCGGCATCCCGGCATCCGCCCAGGAGCGCATCTTCCAGCGCTTCGCCCAAGCCGACGCTTCCATGACGCGGCGCTTCGGCGGCACCGGCCTTGGGCTTTCCATCTGCAAGAGCCTGGTGGAAATGATGGGCGGAAACATCTGGGTCGAGAGCGTTCCGGGCGAGGGGAGCACGTTCCACTTCACCGTTCGGCTGCCGTTGGCCAAGGAACTGCCACCCGATCTTGAGTTCCCCGTCGCCGCTACTGCGCCGGCCAAGAAACTGCAAATCCTCTTGGTCGAAGACAATCCCGCCAACCAAAAAGTGGCCGCCCACATCCTGCAAGGCCGCGGCCATGCGGTGAAGTTTGCCGTCAACGGCCACAAGGCAATCTCGTTGGCCGAGCGCAATCGCTACGATGTGATCCTGATGGACCTGGGAATGCCCGGCATGGACGGTCTCGAAGCCACGGCCGCGATCCGCAAGCACGAAGTGGAACGCGTGCCGATCATCGCCATGACCGCCCATGCGACGGCGGCCGATCGCCAACTATGCCTGGCCGCCGGCATGGATGGCTATCTCTCCAAGCCCGTCGACGCCGACGAGATGATCGTAGTGGTCGAGAGTTCGGCAGCCGGGACGGCCGCACCACAAGACTCTGAAGTCACTGCGGCTCGGCCGCCGGCCTCGCCGCCGGCTGCCACGATCTTCGACCTCGCCGCGGCGACGCAGGCATGTCTGAACAACCGGGACTTGCTCGGGCAAATCATCGATTTCTTCTTCAAGGACGCCGACGTCCTATTGCCGAAAATACATGCCGCCTTGCAGGCGGGCGATCTCGCGGAGGTCGGCTGTCTGGCGCACCGCTTGAAAGGAACGCTCCTTCACCTCGGCGCGGAGGCGGCAAGAGAAGCCGCGCGGCGGCTAGAGCAACTGATGCTGCACGGCGGCGAACAGGCCGATGCCGAAGAGGGCGTCGCCGCGCTCGATCGCCAGTGCGAACTCCTGAAACAGGCCCTGGCTCCGCACCGATCACCGCTGCCCGCGACCGGAAACCACGGAGCCGCCACAGAATAACCCCCTCTCATCACGGTGGGGCAGACATTCCTGTCTGCCGCGAAGAATTCGGCGCTTATGGCAGACACAAATGTCTGCCCCACCGAACACGCTGTCGCCAAATTCCCCTGTGCGGCGAGAAATGCCCGTTGATAATTCTTGTCAATTTCCGAACGGATCGGCTGATTTTTTCTCGGGCGGTTTGGCGGGGGCCTTCTTCTTTTCGTCGGGTTTCTTCGTATCGGCCGGTCCCGCGAACGGATCGTTGTCGTCGGCCGGCTTCTTTTCGGCAGCGGGTTTCTTTTCGTCGGGCTTTTTCTTCGCAGGGGCGGCCTTATCGCCGGACTTCGGTGGGGCGAAAGGATCTTCGTCCGCATCCGCCCCCTTCTTCGCGTCCGGTTTTGCCGTCGCGGCGCCCTTTTTCTCGGGCTGGGCCGTTGCTTCGGGCGCGGCGAACGGGTTGTCCGACTCGGCGGCCGGCGGCGCTACGACCTCGGGCGTTCCCGGCGGAAGTTCCGGCGCTGCGACCGACTGTTCGCGCATCACCCGCTCTTCCTCCCGCTTCACGGCTTCATACCGCGCCTTGCGGAGTTTCTCGGCTTGTTCGAGAGCGGCCATGCGCGCGTCAACGCGATAGTTCTCCAGTTCGAGGCGTTCCGAGCCCTGCACGCGCTCCAACGCCTTGCCCACGTTGTAGAATCGGTTGATGTCCTTGCTTTCCAAGTCGGCGCCCTTGCGGAAGTCCATCGCCGCTTCCTGAGGGCGGCCGAGTCTCAGATAGGCCAACCCGCGGAAGTAGAAAACGCGAGGATCCTTCGACCCGCCTTGAACCGCGGCCGTCAACCGCTCGTACGCCCCCTCCGCATCGCCCATGAAATACGCGTGAACGCCGCTGCCGTACTGTTGTCCGAGCACGGCATCCTGAGCGAACAACGACGCGGCGGACAGCGATGCCAGCCCTCCGACCAGCAAGACGATACTACGAAACATAGCGATAGACTCCTGCCTAGAGTGTGTGATTTTGCGCCGGTGGACGGACCATGATCCGCAAATACAGGCTTACGCTACCCTCGATGGTAATTACTACGCGCAAATATCAAGCAAGGCACCCCATTTTGCCCAGAGACAGCCACACAGGGGGGTGTGGTAAAACTTGACGCCCGCGGGCTATGGTATCTATACTAAAGGCAGCAATCGGCATAGTCTGCGCGAATGGGGCATCTTCCTCCCCCAAAGCCGCTTCCGAAACAGAAAGAGTCTCTCGATGAATCGCTCGATATCGGTCTGGGCGTGGCTGGCCGCCTTGATGTTGCTGCTGAGTTGCTCGCGGGTCTTTGCCGACGAGGACGCCGCGGCCGAGCCGCCGGCGGCAAAACCGCCCGCCGAAAAACAGCCGGCCCCGAGCACCAAGACGCCTTTTCGCCAGCTTGCCCCGGGCGTGATGATCTCGGTCGATCCGATGCGGAAGTTGGCGGAATCGGTCAGCCGCCACAACGTCGTCGAGCTGCTGGCGGTCGATCCAAAGTTCGACTGGGCCAAGGACGTGCCGTTTCGCCGCGACGTTTGGGTGTTGGACTTCAAGTTCAAACCCGTTCGCATGATTTGGATCGATATTCCGCAGCCGAGCGGCTACATGCAGCGGAAACTCATCTGGTACCTGGTCTATTCGGTGACAAACACCGGGCAAGTGATGCACCCGGTCGAAAGCGAGGATCTGCCCTACGAAGTCTACGACAAGCGGCAGCTTGCCACGGTGGAAATGGTCGATCGTCCGGTCCGTTTCAAGCCCGAGTTTCTGCTGGAGGCGCAGGTCCGCCGTCCCGACAAGAGCATCTTGAAGAAGGTGTATCCGGACCGCGTGATACCGGTGGCGATGGGGCCGATTCGCCTCCGCGAAGATCCGAACCGCCATTTCTTGACGTCGGTCGAGATGTGCCGCGAGCTCAAGGTGGGCGAGACGCAGTGGGGCATCGCCACCTGGGAAGACATCGACCCAAAAACCTTCCAGTTCTCGGTGTACGTCGTCGGCCTGACGAACTCCTATCGCTGGACCGACCAGGAGGGCGAGTTCAAGAAAGGCGATCCGATCGGCAAGGGGCGTAAGCTCTACCGCAAAATCCTCAAGCTCAACTTCTGGCGGCCCGGCGATCAATACTACGAGCACGAGGAAGAGATCCGCTACGGGGTTCCTGAAGAACTGCTTCCGAAGGACCGTGAAGGTCATCCCAAAATCCCCGACGGGCTTGACTACGAGTGGGTTTACCGCTAGAAAGAAAGGTTCGCAGCCGTCTATCGATTGAAGAGCGGTAGGCGGCTCGCGGTTGTTGTTTGCGATGGGCTGCCGTGGTTTTCCATCTGGCGCGTAAGCCGGCTGGCAGCTTCCTGCAACGTAAACCCATAATCAGCAAGGCATTTCGCTTCCGCACGCCGATCGGCCCGCGGAGCAGTTCGCGCGACGAGGTGATCTCATGGCACACAAAAAAGGGCAAGGCTCGAGTCGAAACGGACGCGACTCCAATTCACAACGTCTGGGGGTGAAGCGATTCGGCGGTGAGCAAGTGCGAGCCGGAAACATCCTCGTCCGCCAGATCGGCAACCGCTTTCATCCCGGCAGAGGGGTAGGCCAGGGGAGCGATTTTACGCTCTACGCGTTGATCGACGGATACGTGCATTTCGACCGCGGCGGCCGCCGAATTCAGGTCGTTGACACCCGTGCGTGATGCGTGCGCAAAGCACGGGCAAACTGGCGCTATCTTTGCAACTTCTTTTGCGCCAATGAGTTAAGTCCTGTCGACTGGCCTCCTCCCAGCGCCGGTCGTTGCGGGTTTTTGCCTGCGCCAAGCCCCTCTTGAGGACGAGAGGAGAGAATTCCGCGTCTCGACAGTCATCGGCAGGATCGCGCCCTAAACTTTCTTGTGCGAGGGTACCAACAGACCGCCAAAGAGGGCTGCTATCGTGAAAATCCTGATTGTCGATGACGACCCGCTCTTTCTGCAAGTGCTGGAACACGCGATTGTGCGTCTCGGCCACGAAGTAACGTCGGCCCTCAACGGTCCCGAGGCGCTAAGACTGATGCGGGCCGGGTCGTATCGCATGGTAATCTGCGATTGGGAGATGCCCGGAATGGACGGCCCCGAATTGTGCCGTTGCATTCGCGAACGGTATTGCAGCAAGTACGTCTACATCATTTTGCTTTCGGTGCGTTGCGGAACCCAGAACGTCGTCGACGGTCTGAGCGCCGGCGCCGACGAGTTCATCAGCAAGCCGTTCGACCCGCAGGAACTCAACGTTCGCATACGCACCGGCGAGCGAATTCTGTCGCTGGAGAGCCGCGAGGTCACCATTTTCAGCTTGGCGCAACTGGCCGAGTCGCGCGACCAGGAGACCGGCGCGCACGTAGATCGCCTGCGTGAGTATTGCCGCGTGCTGGCCGAGCATCTGTCGCAGCAGGAAAAATACAGCGAGGTGGTCAACGGCGATTTCATCGAGCTGCTCTACATGACCAGCCCCTTGCACGACATCGGCAAAGTCAGCATTCCCGACGAAATCCTGTTGAAGGCCGGTCCGTTGACGGAATCGGAATTCAACATCATGAAGCAGCATGCGGTGGCGGGGAGCATGACGTTGCAGTCGGCGATCTACGCCTATCCCGAGGCGACGTACCTGTACATGGCCCGCGACATCGCCCGCAGCCACCACGAGCGTTTCGACGGCAGCGGCTATCCGGACGGGCTGTCGGGCGAGTCGATCCCGCTGTGCGGCCGAATCGTCGCCCTGGCCGACGTCTATGACGCGATCACGACGAAACACGTCTACAAGCCGGCATTCAGCCATGCCAAGGCGCACGAGATCATCTGCGACGGGATAGGAACCCAGTTCGACCCGGACGTCGTGCAGGCGTACATCGCCAACCAAGGTCGTTTTCTGGAGATTCACAACCGATTCGCCGTGCGCGAGGCGCGAGAAGCCAAGACGTTGCGACCGCTGGTCGATATGTCGCTGAGTTGCTGATGCCTCTTCCTGCTATGAAATAGGCGGGAGTTCGTCGAAATCCGGGGAAATACGCACCCGTCCTCGCCATTGTCCACCTTCACGCGGACTGGTTGCCTGACGATACCGCAGAAGCCGAGCGATGGGCTCTCCCGC
This sequence comes from uncultured Planctomycetia bacterium, assembly GCA_963719005.1. Classification (GTDB taxonomy): domain Bacteria; phylum Planctomycetota; class Planctomycetia; order Pirellulales; family Thermoguttaceae. Next base: position 122,457 of record CAVRAR010000004.1, read on the forward strand.
TCGGACGATGACGATTTCCTCTCCCTCGTCGGCCAGGTGGATAAGGTGCGCGAGTTGTAATTGTGCTTCGTCAATGCTCAATGTCACCATGATCCGCTCGCAGCAACATTTCTTGAGGTTCGCGGTTGCGGGCGTCTCCTGCCAATGTCTGGTGCCCACCGAAAAAACGTGGCCATTCACTTCGGCTTCGGCAAACACGCCGGCGGGATCAGCTTGCGAATATCGGCCAGCGGTTTCCGCAAGTCGTCGGCGGCCTTGCGGCAGGCTTCGCGTGCCTCGGGGCTGTCGCTCATCGATTGGCTCAACGCCACCATTGCGGCGTCCAGCGTCGTCAATTCCATCGTTGTCACGTTCACGACATCAATCAATCGGCTACTCGCCCCGGCAGCGTCGCTGGCCCAGGATAAACCCTGCGGCGGAGGCGGAATCGCGGCGCGACGCGACTTGACTACCTCGCACTGCTTGTTGAACTGTTCCATCTTGGGCGCCTTCTCCAACAGCTTCGCCAATTCGTCGCAGCTATCCAAGAATGCCGTCAGTTTCGATGCGAACGCCGTCTCCTCGGGCAACGGCTTGTAAACCGCGGGTTTCGGCGGTGGCAGCGGCGCTACCGGCGGCAGGCGGCGGCGCTGTCGGCGAGACCGCCACCGGTTCCGGAATTGCCGGCACAACCGGCGGAGCAATGTGGCTGCGAGACATTACCCAGATAAGGACGATAACGACTGGGATGATGACCACGATGGCCACGACGCCGCCGACAATCGCCCAAACACGCATCGGCACGCCTTTCGACGCGGCCTCGCCGCTCGGCTGCCGAGGCTTTGCGGCCTTCTCGCCCACGTAGGAGCCGCAATGCTTGCACTTGACCGCCACCGCGAGAATCTGCTCGCCGCAGTAGGGGCACGCCTTCGTCGTGGGCGAAGTGGGCAAAGTCGTCCCGCCGGCATCGTCGTCGAGGTCGAGATCGTCCAGCCCGTCCGACAGCTCCTCGTCCTCCGCGCTCAGAATATCCTCGATGCGAGCGTCGAGCTTCTTTCCATCGGTCTTCTTTTCAACGATCTTGTTCGCAACAACTTTGGGCGGAGTCGGTGCTGGTTCGGCCACCGGCATAATGCTCTCGACGGCAACGCCGTGCTGGTTGGCGATTTGAACGGCCGATTCCTTGTTGTCGGCCGAGACCATGACCGACACCCGTTGGCCCGTCGATCGCAGGACGCCCTTGCAGCAAAATCTCTGCTTGCCCATGACATCCTCTGTTGTGTGAGAAGATAAGGCGACAAAGGGGACGAAGGCGGCTGCCGGCGGAGGCCCTACAAGAGGAACGTCGTTCTTTCCGGCAATCTCCTGCGTCCCCCCTCTCGCTCCGTGAACAGCCACTCCCCGCCCAAACCGATTCTACCACGCCGCCCCCTGCCGGGAAAAGGACAGGCTCGCTACAATGGCCGTTTTCACGATAGGGCAGACCACTTCTTTCTTAGATCGCGTTTGGAAGACCTCGAAATCGTTACAAAGCAGTCAGCTATCAGCTTTCAGAAATCAGCCGGACGACTGTTGGCGTCGCCGCGGTGTCCCATCGTAACCTGATGGCCACACGGCGGTTATGCTCTCGACAAATCGAAAGCTGATCGCTGACGGCTGGCAGCAAACACAGGTTTCCAAACCCGCCCTAGAAACAACGGTTGATGGGAGAGACACCAATGACGGCTGCGATTCTCAATGGCAGGGCGTTGTCGGAGCAGATTCGGGCGGAAATCGCCGTCGAAGTGGCCGAATTCACTGCGAAAACCGGCGTGACCCCGTGCCTGGCGGCGGTGCTCGTCGGCGAAGACCCCGGCAGCCAGGTCTACGTCCGCAACAAGCAGAAGGCGTGCGAAAAAGCCGGCATCGCCAGTCAGCTCCACCGTCCGCCCACCGAAACGAGCACCGAAGAGCTTCTGGCCCTGATCGACCGCCTGAACCGCGATCCGGCAGTCCACGGCATCCTCGTGCAGTCGCCGCCGCCGAAGCACATCGACGAGCGGCGGGTGCTATCGGCGATCAACCCGCTGAAGGACGTTGACGCCTTTCATCCCGAGAACGTCGGCTTGATAGTTCAAGGTCAGCCGCGCTTCCTGCCTTGCACGCCCCACGGCGTTCAACAAATGCTGTTGCGCAACAACATCGCGATTGCCGGGGCGAACGTCGTGGTGGTGGGCCGCAGCGACATTGTCGGCAAGCCGATGGCGATTCTGTTGATGCAGAAGGGCCCCGGCGGCGACGCCACCGTAACGGTTTGCCACAGCCGCACCCGCAATCTCCCCGCCGTGACCCGCGGGGCCGACATTCTGATCGTAGCGATCGGCCGCCCGCGGTTCATCACGGCCGACATGGTCAAGCCGGGCGCGGTGGTGATCGACGTGGGGATGAATCGTTTGGAGAGCGGCCTGGCGGGCGACGTCGATTTCGAGGCGGTCAAGGAGGTGGCCGGCCAGATCACGCCCGTGCCCGGCGGCGTCGGCCTGCTGACGGTGACGATGCTGCTGCACAATACGCTCGTGGCGGCGCGATTGCAACAAGAAGGTTGACCCCGATCTTCACCATACAGGGAAAGAGACCACAGTGTGTCTGGTGGGGCAGACATTCTTGTCTGCCAATTGTGTCGCCACTTTCGCGGCAGACAGGAATGTCTGCCCCACTGGGGCCAGAAGTGCCGGTTAGAGCATCTCCAGCGGCGTCGGGCCTGTCGGCGGCGGAAAGAGACGATCGAGTTCGGCAAGCTGCGATGGCGCTAGCCCGGATTATTCACGCAACGCAAAAGCATCGTGAATTACCGATGCTTTGAAAAACATAGTGTCTTTGAGGGGTGCGTACTCAAGTGTCTTACTGTGTAACGACTTACAACGACATTCGTCTGGTGCATGAATAATGCGGGCTAGCTGGCAATCCAGCGCGCCGAAATTCTCCTGCAACCGCGCACGATTGCCGGTCTTCGGAATCACGATCACGTCGTCCTTCGACAATAGCCAGCCAAGCGCCGCCTGCGCCGGTGTCATGCCGTGCCGGCGCGCAAAGTCGACGAGCCCCCGATTGCCGAGCAGCCTCCCCTGTTCGATCGGCGAATACGCCATGATCGGGATTCGCCGCTCTCGCAGCCAGGGGAGCAAGTCCCACTCGATGCCGCGGCGCAAGAGATTGTAAAGGACTTGATCGGTGACGATGGCCGAGCCGCCGGCGACAGACCAAACCTCCTCCATATCGGCCAGATTCAGGTTGCTTACTCCAAAATGCCGAATCTTGCCGGTCTGTTGCAGCGCCGCGAAGGCCTGGAACGTCTCGGCCAAAGGCACGTCGCCGCGCCAGTGGAGGAGATAGAGATCGAGGCGGTCCGTGCGAAGGCGACGAAGACTTCGCTCGCAGGCGGCCAATGTGCCTCGGCGGCTTGCGTTCTGGGGCAGCACTTTGCTCACCAGAAACACCTCGTCGCGTCGGCCCGCGATCGCCTCGCCCACGAGTTGCTCGGCTCGCCCCTCGCCGTACATCTCGGCGGTGTCGATCAGGGCGGCGCCCAGGTCGAGGGCGAGCCGAATCGTGGCGATCTCCTCCGCGCGCCGGGCGGGCTCGTCGCCAATATGCCAAGTGCCCAGTCCCAGGCCACTCACATTCTCGCCGGATGGCAGTCTGACCGTCTTCATGGTTCAACCCATTACCTATTGCCCAAGAAAACTGCACAGTCGCGGCAAAAGAGGGGGACGGAGGAGATCGCCGCCAAGAAACACTGAAGAATCAAGACGCGTTCTCCGGCAATCTCCTCCGTCCTCTTTTGATGCGCATCAGTTTGCAGTGCTCCTGACCCACTCCCGCGAAAGCTATGAGAGCCCCCATCATGCGCATTTGTCAAGAGCCGACCCGGCGTCGGGGGGGCGTGCGAAGTCGAACTCGACCGGCTTTTCGGCGTTCGTAGCAGGGATACTGTTATTATGTTCAGTCGCAGTATTTCCAAGAATATGGCAGAATGAGGGGCTGTCGATTATCACTCCGTCTTCTTTGCCAGTGTCTCTCAACAGGAGTCTCGACCATGCACGGCCGCGCGATCTCCCTCTATCGAGTCGTCCTGACGTTCGCTCTGTTGGCGACAAGCGTGTTCTTCTCGTCCCGATCCGTCTTGGCCGATAGCTTCAATTGGCAGAACGTCAACGGGGTGAATTGGAATTCGCCCGTGAAATCCCAATGGGGTGGAACGTGTTGGGATTATGGAACCTGCTCGGAACTCGAAGCGAAGTACATGCTTACCCGCAACGACCCCAACTTCGCTCCCACCATATCCGATCAGCAAATGCCCTGGGATCCGCCCTGGAATCATTTTCCTATTCTGGAAGATATGACGGGCTTCGACCAAATACTCAAATACACGACAGCTTACGGCCTCGTTTCGGAGACGGAATGCCCGCTGGATACGAACAATGCGGATTCTCCCGGAACCGGCGATCCTTGGCCGCTGGCGGCCGGCTGGGAAAACCGCGTTTGGAAGACCGCCAATTATCAATGGGTTTCGCTGGCGAATCTGAAAAACGCGATCAAAACCAGCGGCCCGATAGAGATGGGCTTCAATGCCGACTGCATGTATGGGTCGGTGGCCGATCTGAAAGCGAATTATCAACCGCTGGTCAATAACGGCGATGACCACACGGTTTCCCTTGTCGGATTTTGTGACGACGCCTCTTGCCCCAACGGCGGATACTGGATCGTCAAGAATAGCTGGGGAACGGGCTTTGGCCAGAGCGGCTACGGATACGTTCCTTACGGCAGTTCCTTGGATATCAACCAACACACCTATGCGCTCGGCCCGGTCTATTACACCGGGCCGATGTACCACACCGGAGCCTGGGACGGCACCGGCGTCGATCACACCGGAACCGCCGCCACTAACACCTGGAAAGGAACGACCAGCGCCGTATGGGATACGACTTCCGCCACCAGCGGCAATTGGTCGAACAACTCGACCGGCGGAACGTTCACCTGGGTCAATCAGGAATTGCAGGCCGTCTTTGACAGCACTGGCAGCCACAAGGCAATTACCGTCAGCGGCACGGTGATCACTCACGGCCTGACGATCAACTCCGGGGGCACCGGCTACTCGTTCAGCGGCGGGTCGTTGACCGTCACCGCCGGCGGCATCCAGGCCGGCGAAAGCGTCTCGTTCAGTTCCAACGTCTACATCGGCGGCCCGCAATCTTGGAACGTGGCCTCCGGAAAAACCCTGACCGTCACCGGCCCGTTGCATACGATCATCAGCGATTTGACCTTCAGCGGGGCCGGCACGACGACCATTTCCGGCGCGATCGACGGCGGCGGCGCGATCAACAGCCAGGGAGCGCAGCCGGGCGGGCTGATCCAAGCCGGCACGGGGCCCGTCTATCTGACCGGCGCGACGAATTTCAGCGGCAACATTACGGCGCAGTCGGGTGCGGCAGCGCTCTACATCGCCCCGCCCGGCGCGGGTTCCGCCACTTGGGACGGCGCTTACTTCGGCGGCGGCACCGTCAATTTCAACTGTTCCGCTCTCACGCTCGGCGGCGGGGCCTCGAACTTCACCGGCAATCTTGTCTTCCAGAAGGTATGTTCGCTTACCTTCACCCCCGTCGCCGGGACGGTCAGCACGTTCGCTTGTGCGCTGAACAACTCCGGTTCCGTCACGCAAAACGGCCCCGGAACGACCATTCTCAGTGGAGCGAATACTTACACGGGGAGTACGACCATCAGCAACGGTGTGTTGCAGGCGAACATGGGCACGGGCATCCCCTCCGCCAGTTTCCTCAGCCTCGACGGCGGCGTGCTGCAAAGCAACGGCTCGAACCCCGTTACCTTCGCCCGCGCTCTGGGCACCTCGAGCGGCACGTTCCAGTGGACCGCCAACGGCGGCGGCTTTTCCGCCGGCTCCACGGCAATGACCGTGAACGTCGGCAACGGCGCCGCACTGACTTGGGGAACAACCGTCGGCAGTCAGATCGTGGGAACGCTCAAGTTGAATTCTCCCTCGGCCGCCGCCGTAACCACCTTGCAAAACAACGTGGATCTCAACGGAGCAAACCGCACGGTCTTTGTGGACGACAACCCCAATTCCACCGCCGACTATGCCGTCATGTCGGGCACGATTTCCGGTTCGGCCGGCATCATCAAGACCGGCGGCGGATTGTTGAGTCTGACCGGTACCAACTCGTATAACGGACCAACGACCATTAGCGGCGGCATTTTGCAGGCCGGTTTGGGTACGGGGTTGCCCTCGGCGAGCTATCTCGTTCTCGACGGCGGCGTTCTGCAAACCAACGCAACGTCCTTTACCCGAAGCCTCGGCACAACGCAGAACGGCGGTTACTTCCAGTGGACGGCCAACGGCGGCGGCTTTTCGTCAAGCGGCGGTGCGCTAACGGTGAATATCGGCGGCGATGGCCACACGTTGACTTGGGGCTCGACCCCCGGCGCCAACATCATGGCAACCCTGAGACTCGGTTCCGCCTCGGCCACGGCCGATATCACGTTCCAAAACGGACTTGACCTCGCAGGCGGAACGCAAACCATCCAGGCCGATGGCAACTACTCCGCCTACCTCAACGGCGCTATCAGCGACAGCGTCGGGAGCGGCTCGTTGATCAAGACCGGCGCAGGCACGCTCTACCTACAGGGCTCTTCCGGCAACACCTATGCCGGATTGACGACGATCACTGGCGGCACGGTCTATCTGAACAAGACCTCCGGCTACGCGATTGCCGGCAACTTGCTGATGTCTTCCCCCTCTGATACCCCAGGGGTCTGGACCGGCGTCCCGCCGACCTTCGTCATCGCTCTAGGCGCAAACCAAATCGCCCCGTCCTGCGTGTTGTCCTTCACTAACTTCTGCGGCGACAACTATGGCCATTTTGAAACCTATGGCCAGTCCATAACTTTGGCGGGCGTCTCCGGCATAGGCATCCTTCAAAACACCGAAGGCGAAACCGGCGTCGGCAGCGGCACGCTCACGATCAGCAATACGGTCAATTACACCTTTAGCGGAATCGCTCGCGACAACGCTGGCGGCAGCGGAGTGCTTGCACTGGTGAAGACCGGAACGGCAACCCAAACCCTTTCTGGCGGCGATATCTCCTATACCGGCGGGACGACTATCTCCGGCGGCACGCTCGTCTTGCAGGACGTGACCAACACGAACTTTACCTCTTGCCCCGTTACCGACAACGCCACGCTGGAACTCGACGCGGTGTATTCTTCGTTTTCGTTCAACGGCGCCATCGGCGGCAGCGGCTCGGTGAACGTTGGCGTTAGCGTCAGCAACGGCGCTAATACGGTGACTCTGGGCGGCAGCAGCGGAAATACCTATAGCGGCGCGACGACAATCTCCAGCGGCACCGTTTTCTTGGCGAAAACCTCCGGCTACGCCGTTCCCGGCAACCTCACCATCTCCGGCGGCAGCACCTACGTCGTCGTTCAGAACGCCAACCCGCAGTTTTCCCCCGGCACGATCGTCACCTTTTCCAGCAGTCCGCATCTGGAGGTCTTCGGCAATAACGCGACCGTCGGCGGCATTTCCGGGGCGGGCATCATCGAAAACACCGAGGCGGAAACGACGGTGTCGAGCAACGGCACGCTGACGGTCAACACCGCCGCCGGCAGTTCTTCGTCGTACAGCGGCTACCTCCGCGACAACGCCGGCGGCAGCGGCACGTTGGCGCTGGTCAAGAACGGGGCCGGCAGCTTGACGTTGAGCGGCAGCAACGTCGGCGCCTACACCGGCGGTTTGACGGTCAACGCCGGCCTGCTCAGCTACACCGGCACCGCGCCGAACTGCAATTACACGCTCAACGGCGGCACGCTCAACGTCAGCGGCAATCGCTCGATGAAGGTCTTGCAGATGACCGGCGGCTCGCTGACCGGCGGCACGATTACCGGCAGCAGCGCCTACGATCTCGAGGCCGGCACCGTCAGCATCGCGCTGGGCGGCAGCGTCGGGCTGACGAAGACGACGCCGGGAACGGTGTCGTTCACCAAGGCCCCGCCCAACGGGCCCTACGCGATTTCCGCCGGCACGTTGGACCTGGGCACGCAGACGAAGACGATGGCGAGCGGCTCGTTGACCCTCAGCGGCGGCACGCTCAGCGGCAGCGGCACCTTGACCGCCGCCAGCGGCTACAACTACAACATCCAGTCGGGCACGATCAACATGATCCTCGGCGGCGGCAGTTCGATCGGTCTGCTCAAGAGCGGCGTGGGGACGGCGATCATCACCGCCACGGAAAAGTACGGCGGCACGACCACCATCAACGGCGGCATACTGCAAGTGGGCGTCGGCGGCACCGCCGGCGTGGCCGGCACCGGCAGCATCACGATCAACTCGGCCGGCACGTTCGACGTGAATCACTCCGACGCGGTCAGCTTCAGCGGCAAGATCGGCGGCAGCGGCACGCTGGTCAACGACGGCGGCGGCACGCTGACAATGTCGGGGTCGAACAGTTTCGCCGGCAATCTCGTGGTCAACGCCGGCCTGTTGAGTTACGGCGGCAATACGGGCAGTTTTCCCGGCGGCAATTTCAGCGTCAACGGCGGCACGCTTGATTTCGGCAGCCTCAGCAAGACGATGGGCTCGGCCGGGGTGCTCACGCTCGCCGGCGGCACGCTCAGCGGCAGCGGCACGCTGACCGGCAGCTCCGCTTATCAGCTTCAGGCCGGCACGGTCAACATTGCGCTGGGCGGCAGCGTCGGTCTGAACAAGACGGGCGCGGGCACGGTCTCGTTGCTGAAGAATCTGCCCGGCGGAAACTACGCGATCTCCGCCGGCACGTTGAACCTGGGCGGCTTCTCGCAGTCGATCAGCGGCCTGCAAATCAGCGGCGGCACGCTCAGCGGCAGCGGCACGCTGACCAGCAGCAGCGACTACAACGTTCAGGCCGGCACGGTCAACGTCGTCCTCGGCGGCAGCTCGGTCGGCATCCACAAGACCGGGGCGGGAACGGCGATCCTCACCCGCGCGAACACCTTCGGCGGCTCGACCACCATCTCCGGCGGCGCGTTGGACGCCGATTTCGGCGCGACCATACCCGCCAGCGGCTTCCTGACTCTCGACGGCGGCATGTTGGAAACTTTGGCGGGGGGCACGTTCACGCGGAGCTTGGGCAGCGGCGGCAGCAACTCGTTTCAAATGACCGCAGGCGGCGGCGGCTTTTCCACCGCCGGCGGTCCCTGCACGGTCAACATCGGCGGCAGCGGCGGCCAGGTTACCTGGGGAAGCAACGTCGGCGCGCAATTGGTCGGCACGCTGCGGCTCTGCTCGCCGACCTGCACCAACTCGGTGACTTTCCTGAACGCGATCAATCTCGGCGGCGGCGCCCGCACCCTCGAGGTCAACGACAATCCGAACTCGACGGCCGACTACGCCGTGCTTTCCGGCGCGATCAGCGACTCGATCGGCGGCGGCTCGTTCAGCAAGACCGGCGGCGGCGCGCTCTACCTGCAAGGGTCGGCGTCGAACACCTACTCCGGCGCGACGACGATCATGGGCACGGTCTACGCCGCGAAAAGCGGCGGCGGCGTGGCCATTCCCGGCAACGTCGTCTTCAGCGAGACCGGCGACGGCACGAACACGATCTTGCAGCTTGGCGGCGACGACGAAATCGGCGCCTCCGCGGCGCTGACGTTCAACACTTCGGTGGGCTACGCCCGCTTGGAGCTGAACGGGCACGCACAGACGGTGGGCTCGATCAGCGGCAACAGCCGCGCGACGATCGAGGGACTGTACGACAACACCGGCCTGAACGCCGACAGCACGCTAACGGTCAACAACGCCGCCGACTGCACGTATGCGGGAGTGATCCGCGACAGCACGCAGGGCAGCGGCACGGGCAAGCTGAACCTGGTCAAGGACGGCGGCGGCGCATTGCTGTTGTCGGGCGTCAATTTGTACAGCGGTTCGACGACCGTCAACGGCGGCACGCTGGAAATCGACGGCTCGATCCAAGCGTCGTGCGGCGCCAGCATCGCTTCCGGCGGCACCCTCTACTTCAACCAACCCGCCGGTTATCAGGGCTGCGGCGGGTCGATCACCGGTTCAGGAACGTTGCGGATCTCCCAAGGGACGCACAGTTTGCAGATGGGTGCGGGCGGCAACACCACGCTCTGCGGCTTCGGCGGGATGGTGAGCTTCACAAGCGGCGGAGTGTATCTCCGCAGCATCGATGGCTTGGGCAGCGGCTCGGCGAGCTTTAGCAACGGCGCCGTTTGCGATTTGAACACCTCCGCCACCACGACTTTCAGCAATCCGATCACGCTCGCCGGCATCGGCGGCATGGTGGACGGCTATGCGAAGCCGGCGATTTACGGCGACGGAAGCGGCGGCGCGGGCACGTATACGCTTAGCGGGCAAATCACGCTGGCGGCCAGCAGCGACGTCGGCAACTACTACGGCAACGGAATGCTCACCCTCAGCGGCAAGATCACCGGCCCCGGCGGCCTGGTGCTCGGCAAGTCGGCGCCGACGCTGGCCGACGAATACGGCGCAATCGCGCTCGCCGGAGCGACAAGCAACGATTACGGCGGCGGCACGACGATCAACCGCGGCAAGGTGTACTTGCAGAAGACGGGCGGGGCGATCGCCATTCCCGGCGACTTGACCCTCACCACGGCGCTCACCCTCAACACCGGCAACACGTACCTGATCCTCAACGGCAGCGAGCAAATCGCCTCCTCGGCCACGCTGACTTTCCTGCCTCTCCGCGGCTTCTCCGCCTATTTTGAATTGCTGGGCAACAATCAGACGGTGGCGGGGATCGGCGATATCACCAGCACCGGGGTGATCGAGAACGCCGAGCAGGAGACGGGCATTGCGAACCTGGGGACGCTGACGATCAACAACAGCAGCGACTGTTCGTACAACGGCTACATTCGCAACGGCGATCTCGCCGCCAACGGCGCCAGCACCGGCCTGCTGGCGTTGGTCAAGGGCGGGCCGGGCACGTTGACGCTGATCGGGTCGCACTGCGGCAACTACACCGGCGGTCTGACGGTCAACGCCGGCACGCTCGATTACAGCGGCGCCACGGTGTTGCCCGGCACGCCGCTGGCCTACCCGAGCGGTCCGACCGGTCCGACTTCCCCGGCGGCGATCACGCCCTGTCCGTACACGATCAACGGCGGCACGCTGAAGATCGGCGGGCTTTCCGCGTCGATCGGGGCGTTCCAGATCGGCGGCGGCACGGTCACGGGCACGGGCACATTGACCAGCAACGCGGCCTATGACGTTCGCGGCGGTCGGGTGGACGCGAATCTTGCCGGCAGCGGCATCGGCTTGACGAAGACGGGTGCGACGTTGGCGGTGCTCACCGGCGCGAACTCGTACACGGGCCGAACGACGCTCAACGGCGGAGTGCTGCAACTCGGTTCTGCCGCCCAGGGTGCGGTGTTGAACGTCGGCGGCGCCGACATCCAGTCTGGAATGATGGTGTTCGACTATGCCGGGTCTTCGGATCCGATGGCGACGATCGCCGGGTTGTTGACGGCGAGTTACGACGGCGGCCACTGGGACGTCGGTCAGTTCCGCGATTCGACGGCGTTGGCGACGGGGCTGACGTTGGGGTGCATCGACGACACCGCGACGGACCAGGTGAAGGTGATGGCGACGTATCCGGGCGATTTCAACTTGGACGGGGTGGTGGACGATCAGGACAAGGCGATTTGGTTTGCGAACGCCTTTAGCGGGACGGCGTGGCAGCAGGGGGACGCGAACCATGACGGCGTCGTGGACGGGCTGGATCGCGACCTCTTGTTTGCGAGCGTCGGTCTGCCGCAGATTACGGGCATATTGCCGGCCGTCTCAGGTCTATCGTCGGTGCCCGAGCCCGGCACGCTCTCGCTCTTGGCCGCCGCCCTGTTGGGGCTGCTGGTTTACGTCTGGCGGAAACGAAAGTAATTTCTGATTGCGAGGGTGGAGGCAATAAAGATCGTGAGGCGAGTGTCTTCGTGTGTGTGCCGTGATATCAGTTGAATAATCGTTGAGTTTTTTGCCACCTGTTTCTTTCGGAATGGAGTTTCACTTATGCGACGCTGCATGTCATTGTTTTATGGGACTTTTTCCACAACTGTGCTTTTGACGATGGGCGCGTGTTTGTCGTCGCAAAGTGCATTGGCCGACAGCTTCGACTGGCAAAGCGTCAACGGGCAGAACTGGAACTCGACGATAAAGAGCCAGTTTGGCGGGACGTGCTGGGATTTTTCCTCGTGTGCCTGCCTTGAGGCGAAGTACATGCTTACCCGTAACGACACCAGCTTCGTTCCCGACGTTTCCGAGCAGCAAATCTGTTGGGAAACGAATCCGGACATGGGGAGTACCGGCGGGGGTTGGGGCACTTCCGTCTTGAACTATTTCACCACGCACGGCGTGGTGTCGGAAAGCGATTGTCCGTATCAACCGTCCAGCCCTGACACCGGCATAGCTCCCTATTGGCCATTCAGCCAATATCTTCCAGATTGGCAGAACCGCGTTTGGAAGAGCACCTCCAATTCGAACGATTTCACCGGGGGCGTCGGCGCCGCCACCACCGCCACGATGAAGGCTTACTTAAAGAAGTACGGGCCATTGGAAGTTGGCTGCCAGGGAGACGTCAACAGCACGGGCGACTTGTTCGATTCTTTGGCGGCCGTGGAGGGGTATACCGGCGGGACGACCAGCGCGATGGACCACGAGGTATCGCTGGTCGGTTACGTCAACGACCCGAATATGGCGAACCATTGCGGCGGATATTGGATCATCAAGAATAGCTGGGGCGGGGGTGGAGTGAATGGAACCGGCTACTACTATATCCCCTACAATAACATTGAAGTCCATAGCGACATTAGCGCCATCACCGGCGCCGTTTATTACACCGGCGCGATGAAGTCGGTAACCTGGACTGGCACCGGCTCGAACGGCCCGACCTGGACGACCGTGATCGGGTCTGGCTACTATAATTTCTCCGACAATGCGAGATGGGTGAATCAAGAAACCTGGGCCACCTTCGACGGCAGCGCCAGCAATCGAACCGTCTCCATCATTAACACCGTCATTGCCCACCAACTGACCTTCGGCACCGTGACCACCGGCACGAGCGATTACACGCTGAACAACGGCAGCAACGGCGCCCTGACGGTCACGGCGGGGGGCATCCAGGCGAACGAGAGCGCGGCGATCAACGTGCCGGTGACGGTCGGCGCACCGCAAACGTGGACTACCGCCAGCGGCAAGACCCTCAACGTCAGCGGCGCGCTCCATACCATCATCAGCAATTTGACGATTGACGGCGGCGGCACTACGATCATCGGCGGGCCGATCGACGGCGGCGGCATCCTCAACACCGTTAGTGGCAACGCGCCGGGCAACCTGATCAAGAACGGCGCCGGCACGCTCACCCTAAGCGGCGCCACCTCGAATTACCCCGCCACAATCACCGTGAACGCCGGGCTGCTAAGTTTGGCGCCGCCCAGCGGTATCACCGCCACCTACGGCGGCACCTTTACCGGCAACGGCGCGCTGCAGAAGAACGACCAGGGCGCCGTCGTGCTCGGCGGGGCCAATCCCAATTTCGGCGGCAGCGTCGCGATCAATCAGGGGCAGTTGACCATCAACGCCGCCCTGGCGCTGGGCACCGCCACGAGCGCCGTGGCGATCGGCGGCGGGCAACTCAATGTCAACTACGCCGGCACGACCGCCAGGTCGTTTACCATCAGCGGCGGCGGCATCTTGAACCAGATGACGGGAAACGGCACGTGTAGCGGCACCGTCACTTGCAGCGGCGCGGCCGAAATCCGCAGCAGCGGCGGTTCGATGACGCTGAACAATGGGATCAGCGGAAGCATGGGCAGCGGCGCGTTGACGATCAACGGCGTCAGCAGCAATACCATTACCTTGACGGGCAACCTCAGCGTTAGCGGCAATTCGGGCGTGACGTTTTCCAACGGCATGACGGTTTTAAGCGGCAGCGCAAACTCCTGGGCGGGCGGGGCAACGATCGCCAACGGCGCCGTCAAGCCGACGAAAGCCAACAACCTGCCCAGCGCAAGCACCTTCACGCTCAACGCCGGCACGCTGAACTTGAACGGCTATTCGCAGTCGATCGCCGGCCTCACGAGCCTCGTGCCGGCGTCCGACCTGGTGACCAGCTCGGGAGCCTGCACGTTGACCGTGTCGCCGACGTCCGACACGACGTACGCCGGTCAGCTTAGCGGCTCGATCAGTTTGACGAAGAGCGGCTCGTCGAAATTCATACTTTCCGGCAACAACAACCTGAGCGCGTCGGTCACCACGACGATCGGCGGCGGCACGCTGCAAATCGGCGGCGGCGGGACGACCGGCACGCTGCAAGGCAACGTTACCGACAACAGCGTGCTGGCTTTCGCGCGTTCCGATGGTGTGACTTTCGCCGGAACCATATCCGGGGCGTCGGGCAGCTTGGTGCAGCAGGGCCCCGGCGGTTTGACGCTGACCGGCACGAACAACTACGGCGGCGGAACGACGATCAACGGCGGCACGTTGACGATCGGCGGCGGCGGCGCGTCGGGAAGTATTGCCGGAAACGTGGCGATCAGCAGCGGCACGCTGGCCTTCTCGCGTTCCGACAATGTAAGCTTCGGCGGCAACATCTCCGGCGCCGCCGGCAGTTTTGTCAAGCAGGGAACGAACGCGCTGACGCTCACCGGCACAAACACCTATGGCGGCGGAACGACGATCAACGGCGGCACGTTGACGATCGGCGCCGGCGGCGCGTCGGGGAGCATTGCCGGAAATGTGACGATCAGCAGCGGCACGTTGGCCTTCTACCGTTCCGACGACACGAGTTTCGGCGGCAATATCGGCGGCAACGGCGGGCTGATCAAATACGGCACGAACCGCCTGAGTCTCTCGGGGGCGAACAATTACGCCGGCCGCACGATCGTGGCGGGCGGGACGCTCGAACTGGGGCTAAGCGCCCAGAACTGCATATTGAACCTTGGCGGCGCCGACATCCAGGCGGGCAAGATCGTTTTTGACTACGCCGGCGGCGCCGACCCGGTGGCGACGATCCAGGGCTTGCTAAACGCCAGTTACGACAACGGCCAGTGGGACGTCGGCCAGTTGCGGGACACGACGGCGACGGCGATGGGGCTGACGCTAGGGTGTTTGGACAACCTGGCGACGCACACGGTGACCGTAATGGCCACGTATCCGGGCGATTTCAACCTGGACGGTGTGGTGGACAATCTCGACCGGTCGATTTGGACTGCCAACGCCTTCAGTGGCACGACGTGGCAGCAGGGCGATGCGAATCGGGACGGCCGGGTTGACGGTCTGGACCGAGACCTGATGATCGTGAATACCGGTTCAATGGCGCCGATCAGCGGCATGTTGCCCGCCTCCTCCGCCGCCATGTCCCCGGTGCCCGAGCCCGGAACGCTGGCGCTGTTGGCCGCCGGCCTGCTTGGGCTGCTGGTTTACGTCTGGCGGGAACGGAGGTAGTTCCTGCTGTTGAACTCATGCCAGACCATTTGTTTATCGCAGCCGACATTGGAAACGCCCGGATCAAACTCGGGCTCTTCAAGGATGATTGTGCGGCTGGGCTTCTCGAACCGCGGCGGACGTTGCCGTTGTTGGGCAAGGAACCGGAACTTGATCGGATCTGCGATTGGCTGGCCGGCGCAGCGTGCGACGACGTGAGTCACGGTGGGGCAGACATTCTTGTTGGCCCCGCGAGTTCCGCTCAGTCTGGCAGGCAGGAGTATCTGCCCCACCTGACATGGTGGATCGCCAGTGTGAATCGTCCCGCGGCCACGCGGCTGATCGACTGGCTGCATGAGCATCGCCCTGCTGATTGCGCCGTGCTGTTAGCTTCGGGCGACTTGCCCCTTGTCGTGCGGCTCGAACGGCCGGACATGGTCGGCATCGACCGGTTGGTCGACGTCGTGGCGGTCAATCGGCTCCGCGATGCCGGCCGCTCGGCAGTGATCGTGGACGTCGGCACGGCCATCACGGTCGATCTGGTGTCGGCCGATGGGGCGTTTCTGGGCGGGGCGATTCTGCCGGGCATTCAGATGTCAGCCCGTGCGCTGCACCACTTCACCGATTTGCTGCCGTCGGTCGACGTTTCGGAATTGGCCGCGCCCCCTCCGGCCTTGGGCGATTCGACGGAGTCGGCCATGAAATCGGGGTTATTCTGGGGAGCGGTCGGGGCGATCCGGCAATTGATCGAACGGCTTTGCGAAACCGCAGGCGGCCGGCCGCAGGTTTTTCTCACCGGCGGCGCCGGTCCCGCGGTCGCGGAACTGCTCGACGGCACAACGCGGCACGTGCCGAACCTGACGCTGGCCGGAATCGCCCAGGTGGCGCGGGAATGCCAATCGGCCGGCCACCGGCGGCTGCGGTAATAAGTAAGGATGCCTCCTTCCTGCGTGGCTCAAGAAATCCCGCTCTTATGGCGGCATAGCCCTTATCCGCCCGTCGTTTTTTGGGGTATGATTGACCAAGCGGTGAGAATCGCTTGTATTAGCGGGTTATTCCTCCCCAGTTTTTCCGATTCTTTAGGAGCCGTTTCATGACCGCGTATTCCGTCAACCCTGCCGGCGAAAGATTTCCCATCCCCCCCGAGGCCGAATATGCAAAGGAGTTTTCGCGGATTCAGACGCTGGCCGATCAGGCGCGGCGCGAGGGCAAAGAGGTGGTGGTGGTGATGGGCGTCGGCTTCGTCGGCGCGGTCATGGCCGCGATCATCGCCGACACGGTCGATAAGAAGACCGGCAAGCCGAGCAAATTCGTAATCGGCAGCCAGCGTCCCAGCCCGCGCAGCTATTGGAAGATTCCGATGCTCAATCGCGGCGAGTCGCCGGTGAAGGCGGAGGATCCCGAGGTCGATCCGATGATCGCCCGCTGCGTGAAGGAAAAGAAGACGCTGGTGGCCACGTTCAACAGCGATTGCTTGAAGCTGGCCGACTGCGTGGTGGTCGACGTGCAATGCGACTACACGAAGCACGATCTCGGCAAGATGCGTACGGGCGAGGCCGAGATGAGCGCGCTGGAAGCCACCATGCGGACGATCGGGCAGAACGTGCCGCCGCACTGCCTGACGCTGATCGAAACCACGGTTGCCCCCGGCACCACCGAGTTCGTCGCGTGGCCGATCATGAAGAAGGCGTTCGCCGCGCGCGGCATCGAGACCGAGCCGCTTCTTTCGCATAGCTTCGAGCGCGTGATGCCCGGCCGCGAATACGTTTCGTCGATCCGCGATTTCTGGCGCGTCTGTTCCGGTTGCAACGCCGAAGCCCGCACGCGGGTCGAGAAGTTCCTCCGCGAAGTGCTGAACACCGAGCAATTTCCGCTGACGGTGATGGATCGGCCGATCGAGTCGGAGACGACGAAGATCGTCGAGAACTCGTATCGGGCGACGATCCTGGCGTTCCTGAACGAGTGGAGCCTCTTCGCCGAGCGGAACGGGGTCGATCTGATCAAGGTCATCAAGGCGATCAAGATGCGGCCGACGCACAGCAACATGATTTTCCCCGGCCCCGGCATCGGCGGCTACTGCCTGCCGAAGGACGCCGGCCTGGGCTATTGGGCCTACAAGCACATTCTGGGGTTCGAGGACGGCGACGAAGTGTTCAAGATCAGCCCGACGGCCGTTGACATCAACGACACCCGCGCGTTGCACGTCGCCGAGCTGGTGCGCGACGCCCTGCGGAACATGGGCCGCTACATCGCCGGCGCGGACGTGCTGATCTGCGGCGCCAGCTACCGCCAGGACGTGGGCGACACCCGCTACAGCGGTTCGGAAATGGTCGTGCGCAAGCTCACCGAGATGGGCGCCGAGATGCGCGTGCACGATCCGTACCTCGATCACTGGTTCGAGTTGGAGCAGCAGGAGGTCTACCCCGCGCCCGGCCATTCGTGGTCGCGATTCTTCCACAACCAGGAAGGCTTGAAGGACATCCGGGTTCAGAAAGACCTGGCCGCGGCGCTCAGCCGCGCCGAGGCGGTGATTTTGGCCGTGCCGCACGAGCACTACCTCGGTCTCGACCCCGATCAGATCGTCGAGTGGGCCGGCGGGCCGCTGGCGGTGATCGACTGTTTCGGCATCCTTTCCGACGAGAAGATTCGCCGCTACTTCGAGCTGGGTTGCGAGGTGAAGGCCCTGGGCCGCGGGCATATTCAGCGAATCAAGGAGCAGGTGCGGGCGAAAGCGAAGTAGGAGGAGAGAACCATGCCATGCCGGGGAATTCGAGGCGCTACGACCGCCGACAACAACAGTCCCGAGGAAATTCTGAAGGCGACCCGCCAATTGCTGGCGCTGATAATCCGCCAGAACGGCATCGAGCCGGAGGACGTCGCCAGCGCGATCTTCTCGACGACGACGGACCTCGACGCGGAGTTTCCGGCGTTGGCGGCCCGGCAGTTGGGCTGGTTCGACGTGGCGTTGATGTGCACGCACGAGTTGGACGTGCCCGGCTCGCTTCGCCGTTGCATCCGCATCCTCTTGCACTGGAATACCGACAAGCCAGCCGATGAAATCGTCCACGTCTACGTCAAGGAAGCTCGAAAACTCCGCCCCGATCGCTCGAATCTGCCGCCGGTCGATTGGACGGAGTTGGAGCAGTGGATCGGCGAGCACAGCAACGAAGTGGCGCGGCCGGCGAGGAAATGATGAATGCTGAATGATGAGTGATGAATTGCCCACTCATCATTCACCATTCACAATTCATCATTCTAATGCACTCTTTGCCCCGGCTTTGCCCCATCATCGGGGCTGAGGAGGTAGATTTCGCCGCCTCCGCCGCCGGCGGCGACGATCATGCCTTCGCTGAGGCCGAACTTCATCTTCCGCGCGGCGAGATTGGCGACGCAGATCACCAGCCGGCCGACCAGGTCTTCGGGCTTGTAGACGCCCTTGATGCCGGCGAAGACGGTGCGGTGGTTGTCGCCGCCGAGGCCGACCGTGAGTTTCAGCAGTTTTTGCGCGCCCGGCACGTCCTCGGCTTCGATCACGCGGACCACGCGGAGATCGACCTTGGCGAAATCGTCGAAGCTGACGGTTTCGGTCAGGGGCTCGGCCAGCAGCGCGGCGTCGCTGTCGAAGGGGATCGTTTCGGCGGAGGTTTCGGCCTCGGCCGGCTCGGCGCTGGCGGCCACCATTGCCTCGACCTGTTTCGGATCGACCCGCTTCATCATGTGCGAGAATTTTCCGACTGGCGTACCCAGGAGCGGCTGCTTCGCTTGCTCCCAACTGGTGATCGGATCGCCGAGCAGTTCGCCGGTCTGTTTCGCTAAACGTGGCAAGACTGGAGCTAGGTAAATTGCCAGTTGACGGAAGAGGTTCAGGGCAACGGTACACACGGCTTGTGCATGATAAGCCGTGTTAAGATCGTAAGCCCGTTTGGCCGCCTCCCACGGCTTACGTTCGTCAATGTACCTGTTAGCGCGATCCGCTGCGGCCATGATCAGGCGCATTGCGCGGCTGTAGTCGCATTGCTCATACGCGTCCGCAATTGTCTCGCCGTCCACCACCGCTTTGTTGAACAAATCTGCCGGATCGGCAACTTTCAGCAAAGTCAGGTCAGAGAACAGTTTTCGGTCGGGGAAAATGGCGGAATTTTCAAAGTCGCGCCGTGCGGCTCGCGATGTTCACGACTTTGCCGACCAAATCCGAATCGACTTTACTGATAAAGTCCTCGAAGTTCAGGTCGATGTCGTCAACGCCGTCCGACAGTTTCGAGGCGTAGTAGTATCGCAGGTATGCCGGGTCGAGATGCTCGAGGTAGGTTGACGCCCGGATGAACGTCCCCTTGCTCTTCGACATCTTCTCGCCGCCGACGGTCAGGAAGCCGTGGATGTGAACCTTCTCGGGCAGGCTCAATCCGGCGGTCTTCAGCATGGCCGGCCAAAAGAGCGTGTGGAAATAGGTGATGTCCTTGCCGATGAAGTGGTGGATGACCGTTTTCTCTTCGTTGCGCCACCAATCGTCGAGGTTTTCTCCGTGCTTGTCGCACCATTGCTTTGTCGAACCGATGTAACCGATGGGGGCGTCGAACCAGACGTACCAATAGTTGCCGGGACTGTCGGGAATCTCGAAGCCGAAGTACGGGGCGGGCCGCGAGACGTCCCAGTCGTGCAGCGGGTCGCAGAGAAAATGCCCCTTCAGGTAATTGGCGATTTCGGGCTGGAGATGTTCGTCATGCTGCGACCACTCTTCGAGGAATCCGTGCAGCTTCTCGATATTGATGAACAGATGATCGGCCTGACGGATTTCCGGCGTCGTGTCCGATAGCGTGCTGACCGGATCGATCAGTTCGATCGGGCTATAATGCGAGCCGCACTTGTCGCAACTGTCGCCGTACTGGCCCGGCGACTTGCACTTCGGGCAGGTTCCTTTGACGAACCGATCAGCCAGAAAGGTGCCGGCCTGGGCATCATAGAGTTGCGTAACCTCTCGCTCCTCGACCAGTCCCGCCTTGCGGATTTCCGCCCAAATCTCGTCGCAGGCTTCTCGCGATTCGGGGCTGTTGGTGCTGCCGTAGTTATCGAACTCGATGTCGAAGCCGGCGAAGTCTTTCACGTGGGACTGCTGCATCTCGGCGATCCACTGCTCCTCGGAAACGCCTTCCTGCCGCGCACGGATCATGACGGCGGTGCCGTGAGTGTCGTCGCCGCAGATGTAGATGCACTGCCGCCCGCGGAGTTTTTGGAACCGAACCCAGATGTCAGTCTGTATGGTTCCGACGAGATGTCCTATGTGCGCATGGCCGTTTGCGTAGGGTAAGGCATAAGTAACGAGGATTTGCGGCATATTTGTCGCTCCGGGAAGTGCGCGTGAAAGCGGCTATTCTACGGCATAAGGCATGGCAAGACAAGGCTTTACAGAACGAGGGGCAAGGTGGTAGAATAGAGAGGAGGATAAAGGATCAGGCTATGCAAATCGCTCTCGACCGGCACATCGAGGTGGACGCGGGCATCCGCGGCGGGAAGCCCTGCATCATTGGCACCCGAATCACCGTCAGCGACGTGACGCTGATGCACTTGCGGCTTGGTCAGTCCCTCGAACAGATTGCCGGCCATTACGACATTCCCCTTGCCGCCCTTCACGCCGCGATGACGTACTATTACGACCATCGAGCAGAGATCGATCAGGCGATGCAGGAGGAAGACGTGGCGATTGAGGCGCTGCGCGCGGCGACGCCCTCGCAGCTTCAGGCGAAACTCGGGACGCTAAGCGGTGGCTGAACGGATTCGCTTCCACTTCGACGAGCACATGGATCCCGACATTGCGGCCGCGCTGCGCCGACACGGCATTGACGCGACGACGACGGCCGATGCCGGGCTACGCACGGCAAACGACGACTCTCAGTTCGAGTACGCAAAGTCGCAACAGCGAGTTACTGTCACCGATGACGCCGATTTCCTTCGCATAGCCGCCGTCAACTTCACTCACTCCGGTGTCGTCATCTGCCACCGCCAAGTCCTCTCGACCCGCGAGATCATACGCGGGTTGATTCTGATCTACGAGGCGCTTACGCCCGAGGAAATGGTCGGAAGAGTTGAGTTTCTATAGAGAACAGCAGGATTTCGGCTTTGATCTGCGGATCAACACAGCGCCCACGACTATAAGGGCAATCGAGAGGAGGGTGGCGCAGGTAGACGTTACGTTCGGCGAAGGTAACAACATTCCAAGACAGTCAAGGCCGGTGACTATCCCAAGAAAGATCAAGAGCTGCCCTGCGGTTCTCATGTCCTTCGTCTCTCCATTTCTGCCCATCTATCCCTGCTTCTCCTTGTTCGGCTCGACGTGAATCGCCACCCGCCCTAGCCCTGGCACATGGGCGCGGAGATACTCCTCCAACCGCACGGTCAAATCGTGGGCTTCGGTGATCGCCGTCGAGGCATCCAGCGTGCAATGGAAGGAGACGGCCAACTCGCCGCCGGCGTGTTGGGCCTTGATGTCGTGCGGCTTGACCGGCAGCGGATAGTCGCGGAGGAAATCGGCGATCGCCTTTTGCACCTCCGACTGCCCGGCAGGCTCGCCGCGAATCGTGGCGACGGCGTCGCCGGTGGGCTCGATGTGGGTGATGATTCGCGTCACGCCGGGAAGGCTTTTGCGCAGCGCCCGCTCGAACTCCGTCGCCTGGCGATGCGCCTCGTCCAGCAGCAGCGACTCGCTGACCTCCAGGTGCAGTTCCAGCCAGCGCTGCCGATTCTCCTCGTAGATGCGAATGCCGTGCGCCCCGAGGCCATGCCGCGCCGCCAGCAAACGCACGACGGTGGTAACGTCCTCCTCGCCCGGAACGGTGGGCTCGACGTGAACCACTACGTCGGCCTTCGGCAGCACCACGGCGACCGCGGCCTCGACCTCGTGGGCGATGTCGTGCGCCCGCTCGAACGCCGCGCCGCGGCCGACGGTGAGCGTGACGTCGGCGAAGATTTCCGGCCCGCTGCGGCGCACTCGCAATCGAGTGACGTCCTCGACGCCGGAGACTTGCCGGGCGGCGGCGAAAACCTGCTCCTGCAATTTCGCCGGCACGGTGTCCAACAGATCATCGACCGACTTCTTGCCGAGCTTCATGCTGACCCAAATGACGATTACCGCCACGCCGAGGGCGGCCACCGCGTCGGCCTGCTTCAGCCAGTCGATTCCGAGCATCTCGCCCACGCGAACGCCGCACAAGCCGAACAGCACGACCAGGGACGACCAGATGTCGGTCGAAAAATGCAGGGCGTCGGCCTCGAGCGCCTGGCTGGAGAATTTGTCGGCGGCCTTCTTCAGCGCGCGGGAACGGGAGAGATCGACGACGATCGAAAGGACCACGACGACAAACGCCCAGGCGTTGATCGTCAAATCGAACGGCTTGTGGAAGAAGAGCCGCTGCGCCGCTTCGTGGATGATCCATAGGCAGGTGACCAACAGCAGCACGGTCTCGAAAAGGGCCGAGAGGTTCTCGATCTTCCCGTGGCCGTAGGTGTGCTCGCGATCGGCGGGCCGGCTGGAGACGCGCACGGCCCAGAGCGTCACGGCGGCGGCCACCAGGTCGAGCCCCGAATGCAGGGCCTCGGAGAGAATGCCCAAGCTGTTGGTCCAGAGGCCGATGCCGAGCTTCGTGCCGGTCAGCAGGAAGGCCGCGGCCAACGACGACATGGCCACCCAGCGTTTTTCCCGGTCGGCGCGCGAGAGCGATTCGTGGATTTGCGTGTTCGTCATGGGTTGGCCGTTTTTGTGACGCCAGGGAGCCGTAACAAAATCAGTTGACCAACTGCTGTAGGGCGGATTTCAATCCGCCTCGTACCGGCTTGGCGGACTAAAGTCCGCCCTACGATGCGGGCGAGGGGCAGAGGACAGTCCCCTTGCGTCCCATTTTTCTTCCGCCGCGCTGCGGCGATAATAGCGGGGAACAAGTTTCCAGAGGTCGTCGCGGCGTCCCTGGGCATAATGTCGAGCCGCCAATCGCACGACGACCGCCGCCCGCGGACGCCAAAAGCTTTCGTCCAGCGCCACAACGCCCGGCGGCAGGCGGTCGAGCAGTCGGACGAGGCCGGGGCCGGTGACAACGGAGGGATTAGGGATTGGGGATTGGGGATCGGAGATTGGGGACTCACCCCGCCCACTGCCGGCTGCCCACTGCCCACTGCCCACTGCTTGCAGCCGAGCCAGCCAGACGTCGGCGTCCAGGAGTTCCTCGGGGCCGGCGGGCTGGAACCAGCCGTCGGCCTGGCGAACGAACGACTGCACGACAACCTCGCCGCGTTGGGCGTCGATGACGACCGAGACTTCGTTGTGCTGGGTGTCGAGGCAGTTGGCGGCGATGGCTTCCAGCGTGTTGACGCCCAAGACCTCGGCGCCGACGGCGTAGGCGAACACCTTGGCGGCGGTCACGCCGACCCGCAGCCCGGTGAAGGAGCCCGGGCCGATGGAAACGGCGACCAACTGCACGTCGGCGGGCAGCCAGCCGACTTGCCCCAGCAGGGAGTGGACCGCGGGGAGCAACGACTGGGCGCTGCGTTGGCTGTGGTCTAACATCAACTCCGCCAATAGGTTATCGTCGGCTATCGCGGCCACGCTGCCGATTTTGTCGGTGGTTTCCAGCGCGAGAATACGCATAGCACGCTACCTTTTCGACCCAGCATGGCCGATTCGCGGTTGTTCCACAAGAGGCATCCCACTTGACCCGCCCAACACGTCGCAATAGACTGTTGTTTGTGCGTCCGCCCGATCAGCCTTCCCCCCTTGCCCGCTGCAAGGTTGTGAAGAAATACGTCTGAAAGCCCAAGAGCGTGAAACGAGCCCTCATCAGCGACATCCATAGCAACATCGAGGCCCTTGAGGCGGTGTTGGCCGATATTCGAGACCAAGGCATTACCGAGATTTATTGTCTCGGCGATCTGGTCGGTTACGGTCCCAACCCTCGCGAAGTGATCGACGAGATCATGAAGTGCCAGGTCTGTTTGCTGGGCAATCACGATCAAGGGGCGCTGTTCGATCCCGAAGGCTTCAATTCCGGCGCCGAGAGGGCGATCTTCTGGACGCGAACCCAATTGGAGGAGGGCCCCGGCACGCCGGCCATGCGGCAGCGCCGCTGGGATTTCCTCGGCGAGCTGCCGCGCAGCCGCACCGAAGAGAACCTGCTGTTCGTCCACGGCTCCGCCCGCAACCCGCTGAACGAATACGTCTTTCCCGAAGACATCTACAACAAGCGGAAGCTGGAAAAGATCTTCGCGCTGGTTCAGCAATACGCTTTTCAGGGCCATACCCACGTGCCGGGAGTGTTCACCGAGAGCTTCAATTTCTTCAGCCCCGAGGAACTGAACAACGAGTATCGCCTGGACCGCAGCAAGGCGATGATCAACGTCGGTTCGGTCGGGCAACCCCGCGACGGCGACCCGCGCGCCTGTTACGTCGTGCTGGAAGACGAGCTGGTGCGGTTTCGCCGCGTGGAGTATCCGTTCGAGAAGACGATCTCGAAAATCTACGACATTCCCGATCTGGACAATTTCCTCGGCGACCGGCTTCGCGACGGGCGATAGCCCGCCAGCGCCGCCGCGAGCACAATAGGATACGTGAATGGAACGCCGTTTCGTCCTGTTTCTCGTCCTTTCGTTCGGCATCCTGTTGCTTTATTCGTGGCTGATGCCCATGCCGTCCCTGCCCAAGCAGCCGCAAAAGCAGGTTGCGGCGAAGGAGGGCGAGAAGGGCGGCGGCAAGACTGCCGAGAAGAGTAAGGCGCAGCCCAAGCCGGCGGCCAAACAGCCCGCCGCCAAGCCGGCCGAGAAGCCGAAGAAGCCCGGGCCGGTCATCAAAGCCAATCCCCAGCCCGCAGAGCCCGAGCAATGGATCACGCTCGGCTCGGCCGATCCCGAAGACCCGTATCGCATGTTGGTCACTTTGACCAACAAGGGAGCGGCCGTGGCGCGGATCGAGCTGAACAGTCCCAATCTATTGCGACATCGACCATCGCAACGGCTATCTGGGCCATCTGGTGATGGATCCGCGCGCCGCGGGAAAGGGCTGCCGGGTTCAAGTGGTCGGACCGGGCACGCCCGCCGCCAAGGCCGGCCTCAAGCCCGGCGACGTGATCACAGTCGTTCAACGGCAGCGACGTCACCGATATCGCGTCGCTCGAAGCGCTGCTGGCCAAGACACAGCCCCGGCCAGAAGGTCCAAATCGCTTTCGTGCGCGACGGCAAGCAGATGGATGCATCGGCGACGCTCACCCGCATTCCGCTGGAAGTGATCAAGCCCGAGGACGACGACCCGCTCTCCATGCTGCTGACGTTGCAGCAGTTCGACGACCAGAAGATCAGCGACGACGAAAAAGCGGAGAAGTCCAAGTGGGACGCGGAAGACAAGGATAGAAAGAAGGAATCGGACGTCGAGGAACCGCAACTGAAGGACAAGCGGCATCTCGGCCTGATCGGCCGCGAACTTGCGGGCGTGAACCTGCGCACGGCCAACTGGACGTCGTGCCGACCGGCGACAAGAACGTCGTGAAGTTCCGTTACACGCTGCCGGAAAAGGGCCTGGAAATCACCAAGACCTATCGCCTGGCCGAGGTGCCCGCGGAATCGCAGAAAGACGAGAATTATCAAGGGTATCATCTGGAATTCGAGATCGAGATTCGCAACATTTCGAGAGCCGGCGAGTCGCACAAGGTGGCCTACCGGCTCGACGGCCCCAACGGCCTGCCCACCGAAGGCGCTTGGTACGCAAGCCGAGTGACGCGCTGCGGCGGATCGGGCTCCGCGACTTCATCATTTCGATGGGCGGCCAGACGCCGGAGATGGAAGACGCGCTGAAGATCGCCAGCGACAAGGATCTCACGGTGCGGCCCGACACGCCGCCCGACCGGATGCTGACGTTCATCGGCGTCGATGCCCAGTATTTCTCCGCCGTGCTCATGCCCGAACGCAAGAACCCGGAGGAGGTTCTGGTTCGACGAGCTGATGCCGATCCGCGTCGGCAAGGTCGATCCGAAACAGCCGAAGCTGACGAACACGTCGTGCCGGCTGGTCAGCACCGCGAAGGAATTGAAGCCGGGCGAGACGATCACGCACAAGTTCAAGTTCTTCGCCGGCCCGAAGAAGGCCGCCGTCGTGGAGCCCTACGGTCTGGGCGAGTTGATCTACTTCGGCTGGCCGATCTATGAATGGGTCGCCGTGCCGCTGACGCACATCCTGCACTTCTTCTACGCGTGGTGCGGCAACTACGGGCTGGCGATCATCCTGCTGACGGTGCTGGTCCGCGGCTGCATGTTCCCGTTGAGCCTCAAGCAGGCCGCCGGGCGCAGAAGATGCAGATGTTGCAGCCGGAGATCAAGAAACTCCAGGAGAAGCACAAGGGCAACTCCGAAGCCCGCGCCAAGGCCCAGCAGGAATTGTTCCGCAAGCACAACTACAATCCGCTGGCCGGCTGCCTGCCGATTTTCATTCAGATGCCGGTGTTCATCGGGCTGTACCGCTCGCTGATGGTCGCCATCGAGCTGCGCGACGCCCCGCTGTTCACGCATTCGATCCGCTGGTGCTCGAACCTGGCCGCCCCCGACATGCTCTTCGATTGGGGCGGCTCTGCGGATGCGCCGATGGTTCTTAACGAAGGGGTGCGCATATTCGCGCTGGGGCCGTACTTCAATCTCCTGCCGATCTTGACCATCGTGCTGTTCATCGTGCAGCAGAAGATGTTCATGCCGCCGGCCACCGACCCGCAGGCCGCCGCTGCCGCAGAAGATGATGCAGTACATGATGATCTTCATGGGCGTGCTGTTCTTCAAGGTGGCCAGCGGATTGTGCATCTACTTCATCGCATCGAGCCTGTGGGGCCTGGCCGAACGCCGCTTCCTGCCAAAGGCCACACCCGTCGCCGCCGGCAGCGCGGAAACCAGGGCCGAGGTGAAGGCAGGGAGCGAGCGGAGGCCGCCGCCGCAACAAGAAGAAAAAGAAGTAGAGGAGATTGCTGATTGTTGATTGATGATTGTTGATAAAGAATTTGATCCGGTCGTCAATCAACAATCATCAATCAGCAATCCCCCTATGTTTTCCCTCGACGACACCATCGCCGCGATCGCCTCGCCGCCGGGAGGCGCGGCACGCGGCATCGTGCGCATCAGCGGGCCAAGGGCGATGGAATGCGTCGCCGGCTTATTCCGACGAACAAGCCGCTTGCGGCTTCGCACGCAGAACTAGCGACCAATCGCTTCCCGACAACCCTCCCCTCGCGCTCCCCGGCTCGTTACACATCGCCTAAATTCATTCGCCCATTCCCTGCGATCTGTATTTGTGGTGCGGACGTCCCGCACTGCGAATTCGATCGCAGGCGAGACGACTGCACCACAAGTGCGAAGTTACACCGGCGAGCCGGTCGCCGAAATTCACACGATCGGCTCGCCGCCGCTACTGCAAATGGTGTTGCGGGCCGTCTGTGCCGCCGGCGGCCATTGGCCGGGCCGGGCGAGTTCACGTTGCGGGCGTTCCTGGCC
>CAVRAR010000005.1:0-423636 GCA_963719005.1 uncultured Planctomycetia bacterium
ATTTCGCAGCAGCTTGGCATACGGTTGGCGCACCGTTTCGACGGTTGAAAAGCACGAACGTTCGTTGCGACTTTTCGTCCCCATCGTGGTCCATGCCACTGCTACTCGCCAAGGGCTTTGCAGCGGCATGGCCCCCCGGATATGACCCCACAGCGCTGCCATGTCACTAACGTACCCGCCTGGGGATTTTTCACAAATTCAGACTATGCAACTACCGGGTGGCACGATAAGGCATCCAAGCAGACGACGCTAGGCCCCCCCCACGCCCCGGCAGATATCTATATACTAGCGTCCCCGGAGTTTTTTCATTTTTGGGGTGTAGTGCGCTCGCCGACAGCAATCTGATCTCCAACCGATTGCCACCCATTCAGCACGAATGAGGCCACTCTATTGCTTCACGGCGATCGAGAAAACCAGCAAGTGGCTCCTGGCCTATTCGGCCGATGCACGTCATGCGATACCGCGAACTCTGCGGAGAGGCTACGGCACGCCGTCACCGATCGTTGCCAAATGACCTCTGACGGACTCCAGCCGTACACAACGATCATTTCAGCGGCCTTTGGAGGGCAAGTGGACTTTGCCCAACTCATTAAGATATACGGCAATCCGCCGGATGGCCCGAACACCCGGTACTCACCAGTACCGATAATGGACGTTCGGATGAGTTGGCCGCAGCAAGCTAGGCATTTCGTTGCTGGTCATTGTCACCTAAGCATTGCGCGAGCGACGAGTTACAGGTCGGACAGATGAACGCCAATCGCTTAGGTTCGAACCATTTTGCACAGATGCGGCATTCTCTCCACCCGCAGGCATTGCACTGGCTGTCTCGATGGCGTATCCACTGCCGACAGTGTGGATTTGGACAGCGACGGTGTCCTGTATCTGCCAAGATCTCGCCCATAATGGAAAAGCAGGGTGTGGGTCCGTATTGCCCCACACTCTCAATTGCATTTCTTGCAAGAATCCGGGCGGCAGATTTCGGACAAACGTACCCAGCAACATACTGTTAAGGCACTTCCTACATTTGTACGAACTTGTCGTTCACATCCGTCGGAGGTGGCGAAAGAGGGGACCGATGCGGTGGAGCAGCACCTCTTGGGCGTCGTAGGGTTGGGTGAAACACCGCGGCCCAACCATGCCGTTGTAGCGGCCAACTCTCGTGCCGGTTGGCAACACCATCTGGCCTGCTCCCAATCTTGGCCAACTCCATCAGCATTCGCCGAGCGTCGCCAAGGTCCGTTCAACGCCCTCGCTGCGCCGGGGCTTTCCACAGTGGCGCCATACTGAGTGGACGAGAATCCGCCGCGAAACAGGCCATGCTTCACAAGTTACCTGCTCCATAGCCATCGACAAGCGAGGCGGTTCTTGGTACAAGATACGGTGGCCGGGGGCTCCTGTCTTCTGCCCCAGACAGGAGGGTGATTTTGTCGCCACCCCCCGGCTCTTCTTTGTTGCGTTCTGGTATGCCTGAGGGCATCGCGGACATGACGACATCGCTCGGTGCTCCGGAGCAACTGGCGGCTGGCGAGGTACCACTGATCCGCCACAAGAGGGCCGATCGCCTTCTGTGGACTGGCATGCGTACGCGATGAGTTGTGACATCACCATCCCGCAATGCTTCCGTCCGTCGCATGGGCTAACCAACACCCATCACAATACGTTGCTGTCGTTAGATCGGTGCCATGTCTTGGGTGGCCTGCTTACCCACCCAACGAGGTAAAGCCGGGCGACATCGAGTGTCGATTCATACGATGCGCACAGACTTACCCTATTGCAGACTCGTACAGACGCAGGGAAAATTGAGAGAGTGACTTTCAACAATCCTGGATGCCCTGAGGATTCCGTTGTCGCGCTTGTCTTCTTCGTCTGCGACCTCCACTGGCGGCGACTTTGGCAAGAATGACAGCCCACCCGACGTTGCGGGTTAGGGGGGATAAGAGTTGTAGCACCGGTGGCCGAAGCGGCTGCCCCGCTGCGAAGACCATACTCCGGCGCTACAACCCCATACGTTGTATTGCGATTCGGCGAGAAAAACGGGCGGGCGTTTTTTTGAACGCGTGCGACTTTGCGCGTAGCGGTCAACACCTTGAGGGGCGGTATCGAATGGCAGAATGGGATGACAATTTTCACAGCCTGATAGCTCGCGTGCGTGAAGGTTCCGAAGATGCTGCCTGGGAACTGGTGAATCAGTATGGAGAGGCAATTCGCAGAGCGGTTCGACGAGTATTGAACGAACGGATGCGATCCAAGTTCGATTCCTTAGATTTCGTCCAGATTGTCTGGAACTCACTGTTTCGAGTGCGTGATAAGCTCGACCGATTTGACCGCCCAGAGGAACTGACCGCGTACCTTGTTGCCATGGCGCACAATAAGGTAGGCATGGAAGTCCGGCGTCGGCTGATGACCCAGAAATACAACGTGGGGCACGAGGAATCGTTGGATCAGCGTCAGGACAAGAACCATTCGGAACTCGCCAGCCGGCAACCTGCGCCCATCGACGTGGCCATTGCGCGCGAGCAGTGGGATCGCTTGCTCCAAGATCAGCCACAGCGCTATCGGCAGATCATCCAGTTGCGGTTGCAGGGGCACACCTACCAAAGCATCGCTGATACCGTGCATGTGGATGAATGCACGGTGCGTCGCTTTCTCAAGAGACTGCTGCACACAACCACCGTATGACGCCGGAAATCTCCACGAGCCGACACGGTTCCACCGTCATATTCGGCGAGGAGCGAGGGCTCCTGGATGCCGGCCGGATAGTCGATGCGATCAAAAGACGCTGGCGGCAAGGTGAGCAGCCCGACATGTACTGCGAGTTGGCTCGCCATCCCGAATTGCGGCGATACAGGTCCATCGTTCTCGATTTGGCTTATGCGGAGTACGAGGAGCGACAGCGGGCGGGTGAGCCAATCGACGCCGAGACGTTTGCACGGCGCTTTCCGTCGCTGGAAAGGTCGCTCTTTTTGCTCATCGAAGTCCACGGCCTGCTCTCCCAAGATCCCGATCTGCAACTCCTGCAAGAACGCCTGCTTTGGCCGGAGGCTGGCAACCGATTCCTTCAGTTTGATTTGGTTGCTGAAATCGGCCGCGGGGCGTTCGGCCGGGTGTTTCTGGCAACGGAACCGGCGCTGGGTGGCCGACAGATCGTCGTGAAGGTCGCCCCCTACGGTGGTGGTGAGGCGGAGATCCTCGGTAAGCTGAAGCATGCGAATATCGTTCCGGTCTACTCTCTCCACGAGGACAAGACTACCGGGCTGGCAGCCTTCTGTATGCCTTATCTGGGGCGGGCAACGCTCTGTGACGTCCTGGACCGCGCGTTTTTGCACGAATCTCCGCCGCGAAAGGCGCGAGTGATCCTGGACGGAATTGCGGATGCGAATGATGACGTGGACTCTCAAGAGTCGCCATCCCCTCCTCTGATTCTCCGCAAAGGGTCTTATGTTGACGGCGTGGTTCATCTTGCTTGCCAACTGGCCGACGCATTGGCGCACTCCCACGGACGCGGCATCTATCACAGGGATATGAAACCGTCCAACGTACTGATGACAGCCGAAGGACGGCCGCTGCTGTTGGATTTCAACCTTTCGGTTGATGCTGCCCTGCCAGCCTGGAAGGTCGGCGGCACCTTGCCTTACATGCCCCCGGAGGAACTGGCCAATCTCGCCCGCAGGAGGTCAGAGTCTCATCCGTTCCGCTATGATCCCCGCTCGGACCTGTTTTCGTTGGGGGTGATCGCCTACGAACTGCTCACGGGCAAGCTTCCATTTGGGGCAATTCCGCGAGATGGCCCCCTTGAAGAATTGGTGAACGGTTTGCGGCAGCAAGAGGCGAAAGGACCGCAGCCAATCCGATCGCTCAACAGGCAGGTTGACCGACGATTGGCCCGGCTAATTGAAAGCTGCCTGGCATTCGATCTGGAGAACCGTCCCCAGACCGCACAACAGTTGGCCTCCACGTTTCGACAAGAACTTTCCCTTGGTCGCCGCGGCCGTCGCTGGATCGGCAATCATCGTGGTCTGGTGTCCAGCCTTGGCGTAATCCTGCTGACGATGACCGTTGCGGCATGCGCATTCTTTGCGCTTCGCCCCTCCTACAGCGTTCGCCAATTCCAACTCGGGCTCAGCCAGCTTCAACGGGGCGAATACTCGTCGGCAGTTGATTCTCTGAGCAATTCGATACACTCGAACCCCGATTCCGGCGAGGCCTTGTTTGCCCGGGGACGTGCCTACCAACGCCTTGGGGAATTCCCGTTGGCGTCTAAGGACTATTGTCTGGCTAGCCGCCTGGCTCCAAGTCCGATCATCGACGCCTGCCGAGGGTATTGCCTAAGCCGAAGCAAATACCACAGGAACGCGATAGGATTCTATCGTTCGGCGTTGGAGGCCGGCTATGACCGGCCTGCCTTACTGTGCAACAACATCGGCTTCAGCTACCTCACGCTCGGCCAACTCAACGATGCCGAGAGGTACCTATATCGCTCGATTAGACTCGACGGCAATTCGCAGGCCGCACACTACAACATGATGATGCTTCATCTACAGCGAGCAATTCACGGACAGCCAATTCCGAAGTCGGCATTTGTCCACGCAATCAGAGCTGTCGAAATCGGGCCTGAAACGGCAGACCTGTACCGTGTGGTTGCCGCTCTTTATGCGATGGGTGCGAAACAAGATCCAATGTTGATTCAGCCAGGTATCGAGTACGTGGGCAAATCTGTTGAGCTTGGCTTTGATCCGAAAGCATTCACTTCAGATATTGCCTACTCCACATTGCGGAAGGAACCAGCGTTCCGCGATGCATTGAAAAGAACCGCATTGGCATCTAAATCGGCAAAGGCGGTCCAACTGGTGGACCCGCTCGCCACGCCGTAGAGTGTTTCGCCTCTCAGTTGCGGTTGCCGTTTCTCACCGTACGTCAACATGTCATGTTGTCAAAAGACGACATGACGAACACGTTTTGACGGCATTACTCGTTGTGGGGCGTACTTGCGTGAAAGTGCGTCGCTTTGGCACGCCGGTTGCTGGTGGCCTTGCCCAGCTTGTCGATGGGACGCCCGATTTAGGCCGCACTTCGCAATTGCCTTAACGGCACGGCATTCCTGCAGCAGCATCATTCCGCCGGGCCACGCTTCCGCGTTCCCATCCGCCACTGTTCATTCCCCAGGGAGTTCTACTATGCACAAGCTGACAATATCTTCACCTTCCCGTTGGAAGGGCATACGCAATGCCTTGTGTTTTGGCGGTCGCGCGATGCAGAAAAACGTGCAGAGCCACAAGCGGCGATCGGTTTCTTTTGAATCCTTGGAAGAGAGAAGTCTGCTCTCGGTGTGTCACTGGACCGGCGGCGCGGACAACAGGTGGTCTAATCCAGAGAACTGGGATAGCGCACCACAGGCTGGCGACGCCCTGGTGTTCCAGGGGACGGGAATCGCTACACAGAACGATCTTCCACAGAGAACTACGTTTTCGTCAATCGAGTTTGCCTCGAAGGGTTTTACGCTCACGGGAAACACCATTTGGGTAAACGATAGCATTACCGTGGATTCCGGTGTGTCCGACGCGGTGATCTCCTTAGGCGTTGCTCTTGGTGGCGCAGTCAACATTGACGTGACCGACGCTACCTCATCGCTAACGGTCTCCGGCATCCTCTCCAACGGCGGTAGCGTTACCAAGGTCGGCGCCGGCATGTTGACCCTCAACGGCGCGAACACCTATACCGGCGGCACGACGATCAACGATGGAACGCTTGAATTGGGCAACAATAGCGCTTTGGGGGCGGCCAACAGCGTTATCAACGTCAACGGCGATAACGCTTCGCTCAACTTGAACGGCTATTGCTCTACCGTCGGCCAGGTTATCCTTGCGGACGGCAGCATCGTCAACGGTGGCGGCGCTGCAACCCTGACCGGTTCCGATTATATCGTCATGAAGGGCGCGATCACCGCGAGCTTGGCCGGCAACGGCGAACTGACCAAGATCACTGAAGATCTCGTCACTCTCAGCGGCAACGACTCGTATTCTGGCCTGACCACCGTAAGGGCCGGTGAGTTGCGGATGGTTGGGTCCGACGCGTGGAAGGTAGTGTTCGACGAGGCCGGGACAAACGTCCAGGGCGGTAAGTTGTCCTTCGACTATACGAACGACTCCAACCCAGCCTCTTCGATCCAGTCGATTCTGGACGCCAGCTATGGGGACGGCAGCAACCCCTTTGCGGTTGGCAACGGCGCCAAAATCTACAGTTCGACTGCCAAGGACTCCCACATGGCACTCGGCTGGGCCGACGATGGGGTTAGTAGGGTGACCATTATGTACACGTTGTACGGCGACGCTAATCTTGACGGCGCGGTCAACAGCCTCGACTTCACCGCGCTCTTGCAGAATTTTGGAGGGACAGGCATGGCATGGGCACAAGGTGACTTTAACTACGATGGTCTGGTAAACGCCAGCGACTTTACCATGCTACTCGGAAACTTCGGCGGCCGGTTGGCACAGCCGTCATTAGCCCTCAGTGGTGCGGACGGGATCGACGATAACTCAACCTATACATTGACGCTCGGTGAGGTGACTGGTGTCACTGTCCAGAGCTATGTGATCGACTGGGGCGATGGGGCAAGCCCGAGCATCTACACGGCGGCGCAGATCCAGGCGTTGAACGGTCAAGTAACACACACATACGCCACGGGATCCATCAGCCCGACGATTATAGTGGATTTGATCGACAACAAAGGAATCACGTATTCTGCCGTGGCTGGCAAACACGTGGCGGCCAGTACCACTGCAGCGCATGTTAGCTCCGCTCCTGTGATCAGCAATTTCTATTGCATCAACGATGTTGAGGATTGTTGGACGCTCAGCGGAACAGTTACGGACACGGATGACCCTGTCCAAGGCGATGTCGTCACGTTTGGCGGTGTGTTGGCCAGTTACAATCTCACGGCCACAGTTGGCGCTGACGGAGTATTCTCCATCAGCGTCGAACTTGACGGACTCCAAGAAGGCACAGGCACAGCACAGACTACCGATCCACACGGCGTTCTTTCCAACGTGGCAGGCTGTTGGGTCATCACATGAACCCGTCGGCTGGCAAGCAAAGACACTTGTCAGCATCGACCGCCGCGTTGTGACCGTTGTCCTTCCTGGTTGCAGAATTCCGCAAAACTCTCTATACTGCCAACACCCTCTCTTGTGGAAGTGTCGGCAAAATGGCGGCCCTTACAGATCAACAATGTGAGATCATCCATCATCGGTCCGGGTTCACCCTAGTAGAGTTGTTGGTCGTCATCACGATCATCGGCATATTGGTTGCCTTGTTGCTGCCGGCGGTGCAGGCGGCCCGAGAAGCCGCGCGACGGTTGCAGTGTGCAAACAATGTGAAGCAGTTGTCGCTCGCTGCCCTAAGCCATGAGTCGGCGATCACGTTCTTTCCGACCGGGGGCTGGGACAAGGTGTGGCTCGGACATCCCGACCGAGGGTTCGGCAAGAGCCAGCCTGGCGGGTGGATCTACAATGTTTTGCCGTTCATCGAACAGGAAGCCCTGCACGACTTCGGCGCAAGCGGCAGTGGCATGGCCATTCAAGATGCCAACGCACAGCGGGTTGCCACGCCGCTGCCTGGCCTGAACTGTCCCAGCCGCCGGCCCGCTGCGCTGTACCGCCTCGCCTATGGTATTCAATTCAGATTGACCAACGGATTGATCACCCCGCTTGCCCGAAGCGACTACGCAATGAATGCCGGTGATTACGTGCAATGGCACCTCGATGCCCATATTCCATCTGATTTGGACGAGGGTGACGATCCAAACTTTCCGTGGGATGACATGTCGCAGCAGAGTGGAATCTCTTATCAGAGAAGCCAAGTGATGATGGCCGACATCACCGACGGCACCAGCAAGACATTTCTTATCGGCGAGAAGTACATCAACAGCTCACACTATGACGATGGCAAGGATTTGGGCGACGACGACACGATGTACTGCGGCGACGACTTGAACCTGCTCCGCTGGACAGGGATTGACGGCACGGTCGGGACCGACACAGACAATAATCTGCCCGTGCAGGACAGATCAACATCCACCTCAGAAGGAAATCATGTGCAGTGGTTCGGCAGCGCTCACGCCAGCGGATTCAACATGTCGTTCTGCGATGGCTCGGTCTGCACGATCAGCTACTCGATCGACGCTGAAGTCTACCGCCGCCTTGGAAACCGCAAGGACGGCCTGCCCATCGACGGCGGCCAGTTCTGATCTGTGTGCTGGTCCACGGATTATTGTTCCTCTAGATTTGTCCGCCGCTATGCTTCGCCCCTCAGAGTCGGGCCGCAAGTCGCGCGTGCTTTTCACGATCCACCTCGCTCGTCAGCGGCGGTCACTGAGCTTTGTCTTTCGCGTAGCGCGACGTTGCAACGCCAGCCCATCGGCGGTGCGGTTCCGCAACACTTGGGTGCGTCTTCCGATTCACGAATCGACAAAAACGGAGAAAAAGGTTACGCCGCACAACCACCCTATTCCGAGACGCGCGACACGGCAGGGCATCGCCGTCACCCGCCCTTTACGCACTGCCGGCGGTTCTGCCCGAGGTAAATGCCGGTCCCTGTCACGCGCCAGAGGCGTACCGCTATAATAGGGGTTGCCGGGGGTAGCTCCCCCTGCTCCGGACTCGCCGGCGGAGCCGGTCTCCTGCCTTTTCCGTCTCCGGCCGGCGGGACCACAGAACAAAGGGTAGGATCATGGCTGGCGATTTCGACTACGGTTCCTTTTGGGAAAATGCGCGGGATGCCCTCGATGTCCTCGACAATCTTGGCAACGCAATGCACCAATTCCTCGCGATCCGCGGACCGTATTACGAGCCGGGTACCCCTCCAGGTTTTCGCCTCGGCAAGTGTCCCAAGCCGGCTGACTACGCAGAACGGCGCAGGAAGGCAATTGATGTCCTCCGCAAGGCAGGCCAAGATTTCGTCGCTCGGTTGGCTGAAGACCGGTTTGTAGAGCCCCTGGCTAACGTATGGCCGCCGTCTGCGCCACGAAAACTCACAAGCAGATTCTCGTATGCAATCAGGAGCGCACCCTCCGGGTATTTTGATGCAGGCGAGTACGACGGGAAGGATCTGGACCATGTCAAGAGAAGTCTGTTTTCGGCACGGGACGGGGTTCAAGCAGTGGTGAGAGAACTGGAACAGAGGCCGGACTTGGCCGAGCGTGCCTACCAGCGGGCGCGTAGCAAGTTGCCGCGTCGAAGCCGGGGGCAGTCTGGCAGTGGTGGCACTACAACAGTTGAAATCGTGGCACCGGTGGTCAAGAGCCAAGCGGCTCACGCGACGCATGTTCCAAAGAACACAGGCGGCCGTCCGCGCGAGTGGGAGGATCTGTGGGCCGTTATTCAAGAAAAGGACCGGCAAGTTCCTAAGCTGACAGGCAAGGCTATTGCTGCGGCCTACAATCGGAAGTATGGCTCGCAACTCGGCGACGGCGCCGGCAAGCGGAAACGCGCCAGCGCAAAGATCGTTACCCGGGTCCGGTACGAGCGGACTAAGAGGATCAATCGTAAGCAAGATCCCAAATAGCCCCCGTAGCCGACATCGTAAAAGTCTGCTTTTCCGAACTCCTATCTTGGTTTCACGATGAGATTTTTCAGACCGTAGGATACGCTGATTCTGTGCGCATTCGATCGGAGAACTCATCGGGAAACCCGGGACACTCTAATGCTTTTCTTGAAAGGAAGAATGGGAGACACCAGAATTAGAGACGTTACACACGTATTTGAGGTGTCTCAATGTCAGAGTTCTTTACAACACGACAAGTTGCCGAAATGGTTGGTTCGCCAACTTGGAAAGTGCGTCGGCTGTTTGAGGATGGTACGTTACCCGAGCCGCCACGGTTTGCTGGCAAGCGAGCGATTCCCTCCTGTAGGTTGCTGGCGATTTTTGATGCGATGCGTCGGCGCGGTTGGATCGAGCCGGAGATTGCAGCGTGCCAGTAACAGTCTCCACAATTCGTTACCTTAGTCCTCCGCAAGTTGCCGAGCGATTCACCGTCGATACCCACAAGGTTCTTGGGTGGATCAAACGCGGGGAGCTTCGCGCCATCAACGTTGCCAGCACCACCGGCAGCAGGCCACGCTTCCGCGTTTCCCCATCGGACCTGGCCGCGTTCGAGGCGGCGCGATCGGCGATGCCGCAGCCAAAGGTGTCGAGAATCCGGCGGCGAAAAGACCCATCCATAATCGAGTTTTTTTGAGGCCCACGCATGACCACCGCAACTGGACAACGCGAATCAAGTCGGCGTCGCCACGCCCCGCCCTATCCGCCGATCAACCCACGATTGTGCTATCCCTGGAGGCGGTTGACCGATTGGGGCTTCGGCGCCCGCGGCATTGCGGCACTACAGAAGGCTGGCTTGCCGGTTTTGCGATTCGGCAAGCAAAAGTTCTTTCGAGGAGCTGGGCTGATTTCCATCTTGGAGAACGGCAGCCTGCCAACCAATCACAAAGAAAAGCCAGGCAAGGACGGCACCCCAGCCGGGCAGAAAGGAAAATCACAATGAGTATTGCAGTCGATTCTTCCGCTGAGCGCAAGAGCCAGCGATCAGCTATCCCGCCCAGACCGACGGCCCTTCCCGTCAGTGCTGGTGGCATTCCCCAGGAATTGAGAGCACGGCGGCAATGGGTCTTGTGGCGATTTACCTGGAAACAACGCGAGGAAAAATGGGACAAACCACCCTTGCAAGTGGACGGCCAGCCGGCGAAGACCAACGATCCCACGACTTGGACGGACTTTGACAGCGCCTACCGGGCCTATCGTCGAGGAGGGTTTGACGGCATCGGATTCGTACCCACGGCATCCGATCCCTTCACCTTCCTGGACCTGGACCACGTTGTAAGTGACGATGGCACGGGGACGTGGAGCGACATGTTACGGGCAATGTTCCCCGGCAACGTGCCCGAGCCGGCGGCCCTGATTGCTTCATTGAGCACGCATGCGGAGCTGTCGCCGTCCGGGACCGGCATACGGATTATCTGCCGTGGCGAACTACCTGAAGGCCGTCGGAAGATCGGGGGCAAGGGCAACGGCTGCCCTGACGGGCTGGAAATGTACTCAGCAGCCCACTACCTGACAGTCACTGGGCAACGGATGCCAGCGGCACCTGCGGCCGTCAACGATTGCACGGAAAAACTTGCAGCCCTGCACCTGGCCGTATTCGGAAAGCCGGATCGCAATCCGGCTTCCGGACCATCCGGCTACGTCCCCACCGTGGCCACCTCGCTCGGTGACTTGGAACTGATCGAAAAGGCAGGCGAATCGAAAGGCGGGGAGAGGTTCCGCCAACTATGGGCAGGCGACGCTAGTGCGTACCCCAGCCGATCAGAAGCCGACTTCGCCTTGGCATACAAGCTCGTCTTCTGGTGCGGGCCGGATGCCGGCCGCGTCGAACGGCTGATGCGGCAATCCGGCTTGGCACGGCCAAAGTGGAATCGACGCGACTATCTCGCCCGGACCATCACCAACGCGCTGGAGGGTCGCACAGAGTTCTATTCCCTGGACGGCAAGCGAATACCTTGCGGACTGGTTGCGGATACCTTGCCTTGTCCCAATTCGCGCTTACTAACAGAACGCGCAGTACGCAGCAATTGGGACAAGAGCCCCCAAATGCAAGCAATCCGCAACCTATGGGTAACCAACCCGTGGGACTGCCCCCATGCGTTCGGGGCGGCAGGGCGAAAAAATTCCTCTCCCTGCCTGATTACGGCGACATGCAGGAAGCGAAGTTGTCCCATCTGTGGGACGTACTGGAAGTTGACCACTTACCGCCGGTTCGGCCACCACATCTTCCACCACGATGGGCAACTGTACGTCGATTCCGTTGCGGACATTGACTGGCCGGCGATCGTAAAGGACATGCGGCGACGGGCAAAGAAGCTGGACGTGCCACTTCGCTACGTCGCCATCCGCAACGAAGATGACGTGTTGACCGTCACTGCCTCTATCCCTGTGCTGGCCGAAATCGCCCGGCCGATAGAAAAGGACGAATCACTGGCCCTGCTGGAGCACATCGTCGACACCGCGTCGATGGAACCTCGCCCGATTAGCTCTTGTCGGGAATGGCGCCCGCTGGACAAACCGGAGGTGGAGCGGGTTCGTGGCGGCTGCTCGCCGGCCGCCTTCCGAGCGACGGTAAAGGCGTGGGGAGCGACGGCGGAAGGCAAGGGCGGTCGATTCATCAAGTGTGCCACTCCTGACCTTTTCGTCGCCGCGGACGATACACTCGATACTGTTGCCGAAAGTGATTTTTGGCATGAAGCTTGGTTGCGCGACGATCAGGGCGACGCCGAAGCAGACGCCTTCCACTCGCGGTCGGTGGAGGAGCGGAAGCGGAGCAAGCCCGTGGCGACATGCCAAGCAGTGCACAAAGCCGGAACGGGTGTCAGTGACACCCGACAGATCCCTTTTCTACCCTTTTGTACACTGAACGAGCCGAAGTGTCCGACATGAGGAAGAGCCTTGCAGACAAGCCATTTTCCGCGTTTCTTGGATGGCGCACAGAAACGGTCGATTCCTATTAGAAATCCGTTGCTCTATCCCTTGAGCTACGGGCGCAAGCAAGCTCTTACTCCATAACAACATAACGCTTTGCTTCTAGCGTCGCAACGCCGACGGTGATTGC
Source organism: uncultured Planctomycetia bacterium (assembly GCA_963719005.1). Taxonomy (GTDB): domain Bacteria; phylum Planctomycetota; class Planctomycetia; order Pirellulales; family Thermoguttaceae. The sequence goes on from CAVRAR010000005.1 coordinate 12,656, forward strand.
CGTGGGGCCGAACGATTCTCCAATTCTGGAACTGTAGGAAGCGACTCCTGTCGCCGATTACTCGACAGCCGCCGCGTGATCGGCGACGAGAGTCGCCTCCTCCAGGGAGAGTCACGATTTCGCCAACACAAGGGTCGGGCAGTCCTCATCGCCGCCCCCCTCTTGGTGAACATCCAGAACTACCCACCGGATAGGCACTTGCGGCCGCAGCTTTTTGCTGATCGGCAGACTTTATCACGCTGCGAGAATCAGCATCGACAGTCTCGACTTCCCCCGCCGTTAGAACCGACACTAAGAGCATAGGGCTGGTTCGCAGTCTGGGCCGGAAGTGCCGTGTAGTCGTTGTGCGCGTAATCCCCCCCCGCCTTGAGGGCTGCTTGCCCGGAATTGAAGATATCAATATGATGGATAGTCGGTTTGAGACGAAGACGGTGCGCGGTCCACGTCTGCAGACGTGGCCCACCGAGACTCCTCGTTCGAGAGATCTCGTCGAGGAGACACGTGCGGCATATACGGCAAAGTCGCGAAAGAAGGCATCGATGAAGCCGCAAGGACTGCATTGCCCGCCCACTCCCGCCGAGAGATTGCCGATGTACGTGCTGGAAACCCGTGGCTTGAAAAAAGCCTACGGGGCGGAAGGCGAGGTATGCGTTCATGCCTTGTGCGGCATCAATCTCCAAGTGCGCAAGGGAGAGTTGCTGGCGATCATGGGCCCCTCGGGTTCGGGCAAGAGCACGCTGCTGCATATTCTGGGGGGCGTCGAAACGCCGACCAGCGGCCAGGTCCTCTTGGAAGGGGTCGATCTGGCGACGTTGAACGACGATCAACGCACGATCGTCCGCCGCGAGCGGATGGGCTTCATCTTCCAATCGTTCAACCTCCTGCCGGCGTTCACCGCCGAAGAAAACGTGGCCTTGCCGTTGGAATTGGGCGGCATGTCGTCGTCCGAGGCCCGCAAACGGGCGGCCGACGCGCTGCGTCTGGTAAGCATGTCGCACCGCCGCGACCACGTGCCGAGCACGATGTCGGGGGGAGAACAGCAGCGTGTGGCGATCGCCAGGGCTTTGGTCATTCGGCCCGCATTGCTGCTGGCCGACGAGCCAACCGGCAATCTTGACAGCGCCAACGGCCGGCAGGTGACGGCGTTGCTGCGGAGGCTGGCCACCCAGGAGGATCAGACGATCGTCATGGTGACGCACGACGCCAACGTAGCCGCCCATGCCGATCGGCTGGTGAGGTTGCGCGACGGTCTGGAGGAGACCGACGAGGACGTGGAAGCAGCCGCGTTGCGAGAACACGCCCGTTCCTCGCGATCGTGTCTGTTTCGGGGAATTGTCTAGGGGAAGGGGGACGCCTGCCGTGCACTCTCGTTCCCACGCTCCGCGTGGGAAAGCGCGGGAGGACGTCAGGAAACGCCCGGCAACGTAGGACGCGAGGCCTCCCGAGGGGACGTTCCGGCGCGGATCGTGGGAACGAGGAAATCATCATGGTTCTTTGGAAGTTCACTCTCCGCGAGGTCGTGAGCCGGCCGGGTCGGGCGACGCTCACGCTGCTGAGCATCATCATCGGAGTGGCCGCCGTCGTTGCAGTCACCGTGGGCACGGCCACGACGAACCAGGCGTTCCAAGAGATGTACGCCAGCGTGGCGGGGCGGGCCGGGCTCGAAGTCGTGGCCGCCGGCGACGGATTCTTCGACCAGCGGGTGCTGGGCGACATCGAGAAGGCGCCCGGCGTGAAGGCCGCCGTCCCCACCGTGCAGCAACTGAGCGTCCTTCGCTTCCAAAAACGCCGAGTCGGCCTGTTCGTCATGGGCATCGACCCCGAGCGCGACAAGGCCGTGCGCGATTATGAGTTGGAGCAGGGCCGCTTCTTCCAGAAGAGACACGATGCGCTGTTGGAGGCGGGTTTTGCCCACGGCCTCGGCGTCAAGGTCGGCGATCAGGTGAAGCTGACGACCTCGCGTGGAGTAAAACCGTTCACGGTCTGCGGCCTGCTCTCGCCTCACGGCGTCGCCGGCTTCAAGCAGGGCAACGTCATTTTCGTGCCGCTGCGGACCTCTCAAATCCTGTTCGGCAACGCCGGCGAAGTCAACATCATTAGCGTCGTCTTGGAAGACGGCGTCGACGAAAAGACCGCAACCGAAGCGATCCGCTCGCAATTGCCCCAGGGCGGCGCGGCGGACGGCGACACCGCGTTCCTGACCGTCCGCTCGCCGATCGAACGCTCGCAACTCTCGAAAGAGATGATCGAAAAGGTCCGCGCCGGCCTCGATCTCGCCTACGTCACCATCATCGCCTTGGCGTTCGTCACGATCCTCAACACGTTCCTGATGAACGTCGGCGAGCGTCGGCGGCAACTGGCGGTGCTGCGGGCGATCGGCACCACGCGCCGGCAGCTTATCCACATGCTGTTGGTGGAAGGGTTCGCCATGGGAATGGTCGGCACGCTGCTGGGCACGGCGGCGGGACTCGGCGGCGCGTACTTGCTGACGCAATCGATGGGCAAAGTCTACAACGCCCCCATGCCCGCCTTGCGGATCACGCCGGCGCCGTTCATCACCGCCGGAGTGCTCGGCCCGATCGTTTCGCTGTTGGCGATGTTCATTCCGGCTTGGATCGCCGGCCGAGTGTCTCCGTTGGAAGGGATGCGATTCGTGGCCTCCGACCGCCGCGGCCGCATCCCGCTCTGGTATGCCGCCATCGCATTGGCCGGCTTCCTGACGACCGGCGCGGTCGGTGGCCGGCTGCATCCTCGGCTATCTGCCCTCCAAGGCGATGACGATCCTGGGCGTGCTTTTTACGGTGGCGTTCCTGCTGTTGATTCCGATGATCCTCCGTCCGCTGGCCTCGCTGGTTTCGGCGCTGCTCTATCCGCTGCTTCGCACGGAAGGCCGCATCGCCAGCCGGCAGTTGCTCCGCCGCCTGGTGCGCACGTCGCTGACCGTCGGAATCCTCTACGTCGCCGTCAGCACGGCCGTCAGCCTCGGAACCAACATCCTCGATACGGTCAAGGACATTCATACCTGGACGAACAAGACGCTCAAGGGGGACTTCATCGTTCGCGCGATGAATCAGGATACAAGCTCCGGCATGTCGGCCAAAATGCCGGAAGCGTACGTCAACGATCTTCGCAAGATCGACGGCGTGGCCAACGTCGATTCGCTGCGATACATCAGCGGGTCGGTCGAGGCGCCCAAGCTGGCCGACGGCAAGCAGCAAGTCATGATTTTCGTCCGCGACTTCACCGGCAAGGGCGAACTGCCGTTGGACATCAAGGCCGGCGACGGCGACACGCTGCGCGAGCGTCTTTCCGCGGGCGAGGTGGTCCTCGGCACCAACCTGGCGCATCGCGTGGGGGTAGGGGTCGGCGACAACATCACGCTGGAGACGCGCGAAGGCCCGAAACAGCTTCGCGTCGCCGCCACGGCCACGGCGTACATGGTCGGCGGCATGGTCATCTACATGGAAGGCCAAACCGCGCGGCGGCTGCTGAACGTCGAGGGGGTCGATTGGTACGTCGTCAACGCCAAGCCCGGCAGGGCGGCCGCGGTCGGCGACGCTTTGAAGGCTTCTTGCACCGAGAACGGCTTGCTGCTGCAATCGTTCGCCGAGTTGCTGCAACGCATCGACGACATGACCCGCGGCGTGATCGCCGGCCTCTGGGGCCTGCTGGTCTTGGCCCTGGTCGTCGGCGCGTTCGCCGTGGCCAACACGTTGACGATGAACGTGCTCGAACAGACCCGCGAGTTGGCGTTGCTTCGCGTCGTGGCGATGACGCGCTGGCAGGTGCGGAAGACGATCCTCGCCCAGGCGTTGACGATCGGCGCGATCGGCCTGTTGACGGGCACGGTCGGCGGGATGATCGGCGCGTACGTGATGAACCTCTGTTCGGCGCAACTGCTCGGTCACGCCCCGCTGTTCGCCTTGCACCCGTCGCTGTTGCTGGGATGTGCCGGCGTTGGAATCCTGGTGATTCTCGCCGCCGCCTGGCTTCCCGCCGAGCGCGCCGCCCGGTTGAATCTACTCATCGCGCTGCAGTATGAGTGAAATGAAGGCGAGCCGAGCGTTTAGCATTAGCGGTCTTGAGACGCGAGACCTTCTGCCGTCCTGTCGGATTAGCCGACCGCCGGAGGGTCTCCCGAATAAGCGCGCCCGTCCCCTTCTTCCGCTCGAGGACTTGTTCGACGCCGTGGTGGGCGAAGGGTACGCGGCGGCAGCCTAACGCCGCGTGTTGGTATCCAAACTGGAACTGCGCGGTGCCGAATTGTCCGGCGTGGCAATTCCAAGTCGATGATTCAGTTTGGCCTGGCACTCCTTAAGATACTTCTCATCGGGCTGTGGCGGTTCGGACGTCTCAATTGCCATCTGCTTAGCACGCAAAGCGTGGACACGCGCCAGGAGTTCACCCTCTGGTATCTTGCCCCTCTCGTCTCTCAGTGCGTTCCAGTCGTGTGCCAGCTCACACCATCGGATGGCGAGCGTTGCATGAGTCTCATAAAGGTTGCCAAAGTTCCAGAATGTTAAGACAAGTGCGGCAATTAGTGAAGCAAACCCAACGCTCGTGGAAACCCTACGCATCAACTTGCTCTTGAAGCCAAGCATAAATGGGGCAACCAGAGACGCCACGCCCAACAATATCGCAGCAAATCTCGACCACGTGTCCAGAGTGCGATACTCTGCTGCAAATCCTTGATGATAATGTGTGTTCAATTCCGCCGTGTAATAGCCGTCCCACACCTCAACAGATGGTTGTTTAGCGGGGACGAATGGCGGCACTACGGGGTTGGGTGCCGGCAAATCAGCAACGGCGATTAGTCCGCAAATGAGGATGGCTGTCTGCATCATATTCTCGTCTCCTGCATTCGCCGTATAGCCTCGACCTAATGGCGGTCTTTCGGTTCTGGCGGAATCGGATCTGGTGGCGGATAAGTTCTCGGGGCTCTTGTGTAGGGCAAGTAACACGGAGGAGGACATGCTTCGGTATAGCATGGCTGAGCGCATTGCGGCTGGCACGTGTGATATTGGCTCTCATATTCGCAGCCACCCGCAACGAACACCAGAAGCGCCATTCCTGCCAAAACTTGCGTAGACCGCATCATGCGCCCCGCTGTAGACTTGCCCCTCACTTGGCGGGAACACCTTAGCGATCTTGGGTTGCCTCGTCAACATCAATATCAATATGGACCATTTTCTGGGCTCGTTCAATGTCAGTTTTTGGGCCACGATACGCTTTCTTTCCCCTTATGCCTCCTCCTTTCCCGCCAAAATGTACCACTACGGGTGCCGGGAGTCTATTGACGCCGTCCCGCCTGAGGGCTATACTATGTATATCCATCGGAGACACGATCATGGTTACGAAGGTGCAGAAATGGGGCAACAGCCAGGGGCTTCGGCTGGCCAAGCAGGTTCTTGAGGACGCGAGCATTGCGGTGGGCGACCACGTGGATGTCGCCGTGCGCGACGGGGTAATTGTAATTGCCCACGCGAAAGGCATGCACGGAAAACGGAGCCTGAAAGAACTGGTCTCCCGCATCCCCAGGAACTACCGGGCCGAAGAAATCGACTGGGGGAAACCTGTCGGCCGGGAGGCGTGGTAAATGAGACGCTACGTCCCCCAAAAAGGCGATTTCGTCGCCGTCAACTTCGACCCGCAGTCGGGCCATGAACAAAAAGGCCGCCGACCGGCCCTCGTTATAAGCAACACCCTGTTCAATCAACGTACGGGGCTTGCCATCGTCTGTCCGTTGACGAACACCGATCGAGGGTTCCCGTTTCACGTTGCGATTGTCGGCGATCCAAAGATAACCGGCTTTGTGATGGTCGAGCAGGTCAAGTCGATCGACTTTCTTACACGCAAAGCCGCTCGCATCGGGAAGGCGTCCGATGTAGTGCTGGAAGAGGTGCTGTCGCTGCTTGACGCGTGCGTTTACTGACGGTCGCGGGGCTCCGCCCTGCTCTCGGACTCCTTCTTCAGCCCCGCCTTCGCCTTGACCTTCTCGATATCGAGTTTCTCGATGAACTTCGGCAGGTTCGTCCAGACGGAGTGGAAGCCGAAGCCGCCTTTGGTCATTTCGTCGATCGCCTGCTGCTTCGTCCAGCCGTCGACCGCCACGCGGTAAATCGCGCACATCGTGCCGGTGCGATCGGCGCCGTGCTGGCAGTGAATGAAGACCGGCTGGCGGGCCTTGTCGGTCACGATTCGCAGGAAGCGAACCACATCGGCTTCCTTGGGATTCGAAGGCTTCATCGGGATATGCTCGAAGACGATTTTCGAGTCGCCGAGCAGGTCTTTGTCGGAATGCTTGTCGCGAAGATCGATGATCGTCTTCACGCCGAGTTTCTTCAACTCCTTGATTCCCTCGCCCGTGGGCTGGGCGCCGCGATACAGCCCGGCGTTGACCTTGAACAGATTCGGCAGACCGGGCCGATCGAGCTTCGTAGCCCAGTTGGCCGGCCGCGGTTTGGCGGTTGGCCCATCCGAACGGCCGAGGGCGGCTGCCGACAAAGCGGCCGCCAGCAAACAGCCCAAGAGCACGCCGAGAAGTGAACGGCGCGGCATGATTCAGTCGCTCCGCGAAATCGATGAGAGAACCGCGACGTCGCCGGCGTGTTCAAGAAGTCTCCCCTCGCCCTTTGGGAGAGGGGACCGCAAGTGTCGTTCAGAGCACACCGTTGGCGTCGTTATTATTCCTGTTCTTCGGAATCCTGTTTCCTCTGCCCTTGGCAGGGCCCGGGCCGAACTGATCGAGCTGATTGTCGTCGTCTTGAGGGCCGGTTTTCTTGCCGGTTTTCCGCACAGGCTTTGTCCTCGGCGTCTTTGGTTCCTTCTTCGGTCGCTCCTTCCGCTCTCTCGGAACGGTCGGGGCATGCGTCGCGGGAGGGTGTTCTCTCTTCGGCTTCTCTTCGGTGGCCTGCTTCTTCGGCTCGGGCGGCGGTATCAATCCGGCCTTGGCCGCCGCCTTGCGCTCGGCGTTGTGTACCAGCGGTTCGGTCTGCTCCGCTTCGCGGAAGCACTGGATCAGGCCGCTGTTGCTGATCAGGTAAAGGCGATCCGTGTCGGGATTCGCCAAGATGGACGAGACGCCCGCGATGGGGATGGTATCGAGTCGGGCGCCGCTGGCGGCGCTGAGCACCAGCAGACGCCCGGTGCTGTCGGTGGCATACACCCGCGCCTTGCTGGCGGCAACGAACCGCATCGCGCCGTCCGCCCACCACAGACTCCTGCCGGTCTTGGTATCGAGGGAATACATGCCGCCAAGTTGCGTGGTGACGTACACGCGGTCGTCGATTACCGCGGGCGATTCCACGATCGGCTCGCCGGTAGAGAACCGCCACAACGTATCGCCGGTCTCTTCCTGAACGGCATACAGAAATCCGTCGCATGAAACGGCGAAGACCACGCCGGCGTCACCCAGCGTCTTGGGATCGGGCGGGAGATACGCGGGCCGCGCGATGATCGTCGCCCCGGTCGTCAGACGGTACTTGACCGCCAACGAGCTCTCTGCATCGCGGTTGATGCGGCCGAGGTTCATGTATCCGCGGTCCGTCGGCCAAACCACGTACTCCCCGCCCAGATCGTCGCGCGTCACCAGCGGCTGCACCAGCGCACGGCCAAACGATTGGCAGAATGTCGGGGCGGCGGCCTTCTGTTTGACGCCAACGTGCTCGCGCCGCTCCGCTTCGGTCTGCGGCTTGGCGGAAAGGGTCAGTTCGCTGTCGGTCTTGTCCAGTTTCTCGGCTTTGTCCGCTTTCTTCGTTGTGTTGTCGACTCCCTCCACCTGATAGGCGCCGAGCATCCCCGTGATACCGGGCACAAAGACGTGCTTCGAACTGATGGCCGGCCCGGCGCCGGGCGGATCCTTGAGCGTTTTCTCGTAAAGGGCATTGCCGCTAAAACGATTGACGACGTACAGCCGCGAGCCGTTGATCACCGCCAGCAGGTCTCCCTTGGCGTCCGGGGGCATGCTGGGGTGTTCGGGCACGCCGATCTGCCTCGACCACAGCGTCTTGCCCGTCTCCGCGTTGATGGCGTGAACGTTCGCCGTGTTGGTCTGCACGTAAAGCACGCCGTCGTACAACAACACGCCTCGAAGGCCTGACCGAGCAGTATCGAGCTCCACCTGCGCAAACCAGGGACGCGCCAAACCGTGTCGGGCGGCCGTCTCTTCAGGGATTAGATCGGTCTGCATCGCCGAGAGCCGGCAGCATGGGCAGAACGCGGCAACCAACGCCGCGGCAACAAGAAAACGTCGTCGCATGTTCAAGCGTCCTTTCAGGGATGATAGACTCACTCTCCATCATACCCTCGACGCCGCCAAAAAGCACGCGAAAACCGGTTGCAATCGAACAGCGACTCGGTTCGCAAAAGAGCTCGTAGCGTGGCTCTCGAATCGGTCGGGCGGAACGGTGCGTCTGCGCGACGCAACTCACTGCCAACAAACGTGTTGCAGCAAACGAGCGAATCCAGGAGAAAGCTGGAGAATCGGAACCTGGAAACACATCGGCAAAGATGGGACGCGTATTTGTCCCGATGGAGCGATCACCGGTTGACGCCCCGTCGTGTTGCGGGTAGAAGAGGAGAATGGAACGTCGGAAAACGATGCGACATCGACCGGAAGTGGCCCTCGGCGCCGCCTCGATCTGCCCTCGCGACGGCAGCATCCCCGCTTGAGGTCTTGACAAAATGACTCCAATTCGTCCCAAGGGGTTCTCCTATGCCGACCGGTTTCATCCAGCCGACTGAGCCGGCTGCCGACGGGCGGTCGCAGCATCCATCCGCGGTCTTGGGCGTGTCGATCGGCGAGTACCTGATCCGCCGCCTCCAGGACTACGGCGTGCGGCACGTCTTCGGCATCCCCGGCGACTACGTTCTTTCGTTCTACGCGATGCTCGAAAAGAGCCGGCTGGGGCTGGTCGGATGCACGCGCGAAGACTGCGCCGGATTTGCCGCCGACGCCTACGCCCGACTCAACGGCATCGGGGCCGTCTGCGTAACCTACTGCGTGGGCGGGCTGAGCCTCTGCAACTCCATTGCCGGCGCCTTTGCCGAGAAGTCGCCGGTGGTGGTCATCAGCGGCTCGCCCGGCGTCCGCGAGCGGTTGGCCAACCCGCTGCTGCACCATCGCGTGAAGGACTTTCGCACCCAGGCCGACGTGTTCAGTCATATTTGCTGCGCCGGGGCCGAACTGAACGATCCTCACACCGCCTTGGCCGAAATCGACCGCGTGCTGGCGGCGGTGATGCGTTTTCGGCAGCCGGGCTACATCGAATTGCCGCGCGACCTGGTGGCGGTCGTGCCCGAGGGACCGCACATCCCCACCCAGACCACTCCCGCCAGCGATCCCGAGTCGCTCTGCGAAGCGGTGGGCGAGGCGTCGCGACGGATCGCCTCGGCCCAGCGGCCGATCATCCTGGCCGGCGTAGAAATCCACCGCTTCGGCCTGCAGTGCCCCTTGCTGGAATTCGCCCATAAGGCCGGCATCCCCATCGCCGCCACGATGCTGGGCAAGAGCGTGATCAGCGAGCGGCATCCCTTGTTTGCCGGAATCTACGAAGGGGCGTTGGGCCGCGAGGAAGTCACCCGCTTCGTCGAGGAGAGCGACTGCGTGATCCTCTTGGGCGAGTACATGACCGACATCAACATGGGCATCTTCACCGCCCATCTCGATCCCGCGCGATCCATCGACGCAACGGCCGAAACCTTGCGCATCGGACACCATTATTACAACGGCGTTCTGCTGGGCGATTTCATCAAGGCACTGGCCGCCGCCGGTCTGAAGGCGCCGCCGCGAGAACTTCCGCCGCGGGCCGAGCCCGACGCCGAGGCCTTCCAACTCCAGCCGAACGATCCGCTGACGATTCGCCGCCTCATCGCCCGGCTGAACCAATCGCTCGACGCGACGATGGTCGTGATCGCCGACCCCGGCGACGCCTTGTTCGCCTCCAGCGAATTGTTCATGCGCCGGCAGACCGAATATCTCAGCCCGGCGTACTACACGTCGATGGGCTTTGCGGTGCCGGCGGCGTTGGGGGCGATGGTCGCGCGGCCCAAGCTGCGGCCGATCGTCTTGGTGGGCGACGGAGCGTTCCAAATGACCGGCATGGAACTGTCGTCCATCGTCCGCAACGGCTTCTGCCCGGTGGTTATCGTCCTGGACAACGAAGGCTATGGGACCGAGCGGATGCTCTTGCCCGGCGACCATCCCTTCAACGACGTCCGCCCGTGGCATTATTCCAAGCTGCCCGAGGTTCTTGGCGCCGGCCAGGGCTACGAAGTGCGCAGCGAGGGCGGCTTCGACCAGGCCCTCGCTGCGGCCCTGGCCGACCCGCGGCAGATGCACCTTCTCCACGTCCATCTCGCCCCGAACGACTACAGCCCGACGCTCGTGCGATTGATGACGAAACTTCGCGCCCGGGTATGAGAGCTATTCACCCGCATTGCTCACCACACAGGGAAAACCGGCGACAGCGTGTTCGGTGGGGCAGACATTCTTGTCTGCCATAGGCGCCGCATTTTTCGCGGCAGACAGGAATGTCTGCCCCACCCTGGTGACAAACGCGGGTTAGGGCTCGTCTTCAATATCGAGCGATCGCGAGGCCGGCCGTCTCAACGCCGCCCTGGCCATCTATGCCGAAACACACCAGTCGTAGCGACACGTGCCAGTCACTTCGGCGTTTCTTCGCCCAGTACGGCCTGAAGTCCCCGGGCGATCAGCACGGCGCGGGGCACTTGCAGTTTTTTTGGCAAGCCGATCGGTTTTGGCCAATAGACCTGCCTCCACTGTGACGGAGATCGTCTTCGATCCCATTCCGTTGCGAGGCCGGCCGCGTTTCCGCTTGGCCCTCTCGAACTGCGCCATTTGCTCCGGCGTCGGCCGGCCGAACGTGTCGCCGACAAACTCCCGATCAAACTCGGCGGTCGCCTTGCGCAACTCGGCCGTGGTCATTTCCCAATAAGGCTTGGAAGTTGAAGCCATTCCGGGTTTCTTGCGGCGGGCGCCTTGCTTGCTTCTCTTCTGCATCGTATTCCCTTTCGCCCCCCCTTTGCCGAACGCCTCCTCATAGCCTCAGTGTAACCTTTCCCCCCCTCGCCGTGTATACATTCGTGGTATCCGACCATTACAATGTCCTGTAGCAGCGAGGTGAACCATGCGAGCGTATTTCGGATTGGCGGCGGTTGTTTTGGCGTTTGCGGGCTTGGCGCAGGCTGGGCCGTTCGACTCGAAGCAGGTCTCGGCCGACGCGAAATGGGCCGCCCATCTCAACGTCGACGGCCTGGTGGCCGCCAACCTGGTGAAGAAGGCCCGCGAACAGATTCTCAAGGAGCATCCTCTTATCGAAGCGAAAGTGACGGCGATCGGCAATCTGTTCCGCTTCGACCCGATGAAGGATCTTCACAGCATTACGATCTACGGCACGCAACTGAAGAAAGATACCGGCGTGGCGATCATCCACGCCAAGGTCGACCAGCAGTTGCTGCTCGATATCGTGAAGACCAACCCGGAACATGAGGTGACCACCTACGGCAAGTACGAGCTGCACAGTTGGCTCAAGGACGCCGACAAGCACGACCACGCCGCGTTCTTCAAGCCCGACGTGATCGTGTTCGGCGCCTCGACCGATGAACTGAAGGCCGCGCTCGACGTCCTTGACGGCACGAAGCCGAACATCAGCGAAGCTTATTCGTCGCTGGCTTCGTCGATTCCGCCCGGCGCGATACTGATCGCCGGGGCGAAGGATCTGGCCGAGGCCAATCTGCACCCCGAGTCGCCGCTGTCGAGGCAGGTCGATTCGGCCTTGCTGGTCGTCGGCGAGAATCAGGGCCAGGTATTCGCCCGTGCCACGTTGAACGTGAAGGACGCGGAGATCGCCAAGAAGATCAAGACGGTGGCCGACGGCGCTTTGGCTTTGGCGACGCTGGTCAAGAGCGACGACGCCGACGCGCTGAAACTGATCGGCGACGTGAAAGTGACGCAGAACGACAAGTCGATTACCGCGGAAGGTCAGGCGGCGGTCGATCTGCTCTGGGGACAGATGCAGAAGGAGATCGCCAAGAAGAAGGCCGAGCATCACCATCATAACTCCCGGCTAACCGATTGACCCACAGCGAAAGCGGTTTGCAGTGTCGCGCAATTCCCGTGAAACCGTGACGAGCGACGAAGAACTCGCCTGCCGAGCGCGGCAGGGGTGCGCGGCGAGTTTCGAGCAGCTCTTGCGGCGATTCCAGACCCCGGTGCTGCATTTCCTGCGGCGGCGGGGTTTTTCGGCCGACGCCGAAGACTTGACGCAGGAGACGTTTCTCCGCGCCTACGAAAATCTGCACCAGTACAATCGCCGCTGGGCGTTTTCCACCTGGCTGTTCACCATCGCCCGGCGAACCGGCCTCAACCATCGCCGCCGGCTTCGTCCGACGGCCGACACGTGGGCGGTGGAGGCGGCTTTGGCAGTCTCGCCCGCGCCATTGGAAAAAATGGTCGCCGAGGAGAGCCGCCGACGGCTTTGGGACCGGGCGGCCGAGGTTCTTTCCGAGCAGCAGACGACCGCTTTGTGGCTGTACTACGTCGAGGACATGCCGGCGCGGGAAATCGCCCGCGTCTTGGGCCGATCGTGGGCGTCGGTCAAGGTCATGTTGTTTCGCGCCCGCAAGCGGTTGTTGCCCTTGCTCGGCGAATTCGCCGGGGACTTTCCCAGTTTTCGCGGGCACCGCGGCGAAGCCGTGGTCGACGAAAATGAGACTGTCCCCTTTGATGCTGCCCCGGAAATTGCGGGCGAGACGCCCGCGCTCCGGCTGTCGAAACGGCCGGTCATTGTGGAGTTGGAGGTGCCTCATGTTTAAGCGAGTCCCATCGACGGAAGAACGGTTGCTGGCCGAGCGGCTTCGGCGCGAGGCGATGGCGTCGCGGCCGTGGTTCTCCGAATCGCTCCACCGCCGCATCCTCGGCGCCGTCAAACAGCGGCAGGCTGCCGAAACGGAAGCGGCCGACAGCGTGCCACTGCTTCGCAGAAGCAGTGCGTTGCAGGACGAGTCGGCCGGGCACTGCTTGTGCCAAGCAGTGGCACGCGATGGCAGAACACGCGTGCCGACGGTTTCCCGCCGCTGGCCGCGTGTCTTGGCGGCTGCGATGGCGGCGGCGTGCCTGCTGTGCGCCGTGGCGATCGGCTGGCGGCTAATGAAAAACCCTGCCCAGCAAGAACCGGCCCAGGGAACGCCGCAGGTCGCCGGGCCGTCGATCAACGACCTGCCCTCGATCGGCGATTTGACCGATCACGCCGTCGGCAGGCTCGACCGGTTCACCGTTTCGGCCGCGTTGGAGCCGCAGACAACCCATCTGAAGCACGACGCCCGCGCGGTCGCCGGCATATTTCTCGATCGGCTGCCGGTGAATGTGAAAATGGTCGACAACCGCTAGCGCCCGGCGTCGTTATCAGATAAGTCGTCAAGCCGGGAGTGGCAAAGACGCCTCGTTTCGCGCCTTTTCCTCAGCCCAGGCGTTTACGCCTGTGGAATGAAGGCCACCCCCTGTTCCTTTTGCTCTTTCAGCCCCTTTAGAAGCAATTCCAGTAGATCAGGTGAAACGTGATCGGAGTGGTGAAGACGAGGCTGTCTACCCGGTCGATGATCCCGCCGTGGCCGGGAAGCGTCGTGCCGGAATCCTTCACGCCGATGTCCCGCTTGATCATCGAGAAGACCAGGTCACCGAACAGGCCGGCAAAACCGATCATGAACCCGACGAAGGCGCAATAGGGATAGGTGAGTCTGTGGGGCCATGAATCGGGCATCAGCGGCACGAACGCCAGCGACATCGCCGCGATCAACACCGCGGCGCACAGGCCGGCCGACCAGGTCTTCTTCGGGCTGACGGCCGGGGCGATCTTGGCCTCGAGCAGCCGCCGCCAAAACCCGTCCCGCATCCTTCCCGCCGCCTTCGCAAACGACTTGCCGATCCAATACGATGCCAAATCCCGCGCCTCGGTAAGCGTGAAACAATACATCAGCAGCAGCGCGCCGAAGTTGATCATGAACAGGCAATGGCCCAGGTTGTGGACGAAGAATAGCAGCCCCAGCGAGAGGATGGCCAGCGACTTCAGGCTCCCCTGCGTCCGGTTTTGCAGCACGAACAGGATCGGCAACAGCAAAACGACGTACACCGGAATGAAAATCACGAACAGCAGATACCACTTGATGTACGCGATGTAAATGATCGCCGGAATGGAGAGATAGCACAAGAAAGATCGAAAACCGGTCCTTGAACGAGACGATTCTCGACGAAACGACCTCCTCCGCGGGCAGCAGCGAAAAATACTCGCGCAGCGATGCGAAGCAGAGAAAACCGAGGAACAGGAACGAAACCATGCGATGGGTGGCAATCGCCAGGAAAAAGATGGCGACCATCCACCACCAGGTCAACGTGCGGTCGCGGATTTCGTCGGCCGTCGGCAGGTGTTTCCATTCCATCACCCGCCAAACCAACGAGAAAAACAGCAGGAGCCCCAGCAGCGGGAGCATCACCGCCAGCATCTTGACGTCCTGCTTGTAGATGAGAAGAGCCAGCGAGACGCCGATGATCGACGCCAGCAGCAGCATTTGCAGAGGCTTCATGCGTTCACCTTCCGAGTAACGTATCCGGCACACGCCGTGTGCCGAATGTGAATCAGAACCTCAGGCATAGCTCCAAAGCACGGCACACGGCGTGTACCGGATACTCGTCCGACGTTCACCTCCCGATCCACGTGTACGACTCGTAGTGCTTGTCCTTGGTGGCCAGCAGAATCTTGCGGATGCGAATCACACTGGTTCCGAAAACGAACAACGACACGACCAACAGGTAGTAGGCGATGTACTGGATGAACCCCGGCCGGACGAACAGCAGCACCGCCAGCACCGCCATCCAGACGGCCCGGTCGGGCTTTCCGCCCAGGAAGGTCTCATGCCGGCGAATGCCGCCGGGAAATCCCTTTCCCAACACGCCGAAGAACTCCGCCATCCACGACAGGATCAGCAACAGCGTCAGGCTGAGTTGCGGCCCGTCGGGCACGAAAAACAGGCTGCCGTAGCAGACCGTATCGCCGATGACGTCCAATCCCTCGTTGAACAGTTCGCCGGCGACGCTTCCGGTGCCGTATTCCCGCGACAGCATCCCATCCAACGTGTTTGCGGCCATCCGCAGAATCAGGAAAGGCGGAACCAGCAGCAGCATCCAGCGGCACGCTGCGTAACTGAGCCCAAGATAGAACGACGCCGAGGTCAGCAGAACGAACATGATTCCGAAACACGTGGCCTGATTCGCGGTCATCCAACGGCCGCCAAGCCAACGCACAACTTTCTGAAAAACGCCTTTTTTCAGATAGAGCATAGCGATAGCCTCCGAGCATTGTGCAATGAAAAGACGCAAAGGAACCGCAGACCGCCTTCTGAAATGTTATCGAGCGGAAGCTACTCAATACTGCAATTTGGCAATGCTGATCGCAACTTGTCCTCTCCTCGCTTGGTGACACGTGTGTTCGTGAGAAACAGCAGCGTCAAACTGTGGAGTGATTTGAGGTGTTCCAGCCCTTTGTCCGTGATCTGTGTGCGGCTCAAATTCAACCATTGGAGCTTCTCTAGTCCTTCAAGTTGCTCCAAGTCCGCATCGGTGACATTGGTGCCATCAAGGCTCAATATCCAGAGGTTGGGCAACGCTTTCAATTGTGCGAGCCCCGCGGCGTCAACATGCCGCACCGGTGAGTTCCAACTGTTCGACCTCAGGCAATGCGATTAGGTCTTCCAGCCCACTGCGGACGCGGGGGCAGCCCCGGATACATTTCGCTTGGCCGGTAAACCCGTTTCCTAGGCATTTCTGAAGCCATCCTGACTCGGCTTTATCGCGCCCAAAACTGACGCGGCCCCAGCGCAGTTTCGATCCTCATTATCGCCGAGTTGTGTTCAAACTCGCGGCTGAACCGGACGCGGACCGCACTCATACCTATGGCGACAATCAGCACGAATAACAACAGCGATCGCAGCGTGAATTGATACCAGCGGCGTTTGCTCGCGAGTTTCGGCGTTGTTGACGGCGGGACGTTCATTCGCACCAACCGGGCTAAGCGATAGGCGGGCTCCCGACGAGTATATCGATCCGGCTATTCTCTGCCTCTACCCTCTACGTCTCGCGCCGCGCCGCCCACTGCTTCCGCATAGCCATCCCCAGTGCTTCTTCGGCCTCGGGAAGTCGGCCGGCGCGCTGGCAGACCAGGCTCATCGCCATGAAGCTGAACGAGTCGTCCGGCTCGAGCTCGCAGACTTTCTTGGCGTGCTCGATGGCCTCGTCGTGGCGGCCCAATTTGCCGTAGAAGACGCTCAAAGCGGCATGGGCCAGGGCGTAGTCGGGCTGATCGGCGACGAGGGCCTGCAATCGGCCGATCGCCTCCTCCAACTTGCCCTGTTGCTGCAATTCGATCGCCTCGTCATACCGCTGTTCGACGCTCGCCATGGGAAGACAACTCCGCAACTGGTGAAAACGGCTGCAAAACCCCAGTCTAACGAAAGCTGAACGGGAGGAAAAGGACGGGAGGGGGGAAGGATCGATACCGGCCATCAGGCTGGGTTAATTTAGCGAAGACGGGAAAGACGTTATTGTCGGCATGTTGCGTCTAACGGGCGAGATTTCGGCAACCGATAGAGCTTAACAGGTTTGACAGCCTCTAAAAACTTACCTTTCCCAGTCTTAGCCCTTCCATGAGGTGTCTTCCGTGAGCATTCACTCATCGGCTATTGTGAGTCCCATGGCCCAAATCGGGCCGGATGTTCAGATCGGCCCCTTTTGCATCGTCGAGTCGGGCGCCGTCATCGGACCCGGCTGCGTTTTGGACGGCCGCGTGACCATCAAGGAGGGGACGACCCTGGGACCGAATAACCGCGTGTTGGAAGGCGCCATCCTCGGCGGACTGCCGCAGCATGTCCACGTCCCGGACAATCCGGGCCGCGTGGTGATCGGGACGGGCAACTTCATCCGCGAAAACGTAACGATTCACCGGGCGCTGGTGCCCGACCACACGACGGCGATCGGCGACAATTGTCTGCTGATGGTCGGCTGCCACGTCGCCCACGATTGCCACGTGGGAAACAACGTGATTGTGACGAACAACGCGATGTTGGCCGGCCACGTCGTTGTCGGCGATCGGGCGTACATTTCCGGGGCGGCTGGCGTGCATCAATTCTGCCGCGTCGGCTCGTATGCCATGGTCGGCGGGCAAGCCCACATGGTGCAGGACGTCCCGCCCTATGTGACCGTTGACGGGCTAAGCAGTCTGGTCGTCGGGCTGAACAAAGTCGGGCTGCGCCGCGCGGGCTTCAACCAGGCGACCATCCAGGAATTGATGGCGGCCTATCGCGTGATCTATCGCAGCGGACTGCGTTGGACCGACGTGCTCGAGCAGCTTCGCACCCGTTTTCCCGTCGGCCCCGCCTCGCTGTTCTACGAGTTCCTCTCGACGACCGCGCGCGGCATTGTTTCCGAGCGTCGCGCCCTCCAGGCGCCACCATCAGGCTTCGCGAGACGGTCGAAGCCGAGCCGGAACAGGAAATGCGCGTGAAGTTCGGGTAGTGAGAATCCGCGGCAGGCGGTTACCGTTCGTCCGTAAGGCAGAGTCTCAACGTGACCGAGACAATTCTCAAGCGATGGAGTATTACAGACGAAGAGCTAACCATCGCCATCTAAGACTTCGTCTTCCGGCCGTTCTTGCCGGCGGGAACCTTCACGAAAACGATGAAGTAGGAATGGTTTTTTCGGGCGTGGACCTGTTTTTTTAGGCGGCTAACGCCCGGCTGGTTCGTTCGCATGACGACGAACAAGTCTTTTGTATAGTACCCCATCGACTCGTACTCGTTGATGATCTCCACGTGCGAAAGTCGCTGGCGATTGGCGCTTACCTCGTCTTGGCACTTAACGATCAGAATGCCGTTGGGTCGCAGCACGCGAAGGGCCTCGCGGCCAGCCTTGAAATACAGGTCAAGCACTGCATCGTGCCACTTCGGACCGCCGTTGGTTGCCTCTCCGTTCGAATAGTGCTCTCGAAACGTCCGATGCGTGCCCGCGCCGGCAAGATGTTCGGTGTCCTTACGAAAGAGGCCTTCCATGTAGGGCGGATCTAGCACCACACAATCCAGGGAAGCGTCGTCGTAAGGCAGATTGCGGCAATCGACACCGGTTTGGAGGTCGGTCGCGTGAACCGTGTATTTCGCGCGAGTGACTTTTTGCCAGAACACGCCCTTTCCCCAGGTTACATCGGCAATGACAGAGCCGGGAGGAACATGGAGCTTGAGGATGTTTGGAAACACGTCGGCGTTGCCGCTCTGGTGGGCGCTGACAATGACATCGCTGGTGGCGATGCCTCCCGCGACGCGTTTCTTTTTTCCGGCAGACTCGCTATTCTCACTTCTTTAGAACAGGCTTTTCTGACTCAAGGTACTTTTCGACGGCATCTCGCACCACCCATGCAATAGAGACCTTCTTGGCCCGAGCAATGCGCTCGATCCCCTCGTGCAACTCCGGGGAGAGACTAATCGACGCACGCACTTTGCGGTGGCTGGCAACGTTGTTTTCGTTGTTTTTCATCACTCGCCCCGCCAACATGCACCACAATACACCATAGTGGTGCATTCTGCAAGTCCAGTTCTTCATCCCCTTGAACCCCGTCCAGTATGCCCGATTTGCGGTTGGCTGTCCATCGCCAGCGATGTCTCGGTGCAACCGGATCTCCGGGCACGTCTGATTCCGAATGCAGCGAAGAATCTTCGTCGCCCGCTCGGAACATCTTTTTTTTGTCACAGCCGCTCCGATCCCGTGTAGTGGGATTGGAACGTGTGAGTCAAGCCGCAAGTCAAAGAGTCTTGTGAGCTTGGCAACCGCGGGCTATAATTTCGCGGCTACAATTGGTTGCCGGATGCCCCTCTCTGGTGGCCGCTTGTTGCGACTGTGAGGGGCGTCTCTCGTGCGTTCACCTTCCGGTTCCAACAAGGAGTCCGTCATGAGCCCGCAACACCCCCGCCGCCTGCCAGTTCTAAAGTTCTCGTCCCCGTTGC
Organism: uncultured Planctomycetia bacterium; assembly: GCA_963719005.1. GTDB lineage: Bacteria > Planctomycetota > Planctomycetia > Pirellulales > Thermoguttaceae. The sequence continues at coordinate 31,715 of CAVRAR010000005.1, forward strand.
GACGATCGATCCGTCTCTGGGGAATCTCGATCACCCTGATTTGCATCGCGGCCTGGGCGGGCCGGGCGGCGCTGGCCGAAGAAGCGACGAGCCTGAAAGTCACGCGGACAGTGACGGTCGACGAATTGGGCAATGCGAAATTCAAGATCGAGTTGAAGCTCTCCAACGAACTGTACGTGAAAACGAAAAACGCCAACATGAGCACGGCCATCTTGCTGCGACGCCTGGGCGTGAGCCATCATTGGTCGCGGCTGGAGAACATCAAGGGCCAATTCGACGACAACGCCAGCACGGCGACCATCGAGTACACCTATCTGAACTTCGCCCGGCTCATCCAGGACAACCTCTGGGAGATCGTGATCGAGCCCGAGTCGAAGATGGACCTGATCGGCATTTTCGGCAACACCGCGGTGTTCACGTTGACCGCCGACAACGACCTGGGCACGGGGCTGGCGAGCATGCGCATCGACGTTCCCAAGGCGGCCACGGAGTTGAAATATCAGGCCAACTCGCGGCAGATCACGTATCACCTGGCGCCGGCCACGACGCAAGGCGCCGGCGTGTCGGTCGCTTTCTCGATCGAGGTGAAACCGCAGATCATGTCCTGCCTGGCGAATGCCTACGGCGAGCCGCGGCTCTCCAGTCTGTGGGTCGCCCGCAGCGAACTGAAGAACACCGGCGCAGCAGATCCGCGATTACCGCGTGCGATTCCGCATCGGCGGCTACAGCAGTTGGAGCGAGTGGCGGCGGGCGAAGTACGTCCTGCCCGGCCAGACGATCGTCGATCCCTATTTCCCCGTGCTGGAGCCCGAGAAGCTCATGCAGATGAGCGGGGCTCGCCCGGCGATGCTCGAAGTCGAGTACCGCTATCAACAGGAAGACGGCCGCGTGGTGCAGGAGAGCGATTCGCGGCAACTGCAGTTGCTCGGCCGAGGGCAGGCAGTTTTTTCCAGCCTGAAGAGCGAGGAGATGGCCGGATTCTTCGACCAGTTCAACCTCGGCCCGATGGTGCTGGCGGCCTTCGTGACTTGCGACGACCAGGTGATGCAGGATCTGGGCCGCCGCATCAGCCAGGTGGCCGGCGGGCCGGCAGCCTCGACGAGCGACGCCGACGCCCAGAAATACCTTTCGACCTTGTACGCGTTTCTCAGCGACAACCACATCGCTTACCAGACGCCGCCGAATTCGATGTTTCGCAACCAGTCCACGCAGAACATCAAGTTCGGCCGCGAAGTGCTCCGCAGCCGCGCGGGAACCTGCGTCGACCTGGCGATCCTCTTCGCCAGCGCCTGCCAATCGGTCGGCCTGCAACCGGTGATGTACATCGTGCAGAACCACTGCTTCCCCGGCGTGCGCATGCCGAGCGGGCTGGTTACGCCGATCGAGGTCACCTACGTCGGCCGCGAGACGTTCGACAAGGCGGTCGAGCAGGGCCTCAAGGAGGTTCGCGAGGCGCGGTCGGCCGGCAAGATCATCGAGATCGACGTGAGCAGTTGGCAGAACCTCGGCGTGCACAGCCTCGATCTTCCCGCGCCCGAGGCGGGGCTGCTGGCCGGCTTCACTTTCCCCGCCGGCGGCGCGGTCGTGACCGAACCCAGCACTACGACCACTACCAAAAAGACGACCGGCCAATCGATCGCTGCCGGACTGCCCGGCAACTGGTCTTTCCAGCAAATCGTCAGCGGCGCGACCGTCCAGTATTCGCTGGCCCTATCCGCCGACGGCAAGTACAGCTACTTGACCACGACGACCACCGGCAACCAGACGACGACCGGCAATCAAGAGTCGGGCAACTTCAGCGTCGAGGGCAATCGTCTGCGGTTCAACCCGACGGGCAACGGCGAGGTGAGCGTCTACGTCTTCCACGTCCGCGGCGACGACTTGAAAATGCAGATGCAGGGAACGCCGAATCTCGTTGTGTTCCACCGCCAAAAGTAACAACATCCGTCACCGAAATAGGACTTCGACCATCTGCAGAAGATTCCGAGGTGTATCATGGCTACTGACTGCCTCTCGTTTTTCTCGATTGCAACGGTCTTCACTCTGGCGATTGCCGCGGCGCCGGCCTGGGCTCAACAGCGGGATTTCACGGTGCCGTCCGGCTCGCTGCATAGCCTCCAGCCGGAGATGATCCGCCAGAACGATCCGGGGTTCCTGGTTCGCGCCGACGTGAATCGGGCGTCGCGGTCGTATCGCGACGGCGACACGCTCTCGATCACCGTCGCCTCGGAGGCCGACGCCTACCTGTACGTGCTCTACAAGCAGGCCGACGGCAAGGTGTTTCAGATTTTTCCGAATTCGGTTCAGTCGCAGAATCGCGTGCGGGCGCGGCAGGCGGTGCAGATCCCCGATTCTGACGACACGTTTCGCTGGGTGATCGGCCCGCCGTTCGGCACCGAGTACGTCAAGGTGATCGCCTCGAAGGAGCCGCTCGAAGGCATGTCCGATCCGGCGATGCGGGCGAAGTTCTTCAATCCGGTTTCCGGCCGCAACATCAAGGGGATCGAGCTCGAATTGGGCAAGAAGAAAATGGCATGGGCGGAGGACTGCTGCGAGATCACGACCTACGCCGCCGACAGCAGCGTGGCCGACTCGGGCGCACGCCGCTATGGGCTCTTCATCGGCCTCGGCGAGTATGAATACCTTCGTCCCGTGGCCGACGTGGTGAGCGAGGGGAAGACGCAACGAGTTTTGGCTTCCTATCCCGGCCATCGTGACGCCCGGCTGTTGGGCGGCGTGCTCAGGGAAGTCGGCCATCTGGACGGCAGCAAGATTCTGACCAACGACCTGGCCGCCCGCAGCAAGATCGAAGAGGCGATCACCCGCTGGCTCCCCTCGGTGGCGCACCCCGGCGATACCGCGATCATCTACTTTTCCGGCATAGCCGTGGCGGTGCCGAAAACGCACGGCGGCGCCGACAAGGAGCCGCAGGTCGCGCTGGCCTGCTACGAACAACTCTATTTGGCCCACGTGCGCGCGTTGGCCAAGCAATATCAAGACGGGAAACTCGACAGCGAAGGCCAGCAGTTGCTGCAAAAGGCCCTGCAAATCATGGGCTCGGCCACAACCGACGAGGAACGGCAGGCCGCGCTGGCCCGCGGCTTCGGCATCTCGAACGACCTGCTTGTCCATTGGCTGCAGGCGCTTGCCGGCCGGCAAATCATTCTGATTCTCGACGCGCCCTATTCTTCGGCGTTTTCGCCGAAGCAAGTCGCGGTCGGGGCGCTCCGGCTGGGGGCGGGCTGGCCGGTGGCATTGCCCGACTGAAGACGCTCGGCCAGCGGGAAATCGCGGTGTTGGGCGCCTCGGCCGGCGACGCCGCGGAGGTCGGCCGCGATCTGCAGGGTCTGAGCCTGATGACCCGTTGCCTGATCCAGAGCCTGCAACACGCCACCGGCACGCTGAGCATCGACCAGGCCTATCAAGACGTCAGCCAAGCCATCGAGGCGCAAGCTCAGGGCAAGACCGCTGCCGGAAATCGGCCCATGTTGATCAACGGCTGCTCGCAACCCGCGCTGCTGAAACCCTGAAGACTCGTGGAGAATGCCATGAACCCCATATTTCACGCCGGCACGGCCCGTTCGATCTCTTCCTCTCTGCGAGAGCGGGCAACGCGCCGCGCGGCACGCGCCGCCTCGACGGCACTCTGCGCCGTCCTCTTCCTGGCAACCTGCGCCGCATTGGCCGACGGCCAAGAGCGCGACTTGCCGGGCTTGCCGTTCTCCGGTTCCAGCGGAACCGCGGGCGGCACAGCGACCCAGCCGGCCGCCGGCAAGCCCCGCGTCGGCTTCGGCCAATTGCCCAACATGGCCACGCTCAATGCGCCGCCGAGCTTCGTGGGCGGGGGCCTCTTCAACGGCAATCCGCCCTTCCTGGCCGGCGTGAAGGTCAACCACGATGATCTGCTCTATCATGAAGGCGATCACTTGGTAATCGAGTTCTCCGCGGAACGCGCATCGTATCTGTACCTGATCTATCATCAGGCCGACGGCACGAGCCTGCTTCTGTTTCCCAACGAAGCGCGGACCGACAATCACATCCTCCCGCAGAAATCCGTGATGCTGCCCGCGGCCGACGAGGATTTCGGCTTCCGCGTTCGTGCCCCGTTTGGGACCGAGGTTCTCCAGGTATTGGCCACGCTGAAGCCGGCTGCCGAACTGGACTCGCTGGTGCAGAAGACCGGCCGGGCGGCCCCCGTCTCGCGCGAAGTGCTCGACCGCCTGCAAACACGGCTGAAGAAGGATGCCAGTTCTTGGAGCGAGCATCGCGTTTCCATCCGCACCGCCGATCGAGGCGGCGAGCCGAAAGCGACCGCGGCCACGCGGGCCGGTGTGTTCATCGGCGTCAGCAAGTCGCAGAAGACCGGCCAACTCACCGCACGATTCGGCCTCGGCTGCGAACTGATGGCCAAGACGATGCTCGAGCGCGGCGGCCTCGACCGCCAGCACGTGGCGATTCTGGAAGACGAGGACGCCAGCCGCGCGAACATCGAAACCGCCATCACCAAGTGGTTGCCAAGCGTGACCAAGCCCGGCGACACGGTCTTCATCTTCTATTGCGGCCACGGCGGCGTAACCTCGAACCCCGATCGGCCCGATCAGCGCGACGGATTCCTCACCACGTACGACGACGTGCTGAGCGAAGGCCGGCTGACGGAGGCCGAGTGGGAGGCCCGCTGCCGCGAGAAGTTCATCACCGACACCGCGTTGGCCCGCTGGCTTCAGGAGCTCGCCGGCCGCCAAATCGTGCTCATTCTCTCGACCTGCCATGCCGGCTCAATGATCGATGCCGATATCCTCGCCAAGGCCGGCGCCCGCGAGGCGGCTCGCGTCAAGGGTATTTCGCAAATCAACGTCACGGTGCTGGCGTCGTGTTCGCCCGAGGAATCGACGTCCTCGCCGAAGAACGCCGAGCCGATCTTCATGGCCCAGTATCTTGCCAAGGCGATGACCGACCTGCCGGCCCCGGTTACGTTGCGGCAGGCCTACGACTACTATCACGAGGCAATGCGGAGCAACCTCAGAAAACTCGGACACATCGGCGTGCACGAGCCGGTCCTCACCGATACCGCGCTGCTGCCAATCCAGCTTGTGCCGGCGGCATCGAAAGGCAAATGACTTTACAAATGACGGGAGGAATGACCATGACACGCTATCTTAATCGATCGACGCAGTTGTCGCCCGACCCCGGCAAGGGGGACAGTCCCATTTTCGTCAACCATCGCTGCGCGACGGTGCCCGCGAAAATTGGGACAGTCCCCGGGTTCGCGGGGCGGAGCACGCTCTCGGCGTTGGTTTTGATCGCGGCTGCCCTTGCCGCGTCGCCGCTGTCGGCCGCGCCGGCGGCGCGCGGCCACTCGTGGGCCTTGCTGATCGGCATCGAGAAGTACCTTTTCGTGCCCGGCCTGCATTACACCGTCAACGACGTGCAGCAACTTGCGAAGACCCTGCACGAGCGGGCGAACTTCGACGTCGAGCAGATGTGCGACGACGTGGAGCCGGCCCGCCTCCGCCCGCTGAAGGCAAGCATCGAAAAAGAGCTGGCCGAATGGCTGCAACAGCCCGAACCCGAGGATACGGTGCTGGTCTACTTCAGCGGCCACGGCTTCCGCGATGCCGCGGGGAAAATGTATCTCGCGCCGATCGACTGCAACCCCAACGATTTAATCCACACCGCCATCCCCATCGAATGGGTTCGCCAGCAAATCGCCGGCTGCAAGGCGAAGTTCAAGCTCTTGATCCTCGATTCCTGCCACGCCGGTTCGGAGAAGGGCGAAACAGACCGGATGGCCGTCGGCGGCAACGATCTGGGCGAGCCGTTCAAGGACCTGGAAGGCGTCGTGACGTTGGCCAGTTCGACCGCCAAGCAGCAGAGCCAGATCTGGGAAGACAAACAGCAGTCGTTGTTCAGCTATTGGCTCAATTTGGGACTCCGCGGCCACGCCGATGAAGATGGCGACGGCAAGGTGGACGTCGACGAACTGTACAAGTACGTTTACGACAACGTGAAGCGGACCGCCGAGCGGCACATGCCGCTGAAGCAGACGCCGGTGCGGATCGTCCGTCCGGGCACCGAGGGCGTGCCGGTCGTCGCCCGGCTGGCGCCGATGACGCTCCGCCAGGTGATCGGCGACACCGCGCAGCAGATCGCCGACGCCATCGCCGACCGCAAACTTGGGAAGGTCGGCGTGTTGGAGTTCACCAACGACACGAAGCTCGGCGAGCTGCTCGGGGCCGATTTCGGCTCCTTGGGCCGCTACTGCTCCGCGGAGCTGGAACGGCGGCTCTCCGACGAATCCAACGGAAAGTTCAGCGTGATGGACAGCCACCGGCTGCAAAACGCCCTTCGCAGCCAAGGCTTCAAGATCGGGGATCTCGGCAATTCCATGGCCCTGAAGGATCTCTCCACCGCCAGCGGCGGCATGCCGACGATCGCCGTCGGCACGCTACGGAACCGCATGGGCCGCGTGGTGAACATCCAATGCCGGCTCGTCTCCACCAGCAGCGACGACGTCTTCGGGGCCGGCGGCGGCACGGCCGTGCTCAACGAATCGGAATGGGCGATGCTCGGCGGCAGCGTGGTCGTTAAGCCCGAGTACCGCCAACAGAAAACTCCCCCGCCCGGTCAACCCGCCAAGTCGGCCGAGGAACAGCTTATCCAGCGGCTCGATTTCCAGGTCGGCAAGAACGGCCATCCGCTGGCCGAGGCCGACTGCCCCTTCCCCGTGAAGTTGGTCATTGACGGCCAAGAGCGGAAAGGCGTCTTCCGCGGCAATGATTACATCGTGCCCGTTCGCAAGGGCGAAGTCTACGAGATCCAGGTCGAGAACCGTAAGACGGACATGGTGTTCATGCGGCTCTTGGTCGACGGACTGAACACCCTGCCGCAGGAGCTCGATACCAAGGGGGTGCGGATGGAGGTCGTCGCCCCGCGTGTGAACCTCGATGAAGCCCGCGCCTGGCAAATCGACCCCGGCACGCTGAATGCCGTCCGCGGTTTCGTCACCGAGGTCGGCGCCGAGGGCAAGTTGCGGCAATTCGAGATTGCCGACGCCTCCAACTCGCAGGCCGGCCGCCAGAACTTCACCGACCAACTCGGCATCATCACCGCCGCCTTTTACTCGGTGGCGCCCGCTTCCGGGCCCTCGGCGCGTTCCGTTGTCTTTGGAACCAAGGCCGGTCAGGAGAAGAAAGAACAATTTCAGGACGGAAAGAAAGGAATCAGGCCGGGAAAGCTCCTGGCGGTAATCACGATCCACTACGTCAACGCCGACACGATGCCCTCCGGCGATCCGCAGCAATAGACTGGCTGAAATCGGCAGGACGAATCGCGGCATTCCATCGGACGGACACGACCTGGCGACCATCGCGCTGCACGAAATCCACAAAGTCTACGACCTCGGCGAGACGCAGGTCGAGGCCCTCCGCGGCGTCTCCGTGCAGATCGACCGCGGGTAATCACAAACAGGTTCGGCGTCATGCGGTCGCCGAGGGTTTGCCCCTCCTCAACCTGGCGATCGATGACCACGCCGTCGATCGGCGACGTGATCTTCATGTAGCCGGAGCTGGCCATCGAGTCGATTTCCGCCAGCACTTGCCCCCTGCGTCACAGAGAAAATCGGAAATCTCGTCGCCGGGAATCGCCTGCTGGCGGACGTCGTCCTCGTTCTGAACCCGCGCGTCGCTGGGCAAGTAATAGTAGCGTTGGCCGATCATCAGCCCGTGGCCGGCGAAGAACACGACCAGCGTGTCCTGCGGCCGGGTCTCGGCGGCGAGCTTGCGGACGGCGCGGCGGATTCCGTCGCGACTCGCTTGCCGATCGAGAACGGTGGCCGCGACTACCTGTTCGTAGCAATCGCCCCCGCGGCGCTGGAACAACGCGGCAAAGGCCCGGGCGTCGTCCGAACTGAATCGCAGGTTCAGTTGCTCGTCTTCATAACTGTTGATTCCGACGGCGACCACGAAGAGCCGCCCTTTGGCGGCCGTCTCCGCCTGGTCGAGCACGAACTGGGCCGGCTCGGCCTCCCAGCCGCCGGCGGCATTGGTGGCGACCCGAAAGCGGTTGACGCCGGCGACCAGCGGCACGTGGAATATCTTGCGGACGGTCTTCGCCGCGCGAGGTTCCGCGCCCTGCGAAGGTACGCGGGCCCCGTTCTGATAAAGGGACAGGCCGGCGATGCCGCCTCCCTGGTCGATCGCCTCGACCTCCAACAGGAGTTCTCGGTGCCGTTGGAATTGAAACCGACCGCCGCCACCCCGCTGGAATGGCCTAAGATCGTCAACAACCGCTTGCCGGTCGCGGCATCCCACAAGATGGCCGTGTTGTCCCCGGCGCCGGTAAGGATCTGCCGGCCGTCGGGGCTCATCGCCACGGCACATAGCATATTGGTATGCCCGCGGAAGGTTTGCAGCGGCTTTCCGTCATTGAGGTCCCAGAGAACGACCTTGCGGTCGGAGGTTCCGGTAACGGCCCGCCGCCCATCGCTGCTGATGGCTACCGATCCGACGAAGACCGGCTGCATCAGAGAGACTTCCAAGGTCGGCGTGCCGGCGGGAGGCCCCAGCACGCGAACCGTCCAGCCGCGGAGCAGCAGCTTTCGCCGGTAACTCTTGCCGTCGGCTTGACGGACAGTCGCCTCGACAAAGCGATATTCTCCGGCTTTCAGCGAATCGAAGGTCTCGCGCCCTTTTTCGCCATAATCCAGCCCACTGATGCTGACCGTCGCGCCGGCAGGCAGCGCGAATTCCACCACGCAGACGTCCGCGGCAACCGGCGGCGTTTCGCTCGCCCGGACACCGCAGCCGGCGATGAGCCAGGCGGCAATCAGCCAAAACCAAAACGGGCGGGATCGGTTCTTCATGGGTCACCCGCGCAATAGGGCATCTGTTCTTTCGCCGTTCAGCATAAAAGCTCGGCGCGCAGCGTCAATCCCCTCGAATCGACGACGATCAGACAAGATCGAGCCTAAATTCCACCCCATAGCGGTATTGAGGGCATCATGGCGGGCCCGGCTGTGACTGCGGGGCGTCGCGCGGTAAGCTAACCTCTCATGGGGATCGTCGTAGTTTGTCGTCCAGAAAGTTCTTGCCGGCGAGAAACGCCCCCCGATTGCAATCGGGGACTTTGGAAGGCTGCAAGAACTTCTTGGAGGCCGTTTTAGGGCCGGTCTATTCCCCCAAACGCACAGGGGCGATGGAGGTGGATCATGAAGTATCGACTTATCGTGGTGATGGTGGCTATCGGTTGCCAATTGGCGCTGACCGCATTGGCTGAGAATCTCTTGGGGAGCGGCGGTCGTGCCGAGGCCCAACCGCCCGCTGACAAAGCAACCGGCAATCGCCCCGCGGCGTCCCAGCCGGCCAATGAAGGGGAGGAATTGTACGCGGCCATCATGAAAGCGTCGGCTTTGCAGGAGAAGGGCGATTATCCGGCTGCCGCGCGGGCCTGCGAGCGCGGCTTGGATTTGGCCCGCCGACTCTATGGCCCCGATCATGAGGGTACCGCCGAGTTGATGACCCTCCTGGCAGCTTCGTACCTAGCCATGGACCAATACGCCAAGGCGGAACCGCTCCTTGAGCGGAGCGTCAAGATCATCGAGTCCAAGCTCGGGCCCGATCATCTCAACCTCGCGGCGCCCTGCAGATCTTGGCAAATCTGTATGTGAAGACATGCCGATACGCGAAGGCGGAACCACTCTACAAGCGCAGTCTCAAAATCATGGAGTCGAAGCCCAGACCGGATGATCTCATCTTGGCGGAGTGTCTGAACAACCTGGCGTTGCTGTACTATTATATGGGCCAATACCCGAAGGCGGAGCCGCTTTACCAGCGAAGCCTAAAGATCTACGAGTCCAAGGTCGGGCCGGACCATCCCGACGTGGCGCAGAGCCTGAACGCCCTGGCGGTTCTGTACGTGGCCATGGGCCAATACACCAAGGCGGAACCGCTCTACCAGCGAAGCCTCAAGATTCGTGAGTCGAAGCTCGGGCCCGATCATCCCGATGTGGCGTTGAGCCTGAACAACCTGGCCGATATTTACAAAACCATGACCCAGTACGCCAAGGCGGAACCGCTCTACCAGCGAAGCCTCAATATCCGCGAGTCGAAGCTCGGGCCGGATCATCTCGACGTGGCGCAGAGCCTGGACGGCCTGGCTGATCTTTACAAGGTCATGAGCCAGTACGCCAAGGCGGAACCGCTCTATCAGCGAAGCCTCAAGATCCGCGAGTCCAAGCTCGGGCCGGATCATCCCGATGTGGCGACGAGCCTGAACAACCTCGCGATTCTGTACGCGGAGATGGGCCAATACGCCAAGGCGGAGCCGCTCGACCAGCGAAGCCTCAAGATTCGTGAGTCGAAGCTCGGGCCCGATCATCCCGACGTGGCACAGAGCCTGAACAACCTGGCAATTCTGTACTGGAACATGGGCCAATATGCGAAAGCGGAGCCGCTTTACCAGCGAAGCCTAAAGATTAACGAGTCCAAGCTCGGGCCGGACCATCCTACCGTGGCGGCGAGCCTGAGCAACCTGGCGGCTCTGTACCTGGACATGGGACAATACGCGAAGGTGGAACCACTCTGCCAGCGAAGTCTCAAGATTCGTGAGTCCAGGCTCGGGCCCGATCATCCCGACGTGGCGCAAAGCCTGAACAACCTGGCCAGTCTTTACCAGGCCATGGACCAATACGCCAAAGCGGAGCCGCTCTACCAGCGAAGCCTCAAGATAATGGAGTCCAGACTCGGGCCGGATCATCCCGGCGTGGCGTTGAGCCTGAACAACCTGGCCGCTCTGTACGTCGAGATGGGCCAATACGCCAAGGCGAAGCCGCTCTACCTGCGAAGCCTCAAGATTTGCGAGTCCAAATTCGGGCCCAATCACCCCGACGTGGCGGCGGGCCTGAACAGCCTGGCGGATTTGTACTTCCACATGGGCAAATACGCCGCGGCGGAATGGGTCTACCAGCGAAGCCTCAAAATTCGCGAGTCAACGCTCGGGCCCGATCATCCCGACGTCGCACAGAGCCTGGGCAATCTCGGGATTCTGTACTGGAACATGGGCCAATACGCGAAGGCGGAGCCGCTTTACCAGCGAAGCCTCAAGATTCGTGAGTCCAAGTTCGGGCCCGACCATCCCGACGTGGCGAGAAGTCTGAACAACCTGGCAACTCTGTACGACAACATGGGCCAGTATGCCAAGGCGGAGCCGCTCTACCAGCGAAGCCTCAAGATTTGCGAGTCCAGGCTCGGGCCCGATCATCCCGACGTGGCGGGAATCCTGGGCAACTTGGCCACTCTGCACGGTGCAACCGAACGATGGACAGATGCGGCTGCCGAGATCGACCGCGAGCGCCGGATCGTCCGCCGCCACGTCGCCCGCACCCTGCCCATCCTCAGCGACAAAGAACAACTGACATTTTTGCGGACCCAAGATGAAAAGGACTTTCATATCGCCTTGTCGTTCGGATGGCGCCAACGGGCCGATGCCGCCATTGCCGAACGCTCGGCCGCCTGGCTATTAAACGGCAAAGCCGTCGCCCACGAGGTGCTCGCCCAACGGGCCATCCTCGCCTCTCAAGTGACCGACCCGTCGCTGTCGCAGCTTGTAGAGAACTTGTTGGCCATTCGCAGCCGCATGGCCGCCCTGAGCATGACGGTTCCCAAGGCCGGCAAAGAAGCCGAATACCGCAAACAACTCCAGAAGCTCGACCAAGAGGAACAATCACTTTCGCGGCAACTCGGACAGGCCACCGGTCGAAATACGATGGCCGATCCCTGGGTCGAACCGGCCGCCGTGCGAAAAGTCTTGGGCAAGGATGCGGTCTTGATCGAGATCGCTCAATATGAAATTGCCAACTTCAAAGCAGGAGAAAAAGACAAGGTTTGGCTGCCCGCACGCTATGTTGCTTGGATCATTCCGCCTGAAGGCCAAGAGAAAATCGCCATCGTCGATCTCGGCGAAGCCAAAAAGATCGACGACGCAGTCGCTCGGGCCCGCCAATTGCTCGAGAAGGCCGAAAAGACTATCGGAGAGGACGGTGAAACGCGGGCCGAATCGCAGATCCGCCGCAGTATGCGCGAGCTGACCGGCCTGGTCTTCGAGCCGCTCGAAAAGCACTTCGCCGCCGCCCGCCAGTTGATCGTTAGTCCCGACGCCGCTTTATGGCTGGTGCCGTGGGGCGCGCTCCCCTTACAGGGCGGCTTGTACGCCATTGAAAAATACCAGATCAGCTATGTCGTCAGCGGTCGCGACCTGCTGAGCCAGACCACGACCAAGGCAACAACGCCCGGCGTCCCGATCCTGTTCGCCAATCCGGACTACGACCTTGGGCCCGGCGAGGTCACGGCGACCACCCGCGCCGTGTTGCGAAGCGTAGCCCCCGTGGAACAGGCGATTAGCAGCGTGGGATTTGGCAGCCTCAGCGCCCTGCCGAGGGTGGATCGACTTCCCGGCACGGCCGAGGAGATGGCGGAGATCAAGCCCAGCGTGACCCATTACGCCGGCGCTGAGCCCACCGTCTATGAAGACAAATACGCTTTGGAGGGCGTGTTCAAGGCTCTGCACCATCCGCGGGTGTTGGTCTTGAGCACGCATGGGTTCTTCCTGCCGGATCAAGAGGTGGCCGTCAAAGGCACGGGATTGGAATGGCTGACGGAGAAGGGTTCCGAGAAGAGCAAAAGCCGGGCCGTGCTGACCACCGAGGGCAAGCCGCTGGAGAATCCGCTCTTGCGGTGCGGGTTGCTGCTGGCTGGCTGCAATCAGCGCGGGGAGGAACGCTCGCAGTCGGACGACGGCATCTTGACCGGGATGGAGATCGTGGGCACCGACCTTCGCGGCACGGAACTGGTGGTGCTCAGCGCCTGCGAGACGGGCTTGGGTCAGGTCCGCAACGGGGAAGGCGTGGCCGGACTGCGTCAGGCGTTTCAGTTGGCGGGGGCCAAGGCTGTGGTTTCCACGCTCTGGAGAATCCCCGACAAAGAGACGGCGGAGCTGATGAACGCGTTTTTCGCGAATCTCTCGCGTGGCCAGAGCAAGGCCGACGCTTTGCGGAACGCCCAGCTTTCGCAGATCGAGACCCGGCGGGCAGACCATTCGGCCGCTCACCCCTATTATTGGGCCGCCTTCACCTTGACCGGTCAGTAAGGCCGTACCGTGGACGGATTTCCGAATCCGTCCCCGAAAACCGGCCAGCCGGTGTTGGAAGCCTGATTTCCGATGGCCTTCCGACGATTCAATATCCGAGACGGCGGTTTTGGAGCCTCCCTGCCGAAAATCCACGCAAGACGGCGAAAGATCGCTCGGGGTCTGCAAGACGAAGGGTTCTTGGCAAGCGGCGTCTACCCGCCAGAGTGAGGGCAAAGGCGGAGTGGGAAAAAGGGGACAGGTCCAAGTTGTGCGAAGCACCCTCCGGGCCGTTCCGGCAAATTGGACCTGTCCCCTTTTTCCCTTCGGGCGTTTCAGGAAGGGAACTATCTCGGAGGCACCGGCGTCAAAACGTAGAGGTTGTCATTCCCTCGTCGCAGACGGGAGCCTGCTTGTGCAGCGAGTGCTGCGGACTTACCTTGTATCGATCAACCTTGTGGGAGGTAAGAATGTCTTGGTTCAGCGTGAAATGGAAACTTCGATTGGCTTGCTAGGATCGTCCGGGTGTTGAAGTTGGTTGGTAGTGCTTGGATTTTTCGCTTTGGTGTTGTAAGCGAGGGAGGTGGGCGGCAGCAGAACCACCGCCCGGACCTCGCTCACAACCCCTGGGGCGGCGCTCGGGTCGGTTCCCACCGGAGCCCTATCCTCCGCCCAGGTCGTCTCTCATCGTAACGTCCTTCTTTCGATCAGGCAACCGTCCGCAAACGGGCCGCCTCTCGCTGCTCCTTTCTACGCTCGCGGGCCTCCGTCAGTTTGCGATCGCGGGCTGCGAAGATCTCCGCCTCACGGCCCGCCAATTTGTCCGCCGGCGCCACATAGCCAATCGCGCTGTGCAATCGCACCTCGTTGTAGTGCTCCACGTAACGAGCCACAATGCGGATGGCATCCTCCAGCGAGATCGGCGTGCCCGGCCGCAGGCACTCGCCCTTGATGCTCCCGTGAAATCGCTCCAGTTTGCCGTTGCTCTGCGGATAGTACGGGCTGGTGCGCACGTGCGTCATCCCGCAGATGCGAATGAACTCTTTGAAGTCCTTCGCCAAAAACTGCGACCCATTGTCGCTGATGATCCGCGGCGTCTCCTTGGGGAACTTCTCCCGCGCGCGTTGCAGGATCGTCAGTTCATCTTGCTCGGTCATCGAGCGGCGAATCTCCCAATGCACGGTGTAGCGGCTGTAGCCGTCGAGGATCGTCGTCAGGTAGTAAAACGTGCCGTGGATGTTGAGGTAGCTGATGTCGATATGCCAGTGTTCATGGGGTTTTTGCGGCTGTTGGAAGCCCGTGCCTTTCTTCGACGGCTTGTTCGTCGAGCGCCCGATGCGGCCCGCCGCCTTCAATACGCGATAGACGCTGCTGGGACTGACGGCCACCACGTCGCGGTCGAGCATCATGAACGCCAAACGCCGGTAGCCTTCCAGTGGATACTCGAAGGAGAAGCGGATGATGGCCTGCTTCTCCCAATCTTCGAGCCACCAGTCGCGCGGCACCCAGCCGTTGTGTTCGTTCCGCTTGCCGTAGCGATCCTTCCAGTCGTGGAACTTGCTCTGGCCAATGCCCAGCCAAGCCACGAACTTTCTGGCGGGAATCTCCGTGCGCTCGTTCCAACGGCGCACGTAATCGACCACTTCATCGCGAGTGTCGTGGGGAACCCAACGTCCGTTTAGAGTTCCCCATTCTCTTTTTTTGCGCGGACGTTCTCCTCCATCAACTCGGAGATGACCTCGTTCTTCTGAACGAGCTTGGCCCGCAGTCGGGCGACTTCCTCCTCCTGGGCGGAAAGCCTCTTGGCTTCGCGTTTGGCGACCGGGTGAAAGGCGGCCGGCGCGTTGTCGAACAGGATTTTCTGCCAGGCGTAGATTTGGTTCGGCTTGATGCCGTACTCGTCGCAGAGGTCCGAGATGGGCACTTTATCGACCAGATACCTCTTGAGAATGGCAGCCTTCTGGTCCGTGCCGAAATGTCGTCGTTGTCCACTCATGAAATTCTCCTCGTCTGGGGGAAGATTCTAACCCAGGCGACCGAGAATTTCCATTTCCAATTGGTTCAAGACACTGCTGGTGGGACCAGATTTCGAGGAGAACTTGTCGATTCGTTATCTCTCGGCGTCGCTTCGCGCCGCGGGACACGATGCCGTTCTGGCGCCATTCAACACATCGGCGGAGATGCCGGCCGTGGCACGAATGTCGGAGGAAACGGATATCGTCGGACTCTCGATGTGCTTTCAGGCAAGAGCGGACGAGTTCCTGCAACTCGCCGGATCGATTAAGGCCAGGCATCCCCAAAAACTGATCGTCGCCGGCGGCCACTACGCTTCCTGCGCCGCGGGTTCCTTATTGATGCATCATCCCGAACTCGACCTCATCGTTATTCACGAGGGCGAACGGACTCTGGTGGAAATCGCCGACGCTTGCGCCAAGTCGCGGCCGTGTTTGCCGAACATTCCCGGCGTCGCCTACCGGGACGCGGGGAGAGTTCAGTTTACCAGTCCCCGTCCCACATTGGATGACTTGGACACACTGCCGCACCCGGACCGAAGCGGGCCGGTTCGCCTTATCGCCGGCGTGCCGACGGCCTACTTGATGGGCAGCCGAGGATGCTTCGGCAGTTGCGCCTACTGCTGTATCACTACCCTACACAGGATGGCCCCAGGGAAACGGTTCCGCCAGCGACAACCGCAGAAAATCGCCGATGAGATGGCTGTCCTCTATCACGAGCGCGGCGTTCGCCAGTTCATTTTCCACGACGACAATTTCCTCGTACCATCGGCAATTGAAAACCAAAGGCGTCTGGATGCCTTCGAGACGGCCCTCGAGCGGCGAGCGGTCCGCGACATCGCGATGGTCGTCAAGTGCCGCCCGGCCGATGCGACGAAGGATCTGCTCCGACGCCTGCGCGGCATGGGCCTGCTGCGGGTGTTCTTCGGCATCGAATCGGCAAACGCCGTCGGGCTTTCGACGCTGGAACGACACCAGACGGTGGAAGACTCCGAACGTGCGCTCGACGCCTGCGCGGAGCTGGGCATCTCGGCGCAGTTCACCCTCTTGACGTTCCATCCCGACGCCACGCTCGACACGATACGCTCGGACGTCGCCTTCATGCGCCGCCACGTTGCCAATCCTCTCAACTTCTGCCGTACCGAGATCTATGCGGGCACTCCCCTCGAAAAACGCATGATTGATGAAGGGAGGGCGAGAGGAGACTATCGGGCAAGGAGCTACAACCTCTCCGATCCCGCCGCGGATGCCGCTTGCACCGCGGCAATGGGGCTCTTCCTCGCTCGCTGCTGGGACACCGGCAGCCTGATGGAGCGGACCATCGGCGCCGACCACGTCTCCGCCGTGATGGGGCAGTTCTACGAGGGAGAATCCGTAGACCGCTTGCGCAGACGCGTTGCCGCGTGGGTCCGCGCCGCGAACGAGGATACGGTCGATCTGCTCGACAAACTAGTGGATGCCTGCGCGGCGGGCGGCGATCCGTCGGACAAAGGATTTTGCCGCGCCTTGTCCGACATTAGAGAATGGGAGGCGGCATCCCTCCGCAGGCTTCTCGCCGAGGGATCTGCACTGCGTGCGGAGATGGATGAATTGAGCCTGCGGATGATCGGCTTTCGCAAAGAGCCAGCCCAGCCGCGACTTTTCCCGCTGGGACACGCGGGCGTGGCCCGACATGCCGCCGCCGTGCTGCTTGCCTTGGGAATTGCCGGGGCCTACGGGTGCAATCACGGCGGCGGCGTCTGCGAAAAAGCCCCCATACCGGTGAGAGGCAATCCGCCGCCCAAACCGCCCCGACAGACCGGAACAGAACCGGTGAAGGTGGATCCCGGCGTGTGCGAATACGCGCCGAGGCCGCTGCATCCCGAGGAGCAGAAATAGGACGTTGACTGCACGAGTGACAATCGGCTTGGAGCCGACATCGCGTCGTTCGACGTACACCGCAGCTTAAGCCGCGCTTTGCGCAATCCAACCACGTCGTTTCCGATCCGGCCAATCGTATTCCGAGACGTTCCAGAAGACCGCCGGATTCTGGAGCAGCTCAGCGGGAAGTCCCGGCGATCATGCGAACCCGCCGCCGCTCTGGTCTGCATCATAGCGACGTGCAACGCGGTGCGGCAGCGGAAGTGGGGCTGCGAAACGCGACGGCGACTCTTTGACGCTTACGAAAACCGGACGGATTTGGAAATCCGTCCTACGGTCACATGCCGGGTCGTGCAGTCTGTTCTGGCGTGCGCACTAACTTGCGGCCCCCCTCGCTCCGTGTTAGGATGACGCGCGCTCCAGTTCTCCCCGATTTCATCAAGGACTATGGTCGCCGAAGACACCCCTTCACGGCTCGACGCGATTTCGACTCGCTGGACGCTGCTGCGGAAAGCGGGCGGCGAGGGGGGAGTCTCCGTTGACAACGCACGCAACGCCCTGGTCCTGCGCTACCTCGGCGTCGTTCGCCGCTACGTCGGCGCGATGGTCCGCAACCAGCAGGATGCCGAGGACGTGACCCAAGACGTTCTCGTGCGGTTTCTGGCGGGCGATTTCGCCGGCGCCGACCCTGAGCGTGGCCGGTTTCGCGATTTTCTCAAGACGGCCATCCGAAACATGGTCCGCAACTATTGGGATCGGCAAAAACGACGTCGGACGGCCGATCTGGACGTCGCCCTGGTCGCCGCCGAAAAAGGCGACGAAGACGACTGGCTCGTCCCATGGCGGCAAAACCTGTTGGAACTGGTCTGGAAGGCCCTGGAGAAAAGCGAACAGGAACAACCCGGCAGCGACGTCTACACCGTATTGCGCCTCCGCACCGACCATCCCGACGACTCGTCCGAACAACTGGCCGCGCGGCTTTCCGAGAAGCTCGGCAAACCGATCCGTCCCGATGCAACCCGGCAGAAGCTCCGCCGGGCGCGAATGCGGTTCGTCGATCTCGTTCTTGTCGAAGTGGCCCGCGGACTGAACGACCCCACTCCCGAGAAGATCGACGATGAACTGGTCGCCCTGGGCCTGGCGGATCTCGTCCACAGCCTGCTCCCGCGGACGGTCTAGCGGGAAAAAGGGGGCAGGTCCAATTTGCCGGAACGGCCCGGAGGGTGCTTCGCACAAATTGGACCTGTCCCCTTTTTGCTGAAATCAGCTATACTTGCGGCATGAGCGCGGAGATTTCTTGCCCCGATGCCGACCGGCTCGCCGCCTATTCCCGCGGAGAGCTCTCCGAGGCTGACGCCATCGAAATCCGTGCGCATCTTGAACAGTGCCCAAGCTGCGGCTCGAAACGAAATGCCCTCGGCGGACAGCATGAAGAAGCGGCGCCCGATCCCGCTGCCGGCGAACCGCCAAGGGAATTGGGCGAGTACCGGATCCTCGAAAAACTGGGCGAAGGCGGGATGGGGGCGGTTTACCGCGCGGTCCATACCCGCCTGGATAAAATCGTCGCCCTGAAAATCTTGCCGACCCGCCGCGGCCGGGACGACGAGGTCGTCGCTCGCTTCGATCGCGAAATGAAAGCGATCGGGCGGTTGAACCACCCGAATATCGTGCAAGCCTCCGACGCCCGTGAAATCGGCGGCACGCGGTTCCTGGTGATGGAGTACATCGACGGAGCCGACTTCGCCCGCATCGTCAACGCCTGCGGCCGGTTGTCGCTTGCCGACGCCTGCGAGGCGATCCGCCAGGCCGCGTTGGGGCTGCAAGCCGCCCACGAGCTCGACCTGGTCCATCGCGACGTCAAGCCGTCGAACCTGATGCTCACGCTGCAAGGGCAGGTGAAAGTGCTCGACCTCGGCCTGGCCCGCTTCCACTCCGACTCCGGCGGAAACGACTTGACCCTGAGCGGCCAGATCATGGGCACCGCCGATTACATGGCGCCCGAGCAAGTCTCCGATTGCCACCACGTGGACATTCGCGCGGACATCTACAGCCTGGGATGCAGCCTGTACAAGTTGCTCACCGGGCAGGCCCCGTTCGACGACCCGCAGAGCGCCGGCCCGATGGCGCGGATGGCGGCGCGGATGGTGAAGGCGGCCCCGCCGATCCGGCAGATTCGCCACGACGTGCCGCGCAGGCTGGCGGCAGTGGTCGAGCGAATGTTGGCCAAAGAGCCGGCGTCGCGATTCGACACGCCGCAGGCGGTCGCCGACGCCCTCCTGCCCTTCGCTGCGGGAGCAGACCTCGCCGGCTTGGCGAGGCGAGTCCGCACGGACGCCGCGCCGACTCCAATCGCCGCCAGCGAGACCGGCGACGATCGGATGTTCGCCGCGGTGCGGCGGGAAATGCAGGAACAGCAAGCTCCCGCGGCCTCGTCCAGGCCGTCGCGCTCCCGACGGCTGGCGGTCGCCGTCGTCGTGGCAGGCATAGCGGCGCTAGGATTGGGCATTGGCTGGCGATACTTCTTCCCGGCAAAGCACGTTAACAGCGCCGCGGCCTCCCTGCCGCTCAGTCGTCCGCCGCTCGGCAATCAGCCGCCATTATCGCCGTCTTCCACGAAGCCCCGGGGCAACGAACCGCCTGTCGCGAAAACGCCAAGACGGGCTGCGGTGCCCCTCGACGAGGCGCCCGCCCGAAAATACCAGCAGGCGTGGGCAAAACGTCATGGAGTCCCGGTCGATCTGACCAATTCGATCGGCATGAAGCTGCGGTTGGCGCCGCCGGGAGAATTTCGACATGGGTCTTGCTGCGGAGACGGGCAAGAACCATCCCGCGGCCAGCATCCCCGTAGACCGGCTTAATGAACTCCCGCGGCATCACGTGCGGCTGACCACGCCGTTCTATCTCGGCGCCTGTGAGGTCACCCAGGCCGAATACGTGCAAGTGATCGGCGAGAACCCGAGCCACTTCCGGGCTGCACAAACTGCTTCCGCCGCCGCCCGGCAGGAGGCCGGCCAACTGCCCGTGGAAAACGTCTCCTGGGACGACGCCCAGGAGTTCTGCAATCGTCTCTCCGGGCTGTATGCGGAGAAGTCTGCCGGCCGGGTCTACCGCCTGCCGAGCGAGGCCCAATGGGAATACGCCTGCCGCGCAGGCACGGCGACGGCGTATCTCTTCGACGACGATCCGACGGCGCTGCAAGATTATGCCTGGTTCGGTTTCAAGAACGAGGGGACGACGCACGCGGTGGGCTTGAAGCGCGGCAACGCCTGGCAGCTTTATGATATGCTGGGAAACGTCTACGAATGGTGCGCCGACTTCTACGATCCGGCCTACTACGCGAAATCTCCGCCGACCGATCCGCCCGGCCCGGCCGGTGGATTGCGGCGCGTGATTCGCGGCGGCTCGTGGTTCGGCAGTGCAGCTTTTTGCCGACCTACCGCCCGGGTCGGCGCGGAACCGGACGGCGGCGAGCAGATCGGCTTTCGGGTGCTCTGCGAAATCACCGGCGGCAAAGGCCCTCGCGGCGACCCGCCCGCGAAACAGTAAACGGCCGGAAATGTCCTCGCCGCGTCCTCCTCCGCGAGTTCTCCGCCAAGCGTTGCGACGGGGACTGTCCCAATTTTCGTGTCAGCGAAAATGGGACTGTCCCCTTTGCCGGGATCGACGAACCCTTTCCCGCCCCGTCGCGTACATTAAGAAGCCGAGGGCAAGGAATTGGGGGGAAGGAGGATGACCCCGTGTTGGTTCTCAGTCGTAAGCCGGGCGAAGCCGTGGTGATTGGCGACAACGTCGAAGTTACCGTGTTGGAGGTGCATGGCGACCGCGTGAAGCTGGGCCTTCGCGGGCCTGCGGAAGTGCCGATCCGCCGCGAAGAGCTTTGCCGTAGAATGACGGGCGAACAACCGCTCTGCCACGCCGGGTGCGCGTGAAGTAGACGCAAAGGGGACGGAGGAGGTTGTCGGGAAAACCGGGTCCGGGTTTGTGGGTTTTCTTTCGACAACCTCCTCCCTCCCCGCTTCTCATCTTCCCCGTTCCGTCCCGAACCATTCGATCTGCCGGCGTGGGCAGAAGGTCAACGCGTGGGCGGCACAATAGGGCTCCAGCCACAGGGCCTTCTCGGCCAACTCGGCCGCATCGACGCCCTGCGGCATCAGCAGCACACGCGACCGCTCGATCTCGGGAAACGTGGCCAGATACGCCAAGACTTCTTGGCAGTCGGCCGGGCAATCGACCACGAACTTCAATTGGTAATCGTGCTCGGCGATCAATCGGCGAATCACCTCAGGTGCGTGCCGATGCAGCGCGTGGAGCTTCGCCCTCACCCCCGGCCCCTCTCCGGCCACCGACCGAAGGTTGGTCGGGAAAGGGGAGGAATTGGACAGCTTCGGGCTGATCGACATCAAGTCGCAGGTTACCGGCCGATAGAGCGTGCCTGCGGTCTCGATCGTGACGTGCCAGCCGCGCTGGCGAAGCTCCGCCGCCAGCGGAACCAGTTCGGCGAAGAGCATCGGCTCGCCGCCGGTCAGAACGACGTGGCGCACACCGGTTCCCTCTCCCTTTGGGAGAGGGGAGACTGTGTCGATGAAGGCTGGCCGCGGCGACTGGCGAAGTTGCTCGGCGCGATCGAGAATCTCCGTCACCGAAAGCTCTTCCCCCTCCGGCGTCCACGAAGCATAGGGCGTGTCGCAATAGCCGCAGCGCAGGTTGCATCCGGCGATGCGCACGAAGATGCTCTCGACGCCCGTCAGGCGGCCCTCTCCTTGCAGCGAGCGGAAGATTTCGGCGATTCGCATAGGAGCGTAGTGGGCAGTCGGCAGTGGGCAGTGCGAAACCGCAAGCGGTTTGTTCGCTGCGACGTGTACGGATTCTCAAATCCCTAATCCCTAATCCCTAATCCCTCTCCTCGATACTTCACAGGATCCTCCACGCCCGCCTCGGCGAAGCCCTTGCGCCGCAACAGACACGAGTCGCAATGGCCGCAACTGGCGCCGCTGGGATCGGGATCGTAACAGGAGTGGGTAAGGCTGTAATCGACGCCCAATTCGATGCCGCGGCGGATGATCTCGGCCTTCGTCCAGCGGATCAACGGGGCATGGAGGTTGTAGTGCAGGCGGCCCTCGACGCTCGCCTTCGTGGCCAGATTGGCCATCGCGGTGAACGCGGCGATGTACTCCGGCCGGCAGTCGGGATAGCCGCTATAGTCGATCGCGTTGACGCCGAGAAAGATGTCGGCCGCGCCGATCGACTCGGCGTAGGCCAACGCCAACGACAGCAAGACCGTGTTCCGCGCCGGCACGTAAGTAATCGGGATGCCGTGGGCCATGTCGGCGGCCGCTCGATCCTTGGGCACGTCGATGGCGGCCGTCAGGGCGCTGCCGCCGAATTGCCGCAGATCGACCGACAACACCACGTGCCGCTCGACGCCCAGGGCTTGGGCCACCCGCCGGGCGGCGTCCAACTCGAAACGGTGCCGCTGGCCATAATCGACCGACAGGGCATACAGCGCGAACCCTTGTTGCCGGGCGATGGCGGCGGTCGTGGTGGAGTCGAGCCCCCCGGATAGGAGGATCACCGCCGGTTTCGCGGGCGTGGTCGTCGGCGTGTTCATGGATGCGTGGAAAAGCGGAAGAACACTGTACGTTTCACAATTCACTAACGGACGCTTGACCGTTGCCCCCCTACCCCCGGAGCCTCTATCATGCCACAATAATGTGCGGAAAGAAAGGAGACGGCAGGCGTGGACGAGAGCTTCCGCAACGTGTTGGAGACGTTCGAGAATCCGAATCCGCAGCGGGATTACACGATCGAGATCGTCTGCCCCGAGTTTACCTCCGTATGTCCGAAGACGGCCCAGCCCGACTTCGGCACGCTTACGATCACGTACGTTCCCGACGCCCGGTGCGTGGAATTGAAGAGCCTGAAGTTATATCTTCAGCAGTTCCGCAACCAAGGCGTTTATTACGAGACCGTGACGAATTGGATCCTCGACGACCTGGCGGCCGTGCTCCGGCCGCGGCGGATGACCCTGACGGCCGCGTTCACGCCGCGAGGGGGAATCACGACAACCGTCACCGTGAGCGTCGAGCAGAAGAGTTAAGCTGAGCGTTTATCGCGACATTGCGAAACCGCGAGCGGTTTCTGATTTCTGAACCCTGACCTCTGACCCCTGAGCCCTCCCATGCCCGAACTGCCGCGAGTGATCCTGTCGGGGTTTGCCGACGAGGCCGCCAACCAGAAGACGGCGGTGCAGCAGTTCGCCGCCTTCGCCGCCTTGGGGCTGCAATACTACAGCCTGCGGTTCATCGACGTCGGCGAGGGCGTGAAGAACGTGATGCACCTGACGCTGGCGGAGATTCAGAAGATTCGCCACCTGCAAGATGAATACGGCCTGAACGTCTCTTCGATCGGCTCGCCCATCGGCAAAGTGAAGCTGCGCGACGTGGACGACGGCACGAAGAACGCTTTCGTGCCGTTCAAGAAGTACCTCGGCCGCGAGGTGAAGAAGGCGTGCCAGTTGGCCCATGCCTTCGAGGCGAAGCTGATTCGCGGTTTTTCGTTCTATCCGCCGCGCGGCGCCGATCTGGAGGAATGCCTGCCGCAGGTGGTCGATCAGTTGGGCCAGATCGCCGAGGCCTGCCACCGCGCCGATCTGACCTACGGCTTGGAGGTCGAGGCGAATCTGGTCGGCAGCACCGGCCAAATCCTCGCCGAAATCCACCGGCAGATCAACCATCCCGGCCTGCTGCTGATTTTCGACGCCGCGAACATTCTGGTGCAAGGCTATTCGCCCGCCGAGGTGTACGAGCAGTATCTGGCGATGAAGCCGGGGCTCGGCTGGCTGCACATCAAGGACTACCGCTGTCCGGCGGACGAGAAGCGGGCCGAACCCCTCGCCGCTTCACCCCGTGGACGTGGATGCGATCCGGCATTTCGTGCCCGCCGACGAGGGAGACAGCGCCCACGAGTCGATTTTGCGTGATTTCAGCCGCATCGTGCCGGCCGTCGAGCGAAAGCTCCGCCGCCGCGGCATCCCCGGCGTGTTTCTCGACCTCGAACCACACCTGAAGGGCGGCGGACAGTTCGGCGGATTCAGCGGCCCAGACGGAATGGGCGTCGCCCTGCGGTCGCTGTGCCGCGTGCTCGATTATGTAGGGCTCGACTACCACCTCCGCGACTTCGCCGACATCCAGGCGGCCCGCGGATTTTGACGAACATAAGACCGTTTACAGAACGAGGGGGGACGGAGGAGGTTGTCGGGAACAACTCCGGCAGATGGGAAGCTTTCTCCCGACAACCTCCTCCGTCCCGTTCCATTGAACATTCCAACCGAGGAACACTAATCTTCACTAATCTTCGCTAATGGTCTTCAAGAAATCAGTGCCGATTAGCGTGAATTAGTGTTCCTCTCCTCCTTTTGCGTGAGGGCACGATGATGAAGAAGATGATCGTAGTGTTGGCGGTCTCTCTTGGTTTGGCGGCGGTGGCCGCTGCCGAGCCGAAAGCGACGAAGGACGCTCCCGACAAAGACAAATGGGAGAAGCTCTTCACCGGCGATCTGTCCGACGCGGTCTTTCCCAAGGGAGTCTGGTCGGTCAAGGACGGCCTGCTCTCGGCCACGAAAGACGAGTGCATCTGGACGAAGAAGCAGTACGAGAACTTCATGATCGATCTCGAATTCAAGACTGAGACAAATTCCAATAGCGGAGTGCTCGTCTATTGCACCGACAGGGCGAATTGGATTCCGAATTCGATCGAGGTGCAGATTCTCGACGATTTTGGCTCGGAAGCGGCCAATATCCCACCCACGTGGAAGTGCGCCGGGATTTTCGGCCGGCTGGCCCCGAAGAAGTCGATGGTCAAGAAGCCCGGCCAATGGAACCATATCACCGTCGTCTGCCACGGCAAGCACATTACGGTGCGGCTCAATGGCGAGACGGTCACGAAGTTTGACATGTCGAAATGGACCTCGGCGAAGAAGAATCCCGACGGCAGCGAAATTCCGCCTTGGGAGAGCACGCCCGCGGCCAAGCTGGCCACCAAGGGCTACGTTGGCCTGCAAGGCAAACACGCCGGCGCGCCGACGTTCTTCCGGAATATCAAGATCAAGAAGGACTGACGGCCGGCGTCTGCGGCGGTCCCCTCTCCCATTGGGAGAGGGGAGACAGGGACACGTTCCGCGACTGGTAGAACTCAAGGTGTGGCATTTGCGGTGGGCAGGCCGTCCTTGCGGTTGCCCATGCTGCGATGGATTTCCGGATCGATCCCGAAATCGATCAGCTTCACCGAGCCGTCGCAAAGGGCCATCGAGAAGCCGTTGGGATGAGCGCTGCCGAATCGCCAGCGGGCGGCACAGCCCGCGGTGTCGCGAAGCGGCGGCAGAAAGGTCCAGCGGGCGACGTTCTCGTTGTCGCCGACCAACGCGGCGGCATCGTCGCCGGGGTCTGCGCCGTTGTAATAGGCGTCGGGATTGATGTATTTCTCGCCGAGCAGATAGGTGAGCGAACAGCCGTCGGTGACTTGGGTGAGCTTGACCATGCTGCCGCAGAAGATCACACCACTGGCTGCGTTGTCGATGGCGTCGAACGTCTTTTTCGCGTTGGCGGCTTGGGTCGTCGAACCGTTAACGCCCCCTTCGGCCAGGCTGGCTGGCCCGGCCTCTTCACTCGGCGGGGCCGATTTCCACAGCGGCGGCAGCGGATCGCCGGGGCTTGTGTAGACGTCGCCGCCGTTGGCCGCGTAGTCGTTGCGTCCCACGCTTGTCGGCAATCCCGCGTTGACGATCGACCACGAATTGGTCCACGGATAGGCAGTCGGCGGCCGCCGCGTCGGGCAGTAGTAGCAAGGCCAAGGCGACCCCAGGCGTAGCAGATGGGCGGCATTCTTCTGTGTCGGCGCTAATGTGCTGCCCATATCGTGAAGCGGCGATGACTCCACAAAGGGCATGATATTGTAGAGCCAACCACCGGGCTGAGATCGACCGAGCCCGAGATCGGCGTCGCCGGTCCAAGCGACGCCCCATCCGCCCGTGGGAAGATGCCCTATCGCCTGTTCATGGTTCCAGCAACCGAATGCCAGTCGCCTGAGGTTGTTCTGGCACTGCATCCGCCGGGCAGTCTCCTTTGAACTCAACACCGCCGGCAGCAACAAGCCGACCACGACGGCAATGACGACCACGACGACCACGAATTCGGTAACGGTATATCCTCGCCTCGGCAGCCGTCGGCTTGCGACGAAAGAACGACCGATCGAGAACGCGCGTCTCGTTGTCATAACTCACATCACTACCGCCCGTACACCGGGCCGAAGTTGGCGCAGGCGCGGAAATCGGCCCCTTCCGGGTCGGCGGTGCCGAAGGCGCCCCACACGCTCGGACGGAAGACGTTTTCCTCGGGCACGTTGTGCATGCAGACCGGAATCCGCAGCATCGCGGCCAGCGTAATCAGGTCGGCGCCGACGTGGCCGAAGCTGAACGCGCCGTGGTTGGCCCCCCAGGCGTTCATCACCGAGTAGCCGTCCGTGAACACGCCCGAGCCCGTGCAACGCGGGGCGAACCACGTCGTCGGCCAGGTCGGATCGGTGCGGCTGTCCAACGTGTTGTGGGCCTTTTCCGGCAGTTCGAACGTCCAGCCCTCGGCAATCTGCAACACCGGGCCTTGCCCGCGGATCAGATTGACGCGCGACAGCGTGACCGGCATTCCGCCGCGAGAGACGAAGTGCGACGAGAATCCGCTGCCGCGGAAGTAATCGGTGATGCCCGGATACCACGTGGTGGCGTCGAGGCACGCCTTCGCCTCGGCCTCGCTGATGTCCCAGAAGGGCTTCATGGCGAGCTTGCCGCCGATCTGCTGGCAGCCGGCGCCGTCAAGCGCGGCCGCACCCGAGTTGATCAGGTGGATCAGCCCGACGGCCGCCGCGCCGCTCGGATCGTAGCCGGTCACACGCTTCAACGCGGCGGGGCTCCAGTAGGTCCGCACGTCGGCGAAAACCTGCGCCGTGCCCGTCAATAGGTTGCCGAAGAGCATGACCGCGCCGTTGAGGCAGTCGTTTTCGGTGGCCATGACGTACGGGGCGCGGATGCCGTTCCAGTCGAACGACGAATTGAGAATCGCCTCCATGAAGTCGCCGTTCGGATAAGTGTCGGTCCACTGGCGTTGTCCCTGGAAGCCGGCGGCGATGGCGTTATGGCCCATCGATTCCTCGACGAATCCCATTTCGGCCAGCCGCGGATTGCCGACCATCAGGTCGCGGCCGATCATGGCCATCTTGAGCGACCACTCCCAGACGCGGGCCTTTTGCTCCGGCGTCAGCTTCTTCGCGTTGCGATCGTCGCCCTCCTTGCAGTTCGCCTTGGCCCAGGCGGCGGCGCGTTGGTATTCGGCTTCGTCGAAAATCTTCTTGTCGATGCGGCGAACAAACTCCACGCTCTCAACCGTTTCGACGCGCATGCCGAGGTAGCGCTCGAAGAAGTCGTGATTCACCAGCGAGCCGGCGATGCCCATCGAAACGTTGCCCAGCGAGAGATACGACTTGCCGCGCATGGTGGCGACGGCCAGGCCGGAGCGGACGAAGCTCAGAATCTTCTGGCGGACGTCGGCGGGGATGTCGTTGACTTGTTCCTTGTCCTGGACGTCGCGGCCGTAGATGCTGAAGGCGGGCAGGCCCTTCTGATTGTGCCCGGCCAGCACGGCGGCGAGGTAAACGGCCCCTGGCCGCTCGGTTCCGTTGAAGCCCCAGACGGCCTTCGGCGTCAACGGGTCCATGTCCATCGTTTCCGAGCCGTAGCACCAGCAGGGCGAGACGGTCAGCGAGACGCCGACGCCTTCGCGGGCGAACTTCGCGGCGGTCTGGGCGGCTTCGGCCACGCCGCCGATGCAACTGTCGGCGATGACGCATTCGACCGGGGCGCCGCAGGCGTGCCGCAGCGACTCGGAGATCAGCTTGGCCACGCCCTTCGCCATGCCCATCGTCTGGCCTTCCAGCGATTCGCGAATGCCGCCGCGCCGGCCGTCGATGGCAGGCCGGATGCCGACCTTGGGAAGCGATCCAACGAGACGATTGACGCACGGAACTTGACTGGCCATGGACGGGCTCTCCTCGATTGCTGGGGAATTTTCGATATTCGGAGCCCCAATTCTGGCTCGCAAGCACGTTTCTTGCAATAGCCCCCTCGACGTAACACGGGCATCTTGCCCCTGGCCAAAACACATGTGCACGATGTTCGTACTGCGCTAAACCGGCTTCCGCGGACGTTCGTTACAAAAACCCGCGGAACTCGCTTCTGAGAGTGAGGAGCGGGCTCGCCTTATCGCCGCACCGCACTCTTGCGAGGGGGGTGTGCCGACGTTCGACCGCCGCAACTGTGGATTGCCCAGCCGCGGGCAACACGGTAGGATCATCCTGGCTCCTTGCGGCTCGTTTCATTGCGCAACCCAAAAAAGGGAGGAACTTCCGATGACGCGAAAATCTGTCGTCTGTTTGGCGGTTCTGTTAGCGGCGGGCTGTCTTCCATGTTTCGCCGACAAGACCGACGCTCCTCGGCAGGGGAAGCTGATCCGAGTCACGCTGAGATGCGATGAAAAGTGCCTCTGCGCTCCTTTCGACAGCATCGCGACCGATCTGGTGACCGTGGAGCGAAGCACGGACGCGAAGAAAGGCGAAACGCGAATGGTCTTCAATGGGTTGCCGCGAGCGACGGTTTCGTTGCTGCGCGAGGGTCCGAAAGATGACGCCCCGATAGTCCTGACCCTCTTCCCCGAAGACGACGGAAAGACCATACATCTGACCGTCAAGAACGACGTCTGCTACCAGAACGATATTCCTTGCACGATTCGGATTCCCGCGAACATAACGCGCGAGAACCTGGCAAAGCAGCTCGACGCGCTGAAAAAAGCGAAGAAAGACAAGCATACGAATGGACTGACTGTCGCCCTTCAATTGGACGACTCCAGCGTGTCTGTCCTTAAGGAACTCAAAGGGTCGCGAGTGGGACTTTTTCTCGGGAAAGCTCCGGGCAAGGCAGGCCTTCCCGTGCGCTCGCCGGCGAGCTGACTCGCGCAATCGGAGACGTGGAGCCCAGGCAAGTAATGATCGACTTCAAAGACTTGGCCCTGCTGGACCGCTGCCTTTCCAAGATCGAAGGTCTTTCGCTGATGATGGAGTCGCCACCCCAGGTCATTCCCGATTTGTCGAAGTTCACGGCGTTGCGAGGCCTGACGCTTGCGAATGTCCGCGGCCACATCGACCTAAAGCCGCTGGAAAAGCTCACGCGACTCGAAGCATTGACGGTCTTCTCCGAGGGTTGCGAAAACGCCGGCGCGATCGGTTCCTTGGCCCGGCTGAAGTTCTTGGTGATGCCGTCGAAGTCGGCCGACGATCTTTCCTACCTGAAGCTTCCCGAGTTGCAGTACCTGGCCGCCGAGTTTCCGGTCGACGCGGACTTTTCGTTTGTAGAAAAGATGCCCAACTTGCAGACGCTTTGCATGTGGAGCACAAGCGAAAAGCAGAACTTGAAGCCGCTGGAGAAGCTGCCCAAGCTGCGATGTCTGGCGTTGTCGCAAGATCGCAGAAGGGATCAGCCGCAGCCGTTCGTGGCCAAGGACTTCAAGAACGTGAAGGAGTTTCAGAAAGCCCGGCCGGACGTCGAGGTGGTGGGATATCGAGGGATGTGTCTCGGCTCGATTTGGCTGCTCGCCTTGGCGGCAGCGGCGGCGGTCGTGGCTTGGCTGATTCGGCGGAAACAGGCCGGCAACCGGCTCGCTTACCAGCGATAGCCCAGAAGGCGAGGGGGACGGAGGAGCTTGTCGGGAAAGCGTGTAACCGTTGTAGATTGTCGCCTTTCGCTCCGCGAAAGAAACGCTGCTTTCGCGGAGCGAATGGCGACTTGCCGGACTTCTTTCCGACAACCTCCTCCGTCCCCTTCCTCGTCCATGAGACGAATTCACGACTGCTTCTGGACGTTGTTGTTCGCCGCGGCGGCGGTCGGCTTTGCGCTGACGGCCCACCGCAATGTTTGGATGGCGTGGCGATGGGCGTTCTTAGCGCTGGCCGGCGTCGGCATTTGCGGCGGATGGGTTGCCGACGACGATCCAATCGGAACGATCTTCGGCAGGCCGCGCGGCAACCGCCTCGACCGCTGGATCGCCGCGGCGCTCGGGCTGGCGGTCCTCGCGGCCGTGGCCTACCGGCGGCTGTTAGGCGAAGAGTGGTTTCCCGCCTCGCTCCATTGGTTTGCAGTCGCAGCCATGGCCATCGGCGCCACGGAAGAACTCCTGTGGCGCGGCTGGATGCAAGGGGCTTTGACGAAATCGCTCGGTTCCCCGGCGGCCGTCTTGGCGGCGGCCGGAGCACATGCGGCTTACAAGACGGCGCTGTTCCTCTTTCCGCCCGATGGCATTGCCAGGCAGAGTTCGGGGGCGTTGCTGTTCCTGGCGGGCGCGACGTTCGGCTTTGGCGCGATACTCGGGCTGATTCGCCTCCGGCAAGGCACGATCGCCGGGCCGATGGCGTTTCACATGCTTTTTGATCTCCTGGTTTACGGTCAATGCGCAAGTGCGCCGTGGTGGGTGTGGCAATGACGTTGCTCCATGCGTTCAACCTGCTGCGAATTCTGACGAAGCCGCGGATCGTGCTGCCGGCGCTGCGGGAGTTTCATTCGCCCGATGCGAAGCGACCCGGCGTCGGCTGGCGGCAACGGCTTGTGGCAATTCGGTTTCTGCTGCGATGGCTTCGCAACGAGGGGCTGAGCCGGCACCGCGGGCAATGGGTGATTGCGTCGTACCTGCCGCCTTTTCCGGGAGCGGCCTACAACCGTTTTTTCGCACGGAAACTAGACGGCGAGCGACTGATTCCGCACTCGGCGGCGCTGGCGATAACCGCCGAGTGCCCTGCCGATTGTTGGCATTGCAGCTTGAAAAACCGTCGCGTCGGGCAGGAATTGACGACCGATCAGTGGCTCGACGTCATCGCCCAACTCCACGAATTGGGCGTCTCCATGATCGCCCTGACCGGCGGAGAGCCGACGATGCGGGCGGACTTGCCGATATTGGTTCAAGCGGCCCATCGCGGCGGCGCGGCGGTTGAAATGTTCACGTCGGGGATCGGGCTGAGCGAGGCGAAAATCAATGCCCTCCGCGTCGCCGGCCTCTGGGCGATCGGCGTCAGCCTCGACCGCACCGAGCCGCAGGCCGTCAACCGCATGCGCGGCACGCCCCAGGCGTTCGATTCAGCGATCGATGCCCTGAAAGTGTCGCGCCGCGCCGGCCTCTACACGTTCATCAATGCCGTGGCCGATCGGCAGTCCGTCGCCACTGGCGAATATCGACGGCTATACGACCTGGCGCGGCGGCTTTCACTTCACGAGTTGCGCCTGTTGGAGCCGATGCCCTGCGGCCGACTTGCATCGTCGGGAAGCGATTACCGGCTAACGCCGGAACAAGTCGCCGAGTTGCGGCAGTTCCACCGCGACATGAATCGTCGCGGCCGAGGCCCCAAGGTGTGCGCGTTCCCCGAGATCGAGAGCGCGGAACTGTTCGGCTGCGGCGCCGGCACGTTCCACCTGCATATCGACCCGTCGGGAAACGTCTGCCCGTGCGATTTCATGCCGCTATCGTTCGGCAACGTGCTCGGCGAGCGTCTGGAGGTCGTCGTTCGTCGCATGGGCGAAGCGATGCGGCAGCCGCGGCGTCATTGTTTCCTGCAAACCAACGCCGCGGCGATCGATCGGCTCGCCGCCGAGCATGGCTATCCGCTTTCACCGCAGTTGAGCGTTCAAGTAGCAACCGAATCGCCCCAAGAGCCGCTGCCCGACTATCTTCAGTTCGTGGCAAGACCGTTGGGACTGCCGGGGAACGTTTGATTGCGTCGTCAAGCTCTACTCAACAGAACCCTCTTGCGAAGCCGCAAGCGGCTCGGAGATCATAGCTATTTTGCGTGTTTCGCTTGATCGCCGATCGGGAGCACGTGCACGGTGACGAGGATCACCCGCTGCTTGCCGTTTTTCGCCTGTCGCGACATGTCGCTCAGCAGCACGGTCTGGCCGTCGGCGACTTTGATCGTAGTTTTGACGGTCAAGGTCTCGACGACCGGGGCGCGGACGGGCTCGCCTTTGCTTGGGATGAAAATCGGCACTCCTTCGTTGGCCGGAGCAAGCCGAGAGTCCTCGATTTCGAGTTGCATGGTCACCACGCCGTCGGCGTTCGCCCGCGGCGTAAGGGCGAGGATGGTTCCCACGTTCTGTTGGACGATGGCGTTGGACTGCTGCATTTGTGGCGTCTGCGTCGCAGCCAACATGCCGCGCGAGTTCGGCTGGCCCCCATAGCTGCCGCCATAGCCCATCATGGGGTTTGCCAGACTCATGCTGACGGACGAGATCGTCGGCTCGCGCCGACCCGCTTGCAGACTAGCCGGCTGATCGTCGAGGGTGGTCAATTGGGCGCGAAAGAGAATCTCCATCTTCTTCCGGGCTTCCTCGACGCCGACGACGCTGGCGCGAACTTTATCCCGATCCGCTTTCGCTCCCGCTTTGGCGGCGGGAAGGTCGGCCGTCGGCACGTCGCCCATCACCACTTCCAGACGAATCATCACCGGAGCCCGGTCCAAGCTATCGATAAGCTTACGCATCTCATCGAAGATCTCCGGCGGACCGGCGACGACCAGGCAATTGCTGACCACGTCCGGCACGATCACGGCCCTCGAGGCAACGTCACCTTGCCCGGCCTGTTGCTCGGCATTGAACAAGGTGTTTATCATCTGGGCAAGCTGCATGACCGGGGCATTGCGCAGACGCCAGACTTGGGTGTGCCACGGCTCGCGGTTCCTTGCCGGCGCGAAGGGGCTCGGCGCGATCGCGCGCTGGCCGAACGTCGGCATCGGCGCGGGTGACTCTGCTGACGAGCCTCTCGCCGCGGGCACGGGCATTGGAGCGGCATCCGTCCCCCTCCCTGCCGCCCCTGTCACGGCCGGCGGAAACCATTGTGGGACTTTGCTCGGCTCGTCGGCGGCGACGGCATACATACCGAGCCACAACACCGTTGCCAGACCGATCCAGAAGCGTGACATGTCGGTTCTCCTCGGAAAGGGTTTGCAGCCGTTTTACCCCCGACTGCCAGCCATAGCACCGGCGGGGGGCGACCCCTCGATTATCCTCAGCCACCTCGCGGCTGTCAATTATCGCAAGAATCGGCCACGAAATCGGGCTGGTGCATACACTGAAAGCCGTAGGTTATGCTTCAGCATAACAGCTTTGCTTGCGGTGTTTTCGTTATGCTGAAGCATCACCTACCGCTACGGCGTTCCGGTGGACAGGAATGTCTGCCCCACCACGGTTAGTGCAAACCGACCAGCTTTCGCATTAGCCGATCGCGAATCCGGTCGGGGAGCAGCTTCAACTCCTTGAAGCAGAACCGCACGTCCCAGCCGAGATAGTAATGGGCCTTCGGCCGGCGGGCCGTCAGCGCGTGAACGACCGCCTTGACCACCCGGCTCGTCGGAGCGGCGATCCGAATCGAACGATCGACCCACTTGCGGATGGCCGCCAAATCGGCCTCGTAACATGACAGCGCCGCCGGATCGATGTCTGCCGCCAACTGCTCGGCCGAGGCCAGCGATTTCTGCCAGATCGGCGTGGCGATCGCTCCGGGCTCGACGGCCGAAACGCCGATGCCGAAGTGGCGAAGCTCCAATCGCCAAGCGTCGCTAATCGCTTCCAGCGCGAATTTCGACGCCGAATAGGGAGCCAAGTAGGGCGCGGACAGGCCGCCGCTGATCGAGCTCATGTTGATCACGCGGCCACGCGCCTTCCGCAGCAACGGAATGAACGCTTGCGTGACCGCGACCTGGCCGATCACGTTCACTTCGAGTTGGCGGCGGAAGGCGTCGATCGGGATCAGTTGGAGCGGGCCGGGCACGACAATTCCCGCATTGTTCACCAACCCCGCAATTCCCGCGTCGCCCACCGTCTCGGCAACGGCCTTAGCGGCCGCCGCGATCGTGTCGGCAGCGGTCACGTCGATCAGCAGCGGCGTCAGGCGGGCGGAAGCTTCCGCGCGAAGCTGTTCGGCGGCGGCCGCCGTGCGTACGCCGGCGAACACGCGGAAACCGCGGCGATCCAACTCGAGCGCGCACGCCCGGCCGATGCCGGTCGAGGCCCCGGTGATGACGACCGCCGCAGATGCCGCCGCCCTGAAGTCTTTGCTCATTCAATCTGGTATCCCGACACTCGCCATTTCTTGTCGTTGCCGAGTATCAGCACGACGGTCTCGAAGGCCGACTTGTTGTTGGCGAAGGCGGTCTTGTATTCCAGAACGACGTATTGGCCCTCGGGGGCGCCCGTGAGAGTCGTGGTGTACCGTTTCGTTTCGAGTTGCCTGGAAGCAGTCTTGCCGAACGGCTTTCGTTTGTCGCCGACGATTTTGATGAAGTCCCTTCGCCCGGCGTGCTTCTTTAGAACGCTGGATGCAGTCTCCCACGCCTGCGAGTATTCGCCGCGATCGACCAGCGCCAACCACGTCACGGCGGCGTCGGCGGCCTTCTGCTCGGCGTCGGCGTGTTTGTTCTGTGCGTTGGCGGGCGTCTTCCCGGCCGTCGTGCCCTTAGCGCTAGGGTTGGTTGAGAGGATCGGCTTCAACAACAGCGTAACCGGCGTCTCCCGCGGGGGAATGTGCTCCTTGAAGGCCTCGAAGGTGCGGGCTTCGATGGCCCCGTAGCCGAACATCGGCAGATCGAGCATCGCATAGGGCGAACTCAGCACGCAGATCAAATCGCCCGCATCCGCCGCGTAGTACTCCTTCTTCGTCTCTTGATCGTTCACGAACACGCTGCCGGCAAACACCCAGTTCGTGTCCAACGCCTTCTTCGTCCTGATGTTGCGAACCCACTGCTGGGCGTTCGCCGATCGGACCTTGCCGCCGGCGTCCTTCCAGCGAACCTCGATGACGATCTCCGTGCCCGTGGGCGGAGAGAACTTGGGCGGAGAGAAATTGGAATCAAATCGGGCGGGATGGCCTCGCTCGGCGCCGACATTCAACAGACAGGTGTGTATGATCTCTGCCTTCACGTTCACCGCCAACACCGACTCGTAAGCCTTCGTCGAATACGAGGCGAAGAATTCCAATGGGTAATCGACCGAACAGACCTCGCCTTGCAGAACCACCCATCGGTTCTTCTTGTCGATCCAGATCGGAGTCTGCGGATACATCTGTCGCAGGCTGCCGGGATCATCGACCAGCGGCGGGCCCAAATCTCGCGGCTTCGTCGCGGCATCCTCCACGTCTTGCGCTACCTGCTGTGCGGGAGACGGAGCCTTCTTGGTCGTTGGCGGCCGGTGCGCCGCTTCCTCTTCCGCCTTCGGTCTTCCGATAGGCTCTTCGGCCGGAAACTGGATCGCCGACTGCTTTTTGCCCGGCGATTCCGCCGGTTTCGTCGGTTCGTTCGCCGACGGACAGCCACTCAATGCGACAACGGCAATCGCCGACATTCCGACGATTACTAGAAGACTCGGACGCCGTACCACCGTACACATCCTCATAATCTTGACCTTTCCGAAGTCGAGAACGAAACGGAAGAATGGGCAAGCGCGGCAGTTTGTATCGCTTTGATTCGCGCCGCCAAAAGCGCAGCCTCCCACAGACGACCTCAATTCTAGCCGCGCGTGGCAAAACGACAAGATGAGTCGGCAACTATGGGACTTCCGGATGCTCCTCGCCTTGCATCTGACCGACGAATTTGCCGATGGCGTCGAGCACGGACGACGGCACAACCGTCTCGATCTGCAACTGGCCGGCTGTCGCCTTGGCGGCCACTCCGATCGGCCGCGATGTGGGGAAGTCGGGGATGCCGGGTTTGAAGCCCCCTTCGTCGCCGATGGCATCAACGATCGATTTGACAAATGCCACGGCGCCGCTCGGGCTGACGTATCCGACCCATTGAGCGCCGGCAGGAAGCAGCGCGGCCGTCTTTGCGATCTCGGGATCGGCCGCGAGGCTGTCGGCAGGCTTCTTCAACGAGGCGATCGCCCGCATGATCATCGGGGCGCGGCCGCTTAGCGCGACGGTGTGGTCGTCGATGGCCGCCAACAGGATTTTCACCTTCCCTTCGGAACCGAGGAGTTTGCCCATCTTTTCGTCAAAGCCCGGTATCCCGGCGACTTTGGCAGGAACCGAAACCGCCATTTCGTTTTCCAAGGCCGGGTGCCCGCCGATTTTCGTCCTCTTCACCGAGAAGAGCTTTTTCGCGCTCTGGGCGTCCTTGCCGGGTTCGTTCATGGTGGCCAGGTATTTCTCGTACTGATCGAGGAACTTTGCCGCATCGTCCACGTGGTAGAGCAGGAGCCTGTCGCTCAAGATCTGTTCGCCTGGCTGGCCCGTCCCCACGATCAGCGACACCGAATGGATGCCCTTGGGCATTTCAAGCGACTTCTTGACAAGCTCGTCGGCCTGTTTCTCGTCGATATCGTAAGTCTTGCGGAAGGCTTGCTTCATGAAACCGGATTGAAGCGACAATACGCCGCGGGAGAGCAAGTCGGACCAGGGACCGCCGCCGGCCAGCACGAATGGTCCGGCCGGCATGCCCGCCAGCGGATCCTTCACGACCGGCTGAAGTTTGGCGAGCGACGCGGCGATTTCGCTGCTCTTGCTGAAGCGGATGCGCTTGGTGACGTGGAGGTCGCCCTGCTTATCGACCCGTGCCGCAACGCCGATGAGGTCGATCCCCTTTTCGGCGTCCTGAAAAATCTTGACGTACGTTTCGAGCAGCATCACCGGCGCGGACGCATCTTCGTCCACGTTCATTCGGGCGACGATATCCTTCATCTCTTGTAGCTGCTCTTGCATCGCTTCCGAAGCACGCTTCAAGCCGCGCGACGTTGCGACGGCGACGACGTCGTTCTCGGTCAGCCAGGAGAGCATTTGCGGGTGCTTGTCGGCGAAGCTTCGCTTGGCATTCAGCAGTTTTTCAAGGCCCGGTCGGAAGTCGGTGTCACCGACCTGTTTCCTCGAGATGGCCGCGTAGTCTCCTCGCCGGGCGATCAGCATGGGCTCGTCGGCGATCGTCACCTCGACGATCTTCTCCGTCGGCTTGGCGTTCCAAGAATCGAGGAACTTTTTGTAGTCGGTCACTGGCACCAAGAGCACTCGGCTCGGCTCGTCCTTTGCGTCCTCGCTGGGCATGACCACTAGTGCGCCGCCGCGGCTTTCGTCGAGCCCCTTGATCTCACCCGTGTGTTCCTTGATCATGTCGAGCAGCTTCACGGGCGTAGCGCTCACTTGCCCGGTAAGCTTCTCGATCTTCGCGCTCGTTTCGCCGATCCGGTTTGCCGCCACAAAGGCGAGGGCGCCGGAAGGAATTACGTGAAAAACGTCCTCGGCGGCCCATGCCGGCGTGGCCGCCAGCACCGCCAACACGGTCGCCATCCAAAATGCACGTCGCCGAACCATGAAAAAGCTCCTTAAAACAGAGGCAATTGTCGCGCGAAGGAAAGTGGGGCATTCCACCCACTCGCCGAGAGTATCCGCGATGCGCCGCCAAGTGTCAAGCGGCTGCCGCTTGACGGCAGGAGTCAGCGCGAGTCGCGAAAGCGGGCCCAGTCGATGCCGAGCTTGCGCATCTTCGCCCGCAACGTATGCGGATTGACCTTCAACATCGCGGCCGCGCCCGACGGCCTTCGATGCGTCCGGCGGCGGCGGCAAGCGCCGATTCGATGTGGCGGCGCACGGCAGCGTCGAGCGGCTCGATGGGCGCGGCGGGAGCAGTGCCGTTTGGCCCCGCAGCTCGATCCTCGCTCGCGTCTCCTGTCGGATCTTCAGTTGGTGTGGCAGTTGAACTTCCGGCCCAAAGCCCTGACCCGTTCCCCCAGCGCTTGGAACTGCCGCTCAAGCGTGCGGCGCGGCCGCTGGCAGCGGCTTTGCGTGCTGAATTGTCGATTACGCCCAATGCGATAGCAACGTCGAGCCGCTTGCCGTCGCCGAGGATCGCCGCGCGATCGATCACTGCCGCCAGCTCTCGCACGTTGCCCGGCCAGGAGTACGAGGTCAACAGTGCGAGGTCTTCCGGCTTCGGCGCCACCGGGGCCAGCCCAAAGCGCGTGGCCGCACGCTCGGCGAAATGGGCGGCCAGCCGGGGAATGTCCTCGCGGCGTTCGCGCAGCGGCGGCAGCACGATCGGGAATACCGCGATGCGATACCACAAGTCCTCGCGAAACTCCCCCTCGGCGACCATCCACGCAAGATCGGCGTGCGTGGCGGCCACGATCCGCACGTCGACGTTGATCGACTTCTCCGAGCCGACCCGCTCCATCCAGCCGTCCTGAAGGATACGCAACATGCGGACCTGGGCCGCGGGGGGCAACTCGCCGATCTCGTCGAGAAACAGCGTGCCGCCGTCCGCCCGCTCGAACCAGCCTCGCCGCGCCTCGACGGCGCCGGTGAACGCGCCCCGCTCGTGGCCGAACAACTGCGAGTCGATCAGTTCCGGCGGGATCGCCCCGCAATTGACCCGATCGAACGGCCCGTTGTGACGCGACGAGCGGTTGTGGATCGCCCGTGCAATCAACTCTTTGCCGGTGCCGGTCTCGCCGAAGATCAGCACGGGGGCATCACTGCGGGCGACCAACTCCACGCGATCCATGACGGCGTGTAGTCCCGATTCCACGCCCACGATCGTGTCGCCCAGCGTCTTGCGCCCCAGCCGGGTCAACAACGAGCGCTTGTCGGCCTCGGCCGCCTCGCGCAGGGCGGCCATCTCCCGCAGCCGAAGGTCGTTATCGAAAGCCACCGAGATCGGCTCCAAGAGGAGTTGGGCTAGTTCGAGGTGTTCGGGGGCGAAGGTGTGACCGTGGGACGCGAGCAAGACCAACAGGCCGCAGTGCCCGGCCGGATTGCCCAAGGGCCCGATCATCACGTCGCCGTCGTGTTGGTTCGAGGCCAACAGCGCGAACCCGCCGACCGCCGCTTCCTCGCCGCAGCGCTGCGACACCTTCCCGCGGCGGCACCACTCCAACAGCGACTGCAATTCGGCGGGTGAACAATTCGTGCGGGCTTCGAGGTGATGACCGCCGGGTTCGGCGAAGCCGGCGGCGACGGTCTCTAGGCCTGATCGGACGGAATCGATGCGGCGGACCAGCACCTGCTCGACGGGGACGTGGCGGGCCAACATCTTCGCGATGTTCGCCGTCGATTCGCCGATCTCGATGTGGCGGCAGGCCTCTTGCCAGACGTTCAGGAGTACCTGTTGGAACTGCTCCATTTTGCGAGAGGGACTCCGATAGCAATCACCGAGCCGTCACATACAATGGGCACTCTATCATATATCACGGCTTCTGTCTATGGTATTTGATGGCACGAGACCGTGCATCTTGGACATCCCGCCTATTCTTCGGCAAAGCGCCCGCGCCTCTCCGTTCCGTAACGCGGCACGGGAGTTGCGACGATAGCAATGTCATACCCGATGCACAAACCGTGCCATCGGCGAATTTTGGATCGCAACCCCCACTTTCGAGGAACGTCCCCATGAAGCTGTCTCGCTGCCGCGTTCGCCTGCTCCTGGTTTTGGCCGTCGTGTCGCTCGGATTGATTTATCAGGGCTGTTCGCGCCAGCCGGATTCGGCGGCGAAGGTCAAGAAGCTTCTCAACGTTTCTTACGATCCGACGCGTGAGTTCTACGAGGAATTCAATCGGGCCTTCGCCGAGCACTGGCAGAAAGAGACCGGCGAGAAGGTCGTGATTACTCCTTCGCACGACGGCTCGGGCAAGCAGGCGCGCAGCGTCATCGGCGGCAACGAGGCCGACGTCGTCACGCTGGCCTTGGCCAACGACATCGACAACATCGTCAATAAATCCGACGGCCTGATCGACAAGGATTGGCAGAAGCGGTTGCCGAACAACAGCGCCCCCTATACTTCGACGATCGTCTTTCTGGTGCGGCAGGGCAATCCGAAGGAGATCAAGGACTGGGACGACCTGTTGAAACCGAGCGTGGAGATCGTCACGCCCGACCCGCAGACCTCCGGCGGCGCCCGCTGGAACTACCTGGCCGCATGGGGTTTCGCGCTGAAACGTGAACTGCACGACCTGGCCAAGCTGAACGATCCGAAGCAAGCCGACGCGGTGGCCAAGGCGCAGCAGCAGGCGTTCAAGTTCGTCGAGGAGATGTACCGCCATGCGAAGATCCTCGACAGCGGCGCCCGCGGCGCGACGCTGACCTTCGTCAACAAGCGCCGCGGCGACGTGCTCTTGGCGTGGGAGAACGAGGCGATTCGTTCGATCAAGGACGTGAAGAAGGGTGAGTACGAAATCGTCATCCCCTCGATCAGCATTTTGGCCGAGCCGTCGGTGGCGGTAGTCGATAAGATCGTCGAAAAGCACGGCACCCGCAAGGTGGCCGAGGCGTATCTGACGTATCTCTATTCGCCGGAGGGACAGAAGCTTGCCGCCAAGCATTACTACCGGCCGCGCAAGACCGCGGGGATTCCCGAGGAGTATATGAGCAATTTCTCGAAGGTCGAGCTTTTTAACATCAACGACGTTTTCGGCGGCTGGACGAAGGCCAACCACGATCACTTCGCCAAGGGCGGCTTTTACGGGACGATGTCGAGAGAGAAGCTGTAATAAGAAGTCCCCTCTCCCAAAAGGAGAGGGGAGTATACAATGATTCTGAAACAGCGCAGTGTTCTGCCGGGGTTCGGCCTGACGATGGGCTGCACGCTCACTTATCTGAGCTTGCTGGTGCTGATCCCCTTGGCAGCGCTGTTTCTCAAGTCGGCCAGCATCACTTGGGCCGACTTCTGGGCGGCCGTCTCCGATCCCGAGGCCATCGACGCCTACAAACTCTCGTTCGGCGCTTCGCTGGCTGCCGCGGCGATCAACGCCTTCTTCGGGCTGATCGTCGCCTGGACGCTGGTGCGATATTCGTTCGTGGGCAAGAGGTTCATCGACGCGGTGGTCGATTTGCCGTTCGCCATGCCGACGGCGGTTTCGGGCATCGCGCTGGCCCAACTGTATTCGCGCGACGGCTGGGTCGGCCGCTGGCTGGCCCCCTACGGAATCGAGATCGCGTACAGCCGCTGGGGCGTCATCGTGGCGCTGACGTTCATCGGCCTGCCGTTCGTCGTGCGCACGTTGCAGCCGGCGCTGGAAGACATGGACATCGAGGTCGAAGAAGCGGCGGCCAGCTTGGGGGCGACGCGGTGGCAAACGCTGCGGCGCGTCATCCTTCCGACGATTCTGCCCGCGCTGCTGACCGGCTTTGCGCTGGCCTTCGCCCGGCGCTGGGCGAATACGGCTCGGTAATTTTCATTTCCAGCAAGTGGGAAAAAGTCGTCCCCATGCTGATTTTCACGAAGCTCGAGCAATTCGAGTTTGGCGAGGCGGCGGCGGTCGCGGCCGTGACGCTCATCGCGTCGTTCATCATTTTGTTGTTCATCAATTTGACCCAATGGTGGAGCCGGCGTTACGCGACGTGAAGAAGGGATTGGGGATTGGAGATTAGGGATTAGAGAAGCCGCTTGCGGCTTCGCAAAGTCACTCGCAAAGCGGCGAAAACTCCCTTCCGTCGATTTTGGGGCATCAAGAAAGAGTTGAAAGACTGATGGCGGGAACCGTTGCACTACGACTGACTTCCGGCGCTCGACAGCGAGCGACCGACGCGGTGGCCGAACCCCTCGGGGTCCGAGTGCTGTTGATCGGCGTCACCCTGACGTTTCTCGGCCTGTTCCTGTTCATGCCGCTGGTGTTGGTGTTCTGCGAGGCGCTCTCGGAGGGATGGAAGGCGTACGTCAATGCACTCGACGATCCCGACACGCTCTCGGCAATTCGCATGACGTTGCTGGCCGCGGTCGTCGTCGTGCCGATCAACACGTTTTTCGGCATTCTCGCCGCCTGGGCGATCGCCAAGTTCCAATTCGTCGGCAAGAGCGTGCTGATTACGCTGATCGATCTGCCGTACAGCGTTTCGCCGGTGATCGCGGGCATGGTTTTCGTGCTGCTTTTCGGGCGGCAGGGCTGGTTCTGGCCGTGGTTGGATCGCTACGACATCCACATCATTTACGCCCCGTGCGGCATCGTTCTGGCGACGCTGTTCGTCACCTTCCCGTTTGTCGCCCGCGAATTGATTCCGCTGATGCAGGCGCAGGGAACCGAGGAGGAAGAGGCGGCCCGCGTGTTGGGCGCCAGCGGATTGCAGATGTTCCGCCGCGTGACGCTGCCGAACATCAAATGGGGATTATTGTACGGCGTGATTCTTTGCAACGCGCGGGCGATGGGCGAGTTCGGGGCCGTATCGGTGGTGGTGGGCAACATCGCCAGCACCAACACCATGCCGCTGCACGTCGAGCGGTTGTACAAGGGCATGGCCGCCGGCGATCTCGCCGCCGCCTTCGCCGTCGCCTCGCTGTTGGCGATGTTGGCGTTAATCACGTTGGTGCTCAAGTCGCTGTTGCAGTGGAAAACGTCGGAGCAATTGTCGGCGGAGGAACTGGGATATACGGGAGATTGATGCACATTGACTTCACGTAGTTGGGCATGTAGGATTGTCTTCTGGAGGGGTGGCGATGCGTAGAATACGTGTTTATGTGGACACCTCGGTATTTGGCGGCACGGATGACGAAGAGTTCTCTGTGGCGAGCCGGCGGTTCTTTGAGAAATTCGTGGCGGCGAATTCATCGTTCTGGTTTCTCAGCTTACTTTAGATGAGTTGCAGGGAGCGCCGTCGCAAGTTCAGCGCATGTTCAAAGAACTGGCGGCGGACGACGTTGTGTTTGTGCCCGCTGGTCCGGAAGCAACCTCGCTGGCGCAAGCCTACATGGATGCGAATATATTGGGCAAGTCTAGTCTCGCTGACGCGCTTCATGTGGCCACAGCCACCGTCGCCGGGGCGAATTTGCTCCTGAGTTGGAACTTTCGGCACATCGTCAACTACGATCGCATCCATAAGTACAACGGCGTCAACGCATTGAACGGCTATCCACGCATTGAAATCCACAGCCCATTGGAGGTAAGCGATGCCGACGAAAACGAAAACATTTGATTGTGTCGAAATGAAGAACCGCATTCAGGCCGAGCGATTGGCGGAATACGAGTTGCGCAAGGGGGAATTCGCGTCCTATGTGGATTTTATCAACGCGCGGGTCAAGGATTCGGAGTTGATGAGGATCGTGCGGGAGAAGTCGCGACGCTCCGAATAGCGATAACCATCTGAGTTGACGTATGGGCATCGAAGTCCGCAACATCACGAAATCCTTCGGCGCGTTCACGGCGCTTCGGGACGTTAGCCTCAGCGTGGCCACCGGCGAACTGGTCGCCCTGCTGGGGCCGTCGGGTTCCGGCAAAACGACGCTGCTGCGAATCATCGCCGGATTGGAAGAGCCGGACGACGGCAGCGGCGCGATTCTCTTCCACGACGAGGACGTCGCCCGGCGAAACGTCGGCAAGCGCCAGGTCGGCTTCGTCTTTCAGCACTACGCCCTCTTTCGCCACATGACGGTCTTCGAGAACGTGGCCTTCGGGCTGCGCGTGCGTCCGAAGCGGCTGCGGCCGGGGCGAAACCTCATCAAGTACAAGGTCATGCGGCTGCTGAAGCTCGTGCAGTTGGAGAGCATGGCCCATCGCTATCCGCACCAGCTCTCCGGCGGTCAGCGGCAGCGCGTGGCCTTGGCCCGGGCGCTGGCCATCGAGCCGAAAGTGCTGCTGCTGG
This sequence comes from uncultured Planctomycetia bacterium, assembly GCA_963719005.1. Lineage (GTDB taxonomy): Bacteria > Planctomycetota > Planctomycetia > Pirellulales > Thermoguttaceae. Next base: position 75,385 of record CAVRAR010000005.1, read on the forward strand.
ACGAGCCGTTCGGGGCGCTCGACGCGAAGGTGCGGAAGGAATTGCGGCAGTGGTTGCGGCGTTTGCACGACGAGATTCACCTGACGAGCGTTTTTGTGACGCACGACCAGGACGAGGCGCTCGAGCTGGCCGACCGCGTGCTGGTGATGAACGAGGGGCGGATCGAGCAGATCGGCACGCCCGACGAAGTGTTTCACAAGCCGGCCACGGAGTTTGTGGTGAAGTTCCTGGGCGAAGTCAATTTCTTCCGTGCGCGGCTGGAGGGCGGCAAGGTCCATTTTGCCACGCTCGCGCTGGAATCGCCGGAACACGCCGGCACGCCGACGCAGTCGGCCCGCGTCTTCATCCGCCCGCACCAGTTGGACGTGGACGTAACCCGCAACGGCCATCCCGCGCTCCAAGCCGTGGTAACGCGAATCCATTCGGCCGGTCCGAACGTGCGGCTGGAATTGACGGCCGAGTCGGGCGAGCGGCTCCATGCCGAGCTTTCGCAGGAGCGTTATCGCGCGCTGAAGATCGCCAACGGCAGCACGGTCTACGTCACGCCCCGCGAAGTGAAGGTTTTCGCCGACAAGCCGCAGTAGCAGAGGCTTTCACCTCAGCGTTGAAGGAACGAGTCAAGGAAAATCCGGTGTTTTGCCGGAATTGTTTCATTTGTTCCTGGGCGACCTTTTATGCTTCCCGCTTCCTTACGCTTCCCGCCTTTGACAATCGTCGTGTTTGGCGATAGAATGGCGTATGCGATTCAGGAGCTTTTGAGAATCGATCGTGAATCGGCGCGAGAAAGCTAAGCTATGACGTATCCATTGGAACAAGCCATATCGGCGGTCCAGACTCTTCCCGAGGCGGATCAAGACATGATCGCCAGTCTCATCATGGCCGAATTGTCCGATCAAGAGCGTTGGAAAAATCGGTTTGCCGAGACTGAACCGCAATTGTCCAAATTGGCCGCAAAGATACGGGCCGATATTCAAGCGGGCCGCGTGCGAATCGCGGAAATCGACCAATTGTGAATTCGCAAATCACGGATGATTTCTTGGATTGCTTCCAACGTCTTCCGGAGACGGTTCGCGAACAGGCTCGGAAAGCCTATCGGCTTTGGCGTTCCAATCCCTCGCATCCCAGCCTCCATTTCAAGCGCATCCATTCAACCGAGCCGCTCTATTCGGTGCGGGTCAGTCTTGGTTGGCGAGTCGTCGGACTGCTGGAAAACGATACAATAACGTGGTCTTGGATCGGTTCGCACGCCGAATACGACCGGTTAATCGCCCGTCTGTAAAAAAGCCCTTCAACAGAGACGCGAGAACGCGGACGCGAGAACACGGTCGAGAACGACGAACGAACGGATGAAAGCCCCTTTTTTTCTTCCTCTGGCAAGGGGATAGTCCGCATGGCGACATTTTTGCGGCGCATTTTCGGCGTATCGCAGAAGCTCTCGGCCGAAGAGGCGACCGAGTTGGCCACGCGGGTGGCCGAACTGGCCAAAGCTGGGCTGCCCTTGGGCGGCGGCCTGCGGGCACTGGCCGACGAACTGACCAGCCGGCGACTGGCCCACGTATTGCGAACCTTGGCCGATCGCCTCGACGCCGGCGACGATCTGGCCGCGGCAATCGATGCGCTCGGCTCACGGCTTCCGCAGCATCTGCGCGGGCTGGTTCTGGCCGGACTGCGCAGCGGCCAACTGCCCGAGGTGCTGGAAGAGTACGTCGACATCGAGCGCAATCAGGCCGATCTCCGTCGCCGCCTCTGGTCGAGCCTCGTCTATCCCTTCGTGCTGTTGATCTTCATGGCCGTCCTATCGGTCGTCATCTGTGACTTCGTTATTCCCGGCTTCGAGAGTATCTTCCGCGACTTCCGCGCCGATCTGCCAGAACCGACGAAGTGGTTCATCCAGTCCTCTCGGCCGATGACGGAAAGCGTTGTGGCGTTAGCGGGTTTGCTGGCGCTGGTGCCGGTTTTGCTTGCCGCGATGCCACAGGTGCGGTGGTTTTCGCCGCTGCTGCATCGAATACCGATGATCGGACCGCTCTTGCGATGGAGCCACGCCGCCCAGGCCGCCCGGTTGATGAGCCTGCTGCTCGAGCAGCGCGTACCGTTGGCCGAGGCACTGCGTTTGACTTCCGACGGACTGAGAGACGCGGACTTGGCGTGGGGATGCCGGCGCGTTGCCGACGACGTCGAGAACGGGCAGGTGCTCTACGAACGGATGGCGGCGATGCGGCAGTTTCCGCGGAGCATGATTCCGCTGATCGAATGGGGCCAGCGCGCTCCCGCCCTGCCTGACGGTTTCCGCGCGGCCGCCGAGATGTTCGAGGGGAGGGCGCGATCGCAGGGTTCGGTGCTGGCGGTCGTTTTGCTGCCGGTGATGCTGCTATTGATCGTTGGTTTCGTGGGGATATTCGCTACCGCCATGGTCTTGCCGATGATCTCTCTGATTGACAAACTGATCTCGTGGTAGTCAAAGTTGCATAGGTTCTGTTCGTCGAAGGATGCGTAGAGAATGGGGGATCACGAAGCACTGCTGATCTTGGCCATTGTCGCGGCGCTTCCGCTGGGAATTGCCCTGTTGGTGGCACAGCGATTGATTTCCGGGCCGGGCGCTTTGCCGCACCACGATCCCGTCAATCTGATTCTCTCCACAGTCGGTTGGACGCTGGTGGCCGTCGGATTGGTCTGGCCGTTGGTTCGCATGTTTTTTGTATTCAGCGTTCTCCTAGTGGCCATCGGGGCGTTCGTGCTGATCGAGGGGCTGCGAGCGCGGCGAGCTTCCCAGCGGGCTGCACTGTTGTGGCTGCTGGCGGTTTCGACGGAGCGGTCGATACCGCTTGTGCCGGCGATCGAGGCGTTTGCGGTGGAGCAGGGCGGCTTGTTTGCGGCTCGAGCCCGGCGGCTGGCCGCCTGGCTGGCGTCCGGCAACTCGTTGCCCGACGCGCTCGAGCTTTGCCCCGGCCTGTTGCCCGTCTATGCGTTGCCGATGATTCGCGTGGGGAGCCGAGCGGGGGCGCTGGCGGCGGCCTTGCGTCAAGCGGCCACGGTACACGACCAAAATGCCCCGCTGCTGATGTCTTTGGTGGGCAAAATCAGTTACCTGGTGCTGTTGCCGATCTTGGGATGCCCCGTGCTGATCTTCGTCATATTGTGGATTGTTCCCAAGTTTGTCATGATCTTCCAGGACTTCGGCTTGAGGTTGCCGCCGATAACGGTCTGTTTCATCCGTGCATCTGATGCCGTTATCAACTGCTGGTATCTGTTCGTTCCGCTGATGTTGCTCCTCTTATTGTTGTTGGGATATACGCTGTTACGATATTTCGGCGTGGTGCAATGGGACATGCCGCCGGTGAATCGCCTTACTCGACGACTCGATTCGGCGCGGATCCTCGACGGTCTGGCGGTGGTTGCGCGGCAGCAGCGGCCGTTGTCCGAGGGCATTGCCGCGATGGCCGTTTCGTATCCCAAGTGGGCGATACGCCAACGTCTGAGGCTGGCCACTTTCGACATCGAAGCGGGGGGCGATTGGGCCGATAGCCTCGTTGGCCACGGCCTGATCCAGCGGGCCGATCATGCGGTCCTGCAAGCCGCACAGCGGGCGGGCAACCTGCCGTGGGCGATGCAGGAGATGGCCGACAGCGCCCGACGCCGCTTCTTCTATCGGCTGCAAGGCATCATTCAAACCGCCTTTCCCTTTGCCGTCGTCGGCTTCGGGGCGATCATGATGTTCATCGTAGTGGCGCTGTTCCTGCCGTTGGTCTCCTTGATCCAGAAGCTAACCTGATGAATTCGCATGGAAAACTCAACGAACAATTTGCCCCGGAACGGTTTTTCCATCGCCACGCTGTTGCTGCTGGTTGCGGTGGTTGCGGTCTTTCTGGCGGCGGCGGAAACGACTTGGCTTAAGATCGACAAGCTCGATCGAACCAGGCCGCCGACCTACTTCTGGACGCCGGCGGAGCCTTCCCCCTTTGAACGGCAGGTGGAAGCGCTGGCGGGACGGGCCGTGGGAGGGGCTATCATAGGGATGTTCAGCGGCCTTATCGCGGGCGTGATGCAGGCGCGGCGGTTCTTCGGAACTCTGCTGGCCGTTCCCGTCGGTGCGGTTGGGGGAGCGCTGGCGGCCGCCCTTTTCACTCAGCCGGAAAACGTCCTGCTGGTGGTCGTCGGCTCCGTTGTTCTGGTTCTGTTAGGAGTCGTGGTGCAGGTCTTCTCCCGCCACCCGCGGTAGCTTGACATTTCGTTGTCACCCGCTTGAAATGGAAGATGTGCAATCTCTCCGCGGGTCGCCGCCATGCTGATTCCGCCACTTCCACGTCGCACACCACATGCCGGGAGCGAATCATGTCTTCCTACAATCGCCGTGATTTTCTGAGGCGGGCCGCGGCGGGCGGACTCGTTGCCGCCACGTTTGCCATCGGCGGCACAAAGGCTTCGGGCCGGGTGTTGGGCGCCAACGATCGGATTCGCGTCGCGGTGGCCGGCATTCACGGGCGAGGCGTGGATCATATTCAGGCGTATTGCCGCATGAAGAACGTCGAGATCGCGTATCTGGTCGATCCCGACAGCCGGTTGTTCGCTTCGCGCAGCAAAATGGTGAAAAAATGGGGCGGCAATACGCCCAAGTGCGTCGAAGACCTGCGAACGATTCTGGACGACAAGGATTTGGACGTGGTTTCGATCGCCGCGCCGAACCATTGGCACTCGCTGCTCGGCATTTGGGCCTGCCAGTCGGGCAAGGACGTGTACGTCGAAAAACCGTGCAGCCATAACATTTCGGAGGGCCGCAAGCTGGTCGAAGCGGCGCGGAAGTATAGTCGCATCGTCCAGCACGGCACGCAGAATCGCTCCGACCCGAAGTGGGCTGAACAGGTGGCTGCCGCACGCAGCGGCAAGTACGGCCGGCTGCTGATTTCTTACGGCTACGCCAGCAAGCCGCGAAAGAGCATCGGATTGAAATCGCCGATGGCGCCGCCGGAGGGGTTGAACTTCGACCTTTGGCTCGGGCCTGCGCCGCAACAGCCGTACCACGAGAATCTGGTCCACTACAACTGGCATTGGTTCTGGGACTTCGGCAACGGCGAGATCGGCAACCAGGGGGTGCATCAGATGGACGTTGCCCGCTGGGCGATGCCCGACGGGACCGCACCGCTGAGCGCCGTCAGCCTGGGCGGCCGCTTCGGCTACAAGGACCAAGGCCAAACGCCGAACACGCAGTTGACCGTGATCGACTTCGGCGGGCCGAAGATCGTGTTCGAGGACCGCGGTCTGGTCGACGGCCGGCACGCGAAGATGACCAACGAGTTCCACACCGACGAAGGCGTCATCCGAGACGGCAAGTTCTTCGCGAAGGGGAAGAAGAACGGCGAGCCGCTTGCGGACGTCGAGTTCTCGGTCCATCCCGGCGGTCCGTTCGGCAATTTCATCGACTGCGTCCGCAGCCGCAAACGCGAGAATCTCAATGCCGAGATCCTCGAAGGACACCGCTCGGCGCTGCTGTGCCACTTGGGCAACGTTTCGTATCAATTGGGAACGGAGGTTCCTTTCAACAAGAAGACCGACGTACTGGGCAGCGACGAGGCCGTCGGCGAGGCGTTCGAGAGCATGAAGCGGCACTTGAGCCGCGCCGCCAAGCTGAACCTCGACGGCGCGACCTATCGCCTCGGCCGCAAGCTGGCTTTCGACGCCGCGGCCGAGAGGTTCGTCGGCGATGACGAGGCGAACCGGCGGCTGGTCGGGCCGCACCGCGACGGTTACATTATGCCGGATATCGGCGGGTGAATATCCGCTTTTCCCTCTCCAACTCGAATCTTGGCGTGACAACCGGGTGGTAGTAGGGTACAATGGCGAGTGGGCCAAGGTTCGTAGTTTCGGCTTTAGCCGGCATGTTCCGCCTAGAGGCGGGACCACGAACCGACCGATCCGTGCTTGATAGGGCACTACCTGCCGGCCGACGGAACTGTGGGAAAGGCGATATTTTCCATTACCTGCACGACATGCCGGGCCCGGCTCGCGGTGCGCTCCGCGGCCGCCGTGGGTCAGATTCTCGAATGCCCCAAGTGCCAGAGCATGGTCCAGATCGTACCTCCGCCGGGTTGGACGCCCGCTGTCGCGGCGGCGACTGAACCAGCCGCATCGGGTCCGCCGCCGCTGGATCGCGTCGCCGCCGAGCCATCGATGCTCGATCTCGAGCCGGCAGGCGGATCGTGGTTCCAGGCGATCTTTCGCGGCAACGTCTGGCTTCTTACCGCCGTGGCTTCGACCTTTGTGCTGTTAGGCGTCTGCCTGCTGTGTTGGCGATGGATGTGTCCCGGAGAGCCGGAAGCGGTTGCGGTTGCGACCGAAAAGCCCGCGATAACGGAGAAAAGAACGGAGGCCGACCGGGCGGCCCCCCCGGACCGCAGTCCGGGGGCGTTAGCACGCCGCAAACGTCGCCGGCAACGCCGTCTCAAGCGGCAGTGCCGCCGCCGACGTCAGCATCGCCGGCGCCGCCGGTAACACTGCCGCCCACGCCGCCTGGGGCGAAGCCGGCGAAGACCGATCCGCCGCCGTCGGCTGCGGAGGCGGCGAAGAACCCGGCGAAAGAAGAAAAGGCGGAGGCCAAGCAGGAGGCGAAACAGCCCGAGACGAAGAAACTGCCGCCAGTGTCGGTGGACGTCGTCGCGCGGATGGCCGATCCGTTGCCCGGCATCGAATTGACCGACCTTCCGCTGGCACGCGCCGTCGATCTCTTAGCGGACGTCAGCACGGTGCCGATCACGCTCGACCCCGACGCCATGCGGCAGCTTGGGGTCACGCCGCGTGATCCGATTTCCTTGCAGCTCGATTCAACCACGATCGGCCAGGCGTTGCAGGCCGTGGCGGCAAAGCGAGGACTGGCGGTAACGGTCGATAACGGCCAGGTGATTTTGACGCTGCCCGCAGAGGAGCGCGAGACCTTGCGGACGGTGCCCTACACAGTCTCCGATCTGACCGGCGACGACAAAGCCGCCGTCGCGCAGCTCGCTGCACTGGTGAAGGAATTTGTGGCGGCGGAGACGTGGCGGGAGGTTGGCGGTCGGGGAACGGTCGAGCCGAAAGAGCGAGTGTTGACGGTGACGCAAACCCGCGACGTTCACTGGCAAGTGCTGGTCTTTTGCGAGAAGCTTCGCAACGCCAGGAACAAGCCGCTCCGCAGCCGCGATCGGCCCGAGCAGTTCGCGCTGACGACGCGCACGAGCCAGGCCCGGCAGATGCTCGATCGGCCGGTGTCGGTCAATTTCCACGAGCCCGTGCCGCTGGGCAAGATTCTCGACTTTCTGGCCAAGGCGACCGACAGCGATATTCTGATCGACCACGCGGCGCTGGCGGCGGCCGAAACGTCGGATCGCGTCGAGACGTCGCTGACGGTGCGGAAGCAGCCGTTGGCGACCGTTTTGGACAGCCTGCTCCGCCCGCTCGGGCTGGCGTATCGGGCGGTCGGCCCCAACGCGATCCAAGTGACCAGCGCAGAGGCCGCCGCCGACCATTTGGAAGTCGAGTTCTATCCGGTCGCGCCGCTGCTGGCGAAAGACTCCCCTCTCCCTTCGGGAGAGAGGCCGGGGGCGAGGGCGGCGAAGCTGATCGAGCGGCTGAAGACCGAGGTGGCGGCCCCAACGTGGAACGACGTGGGCGGCCCGGGCGTGATCTATTTCGACGCCCCCTCTCAGTGTCTGATCGTCCTCCAATCGCAGTCGGTCCAGGCGGCCGTCGAGCGGTTGTTGACGGCACGAGAGGCCGGAGGGGCGGGCAGCCGTTGAGAGGCAATTCGCGAAGCCCTCACCCCCGGCCCCTCTCCCAAAGGGCGAGGGGAGCGGCATTTTTCCTCTTGCTTTTTGCGGCGGAAGGACGAAAATAGAGGTAATGAATCGGTTGCACGTCTATTATTGGTACTTTTACTTTAGCCCCCGAGGTTTCGGGGTCGGAGGTGGTGTGTAATCGACGACACAATCCACGGAAGACAAGAGCCCCGAAGCCTCCTTGAGGTTTCCGGGGTTTTTTGTTGGCGGGAATTGATGAACGCTTCTCCGCGACCAATGGTCGCGGCTTTACAGTCCTGGTGACGACCAATCCAAAGGAGCCCCACAGTGATCGTTGTCATGAAACGCGGCGCGACGGCCGAACAAATCGAACATGCGATTCAACGGGTCGAGCAGCTCGGCTTGAAAGCCCACCCGATCTACGGCACCGAACGGACCGTCATTGCGGCCATCGGCGAAAAGCGGGATGAGTTCCGCCAGTCGTTGGAAAGCGTGCCGGGCGTGGTCGGAGATCATGCCCATCCTCGCCCCCTACAAAGTCGCCAGCCGCGAGGTGAAGCCCGAGCCGACCGTCGTCCGCGCCGGCAGCCTCTCGGTCGGCAATGGGCAACTCGGCATCATCGCCGGCCCGTGCTCGGTGGAAAGCGAAGAGCAGACGCTGGCGACCGCCCGGGCCGTGAAGGCCGCGGGGGCCACGGCGCTGCGCGGCGGGGCGTTCAAACCGCGCACCAGCCCTTACAGCTTCCAAGGGTTGAAGGAAGACGGGCTGAAAATCCTGGCCGCCGCCCGCGATGAAACCGGCCTGGCGGTCGTCACCGAGGTGATCGGCACCGAGGACGTTGAACTGGTGGCCCAGCTATGCCGACGTGCTGCAAATCGGTGCCCGGAACATGCAGAATTACCGCCTCCTGGAGGCCGTCGGCCAACAGGGCAAGCCGGCGCTGCTGAAGCGCGGCCCAGCGCCACGCTCGACGAGTTGCTGCTGGCGGCCGAGTACATCCTCAACGCCGGCAATCCGAACGTGATGCTTTGCGAGCGCGGCATCCGCACGTTCGAGGCCCACACCCGCTACACGCTGCCGCTGGCGACGGTTCCCTGGCTGCACGAGCGGACGCATCTGCCGGTGGTGGTCGATCCGAGCCACGGCACGGGCCACACGAGCCTGGTGGCGCCGATGGCCGCCGCCGCCGTTGCCGCCGGGGCCGACGGGCTGATCGTCGAGGTCCATCCCGAGCCCGAGGCGGCGCTGAGCGACGGCTATCAGTCGTTGACTTTCGAGCAATTCGAGCAGTTCATGGGGCTTTGCCGCCGGGTGGCCGAGGCGGTGGGAAAGAGAATGTGAGGGATGGTGGTTGGGAAGATGTGACGGTATAGTGGGGGCGTTGAGGCAGTTCCAATAGGAGTGATGGGACGAATTAGTCCCATAAGTCCTATTTGTCCCATAAGTCCCATTGGAAGGCCGCGGCGCCGCTGCGCTACTTCATTTTTTCGGCATCGACGCCGTGATCGGTGAGCCATTGCACAAGCCATCGGCTGGACGATGAAGTCAGCTTGGCATCGGCCTGAAACCCTTTCCAGCGAATCGCCTGGCCGTGCTGGACCGAGACGGTCGCGAGGCGTTGTTTGCCCTGATACCAATCGACGCGGGGATAGCCGTTGCAGCGGCAAGTGGCGAGCGTCTGCCCCTTCTTGAACTCCAGATGCTCGGCGAACTCGCGAATTTCGTCGGGGTCCGAGAGTTCAAACAGGGGCTTCGCCTTGGAATCGCGCCCGTAGCAATCGAAGCCGGCGTCGAGAACCACCACGCGGTCGGCCTTCGCGATCATGCCGTGCAACTGGCCCCGGTACGTCCAGCCGGGATGACGGCCGCAGCCGCAGCCGGAAAGCAGAAGAACCACGATGCCGAGCAGCGCCGTAAGACACTTGAGCATGGAGTTGTTTCTCCGTCAGGCGCCCTCACCGCCGTCCCTTCGCCCAAAGGAAGCGGGGACAACCTCACAAAACTTCAATACTGACTTCCGTCGATCGGCAGGCCGTCGTGGCGGTTGCCAAGGCGGCGGTGGACCTCGGGATCGATCTGATAGCTGATCGTCCGCACGGAGCCGTCGCAGAATCCGAAGTTGCAGCCGTTGGCATGCGCGCTGCCGAAGCGGAGCCTGACATCAAAGCCCGATGGGATCAGTTCCTCGCATGATGGAAGGGTGACACCCCCTCCTGCCGATCCGCCTCAGCCATACGTGGTCTGATAACATTCGTCGTAGTCTTGCAGCGGCGTCGCCAGAACCCAACGGCCGATGTCGATGCTATCGCCGCTCATCATGCTCTGGTCGTATCCCAGGTCGGACCAGTCGTCATAGTACATGCGACTGACGAACTTCTCGCCGATCAGATACGTTTGACTCAGGCCGTCCTCAATCGAGGCCGGCCGGGTCTGGCTCCTTTGATAGCAGATGCCGTTCATGCCGCTCGAGTAGGTCGTCCACGTCGACGACTTTGGATCAACGGGGGCGGTAGTAAGGTAGAAATCGCCTTCGTCGACCGCGTAGTCGCTCCTGGCGACCGAGATGCTGTCGAGGATCGGATCGATCTCGCCGGTCAACCTCACGACGCTCGACGGCCGGCTTGGGGCCAGCGCGGCGGCCGCGCGGGTCGGACATCGCAAGAGCGACAACGACGTCTGCACGACGGCCACCATGGCCTGCGACTTCGCAGTCGGGGCCAGTGCCCGGCCTACGTCGCGCAGATCCTGTTGTTCGATGTAGGGAAGAACGTTGTAGATCCAGCCACCCGGCTGCTTATCGTCGGTTCCGTAGTCGGGATCGCCGATGTAGACGTGGCCCCAACCGTTACTGGGATAGCGTTCCGTGGCAGTGACGTGTTGCTCGATCGCCAGGGCGAGTTGTTTCAGATTGTTCTGACACTGGGTTTGCCGGGCCGACTCACGCGCCGACTGAACCGCCGGCAACAGCAGACCCACAAGAATGCCGATGATGGTAATCACCACCAGCAACTCGATGAGAGTAAAGCCCCCAATGGGGCCACGCCTTGCTGTGGCTTGGAACATGACCGACCTCATTTCTCTGATCCGAAACAGCGAGCCGCCAACGACGCAGCCCCGCCCGACAAAGACGTGAGTCCCGTCGAAGGCCAATCAACAAAGGCGACTCCACAGCCGTTTGCCCTTGGGAGTATATTGTACCACCAGGGTACTGCCTGTCAACGGGGAGTGCGAACAAGCGGGTCCGTGCGGGGTTGACCTGAAGCCGCTAGCCTGTTAGCTTTCAGGGCTTACCTGCCTGGTAATTCCCGGAGTTTGAACCTGTGGCGTACGACAGCATCGTCTGCGTGAAACAAGTGCCCGATACGGCCAATATCACGGCCGAGGCCATGAAGGAAGACGGCACGGTGAATCGGGGCGCCTTGCCGACGATTTTCAACCCCGAGGATCTCCACGCCCTGGAAACGGCGCTCGAGCTCCGCGATGAGCACGGCGGGACGGTCACGGTGGTCACGATGGGCCCGCCAAAAGCGGCCGACGTGCTCCGCGACAGCCTCTTCCGCGGGGCAGATCGGGCAATCCTGCTGACCGACCGCCGGGCCGCCGCCAGCGACACCCTGGCCACCAGCTACATCCTCGCCCAGGCCGTCAAAACCATTGGGCGTTATGACTTTGTGTTCTGCGGTCGGCAAGCGATCGACGGCGACACGGCCCAAGTCGGCCCGCAGTGTGCCGAAAAGCTCGGCATTCCGCAGATTACTTATCTTGAGAAGTTGGTGAGCGTTCACGACCGTATTGTCCGCATCCGCCGCAGCATCGGTCATGGTTGGGAAATTGTAGAAGCCCGGCTACCTGTGCTGGTTACGGTGGTTGAAACGGCCAATCAGCCGCGACCATTGGCGGCCAAGCGGGTGATGCGGCTGAAACGGGCCAAGGTGCCTGCCGAAGTGGCGGCTGAGGTGAAGGCGGCCATGCCCGACGCCTCCGACGAGCAACTGGCTGCCGAGACAAGCCGCCGCGTCGAATCGCTCAAGGCCGCCGGCCTGCTGATCGAGCAGTGGGGGCTCGACGACATCCACGCCGACCTGATGCGTTGCGGCCTGGCCGGCTCGCCGACGAAAGTCCACCGCGTGCAGGCAATTGTATTGACGAAGGAAGGCTTCACCGACGTGCCCCCTACGCAGGTCGGCATCGGGCAGATGGTACACGAATTGGTCGTTGATCGAACGTGGGGATAGGAGTGAGGGGTTAGGGGTGAGGGGCTAGGGACTAGAGACTGAAGAAGAGTGAGGCGATGCGGCGTGAGTGTTGCAAGCTATCAGCAGTTGAAGGTGTGGCAGTCGGGCATCCAGCTGGTAAAGTCAGTATACCTCCTGTCTCAAAAGTTCCCAAAAGATGAGTTATATGGTTTGACGAGCCAAATGCGTCGCGCCGTGGTGTCGATTCCCGCCAATATCGCTGAAGGTCATGCCAGAGATTCCACAAAAGAGTTTTTGCACCATATTTCAATAGCCCTGGGTTCCCTGGCGGAACTGGAGACGATGTTCGTTCTTGCAGAAGAACTCGGCTACAGTGATACAGCAACAATTGCCGCATTACTCCAACACAGTGGCGAAGAAGGCCGAATGCTTCACGGATTGCAGAAGACATTGAAATCCAAACTCAGTCCCTAGCCCCTAGTCCCTAGCCCCTAGCCTCTACCTATGCTCGAACCGAATCGCCAAGGCGAAGTCTGGGTGTTCGCCGAACAAGAGGACGGCGCGTTGCACGACGTGGCGTTGGAGCTTTGCGGCCGTGCCCGCGAACTGGCCGACCGGCTGGGCGTCAAGACCGGCGCCGTGCTGCCGGGGGCGGGCGTCGGCCCGTTGGCCAAGCGGCTGATCGCCCAGGGCATCGACAACGTCTACGTGGTCGATCATCCGCGGCTTGCCCACTATCAAACGCTGCCGTATGCCAAGGTGTTGACGACGCTGGTCGAGAAGCACCGGCCGCAGATTTGCATCGTCGGCGCGACCGCCATCGGCCGCGACCTCGCGCCGCGAGTGGCCTCGTCGCTCCGCGCCGGGCTGACGGCCGACTGCACCGACCTGGAAATCAGCGACGTCACCGATCCAAAAGCTCAGGTGCAGCATAAGAATCTGCTGTTGCAGATTCGTCCGGCGTTCGGCGGCAACATCATTGCGACAATCGTCAATTACGATCAATGGCCGCAAATGGCCACGGTCCGCGAGGGCGTGATGCCGTTGAAGCCGGCCGACAACGCGCGGCCCGGCCGCGTCGTCGAGGAGAAGGTCGAGATCGACGACGCCTCGATGGCGCTCCGCTTGATCCAACGGCACATCGAGCCGCGGAAGGTGAACCTGAAGGGCTCGCGCGTGATCGTGGCCGGCGGCGGCGGTGTCGGCAGCAAGGAGAATTTCAAACTGATCTACGATCTGGCCGGCGCGATCGGCGGCGCCGTCGGCGCCAGCCGCGCGGCCGTCGATAGCGGGTACATCGGCAAGGAGCATCAAGTGGGCCAAACCGGCACCACCGTGCGGCCCGCGCTCTACATCGCCGTCGGCATCAGCGGCGCGGTGCAGCATCGCGCGGGCATGGAAGACTCGGCCAAGATCATCGCCATCAACACCGACGGCGACGCCCCGATTTTCGGCGTGGCCCATTACGGAATCGTCGGCGACTTCAAGGAAGTGATTCCGATGATGATCAAGTCGATCAAGGAGATGTCGAGGTAGTGGAGAGTGGAGAGTGCGTAGAGGAACCGCTTGCGGTTTCGCAACAGCCCCCGAGGAGCTTCCCCGTGGCGAATTTCTTTCTCGATAACGACGATATCCAGTTCCTGTTCAATCATATCGACCTGGCCGAATTGGCTCGGCTGCAAGAGGACGATTTCGTCCACGCGGCCGACGATCCCTCGGGCTATGCCCCGTTGGACGCAGCCGACGCGGTCGATAACTATCGCCGTGCGTTGGAGATTGTCGGCGAGGTGGCCGCGGAAGTGGTCGCTCCGAATGCCGAGCAGGTCGACCGCGAAGGGAACACGCTGAACGATGACGGCACCGTCACGCTGCATCCGCTGGTTCAAGCCAATCTCGACCGGCTTACCCAGGCGGACGTGATGGGTTTCACCCTGCCGCGCAAGTACGGCGGGCTGAACTGCCCCTGCTTGATCTACACGATGGCCACGGAAATGATCAGCCGGGCCGACACTTCGCTGATGAACATGTTCGGGCTGCAAGGCATTGCCGAGACGATCTATGCTTTCGCCAGCGATCCGATTCGCGAGGAAATCCTGCCGCGGTTTTGCCGCGGCGAAGTGACCGGCGCGATGGTGTTGACCGAGCCCGACGCCGGCAGCGACCTCCAGGCCGTCCGCCTGCGGGCCACGCAGGACGAGCAAGGCAACTGGTATCTCAACGGCGTGAAGCGGTTCATCACCAACGGCTGCGGCGAGATATTGCTGGTGTTGGCCCGCAGCGAGCCGGAAATCAGCGACGGCCGCGGCTTGAGCCTCTTCGTCGCCGAGCGTTCGGAGCGGGTGAAGGTGCGGCATTTGGAGAACAAGCTGGGCATCCACGGCTCGCCCACCTGCGAAATGGTCTTCGACAACATGCCTTGCCGGCTGATCGGCGAGCGGCAGCGCGGTTTGATCACGTACGTGATGGCGCTGATGAACGGCGCCCGCGTCGGCATTGCGGCCCAATCGCTGGGCGTGGCCGAGGCGGCGTATCGCCTGGCCCGCACATACGCGCACACGCGCTGCCAGTTCGGCGGGCCGATCGAGCGATTGCCGGCCGTGGCCGAATTGGTGACCGACATGAAGATCGACATCGAAGCCGCCCGCGCACTGACTTACGAGACTGCGCGGGTATGCGATCACGAGAACAACAACTTCCGCGCGCTCGAGATGGGCGGCGCCTCGCTCGACAAGGAAGAGGAGAAACGCCGCAAGCTGGCTTCTCGTTCGTTGAAGCGAATGAACGGCATGTTGACGCCGATGAGCAAGTATTATTGCTCGGAAATGTGCAACCGCGTGGCTTACGACGCGATTCAGGTTCTCGGCGGCTCGGGCTACATGAAGGATTACGCGGCCGAGCGCTACGCCCGCGACGCCCGCATCACGACCATCTACGAAGGCACGAGCCAGTTGCAAGTGGTGGCGGCCGTGCGCGGCGTGACCTCCGGCTCGCTGGACACCTGGGTCGAGCCGCACGAAAGAAAGACCTACGACGATCCGCTCTTGGACGGCATGAAACAGCGGCTGATCGACGCCCGGCACACGCTGAACGAGGCGGTGCAATTCGTCAAGACGAAGGGCTCGTCGTATCTCGACCTCTGCGGCCGGAAGCTGGTCGATTCGGCGCTCACGATCGTCATCGGCCATCTACTTCTCGGCCAAGGCGCGGCCAGCGAGCGGAAGAAGCGAGTTGCCCGGCGGTTCATCGATCGCGACTTGGCGGTGTTGAAGATGAACTGTGAGCTAATCCACGCCGGCGACGCCGCGGCGACGGAAGAGTACGCCCTGCTTGCCGGGCCGGTGCCGGCGGTGGCGTAACGCTTGCTCGCAACGGCGTTCAGCAAGCGTAACTTGACAGACAATGCACCAGCGGGAACAATAGATAGAGTGAAAGCGTGAGTTGCCATTCTTAAGGGCTCTATTCGAGGTGCGGCGATGGTTCCCAACGCCCCGTCCGTATTCGACCTCAGTGCCGCCGAGAAACTCCAATTGGTGGAGGATCTCTGGGACGATCTGGCGGCAACGCCGTCTGGGATTCCCGTCCACGATTGGCAGAAGGAAGAGTTGGCGAGGCGAAAGAACAATTTGACGAGCAACCCCGCTTCGGGGCTTTCGTGGGAGGAAGTCAAGCGAAGGACTCGGAGCCGTCATGGCCGCTGATCTCATTTTGCGCCGGAAGCCTCGGGGGACATCGACGTCGCCTATGACTGGTATGAGTGCCGGCGAGTTGGGCTTGGCGAGGAGTTTCTTGATTGCGTGGACGCCTGCGTTCAAGCGGTCTGCCGCGAGCCCGAGATGCATGAAAAGGTCCACGAAGACTATCGCCGGGCGTTGGTGCGGCGATTTCCCTACGCAGTCTTCTATGAGTGCGTTCGTGGCGTTGTGACGGTGTACTGCGTGTTTCACACGTCGCGGAACCCTGACAAGTGGCGGCAGCGATTGCCGTGAGTCTCGCCGATTCTTCAACGGCAATCCCACCCGAAACAACGCCCACACTGCGTTCGAGGGGGATTGACCTGCTAGGCAGCGGACCAATAGAATGACGCTATCTTGGCCGCACACCAAGCCCAATGAGAGGATGAGGTTTCACGCGCCAGACAATCGGAGGGTCTATGGGCATCATCAGGGCATCCGTGGAACTCTCTAATCCGAAGCACCCGGCATTGAAGCCGCTGGATGTCTCGGCGTTAGTCGATACCGGGGCGATGACCATCTGGATCCCCGAGCACGTCGCCGTTCAACTGGAACTTGCGGAAATCGAAAAACGCGAAGTAACGACGGCCGACGAGCGATCGCACGTCGTGCCGTATGTCGGCCCGATCCAAATTCGCTTTCAGAATCGAACCTGCTTCACTGGGGCGCTTGTGATAGGCGACACGGTGCTCCTTGGCGCCGTGCCGATGGAGGACATGGACTTGGTTATCTCGCCGTCTCACCTGAGCATTGAAGTGAACCCCAAGAGCCCCAACATTCCGTCGGCAGTGGTGAAGTAGACCGCTGTATAATCACTGTTTGGCAAGAGGGAAGCGATGAAAAAATACACAAAGGCCGATGTCTCCGAGTCTGAATTGGAGGACATTATCCGGCAGCACGCCGGAATGATCGAAGAGGGCCTTGTCTATGTGGACCATCAAAAGCAGACAGCGGGGGGAAGGTTGGATGTGTTAATGGTCGACAGCGGCAGGTCACTTGTTGTGGCGGAACTCAAGGTCGTGCAAGATGATGGCATGCTGTTGCAGGGCATCGACTACTACGATTACGTTTCCAGCCATATCGAAGCCTTCGCTCGACTCTATCAGAAGCATGGCATTGATCCTACTCAACAGGTACGCCTCTTCCTGATTGCCCCCTCCTTCTCGCAGACAATAGTGAACCGGTGCAAATGGATGGACCTTTCCATTTCCCTTTTTACTTTTCACTGCCTGCGATTTGAAGGAGAAGACGACCTGGTTCCCGTGTTCTCGGAGCACACCATTCCTCCACCGCCGGCGGTCGTGGAAGTCACGCATCTTGACGATCACCTTGGGTATATCACCGATCCAGACGTGCGAGCAAAAGCGACTGCGCTACTAGACGAAATCAAGAGTTGGAAGCCCGCCGGCATTTCTCTTGACCCAATCAAGTACGCGGTTTCGATGAGGGTTGGCGGGCGAGTGTTCGCCTATTTCAGTCCGCGACGAAAACATTACATCTTGTCCACCTACAACGCGGATGAGGAATGGACGGATTACTCGATCAAGGACGACGAAGACCTCGCCAAAGTGAAGTCGATCATGCGCGCGGCCATGGAACGCAGAGTAAAGTAAAGGCATGGGAACAAAAGTCTACGTCGAGACGAGCGTGGTGAGCTACTACACGGCCCGTCCGAGCCGCGATGTCGTGGTTGCGGGGCACCAACAGGTAACTCACGAGTTCTGGAATCGCCTTGGCCACGATTATGAACCCTACGTCTCGGCTGCCGTGCTTGCCGAAATCGGCAACGGGGATGAAGCAGAGGCGGCAAAACGCGTTCAGGCTGTGCTTCCGTTCCACGTGATTCAGATTACGCCAGAAGCGGAGGCCTTGGCGCGCCAGATTGTTGCGAGAAAGGGCATCCCTCCAGAGTACCCGGAAGACGCGCTGCACGTTGCGTTGGCGGCCATTGGCGGAGTCGATTTCTTGGCGACATGGAACTTCTCCCACATCAACAATCCCTTCACTCGCATGATGATCCGCCAAATCGTGGAGAACGAAGGCTACGCTTGCCCCGAAATTGTATCGCCCGACGAACTCCTCGGAGAAGAAACATGAAAGACCCCATCGTGGCCGAGGTACGGCAGCATCGTATGGAGCATACCAAGCGGTTTAACTCGGATCTCGCCTTGATCTGCGAGGATTTGCGCAAGCTCGAAGCCGGGCTTGGCGACCGATTGGTGAAGCCCGAGCCCAAGCGTTTGCGGCCGGTGAGCCGACCGACGGCAGGTCGTGGTGATCGCTGAAGGCTGACGGGCATCCGCTCAGGGAGCTTCAATTATGTCCATGTTCGCCGGCAAAATCGGGTTGATGATGGGGGTGGCCAACGAGTGGAGCATCGGCTGGGCCATCAGCCAGGCGCTCTATGCACAAGGGGCCGAGTTGGCGTTCACGCATTTGCCTAGCCCGTCGTGCCAACGCCGCGTGACCGCGCTGGTCGAAGCGCACGGGCCGAAGATCGTTCTGCCGTGCGACGTGCAGAAGGACGCCGACGTCGCCCGGCTGTTCGAGGAGGTCGGCAAAGTGTACGGCCGGCTCGATTTCCTGGTCCACTCGATCGCCTTCGCGCCGCCGCAGGAGTTGCGCCGGCCGTACGTCGAGATGAGCCGCGAAGGCTGGCATCTGGCGATGGACATCAGCGTCTATAGCCTCGTGGCGGTGTGCCGGGCGGCCGCGCCGCTGATGACCGACGGCGGCGCCATCCTCACCATCAGCTACTACGGCGGCGAAAAGGTGATTCCCGGCTACAACGTGATGGGCGTGTGCAAGGCCGCCCTGGAACACAGCGTTCGCTATCTGGCCTGGGATCTCGGCTCGAAGCAGATCCGCGTCAATTGCATCAGCGCCGGGCCGCTAAGAACGCTCAGCGCCGCCGGCATCGCCGGGTTCGACGAGTTGCGCGAGCACGCCGCCCGAAAATCGCCCCTGGGCCGCAACATCGACAAGGAAGACCTCGGCGCTACGGGCCTTTATCTGCTTGGCGACCTCTCTCGCGGCGTGACCGGCGAGACGATCCACGTCGATTGCGGCTACAGCCTCGTGGGGCTGTGATTTCGCGGAGGGTGTTTGAATACGCGACATCAGTCTGCCGGCACGCGTCCCTTCGGGGCGCGGCTAAAACAAGGGGTTTCCCCCGGTTCCGCTGCAAACTTTCTCGGGGGGGTAGCTCCCCTTTTTTGCTTGATTTACCCCCTTTGCCACGCTATGCTATTGGCCATCGGCGGAACTATGGCCAGACGCCTTCTCTTCTGGCCACGCCCATTCCTGAAACTCGAAAACGAGGAGCAGCAACATGGCAGTCGGCGCCAGTGAGACGGATTTGGGCCAGCAACAAGTCGGCGCGTTCGCCGAGCGCGTCAGGGCGATTCGCACGGCCTTGCACGAAGTCGTCGTCGGCCAGGACGAGGTGATCGACCAACTCCTGGTCTGTGCGTTGACCGGCTCCCATGCCTTGATCGTGGGCGTGCCGGGTTTGGCCAAGACGTTGATGGTCAAGGCCCTGGCCGCCGCGTTTCGCTGGAAGTACGGCCGCATACAATTTACTCCCGACCTCATGCCTGCCGACGTGACCGGCTACGAATTGCTCAGCCGCGGCGAGGACGGCCAGGGCCCGGCGATGACGTTTCGGCCCGGTCCGGTATTCGCCAACCTCGTGTTGGCCGACGAAATCAACCGTGCGGCGCCGAAAACTCAGTCCGCGTTGCTGGAGGCGATGGCCGAGCGGCACGTCACCGTGGGCGGCAAGACTTATCCGCTGCAAGAGCCGTTTCTGGTGGCCGCCACGCAGAATCCGATCGAGCAGGAGGGGACGTATCCGCTGCCCGAGGCGCAGTTGGACCGTTTCATGATGGAGATTCGCATCGGCTATCCGACGCCCGATCAGGAAGAGGAGATCGTGTTGCGCACGACGGCGGGCATGCCCGAGCTGCCGCAGGCGTCGCTGGACCGCGAGGAGTTCTTGCAGCTTCGCGACCTGGTGCTGGCCGTGCCGGTGGCCAACAACGTGGCGGGCTACGCGGTTCGCCTGTGCGGGGCAAGCCGCCCGGAGGATCCGCGTAGCGGCAAGTTCATCCGCGATTACGTGGCCTGGGGCGCCGGCCCGCGCGGCTCGCAGAATCTCGTGTTGGCGGCCAAGGCCCGGGCGCTGTTGATGGGCCGCACGGCCCCGACCGCCGAGGACGTCCGCGCCACCGCCCTGCCGATCCTGCGGCACCGCATCATCGTGAATCATCGGGCGGTGGGCGATTCGATCACGTCGGCCGAAGTGATCGGCCGCCTCTTGGAAGAAGTGGCCGTATGACACCGCGAGTTACCAGCCGGTTCTTGGACCTGCGGGCGCTGGCGGCGCTCGATCACATGCGTTTCACCACGCGCCGCCGCGTCGAGGGGACGTTCATGGGCTGCCACTCCTCGCGGCAACTCGGCGGGGCGGGCGAATTCGTCGATTTCCGCGAATACACCGGCACCGAAGACCTCCGCCACCTCGATTGGAAGGTGCTGGCACGCACCGGAAAGGCCTTCGTCCGCATCCACGAGGAGGAAACGAATCTGATTTGCGCCCTGGTGATCGACGCCAGCGGCTCGATGCGGTTCGGAGCGGCCGATCGACGCAACGCCGCCGGCTCGAAAATCGAATACGTCCAATATCTGACGACGGCCCTGTCGCACGTGATCAGCCGCACGCAGGACCAGGTGGGCTTGGCCGTGCTGAACGGCTCGCTGCGGGAATGGCTTGCCCCCGGGGCGACGGCCTCGCACGTCGAACACCTTCAGCAGGTAGTCGAGGGGCTCGAAACGCAGCCGAGCCTTCGCATGGTCGCCGGGCTGCGCGAGCTGTTCGATCGCTGCCGCCGCCGCGGCGTGTTGATGTTGGCCAGCGACTTCCTGATGGAGGACCTGGAAGAGGTGTTCGCCGGGCTGCGGCTGTTTCGGCATCGCGGCTGGGACATCGTCGTGCTGCACGTCGTCCATCCCGACGAAGAACGGCTACCGCAGGGCGTCGCTTTCCGTTTCGAGGGGATGGAAGACGAGGGGCGGGTGAATTGTTCGCCGGCCGAGATCGCCGCCGCGTACCGCGAGCGTTTTTCGGCCCATCTGGCGATGGTTCGTCAATTGGCGCTGGCCGGCGGTTGCGACTATCGCCGCGTTTCGACGGCGATCCCGTATTTGCAGACTTTGGGAGGATTCTTGGTGGAGAGAGCGGGATAGTCGCCTTTCGCTCCTAGGTTGTGAAAAAATGTTCCATTTTTTCACAACCTAGGAGCGAAAGGCGACTATCCGACGCTCACGCGGCTTTACAATATGACATTCCTTCATCCGTGGGCCATCCTGATCGGCGTCGTTGCGGCGACGGGGCCGGTGCTGCTGCATTGGCTCACGCGGCCGCGGCCGGTGCGGATGCCGCTATCGACCTTGCGGTTCGTGCGCGAGGCCGTCCACCAGCAGCGCACCTGGCACCGGCTACGCGACGTCATCCTGCTCTGCTTGCGGACGCTCGCCATACTGCTGCTCGCCCTGGCCGTGGCGCGGCCGCAGTGGGGACAGCCGCCACAAGTCTCCGATCTCCAGGGGAGCGACGCCGTCCGCGTGGTCGTCCTCGACGTCAGCCAGAGCATGGCCGCCCGATCGGGCGCCGTCGAGCAGATCGAGCGGGGGCGAACGGTCGCCGCCAATTATCTCCGTTACCGGCCGGGGCTGGTGGCCAATCTGATTCTTGGCCGGCGCGCGGCCGCAAGGCGTCTTCGACTTGCCTTCGACGAATTTCGACGCGCTGCGCGACGAATTGGCCCGCTGCCGCCCGTTGCCGCAGCGGATCGACGTGAATGGGGCGCTCGACCTGGCCGCCCGCATGTTGGCTCCGACGACGGAGAAAGACCATCGCCGGCGGGAGTTGGTCTTGGTGAGCGATTTTCAACGCACCGCCTGGGCGAAGGCCAATTTCTCGCCGCTGCCGGCGGACACGCACATCCAACTCGAATCGACCGCCCCGGCCGAGCCGCTGGCGAACCTGGCGGTCCTGCGGGTCGATGGCCACGCCGCCGGCTCGCAGGGGAGCGTGCAACTCGACGTCGAAGTGGGCAACTACTCGCCCACCGCCCGAAAAATCGCGGTCGAAGTGGCGTTGGGCAATTCGACGTGGCGGCTTTCCGGCACGTGTCCGCCCGGCCGCCGCACTACGCTGAGCGAAGAGATCGGCGTGCGCAAACCGGGGTGGCAGACGGGCGAAGCGCGATTGTTGGGAGTTGACGACGCGCTGGCGGCCGACAACGTCTGCCCCTTCGCGCTGCTGGTCCGCCCGCAGCCGACCTACGTGCTGATGACCCGCCAGATCAAGAGCCGCAAGCCGACGTCGAGCCTGTTTCTCGAATGCGCCCTGGCGCCGACGCTGCAAAAGGACGGCGGCCGCAACAGACAATCGCCGTCGGTCGTTCGCATCGACCCCGCCTCGTTCGATCATGCCGCACTGGCCGCCGGCGACCTGATCTTGTTGGATCACCCCGGCAAACTCTCCGACGAGACGGTCAAGTTGTTGGCGGCGCTGCTGCGTCGCGGCCGGCCAATCTTGTACGTGGCCGCCGAACTGGTCGATGCCACGAACCTCAAGCGACTGAGCGAGGCATCCGGCAGCGGCCTGCAAATGCCCGTCGAATTCACGCCGCCGCCGCTGGGCCAGGTGCGGCGCGATCTGTTCCTCACGTCGATGCGCCGCGAGAGTCCGGCGTTTGCGGTGTTCGGCGACGGGCTCACGTCGACGATGGGTCGGCTGCGTTTCGCCGGCGGGCTCAGTTCCCGTCGGCTGGAGACGGGCGTGGACGCCGACGTGCTGGCGGGCTACAACGACGGCTCGGCCGGCATCGTGCTCTGCTCGTCCGACGCCGGCGCGCTGGCGGTGATCAACGCCGATCTCGCGGCGTCGAATCTGGCGAAGACCCCGGCGTTTGTCCCGCTGCTTTCCGAACTGGTCGAACAGATGCTCGATCGGCGGCGGGCGGCCGCTTCGACGGTCTGCGGCGAGCTGCTCGTGGCGCCGTTGCCCAGCGAAGCCGGCATGGCGGCGGGCCTGCAAATTCGCGGGCCGGAGAATGCCGCGGGTGGAAACGGGAAGGGGGACAGTCCCGTTTTCGCTGAGACGAAAACTGGGACAGTCCCCGGCGGGGGTTGCGGCGAACTGGTCGATGAAGCGGCGGGAGCGGTTTGGCGATGGACAAATCCGGGACCGCCAGGCGTCTACCGCGTCGATCGCGACGGCGCGACGGTGTTCGCTATTGCCGCCAACATTCCCGCCGAAGAGAGCCAATTGGAAGTGCTGCCGCCCGACGTGTTGACCGGCCGGCTCGCCGCGGGCCGTGCGGCGGCCTATCACGGCGCCATTGGCGAGAGCCAGCAGCACGACGATTCCTGGAAGTGGTTTGCCGTGGCATGTGTCGCGTGCATCTTGGCAGAAATATCGGCGTTGTTGATCTTCCGTACGTGAACGTCAGTGGGGTGGAAGGTTGGGATGATAGTTATTGTTGCTCAGGTTGCTGGCGACGGGCCGGCGTCCACTGTAGGGTGAAACTATGAAAGAGAGGAGGTCGGGCCGAACACGGTGTCCTTGAGCACGTGGTAAATCTGAGAAGAAGGTTTATTTCCTCAGTTTCCACACAAGGAGTCAAACCGTGCATTATATCGGCATCGACCTCCACAAGAAGACTATCAGCTTGTGTGTCATGAGTAAAGGGCGGAAGGTGTTGTGCGAGAAGGTCTTGCGATGCGACAACGAAGCGGGAATCATCGAGTTTTTCGGCCGCTGGACGCCGTTTCGCACGGTCGTCGAGGCCACTGCCAGCTACGAGTGGTTGGTACAGTTGATCGAGCCGCTGGCGAAACGCGTGATCCTCGCGCATCCGAAGAAGCTCCGCGTCATCGCCGAAACCAAGAACAAAACCGACCGTATCGACGCCCGGGTGTTAGCCGAATTCCTGGCATTAGACATGATCCCTCAATCCTATCGGCCCACGCCGCGGTTGCGAGCCTATCGTCGCCTGGTGCGTTACCGGCATTTTGCGCGGTCGGGTGACTTCCGTGCGCTGCAAGATTCGGCATATACTCAGCGATTACAACCTGGATCGGCCGAACCTCTTCACCGCCGAGGGCTTGGAATACTTGCAAGCCGTCGAGGTTTCTCCGGCCGACCGCTGGGTATTGGAGCAGTTTGTGTCGCAGTGGCAGCAGCATCGCAGCCAGGTGCAGGCGGCCAACAAGCAACTGCGGGAGTTTGCCAAGAAAGCGCCGTTGGCCGAACGCGAACACCGCGAAGTGCTCCGCAGTATTCCGATGATTGGCAGCGTAACGTTGGACGTGGTACTCAGCGAGTTGGGCGACGTGCGGCGTTTTCATTCGCAAAAGAAAGCGGTGGCTTACGCCGGGCTGGATCCGGGAGTGCGGGCGTCGGCGGATCGGCGAAAAGAGTTGCACATCACCAAGGAGGGATCGCGGCTGTTGCGTTGGGCTCTGGTGGAGGCGGCTTGGCGGTTGGTCGTCAAGAGCCGCTATTGGGGATTCCGTTACGAACGGCTGAAAGGTCGGATCGGGGCCAAAAAGGCGATCGTGGCGACAGCGCGGCGGCTACTGTGCGTGATGGTGGCGATGCTTCAAAGCGGACAGCGGTATCGCCTGTCGGCGGCGTGAGGTGAATTTTCATCGTTCTTTCAGAACAACCCTGGAGAAATCGCAGCGTACAAGATCAAGCCGAAACCGGTGGACGTGACGACTTGAGGACGACCCCGACACAAGTCCTGAATGGCGGCCGCTTCGGCGACCGACCTTCGATAGGGTGAATGGTGGCGTCCTTTGAAAACTTTTTTCATGGCGACGTTCGGCCCAGCCGACGATCCCGAATAGATGGTTGAGCGTACACGTTCACGTCGGCTCAGAACTCGAAATCAGCAGGAGGGAGCGAGTTCTTCCTCCGCCTCGGGCTCAGGGAATGTGTGGCAGCAGCCGCAGGAACCGCCCGCGGACCCTCGGACGAACGTGACCAGATCGACCGAGGCCGACGGCGAGGGGAATGTGGCAGACATCTGCCTCACGTTTCTTGCACCGGACGGCTTGACAAAAATGCTTTCATAGATGGACTTTAGTCCGCCGCACTTGGTGGACTAAAGTCCGCCCTACGAGATGCGAGTGAACTCATAATGCACATCACCTTCGATCCTTACATTCCGTTGGCGATGTGGGCGCCGCTGGCCGTGGCCACCGTGGCATTGCTGGGCTGGTATGCCGTGGCCGGACGCCGCCGCTTGCCGGCGTGGCGATGGTGGACCGTGGTGGCGCTGATGGCCGTGGCCGCCGCCGTGCCGCTGGTGGTGCTGTTGAATCCCACGTGGCTCGAACGGATTCCGCCGCCGCCGGGCAAGCCGCTGTTGACGATCCTCATCGACCGTTCGGCCAGCATGGCCACCCGCGACGCCGAGAACGGCGAGACCCGC
Organism: uncultured Planctomycetia bacterium; assembly: GCA_963719005.1. Lineage (GTDB taxonomy): Bacteria > Planctomycetota > Planctomycetia > Pirellulales > Thermoguttaceae. The sequence goes on from CAVRAR010000005.1 coordinate 100,588, forward strand.
TACCAGGCCGGCGTCGCTTGTGCCGCCGCCGCGGCCCGCGAGTTGGGCCAACGATACGAGGTCCGCCTCCGCACGTTCGCCGCTGCGCCGTCGTCGGCTTCGCTCGAAACGATCGCGAAACAGACGCCCGACGGCGCTGCAACCGATCTGGCCGCCGCCGTCGAAGATTCGCTCGAAGACGACCGCCCGCAGGGCCAGGCGATGTTGCTGCTGAGCGACGGCATCAACAATGCCGGCGGCATCGAGCGGCTGCGGCAGGCCGCCGACAAGGCCAAAGCGATGGCGGCCCCGGTTTACGTGCGGTCGATCGGCGGCGCGGCCACGGTCAACGACCTCGAAGTCGGCCTCGATCAGCCGCAGGAGTTGGCGTTCGTCGGTCAGCGGGTGCCGGTGGTCGTCAGCCTGCGGCATCGCGGGTCGTTGCCCACCAAAACCTCGGCCACGCTACTGCTGGACGGCAAGCCGCTGGAACGGCGAGACGTGACGCTGAAGCGGAACGGCACGGTCGAGGAAGTCTTCCACGTTTCGCACAAGGCCCCGGGGCTGTATCGGTACGAAGTCCGCGCCGATGCCCTGCCGGGCGAGGTGACGACGGTCAACAATTCCGCACCGCTGCTGCTGCGGGTGGTCGATCAGCCGATCCGCGTGCTGCTGTTGGAGGGCAAGCCGTATTGGGACACGAAGTTCCTGGTGCGAACGCTGTCGGCCGATCAGTCGATCGAGTTGACCAGCGTCGTGCAACTCGCCGAAGGCCGGCTGCTGTGGCAAAAATCGCCGCGCCAGAAGCCGACCGACGACAGTAGCACGGGCTTCCAGCCCGTGAACCAACACGGCCAAGATGGCCGTGCCACATCCCCGCCGAGCGCCAGCCGCCCTCACCCCGACCCTCTCCCAAAGGGCGAGGGAGATCGAGAGCAATGGGCGATCGAGAAGGACGCCGGTAAGTTCCTCTCCGACGCCGACGCCCTGGCAACGTATCAAATCGTGATCCTCGGCCGCAATGCCGAAGCCTTTTTGACCGACGACGCCCTGGCGAAGCTGCGGAAGTGGCTCACCGAGAGCGAGGGCTCGCTGGTCTGCTTCCGCGGTCCGCCGGCGTCGCAGATCGGCCAACGCCTGGGCGACCTGATGCCCCTGCGCTGGGCCCCGGCGGCCGAAACGCGGTTCCACGTCGAGTTGACCGACGCCGGCCAGGCGCTGCGATGGCTGCCCATCTCGGGCGATGGAAAGGGTCAACTGGCCGAGCTGCCCTCGCTGGCCACCGCGGCTCGCCCGGAGGCGGCGAAGGCGCTGGCCGTCGTGCTGGCCAAGGGCGTCGGCGGCGGCACGGGCCAGCCGAGCCCGATGATGGTCTACCAGCCCGTCGGCAGCGGCCGGGTGGTCGTCGTCGAAGGGGCCGGCATGTGGCGCTGGGCCTTCCTCGCGCCCGAACATCAAAAGCAAGAGGAAATCTACGGCTCGCTCTGGCGGAGCCTCGTCCGCTGGTTGGTGTCGAACGTCGGCATGTTGCCCTCGCAGAAGCTCGCACTGCGGGCGGATAAGCTCAGTTTCACGACCGACGAAAACGTGACCGCCACGCTGCTGGTCCGCGACTGGTCGGGCGATCCGCCGCAGGTGCAACTGACGGGCGGGCCGCACGTTCGGCCGCAGCCGTTCCGTTGCGTGCCGCGCGGCAGTTATCCCGGCCAGTTCTACGTCGGGCTCGGCCGGCTGCCCGAGGGGCGATATTCGCTGCGCGTGGCCGGCATCGATAAGAACGACGTCTCCGGCGTGGCGGCCTTCGACGTGCGTGGAAATCTGGCCGAGCGGCTCGACGTCTGCGCCCAGCCGAACGTGATGAAGATGATCGCCAGGCAAAGCGGCGGCGCGGTATTGGAAGCCAGCGATCCGCGGCTGCTGGCCCAACAATTCGATCGGCACCTCGGCCGCACTCGGCCTGAGCGCACGGCGCAGACGATGGCCTGGGATCGCTGGTGGGCGTTGCTCGCCGCGTTCGCCATCTGGGGCACGGCATGGGGGCTGCGGCGGCGATCGGGATTGGTGTGAGAAAGGGAACGAACCATGATTTCACTCGGCGCACAACTTCGTCGCGTTCGCCGCCGGCTGCTGGGCATCGGCACGGCTGCCGCGGCAGTATGGGGATTGGCCGCGGTGTCGATCCTGCTGCTCGCCGGCACGTGGCTCGACTTGCTCTGGGAGTTTCCGCCCGAGTGGCGGATCGCCACGTTCTGGGTGGCCGGCGTCTGCGGCGTCGTACTTCTGGGGGCACTGTCGGCGGCGACGCTGCGGGCCGCTTGCGATGCTGCCGTCGCCCGGCAGCTCGATCGGGCGGGCGAGGTGGGCGGCAGAATCCTCACCGGCTGGGAATTGGCGCAGGAGGGATGGAGCCAACGCTGCGGCCAGACGCCACGCGCGTTGACGCTGAGCCTGGCGAACATCGCCGTGGCCGACGCCGCCCTGGCCGCCGGGCAAGTCCCGTTGGGCAAAGTCGCGCCCGTCCGCCCGTTGGGCCGGTCGCTCGGCGCGATCGCGTTGCTCTGGGCCGCCGTGGCCGTGCTGGCGATCTGCCTGCCCGGACTGGTCGAAACGCAATGGAATCGCTTCGCCCGGCCGTTCGCCGACGTGCCGCCGTTCTCGCGCATCGAGTTCACGGTCACGCCGGGCAACGCGCCGGTGGTCTACGGCAGCGAACTGGAAATCCGCGCCACGGTCATCGGCCCGCCGGTCGAACAATTGGAATTGGTGCTCGAATCGGGCAGCCGCCAGGAACCGCCGCTGCCGATGTTTCCCGAGGCCGACGGCCGCTGGCGAGCGGTCTTGGCCAAGGTGGTCGAGCCGACCGATTACTACGTCCGCGCCTACCGCGCCCGAAGCAAGCGGTATCACCTCAGCATCATCACCGTGCCGCTGATCGAAAATGCCAGCCTGCGGATCGAGCCGCCCGCGTATGCCAACCGCGCCGCGTATGAAGGGCCGCTGCCAAAGGAGGGCGTCAGCGGCTTGCCCGGCACGAAAGTGCAGATTTTTCTCCGCAGCAACCGGCCGCTGGGCGGCGGAACGATTGTGCTAAGTGGCTCGGTTTGTGGTGCAGGCGTCTCGCCTGCCCAGGCAGCCGGGACGGCTGCACCACAAGGCAAGCCGACTCAACTTCCGATGAAGCCGATCGAGCCCGGCAGCCAGGTGGTGATGGGCCAGTTCTCGATCGCCGGCGACGGCAAGTTTCTCTGCCGCGTGATCGACGAGGACGGCCAGGAGTCGCAGCAATCGTTTTCGGGCAACGTGACGATGCTGGCCGACGAGCGGCCGTTCGTGCGCATCACCGAGCCGCCGAAGACGTCGCTGGCCACGCCCACCGCGGTATTGCCGGTGACGCTTTCGGCCGAGGACGATTGCGGGATTTCGCGACTGCAACTGTATCGCAGCCTGAACGATTCCCGCCCGACGCCGTTCGATCTGCCGCTGCCGCCGCATCCGTCGCGGCGGCTCGACGAGCAGGTCCGCCTGCCGCTGGATCGCTACGGCCTGGAGCCGGGCGACGTCGATCAAGCTCTTCGCCCGCGTGGAGGACAACGATCCGGCCGGGGCGAAGGGGGCGGAAAGCTCGGTGGTGACCGTCCGCATCGTCAGCCAGGAAGAATTCGAGCGGATGTTGCAAACGCGGCAGGGGATCGAGGCGATGCTCTCAAAATACTACGCCGCCCAGCGACGCATGGAATCGCTGGCCAAGAAAATGGACGGCCTGCGGAAGAAGATGAAAGGGCAGCGCGGCGATGCGAAGCGATCGGACGAGATTCGCCGCCAGCTCGAACGGCTGGCCGAGGCGATGCGGCGCGAGGCGGCGGAAATCCGCAAATCGGCCGACTCGCTCATGCCCTACGATCATCGACAAGGCGCTCACGCCCGAGTTGCAGCAATTGGCCAATACCTCGGAGGAGATGGCCAAGGAATTGGAGCAGCTCGAGCGGGAGAAAGACCTGCTGAACAAGGCGCTGGCTCGCCGGCTGGAGGCGATGGCCAAGCGGCTTGCCTCGGCGCGCAAGCTCTACGACGAGCAGGCGGTCGAGCCGATGGAGATGCTGGCGGGCGTGATGCCGCTTATGGCCGACCAAGAGCGTTTCGTTACGCTGGCCCTTTGGCAGCAGGATCTTGCCGAGCGGCTCTCGTCGCTCCGGGGGCGCGACGGCCAGGACGATCCCTCGATGAAAGCCCGCATGCGCGATTTGGAGGAGGAGCAGCGGCAGATTCGCGATGCGCTGGCGAATTTCCTCGACAACATGCAGGAGCACATCGACAAGCTGCCGGATAAAGAAGCGTTGAAGGAGCTGCGCGAGACGGCGCAGAAGTTCGTCAAGGACATGCGCGGCAGCGGGGCGTCGGAAGCGATGGCGGCGGCCGAGTCGGCCTTGGCCGAGTTCAAGCCGACCCGCGGCCACAAGAAGGCCCAGGAGGCCGCCGACATCCTCAAGAAGTTTCTCAAGGAATGCAAGAGTTGCGGCAATTGCGCCTGCAAGGGGCTGCGGTTTCAGCCGACTCTCTGCAAGGGGCTCGGCAATACCATCGAACAACTGTTATCCAACATGGGACTGGGCAACGGCATGGGCGGCGGCAGCGGAGGCAACGGCTTCGGCCCCACCGGCCTTTACGGCGGACTGCCGCCGGCGTTGGCAAATCCCGGAGAAGCGTCCGGCGGCGGCGAAGGCGACGCCCGCCGAGAAAGCGGCCCGGCAATCAGGAACCCCGATGAAGTGTGGCCGGGCGAGCTGTTCGCCCCCGGCGCTGCCGCCGGGGCCAACGACGCCGCCGTGCCGATTCGCTATCGACGCCAGGTGGGCCAATACTTCCAACGCGTCGCCGAGGAGACCGGAGAGAGCGGGCGATAGTGCGTTCGAGATGTGTTCATGTGGGAGAAGCAAAATGCATCCTATTCATCATTCATCATTCATCATTCATCATTTGCCGCTGCGCCGCGCTGCTGGCGGCGTCGCTGGCGGCCCTGGCTTGGGCCGCGCCCGACGCCCGGCAGTCGGGCGGCGAGCCCGACGGCATCGTGCAAGTGGCCAATCTGGTCTACGCAGGCACGAAGAGCAGCCGCTGCTTCTCCGATCACTTCCTCATCAAGGCCGAAAAGGAGACCTGCATCTCGACCAGCCGGCGGTTCCATGCCGTGAAGCTGTCGAGCGACAGCCTCTACGATTTTCCGCTGGTCATCATGACCGGCGAGGGGGAGTTCCAGTTGTCGGAGGCCGAACGCGAGAACCTGCGGCGGTACGTCGAGCGCGGCGGGCTGCTGCTGGCCTCGGCGGGCTGTTCCTCGACCGAATGGGACCGCGCCTTTCGCCGCGAGATGGCCACCATCTTCCCCAAGCACCCGCTGCACTCGATCGACATGAAACACCCGATCTTCCACACGACTTACGAGATCAAGGAGTTGCACACGACGCACGGCGGCAGCCCGCGGCCGCTGGTGGGCGTCAGCATCGCCGGCCGGCTGGGCGTCGTCTATTCGCAGGACGGCCTGAACGACACGCCCGCACACCACCGGCTGCTGCTGTTGCGGCGGCAACGAGTTGGAGAACGCGGTTTCGATCAACGTGAACATTCTGGCGTATGCGCTGACGCATTGAGAAGGGGTCAGGGATCAGGGATCAGGGGACAGAGGCCAGGGATCAGGGGTCAGGGGACAGAGAGTGGAGATTGGAGACGAGGGGTGGGCGGTTTACCGCCCACTGAACCCGGACACAACGCGTTTGCAACAATCTATGATAACCATCACTCCCTACGAATCGGTCCTCGCATTGCTCGCGGTGCTCGCATGCGCCGCGCTGGTCGGCTGCCGGCCGAGCGGGGCGGAGCGGCCGTTGGTCGTGGTGGCGAGCGGCGACACGAACGGATGGATCGTGCCTTGCGGATGCACCTCGAACCAGTCGGGCGGCCTGCCCCGGCGTGCCACGTTGATCGAACGACTGCGGCGAGCGGCCGAGGTCGTGCCGGTCGACGTCGGCGGCGCCGCGCACGGAACTTCGCCCTACGATCTCGCCAAATTCAAGGCCATCTTGCAGGGCGAGATGCAGATGCACGTCGCCGCCCATAACATCGGCGCCGCCGAGGCCCGCTTCGGAGCCGACGAGTTGCGACGGTTGGCCAACGACGTCGGCATTCCGCTTCTCTCGGCGAACGTCCGCGACATGGCCGGGAAACTCGTGGCCGAGCCGGTTCGCCTGGTGTCGGCGGCGGGGCGACGGCTGGCGTTGGTCGGCGTGCTGGCCGAGCGTTATGCGACGGGCGAGATTCAGGTGACGCCGCCGCGCCAGGCCGTAATCGAAGCTCTCGCGCAGCGTTGCCGGGAAATACGATGCGGCGATCGTGCTGGCCTATCTGCCGGAGGACGAGTTGCGGCAGTTGGCCGACGACTTGCCCGAGGCCGACGTGGTCGTGGGCGGCCCGACCGGTCAGCCGATCGCTCCGAAGCAAATCGGGCCGACGCTGTTGACTTCGGCTACCAACAAGGGCAAGTTCGTCGCCCGGCTCGATGCGCCGCTCTATGGATCGACCGATCGCTGGAACGGGAGCATCGTCGAGCTCAGCGAGCGCTACGCCGACGATCCGGATCAAAAGAGCGGCGTCCAACGGTTTCGCGTCGAGTTGGGCCGCAGTGACTTCGCGCCGGGCCAGACTTCGTTTGTCGATCCGCTGCCGTCGAATCTGCCGAAAGGCTACGCCGTCGCCGGGACGGCCGCCTGCAAGAAATGCCACGAAGACGACTGCCGGCAATGGCGCGAGTCGAAGCACGCCGCGGCGTGGAAAGCACTGAGGGCGACCGGCGCGCACGTCGATCCCGAATGCCAGCGCTGCCACACGACCGGCTACGGGTTGCCGGGCGGATTCGCCTCGCTTCGGGACGACGACCCGAAGACGAGTCGTGTAAGCGTCGGCTGCGAGAGTTGTCATGGCCCCTCGCAAGCCCACGTCGCCGACTCCGCGCTGCACACGCCGCGATTTGCCCGGGCGAAGGACTGCTGCACTGTCTGCCACGACCGCGAGAACAGTCCGAAGTTCGACTACGACAAGTATTGGAAAAAGATTCATCACGGACAGAAAGCGAAGGAGAACGTCCGATGAACGTCACGACCGCCCTGCGATGGATCGTCGCGATGACGTGCGGCACGGCGATTGTAGTGCATGCGATCACCGCGGAGGCGAAATTCGAAAAGGTGAAGACGCCGGCGTCGAAGAGCGAAGCCCTCACCCCCGGCCCCTCTCCCGCGACGGGAGAGGGGAGTGCTCTGCGCCGCCGGCCGCTTCTCGCCCCGCACCCGCTTCTCAGCCCGCAGCAAGAAAAACTGCCGAGCCGGTCGCGTGGCTGTCGAGCCTGAACGACGGATACCGCCGCGCGCTCGCCGATCGCAAGCCGATCTTGATCCGCGTGGGAGCGAAGTGGTCGGCCGACTGCCGGAAGCTGGCCACCGCGATTGAGAAGCCGGAAGTCCAGGCGGAACTGGCCCGCTGGACGCCGGTCTATTTGGATGTGGACGCCCAACCGGACGACGCGGCCGGATTGGCCGTTTCCGCCGTGCCCGCGATGCGGATTCGTACGCCGGGCGGGCAACACGTGGCCCAACACGACGGATACCTTGCTCCCGGCGAGCTGGTCGATTGGCTGAAGGAGAATTACGAAGCGGCGACGAAGCCGGCCGCCGACGTGCTGTTGGCGTCGGGCGAACCGAGCGCGATGGCGGCCGTGCGACTAGTCAAGCAGTTCCAGGAGCGAAACCCGGCCCTGCGCGAGGCGGCCATCCGCCGCCTGCTGCCCTATCCGAACATCGCCCGCTCGGCCGTGCTCCGGGCCTTCACCACCGGCAGCCTCACCAGCCGTCTGGCGGCGATGGAGGTGTTGGAACAGTGGAAGGCGCCGCTGGACGGGCTCGATCCGTGGCGGCCCGAAACGTTCACCGAGAAGCGTCTCGCGCGGCTCGACAAATGGAGCGACCGCGAGATCGCCGCCCAACCGCCGCCGACAGAAACTCTCCGAGAAGCAACTGGCCGCCGCCCGGCGGCAGATCGATCGAATGCTCGCGGCCGACGAGTCGGAAGCCGACGCCATCCGGCAGCGGTTGGCGCGGTTCGGGCCGGCGCTGCTGCCCGAGGTCTACGTGCGGCTGAAGAACGCCGCGGCCGACCAGGATCGCCGGCGGCTGTTGATCCTGCGATACCGGCTGGCGGCGTGCGATGCGTTGGTGCTGCGTTGGCCCGGCGGCATCGAACGCCTGGGCGATACCGATCCCCGCCAGCGCCGCCGCGCGGCCGAGGAGCTCGCCCAGATGGCCGGCGACGACGAAGAGCCGTTGCTGTTGGAATTGTTCGCTGACAGCGATCCGCTGGTCCGCGAGCTCAGTCTCCGCGGCCTGCAACACATCGGCGGCGACGAGGCCAAGGCGTCGCTGGTAAAACTGCTCGGCGACCCCGAGCCGAACGTCCGCGCGGCGGTGCTCAAACAGTTGGAGGAATCGCCCGACGCCTCAATGGTCTCCGCGGTCGTGAAGTACCTCAAGGAGGAGAAGGACCCCGACCTGGTCGTTCACGGCATCGGCTTCCTGCGGGCGGCCAAGGGAAAAGAGGCGATCAAGTGCCTCATGTCGCTGTTGAAACACAAGAGCTGGCAGGTGCGGGCGGAAGCCGCCGCCGGCATCGGAAAGCTCGACGATCGCTCGGGCATCCATTTCTCTTCCGGCGCGTCTGCTGACTGGGTAGCGTCGAATGGCGACAACTCGTCGGCGAAACTTCAGGCCGACGCCTACGTCGCTCTGTTGGATTTGCTGGACGACGAGGATGGCTTCGTCGTGGCCAAGGCGGTCGAGGGGCTTTCCGAAGCCGACATGGCCGCTGGCCGTCGAGCCGCTGGTGAAAGTCGTCGGCAAGCACCCCGACCTGGCCGCCAGCGTACTGAAGCAACTCGCCGAAAAGAACAACATGCGGCAGAAGGCGATTCCCCATTTGCGAAAGTTCTGCAAGCACGAAAAGCCGAAGGTCCGCGCGGCGGCGATCGCCGCGCTCTCGACCGCCGCCTCGGGCGACGCCGAGGACGAACTGCTGGCGGCGCTGGGCGACAACGAGAGCGAGGTCCGCATCGCCGCCGCTTCCGCCCTGTTCAAGGTGCTGGATCAATTGCGGGAAGCGGCCAAGAACAAGGCCGAAAAACCCACGGCCAGCAGCGTCACGGTGGGCGAGCCGACCATCGAGGTGAAGGTCGAGGTGAACGGTGTCGAAACGAAGTCGGCCGACGTCGCCAAGAAGCTGTTGTCGAAGGTCGCCAGCCTGCTTGGCGGCGGGCTTCCCCCTCCGGCGCCCCGCCCGGCAACGCCGCCGGCGTCGAAAAGCAAAGCCCTCACCCCCGGCCCCTCTCCCGCGACGGGAGAGGGGAGTGGATCACCGGCGGAAAAAGCCAAGTCGAACGATAAGAAAAAGGCGGCCGTCAAGAAAACCGTCAAGAAGACCGACAAGAAGATCGGTAAAAAGACGGAGGAAGAAGAGATCAACCCGCGGGATCAATGGCTGATGGACTGCTATGCCGGCAAGGGCCGCCCGAAATGGACTTCGCGCATGGCTGCCCCGCTGGAAAAGATGCTGAAAGCCGACACCGCGAAGGAGCGGCTGGCGGCCGCGGCGGCGCTGGTGCCGTTGGGAAAAGCCGCCGCCGCGATGCCCGTGGCGCTCGACACGGTTCGGGCGAATCGCGATTTGATGGAGACGGCGGCGGAAATGTTGCCCTGGCTGGTGTGGAAGCAGCGGATCGAAGCGTTTCGAGCACTCTGTGCCTTGGCCGGCGACGGGCAGTCGCGAGCGCGGCTGATCATCGCGCTTGCCGAAACGCCCGACCATCGAGCGGCCAAGCCGCTTTGGGCGATGCTGGCCGACGCGAAGGGGGGCGAGGAAGAATCGGGGGCGATCTACGCGGCCCTGACGACCGCCTACCTCGGCAACCGGTACTTTTCGGCATCGAGCATCTCGGCGTCCGATCGCCGCGATCTGGCCAAGGCGGCCAAGCCGCGCGCCAAAGCCGGCAGCGAGCGGCAGCGGCTGATCGCGCTGGCGCTGTTGGCCCAAGCCGCGCCCGATGACGCCGCCGCGGTCGCCGCCCGGCTCGCCGCCGATCGCAAGCTCGGCGATTCGCTGCGCACCGACGCTTTCCAAATCGAATTGCTGACGCGATCCGGTCCCGACGCCCGCAAGATATCGTTGGAAACGATGCGCGGAGGCAACGTCGCCCGAAAGCGGCTGGCGATGATCTACCTGATTCACGGGGCCCGCGAGCTCTGGATGCTGCACGACGGAATCTATCTGTATAACGTGCTGAACTCCACGGTTTTCAGCAGTTCGCAGTCGGGGACGCCGATTGTGCCGAAGCCGCCGGAGGGGTTGACGCTGGAAGACGTCCGGCCGCTGGTCGGCGACGCGAACGCGGAAGTGGCCGCCTGCGCCGGCTACTTGATGGCCCTGCTGGGCGACCCCGGCGGCATCGAGCCGCTGCTGCAATACTGGCGGCAGCACGCCGATAATTCGAGCGAGTGGAAAAAGCTGGTCTATCGGGCAATTGCCGTCACCGACGATCCGAAGTATATTCCCGTGCTGCGGGAAATCTACGGCAAGCTCGAACAGTACGAAATGAGCGAATTCTATTGGACGATCCGCATCATGAGCGGCCCCGAGATACTGGCATTCCGAAAACAAATCCGCGACGAAGTCGGAGCGTCGCAATTGGGTCAGTAACCAAGGGGGACGGAGGTGGTTGTCGGCAAGGCGTTTTACACGTCGCAAACGGTTCCTCCGACAACCACCTCCGTCCCCTTCATCCAAAACCAAACCAACGGAGAGAACTGCAATGACCACCGATTGGAAACGACTGTGCTTGACGGTATTGGTGACGGCGGTGCTCTGGCCGGCGACGGCGTCGGCTCAATTGGAACGCATTATGGCGATGCAAGGGGCGGGCCACCCGGCGATTTCCGCCAGCGGCACGTCGCTGGTGCAGCGGAAACCGACGCAGTTGCGGCTCTACATGCAACTGACCGCCAAGGGCAAGACGTTGGAAGACGCCCTGGCCAAGCTGAAGGAACGCCAGGAGGCCGCCACCGCCCAACTCGAGGCGCTGAAGGCCGACAAGAAATCGATCGTTTTCGGCGCCGCCAACGCGGCGAACGAGCAATCGTCGCGGCGGAAGCAAATTCAGGCGATGGTCATCCAGCAGATGCGGACCCGCGGCAAGAAGGTGCCCAAGGGACTGCTCACACCGCAGACGGTGACCATCTCCTGCACGCTCACCGCCCAGTGGCCGTTGAAAGAAGACTCGCACGATAAACTGCTGCTGCTCTCGCAACGTCTCCAGGACAAGATCAAGGCCGCCGACCTGTCGGGCAGCAAGGAGACGGAAAAACTCTCGGCCGAAGAGGAGGAATTCGAGGAGGAAGCGAGCCAAATGAGCAATCAATTCGGCGAGGACTCGCAGCAGCAGCCCGGCCAGCCGCAGTTCCTGTTCGTCGCCATGCTCCCCAAGGCGGAGCGGCAGAAGGCGATGGCCGAGGCGTTCGTCAAGGCGAAGGCCCAAGCGGCCGAGTTGGCCCATGCGGCGGGCGTCGAGCTCGGCCCGCTGGTCGGCCTCAGCGGCGGCTGCTCGGGCCAGAGCAGTTTCAACGAGAATCCCTATTATTCCCGCTGCAACTCCGGTTTCCCGAACATCGTCGCCCAAATGATCGCCGAGCAAACCGGCGACTCCTCCGGCGACAAGTCGGACGAGAAGCCCGACGAGACGATCGGCGCCGACCCAAGCGCCCTGAAGTTCAATTGCACCGTGGCCGCGATGTTTCAGATGGGGAAGTGAGCGATTGGGGGCAAGATCAAAGACTCCCGCCCCTTTGTCTCCTAGCGCAAGAAGACCATGTGAATCATAGGAAGGTGGCCGCGAGTCAAGTGAGCACCGCAATCACACCACGACACCGATGGTATCCTTCCGGTCCAGGATGCCTTTTGCTGGGGCTGTTCGCCGTGGAGGGGCTCTTGGCGCTTTCCGGCCGCGTCGGCTGGTTCGGCCTCAGCCAGCACGGGGACTGGACTGCGTTGATTGGCCTAGCAGCGGTGGGGGTAACGCTCGTACTGCTAGGGCTCTGGTTCGGAGCTAGTCTAGTTTTCCGTTGGACCTTCCAGTACAACCTCCGTTCGCTCCTGTTGCTTGTGGTAGCGGCAGCCGTTCCGTGCAGTTGGTTGGCAGCGGAGGTGAGAATTGAACGCGACCAATGGAAGGCGGCGGAGGCAATCAAGGCGAAGGGGAGATTTGCCTGGGGAGACCCCACTTTTCTAGGGAAGCTCTTGCGGGACGATTCGCTGGTGGAGATATACAATGTGGACTTTCTGAAGAAGCCAACCGCTGATGATGACCTTGCGCCTCTTCGAGAGTTGCTCCAGGTCCGAAATCTGGACCTTGACGATACCCGCATCACCGACGCTGGGTTGGTAAACCTCGAAAGACTGACGCATCTCAGCTCCCTAGGGCTCACGAACACTCGTGTCACCGACGCCGGGCTGGGAAAGCTTCGGGGGCTGAACGAACTGACTCAGTTAAGCCTCGACGACACCAACGTTACCGATGCCGGCTTGGCACATCTCGAAGGACTAACGAATCTCTACTACTTAAACCTCATGAACACTCGCGTCACCGACGCCGGCTTGGTACATCTCGCGAGATTGAAGAGACTACTACAGTTGGGCCTCAGCGGCACGAAGGTGACACGTGAGGGTGTGGCTAAGCTGCAAAGAGCATTGCCACAGTGTGAGATTCGCGGCCTGGGAAAGGAAAGGGGGACAGGAAAGGAAAGGGGGGACAGGCGCGCTTATTAGGCTAATAAGCGCGCCTGTCCCCCTTTCCCGCCCTTTCGGGACGGTCTTCGCCGTCAACTCCCGCCTTTTTGGGCGAACATCTGTCGAATGGCGGGCATGAACTCGATTGGCACTACGACCATCGTTTGACTCGGCTGCTCTTGGGCGGCTTCATCCTCGGCGACCTGTTGCTCCTCGTCGAGGGCATCGTAATGGGCGATCAGCCGCCGCACGCGATCGGCATCCCAGCCGGACGGAGACTTTTCTTCGTTCATGGGCGTCTCCTCCGTTGGCGACGGCGGTATGCGATCAGCGGCTTTCCTCGCCGTTTGGATTTCCTTCGTCATTTGGATTTCGGCATTCGTCATTTCCGCCGTCTTCCAGGCCCGCTCACTCGGCACTGAAGAATTCCGCCAGCCGGCCGCTCGACGTGTCAACGCACAGAATCCGCCGCGCGCGATCGCGCAGCACGGGATCGGATAATATCTCGACAAACTCGGTCGCATCGGTCAGATCGACGCGGCGGGTGCTGACCAGGACGACTTCGGTGCCGGCGGCGACTTGCCGCAACGTCGCAACGAGCAACGCCGGAAGCACGGTGTCGATCTTGGCTTCGACCAGCGCGAGTTGCTCCATCAGCCGCTGGAGCGTCGCGGACGAGGCCGGCCCGCCGACGCATTCGGGCTCGCCGTTGCCGAGCCCCAAATAGATGTTGCTTCCGCCCTTCCGGCACAGGTCGGCCAACACCGTGGCGGCGAAGCTGACGGCCAACTCGACGTTTTCGGCGTGTTCGGGCGAGTGCGGCTCGGGCTGCCAGAGGTCGAGCACGACGGCCACGTCTCGGCTGCGCGGCCGCTCGAATTGGCGGACAACCAGCTTGCCCGTCCGGGCGGAGCTTCGCCAATGGATCAGGCGTCGGCCGTCGCCGCTGCGCCATTCGCGTACGCCGTAGAAATCCCCCTCGGTTCCCGGCTGCTGGCGGCGGCGATCGGCGCCGGCGAGGGCTTCGCGGCGTCGCGTCGCCCAGCCTTGCGTCAGGCGGCCGAGGCGCGGCAGCACGATGAGCGTTTCCGGCTCGCCGAGGGTGATCGTGCGGGAGAACAAGCCGAAGGGGAATCGCGTCGACGCCCGGAACGGTCCCAAGCGGTAGCGGCCGCGCTCGACCAGCCGCCCGCGGTAGACGCCCTTGCACGACTGGCCGGCGGGGGCGTAGGGGAACAACACGCTGGGGCGGAGCGTCGGCTGGCGACGCTGATTTCCCCGCCCGCCCACGGCTTCCCGCTGAATTTGCTCCTCGACGACGACCGCCCAACTGCCAAGTTTTCGCCGGGTGTTCGTCAGGTTCAGATCGACGGAGAGCACCTCGCCGGCGCAGATTCTAAGCGGCAGATTGCGATCGACTTTCAGCCCGCGGAGATTGGCGCGAACCGCCTGCCAGTTCAAGAGAAACGGCCCGAGCAGCATTCCGGCCAGGATCAGCAGCAGATTGACCTCTTTGATGACCGCGCCGCCGAAGACCAGCGCGATAATCGCCAGGAAATAGAGGCCCTCGCGGCAGATCGTGGTTTGGGGGCGAAACATGGTGCATTGACCGAAGGGCGAATGTCCCGACTCTGTACCGCTGCCTATTATACCGCTTGCGGCTCGCCGCCGCTAGGTTTTCGGCGGCGCACTATGATCTCGCCGACGGCGATTCCCAGCAACCACGGCGTGGCGATGTACCATCGCTGTTCGGAGAAATGCATCGAAAGAAAAGAGCGAAAGGTGCTATCTCGATACTCCGTGGCGATCGTCTGAAGCAATATGGAACCGCCCCAAAGATAGATGATCACGGCCGCGATAAATAACTCGACCAGAACAAGCGAGCCTATCAACGACCAAGCGGTTGCTCGAAGCCACGTTCGCAGGATCACGGCGGAAGAAAGCACCAGCGGAGTGAAGATCCAGATGAACCTCAGATTGTCGCTGCCGCCGCGAGACGGACTGAATATGAGTTCTGCCAGAAACGCCGTGAGCCAAAGGGCGCCAAGGATCATCACTGTCCCAATCAGGGCGTGCCGCGCGGCACGCCAAAAGACGCCGGCCAAGACGGCGATCGCCAGATACACAACGGCGTCGCTCTTGACCCACCCGCCCCACGCCGCAAGCCCGAACAGGATCGCGACCGCAGTGATGGCGACGAACATCCGGCGGAGGCTGAATTGCCAACGCCGATTTACAGGTGATGGTTGCTCAGGCTCGTTCGTTTCACTCATGGGCGTTCTATCCCGGCACGGGCACGCCATCGACGAGCCGCTCGACGAGCGATTCGATCGCCTCGCGGTCGCCGCCGTGAAGATAGCCCTTCGGAATCACGCGATGCGCCAGCACCGGGACGGTGAGTTGCTTGACGTCGTCGGGCACGGCGAAGCGCCGGCCGGCCACCAACGCCGCCGCCTGGGCCGCGCGATACAGCGCCAACGCCCCGCGGGTGCTCACGCCGACGTGCAGCTCGTCGCAACGCCGCGTCGCTTCGACGATGTCCAACACGTACTGGTTGATCGAATCCTCGACGGTCACCTGCCGCACGGCCGCCTGCAACGCGGCGACTTGCTCGCAATCGAGCGCCGGCCCGAGCGAATCGACCGGCTCCCCTTCGCGATGGCTCGTAAGCACCTGCAACTCGACTTCCCGCTGAGGATAGCCTAGCGGAATGCGAAGCAGGAAGCGGTCCAACTGGCTTTCGGGCAGGGGATACGTCCCCTCGAACTCGGCGGGGTTTTGCGTGGCGATTACCATGAACGGCCGAGGCAACGGATGCGTCTGCCCGTCGGCCGACACCTGCCGCTCGCTCATCGACTCCAGCAGTGCACTCTGGGTGCGGGGGGTGGCGCGGTTAATCTCGTCGGCCAATACCACGTTGGCGAAGATCGGCCCGCGACTGAAAGTGAACTCGTGCGTCTGACTGTTGTAAAGGCTATTGCCGGTGATGTCGGCCGGCAACAGGTCGGGCGTAAACTGGATGCGGTGGAAGACGCCGGCCAGGCTGCGGGCGATGGCCTTGCCGACCAGGGTCTTGCCCACGCCGGGAACGTCCTCCAACAGCACGTGTTCGCCCGCCAAGAGGGCCACGACGACCAGCCGCACCGTGTCGGCCTTGCCGAGCACCACGCTGGAGATGTTCTGCTGTAATCGTGCAATCAGGTCGGCGGGTTCGTCAGGCATGTTCATCTATCCAACACGTTCGATTTTCAATCCCAGTTTGCATCATCCAGAGAGCTACCGCTCCGCCAGAATCAATTTGCTCAATTCAGCGTCCTCGATCCGTTGCGGATTGGCGCGTTTCCAACGATCCAACGACTTTTTGCCAAACGGCGACAACACGGCGACGGGCTTTCCATGTCGCCACACCGCGATTGTCTCACCTTCATCCACCGCGTCGAAGTATTTCTTGGCGTGATTTCGCAGCTCCGTGAAAGTCACTGTAATCATCCCGAAGCCTCCATCGTGGGCATTGCGACATTCTATCGTATAGGAGGGTGACCCGCGAGACGCACGGCCGCTCGAAACCGAAGTATTCGCCGGTCATGTGGAAGACGACGCCGGCTACTCTTTGTCGGTGTCGCTTTCGGGCTTTCCGAACAGGGCGAGGCCGATGCGGTAGAGCACCAGCAGGACGAAGGCGCCGACCGTGGCGGCCAGGAAACCGAGCGGACTGATCGGATCCAACTGGCGATCGGGAACGAGCCAACTTAGCCCGAGAAGGCCGACGGTGCTGCCGACGATGCCCGTCGCTACGGCCCAGAATGGCCCGGTGGGGCGGCGGAAGGGAAAGATCAGGTTGGCCAGCAGTCCGACGAGAGTGCCAAAGCCGACCCAGATCAGCACGACGTGGATCCAGTGCGAAGCGGCGGGGGAGAGGGCGAAGTCGGGCATGGCGATGGCTGCGAAACGTCGTCTAGCGGCATTCGTTTCAACATCGGACAGATTGCCGCGAGTGTGCCACTGCTTGGCACAAGCAGTGCCGGCTGCCGGCGTAAACCGTTGAAACGGCACTGCTTGTACCAAGCAGTGGCACATTCCCGCAGGAAGAGCCACACCGCAAAAAAA
Organism: uncultured Planctomycetia bacterium; assembly: GCA_963719005.1. Classification (GTDB taxonomy): domain Bacteria; phylum Planctomycetota; class Planctomycetia; order Pirellulales; family Thermoguttaceae. The sequence continues at coordinate 117,541 of CAVRAR010000005.1, forward strand.
CTCCCCGCGCTGCTGACGTCCAAGGGGCGCCGCAACTGCGGCAAACCGCGGCTGGGACGCCAGCAACGCAGGGCACCGTCCCCCCCACAACGCGGTCGACCATACCGTGCATCAGCAGCCCAAGCAGGCCTCAACACGGAACCGCCAACCGGCGTTCGGCGTGTCCGGGGCAAACTTACTGCCTAGCCGCTTGTTGCGCCGCCTGATCCTGGTTGTACGCCTTCATGGCGGCGGCTTCCTTGGCGAGCTTGAACTCCGCGCCAGGCGGGAAGTATTGCACGTCGTCCGACATATAGTACGGGCTGGGCAACGATTGGCCGCCGACATCGGTCTGGCACCCCGTCAGCCCAACACCGGCCAATAGCGCAAGGGCCAGCAACAACATCCGCAGGGGGTTTCGGTAGTTGAACGAGCCCTTCATGGGCCACCTCCATCCTAGGACATCCAAGTTTCCCAGATCGCCAAGTCGGCCTGATGCACAAAATCCTTGCGGCCGATACAATCGTTGCAGACGTTATCGTCAACGGGATCGCGAAACTTTAGCAGGGATGCCGGAACGTGGGGAAGGAAGCCAAACGCGTTCCGCTGGCGGTCGACAAGCAGATCAGAGGCTCACGCAACGGCGCAGAGACGCAAAGGACACGGATTTCGCAGGCGTGCAAGACTACCGCCAGCGTTCTTTGCGCCTTTGCGTGAGCCCTCCCTCTCTTACTTTACTTTGCGCTGTCTGCCAAGGCGGGAAGCCATGTGCAAAGGTAGTAAGCGCGGGGGGTGACACTTTCCAGGACCATCGCCAGGTCGAACGTGGGCTGAGCATGGGTCTGGCCGAAAAGGATATCCGACAGCCGGGGCTCCGCCCTGTATCTGACTACTTCCACGTCATCTCGATTCAGTCCGGCCAACTGGATCGCCCGATCGATCGCGTCCTCGACGAAGCCGATCCTATCGACCAGTCCGTTCTTCACCGCCTGGTCGGCGGTGTAGACCTGACCGGTGGCGAGCTTGTCCAAGGCGGCGGGATCTTTCTGGAACACCGGACGCCCTTGTTTGACGACATCCTTGAACCGCGTAAAGCCGTCGTTGACCAACTGCTGGAGGATCTTGCGTTCCTCGGGGGTCATTTTTCGGGTGAAGCTTCCCATTCCCTTAAGGCGATGGCTGGCGACGGCATCTTCCTGGATGCCCCATTTTTCCATGAGATCAGCCAAGTTGTAGTGGGGAATGATTACGCCGATCGAGCCGGTCCAGGTCGTCGGTTCAGCGAAGATCGTGTCGGGCGTATTGCCGACGCACATCGAGACGTAGTAGCCCCCGCTGGCCGCGATCCCGCCCATGCTGACGACGATGGGAATCTTGGCTTCCTTGGAATCCTTGACCAGTTTCTGAAGGTGGTGAAGCATGTAGTCGCTGCCCGAGATGGTGCCGCCGGGCGAGTTGACGCGCAGCACGATCGCTTTGAGGTTTCCGTCCTTGATGTCCTTTCTGGCGTGATCGATTTGCTGTTTGAAGAACCCTTCGCCGCTGAGGATTGTGCCCTCGATCGAGAGAATGGCCACTTTGTCGGCGCCGTAGCGATTCAAGGCGAAGAATTTCTCCCTTACCCGGCCTTCGTCTTCCGCAGAGGCAAGGCCCGTCAATCCGATCGCGACAAGTAGCAGTAGGTTCAGCGCCAGCGAGCCGAGAAAACCAAAGATCAAGAAAGCCAGAACCAGCCGCGCAAAAAACGGGATTTCCGCGGAGGCTGGGCGGCAACCGGCTGGGGGGCGACCTGTGGAGGCACCGGAGGATGTGGAGAACCATCTAATGGAGGGGCCTGGTCCATGTGCCAGAGTCCTTTCTTCTGAATACGAAAACTACTTTATGCGGCCGACTTCACCCCAATTGGGAGAACGAGCGGTCGCATAACGCTGTCAAAGCAACCTCTTCATTCTATCTCGCCTTCAGCACAATGCAACGCGATGGGGATTGGCGGGAGGAGTGCAAAGTTGCCGGGGCAGAGGGGGACGGAGGAGATTGCCGCCAAGAACTCCGCGAGATTCCAGATTCGACTCCGGCAATCTCCCCCGTCCGCTTTGACTCCGGGTTACACGATTTTTGGCCAAAATCAATTGTTGCCCCTGGTGTTGCCAGGAGAGGGCGCGACAAGGTAAGCTGTGGGGCATCGAAAAGGCCATTGCGGGCCAGAAAGGAGTCGTCGCGTGTTTGTCGCCGCTTCTAGCCGCTGCTTTTCCCATTTGCCGCTGGACGCCGCTTTGGCGCAATTGGTGGATCTCGAATACACCGCCGTCGAGATTATGATTCACGAGACCGACGGGCATCTGAAGCCATCGGAGGTCTTGGCCGATCCGGAGCGGGCCGTGGCGCTCTGCCGGCAGACCCACAGGCTGACGACCGTGGCGCTGAGCGTCGAGGTCGAGGCGCCCGAGCCCGACTACTATCACCAGTTTGCCGCTTGTTGCCGGCTGGCGAAGGCGCATCAAGGTGGTAACGATCACCGTGCGATCGGCCGAATTAGGCACCCCGTTCAACGCCGAGGTGGAGCGATTGCGGGCGATGGTCGCGATTACCTCGCGCGAAGGGGTTCGCGTCGGCTTGCTCACCGAGGTCGGCCGCATGACCGAGAATCCCGACACCGCCGCGGTTCTTTGCGACAACGTCAAGGGCCTGGGCATTACGCTCGACCCGAGCCATTACACTTTCGGTCCGCACGCGGGTGTGAACTATCAACCCGTGATGAAGCACGTGTATCACGTGCGGCTCCGCGACACCACCAAGGACCAGTTGCAGGTCTGCATCGGTCAGGGCGAAGTGGAATACGGCCGGCTGGTGAATCAATTGAACAAGGTTCACTACGATCGCGCGCTCTGCGTCGATTTGCAGCCGATGCCGGGGGTGGATCAGCATACCGAGATGCGCAAAATGCGGCTGTTGCTGGAGAGCCTGCTATAGCCGCTTACGGCTTCGTATTGTCGTGACCGCGGCGCGCGAGAATGGCGAGAGGATACTTGTCATAACTCTTGACATTCTGGTCAATGTCACGGATACTTGAAATATGGCGGAAGTCGTCCTGACATTCGAAGCGCGACGCCAGGCGGAAAAGCTGCCCATGCCCATTTTCGGCCGAGTGTCGAAAATGATCGAGCGGCTCCGCGATTGGCCCGAGTTGAGCGGCGCCAAGCCGTTGTCGGGAAACCTCGCTGGCCGATTTCGTCTACGTACTGGTGACTATCGCCTCCAGTTTCGTGTTGAGGGTGAAAAAGTTATTGTCGAGAAGATTGGGCATCGAGACGGGTTCTACGAGGGGTGAATCATGGCAACTGTACAGACCCTTACGCTTGCCGGACAACGGTTTGTCGTTCTGCCGGAGGCGGAATACAAGCGACTTGCCGGGAAGACGTCGGAACCATTGTTGCCGCCGGCTGACGCTGACGGCAACTATCCGGCGGTCGAGACGATGCGGGCGATTCTGGCGCGAAAAATCATCCGTCGCCGGCGTGCGGCGGGGCTCTCGCAAGTCGAACTGGCCCGTCGTGCCAACATTCGCCCCGAAACGCTCAATCGTTTGGAGCAGGGAAAGCACTCGCCTAGCATCGCAACAGTGGACAAGCTGGACCGCGCGCTCAGCAAGGCTGAATCCGAACAACCATAACGTATCGAGCGTCCTGGAGAGCGTTTTGGAAAGGCAGCGTTCAGCCATCGAAACACTCGTTGGTAACAAGGAGTCCGGCATGTCAAGTCGTTTGTCGCTCAATACGGTGGCGATGATTCTGATCGTCATTGCCGGAGCGGTTCGAGCAGAGGACACGGCTAACAAGCCCGCCGGTGCGGTCAGGCCGATCCTCGGCGTTGACAAATCGTACATGGATCCGAGCGTTTCGCCCTGCAAGGACCTCTACGACTACGCGAACGGCGCCTTCGACAGAGTGCCCATCCCCGGCCAGTACGCCGCCTATGGCGTGAATCAGGAAATCGACGAACGCAACTTCGCCATCCTCAAGACAATCCTCGAAGATTCCGCGCGGACCGGCGGGCCCAAGGGGAGCGTGGTCCAGCGGGTCGGCGCCTTCTACGCTTCCGGCATGGACGAAGCGGCGATCGACTTCGACGGATTGCAGCCGTTGGAGCACTTCTTTGGCCGCATCCGGACGATTGGCAGCCCGAAGGAAGTGGTTTGGACCGTCGCCCTGTTGCAGGCCCTCGGCCTGAACGTCGGCTTCCATTTCGACGTGCAAATCGACGACAAGAACGCCACGACCATGATCGCGGGCTTTAGCCAGGGCGGTCTCGGCCTGCCGGAACGCGATTATTATTTCCGCGCCGGTAAGGATTCGGAGGAGATCCGCGCTGCCTACGTGGCGCACATCGCCAAGATGTTCGAACTGGCGGGCGACGCGCCCGCGGCAGCCAAGGCCGCGGCCGATTCTGTCATGGCCTTTGAGACGAAGTTGGCAAAGTCGTCCCGCACGCTTGTCGAACTGCGCAATCCCGAGAAGAACTACCACAAATTCAAACGCGGCGAATTGTCCAAGCTGGCCCCGGGCATCGATTGGGATACCTATTTGCGCACTATGGGGCTGCCACGGGACGAAACCAGCCTGTTGGTTCGCCAGCCCGAGTTTCTCACGGCCGTTAGCGGTCTGGCGAGCTCAGAGCCGCTTGCGGTGTGGCGCGATTACTTGCGGTGGCATCTCCTCTCTGAAACCGCCGACTATCTCAGTAAGCCTTTCGTGGACGAGCATTTCGCCTTCTACGGCAAGAGACTCTCCGGGGCTACGGAACTGCGGCCGCGCTGGAAGCGAGTGCTGGCCGCGGAAGACGCCGCCATCGGACAGGATTTGGGCCAACTGTTCGTAAAGAAGGCGTTCAGCCCCGCCGCCAAGGCACGCGCGCTGGCGATGGTCGAGTTCGTCAAGGAAGCCATGCGCGAGCGGATTCGCGCCGCCGACTGGATGAGCGAGACGACGAAGGCCGAGGCGTATAAGAAGCTCGACACCATGCGCAGCAAGATCGGCTATCCCGACAAATGGCGCGATTACAGCAAGCTCGACGTCGGACGGGGATCCTACGTGCTCAATGCGCTGGCCGCCAACAACTTCGAATTCCGGCGGCAGATGGCAAAACTCGGCAAGCCGGTGGATCACACCGACTGGGAGATGACACCCCAGACCAACAATGCGTATTACGAGCCGACGCTGAACGAAATGTGTTTTCCGGCGGGCATCCTGCAACCGCCGTTCTTCGACGAGAAGGCCGACGACGCGGTGAACTACGGCTCGATCGGCGCGACGATCGGCCATGAGCTTACGCACGGATTCGACGACCAGGGCCGGCAATACGACTCGAAAGGCAATCTGAAAGACTGGTGGACCGCCGAGGATGCGAAGCGGTTTCAGGAACGGGCGGAGTTCGTGGCGCGGCAGTACGATGCCTACGAGGTGCTGCCCGAATTGCACATCAACGGCCAGCAGACGCTGGGCGAGAACATTGCCGACATCGGCGGACTGCGGGTTGCGTATGCGGCGTTCAAGCTTGCGACCAAGGGCAAAGATCTGACGCCGTTGGACGGTTTCACGCCGGACCAGCGGTTCTTCATCGCCTTCGCGCAAAGCTGGCGAACCAACGACCGTCCCGAATCGCTACGGTTGCACGTGGGCAGCGACTTCCATAGCCCGGCACGCTGGCGCGTGCTCGGTTCCGTGGCCGGTTTTCCCGAGTTTCTCCGCGCGTTCGCCTGTCCGAAATCGGCGAAGAGCTGGCCGTCGATCTGGTAGGCCGTTTTTCGGCACGGAACATTCGTGAGCGGTGTGCCACTGCTTCGCAGAAGCAGTGCGAGGCGTGTTCCGCTGCCCAGGCACTGCTTGTTCCAAGCAGTGGCACACTGTTGCGGCTCTTTCTCCGGCAGATAGGAATGTCTGCCCCACCATAAAATGTCTGCCCCCCACCATGAAACGCACCGAGGGGCGACGCCGACCGGGGTGTCGACGCCGTCCCTCGTGGGAGCCGCAGTGGGGAACTGCGGAGGCAGGCTGCGATCGCGTCGGAGCGGCAGTTGACCTGCCGCCTCAACGTCAGCGGGCTGTTACTTTGCTTCGTGGCGCTCTGGGACGGCGTGCTCGCCGTGCCCCTCGCTGAGTTGTTCCATCATCTTGAAGAGTTGGTCCATGCGGCGGTTGATTTCGTCGAACCGCTTCTCCATGATTTGTTGATCCAGACGGCCGGGAAACGGCTGCGGCTGGATTCCCGAAGGCGGAGGAAGCCGAAGCGTGCCGCCCGGCGCCATCGGGGGAGCCGGCCCGCCGACAATGCCCATCATGCCGCGGCCGAGCATCTGATCGACAAACGGCCGCACGTCGGCCGGCAGCTTGTCGAGGCCTTTCTCGGTCAATTCCCATTTGTCGTTGCCGCGCTGGACCTTGATCTTCGCCGGCTCGTTGCCCCCCTTGGTAATGCTGACGCTCATGTTCGTCGGCAACGGCTTAGGAGCGAGCGTGTTGTTGGGCACGATCGCGCCCGGTTGGAATAAGCGGAATTGCTGCGGCGGATTGGGGGAATTCCACGATTGGCCCGGCATCACGTGTTGCAGCCAGCCGTCGATCGTGTTCCAGTCCGCCTGCTCGGGCACTTGGATGGATGTGCCTGCCGTTGGAGCGGGCCGCTTGGCGGGTGTTGCCTCGATCGTGCGCGGCTTGCCGCCGCGGATCAGATCGATTTTCAGCTTGGTTTCTTTCGCCGCTTCCACGGCCGTCAACAGGTCGCGCGGATCGGTGAGCGGCTTGCCCCCGGCGCGGAGCAGAATGTCATACTGGGCGATGCCCGCCTTGGCGGCCGGACTGTCCTTTGCAATCGAGACCGCTAGCAACCCTTGCTTTTCGGGCAGCGTCAGATGGGCCCGTAAGGCCGGCGGCACGGGCGAGCAGTAAATCCCCAGCCAATACTTGCTCGGCACCGGATCGGCGATCAAAGCGGTCGAGTAGCGAACGTTGGGCCCTCCCGCGTGACGAACCGTGATGTTCGGACCGTCCTGTTGAATTTCAAACCCCGTTACGGGTAAGGGCTCGTCGTGAATGATAGGTGAGGCTTGGTTGTGAATAATGCGCGCGTCTGCCTGCGATGGATCGATAACGGGTTGTTGCGACATCGCCGGCCCGGCAATGAAAATCGCCAACGCCGCAGCCATTAGCCAATGACTTCTCGACATGAGAATGCTCCTTTTAGGAGAATATCGGAAAGGAAAGTTGTTTTCTGGTTTCCAGGTGGGATCCGTCCGCAATGTACGGCACGCGCTTCCCTTCGGGGCGCGGCTAAACCAAAAGTTGTCTAATACGGCCCACTCCCCACGTAATGCAGTTTCACCCGATCGACCGGCACGACCAATTGCCGGCCGTCTTGGAGCGGGACGGGCACGAACTCACGCTGTTGTTCGATTTGATGGCCGGTGCGAGCGAGCGCCTGCAAGACGTTCTCGGGAATTGCCGGCGGCACGCTCCGCAGCCATTGTTCGTCGATGCTGTTGCGCTCGACGGCGGGCACTTCGATCGCGGCCCCCGGATGCCGGCCATCCGACGGTGCGGAAACCGTTACCACGTGCCACGGGCTCGATCCGTCCCCGGCGCGAGGGGGTGAAATCGTCAGCCTGCCACGCGATTCGTTCGTTGCCATCAACGGTGCAAAGCCCTTGTTAAGGGTGGCGAACTGGCCGATCTCGCCGCCGCCGCCCGGGACGTGCGATTGGCCCATCCACGCTTGGTGCGCCAACGTTCCCAGCCACATCGCCGCGAGAAAGCTGGCCGCCATGGCCGACAGCAGCTTCAATCGGCCGGGCCACATCGCACGCCGAGGCATCGCAACATGGATCGCGGGCGTCTGGCCCACATTCTCTCCGCTGGATTGCAGGGCCGCGCTGAGGGAGTCGCGCACACTGGGCGTTTCGCCGAGGGCCTGTCTCCAGCATTGAGCTTCAAGGAAGGCCAACGCGCAGCGTCGCCATCCGCTCGGTTCGTCGTCGAGTCGGCCCAGCAATTCCCGCCGCTCTTCCTCACTTAGCTCATCATCGACCAGACGGTCGAAGAGTGTGTCGTCGGTATTCATGGCCGCGCTCCATAGTGGGAAATCCACGCGCTGTCCCACAGATTCTCATTTTCTTGCTTTGCAAAGCCGCACGCGGCAACAAAGCTCTCTTAACCTCGAAGTTCCTCGCTCACTACATCGACTGACGCCAACTCCGCTCGCAATCGTTGTCGCGCCCGGTGCAGCCTGGCTTCGACGGCGCTATGGCTAATGCCGAGGTGTTCGACCAGGGCGTGATAACTCCAGTTTTCGCTGTATTTCAACATCAGGATTTCCGCGTCTCGTTTCGGCAGGCGCGACATCGCCATTCGCACTTGCCCTCGCCGCTCCTCGGCCAGCAGCCAGCCCAAGGGGTCGGCCTGCCGGGTGTCGGCCTCCGTGGGACGGAAGCGTTCGGCGTAGCTGTTCACCATTTTCCGCCGCCGTCCCTGTTTGCGGCGATACAACAACGTCTGCCGCACCGCCAAACGATAGAGCCAGGGGGCCACTTTTTCCGGATCGACGAGCGGAGCCCGTTGTCGCACCGCGGCCAACGACACCTCCTGCATCACCTCCTCGACCGCCTGCGGCTCGCCCAGCCGCGCTCCGATCACCGTCCGCAACCACCGCCCGTGCTCGGCCAGAGCGCTCGACCAGTCGATACGGGCAGCGCCCGCTGCTGCCTCGGGCTCTTCGCGAGGGTTGGGCGTCTTCATAGCCATAAGAAGGTTTCCGCCGTGGGCCGAATCTTGCATAAGTCGCTGTCAACAGCTATCCTAACATTGATTATAGTATGGGTGCTGCCCACCCCGGACAAGGGGTAAGTGCAACATCCGGTAGCGGTTGTTCCGCATGACCCGTTTTTCCCGATAATCCCGAGGAGCGAAGGGGACGGGGGAGGTTGTCGAGAAGGCGTCTTCCATTTTTCGCGTTATTCCGACAACCTCCTCTGTCCCCCTCTGTGCCGCCATGGAGCCTTGGATTTGGGCCATTCTGCTGTTGGTGCTGGGGACCGGGCTGGCTCTGCTCGAGGTGTTCTTCCCCTCGGCGGGCATTCTCGGGTTTCTTTCGGCTGCGGCTCTGCTGGCGGCCATCGTGATGGGTTTCTGGCAAAGCCCGGTGGTTGGAGGTGTCGTACTGGTGACAATCGCCGCCGGTTTGCCAACTGTCATCGCATTGGCCCTTCAGTACTGGCCGAAAACCGCGATGGGCCGGCGCGTGCTCCTGACCGCGCCAAGAAGCGAAGACGTCTTGCCCGACGACCCGGATAAGGAATTGCTCAAAGAGCTCGTCGGCCGAACCGGCAAGGCGAAAAGCAAATTGCTGCTAAGCGGCGTGATTACCATCGACGGGCGAACGGTCGATGCCGTCAGCGAGAGCATGCCGGTCGAGGTAGGGCAGACGGTTCGCGTCGTGCAGGTGCGGGGCCACGCGCTGGTGGTCCGGCCGGTTGGCGAGGAAGAGTCCTCGCCGTCCCCCCCGCCGACCCCTTGCAGCGGGCTTTCGACGATCCCTTCGAGGCCCCCCCGGCTTGACAGCGACGAGCCGCAGGAGGATGTTAAGGTGCAGAAGATCGACTTGTAGGAGTCGCCTTCTACAGTTCGTCGTCATTGTGATCAGGACACAAGGATAGAGACCTTCATCCTTCTCCGCGGAGCCATCCATGTCGCCGTCCATGTCGCTTCTCGCTCAGATCAACCAAGAAACGTGGCAGGTTTTGGCCATTGTCGGCACCGTAATCGGGCTGTTCCTTGCGCTGATCGTGCTGGTGGTTTTCGCCCGATACTTCCGCCTTTGGATTCAATCGGTAACGACCGGGGCGGGCATCGGAATCTTCGACCTGCTGGGCATGACCTTCCGCAAGGTCAATCCGACCGTGATCGTTCGCAGCAAGATCATGGCGGTGCAGGCGGGCATCGGCAAAGAGCAGGGCGTCACCTCGAAGGCACTGGAAGCCCATTACCTCGCCGGCGGCAACGTGCCGTTGGTGATTCGCGCCCTGATCGCCGCCGCAAAGGCCAAACTCGTCGATCTCGATTTCAAACTGGCCACCGCCATCGACCTGGCCGGCCGCAACGTGCTGGAAGCCGTGCAGACCAGCGTCAATCCGAAGGTGATCGACTGCCCCGGCCGCGGCGCCGGCAAGGATTCGTTGGACGGCGTGGCACAAAACGGCATACAATTAAAGGTCCGAGCGCGGGTCACCGTGCGTGCGAACCTGCGGGCGTTGATCGGCGGCGCCACCGAGGAGACGATTATCGCCCGGGTGGGCGAGGGCATCGTCAGCGCCATCGGCTCGGCGATGTCGCACCTGCAAGTGCTGCGCAAACCCCGACCGCATCTCGAAAACCGTGTTGGCCCGCCGGCTGGACGCGCAAACCGCTTTCGAAATCGTCTCGATCGACATCGCCGACGTCGACGTGGGCGAAAACATCGGCGCCCGCTTGCAGGCCGACCAGGCCGAGGCCGACATGCGGGTCGCGCGGGCCAACGCCGAGGGCCGCCGGGCCATGGCCGTCGCCGAGGAGCAGGAAATGATCGCCCAGATCGAGCAGAACCGAGCGAAGGTGCTGGAGGCCGAGGCCGAAGTGCCCAAGGCCATCGCCCACGCCTTCCAGTCGGGCAAGCTCGGACTGATGGACTACTACAAACTTCGCAACATCCAGGCCGACACCGACATGCGTTCGTCGATCGCCAAGGCCGGCATGACCGCCACGGGCAGAAAAACGAGCAGCACGGGATGAGCGTCTGTGCTCCACTACTGGCCGCCAACGACGGGGAGCTAATCAAGCTCGTCGTCATCATCGTGTTTGGCATTCTGGTGGGGGTGGGGAAATTCATTACGATGGTGAAGAAGGGGAACCCGCCGGCGGCAATGGGACGTCATCCCACGCCGCCGACTCCCGCAAATGTGAACGCACCCAACGAGATCGAGGAGTTCATGCGGCGTGCGGCGGCTCGGAGCAGCACGGCGAATGCCCCGCCGATTCGCCGCCCGCCGCAACCGCAGCTTCGCTCACCGGTCGAGAAGCCGGTGCAGGCTCGAAATGGTCGCCGATGAGCCCGTCGGCGCGAAAATCGGCAAGCAGGTCGAACGCGATCTCGACACGCAAGAGTTCACCAAGCGCTCGACCGAGCTTGGCAGCGAAGTCGCCCAGGCCGACCGCGAGATCGACCAACGCTTGCATCAAGTGTTCGATCACCACGTCAGCAATCTGGAGTTGATGCCGGGCGAGGCGGCGGCCGCGCCAGTGGCCGTCGGCCCCGTGGAGCTTACCGAGCAATCGCTTCTCGACATTCCCGCCACCTTCGCCACCGGATTGACCGATCTGCTGGCCAATCCCGATTCGATTCGCCAGGCGATCGTCTTGAACGAGATTCTCCACCGGCCGGAAGAGCGGTGGTGAGCGGGAATCGCGTCAAGGCAAGCTGATCTTGCAGAGCGTCGAGCCGCAGATCACGGGCCTGCACGAACCGGTCTGCCCGTGGCCCGATCGAGTTCGGCCAAGCGTCGGTGATAGTCGGCGATCGCTTGATAATACGTTTCGCGCTGCAAGTAGACCTGCCGCTCGGAATCGAGAAGCCGCAGGAAGTCGAGCTTTCCACTGGTGTAATTGGCCACCGCCGAATCAACGCTTCGCTGCGTTGCCGGAAGGATCTTCTCCTTGTACAGGCGGATGACTCGTTGAGACTGAGCCGTGCGGTCGAGCGCCGATTGGACCTCGAATCGCACTTGATCCATACGTTCCTGATATTCGGCGCGCCGCTGCTGAAGCCGTTCCGATGCCTCTCGGACCGCCGCCGATCGCCGGCCGTTTTGGAGCGGCACGTTGAGTTCCATGCCCACCGCGGGCCGCATCTGTTCGGGCATGAAACCGTCGTATCTGGCGACCACGCTTACGTCGGGATAGTATTCCTTGCACGCCAACGCAAGGTTCGCCTCCTCGGCGCGAACTCGCGCCTGCGCGGCGAACAAGTCGGGCCGACACTCGGCGGCGGTTTGCTGCAATACGTCGGCCGACGGCAGCGCATCCAACGGCGACGTCTCTGCCGGCGGCGGGGGCAAAGGATGGTCGGCCTCGCGATGCAGCAGCGTGTTGATTCGAGCCACGGCGATTCGCTCGTCGCGGGTCAATTCGGTTTGACGGCTTTCGAGCGCCGCCAACTCCACGTCGGCCTGAAGCGCGTCTTGCTGCGTCGTCTGGTTCAACTGGTACTTGTTCCAGGCGATCTCTCGAAATTGCGTTAGAAGGCGGTGGATCGAGGCGTTCACCTCCATCTCGCGGCGGGCCAGGTAATAGTCGTAGAACGCCGTCCGCGCCGCTTCCGACAGCCGCAACCGGACGTCGCCGATGTCACCTTTCATAGCATCGGCCTCGGCCGAAGCCGCGCTGCCTCGCAAGGCCCGCTTGCCCGCCCAGGGGATCTTTTGCGAGGCTTCGACCATCCAGCCGCCGCCGTTCTCCGTACCGAGGCCGTTGCTGGGAGTAATCATATAGCGAAACATCGGATCGTCGAGCGAAACCGCCTGTGGGTATCGCGCCGCGGCGGCTCGCCACGCCGCGCTGGCCGCCTGGAGCGAAGGGTTGCGGGTCTGAACCTCGGCCACCAGTTGCTCGGCCGACAGTTCAGCTTGGCCGTCGAACGGATCGCCTGGATCGTCCGCGCGATAGGGCGGTTGCGCCGTCGTCGGCTCGGATACTCCAGTCGGCTTGGGCTGATCCGCAGCACCGGGAACTTGGTAGGAGACTTGCGCGGCTGTCGGGGTTGTTGGACACTGCGGCTGAGCCTCGGCGACGGCAACCGAAGCTGGTTGATTTCGACTTCCGGGCGATGCGCACCCTGTGAGAGCAGCCAGAAGGGCAAGCGTTACATATTGCCCAATTCTTACAGGAAGTGACATTGGCCGGCCTCAAATCCTTCGCGGAGCATCGCTCCTCTGGTTGAGTCGTCCCCTCAGAATCGGAGCGCCCAGCATTTGCATCACTCTTGCCAAAACCGGCACAATCGTCACGGTCTATCCCCTTTGCCGCAATTGTCTCTTGTGCTGCCGGCCCCTATGATTCATGGGGAACGTACCGTTGTCGGGAGGGAGTTGCGGAGTTGCAATCAGAGGAGAACGAGGACGCGATGGAGAGTCTGTCGGAACGGCAAGGCGGCGGGAGTTTTCTCGCGCGGCACTGGGGCAAATTGCTGCTGGCCCTGGTGATTCTATTGGCGGGCGTCGGCTATCTCGTGGCAATTTTCATCAGAGAAGGCGGCCCTTCCGCCGCGGCGAAAGCCGCGTCTAGTCCGACGCTATGGACCTGTTCAATGCACCCCCAGGTTCTGCGAAAAGAGCCCGGCAAGTGCCCGATTTGCGGGATGGACCTGGTGCCTGTTGCCAAGCGGTCGGACGAAACGGCCCCTTCGTCGAATGTTCCAGAACACGCCACGGTGATGATCCCCGGCGAGCTTCAGCAACGGATCGGCGTGCGCACGGGCCGGGTTGAAAAGGGGCCGCTCAACATGAGCGTCGAAGCGGTGGGAATCGTCCGCCCGAACCAGACTCGAATTGCACGGGTCAGCATCAAGACCGAGGGCTGGGTCGATAAGTTGTTCGTCAACTTCGTCGGCCAGGCGGTTCGCAAGGGCGATCCGTTATTGTCGATCTACAGCCCACAGTTCGTCTCAACGCAACAGGAACTGCTGACCGCGTTACGTGCGGAGCGAGATAATAGCCGGGGACCAACAGTCCCCGGTGAATCGCTCGCCCAGGCCGCCCGGCGACGACTGGAACTCTGGGACGTTTCGGCCGGCGAGATCGAGCAATTGCAGAAGTCCGGGAAGGTCGAAAAAGATTTGATGCTGCGAAGCCCGATCGCGGGAACGGTGTTGGAGCAGAACGTCTACGAGAAGCAGTACGTTACGCCCGAGAAGGAACTGTACGTCATCGGCGATCTCTCGACTGTTTGGGTCCAGGCGCAGGTCTACGAATATGAAATTCCGCACGTCGAACTCGGCCGGCCCGCCACGGTGACGATCCCCTCGCTGCCCGATCGACAGTTCACGGGAAAAGTCGTTTTTATCCAGCCTACGGTGGAGGAGACAACCCGGACGGTGCAAGTGCGGATCGAGTTGCCCAACCGAAAAGGTGTTTTCAAGCCGGGGATGTTCGCGCAGATTTCGATCGCGCATCGGATGGGCGAGGGCCTGCTGGTTCCGACTTCCGCCGTGTTGCGCGCCGGCGATCGCGACATCGTTTATCGCGTCGAAGCGGGCGACCATTTCGTGCCGGTGGCCGTGAAAATCAGCCCGATCCAGTTCGGCGACCGCTACCAGGTCTTGCGGGGGCTCAAGGAGGGGGAGCCGATCGTGACGTCCGCCAATTTCCTGATCGATTCCGAGAGCCGCATCCAGTTCAGCCGCGGAGACGCGGCAGGAATGCACCACTGAGAGAAAAGGGGGACAGGTCCAATTTGCCGGAACGGCGCGAAGGGTGCTTCGTAAAAATTGGACCTGTCCCCTTTTTGCACGATCATGATTGATCGCATCATCGAGTTCAGTGCCCGCAACAAGTACCTGGTGATCATTTTCACCGTGGTAGCCATTGCCGGGGCGTACCACTGCATGTGTCAGGTGCCGCTCGACGCCATTCCCGATCTATCCGACACGCAGGTTATCATCTATTCTCGCTGGGACCGAAGTCCCGACATCGTCGAGGACCAGGTCACCTATCCGATCGTGACGGCCATGCTGGGTGCGCCGAAGATCAAGGCCGTCCGCGGTTTCTCCGACTTCGGCTACTCCTACGTCTACGTGATTTTCGAGGACGGGACCGACCTGTACTGGGCGCGAAGCCGCACGCTCGAATACCTCTCGAAAATACTCCCGCAACTGCCCGAAGGCGTTCGCACCGAGCTCGGCCCGGATGCCACGAGCGTCGGCTGGGTATATCAGTATGCGTTGGTGGACAAGGGCGGAAAAGGGGACAGGTTCAATTTGGGCGAAGGACCCTCCGGGCCGTTCCGGCAAATTGGACCTGTCCCCTTTTCCGCCCAGAATGATTTGGCCCAACTACGCTCCATCCAAGACTGGCAACTTCGCTATCAGCTTCAATCCGTGCCGGGCGTTGCCGAGGTGGCTTCGGTCGGCGGATTTCAGAAGCAGTATCAGGTCAACATCGATCCCACAAAACTGTTGGCCTTCAACATACCGCTTGCCACCGTCGTCCAGGCGATTCGCGACGGCAACAACGACGTGGGCGGGCGGTTGGTCGAGTTCACCGGCACGGAATACATGGTTCGCGGGCGGGGCTACGCCAAGAGCGTGCAGGACATCGAGAAAATCGTGGTCGCGGCCGACAAGCAGGGAACGCCGATCCTCGTCAAGAACCTCGGCTTCGTCACGCTTGGGCCGGAAATCCGCCGCGGGGTTGCCGATCTCGACGGCGAGGGCGACACCGTCGGCGGAATCGTGATTATGCGGGCCGGCGAGAACGCCCTGAACGTCATCGAGCGAGTAAAAGAGAAACTGAAGGACATCAAGCCGTCGCTGCCCAAGGGAGTCGAGATCGTCACCACCTATGACCGCTCGACGCTGATCGAGCGGGCCATCGACACCCTCAAGGAAGAACTGGTCCTCGAAGTCATCATCGTCAGCCTGGTCATCCTGATCTTCCTTTGGCACGTTCCGTCGGCGATCATCCCCATCCTGACGATTCCGGTTTCCGTGGTGCTTGTGTTCATCCCGCTTTACTTCATGGGGCTGACCTCGAACATCATGTCGTTGACCGGGATCGCCATCTCCATCGGCGTACTCGTGGACGGCGCGATTGTCGAGGTCGAAAACGCCTACAAGCGACTGGAAGAATGGGTAGTAGGCGGAAGAAAGGGCGATTTTCACGAAGTTCGGTTGCGTGCCTTGAAGGAAGTCGGTCCTTCAGTCTTCTTTTCGCTCTTGGTCATCGCCGTGGCTTTCATGCCGGTCTTTACCCTGGTGGACCAAGAAGGGCGACTGTTCAAGCCGTTGGCTTACACCAAGAACCTGGCGATGTTGATTGCCGCTATCCTGGCCATCACGCTCGATCCGGCCATTCGGATGCTATTCACCCGGATGGACCCCTTTACGTTTCGTCCAAAATGGCTGGCGAAGATCGCCACGGCGTTGGCCGTCGGCCGGTATTATCCCGAAGAACAGCACCCCATCAGCAAGCGGCTTTTCCGCATTTACGAGCCGGCGTGCAATTTCGTGTTGCGGCACAAGGCGATCACTCTGATTACCGCGCTGCTGCTGGTGCTGACGACGATTCCCGTCTATATGCAATTGGGATCAGAGTTCATGCCGCCGTTGTACGAAGGCTCGTTGTTGTACATGCCTACGACCATGCCGGGCATCTCGGTGGCCGAGGCCCAACGGCTTCTGCAAACGATGGACCAACGGTTGCGCAAGTTCCCCGAGGTGGAACGGGTGTTCGGCAAGGCGGGCCGCGCCGACACCTCGACCGATCCCGCGCCGCTGTCGATGGTCGAAACCACCATCGTGCTCAAACCCACCGACCAATGGCGAAAGGTCGATCGGTGGTACTCCGAATTGGCCCGAGTTTCCTCCAAACCCCCTTGCGGCACGTATGGCCCGATCGCATCAGTCCCGATGAGTTGATCGCCGAAATGAACCAGGCGATGCAGTTCCCCGGCGTGACCAACGCCTGGACGATGCCGATCAAGACCCGCATCGATATGCTCAGCACGGGCATTCGGACGCCGGTGGGCATCAAGATTCAAGGGGCCGACGTCAACGAAATCGAGCGAATCGGCGTTCGGTTGGAGTCGATCCTCAGCGAAGTTCCCGGTACTCGCAGTGCGTTCGCCGAACGCACGGCGGGCGGCTACTTCTTGGACTTCACGCTCAAGCGGGACAAGCTGGCCCGCTACGGCCTGACGATCAAGGACGCGGAGATGGTGGTTCAATCGGCCTTGGGCGGCGAAGTCGTTTCGACGACGGTCGAGGGGCGCGAGCGCTACACGATCAACGTCCGCTACGCCCGCGACTTCCGCGAAAACCTGACGAAACTCCGCCGCATCATGGTTTCCACGATGTCTGGGGCACAAATCCCGCTGGCCGAGTTGGCCGACGTTGAATTCGTCTCCGGTCCCGCCATGCTCCGCGACGAAAACGGAATGCTCACCGGTTATGTGTACGTCGACCTCGCCGACCGCGACGTGGGCGGCTACATGGAAGACGCCAAGACGGCCGTTCAGGAAAAGCTCAAACTGCCCACCGGCTATACCCTGATCTGGAGCGGCCAGTACGAAAACATGCAGCGCGTTCGCCAGCGACTCAAGATCGTGCTGCCGGTGACGCTATTTCTCATCTTCATTCTGCTCTACATGAACACCAAATCGGCGGTTAAGGCGATGATCGTCATGCTGGCCGTCCCTTTCTCCCTGATCGGAGCAATTTGGTACTTGTGGCTGCTCGGCTATCACATGTCGATCGCCGTCTGGGTCGGCATGATCGCCTTGATGGGTCTGGACGCTGAAACCGGCGTCTTCATGCTGCTTTTCTTGGATCTCTCCTATAACGACGCGGTCCGCAAAGGCAAGATGCAAAGCTACGAAGACCTCCGCGAGGCGATCATTCACGGGGCGGTCAAACGCGTGCGACCGAAGGCCATGACCGTAATGGCCGCAATGATGGGCCTGCTGCCGATCATGTGGTCGATGGGCATCGGCGCCGACGTCATGAAACGCATTGCCGCGCCCATGATCGCCGGGCTGGTAACGAGCTTCCTCATGGAACTGCTCGTCTACCCCGTGGTCTATGCCCTATGGAAAGGCCGCGGCGGGATGCATCCTACTTCGTTGCCTTCGCCTTCAGCTTCGCAAGATACTTGTCCGGGTCTTTCTTGATCGCCGGCACGCAACCGGGGCAGCATAGAAAGACGGTCTGGCCTTTCACGGTGATTTTGACCGGCTTTCCCATCGCGCCAAGCCAGTCGCCGCTGACCGGGCATACTTTTTGCTTTTCGGCGATCGCGCGATCTGCGTCCGAAAGCGCGGCGAGTCCCGCAGCAATGGCCGCGTGGCCGGGGCGCCGGCATCCGCGTGATCTTTGCCGCTTTCGTGCCCTGCCGTCGGCGCGGCGGGCGGTTTCCGCCGATCTTGCTTGTCTGTCGAGCCGCCGCAGCCGGTCAACATTGCCGCAACACCCAAGACAAACGAACAGAGCACAAACTTGTGCAGACGTTCTTTGGTTCCCATGTTCGCCCCCTTCCGCGAAAAATGCTCTTCGTGAATAGCGCTTGCAGACTGGCGGCCGAAGCCCGTGAGCAGCAAGCCGCCGCCACCAAATGAATAATATCCACTGCCGAGTCGGGCGTCCTGTATTACGCCGCCCCGGATTATGCAGTATGACGGCGCCATTACGCCTGGGAAAAAGGGGACAGGTCCAATTTGTGCGAAGCACCCTCCGGGCCGTTCCGGCAAATTGGACCTGTCCCCTTTTTCCCTCCAAGATGCACGGCTGCGAGATTCGGTGGAAATGCGCTGCCGGATAACCGGTTTAGCCCTCCCTCGACCAAAAGAGGTAAGGACTTTGTTCGTGTTACAAGGGGAATTTGCTTAGCCCGGCACCAAAGAATATCCGTGGTCCGCAAGGTGATTTTCTCGATTCACGGCCGCTGCTCTCGGCGCGACAATGGGGTTGGTGGAAGACCACGAAGCGACTTTCCCGTCGATGCACCGAGCCGTGAAAGGAGTATCCAATGCTTCAGTATCCGCGCAGTCAGCCAGCCATCGGGCCGAAAACCATCGTCGTTAGTCTGGAAACGACGTCGGTCGAAACAAGAAGGGAATCGTCTCAGCCAGGCTGCTCGTGCATTGAGAATCACGGCGGCAGTCGCGACGCGTCGGGCAGTTTGTCGGCGCGGCAGAGGAGCGGCTGGAGCTATTACGTCTTCTGTCAGGAACTGCGAACGCTCCTGGAACGCGGCCGGGAAAGGGCCGTGCGCGTCGGCGGCACGTCGTTTCTGCTCTGACGTCGGGCGGCGTCTCCCCGCCGCTTTCTTGGCGGTTGCAGAAAGCCTTGACAACGGGCAAGTGTTGGCATTTTGGCCACCGGTTTATAAGTTCTCGGGTTGCCAGCCTTGTAGGGCGGACTTTAGTCCGCCGCACTTGGCGGACTGAAGTCCGCCCTACATTGCATCCGCCCATCGCTAGCAACGTGAGGGGCGATAGCCGCCCGCCCGCAAGACCCGTATAATGCTTTGACGCTCTTCCTTGCTTGCAGGCGGAAAAAACATGGCCGATCATCAGAAACCATCGCTGCCCGCGCGAAGACGCATCGGAGTGGCCGCCGACCACGGCGGCTACGAGCTGAAGGAGTATCTGGTGGGCAAATTGCACGAGGCCGGCTACGAAGTGGTCGATTTCGGCGACCGCCGGCCGGAGCCGGACGACGATTACCCGGATTTTGTCGTGCCTTTGGCCCGCGCGGTGGCGGGCGGCGAGGTGCAGCGCGGCGTCGCCGTCTGCGGCAGCGGCGTCGGCGCATGTGTCGCCGCCAACAAGGTGCCCGGCGTGCGGGCGTGTCTGATCCACGAGAGCTTTTCGGCGCGGCAAGGGGTCGAGGACGACAATCTAAACGTGATCTGCCTGGGCGGCCGCGTGCTGGGCCATGCAATGGCCTGGGAACTGCTCAGGACGTTTCTCGACGCGCGTTTCAGCGCCGCCGAGCGGCACCAACGCCGACTGGCAAAGGTGATGAAACTGGAAAAGGGCTGAGCCATGGGCAATCCAACGCTTCTGAGCAATTCGATGTACTGTTTCCTGCCGACGGAACTCCAGGGTTTCACCTCGCTCGCCGAGCTCGCCCTCGACATGCGATGGTCGTGGAACCATGCCGCCGACGACATCTGGCGGCGGCTCGAGCCGTCTCTTTGGGAGTTCACCCGCAACCCTTGGGTCGTCTTGCAGACCGTCTCGCGCGAGCGTCTTGCAAAGACGCTGGCCGAGCCCTCCTTTGCGAAGAAAGTGGACGAGCTTCTGCAAGCCAAGCGAGAGGCCGCGGGGGCGCCAGCGTGGTTTCAACAGAATCACGCCCAGTCGCCGCTGAGTTGCGTCGCCTATTTCAGCATGGAGTTCATGCTGTGCGAGGCCCTGCCGATCTACTCGGGCGGGCTGGGAAACGTGGCCGGCGACCAGTTGAAAGCCGCCGCCGATCTGGGCGTGCCGGTGGTCGGCGTCGGCTTACTCTTTCAGCAGGGCTATTTTCGCCAGGTCATCGACAGGGACGGATCGCAGCAAGCCCTCTTCCCCTACAACGATCCGGGCCAGTTGCCGATCAGCCCGCTGCGCCAACCCGATGGCGAGTGGTTGCGGCTGGAAATCGCCCTGCCGGGTTATTCGGTTTGGCTGCGAACCTGGCAAGTGCAGGTTGGCCGGGCAACGCTCTATCTGCTCGATAGCAACGACGCGGCAAACTATCCGGCACACCGCGGAATCACCAGCGAGCTTTACGGCGGCGGGCGGGAACTGCGATTGAAGCAGGAATTGCTCCTGGGCATCGGCGGCTGGCGGCTGCTTCGCGAGCTGAATCTCCAGCCGGAAGTCTGCCATCTGAACGAAGGGCACGCCGCCTTCGCCGTTCTGGAACGCGCCCGCGATTTCATGCACGAAACCGGGCTGTCGTTCGAGGCGGCGCTGGCCGTCACCAGGGCGGGCAACCTCTTCACGACCCACACCGCCGTTCCCGCCGGATTCGACCAATTCTCGCCCGCGCTGATCGAGCAGTACCTCGGCGACTACGCGCAAAACAAGCTCGGTCTGAAGCTGCACGATCTGTTGGCCCTGGGCCGGCAAAACCCGGACGATTCGTCCGAGCCGTTCAACATGGCCTACCTGGCGATCCACGGCAGCGGGGCGGTCAACGGCGTCAGCCGACTGCACGGCTGCGTCAGCCGGCATATTTTCGCCCCGCTGTTTCCGCGCTGGCCGGAGGACGAAGTGCCCGTCGGGCACGTAACCAACGGCGTTCACATGCCGAGTTGGGATTCCGACGCCGCCGACAGGCTTTGGATGGAGTTTTGCGGAAAGGACCGATGGCTGGGGACGATGGAGACGATCGAGCAGGACATTCGCCGCATCCCGGACGAGCGGCTTTGGCAGCTTCGCACGGACGGCCGCGCCGCCTTGGTCGAATTCGCGCGTTGTCGTCTATCGCGGCAGTTGGCCGCCTCGGGCGCGACGCCGCAGATCATCGATGAAGCAAAGCACATCTTCAGTTCCAACGTATTGACGCTCGGCTTTGCGCGTCGTTTCGCCACGTACAAGCGGCCGAACCTGCTGCTGCACGATTCCGCCCGGCTGCTGCGGCTGCTGACCGATCCGTCTCGGCCGGTTCAGTTGATCATCGCCGGAAAAGCCCACCCGGAAGACAAAGAGGGGCAACTCTTGATTCAGCAATGGATCCGCTTCATCCGCCAGCCCGAGGCTCGGCTCCGCGTCGTGTTTCTCAGCGACTACGACATGCTGCTGACGGAAAAGCTGGTGCAGGGGGTTGACGTCTGGATCAACACGCCCCGCCGCCCCTGGGAGGCCAGCGGCACCAGCGGCATGAAGGCGCTGGTCAACGGCGGCGTAAATCTGTCGGAGCTCGACGGCTGGTGGGCCGAGGCCTATTCGCCCGAGGTGGGCTGGGCGCTGGGAGACGGCAAGGAACACGACAACGATCCGGCCTGGGACGCCGCCGAGGCCGAGGCGCTCTACGATCTGCTCGAACGCGAAGTGATTCCCGAGTTCTACGCCCGCGACGCCAACGGCGTTCCGACGGCTTGGGTGGCGCGGATGCGCGAGAGCATGGCGCGGTTGGCCCCGAAGTT
The DNA here is from genome assembly GCA_963719005.1 of uncultured Planctomycetia bacterium. GTDB lineage: Bacteria > Planctomycetota > Planctomycetia > Pirellulales > Thermoguttaceae. The sequence goes on from CAVRAR010000005.1 coordinate 139,445, forward strand.
TTCTGCCAATCGCACGGTCCGCGAGTACACCGAGAATTACTATCTCCCCGCGGCCGCAGCCTACCGCCGCCGCGCCCCCGATCGAGGCGCGCTGGGCGCGCGGATCGCCGATTGGCAGCGATCGCTGCAAGCGGAATGGGCCCAACTGCGCATCGGCAAAGTGACCGTCGAAACGGCGGGCGAACTGAACGTGTTTGAGGTGCAGGTCTATCTCGGCGAGCTTGACCCCGCCGCGGTGCAAGTGGAGCTATACGCCGACCCGTTGGACGGCGATCGGCCGGTGGTCGAGAAGATGACGCACGCGCGGCCGCTGGTGGGCACGGTCGGCGGTCACGTTTTCCGCGCCGCCGTCGCCGCAACCCGGCCGGCAAGCGACTACACGCCGCGAATCGTACCGAGCTTCGCCGATGTCTCGGTTCCCCTAGAGATGCCGCAGATTCTGTGGCAACACTGACGTTGACCCGCCCTTCTCACCGCGGTGTGCCACTGCTTGGAACAAGCAGTGCCGGAGCGACTGGTTCCGCCTGCACTGCTTCTGCGAAGCAGTGGCACACGATTGGCTAATCTCCTTGCGTTGTCAGAAATACGGGTTGCCAGCAATTACCTCGAAGGCGTCCCCGCAGGCGTCGCGGCGACGGGATCGCGCCAGCCTTCATCGGGCCCCAGCAGGCGGTAGAGGTCGGGCGGACCCCAAGTGCCGGCCGCGTACTCGTACAGCGGCGTCACGTTGCCGAGGATCGGGTTGACGATCCGCCAGGACTCTTCGACCGCGTCCTCGCGCGCGAACAGCGTCGGGTCGCCGGCGGCCGCCGCCCCCAGAAGCCGCTCGTAGGGTTCCAGGTCCTCGGGGCTCTGGTGGTGGGCTATCAGTTCGGCGCGCTCGCCCGCCAGCCTGTCCCCCGGTCTCTTCACCTTCGTTCCTAAGGCCAAAACGACGTCGGGCGAGAGCTGAAAACGGAAATAGTTGGCCAGCGGCGGGCCTACTTCATCCAACACGGGCCGCTCCGCGTGCTTGAAGCGCACCAACACCTCGGTCGCGGTGACGGGAAGCCGCTTGCCGACGCGCACGAAAAACGGCACGCTCGACCAACGCTCCGTCTCGATGTGGAACTCGACGGCCGCAAACGTCTCGACCTGCGAATCGGCGGCCACTCCGGGCTCCTGCCGATAACCCTGGAACTGACCGCGCACAATGTCGGACGGGCCGAGCGATCGAATCGCCTGCAACAACCGGCCGCGCTGGTCGCGGAGGGCCTCGTGCTCGCTGCACGACGGACATCCCATCGCCAGACAAGCGACGACCTGGAGCATGTGGTTCTGCACCACGTCGCGAACGGCGCCCACCTCGTCATAGAGCTTGCCGCGCCCTTCTACGCCAAATTGCTCGGCCATCGTGATCTGGATGCTTTCGAGGTGCTCGCTGCTCCAGCCGGCCTCGATCAGCGGGTTGGCGAAACGGAAATAGATCAAATTCAGCACCGATTCCTTGCCGAGGTAATGATCGATGCGAAAAATCGCCGACTCGGGAAAGAAGCGATGGAGCGTGCGGTTCAACTCCTGGGCCGAGGCGAGATCGCGGCCGAATGGCTTTTCCACCACCACCCTGGCGTCCTTCGCGCAGCCGGCCCCGGCCAACCCTTCCGTGACCGCGGCGAACATGCTGGGCGGAATCGCCAGGTAGTGCAGCGGCCGCTGGACGTCGCCGAGCGTCTGACGCAAGCGTGCAAACGTCGCCGGGTCGCGGTAGTCGCCGTCGATGTATCGCAGCAGCGTGCAGAGTTTCGCGAACGCCGCAGCGTCCAATCCGCCGTGCTGTTCGAGGCTATCCTTCGCCCGCGCCCTCGATTTGGTCCAGATTCCAGCCCGATTTCGCCACCGCGATCACCGGCACGTCGAGATGTCCGCGACGGATCATCGCCTGAAGGGCGGGAAAGATCTTCTTGTAGGCCAAATCGCCGGTGGCCCCGAAAAAGACGATGGCATCCGACCGCGGGACATTCATGCGGCACCTCCCGTCGCGCCCGGCCGCTCGGCGTGCCCGCCGAATTCCGATCGCATCGCCGAGAGCATCTTGTCGGCGAAGTCGGCCTCGCCGCGCGAGCTAAAGCGATCGTACAGGGCCGCGCTGATGACCGGGGCCGGGGCCGATTCCTCGATGGCCGCCATCACCGTCCAGCGGCCTTCGCCGGAATCCGAGACCCGGCCGCGGAACTGCGTCAACTCGGGCTCGCGGAGCAGCGCGGCTGCCGCCAGGTCCAACAGCCACGAAGCGACCACGCTGCCGCGCCGCCAGACCTCGGCGACATCGGCGAGGTTCAAGTCATATTGATAGAGTTCCGGGCGGCGAAGCGGCGTGGTCTCGGCGTCGGTGCTCCGCCGCTTCTTGCCGGCGTTTGCGTGACGCAGGATGTTGAACCCCTCCGCATAAGCGGCCATCAGCCCATATTCGATGCCGTTGTGGACCATCTTGACGAAGTGGCCGGCGCCGCTCGGGCCGCAGTGCAGATAGCCGCGCTCCGCCGTGGCCTCGGCGGCGTTTCGGCCCGGGGTGCGGGCGGCGGCCTCGATGCCGGGCGCGAGCGCGGCAAAAATCGGATCGAGCCGCCGCACCGCCGCTTCGTCGCCGCCGATCATCAGGCAGTATCCCCGTTCGAGTCCCCAGACACCGCCGCTGGTTCCCACGTCCAGGTAACGGATGCCCTTCGGTTTCAATTCGGCGGCGCGGCGAAGATCGTCATGGTAGAAGGAGTTGCCGCCGTCGATGACCGTATCGTCGGGCTCTAGCAGCGGGACGACGGCCGCCAAGGTGGAATCGACGGCCGCCGCCGGGACCATCATCCAGACGTGGCGCGGCGGGCTCAGTCGCGCGACGAAATCCCCGAGCGACGTCGCTCCCGCTGCCCCTTCGCCGGCGAGCGATTGGACCGCCTGCGGATGAATGTCGTAGACGACGCAGGCGTGGCCGCCGCGGAGCAGGCGTCGCACCATGTTCGCGCCCATTCGGCCCAAACCGATCATGCCAACTTGCATGGTTCACCTCCTCGCTGGGATTTCGGCGCGCCGTAGACGCCGCTTCTACGGCCGGCGATCCAACGCGCCTCGTCATTATTCCCCGTTGGCAGCAGAAGTAAAGGGACGAGGGGGCTGCTCGCCCGCGTTTTCGGGCGGCCTGAAGTGGACTCTTTGGCAACGCCCGCGCTGCGGAGAGGATCACCGCAACATGCGAATGCCGCAGCCGTTCTCGTTGGGGAACGATATGCGGCCGCGGTCGATGGTCACACCGCTGGCGATGTCCTCGGCAAGCAACAGAATTCCGTCGAGATCGGCGTAATCCAACAATGGAAGCACCTGGGCGGTGGCGGAAATGCCCACGCTCGACTCGGTGAAACAGCCGACCATGGTTTTCATGCCGCGTCGCCGGGCGTCTTCCAGCATCCGCTTGCCGGGGGTCAGCCCGCCGCATTTCGGCAGCTTCACGTTGATGCCGTGAAAGAGCCCCTGGCAACGGGCGACGTCGTCCTCGGTTTGCGAGCTCTCGTCGGCGATGATCGGCAACGCGGAATCACGATGGACTTTCTCCATCTCCTTCCAGTTCTCGCGAACCATCGGCTGCTCGATGAACTCGACCCCCAGTTCCTTCAGGACATGCGATTTGTCGATGGCTTCCTGGGCGGTCCAGCGCAGTTGGCATCGACGCGAAAGACCGCGTCGGTGACCTTCCGCAAAGCCCGAATGATTTCGACGTCGTTCCGCGTGCCGAGCTTGACCTTATAGACCGGAAAACCGGGCATTTCTCGAAGCTTGGCGGCCATCGTTTCGATCGGGTCGATGCCGATGGTGTAATCGGTCGGCGGGCAATGGTCGAGCGTCAGGCCCCACAATTTCCACACCGGGGCCCCGCGGACTTTGCCCCAGAGATCCCACGCCGCCTGGTCCAGGGCGTTCTGGGCGAAGCGATTCGACGAAAGCTCCGCGTCGAGTTCCGCCCACAAAACGGCCGGGTCGCCTATCCGCCGCGACTGCAAACGGCCGCGGACCGACTCCAACGTTTCCGCCATGTTTTGCAGCGTGCAACCATAAAACGGGTAGTCGTTCGACTCGCCGTAGCCGCGGATGCCGTCCTCTTCGAGCGTCACCACGAGTGTCGGCTGGACGACCGTCGTTCCACGCGATATGGTGAAAGGATGCTTGGTCTTCAATTCGTAAGTCGAGAGGATGAGTTTCATTTGGCGAAGCCGCGAGTGTAAGAGCGGAATTGTAAAGGGCCACGGCAGCATAGATTCTACAGGCGATCGTTGTTTTCCGCAAATCTTGAGCATCGAAACGAGCGACATCATGCGATGGACACTGATTCTATTGGTTCTCTTTCCGCTGCCACGACTTCTTTCCGCCACGGAGGAAATATCCCGCACGGGAACGGAGGTGAAGGAGCTCGACTGCTTCGATCGGCACATCACGGAGCTAATGAAGAAATACGAGCTTCCCGGCGGAACTGCGGCGGTGGCCAAAGACGGCCGCCTGGTCTACGCCCGCGGCTTCGGCTGGGCCGATCGGAAGAACCGGGTTCCGATGCAGCCGACCGCGCTGATGCGCATCGCCAGCGTGTCGAAACCGTTCACGGCGGCGGTGATCTTGCAGTTGGTCGAGCAGGGGCGGCTCAAACTAAGCGATCCGATTCTGCCCTATCTGAAAAAGTTCGGCGCGGACGCGCGAAAGGCATCTCGATCCGCGCTGGCGGCAGATTGCCATCGAGCGTCTGCTCCGGCATACGGCGGGGTTCGATCGGGGGAAGAGCTTCGACCCGATGTTCATCCCGCAACTGCCCAAACCGCCGCTCGATCAGCCGGCCATCATCCGCTACATGCTCGGCCGGCCGTTGGATTTCGATCCAGGCTCGCGTTACGTCTATTCCAACTTCGACTACTGCATGTTGGGCCGCGTGATCGAAGCCATAACCGGCAAACGATACGAAGATGCGGTGCGGCAGATGGTGCTGCGGCCGGCGGGAATCACCCGCATGAAACTCGGAAAGACCCGCTTGGCCGATCGCGCCGCAGGGGAAGTCGTCTACCATACGCGGCCAACCGACAAACTCTGCAAGTCGGTGTTTCCCGAGGAAAAACAACTCGTCGCTGAGCCCTACGGCGACTTCTATCTCGAAGCCCTCGACTCGCACGGCGGATGGATCGCCTCGGCGGCCGATCTAGTTCGCTTCGGCACGGCGCTCGACGGACAGCGTCCGCCGCGGCTCCTGAAGCCCGAATCAATCGCGAAAATCGAGAGTCTCTCCGATCCGCCCGTGTACTTGGCGGCGAATAGGAAGGATCACTATTACGGCTTGGGCTGGGTTATCGTCTCGCAACCCAAGGGGAAGTACTGGTTCCACGACGGCTTGTTGGCCGGCACGCGGACCATGCTGATTCGATATCGCCACGGAATCGTCATGGCGGTATTGTTCAACGGCCAGTCCGCGGAGAAGGGCAATTTCTACGCGGAATTGGGGCAAACGCTGGTGAAATCGGCCGACGAAGTCAAGAAATGGCCGAAAGGGGATCTCTTCTCGCAGAAGCCGTACGCGGAGTAGCTATCCGAACAGCGAATGCCAGACGCCCTTGGCGATCAGCGGCCCGCCTTCCCATAGTTTCAGGGTGACGCCCATCAACGATTCGCCGGCGATCAGGCCGGAGGAGCCGGAGACGATGAATCTCTCGCCGCTGGAGCGATGCGCCTTCATCCAAATCCAGGCGATCAACGCCCCCAGGAACAGGGCGATCGATTGGTGCGCCTGAATCACCCCGGCGATGCCCAAGCCCGTGGCCGAGGGGAGCCATCTCGCGTAATGCCGGGGCAGGAACTCCTCGGCCAGGGCGATCATGATGCCGAGGATGCCGGCGATGATCATGGCCAATACGCTGTAGCGCGGCAGCTTGGAAAACCCCTCCGACAGAAGCTCGGCGACGCTTTTCCAAATCTGGGCGGAGGGGGCGGGGAATTCCGCGGTGCATAGATTGGTCTTCTTCGCTGCGTCGGCCGCTTTCGATTCCGCCGACCCCTTTTCGGCGTTCCGCGACTTCACGGCCGACGCGGCGGCGGCTTTTTCGGCGGCCGGGTTGAACACCGGCATGCGCACGATGATCGAATAGACGGGAATGCAGACCAGCACTCCGGCAATCACGCCGAAAAACTGCGACAGCGCCTGCCGGCGGGGATTCGCACCCACCAGATACCCCGCCTTCATGCTCACCAAGAGGTCGGCCGAATGACACGCCCCGGCGCCGGTGATCGACGCCGTCGAGAGATTGATCGTCGTGTTGCTCGGCGCCAGCAGTCCGTACGTCAATTGGGTGATTTTTCCCATCGCGCCGATCGGCGTAAAATCGGTCTCGCCGGTCGCCCGGGCGGCGATAATCGCCAGCACGAACGTGAGCAAAACGGCGATGACGCCCATCCACCAACTGACGTTGAAGAAGAGGCGTCCGAAAAGGACGCATGCCCCGCCGGAAACGAGTACGCCCACGAGAAACCACCACATCGGGGCCTCGACCTGTGCCAGCGGGTCTTTCTGCTTCGATTGGATTCCAAAGATGGAGGTCAATTCGCTGAACGACCTGGCGATGGTCCTCCACCGCAAACCGAAAGCCATCAGCCCGGAGGTGACCATCATGGCGACCGCGGGCCAGAGCGTCCAGCCGGCGGAAATGCTGCGGAACGGCATTTCTACGTCCGGATCGATATGAATGATGCCCTGGGACTCCAGGATCGGCGGCATGATTCCGAAATAAATGATTGCCCCGATCAGCAACGAGCAGCCGACGCGGATGCCCATCAGGGCGCCGGCGGCCATGAAGATGGTCGAGCCTTCAAAACTGATCGTGTAGTGCGTCATCAGTTTGTCGCCGATTTTGCCGGGAAAGAGGGGGAACGTGTCGGGAAAGGCCCACTCGCCCAGGCGTTTTCCCAGCGACAAGTTTCCAAACTTCCCCCCCATCCATTCGCAGATCGGTTTCCAGGCGTCCACCCAGACGTTCAGCGCCGCGGCGAACAGGGCGCAGCCGAATAGCGTCTTCGCCTGCACGATGGCGTCGCCGCCGGTCGTGTGCAGGGTGCGGAGCGTCGCGGCAGTGGCGGTTCCGCTGGGAAAGGGGAGTTTGTCGATGTTGATCAACTGCCGTTTCAGCGGGATGGCCATGCAAACGCCGAGCATGGCGATGCAGCCGACCCAGATCATCATTTGCCACCATATCATCGGCTGCCCGGTGGTCAGATAGAGTGCAGGCACGGCCGAAATCAACGCTCCCGTCGAAAGCGAGCCCGCCGCACTGGCGCAGGTCGTCATCGTGCAGTCTTCCAGGATGTTGAAGGGCCGGCGGCGGTAGGCGGGGATGACGACTTCGAGGGTTTTGAAGACAGCGAATGCAATGATGCAAGAGGTGATCGTCACGCCGAACCCCCAGCCCATTTTCAACCCCACGTAGAGATTGGAAATCGACATCAACCCACCGATCAACATCCCCGAGACGATCGTGCGCAGCGTGAACTGCGACATCTTGTCGCCTTGGTAAACGTTGTTGAGCCAGTCCAGATCGGAGCGGTCGGCCTCCGCCGCCGCCGTGGCGGGCGGCTCTTCGGCAAGAGAAGAAACGTCATCGGCGGAAACTGTGATGTCGTCGTGTGGGATAGTCACGAGGAAGTCTCCATGCAGTAGGTACACGCCCTGTGCCGTCCGGCAGATCAAGAGAACTTTGCGGAAACACCCAGAACGGCACACGGCGTGTGCCTGCTACTTATCGATCCTATTCAAAACCATATTGGCGAGCATCGCGGCGTAGACGCGACCGTCTTTGCCGCGCTCGAAGACCAACTGCTCGCCGAGGTACATTCCCGTCGGCAAGTGGAAACTCGTGCGGTTCAGCGGCGTGAGGCGGTAGTCGAACATGTTCTCCGTCATCGCGTACAAGTGGCCGTGCTTGACGGAAACCACCAGCGGAATGAACTTCGGTCCGTAGGAGCCGAGAAAATCATTCCAGGCGGCGGGAATCTCCGCGACCGCGGCGGGATCGACGCGGGCAAAATGCTGGAACAACGCGGTGAAGCCCTGCACGTCTCCCGCGGCGTCCCGCTCGAAATCCCAGGCAACGTGGGCGGCGTTGCGGCCGTCGCCCCAGAACCGGTCGCCGCCGGCCGGCGCCACCTCGAACTCCTGCCCGGAAACATTCGCCCAAAGCCGGTCGCCGCGGACTTCGACCCGCGCCCAATAACTCTCCGATTCATAATCTCCGGCGTAGGCCGCCAGTCGCTCGACGGGCAGCCGGGCGACCTCCTCTTCTTCCCGCAGCGGCTCGCCGAGTTTGAGATGCAGCAGGAGGTCTAGCGCCGCTTCCGCCAACTTCGTGACCGTTCCCGCGACGATGTCATCGTTTGCAAGCACTACGACGCCGAGCTTCTGCCCGGGAACGACCAGCAGCGAGGACGTAAACCCGTAGACGGCGCCCATGTGCCCGACCGTCTTGTGTTCGCGGAACTTTCCCGTGACGAAGCCCAGCCCGTAACTGAGGCGGTCTTGCGGGGCTTGCGATTGGAACATCCGTTGCAGCGTCTCGGGACGGAGGATCTGCCGCTCTCCAGCACGACCGCCGCCGCAGAGCATCATCACGAATCGGGCCAAATCTTCGGCCGTGGTGTAAAGATTGCCCGCGGGAACCGTCGCCAACTCGAACAGCGGGGCGTCGGCGGCGCAAAATCCTCCGCGGCCGTCGGCAATTCGCATTTGTCCGTTCGCCAGGCGTGTGCGCACCTCGTCGTTGAGCAGGAAAGAGGAATGGCTCATGCCCAAGGGGTCGAAAACGTGCTGTTTTTCATATTTGGGAAACGGCGTGCCGGTGAGTTTCTCCACCAGCCAGCCGTTTACCGACGCGCCGATGTTGGAATACTTCGTCACCGTCCCCGGCCGATGCACCAGCACGCAATCGGCCGTGCTGGCAATGGCGGCGTCCAAGCTCGGCTCGCTCGGATCAAAATATCCGCCCACGGGCGATTCGCGGACCATTCCCGCGCGATGGCCCATCAACAGCCGCGGGGTGATCGGCGGGGCGCCGTCGAACGGGATGACGATGCGAAATTGCGGGGCGTAATCGGTCACCGGGCGGTCGATGTCGAGCCTGCCCTGCTCGGCCAATTGCATCGCCGCCACGGCCGTAAAGAGCTTCGAGATCGACCCGGCCCGATAAACCGTATCCGGCTGCGTCGGAAGGTTCCGTTTTGGATCGGCCAGCCCGAATCCTTTCCAATAGACGATCTGCTGGTCGTCGATCCAAGCCACGGAGACGCCGGTCAGCATCCCGCGCCGCAGCTCCCACTCCACGATTTGTTCAAAACGGTTGCAGGCTTCGGCGGGATTGACGCGATCAGTTGATGGTCTCATGGGGTCCATGGTAGAATACAACGGAGGTTGATTCAAGCGGAGCATCTCCTCAGCGAGGTGAAGATATGGTCTACCGAGGACAGGCGCATTTATTGACGCCCCCAAAGAAGCGCGCCCGTCCCCCTTTCTCCCACACCATGTCTTTTTCGTGTCTTACTTGCTGCGAAGGTCACGCAGCAGCGTCAGATCATCGACCGTCAAGGCACACGAAAAACGATAACCGGCGCCAACTTTCACGGGACGCAGGCTTGGCAGTTCAAGGTATGGATGGTCGAAAAATTGGAGAGAAGCCTCGCCCTTCCAGATCGGCGATATCTGAACATCACGAGATTTCAACTGCACGAGTTCCTGAACTGCCGGGCAATCGTGTCGCCCCGCAACCAGTTCCGGAAAGTGGCGAACGTTGACGGCTCGGGCGAAGTTCGGCGTCGGCGGTTGCGACACCTGTTCCCGCAACGTTACGGTTGCTTCGATCAGGCGGCGATCTTTAACGGCCAGCGTGGCGCCGAACTTGCCGCCGGGGCCAACAAGCGGACCGGCTTTGGATGGCAAGTCAAAGGACCGAGTGATCCAAATCGAGCCGATTTGTTTCGGCCAGCCCTGGGTGAGTCCTCGCATCAAGGCAACATCCTGGTCAACCCAAATGAGCGGACAATAGGCACACGGATTCCCCTGGAAGGCGGCGGAAATCAGGAGGATCATCTCGTGGTATTGGCTGCGAATCGGATCGAGGTATTCTTCCCCCGTCTCGCTTGCGTATTGCCAATCGGAGAAATACACCGCACATTGAGGAGAATGAAACTCGAGACCGGGCGGAAGGAACGACGCCACGGCGTCGGGATCAGCCTCGTATTCGACGGCCAAACAGGTGCCAACATAATGCCAAGGCGGCATCGGAGCCAGACTGGACGTGCCTTTGGGAGTGAGCGGGAGCGTATAACCTTTGAGCATTTGGTCAACCTCGCACTGTGGCTGCCCCTTGACGAAACGGATTCTCAGTGTAACGCCAAACCGTGTTCAAGCGAAAGGGGGCGAACGGCGGGCATGATTTTTCGAGTGACTCTTGCTGGGCGGAGATAAAGGGACAAGACAGGGGATTGACGCCCCAAAGCAAGCGCGTGCCCCCCTTTCTCTCCCCAGAGTCGCCGCTACTTCTTCGGCGCGTACAACTGAAACTCCTCGATCGTCGGCACTTCGCTCGCGCTGAGGATATTCAGGCGGACATAACGGGCGCTTACCGCGGGGAAATCGTAGGTTTGACGGCCGGCAATCGTGCGGCCGCGATGCAGTGGTCTCCACGTGTCGCCGGCCTTGTACTCGATGACGAATTGCCGCGTGCGGGGATAGCCTATTTCTGCAACGACGGCACGAGCGATTTCGGTCTCTTTTCCCAAGTCGACTTCGAGCCACCCGCTCCGCGACCCCAGGGCCGCTCCCCAGCGGGTTTCGTCATCGTCGTCGAACGCCTTGGCGGCGTCAAAGCCGGGGCCCCAGACGCTGGAAGCCCTGGCCGGTTTGCCGGTCGAGAGGGCCGGCGGAGGGGGATTGCGAATCATGTCGCCGACTTCCCGAAGCGTCTTGACGTCGATCGCGCGAATCCTGCCGGCACGGTCCGGGGCGACGTCGAGTGAGAAGATGTTGCCAGAGCGCACGGCGGCGAGATAGTCGCGGTAGATTGTCCCGGCCGGCACGACACGACGGTCCCATTCGGGCATGGTGTAGAACCAGCGGCCCTCCTCGCGCCCGCCGAGAATCGGATAGGTGAACTCCGCGGCAAGGTAGCCCTTGGCCTTTGCCGCGTCGTCCAGCCGGAATCCCCCGCCCATCTCGCCGACATGCAGATCGGCGCCGGGCCGGTTGCCGTTGGAACCGACGAAGCAGTTCGGCTGGAACTGCTTGATCCAGCGAACTGTTTCGGCAAGGTCGAGGCCGCCATCGCCCTGGGCGTAGTCGAGCCAGAAGAACTCGACGGGGCCATACCTCGTGCAAAGCTCCTTCAATTGCGCCTTCTTTCGCTCGGCATTTTTCATGCCCGGCCAGGTCCAGTCGCCCTCCGAGAAGTACAAGGCCAGTTTGATGCCGTGCCGGTCGCAGGCGTCACGCACCTTCCGTAGCACGTCCACCTTCAGCGGGCTCTTGGTGACCTTCCAGTCCGTGGTCGCGGTGTCCCAAAGGCAGAAGCCGTCGTGATGCTTGGTGAGCAATAGGATGTACTTCATGCCTGCGGTCTTTGCGACTTCGCACCATTGGTCCGGGTCGAAGCCGGTGGGGTTGAACCAGTCCACGCTGCCGACGTCGTGCGTCCACTCGACGTTCGAGAAGGTGCTGAACGACCAGCACACGAACATGCCGAAGCGCAGGTCGCGGAACTCCCGCACCCGCGCCTCGCTGACGGCCGCCGGCGACGCAGGCCCGTCCCCGCCTGCGGCCATACCGCCGAACAAGCCAAGCGTCGCACACAGCAGCAAGCCCGTTGTTCTCTTCACGATCATGTTGTCGCTCCTTCTCGTAACCGTTGACAGGCCGGGGACTGGCTCATCTTTCGGCCTGTTTCAGGCCGAAAAATGTGCCTGTCCCCTTCCGACGCGAGGGGGACAGACCCATTTTCTCCGACTTCGCCGCTAGAACCGGGACAGTCCCCGTGAACGGTTACCGGTCACTTGATGGTTTCATGGGTTTCATAGTAGAATACAACGGAGGTTGATTCAAGCGGAGCATCTCCTCAGCGAGGTGAAGATATGGTCTACCGAGGACACGTGGTAAGCGGCGTGATTCAATTGGAGGAGGCGGTTGTTCTGCCGGAGGGCGCGGAAGTTCGCGTGGAAGTGCCGGCAGCCGAGAAACGACGCGAACCGAGCGAACTGCCGATCGAGGAGAAGTTGCGAGCCATTTGGGCCGATGTGTCCAAAGAGGAATGGGATCGGTTGCCGCCAGACCTGACGGAAAATCTCGACCACTATATCTACGGGACGCCCAAGTGATGCGAAAAGTCTTCGCCGATACACTCTACTGGATAGCAATTGTCAAGCCGAACGATTCCTACGAGCGAGCCGCGAAGGAGGCGCGCGGAAAAGTCGTCGATTGCGTCCTCGTTACGACCGACGAGGTTCTCGGCGAGTTCGTAACAGCCTTCTGCGAAAGAGGGAGCGGAATGCGGGCCAGGGCCGTTCGAACGGTCAGAGACATTCTCGACAGCCCCGACGTTGAGGTAATCCCGCAATCGAGGCGTTCCTTCCTGCGAGCGTTGGACCGGTTCTCGAACAGGCCCGATAAGCAATACAGCCTGACCGATTGCTCCTCGATGAACGTGATGGATGCGGAAGGGATCGAAGACGTGCTGACGAATGACCGCCATTTTCAGCAAGAGGGTTTCAATGTGCTGATCCACTCCGCTACCAGCAAAACAAGCCCTTGAAGCCGGGCCGACCAGACGTAACCGTTAACGGGGCAGCCACGTTTTCATAGAAGAATGCGATACAGGCCGATTCAAGCGGAGCACCTCTCGGCCAGGTGAAGATATGGTCTATCGCGCGGAGAACGAGGGACACGCACGTTTACTCTGGGGTGTCAGCAAGCGCCCCATCCCCCTTTCTCCGAGTTGGGCGTAAGCGGCCATTGCTTGCAGGGGTCACGTGATGTGTCGCGTTGAATTCGAGAGAGAGGTGTTTACCCTGTGCAACGTCAGAGGGTTCCACCAAATTGGTGAGGCCCCTACGTATTTCGGTGTGTACCTATGGTGTATCGAGCATAGGGGAGAGTATTTGGTTCATTACGTTGGAAAGGGTGACGGCCGGTATGGGAAAGGTGGGATTGCAGGCCGCCTCGAACGGGAATGGGCGGAGTTCTGTAAGGGGTGGTATTGGTGGCCACTTAAGCTGGAGCCGTTCCTAGGTGGTTGCTATCTTGAGACAGACGATGCAAGGGAGAAGGAAGTGGCTCGGCAGGTCGAGGTGCTAGGACCAGCTTTTCGGATAATTGTGTCGAAGCGTATCGATGGGAATTGCAGGAAGTGCGAAAACGAGATAGTTTATCGGTTGCGGACGAACGATTACACGGAGCAGTTTCTCTATAAGCAGCAGAAGAGGGCCAAGAAGAGATATCCCCATACCCTCGACGTTGATATCCCTGATTTCGACGAACCTCGAATCATTGGGCTTAACGTGGCGGTTCCTTCGTCGCTCTGCGAGTTCGTGGAGCGCTGGCGCCGGTAGCAGCCGGACACAGAAAGACACAAAGAAGAACAAAGGGGTCGGGAGTCTTTTCCCCGGTTCCTCAGGCGTTTCTGTCACTTCCGCGGAGATGGCTGCTCGGTCGACGCTCCTGCGCAGTCATTCCCATTTTTCCCCGTTTCCCCTCTTCCCTTTCACACGTGCGGTCCGTCAACTCGCGATGAGCGACTGGCCCAAAAACCGCTCTTGAAATCTGACCTCGCCCTGCTATGAATCGTCTTTCGGTTATCGCCCCAGCCGCCCGCGGGCCTCTTCCGCCCAAGGGCTGTCGGGGGCTTCGGCGAGGAACGCCCGCCAATGCTCCTCGGCCTGATCGCGGCGGTCCATTTCGTCGAGCGTGCGGGCGAGATGGTAGTGGACGTCGGCGTAGTCGGGGTGATAGCGAAGTGCGCCCTCGAACGCGGCCACCGCCAGATCGTGCTGGCCCGTCTCGGCCAGCACGCAGCCGAGATTCGCGCGGGCCTCGACGTAATCTTCATCCAGCTCGATGGCCATGTAATATCGCTCGCGTGCCCCGCCAAGGTCGCCGAGGCGGTAAAGCAACTCGGCCACTTGGAAGCAGATTTCCGGCTTGGGGCCGAGCGCAGCCATCGCGGCATGATACATGTCGGCGGCGGCCGGCAGTTGGCCGTCCTCTTCGAGTTCGGCGGCTAGGCGGCATAGATGCTCGGGCGGCGGAAAAGGGAACAGGTCCAATTTGTGCGGAGCACCCGAAGGGCCGTTCCGGCAAATTGGACCTGTCCCCTTTTCCGCCACCAGCGGGGGCTCGCCTTGCCAGGCGTCGAAATCGAACCGCAACTGACCGCCGGGTTCGAGCAAGCCATCGCCTTGCCGCAGCAGAATCTCCTTGCCCTGCACGATGACCGAAAGCTGAGCCAGCGGCCGGGCGACGTCCGGGAGATAGCGGGCAAAAGCCCCAAGCTGCTTCTCCATCGCACGGGGCGACGCGCCGGCGGCCAGCAGTTCGGCCAGCCGCCGGGCAGTGGCCACCTCCTGGAAGTCGAAGTACGGCAGCCGCCGCACCTCGCGCACCGGCACGATCAGGCCGCGGCGATGCCAGCGGCGGATCACCGCCACCGGCACCCGCAACAGATCGGCCAGCATGGCGGGCGTGTACAGCCGGTGGATGTCGTGCTGCGAATCGACCAGCCCGAGCCGCTGCCAAAGCTGCGTTTCGGTGATGACTTCGATCGTCCCCTCTTCGGCCCTCCGCCGCGTTTCGTCGTCGAACCAGTCGTTCTGATCGCCGGTGGCAGGCAGGGGGAATTCCTCCTCACCGACGACGATGAGAGCGGCGGACGCGTCGGGTTTCTCCAGCACGATCGCCCCGTGTTGGCGGGCCAATTGCGCGGCATCGCGCTTTGCCATGCTGGCCAGCTTGCCCACAAAGGCGAGGCGCTTGCCCTGAAGAATGTCGGAAGAGTTTTCGGCAGGCATGGCGTTAATCGAGGCGGAGCGAGGGGACAGAGGTTGTCAGGACGAATTCCTACAGAATGGAAGGTGCTCTCCCGACAACCTCCTCCGTCCCCTTTCGTTTGATCGAGCACTGCTTCTGCGAAGCAGCGGCACATCGCGCTACCCCAAGCCCGCGGTGTCGAGCAAGCGAGCGGCATGATGGATCGCCACAATATACACCGCCTGGGCATCGCTTCGATAGAGGACGCGATAGTTGCCTTGCCGAATCTCGCGGTAGGTGTGGCTTGAGTCTTCCGCTACATAGCCACCCAAAAGAGGATGATCCACAAGCAATTCGACTCGTGAGACGAGCTTCTGGGCGAAACGGCGGGCAGCAGCCGGTGCATCCTGGGAAATATAATCGAGAAGACTCTCCAAGTCATCGAGAGCCTTGGGCGTCCAGATCACTTGAGCCATTTTTCCAGCCGCTTCTTGGCCTCTTTGTGGGAGACGCCCTTTCCTTCGGCAAGCTGCCGCTCACCCAACTCGATTTTTTCAAGAAGGTACAACTTTTCCACGAGCGCATCGACGTCAACGTCCTCGGGCAACTCACCGACTACTTGCTGCACTTTCTCTTTAAGCATCGCGCCCTCCCCAACAAGAAGAGTCCCCCCTTACGTTCGCGGACCGTAGGGGCTCTCCTTCGTAGAGTCCTTCATCGAAGGAACGTTTGTCAAGGGCTTTTCCTTCACCGGCGGCTTCGCTTCGTCGTCGATGGGCCCCGGCATGGCGGCGTCAGAATCACCCAGCCCCGGCTTTTCGTCGGCGGCATTGCGCTTCATTGTCGGCGTCGGCGTTTGCGGCAACGTCGGCACGATCGCCGTGCCCGTCTCGCATGAAGGGGCGACGATCGGGTTGCCGCAGGCGTCCAGCGGCACGCGATAACAGACCACCCGCGGAACGGTGTACGTGTAAGTCACCGGAATTCGCTTCTCGACTGTGCGCGGCACGCTGATCGTCTGCTGTTCGGCAACCATTCGGCAAACCTGATACTGCACCGGTTCCACCCGCTCTTCGTAAACCATCTTGCAGGTCGTCACCGGAATCTTCCGCACTTGCTGTTCGGTCACCATCCGGCACACCTGCACCGGCACCTTGCGAACGACCTGCTCGGGCATGTACTTGCACACCTGCATCGGAACCTGCTGGGTAACCGTCTGCGGCACGTAGCTGGTCTGCTGCACCTGCTGGGCGACGACGTTCGGACGCCATACCTTCTGGACTTCGTAGCTGCCGCCAGGCGTTTGCGTCCAATACAACCCCGCCCGCCGAAAGACCGTTTGCCCGGTCAACGGATCGACGGCCGAGGACGCCGGCTGCCAGGTGAGCCGCGTCGCAGGCCAACTGGGCTTCAGCACGACCTGATCGACGAAACAGCCTTGATCGACGTATTGCGTCTGGCAAGTCGTAACCGGTTGGTAGACGGTGCGGCACTCGGTTCGATAGGCCGTCTCGTAGACCGGCTTCAATACGGTATAGCTCTCCTCGCGCTCGGCGGTTTCGTACACCGGCCGCTGCACGGTGTAGAATTCTTCGCGGATCGCGGTTTCGGTCACGGGCCGGGCGACGGTGTATCGGTTCTCGCGGACGGCCGTCTCCCAGACGGGTTTGTAGCTTGTCACCTGATGCTGCTCGCATACGGTTTCATATTCGATGCGATAGGCCGTCGCCTGGTGCTGTTCGCACACGGTTTGATACTCGAGGCGATAGGTTTGGCACGACGTTGGACAGGCTTCCTGAGCCAAAGCCGGCGCAGCAGCCGCCATCAAGAGCGACACACCCAATATCCGACGAACAACGGCGTTCATGGTTTATCCCCCAATGTGGAAAGTCCGCCGTCGCCAGACGGCGGCTACCTCAACCATAGGTTATAACTCTCCAAATGAGTCTGCCAGATTTTTGGCGAAACGGCAAATGGTTCCTCTAGCAGTCGGCGCAAGATTGATCCACAAGTATAATACGCAGCGTAGTTTAGACCCGGCAAGAATTTTCAAGTTTTTCGCGTCCCTCGCCGACACCTATTTGTTCTCCAATTTCTCCAAACTGCGCGATGCGAGACGGCGGGCGTTAAGGTTTACGCAGGCGGAATAAACGGACCCAACGCTGCGCCTTCAGGCGGAACCAGACACAATCATTTCTGTGATTGGCTTGGGGCGTCAAGTGGTTTCGCATCGGCATTGTCACAGGCATTGGGGAGGAGTACACTGATATTGGCGTTCAGTCGTCGGCCCGGGCGGGGAGCGAACAATGAAGACCTTGCACGAATTCACTGCGTTGGTCGAGCGAGAGGGCGATGGGTATGTGGCCCTCTGCCCGGAGTTTGACGTCGCCAGTCAAGGCGACACGGTGGAGGAAGCCAGGCACAACCTTGCGGAAGCGGTCTCCCTATTTCTGGAAACTGCCGATTCATCAGAGATACAACGGCGCCAACATTCCGAGGTGTTTGTGACTCGGCTGGAGGTGTCGGTTGGTTAGGCTGGGCGTGTGGTCTGGTCAGGACGTATGCCAGATTCTTCGCGAGCACGGCTTTGCCGAAGTCCGCCGCCGCGGCAGCCACATGGTGATGCAGAAGCAGTCGCAGGGCACCACGATCACCATTCCCGTGCCCGATCATTCCAAATTGCGCATTGGCACGCTGCGTTCGATCATTCGTCAATCGGAACTGCCGCGGTCGCTGTTTGAGCGATAAGCGTCTCGTATCGGGACCGGGACTTCCATGCGATACCTTGAACTCACGTTGCCGACGGCCGTCGAGAATCTGGCCTTGGACGAGGCGCTGCTGGACGAAGCCGAGGCGAGCGAAGCGCCGGACGAGACACTGCGGATTTGGGAGTCGCCGCAGCCGCTGGTCGTGGTGGGGCGATCATCGCAGTTCTGCGTCGAGGTGCGGCTCGACGCTTGCCGCAAGGTGGGCATTCCCGTGTTGCGCCGTCCAAGCGGCGGGGCGGCGATCGTCGCCGGGCCGGGCTGTTTGATGTATGCCCTGGTGCTCGAGCTATCGGCTCCGCCCGCAGTTGCGGATTCTCAGCGAAGCCCATCGCTGGGTGCTTGGCACGCTGGCCGCCGCGCTCGGGGCTCTTGTGCCGGACATCGAATGCCAAGGCACAAGCGATTTGGCCGATCGGCGGCCGGAAGTTTTCGGGCAACAGCGCCCGTTTGCCGCCGCGATCATCTCCTCTATCACGGCACATTGCTCTACGACTTCCCGCTGGAGCTGGTCGAGCGTTGCCTGGCGATGCCGCCGCGGATGCCGGACTATCGAGAAGGCCGTCCGCACGAGAGCTTCGTAACCAATTTGCCGTTGCGGCCGGAAGCGATCCGGGAAGCGTTGGTCGAAGCCTTCGCCGCCGGCGAGTCCCGCGTCTCTTGGCCCGATCGCCGCACGGCGCAGCTTGTGGCCGAGAAGTACAGCCTGCCCGAGTGGCGATCGCTGTGAGTCACCGCGATTCGGCGGACTTTTTCAGATGGTGACTTCCGCGCGAGCCAGCAGTTCGGCCACGCTTTCGCCCGCCTTGGCCTCGACGGCCGTAACGGTGATTCGCAGCTCGATATCGAGCGTCGAGTTTTCGTGGGCGGTGGTAAGAAGGCGTTGTCGGAAGCCCTCGGCGTCGGCCAAGCGGGTTTCCGTCAGCACCACGGCGAAGGCGTCGTCGCGGCAGCGAGCGACAAAATCGCTCGTGCGGACGTGGTCGTCGATGACCCGGGCCACGGCCTTCAACAGCGGCTTGACCACGGCGTCGCCGCAGTTCTCGCGAATGCGTTCGTAATGGTCGACGCTCACGATTGCCAGGGAGAACGGCCGCTCGTAGCGAGTTTTCACGGCCAGCAACATGCCCAGGATTTCCTCCAATTCCTGCCGGTTGCTCACGCCGGTCAGGCTATCGGTATGCAGATCGACCACGTTAATGAGATCTTGCATTTCCTGGCGAATCGCCCGGCGGGCGGCCACGATCGCGCTCGGCCAGCTCCGCGGCGGTCAGAGAACCGTCCAGCGACGCGACGATCTTGTCGAGTTCCTGCGACCAGATCAGATTCTGTTGCAGCACCTGCGCCATCCGCATCGACAATTGCAGCGTGCATTGCAGCGTCAACACAAGATCGCTGGTGGTCAAGATGCCGCAGAGCTGGCCATGGTCGACCACCGGCAGGCAGGAAATGTTCTCGTTTCTCAGGAAGGTGATGGCCTCGGTAACGGGCGTGTCGGACGTGCAAGTCATGGGCGGATAGCTCATCACCTGCTGGGCCGTTACGCCGTGCGTCGGCCGCAGATCGCGGTCGCTGACGACTCCCACCAGATCGCCCGCGCGGTTGCACACCAGCAAGTGATGCAGCCGCAGGTCGGTCATCAACTTCGTCATCTCCTCGATGGTCGCCGACGGCTGGATCGTCACGGGATTGTGCGTCATCAAGTGCCGGACTTCCAGGCGGTTCTTCAGCAGCAGGTCGCTATCGCCCATCAATTCCTGCATCACCTGCTGCCGCTTGGAGTAGGGGCGCAGCCCCGTCGCCACCGCCGCGGCGGTCATTGGGGAGTTATGCAGAACGGAGTCGATCATCGCGCAATCCTTAATGGTGCCACGCCAATCCGAGATAATTGTAGCTTACGGTTCGCGGCATTATTCCCACGCGGATTGCCCGCGCGATTGCCGCGTCATCCCGAACAATCCTCAAAATCAGACTGCCCCGGCGGGATGGAATGGGGCCTGTAGAAGCTCATGGCCACGCCCACCAGCAGGATGGCGATCGACCAGATCGCCTCCCAACTGCGATGCTCGACGGCATACGCCACGCTGCTGTAGACCATGAAACTGCAAGAGAGGCAGAAGAGGATCGGAGTGAGCGGATAGCCCGGCACGCGATAAGGACGCTCGATCTTGGGATCGCGGCTGCGCAACACGAACACCGACACACCGACCAACGCCAGGAAGAACCAGAAGCCGGGCGTGGTGAATTTGACCATGCTCTCGAACCCATTCCGTCGTCAGACCGAACCATACGGACAACGCCAAGCGTGATCGCCCCTTGAATCAGCAGCGAGCAGACCGGCGTGCCGCGGCGGGCGTTCCAGCGGCCGAGCCAGGCATAGAGCCGGTGGTCGTTGCCCATCGCGTAGTAGATTCTCGAGCCGGTGAAGATCTGTCCGTTGATGGCCCCCAGGGCTGAAATGCAGATCAGCACGCTAATGGCCTGCTCCGGCCCACGGCCCGATCCCCAGCCTCAGCACGTCGGCGGCGGCACGGTGGTGTGGCCCGTGCTTTGGCAGCCCCAAGGCGACAGACAAACGCCAGATTCATCAAGCACGTAGATCGACCGTTACGGCCAGCGTGCCGATCAACAACGCCCGCAGGATGTTCTTTCGCGGCTCTTTCACTTCGGCGCTGACGAAGGCCATCTCGTTCCAACCGCCATACGTGAACAGCACGAAAACCATGGCCAGGCCGAAGTCGGAAAGCGATAGGCCGGATGACGCGGCGGGCGGCGGCGACGCTTCGGGCGCGGCGATGGGTGAAACCAACCGCCACGATCGCCGCCAGTCCCAACGACTTTGGCCGCGGTCAACACGTTCTGCGTCCATTTGCCTTCCCGCACGCCGAGGATGTTGACCCCGGTCAAAACGATGATCGACGCGGCGGCATAGGCCACCAACACGTAGGCGCGCCTTCTCGCCTTCGGCGTGCGGCCAAATCCGATTGGCGTATTCGGCGAAAGCAAAGGCCATTACGCCGATCGAGCCGGGCCGAACGATCCAAAGCTGGCACCAGGCGAACAGGAACCCGACCCGATCGGCCCAGGGCGCGGGTAAGGTAGACGTAATCGCCGCCCTTCCTTGGGATAGGCCGTGGCCAGTTCGGCATAGCAGACGGCGCCGATCAAGCGAAAGCAGCCCGCCCAAGAGCCACAACCCGATCAGCCACGTCACGTTCGGTGCAAGCCTGGCCACATCGGGACTGCTGCGATAGATACCCGCCCCGATGATGATCCCCACGATGATGCACGTCGAATCGAACAGCGTCAGTTCCCGGCAGGGGACGGCGGAAGGGCGGTGCGTGGGAGGCGGAGGGCTGGACATGGAGTCTATCGCAATGGAGACACTCGGAAGTGGCACCGCGGATTGCCAATTCTACCTCGTTTTGGTTTTGGAAAGCGAGAGTGAAAAGGGGGGTGGAAGGGCTGAGCAATTGTTCACGCTGCATAAAACACTTTGACGCAGCACGGCGATCTTGCCCGTGTTTTTCGGCCACGGGCAAGATCGCCGGGTCACGTAAATGTGAAAACTAATCGGTCCTGGACACCTTCTCCCCCGACTAGACGCCCAACAGGAAAATGGTAAGATAAGGGGATTCTGAACGATGCTATTGGGTCAGGGGCCCCTCTTGTGGGTGATGTATGGGGAAAAAGGAAGAAGCCATCGAGGTCGAGGGCAATGTGACCGAAGCCCTGGCCAATACCCGGTTTCGGGTGCAGCTTGAAAGCGGTCATACCATCATTGCGCACGTCGCCGGCAAGATGCGAAAGCACTTCATCCGCATCGTGCCGGGCGATCGGGTTCGGGTGGAACTCTCCCCCTACGACCTGACCAAGGGGCGAATCACCTTCCGCGAACGCTAAATGCGCACCGCAATAAACTGCTCACTGTAGGGCGGATTTCAATCCGTCTCGAAACTGGACGCGGGATTCGAGGCGGATTGAAATCCACCCTACAGTGATTCCCAGGCGGCTCCAACAAGAAGGCCATGCCCACTTCACGCACTCACATCGCCGACGTCTCGGTTGCCGAGTTGGCCCGACGTTTTGGAACGCCCACGTTCGTCTACGACGCTGCCATGATCCGCCGCCGCATCGCCGATCTGGCGGCCTTCGACGTGATTCGCTACGCCGAAAAGGCATGTTCCAATATCGCGATTCTCGATCTGGTTCGTCGCGCCGGTGCGCTGGTCGATACAGTTAGCGAGGGCGAGATCATCCGCGCTCTGATCGCCGGCTTCCCGCCGGAGGGCGACCCGCCGCCGATCGTCTATACGGCCGACGTCTTCACCGCCGAGGGGCTCGATCTGTGCGTCGATCGCAACGTCCACGTCAATTGCGGCTCGCCCGACATGATCGACCAGTTCGGCTCGCGGGCGTCGGGCCGAGACGTCACGCTGCGGGTGAACCCCGGTTTCGGCCACGGGCATAGCCAGAAAACGAACACCGGCGGAAAGCAGTCGAAGCACGGCATCTGGTACACGCAAATCGGCGAGTGCCTCGATCGCGCCCACCGCTATCATCTGTCGGTCACGGGGCTGCACGTTCACATCGGCTCGGGCACGGATCTGGAGCACCTTTCGCAGGTCTGTGGGGCGCTGGAAAAAGCCGCGGCCGAGGTCGGCCCATCGGTGCGCTCGATCAGCGTCGGCGGCGGCCTGCCGATAATCTACCAGCCCGGCGACACCTACGTCGATCTGGCCGCTTACTTCGCAAAATGCGATGCCGCGAGAAAACGGCTTGAAGATCGCTTCGGCCACGCGGTGCGATTGGAAATCGAGCCCGGGCGATATCTTGTGGCCGAGAGCGGGTATTTGGTGGCCGAGATTCGGGCGATCAAGCGGCAAGACGACAACACGTTCTACCTGCTCGACGCCGGCTTCAACAATCTCGCCCGGCCGATCCTCTACGGCGCATACCATCCGATGTCGGTCGTGCCGGCCGACGGCGACATGCACCGGCCGGAGCAGGAGGTGATCGTGGGCGGGCCGCTCTGCGAATCGGGCGACATCTTCACACAGGAGGAGGGCGGCTTCGTTTCCACTCGCCGCTTGCCCGAGGCGAAAGTGGGCGAATTGCTGGTGATCGAGTGCGCCGGGGCGTACGGATTCGCGATGGGCTCGAACTACAACTCCCGCCCCCTGGCCGCCGAAGTGCTGATCGACGCCGGCCAGCCCCATCTCGTCCGCCGCCGGCAGACCTTCGAGGATCTCGTCCGCGGGGAGGAGATACCTGCATCCGTAAGATCGCCGTTCTAGGCGACTGTGCTCATTGCGGGGGGTGCTTCCCTTGCAGATACCAGTGTGCTAGCCTATTGTTCTACTGAACCTCGAATTTCGTGCAGAACCTCGGAGGACTCCGCATGGATTACACCAAGTCAAGCAGACCTTCGGTTCCACGCATTGAATACCTGCGGGTGCAGAATTATCGGGCACTGCGAGACCTCGAGATCAGGAAGGTCACGCCATTGACGGTTCTCCTGGGGCCAAATGGCAGTGGAAAATCCACGGTTTTCGACGTATTCGCGTTTCTTTCCGAGTGCTTTACTTCTGGGCTGCGTCGAGCATGGGATAAGCGGGGGCGCTTCGAAAGAACTTCGCACACGTGGAAGCGAGGGCGCCATTGTTGTCGAGCTCAAGTATAGGGAGAGAGTTGGTATGCCGGTGATTACGTATCACTTGGCGATAGACGAAGACGCCCGTAAGGGTCCTTTTGTAGCCCAAGAATGGCTTCAGTGGAAGCGAGGCAGCCGGGGGCGGCCGTTCCGTTTCCTGGACTTTGAAAACGGCAGCGGCCGCGTTACTACTGGCGAGCTGCCCGATGAGCAGGATGCTCGCGTCTCCGAGGCGCTGGAATCGAACGAGCTATTGGCCGTGAACACACTGGGACAGTTCGCCAAGCATCCTCGCGTCAGCGCGTTGCGACGCTTCATTACCGACTGGCATCTCTCCTACCTTACAGCCGATTCGACGCGGGGAATTCCTGAGGCGGGGCCGCAAGAACGCCTGTCGGCGACGGGTGATAATCTCCCCAATGTCATTCAATACCTCAAGGAACAACATGCGGATGAACTGGGGAGAATCCTTAAGACCCTTTCGGAACGTGTTCCTCGCTTAGACAAAATTCAGGTAGATATTCTGGCGGACGGGAGGTTGCTGCTACAGATTAAGGATGCGCCCTTTGACCGGCCAATCCTCTCAAAATTCGCGTCTGACGGCACACTAAAAATGTTGGCATATCTGACCTTACTCTATGATCCGAAGCCATCGCAACTGATCGGCGTCGAGGAGCCGGAAAACCAGTTGCATCCACGGTTGTTGTGGGGACTAGCTGAGGAGTGCCAAAAAGCGTCAGAAGTGTCCCAAGTCCTCGTCACTACTCATTCGCCATACTTCGTCAACGCCCTGCACCCCGATCAGTTGTGGGTGCTGTATCGTGACAGCAATGGATATGCTCAGGCCAAGCGGGCATCCGATATGCAAGGCGTCAGCGAATTTGTGAACGACGGAGCGTTGTTGGGACAACTGTGGATGGAGGGGTACTTCGATGTTGGGGATCCCTTGACGAACGCAGGTGGGCCGAAGTCCGCCAAGCAATCATCCGTGTCGCCGGAGCCGAAAGGTGACGAGTTCGCTCCACCGGACAGGATGATCTGTCTAGATGACGACTGATTTCGGTCAGAATATTCAGCCAAGGGCGCAAGGCCATGCATCTTGAAGTTCTTGTCGAGGAGCCGTCGGCTGAAGCAGCACTCGTGACGTTGCTTCCCAGGATATTGGGAGCCAACACATCACACCAGATTCATGTGTTTCGAGGCAAACAAAACCTTCTCGCTCAACTACCCAAGCGGCTGAGAAGTTATCGTGCGTGGCTTCCTCCCGATTGGCGAGTTGTTGTGCTCGTGGACCGCGACATGCGAGATTGCCGAACATTGAAAGCGCAATTGGAGAATGCTGCCAACAATGTTGGGCTGGCCACGAAATCGTCGCCTTTTCGTAATGGGCGATTCCAGGTAGTCAACCGTATGGCTATTGAAGAACTGGAGGCATGGTTCTTCGGCGACGTTGCTGCCTTACGGCAAGCCTATCCAAGAATCTCTCCAAACCTAAACAAGCAAAAACGCTATCGAGATCCCGATGCTGTTGCCGGCGGCGCCTGGGAAATGCTGGACCGCCTTCTCCGCAAGGCGGGTTACTACGTCGGCCGTATGCCGAAAGTCGAGGTTGCCCAACGAGTATCGCAGTTTATGGTGCCCAATCGAAATACCTCCCACAGTTTTCGGGTGTTTTGCGATGGACTGCGGGCTTGCTCATCGTAGGTGTGCCGGGGCTGGTCAGAGCCCCTGCCGACTGCTATTCTATGGAAGTTGGGTTGCCGTTGTCGGGCGGCCCGCCAAGTCCTTCTTTGGAGTCTTCGCCATGCCACGTCTCGCCAAAGTCACATGCTGTCTATGCTCTCTTGCGCTGATCGCATTGGCGGTCGGCACAGCCCAAGCCGAAAAGCAGAAAGGAAAAGCCATGTCCTACGCGGAAGATCGAGAGTTTCTTGCCAAGCATACCAAAGTGATTGAATTGACCAACGATGACGGCGCTCGCGTGGCCGTCACGCCGGAGTGGCAGGGGCGAGTGATGACTTCGACTTGCGACGGGCCCAAGGGGACCAGCTTCGGCTTCCTCAACCGCGGCTACATCAAGAAGGGCGAGGAAAGCCCGCATTTCAACAACCTCGGCGCCGAAGAACGGATGTGGCTTTGCCCCGAGGGCGGACAGTACAGCCTCTGGTTCAAGCACGGCGTGAAGCAGGAGTTGGCGAATTGGTTTACGCCGCCGGCGTTCAACGTGGGCGCTTGGAAAGTCGCCTCGGCCACGAAGAACTCCGTCGAAATGCTGGTGCAGATGAAATTCGAGAACACCGCCGAGACGCAGTTCTCTTTGGACGTCAGCCGCAAGGTGCATCTGCTCTCGGGCGACGATTTCGAGACCCTTTTCGGCGCGGCCGCCGCCAAGATCGCCGCCCAGCCCGGCGTGAAGATGGTCGCCTATGAGACGACCAACAAGATCACCAATCGCGGCGAGGATTTCTCGAAGGAGAAGGGCCTCTGCTCGATCTGGATTCTCGGCATGATGAACGTCGGGCCGCAGACGATCATCATGGTTCCTTACAAGCCGGGCTCGGAGGACGAACTGGGGCCGGTGGTCGAGTCGAGCTATTTCGGCAAGGTGCCGGCCGACCGGCTGAAGGTCACGCCCGAGGCCGTGCTCTTCCGCGCCGACGGCAAGTACCGCTCGAAGATCGGCACTTCGCAAAAGCGTGCCCGCAACGTGCTCGGCTCGATCGACTTCGAAGGGGGCGTGCTGACGCTGGTGAACTTCACCATGCCTGAGGATCCGACGAAGCACATTTACCTGAACAATCTGTGGAAGGTGCCGCAAGAGCATCCGTTCAACGGCGACGTGGCCAACTCGTACAACGACGGCCCGAACGACCTGGGCAATCCGTCGAGCAACTTCTACGAGATCGAATCGCTGGCGCCGGCGTCGGTGTTGAAGACCGGCGAATCGCTTTCGCACAGCCACCGCACGATCCACATCAAGGCCGATATGGACACCCTTCGCCAACTCGCCAAGGAGACATTGGGCGTCGATTTGGATGCCGTCCGCAAAGCGATGCTGACGCCCTGAGTGCGTGCAATTCGTTGACCGGCAAGAAAGAAGCCCGGGTACGTCGTTTAGCCGGCGGACTTGTTCGCCGCGTTTTTGGGCGGAAGGTTTCGGCATTCCGCGGTGAACAAGGTCGCCGGCTATAGCATCTCGGGTTGCCAACGCCGGGCCGACAACCAATGTAGGGTGGACTTTAGTCCGCCACATGTGGCGGACTAAAGTCCACCCTACAATGTTGGCGACCTGCGAAGCAATGAACCGTTGAGACGATAGCTTTGTCAGACGAACATCCAATACCTTCCGACGAGCCTGCTCCAGCGGAGGCCGCCGACGGCGTCGGCATGAGTGCGGGCGAGCGGGCCGAGGCGAAGCATTACGGTCGCCTGGAGTTGGGCTGCGCGGTGGCCGACAAAGCCCTCGACGTGTGCTACCTGGCCGTGGCGGCCTTCCTCCTGGCCCGGCCGATCGACCAATGGCTGCAACAGACCGGCCCGCTGTTGAAAGGCAACTGGACCTTGCGGCTGGCGGCGTTGTTCCTTGTCGTCATGGCCATTCATATCGCCGTTTCCTTCCCATTGTCATTTTACTCCGGGCATCTGCTGGAACATCAGTTCAAGATGAGCACGCAGACGTTCGGCCGCTGGTTGTGGCGATACTTGAAGCGGAATCTGCTGGCCGTGGCGTTTTCGCTGGCGTTGGTCTTGGGGCTGTATTGGCTGATTTGGCTAACCGGCGGCTGGTGGTGGCTGGCGGCGGCGGCGGCGTTCTTCGTCGTAAGCATCGTGCTCGGGCAACTGGCGCCCGTGCTGATCCTGCCGCTGTTCTACCGCATCGAAAAGCTCGACGTCCCCGAGCTGTCCGACCGGCTGGCCCGGCTCGCCGCGGGCACGGGCCTTTCGATCGAGGGCGTCTATCGCATGGACCTAAGCGAGGAGACGGTCAAGGCCAACGCCATGCTGGCCGGCTTGGGCCGCACCCGCCGCGTGCTGCTGGGCGATACGCTGCTAAACAGCTTCTCGCCCGACGAAATCGAAGTCATCTTCGCTCACGAGATCGGGCATCACGTGCATCGCCACATTCGCAAGATGATCGTGGCCGGTCTGCTTTACAGCACGGCGGGCTTTTGGGTGTGCGATCGGTTGTTGGTCGTCTGGGCGGCCCGCGGCGCCGACTATGCCCACATGCCGGTCGACACGATGCCGTTCGTGTTGTTCATCCTGACGGTGTTCGCCATGTTGATGGAGCCGCTGCAAAACGCCGTGAGCCGGCGATACGAGGCGCCAAAGCGACCGCTACGCCCTGGAACGAACCGGTCTGAAAGACGCCTATCTGTCGGCGTTTCGCAAGCTGGCCAAACTGAACAAGGACGACCCTAATCCGCATTGGCTCGACGTGCTATTGTTCCATAGCCACCCGCCCGTGGCCGAGCGACTGGCAATGGCGGAGAAGGTGGCGGATAATGAATGACGCGGGGTGGCACGCCCTGAAAGGGCGTGGCAGCCGGCGATCCACGCCCTTTCAGGGCGTGCCACCCGCCGTGCAATCGATATGTCGAATTGCTTCCCTTGACGATCGCAAAGAGGCTTGTTGATCCATGCGAAGCGCCCTCTCATTCGTAATCGTAGTTCTGCAATTCGCTCTGGCCCAAGCCGGCGAGAACTGGCCGCAGTTTCGCGGCCCGGAAGGCAACGGCGTGAGCGACTCGCGCGGACTGCCGCTGCGCTGGAGCGAAAGCGAGAACATCAAGTGGAAGACCGCCATTCACGGCCGCGCCTGGTCTTCGCCGGTCATCTGGGGCAATCAAGTGTGGATGACGACCGCCACCGAGGACGGGATCGAGCTGTATGCCGTTTGCGTCGACCGCGACACGCGGCAAGGTGTTGCACGACATCCGCCTGTTCCGCAACGAGAAGCCGCCGTTTATCGCCCCGATGAACAGCTACGCCTCGCCCACGCCGCTCATCGAAAAGGGGCGATTCTACGCGAATTTCGGCTCCTATCGGAACCGCCTGCGTCGATACGGGCACCGGCGACGTCGCTCTGGAGCCGCCGCGACTTCCCCTGCGATCACGCGGTCGGGCCGGGCTCGTCGCCCGTGATGGCCGGCAATCTGATCATTCTGCAAATGGACGGCCGAGACAGGCAGTACGTCATCGCGCTCGACAAGAAGACGGGCGACCCGGTCTGGAAAACGAAACGCTCGACCGACTACGGAGACCGCGGCGACGAGTTCCGCAAGGCGTTCTGCACGCCGCTGCTGATCGACTTCGCCGGCCGGCGGCAACTGGTTTGCACCGGCGCGGTCGAAACCATCTCGTACGATCCGGCCAACGGCAAGGAATTGTGGAAGGTGCGGCCCGATGTGAACTCCTACTCGAACACCTCGCGCCCGCTGTTCTGTTTCGGCCTGGTTCTGGTCAACACCGGGGCGTCGCAGCAGATTTGGGCGGTGCGGCCCGACGGACACGGCAACGTGACCGACAGCCACGTTGCTTGGAAGCTCGACAAGAACGTGCCGTTCATGCCGTCGCCGACAATCGTCGGCGATCTGATCTACATGATCAACGACAGCGGCATCATTTCCTGCGTCGAGGCCAAGACCGGCAAGAACGTGTGGCGGCATCGGTTGAGCGGAAACTACGAGGCCTCGCCGATTGCCGCCGACGGCCGCGTTTATTTCTTCAGCGACGACGGCCCGGTGACCGTGATCGCCGCCGGACGGAAGTACAAGGAATTGGCGGTCAACAAGCTCGATCAGGGTTTTCTGGCCTCGCCCGCGGTGGCCGGCAAGGCCCTGTTTCTGCGGACGAAAACGCATCTGTACCGCATCGAGCAGTCCGGCAAGTGAAGGCGGCTCCGCTCGTCGGAATTGTAGGAGGCGACTCCTGTCGCCGATCGAAGCATTGATGGCGCCGCAATCGGCGACAGGAGTCGCCTCCTACAAAACTCCAATTCGTCACGTCATCCTGCCTGCGGCCTGCCCGCGCTTCCAGGCGACCAACTCGCGGATGATGTCGTCGAGTCCGTACCGGGCTTGAACGCCCGTCAACCGCCGCAGCTTCGACAGATCGGGCACGCGGCGGCGGCAGTCCTCAAAGTCAGCACCGTAGGCTTCGGTGTAACTTTGGAACTCGATCCGAAGTGGAGAGGGAAGAGGGGAGAGGGGAGAGGGGAGGGGGCTGGGCACTTCAGTGCCCAGTGAAGTCGGCAGTCGGCAGTCGGCAGTCGGCAGCGGGATGGCGGAAGACGAAGATCCCTCTCCCCTCTCCCCTCTCCCCTCTCCCCTCTCCTCTACCGCCGCGATCACCCGTTGCGCTAGCTCCAAAATGCTCACCGGCTGGTCGCTGCCGATGTTGCAAACGCCGCCGACGGCCGCGGGACATTGCATCAGGGCCAGAATCATCCGCACGATGTCGGAAACGTGGGCGAAGCTCCGCTGCTGCCGGCCGTCGTCGTGAACCACCAGCGGGCCGCCGGCCAATGCCGCGTCGACCAGCCGCGGCAACACCATGCCGTAGGCCCCGGTCTGACGCGGCCCCACCACGTTGAACAACCGGGCGACGACCACCGGCAGCCGCCGCTCGCGCCAGTAGGCCAACGCCAGAAACTCGTCGATCGCCTTCGACGCCCCGTACGACCATCGCGGCCGCGTCGTTGCGCCCAGCACGATGTCGTCCTCTTCCGTCCATACCGGCTTCGGGTTCTTGCCGTAGACCTCGCTGGTGCTGGCCATGAAGAACTTCACGGAGCGGCCGGCGTCGATCAACTCGCCGAGCCGTCGCAGGATCAGCTCGGTCGTGTAGATGTTCGTTTCGATCGTGCGAATGGGCTGCTGCGCGATCAGCCGCACGCCGACGGCCGCCGCCAGATGGTAAACCTCGTCCACCTCGGCCGTCAATCGCCGCACGAGCTCCTCGTCGGCCACGGTGCCTTTTGTGTAGCTCAAATGAGCATGGTTTCGCACGGTGGCCAGGTTTTCGACCGAGCCGGTCGATTCGTCATCGACGACCGACACGCGATCGCCGCGCGCGAGCAGCGCCTCGACCAGATGGCTGCCGATAAACCCTGCCCCGCCGGTGACTAAACAATGCATGGTGAGGGGCTAGGGGTTAGAGGCTAGGGACTAGAGGTTAGGGACTAGGGGGCAGGGACTAGGGGTCAGGGACTAGGGGTCAGGGACTAGGGGGCAGGGGCTAGGGGTTAGAGCCGCTTGTGCCTGCTGGTCTCTAGCCTCTAGCCCCTAACCTCTAGTCCCTAGCCCCTAGTCCCTAGTCCCTAGTCCCTAGTCCCTGTTTATTCAATAAACCGGTTGACCAGGATTGCCTTGTCCGTGTTCAGGTCTAGCCCGCGTTTGAAGCCGACGGGCAGGGTGCGATCGATGATGTAGAACGCCCGATGCCGCACGACCTCGCCGGTGTCGAGCCCCAACTCGGCGCCAAGCTGGTAGCCGCCGGGATAGACGGCCTGGTACTCAGGCGTTGTCGACGCAGAAGTAGAGCCATCGTCGTGCCGCAGGGTCGCCGGCGCGGGCGTAACCTCGAAATACCCGACGGTGATCCACACGGCGAAGACGTTCGAGCGCGTGGTCACCAAGTTCTCGAGCCGCTGTAAGGCTTGGTAGTGGAAGTACGGATTGCGATCGGTGTTGTCGCAGGCGTTGGGGGCGGTGGAGGTGAAATTGAACAGGGGTTGCCCCGTCGGCGCCGTCGGCGTCCCACCCTCGCGCAGCAGCGTGGCGTCGATCTCGTACTTCGGTTTCAGCGGATCGCCGGTCAGCGCTGGGATCATCGTCGCCCCGGCGAAGGAACGGAACGGGTGGGCAAACTCCGTCGGCGAAGTCACCGCGGGCATGTCCAAGATGTTCGTCCCGGCACCGCCACTGCGGCTCTTCACGAAATCAGGCCAACTCGGTTTTGCACCGGCGCCAGCCCCCGCCATCAGCGCGGCAAACACGTCCGGCTCATAGATCGTGTTGAGGTTGATTCGTCCCGGCTCGCGGTAGGTAGAAATCCGGTTGAAGGGCGGGTGGAAGGCGTGGGGGCCATTTTGAGCCGCCGTGGGGCTGGCCCAAACGTCCGTGCCCGCAAACGGCGACGGCACGCCGAGATATTCCAAGATGCGGTGCAGCTCCTCGTCCGGCGATCCCGGCGCACCCGACGGGAAGAGATTCATCAGGTGCGGAAACGGCACGGTGTGGTCCGTGTACGGGCTTCCGGGCTGCCCAATCTTGTATTTCCCGAGCAACTGCGACGACGGCGCCCACGGCACCAGCATCAATTCCAGCGGGCTGACGTACGGCCGGTTGTTCCACGTCAGCCAAGGGAATGGGCCGTATTTACCGTTTAGGGCGGGCAGGCCCTGCTCTTGCGTCACGTTGTTCATCTCGGGCGGGCCGAACGGCTGATTCAGATAGCCCAAACTGTGCTTCAAACCCTTGTTGAAGTAGTGACCTGTGACGTCGTGCGACGTGGTATCCCACACGGTCTTGTCCACCGGCATCTCCTGCGTCCACAGATTCATGTTCTGATTCAGCCCGGTCGAATCTATCGGATCATTTTCAAAATTGTGTTCGCCGCGCTGCTGCGTTTCGAAATGGGCAACCGTGGTGTTGTCGCCGGCGATCGGATCCTTCTGATCGGTAACGCCGTTGAACACCGTCAGATCGACGGGCATCGAGTCGATCGTGCGATAGGGGTTGTAGTCGGCGCTCGTGGGGTCGCCATTGTACGCCTTCAACGGATTCGCCAGCCGCTGCAAATAGATCATGCGAAAGGTCGGCACGTGCTGATTCGTCTTCAGCGAGGTCTTCAGCGTGGTCGTATCGGCGTCGTCACCGGCCTGCGGCTGATCGAAAGGGATGTCAACGGCGGCCGACGCACTGCCGTTGACGTACTTGCCATTGTGGTCTCTGGCGAAGTTGGGTTTTATCAATCTCGCGTTATTTTCGTAGTCGTCGTACACTATGTGCGATGCGGCTCCCGCGGCTTTGATGGGCTCCGAAACGCTCAGCCGAGCCGCGCCGGCGACGCAGGAGTCGATCGCCACCGTCACCGGCGCGTGGATCGTCGTGGAATTCGGATCGGCGTTGCCGGGGATATTTTTGTTGTTTTGCACCGGCAAAAGGGAACCGCTCGATGCCAAATCGAGGTCGATGTTGCGAGTCTGGATCGTGCCCGCGGTTCCACCCGTGAGAAAGCCGATGTATGTCCGGTTGGGATGGGGCGTGCCGCTCGGATCGGGTTGATAACCTGGATCACTCTTGGTTTCTCCCGGTCCGATCACGGCATAACCGCCGGGCTGGATGGCGGCATTCGTCGGGGGCTTGCTCGGGCAATACTGTATCTTCCCCACCATCGGAGGAAGTGCCACGTTCGTGCTGGGAGCGACGAAATACACCTCGCGCTCGATCGTCGGCTTCACAGGGCTTGTGGGATCGTCCGGGTTCGGAACCAAAGCCGGGTCGGTGCCGCCCTTGCCGAAGTTATCGCTGGCGATCAACAGCCGCCAGACGGGCGACGGCTTCGGCGCCCCGGGGCCACGGGGCCGCTGCCGCTGCTGGATGTTTGAGTCAGCGACAGGGCCCATGTTCCGTTCGACGCCGGACAGAAGTCGCCGGATTGCGGCTCCCACGGCGACGAAGGATTGTACAACTCGACGAACAGCGACCCCTGCGGACGATAGCTCTGGTCGAAACTGGCGTCGTGAGGCTGACCGGTGTTGTTATAGTACAATGCTACCTTTCCGTCGTCGCCTTCGGTCGCGGACGGATCCACTTCGTCTTTGGTATCTTGCGTTCTTCGGTCGTGGAAGGCGAGGGTTTCGGAGATGAGGAGTTGCGGGCGTTTGCAGCCCCAGACCGTGCAGGCGCCGCCCTTGCCGACGCCTTGGGGATTCCATCCACTGGCCGTTCCGGCGGCGAAGCTCGGGTCGTAGTCGAACTGCGTCATGATGTTGTCGCGGCAGCGGAAATCGACCGCATTGATGGCCCATTGCGCTACCGCTTGCGCCGCTTTGTCCACACTGCCGAAGGCCGTTTGCAGTTTTGCTCGATTGGCCAGCGTGAAGACCAGCACGTACAGATACCGCGCCTCGAGCTGCCGGGCTGCAAGTGACGTGGCGGGGGAATTCGTGCCGCCGATGCCGTCGCCGTCAAAGCTGAACGTCGAAACTGTCTGACCGCTGAGCGTCACCGACTGATTCGTGGTCGCCGACGGATCGTCCACCACCTTGTTGCCCACGGCGTCCTGTCCGTTGCCCAATGGGCGGTTGATGTTCATCTTCAGCCCGACAAACAACTCCGGCGGCAACAGTTGCGGCAGCACTTGCATCGCTTGGGTCTCGGTGGTCAGGCTGCCGCCCGTCATCAACAGATTCTTCAACAGATCGACGACCCGCATCTTCGTCGCCGCATTCACCGGAGCGGTGGTGAATTGGAGCGACGGAGTGGCCGGACCCGGCACGTCCCAACTCTCCGTGGTCACCTTCAGCCGCGGCACCGGGTTGGCGGCGGTCGGCAGGAGGTTGGGCGCCAGCGTGGCCAACCGCGCCGGCAGGCTCGGCGCGTCGCGGTCGTAGGGCCGCAACAATCGCTCCAACTCCGCCGGGCTGAACAGATTGTTCGGCGCCGAAGACACCCCGCGGGCGGCGTTCGGACCAAGGTTCAACTCGTAAGGATTCGAACCGACGTTCCTGTCATACATAGCGAGGGTATTAGGATTATTCGTCGGACTACTGCCGAAGCCGACGTAGCGAGACGTGTTTCCCAGGTAATTGAACCCGCAATAAAGCGGCCGGCCGGCTTGATCGAGACCCACCGCCCCCACGCCGAACGGATCGGGCGGCGAACCGTACGAACCGGCGTTGTTCACCATGTTCGTTCCCGTCATGCTCCAGTAGTTCTTCTGCCCATACTCGAACCAATTGTTCGCATCGAGCAGGTCGCTGCTCGTGCCGCCGCCGGGCTGCCAATTCGTTCCATAGCGGCCCTGATAGCCGCCTGCTTCCGATGAGCTGGTCCCGAGAACTTGCTGATACGAATTGCCCAGCACCGCGGTGAGGTCGATCTCGGCCGGGCCAAAACCTTGCCCGCGGGCCGCGGGCAGCGTGTTGGCGGCAAACGGCGGCGTCACCTGCGCCAGCGAACTCGTGATGAAGGTCTTAAGCAAACTTGAATGCGACGTATCGGCCTGTTGCAGCGAGCCGTCGGTGTTGAGATTCACCCGGCCGTCGAGATCGACGCAGAGAATCGCAAAAAGCGGCCGGTACAACCGCCCGTCCGCCGTCGCGCTGAACCGGCATCCCCAGATCGATCCACACGCTGTCGGGCACGCCGTCGCCATCGTTGTCGACGTCCCAGGAGAAGGGCGGCGGCATCTGGGCAAAAGTGCTCACGCCGTCCCAACAGGGATTGAAGCCGCTTTGATACGACGCGGACCCGCCAGCGCCAGTGTACGTCGGGTTGCTGCCCGTGAAATTCGGATTGTCTTCCGGCAACGGCCGCAGGATGATCGCCCGCTTCAAGTCGGGCGGCAAATTCTGGGCGGCGGCGGCGGTTCCGCTGCCGCTGGTGAAGTCGGGTGACGGTCCGCCGTGGCTGGCCATATAGTTGGCCCAATATCGGCACAAAGCCGAGCGTTGCATCGACGGGAGCGTTTGGACTGTAGTGCCATTCAACACTTGCGCCGCCAAGAATACATGTTGGAAGTCGGGCGCGGTGTAGTCGGAATTGGCCCCGCCCGGCGGATTGCGATTGTACGTCAAATCGTTCGGCAGCAGGGCAACCGGACAATTGGTCACCGTGCCGGCGGCGGTGGTCAACGTATTGCCGGTCGCGTCGAAGCCGAACCCCGTTCCGCTGAACGGCACGCCGTTGACCAAAAACGTGGCGTTTTTCGGCTGCGAGCCGTCGGGAAAGGCCATGATCTGCGGCGCGAATGTCGTCGGGTTGAAGCCGACAATCCGCGTGCTCTGGCCGTAACCGGGAGTCGTCGTCGCCGTCGGAGGAGGGCCGGTGATCGTCAGCACGCAGCCGCCGTAACGAGTCAGATCGGTAGCGGTCGTGAGCTCCAGCAACTGCCCTCCGCACGTCGGCGTGCAACCGGTTATGGTTCCGGTCGTCCCTCCAACGCTCCCGTACATGTCTTCCAGCAGGCTATGGGCGCCAATCACGGAACCGGGATTGGGGTTGCCGGCGGCGTCGGGGGCTGGGCCGTGCAGGACTTGCATGATCACCTGCTGCAACAGCCTCTGCGCCGCAACCGGTTGCGACGGATCAGTCCCCTGGTCGATCCGTTCCACGCTCTTCGCGCTGCGGCCGGCCTGGCTGGTGAAGACGACGAAGGCCACGCCGACCAGGGCGAAAATGGCCAAAAGCGCCAGCACCACCAGCAGCAACACGCCGCGGCGGCGGGATGGCGAATGATGAGTGATGAATGATAAGTGATGAATTGGAACCGACGAACGACGAGTATTTTTGTTGGCTTTCATGGCTTGACTCCTTCTCAACGCTTCGCCTTGCCCGGCCCGTGAAGCGACACACCCGTTGCGATCGACGAACGCCCGGGGGACTGTCCCCATTGTTGCATCGGCTCGCATTCATCATTCATCATTCAGCACTCATCATTTTTCTCACCTCGACCAAGTCGCGTCGTTATCCAGTTCCACGGTCCTGGTGTAGACGCCGGTGACACCGTTGACGACGACGAGGTTCACTTTTTGAATGATTGCATTGCCCGCCGAGTCATACTGACACCCCGGCCAATCGGGCCCAACGAGGCTGA
Organism: uncultured Planctomycetia bacterium; assembly: GCA_963719005.1. Lineage (GTDB taxonomy): Bacteria > Planctomycetota > Planctomycetia > Pirellulales > Thermoguttaceae. The sequence goes on from CAVRAR010000005.1 coordinate 175,734, forward strand.
GCATGTTCACCGGCGGGCTGGTCTGCGACAGGTCGCGGCCGACACCGACGACGCGGTACCAGTTGCCCACAATCGGATTGTTGGTAGCATCCAGTCCCACCAGCATCACCCATTGGTCTTCTTTCACCCTGTTGATCGGGTGGTTGCCGTCAGCGTCCAGTGGCTTGTTGGTCGTATCAAGCTGGATCGTTCCGCCGCCGAGGCCAAATCCCGTGAATCCGTTGGAGGTTGACGGATTGGTGGGCGGCGTATACGTCACCGGCCAGCTTTGTTCCCCTTCGGGATCCGGATTTCTGCTGTCACCGGCGGGGGCGACCGCGAAGTCCCGCTTGTAGCAGACCACGATGGAGACGGAGAACAGTTTTCTCTGAAGCCACGGTGTGCCCGTCGGTAACGCCGGTGGTGTGCCCGGTTGATAGTCGGCGGGTGAGCCGGCGACCGTAAAAAACCAGGAGAAATTGCCGATGTATCCCCCGCCGCCCGGAATGGGCCGGTCGCCGTTCGACGGACTGGTGCTATCCTTTGCAGCCACGAAATTCAGGTCGTCCTGCCAACGGAAAACGTTTTCCGCATTGACGCCCGTGAGCGAGATTCGCTGCATGAAGCACGGACCGCTCGTCGTACCGCCTACGTATTTTGCATTTGTCCCGTTCAGTCCGTTGGCGAGTCCCAGCGGATCGATGACGGCGACATTGACGGTATCAAGGGGCGTCATGGTCCAACCCGCGGCCGTCGGGTCCGGGTTCAGCAGTTTTCGCACCTTGACGTCGCGCAATCCGGCGCGGCCGCACATGCCGGTGCGGTCCGATTTTTCCGTCTCGGTCATGGCGAACTTTCCGATCGGGATCAGCATCGCCACGCCCAACATCCCGAGCGCGAGAACGCCCATCGAGACGAGCACTTCCAAGAGCGACAGACCGCGGCGGCGGGAATGATGGCGGGAATGATGAAGGATGAGTGATGAATGATGAATGCCCGATCTGCGGCATGCGCCATTCTCTCCTCTCCATTCAGCATTCAGCATTCTAAATTCAGCATTCATGTTACTTTCCTCCCATTCCAATCCCCTGCGTAGCCAGCCCGCGGGCGGCATTCATCGCGGCGATCTTTGCAGCCATCAGCTTGTCGTTGGCGCTGCCGGTGGTGCTGTTGTAAGCGGCCAGCGCCAGTCCGCCGCTGTCAAACGCCACCGGTTCGGTGTTGATCGCACCCGTCTGAGCATTGATTGTCACCCAGAGGTTGTTGAGATCTTCGGCGTTGCTCAGGTCGGTATTCGCCTTCACAGCCGGCGGCGTCGGTGGCACGGTATACGTTCCGACCCGTTCCCGCCTACCGATCAAAATGTAGACCGGATCGGTGACAGGCAGACCATTAACAGAGGCGACGGCACCAGTGGACGAGAACATCACGATCAGGTCGCCCATGCCGGGTCCAAGACCGTTGCTGGCGCTCGAAAAATCGAGATCAACCACGGTGGTAGCGGGCAGTTGCAGCGGCGTGGCGACCCCCTTCACCCAATTATTGCTGATGGTCGGTGACGGGCGAATGCTGAACGTAACCGTTAACGGCGTTGTGCCCCAGGGCACGATTTGGCCCTGACTCGTGTCGAACGAAGCGATCAATGGTTGAGTCGTCGTCCCCACACCTTTCAGGTACCCGTTTCCGTCGACTGGATTGCTAGGGGCGATTGTGTAGAGCGGCCCCTGGCCGTTGAACTGCACGGTGTCGCCTGGACGAATCGTGTTGTTCGGCAATGCACCATCGGAGAAACTGACAAAAATCTGGTTGCCGGCGCCCGGGTACGTTACGCTGGCCGTTGAACTGTACGTATCGCCGCTGAAGCCGCCGCTCGACTGTTCGCACTGGTCGGCGTTCATCGCACAGGGGATGCCGCCGCCGATGTAATGGAACGTGACGCCGCAGGGGCAGCCGGTCTCCATGGCGCGATTTCGGGCGGAACTGAGATAGATGTTCACGCCGCGGGCGGCCTCGCGGATTCGCCGCGATTCGGTGGCCGACGGCATGATCATCACCGCCGCCGTGACCAACATCAACATGATCCCGATGGTGACCAACATCTCGATCAGCGTAAACCCGCCGCGAGAGCAAGGGATTAGGGATTGGGGATTAGGGATTGGAGATTTGCGACTTGAGATTTGGGATTTGTGATTTGCGATTGCAGATTGCCGTTTAGCCGCCGCGTCCACGCGGCGCAAAATGCAGGGCCGTTCACGGCCCTTGCCGCCGAAGGCGGTATTAGGCCCGGCGTTTACGCCGGGTAGAACGACGCCCCGATCAAACTCATGTCCAGCCCCGTTCACGGGGCTCCTGCTCGGGCCGGCAACGGGGAGGAGGCCCGCCAGCGGGCCTGACAGCATATCGCGCTCGCTCGCCCTCAACCCGGCGTAAACACCGGGCCGAATACCGCCTGCGGCGGAAACGCCCGTGAACGGGCGTGTGAAAATGTGCCCGGGCCGAAGGCCCCACATTCGCCCAGCCCAGGGCAACGCCCTGGGGAGCGAGGCAAGCCCAAAATCGGTTCGGCCCAACGGGCCAATTGTTCGAAACGTGCGGCCGCGAAGCGTTGGCCCGTTGGGCCGGGCGGCCAAAATTGCAAGCCGAAAAACGTTGATGCCGTCCCGCCACCCAGGGCGTTGCCCTGGGCTGGGCGAAGCGACGCCCCTTCGGGGCCGTCTCGCGCCGGCAACGTCGTTCGTCAGGTTGGAATTCGAGAGTCCCATGTTACCGCATCTCGATTGAGTGATTCGTGATGTTGTCCTGATAACCGCCGGTTGTGAGTGGTTGCCCGAGGCTCATCGCAGCGTAGGGATTGCCGTTAAATGCTCCGGTATTGATGCCGAGCCCATAAACACCATCCGGTCCCGCTGAATAGATCAACGGCACAAGGCGAAATGCAAAGCCGTCCACTTGTCGCGTGTCAAAGGGGTCGTGATCTGCAACCATGACTTTTTGCGTCGTCGATATGGAGCCATCAGGCAGGATCAGTGGAGTGGAGCCCGCGGCGCCGGTATTTGCGTCTATCGGGACTACCGCAGTCGTTGGATTGCCAGATTGGATTGTCGATGGGCCGGACAATCCCAACTGAGGACAGTTGCTATATCCCGGTGCCCATCGTAACCACATAATCGGATTACCCCATCCGTCGATGAAGCACGGCTTCCCGTCCACTATTCCGACTTCTGATTGGCTGAATTGTTGCATCGCCTCGGGATTAGCTTGGCTTACGATTTGATAGAGGCATTGTGCCCCGTCATGATCGGCGGTCGGCGGGCTTGCGGCGTAGAGTTTGTGTAGGGCCGGTTCCGGCACGCTGCCCCAAGAGAAGCTGATGGGGCTTTGCGTGACATCGGTGGCGGCGTCGGGCATTTCCATCCTCATTAGATCGCGGATCGCGTCCAGACGCATCTGGGCCGCCTGTGGGGGCGTTTTGCCAACGGTGCTGATCGGCACCCTTCGGTTGCGATAGCCCTCATAACGCTTCATGATGATGGCGTTGAGCTTGGTGATGGTGGCTTTGGTGGCGGCCTCGGCAGACATCTGGCGGGCCGAATGCGCCACGCCCATCGTCAGCGCCGTCATGATGCCGATGATCGAAATCGTCACCAGAAGCTCGACCAACGTGAAGCCGACTGCCGACTGCCTCCTGTTCCGCATGGCATCACCTCTTCCGCTTTGCGAGAACTAATGGCTGCTGAGTTTGTCGATCAGCGAAATCAACGGCAAGAACAAGGCGATGACGATGAAGCCGACCATGCCGCCGAGGATCAGGATCATCAAAGGCTCCATCAATCGCATCAGCCCTTCGGTCAACACCGCGACTTCCTCGTCGTAGGTGTCGGCGACCTTGTAGAGCATCGTATCGAGCTCGCCCGTCTCCTCGCCGACGTCGACCATGTTGATGACCATGTCGTCGAAGACGCGCTGATTCATTTTTGTCAGATACAAGAGGGCGCCGATGACCGGCGGCCAGAAGAACCAGAAGAAGAGGGCCATGGGATGGAAACTCGGCCGCGAGTTTTCCTTCATCGGCTTGGCGATCGATTCGCCCTCGCGGATCGCCTCGTAGACCTTCTGGAAGATCCCCTCGAAGACGGCATTGCCCGAGGTCTCCTTGGTGATGTGCAGGGCTTCGAGGATGGGGACGCCGCTGGCCACCAGCGTGCCGAGGGTCCGCATGGATCGGGCGACGATGTTCTTCTCGACCAACTGGCCGAAGATCGGCATTTTCAGGAGGAACAAGTGCCATCCCATCCGCCCGCCGCGGAACTTGCGTATCAGTTTCAGTATCAGCCAGATCGTCAGGGGGATGCCCGGCAGGAGATACCAATAATGGATGATGCCGTACGACACGGCGATGAGGATCGTGGTCATTGGGGGCAGGTCGGCCTTGAAGTCGGCGAAGATGGTCTGAAACTTCGGCACGATCCACGACATGATGAAGACCAGCAGTCCCGAGGCGATGGTGATGACCACGATCGGGTAGATCAAAGCGCCCTTGACTTTGCGTTTGAGGCTTTCGGACCGTTCCTGGAACTCGGCCAGACGTTTGAGGATGATTTCCAGCGCACCGCCGGCCTCGCCGGCCTTGATCATGTTGACGTAGAGGCGGTTGAAGGCCTTGGGCGACTTGGCCATCGCCTCGGAGAGCGTGGCCCCGCCCTCGATCTCGTCGCAGACGTCGATCAGCGAGTTCTTCAGAGCGCCGCCGGTCGATTGCTGTTCGAGAATTCTCAGGCTTCGCAAGATGGGCAGGCCGGCGTCCTGCAAAATCGAAAGCTGGCGGGTGAAGGTGGTCAGCTTTCTCGATCCCACGCCGCCTAGCGCGAAGGAGTGCGCCCGCTTGCCGCTTTTTTGCTGGGCGACGCCCTTGCGGCTCTTTTTGACGGAGAGCTTCGTAACGAAGTACCCCATCTGCTTGATCGTCGCTTGCGCCTCTTCCTGGTTGGAAGCTTCGACGACGTCCTTGATCTCCTGACCGGTTTGGTCCATCGCCTCGAAATAATAGCTGGGCATGATCCCGCTCCTTCCGTATTCGCTGCGAAAACGCGGCGGCTAGTCAGATCGCTCCTCATTCCGTGCCATTTTATGCGCCGCCCTGCCGGCGGCAAGAAAACTTGCTAAACCGCAAGCGGTTTTGTCACTCCGTCATTCAGCACTCAGTATTCAGCATTCAGCATTCAGCAATCTACACTATGATTCCGCGACGGTTTCGCGGATAATCTCCTCGATCGTGGTGACGCCGGAAAAGACCTTTTCCAGCCCGGAGGCCCGCAACGGCACCATGCCGGTCTGCAAGGCCAGGTCGCGAATCTGCTGCGTCGAAGCGCCGTGATTGATCAGATCGCGAAGTTGATCGTTCATGGGCAGGTACTCGAACAGCCCGGTGCGTCCCTTGAATCCGGTGTTGTTGCAGGCGGCGCAACCACGGCCGCGAAAGAACTTCTTGTCGATGACGTCGTCGGGCGTGAGGTCCAACTGGGCGAGCACTTCGGTGCTGGGGGCCGTCGGTTCGCGGCACTCCTTGCAGATCTTCCGCACCAGCCGCTGGGCGAGGATGGCTTCCAGCGTGGCAGTCAAGAGGAAGGGCGGCACCCCCATGTCGCGCAGCCGCGTCACCGTGGCGGGGGCGTCGTTCGTGTGCAAGGTGCTGAACACCATGTGCCCGGTCAGCGACGCCTGCACCGCGATTTCCGCCGTTTCCAGGTCGCGAATCTCGCCGACGAGGATCTTGTCGGGATCCTGCCGCAAGATCGAGCGCAGACACTGCGCGAAGGTGTTGCCGATGCTCGCGTCGATCGGCATCTGCACGATGCCGTCGATGTCGTACTCGACCGGATCCTCGGTCGTGATCAGCTTGTCCTCGATGATGTTCAATTCGTTCAATGCCCCGTACAGCGTCGTCGTTTTGCCCGAACCCGTCGGCCCCGTCACCAGCACGATGCCGTTGGGCTTGCGAATTACCTCGCGGAACGAACCGAGGATGCCGTCGGGCATGCCGACGGCTTCGAGGTCGAGCATGACCACCGAGCGATCGAGGATTCGCATGACCACGCTCTCGCCGAACATGGTCGGCAAGACGCTGACGCGCAAATCGACGGGATGGCCGCCCACCGTCAGCCGGATGCGGCCGTCCTGCGGCAAGCGCCGCTCGGCGATGTTCAGGTCGGCCATCACCTTCACCCGCGTCGTGATGGCGAAGGCCAGGTGCCGCGGCGGCGGCACCATTTCGTAGAGCACGCCGTCGGAGCGGATGCGGATTTTGAATTCGTTCTCGAACGGCTCGAAATGCAAGTCGCTGGCGTGCTCCCGAATCGCCAGCAGCAGCACCATGTTCAGCAGCTTCCGCACCGGCGCTGTCGGCCAGCGCCTCGATGCTGGTAAGATCCAAAGTGGTGCTCTTCTCCAGCGCCTGCACCGCGGCCGCCAACTCGTTGTCCTGCTCCATGTCGGCGATCAGCGTCTCGACGCTCTCGCCCCCCGCCGAGTAATAGCGATCGAGCGCTTTGAGCAGCTCCTTTTCGGTGGCGACCATCGCCTTGATGTCGAAACCGAGGAAACTCCGCAATTCGTCGATAATCGACAACTTCTGCGGATCGCACATGGCGATGGTCAGCGTGTTGTCCTCGAAGCTCAGCGGAATGATGCGATAGAGTTGGGCCATCGGCTCGGTGATGTGCGTGAGCACGTCGGGCGGAATCACCACGTCGCTGAGACTGACCACCTGCATGCCCATCTGCTCGGCCAAGCCCTGGGCCAGTTGGTCGTCGTTGATCAGCCCCATGCCCATGGCGATCTGCCCGAGCATCTCGCCGGGCCGCTGGGCCTGCTCCTCCAACAGCATCTCCAGTTGCTCTTCGCGGAGAAAACCGAGGTCCACCAGAATCTGACCGATGCGCCGAATCGCCATGATTACTCCTCGTCGTCTTCCCGTTCGCGTGCTTCGTCCTCGTCCTCGAACATTCCCCGCTCCGCCTGAGCGATCCTGTTGAACAGATCGTCGTACGACTGGGCCTTGATGAGGATGTCGCGCTTTTCCACGAGCCCCATCTTCCAGAGCTTGAACATGTGGTCGTCGAGCAGTTGCATCCCCTTTTTCGCGCCGGTTTGGATCGCCGAGGTGATGCGGAACGTTTTGTTTTCGCGGATCAGGTTGGCAATGGCGGAGTCGACCACCAACATTTCGTAGGCGGCCACCCGCCCGCCGCCGATCTTCGGTATCAAGGTTTGCGAGAGGATGCCGATGATCGAAGTGGACAACTGCGTGCGAATCTGATCCTGCTGATTGGTCGGAAATACGTCGATGATTCGGTTGACGGTGCCTTGGGCGCCGGTGGTGTGCAACGTGGCGAAGACGATGTGGCCGGTCTCGGCGGCGGTGATCGCCGCCTCGATCGTCTCCAAGTCGCGCATTTCGCCGACGAGAATCACGTCGGGGTCTTGTCGCAAGGAGCGGCGAATCGCCTCGGCGAAACTGGGCACGTCAACGCCCACTTCGCGCTGGTTCACCGTCGACTTCTTGTGCGAGTGGTAGAACTCGATCGGATCCTCGATGGTGATGATGTGATGGTCGAAATTCTGGTTGATGTAATCGATCATCGCGGCCAAGGTGGTCGTCTTGCCGGAGCCCGTCGGCCCGGTGACCAGCACCAGCCCGCGCGGCCGCGCACACAACTCGGCCAGCACCGGCGGCGTGCCCAACTCCAGAAAATCCATGACTCGGGCCGGAATCAACCGCAAGACGATTCCCACGCAGCTTTTCTGCTTGAAGACCGACACGCGGAAGCGGCCCATATCGCCGAAGGCAAAGCCGAAGTCGCTGCCGCCGACCTCCTGCAACTCCTGCTGGCATCGCTCGGGCGTAATGCTCTTCATCAGGGCCGTGGTGTCTTCCGCATCCAGTACCTTGGTTTCGAGCCTGACCAAATGGCCGTGGACGCGTAGAACGGGAGGCTGGCCGACCGCAATGTGCAAGTCGCTGGCATTGCGATTGACGACGGTCTGCAGCAGTTTGTCGATAAGGATACTAGCCATCCGCCAAGTCTTTCCCCGCTAGAGGTGCATGCCTAGTGCCTGGGGAGCGCAGAGGCCTCTTCCGCCGTCCTTGTTCCGTAGGCGTCTAAGCCGAAAGGATTATTCGCAGCCGGTTTTCGGCCGCCAACTATTTTTCACTGTGCCTCGGTGCGTTTCGCCACGCGCAGGACTTCTTCAAGCGTGGTGACGCCTCGAAGCACTTTGTCGATCCCGTCCCAATAGAGCGTTTTCATGCCCTCGGTGACGGCGACTCGCCGAATCTGGTCCGTCGGCGCCGCATTGAAGGTAAGCTCGCGAATTTTCGACGACATCAACATCAGCTCGAAGATGCCGAGTCGGCCCCGAAAGCCGCTTCCCTGGCAGTTTCCACAGCCGGTGCCCTTTGCATAGTTGGCGTTGGCCGCCATTGCCGGGGTAATGCCGGCAATGTCGACAAGGCTCTGGGCTGGCGTATACGGATGCTTACATTTTTGGCAAACGACGCGGACCAGTCGCTGGGCCATGATGGCGACGACGCTGCTGGAGACGAGATATGCCTGCACTCCCATGTCGATTAGACGTGTAATAGCACTGGGCGCATCGTTCGTATGTAGCGTACTGAAAACCAGGTGTCCAGTCAAAGATGCTTGAATGCCCATCTGGGCCGTCTCAAGATCGCGCATCTCACCGACCAAAATCACATTCGGCGCCTGCCGCAACATCGCGCGAATCACCCGCGCAAAATCGAGCCCAATGTCGTGGCGAATCTCGACCTGGTTCACCCCCGGTAGGTAGTATTCCACCGGATCCTCGGCCGTAATGATCTTCCGGTCCGGCGTGTTCAATTCGTTCAAGGCCGCGTAAAGTGACGTCGTCTTGCCGGAGCCCGTCGGACCGGTCACCAGAATGATGCCGTTGGGACGTTGAATGAGCCCCTTGACCTTCTGATAGTCGTCCTCGGAGAACCCCAGTTGCCGCAAACCCACCTTGATGCTGTCCTTATCCAGAATCCGCATCACCACCGACTGGCCGTGGCTGGTGGGAATCACGCTGACGCGAAGGTCGAGTTCTTTTTCCCCGACGCTGATCTTGATCCGGCCATCCTGGGTCCGCCGTCGCTCGGCAATGTCGAGTCTTGAAAGGATCTTGATGCGGGAGAGTATGGCGCCAAGCAACCGTTTTGGGGGGCTGTCGCGCTCCACCAAGACGCCGTCGATTCGGTAGCGAACGCGAATCCGGTCCTCAAACGGCTCGACGTGAATGTCCGATGCCCGCAGTTGGACGGCCTCGGTGATAATCAGTTGCACCAACCGCACGACCGGGGCGCTGCTCTCATCGACTTCTTCCTCCCCGGCCTCGGCCTCCTGCATCGTTTCGGTGAAGTCGATGGCGGTATCGGTGAATTCTTGCAGCATCGAGTCGGCACTTTCGCCGACGGTCTGTCCGTAGTGGCGGTTGATGGCGTCGAGGATTGCCTCGCGGGGCGCCAAGGCGATTTCGATCTGCCGGTTCAAGATAAACCGCAGTTTATCGAACGTATCGTAGTCCATCGGGTCGCTGACGATCACGGTCAGCTTGCCGTCGGATTCGGACAGCGGCATGGCGACGTTTTCTCGCGCGACCGACTCGGGAACCAGTTCGACGACGGACGGGGGGACGGAGATTTCGCTGAGGTTGACGTAGTCGAGCCCGTGTTGCTCGGCCATCGCCCGCATGACTTCCTCGCCGGTCGCGTAGTCGAGCCGCGTCAGCGCGTCGGGCAGGCCGATGCCCAATTCGGCGACCATCTGCTGGGCCTCCGCCAGTTGGTCCGGGCTGATCTTGCCCTTCCGAATGAGGATCTCGGTGTAGTCACTCTTGCGTTTGGCAGCCATGCTTGGCTCCGAAAAACGTCTTGGCAAATCAATACGACGACCGTGGCCCGCCGACGAGCCTCGGGCGAGAGTCTGTTCCGCAAAATATCACAAAAAAACTGGCGCCAATCCCTGCTATCTACCTAGATTAACGGCCCACGGCTGGAATGTCAAATCGAGCGAAGTCCCTACTTGTGGGGCAGTGCCTTTCCCTTCGGGAGTTTGCGCAAATATATGTTCTTGAACCACAGGGTGCTGCCGTGGTTTTGCAGTTCGATTTGGCCGGTCGGATAGATGGGCTTGTCGCGTTCCCAGTAGTTCTCCAGCACGATGTTATCGACGACCAGCTTGCCATTGAATTTCACGGTGACTTTGTCGCCGACCATCTTAATGTAGAAGGAGTTCCATTGTCCGATGGGTCGGTCGGCGACTTTGGTGGGCTTTGAGGGATGCTTCAAGTTGTTATAGAGCCCGCCGGACCCGACTTCGCTGCCGCCTATGGTTGGCTTGGTGAAGGGATCCCAAATTTGCACCTGCGGCGAGCCGCGCAGATAAATGCCGCTATCGCCGTGGGGACTGATTTTCCAGTCGACGTACATCTCGAAATCGCCGTAGTCCTTGGCGGTGCAGAGGCTGCGGCCGTGGCCGTTAAAGATGAGCACGCCTTTTTCCACCCGCCACCCCTTGCGCATCACCTGGTCGGCCTCTTTTTGGGCCTCGGCGGCCTCTTCGCGCGTAAGCTTGGCCCGCCGGGCGGGGTTGTCCAACGGTTCTTTCAGCAAGCCTTTCCAGCCGGTTAAGTCCTTGCCGTTGAACAGGGCGATGAAGCCCGGCGGGGGAGTGTTGTCGGCCGCCCGGGCCGATGCCAAAGCAATGAAGACCGAAACGCTGCCAAGCATAACTCGAAGCGACATTTTCACGATTTGCTCCCGATTGCTCAACGGTGCGAGGCTCGCTTCGCCGGATCGCGAACAAGCCTGAGGAAAGCCGCCAGGTGATAGGTCATCTGCCCATTGTCCGACCATGCCAGCTTACTAACTCTGGCGGACGATGTAAAGCGTTGCAGGCAAAGGCCGACGCCTGTTGATTCCTTAGAAGTCTGTGCGGCGAGGCTAGGTGGACCGTGGTCGGACGGCTTGTTACAATACGATTGTCCGGGAAGGGTACGCTGCAATGACTCAAGCGACACAACACCGCTACATCGTACGAGATGACCGCATTCTGGGGGGCGAGCCGATTGTTGAGGGCACCCGCACGCCGGTGCGCGCCATTGTGGAATTGTGGCGACAAGGCATTCCGCCTGAGATGATCCCGAGCCGCCTCCCGCATCTGACCGCCGCCCACGTGTTCGATGCCTTGAGCTACTACAGCGATCACCAGAACGAGATCAACGCGTACATCGAGCAGAATCGTATTCCCGATGAGTTGATTGACCCTTTGGTGAAGTAGCGAGATAGTTGTGAAAGATCTTTTCATCGAGTCGCTGAACATTCGCCGCATCGACAGCCGGCGTGAAGACATCCGCGCGGCGATGGGGGAGCTGCGCGCGAAGCTTAGCCCAGCGGGGAATGTGGTCAGCGAGGCGGGGCGGCGGCGGACGATCGAAGTGTTCGGCGAACCGCTTTCGCCGCAGCAGGTCGTCGAGCGGATTTGCCGCGACGTGCAACAGAAGGGCATCGCGGCGGTGTTGGATTATTCCGCGCGAATCGATAAGGCGACGCTTACCGCGGAGACGATTCGCGTGCCAGCGGCGGAATTGGCCAAGGCATACGCGGCGGCCGATCCGCAGTTGTTGGCGGCGGTCCGCCGCGTCGCGCAGAACATCCGCGAGTTTCAACAGGCGATTCTGCACCGCGACGTGCGGCTGGAGCGGCCCGGCGGGTATCTTGCCGAGCGCTATCGGCCGTTGGATCGCGTGGGAATCTGCGTGCCGGGCGGGGCCGCCGCGTATCCTTCGACGGTGCTGATGACCGCCGTGCCCGCCCAAGTGGCCGGCGTGCGCGAGTTGGCCATTGTCGCCCCGCCGACGAAGTTCGGGGCGTACAACGCCGACATGCTGGCCACCTGTCACGAGCTTGGCGTCAGCGAAGTGTATCGGCTCGGCGGGGCGCAGGCGGTCGCGGCGCTGGCCTACGGCGTCGAGGGGATTCCGCGGGTGGACAAGATCGTCGGGCCGGGCAATCTTTTCGTGGCGTTGGCCAAGCGGCACGTTTTCGGCGAGGTGGCCATCGACTCGATCGCCGGTCCGAGCGAAGTCGTGGTGATCGTCGATGAATCGACCCGGCCCGAGTTCACCGCGATGGACCTGATCGCCCAGGCCGAGCACGCACCGGGCGCGAGCGTGTTGATCGGCTGGAACGAGCGGGTGTTGGACGCGGCCGTTGCGGAGCTTTCGCGGCGATTGGCCGATTTGGATCGCGGCGAGTTGGCCCGGCAGAGTTTGGAGGAGTTCGGGGCGGTGATTTTGGCCCGCGACGCCGACGAGGCGTGTGCGTTGGCCGACGAGATCGCCCCCGAGCACTTGCACATTGCCACCGAGAACGCCGAGGAGTTGGCGGCGAAGATTCGGCACGCCGGGGCGATGTTTTTGGGCAATTACACGCCGGTGGCCTTGGGCGACTACGCCGCCGGCCCGTCGCACGTCCTGCCCACCAGCGGCACCGCCCGATTCGCCAGCGGACTGTCGGCCAACGATTTCCTGCGGGCCAACAGCATCCTACACTTTAGCAGAGAGGGCATGATGCGGCTGGCCGGCGACGTGCAAATGCTGGCGACCAAGGAGGGGCTGACGGCACACCGGGAGAGCGTCACTAAGAGAATGACGGATGACGAAATTCAAATGACGAAGGAATGACGAAATCCGAATGACGAATGACAAAAAGTCGTTCGGCAATCCAATCCGTTATTCGACATTTGTTTTTCGGCCTTCGTCATTCCTTCGTCATTTGAATTTCGACCTTCGTCATTTTCCCATGTCTTTCTTTCGCCCCGAAATCGAATCGACCGCCGGCTACGTGCCGGGCGAACAGCCGCAGGACGGCGAGTTCATTAAACTGAACACGAATGAGAATCCGTATCCGCCGTCGCCGGCGGTCGTCACGGCGATCGAGGAGACGCTCCGCCGCTTGCGAAAATATCCCGACCCGATGGCCGGCGAGTTCCGCCGCCGTGCGGGCGAACTGCTGGGCGTTCCGCCCGACTGGATTCTCTGCGGCAACGGCAGCGACGACATTCTGACGATCGTCACGCGAACGTTCGTCGGCCAAGGGCAACTGCTGCGGTTGCCGTATCCGAGCTACATCCTCTACAAGACGCTGGCCGAGTTGCAGGGCGCGCGGAGCGAAGAGGTGCGATTCAACGCCGATTGGTCGCTGCCGGCCGAGTTCGCCCAGGGGCGCGACGACTTGCGCGTTGGTGTTCTTGGCGAATCCGAACAGCCCTTCGGGCACGATGGTTCCGCCGCGAGCGGGTGCTGGAAATCGCCGAGCAGTTGCCTTGTCCGCTGCTGGTCGATGAGGCGTACGTCGATTTCGCCGACGCGAATTGCATGTCGCTGGTGGCCCGGTGCGAGAAGATCATGGTGTCGCGGTCGCTGAGCAAGTCGTACGCCCTGGCGGGGCTGCGGTTCGGCTACATCGTCGCACAGCCGCAGATCATCGAGCAGTTGATCAAGGTGAAGGACTCGTACAACTGCGACGCCCTGGCGATTGCCGGGGCGACGGCGGCCATCGGCGATCAGGCGTGGCTGGCGGCCAACCGGGCGAAGATTCTGGCCACCCGCCGCCGGCTGGTGGCGGAAATGCGGAATCTAGGGTTTGTGACGGTCGATTCGCAGTCAAACTTCACCTGGAACACCCATCCGCGGCTGCCCGTGCGGCCGATCTACGAGCGACTGAAACGCGACCGCATCCTGGTCCGATACATGAACTATCCCGGCTGGGGCGACGGCCTGCGGATCAGCGTCGGCACGGACGCGGAAATTGACGTGTGCTTGGAGAAATTAAGAGCGATCGTGTAAAGCCGCGACCATTGGCCGCGGTGCCTGCACGATCCACGACCGATGGTCGCGGCTTTACGAAAGGGAACTTGCCCGTGGAACGCACCGCAAAGATCCATCGCAAGACGGCGGAAACCGAGATTACGGTGGGAGTGAACCTCGACGGCGTCGGCGAGGCCCGCGTCGCCACCGGCATCGGTTTCTTCGATCACATGCTAGCATTGCTGGCAAAGCATGCGGCCTTCGATCTGGAAATCGACGCGGCGGGCGATCTGGACGTCGACCAGCACCACACGGTCGAGGACGTGGGGATATGTCTCGGGCAGGCGTTCCGCGAGGCCGTCGGCGACAAGGCGGGCATCCGCCGCTACGGGCATTTCACGCTCCCGATGGAGGAGACGCTCTGCACCACCGCCCTGGACCTCGGCGGCCGGGCGTATTTCGTCTTCGAGGCCGATTTTCCCACGCACAAAATCGGCGATTTCGACGCCGAACTGGTCGCCGACTTCTGGCACGCCTTCGCCGCCAATGCCTTGTGCAACCTGCACATCATCGTTCATCACGGGCGAAACAGCCACCACATTGCCGAAGCGATTTTCAAGGCGACGGCCCGGGCGCTGCGGATGGCGGTCGAGGCCGATCCGCGTCTTCCCGGCGTGCCGAGCACGAAGGGGATGCTGTAGCACGCGACTTCTGCGTTCTTTTTCGCCGTAACAGCAGCGCGAGCAGAATCTGAGTTGGCGGGTGCGCAGTTTTTTCCCGCGAAATTGCGCGTGCTGGCAAGCGACGTGCGACTGGCGACCGTCGGCGTGGAAAACTCTTGCAGAAATTTTCCGAATCGCCGCTTGCACGGCTTGACAATTCTTCCGATTGCCGGAGAATGGCGGCTAGCGAAGGCCTTGGGGAGCGCAACCGCAGGGAACAATCATTGGCGGCAACTTGTCGCGGCCTGGACGGCCCCCCCCAAGGCTTTCGTTTTGCTGCCGCACATCGCCATGCCCGTCTGCCTGATCAGCCTCGGTTCCAACGTAGGGAACCGAGAAGAGAAGCTGGAGGCGGCAGCGGCTCGGTTGGCGGCGCATCCGCGCATCACGCTTGTTGCCCGCAGTTCGTGGCGCGAGACGGCGCCGGTCGGCGGCCCGCCGGGGCAGGGCGCTTTTCTCAACGGTGTCGTGAAGCTGGAAACCTCGCTGACGCCGCACGAATTGCTCGGCTGCTTGCAACAGATCGAAGGCGAGCTGGGCCGGCGACGCGACGGAACGATGGGGGCCGCGGCCGATCGACCTCGATTTGCTGCTGTACGACGAGTTGATTCTGACCACGCCCGAGCTGCTGCTGCCGCATCCGCGAATGGCGTGGCGGCGATTCGTGCTCGAACCGGCGGCCGAGGTGGCCGGCTCGATGATTCATCCGACGATCGGTTGGACCATCGCCCGGTTGCTTGCGCATCTGAACGAATCGACGCCTTACGTGGCGGTGACCGGTCCGATCGCGGCGGGCAAGACTCGGTTGGCCGAGCGGCTTGCCGGCCAGCTCGCCGGGCGGTTGATCCTGGAGCAGCCCGACTGGTCGCGGCTCGACGCCTTCTACGCCGACCCGGCTGGTCAGGCTTGGGCGACGGAGTTAGAATTTCTCGCCGAGCGCGCCGATTGCTGGGAAAAAAGGTGCCAGGAACCTTTTTCGACGAGGATCCGAACAGTCGCCGAAGGGAAAACAGGCGAGAATGGTTCCTGACACCTTTTTTCCCTTGGGCGGTGAGCGATTTCTGGTTCGATCAATCGGCGGCGTTCGCCCGGGCGTGGCTGCCGGCGGAGCGGCTTGAAGCGTTTTTGCAGCGGTACGAGCGATTGCGCGAGACGGTCGTCCGTCCGCGGCTGGTCGTGCTGCTGGATGCCCCGGCCGACGAGATTGGTCGATCGGATTCACGGTCGTGGGCGGCAGTGCGAGCAGCGATTGACGGCCGTGCAATTGGAACGCATTCGGCAAGCGGTCATCGACCAGGCCGCTCGACCCGACGTAGGCCCGGTATTGCGTGCCGACGACAACGACCCGGATGCCGTCTTCACCGAAGTGCTGGCGGCGGTGTACGGGATGGAGTAGAACGATTCAACGTCGATCACTTATGAACAACGCAATGCCTCAACTGATCGCCACCATTGCCGAACTGCGTGCGGCGCTCGTCGCGGTGCGCCGCGACGGCAAACGGATTGGCTTCGTGCCGACAATGGGGGCGTTGCATGAGGGGCATTTGAGCCTGGTGCGCGCGGCGAAGGCCGAATGCGACTGCACGGTCGTGTCGATCTACGTCAATCCGACGCAGTTCGGCCCGAGCGAGGATTTCTCGAAGTACCCCCGCACGTTGGACGCCGATCTGAAGTTGCTGGCCGACTGCGGCGTGGACGTTGTCTTTGCTCCGACGAACGAGGAGATGTATCCGCCGGGACATGCCACGTGGGTCAACGTCGGCGGGGAAAAAGGTGTCAGCGGGGAAAAAGGTGCCAGGAACCTTTTGCCGGAACGGGCCCCCGGGTGCTTCGCACAAAAGGTTCCTGACACCTTTTTCCTCTCGGTCGCCGAGCCGCTGGAAGGAGCGTGTCGGCCGGGGCATTTTCGCGGCGTGGCCACGGTGGTGCTGAAATTGTTCAATATCGTTCAGCCGGATGCGGCCTACTTCGGGCAGAAGGACTATCAGCAAGCGGCGGTCATTCGCCGCATGACCGCCGACCTGAATCTGCCGCTGGCGATTCGCGTTTGCCCCACCGTGCGCGAGCCGGACGGGCTGGCGATGAGCTCCCGCAATCGCTATTTGAGCCCCGCCGCCCGGCAGCGGGCGCGGGTGTTGTGGAAGAGCCTGCAAACCGCCGCGAAGTTGGTCGAGGAGGGCCAGTGCGACGCGGCCGCGATCGTCGCGCGGATGCGCGGCATGATCGAGACGGCCGAAGACGCACGGATCGACTACGTCGCACTGGTCGATCCCGACACGCTCCAGCCGGTCCAGCAAATTGCCGGTCGCACGTTGGCGGTGCTGGCCGTGAAGATCGAGAACACCCGGCTGATCGATAACTGTCTGTTGGAATGACCGATGCGCGGTCTGTTTGCCGCGTCAACTTCCTACTCCAACCCCGGCGCGAAGCCGTGACGCATGGTGTTCTCGGCGCAGGAGCGGGGCTCGACGAAGTGCAACAGGTAGTCGGCGCCGCCGGCCTTGCTGCCGACGCCCGAGAGGCCGAAACCGCCGAACGGCTGGCGGCCGACCAGCGCGCCGGTGCTGCCGCGGTTGAGATACAAGTTGCCGACGCGGAATTCGCGGCGGGCCGCCTCAAGATGGGCCGGCTTGCGGCTGTAGACGCTGCCGGTGAGCTTATACGCGGTCGAATTGGCCACGTCGAGCGCTTCCTCGAAGTTATTCACCCGCATCACCGACAGCACCGGCCCGAAAATCTCCTCATTCGCCAGCCGATGACGCCGCTCGATGCCGGAGAAGATGTGCGGGGCCACATAGGGCTTGCCCACCTTCTCGGGCAAGCCCTTCGGCACTTTGCAGGCCAGTTCGAGGCGGCCTTCCGTCTTGCCGATCTCGATATATTCGCGAATCTTCGCCGCCGCCTTCTCGTCAATCACCGGACCGAAGTCGGTGCCGGGCAGCGCGGGATCGCCGATCACCAGCGTGCGGGTCGATTCGACCAGCCGATGGAGGAATTGATCGTGGACGCCGTCCAAGACGATCGCCCGGCTGCACGCCGAGCATTTTTGGCCGCAATACCCGAAGGCCGACTGCCGCACGCCGAGCACGGCTTCGTCGAGATCGGCCGACTGGTCGACGATGATGGCGTTCTTGCCGCCCATTTCGCAAACGACTTTCTTGACGAACGGCTGCCCCTCGGGCGTTTCGCCGGCGGCGCGGAGGATGCCGAGGCCGACTTCCTTCGAGCCGGTGAAGGCGATCATCGCCACGCGCGGGTCGCGGACGAGAATGTCGCCGATGTCGCGCCCCTCGCCGGGCAGGAAATGCAGCACGTCTTTGGGGAAGCCGGCCGCCCAGAGGATTTCGCACATCGCCTGGGCGATGCCGCGGGTTTGCGTCGACGGCTTCACCAAGGCGGGATTGCCGACGACGAGGGCAGCGGTCGTCATGCCACAGCAGATCGCCAGCGGGAAGTTCCACGGGCTAATGACCGAAGTCACTCCGCGCGGCTGATACCACTGGTGGTTCAACTCGCCGACGAACTGCCCCAGCCGCTCGGGCTGGAACAGGCCGACGGCCGATCGGGCGTAGAACTCGCAGAAGTCGATCGCCTCGCAGGTGTCGGCGTCGGCCTCGCGCCACGGCTTGCCGGCCTCGCGGATCATGATGGCCGACAACTCGTCGCGGCGATCGCGCATCAGCGCCGCCGCCTTGATGAGCATTTGCGACCGTTCCAGCGGATCGCGGTCGCGCCAGGCCGGAAACGCGGCTGCCGCGGCAGCGATGGCCTTCCGGGCTTCCTCCGCACCGACTTTGCGAGAGATCGACGGCACCTTCGTCTTGGCGACCGCCTGGGTGGAATGCTCGCGAACCGCCGGTTGCGAAAAATCGCGCATCGGCTCATTGAGCATCGGCAAACCATTGCCGAGTGCTTCGACGGCCGGCGTCAAGGCGTGCCGCTTGGCTGCGTTGGAGGGATTGGGGATTAGGGATTGGGGATTAGACGATTTGGAGATTTGGAGATTTGGAGATTTGGAGATTGGTGCAGCAGTAGCACTAAATGTCCCCGTGAAGCTTTCCCTCTCCCCTCTGCTCTCTCCCCTCTCCCCTTCCGTCCTAGCCCCTAGCCCCTGATTCCTGACCCCTGGCCCGTGCGGCGAGGCCAGCAGCACGTCGTCGGAGACTTCATCCGAGAAACCGGCGCGGAGCCACGATTGGTTCGACGTGTTTTCCAGCAGCCGGCGGACGAAATAGGCCATGCCGGGGATCATTTCGCCGACCGGGGCGTACTCGCGGATGCGCAGGCCGCGCTTTTCGAGCGCCGCGCGAAGCTGGTCGCCCATGCCGGAGAGCTTTTGGGCTTCGTAGGCCGATTCCGGCAGGCCGTGTTTTTCGAGCAGGGCCAGAATGAACGCGATGGAACGGATATTGTGCGAGCCGGTAGCCAGTTTGACGCCCCCCTCGCCCGGTTTCCGCGGCATCGACTCGACGATCCGCTGGGCCATCCGCTCGAAACAGGCGTCGGTCTCGCGTTTTTCGCTCCAGACAGGCACGGGCCAATCCATCCGCTCGGCGTTGATCGTCTCGTAATCCCAGTACGCGCCTTTGATCAGCCGCACGGTCACTTGCCGGCCGCTCCGCTTCGCCCAGCCGATTATCCGGTTGATGTCCTCCATGCCGGTTCGCAAATACGCTTGCACGGCCAGCCCGGCGGTGAAGTCGATCGCTTCGCAGCAACGCTCGAACAACGAAAATGTCAAGTCCTTGACGGCAAACTGCTCGATGTCGAAGTTTACCAGCACGTTGTGCTTGGCGGCCGCTTCGAGGATCGGACGCAGCGACGTGGTCAGCGCGTCGAGCGAGCCTTGGAAGTCGATCGGGTCGGTCCGTGCGCAGAGCGAACTGATTTTGATCGAGACGTTGGTCCGCGGGATGGGGCCGAGATAATCGGTTTCCAGCCGCGGATTGGCCGGCCACTTGGCCACGGCCGCCGGCAGGGTTTCGATCAGATCGAGATAGCGCCGCTGGTAGGCCGCGACCTCTTCGGTGCTGACGCACGCCTCGCCGAGCAGATCGACGCTGAAGGCGACGCCTTCGTTCCAGAGTTTTTGCAGATAGGGCAAGGCGGTGGCGGCGTCCACGCCGGCCATGAAGTTGCTCGCCATCGCCGTGATGCGGTTGGAAATCGTCTTGGCCATGATCCCCTTGGCCAGCCCGCCGACTTTCAGGCCGAGGTCCATGCCCGGCGGGAGCGTGACGCCCGGCTGGCTGAGGTAATCGGTCAAGTAGTCATGCACCAGGGCGGGGGTGCGGAGCATGGGGAAGACGTCGATGAAGCGGAACAATTGAATTTTGAAGGCGGGATCCTTCATCGCCCAATTCATCAACTGATCGTTCCAGAAGCGAGCGGAGAAGACGCCCGAGCTATACTCGCGAGCCGAGTGAAGCAGTTCCCGCCCAATTTCCACCGCCCGCCGTTCGACGTCCGCCGAGATCGTGACCGGAGCAGGAGCAGGAGTTGTATCAAGATGCTTTTTCGAAGTCTTCGTCTTGCCGCGTCCGAGCCACGCCATTATGAGTTCCTTTTGGTTGATGAAATGAATGAAGTCTTGCATCACGTCCCATCTCCCGCCGGGAGAGGGTTAGGGTGAGGGCGGTTGTTCAGTCGCCTTGGCTGCCCATTTCTTTTTTGTTACCCGGGCCGGAAAAGAGTTCTGACCCCTCTTTTGCCCTGATTTGTTGGCTTTCCTATCATTCGCTTGTCGCACGGTGAAAGACGACCCCGGCGATTTGCTGTTCCGATTCAGGCGGTGGGTTTGTGACTGCTCATTCGGATTCCCCGTCTTCGGAGTCCGGCACCACTGCCGTCGTCCCTGAGTCGTCAACATGCCAACGACCAATCGCCCATTTGATAATCTTCTCACGACGTTTCACAATTGAATCCGGGGTCCAATCGTCATAGCCCGCCAGTTCGCGTTCCTGATACAGGCTGGAGTCCGCGTAGCACGGACTCCCGAGCCCTGGCTTTCCTTTCTTCTCCGGAAACCCTTTGTTGCCATACGCGCTGTTATCAGAGGTTAAGCATAAATTTCCAAGGTCGTGCAATAGTCTCCGAACAGCATCCTTGTTAAACCGACTGGCCCAATAGACATCAGTGGGGGTTTGCGGCAGGATATGCTCGATAGTCTGCTCGATGGGCCGCTTGGCTATCATGTTCCACGATGGTTGTATGGTTCTGCCCGTAGCCAAGTATTCTTCATACTCGAACAAGAGGTATTTGAGTGCAGACTCGTAGTACCAGTTGTTTTCTTCTTCGCTAAGCTTGAACTTCTCGGAGAAAGCGTGGTCAGGGCAGTATCCGAGCAACTCGGAGCGAAGTTGTCGCATTGCCTCGTCAACGTCGATACTACGATCAAACAACTCATGCGCGACACGGAAGATTGTCTTCTGCCCCGCATCCGAACGTCGCTCAAGAAGACGATAGACGCGGAAAGCGAACACCTCGCATAGGCGAACCAAGTCAACATACTGCTGGCCGTCCTCTGGAAAGCGCAACCTTGTCGCAATCAACAGTGGGAGAAACGTCGCAACCACATTGACCCGATCAAGCTTCTCGCTGGCATGGACGATCTCTTGGTGTAACGCGGGATTGTCCTTGAACGCGGCAAACGCATCGCTTCGCATTGGGTGCATAATGTCACAGTATGCGAGGGATGCCTGATCGAGTGTCTTGGTGTACTTCTGCAAGTCAGACAAGAGTTCTTTGTGACGCCCGTCGTAGTCGCGCAGCCGAAAACGAGCCTTAATCGACTTGCTTCCTTCAAAATTGCGGCTTCGGTGATCGTAGGCCATCAGCCAGTGCATACGCAGTAACTGGTCCTCATCTTTGTTCCCGGAGAGGTCGGCAGCCATCAACCGCTCGAAGATGTTGGTCCATGTGCTATTCACGCTGTCAGCGAGCGAATGTGGAGCGAGGTTGAGTTTAGAGCCCGCATAAAGCAGATAGTTCTTCACTTTCTCCAATTCCGAGAGCGGCTTCCCCCGATTGTTCATTACCTCGAAGATTACCCCGACATCGGAAGCTTCGCTCACCGTGTAAAGACTCATTCTCAGGCGGTGCGTTATTTTATCGTAAAGGCCGATTAACCAAGCGGAATCGTTGGACTGCTCCGCCAGGCGTTTGGAGAGATAGGCACGAAAATGCCTCTTGGCATCGCGCAGCCGTTTGTGAGATGCAATCACAGGCCCCTCCGGCCCCGGTGGGTCACCCAGGATGTTATTCACGAAGAACGGGTGGCAGTTCCGGTTCAGGGTTAGCTTATGAATGCGTTCCCCGTTAAGGTCATTGGCATGAAGATAGTTACTCGTAATACCGCTTTTGAGGGCAGAGAGCTTCGAGAACTTCTGCATCTCGTAACGTATTGCGTCGAGCAAGAGGACGATCGTTGTCAGCCGTTGCTGCCCATCAACAATGTTGAAGTAGGCGTACTTTTTGCCCGTTTCGTCGATTCGAGATTCCATACTCTCGTTCTCGTGCAGGACGACGGTTCCAGTGAAATGGTCTTTTTTCTCGGGCAATAGCTCAACATCGTCCAAGAACTCACTCCACTGTTGCAGTTCCCATGCGTAACCTCGTTGGTAGTCGGGAATCACGAAGAGCCGACCGCCAAAAATTTCTTCCACGTTGAGCACGTTATTCATGTTTGCCTCGTTTTATCAGTCGGGGTGCCGACACCCCCGATTCTGCTCGAAGAGTCCCTACGGAACGGATTGGCGTTGGGTGCTCCTCCTCCCCGGCGGCGAATCGCCGCGGTATTGCCGGGGAGCTCTCCGGCGCAACAGCCTTAGGTCCGGTTCTCCCGATGCCGTCGTTGGGGCGGAACCGGCCTCCGCAAGTTCAGTTCTCTTCCGCCTGTCTTCGCAGTCAAACGCTGCTCCGTTTGCCGGTAAAATGCGAGCAGTTCTTCGACGGTCATGTTTTCAGTCTCGCGGGCGACTTCTTCTTTCCATCGCCAGACTTCTTCCATCGTCTTATTCGGCCACATCGCTCACCTCCGGTGGGGTCACAATCTGAAGACGCTAAGAAAACGTTCCGTGGCCGTCCGGATTTCCGGGGCATCTTCGGCAGGAGCCTGCGACCAAACCGACGTTTCCACGTAAACGCTGAGTTTGTGCATCACAATCCTCCCGCTTTCATGCTACAGCCGCCAATGCCCGACCGCAATCCCCGCTACCCCACCTTCACCCTTCCAAAACACGTCAAACACATATCATCGCTTTGCGACCGTGCGCCGACGAAGCGTTTTACGTCGTCGAGAATGCGGGGGCCCAACTTGGCGACGCGATCGACGTCGGAACTCAACAACGCCATTAGCCGGGAGAAACCGTACAACTCGCCGGCAGTGTTCATCGCCTCGGTGATGCCGTCGGTGTAAAGGACCAGCGAATCGCCGGGCGAAAGCGGCATCTCGCAAGAGGCGTAATCGACGTCGCGATCGACCCCGAGCGGCAGGCCGGACTCGGCTTCCGCCACCGGCTCGACCCCGTTGGGCCAGTAACGCCACAGCGGCGGCAGATGGCCGGCGTTGACGATCGTGACCTCGTGCCGACGCGGATCGAGCACCGCCAGCACCATCGTCACGAAGCGATCGTCCCACACGCTGTCGCAGAAGACGCGATTGAGCCGCCCGATGGCCTGGGCGGGATCGGGATCGCTCGCCAGGCAATAGCGCGTCTCGGCCGAGAGCTTGGCCATCAGCAGCGAGGCGGAAATACCCTTGCCCGAAACGTCGGCCACCACGACGGCCAAGCGGCTGCCGGGCAGGTCGATGTAATCGTAATAGTCGCCGCCCAACTGGCTGGCCGGCTCGTAGAACTCGAAGAAATCGTATTCGGGAATCCGCGGCGCGGCCGACGGCAGGAACCCCCGCTGCACTTCGTGAGCGACCGCCAACTCGCGACGCATCGCTTGCTCGCGCATCGCGGTCTCGTGCAATTGCGCGTTTTCGACGGCGAACGCCACCTGGCAAGCGATGCTCACCAGCATCTCCAGATCGTCTTGCCGGAAGCGGTTGCGCTGGTCGATCGCATCGAGTTGAATGACGCCCAGCGCTTCGCCGTCGCTTGCGATCAGCGGCGCGCAGATCATCGAGCGGATGCGAAAATCGACGATGCTGGCCGACATGTCGAAGCGCGAGTCGCTGGCGGCGTCGGCCGAGAGGATCGCCTCCTTGCTGGTCATCACGTTGTTCACGATCGTGCGGCTGATGCGCAGCGTTTGCGCGTCGTCGTTGCGGCGCTGCTTGATGCGCCTTGGGCACGAGCTTGCTCGACTGCGGATCGCGGAGCACGACGAAGCCGCTGTCGGCCTGCACGAAAATCGCGAACAGGCTGTCGAGCAGCTTCGGCAGCACCTCGGCCAAACCGAGGGCTCGGCCGAGATTCCGGCTGATCTCCATCAGCGCCTTCAACTTCGCCTCGGGATTGACCTCCAATCGCAAGCCCGTCGAACTGGTGGAGACGATCAGCTTCGACATGATCGTCGAACTGACCGTGGGGTGGTCGTCGTCAACGATCACCGCGTCGGTGATCAGCTCGCGGCGAGCCGCGGGCTGCACAACACTCACCTCCGACGGCGTCTGATGGAACGTGAAGGAAAAATCGCAGATGCCCAATTCGTCGTCTTCGGCCAACAACTGCCGCTGCACGACGGTTCGGCCGTTCAGCAGCGTGCCGTTGCGGCTGTGCAGGTCCTCGACGTAGAAGTCGCCGTCGATGTTGAGGATTCGGGCGTGTTGACGACTGACCGAGACGGATTCCAGCACGATGTCGCAAGCCGGATGGCGGCCGAGGGTCAACGACACCCCTTCCAGGGGGAATCTCTTGCCGAGGGGGAATCCTTGCAGCGCCTGAAGGAAGGCCATGCAGACACCTGCCGACGATGTCGAGTCGAATCAAGTAATTCTAAGGCAGCGGCCGCCGACCCGTCAACCACCGCAACGACACCCTTGAACATGTCAAAGCGGTGGCACTCACCGTCAAGACCCTTGGTGGCCCCGTTCGCCTCTATGAACTCCTTGGCCTCATCAAGGACGTTGGCGGCGTGAAGAAGTTCAAGGATCTGCTGGAAGCGATCGCAGGGATCGAGACGGACGCCATCCCGTTTTGAGCTACTCGCCATTCAGAGCAGTCAAACGAGCCCTGGCCCCAACGTCAGGGCTTTTTCTTTCGGCTGGACGATTTCGGCGACGATCGGCCGTTCTCGTCGAGCCACTTCTCCAAGCCCTTCTCCAACGCTATCATCGCCTCTGCAAGAGTCTCGCATCCCTCCTTCTCGTAGCACAGACCGCCTTCGTTCAAAGCCCTGACAACGAACCCCTGCCAATCCTGGTCGCCGATCTCGATCCAACCACAACCTTCGACCCACTCGGCAATATTGGGGAAAGCGGCTTGGATATCCAGTGTCACCTTGCTCTTCTTCTCGGTCATGGCGTCTCCACTATTCTTGGTTGTCCATCTTCCTCACCGTCGTCGTCTCGCCCGCATCTGTTCGACAATATAGAAGACTGCTGGACAGGAGACGGTGTTGCCAGCAACACCGTGGGTGCGGAAGGTGAATCCCTTCTTCTGCGTGTGCGGATACTCGGCACAATCCCGAGGACGAACGTCGTAGATCGTGCAACGGTTGTCGGCTCCCAAGAACGGGCATGGCACATTCTTCAAGAAAAGGTCGCCGTCTTCATCTGCCTGCAAGTATGTCTCCCTGAAGTCGGTGGCCTTGATGCCCAAGTGTTCTGCGATCTGGCGAACGTCCGATTGTCGGAACAACGGGGAGATTGTCTTGCAGCAGTTGGCACATTGAGTACAGTCGATGATGGAGAACGCCTCCTCGTGCAAGCGGTGGGCTACCCGATCCACCGCTCTGTCGTTCTTCATCTTCAGACTGTGAAGAAAATCGAAGTTGCGGTCAGAATGCTTCTCGGCATTCGCTTTCCAATCCTCGACGATGGTCTGCATGTCCATGTTGACTTCCTCAATCGACAACCCGTCTTTACTCCATCTCCCTCCAATTCGGCAGCCCTCGCTGCATTCTCTTCGTCGCAGCCTTGGCATCAAACTTCTCTGGGGCGAACCGTCCTTGCCACTCCATGAACTCCTCGTGCCGTTCATGTTTGGCGTCGGTCAGAGCCTCGAGGTACTCCTGATAGCCATAGGGACCACCGACATCTTCGGGCGGGCAGGCCCTCTTGCCTTCCAAGCATACTGGATATCGGATTCCTTTCACCAATTTCGGGCAGCCCTCGAATAGGATCTCATGTATCCAGTCATCGCCGAAATCGTACTCGTAGTCGAACCGAAACGGCTTGCCACTCTTCGGGATGATCTGGCTTGCCTTCGTCTTCAGCGAGTTGATGATTTCCTGATCGTCGCCAAAATCCTCCAATAGCAGTTCGGGATCGCCATAGCGTTCACCATCGATCTCGAACTGGTGGAGATGGCTGTTCGTCCAACCCATCGCCGTCTGGATGTGTTCGTGGAGTTTGTCGAGAGTGCAGTCCTTCACTTGGATTCGTCGCCAGATCGGCGGCTCAATCTCCTTGAGGGTGATCTTGAACTGGAACACCGCTGCGGCGGTGGTGCTCGCCTTTGGTTTCTCGGTCTTGTCCTTCTTGGGCTTGGCCACGCCAACGACATTCTCTTGCAGGTGCTTCGACTTCCTCGCATCCTCGATCTTCAGCGTCTTTAGCGGCTCTTCGTCGGTATAGGTGTCGAGGATCTTCTGAACCTTGTTGAAGATGGCGTCCAGCTTCTTTCCTGCCTTCCTGTCCTCAGTGTGATTGGCTTCGGCGGCGATGAATCCGCCAAGATCATCCCAATCGTCCAGAGTGAACTCCACTGGCTGGTTGGCAGGCGTGTCCTTAATGACCTCGGCGTAACTGTCGTCCAGGCACATGAGGTCGTCGATAAGGAGTTTCCGCTCGGCTGCGGTCAGTTTCAGACCGACCTTTTTGTCAGGTTGGATGTGTTTGTGGGTGGGGATGGTGGTTTCTCCTGTGTTGCCCGTATTTTCTCGCCAATGGAGGAGGTTGGCAAGTCCCCAAGAGATGTCGCACCGTCCCCTTTTTGATTCGGAGGCCCATGAATTACACCTGAATTCGTGACGGTTTCTGCTTGAAAACAGTAGAAGTGCGGTCTCGTAACTTGGATGTCGCCTTGGGGGCGTGATTTCATGCAACGGCACGCGCGAAACTATGGTCGGCGGCCAGCACGAGGGCAAAACCTCCCCGGCAAGGCCGCCTCCGCGCGGACCGGCTCCGCACCAAGCCGCAACTCAGTTCCACCTGGGACTCCTTCGGCCTGCATCCTATCCGCTCCACGCGATTGCCGCTCCGGTGAAGCGCACGTACGGCATACATCTTTCCACGGTACTTCTTGAACCGCCTTTTCTGGGCCAAGTTCCAATACATCAGTTCCAGTGCAGGCATTGAAGTGGCCCTCGAAAGGAGCTAAGATAGCGATATGAAATGGACGACTTACAGAATTCGGGCCGGATGGCTTACAACTCGCCTGGGCATACCGGCGTCAGTTGTGCTTTCCATTATAATTTCTGTAAGCCTTTTTGTAAGCCTTTGGGTCGGAAATCGGTCGGATCGGCTTACAGGCCGTTTTTGTAAGTGCTTTTAGAATAACACTTTGGGGAATAGTGTAACGGCAGCACAAGTGACTCTGGATCACTTAGTCAAGGTTCAAATCCTTGTTCCCCAGCTTTCATAAAGCCTTGCGTAGCAAATGGTTACACAAGGCTTCTTTCTCGCGCCAGCCGAAAGAATGTCGGTATAGGCGGGTCTCACAAGAATGTCGCTTCCAACTCCATCGACGCCCTGCGCATTCTGCTGCCATGAAGCGGAACCCCCGACTCCCTAATTGACCGTCGGGGCCGTGCCGCCGTTAACGCGGAGGTTGGCGCCGTTGATGTAGCCGGCCAGTGGGCTGGCCAAGAACGTGACGGCGGCCGCGATGTCTTCGGGGCGGCCGAGCCGGGCGCTGGGGTTCGGCACCATGTTCTTCAGCGCGAATTGTTCGAGCGCCGGCAGATCATCGGCGGGAAGATCAAACTTCGGGGCCATTTTCTTGAGCATTTCCTCGACACCTGGCGTGACGATCATGCCGGGGCTGACCGCGTTCGACGTAATGCCCGTGCCGGCCAGCCCCTTGGCAAGGCTGACGGCGAGGTTGAGGCAGGCGCTCTTGGTGGCGGCATAGGCACAGCCTTCGGGAAACGGCATCGTGGCCACCACGCTGGCCAGCGAGATCACCCGGCCCCAGCCGCGTTGCTTCATACCTGGCACGAGCCGATTGATCAGCCGCACCATCGAGCCGACGTTCTGATTGTAGACGTTGACCCAATCGGCGGCGGGGGCTTCGAACCAGGGCGAGCGCGGGAATGCCCCGGCGTTGTTGACCAGGACATCGGCGCCGCCGAGAGAATCGTCGGCCACCTTGGCGACGGCATCGGCGCCGGCGTCGGAGCTCAGGTCTCCGATGGCAACGACCGCTTTGCCGCCGGCGGCGGCGATTTGGGCGGCGACGCGTTTGGCCTGCTCCTCGCGCCGCCCGTGAACGACGACCGCCACTCCTTCGGCCGCCAGCGATTTCGCGATCGCCTCACCGATGCCGCTGCTGCTGCCGGTGACCACCGCTCGTTTTCCCTTGAGTTGAAGGTCCATCGCCGATCTCCTCTGCAAAACGCCGCTTGGCCGCTCCCCAATAGTCGCCTCACTTGCGATTCTGCGGCAAACCATACGAGGGGCAAGTAAGGGTTTTCCTGGACTTGTGATAGGAGCCTGCTGCGCTCAGGATGACCCTTGGGCGGCGAGTGGCAGCAGTCACATTCCGCGGCCCGTTGGGGCCCGGCTATTCGGCCAATTTCGTGACGACGCCAGATTGCCGGCTAGCCGCGCGGCTCCGGTCCGATGTAGATCACCGAATCGTTCGCCAGGCGGAAGAACGAGCCGGGGTCTTGCTCTAGCATTTGGCCGAGCAGGCCGACGGTGCGGGGGATGATGAAGAAGGCCTTGCCGGTCTCGGGGCGAAGTTTTAGATCGCACAATAGCGCGCCGATGACGCCGTCAACGTTGAAACACAGTCCGAGGGCCTTTTTCTTCTTTAGAATCGTCTCGATTTCCATGGCCAACGTGCAATACTCGCCGGCCAGGCCCAAGTCCTTGGCGATGCTCAGCAGGGCGATGGCGCGGGGATCGCGGCCGTAGAGGCCGTAGAGGCGGTGGCCATAGCCGGGGATTCTCCCCTTCTCGCCGCCGTAAGCGCCGGTCACTTTGTTGACGATGTATGACGCCAAGTCCTGCACGTCGTCCACGCGGACGCCGTCGGCCTCGAACGAGCCGCCCGCGTTGCGGAGCTTCTCGCTGTACTCGACGAGGATTCGAGCGGTGCCTTCGCCGGCGCCGGCGTGCGCCTCGCCCATCGCGGTGATGCCGGCGGCCAGCGAGGTCTTCAACATGTTGCCACCGGAATACGACGTGACGGCGGCCAGCGACGACGGGGTGGCGGGCGTGTGATCGACGCACGAGACGAAGATCGCCCGCAATAAATTGGCCTCGGCGGGCGAAGGCGTCCGGCCGGCGATGGCGCGGAAGATGATCGACTCGATCGTCTCGGCTTCGCTCCATTGCAGTTCGTTGCCGAGGATGGCGGCCACCAGATCGATCACCTGCGGCACCAGCGCCAGGGCGTCGGCCTCTTGCGGCGCGTAGCGGTCGTGCAGCCGGGCGGGCAGGGCCTTGTTGCCCGAGGCGGCGATGGTCAGCAACCCGGCGGCGACGGCGGCGTTCATCGGCGAGCCGCCGGCGAACGAAGCCTTCGCCGCCGCCCGGGCGGGGCCGTCGGTCGGATTCGTCGTGGCGCAGAGCACCAGGTCGCGCGCCAACTGTTCGGCCTGCTGCTGGCCGTCGTCCTCTTTGGTGACGGCTTCGTAAATCATGCGCGGGATTGACGCCTGTCGCATCAGGCCGGGCAGCGGGCGGCCGCGGAAATAGGGCATTCCATCGACGATCTGCGTCAAGTGCGTGCGAATCTGCACGGCGCGGACCTGGGCCTTGAGGTTTTCAAGCTTCTGCTTCGAGATGCTGACCAGCTCGAATTCCTTCGACATCGACGCCTCGAAATCCTGATGGCGTTGCGGCAACGCCCGATCGACGAAGGTAATGAGTTCTTCCGAGGTTTTGGCGACTTTGACACCGGCCTGCTCGAAGGCCGCGACCTTGCTTTCGTAGGTGCCATAGGCGCCCTCGCCGATGATCGCGCCGGCGTGGCCCATCCGCGAGCCGCGCGGAAAAATGTTCTGGGCGCCGATGCCGGTGATGCGGGCGATGACCGGCTTGGGGTACTTGGTCTCTTGGATATAGCGGGCGGCCAGTTCTTCGTAGTCGCCGCCCACCTCGCCCATGAGGATCACCAACTTCGTGCGGTCGTCGTCGCGGACCAGTTCGAGCAGTTCCTTGAAATCGACGCCGGAGATTCGATCGCCGCCGATGCCGACGACGATGCTCACGCCGTGGCCCAGCCCGTTGAAGACTTCGGTTGCGATCGAGAGGCACATACCGCCGCTTTTCGAGAAGATGGCGACTTCGCCCGGATAGAACACGCCGGGATCGTTGCCGCCGATGGCCCCGATTTTGACGCGGTCGATCGGGTTGATGATTCCGACCGACGATGGCCCGACGACGCGGACGCCGTGCTGCCGGGCCGACTCGACGATGCGCGCGGAATCCTGCCGCGGCAGGCCCTCGGTCAAAATGTTCACCAGCTTGATCTTGCCGGAAGTGATGGCTTCGAGGGCGGCGTCTTTGGTGCCTTCGCGCGGGACCGAGACGAGGCTGGTGTTGATTTCGGGGTGTTTTTCGATGGCCTCGGCGACGGTGTCGTAGACGGGCACGCCGTAGACGTCCAGGCCGCTGCGGCCGGGCGTGACGCCGGCCACCACGTGCGTGCCGTAATCGAGCATCTCCATCGACACCCGCCGGCCTTGCTTTCCCGTGATGCCTTGAATGACGACCCGCGTGTCTTTGCCGATCAGCGTCTTCATTAGCGGTCCTTGTGCCTCTTGGCTTGGTGGATGACCATGCGGGCGGAGTCGGCCACGGAGGTGGCCATGCCGCGGAGGAAGATGCGATAGCCCTCCTGGCTTTCCAGCTTGTGCAGCGTGGCGAAGGCTTCGTCGTCGCGCGGTCCGGCGCGGCGGATGAGGATGGGAATGGTGCGGTCGAAATTGGGCGTCTCGCGGATCCCGCCCATGACGCCGCCGATCAGCGTTTCGTAAATGTCGGTGAAGTTCGCCCGGCCGCCGACGACCCAGATGGCGTTGATCGGGCCGGGGTGCATCAGCGCGATCTTCGTCAGGCCCTTGACCTTCTCGGGCGTGGGATTGCCGCTGTATTCGGTGAAGACCGCGGGCTTGCCGCCCAACAGGCAGAGGTCGTCGAGGGCCTCGACGCTCGTGCCGCCGCCCGAGGCCAACACGACGATGTCGCCGTCGAGCTCGTAGAACATGCGGCCCGCCGAGCCGCGGGTGTCGGTCCGATCGTTCTCCAACGCAAGCTGCTCCAGCCGCGTCGGCGTTCGGCCGGAACTGAGCCGCTCGGGCAGATGGAGACTTGCCTGGCGGTACATCGCGTCGTCGTCGATCTCGACTTTGGCATCGACGGCGACCCACTGGCCGGCGCGGGTTCGCACCAGCGGATTGATCTCGGCCAACGTGGCGTCGAAGTCGATGAACATCTTGTAGAGCTTCAACAGGACGTCGGCCACGCCGGCGTCGAGCCCGGCGCGGCGAGCCAGGTCGGCGGCCCCCTCCGGCTGCAAACCGCATAGGATGTTCACCGGCTCGACGAACACGCCTTCCTGCGACTGGTGGCAGGCCTTCTCCACGTCGACCCCGCCGCCGGCCGAGAGAATCACCGCCGGCGAGGCCCGCAGGTAAGTCACCGCGGCGTAGACCTCCTGGGCAATGTCCAGTTTCTGTTCGACCAGAACCTTCTCGATCGTCTCGCCGGACAGTCTTCGACCGACCAACGAGCGGACGGCGTTGGCCAGTTGCGTTTCGTCGTCGCAGGCGATGATGGCGCGTTCCTTGCCGCGTCGTCCCTGCAATACCTGCGCCTTGGCCATCACGGCGCCGTATTGTCTCGTCAATTCGGCGGCTTCCTCGGGCGTCTTGACGACCTTTCCGGGAGGAATCTGGATTCCCGCGCGGTCGAAGAGTTGTTTGCCTTCAAATTCATAGAGTTTCACGGCGATTCTCGCAGGACTCGGTGGAACAGCAAGCAGGCGGCACGTCGGGCGGCTCTCGGCGACAAAACAGGGCAATAGCCGGGGGCCAACGGCCCGCGGAGCGCAGTGTGCCACTGCTTGGAACAAGCAGTGCTAGGGCAGCGTCTTTCGCCTGGCACTGCTTCTGCGAAGCAGTGGCACACGTTGCTCCCGGCTATTGTGGCATTTTTCCTGATAGAGTCAACCGACAAAACGCCGTCGTCACGGCAACTCGAACAGCGACTGGCTCTTGACGATGGCATAGTCGTCGGGAAAAGTGTGGAACGCCTGAACCAGCAGGCTGCGGTTGCGGGCTTCGAGGTTGATGTAGCTCAGGGCGCCGAGGGCCATGCGGCCGCTGGAGCCGAAGCGGTGCAGCATTCCTTGCCGCTGCCCCTCGAAAGCGAGCTCCTGCTGGAAGGTCCAGAAGACCTCGGGATCGGCCGGTTCGAGTTGGAAGCTCGTCTGGTAGCGCACGCCGCCGCGGCATTCGACGTGATCGCTCCGCTGGCCGCGGAGATGATGGGCCAGGAGCCGCCGCATCTTCGGCAGCGGATGTTGCGCCGAAGCCGCCACTTCGGTCAACGTCAATCCCCCATAGCGCCACGTGACCACGTGGCCGGCGCCGGTAATGTCGATTTTCGCGGTATATCCGCCGCGCTCGATCGTGCAGCTTTCAAAGACGACGAATAATTCCGGATGCAGCGGACGCCCGAACAGTTGAAACGTCAACTCCGCAACTTTCGGTCGAACGGTGAGCACCTCTGCGCCTCCTTGTATCGAAATGTGCCCGAACGGGGCAATCAGTTCCAGCGAATCTCTGCATTATAGGCGCGGCGTCCGGCCGCCGCAAAGAGCACTTTTTCGCGGACGCGCCCCCGCCGCATTTTCTCGTTCAGTTCACCTTGACAAGACTCCGGCCGCCTGTTCCGCGCGGCATGATGCTGCGGCAGGGTGCGTGCTGGCATGCACGAATGTAGGACGGATTTCAATCCGTCCGGGATTTTGGGACGGATTCAAATCCGTCCTACGTAACGCCCGCGCACTCATGCGCTGGCTTTGCGGCCGATCTCCATGTCGTCGCCGAAGTAATACTTGCGGGCTTCCGGGTTGGCCAGCACTTCGTCGGGCGTGCCCTGACAGTCGACCTTGCCGCCGCGAATCAGATAAACGCGATCGGTGATTTGCAGCGTCTCGCGAACCTGGTGATCGGTAATCAGAATGGCGATCCCCTCGCGCCGCAACTGGCGAATGATCTTCTGGATGCTGTCGATGGTGACCGGGTCGATGCCGGTGAACGGCTCGTCGAGCAGGATGATCTTCGGCTTGGAAACGAGGCAGCGGGCGATTTCCAACCGCCGCCGCTCGCCGCCGGAGAGCGACTGCGCCAGCGATTTGCGGAGTTTGAAAATGTCGAACTGCTCGAGCAGCTCCTTGCAGCGGCGGCGCCGCGATGCGTGGTCGTAGCCCAGCAATTCCATCACGCCCAGCAGGTTTTTCTCGACGGTGAGCTTGCGGAACACGCTCGATTCCTGGGCGAGATAGCCCATGCCTCCCTCGCGGGCGCGGCGGTACATGGGCCACTCGGTGATGTCGGTCTTGCCGAGCTTCACTCTGCCGGCGTTGGGAACGATCATTCCGCAGGTCATGCGGAAGCTCGTCGTCTTGCCGGCCCCGTTCGGCCCCAGCAGGCCGACGATCTCCCCGCTTTCGACGCGGAAGTCGACTCCGTTGACCACGCGCCGCGCGCCGTAGATTTTTACCAGTCCTTTGGCTTCGAGCATGGAAAGGGGTCAGGGATTAGGGGGCAGGGATTAGGGATCAGGAATGAGCCGCTTGCGGCTTCGCACGTCTCTCGCTTGTGGTAAGTGTCCGACGCCTCATCGCACCAGTCTCATCCGGCTGAAATTGGGAAAATAGGGGCATGGAATACTGTTGAAATAGGGGAGCCGGTCCCAGGAATGGGGCCAGTAGATGAGCAATGCCTTGCCAATCAGCAACTTGCGGGGCACCCAATAGTCTTTATGGTCTATTCCCCACAGCCGCCCATCCTTGCTCATGGCACTGTTGTCGCCGAGCACGAAGAACTGATCGCTGCCGAGTGGAAAATCGACATATTGCGTTTCCTGCGACGGCGGCAGTTCTCGGCCGGGCCGCGCGTCGCCAGGCCGGTACGAGAAATCGTGCCCCGCCAAGTCAATGCTGCTATCCGCGTTGTAATAGATGTCGCGAAGGACGCGAAGATGGCTGACGCGCACCGCCGCCCCCGCCGAGGCCACGCCGACCGGCGCCAAGTCGGCGTCGTCGGGCCTGGTATTGTGGAGCTCCGGGTAGATCGCCCGGCTGTCGAACGAAATCAGGTCGCCGTCGATCCACAGCCGCAGTTCCTCATCGCAATTGGCGAAGAGGATCGTGTGCTCGCCTTTGCCGTGCACGCTGGTTGACGCCGTGCGGCGCCAATCGGCCATGCCGCTGATCGAAAGGGTCGCCTGGCCGGTCGATAGATCGAAGCGGCATTGGAATTGCCGGCCGCCCTTGCACAACTCCAGAGCGAGCGTGCCGCCGGGCCCCTCCGTTTTCACCACGCACTGGACGGCGAGGTCGCCGACCCAATGTGTGCCGATGCCGGGACCGTTGGGGCTTAGATCGGACTCTGAACGCACCTGGCCCCGCGTCTTGCCCGTGTCGTAGGCCGTAAAATCGGTAATCAACTGCGACTTGAGATTTGGCGGCATCCCGGCCCCGACTTGGTGCCACTGCCATGCGGTCGGCACTAGATGATGGTATCGCAGCCATTTCTCCGTCTTCGCCGATCCATCGATGACAAACGAGGCCAAATCATCGCTGTGCCAATCGCCGGCGGCGTCTTCCGCGTCCGAGAACCAACGCGCCGGCCAGCCGTCCTTGGCAATTGCCGGCATGTAGTCGTTGTCGAACACCGGCTGAAGCATCGCCAGCAGCTTTCGCGGTGGCTTGCGGGCGATGACAAACTCCGCCCTGTCGCCAAGTTCCTTCTTGTCCTTGCCGCTCTTGATCCACACGTCGCCGTGTTCGATGCGGACCGTGTCGCCCGGCAGCCCGACTAGACGCTTGATGAAGTTGATGCGCGAATCGGTCCTTTCCTCGGGGGGAACCGTGGGCGGATCGCCGGGATACTTGAACACGATCACGTCCCACTGCTGCGGCTCGCCGATCTCGTAGGCGAGCTTGCTCACGAGAATGCGGTCGCCGTTGTACGACGTATCGTTGTCGAGCGTTTGCGTATAGCGGCACATCGGACAAGTGCCGGACTCGACCTTGTAGTTGTTGTTCTTCAACGTGCCGTCCGGCATCACCTCTTCGCTGGCGCTGACCTGATACGGATACTTGCACTTCGGGCAGATCACGTCTTTGTGGCGGCCCATCAGCGTGGGGGCCATCGAGCCGGTGGGGATGACGAACGCCTCGGCCTCGAACGTGCGGAAGAGGAAGGCCAAGACAAAAGCGATGGCCACCGACTCGATCATCTCGCGGACTGCGGCCGGAGAGGGGAGATGATGGCCGCCGCCCGAGGACGGCTCGCTCGACTGTTTATCGGATTTGCCCGGCGACGCCGACGGTGAGCGAGGCTTTGTGCCGAGGGACTTGTTTTTTGCCATTTTGCGATGAGACGGAAAAAATGATTGCGAATCAAGCAGCAACGTTTAGCCGCCGCATCCACGCGGTGCCGGCGTGGGGGGAACATCTCTCGCCGCGTGGACGCGGCGGCTAAACGTTAGCCTCCATCTCCCTATGAGTATACCGGATTCGGCTTGGATTCGGAACTTGAAAACGCAATCCCCCCCAAAGATGAATCTCTGTTGGAGCGTATATCGCTAACGACTTCCGTGTCAAGAACTTAGCAGCGACGCCCCGCGTTGACGCGACGCTCACGCCGCCTCGCGGAGCTTGGGCCGCGGGGCGACTGTGGGGCGAATTGCCGCTTGCCACCCCTGCCGCAACATCAGATCGACGATGCGGGCGGCGGCGCGGCCGTCGCCGTAGGGACTCCGCTCGATCTGGTGCAACGAGTACGCCGCCCGGTCGCTCAGCAGCAGGCTCGTGCGATCCACGATGCGAAACACGTCGGTTCCGACCAGTTCGACGGCGCCGGCCTCGACGGCCTCGGGCCGCTCGGTCGTCTCGCGCATCACCAGCACGGGCTTCCGCAACGACGGGGCCTCCTCCTGCACCCCGCCGGAATCGGTGAGGATCAGCGTCGCTCGATCCATCAGCCAAACGAACTCGGGATACGGGGCGGGCTCGCAAAGACGGATGTTCGGCTGGCCCGACAAAAGCCGGCCGACCGGCTCGCGGACGTTCGGATTCAGATGGACGGGATAGAGAAACTCGACGTCGGGGAAACGCCGGGCGAGAACGAGAATCGCCGAACACATCTGCTCCATGCCGTCGCCGAAGTTCTCGCGGCGATGCCCGGTGATAAGCACCATGCGGCGGTCGCCAAGCGCGGCGTATTTCTCGCGCCAGGGGCGGCCGTGCTCGCGCTCGCGGGCGACGGTCCACAGCAGGGCGTCGATTACCGTGTTGCCGGTCACGTGGACACTTTCAGAAGGCGTTCCTTCCCGAAGGAGATTCTCCGCCGCCCGGTCGGTCGGCGCACAGTGCAACGTGGTGACGAGGCTGGCGATGCGGCGGTTGAGTTCCTCGGGCCAAGGGGCCTGAAGGTCGCCGGTGCGCAGCCCGGCCTCGACGTGAACCAGCGGCACGCGGCGGTAGAACGCCGCCAGCGCAGCCGCCATCACCGTGGTCGTGTCGCCCTGGGCGACGATGCAGTCGGGCCGGTGCTCGGCCAGCACGGCGTCGAGCCCCGTCAGGCAGCGGGCGGTCACGTCGGCCAGCGTCTGGTTCGGCGACATCAGATCGAGGTCGCGATCGACCGCGATGCCGAAATACTCCGTGACTTGATCGAGCATCTGGCGGTGCTGGCCGGTCGTGCAGACGACGGTCTCGATCCGGTCGGCCTGCCGCAGGCACTCGTGAACCACCGGGGCCATCTTGATGGCCTCGGGCCGGGTGCCAAAGGTGAGCAACGCCCGCAGCTTGTTCATCGCTTACCTCGGTTTCTGGGCCACCAGCACGAAGTTGCTGGGGCAGAGGGGAATGGCGTGGGCCTCGATCGGCCTGTCGTAAATCGCGGCCACCTGAAGGCCGGCGTTCTGGATGCTGTCGATCAGGCCTTCGCGCGAGAAGACGCGAAACTCGAGGGTGAGCCCTTCGCCGCCGTGGAAGCAGAGGTTGTCGAATCGCTCGATCGTGCCGTCGCGGCGGCGGTTGACCACGACCCGCTGCTTCCCCTCGGTCTCGATCCGCCAGTCGTGCAGATCGCGGAAGTGCTCGCGGGTGGCGGGCTCGAGCGTGGTGGGCACGGTGAGAATGGCCACGCCGCCGGGCTTCAGCAGCCGCCGCATGTTGTCAAACGCTCCTTCAATCGGCGGCTCGACATGCTCCAGCACGTCGGTGCATGTAATGAAATCGATGCTGCCGGGCAGCCAGCGCGACCAATCGACTTTGCAAAGGTCGAACCGCGGCTCGCGGTCGTAGAACGTGTTCACGTAGTCGAATTTCTCCGCCAGCAGATCGGTATATCCCCAGTCGGAGCAGCCGATGCCGCGGACGTCCTTGCGCGGCTTCATGCGGGCCAGGATGATCTCGTCGGGCGAAAAATGGGCGGTCACCGCATACATCATCGACCGCAGCCGACCGTAGCAGCGGCACTTCGCGCAGTGGCCGTCCTCCCGCGACAATCGCCGCAGCGGCAGATAGTTCGACAGCCCGCAGACGTTGCAGAGGAACGGCGTCCAGCGGGGGTCTTCCAAGTCGGCCGGGGGCACGGGTTCGGCCATCCTACGCAGCAGCCGCAGGCAACCCCTTGCCGGGCTTCTCAACACGCCGATGCCAACCATGGCTTTGCTCCTTCCTAAAACGCTGCTGGGCGGGGGAACAGTTTACGCCGTTCAGTCCGATCGAGGCAACGTCAGTTTCTCCGCAGCATGTTTCGCACGCTGAAAATGCGGGCTCGGAATCGGGGATAGACCGTCGGCCGGCTTGCTCTTCTCGCGGAACAACAGGAACGGCAAACTGCGCAAGAGCAGCAGCAATCGTCGCGGGCCGCTGGGCGATAGGAAACTCAACGCGTACCGCCAGAAGATTCGCGGGCGGAAATAGAAGCGACGGTAGAACTCGCGATGCTTCGACAAAAGCTGCTCCCGCGTCAGCCCGTGCGGCACGAACACCGGCCGCCAGTAGTTGAACTTGCTCCAGTCGGTCACGTCGAGCGTGCCGTTGGCGGCGGCCTCCTTGTACTGCGGCGAGCCGGGAATCGGGGTGTTGATCGTGACCACCACGTCGTCGAGCTTCATTTTCAGGGCCTCGCGGATCGACTCGTCGATCGTCTCCAGCGTTTCGCCGGGATGGCCGACGATGAAGAAGCCCTTGGTGCGGATGCCCAGCTTCGCGCACCAGCCGATCACCCGCCGGGCTTGCTCCAGCGAAATCTTCTTCTTGATCCGCTTGAGTATCTCCTCGTTGCCCGACTCGATCCCGAAGGAAATGTGCCAGCAGCCGTGATCGCGCATGAACCGCAAGAGATCCTCGTCAACCGCGCTGACGCGGCTCATGCAGGTCCAGGGGAAACGGATGCCCTTGCGGTCGAGGATCGCAAACAGCTCGCGGATTCTCTGCGGACGCAAGCGTGAAGGTGTCGTCGACGAAGGCGATTTCGCGGACGTGGTACTCGTTCCACAGATGCTCGATTTCCGCCGCCACGTTCTCGGCGCTCCGCTGCCGCAGCAATTGGCCGAAGACCGAGCGGTCGCAGAAGGTGCATTGGTTCGGGCAGCCGCGGCTGGTGATGACGTTCGCGGCCGGAAGCTTCTTGTAGTTGCACGGCGGCGGAGTGTAGAGCGACAGATCGGCGGCCAGATCGTAGGCCGGAAACGGCACCGCGTCCAGGTCGTCGATCCGCGGGGCCAGCGGGTTGACGATCAATTCACCGCGGTGGGGCAGACATTCCTGTCTGCCAGGAGAGACGCGGCATTCTTGGCAGACGGAAATATCTGCCCCACTGGCGGCGCTCTCTGCGCGATAGGCCAAACTGGCGACGGCGGCCAAATCGGTTCCGTGCTCCAGCGCGTCGGCCAGATCGCACAGCGGCTTTTCCCCCTCGCCGACGATGGCGAAGTCGAACTCGCGGAACGACATGCCGTGCGCGAGGTTCGAGGAGACGTGGGGGCCACCCAAGACGATCGGCCGATCGGGCCGCCGGCGCTTCAACTCGCGTGCGACTTCCAACGCCCGATGAAACGCCACGGTCGTGCTGCTGATGCCGACCAGGCCGGGCTGAAACTCCGCGGCACGCCGCAGAATATCGGCGGCCGTGAGGTTCTCCGCCTCGCCGTCGATCACCGCGACCTCGTGTCCGCGCTGGCGCAGGCACGACGCCAGGTAGAAGACCCCCAGCGGCATCTGCCTTCCGCCCGCGCTGCCGATGGCGGACGAGTAGCGCTCCTCCTTCGAGATCGGCGGATAGACCAACAGGACTCGCATCGTTATTCTCCGGTTTACGCCACTCGCTGCCGCGGCAGGGGGTTTTCGGATCGTTCGGCGACCGACAATCGCAGCGGGCCGAGAACCACGGGCTCGGAGTCCCGATTCAGCAGGGCGTCGTGGTGCAGGCAGTGCGTCGGCTGGTTTTGGATGTCGAGGCTCACGGCCTGGAGCAACAATTGAATGCCCAGCAACACCGGCAGCACGGCCAGCATCACGGTGCCGGTGGGCGTGGCGACCCCGTTCTGCGCCGACGAACACCAGTGGATCAGCCCGAAAACTCCGCCCGAAACCAACAGCCCCAGCCCGGCGATCGCGTAGAGCGAGGCGATGCTGAAATCGCGGACGAAATACTGAATCCAGAGGCGGCGGCAAAACGCCCTCGCCAAGGCGGCCGGAAACTGGCGAAGCGTCTTGGCGATCGAGAGGTTGCTCGTTTCGTCGCCGTATCGGGCGGGGATGTAGACGTCGCGGACTACCGCCCGCAGCAGGCTCAGTTCGAGCAACATGCTGCTCTCGAAAAAGTATCGCCGCCCGATGCCCTCGCTCGTTCAGCAGCGGGATCGAGCGAGGCGTGAATCGCGGTGTAGCCGTTGGTGGGATCGAAGATGTTCCAGTAGCCGGAGGCCAGCTTCGTCAGGAACGAGAGGCCGAGGTTTCCGACGCGCCGCGCCAAGCGGCATCGAGCGAAGCTGCCGGGCGTGGAGGTAGCGGTTTCCCTTCGTGTAGTCGGCCTCGCCGCGCACGATCGGAGCGATCAGCGCCGGCAGATGGGCCGGATCCATCTGCCCGTCGCCGTCCATCTTCACCACGATCTCGGCGCCCAGGCGACGGGCTTCGGCGTAACCGGTCAGCACCGCGCCGCCGACGCCCTGATTCTTGCTGTGCCGCAGCAGCCGGATGCGCGGATCGCGCCGCGCCTCCTCTTGCACGATGGCGGCGGTGTCGTCCGGGCTGCAATCCTCGACCACGACGATCCAGGCCACGAACTCGGGAATGCCGCGGAGCACGCCGGCGATATGGGCCGCGGCGCGGTAGGCCGGAATCACCACGGCCACTTGCATTTCCGGCATGGCGGCGTTTGTGTTCATCGCACACCTCTTGCCTGCTCGTCGGGCTTGTCGCGGCGGGCCACTGCCGCCGCGGCCGCCGGTTTCCAGAGGGTCACCGCCGCGCGTTTCAGATCGATTGGCAGCCCTCTCCATTCCCGCAAGTAGACCCAGCCATTCTTGGCCTCCGGCGGCACGATGGCGCATACCCACGCTTCGTAGTTCGATTTGCCGTGGGCGGCGCCGCTGGTGCGGCTGAGCAGCTTGCCTTTCGCGTCGAACCAGAGGATATCGAACAGCGGGTCGGTCGGCTGGTTCGACGAGAAGGCGAGAGTCACGCGGCAGAGGTCGCCGGGGACTCCCGGTTCGATGTAATGTCCGAGCTGCGCTCCGTCTTTCAGGACGATCGCGGCGCCGGCCGGACTCGCGGCGTTCTGCGAGAGATTCACCCAGTGTTCGAGACGGTTGGAAGCGGCCCACGTCTTGTCCGGCCCCTGGAGCACGGTCTTCCACTCGTGTTGCGCGGCGACCTTCCAGCGATCGGGGTGCTCGGCAGCCAGGTCGTAGATCGCCACCGTCCCCGACGCCGACACCATCCGCGCGGTCGTCCAGTATTTGCCGCTGATCTGCGGCATGCCGTCGCGTCCGTGCGGCATCGGCCGAGGATGGTTGACGATCCAGTAGCGAATCCCATAGCGGCGGCAGAAGTCCTCGAACGAGTCGAGGTCGTGAATGCGACGGATGTTATTCCACGTGTACTGGAATTCGTAAGGCCGGCCACCGACCAGATAGACCCCGTTGTAACCCGTGCAAAGCACGCCGTCGCTGGGTGCGAGAATCGCGTTGAGTTGTTTCGCCGCCGGATACCCTCCGAATGATTCCGCCAGATATGCTTCGGCGGAGATTCGTTTCGCGTAGGCGTCCCACGGCACGTTGATGCACAGAACCGGCGCCGGCAGGAAGAGGAGCAAAGCCAGGACGGTTCCCGCGGCAACCGGCAGCCATCGCCCCCGCGGACGCCAGCGGATCGAACGAGACAGCGATCCGGCCGCCAGTACGCATGAGGCGACCAGCAGCGGATAAGCCGGCAGCCAATACCGCACGTAGGGAGTGTAGATGACGATGCCGGCGATCATCGCAACGCCGACGATCGCCATGTCCCAATATGGCGCGGCGTCGCGCCGCCGCGCCAGAAAGCAACATGGCGCCAAGGCGAGCGCCCAGAAGCCCAAGAGTCCGTCGTATCCTTCCACAAAATCGGTGGTATGATAAGTGGCGGTCCAAGGAAACGCCGCCGCGCCGACGACGCCGGGCGGCAGCTTGAAGGTTTCATCGAAAACCTGCCGGAGCGTGAAGCCGTCAGCCCAATACGCCGAGGGAAACCAATGGTTCAAGTAAGGAAAGAAGGGATTTCCCGTGCCCAGATAGACGTAGACGTACCAGGGCAAGGCGGCCGCCGCCAGCAGCCCGCCGGCCGCGGCCGACCATCGCAAGGCAACTCGCCAGCCGCATTTC
Organism: uncultured Planctomycetia bacterium; assembly: GCA_963719005.1. Taxonomy (GTDB): domain Bacteria; phylum Planctomycetota; class Planctomycetia; order Pirellulales; family Thermoguttaceae. The sequence goes on from CAVRAR010000005.1 coordinate 217,776, forward strand.
CGCAGCAGAGCGGCCGCAAGGAAACCGCCCCAGACCACGGCGAAGATCAAGCCCGTGTACTTCACCTGCACCATCGAGCCCATCAGGGCCGCCGACAGCAGGATGCCGCGCAGGCACGGGGACTGTCCCAATTTTCGCGGGCACCGCGGCGAAGCCGTGGTTGACGAAAATGGGACTGTCCCCTTCGGCATTGGGGGAAAAAGGGGACAGGTCCAATTTGCCGGAACGGCCCGGAGGGTGCTTGGCACAAATTGGACCTGTCCCCTTTTTCCCTGCAAGGCGCGGAACAAGACCACGAACCCGGCCATGCACAGCAGCGCCAGCACGTGATCGACGTAGAGCGAAGCGGAGAGTCCGCGCGAGCACCGGGCAACTGAGAATCGCCGCGCCGGCCAGCAGCCCCAGACTACGCGACCCGCTGCGAAGTTGAACCTCCTCGACCGCCAGCAAAACCAATGCCGCCAGCGCGAGCCAGGAGAACCACTTCGCCGCCGCGATCGAGCCCACGGCCGCAACCGCCGCGCTGTACGTTTGCACTGCCATCGGTTGCAACCGATACCAGCAAGCGTATTGATGCGACAGCCCGTGGTCGGCGATCACCCGCAGCATGTAGGGCAGATGCACGCGAGCGGAGTCGGAGGCGACTTCGGCGGTGCTGGCGCCGATGAACTCGACGGCCAGAATCGCCCAGATCACTTCGAGCAAGCACCAGGCGACGACCGAATTCCGATTCCGGCGCTCCGTGTCCGCTGTTTTCTGGTTCCCGCACGGAGCGTGAGAACGAAACGTCATCTGCAACAGTCTTCGCTGCGCCGACGACAGCCCCGGGCAGCGCCGTGGCCACGGCCAAGGCGGCGACGATCGGCGGAGTGATCGCATCGAGAAGGCCGAGGAAGAAGCAGATCGGCACCAGCGCCGCGTAGACGGCGGCCGTCGCGACACCCCACGTTGCGTATCGCTGGCCGGCCGCCCGGGCAATCGCCAGCCGCATGCCCTGGACCGTGCAGGCCATCCACAACAACAACAGGGCGAGCGAGGCAATCATCGCAGCGTTTTGCGAGAACGCCAGCAGCGCCGCCGTGGAAAGCGCAAGATAGCCGCCGAGCACGCGGCCGGTCGCCGACGGCCGCCGCGTCGTCGCGACGATTGCCGCGACGAGAAAGCCGAGCGCCTGCCAGCCGAAGAAGTGCTTCAGCACGTGTTCCAGCGTGCCGGTACAGGACGGAATCGAGCCGGCACATCTCGACGGCGTAAATCGCCGCATGAACGCAGAACCAAGCCGCGGCCAGTCCGAGCGCGAGTTGGCCCACGCCAATGCGCCTTGCAGGATTCGCGGAAATTGGATCGTGTGAACTCATGGCAACTCGCCAAAGACACCCGCGGTCAGTATGCCCCCGCCATGCTGTCGGCGCCCCACTTGGTCTCGAACAGACGTTGGTTTCGCTTGTAGATATGGGCGTGGCTATCGTGGCCCAGCAGGCGGAACGACGCGCCCTGCCAGTGATGGACGAAGGCATCGCGGGCGCAGCGGAGTTCGTAGCCCGCGCGAGTGACGCGGTAACAGTAGTCGGTGTCCTCGAAATACCCGACGCCGAACTGCTCGTCCATCTCGCCGACCTTCTCGTAGACCTCGCGGCGGAGCAGGACGCAGAAGAAGCCGAGCATCTTCATCGGCATGGTTTCGCCGTCGTGTCGGCGGCAATAGTCGGCGGCCCAGCGCGGCATGTTCTCGATCGCCGTATAGCCGACCGGTATTTTCGCCTCGTTGCCGACCATGTTGCTCACCGGCCCGATCATTCCCGTGCGAGGCGTCTTCCGCAGGTGTTCGATCATGGTCGAGAGCCAGCCGCGGGTGACGACCGTGTCGTTGTTCAGCAGGCAAAGGAACTCGCCGCGCGCCGCCCGCAGGCCTTGGTTGTTCGCTGCCGAGAAGCCGCGGTTGTCGGCGTTGCCGATCACGCGCAGGCGGGGTTCGCGCGTCGCTTCTTCGGCGAGCCACTCTGCCGTGCCGTCGTGCGAGGCGTTATCGACCGCGATCACCTCGAAGTTCGGATAGTCGGTTTCGCGGAAGACGCTCTCCAAGCACATTTGCGTCAGGCTGAGGTTGTTGTAGGTGACGATGATGATCGACGCCGGCGGGAACAGCTCGCGCACGGCCGCATCGAAGGCGGCGCAGCGGTCGCTCCAGGTGTTTTGCGCGGCAAACGCGCGGCGGCGATCGCGTTGGAAATCGTCGTGTTCGGTCAGGGCGCGGTCGATCGCCCGGGCGAATCCGCCGGCGTCGTTGGCGATGGAAAGCAGCCCATCGCGGGCCATCGGCCGCAACTCGGGCAGATTCACCGCCACCACCGGCTTGCCGGTCGCCAGCATCTCGTAGGCTTTCACCGGATTGGTGGCCTCGGTCAGCGGAATCCGCTTGAAGGGGATAATGAAGCAATCCCAGCCGGCCACCAGACGCGGAAGCTCGGTATAGGGTTTCTCGCCCAGCAACGTAACATTGGGGAGCTTTTCCAGCCGCGACACGTCGCCGGTCAGCGTGCTGCCGATCAACTCGAACTTCCAGGCGGGCCGCAACTCGACAAGATTGGCGACCAGGTCGGCGTCGAACCACTCGGCAATGGCGCCGTAAAAGCCGATGGTGGGATGCTCTTTGACTTTCGGACGGTCAGTCTCGCGTGAGAATAGCCGGGAGCTAACAGCTCCCGGAGTGTGACCGTTGCCCTGCGCACATTCCGGGAGCCGTTGGCCCCCGGCTATTTCTTCACTACGAGTCGGGTTCTCCGCGGCGATCGACGGCACAGCGGCGAAATGCTCGTAATCGCAGGCGTTGCGAATCAGCGTCATCCGCCGGGCCTTCGCGCGGACTTTCGTTTCGAGCACGTCGGCCGTGACCACGACCAGATCGGAGCCGGCGATCGTCCGGTCTTCCGCCCGGAGCATCGATTCGCAATTCGTCGAGAAGCCGGCGTGGTCGTCCATGCAGTCGTAGACGACGGGCCAGCCGAACCGCTGCCGCAGCCGCTCGGCCAAGGCGGTCCAGAAGGGCAACTGCACGACCACCACCGCGGAGGCCAGCCGGCCGTCGATGCGCAGCCGATCGATGGCGTCGGCCATCCGCGCCACGTCGGCTTCGCAGGGCAATTCGCCGTAGACGTTCACGCCCAGCGGACCGGGCAGGGTCATCTCGAACACGCCGGGCCGCTGCCGCGCAAGCTGCACGGCGGTTCCGCCGCAAAAGCCCAGCGAGGCGTAAAACACGCGATGGCCGCGGCGGGCGAATTGCTGCATCATCTGCTGCGGACGCTGAAATCGCGAGTTCCACAAGATGACCGGCAGGCAGATCACGTCGTAGCCCCGCGGGCTGTCGCCGGCGAGGATTTCGGCCGTCGGTTGCGGCTCGGCGCCGACGGCGGCGACGCTCTGTTGCGAGAAACGTTGCTTGACTCCCCGCGCTTGCTGCCAACCCCATGCGGCAAGCCGATAGAGGCCGACCTTGCGCAGAACCCGCTTGGCCAACTCGCGGGCTTTCTGGCGGCGCTGGTCGGCCGGCCCGCTCCAGAGCCAGTAACGGACGCGTTGGAAAAAAGCGATGACGGCCCAGGTCCGGCTGGTGGTGATCTGGCGCAGCCGCGTGTGCACCGACTGCAATTCGATCTCCAACTCGCGGACGCGCCGCTTGGCCGCCTGCAATTGTTCCTCCAAGTTGTCCGCGTCCTGTCGGCTCATCGGCGAGACTCCGCGGCTAGTGCCCCGACCGACCCGAAATGACGGGATACGCGTAGGTTATGCTTCAGCATGACACATTCGCCTGCAACGCTTTTCGTTATGCTGAAGCATAACCTACAACTGTCCGCGTCCTGTCGGCTCATCGGCGAGACTCCGTGGCGGTTAGGCCGATTGCAATTTGGTTTGGGTGATCCGTTCCACTTGATCGAGGATTTGCCGCGAGCGCACGTCCCAGGTGTTGTTCTTCGCCTCGCGGTCGAGCGCCTGCCGATACGATTCCCACCCGCCGCGGCACACCGCTTCGTCGAGCATCGCCACGTACTCCGGCGCGTTGCGGGCGACCATCACGCAGGGATACTCGCGGCACTCCGGCATGTCGGTCGTCACGATCGGCTTGCCGCCGGCCATGTACTCGAACAACTTGACCGGAGAGGTGGACTTCGTAATGTCGTTGATGACGAAGGGAATCGTGGCGACCGTGAAGCAGTGGAGATACGCCGGCAACTCCTCGTACCGCTTCTGACCGAGCCAATGGACGTTGGGCAATGTGGCCAACGGCTGCCGCATCAGCGTGCGGTCGAAATTCGGGCCGATCAGCACGAACTCGAAGTTGTGGTGCGCCCGCGCGGCATGTGCCAAAAGCTCGTAGTCGAACCAGCGGGCCAGCGCCCCGTAATAGCCGACGATCGGCCGCCCCGACTGAACCATGTCGGCCATGTCGCTCGGCACGGGCGGCGGCGACGTCACGTGGAAATGCTCGTAATCGGCGGCGTTCGGGCAATAGAGGACGTCGGGGCGAAGCCGCCGCATCTCGCCGTAAAGCCGCCGCGCCGTGGCCAGCACGATTTCCGATCGGGTGGCCAGCTTGCGATGCAATTCGAGCTTCCGCGGGTCCGGCACACCATCTTTCGACGACACGCTCAGGTCGTCCAGGTAGTCGTAGATCACCACGGGCGAACGGAACCGCTTGATCGTCTCCCAGTGGCCGGTCCAGCTCGTCAGCAGGATCGGATTGGGAAGGCCGCACAGCGATTCGAGCGAGTCGCACAGATAGAGCCGCTCGTCCAAACGCAGGAACCCGCGGAACAGATCGGCGCGGACCTTCGGCGAACAGAACAGCGACAGGTAGCCGGCCGCGGCGAATTGGGCCATCAGTTGGTGCGGCCGCTGACGCATCCAATTCCAGTCGATGAACGGCGGGTAGATGACGATTCCCTTGCGGTCCTCGGTCCGGCGGAGAACCTCGGCCAAATCCATGCCCGATGGGCCGGCGACGCGGCAGCGGGCGTGGTGGACTCTCTGCGACGCTTTTCGCAGGCAACGTTCGCGCAAACTGCCGCTTGGCGCCAACCAGAGGCCGACGCGTTGTGCGGCCGCCCGGCACGTCTTGGCCGGCGAGAGACGCCGCAAGTATCCGAAGTCTCCGTGCAGCGATTTCCAGCCGACCTTGAAGATTTTTTCGCGAAGGCTGCCGCGAGGGGCAAGCCTCGCCTTGACTCGCCGAAACCGCTGCAACGCCTGATAGCCGCGGGAGCCCTTGATCGTCTCCAGCTCGTCGGCAAGCGCCGCGGCGGCGTCCTTTTCTTCGGCGAGCTGGCGGCGGCAACGTTGTTCCGTCTCGACAATCGCCGCTTCCGCCTGTTTGCGGTGATGCTCGGCCGCAACGCTGGCGGCCATCGCGTCGGCGACCGCGGCGGTCAACTGGTCGACGACGAAATCGCTTGCCGGCACGTCTTTCGTCCAACATGCCGGCACGGAGGATGACTGGTCCTTGCACCCCAGCGCCGCCACCAGATAGGCGCGATTCTCTTTTGGAATCACCGGCGAGCGGTGCACCGCCAGCAGTTCCTCGCGCAGGCGGTCGTCGAGGCCGTCGAGATCGGTGATGTAGAACTCGCTCCATTTCTCGCCGCCGTGCCAATGGCCGAGGAACTCCATGCCGGCCGCCTCGAACGCGGCCGAGAGATCGGCCATCGGCATCTCCTTGCCGAAAGGCCACGCCCCGCGGGCGGAACGATGCAGCCGCCACATCCAATACCAGTAGCATTGCCGATTTGGAACCAACGCGATGACGTATTTTCGGCTTCGGCTTGCCATGCCGCGGAGGAAGGCGACCTGTTCGTCGAAGTGGTAATGCTCGAGCACGCCGGCGTTGAAGACCAGGTCGTACTCGGGCTCGCCGGGCGCGAAGACGTCTTGGCAGACGAAGTCGGCCGACAGGCCGTGTCGGGCGAAGGCCCGTCGGGCGTAGTTGAGGGCCTCGGCGGAGAAGTCCATCAGCGTCAGGTGCTGCTTGCCCGCCTGCGCCAGCACGAGGCTTTGCCAGCCGGCGCCGCAACCGGCTTCCAATACTTTGCCGTCGGGCGGAAGCAGTTCGCCGATTCGCCCTGCCAGATCCTTGCCGAACGCGCGGGTGGCGTCGTCGATTTCCACCATCGGCAGCGTGGCGTAGTAGTCGTCCCATTTCTGACGTTCGCCGATCGCCGCCGCCGCGTCCGTAGTGCTCATGGCCCACCTGGCATCCGTGCAGGGGTTGCGCAAGATAATGTGAGCGACGATCTTACTTCACTAGGGGGAAGCGGGACAAGACGGATTTCGCGCTTTGGCCGTTTCCATCCGGCCACTGCCAGAGGTGTGCCACTGCTTCGCAGAAGCAGTGCCGCCGGCTAACCCTCCCCCCCTCGCACTGCTTGTTCCAAGCAGTGGCACACAGCAGTGGAGGGACATGGGACAACTCGCGTGCTCGCGCGGCTTCGCAAATTTCGGGCTTGCTCCAGGCGGAAGGGGATGTCTATACTGCCGCACCCGTCCATGTAGGCGCCTGGGAGGTGGGCGCACATAAGCCTATGCGAAATAAAGGTTTAAGGAGGAACCGCAAATGACCCGACAGACTTCCAAACCGGTGGCCCCCGCGGGCCGCGAGACAAAAACCGCCGCAAAATGGCCGAAAATCCTGCTCGGCGTCGTGCTGATCGCCATTTGCGGCGTGGTTCGCTACTACTGGGGCACGTCGCCGGCCCACGCCAATCCATCGGCCCGATCCGACGCGGCCTCCAGCCTCTCCGTCCGCCCGTCGCGTTCATCGGACGACGCCGCCGACGCCCGCGAATCCGAGCCGCCGGCGCGGTCTCCGAGCGCTCGCAATCGTGCGGATGAATCGATTCCGGTGGTCGTTGCCACGGTGAACACCAAGCGGATCACCCGCGAGGATCTCGCCCGCGACTGCCTTCGCCACTTCGGCAAAGAAGTGCTGGAGAGCATGGTCAACAAGCGGTTGATTATGCTGGAATGCCAGCGGCGCGGCATCAAGGTGACTCGCCGCGAGGTGAACGAGGAAATCGAGGAGATGGCCGGCGCGATTCAAGATTCCCGTCGACCAGTGGCTCAAGATGCTCAAGCAGGAGCGAAACGTTTCGGCCGAACAATACGCCGACGACATCATCTGGCCGACGATCGCCCTGCGCAAACTGGCCGGAGAGCAGCTTACCGTGAGCGACGAGGAGGTGCGGGCGGAATTCGATACGCAGTACGGCGAGCAGATCAAGGTCCGGCTGATTGCGGCCAGCACCCCGCAAAAGGCCAGGGAATTGCGGGCGAAAGCCGTGGCCAATCCGGCAGATTTCGGCAACCTCGCCAAGCAAGAATCGGAAGACTCCGCCAGCGCGAGCGTGAAGGGAGTGATCAACCCGATCCGCCGGCATGGCGGCTACCCGCAGATCGAGAACGCCGTCTTCAACATCCGCGACGGCGACATCACGCCGGTGATCCATGCGGGCGGGCAGTACGTGATCCTCCAGCGCGAAGAGGCGATTCCGGCCCGGGAGGTGGCCTACAAAGACGTCGCCGGGAAAATCAGAGCGTTTCTCCGCGACCGCAAGATGCGGTCGATCGCCCAAGACGTCTTCCGCGTCTTGCAGGAGCGGGCAAAGAAACAAGACGCCATCCAAAACGTGTGGAACGATCCGGTCAGACGGCGACAGATGCCGGGCGTGGCCGCCACCGTCTACGACGACCAGATCACGATCCGCGAACTGGCCGAGCAGTGCATCGCACGCCACGGCCGCGAAGTCCTCGATGGCACCATCAACCGCACGCTCATCGAGCTCGAATGCAAAAAACAGGGCATCACCGTATCGGAGGAGGAGATCGACCGCGAAATCCAACGGATGGCGGCGGCGGGAGTCAAGGCCCGAAGCGACGGCTCGCCCGACGTGAAGGCCTGGCTCGCCCTGATGGCGAAACAGGGCGTCACGCCCGACGTCTATCGCCACGACGCCGTTTGGCCCACCGTGGCCATGAAAAAACTCGTCGCCGACAAAGTGAAAGTGACCGAAGAGGATCTCAAGAAGGGCTACGAAGCCAACTACGGCGAGCGGGTTCGATGTCTGGCCATCGTGCTGAACGACGCGCGGCGGGCGCAGCAAGTCTTCGAAATGGCCAGAAAGCACAACACGCCGGAGTATTTCGGCAAGCTAGCGGCTCAATACTCGGTCGAGCCCGGCAGCCAGGCGCTTCAAGGCGAGGTGCCGCCCATCCGTCGGAACGGCGGCCAGCCCGTCCTCGAAAAGGAAGCCTTCCAGCTCCAGCCCGGGGAATTGTCGGGCGTGATCCAGGTCGAAGACAAGTTCATCGTCCTGCGCTGCGAAGGCCACACCGAGCCAGTCAAAGTCGATTTCGCCGAAGTCCGCGACGAAATCTATCGCGACATTTACGAAAAGAAGCTGCAGGTGGCGATGACCGAACGATTCGAGGAGATGAGGGAGGCGGCCACGATCGACAACTATCTGGCCAACACCAGCCATTCGCCCGCGCCGTCGAAGAGACCCTCAACCGCTCAACTGCCCACGTTGCGGCAGATTCCGAGCCGCCGGTAGACGCGGCGTCTCGCCGCGTTGTTAGTCGCAGTAAGTGTGTACGCAGGAAGCGGCGAGACGTCGCTTCCACGATCGCAGTGTGCCACTGCTTCGCAGAAGCAGTGCCGGGGCGCGACCGGTCGGCCGAGCACTGCTTGTTCCAAGCAGTGGCACACCGTCGCGAGAAATGCGGGACACGGGTCACTTCCCTTTCTTCTCGTCCTTGTCGGCATAAAACCGCGCCAGGTTGATCCCGCCGCGATGCTCTTCCTCGAGGAGCCCCATGCGGGTTTCGATCCGCTCGATCCGCCGTTGCAAGGCGGGCAGGAGGTAACGCTGCGAGTCTTCCGTCCGGGGCTGCGGCACCGCCGGATAGCCCAGGTGCCGCTGCAACGCCGAGAACAAGTAGAGCGGATCCTTGCGGCGATTGGCCATGGCGATCCGCCCCTCCTTCTCGCCGAATAGGATCGGCTTCTCCGCCTTCTTCCGCGTCTTGCAATACAATTCGCTGCGGACGTAGATCATGTCGGCGAAATCGACCAGGCCGATCTGGCGGCGGACCGTGATGATCCATTCCCGCCAGTTTTGGTCGAAACTCGGATCGCCGGCCACGGCGTCCAGTCCGCGGTCGTAGCCGAGGCGGTTTCGGCAGAGGGCCTCGAACTGGTAGAGAAAGATTCCCTGCGGCGAGGCCCCTTTCGCCCGATAGTCGGCCTCGCGTTCCAGGATTTCCAGGGCGATGCGGAAATCGAAGCGGCCCTCCGCCTTTTCGGCCTCGGCCACCACGTAGCTCTGGAAGGGCGTGAAGTAATGCGGCAGCCGGGCCATCGCCGTGGCGAAGCCGCCGGTCAGCCGCAGTTCGCCCGCCATGAAGTCGATGGCGAACGGCAGCATCGTGGTCGTCAAGACCTCCTGCTTCACCGCGTCGAGCAGATCCTGCGTCGACATGCTCTGCTGCATCCGTTCGCGCAGCGTGCGAAAGAAGTATGCCTGTTCGACGTATTCTTCGCGATCCAGCGGCATGAGGATTTCCCCATTTCTCTCGGACAAATTGTACGAGCAGTAGGTTATGCTTCAGCATAACACCCGGGCGTGCGGCATTGTGTTATGCTGAAGCATAACCTACATTGCCGATTGGCGGCCGCCAATCTACAATCAACGATTGAAACTCAACAATCTATTGTAACTTCCCTTGGTTCCTCCTTGAATCCCCTCGGTCAACCCCTCTCCGCCGTTCTCGCCGCCCATCAAATCGAACTGCCCTCCGCGCAGGTCGCTTTGCTCGAGCGGTATTGCGAACTGCTCTGGGACTGGAATACGAAGATCAATCTGACGCGGCATACCGACTTCGAGAAATTCGTCGCCCGCGATCTGGTCGACAGCCTGGCATTCGCCCGGTTTCTGGCGCCGAAAGAGGAAGTGCTCGACGTGGGGACCGGCGGGGGCGTGCCGGGGGTCGTGTTGGCTATCGTCCGCGACGATCTGAAAATGTCGCTCTCGGAATCGGTCGGCAAGAAGGCCAAGGCCGTGGCCGACATCGTCCAACGGCTCGGGCTGCCGACGCCGGTGCTCCACGCCCGCGCCGAAGACGTCTTGACCCAGCGGCGCTTCGACACGCTGGTGGTTCGGGCGGTGGCGCGGCTTCGGATGCTATTGGAATGGCTTCGGCCGCATTGGGACAAGTTCGACCGACTGCTGGTGCTCAAGGGGCCCGCCTGGATCGACGAGCGCGGCGAAGCACGGCATCACGGGCTGATGCACGAGTTGTCGTTGCGGAAATTAACGTCGTATCCGCTGCCGGGCACCGAATCGGAGAGCGTGCTGTTGCAGATACGGCGGAAAGAACTCAGATAAACCAGCAAACGATCTCGACCACGACAAAGACGGCGAGCATGAAACCGGCGATCCACACGGCCACCCGCACGGCGTGAGCGAGGATCGGACGCATCTGCTCGTGCCGCGTGGCGGCATAGACCAAGCTGACCGCGACGATAATCGGCACGGCGTACCAGAGATCGTTGCTCCAGATGTTGAAGCGGTCGGCCAAGAGCAGGTTGAACATGGGCTATGCGGGTTCCTCTTTTTCTTTTTTCGCGGCGGGCTGCATCACCACCGGCCCAGCCCAAGCGTCGTAGATCGCCAACACGTTCAACAGGCCGGCGACCGCGGTAAAAATCGTGGCCAACTCAAAGGTGCGATTCAAGAGGTAGTTCAGGTCGTGGGCGGTAGGCTGGCCTTCGTTGGGATCGTCGAAACGCACCTGAACCGGTCGCGGCGGCGCCATAAACCCGCTCCAGAACACCGGCTGGTCATGGTTCATGCGGTAGGCCTGAAGCACCGCGGGCATAGCGGGCAATCCGACGCCGATCTGGCTCAAGTAGTACAGCCGCAGGTCGTCCTTCTGTAGCGAGAGATACACCGCCCTGCCATAGCCCAGGAAACGCTTGTCGCCAGCCTTATCGACACGGGTGCCGCCGCCCAGATAGACGCCGTAAACAAAGAGCCCCATAATGCAGACAAAAAACAGCACGGCCTTCGCCCGCCGCCCCTGATACCAGTGGCCAAGCCCCGGCAGCAGCCAAGCCAGCAGCGCGGCCACGATCGGGTCTTTCAGGTCGATGGCGGGCGAATCGGTTTGTTCGGCAGCTTCCGGCACGTGCGTTCTCTTGGCTTCTCTCGAAATGAATCCTACTCCTGCATTGTAACCTGGGACGACCGCCACGGTAAAGAGGTCAGAGGTCAGCCACTGCGGCGATCCGCCTGCTCATGGGTTTGGCTGGTCACTGGCTGGCGCGGGTTTCGATGCGGATGCCTCGGTCTCTTTCTCTGCCTCGGCGGCGCCCCCTTCGGTCTTCTGGTTGCTCGCGGAGCCTGCTCCAACCCGCGACGGGCTCGCCGCTTCCTGGCGGTGAATTGCGTCGAACACCTCTCTTCGGTGAACGGACGCTTCCAATGGGTGCTCGATCCCGAGGCGAACCTTGTCGCCGCGGATCTCGACTACGGTCACCAGGATGTCGTTCCCGATGACGAGGCTTTCATTCTTCTTGCGAGAAAAGACGTACATTGGTCCGGGCCTTAACGAAAGGGTGCTGCGTTCATTATCCGGCAGGTTCCCTCCCGCCAAGGCAGACACTATAGCACAGGCCGGCAACCTATAAAATCTGATGGTTTGTTCAGCTTGCTTGCAGTGCTGGCATCACGAGACCGGTAGACGTGCGTGAGAGCCCTGGCAGGCGACCGTGTGGCCGCGCTGGCTTGCGGCGATGAGTTCGACGGCTTCGGCGGCGGCGCACGCCGCCTTATTCGCTTCAATACCTTCGTCCCACCTTGCCGACCGGGCCGGCCACGAAGCCGGGGTTGCGGTGGACGGCTTCGACTGCGGCACTGCGGCCGTCGCGCGCGGGCACGACCGCCAATAAAGCGGTGCGTCGTGACGTGTTACGAGTCTCCTTCCGGTTTCAGAACTCGATCTGGTATTTTTGCGTCATCTTCCGCCGCATTTCCGCGGTAGCGGAGATGAGATCGCGGCGAACCTGTTGGATGTCGGTCGCGGCGGTCGCCTTTTCTTGGGCGCGGACGACCCGCCGCTGTTCGCCTACGGCCTTGACGTTGCCCATGCCGTAGATGTCGGCCCCGCCGTTGTACGCTCCATACGCGCCGTAGCGGTAGCCGCCATAACCGTAATCGCCATCGCCGCCGACGGAGCCGCTCGTGATTTCGGCCTGGCGGACGCCGCTTTGAATTCCCATCGTCTTGATGGAAGACGTTGCCTGACGCAGCGAATTGGCCACGAACGCGCCGTATTTCACGAGGTCTTCGTCAACAGCGAGGATGGGCAGCCGCTCGATCCGCCGCGCATACTTGTCGAAGAAGAGTTGGGTCGAGGCGAGGTTTTTCACGCTTCTCAGATTGCCCTTCAGATCGTTTGCCATCCCCACGATCGTGCGAAAGTAATCCCGTGACTTCTTAGCCTGGGTCGCCGCCAGTTCACCGGGGCTGGTCAGCTCGTCGGCGTTCGGCGTGTCGATCGCGGGCGAATCGACGACGGACAGCAGCCGCCGCAAGCCGTTCTTCGACAACTTGCCGGCCAACGAGATTTCGTGCCCTTGCGCTTTGGCCGTCCAGGAAGAGATCTCGTTGATCGCCATGCCGCGATCCGACATGATTTGCACGCACAACTGCCTGGCATAAGGGGCGGCGATCGAAGCGTCTCCCTGCACGTCGATCACGGCCATGCACGACGGCTCTTCGCCGATGCGGACGCCGATGCGGACTCCTTGCACCGTGGCGAGCAATTGCGCCAATGGCGTGATATCGGCTCCCCATTCCTTCAATCGCTTCTCGTTCGACTTGAGATATTTCGCGACTCGCTTCAGCGAGAACACGCCGTCTAGATCGACGGCCATGATGATCTCGCTGCCCGCCTTGTCCGAATAGACGGCCGCCTTCTCCAGGTACGGCGAGAGCGGCGGCGGCGACGGCTTGCGCACGTCGCGAATCCAGCGCACGACGGCCTGGCGGTTTGCCGGTCCCATCGCCCCGACCAGCCTGGGGGCGAACTTCAACAGGTACGTGTCGTTCGGCCGAGCGACCGCCGGCAGGCCCTCGATGGTGTCCAGCGTGCCGTGACGGGCTTTCTCGATGTCGGCCGACGAGATGACCTGCTCCATCTCGATGACCGCCGACTCCCAGAGCGGCTCCATGAACTCAAAGTCGATCTGCGACGCCAGGATGAACCGCTTCGCCTGGGGCGGCACACGCGTCAAACCCGACTCGAACGCCTCCTCGACTTTCGACTTCCAATCCTCCTTCATCCCCAAGGGGCTGCTCTTGGCCTTCTCCATGTTCAACAAAACCACCGCGTTGGCCGAACGCGGAATCTTGTTGACTAGCTCCTGAAACTCGTCGGCGGCAAGACAGCAACGGTCCACGATAGTCAACGTCGTGAGGACTACGAACACGCGGGCGGTGAGCGCAACAACGCTTTTGAACTTGGTCGGCAATTTCATCATTCGTTTCATATTGCACCTTTCGTGCGTCGGTAAGTGGTGAGCGGCCGGCACGGACTCTTTGGACGGGCAAAGTCAAAATCAGCGTAAGGCAACGCAAGAGAGAGGACTGTTGTCCAACCCCATCATAGCTTGCTGCTTGTGCCCGGAAAAGAAGGGCAGGCCAGCGGAAATTCAACTGCTCTTTGCACGTCAGATTCACATCCGCTTCCAATCCGATCAATGAGGAGATCGCAACTCTATGGGCCGCAGTCAGTTACCCGCCCCCCACGTCGCTGGGTTGCCCCGACACCATGTCGGCGCTAGAGTATTGTGTTCTTGCTGGATTTCGCAGCAACGCCGTACAACACTGCGTCCTATGGTTGAATCGACGACGGTGGCACGATCACAGTCCACGGACGGACGTCTCGTTTCCATGGTTTAAAGGGCGTGCCAGAGGTCGTCCTCGCCGCGGACGGAGCCGCCCCAATTTGTCTATCGAATCCAAGTCGTCGGCTGACTTACGGGAGAGACTGACTATGCACAAGGTTACTTTACAGTTGTCGTCACGCGGCGCACGCCATTGTGGCTTGGTTGGGATATCAGTGGCGCTGGTGTTTCTGGCGATTGCCGCGCAAGCCGCCGAAAAGCCGCCCGACAATTCCGCGGACGTAAACGCCATCCGCGCGAACATCGAGTCCTATGTCGCCGCCTACAACCGCGGCGACGCCAAAGCGGTCGCGGCGCATTGGAGCGACTGCGGCGAGTGGGTCAGTCCTCTCGGCGAACGCTTCCAGGGAAAGCGGGCCATCGAGAGGGAATTGCGAACGTTGTTCGCCGAGAATAAGGGCGTGCGCATCGAAGTATTGCAACCGTCCATTCGCCTCTTATCGCCCGATGTTGCCGTTGAAGAAGGCACGGTTCGCGTCGTTCGCTCCGACGAGCCGGCCAGCGATTCCACGTACCTGGCCATCAACGTGAAGAAAGACGGCAAGTGGAAACTGGATACCGTGCGTGAGACCGAGGTTGTGGAAACGGCCCCCGCAACTTCGCCCCTTCAGGAACTGGCGTGGCTGGCGGGCGAATGGACTGACGCCAGTCCCGACGCAGCCGGTGCAATCAACGTCAAGTGGACGAAGAACAAGACTTTTCTGAATTATTCGTTCAAAGTCTCAGCGCCGGGCATGGACGATCTGGAAGGCACGCAGCTTATTGGGTGGGATCCGGCGGCAGGCACGATTCGCTCCTGGATGTTCGATTCCGACGGCGGGTTCGGCGAAGGCTTCTGGTCCAAGAAGGGCAACACCTGGGTCGTCAAGTTCAGCCAGGTCTTGCCCGACGGCCGCAAGGCGTCGGCCACCAATATCTACACAATGCTGGATGAGAACACGTTCACCTGGAAGTCGGTCGGTCGGCAAGTGGATGGGGTTTTCCTGCCCAACGTCGACGAGGTCAAAATGGTCCGCAAGGCAGCGGCCGTTTCAAGAAAAGAATCGCCCAAGGCTGCCGAGAAATCGGGAGTGCAAGTAACGAAGAAGTAGCCTGCGGTTTTGATACGACAAGACGCAAGACGGCCCCAAACATAGGTGTCCCCATGAAAAAATCGATAATCATTCTCGGCATTGCGGCGACTGCCATATTGCTCTCGACGACCGACGGCCTCGGCCGTGGCGGTGGTGGCGGTGGACGTGGCGGCGGCGGATTCTCCGGCGGTGGGGCTTCCCGTGGTGGGTATTCCGGCGGGGCGCGCCCGTCCTACAATCCCGCGTACAATCGCAGTCCCTCCATGAGCCGGACCATGCCCTCGCAGCCCATGAATCGCCCAAGCCAGCAGCCCTATAGGGGAACAGGGCAAGGGTATTCGGGCAATCGCCCATCGCAACTCCCCTCGGTAAATCGCCCATCGCAACTCCCCTCGGTAAATCGCCCATCGCAACTCCCCTCGGTAAATCGCCCCACGCAGCTCCCCTCGGTAAATCGCCCCACGCAGCTCCCCGCAAACCGGCCGGGCGCAGCCGGAACAAGACCCGCAGGACGCGATCTGCCATCGGGATTGTCGTCGCGCGAACGACCGAGCCGGGGGCAGCTCGGCGACTTCCTCGACATGCCGGCCGACTCCTCGCGTCGAGAGGCGGCGTCTGGCGCAATTGGTGGTAGCAGGACCGTCAGCGGCCCCGGCGGCGGCGAGCTTGCCGTCGGCGGCGTCGGCGGCGCGCGAACCGGCCCCGGCGGAACCGCTGTCGCCGCCGGCCGTGTCGGCGCGACGTTTACAGGCCCCGGCGGCAACACCTACACGAAAATAGCTGGCGGCGCCGCCGTCCGCGGCCCAGGCGGGAATACCATTGTCGCAGGACGCGGTGCTGCTTTCACCAACGGCCAGTTCGTCGGCGGCAGATCATGGACCGCCGTCAACGGCAATTTCACCCGCTGGAATGTCTTCACGCCGAGCTGGTATGGGCGCTATCCTGGCGCTTGGCGGCCGGCTGCATGGGCGCTTGCCGGCGCGGCCTGGGCCGCGAGGAATTGGAGCACAGTCGGCGACTATTGCGGCTGCACCGGCGAAGGCGTCTACTACGACTATGCCGATAACGTGAGCTACGATAACGGCATCGTCTACTACGGCGATGAACCGGTTGCGTCGGCCGCCCAGTATTACACCCAGGCCGACCAGATCGCCGATTCGGGCGGGAAGACACAAAACCAGGAGTGGCTCTCGCTTGGCGTCTTTGGCGTGATCGCCGAGCCCACGCAGACGCAAATCGACAAAACCGTTGAACTCGCGATAAACAAAGAGGGAGTCATTCGCGGGAACCTCCACGACGCTCTCACGGACAGGCTCGTCCCTGTTAGCGGCGCGGTAGATAAGAAGACGCAGCGTGTGGCCATGAAGGTTGAAGGCACCGACGTGGTCGTCGAGACGGGCCTCTACAATCTGACAAACGACGAGGTGCCGGTCCTGGTCTTCTTCGGCTCCGAGGGGCGCCAGCCTCGAACGCTGATTCGTTTGCAGCAGCCCGAGAAGCAGGGATAACAGCAGTGACCCGGCACATTTCGACTCCGATGGACGAAAGACTCGGAGGCTGATTCGTTCGGAGCGCCTCAAGGGACTGGGGCGAGTCGCCGTCATTCCGGTCGCAGTTTGATTCCGAGGTTCTTCACCAGAAACGCCCAGAGGTCGGTCACTTCGGCGATCCGCTTGCTCGTCGGCTTGCCCCCGCCGTGGCCGGCGCGGGTTTCGATGCGGATCAGCACGGGCTTGTCGCAAGCCTGCGCGTATTGCAGGGCCGCGGCGAACTTGAAACTGTGCCCCGGCACCACGCGATCGTCCGTGTCGGCCGTGGTCACCAACGTCGCCGGATAACAAACGCCCGGCTTGACGTTGTGATACGGCGAATATTTCCGGATCGCCTTGAACTCCGCCTCGTTGTCGGACGAGCCGTAGTCGTCAACCCACGTTCGCCCCTCGGTGAACTTCTGGAACCGCAGCATGTCCATCACGCCCACCGCGGGCAGACAGGCCCCGAACAGGTCCGGCCGCTCGGTCATCGCCGCTCCGACCAACAGCCCGCCGTTGCTGGCCCCCTGGATCGCCAACTTGTCCGTTCGTGTAATCTTGTTGGCGATCAGCCACTGGGCGGCGGCGATGAAGTCGTCGAAGACGTTTTGCTTGTGGAGCTTCGTGCCGGCCCGGTGCCAGGCCTCGCCGTATTCGCCGCCGCCGCGGAGATTGGGCTGGGCGAAGACGCCGCCCATCTCCATCCACGTCAACCGTGCCACCGAAAAGGCCGGCAACACCGAAACGTTGAACCCGCCATAGCCGTACAGCAGCGTCGGATTCGAGCCGTCGAGTTTGATCCCTTTCTTATAGACGATGAACATCGGCACGCGCGTGTCGTCCTTGCTGTGGTAAAAAACCTGCTTCACTTTGTAATCGTCGGGGTTGAACTTCAACTCCGGCTGGCGGAACAGGCTGCTTACGCCCGTGGCCATGTCGTAACGATAGACGCTCGGCGGCATGGCAAAGCTGGAGAACGTGTAGAACGTCTCCTTGTCGGTCCGCTCGCCGCCGAAGCCGGCTACCGTGCCGATGGCCGGAAATTGCACGTCGCGCTCGTGCTTGCCGTCTCGCTTGAACACGCGAACCCTCGGCTTGACGTCTTCGAGGTACGAAGCGATGAACCGATCGCCGACGAAGCTGGCCTGAATCAGCGTCGGCTTGGCTTGCGGAATGATTTCTTTCCACGTCATCGGTCCTTCGAGCATGCCGATGTCGATGGCCGCGAGCCGCCGCCGCGGGGCGTCCAGATCGGTCTTGAAGTAGAACTCCGACTCGACGTTGCCCACGAATGTGTACTCGTGCTCGAAATTGTCGATCAGCTCGATCGGCCCTCCCGTCGGAAAGATAGTTGCACTGCCGCCCCCGGGAGCGGTCAGGTCGATGATTGTAACCCGATTGCGCTCGTCGCTTCCTAAGTGCGTGACGATGACCAACCACTGCCCGTCTTCGGTGACAGCGGCGTCGTATTCCCATTCGGGATGCTCCGGCCGATAGTAGAACAACGTATCTTTCGACTGCGGATCGCCGAGCCGATGGTAGAAGATCTTGCTGTTGAAATTGAGCGACTGGAACTCGGCCCCCTTTTTCGGCTCGTCATAACGGCTATAGAAGAAGCCCTTGCCGTCCTTTGTCCAAGAGGCTTGCCCCGACTTGCTCCACCGCACCTCGTCGGGCAGAATCTTGCCGGTGGCGATCTCCATGACGTGCCAGATCATCCAATCGGAGCCGGCCTCGGCGCGGCTGTACGCCAGATAACGGCCGTCCTTGGTAAATGCCAGGCCGCCCAGCGCGATGGTGCCGTCGGCCGACCAGGTGTTGGGGTCGATGATCGGCCGCGGCTTGGCGGCCAGTGTGTCCATGACGTAGAGCACTGACTGATTTTGCAGGCCGTCGTTCTTCATCAAATAGTATCGCCCGCCGGCCTTGAATGCCCCGCCATATTGCGGGAAGTTCCACAACTCGGTCAGCCGGCGGCGGATCGTCTCGCGCTCGGGGATCGATTCAAGATAGCGAGCCGTCACCGTGTTCTCGGCCGCCACCCAGTCGGCCACGGCCTTGTCGTGGCGCACGTCGGCCTCCAGCCAGCGATACGGGTCGGGCACCTTGACGCCAAAGTACGTGTCAACATGATCGACCCGGCGAGTTTTCGGGTATTCGATTCGTCCGCGTTGTGGCGCAGGCGTCTCGCCTGCCCGAACGGGTAACACGATTGCCATCACGAGAACCAGCAAGCCAACGTGTTCAACTCATGGGTCATCTCCTGTGCTATTGAAATAGGCACATCCAAACAAAAAAGCCCTAACTCCCTCCGGAATCAGGGCTTATCGAAGCGAGGGCGACGGGAATCGAACCCGCAACCACCGGATCGACAGTCTAGTACCACTAGTGTTCCATCGCATTTTCTACGCATCGCTGTCACGTTGCAATCCCTGATTTATCATAGACTTGCGTGGAATAGCGGTTATAATACGTTGGTCTGGCGTTGCATTCAAATCGATCAATACTGTCCCCAAATTGTCCCCAATGGCTTCCATCGAAAACCGAAACGGCAGTTGGCGGGTCGTCTTCCGATACCAGGGAGAGAAGCGGTACTTCACCATAGGCGATGTTTCCGCTTCCGACGCCGCCACGTTCAGGGCGTCCACGGAGGAGCTATTAAGGCTCCTCACCCGGAACCTGGTCAGCGTTCCCATAGGATGCAGTATCGAAGAGTTCATGTTCCACCGGGGCAAGCCGCCCAAACCAACCCGCAACGAAGTGACGCTCACCGAACTCAGAGAAGCGTATCTTACCTCGCAAGAGAAGAAATTGGAACAGACCACCCTTGAAGGAATCCGTCTGCACTTCGACCACCTTGAGCGCATCCTTGGCAGGGTAATAGTACCCCAGATAACGAGAGCTGATCTCCAGAAGTATGTGGACAAACGCTCTGAGGAGTGGATCGACCCGAACGTCTACCGGAAGGCTCGGCGGCCAAAGCAGTACAAGCGGAAGTTCAAGAAGCCACGCCTTCCTCCGAAAGTGGAGCCGGACAAACCCAAGCGTCACCCCTCCCCGGCGACGATCAAGAAGGAGATCATCAGTCTACGCACAGCATGGAACTGGGCCAGGCGGCAGCTTGGCTTAACAGAGGAATTCCCAGGAGGAAAGCTGGAC
This sequence comes from uncultured Planctomycetia bacterium, assembly GCA_963719005.1. Taxonomy (GTDB): domain Bacteria; phylum Planctomycetota; class Planctomycetia; order Pirellulales; family Thermoguttaceae. The sequence goes on from CAVRAR010000005.1 coordinate 237,557, forward strand.
TACGCCAAGATCGAGGAAGGCTTGCCGTTCATGACCTGGGATGAGGCGGAACGGCGGATCGCCGCCGGTGACGACCCGGAGAAGGTCTGGGATTGCTTGTACCTTCGCCCCGCTGAGATTACGGAATTACTGGAATACGTCAAAACTCGGCCCGTTAGCCCGTGGGTTCTTCCGATGTTCGTATTCGCTGCTTATACCGGCGCTCGCCGATCGGAGATCGTCAGGGCGTTGCCGTCCGACATCGACCTGCCGAACGGCTTCATCACCCTGAGAGAAAGAAAGCGGGATAAGACCAAGACCACAACCCGTCGCGTCCCAATAAGCCCCGTTCTACGTGAGAGCTTGGTTCAATGGATGAAGGACCGGACAAATGGCAAGACTCTATTCTGCAAGGGGGACGGAAAAGCCATCGCTCCGCGAGAAGCCCACAATTATTTCCAGAGGGCGTTGCGAACGTCCAGGTGGTCGGTTATTCGAGGATGGCACGCGCTGAGGCATAGTTTCGTAAGCGCCTGCGCCTCCCGTGGCGTAGATCAGAGAATGCTCCAGGAGTGGTGCGGTCACATGTCGCCCGAAATGTCGCGTCGCTATGCTCATCTCTGGCCTTCCTCCCAGCAGGAAGCGATCAAGAGCGTGTTTGGTTGAGCATCTACGACATGCTCCTACATTTTCATTGGAAGGAGAATGCCATAATCATTGGATGGGAACCCGCACAAGCGGTCCACCAGGGGCGTCCATATTACCGCACAAGAAATCGATGTATATTCACCCCCGAAAAACCGAGAATTACGATCACCGTCCCCACAAACAAGATTATGCTATAAAGAAACATCTTCAGGCGTGCCCATGATTTCCAACCCTCATGGAATCCCTTCTCGTAGTACCGGACCAGCGTCGTCCGGAGCGGCGGGATTCCAGGCGTGAACGTGATGGCGGTCCTCTCGCCCAGGGCAAGCACTTCTTCCGGCTTCAAGAGCCTTCGGCCGCTTTGCTGCCAGTTGTCGCTTGAATTCACTGAGTACGAAGTGCTGCCCTGGTTTCCGAAATCCGGTGTCTGTCTCGATCTTCCGAAACTCGTGCCGCCACTGGTGACAATGATCGTCTCTTCGCCCAAGCGGGCGCTGACGTACTCGGCGGTCGGGTAATCGTTGACGCCGAAGTACACTTGGGTCGTGTTGGATAGCAGTGTTCCATCCTTGCCGTCAGGAAATGCCGACTTGAGTTGCGAGACGGACTGAAAGTACCACTGGATTCTCAAACCATATCCGCGGCCAATTGCCAGGGCGTCGTCCAGGGCATCCATGTGGCCCAAGCTCGCGGCCTCGTCCAAAAGGAAATGTACTTTCTGTTCTTTCAGCCCGGCTCTTATGACTGTTCGCAACAAGGAACTGATCCACAACCGGAGCAGAGGTGACTGCACGCGAATTTGCTCCGGGGGAAGGATCAGGTACACCGTCATCTTACCCTTCAAGTTCAAGAGGTCGGCGGGATCGAAACTGCTTTTTTTCGTACTTTCCGCGATTGCGAGAGTATCGAGAAATCGCAGAAAGCGTCCGGTAGTAGTCAGCGTTGACGCCAGTTCTTTGTCTTTGAAGTGGGTCAATTGGTATCCCATTCGGGCGAGCATTCCGTCCCACGCCGGAGACTCGCACATCACATTGATCGCCGCTTCCATTTCGGCGGGATTGGTCAACAAGTCCCTGACTGTTTGCAGCGACCGGTCATCCGGTGGCGCATGTTGAACGACGAATGACGTAATTCCCGCGATGTTCATTTCCGCAGCATCGCACCAATGTGGTTCGCGTTCCTGGCCGGTCCTAATCACGAGACTTTCCGCGAGGGCACGGCAATCGTCAATCGCCAGGGGAGAAGCGGCGTCAATCTGGACCAGGGGGTTGAACGTGTCCGGTGTTTCGGTCACGACATGGAACGGGTCCAATACAACGATCCGATGCCCCATCCGTTCCCTGGCTTTCGCCGTGGCCCTGTAGTTCTCTCCTTTGAAGTCCACGACGACAGTGGATTCCGTGCAGGTAAGAAGATGAGGGATGACAAACGAAACTCCTTTCCCAACCCCCGTCGGCGCGAAGATTGCTGCGTGAATTGCGTTGACTCTCACCAAGGGGGTCCTTCTTTCACCCCAAAAGCTCATGCACGCATCCAACGAATTCACTTTGGGATTGAACAGCCGCCAGTGCGACTGCTTCTTTATGGAGAGCCTCCCAATCAAAAGCCCTCTTGAGTCAAGATCAACGTCGGATTCATCGGCCCACCTTGCCGTTCCGAAGGCAGTAAACCGTTTGTAATTCCGCTTTGCTAGCAGAGCGACGAGCAGAACGATACTCCACCAGCCAAGGACCATTACGACACAGCCGACGATTAAGAACACGCTCAAGATGAGCAACAACCGACAAATCAGCATGGTTATCTCCCGAAAGCGGTTACATCTCTCCGTTGGCTATCGCTTGATCTACTTGCCGTGGCTTGTCATGGCAGACTCTCGCAAACGTCATGGCGTCCCTTGCCTTCTCCGACTGCTTAAGTGTGTTATGAAATGGTAGATCGAGAACAATTGCTACGGCTCCATGCGTTTCAGGCGAACCGAAGGAAGGAGTCGTAGCATGGAAGTTACACGGGATTATCTCAGCGACATGACGGATCGGCAATGGCAAATCGTTCGGCAACATGCGAGCATGGTTGAGAAGCCTGAGCAAAGGGCTTGAAGGAAGCCGCCCGGCAGACAGGTTAAGGCTAAGGGCTATCGCGTCTGGACGGTCGGCGACGACATCGCTTGAATGCGGATCGACGTCGACGGCCGCCTTTATCGGCCATCCTTTTCGGCGGCCGCCGCACGTATCTGACTCCGTTGGTCTACGAGGCGTTCGACTGGGAGCACGGCGTTTTCATGGGGGTGACGATGCCTACGAGCGCACCGCCGCCTAGGTTGGCACCGTCGGCGAAGTGCGGCGCGACCCGATGGCCATGTTCCCCTTTTGCGGCTACCACATCGTCACCAGCGACGTCACGGATGCCCCGGGTGTGGTTAGAACCCGATCGGCTCGCATTCAGCACAATCGGCGTCGAACTGACCGACAGAATCTACGTCGTCCTGAACATGCGGATTATGACGCACGTCGGCCAGGCGATCCTCAATCGACTCGTCGCTGACGCCGCGTTCACCAAGTGCCTCGACGGCAAGGCCGATCTTGACATCAAGTGCCGGCTGATCCTGCACTTTCCTGAAGACAACACGATTTGGAGCGTCGGCTCGGGCTACGGCGGAAACGTGCTGTTGGGCAAAAAATGCCTCGCCCTGCGCATCGCCAGTCACGTCGGCCAGCGCAAGGGCTGGCTGGCCGAGCACATGCCGATCATGGGTGTTGAGAACCCCGGCAGCCGCGTCGAGTTTATCACCGTCGCTATTCCCGCGCCTGACTGTTTGTACAAAAATCGAACACAACACTGCCATAAACAGACGCAACTCTGATCGGCAACGCGATACCAGGGCCTTGCATGATTCCACCTTTGTCTTATGCTGACTTTATTGCGCGTAACCACCACCCTTCACTGAGAGGCTTCGTGAGTCACGTGAACCAGCATCGTAAATTGCAGGATTGGGTCGCTGAGATGGCTCGCACGTGCGAGCCCGACGAAATCGTCTGGATTGACGGCTCGGAAGAGGAACGGGAACGCCTCACGCAGGAGGCCGTTTCCAGGGGAGAGTTGATTCTGTTGGATCAGGAACAGTATCCCGGATGCCTCTATCGTCGCGTCGCCACGAACGACGTGGCCCGAACAGAGCACCTCACTTTTATTTGCACCACCAATCGCGATGACACCGGGCCGACGAACAACTGGATGTCGCCCGAGGAGGGCTATCGCCGGGCTGGCGAGATATTCGCCGGCTCGATGAAGGGGCGGACGATGTACGTCATCCCCTTCTCGATGGGCCCAGTCGGCGCACCATTCAGTAAAATAGGAATCGGGATAACCACGAGTATCTACGTCGTTCTTAGCCTGGGAATCACGACGTATATAGGCACTTCGGCATTGGAGCGGCTTGATACCGAAAGTGAGTTCACCCAAATCCCGTCCCATCTTGTTTACGTGCATCCACGTCCCCATCCTTTGGAACACTACGAGCCGCTGCTAGGTCGCGTCGCCAAAGGGTGGCAGGAACGGCAGGCGGGGTTCTCGGACGAGTGGTTCGAGAAGATGATGAAGAGTATGGACGCGGTACTCACAGAGAAGGCGAAACGTAATTTGCGAAGGCACGACACGTTTCAGAAAGCCGAAGAACTGGCCGAAGACGCGAGCCAGCAGTTTCTGCTCTCGATGTTCGGTGATTGTGGTTTCCACAATTATGACGGGATCGAACCGCTTCACCGTCGCATTAACACCGGGCTGCGCCGGACTTGCGAGAGGATTGCCCGGTATGATCGACGCCAGCTCGTTCCTGCCTTCGACGACAACGCCAAAAGGAGCGCCTGGTACGACCACCAACTTCGGGCCGCCCCAGCTTTTGACGACAAGCAGAATGATCCCGCATTCCACGTAGCACGCTTAGAAGTGGCCGAAAAAGTCCGACAAGAGATCGCGCGACTGCCAGGCGATCAACGGGACATGGTCCGTTGGGTCTGCTTTGAGGGCCGGACGATTGCGAGTATTTCAAGAGAGCGAGGCATAAACGCGAACACTCTGGACGCCCGTCTCCGCCGAGCGTATTCGACGTTACGTCGCCGACTGCGGAATCTTGATTGGTGATGGAAGAATTCGTGCGGGGAATTCCTAGAAGCGCGTATTACATCTGTGGCGGACGACGTTGCGGTCGTCACTGCAAACGACGACCGCAACTTTACAACACATTTGTTTTCGCTCGGAAAGGAACTTTGAGATGTTCGAGATCGCGATTCTCCTGGCTTATTGGCTTCTGGGCGGCGGAAAGAAAACTCAAGGCACCAACACCACCGCCGGCAAGTAACCTCGCCTTGCGCACGCGGGCCGGGCTTCGTCGCCCCGCCCGCGTGCCTTCCCACTTCCCAAGACTTCAAGCGATGCGAATTCGCAGACTGTCATGGGATAGGAAACCATTCGATTGGCCTTGCGCCAAATCGAAGTCAACGAGCACCTCCACAAGGAATTCTATGAGGAGTTGCTGAACAAAACTGGCCGACTCGCTTCTTGCGGAAGGCCAGTGCAGTCGGTTTTCGTGCGAAGCTCCGCGGCGAGCCGGATTGTGGATGGGCAGCGGCGCGATCTCACCGCGAACAACCATCACTTAAGAGGTGACCCATGAAGGTAAGGGGGTGGCTACTAAAGGAATTGAGCAACGGTCTGGCAAGAGCCGGCAATGAGATTGCTAGCGAGTTGAAACACAAGGTCGCGCACGGTTGTCACGAGACTGGTGCGCTGTTGTACACTGGTTCAGGTTTTGTCATGTACCCGCGAGGGACTCATGACGATGCACAGAAAGAACAACCTCAAGTCGAAAGGGAAATGTAACATGGTGCTACTTTTTTTGGGAGTGATTGCGTTGGGAGTTGTTTGCGCCTCGTGGAGGGTGAACCTCATTCTAAACCACCCTGAACAGGCAAAGCGGCTCCAGGAGTATGAGAGACAACGGAAGGAAGCCCGGCAGGAGATGTTTAAGAAAGCAGCCCCCGTCGTTGGAACCGGTGCCAAGCTGCTGTTCAGAGTGCTGACCAAGGGTCGAAGATCATGACCATTGACGAACATTTCCAGAAAATGGAAGCCCTGCTGGCCGTGCTGGCGGAACGACCGCAGATCCGAGACTGGTATACAACGGAACAGTTTGCTCACCTAATTGGGCGAGCGGAGTTCACTGTTCGCGAAATGTGCCGGCATGGCCGCATCCGGGCAGAGAAGATGCTGTCCGGACGCGGTGCTTACCCGCAATGGGCAATCAGCCACGCTGAATTCTTGCGATACCAAAAGGAAGGTTTGTTACCCAGACAGAAATAACATGCCTCGGCCGATGACTGCTTGACCGGGCATATAACTGCGCTATCCTGCCCTCAGGCAGTGATGGCAGTATGGTCTGGAAACGGAAAGTTCCCAACAAGGAGGAAATCCGCGAGCGCACAGCCCGGGTTATGGATGCTTGGCAATCCTATCCGGAACTCTCGCATTTCTTGAGTGACCTCGTGGATGCCAACGGAATGTCCACAAGACTGTTTGCGGGGCAGTATGCCGAGGCAACTGGCAAACGCATCGACGTAAAAACCTTGAGAGTCGGTCAACTTCGGCCCTCCTATCAGTTCGTTGAAGACGTAGCGGATCACAGTTTGCTATCGCTTTCCGATGCGTCTCGCCCTGGCAGCGATCAGCGTGCAGCCTTATTCGCCGTAGCCGGACTCATTGAGGTTACGCCCGAGTCCACTCGCCAGTGGAATCATGATGTTCTTGCCGATTGGCAACGCCGCCGCGAACGACAGGCGTCCAGTTCCCAGCCAACCTGGAGCGAGTTGATCCACAAACTTCTGGATTTCCAGACTCAGGGCTGGCGCTGGCGTCACGAAGAAGTTGCCGCCGCGGCCAATGCAACAAAGACCGGATGCAACCTCACTACCATGCGAGTGAGCAACCTGCTCTCGGGCGTGTGCATTCCAACCCAGGTCGAACGTACAGCTCTGGCGGAAGTGGTTGGCCTCACTCCGGCACAGTCCGCCGCCATCGAATCCGCCGTCGAAGACAAGACCCTGCTGCTTGGCAAGAAGCCATTGCCATCAGCCTTCTCCTCGCTCTTCACTGAAATCCTGGAGAAGATCGCAACCTTTGGCATCACGCAGCAACAACTTGTTCAAAGCGCTGTCTCTTACTGCGGGAATGAACCGGCGTTGTCAAAAGCCACCATCAGTATGTGGAAGAATGGCAAGAATAAGCCAACTCTGGCCAGCTTGCGGTCATTGATTTGCACCCTCGAAGAATGCCGTGATCAACTCTACCGCCCGATCGTCTCTCCTGAAGAGATTCAGCAACTCGTGAGCGCTGCCGGCTTTTCAGCAGATGACCTGACAGCGACGACCCATGACATAATTGCCCGTATTGATGAGACGACCCGACTTAAACCACTGCTTTCAGCACTGCGTAACGCCGCCGACCTCAGCGTTCCACCATCCGCCGTAGATCGGGCCGAAGCGCAACCCGATCGCACGATCGGGTCACACCGCCTCGTCTCCCGTGTGAACAAATGGGAGAGTTCGTGCGCACCGGAAATCCCGAAACCCGAGCAGTTGCGTGGCCTTCTTGAGCGTTATAACCGTCTGCTGCAAGCAAATGGCCAAGCCCAACTAAGCGATGCCGAGATTCAAAAGGTCGTAGCAGTCGCTGAGCGAGAGCATCCGGCTTCATTGTCGGCGGGAGGTCGCAAAATCACCCTTAAACACACGCCATTAGCTGCCCGTCGCCCAATCACTCCCGACCTTGACGATAGCCGCTCTCGGTAATATCACAACTCAGGCTCAACAACAGCAGGGGCACCCCACCTTTCGTCTCTGCCATCGCCATTGCCTCCCAAGCACGAGGTGAGGAGGCGAACGACGACGGCGACGACGACGGCAGGGCTAACGGAAGCTGTTTCACGGCGTGGCAAGACTGGACAAACAACTGGACACGTGCCATAACTTCCAAGAATATAGCGACCGACGGCGGCTCGTCACGAAAACGCGGCTGAATATCCTGGTAGAACATAGGCTTATACCAGATCTGTAGTGGCGAGTGCATTAGTTGTTAACTGTGGCAATATTGGCACACTTTTTGGCACACTCTCTAACGTGAATCCATATTTGTCATAGTTATCAATGTGTTGTTCATGCGGCTATCTGCCTCATAACCTGAAGGCCGCAGGTTCAAATCCTGCCCCCGCAACCAACACCAGAGCCGGTTTCGCAGGGCGACATGGCCATTTCATGGCAGAAAACCTGATGGTTTCAGTTGTTGCATTGTTCTTATACCACAGTAACCATTATAATACAATTGCTTGTATTGCGCAACAACCGATTTAATGCTGCCACATTATCTGGCACATCTCTAGCACACTTTTTCTGCACAAAGGCCCCCTTCGACAGTTTCACCTGATAAAGACAGGTCAACCCGCATTATTCACCAGTAGCTGAGCGTTGAAGTGTTCTTGACCACGGCGCGAACTTGGGAACGCGAGCATGTGGCGAGGATACAATCCCCCCTTTCTCCCCCGACCGACGCGAGCAGCCGTGGGTGGCGCAACTCGCATTGAATAATGCTCATTCACGGATGACCCTCGCGAGGAAGGCATGTCTCGGGGGCGGTATGAATGGCCGGTAGGCAGGACGGCGAGGTATTGGAAATCGTTTCGGCAATCGCCATCGTTGCAGATGAGCAACCACTCGCTCCCACAACCGCAGGCCGTTCTGAAAGCCATCGTAATCGCCGCCCACCGTGTAGCTGTCCACCAACGGATGAAAAACTTCTTCGCGATAGTAAACTCACATTGTTTTAGCCTTGGTGATTTTGAAAAACATCCCCAACTCAGGATTATTCATCAACTCAAAAGTGCCTGTCACCTTGACCACGTCCTCATTCCAGGCGATCGGCTGCTCCAGCCATACGTCAACGATCTCGTTCGGCTCGCCGGGAGGGCAGAACGGGCATGTCGGCGTGCGCTTGGAAAGAATGAAATGCTTGAATTTTTCGGTGGCCGCAAGCGGCAGTATGAAGCCGCTGATGGTTATTTCCTTGCCCACCAGCGCTTTCACCTCATCGGGATAGGTTGCCCGGAAAGTGCCTTTTTTCAGGTCGGTATCTATTTTTGTTTTGCCGAGCACCAGCCACATGGCGTCATTCGATTTTGGCAGCGCTTCCTGGGCCTGGCGCTCATCGGAGGGCTGTATGGCCGCAGGCGCATGAGTTTGCTGTTTGCTGAAACCGCAGATCGCCAGAAATGCGATGGCAATAAACGCGGCTTTGGCAAACGATTGCATCATGATCCTTTAGACAAAACTCTGGCGACGTTAATTCTATAAGCCATCATAGCAGGCAAAAGGGCTGCGATCACGCTGATTCCTATCGCAATAAGCACCACGTAAAGTTCGTAACCCTGAAAGCCGACGGAATTCAGTTTCATGTGCCGCGTCTGCTCGATCCACGTTTGCACCGCATAAGCGAAGACATGCCCCAGCAGGATGCCCAGCGCCGTGCCGAATATGCCAAGCGTCAGTCCTTCGGTCAGGACGAAGGCGAATATCTTGCGCCGCGTTGCTCCTAAACTACGCATTAGGGCTATATCATAGCGCCGGTCGTTGACGGCATTGAACAGGGTGACGAAAAAGCCGATGGCGGCAATGACGATAAGCACCATGGCGAAAAGCTGGATGCCCTCGCTGCCAAGCCCGAGAATCTTAATCAGTCGCGCCGTTTCAAAAGCGGGGCTGGCCGCCTGCATCGAACTGGTTTTGTTGACGAGCCGCGGCAAGGTTACCGCCGCCATCGGCGTTTTATAGGTTATCAGCAGCGAAGTGATTTCCTTTTCCGGGTGCTCGTTTTTATAGGCGACTTCTTCCGGATCGTCGGGATCGGGATGCTCGTGCACATGCCACACGCTTTCCACCGGTGTCAGCACCAGCCGGTCGAGCACCGTTCCGGTCGGCTGCAATATGCCGACTATGGTGTAGGGAAAATCGGTATGCAGATCGTCGCTGCCCACCAGCCCATGCGCACCGATGATATGATCGCCCAGCTTCAGGCTGTTCTTTTCTGCCACTTCGCTGCCGAGCGTAGCTTCCATCTGGGTGTTATAAACCCGGCCTTCCGCCAGCCTGCCATCGTAATGGCTGATATATTCGGCGGTGGTGCCGACAATGCGGAACCCGTTGTAATTATCGCCCAGCGCTATCGGAATCGCCGTTTCGATCAGAGGATTGACTTTCAGTTTTTCCGCTTCAGCCAGCGGGATGTTGCCGTTGGGAATGTCGAGGTGAAACACGCTGGAGAGGATCAATTGAATCGGGCTGCCTTTGGCCCCGACCACCAGGTCGATTCCCTGCAGATCGCGCGTGAAGCGCTGCTCCACCTGCTCGCTGACATGCAGCAGCGTTATTATGGTGGCGATGCCCAGCGCCAGCACCAGCATGTTGAAAAAGCTGCTGAGGGCGCGGAACCTGAGATTGGAGAGGCTGAATTTTACGATGTTCATTTGCCGCCTCCAAGCTGGATGACATTGCCAAAATGCGCTTTCACGCGGCTATCGTGCGTGGAAATCACCAGCGCCGCATTGGATTCTTTCGCCGCCTGCCTGATAAGGCCGATCACCGTTTCGCAGGATCCGTCGTCGAGGCTGGAGGTTGGCTCGTCGGCCAGAATCAGCGCCGGGCCATGCATAACCGCCCGCGCAATGGCCACGCGCTGCGCCTGGCCCTGGCTCAATGTCTCCGGCAAGTCGTTTTTCTTATCATAAATACCGAGTTTTTTAAGCGCATCCAAGGCCCGGGCTTCCTTCTGCGGCTGGCCTGCGACGTATGAAGCCAGCAGCAGGTTATCGATCACCGAAAGGCTTTTTACCAGATGCAGCGTCTGGAAAATGATGCCGATATGTTTTCCGCGGAAGCTGTCGCGCTTAGCTTCCGGCAATGTGGAAATGCCGGTGTCGCCTATGGCGATGCTGCCCTCCATCACCGGAATCAGCCCGGCAATGGCGTATAGCAGCGTCGTCTTGCCGCTGCCCGATGCGCCGGTTATCAGGCACTCGCCGCCTTCCGGCAATTCCATCCCGCCGAAACGCAGCACGGGCTGGCCGTCATAGCCTAGGGTCAGTCGCGAAATATTCAGCATGTCTTTGCCCACTCCTTCACGATATCGGTTCCGAGTATTCCATAGCGGCGCTTGCAAATGCTGCCATCCGCATGGAGCGCGACGCTGAACGGCATCGCCAGTTTTTCGTTGCCGAAAGCTGCAAGCACTTCCTTGCCGTCATCTTTCGCTACCAGCACATGAACGTTTCCTGAAATAGCATGAAGATGCTTACGGGTAGTTTCCACATCCTGCAACGAAATCAACGCAATTTGCAATGTGGGATTTTCCCGGGCAATTTGCGGCAGTATGGTCATTTCCCGTAGGCACGATGCGCAATCGGAACGCCAGAAAGCAATTAACGCCTCTCTGCCAGCCAACATACCCAATGTTGCCGGTGCTGTCTCCTCCATTTGTTCTCCAGAGAGTTCCACAAACGACAACGAATCCATCTCCGCAGCACCAGCGCGCGTGCCACACAATGTGAACGATAAGGCGAATACGATAAGATGTAAGAATGTCTTCATAAGTTTTGCTCCACTGCAAAACGTACACGTATATCGGGGGTAGAAGCAATGGGTTCGACACAATAATGGTGTTGCACGCCGACAGGGTGATAATCGTCATTGCCAAGCGCACGTGGCACTGTTTTCAATGGTAGCGACCAGATCATCGTTCAAGTCCCGTTCGCAACTCGTTGATACGTCCCACCCATTGCGGGTTGTCAAGTTGATTGTGCTTCTCCACCATCCGGTTAACGTCATCTTCTTTGACACCGAATACTTTGCCGACCGTTTTAGTGGCGGGCAGGATGACATTATGGCTTGTCCACTTATCTAATTCCCGCATTTTATGCGGTACAAAGGCGCGTGCGGCGACCACCATGCCCGCTGTGACCAACACACCAGACAGCACGGAGGTGCTTTTCAGCGCGAGCTTGTTCATGAAGGGAATGTGAGTGCATTTGTCAGCGTGCATCTGGTAGCCGACGTTTAAGCCGAGGGAGAAACCCGTCCACACCACCGCTTGCGGAAAATGCCCCATCTCATGCTCGTAGACGGTCTGTACGTGATCCCTGTATTCCTGCGACTCGGTATCGACATCGTTCCTTTGCGCCCACCCCTTCGACGACCGCTCGATGCCATACCTAAAAATAGGCCGCATCAACGGTTCGGTTAATTTGCGAATGCCCTTCATAACATTCGGGAAGTAGCGCTGCACGCCGATGGTAAGCGGCACCGCGCCGAAATCGCCGATAAACTCGCCCTTGGCATATTGTATGAAACGCTCTTTGCTGAACGACTGCTTCGTCGCCTGTTTGACGCGATTCCAGCGGGTGCCGGTGAGCGGCGGATGGTGATGGTCATGCGTGCAGGACGTACCGTGTTCATGATGGCAATTGGTGCCATCCTTGCTATGGTCATGCCCGCAGCCGGGAATCAGCCAGCGCAGCCAGCCATCGGTGGCAGCATTTATGGGAGGATTCAGAAAATCCGTCAGCGTACAATAGAGCGAGTGATTGATAGTGTAGGCAATATCCTCCGCGCGCTGGTCGGCGGTCTTTCGTTTCTCGCGTTCGGCTGGGGTAAGATGGTCGGATGTGTCTGGTGTGTCGCCTGTCATGCGGCCACATCCGTAACAGATATGCCGGGAATAAAGCCTGCTGTTGTGACTGCCAGTGCCATACATCTCCTTGCGTATTAACCTTGTTTCTGCTATTGAGAATAAGAAATCAATAATGTAATACTATTGATAAATCAATCTCAATAACGAAGTGGCGCGAGATTACTATGGAGAGACGAAATACAAGGCAAAAACAGGTTGTTGCCGAGGTGATAGAGAAAGCAGAACGTCCGCTGACGGTGCATGAAGTGCTGGTCGAGGGACAAAAGCAGTTGCCGTCTCTGGGGCTCGCTACCGTGTACCGGGAAGTGGGGCGTCTGTCCAAGGCACAAGAGTTGTGCATCGTGTCTCTTCCCGGTGACCCACCACGCTATGAAATGGCCATGCACCACCATCATCATTTCAAATGTACGGCATGCGATAAGGTGTACGAGCTGGAAGGGTGCTCCGCAGCACTAAAGAAGCTGGTGCCCAAAGGCTTCAAACCCCAAACGCACGATCTCACCTTCTATGGCCTGTGCCGAGCGTGTGCCTAATGACTTACGTGACCATCATCCCCCAAAGGTCCGAAGCAGCATCTTGACAATGAACCCACACGCTGAAGCCGTACCACGGATACATGGCAGAATAAAGGATGAACATCATGGTAAAACATAGGCTTACACCTGATCCGTAGTGGCGGATGCGTTAGTTGTTAATTGCAACAATATTGGCACACTGTTTGGCACACTAATTAACGGCAATCGTTATTTACCATAGTTATCAATGTCTTGCTCATGAGGCTATCTGCCTCATAACCTGAAGGCCGCAGGTTCAAATCCTGCCCCCGCAACCAACCATATCACGATAAATCAATGAGTTACTGTTTCATGGCTTTCTCCCAAAGGGTCCAGAACGCTTGGCACAATGCTGGCACAAACGAATCCCGAAGTAGCCTATGGAGCATAAACGTGCTATTCTGCAAGGCAGAGTAGATGACAATCGCGCTTTGTTTATGCCCAGTCATGAGATTTTAGGCGGTAAGGTAAACCTCTATAGGCGTGTTGATGGCCGTGTCTGGCATTGTTCCGCTTCCGTTAGCGGTATCCGTTACCGTTCGACCACGAAAGAAGCAAGCCTTGAGCTAGCCAAGCACGTTGCCGAAGACTGGTATCTCACGTTGCGTGGAAAGGACCGTGCCGGCCTGCTGAAGATGGAAAAGAGCTTTGATGAGGCGGCAAAGCAATTCCTCAAGGAATACGAGATTATCACCGAGGGCCAGCGCAGTCCCCGTTGGGTCGAGGGGCACGGCATCCGCCTTCGCCTCCACCTTCTTCCCTTTTTTGGCCCTTCAGGGCTTTCCGACGTAACGGCCGGCAAGGTGCAGGAATATCGGATGCACCGCATGACATCTCGCGTGGACACAAAGACAGGAAAACCCAAGAGACCGGCGCGGAGTACTATTCATGATGAGATTGTCACGCTCCGACAGGTGCTCAAGACCGCAATCCGACATGGGTGGCTTACGCATCTACCGGACCTCTCGCCGCCGTACAGGACTCAAGGCAAGATCGTCCATCGCCCCTGGTTTAGCCCTGCCGAGTACAAGCAACTTTATGAGGCAACCCGTCAGTATGCCAGCAACCCTTTTCATGAACACTATAAATGGAATGCCGAACAGGTTCATGACTATGTGCTTTTCATGGCCAATACCGGTCTCAGGCCGGATGAAGCGAAGAACCTGCAACACCGTGACGTGTCAATCGTCGTGGACGAGGCAACCGGTGAAAAGATTCTTGAGATCGAGGTGCGAGGTAAACGCGGGATCGGGTATTGCAAAAGTATGCCAAGCGCCGTGAGGCCCTATAAGCGATTGCTTGCCCGCCCATTGCCGGGACTCCCTCAAGGCAAGCGAGCACGCCGTCGCAGGGGCGAGACGGACGACATTCCTGTACAAGAGGAAGTCAAGTATCCGCAACCCACCGATCACGTTTTCCCAGGCAATCACGTCAAACTATTTAATGGTGTGCTTAGACGCGCGAAGCTCAAAACGGACCGCGATGGCAACCGGCGCACTGCTTATAGCCTCCGGCATACCTATATTTGTATGCGCCTGATGGAAGGCGCTGACATCTACCAGATTGCCAAGAATTGCCGCACCAGCGTCGAGATGATTGAGAAATTCTATGCCGCCCATATCAAGAACACGCTGGACGCGGCGGCGATCAACGTTCGTCGCCCTAAGCCAGCGTCTCGTAAGAGCAGGAAAGCGAGGCAACCGAAGCAGACAAGCGATGAAGACTCGACTTGAGAACTGCTTCTTCTAAAGGGGAACGCAGGTTACCCACTTTCTTCAAGAGCCGTTCAGCGGCTCGCGTATCAGGGGCTTGGCCCCGCTTGCACCTCACCGCACGAACTCGGGACCGTGCTTGCCCAGCCATTCCTTGAGATCGGAGTGGGTCTCGAATTCCGCCACTTCGATGCTGTCGATGGTCGGCCCCTTTTCGCCCACTTGCCGGCTCTCCTCCGCGTTCATCTCGCGGACCCAAAGCACCCGATGCCTTTGCAGACCGGCATGGGTGAGATTGATTGCCCCTTCCTTGAGCGGCCGGTCGAGGTTACTGCCCCGAATCAGCACGAGGTACACCAAGTCGCCGGAAAACTTCAGCAGCAATCCTTCCGATGGATTGTACTGCCACGGCCCCAGCCACGAGTACGGGAACCAGACGCTGTTGCCGTCGCGGAAGCGGAACTCCACGGCGGCGGACTGATCGCGGATTCCCCGCAAATAGCCGAACGCCCCGCACGAATCTTCGACTCCCTCGGCCTCCGTATCTTTCTTGGACAAAGAGGCGGTACGGTCGTCCGGTGGGGAGTTTCGCCGTAATCGTTCTTGATGCGAGACGTCATCGAGCATGGTCCAGCTCCCTTTCCGCCATCCCGCCTTTTGGAACACCCGGCTGCATGAAGTCACGCCGCTGGTCCGGTAAGGCCGGGGATTGGACGGACTCTTGTTGCTTTTTCATCCAATCACGGACGCGAGGTTGCTTTTGCGTGTTCCCCGCACGTTCCGCTGCCGACATCGCCAGTTGTTGCTCCCTCATCCAATCACGGACGCGCGGTTGCGGCTGCATGTCTCGGGAAATCTCCGTCGCTGACAAGGGATCATCTGTTCGGCCGAACGCCTTCAAAAGCTCTTGCCGGTCGTCCGTGAAGATCACAGCCTGTTCCTTCCCACGTGTCAGGGCGACGTAGGCCGTCCGCTGGTAAGTCGCCGGAAGCGACTCGCTCGACACGCCGACGAAGACCTTGTCCACAGTCACCCCTTGGCTGCTATGACTCGTTATCGCATACCCATGCGTTAAGTGGCCGAAATCCCGATCTACGACCCAGCCGTGATCGACGATGATGTCGCCCCGCCGTGTAAATCCTTCGATGGAGTAAAGCGACCCGTTGCTGAGGCGATGCTTGCCGTCCTTGGTCTTGCCGCCCGCCGTGATGCGGATGCGGTCACCCACGGCCAGGGCAAGCTGAGTCGGCCGGTACACCTCGAACCGGTTGGCTAGATTCGTCGGAGGCTCGATCCCCTCGCCCATAATCAGCCGCGATCCCTTCGTGAAACCAGGGGCGTTCTGATGGAACTGGAGCATGTCGCCCTGATCGTATTGCGTCGGATCGGATTTTTCAGCATCCGTCAGGTGAGTGGGAACCCAGGCCGTAACGATGCGTTCCTTGCCGAGCCTGCCTTGTGCCTTCAAGCCGGCGCGAATGGCGTCGCTGATCTGGTCCAACTCCTTATGCGTGGGCGACACGACGAGGGCTGACTTGTATTCGCCGTTCCGTTTCCTTTCGGCGACGGCCGCGAGGTAGGCGTCGGCCAGCTTTTGATAGCGGTCAGCATCGTCCACCTGCTTTATCCAGCCAAGTTTGTCCAACTCCTCGAATCCCTCGACGACGCGACCTTCGCTCAGGGCCTGTGCCGCCTTCTTGTAATCGCCTTGCTGACGGAGGATTTCCGTGACTTCGGCGACTTTCAAGCCCGCCATATCCTCCAGGAGCTTCAGCGGCTCGCCAGCCGTGACGCTGCGATGCTGACGGCGATCGCCGACCAGGATAACCCGCGCGCCGACTTCCTCGGCGATCTTGAACACCGAATTCATGTCCCGCGTGCCCAATTGACTGGCCTCATCGACGAGGATGACGCCGTTTTTTGCCGACTTTTGCATCTCCTCATCCTTGAGGAACCGGGCCACCGTGTCGGCATTGGGGAAATTCGCCTCGGTGCGAAGCACTTCCCGGCTGGCCTTGACGGACTGGGCCAATGCGACCACGGGCCGCCCCGCTTCGGCCAAAGCCTCGCCGATTTCCTGTTCGAGCGTGGTTTTCCCCGTTCCAGCGACGCCGCGGATAATCATCACCCGGTCACGGGAGCCGAGGACATGGCGGACGGCCGCCTTCTGCCCTTCGTTGAACCAACTCCGCGAACAGGGCCGCTTTGGGTCACCAAGCGGGCGGCAGCGTCCCCGGCCTTGGCGGGCAAAATCGATCAGCCGCGATTCCAATGCCACCATCTCCTCCGTCGTGGCCATCGGGCGGCCGGTAACCTCGCTGCGGATGAGCGGACGTTTTTTCATCTCTTGCGTCACGCCTTTAACCGTCACCGCGCCGATCCCGCGTTTCAACGCTTCGGTAATGAGCTTTCGCTCCGTCACCACCGCCTCGCGTACGAAACTATGCTCGATGGCGTAATTGACCGCTCCGGCCTCGCCCCGTTCCGGGCGGGCCGCAACTCCTTCACGGCGGTGAACCGCAGCCAGCGTCTGGCGATCCCGGTCGTTTAG
This sequence comes from uncultured Planctomycetia bacterium, assembly GCA_963719005.1. Classification (GTDB taxonomy): domain Bacteria; phylum Planctomycetota; class Planctomycetia; order Pirellulales; family Thermoguttaceae. Next base: position 254,782 of record CAVRAR010000005.1, read on the forward strand.
GCGAGTGTTCCATTTCTCGCGTAAGCGTTCCCATCCTACAGCCGAGCCTTTCCTCTCGCGGGTCTCTGCCCCAAGTTCCGCCTTGCGACGCGGATCGGTGATGCCCCGCTTCTCGGCCTCCTTCTCGATTAGCGTCGTGCGGCGGGAGAAGCGTTTCAGCACGTCGGCCGGTATTCCGGCGATCTCGAAATCATCGCGTTTCCGCTCGATACCGAAGCCCAACTCCTGAAGTTTTCCGGCGAGCCGAACGCGAAAGGCCGCCTGGAAGTACGGGGCATCCCGTTTGAGGTCGCGGAACTGGCCCGCTTTCCAGCGGCGTTCCTCCTCGTCCCAGGTTGTATTGAAAACGAAAACGTGGGCGTGCAACTGAGGATCGGGAACACCATCAACCGGCCGGGATGTAGTATGGATGAACTCTGCCCAAACCATGTTGCCCGTCGTGCGCTCCGTGTCCAGGCCCCCTTTCCTCACTCTCGTTTTCATCTCCATTTGCGCCTCGCGCATCGTCTCATCGACCGCAGAGCGGATCGCACTCGGAATGTCACGGTTGCCGCTCATGACGAAAAGCAGCGAGACTGATTTTGGCACGGAGAATGTGAAATCGTAACCCACCGTCCGCTCGCTGCGCGTTCGCACCGTCAACGGCTCACCGGTTGTGGGGTGGAGATTGTCACACAACCGCTCGAAGGAGAACTTATCGACAGTTCCTTCCAAGCCCAAGCGGGATGCCCCCTTGCCGCCCCAGGAACCGACTATTTCTTGGCCTTCGGTGTAGTAATCCGCCGTCGTGTAGTATCCTTTCGCGGCGCTGGCACTATTCTGTTGTGTGATACGAATCATGCCCTATTTTAGCCTATCACGAAATCGTTAATGAAATCTTAACGATGATGCGCTCAGCCGCAGCCAGCCTGGGTTTGCGGAGGCTAGACTTTTCGCAATGTCACCCATGTGCGATGGCAATGCCACTTCCCTGTGCCGATAAATCGTCACCATCGGCGAAGATTCTTCGGTCGCCCCTTGACCGATCTCGCTGGACACTTGGTGGAAGGTCTTGGCATTGTTTCAGCAACGACGGGTGGCTGTCGCGGACGCCGCCTTGCCATCCGGCGTTGAAATCGCGGCTACGCTCCGGCGGCCCTCACACTGCCTGGGCGACCGTCCGCCATCGGCTTTTCCAACCGAACGACAACCAGCCTCGTGCTGTCATCGTCGTACAGCTCGATCAGGCCATTTTCCTTTAACAAGGGGCTCCCTTGGCGTTAATATGCAGCGGGGTAATGGTCACTTCCAGTAAATGATCCAGAAGATCCCGCATGTTTTGCGGCCGGAAGAAGCGGTCATAGGTATATTCGATGCCGGTCAACATTTCATCGGGGCCGGGAAACCCAAGGATTTTCCGGTACGGTTTCCCGACAGGTGACAATGTCAATTCCGCCCAGCATCCCTCCGTGTCGAATTGCGATAGCGCGACCCGCCTGGCGAGATCGGGGTTTGCGGCGTTGTTTTTGATGAATAACATCGCCGCTTCGCGCTCCCCCATGTTCCTGAGCATAAAATCAGGAACCACGGCCCATTTTTCCTCGCCCCATGCTCGGGCTACGAAAATCGTGGCATCCGATGTGTGGTAAATCGGATCTACACCTGCATTGAGGTTGCTGTGTAGAATGAACAGGCTGATGTCCTTTGGTGGCGGAATCTGCTTCAGATGCTGCACGAATGATTCCTCCTGCGCCCACCGCGCTTGCCAGGATAGGTAAAAACCAATGTCGGTAAAAACCAGCCCCGCCATCAACAACCCGGCCACGATACGGCGATTATTCAGGTTGAACAGGCCGTACACCAGCATGGCAGCGCCCAACGACGCCACCAGTCCATGACGGGCACTATAGGATATCAAGTGCGGCGTTTTCGCCGCCAATACATAACCCAGTACGGAAGCGGCCAGTAGGAAGAACCCTGTGACAATGGTCATCCGACGCGACGCAGCCGTCTCATGACGGACGGGGCGTGTATAGAAATACCAGGCCAGCGGGATTGTCACGGGCAGGAAGAGCAATAGATACAACACGGCACCCTCCAGCGGTTGCATCTCACGGACGATGCTCCTAAAGAAATGATCGAGACAATAGCCGAGTGTCTTAAGGAAGGGCGCACCGTCGGCAAAGACGATGGCATTATATCCCTTAGCGATTCCGTAGGGAGAGAAGAAGAGATGCTTTGCCACGAAAAATAGAATCGGTATCAGGCACAGCGACAAGTTTTTTGTGACGAAAGTAAGGGCGGAACGCACGAAGACACCCCGGTTGCCGGGACGGTACTCAATAAGAAAGAAGAGGAAGGTGATTGCATAATGGTAGATAAGCAGTTCATCGTGAAAGAAAGATAACACGATCATCACCAGTGCAAGCACCCGCCAGTACCAGCGGTGTTTCTGTGTATAGATGAGCCAGCCGGTGTAGAACAGCGCCAGAGAGATGATATGTGGCAGAATCACAATGGAGGTGAGGATGGTATAAAACGGCCAGAGCGAGGATATAAGAGTTATCGTCAGCGCTTCCTGCGGTGAAAAGGGCGTGCGGTTCTTTAGCAGGGTAAAGCTGCTGAAAGCGACGATGAAGATGCCGATTAGGGCGGCGGCCTTATGGGCAAAGACAAAATCGGGAAAGACAGTAAGCGCATTGTGATAGTAGTAGTAAAGGGGCCGCCCCGCCTCATTTACCTGCGTCCGGAGGAGTTCAAAATCGGTCTGTTGATAATAGGCGAAGAGCAGGCCGTCATTATAGGAGCCGTTGTTGAGCAACAGGAATCCGTGGGATAGCAAGCACAGGAAAAACAACGTCAGGTATGGAGAAAAACGTAGCTTGCTATCGAGCAATGGCGGCATTTTATGTACGGGTTTGGACACCCTGGGACAGATAGCAGCCAGCAACATCCTTTGCAATGGAAAAGTGTGGAATGCCGCTACAGCCAACATATCGCTGAAATACCCTGTGTGAATCGTATCCAACATCGTGCCGATCTTTCGTGCGGGTTGTGGTTTTCGGTAAGACCATTTCCGCTCTGCCTATACATCTACTGGCCTTCTCCGCCTGGAGGAATGTGTGCTTCGGGTATCTCTGCGGCTCCCTTCTCCCCGAGCCAGCCCCGTCCGTGGCCTTCATCACCGGCACTTGTGAAGCCGCCGCCGGGCCGGTCAATCAGAAAAGGCCGCTTTCCGCAAGCGGAAGCCTTCAGCTTTTCAGATTGACCGTTGCTGACGCTCCCCGTCTGAAGCGGCTTCTTTCGCGTGCCGTAAGGCCCCGTGGTGGGGCCGGAACCTAGAGAAGGAGATCATCATGTCTAAACCCGCACACAAAATCCGCATCGGCGTCCTGCAAGTCACGATCTGGCGCAACCAGAGCGAAAAGGGCCCCTGGTACAGCGTCATTCCCGCCCGCAGTTACAAGCAGGGCGACGCCACATGGAAAGAGACCGACAGCCTCGGCTTCGATGACCTGCTGACGATGGCAAAGCTCTTCGACCAGGCCCACACCTGGATCATGCACCAACAGCAGGCCGACGCCAGGGCCCGCAAGGAATCGGCGCAGGCGGCAGCCTGAGCCGGATGCCGGCGAGGCGGTCACACCGCCCGCCGGCCACCTTGGCAACAATCATCACATTTTCGGAAAGGAATCCTACCATGACGCATTTCACCGTCGGCATCATCGTCGCGAAAAGCGAATCTTCTGTCGAAAGCCTTATCGCCGAGCAGATGGCCCCCTACTACGAACACAACGAAGCCAAGCCTTACGTCTGTTACTCGATCGAGCAGGCTGCGGATGACATTGCCAGCGCCATTCACCGGTTGGAACTGATTATCAGCCGCAACGAATTGTTCTACGACATTGCGCAATGCCGCGAGAACCTGGATCGACTCCGCAGCATGACGCCGGAACAGAAATATCGGGAACACATCAAGTATCACGAGCACTTCAACGCCCGTGGCGAGCCGATTTCGACCTACAACCCGAAAAGTAAATGGGATTGGTACGTCATCGGCGGCCGGTGGGATGGCTGGATCAACGGCCGGGGAACCGACTGCGAAGCCATTCTGGATAACCAGACGACCATTGAAGAAGTGATGGAACATGGCATCATTCCGCATGCGATCATTACCCCCGACGGGGAGTGGCACGAGCGGGGTCGCTTGGGCCTGTGCGCCATTCTCCTCACCGAAAACGAAAATTGGGACACACAGGCCAGGAAGACCCTCGCCAGCTACCCAGGTTATCACCTTGTCATCCTCGACGCCCACATTTGACAACGAAGGGAGAATGGCAATGAACCATGTTCAAACCCGCGTTGAGCTGTACGTTTGCGCCACCAACGGCGTCATTGCCGACGGCGAGAAAGAGGTGTCCGCCACTGGCTCAAATCCTAGAATGCCGGGCACGCTGTTGGACGCATCACCCGACCCCCGCGTCGGCAGACAGCGGCGTGCCCACCATCCGGGACAAGCGGCAAGGCTTGCATCGTCTCGACAACGGCGATCCCCCTGCTGACATCGAATAGACCAAGTCGCACCTGCCGAACCGCGTGAACGTCAAGAACCTCACCGGCACGCAAGCCACCGCCTTCGGGCAGTAACTCGCCACGGAACGCTCTGGCCGGACGGAATCTCTACCCGATCCGCCCGCCCTTCTCCGATGCCGAATGCAGTTGGCCAGGCTTCCTCAATGCCATTGCAGTCGCATTGCACACATCCAGCATGAATTCGCCCGAAAACACCCGAAGTCAAGCATGAGCGGACTTCAAGATCTTGGAAGCTTGTCAAAGAACAATTTCATCAGGCGTCTTCCCTATGCGTTGCATAGGCCGACTTGCACCATTCCAGCCGGCTGTTTCGGTGGGTTTTCCCGCCAGATGTCGATTTCCGGCAAGAGTGTGGAATACGTTGGACAGCCCCTCGACTACGACGCCGAACCAAGTCAAGAAAGGGATCCTTTGCTCGGAACCTGTTCCTTCCGCACAGGGTTAAAGTAGATTTGCGCGGTCGCGACCGCCATGTCTGCCAGGGATGACCCGTAGGGCTCACGTATGACAAACTCCTTCTCAGCCAGTTCGTATACCCAATACGGCTCAAGTTCCCTGTCGGAGAGCATGATCACGCGCGGCCGCATATCGTCCTGGGCCTTCCGGCAAATGGTGATTTCTTCATCCGAGAATGGTCCGAGTTTGGCGAACAGCACAGACACGTCAAACCTATTCTTCGGAAAAGCATCAGCTACTCTCGTAAGATTCGCCACGTCCGTCTCTTCAATTGAGCCTCGTGTCTTGCACTCCCCAACGACCAGCCCAATTCGCCCGTCCCTTTCTGGGTGGAGAACAACAAGGTCGGTCTCACACTTGATTCCTTTAGCTTTGCAAGTAAGCTCCATCGCGGTGGTGAACAGCATCTTACTTCCGTGGAGCGTCGTATGCATCTGTTGAAGCGCGACAGACACAGCCAAGCCTCCTTCCTGATTGTCATCACGGCCAAAAAGTCCGGAACGTCGATATGCCCAGTCGCGATCCTTCAATTGCAGCGCGACGTCAAACTGCGTTCTGCAATACTCGCAACGTGCTTCAGACTTGACGTCATCGAGGACGCGCCAGAACGTCAACTCGCAGCGGGGACATCGCAGTTCCAGGCCGACCGTTAGGACTCGTTTCTTCAGAAGGTAGCGGAATGCGTGTTCCGGCTTCCACTCTCGTAGACCTGGGTTGTAGTCAAGGCAAAGACCTTCGTAGCGAGCGTAACGAGGATGCCCGGTCTTGGCGTCGTTATCCCCGATCATTTGAACGGCCCCGCCCTTGGTAAACGACTTGTCGGGCATATACTCCTCAATCAGGCGACGAACGCCTGCAATCTTGAAGACCCGACACCCCTGTAAACCGCCCATCTGGTCGATGAGGCGGGACGTGACACGACCGGCAGCGCTCGGCTTCGCCTCAATGCCGAACGTGGAGAATACCTTCCGGATAAGCTCCTGAACATCGAGCGCCTTAAGGGTAAGAGTGTCGCTGCAAACATTTGTGACGACCCCTACACCGGAGCCCTCTGCCCGCGCCGCGCAACCACAGCGCAACTCGTGACCGTAATACTCGTTCAGTTCGGGAACAAACGGAGGCGAAAACGTAACCGACTCATTGCCGATATCCACGAGAGGATGAACGGAGACGACCAAATGTTGATGCATGAACTGTGGATCGTCCACGAACGGCTTCTCGGGGAGTTGGAATGTGACAATCGGCGGCTCGCCGTCTGCGACCGCCGCAAGCACCGACTTCTCTTTGAAGTGCATAACAGGTGGAACGAGGTTCAGTCCGTTCCACGTATGGTCGCTCGCGGTGCATAGGATGGTATTCGGGTCAATTAAGTCTGAACTGATCTCGGCATCCCGATTCCTTGCCCAAATTGCGATTCGGCGCTCCCAGGAAGGCCTACCAGCGGACTTTGCGACCCACTTCCTCACTTCTGCAATCCAAGTGTCCTTGAGCGGATCGAGCCTCGTCTTCTGGGCCGGGTCGTAGAAGTACAGGTCAATGTCGGCCGCCCTTAGGTTCCAGTAGGCGACAAGATCATCGCAGTCTTGGCTGTCTCCGACGTAAAGTCCAGGCGCATTCCAGCCCCGGTAAGAATCCACTGACTGCTGTAGAAGGTGTTTTGTGATTCTTGACGGGCACATTGTCCACCAAAGATCCGTGGGCAACTCGGCATCGTGGCGGATTGTCACCTCTTGCGCCGCAAGCGCCGTCTTCATCATGCCCGCATAGTCGATTCCCGTTTCCACGACCGAGGGATACGCGCCACAGGTGGCCAAGAGAATGTTGCTCAGGGGGTCGGTCGCCTCCCACGAATACAGGCGTGCCGCCAGCTTTGGTTGCGGCAGGTCCTTCACGTATTCCTCATGAAGAGACACGAGCGCATGATAGATGTCAAGCACGGTCGCGAAGGATGGAGACTGAGGAGTAGTTCTATCCTTGACGACGATGGCACGATGCAATATGGGCCACTGCAAGTGACTGAGCTTGTCAGTGAAAGCGCGAATTCCAGAATCACGATCGTCAACCGGATACAGGGCGTCAACGTGAAATGACTCGACCAGTTGTAGAGCCGTTTGTTCGTCGTCCACGGGAATTATCGGGTTAAACCGGCCTCCCCATAAGATATGATTGTGAAGAATGGCGGTGCGCACGTGTTCGACGTTGGCAGCGCGTACGCACCAACCGATTCTTAGAGGTCTGTATCTGATGTACAGATTCAGCATCTGCATACTTCGTTTCCTATTCTCAGCGCGATTACTCAAGATCGAGCTATAGACACAGCAACAGTTCGGCAATCGGACTTGAACCGCCGCCGGTTAGAACAACTAAGGCATCGCCGCGCTCCAACATGAACAAGTTTTGACTGATTCCATCGATATCAATTCGGTGTGGCAGCATACATCCAGGTTATCGAGTGTGTTTGCTGGGTCGGTAATAGTTTTTGCACCGCACGAAAGTAGCTTTGGCAAGCCACGTGATTCCCGTGGACGAGGACTAAGCAGCCCCTGAGTTTAGCGGGCACAGCCTTGCTGTCAAGAATCCTTCGATTGCTGGTGCAGAACATTCCCCAGCCGTCTTCAATCGTACCTCCAGGCCGGCAAGTCCCAAATTGCCGTCTCACAACCAAAGTCCCAAAAACTCGTGAAAATGGGACGCAAATGAGACACACTCGGAGGCAAGCCTTCCCCCGACCGAAGGGCAACTCATCTCCGCTACAAGGCGATTCCATTGCTTTCTCAAGCGATGGTCATGTTCTTCTTCTTGAGCGTTTTGCGCACGCATTCGTGGCTGATGGCGTCTACGACCCCCAGCGCCACCAGGCGATCCGCCAGCAGGCGCAACGTCCAACGGCCATAACCCTCCGGTGCCGGGCCGCGTGCCAACGCTATCAACCGGACTTCCTGCTTACGGTTCAACTTCTGATATTGTCGGCCTTCCGCTTTCTTGCGGGGGACGGCTGCCGCCAATCCCTCTTCCACAAACCGCTGCCGCACGCGATGCACCGTGGACAGTCCTACCTTTGCGAACTCGGCAATTCGTTCGTCGCTCCATCCGGGGCCTTGCGGTGACTCGTCCGCCTTCAACAACACCAGCGCCCGCTTCAATACGGAGGCGGATGCGCCTCCTTTGTGGACTAACACCTGCAACCATTCCCGTTCCTTGGCCACCAGCCGAACCACATGTTTAGCTTCTTTTCCCATAATCTCTATCCTGCCCGAATCATCCCGATTCTTTTTGAGGCATCCCAATCTTGTTTACCTATCCAAGGAAAGTGAAGGAATATCCCAACAAACGGGTAACCTGTCAATTCAGATTTGACAAAATGCGTTAACCGCGCTACAATCCTTAACAAGGGTTAACGATTAGCCCCCACATAGCACACGGAGGTTCATATGTCACGAAATGAAACAACTCCCGATCAAGAATCAACGGAAATCTCAACCGCAGTCGCCGAACCACCGGCGGCCGAGACCAACAGCGAAGGCCCAAGTTTCGCCGACCGCGTTGGACAACGGAAGAAATGGACGCCCGCGCCCGATCCCTTCGGAATCGCCACCGACTACCAGGCCGGCGTGAGTCTCTTCGAGAGCAAGCGGGACCGCCGCATGGCGATCAAGTTCGGCGAAGGCCGCCCCGAGGACAAGCCGAGCCAGGCCGTCATCGACACGATGAAAGAGGCAGGCTACCGCTGGCACCCCTCGCAGAGAATATGGGCGCACCCGGTCAGGTCCGAATCGGCGATGGGCACCCGCATCGAAGCCGAACGGCTTTATCAGGAAGTCTGTGGCATGATCCGAAGTGAGAAAGGGATCGAATCCGGCCCGGAACTCTCCCGCTAGCCGGAACCCTCTTCACCGTGGCGCTGTCTTATGACGGTCCCCCCAACCTACAAGCTTCAGGATCTCGGCCCCCAGGCCCAGATGATGTCGCGGAATTGCAGCAATGACCGCCTGGCGATGATTCTGCAATACGTCGCCATCGGCTCGATGATTATCATGGCCGGAGCGGCGGCAAGCCAGGTTCTAAGAGACGCATTCGGCAAGCCCGACCGGCACCGCAGGGATGGCAGGTCGAGATGAAGCGGAGACCGCCAGACCGGCGACAGCGTTCGCTATTCTCATCCGGCCCAGGCGACTTGCCCGAGACTGAGAACAGAGTATTATCCAAACCCGAAGGAGACGACCATGCAGTACAAGACGATCATTCACGAACTGTTGCAACAACGGCCGGCGATGCACGAGCAACTCCGCAAGAGCCGCAAACTCCTGCCGACGCTGGAACTCTACGCCCACGAACTGAAGACGAGCCACGAGGCTTGGCAGGAAATGCTCTTGGGGCTGAGGCCGGGCAGCGACCGGACCCAGATAGCCAGCGAGGCGTTCGAGTTGGCCCTGAAGGAAATGGAGGATCGTTTGCCCTCCGCTTCCTCCCAGGGCAGCAACGAACCGCTAATCCTCGACGCGGCCATGCTGTTCCTCCGCCGTCGCATGTCGCGCGCCTAACGGCGTCACGCAACCGGCCAACCCTTTTTGATTCCCCCTCCACGGCGTCACCAATCCCGCCGACGCCTCTTGGTTCCCTCTCCGGCGATCCCTCTCCCGCCGAGCCGACCCCGTCTGGGGCCTTCAGTGATGGCGCTGTACTCAGCCCGCCGGGCCGCGCAAGCGGAAATTCGGTTCCCCCTGAAGGTCTCCCCCAAGTTTCCGCTGGCACGGTCGCTGCGCGAGCGGAGCCCCGGCTAGGGGCTGAGTCCCCGGCTCGCCATCAGGCCCCGACGGCGGGGCCGGCAACCAGAGAAGGAAACCTCGCCATGATGGGCACCCAGTTCAGCTTGCAGTTCGACATGCCACCGCCATTGATCCCGATTCGTGAGCCTGTACTGACCCAACAACCGCAAGTGGCGATCATCTCCAGTGGTGAAAAGTCGAAGGCCCGCGACATCATCGCCGCCATACGCACCTTGAAGCAGATCGAGGAAGAAAAATGCCCCGCCACGCCCGAGGAGAAGCAAACGCTCGCCCGTTTCGCCGGTTTCGGACCGGTTGCCCTATCGATTTTCCCCGATCCGTTCACCCGCCGTTACAAGGATGCAAGCTGGCAGGCCCTCGGCGAGGAACTGAAAACGTTGCTGAGTCCGGCGGAATACGACAGTGCCAAACGCACCACCTTCAACGCCTTCTACACATCGCCGACCGTGATCGCGGGCATCCACGAGGCGATTGGCCGACTGGGAGTGCCAGGCAACGCCACGATCCTGGAGCCCGGCTGCGGCATCGGCAATTTCATGAGCCAGAGCAAAGAAGAGATGCGCTTCATCGGCGTCGAGTTGGATTCGATTTCCGGCCGCATCGCAAAGGCCCTCCACCCCGGCCAGGACATCCGCATCGAGAGCTTCCGCGATACCAAGTTGCCCGAGGACCGTATCGACGCCGTGATCGGCAACGTGCCGTTTGCCAACTTGAAGCTCGACTATCGCGGCCAGAAATTCTCACTGCACGATTACTTCTTCGCCAAGTCGATCGACGCCCTCAAGCCCGGCGGCGTGCTGGCCCTGGTCACGTCGCATTTCACGCTCGACAAGCAAAATGCCGCCCACCGCGAATATCTGGCCTCAAAAGCCGATTTCGTCGGGGCGATCCGCCTGCCCTCCAGTGCCTTCAAGCAAGAAGGAACCGCCGTGGTGACCGACATCGTGTTTCTTAGGAAGCGTGGGCCGAACGAACCGGCCCGCCACGTCGATCCCGACTGGCTGGGAGTCGCTCCGCTTGTGATCGATGACGCGGAGGTTCCGGTCAATCGCTACTTCCTCAAGCATCCCGAGATGGTTTTGGGCACCTGGACCCGCAAGGATACGCTCTACGGCGGCGAGGGTTTTGGCGTTCTCGGCGGTGGCGACCTGGCCCGGCAGCTTCGGGATGCAATCCAGCGCCTGCCGCAATTCGCTCCCCTGCAAGCATCGTTGGCCGATGAACCGCCCGCCCGGACCTTCACGCCGCCTCCGGCGGAACGCCATATCACCGAAGGCAGCTTCTTCGTCGCCGATGACCGCACGATTTGCCAATCCGTGGGCGGGCAAGCCGTGCCCGTAGTCTACGGCGGCACCGCCTTGAAGGCGGACGGCACGATGACAGGCAAGCGTCTTGCCGCACTCGTGGGACTCCGCGACCGCGCCCGCCGCGTTCTGCAATCGCAGAATGAAGGCTGGCCCGAAGCGAACCGAGCCGACGCACGCCGGGAACTCAATAGGGCCTACGACCGTTTCGTCGTCGCCTATGGCCCGATCAACAAGACCACGTTCGGCGAGACGGCCGACGGCAACGTCATTCGCCGGATGCCCAATCTGGTCAAGTTCCGCGAAGACCCGGACGCCATGCTGGTTATGTCGCTGGAGGATTACGACGAGGTGACGGGAAAGGCCGCCAAAGCCGCCATCATGACCAAGGATGTGGTGGGCAAAACCCCGCCGATCACCCAGGTCCGCAGCGCCGAGGAAGGACTGCTCGTATCCCTCAATCAGAAAGGGACGTTGGACCTGTCGTACATTGCCACCCTCTACGGCAAGCCCGAGGAGCAAGTCGTCGCCGAACTGGGCGAGTTGATCTTCCACGACCCGGACACGAAAACATGGCAGACAGCCGACGCCTATCTCTCCGGCAACGTGCGGGCCAAGCTCACCGCCGCCGAGGGTGCCGGCCCGAGCTATGCTCGAAACGCCGACGCCCTTCGGGCGGTGCAGCCGGAGGACGTGCTGCCCGGCGACATCGACGCGGGGTTGGGTGCGCCGTGGATACCAGCAAGGGACATCCAGGCATTCGCAGCCGACTTGTTCCGCACCGATTTCTCCGCCGTGCCGGTCGCCCACCTGCAAAAAGACGCCGTGTGGAGCATCGACTCCGGCTACGCCGCCAAGCAGTCGGTCGCCGCAACCTCAGAATACGGCACCGGGCGGGCCAACGGCACATGGCTCCTGGAACTCGCGCTCAACATGAAGACGCCGGTGATCTACGACACGATCGACACTGATGGCCGCGAAGAACGAGTCGTCAACCAGAAGCAGACGTGGGCCGCCCGCGAGAAGCAGAAACTCATCAAGGAGCAGTTTCGCTCCTGGGTCTTCAGCGATCCTCATCGCACTGAGCGCCTCGTGCGGCTCTATAACGACACCTACAACAATCTCCGGCCGCGGCTGTTCGACGGCTCGCACCTCGACTTCCCCGGCATGAATCAGAACATCAAGCTTCGTCCCCACCAGGACGACGCCGTGTGGCGGGGCATGAGTTCCGGCAACACCCTGCTGGCCCACGTCGTAGGCGCGGGAAAAACCTTCACGATGGCCGCCACCGGCATGAAGATGAAGCAGGCCGGGCTCATCAAAAAGCCGATGTACGTCGTCCCCAATCACCTGCTGGAGCAGTTTTCCCGCGAGTTCATGCAGCTTTATCCCAATGCCAAGCTCTTGGTCGCTGCCAAGGAAGAACTGACCCGCGACCGCCGCAAGCAGCTTACAGCCAAAATCGCCAGCGGCGAGTGGGACGGCATCATCGTCACCCACAGCAGTTTCGAGCGGATCGGCATGTCGCGGGACTATCAAGAAACGTTTCTCCGCGAACAAATCGCCGAATATGACGAACTGCTACGCGAACATGCGGGCGCAAAGGGAGCCAACCGCAATCTCATCAAGACCATCGAGAAGCAGAAGGCGGCACGGGAAGAACGCCTCAAAGACCTCTTGGCCGAACACAAGAAGGACGACGGCCTGGTGTTCGACGAACTGGGCGTCGATCACGTCTTCATCGACGAGGCCCATTACTTCAAGAACCTGGAGACGCCGACCAAGATGGACCGCGTCGCCGGCATCCAGACCGGCGGCTCCGAGCGGGCCTTCGACGTGTACATGAAGGCGCGTTACCTCGGCCAGCAGCATCCCGGCCACGGCGTGACGTTCGCCACCGGGACGCCGATCTCGAACACCATGATGGAAATGTACACGATGCAGCGGTTCCTCGACCCCGAGGGGCTCAAGAGCCGTGGTTTGGAGCATTTCGACGCCTGGGCGGCGACTTTCGGCGAAGTGATCGACACGATGGAAATCTCCCCGGACGGGGCGGGACTACGGCCGCGAAGCCGCTTCGCCCGCTTTACCAACCTCCCCGAACTCCAGCAGATGTTCCGGGCCTTCTCTGACGTGCAGACGGCCGAGATGCTCGACCTGCCGCGTCCGCGCCTCACAGGCGGCAAGCCCATCATCGTCGCCTGCCCGATGTCCGAGGAACAGCGCGCCCTTCAAGAGGAACTCGTGGAACGCTACGACCGGCTGCGGTCGCAGAAGGTTGACCCTCGCGTTGACAACGCCCTGGCCATCACCACCGACGGGCGCAAGCTTGCCACCGACGCAAGGATGCTTTCGGCCACGGCCCCAGACTTCGAGGGATCGAAGGTCAACCGGCTCGTCGAAAACGTCGCTGCCATTTGGGAGCGAACCGCACCGACGCGCGGCACACAGATGATTTTCGCCGACATGGGCGTCAATCCAACCGACTGGGGATACTCGCCCTACCAGGACATCATCAAAAAACTAATCGCTGCCGGCGTTCCGGCCGAGCAGATCGCGACAATCGGCGATGCCGAATCCGATGCCAAGAAACAGGCCCTCTTCGAGAAGGTCCGCCAGGGCTCGGTGCGGGTGCTCTTGGGCAGCACGCAAAAAATGGGCACCGGCACCAATGTCCAGAAACGCTTAGTCGCCTTGCATCACCTCGACGCTCCGTGGAAGCCGGCCGAGGTTGAGCAACGCGAGGGACGCATCCTCCGCCAGGGAAATGAGAATGAGGAAGTGGCAGTCTATCGTTACGTCACGGAAGGATCATTCGACGCCTACATGTGGCAGGCGCTGGAAACGAAGGCCCGGTTCATCGGCCAGGTCATCACCGGCGACAACTCCGCCCGCCGGGCCGAGGACATCGGCGGCCAGGAACTTTCCTATGCCGAGGTCAAGGCGATTGCGTCGGGCAACCCGGCCGTACTCACCTTGGCCGAAGCCGACGCCGAACTGCAACGGCTCGCACTGCTCAAGAAGAACCACCTCGACGAGCAGTATCTCGCCCGAAACAACGTGCGTGGCCTGCCGGGCACCATTGCTAAGCTCTCCGAAAGGCTCTCCAACCTTACGGCGGATCAAGCCACCATCGCCGACCACGCCGCCGACCCGATTATCATCGACGGACGCACCCCGTTACGCGACGACGTACCGGCCGTACTCGGCCGTCAGCTTGATTCCTTGCCGCTCAGCGTCCCGGAGACGACCCGCATTCCACTGGGCACGTATCGGGGTCTCGGTTTCGGCCTTGCCCTTCATCCGCAATTCCCGCCCGATGTGTACTTGGAGGGCGCAATCAGCCGTCAGTCCCAACTCTCGCGGGAACACCAGGGGCCGCGTGCCGTGCTGAACGCCCTGGAGCGTATGGCCGGCAGCTATGGCACCGAATGCGACCGCGTTCGCCAAGAGTTGACAATCGCCGAATCCCAATTGCGGGATTATCAAGCCCGCCTTGGCGCTGCCTTCCTGCACGACGCCTATCTTTTGGAACTCACCGAACTGCGCGACCAACTCAAGGCCGGCCTTGCCGGCAAAACACCCGAGCCGGGCAGCGACTCGCAGCCCAGCACCGCCGAACTAGCTGAAAAGATCAAGGCACTCAAGGCAGCGCACAGCATCGAAGCTACGCCGCAACGCATCCGGCAGAAGCAGATTTCCGCCGAGGAACCCGTTACCGCCCGCATCCGCCGCCGTACCGAGGCAGTTCCCGTCTCTGACGCGGCGATTCCGCCCGATGCTCTAGAGCAGTTTCATTTTAGGTGTAGCGTGTTGCGTGCCCTGCCCAAGCTTACCGCGGGCATGTTTTCCCGAGGAAAACCGCTATATGGCGACGCGAGCGTGGCCATAGTGCCCGTCCTAACCTGCCAAGTGTACCCAGATATCGCCAGACCGATCGTGAAACCGCTCTAATGCCGGAGCCGGAGACTTCACCTTCGGCCGAATCCACGGGCCAAGCCAGTGTTGAGGAGGACTCCCCTCATGGGTTTCCGTCAAACTGCGCCGGCATGTCCCGATATGGAACCCCGAAGCCCCACATTACGTTCCAGCAGCGCCTTGCAATGGAGCGGCGACACAGAGACCCGGAGCCAAGTCTGTCTTGAATCTGGGCATTTGGCCTGAGTGCATAGGTGAATATCTCCAGCACCGGCTTCCACTTGGGGGCGGGACCAGCGTCCCCAGTTCCCGCCCCCAGGCCCCCACCTCCTTCCCTCTTCTCTGTGTTCCGTTTTTCCGATTCTCCGACAACTGCCTTTGAACAGCCCGTCGCTACAGGTGGAGGCGATTCGAGCCGAAAAAATGTTATTGTGAGTGCAAAAAGTTCCCCGAAGGGGAACGAATCGAGAATAACGTATCATTACACCTTGACAAACTTATATTTATCGTGCAATATGTTCCCTGAGGGGGAACAAAATGACCACAAAACAGATCAATCCGAGCAAAACTCTCGGCCCCGTGTCCGCGCTGCTGGTGACAGCGCTACACGAGCGGGGACGCCTGATCTTCACCCTCGCCGACGCCCAAGACATCACGGGCGTGAAGGGAACCTCCGCGCGGACCTTGGTACACAAACTAGTTGGTCGTGGGGTGGCGACGCGGCTTCGGCCTGGGGTTTTCCAGCTAGTTCCTCCGGAGCTAGGTCGCGAAAGCGAATACCTCGGCAACCCATACGTCGTTGCCCGAGAACTGATGGCACGTAAGCCGTACTACCTGTCGCATGCGTCCGCAATGGACATCCACGACATGGTAACGCAGCCACAACTCGACGTGTGCGTGACTTCGCCCGAGGCGATGCGGGGTCGCTCGGTCCTTGGAACACAGTTCCGGTTCATCCGCTGCAAGCCGGAACACTTCTTCGGGACAATGGACCACTGGGTGACCAAACAAGAGAAAGTCACGGTAAGTGACTTGGAACGCACGGTGTTGGACGGTTTGCGGCAGCCGGAGTATTGTGGCGGAGTGACGGAGGTGGCGAAGGGTCTGTGGATTCGTCGGGCCGACATGGATGTGGGCCGGCTCGTCGAATACGCCCTCCGTCTCAACGTGGGTGCTGTAATGCGGCGGATCGGCTTTCTGATGGAAGTCTACAACCTCGGCACTACGGCTGACAGGGACCGACTGCGTGGGCATGCGACCGGGAGTTATTCGCTCCTTGATCCTGTCATGCCGCCCCAGGGAAAGCACTCCGCACGATGGCACTTGCGGCTCAACGTGGACCCCGAAGAATTTCGGGCCGTGACAGGAACCTAAAGAATGATCCCACAACGAAACCTTGCCCTGCTTTCAAATCGCCTGGCCCGCGGCGGCGGGCGACGCATACCGGAGGCTGTCCTGGAAAGGGATTACTGCCTAGCGTGGTTTCTGATCGCCCTTTCGCGGACGCCGCTGCGGGAGCGGCTGGCGTTCAAGGGCGGGACGGCGCTCAAGCGATGCTACTTTGGTGACTATAGGTTTTCTGAGGATCTGGACTTTACGCTCACGGCCGAAGTGCCCTTCGACCTGATCCGCCAGGAACTTGATCCGGTGTTCGCCGAAGTCAGCCAGTCTGGAGGCGTATCGATCCGGTTCGCCCATCAGGATGAGCAGGCGCACGTGAATAGCCATACCTTCTACCTAACTTACGAAGGGCCCCTCCAGGCTACCGCCAGGGCGAAGGAGGTCAAGGTGGACATAACGATCAAGGAGGAGATCGTTTTCCCACTCGAATCGCGGAGAGTCTTGCGCGTACGAAGAGTATGAGGATCTGCCCGAGGATGCTGAAATTCTGACCTATTCGCTGGATGAAATCGCCACCGAAAAAGTGGTTGCTCTGCTCGATGCGGCACGGAACGAACCGCGTGACCTCTATGACATCTGGTTTTTAACGTGCTATGGGCATGTTGATCTGGGCAACTTAACGCACGCGATTGAGAAGAAATGGGAGTTCCGGAAAAGAAAACCTGCCGACGCGCGCGGGGTTCTGGAGTCCAAGGAGGCTCGCTACAAGAAACTGTGGGACGTCCGTCTGGCGGCACAGATGGCCGAGCTACCCGAGTTTGGCGATGTTTCTCGATTAGTCCGCCGGGCACTTCGAGAGGCGGGTATCATTGGGAAGTAAGCCTTGGCCTTGGCTGGACGGTTCGGCGTCCTCGTAGCGGCTCCTCGTGCGGTACAGTCCCGCCAGATTGTTGACGACGGTGGCGAATCGTGGGTGCTGCTCATCCAGGACTTAGCGGTAGATTATACCTCCCATCAGTATCGGAACGCCCTAAGAAGAAAGAGAAGCGGCTTGGAGAGCCGCTTCGGGCACTTCTCGCAAGATCACATTCCTCGTGTCAGTTCCCGGAGTAATGGGAAGCGTGCGACGCATGAGAGGAATGGGATTCGTGCGAATAGTGGTCTTGCACGGTGTTGGCTTGCTCCAACCGAGCGGTTTTGCTCAGTTCCAAAACCAACCGCTTGGCTGGGGGTTGGAACGACGGGCTAGCGTCTGCCTTCGCAACGGATGCGCTGCTCGTTCCTAAAATGGCTGAGGCCAGTGCCGCGAGCCCCACACCGCTGGCGGCGAACTTCCAGATTTTGGAAAGCATCTTCTTCATTTTCGATACCCTCAATTTGCAGCAATACCCTCTAATCGCAATCCACACACCGTCAGATTAAATATAGGTCGCCGAGCCAAGCACGTCAACGCCCTGCCAGGTCAGGGCCAATCAACCACCCAGTTTATGTGGCATGGGCATCTTGCCCGTGGCCGAAAAACACCGGCAAGATGCCTACGCCACGCCAAATCTTGTTACCCAACTTGAACAATTGACTGGCTCTGGGGTGCAACTCGACTGCGGATGCGGTCTGCGGATGCGAAAAAGCCGCAGCAGTAAGACTTTACGGCACAGGACTGGCATTCGGGAAAATACACGTTTTTCCATTCGGAAATCGACTTTCTGGCCAATGTCCAGAGCGATTTTGGCAGGGTACACAGGGGGAGGTTGTACAAGGACGTTGGTATCATGCGTCGGTAAAGATAACGGCAGGCCGCCTCAAGGTCATCGCGGTAATCAAAAGGGGCTACCCACACTCGATCCAGATTTTGTCGAGCTAGGCCCGTGGTCTCCATTCCCATCCAAGCCACATGGCTGGCGAAGGGGAGATTCGCATAGATGAACTCCGCGAGTTTTGGTAGGCGATGGTGGTTCAGGGATAGGATCACTACTCTGATCTCGACGGCGACACCATACAGGGCCAAATTATGGAGTCCCTCTATAGTGTCCCGAAATGCTCCTCGGGCACCGACGATCTCATCGTGCAGGAAATCGACATCGGCATACAGTGGCACGGCCATTATGAGGTGAGGGTGGCCGACTCGGGCAATGCTTTCGACGTAATCCCTGGCTTTCAGCCTCCGTGCGTTAGTTAAGATCATTAGGTCGGTGTTCGGCAACCACTGCTTACACGCTCGTAGCAAGACGAGAAGGTCATCACCGAGCAGAGTTGGTTCGCCACCCGTTAAAGCAAGACTCGTCGGCCCAGGAGCCATCAGTCGAATCACTTCACAATTGAACGGAGTTCGGTCATTAGCCTCCAACTGCGGCGGTTGAGGACACATTATACAGGCGCAGTTGCATCTCTCCGTAACCAATATGGCGTTATGCTCGGACGCACTTTCGTACAGAACTGAAATGCGTGACTCGCTCGGATTGACAAACAACACGTCGCCTTCTCTGATCACTTCGGTTCCCGAATCCATAGTGACAATGGGCACAGAAACTTTCCGCACATTGCCTGCCTCGAATGCTTCTGAACTTGCCAGGACGGCACCGACCCGTGCAACGTCGGACTGCTTGCTTTCGCCGCGCCATAAGAGGATGTAGTCCTTTCGCTCCCACTTCGGCACCGTACCGAAAATCACTCTGCCGAGCAAAGGACGCTGTAGGCCATAGGTGTGGCATGTGAACTGCCTCATGAGTGCTTACCTCCCATGCTGGCAATCTCCTCTGCTGACCTTCTTGTTATCCACGACCAAATCGTGTCCTGTAGGAAGGCGTCCGATGAAGATACCTTGTCCAAAAGGAAGTCGAAGATCGCGGTGTTCTTCAAGCAAAAATCATCGGTCGGCTTGTGTACCACGAAGTCCTTCTTGGTGGCGTAGTTACGAACGGGATCGGCCCCGCACCACAGTTGGAAGGCGCACGACGAACACTGGGGCAAACATTCGACACAGGACGATTCTACCGTCCTTCTGATTACATCGCCGCCGAAAAGCGAGTAGTAGTCGTCATCCACGCTTCCCATCCTAAACGTCCTGTCACCGCCCCTCGCCAGCATTCTCCCTTCGTCGGACACATACACACTACCATCGTAGTCATAGATCGCACAGCCGATCCCCGCCCCTGTCGGTGATTGAAGGTCCACAAATCCAGTCCCGAAGGGCGTGAGCATACGAGTCAGGAGAATAGTGGCGTACCCTTCAACGAACGGAACACCTGCGCGATTAAGCCCGAGAATATAATCGAGGCCAGCCCTGTAGGACGCCACAAACTCTTCAACCTGATAACCCAGTTCGCGGTTCTCTTGCACGGCCCGCCCGTATGGATTTAGAGCGCGGAAAAAAATGGAACGAAAACCTTGGGCCACATATTCATCGACAACCTCACTAAAGCGTCCAAGGCTTGCTCGGCTTGCCGTCATCAGCGCGGAGACACGATCAGGTCCAAGTGAATCCACCGCTCGTCTTATGCCAGCTACCGTGCGGCAATAGCTCCCCTCCCCATCCTCCATCCTGCGACAGGCATTGTGTATGTCCGCAGGACCGTCTAATGACGTGGACACGCAGATGTTATGCGTCTTAAAGAATTCGAAATGCTGTTCGTCGGCAAGTGTTAGGTTCGTGCAGACCACAAACTCAAGATGCTTTTTGTATCGCTCATTCAGTTCCTTCGCGTACTCGACAACTAGTCGCAATGTTGCAAAGTTCAGCAGCGGCTCTCCTCCCTGAAACTCAATCTTGACGTAAGGCGATGGTGACTTAAAAATCAGATCGACCGCGCGGCGGGCGGTGACTGGCTGCATATCGAAACGGCTGACCGAGGCCCTCTCGCAAGCAACCTGACAGTACCGACACTTCTGATTGCATCGCACGGTAAGAACGAGCATGTGCAGGCCAGTGAAGGCACGCAGGAAGCTCTTTTTCGTGCGGTATCTTGTGGCCAACATCTGAATGGGCAAAGCCACATCCTTATCCCACAGGAAGAACTTGCCCCTGAGATCGCAGTATAATTCTTCCTCATCGTGGAGTTCATGCTGCACAAAGCGGCGGAAATCATGATCGCCGACGATAAGATAATCGCCCCCTTGGTTGACCAGTAGCACTTGGCCGCTTCGCCGTCGAAAGAAGAACGGAAGGAAGCGATATGTGCGGCACCCATCCTTGAAAGATGTTCTAGGATCGTTCATTATTGCAAGCCTCCTCTAGGGGCGCAAAGGCTTCAGTGATGATCGCCTTCCTGATGTCGGCTGTCTCTTTCCGTATGCTTGCGCGAAGCTGTTGATCGACGAGTTCCCGCAGAAACTCCCGACACAGTTTCTCAATGTCGTCGCCACCAGAGTTGCGGACGATGCGGACGACTATGCTTGACGTGTCGTTGGTCGCAACAGTGATATGGGTGCGGTGCGTAAACGCATAAGCGGTGTTCAGAACAGCCTCCATGCAATACACATGACTATCGAGAGGAAGAAGATGACTCCCATCTTTCTCTTCAACCCACGTATTGAAATTCACTGGATGCTCCTTCTTGACGGTCAACAGACGAATCGGACAGCATCACCGATTGCACTTGCGCAGGGTCTCTTCCCAGCCGCAATCGCCTCTTCCCGCATATTGTACTTGATGAGGTTCTTTGCTGGAAGCCTCGGGCTGCGGCCCGGTAGGACTCAGTAAACAGCGGTTCAGCCAACTCAAGCAAACAGCGAAACAACTGACCTGACAACGATCCTGACAACACCAGAAGTGGGCAGGCTGCGGCCGGCGACCGATCCAACGCACGATGGCAGCCGACCCGCTCCTCAGACGGCCGACTGGCCGAGGCACACAGGGCCGCCTGATCCGGCCGGCACCATCGCCACACGGCGGTATCGACGCCATGAATCCTGCGGCCAAGGGGTCGTAGTCTGACCGCCGTGGCCTACCTACCGGCTGAAGGCCGTCCTCACCAAGCAACACGCTGACTCTACGCCAAGGGCAGTTGCCGGCCTCCAGCCCTCGGATTATGCTATTGGATGAAGACGCCAGGCAGCCGATCCGACGAAATTCCCCGGGAGCGTTACGCTCACGCGAAAAGCGTGAGGGAA
The DNA here is from genome assembly GCA_963719005.1 of uncultured Planctomycetia bacterium. Lineage (GTDB taxonomy): Bacteria > Planctomycetota > Planctomycetia > Pirellulales > Thermoguttaceae. The sequence continues at coordinate 276,266 of CAVRAR010000005.1, forward strand.
ACGGCGGTAACGTCTGGGCGTTAATCTACTGGAGCGTAAATCCGCTAACTTGCCTTCGACCCGAGACCATCGGAAAGGCATTCTGTGGAATCAGCAAAGAACTGAGAACCGAGGTCAACGTGAAAAAACATGACAAGAAGTACCACATGCTTCGTAAACTCAGAACGAAACGCTTCCCTTATACTGAGGTGAGGACAAAGCGGGGCACCGATGCGTGCCCATACAGGCTGGCGGATGACCTACTCAATTGGCTGGCATGGGAATTTGTCGAACCCGCGAAGTGGCCTTGGGTGTTTCGGGGTACGACAAGGCACAATTACCGACTAGAGAGTTCACTTGACAGAAAACTCCGGGACAGGGCGGAATCGGGAATTGCGGACTCTGACTCCGCAATAGATCGACAGAGTGCAGAAGATTACCTTATCAGCCAATTCAAGAAATCTGCACAACACTTTAGTGATGCGGCGATTGTCCAAGACAACAAGTTGGAATGGCTAGCTCTAATGCAGCACTATGGGGCTCCCACAAGGTTTCTCGACTTCACCCGCTCCCCATACGTTGCCTGCTATTTCGCCCTTGAAGAGATCCAGAAGGCCGTAGCGGGACAAACCAAAAACTGCGCGATTTGGGCCATCGACACTCGCTGGTTGATACGGAAAAGTGTTTGTCGCGTCCGTGGGAACGAGGCGTTGTCAGAATGCAGCGAGCGTAGCCTGTTTGATGGTGAGTTCTTGGCAAACAATTTCAGAAATCTATTTGAAAGCCACGAACGTCTGGTGTTGCCTGTTGTTCCACCCCGATCAAACTTCAGGCTCCTCGCGCAACAGGGAGTCTTTCTTTGCCCAGGCATAAAGGCCGGTTTTGAGGCGAACTTTGAGGCGTACAGCGACGATGCTATGACGGACCACGTGTTCAAGATTATTATTGAACGCCGTATTCGGACAGAACTCTTGTCCGAGCTTCGTCTCATGAACATCAGCCGGGCAACTCTTTTTCCCGACCTGCAAGGATATGCCCAATCGCTTGCTCACGACCTACAGTACAGAGCGCTTGATGAAATAGAATGGTCGAGGTAGGTGGGTTCACCGTATCGCGGTCGACTTCGACTGTACGCAGGCACGGCAAGGATCGCAAGAGGCTTTGGACCGTTTCTTGGAACAAACTAATTGGCAGGAATTCCTACATGCTGCTCTTCGATGCCAACCTCAATGTGACCGCAACGTGAGCCGTGGATTTTCCCCAGAATGTCCCCAAATCCTCCACGAGGACTTCTTTCCCAAGAAATAGCAAGAGCCGTAAGTCCTTAACCTACGGCTCTTTGCGTCAAGCGAGGGCGACGGGAATCGAACCCGCAACCACCGGATCGACAGTCCGGTACTCTAACCAATTGAGCTACGCCCCCGTAGCGCCGTAAGCTGTTGCGTCATTCCGACTTGCGACTGTCTCGCAGATACGCCGTCAAGCCGCAGGCCGCTCGTTCTGCTGCCGCCGGCTCGCTCCCCGGAGAGCGAACAAGCAGCCGACATGGTCCAAGTATGCCGCGCTTTCGGCAGACCGTCAACCCCCGGAACCCCTCACCTCGACAAGCCCGGCTGCAGAGCGCATCATGGTATCCATGATGATCGAAACGGCAATCCAGCAAGTCACCTCGGGCGGCGATCTGCCGATGGAGCGAATGGCCGTCGTCATGGGGCAGATCATGGACGGCGGCTGCGATGAAGAGCAGATCGCCCGGCTGCTGGCGGCGTTGCATAGAAAAGGCGAGACGGTGGCGGAAATCGCCGGGGCGGCGACGGCCATGCGGCGGCGGATGACACCCATCCGCTCGTCACGGCGCGATCTGATCGACACCTGCGGCACCGGCGGCGACGGATCGAGAACCTTCAACATCTCGACGGCCGCCGCCCTGGTGGCCGCGGCCGCCGGGGCGGCGGTGGCCAAGCACGGCAACCGCGCCGCCACCAGCCGCAGCGGTTCGGCCGACGTGCTGGCTGCGCTCGGCGTGAACATCGACGCCGACGTGCCCCGGGTGGAAGCCTGCCTCGACGAACTCGGTATCTGCTTTTGCTTCGCCCCGTTGCTGCACTCTGCGATGAAGCGAGTGGCGGCCGTCCGTAAGCGACTCGGCACGCCGACGATCTTCAACATCCTCGGTCCCTTGGTCAATCCGGCGTCGGCTCCGTTTCAATTGCTCGGCGTCGGCCGCCCGCCGTTGCAGCCCTTGCTGGCCGAAGCGTTGTTGTTGCTTGGCGTTCGCCGGGCGGTCGTCGTCCACGGCGCCGACGGCCTCGACGAGGTGACGCTTGCCGGCCCGACCGCCGTGTTCGAAGCCGCCGACGGCCGCCTGCGGCGATTCCAATGGCAGCCGAGCGACTTCGGCCTCAAGCCGGCCGGCGGGAGCGAGATGCTCGTCTCAGGCCCGGAGGAGAGCGCGGAGGTGATTTCGGGAATTCTCGCAGGCCGTCGCGGCCCGCCGCGCGACGTCGTCGTAGCCAACGCCGCCGCCGCGCTCTGGACCATCGGCCGCGACGCGTCGCCGAGGCATTGTGCCGAACAAGCCGCCGAGGCCATCGACACCGGCGCCGCACGCGACTTGCTGGCGAAGTTAGTCGAGCGCACCAATTGCTAATCCAAATAGACTTGCGCGATCCTGGGAAAAAGGGGACAGGTTCAATTTGTGCGAAGCACCCTCTGGGCCGTTCCGGCAAATTGGACCTGTCCCCTTTTTCCCGCTTCACTTGCGTGCAATCGGCAAGAATCGCACGTCAACGCGCATCTTGAACGCTGCGGCGATGCGGCGCAACATCGACAAGGAATGCCCTTGATAATCGGCGTGTTCCAGTCGGCAGATATTCGACGCCGAGGTGCCGATGCGCTGGGCGAACTCGCGTTGGCTCAAGCCGGCCTTGGTTCGCAAGGCGCGAATCTTCCCGGCGATGCCGAGACTTGTGCGTTCCGCCTGCGGCGACGCGAGGCGTCCGCGATTCTTGCCGATATGCCGATCGTGCGAGTGCCCCCGGGCGGTGGATTTCGGCTTCTTCGTCCTAGCCATGATCGTCGCTCCAGCTTTGGGATGTTATCGTGTTTGATAACGCCCGTCAAGCCTGCGTCAGTCCAGCCAATCCTTCGCCTTCAGCCGCTCCGGCGTGTACTGCTCGGTGACATAGCTGATGTTCTTGCTGATCAGCGATTCCACTTCCATCTTGAAGCCGTTGTCCAAGAGCCCCTTGATCTCCTTCTGCCACTGCGGCTTGTGGGCGAACCACGGATAGGCGGCGATCTGTTTGGCCCGCTTGCGGTCGGTGTCGTTCAGCGCGATCTTCACGCTCTCGGAAAGCTGGCATTCGCGATAGTCTTTCGAGCGGAGGCCGATGAACTTGGCGTCGGGAATGGCCATCCGCTGCGATTCGTAGGCCAGATTGATCGAGCCCTGCTTGATAACGCTGTAGATGTAGTATCCCCACGGATCGTTATCCAAGAGGCAATAGACGGGCAGCTTCAACTCGTCGTGCATCCGGTGCAGCAGCCGGCGGACGCCGCGCGGGGGCTGGCCCATGCCGTGGGTGAGAATGCACTTGTGCTTGCGCCAGAACTTGTCTTCGTTGAATCGCCGCCAGACGGTGTCCTTTTCGACGTGCAGGATGAACTTCGCGTCGCACTGCTTGAACTGGATCACGTCGGGTTCGACGATCGACGGAATGGCATAGCCGCCGGAGCCCATGCGCGATGCAGTCGATCTCGTCGCCCGAGTCGACCAGGGTGATTTCTCCCACCATTCCGCCGCGATTGCTGGCATAGACGTGCAGTTCCTCGCGCAGGCTGTTCAGCAGCACTTCGCAATCTTCGATCACCGGGTCGCATTCGTCTTGATCGGAAAAGGTTTCTTCCTTGGTGCCCTCGATCGTATGTTTTAGCAGGTAGAAGAGACCGCGGATGCTGGTGGTTTTTCCCTGTTCAACCAGTTGCGTCACGCCGCTGGCGACCAACATGGTTTGCATGTAGGTCTTGGCCTGCGCCAGGTTGAACAGGTGGCGGCGGTTGGTGTTGCTCCCCATTTCGATGAATCGCCGCGATTTGTTGTACTTGACGTTCGACAACGAGCGGGTCGGCACGTCAACGTAGGGGTCGCGTTTTCGCCCGACCAATTGGACGACCTCGTCGGCCATTTCGGTCAGGCGTTTCATGGTTTTCGCGTCACGGGTGTTCAGTTTGGAGGCCATAAGTTGTCAATGGTTGGTTTTCAATGTATGCGGTCGCACTTTGCGGCCGGATAAGTGGTTATGGATCGGACCTTGATTTCGTCACTGCGATAGCCGATAATTCTTGCGTTCCCCTTCTGGGGCTTGTAAGACTGTGCCGCAAGCACAGCAGGCAACGGCAGAGCGATTGCAAGTTGCCGTTGCCTTGTTCGAAGGGCCCTGGAAACCCCGGGGCCCTGTGCTTTTCTTGAACCGACACGATGGATCTGTCCAGGCCGAGATGCGGGGCGTCGAGGATTACACGAAGAGGCCGGAATGCTCGTTAGCCCGAAGGGCTTCTGTAGGGTAGCCCAGGGTTGCCGCGCAGCGGCTACCCTGGGTGACGGTTGCCCCTCTCCCCTTTCAACCCCGAAGGGGTTGCGTAATGGACCACTGGTAGACTCAATCCCACACATATTGCTCGTCGAATGCGATGTTGTGCCGTTTCAAGAACAGCCGGAACTCATCTTGGAATGACAACTGTCGGTGGTGTTCCTCTTGTGAACCGATGTACCGCTGCACCCTCGCCTTTTGCGACTGGCTGACCGAAAACGCGCCGTACCCCGCCTGCCATTGGAACAGACTCCATTGCGGCGTCTTTTCCTTCGCCCAAATCGATGACACGCGCTTCAATTCCTTCACCCAGTCGGCCAACGCGATCGTTCGCGCCTGGTTTGCCAACAAATGGACATGATCGGTCGCACCACCGACGATAACGGCGGGGCAATCCAATTTCGCGGAGACGCCGGCGAGATATCGGTGCATTTCATCGCGTAGGTCTGCGTTTTGGAACAGGGCACGCCGTTCCTTCGTCGAAAACACGATGTGCAACAAAGCGTTCGCCAGTGATTGCGGCATCGTCGCACCTTCTACGGAACCCCGTTGGGGTTCACGGGCTGTTCATCCCTCGCACCCAGGGTAGCCGCTGCGCGGCAACCCTGGGCTGCCTTACGCAAGCCCTTCGGGCTATTAACCGTCTCACGCCTCCGATTCCGACACGCATTGACGGATCAGGTCGTGGATCATTTTTTCGTTTTGCGCGAGATCAGCCGCCGTAAGTCGCACGATAAGACGATCGGCGCGTTTGGCCTTCGCATCAATTCCGACACCATCCAATCGCGACACCCATTGTTCGGCATTCGATACTCCAAGACGAAAAGGCACGAAGTCCTTCTTTGGCCATACGACAAGGAGATGAAAGAACGAACCCGGTACTCCAATGCTGACACTACTCTTTGCGTACCGCAGTTCCAGCGGGAGTTCGGACTTTTCCCTCGCGATTTCAAGGAGTTTATCGCAGAGGCGGAGTGATGCGATCCCTTTGCGCTCTTCCCACCATTGGCGAGTTGCCTTAGAACCTACTCCCTCGGCGACGTCGTCTTCTCTTAGCTCGCGCTGGTCCAGCACTTTGACAAAATCCAGAACCAAGTGCTCATCAACTTGCAGGGCGTTCAATTGAATGGCCACGAGAGGAATGCTTCCTGACAGCAGGGACATTACATTCAGGAATCGGCTGGTGACTTCCTCAGCGACTAGGACAGCTACGTGGTCGTAGGCCGGATAGCGTCTCCGCTCGACGTCCCAGTACTCAATACAGCGGATAATGTGGCTCGGATCCGTTGGGCCAAGCATAACCTCCACTTCGTACCGCGCATTGGCCTCCGTATCGGCCAGTAACATATCGAGGCGTCCTCCTCCAAACTGTGCCCGTTCCCGATCAACAACGTCAAGTTCACCCAAACCCAACAGTGACGTGTCCTCACAGATTTGGTCGTGCAGCCAGGCTTCGCTAAAACTCGGCTGCTCACGTAGGGTGATCTTTTGGTGACGCTTGAACGATAATGCCATACAACAGTCTCCTTTAACCCGCCTATTTGCCTTCTTCAATGCTGGTGATCCTCACGCCACGATCACTAAGTTGGTAAACGGTTGGTTCTTTACAACCTCTCGGCGTGGTCGAAAGCAATTGTACTCCCGGAAATAGCGTGTCTCTTATGCGAATCGCGACGCTCTCGCGCTCTGGCGTTTCGGGCCATTCCATAGCGAGAGAATCTTCTTTGCCATCGTGAATAAACCTTACTACCCATGTCTTGTCTTGCATAGTGATGTCCCTTACGGTGATCGTGCTTCCTGTGTACTTTTCTTGTGGCACAATAATTACGTTCTCCCCGTAATCTTCCTCCTCAATCGGCTTGCCGCGGTCGTCGAGCTCGATGTCGGCTTCGGCGGTGCGCTTCTTCGCTACTTCTAACAACTGGTCGTACAGCTTCTTGCGGTCGGCGCCGTTGACGCGGCTGACGGCCGTGGCTACTTCGCCGACGTAACGCAGAAACAGATTCCGCCGCTCGCCTTCGTGACGCACCCGCAAGCGGCGGCGGAGGAACATGCCGAGCTTGCGGCCGGCGGTTTGCAGGGCCAGACGCAATTCCTTCTGAATTTCGGGATACGACGCGATCGCCTCCTTCGACTCGTTCGTAAACGGCACCCAAACGCTCGCCATGTGAACCATCACCGTCACCGGGCCGCTGGGCAGGCCACCGCGCGACTGGTTTAGCCCGTAGGCCCGCCAGTTCGTTGCCATCACGGTCTGCGTGATCGCGCAGGCGCCGGCCTGGAATTGCAACGGCACGCGGTTGGCATACCGCAGCACGTTCATCGACTGCCCTTCGCTGATGTTCACGCTTTGCAGGGCCTCGTGGAACTTGTCGATCTCGGCCGACTTGAGCCGCCCCGGCGAGACGCGCGTGCCGACGTTCGCCGCCATGAGGATTTTGTCGGCCGCCTCGGCACCGAGGCCTTGGAACGACGTGATGAGGAACTGCCGCAACGTGCGGGCGTCGCTCTCTTCGAGCATCTCGGCCAGCCCCTCGCGCGTCACTCGCGCGACCGGCGACGCCCCGCCGTAGGCCAGGCCGACTTCGATCTGGAACGGGTTGCCGCGATACACCGCCGGCGGGCGCGTAGCCGCCGTGTAGAATTCGCCCGGCACCACTTGCCGCAAGCCCTTCAGGATCAGTTCCTCGCCGATCGGCGCGATGCAATCGGTCGAAGGTGCGGGAATCTTCGTCTGCTGAATCGCCTGATAGAGCAAATCGGCCTCGTGCCGGCCGATCTTCTTCGGGTTGGCCCGCGTGGTGACGTGGATCGCCGTGCAAAGTTTTCGGGCGATGCCCGGGCTGACCCGGGAAAACGAATGGACTAGGAACTGCGCGATCGTCGGCGCCTTTGTGTCCTTCAACATCGCCACCAGCCGCCCGAGTTCGATGCCGTATGGGTGCGGCTTGATCTCCTTCGGCTCGGGCGGAAGCTGGTCGGTCACGCGGGCGTATTCCATCTGATTGCCGTCGGGATCGGCGTAATGGATCGCCACGTGCGGATTGGCGATGGCGGTCTGTTCGAGGTAATCGTCGACGCTGCCGCGGCCGCGCTGGTAGCGGGCTTCCAGTTCGATGGTGACCCGCGTGCCATGCTCGACGCTTTCTTGCCATTCGATGCCGTACTTCTCGATGAGTTTCTCGCCCAAGCCGTTGGGCGGAATTTCGACGCCGTCGCCCCGGCCGTTGAGGATTTCGGGCACGTTCCGCTTCGTGTCGATCTGGATTTCGTAATAGTGAGCGGGCTCGCGTTTGGAAATCTTCGAGATGATCTTTACCGGCTTGCCGGTAGTCAACAGGCCGTGCATGCCCGCCGCGCTGATGCCGATGCCCTGCTGCCCGCGGCTCATGCGCATGCGGTGGAACTTCGAGCCGTAGAGCAGCTTGCCGAAGATCAGCGGGATTTGCTTCTTGACGATGCCTGGCCCGTTGTCCTGCACGCCGACCTTGAAACGGTCCTGGCCGGTGCGCTCGATGTGCACCCAGATTTCCGGCAAGATGCCGGCCTCTTCGCAGGCGTCCAGGGCGTTGTCGACCGCTTCCTTGACGGTCGTCAGCAGGGCCTTGCGCGGGTTGTCGAAACCCAACAGGTGCCGATTCTTCGCAAAAAACTCGCTGACAGAAATATCGCGCTGGCTGGCGGCCATCGACTGCGCGGTGGCGCGCCGGCGAGGTTTCGACGTGGGAATGATGGCCTCGGCCGGGCCGCTGCCGTTGGAACCGGCCGGCGCCGGGGTTTCCACTTTAGGGGTAGAACGAACGGTCAATCTTGGGGCTCCTCGTCATGGTACGGCCGCGGCGAGAGGGGGACGGAGGAGGTTGTCGGGGAAACGTGCTCCGTTTGCGGAATCTTTCCCGACAACCTCCTCCGTCCCCTTCCGTCGCCTGTCGCGAACGGCGGCTTGCGGCAAAGCTGACCGATTATACCGATTCTGCGGGCCATGTCCCACACGGTTTTTTCCGAATTTCAGGCATATTGCGGGGCTTTTTCCCACGTCCTACACAAAGATTCACCCGCAGAAGTGTTACCTGCCGAGATTGGTTGTGAAAGGATTGAAACCATGCCTCGCTCAATTTCTCGCGGAAAAATTCTTGCCCTGGTCGGCATTGCGGTTTTGTTGGCGGCCTATAGCATTGGCGTGGGCACGGAGGCCCGCGCCGAGCTGATTCGCCACAGCACGTCGGGCGACTTGTTCGGCAACTATTACGTCCCGCCGGTGGGTTGGGGGAGCGTTGGAGCGGCGATGTATCCTTGCCCGCGCCCCACGCCGCCGCTGGTCGGGCATACGTACGTCACTTACCCGCCGTTGGATCCCCACGAATTCCTCTACCCGCATAAGCGCGTCTATTGGACGCACCACGAGGATGCCGCGCCGACACGGACTTCGGTGCGATGGGGATGGCGGCCTTGGTGTTGGTAACACACGACGAATCTCGAGTTGGTGTGGTAGTTGCACAGGTTGGCACGGCAGTGGAATTGCCACTCCGGCAAAGGGAGGGAGTGCAACTGCCGCACCAACGGCGGCGGCGGACGACGAATCCCAAAGGAGCTAGAGCGATGAAACGTGTTTTCATACTCACCATCGCCGCGGCGACGCTGATCGCCTGCGGCTGGGCGAACGAGGCGACGGCGGGCCTCGGAACGTTGAAGAGCCGGGTGGCGTTCCGGCAATCGCAGACGTATCCCTGGCATGGCGACTATTATGACACCGCCTGGGGTATGCCGGTGGCGGTGCTCGTGCCGCCCACGGCCGAAAGCCAAACGCACTGGGGTTGGGGCGTGGGGGCCACTCGCGTCACTCCGATTCAGCACCAGTTCCAGCGCGGCTATCCCGGCCCGGGAGAATACAACCGCGCGTGGTTCCGCCCAACGCCGCATTGGCCGTCGAGCACCGACCAATTCGGCGACTACTACATTCGCGGCCCGTGGTAAACCGCTTGGCCCTTGCGGCCGAAACGACCACTTACTCCTTTGTCAAACAGGGCAGTCCGGAAGTCGGACTGCCCTGTCCGTTTACTTGTCGTGACGTTATGCACGATCTGTGCTAGAATGGCGGTCTGGCTGTGAATCGACTTGCCCGCTCCAATCACATCTTCTTATCACGAAAGCATTCAAGATCACATTTGTTCTGGCACCATCATTGCCGGAGGAGGCAAGGGGACGATCTCGTGAGAACTGAACTCCGCATGGCGATGTCCACAATCGCGCTGGTCGGGATTGCGGCGTCGTGCCTTGCCCAAGAGGTATCCGACAAAGACATCAATCGCCTGGTTGGCACGTACTCGACCCAGCGCGTCGTGGCGATCAACCTGAACGAGACCGTCTCGTACAAGCTCAAGAGCGGCGCCGAGCGGGTCATCCGCTTGGTCTCCGTCAAGGAGCAGCGCGACAGCGTCGCCAAGTTCGTGCGGCGCGCGGACGTTCGCGTCGAGAGCGACGGCCGTCCGCTCGATCTGGTCTGCGCTCCTTACGTGATGCCGACGGAAACCCGCGGGCTGCGAATTCTGGTTGATACGACTTCGGGCTGGGGAAACGTTTCGCGGCGGGCTCAACTCTCGCTCTGGGACGCCGGCGATCCGATCGTCGATACGAAGCGTTTTGGCTTCCCGCTGCGGAACTTCCGGCTCTTCTCGCACGCTTCGCAGGCGTACAACGAGCCGGTGCACCTCGGGGCCGGCGACGGCGATCAAGGGGGCGCACGATTCTATCACGATTATGGATTCGACATGGCCGGTTACGAAGGCCGCGTGGAGGTCGTCAGCGCCACCGCCGGCCGCGTGGTGCTCTTCTGGCCAAGCCGCGAGAACATCTGCTCGGTGGTGATCCAAGACGACGGCGGCTTCCATTGGGAATACGCCCACTTGAATTCGTTCGCTCCCGAAATCGTATTGAACGCTCGCGTCGCCCTCGGCCAGAAGCTCGGCATGTTGGGCCGCAGCGGGCCGTCGGGCAATTTCTCGCATTCGCACCTCGGTTCCTATCTCACCCGCCACGACCTCGACGTCGACAACCGCGACAAACGGCTCAACCTTTACCCGTGGCTGGTAGCAGCGTATCAGGCGCAGCATCCGAGGGGGCTGGCGGCGATCGCTCGGCCACACCACCAGGTTCTCGTCGGAGAGGACGTCGATTTCGACGGCTCGAACTCGCTGGCGTGGGGCGGCGGGAAGATCGGCGAGTGGCGATGGGTCTTTCCCGACGGCCAAACGGTCAGGCGGGCGAAGGCCAGGAAGAAGTTCAACCGGGCCGGGGCCTACGTCGCCACCCTCTGGGTCAAGGACGACAAGGGCGGCGAGGACGTCGATTTCTGCCAGGTCAAGGTCTATTCTCGCCCGACGCCCGAGCCGGCCATGCCGCACATCTTCATGACCTACACGCCGACGCAGAACATCCGCCCTAATCAGGCGGTGACGTTCCGCTTCTGGTTCCAGGGCAGCGGCGGCGGCCTGATCAAGGTCGATTTCGACGACGAAACGCGACTGTCCGACTACCAGCCGTACGCCGAGTTGCAGCACGCTTTCAAGACGCCCGGCATTCATGTCGTCACGGCACAATGCGAGGCCGCCGGCAAGCCGGTCACGCAGAAGCTGAAGGTTGTCGTGGAAACGGAATGACAACGTTCATGCGGGGTGCGCGGCTTTTGTTGTCAGTCGTGTCAACCGTTTTCGATCACGATTCGCTCCGCCCACATTCGCAAGCGGCGCACCATGTCGCGGGCGTCTACGCGATGAAAGTCGTGCGCGATTGGCAGCACGTCATAACGAAACGTCGTTCCAAAGGGAGTAAGCGCATCCAAAACGAACAATAACCTGGCCTGTTCATGCTGCTTCATCGAGAACCACCCCCTCCCTGGCCGCCTCGAACAGAATGTGGCCCGGCGTATCGGACCAATCTGCGAAATCCTGCCGGCTGACCACCAAAACGTCGGCCGGGATCCGCAAGGGACTAAGCACTCGCATCAAGCGAACCATTTCCGCCGCCGGGTCCGACACGGCGGGTTCTACAATTAGCAGGTCCAGGTCGCTGCCGGAATCGGCGAGGTTGCGGGCGTAAGACCCGAAAAGGATGATCTTCTCCGGATCAGCGGCCTGTCGCAGCAACTCGGTCGCCCTGGCGATGGTCGTTTTGTCGATCATACCGCTTCCTTCCGCACGCACAAATAAACGCGCCTCCAATTCTACGACAAACCCAACCTGCGAGCCAGCACGCCTCTTCCCTCAGAACTCCGGTCCGACGGTGCGGGTTGGATTCTTCTCGCCGCCGGCGAGCCGAAGTTGGACCGGGCCGTGGTTCCGGGCGACGACCAGGGCGAACTCTTTCGGCGTGTGCACCGGCAGGCGATCGACGTGCGTGATCAACATGCCGCGCCGCAGCCCCGCCGCAGCCGCGGGCGAACCGTCGGCCACCTCGACCACCGCCACTGCATTTTCGACTGCCGACGAACTGAAACGCAAGCGTCCCTCCTCATCGACGACCGCGGTCGGGTATTCCACCCGCAGCCCGCGCCATGCCGGATCGGTTTCGGTCACGATCTTGCGGCCGCGAACCGCGTACTTGCTCAACTCGACGCTGACGGTCCGCATCGTTCCGCTACGCCAGACGCTGAGCCGCGTGACCGCGTCGGCGGGCAGCTTGCCTACGTTCAGCACCAGCCCGTCGGCATCGTGCAGCGGCGTGCCGTTGACGGCCGCGATCACGTCGCCGGGCCGCAGGCCAAACCGCGCGGCGGGCGTGCCGGGAATCACTTGCAAGACCCGCGTCCCCTGCACTCCACGCAACACTTCTTCCTGCGCCAGATTCATCGGCTGAATGCCGAGGAAGCCGTATTCGACCTCGCGGCCGCGCTTGAGCGTTTCGACCGCGCGGCGGAAGGCGGCATCGACGGGAATGGCGTATCCGCCGGCGGTTTCGTATCCGGCGGCAACCGCCAGAGCGACCGACAGGCCGACCATTTCACCGCGGAGATTCAGCAGCGGCCCGCCGCTTGTGCCGAGACCCAGCTTGGCGTCGGTCTGGATCAGCGTGCCGTAATGATACAGAGCCGGTCGGCCGGTCGGATCGGATTCGGAGGGCGTGGCGGGGGCCTTGCGTTGCAGATTGGCGACGATGCCCCAGGCCGCGCTCGGTTGGCCGTCGCGGGCGATGGCGTAAGGATTGCCCAGGCCGATGACGATTTGCCCCTTTTTGAGTTCGTCGGCATTGCCGAAGCTGACGGCCGGCAGATCGGTCGCCGCGATCGCCAGCACGGCCAGATCGCTGCGCGGATCGGCAGCGCGGACGGTGGCCTTATAGACCTTGTGCTGGATCGTGGTCACGTAGTAGTCGCTTTCATCGCCCAGCACGTGCGCGGCGGTGAGCACCAGTCCGGGGCCGACGATCACGCCGGCGGCGTATTCGTTGGGAATGAAGTCGGGATCGGTCGGCTGGGGCGGGGCCAAGGGCATGGGCCGGCGGCCGAACGGATCAGGCCGCAGTTCGAGTTGGAAGACCTCGCCCGGCCGTTCCCGCCGCACCCGAGCAATGGCCACCACCGATTTCTCGGTCCGCGCGATTACATCGACGAACGTCTTTTCGATCGCGGCGGCGGCGTCGAGGCCGGAGGGGGATTCCTGCGCGGAGCGGAATGGCAAGACTCCCGCAGAGAACAACGAGTGCAATCAGTGAGATGCGGTTCATAATCATGCTGTCGCGTGGAGGCAGCCAAACAGGGCTGGCTCTGCGAAGCCGCAAGCGGCTTTCAATCAACAATCTGAAATCGAAAATCGCCTACAGCCCCTTCGCCGCCAGCCACCGCTCGGCGTCGAGCGCGGCCATGCAGCCGCTGCCGGCGGCGGTGATGGCTTGACGGTAATAGTCGTCGGCGACGTCGCCGGCGGCGAAAACGCCCTCCACACTAGTATACGTCCGGGCGGGAGTGGTCCACTTGAGATATTTCTTCTCGGTCAATTCCAACTTGCCCTTCAAAAACGCCGTGTTGGGCGTGTGGCCGATGGCGAGAAACAGGCCGGCGGCGTCCTTCTGCAAATCGGGCTCGCCGACCGTGCTGCCCAGACGGACGCCGGTCACGCCGTCCTTGTCGTTGCCCAGAACTTCGGCCAGCGTGCGGTTCCAAAGGATTTCGATCTTCTGATTCACCTCGGCCCGTTGCGCCATGATTTTCGACGCCCGAAGTTCATGGCGACGATGGACCAGATAGACAACGCTGGCGAATTTGGTCAAGTAATCGGCTTCCTCGATGGCCGAGTCGCCGCCGCCGATCACCACCAGCGGCTTGTTGCGAAATCGCGGCAGCGCGCCGTCGCACACCGCGCACGCGCTGACGCCGCGGTTCTTGTACTTCTCCTCCGAGGGCAAGCCGAGGTAGTTCGCCCGGGCGCCGGTGGCGACGATCACCGCGTGCGATTCATAGGTGTTGCCGTCCGTGGCGGTCAATTTGAACGGCTGAGCGGAAAAATCGACGTCGGTAACGTCTTCGGTGACGATTCGCGCGCCGAAGTTGGCCGCCTGCTGCCGCATCAGTTCCATCAGTTCCGGGCCGCTGACGCCCTCCTTGTTGTGCGGGGGCATGAACTGCCGCCGCTCCTCGGCCAGCGAATTGGCAAGATATTCCGTCAGATCGCCGCAAGGAAAGCCGGGATAGTTCTCGACCTCGGTCGTCAGGGCGAGTTGGCCCAAGGGCAAAGTGCCCGCCAGGCGGTTTTCCTCGCTGATGGCGCCTTCGAGCACCAGGGGCTGCAGAGCGGCTCTGGCCGAATAGATGGCGGCCGCCCACGCGGCGGGGCCGCTGCCGATGATGATGACTTTTTCGGGCATGAAAGACCTTCGGGAAAGCAGGGGTGAGGCAAGCAGTAGCCGTCATTATAGGGCGTTTCGCTCAATCGTCCATCGGGCGCCGTTGCTTAGCCCATAAATGTGCATTATGATAATTATTGCTTGTCGGAGGATCTCCCATGAACTCGCTTTGGCTGGTTATTACTGCATTGGCGGCGTTTTTGGTCGCCTATCGATTCTACGGGGCGTTCTTGGCCGCGAAAGTCGCCATGCTCAACGACCGGAACGTCACGCCCGCCCATCGGCTGCGCGACGACGTGGATTATCATCCCACAGGGCGGGTAGTGCTGTTTGGCGCCCACTTTGCCGCCATCGCCGGTTCGGGGCCGCTGGTGGGGCCGGTGCTGGCGTCGCAGTGGGGCTACTTTCCGGGCTTCTGCTGGATCGTCATCGGCTCGTGTCTGGCCGGCGGCGTGCACGACTTCGTGGTGCTGCTGGCCTCGGTGCGGCAGGACGGAAAGTCGCTGCCGCAGCTTGCCCAAAACCTGCTGGGCCCCGTGGCCGGAATCGCGGCTACGGCGGCCACCCTGTTCATCATCGTGGCCACGCTGGCGGCGACAGCCAAGGTGGTCGTGAATGCCCTAAACGAAAGCGCCTGGGGCATGTTCGCGGTTGCCGCCACGATTCCCGCGGCCTTGTTGACCGGTTTCTGGATGAACAAGATTCGCCCCGGCCGCGTCGGCGAGGCGTCGCTGATCGGCGTGTCGCTGGTCGTGCTAGGCGTGATCGCCGGCCAGTTCTTCGACAATTCCGCGTATCGCGTCTACCTGACGTACACGCCGAAACAGCTTTCGTTGATTCTGACCGTGTACGCGGCGATCGTCTCGATCTTGCCGGTGTGGGTGCTGCTGGTCCCGCGCGGCTACCTCACCTCGTACATGAAGGTCAGCGTGATCGCCTTGCTTGGCATTGGCATCCTGGCGGCACAGCCGGTGTTGAAGATGCCGGCGCTGACTCCCTTCATCCACGGCGGCGGACCGATCCCCGGCTCGGTCTTGCCGTTTGTGTGCATTGTGATCGCCTGCGGGGCCCTCTCGGGCTTTCACGCCCTGATCTCCTCCGGCACTACACCGAAGATGGTCAACAAGGAGACGGACATCCGCGCGATCGGCTACGGCGCGATGCTCCTGGAGGGGATCGTCTCGTTGACGGCCCTGATCGCCGCCTGCTCGCTGGAGCCGGGCGACTATTTCAAGATCAACACCGACGAGGCAAAGTATGAACAAATCATGGCCACGGCAAAAGCGGATGGTCAGTGGGACTTGCAGCCGCGGCAGTTCGACCAGTTGAAGGCGGAAGCCGGCATCAAGGAGAAGCTGCAAGGCCGCACCGCCGGCGCGGTCACGCTCGCGCTGGGCATGGCCAAGGTCTTGGCCGATCTGCCGGGCGTTCGGCCGATGATGGCCTACTTGTATCACTTCATCGTCATGTTCGAGGTGCTGTTCATCCTCACGTTGTTGGAGACGGGGACGCGCGTGGCCCGCTTCATCCTACAAGAGGTCTTGGCGCGTTTTTCCACGAAGCAAAGCCACGCCCGCGAAACATCTTGGACGCTCAACGTGACGGCCAGCGTCGGCGTCTGCGCAATGTGGGGCTATCTGTTGTATCGCTTCGAGTTCGCCGGGTTATGGGTGATGATGGGAATCGCCAATCAACTGCTTGCAGCCATCGGACTCGGCCTCGGAACCACGTACCTGCTGATGAACGCGCCGAAGCGAATCTACGCCCTCTGCACGGCGATTCCGTTCGTGGCGGTCACGGCGATTGTCTTCACGGCGGGAATTGAGAGTGTATCCTTGTGGTGGCAGCAACTCGCCGACCCCGCCATCACCGACGCCGCGGCGTCTTCCTGCCGCATGATGAGCGCGTTCGTGTGCGTGGTTCTGGCCGTGGGCGCGGTGATCGTATTCGAGATCGTCAGACGCTGTCTCGTTCTGGTGGCCAACGGAGTCGTGGAAACCAAAGCGGAAATCGCATGAGCTGGAAACACCTCTTCGCCAAGAAGGACCTGGAGATGCTGCTGGCCGAGATGGCCGGCGAACTGAGGCCTGTATCTGGCGGACAAGGCGGTCGAATTCGTGTTGTGAGAGACGTGTGTGGATGTTGGGCTTGTTGGTCAGTTGTTTGGTCCCTACAATGGTATGTCGTCTCCCCTTTAATGCGGGCATCGCCATTAGGCTATGGGTTTGCAAAAAATGATTACACGCATCCATTTTTCCAACTTCCGCAGTCACGCGGACACAGTTATCTCATTCCAACCGACAACCTTGCTGATCGGCCCCGTGGCTGCCGGCAAATCGAACACGTTCAAGGGAATGCTCTTGATTCAGAACTCGGTGCATCGTTCGTTGATCGAGTTGTTCCCGCCCGGACTCGGAGAGTTCCACTGGGTTCGGAGTCGGTGGTGCGATGAGACGGATCCTATCGGCTTTGAGGTGGACTTGGAGCAACTTCCTACGTCCCCCAATGCCCGTGTGCGCTATACTCTCAAGGTTGCGGATTCTCCGGCAGGACTCTACGTGTTGGAGGAAACGTTGCAGCAGCAGGTTGGCGATGAGGCAGAGCAATGGGTCTTTCGTCGCCACAACCGAAGACGAACGATGGGAGAATATGGGGAGGTTGATCCGTACGAACCGACTTTGCTTAACAGAGTGTGGCGCCAAGATGCGAGAGTGAACCTATCTGCGCCCGGCTGTCGGCTGGCAAAAGAAGTTGCAAAGAGTCTATCGAGTTTCGGCTATTTCCATTTGGAAGCATCAGCACTAAAGTCGCTGGGAAGCGGCCAGCCGCGAGGTCGAATCGGTTACAACGGCGAGTGGCTCCCCGACTTCATTGCATGGACAAAGTCAGGTCCAGAGAATGTTGGTGTGTATGAATCTCTGCTGACGCAGATGCGCGAAATTCTGCCCGAATTGGATGACATCATTGTCACCCAAGTCAAGACCGAGGAGCAAGGATTGGCAATGTCGTTTCGAGGTCATCGCGGGTATATTTCCGCTCCGGACTTCAGCGATGGCACGTTGTTTACGCTTGGTTTGCTATGCGTCATGCTTGGCCCCAAACGGCCAGGGGTGCTCTGCATCGAAGAGCCGGAGACTGGACTACATCCAGGCAGGCTTCGTTGGCTCTTTGATCATTTGACTGAATTAGCCTATCCGCCCAACGGCCAGGAGCCCGCCCAAGTCATACTCTCGACACATTCTCCGTATTTGGTGGATTTTTTCGGTAACATGCAAGAGTCTGTACAAGTATTTGAACAGTCAGAAGGCCGCACGGTTGTGTTTCCCCTGCCAACTCTGCAAAGAGACAGGCTTCACGTATCCCCGGAAGCCGATGAGCCAATCGGTCATCTTTGGGCAACAGGATTGTATGAAAGACTTTGAGGTACGGAGATGCTTGTCGGTTTTCACGCTGAAGGATGGGATTATCTGGTCCTCCGCGCATTTCTGGCCAAGTTGCTGGGGCTTCATGAGGATGAGATCGAACCCGATCAATTGAACAGTTCGGGGCGAGGTTGGAGGTTTGTGTTTGAGATGCTTCCCAAAGCGTTACGTCGCTTCTATAACAAGTGTCGCAGTTGGCGGTGATTGGGATAGATAATGACGGCAATCTTGACTTAGAGGTTCTAACAAAACTCCAGTACGCGGTTCCAGCAGATCATGGCACAACCGATGATTAGGAACGCATCGTGAATGTCCGGTCGTTTCTCGTAACGCACCCGCAGACGACGCCAGTTGAAGAGCCAATCGAAGCAGGCTTCAACGACGTAGCGGAATTTGCCCAGGCCGCTGCCGTGCTCGGTGTTGCGGTGAGCAACCAGCGGCTTGATTCTCCGCTTGCGCAGGGGTTTACGAATCTTGGCTTCCGCATCATAGGCTCGATCCGCGAGCAGTTCATCGGGACGCTTGCGCGGTGCGCCGCGAGGTTGCTTGATCGGTGGAACTGCGTTGACCAAAGGAATAGCCATCTCCGAATCGTGGCAATTCGCGCCGGTGTGGGTAATGGCCAGAGGCGTGCCGCTGCCGTCCACCATCAGATGACGCTTCGAGCCATTCTTGCCTCGATCCGTGGGATTTGGGCCCGTTTTTGCCCCCCAAAAACTGCTCGCACGGAGCAACTGTCGATCGCGGATGTTGACCAGTCGATTTGGCCTGCCAATCCCAATTCGTCCAAAAGTAGCTTCCATATCCGCTTCCAGACACCAGCCACGTGCCAGTCGCGGAGTCGTCGCCAGCACGTCATGCCGCATCCGCAGCCCAACTCCTGCGGAAGATATTCCCACGGACAACCCGTTTTCAATACGAAGAGAATCCCCGTGAGCGCCGCACGATCGGAAACTCGCGGTCGGCCTCCTTTCGGCTTGCCGCGTTCGCGCGGCAGCAAAGGCTTGATTCGCTCCCAAAGCGCATCGGGCAGCAGTGGCTTGGCCATAATATCCTCCCTGACATATCTGTTGGTTGACCAGGTTAGCCCGAGAGTTTAGCAACATTGGACAGATCAGGAAATACTGGTTTTGTTAGAACCTCTTAATGTCGCCCATCGGAGGCTTGGAGGATCCACAGCATCCGCGTCATTGGGTTCACCTTGAGCACAGTATTGACTCCGCAGATTGCCGTTGGTGTCAGCTTCAAGCCGTCGTTGACGCGACGCGACCCGCGCTTGATTGGATCCCCAGGAAAGTGGGGCGTGATTGGCCGGTGGTGATCGCGGTTCCCGTTGAGGCGATTGAAGCATGGCTGATTTCGGCTCAATCTTTGCTGGAGCCAGGTCGTGGTTCTCAATATGCGGAAAATGAGCGGCGGCTTTCACATAAGCGGAAGTTCTATGGCAAACCCGAGCCGTCACGGCTAGACGTTGAAACCAAGGCGCTGCCGCTCATACGTAGGATGGGTCGAGATCACTTGTGCCAGCTTGGGGAGTTCTCCCGTAGCTTTGCGAACTTCGTCGAGCAAGTCGATCGTCATCGGAGTGTGATTCTTGGAAGCCACGATTGTTGGTGACAATTTGTACGGTCAACATTGCATGAGCTGGAAACACCTCTTCGCCAAGAAGGACCTGGAGATGCTGCTGGCCGAAATGGCCGGCGAACACCGTCTGCATCGCGTGCTGGGGCCGGTGGGGCTCACGTCGCTGGGCGTCGGCTGCATCATCGGGGCGGGCATTTTCGTGGTGACCGGCCGCGCCGCCGCGTTGGACGCCGGCCCGGCCGTGATCGTCTCCTTCGCCGTCGCCGCCGTCGGCTGCACCTTGGCCGCGCTCTGTTACGCCGAATTCGCCGCCATGGCCCCCGTGGCCGGCAGCGCCTATACCGTACGCCTACACCACGCTCGGCGAAATCTTCGCCTGGATCATCGGCTGGGATCTGATCCTCGAATACGCCATGGGTTGCGCGACGGTCGCATCGGCGTGGTCGGAGTACCTGAACAAGTTTCTCTTGGCGGTCAGCGATGACACGATATCGATTCCTGCCCGGGTGCTGTCGGACCCGTTTACGCCCGTCGAAGGACTGGCGGGCCGACCCTGGCTCAATCTGCCGTCCGTGTTCATCATGGTGCTCGTCACCACCGTGTTGGTCCTGGGAATCCGCGAAAGCGTGAAAACTAATGCGATCCTGGTAATGATCAAGCTGTTTGTAGTCTTGGTTGTCGTGGCAGTGGGTTGGGGCTATGTGCAACCTGGCCATTGGACCGACGTTCCTTACTGGGAACGAGTTTTGCCCGAAGCAGAAACACAAGGATTGACAAAGGTCGTCCAAGCACATCTAGGGCAAGACACCTCGGCAAAAACCGTAGATCGGCTGACAAGACAATTGGCCGCAAGTTATCGGACCGAGTGGGCAGAGAGAGAGGCCAAGCGTCTTCAGGCTGACGGCAGACTGACGGTCGAGCAAGCCGCAGCCATGAAGGCCCAAGTCACGAAAAAGGCGCGAGAGGACCTTCCCAAAACGAAAGAAGATCGCGCCGTCGTGGAAGAGCTTCTTCCGCAGATTCGCACCGCGCGCGAGACCAAAGCCGCCGATTCTTGGGGAATACTCGGCTTGCTGGGTCTGAATCGCTGGCTGCTGCCGATCGACGACGCCACTCGCTCGCCGTTCATGCCCTACGGTCTGTCGGGAATCATGCTCGGGGCGTCGATTGTCTTCTTCGCCTTTATCGGATTCGACTCGATCTCGACGCACGCGGAGGAAGCGAGAAACCCGCAACGCGACGCACCGATCGGCATTTTGTCTTCCCTGTTTATATGCACGATCCTCTACATCGCGGTGGCGGCGGTGGTGACGGGCATGGTGCGCTACCCGAACATCGACATCAAAGCCCCGATCGCGGCCGCTTTCCACGATACGGCCGCCGCGGAAAAAAGCACCTCGTTGCGGTGGACCACCGGTCTGATCGCCGCCGGCGGTTTGGCGGGCATGACCAGCGTGCTGTTGGTGCTGTTCTTGAGCCAGGCGCGAGTTTTCATGGCGATGGCCCGCGACGGGCTCTTGCCGGGCATCTTCGGCACGGTTCACCCGCGCTTCCGTACGCCACACATCGCCACGATGGTCACCGGCGCGGTGATTTGTCTTACGGCGGCGTTGACGCCGATCAAGAAACTCGAGGAAATGGTGAACGTCGGCACGCTGATGGCGTTTGTGATGGTTTGTGCGGCGGTATTGATCCTCCGCCGTCAACGACCGGATGCAAGGCGTCCGTTCCGCTGCCCGGCGATTTGGCTGCTTGCACCGCTGGGAATCGTGGTGAACCTCGTGCTAATGTTGTTCTTGCCCATCGACACCTGGCTGCGGCTGGTGATCTGGCTGCTGATCGGATTCGTGATTTACTTCTCCTACAGCCGCCACCATAGCCATCTGGCCAAGCACTTGCTGCACGAGATTCAGGTTCCGCGCGACGAGAGCATCGACGCGGAGAACGGCATTGCGTCCGGCGACAGCGCCTGATCCCGCGCTCCGGCGTTTAGAAACTCACCGATTCGAGCCCCGGATAGTCGCCCGTGGAAACGACCTCCAAGAGGTGGAATCCGATTTGGAAAAGCCCCCCGCCCATGGGGTTGGGGTTCCTGGCCTCCGCCAGCAGGAAGGCGATTTCGCCGTCCACGCGGAAGCCCAAAATGGCCTGGTTGAGCTCGAGCGGCCGCTCGGTCACGATCGACACGCCCGCGCTGGAAAAATCCTTCGTCACGGCCGTAAATGCCTCATCGCCTTGGATTCTCCCGTTTTCGAGCGGAATCACTGCAACGACGACCGCCAGATTCGCCCGCTTGTCGTCGCGAGCGTCTTCGATCTGAGGGATCAGCTCCGGGCAATTGCTGTTAAGCAGTTTGAGTATCAGCCCGCGCACCCTGAACTCTTTGTTGGCTGAGAAGAGCGTCATTCGGCAGCCCCTTCCTTTCTGCTCGGCGACGGCGTCGCCTCGTCGAGACTTGCTCAATGAATTATAGCCTGCCAATCGGGGGGGCGACAGGGCTGGGGTGGATTTTTTGGCCAGCCGGTTGACGCCATGCCCGCCGTGGTATAATTTTCCCTTCTGACTTGCCCCGACCAGGGGCCGGCCCGAAGGATGCGGCACTCCGATGACCTCCCGCGAACTAGTCATCAAGACGCTCAACCATGAACCCGTCCCTCGCGTGCCGCGGGACCTTTGGGTGCCGTCCGGCGAGGACGTTTTGCGGGCGGACGAGTTGGCGGAAATGAACGTCCGCTATCCCAGCGACATCCTGGCGATCGAATCGGCGCCGCCGCATGGCAAGCGTTCGCAGGGCAAGCCGGGCAAGGCCGGCGACGCGACGGACGCCTGGGGGTGCGCCTGGCACGTCGGCAGCGACGAGGCCGCGGAAGCAAAAAGTCCGCCGTTGGCCGACGCAAGCCGCATCGCTTCTTACCGGCCGCCGGCCGAATTGCTCGACCACTCCCGATTCTCCAAGGCGAATAAGATCTGTCCGACAACCCACCGGTTCGTGCTGGCATGGTCGGAGGTGCGCCCTTTCGACCGGCTGCAATTGCTGCGGGGCCGCGAGGCGGCGCTGGCCGATCTCGCTCGTGGAACGAAGGAGATTCGCAGCCTCTTGGCGATGCTGCACGACTTCGCCTGCAAGGAGCTCGAACTTTGGGCGGCAACCGAGGTTGACGGCGTCGCCTTCCGCGACGACTGGGGCTCGCCCGACGGCCTGTTGGTCTCCGCCGAAGTGTGGCGCGACTTGTTCCGCCCGATGTATCGCGAATACTGCAAGATTTTGCAGGCAAGGGACAAGTTCGTGTTCTTCCATTGCGAAGGCGACGTCTCCGACGTCTTCGGTGATCTGGTGAAACTCGACATCGACGCGATCCATGCACAATTGCGTTTGATGAACATCGAGCGGCTGGCGAAGCGCTATCGCGGCCGCGTCACGTTCTGGGGTGAAATCGATCGCCAGCAACTTCAGAATCCGGGCATGGCCGAGGAGTTCCGCGAGAACGTGCTGGCCCTCCGCCGGGCGCTCGATTTCGGCCACGGCGGCGTCATCGCCCAATGCGCCTGGGAGCAGGGCGTCCGTCTGCAGACGATTGCCGCCTTCTTCGAGCAGTGGCTGGCGCCGCTGCCGATGCACGGCTAACCGGCATTTCTCACCATACGGGGAGATCGGCCGCCACTGTGCAGTGTGCCACTGCTTTGCATAAGCAGTGCGGGGCGTAACCTGCTGCCCCGACACTGCTTGTTCCAAGCAGTGGCACACGGTTGGACAATCTCCTTCCCGCGACCGAAATCACGGTTCGTCCGCCGGCTCGGCATTATCGGCACGATCGGCAGACTACTCGCAGCTTCGCCCATTTTTCCAACGGGCAAATCCTACCAGCAATGTCGTGCGAAGCCTTCGTCGATGTGGCAATCGTGCGCGGTTGAATCGGCGAAAGGGGCGTTGTTGCCGCCCCCGTTTCCAACTCCATGCCCCAGTCGTGGCAAGATGGGCAGAATGTTCGTCTGTCTACCCAGATTGTCAGTTTTTTCAGTCTTTCCGCCGATTTCCTAGGAATGTATTAGGACGCCTATTTCCTTGAGTTAGGGGGGACAGTTTATGAGGACGTTTGCGCGATATGCAGTGACGCTGCTGGCGATCACTGTGGTATGCCAAGCAGGGCTTGCTTTGGCCGAGGACTACTACTACTCAATGGCCGGCGGCGATCAAACGGTAGCCCCCGCCGCCGCCGAAAAGGCCGCCCCGGCACAACCGCAATCGGCCTGCACTCCTTGTTGTCCGGCGGGATGCGGTTATGAGCAATCCTGCGAAGCTTGCGACGATTGTTGCTGCCGTCTGGGTTGCGAAGACCAGTGCGATCGCGTCGGCATCGTCGGCTTCGCCGGATTGGATTCGTTCAAGGGCATCGCCGATGGAAGCTACCAGAGCAACTTCGGCGCAGTGACCGGCGTGAACGTCGGCACGGGAATGTGGGGCTTGGAGCAGTACGGATTCGGCTGGCAAACCGGTATCAGCTACGGCCTCTACGACTTTGACGGCCGCACGTTCGACCAGCGTCGACACTGCCCGTTCGCAACAGCAACTCTTCGTCACCACCGGCTTCTTCCGCAAGGCAAAGTGCGATCAGCGGGTGAGCTTCGGCCTGGTGTACGACTGGATGTTCAACCAGGAATGGGGCGAATACGGCGCGAGTCCAACGCTCGGACAGTGGCGCGGCCAGATCGAATATGCCTTCAGCGGCCACAACGCCGTCGGCCTTTGGGGCTGCAAGCGCGACCTGAGCGCTGCTCAAACGTTCGCAGCCGGCGTGACGACCTTCACCGTCACGAACCGGGCGATCAGCCAGGCCAACCTGTTCTGGCACCACAAGTTCTGCTCGGGCGCCGATAGCTACCTGTATCTGGGAATCCCGGACCATGGGCGGCTCGACGGCGACGGCAGCCTGATCGATTGGACGGTCGGCGCCAGCGTGCAGGTGCCCTTGACGTGCCGGTTGGCCCTGTATGCCAACGGCGCCTACTTCCATCCCAGCGCCTCGGCCGGCCCCGGCGCCGCGGTGGAGAGCGGCTACGACGTCGGCATGGGCATTGTGTGGTACATCGGCGGCAACGCCCGCAGCCACGCCATCAACGGGCACTGCGCCGACCCGTACATGCCGGTTGCCAACAACAGCAATTTCCTGGTCGAGCAAGACCATCCGTTCTAGGGTTTTTCTGAAAGCGTAAGATAACGGGAGAGACTCTCCTGTCGTGTTATCCGTCGGGGGCGGCAGTGCCCGGTGCGCTGCCGCCCCCGCGTGCTTTCTTGGCACCGTTCATTCGGCGTTCTTGCACTGTTGGCGGCGTTGCATCCCTTCGGTTTGAATGCAGTCGAAGAACGCCCGCAATTCCTCGTCGTCGTGACTTTCGATCCCCTCACCTCTGCGTAATTGCCTGGTGCCCTCGTCAATGTGATCGAGAAGCTCCTGTCGTCTTCGCAACAGTTCCACCGCCTGGTCAGGTGCCTGCATCGGCTTGTTCCTTGTGTGGCGTTTAGCTCTCGTCTCAACCGCCGCCGGCTTCCGCGGCGAGAATGCGGTCGAACCGCGCGCGAATTTGCCGCGTGGCGTTCTCGTAGTTCGTCAGCAATTCGTCGCTACCGGGATAATGCAGGAGATTCGCGAGCTTCGTCAATTCGACGGGGTCTTGCGGCAACTGGTCGCGGGCGGTGGAGTTCATTAGCCGCAGCCGCCCTTCGATCGCCCGCAATAGCCGGTAGCTTTCGTCGAAAACTCGGTAATCTTCGGCGGAGAGTAAGTCGGCCCGGTGCAGTTCGGCCAGGGCTGCGAGCGTGTTGGGCACGCGCAGGCGCGGATTGCCGTGGGCGTGCTTCAGTTGCAGCATCTGCACGAGGAACTCGACGTTGACGATGCCGCCGGGGCCGCGCTTCAGATCGCCGGCGGCCGCGGCGCTCTCTTCCAACCGCTTCCGCATCTGGCGGATTTCGGCGGCGTCGCCGCGCCGCCAGCGGCGGACGAAAGCCGACTCGGCCACCGCCGCCAAGGCCGCCTTCGCCGCCCGCGCCGAGCCGTAGACCGCGCGGGCCTTGCACAACGCCTGCCGCTCCCAAAGCTGCCCGCCCCCTTCCGAAAAGTATCGCGCCAACTCCTCGAACGTCGTCGCCAGCGAGCCGCTCTTTCCCGTCGGGCGAAGCCGCACGTCAACTTCGTACAGTCGTCCGTAGCTGGTCAAGCGGGCGGCCGCTTTGATGATCCGCTGCCCAAGCTCGCTGAAGAAGTGCAGGTTGGTCGTCGTTTGGCTGGCCGCAAAAAACGAGGGGGACGGAGGAGACTTCGCGGGAAAACGCAGCAACATGGAAGACGCCTGAGGCGAAGTCTCCTCCGTCCCCTTTCTCCGTTTCGTTTCCAACTCGGCTACAGTGTCTCCGTCGGCTTCGTACAGGAAGATGATGTCGAGGTCGCTGTGGTAGTTCATTTCGCGGCCGCCGAACTTGCCGAGGGCCAGAATCACCATCTCGCACGGCTTGCCCGCCCTGCGGCCCGCGGCGATCGTCGGCCGGCCGAGTCGCGCGACCAACCGCCCGTATTCTCGCGCGGCGATTTGCGTCAAGCACACCTCGGCGATATCCGACAGTGCGCCGGTCGTGGCTTGGACGTCTTCCTTGCCCAGAATGTCGCGCACGCCCACGCAAAGTTGCTGGTCGTTCTTGAAACTCTGCAAGATCGGGTCGATGTCTTCGGCGGCGCGGCAAAGCTCGCTCAATTGCCGCTGCATCGTCTCGCGCGTCGGCAGCTTGTCGAGCACGAGGCTATCCATCAGGCCGTCGATCATGCCGGGGTTGCTCGTGAGGATTCCCGACAGGTAGGGGCTGTACGCGCAAAGCTCGACGTACAGCCGCAGGCTGGGCGGGTTGAAGCTGAACAGTTCCCACAGCGCCGCCTTGCCGCCCAGCGAGTCGCTCACCTGGTCGAGGTTCACCAGCGTCGAATCGGGGTCGGGCGTTTCGGCAATGGCCGACAGCAACTGCGGCGCGATCGCCGCCAGAAAATGCCGGCACCGCCGCGTCGATAGAAATCGAATCCGCTCCTCCGCCAGCGACATCAAGTTCCGATACGCCTGTTTCACGTCGCGGAAGCGATATTTGCCCAGCACTTCGACGATTCGCTCCGGCGGCGGATCGGGATCGAGCACCAAATCGACCTCGGCCTGCGACTGCCGGTCGTCGCTGAAGGCGTCGTGCAGCAGGTGGTCGAGGATTCTGCGATTCAGCTCCGTCTTGCCGCGATAGTCGGCCAGGAACGCCTCGAGCGCCGAGCGATCTTCGTTCGTCGCATAACCCATCCGCAGCGCGAGCTTGGCCAAATCCTCGTGCCGCTCGGGCAGCAGATGCGTTTGCAGGTCGAGCATGATTTGCAGCCGGTGCTCGATCTTCCGCAGGAACGTGTAGTTTTCTTCGAGGATCGACCGCTCCTGGTTCGTCAGGCAGCCGGCCCGATCCAAGTGGGCCAGGGCCTCCAGCGTGTTGCCGGTTCGCACCTCGGGCTGATCGCCGCCATTGAGCAACTGGAGGAATTGGATGGCGAACTCGATGTCGCGGATGCCGCCGCGGCCGGTCTTCACGTCGCGGGCGCCGCCAGACCCGTGAGGATGCGTGAAAACCGGGACGGGCGCCTCGCCGGAGGCCGTTTCCTCGGGCGTCGCGCGGGCAGGGTCGGAACCGTTTCCCGTCCGTTCGCTGCCGCCGTGCGACGCCTGCTCGATCCGCCGTTTCAGCGCCTTGATGCCGCTGATGTCGGCATGGCTCAAGTAACGCCGATAGACCCAGGGGGCCAGCGATTCGAGAAACTCGCGGCCCAGCGAAAGGTCGCCGGCGATCGGGCGAGCCTTGATGTACGCCTGCCGCTCCCAGGTGCGGCCGCGGTTGTCGTAGTAACGCATCGCCGCGTCGAAGCCCATGACCATCGGCCCGCGGGCCCCCTCGGGCCGCAGCCGCATGTCAACCCGATAAACGCTGCCCAACTCCGTCCGCTCGGTCAGCAGCCGCACCAACTCGCGGGCGACAAGATCGAAGAACTCGATGTTCGCCACCGGCCGCGGGCCGTTGGTCTGGCCTTCGCTCTCGCAGAGAAAGATCAGGTCGATGTCGCTCGAATAGTTCAGTTCCAGCCCGCCGAGCTTGCCGAGCCCCAGGACGACGAACCGGGCGGGCTCCCCGTCGGGGCGAGTCGGGACGCCGCGGACTGCGCGGAACTTCCGCCGCGCCGCCTGGAACGCCGCGTCGACCAGTGCCTCGGCCACGAAGGAAATCTGCATGGTCACCGTTCGCAGACTCTGCCCGCGGACGATGTCGCCGTACGCGATTCGCAGCGTCTCGCGGCGTTTGAACCGCCGCAGCGCCCGCAGCACCACGGTTTCGTGTTCCAACGCGGCGATTTCCGCCGTCAACTCCCCGACCAGCGCCTGCCGGGCCACCGGCTGCCCGTCGGTTAGCCGCACCAGGTCGAATCCTTCCGGATCGGAGACCAGCAGATCGCTGAGGTACTGGCTTGCCGAGAGGATTTGCAGCAGCGTGGGCATTGCCTGTGGATCGCGTTCGAAGAACGTGCCGATGGCCAGCGGATTTCGCGCCGCCTGGACGAATCGTTCCAGATTGTGCAGCGTCATATCGGGATCGGCGCAGCCGAGCAGATGCCGTTCGAGTTGCGAGGCCATCACGGCCAGCAGATCCAGCGGCACGCCGGCGGCGGCCATTCCCAGCAGATTCCCATGCCCCCGCCGCACATCGACAATCCCCAACCCGCACAGCCAAACGGCCGCGTCGTAAGGATCGTCGAGATAGTGGCGAAGGGTGGGGATTTCCATCTGACGTTGTTGAGCCGCGACCGGGGCTGGATTCAGCGGCAGCGGAGGAACTGCAACCTGTCGTAGAATCAGCCCAAGCTTTGCCGATCAAGCCGATCGGAGCTTTCTCCGGCCGTGTGCATTACTGCTGCAGCGCCTAGCCGTCTTGCCAAACTGTTCGATCTTCACGACGCTGTTCGGAAATCGGGCAATTACCTCCAACTCCCCGCCCAAGGCGCTTATGATTCGCTGTAGAGTCGAAATTTGCATGTCCGATTGACCTTCGAGCTTGGACAGGCTCGGCTGCTTGATTCCAATTGCCTTGGCGACTTGCTGCTGGCTCTTGCCGGTCATTTCACGAATTTCGCTCAACAGCAACTCGCGCAACAATTCCTGCGTGCGGCGGGCCGCACGTTCTCGGACTCTCTTTGTGGTGGTTCGTTTGATCAGCGCATCGAACGATTTTGCCATGTTATCCTCACAGCTTCAGCAGCTCGATCTTGGCGATCACCTCGACCCGGCCATCATCGTGCAGATCGGCAAACCACGCATCGAATTCCTTCGTCGTCCTTACCGGCCACATCCAATTATACCTTATAAGCTATAGGGAAGTCAATAGCGCACAAGCTATGATACCGCATTCATCCGTTCCCGTCTCCCTTCGCCGGCGTGCGAATGGCGATGTCGTCCGCCGCCTTTTCTTCCTCGGTGGCGGTTTCCCATTCTGAGGAGTCTTGGTGGTCCAGAATGAAATTGCGCCCGCCGTCATCCCGCAAGTTCGGCCCGACGCTGTAGAGCAAGTAGCCGTTCCCGTCGCTCTTGTAGTGCAGCCTGCCGCCACTGAACGCATCGGGGGGCACTTCCTCAATATACTCGGGGCAGAGTCGCGCCAACCGCTTCGGATATTTGCCACGATCATATCGATAACCAGCCAAGGCGAATGCGAGGTTCACAAGATCGACGTAGGCTTGCCTCCGTCGCTCAAAGACAACGAAGTTCTGGTTGACACCACCGCCAAGCCCAGGTCCTACCAAGAACCTCACGACACACTGAGCCTTGGTGTGTGGCGACATCTCCTTCATCCGCGAGGGTTCGGTGGAAACGATCAGGTCGATCGCTTGCCGCACCTGCGCCACGGCTAGCTCCTGCAACAGGGTGACTTCGCGCGATCGTTCCGTCCATTCGGTGTGATCCAGCGCCCCTACGATCTGGTCGTGCCACAGATTGTATTGTCTGAAGACTTCGGTCCAGTCCACCTGCGCCAAGTCGAGCCGATCCCAAGCCTCCTCACGGCCCTTCCTGTCTGGATCAAGAGACCCCAACAACTCCCACGCAAACTGATCCATTCCTTCCGGCTTCGACCATGGATTTGGCCCCGAGATCGCGGTATCCAAAATGCCGTTGAGTTGGAAGAGCCGTTCCCCTTCATTCATCACGGTGCGAAATGAAGGGGGCGTTGCCAAACTGCGCAGATCATCCTGACATGCCCGCACCATCCTGGCGGACACGCCCTGGTTCATGCTCACCGCAATTGCCGCAAACGCCGCGATGCCTTCGAGCGCAAATGCAATCAGTTGGTCAACGATGAACGGGCCCTGAGTGTAAAGTCGCGCCAGCCGATATGCGGCCAACACGTCATTCCAAGCCCCGGCAAGATCGCCGTCGTTCATTCGCAGCATTGCACAGGCTTTTAGCTGTCTCGCCGCACTGCGCCCGGCCCGGTGGTTGTCATTAGCGAGAGATTGGCGGATGTAAGAACCACCGGCGCATAGAATCGCGGGCGACGCAGACCGTCAACAAGAATCTGCAAGGGTCTGCCGTTGCGATCCAGAAAAGCCGCTGCCAAAGGAAAGTCTTCTCGCGACCATGGATGTTTCATGGCACGATCGAGTTGCAAGCTCGCTTCTTCGACCCGCGATTGAGCTTCTTTGATTCGTTCCTCGGCCTGCTTGATCCGCAGTTCGACATCCGCGATTCGCCCTCCAACGGCGCCAGCTTGAGCGGCGATGTCATAGCCGGAGCCGAGCTGAAGCAATACAAAGTCGTCGAAGTCGAGCAAGTAGTCGCCTTGCTCGGGCAACTCCGGGATTCCGAGCAACTCGAAATACCGCATGCGGATTCTCGGATCGAGAGTTTTCGGGCCCGCCGCCTGCCAGAAGGGGACGGCCGCGTTGTTCTCCGGCGTAACGCCCCGCGAGCACCGCTCGTTGATAGCCGCAACGTAATCGACGTAGCCGTCCTCGCGCAACGGACCGGTGATGAAGGTCGTCTCCTTCGAGACCGCGATGTGCGGGTGCCGACGTATCGGTTGGGGCTGCATGACGATTTCCCGCTTCCTTGGGCCGTGACTCCCGACCCCGACTCAACTTGTGAAGCTCAGTCACATCGGCGGCGTGGGTGGCATGAGCCTTGCCGCGTGAATGATCGCGGCAATCTGTACCACGTCGCCGCGAAAGCGATACACGATCCGGTAGTTCTGGAAGAGCCGTTCCCGGATTTCTTCCATCCGGTATTCCTGCACCACGGCGCCGAGCCACGGATGCTGAGGAATAGTCTCGATCATCGCCACGATGCGTTCGGCAAAGAGATGAGCATATCGCGGCGAATCGCGGGCAATGAATTCGCACGCAGCGTCCAGATCGGCTAAGGCCCGTGACGACCAGATCAGCTTAGCCATTTTCCGAGCTTTCGCCGGGCTTCTTCGTGTTCGATGCCTTCGCCAGCGTCGAGTTGCCGCAATCCCTCGTTCACTTTTTGGCGGAAGTACAACTCCGCCATGATGTCTTCGACGGAGGTATCGTCCGGCAAACGTTCGATCATCTCAATAACGGATTGTTTGATTGTTGATTGCATACGCTTTTGCACGCGGCGCGCCGCGACCCCCGCTCCCGTCGTGATTATTCATTGGCCAACGCAGCAAATGACCTCACCATAATCAAATTGTACCCTACAGGCGATATTGCGATCAATAGGTTACGAACTACGGCCGCCCGTACTTGCAAGAGCCCCATCGTTCCGGATCCTTTACCCTTTCGCCTTCTTCAAATACTTCTCCAGCAGCGCCGGCACCTGGTCGGGCGTGACGTCGCCGTGGATCTCTTCGTCGATCATCACCACTGGGGCCAGACCGCAGGTGCCGAGGCAGCGGGCGGCTTCGAGCGTGAAGATGCCGTCCTTGCTGGTTTCGCCCCAGGTGATGCCAAGCTCGTCGATGACTCGCTGGGCGACCCGCTCGGCCCCCTTCACGTAACAGGCGGTGCCGAGGCAGACGTTGATGATGAACTTGCCGCGGGGCTTGAGGCGGAAGAAGTGGTAGAAGCTGGCCACGCCCGCCACCTTGGCCGCCGGCACTTGCAGCAGTTGGGCGACCGCGTCCAGGTGCGAGGCGGAAAGATAGCCGAACTCGGCCTGCACCTTGTGCAACACGGCGATCAGTTGGCTCTCGGAATGCGGCTGGCCGCGATACTTCTCGATCGCCGCCACAATCGCCTCGCCAAGCACGAGCTTCGCGGCGGCCTCGACTTGTTCCCAATTGTCGGTGTTCTTGCAGGTGCAGGTGCTCATCGTACTCCTCGCGGCGTTTCTTGCGTGTGCGTTGTAGGGTGGGTCAAGCGCAGCGCAGCCCCACCAACTCCTGCCGATTGTTTTTCGTGGTGGGGCTGCGCTGCGCTTGACCCACCCTACTTGTCTATCGTATTCCTCGCGGCTCTCTGGCGTGATAATGCGTGTGCAGCAGTTTGTGGGCTTTCTCGGTGCCGGGGCCGCCGAGGAAGGAACTGTAAACCTCCTCGATCGCCGGGTTTTCGTACGACTTGCGGAGCTTCTTACCCTTGTCGATCTGGTACAGGGCGTCGCCGCGGCGGAATAGCCAGTCGGAATCGAGCACCTTGACGCCCTCGGGCGGATAGGGCTGGCCGCCGCCGCCGCAACAGCCGCCGGGACAGGCCATTACCTCGATCACGTGGAACTGCTCGCCGGCTTTGACCTTGTCCAACAGAATCTTCGCGTTCGTGAGCCCGTTGGCCACGCCGACGTGAATGTTGTGCTCGCCGATGGCCACGTACGTCTCGCGCAGCCCGCGAACGCCGCGGATTTCGGTGAATTCGAGGCGGTCGCCGGGCTTGCCGGTCACCAGTTCGCTGGCGGCCCGCAGCGTGGCCTCCATCACGCCGCCGGTGATGCCGAAAATGTCGCCGGCCCCGCTGGCCGTGCCCAAAGGGCTGTCGAATTCGCCCGGCGGAAGCGATTTGAAGTTGATCCCGTAACACTTGATCATCCAAATCAGTTCCCGCGTGGTCAGCACGGCGTCGGTGTACGGAATCCCGTCGGCCATGTAATGTTCGGGCCGTCGGGCCTCGAACTTCTTGGCCACGCACGGCATCACCGCCACCATGAAAATCTTCCTCGGATCGATGCCCGCCTTCTCGGCGTAGTAGGTTTTCGCCAGCACCGAGAGCATCATCATCGGCGAGCGGCAGGTCGAGGCGTGCGGGATCAGCTCGGGATAGAATTTTTCCAGGAAGCTGATCCAGCCCGGCGAGCAGGAGGTGATCATCGGCAGCGGGCCAGGAGAGGAAGACGGGGAGACCGGGAGACCGGGAGACTGGGAGACAGAGGAATCGGCAAGTCTCCTTGTCTCCCCCTCTCCTCGTCTCCCCCTCTCCTTCTCTCCTGCGTGCTCCAGCCGCGTCAGCAGTTCATGGGCCTCTTCGATGATCGTCAGGTCGGCGCCGAAGTCGGTGTCGAAGACGCGATCGAAACCGAGCCGCCGCAGCGCGGTAATCATCTGCCCGGTGGCCGGCGTGCCGGGCGGCAGGCCGAAACCTTCGCCAATGGCGGCGCGGATCGACGGGGCGGTCTGCACCACGACGTGCATTTCAGGGTTGGCGATCGCCTCCCAGACGGGCCCGGACGAGCGTTTTTCGAGGAACGCCGCCGTCGGGCAGACGTTGATGCACTGGCCGCATTGGATGCAGACCGAATCGTCCATATTGGCCAGATGCGCCGGCCCGACGACCGTATGGAACCCGCGGCCGTGCTGGCTCAGGTTGTAGACGCCCTGGATTTCCGCACAGACGCGGACACAGCGGCCGCAGAGGACGCATTTTTCGCTATCGCGCACCACCGAGGTGCTCGACATTTCCAGTGGAAAGCGTTTTCGCTTTCCCTCGAAATGCCTCGCCCGGACGCCCATCGCGTAGGCGAGGTTCTGCAATTCGCAGCGGCCGTCGCGTTCGCAGGTTTGGCAATCCATGTTGTGGTTGTCAAGCAGCAGTTCGACGATGTCGCGGCGGGCCTGGCGAATTTCGGGCGAGTTGGTCTGCACCTCCATCCCTTCCCAAACTTGCGAGCTGCAAGCGGCCATGTAATAGCCCATGCCCTTGACGTCCACCACGCAGACGCGGCACGAGCCGGCCAAGCTAAGATCGGGATGGAAGCACAGCCGCGGGATGCGAATCCCCAGTCGCTCGGCAGCCGCCATAATGGTCGTTCCGGCATCGACTTGAATGTCAACGGCGTCGATTTTCAGGGAGATTTTGGGTTTCTTGGACATTAAACACCGATCGTGAATAGTGTCTTGCGAGACAGCTTTCTTTCCAACTCAGCGACAATCGTCTGCATCTCCACCTTCGGACTCACTTGAAGCCCAAGACAGGCGGCAAGCCCCTCGGTATCCGTGCTGTAACGGTTTGCCAAGGACAATCGATATTCATGATCGTCCTCCACCAACCCGTAGACGTGGATTTGCAGCGGATTGCCGATGGATGCCGCTCCCAATCGTTCCAGATTAAACTGTTGGGAGATATAGGCGAACAAATGATCCTGGAGCACCAAAACGAGATGCTTACTGAGATGTTCAAAGGTTTCGATCTTATGGTGTAATTGCACCAGGATTGTTTTGGCCGTCATTTTCCAGTTCATGCCGAACGACTTTTTCGAGTCCGCTTCCCGTGCGAGCACTTTGACGCCCTTCTCCTTTAACAGCCGCTGTCTCGTTGGCCAAATCGTCCCTGTTGAGTCGAGAGTCTGAAGCTCAATACCGACGAAGTCTTTGACTTTGCCGCCGTTTGCGGATGTCAGGAAGAAATCGATGTTTCCTCCGGGGATGGATACCTCCGGTATGAGATGAAGCTCGTTTCCCGGCTCATGCAGTGTTAGCAGTTGCAGACAGTCGGTAAAGACTTGCTTGCGTTGCAGAAATCGATACGGACAGATGAGGATATGCTTGTCCTCGCGGCCATAGCGAACGGAGCATGTGCCAATGGAAATGGCTGGTTGACTCTTTCGGACTTTCAAACACTTGCGGTCCAGAAACGGACACCATTGTTTGCAAACGACGGATTGCCAGCGTTTGGCAGAGGCTTCGGTGGCAGGTAAACCAAACAATTCGAGAATAGCGTTGTTGCTCATATCAGTAACCTACACCGTTCTTTGGCGATCTTCAGATATTTGTCAGAAACATCAATTCCAATTGACTTTCGCTCCAAATGAAATGCCGCCAGCATCGCGGTGCCGGTGCCGCAAAATGGGTCCAACACCACCCCGTGGTCGGGACAAGTTGCGAGAATCGGCAGCTTGCAGAGATCTTCGGGAAAAGGGGCAAAATGGGCCTTGCGCCCTTGCGTGTCCTCGGGAATAATGTCCCACACGTCTCGCGGCTTGCTGCCGTTCGGGTGGTATCGAAGAAAGTAAAATCCCTTTTCCTTCAACTCCCTCGCCCTTCCCGACACGGCGTCCGAATCGGAATGCGTCGTTCTCTGCTGACCGCGAATGATCATTCGGAAATCGGCCAGTGTGCCCTCCCGCAGCCGATCCAGCATTTCTTCCAGGGCTTTCATCGCGGTGACCTTCTCTTGATGGCTCAGCGACGTAGACAGCTCGATTTGCCGTTGGTATCGCACGCCACTTACGCCGGTTGCGGAAACAATCGCACCGTTTACCACTCGACTGCGATGCGGGGTTGCGCGAATTGCGTCCACATTGTAATAGTATCCTCTCGGAATCTTCACAAAATGGAAGAGATACTCGTGCGTGTTCCGCAGTTTGTCGTTCGAGTTGTCTGGGCCTCCCTTGATCTTGTTCCAGATCACGTCGTTTCGGAGAATCCAACCTTGGTTGTCCGTCAGCGAGAAAGCCACCCGCCAAGGGATGCCGAGAAGCCGCTTCTTTTCATAGGTGTCGCCGATATTCAGCCAAAACGATCCCGTCGGTTTCAGCACCCGGCGCACTTCATCACAAACCGCCGCAAGACCGACTACGTATTCTTCCCACGCTGATTCGAGTCCTATGCCGTCCTCCGCGTACTTGCGCTGTCCCCAGTAGGGCGGACTCGTGATACAGCAGTCCACACAGGCATCCGGCATGTCGCGCAACACATCCAGGCAATCCCCAACCACGAACAGCGGTTGAGCCGACTTTAACTTGAGATAACTCGGAACGTCAATCGTGTTGGTGACGGTACTCATAAGACTCACATTCTTTCGGGCTTCGGATACTAAGACCTATGGATAGTGCAACGTTACATCTTCTTCACCGCGTCAAACCGACAAACCTCGAAACACCGGCCGCACTTGATGCAACGCAACTGGTCGATGATGTGCGCCTCCTTGCGAACGCCGGAAATGCACGTCACCGGGCAATTCCGGCGCAAACCGTGCAGCCGACGCACTTCTGCGGATCGATCTCGTAATGCACCAACGCCTTGCACTTGTGCGCCGGGCAGCGGCGCTCGGTCACGTGGGCGACATATTCGTCGTGGAAATGTTCCAAAGTGCTGAGAATCGGATTGGCCGCCGCACGTCCCAGCCCACATAGCGACGCGCGACGCATCAACAACCCCAGCCGCTTCAGCTTGTCGAGGTCTTCCAGCGTGCCGTTGCCGGTGGTGATGCGGTCCAGGATTTCCAGCATCCGCGTGGTGCCTTCGCGGCAGGGGGTGCACTTGCCGCACGATTCGTCCTGCGAAAACGTCATGAAGTACTTGGCAATGTCGACCATGCAGTCGTCTTCGTCCAAAACGATCATGCCGCCGCTGCCCATGATCGAGCCGGCTTTGGTCAGCGTGTCGTAATCGACGCCGAGGTCGATCCACTTGGCGGGAATGCAGCCGCCGGCCGGCCCGCCGGTCTGGATCGCCTTCAGCTTCCGGTTGCCGGCCACGCCGCCGCCGATGTCGTAGATGATCGTTTGCAGCTTGGTGCCCATCGGCACTTCGACCAATCCGGTATGGCGAATCTTGCCGGCCAGGGCGAAAACCTTGGTACCGCCGCTTTTCACGGTGCCGATACGGGCGAACCACTCGGCCCCGTAGTTGATCACCGCCGGCACGTTGGCGAACGTCTCGACGTTGTTGATGACCGTCGGCTTGCCCCACAAACCATGTTCGGTGGGATAGGGCGGGCGGACGCGGGGCTGGCCGCGCTCGCCCTCGATCGAATGGATCAGGGCCGTCTCTTCGCCGCAGACGAACGCCCCCGCGCCCAGCCGGATCTCCACGTCGAAATCGAAGCCCGAGCCGAGAATGTCTTTGCCCAAGAGCCCCCACTGGTGACACTGCTCGATCGCGTGTTCGATGCGTCGGATGGCCATGGGATACTCGGCGCGGACGTAGACGAAGCCCTGCCGGGCGCCGATGGCGAAACCGCCGATGATCATGCCCTCGATCACGTTCAGCGGATCGCTTTCCAACATGCTGCGGTCCATGAAGGCGCCGGGGTCGCCCTCGTCGGCGTTGCAGATGAGATAGCGGACTTGTTCGATGGAGTCGTTCCCGGCGTGGACGCCGGGGCTAAACGTGGCGGGGCTCAACGAATCGCGGCCCATTTTCCATTTTTGTCCGGTCGGATAGCCGCCGCCGCCGCGGCCGCGGAGCTTCGACTTGGAAATCTCGTCGATCACCCAAGTCGGGTCGTTCTTCTCCAGCACCGTGGCCAGCGCCTCGAAGCCGCGGTAGTGGAAATACTCTTCGATGCTGTCGGGGTCGATCACGCCGTTGTGCCGCAGGGCCACGCGGCTTTGGCGGTTGAAGAAGGCCACGTCGCCGTAGAGCTCGAGGAACTTTCGCCCGACGGTCTTGCCCGGCACCTCCAATCGCACGACCGGCTGGCCGCCGAGGAAATGCGCGCGGATAATCTCGTCGAGATCGGCTTCGTTCGCCACGCGGTAGAGCACTTTGTCGGGCCGGACCAGCAGGTGCGAGAAGTTGCCGGCCTCGGCCATGCTGCACGCACCGAAACAACTCGCCTGGGTCACGTGGACCTGCTCGGCGGTCAAGCCGGCGGCCCGCAGCTTTTCGGCCAGCACCTCGGCGAAGGGCCGCGGTCCGTTCCATCCGCAGCGGATGCTGCCGCAGATGAGCACTTCGTACCGGGCGATGCACTCGATCGGGCCGTCGAGGATATGATCGAGCACCGGCCGCCCCTGCTGCACATGCTGCGTGAAAATCTCGTGGACCAACTGCCGATCGACCCGTTCGTACTTGACCGGCATCTGGCCGGGCAGCATCACGCCGACGATCGGCTCGCGGCTGCACCGGCCCGTGCAACCGGTCTGGTGCAGCATGATGTCGTTGCGGCCCGAGGCGGCAATATGTTTGCGGAACTCCTCGAAGACGTCGTCGCTGCCGGCGGCGTGTTCGCAGGTGGCCGAGCCGACCTGGATGCGAATCCGATCGCCCGCCGCCCGCTGCCGCAGAGTTTCTTCGGCCTTTTTCACCAGCGCGTCGAATTGTTCAGAGACGTTGTTGTTCACCGTATTGTCATCGTTTCTTGGTGTCGGGCGTCAATCGACGTAATTGTAACGAAAATCGCTATGCCGACCACTGCCATCGGCACAGCGCCAGATTCGGATGAGAGCCGCCTGGTCCGCGTGTCTCACCACGCGGGAAAATGTGTGCCACTGCTTGGCACGAGCAGTGCTGGGCGTAACCTGCTGCCCCGGCACTGCTTGTGCCAAGCAGTGGCACACGGTTTTTCCCCAGGCGCCTCCCTCACCCCCCTCGTCAAACTTTACCCCGATTGCTAAGATCATCCATCGTGACGGGGGCGATGGAATTCCCGGCGACCGACGACGAATCCGCCTTGCACCCGAACGCTCCCGGCGGTATACTGTTCATACGTCCATGTATCGAGCATTTCGACCCCAAGAGAAAAGGAATTGAACCACCCATGGCCAAGAAAACCGCGACCAAAGCCGCGGCCCACCAAGACGGCGCCGCCGCCTTCCTCGACGACAATCCGAGGCTGAAAGACACGCTGGCCCAAATTGAAAAGGAGTTTGGCGAAGGGGCGATCATGCCGCTGGGCATTGGAACCACCACGCCGATCCGCGGCATTCCGACCGGCAGCCTCTCGTTGGACATCGCCCTGGGCGGCCAGGGCATCCCCTGCGGCCGCGTCGTCGAAATCTTCGGCCCCGAGTCGAGCGGCAAGACGACGCTGGCCCTGCACGTGGTGGCCAACGCCCAGCGCGACGGCGGCATCGCCGCCTTCATCGACGCCGAACACGCGCTGGATCCTTCCTGGGCCAAAAAGCTCGGCGTGCAATTGGAGACCCTGCTGGTCAGCCAGCCGGGCTCGGGCGAAGAGGCGATGCACATCACCGAAATGCTCATCAAGAGCAACGCCGTCGATATCATCGTCATCGACTCCGTCGCCGCTTTGGTGCCGAAGAAGGAGCTCGAGGGCGAGATCGGCGATTCGCACGTCGGCCTGCAAGCCCGGCTGATGAGCCAGTCGATGCGGAAGCTGACCGGCATCATCTCGAAGTCGAAGACGTCGGTGATTTTCATCAACCAGATCCGCGAGAAGATCGGCGTGATGTTCGGCAATCCCGAGACCACGCCCGGCGGCCGGGCGTTGAAGTTCTACTCCTCCTGCCGCATCGACGTGCGGCGGATCAGCCAGATCAAGGAGGGGGAGGAGGTGACCGGGCAGCGCGTGCGGGCGAAGGTGGTCAAGAACAAGGTGGCCCCGCCGTTCCGCGTGGCCGAGTTCGACATGATGCACGACCACGGCATCAGCTACGAGTCGGACATCCTCGACCTGGCGATGGCGCAGAAGCTGGTCACCCGCACCGGCGCCTGGTTCCGCTACGGCGACGCGCAGTTGGGCCAAGGCCGCGAGAAGGTTCGCGACTACCTGAAGGACAACCCGAAGCTGGTCGAGGAGTTGAAGGAGAAGATCATGGCGGCCGGCGCCACAGTCGCCCCCGCCGCCGTGGCCGGCGAGCCGGAGGTCGCGGCGGAAGAATAGAAGGCAACACAATCGCCTTCAGTTATGCTACAATTGGAGGCATTGGAGACGTGCCGATGGCAAACGAAGTCGGTCCCGAAGTATATGCCGAGATCGTGCGGCGGATTCGTCTCGTGGCCAAGCCGCACAAAATTGTGCTTTTTGGCAGCCGAGCGCGCGGCGAACATCGCCCCGACAGCGATATCGACCTGTTGGTGATCGAGGATTCGGCCTTGCCGCGGCACCGGCGTTCGATTCCGTTATATGCGGCTCTGGCCGACTTGCCCTTGGCGGTCGATACAGAGGTCGTCGTCTATACGCCCGCCGAGGTGGCCGAATGGAGTACGGCGGACGCGGCGTTCGTGACCACCGCGCTGCGCGAAGGGAGTATTCTCTATGAAGGGTGATCGAGACGTGGCCAGCGCATGGCTGCTCAAGGCGGACAGCGACTTGGCGAACGCCGAGCTTTGTCTGGCGCGGGAAAGGCTCTCGACACGGCCTGTTTTCACTGTCAGCAAGCGGCGGAGAAGGCGCTCAAAGCGTACTTGATTGCCAATAGCGTCGAGTTCCCGTTCGTTCACGATTTGAAGCGGCTGTTGACCTATTGCTCCAGCATCGATCCGGCATTCGACGTGCTGACACCGCCGGCCCTGCTGCTCACCCCCTTTGCCGTGCTTACCCGTTACGACGACGCGTTTTGGCCGGAATCCGAGGAAGTCAAAGCGGCGTTGGAGGCCGCACGAGCCGTTCGCGCGTTTGTTCAAGAACGATTCACCTGAGCCGATCCGACGTCGTCGGCGCTTTGCTACCGTCCATCGTCCCTTGACGCCTTCGCACAGATGAACGACGCATGCAACAACTGAACGACGCTCTCACCCGCCGCCAGCTTCTTACGAACGTCGCCAAGGCGGCCGGTTTCGGCGCCGCCGTCGTGACCTTCCCATCTCTTGCACGAAGAGCCGACGCCGAGGACGCCGCCATGCCGAAATTCAAGTACGCCGTCTGCAACGAACTTTTTGGCGATTGGCCGTTTGAAAAGGCGTTTGCTTTCGCCGCGAAATGCGGTTACACGGGCGTCGAAATCGCGCCGTTCACGATGGAGGAAGAAAAGGGGATAAGTCCAATTTCCCGGAACGGCCCGACCAACTTGCGGTTGGCGCCCGGTGCTTCGCAGAAATTGGACTTATCCCCTTTTCTCCTCAACAGAGTCTCCGCCGCCAAGCGAGCCGAAGTGCGGCAACAGGCCAAGCACGCCGGGCTGGAAGTCGTCGGCCTGCACTGGCTGCTCGGCAAGACCGAGGGCTTCCACTTGACCAGCCCCGACGCGCTCGTCCGCCGCAAGACGGCCGCATACCTGGGCGATCTCGCCCGGCTGTGCGGCGAGCTCGGCGGGCGGATCATGGTGCTCGGCTCACCCCAGCAGCGAAACCTCGCGCCCGGCATGAGCAAGCAGCAGGGCATGAGGCACGCCGTCGAGGTCTTGCACGCCGCCGCGGCGACGCTGGAGAAGACCGGCGTGGTAATCGCGATCGAGCCGCTGGGCCCCGAAGAGACCAACTTTCTGAACAGCGCCGCGGAGGGGGCCGAATTGGTCGCGCTGGTCAACTCCCCCACCTGCCGTTTGCATTTGGACTGCAAGGCGATGGCGTCCGAAAAGACCCCCATTCCCGAAATCATTCACAAGTACCGCAAGTTGTTCGTCCATTTCCACGCCAACGATCCGAACCGTCAAGGCCCCGGCTTCGGCAAGCTCGATTTCGTGCCGATCATGAAGGCCCTAACCGAGATCGACTATCGCGGCTGGGTCTCCGTCGAGCCCGGCGACTTCACCCCCGGCGTCGAGCGTCTCGCGCGGGAGAGCATCGCGTATTTGCGGAAATGCGCCGCGAAGATCACGTGAGCGCTCGCGGAGTGGGGGGGGACGGAGGAAGTTGTCGCCAAGACATTTTCCGTTTTTCGAGAGGTTTCTCCGACAACCTCCTCCGTCCCCTTCACTTTTCCCGCCGCGCCGAGACAGTTGATTCGCCCCCTAGCTGTGGTAGAATCGGTGGTCGGTCGCCGAACCAGTCTCTTCCCCACAAATCGCGGAAACACGGGATGAAGATCGCCGAGTTGGAAGCCGATCACGTTGCCTGCATCGATGCCGAACGGTCGATCCGTGCGATGGTGGAGAACCGCGAGTTCCCAGCGGTCTTCTCAGTCTGCGTTGAATCATTTCCGCACATAGTCCCAGCGATTCAATTTCGGAAAAAAAGGGAAATGACGCCGGAGATTCCAACCCTTTTGGCGTTTACCACGATTTGCAGGTATGCGCCGCCTCTGTTTGAACACGCTGCGATCGAGTCGCTTTTTGAGTTCATTAAATCTAACCGGCTTCTCGCACAACATGAGAACAATTATTTGTCGGCAATCGAAGCTGCACGCAATCGCGAGAACGTTGCCCATGCACTATGGAACCATCTTGAAACGCAGCCTGGAGCGCTGCAGCGCGACCTTGGCACACAACTCGGCGTAACTCAAGAAGACGCCGTTAAGATCATCGATCTGTGGGAAGAACTGGGCCTGATCCACCGGCAGCAAGAAGCCGGCACGTTTCGCCTTTTTTTCCGAACGCGGTTGGATTCAGAGGTGGCGGGGCTGTGCCACCGATGCGGTGTTCGCGGCCGCGGACGCAAGGAGGTATTCTTTAGGCCCGCTAAATGCGGAAAGTGTGGCGCAGAGGGCTGCTACTGTCTTGGTTCAGCGTGAAATGGAAACTTCGATTGGCTTGCTAGGATCGTCCGGGTGTTGAAGTTGGTTGGTAGTGCTTGGATTTTTCGCTTTGGTGTTGTAAGCGAGGGAGGTGGGCGGCAGCAGAACCACCGCCCGGACCTCGCTCACAACCCCTGGGGCGGCGCTCGGGTCGGTTCCCACCGGAGCCCTATCCTCCGCCCAGGTCGTCTCTCATCGTAACGTCCTTCTTTCGATCAGGCAACCGTCCGCAAACGGG
Organism: uncultured Planctomycetia bacterium; assembly: GCA_963719005.1. Classification (GTDB taxonomy): domain Bacteria; phylum Planctomycetota; class Planctomycetia; order Pirellulales; family Thermoguttaceae. The sequence goes on from CAVRAR010000005.1 coordinate 318,723, forward strand.
CCGCCTCTCGCTGCTCCTTTCTACGCTCGCGGGCCTCCGTCAGTTTGCGATCGCGGGCTGCGAAGATCTCCGCCTCACGGCCCGCCAATTTGTCCGCCGGCGCCACATAGCCAATCGCGCTGTGCAATCGCACCTCGTTGTAGTGCTCCACGTAACGAGCCACAATGCGGATGGCATCCTCCAGCGAGATCGGCGTGCCCGGCCGCAGGCACTCGCCCTTGATGCTCCCGTGAAATCGCTCCAGTTTGCCGTTGCTCTGCGGATAGTACGGGCTGGTGCGCACGTGCGTCATCCCGCAGATGCGAATGAACTCTTTGAAGTCCTTCGCCAAAAACTGCGACCCATTGTCGCTGATGATCCGCGGCGTCTCCTTGGGGAACTTCTCCCGCGCGCGTTGCAGGATCGTCAGTTCATCTTGCTCGGTCATCGAGCGGCGAATCTCCCAATGCACGGTGTAGCGGCTGTAGCCGTCGAGGATCGTCGTCAGGTAGTAAAACGTGCCGTGGATGTTGAGGTAGCTGATGTCGATATGCCAGTGTTCATGGGGTTTTTGCGGCTGTTGGAAGCCCGTGCCTTTCTTCGACGGCTTGTTCGTCGAGCGCCCGATGCGGCCCGCCGCCTTCAATACGCGATAGACGCTGCTGGGACTGACGGCCACCACGTCGCGGTCGAGCATCATGAACGCCAAACGCCGGTAGCCTTCCAGTGGATACTCGAAGGAGAAGCGGATGATGGCCTGCTTCTCCCAATCTTCGAGCCACCAGTCGCGCGGCACCCAGCCGTTGTGTTCGTTCCGCTTGCCGTAGCGATCCTTCCAGTCGTGGAACTTGCTCTGGCCAATGCCCAGCCAAGCCACGAACTTTCTGGCGGGAATCTCCGTGCGCTCGTTCCAACGGCGCACGTAATCGACCACTTCATCGCGAGTGTCGTGGGGAACCCAACGTCCGTTTAGAGTTCCCCATTCTCTTTTTTTGCGCGGACGTTCTCCTCCATCAGTTCGGAGATGACCTCGTTCTTCTGAACGAGCTTGGCCCGCAGTCGGGCGACTTCCTCCTCCTGGGCGGAAAGCCTCTTGGCTTCGCGTTTGGCGACCGGGTGAAAGGCGGCCGGAGCGTTATCGAACAGGATTTTCTGCCAGGCGTAGATTTGGTTCGGCTTGATCCCGTACTCGTCGCAGAGGTCCGAGATGGGCACTTTATCGACCAGATACCTCTTGAGAATGGCAGCCTTCTGGTCCGTGCCGAAATGTCGTCGTTGTCCACTCATGAAATTCTCCTCGTCTGGGGGAAGATTCTAACCCAGGCGACCGAGAATTTCCATTTCCAATTGGTTCAAGACACTACCACATCGATTATAGCAATACGCAATAGCTTCTGACTGTTCTGGGGTGTCGCATGGACTACGTCATCGTCTTTCTCGCCGGCGCCATTGCTGCCGCATCTGGATTGGCAATCTGGTACTACGCGTACGTGTCTCTCCTAAAGAAGGAACGCAAATCCCTTAAGAATGGAGAAGATCGCGTAGCGTCACAATTGGCCGACATATCACAACAGGCAAAAGTTGTCCAAGCACGGAGGGCTAAACTCGACGAAGATATAGTGGCATTTAATGCGACAACGTCCAATATGACAGCATGATGCGGGAAAACGACGGCTTGAAACGGGATTGCTTCAATCTGTCCGTCCAACTCAAGAAAACGGAGCGGGACCATGCCACCATCATTCAACGCCAAAACGAAATTGATGGAAAAGCGAATGAGCTGGCGGAACGCTATCTGAAAGAGAACGTGACCTGGATAGGCAACAAACTGAACGCAAGCAACTTCTCAACGTGCAAACAAGGGCTCTTGAAAGTGATTGGGTCTTGCCGAGACATCGGCTTTGACGTGCCGGAGGAAATGGAAAAGGAGCTCATCCAGAATCTACAAAAGGGGTTCGAGCAGGCTGTCCGGGCCCAGTTCGCCCGCGAGGAGGAAGCACGCATCAAGGCGCGAGCCAGAGAGGACGAAAGACTGGAACGGGAGAGGGCGAAGAAGATTAAGGATACCGAAAGAGAGAAAAAAGCCGCAGAACAAAACAGGCAGGATGCGCAACGACGAACGGAGGACGCGCAGAGAAGCACGGAAGATGCACGGCGAAGAACGGAAGACGCAGAAAAGGCTGTGGCTGTCTTGCGTGCAGCCTTCGAAAAAGCTCTCCGGGCAACAAAAGACGAGCACAGCGCTGAAGTTGAGTCCTACAAGCGGAAATTGAAGGAGGCTGAAGAAAGACGGATGGAGGCGGTAAGGAAACAGAGGGAGGCTGAGGAAAAACAGAAGGAGGCTGAAGAGAGACAGAAGGAAGCCGAAGAAAAGCAAAGGGAGGCCGAAGAAAACAACCAGTGCGCAATATCGCAGGCGCAGTTGACGAAAGCAGGCCACGTCTACGTGCTTTCCAACAAAGGCTCGTTTGGCGACGGCGTCTTCAAAGTTGGCATGACGAGGCGGGAAGATAGGGAGGAACGCGTTAGGGAACTTAGCGGAGCATCGGTGCCATTTCCCTTTCAAGTGCAAATGATGATTTGGTGCGAAGACGTCCCCACGCTTGAGACCACGCTACATCGGGAACTACACAAGCAGCGCGTCAATAAGACAGAAGCTGCTAGTCGCAAGGAGTTTTTCCGTGTCGATCTCGGCAGAATACGTGAGATCGTGGAATCGGAGACGGTAAAAGGTTTTTTGGAATCACACGGGGGAAAGGTGTTGGAAATCCCCCCTGTCCCGGAAGAAGAGCAACAATACTGGCAAAGCGAGCACATGCCGGACGAAGTCTCCGAGTTTACCGAACGCACGTGGGAGTCCGTCATTGGTGATGCGGATGCTTCTCTTGCGGACGAGGAGTAGCCAAAATGCTGCCGCGCATTCTCGGAATTACTCGGGTGGCCCAATTCTTGATCTAGACAATCCCTGCCGCGAAGCGCATCATCATCACTTGGGATTCTCTACCCAGGGACGACATGGTAGCACGTTTCCCGCTGCTGCCCCCACGTTAACCCTCTCCCAAGGGGAAGGGTACGAAGGTCTGAAACTGGAAAAATCGAGGTGTTGCTGACCAACAATGTCATTGCGATTTTCGCTCGGCCTCCAATTCCGCCCGACCGCGGGCCTTGATGTCTTCAAAGAACGCATCCAACCCGGCGTCATCCAACTCGATCCCCTCGCCTCGGTCGAGTTGATCCAATGCCGGCTGAATTTCGCGTCGCAATTCTTCGATCCGCCGCTGCCGCTCCTGCAAGAGGCGAAGGGCTTCGCCGACCACCTCGGTTTCGTTCTTATAGCTGCCGGCGTCGATTACGCTGTGAACAAACTGCTGAAAGTCAGAAGGGATTTCAACGGTCATGGCAGGTTTCTCCTTGCGATCAATTACACCAACACTCGCCGCTCTCATTCCTTCGGCCCCGCCGGCTCGGCGAACAGATCGGCCAGCGCCACGTGAAACCCGGGCAACACCGCGCCGCCGTCGAGCGTTTCGCCTTCGCGGACAACCGAGTATTCGGTCGGACTGACGTACACGTAGACCTCGCGCCGCGGGGTGTGGTAGACGTACCAAACCAGCCGCACGCCGGCCGTGAAATAGTCCTGGAGTTTCCGGTCCATCTCCTGGCGAGTGTTGCGCCGGCTGATGACTTCGACGGCCAAGTCCGGAATCAGATCAGGGATTGGTTCGCGAGGCATGCGCCTGTCGGGCAGGCGGTTCAAGGAGATGAACGACGCATCGGGAATTCGCACCAGGCCCGGGGCAAGCCGCATCATCCCGGCTTCTCCGAGTACAATGCCCAGATTGTTCCGCTTGACGAAATCTCCGAGCAGACAGATCAAGGCGACTGCCAGGTACGATTCATAAGCGCCCACGGTTTTCTCCACTAAAGTCCCGTCGATCAACTCACAAAGCCGGTCCTCGTGCTCGTCGAGATCAATCACATCTTGTTCCGTGGCCATCCCCGGCGCTGGATCTTGGACGATGCGCTGGAGCGGGATCGCCCCGAATCGCTCGACCAGATCGACGGCGGTCCAGCCGTCGGCGGCGATTTGGGTCGCGTAACTCATTGGTTCAATCCCCGCGCGGAAGAAAGCAGACTCCCCTCTATTATGCGTCGGGACGACACTCCCGACAAGAGCCGTTGCACTGGTAGCGACCCCCATTTCCGGTATAATCGGCGGTTTGCCGCGGGCCAAGTGGGCGGTGAACCGCCCACCCCTCGGGAAACGCCGCGTGGACGCGGCGGCTAAACGCTGAACCCTGCCCCCTGAACCCTGACTCCTTACCATGCCCGACATCCTCTCCGTTGCCGCCGCACGTTCGCCTGAAGCCGTTGGCCGCGAAGTGATCCTGCAAGGCTGGATTCGCACGCGACGCGACTCGAAGGCCGGCTTCAGCTTCTTGGAAATCAACGACGGCTCCTGCTTCGGCAATATCCAGGTGCTTGGCCGAAGCCGGACTGCCGAACTACGAATCGGAGATCAAGCGGCTCTCGCCCGGTTGCAGCGTGAGCGTCACCGGCTTGGTGAAGGCGTCGCCGGGCAAGGGGCAGGCGACCGAGGTTCAGGCAACGGCCGTCACGGTTCACGGCATGGCCGACGTCGCTGCGTATCCGTTGCAGAAGAAGGGGCACTCGTTCGAGTTCCTCCGCACAATCGCCCATCTGCGGCCGCGGACGAACACCTTCGGCGCCGTCGCCCGCGTGCGGAATTGCGTGTGCAATTCGATCCACCAGTTCTTCCAGGAACGCGGCTTCCTCTACGTCCACACGCCAATCATCACCGCCAGCGATTGCGAAGGGGCCGGGGCGATGTTCCAAGTGACCACGCTCGACCTGAGCAACGTGCCGAAGAAGGAGCCCGAGAAAGGCGGCAAGGCGGCGGTCGATTCCTCGCTCGATTTCTTCAACCGCCCGGCGTATCTTGACCGTCAGCGGGCAGCTTGAAGCCGAAATCTTCGCCTGCGGGCTGGGCAAGACCTACACGTTCGGCCCCACCTTCCGCGCCGAGAACAGCAACACGCCCCGCCACCTGGCCGAGTTCTGGATGGTCGAGCCCGAGGTGGCCTTTTGCGATCTCTGGGGCGACATGGAACTGGCCGAAGGGTTGCTGAAACGCATCTTCCGCGACGTGCTGGAAAAATGCCCAGAAGACATGCAGTTCTTCAACGACCGCATCGACAAGACCGTGCTGGAAACGATCCGGCATATTCTCAATAGCGAGTTTCTCCGCGTTTCGTACACCGAGGCGATCGACGTGCTCACGAAATCGGGCGAGACGTTCGAGTTTCCCGTCGCCTGGGGCAACGACCTCCAGGCCGAGCACGAGCGATACCTGACCGAAAAGCACTTCAAGCAGCCGGTCATCCTTTACGACTATCCGCGCACGATCAAGCCGTTTTACATGCGGGTGAACGACGACGGCCGCACGGTTCGCGCGATGGACGTGCTGGTGCCGAAGGTGGGCGAGATCATCGGCGGCAGCCAGCGCGAGGAGCGGCTCGACGTGCTGGAAGAACGAATGAAGGAACAGGGCCTCGATCCCGAAGGCTATTGGTGGTATCTCGACCTGCGGCGTTACGGCACGGTGCCGCACGCCGGGTTCGGGCTGGGGCTGGAACGCATTCTGCTGTTCATCACCGGCATGGCGAACATCCGCGACGTGATCCCCTTCCCCCGCACGCCGGGCAGCGCGGATTTTTAGGCCGGCTTCTCAGATTTCTAATGCTGGGCGGAAACCCAATGTAGGGCGGCACTTTCAGTCCGCCAAGTGCGGCGGACTACAGTGTCGCCAGAAACTCGACGATCGCCGCGTTCACGGCGGCGGGGTTCTCCAGCGGCGACATGTGGCCGGCGGCGGGAATCTCGACGAACCTGGCGCCTGGAATCGCCTCCGCGATTCCGCGCATCTCCGCCGGCGGCGAAATCACGTCATCCTGGCCGACGACGACCAGCGTGGGGCAGCGAATCTCCGTAAGCGACGCCGTCATGTCGGGCCGCTCGGCCATTCCCAGGGCGGCGGCGGCGATGCCGCGGGGCGAATTGGCCATCATCACCCGCCGCAAACCCTCGACCACCTCCGGCCGCTGCTGCCGCGTCGTCTCGCAGAACAGACGCGGCAGCATCGTTTCGACCAGCGGAGCGGGGCCTTCCTTCAGCACGCGATCGGCCATGACGCGGCGGGCGGCGGCGGCCTCGGGCGTGTCGGCGGCCGAGCGGGTGTCGCAAAGCACCAGCCCCCGCAATCGCGCGGCATACTTCCGCCAGAATTGAAAAGCGATGTACCCGCCCATCGACAGCCCGCAATACACCACCGGCTCGCGAATTCCCAGAGCGTCGAGCAACGCGGCCAGATCGTCGGCGAACTGCTCCATGGAAAAGGGGACAGGTCCAATTTGTGTGCAGCACCCTTCGGGCCGTTCCGGCAAATTGGGCCTGTCCCCTTTTCCGCCCGCGCTGCGGCCGAATCCGCGGAGATCGGGGGCAATCACGCGACATTGCTGAGAAATCGCCTCGATCTGCGCGGCCCACATCGTATGGTCGAGCGGAAAACCATGCACAAAGAGCACCGGTCGCCCTTGTCCGCGATCGATGCACCGGAGTTCGGTTCCACACACGGAAAGCGACTTCACTTCTTCTTTTTCTCCTCGAGCTTTTTGCGGAAGACGGCGAGCTTCTTCTGGATGAGTCCGGAATGGGGATCGAGCTGCGCGGCCTTGGTTTGGTACTTGACGGCGTTTTCGTAATCGCCCTTGCCGAAATAGACGTGGGCGAGCGTGTCGTAGTAGCCGCCCTCCTCGGGCTGCAACTCCAGCGACTTCCGCGAGCAGCTGCACGGCCTCATCGAAATCGCCCTCCGTGTTGCCGACCAGCCAGGCATATTGGTTGTACATCGAAGGGCTGTCGGGATCGACCGCGATCGCCTGATGCAGCTTCGCCGCGGCCTTTTCGACCAGGCCGACGATCTTCTTATGATAGGCGGCCGGCTGGTGGGGAAGGTGGTAGCAGGCGATCAGCGCGTCGATGTCCTCGGGATTGACTTCGAGCGCCTTGTCGAGATATTTTTGCTGCTTGACGGCGTCGTTCTTCGTTTCCCAATGACAGGCGTAGAAATAGGGAAGCCTGGAGCGAACGTCCCTGATCTCGCGGCCGAAGAGCATGGCCTCGGTCACTTTGCCGGCGTCGATGGCGCGGACGAGCTTGTCGAGCGCGCCGGCGGCGTCGAGATCCTGGCCCTGCTCGTGGAGCATTTCGGAGAGGTAGATCCGCGACATCACGGTCAGCTCTTCTTCCTCGCTGCCCTGGCCGATCACGTGCTCGTACTCGCGCCGCGCCCAGGCGAACTGGCCGCGGTCGCGGAGTTGCTGCGCCACGGCGTAATGATGGACCAACTGCTCCTCCTGCTTGCCGGGGTGCAGGTGAAACGCGCGCAGGGCCGTCTCCTCCGCACGCTGCTTCTCGCCGCGCTCGGCGCACGCCTGGGCCAACGAGTAAAGCAGAACCGGCTCGGCCGCGAAACGCGGGGCGAACCGCTCGGTCAGCTTATCGACCACCTTCCACGCCTTCTGGTCGATCAGCCAAGCGAGCAAATCGGCCACCGACTCCGAGTCGCCGGGCTCCAGGTCGGCCAGTCGGCCGGATCGCCGCGATGGCCTCCTCGTTCTTGCCGAGCTTCCGCAGCCAGGCCACCTGGAAGCGAATCAGATAGGCGGCAATCTCGGGGCTGGACTCCTCGGGCGTTTGCCGCAGCACGGCCAACTCGGCATCGACGAGCTTTCGCCACTGCGGCCATCGCCGCCTGCGGATCGGCGGCCAGCCGCGTCCAGGTCAAGAGCCAAACGGCGCCCGGCCGCTTGCAGCCCTGCAAACTCTTGTGAACGATCTCGATCGCGGCGGGACAAGGCGGATTGGCGGTCTTGCCGCGAAGCAGCAACGCCGTGGCGGCGGTCTTCGAGAGTTGCGACGACTTGTCGAATCGCACCAGCCGGCACAAGGCGGCGACGCCCTTTGCGTCGGGCAGACCGGCCAGCGTCCGCATCCGCGCCTCGCGCGATCGGGCGTCCAGGCTCTCGTAGTCGCGCAGACACTTCTTGACTTCCGGCGGATCGCTCTCCATCGTCCACTCGACGCGCATCAGACGCAGCAGGTATCTTGCCCGGGCGGCGATTTCTGCATCCTCGTCGGTCGTGGCGACTTCAAGGGCTTCGATGGCATCGAGCCCCAAACTGGCCAGCTCGTCTTGCGCCCGTTGACGCACGTAGTAGTCTTTGTCGCCCAACTGGCGGACGAGCTTGGCGATTCGCTCGGAAGAGGCGGGGGCCTTGGGGGCGGGCGAGGCGGGCTTCGGCTCCTCGATCGCCGCCACGGCCTGGCCCGGCAACCATGCCGCCGCGACCAGTGCAAAAGCGAAACGTGCGACGGCCCGTGGGATAAATGTGCTCATACCGTCAGGATACCAGAAAGCGTGGAATTCGTGAAGCGATTGCTGCCGGCGGCTGATGTGGGACAAACAGTGTCACAAAACGCCCCGCGACTGCGTTCGCGGAGGAAGATTGCCGCGTTTGCGCCCCCGCGACCGCAGTCGCGGGGCGTTTGCCGACGCGACTTTTCCAAGATGAAACAAACGGAGCTGCGCCGATTATCCGCGGTTCAACAATCTTACGGCAGCACCGCCCTAACGACGTTCCGCACCGGGCACCCCGGGATGTACACTTTGCTGCGGACGACCACTCCCGGCGGTCCGTACCAAACGGGCATTGGCGCGACGACCGGCGTGGATACCACCGGAGCATAGGCAACGTAGCGAGACGGGGCGACCACCGGTACACGATATGTGTAGACCGGAGCCGGATAGGCGTACACCGGAGCCGCATACCCATAAAACGGCACGGCCGGATAGTAGACGGCTCTCGGCCCATAGTACCACTGTCCATAAGCGGTCGAACCCAGGAGCAGGACCACGACGATTGCGGCAAAAATGGTCTTCATGGGAACACTCCTTTTTCAACGGGACATCGGAACCCTCAGATCGGGCTGCATTTCCGCGCAACCCCTGCAACCCTAAATTATAGGTCAGAAACGCCCAATGAGCAACCGGGCCTTGCGGGGCAGTCCCGCCCCGTCACACCGTGCCGAAATCCTGCCGGCGGGCCAGCAGCAGCCAGAGGAAGAACGGGCCGCCCAACAGGGCCGTGATGATGCCGACCGGCAACTCCGTCGGCGCCATCACCATCCGCGACGCCGTGTCACAGATCACCAGGAACGCGCCGCCGAACAACAGCGTGGCCGGATACAGACGGCGGTGATCGGGACCAACCATCAACCGGCAGATGTGCGGCGCCATCAGCCCCACGAATCCGATCGGGCCGCACACCGCCACCACCGCTCCCACCATCAACGACACGCTGAGGAACAACAGCAGCTTCGTCTGGTTCACGTTCACCCCGCGGCTGAAGGCGAACTCTTCGCCGGTCGTCAACAGGTTCAATTCGTGCAGCAGATACCAGACGATCAGGCAGCCGGAGGCCACGAAGGGAAACACGCCCAGGACGTCGCGGAACTGAACGATCGCCTCCAGGCCGCCCATCGTCCAGCGCAACATGCGGAAGGAGCGGGTGAAATCGCTCATGTATTGCAGGAAGAGGATCATGCTGGAAAAAAAGAAGCAGATGGCCACGCCCGCCAGCAGCATCGTGGCGGCGGACGATCCCTGCCGGCTGCGGGCGGTCATCAGGTAGACCAGCGCGATCGACAGCACGGCGCCGGCGAAGGCCGCGAGCGACACGCTGGAAAGCCCGAACAGGGCGAAGGTCCAGCCGAACTGGATGGCGATGGCGGCGCCCAGGGCGGCCCCGCTGGAGACGCCCAGCGTGAACGGCGTGGCCAGCGGGTTGCGGAACATCGCCTGAAAGACCATGCCGCTGGTCGAGAGCGCGGTTCCGGCCAGAAACGCCATCAGCACCCGCGGGATGCGCAGCTTCCAGAGGACGTCGATCTTGGCGGGGTCGTCCACGTTGCCCCACAGCGCGCTAAAAGGGATGCGATCCATGCCCCAGAACGGCGCCCAGGCCACGGCCAACACCGCCAGGCCGGCGAACACGCCGAGCTTCCAGCCGAAAGCTATTTCATCTTCTCTTGTGCCGTCGCTCGCCACTTGGCCAGCTCCTTGTCCTGTTCGGGTGTCATCCGCGGCACGATCATCGGCAAGCCCGACGTGGGATGATCGACCAGCAGAAGCGAGGCACCGTAGACGCGCTCGAGCACGTCCGGCTTCATAATCAGATCGGGCGTACCGTAGAACGCCAACTCGCCCTCGCGCAACGCGATGATCCGATCGCTCTCCAACACGGCGTGGTTCAGATCGTGCGTGACCGCCACCACCGTCACGTCGAACTCCTTGTTCGCCAGCGCCACCAGCGAAAGGATGTCGGCCTGATGGTGATAATCGAGGAAGGTGGTCGGCTCGTCGAGCAGCCAGATATGGGCGCCCTGGGCGAGCGCGGCGGCGATGTAGACCTTCTGCCGCTCGCCGCTGCTCAACGTGTCCATGCGGCGCTGAGCGAAGTCGGTCGTGCCGGTGCCCACCATCGCCTCCCGCACCACCTTGCGATCGGCGGCCCGAATCGTGGCGAAGGGGCTCATGTACGGATAGCGGCACATCAGCAGGAATTGCTCGGCCGTGAAGGGCATGGCGCGGCTGTCGGCCTGCGGCACGAACGCCGCCAGCTTCGCCAGGTCCGATTGCTTCCAGTCCCGCCAGGGGATCGCGCAGATGTCGAGCTCGCCCGAAATCTCGCCGATCATCATCCGGTCGAACGCCTTCAGCAGCGTCGTCTTGCCAGCCCCGTTCGGACCGACGATCGAAATGTACTCGCCGCGGCGAATCTGCAACGACACGTCGCGCAGAATCGGCTTGCCCCCGATATGGCACGAGAACTTGCGGGCTTCGAGCACGATGTTGGTGTTCAGGTTGCGCATGGTGGACGGACGCTCTTGGAGTGCGGCGATTTATCGCCGCTTTCTTCCTTTGCGGCGGTATTGCATCGTTTGACGAAAAGCGGCGATGAATCGCCGCACTCCAGAAGGGCGTTGCTCCAATCCACCTCGGGATGAATCTGCCGGGCCAAATCCTCGACCAACCGGAGGAACCGCGGCCCCGGAACGCAGGCGTAGTCCTGGTCGAAGATCAGCACGCGGCCATTCTTGACGGCGTTCACGCCCTTCACGTCGTTCCAATCGCTCAGCAGGGTCTGGCGGCCAAATTGCCGCACCAGGCCCGGTTGCACGAGATCGACGATCACGTCGGGATTCAGGCCCAAGATGCCTTCGGTCGAAACGACGGGGTAGCGAACGCCCCGCCGCGAATAGGCGTTCTTTCCCCCGGCCCAGTCGATAATCGTGTCGATGTAATTATCGTCGGCGGCGACGTAGAGATCGGACAGATGGCCGCAGCCGTGCGTGCGATCGAGCACAAAGAGCACGCGCGGACGCGGCAGATTTTGCGTCTGCTGGCGGATGCGATCGACGCGATTCTGCAACTCGCGGGCCATTTGGCGGCCCTCGGGCCCGCGGCCGCATTTGCCGCCGATCGTGCCGAACGATTCGATGACTCCCGTCACCGTCTGGTGGGAAATGGCCAGCGTTTCCAGCCCGAGTTTTTCGAAATTCGGCAGCGCCAGGGCCTGTTCTTCCAGCATAATCACCAGATCGGGCTTTAGGGCCACGATAACTTCGAGGTTGGGATCGTAGTAGCCCCCGACGTTGCCGGTCTTCTTGACGTTTTCGACTTCCGGCGGATAGTGGCAATCGCGCCCCACGCCCACCACCCGATCTCCAAGCCCCAGGGCATAGAGCGTTTCGGTAATGCTGGGGGCCATCGAGACGATCCGCCGGCATTGCCAGCGGGGGGAAGCTGCAGGGTTGATCGGCACGTCGATTCGTCGCTGCGCCACCATGCTGCCGGCAAAGACGAGGAAGATTGCCGCAATCAACGTGAATCGGTACTTCATAGACTTTCAGCTTAGACGCCCGCCGGGGGCGGGTCAATTGACCTGGAATGCCGACCAGTCTTGACACTCAGAACCTGTCGGCTAAACTAAGGGGACTGGTCGTTTGGTTTCTTAGTCGTCGTGCGAGGGTGTTGCAATGGCTCAGTCGATTCGTTGCCCCCACTGCGGCAAAACGTACGTGCTGAAGCCGGAATTGGCGGGCAAGCAGGTTCGCTGCCGGCAGTGCCAGAAGGCGTTTACGGTGCCGGCAGCCCAGCCGGCGGAGGGCCTGGAAGAGCCGATCGTGCTAAGCCTGGCGCCCGCCGAACCTCCCGCTGCGACGAGCACACCGCTCGGATTCAATCAACGCCCGGCCAACGGGCCGTCCGTCGCGCGGCCGGAGCAAGGCGATCCGTTGCAGGTTGGCTCGTTCTTGCCGATGGGGGCGGCGCCTCTCAGGCCGGTGGCGGCGCGACGCGGCCCTTCGCCCGGCAGCTCCGTCTGGCAGCGGTTGCTGGAACGCAAGCTGACTGCCGCGGTGGCGGTCGTGTCGTTGGGGTTATTGTTCGTCGCCATCCTGCTGTTCTTCGCCACGGGTCTGTCCGTGCTCTTCGTCATCCTCGCCATCGCCGGCGCAATGCTTGCAGGCGTGGGCCTGGTGTTTCCGGTTCCGACACGCCGCAAGCGTAAGGGCCCGGCGTTAGGTCCCGCGGCCGTGAGGATTGCAGTGGGCACCGGCGTGTTCGGAGCGGTCTTGGCCGTAGTGTTCGGAATCCTGGTCGTAGCGGGCCTGTGCGGACACCCAATTCCCCCCATGTTCGGAATGTCGCCCGAAAACGCAGTCGCATTGGTTCTTGGCATCCTCTGGGGCATCGGCATCTGCTTCGGCGCCTGTCTGCTGACCGTCCTGCTTGCGGCCACGTGGAGGCTGATTTGCCAGCACGGCTTCTTGCCGGTGTTCAACTTTCTCTACCTCGGCGCATCGCCCTTGGTCCTTCTGGTTCTCTGCGTGTGTGGAATTGCGAGCAAGTGGATGCGCGACGGGCCGCCGGTCGCTTACCAACCGCCGCAGCAGCGAACGAGCAACGCGCCACCCGGCTGGCCGCAAAATCCCGATTCCGACGCCGACGACATGCGTTCGGCGGCCGAAGAGTTGCTGCCTGGCGGCCATCCGGCGCGGCCGAGCGCGGAACAGCAGCATTCCGCCGCCGAGCCGACTGGTCCCAGCGGCGAGCCGATGCCTCCCGACATCGGCCCGATGGGACGCGTCGGGCCGCGGATGGGACGTTTCCCCATGCCGCCGATGGGCCCCGGCGCGTCTCCGCCGGGCGCCGAAAACCCTGGCGATCCCGACTTTTATCGCGTCAATCTCGCCGAGTTGCGCTCGTCCGACGTCAGCCGTCGCAGATTTGCGGTCATGCGTCTTGCGCAGGCGCAGCCCAAGGAGTTGCGCGAGGAAATCAGCAAGGCCCTGGAGTCGCTGGTCAACGACTCCGACGTCTTCGTGCGAGCCGGGAGCCTGGCGGCGCTCACCGTCTGGAGCACGGGCGACATTGTGCCGATCGCCATCGGTGCGCTGAAAGATTCCAATATCATGGTTCGCAGTTGTGCCATCGGCGTTCTCGAACAGCACAAGGATGCCCGCGCGGTCGAGCCGTTGGTGGCGTTGCTCTCCGATCCAACGAACGGGAGAGCCGCCCATTGCCTGGAACGCATGGGCCCGATGGTCGAAGATGCGGTGTTGGCGCATTTCGACGCCGGCAACGACACCGCCAAACGCCTCAGCGTTCAGATTTTGGGGGCCGTGGCGACAGAAAAGGGAATCGCCAAACTCCGCCAGATCGCCGCCGACAGGAGCAACATGTCATTGGCTTCGCAGGCGAGAGTCGCGCTCATGCGGCGAGGGCGCACGGCGTAGATTGGGCCATGCTCCTCGTCGCCATGTGCCACTGCTTCGCAGAAGCAGTGCCGAGCACGAGCCGCCGCCCCGGCACTGCTTGTTCCAAGCAGTGGCACACAGCGGCGAGGGTAGCAGATTAGCCTTTGGTGCCTCGCTGCCGGGCTACGTTCTTTGCGATCAGCCCGGCGACGTAGCCGCCTTTGAAACCGGCGTCGATGTTCACGACCGTCACGTTCGAGGCGCAACTATTGAGCATTCCCAACAGGGCGGCAATGCCGCCAAAACTGGCGCCGTAGCCGACGCTGGTCGGTACGGCGATTACCGGGCAAGCGACGTATCCGCCCACTACGCTCGGCAGCGCCCCTTCCATGCCGGCGATGACCACCACGGCGTCGGCATCTTCCAGCAATGGAAGATTGGCAGCCAGGCGGTGCAGGCCGGCCACGCCCACGTCCTGAATCAACGTCACCTCGGCCCCGCTCCAAAGGGCCGTTTCGCGGGCCTCCTCGGCCACAGGCTGGTCGCTCGTGCCCGCGGTGACGATTACGACTTTCCCGCGATGTTCATCGAACGGTTCTTGCTGGTCGGGCTCTCCACTGGGCACTGAAGTGCCCAGCCCTTCCAACCCAGGGTGGTCGATTCTGAAGGTTCGCCCCACGGCGTTGTAATGTCCGGTCGGGAACTTCGGCAGCAGTTCGGCGGCCTGTTCCGGTGAGACTCGCGTCGCCAGCACGTCGCCGCCGTGCTCGAGCAACGTCGCAAAGACTCTCTCCAATACGGGTACAGTCTTGCCCGGGGCGAAGATTACCTCGGGGAAGCCGCAACGCCGCGAGCGATCGAGATCCAACTTGGCCACGCTAAGGTCGGCGACCATGGATCGCCCAACGCTGCCGACGAAATCATCGAGCGAGAGGCTGCCCGCCAGCAGACGTTCGGCAAGTTGTCTTAAGCTGTCGCGCCACATGCCCTCATCGTATTGGGCGGCGGGAATCATGTCAATTCATCGCAGTGGACAGACGATCGCCGCGCCAGCGTAACAGGAAACGCGATCCGAAGCGGGTGGCATTCATGAGTACACTGCACCATCTGGGTTAACTCGTATGGGTTAGGGATTATCAGGATAGCATCTTCAGCATATTACCGATGGTTTGCGAAAGGATCGGCGCTATCATTTTTGTAATATCCGCGATAATCGCTTCCACGTACTTCGTGTTTTTCACACGCCGTTTATCCTGAGGGGAGCGGAAGGCGGATGGGATAAGCGACGCAAAACTCGCGGTTCAGCCTTTCGGGGCATGTCGCCCACGGAAGGAACTGGACTGCCACCTTAGTTAAGGAGTGTTGCTATGCGTTCGTTGCTGATGGTATGCGCGGTTGTTTGTCTGGCGTTGGTGGCGGGTGTGGCCAGTGCGGCCACCCCGGGCCAGGTTCCCGATGCGACCCTGGCGGCGTTCGGCTTGAGCGGAATGCAGCAGATGAGTGACGTTCAAGGCACTCAAGTCCGCGGCATGGGCTTCGCCGCAGTCGGCGGCTTCTCGTCCGCTGTTGCGCCGGGTGCCGCTTCGGCAAACGGCTATGTCGCCGTGTCCGGTCCGACGCGCAACGCCCTCGCTGCCGGCGCCTCGCTCTCCGTGGCCGCTAGCGGTGTTGGCGTTTTCACCCCCATCGGTAATAGTGGAATCGTCGTCGGCGCGGTCGCCGGCGGCGGTGCCATCGCCTATGCCCACTAGTTTAGTGCAAGGCACGGGCGAGTGACAGAGAATGTGTGGTGATTGGCGCCACAAGGATCACGACCAGTGCCACTGACGGCTTGAATGGTCTGAATGCAATCGTCTCCGTACGAAAACGATAACGACGCCCTCTGCATCACGCAGGGGGCGTCGTTTCATTTGGCCTCTCTTTGAGTATTCCTTACCCGGAGCTGATCCCAGGTTTTCTCCGCTGGCATCCTACCAAGTCAGTCCGGTTCCGATATTGAAACCGACCAGATTGACGTGGGTGTCGCCGCTTGACTCGCCCACAGCGAAGCCAACGGGACCGCCGATCGGACCGGCGTAGGAGTAAGCCGCGGCGTTTCCGCCGTTCGACGTGCACCAGTATTGATATTCAAAGGCCACGCGCACGAAGGCGTTGGCCGGCACGCATTTCAGAGCCAGATTCCACTGTCCACCGACTTGAAGCTCGCCAATGAAGAGGGTGGCATTGCTATCGGCCACGGCATCGTTGAAGGAGTGGCCGGACGCGGCGCCGACCCAGTCGGCTCGCGTGGCGACGTAATCGGTCTGGTGGGGATCAAACATGACGGATCCCCGCACGCTGTAGAACAGGTTGAAACAACTGCAATTGACCGGACGGACGCCCTGCAAGGCCAAGGTGAAGCCCGCGCCGCTGAACTCGTTCTTTGCCAAGACGCTGGTTTGATAGAAGCCGGCCGCGCCGGTTTCGCTGAAGGACAAGTCGGCACCCTGTTGCAATTGGGCGTAACGAACGCCGCCCGAGACTTGCAGCATGGTGCCGTTGCAGCGCTTGTCCAGCAGCCGCGTCACTTCCAAGTCGAGCGTTTCCGCCTTAAAGCATGACGTGCTCTCGGCGCCTTCGCCGGTGACCGGGGTGAAGGCGGAATCAAGATCGCCCGTCTCCAGCCGCCAATAGCGAATCACCAGGCCCCAGCAGTCTCCCTGGACGCCCAAGGCGATCCGCGGCGAGACTGTAAAGTCGTCATCGGTTGTCGTCTGGACGCCTTCCAGGACCGTGTCGAGTTGGGCATTCCTGTCCAGCGTAGCGATGCCGGCAGTGGCAAAGTGCTGCGACTGGATCGGCGCCAGCCAGACGGCCGAGACGTCGATGATCCAGTGACGGTCGATGCACATTTCGCCGTTGCACGACTGTTCCACGCAGCAGGGCGCCTTGTCTGGGACGACTGTGGGTGCGGATACCGTGGTTGTGTTTGTGTCTGGTGTCGGCGCAGAAGCCAAGCTCTCGCCACACGCGACGTTGTAGCAGAGCAGCAGGCCGAGAGCGGCCAGCGAGGCAACCAGGGGTGACCATTTTGAACGACTCATCACTCGACTCCTCATTGAAAAAGAAGTAGTAAGTTTCGACCGGCCGTCGCATTCGTGCGTAGGCCCGTTGCTTTTCCCCACCGATCCCCTGTCGCCCGACATGGGCCGGCTTGCTGAGATATCTAGGAACAAGTGATCGAAACAGAAGAGTCGGATGAACAAGGTTTTTCCGCAGACATCCTACAATCGTAAAGACCCGTCTTTCCGGCACCAGCCGATCAGTCGCTACAACCGCTACACTCAGCCAGCGGAGCCTCGCGGCTGTCACCGACTCTTACGGCAGTGACGGTTCTGCGGCCCGTCGGCGACGGCAGCACGCCCGGGTCCACTCAACTTTTCAACTCGGGTTGTAGGGTGGGACAAGCTTGCACAGTTCCACCCTACATTGAAAACTGATCGGCCCTGTCCTGTCGCCGATTTTGCGGACCGTACGAAATTCTGTGTCAAACGATGTGGCACGGCCATCTTGGCCGTGGTTTTTCACGGGCGGGAAGCCCGTGCCACAAAACTCTGTACGGTCCCGACCTTGCGGCCGTTTGCGGGCAATCGCCGATAGGAGCCTCCTACAATAAGATATGGAACCGGCGCGGCCTGTTAAACTTTGCGGGATTGCACGATTGTAGCAATACTGCGGGTAGCGCCAAAAGCAACGGATTTGCCGCCAGTACACAACGCCGCTGTGCCGGCCCCTGACAAACCTTGTCGATTGTTTCGGTCATAACGACCGTCGGCAGTGCCACGCCTGCCGAGAATGCTGCTTTTCGTGATGACAACGGCTGGTGCGGCGACGATAAAAAACGACGGTTATTACGAAGTGGGCTGATGTGCCGGCGTGATCGACCTCGGGTCAGCAACGGAACCCTCAACTCCCGCTCTAGTTCTAAAAAGGCTGAATCATGGACGAGAAATACTCTCCTCGACATCTATGGTGGCAACTGGCGATCGGCATCTCGGTGGTGCTGCTCGGCTCGGGTTATGCCCTGGCGGCACAGGATTCGTACTGGGCCCCGGGCAGTGTTTTCGAGATGGCGGCCGCTCAGTCAATACAGCCAGTGTCGGAACCGATGGCTCAGCCGATGCCGCCACCGGAAGCGGCGGCTCAGCCGATGCAAGCGATAGCCCCGCCTCCGGCACCCACGCTGCCTCCCAGGCAGCCGGCGCCGCCGCAGCAAATGTTCCCGGTCGCGGACGAGAAGGCTACACCCGCCGCCGAGCAAAAGTTCGGCGAACAGCCTCCGGACCGCAGTCACGAATTCTTGCGGAAGCAGGACGTCTTGTTGCACGCCGGCCAGTGGCAGTTCGACGTGGGCCTTCAGTACCTGATATTCACTCACGACTACACGCAACTGGCACAAAGCGGAAGCATCATATCGGCCGTGGATTCGCGGGAAACGCGGCGGCTGCTGGTTGCGCCGTTCGACGTCCGATACGGCATCTGCGACCGCCTGCAAGCCTTTGCCGACGTCCCCTTCGGCTGGTCGAACACCGAGAATTCCTATCCGGGCTTCGACGACTTCACGAATCAGGGGGGCATCGGCGACGTCAGCTTCGGCCTGAATTGGCTGGTCCACAAGAGTTGCGGATGCAGTTATGATCCCGACGTCGTGGCGACGTTCAGCATCACCGCGCCCACCGCGAATGTCAGCCCGTTGCAGGGCATTATCGAGCCGCCCAACACCATGCTGGGAACGGGTTTCGTGTACGGCTTTTGGAACGTGCTGTTCATCCACACTGTCGATCCGGTGATCCTGTTTTACGGTTTTGGCAGCCGGCACGGATTGGCCCGCGAGTATGAAGGCTTCGACATCCTGCCGGGCGACCAATACTACTACCGCGCTGGAATTGGTTTCGCCGTCAACGAGAAGATCACGCTGAGCAGTTCTGTGACCGGTTGGTACATCACCGATCCGGAACTGGATGGCGTTCGCATCGCGGGGCTGGCGATGGAGCCGGTCACCTTGAGGTTCGCCGCCACGATCGCGCGGCCGTGCAACCGGTACATCGAGCCCTTTGTCGAACTTGGCCTGACGCCCGACGCGCCCGACGCGCGGCTGGGCCTGACGTTCACCTTCTAGCCAACGGCCGCACCCGATATACAAAGGAGCACGCCCGTGCAGCGAATTTCTCGACGCAGTTGCATAGCCGGCCTGCTGGGCGCCGCGGCGGCGGCCGTCCTGCCAAGCGCCGCTCCGGCAGCCGTGGGTCGGCGAGCGCCGATCCGGGATCCCTCGCATACGTTCGAGGGCTACGTCACCAGTTGGCTCGAACTGAAGCGACGCAACGTCGTCATGCAGCAGTACGACTACTCCTGCGGCGCGGCGGCCGTGGCCACCATCCTCCGCTATTACTGGGAGGACAATGTAACCGAAAAGCAGCTTCTCGAAGCGATGCTGAAGGTTCTGACGGTCGACGAAGTCAAGGATCGCATCAAGAACGGCATGTCGATCACCGACTTGCGGCGCGGCCGTTGAGCTCGGCTACCTGTCGTCGATCGGCACGATGTCGTTCGAGCAGCTTTCGCAGTCGAAGATTCCGTTGGTGGTGCCGCTGAAGCTCAAGGGCTTCGACCACTTCGTCGTTTATCGCGGCGTATTCAACGGCCGCGTGTACGTGGCCGACCCCGTCCGCGGCAACGTCCGCCCGACCATTCCCGAGTTCTGCGGACAATGGCAGAAAAACGCGATCCTGGTCGTCATCAAGAAGGGCGAACAACCCCGCGAGTGGTCGCCGCTGAGCGTCCGCGTCAACGAAGTCAAGCTCGGCGAGACGACGGAACAATGGCTGCGCGGCGAAATACCCCGCCCGGGCGAACGGCAGAGCCCCTAAAGCAACTGCAAGAGCTGGGATGGTGAAATCCCCGCTTGTCGCAGAATCGCGCGGAGAGTGCCACGGTCGAGTTCACGGTGGTCCGGCACAGAAAGCGTTGTCGGCGGATCGGAACGGAAGAGCATGATATGGCTCCCGCGCTGGCGGTCGAATGCGAAGCCCCTCCGTTCCAGCACTTGAACCAACTGCCGTCCAGAAACTACTGGCAGCTTGGTCATACGGCGATTACCTGAAGATCGAAAGTCTCCGCGGGAATGGACTGCCCGTGGGCCTGCGCGGTTTCAATCCAGCCTGCGATCGCCTCACGGATATTGATGATTGCCTCTTCTTTGGTCTTTCCCTGGCTTATGCAGCCCGGCAGACTCGGACATTCGACGACCCAATATCCATTTTCCCCCGGATAGATAACTACTTCGCGCATGATCTTGTGCCTCAACGACGCTCGGTGTTCGCTCCAACTGTCGGCAAGATGCTCCATAGCCATCGTATGCCGGGCCGGGGGCAATGTCAATCAATTGCCAATCGGTCGATCAACGCTCTGTGAGATGGGTATTGAAGGATCAACGCCTCGCGGCTCCCCACCTCGAAATCCGCGAAGTCAAACCCGGGCGCAACGGTCGTGCTCAACAGGGCGAAGCGGCCGCCGTCGTTGAGGAACATCCCCTGCCACGCGCCGCGGGGAACAACGACCTGGAGTTGCTGCCCGGCGACAATGTCCTGGCCCAGGATGATCGTCTCGCCGCGGCCATCGTCGTGCAGTTGAAGCATCGTCACGGGATCGCCGAGATGAAAATGGAATAGCTCGTCGCTTCGCAGTCGATGCAGCGTGGAGAAGCTGTCGGGCGTCAGCAGGTAGTAGACTGCCGTCGAGAAACTGCGATCCTTACCATAGCGCGGCGGCAATGCCGCGGCCGCGATTGTCTCGCCGCTTCTGTACGTTTCGCGATAGAATCCACCCTCGGGATGCAGTTGCAGGCCGAGTTGGCGGATGATGGTTTGTGCGTCCATTTCATGCACCTCTCTGGCCTGATGGCATCCATACCTAACGTTGGCCACTCGCAAACGTCACGGCATAGCCGAAGCCTATCTTGCCGGCTTTTTGCGATTACTGCCGCGTTTTCCCTTGCTCGGTCGAACAGGGAACTCCTCCTCGTGGAAACGTTGGAGCGTGCGGCCTCTAAAGTATCCCAAGTCTTCCTCAAGTTGTTGCGCTCGCAGTCGCCAATCATCGTTGCTTGTGTCAACCTGCATGTAGACCAAGTCGGTCGCAGATCCTACCGCCGGGTCAAATTCGCAAAACCCAATCCCCATCGCAACATCGCTGGCATCTGCGACCTTGTTGCGTGCAATAAGACATCGAGAAGTGAGTTCACCGAGTCGGAGGTCACGGTCTTCGTCCTTCTTGAAATATGCCAGTATGTATAGGGAACCTGAGGGCGACTGCATGATGCGTGAGCGAGTTTCTCCCGCCTTTGCGGCGAGCAGGAATTCGCGAAGATGCTTGGCAAGAAGCCGACGACAGAAGCGATCTTCGCGTGCCATTCCGCGCATAACGAATTCGCGCCTGGGTAGGGCGAAGCCCAAAATCGGAATTATTGTGCCCTTCGTTCTCCGCGAGCGCCTCGATGAGTTCATCCCACACATAGCTTTCCCTGTCTACCACTTTGCGTGCCTTGAAGTCTGGCTTTGAGCGAAGTTCATCCCATATCCCTGGCCCCAGCATCAGAAAGTCGGCTTTATCCGGGAAAACGCGCCCACCGTGAAGGTAAATACCCAAGAGGTCAGCCTCGGTCCCATCAATCACGATCCCACCGCGGAATGCCTCTTTCGCGACTAGATAATGAACGAAATCCGTGATGGTGTCTAACTCCGTTAGGACGTCGACAAGTGTCTGTTCCGTGAATACGCTGACATATCCCTTGCCGAAGTCTCCGGAACGAATTGAGCATTTGCCCCCACTGCCGAAAGCGACGGCAACGCGATGAATCCGACGAATATCAACTGTGGGCAGAACGATGCCTTGAGATCCGTCTGCGTGGATGACGCATGTTGCCGTATTCAGCCACTTCTTAGCCCCGTAGAGTTGTTCCACTGATTCGTCGATAGCTTTCCGTTGCCAACGATCTGCCTGTACGTGATCATCGGCGTTGTCGAGCGCGACATCCTTTACGCTGAATATGACGATATCAGGCTCGCACACCACGAGAATGTCGCAAAGTTCTCTCCCGCTTTTTCCCTTTGGATTGTTGTAACACCACAGTGACAAGAAGGAGCGCGTGCAGAGGTCGTGCGTAAACTGCTCGGACGGTGTCAACGGTTTTGACATGGATGTCATTTTCGACTTCAACAATCCGCTCGACCGGCACAAACCTTAGGCGCACGGAAACGGGGGAATATCGCTGCTGGGATCATCATATCCCGCGTTTGGGGTGACGTCAATTTGTCCGTCGGCCCCTTGCCATCCGTCCCCCCGGATGGTCCAATCAGGGATAAGTTGGCCATGCGACGCTGCGAAGCCGCGGGCGGCTTTCGGGGCACAATCTCTAACCCACACATCCTCATGGACTTTCAAGCTCGACGCGATCGACTGCGCAAGGCGTTTCGCAAGGCGGGAGTCGATGCCCTGTTGGTTACCGACTTCACCAACGTCACCTACCTTACCGGCTTCACGGGCGACGACAGTTACCTGCTCGTCCGCCGGGACGGCGAGATCGTCTTGAGCGATCCGCGATACGTCACTCAGTTGGGCGAAGAATGCCCCGGCTTGGATTTGCAGATCCGCCCACCGGGAGTGACGATGCTGCAAGCGGTGGTGCGGGTCGTTCGCTCCGCACAGCTCTCAAGGCTGGGCATCGAAGGCGATTCGATGACCGTCGGCTTGCACGACCGATTGGTCGAGAAGTTGCCGAAAGCGGAAATCGTCGCCACGTCGGCGCTGGTCGAGCAATTGCGGCTCATCAAGGACGCCGAGGAGATCGAACGGCTTCGTCGTGCGGTCTGGCAGGCGGAGAAGGCGTTTGCCGTGCTGCGATCGACGTTGCGGCCGGAAATGACCGAAAAGGAGGCGGCCGACGAACTGGAGCATCAGTTCCGACTATTCGGCGGGAAGAACGCCTCGTTTCCCAGCATTGTGGCCGTGGGGCCTCGGGGGGCGTTGCCCCATGCAGTGCCTACGCAGAAACGCATCGGCGACGACGATTTCGTGCTGGTCGACTGGGGCGCCAACGAGGGGCTCTACTGCAGCGACTTGACGCGGGTGCTTGTCACCGGTAAAATGTCGCAGAAATTCGAGCGGATCTACCGGATCGTGTTGGAAGCCCAGACCCGGGCGATTGCCGCCGTCCGGCCCGGCGTTGTGGCGCATGAAGTCGACAACGTCGCGCGTGCCTTCATCACAAAAGCTGGTTTCGGCCGCCGCTTTCGCCATGGACTGGGGCACGGACTTGGTATGTTGGTTCACGAGGAGCCGCGGTTGGCCGTCAAGAATCAAACCGTCCTGAAGCCGGGAATGGTCGTCACGGTCGAGCCGGGCATTTACTTGCCCGGTTGGGGTGGCATCCGCATCGAAGACGATGTTTTGGTTACCCGCTCCGGCCACGAAGTGCTGACCCACGCCCCGAAGCGTCTGGAAGACATGGTGGTCGCTTAACCGTTCCGCGCATCGCGGCCTTGGCGTGGTCGAAGAATGACGAAATCCAAATGACGAAGGAATGCCCAAATGACGAAGCTCGAATCGCCGCCGTGGCGGTCGGTGCCGCTAGGACCGCCTCATTCGCCATTCGTAATTCGGATTTCGTCATTCCTCCGTCATTTAGAATTCGTCATTCGTCATTGATACCTGCCGATCGCGGTTTTCTACGAGGGAATTCATGAACGCGCCCGCCACACCGAGTCAGGACATCTTCGACGTCCGCAAGATCCGCCGCCTGGTGGAATTGATGAAGGAGCACGATCTTTGCGAGCTCGACCTCCAGCAGGGGGACGTGCGGATTCAACTTCGCCGAGGTTCCGCGGCGACGGCCGCCGGCGCCGTGCCGGTCGTCAGCGTTACCTCGCCACCCGCTGCGGGTCCGCCCGCTCCGGAATCGGTCGCTCCCGCCGACGCCACCGCCAAGGGCGTCGTCCTGATCAAGAGCCCGATGGTCGGCACGTTCTACGCCGCTCCCGATCCCGATTCGCCGCCGTTCGTGAAGGTCGGCGATCACATCGGGCCCGAAACCGTCGTCTGCATCGTCGAGGCCATGAAGGTGTTCAATCAGATTCCGGCGGAAGTCGCCGGCCGCATCATCGCGGTGTTGGTCGAGAACGGCGCGGCGGTGGAGTACGGCCAGCCTCTGTTCAAAGTTGACACGCGGGAGTAGCCGTGTTTAAGCGAATCCTGGTTGCCAATCGCGGCGAAATCGCTCTGCGCATCTTTCGAGCCTGCCGCGAGTTGGGCGTCGAAACCGTCGCCGTCTTCAGCGAGGCCGATCGCGGCGCCGCCTACCTGAGCATGGCCGACGAGGCTTACTGCATCGGTCCGCCCAAGGCCGCCGACAGTTACTTGAAGATCGACCGGGTCATCAGCGCCGCCGAAATCGGCAACGTGCAGGCGATTCATCCGGGCTACGGTTTTCTGGCCGAGAACGCCCACTTCGCCGAGATCTGCCGCAGTTGCGAGATCGAATTCGTCGGCCCCACCCACGAGGCGATGGCCTTGTTGGGCGATAAGAACGCCGCGCGAAAACTGGCCAAAGAGGTCAACGTTCCCACGGTGCCGGGAAGCGACGGGCTGATCCGGGATGAAGCCCACGCCGTGTCGCTTGCCCATCAACTCGGTTTTCCGGTGCTGATCAAGGCGTCGGCGGGCGGCGGCGGCCGCGGCATGCGCGTCGCCCTGAACGACCTCGCCCTGAAGGCCGCCTTGCAGCAGGCGCAGGCGGAGGCGCAGGCCGCTTTCGGCAACGACGAGATTTATCTCGAGAAGTACATCGAGAAGCCGCGCCACGTCGAGGTGCAGGTGATCGCCGACAACCACGGCAATGCGTTTCATCTTTGGGAGCGCGATTGCACCATGCAGCGGCGGCACCAGAAGCTGATCGAGGAGAGCCCCGGCCCTTGCCTCGATCCGGCGACCCGCACGGCGATGTGCGACGCGGCCGTCCGCCTGATCCGCGCCGCGAACTACACCAACGCCGGCACGGTCGAGTTTATCGTCGCCCCCTCGGGCGATTTCTATTTCATCGAGATGAACGCCCGCATCCAGGTCGAGCATCCGGTGACGGAGATGGTCACGGGCATCGACCTGATCAAGGCGCAGATTCTCGTGGCCGCCGGCGAGAAGCTGCCCTTCGGCCAGGCCGACGTTTGCCAGCAGGGGGCGGCGATCGAGTGCCGCATCAACGCCGAAGACTCGGAGAAGAATTTCCGCCCCACGCCCGGCACGATCACGAAGTTCCGGGTTCCCGGCGGGTTCGGCGTGCGGTTCGATTCGCACGTTCACGAGGGCTACGTCGTCTCGCCGTATTACGACTCGATGATCGGAAAGCTGATCGTCCACCAGCCCACCCGCCGCGAGGCCATCGCCTGCATGAAGCGGGCGCTGCGTGAATTGCACATCGAGGGGGTGAAAACCACCGTCCCCATGCACCAGAAGATCCTCGACAACGCCGCTTTCAACCAGGCGAAGGTCGATACTACGTTCATCGAGCGGACTTGGCGCAGTTGAGGGATTAGAGATTAGGGATTAGAGATTAAGGATCGTTTTCAGTCTCGCACTGCCGACTGCCCACTGCCGACTAACATTTTGCGGAGCGTTTTATGGACAGCACTTCCTCCCGGTCGACCGAGCGGAAATCGAACATTCATCGGGTGGCGATCCTATTCGCCGGCGGTCCGGCCCCGGCCGCCAACGCGGTGATTTCCACCGCCGCCGCGTCGTTCCTGCGCAACGAGATCGAGGTCTACGGCATCCTCAACGGCTATTCACACCTGGTCGAATTCGGTTCCGACCACTCGATGGCCGAAGGCCGCGACTACATCCGTGTCAAACAAAACACGTTGAAACGGACGCGGAACAGCCAAGGCATCTTGATCGGCACCGCCCGCACGAATCCGGGCAAGGACGTCTCCGAGCCGGCTCACCTGAAGGACCCCGAGCGAACCAAGCCGTTGAAGGCGGTCTACGATGCGCCTGGTATCGATGGATGTCAACGCCTTGATCTCTATCGGCGGCGACGACACGCTCAAGACCGCCAACAAATTCAAGCTCTATCAGGAGCAACTTCCGCCCGGCCACAAGCACATTCCCATCGTCCATTTGCCGAAGACGATCGACAACGACTATTCGGGCATCGACTTCACCTTCGGCTACTTTACGGCCGTCGAGGTCTTGGCGGGCGAGGTCCGCAACCTGTTGGCCGACGCCGAATCGACCCGCAGCTACTTTATCGCCGAGACGATGGGCCGCAGCGCCGGCTGGCTGGCCTACGGCACCGCCATCGCCGGCGAAGGCAGCTACGTCTTCAGCGTCGAAGACGTCACCGGCCCCTTCGAGAGCAGCGAGCAAGTCGTCGATCCGGAAACCGACCGGACCGCCACGAAACGCATCATGAATTTTGAGCAGGTCGTCAAACGGATCGTGGCGGTGATGCGAGCTCGTGAGGACAAGGAGGGCAAGCTATTCGGCGTCGTCGTGGCCGCCGAGGGGCTCGCCGAGCTTCTCCCTTCCAAGTACCTCAAAGGCGTGAAACGCGACGACCACGGACATATCGTCGTCGCCCAGTTCAACTTCGGCCGCCTGTTGGCCGACAAGGTGAGCAAGGAATACAAAAAGCAAACCGGCAGGGAGCGGAAGGTCTCCGGCGTGCAGTTGGGCTACGAATGCCGCTGCGCCCGCCCCCAGGCGTTCGACGTCATGCTCGGCAGCCAACTGGGCGTGGGGGCCTATCGCGCACTGATCGAAAAGCGCCTCGACGGCGTGATGGTCTCGGTGGAGGGCCAGTTGAAACTCAAATACGTGCACTTCGACAAGCTGGTCGATCCGAAAACGCTGGTGACGGTGGTTCGCTTCATCGATCCGAAGAGCGATTTCCACAAACTCGCCCGCTTCCTGGAAACCCACGTTGATTGACGGACGCCCCAACGGCTCGTGCCCGAGACGACCAGGGCGTCGCGGCAGAATAGGTTGATTCATCTGTAGGACGGATTGCCGAATCCGTCCCGGAAAGTTGGACGGATTCGGAAATCCGTCCTACGGCGAGTTGTGTGGTTTATGTCGGTTCGATAATCTTCTTGATGACGAAATGCAGCTCGACGCGCAATTGGCGAAACGTTTGCGGATGATCGAGGTTTTGGTGGGCAATACGCCCCTGCTGGAGATCCACTGCCGGTACCGCGGCCGCCACCGCATCGTCTATGCCAAGGCCGAATATCTGAACCTAAGCGGCAGCATCAAGGATCGGATGGCCTTGCACATCCTTCGCCGCGCTTACGAGGAGAGGTTGCTGAAGCCCGGCGACCAACTGGCCGAGGCCACCAGCGGCAACACCGGCATCGCCTTGGCGTCGATCGGCCGGGCGCTGGGCCATCCGGTGACCATCTTCATGCCCGATTGGATGAGCAGCGAGCGCGTGGCCCTGATCCAGAGCTTGGGCGCGACGATCGTGCCGGTCAGCCGCGAGCAAGGCGGGTTTCGCGGCAGCATTCGCATGGCCGAGGAATTGGCCGACGGTCGCTCGAACGTCTTCCTGCCGCGACAGTTTTCGAACGAGGCGAACGTCGAGGCGCATCAGCAAACGACCGGCCCGGAGATTTGCCGTCAGCTTCAAGATTGCGGCCGGACGGCCGACGCCTTCATTGCCGGCGTCGGCACCGGCGGCACGATCATGGGCGTCGGTCGGTACTTGCGCGAGACGCATCCCGAAACCCGCCTTTACCCGCTCGAACCCGCCCAATCGCCGACGCTTTCGACCGGCTGCAAGATGGGCAGCCATCGCATCCAAGGCATCTCCGACGAATTCATCCCGCCCATCGTCAAACTCGACGAGTTGGATCACGTGGTTTCGATCGATGACGGCGATTCGATCCTGATGGCGCAGAAGCTGGCGATGCAGCTCGGCCTCGGCGTGGGCATTTCCTCCGGCGCCAATTTCCTCGGTGCGCTGGCGATCCAAGACGAGTTGGGCGACAACGCCGTCGTCGCCACGGTCTTCGCCGACGACAACAAGAAATATCTCAGTACGCCGCTGTTCGGCGACGAGCCGGTGAAAGACGGTTTCATGACGCCCGAGGTGGGGCTGCTGGACTACGAGACGATCGGCCGCGTATGTTCGGTGTGCGATCACTCGATTAGAGTTACCCGCTGTTGAGCGTGTCTCCCCTCTCCTTTTGCGAGAGGGGCCGGGGGTGAGGGCTCTGCGGCGCCCGTAGGTTATGCTTTAGCATAACACAATAGCGTTTAGGCCCTTCGTGATGCTAAAGCATAACCTACGATACTCAGAGTTGACCGGCTATGCTCCACACCCTGCGGCTTTTTCCTGCAGAATATGAAGCATCGTCGGATCGACGCGGCGCATCCCTACCCGCGCCATCCGCCCGAGATTCTGCAAGGAGTCCTCGATTGTGTGCCCGGTCATGCCGTCGTTGCTCGACAAGCCGTAGCCTCTTCAGCGCCATCAGCGCGGACCGCAGGGCGGAATCGACGGCGCTGACGGCCTTCATGGCGCAGCCGGGCTTGGCGCCGTCGCAGAGCAGTCCACACAGGTCGCCGACGACGTTGCCGACCGCCATGCCGATTCGTTCCAAGTCGGCGCCTTTCTGCTGGTAGACGATGGCCGTGGCCGAGCCGATGCCCGCCGCCATCGCACAGCCGCAGATCGCCGAGATTTCGCCGACGAAGCACTTCACGTAGGCGTTGACCAGGTGGGCGACGGCCAGGCTTTCGACGATTCGGTCGAGGCTGACGTTCATCTCGCGTCCGGCAAGGTAGGGCGTGAGAATGGCGACGATGCCTTGATTGCCGGCGCCGCCGGAGGTCATCACCGCCCGCGCCATGCCCGTCATTCGCGCGTCGACGGCCGACGCCACGCGCAGCTTCACGCGGTAGAACATGTCGTCGGCCAGGAAGCCGTCGCGGTGCATCTGCTGAAGTTGGCTGGCCATCCCGCCGACCTCAAATCCCCACTCGGAGATCGCCAGGTTCATCTCGACGCCGCGTTGCAGATACTCGTGATCGTCGGTGTCGAGGGTCTTGGCCAGCGCGAGCACCTCAGCCATGCTCCGTTGCTTCAGTGCGAGCCGGTAGGCCAAGGCATCTTTGGGCGACGCGGTGGAATCGTCTCGCAAGACGCTCCGGCCGTCTTTTTCGACCAGTGCGACGTTGGTGTGTCCGCCGGCCACGACGCAACGAGTGCGATGAGAGCCGCCGTACACCGTGACCTCGATGTGGAAGCCATTCTGGTCCGCGAGACATTCACCTTGGCAGCGGCCGGCATCGCACATCGCCCGAGCGCGGTTCCGAACGTCCTCCGTAACGAATTGGAGGAGTTCCAGCTTTGCCTCGGGTCTGGCGAGCACTGCCCCCAGCGCGGCGGCGATGAGGTTGCCTTTGCCGCCGTTGCTGTGCGGCACGGTCACGGCGGCCCCGTTCTTATACGTTCCCGGATCGACCTTCAGCAACAGCGATTCCACCGGCTCGCCCAACTGCGCCGCCGCCGTCGCCGCCGCATACGCGCAGGAAATCGGCTCCGTGCAACCGAACGCCGGATAGACCTCATGGGCAAGCACTTCTTTGAACAGATTCATCGGCGGGACTCGGCGAGGCTGGAAAGTTGCATATCTCTCTATCGTAGCAGAGCCCTAGGGACGGTTGCAAGCGGCTTGGCGCTCTCGCGGCGGCCGCCTAAACTGAACGGACGCTAGAAGCAATGCCAACACGCTGCAAAACGGAGCAAAACGATGTCGCAACAAATGCCGGGGGAGAAAATCGCGTTTCGTGACGGGCCGATCGACGGCGTGACGTTCAGGCCGCTTGCTCCGCATAGGGACCAGCGCGGCTGGTTGATTGAGCTGTACCGCGAGGATGAGTTGCCCCCCGGGCAGCACCCGGTGATGGCCTACGTCAGCGAGACTCTGCCGGGCGTCGCCCGCGGACCGCACGAACACGTCGATCAGACCGACTATTTCGCATTCGTCGGGCCGGGCGAGTTCCTGCTGTATCTCTGGGACGCCAGAGCGGCCTCGCCAACCCACGGCCATTGCATGAAAGTGGCGGTGGGCGAGTCGAACCGGCAGTGCGTGGTCGTTCCGCCCGGCGTGGTTCATGCCTACAGCAACGTCGGTCAAACGCCCGGCTGGGTGTTCAATGCCCCGAATCGCCTTTACGCCGGCGGCGGCAAGCGCGAGCCGGTCGATGAACTCCGTTACGAAGACGCGGCGGAGAGCGCGTATCGACTGGAGTAGGAGAAACTCCCGTTGGCACCATCTTTGATGCGATACGTCGGCGTAACCGTTCACAGGTTGAAAAGCGTAGAAGCGGCGTCTCGCCGCTTTTTGCCACTGCTCGGGCGAGATACTGCGCCAAGCAACGCGGCGAGACGCCGCGTCTACTATCCCGTGAACGGCTACGTGTTTTCCCGACAACCTCCTTCGTCCCGCTGCCCCCTGATCGAAACGGACTTCCCCTTTTGAACGCAGTCCCCGCGATGGGAAGCCGTCTTACCCTTCAGGAACGCGAAATGGTATTATACACGGTGACGGCAAGGCCGTTGAACCGCTTGCTCTGGTGGTGGGACGAACGATGCGACTGATTTTCAGCCGGAAGGGCTTCGATAGCCAAAATGGCGGCGTTCCCAGTCCCATCCTCCCGGATGGTCGAATGTGCTCGCTGCCCATTCCCGACGGTTCATCGCAAATTTGCTACTCGGACATCTTGTGGGACGACATGAACCTTGGCAAGGTCGTATCCGACCTGACCGGCAACCGCATTCACGGCACCACCCGGGCTCACTTGGACCCCGACATCAATCCCGCTGCACTTCGCCGCAAGAAAGGATGGATGGGAATCCTCGGTCCTTCGCGGCCGGCTTACACGCACTTGCAGCGGTGCGGCTTGACGGAAGGCGATCTGTTTCTGTTCTTCGGATGGTTCAGGCAGGCGCAGTGGAAGGACGGGGCTGTGCGATTCGTTCCCCGTGCCCCGGATATTCACATCATCTTCGGCTGGCTGAAAGTCGACGTCATCAAGCCGGTGGAGAAGTTCTCCGCGGCCGAGCGACGTTGGGCCGATTATCACCCCCACTTTGCCCCCGACCGGACGTCCGACGAAGTCATCTGCCTGGGCCGCAATGAGATGTTGCTGCCGGGGAGCAAGCGTTCTCTGCCGGGCTTCGGTGTTTTCCCGGTTTGTGAATCGATTTTCTGCCTAACGGCTCCTTTTTCCACGAGAAGTCGCTGGCGGCTGCCGAAGTGGTTCTTGCCAACCAGGGGGAGAACGCCCTTGTCGCGCCACGCCGATATTCGACGTTGGCACCGCACAAGAGACTGGGCCTATCTCGACACCGTTCCCGTCGGCCAGGAGTTCGTTCTGGATTGCCGGGAGTATCCCGAGGCGTTCGAGTGGCTTCGCGAGCTATTCGAGTGCCGGTAATTGGAGCAAGGGGCAAGAGGAGGTCATTCACGCCTGCGGGCTTTGCATCATCTCTTCCAGAACTTCGGCCGCGTCGCGCACGAACCTCGGGCAGGCCGTTGTGAACAGTTGCGTCTTCCGGGCCACCTCGTAGCCCTCCGGCGTGCCGATATCCAAGCCTAACAGGCCCTTGCACGTCAGCGAGCCGTTGCGGGCGTTGAAGCGATCGGCGAACTCCTGGATTCGCGCGTAAACGCGTTCCTTCGTCGCCTGATCCGGCGAGTTTCGCCCGTATCGCAGCCCCAGGACCATGAACGCACCGGTCACTGCTCCGCAGGTTCTCCCCAGTCGGCCCATGCCGCCGCCAAAACCGGCGGCGATCTTCATTGCGGTCTCCTCGTCCAACCCGAACTGCTCGGCATAGGCGGAGAAGATCGCCTGCGAACAGTTGAAGCCTTCGGCAAAACGACGGACGGCGCGTTCAACTTGACTCATGGTTCTTGCTGTTTCCTAAATAGACTTGCGTGATCCTGGGAAAAAGGGGACAGGTCCAATTTGCCGGAACGGCCCGGAGGGTGCTTTGCACAAATTGGACCTGTCCCCTTTTTCCCTCCTATGTCGCCGGCTGGTGTCGTTCGAGCTTCGTTCGATCGACCTCGACGCCCAGACCGTGCGATTGCGGCACGACCATCATGCCGTCGGCGATCTCGAAGGAATCGGTCAGCACGGAATCGCGAAGCTGCCGCGAGGCAATTTCGTTGCTGGTCGAGAAGGCGGAGATGGCGGCCGCCACGTGCAGCATGGCGGCGGCGGCGATGCCCAACGAGGTCTTTCCGCCCAGCACGGGAACGACGCCGGCGGCCGCGGCCACGGCGGCGCACGCCCTGGCCGGCACGATGCCGCCGACTTGCTCCAGGTCGATCTCGACGAACGGCGCGGCATTGCATCGCACGGCGGTCAGCACGTCGTCGGGGCCGCGGATCGCCCGCCACGCGGCCAACGGCACGCTCGTTTGCCGGCCTAGCGATGCCATCGCGTGCAGTTCCGGCGCATTGAGCGGATCGAGAAAGAACTGGAGATCCTCGAACTCCAGGCCGGCGCAGAGGTCGCGGGCGGCTTCCATATCGAAGTGCCGCTGGCCGTCGAGCCGAAGCTCCACGCGATCGCCCACCATTTCACGGATGGCCGCCAGGCTCTTGAGGTCTTCGTCGGGCCGCCCGCCGCTGGCGATGGTTTGCGTGTGAAAACCCTGCTCGGCCAATTCCCGCGACACTTGGGCGATGTTCTTCGGGTGGCATCCGGCTCAGCCGGATCGAAACGGGCACGCGCCGCCGATAGTATCCGCCCAGCAGATTGCACAACGGCTGCCGCAACACCCGCCCCAGCAGATCCCACACGGCCATTTCGATCGCCGAGCGCAACGGGGCGGGGGAGAGGACCTCCAACGTGTGCAGTTCCTCGATGTCGAAGACGCTCCGGCCCGCCAGCACGGCCAGCAGCGCCTCGCGCCGCGGAGCAAGCTCGCCGATGCGCCAGCCGAGCGACGATTCGCCCCAGCCTTCCAACCCCGAGGCGGTCGTGATCCGCACCAGCAGCGATCGCGTCGGCGCGTGCGACTCGCCCTGCGGCACGGCGGCCAAGAAGAACTCCAGATCGTGGATTTTCATTGCGGTCTCCACTACAGTTTCGGCAAGGCAAATCGCAGTTTTTCCTCGCAGACCATGCGCGTTTCGACCGACGCGCCGAAACGGTCCTGCAACAGGCTCACGCATCGCTGCACCAGCGCCTCCGGGGCGCTGGCGCCGGCGGTGAAGAGCACGGTCTCCTCGCCGGACCGGAAAAAGGGGACAGTCCCCATTTGCCCGCAGGGCCTGGAGGGTGCTTCGCACAAATGGGGACTGTCCCCCTTTTCCGGGCTGCGGAACCATGCCATGTCGATGTCGCCCGGCCCGTCGATCAAATGGGTTGCCACGCCGCACGCGCGGGCCAACTCGGCCAGCCGCTGGCTGTTCGAACTGTTCTGGCTGCCGACGACCAGCACCACGTCGGCCTCGGCGGCAAGTTGCCGCACCGCCTCCTGGCGATTCTGCGTGGCGTAGCAGATGTCGTTCCGCGCCGGACCGACGATCTGCGGGAATCGCCGCCGCAATCGCTCGATGATCTCGGCCGCATCGTCGACCGACAGCGTTGTCTGGGTCAGATACGCCACCTTCGACGGATCGGGCACTTCGAGCAAGTCGACATCCGTGCGTCGTCTGGATCAACCGGATCGCCTGCGGCGCTTCGCCCATCGTCCCGACCACCTCATCGTGCCCCGCATGGCCGATCAGCAGGATCGTGTACCCCTGTTCGGCGAAGCGGATCGGCCTCCAGATGGACCTTGGTCACCAGCGGGCAGGTCACGTCGATGGTCTTCAGCCGCCGCGCCGCCGCCTGCTGCCGAATCGTCCGGCGGCACGCCGTGGGCCGAGTACAGCAGATGTTCGCCCTCGGGCACGTCCGCCAGATCGTTGACGAAGACGACCCCCTGCCGCCGGAACCAATCGACGACCCATTTGTTGTGGACGATCTCGTGGTAGACGTACAGCGGCGTGCCGTAGGCGCCGACGGCCAATTCGAGGGCCTCGATCGCCATGTTCACGCCCGCACAAAACCCACGTGGCCCGGCCAGAATGATCCGCATGGTTCCCTCACTCGCTGAAATACATCATAATGGGGGAAACGGCGAGGGGCTAGGGGCCGGGGAGTGATGATTGCTGATTGTTGAATGATGATTGCTGATTGAAGGCCGCTTGCGGCTTCGCAATGAAATGCCGCCGAGCGAACGCATGTTCTCCCGCGACCTCGAACATTTCGGCCCCGACGCAACGCCGCAGCCGCTGACGCTCGGCCAAAGCCGGCAATACTGCCGGCGGCTGGCCGAGCGGCACTACGAGAACTTCACGGTCGCCAGCCGGCTCCTGCCGCGTCGGTTGCGGCAGCACGTCTGCAACATCTACGCCTACTGCCGCTGGGCCGACGACCTGGCCGACGAAACCGGCGACCCCCAACGCAGCCTCGCCCTGCTGGATTGGTGGGAAAAGCTGCTGCGTCAGTGCTATCAGGGCCAGGCGACCCATCCCGTGTTCGTCGCCCTGTCGGAGACCATCCACGAGTTCAACATCCCCGCCGAGCCGTTCCTCGACCTGCTGGTGGCGTTCCGCCAGGACCAGCAGGTCACGCGCTACGAGACGATCGACCAATTGCTCGAATACTGCCGCTACTCGGCCAATCCGGTGGGGCGAATGGTGCTCTACCTCGGGCGATGCCACACGCCGGAGCGGGCGCGGCTGTCCGATTCGATCTGCACGGGCCTGCAACTGGCCAACTTCTGGCAGGACGTCGCCCGCGATTGGGACCGCGGCCGCATCTATCTGCCGCAGGCGGACTGCCGGCGGTTCGGCTACGACGAAGGCTGTTTCGCCCGGCGGGAGTGCAACGAGGCGTTTCGCCAACTGTTGGCCGCCGCGTCGAGGATGCCGAAAGCCGGCTCCGCGCCGGATCGCCGCTGGCGATGGAGATGCCCAAGGGATTGCGGCTGCCGGTGGCATTGTTCGCGGCCGGCGGTTTGGCTACGCTGGAAGCGATCCGCCGGCAGCGATTCGACGTTTGGACGCACCGCCCGACCGTCTCGCGATTCGAGAAACTGCGATTGTTGATCGGTTGTTGGTGGAAGCTGCATTTCCGAGGTCGATGACGCTGAAGAAGTGACACGACAATAGCCGGGGGCCAACGGCCCGCGGAAAGTGCCTTCCACAGATCGTCGACCGCAAACCAGTCTGTCCAACCTTATGAGTTCTTCCCGCGACGCCCTCGAAGCGAGCTATGCCTTCTGCCGGCAATCGAGCCGTCGGGCGGGGTCGAGTTTCTACGCGGGTTTCTTGCTGTTGCCCAAGGAGAAACGTCGCGCCATGGAGGCCCTCTACGCCTTCATGCGTCACACCGACGACTTGGCCGATAAGACTTGGCGATGCAGTCGATTCACGGCGTGAAAAGACTAGCGGCGTGGCGTATGGCGTTGCAGCAAGCTCTCGCCGCAACCGAGTGGGCATGCGCAACTGCCGCCGCAACTTACTGCTTTTCCCCTACACATTCTTCCGCCTTCCGCCCTCCTTCCCGCCCTGGCCGACGCCGTTCGCCGTTTCCACATCCCCCACGAACACCTTCTGGCGGTGATCGACGGCGTCGAGATGGATCTGACGCCGCGACGTTACGAGACTTTCGACGAATTGGAGCGATACTGCGAGCGCGTGGCGTCGGCCGTGGGGTTGGCGTGCATTCATATCTGGGGCTTTCGCGGGCCCGAGGCGTTCGAGCCGGCCCGGCAGGCGGGCGTCGCCCTGCAACTGACCAACATCCTCCGCGACCTGAAGGAAGACGCCGCCGCCGGCCGCGTCTATCTGCCGCTGGCCGATCTGCGCCGCTGCGGCTACTCGGAAGAGGAACTGTCGGCCGGTACGGTGAACGACGCCTTTCTCGGCCTGATGCGGTTCGAGATCGAGCGGGCCGAGCAGTTCTATCGCGCCGCCGCGGGGCTTTGCGCATTGGCTCGAACCGGACGGGCGGCGCATCTTCGGCCTGATGACCGCCACGTATCGTCAACTGCTCAAGCAGATCGAGCGTCGCCCGGCCGACGTGCTCCGGCGGCGCGTTCGCCTCGGCTCCTTGACGAGGCTGCGACTGTTCGCGCGTTGGACATTTTTCCCGCACGGTTCATCGACCATCAAATAATGGATGATGCCATCAAGTAATGGATGATGTATCGATCAAACGCCCCGCAACTGCGGTTGCGGGGAAACTCGCAATCGTCGGCGGA
Organism: uncultured Planctomycetia bacterium; assembly: GCA_963719005.1. GTDB lineage: Bacteria > Planctomycetota > Planctomycetia > Pirellulales > Thermoguttaceae. The sequence goes on from CAVRAR010000005.1 coordinate 354,973, forward strand.
GGGCTCGCGGGCCTGGCCGCGGCCGTTGCCGCCGTCGAGCGGGGCTGTCGTGTCGAATTGTTCGAGCGAAGCAAGACCCTCGGCGGCCGGGCCGCTTCGTTCGTCGATCCGCAAACCGGCGAGTTGGTCGATTATTGTCAGCACGTTGCGATGGGCTGTTGCAGCGAGTTTCTCGACTTCTGCCGCCGCACCGGCATCGACGATTGCTTCGATCGTGCTAGGACGCTCCACTTCATCGGCCCCGAAGGTCGTCGGCGCGATTTCACACCCAGCCGTTGGCTGCCCGCGCCGTTGCACCTGTTGCCCGGACTCATGCGGCTTTCATATCTGTCCTGGAGCGAGCGATGGAGCGTCGTTCGCACGCTGCGTAAACTGATCCAAAACCGCGGCCCTCACCCTAACCCTCTCCCAAAGGGAGAGGGGACGATCGGCGCGTGGCTCCGCCGCGAAGGACAATCGGATCGCGCCATCGAGCGATTCTGGTCGGTCGTGCTGGTGAGCGCCTTGGGCGAAACGGTCGATCGGGCGTCGCTGGCCGCCGCACGAAAGGTCTTCCACGACGGCTTCTGGGCTTCGCGTGAGGCAAGCATGTTGGTGCTGCCGCGGCGACCGCTTGTCGAGATCTTTCACAATCGCCTGGGCAAGTGGCTGACCGATCGCGACGTCAACGTGCATCTCGACGCCCCGGTTCGGCAGATCGAAGGCGACGGCCGACGCACCAGCGCATTGACTTTGGCCGACGGCTCACGGCACACATTTGATTCGGCAATCGTCGCGGCGCCGTGGCACGGCATTCGCTCGCTGCTGACCGATGACCTGTTGTCGCAGATGCCGTCGCTGGCCGACGTCGAGCGGATCGAACCGGCCGCGATCACGGCGGTTCACTTCTGGTTTGACCGCCCGATCACGCGATTGCCGCACGCCGTGCTGGTTGGCCGGCTGAGCCAGTGGGTGTTCGCGAAACCCTCCGATGCAGGACGATATTACTATCAAGTGGTCATCAGCGCGTCGCACCGGCTGGCCCCGCGAACGAACGAGCAATGGCTGGCCGATGTTCGTGGCGAACTGGAATCGGTGTGGCCGGAGGCACGGCGGGCGAAACTGCTGCACGGCCGCGTGGTGACGCTGCCGGCGGCGGTTTTTTCCATGACGCCGGAAGTGGAGCGATCTCGCCCGCCGCAGCGAACGCCGCTGGAGAACCTCTGCCTGGCCGGCGATTGGACAGCGACCGGCTGGCCCGCTACGATGGAAGGCGCCGTCCGCAGCGGCCGACAGGCGGTCGAATCGCTGCTGGGCAATACGGTCCCCTCTCCCTTTGGGAGAGGGCTAGGGTGAGGGCCGCGGGTAATAGATCGACGTTTTTCACCGCGGTGTGCCACTGCTTGGAACAAGCAGTGCCCCGGCAACACGTTGCGGCCGGCACTGCTTCTGCGAAGCAGTGGCACACGGCTGCTGGATGGGATGTGTGGTAGAACATGAAGATCGTCTATCTTGCGGCGGGAGCGGGCGGAATGTACTGCGGCAGTTGCCTGCACGGCAACACCTTGGCCGCCGCCCTGTCGGCCGCGGGCCAGGATTGCACGCTGGTCCCCCTGTACACGCCGCTGCGCACGGACGAGGAGAGCGTCAGCATCGGCCGCGTCGCTTTCGGCGGCATCAACGTCTACCTGCAACAGCATTCCGCGATCTTCCGCCACACGCCTTGGGCACTCGACCATCTCTTCGACAGTCCAGGTCTGCTGCGTTGGGCCACCAGCCGCAGCGCCAGCGTTCGGCCCGAGCAGCTTGGGCCGCTGACGGTGTCGATGCTCGAAGGCGAGCAGGGCCGGCAGCGGAAGGAGGTCGAGAAGCTGGTGCAGTGGCTTGCCGACGTTCGGCCCGACGTGGTGCATCTGAACAACGTCATGCTCGTCGGTGTCGCTCGCGAGATCGTCCGCCGGCTCGGCGCCGCCGTCGTGTGCAGCTTGACCGGGGAGGACGGCTTCTTGGAGAAACTGCCCGAGCCGTATCACGGCCAGGCTTTGGAGTTGCTCCGCCGACGGGCGGCCGAAGTGACCGCGCTGGTGGCGATGAATCGCTACTACGCCGACTTCATGGCCGGCTACCTGCACGTGCCGCGCGAGCGGATTCGCGTGATTCCCCCGGGGTTGAATCTGGAGGGAATATCCTTACGTAGGGCCGAATTTATTCGGCCCGGCGAGCGGAATGAATTCCGCCCTACGACGATCGGCTACCTTGCCCGCGTCTGTCCCGACAAGGGCTTGCACCAACTGGCCGACGCGCTGAAGCTGCTGGCCGCCGATCGCGACGTACCGGCCGTGCGCGTGCGGGCGGCAGGCTACCTCGACGCGGCCGATCGCCCCTACTTGGCCGAAATCCAGCGGCAAATGGCCGATGCCGGCTTGGCCGACCGATTCCAGTACGTCGGCGAGTTGGATCATGCCGGGAAGATCGCGTTCTTGCAGTCGCTCGACCTGTTTTGCCTGCCGACGGTCTACCGCGAGAGCAAGGGGCTTTCGGTCTTCGAGGCCTGGGCCAACGGCGTGCCCGCCGTGTTGCCCGCGCATGGGGCGTTTCCCGAAATGATCGACGACACCGGCGGCGGCGTTTTGTGCGAGCCCGGCGATGCGGCGGCGCTGGCGGCCGGCTCTGAAACGAATGATCCTCGATCCCGATTTCGCCGCCCACTGCGGCGGCAGGGCTCAACAGATTGTCCACCAACGCTATAATGCAGAAGTGATGGCGCGGAGAATGATCGAGTTGTACAAAGAGTTGTCGGCATCGCCGCGAGGACGCGGCGGCTAAACATCATATACATTTCCATTGCCATGTCTCTCCTTCGCATCGAACACGTTGCCAAGCAGTATCCCACCCGGAGCGAGCCGCTGGTGGTGCTGCGCGACGTGTCGCTGGAGTTGAATCGCGGGCAAAACGTGGCGATCCTCGGGCCGAGCGGCTCGGGCAAGAGCACGCTGCTGAGCATTATCGGCGGCTTGGAGCCGCCAAGCAGCGGCCGCGTCGTGCTCGACGATCAAGACCCGGCCACACTCCCCGAGCCCGCGCTGGCGGCGTTCCGCAATCGCAAGATCGGCTTCGTTTTTCAAGACCATCACCTGCTGCCGCAGTGTTCCGTGTTGGAGAACGTGCTGACGCCGACGGTGGCCGGCCGGGCGGACGTCGCCCGCCGCACGTCGAGCGCGGCCGGATGCTGTTGGACCGCGTGGGCCTGGGCGATCGGCTCGATTATCGCCCGGCCGAGCTTTCCGGCGGCGAGCGGCAGCGGGCGGCCCTGGCGCGGGCGATGATCTGCACGCCGCTGCTGGTCCTGGCCGACGAGCCGACCGGCAACTTGGACCGCACCACCGCCGCCCGCGTCGGCTGAGTTGCTGCTGGAGCTTCAACGGCAGGAGCAAACGATGTTGATCGTCGTCACGCACAGCCAGCGGCTGGCCGGATTGATGGGGCGACGACTGGAGTTGGATGACGGAACCCTTAAGGAAATGACGAAATCCGAATGACGAAAGAATAACGAAGTTTGAAGCTCGAATGACGAAGGCTTGGCAGCAATCTGTTCGTCATTTGTCATTCGTGCTTCTTTCGTCATTCGTCATTCGGATTTCGTCATTAGCCCTGCCATGTCCTCTCTTCGCCTGACCCTCGCCTCGCTCGTCTACCACCGGCGCTCGAACCTCGCCGTGGCGTGCGGCGTTGCGGTATGCACGGCGGTGCTGGCCGGGGCGCTGTTGGTGGGCGATTCGATGCGGGAAAGCCTGCGGCGACTGACGCTCGACCGCCTGGGTCGAATCGACGAGGCGTTGGTGACAAGCCACTTCTTCCGGGCGGCATTGGCCGATGAGACTGGCAGTGGGGCAGACATTCCTGTCTGCCCTGCAACCCAAAAGGGAGAAAGCATCAGCGAGCAAGGTGGCAGACAGGAATGTCTGCCCCACCCATTGTTCGCGCCCGCCATTCTGCTGCAAGTAAGTCTGGAAAACGCCGATCCGCAGTCGCTACGTCGTGCGAATCGCGTGGAGTTGGTCGGCTGCGATCAGCGTTTCTGGCAGTTGGGCGCCGGCCAGCCGCAGCGGCTGCCGGGGCCACGCGAGATCGTGCTGAACCAGCCGGCGGCCGAACGGCTCGGCCTGCGCGTGGGCGATGCCGTGCTGCTGCGCTTGCCCACGCTCGCCGCGATTCCCGCCGACAGTGCGTTGGGCAGAAAGCGGGAGACCGTCCGCACGCAGCGGGTGACGGTGAGCGAAATCATCGCCGCCAAGGGGTTGGGCGCCTTCAGTCTTCGCCCCACGCAACGCCCGCCGCAAAACGCGTACGTGTCGCTCGATTGGCTCGCCGAGCGGCTCGATCAAGCGGGGCGAGTCAATGCGATCCTTGCGGCGGGCGAGAACCGCCGGCCGTTGGCCCCTAGCTATTCCGATTATGGATTGCGCGTCGAACGCACGCCGTTGGGCTACTGGAACATCACCTCCGACCGAATGATGCTCGATCCGGCGACGGAGCGGGAACTGCTGAAGGGGCTTCGAGCGATCCCGAACGTCCGCCTCGACGTTCAACCGGCGATGACCTATCTGGCCAACACGTTGGCGTGCAACGGCCGCGAAGTGCCGTATTCGACAATCACCGCCATCGACTTCGCCGAGCAACCGCCGCTTGGCCCGTTTCGCTCGATCGAGGGAAAACCGCTGCCGCCGCTGGGCCGCAATGAAATCGCACTGAACTCTTGGGCCGCCGATCAGTTGCACGCCCGCGTGGGCGATACCGTGCGATTGGCATACTTCGAGCCGGAGAGCCTCGACGGGCAAGTGCGAGAGAAGACGGCCTCGCTGCGTCTGGCGGCCGTCGTGCAACTTGCCGGCGCGGCCGACGACCGGGCGCTGGTGCCCTCGGTCAAGGGCATGACCGATGAATTGACGATGGCCGAGTGGGATCCGCCCTTCCCCTTCGACGCCAAACGCATCGGCCCCGACGATGAGAAGTATTGGAATCGCTACGGTCCGACGCCCAAGGCGTTCGTGTCGCTGGCAACAGGCCGGCATCTCTGGGCCAGCCGCTTCGGACAAACCACCTCCCTCCGCGTAAACATCGAAAAACAGCGGGCTGGGCACTTCAGTGCCCAGTCGAAGGCCCAGTCGAGTCCCCCGTCAATCGACGTTAAAGACCAATTACGCCAGCATCTCGATCCCGCGGCACTAGGTTTCGCATTCCAGCCGATTCGCCAACAGCAATTGGACGCATCGAAGGGCGCGACGCCGTTCGGCGTCCTCTTTCTTTGCTTCAGTTTCTTCATCATTGCCGCCGCCGTCATGCTCATCTCCTTGCTGTTCCGGCTGGGGATCGATCGCCGCGCCGCCGAGATCGGAACGCTGCTGGCCATCGGGCTGACGCAACGGCAGGTGCGGCGAATGCTGTTGGGCGAAGCAGTCGCCGTGGCGGCCGTCGGCAGCCTGTCGGGGCTGCTCGCCGGAATCGGCTACGCCGCGCTGATGCTGCTAGGGCTGCAAACCTGGTGGCTCGCCGCTATCGCAACGCCCTTCTTGCAGCTTCACGTCACGGCCACAAGCCTGGCGATCGGCTGCGCGAGCGGAGTGGCCGTGGCCGGCGGGACCATTTGGCTATCGTTGCGAAGGATCGCCCGCGTGCCGCCGCGCCGACTTCTGGCCGGGGCGACCTCGCGCGAGAGTCGCTGGCTCGTAGTTTGTCGAATTGGCCGATGGGCTCTCTTGGTCGAACTCGCTCTCGTCCTGCTTACGGTAGCGCCGACTGCTCTACTCCTGCTGACTTGCCTCGGCAAACAGTCGCAGACCGTCATGTTCTTCGCCGCTGGAGCGATGGCGTTGCTAACGCTGCTCGCGCTGGTCTGGTTTCGCTTGTGGAGAGGCATGACCGGCCAGGCGGTCGCGGCCGGCCGCGGAAATCTCCCGCGAATGGCCCTGCGCAACGCCGCGCGGAATCCCGGTCGCAGCACGTTGACCATCGGGCTGGTGGCCGCGGCGGCGTTTATCATCGTGTCGATGGACGCGTTTCGCCTCGATCCGACCCAGCAGACCCCCACGTTGTATTCCGGCAACGGCGGTTTCGCCCTGGTGGCCGAAAGCGATCAGCCGATCCTGCGAGATCTCAATTCGCCGGACGCCCGAACGACCCTGGGCTTTTCGGAGAAGGACGAGAAATTACTGGCCGGCAGCAAGATCGTCTCGTTGCGAGTTCACGGCGGCGAGGACGCGAGCTGCCTGAATCTCTATCAATCGCGGCAACCGCGCGTGCTCGGCGTTCCGCGGCAGTTCGTCGAGCGCGACGGATTCGCGTGGGCCGACCAACCGCGGGATTGCTCGAATCCGTGGCAGTTGCTTGAAGTCGTAGAGCAGCCGTCCCGGCTGCAAGAGGCGGCAGGCAGGACGCCGGTACCACAATCGGCCGTGCCGGTCATCCTGGAAAAAAACACGGCCAATTACGCACTGAACTTGTGGGGCGGGCTCGGCGAGACCTTCCAAATCAACGACGGCCGCGGCAATCCCGTTCGACTCCGCGTAGTCGCCTTGCTGGCCGACAGTATCTTCCAAGGTGATCTATTGATGGACGAGTCGGCCTTCTTGCGGCTCTTTCCCGACACGAGCGGCTGCCGTCTCTTTCTCGTCGAGACTCCGCCCGAGCGAACCGCAGCGGTGAAAAAGGCGTTGGAGCGATGCCTGGGCGAGTACGGCTTCTCGGCCGAAACGACCGGCCGGCGTCTGGCCGAGTTTCTCGCCGTGCAGAACACGTATCTCTCGACCTTCCAGAGTCTCGGCGGACTGGGGCTCTTGTTGGGAACCTTCGGGTTGGCAGCCGTGCAGTTGCGAAACGTGTCCGAGCGGCGCAGCGAACTGGCGCTGCTCCGCGCGACGGGCTTCCGCCGCGCCACGCTCGGTTGGCTGGTTCTTTTGGAACACGCGGTGCTGTTGACGGCCGGCTTGAGCGTCGGCACGTTGGCGGCGTCGCTGGCCGTGCTGCCGCACCTGCTCCACCGCGGCGCCGCCGTTCCCTGGGCGTCGCTGGCCGGCACGTTGATCGCCGTGCTGGTCGTAGGTCTCGCTGCCGGAGTTCTTGCCGTTCGCGCCGTCGTACGCGCTCCCCTGTTGGCTGCACTACGTGAGGAACGAGGCTAATAAGTGTTAGAAAATGATTTGGAAATAGCCGGGAGCTAACAGTTCCCGGATCGCATTCATGGGTTTTCACCCATTCCGGGAGTTGTCGGCTTCTTGCTATTGTGACATACTGTTGTGGGATCGATGAACACTTCCAGATCGAGAGACACCTATGCATCGCAACCAGTTGTGTGGAATTCGGCAGTTTGGAATCGTTCTGGCCGTTGCGGCGGCAGCCGTCCTGCTGACCGCCGACACGGCATGGGCCGCCAAGAACGTGATCCTCATGATCACCGACGGCGGCGGATGCAACACTTGGCTGGCCACTAGTCTGTATCAGGGGAAGCTGGGCAAGCAGGTCTACGACCAGCCCGGCTGGCAACTCCTCGGTTGTTCCACGTATCCGCTAAATCTCTCCACGAAGCCCACGGGCGATGAGACGCAAGATCGGGAATTGATCTACGATTCGCTGAAGGCGTGGGACGCTACTTCGGTTGAGTACAAGAAAACGAAGAGTTTTGCGGGCTACGTTTATCTGACGACGACCCCGACCGACTCGGCCGCCGCCGCCACGGCCATGGCCACCGGGCGAAAGACCTACAACAACGCCATCAATTGGTCGAACGACAATCGGCCCTTGCGCGGGCTTTCGATCGCCGAAATCGCCAAGGCCCGCGGCAAGTCCACCGGCGTCATTACTACCGTGCAATGGAGCGACGCTACGCCGGCGGGCCTCGGCGGCGCTCATAGCGTCACCCGAAAGAACCACGTCCAAATCGCCAACGAAATGCTCGACGGCGGCTGGCTCGACGTGATCATGGGCGCCGGTAATCCCGATTTCGACAACGACGGACACGCCTTGCCCGCCGACGCAAAACGCAATTACGAGTGGGTCGGCGGCGAGGAGACTTGGAAGTCGCTCAAGCGGGGAAAGACCGGTTGGAGGCTGATCGAGGGCAAGGCCGATTTTGCGGCCCTCGCCTCCGGCCCCGCGCCGCCGAAGGTCGTGGGAACGGCGCAGGTCGCCAACACGCTGCAAGAAATGCGCGGGCGTCCCATGACCGCCGAGAAGACCGACATTGTCGCCACGCCCGAAGATGCGTTCACCGTCCCCTTCAACCAGAACGTCCCTTCGTTGACGACGATGACCAAGGGGGCGATCCATTGCCTCGGCCGCAATCCCGCAGGCTTCTACCTAATGATCGAGGGGGGCGCAGTCGATTGGACCAACCACACCGGCCAACGGGGACGGATGATCGAAGAGCAGATCGATTTCGTCAAGGCCATCGAGGCCGTCGTCGATTGGGTTAATAAGTACAGCAACTGGAACGACACCCTGCTGATCCTCACCGCCGATCACGAATGCGGCATGCTCTGGGGACCACAATCCGACCGGGTGGCGTTCGATCCGATCGAAGACCACGGCCCCGGTCGTATGCCGGGGATGAAGCACAATAGCCACTGGCACACCAACAGCCTCGTGCCGCTCTACGCCTGCGGCTGCGGCAGCGAGCGATTCGCCAAACTGGTGAAGGGAACCGACGCAAAGGCCGCCGCCGTCTGGCGGTTCTCCGGCAAGTACATCGACAACATCGATATCTTCACGGTGATGAAGGAAGAAGTCGGCAGTGGGCAGTAGCCAGTCGGCAGTGGGCAGTAGACAGTAGGCAGCAAACAGTGTAAAGTCGGCTCGTTTCTGCACTGCCGACTACCCACTGCCGACTACCCACTGCCGACTGCCCACTGCCGACTGCCCACTGCCGACTGCCCACTGCCGACTGCCCACTGCCGACTGCCGACTGCCGACTGCCCACTGCCGACTGCCCACTGCCGACTGCCGACTGCCCACTGCCGACTACTACTCCGCCTTTTCCGGCACCTTCTCCAACAGTTCGAGCAGCACGCGGTCGGGCTCGATCCCTTCGGCCTGGGCCTCGAAGTTCAAGAGGATCCGATGCCGCAGCGCCGGCAGATAGACGCGGCGGACGTCCTCGAAGCTGACGTTGTATCGCGCGTCCAACAGCGCGCGAACTTTCGACGCCAACGCCAACGCCTGCGCCGCCCGCGGACTGACGCCCCAGCGGATGTACTGGTTGGTGATCGGCGGGGCGAACGGCCCTTGCGGATGCGTGGCCAGCGTCAGCCGCACGATGTAATCCCGCACGTGATCGGCCAAGATCACTTCGCGCACCAGCTCCTGCCAGCGAAGAATCTCCGGCCCGTCCATCACCCTGACCGGCTCGATCATCTCGCCGCGCGTGGTCCGGTCGACGATCGAAGCCAGTTGCGCCCGATCGGAGTAACCGACCATCAGTTTGAAGAAGAATCGGTCCAATTGGGCCTCGGGCAGCGGGTAGGTGCCCTCCTGTTCGATCGGGTTCTGCGTGGCCATCACGAAAAACGGCTGCACGAGTTGGTATCGCTTGCCGGCGACCGTGACCGAGCCCTCCTGCATCGTTTCGAGCATGGCAGACTGCGTTTTGGGCGTGGCGCGGTTGATTTCGTCGGCCAGGCAGATTTGCGTGAAGATCGGCCCCTGCTGGAACTCGAAGAACCGCTTGCCGCCCTCGGTTTCCATCACCATGTTCGTGCCGAGAATGTCGGCCGGCATCAGGTCGGGCGTAAACTGGATGCGGTTGAACTCCAGGCTCAATGTCTTGGCCAGCGTGCGGACCAGCAGAGTTTTGCCCAAGCCCGGCACGCCTTCCAGCAGGCAATGTCCTCCGACGAACAGGCAAGTCAACACGCCGTGGACGATGTCGTCATGTCCGACGATAACCCGGCCGATCTGCTCGCGGACGGCCGTGTAACGGTCGACGAACTCGCGGGCGCGGCGTTCCATGGTTTCAGCAATGCTCATGGTGAATCCTTGTTTCCGTTGGTTGAGTCCTAAACGAAGTTATCAGTTTGACAATGTAAATCGGAATCCAGACGAGGAGACAGGCCAAATCGAACAACAGAGTTGTCAACTGAAGCAAAAAACAGCCGATAGATGCAAGTCCGACTGTCCACATGGAAATGAGGCGCAACGGGCCGGGCTCTCCCGTGGTCATAGGGTCGAACTTAGCCAGTAGTATTGGCAGGAGCATTAACATCCCTGAAATGAAATAGAACGGGCCCCAAGACTCCACCCGGAACCCCATAAAGTCGTGTGATGCGCGGCCATGATTCCACATCCTTCCCAGTACCCAGCATGTTGTTCCCGCGGCAATCCAACTGCTGCCTGATGGGATGAGAAAGGCGCTAGGCAAGACAAAACAGTCATACAAACACACGATACAAAGATACATCGCGAGGACCGGCAAAGCGACACCCAAAGGCGCGACAATCCAACCCTTTCCGGAAAAACAGTAGCCCGTAGTGCCGAGCACAAAGCCACGACCGCCGACCGCACCGTTTACCCGCGCGCCGCAATACGGGCAGCCGCCGGCCTTTCTCCAGAGTTCCGATAACGGTTCTCCGCATTCGGAACAGATCGATTGGCGTCCTGTGGTGGTCATGCGTGATGTTCTTGCGGAGAGCTTGCACGGGTTCAGAGGCGTTTACGCCTCTTTCCGGCGCAGCCGATATTCGGCCCGGCATTTATGCCGGGTTTTGGGTAGCGCCACAACCTTCCCCTTTTTTGTTGTGTAGCCATGTCAGCCCCGTTCACGGGGCTCCTGCCTTTCGGTCGATTCCACTTCGGTGATACGTTCCAACCGCTCGTACACTTTCCCGCTGGCGTGATGTTCTCGCTGGTCGCGCACGTAGCCTTTCACCCATTCCAAATCGCGCGTGCCGAAAGTGACGGCGCCGTATCCGGCCTGCCACTCCAACACCTTTCCGCGCAATCCAAGTTGCTCATTGACCTCGTGGGAGGATGCCCCTTCGAGTTGGCCAACAAACTCGCTGATTAAGAGCGTGGGTGGTATGGTAACCACTACGTTCATGTGGGTTTCCGTGCCGCCGATCTCGTGGACGAACGCGCCGGGAGCGTTGATGATCTTCTGTTTCACATAACGATGAGCGAGCCCCTCCACCTGCGGAGTCAGCAGTGGAAGGCTGTTCTTCGTGTGCCACGTCAGGTGGAGGTTGATCTCGCTGTAGCAGTTGCGGCTCATAATGTGCTCGGCGAGCAGGACGCCCGTAAACGGGCGTGACAGTCAGAACACAAAGACTATGGTTGTGGTTGTCGCGATTGCCCACCCGGCATAAATGCCGGGCCGATTACCGCCTGCGGCGGAAATGCCCGTGAACGGGCATAATACGATGGCAACCACATCGCTGTATTTTAACGCTATTGCTTTCCTACGTTTTCCTACAGTTCCCCACGTTACTTCTTCTCTCTGTCATCCCACGCTTTCTTCTTCGCCTTCAGCAGTCGTTCCGTGTAACTCTCCGCCTCCGCCTTCGGCTGCCCCAGCGACGGCGCTGCCCGTTTTTCCGTTTTTGCTTCGCCGCTCGGCTTGGCGGCATCTTCCAACACCACGGCGTCCACCGGCGTTTCCGGCGGCGGCTCGAAGCGGGTGACGGCGCGGAGTTGATCGAAATGGTCGGAAACCTCGGCCTTGCGGCTCTGCAACCGCTGCATGTACTCCGGCGCGGCGACTTTCGGCTGCCGCCGCAAGATCCAATCGCGCGCCCGGCCGGCCAGCGGCGGCACCCAATCGAAATGCACGTGTACCCGGCGGCAAAAAACGTCGCCAAACAACACGCAACAGGCCGCCAGCAGGAAATAATGCCAAGCGTCCTGGTTGCTCGTGGCCTTGGGCAAATCGTGGCGGAACGGATCGATCTTCGGCAACGGGTCGGCCTTCTTGAAATCGTCGGGCACGTCGATCACCTTGCCGGCCGGCCCGTCCTTCGGCACAACCGCGGCGAGTTGTTCCAGCAGCGCGTCGTTCGGCTCGCGCTCGCGGAACTCGTCGGAATACGGCACGGTGATGCCGGCGCGGATCGGCGCCTGGCCCGTGCCGGGGCTCAGCATGACGAAGTAGCTGCCGGCGTCGCGGGCGGGAAACGAGCCGACGTATCGGCCCGGCGACGTCTGCTCGATCCGCATGGGCACGGGCTTCATGTCGGGTCCGACGGCGGTGGCGCTCATGCTCAAAAAGTTGAGGAACTCGTCGTTCTTATCCAGGGCGTTGACGACCACGCGAACTTGCCCGTCGGCGACGTCGGTGGCCACGGTGAATTTGCCCGACCCGCCCGCCGGCCGCATCGACCAGCGGACCATCTGGCCGAAGAGCTTGTCGTAGAGCGGCTCGGCGGTCCAATCGGTGGTCCAGCGTGCGCCGGCGTCGCTGGTAAAGGCGACGGCCTTGCCCAGCCCGTAGGTCCAGCCGGCCAGCACGGTGTTGTTGTCTTCGCCGGCCGGCTCGGGCGAGGTCAGCAGGGTTTCGACCAGCGGGCTGCCCTCCTTCTTAGTCGTCAATACGTATCCCTTGATCGACGGCAACGGTCCGTCGATGCCGCTGAGCATCTCGTGCGAGGGCATTTTGATTAGCGGCTGCACCGCGTGTTTGTCCCAGATCAGCGGCCGGGCAACGCGGCGGGCCTCGCGCTGGAAAATCCTCGGCAAACTGCGGGGGTCGTTGACCTTGTAAAACTTGCCGCCGGCCGTCTGGGCGATGTCGGAGAGCAGGGCGCTCTCGGCCGGACCATGAGCCCCGACGGCCACCGTCGAAATCGTCACCCCAAGCGCCTTCAACGCCTTGATCGTGCTGCGGGACGGCGCCGACGGATCGCCGTCGCTGATGATAATCAGATGCTTCATGGCGGCGTCGGGCAGCGCGGCGAATCCCTGCTCCGCCAGTTTCATCGTCGGATCGAAGTCGGGCATGTCGCCCGGCGTCATGCGAGCGAGCCGCGCCAACATCTTATCGCGGTTGCCGCCGACCACCTGCAAGCCGCGAGCCCAAAGCCACTGTGACATGCCGCTCCAGTGGATGATGCCGCAGTAGTCTTGCGGCCCGAGGGCTTTGATCGCCTCGCGGGCGATCACTTTCTGCCAGTAGTTGCCTTCGGCGATCTCGCTGGCGTGCATAATCATCGCCAGCGCGCCGCGGGGAACGACCTTGGCGCTTTTGATCTGAAAATCGATGGGCATGGCCTTTTCGACTTCGGTGTCGGTCCAACCGCCGGCGCCGAAGCTGTTCGGCCCGCCGAGCATCACCAGGCCCGCCCCCATCTGCTGCGTGTTTCGCGCGAGCATGGCGATCTGCCCGTCGCTGAACTGCTCGCGGGGGACGTTGGCCAGCAGCACGGTGTCGTAAGGCTGCAATTCGGCCAACGAAGTGAACGTCTGGCCGCTCGATTGCACGTCCACCTCGAGCCCTTGCTGCCGCAGCCGCTCGACCAGCACGCCGAACTCGCCCGGATGCTCGGGATCTTCGATCAACAGCACCTGACCCTTGCCCTGGATGTGGGTGAAGGCGGTGGCACGGTTGTTCTGCGGCATGGCGTCGTCGCCCTTGCGGTCGGGCACGAATCGGGCCTCGTAGGTGTAGAAATTCGGCGCGTCGATCTTCTGCCGGATCGTATATACCTTCTTGCCGGGCGGCAGCACCACCGGCTGATCGCTCAAGACGTCGGTGTGTCCGCCGGCCGTGCGCGAAAGCACCAACCGGCCGGGCACTTCGCCCGAGTCGTTTGCCGTGGCCTGGGCGGTGTTCGTGATGACGACCCGCAGATCGAACGGCTCGCCGCGGCGGACGTCCGGCGGAATCGCCACGCGCTCGACGATGATCTCGGCGCGGGCGCGGTAGTGGATCGGCGCCACGTCGATGCCCACCCCCGCGCTAGCCAACGCCTGGGCCTGTTCCATCGCGTTGCCGAGATTCTGGTTGCCGTCGCTGACCAAGACGATCCGCTTGGCGGCGTCTTCGGGGAAGATCGCCTGGGCGAGTTTCATCGCCGCGGCCAGATTGGTGTATTCGGGATCGACGAAGCTTTCGATCGTTTGCGCCACTTGCACGTCGTCGTCGAACGGGGGAATCTCGATGGCGGCGTCGCGGCCGAACACCACGACTCCGACGCGGTCCTTGCCCTTGCGGCGCTGATGCATGTCGGCGTTGATGTAGTCGATCAGCGCCTGGCGGCGCTCGGCCGGAATGCTGAACGACTGATCCAACAGGTAAACCACCGTCAGCCGATCGCTGGTCTGAACGATCTGTACTTCGGCCAACGCGAAGATCAGCAATGTTGCGACCAGCGCTCGCAGCAGAAGCGCCACCCATCGCCGCCACGGCCCGAGGGCCGCCAATCGGCGATAGCTCGCCAGCAGCAACACCGGCACGAGCGCCAGGAGCAGCAGGTAGCCGGGCGAAGCGAAGGTTAGGTGGTAGTGAAACATGCGGGTAAATGACGAAGCTCGAATGACGAATGACGAAAGAATGACGAAATTCGAATGACGAATGGACAATAGATCCGGCGTGAATGGGAAAGAACGAAGAATGTCTGCATTGTCGAACTCACTTCTTTCGCCAGATCGCGGAAAAGATCAAGTGAAGCTCCTTTGCTTCTTGCCAAAGCGGTCTCGCTTCCTTCTTTGCGGCGTCTTCGGCGGCGGCGATCATGCGAAGCCAGTATTTCGACTCGCGGGCCTCCTTTTTGCAGATGCTGATCATGTGGCGGAAATCCTTCTTTGACACCGCGTCGTCGGCTTCGCAATAGTTGGCTCCCACGCTCGTCCCCGAACGCACTAACTGGCCAATCAGCGGGATCGTGACAACATTGTGCGGAATCCGTTTGACAAACGCAATAACGCTTTCGCCAAACCGCGCCGTTCGCTCCTCCAAGTCATACGGTTTTTTGTCGGCGTCCATTGCGCTGCGTCCGTCGGGTTCTTCGTCATTCGAGCTTCGTGCTTCTTTCGTCATTCGTCATTCGTGCTTCGTCATTCCCCCGGCTACATCTTCAACACCTGTACCCGATGGTTCCCGGTATCCAGCACGTAAATCGTTCTCCGGCTATCGCGGACGATCGCCCAGGGGTTGGAGAATTGCCCCTCGTCGCGGCCCTCGACGCCGAAACAGCCCAACGAGTGGCCGTCGCGGGTGAATTTTTGCACCCTGTGGTTGCCGAACTCGCAGACGTAGATCGTATCGTCGTCGCCCAGCGCCAAGTCGTAAGGATAGTACATTTGGCCCGGCTCGCTGCCTTCTTTTCCCCACGAGTTTAGCAGCTTGCCGTCGGTGTCGAAGACTTGGATGCGGTGGTTGCAGGCGTCGGTCACCCAGATGTGATCGTGGGCATCGACCGCCATTTTCTGCGGGCGGATGAATTGGCCGGGCTCGCTGCCGTGGCCGCCCCATTGGCGAATGAACTTGCCCTCGGGCGTGAACTTCTGAATCCGGTCGAACTCGCCGTATTCGGAGACGTAGAAGTTGCCGGCCGAATCGTGGACCACGGAGGTGACCAGCCCGAACTGTCCCGGCTTGTCCCCCTTCTTGCCGCCGAAGGTCCGCAGCAGTTTGCCGTCGGGCGAGTAGACCAGCACGCGGTAGTAATGGGTATCGGCCACCCAAACGCTGCCGTCGGGGCCGATCGACATCCCCGTCGGTTTGCCGATGGCATGATCGGGGGTGTGCCAGCCGCGGAGGAAATGGCCTTCGCTGTCGAAGACCTGGATTCTGGCGGTCATATCGACGATGTAGAGGCGATCTTCGCGGTCGATGGCCATCGCCCTGGGCTTCTGAAATCGGCCGTCGGAGATTCCGCGTCGCCCCCAGACCGCCTTCAACTGCCCGATCGAAGTCCGGTCGCGGTCGCAGCCTTGCACGGCAGCCAGAGCAGCAACAAAAACGATCCAGAAAGTTCGCTGTGGACGGCTGTGAAACATGATGCACGAATCGCGTCGATGGTCGGCCCGATAACCCCTTCAGCGTACCCGGTCTGCGAGGTTGACACCAGATGGCGGCGATGATCTGGAAGTCCCACTCCCCCTCCGATCTCGGGTTGACGGCTGGGCGTAACGGCCGATAGAATAAGATATTAGGGCGATTGCGGGGATGTCTGAGACAGTCAGGCCGAAGTATGCCGCCAGCGGTGATTGATCTGCAAAACGCAGAGGATTGGCGCGACGTGGTGCATTGCGCCGTGCAGACTCTGGCGGAAGGGGGACGTCGTGGCGCTGCCCACCGAAACAGTCTACGGTCTGGCAGCCAGCGCTTTGGACGAGGACGCCGTCGGCCGGTTGCTGGCGATGAAGGGCCGGGCGGAGAGCAAACCGTTGACGCTGGCGATCAAGAGCGCCGACGAGGCCCGCGACTACGCCCCGGATTTGTGCCCTTTGGGCCGGCGGCTTGCGCGACGATGCTGGCCCGGGCCGGTCACGCTGGTGGTCGACGATTCGCACCCCGAGAGCCTCGTGCGTCAACTGCCGCCGGGCGTGCGGCAGGCGGTTTCGCCCCAGCAGTCGATCGGCCTGCGCGTGCCCGGCCATCCGATGATTCTCGCCGTGTTGCGGATGCTGGCCGGCCCGTTGGCCCTGACCAGCGCCAACCGCTCCGGGATGCCCGAGGCCGTCACCGCCAGGAAAATCATCGACGTTTTCGGCGACCACGTCAGTCTCGTGGTGGACGACGGGCCGTGCCGATTCGGCCAGCCGTCGTCGGTCGTCCGCGTGGCCAAGGGGCAATACGAAATCCTTCGGGCGGGCGTCGTGCCCGAGCGGACTTTGCAGCGGCTCTCCAGCCTGCTGGTGTTGTTTGTATGCACGGGCAACACCTGCCGCAGTCCGATGGCCGAACTGCTCTGCCGCGACATGCTCGCCAAGCGGCTCGGCTGCACGATCGACGAGTTGGAGGATCGCGGCGTGCTGGTGATGTCGGCCGGCATTGCGGCCGAGGAGGGCGGAAGGGCCACCGCCGAAGCGATCGAGGTCATGTCCGACCTCGGGCTCGATCTTGGCGGGCACGAAACGCAGCCGCTCAGCGAACCGTTGGCACGCCACGCCGACGTGATCTACGCCATGACCCGCTCTCACCGCGAGGCCATCGTGACGCAGTGGCCCTCGGCCGCCGAGCGCACGGAAGTGCTCTCGGCCGACGGCGGCGACATCTGCGATCCCATCGGCGGGCCGATCGAACGTTATCGCTGTTGCGCCGACAAACTGCGCGCGGAGTTAAAAACAAGGATCAACCAATTGGAGCTATGACCATGCGAGTCGCCATCGGTGCCGACCACCGCGGTTTTTCCATTCGCGTGAAACTCGTGGAGCTGGTCCGGCAGTTGGGCCACGAGGTGATCGACGTGGGCTCGTTTTCGCCCGACGCCGTCGATTATCCCGACATCGCCGCCGACGTTGCCCACAAGGTCAGTCGCGGCGAGGTCGATCGCGGAATCCTCGTGTGCGGGACCGGGCTGGGCATGTGCATCGCGGCCAACAAGGTACATGGCGTTCGCGCGGCCCCTTGCCACGACGACATCACCGCCGAAATGAGCCGCCGCCACAACGACTCGAACATCCTCTGCCTTTCGGCCGACATGCTGGGCGAGCGTCTGATCGACCGCATGGTCGAGATCTGGCTCAGCACGCCTTTCGAGGGCGGCCGCCATGCCCGCCGCGTCGGCAAGATCACCGAGCTCGAACACGAAGTCGAAGCGGAGCAACAGGCGAAAGGGTGAGGGTCCGGGCCCATTGTCGGCGTGGTGGCCCACGGGAAGAAGAGACTCTGCAACACGCTCTTCGGCGGGGCCGGCGTCTTGCCCGCCACGTGTGCCGCACCTCTCCCGGCAGGCAAGAATCTCTGCCCTGGCCGCAGCTAATCGGCGTTTTGCCCCTCTACGGTAGTGCTGCCCTCTCGCTGAAAGAGAGCGATTTCCGTGTTTTTGCAGGCCGAGATGACAATTTCTTGACGCGGTTTTCCGGTCTATTTAGAATGGAGATTATCTAGCCCTTTTGCGGGGGACAGCCGGAATTCACAAGTTTTTGCCCGCGCAGGCGTTTACTATCTGGGGACTCACTCTCTTATCTCAAACGAGGACTGCCGCCAATGTCGTCGACTCGCCGTACATCGTATTTGTCTAAGAAGCATGGTCGCTCGACCGGTTTGAACGTGAGGAGAGCAATGGGCGCGTCGTGGCGCCAGTCCCTGCGCGCTAGATCGTTGCGGGTCGAGCCGCTGGAAGATCGTCGTCTGTTAAGCATGACGGTCGGAATTGGCGCGCCGGTGCTGGCCGTGTTCGCCGATCCGACAGCCACGGCTGCAACGACCTTTTCGACCCACAGCACGAATCCCGACGTGACGGCGACCGTGCTGCATACCAGCGAAATGTTGAAGATGCAGGTCCACACGGTCAACGCCAACGGTACGACCGGCGTCAGCGGCGAGATGGATTTTCTGCTACTGGACGATTACGCGCCGGCCAACATCGCACACATTACAGCTCTGGCGAATTCGGGTTTCTACAACGGGCTGACGTTTGAACGAATCGTGCAGGATTTCATTCAGGGCGGCGATCCCTCCGGCAACGGCGGCAGCGGTCCCAACCACGCACTGGTCACGCAGGACGACGAATTCAACGCCGACATGCGTTTCACTTCCTCCGGCCTGCTCGCTTTGACGAACAATGGACCCTACGTCAACCCCGGCAGCAGACCGGATACGAACGACTGCCAGTTCTTCGTCACCTCCAACGCCTACCGAGACGGCGACTTCCAGTACACGATTATCGGCAAGCTCGTTACCAACGACAGTCTCCGCCAGGCGATCGACGGCGTTCCCGTGGTAGACAACGGGAGCGGCGAGATCAGCAAACCGGTCAACGCTCCGATCATCGACTCGGTAAGCGTCGTCTCCAACCCCAACACCTACGGCCTGGTAATGCTCAAGGCGGGAACGACAGCGACGGCCAACGAGACCAGCAGCGTCACCGTCACCGCTAGCACCGGATCCGTGACATTGACCGACAGCGACGGATCGAGCCAATCGGCACTCAGCGTCGTGTTGGCCACCGATACGCCGTCGCTGAACGATCGGCCCGCCTTCGTCGCCAAGACCATGCCCGACGTCACTATGGACACTAATGCGTCCATCTCTGTCTCGGTTCCGGTGGCTGAAGGCGACGCCGGCGTTCCCCTCGCTTACGGCGGGACCGTGCAGGGATACCTGGGGCCGAGCTTTAACGTTACCGGTTCCGGGAGTGGATCGACTGACGGCAAGCTGACGATCACGGCGAGCAACAACATTGCCGGCGTCTACAGCCTCCTTGTCGCTGTCTGGAGGAATGACCCCAACTTCCCCCAGGCCAATAGCGCTCCCGATTCACAGGCCGTGGCGCTCTATGTCCATCCGGCCGCACCGGCTTCGCTGAGCCTGCTGTCGCCGGTCATCGGACAGAACGGCACGACGTACGTCGTAACTCAGCCGACGTTCCACGTGACAGGCGCCACCAGCGGCATGACCGTGGCCGTTTTCGCCGACGGCGGTTCCACTCCCATCGGAACCGCCACTGTTCCCGTCGGTGCCACTTCCGTTGACATCCCCACCACCGCGGCCTTGGCCGATGGTTCCCATACGTTCACTGTCGAGCAATCGGTTGCTTACGGCACTACCGCCGTAGGCAACCGCACGATCGCCGCGGGCACGTTGTACAGCAAGCCTTCCGCAAGCACCGTGACCGCCACCGTCGATACTGCGCCGCCGACGGTGACGATCAACCAGGCTGCCGCTCAAGTCGATCCGACAAACGCCTCTACGATCAATTTCACGGCGGTGTTCGACGAGCAAGTCGTCGATTTCGTCGCGGGCGACGTCACGATCGGCGGCGCCGCCGGCACCACCACCGCGACCGTGACTCCCGTCGGCAGCGACGGCAAGACCTACACCGTAGCCATAACGGGTATGACCCACGATGGCACGGTGACCGTCAGCGTGCCGGCCGGAAAAGTACACGATGAAGCCGGCAACGTGAACATCGCCTCGACGAGCACCGACAACAGCGTGGCCTACGACAACACCCCGCCGACGGTGACGATCGACGAGGCGATCGGTCAAGCCGATCCGACCAATAGCACGACCATCAATTTCACGGCGGTGTTTAGCGAGCCGGTCGCCGACTTTGCGACGGGCGACGTGACAATCACCGGCACGGCGGGAGCCACCACCGCCACGGTGACTCCGGTCGGCAGCGATGGCACCACGTACAATGTGGCCGTCACCGGCATGACCCACGACGGCACGGTGATCGTCAGCCTGGCGGCCGGGGTCGCCCACGATCAAGCCGGCAATCCCAATGCCGCCTCGACGAGCACCGACAACAGCGTGACCTGCGACATCACTCCACCGGCGGCAACGATCGACCAGGCGGACGGTCAAACCGATCCGACCAATACGGCCCCGATCAACTTCAAAGTGGTGTTTAGCGAGCCGGTCGTCGGCTTTACGACGGGCGACGTCACAATCGGCGGCGCCACCGGGGCCACCATCGCAACCGTGACTCCGGTCGGCAGCGATGGCAGCACGTACAATGTGGCCGTCACCGGCATGACCCGCAACGGCGCAGTGACGATCAGCATGGCGCCGGGGGCGGCCCACGACCTGCTTGGCAACCCCAGCCTCGCTCCCACCATCATCGACAACAGCGTGACCTACGACGGTTACCCACCGAGCGTGACGATCGACCAGGCGACCAGCCAGCCTGATCCGACAAACGCCGCGACGATCAACTTCACCGTAGTGTTCGACGAGCCGGTCACCGGCTTCGCCGCGGACGACGTCACAATTGTCAGCACCGCCGGGGCCGTCACCGCCCAGGTCTCGTCCGTCGGCAGCGACGGCACCACGTACAATGTGGCCGTCACGGGCATGACCCAAA
Organism: uncultured Planctomycetia bacterium; assembly: GCA_963719005.1. Lineage (GTDB taxonomy): Bacteria > Planctomycetota > Planctomycetia > Pirellulales > Thermoguttaceae. The sequence continues at coordinate 375,909 of CAVRAR010000005.1, forward strand.
ACGGCACGGTGACCGTCAGCGTGCCTGGCGGAGTCGTCACGGATCAGATGGGCCGTTCCAACTTCGCCTCGACCAGCAGCGACAACAGCGTCACCTACGACACTACGTCGCCGACGGTGACGATCAATCAGGCGATCGGTCAAGCCGATCCGACAGACGTATCTACCGTCAATTTCACGGCGGTGTTTAGCGAGCCGGTTGTCGAATTCGGCGCACAGGGCCTTACGATCACCGGCACCGCCGGGGCCAAGACTGCGGTCGTGACTCCGCTCGGCAGCGATGGCACGACCTACAATGTGGCCGTTAGCGTGCCCCACGACGGCACGGTAATCGTCGCTTTGAAGCCCGGAGCCGCCCACGACCCAGCCGGCAATCTCAGCAGCGCCTCGACCAGCACCGACAACAGCGTGACCTACGACGCTACCGCGCCGACCGTGACGATCGATCGGGCGGCCGGTCAAGCCGATTCGACCAACGCCGCTACGATCAATTTCGCGGTGGTGTTTAACGAGCCGGTCACCGGCTTTACGGCGGGCCACGTTACGGTCGGCGGCACCGCCGGGGCCACCGCCGCGGTGGTGACTCCCGTCGGCAGCGATGGCACCGCCTACAATGTGGCCGTAACCGGCATGGCCCAGGATGGCACCGTGATCATCAACATGGCGGCCGGGGCGGCTCACGATCAAGCCGGGAATCCCAGCGCCGCTGCGACCATCGTCGACAACACCGTGACCTACGACACCACCGCGCCGACCGTGACGATCGACCAGGCGGCCGGTCAAGCCGATCCGACCAACGCCGCCACGATCAATTTCGCGGTGGTGTTTAGCGAGCCGGTCAACGGCTTTGCGGCGAGCGGCGTCACAGTCACCAGCACCGCCGGGGCCACGACCGTGGTGGTGACCCCCGTCGGCAGCGATGGTGCCGCCTACAATGTGGCCGTAACCGGCATGGCCCACGATGGCACCGTGCTCATCAACGTGGCGGCCGGGGCAGCTCACGATCCAGCCGGGAATCTCAGCGTCGCCCCGACCATCCTCGACAACAGCGTGACCTACAACATTACACCGCCGAGTGTGACGATCAACCAGGCGATCGGCCAGGCGGACCCGACGAGCGCCGCGACGATCAACTTCACCGTAGTGTTCAGCGAGGCGGTCACCGGCTTTGTCACCGGCGACGTTACGATCGGCGGCACCGCCGGGGCCACCACCGCGACCGTGACTCCCACGGGCAGCGACGGCACCACGTATAACGTAGCCGTAACCGGCATGACCCAAAACGGCACGGTGAACGTCAGCGTGCCCCCCGGAGTCGCCCAGGACCTCGTGGGCTATTATAACGTCGCCTCCACCAGCACCGACAATAGCGTTACCTACGAGTTTACTCCACTGGCGGTGACGATCGACCAGGCGGCCAGTCAAGCCGATCCGACCAACGCCACGACGATCAATTTCGCGGTGGTGTTTAGCGAGGCGGTCACCGGCTTTACGGCGAGCGACGTCATAATCAGCGGCACGGCCGGGGCCACGGCCGCGGTGGTGACGCCCGTCGGCAGCAGCGGCGCCGCGTACAACGTGGCCGTAAGCGGCATGAGCGGCGACGGCACCGTGCTCATCAGCATGGCGGCCGGAGCGGCTCACGATCAAGCCGGGAATCTCAGCGCCGCCCCGACCATCCTCGACAACAGCGTGACCTACGACGGCAGCCAGCCGACGGTGACCGTCGACCAAGCGACCGATCAGGCGGACCCGACGAACGTCTCGCCGATCGATTTCACGGTAGCGTTTAGCAAGAAGGTTAGCGACTTTGACGCAAGCGACGTTACGATCGGCGGCACCGCCGGGGCCACCACCGCCGTGGTCTCGCCCGTCGGCGTCGACGGCAAGATGTACACTGTAGCCGTGTCAGGCATGACAAAGGACGGCACGGTGACGCTCACGGTGGACGCCGGAGTCGCCCATGATGCAATCGGCAATCCCAACCTCGCCTCGACCAGCACCGACAACAGCGTGACCTACGACACGACACCACCGACGGTGACGATTGACCAGGCGACCGGCCAGGCCGACCCGACGAACGCCGCGACGATCAACTTCACCGTAGTGTTCAGCGAGACGGTCACCGGCTTCGGCACGGGCGACGTCACGATCGGCGGCACTGCCGGGGCCACCACCGCAACCGTGAGTTCGCGCACCGGCGGCAACACGTACAATGTGGCCATCAGCGGCATGACCCAAAGCGGCACGGTCATTGTCAGCGTGCCTGCCGGAGTCGCCCAGGATCTGGTGGGCTATTACAACGACGCCTCGAGCAGCACCGACAGCGTCGTCACTTACGACATTACTTCGCCGACGGTGACGATCAACCAAGCAACCAGTCCCATTCAGCACGATCCGGCCGGCGGCCCCACCGTCTATTTCACTGCCGTCTTCAGCAAGCCGGTCGCCGATTTCACCGGGGCCGGCGTCACGATCACCGGCACTGCCGGCGGCACGACGGCGACCGTGACTCAACAAGAAGGCAGCACCGATGGCATGACGTACACGGTGGCCATAACCGGCATGACGCAGGACGGCACGGTGATCGTCTCTCTGGGGCCCGGAGTTGCGCACGACGCACTCGGCAATCCCAACGTCGCCTCGACCAGCACCGACAACAGCGTGACTGTCTACCTTACCTCGCCGACGGTGACCATCGATCAAACGCCCTATGAGCGTCCCACGGGCGCCTCCACGATCAACTTCGCAGTCGTGTTCGGCGAGCCGGTGTCGGATTTCACCTCGCAGGGCGTTACGATCACCTATTCGAGGCCGGGAACGCTGGTGGCGATCGTGACGCCGGTAGGCAACGACGGCATGACGTACAATGTGGCCGTCAGCGGCATGACGGGCGACGCAACGGTGACCGCCAGCATCGTCGCCGGCGTAGCCCACGACGAACACGGCAATGGGAATCTCGCCTCAACCAGCACGATCAAGAACGGCTATGCCGACAACATCGTCGAGTATCTCATTCCTCCCGACGTTGGCAGCGTGGTGGTGGCAGAAGGCGGCACGGTAAAGAACGGCATCCTCGAATCGAACGAGCCGATCAAGATCACCTGGGCGGCGTCCAGTCATTACGGCGTCGTCTCGCAAACGATGACCGTCGATGGAAGGAACATCGGGCCGATCAACGGCCCGTATGGCGGATTGTATTTCTCCTGCCCGCTCGGAACCATCGACGCCGGCAGTCACACCTATACGATTCAATCGACGGATCTGCGTGGCGTTCATGGCACCAAGACCGGCACCTTCATCGTAACGGCGGCCGGCACGCCGGCGATCTCCAACGTCGTGGTGGCCGAGGCCGTTGCCAAAAACGGCGTTCTCGATCTGAAAGAGGCGCTCAAGATCACCTGGAAGGCGTCGAGCGTTGCCGGCAACATCGCCTCGCAAACCGTCACGGTCAACGGCCGTACAATCACGCCGATCAACGGTCCCTACGGCGGATTGTATTACTCCTGCCCGATCGGCGCCTGGGCGGCCGGCTATCACTCCTACACCATCCACGCCACCGATTCGAAGGGCAACAGTTCGAACAACACGGGCACGTTCGAGGTAACGGCTCCTCCGCCTGGCATCTCCGGCGTGGTGGTCGCCGAGGCCACGTGGCAAAACGGAATCCTCGAATCGAACGAGCCGCTCAAGATGACTTGGGCCACGGCCGTATCCACCGCCGTGGTCTCGCAGACCGTCACCATCGACGGACAACCCGTCACGCCAATCAACGGCCCCTACGGCGGATTGTACTATTCCTGCGCCATCGGAACCTGGGCGGCGGGCGATCATTCCTACACGATCCGCGCGGTCGACCTGCGGGGCGTCAGTTCCAGCCAGTCGGGCACGTTCACCGTGGCTACCGCGTTGACGGTCGGCGCTTCCGCGGCGCCGCAAGGCTCGGTCGGCGTGCTCAGCGACGCCCAACTCGCCCCGATCGCCGCCGCGGCGATGCAGCGGCTGGAATCACAGTTGGGCAGCCAGGTCGAAACCGCCATGGCCGGTGTGCAAATCAAGGTGGCGAATTTGTCGCCGGGGGCGTTGGGGGAGACGTTGGGCAAGACGATTTGGATCGACGACGATGCCGCCGGCTACGGCTGGTTCGTCGATCCAACCCCCGGCGACGACGCCGAGTTCACCGACGCGCCCGGCACCCACGACTTGACCGCCCTGCCGGGCACGGCGGCAGATCAACGTGCCGATCTGCTGACCACCGTCATGCACGAGATAGGCCATGAATTGGGCTATCAGCACGCTGCCGACGACCTCATGCAGGCCGTCTTGCCGCTGGGCGTCCGGCGAACCCTTATCGATTAGGGTAGCTGTAGGGGCGGATTAGAAGGGGATTGTTGCTCGTAACGATTCCTTGTCGGGTCTTGTCTGAGAAATCGCGAGCCAACCGGTGGCCGACTCTTGGAATTATTGCGGCCTCCGATTACACTCGATTCTTGGGGCATCGGGGGTAACGAATCCGTGTACGATTCTCATCATCCACAGTCCGACGAAGTCGATCAGTTGCTTCGCAACGCCGAGCTGCGCGACGAGCTGGAACGCTACTTCGACGAATCGATCAGCCGCGTGAACGTCCAGCACTTCTCGCTGGCGGCGGAGAACGAATTCCTGGCAGCCATGCTCGCCTGGGAACAGGCGCCGGTGCTGCCGATCTATCGCTGGTTCGAGCCGGAAATGCGGCCGCCGCGGCCCGAGTCGCTCTGCGACGCCGACTTGCACAAAATTCTCTGGGACGTCATTCGCAAGCTCTACCAGAAGCGGATCGTGCTGGACTTCACCGATCACCTGACCGACCGCGAATTGTACTGCTTGATCTTCCGCGACATCTTGCCGGCGCGGGAGAAGAAGATCGACTGGCCGAACAACTATCTGCACTGGGACTGCACCGGCGCCAACCTCGATCCGGAGGTTTGGCTGCGCTACTACGCGACGGAAGAGGAGCGCGAGGACTGGGCCGAAACGTACAACCAGCCTTTGCCCCCGTCGCTGCCGCTGCCGTATCCGCGCAACCTGCCGTGCGAGCCGGGGTAGGCGAACCAAAGGCGGCTGTAGGAGGCGACTCCTGTCGCCGATTTCCCCAGTAGCGCTATCGGCGTCTGGAGACGCCTCCTACAATTCGCAATTCCCGCGTCAGGACATTTACGTGCGGCCTTTGTTCTTGGGGACATTGGGCTTCGGCGGCTGTCCCTTTTGTGCCGGCCGACGTGTGCCGAGTACGACGCCGCATTGAAACGGGGTTGGCGCGTTGCGCCGTGGCATGCCGGCGTTGGGGTTCTTCTTGGCGACCTCACGTATCTTGGCGAGCAAATCGGCAATCTCTTCGTGAATTGCGCGAGTCTGGCTCACGATCAGGACTTTGGCCGTGCCTAGCGAATTGCCTACAACCGCTCCCGGTCCGCCGACCCCGTCCCATGTGGTCGGCTTGATGGTTGAGGTAATGCTGTCGATCAACGAATCATAGTCGTCGGAAACCGTGTCGTGTTCATCGCGGCAGACGACCAAGTCGGCCACGTCGTACACCTTTGTGGAAAGTTGTTGCTCCGCCTCGTCCGGCGTGGTGATCATCAACACTTCATCTTCAATGGTCCAAGTCAGGCTGAGCTCGCGCAGCATGAGATTCAGCGCCGAGCGGAGCGTAATTCCCTTCAGGTTCACGGTAACCGGCGAATCGGTTCCGATGCCCACGTCCCCTAATGCCTTGTTGTCGATCAAGATCTCAATCTCGTGGTGGCATTTCAAGTAATCAACCACGTCTTGCAGCGGCGTTTCGACGAAGTCCAGTTCCGTCGTGCTGGCCAGCGCCGCTTCGATCCGCGCGACGTTCTCGCCCGGCCGCAGCGCCTTCAGCACGGATCTCGGCGGCTTCTTCGCAGACGAAACGGAGTGTTTTTCCGGCCGAGCAAACGAATCGTCGGAGCGATGCGGCGTCGCTTTCGCCGCGGGCGCTTTCGCGTGTTTCTGTTTCGGTTCCTTCGCTTCCGCGGCAAAAAGACTGGCCGCAGCCAAGAACCCAAGAACGAGACTCCACAGCATCAGAGAATGTGCGCGAGCCATAAGAACCTCTCCTGTGGTGAAATGGGGGCAGATGCAACGTTATCAGCGGTGTTCCAGACCGCCGGCCCGAGACTGCCTACACTATACCAACAGGTGGTAGAAACGGCAAACAGGGGAAGGACGGGAGATGGCGGAAGACAGCAAACGGCGTGATGCTCGGCCGAAGAGGATACGGCTACCGACTATTATGGACTTGGCGATTGCGGCGAACCGATCCTAGAAGATACGGACTCTATAGCACCGTAGACGCGGCGTCCCCGCCTCGCGCGGAGGCATAGGGCCCGGGACTGGACATCGCGTCTACCGCAACGGGTTGCACGGACGGAATAGCACTGTGAAGAAATCAACTATGCGACAGCACCGATATACCCCTCTGTGGCGTCTACTAGGCGTTTCGGCGTGCCTGAGCGTGTTTTTCACGGCCACGCTTGCACTATGGGGGGGCGACTCGCATCGCGAAGCCTCGCACCAGGCCACCCAGCCGTCCCATCTTCACAAGCCGCCCACGGAATCTTCACTGGCGGCGACCCTCCCACACCCGCCCGAGGATCTACGCGAGGACGATGTGTCGTTCGCAGAGATAAATCTGTCCGTCGAGCCGGAACAGCCGGCTACAGGGCCCGTGCAAGCGGCTGGGATAGCGGAAGCCTTCGCGCCGCCCAGGAAGATCGACACACAAGTGGTCGCGGCCAGCGCCCTGGAAGAGATCTTGCCGGCCGCGTCGGGCCCGAGCCCGAGCGTCCGCAGCGAGGCTCCAGGGGAGGCGACTGCGGAGCAACCGTCTTCGCCAGCGGTTGCGCGGCAGCCCGCCGCACAGGCTGCGGCGGTTCCGCCAGAGCACCCCACGGCCAGCCCTCCTTTCAAACTGACATTGCTGCCCGAATGGCTTCGCCATCTGCCGGAACTAGTGGCGAGCATACCGGAGGCAGTTTTGGATCCGTCACCGGCAAAGGAGCCGACATCGAAACCGGCGCCGACCCCGCAGCCGAAATCAGCGCCGGAGTCGGCGCCGATGCCGGAGCCGGCCGCAAAGCCCCAGCCGCCGGCCAAGCAGAAAGTCGATGACTCATGGCAGGAGCCGGAAGCGTTGATCGCAAGCCTCAACGAGTTAAACGGCACTCCGGCGGGCAAATGGTCCGCGGCGGTCTTGCGGCAGCTTGCCGCGCTGAAGCCGGCGATTGCCGCCGGCTCCGACGAGGCGACGGCGATTCTCGATCGGCTCGATCAGTTGAGCCAACAGACGGTGCCGCTGACCGCCAAGCTTTCAGACAGGGCATTCGCCCGCAAGTGGCGTGAAATGGGCTACGCGCTGGCCCGCCGCATCGACATCTGGCGGCAGGTCGTTCGCCTGGAAAAGACGGAAGCGTCCGATTTCGTCTCGCCGACGTTGGATTCGCAGAAACTGGCCGACTGCCTCGCCGACGCCGAGGCGGCGACCAACGACTCGGCCCAGGGAAAGGGCTGGCAGGCCTTCTTGCTCCTCGACGATCTGAGGCAGTATTGCGTGAAGCAGTCGCCTCGCGACGAGCGGTTGTCGCGCGCGGTTGCGGGGCGGGCGCTCGTCGCGGATGACGCAGATCCCGTTGACGCCCGAACAGCAGCGGTTCATCTCTTCGCCGCCGCTGACGGCGTTGCGGTTGGAACTCTGGCGCTGGGCGGCCCGTCCGATCGGCGTCGCCGAATTGCTCCGCGACGTCGAGCGCTACGAGTGGACGCGCCTGCCGAGCGACGCCCAGCGGCTGGCCGTCGATTGCCAGGATTTGTCGGTGTCGCCGTCCCAGGTCCGGCGTCAACTGGCCGGGCAGGTCGATATGAACTATCGCAACGCCAACTTGCGGTTCTCGATCGGCGGAGGAGTTTCTCAACGATCTGATTCCGCGAGCAGAAGCTGGAGTATTCGCAGATCAATGAGACGGTGACGGGGCGTCCGGTGCAAGGCAACAGCCTGATGGAGACGAAGATTGCCGTGCGGATGTTGCCCGACCCGCAGCACGCGCGATTGGCGTTGGAGGTGACCGGCAACATCGCCGACCTGACCGTCACCGACGCCGGCCCCGCTCAGTTCCACAGCGAAAGCGAAGCCCATTACGTCGCGAAAAAGCCGATGCAGATCGACATGGAAGGGATCAGCCTCTGGCCGGTCGAGATCGACGTGCAAAACGAGACTCGGCTCAACGGGGTGGAGACCTCCGTCGACGCCGTGCCGTTGATAAGCTGGCTGGCCCGGCGTTTTGCCGAGGGGCAATACGACATGAACCTGCCGGCGGCCACTCGAAGAGATGAAGCAGAAGATCGTGGCGAAGGCGACCGAACGGATCGACAGCGAGGTCCGCCAGCGCTTCAGCGAGGTCGTCGATCGGCTGAACCAGCGGGTGTTCGATCCGCTGAACTCGCTGGCGCTCGATCCGCAGTTGATCGACGCCCAGACGACGGAGAAGCGGTTTACCATGCGGCTGCGGTTGGGCGGCGAGGATCAGTTGGGCAGCCACACGCCGCGGCCGCCGTCACTCTCCGATAGCCTGGCAAGCCTGCAAATCCACGAATCGGTGATCAACAACGGCATTCAGCGTTTGCGTCTCGACGGGCGGACGTTCACGCTGCCCGAGCTGTCGCGGCACATCGCCGCCAGCCTGAATTGCCCGGCCCCCTGGCCGACCAACTCTGAGAACGACGACGTGAAAATCACCTTCGCCAAACAAAACTCCGTGGTGGTTCGCTGCCAGGACGGCCAGGTCTTGCTGACGCTCTCGATCGCCCGGCTGTGCAAAGGAACGCGGTATATATGGCACAATTTCCAAGTTCAGGCGATTTACCAACCGGTGGTGCACGGCCGCTCGGCGCAACTGGTGCGCGAAGACGTATATCCGGTTGATCGGCAAGCGGAACATCGGATCGCAGATGATCCTCCGCGGCGTCTTCGCCCACGCGCTGTCGAGAAAAATGCCGTGGGAACTCATGCCGCAGCAGATCATCAACCAGCCGAAGCTGCAAGACGCGGCGGTCACGCAGTTCGTGATCGAGAACGGCTGGATCGGCATTTCGCTCGGCCCGAAGCAGACGACGACCGCCCGGCGGGCGCGGTTCGGAACGCGATGAGTGCGGCGATTTGAATGACTCCCCTCTCCCTTTGGGAGAGGGGACTGCACGCCGCTTACACCACCTCGATGCGGTCTTCCTCGGCGGCTTTTCGCAGCTTCGTCAGCGCGCGGGCCTCGATCTGCCGCACTCGTTCCTTCGTCACGCCCATCTCGGCCCCGACCTGCTTCAGCGTCAGCGGCTCCTGGCCGCGGCGCAGGCCGAAGCGGCGGATGATGATCCGCTGCTCGCGCTCGTCGAGCCGTTCGAGGATCCTTTCCACTTGCGCCTCGCGCTGGTTCTGCACCGTCTCCTCCTCGAACGGATCGGCGCGGTCGTCTTTGGTGGCCGTGAACATCTCGTCGTGGCTGGTGCGAAAGCGGTCCTGGTGGCGATGCTCGTCGGGGATGGTGCGGGCGAAGTTCTTCATCAGCGCCCAACTGGCGTAGGTGCTGAACTTGTTGCCCCGCGCGTAATCGAACTTCTCCACCGCCCGCATCAGCGACATGTTTCCGTCGCTGACCAGTTCGAAGAAGTTCTGCGACGGCCCCACGTGCCGCTTGGCGATCGAGACGACCAGCCGCAGATTCGCACGGATGATCTGGTTCTTCGTCGACACCGCCTCGTCGAACAGATGCTCGATCTGGTCCATCAGGCCGCGCTTCGGACGGGTCGGATCGAGCTTGGCGCGAAGCCTGGCGGCCTTGTATTTCAGATAGTTCATCTTGCGGAACAGGAAGGCCTCCTGCTTCCGGGTCAACAGCGGCACCTCGTAGAGGCTGGCCAGGTACGGAGGCAAATCGCTGGGCATGCGGGTCTTCTTGATCGGCGTCTCCGACTCCGGCACCGCGCCGATGATGCGATCTTCGCGGCGATGCGAACGCACCCGCGCGAACACCTCGTTGGGGATATGTTCGAGCGGCAGGTCCATGATCCGCTGCGCCCGCATCTCGGCGATGATCCGGTAAATGCTGGTCCTGGTGCGGCAGAAGCGTTTGGCCAACGTTTCGACCGGCTCGCCGTGCTGGTACTGCTGGAAGATCTTGCGTTTCGAGTCCAACTGCAGCGGCCCTTGGTTGTCGGGAAAGATCGCCGCCTCGGGATGATCGCGGTCGAATTGCTTCAGCGTGTAGCGGATGGTTTCCACGCTGCGGCCGGTCTTTTTCGAGAGCCGCTTGGCGACGTCGGCCGGAGAAGCTCCGGCGCGGGCAAGCCGCCGGGCGTGCTCGGTAATCGTCCCCCTCTCTTCCTGGGTCAATTGGCTGAACTGCGAGCCGCGCTGCACCCGCTCCTGGTTTCGTTCGACGAACCGATCCACGGAGCTTTGCAGGAAGCCGACGCGCTTGCGGCCGTCCATGACGAAGCGGCGGCTGATCAGCCCTTGCCGCCGCCAGCGGGAGATCGTCTTCGTCGAGACGGAGAACCGCTTGGCCAATTCCTCGACCGTCAGCACCGTCTCGCCCGCCGCGTCGGCAGCCACGCTCGCCGCATCCGACACGTCCTCCACGAACAAGCGGAGATCGTGGCTGGCCTCCCGACCGGAAAGCCGCAGATCGGGATAGGATTCGGGCCGGTAGTTGGTGATGCGGTAACAGATGTACTCGTAAGGGTAGATCCGGCCGGGGTCCAACTCGGCCAATAGCCTTTCGGCCTGCGTAGCCTGTTCGATTTTTTTCTCGCGGGGTGCAAATCGCACCTGCTGATCGCGAAGCTGTCGAATCACCGGATTGAGGTAGTCGCTATGCATAGTTTGCTCCCTCCCGACGCCCGGCTCACTGCCATTGAGTATAATCGAGCCGTCGATTTTGTGCCAAGCGAATCCATCACAAATCCCGCCTCTCCGTCAAGCATGGCCCGAATTATAACAGCCCCCTCCGCGCCCCGCCATCCAGAGAACGCTGAGCTTGGGTTAGGAGATTCCCTAAGGTCGCGAAATCGCCGGGAGAGCTTTATCGACGCTTGGAATTCTCTCATAACACAGAAGGGACAAACTGCTATACGCATTGGAGACCATTGTTGCTCAGCAGACAAGCCGGCCGGTTTGCGGGAAAGCCAACATAAGTGGTTGTCCCGCCGGATATTGCAGTTTCGGCGAAAAAGCCGTCTCCAGACGGGCGTGCAGTGATTGTTATGGTCAAAATGGGCAAGCACTATTGTGCGGCCGCCAGCGATAGCATCTGACGCGGTTTTCTGGTAAACTCTGCCGCCTTCGCGGCCGATGTAGCGACTGCCGCTTCTTCCAGTTCTGATTTTAGCACGGGTTTCTTCCGAACCGTCATGAAAACAGCAATCGCCCTCCTTGTTTGCCTTTTGTCGTTTACCCAGTTTTGCTGCGCCGGCCGCTAACGCCGCCGACGGCAAACCCCTTTATGCCCTCAAGAGCCAGCGGAAGCCCGGCCAGGTCGATCGAGTTGCGGCCCTGTTGGAGGTCGGCGGAGAGTTCAAGGAGCGCAGTGCAGGAAGCGAGCGACGCACCGCGATGAGCGGCGCCGACAACCTGGTTTACCATGAAATGACGATCAAGGCGGACTCCGGCCGGCCGCGGTCGCTGCGATACTACGAGAAAGCCGACTCGGCGGTGAAGTTCCGAGACGGCGCTCATGCATCGTCGTTAGCCGACCGGCGCCGCCTGGTGGGCGTGGCGATCGATCCGCCCGAGGCGACCCTGTTCGGCCTGCGCGAACCTTTGACGCGGGACGAACTGGAGGTGATCGACATCCTCGGCAACAGCCTGCTGTTGGACCGCCTCTTGCCCGAGCGGCCGCTGGCCGTGGGCGAGTCGTGGAAACCGGCCGACAAGGTCATGGCAGACCTCGTGGGACTCGACGGCGCGACCCGCTGCGACGTGCAATGCGCGCTCAAAGAAGTGACGAAGATCGTCGCCCGCGTCGAATTCTCGGGCAGCATCGAGGGACCGGTCAACGACACCACGGCCAAGATCAAGCTGAAGGGCAAGTACCGCTTCGACTTGCGAACCGGGCGAATCGACTGGTTCGCGCTGGTCACCAAGGAGGATCGTGGCATCAGTCAGGTGGCCGCCGGCTTCGACGTCACCGTTCGCTTCCAGATGACGATTACGCCGGAAGCGACGCCGCCGCAGTTGGCCGAAGCGAAGCTCGCCGGCTTGGGCGTCGAGCCGACCGTCGAAACGAGCCGGCTCCGCTACGAGTCGCCGCGCGACCGCTGGCACATCACCTACGACCGCCGCTGGTATCTGAACAGCGACGACCCCAAAAACGCCCTGCTGAAACTGATTCTCCAAGGGGCTCTCAGCGGCCAGTGCAACATCGCGTCGCTGCCCCAGCGCGATCGCCAGCAATTGGTCTCGCTGGAAGACTTCCAAAACGACGTTCACCGGGCGTTGGACAAAGACTTCGGCGAGTTCGTCGAGGCCAAGCAGTGGGGCAGTGCCGCCGGATATCGGGTGTTGCGGGTGGCGGCAAACGGCGTGGCTCACGACAAGTCCACCGAGGTGCCGATCCGCTGGATCTACTACCACGTGGCCGACGAGCACGGCCGGCAGGTGGCGCTGACCTTCACCGTCGAGCAGGAACGTCTCGACCGCTTTGCCGAGGCCGACCGGGCGATCGTCGATTCGCTCCGCTTTGCGGAATCCGGCGTGTCGGCCCCTCTTGCAAAGCCCGCCGCGAAGGCTCAGACTGTTAGATAAGCATGAGCCAGCCATCGAAGCCGGAATACGTGACTGTCGCCGATTGGGAGACCGCCTACCGCGAGGGGACGCCTCCGTGGGATGCCGGGCGGCCCCATGCCGAGCTGGCTCACGTGCTCGACGAGTATCGGCTGAATCCGAAAACGGTCTTGGAGGTCGGCTGCGGCACCGGGGCCGACGCCATCGTGTTGGCCCGCCGCCGCTTCGAGGTTACGGCCGTCGATTGTTCGCCCATCGCCATCGAGCGGGCGCGGCTTCGCGCCGAGCAGAGCGACGCGGTGCTCCGCTTCGTGCTCGACGACGTCTTCACTTTCGCCCGCTCCGCCGGGCAATTCGACCTGGTCTACGACGCCGGCCTGTATCACTCCGTCCGCCACACGAATCTCGAACAGTATCTCGATATGTTATGGCGCGTCACTCGCCCGGGCTCCTACTATTTTTGTCTGGCGGGAGCACCGGCGGAGGAGGTCGAGGAGGGGCCGGGGCAAGTCACCGAAGATGAGATGCACAACGAACTGGGCCGGCTCTTCGAGTTCGTTCATCTCCGCCCCACGCGATTGGAGAGCGCAGACCCGAGCCAATCGTACGCCGGCTGGTCCTGTCTGATGCTCCGGCCGCTGGTCGGCGGGACGTAGCGGCCAAAGGCTCGCACGACGGAAAGGGGACGGAGGAGGCTATCGGGAAGAGACTCAACATAACGAAAAACGATTAGCCGACAGCCTCCTCCGTCCCCCTCCCCCCACGCCGCGTCACTGTTTCTTCGTCTTCCGCCCGGCGGCGCGTTGGTCTTGCTTGTCTTGCTTGAAATGCTTGCGGCGCTCGGTGCGGGTGGCGTGATGGACTTCGGCCTCGGCCAAGCGGCTTGCCCAATTGCTGCCGCATCTGGCGCGATGCGGTCGCGCAGGGCGGCGGCACGCTCGAACTCCAATTCCTCGGCCGCGGCCAGCATCTCGGCCTCCAACTCGGCCAGGTACTCCTCGGTGATGTACTGCGTCTCCTCGCCGCGGCCGACGGCGACGTTCGACTGCGCGTGGGCGGACGATCTCCGCCTCGATGCCCGCGCGAATGCTCTTGCGGATCGTCTCCGGCGTGATGCCGTGCTCGGCGTTGTAGCCCTCTTGCATCACGCGGCGTCGCCGGGTCTCTTCGATCGCTCGCTGCATCGAATCGGTCACTCGGTCGGCGTAGAGCATCACCTTCGCGTTCACGTTGCGGGCCGAGCGGCCGATCGTCTGCATCAGCGACGTTTCGCTCCGCAGAAAACCCTCCTTGTCGGCGTCGAGAATCGCCACCAGCGAGACCTCGGGCAGGTCGAGCCCTTCGCGGAGCAGGTTGACGCCCACCAGCACGTCGAACTGGCCCAAGCGGAGGTCGCGGAGCAGCTCGACCCGCTCGAAGGCGTCCAAATCGCTGTGCAGCCACTTGCAGCGGACGTCCTGCTTGCTGAAAAACGCCGCCAGGTCTTCGGCCAGGCGTTTGGTGAGCGTCGTGACCAACACCCGCTCGCCGGCGGCCGACCGCTCGCGGATTTGTTCGAGCAAATGGGGCACCTGCGACCGGGCCGGCGCTACTTCGATCTCCGGATCGAGCAAACCGGTGGGCCGAATCACCTGCTCGACGTAGCGGCCCTCGGTCTTATCCAATTCGTACGGGCCCGGCGTCGCCGAAACGTAAATCACCTGCTTGATTCGGCCTTCCCACTCGTCGAATTGCAGCGGCCGGTTGTCCAACGCGCTGGGCAGGCGGAAACCGTGCTCGACCAGCGTCACCTTGCGATTGTGGTCGCCGAAATACATGCCGCGCACCTGCGGCACCGCTGACGTGCGACTCGTCGACGAACAGCAGATAATCGTCGGGAAAGAAGCTCATCAGCGTGTCGGGCGGCGAGCCGGGCTTGCGGCCCGAAAGCGGCCGGCTGTAGTTCTCGATGCCCGGACAATAGCCCACTTCCTGCAACATCTCGATGTCGAACCGCGTCCGCGCGCTGAGCCGATGGGCCTCCAACAGCTTGCCCTGATCCTTGAACAGTTCGAGCCGCTCTTTCAATTCCTGCTTGATATCAGCCACGGCCGCCTCGATGCGTTCCTCGGGCAGGACGAAATGTTTCGAGGGGTAAATGAACATCCGCTCCGGCCGCTCGATCACTTCGCCGCTGGTGGGATTGATGATCGAAAGCTGCTCGACCTCGTCGCCCCAGAACTCGACGCGGAAGGCGGTCTCCTCGTAGGTCGGCCAGACCTCGACGCAATCGCCCCGCACGCGGAACTTGCCCGGCTGAAACTCGATGTCGTTCCGCTCGTACTGGATGTTGACCAGCCGGGCGAGCACGTCGTCGCGATCGACCGTCTGCCCCACGTCGAGGCCGACCATCATCGCCCGATAGTCCTCCGGCGAGCCCAGGCCGTAGATGCACGAGACGCTGGCCACCACGATCACGTCGCGCCGGCTGACCAGCGCACTGGTGGCCGCCAGCCGCAGCCGCTCGATCTGCTGATTGATCGAGGCGTCTTTCTCGATATAGATGTCGCGCTGCGGAATGTACGCCTCGGGCTGATAGTAATCGTAATAGCTGACGAAGTAATGGACGGCGTTGTGGGGGAAGAACTCCTTGAACTCGGAGTAGAGTTGTGCGGCCAGCGTCTTGTTGTGCGACATGACCAGCGTCGGCCGCTGCACGTTCTGGATCACGTTGGCCATCGTAAAGGTCTTGCCCGAGCCGGTCACGCCCATCAGCACCTGGTGCTGTTTCCCGCTGCGCAGCCCTTCCGTCAGAGCCTCGATGGCCTGCGGTTGATCGCCGGCGGGTTGGAAGGGGGCAACGAGTTGGAACATGGTCTTTCCTCGCATTCCTGCGAAGGCTCACAAGCCTCCCATTCTATTCTGCCGCATCGTGCAGTTCCAGGAGTAGACATGCCACCAGAGCGCGGTATTATTGACGAGTGGTCAGAGAAGAGAATGGAGGTTTCCGTGGTCTATCGTGGTCATGTAAGAAACGGCGTCATATTGTGGACATTTGCAGCACTACAGGGTAGACCCTTACCAGCCAACCCATAACGGTATCCAACGCATGGACGACGCCTCCGAGCCCAAGCTCCAGCCAGCCAAAGAGGCCCCAGTTTTGCCCAGAAGACATACTTGGCTCCCAATTCTTGTGGGCGTTATCTGCGGGTGCGTTATCTGCTGCCTGTTCAGCGGCATCGCTTGCAATTTCATTGCGGCGACATGTCCTGGGCCTTTTGTCGGAAGACCACCCACTTGTTATGGTATTTATTTCACGCTGTATATTTACGCCACGATTGCGGTTGGTGGTTTTATCGGCGTTCTCTATTCTGCGTGGCATAAGACAAAAGCTCTCCTGTTCTTGTTGGCGTTCCTCCTCGTGTTCGCTGCGTGTGATGTCTTGGGAAGATATCTCGATAGCATCCGTTAAAAAGATTTATGATGGCGATTTTCTTGGTTTACTATGCCTCAAATATGGTGGTGATGTTGGACGAACTGCCGATCCTTCCCGAGGGAACTGAGGTGCAGGTGGCTGTGATACCGCCAGGCAATGAGGAGTCAACCCTAGGGTCGCGGCTGATGAAGTCTGCCGGGAAACTCGAAGGGCTTCCATCCGACTTCGCTCGCAATCACGATCACTATCTGCATGGAGCGCCAACCAGTTGACCCAGCATCCTCGAATATCTATACTACCTGTATGGCCACCATCACACAAACCACCACCGCACAACAGTTGTTCGAGATGCCCGGGCACGAGCATTTCGAACTGGTCGAGGGAGAACTGATACCTATGTCGCCGCCTGGGTTCGATCATGGGGGTATCGTATTGGATATTGCGGCGGAACTGCGGCAGTTTGTGCGGACAAGAAAAATTGGGAATGGTCGTGGTGGAAGCAGGTTTCTGCGTGGCGCGTGATCCCGACACGGTTCGCAGCCCCGATGTCGCGTTCGTTCGGGCTGAGCGCGTTCCGCCCGGCGGCGTGCGGGCGTTCTTCGACGGCGCCCCGGACCTTGCCGTGGAAGTCATTTCTCCGTCCGACCGCGCTAGCGAAGTCCTTGCCAAAGCCGACGACTGGCTGCGTTTCGGTTGTGTGGCGGTTTGGGTCGTTGACCCCGAAACGAAGACCGTAACCGTCTATTCCCATCGGCCGCAGACGCTCTTTCTGTCCGTAAACGACACGCTCGTCTGCGAAGAATTGCTGCCGGGGTTCAGCCTGCCTGTGTCGCAAGTGTTTGCACGTTGATTCTACGACAACCGGACACTGAATCCGATGTCCGCCCCGACTGCCTGGGCGTAGCGATAGAGGGTATCGACGGTCGGGTTCAGGTACACGCCGTTTTCGAGTCGGCTGACGGCTGCGCGATCCATGCCGCTGCGATTGGCCACGTCGGTTAGACTCAGTCCTTGACGCTCGCGGTGCTTTTTCAACGTTCCCAGCATCGCCCGAAGCTCGAAGTATTCGCCTTGGGGAACGACCTCCGTAGCGTCGCCGGCAGCCAGCAGGTCTTCCAGCCCCGGCCGCTCGCGTTGAAATCGTTCGCGCACGTTCTCCAACTCCCGCTGCTTCTCGGGCGTCCGTTCGATCTTTCGATGAATTCGCTCTCCAGCCATGGTTACTCCTCTCGACTTGGCTCAGGAGCCGGATAGGCCGTGACGGGATAGACCGTCAATGGTTCTTCGTCGGCCACCTCCCACACGACGGCGAGGTAACGCCCCGCCGCCGTCCAGCCAAACGTGATCGGCCGGCCGCTGGAGGCGCTGTAGGTCGTCCGGCTATGCCAATCGTTCAACACTTCCTCAACTTCTTCCGGCGTGACGCCGTGCTCCGCAATATGTCGAATGTTCCCGCAAGGATCGTCCTCCAAGTCCCAAATCACGAGGATCATCGTTACGGTCCTCGGTCCGTCGTCGGCCGCAACAGCTATTGTAATATATTACAATGCGCTGCGACCGTTGTCAATGGAACGCCTTTCCAGCATTCGGGGCTGCAATTGTCTCCGCTGCCCTCCGCCGGAATCGCCGCCCTTGAAATATCCGTCGTAAATAGCGTCAATCCGTCGCATTTCTTGACGGTTCCATTCGAAGCGAGATCGGGCTATAATTGAGTTATTCCATCATTGTGCGTCCATCCTTGCAGATCGGAGGTTGCCGTGTCGCAAGCCGTGGCTTTTCAGTTGGAGATACCCGACGATCTGGCGAGGTTCCGTCTGCCGGAGGGCGTTCAACATCGGCTGGATGCACTTCTCGATCAGCAGGATCGCGGCGAGACGCTCTCGGCCGACGAGCGCCGTGAAGCGGAAGGGCTTGTCAATCTGGCAGACCTGCTCTCGGTCTTACGTCTGCGGGCAGAACGGGCGACACGTTCCTAGGACGCCGAACGACCATGGGAATGGTTCCCGTCCACCTGCAACGTCTCGTAGCCCGTCGAGCACACGGTCGCTGTGAGTATTGCGGCCTGTCGCAAGACGGCCAGGAAGCCCGGTTCCACATTGACCATGTGACGCCCGTCGTTCATGGCGGGGAAGCGGTCGAGGAAAATCTGGCTTTGGCGTGCGTATCATGTTCCTTGCGAAAGGGGGCGCGGCAGCGTGCCGTCGATGCGGAGACCGGCGTCGAGGCGGAACTGTTTAACCCTCGCACCGATTCTTGGGCAGAGCATTTTCGCTGGGGCGGCGTTCGCGTTGTCGGCTTGACGCCCACCGGACGCGCCACGGTCGAGGCCCTCAAGATGAACCGCATGTTGATCTTGGTGATCCGTGAGGAAGAGGCATTACGAGGCCGACATCCGCCCCCGAAAGTGTGAGACTTCTGGACAAAGACGGCAAAGCTGCAAGAAGGCTTTCACCGTGCACAGAAGCCCTCCTATGCCCGCAGTGCATCGCCAATAGAGATGTCGTTGCCGTCCGCATTTCATTTGTGGCTGCCGGCAGGAACAACCCCCATCCACTCCAGCACGGTCTTGATCATTCCTATCCAGGTCACGAGGGCTGGCAGCCCTATCACCAAAATCAAGACGGGCAACGACCACCATTTGCTTCGAAACCACTTTGTGGCCTCGTCCCATCTGTCGCAAATGGGTGGGTTGTCCCATGTATGCACGAGTTCGATGCAGGCAGGCAGGACTCTGATGCTCTTGTCGCTGAAGCCCCGGATAAGCCCGAACTGGATGAGCCTATCCAATATCGGTGAAACCTTGGTCCAGCCCAGCTCCACAAATTGCGGCAAATCGGTGTAAGCCACCTGATCCGGTCTCTCTGAGTAGTGCCGTGCGCAGCACCGCAGCAGTTCCTTCTCGTAGTCCGAGAACGTCATCCTGAGTGCGTTCTTCACTTCGTTGGAGTAGTCGTACTGCACATCCATTACCAAAGTCCTTGACAGCCGCCCTTCCTCACTTCTTCGCCATCGCCGCGGTCAAAATCGCCGCCGTGCTCTCGCGCATGATCCGCGGATCTACCGGGCGGCCTTCCAAGAGGGCCTTGCGAACGTCCTTGCCGGAGATGAACACGGGCTTCTCGTCCTTGTGGTTGTCCATCAAGTCCACTCGGCCGACCGATTCGTAATAAGCGGCGAAACCGACCAGCAGCGGGTGAATTTTCAGATCGCCCTTGAGGTGGTTGAAGATTTCCTGGGCGTCGAAGTCGCCCCAGATCGGCTTGCCGTCGTGGTACGGGGCGTCGGCGTGCTTCCGTCCGATGACGATGTCGGTGAAGCCGAAGTTCTGCCGGTAAATGCCGTGCATCACCGCCTCCTTCGGACCGCCGTAAAACATCTTGATGTCGAGCCCGAGCAGAATCACCCGATCGGGCGCCGATTCGCCGCGCGGACCCCAGAGCGATGGATCGCTATCGCCGTCGCCGAGCGCGCGGTTCTGGATCAACACCTCGTAGGTGTGCATGCGAACGTCGGCGTCCACGTCGTCCCCCTTCGTCTCGCCGATCAACGGATTCAGGCACGCCCCGGCGTTGTGCCCCTGGCGCAGCAGCGTCTCCAGGCCGTACACCAGGGCGTATTCGTGGGCGCGGTGCAGGGGGTTACGGGTTTGGAATGCGACGACCCGCTGCCAGCCCTTTACGGCCAGCAGCTTGCGGACCTCGCGCGGCGTGAGCACGTACTTGCCGAATCGCGGGTCTTTCGGCTGCGGCAGGACTTCGATCTGCCCGCCCAGCAGATGTGTCTTGTCGGCATCGCCCTTGAGCACCATGTCGCCGCCGGGGTGATCGGTCCGCTCGGTGAGATAGACGCTGCTGAGATACTTCTTCTTATCCCAGGGGAAGATGTCGGTGACGTCCAACACGGCGACGATATTGCCCGCCGAATCGACCAGTGCCGCCTTCTTGCCCGGGCGAAGCTGCTTGGCGAGCGATTCGGTCACTGGCAGGGCCAGGGGGATCGTCCAGGCGTAGAGTTTGCCATTGTATTCGATGACCGATTCGTCGAGCACACGATTATACGTGGCCGAATCCATCGGGCCGGTAAGCGGGCTCAATCCGCCGTCGCCGAGGCGATAGACGGTCGACAGATCGGCGTCGGAGACGGGCGCCTTCGGCAGGGTTTTGGCATTGGCGAGAAAAGCGTCGATTGCATCGGCGGCCACGGTCCGGCAAACCGGCTCGGTCAAACCGCCGTGAGGGGGCAGGGAACTCATCGCGGCAAATCCTTTCGTTGGAGAAAGCGACCAGTATAACGACCGGCGGCGTCGGTGTGAGGGGCGGTTCTTTTCGCCGCCAGTTTTTCCGCCCCCTTTGATATGCGAAAGAAGACCTCGGGCAAGTGCTAAGTTGTTGTGTGGCAAACAGATAGAACGACAGATCAGGCTCCGTTTTGCCCGATGCAAACGTGAAAAAACGAAAAAAGGGGGCGGGCGGATTCTTGTAGGTGTTGGCGGGGTAAGGAGTTGGGACGAAGGTGCCGGGGGGAAAAATGATGAATGCTGAATGATAGAGGGATTAGAGGACGTCGCAGCGACAAGTGTGCTTGAGGATTCTACCAGTACTTCGACCGCCCTCACCCCTACCCCTCTCCTGCTTGCGGGAGAGGGGAGTCTTGTTCGCCGGCCCCGGCCACTCGGTGATGCCTGCCACACGCGGGCGAGCGGAGTCACTCTCCCGTCAAGGTGAACGCGGCCCAATAATAGGGGTGAGCGGCCGAGTGGTCCGCCCGCCGGGTCTCGATCTGCGAAAGCTGGGCATTCCGCAACGCATCGGCTTTGCTCTGGCCACGCGAGAGATTTGCAAAGAACGCGTTCATCAACTCCGCCGTCTCCTTGTCGGGGATTCTCCAGAGCGTGGAGACGACGGCCTTGGCCCCCGCCAACTGAAACGCCTGGCGCAATCCGGCCACGCCTTCCCCGTTGCGGACCTGACCCAGACCGGTCTCACAGGCGCTCAGGACCACCAGTTCCGTGCCGCGGAGGTCGGTGCCGACGATCTCCATGCCGGTCAAGATGCCGTCGTCCGACTGCGTGCGTTCCTCACCGCGCTGATTGCAGCCGGCCAGCAAGAGGCCGCACCGCAGGAGCGGGTTTTCCAGCGGCTTGCCTTCGGTCGTCAGCACCGCCCGGCTTTTGTTTCTTTCAGAGCCCTCTTGTGCCAGCCTTGCCAATCCCTCCTGCTTGACGGCCACCTCTTGATCCGGGAGGAAGAAGCCGTGCGTGCTCAAGACCAACAGTCGCGGATGGTGCAGGGCCTTGAACACGCCCTCCAAAGCATATTTGTCTTCATAGACCGTGGGCTCGGCGCCGGCATAGTGAGTCACACTCGGCTTGATCTCCGCCAGTTCTTCGGCCGTGCCGGGAAGTCGATCCACCCTCGGCAGGGCGCTGAGGCTGCCAAATTCCACGCTGCCGATCGCCTGTTCCACGGGGGCTACGCTTCGCAGCACGGCGCGGGTGGTCGCCGTGACCTCGCCGGGCCCAAGGTCGTAATCCGGGTTGGCAAACAACGTCGGGACACCGGGCGTTGCCGCCTTGCTCGTGGTCTGGCTCAGCAGATCGCGGCCGCTGACAACGTAGCGGATTTGGTATTTCTCGATGGCGTACAAGCCGCCCTGCAAGGGGAGCGCGCCCCAGGGCACCAGCCATAAAGCGGCGTCGGGGCTGACGATCAATTGACGGGCGGCGCCGAAGTGCTTTTCGAGCGGCTCGAAGACCAGGCCAGTCAGCTCGCGCATCTTGCGGCGGATCTGCGCTTCGGCTCGCGTTTCGCCGTCCTCGCCGATCGTCTTTTCGGCCTTATCGAGCAATTGGCGGGCCTGAGCGATGGCGTCGTCGATTTTCTCGGCTTCACCCAGATCGACGATCGAGATTTCGCCCTGCCCGCTGGCCGGGATGAGCCAGGCGACATAGCGCGGCGGAAGCCAACTCTTCTCTCCTCCTCTTGCCTTGAAGTTGGCAATGTCATATCGAGCGATCTCGATCAAGACTGCATCCTTGGCCAGAGCCTTCCGTACGGCGGCCGGTTCCACCCAAGGATCGCTCGTGGTGTTGCGGCCGGCTGCCTGACCGAGCCGGCGCGATAGCTCTTGTTCCTGTTGACCCAGGGTCGCCAATTGCTGGCGGTAGTTGGCCTCCTGCCCGGCTTTGGAAAGGGTCATGCTCAAGGAGGCCAGTCGGCTGCGAACGGCCAACAACTGCTTGACGAGGTCAGCCAGCGCGGGGTCGGTTCCCTCGGCGGCGAGGATGGCGCGTTGGGCGAGCACTTCTTGGGTCACGGCCTTGCCGTTGAGGATCCAGCCCGCCGAGCGCAAGGCGCTTTGGGCATCGGCCCGTTGGTCTAGCCCAAGCGACAAGGCGTCGTGAAGATACCTTTCATCTTGGGTCTGAAGGAAAATCAGTTGTTCTCTTTCGCTCAGGGCGGGCAGGGTGCGGGCCACGTGGCGGCGAAGGATCCGCTGCTCTTGATCTGTCTCGGCAATGGCCTCCGACCAGCGCCCGCTTGCAGCGTGCAGACGCGCCAGGTTGTAAAGGCAAAATTGCGCCACGTTGGGATGATCCGGCCCGAGCTGGGACTCGTAGATCTTGAGGCTGCGCTGGTAGAGCGATTCCGCCTTGGCGTATTGGCCCATGTGCTCATACAGAATTGCCAGGCCGTTCAGGTTCGCCGCCACGTCGGGATGATCCAGCCCGAGCTTGGACTCCATGATCTTGAGGCTGCGCTGGTAGAGCGATTCCGCTTTGGCGTATTGGCCCATGTTCTCGTACGAATTCGCTAGGTTGTGCAGGGTGGTCGCCACGAGTGGATGATCCGGCCCGAGCTTGGACTCGTAGATTTTGAGGCTCCGCTCATACAGCGGTTTCTCCTTCGCGTATTGGCCCATGTTCCCGTACAGAACTGCCAGGTTGTTCAAGGTCCCCGCCACATCGGGATCATCCGGCCCGACGTTGGCTTCCTTGATTTTGAGGCTTCGCTGGAAGAGCGGTTCCGCCTTTGCGTATAGGCCCATGTCGTCGTACAGAGCCGCTAGGTTGTTCAGAATTCTGGCGGTGTTCTCGTGCTCGGGTCCAAAGACCTGCGGAGCCAATTCCAAAGCCCGCTCATAGGCCTTGGCGGCGCCAACGTAATCGGCCTTTTCCTGCAATGCTATGCCCTTGTCAAAGGCGGCACGCAATTCCGCTTCTTCATCGGCCGGCCGGGAAGCCGCGCGGTCATCGCCCTTTGCTTCGGGAGGGGGCGGTTGGGCTTCGGCACGACCGCCGTTGCCCACGAGGCTTTCGGCCAATACGGTCAGCGCCAATTGGCAACCGATAGCCACGATCGCCGCAAGAAGTCGATGCTTCATGATCCACCTCCACAAAGCCAGTGCGTTTTGGGGAATAAACCGGCCCTGCGACTATCCCGTGAGAGGTTAGCTTATTATATAACGCCCTGTAGTCCCACTCCATCACCCCGTTCACTCGGCTACCGTCGCAAGGAATCCGGCGGTGTCGCTGCGCTCGATCGCCGGCTAGAGCGGTTTCATTTTAGGTGTAGCGGTATCCGCAGTGTTGAAAATAGTTTCGGCACTCGGATTCCGTGAATTGGTCGAGGATGCTGCCGCAGAGTTTCCATAGCTTATCGACGGTCCGTTCGGCTCCGTCACGGAGCAACTTTTTGAACTTGGAAAACGCCAACTCGATGGGGTTCAGGTCCGGCGAGTACGGGGGCAGGTAGCGCAGCTCGGCACCGGCCGCTTCGATGGCTTTGCGAACTCCAGCCACCTTGTGGCTGGAGAGATTGTCCATCACCACGATGTCGCCAGGTTTCAAGGCCGGTGCCAGATGTTGCTCGACCCAGGCGCGGAACAGTTCGCCGTTGATGCCGCCTTCCACGGTAAGCGGAGCGATGAATCCCTCGGCCCGCAATGCGCCCAAAAAAGTCGTCGTCTGCCAACGTCCGCAAGGAGTTTTTTCCAGCAAACGTGTGCCGAGTTCCGAGCGGCCGTAGGTGCGGGTCATGTTGGATTTAGCCCACGTTTCATCGATGAAAACGACTTTGGCGGGATCGATCGACTCCTGCGAAGCGCGCCATGCCGCGCGCTGCTCAACCACATCGGGGCGATCCTGTTCGCTGGCAATCAGCGTCTTTTTTTTCGCGACTGCTTGAGCGCTTGGCATGCGGCGCAAAGCGTTCCCAGGCAAACCTCTTCGCCGCGCTCCCGCTTCAAATCGGCTTGCAGTTCGCGCAGATAGATGTCGGGCCGAGCCGCGATCTTGGCGACGAGCCAGTCTGCCCAAGCATGCCACGCGGGCTGACGCGGAGCCGCCTTCTTTGGCGCCACTTGGCCGGTCTCGCGACGTTGTTGCTGGATGCGCCGCACCCAAGATTCTGAAACTTTGAAACGCAGCGCGATCACGCGCCGCTCTTCGTTTGTATCGCACGCGGCGAGCACTTCGCCGCGAAACTCCGCATCGTACGGTTTCATCAGGGTCACCTCCTTGAGTGAGATGAACCCAATTTACCGAGTTCGCCCAGAATGCGCTAGACCTACCGTGGAACTGCTCTAACGGCTGGGAACCGTTCGGGTTCGGCGGCGGCGTTATTCGTTTTTTCGGCTTCCGGCAGGATGCCTGTGCTACCGGGGGCGGTTACAGACACGTAAGCCGGTCCGGAGCGACGATCTGCTGCTTGGGGTCGGCGACGATTGTTTGCTGACGGGATCGGCGGGAATCGTCACCTGTTCTGGGCTGGATCTGCTCAGTTGACGGCAGAGACGATCGGCGCGGCTGGCAAGAGCCAGTCGTATGGCGACGATTGACGATGGAAACGGGGAAATCGGTGCATCGCGCATGGCATTCATGGTTGCTCCTCCAAGAGATGGGACCTGCCGAGTCTGCTTCCAATACAGCGAAGTCGCCGCGTTGTGACCGCGTGGACCAAGAAAATCGGAGACGCCCGCGCTTTGGGTCAGTGGGCTCAGGCTATCGCGTAGGCACTCACTTGGGTTAAAGTCGCTCTGACGGCGCGCGCCATCAAAGCGATGTCATTTTTGGGCCAACCACGTTCATTCCGTCGCCGAATACATCGCACTTTCGACATTGGCACGTGAAATGCCCCACTTGTCACGACGGATGTGGACGTGACGAAGCGATCAGAACTCGGGAGACAGGGGGCGGCTTTGGGCCCATTTCAGAATGTGTTATAACGGCCTTTGAAATCGCCTTTCCGGCAATTGACCATTCCCTCGTGAGACGTGCAATTCGCCGGGGCATCGTTGGGGTCCATAGCAGCAAAGGACGTGACCATGCGAACCACAGTCTTCCTATTTGGACTTGTCGCCGCGAGCTTGGCCGGCGCATCGACAACCGCCGCGCCGAACGACGACTCGCCGGGCCGGCAGGGAATCGCCGCAAAACCGCTCGCCGCGGCTCGGATGCGGCCGAAGGATGAGAAGGCGATTAGGCAGGTCGTCGATGCCTTCGTCAAGGATTACAACAACCACGACGCGCCGGCCATCGCCGCGCTGTTCGCCTTGGACGGAATGGCCGTAGACGAGGAAGGAAACGCTGCCCGGGGTCGCGAGGCGATCGAGCAGGTCTTTGCAACTATATTCCAGAAGCATCCCAAAACCCAAATTGAGAACGTCATCGAATCGATTCGACCGGTCGGCCCCGCGGAAGCCGTCGAAGACGGCGCGACGACGATCATCCACGACCGGGAAACGCCCGCCGAAAAAAGCCGCTATCGGGTGATTCACGTGAAGCGGGACGGAAAGTGGCAGATGGCCTCGGCCACCGACTTGCCGAAAGACGCCTGGGGCGGCGAAAGTGCGCTCAAACAGCTTGAGGGGCTGATCGGTGATTGGGTCGATGAGAGTCCTGATGCACTGGTGCTCACCTCGTACCGTTGGAGCGACAACCACCGATTCATCCTCGGGCAGTTCACCGTCCAGATCGGCGGCAAGCCGGCCATGACCGGCACGCACCGCATCGGCTGGGATCCGCTCAAGAAAACCCTGCGGTCGTGGGTTTTCGACTCCGAGGGCGGTTTTGCCGAGGGGCTCTGGAGCCGCGATCAAAACACGTGGGTCGCAAAGCTGACCGGAGTGACCCGCAACGGCGAGCCCGCTTCCGCCACGCGCACAATTACGCCGGTCAGCAAAGACCGGATGATCCTGCAAACGATCGATCGGGTGGTGGGGGGCGAGCAGATGCCGGACGGCGAGAAGATCCTCGTCGTGCGCCGGCCGCCTGCACCCAGGGAATCGGAAATTCGCTCGCCAATGAGGAGAAACTAAAGTGAATAGGACACTTCAAACAGTATTGCTTGCCTGGCTGGCTGTCGCACTGTCGGCCGGCAGCGTTCTCGCAGGCCGAGGCGGCGAGGGCGGCCACGGCGGTGGATCCTCGGGCGGCGCCAGCTCTCGCGGTGGCGGCCACGGCGGCGGATCCTCAGGTGGCGCCAGCTCTCGCGGCGGCAGCCACGGCGGCGGGTTCTCGGGCGGCGCCAGCTCTCGCGGCGGCAGCCACGGCGGCGGTTTCACCGCCATGAACCGGTCATCTGCGGGCCACACGCCGTCGTTCAACGCGCCGCGCACCGGTTTCCGGCCGGCCTCGATGCCCCAACACTTCCGCGCGTCCAATCCAGTCAACAGACCGATGTCGGCCAACCAACCCACGCCCGTTTCTCATCCCGCTACGCATCCGCGAGTCGCTTCCCGCCCTGCCAACCTTGCGCCCAGGCAGGATTGGGCTTACCACGATTGGTACCACGGCAATTGGCACGGTCATTGGGATCATGCTTGGAACGGATGGCCGTATGCCTGGTACAACGTGGGAGTTGGCTGGAATCTGGCCGCGACAACGCCGTGGTCGTGGGGATATTGGTCTTACTACAATCCTTATTGCACTGCGCCGGTCGTCGTGGAGGGGGCCACGATCGACTATTCTCGGCCGATCGTCGCGGCTGTGCCGCCGGAGGCATTGGCCAACCAGGCGCCGCCCGCCGATGAAGCCGCGCTCGTACTCGACGCAGCCCGTGACGCCTTCCTCCGCGGCGATTACCCGGCGGCGCTCAGCCAGGTCAACAGGGCCATTGCAGAGAATCCCAACGATCCATTGTCGCACGAGTTCCGCTGCCTGGTGTGTTTTGCTCTGAAGCAATACGAAGAGGCGGCGGCGGGGGTCTACGCCGTGCTGTCGGTCGGTCCGGGATGGGATTGGACGACCTTGAGCAGCTTCTACCCCGATGTGGACGTCTACACCCAGCAGCTCCATGCTTTGGAGGAGTATATCGACGCACATAGCGACCAGCCCGACCTCCGCTTCCTCTTGGCCTACCACTACCTGACATGCGGACACAGCGACGCCGCAGCCGAACAACTGCAAGTGGCCGTGCAACTGAACCCGAAAGACCAGTTATCAACTCAATTGCTCGCTGCGCTTGCCGCGCCCTCCGGGAAATTTGTCCTTCCCGAAACCAAGAAGTTGGCTGGACAACGGGACGATGAGCTCGCCTCGCCGCAGGGAGTGGAATCGGCCGACCCCAACGGCACAGCCAAGCCGGTGGACGCCGCCAGCCTGGTGGGCGACTGGAAGGCCCGGCAACCAGACGGCTCCACCGTCGCGCTTCGCCTGACAAGCAACTCGACGTACACCTGGTGGTTCACTCGCCAAGGCAAGACCCAGAACCACAGCGGAACCTACGCCCTGGCAGACAATTTGTTGATCCTCAAAGAGGGCAACACCCCGGCAATGGTGGGACGGGTGGCATTGCTGGGCGACAACCGCCTAAACTTCAAGCTTGTCAACGACAATCCCAGCGATCCGGGGCTGACTTTCAGCCGCTGACTTCGGCGTCCCCTGGGCTCGCCACAGCAGGGGCACGTGGTAGGTTTAGCACAGACCGTCGGCTAATGGCCGGGAACCGTCGGGTTCGGGCGATGGAGATCACACGGGATGTCTTTTCGACAGTCTCCTCCATCCCCTTCCGTTCCGCTAGAATGGGGACATGGTGCCTGATTCACCCTCGCCCCCGACTCCCGCCCAGTTGCTGGCCACGCCCGTGCAGTTCCTCAAGGGCGTGGGGCCGGCGCGGGCGGAATTGCTGGACCGAATGGGGCTGCACACTGCCCGCGACGTGCTGTTTCTCTTCCCGCGCGACTACCAAGACCTCAGCGACGAGCGGGAAGTCAGCCAGCTCGAAGAGGGGAAGCTGCAAAGCGTCCGCGGCGTCGTCGAAGACATCGACCAGCGAAACACCAGCTCCGGCGGCACCGTGCTGGGCATCTCCGTTCGCTGCCAAACCGGTTACCTGCGGGCGATCTGGTTCAACCAGCCCTTCATGCGCGAACGCTTCACCTTCGGCCAGAAGCTCCTGCTCTCGGGCAAGCCGAAATACGAGGGGCTCGTTTGGCAGATGATCCATCCGCGCGTCGAAACGCTCGACGCCGAGGAAGACGAGCCGGTGACGAAGCTGCTGCCGGTCTATCCGTTGACCGAGGGCCTGCTGCAATGGCAGATGCGGAAGATCGTGCGCGGGGCGATCGAGACGTTCGTGCCGGCGCTCGATGAGGTCTTTCCCGACGAATATCTGACGGCCCACGATCTTTGGCCGCTCGCCCAGGCGTTGCCGCAGATTCATTTTCCCGGCGACCAGGAGGGCCTCGACCGGGCCCGGCGGCGGTTGGTGTATCAGGAGCTGTTTATTTTGCAGTTGGCGTTGGCGGTGCGGCGGCAGCAGCAGCACGATCAGCGCAAGGCCCCTTCGCTGGAAGCCACGGCGAAGATCGACGCCCGAATTCGCCGGCTCTTCCCCTTTGAACTGACCGCGGGGCAAGAGCAGGCGATCGCGGAGATTGCGGCCGACATGGCCGGGCCGATGCCGATGAACCGGCTGTTGCAGGGGGACGTGGGCAGCGGCAAGACGGTCGTGGCGGTCTATGCCATGCTGCTGGCGGTGGCTCACGGATACCAGGCGGCGCTGATGGCCCCCACCGAAGTGCTCGCCCGGCAACATGCCCTGACGTTGGATCGAATGCTGGCGGCCAGCCAGGTTCGCCGCGCCAGCTTACGGGCGGATTGACGACGGCCCAGCGCGCCGCCTTGCTGCAACTGATTGCCGCCGGCGAGGTCGATCTGGTGATCGGCACGCAGGCGATCATCCAGGAGGACGTGTCGTTCGCCAAGCTCGGGCTGGTGGTGATCGACGAGCAGCACAAGTTCGGCGTGCGCCAGCGGGCAACGCTGAAGCAGGCCGGTGCCGATCCGCATTACCTGGTGATGACCGCCACGCCCATCCCGCGATCGGTCACCATGACGCTGTTTGGCGACCTCGACGTTTCGACGCTGCGCGACAGCCCGCCCGGCCGGCAGAAAGTCAACACGTACCTGGCCAACGAAGAGCAGCGGGCGAAGTGGTGGGATTTCTTTCGCCGCAAGCTCCGCGAGGGCCGGCAGGGATTCGTCATCACGCCGCTGGTCGAGGAATCGGAGGCGGTCGAATCGGCGAGCCTCGCCGAGACCTACGAGAAGCTGGCCAACGGCGAGTTGGAGGCGTTCCGGCTCGGGCTGCTGCACGGACGCATGACGCCCGGCGAGAAGGATGCGGTGATGGCCGATTTCCGCCGCGGCGAGATTCAGGTGCTCGTCTCGACCTCGGTGGTTGAAGTCGGCGTGGACGTGCCGAATGCCACGCTGATGACGATCGAGGGGGGGCATCGCTTCGGCCTGGCGCAACTCCACCAGCTTCGCGGACGGATCAGCCGCGGCAAATTCCCCGGCTTCTGCTGCGTCTTCGGCGATCCGCAAACCGAGGAATCGCGCGAGCGGCTGAAGGCATTCGTCGCCTCGACCGACGGCTTCGAACTGGCCGAAACCGACTTTCGGCTTCGCGGGCCGGGCGACGTTTTCGGCACCAGGCAGCACGGCCTGCCGCCGCTGCGGATTGCCGATCTGCTCCGCGACCAGTCGCTGCTGGAGGAGGCCCGCCGCGACGCCCACGACCTGGTGACCGCCGATCCCGGCCTGTCTTCGGAAGGCCATGCAAGGCTGCGGCGGATGATGCTGGTGCGTTACGAGAAGGCGCTCGATTTGGGCGATGTGGGGTAGGATAGCGAGAGTCGCCTGCTCCAACTGTGAAAACCGGCCCAATTGCTCCTCCCGGAGTCCTCGGCAGCGGCAGATCCAGGGCAGATCGGGTAGTGGTACAGTTTGACGGCCCTGCAAGATAATTCCTCAGGTTTCTGGCTGATTGTGACCTCCCTGCCTCCCTGCTATATTGACTTTCACTAGGTAGGCGGCTGATCCCCGCCGATCGGCTCCCGGCGGCTGGCGTACTGACCTTCGCCGGCCACCGGGGACCGGCCTGGTGGAAGGTCAGGTGTCTCTTGTCGTCCGCCAGCGAACTTCTACGAACTGGATTGCGCCGCATACAACGCCGATTCTCAAAGGCCGCAGACTCCGGCTTGAAGATTCAAATTCTTCTTATCGAGTCAACGGTTGCGAATTTGTGGACTGGCTCACCGCCTTCCGAATTTGCCCACAGAAACTTCCTGACATTCTTCGTCGATTCATCATACGGACCAGACACGCGGGGCGTTAGTAGGTCGATATTCCTTTATGGGCCAAGGAAAGCACACAAGACCATTTTGTCCCCGGTCATTGATGCGGGGAATCTCTTCTCAGGCGCATCAAACGGGGTATTTCCGCTGGCGATTCCGCGCGAGACACTGACGACAACAGGCCCGGAAATCCGATGGTACTACATCCTATTCGATTTTGCATGGGCCAAAGTCAAGGATTCTGCCCTTCGACCATTGAAGGAAAAGACGGCATGGGCTCCTCACAGAAAGGTAGCGCTGGCAGCGCTGCCGGCATTTCGGCGCGACTTTCCAGAAGAGGCAAGCGAATTTCCCGATCCGCCTCTGTGGTACTCAGTGATCGACGATGTCGCGCAGGCTTCGGTCTACGCGATCGACATTCTATTGCTGTCGCCCGTTGATGGAGTCGTCAATGATGCCAAGTCGGCGTCAGGCGACCCCAACGCCCCGAAACTCGCCACGCCAGGTCTTTTCTATCCGGCAACCCTTCGCGCTTTTCAGGCGGGAGCGTCAGTGGTAATGGAGACGCTCAATAAGGCCCAATTGGGAGGGCAATTGGGCACCGCGAAGACCGAACATGATGAAAAAAGGGGGACAGTGGCAGCGACGCCCACTTTTATCAAGGGTCCATTAAAGCAACCGCGGAAACGTGGCAGGCCCGTTGACACTGATCCAAAAGAAGACAAGCGCATTTACGAGGCATGGAAAACCGGGCGACATAAGACCTACGCTGATTGTGACCGTGAACTGGGTTTGACTCGTGGTGCAACCTACTCTGCCGTTGAACGTCACCGAAAACGGCTTGAGCGTAAAGAAAAGAAGCGCCGGACCGACTAGACGTAAAAGCTTGTCAACACACTTCTAACTTATTCCATCCGGCGCGATTGCTCTTTTCGGCTCATTCGCAAAACAGTGGATTTTCTCGGCGTCGCGCGGCACTCTACCTGCGCCGGACAAAATCCATACTGCGCGCCGGACAAAATCAATTTTCTTAGGATGTCCAGTTCCGCGCGTAGGATGAACGCAGCTTGAATGTTGCTTTCATCCTAGACCCGGCAGAGTCCGGGTCGAACGCGAAGGGAGGTGTGAGGTGAGCCAGCGACCGCCCGTGTTAATACCGTAGTAACTCTAGCGAACCGCCCTAGCGGTCGAAAGACCGCTAGGGCCTCTTTAGGCGGGGTGGCCGAGTGGCAAGGCAGCCGACTTATAATCGGCAGTCCGGGCAGCCCATCAAAGCATCAGCCCGGCGTGGGTTCGATCCCCGCCCCTGCCGTTCATTTTAGCATCCGTTTCGCGGCTGCCAAGAGGACTTGCCGCGCCCAAGCGGCCATATCAAGGCCGGCGACTCTGGCGGCCTTGTTGACCGTACCTCGCTGGTCTGCTGTCACGGGTATCCGCAAATCCTTATCCATCCGCAATTCAGGGTCTTTCGGTGGTCGTGCCATGCTGTAAATGTAGCATTATTATTCCGTCCGTCAATAGCAAGAAAAAGTCGGGTTATAACTGGTTATTATTCCTACACTTACGACACGTGAATTTCTATTGACTGTAGGAATAAGTTTACTACAATAATGACAGCGGTTGAGAAATGAACACAAAGAAAAACCCCCAATCAGAACGTCAATTCCGACTGGGGGCCAATTACAATCAGGCTTTCGCCCAATGCAACCGTGACAAGTGCATTGTAGCGACAGCCGCCACTCAAGGAAAGGCTTCGCTATGTGCAACGTACTTCCGCGTGAGAAGCAAATCGAGGTACTTCACCACCTAGTTGAGGGCAACACGCTCCGATCCACGGCCCGGCTGTCCGGCGTGCATCGCACCACGATTATGAACCTAATGGTCACTTTCGGTCAGCGGTGCAAGGCGTACATGGACACCCGGCTGCGGAACCTCACCCTTGACCATATCGAGACAGACGAAATCTGGACATTCGTTGCCAAGAAGCAAGGTCGGCTTCAGCCAGAAGAGAAGGCCGGGCGCTGTGATATTGGTGACGTGTACTTGTGGACTTGTCTTGACCAGCAAACGAAACTGGTTGTCAGTTTTCTGGTCGGCAAGCGGTCGGCCGACAACGCCCGCAAGCTGATGGTTGACCTTTCGCATCGGTTGGTCATGCCCAAGCCGCACGACAGCGACGCCCACGCCTACAAACCCGGCGGCTTCGTCCATATCACTCAGATCAGCACGGACGGCTTTGCGGCCTATCCCGAGGCCGTAGACTTGGCTTTCGGTCCTTACGCCAAGTATGGCCAGATCATCAAGGATTACCGCAACGTCGATCAGCCCGGCCGCTACGGGCCGCCGGAAATGGTCGGCACAGAGCGGAAGGGGATATTCGGGATAAACGAGAGCGAAGAGCGCACGATATGCACGTCGCACGTGGAGCGGCACAACCTCACGATCCGCACGCTGATGAAGCGGTTCACTCGGCTATCGCTCGGCTTCTCCAAGAAGCTGGAAAACCTAGAGGCCGCGTGCGCCATGTTCCTGGCGTACTACAACTTCGTCTGGCGCACTCGAAAGCCGGACGAAGGCAAGTACCGCTTGCCGGCCGCGATGGCTGCCGGCGTAGTCGATACCCTGATGAGCTTTGAGGACTTATTCGACGCCGTTATGGGCGAAGGGTACGCGATGGCAGCCTAAGAGGATTGTAGGATTCCGCCAGAGTGGTAAAATGAAAGCCGTCGGATTGCAGCCGACGGCTTCTTTTGTTCTGTCGCTTGGGCGGCAGTGGCGCTCATGATATAGCCATTGTACGCCCTTTGATCTTTCTGTCAACGGGGTGTGCAATGTCGAGAGTCACTTCGGATGGAACCTGGGAATGTGTAAAGAGATTCAACGCGGCATGTGCTTTTGTGGGCTACGTGGGGATCATCCTGGGACTGATCGGAGGTCTGGCGGTGGCGTTTTGCTCATATCTTGAACATATTCCAGCATCGGCAACGGCGGTACTGGCTCTGGTGGCATTTGCTGCCATTATCTGGCTGTGGTATGGGTTGAAGCAAGTGTGGCGCAAGCCGACACAGCTTATCACAGACCTCGCCTTGCCTGTAAATGCGCCGTCTCACACACGAGCGCAGGGAACCTTTAATCCTGACGCCGCTTCTATGCTGGGGCCGCCCCAAAACACCTGTCCCGAGGCTAAAGACTCAGTGCGGGTTGCGTTCGATTCTGTCGCCGCTTCTGGACTCGGCAGATCGCAAGCTCAAGTAGATCGTCAGTTCTTTATCGGTCGGTGGGAAGCGGGCGTTGATATAGCTTCGCGGGAGACATTTACTATCGAACTGCGCGACGATGGAATCGCAATAAGAACTCCACTACCCAGTGGCCAAATAGCATCTGGAAAATGGTCGTTTAAGGAAAATGCCGCGAATATCGAATGGCCTGATAATTGGAAAGACGTACTGATCCGATCCATTCACGTGTCGTTATCAAGGTCGCATATCTCGGCGGCGTCTACAAAAACAGTTCAACAGCCGAAAAACTCAGCTAGCCCTTCCGTGGTGGTATTGCCGACACTTTTCCCTATACACTTCGTCTTTTTCGGGCAGACTGTACCACTACCGCAGATCGGGTTGCCTTGACAACCCTGTCAACCGCGAGTGATAATAAATTGCTTGGAAAAAGCTTGGCCAGCGAGCACCGTCAAATGGGACAAAGACCAGAGAATAGCCGGAACCAGGTTTCATTGGATCCGCAGACTTCGCCGCGGGAGCTGTTCAAGGTTTTGGCCGTCTGCTGCTTGCTCGCGCTGATGGTGCTGCTGGTGTTCGGCCAGGCCTCTCACTTCGAGTTCATCGTGTGCGACGATGATCCCTACGTCTATGGAAACCCTCACGTCGTCGAGGGATTGTCGCCGAGGGCGTGGAGGAGCTGGACAGATAATCCCCTGTACTGGAGTCTTACCACTACGACCGCCGGCAACTGGCATCCGTTGACGTGGATGTCGCACATTATCGACGGGCAACTCTGGGGCATTCACGACCTTCGTTTCTTCGGACCGGGCAGCCCCGAACACTGGAAAGGGCCCGAGGCCGGCGGGCACCACATGACGAGCGTGCTCTTGCACGCCGCCGCGGCGATCTTTCTATTCTTGGCGATGCGGCGGCTGACGGCCGCCTTCTGGTGCAGCGCCCTGGTGGCGACGATATTCGCGATCCATCCGCTGCGGGCGGAATCGGTGGCGTGGGTGGCCGAACGCAAGGACGTGCTCAGCGGCCTGTTCTGGATGCTGACGCTGTGGACCTACGCGAACTACGCCCTCCGCCCGAGCATCGGCCGATACCTGGCGCTGGTGGCCGTGTTCGCCGTGGGCTTGTCGGCCAAGTCGATGCTGGTGACGCTGCCCTGCGTTCTGCTGCTGTTGGACTTCTGGCCGCTGCGGCGATGGCAGCCCCAACAGCTCGCTGCCGGGCCGGCGGAGCAATCGCCTTCCCGCTGTGCGCCGCAGTCGCTCGGATGGCTCGTGCTGGAGAAACTGCCGCTGTTCGCGCTGTCGGCAATTGTCTCGGTGATCGTCGCGGTGGGCCAACGCCGCATGGGCTGCATGAGCATGACGGACAACGTGACGTTCCCTTACCGTATCGCCAACGCGGCGTTCTCGGGCGCCGATTATCTTTGGAAATTGGTTTGCCCGCTAAACCTCGCGATTTTCTACACGCATCTGGCCATCATGGGAGACGCGGCGAAAGCCCGGCTGGTCTGGTACGGAATTGCGGGGGGGCTTGTGTTGGCGGCCATTACCGTGTTCGCACTATGGAATCTGCGGCGCCGGCCATACCTGGCCGTGGGCTGGTTCTGGTATCTCGGCACGTTGGTGCCCGTCATCGGATTGATCCAGGTGGGCGCTCAGGGGATGGCCGATCGCTACACTTATCTGCCCATGATCGGAGTGACGATCATGGCGGTCTGGGGCGGGGCCGAATTGGCGGCACGGTCGCATCGCCTGCGGACCGAATTGATCGTCGCGGCGGGAGTCGTGCTGGCGGGGTGGGCGGCCCTCGCGTTCGTCCAGGTCTCGACCTGGGAAACCAGCGAGACCGTGTTCCAACATGCCGTCGACGTGACCAGCGACAACTACTTCGCCTACAACCATCTTGGCCTGGCATATCAGTACGCCCGCTTCCCCGGACACATGGAGAAAGCCGGGGACCAGTTCAAGAAGGCGGTTCTTTATGGCCCCAGCTACGACGCGGCCAATGCGAATCTCGGCGTGTATTACATGAACATAAAGCAACCCGACACGGCGCGTGCAGTACTTTAAGAGGGCGGTTGACGTCAATCCGTTCGCGGCCTTTCATCACGCAAATCTCGCCGGAGTCTATTTCGCCCTGAACAGGTTCGACGAGGCAGGCGTTCAGCTTCGCGAGGCCATAAAAATTGAGCCGAATTCCCCGCGCTATCATCAGAGTATGGCGCTGGTCTACGTGAGACAGCAGAAACCCGCGAAGGCAATCGCCGAGCTTGACGAGGTTTTGCAGCAAAGCCCGATGGACGTCGGTGTGATGAAGGACATCGCCTGGTTCCTGGCCACGAGTCCCGATGCATCCATTCGAGACGGCAGAAGAGCCTTGGCGCTTGCACAACGGGCCAATGAGATCACAAGGGAGAGCGATCCGCTCGTCTTGATTGCGTTGTCTGCCGCCTATGCCGAGACGGGGCGATTCGAAGAGGCGGTGGAGGCCGCCAGCGAAGCCGCGAAGATCGCCGCAGCGGAGAACAACAAATCCCTGTTGGACCTCAGCAGGGAGCTGATTCGCATCTTTGCCTCGGGCTCGCCCTTCCGCCAGGCGCTGCCGCTACCGCCGACGGGTCTTGCTCCGTCACGGTGAGCCCCCGTCTGCAAGAGGCGATTTCCGCTCGTCAATTTGAGATGCGTATCCGTTTCCGACTTACGATTTCTCGCAAGTCGGCCCAAAGTGGAAGCGGCGGGAATCCGACCACGAAGCCGTAACGTGCTTGCATACAACGATTTTCGCAAACACGAAATTCCTTGTGGCACCCTTGTGGCATCGCTGTGGCACCACTGTGGCACCCTACTACGCCGCCGCTCGATGGCGATCCTCACCGCCAAACTGTGCCGGGTGTGCAGGGTGTGCAGGGTTCACCTATAAATAGGAGAGAAATCTGCGGGGCGGCGACCGGTCAGTTGACCAGTTCGAGCATTTCGCCTCTTGCCGGAGGTTCTCAACAAGCCGGTGATCGCCGCTCGATGGCGACCCTCACCGCCGCCAAACCGTGCCGGGTGTGTTGGGTGTGCGGGGTTCACCGTATAAAGGAGAAAAAAACGCAAACAAGGATCGCCGGTTTGATCTCGGCCAAACCCTCTCCTCATCGCTGACCCGTAGTCGGAGGACAACTGGTAGTGTCGCTGCGGTCGAGAGCGAGAACATCTCCTCCGAACCTTTGGCATCGCAGATATGTACTGCCTCACATCTGGACCCCGTTCGACAAATCGTCTACAATCGGTTCTCAGAACTTGGAGGGACACAGGGCGATTGCACCATAAGTCATGTTCCCACAAGGACTTTTTCCAGATAGGCTTCATCCAAGGCGGCCGCGAGGCGTTTGTTCTTGACGCCTACCTTGCGTGTCAATTCGTTCTTGAGCAGGCTGAGCGCCGTGCGTCGCACGATACTGAGATTCGTATCCGCATGACCTTTGCGAACACGGCACTGGTCTTCCTGAAACGTCACGTCGAGTTGCCAATGCAAACGGTTCTCAATGCCCCAGTGGTCGCGCACCGCCTCGGCAAAGCCG
Source organism: uncultured Planctomycetia bacterium (assembly GCA_963719005.1). Classification (GTDB taxonomy): domain Bacteria; phylum Planctomycetota; class Planctomycetia; order Pirellulales; family Thermoguttaceae. The sequence goes on from CAVRAR010000005.1 coordinate 413,536, forward strand.
CATCCCGAGAGATACCGGCTGAGAATATAGTAGCGCACCTCGTTGCACAGTTTGCCGTCGCGTCGCGTCTCGCTAAGGGCAATTCCGATGGCCTTCAGTTTCGCCCAGCGCGAACCGTCGGGTAGATTCTCCGGTACAGGACAGACAACGTAATAACGCATCTCTTCGCGGCCATGCCCCTTCTCCCGCGTTTCATGGCGACGTGCCTTGGTGCGGGCAAAGCCGTCCTCGAAATGCTCGTCGAAGAATGCCTTAATCCCTTGGTGCAGTGTAGGCTGGTTTCCCTTGACGGCCAAGACGTAGTCGGCTCCCGCGTTGATGATTTCCTTTGCGATCTCCGTTTGGCAGCCCATGGCATCAATGGTCACCAAACAGCCGGAAATCTCCAGCATTGGCAGCAGTTTCGGGATGGCGGTGATCTCGTTGCTCTTCTCGTCCACGACAACTTGCCCCAGGCTGATGTGATTGGCCGTGGCCCAGGCGCTGACCATGTGGATTGCCGCCTTGCCACTGGCCGCGTCGAAGCTGCGACGAAGCGTCTTGCCATCGATGGCGATGACTTGCCCGTCGGTGATTTCATGCAACGCCGTGATCCAACTGAGCAGGCACTTCTCGAACTCCGCCGGTTTGATCGCCGCCAAAATCGCGTTGAAGCGGTCGTGCGACGGAATACCACTTCGCAAATCGAGAAAACGAGCGAGCCACTCGCGTTTCATCTTGCCGAACTCGGCAATGGCGACAAAATCGTCCGCCCCACAAATGACCGCACACACGGCGATCACAACAACATTCATCAGCGGGTAAATCACTTCGCGGCGACGGGGATCCGTAAGTTCTGCAAAGTGATCCTGAATCCTTGCCTGTCTCATCGGGGACATTACATGAACTCCTGGGCAACGGCGATCTCCACACTCTTGCCGTTTCTCGGCAAGCAACGGAACTCGCAATCGCCCAGCCATACCAGATTACCCATTATGGCGCAATAGCCCTGATGCGGAGCCCAATCGGAGAAGCTGGCTATTTTAGAATCGACGCTTGTGCGATGAAGTAGTTCCAATCTTGAACCGACAACCCAGAGCTTTGCAGGTACTCGACGATCTCCTCTGGCTCTGGATGGTCGTCGATGGTGCTGTCAAGGACAGTCACGACATAGTACCGCAGGTTCAGGCGGCTCAAGTCCTTTAACCTGGCGAGCAACGTCTTGGCCTTTTCTTCCGCAACTTCCTCGGAAGCACGAGTCTTGATTGGTGTTGTAGTCATCATCGTCACCGTGGCAGCACCCTTTGAAAATCGAACGAAGTCGGCATATCCTCTTGTTCCGCCGCACACCGAACGCACTGGGTCACATAGGGAATGGCCTGGAGCCGGGACTTGCGGATTCTTCCGCCGCACGTCTTGCACCGGCCATAACTTCCCTCTTCGACCCGCTCAATCGCCTCTTCGATCTGTTTGAGGGCGTCCCTTTCGCTGCCCAAAAGACTCAAGGTGAGTTCCTGATCGAAGTTCCCGCTGCCAAGTTCCGCCATGTCGGTTGGCATTCTCGTGGTTCGAGAGTGATCGTGGTTCAAGGCACTGTCGGCCATTTGGGTCATGACGCCTCGGAATCTCGCTCTCAAGGCGAGGAGTTGTTCAAGATGAGGTGAAAAGTCAGCCGTTGTCATTTCGTGGGCCTCTAAGTGGATGTCGTGGTGATGGTTATGATCGACTAATGAACTGCCGCCACAACTGCACTCTTCTGAAGGGCCGAGCCCGGATACTTGAGACCAGCATTGACCTCTTCACAGGTGAAGACGAATCGGCTTTGACCGATGGTCAAAATATCGCCATCGGCTGGCGTGGCCTTGGTGACTAGACTGCCATTGACGTAAAGAGGAAAGTCATTCCTCAGATTCCAGAGAACTGCAACGCCGTAAGTCTGTTCGTCAATCATACACTGGAACGGCGGGAGCGTCGGATCATCAAGCTCAATGTCGGCACTTGAATCTCGTCCGATGATGACCGGCAGTTCCATTAGGTCGATTGTCTCCTGCGACGCCATTTCTGTCAGTTGCATTTTCATATTCAGGCTCAGCCTTCATGTTCAGGGTGTCAGTCTTCGTCATTCCTTACAACCGATCTCCATCATGGTCCTGGGGAAGAGCAGGGCTTACCACAGTTTCGTCTGAAGCAGCTTGATGATCTCGCTCTGATTTAGGTCTAAGAATCGGTGTGGCCGAATCTTCTGCTGTTCGGCCCGACGCATCAACGATCCGATGTGGGCGACAGGGTAGACGACTGCGATTTGCTCGAACGGAATGGCACTCAGGGGAATACTCTTCCCATAGGCGTCAGTGCGAGACGACGGTTTGCCATTGCCGCTCGGTTCGCAGAAGTTGACGACGATCTCTTCCAGGAACTCGTTGAAGTCATTGATGCTCGGCTGGCCGCTGACCTTGTTCTCTCCCCGAAGTTCGATCAATCGTGCGTTCAGGAGCACGCAGGTGCTTGCCAGACCTTTGTTGACAGGCGGGTGGTAGTATCCCGCACAGGCATAGCCGTTGCAGAGCAGAAAGGCGACAGGAACGTATTGGTCGTCGTCCGATGCGGCCCCGACCAGCTTCACGAAATCGTCTCGATTCATGGTCTATTCTTCCTTCTCTCTCGTAGTTTCAGAGAACCAAAAGTCGCATCACGACGACCCAGTGAAGCCCAGGCGATCGCTCGAACAGATGGCCAACACAGGTGACCGAACCATCCGAACAAAAGTGTTTCCAGCGATACAGGACGTGCTTCGACGCAGGAACAGGGATTTCTTCGATGCACTTCGGTTCGCCGAAGATCTCCGTCCAATTATTTCGGGAACAACTCACATGCACCCGCATCATCCGGCGAGTGTTGAGGCTGTGTTGCAGCCGACACACCTTTGGTTCCGCCCCAAGTTGTTGGAGGGCCTGGAGAAAGTCGCCACGGCTGCCAGGATCGTGAGCGGGATGAAATTCCAGTATCCCAACCAGTTGAGCGGCACGAAACGCAAAGCCATTTCCGTAGTCCTTGTCGGACAAACAGACTCCGCAGGTCGTCTCCACCATTGGCGGCTCCGTGCTGCACTGGGACTGGTGACTTTCGACACATCGTCTGACCAACATTCTCGTCATGCACACTCTGCTTCTGCCAGGGCAGGAAGCCAACCTTCCCGATCTCGATGCAGATTAAGAGGTTCTAACAAAACTCCAGTACGCGGTTCCAGCAGATCATGGCACAACCGATGATTAGGAACGCATCGTGAATGTCCGGTCGTTTCTCGTAACGCACCCGCAGACGACGCCAGTTGAAGAGCCAATCGAAGCAGGCTTCAACGACGTAGCGGAATTTGCCCAGGCCGCTGCCGTGCTCGGTGTTGCGGTGAGCAACCAGCGGCTTGATTCTCCGCTTGCGCAGGGGTTTACGAATCTTGGCTTCCGCATCATAGGCTCGATCCGCGAGCAGTTCATCGGGACGCTTGCGCGGTGCGCCGCGAGGTTGCTTGATCGGTGGAACTGCGTCAACCAAAGGAATAGCCATCTCCGAATCGTGGCAATTCGCGCCGGTGTGGGTAATGGCCAGAGGCGTGCCGCTGCCGTCCACCATCAGATGACGCTTCGAGCCATTCTTGCCTCGATCCGTGGGATTTGGGCCCGTTTTTGCCCCCCAAAAACTGCTCGCACGGAGCAACTGTCGATCGCGGATGTTGACCAGTCGATTTGGCCTGCCAATCCCAATTCGTCCAAAAGTAGCTTCCATATCCGCTTCCAGACACCAGCCACGTGCCAGTCGCGGAGTCGTCGCCAGCACGTCATGCCGCATCCGCAGCCCAACTCCTGCGGAAGATATTCCCACGGACAACCCGTTTTCAATACGAAGAGAATCCCCGTGAGCGCCGCACGATCGGAAACTCGCGGTCGGCCTCCTTTCGGCTTGCCGCGTTCGCGCGGCAGCAAAGGCTTGATTCGCTCCCAAAGCGCATCGGGCAGCAGTGGCTTGGCCATAATATCCTCCCTGACATATCTGTTGGTTGACCAGGTTAGCCCGAGAGTTTAGCAACATTGGACAGATCAGGAAATACTGGTTTTGTTAGAACCTCTAAGTTCGCCCCGCTGGATCGGCAGGAAGTCGGGAGCGTTGAAGCCGAGCTTCACCCGATTCCCTTGAACCTCCAGCACGACGATCTCGATATCCTCACCCACATACACTCGTTCGCCGGGTTTGCGACTGAGAACCAACATACGATCACCTCCTTGTGATAGACCGTTTCAGAATCCCATATCCGCCAACTCCACCAATGCCGCTTGCCAGCCATTCCTGGCGGCTTCTTCCAACCAGCGTCTCCTCTCATTCGGGTCGCTGCACGCCAGTCCCAGTTCGTGCATGACTTGAACGTGGCCCTCCTCAGCAGCCATTCGCAACCAACGTCGGCGTTCGGCGGGATCGTCGGTCTCCCGGCTGAGCAAGAACATGGCCTGGACATGGCCTTCCGCAGCGGCCATCTTGAGCCAATGTCGTTTCTGTTTGGGATTGGCACAACTCAATCCGTAGTCGTACATGGCCGGAACGTAGCCTTCGTGAGCGGCCTCTCGGAGCCATCGCCGCCGATCATGGTGGCCGTCACACTGTAAGGCGAAAGCGTGCATCGCAGGAACGTGACCGTCTTCAGCAGCCTGCTTCAACCAGTCCTCTTCCTGCTCAACAGGTAATTCAAGACAGACGCTCATTGTTTCCCTCTCCTGTTTCTATCAGTTCAGTCGATCACTTCAATGGCATTGACGATTTGCCCGACGCCCGCCAACGGTCGCACTGTTTCCTGGGCCATCTGCTTGTGATGAAAACTCGGCAGACGACCACGCAGCAGAAGCACGCCGTTCTTGACATCGCAAGACACACTGCGGATCGCCATATACGGGCTGTTGCAAAGGCGACCTCGTGCGACCGCTGCCAGATCGATAGGCGAAGATAATGTTGCTTCCATGTCACATCTCCTCGGTACAGTTGCCTCCAAAAACATGTCCCCAGTATTTACAATAGCGGAGGGGAATGAGGCGAGAATTAGATTCCCGTCAGAAATGTGCGAAACGACGGGCAGAATGGCGTGAGGATCAACAGTATGTCCCGAACTGCCGTTTCAGGACCGATACGACCTTCGGCGTCCATGTGGCCAGAAATGCCGCCCGAAGATCTTCTGTCGCCCTTTCTTCCGCAAGCAACAGCCCCTCCAAGAAAGACTTCTGCTGGGCATCCTCAGATTTCGACCACCAATCCCCAAACAGCATTTTCGCCGTGGAGTGATCGTTGACGGTGCCCAACAGGTCTTGGAAGAGTGTAACCTGGGGATAGAGCCTCTTGCGGAAGGAGGAATCGAAAGCCACGGCCACGATCTCCATCGTGTACCGGAGCTTCTTTGTGCGGATACGGAGGCCATGCAACGATTCGTCCGTGGTGAGGTCGGACTCTGCGGTCTTGAAGAATCTTTTGACGACGGGGGCGAGGTACTGAGGAGCTTGCCGTCCGAACCGCCGTTTCCCATCGCCGTTGCGGTGAGATTGGACTTCCTCCACCAGATTCTCGATCTTCGCCTCGCAGGAGTCGGCCATGATTTCCTGGCAGATCGCAACAATTGGCCCTTGGACTTCTCGACGCCGGACCTTGATTTGTTCCAAGAGCCTTACCTGGATATCACCACCATGCGAGAATCGCTCAACCATCACGTCCCAATTACGAGCGTCGTCGGCGGCAAGGCGAATTCGCCGTAACCGATCTTTCAAAGCATTGGCTTCGGCCTCGTCGATCAGCTTGGAGAAAACCCTCACCGCTTCAGCGGCCCGTCGCACCGAGATCCGAAGCTGGTGGACATGTTCGACATCTTCGTCGCTCTTTTCAGCGGCGAGTGGAAGAGTACGGCAGACGGCCTTGAGGCGGGCGTCGAGAACTCGACTTGCCACCTCGCACACGGGTTGATCCGGGGAGATCCCGGTGATCCATTTGCTGTCAGTTGAACTTGCGGTTGTTTCCGCTTCGAGAAGTTCTTCGGTCATGGCTTTCTCCCTCGCATCGGGGAAAGCTCCGTCTCTATGATGGGCCGATTCCTTCGGCTCGCACTGTTAGGGAAAAGTTAGTCTGCAATTTCATCATTATTAGGACTGCCGCCCAACCGGCAAGACCACCCCCTCGAAAGAAACCTGATTGTTAGGAAGTGCCATGAGAGAATCCACCCCGCAGAGGCAGATTCTTGGTGGAACTTGGTAAATTGGGACGATTGCTACCCCTGAAATCGATATGGCACCATGAGCAAGTCGATCCACGACGTGGTGGCAGCGACCCTGCCGCCCTCTTGTCCTTTTGCTCGTGTGTTGGAGGGGGTTGGCTACGGAATTGCCGCAGCATAGGATGAAGTATCAACCCACTCAGAAACCGGATGGCGTGAAGAGGAGGCGGTTCTCGAAATGGATGTCCATTGCCGTTTCAGGAGGTGGCAGACGCAACACGAGGCGTTTACAGGAGAAAAGAAAATGGACATTCAACGAGGCGAACACGTACTGGTCAATCTGGCCCCGTTCATCGGGTCGTCACGACGCAGCAATGAGTCGATTCCCTGCGACGTTCTGACAATCGAGGGCACTTCCATCGAGGTGGGGACGGAGGAGCCATACCGCAGATTTTCGTTGTGGGTTGCGTCCACTTGGATCGACGGCAGAATAGACCCTTCTCATCGGCAGTTGGCATCGGTGTGACGGAGCGGGCGAGATTCGGTTTGGTCCCGCTCTCTCAGTGTGCAGATTGAATGGCAATGTTCCTTGGCGGCAACCGGTGCCGCAACAAGAGCCGTTCCCACCATGTTGCTTCTCTTAGCTTCGGGTCGTCGGCATCTAGTGTGTTTATCTTGCCCCGCCTCGTGCAGACCACGATTTTCCCAGTGGGCTGCACGGCAACCACAGTCCAATACTTGTCGATGCAGTAGGTATAGTCGTCGCCGTTTGGAGCCGGAGAGACCGCCTTGGCATGAGGACTGGGATGAAGAGAATGCTTGGTCTTCTTGTAGATCACCAAGTCACCAGGCTTGATCTGCTGCCGCATGATCGCCACCACTTGTCCTAACGTGCCTATCCCGACACATCTGATTCTAGCATAGCACAGAAGCGTTAGACGAACGTAAGACTGTCGTTAGGAATGTGCGGCTAGACTAGACCGGCAGGGCTAGCCGACCACGAGCCGGTCAAGAGGATGTTGGAGGCTTGCGAAGCTTTATCACCGAGTTAGAACGAGGCCATCGTCGCCGGTTTGTCACGGAAGATCGTCGGCAAGCGTCGAGTCCTCTTCCCACAGGTTTGTTCCAACTGAGAAGATATGCTCAGCAGTCGCAGGCAGGATTCGCCAAGGGCCATCCTCCAGGAATCGTTCCAGTTGACTCGGCCCCCAACCAACATGGCTTTGGAACACTTTCAGAGGATGTCGCTTGGCGTCAAGCAGTTTTTTCAGCCGCCTCTTCTCCACGGAATAGAAGACTCCCGGCAAGACTTCGATCTCACCGAGAAATGGATCGGTGTGCAAGGCCATCAACGGGCCGGAGACTGGGCCACCTGAATACACGAACTCGTCATCACTTCGGAGCCCGCCTCCACCTCGCCACGCCTGTCGCACCGTCGTTGTGCTTGGTCGATTCAGCACTACCCCAAACGCTTGCTCCTCCGAATGCTGAATCAGCAGGATCACCGTCCTGATGAAGTCCAGATCACGTTCTTCTGGCGGTGCGATCAGTAGATTTCCTTGCAACGTCGTCATCAGGCAGTCTCATCCAGGTGCAAAATCGTTGGAGATTGGCCGAGTTCCTCTCATTCATTGCTGAGGAAGGCGTGCAGGGCCAACGAACGTGCGAACGGAACAGAGGAACGCCCGTCCGCAGAATGTCAGGATGGCTGTCGCATTTCAGCCGAACCAGTGCGAGAACTCAGTCCCTTCACCACTGGCAAGACAGTCGGCCAATTCTCGATGAATCTCGGCCCGACAGATCGGCACATAGCGAGGGGCAGTGAAGCCCAACTTCACCCGATCTCCGTCAACCTCCAACACCACGACTTCAACGTCTTCCCCGACAAGCACCCGTTCGCCGGGTTTTCGGCTAAGAACCAACATTTCTCGTCCTCCATGAGAGGGAAACTCACCCAGTTTGATGCTAGCAGAAAAGTGTTAGACGGCAAGCGGAGCCATTGTTAGAAATCTGCGAGCAGGCCGGATAGCCTAAAGAGGAAGGATCGCAGAGAACGATTGAAATCGAATGCAAGGGCTCTGCCTTTGCCGTGGCCTTTCCAGGTTCCTGCCCCACCTGGAAGGGCCTTTTTGTTTGACGAGATAGAAAAGCCCCACTCATCCGAAGACGAGCGGGGTCGTATATCAAGAAGCCCGCTTCACCTCTTGCGACACGGCTTCCAACAAAGCAGGCGGTGTCCATCCACCTGAAGCCAATAGAATACCAAGACTGGCCCAAAGGTCAATGACCCATCTCTATGCCTGGAATCGAAATCCAATTCCACGCTCAGTTTGGATCAGCGTACCGAGGTGTCCCATCTTCTTGCGAAGCTCCACCATCTGGACATCAACAGACTTCTCGGTCACGGCATAATCTGACCCATGAACGGCCTCGATAATCCGTTGTCGAGTGAAGACTCTACCCGCATTACTCGCCAAGAAGTACAACAATCGAAACTGGTTGCTTGTCAGGGAAAGCGGTTTGCCCTCAACGAGGACTTCCCATTTCGCCGGGTCGATGACGATCCCATGAATCTGAATGAGAGCTAGGTTTTCGGCCATCACTCGGCTCATCAACGTACAGTCTCAGAAACAGGCCAGACGAAATCTAGCGGCGGATGCCTGGGATTGCAAGCCCGACACTGCGATTCTGTCCCTAACCGGATCTAATTCGATCCTGACTGCCGACGAGCACCTGCGGCCAGCGGTAGCTCGACCACAATGCGAGTTCCTTCTCCCGGTGAACTACGAATGTTGGCCGCTCCCCCGAACAATCTGGCTCGCTCCTTGATGCCCTCTAATCCGAAATGGTCTTCAGCGATGTTCTTGGGATTGAACCCGACACCCCAATCCTCCACCTCAATGCGAATCCCAGCCTCCTGCTGGACTAATTGGATTCGCACCTTCATGCTCTGACTGTGGCGACGGGCATTCGTGAGGCCCTCTTGGACGATGCGGAAGATCGTGTACTCCAAGGAGGGCGGCAAGCGGCCAAGAGCAATCTTGTGGGAGAACTCTACCGTTGGTTTCCCGTTGCCGTCCTCGTGGGACACAAGGTCTTCAATAGCAGCCACCACACCGCCCCCATCAAGGATTGGTGGCCGCAGTCCGTGGATCAGCCAACGTGCCTCCTTCATGCACTTCCTGAGCAAGTGCAGCCCGGCATCCAGTTGGCCTGCCTCAAGCCGCATGATCGCCCCGACGAGTTGCTGCACCAATCCGTCGTGGAGTTCGCAGCAAATCAACTGGCGGTCTCGATCCTGTAGTGCCAGCAAGTTCTTGAGGTGCTGATTCTCCTGCCGAAGTGCCTCTTCGGTTTGTTTGCGTTCTTCGATGGCGTCGTTGATTGGATACGGCGGGCTCTGAGTCACAACGGGGGTAACCTCCGCACGAACGATCAGACATAGCCCCGATGGTAATTCACGACGCCATTATGGAGCCGTTCCGCTACCGTGTGTAGTCCCCATCATTGTTAGGATTGTGTTAGCGACAGGCTCGATGAGTTCGCTTGGAGACTTCACGACATGGGACTTCTGGGTCTCCTGTATCGCTGTTCACCGAAGCCGATCTGCGGCAGCCACCGGGAAATTATGTGCGGCTCCACTTGTGGACAACCACGTCAACATCTTGTTCGAGCAGATTGACAAAAGTGACGCCCAGGAAGCAGTTCGTCAATATCAGGACAAGCACGATTGCAGCAAGGCCCCGCTGCTTCTCTCCAGCTTTTAGGAAGAGGGTTCCTGTGATATGCTGGATCGTGGGAGGCACTATGCGTGGCATCATCACTGTAGTCCTTGGAGTGCTTGCAATCCTCGGCGGTGTTTCGGGCAAGTTCGTGTTTGAGGAACA
>CAVRAR010000006.1:0-173311 GCA_963719005.1 uncultured Planctomycetia bacterium
TTTCGATGGGCGACCAAACGCCGGAGATGGAAGACGCGCTGAAGATCGCCAGCGGCAAGGATCTGCAGGTGCGGCCCGACACGCCGCCCGACAAGATGCTGACCTTCATCGGCGTCGATGCCCAGTATTTCTCCGCCGTGCTCATGCCCGAACGCAAGGACCCGGAAGAGGTTCTGTTCGAGGAGTTGATGCCGATCCGCGTCGGCAAGGTCGATCCGAAACACCCGAAACTGACGAACACGTCGTGCCGGTTGATGAGCAAAGCGAAGGAGTTGAAGCCGGGCGAGACGATCTCGCACAAGTTCAAGTTGTTCGCCGGTCCGAAGAAGGCGGCCGTCGTGGAGCCCTACGGCCTCGGCGAATTGATCTATTTCGGCTGGCCGATCTATGACTGGTTCGCCGTGCCGTTGACGCACATCCTGCACTTCTTCTACGCCGTGGTGGGCAACTACGGACTGGCGATCATCCTGCTGACGATCCTGGTGCGCGGCTGCATGTTCCCGTTGAGCCTCAAGCAGGCGGCCGGCGCGCAGAAGATGCAGATGTTGCAGCCGGAGATCAAGAAACTCCAGGAGAAGCACAAGGGCAACGCCGAGGCCCGCGCCAAGGCCCAGCAGGAATTGTTCCGCAAGCACAACTACAATCCGCTGGCCGGCTGCCTGCCGATTTTCATTCAGATGCCGGTGTTCATCGGGCTGTACCGCTCGCTGATGGTGGCCATCGAGCTGCGCGACGCCCCGCTGTTCACGCATTCGATCCGCTGGTGCTCGAATCTGGCCGCCCCCGACATGCTTTGCGATTGGCGCGGCTTCATGCCGGCGCAGTGGTTCAACGAGGGCGTGGGCATATTTCGCCCTCGGGCCGTACTTCAATCTCCTGCCGATGCTGACCATCGTGCTGTTCATCGTGCAGCAGAAGATGTTCATGCCGCCGGCCGCCGACCCGCAGGCCGCCATGCACGCAGAAGATGATGAAGTACATGATGATCTTCATGGGCCTGATGTTCTTCAAGGTGGCCAGCGGATTGTGCATCTACTTCATCGCATCGAGCCTCTGGGGCCTGGTCGAACGCCGGTTCTTGCCGAAGGCCACACCCGTCGCCGCCGGCAGCTCGGAAACCAGAGCCGAGGCCAAGGCCCGGGAGCGAGCGGAGGCCGTCGCCGCTGCGAAGAAGAAAAAGAAGTAGGAGGAGATTGCTGATTGTTGATTGATGATTGTTGATTGAAGAATACGATGCGGCCTTCAATCAACAATCATCAATCAGCAATCCGCCAATGTTTCCCCTCGACGACACCATCGCCGCCATCGCCTCGCCGCCGGGCGGCGCGGCACGCGGGATCGTGCGCATCAGCGGGCCAAGGGCGATCGAGTGCGTCGCTGGCTTGTTCCACCAACAAGCCGCTCGCGGCTTCGCACGCACAACTAGCGACCAATGGCTTCCCGACAACCCTCCCCACGTTCTCGCCGGCTCGTTGCATCTCCCGGAACTTCATTCGCCGCTTCCTTGCGACGTGTATTTGTGGTGCGGGCGTCCCGCCTGCCGGAATGCGACGGCAGGCGAGACGCCTGCACCACAAGTGCGAAGCTACACCGGCCAGCCGGTCGTCGAAATTCACACGATCGGCTCGCCGCCGCTGCTGCAAATGGTGCTGCGGGCCGTCTGCGCCGCCGGCGCCCGACTGGCCGGGCCGGGCGAGTTCACCTTGCGGGCGTTCCTGGCCGGGCGAATCGACCTGACCCAGGCCGAGGCCGTCTTGGGCGTGATCGACGCCGACGAGCCCCTCCGCGCTCGACGCCGCGCTGGGCCAACTGGCCGGCGGGCTGGCCCGCCCGCTGCATCGCCTGCGCGACGACCTGCTCGACCTGTCTGGCCCACGTCGAGGCCGGACTCGATTTCGCCGACGAGGATTTGCCGTTCGTCACGCGCGAGGAGCTGGACCGCCGGCTGGCCGAAGCCGAGAACCAGGTCGCCGCCGTCCAGCGGCAGATGGACTCGCGCGGCGAGGCGGTCGATGCGGTGCGAGCCGTGCTCGATCGGCCGGCCGAACACCGGCAAGAGCAGTCTCTTCAATGCGATCGTCGGCAGCCGGCGGCGTTGGTCTCGCATCAAGCCGGCACGACGCGCGACTATCTCACCGCCGATCTCGACCTCGACGGCGTCAAATGCCGCCTGATCGACACCGCCGGACTCGACGAGCCGCTTGCGGCTTCGCAAGGCGACACCGTCGAGCGCGCCGCCCAACTCGCGGCCGAAGCGCAGCGCCGCTCGTCGCAGATCGAAGTGCTGTGCCTCGATTCCACCCGTCCGATGGACGAATGGGAACGGCGCGAAATGGATGGTGTGCCACTGCTTCGCAGAAGCAGTGCCGAGTGCAATTCCACGGACAGCACTGCTTGCGAGCAAGCAGTGGCACACGGCGGCATCGTCGTGCTGACGAAGTGCGACGCCCCGCGAGCGATCGACGCCGCCGTGACGGCCATCGAAACCAGCAGCCGAACCGGCCAGGGCGTCGAGGCCTTGCGCGACGAGTTGCGGCGAAAGGCCCTTGCCGCCGCCGACGCGCACGGCGACGTGGTTGCATCGACGGCCGCCCGATGCCGCGAGTCGCTCCGCCTTGCCGCACAGTGCCTGCGGCAGGCGCGCAGCGTCGCCGCCGCCGGCCAGGAGGAACTGGCGGCCGCCGAAATCCGCGTCGCCTTGCAGGAACTCGGCAAAGTCGTCGGCGCCGTCTACACCGACGACATCCTAGACCGAATCTTCAGCCGCTTCTGCATCGGAAAGTGATTCCCGCACCATCGTGAGAATCCGTTTAGCTGCCGCGTCCACGCGGCGTGAAGCGGGATCTGCTTCCAGCGCCGCGTAGACGCGGCGGCTAAACGGATTGGCCATCCCGCGATCCCCGCGGCTGGTAGCTGCAATCGGGATCGGTCTCCAGGAAGTCGCCGGTCAGCGCGAACGCCCGAGCGCGGCTGCCGCCGCAGACCCGGCGGTATTCGCAGATGCCGCAACGCCCTTTGAAGCCGTCGGGCTCGCGCAGGGCGCGAAACACCGGGTGATTCTGATACACGTCGATCACCGAGTCCTGCGGGAAACGTCCGCAGCAAATCGGCAGGAATCCGGCGGGAAATATCTCGCCGGTGTGGCTGACGAACATGATCCCCTTGCCATCGCCCACGCCCAGCGGGGCGCGGTGGCCGCGCCTGTGGGCCGCATCCGGTCCGGCCAGCGGATCGCCGCCGTGCTGGAGCACGAAACGGCGATAGTGCGGCGCCTCGGTCGTCTTCACCGCGTACGGCTGCCGCCGCGAATGGCCCCAAAGCCGGGCGAACACCGCCTCGTATTCCGCCGGCGAGATGCGCTGCTCCTCGATGCCGCGGCCCACCGGCACGAGGAAGAAGACCGACCACATGGCGATGCCCTTGCGCGGCCAGCAATTCGGCGATTGCATCGACCTGGGCGACGTTGCGGCGGGTGATCGTCGTGTTGACTTGCACCGGCATTTCCAGCGATCGGGCAAAATCGAGCATTCGCATCGTCCGCTCGAAGCTCCCGTCGAAGCCGCGAAAGGCGTCGTGCGTGGCGGCATCTGCGCCGTCGAGGCTGATGCCCAGCGCACGGACTCCCGCCTCGCGCACGCGCTCGAACGCCTCGAACGTGGCCAGCGGCGTGGCCGAGGGCGTCAGCGCCGGCTGCAATCCGCGCGGCGGCGGCGTGGCGGATCAACTCCGGCAGATCGGCACGCTTCAGCGGATCGCCGCCGGTGAAGACCAGCGTCGGCCGGCGCGGAAAGCCGGCGGCCTGGTCGAGCAGTGCCTTCGCCGCGGCCGTCGAAAGCTCGTCCGGATGCGGCTGTTCCTGCGCCGACGCCCGGCAATGCTTGCACGCCAGATCGCACGCCAGCGTCACCTCGTAGTAGAACATCAGCGGACTGACGCCGAAGTCGCGCGGAGAGTAGTCGGAATGGCCATGCTGGGACATGTTGTCATATTACCACATTCTCTCGCACCGTTCGACTCCAGGCGGAGATGGAGCGTTCGCCCGGGTGCTCGCCGCCCTGCGGGCGGGCGGCTAAACGGAGAGCAACGACGCGAAAACTGCCCATTTTGGCCGCTCACAATTGCTGAATTACTGCGATTTCGCCCCTCCGCTCCGCCGTTGGTTCTCTTCCATCTCCTTGACGGTGATCTTCGACTCGCTCGAATGACGGCGGACCTTCGCGGCGTTGCCGGGCGGGGGCGAAACTTGCTTGACCACGACGTCGTCGAACTCGACCTCGCCGGGGCTGAGATACGCATACAGCATCACCCGGCCCCACTTCGGCGAGTACTTCGTGTGTTTCGGCGTGAAATCTTCGGTCTGCGTATTCCATTTGCCGCCGGGGCCCTGGAGATTCTGCTGGCTGCGATACACTTCGCGCCGCCGGCCGGTCTCGTCGGCGTCGTAGCACTTGATGAAGACCTTCGCGGCGGGGGCGGTGGAACGCCAGCGGCACTGGAAACGATACGTCGCACCCTCCTCGACGGGGAAGAAATCGCTGTAGTACATCACGCCTTCGTTTTCGGCGACGTCTCGGTCGAGCGTGAAGCGAATGACTTTGTTGGCGGCGTTGCCCCGCTCGGTCGTCCAGCGGACCAGCCCTCCGAGCGGCTCGCGCTGCTGGCCGGCTACCTTGTCCCAGCCCTTGGGCACGCCACCGGCGCCGTGCTCGAAATCGCCGGCCACGAGGTTCTTGTTCTTTCGCCAGCCGTCGTCGATCGTCAGGATGGCGGCGTGCCCGCCGGACCGCCCGGCTTCTTGCCGACCAGTGCGTCGAGCATCTCCTTGACGTACAGGTGCGGGATTTCGCTGACCGACTTGGTGCGGGCCTTGGCTTGGTAAATCACCTTCGGCTTGGGTTTCGCCGAGAAATCGACGCATTTTAGCACGAGATCGTAGATTTCGCCCTCGGCGCCGGCGCCCGTTCGACGCTTCCCCAAATGCCGATCTGGCCGCCGAAACCGTCCTCGACGATTTGCTTGACTTTGTCGAGATCCATCTCGGGCGAGGGCCGCAGCTTGTGGCTTTCGCAATAGTCGCGCACGTCGAGCATCGACTCGGGCACGATAAAGCCGCGATCGTCCGAGAGTTTCTTCCAGATCATGTCGCCGACCATCTGCCCATAACGCCCGTCGTCGAACTTCGAGACGAAATCGAACGGGATTACGACCTTGCGGGAGTCCGCGGCGGAACACCAAGGAGGCGACAACACGAGAAAGAACAGCAAGATGTAGGAAGGAAAAATGGAAAACGGGGAAAAGGGAAAGGGAAAGACGGCAAAAGAGCGGTGGAATGGCAGCCGGAAACCTGTAAAGTGTGGGAGTGAAAGAGGCATGTGATGTTTCTGAACCACAGGATCTCGAAAAAGCAACAAGAGCATCGAGACAACGGCAGGAACACTGATTATCACTGATTTACGCTAATTCCTTCTTATCAGTGTCGATTAGCGGAGATTAGTGTTCCAAGCGTTCGCCTCATTCCCCTTTCTCCCCCTTCCCCTTTTCCCTCTTCTCTGGCGGCGCGGCTTCTTCGCTGCCGCCGCCGGAGAGCCGATCGAAGTACTGCGCGGTTCAGTTCTTCCCAGCCGGCGGGCGAGGGATCTTGCATGGCGCCGAGGATTTCCTTCTGAATGTCGGTGGGCAAGTTCGACGTCGTGTCCTTGCGGACCTCGAACTCGCCTTCCAGATACTGTTTGACGTTGCGGAAGCCCTCGGCGAGCACTTTTCGCTGCCGCAGGGCGTTTTTGTAGCGGCCGGCCTTTACGTCGCGCTCGACTTGGGCCATGATCTCGATCATCTTTTTCAGATCGGTGTGATGGAAGTTGGCCACCTGGAACTTCAGGTCGATGCTCTCGGCCTTATTGCGCAGCTCGGCTTGCTTGCGGGCGAGGCGTTCGGGGCTGCGGCGACCGGGGTTGCGCGGCGTCGGCCCTTCGAGCCCTTCGCCGCCCTTGCCGCTCTCCTTGCCGCCGCCGGTGGCGCCGCCGGCCGACTGCTTGCTGTGGTCTTTGATCTGGCCCTTGACGATCGGATCGGGCGTGAGCCGGCTGGGCGTTTTGCGGCCGCCCTTGCCGACGGCCTCGTCGCCGACGAATTCGCCGCTCGATTTGCCCTGTCGTCCTTCGCCCGATCGGCCGCCAATTTCGCTCGTATTGAGCAGGCGGTTGCCCGTGACGCCCTTCGCGCTCATGTTCGAGATCGGTCCGTCCACGGCGTCCCAGCCGGCGCCCTTGTCGAGCGAATCGGCCGCGCTGCTGGAAACGTCCTCCATCTCGTCGAACAAATCCTCTTCCTTCTCCATCAGATTGCCGACCAGATCCTCCAACTCCGTCGGCAATTCGGCCATCGGGGCCTCTTTGTCCTTGTCGGTCAACGATTCCTCCTGGCTCCATTTCTCGCGGTCGGGCGTGTCGGGCAGCCACTTCTCGAAGTTCGTCTTCAGTTCCTCGGCACGCTCATAGCCCAACTGTTCCAGCGGCACCGCGATGTCGGCCGACTTTTTCAGCAGCGCATCTTCCGCCATCTTCAGTTCGGTCTGGATTTCGACCAGTTCATGGGCCATCGACGAGTTGGCGAAATCCTGCTCGGGCAGCTTGCTTAGGTCGGAATGCAGTTCCTTCATGAACTTCGCCCAATCGTCCTCGGCGGCGGCCATGCGTTTGAGCAGTTCTTCCTCCTTCGCCGAGAAATCCTCGACCGGCGTCTTGGCGAGGTTTTCGCTGGCCTCGATGATCTTTTTCTGCTCCGCCAGGAACTTGTCGAGCTTCTTGCGGATTTCCTCGAGCTTGTGCCTGGCGTCGTCGGGCAGATCGCCGCCGGGGCGCTTCGTCATTTCTGCCAACACCTCGCCCTGGGCCAGCCGGGCAACGTCGAGCAGCTTCCGCAACACGTCGATGATCCGGTCTTGCGCGGCCGTCAACCGCACGGCCGGATTGGCGCGAGGGGTTGAACGATCCTTCTTGACGTCCCGTTTCACGGCGGGCGGCGCCTCGCCTTTCAACAGCGCATCGCACACCGCGACCGCATCGACCATTTCGCCAAACGCCAGGCCGCTCAATACCCGCTTCGTCGTCAGCCGTTCCTTCCGGTCGGTCGGGCCGATGGACTTCACCAGTCCGGCGGTTTGCTTCTGAATGTCGATCTGCCGAGCGCGGACATCGGTAACAATCTTAGTCCCCTCTCCCAAGAGGAGAGGGGAGGCGATGGTGCGGGCGAAGAGTTGCTTGTCGAGGAGTTTCCAGATTGCCTCGCGGAGGCCGTCGAGTTGCTTCAGGGCGGCGGCGGCCTCGACGTCCGCGGCGACGATCTTGATTGAATGCCAACTGCCGGCGGTCTGTTGCGGCGTTAGATCGAGCCCCCAATCGCTGACCGCCCGCTTGTCCCACGCTACCGCGCGGATCAGCACCGTCTGGCCCGGCTTGAACGTGCCGCGTTTCAACTGCAAACGATACTGACGAACGGCGGTCGTGGTCGAGTCGCCCGGAAAGTCCGACCACTGTCGAACGACCGTCGCCTCGGCGTCGGCAACCTCACCGGCCAGCTTCATCTCCAGTTGCAGGCGGCCGAGGCCGTGATCGTCGCCGGCTCGGATCACCACGACGACCTTTTCGCCCGGCGCGGCGGTGCTTTGGCGGGCAGGCTTCAAGAGTTCGACCGTCGGCGGCGCGTCGGGAAACACCGTGACCCGGTTTTGCCGCGGATTGCGATCCGTATGGCCGACGTCGTTGAACAGCCGCACGAGATAGGCCCCGCCGGCGAGCATCGGCAGATCGGCGGCCAGCAGCCGGCCCTCCTCCTCGACGCGGCCGACGTACTTGTCGCGCTGCGTCTCCAGATATCCGCTGGCCACCGGCGTGGAAGTCCGCAGCCGCAAGCTCGCCACGGTATACTGCGGGGCCTCGACGTCGAGGCTCGTCCGACGGACCGTTTCGTCCTTGCGGCCGAGATACGCCGGATATCGGAAGGTGATTTCCGCGTTTTCGATCACCGGTTTCTCGCGGACGCCGATCGAATACTGCACGGTCTGCGAATCGCCGATCTCCAGGCGATAGCGGAACGGTTTGAGTACCGAGGGAACGGCCGCCTTGTACCGCAGATGTTTCTTGTCGGCGGTCATCGCCAGCTTCGATTCGGGCTCCGCGCCGTTGGCGACGAAGAGCCAGGCCCGATGCGGCTTGGCGTCGGGGTTTTCGATCTCGGCGGCGATCTCGACGGTCTCGCCGACGAGCACTTCCGCGTTGCCGGGCGTAACGCGGACGATCTTGACCGACCCGACCGAAGGAACGAACGTCCACGGCGACGAGAGCCGAGAGACGGTCGAACCCCACGCGGGAATCCACGTCCCGCACAGCACCGCGACCGCAATCAACAGGGCGAGAATTGCCAGCGACTCGGCCAGATCGCGCGGCGTCTGCATGCAATGCAGCAATCGCCGCGGCGCGACTCGCGGGCCGGGGCGCGGTCGAGCGGCAACTCTCCGATCTGCGCGGCCGCCTCGCGGATGGCCGCCTCGCGGAACTCGGGGCTCGCACTGTTCGCGTCCTCGGAAAGCTGGACCAGATTGATCAGGCTACTGCCAAGCTGGGGAAACTCGGCTTCCACGCGGCGGGCCGCCGCTTCCAGGCTCCGCTGACCGCGCAACAGCCGCCGAGCCACGATCGCCGCCAGCACGCCGCTCAGCAATATCCAGGCCGACATCAGCCCCTGCAACCACCCTTGCGAGAACTTGAGGAGGGCGTCGGTCACAATCAGCGCCAGGATCGTGGCCAGCGAGACGCACGCCGCCAGCACCGCGGTGGTCAGCAGCGAGAAGAGCCACCACTTCTGCCGCGCTCCGTCGAGCCGCTCGATCACGTTTTCGGCCGCCGGCGACATTGGAAAGGACCCTCCAACGCCAAAACACCCATCAATATGATAGTTTACACCCGCGCGTGGCGGGAGTCGTAGCGCAAGCCCGTCCGCCGCGGGGAGACCGCACCAGGCACGTTCGGGTTTGCCGCCAGCACCCGCAGTAACTGCTTCGGCGATCGCGGCTCGCCGGGCGGACGCTCGCGGTGCCAATCGGCGTGCGTGGGCACCAACGAATCGCAATAAGGCCACGGGTCGAACGGATCGAAGCCCAACGCTCGGATCAACTTGCCGCAGTCCATGCAGACGTTGCCGGCCCGCGGCGGGATCGGGCCGGCGGCATGACGGGGCGTGCCCATCAGGCAATTCGGATCGTATCCGCCCACGCGGTTGATGATCTGCGCGATCTGGTAGAGGCTCAGCCACCGCCGTGCGCCGGCGTGAAACACGCCGCTTAGCCCGTTGCTGAGCGCCCGTTCGTACAGACGGTTGAGGCAATCGGTGTAGGTGGGCGTGCGGATTTCGTCGAAATAGAGTGTGGCGGGCCGCGATTTCTTGAAACGCGACACGATCCAGTCGATCGCCCCGGCGTGGCCGCTGAAACTGACGCCCATCGGCAGCGAAATCCGCAGGATGCAGGCGGTCGGGTCGGCCGCCAGCACGATCTCCTCGGCGACCGCCATCGTCTTACCGTAGACGGTCACCGGATCGGTCGGATCGGTTTCGACGTAACCGCCGCGGCCGTCGTCGCCCGAGAAAACCAGATCGCACGAGAGATGCACCAATCGCAGGCCGCGCGGCACGGTCTGCGACAGCAGGTTTTGCACCCCCTCGACGTTGATTCGCCAAGCGATCTCGGGGGCCAGTTCGCACTGCTTCAGGCGCAGTTGCCGGCGCAGTCGAGCACGGCGGCGAACTGGTGTTGCTCGAAGAGCCGCGCCAATCCTTCGCGATCTTCGGCGTTGCAGGCGACCACACCCGGCCCGACCAGGCGGAAGTTGTCGGCCTGGCGAATACCGACGACCCGGCCCGGATACTTCCCGTGGAAATATCTCATCGCATTATAGCCCGGCACTCCGGCCACGCCGGTAATCAGCAGCGGCAGCGGCACTTCGTCGGGCGTGTCAATGCGGCGGATCATGGGTGGAAAGGGCACGAAAATGGGGGAAAGCGGCTACGCACCGACGTCGGCGGCCAGTGTGGCGAGGGCCGCCTCGACTTCTTGAAACTCTCTTCCCGCGGGCACCTCCGCGCCGCGGCGAAGATCGGCCAGCAAATCGCCGAGCAACTCGCGCTCGAGCCAGTCGGCCAGCCAGCGGGCGCGCTGCTGGGTGTAGCGGGATTGCAGTCGGCCGAACAGTCGGCCGGCTGCCTGGCGGACGCCTTCGCTGGTGGTGCTGACGAGGGCTTCGCCGCCGCCGGTGATGCCGCCGGTGATGGCGGCCTCGGTGGCGAGATGCCCGGCGGTGGCGCCGGCCGCGTGTGCGGCCGCCTGGCCCGCAAGGTCGCCCGCAAAATGCAGGCCGGTGAAAAACAACGCCACGGTGATGACCGGCCGGGCAAGCGCCGCCGCGTGGTCGAGCGATTGCAGGAATCGCACGGCCCGGGGGCTTGCCTCGCGCCATGCCTCCAGCTCGCCGCGCAGGAATGCCCGGTAATCTTCATCGACGGCCGGCAGGCTCTGGTGGGCGGCTTGCACGCGCTCGAGTAGGTTGGCGCGTGCGCGGCCGCCCAACAGACGCATCAGCCGCGGCCGCAGTGTGTCGTTGCCCACCTGGGCCAGGCGGTCCAACTCGTCGAGCAGCTTTTCGACGGCCATGACGATCGCCGCTCGCTCCTGGCGTTGGAAGACGGCCAACGGATCGGATTGCGGTCCGGCCACTGCGCCCCAGGCGCTGCGGAGGGGCCAGGTCACGCCGCGGCCGATCGCCCGGTAAAACCCGTGAATCCTCCGCGACCACTCCTGCCGCGAGGCGTCCCACCAATCGCGCATTTCGTCGACCAGCACGCCGACGGGCAGCGAGGGCCAGCCGACGCGGGCCATCTCGGTGGCCGAAAGCGCCTTGGCCGCCGCCGAGAATTCACCGGCCGCCCGGCGGATCGAATCCAAGTACGCCGGCGCCCCTGCTGCGGGTCGAGCACGCGCCGCAGTGCTCCGCGGAAGGTGCGAATTTTGATCGCGTCGAACCGCAGCGAGGCCAGATCGGCGCGGAGGTCGGTTTCGTGAGGGGCTTGAGTGGTTGCTCGACCGGTCGCTGAAGCAACCAACCCTTGGGATTGAGTCTGGTTGTGTTGAGGGCTGGTCGCTTCAGCAACCAGTTGACCGGCCCGCTCGGTCTCCTGCACTTCGATCGCATAAAATTTCAGCCGCAACTCTTCGGCGCCGCGGCGGTCGTAAGGGATAACGTAGGCCGACTCGGGCGTCGCGCCGGTCTGCTGGCAAAACGTCTCCAGCCACTGCGGCCAATAGGGAGCGTCGGCATCGAGCTCGCATTGGTTGAAGACGACGATGACCGGCTTGTCGGCTTCAACGGCCGTGCGGAAGAACTGCTTCACGGCGGCGTCGTTGTACTTCTGCTGCGTCAACACGGCCACCAGCACGTCGGCCGCCTGGCGAATCGCCCTGGCGCGATGCCAATTCACTTCGACGTCGGAATCGACGTCGGGGGCGTCCAACAGCAGCAGCTTCGGCGGCATGGTCCGCCCGACGCGCCAAAAAAGCCGATCCTCCGAGCTGTCGCCTAACGGATCGTCGGCCGACTGCCAGGCGTGCAGACGAAACGGCTCGAACAGCCGCGCCAACAGGGCGGGATCGGCCAGCGGGGGCGGCACCAGGCACACAGGGTGCTTCGTGCCGGCGGCCAGCGGGCTGGCGGCGCTGGCCACTTCGCCGGCAAGTTGGTTGAAGATCGACGACTTGCCGATGTTGGTGCCGCCGACGATCGCCACGACCAGAAGCGGCGGCATGTCGAGCTGCGCTAAGAGCTTGTTGCGGAGCAGGTCGAACCATTCCCGGCCGGCCGGCGGCGTCACGCCCGCCGCGGCCGCCAGCGGCTCGAGCGCCCCGATTGCCCGATCGAGCCGTCGCACGCCGGCGGCGAAGGATTGATAGTCGGTCGTCATTCCGTGCCGTCACTGCGATGCTAAGGATGGTCGTTTGCCGCCGCCAACACCACCGCGACCGCCTGACCGTGCGGAGAATGGCTCAGCACCAGCGCGGTGGGGCGATCCAGTGCGCCCGGCCGGCGGTGAACGACGTTGACCGGGCATTGCGGGTCGGGATGCTCAAAGTTCAGCGTGGGCGGAACGAGCCTGTGTTGAACCGCCAAAACGCTCACCGCCGCTTCCAAGGCGCCCGAGCCGGCGCCCAAGTATCCGAAATTGCCCTTCGGCGCCGTCACCGGCACGTCGCCGAGCACGGAGCGAATCGCTTGGGCTTCAAGGCGGTCGTCTTCGACGGCGCTAATTCCGTGGGCGACGACGCAGCCCAATTCGGCAGGCGTCAGACCGGCATCGTGCAAGGCGCCCGCCAGGGCGCGGCGAATGACGCCGCTTCGGCAGGCCGTGGTCGTGGCTCTGCTGGAGGCGTGCAGGCTGCCCGGCGCGAAGGCGGCGGTGCAGCCGAGGAGGTGAGCGAAGATCGGCGCGCCGCGGGTTTCGGCATGGGCCCGCGTCTCGCAAAGGAGTGCCCCGGCCCCTTCGCCGTTGACCACTCCGTCGCGCTCGGCGTCGAAGGGGCGCGAGGCCGCGGCGGGATTGTCCGATCGCCGCGAAAGTCCCCTGAAATTGCCTCTGGCCCATAGGACCGGATGCAACCCCGCCCCGACTCCGCCGGCAATCACGGCATCGGCCTGCCCGCGCTCGAGAACCCGCACCGCCTCGACCAGCGCCGAGAGGCTCGACACGTCACCCATCGTGATCGAGTTGCTCGGGCCGCGAGCGTCCTGGCCGATGCCGACGTGACAGGCCGGCATATTCGGCAAGTATTTCAACATCCAGAGTGGAAATAATTCGGCCATTGCCGACGGGCCCCAACGGCAAAAGTCGAACTTCCCATCGACCAGACAACTCCGATACGTGCCGACCAGCTCGTCCAACTCGCCGGGGATCATGGCGGCCCCGAAAATGACGCCAAGCCGCTCGGGGGCGATCGGCTGTTGCCGCAGACCGGCATCGCCGCACGCCAGATCGGCGGCCGCAAAAGCCAGTTGGATGTCGCGGCTCATCACCTTCAGGCTTTTTCGCGGCCGGACGTATTGTTTCGCGTCGAAATCGGCCACCTGGCCGCCGATCGGCGAGGGCAAGGTCGGATCGTCGAACAGGTCGAGGCGACGGATGCCGCTGCGACCCTCGCACAGGGCGGCCCAAAACGGGTCTTTCCCAATGCCGATCGGGCTGACTACGCCCACGCCGGTGATAACGATGTCTCGTTTTGGGGCCATGCCTTTTCGACGCTTGCCAGACGCAAGGTTCCAAAACAACTCATCGTAGCCGGGCAGAACCGCGGCGGCAAGCCCGCCCAGAGGCGGGGTGACGCCGACACTGCTGGAACGTCACCAGCCGTTGACGGTTTTGCACATCTCGGCCAATGCGTTCCGTTCCACGCAGTGCTACGCCGCGTGGACGCGGCGGCTAAACAGATCCTTCCCCCTTCCCTCACCCGCCTTCGGCCCTATACTGGTGGCATGGCGGAAAAACCGACTGCCGCGCTCGATTACCTTGCCAACCCGGCCAAATACCCGGTGCGGCCGGTCTGCGCGGTCTTTGGGGATGAGACGTTTCTGCGGCGGCAGACGATCCTGGCGCTGCGATCGGCCGTGCTCGGCGGCGACGACGGCGATTTCTCGCTGGCGACGTTCGAGGGACGCGACACCCTGTTCCGCGACGTCCATGAAGTGCTTTCGACCGTGGCGATGTTCGGCGGCGGTAGCCGGCTGGCCGTCGTCGAGAATGCCGACGACTTCGTCACCCGCTACCGGCCGCAATTGGAAGAGTACGTGGCCAAGCCGAGCCGCAACGGGGTGCTGGTGCTCGACCTCGACTCGCTGCCGAGCAACACGCGGCTGCACAAGTCGATCGCGGCCGCCGGGCTGCTGATCGACGCCGGCTCGCCCGCGCCGGCGCGGCTTACCAAGTGGCTTGCGGATTGGGCCAAGCAGCACCACCGCGCCGTGCTCTCGGCGGCGGCCGCCGATTTGTTGGTCGAACGCATCGGGCCCGAGCTTGGCCTGCTCGACCAGGAACTGGCCAAGCTGGCACTGCTCAGCGGCGAAGATCGGAAGATCACGCCCGAACTGGTCGGCAGTTCGGTGGGCGGATGGCGCACGAAAACCACTTGGGACATGCTTGAGGCCGCGATGGAGGGCCACCTGCCCGACGCCATGCTACAACTCGATCGCTTGCTGAGTTCCGGCGAGCAGCCGATCGCGATTCTGGCGCAAATCTCGGCTTCGCTCCGCCGCTTCGCCGCCGCCACGCGACTGGTGCTTGCGGCCGAAGCCGCCGGCCGGCGCGCCAACCTCCGCGACGTCTTGGAGCGAGCGGGCGTCAAACCGTTCGTGTTGCAGAAAGCCGAGCGGCAGCTTCGTCTACTGGGCCGGCAGCGCGGAGGGCAGCTTTATCGCTGGCTCTTGCAAGCCGATCTCGACCTGAAGGGGGAAAGCACGATGCCGCCGCGGCTGATTCTCGAACGGCTGATCGTTCGCTTGGCCGCACCGCAGGAGCCGACGGGAAAACGTCGCCCCGCGTGAAGTCGCTTGCGGTTTTGCAGATGGCGGTGCGACCAATGGTCGCGGCTTTACAAATCGTCCCATTTTTCCCATCCCGCCATCGTTTCACGTTGCACGGTTCTGGGGTTTTCATTACTATCCAGCCCTTGCTTGCCGGGGTATCGTTCGGTGGGGCAGACATTCTTGTCTGCCGGGAAGCGGAAAGAATGGCGCACCGGGCAGACAAAAATGTCTGCCCCACCGAATGCTGCCCCATCTGTGCGGAAAAATGTGGTCCAAATCCTTGTCGATGATCGCCGTCGTGCTTGCCGGACTCTCTCTTTCCGGCTGCGCGTCGCCGTGGACAGCGGACAAGCCGCCATCGACCGGCTTAACGCCGACGACGAATCAGACCGCGATCGGCCCGCGCCGCCCCTGCGATCTCAGGCAGCTTGAGGACGTGATGGCCGAAATACATCAATCTGGCACGCTCGATGCGGCGGCCGAAGAGCAATTGGCCGCAGACTTGCGCGAGAGCGATCCCGCGATCTGGCCGCTGGTGATCCAGCAGTGTCGTGCGACGCAGGCGTACAGAGGTGAGGCGATGAGGAGAAACGGAGTTGGCGGGGTTAAAGGGGACAGTCCCATTTTCGCTGAGACGAAAACTGGGACAGTCCCCGACCGGCTGCCGGCAGCCGGGGACGTGGTGCAGGCATCGTTCACTGCGTCGTTAGGCCAGTGGCGGCAACGGTTAGACGGCGCGATCGAGGCGTTGGAAGCCGAAACGTCGGCGAGCCCGCCCACGCCCGGCGACGTGACCCAGCAGGCGCGGCTGCGGCTGCTGTACGCCGTAGCCGGCCGACACGAGGAGGCCGCCCGGCCGATTCTCGACGCCACCCCCGCCACACAGGAGTTCTTGTCGAAGGAGCTCGAAGGGCTCGGCGCCTGGCTCGATGCCGAGCGAGTGCCCGATCCGATTCGCCGGGCGGTCGAGGCGAAGCCCGCCTTGACCGAAGCACTGGCCCATCTCGGAGAAACGGCGCCGCTGATCGTCCGCAACGGCACTTTTTGCAGTGAGGTGCTCAGCTTCGGCTCCTTCAAAAAGGTCGATAAGTACGAGTTCTGCCAGGATCAGAACGTGTTGTTGTACGCGGAACTGGAGAATTTCAGTTCCGAACCGTTCGAGAAGGGATTCCGCACGTCGCTGCGCAGCGGCTACCAGATACTAGACCACCTCGGGCGGCAGGTCGTTTGGCGCGAGTTTCCGCCGACGCAGGATTTCTGCAAGCATCCGCGATGCGATTTCTTCATCGCGTATCATCTCCGCCTGCCGACGCAGATGCCGCCGGGCAAGTACCTGCTGCGGCTCTTGATCCAAGATACGGCGCGGCAGAAAAGCGGCCAGGCGTCGATCGAGTTCACAGTGAAGGCGGGGAAGGCGGAGGAGGCAAAGGGGAAGAAGGACGCGAAAACGTAGCCGGTCGCCGCCACCGACCGAACGGCAATGCAGAATCCGCTCAGCCGGCGTCTATCACCGCCGTGTGCCACTGCTTGGAACAAGCAGTGCCAGGGCAGCCGGTTACAGGCGGCACTGCTTCTGCGAAGCAGTGGCACACCGCCGGCCAAGAAAAATACCGACGCGTTTGCCGCTAGAACGTGCGACGTGCTTAGGCACGCTACTGGGGCCGCGGATCATAAGCCGCTAAAAGCCCGCGAATAGGCATGACGTCCATAAGTGGCAAACGCGCCGTGGGAAACATTGACGATGTCTACGATCGGAAACGACCCTCCTATCAATAAGAGAAACGGAAACGCACCCAATCCGGCGAACCAACGATCCTCCTCTGAAAGAGTTGAGAACTTGGGCCCGAACTACGACGGCGGCCGCGGTCGAAACGGATACGGCGGAATCGCCAGGTAATCGACCAGTCCGGCCTGAAGGTCTTCTTGTTGCTCGCGCAACCGGCGGCGGCGTTCCAGGGCGTTCAGTTGTTTTCTGAGCGCCCCGGTAGGCGGCCCGGATCGGGGCAACCTCATCCGCCGCGTGTACATCCAAGCACTGCGTAATGGTCCGATGGCACGGATCATAAAGAGCAAGCTCGCTCGCTTTGCACGCTGGAAACAACTCGCGGCCGTTGCGAAGCGGCCTTTAAATTCGCGTTGTGTTCCAGTACCTTCTTTATGCCGGATGCAAAAAGAAAGTCAACGCAAGTCTTCATGGAAACGCCAGGAATTCGCGGAATTTTTTCGCCCTGCGCCGCTGCGAACGACAAACGCAAAAAGCCTTCGGCAACCGGCAAAGTCAAGCAGAAGAAGAGACGTCCCGCGGCTTTGCGCGGGGCACGGAGAACGCAATGACCGAGAATAACGCTGCCGCGCGAGATTCTTCGCTGCGCTCAGAATGACGCTTTTGCCCGCGAGCGGTTATCGTTGCACGTCGTAGTCGCCGGGCTGGCGGACCGTCGCCGGGACGTTGTCGGCGGCGTCGGCCGGCTGCACGATCTCGGGCCGCACCAGCACGAACATCGCCGTCTCGTTCCGCTCTTCCTTCACGTTCTTGAACGCCGAGCCGATGTACGGAATGGAGCTGGCGATGGGCACACCCGACTCGCTCGTCTCCACGTGCACCTGATTCAGCCCGGTGAACGCAAACGTTTGACCATCGTGCATCTCCACGACTGTGTGGAAGTCGCGGGTGCGAAGCCCAGGAACCGTTTCATTGCCGAGATGCGTGACATGGACGTTGTCGAGTTCGGCCACTCGAAAGTAGACCGATAGGCGCAGCCTGTGATTACCCAGGACCGACGGCGTGAGCTCTGCCTGGGTGCCGTACTCTTCCCAGTCAATCGGTGTCGAGCCATCTCTTCCTTCCGGCTTCGGCAGCGGAATTTTGCCGCCGCTATGGAATACGGCCTTGCAGCCGCTTAAGGTCGCGAGGCTCGGCTCGGCGATCACTCTGGCCAGATTGTCCTTGCGAAGCGACTCGAGGAATCGCACCGCTTCGGCACTATCGTCGACAAGCGAAACCCGTCCGATAACGGCATCTTTCACGGTTTCGAGCGACGCATCCTGTTTGCCTTGCAGCTTCGCCAGGTTGTAACCTAGCCGGCGAAGTTTCGTCATTGATACCTCGTACACCTTCAGATGCACCATGACTTGCGGAGCGTCGCCGGTGATCTGTCGAAGACGATCGATCTCGGCCTGCAAGGAATCGATGTGCGCAAGAGCGCCTGACGTTCCCTATCGGCCTTCTGGCGAACCTCGGCCGCCTCTTGCTGCTTTCCGGCTTGCTCCAATGCTTCGGCGGTGCGAACCAATTGCTTCAGCCGCTCGCCCGACGTATCGGGCTGTGTCTCGCCGGCAGTCAGCGCACGCGGTTTGACGGATTGATCTTGTCCGTAAACCGTAGCCGACAGTGCGAACAGTAGAAACATGGAGATCGTCTTCATGGCAACCCTCCGAATGAATGAGCGGGGATGTCTTGCAGGAACGTTTCGACGATTCCCGTGGCCGAATGAACCACCAAAACCGGCCCAGCCTTCTACCAATCTGGCACCCGGCGGTCAATAGCAGCACGGCGTGCGCGAGAATCTGGGGACACTGCGCAAGACATCGACGACCGGTAACGACATCTTAAGCAACTTGAATTCTTACGAAGCTGCTTCGTGCCCTTCGTGTTCTTCGTGGAAGATGAACCGTTCGTTTGGCTAGCCGTTGAACCGGCTCGCCAGCAGGGCGATGTCCTGACCGCCAAAACCGAAACTGTTGCTCAGCGCCACGTCGCAACGGTGCTGCCGGGCGACGTTGGGAACGTAATCGAGATCGCAGTCGGGATCGGGCGTCTCGTAGTTGGTCGTCGGCGGAACGACGTTGTCGCGAATGGCCAGCAGGCAAAGAATCAACTCCGTCGCCCCGGCCGCGGCGATCAGGTGGCCCATCATGCTCTTCGTGCTCGACACCGGAATCTTGTACGCCCGTTGGCCGAAGACCTGCTTGATGGCGAGCGTTTCCACCTTGTCGTTCACCGTGGTGCTCGTTCCGTGAGCGTTGATGTAATCGACGTCGTCGGGCCCCAGCCCGGCGTCGGCCAGCGCCATTTTCACGCAACTGATCGCACCGCGGCCCTCGGGATGCGTGTCGGTGATGCGGAAGGCGTCGGCAGTCGAGCCGTAGCCGACGATCTCGCCGTGAATCTTCGCACCGCGCGCCTGCGCGTGTTCCAATGCTTCGAGAACGACCATGCCGGCGCCTTCGCCCAGCACGAAACCGTCGCGATCGCGGTCGAACGGCCGCGAGGCTTTGGTCGGCTCGTCGTTGCGGGTGCTCAAGGCCGTCAGCAAGTTGAAGCCGGTGACGCCGAAGGGGTGAATCATCGTGTGCGTGCCGCCGGAGAGCATCAGGTCGGCCTCGCCGCGGCGGATGATCTCGGCCGCCTCGCCCACCGCCTGACTGCTGGCCGCGCAGGCCGTCAGACAATTCATGTTCGGCCCCTGGGCGTTGAAGAGGCTGGCGAGGTGCCCGGCGGGCATGTTCGGCTCCTGCTCCAACTCGGCGATTGGATGCAGCATTTCCAGGCCCCTGCGGATGAATTTCGTCACGTCGAGCTTGTCGCCGCCGTCGAGCCCGGCGATCATCATTTGCGTGAACCGCTCGAAGTCCTGCTGCCCCTCGCCGCTGCCGGTATAGACGCCGAACCGCGTGGGATCGACCTTGTCGAGTTCGAGACCCGAGTCGGCCATCGCCTTTTTCGCGGCGCCGACGGCGAAATGGGTGTGCCGGCCTTGATATTTCCAATCCGCGGGATTCTCGCCGACGTCGGAGAGATCCCAATTGCGGACCTCGGCGGAGATTTTGGTGGGGAACTGGCTGGCGTCGAACAGCGTGGTATATCCGACGCCCGACTCGCCGTTCAAGAGCCGCCGCCAGATGGTTTCAATATCGGTCCCCAGCGGCGTCACGCAGCCGATGCCGGTCACTACAACGCGTCGTCTCATAGGTCAATTCCTTTATTTCTTCGCCAACGCTCGCTCAAGCTTCTCGATGGTGGATACGCTGGGTGCGTGCTTACCTTTCTCGATGCGATTGAGCGTTTCCGTGCGAATGCCCGCCAGTCGTGCCAATTCCACTTGTGTCAATCCGGCCTTGCGTCTTCCGCGCAGGATGGATCTGGCAATGGAAACCTGCAACGCTTCGGCCGCAGGATAGTTGCCACGGGAGTCTATCTGAATGCCGTCCACTTCGTTTTCCTCACATTAGGGCGAGAAAACAGTTCTGCCCCCTTTTCCGTTCCTTTTCCGTTCCTTTTCCGTTCCCTTTTCCGTTCGACGCCTTTTTCCGACACCCCCTTTTTCGACGTTAGTACGTCTCAACCTTCCCGTCCGCATAAATGCATTCGATCGGTGTGAAAGTTGCCGACCGTTCCTTTTCAAATCGCAAAGCGCGGTGGGCGGCGTTCTTATCGTCGTATGGCATCCCAAGAAATTTGAATGCTGTCTTGTTCCAACTCACGTCTTCCGCGATCGTGAAAGGCTGGTCGTAAAGGATCGCTCCATTTCTACCAGCGATTTTCAACGTGCCCCTGACATTTTTAACGGGCCGTTCGTCAGCCATGTTAATGTGCAGCCGGAGGACTAGTGCATATGGTGCATTCACGCTGAACTGAGAACCGGGGCCAAAGTCCTCATACTCGACCCAACACTTCCACGGCGTCCTGTCTTTCAGCCACGGATGGCTGGCGATGAACGCATCACCCATTGCCTTGAACGGCTTCAGGTCCGGCGGAATATCTTCGGGCTTCGGTTGCACCGGATTCTTGTTGCACCCCAGAATGGCCACAAAAACAAGCGCGAACAGAGTACGCATGATATTGCCCTTCTAACCAGTTAATTTCTGGTTGTCCTTTCCCGCGAAATCAGCAAATCAGCAATGTTCCGTTTCCCGCTCTTTGCCACCTCTGCCTTGAGTCTTGACCAAATCAGCCTCCTGCCGAATGCTCGCCCTCTCATCTCTCTCGAAGTTCTCCATCTTCAGCCGCAGAAACCCATCGGGATTCCGCTCACAATGGTAGTGGTGATGACGCATTCTGCAATCCTCTTCCTCCCGCTCAAGCTCCCTCCGTGACTTCTTCCACTTCCCTGTCATTTTGAGGGCCTTAACAGTCCCCTGCAACAAGCTGTAAATCATCACGATGGCACCGATCCAAGGACTTGCCCAACCGAGAACGGCGATAGCGGCGGGGATTATAATCAACCATATGAACACAAGAAACCAACCCATCCTCAGTGCCTTGATGTGGGCCTGGCTTTCTCGTTGCAATCGATCCGCTGTCTTGAATGGGATGCAGGAATATGTGCGCCTTAAGTATTCGCCATCCAGCGGCTCATCGGGCAGTTCGTCTTCCCGCAACAGCCGCCATATCCGTCCTAATTGGTGGTCACCATCTCTGCAGAAGGCAAACAAATGGTCACAGTCTCTGACTGACGTCATATGAATCAGCCCCCCGGTATCGTCGAAGGCGGAAATCATGATCGGAACTGGATAGCGTCGAAGCCAAACGTCGGCTTCGGCTTCCATAGCCTGGGCAATACTTTCCGTCTCCGCCTGCTCGGGAAAGACCAACTGCAGTGAGGCAAATCGACAAGAAGGGATGGGTGGTCGATACTCCACGAAGTACCGTCCGCGATCTTCCTTCACAATATCGAAAAAAAGTTTGCTCTCAGCCATACACTTCAGGCACGCAAAGGTTTCAAAAACTGTTTTTCCGCCGCAAGAGCATCCAAGGGAGAAAAGCTGCTACTCAATCAAAACCGTCTTCAACCGATAGTCGATTTCCAGTCTTCGATCTTGCAGGAGCCCAACACCAAGCAACGGAACTTGTCCGTCATTTTCAACGACCTCGACGATTCGCTGCCCACTAAACCACTCGACAACACAACTGTAAGTCTCCAACACAACCTGTGTGCCATCTGCCAGTCCCGCCGTTACCGCCGCCGATTGCCGCAATCCCAGCTTCTTGATCGTCTCCCGAGGAATGACCAAGTCGCCCGTAAAAGCAGTATCCACCCACGCGGCCAATCGGGCTGCATCGGTGTCGGCGGACGCGCGAACCGACAACACAACAATTGCTCGTCCCGAGTTATCGACTTCGCCGTTCACGGGGCCATCGCTCCCAGTTCGACAGTCGATCTGTGGCCGACGCGAAGGGCGAAGGGCAAACGAGCGGGGTAGGCCGCACGCGCCGCCTGGATGGCCTCGCTCAGCGTCTTGCCAAGAAAGAAATCGCCGGATTCGGGTTCGATTGCCACAAAATCATCCAGGTTGGTGGATTCCAGACGGCTCTTGAGCCGCTCTTGGTAAATCGCTGTTGCCCGGAGCCCCAGGTCAGCCGAGAGCTTGGACGCCATGTCTGTCTCCCTTTTCTATCATTGCCGCCCTGCGATCCCATCGCATTATACGGAAGATGACGAGACGCAGCCACCCGATTATCACGACGCCTGGGCCGCCTCGACCAGTCGCTTGGGTGGTTGCAGACGGCTGCCGTCGGCGGCGTGGCCGACATCGAACGCACCCAAGAGTCGCATCATCCGCAGGAACGTCTCCGGATCGAACAAGCTGCCCAGGCGGGAGTCGTTCAGATGGGCAAAGACGATCTCCGCCTCGGCGTGCAGGATGTTGCCCTTGTGGCTGGTGGCGGTCACCATCGCCCCTTCCGGGCGGATGTATTCGATCTTGGTGGTGTACGTGAGCGTGTCGCCGGGCGTCGCCGGGCAATAGAACACCGCCTTCGGCAGCTTGGCCAGCACCACCTTCTCGGTGAATTGGTTGTGTTCGCAGACCAACAACCCGCCGGTTTGCGCCATTCCCTCGATCACCAACGAATTGGGAATCATGGGGTAGTGAGGATAGTGGTCGTGCAGGTAGTCTTCGGCCAGCGAGACGTTCTTGATGGCCTTGGCATACCGCCCGCTCTCGAACTCGATAAATCGGTCGATCCAATACCATCGCATGGCAGGCCGCCTTCGTCTTGGCTGGCTATAAGTCAGCTATCAGCCCTCAGCTTTCAGCGATCAGCGGTCAGCTTTCAGCGATCAGCTTTCAATCTTTAGCTTTTCAGAGGACGCTCTCGTTCTTACACTCCAAGCTGACCGCTGATAGCTGACCGCTAACAACTGACCGCTGATAGTTGACCGCTAACAACTGACCGCCGTCAGCTTTTCAGTCGGTCACTTCCACTTTGCTTTCCACGAACCGGCACATGTCGGCCACCGTCAGGAGGTTGCCAAAATCCTGGACGATCGGCTTTTTGGCGAAGTCGTCGAGGTTGGCGAAGGGCATGCGCTTGCGCAGCTCGGCGATGCCCTCTTCCGTCACCTTTCCGTCCTGAATGTACTTGGCGTCGGTGAGAATGTCCTCGGGAAACAGTTCGCCGCGGGGAATCTTGATGCTGAACGCCTTTTCCAGGCGGAAGACGATGTCCAGGAAATCGATCGACTCGGCGCCGAGGTCGCCGACCAACGTGGCCTGCGGGGTCACGTCGCCTTCATCGACCCCGAGGGCGTCGACCAATGCGGCCTGAATCTTCTCGAAGACTTCTTCCTTCGTTGGCATGAAATAACCTCCAAACGTGCTCGTTGTTAGAGGAAAAAGGGGACAGTCCCCATTTGTGCGAAGCACCCGTTGGGCCGTTCCGGCAAATGGGGACAGTCCCCTTTTTCCTCCGTTGTCAAAAACCGCTAATACCCGCCCAAACTCAAACCGCCGTCCACCCGCAACACCTGACCGGTCAGGTAGGCGGCGTCGTCGCTGGCCAAGAAGGCCGCCACGGCGGCGATTTCCTCGGGCAAGCCGATGCGTTTGAGCGGAATCATTTTCTTGATCTGGTCGCCGGCGATGCCGCGCACCACCTGGCTCATGTCGGTCTCGATCATTCCCGGCGCGATGGCGTTGACTCTGACGTTCCGCGGCGCGAGTTCCTTGGCCAGCGAGCGGGTCAGGCCGTTGATGCCGCCTTTGCTCGCGGCGTAGTTGACCTGGCCGCGGGCGGCGAACTCGGCCGCGGTGCTCGACATGTTCACAATGCTGCCGCGGCGCATCATCATCATCGGCTGCGTCACGGCGTGGCAGTAGTTGAAGGTGCCGCCGAGGTTGGTGTCGATCACGTTGCGCCACTGCTCCTGGGTCATCGCGCCCAACAGGCCGTCTTGCACGATGCCGGCCGAATTGACCAGCACGTCGATGTGCCCCCACTCCTCGAACAAGGGGTCGACGATTTCGTGGGCACGCTGAAGGTCGCGAACGTCGGCCTGCAAGGCGCGGACCTCGCCGGGCGAGCCCTTCAACTCAGCCAGCAGCGCATCGGCGGCCTGTTGGTTGCTGTGGTAGATCAACGCTACCTTGGCCCCCTCGGCGGCCAGCCGAGCCACACAGGCCCGGCCGATGCCGCGGCTTCCGCCGGTCACGATCGCTGTCTTGCCTTCAAATCGCATCGGGAGTTGTTATGAACTCGATGTTGACGCGGATTCCATCTGCGGCTGGTAGAGGACGGCCAACTGGTTTCGCAAATCCTGCCGGGTCGCCTGGTCGCTCTGCAAGTAACTCGGATCGATATCAGCCAAATTGTAACAGGACAAGGCGAGCCGGGCGGTGAGTATGACCCGGCCGCTCACCGTTCCATAGGCCTTGAGTTTCACCTCTCCATCGTCGAACTTGAGCACCTCGGCGGTGACCGAAAGCGTTTGCCCCGGCTCGACGAACTGTGCGTATTTCACGTTGTTGGCCTGCTTCAGCACCACCATGCTATGGGCGAAATCCTCGCTGACCCGCACCAGCCACGCCCCGGCCTGAGTGAGCGCCTCGAGCATCAACACGCCCGGCATGACGGGGAAGTGGGGAAAATGGTCGGCCAGGTACTCCTCGGTCATCGTCAGCGTCTTCACCGCCGTAATCCGCACGCACGGCTCCAACTCGACGATGCGATCAATCAACGAGAATCGCATGGGATCTTCGGAAGGATGATCGGCTTGGGCAATGTGCGTTGGTGCAAAAAAATCGAGTCCCTTAGTATAGCCATTGGGATAATGGTCCACAACCGCAGCCCGAGCCGTCCGCCGAATTCGCGGAATTCGTCGTAATCCGCTGCCAGATCTGGTCTTACGTGCGACGGCCAACCCCTGGCGGCCGGGGCACTGTCCCAATTTTCGTGTCAGCGAAAATGGGACTGTCCTCCTTCGTCCACGCAGACTGCCAAAATGGCAGGATGCAAAATCGGCCGCCGCCGCTCCGAAACAACGTAACCCCCGGCCGCAAAACGGATAGCGCCGAGCCGACCCCTTTGGCACGGACTTTGCAACTACGTCATGGCGGTACGTTCCGGCAAGTCAATCGAGGAGGACTGAATCATGGTCTTTGGATATCGAACCAGGCGACATCCGCTCAATCAATTCCGCGATGAGGTAGACCGTCTTTTGACGGGCGTTCTCGGCGGGCGGCCCGATGGGTTAATGGCCGGCGTGTTTCGCAGTCAGCCTGCCATCAACGTCTGGGAGCAGGACGACGCGCTGAAGGTCGAGATGGAACTGCCCGGCGTCAAGAGCGAGCAGCTCGACATTTCGGTCGCCGGCGGCGAGTTGTCGGTCAAGGTCAATGCCCCCGACGACGTCAAGGAGGGCGTAACCTATCACCGCCGCGAACGGCCCGTCGGCTCGTTCAGCCGCATCGTGCGGCTGCCGGTGGAAGTCGACGCCGATCGGGTCGAGGCCGATCTACACGACGGAGTGCTCGCGATCACGCTGCCCAAGGCGGCAAGCGCGAAGCCGCGAAAGATCAACGTCACCAGCACATGAACATGAAGGAGCCACCATAATGGACAGCGAAAACCCAGTTGTGAAGACTACTGCCGAGCAGCCCGCCGTGGCCGAGCGCACGCGCTGCGGCTGCTGTTATCGTCCGAACGTCGATATTCTGGAGCAGGGCGACGAACTGTTGGTCGTGGCCGACGTGCCCGGCGCCAGCAGCGACACGATCGACGTGAAGTTCGAGGACGGCATGTTGGAGATTCAAGCGGCCGTTGCGCCGCGCGAGTGCGACGGCCACACCTGCCTGCTGCGCGAATACGACGTGGGCGATTATTATCGGAGTTTCCAAGTGAGCGAGGCGATCGACGCCGGCAAGATCTCGGCCCAATACGCCGACGGCGTGCTGACGCTGCATCTGCCGAAGGCCGAGGCCCTCAAGCCGCGGAAGATCGCCGTCGCCGCCAAGTAACGACGTCCCCTCTCCCGCCGGGAGAGGGTTAGGGTGAGGGCAATAATGTCCCCTCTCCCAAAAGGAGAGAGGAGTTGTCGGCAAGAGTCTCGTAAAACACCGCACATTGAATGAAAGGGGAGGTCAGTCATGAACCTGATACCTTGGAAAAACAAGCGAGAAGACGGGGGCGAGTTGTCCCCCTTGGTTTCGCTGCGAAGTGAAATGGATCGGCTGTTCGACGCGTTCCTCCGCGAGCCGTTTGGCGCGATGGATTGGCCGCAATGGGCCGGCGGCAAGTGGTCGCCGGCGGTCGAAATGGCCGAAGACGAGAAGGAGCTGACCGTCCGGGCCGAACTGCCCGGCATCGATCCGAAGGATCTCGACGTCTCGGTCGTCAACAATCACCTGGTGCTCAGCGGCGAGAAGAAGGAATCGAGCGAAACGAAGGACAAGGGGGTCTACCACAGCGAGACCCGCTACGGTTCGTTCCGCCGCACGCTACCGCTGCCCGAGGGAGTCGATACCGAGCACGTCAACGCCCAATACAGCAACGGCGTGCTGACGCTTCATCTGCCGAAGACGACGCCCACTCCGCAGAAGCGGATTGAAGTGAAAGTGAAGTAGGGACAATGTATCCGGCACACGTCGTGTGCCGCTGTTTGGCTGTTCACACACTTGGCGGTTCCACATGCGGCACACGGCGTGTGCCGGATACTTGTCGGAACCGCTGAAACGCGAAGAACACGGAGAGCCAGCCACCGAAGCGGCCGGTCTTCTCCGTGCTCTTTGTGTTTATTGCACGTCGGGCAATGTCGTCAAACGACGCCCTGTGCAAGCATCGCGTTGGCGACCTTGACGAAGCCGGCGACGTTGGCGCCGCGGACGTAATTGACGTAGTCGCCGTCCTTGCCGTGCTTGACGCAGTTTTCGTGGATCGAGCGCATGATCCCTTGCAGACGAGAATCGACCTCTTCCCGTCGCCAGTTGTAAAACTGGCTGTTTTGCGCCATTTCCAGCCCGGAAACCGCCACGCCGCCGGCGTTGGCCGCCTTGCCGGGGCCGTAGAGAATCTTGGCGCCGAGGAAGACGTCGATTCCCTCGGGCTCGGTGGGCATGTTGGCCCCTTCCGAAACGCAGATGCAGCCGTTTTTGACCAGCGTGCGGGCGTCGTTGCCGCTGATTTCGTTCTGCGTCGCGCTGGGGAACGCCAAATCACAGGGAACGTCCCATGGCCGCTTGTTCGGGAGGAACTCCGAACCCTTGAACTTCTCGGCATATTCGCTCATCCGTCCGCGGCGGACGTTTTTCAGATCCATTACCCAGGCAAGCTTGTCGGCGTCGATGCCGTTGCGATCGACGATCGTGCCGTTCGAGTCGGACAACGTGATGCTCTTAGCGCCGAGTTGCAGCAGCTTTTGCACCGTGTATTGGGCCACGTTGCCCGAGCCGGAGACGCAAGCCGTCTTGCCGTGAACGCTCTGGCTGCGGGTGGCGAGCATTTCCTCGGCGAAATAGACGGCGCCGTAGCCGGTGGCCTCGGGCCGAATGAGCGAGCCGCCGTATTCGAGCCCCTTGCCCGTCAAAACGCCGCAAAACCGATTGGCGATCTTCTTGTACTGACCGAAGAGGAAGCCGATTTCGCGGCCGCCGACGCCGATGTCGCCCGCCGGCACGTCGGTGTCGGGCCCGATGTGGCGGAACAGTTCCGTCATGAAGGATTGGCAGAACCGCATGACTTCCAGATCGCTCTTGCCCTTGGGATCGAAGTCGCAGCCGCCTTTCGCCCCGCCCATCATGATCGTCGTCAGGCTGTTCTTGAAGACCTGTTCGAAGGCGAGGAATTTCAGCAGGCCGAGGTTGACGGTGGGATGGAATCGCAATCCGCCCTTGTACGGCCCGATCGCGCTGTTCATCTCGATGCGGAACCCGCGGTTCACTTGAATTTCTCCCCGGTCATCGACCCACGGAACGCGGAAAATAATGACTCGCTCCGGCTCCACAAGGCGATCGAGGATCTTTGCCTTGCGGTAGGCAGGCGTACTTTCGATGGTCGGCATGACCGATTCGGCGACTTCTTGAACCGCTTGAAGGAACTCGGGCTGGCCGGGGTTCTTGACGGCCAGTTGCTCCATAAAGGCACGGACGTTGTCACTGCTGCTCTTCGACATTCTGTTACTTACTCCTATCCCAGACTAGACCGGTCGCCACCCAATTCGGAGAATGGTCAGCGGGGCTTGGCCGGCACGGCGCCGTCAGGGCGACTTCCCCGCCTGGCACGATTACAAGTCGTCCATTCTATGCATGCTCTCCAGCCGGTCGAAAGGGCAGGTTTCTAATACATTACCATTAGCGTGTCTTATAGTTGATGCTGATTTCGCGAATCCCGCGACGTTCACAACGACGGGCCGACACCCAACGTAGGGTGGACTTCAGTCCGCCGTATCTGGCGAACTAAAGTTCGCCCTACGATTCTGGCGAACTAGAGTTCGCTCTACGATTCTGGCGGACTAAAGTCCATCTATGAAAGCATTTTTGTCAAGCCGTCCGGTGCAAGAAACGTGAGGCAGATGTCTGCCACATTCCCCTCGCCGTCGGCCTCGGTCGATCTGGTCACGTTCGTCCGAGGGTCCGCGGGCGGTTCCTGCGGCTGCTGCCACACATTCCCTGAGCCCGAGGCGGAGGAAGAACTCGCTCCCTCCTGCTGATTTCGAGTTCTGAGCCGACGTGAACGTGTACGCTCAACCATCTATTCGGGATCGTCGGCTGGGCCGAACGTCGCCATGAAAAAAGTTTTCAAAGGACGCCACCATTCACCCTATCGAAGGTCGGTCGCCGAAGCGGCCGCCATTCAGGACTTGTGTCGGGGTCGTCCTCAAGTCGTCACGTCCACCGGTTTCGGCTTGATCTTGTACGCTGCGATTTCTCCAGGGTTGTTCTGAAAGAACGATGAAAATTCACCTCACGCCGCCGACAGGCGATACCGCTGTCCGCTTTGAAGCATCGCCACCATCACGCACAGTAGCCGCCGCGCTGTCGCCACGATCGCCTTTTTGGCCCCGATCCGACCTTTCAGCCGTTCGTAACGGAATCCCCAATAGCGGCTCTTGACGACCAACCGCCAAGCCGCCTCCACCAGAGCCCAACGCAACAGCCGCGATCCCTCCTTGGTGATGTGCAACTCTTTTCGCCGATCCGCCGACGCCCGCACTCCCGGATCCAGCCCGGCGTAAGCCACCGCTTTCTTTTGCGAATGAAAACGCCGCACGTCGCCCAACTCGCTGAGTACCACGTCCAACGTTACGCTGCCAATCATCGGAATACTGCGGAGCACTTCGCGGTGTTCGCGTTCGGCCAACGGCGCTTTCTTGGCAAACTCCCGCAGTTGCTTGTTGGCCGCCTGCACCTGGCTGCGATGCTGCTGCCACTGCGACACAAACTGCTCCAATACCCAGCGGTCGGCCGGAGAAACCTCGACGGCTTGCAAGTATTCCAAGCCCTCGGCGGTGAAGAGGTTCGGCCGATCCAGGTTGTAATCGCTGAGTATATGCCGAATCTTGCAGCGCACGGAAGTCACCCGACCGCGCAAAATGCCGGTAACGCACCAGGCGACGATAGGCTCGCAACCGCGGCGTGGGCCGATAGGATTGAGGGATCATGTCTAATGCCAGGAATTCGGCTAACACCCGGGCGTCG
Organism: uncultured Planctomycetia bacterium; assembly: GCA_963719005.1. GTDB lineage: Bacteria > Planctomycetota > Planctomycetia > Pirellulales > Thermoguttaceae. The sequence goes on from CAVRAR010000006.1 coordinate 29,529, forward strand.
ATACGGTCGGTTTTGTTCTTGGTTTCGGCGATGACGCGGAGCTTCTTCGGATGCGCGAGGATCACGCGTTTCGCCAGCGGCTCGATCAACTGTACCAACCACTCGTAGCTGGCAGTGGCCTCGACGACCGTGCGAAACGGCGTCCAGCGGCCGAAAAACTCGATGATTCCCGCTTCGTTGTCGCATCGCAAGACCTTCTCGCACAACACCTTCCGCCCTTTACTCATGACACACAAGCTGATAGTCTTCTTGTGGAGGTCGATGCCGATATAATGCACGGTTTGACTCCTTGTGTGGAAACTGAGGAAATAAACCTTCTTCTCAGATTTACCACGTGCTCAAGGACACCGTGTTCGGCCCGACCTCCTCTCTTTCATAGTTTCACCCTACGATGTTGGCGAGCTGGAATACTGTGAACGCCGAATGCGACATCGACTCGCCAAGCCGAACAGCCCTCACATCTCGCGCAAGAGATCCTCGCCGTACCCCGGCGGGAAGGGATTGTCGAGAGGATGGTCTTCTCCGCTTTCCGGCTCCGACGCTTCAGACGGCGTTTTCGACGCGGTTTTCGTCTCAATTCCCAATAGCAGCACCGACAGTTCCGACTCGCCGCCGAACTGCCGCAGCCAATAGCTGACGTCCTCTTCCAGCAGTGGAACGGCAGGCCGCGCCGGGGCATCGGCCGACTCCTCTTCGCGCTGACGTCGCGCGCGGATCAAGTCGGAATACCACATCTCACTGTTGACGGCCTTTGCCCTGCGACGTCGGGCGGCCCGCTGAATCTCGTGGTCGCTCGACACAACCACCAGCCGCCGCGGGGCCGAATCGGCGAGGATCAACTCCTCGATCAGTTCGTCGGCCGTCCGATTCTTCACCGCGAAACGAACCAGCAGAGGGCCGTGCTGCACGACTCGTGGCAGACCCGGCGGGGCGTCGTGGGCGTCGAACACCACGGTCGTATGCCCCAGTTCGCGCGGATCGATCGACGCCGCCAGAAAGTTCAACAGCGCCAGCCGGCTTCGTCCCAAGCTCGGCGTGCCGCCGCGGCCGACGATGCCCGTCGCGTTCAAAAGGTTATAGCCGTCGATCAGCAGAGGCATGGGAACGAAGGGGTTGGGGTGTGGGCGTGTCGTGTAGCGATGCGCGCGGCGATGATGCGGTGAAAGGGGACGGAGGGAAAAAGGGAACAGGTCCAATTTGCCGGAACGGCCCGGAGGGTGCTTCGCACAAATTGGACCTGTCCCCTTTTTTCCCCGTGAACGACTACCTATCTCGTTCACGAGCCCTGCTGCTTATCCCTGCGCAGCGCCTCGTTCATGCTGCCGCTGCGGAAGCCCTCCAGATCGATCGCGACGTACTTGAAGCCGAGCGTCTTCAGGTATTCAATTACTTCAAGGCGAAGCCAATGGTCGGCGAACTTCGGCAATTGCTCGACGGCGACTTCGATCCGCGCCACGTCGTCCTTGTGGTAGCGCACCGCGCACGGGCTGAAAGCCTTGCCGCCGCAAGAATTGCTCCGCCTGATCGATCATCGACAGCCGCTCGGACGTGATTTGCTCGCCGTAGGCGATGCGGCTGCTCAGACAGGGCGTGGCGGGCTTGTCGGCCGGCGACAGCTTCCACGATTCGGCCAGCAGACGGATTTCCGCCTTCGTCAGCTCGCACTGGATCAAGGGGCTCTTGACGTTCCACTCCTTGGCCGCCTTGAGGCCCGGCCGGTAATCGCTCAGATCGTCGCGGTTGCTGCCTTCGACGATCACCGCCACGTTCGCGCGCTGGGCGACCTCTTCGACGCACGCAAACAGTTCATTCTTGCAGTGGTAGCAGCGGTCGGCGTCGTTGCTGTAATAGGCCGCGACGGCCAGCTCGCCGGTCGCCACGGTTTCATGCCGGATGCCGATTCTGCGAGCCAACCGCTTTGCTTCTCCCAACTGACCGGCGGCCATGCTGGGGCTCGTTCCGGTGACGGCCACGGCGTGCTCGCCCAGGGCCAGATGCGCCGCCTTGGCCAGCACCGTGCTATCCAAACCGCCGGAAAACGCCACGGCGCAACTGCCGTAGCTCCGCAGCAGCTCGATCAGGCCGTTGCGCTTGGCCGCCAGCTCGGCGGAAAGTTCGGACGGTGCTTGGGGAAGGGCTTCACTCATAGTTCTTCGGGCGATCGGCTGGCCTGCATAGTGTGCCACTGCTTGGTCAATACTCCTGCGGTGACGAATTCACCTGCGGGCGACCGAAACGAAAAAGTCCTCCACCGCAATGCCGTGGTGATGCTATTTTGAGAGCCCGTCGTGCTAAGAGGGCGGCCTCGGCTCCGGGTTGTGTGATCCGTTGCCGGACGAACCGGTCCGCGGCTGTACACGCGGCCGGGGCCTTTAGTTTTAGGCGCCCAACGGGCATACTTATCGGCTCACCAAAATCATCGCATCAGCAGCACGAACATGGTAGAGGACTCCCTTATGCTACCGCTCAACCCAAGAAAAGGCAAGGGCAGGAAAACTCGCCCGCTCGAGTCCGTCCCCTTCATTGCGCGTGAGCCCGCACCGCCGCGCACAGCGCCAGCATCGTTTCCACATCGAGTCGCTCGGCTCTGATCGAGGCGGGCAGGTCCAATTCGTCGAGAATGGCATCGACCTGGGGCTTATCCAGCTTGCCTTTGGCCGCGTTAAGGAGTTGCGATCGCAGGAACTTGCGGCGATGCAGGAAGATGGCGCGGAGAAAGTCGTGAAAGAACTTGCGGTCGGGAATCCGTCCGCGGCGCTCGTCGTCGAGCGTCAATTGGATGAACGCCGACGAGACTTTCGGCCGCGGCCAGAATGCCTCGGGCGGCAAGAGGCGGAGGATTTCCACGCGGCATTGCGACTGAACCCACAGGCTCAGCGCGCCGTAGTCCTTATCGCCCGGCCGGGCGGTGATTCGCTCGGCCAGCTCCTTCTGGATCGTGACGGTCATGGTCCGCGGCGGGCTTTCCTCGGCCAGCATGTTGCCGAGGATCGGCGTGGCGATGTTGTACGGCAGATTGGCTACGAGTTTGAACTGCCGGCCGGGCGCCGCGGCCAACAGCGGGCGAAGCGCATCGAACACCAGCGGATTCATGCAATTCTTGCTCTTGAGCGCGTCGACCTGGAGCATGACGACGTTGTCGAAGCGGTGCAACTCCTCGGCGGCCAGTTGGAACATGCGCGGATCGACCTCGACGGTCACCACGGCCGCGGCCTTCTCCGCCGCCAGCGCCGTCAGCGAGCCGGTGCCCGTGCCCACCTCCAGCACCACGTCGTCGGGCCCGACGGCGGCGGCGTCGAACAGCAGGTGCAGCAAGTTCAAGTCGATCAGGAAGTTCTGCCCGTACTTATCGTGCGGCCGAATGCCCGCCTCCTCAAAACGCCGCATGAGGAACGAGAGAGTTTGACGAGGGGAGGACATGGGATTGTTGATTGCTGATTGTTGATTGCTGATTGAACGAGGAGTAACGGACTGCCGAGGCTGACGCTCGACTGCCGATTGTTGTCAATCAACAATCAGCAATCCTCAATCCCTTCCCCACTGCTTTGCCTCGACCAGGCGTTGCACGTACTTTGCCAGGATGTCGGTTTCGAGGTTCACGCGGCCGCCGACTTGCAGCGGGCCCAAGGTGGTGACGGCCAGCGTGTAGGGGATCAGGGCGATGCTGAATCGGTCGGGCTCGCTCTCGACGATCGTCAGGCTCACGCCATCGACGGCGATCGAGCCCTTCGAGGCCATCTGCACGGCCAACTCGCGTGGCACGGAGAACCAGAACGTCGCCCACTGGCCGCTGTCGTCGCGTCGCAGCAGTTTGCCGACGCCGTCGATGTGCCCACTGACGAAATGCCCGCCGAGGCGATCGCCGACGGCCAGCGCCCGTTCGAGATTCACGCGGCTGCCGGGCTTCAATTCGCCGAGATTGGTGCGGGCGAGGGTTTCGGGGCCGGCCTGGAAGGCGAACGTGTCGCCTTGGCAGTCGATCACCGTCAGGCAGCAGCCGTTCACCGAGATGCTGTCGGCAACCCGCGTTTCGGCGGCGATTTTCGGCTCGCGCACGATCAGCCGGCAGCCGGGCGGCTCGTCCCGCAGTTCCACGATCGTGCCGAGTGCTTCAACAATACCGGAAAACATCGCGTGCTCCCTTGAGTCCCAAACGCCGCGTGGACAAATAGCCGGGAGCCAACGGCTCCCGGAAAGTGCGTAGTTTTGCGCTTGCCCTCCGGGAGCCGTTGGCTCCCGGCTATTGTTCCATGACATTGACACTTTGATACCACTGCCTACTGCCCGCTAAAAAATCGGCTCTTCCCGATTCCGCCGCTCGACCCATTTCTCCCAGGCCAGGTGGATCGGCCCGTAAAGGGCGAACGCCGACGCGGCGATGGGTATGGCGTAGCTGCGGGCGACCATCAACGCGACGAAGAAGAACACGACCGCCACCACGTGGCCGAAGCTCCGCTGGCCGCGCAACACCCGGTTGGTGACGTGCGGATACCGTATCCGCGACACCATCAACAATGCTACCAGCAGCCCGAAGAAAGGCAACACGTATTCCAGGCAGGTATCCACGCTCTTCAGCGGGCCAACACCCAAATCCCGCCGGAGCTGGAAGAACATGATGGCGAACCCGGCGATCACGGCCGCCGCCGCGGGACTGGGCAGACCGCTGAAGTACAGGTGTTCGTCGTCGTCGGTGGTTTCGACGTTGAACCGCGCCAGCCGCAGCGCCGCACACGCCGCGTAACATGCCGCAATGATCCAAATCGTCCGATCGTGCCCGAGCGTGAACTGTGGACACATCTTCACCATTAAGAACGCCGGGGCGATGCCAAAGCTCACAACGTCGCAAAGACTATCCAACTCGGCCCCGAAGTCGCTGGTGGTTCGCGCCAGCCGCGCCACGTAGCCGTCGAGCCCGTCGAATACCATTGCCAGGAATATCAACCAGCCGCTAATCATCAAATTCTCGGCGTCTTCGGCGAGTTGGATGTCGATGGTTGCGATGTCCGGCTTCACGATTCGCGCCGCCACGACGATGGCGAAGAACCCGCAAATCAGGTTCCCCAGCGTCAGCAGGGTCGGAAAGACGGAAATCGTGCGGATGGGACGCATGGAAAAAAATTAGAGGGTTGGGGATTGGGGCCAGACGGATTTCAGTTCCCAGACGTCGATCGCACGCACCGTGGCCACGCCGCCTTTCGCGTACAATGCAAGGTTCTTATTGTCGGCGGGCGGAAGGAAGCAGTAGGCCATGTTGATTCGCCCGTCGGCGGTGAATATCTCGATCGACGTCCGGTCCACGAGCACGCGCAACGACAGCCGGCCGCCGGTCAACATCGCCGGCGCCGAGTTGCCCATGCACAAGATCACATGCTCCTTAACGCTGTGCTGAATCGGGACGCCGCGAATGTTCAACTCGACCTGCGCCGCCGAAGCGGGCTCGATCTCCAGCCGCACGTCAAACAACTCGCCCTCTACGCCGGCCAGAGGATTCTGCCCCGGCTTGAGCGTTCCCGCCCAGCGATGATGCTCGCCGTGCAGAGCGTCGATCTCCTTGACCGGCCACGTGCATAGCCGCATGCCTTCGGGAAAGGTGCGCAACGTGAGCGTCACCGGAAACGATAGTTGCTGATTGAACGGCATGTTGGGATAGTTCCCGCCATTCATCCACGCAATCTGGATTCTGCGACCGTCGCGCGGCGGAATATCGGAGAACGTCTGTGCGGCGTAGCGATTTTTGCCCCAATGGCTTTGCAGCGGCTCTGATTCTGGCGTGAAAGTCTTGCCGTCGAAACGCCCGAGCCGATACCGATTGTTTGCGGCCCAGAACACCCATTTCTGGTTGTTGCGGTTTCCGTCGACGGGCAGCGGGAAGAAGTCGGGACACTCGCCCGAGCCTGGCATCTGTACGGTTGCCAGTCGGCGCCACTGCTTCAAGTCAGGCGATGCGAACAGTCCATAGTCGCTCTGGTCGAGATAAAGCGCCATGATCCACTGCTTGCTCGGACCGTGCCAAAGAACCTTCGGGTCGCGGTTGCCGCCGATCACGTGCTTCAGGACGGGATTCTTGGCGTATTTCGTCCAGGTTCGGCCGCGATCGTTGCTGTAGGCGATCGACTGCGTGAACGGCTTACCCTGCGAGCCTGGCGCCTCTCCGCCGGCCGACGTGTAGATGCACACCAGCGGCTTTTCCGTGCCGGTCTGAAAGCCCGTCGTGTCGTTCCAATCGACAACGCCCGACCCCGACCAGATCGAACCGAGCGAATCGGGCTCGATGGCATTGGCCAACTGCGTCCAGTGCAGCATGTCGGGGCTCACGGCATGTCCCCAGAGCTTGACGCCGCACGGATTGTTAGTGCGGTCGGGATCGCATTGAAAGAATAGATGGTACTCGCCCTTGTAGAACAGCATCCCGTTCGGATCGTTTATCCAGCCGATCTTGGACGTGAAATGAAACTGCGGACGCCAGGTTTCGTGGTAGAGCTTCACGCTCGGTCCAGTTGCAATGCCGACAGTCTTGTCCGCCTTCTTGCCGCCCTCGCTGCAATAGACGGCGGAACACAAGGCGAACGCCGCAAGCAATCCGAGGGTGCAATGCAAGACCGATTTCACGGGCGAGCGCGTCGGTCTTCGGTGAGTGAATGTGTCAGACATCGTTCGCTGCCCGGTACGTGGCCACGATCGTCGTGCCGGCTCGGATCTTTCGGCCGACTGCGACCTCGATTTCCAGATCGTTGCTGTCGGGAATAATCAACTCCGTGCGGGAGCCGAACTTGATCATGCCGATTTTCTGTCCGCGCCCCAACATCTCGCCCGGCCGAAGGTCGCACACGATTCGCCGGGCGATCTTCCCGGAGATCTGGCGAATGACGATCCGGCGGCGCGGCGGCGATACCTCCTCCAGCCCGATCCACGTGTTCTCGTTTCGTATCGCACACTGGGGATCGCGAGCATCGAGAAACGCGCCGGGCGAATACCGCAGCGCGATCACCCGCGAACTGGCCGGGGCCCGATTCAAGTGTACGTTGAAAATCGAGAGGAAAACGCCGATACGGACGGCCGGGCCGCCGATAAACTCGTCGCGCTCGAGCCGCGTGATTTCGACCACCTTGCCGTCCGCCGGCGCGACCAGCAGGCCGGGAGCGGCGGGAATCACTCGCAACGGATCGCGGAAGAAGTAGACGATCAGGCACAACGGCACGCCCGGCACGACGGCGGCCGGCCAGAATCGCGTGCAGGCCAACAGGATCGTCAGCGCTAGCAAGGGCCAGCCCATCAGTTGCAGCTCGGCCAGGCCCCATCGGGCAAAGCGCAGCCCGCCGCGCCAGCGGAACAGGTCGTCGGCCGGCTCCCAATAACACGAGCAGCGGTTGCGGCAGAATTTCAGATCGCGCGGGTCGAGGATTTCGTGGGGCGCCGCGGCCGCGTCCCCTTTGCGAAGCGCTGCCATGCGCCGCACGTAACCGGGGCGGAAGTGCCTAAGCCACCAACGTCGCCAACGACCCCAAGCCAGTTCGAGGCGATAGCACCGTCCACCCCCCGGTTGAACGGAGACGAAATTGTCCGGCAGCGGTTGCGGCTCGGCGGGCGGCGGTGAAATCTCGGCGGTCGGCATGGCCCTTATGCTAACGCCTTTCTTGCGCCGGGGGAAGGAAGGGGGCCGAGCGCCGCCGGGCCGCCCGCGCTTCCCGTTGGGGCGCGGCTAAACGGGTTGGGGCGCGGCTAAACGGGAAGAATGCTCGCCGGCTATTTGAAGAACGGAATCGAGAGCGGATACTTCCACACCTCGCCGCTGTTCGCCTTGATCCCGCCGATGATCGGAAAAACGATGCCGAGGACGGCCAGGATTATCAGCAGCGGAATCCCAATGAGCAAGAACACCAGGATGCCGCAGACGACCAGATAAAGGAGCTCGCTAATGAGCCAATTGCACACGATTTTTCCATGTTCATCGATTGCCGGCAGTTTCGATTTTTGCACCTGCCAGATCACGATGGGGAGAACCCATCCAAACGGCGGCGCGAAGCAATTCAACAACTGCGATAGGTGCAGAAGCATCGCCCATTGCCTGGTCTGTTGTTCGACGTTTCCGCCCGAGCCGAACAGCGAGTCGAGACCGCTAGTGGGCGTGGTGAGCAGCTTGGCCTTTGCCTTGGCGAATTCCTCGTCGGAGATTCCGCCGGATTGGTGCAACTGCTGCAACTTTTCCAATTCATCGGCAACGTTCATGGAACGGACTCCTTCAGAAGACGGTGGCATTGTCAACTTCGAAACGCCGCTTTCACCGAGCCGTCGCCTAGCACAACCAGCGCCCAAATCCCAAACGGCAATCCCAGCAGACAGCAGGGTGAAATGCAGGGAACCATAGCGATGATGGCCGCGGCCATGGCGAAAGCGTAGTTTTCGAGCTTCTTCATCTTCCGTGCGCCGACGAGGACCACGACTCCTACGATCAATCCAAAAATCCCTCCGGCCACGCCGGTGCCGCCCTGGAACATCATGGGAAACGCTTCGTCGCGGTGCTGCCGCATGACGGGCCCCATGCCCATTTGGGCGGCGTTGATGACGATGCCCGCCACTTGATTTATGATCCCCAAGACGGCCGTTACGATCAAACCGGTGGCGGGACCGGACACGCGTTGTGCTGCCATCGCATCGGCTTGCCCCAGCGGAAGAGGTGGAAGATAGGTGGCCGAAGCGGGCGACTGGTACGGGTTGTCGGAACTCTCCACCTCGGCGGCCGGACCGGCGCCGAACGGGTTGCCGCCCGCCGACGGCGCAAACGGCGAAGCCGCCGGCTCGCTCGCCGCCGTCGAGCTGCTGGGAACGGTGCTGATCGCCCCGCACTCGGGACATTGGGCCTGTCGGCCGACCGTGTCATCGTCGGTCCGCAACAACTTGCCGCACTCGTTGCAACGGAATTCAATCGGCATCGAAAACACCCCCATTGGACAATGGAGAATATAGCAAAGAACGGTGGGAGAGGGAATGGCAGCGAAAGGCCGAAATTCAAAACCCGAATGACGAAATCCGAATGACAAAGGAAGGTCGAAATCCGAATGACAAAGGAAGGTCGAAATCCGAATGACGAAAACATGTATCTGGTCCCTTCTCCCTTTGAAAGAGGGTTAGGGCTGCTTGGTGAAGAACTTGGCGACCTCGCCCGCGCTGCCCTCACCCCCGGCCCCTCTCCCAAAGGGAGAGGGGAGGTTCTCCAAACACGCTCTTAAACGTCATGTGCTACTCGTTATTCGTCTTTCGTCATTCGTCATTTGGATTTCGTCATTCCTTCGTCATTGGGATTTCGTCCTTCGGATTTCGTCATTCGGATTTCCCCTAGCCCCTCCCCCCCGTCCCTTGTACGCTATGGGAATGTTCTCCCCCAGCGAAATCCTCGGTCCCGGCGGGCGGATCGCCGCCCGGTTGCCCAACTACGAGCACCGCGGCGAGCAACTCGCCATGGCCGAAGCCGTCGATCGGGCCATCCGCCAGAAGCATCACCTCGTCGTCGAGGCCGGCACCGGCGTCGGCAAAAGCTTCGCCTATCTCGTGCCCGCCATTCTCGCCGCCGGCGGCCAACAAGGCGAGCCGAACGGCGGGCAGACAACCGGCGAAACCCCGGAAGGAGATGCGGATGGACAGCCCGCATGCCGGGTCGTCGTCTCGACGCACACCATCAGCCTGCAAGAGCAATTGATGCAGAAGGACTTGCCGCTGTTGCACAGCGTCATTCCGGTCGAATGTTCGGCCGTGCTGGTCAAAGGGCGGGGCAACTACCTGAGCCTTCGCCGCTTGGCCAACGCCATGAACCGCGCTCCGGGCCTGTTCAGCGACGCCGAGGAGTTCGAGCAGTTGGAGCGGCTCTTCGCCTGGTCGAAGCAGACGGCCGACGGCTCGCTGGCCGATCTCGATTTTCGTCCGCTGCCGGCGGTTTGGGACGAAGTGGCCAGCGATCACGGCAACTGCATGGGCCGCGCCTGCCCGAATTACTATCAATGTTTCTACTACAAGGCCCGACGGCGGATGACGAACGCCCAAATCCTGGTCGTCAATCACGCCCTGTTCTTCACCGACCTGGCGCTGCGGCGCGAGAACGTCAACATCCTGCCGAAATACAACGTCGTGATTCTTCGACGAAGCCCATCAGATCGAGGCCGTCGCCGGCGATCATCTCGGTCTGAACATCACCAGTGGGCAGATCGAATTCACGCTGCGAAAGCTGTACAACGATCGCACGAACCGCGGCCTGTTGGTGCATCACAAGCTACGCGACGCCCAGAAAGAGGTCTGGGAATGCCGCGATCGGGCAGCCGACTTCCTCGACGCCGTGGCCCGCTGGCTCGACGAAGCTGAGGGGAAAAAGGGGGCAGGTCCAATTTGCCGGAACGGCCCTGCGGGTGCTTCGCACAAATTGGACCTGACCCCTTTTTCCGGGCGGGTGCGAAAGCCGAACATCGTCGCCAACCCCGTAAGCGAGAAGCTGCAAAAGCTGGTCGCCACGCTGCGGCGGCACGCCAAGGACATCGAGTCGGCCGAGCAGCGGCAGGACTTCATCGCCGCCGCCAACCGGTTGGAATCGCTCGCCCGCGGTATCGACGATTGGCTCGGCCAGCGAATTCCCGATTCGGTGTACTGGATCGATCGCAGCATGAGCCGAAGCCGGTTGCGGATCACGCTCGCCGCGGCGCCGATCGACGTGGGGCCGGTGCTCCGCGAGCATCTCTTCGCCAAAGTGCCGACGGTGGTGATGACCAGCGCCACCTTGGCCACCGGCGGCGGCAGCCCGTCGTTCGAGTTCTTCGAGTCGCGCGTCGGGCTGACATGTACCCCGCACACGCCGTGTGCGGATGCGGACGGCACACGGCGTGTGCCGACTACGAAACGGCAGACGAAAAATAGTTCTGACCCCTTTTTCCAGACGGAAACTCTGTGGCTGGGGAGCCCGTTCGACTACCGGAACCAGGCCGAACTGATCTTGCCGAGCGGAATGCCCGATCCCACCGGCGACGCCGGCCGTTACGAGCAGGCCACCATCGAGATGATTCGCCGCTACGTCGGCCGCAGCGACGGCCGGGCGTTCGTGCTGTTTACGAGTTACCAGTTGATGAAGCGAGCGGGGGCAGCCCTGGCGCCTTGGCTGGCCGAGCACAAACTCGCGCTCTACAGCCAGGCCGACGGCCTGCCGCGAAGCCGGATGTTGGAACTCTTCAAGGCGAACCCGCGATCGGTGCTTTTCGGCGTCGATAGTTTTTGGCAGGGAGTGGACGTGCCGGGCGACGCTTTGCAGAGCGTGATCATCACGCGGCTGCCATTCAGCGTGCCCGACCGCCCGCTGTTGGAGGCCCGCTTGGAGGCGATTCGTCTCTCCGGCGGCAATCCGTTCCGCGACTATCAACTGCCCGAGGCCATCCTCAAGCTCAAGCAGGGTTTCGGCCGCTTGATCCGCACGAAGCGCGACACGGGCACGGTGGTGATTCTCGATCCGCGCGTGCGGACGAAGCCCTACGGCCGCCTCTTCCTGGCGTCGCTGCCGAACTGCCGGCAGACCGTCGAGCCCGTCTGACCTGGTGGGGCGGACATTCCTGGCCGCCGGAAAACTCCGCACGCCGGAAGATCGCTTTGCATCGCCCAACACACCCAATTATGCTAGTAGAGTATCCGGCGTGCGACAGAAATCCTCCGATTCCCACGGCTGCCCATGAGCGAAACGCCTCGCGTGATCCTCATGATGATTCCATCCTCCGCCTACGATCGTGGGCTGTTGGAGGGCATCACTTCGTACACGCAGATTCACGGGCCTTGGGTGTTCCTGCTCTCCGGCGATCATCCCGATTTGCCGATTCCCGCTTCCGACAGCCTGAGCGGGGATATCTCCGGGCAGGAATATCAGACCGGCGGCAAAACGGTTGCACCGATTCCCAATTTTGAGCGATTGAACGCCACGGGACTGATCGGCAGGATTCAAAGCCAGGCGATGGCGAAGAAGTTGCTCGCCGCCGGTTTGCCCGTCGTCGGAATGTTTGCTCTGTCGGACGTCGATATTGCCCGGCTCCTCCTCCGCTCGAAAGTATCGGAAATCCTCGTGGATGGCGGGAAGACCGGGCAGTTGGCCGCCGAGCATTTCCTCGATCGGGGGTTTTGGAACTATGCATTCTGCGGTTACGAAGGACGTGCCTGGGTGGAATGCCGGCTGGAGGGGTTCGCCGAAAGGCTCGCTGCGGCCGGTTTCTCTCCCGATGTTTATCGACCAACGAGAATCGGGCAGTGCCTGGCCTGGAAGCAGGAAATGCCTCGGGTCATGGCCTGGCTCAAGTCGCTGCCGCGGCCGGTGGCCGTGATGGCGTGCAACGACAAGCGCGGGCGGCAGATCATCGAGGCCTGCCTGTTCTGCGGCCTGAAGGTGCCCGAGGACGTCGCCGTGGTCGGCGTCGACAACGATCACCTCTTCGGCAATCTGTCGAACCCGCCCCTGTCAAGCGTCGCATTGAACGTGACCAAAGCGGGCTATCAGACCGCCGAGCTTCTCGACCATTTGATGCGCGGAACGATTCGAAAGCCGCGGCAGATTGCGATCGAGCCGTTATGGGTCGTGCCGCGCCGCTCTTCCGACGTCATCGCCGTCGACGACCCGCCCCTGTCGATCGCCCTGCGTTTTGTCCGCGAACACGCCAAGGAGGCGATCGGGGTGGACGACGTGGTTCGGGAGGTCGGGATTTCGCGGCGCGGCTTGGAGATCCGCTTCCAGAACGTCCTACGAAGGTCGATCCGTGCCGAGATTCAGCGTGTGCGGCTGGGACACGTGCGGCAATTGTTGACCGAGACGAGTCTCTCGGTCGAGAAGATTGCCCGGTTGACCGGCTTTTGCAGCGTATCGCACCTCGCCAGCGTCTTTCGCCGTGAATTCCGCGCGACGCCGGCGCAATTCCGCCGCCGCGCCCGCGTCTTTTGAGGAGCACTTCTCGCAACGGTGGGGCAGACATTCTTGTCTGCCGGGGAGAATGCGGCACACCTGGCAGACAGGAATGTCTGCCCCACCGAACGCGGCTATCTTTTTCCGAACATGGCGGCTTCCGCCCACTGGGCGGCGCGGTCGATGTGAATTGCCATGGCCCGGGCGGCGGCCTCCGCGTCACCGTCGAACATGGCGTCCACGATGGCCATGTGTTCTTTGACGGCCTCGTCGATGGCGCGGCGGCGGTTGCCGACCACGTCGCGCAGGGCCTGTACGAGCGTGTCGTACCTGCGGATATCCTCTCTCAAGCGTGTGTTCCCGCAATTTTCGGAGATCAACGCATGGAGGCTGCGGTCGGCCAGCATTTCGCGTTCCAGCCACTTGCCGCTGCGCGGTTGCCCTGCCAAGCTCGACAGTTGCTGGCGAAGTTCGATCAGTCGCGGGCGGTCGATGCGATGACAAGCCAGCCGGGCCGCCTCGGCTTCGAGAATCCGCCGCAGATGAAAGATCTCCCGAAGCTGGTCGGGCCCGAAGGGTTTGACCACCGCGCCGCGGTTGTGGGCGAACTGGACCATTCCGTTGGCTTCGAGTTCGAGCAGGGCTTCGCGCACCGGCGTCGAACTGAGGCGAAAGCGTTCGGCAAGGTTCAAGATGATCAGGCGCGAGCCGGCCGGCAGATCGCCCTGGAATATCTCGACCAACAGGCGTTTCGCCAATTCATGCCGCAACGCCCCGTGCGCCAGCGGTTGCTGCTCCACGCGCCGGTCGAGTCGAGCGCGCCATGGCCGTGTGCTCTTGATTTCTTGGCATGGCAGAACCGTCTCCAGAGGCGTGTTTCCTGGCCCGCAGCACCGGCCAGGCGGGTGTGCCGCTGCGACGGCCAATAACGAGATTGTAGCATTGCATTGTGCATGATGTACAGGCCGCGCGGTTTGCGCAAAACTGATGTTCTTTTGCGCAAAAAATGCTATTCCGCGGCTCTGCGTGACATTATACATAATGTACGGGTTGCGCTTGTTGTAGGAAATGCGCCCGCCGCTCTCTTTCACAACTTCACTCTTGGAGGAACAACCTATGAAACGATTCTTTGTGACGGCGTTGCTGGCCGCGGCCGCAACGCTCTGGGCCGGCAGCCTGGCGCGGGCCAATATACTGGTCGGCGCCGATTACCACCTCGGCGAGAGCGATCCAGGCGCCGCCAACGGCCTGGCGGGAGACAGCACTACCGTCGATTCCAGTACGTTCGGCATAACTCTGACAAAGACAGGCACTGAAACGTACACTTCGAGTGTTGCATCCTCCGCCAGCCTGCATACTGGCAGCAGTTTGGCTATGAGCTTCAATGGCACCGGGTATTACTCGGAGCTTGGTACGTGCCCGGACAACGGTGTAGGCAACTTCGCCATCGAAGGCTGGTTTAAGACAACGAATGGCGCCACGCAGCAGTGTCTGGCCTACAACGGCGACACTTGGCAAAACGGATGGGGCCTCTATGACATCGGTGGAACTCTCTATGGCCTTTACGGCGGCGTAGCCGCACTTAACTCGGGCATCGCTGTGCCGTCCAACCAGTGGTTCTACGCCGCATTGGTCAACGTCGCAGGCGACGCAAAGGTGTACTACAACAATGGCGGCGCTACCCAGGTAGTTGACTTGGGCTCGGCCTCTACTCCGACCACTCCCGGCGCCGTTTCCGAGTTCATCATCGGCGCCGCTGGCGGCGTCAAGACTACGGGAGGGACTGCATACCAGGACTACCTGAACGGTTCGGCCGACGAAGTCCGCGTGGACGCCTTCGGTGGCAGTTACGTCTTCAATCCGAGCACCGACCTGATGATCAATGCGACGGTGCCGGAACCATCGACACTGGTGCTGCTGACCATGGGCTTGTTCGGTCTGGCGGCCTATGCCTGGCGCAAACGAAAGTAAGTGAGGTTTGCTCGCGAACCCGCACGGTCTCTTTCGGGTTTGACCCAAAGAGACACGTAATTGTTCGCGGGGTGACGACAACACAGATGTAGACGGAGGGAGCGGAGGCAATCGCCCCAAAGAAGTGGAGGACGTTTTGCCGAAAGCCTCCTCCGTCTCCCTTGCCCTGTGAGCGGTTGCAAAACGAATATGACTTCCCATTTTCTTTGATGAAGGATTGCCCCGATGAAGTCGATCAGCCGTGTTCTCATGTTGATGGTCCCTTTTGCATTCGCCTTGTCGGCGCGAGCCGACACCCAGCACGACCTCAACGAAGCTGGATTCTGGTTGGAGGCGAAATCCCAGCAACTGGTGCGGCAATCGCAAGTGACGATGTTTGACGGCACTTCGGGATTCGAGCCTGCCGCAAGCGGCTACTATCCTGCGTTCTGGACTCGCGATTACGCCTATATGCTGGAGGGGTGTCCGGAGGCGTTTACGAATACCGAGCTTACCAACTCTTGTCTGACGTTTGTCAATAACATCGGCACCTACAACGGCACCGCCAACACGGCGATCGAGTGCATCAAGCCCGATGGTACCGTATACCACAAGCCCGGCTGGGACACGATGGGAACCAACGCCACGGCCGACAATTCCCAATTTACCGTCGATATCGCTTGGCGGACCTATCAGATCACCAAGAACACCGCCCTGGTCAACCAAATCATCGACAAGCTCGTGGGCACGATGAACTCCGTCCCGCGTTCCGCCAACGGCTTGGTCTACATCGATCCGACCCAGGCGTGGGACCGTTGTCCCTACGGATTCACCGACAGCGTGAAAAAGACCGGCAATGAGTTGTACTGCTCGCTGCTCGATGTTCGGGCCAGCAACGAATTGGCCGATCTCTTGGCGGTGGCCGGCAGACCGACCGACGCGGCGACTTGGCGGGCGGCGGCGGCGAGCAAGACCACCGCCATCCAAACCACGTTTTGGGATCCGAGCAACACGGCGTCCAACCCTGGCTTGTTCTACGCAGCCACCGTCCAGTGCCATCAATTCGACGTTTGGGGGTCCGCGCTTGCGGTCCAATTGGGCGTAGCCACACCCGATCAGGCGGCCTCCATCGCCAATTACTTCAATAATAACTACTCCACCATGGTTTTGTCGGGCCAAGTCCGAGAAATACCAACTCCCTCGTACTGGCAGAACTCTGTCTGCAGCCAGGGGACGAATCAAAACGGCGGTTATTGGGGAGTGGACACGGGCCAGTTCGCCGCTGCCTTGAGCGCCGCCAATCCGGCCAAAGCCCAACAAACGCTGCTCGACATGGTCAACTTCTATAAGGCGAACAACGCGGTGCCGGAGTTCACGGACACCGGCAACGTGCTGGGCGGCGCTTCGTCGTACGTTTCAAGCGCCACGCTCCCCTTGGCGCAACTCAAGCAATACATGATGACTGCGCAACCGGTGCTCGCGTCGATGGGCGGAAGCTTGACGGCCGCGAAGGACATTGCCTTGGCGTCGAACGGCGGGACGGCTTTCGCCAAAGACTGCATCTCGGGTTACACGCAGCACTCGATCGCCCATCTGAACGACGGCATCTACGGCAACAGCAACAGTTGGATCGGCAATGGCCAATCGGATTTTGCCGGCGTGGCCTTTGCTGCGCCTTGCACCATTGGTTCTCTGGCCTTCGGCCGCGACAATACTGGCAGCTACCTCGACCGTTACACCGGCACCTATATCTTCCAGTACACCCAATCGCCCAACCCGAACGCCAGCACGCCGGACGCTCTGTGGACCTCCTTCGGGGGTTTCTATCTCAATACGGTCTATCCCAACGCGACGAACGAACTTCGCCACGTTTACGACTTCGATCCGATTTCCGGGGTCACGGGCGTGCGGATACTGACCTGCTCCGACGGCTCCGATTTTGCGAGCTACACCTGCATCGACGAATTGGAGGTGTACGCCGCCGTACCCGAGCCCGGCACGCTGGTTCTGCTGGCCACCGGTCTCGCGGGCCTGTTGGCCTATGCCTTGCGGAAACGCAGATAGTCGATCTCCGTTGTTTGCTAATCTTTGCTGACCAGGAGGGCGGGAAAGCCCGCTGCCGCCCGTTTGCTCGTTCACGTTCTACGCGCCAAGAGCACTACGTTGCATGGCTTTGCGTTGCAATCGCTCGCGACGATCCCCCTCCAGAGCCGCCGAAACAATCGCTCCTGGAAGTCGCGTTGGGGATTACTCGAATGACTCTGTTAGATCGCGTTCGGAACGTATTGGGGTTGGCTGCCCGGCACGAGCAAGGGCGTTGGTGGCCGGTGGCCGTGATGACGCTTTTGGTGCTTCCGGCCGTATGGTTTGCCTCGATGGCCGCCACGTCGGCCCAGGAGGACAAGCCGGCGACGCAGGCAAATACGCGGGCGAAGAACACAGCCACCGCGTTCTTCCAACTCTCGATGCAAGAGAACCCGGTGATGGGTGGCGGCGCGATGCAAGTGGACCGCGACAGATTCGAGATCTACAAGAACACGCAAGCGGAGCTTCTTAGAAGCCGCATGGTATTGCGTGCGGCGCTGCGGAATCCGAAAGTCGCCAAGCTTCCGTGGATTAAGCGCCGGCAAGCGTCCGGCGATCTAGAGAGGTGGCTCGACGACCATCTGCAAATCAGTTTTCCCGCCAAGGCCGAGATCATGAGAGTCAGCCTTTGCACCGCTAATGACTCCGAAGATGCGGTAGTTCTCCTGAACGCCGTCGTCGACGCCTACATGTCGGAAATCGTGAATGCGGAACAAGAGAGGAAGAGGCGATGCTTCGACGAGTTGGAAAAAATCTGCGGGGAAAAAGAGCAGCAGATACGCAGCAAGCGGGAACAGTTGAAGCAATTGGTCGCGTCAGCAGGAGGGTCTTCTTCTCCTGAGACGCGTAATACGAGGCAGAAGATCATTCTCGATGAGCTTGCTCTTTACCGCGCAGAATTGGCGAAATCCACCTTCGAACTGGGGCGTTACAAGGTGGACTTGGCCGTGCAGAAGGCGTTCCTTGAAGACGCCAAGGGGGACGCCCGCGCCCCAATTCTCAAGGAGATCAAGCGGCTGGAGGTGTCCCTCAAGGTGATGGACGAACAACGCAGGGAGTTGGCAACGAAGACTGCCAAGGTCCTTGAAGAGGCCACCCACTTCGGCCAAGAGTCGGTGGACATCGAGATGGTGCAGGCCGAACTGAGGAATATGGACCAGGTGCTAACGAATTTTATCGCGGAAAAAGAGAGGATGAGCGTGGAAATGCGCACCGCCCCGCGCGTCACGCTGCTGGAACGGGCGGAATAGCCGGGGATGTTTGTTGTAGGGCGGATTTCAATCCGCCTCGTTCGAGAGGCGGACTGATGTCCGCCCTACGATGGAGAACATTGCTCGATCACCGCTTCGCCAGTCGGCGGCTGGCGACGTCGCGTCACGCCGAGGAGCATCACGCCGCCCAGCGGAAAGACGAAGACGATCGCCAGCAGAGAACGCCGCAGCCAGGGGTACGGATCGGCCGGCTTCCATTGGTCGGCCGCTTGCTCGACCCGCTTCTTCAACTCGCGCCGCTCGGCGTCCGACATCGGCCGCACCCAGTCGCGTCTGGTTGTCTCGAAATCCTTGCCGGTGAAATGATGATTCCACTCCACCAGCAGAAACGCGTCGCCCAAGTTCTTGTATTCGTAGGTGGCCTCGAATCGCCACCCCCCCGCATTTTCGCCAACCAGTCGCATCACCTGCCAACGGCACGCGGGGTCCAATTCGATCCGATAACGAGTTTCCGGCGCGTCCTTGGCGTCGCGCTTGGTGAACCATACCTTCCACTTTCCCGTCTTCTCGGTCGGACGAACGAGCCGCTCGATGCGACACGTTTGTTGAGCCTGAAAGTCCCCATAAACCAGCCAGGGGAAGGCACTTCTTGTCGGCCGGCGCCAGGCCACGACAAGGGCCGCACTCTCGCGAGGTAAGGCGTCCCTTCCTTCACCCCGGATAACGCCGGACTTGTCGCGCGTCAGATCGGCGTTGCGTGCGGGCGTGGACATCAGAAAAGAATCGCCGTAGCGGCCCGGAAAAACGTCGCAGGCCGGAAGAGAGTTGCAAAATATCCAGAACTGTCGGCCCTCGAAAACCGCCGAAAGCTCCAATCCCGGGTCATCGTGGAAACTGGGACTCTTGGACGCTTTCTTGACACATTCACCCTTGGACACAAAAGCGGCGTTCGCGGGCAATGGCTCGATCTCCTTGCTCGCCGCGCGGCAGCCTTCGATCAGCGTCTGCCAGTCGGCCGAATTGACCGACTTGGCGAGCTCGACCCGCGGCTTGGGATCGGCCCGAGCGAGCAGCTTGTCTTCGGCCTCGATCCACTTCCAAAAGCCCTCTTCCACCGTTTCCCACGAATCGCCGAGGATCGCCCGGCAGTCTTCGTGAAAGCTGTCGCGGCGCACGCCGGCGTACAACCGCAAGAAAGTCCTCGGGCCATAGCGATGGATCAAGTAGTGGACCACGGGACCGCCCTCCCAATAGGCCCAGGACGCAGGGCGCATCAGGCCATAGTGGGCCGGCTCCACGAGTTCCTGCAAAGAACAGGCCCAGCCACCCTTGCGGGCGCTGGCGAGATGCCGGATCTGCTCGGCACGGTTGTTGCTTTGCGATTCCGCCCATCCTTCGGTAAACAGGCAAGGAGGGTCTTGATCCGGCCCACTCAATGCGGTGATCAACATATGCGCGACCTCGTGACGGTCAACGTAGCTCGGCTCGGGCCAGTTCTCCTTGTCACAGATCGCCCAATCGAGGATGGCGCGGCCGTTGAACCCGAAAAGAGAGCCGCGGATCCAAAGAAACTCCCTGTTCGGGACCGGACGGCCCAGCAAGTCGGCCATCGCCTCGATGTGACGGTCCATGTCGGCGACGAGCTTTTCAGGATGTGGCGAGCGGCCGTCGTCGATCAGCACGGCGTGCCGACCGTAGGTCCAACTCGGATAGCGCCACCGCGCCTCGACGTCAAAAATCCAGGATGCCCAGACCGCGGCGACTCGCAAGGGAGCGTTGAACGATCGCGGAACCTCGGTATGCACGTCAACGATTGTCTGCGCGATGTATGCGTCCATCCAGATCACCGGCGTGGCGCCGACCAGCAGCCAGCCAATCGCTCGCAGTCGGCCGGGGCCGCGCACAAATCGCCAAAGCGTGGAGGCCGCAAGCCAGACCAGCGGAACGAGCATTGCCAGCAAAGTGAGAATGCCCCAGAGAAAGTGAGGGCGAAAACATGCGACCCGCCAGAAGATCGTGAACAGCGAAATCGTCGCCAGCGCGGCGATCCAGACGCTCAACGCCAATCTTGCATGACACCGCACGGTGAGGGTCTCCTTGGGCTACACCGACGCCCAACGTAGGGTGAAACTATGAAAGAGAGGAGGTCGGGCCGAACACGGTGTCCTTGAGCACGTGGTAAATCTGAGAAGAAGGTTTATTTCCTCAGTTTCCACACAAGGAGTCAAACCGTGCATTATATCGGCATCGACCTCCACAAGAAGACTATCAGCTTGTGTGTCATGAGTAAAGGGCGGAAGGTGTTGTGCGAGAAGGTCTTGCGATGCGACAACGAAGCGGGAATCATCGAGTTTTTCGGCCGCTGGACGCCGTTTCGCACGGTCGTCGAGGCCACTGCCAGCTACGAGTGGTTGGTACAGTTGATCGAGCCGCTGGCGAAACGCGTGATCCTCGCGCATCCGAAGAAGCTCCGCGTCATCGCCGAAACCAAGAACAAAACCGACCGTATCGACGCCCGGGTGTTAGCCGAATTCCTGGCATTAGACATGATCCCTCAATCCTATCGGCCCACGCCGCGGTTGCGAGCCTATCGTCGCCTGGTGCGTTACCGGCATTTTGCGCGCGGTCGGGTGACTTCCGTGCGCTGCAAGATTCGGCATATACTCAGCGATTACAACCTGGATCGGCCGAACCTCTTCACCGCCGAGGGCTTGGAATACTTGCAAGCCGTCGAGGTTTCTCCGGCCGACCGCTGGGTATTGGAGCAGTTTGTGTCGCAGTGGCAGCAGCATCGCAGCCAGGTGCAGGCGGCCAACAAGCAACTGCGGGAGTTTGCCAAGAAAGCGCCGTTGGCCGAACGCGAACACCGCGAAGTGCTCCGCAGTATTCCGATGATTGGCAGCGTAACGTTGGACGTGGTACTCAGCGAGTTGGGCGACGTGCGGCGTTTTCATTCGCAAAAGAAAGCGGTGGCTTACGCCGGGCTGGATCCGGGAGTGCGGGCGTCGGCGGATCGGCGAAAAGAGTTGCACATCACCAAGGAGGGATCGCGGCTGTTGCGTTGGGCTCTGGTGGAGGCGGCTTGGCGGTTGGTCGTCAAGAGCCGCTATTGGGGATTCCGTTACGAACGGCTGAAAGGTCGGATCGGGGCCAAAAAGGCGATCGTGGCGACAGCGCGGCGGCTACTGTGCGTGATGGTGGCGATGCTTCAAAGCGGACAGCGGTATCGCCTGTCGGCGGCGTGAGGTGAATTTTCATCGTTCTTTCAGAACAACCCTGGAGAAATCGCAGCGTACAAGATCAAGCCGAAACCGGTGGACGTGACGACTTGAGGACGACCCCGACACAAGTCCTGAATGGCGGCCGCTTCGGCGACCGACCTTCGATAGGGTGAATGGTGGCGTCCTTTGAAAACTTTTTTCATGGCGACGTTCGGCCCAGCCGACGATCCCGAATAGATGGTTGAGCGTACACGTTCACGTCGGCTCAGAACTCGAAATCAGCAGGAGGGAGCGAGTTCTTCCTCCGCCTCGGGCTCAGGGAATGTGTGGCAGCAGCCGCAGGAACCGCCCGCGGACCCTCGGACGAACGTGACCAGATCGACCGAGGCCGACGGCGAGGGGAATGTGGCAGACATCTGCCTCACGTTTCTTGCACCGGACGGCTTGACAAAAATGCTTTCATAGATGGACTTTAGTCCGCCAAACACGACGGACTAAAGTCCGCCCTACGCGACGAGCTGAAGTTCGTCAAATGTGGCGGACTAAAGTCCGCCCTACAATGTTGGCAGGTTGAGAGCCTATAAAAGACACGCCCTTACGACACGATCGTACTGCATCCGACCAGGCGGGTCAATCTACCACGGCGTGGCTACGCGGCCTGACGGCGAACGGCCATCGACGCCAGGACGTCGATTTCGTAACGCGGCTTGATTTCCAGCAGCGCTTGGCCGTCTTCGAGCGTTTGCTCGACGAACACCAACGACCGCTCGTGTAGCATCCGCGGCACGAAGAACCACGCCCTGGCAAATGACGCCGATTCGAGCGCGGCGGGCACGATCAGCAGATCGACCTTGCCCAGCGAATTGGCGATCCGGACCAGCGAGTCGGCAAGGTCCCCCGGCACGAGTTGCACGCGGACGCCGTCGCGTCGCAGGAGTTGATGGGCGGCCTTCAGCGTCAGGCCCGGTCCGTCCGCTTCCGACCGCCCCTCGAACGGATCTACGCCCACGTAATGGGTCTCCTCGCCAGGCGAGGCCAGCTTGGCAACCTCGATCATCCGCAACGCCCGCTGGCCGCTGGCGATACCCAGTTCAACGATCTTTCGCGCATGCAGACGTCGGATGGCGCGATAAATTGGGCGGTTTGACTGCGGTTTAGACAGATGGCAAGAATAGAACAGTCGAATACGGCTAAGAATAGGCAACGTTACCCTCCCTGGCAACGATCGGCTACCGAACGGCGTGTGCCCGTATAGAGTGAATCGGCCGGAAGGGGCGAGGGATTCAGCCGATTCAGCGTTCCTCTGGAGTTTCGCAGATGGGACTGTAAGAGGCGACTCCCGTCGCCGAATTTGCGGCTGTTCTTGGGCAATGGGCGACAGAAGTCGCCTCCTGCAATGAAGAACTGATCGGCCCTTAGGACATCCTCGCAAGACTTGACCACCGCAATACCGGGGGGTATGCTTCTTTTAGTAGGAGGTTCTTTCCCGCCATGCAAAAAACTACTGCTTTCGTTGAACTCCTGGACGCCGCCGACAGGCTCTCGCTCGATGAGCAAGAGACATTGGTGGAGATCCTTCAGCGTCGGATGGTCGAGCACCGCCGCGAGGAATTGGCCAAGGAGATCCAAGACGCGGAACAGGAATATCAAGCCGGCCGCTGTCGCCCCGTCACTCCTGAAGAATTGATGGGCGAGGTGCTTTCCTGAAACGGCCCCTGCTGCGGTCCAGCACGTTTGTCCACGCGGCCAAGAAGGAAGTACGTCAAGAAAAATCCTTCGGCCGCAGCCGAGATCCAAGCGGCCCTAAAACTTCTTGCCGACGACGCTCTTCATGTACAATTGAAGGCACACAAGCTGAAAGGAACGCTGGATGGTTTTTGGGCCTGTAGCGCGGGCTACGATCTTCGCATCGTCTTCCGTTTCGTGCCGTGGGAAGGCAAAGAAGCAATCCTATTGGAGACGGTCGGGACGCACGAAGAAGTCTATTGACATCGGAGAGAACCAATGTCCGCCGACCGTGGCACGTGAAGGCGACCGGACCATGCAGCCGTGAAACACCACCCGCTAGTGGCATTCCTCAAGTTCCGGCCTAGTCATTCACGGCACAATCCTGTATTCTGTAGGGCAACAGAACGGATACTTGGGGTTTTGGGCCGACTGGCCAAGTACGGTTGACATTGGGCGGCCTTCGGTATCCTCCTGCATTTCTTGCGGCAAGTGGAACGGAGAGGCATTCATGTTTCGAGGCGGAGGCTGCCAGTAATGAAGTATGCGGCGATCGGCCCCGTGGCTGTCTACTTGCCGGAAAAGGTCGAAGACAACGATTTCTTGGCGTCCCAGCATCCCAAGTGGGACATGGATCTCATTTTTGCCAAGACGGGCATCCGGCGGCGGCACATCGCGGGACCGGAGGAGTGCGCTTCGGACCTTGGCGTGGCGGCGACGGAGAAGCTACTGGCCGAACACCAGATCGACCGCAGCACCATCGATTTTCTGCTGTTCTGTACGCAGACGCCCGATTACCCCCTGCCCACGACCGCTTGCCTGATTCAGGATCGGCTGGGGCTGCCCACCACCGTCGGCGCCCTGGACTTTAATCTCGGCTGCTCGGGTTTCGTTTATGGCCTGTCGCTGGCCGACGGGCTAATCCGCAGCGGGACCGCCCGCCGCGTGCTGCTGATTACGGCCGAAACCTACTCGAAGTACATCGACCCGACCGACCGCTCGCTACGGACGATTTTCGGCGACGGCGCGGCGGCCACTCTGGTCGAAGCGTCGGACGTCCCCTCGCTGGGCGGCTTTGTCTTCGGCACCGACGGCAGCGGGGCCGACATGCTGCTGGTGGCCGAAGGGGGCGCCCGTCCGCTGCAAAACGCCATCCAACCGCGGAAACGCCGGCGCTGGCCGAGCAGTCTCTACATGGACGGCCCGGAACTCGTCAAGTTCAGTCTTGACGTCGCCCCGCCGCTGATCGACAGTGTCTTGGCCCGCGCCCAATGGACGCGAGATCAGATCGACATGTACCTGATCCACCAGGCGACGCTCTTCATGCTCGACCACTTGCGCG
This sequence comes from uncultured Planctomycetia bacterium, assembly GCA_963719005.1. Classification (GTDB taxonomy): domain Bacteria; phylum Planctomycetota; class Planctomycetia; order Pirellulales; family Thermoguttaceae. Next base: position 53,970 of record CAVRAR010000006.1, read on the forward strand.
AGCGGCTCTCGCTCGATCACGAACACACGCCCGAGGCCCTGGAAAACTACGGCAACACGGTCTCGTCAACGATCCCCATCCTCATCCGCGATCTCCGCCAGTCGGGCCGGCTCCGGCCGGGCAAGCAGACGTTGCTGATCGGATTCGGCGTCGGCCTATCCTGGGCAGGCTGCGTGTGGACCGAGACTTGGGCGGCCGAGCAGGCGCAAGTGCAAACGACCGCCGACAACACCGCTGAGAAACCGGTCGAGCCGCCCGACGATCCGACGCCCGGTCCGTCGAACGACACGCAAGCTCGCTCGGGCGACGCTTCGGCCGATTCGCGCGAAGCCGCATGAAAGAGGGAAAAAGGGGACAGGTCCAATTTGCCGGAACGGCCCGGAGGGTGCTTCGCACAAATTGGACCTGTCCCCTTTTTCCCCACCCCGAACTACGGCGCCGGCATCGGCTTCAGTTGGCCGTCGCGGACAAGGACTGCCAGCAAGGTGTAGTAGCCATCGGTGAGGAAGCCTTCGTAGCCCCAGGGCGTGCCGTCCCAGGTTTTCCAGTCGTTGCTCATGCCGTTGGCGCCGACGCCCTCGAAGCTTCCTTTCTCGAACGAGTCGAGCATGGGGAAGAGGATTTTGTCGGCCTCGTCGCGGCGGCCGAGATCGTAGAGGGCCGCCAGGAAGTGGAAGGCATGGCAAGCCGTCGCCCCGCCGTTCTCGTAGATCTGGAAGCCATCGGAATTGTCCTCCTTCACGCCCCCGCCAAATCGCGGATTCGGCTCGTAATAGTCCTTTCTGGCGACGCTGATGAGGTTGCCCGGCAGCCCTAAGTCGAACCGCGTGTAGCCGACCTCCTTCATCTTCGCCAGCAGCTTGTCCATGATCGCGTTGGCCTGGTCTTTGGGAACGAGGCCGTAATGGATGGCGATGCCGTTGACGGGCAGGAAGTAGTAGTCGTGCAGCTTTCCGTCGGCGCTCTTCCAGCCGGCCAGGACTCCGGTGGCGGGGTCGTAGAAGTTCTTGAAATAGGCGTCGTGCAGCTTATCGGCGGCGGCGGTGTAACGGGCGACGTCGTCGGCCTTGCCCAGTTGCTTCGCCAAAACCGCCATGCCGCGGAGCGCGCGATACGCCAGGGCATTCGAGTAGGCGTCTTCGTGGCCGTAGCCGATCGTATCCCACCAGTTCGCCGGGCGGATTCCCGCGCCCGGCGTCCACGAGCCGGAGTTGCCGCTGACGTGGTACTCGATCAAGCCGTTGCCGTCGTGGTCTTCGGCAAGCATTTTCTCGGCCCATTGCTTGACGCCGGCGTAGTTCTTTTCCAGCCAGGCCTTGTCTTTGCTCCCGTCGGCATAATCCCATGCCGCGATCAGCAGCGAGGGATAGGTATCCAATGACGGCTTGGGGTAATTAGGATTCACTCCCATGTCGTAAGCGTAATCGGGCATCCCATACGTCTTGCCTCCCGCCAGAATGCGGTCGAGGGTTTGGCGAACCATGTCGAGGGCGGTAAAGCCGTCGGCCAGCGGCGGCGTGCTCCGGGCGACGTCGGCGTATTCGTAGTAGCAAAGGGCGCAGGTATCGCTGGCGGTGTTGTTCGCCAAGGCGCGGAGGCGAGGACTGAGTTGAAAGATGTTCAGCCAGTTGCGGCGAAAGCCGTCGAATCGCTTGTCGTCGGCGATTCCCGACACCCGCGGAGCTATCGCAACCACCTCCCAGCGGTATTTGATACGCGGCCGCCTCGCGTCGGCCGGAGGAAAGACCACGCGGATGAACTCTCCCCCGGTCCGTTGGGCGTCGTAACCCAGGACGGCGTTTTTGACGCCGGGTGCGGTGATTCGGGCCGTGCCTTGGTCGGGCAGATGGAGCATCGCCGGCAGACGAACACCCCCTTCCGCATTGAGTTGTCCCAGCAGCGTTGCCCGGCTGAGCTTGGGGTTGAACTCGAAGACGATCGGCTCGGGCGGATCGGCTTTCGACCAGCACGATACCATCGTAAGGCCCTTGTTGTCGAAATCGATCGTCCATCGAGCGGGAGCCGAAGCGTCAACGCCCTTTCCGCGATACTCCACGCTGGTAGCGGCGTGTCGCGCGACGACTGGCTGCGACGCGGCGGCAGCAGCGGGTCGCTGTAGCGCACCGCTTCGGAACTTGCCCCGGCCCAGACTATCCAGCGAAAGATACGAGAACCGCGGCTGCTGCAACGAGAGCGTCGCGTCCAAATACCCGTTGGTGACGTGGTAAGCGGAAGGGAGCGCCGCAAGCGAAGACACCTTGTCGTGGGAGGTCTCCGGTTCCGGCTCCGCGGCAAGCGCAGCCGAAACGAACATCGCGATCGCGACAACCGCCATCGTAAACTCACGCATCATCGGCCTCCTTCGCTTGTAGGACTGAAATCGTGGAATCGCGGGTCGCTGCGCAGTCCGTCGAATCGCGGGTCAACGCCGATTCCGCCCCTTCCGGCCGCGTGCTCGTCGAACGCCCGGCGCAGCCAGGCGAACGCCCGATCTTTGTCGCCCAAGGCGGCGTAGACGGCGGCAATCTCGTAGGCCAACGGCTTCTCGTCGGCCAGCGGTTCGAGTCGGGCGAGCAAGTCGCGGGCCTGGCGGGAATGGCCGTTTCGCGCGTAGGCATAAGCGCGAACGCAGTTGAGATCGCGTCCGTCGCTGGTCACGCCCCTGCCGCGGTCGAGCTCACTGAGCGCCTCGTCGAGCTTTCCGGTTTCGGCGTAGACCAGCGCCAGGTCGCGGTGTGCTTTGCGGAATTCGGGGTTAATCTCCAAGGCATGTTTGTGTTTCTCGATCGCCAGCGGATAGTCGCGCCGCAGGTAGGCGATCTTGCCGGCATTGTTGGCGATGATGACCTGATCGGCCCCGAGCTTTTGGGCCTCGTCGATCTCCTTGGCTGCTTCTTTCGGCCGTCCGTGTTGAATAAGAAACCAGGCGTACCAGTGATGGGCGGCTGCCAATTTCGGCTTGAGCTGAATCGCGCGGAGAAACTCCCGTTCGGCCTGACGGCTGTCGCCGTCGTAGGCATCCAGCACGAAGGCCAAGGCCAGATGGGCCTCCGGCAGTTTGTCGTTGAGTGACAGGGCTTTTTGCGCCGCCGCTTTCGCCTTGGGGAACACGTCATCGGGCTTCCCCCAGCCATAATCGCCCGAAAGATTATAGGCGTCGGCCAGCGCAGCATAGGCCGAAGCGAAATCGGGGACAAGTTCCACCGCCTCTTGCAGGCGCTGAATCGCCCGATTGTTTTGCAACTCGCGGCGCTGGCTGAGCATTGCCACGCTTTCACTGTAGAGCCCCTGGGCTTCCACCGACGGCTCCTCCGCGTCCACTGCGAACCAGTGGAACGGATTCCAGCCGGTGCTCCAACACAGCAGCGCCAGCCCGCACAGCAACGCGGCGGCGGCCGCTACGATCCAACGTCGTCGGCTGTGCAGCGATCGGTTTCCAGGAGCAGCCAAAGAAGCGACGCCGTCTTTGCCGGCAAACGGCGCCAACGCGGCTGCGACTTCCCGCGGAGTTTGGAAACGATCGGCGGGCAGTTTTGCCAGCATCCGCTCGATCGCCTGCGACAATTCCGCCGGCACGTCGTCGCGAAAGTCGCCGACTGCCGGCGGCGGCTCTTTCGCGTGCGACTCGATCTTCTCGAACAACGTTCCCGTGGGAAACGGCGGTTGGCCGGTCAACAGGAAGTGGAGCGTGCAGCCCAGGCTGTAGACGTCGGCGCGGATGTCGGCCGACTGCGGATCGGCGGCCTGCTCCGGCGCCATGTAGTCGATGCTGCCCAACAGTAGTTGCGGCGCGGCGAGGCGATCGGCCGTTTTCGCTTCGCTGACGAAATACGCCAGGCCGAAGTCGAGAACCTTGGTTTGGCCGTCGCCGGTCAACATTAGATTGCGGGGCGTGATGTCGCGGTGGACCATGCCGTGCTGGTGGGCGTGCTGCAATCCGAGGGCCGCCTGGGCGATGTAGTTGCAGGCCGCCGCAACCGGCAGCGGGCCGCGCTCGACGACCAGCCGGGCCAGATCGGTGCCCGGCACGTATTCCATGACGAGAAAGTGCCCGTCGCCGGCCGTCTCGGCGTCGTAGACCGTCACCACGTTCGGATGGCTCAGCCGGGCCGCCGCCTTCGCCTCTTTGCGGAACCGCTCGACCATGCCGGGATCGGAAAGCAACTCGGGGTTGATGACCTTCAGCGCGACGTCCCGCTCCAACACGCGATGCTCGGCGAGATACACCGAGCCCATCCCTCCCGAGCCGAGCAACCGCTGGACGCGATAACGCGGATGATCGACCAGGAACGAGGGGATCGCGTCCGCTTGCGTGGCGGCGGATTCCAGAAACGCCAACTCGACGATGTTCTGGTTCGCGTGAAAACGCGGCAGATACTCGTCGGGCGTGGGGCGTTCGCCGCGACGCAGCCGATACTCCAATTCCAACGACAGCAATTCCCGCAGCAGCGTGGCCGACTCCAAGCCGTCGCCGGCAGAGTCGGCGAGGCAGCATTCGATGGTTATCGGCCCGCCCGACTGCAACGCTTTCTCGAACCGTTGGCAAACCACGTCGATGCGGCGTGCGGCGTCCAAGGGCAGAAGATCGCTGCCGCGCGGGTCGAGGGTGTCGGCGGGTGGATGAAGTTCTTCAGCGCTCATGGGATTGAACGGAACTGCCGTTACGCATCCTCGTTCCAAATTCGCCGAATCAACTCGAGCCGGCGTTCGACGGTACGCAGGGCGCACCGCAGGCGTTCGGCAATCTCGACGTTCGTGTAGCCGTCCAGCCGCAACTGGGTAATCTGCCGCAGCGGCGGCTCCAAGCGATCCAACAGCCGGGCGCAGTTCTCGGCCACCATCGCCGAAAACTCCGGCGTGGGCTCGCGGCTCAACAGGGCCTCCAACTCGCCGTCGTCGGGCCGCCGCCCGCCGCCCCGTTTCTGCCGCTGCTCGTGCTTGATCAGGTCGGTTGCCTTGTGGGCGGTCAGAACCACCAACAAGGGCCAGAGATTGTCGCGGTCGCGGAGCTCGGGAAAGCGTCCACGCACGGCCCCGAGGCAGAGGCTCTTGAAAGCGCTCGAGTGCCACGTCCTCTTCGTCGGCCAGCGGTCGAGCCCTTGGCCCCAGCTTCGTCCTTGCCAGCCCGACCAGCCGCTGAAAATACGCCTGCCAAAGCCGCTCGGCGGCCGACGTCTCGCCGGCCTTCAAGTCCGCAATGCACCGGGTGACCGAGCCGACGGTATCCATAGGTTGGGACGCAATCTCCCCTCTCCCTTTGGGAGAGGGGCAAAGACTTCCCGCTCTCCCACAAGGGAGAGGGGACGGCAAACGCCGCCACCGTGCATTTTACAGCCACCCCGGCGGCGGCACAATTACGGCCCGCCGGGGACCGTTGGCGGGTTGCAGCGGGATTTGTCGAGTTCCCTGGAGAAGGAAAGACATGACCGTCGAAGCGGCGTTTCGCCGCGTCAAGTTTCGGAACGGAGAACAATCATGCGACGCACAATGAGAATCATCTGTCTAGCGTATGTGGCGTTCTTAACCCTGCTGCTGTTGTCCCCGGATCCTGCGCGGGTGATTAGCTTGTCCGGCAGGCTGCCGCCGATCCTGCATACACTGATGCCGTGGGCTCACCTGTTGAGTTTCTCGGTGCTGGCCGCGGCCATGCTGCTGGCGCGCTGGCCCATGCCGCGCTGGGTCGTCGTTCTGATCTTGGCGACGTACGGGGGAGCCACGGAAATCATCCAAGGCTTCATCCCGCCGAGAACGCCCGAGTGGGAGGATTGGTTCCAAGACGTCGGCGGCGTTGTCGCGGGCGTGGCGGTTTTTTCGATCGTCGCATTCCTGCTGGTTCGCTACTCACCGCGACTGCGGCCGATGCTGAACGGCCAGCCAATGCTTCGCAGAATTGGCGAGCGTGCGTTACTGCCCGCCATCGCCGGCGAGCGGGCCGTGGTACTTGGCGGAGAGAGATGGAAGCTGGGCGGGGCGTCGTGGCGTCGGCTTGTGGGCGTCGGTGGGGGAACGGCGATTGTGCTGCTGCTGTTCATAGCGGCGACGACCTTGGTTGGGGGCGGGCCGGTCAACTCGAACAGTCCGATCCTCCCACCGGCTGATGAGCAGCTCGCCGACAGACAATGGCATCAACTGCCCGACGACACCGCAACCCCGCAGACCGATGAGACCGACAGCTTCCTCGTGCCGCCGCCGCAGGAATAGGACGGCGTAGGTGCGGGATGTCGCTGCCAAGAAAACGCGAAGGGGAAGGAGCCCGGCGGGCCATCCTTCCCCTTAAGTGTTTCAGTTGCTGTTGCCAATCAAGCTGCCGATCCGGCAATTGCAGGAACTACTTGGGCATCGGCTTGGTTTCACCGGGCTTCGTATCGCCGGGCTTGGTTTCGTTCGGCTTCTTTTCCGGGGCATTGATGCCAGGCTTGACCGGCGGCTTCGGCGCCGGCCCGCAGCCGACCGTGCAGAACATCCCAAGGCTCAAAATCATCGCAATAGCTACTAACTTCTTCATGGGTCCACCTTTTCTAGACTAACAGGGGTGATCGGGCATCCGCAGCAGGAAACCCTCCTGCCTGCTGTAGCATTAGATACTCGCCACTGGGAAATTATTCCACACAAACTACAATGGGAGATGGAATTCCGCTGGCCGTCGGTGGTTTTTTGCCCCCGCCGCGGGAATATCCCCGTTGCTCGTTGCCTCTTACTAGAAGATCGGTCATGGCCGATGCGCGTTCCGGGCCCGACGTCGCTCAACTGGTCGCCGACCACCACAGGGCGGTCTACCAGTACGCCTACCGGCTTACCGGATCGGTCCAGGACGCCGAAGACCTCGTGCAACAGGTCTTTTTGATCGCACAGCGTAAGATGGGCCAATTGCGCAATATGGATGCGGCTGGAAGTTGGCTGTTCGCCATCTTGAGAAACTGCTTTCTCAAGGACAAGCAACGCCGCCGACCCGCGCTGGCCGGCGACCTCGACTTGAACGTCGACTTGATCCCCGAGGAGGGCCTCCCGGAGGGGTTCGATGGAGACCGGCTTCAGGCAGCCTTGAACCGGCTCCCAGACAGCTTCCGGCTCGTTGTGGTAATGTTCTATTTTGAGGAGTGTTCGTATCGGGAGATCGCGGATCAATTGGAGATACCGATTGGCACGGTGATGAGCCGTCTGGCTCGGGCGAGAGGCCAGTTGCGGTCGATGATGTTCGAGGGGGAGAAGGAAGTGCGAAAACGGCGGCCCGATGCGGCGGCCGAACGAGGGTTGGTGTGATGCGAGATGCCGTAGACGCCTGTTTGACGAGAGCCTTCCGCGACGTGGCGGTGCCCGAGGGGCTCGCCGAACGCCTGCTGGCCGGTCTGGCGGTCGATGGTGGGGCAGACATTCCTGTCGGTGGGGCAGACATTCCTGTCTGCCGGAAAGGCCACTCTGCGTTTGGCAGACAGGAATGTCTGCCCCACCGCTCGCGCCGTTGGCTGTTCTTGGCCGGTGGGGTGGCTGCCGCCGCGGCAACGATCCTGTTGGCCGTTTGGCTGGGCGGCCAAGGCAGCACGTCCATTTCACAACAGACTGCACTCGATGCGGCGATCCAGTCGTTCGACGCGGGCTTCAAGCAGCCGGGTATATCGCTGGCCAAACAGTCCGCACCCCCGGCATATCCTTTTAGTCCGCAGGTGGTGACTCTTCGCGGAACCAGTTGGCACTGGGAGAACTTCCTCGGGCGTCGCAGCGTGGTTTACGACTTGCCGGGCAATGCCGCCCTGTTTGTGGTCGCCTGCAACGGCGTCCAAGGGGTCGGCACGGCGCCAGACGCGCCGCAGCACGCCTTCACGACCGCCGCTTGCGATTGCTGCGCATCGGCTTGGCAAGAGGGCGGATTGCTCTATGTTCTGGTGGTCAGGGGCGACGCGTCAGCCTACGGGCGTTATCTGAATTTGCCCCATAGCCCGGTGGCATAGGCGGAAAAGCGGGTTCATCCGCATTTCTCACCACACAGGGAAAATGGAAAACAGCGTGTTCGGTGAGGCAGACATTCTTGTCTGCCATAGGTGCCGCGTCTTTCGCGGCAGACAGGAATGTCTGCCCCACCGTGGTGAGAAACGCGGGTCAGAGGTTGTTTCAATATTCCGTCAGTAGGGCGAAATTTATTCCGCCCCGAGCCGGGAATAGGCGGAATGAATTCCGCCCTACGGGTTGTGAAACAGCGGGTTAACAACAAGTGTGTCGCCCATGTTCCGCTCTCTGCTGCAAACCTGGCTCCAGAACACGGCGAAGGCCAAGATGCGCGACGCCGTGGCGCGGGCGCAACTCAATTCGCCTGCACCGTCTCCGCCGGCCGAAAAGCCCAAGCCCTATGACCTCGGTTTCGTCTTCGCGCTCGGGATCGAGTCGGGCTGCTTCGAGGATTTGCTCCAGGGGATGCTGTCGATTCACGGCAGCGGCTTCACGATTCGCGAAGGCGGACTGCGCGGCCGCCGCATCGCCGTGATTCTCGCCGGCGCCGGCCGGCACAACGCCCGGCGGGCTACCGAAGTCCTCATCGACGGTCATCGGCCCGGCCGGGTCGTCTCGGCCGGCTTCGCCGGAGGGCTCTCTCCAAACCTGAGGCGGAACGACCTGCTGATCGCCGATCGGCTGTTGAAGCTGGACGGCGGCGAGTTGCCGGTCGATGTGCCACCAGGCTTGTCGGCGGTTGCAGATGCGGGCGTGCATTGCGGCACGCTGCTGACGATCGATCGCGTAATCCGCACGCCCCGCGATCGGCAGTCGCTCTTTCAGCGCACCGGGGCGCTGGGCGTCGATATGGAGACGTTCGCGGTGGCCGAGGTTTGTGCCGCCCGGCAGGTGGCGTTTTCGTCGATCCGGGTAATCAACGATACGGCCGACGAGGCGTTGCCGCACGACGTGGAGCATCTCTTAGCCCAGAAGACCGCCGCAGCCCGATTGGGGGCGGCCCTCGGCGCCGTATGGCATCGCCCCGCCAGCGCCAAAGACATGTACCAGTTGCGCGAGAACGCCCTGGTCGCCTCGGGACGGCTGGCGGAGTTTCTGGCAGAGACTTTTCTCCCCATCTTCCAGCAACGTCCGGCACAGTAACCGATTTCGGATTGCGGGCCGATGGAACGTCCACTCGTGTCCGCGCCGCCGTTCCGGCGGCGGCTAAACGACGATACCTTCCCATTTTGACCCGCCCACGCTTACTTAGCCCGCATTATTCATGCACCAGACGAATGTCGTTGTAAGTCGTTACACAGTAAGACACTTGAGTACGCACCCCTCAAAGACACTATGTTTTTCAAAGCATCGGTAATTCACGATGCTTTTGCGTTGCGTGAATAATCCGGGTTAGTGTGGGGGGAATCATCTCGCGAACAGCGTTCCTGCCGTTCTGCAACGCATTCGCCAACCGAATCTCGGGCCAATCGGCCTTGCCGACCGCCTTGACACCCCTAGGGCCGACCGATATGCTTACTAGATTGTCAACCACTAACTAGTGGTGTGGTAAGATTTTGTAGCGTCTCGGCCGTTTTTTGGGGGCCGAGCGGAGCGTGGAGGGTGTCCCTCTAACTCGGTGAAGGTGAGATTGAATGGATCCCAGCGAGATTCTTCGTATCGTCGATGCAATCCATCGCGATAAGAATATCGAGAAAGAGATCGTCTTCGAAGGGATCGAGGCGGCCCTCGTGTCGGCCGCCAAGAAACACTACGGGGAAGAAGCCGATGTCGTCGTCGAGATCGATCGCACCACCGGTTCGATTCGCGGCAGCCACAACGGCGTGCCGATGGAGACCGCCGAAATCGCCGAGCGCATCGGCGCCCAAACCGCCAAGCAGGTGATGATCCAAAAGATCCGCGAGGCCGAGCGGGACGCCTTGTACAACGAGTACGAAGAGCTTCGCGGCCAACTGGTTACCGGAGTGATCCAACGCTACGAGGGCGGCGCCGCTACCGTCACGCTGACCAACGTCGAGGCGATCCTGCCGAAGGGTGAACAAATCCCCGGCGAAACGCACCATCCGAACGAGCGCGTGCGCGCGACCGTTTACGAGGTGAAGAAGGCGGGCAGCCGGGTAAAAGTCATTCTCAGCCGCACCAAGCCGCAATTGGTCCAGCGGCTTTTCGAGCAGGAAATCCCCGAAATCGCCGAAAGCGTGATCGAAATCCGCTCCATCTCCCGCGAGCCGGGCTACCGCACCAAAGTGGCCGTCAGCAGCACCGACCAACGGGTCGATTGCGTCGGGGCGTGCGTGGGCGTGCGCGGCAACCGCATCAAAAACATCGTCAACGAATTGGCCGGCGAACGCATCGATATCGTCCGCTACAACGACGACATGCAAGTGCTCATTCCCAACGCCTTGCAGCCCGCCGAGGTCGAGGAAGTGATCCTCTGCCAGATGTTGGGCCGGGCGATCGTGCTGGTGCAGGAAGACCAGCTCTCGCTGGCCATCGGCCGCCGCGGCCAGAACGTGCGTTTGGCCAGCAAGCTCTGCGGTTGGGACATCGAAATCATGACCCGCGAGGAGCTCGACGAGCAGATCGAGCAGGCGGTGGCGGGCTATTCGTCGATCGAGGGCGTCGAGCCCGAATTGGCCGAGCGGCTGGTGGGCGAGGGCTTCCTCTCCTACGACGACCTCTCGGTGATCGAGCCCGAGGCTCTGATGGAAATGGGCGGTCTGACGGCCGAGCAGGTGGACCGCATCGTGCAGCAGGCCGAAGTCAAGGCCACGGAGGCCGAAAAGGCCGCCGCCCAGCAACGCCGGCAGCAGCGCGAGCAGGATCGCATCGACGCCGCCGACGCCGCCGAAGCCGCGGCGAGCGCCACGCCCTATTACGCCGACGGCAAGCCCGCCGAAGTCATCGAACAAGCGACTTCCGAAGCAAGCGCCGTGGAAGCCGTCGCGACCGAGCCGGCCGCCGATGCCACCGGTCAAATGGCGGCGCCCCAAGGGGAGACGTCCGATGACGCCGCCCCGTAACGGAGAAACCGCGCAAAAGCGCGACCGAGGATCGTTCGACGCAATTTACCAGAGGGAGCGGCCCCTTGCCCATCCGTATTTACTCGTTAGCGAAACAACTGAAGCTCGACAGCAAGGTGCTGGTCAACATCTGCACGAAGGCGGGTGTCACGGGCAAGGGCTCTGCGCTGGCCAGTCTCACCGACGAGGAAATGGCGACGGTCATGGCGTTCATTGCCGGCGGCAAGGCCGCCCGCTTCGGCGCCCCTGCCGCTCCGGCGAGCCGGTCTGAGACGGCGGCCCCCCCTTCTCCCTTCCGTCGCGAAGATTACATTGCCCCGGCGGGCACGATTGGACTGAGCAAGGTTCCCGTCCTTCCTCCCGCCAAGCACGAGAAGCCGCCCCTGCTGAGGAAGAAGCCGGAGGAGCCGCCCACCGCGCCGAGTGAGTCTCCGCTGGCGCCGCATCCTGAGATCGAAGCGAAACCGGCCGCGGAGATCGCCGCGACAAGAGAACAAGCGCTGACGCGGGAGCGCGAGCGGGAGCGAGAAAGGGAACGGGAAAAAGACCGAGAAAAGGAGCGGGAAAGGGAGCGGGAAAAGGATCGCATCAAAGCCCGCGAGAAGGAAAAGGCGGAAGAGCGGGAGCGCGGGCCGGCGATCAAGCTGGCGCCGCTGCCCGTCTCGAAGCGGCCGTCCGCGCGGTCGAAGTCGGCCGAGCCCGCCCCGCAGAAACCCGACATCAAGCTCCCCCGTGACGCCATCCGCGCCGGCAAAGCGGGCACGAAGCCGCTATCCGAGCATATCCGCAAGCACGAGCAAAAGCGGATGGCGGCGGAGGCGGCCAAGGCGTCGCCCCGCAAAGGTCTGCCCTTGGAGGCTCTCCCGCCGCTGCCCGGCGAAGTGCCCGTTTCCGGCCGCGAGCGTCCCCGTCGCGGCGCTCGTCCGGCAGCGCCGGTGGTAGTGGAAGAAGAAGGGGCGGTGACCCTCGGCGGCCGCGAGCAGCGCCAGCTCAAGCGGAAAAAGGCGGCCACCGCCAAACGCCGAAAGACGGAAGACGGCGAAGAGGAATCGACTGTCAGCACGACGCGGAAACGCACGCACATCCGGCGTACCGGGGCGAACACGGCGGCCCCGAGACGCGAGAATATCAGCGTCGAGTTGCCCTGCACGGTGCGTAGTTTCTCCGAGGCCCTCGGCGTGCCCGCCCGCACCATCCTGGCCAAGCTGTTGGAACTGGGAACGATGAGCAACATCGCCGCCACGCTCGAGACGGAAATGGCCGAGTTGCTGGCGGTGGAGCTTGGCGCCCAGGTCACGTTCCACCACGTGGTGAATCTCGAGCAGCAGGTGGTGCAATCGCTCGAAGCCCCCGACGACCCGGCAAAGCTCGTGCCGCGTCCGCCGATCGTCACCTTCTTGGGTCACGTGGACCACGGCAAGACTTCGCTGTTGGATCGAATCATCGGGATCGACGTCGCTGCGCACGAGAAAGGCGGCATTACCCAGCACATCCGCGCCTACCGCGTCGAACAAGGAGGGCCGGGCGATCGCCTTCGTCGATACGCCGGGCCACGAGGCATTCACCGAGATGCGCACCGCGGCGCCAACGTCACCGACATTGCCGTTCTGGTCGTCGCGGCCGAGGACGGAGTGATGCCGCAAACCGAGGAGGCCATCAGCCACGCTCGCGCCGCCGACGTTCCAATCGTGGTAGCCCTCAACAAAATCGACCTGCCCGGGGCCAATGTTGAAAGGGCCTATCAGCAGTTGGGAACCGCCGGCTTGCTGCCGAGCGAGTGGGGCGGCGATACCGAGGTGGTCAAGACCAGCGCCGTGACGGGCGAAGGCATCGACGCGCTGTTGGAAACGCTGCTGACGGTGGCCGAACTGCACGAATACAAGGCCGACCCCGACCGCCCCGCCCGCGGCACCTGCCTCGAAGCCGAAATGCACGAAGAACGCGGCGTCGTGGCGAAGCTGCTGGTGCGAACCGGCACGTTGCGGCTGGGCGACGTGATCGTCTGCGGCCCGACATACGGCCGGGTGAAGGCGATGTACGACACGCTCAAGCCGCGGCAGAAGTACGAAGAGGCCGGCCCCTCGATGCCGGTCAACGTGACCGGTTTGGACTCCGCCCCCGGCGCCGGCGACACCTTCTACGTGCTCTCCGACATCACCCAGGCCCGGCAACTGGCCGAGGAGCGGGCCGCCGCGACCCGCCGCCGCGAGTTGGGCCACTTCCAACCGCACGTCACCCTGGAAACCCTCTACGAGCGGCTTGGCCAGGAGAGCAAGGTGCAGACGCTCAACATCATCCTGCGGGCCGACGTGCGCGGCTCGATCGAGGCCATCCGCAAAGAGCTTTCCAAGCTTCAGCACCCCGAGGTGCAGATCAAGATTCTCCAGGCCACCGTGGGCGGCGTCAGCGAGGCCGACGTTCACCTGGCCCACGCCTCCGACGCCATCATCATCGGCTTCTCCGTGGTGCCCGACGAAGGCGCACGAGCGCTGGCCGAAAAGCTCGGCGTGCAGATCCGCCGCTACGACATCATCTACCAGGTGACCGACGATTTGAAGGCGGCCTTGGAAGGAATGCTCAAGCCGGAGAAGCAAGAGAAGGAGCTGGGCCGGGCGCTGGTGCAGCAGGTATTCCATATCAGCCGGGTCGGTTCCGTGGCGGGCTGCCGCGTATTGGCCGGCGTCATCCAGCGCGACGCCCGAGTGCGCCTGATCCGCGACAGCCGCATTATCGGCGACTACGCCCTCGAATCGCTGAAGCGCGAGAAGGACGACGCCCGCGAGGTCCGCGAGGGCCTGGAATGCGGTATGAAGTTGGCCGGATATAACGACGTCAAGGAAGGCGACCTGTTGGAGGCGTACAAGATCGAGGAAATCGCCAGAACGTTTTGAGAAAGAAGTGGGCAGTCGGCAGTAGGCAGTAGGCAGTGGATCAGCATCTCCTGCCCACTGCCGACTGCCGACTTCCCACTGCCGACTGCCGACTGCCGACTGCCCACTATGTCCTCCCGACGCACCGAAAAAGCCGCCGAAGCCGTCCGCGAAGTCGTCAGCATGGCGATTCTCGCCGAATTGAACGACCCGCGGGTTCGCGACGTCACGGTCACTTACGTCGAGGTGTCGCGCGATCTGCGCTATGCGAAGATCCACGTCTCGGTGATGGGCGACGAGGCCCGGCAAAGATTGACACTCCGTGGCCTGCAAAGCGCCGCGGGCTTCCTGCAAGCGAAGATCGCCGAGCGGATCGACATCCGCTATACGCCGAAGCTGAGCTTCCTGCTGGATCAAGGGGTGAAGCGATCGATCGCCGTGGCCAAGATCCTGAAAGAGGTTCTTCCCCCGGAGGAGAACGAGGAACCGGCGGAAACCGGGGACGATGAACCCACTGCGTAAAGCATTGAAAACTGAAAATTGAAGATTTCGAAATCTGAAATGTGAGACTTCAAATCTGCAATCGACCCAACGAGGCACCGCCATGACTGCCGTCAGCCGCACCGCCCAATTCACCAAGGTCCAGAAGGTTCTGAAGAAGCACTACAAGCCGGCCTCTCCCGGCGCCGGGCGCTCGGTGATCGAGCATTTGCTGTTCGCCTGTTGTCTGGAAGACGCGCATCACGACGCCGCGGAAGAGAGCTTCGCCGCGTTGGTGCACACATTTTTCGATTGGAACGAAGTCCGCGTCACTTCGATTTCGGAACTGTCGGAGGTGATGGCCTGCCTGCCCGACCCGCGCGCCGCGGCCAACCGCATCAAGCGGGTGTTGCATTCGATCTTCGAGGCGACGTTCAATTTCGACCTGGAAGACCTGAAAAAAAAGAACCTCGGCCCGACCATTACCTGGCTGGAGAAGCTCGACGGCACAACGTCGTTCGTCGTGTCGTATACGGTGCAGGCGGCATTGAGCGGCCATGCCATCCCTATCGACGCCGGCACGATGGCGGTGCTCCGCGTGCTCGAACTGGTGACGGAGAAGGACGCGGCAGCCGGCGTCGTTCCGGGGCTCGAACGCGCCGTGGCCAAATCGAAGGGGATCGAGTTCGGCTCTCTGCTGCACGAACTGGGCGCCGATTATTCCGCGAATCCTTACTCCGCGCCGATCCGCGAGATTCTGCTGCAAATCGACCCCGAATGCGCAGGCCGCTTGCCCAAGCGGCGGGTGGATCGCTCGCAACGCAAGCCGGCCGAGCCGCCGGCGGCCGAAACGCCTGCCAAGGAGAAGGGACCGGCCGCGGCCGCGACAAAACCGCCGACGAAGAAGAAACACGCGGCGGCCGAGCCCGCGAGCGTCCAGCCGCCGCCCGAGCCGCCCAAGAAGAAAACGCCGCCGTCGAAGCCCGCCGCGTCGGAAAAGACGCTCCCCCACGCCGCCGCTTCCAAGAGACGATCGGCCTCCGAGGGCCTTGCCAAGCGCAAGCCGCGGTAGACGCGAAGGATGAGGGATGAGAGGCGCTGATGAGAAGTCGGGTCTTGGCGATGAATTGCTGTCTGGTCTTGGGAGTGCTTGGGTTCGGCGCGTGCCCAGGAGCCGCTTGTGGTGCAGGGGTCTCGCCTGCTAGGGCAGCCGGGACGGCTGCACCGCAAGACGTCCCGTCAACGCTCGACGACGCGCCCCAGCCGTTTGTGCCTGCGCATCCAAAGACCGAAGCCGATAGCGACCGCGTCGAGGCCCTGTCGCTTTTCGCGGCGGGAAGAACGCACGAACAACGGGAAGAGTACGCCGATGCGCTGCGTTGCTACGAACGGGCGCTGCGCCGCGACGGCGATTCGCCGGCGATCGTCCCGGCAGTCCTTAAGGCGGCACTGCGGCTGAAACGTTACGACGAAGCCGTCCGTTACGTGCTCCTTCCCGGCAAACTCGGCGGCGCCGATCCCCTGCAACTTCGCCAGTTGGGCGTCCATTTGACCGAACAGAGCGACTTTGCCCGGGCCGTGGCCGTCTATGAAAAGGCATTGGCCGCCTGCAACAGGCCGGCGCTGGACGTCGTGCTTCGCAAAGAACTGGGCGATCTCTGCCTCGCCGCCGGAAACTACAAACGAGCGGCCGAGTGCTTTGCCAAACTGCTGGACGCCGTCGAGCATCCCGAGAAGCACGGGCTGGACGAGCAGGTCAAGGGAATCCTGTTTCCCGACGGGGCGCAGTCCTACCAGCTCATCGGCGAGTGCTTTCTGGCGGCCGATCGGCCGGCAGACGCGAAGGCCGCGTTCGAGAAGGCCGCGAAACTGGCGCCCAACAAGTCGATGCGGCAGTTCAACCTCGCCCGCGTGCGCTTGAAGACCAACAAACCGGCCGACGCGCTGGCCGCGCTGGAATCGGCTTTCGCCGAGCACCTGGCCGACCAGGGCGACGCTCCCTACGAGACGCTGGCCGAAGCGTTGAAACAACTCGGCCGCGGCGGCGAGTTGATCGCCCGACTGGAAAAGCTCCGCGCCGCCGATCCGAAGTCCGTGCCGCTCGGCTTCTTCCTGGCATCGCAATATGGCAGCGCCGGCAAGCTCGACAAAGCCGAACCGCTCTACGTCGAACTGCTCAAGACCAAGCCGACGATCACCGCCTGCCGCGAATTGTCGGATTTGTATCGGCGCGGCAAACGGTTCGACGCCATGCTGGAAATCCAGGGCGAGGCCGTGGAGAAAATTGGCCTGCTGAAGGCCCTCTGGGCGGAATCGCTGACGGCCGCGGAGAACGAGGAATTGACGCGGGGAATGCTTGCGGCCGCGCGGAACAAGCTCAAGTCCGCTCCGGACAAGTTCACCTGCGGAATGCGGCTGGCGGCGGCCGTTCGGCGCAGGAAGCGAAACGATATGAGACGGCCGCCGAGTTCTTCGATCTGGCATTGGCCGCCAAGCCAAAACAGCCGGATGAAGTGTTCATGGTCTGGGGTTTGGGGCTTCTTACCGCCGATCGCGCGGCCGAGGCGGCCAAGGTGTTTCAACGGGCGATCGATGCGAAAGCGGTGCAAGCGGACGACCCCATTTTCCATTTTTATCTGGCCGGGGCGCTCGAGCTTGCCGGGCGGACCGACGCTGCCCTGGCCGCCGCCCGCACCGCCGCCGCGAAAAAGCCCGATTCGCCCCGGTTTTGCGTCCGCCCGGCCTGGGTGCTGTATTTTGGCAAACGCAACGACGAGGCGCTGAAAGCCTATCGCGAGTTGATCGACAAGTTCGACGCCGACCACGATTCGGCCGAAACCCGCG
Organism: uncultured Planctomycetia bacterium; assembly: GCA_963719005.1. GTDB lineage: Bacteria > Planctomycetota > Planctomycetia > Pirellulales > Thermoguttaceae. The sequence continues at coordinate 71,128 of CAVRAR010000006.1, forward strand.
AAGTGATGCACGAGGCCCGGTTGGCTCTCTCGAACCTCTGCGCCATGAAGGGCGAAAACACGCAGGCGGAAGAGTGGCTCGAAGAGGTGCTCGATGAGTTTCCCAACGATGAGAGCGCCATGAACGACCTGGGCTACCTCTGGGCCGACGCGAACAAGAACCTCGGCCGCGCGCGGCGGATGATCCGGGCGGCCGTCGACGCCGAGCCCGGCAACATGGCCTATCGCGACAGCCTCGGCTGGGTGCTGTTCCGACAAGGCAAGTACGCCGAGGCCGTCGCCGAATTGGAAAAGGCCGCCGCCGACAAAGATCCCGACGGCGCGGTCCTCGATCATCTCGGCGACGCCTACCAGAAGGCCGGCCGGCACGACAAGGCGGTCGCGGCATGGCGCAAGGCGGTGGCGCTGCTGCGGAAGGAAAAGGAAACGGAGAAGGCAAAGCTCGTAGAAAAGAAGATCATGGGTAAATGACGAATGACGAAGGAATGACGAAATCCCAATGACGAAATCAAGAGGTACTGTACATTTCGTCGTTCGTCATTCGTGCTTCGGCCTTCTTTCGTCATTCGTCATTCGTGCTTCGTCATTCCTCCCTCGATATTAGTTGTTCCATCAAAACACGTGATAGGTGCGATATGTCAGGTCATTCACATTGGGCGGGCATTAAACACAAGAAGGCGCTGGTCGATGCCAAGCGCGGCAAGCTGTGGAGCAAGCTGGCCAAGGCGATCATCGTGGCGGCGAAGGCCGGCGGCGGTGATCCCGACGCCAACCTCCGTTTGCGCTACGCCATCGACGACGCCAAGGCCGTCAGCATGCCCAAGGACAACATCCAGCGGGCGATCAAGCGCGGCACCGGCGAACTCGACGGCGGCAATCTCGAAGAAGTCATCTACGAGGGCTACGGCTCCGGCGGCGTCGCCATCATGTGCGAAGTGCTGACCGACAACCGCAACCGTACCGCCGGCGAGATCCGTCGCGTTTTCGAGCTCTCCGACGGCAAGCTGGGCGGCTCCGGTTGCGTCGCCTGGATGTTCGAGAACAAGGGCTTGTTCCTCGTGCTCGGCAGTGCCGTCGATGAGGACAAACTGATGGAGTTGGCCCTGGAAGCCGGCGCCGACGACGTGCAGGCGACCGACGACGGCAAGTTCGAGGTCACCTGCAATCCGGCCGTGTTCCGCGACGTGTCGAAGGCGCTGTCCGACGCCGGCATCACGCCGGAGGCGAGCCAAATCACGCGGATCGCCAGCAACATGGTCGATATCACCGATCCCGACGCCGCGCAAAAGGTGTTGAAGCTGATGGAGCGGCTCGACGACCACGACGACGTGCAGAACGTTTCGGCGAACTTCAACATCCCGCAGGAAGTGCTAAAGGCGATCGGCGAGGCGTGAGCGGCGGGGTGAATGCCGAATGATGCGCCCAATGTAGGGCGAACTTTAGTCCGCCCTACAATGTTGGCAACCTGCGAAGCGACAGCCGCGGCGTCCATGCGGGGAGTATTGGGTTTCGACCCGCAAGCGACGCCGCGTTTCGGTCATCTTCGCGACCGTGGCCGAAGAGTGCACGCGATGCCGATGCTGGCCATCGCGCTGGCGAGCAAGCCGACGGCAACCGTCACTTCCCAAATATCCCGCGAGTTCCACTGCCCGATCCAGACGTGATCTCGGCCGGCCGAGAACGCCCAGACGATGATTGCCGCGTATGCCGGACCGCACAAGTGGGCGAAAACGACGGTCGGCGCCGTTCGCATTTTCCAATAGACCGCGCCGACGACCGCCCATGTAATCGTCGCGACGGCGAGTAACAGCGCAATTCCCTCGAACGTCGCCGCGGCGGAGCAGAACAGCGCGACGACGCTCGTCACCAGGAACAGCGTGCGTAGCGTGAACTGAAACGGCTTGCGAGCGGAAGGATCGGCGTCGGAGTCGTTGCCGTTCGTTTGCTTGCCGTCGCAATCGTCTGCCATCGCTATTTTGTCACTTTGGGCGTGAATTGGCCAAGGTCGTAGATGCGCAGTTCCTTCTCGATTGCCGCCACCTTTTCGACAGTCTTGCCGAAGCCGTCGGCGCCGAACAGGCGATTCTCTTCGTCCTCGAACTTGTCGCCCAACTCGTCGAGTTGCTTCGCCGACAAAAGTCTCTTCAAGGCCGGGAAGAGCACGGTATCTTCGCGGGCGGCGTGGGGACGATACATGCGGATAAACGCTTTGCAGCATTTGATGGCCGTTCGTCGTGATTCCGGGTTCTCAAGGATTTGCTTGTCTGAATCGACGTGGGCAGACAGGGGAACGAGTGTTTTCGTTAAGGCACGGCCGGCCACATGCTGTTCCTTCAGCATCTTCACCAATGGAACCAGTTCGCCGCGTTTCTCAAACTCCGGGAAGAGGTGCTTTTCCTCCAGTTTTTCGTGGTAGTCTTCTATGAACTTCTCGATCAGTTGGACGCCGCCACTAAGGGAAATGCTGGTAGTAATAATGTCGGCCAGCTTCGGCTCACCATCGAGCCGCCGCACGCATTCCTCATAAACGAGCAAGATGCGGCGGAGCACGCCGTGCTCGCGCATCAGGTCCTCGACGGCTGAGACGTCCTCGGCCGGCTTTGCCGCGTCGGCGGCCAGCAAGCTGCGGCCGGCTGTGCCGCCGATTCCGAGGGCCGCGCCCGCCAATAAAAAGTCTCTGCGCCGGGTAATCATGATCGTCCTCCTTCAAGAACAAGGGTGTGGCCGTGGATGCCAACGAGGAAAGACGAAGCCGATGGTCTTTTCCCGTGCGTCACTATCTTATGGGGACGGTCCACCCCCATTGTCGCCAATCTTCGGCGGCTTTGGAAGGGCGGAGCGCTTCCCTTCGGGGCGCGGCCATCGCCTCTCAGGTTTCTAACGCTGGCCCGACACCCAATGCAGGGCGGATTGAAGTCCGCCAAGTGCGGCGGACTGAAGTCCGCCCTACAGTGTCGGGCGCGGCGAGATGGCGGCGGGGGAGCGATCGCCGTCGCGCCGGCCGTTGACTTCCAGCGGCGAAACGCAACAATTCTGTCATGGCAGGAAACGCAACACAACTGGCGTCCGGACATTGTGCCGCCTGCGAAGGAAACGCCCCAAAACTGACGCCGCGGGAAGTTGACGTGCGGCTTTCCGAGTTGTGCGGGTGGAAACTGAGCGCCGACGGCTCGCGCATCCACAAGGACTGGCAGGTCGCGGACTTCAAGGCGGGCATCGATTTTCTCAACCGGGTGGCCGAAGTTGCCGAGACGGAAGACCACCATCCCGATTTGCATCTGGAAGGCTATCGAAACGTCCGGATCGAGCTTTCCACTCACTCCGTCGGCGGCCTGTCGCAGAACGACTTCATTCTCGCCGCCAAGATCGACCGCCTGCCTATCCGGCTGCGGCAATAGCGGGTATTGTGGTGCAGTCTCCGAGCACAAGGCATGACGATCATGTCGGAAGAAACGCTTCGCCGTCAGCTTTATGAGTCCTACAAGAACCGGGCGAGGATCTATCACCTCATCTTTGACGAGCTTCGCGACGAATTGGGGGCTGAGCGGGCGGAGGCCGTGCTGAAGCGGGCGATCTATCGCCGGGGCGTGGAAATCGGCGCGGCGAAATTCGCTCGCTTCGCGCCCGGCAACCTGGCCGGACTGAAGGCGGCGTTTCTCGACGGCATCCCCGACGACGGCCGCATGTTTCAGCCCGAGGTCTTGCGCAGCGACGGCGAGGCGGTGGACATCAAATTCCACGGCTGTCCGCTGCGGGAGGCGTGGCAGGAATCGGGCCTGGCGGACGCCGAGGTCGCCACGCTCTGTCGCATCGCCGCGCGGATCGATAATGGCACGTTTGAAGGCGCCGGCTTCCAATTCTCCGCCGACACCTGGCAGCCCGGCGGCGAAGGATGCTGCTGCCTTCACATTCGGCGGAAACCGCACATGGGACAACGAAGGGAAGAGTAGATCGCCATGACGCACGACCAAGCCCTGGAACAACTTCATGCCTGGACCACCAATCCGTCGCTGCTCGGCCATGCCCGAGCCGTCGAGATCGTGATGCGGGCGGCGGCCGGCAAGTATGGCGAGGGCGCCGATCCCGAGACGTGGGGCATCACCGGCCTGCTGCACGACGCCGATTACGACCGGTGGCCCGACGAGCATCCGCAAAGGATTGTCGATTGGCTGCGGCAACGAGGCGAGGAGGAAATCGCCTATGCCGTATCGTTTCATCAGACCAGGTGGAACTTGCCCGCGAAGAGTCAGATGGACAAAGCCCTGTTGGCCTGCGACGAACTGGCGGGCTTCATCATTGCGTGTTGCCTGGTTCGGCCCGAGGGCATCGCCACGCTGGAGCCGAAGAGCGTCAAGAAGAAGCTCAAGGACAAGGCGTTTGCGGCCAAAGTGGACCGAGAGATCATAAAAAGCAGCGTGGAATTGCTCGGCGTGGATTTCGACGAGCACGTTCGCTTCGCGATCGATGCCCTCAGACCGCACGCTGAAGAATTGGGAATCGCGGGCAGGTAGCGAAGTCTTCAATAGCGAAAGGCCCGCCCGAACGGCGGGGCGGGCATGTCGCCGCGATCAGCGCGTGGAAGACGCCTGGCGAGTCGTCTGCGGGGGGCGGAAATCGCGTATCGCTGCAACTTCGGCTTCCGTCAACGTGCCGGTGGTAGATTTCATGGCAAACTCTTCCGCAGTCCGATTGGCGTTTTCCTGGAACTGCCGCTGCGAGACGCCCGGTTTTTCCGCCTGCAATCGTTCCAAGAGTTGCTGCCGCACGAGTCGCGGATTGCCGTAGGCGGGGCTCATGGGGTTGCTCTTCATGATTCCGACCGTCGCATCGGCAAGCGATTCGAGATACTTCCGGCGGGCACGTTCCTGCTCGGCGACACTTTTCTCCGTGGCCTGCTTCTCCGCGGCGACGGAGGGCGCGGCGGAAGCGCGCCCGGATTGCATCGAGGCGAGTGCAGCGGCGACCTCCTTCTTTCCGGCGGCGATCTCGTCCAGTTGCTTCTGGTTTTTCGCTTGCATGGTTTTCAGTTCTCGCACCTTCGCATTCAGATGGCCCTCCGCCGCCGCCAGCTTCGCGTTTGCCTGGGCCAAATCGGCGTCAAGACGCTGCCGCTCTTTCTCGACGGTTTGCTTCATGGTTTGAAGCTCCGTGCGGCGGCGATCCAACTGCTGAAATGCGTCCTGGTTTTCGCTGCGCATCTGCTTCTGCGCCGCGAGGAGCGAATCGAGTTCTTGGCGTTCGGCCCGCATGACCTCCAGCCTGAGTTTTTCTTCCTGCAAATCCGCGTTGGACTGGCCCGTTCCCTTGCTGCAACCGAGGATGGGAACCAGAGTCCCCAAAGCGGCTAAAAGTAGAATTGACCGCAACATAAAGGCCCCCTTCTCCTGAGAAGACGTGTCGATGTTCCCGTTTGGGTGTTGCCGGCGCCACTGCGATCTTGCGGCGGCCTGCCAGCAAGATTGCCGGTCGAGCGGCAACATCCTGTTATCCAGTAAGGGTACTGGTCCCCAAACCTCCGAAGCAGAGTGGGTCGAAGAGGTGCCTTGCAGGTTTCTGCTCCGAGCTTCGGAGGTCTCTTTTTTTGACGGCGGGGCAGACGCAGCGGAGCGAACGGGCAGCCGGAAGGATCGTTTTCTACGCGGCCAGGAGGACGGCGACAATTCCGGCCAAGAAGACGCCGTCGCTCACGCCCGCTCCGCCAATCGAGGCAATCGGCGCGCCGAGCTCCTCGATTCTGTACAGATTCAGGATATCCGCCCCCAGAAGCGTGCCCACGCTGCCGGCGATGCAAGCCAGCGGCGCCGCGCGTCGGTAGGAGATGAGGATGGCCGCCAGCGCAGCGGCGAGCGGCGCGACGAAAGGCGACAGCGCGATGCCCACTCCCGGGACCGGCCGTGCGAACAGGTGCGTGACCACGGCGACCGCCGCGATCGCCAAGCCGCCCTGGAAGTACAGGCCGTGTTTGACCAGCAGGTACGAAGAGAGTGCCAAGGGGATGATCGCGCCACCCAAGTTGACTGCCAAGATCGTCCTCCCGTGATGCTCAATCGCCGGAACCACGTATTGAACGCCGAAGAAACTGACGACCCGTTCGACGCGAATGTCTTGGGCGGGGAACTCCGCGATGGGGATATTGACGGCGCTGCCCAACAACGATAGCAGGAGGATGCTAAAGACGTAGCGGCGCTGGATGCCCATCTTCTCGTAGGCGTAGGCGATGACGTTGACTTCGACCAGCGCGATCAGCGCGAAGAGAATCAGGCCCAGCAACATCATGAACAGCGGCGTTACCGGGAAGTAATGGATCGGCGAGGGATGCATAACCATGGTCCTGACGATTAGCTGCCATCCAGTCTCGGTGCCGCACACGCTGGGAAAAAGGGGACAGGTCCAATTTGTGCGAAGCACCCTCCGGGCCGTTCCGGCAAATTGGACCTGTCCCCTTTTTCCCTCCAGCGCGGGTGTTCCCGCCTGCCCAATTCTAGCGTCGGGCCTCGGCGAGGCAACTCGGCAGTCGCTCATACCCAGGATGGGACCTCTCGTCCGCCCCTGAGTGGCTCATTGCCGAAGCGATGGGGCGTTTACAATTCTTATGGAGGAGGTGACGCAAGCGTTTTGCGTCGTTGTATGGCGCGTGGTGTGTCTATCGCTGCCGTTTCGTACGCGCAGAAGAGGCAAACGGCAGTTGTTGGAAAGGTGTGACAATCATGGTTTCCGCAATCGAGGAGAATAAGCGTGGGCAAACGCCCGGCTCGACGTCGTATGGGCGGGAGACGCAGGCGTTTCCGCCGTCGGCAGAACCGGTGGCGGAGCCGGGAGTGGTACAAGAGAGGCTTTTGTCGCCGCACGAGCCCTTGTTATTCCTGAGTTTGGTGGCAACGGGCGCGACCATCGGCGCGATGTGGGGGCTGAGCGCGTTCGTGCTGGCGATCCTCGCACTTTCGGGCGTGCTGACGGCCTACATGCTGCCGATAGCCGGCATCACGTTAGGGGCGGCGTTCCTGATGCTAGGCGGCGTCGATATCGCTTGGACCCGCATGTTCCGCTTCAACGAATCCCAGACTTCCTGGCAGCGGACCGTTGTATCGAGCGGCGCGAGTGCGGTGCTGATCGCGGGCATCTTGGCGATCACGCTTAGCATCCTGAACCTGGCGTTTCTGACGGCCGTGCGATTCAGCGCGGCAACGATCATCGTACTGGGGCTGGGCCTGCTCTGGCATAGCCGGATTATGCGACGGGTGAGCAACTTCACCCACGAGAACCTGGAAGGGCACCGGCTGAGCGGTCCGGTCGCCATCAACTCGCTCTCGCTGGCGCCGGCGCGAGACTTCGTTCTGGGCCTAACCGGCGTGATTCTGGGAATTCTCGCGATGTTTAGCGTCGCCCCGACCGTGTTGGGGCTCGTGGTGCAACTCGTGTTCGGTATGGCGCTGACGCTGACGATTTCCACGATCTGCGGCGCGACGCTGGCGACTTTGAGCGGCGCTTGCTGCAAGAGTCATTGATTGGGAAGTCAGGTGTAGGACGGATTTCCAAATCCGTCCTACGGGCCGAGGTGCTTGCCCTCGTTCGGCGTCGTCACTCGTAGATAATCAGCGACGGGGCGATCGATCTGGTGAAGTTGCTCATGGGTGACGTTGATCGGGCGGGCGGCCTTCACCTCTTGCGGCGACAGCTTGAGATCGCCATCGGCCGACAGCAACACGATGCGATCCTTGATCTGCGGCATTCGTCGCCGCACGCGGGCGGGAGTGCCCAGGCCGTAACTGATGTGGCCGTTGCCGCAGACGACCAGCGCCGACCGCCCTCGCCCGGCATCGGACTTGAGGAAGGCACATAGCGTCGAGGCCATCGTTTCATCGCGGACGATCTGGGCCTCGATCCAGGGGCGCAACGTGTTCGCGTTCGCCGCCATGTGGACCATCAACTGAAGGGTCAGCAGCCTCCCGTACAACGGATCGTCGCTCCGAATATCCTTGGGCAGTTCGCCGCGCAGTTTCGCATTCAGGCGGTCGATGCCGCCGCCGGCCATCACCTGATGGATCGTCGCCGCGCGGGCGTTCAGGGCCAAGACGGGAATCTTGAACTTGCGGGCGGCTTCAACCAACGGCTTATACTGTCGGTAGTTCCCCCAGCTCTGCGGCCACTTTACCGCTTCGGCCAGTTGCTCGAAATTGATCTCGCCTCGATTGTAGCGATCGACGGCCGGCTGTTGGGACGACTCCAATTGCTCCATGCCGAGGACCAAGGGCTTTCCGCGTTTGGCCAGGTCGGTCAGAACTTGCTCCTGCACGGCGTGGTGCTCCGCCAGCGTGTGGAACTCGCCCAAGTAAACGACGCCGGCGCCGGCCAGATCGTCGAGCACGTCTGCATAGGGGAGCGGCTCGCCTCGGTACACGTCGATCCAGAGACCGCGACCGTCGTTCCGGTCGGCGGCCACGGCCAACCGCGGCAGCCAAGCGAGGATCGCCAAGAACCATACGAAACGCAATGCAATAGGTGTTGTTCTCATGCGGGTTTCATCCTGTTTCCTGGTTCCACTCACCCCAACCATAATGCGCGTCGCCGAGGCGGTTGTCCAGGGCAAGAAACGGGCCCAAAAAACACGACCATTGACCCCCCCGCCGTTCGCCGCTAGATTAAAGAAATGCAGCTTGCCTACTTCAAACGCTTCCGAATGGAGATCGAACTGACGGGGCGAGACCTGACGCCGGCGCCGGCGCGGGGCCAGTTTCGCTTCCTGCCGTGGCACGACTCGCTGCTGGACGCCTTCGCCCGGGCGAAGTATCTCAGCTTTCGCCATGAATTCGACACGAACGTCTTCCCGTGTCTAGGCGACTTCGAGGGCTGTCGGCGGTTGATGGCCGAGATTGCCGGCAAACCGGGGTTCCTGCCCGAGGCCACCTGGCTGGTGATTCGCTCGAATAACCCGATTGCCCGGCTGGAATACTGCGGCACCGTGCAGGGGGTGCGCGACGAACGCGGCGTGGGGGCGATCCAAAACCTCGGTGTGGCGGCCGCCTACCGTCGCGACGGGCTGGGCATGAATCTGCTGCTGCGGTCGCTGGCCGGATTTCGCCAGTCGGGCGTCCGTCGCGTCTGGCTCGAAGTCACCGCCCAAAACGGCCGTGCCATCCGCCTCTACCGGCGGGCTGGATTCACCACGGTCAAAGTCGTCTACAAAACCACCGAGGCGGAATACGCCAAGTGACCCACCGCATCTTCTCCCATACGTATCCGAACGGCTTGGTGTTGCTGGCCGAGCCGACCGCCGCGCTACAATCGGCGGCCTTCACGTTTCTCGTGCCCGCCGGCTGCATCTACGATCCGGAAAACCGCGGCGGCTTGAGCAGTTTCACCTGCGAAATGTCGCTGCGCGGCGCAGGCGATCGCGACAGCCGGCAGTTCATCCTTGACCTCGATAATCTCGGCGTCGAGCGAGCCGAGGGAGTCTCAAGTTCCCATGCCAGCTACAGCGGGGCCACGGTGGCGGAGAACCTGCCCAAGACGCTGGCCATTTATGCCGACCTGCTGCGGCGGCCGCACTTGCCCAAGGACCAGTTGGAGGCGAGTCGCCTGGCCATGCTTCAGGAGCTTCGCGCCGTAGAGGACGAGCCGGGACAGAAGGTGATGATCGAGCTGCGGCGGCGGCACTATCCCGAACCCTGGGGCTTGCCGGCGCAAGGCGACGAAGCGGCGATCGAGGCGACGGCCATCGACGACATTCGCCTGCAATTCCGCCGCTGCTATCGGCCCAACGGCACGATTCTCGGCGTCGCCGGCCGAGTCGATTGGCAGCGGCTGAAGGACTCGGTAGGCGAACTGCTCGGCGATTGGCCCGCCGGCGGCGACGATCCGATCGTCGAGACGCCGCGCCGTTGCCGCTACGAACACTTGCCGTACGATTCGCAGCAAACTCAAATCGGCGTGGCCTACGCAAGCGTTCCCTACCGCCATCCCGACTACTTTCAGGCGCGGGGCCGTGGGCGTGTTGAGCGGCGGCATGAGTGCCCGGCTGTTTACCGAAGTCCGCGAACGCCGCGGCTTGTGCTACAGCGTTCATGCCTACTTGCACACGCTCTGGCATCGCGGCGCGGTGTTCTGCTACGCCGGCACCGGCGCCGAGCGGGCGCAGGAGACTTTGGACGTGGTTCTCGGCGAGCTTCGGCGTTTGGCCGAGGGAATCACCGAGGCGGAGTTGGATCGGCTGAAGGCGCGAATCAAGAGCGCTCTGATCATGCAGCAGGAATCGAGTTCCGCCCGCAGTTCGTCGTTGGCCTACGACTGGTATCACCTCGGTCGCGCTCGGGCGATGGAGGAGGTGGGTCAATTGGTTGACGGCTTGAGCAGCCGCAGCATCAATGCTTATCTAGCCGAACATCCGCCGGCCGATTTCACCGTGGTGACGTTGGGATTGCGGGAGTTGGAGGTGGCCGACGGGCTATCCAAATAGCGGGCGGTCGCGAATGGCATCGCGTTGGAGGAGCGGCGGCCACACTGCCCCCTCGAAATCGCGGTTCGCCGTGGTATAATGTTCTTGGAGCGTGTCCCCTCGTCCTTGTGATCGAGAAGTGAATCCTATGAACGCAGAAACGATTCGTGAGTGGCTAAATCGCCGGCCGTTCGAGCCGTTTGAGCTGCGGCTTTCCAACGGAGAAGTCTATCAGGTCAGGCACCCGGAAGTCGTCGCCATCGGCAAGAACCGAATCGCGATTGTCGATCCCGGCAACGACCGCTTTGTTCACGTCGCCTTGGTTCACGTCAACAGCATCGAAGCCCTGCAAACGGCCTGACTGAAATCCTCGTTGATGACGCAAGACCGCCTGGACGCTCGCAAGTGACGGGTGATGCGCAATTTGCACACCGGGAAAGGAAGAAAAAAGAGTCATGATTGCGGATTATCAAGATGTCATTTCGGTCGAGCCGGGAAAACGCTCCGGGAAGCCGTGTGTTCGAGGAATGCGGATCAGGGTCTATGACGTGCTTTCATATCTTGCCGCAGGAATGAGTCACAAGCAAATACGCGACGATTTCCCCGAACTAACCGAGGAGGACATTCTCGCCTGTCTGAGTTATGCTGAAGCATAACCTACGAAGGTCGGTTCCATCATGGAATTCCTGAAACATACCCTCCCCAACGGCCTGCAAATCGTCGCCGAGTGCAACGACGCCGCTTATTCGACGGCGCTGGGGTTCTTCGTCAACAGCGGCGCACGCGATGAAAATGACGGCATCGCGGGCGTGAGCCATTTTCTCGAACACATGGTGTTCAAGGGAACGCCGACCCGCTCGGCCGACGACGTGAACCGGGAGTTCGACGAAATGGGCGCCCATTACAACGCCGTCACCAACGAAGAAAACACCGTCTTCTACGCCGCCGTGCTGCCGGAACACCAGAACCGGGCGGTCGATCTGCTGGCCGACATCCTTCGCCCCTCTTTGCGCGACGGCGACTTCGAGACCGAGAAAAAGGTGATCCTCGAAGAGATTCAGATGTGCGAGGACCAGCCGCCCTTCGGCGCCGACGACAAGGGCCGGGCGATGCACTTCGGCTCGCATCCGCTGGGCCGCAGCGTGCTCGGCACCGCCGAAAGCATTCGCGGACTGACCAGCGAAGCGATGGGCGATTACTTCCGCCGGCAGTACAGCCCGGGGAATATCGTGCTGGCCGTCGCCGGGCGGATCGACTTTGCCGGGCTGGTTTCGTGCGTCGAGCGCAACTGCGGCCATTGGACGCCGGTGGCCACCAGGCGGGCCATCGAGCCCGCGACGGTGCGTGACGGGTTTCAGGTGCTGCAAAAGGAATCGGCCACGCAGCAGTATTTGTTGCAGATCGCCGCCGGCCCCGCTGCCGAAGATCGCGACCGCTATGCCGCCAAGCTGCTGGCCACCGTGCTCGGCGACGACTCGGGCAGCCGGCTCTACTGGGAATTGTCCGATCCCGGACTGGTCGAGCACATCAGCCTCGGTCACAGCGAGCACCAGGGGGCCGGCATGATGATGACCTACATGAGTTGCGAACCCGAGCAAACGGCCGACAATCTCCAGCGCATCCTGAAGATCTACCGCGAGGTCGAGGCCGACGGCGTTACCGAGGCCGAAGTGGAGCAGGCCAAGAGCAAGGTTCGGTCGCGGATCGTATTGGGCAGCGAGCGGCCGCGCGGGCGGATGTTCGCCGTCGGCAGCGATTGGGTGTATCGCCGCGAGTATCGCCCTGTGGAGGATGACTTGGCCATCGTGGCCGGTCTGACCGCCGCCGATCTTCGCGCCGTGTTGGCGAAATATCCGTTGACCAATCCCACCACCGTAACGATCGGCCCGCTGGCGGAATTGGCGCAGCCGTAGGCGGAGAGTATCCCGCACACGCCGTGTGCGGAAAGACGGGGTGGGGGTCTCGACCCGGAGGGTCGCTCGAAAATAGCCCAGCGATTCATCGCTGGGTCGGAGGGGGAGGATAAGCCTCCCTCGTCCCGGAGGGACGGTCGAAAACGAGACCGAAACCGCGCCTTCGATCGTCCCTCCGGGACTTGAACCCCCTTTCGCGTTCCCGGCTTCCCGGCAGTGAAGAGACAGTCCAGCTTTTAAGTCGTTATTTCTTCGGTGGTTAGCGTGGCGTCCATAGTGTTTTGCGGTGGTGGTTTGGCGCGGTGAACGACGAGGAGGTTATGCACAAGTATTGTCAGTCCAACTTGCCGTTGTGCGCGACACCGGCCTCGTCCGGAAAACTGACGCAGCGAACGATGTTGCTTGATGTCGGCAAATCCCAATTCCACCGTCTGTCCCCGAAGTCGGTAGAGTTGCTTGGCCTCCGTCGTTTCCATTCGCGCTCGGTGGGCCTCGACCAACGCCTCGTGTTCGCTTCGCTTGACGGCTCGGCCGCGGTTCGGATTGGTGCTACACAAGACTTGCCGCGCACGCCCGACAGTGTTGTGGCGAACAACGGTAGCTATGCACGACGTTGATTTCGCCGTCGCTCTGCCGCCGTTGTTCTCGGCCGATCCAAGGCATCGGATGGCCCTCCGGACAACGATACATGTTGTGCTCCGGAACCCAGGTGAAGTGTTCCTTCCCGAGCGGACGCGGCTTCGCGCCTTGCTTCTTTCTCTTTTGCGAGAAATCGTTCTCCTGCCACGGGCCGTACAACGCGATTCCCGCTTGGTCGCAAATCGCAAGATTGCACGCCGTCACATAACCGGCGTTGACAAGCATGGCCTTTGGTTTCACGCCCGTCGCATTCGCGAATCGTTCCAACATCGGGCCCAAGGTTCCGGCGTCGGTCGGTTGGGCGAACACTTGATAGCCCAGGCACAACTGGGAGTCCAAGTCGCGAATCAACTGCACGTTGTACAACGGCCGAAACACATGGTGCTTGTCGCGTCCCAATGCCGCCTCAGGATCGCTGACGCTGACCACGATGTTCTCGGCTTTTCGGCGTTTTTTCGGGTTTTGCCGGTTGTTGACCGCGTGCAACTCGTCCAGTCGCTCGCGGGCGCGTCGATAACGTCGCCGTTGCTCTTCGCGCGTGACGGGCTTCTTCGCCATCCACGTCGGCGCGTTGGCCGACGATTGGCCTGCCGCATCGGCTTGGCATGCGACGTCCAACTCCGTCAAACGCTGCTCAAGCGTCGTCTGGTTCAACAAACGATGACGCGAGGCGTTGGCCGCGACCGCCGTGCCGTCCAGCGAAGCACGTTCGGCCCGAGTAACACCTTGCTGTCGAGCCGCCTGAAGCAGGGTCGCATTCCACGATTCCAACAACGGCGCAATGCGGTCGGCGAAGTTGTACCAACACGAGCGCGAGGGCTGAATTCCAAAGCCAGCCCATTGAATCACGATATGCTCTTGGGCGTCGCGGAACCACTGGCAGGGTTGAGATCGCCCCAAGCGGATTTCGATCAACACCACAGCCAACATCAGATCGGGCCGGATCGGTGGCGAGCCGGCCCCAACGTACAGATTGTACAACGGCGTCAAATCCAATTGTTTCATAGCCTGCACCACAGCTCTCGCCACATGATGTGCCGGTACTTGTCGATCACGGATTTGCCACTCGGCCGAGCGTTCATTCCACGGCGGCTCAGCGAATTGAATTTCAGCCCTCTTGTCAGGCCGCCTCGTGCAGCCTACCATCGGTTAGCCTCCTTGCATTCGGGAGCAGACGGTTGTTTTGGTCTTAACCAGTCTGCACAAATCGCCCGAATGCCGGGAGGTCAATTATTTCGCCATTATGCCTCCATTACCCAGAAAGCTGGACTGTCTCTGAACTGCCGGGCTATTATCGAGTGTCCCTCCGGGACAGTGGGATCAGCCGCATGACGAGTGACATCCTTGCGAGACGCTACTTTGATTCCATCCTGCCGATGTTTTTCTTACGGTCCGTTCTTGCGTGGCCCGTCGGGCGGACGATCTTCGACGGTGATTTTTCCTCGCTGGTCGATCGTAATGATCGCCCGATAGCGAATTGAGTACGTGTGGCCGTCCACGACCACTTCTCGTGCGTGGTTATGAAGTGAGAACTTTACGCCATTGATTTCAAATCTCAGAACACCCCAAGAGTATTCGTGGGAGCGGCCCCGAACTACTCCAGCGCCATTGCGCACCGTTTCGCGTGACGACTCGAAGCCGAAGCCGCCAACCTGCATGATTCCCTCTTCCTCGCTGTTGCTTCCTGCTCCTTTCACGATGACTTCGAATCGGTCCGTCGAAATGACGGCGTCATTTCCTCTTGTGAACACCTTGTAGCGAATCTCTTCGTAGGATGTCCAAAGGCCCGCTACAAGTGCGACGACGACGGCTAGCAGCAGGAGAGACCGCAGACGAAACTGATACCATCGCAAAGGAGGCAAAAACGAATTTAGATTGGCATCAACGTCGGTCATCGCAGATGAGGCCGTCTCTTGGGGAAATCCATCAACAATTCGACAACTTGGGTGATCTGTCAATGTTGGTGCGCCAACTTCCGCAGCGCCTCGATGCCGCGTTCGATTACGGAGTCGGCGACGGCGTAGGAGATGCGGAAATGGGTGTCGCGGCGGCTGAAGACGTTGCCGGGGACGATTAGGAGCTTGTACTTTTCGATCGCATGTAGGACGAACTCCGTGCCGGTGCCCCACGGGGATTTGGGGAAGGCGTAGAAGGCACCGCCGGGAGCGACCAGTTCGTAGTCGTCGGCCAGGCCGGCGACGAGCATGTCGCGCTTGCGGCGGTAGGCGTCGATCTGCGGCGTCATGTCGATGTCCATCGCCACCGCCCCGGCCCATTGCATCGGCTGCGGGGCGCAGATGAAACTGTACTGCTGCAACTTGATCATCTCGTGGATGATCGCCGACGGCCCGTGCGCGAACCCCAGCCGCCAGCCGGGCATCGCGTAGGTCTTGCTGAAACCGTCGATCACCAGCGTTTGCGGATTGTACTTGGCCGGCGAAACGAACGGCCCGTCGTAGCAGAACGCCCGATAGATTTCGTCGCTGATAATCACCACGTTTCGCCGCGCGGCCAGTTCGGCCAGACCGCGAACCGTCTCCTCGTCGGCCACTACGCCGGTCGGATTGCCGGGGCTGTTGAAGATGATCGCCTTGGTGCGCGGCGTGATCGCGTCGGCCACGCGGTCGAGGTCGATGCGGAAGTCGGGATAGGTGTCGACGTAAACCGCCCGGCCGCCCACCACCTTCGAGAGCGAATCGTACATCACGAAATACGGATCGAAAACGATGACCTCTTCGCCGGGGTTTACCAAACACAACAGGGCCAGCATCAGCCCGCCGCTGGTGCCGCAGGTGACGAACACCTCGCGGTCGTCGTGGCCGTACTGTTGTTGGATTTGCGACTGGAGTTTGTCGCGGAGCACGGGCATGCCCTGCGTAAGGGCGTAGCCGTTCTTGCGGCTTTCGATGGCGTCGATCGCCGCGCGGCGGACCGGCTCGGGCACGTCGAAATCGGGCTGCCCGATCGAAAGATTGATCGGGTCTTTCAGTTTCGCCCCAAGGTCGAAAACCTTGCGGATGCCCGAGGCGTCGAACAGACGAGTGCGGTCGGCAAGCCAATGGGTAGACATAGAAAGCTCGAATGACGAAATCCAAATGACGAAGGAATGACGAAGGACAAAACGTGGAACCGTCATTCTATCCGAACGGGGCGTCGCGGTCGAGAACCTTCGAGAGCGGCTCGTCGCCGCGGCTGAGGGCGATCAACAGCCGGGTGACGGTCATCAGGGCGTCGCACAGCGGCAGGCCGGCCTCGGCGTGCCAGAAGCGGCCGCTCGGACCGCCGCCCAACGCGGCGGCGTGGTTCAGCATGGCATGGTACATGTCGGCGCGGCGCGGGCTGCTCCTGGCGACCTGCATTCCAAGTCGTTCCAGGCGATCGGCAACTGCCGGCGGGGTTTCGGTTTCCAGCACGACGACTCTCGCAGGCTCCGGATTCGTCGCAAGCAACAGCAGCAGCCGCTCGGGCGGAACCGGGCGGCCTTGCTCGTTCAGTACGCAGCACGTTTCGCCGTCGCCGTCGATGCAGGCGGCGAAGTGGGCGGCATCGTCGCGAATCTGCCGCGGCAGATCATTCCGCGTGCTTCGACTTGGAATGATCTCGCAGGCGACCGTGGCCGCCAGTCGTTGCAGGAAATCGAGCGTTGGCCGCGATGCCGAATCGACCACAACCCGCAACGGCCGCAACGCATGGTAGTGTTCCGCCATTTGGGCCAGGTAGGGCTGATCGGCCTGAAAGCGGCGGAGTTGGCCGTGTTTGCGGGCGGGATGCTGGGGGCCGGCTTGATAGCGCTCGATGATCGGTTCGAGCGATCCGCCGGCGGAAAGCGGCCGCGGGCCGGCGGCCCAGAACTTCAGGCCCGCGGTGTGCGAGTCTTCGCCCGGATTGCCGACGAGAACGCCGCCTGCCGCTTGGAGATGATCAATGGCGAAGGCGAGGCACGGGGCGGTTGAGGACCGATGTCAACGACGTTGCAGCCGGTCGAGCGGAGCCCCTCGGCGACCGCCGCCACGAGTTCGGCCGTCAGAGGGCGGCCGTCGCCGGCGAGGAGGAGGGTCCCTGGTTCACTGGGCACTGAAGTGCCCAGCCCTCCGGGCCTCGCGTTTTCCAACATGACGACGCCGAACGCGGCGGCGATCTCTTTCGCGGCGGCGGGGCTGAGATCGTTCAGAAAGACGCCGCCGGCCCCTTCCTCGTGGAACAGCGAGCGCGGCTGGCCTCGCCGACTGGTTTCCGCCAATTGTGCAACCCGGCGGGGCGAGAGCGTGCCGGTCTCGTCGCGGCGCGGGCATTGCCGGCAGGCCGGATAGAACGCCGCCAGCCGACCGAGATGCACTGCCCGCGAAATCGTGTGTTGCTCGCCGGGGCAACGGTACGGCTCGGTTTGCGGCGGGGATTCATCGGCGTCCACGGGCGGGCCTTCCGCTTCTTTCCGCACTTATCCATGCAGCCCGCAATTCGGGCCGCAACAATGCGAGGAACCGCAGACATCGCGGGCGGGGCACGCCGACGAGCCGCCGGCGACGTGGCCCGACGACGCGCTCATGCGGCGTTCGAGCCGCTGCTTGCCGCACTCGGGGCAGGCGGGTTGCTCGTCGCCGCGGACCAACTCCTCGAACTCCCGCCCGCACTCTAAACACGCATATTCGTAAATCGGCATTCGATCGTCCTCCTGAACGTACCCTATTATACACGCTTGCCATGCGTGCTAGAATAGCGGCGGGTATTAGGCACACGCCGTGTGCCGTCGGATGCGTCGAGGGGATATTTGCGAACAAAGGACAAGAACGGCACACGGCGTGTGCCTAATACTTTCCCATGTTGCCTATCGCCTTTACTCGCGAGCAGTCGCGCCGGGTCGATCAAATCGCCGTCGAGGAGTTCGGCTTCTCGGGGCTGGTGTTGATGGAGAACGCCGGCCGCGGCGTGGCCGACGTGCTTTGCCAATTGGGCATCGCCGGGCCGGTCGTCATCTGCTGCGGCCGCGGGAACAACGCCGGCGACGGCTTCGTCATCGCCCGGCATCTCGACCTGCGTGGCCACCACGCTGCGCGTATTGCTCTGGGGCAAGCCCGAGGAACTAACCGGGGACGCGGCCGCCAATTACCGCATTCTCGCCAAGACCGACGTGCCGATCGAGGTCTTCGGCGGCGAGCATGATGAAGCGAGGCTGTCGCAGACTCTTGGAAGGGGCCGCATGGATCGTCGATGGGCTGTTGGGCACGGGGGCGCGCGGCGAACCTCGCCCGCCGCTGGATTTTGTCATCGACCAGCTCAACGCCGCGGCCGCGCCGAAGTTGGCGATCGACTTGCCGAGCGGTCTCGATTGCGACACCGGACGGCCTGCCCGGCATACGATTCGGGCCGCCGAGACCTGCACGTTCGTCACGGCCAAGACCGGTTTCTCCGCCCCCGAGGCCGCCCCCTACGTCGGCCGCCTGCACGTTCTCGACATCGGCACGCCGCGGAAGATCATCGAGCAGGTTGCGGCGTCCTCTTGACGATTGAAAACGAACCATGGATTACGAACCACTCGTTTCCGATTCTTCCCAGTCGCCGCGCCTGCCGCGGAACGTCAAGGTGCTCAGCTTCGTGAGTCTGCTGAACGACGTGGCGAGCGAAATGATTTTTCCGCTCTTGCCGCAGTTCCTGGTCAACGTGCTGCACGGCAACGCGCGGTGGCTTGGCGCCATCGAAGGGGCCGCCGATTCGCTCGGCAGCCTCGTGAAGCTCTGGTCGGGCGGGCGCTCGGACCGCGGCGGAAACCGCAAACAATTCGTCGTCTTCGGATACGCCCTGGCCAATTTGGTTCGGCCTTTGATCGGCCTGATTGCATTGCCGTGGCAATTATTTGCGATTCGCATCGCCGATCGGGCGGGCAAAGGGGTTCGCACTTCGCCGCGCGACGCGGTGATCGCCGACTCGACGCCGCCGGAAATCCGCGGCCGGGCGTTCGGCTTCCACCGAGGCATGGACCATCTGGGGGCGGCCGTCGGGCCGCTGCTGGCCGCCGCGTTTCTCTGGTTCTGGCGAGACGCTCCCGCTGAAGCGTTTGAAAGCTCGGTGCGTCACCTGTTTCTCTTGACGGCCGTGCCGGGGGCGTTGGTCGTCTTGTTGTTGTGGCTTGGTCTGCGCGAGCCGGCCCGTGCAGCCCCGGCGAAGCCGCGTCCCACGCTGACGCTGCAACCCTTCGATCGCCGCTTCCGCCTCTACCTTGCGGCGCTGGTGGTGTTCACGCTGGCCAATTCCAGCGATGCTTTCTTATTGCTGCGCGCCGGCGAATTGGGCGTTGCCACCTGGATGCTGCCGATCCTCTGGAGCGTCTTCCACGTGGTCAAGAGCGGCGGCAACGTGGTCGGCGGCCGGCTGGTCGATCGCGTGGGCCCGCGGCCGATGATCCTTTTCGGCTGGGTGTACTATGCCGGCGTCTACCTCGCGTTCGGCCTGGCCGCTGCCCAGTGGCAAGTCTGGACGCTCTTCATCGCTTACGCGATCTTCTACGCAATGACCGAGCCGGCCGAAAAGACCTTGGTGGCCAATCTCGTCGGGCAGGAACACCGGGGGCTGGCGTACGGCTGGTACAACTGCGCCATCGGCATCGCCACGCTGCCGGCCAGCGTCGTTTTCGGAGTCATCTACAAGGCATTCGGTCCGGTGGCGGCGTTTCGGCAGCGGCGCGGGCTTGGCGCTGGCGGCGGCGATCCTGCTGGCGCTGTTGCCCCGCGACGGGAAATAGCCACACGTTACGATGCTCGGCGTCGGGGGCACGTCATTCGACGGGATTCGTCTTTCCGTTCTCGAAGGGAAACAGCAAGGGCAGATCCATGCGAATGCTGGTTCCCCTGCCCGGAGCCGAGTCGATAGCGGCGCTGCCCCCCAAGATTTGGGCCCGTTGGCGAATTCCCTGGAGGCCGTAATGGCCGGGTTCGACCGCGGCCGGCTCGAAGCCGATTCCCCAATCGCGCACCTCGACCTGCACGCGGTCGCCGCTTCGCTCCAGTTCGATTCGGACTCTTTCGCTTTGACTATAGCGGCAGGCGTTGGTCAGACACTCCTGCACGACGCGGAAGATCGCGCTTTCCAGCGGCGGAGCAAGACGATCGAATTGTTCGGGATGGACGAACTCGATCTCCGGCCCGCCGCGTTGACGTTGTTGGGAGATCAGGAAATCGACGGCTTCGACGATGCCCGCCTCGTCGAGAATCGGCGGGCGCAAACCGCTGATCAGCCGGCGGGCCTCGGCCATGGCGTTGCGCAACAGGCGGATCGCGTCGTCGAACAACTCCCGCGCGGCGTCGGGATCGCGATCGCGCAACGGCTCGATCGACTGGAATTTGTACAGCGCGCCGACCAATTGTTGGGCCAACCCGTCGTGGATTTCGTAAGCGACGAGCTTGCGATCCCGCTCGTGCATGTCGAGCATGGTCCGCAACAGCCGTCGTTCCTCGTCGAGCGCCTTTTCCGCCTTTTTTCGTTCGGTGATGTCGCAAGCGTAGCCGAGCATGATTCGCTCGTCGCCGGAGGTCAGGGCCGTCAAGTGGATGTCCACTGGGAACGTCGTGCCGTCTTTGCGGCGGTGAGTTCCCTCGAAACTCACAGGATACTCTTGCAGCGGGAGCGCCGCATATCTCTCCAGGTTCTTCGGGATAAAGTCCGGATCGACGTCGGCGATCGTCATCGACAGCAACTCTTCTCGCGTGTATCCCAAGCTCTCGCAGGCACGTTCGTTGAAGTCCAGAATCCTCGTAGTCTTCTGCGAGTGCAGGATGACGGTGTCGGCGGCGTTGTCGACCAGGCGGCGGAAACGCTGCTCGCTCTCGTGCAACTCGCGCGTTCGCTCGGCAACCAGTTTTTCAATGCGGGCCGTGCGTCCGGTCAGCAAGTGGAGATATCCGACGAGGAAGCCGGTAACCAACAAACCGGCCAACAATATGGTGGTCGGTTCCCACGTGCTGCGACGGTTCCAGAAGGCCTTCAACGCGACGCAGTCGAAATCCCAACGACGATCGGCCACCTTGATTTGGGTCGTGTACCGTAAATTGTCGGGCGACTTTGCCTCTGCGAGACCTTCCGGAGTGGACGGACTTGGATAAATGACGATGTCGCTGCCCGCGTTGGAGGAGGGGGCAACGATGAGCACGTCGATTCCGACGGCGGATATGGGGTTAATCGCCGATTTGGCGATCGCGTCGATTTGGAACAACCCGAAGACGAAACCCTCGGCCGCGAGTTGATCGCCGGGACGTCCGCCGGCGCCGGGGGACTCATTGCTGGCCGGCGCTGCCACAAACAACAAGATCCGATTGGCAAACTCGCCGCTGGCCGGCACAAAGATGCCAGCGCCCGGCCGTTTTTGGGACGTGGCACGCTGGATCGCGGCGCGACATTCCGGAATTGATTGGACATCACACCCGAGCAGCGATTTCCACTTTTCGGCCGGTTCGACATAGAGGATGGGAAAATACTGGTCGCGCGTTTTGGCGGGCATGAACTTCCCGCTGCCGTCCCGCTCCGTGATCTCGTATTTGGAAAGTCCCTCGTCGCGGACGAATCGTTCGTAACGTCGGCGTTGCCCGCCCCGGATGCGAGGCGCCCATCCCAGGGCCAGGACACCATCGTCTTCGTCGATAAGCGGTTGGACGAAGGTGCGAAATTCCTTGCGCTCCACCAAATTGGAACCGGCGAAGTACGCCGCGAGCGTATTGACGGCGTTGAGTTGTTGGCTGATTTCGTGTTGAAGCACCTCGGCGCGCCGCTCGCCGCTTCGCAAGAATTGTTCCTTCGCCACCTCTAGTTCCCGCGTCCTCATCAGCCAGAAGAGCGAGAAAGAGACTGCGACGCCGGCGATTGCGACAAGAAGGCTCAGCAACAGCCGACGCCGTCCCAAATCGGTCGAGTCGTTTTTCGCCGACCACCATAGACGGCAGCAACGCCATCCGCGCAGACTCATTTGGCGAGCCCCCCTTGTGTTGGTGGTGCGTTTGTATTCGCATCTACTATTATGATAGCACATCCACAGGTAAATCAATGCCCCCCAAGACGGGGAAGCACGGGACGGGAAATTCGCATTGCTGCCTGGGATGCACCGTGTAACCCTACCGCCGTATCGCTTCCGAGAACATCGGATCGTCGCGGTGCAGGTAGGCCTGGTAATTCACCCGCGCGCGAAGCCGCGTCTCCGCGTACGATCCGTGACGCTCGATCAGCCCCAGATCGTAAGCGAGTTCGTCGGATAATCCGGGCAGCAGCACGCGGTAATCGTACGGCACCTCGTCGGGCTTCAGATGATTCACGTGATTGCGGATGTTGGTGGTGCAATTGTTCGTCAGCGTGTCGTAGAACTCAGGTGACTTCGCCAGTTTGTTGACGCGGCGCATCACATCGACAAACAATTCCCTGGCCTGTTCGGGCGTCGCCGTCGACCGATACAGGTACACGTCCGATAAGTCGCAAGTCACCCGTTTCTGGATCACGTCGCGCTCGCTGGCAACGACGTAGATGAGTTCGTACTGCCGAAAGAAGCCACCGATCGCGCTGAACGCCTGGCCGCGCTCCTTGCGGATCTCGACCGACACCGCCAAGTGCTCGCCGTCCTTGAAGCCGAAACTGAGCATCGTGTGGCCCAGGCTCGGCGTCTCGTTGAACGGCACGACGATGAAATCGACCGAGTTAAGTCCGTCCAGATCAAACGACTTGTCGTAGTACGATACGGTAAAGTCGTCCGCACTTCGCCAGCGACAGTCGCGAATGTTGTGAACCGTCACCCGCTTGTCGTCAAAATCGGCCGACGCGAGCTTTGCTTGTTCCGGGGTCCAATCGCGGTCGTTCGTGGGGACCAGCGGCTTCAACAAATCGCCGTTGAGCTTCAGCGTGGGAAACATGGCCTCCTGGGGCGTCGCCGGTGCCGGCGGCGATTCTGGTATTCCGCGGCAGCCCGCCAGCAAGGCAATCGCTGCGATCAGGCTGTGACGAGCACTCCAGTGTGCCACTGCTTGGAACAAGCAGTGCCGTCCCGGCGGACTGTGCCCGGCACTGCTTGTTCCGAGCAGTGGCACACCGCGACAACCAGACACTGGTCCTAATTCTTGGGTCGGCGGCATAAAAATACGAAACGTGGGCATCGTGGGTAATTTCACCCTCGGCCAATTGGCCCACTTCGGGCATTCTATGACAAGAACGAGTGGTATTAACGGGAAAACCCGTTTCCTGCAAGAGGAATCGGGCTATCCCCACTTCGGAGGTTTGGGTAGAATCGGTAAACATGTTGCACTACCATACCGCCGGCGAATCGCACGGCAAAGCACTAGTGGCCCTGGTCGATGGTTTTCCCGCCGGCGTCGAGATCCACGAAGAACCGATCGACGCGGAGCTGCGCCGCCGTCAAAAGGGATACGGCCGGGGCGACCGGCAGCGGCTCGAATCGGACCACGTCGAAATCCTCAGCGGCCTGTGGCACGGCACGACCATCGGCAGCCCGATCGCTCTGCTGGTGCGCAACAACGACTACAAAATCGAGCGGATGGAGGATCTCGCCTGTCCCCGGCCTGGCCACGGCGACCTGAACGGGTCGATCAAGTACCTCGGCTCGATCCGCGGCATTTTGGAGCGGGCCAGCGCCCGCGAGACCACCGCGCGCATCGGCGCCGGCGGTTTGGCGAAACAATTGTTGGCCCATTTCGGCATCGAGGTCTTCGGCTACGTGACCGCCATCGGGCCGATCGACGTCGCTCCGCGGCCGGAGACGCTCGAACAACAGCGGCTGCTGCGCGATCAAAGCGAACTCTATACGCTCGATCCGAACCAAGACGCCAGGATCAAGACGCTGGTCGACCGCACGCGAGAACAGGGCGACACGCTCGGCGGTCTGATCGAAGTTCGCGTCGAAGGCGTCCCCTTCGGACTCGGCTACGCATACACAATGGGACAAGAAGCTCAGCGGCCGGCTCGCTCAGGCCGTCATGTCGATCCAGGCGATCAAGGGCGTTGAAATCGGCATGGGTTTCCAGGCGGCGCGACGGCCGGGCTCCGAAGTCCACGATCCGATCCGTTACGATCCCGCGCTGGTCGATACGATTTCGCTGGGATTCGTGCGGCCGACGAACCATGCGGGCGGATTGGAGGCCGGCATGTCGAACTCGCAGCCGATCGTGCTCCGCGCCGCGATGAAACCGATCAACACGCTGGCCCAGCCCTTGGAATCGGTGCGGCTTGAAACCAAGCAGCCGGAATCGGCCTCCTACGAGCGGAGCGACGTCTGCGCCGTGTCGGCGGCAAGTTGCGTCGTCGAGAACGTCGTGGCCTTCGAGATCGCCCGGGCGATGGTCGATAAGTTCGGCGGCGACAGCCTCGCGGAGATGCAGGCCCGCTGGAAACTGTTCCACGAAATGGCCCGGGAGCATCTGGCAATAGCAGGCAAAGGCGGCACGAAAGTGGAGGAGAATGATGAATGATGAGTGATGAATGATGAATGATTCGCTGCGACCCTTTGCCGGCATTCATCATTCATCACTCATCATTCACCATTCTGAACACGGATGTTCCAACTTTACGACAAAACACGACGGCGGATAACGCTGGCGGCCTTCGCGCTGGCCGGAGTGCTGCCGCTGCTGTTGGTTGCCGGATGGTGCCTCAACCGGCATCTGCCGGGCTGCGCTGCGGCCGAAGCCGACGCGCTCGGGCGGCAATTGGGCCTCGTCGTGAAGCTCGACGCGGTCAGACATCTCCGGCCCGGCGTCGTTCTCTACGACGGCATCGAATTGGCCGACCCCGAAACCGGACAAGCCATCCTCCGCAGCCGCTGCCTTGAGGTCGCCTGGCGGCGGCAGAAAGATCAACAAGGCCAACTGCGGCGGACGCTCTGCGTAATCGCCTCGCAGCCGGAGGTTGAAACCGCGGCCATCGGCGTCGCGTGGCGATGGGTGGAGCGGCTCTTGGAGAACTCGCCCGGCCGATTGGAAGCTAACGTGCAAGTCTCGGCCGACGCGGTCACGTTGCTGGCCGGCGATCGCTCGCAGACGATGACCGAGGTGGCCGCTCTGCTGGAATCGACGCCCGGCCGAGGCAGTGCACAGATCGACTTCCGGCTGGTCGGGGCCGACACGCCGGAGCCGGCGTGCATTCGCGTCGTCCGCAACCGCGAGGTTTCGCCGCCTGCCAGCCGCTTCGAGCTATCGACCGGCGACGGCGAGCTGCCGTGCAGCGTGCTGGCGTTGGCCATCGACGAGCTAAAGCCGTTGGGCCCGCGCTGCCGGTTTCATGGGCAGGTCTGGGCCAGTGAAACGCCGGACGGCTGGGAAGGGGAAGTCGCCGGGCAATTGGCCGACTTGGACTTCGGCAGCCTCATCAGCGATCATTTTCCGCACCACCTCAGCGGCATCGGCCGCGCGACGATCACGTCGGCCCGATTTCACCGCGGCCGGCTGGAAGAGTGTTGCGGAGTGCTCGCCGCCGAGCACGGCATGATCGGCCGTTCGCTTTTGGCGGCTGCCATCGATCATTTGGGGCTCGTCCCGGGCCCCGAGCCGCTTCCGCCGGGCGACCGAATCGCTTATCAGGAGTTGGCGATGTCGATCGTGTTCGACGCCAACGGTCTGCGGCTTCGCGGCTTCTGCACAACCGCCGAGCCAGGCACGATCCTTAGCGATGGCCGCAATCGCCTGTTGGGCGAATGCCTGCGCGGCTCGCAGCCGATGGCAGCGTTGGTGCAAACGCTGGTGCCGCAGAGCGTCGTACAAGTGCCCGCCAGTCGTCAGACCGATTGGCTGCTGCGTCACCTGCCGGTCCCCGACGTTCTCCCGCCGCCCGGCGCCGAAAACGCGATGCCGACCGCCCGCGCGCATCTGCCCGACGAGTGGCGGCGGTAAGACGCGATTATCACCACGCTGTAGAGGCGTTCTTCAGCCGTTCCAAGATTGCGACTCTCTGCTCGAATGAACTTTTGTCTGCCGTGACGGTTCGCCGTATCCGGCGGACAAGGGTGAATGTTTCCCCAATCGTGGCGAAAACAATGGAGCAGAGGGGTGTTGACCCGCAATTTCGGGCCATGTATCCTCAGACGTGGGTATTGGCGACCGAATCTGGTTCTTTACCGTTCAAGATAAGGCTGCGAGGAAATCATGAGGCTTGCACAGCGTTTCCGGTTCCTCTTGTGGTTCCGTCGATCCAGCCTTGCTCGATCGATTCTTGTTGGCGTTTCGGCGGGCGTTCTGCTGATGGCAGGTTTCGCCGGCTGCGACAACCGTCCTCCAGCGGCATCGCCTCAGGCGAAGGCTCCCCCGCCACCGCCGCCGCCGCCACCACCTCCGCCGTCATCTTCATCAGACACGGCGACGGGAACCGCCCCGCAAGTGCCGACGGAGTCCGATGCTGCGATTCCTGCCTGGGCCGGGCAACAACCGAGCGAACCGTTTGCCGTGCGGCAGTTTTTGGAGAGTCGGGCCCCTGCGGACGACAATTCCGGACCGCTGTTGCTTGCCGCCCTGGCCGAGATTTCGCCCGGCATGTATATCGCCAATCCGCCGGCCTCGTGGCCGTGGGACAGCAGCAAAATACCGGAGCGTGTCCGCGACCTATCGCAGGCGCTCGACAACCTCAGCGATCGCGACAAATTTTTGCAGGGGTCGGTTTCCGACGCGGACGTTGAGTCGCTGCTGACGAAGACGCAGCCCGCGATTAAGAAGCTGGACGAAGCACAGCAGAAGCCGCGATGCATGCTTCTGACCGGCATCCGTATTGACTCGCTGTTGCCGCATCTCCAAGCGACTCGTGCATTTGCCCGGCTGGCGGGCGTCGAGCTTTATCACGCCCGCGCAAAGGGGAATTTTGACGAAGCGGAGCAGGCGGTCCGGCGCACGCTTCGTCTTTCGCGCGACGTCCGCCTGCGCGGAGCGCTGATTTCCCAGTTGCTATCGAGTACCATCGACGCAACGGCACTCAGCGGCGTCACCGACTTTACGCTCGGCCAACAAGGATTGACCGCGAAAGACTGCGACCGGCTCTTGGCCCTGCTCGCCGAACACCAACGAGAAGCAGTTTCCACTGCCAATGAAGGGCTGCGGATGGAATATGTCACCTCGCGCAACACGCTCGACTCGCTGCAGCAAGGCCGCATGTCGCCGTCACAGTTGGGGATCCTTGGCGGCGGACAGCAGCAGACCATCCAGACGGACTGGCAGGCGGAAACCGCCGCCCTCAATTCCGCCTTCGCCTCCGCGATTACGCTGGCGGCAGCGCCCTACGATCGGACGTCGCTGAGTCAGTGGTACGCGGCTGAAGTCGCCAAAGCCAAGGCACAGAACACGGTCGTCGCGCCGCTGCTCCTACCCACGCTCGAACCCTTCGTGCAAGCGACGTTGCGAAACCGGGCACAATTGGCGGGCATCGAATGCCTGACGGCCGTGCGGCGCTACGCCTTGACGCACGGTTCGCTCCCCGAGAATCTCGAAGTCGCCACGCGCGAGGTCGGGCTCAAGGCCGTGCCGACCGATCCGTATTCCGGCGGGCCAATGCACTACAAAGTGATCGACGGGAAGCCGGTGGTCTATTCCGTCGGCTCCGACGGAAAGGACGACGGCGGGACCGTGGATTGGGACAACGGAAATCGACCGGGCGACTTCATTTTCCGCATTCGCGAGTAAGAAGTTCGCGGCCCCTCCCGATCTGACTCTCCGCCGCTACGGCGCGGCGTTGAGCTTGCGCAGAGCGATCATGGCGGCGGCCAGTTCGCGGGCGGCGGCGCGGGTGTCGCTGGAAAGGCCGGCTTGCAGCGATTTGTCTTCCGCAACCTGAGCTTGCAGCGTGGCCCCGATAGCCGTGGACGGTCGCCGCGCGTCCATCTTGCCGGCGCCGGCCGACTTGGTGGTGTGCTTGGCGAGAGCCAAGCCGTTCAGTAGCGAAGCGGAACCGCCACTGTCGGCAAATTTGGGATCGGCCCGCAACTGGTTCAAGAACTGCTGTTGTCTCTTGCCCAGTTCATAGGCTGCGGCCATCGCCTCGGCGTCGTTTTGCTTGTAGAGGCCGACGGACAAGAGCCCCATGCCGCAGCTTACGTCGGAACTGCCCAGCAGCCCATGCTTGACGCCGAGGGCTTTGCACCGCACGGTAATGCAGTTGGCACGCCACGTTGCCGGCACGTCGAAGAGGCAGGCGAACTCGCGCTGCTTCTGCAGCGTGTCTTGCGTCGAGGGCTTCAGGTCGTAGTAGACGCCGCAGCCGCGCTCGATGGTGCCGCTGGCCACGAGGATCTGCTTGGGGGCCAGCAGCGAGTACTGGGTGTGCGACGAATTCAGGTCGCCGGTCAGTTTGCCGTCGCCCGCGGCGGGCGTGACCAGATAGTGCACCAGCAACTGGCCGTGGTGGTCGTCGGTCTGGATGGCGACCGTTCCGCCGGCGACGTCCGAGGTGACTTGTGAGCTGGGCGCGAAACTGACCACCGGCATTTGCTGCGCGGTGGAGATTTCGTAGTGCAGCTTCTTGAGGTCTTTCTCTTCGCCGGCCAGCAGTTGTGGCGAGATTTTCACTACCGCCTCGAAGATTTTCCGGCGGTAGCTCGCCTCGTAGCGCTGCGGCGTGACGTCGCGGCACTCGACCGTCAGCGGCAGGTCGAAAACGACCACCGGCGTCTCGGCGTCGGCAACCGCCGCACCCAGGAAGGCGGCGACCAGAAGAAGGGGGAGAGACTTGGCCATGTGCAACTCCTTGAGAATGCTACGGCCGACAGGATAGCTCCTGCCAAGCAACCGGGCAAGACCGTTTCCGGCTGTTTGTGTATGAGATTGACCGCCTGACACCCGGCAAAAAGCACGATGCGACGATTGCGGCTTTACCGGCCGATCTTGAAATCCGTGAAGAACAACGTGCCGGTCTTCGCCCTCACCACGTCGATCTCGAATCCGACAAGTTGGCCGATCGGGCCGGTGGTTCCGGCGACGGCGGCCTGACCGTCGACGAACACCCTGACCGCGTTCTTATCCCGTTCGATTCGTAACGTGCCGGTCGGTTGAATGGCTTCGATTTCGTTGGCGGTTCCGTCGGGCAGCTTGACGGTGTGGAAGCATTTTTTGGCGTACAGCGTCGACGATCCGAGCGGATTGGGCCGCAGCAGGTCGTTGCCGCATTTCATCACCCATTCGATCGTGTACTTATCGCCCCGCTCGCCGAGCAACGAGATTTTTGTGCCGACGGGCTCTTTCCACCAGCCGAGAACGCCGCGAGTGACCTCGGGCATGTAGGCGGAGTAGCGACACTCGAAGTAGAACTCGCCGGGCAGCCGAATTCGGCAGCCGACCGGATGCGCCCCCTCGACGTTCGATACCAGCCAGTTGCGGCGATCCAGGCCCGTCTTGACGAAGGTGTTCGCTCCCCAGTTCGTCGCGTCTCCTTCGCGGTAACGCGAGAAGTCTTCGTACAACAGGATCGATCCGAGGGGAATCGAATTGGCGAGCAGGTTTCTTTTCGGAGGCGGTGGGAAGAGCATCGGCGCCGGCATGGAGACGCGGGGCGAGACGTTCGCGCTCGGCCGCGGCTGGAGCGGCTCGTTGGTTGCCGGCATGGCGAGCACGGGGACTGTCCCAATTTTCGCGGGCACCGCGGCGAAGCCGTGGTCGACGAAAATGGGACTGTCCCCTTTACTGGGATTTGGCGCGGCAACGGCCGTCGGCTCGATCACCGCAGCAGGCCGTGACGTCGAGCTTGTCATCGACCCGACGATCAGCCCGCCCAAGACGGTTGCAATCACGCTTTCCCAGATACGTCGCACGGCCCGTTGTCTCCGCAGTTCCCTGGCGCCCATCCGGCACTCTCCGCTGCCGACTTGCCGTCGATGGTTCTTCGACGACACAGCATAATCCGTTCATCGGCCGGCGGATGAGGGCATCTTCTCGCGGACTGCTTGGCCCCTTGTCATCGTTTCCGCCGAGCGATGGGGCAAAAACCTCAGCGATGGCGTATCTCGTATGCCTTGCCGACGGAGAGTCGGGCAAGACGGCTTTTGCCGGCATGTAAGAAAAGCTGTAGCGGTTCTGCCGGCCTTCACTGCACCGCTAGTTCGTCGCAAGAAAAGTCCTTGCCGGCGAGAAACGCCCCCCGATTGTAATCGGGGGGGCTTGGGAACGCGGCGAGAACTTCTTGGAGGTCGGACTACCCGTACAGTTCCGCGCGGCTCTGGGGAATCTCGTTCAGGCCGGGCCGGGCGAAAACGACTTGGAACAACTGTAGCTCGCCGGCCAGGAAGGCGGCGCAGGAACCGGCCAGATAGAGCCGCCAGGTCCGCGCGAAGCGGCGGTCGAACATCGCCGCCACCCGGTCGGCGGCGGTCTCGAATCGATCGAGCCAGTGGCGGAGCGTTTTGGCGTAGTGCAGCCGCAGGTTTTCGACGTCGAGAATCGAAAAGCCCGGCGGCTCGAAGATGTCGGTCATCTGGCGGAGCGTCGGCGGATAGGCCCCGGGAAAGATGCGGCGCTCGATCCACGGGCTGACGGGTGTGACGGCGTTTTGCCCGATCGACTGGATCAGCCCGCGGCCGGCCCGTCCCAGACAGCGGTCGGCTACTCGGCCGAACTCGCGGTAGTGCGAGGCCCCGACGTGTTCCAACATGCCCAGCGAAACCAGGGCGTCGAAGCGGCCGGTGATGTTGCGGTAGTCGTCCTCGATGAACTCGACGCGCGAGTCGAGCCCCTCGGCCTTCGCGCGGCGGCGGGCGAAATCGAGTTGCCGCTTCGAGATGTTGAACGACTTGACGGTGACGCCGTAATTGCGAGCCATCAGCAGGGCCAGCGCGCCCCAGCCGCCGCCGATTTCGACCACCGTCTCGCCCGGCCGCAGCCAGAGCTTGCGGCAGACGTAATCGAGCTTGGCCAGTTGCGCCTCTTCGAGCGTCATGGCCGTGTCGGCGAAATAGGCCCCGCTATAGACCATCTCGCGATCGAGCCACAGCCGGTAGAAGTCGTCGCCGATGTCGTAGTGATGGTGGATGTTTTGCCGGGCGCCGGAAGGCGTGTTGCTCTTGGCACGATGCAGCCAACCGAGCAGGCCGGAGTAGCCGGCGCGGCCCGAGCGGCTTGCCGCCGCGCGCGAGCGATAGATCGTCTCCAGCAGCGAGACCAGGTCGCCGTCGACTTCGAGCCGGCCCTCGGCGTAGGCCTCGCCAAACTGGAAGTTCGGATCGAGCAGGACTTTCCAAAACGCCGCTCGATCGCGGAAGAGAATTCGAGCGACGGGCGGGGGGACTGTCCCGATTTTCGTCTCGGCGAAAACGGGACTGTCCCCTTCCGTGTGGTCTTCGCCATTCCACAATACAATACCCACCGGTGGGCTGCCGATCGCCCGCAGCAGACGCCGGGCGAGCCGCCGTTCGACGCCCGAGACGCGCCCGCGAGCGGGGCGGTAGGCTGGCGAAGAAGGCCGCTGGTCCGTTGCCGGGCACCGCCTGCTTTCGGCCGGCCTGATGGCGGCAGCCGGCGGCCGCTCGGCATAACGAAGATCATGAGGAGACATGGGAAACACCTCCGCGCTGGAAATGCGGAACCCAAATCTCGAGCGATGACAACATGCGGCATTATATCCATCCCGCGAAAACAGGCAACCATTTTCGCGTATCAGGCACACGCCGTGTGGCTGATACATCGGGCTGCCCGTTGACGATCACCGTCCCACGATGTACCGTGGAAATACGGGTGATACCCCGTTTCTTACGATAAGAGCCGCTTCCATAGATATTCCGAACCCGCGCCGATGAGAATCCTGGTTGTCGACGACGAAAAGATCAAGCGGATCACCCTGGCCGACGACATCGCCGCGCAGGGCCACGAGGTCGTTACGGCCGCCGACGGCGCGGAGGCGATCGAGCGGCTCGCCGCCGGGCGGTTCGACGTGGTGGTGACCGATCTGAAAATGCCCAAGCTCGACGGCATCGAATTGCTCAAGCAGATCAAGCAGGGCCCGGCGGCCGACATGGAAGTCATTATGATGACGGCCTACGGCAGCATTCCCGTGGCAGTCGAGGCGGTCAAGCTGGGGGCGTTCGATTTCCTGACGAAGCCTTTCCGCAACGAAGACATCCTGCCGTTGCTGGCCCGGATCGAACGGCAGCGGCAGGCGGCGGGCGCGCAGGCCGTCCAGTTGGAGCTGTTCTCGTCGGCCGACGTCGAGGCAACCGTTATCGGCCGATCGGCGGCGATGGATCGCGTCAAGCGGATGATCGAGGTCTGCGTGAAGACCGACGCCAACGTGCTTTTGTACGGCGAGACGGGCGTGGGCAAAGACCTGATCGCCGCCACGATCCACCGCAACTCACACCGCCGCGATTTCCCTCACGTCAAGGTCGGCTGCGCGCTGTTCCCGCCGCAACTGATCGAAAGCGAGCTCTACGGCCACGAGCGCGGCTCGTTCACCGGCGCCGAGCAGCAACGCAAGGGCCGCTTCGATTTGGCCGAAGGGGGCACGCTCTATCTCGACGACGTCGACGATATCCCCTTCGAGCAGCAGCCGAAGCTTCTGCGGGCGATCGAGGAAAAGGTGTTCGAGCGCGTCGGCGGAACCTCGCCGATCAAGGCCGACGTGCGGATCATCGCCTCGACCAAACGGAACTTGCTGGAAAAGATCGGCGAGGGTTCGTTCCGCGAGGACTTGTACTATCGGCTTGACGTGCTGCGGATCAACATTCCGCCGCTGCGCGAACGGTTGGAAGACGTGCCGCTGCTGGCCGAACACCTGTTGAAGCGCATCGCCGGGCGGCCCTGCCCGATCGTCCCGGAGGCGATGGAACTGCTTTCGCGTCACGATTGGCCGGGCAACGTCCGCGAGTTGTATCACACGCTCGAACGGACGTATCTGATCGGCGGCGGCAACGTCACGGCCGAGATTCTCGCCGCCGAGATCGGTGGGCCCGACCCGAACCAGCGTCTGCCGCTCGGCGGATTTCAGGCGGCGATCGATCACGCCGAGAAGCAATTATTGCAAGAAGCCCTGCGCAACGCCGCCGGCAACAAATCCGCCGCCGCGGCGGCATTGGGCATGAAGCCCTCGACATTCCGCGACAAGCTGGCAAAACACGGGCTGGGATAGTCAGTTTCTATTGGAGGCCGGATAACATGGACCTTTCCCGCGAATCCTGCATCGTTCATCAACTGCCGGAGTACGCTTTGCATGGGCACCCGCCCACTTACGAGTATTCGCTGCCTGCCCAACTCGACGCAGCGACAATTGCCACCCTCGATCCCTGGATTGGCGAAATCGCCCGTCTCAGCCCCAGCAGCGCACGCGCGGCTCTGGCGGATAGATGGAACACGATCCGCGATGACGCTCTTTGCCGGCTGCGCGATCATCTCTTGGAAGGCGATGTCCCGTCGATCGCTTTGACGGGAGATCGGGCTTGGGTGGTGTGCGTGCATGAGAACGGCGGGTTCAATCTGGTAGCGCCGCCGCCGGATCGCGACGCAGTCGAGAAGCAACTGGTGCGCTGGCAACGGAATGCGAACCCATTTCTGGTGGAGTTCTTGGGGCACTTCGGCGGCCTTCGCGAGGACTTCGCCCCTGGCGGCGGTTACTTCATCGACGACGAAGGATGGGAATTCATCAATGAGCCGTGGATGTTCGAGAAGGTAAAGGGCTGTTCCGACTGGAAGGATTCACTCATCGTCTTTTCGTCGCGGGGCGGCGACAAGTTGCTTTTGCATCCGTCGGGCAGAGTCGGCTGGTTGGTTGCAGATGAAGTGCAAGTTCGAGACGCCTGTGAGAACCTCGCATCATGCGTCGCCGACTTCGTACGCTATCGAAACGTCCCCTGGCCGTTTGACCCATACGAGCTCCGACCGGACTCCTGGCGCGTGGTTGGCTAATGCGACTGTTTATCGCCCCGACATCGGATGAGGCGAGGTTTGATGGGAACATCGGCCGTCTCCCCAGGATCGTTTACGATCCTTTCCGCGCAGCGGTAATCGGCCCGGCGTTTACACCGGGTGTGAGAGGCCCGACGCGCCGCAATTGTCAGGTCCGTTTACGGACCTCCTGCTGCACGGTGCCGAGGACGCCCGTGAACGGGCGTGACAACGAACGGCAGCGTGGAAAGAAAGGAATCGCGTTGTCTCCACCCACCCGGCGTGAACGCCGGGCCGATTACCGCTGCGCGGAAACGCCCGTAAACGGGCGTGGAATCCACGGGCGTGCAACGCGGTCCGGTGCGTCTTGCCACCCCGCCAGACGTCTGCCCTGGACAATCTACACCGCAAAGCGCATTATTGTCGATGAATGTTGCGTAGATCGAGCACCGTACGGCGTCCATCCATCAATGCCAGCCATCCTCACGCGTCGCCGATTCCTCGCTCGCACAGCCGCCGCCGCGGCAGTGGGATTTCCCGCGCCGGCCATCGCTGGCGAGAAGCAAGAATGGGGCGACCTGAAGGGGCGATTCGTTTACGACGGAAGGCCGCCGCAACGAATGAAACTCAAGGTCGATAAGGACGTGACGTGCTGCGGCAAGTTCGATATCCGGGACGAATCGCTGATGGTCGGCCGCGACGGTGGGCTGGCCAACGTGTTCGTTTACCTTCGCACCCGCCACGTCGCCATTTGCCCGGAGCTTGAGAAGAAGGCGGCGAAAGAGGTGCTGCTGGACAATCGCGACTGCATCTTCAAGCCGCATTGCATGAAGATTTGGTTGGGCAAGCAGGAGTACCATATCGTGAACTCCGATCCGATCGCCCAGAGCGTGGCGTTTTCGCCGCTGGGCGACGCCCTGGCCAACATCGTGCTGACGGCGGCGCCGGGCGAGAACGTGGAGGCCCGCTGGAAGTTCCGCCGCCGGCAGACCGTGCCTGTGCCGATCCACTGTAACTATCATCCGTGGGAGAGCGCGCTGGTGCTGCCGCTGGATAATCCCTACGTCGATATTTCCGCCGCCGACGGCACGTTCTGCATCGCCAAGCTGCCGGTCGGCCACTGGGAGTTTCAGGCGTGGCACGAGAAGGTCGGACAGCTCGACACGCCCGAGTGGCCCAAGGGCCGATTCACCGCGACGATCAAGCCGGGCACGAAGGACCTGGGGACAATCAAGATTGCGCCGGCGATGTTTGGGAAAAAGTAGTATGGAACCGCCACGGAACACGGATGAACACGGATGAGCCGTCTTCTACTGTTGTTATGCGTTGTCGCGATGGTGTTTGGCTGTTCGGCATCGAAGCCGCCGGAGTTTCGGTTGAACACCGAGGGGCGTGACGCCGCGGCGATCAGCAGTCGTCAGCGGGAAGTGATCGAGGAAACGCTGACGACGCTGTTCGGCACGCCTGACGTCCCGGTTGTTCCCGGCGGCGTCAATCTGCGGCTGAGTCTATTGAAAGCGGCCGCAGGACCGATCGGCGGCGACGCCAAGGGGACCCAGTGGGGACTGTTCCGGCGGCATTGTGCGGGCTGTCACGGGATTTCCGGCGACGGCGCCGGGCCGGCGGCTGCGGTGCTCGATCCCTATCCGCGCGATTTCCGCGACGGCGTGTTCAAGTACACTTCGACCGCTGGCGGCGCGAAACCGCTCCGCGGCGACTTGCTCCACACCGTGCTCGAAGGCATTCCGGGAACGGCCATGCCGTCGTTCCGCAAGCTGCCCGCCGAAGAGATCGCCGCGCTCGTGGAGTACGTCAAATACCTGGCAATTCGCGGAGAAACGGAACTGTGGCTGCTCCAAGCGGTCGTAGACGAAGACGCGAGCCTGCCACTCGACACGCGCGAAATCATCGAGGAGGGCCTCTTGCCGGCGGCCAAATCGTGGGAGGACGCCCGGGCGATGGCGGTCGTTCCGCCCGCGCCGCCATCAACCGATAGTGTGCCACCGCTTCGCAGAAGCAGTGCTGGAGGCGAGCCGCTGCCCGGCACTGCTTGCGAGCAAGCAGTGGCACACGAAGAGTCGATCGCCCGGGGTCGAAAGCTCTTTGCCGGGGCGGGGCAATGCGTGAGGTGTCATGGGCCGCGGGGCGACGGACGCGGCGAACAGTCGGAATTGTACGACGACTGGAACAAGCAGAAGCTCGGCGCGACACCGGAGCAGAGCCGCGAGTTGGCCGACCGATTTCGCCTGCCGATCGAACGCTTACACCCGCGCGATTTCACCCGTGGCATCTTCCACGGCGGCGACCGGCCGATCGACCAGTACTGGCGGATTTGCGTGGGGATCAAGGGGACGCCGATGCCGCCGCACGGCCCTTCGCCGGGCAGCAAGGGGGTGCTGACACCGGCGGAAATCTGGGACATGGTTGGCTACGTGCGGTCGCTGGGCAAACGGTGATTTCCGCCCGCTTGCACGACGGCGAAATGTGTGTCATATTCCATGTTTTGCCGTTGCGCCCGGCGAACGGGCAGGAGCAGCAATCGCGTGGAGATCTGGCCGGCAATCGACCTGCGGGGGGGTAAGTGCGTGCGCCTTCGGCAGGGCGATTACCGCCAGGAGACCGTTTTCGGCGATGATCCGGCCGCCATGGCCCGGCATTGGGTCGATCTGGGGGCGAAATGCCTCCACCTGGTCGATCTTGACGGGGCACGGGAAGGCCGCCCGGCGAACCTGCCGAGCGTCCGCTCGATTGTCGAGGCGGTTCCGGTCCCCTGCGAGCTTGGCGGCGGCATACGCAGCGAGGGGTCGATTGGCGATCTGCTCGAACTCGGGCTCACGCGGCTGGTGATCGGCACGTTGGCCCTGCGCGAGCCCGACTGGTTTCGCCGCATGTGCCGGACGTATCCCGGCCGGTTGGTTTTGGGGATCGACGCCCGCGGCGGACGGGTCGCCAGCGAGGGCTGGCAATCGACCAGCGACGTGGCGGCGACCGATCTGGCCCGGCGGTTCGTCGGCGAGCCGCTGGCGGCGATCGTTTATACCGATATCGCCAGCGACGGAATGATGGCCGGGCCGAACGTGGCGGAGATGGCCGCGATGCGGGCCGCCGTCGAGTGGCCGGTCGTGGCATCCGGCGGCGTGACGACCAGAGATGACGTGGCTCAACTGGCGGCCGTGCCGATGGCCGGCTGCATTATCGGCCGAGCCCTGTATGAAGGGACATTGACCCTGCCCGAGGCGCTCGCCGCCGCGGAAACAAAACCATAAACACTCGCATTTCTCAACGTCGCCTTCCGAAGGGAACTTTTCATGGCCAAGTACTCAGTCGATCAGATTCGCAACGTCGTTTTCTGCGGACACGGTTCGGCCGGCAAGACCACGCTGGTCGACAAGATTCTCACCACCACCGGCGCGGTCAGCCGCAACGCCAGCGTCGATGACGGCACGAGCATCTGCGACTTCGACGAGGAAGAGAAGCAGCACAAGTACTCGATCGAGGCGACGGTGGTGCAATGCGACCACGGCGGCAAGCATTTCTGCATGATCGACACGCCCGGCTATCCCGATTTCATCGGCCAGGCGATCGGCGCGATGCGCGGCGTCGATACCGCGGCAATTGTGATCAACGCCCAGTCGGGCATCGAAGTAAATACCCGCCGCGTGTTCGCCGAGGCCAAGAAAGCCGGGCTGGGGCGGATGATCGTCATCAACCGCATGGACTCCGACAACATCGACTTCCCCACACTAATCGAGAACATCCAGGAGCTATTCGGCAAGGCGTGCGTGCTGCTGAACGTGCCGCTGGGGCAAGGGGCCGACTTCCGCGGCGTGGCCAATACGCTCAAGCCGCCCACCGACGCCGCCGGGGCGCTGGTCGACCCGAAGGAGATCGGCGAGTCGCTGCTGGAGACGATCATCGAGGTCAACGAGGCGGTGATGGAGCGGTATTTCGAGGGCACTCCGCCGACGGACGAGGAGATTTCGCGGCTGATCGTCAAGGCCATCGCCGGGGGTTCGTTGGTGCCGATGGTCTGCCTCTCGGGGAAGACGGGCGTGGGCCTGCCGGAACTGATTGAAGCCCTGGAACTCTGTGCTCTGCCGCCGAACGCCCTGCCGCGGACCGGGAAGAACGCGGCCGGTGAGGACGTTGAAGTGAAGGCCGATCCGGCCGGCCCGCTGGTCGCCCAGGTCTTCAAGACCCGCATCGACCCCTTCGTGCAGAAGCTCAGTTTCGTCCGCGTTTTCTCGGGCACGCTCAAGAAAGACTCGAGCGTGCCGGTGGTCGGCGTGCGGAAGCCCGTGAAGCTCAGCACGCTGTTCAGCGTGCAAGGCGAAGAGACGACCGCGACCGACGAGGTCGGGCCCGGGGGCATCGTGGCGGTGGCGAAGGTCGAGGACTTGCACACCGGCTCGTCGCTGGGCGAGTTGACGCTGCCGCCGATCCCGTTCCCGATGCCGATGGTCGGACTGGCCGCCAGCCCGAAGAGCCGCGGCGACGAAGGCAAGCTTTCCGGCGCGTTGCAGAAGATTTGCGAGGAGGACGCCACCTTCCGCCGCGATCTCGACGCGCAGACGAAGGAGATGGTCATCACCGGCATGAGCGAATTGCACTTGCAGATCCTCCGCGAGCGGCTGAAACGCCGTGACAAGGTCGAGGTGGAAACCCGCGAGCCGAAAATTCCCTACCGCGAGACGATCCAGGCGAACGCCGAGGGGATGTATCGCCATAAGAAGCAGACGGGCGGCCGCGGCCAGTTCGGCGAGGTCCACATCCGCATGTTCCCGCTGCCGAAGGACGTGAACGTCGAGGAATGGGCCACGAAAGCCCGCTTCCCGTCGATGAAGGAACCCCACTACGACGAGGCGAACAATTTCCTCTGGATCGACTCGGTCGTCGGCGGCACGATCCCCGGCAACTTCCTGCCGGCCATCGAGAAGGGCTTCCGCGAAAGGATCGAGCGCGGCGTGATCGCCGGCTACAAGGTGCAGAACGTCTGCGTCGAGGTCCACTTCGGCAAGCACCATCCAGTCAACAGTTCGGAGCAGGCGTTCAAGACAGCCGGCTCGATGGCGTTCCGCAACGTCTTCCAGCAGGCGAAGCCGTCGCTGTTGGAGCCGATCGTGCGGATCGAGGTGACGGTTCCCACCGGCAACGTCGGCGACATCAACAGCGACATGTCGGGCCGTCGCGGCCGCGTCTTGAGCATGGACTCCGCCGGCGGCGACCTGCAAACCGTGATCGCCGAAGTGCCGTTGGCCGAAGTGACGACCTACGCCCGCAGTCTCTCCAGCATCACCGGCGGCCGCGGCAGCTACACCATGGAACTGAGCCACTACGACATCGTCCCCGGCAACGTGCTGCAGGAGATCATCGCCAAGGCGCAGATGAAGGAAGAGGAAGACGAGTAGGCGGGCGTCCGCAATGCGGAGCAACGGCAGGAGGGAATGGAGTAATGGCACGTACACGGGGGGACAACACTCTTTGCGGAATGGCAGGTGAGTTCCTTACGGCTGGGCAACTTATGAAGCGTGGGCTTCTTGCCTGCGTGACAATGGGGAATGCCAAGGCGATAGACCTGCTTGTCCACAACGAAGCGACACACAGAGATTTCTGTGTTCAGGTGAAGACGATGCGAAATAGGTGCGCCGGTTGGTACATGAGGCGTATTGACCCGAAAAGCGTCTACGTCTTTGTGCTGCTTAACGGTCCATCCGATCAAGAACAGTACTTCATCATAAGTGGACGCACAATCGCGGACGACCCATCTGGGTTCTTCGGTTCACAATTCGATCCCGAGAGGCCAAAGAATTTCGATGGCGTCGACTGGAAGGCTGTTCAGAAGTACCGGGATAACTGGCAAGTTTTTGACGAACAATGAGAGGAAAAGGCACATCTCCCCCTGCGAACGATTCGCCGAGAGCCTGCAAATTCCCGCAAAACCTCCACGCGTTTCCACGCGGTCATTGGCAACAGTTCCACGATGGCGCGGCTTGCTTGTAGGAGTCAATCGCCGTTAGGCCGACACCGTGGCCGTCAATCGCCGGTGGATTGCGTCGGGCGCCAGATCGGCGCCGCAGGGCCATGCGATCGCGCCGAACTCGTCAACGAACACTTTGCCGAACTCGTTCGGATCGTGCAAGGGTTCGAACACCGGGCCGAAGAGCCGGTCGGCCATGTCGATCTCGCCCACCGTCCCGTCGTCAAATTCCACGTGAAGCCGATAGCCGCGTAATGCGGCAACGCGGATTACTTTCGGCATGTTTCACCTCCTCACAATGCTAAATCAGCGGCTCAATCTTGCGCAACGCGCCGTGGGCCTCGGCGATTTTCCAGTTCTCGCGCAACTCATCGCGATGCTCGGAGGCCCATTCCAGCACCAACGTCAAGGCGCGACGCGGCAAACGACCTTCGATTACTTCAAGGGTTTCAATCGAAACAGCCGCGACTTGCCCACCAGAGTATGCGTGGAAGTGAGGCTGTGGATGCTCGTCGAAGTACATCCGAATCGCGATTCCATAGAACATCGAAATCGTCGGCATTCTTTAGCCCTTGTTCTCTTCTCCTATTCTAGCATGAGCCACACCGACCGCCAATGGATGAGACAGGCCGGCACACAGGGAGATGCCCGATTATTGAGACAGGGAGAGATCGTGACCCGTGCGAGCCTACCAGCGGCTCAGGAACTCCAGACGGTTGTGCATCGATTCGGAATCGAGTTCGCTATGCAAGTGAAGCGGCCGCTTCATCATCGGCTGCCAAGGCGGCCTCGATCTCATCGAGGTGGTCATAGGCATAAGCCAAAGCGTCGTGGACGTCCGCTGGCCGGAGCCCGGCGTACTGCTGTACGATCTCCTCGACACTCATGCCTTGTCGGTAAGACGCCAAGATGGCAGCTACGCGGATTCGTGTTCCCGACACGACCGGTTGGCCGCCGCAACGGGCAACATCGATCTCGACATTCCGGTAATCCAGCTTAGGCATTCCCAAAGCCCTCAGCCGCACAAGGGTTGTCACCGCGACTGATCTATTCTACCACGAAGAATGGGCCAGACCAACCCCGCCATCAAGGAATGATGGCTCGCGATCCCGGCGCGAGGGACTGCCCACTGGCACAGAAGCAGCATCGACGACAAAAACCGGCGGGGAGCGGCCCATTCGTTCAGCGTTGTTCTATCGGGCGTCGGGGCGATTGGAACTCGCTCTGGGCGACGATGCGGGCACGGGCTGGCGGTAGGGCTTTCGATTCATGTAGAGTTTCAGTCTCGCTCTTGTATCTTCAGTCAGCGCCTGATTGTTCTGCCGCTTCGCCAGATCGATCGACTGGCGGGCGGTTCGCACTGCCTCAGAGAAGCGGCCGGCCTCGGCGTAGGCCGCCGCCAACGTGCCGGTGATCGCCGCTTCCCGCCCGTTCGACAAGCGGACCGCCCGCCGGGCAAGCTCGACCGCCTCGGCGCCGTTGCGAAATGCCGATTGCGGGCAGCTCGCGCGAAGCCAAGCCAGATCGTTCAATGCATAGCGATCGGCGGGGTCGTTTTTTAGGGCTATATAGTAGTGCGTTATCGCCTCCTTAGTGTGTCCTCGGGTTGCCAGCGCGACAGCGAGATTGCACTGTGCATGAAGGTAACGGGGACGAATTCGCACGGTGTCCTGGTACTGGTCGATCGCTTCGTCGTATCGCCCTTGTTTCATCAGTTCGGCGGCGAGATTGAAATGGGCCACGTCGTTCCGTGAAGTGCAACGCAGCGTGTGAGTCCACAGCGTCTCGGTGTTCTGCCAGAACGAGGTCTGCCGCCACGCACATGCCGCGAGCCCCGCCAGCACCGATGCCGCAGCGACGCCCCATGCCCAACGGCGATAGCCCGCGTTTTTCCCGGCAGACAGGAATGTCTGCCCCACTGTGCCCGCAATCTTTCCGACAGACAGGAATGTCTGCCCTGCCGCGACCGCGCCCCAAGTCAGGGCGATGGACAAGCCGATCTGCGGCAAGTACGTGTAGCGATCGGCCATGGCTTGCAGGCCGACCTGCACCAGGCCGATGACCGGCACGAGCATTCCCAGATACCAGAACCATCCGACGAAGAGATAAGGATTCCGCCGCACGCGCACGATGACGGCCAGGGAAATGCCTGCCAACAGGAACAACGCGGCGACTGCATCCCAAGTCGGCAGGCCTGCTTGTGGGTGCGGATAAAACACGGCCAAGCCCAGCGGATAAAAGAACTGGCCCAGATAGGTGGCGTACGAGACCAGCGCGCTGCCGAGCCGTAACAGCGGCGACAGTTCAGTCAACCGCACGACAGAGCTCTGCTGCGCCCATATCGTCACAGCGCACGAAGCCGCGGCGAGCAGCAGCAGGGGGATCTTTTCGACGATCAATCGTGACAGCGATAGCCGGTGGGGCAGACATTCCTGTCTGCCAGAATTGCCGCGATTCTCCCGGCAGACAAGAATGTCTGCCCCACCCCGCTGAGAAATCCGTCCCAGCGGCCAATAGTCCAACAATAGCAGCACGAACGGCAACGTCACCAGCATCGGCTTCGACATCAGACCGAGTCCAAACAGAATTATGACGGACAAGTAGCGGCCCAGGGAGAAGGTGTGGCGGACATAGCCGAGATAGGCCCAGAGCGTCAGCATGAAAAAAAGCCCGCTGAGAACGTCTTTTCGCTCGGCGACCCAGGCGACGGATTCCACCCGCAACGGATGGGTGGCGAACACCGCCGCGACGAACGCGCTGGGCCACAAATTGAACGTCATCCGCCAGAGAACCAGGAAGAGCACGATGGCCGTGAGCGCGTGCAGCGCCACGTTGGTCAGATGGTGGCCGCCGGCGTGCGATCCGTAGAACTGGCAATCCAGCATGTGGGAGAGCCAGGTGAGTGGATGCCAGTTCGACGCACGGGTGCTGGTAAAGGCCCAAGCAATTCCCTCGGCCGTCACGCCGCCCTTGACATGCGGGTTTTCATAGACGTATTTGTCGTCGTCGTAGTTGACGAACTGGAAATTGGCGGTCTGCGCGAAGACGGCTGCAACCGCCAGCAGGAGACAAGCACAAACCGCCGATGCCGCGTAGACCTCGCTCGGCGCAGGCCGTGAAGCGGCAGGGCCGGCGGAATCCGGCGCGGCATTGGCCGAACGGGGCGACTTGGCGTCCCCGTTCTTTTGCCGCCGCCGATTGCGGTCTTCCGGCAAGTTGCCTTTCTTGCGACTGCGGCTCATGGGGACGCGGTTCCTTTCGCCTCTCGCCCATCTTGTCGCGCGTTGGGTCGTACATTGCTCGGGCCGGGCGGCGGCTGGCGGTAGGGCGTTTTCGCCCTATACAGCAGCAGGCGGGCTTTGATCTTTTCCGCCAGTGCCGGGTTCTTCTGAAGCGTGGCAAGATCGAGGGCCCTGCGGCCGGCTTGCTCGGCCCTGACGAAGTTGCCCGCCTCGGCGTAGGCGGCGGCGAGAGTGTCGAGAAGGGCGGCGTTTGGCTCGCGATCGTTCGACAACTCCAGCGCATGCTCGGCCAGAGCGACTGCTTCGGCCGCGTTGCGATATGCCCGTTCGGAACAGGTCGCTCGTAGCCAAGCCAGGTTATTCAGCGTCGGCAAGTCGTCGCGGTTGATATCCAGCACGTCGTGATAGTGTTCTATCGCTTCCTCGATCCGACCTTGTTTCACCAGGGCCATGGCAAGGTTGTAGTGGGCGGCGACAAAGTCAGGCTTGCTTCTCAAGACATCCTGAAAGCGCGCCATCGCCTCGTCAGTTCGGTCCAGGCAGGCCAAGGCACTTCCGAGATTCAGTTGGCTATCGGCATCGCCGGGCTTGGCGTTCAGGGCATCTCGATAATGGGCGATCGCCTCTCGATAACGGGCCGTCGCCTCGTCGATCCGCCCTTGCCCCGTCAAGACCTGTCCCTGATCGGCCAATAGATTGCCGAGATTGTTTTGCACTAGCCAGCAATTGGGATTCCGCTGGAGGGTCGTCCGATAGAGCGTCTCGGCATTGGCGTACATGCGGCTTTGACGGAAGGTCAACGTGGCCAGGATCGCCAGCAGGGCGAGAGAGAAGGCGTAGCGGCCGAGATTGACACGCGAGCCTCCCTCACAGCCGCCCTCACCCCCTGCCCCTCTCCCGAAACGGGCGAGGGGAGATGCGAGTCTTCGGCCGAGCATCACGAAGAGGGCGGTCAGGGCGGCGCAAGGGACGATCATCGCCGCGTACTGCCAATGATCGGCCACCAGCGAGTATTGCATGAAGACGATGTCGGCGAAGCCCAGCACCGGCAGCAGCAGCGCCACGTAGCAGACGATCAGCATCACCACCGGCCGGCCCCAGGAACGTCGCCGCCACCATGCGACCGCCAGAATGCCGGCCAGCAGCACGCCGGGCAGATAGGCCCAGAGATCTCGTTGGTTGATGTGCCATCGCGGGTAGACGAACATGAGATTAACCGGCCAGATTGCTTTCCAAAAGTAGAACCAGACGGCGCAGCCCGCCACGGCAGCGCGGCCGAAGAG
Organism: uncultured Planctomycetia bacterium; assembly: GCA_963719005.1. GTDB lineage: Bacteria > Planctomycetota > Planctomycetia > Pirellulales > Thermoguttaceae. The sequence continues at coordinate 115,429 of CAVRAR010000006.1, forward strand.
ACTGTCGGACCGCACGACGGCGCTGCCGATGCCCGCGTGCTGTTTGCTCACTTCGACCGCAATCATCAGCGCGGCGATGATCGCGAAGGGGAGAACCCGCAGCAGATCGCGGCGGCTGATGCGGCCGCGCTGCCACCAGTCGCAAGCCAACAACAACGCCGGCAGCGTCAGCACCATGCCCTTGGCCAATGCGGAGAGGAGGAACAGGGCGACGGAGGCCGCCAGTTGCCACCAGCCCCCGCTGCGCTCGTGCCGCAGATAGAAGAGCAACGACAGCAGGGCCAGCGACAACGAGAGGACGTTTTTCAGTTGGGAAATCCACGCCACGCTTTCGACGTTGACCGGATGCAGAGCGAAGATCGCCGCCGCGAGCATGGCCCCCGGCACCTGCAAGTGTCTGAGGATTCGCCATACCAGCAGGGCCGAGACGGCGTGCAGCGCGATGTTGACCAGGTGAAACCCGAGCGGATTCAAGCCCCACATTTCGTATTCAAGCCGATAGACCGTGAACGTCATCGGCCAATAGTTGAGGTAAACGCCGGACGTCCATGCCCAGACCAGACCATCGGGCCGATGAATCACGGGGTTGTTCAGCAGGTGCGTGTCGTCGTCCCAGACGAACCCGCCGTGCCACGCCGGCTGATACGCGAGGAACACCGCGAGAACCAGGGCGGCGGCAACGAGCCAGCTTCGGAAATGTCCGCACCGGAGCGCGATCGACGGAGCCGAGCTTCCGCCGGCGGCCCGGGCGCGGTCGGTCGTGGCTCTGGACGCTTGCCGGTTTTCACGTGGACTCACGGGGACGGCCTCGGTTGAGTTGTGGGCGGCGTTGGCGTCGGCGGCTTCTTCTGACGGGAATTTCTGGGCGGCATCGCTCGCATCTTGACCTTCACGCCCTCGACAAGCAACGGATCGCCCTGCACCTCTGCCAAGGCGAGCGCCTTTTCGAATTGTGCCATCGCCTCATCGAAGTGGCCTTCTTCCGCCAAGGCAAGGCCAAGGCCGCTACGGGCTTCGGCGGAGTTGGGAACGAGTTTCAGCACCTCCCGCAACGGACCGACGGCTTCCGCAGGACGTCCCAGTTTTCCCAGAGTCATGCCGAGATTGAATTGAGCCAGCGCATAGGTGGGCAGGATTCGCACCGCTTCTCGATAGTGCTCGACGGCCTCGTCGAGCCGCCCGTGCTCGGCCAAGAAACAGCCGAGATTGTAGTGCGCGATCTTGTTCTCGGACGTGCACTCGATGGTGTGCTGCCAGAGCGATTCACTGTCGTGCCAGTAGGTGGTTTGCTGCAACGCGCAGATCATTAGCTCCGCGATGACCAGCGATGCGGCCACGCCGCAGAGCCAGGCTCGACGGGGCCACGATCGCACCAGTTGCTCGACGCCCCAGGTCAAGCCGATCAGCAGTCCGATTTGCGGCAGGTACATGTAGCGGTCGGCCATGGCCTGCAAGCCCACCTGCGCCAGGCCGATTACCGGCACGAGCATCCCCAGGTACCATAGCCAGCCGACGAGCAGATACGGGTTCTTTCGCCGCCGTATCCACACCGCGGTGGTGACGGCTGCCAAGAGGACGAAGGCAGCGATCGGCTTCCACGCGGGAAAGCCGGCTTGCGGCTGCGGATAATACGCTGCCAGATCGATCGGGCAGAACGACTTGCCAAGGTACGTGACGTACGATACCAGCGCGTTGGCGATTCGGGCGGAAAACGGCGATTCTTCGGCGCCGACGATCGATTCCTCTTGGGCCCAGACGGTCAACGCGCAAGAGGCGACCGTAAAGAGCAACAGCGGAATCTTCTCGGCGATCAATCGCCACAGCGGCAGTTGGCGAGGCAGACATTCCTGTCTGCCAGAGTTGCCACGGTCTTCGCGGCAGACAAGAATGTCTGCCCCACCACGACAAGCTGCCTCACGCCGCAGAGACATCCGTCCGAGCGGCCAGTAGTCCAACAGCAGAAGCACGAAGGGGAGCGTGACCAGCATCGGCTTGGCCATCAGCCCCAAGGCGAACATCGCCGCCACGGCCAAGTAGCGCGGCAGCGAAAAAGGGCGTCGGACGTAGCCGAGATACGCGGCCAACGTCAGTACGAAGAACAGCCCGCTCAACACGTCCTTCCGTTCCGTCACCCAGGCCACAGATTCGACGTGCAGCGGATGAACGGCGAACACGGCGGCGACAAAGGCGCTGGGCCAATGATCGCCGGTCATTCGCCGGAGAACCAGGAACAACAAAACGCAGGTGCTTGCATGGAGTAAAACGCTGGTGAGGTGGTGGCCGCCGGCGTTAGCTCCGTAAATCTGGCAGTCCAGCATGTGCGAGAGCCACGTGAGCGGATGCCAATTGGAGTCGCACCGCATGGTCATCGCCCAGACGATCCCGTCGAACGTCAGCCCCTCCCTTACGCGCGAGTTGTGATAGATGTAGTCGGGATCGTCGAAATTGACAAACTCGTAAGTGACGGTCTGGCCGAAGACGAGGGCGACCGCCAGCAGGAGGAAACCGCAGACGGCCCAGACCGCGAGGCGATCTCGGCCCGCGGCGCGCGAAGCCGACGGGGCGGCCGAATCCCGCGAGGTCACGGGCAGAGAGGGCGTCTTCGCCGCTCGCTTTCGTTGTCGCCGATTGCGGTCCTTCGGCAAGTCGCCCTCTGGTGAACCACGGCTCATGGAGCATAGTCTCCCCAAAAACGCATCCAGACGTCCTGAATCCTATCACGAATCGCCCCGGCATGCCAATTCCACGGGCAGTCTGCGGGAAATGGCGATTTGGCAGCGAAAATCGCGGCCATCGGCGGCGGGCTTCTTATCTTTTCGTCGCCGCCGGGCCGAAGACAATATCGTATCGCTTGCTTTTGCCGCGTTTTGTGCCTAACATTCCATTGCCATGTCCACCGACATTCGACTCAAAGAAGACCTGCCGATCCTGACCGAGCGGATCGTCGATACGTATGCCGAAGTCGGCAGCATCAGCCACTTGGGCCACTGCCCGCTGCCGAATTACGAGACGATTGTCGCCGCGACCGAAGACCTTAAGGAAATCCTCTATCCCGGCTATCGCCGCCGCGACGGCCTGCACCTGGGCAACGTCACCTACCACGTCGGCGACCTGATCGACCGGCTGCACGATACGCTGACCTCGCAAATCAGCCGGGCGATCTCGCACGAGGCGATCAAGGATGGCCAGTGCGACCCGCGGCAGGCGGGCGAGTTCGAGCGCATCGGCCAAGCGAAGGCGATCGAGTTTCTCGAGCAGTTGCCCGACCTGCGCAAGATTCTGGCGATGGACGTGAAGGCGGCCTACGACGGCGACCCGGCCTGCAAATCGTTGGACGAGGTGATCTTCTGCTACCCCGGTCTGGAGGCGGTCTCCGTCCACCGGCTCGCCCATCTCTTACACAAGCTCGAAGTTCCGCTGATCCCGCGGATGATGAGCGAGTGGGCCCATACGCGGACCGGCATCGACATCCACCCCGGCGCCACCATCGGCCGCTACTTCTTCATCGACCACGGCACGGGCGTGGTGATCGGCGAGACGACCGAGATCGGCGACTGGGTGAAGCTCTATCAAGGCGTAACCTTCGGCGCGCGGAGCTTCGCAACCGACGTCGACGGCAACCTGGTCCGCGGCATCAAACGCCACCCGACGATCGAAGACCACGTGGTCATCTACGCCAACGCGACGATTCTCGGCGGCGGGACGGTGATCGGCCACGACTCGATCATCGGGTCGAGCGTGTGGCTCACCCGATCCGTCCTTCCCGGCAGCATCGTGGCGATGGAAAGCCCGAAGCTGCGGATCGGCGGCGACGACCCGTCGGATTTCTCGTGGACGATCTGAGGCGGGCGAGAAGTTGCGGCGGAGACCGATACGGGATACAATGGGTATGTTTGGAGGGTCAGCCATGCCACAAGTCAATATTCCAGAAGCGCTCTTTCGAGAGGTCGAGAAGGTGTTGCCCAGCGCCGTTTCTCCCGATGAGTTCATCGTAACAGCGGTTCGGGAGAAACTGACTTTCGAGGGACAGAAGAGCGAATTCTACAAACTCTCAAACCAGACTCGCGCGGCAATGGCGGCAAAAGGGTTGGCGGAATCGGAGATTCTGACGGAGTTTGAATCAGCCCGACGCTCTCGGAACAGCTAGCCCGTAATGGAACCACTGGTAGTCGATGCAAATCCGATACTGTCCGCTCTGCTCGGCGGTGCCGCACGGGAGGTGCTGTTCTCGGGGAGGTATGCGTTCTACTCGACTCAGCACGCTCTTTTTGAGGTCGCCAAGTACTTGTCCTCTCTGGCCAAACGATTGGAGTTGCCCGAGTCCGACTTGCTTCGGCAGTATCAGTTGTTGCCGATCATTGCCTGTCAGCCGGAAGAGTACGATTTCTCTCTAACGGACGCCGAGCGTTTGATCGGCGGGCGTGATCCGAAGGATGTGCCGATTTTGGCCCTGGCGATCAGTCTTCGGTGTCCCCTGTGGACCGACGATCGAGATTTCGACGGCGTTTCTGTCGTTTCGATCATGAGAACGGCGGACTTACTCGCCAGGTAGCCGGGCTTCTACAACTCCGCGAAGTTTTTGAGCATCTTCAACCCTTCGGCCTGGCTCTTCTCGGGATGAAACTGGGTGGCGAAGACGTTGTCGCGCCAGACCATCGCGCAGAACGGGCCGCCGTAATCGGTTTCGGCGGCGATCACCTCGGCGTCTTTCGGCACGACGTAATAGGAATGGACGAAATAGACGTAGGCCCCCTCGGCCACTCCGCTTAAGACCGGGGCCGGACGGCGGATGTTCAGTTGGTTCCAGCCCATGTGCGGCACGGCGTACTCTTTGGGCAGATCGAATCGGACACACTCGCCGCGGAGCACGCCGAGCCCTTCGTGCCGGCCGTTTTCGTAACTCACGTCGAACAGCAGTTGCAGGCCCAGGCAGATTCCCAGGAACGGCTTGCCCGAGTCGATGGCCTGCAACACAGGCTTGACCAGATCGAGGCGGCGCAACTCGGCGGCGGCGTCCTCGAAGGCCCCCACGCCCGGCAAAACCACTTTCGCGGCGGCGGCCACCTGGGCGGGGTCGCTCGTGACGACGGCCTGATGGCCGACCTTCTCGAAGGCCTTCTGCACGCTGCGCAGATTGCCCATGCCGTAGTCGATGATGGCGATCATGGGGAGGGATGGGGAGTCAGGGATCAAGGGTCTGTAGACTCCACCTTAATCCACTGATCGGCAAGCTGCAAGCGGTTCTGGCGGGCGGTGAACCGCCCACCCCTCGCTTTTCAATCCGCAATCTTCAATCTTCCTCTAGCTCTTCCGATCGGGATAGACCACGAACTCGATGCGGCGGTTGCGTTGCTTCCCTTCTGGCGTGGCGTTGGAGACGACCGGATGGTTCGGGCCGTGGCCGGTGACGAACAACTGGTTGCCCTGCAAACGCGAGCGGCTGATCAAGACGTCGTAGACGGACAGGGCGCGGGCGACCGAAAGCTCGTGGTTGTTGCGCCATTGGCCGCCCGCCACCGGATCGTTGTCGGTGTAGCCCTCGATGCCGATCATCTGATCGGGATACACGCGGGCGATCTCCACCGCCACGTCGGTAATCAAATTGGCCGCGCCGGGACGCAGCCGGGCGGTGCCTGGCTCGAACAGGGCGTTGCCGGGCAGCTCGATGCGAACCACTTCGCCGTCGCGGCGCACGAAAGCGCCCGCAATGTTCACCGCCGGTAGCGTCTGTTGCAGGCTGCTGTTCGGGTCGATCGTAACGCCCCCCTGCCGTTGCATCGAGGCGTTTAGTACCTGAACTCGCTTATCGATGTTCTCCTTTTCCGCGCGGGTTTGGGCAAGTTGCGACGTTACGCTCCGCAACTGGTCGCGAAGCGCCGCAAGCTGGTCTTCCGAAACTTTCGTCTGCTGCCGGGCTTGGGCCAAAAGCGTGTCTTTTTCCTGGTTGTCGCGATCCAACGCATACGCCCGATCTTGAAGCTGCTGGTACTGCCGCGACGAGGCGGCCTGCTGCTGCTCGAGCTGGGTAATCCGTCCCTTCATTACCATCGGGTTGTCGGCGCAGCCGGCGACCAACAACGACATGCACGCCCACAACCATGGTATGCGTGCCAACCGTGACATGGCATCCTCCTTGCGTTCCCCTCGAATGAAGGGTGTCTGCGCGAAACCCGTGGCGACAAGTGGGGCGGATGGTAGCAAGACGGCCAGGGGGGGGCAAGGGCAATTCTGGGGCAAGAAATTCGCCGCGATGGGAGCGATGCGACGTATGGGACGTATGGATCCCATTCGTCCCATATCTCCCATAATATCCTGTGTAGCAATCACCTATTGCTCTCGCCCCGCCCGTTGTCACGGCGGGGCGGGTCACCTATACTGCCCAGATGTAAGAGACTCGCCCTCGGGGCGGGAGGAAATGGCATGGAGGAGGGCAACAGATCGCTAACAAGGGGCCAGTGGCTGGTGCTGGCGGCGGCGTTTCTCGGCTGGATGTTCGACGGCGTCGAGATCGGCCTCTTCCCGCTGGTCGGCCGCGCCGCACTGCAAGACCTCTTGAAAGTCACGGACGAGCGGCAGGTGATGGCCTGGATGAGCCGAATCACCGCCTGCTTCCTGGTCGGCGCCGCCGTCGGCGGCGTTTCGTTGGGCTGGCTGGGCGACAAAATCGGTCGAGTGCGCGGCATGGTCGCCTGCATGTTGACGTATTCGATCTTCACGGGCCTGTGCTATTTCGTGACGACCCCTTGGCAGATGGGGGCGTGCATCTTCGTGGCGGCGCTGGGGATGGGCGGCGAGTGGTCGCTGGCCGTCGCCCTGGTCGTCGAGTGCTGGCCCGAACGGCATCGCCCCAAGCTGGCCGGCATCATCGGGGCGGCGTGCAACGTCGGACTGTTGTTCATCGCGGTGGTGGCGCTCACGCGGCAAGTGACTCTGACCGATTGGCGCTGGCTGATGCTGGTCGGCGCAAGCCCCGCCGTGCTGGCGCTGCTGATCCTCGCCTTCGTGCCGGAATCGGAACGCTGGAAGGCCTCGCTGAAGAAGGGGGGCAGAAGCCCGATTATCGCGATCTTCGAGCCGGGGGTTCTCAGCAAAACGGTCTTCGCCGCGATACTCTCCGGCATTCCGCTGATCGGCACTTGGGCGGCCGTCTCGGCTTATATCCCCACCTGGGTCGACGACATGAACCAGGTGCAGGAAGCGAGGAAACGCTTGACGGGCGAAGACCTCGCAAAGTACGAGGCGACCAAGATACGCCAGGAGAAGCGGGCCCTGCTGAAGGTATTGCTCACCGGCGAGCAGTGGAGCGAGGTGCGGGACTTGACTGCGAAGAGCAAGGCCTCGGCGCAGGTTCTCATGGGCATCGGCGCGATCATCGGCTGTCTGGCGGCGTCGGTCGTCGGCGGCATGTTCGGGCGGCGGCCCGTCTACTTCGGCCTCTGCCTGCTCTCCTTTCTTTCGGCCAGTTATCTGTTTCGCTATCTGACCGAGTTCAATGCCTGGTTCCTGTTCGTCGTGTTTATCGTCGGCGGCATAACGGCGGCGTTTTACGGCTGGCTGCCGCTTTATTTGCCGGAACTGTTTCCCACGCGGATACGAGCGACGGGTCAGGGGCTTTCCTTCAACTTCGGCCGCGTGCTGGCCGCCGGCGGAACGCTCTGCTTGGGACAGTTCTTCGGGCTCTTCGGCGGCGACTACGGCCGAGCGATGGGCGCCGTGGCTCTGGTCTATCTGTTGGGAATGGTCGTCATCTGGTTCGCCCCGGAAACCCGCGGAATGCCGTTGCCGGATTGAGTGGGCAGTCGGCAGAGGGCAGTAGGCAGTAGGCAGTGCGTTGTGGATCGGGAGAAATGGGAAGCATGGTTGGGTGTGCCACCCAAGCGTCACCCAGCAATCAACAATCAACAATCAGCAATCGACAATCTTCTCATGCGTTCCATTGCCATCATGAACCAGAAGGGCGGGGTCGGCAAGACGACTACCGCGGTGAACTTGAGCGCCGCGTTGGCCGCTACCGGGCAGCGCGTGTGCCTGGTGGACCTCGACCCGCAGGCCCATGCCACGCTGCACTTCGGCGTCGAGCCCGTTCCGGAGGAGGCTTCGATCTACCAGTTGCTGACCAGCAAGACGCGAGTTAGCGAGGTGTGCCGGCAGGTGGGGGAAAATCTCTGGCTGATCCCGTCGAGCCTGGACCTGGCGGCGGCCGAACTGGAGTTGGTCAGCGTGATCGGCCGGGAAGCAATCCTCCGCGACAAGCTCCACGACGATCCGCCGGCGGTCGATTACCTATTTGTCGATTGCCCACCATCGCTGGGCATTCTCACGCTCAACGCGCTGGCGGCGGTCAACGAGGTCTTTATCCCGTTGCAACCGCACTTTCTTGCCCTGCACGGCCTGAGCAAGCTGCTGGAGACGATCGACCTTGTGGCGGAGCGGCTCAACGGGCAACTGAAGCTCACCGGCGTGATTCTCTGCATGTACGACGGCGGCACGCGGCTGGCGGCCGAGGTGGGCAACGACATGGACGAGTTCTTTCGCAAAGCCCGCGGACAGCCGACCCCCTGGGCCGACGCGCAGACCTTCCAGACGCGGATTCGCCGCAATGTTCGGCTGGCGGAGGCGCCGAGTTTCGGCAAGTCGATCTTCCAATATGCGCCCGACTCTCACGGCGCCGAGGACTATAAGCGGCTGGCAGAGGAGATTGCGCGCGCCGGTTAGCGGGCATTTCTCACCACGCGGGGAGATTGACCAACAGTGTGCCACTGCTTCGTAGAAGCAGTGCCGGGCGTAACGTGGCGCCTATGCACTGCTTGTGCCAGGCAGTGGCACACGGTGACGGGCGCATCGAGAAGCGGCAGACTTGGCCGGTAAACTTGCCACACGCGTCGCCGCCGCCGCTCAGCAAAAGTCTTGCCGGACCGTTACATTTTGCCACTGATACCCGCTCTGCGGCGCGAAGCTTTAGCGATGGGATCGAAATGCCGCAGCGTGGCTAAATGCATACCTTGGGCGGACACAGGGGTAACGCGGGTTATCGCATCGCATCATTCGGAAAAAGCCCGTCAGGTGACGATTTCGTCGAAATTGTCGGAGGCGGTACGACGATTTCTGTAACGAGATTTACGGATTCACCAGTTTCCCAGGAAAGGAGTCTGATATGCGACGTCTCGTTATTGCGTTGTTTGCTTCGTTAGCGATGTATGGCGTTTCGACCGCTTGGGCCCAGTACGGCATGTACGGATCGCCCGATGTGCTGCCGGTGCAGCAGAACGCCCAACAGGGATATTCGGCCCCGGCTGCTCAGCCGGTGGCGTGGACGGCGGCCGTCGAACAGCCGGCGCTCGTGCAGCCGGTGCCTGTGTCGGCGCCCATGCCTTCGACGGTCAATCAGCCCCAGGGCAGCGGCATGATGAACCAGATGATTGCCGAACAGGGCAACAGTCAGGTGGGCGGATGTAACGGGTGCGGAGAGTGCGGCAACGGCGTCTGTTGCGGCCCGTGCTGCGATCGCCTTTGGTATACTTCGTTCTCGGCACTGGTGTTGGGCCGCAGTCCCGGACGCCGGTTGTGGACCAGCAGCGAGCAGTTCCCGAACGAAGCGATCCAATTAGGAAACACGGACATTCCGATGGCTTGGACGTGGGGCGGCGAGGTTCAGCTTGGCCGCCGTTTCTGTTGCGATTGCACGCCTTATGCCATCGAAGCGACGTTTTGGACCACGGCGGCCTTCACCGGCTCGGAAACCACCGTTACCAGTTTAGATCCGGTTGCAAACCCGGGGCAGCTCATTGCCACGCCGCTGGAAACGGGCAATATCAATTTCAACCTTCCCGGCGGTCTGATTGTCCCGGCAACGTCCATCTTCAACAACGCCAGTTCCAGCACGGTCTCGCGGCGCGACGAGTTCTACGACTTCGAGATCAACTTGATCCGCGAGAAGTTGGCGTTGGGCTGCGATTCGTCCTGGGAGATCGGCTGGTCGCTGGGCGTGCGTTACTTCCGCTTCCAGGAGTCGTTGAGCGTCAGCGCGATTAGCCCCGTCGCCTGCCTCGGTGGGGCGGACGCCTATTTCAACGACACCGTCACCAACAACCTGGTCGGCCCGCAAGTCGGCTTCGATCTGGCCTACAACCTGGGTTGCAACGTCCGCTTCTTCGTCTGCCCCAAGGTCGGCATCTACGGCAATTGCGTCGACAGCAACTTCCAGGCGAAGGGCCGGCAAGGGACCGGCGCCTATGTGGACGGCGCCAACACGGTCACGGGCTATCCCGATTTCCCCGCGCACGGCGCGAACACCAGCGTTGCCTTCCTGACGCAAGTCGACGTCGGCCTCGATTGGCAATTCACGCGGAACTGGAGTGTCAAGGCCGGCTACCGCGTCGTGGCCATAACCGGCATGGGCCTGGCCGACGACGAGTTCCCGCAATACCTTTGCGACACGCCTGAAATGCAGAATCCGCAGCACAACAGCAGCCTGGTTCTGCACGGCGCGTTCTTCGGCTTGACGTACAACTTCTAGTGTACGAGCGGAACTGTGTCCACGGCGTCGTCTGGCCCCCGGTGATTTCGCCGGGGGCCAGCCGTTTTCTTGCGCCGTCTTCCGCCCCCGACAGTGTGCCACTGCTTCGCAGAAGCAGTGCCGGAGGCGACGTGGTGCCCCTGCACTGCTTGTGCCAAGCAGTGGCACACGCTGGCTGAAAAATGCGCACTAGTCCGGCCTCCAGCAAGTCCTTGCCGCTTTTCAAAGCCCCCCGATTGCAATCGGGGGGCGTTTCTCGCCGGTAAGGACTTACTGAACGTCGCACTAGTAGGCGGCCATGACCGCGTCCACGGCCTTGGCACTGTCGTTCGACCCGGACTGCGTGCTCGCCGCCAACGCGTCGAGATCGTCGTACACCGAAGCCAGCTTGGCCGAACTGGACAGGGCGGATAGGCTGACGCCCGCGTACAGGGCGCTCATCGAGGAGCCCGACGACCCGGTGGTGAACGAACCGCTGGAGGTCGACACGTTGCCGAGCTTGTCGGTGGCGCGGATCACGTAGTTGTGCGTGCCGGATACGAGCGAGCCGAATCCCCAGGAGTAATTGGCGCCGACTGCGGCGGCGTAGGGCCCGTTGATGCCCGACACGGCGCCGCCGTCGATCGTCAGGCCGACGCTTGCCACGCCGTCAGAATCGGCGGCGTTCCAAGTGAGCTTGCTCTTCGCCAGCGACGCGACCACGCCGCTGATCGTCGGGCCGGAGCCGACAATGGGAGTGTCGAGGGTGAAGGTGCCGCTGGAGGTGGAGACGTTGCCGGCCTTATCGGTTGCGGTGATGACGTAGTTGTGGCCGCCGACCCCGAGCGAACCCATCACGCCCGAGTAGTTGAAGCCGGACGCGGCCGCGTATGGGCCGTAGATCTTCGACGCGGGGAAAGTATCGATCGTCAGAGCGACGCTGGCGATGCCGTCGGGATCGGCCGCGTTCCACGTGATGACGTCCTTTGTCAGCGACACGACCGCGCCGCTGATCGTCGGGCCGTTGCCGTCGGGGGCGGGCACGTTGAACGTGCCCTGCAAGGTCGAGGCGTTGCCGGCCTTGTCGGTGGCGACGATGGAGTAACTGTGGTTGCCGGCCGGAAGCGCTCCGTACGACGCCGAGAAGTTGACGCCGGACGAGGCCGTGTAGGGGCCGTTGACTTTCAGCACCGTAGTGCCGTCGATCTTGATCGACGTGGCGGCAACGCCGTTGGAATCGACGGCGTTCCAACTGATCATTTTCTTCGCCGAGGAGGTCGCCACACCGCCGATCGTCGGTCCCACCGTGGTTGTGCCAGACAGGCTGAAAGTGCCGTTGAGAGTGGAGGAGCGGCCGCCCTTGTCGGTGGCGGTGATCGCGTAGGAGTGTGTGCCGCCGCCGAGCGAGCCGTAGGAGGCCGAGTAGTTCCAGCCGGACGTGGCGGTATAGGGGCCGCCGATGCCCGACATAGCCTTGCCGTCGATCTTCAGCGTGCAGCCCGACATGCCGGCGGGGTCGACAACGTTCCAACTGATCTTACCGCTCGTCTGCGAGATGCCCACGCTGCTGATCGTCGGGCTCGGGAGAACGACTTGCTGCAACGGGCCCTCGGAGCCCGGAACAATCACCCTTGCGTAGATCTTTCGATCGTAGTTCTGTACGCTGTTGTTGTTGGAGTTGTCTATCCAGGATTGGGGTGCGGCCCAGGTGATGCTGAGCGTGGTGCCATTGCCGCCGTAGGAGATGGCGGGCGTCACGTTTCCGGCAACGGTAGCCGCGTCGGCCGGCGATTGGGCGCCCACGGGGGTGGAATTGACTTGGAACTCGCCCAGGATATTGTTTGTGGCCGTGCTCCGGTAGTCGGTGCCGTTGGCGTTATACATGTGGGCGTAGATTCCGTAGTCCACTGTGGCCTGCGTGGGATCGCTGGGGATCACGCTGCTCTGTCCGTAGCCCGACCACGTGATCGTGAACATACCGTTGTTGGCCATGCTGACGTCGGGCGTGATCTGCCAGCCCGTCGTCTTTACGTTGGCGCGGAACTCGTTTGCATCCTTGGCGGCGCCGGCGGCAGTGTACCGCCGGGCATAGATGCCGTATCCGTCGCCGTCCTGGCCGAAACTCTGCCAGGCGACCACGAAATCGCCGGCGGGGTCCATGGCGATGGCCGGGTTGTCCTGCGTGTTCGTGGTGTACGTGTTGATCGCCATTTCGCCGCTCAGCGCGATTCCATTGGCGGCAAACCTCCGGCCGAAGACGCCCCAGGAGTTGCCGTCCTGTTGGTCGCTCTGCCATACCACGACGAAGTTGCCGCTGCCGTCCATGGCGACGTCGGAGTTCTCCTGGCGGTTCGCCGTCGTCGTGTTGACCTGGATGTCGCCGGTCAACGCCACGCCCTGAACGTTGAATCGTCGGGCGAAGACGCCGCCGTCCGGATCCCTTGGATCGGCGCTGGTCCAGGTGACGACGAAGTCGCCGTTGGCGTCCATCGCCACTGCCGGGTCGTCCTGGGGTCCGGCGGTCGTCTGGTTGACGAGGAAGGGACTGCCCACGGCTTTGCCGTTGTTGTCGTAGATTTGGGCGAAGATGCCGGAGGCGTCGAGGATATTGCCGTTTGCGTCGTAACCCGTACCCGCCCAAACGACCACGAAGTCGCCGGACGCGTCCATGGCGACGGTGCCCTCCGTTTGGTCGCCGTTGAAGGCGAAGGTGGTTACGTTCTGATTGTCGATGACCTTGGCGTGCGTATTGGCCGTGAATTCGCCGCCTTGCGCCTGACCGAATTTGTTGAACCGCTGGACCTCAACGTCCAAATCGTTTTTGTAGACCTGGGCCGTAGGATCCCAGGTGTTCATCATGCGATCCCAGACGACTACGAAGTCGCCGGCCGCGTCGGAGGCCACGGCTGGAGTTGTATCCACCTCGGCGGGGTTGCCATTTGGATCCCAGGTAACTTGAGAAACCGTGGCGGGCAACTGGGTGTACTGACTGCTGACGGGAATGTCGGTCGCGCCAGTCGCCGGATCGCCCGGAGGAGTGGTATTGCCGCCGACAGGAACGGGGCTGGAATTGCCGGCGACGGTGAACGCCCAGTGGTAGGCGGTGGCCGACGTGCCGGTGTAGCCGCCGTCAAAGGCATTGCCGAAGGTATCCTGCACGGCGGACGAAATCGTTAGTTTGTAGCTGCCGGCGCCAGGCACCTGGTTGCCCGCGACGTTCGGGTTGCCGTCGAGCGTGATGACGGCCTCCCACTTGTCGCTGGCCGTGGATTCCAAGCCGAGATTATAGGCTTCGTTCCAGCCGTATTGGACGCTGGAAACGCCGCCGACAATGGTGCCGTCGTTGTTGCTCAACTGCCAGTTGCCCAGGTTCAGAATGCTGTGGATCCCGGTGGCGCCGTTTTGGATCGAGCAGGCTTCGCTGAAGGTGATAATCAGCTTGGAGGGTCCGCTGAGCAGCGTCGAGTTGTTCATCAACTGCTGAACCGTCGTCGTCGAGCCGCTGCCGGTGACGTTCAACACTTCGCCCACGGTGGGGCCGGCAGTGTCGCTCGTCTGAGCGAGGCGTTGGTAGAAGACGCCTTGCGGGTCTTCCTGACCCTGCATTGTTCCGTTGCCGCTCCAAACGACCGTAGCGTCGCCGGCGGCGTCGAGCGCCACGCTCGGGAAACGCTGATCGCCATCGGTCGTGGAATTGACCAGAATTTCTCCGCCGATCGCACCGTTGTTGACTTGGAGAATGAGCGCGCCATAGGGCTGCGGCGGCATTGGGGCATTATCGGAGGGATCGATGTCGACCTCCCACGCGTTGACGGTCATCGTATCGGTCATGTACGTCGAGTTTTCGCCGCTCCACACCAGCGCGGTAGTGGCGAGATCTTGGGCGTATTTCACCAGGCTGGTGCGGGCGTAGCGACGCGCATAGATGTCGTAGCTGCCCGTTTGGTTGCCCTCCCAAGTGACGACGAAGTCGCCCGAGGCGTCCATCGAGACCTTCGGATGCTGTTGTTGACCTTGGGCGATCTGGTTCACCTGGAACGCGTCGCTGGCCATGCTGCCGTCGGCGTTGTAGCGGCGGGCAAAGATGCCGTTCTGGCCGTCGACGCCGGCGCCGGCGCCGTTGCCCACCCCGTCGTGCCCGTAGCTGGTCCACGCGATGACGAAGTCACCCGACGAGTCCATGGCCACCGAAGATTGGCTTTGGTTTCCAGTCTCGTTATCCAGGAGAAGATAAGGAATTTCATTGGCTTGCGGGTCGTACTGCGGAGTAATGACGTCATTCTTGGTGACGACGAATTCGGTTCCTGGGATAACCTGATTGCCGCCGAGGCAGTTGGTGAAGCTGTCGATCCAGGAGGCAAACGACGATATGCGCGTTTCGACATCGAGCTCGCCGAAGCTCGAGTCTAGGCTGCCGTCGATGTCTGGCGGGCTCGGATCTATCGGGGTGCCGCCGGACTCGATTCCGGCGATCTTGCCGTCGATCAGCGCCGGTCCGCCGGAGTCGCCGTGGTCCGTGATGGCCTCTTTCTTCTGTGCGACAAGCGTCGCATCCGTGTCATTGATGCCGAATATGGAACCGAAGGCGTCGTGCAGCGCGGTGCCGTCGTCGAAGTCGGCGCACAACTGAGTGCTTTCGAATCCGATCGTTACGCCGGTGGTGTCGAAGACGTTCCAGCCTTCGTGCAGGGTGGTGGTGGTCGGTTGAGCCGTGAAGGTGCCGGTCAGGCCGCTGCCGACTTGGCCGTAGCCGAGGAAATGGTACGTTTGGCCAACCTCGTTCGAGTCGGTGTAGATCTGCATGGCCTCGGTCTTGGCGCTGGCCGGAATGGCGTGGCCGGCGGCATCGACCGCCGGGAGATGAACCAAGGCGAGATCGTCGCCCAACAGGAAGTGGTCGTCGTCGATGTAGCCCGGGTTGACGATGACCTGGTCGGCCTGCACGGTCACGCCGTTGGGGAAGTCAGACGTCAGGAATGTGCAGGTAATGTCCGCCGGCATAAGCGGCACGTGCCTGCTTTCCGAGAAGACGACGTGGGCGGCCGTCAACACCCAGTAGCCGGTCGTGTCGTTGCCGCCGACCAACAGTTCGCCGGAGCCCAGGGCTTTTGACCCTTCGTCGTCGCTGTTGACTTGGCAGATCGCGTCGTACCCGGATCCCGGCGGAACGACGTGGTTTTCCGGATTGTCGATCGTGTCGACCTTCATGTCACCGGGGGTGGCCGGCGTATCGTCTACTCCGGCAGCGACGTTCTGCGAACTCCAGACATAGCTGGGGCTCGTGAATCGCTTGGCGCAGATGCTCGATTGAGTTGCGTCGTCGCCGTCCTGGCCGTAACTTGTCCAGGTAATGATGAAGTTGCCTTGAGCGTCCATGGCGACGGCGGGGGAAATCTGGTCGCCGGCGGTCGTCTCGTTGACCTGGACCTCGCCGCTGACGCCGTCCGTGACGGTCTTTGTCGTGACTTGCGCCGTCGCGCCGCCGCTGGTTTTCACCACGTCGTCGGGCGAGATCCAGACGGGCTGTTGGTCCGAATTGCCCGAATTGCCGGTATACTGGATCAGAATCTCGGTCAGACCGTTGGACGCGACGTTGACGTCCGCGCCCATGCCGGTCATCGCAGCCTGAACGGCCGCAACCGTGGTGGCGGCGTTGCCGGTGTAGGAAATCGGCGCCGATACGAGGTCGGGCGTGGCCGAGTTGTCGTCGTTGTCCCACCGCAGGCGGAACGTGCCCGCGAAACCGTTCGAGAAGTCGATCGCCTGCGTCTCGTTGGTGCCGCCGACGGCGCTGCCGAGGGCGTTGTACACCTGGGCGTAGATGCCATAGCCGCTGCCGTCCTGGTTCAGACTTTGCCAGGTGATGACGAAGTCGCCCTGGGCGTCCATCGCCACCGCCGAATATCGCTGGGTGCTGGCGGTAGTCGAGTTGACGCGGAAGATGCCTCCCTTCGCCTGGCCGGAGGCGTCGAAGCGTTGGGCGTAAATGTCCCAATCGGTGGTCGCGTTCCAAGACGACCAGGTGACGACGAAGTCGCCGTCGGTGTCGCGGGCGACGGCAATGTCGCTGGCATTGGGATCGGCCGAAATCTGCATCTCTTTCAAGGCGGTGACCGAGGTGCTCCGCGAACCGTCGGCGTTGGGCGTCGAGGTCTGCTGGTACATCTTGGCCCATACACCCTGATTGCCCGGCGTCGTGTCGGTCCAGGCGACGACGTAATCGCCGTCGGCGTCGGCGGCGACCGCGTTGGCCGTGTCGGCGGTGGTGTACTTTCCGTAGGTCGTGTTCGAGTAGGCGGCGTCGGAATTGACCTTCGTCTCTTGGCCGGTCGGTATGGTGATATTGATCGTACCCAACGTGCCCTGACCGTTTGGCAAAAATCCGGTGCTTCGCAAGGGGTTGCCGGCCGCGTCGTGGAGCGAGTTTAGCGACACGATCTGATACTGACCATCGGAAAGGGGCACTGCGCCCGGACCCGATCCGTTGCCGTCCACGATCAGCACGGCCTCATACTTGTTCAGCCGAGGAATGTTCAGCCCGTACTGCGAGCCTAGTTGGTTGGCCTCGTCCAGTCCGTAGTAGATTTGGCTGATGCCACCGGAGATCAAGCTGCCGTTTCTCAGGAGCTGGTAGTTCAAGGGGTTGGTGACGGCGCTGCCGGAGTGCGTCGCATTGTCGTACATCGCTTCGTCGAAGACGACGACGATGGCCTGTAGAGCTTGGGTGACTTGGGTGGCTCCCGAAACCGCCTTGCCGCCCGGCAAGAGGAGCCCGGACACGATGGGGCCGGCAGTGTCGGTCAGTTCGTCGTAGCGGCGGTAGAAGATGCCGTGCTGATCGCCCACACCGTTGCCGCTCCAAACCGCGACGACGTCGCCGTCGGGCGTCATGGCCAGGCTGGGGAATTGCTGCGACCCGGCCACAGTCGTGTTCACCCGCATTTGCGTCGTCACTGCCTCGAAATCGCCGGGGGCCAGCGGGTCTTCCGCGTGGAAGAAGCGAATCCACACGCCCGCCGTATCCACGTCGCTCTGTAGTGCCGGGTCTTGCAGATCGATCGGATTCGGTGTGGCGCCGTTGCCGTTCCAGGCAATGGCGTAGTCGCCGTCGGCGTCCATGGCGATCGAGGGATTCACCTGGTCGCCGGCGAACCGCAAGTAAGCGGCCTGCTGCTCGGGTGTCATCGCCTCGAAAGCCGCGTCGTCGGGCCTAGTAATGGTGACGTTGGCCTGCTGATCCTCGGCCGATGCGGCCACCCACGCGGTGTTACCGCCGGCAGTGCCGATGTCGAAGCGGCGGGAGTAGATGCCATAGCTCTCGGGCGGAGCGTCGTCAACGTCGTTGTCCTCGAACGCCTCCCAGACAACGATGAAGTTGCCGGCGCTATCCATAGCCACCTGCGAGTTGCGGGCCGTGCGATCCGTATCGGTGACAGTGGGATTGCTCTGCACGCCGCCGAGCGCCGGTAGTTTCGGCGTGTGCGTGCCATCGGAGGCGAAACCGCCATCGCCGACGTTTACTTGGAATTCAGTCAATGCCCCGCTCTGGAGTTGGCCCTGATTAGTGCCTTGCACCTGTTGCGCGATGCCGTTGCTGTCGAACACCCGGCCGTCAACGACCGTGTCCGTGACCACGCCGTTGGTTTGCTGCGTCACCTCGTCCCAGGTGACCACGAAATAGCCGCTGTCGTTCATGGCGACTGACGGATTGACTTCGTTGCTGCCGGGCACCGTGCTCGTGCCGGGGATGTTGACCGAGTTGATGAGCATTTCGCTGCCGACGCGGTTGCCGTTGGCGTCAAACCTTTGGCCGCGGACGTCGTTGAAGTAGCTGTACGGCTGACCGGTTGTCGCCCAAACGATGACGAAGTTGCCGTAGTCGTCCATGGCGACGGCGGGATTCGTTTGATCGTTGGTGTAATTGGTGTTGACGCGGAACTCGCCGCCGACTTTTTGGCCCACCGAATTGAATCGCTGGGCATAGATCCCCCAGCTTCCGTCGGGATCCTGCCCCTGGCTTTGCCAAACCACCACGAAATCGCCGTCGGCGTCCATCGCCACCGTGGCGTCAGACTGGTCGCCCTTCGTATACGTGTTCACCAAAACGTCGTTCGTCAACGGATTGTTGTTGCGATCGTACATCCGCATGTATACGCCGCCGCCAAACGGGTCGCTCGGATCGTCTTCGCCGTAGCTCGTCCAGACCACGGCGAAATCGCCGCTGTGATCCATGGCGACCGATCGCGTGGTCTGCTCGCGGGCAGTACCGGTGCCGAGAACCGCGGAGGTCTCCTGGTCGTAGCCGGTGTTGCTCGGGCTATTGACGAGGTTTTCCGAACCGTTGCTATACGTCGTGGATACGGTAAAGCTGATGCTATATCCCGGTTGGCTAGAATACGTTTTCCCGGTCACGGGGCTGTAGCCTGGATTGGTGCCCGGCACGCCATCAAAATCGCCATCGAGGGCAATGCCGGAATACGTGCCGCTCGTCACGTCATAGTTGTAGGACGTGTCCCAGATGGTGTCGTGCGCCACGAGCGTGTAGTTGCCGGCCGACAGGGTGCCCGTGCCGCCGGAGATTCCGTTGGCGCTGAGCGTCAGCGTGGCTACCCACTTGTTGGTTGTCGGGTCGAGTCCGAAGGATATGGAGTTGATCGCGCCGGTGATGTCGCTCCCATTACAGAACAGCGACCAGTTCAGAGGGTTCAGGACGCTGTGGGCGTACATGACGGGATCGACCAGGAGAACGACCGTCGCGCCGAGCGCGTGCAACACATTCAGCGTACTGTTCGCGCCGCGGGTGACGGTCCACGTCGTGGTGCCGAAGCCGGCCGTCACCACCATCTGTTCGTTGTTCGACGACGATCGTGAACGGGCCGCTGGTCGGGAATCCGGCGGCAGACGCGACGTGAATCGTCGTGGCGGTAGACGTGATCTGCGCCGCCAGCGTTGTCTGCGGATCGGCCAGCGAGTCCAGGTTCTCGTCGAACTCGACGGCCAACGTCGCGAGATTCGAATTGGGCAAGAGCACCACGCCGCCGTCCAACACTCGGCTAAGCGTGCCGGCGCCGTTCGGCGCCAGCACGTCCGTGACGATCGGCCCGACGTTCGAGTCGGGATGGGAGTTCATTGCCATGTATACGCTTGTGGCGCCTGGGCCGCTGTCGCCCGTCCAGACAATCACCACGTCGCCCGCCGCGTCGCTGCCGATCGAGGGTATCCACTGATTTCCGCCCGTCGAGTAATTCGCGCGGGTTTCGCCACCGAAGGTGTTGCCGGAACTGTCGTACCGCTGGTAGAAAACGCCCGATGTGTCGGCCTGATTGATCTGGCTGCCGTTGCCGCTCCAGGCGATGGTGTAACTGCCGTCGTACGCCATTGCGATGGATGGGTACTCTTGGTCGCCAGCGGTCGTCGCATTCACGCGGATAATCGATGAGGACTGTGCGGGTTTAATCGTCAACCCCCACGAAACCAGAAACTGGTTGTCTTGCGGCTGGAAGCCGAATTGATCGACCGGGTTGTGGTTAAAGTGGTCCTGGATATGCAGAGTCCACGTCCCGTCGGCAGTTTCACCGGCAAAACCCGACAGGGGTTCTTCCGGGCGATACGTGCCCGTGAATGGCGGACGGGCAGGGTTCGTCGTGGCATTAGGATCCTGGATACTTGTTGCCCCCTGGTCGCTGAGGATCGTGCCGGTATAGTTCGCGCCCGGATATCCAGGCGCGGGACGGTCGAATAATTGGACAACCGTGCCGTCGGGACTCGTCAGCCAAACCGTGAAGTCGCTCGGGTTCGGAGTCACAATATTCAGCGTGACCGTGATATCCTGAATACGGATATTGTCGCCGATTTGGAGTTCCGACGTGAATTCGTGCCCCGAAATGGTGGGATCGGGAATTTCATTGCCGTCCTGCTTGAGGTACGTCTTCGTCGCGGGGACGTTGACCTGGAATGTCCGGCTGTAAACACCCCATCCGCTGCCGTCCTGGCCAGAACTCTGCCACGTGACGACATAACTGGTGCCGGCCAAGTTCATCGCGACGTCAGGGTATATCTGGTTACCGGCGGTGAAATCGGCTTGGACCGTTGGATCATTATCGACAAGCACCGGCACTTCGCTCGCCAGCGGACTTCCCTGCGGCGAGTCCTGCGGCGACGGAGCTAGACGCGGCGATCCGTCGGCGTTGAAGACGCGGGCGAAGATGTCGTTGTTCACGCCATCTTGCGAACTCTCCCAGGCAACGACGAAGACACCGCTGTCGGACAGCGATACCGTGGAGTCCTGCTGATTGCCCGCCGTGGTGACGTTCACCTGGAATTCGGAAGCCAAGGGGTCGCCGAAGGAGTCGTATCGCCGGGCGTAGACGCCGTAGCCGAGGCCCCCTTGCCCATTGTCCTCCTGTCCGTAGCTCGACCAGGTGACGACGAAATTGCCCGCCGTATCCATCGCCACGTTCGACCATTGTTGATTGTTGGTCGTGTAAGTATTGATGCGGAAGGAGCCGTCCGCATTCGTAAAGCTCGTCACCTGGGCGATGCCGGCCGAATTGAAGCGACAGCCGTAGACGTCGGAGTATCCGTCGGTGCCGAACTGGCTCCAGGTGACCACGAAGTCGCCGTCGCCGTCGCAGGCGACCGTGGCATAGCGCTGGCTAACGCCCGCCGCAACCGTCGGCGTCACCGCAAACGCCGCCGGCTTCAGCGCCGACGGGGAACCATCGGCGTTGTACATCGCCACGTAGACGCGATCCAGGCCCGTGGCCGGGTCTTTGGCGGTGTAGACCACGATGTGATCGCCGTCACCGTTGACGGCCACGGCGCCGGGCGATTCGGGATACGTCCGGCCATTGGTGGCCGTGGACGTGGTCACCGGAGTGTCGGGCTGATCCATCACGACCGAGAACGACAGGGAATAGTTCTTCCCGTTTGGCACGAAGCCATTGCTCCCCAACGGGTTGAGGGCAACGTCGCGCAAACCATTTTGCGCGGGCGTGGTCGATGTCGCGGCCACGGGGGCGATCGCTTCGAGCGTATAGTCGCCCTTGCCCAAGGACTGAATGCCCGTCGCGCCCACGTTACCGTCGATGGTCACCACGGCCTCGTAGTGATTCGTCGGCAGGGCGTTCAGGTCCGAATACTGGCCGTAGAGCGTCGGGTTGTCGGACGCCATCTGAGCCAGATCGGCCGCCTCGTTCATTCCGTATTGGACGCTTACGACGGCGCCCTTGAGTTCGACGCCGTTGAGCAGCAGTTTGTAGTTGGCCGGATTGGTCACCGCGTCGCCGGTATGCGTGGCGTTGTCGAACATCGGCTCGTCGAAGGAGACGATGAGATGCTGCACTCCGCCGTCGACGTGGACGGCGGCGTTGGGGTCGATGACGGTTTGGCCGGGAAGTTCGAGGACGCCCGATGTGGTTTGAATGGTCACGCCGGTGCTGGCAGAGGCATTGACGTCGGCGACTTTGGGCCCGGCCGTGTTGACCGATTGCGTGTAAACGCGGTAGTAGACGTTCTGGTTCGTCGGATTGCCGGCCGAGTCGGTGTCGTCCTGCGTCCAGGCGACGACGAAGCTTCCGTCGGGCGTCATGGCGATCGACGCATCGTGCTGCGACGTGCCGTTGCTCCCCTGTGTTTCGGTGACGAAATTCGGAGCCGGCGCGGGCACCGAATTGGGGAGCATGAGATTGTTCCACGGATAGTTTGGCGGCGCGACGGTGATCGCCGTGTCGTGGGCTTCGCCGATGAAATCAATCTCGAAGAACCACAGCGTGTTGGCTTGCGCGGCGAGCCCGAGATCCCAGTACGTGCCCTCGCGTTCCTGGACCTCCGCCGCGCTCATCAATCGGACGGTAACGGGGCTATCCTCGTTGGGCAACGGCCAGTTCACGCCGAGTTCGGTCGTGACGGACCGCAGCGCGGCCAAGATGTTGTTTACCGTGCCGTTCGGGTCGATCACGGGGTTGTTGCCGGGCGTGTAGGCCGGGGTAATCGTGACGGCCGTGGCATTGGGATCGGCGCTGCCGTTCTGAACGGTGATGATAAAATTGCCCGAAGTGATATCTCGGTCGAGCGCGATCACGAGCCGCGTGTTCGATCCGTCGCGCTGGTCGTTGACGATGTCGTCGCTCTCCAAGACGTTCAGCGCCCCGTAGCCCGGGGCGGCATCGTACTGAGTATACATCACGCCGTTGGCTTCACCGCGGGTGTATCCGAGCGCAAGACTCATGATCGAATCCAGGCGTCCGAGCTGCTCGTCCGTGAATCCGTAGTCCTTCTGCGCGTGGATCAGCACTTCCTCGATTTCGCTGTCGGGATCCTGGTCGTTGTCGCCGCCGTAGGGAAGCTGTAGCGAGGCGAGTTCCGGCCAGGCGGCCAGCAAGTCGGCATTCTGCGGCTGCGAGAGCATCTGCTGCATCGTCAGCGAGGCCGAGCCCGACGAAGCCAATTGCGCCGTGTCGGGGCCGAAGCCCTCGTAGCTCACCGTCAGATCGCCGTCGGCGTCCATGACGATCTGGCCGTTGTCTTGCGGCAGAGGCCAGGTTGCGATGGAGCCGTCCGGGTTCAATCCGATCATGGCGCCGCCGGCGCTCACCGCGCTGTTGGCGCGTTCATCCGGGCGTATAGGCGAGCCCGGGGCCACAACCGCGCCGCCGGGCATAGTCAGGCCCTTCAGCGTGTACTCTCGGAAGTACACTCCGGCCTGCTCCGGAGTAGTTTCGGCTATCAAATCGTTGTCGCGGTATTGTGTCCAGGAGATGGCGAAGTCGTCATTCTCGTCGAACGTGGCCGTCGGCGTGGGAGTGGCCGTTGCGGTGCTCTGGATCCAAACGCCGTTGTTGTTCGGGTTGGCGTAATCGAACAGCGTGTTGCCCTGGGCGTCGTAGACGCGGGCGTAGACGTCATTGAGGGTGGCTGAGGTGAAGTGGTCCCACGTGACGAGCCAGTGTCCATCCGAACTCATGGCCACGGCGGGGTCAAAGTGTTCGTCGGAATCATAATGATTGACGAGTATCTCTTGGCCGAGCGGCGTGCCGTCGTGAGCAAACTGTTGGGCATGAATGGAGTTGAAGAAGCTCAGGTCTTGCCCCGTGCCGGCCCAGGCGATGACGAAGTTGCCCGCATCGTCCATGGCAACCGCCGACTCGTCCTGGGCATTGGTCGTGTCGGTGTTGACGCGGAAGGTGTAGAGGTCGCCGGGAACCTGAATGTCCTGCGGCAGGAGCGAATTGTACGGGATCGGAGTCACCACGGGACGAACGCCTTGAATGATCGTGTCCGGGACGCCGTCGTTGTTCGTGTCCACTTGCCAAGCGCTTTGGTAGAGCGCGCTGGACGTCTGGACGAATCCCACCGGCTCGAACCGCCGCGCGAAAATGTCGGTATCGCTGCTGTAGTTGGCGAGATTCGACACTTGCGAAGTCCAGGAGATCACGAAACTTCCGTCGGCGTCCATGGCAACGGCCGGCGCAGTGTTCTCGTCCGGCTGAATCTGGAAGGGATCGACGGGAACCTCGGGGTTCACGCGGAACTCGGGGCTGCTCTCCTTCTTGATGACCGCCGTGAGGCTTGTCGTGTTCAGCACGTTGTGGGACTCGTCGATGACTTGGCCCGCCGGTATCACCAACTGCGGCAAGTCCTTGTACGCCTCGTCGCCCGTGAACGTGATGTCGAAGGTTCTCAAGCCATTCGGATCGTCGGCCGTCTTGACCGGCGTGACGATCACTTTCACCGAGGAGGTCAACGTTTGCGGCGAGTCGTCCGGCCCGTTGTCCATCGGGTTGTCGAGAGGCGCCAAGTAGCCTTGCTGAGTCGACAGGAACGCCTGCTGAATGGCCGCGGCGGTCAGTGCACCGTTGGTGGGCGAGACCGGGATGGTCGGCGCGCCGGTCGACGAGGTGCCGATCGTCAACGGCCGGTTCTGCACGGTGACCAGCGCCGCCGGCAGGAATCCGCTGGAATAGTCGGCGTTGACGACCTGCAACAGCGGCTCGACCCGGCCTTGCGAGGCGTTGCCATAGCTGATGGTGAAAGTCTTTGCGTCGGTAGCCTGGACGACGACGTCGGCCAAATCGCTGCCCAGCAGCTGCAACGCTTCTTGCATCTGCCCGGCCGTGTCCAAAATGGTGATCGTCTCGCCGACCTGGTGAGCGGTCGCCTCCATTCCCCTCTGCACCGTCCACAGTCCGGTCAGCGGGTCGATGTTCGTCACCAACATCCGTTCGTTGCCGATCGAAATGAAGAAGGGCGTCGTGCTCATCGGCGGCTTCTCGACCTTCGACATGTCGATCGTGGTGTCGGTAACGCCGACGGCGGAGGCCATGGTCGCCGACTCCGCCGTGCCGAATTGAGACTCGTCGTAATAGATCGGGATAGTGGTGGAAACTACCTTCGTGGTCGGATCCGTGTAGCTCAGTTGGAACGTCCCTACGATGCCAAATCCGCCGGTCGCCTCGCTAAACGCGAGTTGCTGGACGTCGTTGCCGCCATAATTGATCGAGAACATCCCATAAGTGTTGCCGGAGAGAACGTTGGTGAGCACTCCGGCCGGCAGCGTGATCCGCTGCACGTCCTGCGTGAAATAGCGGGCGTAGACGTTCGTGCCGGTCATCGCCTCGCCGGTTCCGGGATCGAGCACGGGCGAGCCGTCCGGGTTCAACATCGGCTCTTGTCGCGTCCAGGTAACGACGAAATCGCCGTTGTCGTCCGTGGCGACCGACTGACCCGCTATGGTAGTTTGGTTGACCGCAGTGCTTTGATTGACCAGAACGTCCTGCGTGTCGATGGGGTTCCACGTGAGCTTGTCCGACGGCGGGGGCGGGTCGGGCGGGGGCGGCGGTTCCGGAGGTATGACGACGGCCGGATCGGTGGCGTTGCTGATGACGAACGAGCGTTGGGAATTCGAGCCCGCCGGATTCGTACCCGAACTATTCAGCGGATTGCCCGCCACGTCGGTCAGCCCGCTGGCCCCGCCGAGAACCGGGGCAAGCGCCGTCAGGATGTAGGTTCCGCCGGGCAGAGTCGTGTCCAAAAGGGTAATCAACGCCTTGGCCGCGTGAGTCGCCTTCGTCGTGCCTTCCACGCCTCGGGTGACGGTCCACGTCGTGGTGCCGAAGCCGCCGGTGACCAGCATGTCCTCGTTGTCTATGGAAATTGTGAACGGGCCGGTGCTCGGGAACGAGGCGGCAGTCGCCGCATCCACCCTGATGGTGGTATCGTTGAGTCCGACGGCCGCGGTCAACCCCGTGCTCAGGAGAATCGCCGAGCCCTTGCCATGATTGTAAGCCGTCGTGCCGTCCGTGCCTCTGGTGACGGTCCACGTCGTGGTGCCCCACCCCGCGGTGACCAGCATGTGCTCGGTGCCAACGATAATCGTGAAGGGGCCGGTCTTCGGGAACGCGGCGGCCGCGGCGGCGTTTACGGTAAGCGTAATGGCCGTCTTATAAAAGTTGGCCAACAGCAGCGTCATCGTGGGGATCGTGGTCGGATCGCCGTCCGCGGTGCGTACCGCGAGAGGATCCAATGTGACGACGGCCTGATACTTGTTTGTCGTCGGATTCAACTGGTACGTGACGCTCTTGATGCCCGCCGACACGTCCTTCCCGTCTTTCGTAAGCGTGTAGTTGGCCGGGTTGGTGACGGCGTCGCCCGTGTGGGCGGCGTTGTCGTACATTGCCTCGTCGAACACCAGGGTAAGCGTAGCGGGGGTAGTCGTGAGCGTTTCGGCGTCCTTCCAGCGGCTTCCGTCCGCGTTGAGCCAATCGGAAACGATCGGGCCGGCGGTATCGGTCGGCGATTTGTAGATTTTGGAAAAGACGCCCTGCGAGTCCCCGGTCCCCTTGCCGGACCAGGCGACGACAAACGCGCCGGCGGGGGTCATGGCGACGGACGAACTCTCCTGAATGCCTTGACCGGTGGAATTGACCCGCCATTCCGTGCTGACTGCCGGGTTTGCCGTATCGCCTACTTGCGTTGCGTGGAAGGTCCGCACCCACACGCCGCTTGTGTCTTGATCGTAGGCCGTCGCCAGGTTTTCGGGGGTCAAAGGAGTCGTCGTGCTCGATCCGTTGCCGTCCCACGAAATGGCGAAATCGCCGTCCAAGTCCATGCTGACCGACGGACTCAACTGGTCGCCGTAGTAAAGCGCCGATTGCGCCATCGAGTAGAACTGATTTGGATCCAAGGCGGTGACGACTTGGTTGGCCTGCTCGTCCACCTGGGTTACCGGGGTAAATGTACCCGTTCCGCCGTCGTAGACGAACTGGCGATAGTAGACGCCGTAACTGTTGACCATCGGTTCGAAAGCGTCGATCCAATCGTTGTCCTGGTAGGCTTCCCAGGTCACGACGAAGTTGCCAGAGGAGTTCATTGCCACCTGCGCGTTGCTTGCCAAGAAGGCTTGCGCGGCCAAACGATCGTTTTGAATGGCCTGGCCGTCGGCGATGAACTGGTTGTTTCCGACGCTGATTTGGAACGGTCCGGTGGAGACGCCGACTCCGGTGGAACTCCACAGGAACGCGTCGCCCACAACGATGCTGTTGGTGGCGATGTTGTTCGTTTGGCTGACGACGTCGGTCCACACCACAACAAACGTTCCCACGCTGCTCATGGCGATCGACGGATGCAGCAGGTTGTTGCTGGCGGTCAATCCGGTGCTGGGGACGTTCCCAGCGAGTTGACGGGAATTCGGTGCCGATCGCGTTGCCGTCGAGGTCGTAGATTTGTCCCTTAATGGTGTTGAAATAGCTGTACGATTGAGCTTGCGAGGCCCAGACGACGACGAAATCGCCATAGCTGTCCATTGCCACCGCGGGCGAGAGTTGATCGTTGGTGGTGATGGTGTTGACGCGGAACTCGCCGCCGGCCTTGAGATTGTTCGGTTGGGTCGAGTCGTAACTGAACCGTTTGCCGTAGATTCCCCAACTGCCGTTGGGGTCTTCGCCCTGGCTGGCCCATACGACCACGAAATCGCCGTCGGCGTCCATCGCCACCGAGGGTTCAGTCTGATTGCCCGCCGTGAAGGTGGAGTTGACCAGCGTTTCGTTGCTCAGCGGGTTGCCGATGCTGTTGAAGAGCCGCATGTAGACGTCGGTCGTGCCGTCGGCGGCGTATTGGAGCCATACGACGGCGTAGTCGCCCTTGTCGTCGGAAGCGACGCTGCGCGTGCTGGCGGAATCGCCGACGGCATTCACGCCGGTGGAAGTCGTCGTTTGCACGCCGGCCGTGGTCTGGTTGACGAGAATCTCGGCTCCGCTCTTGTCGGTGGTCGTGTCGCTGGTGACGGCGATCGCGAACGTGACGCTATAATTGGATCCCGCCGTGTTGTAACCGGTATAGCTGAGATAGTTGCCGGCGACGTCAGTGACTCCAGTCGTGCCGGCGGGATTCCTGGTCGTTCCCGCGGTAGGCGTCAACAAGGTGAGCGTGTAGGTGCCGGTGCTGAGCGGCGTCACGCCGCTTGCCGGCCCGTTGGCGTCGAAGGCGACGACGATTTCATACTTGCCGCTCGGCGTCAAACTGAGAGATGAAAAGTCGTGCAAGGCGCCGGGGCCGTAGTCAACGGGGTCGTCCACCGCCATCTGAGCCAGGTTGGCCGCTTCGTCGAGGCCGAACCAGACCTGCCGAAATGGCGCCGTTGATCGCCTTGCCGGTCGAATCGTACAAGACGTAGTTGGCCGGATTGCTGGCGGCGTTGCCGTTCTTCGTAAGGTTGTCGTACAACGCTTCGGAAACGTTGACGACGGCGTAGCTGACGGGGTTGGCGAGCGTGGCGGTGTTGCTGACGTTCAAATTGGAGGTTTTCCCGTCAGTACTCACCAGGGTGGTATCCGTGACGATGGGGCCGGCGGTGTCGGTGTCTTCGGTATAAACGCGAAAATAGACTCCGGTGGAAACCACGTTTCCAGCGGCATCGAGATTGTCCTGTAGATAAGTGACGGTGAAACTGCCCTCGCGGGTGATGCCGGCCATCGCGTCGTACTGCGGCGTACCGACAGAGCCGCTGGAGTTGGGGACGCTGGGCGTGCCCTGAGCATAGGGGGCACCGCTCGCCACGACCCCACCGCCGGCTACCGTGAGCACCAACGGCGTATCGTGCAGGTCGCCCATGAACGAAACTTCAAAGACGTAAGTCGGAGCGAATACTTGGGTGGCGCTGACGTCCCACTTCGTTCCGGTGCGAAACTGCATTTCCGTGTCGGTGATCTGACGAACCACGAACTCCTGCGCCTGATACAGTCCTATGCAGTAGGGATTGGCGGCCAAGGCGGCTTGGATCGCGGCTTGGGCGTCACCGGCGGAGATGTCATAGTAAAGGATCGTGGTGCCGTCCGCAGCGTAATGCGGCGTCATGGCAACGGGAACCGCGCCGCCGTCAAGGGTCTGCCCCGTAAGCGCGTCATAAATGCTGATGTCAAGTGTGCCGTTTCCGCCGGTACCCAGCGCAGCCGTCTTTTCGACCGTGATAATGAACTGCGCGTTGTTGCCGTCGCGCTGGCTGTTGACAATGTCGTCGGTTTCGAGAAGACCCGTTTGCAGCGTTGGGTCGGCGTCCCACTGCGAATACATGACGGCGCTCCCCTCGCCGCGGTCCAGGTTGACGACGTCTTCGAGAATGGCGCGGAGACGGCCAGCCTCTTGGTCAGTGAAGCCGTGACCGTTGCTGGCGATGGGCGCTTGCGCGTTGAGGAGGATTTCGTCGATTGCACTGTCGACATCCGTGGGAGTGACGTGAGTCGTGTTGGCGCCGGGGCTGACGAAGGGGAAGGTTATCAATCCGCTCTTCAGCCAGGCGATCTGGGCAGCACTCAAACCGGTGCCGCTTTCAGCCGCGTAGGCAGCCAGCAGCGATTGCAGTTGATTGTTGGCGGCGATACGGAGTTGTCGCACGGCCGCAGGCAGGGTCGGATCGGTAACGTCGAACGTCAAATCCGCGTTGGTGTCGGGGCCGAAGCCGCTGTAAGCCACGGTCAAGTCGCCGTCCGGGTCCATGAGGATCTGCCCGTTCTCTTGGTCGTTGGCCCACCACGGCGGCATACCGGCGAACCATGTCTGGCCGGTGTCGTTGACGCGTTCCAGAGCGCGTAGCATCGGCGGCGCCGGAAGGATATAGAGCGGCACGCCTGCCTGCCCCGCCTCGACGAAAATGTCCGTGCTGCATTCCTCCATGTAGACGTTGTCGGACGGTAAACCGGTGTAATCCACATCGCCAATGGCGGCGCCGTTCATCGTGAACGAGAAGGCGATGTTGTTTTCGCCGTCAAAGCAGGCGGTCACAGAAGAGGCGGGCGCGATGTCCGTTGGAGTCGTCGACATCGCAGTGCCGGTTACGTCGTAGATCATGCCAAAAACCTCGGGACCACCAACAGCAACCCACATGACCAGCGCATGCCCGTCGGCGCTCATCACGACGCTCGAATTGTCGCGCACCGTCGTGTCTTCCGGGCTGACCATCACGTCGCTTGCGTCGTTCGGCGAACCGTCCGAATTGAACTGCCGCATGTAGATGCCGTTGAAGTAGCTGACGGGCTGCCCGTGATCGGTCCAGGCAATGGTAAAGTTGCCGAGGGCGTCCATCCCGACGGACGGATTCGTCTGGGCGTTGGCGGTGTACACGTTCACGCGGAACGTGTAGAGATCGCTCGCCACCTTCAGCGGATCGTCGTCGGGCAACGTCGCGGAATACGGAGCGTAGGCATCGACGGGGCGCACGCCTTGAACGAGCGTTTCCGCCGTGCCGTCGTGGTTCATGTCGACGACCATCTCCGCCGGGCTCGACGCGCTAACCGTCGCCGTTAGACTCCCGATGTCGGCGCCCGTCGAGTCCTCGGCCTGCGTCAACAGCGTCATCGGCTGGGTCGAGTACGCGCTCCCCCAAGTCACACGTAATACGCTGCCAGTCGAATCGCTCGACATAACGGTCACCGTTACCCCGCCCAACGGATAAAGAACGTCAAGCGCGGCTTGCAGGTTGGCGGCCGACGTCGCGAGGTCCGAGCTGTCAAACGCGATTAGGGAGGTGGTTCCGTTCGGGGTCGTCAGTTCATACGTGCCGGAGTTCGGGCTGGCGCCCAAGGGGCTAAAGGTGACGTCCTGGGTGTACGGGACGAGTCCGACAGTTGTGTACTGCCGGGCGAAAATGTCCGTAACGCTGCCCGGGTTGTCGTAGTTCGAGACTTCGCTCTGCCAAGCGATGACGAAGTCGCCGGCCGCGTCCATCGCCACGGACGGCGCCGTCTGGTTGAACAAGTCCAGCTTTTGCGTGAACGGATCGTCGGGTTCCTCGGGATTGACGCGGAAAATGCCGCTGTTCTGCTTGATTGTGGTGACCGTGGTCGGCGTTACGATCGCATTGCCCGAATCGTTCCATGCCAAAGCGCTCATCAAGGGCACGACCGTGTCGGACGCGTCGCCGGTGAACTCGATGTTGAACGTTCGCAGGCCGTTCGGATCGGCCGCCGTCTGCACCGGCGTCACGGTGATCGTCGGCAGCGGCGTGGTGACGTTCGAAACGCCGGGGGCGGTCACCGTCGCGATACCAGTGTTCGAAGCGGTGAAGAAGGTCGTGGAGAACTGCTGGAAAGCATCCGCGATCGACTGGGCGGTGAGCTGCCCGTTCGTCGGAGAAACCTTGATTCCCGGAATCGTGACCGGTTGGGAGGTCGTGGTGACTTCCGCCGCAGGCAGAAAGCCAGTGCCCCAGACGGCGGCGGTGACGCGCAGCTGGTTGACGCTGAGATTCGTGGCCGGGTTGTTGTCGTTGAAGTCGATCGCGTAATGTTCCGAATCGACGGCCGAAACGGTGACGGTGGTCAACTCCGTCAGGTTATTGGTCGTACCCAAAGCTGCGCAACGCTTCCTGAACGAGGGTGTCATTCGACACGATCGTCACGGCGTCCCCGGCCGAATGCGTCGTTGCGGTGGTGCCGCCGTAGCCTCGCTGGACGGTCAACGTGCCCGCCACGGTCTTGGTGACCAGCATCCGCTCGGCGCCGACTTGAAGGACGTAGGAGCCGTCGATCGCCAGCGTGTTGTCGTTGATCGTCAGCGTCGTAGCGGTGGTGGTGGTAACGTTGGCCTTCAGCGTCGATGTCCACTGGCGATTCGCGTATGCCGCTTCGTTGAACTGGATGGCGCCGGTCGTGTAGGTCGTTCCATTGGCGGCGGTATAGGCGAGCTTGAACGTTCCGGAAATCGTGTCGGCCGCGTTCTTCGGGATCCCCAATTTGGGGTCGAAGTTTGTGGCGGTAGTGGCGGTGATCGCCAGCGATTGCACTTCGTCGCCGCCGTAGATGAGCGAAACCGTGGCGTAAGTGTTGGACTTGTTGTCCGTGTTCTGCAGCACTCCCGAAGGCAGGACGATCCTTTGCACCTCGTTCGTGAGGTATTCCGCGTAGATGTTGGAATCGGTGACGGTGTTGCCGTTGGTATCCTTCGTCTGGTCGTTCTGCGCCCAAACGACGACGAAGTCGCCCTTGGCGTCCTCGGCCATGTGCACCGAACTGATCGAAGCGCCGGTGGCGATCAGCTTGGACTCGATGCCCGCCGGAGAGACCGACAATAGCGTCCTCTCTTCCAAGGGGTCGATCATCAGGCGACGGGGCTTGCGTTCGGTCGGCTTGCGATGCGCCGGGGGTAAAAGTGCTCCACAGGCGCTCCCAGGCGGATCCGACGGAACGGGTTTTCGGCTTTCGTAGCAGAGACATGGGTACCATCCCCTCTTCCAGATTTCCGACGTTTCGGAATTAGACGATTCTTCTGATTTCCAAGTGTTATTCGATCATCGCTCCGGCACGGCTACCCGCCGGCCAACGCACTCGACACTTCGCCGACCGCAGGCCCCAACGACACCGGGGCCGGTTCCCGAATCTCGTTGCTGGGCCGCAGCCAAAAGCACGAGTCGGGATTGGTCATCGCCTGACGCGCCGCCGGTTTCTCCAAATTGAGAATCATCGGCCGCAAGACGCCGGGCAGGAACTGGACTTCGTAGATCTCCTCGCAGCCGGCGGTGAACTCGAAGAAGCCCGCCTCCAGCCCGCTGCGAACGTCCACCACCGCCACGCCGCAAAGCAGGTTTTCGCAGCGCTGTTGCACCGGCAGTCCGCCAAAGATGTGCCGCTCGCGGATCTTCGACAGCCCCACCAGGGCATACGGACCGCAAAAGCACAGTCCGCGCAAATAACCGGGCAGACGGCAGACGACGTCGGACCGGCCGCTTTGCGGGTCCGCCAAGAGCAACTCGCCCGCCCCGGAGTTCAGCAGCCATAGCTTTCCGTCGTGCCAGCGGGGCGAATGGGGCATCGCCAGCCCCGCCAGCACGATCTCGTCGGTCTCGATGTCGATCAAGACCCCGTCGGTCGCCTTCCGCTCGCGCCAGCCGCCCGCCGCGTTGGTGGTCCCCAGCGCGGTGACGTAGCGCGGACGCCCGTCGCGCACGGCAAGCCCGTTGAGATGGCACCGATCCTCCGGCACGAGATCGGTGACGAACGGAGGCTTCCAGACGGGCAAGAAGTTGAAATCGTAACTCAGCTTGGCCAAACAGGAGAAGCGCGTCGCCACGAGCCACATTTCATCGCCCAAGATCGCCACGTCGTGCGTGTTCAGATCGCCCGTGTGATAGGTCGCGCGCGGCAAATAGAGGGCGTCGTATCGGCCGGGCTGTTCCTCGAGAAAGTCGGGCGCCAGCAACGGCGCATTCGCCAAGACCACAAGGTCATGCCGAGTGGCCAAGGCCAGTCGATTCTCCGACGCCGCCAGCCCCAGCGGCTTGTCGAATTGACGCATCAGCAGAGTCACTTGGCGGCCGTCCCAGCCGATCATCGCCACCTTGCCGGCTTGGTACGTAGAGACCGCGACCGAACCAGCGGCTTGCGCGAGCCAATCCACGAACCCCGGCGCTGCCGAACAGGCGACGACAGCGGGATCATTCACAACGGCCTGACTTCCCATGCGTCCGAATCGATCACGCGGAATCTTGTGTCGACAATGCCACCTTGCCTAGCCATTGCGCACAGTCCGCACGATTCCTCCATCTAACCCGATTTCAACGGTTGTGTCAAATTATTTGGCGCAGTTCGAGCCCGCGCTGACCTGCTGGCGCCTGATTCTGTCGATAGCGTCAGCCGGCTAGTCCCACACCTTGTTTGCGCGACCCGCACCCACGTGATCCATGATGATTGGGGTGGCTACGGATGTCAAGCAGAATACGGCCGTGGTCGCCGGCGGCGGACCGGCCATGTTGGGGGGCACTATAGAGAGCCCGAGTCCGGGTTCCCCCCTCGCGCGGGCCGTCACGATCGTTTTTTTCGTTAAGCTTTGCCTTTCTTACTCAACTCACGCGACCGTCACGTCCGATACTATCGTCACGATGAGAATGTAGCCCCTCCCTATCGGATGGTTGGGGATACGTCCGTATTGGGCGCAGATAAGGTGGACCAAAGCTATGTCGTTTAACCGCACGAGTTCATTCGTGGCCATTGGACTTCTTCTCTGTCTCTTGGCGACACCGAGTCTTGGCCAGGGGCCCTTGGGTTTCCAGATATTTGCCCCGGCGGACGTAAGCACGTACGGAGGCATTCAGGAGCCGAACGAAGGGTATTTCTTCCAGTTCGACGGGCTATACTGGTCGATCTCCGCGCCCAAGGTCACGCCGATTGGATATTCCGGGAGTTCGCCGCTTGTCAGTTACGGCCGGAATGACAGCAGAGACGTGCGGAATGAGACGAACACGCTCGATACGTCGCAATTCATCAGCCAGTTTAGCGTCGGCAACCGGATCGAGTTTGGCCGCGTCGAGAATCGCAACGGCTGGTTCGTGAGCATCTACCAACAGCGCGACCAGACGCAGGCCTTCCTTGCCCCGGAAGCCGACATCGTCTTCAACGACGTGTGGTCCGGGCCGCACGGAGAGAAGTTGTTGCAGGGCAACGTGAACAACGACGCCACGACCACGCCGGTGCCGTATTCTCCGCCGATATTCAGGAACTTGCCCACCTCTTCAACAACGTCCTTGTCGAGAACGCGATTGACACGTGGGGCGTGGAAGCGAACTACTTGCATCGCTTCCTGACCAGCCACAACGGCGGGACGTTCGAGATGTTCATGGGAGCCCGCTACCTCGAATTCAACGACAACTTCAACGTTCACACAGCCGTCAGCCCCAACGCTTTGACGCAACCGAATGCGACGGGGGGCGGGGGGACCACGGTCAATTCGAACGTGCCCTCCTTCCTGGGCGGAAGCTATTGGGACACTGCCGCGGAAAACCACATCATCGGTCCGCAGATCGGGTTGCATGGTTCAAGAAACAGGGCCGCTGGACCTTCTCCACGCGAAGGGCGATTCATGGCCGGCTTGAACTGCCAGAACATCTCGCAACAGGTCGACTTCGGCCCCAGCTTGAACCCGGGCCCCAGGACCGTTGTGACGGTCATCAACCCCAACCCGCCCGTGCGTCTCGCCTACAACTACGTCTATCAGCCGTTCCAGCCGGTGACGTTGTCTCACGTCACGGCAACATACGTCGACTACGAACGCGAATGGTCGCCGGCGTTCGAGTTGCGGGTGGAAGCCAAGTACCAGATCACCCGCGCCATCGAGTTCAAGGCGGGCTGGACGGGCTTCTGGATGGACGGCATCGCGCGAGCCAACAGCGTGGTCGACTACAAAACCAGCACCGTGAACGGAGAAGAACCTCTAGGGATTGACATGTCCGGCAACCGTCAAAGCCTCTTCGTCAACGGCCTGAACATCGGCTTCACCGTAAACCGATAGCGGACAGCGCGGTCTGCCGCTCTCCCTTTGGGAGAGCGGACGGCAAGATCGCGGCGATTCCTACGCTTTCTGATCCGCACGCTCGCGCAACTCGTCCAATTCTGCGCCCAAGCGATGGCGCAACGGGCTCTCCGGACGCAATTCGTCGAGCAATTCTTCGGCCTTGGCGAAAAGCTTGTCGGTGCAGTCGGCGCCGCGGAAAAGCGATCGCCACGCTCGTGCAATCTCTTGTTCAGTAAGCAAACGACACCTCGTATGTACTTTCTCTAACCGGCTACCGCAGCCGCGTCGTTGGCGCGGGCGAGGTAGCGGGAATCGATCTTCTCAAGTTCTTCCACCATCGCATCGACCGTATAGCGAAGTTGCCGCTCGTTGATGACAGGCGGTGATGAAGTACCTCAATCGCGAGGCGCTTTCCTCGACCGCCGGATGCAGGATCGGCTGCACGTTCACTCCCCGCGCCAACATCGCCTTCGACAATTGCAGGCAGTGGATGGAATTGCCCAGGATGACCGGGACCACCGGGGAATCCTGGCTGCGGCCGGTGTTGAGTCCGCGCTGCCGGGCCAGGGCGAGAAACAGCCGGGCGTTATCTCGCAGGCGTGCCACACGCTGCGGTTCGGCTTCCAGCAGCCGCAACGAAGCCAACGCCGCCGCCGCGGAAGGCGGGGGCATCGCCGCCGCGAACACGAATCCCGGCGCAGTGTAGCGCAAGTACTCGGCCAGAGCCTTGCAGCCCGAAATGTAGCCGCCGCAACTGCCGAAGCTCTTGCTGAACGTTCCCATCCAGATATCGACGTCGCCGCGATCGACGCCGCAGTGTTCGGCGATGCCGCGGCCCGTGGGCCCCAGCACGCCCATCGAATGGGCTTCGTCGATCATCAACAGCGCCTTGTGCCGCCGCTTGACTTCCACGAATTTCGGCAGGTCGGGAGATGTCGCCGTCCATGCTGTACACGCCCTCGATCACCAGCAGCACGCGACGGTACTCGTGCCGGAATTGTTCGAGCAGCTCGTCGGCGGCCTGCCAATCGTTGTGGGCGAACGGTCGCCGCCGCGCCGGAGAGAATGCAGCCCTGCACGATGCTGTTGTGGGCCAGGGCGTCGTGAAGGATCAGGTCGCCGGGGCCGAACAGAGTGGCCGATGACGGTTTCGTTGGTGGCGTGGCCGCCCACCAGGGCGACGGTGTCTTCCGTGCCCAGGAACCGCGTCATCGCGCGCTTCCAATTCGACGTGGATCGCCCGTTGGCCCGACACCAGCCGGCTGGCTGAGGCGCTGGTGCCGTAGCGGTCGATCGCCGCCTTGGCGGCCGCGGCGACGGCCGGATCGCCCGACATTCCGAGGTAGTTGTAGCTGGAGAAAGTGATGTACTCGCGGCCGGCGATCGTCGTGCGGTCGGTGGTGAGGCCTTCGTGGACGGCAAAGAACGGATTGCCCAGGCCCGAGGCGTCGAGCATGTCGAGGTTTTCCCGCAGCTTCACGTATTCGGGGAATTGGTCGAAGCGATAAGTGGTCGGCGGAATCTCGGCGTCGGCGGGTCTGGCCGCCATCGGCCGCGGCTGCGTGCCCAAGTACTTTTCGACCGCTTCGATCAATTGCCGAGGGGTCTCCAGATCGGGGAGGATTTCCTCGGGAAACCGCCCGCCGAACTTCTCTTCGACGCGAATTGAGGATTTCCATCCGCTCCAGCGAATCCATTCCGGTCTCGACGATCAACGAGTCGAGCGTCATTCCGTCGGCCGCGCTGCTTGGCCACGCGGCGTATTTCTTCGACCACCAGTTGCGTCACGCGCTCGTTCAGCGGCCGGCGGCGGCCGTTTTTACCGTTTTTCGAGGGAGCCGTCAGCGGCGGCGCGTGCGGTTCGAGGGGAGTGTGCGCGGCGGACTCCGCGGCGGCGGAGGGCGCCTCGGACGCGGCGTCGGCCGCACGCCACGCGGCGACCACGTCGAGCGTAGACGCAAGGTAGCCGTTGCGGCAGGCATGACGTTGGATCTTGCCGCTGGAGGTCTTCGGCACGCTGCCCGCGCGGATCAACAGGATCGCATCCAGAGCCAATTCGTGTTCGGCGGCCACATCGCGGCGAATGGCGTCGAACACCTCGGTGAAATTCGATTGCTTGTGCCGCTCGACCTCTTGCACCACGACGAGCCGCTCCCGGCCGTCCTCTCCCTCCACCGTGAACGCCGCGCCGCAATCGGGCCGCAAACGCGGATGGCTTTGCTGCACCGTTCGCTCGATGTCCTGAGGGTAGTAGTTCACGCCGTGGACGATGATCAGGTCTTTCAGGCGGCCGGTGATGAACAGTTCGCCGTCCTGAAGGAAGCCCAGGTCGCCGGTGCGGAGGAAGGGCCCTTCGCCGCTGTCCTTGAGCTTCGCGTGGAACACCCGCTCGGTTGCCTCGGGCTGCTGCCAGTATCCCTGGGCCACGCTCGGTCCGTAGACCCAAATCTCGCCGATGCGGC
The DNA here is from genome assembly GCA_963719005.1 of uncultured Planctomycetia bacterium. Lineage (GTDB taxonomy): Bacteria > Planctomycetota > Planctomycetia > Pirellulales > Thermoguttaceae. Next base: position 153,160 of record CAVRAR010000006.1, read on the forward strand.
CGGGAGGACAGGCGAGTCAGGGTATCGGGATCGACGATGACGATGCGTTGATCGGGCAGGTTCTCGCCGCAGCCGACCAGCGCCCGGACGCCCTCGTCATCCGGCTCGGCGTCGAGCACTTCGTTGCGGGCCAGCGCCGCGGCGTCGAACGTGCGGACGATCGGCGGCCGGTCGACGTATCCGCCCGAGACGATCAACGTAGCCTCGGCCAGGCCGAAACAGGGATAGAAGGCCTCGCGACGGAAGCCGCACGGCTCGAAGGCCTCGGCGAAGGCGTCGAGCGTTTCGGCCCGCACCGGTTCGGCGCCGTTGAAGGCCACGCGCCAAGTGCTCAGATCGAGGGTTTTTCGCTGTTCGGGCGTGATTTTGCGAACGCACAGATCGTAGGCGAAGTTCGGGCCGCCGCTGGTGCTGGCCTGGAAGCGGCTGATCGCCGACAGCCAACGGTACGGCTTCTGCAAGAAGCTCATCGGCGACATCAACACGTTGGGACACCCGATGTAGAGCGGCTGCAAAATGCCGCCGATCAGGCCCATGTCGTGATAGCTCGGCAGCCAGAACACGCCCTTGCCGCTACGAGTATGCTCGAACGAATGCGCGATCAAGGCACGAGTTGTGAACCAGGTTGGCATGGTTCAGCACCACGCCCTTGGGCGTGCCGGTCGAGCCCGACGTGTATTGCAGGAACGCCAGCGTGTCGCCGTGGACGTCGGGCATGGTCCACTGCTGCTCCATCTCGGGCGGAACCTGGCACGTGGGCAACCAGGTGAGTTGCTTCAGGTGGGGCGTTTCGTCGATCAGCGGCATCACCCGATTGAAAACCAACTCGGTCGTCAGCGCCACTCGGGCCTCGGCGTCGTCGGCGATGGCCTGGATGCGATTCAGCGAGCGATTCCGTCGCGGAGGATAGACGGGCACGGCGATCACGCCGGCGTACAGACATCCGAAGAACGCCGCGATGAACTCCAGCCCCGCCGGATACAGCAGCAACGCCCGCTGGCCCGCCAACTGCCGCGATTCGAGCCACGCGCCGATCGCACGGGCCTGGCGGTCCAGTTCTCGGTACGTCAGATGGACCTGCTCGTTCTCCCCATCGACCAGATAGGTGAAGCCGACGTCGTTCGGCTGGCAGCGCGCACGGTGCAGCAAAAGCTCCACCAGGTTGGATGGGCCGAAGAACGTACCGGGCAAATAATCCAAATGCACGACTGCTCAAACTCCCGCTGCCATGAATATCCTCCGTCACGGCCGCCAAAATCATTTTAAGGTTTTTCCCCCCGCCTCGCAATTCCCCCTCATCCGAGCCATTCTTATGCGGCACTGCGGAACTATAATTGACAATTAACGGGGAATGCGTTACCTTGCGCGAGGGGAGGGGGTCGCAGCCGATCGCGGTTTCGCATTGATCCTGCTTTACCGCACTTTAACGCATTCCTGCCTTGGGAGTCCACTGCAATGATCTGCATGGTCTGTCCGCGCTGCGGCAAGAAGCTCCACGCCAAGGATAAGTTGGCCGGCCGGTCCGCGGCAGAGAAAGGGGGATGAGTCCAACCATTGCCTTACTCACGAACTGGACCTATCCCCCGTTCCCCCGCGCTTTGACAAGGAGCACTGCCCATAAACACGAAAGCCCTGTCGAGTATTGCCGCATTGTTGTGCGTCCTATCGCCGCAATTCGCGCGAGCCGTTTCGCCGAGCCCCGCCGAGATGGCCGAAGCCCGGCGGTGGGCGGCGGCGAAGTTCGAGGGCGTTGCCGACGTCAAGGAGTACGACGACTTCCACGGGAAGCCGCCCCCGTCCGTCGAGCCTCCCTTTTCATTCGTTTATCAAGGAAAACAGTCGGCCGACTTCCTCAAAAGCTGGGGCACGGCGCGCGTCTCGATGAAACTTGGCGACGGCAGGACCGCGCGAACCACGACGTATTCCGATCCAGCAACCGGCTTGGAGGTTCGCTGTGACGCCGTCGAGTACAGCGAGTATCCGGCCGTCGAATGGATACTCCACTTCAAGAATAGCGGCACGAAGGACACGGGCATCATCGAGAACATCTTGCCCATGGACCTCTCGCTCACCCGTGCTTCGAGCGGGGTTGTCGTGCATCACGCCAGGGGCAGTTGCTGCAACATCGCCGATTTCCAACCCATCGACGACGTGCTGGCTGCCCGCGGCAAGCTGCGGATTCAATCGAACCCTTGGCCATCGACTTCCGCGCTGCCGTTCTTCAACGTGGAATGGGACGGACATGGGGTCATCGCCGGCATCGGCTGGACGGAGGGCTGGACGGCCAACTTTACCGCGAACGGGAAAAAGTCACTCTCCGTGAAGGTGGGGCCGAGCCTCGGGCACTTCGTCCTCCATCCCGGCGAGGAAGTCCGCAGCCTGCGGATGCTCGTCCTCTTCTGGCAGGGCGACCGCTTCCACGGCCACAATCTCTGGCGCCAACTTCTGCTGAAGCACTACAGCCCGACGCCCGGCGGGAAACCGCTGCAAGCCCCGTTGTGTCACGCCAACTGGGGCTGGTGGACAACGAAGCAGCAGATCGCGCGGCTGAGTTGGTGGCAGAAACACAATCTTCCGATGGAACTCTACTGGATGGACATCGGCTGGGAGCGCGATCCCACCGACGCCGAGGCCAAGGAGCATTTGGCGACGTGCGTGATTGACGAGAAGAAACATCCGAACGGGCTCAAGCCGATATCCGACGCCTGCCACAAGCTGGATATGAAGTATCTGTTGTGGTTCGGCTCGGGCAGGCTCTGGCCGTCCGTCGAGCGCGTTCAGAAGTTCCGGCCCGAATTGCTCTCGCCGGAATACCCCGGCGCGGACAGCGGCAACCCGATGATCAACAAGTACATGATCGCGCACTTTGGAAACGAGTTCGCCGCTTGGGGCGTCAACGTGTTTCGGCCGGACGCCCACAGCACTGCCGTGTCCGACCGCGCCGCAGATCGACAAGGAATCAACCAGGCCCGCTCCGCCGCGGGATTCATCGAGTTCTGGGACGCTCTGCTAAAGCGATTTCCGCACATGTTCATCGACAACTGTTATGGCGGCGGTCAGAATATCGATCTGGAGACGATCCGGCGAAGCATTGCACTTTGGAGAAGCGACTATCAGGTCAACCAGAATTTCGATCCGATCGGCGTGCAGGGCCAAACATACGGCTTGTCGTTCTGGGTTCCGCTGAGCGCCGGGGTGATGGGGGATCCTTGCCGCGAGGCGGGAGTCGCCAAGCCGTACGATCCTTACTCCCTGCGAAGCGCCTATAGTCCGGCAATGGTCATTACCGCCTTCGGCAACGACGAGAAGATGCCGGGCGACGATTTCGATTACAATTCGGCCCGGCGACTGTTGAACGAATACGTGAGCGTCCGCAAGTACTTCTCCGGCGACTACTATCCGCTTACACAGTACAACCTCGACGACAAGCGGTGGCTGGCGTGGCAGTTCGACAGGCCGGACCTTGGAGAAGGCGTGATTCAGGCATTCCGCCGCGGAAAGAGCCCCGGCGAGGCGGGTAAATTTCGTCTGAGAGGATTGCAGCCCGAGGCCGTCTACAAACTGACCAATCCGGACGTCGCCGGAACGACGGAAATGACCGGGCGCGAACTTCTCGACAGCGGACTGCCGATTGTGGTGAAGAACCGGCCGGGCGCGGTGGTTATCACCTACAAGAAGAAAAGGACTTTGGCGCATGGCATTACCTCTATCAATGGACGCGGAGCGTCCGGTGGTGCGTTACGACGCAGAGCGTCGTAACGAGGGTGAAGAATGGAAATCGGGCTTCAGCGCACACTCGGCGCGGTGGCCGGGGCCGTTTTGGACGGCGCGGACGACGCGAGCTTGCTCGGCGGCGGGGTTGTCGCGGGTTCGATGAGCGAAATTGCCTCCGCTTCAACCTCGGGGTGGGGCGAGTCGTCGGGATCGGGCTCTGAGGCGTGCATCTTCGCGAGCGCCTGTCTAGCCTCATCGAGGCGGCCGAGTTTGAATTGGGCCATAGCGATGAAAGCCCATCCGGTTCGATCGGTGCGTCCCTTTTTGGCCAGCATCAGTTCGGCCGAACGTGTCAGATTGTTGACGGCCTGTTCGAACTCGCCGAGCCGGTAGTTACCCGCGCCTAACATCCGGCGCAAATACGGATCTGTCGGCTCGCTGTACATGGAGTGGATAGCTGTCCACACAGATTGGAAAGCTGTCTTGTAACGCGCCGCTGGAAGAGCGGGTTTCATTAAGAGGTTCTAACAAAACCAGTATTTCCTGATCTGTCCAATGTTGCTAAACTCTCGGGCTAACCTGGTCAACCAACAGATATGTCAGGGAGGATATTATGGCCAAGCCACTGCTGCCCGATGCGCTTTGGGAGCGAATCAAGCCTTTGCTGCCGCGCGAACGCGGCAAGCCGAAAGGAGGCCGACCGCGAGTTTCCGATCGTGCGGCGCTCACGGGGATTCTCTTCGTATTGAAAACGGGTTGTCCGTGGGAATATCTTCCGCAGGAGTTGGGCTGCGGATGCGGCATGACGTGCTGGCGACGACTCCGCGACTGGCACGTGGCTGGTGTCTGGAAGCGGATATGGAAGCTACTTTTGGACGAATTGGGATTGGCAGGCCAAATCGACTGGTCAACATCCGCGATCGACAGTTGCTCCGTGCGAGCAGTTTTTGGGGGGCAAAAACGGGCCCAAATCCCACGGATCGAGGCAAGAATGGCTCGAAGCGTCATCTGATGGTGGACGGCAGCGGCACGCCTCTGGCCATTACCCACACCGGCGCGAATTGCCACGATTCGGAGATGGCTATTCCTTTGGTCGACGCAGTTCCACCGATCAAGCAACCTCGCGGCGCACCGCGCAAGCGTCCCGATGAACTGCTCGCGGATCGAGCCTATGATGCGGAAGCCAAGATTCGTAAACCCCTGCGCAAGCGGAGAATCAAGCCGCTGGTTGCTCACCGCAACACCGAGCACGGCAGCGGCCTGGGCAAATTCCGCTACGTCGTTGAAGCCTGCTTCGATTGGCTCTTCAACTGGCGTCGTCTGCGGGTGCGTTACGAGAAACGACCGGACATTCACGATGCGTTCCTAATCATCGGTTGTGCCATGATCTGCTGGAACCGCGTACTGGAGTTTTGTTAGAACCTCTAAGAGGTTCTAACAAAACCAGTATTTCCTGATCTGTCCAATGTTGCTAAACTCTCGGGCTAACCTGGTCAACCAACAGATATGTCAGGGAGGATATTATGGCCAAGCCACTGCTGCCCGATGCGCTTTGGGAGCGAATCAAGCCTTTGCTGCCGCGCGAACGCGGCAAGCCGAAAGGAGGCCGACCGCGAGTTTCCGATCGTGCGGCGCTCACGGGGATTCTCTTCGTATTGAAAACGGGTTGTCCGTGGGAATATCTTCCGCAGGAGTTGGGCTGCGGATGCGGCATGACGTGCTGGCGACGACTCCGCGACTGGCACGTGGCTGGTGTCTGGAAGCGGATATGGAAGCTACTTTTGGACGAATTGGGATTGGCAGGCCAAATCGACTGGTCAACATCCGCGATCGACAGTTGCTCCGTGCGAGCAGTTTTTGGGGGGCAAAAACGGGCCCAAATCCCACGGATCGAGGCAAGAATGGCTCGAAGCGTCATCTGATGGTGGACGGCAGCGGCACGCCTCTGGCCATTACCCACACCGGCGCGAATTGCCACGATTCGGAGATGGCTATTCCTTTGGTTCAACGCAGTTCCACCGATCAAGCAACCTCGCGGCGCACCGCGCAAGCGTCCCGATGAACTGCTCGCGGATCGAGCCTATGATGCGGAAGCCAAGATTCGTAAACCCCTGCGCAAGCGGAGAATCAAGCCGCTGGTTGCTCACCGCAACACCGAGCACGGCAGCGGCCTGGGCAAATTCCGCTACGTCGTTGAAGCCTGCTTCGATTGGCTCTTCAACTGGCGTCGTCTGCGGGTGCGTTACGAGAAACGACCGGACATTCACGATGCGTTCCTAATCATCGGTTGTGCCATGATCTGCTGGAACCGCGTACTGGAGTTTTGTTAGAACCTCTAAGTCACGCATTGCCGAATTGAGATCAGCGATGCTCTTCGTGACTCGCTCCGAAACCCGTGGGGAACACTTAGACTTTGCTAGATTTTCAAACAACGCGCCGCGTTTCAACGCGTTGCCGCTGATCTGGCGAAAGAGGTCTTTAGCTTGATGATCTATCGCCTCAAGCCTGTTCCGAAGCCAACTCAGAGCCTGGACTTTTCGGATCGCGTTCAACGATTCGTCCTTTCGGATGACGTTCTCCAACCGATCGTCTGGGGTTGTCGTCGTCAGAAGTTGATCCACGTATCGCCTCGCCGGTTTGATCTCCGCGAAGCGGGCGTCGCGGTCCTTCTGCCGCTCCTCGAAGGGGCGCGAATCCCAGATCTGCGCGCTGCCATCCTTCAAGACAAGTATCAGTTGGGCGCCGTCGGGCGTGAATTGCAGGTCACGGACGTCATGCCCATCGGGAATATTGGCTATTTCCCGACCCGACACCGCGTCCCAAAAGTGGATAAGGCTGCCCGTGTAAGTAATTGCGCAGACCATCCGGACTCACGGCAGCGGCGGTTACCGCGTGGTCGTGGCGAAGAACGACCGGATCGACGCCAGGCGCGACGAGTTCAATGATATTCCTGGTTGCCGCGCGGCGGATTGTTCGAGCCGGCTGGGATGCCGCCGAAATCGTCGGAGATCGATGAGCGGCCGCGTTCAAAGCGCTGATTTCTTCCAGCGCCAGCGAAGCATCGAAATCAAAGCTCAAAACCGGTGAGTCGATGTGGGCAATCCGAACAATCACGGCTGGTGATTCAAAACCCATGTCCCCATTGTCAACCAGAATGAGTGTGTCACCGTCGGGATTGGAAATATACTCGTCGAAGCTGCCGACCGCCGTGCCCATTAGCCTGCATTGCAAATTCCAGACGCGAATCTGACCATACGAGCACGTGACAATCCACCGACCATCTTGCGTGAACGACGCTCTAAGAGTAAGAGATTGCCCTTCGTCGTCGTGCAGCATCGGCTCGCCGAGGGGCCTGCCGTTGAGATCCCATAACCGAACGATGCCATCACCGCGTGAAGTCGTGAGCACCAGCCTACCGTCGGGGCTAAAGACGGCTTGATCAATGCTGCTCCCGTGCTGGAGCGGCTCCCCAACAGGCTTGCCAGTGGCGTCACGAAGCTGGATTGCGCGACCGTTTTCTGCCAGAGTAAGTCGGCGTCGTCCGTCAGGGCTAAGGCCCGTCTTAAGCCTAAGTAGCCCGTCATGGCGGTCTACGCCCACTGATTGGAACTTGCAGTATTCGGCATAGTTGAGTGGCTTGCCGTTAAGATTCCAAAGCCGCTCGGATCCCCCTTCTTCGTTCGTAATAACCATTCTGCTATCCGGGCTGAAGTAGGCTGACCAAACCGACTTCTCGTGTCTCATAGGCTCGCCCACGGGCTTGCCGGTGAGATTCCAAATGCGGACGACTTTGTTGTCCGATCGTGTAATCAGCAGCTTCCCGTCCGGACTGAATGTGGCGGCATCGACGATGCCACCCTCGTGCATGATTTCCCCGACCGGTCTCCCGGCGATGTCCCACAACCGGGCCGTCCCATCTTTGGATGCCGTAAGCACGAGCCACCCATCGGGACTAAAGACGGCGGAGTTGACCGCGGCGGCGTGCCTCATCGCCTCGCCGACGACCCGGCCCGAGACTTCTTGCAGTTGGACGGTCTGGTCGTCCGGCATGGTCAGCACGTGTTGCCCATCGATACTGCAAACCGCTTCAAGCTTGATAATGCCGGTGTTTACGGGGTCGCCGACGGGTTTCCCGGCAAGATCCCAAAGTTGTTTATTCCCGTTCTCGAGTTTGGTGACCACCAGCCGCCCGTTGGGACTAAACACAGCGTAATCATCGTAGGATTTCATCGGCTCGCCCACAAGATTCCCCGAAAGATCCCACAATTGGACACTGTGCGAATCCGCGTTGGCCAGCCAAAGTCGCCCGTCTGGGCTCAAGGGGTTCCAAAAACTCCAGGGCAAGCCAGCCACGACACTTTGCGCCTTCGCCGAGAGAAACCTCCACTCGAAGCCGCGCTTCGACATTGGGCACGCATTAAAACGGCGGCGGGCCTCGGGCCAGTTGTTATGCTCCAGGGCGGTCATGCCCAGAGCGATATTGGCGACGTAAGCCTCTAGTTCGGCGGCATCGCGTTGTTTGTCCGCTTCGTTTTTTTGAACTTCGGCGATCTTTTCGTTCTGCATCGCCGTGTTTGCGTTTGCGTCGGCGCGACGCCATTGCCAGGTTGTCGTGGCCAAACCGAACGTGAGCAGTGCCACAGCCGCAGCAGTCGCGAGCACCGCCGTCTTGTGTTTCCGCACGAATTTCCGCGCCCGATATCCGAACGTCGGCGGCGCGGCCATGACCGGCTCATCGTTCAGATGCCGCTCGATGTCGGCTACCAGGGCCGTGGCCGTGTCGTAGCGCAGCCGGCGCTCTTTCTCCAACGTCTTCAAGATGATCCAATCGAGATCGCCACGGATCAGGCCGCAGAGCTTCGCCGGCTCCGTCTGACGGCTAGCGGCCAGTGCGTGCAACAGGACACTCGTTGCCAGTCGCGTGCTCGGACGCGGCGGCTCTTCCTCGCGGATCACCCGGCAAACCTCGTCCCAGGCGGCCTTCTTCAGCCGCTCGCGATCCAACGGCGTCGAGCCGGTTAACAACTCGTACAGCAGCACGCCCAGGGCGTAGATATCGGCACGGGTGTCGATGTCCAATGCGTTGATCGCCACTTGTTCGGGGGCGGTGTAGAGCGGCGTACCGGCCATCTCGCCAAAGGCCGTGTAGAGCGTGTGCTCGGTAAGCACGCCCGCTCCGCCGAGGGCCTTGGCCAGGCCGAAGTCGATCACCTTCGGCACCGGCTGGCCGTCGTGCTCGGTCACCAGGACGTTGCCGGGCTTGATGTCGCGGTGGATGATGCCCTTCTGATGGGCGTGTTGCACGGCATGGCAGACTTGCGTGAAAAGCAGCAGCCGATCCCTGACGGTCATCCGCCGCTGGTCGCAGTATTCCGTGACCGGCAGCCCGCGGACCAGTTCCATCGCGAAATAGGGCCGCCCCTGCTCGGTGATGCCGCCGTCGAACACCCGGGCGATGTTGGGATGATCCATCATCGCCAGGGCCTGGCGTTCGGCCTCGAACCGGGCGATGACGCTGCGGGAATCCATGCCTGCCTTGATGAGTTTGACGGCTACGAACCGCCGCACCGGCGAGCGCTGCTCGGCCATCCAGACCACACCCATGCCGCCGGAACCGATTTCTTCGAGCAGTTTATACTTTCCGGCAATCATCGTGCCGGTCATCGCATCAAAGGCTTGAGTTTCATCGACGGCCGGTCCCGCCGGCGGCAACGACCCTTCCGCATCGTGGGCGGCCAACAGGGCCTCGACCCGCCGTCGCAGGTCGGTGTCACTGCCGCACGCGCGGTCCAGAACCGCGTCTCGGTCGGCTGGGCTCGCCGCTTCGACCGCCGCCAAGAATATAGCCTGTTCACGCTGAAAGTCGGTTTGCTTGCGTCTTTCGCTGCTGGGCATGATTGTCTCTCCGAAATTCAGTCTCCGAAGAGTTATGCGTCGTTGTCCGTCCCGGCTGTCGAAGAAAACTCGGACATTTCGTTTTTCAGCCAGGCGCGGGCGAACGTCCACAGCCGCCGGGCTTCGTACACGGTAATGCCCAGCGTCTCGGCGACACGCTCATGGGAGAGTCCGGCGAAGTGATGGAGTTCGACAACCCGGGTGGCGGATGGGTCGCGATCCGCCAAGGCGTCCAGCGCGGCATCCAGGGCGATCAACCGATCATCCGCGACCGGGCCCGGTATCCCGCTCAGCTCGACGCGGATCGCGCCGCCGCGCTTCAGCCGCCGCCGCGCTCGGGCGCCGTCAACTAGCACCCGCCGCATCGCCTCGGCTGCCGAGGCGTAAAAGTGCGCCGGGTTGGCAAAGCTGTTGCCAAGCCTCAGATAGGCTTCATGAACCAGCGCAGTGGCGGTGAGCGTGTGGTCGAGCCGCTCCGCTCGCATCAATCGTTGGGCTTGATGCCGGAGTTGATCGTAAAGATCGCGTTGCAGTTTCTCTCGTCGCATCGTCTGCGGCCATTTTGATCCGGGCCCAATCGCGCAATTCAAACGGCGTTTTGACTCTGATCCTTCCTTCGATGCTGGAAAATCATATCATTTTGCGGCATGGGGAAGAAGGGGATATGCCCAATTATCATTGCTTCCTCTGCCCCATTACGCTCGACGACGCGAACCGGTCCATAGGGAACCGAGTTCAGGGCCAATCAGCCTTCTAAGAAATGGGATTGCAGGAGGCGACTCCGGTCGCCGATTTTGCGGCTGTTTCCGGCCAATCGGCGACTGGAGTCGCCGCCTACATCGAGAACTGATCGGTCCTGGAAGTGAGCTTGCGGGAATTGACGAGCGAGAGCCATGGGTGGTAGACTCTGGTCGGGTGGCTGCGGTGTCGCCACCCCCAGCATCGGCGCTATCGCGGTACAATCTTCGCCAGGAGTTCAATCCAATGATCCGCTTTGCCTGCCTGAGTTGCGGCAAGAAGCTCCACGCCAAGGATGAGTTGGCCGGCCGAACGGCGAGGTGTCCGAGCTGCCGACAGCCAGTCACGATTCCCGAAGCTCCCGAGCCCTCCGACACGATCCCGCTGGACGACGCCGAGCCTGGCGAGCACGTCATTCCGGCCAGCGAAGAGCACGTGGCGACGGCCCCCAAGCTCGAGCGGCTCAACCGCGAGAGCCACTACTTGATTTGCGACAAGGCGCGTCTGATGGCCACGTGGGCGAACAACGGCGCAGGGTGGATGGTTCGCGCCGGGCAGGGATTTCTGCCTGCCAAACGAGCGAAGGAAAAGCTGCCCGAATCGGGCGACTTCCAACTCACGGAACTGAAGTTCACCATGACGCCCGACGGGAAACGGCTGTCGGGCATCACTTCCTATCAGCTAGTCTCGCGCTGGGCTTTGACCGTCTTGGACCAGGGCGACGACAACATCGTCGAGAAAATCGCCGGGGTGGGCTCTTTGAACCGGGACCAGAAGATCGCCGTTCGCCAGGCGCTGAAGGAGCAGTTCATGCGCCCAGTTTGGCAAGACGCCACCGCCGTTCTCGATTATCTCGGCAGCGTTGACTACCACTCGCCGGGCATGGAGTAGAATTGGGGTAGTAGAATCACAATAGAGAGAAGCGTGACAGGTGTGTTCCTATTTGAGGGAAGGTGATGAAGAATGTCATCGTCCGTGTATGAACAAGTCGTACGCGAGGCCGACGCTCTGCCGCGCGAGGAGCAACTGCGGTTGATAGCTCGACTTGCTGCGCGACTCTCGTTGCCGCAAGAACGGCAAGCTCGAACGGACTCGCCGCGCTGGGAGGACGTGGAAGGCATCGCCTCGCACCCGATGTGCGGTGAAGATGCGCAACGTTGGGTTACACAAACCCGTCGCGAGTCCGACGAACGGCGAGGAACGCCATGAAGATCGAGGAGGCCCTCAGCGGCGTCACGTCGGTTCTGCTAGATACCGCGCCGGTGATCTACCACCTGGAAAAGAATCCAAAGTTCGCGCCGGCAATGGAAAGATTTTTCCAGCTTCGCAAGGAGCGGGGGATTTTTCTCGTGACCACACCGATCACGTTGGCCGAGTGTCTCGTGCACCCGATTCGGCAAGGCCGGGCCGATCTTGAGGCCGCTTATCGAACCTTGCTTACCGGCGGAGAAGGCACCACCTTTTGGCCGATTGGCGCGGCCGAAGGAACTGTCGCTGCTCAGTTGCGCGCGAAATACGGGCTGACGCTTGCCGATTCGTTTCAGTTGGCGATTGCCATGCAGGCAGACTGCCAGGTCTTCTTAACAAATGATTCGGCGCTTACGAGAGTGACGGAGGTTCGCGTGTTGGCGGTCGGCAATCTGGAACCTTAAAAGTCATTGCGTCGAAACGCATCGACGCCCCTGCAATGGACAACCCGTATCAATCGCCCGAAGAGTCCTGTACGTCTGGCTGGGGTTCGCCGATGGACCCGCGTTTCCGGCGGCGGGGGCTTGTCGGCCACGTTCGCGTAGTGGCGATCCTGATGCTCGTTCAGGGCGCATTTGAATCGCTTACGGCCGTCATGCTTACCGTAATGGCGGTGGCGATCCCTCCGGCTATGATGGAGCGACAGACGCAAATACCGCCGGTGAATGAGCCGCCGCAGGAACTGATCTTCTGGATCATAACGGCCACGTACGGCGTTATGGCGACGGCTTCACTGATTGCGGCCATTTTGCACATTACGGCGGGCGTGCGCAACTGCCGGTTTCGAGGAAGAGTGCTCGGAATTGTCGCCCTGGCCGGCGGCGGATTGGCGTCGCTGTTGACATGCTATTGCATCCCCACCGCAATTGCCCTTGGCATATACGGTTTGATCGTTTATCTTAATCGTTCGGTATCGGAGGCGTTCCGCATGGGCGAGTCCGGCTGCTCGTCAAGCGAAATCTTCACCACTTTTCAACGATAAAAGGAGTCTCAAGTCATGGCGACGGCAACACCGTTCGATTTCAATCAACCGGGCCATCCAGGCGATTCGACTACGGGCTTCGAGGGGCGCCGCGGCAACGGCCCGGCGGCCTGACCGCCGTCTGCGTCATCGCCATCGTTCTGGGCGGCTTGGGCTTGTGCACGTCCCTGTTCGGATTGGCGAGTCTCGCCTTTCAGGACAAGATCGAGAAATTCTCCATGCAGCAGCAACCCCCGGCGGGAATGCCCAACGGCATGTTCAAGAGCCAGATGGAAATGCAGAAGAAAATGCAGCAAAAAATGCTGGAAGTGGCCCATCGCTATCGGGGCGTAAATCTGGGAATAACGTTGCTGAACTTGCTGTTCGCCAGCAGCCTGCTCGTGGGCGGAATCATGACGATGAAGCTGAATCCGACCGGCCGCACGTTCCTGGCCGCCGTCTTCCTCGCTGTGATCGTCTTCGAGATCGTGCGACTAGTCATTACAGTCTTCATGCAACTCGACATGGCCGCGGCCATGTCCGCCGCTTTCCAAGGCGGACCGGGGACGGACCAAGCCACTGCTTTGCTGGCAACATCCATGAAGGTTGGGACGTTTGTGGGGATGGGCATCGGGTTTGTCTTGGCGTTGGGCAAGATAATTTTCTACGGCATCGGCGCCTCGTATCTTGGCCGCTCGAAGGTCCGTCAGTTGTTTGGGCGGGCTGCGGTCGATCAGATCTGATCGTAGCGGTTTCGCGGAACGTGTGCCAATTCTACCGGATTTGCGAAAAATGCGGGAAAAACGCCCGCGGTCAGTTCCGCAGTGTGCCATTGCTTCGTAGAAGCAGTGCGGGGCGCAACCCGTTGCCCAGGCACTGCTTGTTCCAAGCAGTGGCACACGGCGTTGAAAAATGCGGGCGAGACGCCCGCGCTCAGTTCCACCGCCGCCATCCATCCCAAGTCGCGCTCCGGCAAGCACTTTCGTTGGACAAGTCGCTTGCGCTACCCTACCTTTTCCTAGGCGCGTGTTGACAAAGTGCAACTACGTGAGCCGTTTTGGCCTCGGCACGCGCCCGAATCCGCTCCGAAATCACCAGGTTTATGGACGAGACTCCCCGACGAAATCGGTATCTCGCGGCGGCGGTCTGCGGGCTTCTGCTGCTGATGGCGGCGATCGTCTTCGCACCGACCGTCCAGTACGATTTCGTCAACTTCGACGACGCCTACGTCTACAACAATCCGCACGTGGCGTGCGGGCTGAGCGGCGAAGGCATCGCCTGGTCGTTCACCACCTTCCACGCCTGCAACTGGCACCCGGTGACGTGGCTTTCTCATGCGCTCGATTGCCAACTCTATGGGACGCAGCATCCCGGCTTACACCACTTGACCAATGTCGTGCTGCACACCGCGGTGGCGATTCTGCTGCTGTTGGTTCTCTGGCAGATGACCGGCAGTCTCTGTCTGCCCCACCTGTCTGGGACGACGGTGCGATGTCTGGCCCACCTGATTGTCGAGAAGATTCCGCTGTTGGCGCTGGCGGCTGTGTCGTGCATCATCAACCTACGCATGGCAATCGAACAACAAAGTCGTCTCCACCATGCAGCTTCGCCCTAGGATCTGAAGTCAAATGAGTCAATCCTCAAGAACGACCCGCCGCACCGTCTTGGCCGTCTGCTGCCTGCTGGCGCTGGCGGTGGCTGCCGTCTTTGCACAGACCGTCCGACACGAATTCATCAACTTCGACGACAACGTGTACGTCTACGACAATCCGCCGATAGCGGACGGCGTGACCGCGGGAGCCATTGCGTGGTCGTTCACCTCGTTCCATGCCAGCAATTGGCATCCGTTGACGTGGCTTTCGCACGCGCTCGATTGCCAACTGTACGGGCCGCACCAGCCGGGCTGGCATCACTTGACCAACGTCGTATTGCACGCCGCGGTGGCGATTGCGCTCTTCTTGGTCTTGTGGCAGATGACCGGCAATCTCTGGCCCAGCGCTTTCGTGGCGGCGGTGTTCGCCGTCCATCCGCTGCGGGTGGAATCGGTGGCCTGGGTCGCCGAACGAAAGGACTTACTCAGCGGTCTGTTCTTCATGCTGACTCTCGGGGCTTATCTCCGCTACGTTCGCCATCCGTTTTCGTGGGGTCGCTATCTATCGGTAATCGCGGTGTTCGCCCTGGGCTTGATGGCAAAACCGATGCTGGTAACGTTGCCGTTCGTGCTGCTGTTGTTGGATTACTGGCCGCTGGGGCGGATTTCTCTGCGTGGTGGGGCAGACATTCTTGTCTGTCAAGGAGATGGCGGCGACTCTGGCAGACAGGAATGTCTGCCCCACCGTCCGGCGCTGCGGCGATTGATCGTCGAGAAGATTCCGCTGCTGGTGCTGGCGGCCGCTTCGTGCGTTGTCACGTCGTTGGCCCAGCACAGCGCCATTATCCCGATCGACTTCGTGCCGATCTCCTCGCGGATCGTCAACGCCCTGTTCTCTTACGTCGCCTACATCGGACAGTTTTTCTATCCATCGGGGCTGGCGCTGCTTTATCCGTATCCTAGCGCAGGGATACCGTTGTGGAAGGTTGTCGGCGCCGTGGCGGTGCTTGTCGGCATTTCGGCCGCGGCCGTGCTGGCGCGGCGGCGGCTGCCTTATCTGTTCGTCGGTTGGTTTTGGTACGTGGGAATGCTGGTGCCTGTCATCGGGTTGATGCAGGTTGGATTGCAAGCGATGGCGGACCGTTATACCTACTTGCCGCAGATCGGGCTGTGCATTGCCGTAGCTTGGGGCGCCGCGAACGTCGCCGTGGGGTGGCCCTACCGTCGTTGGGTCTATGGCGTCGCTTCGCTGTTGCTGGTGGCGGGGCTGATGGCGGGCGCGTGGCGGCAGACCTCGTACTGGAACAACAGTGAAACGCTTTGGACCCGCACGCTGGCTTGCACGTCCGGCAACGTTTTCGCCCACAACAATCTGGGCGCGGCTTTGGCCAAGCGCGACGAGGTGATGGCGGCGATCGCTCATTTCGAGCAGGCGGCGGCCCTGTCGCCGACTTTCGCGTTGTCTTACGCAAACCTCGGCGCGGCCTTGGACGCCAGCGGACGGCCGGAAGCGGCAGCCATCGCCTACAGGAAGGCCGAGCTATTGCCTTACATCGACGCGATTGAACAGTATCGGCAGGCGCTGGCCATCAACCCCAAGTCCTGGTTTGCCCACGCCAATCTCGGCAACGCCCTGGCCGGCTGCGGACAGCTCGAGGATGCGGCGGCCGAGTATCTGAAAGCGGTGGAGATTCGCCCCGATTTCGCCGTCGCCCACAACAATTTTGCCAACATTTTGCTCACCCAAGGGCGCAACGACGAGGCAATCGCCGAATACCGCAAGGCGATCGCCCTGGATTCGAAGTACGCGGACGCCTGCAACAATCTCGGCGCCGTTTTGGCGGGCCGTGGAGAACTCGACGCCGCGGTCGCGCTGTTCCGCCGGGCGGTGCAGATCACGCCGACGTCCGCCACCGCCCACGGCAATCTCGGCATGGCGCTGAGCAAACAGGGGAAGATCGAGGAGGCGATGGATCAGTGGCGGGAAAGGGTCCGGCTTCAGCCGAACGACCCCCGCGCGATCAGCCAGTTGGCTTGGGCCATGGCGACACGGCCCGAACCGTCAATCCGCAACGAGAAGGAGGCGATCGAACTGGCCGAGTGGGCGGTTACGCTTTCCCACGGCCACGAACCGGTTCCACTGAACACGCTGGCCGCCGCTTACGCCCAGGCCGGACGTTTCAGCGATGCGCTGAAGACGGCCCAAAAAGCCCTGCGGCTCGCCCTGCAACAGCAGGATCAGCCGCTGGCGGAATCGATTCGCGCCAAGATCGCCCTTTATCGGTCGCACACGCCGTATCTGGAGACAACGTACGCCGTGCCTGCTTCACGGGGTGCTTCCAAACACCAGAAGAGTCGTTAGCCTGCATTTCTCAGTGTGCCGTGAAAAGGCTTGAGTTTCCAGCGGGTGAAAAGCCCGCCCGGCAAGGGTCGCTCCAGCCGGAAGCAGTCGGAGCGGCGGTGGAGGTAACAAAACTGTCGAAGCCTTCGATGGCAGGGGTCGCTTATGGCGGCTCAGCAAGCATCCAGGCCGTAACGTGAGTGAACGTCGAGCAGGCCTCGAAAAGGACGATGTGGAGGCCGACCCGCCTGAGAAACGGGGAAGGCCGCCGCGGTTGGCGAAGCGAGCGACGAACGCAGCCGACCGTTCCACCGGGGTAGTGACGACGGCATGGATGACAAGGAATCTCAAAGCAACACGGGAAACCCCAGCGGTGGAGGCGTGTGACCTCCAACCGGACGCCCGCGAGGGACAGGCCGGGCCGTGTGGGGCGACGGAGAGGTCCGTAGTACCGATGAAGCCGGGCAATGCCGGTCGAGGGAAGGGGCCTCAGTTCAAGGTCAACGTAAGACGTGGCGAAGGCCGGGAGAGTGGCGATGAGCCTGACACCTCCAACGAAGGTCCAGAAACTACAGGAGACGATGCACGCCAAAGCGAAGGGATCGCCCCGCTATCGGTTTTATCTGCTGTACGACAAAGTGTACCGACGTGACGTACTGGAATTCGCCTACCGATGCTGCTCGGCCAACGGTGGAGCACCAGGAGTGGACGGCCAGACGTTCGCGGACATCGAGAAGTACGGCATGGGCCGCTGGCTGGACGAACTGACGGAAGAACTCAAGAAGAAGACGTATCGACCGCAGGCCGTGCGGCGGGTGAATATCCCGAAGCCCGGCCAGCCGGGACGCACGCGACCGTTGGGCATTCCGACGGTCAAGGATCGTGTCGTGCAGACGGCGGCGTTGTTGGTTTTGGAGCCGATCTTCGAGGCCGACTTGCAGCCGGAGCAATACGCCTACCGACCCAATCGCAGCGCACTGGACGCGATTCGCGCGATCCATGCGTTGGTGAACACGGGGCATACGGAGGTGGTGGACGCGGACTTGAGCGGGTACTTCGACAGCATTCCGCACTCGGAGTTGATGAAATCGGTGGCCCGTCGCGTGAGCGATCGGCACCTGCTGCATCTCATCAAGATGTGGCTGATACGCGCCGGTGGAAGAAACGGACGAGCGTGGGCGGAAGCAACGAACGACCCGCAACAAGGACATGAAGCGCGGCAGCCCGCAAGGGGCGCCGATTTCGCCGTTGTTGAGCAACCTCTACATGCGACGGTTCATACTGGGCTGGAAGACGCTGGGACACGAGAGGCGGCTTGGGGCGAAGATCGTCAACTACGCCGACGATTTCGTGATCTGCTGTCGCGGCACCGCCGAAGAGGCGATGGCAACGATGCGGGCCATGATGCAGAAGCTGAAACTGACGGTCAACGAAGCCAAGACGCGTATGTGCCGCTTACCGGACGAATCATTCGACTTCTTGGGATACACCATTGGCCGATGCTACTCGACGCGAACGGGCCGAGCCTATTTGGGCACGCAACCGTCGCGGAGGAAGGTCTTGCGGCTCTGTCGCGAGATCAGCGAGATGACGGGCCGGCGGTGGACGCTGCTGGACGCGGAAGACCGTGTGAGCCGACTCAACCGCATGTTGGTTGGATGGGCGAACTACTTTTGTCTGGGCCCAGTCAGCAAAGCCTACCGAATTGTGGACCGCCACGTTCGGCATAGGCTCCGCCAGTGGTTGTGCGTCAAGCACAAAGTTCAAGGTCAGGGAACATCACAATACCCGGACGAATATCTTGAACAGACGTTGGGGCTTGTACGGCTCCAATCGCGGACCCGCAACCTTCCGTGGGCGACAACGTGAATCCTTGTCCGAGAGCCGGATGCGGGAAATCCGCACGTCCGGTTCGACGAGCGGGGTGTGAAAACGGAGCATGGCAGAGATATTGAGGCACCGACAGACGAAAGGGTCGGAAACCGATAGGCTTTGCCTAAACCACCGCGTCACACCTCGACTCTACGTGCGCCGTGAAAAGGTGTTGATCTTCAGTGGGTGCGATTCCCACCCGGCAACTGGTCGCTCCAGCCGGAAGCAATCGGAGCGGCAGTGGAGGTAACGAAGCTGTCGAAGCCTTCTGGTGAAGAGGGTCGCTTAGGCGACTCGGCGAGCATGCAGGCCGTAACGTGAGTGAACGCCGAGCAGGCCTCGAAAAGGGCGATGTGGGAGCCGACCCGCCTGAATAACGGGGAAGGCCGCCGCTGCCGGGGATCGATGAGACGACATGAAGCCGGCAGTCCCACCGGGGTAGTGGCGACGGCATGTATGCACAAGGAGATCCAACGCAACACGGGAAGCCCCAGCGGTGGAGGCGTGTGACCTCCAACCGGACGCCCGCGAGGGACAGGCCGGGCCGTGTGGGGTGACGGAGAGGCCCGTAGTACCGACGAAGCCGGGTAACGCCGGTGGAGGGAAGGGGCCTCAGTTCAAGGTCAACGCAAGAAGTGGCGAGAGCCGGGAGATTGGCGATGAGCCTAACACCTCCAACGAAGGTTCAGAAACTGCAGGAGGCGTTGCACGCCAAAGCGAAGGGATCGCCCGGCTATCGGTTCTATCTGCTGTACGACAAGGTGTATCGACGCGACGTGCTGGAATTCGCCTACCGATGCTGCTCGGCCAACGGCGGAGCACCGGGAGTGGACGGCCAGACGTTCGAGGACATCGAAGCGTACGGCATGGGCCGCTGGCTGGACGAACTGACGGAGGAACTCAGGAAGAAGACGTATCGACCGCAAGCCGTGCGACGGGTGTACATCCCGAAGCCCGGCCACGGGAAGCAGCGACCGCTGGGCATTCCGACGGTCACGGATCGCGTCGTGCAGACGGCCGGCTGCTGGTCTTGGAGCCGATCTTCGAGGCCGACCTGCAGCCGGAGCAATATGCCTATCGACCCAATCGCAGCGCACTGGATGCGGTTCGCGCGGTCCATGCGTTGGTGAACACGGGGCATACGGAGGTGGTAGACGCGGACTTGAGCGGGTATTTCGACAGCATTCCGCACGCCGAGTTGATGAAATCGGTGGCCCGTCGCGTGAGCGATCGGCACGTGCTGCACCTTATCAAGATGTGGCTGGTGGCACCGGTGGAAGAGACCGACGAGCGTGGGCGAAAGCAGCGAACGACCCGCAACAAGGACATGAAACGCGGCAGCCCGCAAGGGGCCCCGATTTCGCCGCTGTTGAGCAACCTCTACATGCGACGGTTCATTCTGGGCTGGAAGGTGCTGGGACACGAGAAGCGACTTGGCGCGAACATCGTCAACTACGCCGACGACTTCGTGATCTGCTGTCGCGGCACGGCCGACGCAGGCGATGACGACGATGCGGGCCATGATGCAGAAGCTGAAGTTGACGGTCAATGAAACCAAGACGCACGTGTGCCGGTTGCCGGATGAGACGTTTGACTTCCTGGGCTACACCATCGGCCGCTGTTACTCGACGCGGACGGGCCGGGCCTACCTGGGCACGCGGCCGTCGCGGAAGAAGGTCTTGCGGTTATGCCGTGAGATCAGCGAGATGACCGGCCGACGGTGGACGCTGAGGGACGCAGTGGATCGCGTGAGCCGACTCAATCGCATGTTGGTCGGGTGGGCGAACTACTT
>CAVRAR010000007.1:0-82526 GCA_963719005.1 uncultured Planctomycetia bacterium
TCTTCGCTTGGCGGAAACGGCCGCAGCCAAGGGCTATCTCATCAAACCCTCGGGCTTGTTGAGAGAGTCCGATTGCGGAGCGATCGGCCTCGACTTCTCCCCGGACGGCGAACTCCTTGCGTACGGAGGAGTCTACGATGCAGTTCGCGTTTGGAACCTGGCCACGGGTAAACAGGTGCGAGGCTCCCCCGACTGAAGGGGCCGCCTCCGCGCCGCCGATGGTGCGGTCGGAATCTGGAACCTCTCAACGGGTGAAATGGCTCGCACGCTGCGGACAAGGCAGAGTGGCTGGTCGCCACAATCGGTGACCACACCGCGTTGCTGCTCCGCTGGGAGTTGGCTGGTGAAGCGGCAGCATCTATCGTTGGTATCCGAGCTTCTCGGCATTGGCGAAATCCGCCCGGGCTTTAGCCAGCTCGCCCTTCTTTCTATAGGCAACACCTCGGCATGCCTTGGGTATCCTCCACGCCACAACCCGTTCTGCGCATCGACCCTAACAGAGGAGAATGGTGTCCTTCCGGCAGGCGTGAAAAACGTGTTGGTTACGACCGCGACGGCTTGACGTGGTTTCGTAGCGACTGGAGTTCTTCGCGGTAAATGAAGCCTACGCGGTCGCTCTTGAGCATTTGGTCACACCATGCGATCGCGTCGGCCGGCGGCAGATCGCTACTCTTGAGAGCCTTGACGACCACCGCCAGACACTCCTCGATGTCCGCCGTCATCATTCCCTCATCGCTCATTTCCACCTGATAGCTGCCTTGCTTCATCAGTTCCAAACAGAGTTCCATCGCCAGCGGCAATTGCTCCGGTTCGATCAGTCGGCTCAGGTTGCGTTTCACCTCGTCGTAGGCGGCGTAGTCGTAGCTGAAATTGCGATTGATCTCCCGTTCGTCGAAGTCCGTCGCATCGGCGATCGCCAAGCGGGTTGCGGCGGCAAGCTCTTCAGGCGGAGATTCCAGTTTGAAATGCACACCAAGCCGGCGAAAAAGATTGCGATCGCTGCTGGCCAATTCCGCGAGGATGTCAACCAGATCGCTCTTCTTGCCTTTCGCCAGCGCCGTGCGCAGTCTTTCCACGGAATCCGCCTTTCCTACAACCTTCTTTACGCGGCGCTTTGACATGTCGAATCCCTCGGTTACGGTTGCTGCTTGCGCGTTTCTCGGTAGTTCCACGGCATCCAGTCCTGCGGCTTCGAGGACAACTCGCCCGCATGGCGTTCAAGCCGCGTCAGATAATCGAACGCATTGGCTCCGCACAACTCGCAGGTGTGGATCAGACTCATGAAGACGTCACCTACGTGCGCGCCGTGGCCGGTTTTGTAGAACAAGGCGTTCTTACGATGCAAAATCGCCCGCTTCAACGCCCGTTCGCAGATGTTGTTGTCCAACGGCGCTCCGGGCACGCGCAGGAATAGCGTCAGCCGCTCCCAGTACTTCAGCAGGTACGAAATCGCCCCGCCCAGCGACGAGTTCGGCTCCACCAGCCGGTCCTGCAATTGCCGAACAAGCCAGACGTGAAGTTTCTCCATCGTCGGACCGCTTTCCGACTGATGAAAGTGACGACGCGCCGATGGCGACAGGTTTCGCTGGCGGGCGATTGCGTCATTGCGGTAAACCACCGCCAAGGATTCCAGCACGTACCGGCACTCTTCGGGAAATTGCCCGGCCACGTCCACGAACTGACGCCGGCCGTGCGCCAAACAGTGGGCCACGATCGTTTCCAGGTCCGCCGGCAGATTCCGCGCGAGGGCGTCGCACATCTGGATCGGCGCGGCCAACGTTTTCGCCCGCTGCAACAATACGTCCTTGAGATTCTCGCCGGCGTGCTGTCGTCCGCTGAAGAACAGGGCGATCTTGCGGCCTTCCCGCGTCGATACGATGCCCGAGGTGAACAGCCCGCGACGTTCCGGCTTCTTGGGTGACGCCTCCTCTGCGTCTTCCCTTGATGAGCCTTCCGCAAAAGCCTCCGCTTTCGCTCGGTCGCCCATCATCTGCAAAATCTTCACCGTCGTATCATCATTGTGGACGACATCGCCGTCGGCCGCCTGACGGATCAACTCCGTGAACGCCGGCTCGATCCGTGCGGCCTTCGCCTCGACGATGTCCCACTGCGTCGAGGCCGGCAGGGGAACGCCCATGCCCGCTTGCATCCCTGCCGCGCGGTTGAACGGCATTCCCATGCCGTATTTCAGCAGGGCGATCATGCTGCCTGCCGTTGCGTCGTACTTCCCCGTGCCGATTCCCTGCGGCGCTTGCGCCGTGAAAACCTCGCCGCACAGGTTGCAACGCAGCTTCTGAAGTTCGTAAATCTTGGCCTGAATCGGCGACTGGCCGACCAACCGCACCAACACACCCGGACGTCCCATTTCGTAAACGGTGCCTTTGTCGCACTTCGGACAAGGATCGCCGGGCTGCAAAAACGGGTGACGCACCTCGACCTTTTCCGCGCCCGTGTAAGCGTCGGCGCCATTGCGGCCATGGCCCTTGCGCGGCGATTTCGCAGCCCGGTCCGCAAGGGCCGCGACCGGCGGCGATGCTGACGGAAAATCCTTGCCGTTGCCGACGACCGCCTGCGTCTTCTCCGTCGCCGCGCCGAAAAGCAACTTCCGTAAACGAGCCAGCGACGTGTTCTTGTCTTTCAACAACTCCGTCAGTTGAACGTAGGCTTTACATAGCGTCCGCAGCGCCTCGCAGTCGCCTTCGGTCAACTCGTTGGCGTCAATGCGGCGGAGGATCTCGTCCAACTGGCTCATGTCGATCTCGATGGTCGAAACCTTCGTTGCCATGATGATACCAACAACGGCCGACGATGAACACCACGACGTTCCTTGCACGGGGGCGCAGAATAACGCGCAGCCGCAAAAAGTGTAAAGAGCGGTTCGATGCGATTTCAGACGCCCGCTGCATAAGATGGCGTCAGTCCGCCGGCCCCACCGAACGCCACAGCGGCGCGGCTTGCGTGGCTTCGGGATTGCCCGCCGAAAGCAGAACCTGTAACTGATGGGCCGCCAATGTCTTGCTCGCCGCGTTCTTCCCGCTCGGCCACCAGCGGAACTTGCCGCTGGAAAGCCGCTTGTGGCAAAGCCAGAAACCTTGCCCGTCATATACCAGAATCTTCAACGCCGTGGCCGAGCGGTTGCGGAATACGAACACCCAGCCGTTGAACGGATCGTGCCGCAGCGCGTCTTTGCACAGCCGTGCCAATCCGTCAATGCCGCGGCGAAAATCGGCCGGTTCGACGGCCGCCACCACCCGCATCTGTGGCGTAATCTGAATCATGGCCGGCGATCCCAGAAGCTTCGCCCCAGTGCCGCCAAGTCGGGCATCCCCACACCCCGCAGCCGAACCCGCATCTTCGCGCCGCCGCCGTCCTCCCACTCCAGCAAGCATTCGCCGGAATCGGGCGACGCGAAAGAAGGCAACTCGACAAACTCGGCCGTGTCTTCCCTTTCAGGTCTATTGCTGGCGGCGGTCCTCCGTCCCATGCGTTTCTTGTTCGTGCGACGGTCGGCAGCCGCCTTGGCGGCGAGACGCTTCTTGAGTGCGTAATAGTTGACCTGCAGCGCATTGGCGGTCTTGGAAAGTCCGTACCTGCCAGCCGCCACCGCTGCCGAAAGCCACAAAGAATCGGGAATGTGCGCATGGGCCTCACACGTCTCGCGCCATCCCTCGAACCGCCGCCGTAGCCTCTCCAGTCCCGCGGGAAGCTCTTTCGCTCTTCCAGAATTCATTGGCTATCCTCCACGTTGTCGTGTCACGACAGCCAACCATACCAAATGCCCCCGAATAATTCATACACGCTTGCCGGAAGGACACGGAGAATGCAAATCCCTTGCCTCTATCTTTGGCCCTGAATCTGCGGGGCTTCATTCGCGGGTCGCTGTCAAGTTGAATACACTGCGCCGCTGGGTCGCAGCGCTGCCGAGGTGGGGAGTAGAAGGTGAACTTCACCGATTTTGGAGGCGTGGGCGACTCTGCTATGAATGCGATTTGTCGCGGAAGGCTGAAAATCGGTGTCCGTCTCTTTCGGCCGATTCCATGCGAGTCGAGGATCAAGGACTTGGCAACGGCGGAGTTTGTGCGATAATGCCGCGATCCGGGAGCGCGGCCGTCCGGGCCGCATCATGCGGGCAAGATGCCCGCGTTCCAAGGGCTCAGCCGCTGTAAGCAACGCAATAGCCGATCAGGAGCATCCTATGCCAGTTCCATTCACCTGCCCTCATTGCGGGCATCAGACTTTGGTTCACGATCAATACGTCGGGCAGAGCGGGCCTTGCGCCGGATGCGGCCAGATGGTGACCGTGTTGCGGCCGGGCGTCGTGCCGCCGTCGCCGATGCAGTCGTTGGGCGAAAACGCCGGAATCAGAATGCTGCTGCCCGTCGGACGATCGTTCTGGGCCATCGCCGCCGGCTACGCCGGACTGTTCGCCGTGCTCGTCTTCCCGGCACCCATCGCCCTGATCTTGTCGATCGTCGCCATCTACGACATCAAGCGACATCCCGACAGGCACGGCATGGGTAGGGCCATCTTCGGGCTGGTGATGGGCGTCCTCTTCACGATCGTCTTGATCTTGATCGTCGTCGGGATCATTGTCGGCTGAGTGAGATAGCGGCGCCGGCGACGCCGCGTCAGCGCTGGACGCGTTCGCCCGATTGGCGCTGGCTGGCCACTTCTGACGACGATCCCTTTCCCGCTTCGATGGCGGCCTGCTTTCGCGGCATATCGGCGGCCAGTTCGACGAAACGGGCTCGAACCTCGGGCTGAACGTGCGCCAATTGCGAGCCGAGCCGCTGCACGCCGCGACTGTTCAATTCCGCGGTCCGCGACAGGCTGCCGAGGAAGGCCAGGGTCTGAATGAAGTTGTTGTCGACGGTCTTGCCCAGCACCGGCGACATCGTCTTGGTGACGATTTCCGCCCCGGACGGTTCGATGCTAAGGAAGCTGTCCATGCGGCTAGTGACGTAGTAGCGGCCGTTGGTTTCCCGAACGTAGCCGCTTTTCAGCACGAGAACGCCGCGTCCCTTCACCGCCCGGGCCAGCAGCGGCCCCTGATAGACGCCCTCGCCGTAGATGACGTGCGTGTCGTGGTTCTGATACACGAAGCGGATTGTGGCCGTCGCGCCGGCCGACTCGCTGATGCGGAACTCTCCGTCGCCGACCTCCCGCAGCCTTAGCCGGCTGATCTTGAACATCTCCCATATATTGACGACAACGTCGGGATGACGGACGAGAAAAAGGTAGAAATCCGGGTCGCAGTCGACCACTCGAGTCGGCATCCGCCGGAAGACGCTGACGTTGGCCAGAACCGCGTCGACCTTGGCGCGATCGTCGGCGGAGAGCTTGCCGAAGGGGATCGATCGAATTGCATCGCGCCGGGCCGCATCGCTCGTGGTGGCCTCCAGGGCGTTGGAGCGCGTCACGATCGGAACCAGCGGCGACCCGGCAACGGCCGATGGAACGAACCCCGCCAAGAGTCCAAACGTTGCGGCAATTCCCGCCGCAACGGCCTGAAGCCCGCAAAGACTCCGGCGGCAAGAGACGCGATCCGACGTCAACCCCAGTTTCCCCATGTTCACTCCCCCAGCCACCCAGGGCATGTAAATGTTACCCCAACGGTGGCGCAGAATCAGAATCTTTGTTAGACGCTCCTGGTTATTCGGCTTGGGAGAGCCTGGCGACGCAGTGAAAGTTTGCGGGAGCGGCAGTATGCACCGAATTCCATGCTTGAAAAGGAGATTCGCCATGTCCCCAGAAGCTGCAGTGTGCCGGTGTGGGACGCCGGTCGTGCATTACCCAGACTACGCAAACATCCACTTCGCGTTCGACACGGAAGATGCCACGTCGATCGTGTCGATAAGTGTTAGATGGACCACCCAATTGCGCCTTTCCACATCGAGACGGACTTCCATGAAGATACTCGGGCAGCCTGACCTGCTGATTCTGAAGCTGATCGAGAAACTGAGCGACGCCGACCCGATCACCCGCCGTAACGCCACGGGCGCCTTGCGTTTGCAAGGGCTGCGAGCGGTGACGGCCATTCCGGCGATTTCGGCGTTATTGACCGATCAAGACCCGCGCGTACGCCGTGAAGCGGAACGGGCGATCGATCATCTCAGGCTCGTGGCAGCCTAGCGGCTTGTAGTCCCGGCTTTAACCGGTTTCTCGCCGTAGCCATAGGTTATGCTTCAGCATAACGAAGGCTCTTGCGGCAAGGAAGTTATGCTAAAGCATAACCCACATAACACTTTTCCCGCCCAAGGGCGGTACTACCAACACGGCCATTCCGGTTTGACCGCTATGCCGATTTCGGCCCGCAGGGCTTGCATCCATCCCACGATCCGGTAGCCTGAACGATTCGGCGGCTCGGTCCGCTGGGTGGGGCGAGTCTGCCAGGCGTCGTGGATTGTCCGTTTCTTGCCCGATTTCTCTGGAAACACCGCTATGCAAACGATGAAAGCGCTCGTGAAGAAGGAAGCCCGCGAGGGCCTGTGGCTCGATGAAGTGCCGGTTCCCGAGATCGGGATCAACGACGTGTTGATCGAGATACTCCGCACGGGCATCTGCGGCACCGACGTTCATATCTATAACTGGGACGCCTGGTCGCAGAAGACCATTCCCATCCCCTTGGTCGTGGGGCACGAGTTCGTCGGGCGGATCGTCGCGGTGGGGAGCAACGTCAAGGATTTCCGCGTCGGCCACATCGTCAGCGGCGAAGGGCACGTCGTCTGCGGGCGATGCCGAAACTGCCTGGCCGGCCGCCGACACCTCTGCAAGGAGACCAAGGGGGTCGGCGTGAATCGCCCCGGCGCGTTCGCCGAGTATCTCTCGCTGCCGATGACGAACGTCTGGCTTCTCGATAAGGCGATAACGCACGATGTGGCCGCCATTTTCGATCCGCTGGGCAACGCCGTGCATACCGCGCTGTCGTTTCCCGTGCTCGGCGAAGACGTTCTGATTACCGGTGCCGGCCCGATCGGCATCATGGCCGCGGCGGTGGTGCGTCACGCCGGCGCCCGCCACGTCGTAATCACCGACATGAACCCATATCGTCTTGAGTTGGCCAAGAAGATGAAGCCGACGCTCGCGTTCGACGTCGGCCGCGCAACCATCGCCGACGCCCAGAAGCAACTCGGCATGAAGGAGGGGTTCGACGTCGGTCTGGAGATGTCGGGCAACCCGGCCGCCTTCCGCGACATGTTGGCCAACATGTGTCACGGCGGCAAGATCGCCATGCTCGGCATCCCTACCGCCGAAATCCCCATCGATTGGACCACGGTCGTCTTCAACATGCTCACGATCAAGGGCATCTACGGCCGTGAGATGTACGAAACCTGGTACAAGATGACCGTCATGATCCAAAGCGGTCTCGACATCGATCCGGTCATCACCCATCGCTATCACTACACCGATTTCCAAAAAGGCTTCGACGCGATGCGCTCGGGCAATTCGGGGAAGGTTGTGTTGACTTGGAAGGAAGAGTAGCCGAGTGGTAGAATAGCGATTTTGGATCCACTACGGCCAGAGTGGTGACGCAATGTCGGAAAACGACTGCGCGAACAGAACGAGGCCGAGTTCTCGGCGCTGGACGGCATTGCTTGTCCTGTCCCTTGGACTGGCGGTGGTTGGCGTGGCAGCGTGGCTGGTGACGGTTCACTCGCGTGTTCCGACCTTGGCGGCGTGGCTGGCCGTTGTAGCCGTCGGTTGGATTCTCTATCGATTTGACTGGGCAAACCGGCTCGGCGCCGTGCTTCTTTGCATCAGTGCCGCGATAATATTGGGATTGTGGTTGGCGGCATCGACGCCTCTTGACCAACAGTGGGTACAAATTGCACAGTTCGTAGGGACGGGTGCATCTCTGCTATTCTTCGCCACTGGCATTCTGTTCTTCATCGCGTCGATCAAGGTTCCAAAACGTTGCGCTGGCAACTGCGCCGGTTTCATGATCGTCTTTTTTTCGGTCGTCATTCCGGCGGTGTCAGCTTACACTATTCAAAGCCGTCGCAAGACGCCCGAGGCGGTTCAAGAAACGCGACAGATGCTACTCACTCTGCATAGGCTAACGGCGGAAATCGAAGCGATTCACGCGAAAACGGGTCGATACCCCGCCAATGAAGCGGAATTGGTCGCGTTGCGGGGAAAGCCGATGCCACAGTATCACCGGACGTTCCGAATATCCTATGATCGGCCCGGTACGGACAGTTATCGCAAGAGGGGAGAGTATCACTTGGAGTGTTCCGCCAGCCGTTTCTGGGGCAAGCACTGGGATTTGTTCGGGTGGATATTCCATTTCTATGGGCCCGATGCCACGCAACGGGTGTACGTCGAGACATTCTGAGGCAAAGACGTTGAACACGACGGTGGAAGACAAGAACGCAGTTGCGTCCGCCCGCGGCGGCCCATTGCCTCGCGGCAACGACATGATGGTGTGGTTTGGCTGGATGGCGTTCTTCGGCGCGGTGGGGATGTTCTTGACCGCCGGCGTCCGGCACTTTGTCGTGGGCTGGTCCGAACGCGATCTGTCGCGGCAGAGCCGGGTGTGGATGCTGGATCAGGCGGCTCAACTTCGTCGAGGTGAAATCAACTGTCTCGTCAACCCCGATCCGGCGTTCATCGACGAGTTATTGGCCGACACCGCCTGCGCCGCCAAAGTTCGCGACCTATACCTCGGCGGTGATCTTTCCGACCCGCGGCTGGGGCGATTGCGCGAGCTGCCAAAGCTGAAGTGCATCATCTTTCTCTTTGCTGAAAATCAGAACTCACTTCTGAAACGCCTGCACGGTATGTCTGGCATTGAGGAGTTGACCTTCGATCGCACTTGGCTCTCGCACGACGATATGGCACATATAGCCGCTTTTCCACATCTCAAATCGTTGTCGTTTGATGTATGCCAACTCCGCGGGGGAGACATGAGAGAGCTTTCCAGGCATCCGACCTTGGAACGACTGGCTATCCAAAGCGTCACATCCAACAAGGAACTAAGCGGGTTCTTCCGGAGTATGCCCCGTCTACGCGAGCTTTCGCTGGGGATCTGCAACGAAGACTTCGATGCGTCGCATGGCTCTTTTGAGAATGCCCTGAAGCAGGCGTTGCCCCGATGCAAGTGCCGCGTTTGGGATGATCGGCGATGACGGTCGCGGAGTATGTCGTGTGAAACGGGGAAATCTCGTTGACTCGTCACGTCTGATTATTGGGAACCTTGCCCATATTCACAACCGACGGCGAGTCTGTACAATGTGGGAATAGCGGAAAGCGAAAGGATTCATCGGACGTTTAACGAACGCTAAGCACAAGACCGGAGAGTGTTTCCATGTTCGGCTCAATGAAGAACTATCTATCCGACCAACTTCAACAAATCCGCGACGCCGGCCTCTTCAAGGGTGAGCGGGTTATCACCACGCCGCAGAAGGCCCGCGTCGGCGTGCTCAATCAGCAGCCGGTGCTGAACCTTTGCGCCAACAACTACCTCGGACTAGCCGATCACCCCGAACTCATTGCCGCCGCTCACGAGGCGATCGACCGCTGGGGCTATGGCATGGCCAGCGTCCGCTTCATCTGCGGCACTCAGCAGGTTCACAAGGAACTGGAAGCCGCCCTGAGCAAGTTCCTCGGCGCGGACGACACGATCCTCTACTCGTCCTGCTTCGACGCCAACGGCGGGCTGTTCGAGACGCTCTTCGGCGCGGAAGACGCCATCATCTCCGACGAGTTGAACCACGCCAGCATCATCGACGGCGTTCGACTCTGCAAGGCCCAGCGTTTCCGCTACAAGAACAACAACATGGCCGACCTCGAGGAGCAGCTCAAGCAGGCGGCCGGGGCTCGGCATCGCGTGATCGCCACCGACGGGGTGTTTTCGATGGACGGCATCATCGCCAACCTGCCCGGCGTCTGCGATCTGGCCGAGAAGTACGACGCCCTGGTGATGGTCGACGATTCGCACGCCGTCGGCTTCATGGGCCGTCACGGCCGCGGCACGCCGGAGCATCATGGCGTGCAAGATCGCATCGACATCATCACCGGCACGCTCGGCAAAGCCCTAGGCGGCGCAAGCGGCGGCTACACGAGTGGGCGGAAAGAGATTATCGACCTGCTGCGTCAGCGGAGCCGGCCGTACTTGTTCTCGAACACACTGGCCCCGCCGATCGCGGCCGTTTCGATCAAGACGCTCGAATTGCTCTCGCGCTCGACCGAGCTGCGCGACCGGCTCGAATCGAACACGAAGCTTTTCCGCGAGGGGATGGCGAAGCGCGGCTTCAAGATCACGCCCGGCGTGCATCCGATCTGCCCGATCATGCTCGGCGACGCCGTTCTGGCCGCGCGGATGGCCGAGGCGATGCTCCGCCGCGGGGTTTACGTCGTCGGCTTCTCGTATCCGGTGGTACCGAAGGGCAAGGCCCGCATCCGCGTGCAGGTTTCCGCCGCCCATTCGCCCGCCGATCTCGAGTTCGCGATGGAAGCGTTTTCGGCGACGAAGGCGGAGTTGGGGATTTAAGCGGAGCCATACAGCAGACTGCCTAGCGGGCGTTTGCAGGCTCACGATTCCAGCGGCGGATGAACCACGCAATTGGCGTCTCTCAGAAGAAACACCCTCCCCTCGACCTGTTCCCTCGTGAAATGAGAGAGCAGCCACGAGAGCTTTGTCAGGATGCTCTCCCGGTCGGGCTGGTGCAACGCGATCACGATGACCCCGCAATGTCGGGGGTAGAGGTGTGGAACGGTATGAAAGAAATCCTTGTCGGTCGTCAGAAAGACGGCCTGGATATCCTGGGCCATCCGAAACAGTTCGTTGTCGTCGGCTCCCTCTTTCTCGGTTCCTCGTATGTCGACAGATTCATGCCCCTCTCTGCCGAGCAGCGTCCGCGCCGCCTTGGGAAAATTCTCGTCGAGAAAGAATCTCATGGGGCAGACGTCTCGTAAGGAGTCTCCTGAAACCCGGAGAGTTCCCCGCCGAATGCCAGGGCGGCGAGAACGTCCTCCCGCGTAATGTTCGGATAGTCTTCCAGAACCTCCTCGATGGAATCGCCGCCGGAAAGGGCGCCAAGGATATTGGCCACCAGTACGCGAGTCCCCCGGATTACCGGTTTCCCATGACATATCGTTGGGCTAATAGCTATTCTTTCGTGCATGATGGCTGCTCCGGCGTGAATGAGCCCTTCCGCAAACGCTACTCACTATTGTATCTCACCGTTTCTCGGCTTGCCATCCCCCTGTTACAAACTAGTTGCGCTCCACGGGCCGCTCCCGCATTAGAATGGCGGATGGAAAGCTCGGCATGGCCCGGCACGGCGTCGGGGTCCCCGGCCGAGCAGAACGTCCATTGCGAAACGCGAAAAGGAGTGGCGAAAATGGTCTGGCATAACAAGAGATTGGCGATTTTGGCAGTAGGCTGGGCGCTGGTGGCCGTAGCTTGCATGAGCGCCCCATTGCGGGCCGACGAGACGTCGTCCTCGACACCCGGCAGCGAGAATCCGCACGTTTGGAAGCCGCGCACCCGGTCGGTGGCGGTTTTCAAGAACGGCCTGGGCTTCTTCCTGCGCGAGGGGGAAGTAAAGCTCCGCGACGGCTGGTGCGTGGCCGAAAGCGTGCCGCCGGCGGCGTTCGGCACATTGGCCATCTACGCCCATAGCGACAAGGAGGTGGTCGACGTCGTCGGATCGGGGCCCGGCGAAATTGTCGAGTTCGATGGCCGCGACGCCTCGAAGGATCCATCAGCCCGCAAGGCGCGGCTTGAGGCATGTCGGGATCTCAAGGTCGAATTGCGCTATAAACAGAAGGGCCAGAAGCGAACGGCCGCCGGCAAGTTGGTTTCGATTGGTCCGGAATACGTCGTACTCGAAAACGAGGGCAGCAGCCTCGCGGTGCCGACGGCCGGAGTGACGCGGATGCAGGTCTTGGAGCTTCCGTTGCGAATTCACGTCGCCCGTGACGCCGCCACCGGCGGCGGCCCCGGCCCCGCCGTCAATACCCTCGGCATGGCTTACCTTCGCAAGGGTATCACTTGGATTCCCGATTATACGCTCAAGGTGCTCGACGACGACGACGCCGAGTTGACGCTGCGCGGCACGATCGTCAACGAGGCTGAAGACCTGATCCATACCGATGTGCATTTGGTCGTCGGAGTGCCGCATTTCGTTCATACCGATTACATGGCGCCGTTGGCTGTCGGCCAGGTGATTCGCACCATCGGCGCTGCGGTCATGTCGCAAAACCCAATGGGGATGAACACCCAGATGATGAACCGTGCCGCGCTGGTGAGCAACCAAATCATGGCCCCGCAGTTCGATCAGCCCGGCGTGGTAAGGGAGTCTTCGCCGGAGGCGGAGGGCGATCTCGGCAGGGCGCTCGGAAGTCTGCCTCAGTTGGGCGGGGTGGCCGCCACCGATTACACCGTCTACACGAAGAAGGATCTCACGCTCCGCCGCGGCGAAAAGGCCATCGTGACGCTCTTCACCCGCAAGATTCACTACTCGCACATCTACCGCTGGTCGCCGCCGGAGGCCATGGAGCATTCGTTGGTGCTGCACAACCAGACCGATACGGCCTGGACGACCGGCCCCTGCCTGGCCCTAAGCTCCGATCAACCGCTGAGTGAAGACCTGCTGAAGTACACGCCGAAAAACGGGCGGGGCGAACTGCCCGTCACCGCGGCGATCAATGTGGCACACGAGAAATCGGAGCGGGAGACCGACCGCAAACTGAAAGCCTATTCGCCCGACAACAACAACAGCTTCTTCGACCTCGTCACGCTCGAAGGCAAGCTGCAAATCCGCAACTACGAAAAGCGGCCTGTCGAAATCATCGTCGTCAATCCGCTCGCCGGCAAGCCGCTCGGGGCGTCCTCCGACGGCAGCGTCTCGGTCGACCCGACCAGACTGCAATTGTTGGAGCGCAACGGCTCGGTCCGCTGGACCGTAACATTGAGGCCTGGCGAAGAAAAGACGCTCACGTATCAATACGAGCGGTACGTACCATCACGGTAAAAGGAATTCGCAGCCGGGGGAGAGGTTCGTATTGTGCGGCAGTCGAAATCTGACCGCCTTCAGAGATCGACTTCGTACATGGGGCGATATTTCACTTCCACAGCCGGCACAGAATGCGTGCCAACACTATTGAAAGGAACGAACGATGCGATTCGGCAAGAAACTAGTGGTCTTCACAGTCGCCTGGATGGCCGTCACCGTTGCGGCATCCTCCCACACATTGGCCCAGCAAATGACGGACAACCGCCCCAGAATCACCGTATCGGGCGAGGCGGCAGTCTACGCGGAGCCCGACAAAATCCTCATCAGTCTCGGGGTCGAAATCTGGGATGCGCAGATGGACGCCGCCAAGCAAAAGAACGATGAGATCGTGAAAAAGGCATTCGCCGCCATCCTGTCATGCGGTCTCGAAAAGAAGGCGATCCAAACTGACAACATTACGATCGAGCCGACCTACAAGCCGTACGAAGGCAGCCGCCCTCGCGACATCGACGGCTACTGCGTGCGGAACTCGTTGACCGTCACCGTCGATAGGGTCAGACTGGTCGAGCAGGTCATCACGCGAGCCTTGGAAAGCGGCGTCAACCATGTCAACAACATTGATTTCCAGACCACGAAACTCAGAAAATACCGCGACGAGGCCCGCCGAATGGCCCTGAAGGCTGCACGCGAAAAAGGCGAAAATATGGCCGGCGTTTACGGCCAGACCATTGGCAAACCGCTCCAGATCAACGAAAATGAATGGTACGGATGCTGGAATGGCGGGCCGCAGATTGCCATGAATGCCGCGACGGTGATGCCAAGCACGCCTGGCGCAGGGAGGCGAAACCGTCGCCTTGGGAAAGATCGCCATCCGTGCCAACATCAGCGTCGTATTTGAACTGAAAGACAAGTAATGCGCACGTGCATCCTTACGATCGAAGACGATGCGGCGATACGGCGGGGAATCGTTGATTCGCTGCGCTTCGCCGGCTACGACACGATCGAGGCCGGCGACGGCCAGTCGGGGCTGGAAATGGCGTCGCACCGCCAGTTCGATCTACTGCTGTTGGATCTGGTGCTACCCAAGCGCGACGGCTTCGAGATTCTGCGGGAAGTCCGCCGGCTGCGGCCCACGTTGCCGGTGATCGTGCTCACCGCCCGCGGCGACGAGGCCGACCGCGTGCGGGGGCTGCGCGACGGGGCGGACGATTACGTCGTCAAGCCGTTCAGCGTCAAGGAACTGCTCGCCCGCGTCGAGGCGGTGCTTCGCCGCAGCGCCGAGCGGCCGAGCGATGTGTCGATCATTCATTTCTCCGGCGGGACGATCGATCTCGACCGCCGCGAAGTGCGGTTCTCGAAAAGCGGTCGGGCCGAGCTTTCCGAACGCGAGGCCGAATTGCTCCGCTATCTGGCGGCGAACTCCGCACGGGCCGTCGCCCGCGAGGAACTGCTGGCGAACGTCTGGCGAATCCCGCCACAAGGAGTCTCGACCCGCACGATCGACATGCACGTTACCCGGCTGCGGGAGAAGCTGCGGGACGATCCGTCCGAGCCGAAGATACTGCTGACGGTGCGCGGGAAAGGATACATGTTTCAGGGAAGCGAGGATGAAGGCTGAAGGTTGCAATCGTGCTTTGCAGACTTCGACGTAGGGCGGACTTTAGTCCGCCTGGAAGAGACGGGACGGATTGAAATCCGCCCTACAATCATTGATCAAGTCGTTTTGTTGCGACGTCTAACCCATGCTTCGCCAGCTCTCTCCGTGGATCGGTTTTGTCGCGTGCCTGACCATCGTCTTGGCCGCGATGGGCTGGATCAGCATCGCGGCGGTGCAGTCGGATCGCGCGGAGAAGGAAGCCCGACGGCAGGCGGTTTTGGAGCAAAAGGCGCGGGTAGCCCTGTGGCGAATGGATACGTCGATAGCGACGCTTCTGGCCCAGGAGAGCGCACGGCCGTATTTTGTCTATCGCTCGTTTTATCCGGCGAATCGAAGTTTCAACCGCATGTTCAACCCGCAGACGGAGGCCGGCTCGCTGATTCCCTCGCCCTTGCTGACCAGCCGGTTGGAAGAAGTGACGCTGCACTTTCAGTTCGGGCCAGACGGGCAACTCACTTCGCCCGAACTGCCGACCGGCACCAGCTTCAGACTGGCGACGCCAGAGTATCTTAGTGCGCGGCAGGTGGACAAGACGAGGAAGCAACTTGCCGAGCTGGCCGCAAGCGTCGATCGGCGAAAGCTCATGAAGCTCTTGCCGAGCCACGAATTGCCGCCGCTGGAAATGGTGAAGTCTCTGCCGCCGGGATGGGAACAGCGCATGGTAAAGTCGCTGGCACAGGGAGATTCTCCTCTTCGCGGCCAGCCCGGCTACGAGTATGAGCTGCGCAACGCCGCGGTGGCGCAGAATGCGAACCAAATGGTGCAGACGCAGCAACAGTCGTTGGGGCCGCCCAACCTGGAAATGCCCGCCACCGACATCAGCGGCGTGTTGATGACGCCGCTGTGGATCGACGGCCGGCTGATCCTGGCCCGGCGTATCACCGCCGAAGGGAAGGAGTACGTGCAGGGATGCGTTCTCGACTGGCCGGTCGTGAAGCGGTCGCTGCTGGAGACGATCGCCGACTTGCTGCCCGACGCCGACCTTTTGCCGGCGACCGCCGCTTCCCGCGCGGACGAATCGCGGATGCTCGCCTCGCTGCCGGTGCGGCTTGTGCTGGGAAAACCGAGCAACGGCGACGGCTTTGCCGCTTCACCGATCCTGATTTCGTTGGCGGCGGCTTGGGTGTGCGTGGCTCTTGCCGCCGCGGCGGTCGCCGTACTGCTCTGGGGCGTCATGCGGCTGAGCCGCCGCCGGGCGGCGTTCGTATCGGCGGTCACGCACGAGTTGCGCACTCCGCTGACGACGTTTCAGATGTATGCCGAAATGCTGGCCGAAGGCATGGTGCCCGACGTCCAACAGCAGCATCGCTATCTCGGTACGCTCCGCAGCGAAGCGACCCGGCTGACGCACCTGGTCGAAAACGTGCTGGCCTACGCCCGGCTCGAGCGCGGTCGAACGGCCGGACGAATTGAGCCAATCGAGTTGGCCGAGTTGATCGAAGGCGCCAAGGCCCGCTTGTCCGCCCATGCCGAGCAGTCGGGCATGACGCTGGCGGTGCAAGCCGACGGCATGGAGAAGCACGGCGGCACGATGGTGCTGGCCAATCGATCGGCGGTCGAGCAGGTGCTGTTCAATCTCGTCGATAATGCCTGCAAGTACGCCGGCGCGGCCGAGGACAAGCGAATCCATCTGGGCGTCGCGTTGCAAGGCCGGCTGGCGGCGATCGGCGTGGCCGACCATGGTCCGGGCTTGTCGGCGGCGGTTCGCCGACGCCTGTTCCATTCGTTCTCGAAATCGGCCGAAGAGGCGGCCGCCAGCGCCGGGGATCGGTCTCGGCCTGGCGCTGAGCCGCCGACTGGCCCGCGACATGGGCGGCGATCTGCGGCTCGATGAAAGCGTCGCCGGCGGCGCGAGATTTGTCCTCAGCTTGCCGCGAACGTGAGCGACGAAACATCGTCGGTTGTGCTTCAGCATAACCAGCGGTCAGCACAGCGTCGATGTTATGCCAAAGCATAACCTACGCCGTGAACGCCGTTGACATCCTTACGGCGGCTTGCCGATCGAAAACGCCTTGCCCAAGCGGCGGCCGATGCCGTAGTACGCTTGCACCGCCGGGGCGAAGATGATCGGCCGGAGTTTCTCGATATCGGGAACTCCGCCTTCCCCCAACGTCGCCTGATCGGCTTTCACGTCGAGGATTTCGCCGACGAACTGCGTATGCAACCCCAACTCGAACGTGTGCAGCAGTCGGCATTCGAGAACCAGCGGAAACTCTTGCACGTAAGGAGCATCGACCAGATCGCTGTGGACCGGCCGTCAGCTCGGCGGCGGCAAACTTGTCGTCGGTCCTGCCCGAGACGATGCCGAAATAGTCGGCGTCCTTGACGTAGCGTTCGGAGGGGACGCTGACGGTGAACGCTTTGCGATGCACGATGTTGTGATAGGAATAGGTTGCCTTTCGCAGCGAGACGGCGACGCACGGCGGCTCGGAGCAGCAGATGCCGCCCCATGCCGCGGTCATGACGTTCGGCTTTCCTTGCAGGTCGTAAGTTCCCACGACCAGAACCGGCGTCGGATAGAGAATGGTCTTCGCCCCCAGCGATTTCTTCATGATATAGCCTCCTTGTCCTGACGGGTTGACGACGGATCTGCAATCAGGTCGCGCAGCACTTGCGGAGAGAGCTCGCCGAGCGACTGAACGACGAGACGAGCGGCCGCGAGATCGTCGGGCTTCCGGCCGGTGCTCAACAGACCGACGCTGGTCATGCCGCGCCGCATTGGCCGCGGCGATGCCGGACGGGGCGTCTTCGATCACCGCACACCGCGCCGGCGGAACGCCGAGACGCTTTGCCGCGATCAGAAACACCTCGGGATCGGGCTTTCCGCGCGTAACGTCCTCGCCCGTGACCACCGCCTCGAACAGATTCCGCGCTTCGAGGCGATCCAGAACCATGGCGACGTTTTCCGGCGGACCCGACGAGCCGACGGCCAGGCGGAAACCGGCGTTGTGCAGCGAGCGGAGCAACTCGCCGACTCCCGGCATGGCGGGAAAGTCGGTTTCGATCATGCGGCGGAACGCCGCCTCCTTGCGGCGATCCAACTCGGCGATCTGGGCGTCGTCGAAGCGGCCTTCTCCCCAAAAATGGGCGATGATCTCGCGGCTCGTGCGGCCGAAGGTGGCGGCGAACTCCGCCTCGGTGAAATGAAAGCCCTCGGCCTCGGCCAACTCCAGCCAACTGCGGTAATGGGCATGATACGTGTCGACCAACACGCCGTCCATGTCGAAGATCACGGCCAACGTCTCGTCCTTGGCCGTCAGCGGCAGTTCCACGGAAATGTGCGTTCCCTCGCCAGGCGCCGATTCGATGGCCATGCGACCCTCCAGCAGCCGCACGCGCTCGCGGATGCCCTGCAACCCGAATCGACGTTCCTCGACGGCGGCAGGGTCGAAACCGACTCCCCAGTCGCGGACGTCGATGCAAATACGGTTGTCGCGCTGGCTCAGCGACACGCGGATCCTGTCGCTGCGGCTATGCCGGAACGGCATTGGTCAGCGACTCCTGAACGATGCGGAAGATCGCATTTTCCAATGGAGGCGGGAAACGCTCGCCGGCCATGTCTTGCTCGAATTCGATCTCCGGCCCGCCGGCCCTGTTCTGTTCGTACACCAGATTTTGAACGGCCTCGATGACCCCAAATTCGTCGAGCACCGGAGGCCGCAGGCCGCTGATCAGCCGAC
Organism: uncultured Planctomycetia bacterium; assembly: GCA_963719005.1. Taxonomy (GTDB): domain Bacteria; phylum Planctomycetota; class Planctomycetia; order Pirellulales; family Thermoguttaceae. Next base: position 18,300 of record CAVRAR010000007.1, read on the forward strand.
GGGTCTCGTCGATGGCGCGGCAGACCAGATGCACGCCCGAGTCAAATCCTTTCCACGCCTCGGCCGGATTGCGCGCGAACGTCTCGCGGAAGGCTTGCAGGCGGAACAGCGCGCCGGCAAGCTGCTGGGCGAAGCCGTCGTGAATCTCGTAGGCGATCAATTGCCGTTCTTGCTCGTGAATGTCGAGCAATCGCCGCAGCAGTTGCTGCTCTTTTTTGACACCCTCGCTGGCCAGCCGTTGCCCGGTCACATCGGTGCAAATGGCCATGACGCGCTCGGCGCCGTTCTCCTCGGCCAAGCGGCACGAGGCGGCATAACCACCACTGTGCCGAAGACGTCTTGCACTTCCATGCTCTGCGGCGAGCCCGTCGCAAACGCCTGATCCAACATTCGACGACTGAGGGCTTGGTACTCCGGCGTGACGAAAATCAGGCCGGGCTTTCCGATCAGCGTGTCCCGCGTGTAGCGCGTTCGGTCGTGGTTCACAAACAGCACGTTCGAGTCGCGGTCGAGCACAAGGACGAGGTCGGGGAGGTTTTCCAGAAGGCTGCGCAGCTTGCCTTCGGACTCGCGCAGCGCCTTTTCCGTCTGCCGGCGCTGCGTGGCGTCGCGGGTGATTCCCAGCGCGCCGGTCGGCATTCCGCGATCGTCCCGCAAGTAAGTGGTGGCGACTTCGCACCAGCGCGTGGAGCCTCCTTTTGCCACAAGTTCCAGCTCGATAACCCGCTGCCGCGGCCTGTCTGCCGCGTCGGCGTACTTCCCGCCGAACTCCTCGATCATCGCTTCGCGGACATGCGCCAATGCGGCGGGCGTGGTGATGTCTCGAATCGACATCGCCGCAGCCTCTTCGGGCGTGTACTGAAACAGACGTTCGGCGGCCGGGCTGACGAAGGAAAACCGCCACTGCTCGATGACGGCGTCGACGATCTCTGCAACGTCGGCGCCCGCCGCCGCCCGCTCCAGGACCGCGGGCGGAAACTCGACCTTCCAGATCACGTCGGCAACGTTGTCGGCAATCAGGCGGTAGCGCTCGTCGCTGGCACGAATCGCCTCCACCGCCCGCTTCTCCTCGGTAGTATCATGGAAGAAGCCGAGCAGACAGGGCTCGTCATCGAAAGCGATGTAAGTCACCGTGATATCCGCGTAGATGACGCCCCCGTCCTTTCGCAGACACCGCACGTCCCGAGCGCATTTCAGGCGGCGCTCGCTCATCGCCGCGAACAGATCGAGCACGCGCGGCAGTTCATCGGAGGGATGGATGTCTTTGACCGACAGCGACAGCAACTCCTGCTCGCTGTAACCGAGCATGCGGCAGATCGCCCGGTTGGCGCGAACCAGTCGCATGCTGCGGATTTCAGCAATAAGGATTCCGTCGGCCGATCCGTCGTAGAGGGCCTGAAGCTCCTTGTTCCGTTGAAGCAACGAAGCCGTGTCGGAATCGCACATGATGCTACCTCACGGTTTAGGCAGGGCATGGCGCCACCGCCCCCGCTGACAAACGGCCAGTATAGCGTCAGCGGCCGTGTCTGCATAGCGTCGAAGGAAGTCGGGCCGGGCCGGCCCGTTTCTGATTGCGGAAGCCTCCCGTCGCCGATCGACTGAGAACGGCCAGACAAAAATGGAGGAAGCCCGCGGCACTGCGCCGCAGGCTTCCTTCGATCCGTCAGGAGGTGTCGTCGTTAGGACGAACCGTTTCCTTGAGCACACCTGGACGTCTATCTCGTCAACGACAACGCCGTTTCCGGCGGCAACGGAGCCCTTTCCGTCGTCTTGCTCGGCGGGGACGGCGGGGTTGCCGACTTGCCGGGCGCCGACGGCATCTGACCGTCGCATCTCTCGCTGCCGCAGCAATTAGGGCACGTGTAGACGACCACGCACCTGTAGCACGGCACCATGCAGACGACTTCTTTCTTCTCGAGCACCTTTCGCGTGCGCACTTTTCCGCACTTCGGCGGGACGCAGCACTTGTTCTTCTCGGCGGCGCAGGGATCGCACTTCTTACCGCATCCCTCGCAACAGGTTGGCTCGGCGCCGCAATCGCCGCAGCCGTGGCAGCCGTGCCCGCAACTGCAATTGGGCAGCGGGGCGCAGAAATCCTCACACTTCACCACCCAAACCGTTTTTTTCACTTCCTTCATCGCACAAACCACGCAGCAGTGCTTTTCGCACGCGCACGCGCAACCGCAATGGGCGCAGTGGTCGGCGGCGCCGCACGTTTGCACTTCCATGCAGGTCGCGGGCACTTTGCAGGGCTCGGCGGCAAGGGCCCCGTTGGCGACCAGCCAGCCGACGGCCAGGGATAACGCGAATGTCCTCATCCTTGTATCTCCTTCTAGTTCGTGTCGAATCGGACACGATCGGTTAGGTTCTGTTCCGGTAATCGCAAAGCGTCCCGTTCCAACTTCCGCTTAGAAGTCGATCTGGGCTCTCATTTCGTACACGCTTAGGTAGTTGGGTGACGTATGCACTCCGCCCTGGGATCCCAAGGAGCCAGTCTGAGTGTCAATTTCCGTCGAGTATACGTAGTTGAACATCAGCTTCGTGAACGGGTTGAGATACCAGCTCAGGCCGATCGTGTGGTTCGAGAATCGGCTGGCCATCGCCGACGAGCTGACGCCGTTGGCGCTGGCGATACCTGCCGTGCTAAGCGCGTCGGTGAAGTCGATGTTGTCCCAACGGTAAGCGACTTCCCAGGCGCCCTTGCCGGTGCACACGCAACCGTCTTCGTCGCGAACGCGGAAGAAGTTCTCGAACGGCTTAACGCGGGTCCAGCAAGCCATGTTGCGGTCATAAACCCGGTTCTCGCCGGTCAGGAAATAGCTCGTCTGGATGTAAAACGCGTTGATCGGGCTGGATGTGCCGTTGAGCTTCGTGGCGTAGGCTCCGGCATACTCCGATTGCACAGAGAATGGACCGTAGACCCAAGCCAATTCGCCGCCGAGTTGGGTGACGTAATCGACGTTGGTCATGGTGAAGTTGTAAGGCAATCCGAGGTGCGACTCTTCGGGGCGAGTATCGGGGCCCTTGGCCAACGGGTACTCGTTCGCCCAAGCCTTCTGGTAGTTGCCAGCCAGGCCGACGTGGAACAGCCCGCGGCCGTTCGTGCATTCGTCGTACCACGGCAGCCAGGTGACGCGGCCGGCCAGGGTGCTGGCATCGTAGTTGTGGCTGTCTTGGAAGATCATGCCGCCGTCGCCGCCGGCCGAGCAGAACCCGCCCAACTCCCACAGCGTATCCTGGTTCTCGTTGAAGTGGTCGAACGCCATGACGCCGATGTGACGGTCGGGCGAGATCATGTCGGTGTTCGCGCGCTCCATGAACGTCGTGTAAAGATCGCTCGTCGTGGCTTCCATGCCGAAGGGCTCGTAGAAGTTGCCGATGCGAAGGTGGCCGATCATCGGCAATTCATTGATCTGAAGAAACACGTCTTTTGCCTGAACGGATGCGGCCTGCACCGTGGATACGGAGGACGTGTACGAATCGGTGGGGGTGGCCGCATTGTTCGTATTGGTGCCGGAGATGTCGAATTCGGCTTTATACTGGATGACGTTGAATCCGCCGCCCTGCAAACATAGATAAAGCCGGCGGAATTCGACGCCGTTCGACTCCGGCCTTACGGCCTGGTTCCAGCCGGCGTAGTTGCCGACCTGGCTGAAACTGGCGGTGTCCAACTGGATGCGCCCGCACGGCGTGCAGGTCATTTTTCCGTCCGCCGCCGCCTTGTCGGCCTTCGCGGCGTCCTCCATTTTCTTCAACGCCTTTTCCAAGTCGGCCACGCGACCGGCAAGCGTCGCGTTGTCGGCGTTGACATCGTCCGAGACGAATTGATTCTCTACGGCCGGCGTTGTGGGCGGCGTGCGAGCCAAATCGGGCGCGGCATTGTAACCCGTGTTTCCGGCCGTTCCCGTCGCGGATCCCTCCTGGCACCAAGCGATACCATCGGTTCCGCAGACAGCCGTGACGGCCAGCATCAGCACCAGCCGGTGACAAATACGCTTCTGCATCGTAATCCCCCCAAAGCAAGTAAAAAGGACCGTTTCTCCAAGTAAAATCGCTCTTCTCAACAACTCCAAAATCCTCCCGTCGTCCGGCACAACCGGCGCATCGAGAGTCCTAGGAATAACTCTCGGGAAGCGACGGCCGGGGGAATCAGTTAGAGAAGCGTTAGGCCCCGTTACCGGACACGGAACCGACGGCCGCCGCTGACACAACCGGAATAGGCGTCAGAACCCGACGACCGGTCACGAAAAATGTCGCATAAACGTTCATCTTTGCCCAGTCGATAACGCCCGTCGCAGAATCGCTAACACGACCAGCGCCGGTATCAGCAGCAAGAACAGACGTGGCCAGCGCACGATCACGATCGAGAGCCACCGGCAGCACGACTAAGAGCCAGCCGGGAAGCCGTTGAACGTCCTCGTAGGCGAGCCAAGCGGCCAGCAGCAACGCCCCCATCCGGCCGAAAAACGCCAGCTCGATCGCCATTTCGTCCGGCCGCCAAAACCGAATCGCCACGGCAGCCAGCAGGAACAGGACGGCGGCGACTCCAAGAATGCGGCGTTGCATGTCCCCTGCTCAGATCCGGTCCAGCGTGTCGATCCATCGCACCAGTTCCGCCAGTTCCGCCGCGTTGAGATAGCGCGGCGTCGCGCCGAGGCTCTTCACCACGACCGGAATCTTCTCTTGACGCATCGTGGCGACCGCCAATTCGATCAGTTTGGCGAACGGCGACTTGGCTGCCGATGCCACATAGACGGCCAGGCGATGAGCCGGATCGTTCTCCGGCGGCGGGGTCAGCGGCGCCGCTTCAACCGCGGCCACGGCGCGAATCAATTCCCTGATTGTTGAAAGCCGACAAGAACGCGATCGATCCGCCGCTCTCGTGGCCATGAACCACAACCCGAGTCGGATCGACGCGATACTTCAAGCTGACGTCCGCCAGCAGCCGATCGACCAGGGCCACGTCGGTCGGGCATCCAGGCGGCCGGATTCGACGATTTCGGCGCCACCAGGATCAGCCCGTAGCGGTCGCAAAGCGGCTTCCACTGGGCCAGCAGTTGCTTCCAATCGAATCCGCCGCGGCCATGCAGCCAGACCACCACGCCGCGAGGCGAGCCTGACGCCGGCACATCGGGCACGTAGCCCCAAACGTCGTTCGGGTATTCCGGCGTTTTCATCGACAACGCTCCCACGTGCGTCGTAGCGGTCTCGACCCTCTTGTGAACGCCCGTCGCCGCCGGCAACTCGGTCGGCGGCAACGCCTCGGGAAGCGGCGCGAGCACGATCTTGAGCTTGCGCACCGACTCGTCCCGCCGCAACTCGATTTCGACGGCCGCGCCCGGCTCCAGCGAGCCGATTTTCTCGATCATTTCGATTCGCCCACGGATCGGTTTTCCATCGAGCGAAAGGAGCGTGTCGCCGGCGGCGATTCCCGCCGCGGCGGCCGGGCCTTTCGGATATACGTAGCGGACGGTCACGCCCTTCTCCTCGGCCGTGCGCATGGGAAGGATGCCGAGGAAGCCATGCTGGAAGGGTTCGAGTTTTTCGGCCAATGTGATCTCGCGTTCGAGCCGCTGCTCGCCTCGCAGAACCGTCAGTCGCATCTTGTCGCCCGCGTAGTGCCGGCCGATCGCCACTTTGACCTCCGCGGCGCGACTGATCGGACGGCCGTCGATTTCAACGATCCGATCGCCGGCCTTGATGCCGGCCGCGGTGGCGGGACATTTCGGATGGCACGCGGCGATGACCGCCGGGCCGGTGTAGAGGTTGGGGCCCTTCAGGATCACGCCGGCAACACCGGAATGCAGGTCTTCCCCCTTCTCCAGCCGCGGCAAGACCTGCCGGATGTGTTCCATCGGAATGGCGAAGCCGATTCCCGAGTCGTACCATTCCATGCCGGCGACTCCGCCGGCGGCATCGGGCGAAAGCGGAACCAGGATGCCCATCACTCGGCCGCGGACGTCCACCAGCGGCCCGCCGTAGTTGTTCGGCGAAACGGCGGCGTCGGTCTGAATGGCCTTGCCCCAGATTCGATCGACCGCGCTGAGAATTCCAACCGCCATGTTGGGCCGCTCGCTCTCGAAAGTCCGGCCGACCGCGATCGCCCACTGACCGACGCGCATCTCGCGCTGCGGCGCAATTTCGCACACCGGCAGCGGCTTGTCCGCCTCGATCTTCAACAGCACGAGCATGCGCGAGTGATCGGTGGCCACCAGTTTGGCCGACTTGCGTTGGCCGTCGGCCAGGCGCACGAGAATCGACGCGGGTTTATTGACGAAGTTGAACGCGCTGGAAATGATATAGCCGCGGGGATCGACGGCAAGGCCCGTCGTCGGGCCGGTTCCAAACAGCACCCCTTCGACCTTCTCCATCGCCGCCGACGGTCTCGATCTGCACGACCGACGGCGCCACGCGATTGACGGCGGCCTCGAACGCGGCCTGTTCTTGCGAGTCGGCGTCGCCCGCCCGCAGCGCCGCCGCCTGACAAAGGATTGCCGCGAACAGCAGCAAGCAACCTCGCGGAACAGTAATGCGGCGCCCCTTAACGCCCCACGACTGCGGTCGCGGGGGGGAGTCGCGGCGTTCGTCGCCCCCGCGACCGCAGTCGCGGGGCGTTGCGACGCGGCTACTCTCCCGATTATCAATAATCTCTATCATGGTTGTCCCTTCTTCGGCGGGCCGACGTCGCGAGCCGGCCGCAGCGTGAATTGCAGCAACTCCTGGCCGCGAAGCACCGTCAGCTTGACCTCGTCCTCGTAGTCGATGTATTCGAGGTCCGATCGCAGTGCCTTGCACGATTGGATCAGGTGGTCGCCCGACAGAACGATCAGATCGTCGGGCCGAATGCCGGCCTTGGCGGCGGGCGAGCCGGGCTGCACGCGATCGACGAACGGCGGCGTCCGTTCCAACACGTCCGGCACCAACACGATGCCCAACGACGCCAGATCGAGCGACCGCCGCGGTTTCTTTTCGGCCTCGGGATCGCGCTGGCGCGACGAACTTGCCCGCCCGAATCTCTTCGACCGAGCGGCGAAGCTCGTCGATCGGGACGGCGTAGTTCAGCCAGGTGTTGTTCAGCGAGTTGCGGAGTTCCTTGCCCAACATGCCGATCAATTCGCCGCGGCGCGTGACCAGCGCGCCGCCCGCGGCGCCGGGATTGTTCGTGGTCACGTCGAGCACGTAGACCGGGCCGCGATACGGAGTCTCGAAGACGCCTCGCCGGGCCTCCAGCCGCGCAATCACCGAGATCGTCCCCCGCTGAACGCTCACCGGCTCATCGCCGACGGCGACGCCGAAGAGGTTGCTGAAGGCCAGCACGCGGGCGCCCTCCTCGGCCTTCACCGCCTTCTGGAGATCGAAATAGGGAAGCTCGCTGCCGCCGATCTTCAGCACGGCGATTTCGAGTCGCGGGTCGGCGCCCACCAGTTTCGCCTCGAAGCGGCGGCCGTCGGCCAACACGGCGGTGATGTAGTCGGTGTCGAGCACGTAGCTGTAGGCCGTGAGGATGTGGCCGCTCGGGCGAAATGAGCATTCCGCTCTGATAGGCTTCCATGCCGCGGAATCCGCCCGCCCCGTAGATTTTGACGATCTTCGGCTGAACCTGTCCGATCGTGTCGGATATCGAGGCGGAAGCGGCGGAGGCGACGGAGGCGAAAAGGAACGGCAGAAGCAGGAACCATAAGTACCGAGCCGCGCTCGTTCGGCGATGTTCTTTTTCACTAGCGGAAGACGTTTCGCAACGGGCCTTTTCACTTGGCATCCTTCCGCCCCCCTTTCCGCTTCTCCACCTTGAATTCATCGATCTTGAACACGGCGAAAGGCCGGTCGCCGAAATGGACCGCGATTCGACCCGGCACCAGACGGCCGTCCGTCTGGCGATAGTCGGAGAAGTAGACTTCGCAGGGGTCGGAGTTTTCGTCGGGAAAGAACTCGATCGCCAGCAGATCGCCTTCGGCGGGATCGAAGTAGAATCGACATTCCACTCCCTTGTGCGTGCCGTCCAATACGTCGACCAGCCCGGCGTGGCCGACCAGCGGCGCCGCGCCGAGCGTAGCGGATTTCGCCGAATCGCGCGAGCCCTTCGCTGGCGAGTCTTCGCCAGAGGTAGAGGGCCGCGAACAGCCCGCCGCTGTCGGGCGGGGCGAGCGACGCCGACAAGTTGTCGCCCGCCGTCCAGTGTTGCTCGCCTGATGGGCACCTTCAGCGATACGCCCTCGTCGCCGATTTGCAGGCGGAATCGCCCCTTCTCCAGCGGACCCGACAGCGTCCAAGGGCCGCCGCCGAGGTTCGCCCGCGCGTTCCACGCCTTCCAAACCCGCTCTTGGTTCAAGCGTATTGAAGTAGTAATTGGCGAAACCACGTTTCTCCACGAAGTGCTTCTTGACGACCTCCGGCAGGGGCGGCTCGACGTGCGGCGGCACGGCCTGCGGCTTCTTCGCCGGCTTCTTTCCGTCCTTGCCGGGCGGCAGAGGTTTCTTCGGCTTTTCGTCGGGCTTGGGAATCGGCATCGGCTGGTTCGGCGGACCGCCCGCCGGCCATCTCGATCAATTCGCTCTCGCTATGCGCCGCCCGCAAGACGGACCAAGACGTCGTACTGCTTCCCCTCGTGGCGGTAGCTCAGCGGCACGCGCCAGCCCTTCGGCAGAATGCCCAAGATGTTCTTGAACCCATTGGCGGTCGAGATCGCTCGCCCGGCGAAGCTGAGGATTTCGTCGTCGCGGCGAAGTCCGCGGCGGTAGGCGTCGGAGGTTTCGACGATGTCGGTCACGACGGGGCGGCCGCCCTCGTCGCTGGCCACCTCGGCGCCGAGCGTGGCGTGATCGGCGATGCGGCCGCCGCGAAGCGCTCCGAGAAAGTTCTTGATCTGGTTGATCGAGATGGCGTAGGCCGCGCCGACGTTCACCCGGCCGCGCTTCTCGAACGACGCACGGCCGTTGATGCCGATCAGCCGTCCTTCGGCGTCGAACAGCGGGCCGCCCGAGTTGCCGGGGTTGATCGAGGCGTCGGTTTGCAGGCAGTCGGTGTACTCCAGCAACTCCCGCTTATCGGCCCCCTTTTGGTAGCGATGCACGGCGGAAATGATTCCGTACGTGACCGTGGGCTGAAAATCGACGGCCAGCAGGAAGGGATTGCCCATGGCGAAGACCGAGTCGCCCACGCACGTCTTGTCGGTGTCGCCAAGTTCGGCGTAGGGGAACTCGTCGCGGCCGAAGAGCTTGACGAGGGCCACGTCGCCGGTGGGATCGAGGCCGACGAGGACGGCGTCGTACGCCTTTCCGTCGGCCATGCCGCATTGCATCGCCTTGCCGCAGGGCAGAGCGACGTGGAAATTGGTCAAGGCGTAGCCGTCGGGCGAAATGACCACGCCCGAGCCGCCCCCCTGCCCGCTGCTCATGAAGATCGGCGAGCACGCAGTCTTTGGCCTTGCTCATAACGGCAATCCGCCGCGCCTCGGCCTCGAGCATCGCCGCGGGCGGCTCGGCAAGGACACGCCCCGCGTCTGCAAACAACACCGTGAGAAGAAGGAGACCGGCTCCCGCGAACGCCCAAGCCCCGCGGTGTGCCACTGCTTGGAACAAGCAGTGCCCAAACTGCCGACACGACTCGGCACTGCTTCTGCGAAGCAGTGGCACACTGTTTATCTCGCGATTTTCCATTTCACCCGAGTTCATTTGCTGACCCTCGCGTTGCACAACAGCAGGTGATCGCTCCGATTGATGCCGTCCTCGAAATCGACCAGGATGGTCAAGCGGCGAACGCCGGTCACGTCGAGATCGATCGGCCGCGGGGCGTCGCTGCCGGCGAACGCGGCCTCGAAGAGGACTTTATCATCGCCTCGCACCACCAGCCGCACCCTTCCGCCCGGGCGCACGGCGTCGGCGATTCCCGCCACGGCCAAGAAGCGGCTGAACCGTTCCGGCAGACGATAGACCAGTTCGGTGCGGCTGTGCAGGGCAATGCCCTTCTGATAGTCAACGCGTCCCAGCCGCAGCACGGGCGAGTCGAACCCGCGATCAAAACGCGGGGCATAGAACTGCTTCATCGCGGCCGACGGCTCGCGCACGCCGAAGTACGGGGTCCAGGCGATCGAATCGGGCTTCAAGTCGCTGAGGTAAAGCAGCTTGCCCGCCGAAAAGTCGATCCTGGCGACGTTCTCGCACGGTTGCGACACGCTTACCCCCGCCGGCGTCGTCCACTGCAACTTCTCGCCCAACGAAACCGAACGCACCAGCCACAGCGAGCCGGCCGCGTCGGTGATGCGGCAGATCGCCGGCGGCATCTCGGCCGGGGGACCGTGGTGATAGGCGAACCCGAAGACCTTCGCCCGTTTTACCGGCAGGACTTTGCCGTCGAGATCGAAACGGACGACGTTTTCCGTCACGTCGTGGAGGATGCCCTTCTGATAATCGAGACCGCCGCCGCTGCGAACGATCAGCAGGTCGGCATCGGTTTTCATGCGCGTCAGCCGCGACCAGTCGGATTGCAGCTCGGCCGATTGCGAGCGCGCCGCACAAGACGGTTTGCACCATGTCCGCCGGCGCTTCGACGACTTCTCCATCGGCCAGGGTGATCCGGGCGCGGCTTCCGTCGGCGACGTACTGCCTCGCCTCGACGACCGATCCGTCGGCCAATTGCACGACGACGGCCGCCGCGCCCGCGGCAGGCCCAGGCTTCTCTTTCGGCAAGACCGTCAACAGATTCGCCGTTGGAATCGACACCCTTCCGCTTCCCGCGGCGAGCGTCAATCGCTGTGGCGTCAGTTCGACGATGGGGCCGACGACGGTCCGGCCGTCGAGCGTCGCCGCCTCGAACGAGGGCGTTGCAGAAGTCAACAGGAGTGCGAGAAAGATGCCGTTCATGTGGCTGACCGTTTATTCGTCCTTTTCGGCGGCGAGACGCCGGAAGTATTGTTCGATGGCGTCGCGATAGTGGGCGGGAAAGTCGCGTCCGATCTGCTGCATGGCCTCCTCGCGCTGCTTGGCAGGCATGTCGCCCCAGCCGCTTTTCGAGCCGATGTTCTTCTTCGTCACCTCGCCCGGCCCCTGCCCTCCCATGATCCGGCTTGCGTCCGCGGGCCGCGTCGATCGGGTGCTGTTGGCACTGCTCGATTCCTGCTGCTGTTGTTCGTCCTCCAGCTTCTTGATGAGCTTGTCGAGCGACTCGATCACGCCCTTCTCGACTTTGCGGACTTTGGGACCGGCGCGGCCGAGATCGAGCCGGCGGTGGATATCCTCCATCCGCCGCGCGATGTGGTCGAGCGAATCTTCCTCCAGGCCCTTCAGGTCGTCCTGCATCAACTGTGCCAGCGCCACGTAGCGTCGCGGAGTCGCGTCCGCCCCCTGGAGCAACACGTCGATCGACTTCAATCCCGATTCCTTGTTCAACAGGGCATGGTAAACGACGCTCTGGTAGAACAGCACCGCGGCGGGGGCGACCACGTCGGCCGGCGCAAGCCCCGAAAGCTGCTCTAACGCTTCGTCGAACATCGATTGCTCGACCAACCAGCGGGCGAAAAGCAGCCGCAGATTATTGGCCAGCAGCGGCGGCACGCTGCCGTCGCGCAGCCACGGCTGAGCGGGAATCAGCAGTTGGCCTCGCGGCTCGGAACATAGCGCGAGCAGCTTGGCCGACTGTGGATTGACCAGCGCGGACGTTCTCGCCAGCCGGATGAGCAGATCATCCTCCGACGCCCGCGGGGAGAGGCCGGACCAGATCGCGGCGGCCTTGGCGCGAACGTCCGGGGCCGCCTTCGCGGCATCGAGCCACGCCAGCACCTGTGCCTTGACGTCGGCGGGCCGCGGCGGCTGCCACGCGGGGGCGGGTTTGGCCGCCGGCGCCGACCTGGGCCGCCGCAGGCGAAGCCGCAATCAGCCACGACGCCGCCAGCACGGCCGCCAGCAACCGGTTCAGCCCGCATTTCTCACCACGCGGAGAGATTAACGAACGGTGTGCCACTGCTTGGAACAAACAGTGCCGAGCGTAACCTACTGCCACGGCACTGCTTGTTCCAAGCAGTGGCACACAGCGGTGAGAAATGCGGTTCAGGATGTGGAATTCATCGTTCATTGGTTCTTCCCCAATTCTAGGTCGCGGGTGACGCGGTGAATCCGCTCTTGCCGCTCGGCAAGCCGCCGGAGCGCCTCGACCAGTTCAGGATTTTCGGCCTGCTCGCCCTCGACCAATTTGGAATACCGAGCGGTCCGCGTGTTGACCCGCATCTGTAAAGTGCGGATCATTCGCAGTTCGGCCAGCGTGTCGATCAGCGGGGGATCCTGCGGCTCGCCCGACTGCGACTCGCCCGGCTTTTTCTTCTTTCCCTCCTGATCCTTCTGCGCCTTTTTCAGGGCCGCGATCATGTCTTTCAGCGCGGCGATGACGTCTTCCTCGATGCCTTGCGTGATCTTGCTCACGTTTGCCCCGGCCAATCGCGACACGACCTGCTGCATGTCGTCGCGCATCTGCTCGACGGCCTCGGGAAAGGCCACGGCCCCGCCGTCTTCGCGGAGCAGCAGCGCGGCCTTGTCGACCTCGACGACGATCTGCGACTCCTTGCTGCTAAGACGGCTGGATTCGATCTCCTGGTTGTGCGTTCGCTCGGCCGTGGGAATCTTGTCGAGTAGCAGCGTGCCTTCGTAGACCTCCTCTTGCATCTGGAGCATCCTGCGGAAGCGGGCCTCGAGCATCGCCAGAATTCGCTCGATTTCCTCTTCGCGGAGTTGACGGAGTATTTCCTCCAATTCGACTCTTGGCCTGTTCGAGCTCCCGCACGGCTTGTTCTTGCTTCTCGACGGCGTCTTGGCGAAGGGCGTCCTCCAGCTTCTGCTTGGCCTCGTTCATGCGCTGCCGGGCGGCTTCGAGACGTTTTCGGGCGGGGTTTTGCGAGGAGTTTTGCTGTTGGTTTTCGGCACTGGCGTTTTCGCCCTTTCCGCTTTCCCCCTCTTCGCTCTTTCCTTTGCCGTCTTCACTCTTGCCGCCCGCTCCCTTGGTCCCCTTCCCCTTGCCGCTTTCGTCCTTGCCCTTGTCGCTCTTCGGGTTCTCCGCCTTTCCGTCCTCGCTCTTCTCCTCGTTCTTTTGAATGTTCTTCGCCAGGCCCGCGGTCTTGTCGGCGACTTTCCCCTGCTCGCCGGCGAGTTGCTTGTGGTCGTCGCCGCCCGCGGTTCGACCTTGGATGTCCTTTTGCTGCTTGATAAGAATGCCGATCGCCTTAAGGTACTCGCGCAGCCGGGCCTTTTCGTCCTTGACCGTCTTTTCGCGGTTCTCGCTCATCAACAGATCCAAGAGCGCCCGCAAGTCCTGGTCGAGATCGGCCTGATTTTCCAGCGCCCGCGAAAGCTGATCCTTGCCGAGAAGCTCGACGAGCCGCTCGAACCGCAGTCCGATCAGTTGTTCCTTGCTCTGCGCGACCGCCTTCTTGAGCAAGGCGGCGCGGCGCGGATCGCTCGCGGCGTTGAGCTCGGCCATGCGCAGCAGCACCTCTTCGAGATGTTTGTATTTCTCGGCGATGCGGCGTTCCTGGATGGAGAGCTTTTCGGCCGCCGCGGGTTCCGGCTCCTTCGCAACGCCCGCGGCGCCGGCAACCTTGGCATTCGCGCGATCCTTCGCCGTTTGCGTTGCGCCGGCGCTGCGGAGGCCGAGCAAAGCATGGCCAGCACGGCCAGGCCCAGGGCCACCCAAAGCCGATTGCGAACGTTCATACGCTACTCCTTCAGCAGGTCGCGGATTTTCTCGTTGTGCCGCTTTTGGGTCTCTTCGTGAAGCTGTTTCTGCGTCTCGACGATGTTTCGCAGCAATTCGACGGCCTCGTTGAAATCCTCCAACTCGATCATGTGATCGCGAACCTTCTGCATGGCCAGCAGGATCGCTTGCGCCTGCTGCTGGGCGCCGTCGCGCAGCGCGGGGCACGCTGCTTGATCTTCCAGAGCCGCTTGGAGTTCCTCGATGCGGCGATTCAGATCGGGAAACATCGACATCGACGATTTGGTGGAGCGGCTCGGCGATGTTGCCCTTCAGCCGGTTCTTCAGCTCCGCCGTGTCGATGCGATTATTGACGAATTGCTTGTAGATGTCGTCGAACGATTCGGCGACGCCCAGAACTTCGGGAGCGCCCTTGTGGCAGTTCGTCAGTGCGCCTTGCACCCGCAGGAAGCGCAACTCGCGCCGCCGCTCGGGCGAATTGGCGGGCTCTTCATCGCCGGGCTCGGCAGAAGATTTGGAGGTGCGGTGATTTGCAGATTTGGAGGATTGGAGATTTGGAGATTTGAGATCTGAGGATTTCGGATTTGGAGATTCCGACCGCTGACCGCTGGCCGCTGACCGCTGACCGCTGAACCCCGCCCCCTCTTCCGCCCGGTCAAACTGCATCCGCGCCAGCAGATCCCGCGTATCGCCCATCTCCTGAATCATCTGCTCGAATCGCTGCCGCAACACCAACTCCCGCGCCGCCAAGATCGCCCGCAACTGATCGGGCGTGACCACGTCCAAGCAGCCACGCCTCGGTCGCCGCCACGTTCGGGCCGTGGCCCAGGCTGCACAGATCGGCCGCCTTCACGCTGACCGAAAGTCTCTGGCCGGGCTTCAACCCCAGCTCGCGCACGTCCGAGCCCTGCGTCGACGAGATTGTAGACGGCCGGCGCCTGGCGAAGTTCGGCCATGCGGGTGCCTGCACGGCTGCTGCCGATCGATCGCCCGCTCGAACCACACGCGGCCGATGCCGTAATCGTCGGTGATTTGGCCCGACACGGCCACGCGGGCCGGCCGGCGTAATCGCCGTGCCGATCCCGTCGAGCTGCACGGCCATCTGCGGCGGCTGATCGGGCGTGGCCACCAACGTCAGCCGCACCGGGTCGCGGCTCTCGATGCCGTCGCTGTCGGTCAGCGTGAACAGCAACGTGGTGTCGGTCATCAACGGATCGAGCTTGCAGGAGAAACCGCGGCGGTCGGCGGCCAACTCGCTGGTCGCCAAGCAACCTGGCGGGGCCAAGGCGATCTCCGACAATGCTGTTGACTCGCACGCCGACGATCTCCTTGTTGGCCTGCCCGGCAAGAACCGTCACGCGGCTGCCCATCGGAATCTGCATGACGCCGGTGACCGGCAGCGGCGGCTGTTTGCGGCCGATATAGGTCGGCAACTCGCACTCGACGGTCATTTGCGAGATGGTGGGGCTATCGACCGCCTCGATTCGGTAGCCGCGATTTGCGGTCGTCGCCGCCGAGCACGTCGAAACGGACGTCGGTCAGGACGCCGAGGAACGTGTAGGTGTATTCCTGGAAGCGGTCTTCCGGCCCGCGCGCGGCGCCGCGACGATCCATCGTGGCGCGGCCGCGGCCGCCGCCTTCGGTCCGGTAGCGGATTTCGACGGCCTCGGGCACTACCGGCATCGTGGCGTCGGCACGAACCACGACCTCGAAATCGGCGCCGCGAGCCACCTTCCGCGCGCTGTTCTCGAAGCCCACCACTTCCAGGCGAGTGGTGCGCGGCCAAGGGACGTCGGACATCGCCAGGGTCCGCCGCGCCCAAACGCCGAACTCGGTGTAGAAAAGGACTGCAAAGAACGCCACGCTGATCGATAGCAGCGTTGCCGCGCTGCCGTGCAAGCACAACGGAAGCGGATTGAATACTCGCAAGAGATCGACCTGGCCGATGCGCTCCGCCGCTTCACGGCAGGTCTGCGCGAGCATCTCACGGTCCAGATCGACCTGAGTTTGGTGGGGCAGACATTCTTGTCTGTCAGGGATCTCAATCGCCATGGGGCAGACAGGAACGTCTGCCCCACCCAGCGCCACGGCTGTCAACAAGCTGTCGTTCAAATGCGGGAAGCGGCGTTCCAGAACCATGGCGGCATTACTGTCGGTGATCGGAACAAAGATCCGCCGGCCGATCAACCGCACGATGACCGCCGCCAGAACCACGACAACCGCCGCGAGCATCACCGCGCGCACCAGCGGCGGCGGCTCGAAGAACCAGTCGGCCGCCAACGTCAGCCAAAACGCCACACCCAGCCATGCCACCGCGGCGGCACAACCTTCCAGGCAAATGTACAGGCGGATGCAGAGACGCAGCGTGCCCAGCAGCGTTTCCACCGCGGGGGCGAGCATCGGGCGGTCGTGGGCGGTCGTCGGGGGCATAAATCGTGTTCTGGTGATTGTCTATTGCGAAACCGCAGGCGGTTTCTCTCATTTTACGCTAGTTTGAGCAGCCGGCGTATCAGCCACTCCAAACAAAGCAGGCTGCACAACACAATCATCACGAAACGGAGCCAGTTTTCCTCCTGGTGCGGATCGGGCGCGACCGGGAGGATGATCGTTGTGGTCTGGTCCCGCAATTCGTCCACCAGGGGGGGCGTTCCGTGAGGTGCAATGGCCGACGCGAGCCCCACGTAATACTTGCCACCCGTATTTTTGGCGATCGCACTGAGTACGGCGTCGTTTCGCCGCGGGTTCTCGCGCTCCAGGTCGGGGGCCTTTACTTGGATGCGGCGACTGAGGCGTTCGTTCTCACTTTCGGGCACGGGCAGTTCCAGCCGGTAGGTGCCTTCGTAAAGGGCGGGGAACTGCCCTAGATAGGCCCCGGCCCGGCTGGAATCGGCTCGCAATGCCACCGATCTGTAAGGCACCGTCGGGTTGAATCACCTGCAAGTTGATGCTTGGCATGTCGAGCGGCTCGAGCCGGGCGTTGGTCAGTTGCGCCCGAACCTCGACCATGTTCCCCAGCAGATACCGGTCCTGCCCGACCAGCAAGACCCCGCGGCTCGATCCGCGTAACAACCGCCCTTGCGAGACGTGGCGGATCAGCTTCGTGTAAAACTGGGTAAAATACGCTTCGTCTACGGCCCGAAGCCGCCACATTTCCGCGCTGCCCATGTAAAAGACGCTGCCGGCCCCATAAAACTGTCCCGCCATGTAGACCGGCCCTTCGCCGTTTTGCGCGACGCGGGGGTCGGAGAATCGCGAGTAGACGGTCGCCCCTGCCTTCGGACCGCGAACTGGACAGTAGCTGAACACGCCGGGGAACGTCGCCCAGGCATGGCTGCTGGCGGTGGCCGAATCGCCAAGCCAAAGGAAATCGGCATCGTCGCCCGCCCGGGTGAAGTCCAACGGCCACGGCTCCCGGGTCGCATACATATTGTTTTCCGTCGCCGCCAGCCGGCCGGGGAACTCGACGGGATACAGATTGCGAATCAGGTTCATGCCGGGGTCATGCACCCAACTATCGGGGCCTTTGCAGGCGTCGACCGGCCCGGCCATGACAATCAACCCGCCCCCCTGTTCTCCGACCCACTTTTCCAGCAACTCGATCTGGCGGGGGTTCAGCAGTTTCCAATCGGGGTCGAAGGCCACGACGCAATCGTAATCGAACATTTCCCGCCGCGTGGAGGGGAAGTCGTCGAGAATCTTCTTCGCCTCCTGCGACATGCCGGGCTTGCCCGATTGCAGCAGCACGTCGACCGTCGTGTAGCGATCGCGATAAAGTTGATTGCGGAGAAACTGATATTCCCGCATCGGCCCGTCGGCCAACAGCAGGACGTGGGCCTTGCGATCGACGACTTCGATGTCGGCCTCGCGGGCGTTGTCGGCCGGGTTGGTGTCCCCCTCGGGTGTCTTGATTTGCAGGCTCAAGGTGCGCCGGCCGGTCGAGCCGGGCACGAGATCGAACTTCACCGGCAACACTTCGCCGTCGCCGCCGAGGGTGACCTGTTGGCTGGCGATCACCTCGCCGGCACCCGCCGCTTTCGCGCCGGGGAGGTTGCCCGCGGGCCGCGACAGCACCTGCACCGTAGCGGCTTTGCCGGCCATCCCCTGGGCCTGGAGGTAGCCGGTCAACGTATAATGATCGCCGGGATACGCCCGGGCCGGCGCCGCCAGATCGCAGACGGCGACATTGATGGGCTGCCGGTCCGATCCGAGCCCGACAGTGTATATGGGGATCTTCGCTTCCTGGGCAAGCGCAACGGCGGCCTCGGGCGGAATGCCGGCGTTTTGTCCGCCATCGCTGAAGACGATGACGCCCGAAATCGGCGTGCCGCGTTCATCCTGGATCAATTGCCGCAGGGCCTGGCCGAGCCGCGTTTCGACTCCCGTGGGGGCGAGGAGTTTCGTCCAATCGGGCGTGGCCGGAGCGCGAGCGATCTTCCCTTTTTCATCCCCCCCGGATTGCAATCGCGCGGCGTTTTCTGCCGCGTCGTCCGGCGTCTGCTTGGCCAACGTCGTCACGTGGTTACGTCTCAGATCTTCGCTGAACGGAAAGACAACGACATCGTGCGTCTTGCGCAGTCGGGCGAGAAAATCGGTCTCCTTCAATGCCTTGGCAAGCTGCTGCGACCGGCTTATGCCGCCCGACGACGTTGAGCCCTGCCCGTCGTCCGTCCCCATGCTCAAACTCGTATCGGCCAACACCAGCACGCGGGAGTTTCGCACTTCCTCGCGTTCCGTTCGCCAGTGCGGTTGGAGATACAGGATAAGCAACCCGAAGAAGGCCGCCATTCTCAGCGCGGCCAACAGCCAGCCCCAAACCGCCTTCAATTCGACCGCATCGCGACGATACAGGTAGCCGACAAGAAGGAGAATCGCGACGCAAACGACAACCGGCAAGATCCAATCGGCGTTCGATTGGATGCGTCCCCACTCGAACGTGGTGTGGATGGTCTCCGCGGCCCACAAGGGCGAAAGAGCGAGCATCATGCGGCGCCTCCTTGAGTCTGCGGCACGGCTGGTCGGCGCGGGTGGTAGCTGGCCGACCACGCCAAAATCTGTTCGCCGATCAGCAACAGCACCAGCATATAGAGAATGGCCTCGCCGAGATTGTAGCCGGCCAACTCGCCGCCGGCGGATTGGAACGCCGCCGCCCGCTCAAATCGATACTTGACGCCTTCAAGCCGCGGGGCAAGCCGTTGGGCGTCGAGCGCCGCCAAGTCGCCCTCGGTCGGGTCGACATTCATTGCGTAGCGGCGCGTTTCCATCGAATTATCGTTCTTCACCAGTTGCGCTTCATAGAAGCCGCTCTGATCGGTGTCGAACAGCGACGCCGTCAACGTGCCGTCGGTCCCGAGCGTGGCATTGACGGGAACCGTCCGCGAGAGGGCTTGCTCGGGCAGCGCGAATTGCACCTCCGGCCGGTAGAGGTTCGCGTCCAATCGCAACACGAGCGGCGAACCGACCGCCCGCGATTCGTCGGCGGGCCGCTGCGACAGATACGCTTCGAGGTCTTGCATGACCACCACGAAGCCGGGGTTGCCGGCCCAGTTGTTCCAGGTGGGAGCCGCCGTGGTCAAGAAAGCCATGACGCGCCCCTTGCCGAAACTGCGCTCGACGAGCAGCGGCGCGCCGTTGCGCAGGTGCGCCGCCACGCGAACGGTCGATCTGCACCGGCGGACGCCACCCCTTGGGAACCGCGAAATACCGCTGCACCGCCACCGTTTGCAGGTAGCTGTTCCGTTTACCCGTAAATCGGTCGAAAATGTAGTGTTCATCAGCTTCGAGATCGGGGGCGGGCTCGAGCCGATCGACCTCCAACTCGGCCTGCCGCTCCAGCGGCGCCGGAAACAACCCCTTGCCGTCCCGATAAAGGACGTCGTTGAAGAACTTCACGTCGCAGCGCTCGCCGAGAAAGAAGGCCACGCCGCCGCCGTCCTCCACGTACTTTTCCAACGCCTTCACGGCCGACGAGTCCAGCCGTTCGATGTTCGCCAGGTTGATGGCCCCGAAGCCGCCCAGCGGCTTCGTGCTCAGATACCGCGGGCATTTCGATCTGCGGCCGCAGGCCCGTGCGAACCGACTCGCCCGGCGCCAGTGCAATGCTCAGATAGCGGGCGTTGCGGGGGCGAGGCGTCGCCGTCGATCAACAACACCGGCACGTCCGCCGGAACGTCGATCGTGCAATACCGGTCGTTGTCGGCCGCAACGGCGTCGGCTTCCAGCCGCGCGGTGATTCGGTGCGGACCGGCATTGGAGAACTGCACCGGGAATGACTCGCTGGCCGTCTTGTCCGGCGCAATTTCCGCCAGTGTGACCGCCGGCCGGCCGTGTCCGTCCTCGCTAAGTGCGACCGAGACGTTGCGGACCGGCGTGGGACCGAAGTTCCGAACCGTTACGTTCATCGTTAGCGGCACGCCCGCCGCGCGAAGCCCCTCGGCCGGCGCCAACGAGACGATCGCCAGATTCGGACGAACTCGGTCGATGCAATCGATCAGGTGGATTTCCGCGCCGCCGGCGCCGATCTGCAACAGTTGCTCGCGGATGTCGGTCGGGTTGTTCCATTGCCGCGCGCGGAAGTCGGAGATCACGATAGAGGACGCGATGCTCGCCTTCGTCACTGCCGAACAATTGTGAGACCGCCTGCAACGCCGGCCCGGGCCCGACGGCCAACTGCGTGACCTTGAGTTTTGGCAACAGGGCCGCCAATTTGTCGCCGAACTCGCTGGTGACGGGCACTTTGGTCAAGTCGGGCTCGGCCGCGGGACGCTGCGGCCGCCGCACCCGCGAAAACCGCAGCAGCGTAAACGACTGAAGCCGATCTTGCTTGACGGCATTGGCCCCGATGCGATCGACGACTTTCTTGGCCTGCGAGAACGCGTCGGTGTCGGCCCAGCGGTCCGACATCGAAAAGCTGTCGTCCAGCAGCACGATATGATGCGTGCGCGTGCCGCCGAGCAGGTCGGCGACCTGACTGTGGAGCTGCGGCTGTGCCACCATCAGCACGATCGCCGCGACGGCCGCCATTCGCAGCAGCAACAGCAGGAGCTGCTTGAGAATGACCCAGGTGCGATGTTTCTTCTGGCTGACCAGCAGGAACTCCATCGCCGCCCACTGCAGCCGGCGATGCCGCATCATGTTGATCAGGTGGATCAACACCGGCAGCGCCACCACGCCGAGCGTCGGCAGGCCCAAGGTCCAAAACAGGGCTGGATGGAGGAAAGGTGACATAAAAGGGGTAGTGGGTATCGGCAGTGCGAAGCCGCAAGCGGTTCTTCAAGTCTTCGAATTCGCAGATCTTCGAAATCTCCAACCTCCGATCCCTGACCCCTGACCTCTGATCCCTAATTCCTATTCTTATGGTGCATTCCCAATCGGTTGCTCAAGAACGCGGCCAGGGCGGCGTCCAACGGCTGGCTGGTGCGGAGCAAGGTGTAATCGACGTTGTGCCGTGAACAGCCGCGGCGGACTTCTTCCAAATACGCGCCGAGCGCCGCAAGATACCCCTCGCGCAGCGCCCGCGGGTTACAGCGAAGCTGCTCGGACAGTTCCAGGCCCTCGAACCGCGTCGGCCCGTTGAAGGGGAAGTCCAACTCATCGTCGTCCAACACGTGGAAGACCATCACGTCGTGCCCTCGGCTGCGCAGCAGCCGCAGCCCGCGAAACAGCCCCTCGCGATCGACGAACAGATCCGACACCAGCATCATCAATCCGCGGCGTGGAAAACCCTCGGCGACGTTGCGCAGAATCTGGTACAGATCGGTCTTGTTCCGCGGGCTGCTAAGCTCCAGGGCTTGGATGACCGAATCGAGATGGTTCCGCTTCGTGCGCAGCGGCACGGTCATTCGGGCGGCGTCGTCGAAGGCCACGCAGCCGACCGCATCCTGCTGCCGCAACAGCAGGTAGGCCAGGCTGACCGCAATGGTGCAGCCGTATTCGTATTTGTTCATCGGCCCGCGACCGTAGCGCATGCTGTTCGACACGTCGCACAGCAGCGTACAGCGAAGATTCGTGTCTTCCTCGAACTGCTTGACGTAGTAGCGGTCCTGCTTCGCCCAGACTTTCCAATCGACGTAGCGTAGATCGTCGCCGAAGGTGTACTGGCGGTGCTGGCGAAACTCGATCGACTGGCCGAAATAGGGACTGCGATGCATGCCGGAGAGGAAACCCTCGACGACGTGCCTTGCGCGGAGATCGAGCCGGGCGATCCGCTTGATCGCCTCAGGAAGCAAAAATCTCTTGGAATCGTGCATCGCGGCTCAGTTCGTCTTCGCGGGTGGGAGTAATTGCCACAATTCGTTCGATCAGATCGTCGGGCGTGACGCCCTCGCTCTCGGCGGTAAAGCTCAGCACCAGCCGATGGCGCAAGACCGGCTTGGCCAGCGCCTGCACGTCGTCGCAGGTGACGTGGGCGCGGCCCTGCAACAGCGCCCGCGACTTCGCCCCCAAGATCAAGAACTGCACCGCCCTGGGCCCCGCGCCCCAGCTCACCTGGTCCTTGACGAAATCGGGAACGCCGGCCTCGCGCACGCGGGTTTGCCGCACCAGCGACAAGGCGTAGCGGATGACGTGATCCGAGACCGGCACCTGGCGGACGATCCGCTGCAACGCGAGGATTTCAGCGGCCGTCAACACCGGCTCGATCGAATCGCCCAACGTCGACGTCGTTCGCCGCACCACTTCGAACTCCTCCTCGAACGTCGGGTAGCGCACGAAGACCTTGAACATGAAACGATCCTGCTGGGCCTCGGGCAGCGGGTAGGTGCCCTCCTGCTCGATCGGGTTCTGCGTGGCCAGGACGAAGAATGGATCGCTAAGCGCGTGCCGCACGCGTCCGACGGTGACCTGCCGCTCTTGCATCGCTTCCAACAGCGCGGCTTGGGTTTTCGGCGGCGTGCGGTTGATTTCGTCGGCCAGAATTACGTTGCTGAACAGGGGGCCTTCGAGAAATCGAAAATCCCGCCCGCCGGTCGTGCGGTTCTCTTCGATCACGTCGGTGCCGGTGATGTCGGCCGGCATGAGGTCGGGGGTGAACTGGATGCGGCTGAAGCTCAGGTTCAGCGCCCGGCTGAGCGTGCTGATCATCAAGGTTTTGGCCAGTCCGGGCACGCCTTCCAGCAGGCAATGCCCCCGGCTGAACAGCGAAATCAATAATTTCTCGATCACCTCGGTTTGCCCGACGATCACCTGGGCCAGTTGGTCCACGATCTTTTGCCTGGCCTCGCCGAGCCTCTCGATGGCGCCGCCGTTGTGAAAACTCTGCTGTTGGTCGCTCATGTGCGTTCCTCGTTGGTTGGCCAATCTGGCAGCCTGCGCTCGTTCGTAGGCTCGCCTTGTAGGGTGGACTTCAGTCCGCCGCCCTGTAGGGTGGACTTCAGTCCGCCAAATCCGGCGGACTAAAGTCCATCTATGAAAGCATTTTTGTCAAGCCGTCCGGTGCAAGAAACGTGAGGCAGATGTCTGCCACATTCCCCTCGCCGTCGGCCTCGGTCGATCTGGTCACGTTCGTCCGAGGGTCCGCGGGCGGTTCCTGCGGCTGCTGCCACACATTCCCTGAGCCCGAGGCGGAGGAAGAACTCGCTCCCTCCTGCTGATTTCGAGTTCTGAGCCGACGTGAACGTGTACGCTCAACCATCTATTCGGGATCGTCGGCTGGGCCGAACGTCGCCATGAAAAAAGTTTCCAAAGGACGCCACCATTCACCCTATCGAAGGTCGGTCGCCGAAGCGGCCGCCATTCAGGACTTGTGTCGGGGTCGTCCTCAAGTCGTCACGTCCACCGGTTTCGGCTTGATCTTGTACGCTGCGATTTCTCCAGGGTTGTTCTGAAAGAACGATGAAAATTCACCTCACGCCGCCGACAGGCGATACCGCTGTCCGCTTTGAAGCATCGCCACCATCACGCACAGTAGCCGCCGCGCTGTCGCCACGATCGCCTTTTTGGCCCCGATCCGACCTTTCAGCCGTTCGTAACGGAATCCCCAATAGCGGCTCTTGACGACCAACCGCCAAGCCGCCTCCACCAGAGCCCAACGCAACAGCCGCGATCCCTCCTTGGTGATGTGCAACTCTTTTCGCCGATCCGCCGACGCCCGCACTCCCGGATCCAGCCCGGCGTAAGCCACCGCTTTCTTTTGCGAATGAAAACGCCGCACGTCGCCCAACTCGCTGAGTACCACGTCCAACGTTACGCTGCCAATCATCGGAATACTGCGGAGCACTTCGCGGTGTTCGCGTTCGGCCAACGGCGCTTTCTTGGCAAACTCCCGCAGTTGCTTGTTGGCCGCCTGCACCTGGCTGCGATGCTGCTGCCACTGCGACACAAACTGCTCCAATACCCAGCGGTCGGCCGGAGAAACCTCGACGGCTTGCAAGTATTCCAAGCCCTCGGCGGTGAAGAGGTTCGGCCGATCCAGGTTGTAATCGCTGAGTATATGCCGAATCTTGCAGCGCACGGAAGTCACCCGACCGCGCACAAAATGCCGGTAACGCACCAGGCGACGATAGGCTCGCAACCGCGGCGTGGGCCGATAGGATTGAGGGATCATGTCTAATGCCAGGAATTCGGCTAACACCCGGGCGTCGATACGGTCGGTTTTGTTCTTGGTTTCGGCGATGACGCGGAGCTTCTTCGGATGCGCGAGGATCACGCGTTTCGCCAGCGGCTCGATCAACTGTACCAACCACTCGTAGCTGGCAGTGGCCTCGACGACCGTGCGAAACGGCGTCCAGCGGCCGAAAAACTCGATGATTCCCGCTTCGTTGTCGCATCGCAAGACCTTCTCGCACAACACCTTCCGCCCTTTACTCATGACACACAAGCTGATAGTCTTCTTGTGGAGGTCGATGCCGATATAATGCACGGTTTGACTCCTTGTGTGGAAACTGAGGAAATAAACCTTCTTCTCAGATTTACCACGTGCTCAAGGACACCGTGTTCGGCCCGACCTCCTCTCTTTCATAGTTTCACCCTACATTAGATGTTCAGTGCGAACGGTTTATCGCTGGTAAATCGGCAGCGCGCCTTTCGGAAGCTGGAGGATGGTCAGATTGACGGCCGTCGTGAAGACCGCGCCGATGTAGCTTTGGTTCCACGAACCGTCGCCGCTGGCCTCGGACACAAGCCGCGGATAGATTTTATCGCGATACGCCTCCCAACTCTTGCCGCCTTCGCGATACAAGACTTGGGCGTAGTAGTAGTGGGCATAATGCCAATGGCCGGAAGCGCCCTGCTCGGAGCCGTCGCCCAGGTTCTTCTTGCAGTAGCGAAGCAACTTGGGGACGTAGCTGCTGTCGTAGTCGCCGGCGTTGAACAGGCAAGCCACGGCCGCGGCGGTGATCGGCGGCCGCCCGCCTCCGCCGATGCCCGCCAATTGATATCGCACGCCGCCGTCCGGCTCGGTGCATTTCTTGATGTAGCCGACGGCCTTGTCGATGATCTCCTTGGGCACCGGAATGCCAGCGTTGCGGCAGCCGCGGAGCGCTTGCACCTGGGTGATGGTGGTCGATCCCTCATCAAAGCCGCCGCCGTCCTTCGAGCTGACGTATCCCCAACCACCGCCCGGCGTCTGCGCCCGTCCGGTGAACTCGACCCCCTTGCTGAGCACCTCGATCAGTTTCTCGCGCCGCTCGGCGTCCTCCTCTTCGCCGAGCACCTGCGAGAGAAACAGCATGGCGAAGCCGTGGCCGTAGGTGTAGCGGCTGTCGTTGTGTGGGTCGCCGATCAAGCCGTTCCGTCGGCTGCGGCTGACGAGGTAATCGACCGCCCTGCGGATGTTCGCGGCGTACTTGCCCTGCAAGGTGGTCGAACCTTCGCACAACATGGCGATTCCCGCCAGGGCCGTCATCGCCGTGGGAAACTGCTCGCTGCCGGCGGTCCAGTGGCCGACGCGCGACTGGTGGCTTGCCAACCACTCCAGCCCCCGCCCGACGACGCGGTCCACCTCGGCGTTGGTCACCGTGGCGGCGGCTGCTTGCGAGCAGACCGTCGCCGCGGCAAACGCGAGAACCAGATTTCGCGCCGAAACTGTTCCGATCATTAGTCTGGCTTGGCAGGAGGACTTCAGTCGCCTTCTCGGCCCGAGTCGTCGTCGCCTTGGCCGAAGATTTTTTGGACCGAGTCCCAGAGGGCACGGATGCTTTTGCCCGCCGGCGACGGCTTGCCCGACTTGGCATCGGCCGCCGAGGGTGGTGGTAGGGGTTTGTCGGTGAACGTCAACGTAACCGTACGTTGCTGCATGGTCAAGTCAACGGTCTTCTTGGCGGCGTTGCCGGTGACCTCGAACAGCCCGGTTGTGGTGTCGAACGTCTTATCGAATACCGCGCGGCCGTTCCGTTTGTCGATGCACAGCACCGACGCCCCATAACGTGATTGACCATTTGGTTTCGGCTGGTAGGTTTGGCAGGCGAAGGTCACGATCGGCACGCCCGACGGCTGATTCGCCAGCAGGAACTGATTTTTGATCGCGACCGGAGCAGGCCACTGGAGCTTGCCCCGCCGGTCGATGGCGTAGAGTCGCCCTCGGTGGATCGGTTTATACAAAGAGCCGGGCATGGGGTGAAATTGCGGGGCGTTGGCCTCGCCTTGCACACTGCTCGTCAGCAGCAGGTATTGCTCCCCTTCCGAGGCGAGCGACACGTCGGCCAACGTCGGTTCCGCTTCGAGCTTCAGGTCGGCGATCGTGCGGCCGTCGGGCAACGAAAGCAGCACGAACCGGCCGCTCGGCTCCATGACCCCGACCACCTCGTTGTTGACGACGCAGGCGTGGGCCTTGGCGGAGAACTTTCGCCCGCGCCATAGGTCACGGCCCTCGAGCGGATCGACCAGCGTCAACTCGCGTTGATTTCCCTGCGGCCACCACAACAAGATCTTTCGCCCCAACGTGGCCAGGCACGTCTCCTCGAAACGGCCGAAAACCGTCTTCTGCTCGCCGTTGGGAAGCATCTGCCGGCCGGTGATTCGCGGGATCCGTCGCTTGCCCACCAATTCGCCGTCGCGGGCTCGCAGCACCGTGGCCTCATCCGTATCGGGGGGAAGGGCGAACACATACTGGTCGTCCCCGAACAACTCGCAGCCGAACGGCATGTCCTGCCGGCTCCAGAGCGTTTCTCCGCTCCTCGGATCCACCGCCATCACGCTGTGAAACCGCTGAAAACATGCGTAGCCGGCGCGAACCGGCCCCAACAGCCTCGATTGGTCGTGAACTGCGGCGAACTGTCGCTGCACCAACCAATTGAACTGCACCAACTGCGGTTGAAACGCGCCGTTGGCGGAGTCGAGGGCGTGGCCCATCAAATCCTGCGTCCACAATACCCGCGGGCTGCCGTTCGGCCCCGCGCCCAACGTGTCGATCGCAATAATCTTCCATCCCAACGAAAGCAGGAGCAGATGGCCGACGGTGCAACCGTGGTTCCAGGCCGAGTTGAACGAATAATACTGCTGCGGGCCGTCTGCCGCCAGCGACACTTGCCACTTCTCGCGCCCCAGCCCATCGTATGCGAAAATCGCCCGACGGTTGTAGTCGAACTGGAGCGATAAATCGCGGAAGAAGGGATCGCGGCTGCCGCGCAGATTCAACGTGCCGCGGCCATAGCTGTTGCGATTGTTGTTATTGACTTTCGCGGTCGAGATGTCAACCCTTCCGACCGGCCAGTCGGCGTCGCGTTTCGCGGCCGCGTGCGCGGCGGCACTCGCGTTCGCAGCGTCACACCGATCGGCGGCCTGCGCCGTTACCAGTTCCGCCTCCAGCCGCCGTCCGGCGGCGTCTAGACGCCGTATCAGTTCCTCGCGGGCCTGCCGGGCGGCCGGCTGGTCGCCGAAGCTGTCCATGAATCGCTGCAAGGGCTCGATCGAAGGGGCCGCCTTGGCCGACTCGAACCGCGCCGCGACGGCCTGGTCGATCTTCGCCGCCGTTTCGCCGTTGGCTTCGCGGCGAAGCCCGCCCAGTTGACTGCACAGCCAACGGTCGCGCCGCACGAGAAGGGTCTTGTCGATCTCATCCAGCGGCCACCGCCGGGAATCAAGGTCGGTCAGCTTCTCGTAATAGTCGAAACGCCGCCGCCGATTCTCCCGACTTCCGCAGGCCGGCGGCCATGGCACGAAGGAAAGCCGCACGCTGCGACGGGTCGTCCACGAGACGCTCATACCGCGAAGCCTGGCCGCGATAGAGCGGCGAACTCGCTGCGCAGGCCGTCCAAAATCGTGTCGCGCAGCAACTCGCGGGTGCGCGGATCCGAGGCCAATTCGTCCGCGCGGACGAACGAAGCGATGGCTTCCAGACGCTTGCCTCGGTCCAGCAGGATCTCGCCCTGGAGCGAAAGCGCCTCGGCGTCGTCGGGGTTCGCCGCCAGCCGCCGCCCAACGTCGGCCGACACCGCGTCCACTTGATAATAAGCGTCGACGCCTTCGAGCCCCTGGGAAATGACGTTCCCCTTGAAGCAGACGAGGTTGCCCGGCACGGTTCCCTTGCGTGACTTTGAGCTTTGCACGATCTTGCCGGCGGTCAGATCGATTCCGACGACCTCGGCGCTGCTTAGCGGCAGGAAGTATCGATCGCCGCTTACGAATCCGCGGCCGCTCGGCGAGCTGCCGCCCGGAAGACTCACCAGACGGCCCTCCCACGCCGGTTTTCCATCGGCCAGCCGCACGGCGTGCACGGTATGATGGCCGACGAGCACCACCTTCTCGCGGTCCACGCAGGCCACATACAGATCGTCCTTGCGAGGGCATTTCCACAATAGCTCGCCGTCGAGCAGACCCAGACAATAGAGCCACTCGGAGTCGTCGGGCGTGGTCAGCACGCGGCCTTCACAGATCGATACGCTGTCGTCAAGCCAGCGACGTCGCCGACGGCTCGTTGAGGCGGCTGATCATCGGCGGGAACATTCCAACGTTGCGGCGGCCGTCGTTTCCCTCGTCGTCGAAGGTATAGCCCCACAGGAGCCGACCGTGTGGCAAGTTCGACGCCCACGACGGCGCCGGACGCCGTGGGACAGACGAGAACCCCGTCGGCGTAGGAAGGCGATGCCCCCGCCAGCCGCCGCGGGGCATCTTGAACAAGTTCCTGCTCCGACATGGCCAGTTGCTGCTTCCACAG
This sequence comes from uncultured Planctomycetia bacterium, assembly GCA_963719005.1. GTDB lineage: Bacteria > Planctomycetota > Planctomycetia > Pirellulales > Thermoguttaceae. The sequence goes on from CAVRAR010000007.1 coordinate 47,083, forward strand.
GACTCCGCCGTCGGCTGCGTCCAAGGCCAATAGCCGAATCAGCCCCTTGTCTTTCTCGTCTTCAGCCAACACGTAGAGCTGCGAGTGAAGCGGCAGCGGAGGACCGAGGAAGAAGGTTCCGGCCAGGGGCAGGGCGCGCGGGCCGGCGGGACCGCCGATCTGCCACTTCAGCTTGCCGGTGCGAATGTCGTGGGCCGCCAATACGTTGCACAACGACGGCTGTTCGCCGTTGTTCATGCCGTTGAAGCCATTCAGGAAGATGACTCTCCCGCCTGCCCTGACCATGCCCCCGCCCACGAAGACCGCTCGCCCGCCCGCGACTGTCGAGGCGACGCCGGCGGAATCCGATCCGACGTCCTCGACCGAAAAGACGTAGCGGCCGTCGCTGCTGAGCGTGCCGTAGGTCAGGTCGCTGGTGATTCGCTGGTTGCCGCCGACCGCCATCATCTGCTCGCGCAACTGGAATTGCTGCATCGCCGCGGCATCGCCGCCCGCCGACCGGTCGTCCGGCTCCTCCACCGGCACTTCCCACAAGCGCTTGCCGGTGGCGATGTCCACCGCCAACAGATTCTCGATCGTCCGCATCAGCAGCACGTCGCCGACGGCCAACGGGTGAAGGGCGGGAATCGTCGGGCCACCGCATTCCGAAAATATCTTCCGGCGCTGTTCCAGCGACTTCTCCTCTTGCGGATCGTCCGTCGCCAGAACTCGCCATCGCATGTTCAGAAGCGGCGCGCTGCCGAGCATCGACGCATTGCGGGCGGCATCGCCGCGGAACAGCAACCAGCCATCCGTCCTGGCCGCCACGGCCGCCGCTTGCGTCCCCGTCAACTTCACCAGCCAGTCGAGAGCCTCCGCGTCGTTCGAAAAAATCGGCGTCTCCCGGCCCGCAACCGTCACACGGAGCGTCGGATTCCGCTGCCGCAGCGCGATCAACACCTCGCGGGCCTTGTCGGGCATGCCGGCCTGGAGCCAGCACGACGCGATGGTCAACGACAACGCCGGCTCGAACTCCTCCATCGGCTGCCCCGCCTCGGCCAGCCGCTGCAACGTCAGCGCGCCGAGCATCGCTCGGCCATGATCGAAATGGTTCAGCCCCAGCAGGAACGTCGCCTCGTAACCGCTGTGCGTATGAAAGAACTGCCGCGATACGGCCGACAATCCTTTCGCCAACCCCGACGCGTCGCTCGCCTCCAGCGCCTCCTTCAACATCTCTCGGGCCCGGGCGCCATACTGCAACTCGTAGAGTTCGCGTCCCTCGCGGGGCATCTCGCCGATCAAACGCTGCGCCTCCGCTTTCAGACCGCGAGATTTTCCGGAGTTTTTGTCCGGCTCGATGAAGTAGTCCTCCGGCCCCTCGAGGATGGCGTCGAGATTGCGGACTGCCTCGGCGAATCGGCCCTCCGCCAGCAGCTTGCGCGATTCGGAGAGCTTTTTCAGCGTGTTCCGCTCGGGCCGCAAGAACACGCTTTCGCCGGCATCGTCGGCGGCGGCAGACTCGGTGGCCCGGACCCTTGCCGCCGCGACAACGGCCGGCCGGCCGGGAGCCGTCTTCCGCTTGACGACGACTTGGCCCGATGCATCGGCGGTGAGCATCGCCGATACCACGGTGGCGGCGATCATTGCCCCCCGCAGAAGCGACGACCGTTGTTCTGGACTCCGTGCCATTGTGGTCTCGATTCTATATCCTTGCGCCGCCTGCTTTTGACGTCTCGCCGGGACGAAAAGTTTCGGTCGCGCGGCGTTGGCCGCCGAGCAAACTCCATAGTCGTGCAATTAACTATATTAGATGATTGCCGACCGGGCGACAAGTTTGCGGAGGTTCGCGGGCATCCCTCACGAAGAGGGGTAATACATCCGCCGCCACCGCCGACGTCGTGTCGGCAACGTCGCCCGAAGCGATTTGTTGCCGCCAATTGCAGGTAAAAAAGTCCGTGGATTCCGTTGCTCAACCGGTGTCTGGTCGCCGGCTCGCGCCCATCCTTCCAGGGGCTTAAATGAGCTTTCCCTGAGGCCAAACAAGCCGGAAACAGCCGAAAACTGGGAAAAAACAGCCCTCCCGCGAGAAAACTTGCGAAATTTCCCGTGTTTTTCGCGGTCTACGGGTTGCTTTTTTTCGACGAGAGACTTTAATCATCACGTCCACTTTACCGGACAGATAAACTTTCACACCCCAAAACCTTGCATGGAGGGTAATCGATTATGGCGAAAGCCGCCAAGAAAGCACCGACCAAGACCGAGATTCTGCAGAGCATTGCCAATGCAACCGACCTGACCAAAAAGCAGGTGGCTGCCGTTCTCGACGCTCTGACCGATGAAGTTCGCAAGAACCTGAGCTCTCGCGGCCCCGGCGTCTTTCCCCTTCTCGGCCTGGTGAAGATCGAGAAGAAGAAGATCCCCGCTCGCCCGGCGCAAAAGGGCGTCAAGAATCCGTTCACCGGCGAGTTGCAGGATCGACCGGCGAAGCCGGCTTACACGAAGCCGAAGGTGCGTATGTTGCGAAGCCTCAAGGACATGGTCAAGTAGTCCTGTCGTTTTCCGCAACTGAGAGTAGCCGGTTGCAAGCCGCTCGTCTGCGGCTCCCCCTCTGCAACGTCCTTGCATTGCAGAAGGGGGGTGACACGCAGACGCGCGGTTTGTATTTTTTCTTGACATCCCCGGCCTCCGGTTAATCGCTATTCTGATCGCAGCAAGTGCAGGACCGTGAACGAGTATTGGCTGGCCCAAGATCGCTCTGGACGACGGATCGGCACAGCCGCTAAGATGGTTCCGGTAAGATACGACGTTTGTGCCTCTGGCATCGAGAACAAACCCAGTGTTGAGGCGACAGTTCAACTGTCACCCCGACGCTGAAGTGCTTTTGCCGTTGAGAACCATCTATGTCAACCACGATTATTCTGGAAGGAAGTGCAACCCGCACGTGGGGTGGACACCAAACGAGGGTGCGCTGTTCCGACGAATTGCTCGGCCGCTACCAGCAGATTCTCGAAGAGCAGCGGCTAAGCTGGACCGAACACCATCGGCTGTTGAGCCTGTTGGGCTCCGGCGGGCAGGGGGTGGTCTATCTGACCGAGCGGCGCGGAACCGACAACTTCACCCTGCCGGTGGCGCTGAAGGTCTTCTCGCCCGAACGCTACGAAAACGAGCGGGCGTACGACGAGGCGATGGCCCGCATGGCCCAGGTCGCCGCCCGCGTCGCGCAAATCCAACAGGACAATCTGCTCGACGTTCACAACTGGGTGGACCGCAGCCGAATCCGCATGATGGAAATGGAATGGGTCGACGGCTTCGACCTCTCCCGACTCCTCACCCGCAAGATGTTGGAGCAGCTCGAAGGCCGCGTGAGCAACAAGCGCTGGAACTACATCAACCAGGTGATCGTCACCGGCGGGCCGATGCAGCCGCGCGTGAAGCCGGGCATCGCAATGGCCATCGTGCGCGATTGCCTGGCCGGCGCTGGCGGCGCTGCACCGCGAGGAGATCGTCCACGGCGACATGAAGCCGTCGAACATCATGTTGAAGCGGACCGGCAACGCGAAGATCGTCGATCTCGGCTCCGCGTTCGAGTTGGACCAGGTTCCCACGCGGCGGACCTGCACGCCCACCTACGCCGCGCCCGAGGTGCTCGACGGCGGCGAGTGTACGCCCCGCAGCGACCTGGCCAGCCTGGGCTACGTGTTGATCGAAATGCTCTCCGGCGTGCCCCCCTTCGCCGGGCTGCTCGAACTTCCGCGACCTGTTGGAGGCGAAGCGATTCCTTGCCCAGAAGCTGCCCAGCGTCTTGCCGAGCGAAGTGACCTGCAACGAACTGCTGATGAACTTCTGCCGCGGCCTGATCGCTCCCGACCCGATGCGTCGTTTCCCCAGCGCCGAGGCCGCCGACCTGGTCAAGGAGGGCGCCGCCAGCTTCCACCGCCAACTCATCAAGGGCGATCTGGCCAGCGAATACGACAACGAAATCCGGCTGTGGATGGAAGAGTTGAGGGAGTTGGAGTAGATGGCGGCTGAAGTGACCGACATCGACCTCACTTGCCCTGTGCGCAATCATCGCATACAATAGAGTTATCTGTCATACAACGATTACAGGAATTGCGCCATGAGTACAGCGATTTCCGTGAGGCTGCCCGACGACCTCGCCAAGCAATTGGATGGAATTGCAAGTGATACCGACCGACCGAGGTCCTATATCATCCAGAAGGCTCTGGAGTCGTATCTTCAGGAACAGGCCGATCTTCAGATCGCGCTGGATCGCCTGCGCGACCCCACCGACCCGGTGATCTCCAGCAAGGAGATGAGGAAGAGACTTGGCCTATAAAGTCGCGTACAAGACGTCAGCTTCACGGGACTTGGCAAGGCTGCCGAAAGCCGAGGCTCGGCGAATCCTCGTTCGTCTCGAACGAGACCTCGCCGCCAAGGCCGACTCTTTTCCGGTCTTAAAGGGGAAATTCGCAGGGTTGAGAAAGTATCGCGTGGGCGACTACCGGGTCGTGTATGCCATCGTCGAGCGCGAGGTCGTCGTCCTCCGCATCGGCCATCGGCGCGACGTGTACCGATAGCTTCGGTGCCTGCCTACAGTTCGATCCGCCGCCCCTCTTCGTGGCTCTGCCGGCCGACTTGCACGACTCGCAACGCCAGACAGGCGTCTTCCAGATCGCCGCTGCGGCGAACCAGGCTCGTCACCGATCGGTAGAACTGCGTCAGCAGCCGCTCGCCGATGGGCCGCTCGCTCTCCAACGATTCCTGGTGCCGGCCGGCTTCATCGAACCAGACCAGCGTCGTCGGCAAGTCCACAAACGCAATCCCGCGTGAGCACGACACTTGAAGCTCGGCCAGCGGGTGGTAAGAGATCGCCTCCTGCCACTTCGGCGGAACGTAGCGGCCGCTGCTGATCTGGGCGACCGCGCCCGTGCCGGGCTCGCCACGCGGCGAAAAATCGACGCTCAACACGCGATAGTCTTCGGTCATCTTGTCGCCGGAGCGATGGATAAACCCAGTGACCAACGTCGGCTCGTGATCCACGACGTAGTGGCACCAATCCACTTGCCCGATAGCATATCGAAACGTCGGCGACGGCACGCCGGTGATAGCAGCCGCCGCGGGAGACGCCTCGGGCACGGAGCGTTGGTGGCAGAAAACCAGCCGAGGCTCGCCAAGCTGCGTGGCGATCAGTTCCTTCAGGCGAATGGTAGCCGGGGCCTGCCGCTTGGGGAATTCGGCCATGAAGGCTATGCCCGCCGCTTCCACGCGACCCTTGATCGATTCGGCCTCCTCGGCGTCAAGGTCCAGTCCGACCGCACAGTAGATGGCCTTGCCCGACTCACATGCCGCCAGGATCGGCAGCGCCCGAAACCATTGGGGGGAGAGCACGAGCACAGCGTCGATGTCTTCGCGTTGGACCAGCACATGGTAGCCATCGACCGCCTCGGCGTGGAACTCGGCGGCTGCCTGTTCGGCGCGATGCCGCACCGGGTCGCACACCGCGCGGACCTCAAAGCGGTCGGCCAGCGCCCGCAATGCGGGGGCATGTCGCACCTGCCAGAAATCGCCGAGGCCGATCAGGCCAACGCGGATTTTCATGGTATGAACCTCTGCACTCGACTATATCGACATCGCCACTCCCATTCACCATTCTTCCTTTTCCTCCCCGTTTTACAAGTGCCGCGAATGCTTCCGCAACAAGAGGAGTAAAGAAAAAAACCCATTTTCGACAATCGGCAAACTTTACGCGACCCCACTTGTCATTTCATTTAACCCGGTTACACTAGGAAGCTCCCTGAGGGCACGACTCAGTTGGCGTCAACATCGAGTTGGCACGACACTCTGGAGTACGCAGCGCGATTGATGGTTGTTTTTTGCCGCCCTCAGGCGAGAGTGCTACCGGCACCATCGACCCAGTTTTTTCCCACCCAGCGCGCCCAGCTTCCTTGAACACAAGAGGTTCCCCTGTGACTACCATGCTCTGTGCTACTATTCTGCAAGCTGCCTTGCTCGTTTCCGGCGCCGATGCGACGCCTGCCGCTGCCAAAGCGACGCCCGCCGCTGCGAAAGCGACGCCCGCCGCCAAAGCGACGCCTCCCGCCGCCAAAGCGAAGCCTGCCGCCGCCAAGGCGATGGCTACCCCCGAAACGTACTCGGCTGCCCGCCAGGACACTGCCAAGACCGGCAAACCGATGGTCATTATGGTCAGCACCGACTGGTGCCCGCCATGCCAGGTAATGAAGAGGACGATTTTGCCGCGTGTCCGCGCGCATGGACTGCTCCGCAAGGTCGCTTTCGCCCGCGTCAATCCCGATCAAGACGCCGAGTTGGCGAACCAGATTACCGGCGGCGGCCCGATCCCCCAGTTGGTCATGTTCCGCAAGACATCGAAGGGTTGGGTGCGCAAAACGCTCATCGGCGGCCAGAGCGTCGAAACCGTCGAGGAGTTCATCAACGAAGGGCTCGCAATGGATCGGGCGGAGAAGAAGGCCGGAAAGAAAACCGCCACCGAAGACAAGTCGTCCAAGCACGGGTAGCTCAGCCTAGCACCGTGTGAAAAACGGTACAGCCTAATACGTAGGGCGGACTTCAGTCCGCCTTGCGTGTTTTGCAGGCGGACTAAAGTCCGCCCTACGTGGGCCCAAATCGCCATCGGCTCACAGATAGTCGCCGAACAACTCCCGGCTGGGCCGCGGAATGACGATCTCCGAAACCAGCAGGCCGCGGCCGCGCACCTCCTCGGCGGCCACCTGAACGCCCGCCCGGACGTCGGCCACGGTGCCGGTCATCAGGCAGAGCCCCTTGCCGCCGAGCGCCATGGCCACGTGGATGCGGAAGAGGGTGACGCGGGCGGCCTTGACGGCGGCGTCGGCCGCGGCAATCACACTGACGCCGCTGAAGGTCTCGATCACGCCCAAGGCGCCGGCGTCCTCGGGCCCCAGCACGACCGACTGCCCCAAGGCTTGAAACACCGCCGGGTGGACGTTCGGAATGATCAGGTGATCGATGATCGAATCGCCGGTGCCGGCCAGACCGGCCCTGACGGCGGTCTCCACGTCGCTGACCGACCCGCCGATGACGATCAGGTACTTGCCGGAACAGATCGTCCGGGCGATCAGAATCTCGACCGATGCCGCCTTGAGCATGTCGTCTTCGATCTGATAGCCGATGCCGATGCTGGAGAGTTCAATCGCGCCAATCGCCTTAGGGGTGGCCATGTGAGGGGTCAGGGGTCAGGGGTCAGGGACGAAGGTCGAATGGCGAAGCTCGAATGACGAAAGAAGCACGAAATCCAAAATCCAAATGTCGAATTCACCTTCTCTTCGTCATTCGTCATTCGAGCTTCGTCATTCCTTCGTCATTCGTCATTCGAGCTTCGTCATTCCTTCGTCCTTCGTCATTCGAGCTTCGTCATTTCTTGTCTCTGTCAATCCACACCACACCGCTCTCAATCGCCGTTACGATTCCGCCGATCGAGGCATGAACCGGAGCCCCAAGAGCCGGCTTGCCGTTGGTCGTCGGCGGGCGGCCGATCGTTTGGCCGATCTTCACGCGATCGCCGACCGCGACCGCCGGCTCGCACGGGGCGCCGACGTGCTGCTTCAGCTTGATGCCGACTCGGTTGGCGGGCAGAAGCGTGTCGTTGATCGGCCCGACGTTGCGGAATCGGCGCAGGCCGAGTTTCGTCATCAGCCGGCCCATCGGCGCCTTGCGGTTGTCGCTATGCTGTTCCGGCCGTTTCGGGTTGAACGGCGGCTTTTCCCAACGTTTCTTTTCGGCCGCCAGCCGCCGCTTGTTCTGAGTGCAGACGTTTTTCGGGTCCAAATCCTCGGGGCAGGAATAGAGGCTGCACAGGTTGCACTCGCAGCAAAACTGCGTACCGATCACATTCGGCTCGCCGATCAGGTTGAACTCGAGGCTTCGCATGGCGCGGTGCGGCTCGATGGGATGCCCCAGCAGCCAGCGGGGGCAAAGCTCCGTGCAAAAACTGCACTGGTCGCACGCGCTGCGGCCGATCCGCGTAATCTGCTTCCAATCCTGCCGGCGGCGGCGCACCACGACGTGATCGTCGGGCAGCACGATGACTCCGCCGGTAGTCTTATCGACCAAGGCGTCGTGGTTCTCTTCGAGATAGCCCATCATCACGCCGCCGACGATGTAATTGGCGTCGGGAACCGTCGGCCCGCCGGCCGCCGCGATGCACTGGGCCAGCGTTACGCCCACGGGAACCCGCAATGTCACGGGCTCGGCCACCGCGCCGGCTATGGTGAGGTATTTCTCGGTGACGGGGCGATCGGCGGCGCGGGCGACGTTCATCGCCGTCTCGACGTTGATGACCACCGCCCCCACTGCAAGCGGAATGCCGCCCGGCGGAATCACGCGGTGCAGTACGTCGTAGACCAGGATGAACTCATCGCCAGCGGGGTAAGCGTCGCGCAGCGGGGCCACATCCATGCTCTTGGGCAGCCGCGCCTGCAACAGATCGATCACATCGACGTACTTCTCCTTGATGCCGACCACGCCGCGTGCCGCCCCAACCAGCCGCATGGCGACGGCGGTGCCTTCCGCCACCTCGTCGGCGTAGGCCCGGAGCACCTCTTTGTCCTTATGTAGCAGGGGCTCGCACTCGGCGGCATTGATCAGAACGGTGTCGGCCTTGGCGGCGAGCTTGACGTGCGTGGGGAAGCCCGCACCTCCAGCCCCCACCACCCCCGCCTCGAAGATCGCTTCAACGTTGACGTCAGACATGGGGCTCCTCGAAGACTTACGCGAATCTTACTACTATACCACGTTTCGCTGCCAAGAACCAACACCTTTTGGCCGCCGGGCGCAGTAACGGATTATGGCGTTCTGTCGCAGGGGTTCTTTCCGGCGGCCTTGTAATTGTTGCTTGTTTCAGGAGTTTTTTCGGTTTTTCCTACCGCTTTGCGTTTGAGAAAAAAGGAAGAAGAAATTCGGGCGGCGGCGCGCTTCGGCAGCGCCGACTCGCTTGCGAGCGCGCTTTCTTGGGACGGGCGCGGAAGAACGCGGTGTTTGGATGTAGCGGGTACTTGCGTCTGCCAAAAGAACTGGCCGCCGGACGGGACAGGTGGTCTTCCACGTGGTTGCCGGCCATTTACCCTGTCCGCAGGGCGGCGAAGGAGCAACGCTTCGCTCGCTCGGGATTAGCCGAGACGGATGGGGCGGTGGAAGGTCTGTTGACCGTAAGCGGGGCTCCGACGCGAGGTTGTCGCTGGGGAGGTTCTTTTCTTTCGCCGGTCTGGCGTCCTTTGTTTGCGCGTTTCGGAGTTGGAATGTCTTGAACCAATTGGAAATGGAAATTCTCGGTCGCCTGGGTTAGAATCTTCCCCCAGACGAGGAGAATTTCATGAGTGGACAACGACGACATTTCGGCACGGACCAGAAGGCTGCCATTCTCAAGAGGTATCTGGTCGATAAAGTGCCCATCTCGGACCTCTGCGACGAGTACGGCATCAAGCCGAACCAAATCTACGCCTGGCAGAAAATCCTGTTCGACAACGCGCCGGCCGCCTTTCACCCGGTCGCCAAACGCGAGGCCAGGAGGCTTTCCGCCCAGGAGGAGGAAGTCGCCCGACTGCGGGCCAAGCTCGTTCAGAAGAACGAGGTCATCTCCGAACTGATGGAGGAGAACGTCCGCGCAAAAAAGAGAATGGGGAACTCTAAACGGACGTTGGGTTCCCCACGACACTCGCGATGAAGTGGTCGATTACGTGCGCCGTTGGAACGAGCGCACGGAGATTCCCGCCAGAAAGTTCGTGGCTTGGCTGGGCATTGGCCAGAGCAAGTTCCACGACTGGAAGGATCGCTACGGCAAGCGGAACGAACACAACGGCTGGGTGCCGCGCGACTGGTGGCTCGAAGATTGGGAGAAGCAGGCCATCATCCGCTTCTCCTTCGAGTATCCACTGGAAGGCTACCGGCGTTTGGCGTTCATGATGCTCGACCGCGACGTGGTGGCCGTCAGTCCCAGCAGCGTCTATCGCGTATTGAAGGCGGCGGGCCGCATCGGGCGCTCGACGAACAAGCCGTCGAAGAAAGGCACGGGCTTCCAACAGCCGCAAAAACCCCATGAACACTGGCATATCGACATCAGCTACCTCAACATCCACGGCACGTTTTACTACCTGACGACGATCCTCGACGGCTACAGCCGCTACACCGTGCATTGGGAGATTCGCCGCTCGATGACCGAGCAAGATGAACTGACGATCCTGCAACGCGCGCGGGAGAAGTTCCCCAAGGAGACGCCGCGGATCATCAGCGACAATGGGTCGCAGTTTTTGGCGAAGGACTTCAAAGAGTTCATTCGCATCTGCGGGATGACGCACGTGCGCACCAGCCCGTACTATCCGCAGAGCAACGGCAAACTGGAGCGATTTCACGGGAGCATCAAGGGCGAGTGCCTGCGGCCGGGCACGCCGATCTCGCTGGAGGATGCCATCCGCATTGTGGCTCGTTACGTGGAGCACTACAACGAGGTGCGATTGCACAGCGCGATTGGCTATGTGGCGCCGGCGGACAAATTGGCGGGCCGTGAGGCGGAGATCTTCGCAGCCCGCGATCGCAAACTGACGGAGGCCCGCGAGCGTAGAAAGGAGCAGCGAGAGGCGGCCCGTTTGCGGACGGTTGCCTGATCGAAAGAAGGACGTTACGATGAGAGACGACCTGGGCGGAGGATAGGGCTCCGGTGGGAACCGACCCGAGCGCCGCCCCAGGGGTTGTGAGCGAGGTCCGGGCGGTGGTTCTGCTGCCGCCCACCTCCCTCGCTTACAACACCAAAGCGAAAAATCCAAGCACTACCAACCAACTTCAACACCCGGACGATCCTAGCAAGCCAATCGAAGTTTCCATTTCACGCTGAACCAAGACAACACCTACGGCTTTCATTAGGTCACGAATGGCAACACTGACTGGGTTAGCCGTGCCCCGCGTAAGCCACGGCCTGCCGCGAGTGGTAACAAACACCAGTTTGGCTGCTTCGTCTTGCCGTGGCTTCGGGCGTTCCGCTATGGCGGTGCGAAGGGCTGCCACGGTTTCCGACCAGAGAGGGCAACGTCGGGCAATGCCTGTTTTTGGGCGGGGGAAGTTTGCCCAGCCGGTTTCCAAGTCGAAGGCGGATAAGGGCAGGTCGGCGCAATCCTTGTTGTTGAAACCGCAGTTGATGCCGAGCAGCACCATTGCCCGAAGAGCCGGATTCGCTTTCAGTGTGACGGTTTCCGGCTTGCCGGTCTTCTCATCCTTGCGGCCGGTTGCAACCTCTTTCCCTTCGAGGGCGTCAAGTATGCGTCGCAACTCGGCGGCTTCCAACATCCGTTCGCCGTTCTTGGCCCGGTGTCGCCGCAGCACACTGGCCGAAGGCTTCTTAAACTGCGGGCCATAGCGAATCGGCTTGTCGATCAGGCCAGCTTCGTAGCCGTACTTGAACACGGTTCGCACCTTCTGCACTTCGTTGCCGAGCCGAACCGGCCCCCACCGCTTCGCCATTTCGTCCCGCAGCCTCTCGAAGTCGTCTGCGGCTAGATCATCGACGAGTCGATCCTTGCCGAACGCGGCAACCAGCAAGACGGCCGTGGCTTTGTATTCGTCAAATGTGCGGCCGGTGACTTCGCCTGCTTCCCGCTGCCGCAACTTGGCCGTCAGGAATCTGTTAGACAACTCTGCGACCGTCAGGCCCTCACCCTTAATGCGGGGAGTCCTGCCGGCGTGCAAATCATCAGCCTGGGCCTTGTAGAGTTCAAGGGCGGCTTGCCAGCCGTCGCCCTCGATCCGCGTCATACTACCCTTTACTACCTTTCCCCAGCGGCCGAAGTAGTGAACGCGGCCTCGAATCTTCTTCTCCCAAACCCCGCTGGGGTGCGGCGTCAGCGGGAAATCGGCGTAGGGCTTTTTTGGCCGATCCGACGCATCTACTTTACGAGGCGTGTTTTTGCGGGTAGACTTGCTCATGCGTCACCTCCGATACTCTAGTAGGGTTGTGGGTGGCGTCGCCTTCGGCGGTCGCAACCCGCCGAGGGCAACTTTACTACCTGAATGACGAAAAGTAGTATAAACGGTAGTAATGCGAAAGTAAAGCCCTGGCCAAGAAAAGACGTAAACCTTTATGGCGCAAGGCTTTGGAGAGGTGGCTGAGTGGTCGAAAGCGCCGGTTTGCTAAACCGGTGGGTGGGAAACTGCCCCGCAGGTTCGAATCCTGTCCTCTCCGCTTGAAAGCCAGTTGTGCAATCCACGCAACTGGCTTTTCTATTTGGACTTACATCTCTTATGTCTGTCCCGCCTCGGATCGCTTTTCTGGCAGATTATCAAAATAGTCCGATAAAACGCTCAAAATAAGTCCGATTACGGCTTGCCGAAAGTCCGATACCCTGCCTATCATGCCGTATCGGACATTCATCTCCAGTAGCCTTGTGGGACATGGGCAGGTGGCATGGCAACACGAAATCGGCAGAATTGGAAGTTGGACAACCAGGGCGAATATCCCCGTCAAATCGGCTGGAAGTACAGCCGCAACGGAAAGCTGATCCAACACAAATTTCGTCTGGGGGCTGACCTCAAAGAGGCCAAACGCCGAGAGCAGAAACTCTTGGAACTGTGGGGCCAAATCGAATTGGATTCAATCAGTCAGCCTATCGTTTGGACTTCTTTCGCTCTCGATCTGGGGAAGCAGATCGCAAAGGGGAAGTTCCAAATCGAACTCCCCAGAAAACCCCACGACGGTCCCGAAGCCTATGCCCGGTATCTCCATCGTGTGCAACGACATTACCCAATGGTTTCCATCGTTGCCGAGGACGAGGAAGCATACGTTGCCGGGGCTGCGGCAAATCGCACGATGGTGCAGGAACAGATCGGGGCATTGCGGGAGCAGATCGCCGTCAGAGAAACCAAGCACGCTCGATCAGGAAATGTCTCCAAGATCGACCTGTGTCGCCAGGGCGGCATGTTGCACGATGCGATGAGAGCCTATATCGAATGGCTCAAGAAGGACTGCTTCCAACCGGCACTGGGACGGGTTACAGATGGTGGCCGCACGAAGATACGGCAGATCGAAACCCTTATGACCCGCCACGAGAACCAGCCGCTTTCGATGCTGGATGAAGCCGCAGTCGAAGAGATGTTTCGTTTGTGGCGACAACGCCCGTTCAAAAAGGGCAGCACAAAACCGATCAGCCGAGTCTCTGCCGAGAACTACATCGGTGAACTGAAGCGGTTCTTGCGTTGGCTCCACAAGTGCAAGGATTTCGATTGGCGGAAGCCAGAGGACTTTGATGAAATCAAGACAAGAGTGGATGCGGCTCCAGGCGACAAACAACGGAAGCTCGTGCAAGTTGACACCTTCTCGCTGGATGAACTGCGGTTGCTCAATGAGTATGCCACGCCGTTGGAGCGAGTGTTCCTCCTTCTTGGCATCAACTGCGGGTTTGGGGTTGCGGAAATTGCGAGCCTGTTGGTTGGCGAGGTGGTTCTCTTCAAGGGCCATGAGGAACGACATCAAGAAATCCTCGGCTATTCGACCACCAACGCCGATTCGTTCATCAAACGCATCAGACGTAAGAATGGCGTGTACGGTGAGCACATTCTGTTTCCGCAGACGGTGGAAGCCATGCAGTGGGTGCTGGAACGTCGAAGGAAGCATCCCAACTTCGACGCAGAAGCCGTTCTGTTGCTCAACGACAGGGGAGAAACCTACAACCGGCCAACGAAAGGCAACCATCGAAACCAGCAAATCCCAAGTCGTTTCGCAGACCTTCTGCGGCGAATTCGGCGGGATCATCCTGATTTTCCCACGCTCTCATTCGGGAAACTGCGGAAGACCGCAGGCGATCTCATCAGACGCTTTGCCGATGGCGAAATCCATGCGGTTTTTATGTGTCATGGCCAGCCAGTTGCGACCGACAACTTGACCGACATTTACTCGAATCGACCATTTGGAAAAGTGTTCAAGGCCATTCGAGAAGTTCAGGAATACTTGCAGCCGGTCTTCGCTGCTGCCGGTGCAGCCCCATTCAACTCCCGATTGTCACAGGTCGTCTACCGTTCGCCAACACGAGACGAGATTTTGCGACTTCACGACGGAGGACTAGCCGTTCGGGCCATTGCCGAAAAAGTTGGCCGGTCTCGGACTACGGTGCATCGGCACATAACACGGCACCGTCCTAAATCCATTTAACTGGCTGAACCCGCCCCCCACTTTTTCTCGCCCACCCCGGCAAGCGAACCATTTTCTGTGGAAACTGAGCCAAAGTGACGGGAGCAACTGAAAGGCAGGTCTCGGTTCCCCTCCAGTCAGTTGGCTTCCCTCGGACTCTCTTGAACAGAAAGCCCGCCCCGCCAATTCTCCACAGCCCTGGTCAAAACGAAGCCAAGCACCACGGAAATGAAGCCGAGCCAACGGGAGCAACTGGAAGGCGTGGCTTCCGCTTGCTTGGACAAAAGAGGCTTCCCTTGAACAAGAGCCGCCCCCGCTGTTTCTCCACTGGGCCTGGGTATGGAACCAAGCCCCCAATGGAAAAGGCTATTTCATTTTGCTTTACGCAAAATCTGGCGACCGGGCGAGGGTGAAGAGAATGACCTCCTCGCCAGTTGTGGTGCTAATGTCGTGGTGCATGGACAAAAGCTTGACGCCGGTGATCCTCTCGACCATTGCCTCCATGACTGGATGGTTCGTTTCGATCAACTGGGACCGCACTTGCTTGAGTAAATCCCGCCCTTTTTCGACGGGAAGCATTTTGACTAAGAGGTTCTAACAAAACCAGTATTTCCTGATCTGTCCAATGTTGCTAAACTCTCGGGCTAACCTGGTCAACCAACAGATATGTCAGGGAGGATATTATGGCCAAGCCACTGCTGCCCGATGCGCTTTGGGAGCGAATCAAGCCTTTGCTGCCGCGCGAACGCGGCAAGCCGAAAGGAGGCCGACCGCGAGTTTCCGATCGTGCGGCGCTCACGGGGATTCTCTTCGTATTGAAAACGGGTTGTCCGTGGGAATATCTTCCGCAGGAGTTGGGCTGCGGATGCGGCATGACGTGCTGGCGACGACTCCGCGACTGGCACGTGGCTGGTGTCTGGAAGCGGATATGGAAGCTACTTTTGGACGAATTGGGATTGGCAGGCCAAATCGACTGGTCAACATCCGCGATCGACAGTTGCTCCGTGCGAGCAGTTTTTGGGGGGCAAAAACGGGCCCAAATCCCACGGATCGAGGCAAGAATGGCTCGAAGCGTCATCTGATGGTGGACGGCAGCGGCACGCCTCTGGCCATTACCCACACCGGCGCGAATTGCCACGATTCGGAGATGGCTATTCCTTTGGTTCAACGCAGTTCCACCGATCAAGCAACCTCGCGGCGCACCGCGCAAGCGTCCCGATGAACTGCTCGCGGATCGAGCCTATGATGCGGAAGCCAAGATTCGTAAACCCCTGCGCAAGCGGAGAATCAAGCCGCTGGTTGCTCACCGCAACACCGAGCACGGCAGCGGCCTGGGCAAATTCCGCTACGTCGTTGAAGCCTGCTTCGATTGGCTCTTCAACTGGCGTCGTCTGCGGGTGCGTTACGAGAAACGACCGGACATTCACGATGCGTTCCTAATCATCGGTTGTGCCATGATCTGCTGGAACCGCGTACTGGAGTTTTGTTAGAACCTCTAATTGATGTTCGGCTGCTGCCAAGACGCCTCGAAGGCGAATCAGTAACAGATCACCGAGCAGATGAACTTGGATGTCCTTGGGTTTCCGGCCTATGCAATCCCGCTCGAAGCGACTGATTTCCTCGCTGATAGCCGCTTCGATCTCTCCCTTGGTTCTCATGGAAATCCTTCCGCTGGTTGGCCACGGTTGCACAAGAACTACCCAGTTGTCTCGTGGTCTTGCTGCCGTGGGAATCTTCCCCCATTGGTGCCAAGAAGTTTGCGTCCATCGAAACAAAAAAGCCGACGTGGCGGAACACCCGAAGGTATTCGATCACGTCGGCTTACTCTTCAACGAACCCCCCGGCAAAGCCGGGTTGTTCTTCGTCTAGTCATCCAACGACTATTGTATTGTACGGTATGGAACGGGGAGTGCAATTATCCTCCTCGTCATCGGTGCCGCCAGCCTGCTCGGTTTCGGCTGGTGGCGACGAAGGCAACGAGGATAGAAGAAACCAGCCGCCCCCGCTGTTTCTCCACTGGGACTGGGTATGGAACCAAACCCCAGCGAAACCGTCCAGAGTTTCTCTATTCTTTTTTCCTGTACACGGAATCCATTGTACAGGAAAACTATCTCACGCCCTTCATCTGCCCAAACGGACACCGGCTGCATTTGAAGCCACGACCGTATTGGCTACGATGCTCGTTCAGACAGTGCGGGCAGACCCGAAAACCGCACGTATTGCAGATGAACCAACGCCAATTCTGCGGCAGCATCTTCCCGCAGTGTTGGCAGGGAATGAGATAGTTGGTCACGCCGCACCTCGCAACACCCGATAAACCGTAGGTCGTGAAAGCCCCGTGATCCTGGCGATGTGCGTGACCTTCTTCCCAGCCGCCTTCATTTCTTTGATGGCGGCAACTTGGTCATCCGATACCTTCCATCGCCAGCCGGGCTTGGAGCCGCCCCTGATGGCACACGGATGTTCTGGGGAAGAATCGGGCATCTGATTACGCCTCCCGTTGCCTATGATCCTGGTCGCAGCACCCTATAAATCGTCGGTCTACTCAATCCAGTGGCCCGAGCAATATGCGTGATCTTCTTCCCCGCCGCCTTCATTTCTTTGATGGTAACAACTTGGTCGTCGCTGACCTTCCACCGCCAGCCGGGCTTGCTGCCGCCCCAGCGTTTTCCATTCTCCCACGCCTTGATCCGCCCCAATCGGCAAAGCTCGGACCACCGCACCATATCATGGTCATGGACTTTTTCGTGGCACTTGATGCACAGTGGGACTGTCTTTGTGCCGCCCTTGGACTGCGGTATTACGTGATGATTATGCTCGGCTGGTTTTCCACACTCGAAACACGGTTCCATACTCTAACTGAGTAAGGAACCGACGATTTCTGTGAAAAAGATGACAAAATCTACAGTCCCACCCTTCCCATCGCCTCCTGATACTTCCCTTCCAATTCCCCATCCAAGGCAATGTGCTGATAGATTGCCAGCGTTTCCCGGCGAGCGTGCCCGGTGATTAGTTGAAGCTCGGCGTCGGCCAAACCCGAATTGCGGGTCAACCACGTAATGGCTTGGTGTCGGAAGGTATGCGGCGTGGCATTGACCCCGGCTTCCTCGGCGTAGCCCTTCACAATCTGCTGCACCCGCCGTGCGGTGAACTTGCTGTTTTGTCTGGTTTGGAATAGCCAGCGGTTTGCCGGATGGGCAGCAATGTGCGTCCGCAAGGCCGTGGCGAACCCCTTGCCGAACAGGACATAGCGATCTTTGCTGCCCTTGCCCTGGTTCACGAAAATCTTGCAGGCTTCCAGGTCAACGTCGGCAACCTCGATTCGGCAAAGTTCCGAAACCCGGACGCCGGTGTAGAACATCAGCCTGAGCATCAGGGCGTGCTGAACGTCGTCGGCCCGATCCACAATTTGGTAGAACTTGCGGAACTCATCGGCGGTCAGCACCCTTGGCAGCTTCGACGGCTTTTTCTCGGGGTGCAGGTCGCATTTCTGGCGAACACGGCGGCTGACATACCGCCAATCTTCGTAGCCCAGCCCCTCGGCCCGCACCAGTTTGGCGATCCGAGCGACCATTTTCAATTTCGCCTTTCGCTTTTGCGATACGCAATCCGCCAGCGTTTCGGTCGATTTGTTGTCCATTTCACCCTCCAAACCCGCTTCCAATTTCGTGTTCCAAGTGTTCTGCGAAATCAGTTTTTCATCCCACTGAGAACGGCCACGGCCACAAATACGACGGTCAGGACCATCCCAACCGCCAACGCTGCGTCCACGCTGATGCCAAGAATTATGCAAAGCAGCCCCATGATACAACCGAGAATCGGCACTCCGAAGATGATGAGACACAACACGACTGCCAGGATGAAAGCGATACCCTTCATTTCTTGTCTCCTCGTGGAAAAAGTAACTCGATGACCGTCTTGCCCACGACCCATCCAGCGGCAAACCCGCACAACCTGCCCAAGTCGTAGACGAACTCCTTGTCGTTGCGGAGATTCTCGGGCAGAAACTCGCAGATTAGCTCTCCAACAGTCTCAAGCGGTGTCCTGTGTTCAGGCTTGTCGCACATGGCTGTTGTTCCTTCAATAATCGCAGCAAATTGCCCCTTGCCTTCCTGATGTACAGGAAAACTATTCCAAAGGATGATCGTTCAATACGGCATCTAGCAATTCCATCCCCACAGCGTTCTCGATCAACCGCTTCGACGCCTTCCGCAGGTCACGATAGTTGCTGTGCTTCTTGGCCCAATCGAACACGGTGTCGGGACGGAGACAGCACGCATTTCCCAAACACTCGGAGAGAACGGCCAACATTTGCTCGTCGTTGGCGTGTTTCCAACCCATTTGCGGCGGCTGCAATGCTTCTTGGTATGTCATGTTCGGCCTCAGTATTGTTCTGGTAACAAAATCGTTGTGGCCAGTCGGTCGCCATCTTCATCTGCGGCCTCGGTGATGACCCAGATGCGTTCGTCTTTCAATGTGCGGTATGCACTGAGAAGGCGGCTGCCATCGACCAGGGCTTCGTCGTTCAGCTTCTTATCTCCCTTGCTGACCTCGCCCCAATCGCCGCTGGCGTGCTTGGCCAAGAAAAAGTCGGGTGTTTGACCGGCTGCTTCGATGGCTTCCAGTGCGGCGGGGGTCGCAACGATTTGACCGAGAGGGAACTTGTTCATTTTCATATTCCTACCTGCACAGGAAAACTAATCGTCGTTTGGTCCCCATGCCCAAACATGCTCACAGTTCTTACACGCCTCGCCCCTCACAGCCGAATGGGGAATATCCTCTCCACAATCCGGGCACTTGGCTTCGTCATACTGCCGCCAAGCACGCTCCGAATTGCTTTCGTTTTGTTGCCGGTCAGAAAACGGACAGGTGTCGTCCGAACACTCGCCGTTCTTCCTAAGAGAAGAGCCGCACCGTTTGCAGACCTGCCTGACCTTCTTTCCCGTGGCCCCAGACGATTTCTTCACGCCCTGAATCTCAAACCCATCAGAGGCAAGGGCGAGCAGTTCTTCGGTGTCCATTTCTTCGACCGCCGCTTCCGCTTCTTCCTCACTGGCTGCCTCAACGGGGATCGAGGCCCCGAAGGTGAAACTGACGTAGTAGGTCTTCTTTGCCATGTTCGTTTCCCTTTCAAGAGACATAACCGCCGACGATGGATTGGAGGGCGACAATTTGCGGGTGTTTCAGCCGAACACCGTCCAGCTTCTCTCCTCAAGGTGGGCGTGGAACTTCTTGCCCGCTGAAGTGAACTGGGTCACGTTGTCCACGGTGAAGTAGCAGCCTTGCTCCAGATCGTCGTAGCGGTCGCCGTCGTCGCTGGCGTAGTGGCCGATGCCCAATTCCAGATGGGACTTGCCGACCTTGGTTGCCTTGCTGAACGCCGCTTGCAGCTTCTCCCAAGCGTTGATGATCTCAGAATGATCGTCCAACTCCTCTTGCTCGACTGCCAAAGCGAATGAATCCCAATCGCAGCCCGACTGCTCTAACACGGTTTCGCACGCCTTGACCTCTTCTGGGCAGATTGCTTTTAATCCGTCCAAGCTGATGGTCCATGCGTGGCAAGGTGCTGATCCCATTCCCATTTTCATTGTCCTTTCAAGAGACATAACCGCTGCGTGCGATCGCAGGGCGACAATCCTCACTCAAAAAGCCGTTTCCATTCCTGATAGGTTGGGTCGTCGGGTTCACGGACTTCTTCCACGTTGCCGTGAGCATCCCGCCGCCGGATCGTGCCGCCATCTGGGTATTCGATTACGCCGCCGTCGCTCAATTCATAGCCGGATTCCGACAGTTGCGGATCATCCAGCACCTTGAACGAGCAGCCGTTGACGCAGAAGCCGTAGTTGTCAGAGAGTAGGTCGGCGGCATCATCCTCGGGATTCCAATCATCGTCTACGACGGCGATATGTTCGTGGGGCAAGCCCAATTCATCGGGGTCTTCGTCGTCAGTGTCCCATTGAATGTTGAACAAGCGAACGATCTTCATAATTGCTCCTTTCCCCTACACCAGCATTTCTCGACCAACTAACTCGCCGTATTCGCTGATGCCGAGTACCGATAGGATGTCGCTGGCAAGCTGATTTCCCTCAGCCTGGACATCGGGATCGCCGCCAAGTTCCGATTCGCACAAGCGGCGAAGGAGAACGGGCAAGGATTCCGGGCTGACGGAACACTCCAGGGTCCGACACAGAATCAGCTTCCCAGCCCTTCGCTTTCCACCTTCGTATCTGTCGCCCCGATCCGGGCAATAACAAGCCTCAAGATGGGCGTCGATTCCTTCGTTGACAGCCGCAATCACCGCACGGATTTCATCCTCATCCGTAAGGCTCATCGTGAAGGGCTCGCCATTCATCGCCTGACGGATCGTTTCGTAGTCCACCGTTCCAGAGCCGAGTTCGATGTTGCACATGTTTCGTTTTTCCTTTCAAGAGACATAACCGCCGACGATGGAGTGGAGGGCGACATTCTTTGGAAGTCTCATCTTGTATCACGACAGACCAACCGATTTCGCTCCTCCAAAGCTCTCTTGTAGCGAAAGAATGATGCTCGGCTTTTGCCCCTGATGCGACACCATTCCAACTGGGCGGTCAGCACGCTGGGGAATTGGGCAAGCACCGCCTGTAATGCTCTGAGGTCTTCATCCTGCTGGCGATCCTTGGGAAAGCTCGGAGCGTCATCCCGCCGACCATCCAAACGAGTCGCAACGAGAACCATCCAGTGAGAATGGGAATGACCAGCTTTCCACAACAAATAGTCCCTGAAGGCGTTGTCCAAGAGCCGCAAATCAAGGTGGGCGAGTTTCGTTTGCGATTCGGCAATAAGGTATTCGCAGACCATCTGACATTCATCCGGCGTCATAGCCTGCTCGCCGTGCTGAAAGCCCTTGCAGGCGATCTGCCGCATCAAGGCTGAGATTTCCTGGTCGGTCGCCTGCAAGTGCAAGTGGCTGATCCTGGTGCGAATGGCACGCAATTCCGGCATGTCGGTCAACGGGCGGTTGCTGAGCATGATGATGCCGCCCGTGAAGATGGTCGATTCGATTCCCCTTGCCGTGCCCCAGGTGATGACCCGTTTCAGTTTTCCATCTTCACCACGTTGCGACCACAAGGCACTCCGCAGCACACCTTGGGCGTCTTTGTCGGAAACAACTCGCTCCATATCCTCCAAAATATGCGTGGTGTTGGGATACTCGGCCAAGGCTTGGAATAGTCCCCGGCCTGACATGCGAGAGTTGAACAGCTTGTGGTCAGCCCCCAGCTTCTCCAATTCGCTCAAGACGGTGTGGCTCTTGGAAATGCCGCCGTTGCCGCAAAGGAAGAAGCCCGTGGCGAATCGCAACACCACGCCCCGAACATAATCCCGAATCAGAGTCAGCTTGGATTCGTAGGCTTGAAGATGAAGATCATCGCCGCAAATGACGGGCACCGGCTTTTCGTAAGTGAGAAGGGGAAGTTCAGCGATCATTTCTTTCGTCCTTGCAGTTCTGATGTACAGGAAAACTCACAGGTATTTGCCGTCCGAATCACGGACAGTCCAATTCTCTGGATCGAGGGTATAATCGTACTCGGTGTTGCCATCGTCCCCTTCTGCGATCTTCTCACTGACTGCGGCCAGGATTTCTTCCTTGGTCGCATTGGTGGGCAGGTCAACTTCGACGGTATGGCACCACACCTCTTTCACGTCCACGGTGAACTTGGCCATTGGGGGCTCCTTTAGTTTGTTTTCTCCAACTGGATGAGCAGTGGGTCGCCGCTGCCATCGTCAAACAACTGGATGCGACCTTCTCGACGCAGTTCGAGGATCGCCCGATTCATTTCCTCGGGGTTTCCCCGATCTGCAACCATCGCCAGAAACTCGTTGTCAGACAGGATTCGCATGGTCGGCTGGCCTTTCTCTTGTTCTGCCATCGCTCTTCCCGTGTACAGGAAAACTATGGATCAAGCGGCTTCAACCAGTTCGGGTTTCGTTTCGGTCGCATCCTGTTTCACGAATGAGAGCAGGAAGTCGCACACTTTCGACGCTTGGCGGCTGGCCTTGAAAATGTAGTTGGCGTCGTCTTTCATTGCTTGGAGCCAATTCTTGACATAGGCGGCGTGGTTCTCCAGCGATTCGCTATTGGGCACACCCAATTCGGCAGCGAGGAAGCAAGACGCCATTTCGGCAATCAATTCGCCCATTGCGTAGCTATCGTTCTTTCGCTCCCAACCGACCCTCACCTCGCTCCAGTGGGCAAGCTCGTGCAGGGCAGTCGGGTAATAGGCACCGCCGATGAAAGACGACTTTGGCGGCAGACAGATGAAATCACCCGCCAAGCTGTAGAATGCTCTGTTGCCGCCAAACCGAATGTCGGCTCCGGTTGCCGCAATGAGCTTCTCGGCGGGTTCGTAATCTGGTTCGGAGTGTCGGTCAGTGTCAGGCTGCTCCACGGCTTGAAACCGCTCGGCAGCGGCACCACTGACTTGATCCGCATTGAAAACGGTGAACTTTTTGAGAATCCAATACGTGTCTTCCTCTTCCTCATCCTCGTCATCGGGCTTGTCCACTTGTTTTGTGATCGGGATATAGACAGCAATGGTCGCTCCCCATTGGCCGGGCAGAACATCATCAGGCCGACGATGGACGCAGCAGCCGAGTTGCTTCCACTGGTTGAACGTGGCCCAGGCGTTGGAGTGGAAGCCATGCTCGGCAGCGTGAAGGCCAAGCAGAAGAATGTTGACGCCACGGTATGCCTTCCCGGTCAGGGCATTGCAGTGCGTTCCTCCGCTGTTGCCGGTCCACATTTGCCGCCAGGGGAGAAGGTCGTGTTCGAGGGCGGCGACGATCTTGGCTGTGACCTGTTCTCTGATTTGGCTTTGGTTTGACATGGCTTAGTCTCCTGTTTCACCAGAACATTACCGCCAGCACGGCGACGGAAGGCGACAATTTTCATCCCAATTTGTTCCAGCAAGTCTCAACGGCGGTTTCGATTCCCTCGACATAGGCTGGACTGGCAACGTTCACACCGGCACAAGCATGAGCAAGGATGAGGGATTCAATCGCATCCATTGCTGCGACCAATTCGGCATCATCGCCGCCGTCTTTGAGGTCGCTGGTGATTTTGCCAGCGTTGTCGATGACTTCGATGATGATTCCAAAGCAAGGGAGGTAGATTTTCATATTGGTTCTCCTTGTCAGACACGGGCAAAACGACGCCGACGTTCGTGCATTACAGGCGTGGCCCTTTGCCGCACTTCGACGTGATAGCCCCTTTGCTCCAATTCGATCAGCAGGTCGGCGTATTCATCGGGATTGGCGGAACGGCTTTGGGCGATGCAGCCATAGTAATCGGCGGCACAATGCTGGCCAATGTGCTGATAGCACGTGCAATACCAGCCCTGATTGTCGGCAGGCAGTTCCGGCATGAGGGCGAAGATGATGCCCTCTTTGTCTCTGCGGAAGATGACGATAGTGGTTTCCATTGGTCTCACTCTTCGGTAATGGTGAAGCCTTGCCGCTGTAGATTCGTGAGTAAGTCACTGGCCATCCGAGGATCAACCATTATTGAGCCTCCGATCACCTGCCACTCCTCGTAGTCGATGACGCCGACATCGCAGGCTTTGGCTGCGTCTGCCGAGATAGGGGTGAGAGCGACCATGCTACCGAGCTTGGCAACCAGAAAATCGGTTCCGTCTTTTGCTGTGTTTGCGACCATGATTCGGTTTCCGTTGCCCTGCTCCTCTGAATCACATAACCGCCACGATGGAAACGGAGGGCGAAGAAATCCGCCCCTATTCCACACCCAAGGCTCTGACTTCCCGCACGCCGAAGGCCACCTTGTCAGCAAGGGCGTGGGTAAATCCCGCTTGCTCGTGGTGCTGCACGGCGTTTTCGACCGCTTGCGATGCTGCCGCCCGTAGGTCGAGCGTGTTGACCTCATCCCCTAAATCGCACAGGCTTGCCTGCAACGTGACTGCCACCACCACCTCAGCATCGTCGTTGCCTCGCTCTAATTTGCTCGGGGGATGGCTCATGTCGTCCAAGATTTCGGCAATCTTGTCCAACACGTCGGCTTTGGTCGCACAGGGATGCTCATTCTTCAATGCCTTGCGGTTGTCTTGAACCAGCCAGGGCGTCTCAATGTTGTTGGCATCAAAGATCAGGCCAATCAGCCCAACCTTGGCTCCATCGGGAATGTTCATGTCTGGCTCCTTTGCATTACATAGCCGCCACAGCGAAGCGGAAGGCGAGGAAATCAGTTGTTGCCCCAGATTTCTTCTACTGCTCCTGGTGGGCAATCTGGCGACAGCCGTTCAGGAATCTCGAAGCCACGTTTTGTCAGTGCCCGATTGAAGGGTGCTTCCAACAGCACGATCTGCCCCTGCTTCAACGAGGCGTATTGCTTTGCCTTATGCCCCGCCCACGCTTCACCGTCACGGGCGACGAATACGAAGCGATTCAGGCCAAAGGAATTGGCATTGCTGCTGATGGCAGCCACCTTGAAGCGTTTCTGTCCGTTGTTCTTGTTCATCAGTTGACCTTTCAAGAACCTGATGTACAGGAAAACTACTTCTTCGCTCGGTCGGCCAGCCCTTTCATCGCTTGCAGGAAGGGGGCTAGATGCTGCTGGTTCTGCTGCCCTTTGAACTCCAAATGCTCAAAAGAAGGAAATGCTGTAATTGGCGATTCCGCACCACGATCATGGGCTTGGGCCACTTCCTTGATTGCCCCGAACGTGGCGGCAATCATTTCGTTCCACTCACCGACTTCCTCCACAAGTGCCTTCACGTCGTACTTGCCATCGTGCCACGTATACACCCGCTTTTCCGCCCACGGATCATCGGTGTAGTACGACCGCCCGTACTTCCCTTCGTCGTCAATTTCGACTTTCATCGTCGGCAGCTTGCCGATTCGGTCGAGCAAATGAATCACGCACAAGTGGCAGCGGACGAAATTGGGAACGCCGCCGCATCGTTCGTCGCTTGCATATTGCGTCTTGCAGAAGGTCGAATAACGCCAAGTCGAGCCGAGCCCCGTCCTGATCTTCCGCTGCTCTTGATATTTCTCATCATCGGGAGCATCCCAACGGTCGTGGCCGTTGGTTTCAAGCCAACGTCGCCACCGTTTCCAATCAAACTCCCAGCGGGTGCTGCCGCCCGTTTTGATCGTCTTCGTGAACTTGTCGTCGTCCATCGGGCAGTAGGTCACTTCGATCTCAGCCGGGTATCGGGCGAGACCGAAGCTGGCCCATTCCGAACCTGGACCAGGAACCGTCCAGAATGAGAAGATTTCCAATGGCTGAATGTTTATGCTGCCAGACTGTTTGCGGTGCCAAGGAACAGGGACATGCTTGCAGCCGTCCAAGACAGCAGAGAACAACTGATCGTCTTGGCGTAGATCGTCCAGAGGCTTCTGGCACACGTCGGGACCGTAGTAGCGGACCTGCTCATCGACGGACTCGAAGGGCAGATCAAGAGCAAGCTGCCGCATACGCTCGACAAGGTTCTTGGCTTTTGCCGTAGAGCGTGTCTTGCTGGTCAGTCCATAGTGGATTGTCAATCCCATTGCCATTTCCTTTCAGTTTGTTGCCTTGTTGCCTTCCACCAGCCTGATGTACAGGAAAACCATTTGAGAAGACTACGCTTCGCTGAACTGGCTCTCCAAATCGGCGTCGCATTCGATCTGCTTGGGTGGGATGCCTCGTTCCTTGGCGATCTGTCCCGCTGTTGACTTCGCCCAAGCTCTGAGCCGGTAAGGTCTGACGGCATGGCGTGAGGCGGGGTCGATGATGGTCGGAGAGTCTCTCCAACAGTTGCCTGCGATGTATTCATAGATGATCTGCCCGCCATCGAGGACTTGTACGCAGTAGCCGTAGCGGGTGGCTGCGTAAATCACGGTCTGCATCACACTCTCCCTTCACCATCCCGATGTACAGGAAAACTATTTCTTCGATGCCAGCCGTCCGAGCATTCGTTCGATGTTGGCGACCTGGCCGATGAGGGGGAACATCAATTCTTCCACAGCCACGCTGTCAGTCTTGGCGTGGATTTCTCGAACGTCGCTCAGCAAGAGTTGGGCGGCGTGGTGGGCTTTCTGAAATCGTTCCTTCTCATTTGGGTCCATCGCATTGCTCCTTTCGCATTGCTCGTGTACAGGAGAACTATTGATGAATATGAGAAGCCGCATGTGGCGGGTTGAATAGTCTCTGTGGAACAGAACCGCCAAGGTTGAATCGGAGGGCGAAGAAATTCGCAGAAAGCCTTTCCGCTGCGACTGACACCAGAAAATGAGACTGCTGCAAGTTGAATTCCAAGAAGGAGTTGCGGCAAAAAGTCTCAAGTATCAGCGACTTTTTGGAAAACATTCGGCGGGAAGGATAGATAAGATATGGCCCTCTTCCTCAACTGGCTGACCTTCCGAGACACTGCAACCCTGCTGCGACTGCGGTTCCTCGAACACGCCGATTTTTTCAGGCCCAGCGACTACAATCCTCTTTTCGATTCGGAGTTGGCGAAGGTGATTGCCAGAATCCACGATCCCGACCTGCGTCAGCAAGTTTCGGAACTGAAGGGATTCGACTGGGCAAACTACATTGTCCGATCACTTCAACGGAGCGGGTTCAGAGACGATGATTCGATTCAGGAGTTTTTCCACGAGATCGCTGTCAAACTGCTCGTCAGCCCTGGTGGATTGTTTGCCCGTTGGGAGCCGGGGAAACACGGTCCGTTGGAGAGGAGATTCCGCCGTAGCGTTTGGAATTCAATTCGCAACCTTGCCGAGAAGACCCGCAACCGACGACGATGGATGACCGCCGTCGATCCAACCGTGATGGCGGGGCAATATCCAGGGCGGGCACCCTATTCCAACTTGATCGACCAGTTTCGCCAACTGGTTGCCCAGCGATTGGGGAAGCTGGCGTTAGAAATCCTCGATCAGAAACTCGCTGGCGAGGATGCAAACAAAATGGTGGGAAAGTCCCAGTATGGCACGCCGAGTGCTTATTATATTAAAGGGGAAACCCGAGCCATCAAGGAATTGGCTCGACAGTTCGCCACCCAGTCTGGTGATTCGGCGTTCTTGCGTTTGCTGGATCGGGCGTTTGATGCAGAGGCAGCCACCGTCGCAAAACGTCGGCAGGCAACGGCTGCCCGTCAGGCACAATAGTTTTCTGTCAGTGACAGTTTTCCTGTACATTGGAATGGGGATATATCCTGGGCCTTCTGAGACACGCAACCACGACGCCACTCTGCCTCAGCCCATCGGGAAGGGGTCGCTTGTAGGATACCTCTGAAACGGTAAAATGGGGGTTTCTGATTCGCTGGCCGATCCCCAGCACCGGAGCATGAAGTGGAACTGCGAGACGCAACTCGAAAGCTGATGGCCGAGACAGAGCAGGCGACTGGCTGCCAGGTGGTCGTGACCGTTGACCCTACTCTCGCTACGATGTCGGGCGTCCTGATGGCCACCACAGATCGCCCCGGCCACATCATTCGCATCCACCCGAAGGCCCCGGCTGCGGTCGATTATTACATTGTCTACTATTGCGGCATGGTCCAGCGGTTCTTCGAGAACCCACCCGAACAGCGATTTTTCTTCGGAGTGGGGGAAAAGGGACGTTATCAGTTTCGCAAGATGCTCGAACGTATGCCAACATTCAAGCGGCTGGGCGAAGCTGCCATCTTCGCCATGTGCGAGCAGTTGCTCAACGGAATTATGACCCACCTGCGTTCCATTCCGCTCGGGTTGCGACTCGACAACTGGATTTTCAACGAACATCCCGAACTCTTGGAGATGCAGCGGAATGCCATTCAGCCCCAACTCCAAGAGAACACCCGCTCAACCAACGAGAAGTTCCGCAGCGTTTGTCCTCCGCAGGTCTTCGATGCCACAATGGCGATCAACGCCGCCTTCGCCCAATTCTGGGCCGAGAAATGGAACCAGCCCGAATTGGCATTGCCCTACAAGGCCAGCGGCTATGCGGCGGCTGGCGAGAAGCTACTGAAGATCCTCCATGATGTGCCGGATTCAGGCAGGACGGACAAGGCGTTGATTGATGCGTGGGGGGCGGAACTGAAATTGACGAACGGGTACGTGTGGGTTCCTTACCCCGGCCCGCAGCACGCATAGGATTCCTTCATGGCTGAATACAATTTCAACATCTCCCTTCAGACCTTCGATGTTTCGTTGCTGCCGTCCGGTTCTCCCGCCAAGGGATCGAAGGACTTCGCCGCAGCCGTCCACCATTTCCTGCAAGAGCAGTTTGCGGGCTTCAAGGGGAATGCACGCATCGTGGTGTCCGAAGATTCCATTCTTGTGGAATGGACGCCGCCACCGTCCGTACAAGACCCGATTGAAGCGGCGGTGATGAAACTGGAAAGCGGAGAGATGGTTCCTGCCATCGTAATGCTTGAACTGCTGCGGCAAAGTCACCCCGATGATCTTCGGCTTCTCTACAACCTGGGGTTGGCCTACAGCAACTTCGGTCGGCTGGAGGATGCCAAGGCGATACTGAACGAGTCGATTCGGTTCCATCCCGGCCACGTCGATTCCCGTGTCGCCTTGGGAGTCGCCTATGCCAAGGAAGGCAACAACCAGGAAGCAGTGAAGATATTGGAGGAGGCGGCTTCCGCCGCACCAAACAATCCTTGGGCACAACGCAATCTTGGCGGTTGCCTGCTTGCCTTGCGGGAAGTTGACCGTGCCATCGCCTGTTTGGTGCGGGCGACCCAACTGAATTCCAAAGATCAGCAAGCGTTTTTTGGATTGGGTGAGGCATATCGGGTTGCCGAGCGGCTCGAAGATGCCGACATGGCTTACCGTCAGGTGGTCGCCATTGACGAGTTCAATGACACGGCCAAGCTGGCAAAACAGCAGTTGTCAGCCCTCGCCCGTGTCGGCTTCATGATGAAGGGCGGTACGACGGGTCGCCCTGACGCCGTGATGTACTGCCTTTCGGCCTTGGAGCATTTTGCGACTTTGTCCGACGAAGAAGTGCAGAGGATTACTTTCGAGATCGGTATGCTCGGCACGAAGGGGTTCGAGATCAACGATCCTGTTCAACAGTATCAGCTTCGGTCGATGCCCGGCAAGTTTAGCGGGCTGCAAATGGTGAGCATCATGTACGTGGGCTTCAAACGAATCGCCCCGGAATGTGCGGCCAGCTTCGATCTCTCGAATGAGTACGCCGTGGCACTAAAGATGTTCAAGGAGCGGCGGAAGTAGATCATTTTTGACGTTTCGACCATCGGTCAAATCTGTCCGATGGTGGCATTGGCGGCGGCAAAAGGTTCAGATTGAACCTTCCGCTGTGTCGAACTCGTCAATTTGACAAGTTGCCCAGCCAACTGGTTGCAAAATCCTCGTTTGCAGCCAGTTGTTGCCCAGACCTTCCTGCTTCAATTCTGAATTCGTCTTTGTTCTTTTTGGTCTTCCGGTCGTCCGCATTATTTGCATTCGCCAGCGAACGCCTGGGAGCGTCTACGGGCTCATTAGGCGGCTGTCCAGAGCCGCTGGCCACGGGGAATCTGGTTACGGCCGCTCTTTTGAACTTTGGCGTTGAACACTTGGGATTTCATGCCTAATTCTTCTCAAAAAGTGGTCGGCTGCTCCTTCTTTTGCTAACCGCTGGGCACAAAATCACCTATGGGTCTGAACACTTTGCCGATGATCCCGTTCAATTTCGCCTCTTTCTGCCCCAGGGTCGGCTTATTGAAGGCAGAATGGGACACAAATATAGAGGAGGAGAGGGGTTTGTTTGTAGATGTAAGGGAACAACGCCCATCTTCCCGCTGTTGCGGTTGAAAATGGGACACAAATATAGAGGAGGAGAGGGGTTTGTTTGTAGTAATAGAAGAAGAAGGGAACTTTTGGAGCATGCGTTGTCCAACTTCCCACAACTTGCCTCTGCGTCCTGGGACATACCCGCCAACCTGAGCAATCCAACCTGCCTGTGCCAAGGCATTGAGAAATTCATTCACCTTCCCATGATGACCACAACGAACGCCAAAACCAACAAGCAACTTCTTGACGTAAGACACCGACATCTGCCCAGTAGGATTACCGACCAGCAGCCGTAGAAGATGACGAGTAGCATCAGCCGCAGTTTGCAGGTCAGCCTTCAAGATTTGTGAGAAATAGGCAATTCCCTCCAATTCCTTGTTAGAAAACGAGAAATCATCGCCCAAAACCACGCCAGAATTACGCCATGTGGAACGATCAACGAGCGAGAACCCTCTGTTTTGCCATGACTGAAACGTCTTCGTCAACTTTTTTGTTGAAAGTTGCGGATCAGATTGATGACCATTGCCATCGTAGGCAGCTTTGACCGATTGCTGCACGATGCGGCTGACGGCTTGTCGCTTGCCAGTTGAAAGACGGTCAGAAAACGACACATCGGCCAGGCCGTCAATGAGTTCTTCGATGTAGTCAACGGCATCAGATTGGTTGTCGCAATAGAACGGCATCATCCTCGCCGTCAGCAGGATGGCACAATTGAGCGAATCAGGGGGATTATTACGTCCTAACCAGAAATCCACCAGCACTTGGGCATAACGACCCCGCAGGCTGCCGAAGACACGCCCGACTTCTGAAATTGCTTTTCTATTTGTCTTCTCCTTCTTCCCGTCCTTGCTTTCCATCGGCAGTGGCAGCGGCAGGATCACCTTGAAGATGGCGGTCAGAGCGGCATCCAGCGAGCAATAGTGCGGTTCCATTTGCCAGCCGAGGTAGGATTTCAGGTCGGTGCAGGGCTTGTCCAGCAAAACGATGCGACCTCGTGCCAGGGGCAGGCGAAATCCCTGCTTGGGGTCCGGGTATATTTCCCAATCCGAGATGGGCTTCGTACCCGCTTGGATCGCCCGTTCCCGTAGAGCAGGATGCCGAGCATCAATCTGCTGAAGCAACTTCCGCAGATTGGCACGAGCCGCTGCTGTTGAAATCCTCGGATGAACGCTGATGAGGTGGCAACCACGGAAAGCGAATGAATAGTGCCAGCCGTCGTGCCCGTGGATTTCTGCCAGCACGGCGGCGAGTTGGTCATGGAATACCTCGTAATCCCCGCCATGATAATCAGCGTCGATGGCCGAGAAGCAGGTGAACTCGCCGCCGTAAACGCCGTAGATTTCCTTGGCGGCGAGGTGATTGCGGACATGTTCATCGCCAAGGTATGCTCGGCACATCTTCCATTCGTCATCGTTCCACCAGAGATAGGTCTGCTTGGCGGCGTCATCCACGAAATAGCGGCAATAGGCATCTCGCAACAACTGAGCCCCGAGTCGTTTGTGGGGCTGAGTTTGTTCTTGGGAATACAGGGGAATCTGCCGCTCTTTCAAGACGGGAGTTGTCGTTGTGGTAACTGACCCATCTGGATTGATGTCGATTTGTCGGCGGCGATGGACGTATTGGACGCTGAAGTGGCTGGCCGGTTTCTCACCGCTCTTGATTTTGCGGAAATCTTGCTTTCGCCATTGACGGCGTGTTTTCAGTTCGGTTCTCATCAGCTTTCAGTTCAATCGTGTTGAAAGAACCCCTGTGGCGGCCCCGAAGAGCCGCCACAGGCGTACCGAAACTGAAGATTGTGACGTATTCGTTTGTTCTGCTGGGTGTTTCGGTACAGCAGGGTTCACAGGTATATATGAGTGTGCTTTGAGAAAATTCCAAAGAGTTTTTTCGGAATTCTTGCGTTTGGAAAAAAGAGAACCCGCAGGCAACCGAACGACGATCACCTGCGGGCGTACCAAGATTGAAAGATATAAGCCGCTCAACGGCGGCAGTGTTTCCTTATTATGTATCCCCTCGGGCTTCGATCTTGGTACGCCAGGGTTCCAAGGTAATAGAGTGTGCCGTTTTCATTTTTCCCTGCGTTTGGAAAAAATCGGGAGGAATTCTTCGGAGAGTGGATTTTCTCCCGTTTCCCGTTGCTTCAATCGGAGTCAACGGCTGGGTTCTTGCCATCGAAACCGAGGGGAACAAGAGAAAACGGGATCAACTCCTTGCAATCAGAGATTTTGCAGGGAGTTGCCGTCAACTGGTCAAATTGACAAGTTGCGGCTCACCGTTGAATGGATGGAGCCAGCGGAAAAGCGGCTAGGGATGGCATTGGGCTTGTCGCAGGTGGCAGCCTTGACGGCCAGCCGACGACGGGCTATACCATCAGCAATGAAACCAGACACCAATTGAAGGAAACTCTGTCATGGCGAAAAAGAAACCCACGGAACCTGCCCTCACGAACGTGCTGAACACCGCAGTTGAATTGCTGCAAGACGCTGAGAATGCCGAGGATGACGGCATGATTACAGTCAGCAACAGTGTCTACATGCGACTGCGAGCGGCGGCCAAGGAAGCCACCGGCACTGCGTATGGCATCACCGTGAGCGAGGAGAGCGAAGAGGACGACGAAGATGAGGACG
The DNA here is from genome assembly GCA_963719005.1 of uncultured Planctomycetia bacterium. Taxonomy (GTDB): domain Bacteria; phylum Planctomycetota; class Planctomycetia; order Pirellulales; family Thermoguttaceae. The sequence continues at coordinate 79,609 of CAVRAR010000007.1, forward strand.
ATGAAGACCAGTTCGACGAAGAGGACGATTGATTGCCTTGGCAATGAACTTGGATCAACACGGGCTGAGAGACTGGCGGTGATGAGTGTCGGCTAGCGAGGAACAAGCCACCTATTGATCTTGGGCTTTGAAGCGGGCTTCAATAATGACTCAGCACGTTCGATATCGCCGTCCAACTCCTCGTCATATTGCTCGGCCACAAAGTCCCTCACCAAATCCGCACGATCACCGATTGGAACATAGCCGTAGGTGTCCTTCCAAACAGCATTGAATTGCTGGTCGGTGATCTTCCGCAACATCGCTTCGAGTTTGTCCCGCTTCTGCATGGGGCTCTCTTTCAGTTGAATGGCATTATACCACTTTGCGGCGAGGTTCACCAGCAACGTGCCGGAAGCGGGCTGACGTATCGGCAGTCCTACGACTTGCGTCCTCGTGGTTGCTGGCTCCTGGCCTGCTCGATGTCGGTCGCCAGTTGCGTTACATCTTTTGTGAATTGTGTGAGACATCGGCTTGCATCCTTCTCGTTCATCTCCTCCAATGTTCTCTTCATGTTGCCGCATTTTAAGAGAAACTTGTACGCCGTTCTTGCCCGATCCAGCAGTTCCGGCGTCCAGTCTTTCGAGACCATCGTGGCTGCCCAGAGCAACTTGCCACCGATGATGAGCTTTTCCTTCGGAGTGGCCGAACTGCTCTTCAGAAAGTTGACGGCTTGTTCGACGAGATGTGGAGTTGGCATGGCTGTTTCCGACAACTGTTAGTGGGAGAACGTGCGAAAACTGCTCCAAGTAAGGCTACTCCTTGCTCACCTGCCCCGCAACCCCCATGCTGCCACTTGGTATCATGGCGTCGTAGCCGATCCCTCTGGTTGGCATCGATGGAAAGGCTGGGAGTGTTCCATCTCGACACGCCCTCAGCGAACGCTAAAATGGACGGCTATGAAGAACCTCCGTCTCCACCCAGCCTGTAAGCTGTTCCCCCAGTTGCCAAGAGAAGAACTGAGAGCCCTGGCTGCTGACATCAAGGCCAACGGGTTGCAGAATTCCATCGTTCTTCACGAAGGGAAGATTCTCGACGGGCGAAACAGATGGCTGGCGTGCCGAATTGCCAAGGTGAAGCCTACATTCGTCCAATGGAAAGGTTCGGGCTCGCCACTGGCCTGGGTGCTTTCTGAGAACCTCGTTCGCCGCCACCTTTCGTCCAGCCAACGTGCCGTAATCGCTCTTGACATTCTGCCCCTTCTGGAAAAGGAAGCCAGAAAGAGGCTGACCTTAGGCAATTGCCTAAGGTATCAGCCAACGGCAAGGGAAAGGCGAGCCAAATTGCCGCTCAACTGACCAAAAGCAATTCAGCGTATGTGGCAGCGTTGAAGGCGATCAGCAAAGCCGCCCCAGAATTGATTGACAAAGTGAGGGCCGGTGATTTAAGTGTCCCCGATGCGAAGCGATTGGCCGACATCCCCAAAGAAAAACGCCAGGAATTGCTGCGGCAGGTGAACGGACAGAGCCACAACGGGGAGTTCTTGCGGGAGTGGAAGGCGTTCAGCACCCCGAAGGCACCTAAATCCGTCCATCGTGCAGCTAACGAAAGAAAGAGCAGGATCAAAGCAGCCACGCTGATTCATGGCGATTGCACCAAGAGATTGAAGGAACTGCCGTCGAAGAGTGTCGATTGCGTTATTACCGACCCAATCTATCCTGAGGTCAAGCGGGAATACGGGCGGATAACCGAAATGGATTGGCATTCGCTGATGCGATGCGTAATGGCCGAATGCCGCCGTGTCTTGAAACCCAAGGGGAGTGCAGTCCTCATCCTGCAACCCAACTACGAAAAACTCGGGCAGATGCGGCTGTGGCTCTGGGAGTTCATTGCGTGGGCTGGCAGAGAATGGAACCTTGTCCAAGATGCTTATTGGTGGGCGACCGATGCGATGCCCCTGGCGGGAACAGACCGCAAGTACGGGTTGATGAGGCAGAGCGTCAAAATGTGCGTTTGGTTCGGGCCTGCTGATTGCTATCGGGATCAGGATGCCGTTCTGTGGACTCCATCACAGGCGATGATGGCCAAACACAGAACCGACTTCGCTCTTCGGATTGGCCCCAATGGACGGACCTATCGGAACGGCACCATTGCCCAGGCAGCCGACGAGCGAGGCGGCACCACTCCGTTTAATGTGCTGCCAATTCCGACTGGCGGGCGACTGGGCGGTGCCGAACATCATCCCGCTGCCACGCCTTATGATGTCGCCGCTTGGTGGTGCAAGTATATTCTTCCCGCTGGCGGCGTTCTTCTCGATCCGTTCTGTGGAAGCGGCACGATGCTGATGGCCGGTCTCGACCACGGTGCATCAAAGGTCATCGGCATCGACAAAGAGAAGAAATATCTGGCGATTGCGAAGCGGCGGATCACAAAGGGCTGAAATACCATCCACGGTGTCCTGACCTGTCGAACAACTCTCATCGCTGGTATACTGACCGCACCTTTTACATTTCTCACCGAAGGAGATACCCAATGGCGAAGCAACGACCAGCGAAGAAAGCTACCACTAGCACCAAGAAGGCCGAGCCGAAACCGGAAGGCGAGGAGATTGTCCTTGGGCCAAATCCTAAAAAGGCCCTCAAACTGGTTGAAAAGTCTGCGAAGGTGCGTGCCGAATTGGAGGAGGCCATCACGGTCGCCGTCGATAACGCCGTGCGAAAGGTGATGAAAGCGAACAAGATCGAGCTGACTCCTTCTGAGGCCAATATCTTGGCTAGCATCTGGTTCGGCGAGTGCGAGTAGGGCAACAATGCAAGATGAGGCCAGCTATATCTGCGACTCGTGTGGCGAGGAGGTCGTGATCCCACTCGACCCTTCAGCCGGGTCGAGCCAAGAGTATGTCGAAGATTGCCCTGTCTGCTGTCATCCGAACGTGATTCACC
>CAVRAR010000008.1:0-535805 GCA_963719005.1 uncultured Planctomycetia bacterium
TCAGCGTGAAATGGAAACTTCGATTGGCTTGCTAGGATCGTCCGGGTGTTGAAGTTGGTTGGTAGTGCTTGGATTTTTCGCTTTGGTGTTGTAAGCGAGGGAGGTGGGCGGCAGCAGAACCACCGCCCGGACCTCGCTCACAACCCCTGGGGCGGCGCTCGGGTCGGTTCCCACCGGAGCCCTATCCTCCGCCCAGGTCGTCTCTCATCGTAACGTCCTTCTTTCGATCAGGCAACCGTCCGCAAACGGGCCGCCTCTCGCTGCTCCTTTCTACGCTCGCGGGCCTCCGTCAGTTTGCGATCGCGGGCTGCGAAGATCTCCGCCTCACGGCCCGCCAATTTGTCCGCCGGCGCCACATAGCCAATCGCGCTGTGCAATCGCACCTCGTTGTAGTGCTCCACGTAACGAGCCACAATGCGGATGGCATCCTCCAGCGAGATCGGCGTGCCCGGCCGCAGGCACTCGCCCTTGATGCTCCCGTGAAATCGCTCCAGTTTGCCGTTGCTCTGCGGATAGTACGGGCTGGTGCGCACGTGCGTCATCCCGCAGATGCGAATGAACTCTTTGAAGTCCTTCGCCAAAAACTGCGACCCATTGTCGCTGATGATCCGCGGCGTCTCCTTGGGGAACTTCTCCCGCGCGCGTTGCAGGATCGTCAGTTCATCTTGCTCGGTCATCGAGCGGCGAATCTCCCAATGCACGGTGTAGCGGCTGTAGCCGTCGAGGATCGTCGTCAGGTAGTAAAACGTGCCGTGGATGTTGAGGTAGCTGATGTCGATATGCCAGTGTTCATGGGGTTTTTGCGGCTGTTGGAAGCCCGTGCCTTTCTTCGACGGCTTGTTCGTCGAGCGCCCGATGCGGCCCGCCGCCTTCAATACGCGATAGACGCTGCTGGGACTGACGGCCACCACGTCGCGGTCGAGCATCATGAACGCCAAACGCCGGTAGCCTTCCAGTGGATACTCGAAGGAGAAGCGGATGATGGCCTGCTTCTCCCAATCTTCGAGCCACCAGTCGCGCGGCACCCAGCCGTTGTGTTCGTTCCGCTTGCCGTAGCGATCCTTCCAGTCGTGGAACTTGCTCTGGCCAATGCCCAGCCAAGCCACGAACTTTCTGGCGGGAATCTCCGTGCGCTCGTTCCAACGGCGCACGTAATCGACCACTTCATCGCGAGTGTCGTGGGGAACCCAACGTCCGTTTAGAGTTCCCCATTCTCTTTTTGCGCGGACGTTCTCCTCCATCAGTTCGGAGATGACCTCGTTCTTCTGAACGAGCTTGGCCCGCAGTCGGGCGACTTCCTCCTCCTGGGCGGAAAGCCTCCTGGCCTCGCGTTTGGCGACCGGGTGAAAGGCGGCCGGCGCGTTGTCGAACAGGATTTTCTGCCAGGCGTAGATTTGGTTCGGCTTGATGCCGTACTCGTCGCAGAGGTCCGAGATGGGCACTTTATCGACCAGATACCTCTTGAGAATGGCAGCCTTCTGGTCCGTGCCGAAATGTCGTCGTTGTCCACTCATGAAATTCTCCTCGTCTGGGGGAAGATTCTAACCCAGGCGACCGAGAATTTCCATTTCCAATTGGTTCAAGACAGTCCAGCCATATCAGGGTGGACTTTAGTCCGCCAGAATGCGGCGGACTGAAGTCCGCCCTACGATGTGGAATGGGGCCCGTTCGTGCAGTACAACATCACCGGCCAGTTGAACGAGCATCCGCGCGACGCGATGGCCGCCCGCGCCGGCGAACAGCGCGACAATTACGTCGATTTCCACGACCGGCTCACCGGCGACGTATAGAAAAGGGTCCGCAGTTGCCGTCGCTCCCGCAGTGCCGCAATCATTGCGGCGGAAAGCGGGATATTGCTCCACCCGCTTGATCCGCCGGCTGCAAGGGAATCTCGACGAGCACCACGCCATATCGTGGCAGTGGCACACGGAATCGGCCGTCTTTCGCCTCCAATCGATCGGTGTGCCGCTGTAGCGGCACGTCGGGAGCGAGGTTCTTCGCCGTCAGGGAGGTCAACGCAGCGTCGCTGATTTGCCGGGTGTTGGGCAAAGCCAATTGCACGGTCGTCTCTTGCTCTCCGCGGATGTTGACGAGAGTAACGCGGGCATTTCGGCCATCGGCACTTAGGGACGCAAAGCCGTCGATTCCCAAACCGCGCGGTATATCGAGCCGCAGCCGTCGTCCCGCCTGATGAATGCGAAATAGAGCAAATACCTGACCGACGGGCGTCAGCTCGGCCGAGAAGGGCTGCACGCGGATCGCCCCTTCCTGCACCGGTTGAAAGTAGGCGGCGAAGACCATGTCCAGGTTGTCCGCCTCCCGGCAAAACATGTTGAGCATCGTCGCGGCAAAACAGGCGTCAATCGGGCCGACGTGCCACTCATTATGTGAGGGATCAACGAACCAATTGTGCCATACGTTCCACTCGTCGAAGACGGTTCTTATCTTGCATCCGCGCGGGGCAGCCTCTCGCTCGGTGCGCTGTGCCGTTTGAAGCATGCTCAACAGATCGCCCTTCGGAAAGTGCGGAAGACCCGCGAAGTCGGCACTTGCCGGGTGCGGCGCGTGAGCGTTGCCTTCCGGTGCATAGTTGTGCTCGGAGAGAAGATCGAATGAGCTGCCGGCTTGGGCAATGAGGGTACGATCCCATTCCGGCGAAAGCCCCGATGCGATGAGAAGGACCGAAGGATCGACTTTCCTGATCGCCGAGGCATATTGCGGCAGGCGCCGCGCATAGGTCGCGGCATCGGAATGCGCGGCGCCCATCCAATCTCCCCAAATCTCGTTGCCGACGAACCAGTACTTCACGTGGTACGGCCTCGGGTGTCCGCGGTTGGCACGGACTTCTCCCCAGGTCGTGCGACGAGAACCGTTGCAATACTCGACCCAAGCCGCGGCGGCCTCCGGCGTGCATATTTTGGGGTCGATGTTGAGCGTTAGCGCCGGCTCCGCGTCCAGTTCGCGGCATAGGGCAAGAAACTCGTCGATGCCGATTTCGTGGAAATCCCAGTTGTCGCTGAAAGGCTGTGTTTCTGCGCAGTTGATCTTGATCGCTGGGCGCTGCTCGACCGGCAGAAGTCCGTCCTGCCAACGGTAATCTCGCGTGAAATTTCCGCCCGGCCAGCGGAGGAGCCGCACGCCCATCTGCTTGAGCAACGTGACCACGTCGCGCCGCATACCGTGAAAGTTATCCCTTGGCAGCAGTGAAGCGGCCCCCAGCGAAAGCACGCCCGGCCCGTCGAGTGTGATTGCCAGCCGCGCATTCGCATCGGTTTGCGGCGACTTGAAGTTGACCGTCTTCGCCTGCCATCGCCCGGGCGCGACGCTGCATGTCGTTTCGGCATAGGTCTCCTTCCCGTCCGCATCACTCAGCCGCAGCGCCACCCGCTGCCGGCGGTTTACTTTGAGCCAAACCCGGAGGCGGCACTCCCTGTCTTGTTGGAGTGGGATGCCAGATTGGGCGATCCCACCGTTATCGGCCTCGACGATGATGCGTTGCGAAGGTGTGCCAGCCAGCGGCGGGCCGTCGAGCGCGAACCGCACCCCCGGGCCGTCGAGGGAACGCCAGTGGGCGGCCACTCCATTCGCACCGGGCGTGTCGGCGAACTTGCGATTGGCTATCAGCTCCGCGCTAAGACCCTGCCACACGGCCCGCCGCGTGTGCTCCAAGTTGTGCCCGAAAAGAAGCGGCGAGACCCGCCCACCGACGTCTTGGACATCGAGGGTGATGGTCGAATTGTGCGCGAGCGATTCCACGGTCCCGCGCTTCGGCGGATGGGAAAGGAACTCGTCATCGCGGACGCGGCAAACGTCTTTGGCCGATAGCACGCCTTGGAACAAGTAGACCTCATCGATGCGGCCGAGGAAGGGGTTGACGGACCGGCCGTCGTACTGACCGCGTCCGATCACCGTGTTGCCCGGCGCCGCCCATTCAAATGCCCCGCCGGCGGCGTCATAGGTTTGCTCGTCCGCCAACTCGCCGTCGATGTGGAGCCGACACGTCTTCCGCTCGACGTCTTGAACGGCAGCGAGGTGAATCCAGCGGTTTGCTTCAGGCCGGCCGTTCCCGTGAATGCCGAGCGTGGCTTCTCCCGCGGTGGTTTTCCACTTTGCCAAGCAGAGGGAGTCGGGGGCAGACCCGCCGCCCGGGCGGCAATACTGAAGATAGAACCCGCTGTGGCGATCGCTGTCCTGACTGACCGCCGTGCGGAAATCGGCGGCGAAGCCATCGGACAACCAGACCCACGCGGCCACGGACCAACTCTTGGTAGTATCGAGGATTGAGCAGCCGGTATCGATCCAATCGCCGGCCCGGCGGAACTCGGCGGCGCGGCCGTACTTCCCCGAAGTGGCAAGATGCGCGTCGCCCCGAAACGTGGCGCGAGGTCCGCCCACGACGTCGGCGGTCGTGCCGTCGCGGTCGTCTTCAAAGGGATAGTACGCCAGCAGTTTTGGCGATCCGCCCGGTTTCGCAGCGTTCGAAGCGAGATGGGGCCGGCTGCCGGCGCGGTGAGGCGCGGGGCCCATGACGATCAACGGATCGCCGATCATGACCTGCGGGTAGAACCAGTCGAACCACTCGGCGGGCCCTCCTTCCAGCGTCATGCGCTGCCGCGCCCAGTCCACGAACGCGATGCCCGCCGGCTTGCCGTCGGCAAGCGCTCGATAGAGAAACTCTTCGTGCTGGTTTCCGCCCGACGTTTTGCTGGCCCCGCGCACGAAGAGGCAGCGGCCCTTGCCGCGATCTGCGAAGAGGTGGGCTCCGCCGATGTAGCCCGGTAAATCATAGCCGTCCGGATGCTCTGCCGAGACGCGAATGCTGCGAAGCGGCGAGCAGGTCTCCAGGTCCACAAATAACGGCTGGACAGGGATGTTCTTCAGTTGCCAAAAGCCGAGGCCGAGGCCGATTCCCTCCTCCCAGCCGTGCCCGCAGTAGACCGACACCGGATTCGCCGGATTGGCGAGATCCTTCAGATACTGCTCGCCATTCCGCGGATTGACCCTGACCTGAATGTCGCCTGCGGCGAACAACTCCGCGACGCGATCGACCACCACCGGGTCGGGCGCGACGGAGCCGCCTCCGAAGCTGAGCACCGCCTTCTTTCCCAGCGGCAAGGAACCCGCCCAGTAGGCGTGATCTTTGTCAAAAAACTCCGTCAGCAGTTGCACTTTGTCTCCGAAGAAGCTGCTGGTGTGCGTCTCGATTCTCGAAACAAAGACGTGGGGCGCCATGAGATCGACTTGCGCGCCGCCGCGGCCGTCGGTGACTCGATCAAAGACGCCGTTGCCGGCGAAGGGGCGCGTTCCCTTCGCTTCGCGGTTGACGCGGAGATCTATGGTGCTGTAGTAATCGGCCGTCAAATCGGAGAAGGCGCTGGCGGGGACGATGGAGGAGTTCTTGCTGCCCGGCGGAGTCCATTTCAAGTGGACTTCCGCGCCGCCGAAGTCTTCAAAATAGTCCAAGACGATCGGCACCGGCACTCTCGCCTCGAGCGTCATGGTTCCGGAGTAGTCCTTACCCCAATCGTCCACCCACGCGTCAATTACCGGGACGTCCTTGATGGTGAGCCGGCGTCCATTGTCGGAACTGATCGTGAAGGTGTAGGTGCCGCTTCGCGGAGGCTTGAGCATCCCCCGATACCGCGCGGAGAACCGATCGACCGGAACGACGCTGGGATCGGGCGACGACAGGCCCCAATTGAAATCGATGTTGCGCACGGATTCGGTCTTCACAATTCCGCGCCAGGGCCTTCCTTCGTCAAGCCAGCCGGGATCTTCCCAGTTGCCCCCGTGCAGGGTTTTGGTGTTCTGGTTCATGAAATACATGTCGCAGAGGAAGATATCCCGCCACACACTCGCGTCGAAGACTTCGCCGTAGGCTTTCGGAACCTTGCCGACGAGCACGGCGCCGGCGAGCCCCGACGGCATCTCCCGCCGCATCAGACCTTTGAGATAGCGTGGGGAGTCGGATTCCAGCGAGATCACTTTCACTCCAGTGCCGTAGGCTCTCCAAATATCTTCCGCGTAGCGTTCCAGTCTCTGCCGCACCTCCGCGTTTTCGGCAAGGCGGCGCTCCGCCACGACGAGGATCTTCCTCATTCCGAAAGCCGGCTTCCGCGCCGGCAACAGCGTCTTCAACGTCCAATGCTGGTCGCGGCCCGAATTGTCGGCTTGGCTGACGCGAGCCGATAGGCCCAGGACAAATGGAGCCAGCACAACGGCCCCAAGCGCCGTTTGTCGCAGTGCAGCAAACATCGCTCTCTCCTCTGTTTGCGTACAGCAGTTGTCGATAAACGCAGCCTGTCGATGAACGCGGGAAAAACGCGACGCCAGCTATTCTAGCCTCTCGCGGAGAGAAACGCCAATGGAAGAGGGGACGCGGCAACGGATTGCTGCCACTCGCGCCGGCGATCAGCGCGACGATTACGTCGATTTCTACGGTCGGCCTCCCGGCGACGTATAGGCAGGGCCCGTTTTGGCCGTCGTGCGCCGCTCGCGAGAACGACGATTGACGCCGCCCGTCTGCGGTCGTACAATCACAGTTATCAACTGGCGATTCTTGCACGGAGAATTCGGCATGACAGCCCTGCTTCAAGAGGCCTTTCAAAAGGCGTCGGATTTGCCGGAAGACATCCAAGAACTCGTGGCGAAAGAGCTGCTCGGCGAGATCGAGTGGGAAACACGCTGGGACGACACGCTGACGAATTCTCAACCGCTGCTCGACAAGCTAACAGCCAAGGCGATGCGGGAGTTCAGAGAAGGGAAAACGGAAGAAAAGGGATTCGATGAACTGTGAGATCCCACATCACACGTGACTTCCGCCTCTGTTTCGCCCGCCTGCCCGAGCGCATCCAGCGGCTCGCCGTGGAAAATTACAAGCTCTGGAAGCAGGATCGTCATCACCCGAGCTTGTCATTCAAACGGGTCGGCAAGAAGTATCCAACGTATTCAATTCGCGTCGGTCTCGGATGGCGGGCATTAGGATTCAAGGAGCACGACGTGGTCGTTCGGTTCTGGATCGGTTCACATGCCGAATACGAACGCCTCATCGTCGCTCTCTGATCCTCGTTCGTAACGACCTCTCGCGGGTTCGGTCGTTTGTTACCTCGCGTTGACAATGCCCGTCGCGTACCAGACGCCGTTGGCGCCGCACTTCATGTCGTAGCCGAAGAAGCGGCTGCGTGTGCAGACCGCGCTCCAATGGCCGGAGGAGAGCCGCCAACAGCGGACGCACTCGATCGCCGCCTCGACCAGGTTCTGGCCACCCCAACTCTCGGCGCAAACTTCGCGCGGCGCGCGCACGCCCGGCAGCCGCGAGAGAATGCGGGCGAAACGCGAGCCCCAGAAGTGATGGCCCTGCACGCGAACGTCGGCTTGATACTGCGAATGGCTTTGGGCCTCCTCCAGCAACATGGGATCCGGTTTGCCGTCGGTGCTCGCCGGATGATCGGGATGCACCCGCACCGCGTAGATCAGCGTCCGCTGCGTGAGCGTGCCCGGCGGAAGAGTCAAGATCACCGCCATCTGCTCCGGCGTGTACCAGAGCGATTCGGTGATGGGGAACTCGCTGACGACCGAGCCGCGCGGCTTGGCGTCGCCGCGATAATCGACAATGGCGACACCCGGTTTGCCGAGCATTTCGTGGAATGCCTCATGCCCGAGCAGAACAACCTGCTTGCCCTGGACCGTGATCTTGGCGTCCACCGGCAGCCGCAGGCAGACATAGTCGCGTAGTTTACCCCGCACTTGCGGATCGTCGAGCGTCTCCTTCTTGAAGCGTTCGCACGGGCTGTTGGCGCAGCGGTCGCAGAAATAGATCAGCAGCATCTTGTTCTGCTGGTCTGCCGCCGTTATCGCGTCACGATAGCTGGTCAACCAATGCACCGCGGCAGCGTCCTTGCCGCCGCCCCCTTCGGCCGCGGATAGCGGCGTCAAAGCGGCAAACAACGCCATCAAGCAGAACGATAGTATTAGACGTGCGCACACCATCTCGGTTGCTCCTTCTCTTGTAGTATCAGTGAAGCTGTTGTGGCACAGCGGTTCACACCGCCATCGCCTTCGGGCGCTCGCGGCAGCGTAGACTGCGGAGACAGTGGTCCGCGTGTTGACCGCCGTGATGCCGGAGGATGCTAGAAACACCCGTCCCTGGAGGGTTTTCCGAGGTTCCGCCCTTCGGAACAAACATGGCCCTGTTTCGGGCCGCAAATCGCTAGGGGCCAATCAAACCTGCCGTAGCGCTGTTGTTGTCAAAGCTCACAGTTGCTAAGCTACACAAACTCAACCGGTTGCCCCAGCTTTTCCGATTGGGCAAACCGCGTCACGAATCGTGAAGCGGCAATTATGGACGATAGGGAAGCCTGCGGTCTATAACCCGACTGGACGATTGGCGAACCCCAGAAAACCCGTGAAGGAGCGATGCTATGCGACCCAGGACGACGCTTTGGACTTTGATCTTATCCGTTTCCGCATTCCTTTATGTGGCAACGACTTATGCAGCGGATACGCCCGATCCATCGCCAGCGGCGGACGCACCACGCGAAGCCCCCGCAATTCCCCAGGGATCGCTCACCGAAGCCTGCGAGCACGCCAAGGCCGACTTCCATCCGATCACGGAGACCGACGTCGCTCAGGCCAAAGAGGTCGTGGTGGCAGCCCTCGGCCGGCTCGACGAAAGGCTGACGGAGGCGGGAGCCAACGGGGAGGGCTGGCGAAAATACCTCCACTGGGACGTGCTGCAAGACTCGCTTCGCGCGGAAAACAGGCACAATTTGGTCCGCCTGACCAAAATTCACACCTTTTTCACCCGCGGATATGACGGCCTGGAATTGGCCTGGTTCCTCGACGCGCAGCACGCTCTGGAGAACTACATTGTTATGGCCAGCGTCGTCGGCAGCCCTCAGGTTCGCGCAGAGTATGAAAACCGACTCGACAAACTCGCTCCCGCCCTGAAGGCGTACGCCGCCCAGCCGACGACCGAAAGTGCCCTGGTCATCAGCGAGTCGGTCCGCTGGCTGCAAAACGCGCACCAGGCGCCGGCGCTCGTGCAAGTGATTCAGGATCGCTTCGTCCATCCAAACGTGATCGGCCACGCCTCGGCCGAACTTGTGGGGGCCGGTATTGTCGAGTCGGTCGATGACGTCACTGCGATCAACGACTGCATTCTCGGCACCACGGTCGTCGGCACCGCGCACACCGTGGGCAAGACGAGCGTCTCGCTTTCACCCAATTCAGAGATAGGCGTAATCGACACCCTGTTCTTCGGCAAGACGCACAGCGACAACGTAGGCTACCACCATCCGGTGACGATCTTCAGCAGCGCCGAAACCGGCCTGGCCGCCGTCAAGCGGATGTGGATCAACGACAACGGCCTGTCGTCGTATCCCGCGGCCTCCAACGCCGAGACCCACGTGTGCATCCACGACATCCAATCGTGCAAGGGCCGGCAACTAGTCGAGCGAATGGCCTGGAAACGTGCGGGAAAGCAGCAGAGCCAGGCCGAGTGCATCGCCTCGCAGCACGCCGAGCAACGGCTGAACGAACGCATCGACCAGCAGGCGGCCGAACCGCTCGACAAGGCAAACAAACAGTACGTCGAAAAGTACAAGCAGCCGTTTAGCGATCGCAACCTGCTGCCGCAGTTGCTCCGCTTCAGCACGACGGATGGCTTCCTCAGTTTGCTCGGATTGCAGGCCGGCGGCGGCAAGTTGGCGGCGCCGGTGCGCCGCCGCCGGTGGTTGACGGGGCCGACATGACCCTGCAACTGCACGAGTCGGCGATCAACAATTTGGCGTTCGATGCGCTGGCGGGCCGCACCGTCTACGAAGATAAGGTGCAGGCCGCCGTGAAGAACGCGCTCGGCCACCTGCCCGACAAGTTCAAGGGGGACGAAGACGGCAAGCCCTGGGCGATCACCTTTGCCGCCCGACAGCCCATCTCAGTCACTTTCGCCGACAACGGCTTCAAGATCATCATTAACGGCGTCAAGTTTTACAAGGGGGACGACCACTGCGACGACACCACGGTCTCGGCGTCCTACAAGATCGAGAATACGCCGGAGGGGTTCAAGGCGATTCGGCAGGGCCCGGTCGAGGTCACTCCGGCCAACGAGGCGGCCAGCACCGGCGGAACGCAGGAGATCACTCGCATCTTGCTGAAGAAGCGTTTCGAGAAGATTCTCGATCCCGAGTTCCTCGGCAAGGGCATCGAGCTGTCGGGCAGGTGGAAACGGGCGGGCAAGCTCATGCCGATTCAAGTCGAATGTCGCGACGGCTGGCTAGTGCTCGCCTGGAAGCGTGCCCCCGCCGGGCCGAAAGTGGCCGCAGCGAAGGCCGCCGCAACGAAGGTCGCCGTGGCGAAGGTCGCTGTAGCAAAGTAATGCCGCAAGAAACAATTTCTTAGTCCGAAGGGCTCTCGGAAGATAGCCCGGAGTTGCCGCGCGTCGGCTACCCCGGGTAACGTTGGTGCGCCGTCATCTCAACCCTGCAAAGGTTGCATAATCCCGGCTCTCCTTTTCCGCCAGACGAAGGTCAGAATGCCGAAGAGCCCGGCGGCGAGAAGAACCAATGTCCCCGGTTCGGGCACGGCGACCATCGCATAGCCGCTCAAGCCTGTTGCGGTGAAACTGGCGTAGGTGCCGTCATACGTCAAGTCGGTCGGGCTGTACTCCGTCCACGTGCTGCCGTCGTAGTGCCATACCTCCAAACCGTCCGCCGGATGGTCCGCACCGACATTGAAGGAGGAATAGATGGGATTGGTGGAACTGACGGTGTAATTGGTTGTCGAGAACATCCACCCGCTTAACACCGATTCGTTCGTCGGCAACTGGGCCCTGAGAAGGTCGAGGATTGTGCTGTTCATGGCCGTGGCCGTGAACGTGATGTTCGTTGTGCTTCCCGCGGCAAGAAAACTCGCGCCGATCTCCCAGTTGGTCCCGCCAGGTCCGTTGTCGTCGATCAACGTGCGCTGGACGGATTTCAGGTCAAGCGAGACCGCCGTGCTGGATGTGCCGGAGGTGACGCTAGAGGCGGTAAACGTATGGCCGGTTGCGCTCCACGTTCCACCGATGGCCTGATAATTTCCGGCGCCGCTCCAGGTGTTCGCCACGATTGGCGAATAGTTGCGGCCGTCTGCGGCGATTCCTGCCCCCGCAACGACGCGAATCGTGCCGTTGTTGGTGACGGTGCCGGCGCCGCCGCCGACCACGAGCGAACTGCCGCGGCCGACGTTGACCGCCAAGAGGGATGCGCTGTTGAGTATAGCCGCGTTTGCCGTGACGCTGCCGCCGCCGGTGATCGAGAGCGTTCCGCCGGAGGCACCGATGCTGATGGTAGCCGCTTCTTTCCAGGTCGAGCCGGCGCCGTCCACTTTGGCGAATCCGTCGGCCTCGATGTAGGACACATAATTGGTAAAGGTACCGCTGCAAAGGGCGCCGCCGTTCGTGATCGAAAACATTCCGTTGATATGGGGGCCGCCTTCATAGGCCAAGGTTGAGCCCGTGCCATCGACGGCGACGGCGCCCCCCTCTACCGAGAAAGTCGGGCAAGTGACGTTGCCGCCGCGGGTGATGGAGAGCTTGCCGCCGCCTTGGTAGCCCACCCAGAACCACTCGGCTCCTGTGTTCCAGGTGGAACCAGGGCCGTCGACGATGGCCACACCGGTCGAGCCCAAGATGTTTCCTACGGTGCCACCGACAGAGTTGACGGTAGCGCCGCCGGTAATCGAGAGTGTTCCGCTGCCAAGGTAGCCTACGGCAAGAGGGCCGTTGACCGTCCAGGTCGAGCCGCTTCCCGCTACCGTGGCGACGCCGGTCGAGCCGGTCTGGTAGCCGAGGTAGCCGGCGGCGCACGTGACGTGAACGCCATCCCGGATCGTCAAGGAGCCGGCAGCGCTCCAGCCCGCGCCGAGATCGCCGTTGGCGGCGGGGTCAGAGCCCATGTCGAGATTGACCGTGACATTCTGGCCGGATCCTGGGAAGAGAAGCGTCTGCATGACAGGGTGGGACGAGTCGAAGCGCAAGTCGGCGTCGGCCACCAGTCCGCGCGTGTTGATTGTGCCGGGGCCGGCAAACTGTGTGGGCGCCGCGTAGAGCGAGTTCGTTGTCAACGTCCCGCCGTTGACGCCGAAGCAGATCAATCCACTCGAGCCCGCATACGAGCCGACATAAGTTGCGCCAGCGACCGAGACGCTGCCGCCGTTGCTGATTGAGAGCGTGCCTGCACCGTAACTGCCGACCTCAAGGTAGCTCGTGCTCCAATTCGAGCCGAAGCCATCGACGTTGACTACGCCCGTGGAATTGGCTTGACAGCCGATGCAGCCCTCGGAGCCGCCGGTCGTGATAACGCTTCCCCCATTGGTGATCGAGAGTGTTCCGCTGCCGGAATAGCCGACGTTGAGAGCATTGCGAACCGTCCAGCTCGACCCGCTTCCCGAGACCATCGCGATACCGGCGGAGCCACTGTTGTAGCCGACGTAGCCGGAGGCGGATTGCACCTTGACTCCATCTTGGATCGTCAAGCAGCCGGCGGCGTTCCAGCCCGCGCCGAGATCGCCGTTGCTGCTGGCGTTGGTTTCCATGTCGAGGTTGAGCGTGACGTTCTGGCCGGGGTTCTGGAGAAGGAGTGCCTGTTTCAAAGGGTGGCCCGAATCAAATGTCACGTTGCCGTCGAGTACCAGCCCAGTGGCATTGATCGTGCCGGTGCCCCACAACTGACTCTGCGAGACATAGAGCCTATCCCAAAACTAGGTTTGCTTCCAGGTGATATACGCACAGGCCAAATGGAGGAAAGCTTGGTAGTTATCCGCTTTCTTCTCCCATCGAACAAGAATTCGCCGAAAGCGATTCATCCAGGAGTGGAGCCGCTCAACGACCCAGCGTCGGGCGCGGCGGCCATGCAGACGCTTCGCGGTCTGTTCGTCGCCACGAGACTTGATGTGTGGCGTGTAGCGTCGTCGGCAGGCTTCACGGCGGATGACGTCCGCGTCGAACCCCTTGTCGCAGCAAAGATGCTGCGGGCGGCGAGAAGTTGGGCGAGGACGACGAAGCGGAATGCTGTTGAGCGTCGCGAGGAAAAGTTTTTGATCGTGGCGATTCGCGCCGTCAACCGCCAAGCCCAACGGCACGCCACGACCGTCGGTCAGCATCGATCGCTTGACGCCCGACTTGCCCCGATCCGTCGGGTTTGGCCCGGTTTTTTTCCCCGCCCAAGGGAGCCTTGGTGGTCGCGCCGTCCAGGCTTTGCCACTTCCATTGGATGCCGCGCAGCGCGTCATATCGCCGTAGCAGATACTTCCACAGCTTGTGAAAGACCTGGCGTTGAGTCCACTCTTGGAAGTAGCGATGCAAGGAACTGCCGGAGCCGAACTCTCGGGGAGCCGCCTTCCATTGGCAGCCGGTTCGCAAAACGTAGAAAATGCCGTCGGCGACCTTCCGCAGTTCGAGTCGTGGCCGCCCACCCACCGACGAGGTGTCATACTTGGGCAAAAACGGTTCCATGCGAGCCCAAAGCCCATCGGGAATACGCCAACTCGGACACGTTGGTTCAGCGTGCATACGAAGATCCTCCATGAAAGGCGTTCCGTCGTATCCTTACATGAATTCATACGTATTCACCCGATTACAAGTTTTGGGATAGGCTCATAAAGCGACGAGGTCGTAAGGGTTCCGCCGTTGGCGCCGAAATCGATGACTCCCGTGGCTGTCGGGCAGACGCCGACGCAGGTTCCACCGGCAATTGAAATGCTGCCATGATTCGTGATCGAGAGCGTGCCGCTACCTTGGTAACCAACATTGACGATGCCGTCGCTGGTCCAGCTCGATCCGATGCCATCGACGGTCACGATGCCCATTGAGCCGCTTGAATAGCCCAAGAAGCTGTCTCTAGCGCAACTGACGCTGCCGCCGCCGCTGATCGAGAGGGTTCCGCTGCCCAAGCGGCCAACATACATGCCGCTGACGGCCCACGTCGAGCCGCTTCCCTCTACGGTGGCAAGACCCGAGCCGAAGGCACTGCCGATGAAGCCCGCGGTGCTGTTGACGCGGCCGCCATGTACGATTGAGAGCGTTCCGCTGCCGTTGTCGCCGACACTGATATAGCTGCTCGTCCAAGTCGAGTCGGCGCCGTCCACCGTGACCGCGCCCGTCGAGCCGCTCCACCGGCCGATATCACCGCCGCCGCTGCTGACGGAACCGCCGCTGGTGATGGAGAGCGTCCCGTTGCCATAGTTGCCGACGTCGAAATAGGAGCTGTTCTTCCAAGTCGAGCCGGCGCCGTCCACCATGACCACGCCCGTCGAGCCGCTACCGTCGCCGACATCGGTTAGAGAGAGGCAACTGACGCTGCCGCCCGCGGTAATCGAGAGCGTTCCGCTTCCCGCACTGCCGACGGACACATGGCTATTGCTGGTCCAGCTCGACCCGACACCGTCTACCTTAACGGTGCCCCTCGAATCAGCGCTCATGCTACCGATATAAGAGGTTCTAACAAAACCAGTATTTCCTGATCTGTCCAATGTTGCTAAACTCTCGGGCTAACCTGGTCAACCAACAGATATGTCAGGGAGGATATTATGGCCAAGCCACTGCTGCCCGATGCGCTTTGGGAGCGAATCAAGCCTTTGCTGCCGCGCGAACGCGGCAAGCCGAAAGGAGGCCGACCGCGAGTTTCCGATCGTGCGGCGCTCACGGGGATTCTCTTCGTATTGAAAACGGGTTGTCCGTGGGAATATCTTCCGCAGGAGTTGGGCTGCGGATGCGGCATGACGTGCTGGCGACGACTCCGCGACTGGCACGTGGCTGGTGTCTGGAAGCGGATATGGAAGCTACTTTTGGACGAATTGGGATTGGCAGGCCAAATCGACTGGTCAACATCCGCGATCGACAGTTGCTCCGTGCGAGCAGTTTTTGGGGGGCAAAAACGGGCCCAAATCCCACGGATCGAGGCAAGAATGGCTCGAAGCGTCATCTGATGGTGGACGGCAGCGGCACGCCTCTGGCCATTACCCACACCGGCGCGAATTGCCACGATTCGGAGATGGCTATTCCTTTGGTTCAACGCAGTTCCACCGATCAAGCAACCTCGCGGCGCACCGCGCAAGCGTCCCGATGAACTGCTCGCGGATCGAGCCTATGATGCGGAAGCCAAGATTCGTAAACCCCTGCGCAAGCGGAGAATCAAGCCGCTGGTTGCTCACCGCAACACCGAGCACGGCAGCGGCCTGGGCAAATTCCGCTACGTCGTTGAAGCCTGCTTCGATTGGCTCTTCAACTGGCGTCGTCTGCGGGTGCGTTACGAGAAACGACCGGACATTCACGATGCGTTCCTAATCATCGGTTGTGCCATGATCTGCTGGAACCGCGTACTGGAGTTTTGTTAGAACCTCTTAGTGGCTTGGTTGGCAGTGACGCTGCCGCCGGCGGTGATCGAGAGCGTTCCGTCGCCGCCGGCGCCGACAAGAAGAGAGCCGTTGTAATTCCAAATCGAGCCGGCGCCGTCCACTGAGATTACTCCCGTTGCGCCATTGTTGCAGCCGATGGAAGTGCCACTGCTACAATTGACGCTGCCGCCGGCGGTGATCGAGAGCGTGCCGCTGCCGCTGTTGCCGACATACAGCGTGCCCGTGGTCCAAGTGGAACCGGTGCCGGCGATGTTCACCACGCCCGTCGCGGAACTGCCGTAGCCGATGTAGCCAGTGGCGGAGACTAGATCACTACCTCCATCAACGGTCAGGGTGCCGCTGCCCGTGTTGCCAATGTAGCCCGTCGTGTACCATGCCCAGACCGGTGGGGTGGGGGGAAAGGCAGAGACATCGCCCAGCGGCGTAATCGCCGCGCGGGCCGATGCTGGCGGACCAACGACCGATAATGCGGCCAGCAGGGCGAAGTAAAACGATATCGAGCACGTTAGTGTCGTCACACATGTCGCAGCAAATCGACTCATCGCTCCCCTCCCTTGCGAAAAATGGCTGAATGAACGATCACAAAAACGTCAAAACGCGATACCCATTTCTTTAGGCTCCCTCCCTGCTTCACCGGCAGTCCTTGCACCGTCTCCAATTCTCATCAAGCACGGTACCCGGTGATGATTGCACTGCCTTGGGCAAGCAATTCTCGTGCCATCGGGTTCTTCCCCCATATTCGAGTATGATCTTCTGCAAAGCTGCAATCAGAATGACTACGACCCGCTCAGTTCGACTACAAAGCCGGGGTGCGGGCAGAAGCATCCGTTACCGGACGCAGGTGACATTCGCCGGCATTGACTCTGGCACCCGGCGAACTGGCAGAGCCCCAACTTCTGCTCAGCCTATACACCCCCTGGCCGAGAATCAACGCTTTTCACCCAAGAATCGAGACGTTCTGTTCGCAAAGGAGCACGAGTTGTGCTACGGCCGAGTCGGCAAAAGGCTCGCGCAAAGGAAGTGCGGTTGCACACCGTAGAATGCCGCAGCGCTTGGCTCGGCTGCAATGGCGCGGTGAACAAGTTCGCCGGTTAAATGGTTGAACGACGTGGATATTCCCACACGCGTTAACCGCCGACTACTATTTTTTCGTACAGCACGTTGAGAATTCCGGCGGCGACTTCCGCCTGGCTGCTTTCCAGCAGCAGATCAAGCTTGCCGTGCAACTCGCGGCGGCGGTTCATCTGCCGGGCGGCGGCCAAGGCGCCTTCGGCGGTCAACGCCCCGCCCGTGCCCACGCGACTGTGCAATTCGTCGAAATCGGCCTCCGTCCAGCCGTGGAACAACTCCTTGTTGTCTTCGATCACCTCGGCCACGACGGGGTTTGTCTGGCGATCGAAACGGCGGTAAAGCAATTGTGCCGGATCGACGAAGAACTCATCGACGGGCACTCCCAGCCCCTCGGCAAGCCGGTGGAGCGTGCGGGCGTGCGGCTTCTTGTCGCCGCGGAGAATCCCGCGAACCGTGCGGACGTGCAGGCCGGTCTGCTCGGCCACAGCCGAGAGGGTAAGCCCTCGGGCAGCCATCAGACGCAACAGGTTTTCGCGGGCATGAATCGACATTCGCGGCCCTTGACATAAATATGGACGTATGTATACTGAATCGTAAAGCGGTTGTCAAGTGGCGGGAGATGCGAATCCGTCGCCCCCTCTCCCAAAGGGAGAGGGGAGATGGCCGCCGCCCGCAGGAAAAGCCTGACAAAAAGGGAGCCGGCGATGGATGGCAGAGCGCAAGCCGTAGAAAACCACTGTCGGGTGTGGATTGTTCGCTACGAGGAGGCCGCGCCGACGGGCTGGCACGATGTTCCGCCGGACGCGGTGGCAATCGAGCCGGCGGAGCGACAAATCATGACCGCCAGCCAAGCCAAACGGTACGTGGAAGCATTCAACCGGGCGGCCTTCGGCCGCGCCGGAAGGTTTGGGCCGTGGCCCTGCCCGTGAGAATCCGTTACGAGGGCGACCCCCGGCCGGGTGAACCGTTGTGTACCGGCAGAGTCCGCGCATAAAAAAGCCCGCTGCTTGTGAGGACACCTTTGGCAACGATTCGTGTTCGTTATCAACTTCTCTGAAAAGTCTGTTAGGCCAAGGACCGAAACGGAGTTGGACCGTCCGTGACTTCTACCGAGGACTGGCCAAACTGGGCGGCTTTCTCGGCCGGAAACTCCGACGGCGAACCAGGATAGATGACCCTGTGGCGCGGATTTCGAAAAACTCCATCTTTGTCTCCGCGGCGCAGACGCACTTCAACGCAAATGTGGGGAATAATGCGGGGGGAACGGGGGCTTCTGTCCGCTACTTAGTTTCTGTTGCGGAAACACGCTGGAGGGCATTGTAGGGCGGGACAAGCGTAGCGCAGTCCCACCAAAGCCCGCGAAAACGCATGGGGGGACCGCGCTGCGCTTGTCCCACCCTACTTTCCGCAACAGAAACTACTTACCGTTCGTTTCCCTGCGCCGCTCCGGACCCAACCTCACAATCAGCCCACGTCTCGTTGGTCACACTCGTGAATAAATCCGGCTAGGGTCGAGGCGTTCGACATGCCATCGGGTGGTACGCTTGGTTCTGTGGCGGGGGGCGGCGACAATTCGCCCTAACAAGCAAGAGCCGTGATCAAATCCCTCTAATTGGTTGACAACGTCGCATCGTTTGCTAAATTCACGCTACGTCAATTCTCAACCCAGGAGGTGACAGATGTCTGCTATTACGGCAGAGAAGCGTCGTTTCGACAGATTGCCTGCGCCGAGGAAGAAGGGGCCGCGGCCTGGGGAAAATCAATGGCGCCTATGCAGCAATTGGCTTCCGTCCGTTGCGATTCGAGCCGATGGAGGAGCGAGCTCTCTTGAGCGTCGACCTCCAATTCCATCATATCGTTTACGATCCCTCGGCCAGTGCGTCATCGCTCTCGCCGATTGGCCCCGTGGGGCCGCAGGAAAGCGTTCCATTTTCCTCGCCGTCGCCGGTAGGGTTTACTCCGCAGCAAATTCGAACGGCGTACGGCATCGACTCGATCATGCTGGGCACTATTCAGGGGACTGGCGTGGGCCAGACGATCGCCATCATTGACGCCTACGACGCCCCGAACTTTGTCGACAGCACGGACCCCAACTTTGTCAACAGCGACCTGTACAAGTTCGACCACAACCCGTTAATCAACCTGCCCGACCCACCCAGTTTCCAGAAGCTCGACGAATACGGAGGCACCAGCTATCCGGCGGCATCGGGTTCGACCGGCTGGTCGGTGGAAACGTCGCTGGACGTCGAATGGGCCCACGCCATGGCCCCGCAGGCCAACATCGTCCTGATCGAGGCCAACGGGACCACCGATACGGACCTGGTCACCACCGCGGTGAACACGGCCCGGAACTTGCCGGGGGTCACGGCGATCTCCATGAGCTTCGGCCGCAGTGAAAGCAGCAGCGACTCTTCCGTCGCCTCAGTGTTCAGCACGCCGGCGGGGCACGCCGGCATCACGTTCCTGGCATCCACGGGCGACGATGGTTCGCCGGGCGGGTTCCCGGCCTATTCGCCCAACGTGGTCGCTGTCGGCGGCACCACCCTGACCATCAACTCCATCACCTCCGCCTGGGTCAGCGAGACCGGTTGGAGCGGCAGCGGCGGCGGTCAAAGCGTCTACGAGGCCGAGCCAACCTATCAAAATGCCGTGAATACCAGCAGTTGGCGGCAGATTCCAGATATCTCCTTTGACGCCGACCCGGCCTCGGGAGTGGCGGTCATGGACACCTACGACTATGGCAGTTCCTCCCCGTGGGTCAGTATCGGCGGCACCAGCGTTTCTTCGCCCTGCTGGGCCGGTCTGATTGCCATCGGCGACCAATTGCGCACTTCGGTGGGATTGGGAACGATGAACGGGCTGACGGATACGCTCCCCTTGCTATATTCCATGAAGGCCGCCGATTTTCACGACATCGTCAGCGGCAGCAACGGCGGTTTCTCGGCCCACGCCGGTTACGACGAGGTGACCGGCATCGGAAGTCCGATCGCCAACAAACTGATACCCGATTTCGTTCCGGTGGCGCCGAAGGGCACGGTCAGCTTCTCGACACATGCGTACGAAATCGGCACTCCGGCCACCATCACTCTCAGCGACCTTGACCTGGTCGCGAGTCCGTCCTACTCGCTGACGCTCACCTCCAGTGCCGGCGACAGCGAGACCGTTTCGCTGCCCGCCCAAGGCGGCGGCGTTTTTCGCGGATCCATTGTTACCGCGGCGGGCGGCGTAGTGTCCGGAGATGGCAATCCTGCAAACGGTTCCCGGCGGAACGATCACCGTCACCTATAACGATGCCAACGACGGCACGGGACATACCGCCACGGTTACCGACCAGGCGACCACTTTCCAAGTGGACCATTATGCGTTCTCTACGATTAGCAGTCCCGAGACGGCGGGCGTGGGGTTCTCGGTGACGGTCAGCGCCTACGACAGTTCGAACGCGCTGATTTCCGGCTACAACGGCACGGCAACGCTAAGCGGGGCAGGCCACAGCGGCGCGCTATCGATCAGTCCCACGTCGGTCACGTTCGTCTCCGGCGTGTGGACGGGAAACGTCGCGGTAAACGCCGTGGATCCCACGGTGACGTTGCATGTCGCCAACGCCGGCGGAGCGGCGGGCACGAGCAGCACGTTTGCCACCCAAGCCGGTCCGGTGGCCAGTTTCCAGTACAGCACCATTCCTTCGCCGGAGTACCAGAACGTCGCTTTCCCCGTGACGCTGACGGCGAAGGACGCCAACGGCTATACCGTCACCAACTTCAACAGCGCCGTCGCGCTCAGCGGCATGATCGGCGCAGGACTCGCGTCTCCGCTTATGATCTCGGAGGTGTTCGTTGGCACTCCGGATACCATCGAGTTTACCAACGTCTCCGGCGCGAGCGTCAACATCGGCGGCTGGAAGGTGCTAGTCTACGACTCCGACTATCCCTCCACGCCTCAGCAAGCATTGGTTGTTCCCGCTGGAACGACAGTTCCGGCGGGCGGCGTCTTCGTCTTGGAGGAATATGGCACGAGCCCCGGCACGTATCCCCATTTCTACAGCGGTGCGAATTTTGACTGGACGGAGACTACCGTGACCGGTGTGTTGCTTCTGGACGGCGCCGGCAACGTGCAGGACTTCATGGGGGCTTCGGCAATCAACCCCGCGACGATCACAAACCCCGTAACCATCGTTCCCGCAAACTGGCAGGGTTCGTCCATTGCCGCTCTGGCCAACGAAGACAGCTATTCCTATCAGCGCGTGGGAACCAGCGATCATAATACGGCCGCCGACTGGGTCAATAACGGCGTCCCAAGCCTGGGAACGCTCAATACGAGTCTCACGGTTCCCTGGGGAACCCCCGTGCCCGTTATTCCCACGTCGGCAACGTTTGTCAACGGGATTTGGTCGGGCAATGTCACGGTCCAGCAAGCGGGAACCAACGTGTGCCTGCACGTGGACGACGGCGCGGGGCACACCGGCGACAGCAATCACTTCGAGGTTTCCAGTCTGCCGCCGGTGATACCCACCATTCCCGCCAATGCTGCGGAAGGCGACGGCACGATCAGCGGAACGCTCGGCATTCCCGCAGCATTGGGCGCCGATTTGGTTGTGACCCTTACCTCCAGCGATAGCAGCCGAGCGACCGTGCCCGCCACCATCACCATCCCCGCCGGCCAAACGTCAGTACCGCTGCCGATCACCATCATCGACAACGCGCTACTGGACGGGCCGGAGGCAGTGATCATTAGTGCCACGGCGGTGGGGTACGCGCCGGGTCAGAACACCATCACCATTCACGACGACGAGTCGGCAGTTCTCACCGTCAGCCTTCCCTCCAGCGCCCACGAGACGGACGGGACGCTAAGCGGAACCGTTACCGCCGATCAGGCGCCAACGCGGGACATCACGGTGCAGTTGGTCTCGGGCGACACCAGCCGGCTTACCGTGCCGGCCAGCGTGACCCTGCCGGCTGGGCAGACCACGGTGAACTTCGGCGCCACCTTGTTGGACGATCACGTCATCGAAGCCGGTCCGACGCCGGTTGCGGTGACGGCTCAGACGGAGAACTGGACGAGCGGCTCGGCCACCGTGAGCCTGCTGGACGACGATCGCACAATGACGCTCTCCCTACCCGCCTCGGGCTGGGAAGGGCAGACGCTGACCGGCACAGGCACGGTGCAGATCGGTGGAACGCTGACTTCCGACCTGGTGGTGTCGCTGCTGTCGGCGAACACGGCCGAATTGACTGTTCCGGCGACGGTGACGATCCCTCACGGACAGATGACGGCCACCTTCGACGTGACGTTGCATTCCAACGGCCTGCGTCAGGGGCCGCAGAGCGTCCAGGTCACGGCGACGGCGACCGCTCTACCTACGGCCAACGCCAGCATGGTGGTCAAGGATGCCGACGTGGACCACTACGCCTTCGATACGATTTCTGGTCCCGAGACGGCAGGCGTGGCGTTTTCGGTGACGGCCCGCGCGTACGACGTCCTGAATAATCCGATCCTCGTTTACAGCGGGGCAACGTCGCTGACCGCCTCGGGCGGCG
Source organism: uncultured Planctomycetia bacterium (assembly GCA_963719005.1). Taxonomy (GTDB): domain Bacteria; phylum Planctomycetota; class Planctomycetia; order Pirellulales; family Thermoguttaceae. The sequence goes on from CAVRAR010000008.1 coordinate 21,999, forward strand.
CGGGCTCGCTGTCGATCACGCCGACCTCGGTAACCTTCGCTTCCGGCGTGTGGACCGGCAACGTCACCGTCAATGCGATGGATTCCACGGTCACGTTGCACGTGGACAACGGCGCCGGGATCGTCGGCGCCAGCAACGCCTTTGCCGTGCAGTCGGGGCCGCTGGCCAGCTTCCAGTGGAGCACCGTCGCCTCGCAGGAGTATCAGGGCATTGCTTTCCCCGTAACGCTGACGGCCAAAGATGTGAATGGTTACACGGTTACGGGTTTCAACGGATCGGCCAACCTCAGCGGATTGGTGGGATCCATGACGACCGGGACGATCCTCGGTGGGGCGAGCCCCACGTGGAATGCCAATTACGGCACGTATACCATGGGCTATTCGTTCACGCCAAGCGCGAACCTCTTGGTGACAGACGTCCTCCATTACTTTGGCACCAAAATCTCCGTTTGGACCGACAGCGGGGTACTGGTGGGCAGCCAAACATTTGCCTCGACCGCGCCGGGATGGAGCGACACGCCCGCGTCTACGCCCTTCCAACTCCAGGCGGGTACGACCTACCGCGTTGCCGTCTACTCCGCCGGGCAGCAATACTACGGCATTCCTAGCGGGTGGTCCCACATGTCGCCACTTGGTACGATCGGACAGGAGTATGAGATCAGCGGGGATGCCTTCCCGACGACCCAAGGGAACGCTTACCTATGGATGGTGGATTTCTTGGCCCAGGTAGGCACTTATGCCCCCGTCCCCATCGCCCCGACCGCGGGCACCTTCGCCGCCGGTGTGTGGACGGGTAACGTGACGGTCGCGCAGGCCGCCAGCGGCATGCACTTGCACGTGGACGACGGTGCTGGGCACGCCAGCGATAGCAATACATTTGTCGTTAACGCTTTGCCGTCGGCGACGCCGATCTTCCCGGCCAACGCCACCGAGGGAGACGGCATTCTCAACGGGACGCTGACGATCCCGGCGGCTTTGGCAAGCGATCTTGTGGTGAGTCTGACGTCGAGCGACACGAGTCGAGTCACGGTGCCCGCCACCGTGACGATTCCCGCGGGCCAGATCTCGGCGCCGTTGCCCGTCACGATCATCGACAACGCGCTGCTGGACGGACCCGAAGCGGTGGTCGTCACGACAACGGCGACGGGATATTCGCCGGGCAGCGCCACGATTACTGTTCACGACAACGAGACGGCCGCGTTGACGGTCGGCTTGCCGGCCACTGCGTTGGAAGGGGCGGGGGTGCTTCATGGCGCCGGCATCATCACGGCCAGCGCGGCCCCCTCGCGCGACATCGTCATTCAGTTGACTTCGACGAACACGACCGAAGCCGCGGTGCCGGCGACCGTGACGCTGCCCGCCGGCCAAACCACAGTGAGTTTCGACGTGACCATCGGGGATGACTGGATTGTCGATGGCACGCAAACTGCGGTGGTTTCAGCCCGCTTCGAGAACTGGACCGCCGGCTCGGCGACCATCAACGTCTACAACACGGACGTGATGGCGCTGAACGGCGAATGGCACACTCTCGGCAACGGCCCCAGCCACACCGGGTATTTCCCGGGCATCTTGGGCGATACCCCGCTGACCACGCTGCTATGGTCCGTCAGCAACGTCGGCGCCAACCAGGTTGCCATTGGCGGCGGCGACGTTTACGTAAGCGCGGGCGGCAACGCATTAACGGCCTTGAATGAAAGCACGGGCGCGGTGCTCTGGACGCACACGTATACCTCGCCGTTTTCGATCAATCCGCCCACCTATGACAGCGGCCAGGTCTACATTCAAACGGACACGGGAAACGAAGTTGGTCAGCTCTGGTCCTACAATGCCGCCACGGGGGCAACGACGTGGGTGAGCCCCTTCGGGTGCCAGTGGGAGGCGTATCTTGCTCCGGCTGTGGCCGACGGAAAAATCTTCGTCAACGCCGGCACGTACGGCGGAATGTATGGCTACAACCAAGCCACCGGTGCCCAGTTGTTCTTCACGTCTGAACCGCAGGTTTCCGGTTGGACTCCGACCTATTACAACGGGAAGGTGTATACGGCGGTTAGCGGTTCGATCAGCCAGTTTTCATCCACCACCGGCACCGTGGATTGGACTCTACCGTTGCCCAGCGGCTCGAACGGCACGCTCGCCATTGACGCGAATCGGGCGTTCGTCATTGGGTCCGCAGGTCTGGTGGCCGTTAACGTCACTACCCACGCAATCCTTTGGACCGTGGCGGATTCCGGCTTCAACGCGAGCACGATTGCGGCAGTGCAGGGCAACACGGTCTATGCCATCCACGGGACGCAGGTCCGCGGATACGACGTCGCCACCGGCGCGCTGAAGGGAAGCTTTGACGCCGGCCAATCGTTGCTGGGCCAGATCATCCTCACCAACGACGGCCTCATCGTTGCTTCTTCCGGCAAGACGTTCTTCGTTCGTCGCAGCGACTACCAACTGCTCAATTCCATCGCCGTGGGCGGACAGATCAGTCTCGCCGACAATACCCTGTACGTGGCCACTTCCGCCGGCACGCTCTATGCCTATCGTCTCTGGAGCCTTCCGTCGTTGGCGGCTAGCGTGCCCGCCAACGCCACCGAGGGCGATGGCACGGCGACCGGAACGCTGACCATTCCCAGCCCGATCGGCTCCGACCTGGTGGTAAGTCTCACTTCCAGCGACCCGGCCAGGATTTCAGTGCCGGCCACAGTAACCATTCCCGCCGGGCAGGTCTCCGCGACGTTGCCGCTGACGATCTTCGATGACGCGCTGCTGAACGGGCCTGAAGCGGTGTCCATCACCGCCTCGCTGGTGGGCTACAACAACGGCGTCGGCACGATCACCATCCACGACAACGAGACGGCCGTATTGACGGTCGCCTTGCCGGCCACTGCGGCGGAAGGGGCGGGGGTGCTGCATAACGCCGGCTCACTGACCGCCAGCGCGGCCCCGTCGCGCGACATCGTCATCCAGTTGAGTTCCACGAACGCGGTTGAAGCCGGAGTGCCGGCGACCGTGACTCTGCCGGCCGGCCAGACCACGGTAAGTTTCGACGTGACGATCGGGGATGATTGGGCCGTCGATGGAACGCAGACCGCCGTGGTGACAGCCCACGTGGAGAATTGGACCGATGGATCGGCAACCATCAACGTCTACAACACGAATTCGTCGGCGCTCAGCGGCGAATGGCACACTCTCGGCAACGGTCCCAGCCACACCGGTTATTTCGCCGGCACCTTGACCGACACGCCACTCGCCAGGTTGCTCTGGTCGGCCAGCAACGTCGGCGCCAACCAAGTCGCCGTCGGCGGCGGCCTGGTGTACGTCAGCGCCGGAGGCTCCGCGCTGCACGCCTTGGATGAGAGGACCGGCGCCCTGGTCTGGGGCCAAGGATACGCCTCGGCGGATTCGATCAATCCGCCCACGTATGACAATGGCCAAGTCTACATTCAGACGGACACGGGAAACGAAGTCGGCCAACTCTGGTCGTACAACGCGGCCAACGGGGCGCAGACGTGGGTCAGCTCCTTTGGTTGCCAGTGGGAAGGGTATCTTGCCCCGACCGTGGCCGACGGGAATATCTACATCGATGGCGGCACCTACGGCGGGATGTACGGCTACAATCAGACCACCGGGGCGCAGCTCTTCTTCGCGAGCGAGCCGCAATTCGACTACTGGACGCCCTCCTATTACAACGGCAAGGCGTACTCCTGGGTTGACGGTAGTTTTCAAGAGCACAACCCAACAACAGGCGCCGTGAATTGGTCCGTGACGCTGCCTTGGAACTGGAGCGGCTATTCCATGAACACCGTGTCGGCTATCGACAACAACCGCGCGTTCCTGGTGAGCACCGCCGGCTTCTACGCCGTTGACCTCACGACCCACGCGCAGCTTTGGGGTCTCGCCGACACGGGCTTCAGCGGCAGCCCGGCGGTGCAGGGCAATACAGTCTATGCAATTCATGGAACGCAGGTCCGCGGCGTACGACGTGGCCACCGGGACGCTGAAGGGAACCTTCGACGCCGGCCAATCGCTCATCGGCCAACCCATCCTCACCAACGACGGCCTGATCGTGGCGTCTTCCGGCACGACCTTCTTCGTTCGCCGTAGCGATCTCCATCTGCTGAATTCCATCCCGGTGGGAGGACAGATCAGCCTCGCGGACAACGCTCTATTTATCGCGAGTTCTTCTGGCACGCTTTCAGCCTATCGCCTGTGGAGCCTTCCGACGTTGGGGGTCACATTGCCCGCCAACGTCACCGAGGGCGACGGTACGGCGACTGGAACGCTGGCCATTCCTAGCCCGGTCGGCTCCGACATGGTTGTCAGCCTCACGTCCAGCGACCCGGCCAGGATCTCGGTGCCGGCTACCGTGACCGTTCCGGCGGGGCAAACGTCCGTGCCCCTGCCGCTTTCGATCATCGACGACTCGCTGCTAAATGGTCCTGAAGCGATCGTGATCACGGCCACATATTCGGGCTACAACAACGGCGTCAACACGACCACCATCCACGACAACGAGACGGCCGTGCTGACGGTCAGCTTGCCCGCGAGCGCCCACGAGAACGCGGGCGTGTTGACCGCAGCAGGCACGATCACGTCCAGCGCGGCGCCGGCGAACGACATCACCGTCCAGTTGCTTTCCAGCGACACAACGGGCTTGACCGTGCCTGCCACGGTGATCCTTCACGCCGGGCAGACGACGGCGAACTTCAACGTGACGATGGTTGACGACCACGTGATCCAGGGAGATCGGCCGATCAGTGTCACGGCCCAAATGGACAACTGGACGAGCGGCTCGGCAACGTTGACCGACTTGGAAGACGACGCGGCCTTGACCGTAACGCTGCCTACCTCTGGCTGGGAGGGGCAAACGCTCGCCAATGCCGGCACGGTGCAGTTGGGCGGAATCTTGCCCACGAGCCTGACGGTCTCGCTGGCCTCCAGCGATCCGACCGAATTGTCCGTTCCCTCGACGGTGACAATCCCGGCGGGCCAGAGGACGGCCACTTTCAACGTGACGCTGCTGGATAACGGCTTGCGCACGGGCCCTCTGTCCGAGCAAGTCACCGCCACGGCGGCCGGCGTGACCGGCGGCAGTGCAACCATGCTGGTCAACGACAGCGACGTGGACCACTATGGGTTCACCACGATCAGCAGTCCGAAGCTTACGGCCACGGCTTTTTCGGTGACCGTCCGAGCTTACGACTACTTGAACAACGTCATCACGGTTTACAACGGGTCGGCGGCGCTGAGCGGCTCGGGATCCGGCGGCGCGCTGTCGGTCAGCCCGACGTCGGTGACATTCGCCTCGGGTGCATGGACGGGGAACGTGACCGTCAACGCCGTGGATCCCGCGGTGACGCTGCAAGTCAACAACGGCGCGGGGTTGGTGGGCACGAGCAACGCGTTCGTTGTGAAGGGGCGAGTTCAAGTTGCTACGACGAGTCCCGCCCCAAGCGGCGTGTTCACGCTGCCCGGCCCGTTGACCTACGACGTCACCTTCAGCGAGCCGATTACCCCGTCCTCCCTCACGACCAGCGACTTGGTGTTGTCGGGCGTGACCGGCGCCACGGTTACCGGCGTCACGGTGTTGACCGGCAACACGACGGCGCGATTCACTCTGAACGTTCCCGCGGAGGGAACGCTCAGCACAAGCATTGCGGCCGGCACGGTGACCGATCAATACGGCTACCCGAACGCGGCCTTTTCGGCCAGCTATTCCGTGGACGTCGGCACGATGGCGTTCCCCGTGCCGCTCACTTCCGTGGCGCCGGTCGGCTCGCTCATCTACAGCGGCAGCACACCGGGCATCATTAGTCCGAGCGGCGACACCGACAGTTTTACGATCAACCTCGACGCCGGTCAGACGCTCACGGTATTGGCCGACCCGGCCGCCGGTTTGCAGCCGAGCATCGAGGTGCGCGATCCGAGCGGCGCGGTGATTGCGACGGCAACGTCGGCTGCCGCCGGGTCCGATGCGGTGGCCCAGACGGCGGCGGTTTCTACCGCCGGCACCTACACGATCGCCATCGGCGCCGTCGGCTCGACCGCGGGCACGTACACTGTTTCCGCGTACCTCAACGCGGCCTTGGAATCGGAAAGCCATAACGGCTCGGCCAACAACACGACCGCCACGGCTCAAGACATCGGCAGCTCGTTCATTGCGCTGACGACCGCGATACCGGGCGTCGCGCGGGGCCGTCGTCGGGCAAACGGATGCAGGCGGCGCCCCCGACTATTACGCTTTTACGGTGGCTGCCAACGACACGGACACCCTGGCAGTGACCGGCCTTGCAACTGGAGCCCTGAACCTGGATCTGTACGACAGCGGCGGGACGCTGATTGCGACGGGGGTTGGCGGCTCAACCAACCTCAGCAAGGTCATCAGCAATTTCAACATCGCAAGCCCCGGAACCTATTACGCCCGCGTAACCGGCGATAGCAACGTTCCGTATAGCCTTGTGGTCGCGCACAAGGCCGCCTTGGACGCCGAGCCCAACGATTCGTTGGCCACGGCGCAAAGCCTCGACGGCGTGCAGGGCGTGTTGGGCGCCATCAGTGTATCGGGTGGCGGCACGACAACTCTCAACGCGATCGATTCGGGTTGGTGGAATGCCACGGGCACACACACTTCGACCAACAAAAACTACATTGCCGGCCTGAGCGGGAACGTCGAATATCACGATTACTTTGTGTTCGACCTAACGTCGGTAACGCAAGTGATCGGAGGCGCGCAACTCAACATTCTCAACCCGTCCAGTTACAAGAGCCCCGATCCGACGGAAACCTATGCGATGTTCGACGTCTCCACGCCGATCGCCTCCCTGGAGGCCACCGGTTCCGGCCAGACGGCGATTTTCGCGGACCTCGGCAGCGGAACCAGTCTTGCCACCCAGACCGTCTCGGCGGCAAACAACGGCCAGATCATCTCTATCCCCGTGAACTCTGACGGGATCAACGCGCTGAACGCCGGCCGCGGCGGCCAGTTCGCCCTCGGTGGCGCCATCACCACCATCGTAGGAACCTCCGACCAGAACATCTTTGGCAGTTCCAGTACGGGAACCCGTCAATTAGTGCTCACCACGCTCGAACCCGGCGACTGGTACTCGATTACCGTGCCCAACGTTGGTTACGTTCTGAATCTGGCGACGAGTACACCGGCCAGCGGCCCGGGCGAGTTCGCCAACAGCTTGATTCCGCAGATCGATCTCTACGACCCGTCCGGGGTTCTGGTCGCCAGCGGCACGGTCGGTCCCGACGGACGCAACCAAAGCATCAACTATGCCGCCTTGACCCCCGGCGTCTACCACGTCCGCGTCCTGGGCGCCGCCGGCACTCATGGCGAATACTTTCTGAGCACGGGCAACCCCTTGGCGGTCGCGATCCCTTCCGACGTCATGGAAGGCGGCAGTTCGCCGACCACGGGAACGATTAGCATCCCGGCGGCTTTGGCCAGCGACCTGATCGTGAGTATTGTTTCCAGCGACCCGGATCGAATTGCCGTGCCCGCCACCGTCACTATCCCCGCGGGACAGACGTCGGCGCCGCTGCCACTTACGGTCATCGACGACGCGTTGCTGAACGGGCCGGAGTCCGTCAGCATTATGGCCTCGGCCGTGGCTTGTACGTCGGGCATCAGCACGATCACCATCCACGACAACGAGTCGGCGATCCTCACGGTCAATCTCCCCCTCAGCGCCCACGAGACGGACGGGACGCTAAGCGGAACCATTACCGCCGATCAGGCGCCAACGCGGGACATCACGGTGCAGTTGGTCTCGGGCGACACCAGCCGGCTTACCGTGCCGGCCACGGTGATCCTGCCGGCTGGGCAGACCACGGTGAGCTTCAGCGCCACCTTGTTGGACGATCACGTCATCGAAGCCGGTCCGACGCCGGTTGCGGTGACGGCTCAGACGGAGAACTGGACGAGCGGCTCGGCCACCGTGAGCCTGTTGGACGACGATCGCACGATGACGCTCTCCCTGCCCGCCTCGGGCTGGGAAGGGCAGACGCTGACCGGCACGGGCACGGTGCAGATCGGCGGAACGCTGACTTCCGACCTGGTCGTGTCGCTGCTGTCGGCGAACACGGCCGAATTGACTGTTCCGGCGACGGTGACGATCCCTCACGGACAGATGACGGCCACCTTCGACGTGACGTTGCATTCCAACGGCCTGCGTCAGGGGCCGCAGAGCGTCCAGGTCACGGCGACGGCGACCGCTCTACCTACGGCCAACGCCAGCATGACGGTCAAGGACGCCGACGTGGACCACTTCGCCTTCGATACGATTTCTGGCCCGGAGACGGCGGGCGTGGCGTTTTCGGCCACGGGGCGAGCCTACGACATCCTGAATAATCCCATCCTGGTTTATGGCGGGACCGCTTCGTTGACTGCCACGGGCAGCACCGGTTCGCTGTCTATTACACCGATGTCGGCGACATTTGCGTCCGGCGTGTGGACCGGCAACGTTACGGTGAATGCGGTGGATCCCACGGTGGTGTTGCTGGTGAATAATGGGGCCGGCGCGGTTGGCGCCAGCAACACGTTTGCCACACAGGCCGGTCCGGTGGCCGGCTTCCAGTTCAGCACCGTTCCTTCGTCGGAAATCCAGAGCGTCGCTTTCCCTGTGACAATCACGGCCAAGGATGCCAACGGCTACACAGCAACCGGCTTCAACGGAAGCACTACGGTAACCGGGTGGACAGGGGGGACTGGAAGCGTTACGCCTCCGCCGGGCACGCCGATCGCCTCGGGCAACATCAAACTGTTGGGGACCGACCTGCAACTCGGTGTCAATGCCGACGGTTCGCTGATCGTCCAAGATGAGACCTTGGGCGTCAAGTTCCTGGGCGATGAATTCTTGGTGCCCGGCACTCCGCAAGCCTCGTTCTCACTCGGCGTCAACGGCAGCAGCTATCACAACAACGCGCCGGCCGGTTCCAGCGCTATTCCCATGACGGTGTCGGATATCTCCGCAGGCGGATTCTTGCACGCGCAAGCCGTGGGAGACGAGGCGGGGATTCACATCGTACGCGACATCTGGTTCCGCCCGACCGATCACGCGGTGACGTTCCAGGTCACATTGCAGAATACGTCGGGCTCGGCGCTCACTAGCGTGGCCTGGCTGGAGAACTATGACCCCGACCAGGGATACGGCCTCACCGGCACCGACTACACCACCGCCAACGACGTGTTGTTCGGCGGCAAGTACGTGGAGGCGGTGTACCGTTACTCTCCGACTTATCCGAACGGATTGACCATCGGCATGGGCTCGGATGATGCGAGGGCTGTAGCGGGGGCCCAGGGCTTTGACGTGGTCAATCCCTTTGACGTAATCAATGGGCCGGGCGACCCCAACGGAGCGTCTGACGACATCGCCTCCAACTTGGCCTTTAACGTGGGGACGCTGGGAGCAGGCGCTTCCACAACCCTGACCTACTTCATGGTGTTCGCGTCGGATCGCCAGGTGGCGGCCGATCTGTACCAAGCGCAATTGCGCACGGCCGTTCCGGTCGCGCCGACGACGGCAACGCTCGTCAACGGCGTGTGGACCGGCAACGTGACGGTGTCGCAGGCGGCGACCGCCATGTACCTATCCGTTAACGACGGCGCTGGGCACGCCAACAACAGCAATACCTTCAACGTCCGTGCTGAAACGGCGCCAACGGCAACGGTGAGCCTCAATACCCATGTCCCTATGCCGAATGACGTGTTGACGGCCACGGCGACAAAATCGGATCCCGAGGGAGACGCCGTGAGCCTGACCTATGTTTGGAAGGTCAACGGAGCGGTGAAACGCACTTTTACGTCGGCCACGTCGTTGAGCGACAGTTTCACTCTTAGCGGAGTGGTAACCGGCGACACAATCACGGTTGAGGTTACGCCCAACGACGGCGTCTGTAATGGGGCGACGGTCGCCGATACGGCCACCGTTAGTGGACCGCCTTCGGTCACCAACGTTCTAGTTTCCGGCAGCAACTGGAGCAGCAGCTTCCTCAATATCGCGGACCCGGGGCGCGGATTGGGCTATTCGATCCCCGTTGGCAGCGGCGCACAACTGCTGACGTTGCCGTGGACGACCATCGATCAGATCAAGGTTGTATTCAGCGAAGCCGTGGTAGTCGTTCAAAGTGATCTCAAGCTCAGCGGCGTGAACGTTGCGAACTACACTTTCAGGCCCGATCTTCCCAACGGTTCAGCGAACGATGGTTTCGTATACGATCCCACCACCTTCACCGCAACTTGGATTCTGTCGGCGCCGATCGGCGCCGACAAGCTGCTGATGCGGCTCAACGCCGACGGCAGCAATCCAATCCTGGACGGAGCCGGCCATCGGCTGGATGGCGAGTGGAACAATCCAACGAGCACAACGCAGATCAGTTCGAGCACGTACCCCTCTGGCAATCACCTGGCCGGCGGCGACTTCCTATTCCGGTTCAACGTGATACCGGGCGACGTGGATGCAAACAATGGAGTGAACTTGGGCGATTACCTCCTGGATTCTGCGAAGATCGGTCAGGTTCCCGGATCGCCCGGATGCAGCATCCGCTACGACGTGGACGGCGATGGGGCGATCACCTCGAATGACGCGATTTTGGCCAGGACGAGAGTTGGATACGTGCTGCCGCTTGGAGAACCGCTAACGGTACCATTCTCAGGGAGTAACACGCCGCCGGCGCTGAGTTCCGGCGCCAGTTCCGGTGCCGATGCCGGTGCCGGGTCCGGTGCCAGTTCCGGCGCCTGCTTCGAAGACCGCACCCGCTGGGACTGTGGCGTCACCGATGACGACCGCTACGCCTGTGGCGCCCACTGCCGCCGCTGGTTCTGCATCGCCGACGGCACAAGCCGCAGCCGGGTCGAGCACGACCATCATCAGCACTCAGGCGTCGATCGTTAAGCAGTCGGCCGCCAGCAACGCCGTGGCATCTCCGACGTCGGCTACCGCCGCCGCTTCGGTGCCGGGCGCTTCGCCGGCAGCGGCCGCTGAATCGCCGAAGACGCAACCCCAGACCGCGTTGCTCGCGACCGACAGTGCCGTATTGTGGATCGTCGAGAAGTTAGACGCCGGCGATGCCGTGGAATCCGCCATCGGCAGCCTGGCCGCCAAGCAGCGATCAAGCTTGATCTCAAATGCATCCGTCTCGCTATTTGGCGACGAGGACGACTGGATGGCAAATGTTGTAGTGGAATAGGAGAAAAAAACGCATACGAGCATTCCATAAAGGACAAGAAGCTTTGCCACACTTCGAGGGCTTTGTTTTCCGCGGTGGGCCATCCGACCCAAGCGTCGGTGTTCTCCAATGCGGATGACAAGGCAGGGGGCGTTCGTGGAGTGAAGGAGGACAACAACACCAACGAGTTGGGGCGGCCTGCCTGAGCTTGTGATGAAAATTTACGGACTGGCAGAAAATGCTTGCAATGTTGGGCGGGGTCAGTAGAATTGAGGGCACGTTCGCAGTTGGCCTGCTCGCGGCGGCCGCCCATGTCTGCCGTGGAGCAACGCAAGATCGGCACCCGGTAACAACTTCCTTTGCTGGAGGGGGAGCAATGTGGTTCCATAAGTTTTGTATGGCAACGTTGGCCGTCATCGTGGCGAGTGCGTGTGCTCACGCGCAGGAACTTTCCATCTCGTTCCATGACCCGGCTTTTCCGTCCGTCCACAACATTCAGTGGAACCCAGCCTCCCCTTCGCCTGCGATGGTAATTGGTATCGAGAATCCCTCGCTCACCACCGACAAACTCTACGGTTGGCAGCTTGGGCTTCGGATTGAACCGGATGTTGGCGCCACGGGCAAATTGCAATTCAGCACGGCAACGTTGCCGCCCTCCTATCTATTGGACGGCAGGTCTGACGGACTTACCAGGACGCTCTTCAGGCCGACGGATACGATTCCCGTAATTGGCGATACGGACTCTCTGCACACGGGGGTGTTGGTGCCCTCTTCCGGCGCGAACCTTCTGCAGGTTGATTTTGTCGCATGGCCCGGTACATCCGGGGTGTTTGACATCATGGCGGTGCCCGATCTGTTCAACGGCTGCAACTGGTATTCCGACGACTCCCAAGCTCGCTATTACGCAAATGTGCCTTTTGATGAGGGCGAGGTGTGCTTGGGGACTGTGAATGTCTCTGTCCCTGAGCCTTCGACGGTTCTCTTGCTCTTGAGCGGCTCTCTGGCCATAGGCATGGCCGCGTGCCGGCGCTGGGCACGTAACGGACGCGAGCGATAAGGGGCTCTAATCTGATCGTCTGCCTGGTCGGTTGCGCCACCCGGCACGGTCAACCTGAGCGATTTGAATCTGTGGAGGGCGAATCTCGGTTTGCCCCCATCGCTGGCGACTCCGTCAGCGGCTCTGGCACCGTCGGCACATTGCCGGCCTCGGGCACTACGCCGGAGCCGGCAGCGCCGGCACTGTTGCTCGCCGACCTGCTGCGCCTGATTGCCTTCGCTTGGCGGAAGTCGTCATGCCGCTGGTGCATCATCCTGGCGAAGCCCAGGCCGATTTCGGCGCGGCGACAGTCGTCTATCGAGGGCAGGAGCGGAAGGGGGCGATGTTCCTGATGTCGCTGCCTTTTAGCGACGTCCTTTGCCGCATGTCGGCAGGGCAAGCGGCTTCGCTTCTGGTTCTGGCGAGTCACTGAACTGATCACGCAACTGATGGAGGTCCGTGTGGTCGACGATCGGCTGCGGGCCTGCCGGCTCTACCTGCAACTAAAGCGGGCGAAAAATGCCGCGGGCGTGAAACGCGGCACCCTTCATTCGTTTCGCCATTTTTTTGTTGGCAGGATGGCAAATGCGTCGCCATTTAAGGTCATGAAGATCGTCGGGCACTCGTCCCTGGACATCATCCTGACCTACTACCACGTGGGGGAAGACGAGTTGCGCGATGCGGTCAGCGGCGTGAGCTTCGACGAAGTGCTCGGAAAAGAGCGGACGACAAAACAGTCAACTTTTCGTCAACCGCCGCCGGCCAGCGGCGGTGGACAAACATCTAAAGTTCTTCCGTGAAAAGGAGTTGCAGATGAGCAATGCAAGCGCAGAAAAAAAGCCCGCTGCGTGCCTGTCAGGTATCGGCCTGCAACGGGCTTCCACCGCGGGATCAGCACCTGACGCCTCATGCGGTGTCCCTGTCAGGGCGCCGTTGGCGAGGCAGCCACACCTAACGTCCCGACACCTAAATCATAGGTTAATCTGCTCGTTTGTCAACGTTTTTTTCCGCCGATTCCCACGGATTTACCCAATCCCCCCAATGCTCGAGGTACGTGCGAAACGCCGGCGATCCCTCGGCCTTGCTCTCCAGCCATTGCTTGGTCTTAGCGATCAACTCGTGCTCGGCCTCCAGGCTGAGTTGGCCGCACAGCACCCGGGTGCGGAGAAAGACGAAGTAGGTGTCTAAGACGTCGCAGCGGCAGTAGTCGTTGATCTCGGCCAGTCGGCCGGCGTCGTACATATCCTGCACCATGTCGCCTTGCACGTCCATCTTTCCCGGCTTGCCGAGAATGTTCGCCGCCAGATTCAGGCCGCCGGTGAAGCGGGTTGCGCCGAAGTTCGTCAGCACCTCGTAGAGATCGAGGTGGGCCGTGCTGTTGTAACGGCTGCGCGGCTGATCGAACGACTTGGCCGCCGCTTGAAACCAGCCGGGCACGCTGATGCCATAGCGAAACGCCGCCAACTCCAACAACGGCAGGTCGAACCCCCGACCGTTGAAGCTTACCAGCGTCGGCCGGCGGTATTTCTCCCAGCCGCGCCAGAAATTCTCGGTGATGACGTGCGGCCGGAACTGCGGCTCGTCGAGCACCACCACGTCTTCGAGGGCAAAGTCGCCCGCCACCTTGCCGACCGCCACCGAAATCGGCATCTGGAAGCTGTAGGGAATGAAGTCGCTCTCATACTTCTCCATCAGTTCATCGCGATAGCGTCGCACCGCGTCGGCAGGCGATAGTCCCTTGCCTGCGTAGCGTAGTTTCGCCACCAATTGGGCATCGGCGACGCTTTCCGTATCGAACACCAGATAGCGGACAGAGGTAGACATGGGGGGATTGTTGAATGCTGATTGCTGAATGTTGATTGTTGATCGCAAACCGCTTGCGGTTTCGCAGCGAACCGCCTGCCTATTTTCCATCTGCCATAGCCTACCAAAACCAACCCATTTCTGGGAAGATAGGGAGCGTCACGAATGACGATGCGAAAACAACCTCGCCTGGAGCCCAATCAGATGAACAAGGACCGTCTCTTGCAGCGATTTCTGCGTTACGTCGCGATCGACACGATGGCCCAGCCCGACGCCAAAGGCTATCCCAGTTCGGCGGGGCAGATTGAGTTGGGCCGTTTGCTGGCCGAGGACCTTGTCGCCCTGGGGGTTGCCGACGCCCGGCAAAATCAACATGGAATCGTGATGGGGACAATTCCAGGGGAAAGGGGGACAGGCCCCCTTTCCCGGAACGGCCCGGAGGGTGCTTCGCACAAAGGGGGCCTGTCCCCCTTTCCTCCAACCATTGCCCTCTGTTCTCATCTCGATACCTCGCCCGAAACTTCCGGCGCCAACATCCGTCCGCAAGTGATCGAGGGCTACGGCGGCGGCGACATCGTCCTGCCCGGCGACAAGAGCCGCGTGATCCGCGTGGCCGACAACCCCGAGTTGGATGCACTCCGCGGCCGAACGCTGATAACCTCCAACGGCACCACCCTGCTCGGGGCCGACGACAAGGCCGGGGTGGCGATCATCGTGGAGACGGCCGCCTGGTTGATCGAGCATCCCGAAATCGCCCACGGGCCGGTGCGCATCTGCTTTACCTGCGACGAGGAGATCGGTCACGGCGTCGATAAGCTCGACTTGCAGGAGATCGGTGCGGCGGCATGTTATACGCTCGACGGCCACGGCAGCGGCGAAATCGACGTCGAGACGTTTTCGGCCGACCAGGCCGTGGTGACGGTCCACGGCGTGAACATCCACCCGTCGATCGCCAAGGGACGCATGACGAACGCCGTACGCGTCGCCGCCGAGTTTGTGGCACGACTGCCTCGCGCCACCCTCTCGCCCGAAACGACCGATGGCCGCCAGGGCTTCTTGCATCCCTACGAAGTCGGCGGCGGCGTGGCCGAAGTGAAGATCAAGATTCTGCTCCGCGACTTCGACGCAAAGGAGCTCGATCATCTCGCCGATCGGCTGCGACAGGCTGCGGAGGCGACCATGGACGACTTCCCGACCGCGAAGGTCCGCGTGGCCATCGAGCGGCAGTATCGCAACATGGCCGACGGGCTGCTGCGCGAGCCCCGTGCCGTCGCCTATGCCGAGGAAGCCTTGCGGCAGCTTGGCCGAACGGGTGAGAGGACGATTGTTCGCGGCGGCACCGACGGCTCGCGTCTGACCGAGCTTGGCCTGCCCACCCCCAATCTCTCCTGCGGCGGCCACAACCCCCATTCGCCGCTGGAATGGGCATGCTTGGACGAGATGGTCGAGTCGGTCGAATGGCTGGTGGCGCTGGCGGAGGTGTGGGGGAAGGATAAAGGGCAAGCGTGAGACGAGGCGGAAGGGGACTGTCCCAATTTTCGTGTCAGCGAAAAAGGGACTGTCCCTTTTGCCACGACCGACGGGAGTTATGAGTCCCATTCGTCTCATAACTCCTATTCAGCGACGCCACCGCACCCCCCTATTGGCGAAGATTCTTCCTCGGTTTCCCCCTTTGCGCCCCCGGCAAACCTGTTACAATGACAAGTCTATCTGCCCAGAGCCGAGTCGGACTATTGAAAGCGTGGTAGCGAATCATGCCTAAAATGAAGACCCATAAGGGGACGAAAAAACGTTTCCGGCTGACCGCCAAGGGGAAGGTCAAACACCGCAGCGCCGGCACCAGCCACTTGGCCTCGCGGATGAGCCACAAACGCAAGCGAAACCTCCGCCGCACCGATACCGTCCAGGAAGTCGAGTGCGCGAAGATTCGCATCGTCCTCGGAAAACATAGCAGTTAACGTGTTTTGTGGTGCAGGCGTCTCGCCTGCCCAAAGCAGGCGAGACGCCTGCACCACAACTATACCAGCGGAACGGGCTGGCAAAAAACGCTTCTCGACGCAGAGAAGGGCCTGGCTTCCGCATAGACCTGAGGTTTTTTCGATGAGAACCACGAAGGGCGCTGCCCGAAATCGGGCCAAGAATCGCCTGTTCAAGAAGGCGAAGGGATATGTCGGCGGCCGTCGCCGCCTGTTGCGCACCGCCAAGGAGAACCTCGTCCGCGCCGGCGTCTACGCCTATCGCGACCGCCACAACCGCAAGCGCGATTTCCGCCGGCTGTGGATCGTGCGGATCAACGCCGCCGTCCGCGCGCTCGGCCTGCGCTACAGCGAGTTCATCGCCGGCCTGCTGAAGGCCAATATCGAGCTGGACCGCAAGGTTCTGGCCGACATGGCCGTGGCCGATCCCGAGGGCTTCGACCGCGGTCGTGGAACTGGTCAAAAAGGCCAATTCCAAGTAGAACAAGCGAAACGTGGAGGGGTCCACGAAGAACACGAAGGACACGAAGAAGAGACAACATATTTATTCCTTCGTGTTCTTCGCGTCTTTCGTGGATTCCTCCCGCGTTGCTGATTTTCTCGCTCCCGCTGCCATGGCTCTAGCCGACTATCTGGCGGAATTGGACTCGCTGGCCCGTGAAGCGGCGGCCGCGTTCGGCGCCGCGGGCGATGCCGCCGCGCTCGAAGAGACGAGGGTTCAATTCCTCGGCGCGAAAAACGGCCGCATCAAGGCGGTCGCAAAAGGGTCTCGGCTCGGTCGATAAGGCCGACAAGCCCGCCGCCGGAAAGCGCTTCAACGAGGTCAAGCAGGCGATCGAGGCGGCGCACGAGTCGGCCGTCGAACGGCTGGTCAAGGTCGCCGGCCCGGCCGCCGACGCCCGGCGATCCGATCCCACGGTGCCCGGCGTTCGGCTGCGTCTTGGCCGGCTGCATCCGGTGACGCAGACGATCGACGAGCTGAAGGAGATCATGGGCCGACTGGGGTTCACCGCGGTCGACGGGCCCGGAGGTCGAAGACCCTTGGCACAATTTCGAGGCCCTGAACATCCCCGCCGCGCATCCCGCCCGCGATCCGCTGGAGAATTTCTACCTCGGCGTGGCGACGAAGACGGGGAGACCGGGAGACAAGGAGACGGGGAGACAAGGAGACGCCGCGCCATCGGCTGTCTCCCAGTCTCCCCCTCTCCCAATCTCCCCCTCTTCTTTCCTGCTGCGCAGCCAAACCAGCACGGTGCAGATTCGCGTGATGGAGCGAACGCAGCCGCCGGTGCGGATCATCTCGTGCGGCCGGGTCTATCGCCCCGACACGGCCGACGCCACGCACTACCCGATGTTCCATCAGATCGAGGGCTTGCTGGTCGATCGCGGCGTGACGATGGCCGATTTGAAGAGCATGTTGCGGCTTTTCGCCCGCAGCGCGTTCGATCCCGACGTCCACATCCGTTTTCGCCCTTCGTTCTTCCCGTTCACCGAGCCGAGCGTCGAGGTCGACATGAGTTGGCATGAGGGCTGGATCGAGATGGGCGGGGCGGGCATGGTCGATCCCAACGTCCTCCGCGCCGTCGGCTACGACCCCGAGAAGTACACCGGTTTCGCCTTCGGCCTCGGCATCGAGCCGCATCTGCGCCCGCCGCCACGGCATCGCCGACATCCGCGAGTTGTATAAGAACGACGTGAGGTTTTTGCATCAGTTTTAGAGAGGGGTCAGGGATTGGGGATTGGGGATTAGGGATTAGAGGAGCGGGTGATGGACGGGAAGAACTTCCGCGACCTGAGGGTGTTGGTAGCCGGAAACGGACAGGAAAAGCGGAGAAGGGACATTGGGCCTCGGATTGGCTATAGGTGGCGTCCTGGCAGGGCCGTTTACGGCCCTTGTCCGCCGAAGGCGGTTTAGGCCCGGCGTTTACGCCGGGTTTGCGAGGTCACGACACGATTGAGGTGTCAGGCCCGTTCACGGGCCTCCTGCGTGTGTTGAGGATGATCCGATGGCACACAATTACTACAGTGAAATCAATCTGCACCTCACGTGGCACACCAAAGACAGCCTGCCGCTCCTGACGCCGACTGTCGAGCCGCTCGTGCATCGCTACATCAAGCAGCGACTGGTCAGTGAGAAAGGCGTATACATCCACGAGATTGGCGGCATCGAAACGCACATTCATCTGGTTGTTTCAGTTCCTCCGACGATCACCGTAAGCGAATGGATCGGCCAATTGAAAGGAGCGTCGGCCCACGAGGTAAATCAGCGGCTTGGCGTCTGCAACAAAACGCTCCAGTGACAAAGCGGCTACGGCGTAGTCAGTTTTGGAACCGGCGATTTGGAGTGGGTGAAGGCATACGTTCGCGATCAGCGAAAACATCACGCGGAGGGCAAGACGTTCGATCGTTTGGAACGATTTACGACGATCGACGACGAGCAGGACGCCCGTAAACGGGCGTGACAATCCCGAATGGAGAGAAAGAACAACGGAGGGGAGACCGCCAGCCCAACCCGTGCTAAAGCACGGGCCTAAACCGCCTGCGGCGGAAAATGCCCGTAAACGGGCATACACGCCTCCGCAACATCGCCATCTGGCAAAATGAAGGTCGTATCGTCGTTTGGAGTCGCGAAGATGGTAACGAAGGCGCACATTCTCCAAGAAATCAAACGAACCGCCGAAGCAAACGGCGGAAAACCACTCGGACGTGACAGGTTCAAGTCTGAGACCGGAATCACAGAATCTGACTGGACGGGGATACACTGGATTCGTTGGAGCGACGCCATCCGTGAGGCGGGTTACGTCCCCAACGAACGTTCAAGGCCCGTTGACATTGCAACAGCTTTGGACAAATATGCCGGGCTTGTACAAGAGTTGGGACATCTTCCCGTACAAGCTGAGCTGAGATTCAAGTGTCGTAGCGATTGCACGTTCCCAAATCACAACACGTTTTTCCGGCGGTTTGGCACAAAGTTGGAACTCGTCGAAAACCTTGCCCAGTATTGCCGAAGTCATGCCGCTTACGACAACGTCGTTCCCCTCTGCGAAGAATATGTGTCCCAGACTCAGCAAGCATCCGCTAAACAGGCTGAGTATCCGGAAGAAGAGATCGGCTTTGTCTACCTCATCAAATCAGGCCGGTTCTACAAGATTGGCAGAGCCAGAGACGCTGATTACAGAGTAGGCGCAATTAGGCTGCAACTCCCGGAAAAGGCGAAAAGGATTCACGAAATCCGAACGGACGATCCCAGCGGTATTGAGGCATACTGGCACAAACGATTCGAGGCGAAGCGAAAGAACGGCGAGTGGTTTGAACTCGATGCGAAAGACGTTGTGGCGTTCAAACGGCGCAAATTCCAGTGAGGCCCCTTTCTAATCCCTAATCCCCAATCCCTAATCCCTCATGCTAGTCTCCTGGAATTGGCTGAAACAGTACGTGCCGCTTACCATGTCGGCCGCGGAGCTCGAGCGGCGGCTGATGATGGCGGGGCTGAACCATGAGAGCACCGCGGAAGTCGGCGGCGATCTGGCCATCGATTTGGAGGTCACCAGCAACCGGCCCGACTGCCTGGGCCATATCGGCATCGCCCGCGAGGTCGCGGTTCTGTGGGGGAGCGATTTGACGCTCCCCGCCGCACAACCGCCCGAAGGCAAAACGCCCGTCGATAAGCTGGTCAAGGTGCGGATCGACTGCCCTGATCTCTGCCTGCGTTACACGGCGCGGGTAGTTTGCGGCGTGAAGATCGGGCCGAGCCCCAAGGCGATCGTTCGCCGGCTGGAGACGGTCGGCATCACGCCGATCAACAACGTCGTCGATATCAGCAACTACGTGTTGATGGAATGCGGCCAGCCGCTGCACACGTTCGATTTCGCCAAGCTGGAAGGAAAAACGGGGACAGCCCCCGTTTGTGCGAAGCACCCGGAGGGCCGCTCTGCGGCAAACGGGGACTGTCCCCCTTTTTCCGGGGCGGAGATCATCGTTCGCCGCCCGCTGCCCGGCGAGGTGATCGAGGCGATCGACCACAAGACTTACGTCCTCGATCCCGAGATGTGCATGATCTGCGACGCCCGGCGTCCGGTGGCCATCGGCGGCGTGATGGGCGGGGCGCAGACGGAGATTTCGCCCGCCACCCACGACGTGTTGGTCGAGGCGGCCGAGTTCGATCCGGTTTCGATCCGCAACACCGCCCGGCAGCTTAACCTGCACAGCGATTCGTCGTACCGCTTCGAGCGGCAGATCGATCCCGAGGGGCTCGATTGGGCCAGCCGCCGCTGCTGCGAGTTGATCCTGGAACTCGCCGGCGGCGAATTGGCGGCCGGAGTGATCGACGTCGGCCAGCCCCCGCCGGCCCGCGAGCCGATCGTGCTGCGGCTCTCGCAGATCGAGCGGATCCTCGGCATCCCGGTGCTCGACCGCCGCGTGCGCGAAATCCTGATGGCGTTGGGCAACGAAGTCTCTCATCCCGAGTCTTTCCTCCCGCCGCCGTCCGTTCCGATCCCTCAGCCCACGTCGATCACTGTCGTTCCGCCGAGTTGGCGGCGCGACTTGACCCGCGAGATCGATCTGATCGAAGAGGTCGGGCGAATCCACGGATACGACGCGATCCCGGAAGACGTCAGCGTGCCGATGGTTCCATCGGCCCGCCGGCGCGACGATCGGGTGTTCGAGCGGATTCGCCGCGTGCTGACGGCCGCCGGCTTCGACGAAGCCTTGACCCTCAGCGTGGTCGATGCGCAGGCCTCCGCGTCGATGAGCCCTTGGACCGACGCCGAGCCGCTGCGGAGCCTGATGCCGGTCATCCGCGGCGCCGATTGTCTGCGCCGCAGCCTCGTGCCGAGCCTGCTGGCCGCGCGGCGAACGAACGAGTCGCTGGCCAATGCGGAGATCGAGTTGTTCGAGATCGCCAAGGTTTATCTGCCGCGGGGCGACGACTTGCCGCACGAAGACGTCATGCTGGCCATCACCAGCGGCCGCGACTATCTCGGCCGTCAAGGGCGTGATCGAGACGATTCTCGCCGATCTGAAGGTCGCCGTTCCGCTGGCGGCCGACGACGCCGCCCTGGCGATTCTCGATCCGGCGGCCTCCTGCCGGCTGCAATTGGGCGGCGAAATGTTCGGCTACGTCGGCCGGCTGACTCACGAGGCGATGCGTCAGTTCGATCTTCGCGGGCCGGCCGTCGTGGCCGAAATCCGCTTGGCGCCGCTGGTCGAGGAGGCCGATCTGGTGCCGCGATGCGTTCCGCCAGTCGCCCTATCCGGCGGTCGCGCGCGACTTGAACCTGGTGGTGGACGAATCGGTTCGCTGGGCCGACGTTGCCGCAACGGTGCGCGAGCACGGCGGCCCCGGTTTCGAGTCGCTCGATTACCGCGACACGTACCGCGACGCGAAGCGGCTCGGCGACAAGAAGAGCCTCCTGTTCTCGATCGCCCTGCGCTCGCCCGACGGCACGCTAACCAGCCAACAGGCCGACGAAGTCCGCGACCGCATCGTCGCCGCGTGCAAGGCGAAGCACGGGGCGGAGTTGAGAGTGTGAAAGGAGGGATCAGGGATCAGAGGTCAGAGATTCGATTCCTGCCCTGATCCCTGGCCCCTGGCCCCTGACCCCTGGCCCCTTCCTCCATGTCCAATTTATCCTTCCAAGAAGCCCTGACCCGCGGCGTGCTCGTCTTTGACGGGGCGATGGGCACCGAGATCTATCGGCATCATGTCTTCACGAATCGCTGCTTCGATGAATTGTGCCTTTCCGATCCGAAGCTCATTCGGCAGATTCATGCGGAATATCGCGACGCCGGGGCCGACGTGTTGACGACTAACACGTTCGGGGCCAATCGGGCGGCGTTGGCCAAGTTCGCGCTGGCCGAGCGGCTGCCCGAAATCCTCCGAGCGGGCGCCCGGCTCGCCCGCGAGACGGCCGACGCGGCCGGGCGGCCGATGTACGTGGCCGGTTCGATCGGTCCGCCGTCGATCCAACCGCAGTATGAAGCAGCCATCGAAGAGATGATCGTCGAGCAGGCGCAGGGTCTGATCGAAGGGGGCGCCGACTTCATCCTCTTCGAGACCCAGCCCAATCGGGCGGCGCTCGAGCAATGTGCGGCGGCAATGCGGCAATTGCCGGGCGTGCCGTTCGTGCTTTCGTTCGCCATCGTGGCAACGGGCGAAACGGCCTCCGGCGAGTCGGTCGAGCGGATGTTGGCCCCCTTGCCGCCCGAGTGCGCGCAGCCGATCGCCTGGGGAATGAACTGCGGCGTCGGCCCCGACGGGCTGCTCGGCGCGGTCGAGCAGGCGGTGCGGCTCACCACGCTCCCATTGATCGTTCAGCCCAACGCCGGAATGCCGAAAGAGGTCGAAAACCGCCGCATTTACCTCTGCTCGCCCGAATACCTGGCGACCTATGTCAAGCGATACGTGGCCTTGGGCGCGTCGGCCGTGGGCGGCTGTTGCGGAACGACGCCGGAACACATTCGCGAGGTGGTGGCGGTCGTCCGTCCGCTGGCCCGGGCGAAAGTCTTATCGCCCCCGGTTCCGGCGACGCACGTCGAGCCGAAAGAGCCCGCGCCGTTGGCCGAAAGATCGCGGCTGGGCGCGCGGCTCGTTGCCCGGCAATGGATTACGACAGTCGAGCTGCTGCCGCCGCGCGGCTACAATCTGCAATCGACGATCGCAAAGGCCAAGCTGCTGCACGAGCGTGGCGTCAATGCGATCAACATTCCCGACGGTCCGCGTGCCACCGCCCGGCTTTCGTCGTTGGTCACTGCCGAGCACATCCTGCGTGAAGCCGCGATCGAGCCGATACTGCATTTCTGCTGCCGCGACCGAAACTTGATCGGCATGCAGGCCGACCTGCTGGCCTGTGCGGCCTGCGGCGTTCGCAACCTGCTATTCGTAACCGGCGACTCGCCGAAGCTGGGCGACTACCCGCAGGCGACCGGGGTGTTCGATGCCGATTCGATCGGCATGACGGCGGTGCAGCACCGGCTCAACGGCGGCATCGACCTCGGCGGCCAGGCCATCGACCCGCCCACTTTTGCCGCGATCGGCGTTGGGCTCGACCCCACGGTGCTCGACCGCCAGCGCGAGCTCGACCGCTTCCGCCGAAAAGTCGAAGCGGGGGCCGAGTTCGCCATCACCCAGCCGGTGTTCGACCCCGACGCCCTGCTGCGATTTCTCGACGAAGTGCAACTGTTGGGCCTGCCGATTCTCGCGGGCATCTGGCCGCTGGCGAGCTACCGGAACGCCTCGTTCATGCGCAATGAGGTGCCGGGCGTGATCGTGCCCGACAGCATCATGGAGCGGATGGCGTCGGTCGATCGCCGCGAGGACCAGCTCGCCATCGGCATCGAGATCGCCCGCGAGTCGGTCGCCCGCGTCCGCGATCGCGTCTCGGGCATTCAAGTCAGCGCACCGTTGGGCAACATCGAGACGGCCTGGGCGGTGATTGAGGGTTGGTGAGGCCGGCGGTAGGGGGACGGAGGAGGTTGTCGGCAGAAAGTCCTGAAAACTGACGGCGTTTTTACGACAACCTCCTCCGTCCCCTTCCGATGTGTTGCCGATTCGCCTGCCGCTACGAGTTTGTGGCGGAAAATCCTGGCCCCTCTGCCATGCGGAGAACTGGTCTTTCGCGCGGGGTAGTTGACGGCTGGTAGCCTAGGCGATAGTGTTAAACTTGGGTGATTGGCCCGGCAGCCGGGTCGCCATCTTTTCCCATGTTCGGCCCCGCTCCTGCCAAGGGGCCCGCTGTCAGTAATCGTCGGCGTTGTGACAAAATGGAGGCTCGAAATGTCGGCGAAAAAGAGGCGAGAAACGGAACGCTTTTCAACAAGACCGCACGGCCGGGTAGTGAAGCAGCAACCCAGCGGGCAGGCGAAAGATGATCCCCACGTCGTCGAGCAGCCCAAGGCCGCCGCGACGGTGGATGACGTCGAAAACGGCGAGACGCCGCAAACCCTCAGGTTTCCCATCATCGGCATCGGCGCTTCGGCCGGCGGGCTCGAGGCGTTGCAGGAGTTCTTCGGTCATACGCCGGCCGACAGCGGCATCGGCTTCATCGTCGTCACGCACCAACATCCGGGCCACGTCAGCCTGCGGCGGGCATTACCGCCGACGTCTCGAAGGAGCGGCTCGATCGCTATTTCATCCGCGAAGACAACACGTACCGCGTCGCCAAGGAAATCCGTGAGATGCTGGTCTTCGCGCCGCAGAACGTCATTAGGGATCCGCCGTTCACGAAGCTCGACCTCGTGGTTTGCCGGAACGTACTGATTTATCTCGACGGCGACGCGCAGCGGCGGCTTTTGCCGGTTTTTCATTACGCGATGCGTTCCGGCGGGCTGCTGTTCTTGGGCCCGTCCGAGTCGATCGGCAGGTTTGCGGATCTCTTCGAGCCGTTGGACAACAAGTGGAAGATTTTCCGCAAGAAGGAGACGGTTTCGCCCATGTATCCGTTGATGGAGCTGCTGGCCGAGCCGACGGGGGCCCGGCACGTCGAGACGCCGCCCCGCGATCATTTTGCCCCGATCAAGCAGTCGCAGACGACGGCGCATATCGAGCGGGTTGTGCTGGGAAGATTCGCGCCGACGACGCTGGTGGTCAACGAGCGGGGAACGATCGTCTACATCCACGGCCGTACGGGTGCCTACCTGGAACCGACCGAAGGGCAACCGCGCAACAACATCCTGGAGATGGCCCGACACGGCCTGTTGCGGCCCTTGACGGCCGCCTTGCGGCAGGCGTCGATTGAGCGGCGGGAAGTCGTTCGCGAAAACATCCGCGTGAAGTCCAACGGCGACTACACCAACATCAACTTTTCGGTCAGCCGCATCGAAGACCCGGAACCCATCCGCGGCCTGCTGTTGGTGACGATCACTCCCACCCAGGCGGCCCCATCGCCGACCCCGATGCAACAAGGAGAGAAGGCCGACGACCACATCACCCGCGCCGACGAGCTCGAACACCAGTTGCAGTACACCAAGGAATCGCTGCAAACGACGATTGAGGAGTTGGAAACCTCGAACGAAGAATTGAAATCGACCAACGAAGAGTTGCAGTCCACCAACGAGGAATTGCAGAGCACCAACGAGGAATTGGAGACGTCGAAGGAAGAAATGCAGTCGTTGAACGAGGAATTGAGCACCGTCAACACCGAGCTGCAAGCCAAAGTGGACGAGTTGTCGCGGGCCACCGACGACATGCAGAATCTGCTGAACAGCACGCAGGTGGCTACGATCTTTCTGGACAGTCAATTCAACTCCGTCAGGCTCCCGCTGTCTCGCGAGCCTATCGATGACGCCCACACCGAGCGGCCGCAACTGGCCGCCCCCGCTCGCCCTTTGCGAATCCTCCTGGCCGAGGACACGCGCAGCAGCCAGCAAGTGATTGCAGCGATCTTGCGGAAGCGGGGACACACGGTCGCGGTGGCCGACGACGGTCGGAAGGCGCTCGATCTGGCCGGCCGCGAGAACTTCGACGTGATATTGATGGACGTGCAGATGCCCGTGCTCGACGGTTTGCAGGCCACGGCGGCTATCCGCAAGCGCGAAGCGGAAACGGGATTAGGGATTAGGGATTGGAGATTGGATAAAGACAAACGGGCAACCGGCGCCGATTGTCCGAACTCTAATCCCCAATCCCCAATCCCTGATCTCCAATCCCCAACCCCTTCGTCCCGGGTGCCGATCGTCGCCTTGACCGCCCATGCCTACCGGGACGATGCCGAGCGATGCATGGCGGTGGGCATGGACGCCTTCTTGTGCAAGCCCGTCAAAAGCGAGGAGTTGATCGATTTGGTCGAGCGTCTGGCCGAGCCGATGTCTTGTGGTGCAGCCGTCCCGCCTGCCAGCGCAGCCGAGACGGCTGCACCACAAGATACCACAACCGTCTTCTCTTATGACGACGCCCCGAAAAGTTGTCTGAACAACCCGGGCCTGTTCCAAGACATCATCGAATTTCTCTTTGAAGAGGCCGGCCCGATGCTGCAACAGGCGCGAGACGGCCTCGAACACTGCGATGCCGAAAAAATGGCAAAGGCGGCCCATCGGCTGAAGGGGACGGTAATCCATTTAGGCGCCGGCCGCAAAGGCGGCCCTGCGGCGCGTCGAACGAATGGGTTTTGCCGGTAACCTCACCGACGCCGACGCGGCGCTCCGCAACGCGCAAACTCAAATCGACCTCCTCGAACAAGCACTGGCGGAGTATCGAAGGAAGACGGACAATCCCAAGAGCCGGATGAAACAGTGCACCGATGCAAAGACCTGACCGACTCTTGCAGAATGCGGATTTGAAGTCCCCTCTCGCTCCGGGAGAGGGCTGATAATCAGAAAACGCTTTGCCGTCACCCCCGACCTCTCTTCCACAGGGAGAGGGGACACGTTCTTCGCGAGTCGCCCGCGTCTGTGTGCCACTGCTTGGAACAAGCAGTGCCGGGGCAGCGGCTCACCCGCCTTCCGCTTTCCTTGCCTCGCTGCCGGCGGCCGGCTCGTCGGGCGTGCGGCGGGCAGCATCGGCCGTGCCGGGAACAATCTTGACGCTGGGAGAATTCGCTTCGATGATCTCGCGAAGCTCGTCGTTGTCGACCGTCTCCTTCTCGACCAGCCGTTCGGCCAGCGCTTCCAACGCTTTCCGCCGCGTCTCCAGGATATGTCGCGCCTTCTCCAGCGACTCCTCGATGATTCGCTTGATTTCCTGGTCGATCTCGCGGGCGGTCTGCTCGCTGTGGCTGCGATCGCGGAAGTCCTCGACGCCGGGCAGATAGACCGAGCGGCCGTTCTCCCGATAGTTTACCCGGCCCAGGCGACTCATGCCGAACTCCATCACCATGCTGCGGGCGATTTCCGTGGCCCGTTCCAGATCGCTCTGCGCGCCGGTAGCCACGTCGTGATAGATCATCTCCTCGGCAACCGTGCCGGCCAGCAGCGCCTGGATGCGGCACTCCAACTCGCTCTGCGTCGTCGTGTAGCGATCACCCTCGGGGCGATACATCGTATAGCCCAGGGCGCTGGGGCCGCGGGGAATGATGGAAACCTTATGGACCGGATCGGCCCCCGGCAGGCTGTAGGCCACCAGGGCGTGTCCGCTCTCGTGGTAGGCGGTGCGTTGCTTCTCGTCGGGATTCATCACCCGCTGTCGTTTTTCCAGACCGGCGATAACACGCTCGACGCCCTCGTTGAACTCGAGCGTCGTCACCGTGCTCTTGCCCGCGCGAGCCGCCAACAGCGCAGCCTCGTTCACCAGGTTTGCCAAGTCGGCGCCCACGAAGCCGGGGGTGATGCGGGCAACCTCCTTCAAATCGACCGCCTCGTCGAGCTTCACCTTGGCGGCATGGACCTTGAGAATCTGCTCGCGTCCGCGGACGTCGGGCCGATCGACCGAGACGTGGCGATCGAAGCGTCCGGGCCGCAGCAGCGCCGGATCGAGCGTTTCCGGCCGGTTCGTGGCCGCCATCACGATCACGCCGCTGTTCGAGCTAAAACCGTCCATCTCGACCAGCAGTGCGTTGAGCGTCTGCTCGCGCTCGTCGTGCCCGCCGATGATGCCGCTGCCGCGGGTCTTGCCGAGCGCGTCCAATTCGTCGATGAATACGATGCAGGGGGCCTTGGCTTGGGCTTGCTGGAACATGTCGCGGACGCGAGCGGCGCCGACGCCGACGAACATTTCGACGAAGTCGGAGCCGGAGAGGCAGAAGAAGGGGACGCCCGCCTCGCCGGCGATCGCCTTGGCCAGCAGCGTCTTGCCCGTACCCGGCGGCCCGACCAGCAGCACGCCCTTGGGAATCCGCCCGCCGAGAAGCTGGTACTTGTCGGGCGAGCGGAGAAAATCGACCACTTCGCGCAGCTCGTCGACGGCCTCGTCGATGCCGGCCACGTCGTTGAAGCTGATGCCGAGGTCTTCCTGGGCGTAGAGCTTGCCGCGGCTGCGTCCGAAGGCCATCGCCGAGCCCGTCCCGCCGAGCCGCCGCATCATGATGAAAAAGATGCCTAAGATCACCAGCATCACGAACAACATTGGCATCAGACTCTTCCAACCGCTCGGTGGAGGCATTCCGTCCACGTTGGGGAACTTCTTCTTCTGCAACAGATCGAACAGGGTGTTGTTGTCGTTCTCCAGGCCCCGCCGATGCGTTTGGAAGGCGACCTCGGGCTGGGATTCTTTGTGTTCGGCCGCCGGATCGAGAATCTGTTCGGTCACGGTGCCGGTGATTTCGTCCGGCCCGATCTTCACGTGATCGAGGTTCGAGTAACGGACAAGCTGCTTCTTCTCCCCGGAACCCTGTTGAACATCGATCGATCCCTTGGGTCCCTTCTCGATCAATTTGACGAGATCGCCGTACTGCAGTTCAACCCGACTGGGCGGTTCAATCAAATTGACCAGGAAGATCGTTCCGATCGCCAGTGCCAAGAAATACCAAACGACATTGCCGCCTATTGGAGGGGTCTTGCGATCCTGGGGGCGATTCGGCTCGCGATGCTCGTCACTCATTGGAGGGGAATTCCTTGCTCGTTTTCTATCGTCTCTCTTATTGTACTACGCTCCGAGGCAGATTGTAGGTGTGGGGGCGCGTGCCGGGCAAATAATGTGGGAGGCGATTCCCGTCGCCGATTGGGCGGAGCCCGACGGATGGGCGTAGGTTATGCTTCAGCATAACGGAGTCGGCATGGCAGAGAGCGGCTGCCGCGTTATGCCATTGGGCTTTGTGATTGAGAAGGAACCGTTGATGTTAGACGTTGATTGCGTGCCTTTTCCCTAACCCAGGCGTTTACGCCTGCGGGAAGAACTTGACCGGGGCGACCGACACGGATAGAAATGGAGAACTATGGCACTAATCACCTTACGAGTGATCGACGGCGCCGACCGCGGCCGGGTGTTCGCCGACGCCCCCACCCCGCTGACCATCGGGCGCGAAGAGGGCAATCCGATCCAATTGAACGACGAGCGGATCAGCCGTTTCCACCTCAAAATCCAGGAAGATCAGCATAAGATCGTCTTGACCGACCTGCAAAGCACCAACGGCACCAAGGTCAACGGTGAGCCCGCCCAGCTTTGGGTGCTTCGGCCGGGCGACGTGATCGCCGTGGGGCGAACCGTCTTGGTCTATGGATCGCGCGAGGAGATCGCCGAGCGGCTGGCAGCTTTGCGCGAGGGGCGAGTTGCGGAGGGCGTCACGCTGGACGCCGACGAATACGAGGAAGCGCCCAGCGCCGCCGCGTTGGATTTCGAGCTGAATTTCGCCGACGCCGCCGACGCCAAAGAGATCCTCCACACGCTGGCCCCGCCCGAGCTGCCTGACGCGCTGAGCACCGGCCAAGCCGCCCAATTGGCCGAAATGCTCCTGTACATCAACCTGCGAATGCGGGGACTGATTCAATCGGTCGAATCAAAAGCCAAGGGCGATCGGGTAACGCTGGAGCAGCGGCAGTGGCAGAACTTGATCGATCTACAAGACCGCATCGCCGGCTATCTCCGCCAGATCGGCGAGCCGAGCGAATAACGGACTGGCTCCGAGAAAAAGGGGACAGGTCCAATTTGTGCGAAGCACCCTCCGGGCCGTTCCGGCAAATTGGACCTGTCCCCTTTTTCCTCATCGTGGCGAGAAACGTCGAGTTCGGATAGAATCGACGGCGAGGAGAGAATCCCATGAGGCCGCTCGGAGTACGCCGCTGCGTCAGGTCGCGTCATTCCGCCTACACCTGGATCGAATTGGTCATGGTGGTCGTCGTGCTGGCCGTCTTGCTGGGGATAGGGCTGCCGGCGCTGCTGACCGCCATCCAGCGGTCGCGGCGGATGAATTGCATGAATAATCTCAAGCAGATCGGCCTGGCCATCCACAACTACGTTACGTCGAATGTGCGGTATCCGCCGGGCACGATTTGCTCGACGGGGCCCGTGATGCCGCAGAATCAGTACGATGTGTGGAGCGAGGCGGCTCAGACCATGCCGGGCGGACACGGCACCAGTTTCCTTCTGCGTATCTTGCCCTACATTGCCCCTGCTCCTCCCCCGTGGAACTTCAAAGGCGGTGTGGGGCTTAATGCCGGCACGCAGGGCGCGCCAGGATCTGCCAACATCAACATCCGGGAGTTTTATTGTCCGATTCGGCGGACGTCGCTGCGTTCAGGCGACAATGCGATGATGCTGGCAAGTTGGTGGCCGGGCGGCGGGACGGATTACGGCGGCTGCGTCGGCCGACACGTCGCCTACGACATGAGCAGCCCAAGCCACAACGTCCTCGATGCGGGCGCGCCCAATGCAATCGTGTTCGACCCCGGCGTCACCGTCCCGAATCCGGGCTGCACAGTCTCTAAAGACGCTGCCTCGCGTCGATGGGGCATCTTCGGCCGCGTGAACGTGAGCACAAGTTATGCCGAAGTCAGAGACGGCCTGTCGAATACCATTGCAATCGGTGAGTTACAGCGAATCGTGGTTACCGACGCCCAGCATGGCGGGGCGAATAACGTGTGCCACGACGGCTGGGCGGTCGGCGGGGACGCCACCGGATTCACCACCGGCTACGGCGGGCCCGCAATCAAAATCAACGGCCAGCCGGTGCCGCCGATGAACAACGGTTTCTTCCAATCGCCCGGCAGCGATCACCCCGGCGGGGCAAACTTCGGAATAGCTGACGGCTCAGTGTGGTTCTTTTCGACATCCATGGACCCTAATGTCTTTGCTTTACTTGGAAGCATGAACGACAGCGTTCCCACCGGTGAAGTGATTCAATAGCCGGGCCCGTAGGTTATGCTTTAGCATAACACCCGGGCTGGTCGGCGAATTGTTATGCTGAAGCATAACCTACAATCTACCGTTCATTGGCACCCAAGAAACAACGTTCCCACGCGGAGCGTGGGAACGAGGCGCTATTTGGCGATAGCAAACCGATTATGGTTGACCGGTCGCCGCGTCAAACCGTCGCGGCGACCGCTTCTTCGTGATTGTTGCGGCGCTCGGCGCGGCTGGTGTCCAACGACAACTGCATCGTCACGCTCCAGCGGCCTTCCTTGTCGGCTTCGACTAGCCAGTGGGGCATCACGACCACCGATTGATGCACCAACTCGAAGCCGCCTTCGGATTGGCTGACCGTCTCGATCGGGAACGTCCAGAAGTTGCTGGGCCGCGACATCTTCAACCCGACGTCGATCCCCAGCCACTCGTCGGTCAGGCCGAGACCGAAGGCGTTCTGCAAATCGAGCTTCGAGCCGAGTTGGCCGAGGACGTTGCCGCCCATGTCGTAGAAGTTCCGCCCGTAGGCGTTGCTGGGCATTCCGGCGAAGTTCAACTCGACGGCGAAGTGCAGCGGCCGGCCCTGCGGCAGATTTTCCAGCAGGTAGGCCACTTGCAGCGTCGAACTGCCGGCGTCGAGCGTCAGCCCCTTGGTGATCCGCACCGGTGTGCCGTTGACATTGCCGTCGCGGAGCAACTGCACCTGGATGCGGTCGGGATTCCGCCGGATGCGGGCTTCATAGGGGCCGTTGACGAAATCGCCGCGCTGCGGCGCCGTGACGTTGGCCACGGCTTCGAGCGTCGCGTCGTTGTCGTAAAACAGATCGACGAGGCTCTTGCGGAGATGGTCGTCGTATTGCAGCCGCTTGTCGAGATCGGGCTGCTTGAAGACGACGCGCTCGTGGATGCTTGCCACCTGGCCGCCGTTCTGATGTTCGCCGGCACGTACCTTCTCGTGGTACGCCTCGGGCCGCCGGGCCAATGTGGCCAGCAGGTTGTGCTGGATGCGGCGGACGTCGAGCTCCATCATTTGCCCGCCGTTGTTCGGCGCGACCAGGGCGATCATCTTGTCGTTCGTCAGGCGGACTTCCTGCCGGGCGTCGAAATTGAAGTCGTCGGCCGTCGCCTCGATCCAAGTCTCCGGCTTTCCGACGGCCCGATCCAACAGGTTGTCGGCGGCGATCAAGTGCTGATAGACGGCGTTGCGCAAATGGGGCAAATAGATGCCGCCGAACGCGCCGTGCCAATAGCCGCAATTACACTGGCCGCGGTATAGCTCGGTGCGGGCCTGCTCGAGCAACTCGGGATTCACCGGCTCGCCGGAGGTCATCGCCGCGATGGTCTCCTGCAACCGGCGGCTGACGCTCATCATGCGGCAGTACATTTCGTCGGCTTCGGGGTATTTCACTTTGTAATTCCGCCAGAAGCCGCCGCGGATCAGCGGGCGCAGCGAAGCCCAGCGCGGATCGTCCTTCATCTCGCGGGCGATGCGCTCGTACTCGACGAGCCGCTCGCTCGGCAGCACCCATTCGGTCATCTCGCGGTAGCTGCAATCGGGCAGGAAGATTTTGCCGACCGGGGGAACGTTGTCAAAGGCCTCGGCCAGCGTGGTGACTTGAATCCACTCCTGGTTTTGCACCAGGGCGTCGAAGAAACGGACCAACCAGCCGTCGTCGTAGACGTGCTTTCTCGTTTCCGGCCAGGTGCCGAACTTCTCGCCGTCGTCGCCAAAGACGACAACCGCGTTGGCATGTTCCGCGGCAATCTTCGCCAGGTAGTCGATTGTCTGCTGCGGATCGGCGAACGGGATCGTGTATCGCAGCCGCTCGCTGCCGGGAAATACGGAGAGGATGCGGCCTTCGTCTTCGGTCAGCAGGTGGCCGGTCAATTGCGAATCGGTCAGGCCGGCACACTTGAAGTGGAAATCGTCGAGAATGGTGTATTCGATGCCGGCGTCGACCAGGTCGCGAGCAAACGACTGTTCCCAAACCCGCTCGGGAACCCAGACGCCGCGGACCGTGGCGCCCAGACGATTCTGCAAGAACCGGGTGTAGCTGCGGATTTGGCCGACGCGATCCCACGAGGGGATCGACGCCAAGATCGGCTCGTAATACGCCCCACCGAGAATCTCGATCCGCCCCTGCTCGACGAACTCGGCCAGCCAGTCGATATACTCGGGCTGATGGACGGCGAGCCATTCGATCAACGAGCCGCTGACGTGCAACGACATCTTCAGCGTGGGATAGCGGCTGAAGACGTCGAGGAAGTTGCGATAGCTATCGTCGAACGCCCGTTGAAAGACGTCGTCGAAGTTGCCGACAGGTTGATGGTTGTGCAGGGCGAAGACAAAGCGGATGCGGTTGGGCATGATTGCGTTGGGGGGGGCAGGTGTAATGGAACGGGAATGCTTTCTTAATCGGCAACCGCACCCCAGTTTATCCAGTCTGCCTGCTTGGAATAATTTGCGGCTCCGGCAATTCAACCTCAACTTCGCGCAAAAAAGCGGCAGCCTGCTCCGGCGGAACCGGATTGATGTAAAAACCGGTCCCCCATTCAAAACCGGCCGTCTTCGTTAAACTCGGCATAATCTCTATATGCCAGTGATAGTGCCCTAGCTCCTGCGTGTCAAAGGGGGCCGTGTGAACGATGTAATTGTACGCGGGCTGGTCAAGTGCGGCCTCCACCTTCACGATCACCTGCCGCATCACGCCCGATAGCTCCTCGACTTCGTTCTTCTGGATATTCTCGAAATGGCTGGTGTGATTTTTCGGCAGGATCCAGGTCTCGAAGGGGAAGCGGCTGGCGAAGGGGCAAAAGGCCACGAAGCCCGGCGTGTCCAATACGATTCGCTTCTCGGTGGCCAATTCCTGTTGGATCATGTCGCAGTAGACGCAGCGGCCGCGATAATTGTAGAACTCCAACGAGCCGGTCATCTCTTCCCAGACGTTGATCGGCACGATGGGCGTCACGATCAACTGGCTGTGCGTGTGTTCCAACGACGCCCCCGCTGCGGCGCCGACGTTCTTGAAGATCATGCCGTAGACCAGTCGCTGGTCCTTCTTCAGATCGACCAAGCGATCGCGGTACACCCAGAACACCTCGCGCAGCTCTTCTTCGGCCAGTTCCGAGGTGCTGATGATGTGCCGGGGCGACTCGATGATGACTTCGTGCGCGCCGACGCCGCGCATCATGTCGTAGATGCCTTCGCCGCGCTTGTTCAATTGGCCTTCGATTTCCAGGGCCGGGAATTTGTTGGGCACGACGCGCACCCGCCACCCTTCGCGGTTGCGCTGCGAGCCGGGCCTGCGATAGGCGATGATTTCGTCGGGGGTTTTGTCTTCGTGTCCTTCGCAGAAGGGGCAAAAACGCCCTTTTTGCCGCTGCGGGGTCGAGTCGAAGTCGTGCGGCCGTTTCGCCCGGGCGCTAGCGATGATTACCCAACGGCCAACGATCGGATCTTTGCGGAGGTCTGGCATGGAGAGGGGTCAGGGGTCAGGGGTGCGGAATGACGAAGCTCGAATGACGAAGTGAATGACGAAGCTCAAATGACGAAGCTCAAATGACGAAGGAAATCCGAAATCCGAATGACAAACGACGAAGGCCAACCGCGGCACAATTGATTTTCGGATTTCGGCCTTCGGATTTCTTTTGTCATTCGTGCTTCGTCATTTTCTCTTACGCTTGCCACATAATCAATTCATAATCGGGCGACGGAACGATGGTTTCGATCGCCCCTTCGTGCGGGATGCGTTCGACGGACTGCTTGTTCTTCAGCAATTCGACGTAAAAATGCACGGGCTCGTCGGTTTTGCGGGCGAGGCTGCGGAAGGTGACGGCCGCCTCGAACAGATTGTCGGCCGCGGCCTCGGCGTGCGCCCCGGCCATCACCGCGCCGTGCCGCCACAACTGCACCTGCGGCTCTTTTCGGCTGGGATGCGTCACCAGCAACTCGAAGCCCTCGGGCTGGAGGAAGACGAGCCTGATCGCGTCCACCTCGGCCAATTGCTCGCGGAACGGGCCGCCGCGCGAGTCGAGCCGCAGCAGCAATCGCTCGGTGTCGAAGCCAAAATAGAGGTCCGAGATGTATCCTTGCGTGACCATGCTCATGGTTCCGCGCGAGCCGCCGCAGACGTAGTGGCCGGCATTGATCCACTCGAAATAGGTTCGCCGCCCGTCCACTTTGACTTTCAACAAGCCGGTCGGCGGGGTGTAGCCCTGCGCATGGCGGGCGCCTTGGCGGATGGGGCGTGCCAACTCCGCCGGCGGCTGCTCGCTCAACACCTGGTAGACGTTTTGCAGGTGCTTGCGGAAGAGCCGGTCGAACAGGCCGTCCTGCGCACTGCTGTGGCTGTCGCCGAACCACCAGAACCAATCGCTCCCCTCGGCAATGAAAAGCTCTTCCCACGCCCGGGCGATGCTTTCGGCCGGTTTCGACTTCCGCGCGGCGACGGCCACGAGCCATTGGCGTGTTTCATGCAACAAATCCCAGGCACGGTTGCACTCGGGATGCCCGATCCAAATGCCGAAGTTGTGCTGGATCCAACTGCCGGGGAAGAGGTGGCCGATCTTGTCGGTGGCGGGCCAGCGGGCGAGATAGTCGGCGATTCGCACCGGCTTGATCTTCGGCATGCTGCACCACGCGGCGGTACACCCCGCGCAAGAAGTCGATGCCGGCCTTCGGGTAGTATTCCCAGCAGTTCTCGCCGTCGAGGATGATGCTGACCAGCGTAGGCCGATGGCCCGCGTTGCCGCCCGTGGCGCTGCCGATGGCTTCGAGCTTGCCGATGAAATCGTTCACCGCGTGTTCCGGCTGGTAGCGATGATAGTGGAAGCCGATCTGGTCGCTCATGGCGTGATCGCGAAAGACCAACTGCAACGATCGGCCTTGTTCTTCCGCTCGCCAAGGGCGGTAGAGCATCTCGGGATTGCGGAGGTATCCGTTGCCGTCGCGCGCGACCCAGCCGTCGGTCGAGCAGGAGAGGATTTCCTCGTCGGCGCCGATCCACTGGATGCCGGCTTCCGCGATGGCCGGAATGATGCCCTGGCAGACCGAACCTTCGGAAGGCCACATTCCCCGCGGTTTTTGCCCAAACAGCTTCTCGTGGAACTCGACCGCGCGGCGAATGTGCTCGCGCGCGTCTTCGGGATAGCCATCGAGATGTTTCGGTAGCATCACGTTGGGCATCGCGCGGCGGGCCAGCCGCTTGTCGCACAGCAGCGGCAAGATGGGGTGGTAGAAGGGCGTGGTGGTAAGCTCGACTTGCCCTCGCTCCATCAATTCCCGATGCAGTGGCACGACTTGCCTGAGCAGCTCCATCTGCTTTTCCATCAGCCACAGCTTTTCCTTCTCCGTCCAGCCGCGGCCCTTGCTGCGGAACTCGGCCAGCTCCGCATCGATCTCGAAAGCCAGCGGGTGGATCCACACCAGGTTCGACCAGCATTGCAGGTCGATCACGTCTTTCTTATTGAACCGCTTGCGGGCTTTGTCGGCGGAATCGACGCCCAGGCCGCGCTTGCGGTACAACTCGTAGTAGCGGGGAAATGGCCGGATCATCTGGTCGGGATGGACCATAAAGAAGTTGTCCATCAGGTAGTAGACGTCTTCTTCGCTCAAACCGTCGGCTGGCGTGAGCGAGACGCGCTGATGGACGTCTTGATGGCCGCCGTCGGTGCAGGCCGACAACTGCTGCAAGAGGCTGGGCACCAGGTTGATCGTGGCGTGCAACTCGGGAACTTCCCGCAGCAGCATCGCCATTCCCCAATAGTCCTTGGTGCCGTGCAGGCGGACCCAGGGCATGGGGTTTTCCTTGGCGACGTCGTCCGGATAATACGGCTGATGTTGATGCCAGAAAAAGGCCAACGAGACTTCGTGCATGGCGATCCTTCACCCTCGATCGGTGGAAATCAAGTAGTAGGCACACGCCGTGTGCCGTTTTCGTACCTTCTCTGCAACTGGGGCGGCAGCGCAACTGCCACCCCGACCGCGGCGGCACACGGCGTGTGCCTCCTACTTGTCGGGCGGCACACGGCGTGTGCCTGCTACTTGTCGCGCAAAACGTCAAATCCCGCAACGTTAATGAAGCGGTCTTTCGACGGCGGTGTGTTCTTCTCCAAAAGCTTCAGGCGAATCGTGTGCTTGCCGGGCTTGAGCTTCGGCGACGTCCACTCGAAGGGAATATCCCGCCCGGGACCGTACTGATCGACAATTGCAACGACCTTATCGTCCACGCTCACTTCCGCCCGGCCGGCGTCATCATATTTGAACCCGTTCCAACGTATTCCGGTTCCCTCGAACGTACATTCGGCAGTCGCCCCCGCAATGTTGGTGAAATGGAACTGTGGACACTGGTTCCAGGCCATCTGATACGTGACCGCACTGTGTGGAATATACCGCGCCGCGGCCGGATCGAGGTAGAGGAAATAGCGTTCGCCCTCCTTGTAGGCATAAAACGGCCGCAATAGGATCGCCGGATCGCCGGCAAGCCGCCAGGTGAGCACCTCGCCCGCCACCGGGGTCAATTCGCGGCCGAGGCGGTTCAGGTCGAGCTTCTCGACGAAGCCGGGATTTGCGGCCCGCGCCGCCAAGACGACCGGCCCGAAGAGGATCGCCGCCGGATAGTCGCGATTGGGAATCAGCCGGCTCACCCAAAGCCGCATCGGCAGCGCGATTGTCAACCGGTCGCCCGATTTCCATTGGCGATGCAGCGATGACCAGTGCAGCGGATCGGTTTCGAGCGCGACGGGCTCGCCGTTGAGTTTTGCCGTCATCGGCGCGGCCAGCCACGAGGGCGTGCGAATCTTCAAACCGGCCTCGACGGGCCGGTCCGTCTCGACGGTGAACTCGATCGCGCCGTCCTCGGGAAACCGGGTTGCCTGGTGTAACGTGACGTTCGCCCCGGCGTGCGACCACTTCACCGTGGAGGGCGTGAACAGGTTCACGTAGAGGTTGTCGCCGTCCTTGAAATAGGCCAGATCGCAGCAGTCGGCGGTTGCCTGGATTCGCGTGCCGGCGCAGCAACTCCAGCCGTCGCCGTGGATGCGTTTCATGCCACCGTGCGGGTTGTAGTCGGAGTAGTAGAACACTCGGCCGTCGGGGGCCATCGGGATGGCGGCCCCGAGGCCGTTGATTGCGATCCGCTCGGCCCAATCGCCATAGCGGGCCTCTCCGGTGCATCGCACGAGATACTTGACTATTTTGAACACCGCCCAGGCGCCACATTGAGTCTCGGCGGTGGCCGTGGTCTTCGACAGGTGATCGAGCAGCGCTTCGCGCGGCAGCAGTTGCTCGTCGGGCCCGTAGCAGCCGGTGGCGAACACCTGGTAAGCCTGGAGGTAGTCGTAGGCGTTCCGCAGAATGTCGAGATACCGCGAATCGCCGCGTACCAGATACGCGGCCCCGGCCCCGCCGAGCGTGTTCACGTGGCTGTACGCATGATTGGCCTTTGAGTGTTTGCCGCTTCGGTTCGGTCCGAAGGGATCCTCGCCTCGGGCGTAGAAGTCCCAGTATTGCGGATACTCCCACACCGCGGCGAAGTCGCGATACTTTGCATCGCCGCTGGCCAAGTAGGCCCGATAAAGATTCTCGCTCAATGTGTACCACTCGCAGCCGTCCGGGAGCGGCTTGCTGCGATCGAGGTTCTTTATGGCCCAGTCGGTGATTCGGCTCAGATGCCGCAGCGCGTCTTTGTTGCCGCAATAGAGATAAGCATCGACCAGGCCGCCGACGATCTTGTCGTAGGTGTAGTGGGGGGCGTTCGGTTGCTTCGAGTAGTAGAAGTAGCCGTCCGGGGCGATGCATTTGGCCCATTCGGCGATGAGCGCATTTGCCTTATCCCGGCAGGTGCGGTCGCCGGTAGCGGCATAAACCCGCGACAGCCCGGAAACGATCTGGCCGAAGACGCTGAAGACGTCGGCGGTATACCATCCGCCGAGATCGTTGCCCGGCGCCGGCAAACCCGCCCTTTGGCGAAAGCCCTTGAGGAGGTCGTCGTTGGGGATACGAAGATAATCGTCGCGGACCTCGTCCAATTGCATTCGCATCCGGCCGCCGTCGAGCGTCACACCGCGATAATCGAACGTTTCGAGCTGTAACTTGCCCTTGATGGCAACCGGTGCAGCGCCAGCGGCGAGGCTCGGCAAACATGCCGTTATCGCCATCGTTGAAACAAGACCGACGATCGTCCCTGTCGTGAGATTCTTCATGGTAGCGGTCTCAGATAAGCATCATTCGCGATCGTTTAGCCGCCGCGTCCACGCGGCGTTGGCAGCGTAGGACACGTCGCGCCGCGTGGACGCGGCGGCTAAACAGCGGCAGCAACGTTGTCGATTCTCGACTACCAATGCCGCAAACTACTGACCGACTGCGTCTGTCCCACTTTGCTCCATCGTCTTCCGATACAACTCGACGTACTTTTTCGCGCTCTGGGCCCACGACCAGTCTTGCCGCATGCCCACTTCCACCAGTCGCTTCCACTGGTCGGGCTGCTGATAGACGTTGCAGGCCTGCCGCAGACACTCGCTTCAGCGCCAGCGAACTGTACTCCTGGAACACGAAGCCGTTGGCCGCCGGGTTGGGCGACTGCGGATCGTAGCCGGTAATCGTGTCGGCCAGACCGCCGGTGGCGCGGACCAGCGGGACCGTGCCGTATTTCAGACTGTACATCTGGTTCAGCCCGCACGGCTCGAAGCGGCTGGGCATGAGGAACAGGTCGGCGCCGGCCTCGATGCGATGGGCAAGCGGATTGGAGAATTCCAGCCGCAGGGCCACCTTTTGCGGGAAGCGCTCGGCCAGGGCCTGCAACATCTTGTGGTACTTCGGCTGGCCCG
Organism: uncultured Planctomycetia bacterium; assembly: GCA_963719005.1. GTDB lineage: Bacteria > Planctomycetota > Planctomycetia > Pirellulales > Thermoguttaceae. Next base: position 61,512 of record CAVRAR010000008.1, read on the forward strand.
TGCCGAGGACCGCCCACTGCACGTCGCTGGTGGGCAGCCAACGCTGCATCACGTCGACGATCAGGTCGAGCCCTTTCTGATCGGTAATCCTGCCCACGAATCCGAGCAACGGGGCGGTCGATTCGCGCGGCAATCCCAACTCCTTCCGCACGGCCGCCTTGCAGATCGGCTTGACCTGATCGACGTTGCCGGCGTTGTAATTCGCGGGCAGATGCGGATCGACGGCCGGATCCCACTCGTGCGGGTCCATGCCGTTGAGAATGCCCGTCAACACGTTGCGTCGATACTGCAACACCCCTTCCAGCCCGCACCCCAAGGGGCTGCTCTGAATTTCCTGCGCGTAGCGCGGGCTGACGGTGCTGATCGAGTCGGCGAAAACCATGCCGGTCTTCAACAGGTTCAAGTTGCCGTGAAACTCCATCTGCCGCCAGTTGAAATACTTCCAGTCGAGTCCGGTCAACAACATGTCCCAGTGCCAGAACTGACCCTGATAGGAGATGTTGTGAACCGTCAACACGCTGGCGATCCGCTGGTAGCGTGGAATGCCGTGGTACTCGATCTTCAGATAGGCCGGCGCAAGGCCCGTCTGCCAGTCGTTGGCGTGCAGCACGTCGATGTGCAAATCCAACAGCCGAATGGCCTCCAACACGGCGCGGCTGAAGAAGACAAATCGCTCACAGTTGTCGATGTAGTCCCTGCCGTCGGCGCTGTAGAGTTGCTCGCGATCGTAGTACTGGTCTTGCTCGACGAGATAAACCGGCGTCCTTCCGTCGGGCATGGTGCTGCGGAGCAGATGGCCGGTGACCGTCTTGCTGCCGATCGGGACGATAAAATCGATCCCCAGCGGCTCGATCCGCTGTCCGCAGTAGCGCGTCTGGCGGTAGGCGGGCAGGATGACCGCCGCCTGATGCCCCAGTCGGGTCAATTCGACCGGCAGCGCCCCGCAGACGTCGGCCAATCCGCCGGTTTTGGCAAACGGAACCGCTTCACTCGTAGCCAGCAGGATATTCACGGTCGGTTTCCTTTTTGAGACGGCACTGGCAATGCCTTCCCGTTGGCGTTTTCCCGCTTGGTTGAGATGGCCGTAATTCTGTCGTCCCCGCTCCGCCGGAGCCCATTATTGCCGATTTGGGCGCGGCATAAAAGGCAAGGTCGGCGCAATCGGTACAGTTTATTGTATAGCACCCTACATTTCCGCATTCAATAAATACCCCACAATTCGCATGTTGCCAGAAAACAACTGTGCGCGTGCTTGGGGCGTGGTAACGGATTCTGCATCTCATACGCCGTGGGGAGCTACCGAAACATGGGCCCTTGCGCTCGCCGCCGAAAGGAAGGCGGAATTGGTGACGTCAAAGGCACTGCCGGTTGACGGTGGCCGTCCACGCGACGGCCCCAGAGGCCCCTCTCGGAAATGACTGCCGTACGATCGCTTGCATTGCACACGCTTTCGCACGGCCAGCACTTCAAGAACATCCTGTTAGTCGCGTGCGAAGCCGCAGGCGGTGCTGAAAAGGGCGCGCGCGGTGTAGCGCGGCGGCGTTGGCTATGCCTTCGACGTCTCGGGCTGCGGACCGCTTTTCGACGAGGTTCTCTCACCCGGCCGAAGCAGCAGCCCGAACACTTCACGAAAAGTGAGCTTGGTGTTCTTGCCTCGCAAGATGCCGAAGAACAGTTCGACGAACTTGATCGTCATCAGCAAGGCCAAGAGCACCAGGGCCGGCACTTTCTTCAAGAACTGCCAGAACCCCCTGCCGGCGACAAACCATCCCGCGTTGGTGTCCGGTTTGACGAAGATCTTCTTGAGCCTGTGCCAACTCAGGTAGAAGGCCAAGTAGCTGACGAGGATGTCGTAGCGGATTTCGTTGGCCGTGGCTCCCTCGGGCACGTAGGAGAGGGGGATTTTGCGGAACGGGTTCTCAATAAACGTCGAGACGGAACAGAAGTTCTCGTACTCGCCCCGCACGTTGAGCCTTCCCTCTTCTTTCGCGATCTCGAAAAGGCGGGTGCCGGGATAGGGGGTGGCGTTGTTGAAGCGGACCAGGTCGAGGTCCAGTTCCTGGCTCATCCGCGCGCAGTTCATGCGGTCGGCATGGGTTTCGCCGGGCAGGGCGAAGATGAACGTGGCGTTGACGACAAAGCCGAGTTCCTTGGCAATGCGGACTGCCTCACGGCATTGTGCGACGGTTTCTCCCTTCAGCAGCACTTTCATCAAATCTTCGCTGGCCGTCTCGAGCCCGAAGAAGATGGATTCGAAGTTGGCGGCGCGGAGTTCTCGCAGGAGTTCCCGATCGACGTTGTCGCCCCGCGCCTGAAAGCCGAAGGCGGTCTTCTTGTCGAGGCCCAGCCGGCGAATCCCCTCGATCAGTTCGTACACCCGGTTTTTGTCGACCAGGAAATTGTCGTCGAAGAAGCCGATGTGGCGCTGACCGTACGTTCCGCTGAGCAATAGCAAGTCGTCGAGCACCGATTCACAATTGCGAAAGCGATACCGCTTTCCCGTCGTCACCCGATTGCTGCAAAAGATGCAGCGGTAGGGGCAACCGCGCGAGCTCATGACGAAGCCCATGTCGTAGGGCCCGTTGGCGAAGCGATGGTAGGGAAGGCGGGGAAGGCTGTCGAGGTCGAGGATCAATTCGGGGGGGGGACCGTGAACGATTTCATCGCCGCGGCGGTAGGAAACGCCCGGCAAGCCGTCGAGAGTGCTGCGGCTCTTGAGTCGGCGATAGAGCTCCGAAAAGACGGCGTCGCCTTCGCCGCGGACCACGACGTCCACCTGCGGGCGGGCTAGCACGGCCTCGGGAAGGGCCGTGGGATGCGGACCTCCGAAACAGACTACGCAGTCGGGGTAAATGTCTTTCAACCGCTTGGCAGCCGTAAGCGCCGTCAAGTAGGCGGCCGTCAGCACGCTGAAACCGAAGATATACGGCGGCTGCATGTCGCCGGTCATCCGGCAGAGCAACTTCACCAGATCCTCTTTCTCGACCTGTTCGTCGACCAGCCGAACCGGCAAGCCGTCGCGCTCGGCCACCGCCACCAGCGAGGCAACGCTAATGGGGGCGGCAATCGGCAGGAACGGTTGAAATATCTTTAGCGCGTCCTTGGGCGAAGAATTGACTAATATCATGGCTTCCAATCATAAGACGCCGTTACGGCCGATGCCAACCGCAACTGCAACCGCCTGGAGAGATAAGGGCCGGCCAGCCGACTCCCCGGTAGCCCTTGCCGATAAGGCACTATACCACGTGCCGAGTCGCGAAGTCAATTCGGCGTTCCCCCCCAATGTGACGTGCCTAATCGGATCACTGCATACAACACGCCCCGGGAGAACTGCAAAGTCGAGTATTCGATCGCGGCACGGCCATCTTGCCCGCGTTTCACGGCCAAGATGGCCGTGCTACAAAACGCCCTGGGGCTGCTCGACGCTGGCGATGGAAATGAGGCATAATATAGAGCATTGCTGCCGTGGCATTCGAAGGACGGTGATTTGGATGAAAACAGTGATTTTGTGCGGGGGCGTCGGCACCCGATTGCGTGAGCAAACGGAGTTTCGCCCCAAGCCGATGGTGGAGATCGGGGGACGGCCGATCCTCTGGCACATCATGAAGATCTTCGCGCACCACGCTCTGAGCGAGTTCATCCTTTGCCTCGGCTATCGCGGCGACATGATCAAGGAGTATTTCCTCAACTACGAGGCGATGAACAACGATTTCACGATCTCGTTGAAATCCGGCAACCCGATCCAGTACCACGGGAGCCACGAGGAAGGCGATTTCAAAGTCACCCTGGTCGACACCGGCCCCCAGACCATGACCGGCGGGCGAGTCAAACGCGTCGAACGGTACATCGAGGACGACACGTTCATGGTCACCTATGGCGACGGGGTCGCCGACATCGACCTCGGCAAGCTGTTGGCGTTCCACCGCAGCCACGGAAGGCTGGCGACCGTGACGACCATACGGCCGCTCTCCCGCTTCGGCGTGCTCGACATCGACGGCAAAGGCATGGTCAGGAAGTTCGCCGAAAAGCCGGCCGAAGATGCCTGGGCCAGCGCCGGCTACTTTGTCTTCCAACGACAAGTCTTCGACTATCTGCAAGGCGGAGAATCTTGCGTGATGGAACGCGAGCCGATGGAGCGATTGGTCGCCGACGGCCAGTTGGCCGCTTACCGCCACGACGGCTTCTTCTTCGCGATGGACACCTACCGCGAATACGAGGCCCTCAATAAAATGTGGGACTCGGGACAGGCGCCGTGGAAAACATGGTAATGCAGCCATCGCTTGCCGAGACGTTTGCCGGCCGGTCGGTGTTCCTGACCGGCCACACCGGTTTCAAGGGCTCGTGGCTGGCGATCTGGCTCGACCGGCTCGGGGCACGGGTGAGCGGCTACGCCTTGTCGCCGCCGACCGAACCGAACAATTTTCTCGCGTCGAACGTGGGCGATCTGCTGGCGGGAAATTACGTGGCGGACGTGCGAAACGCCGACTCGCTTACCCGGGCAATCGCCGACGCCCGCCCCGACGCGATCTTCCATTTGGCCGCCAAGGCCTTGGTCCAGGAGAGCTATCTGCAGCCCCGCGAGACGTTCGAGGTCAACATCATGGGCGCCGTTGGCGTGCTGGATGCGGTCCGCAGCATCGGCCGACCCTGTGCGGTGGTGGTCGTCAGCAGCGACAAATGCTACGAGAACCGCGAGCACGTTTGGGGCTATCGCGAAATCGACCCGATGGGCGGCTACGATCCTTACAGCGCCAGCAAAGGCGCCGTCGAGATCGTGACGGCCGCCTACCGCCGCTCCTTCTTTCCGCCCGACCGGCTTGCCGGACACGGCATCAAAGTCGCGACGGCCCGGGCGGGCAACGTGATCGGCGGCGGCGATTGGGCCAAGGATCGAATCATTCCCGACGTGGTCCGCCACTTGCAGGCCGGAGAAGCGGTGCCCGTGCGAAACCCCGCCGCCGTGCGTCCCTGGCAGCACGTTCTCGAACCGCTCAGCGGCTATTTGACCCTTGCCGCGCGGATGCTCGGTTCGGACGATCCGAGGTGGTGCGACGCCTGGAACTTCGGTCCCTTGCCCGGCGATGAAATGCCGGTCGGCCGGCTGGTCGATTCGTTCGTCGCGGCCTGGGGCGCAGGGCCGCTGGAAAGACATGAGCGGCGCCAACAAGCCGCACGAAGCCCAGGTTCTGCGGCTTGGAATCGAAAAGGCGCTCTACCAACTCGGCTGGCGGCCGCGCTGGAACGTCGCCGAGGCCGTGCGGCGGACAGCCGATTGGTACCGGCGGTTTTGCGGCGATCGGCCGGGGACAATGCAGGAGGCGTGTTTGGCCGACATTGCCGCTTACGAAAGTATCCCGCACACGCCGTGTGCGGAAAACGGTAGCCAACAGACGCCGCGTGCGGGAAAGTGACGGCAACGACGCACAGTCAGCGGCTGCCTCCGCACACGGCGTGTGCGGGATACGATGGCGGAATACGATGATCGATCTTTCCCACGACCGACAACACGTTCTCGAACACACCGCCGGTCTGTGGGAATCGCTGCGCGGTCGGCGGGTGTTCATCACCGGTGGGACGGGGTTCTTCGGCACGTGGCTCTTGCAGAGTTTCGTGTGGGCCAACGAGGAATTCGCGCTGGGCGCACGGGCGGTCGTTTTGTCGCGGAATTGGGGGGCGTTTTCCGCCAAGGCGCCGCAATTGGCCGCCGATCCGGCCGTCTCCTGCCACGCGGGCGACGTGCGGGATTTCGCCTTTCCTCGCGGACCCTTCTCGCACGTGATTCACGCGGCGACCGAATCGAGCGCGAAGCTGAACGAAGAAAATCCGCTGTTGATGCTCGACACGATCGTCCAAGGAACGCGGCACGCGCTCGATTTTGCCCAGCACTGCAAGGCCGAGAAATTTCTGTTGACCAGTTCGGGCGCCGTCTACGGCCGGCAGCCGTCCGAGCTGACGCACGTTCCCGAAGACTATCTCGGCGCGCCGGACACGATGGCGCCACGGTCATCCTACGGCCAGGGCAAGCGAATCGCCGAGCATCTGTGCATTCTTTACGCCCAACAGTATCGGCTGGAGACGAAGATCGCGCGCGGGTTTGCTTTCGTCGGTCCGCACTTGCCCTTGGACGCCCATTTTGCCATCGGCAATTTCATTCGCGACGGGCTTGGGGGGGGGCCGATTGTGGTTCAGGGGGACGGCACCCCCTGCCGCTCGTATCTCTATGCCGCCGATCTAGCTATCTGGTTATGGACTATACTCTTGTGTGGCGAATCGTGCCGGCCATATAATGTGGGGTCGGAAGAGACAATCTCGATCGCCCAACTGGCTTATAGGGTCGCCGATAGCTTTCAGCCGCAGCCGGAGGTGCGAATCCTCGGGTTGCCCACGCCCGGCAAGCCCGCCGAGCGCTACGTGCCGTGCTGCGAGAGGGCTAGGAACGACTTGGGGCTGCGAGCGAACATCGACGTGCGGGAAGCGATCCGGAGGACGATTCGCTGGCACTCCCGCTAGGCTGTCCCGTTTAGCGTAACGATCGAGCCCTTCTTCCTAGAGACAATTCCGCGATGGAGCGAGGTGTCGTATGAGCGGCGTGAACGATCGGCCTTTGTTCATCTTCGAGATGGCGAACAACCACATGGGGTCCGTCGAGCACGGCATTCGGATCGTGCATGCCATGCAGGCGGTGTCGCGGGATTTCCCCTTCCAGTTCGCCGTCAAGCTGCAATACCGGAACATCGAGACCTTCGTTCATCCCGACTACCTGACCAGGACCGATTTGAAGTTTGTCAAGCGGTTCACGGAGACGCGGCTGAGTTGGGAAGAGTACAAGGCGATCAAGGACGCGATCGTCGCTTGCGGTTTTCTCGCGATCTGCACGCCCTGGGACGAGGTTTCCGTGGGCCGCATCGTCGAACACGGTTTCGATTACCTCAAGATACCGAGCTGTTATTTTAGCGACTGGCCGCTGCTCGAGCGGATCGCGCAGACGGACCTGCCCCTGATCGCCTCCGTTGCCGGCGTGCCGCTGGAGGATATCGACCGGGTGGTGAGTTTCTTCGTCCACCGCGACAAGAAGTTGTCGCTGATGCATTGCGTGGGCGAATACGCCACGCCGGACGAGCGTCTGGAATTGAACCAGATCGACTTGCTGAAACAACGCTACCCGCGGATCGAAATCGGTTATTCCACGCACGAGCGTCCCGACAACGTGGACGCCGTGAAAATGGCCGTCGCCAAGGGAGCGACGATCTTCGAGAAACACGTGGGGGTGCCTACGGATACGATCAAGCTGAACGCCTACTCGGCCACGCCGGAGCAGGTGCGCGGCTGGCTCTCGGCGGCGCAAGAGGCGTTTGCCGCGTGCGGCGTCGCGGGAAGCAGGTATGTCTTTTCGCCGGGCGAGGTGCGAACGCTGGGCGATCTGAGACGCGGCATGTTTGCCAAGGTTGCGATCGCGGCCGGCGAGCAAATTCGCCCTGACGACGTCTTCTATGCGATTCCCAACCAACCCGGACAATTGACAGCCAACGAGGCCTCGAAGTACAGCGAGTTCCAGACCACCGTGGACTTGCGTCCGCGCGATCCCGTGATGGCCGACAAAACCCGGCGGACGGAAAAGCGGGAGTTGGTTTACCGAGCCGTGCAAGGCGTCAAGCGAATGCTGCAAGAGAGCAAGGTGGTCGTCCCCAGCCAAATCGAGTTGGAGATTTCTCATCATTACGGCTTGGAGAACTTCGCCAAGTGTGGATCCACGATCATCACGGTGGTCAACCGCGAATACTGCAAGCGACTGATCGTGCTCTTGCCGGGACAGGAGCATCCCGAACAGTACCACAATCAGAAGGACGAGACCTATCACATCTTGTACGGGCAAATCAGTTTGTGGTTGGACGGCCAGCGCCGCGAGTGCAAGACCAACGACGTCATCGTGATTCCTACGGGAGCGCGTCATCGCTTCACGACCGAGACGGGTGTGGTCATCGAGGAGATATCCTCCAGCTACTCGCAAGGGGATTCGCACTACACCGATTCAACCATCGAGAAGACGCCGAACCGGAAGACGTTTATCACTTATTGGATGGATTTGGCCCCCGACGACATTTCTTCATGAGCGAAGCACGGACGATTGTTTGGGACATCGACGACGTTCTCAACGACCAAATGCGTTCGTGGTTCGAGTCGGCTTGGCTTCCCGAACACCGCGATTGCCCGGTGACGTACGACGACATACGGGAGAATCCGCCGCATCGAATCCTTGACATAACGCTGGAAGAGTATCTTGCCTCGCTGGACGCCTTTCGCGCTTCCGCGGCGGCCGCCGCCATGCCGCCCAACGCGGAGGTGTTGAAGTGGTTGGATTGCCACGGCGGCCGGTTTCGGCACATTGCGCTTACGGCGCGGCCGCTGGCGTCGGCGGGATCGGCAGCCGAATGGCTCTTCCGCCACTTCGGCACGTATATTCGCACGTTCAGCGTAGTTCCTTCACGGCGCGGCTCCGCCGTCCCCGCCGGGGATCGGTACCGAAGAAAGAGTTTCTCGAGTGGCTGGAGAAGGCTGACGTGCTGATCGATGACAACGAGGAGAATGTTTCCGCCGCCCATGAATTGGGAATTCACGGCGTTCTGTTCCCGCAGCCTTGGAACGGCAGCAGCTTGACGCAGGCGGAGACGCTCGAACTACTTTACCCGATCTGTCGCCAGAATCGGTAGGGATGTGTAGTCCAGTGAAGCTTTCGGATTATGTTGCGGAATTTGTGGCCCGTCTGGGCGTGAAGCACGTCTTCCTCCTGCCCGGCGGAGGTTGCATGCACCTGGCCGACTCGTTCGGAAAGTGCTCGGGTTTTCAGTACGTGGTTTGCCTGCACGAGCAGGCCTGCGCGTTTGCGGCGGAGGCCTACGCAGAGTACGGAACGCAACTCGGCGTGGTCCTGGTGACGACGGGCCCCGGCGGCACCAACGCCATCACCGGAATGGCCGCAGCGTGGGTCGAGTCGGCCTCGTGCTTGTTCATCGCCGGCCAGGCGAAGCGCGCCGATCTGATCGGCGATCGCGGAGTCCGCTCGATGGGCCAACAGGAACTGGACTCGACCTCGATCGTTCGCCCGATCACGAAATATGCCGTCACGGTGCTCGACCCGCTCAGCATCCGCTATCATCTGGAAAAGGCGGTCTACCTGGCCACGCACGGCCGGCGGGGACCGGTGTGGATCGAAATTCCCCTCGACGTTCAAGCAACGGCGATCGACCCGGAGCGTCTCGAAGGTTTTCAACCCGAGCCGGCCGCTGCCGCCGCCGGCGCGCCCGACCTGAGGACGTTGGCTGAACAGGCCGCGGCCCTATTGAATCAGTCGAGCCGGCCGGCGTTGTTCCTCGGGAACGGGGTGCGCACGGCCGGAGCGGAAAAGGAATGCCTCGAACTCGTGGAACGGTTGCAGATACCGGTCCTGCTTACTTGGAAGGCGATGGACCTGTTGCCCGAGTCGCATCCCTTGTATGCGGGCAGACCGGGCGCCATCGGGCAGCGCACCGCGAACTTCACGCAACAGAACGCCGATTGCCTGCTGATTATCGGCGCACGGCTCGATCTTCCGCAGACGGCTTTCAATCACGCCAATTTCGCTGCGGCGGCCAAGAAGATCCTCGTGGATGTCGATCCGGCCGAGATCGGTAAGTTTCAAGCGCCGCTCCACGTCCCCGTTTGCGCCGACGCCCGCGATTTTTTCAAGGCACTTCTCGCCCAGCCGGGCCTGCAAAGCAAAGACCGCTCCTGGTGGACCGATCGCGTCAAACAGTGGCGGCAAAAATACCCCGTCGTTCTCCCGGCATATTGGACCGAGCCAAAAGGCTACGTCAGCACTTACGTGCTGATGGACGTGCTTTCCGATCAGCTCACGCCCGACGATCTGATTGTTCCCGGCAGTTCCGGGCCGGCCAGCGACATTTTCATGCAAGCCTTTCGGGTCAAGGCGGGGCAGCGGATTCTCAACGCGCCGGGGCTTGGGGCGATGGGCACCGGCTTGCCCGCCACCATCGGCGCCTGCCTGGCCGGCGGTCGCCGCCGGACGGTGTGCATCAACGGCGACGGCGGTTTCCAACTCAATATCCAGGAATTGGAGACGTTGCGGCGGCTGAATTTGCCGATCAAAATCTTCGTGCTCGACAACGGCGGCTACGCCTCGATCATGGCCATGCAGCGCCACCACTTCCAAGGACACTTTGTGGGAAGCGAACCATCCAGCGGTTTGACGTTTCCCGACGTGGCGCGAGTCGCCGCGGCTTACGGCTTGGCAACCGCGAGAATCAACAATCACGAGGAACTCCGGGCCCGCATGGGCGAACTTCTCGGCGGCGCGGGACCGCTGATCTGCGTCGTCAAGACGTCGGCGGAGGAGGAAGTCGCTCCGCGGGTCAGCTCGATGCTGAACGCGGACGGCACCATGGTTTCGCGGCCCATGGAAGACATGTCGCCGCTGCTCGACCGCGATGAATTCTTTGCCAATATGATCGTTCCGCCCGCAGAAAGATGAGAAGCCGTCGCCTGCCATTCCGCGGCAAGCGAAACCAGGAGGTTCCCGTGAACACGTCGCCTCTCCCGCTCGAACGCCGGTTGGCGGAACTGTTGAGCGAAGATCCCGCCGCCGCCATGGGACGCGAACGATCGACCTTCGATATGCTCATAGCGCCTTTGCAAGGCAGGTTTGTTCTCTTCGGTGCGGGACGGCTGGGGAAAGGAGCGTTACATGCCTTGCGCCGCCAGGGCATTGAACCTCTGGCGTTCTCGGACAATTCTCCTGCTCTTTGGGGGACGGCGATTGACGGAATAAGAGTATTATCCCCCGTTGACGCGGCATCGGAATTCGGGCATTCTGCCGCCTTTGTGGTCGCTACCATGGATTACCACTCGGCAAGCCGGCAATTGCTCGGTCTTCATTGCGACAATGTCATTTCATTCTTGCCGTTGTTTTGGAAATACCCCGCGGAGTTTCTTCCGTTCTTCGACCTTGAACTTCCGCACAGAACCCTGAGTCAAAGAGAGCCCTTAGAGAGAGTATTCTCTCTCTGGGCGGATAACGCTTCGCGGCAAGAGTTCGTTGCCCAGGTAACGTGGCGGCTGTTGGGCGACTTCGCCCTGCTACCTCCTCCCGTCGATGGAGTGCAGTATTTTCCCGACGGTCTGTTCACGCTTATCCCCAACGAAGTGTTCGTCGATTGCGGCGCCTTTGACGGCGACGTGATACGAACGATAATCGACCGTCGGACGGATTTCGAGCGGATCGTCGCCCTGGAGCCCGACCCCGTCAATTTCGAGCACCTCCGACAGAGTCTCTCCCAACTTCCGAAGGCCGTTGCCGACAAGATTTCAGCTAGAAGGGCGTGCGTCGCCGCGAAAAAGGGAGCGCTTTTCTTCGAGGCGGCCGGGACCGATCAATCAAGAGTGTCGGAGCAGGGGACGTTGGAAACGGAGTGCATCGCCTTGGATGACCTGCTTGAGGAATGCACCCCTACCTATGTCAAGATGGATATCGAAGGCGCGGAAATGCCGGCCCTTCATGGCGCCGAACGAATGATGCGGAAGAGTTCTGCAATCTGGGCGGTGTCTGTATATCATCAGCCCGAGGATCTTTGGCAGATACCCCTCTACATGATTTCTCACTTGGACGCGGGGCATTATCGCTTCTTTTTGCGCAGACATTCCCCGGCAATCTACGATCTTGTGTGCTATGCCGTCCCCGTGGACCGCTTAGAGCGTTAAGTCGAACGTATAATTAACCATGAAACTCATTTCCATCGTCACACCCTGCTATGACGAAGAAGACAACGTCGAGGAGTGTTATCGTTGCGTTAAGAACATCTTCGCCGCCCTGGGGAAGTATCGTTACGAGCACATCTTCATCGACAATGCTTCGCACGACAAGACGCAGGCAATTCTCCGCCGGCTGGCCGCGGAGGACAAGAACGTCAAGGTAATTATCAACAGCCGCAATTTCGGGCACATTCGCTCGCCCGTTCACGCCGTGCTCCAAGCCCACGGCGACGCGGTGATCCCTTTCGTGGCCGACTTGCAAGAGCCGCCCGAGTTGATCCCCCAATTCCTGGAGAAATGGGAGGCCGGCTGCAAGATCGTGATGGGGGTGAAAATCCGCAGCGGCGAGTCGCCGGTGATGTTCGGCATCCGAAAAGTATACTATCGCCTCGTCAAGCGATTGTCGGAGATCGAACTGACCGACAACTTCTACGGATTCGGACTGTACGACCGGAGCGTGATCGAAGTTCTCCGAAAAATGGACGATCCCTATCCGTATTTCCGCGGCCTCGTCGCCGAAATCGGATTCCAGCCCGAGAAGATCGAATACCGTCAGCCGCGGCGAGAACACGGCATCACCAAGAGCAATTTTTACATCCTTTACGACATGGCCATGCTCGGCATCACCAGCCACTCGAAGGTGCCGCTGCGGCTGGCCACCTTTACCGGTTTCTGCCTCGGCGCGTTGAGTCTGCTGGTCGCCGTCGGCTACTTCGCTTACAAGCTCGTGTTCTGGAACAGCTTCCAGGTGGGAATGGCGCCGCTGGTGATCGGCATCTTCTTCTTCTCCGCGGTGCAGTTGTTCTTCACGGGCATTCTCGGCGAGTACATCGGCGCGATTCACACCCAGGTGCTGCATCGACCGCTGGTCGTGGAAAGAGAACGGATCAACTTCGACGAAAAGGAAACAACGTCATAATCGGTCGATCGAGTTTTGTGGCGCAGGCGTCCCCCCTGCCCTGAAAATGCAGGCGGGACGCCTGCACCACAAAGGAGGAATCATGGGCAAAGCCGAGGAAAAACGCGCCGAAATCCTGCGTCTGGTCGCGGAGTATTACGCCGAGGCTTTTGCCGACCGCGGCTTCTCGCCGGGCAAAGACGCGGTTCACTACGGCGGCCGCGTCTTCGACGCCGACGAATTGTCCTCCGGCGTCGACGCCGTCCTCGACTTCTGGCTCACGGCCGGGCGATTCGCCGAGGAGCTGGAATCCGGGCTGGCGGCCTTCTTTCCGCTCTCGTCGTTGATGCTGGTCAACTCCGGCTCGTCGGCGAATCTGCTGGCCGCCAGCGCCTTGACCTCCCCGTCGCTGGGCGAACGGCGCTTGCGGCCGGGCGACGAGATCATCACCCCGGCCGCCGCGTTTCCCACTACGGTCAATCCGATTCTCCAGATCGGCGCCGTGCCGGTCTTCATCGACGTTGAGCTGGGCACGTACGTCCCCACGCTCGATGCGATTGCCGCGGCCATCGGCCCGAAAACTCGGGGCGTAATGATCGCCCACACCATGGGGATTCCGTTCGACGCCGCCGCCGCGGCCGAATTGTGCCGGGAGCACAATCTCTGGTTGATCGAGGATTGCTGCGACGCGCTGGGGACGAAGCTGCACGGCCGGCACGTCGGCACGTTCGGCGATTTCGCCACCCTCTCTTTTTATCCAGCCCACCATATCACGATAGGCGAAGGGGGAGCGGTGGCGACCGACAACCCGCAGCTTGCCCGGCTCGCGCGCTCGTTCCGCGATTGGGGGCGCGACTGCTACTGCGAGGGCGGACACAACAACACGTGCCGGCAGCGCTTCAGCCAGCAATTCGGCACGTTGCCCTTCGGCTACGATCACAAGTACGTCTATTCGCACATCGGCTACAATCTGAAAGTGACCGACATCCAGGCGGCCATCGGTTGCGCAGATGAAAAAGCTGCCGGGCTTTATCGCCGCGCGTCGGCGGAACTGGACGCGGCTCAGCGAGATGTTGCAGCCGTTTGCCGATCGCCTGATCCTGCCCGAGACGCCGGCCGACAGCGAGCCGTCCTATTTCGGCTTCGTCGTCACGGTGCGCGACGACGCCGGCTTCACCCGCAACCAGCTTACGGCGTCCCTGGAAGCGGCCAAAGTCGAAACTCGCAATCTCTTCTCGGGCAATCTCCTTCGCCACCCCGCCTACCGAAACATCCCGCACCGCGTCGTCGGCGACCTGGCGAACACCGACGCCATCATGAACCGGACGTTCTTTGTCGGCGTGTATCCGGGACTTAGCGACGACCAATTGGACTACGTGGCCGACCGCTTCGGGGCGTTCCTGCGCGGTCGATAAGCGGTCGCATTGTGCAACGTCCGGCATCGACGTATTATGAAGTCAGGGAACATCGCCGTCTCAGAGCAACTTGATGTCTCGCCGCTCTCAGAAAAATCGACCGCCGGATCACGATAATCCGGCCCCTTTGACCGCCGAACCGAACGCTTCTAAGCGCGACGCCCGCGCCGCGGCGATCGTCTGCGTGCTTCTCCTGCTGGCGGTGATGCTTGTCTTTGGCCAGACCCTGCGGTACGGGTTTATCAACATCGACGATCAGGATTACGTCTTCTGGAACAACGAGGTGAAACGCGGCCTCACGCCGCAGGGGGTCCACTGGGCATTCACGACCAACCACAGCTCCAACTGGCATCCGCTCACCTGGCTCTCGCACATGGCCGATTGCCAGTTCTACGGCCCTCATGCTGATTCTGGCCGCGAGGGAGGAGACGCCGAGCAGCGGGCGGCGGGCTGCGCGCCCTACGCTCGTTTCGCCTGGGGACACCACCTGACTAGCGTGCTGTTGCACGCCGCCAATGCGATCCTGCTGTTCCTGGTTCTCTGGCGGATGACCGGCTCGCTCTGGCCGAGCGCGATGGTGGCGGCCCTGTTCGCTCTCCATCCGTTGCGGGTGGAGTCGGTGGCCTGGGTGTCGGAACGAAAGGACGTCTTAAGCGGCTTGTTCTTCCTGCTGACGCTGGCCGCCTACGTTGGCTACGCTCGCCGCCGCTTCTCCTTGCTTCGATATCTGGCCGTCGTCGTGCTGTTCGCCCTGGGTCTGATGGCCAAGCCGATGCTGGTGACGCTGCCGTTTGTGTTGCTGTTGTTGGACTACTGGCCGCTCGGGCGGATGACTTGTGACGCGGGCGTTTCGGTTGCTCGGGCAGCCGGGACGGCGGCACCACAACGCACGGGTCCATTCCCGCAACAGTCATGGTCGCGTTTGATCGTCGAGAAGCTGCCTTTGCTGGCTCTCTCGGCCGGCTCGTGCGCGGTGACTGTTTGGGCCCAACGCAACGCCATCATTGCCAATGAGCAGATCGACTTCCCATCGCGGCTCGCCAATGCCGTGGCGTCTTTGCTCGGTTATCTGGTGCAGTGGGTTTACCCCGCGAATTTGGCGGCGATGTATCCATTTCCGCTGTCCGGGGTGGCCGCAGAGCGCGTCGCGGCGGCGGTGTTGGCCTTGGCGGCGATTTCGCTCGCCGTTCTGATCGCTCGGCGGCGGTATCCGTGCCTGCTGGTAGGATGGCTCTGGTATTTGGGAATGCTCGTGCCGGTGATCGGGCTGGTTCAAGTGGGATCGCAGGCGATGGCCGACCGGTACACCTACCTGCCGCAGATCGGGCTGACCGTCGGGCTGGTGTGGTTGGTCGCTCGGCTGGTTGCCGCATCGCCGCGCTGGCGGGCGCCGTGTGCCGTCGTCGCCTCGCTCATCCTGCTCGATCTGATCGTCGTTGCATTCCAACAAACCTGGTACTGGCGCGACAGCAAGCCGCTCTGGGCCCACGCCTTGGATTGCACGACGGACAACTGGACGGCCCATGAGGGCCTCGGTTGTTCCTTCTTGGAGCTTCATCAGTATGATGACGCCGTCGCAGAGTTCAATGAGGCGTTGAGGATCCGCCCGGGTTCTGCGCACGCCAGGTTCAGCCTTGGTATGGCCCTGGAACACCGTGGAGAGCGTGGAGATGCCGACGCCGCTCTCGAAGAGTACCGGCAGGCCGTCCGCTACGACCCGACTCTGGCCGACGCCCATTACAACCTCGGCGTCCTGCTGGTCAATCGCGGGCAGACCGACGAAGCGATTGCCGAGTTTAAGAGTGTGCTGCGGCACAAACCCGACCACGCCAACGCCCGTTACAATCTTGCCATGAGCCTGGACCGTCAGGGCAGACATGCCGAAGCGATGGCGTCTTGGCGCGAGGCGCTTCGGCTCGAGCCGAACAACGTTGACACGGTCGACGAAGTGGCGTGGCGGTTGGCGACGTCTCCCGACGCTTCGATTCGCGACGGCCGGCAGGCGCTCGATTTGGCGCGAAGGGCCGTCCGGCTTTCCCATGGCGACGTTCCACGACCGTTGGGCACGCTGGCTGCCGCTTACGCCGAAATCGGACAGTTCTCGGAAGCGGTGGAAACGGCCCGGCGAGCGATTGATCTCGCGGTGCGGCTCGGCGACGGGGCGATGGCCGAGGAGCTGCGCGCGCAGATCGACGTCTACCGAGCGAATCGCCCTTATCACGAATCGCCCGGTCAGCCGCAATAGAGGAAGGAACGCCTTTGCTGGGCGTCAGAGTCCGACTTGGCCCATGGTGCTGCCACGTCGGGAGCGGCGCTCGGCACGCAGCCGGGCACGCCGCTTGATTTCGCTGGGTTTCTCATAATATTCGCGGCGACGCATCTCTTTCTTGATCCCGCTCCGCTCCACCAGCTTGCGGAAGCGACGCACCGCTTCTTGTATTGACTCCCGTTCCCGCAACGTCAGTTTGACCACTCATTTCTCCTTCGGGTTAAAACGACCATTCCCAAAACCGGCTCGCGCGACGCTTTGCTCCATTTCTTGGGCGCAACATTGCATTTTAGACTACTGGTTCCGCCGTGTCCACCCCTTATCATCGGCCGAGCCAGCCGGTTAACCAGAATATCGCCATCGGGGAGAGTTTTCGGCGGCGGATTCTGCAGTAAGTCCCCTCGTGAGTGGGGACGCTTCTGGGCCGTGGCGCTGCCGGCTTGCCCAGCAGTGCGGAAAACAGGGTTGGACAAGCCAACGGGGCTACCAGACTCCAGCGACGATCAGTACCCAGACTGTCCCACGCCGCTCCAGCGCGACGGGTAGAACCCTGGACTGGCAACCCAGCCGGGCGAGTAATCGCCGTGGAACGGGTCGCTGCTGGCTCGCGGGCGGCTGTTTGAGAAGCCGAACCATTTCATGCTTTGCAGCCGTAATTGCCGTTGTTCGGCGCGGAACTCGGCGTTCGCCCGGACCGCCATCCTCGGATCCTTGTAGTGCCGCATGGCCTGGTCGTAGAACCACATATCCGGCGTGACTTTCAGCTCGCTGAACGAGACGGCGGAGTCGATTCCCAACCCGGGCGACCCTGGCCGGTCGGCTCGGACGGGGCCCGCGGTCAGCAACAGTGGCAAAGCCAACGCGATTAAGAGCCGCTTCATGAATACCCCCCCTTGCGTGGAAACAACGACGGCGCGACAGAATCCGCTATAGAGGTGATCGGCCTGCCGTGGCGAAAGAGTTTAGGTGCGTTCTCGGTCTGTTGATGCTTGTGCCCCGCCTTTTTGGTGCGACGGCTCGATTTGCGGGGGCTGACAAACGGCCTCTCTGGCGTCGATTCGCCGGACTAGCGAGGCTCAGCCCCCCCATTTCGGATGGGTTTCTTGCCTTTGCCGCATTCTTTCTTGATTTTTGTCAGGAGAACAACTACTATCAATGGATAAGGAACAAGAGGAAGAGGCGGACATGCGGCTTTTCTTGCTGGCGGCAGACTTGGCAAGCGGGGGCTCCCGCTCCAGTCTGCGAGGGCATTTGTGCTGAGCGTCCGTCGCAGACTGGCTCTTATTTCCACCTTGAGTAGAACACGAACGGTCCGGCGCCGGTTCTCGAGCGACACAATCGCGGGGAAGCGTGCGCGAAATTCAACCATTTCCAATTACCATGCAAAGGGGTCGGCAATCGTGAATCTTGCCCGAAGTCTTGCTCTGCTTGTGATTGCTCTTGCAGCGGTCGTCATCCCCGTCTCGGTATCCTCGGCCGACTTGTTGGTTGGCGGATACGTTGGCACCGGTAACGATAATCCACTCTACGACCGTTTCGCGAATTCCAGCGAGTTCATCGGCGCCGGCCTGAATTTCTCGGGCGTGGGGCTGGATAACCAGTCTGCTTCGTATGCATACTGGGCGACGATGATCTCCCCCCACTTCTTTCTAAGCGCCGGGCACTGGGCTGCTGCCAGCGGGAGCGTCACGCTCTATGACAGCAACTCGCAGACGGACCCACATTCCTACAAGATTCTCGGCGGGGAGCCGATAGTCGTCGGGGGCCAAGCTACCGACCTTTTCCTCGGCATCCTCGGCACCCCGATAACGTCGGAGGTGTACTACCCTGTGCTCGATCCGACTTATGTCGAGCAAGGACAGTCGATCCTCGTCTATGGGCTGCCCAACCGACTAGGCACGAATTCCTTCACGTCCAGCGACATTGACCCGCAGGCGTTAACGGACTATTCGTCGCAGGGTTATCGTTACTTTTATAATGGAGACGCGGGTAGTGCTGCTCTTCAGACAGGCGATTCCGGAGGCCCGTCGTTCGTAAGAATCGGCAATACGTTGGCCCTGGTCGGCACGCACAGCCTCTTGGACGAGACCCCCGGGCAGTATCCCTATATTTCGTACGATACCTCGCCTTCGTTCTACATTAACGAGATCGATGCGGCGATGGTGCAGCTTGCCGAGCAGTACGGTGTAGACGCGAACGAGTCGGTCACGGTCGTGCCCGAGCCATCCACTATCATCCTTCTCGGCGTCGCCGCCGTTGGCATCGTCGCTTATTGTCGTCGCCGCCGTCGGGCGATCGTGTAGCCGGCTTCCCGTTACGGGCGGCGCGCTCCCTCGTCGGCGTCTGCTTTGCGCCGCCGCGATCGGCGTCGGGAGACGTCTCCTGCAGCCTCTTTTCCGCGGCCGCAATTCCCGGATGCCCTTTTGCGAAACCGCGGCACGGCAACAGCCGGCTGTCAGCCCGTGAAGTAGAGATAGGCTCCGGCGATGGCCGCTACGATTAGCGCCGACGCGAGAACCTCCTGCCAGGCCCAACTACTCCGCGATTGACGCCGCTGTTCTTTGGTGACGGTCCCGAAGGTGAGTCCCTGGATCTGTTCCGACGACGGCGGCCGGGTGGCATAGCTCACAACGATCATCACGGCGACGCAAACCAGACAGATCAGCACGCTGAAGTACTGGAAATAGATGTTGTTGACGATCCAGAGAAACGTGCCGGGCGTGTAGCCGTGCTCGAAGCCGGCGAGTTTCATGGTGACGGGCGTGTCAACCAACATCCGAAAGATGCCCAGCACGAAACCGACCACCATCGCAGCGAAGCAGCCCTTGGCATTGAGCCGTTTGAATGCGACGCCCAAGAAGAAGACGACGAAGATCGGCGGGGCCAGGTAGCCCTGGACGGTCTGCAGATAGTCGTACAGGCCATGCGCCCCTTTGATGACGGGAATCCAGAGCAAGGCGACGACTACCATGATGACGGTCGCCAGCCGGCCGATATGCACCAACTGATGCTGCGTGGCCTGCGGCTTCCACTTCGCATAGAGATCGACCGTGAATAGCGTCGAGCATGCGTTGAACACGCCGGCCAGCGAGCCCATCAGGGCGGAGAGCAAGCCAGCCACCACGATGCCGCGCAGACCCGCCGGCAGCAGATGTTTGACCATCAACGGGAAGGCCGCTTGCGACGCATTGGGAAGGAGCTTGCCGTCGGGCGTCACCAAACCCAGTTCCTCCAAACCCGGCAATTTGTGGCTCTTCGCCAGTGCGAACCAGATCAAGCCCGGGATGATGAACAGGTAGACGGGAAACAGCTTCAGGAAGGCGGCGAAGATGCTGCCGCGGCGCGCGACCTGCTCGTTCGGCGCACCCAGGGCTCGCTGCACGATGTACTGATCGGTACACCAATACCACAGGCCGATAATCGGGGCGCAGATGGCCATGCCGAGCCAAGGGTATTGCGTATTAAAGTACCACGCCATGCGGTTGCTCTCTTTGACCGGCGCCCAGGTGCCTTCCACGCCGGCCGGAATCAGCGGCTTCCAGAGGTTGAACATATTGGAGCCGCAGAGATGCCGCAGCTCGTGCCAGCCGCCGAGTTGATAGAGCCCGTAGCCGGTCAGCGTGGCGGAGCCGACAATCAACACGATGGTTTGCACCGCGTCGTTGTAGGCGACCGCCCGCATTCCACCCAACGTCGTATAAAGGCCGGTCAAGACGATCACCAGCACCGAGCCGATCCAAAAGCTGTCGATCGGCACGCCCGCCAGATTCAGATGCACGTCGGGCAGGAGCGTGGCGAACACCAATCCGCCCGCGAAAATGCCTACCGCGATCTTCGAGACCACGAACGTGAGCAGCGACACCACCGAGAGCATGTAGCGCGAGGCGGGCGAAAACCGGCGCTCGAGAAACTCGGGCATGGTGAACACCAACGAGCGGGCGTAAAACGGCACGAACACCCACGCCAGCACCAATAGACACCAGGCGTGCAGTTCGTAATGCGCCATGGCGACGCCATCGACCGCGCCGGAGCCGGCCAGGCCGACGACGTGCTCCGAGCCGATGTTCGAGGCGAAAATCGACGCGCCGATGACCCACCAACTGAGATTGCGGCCCGCCAGGAAATAGTCGGCCGCGGTGTCCTTTCGCCTGCGGATGACCCACCAGCCGACACCCAAGAGCAGGCCGAAATAGAGGACGATCATCAGCCAGTCGAGACCGGTGATGCAAGAACCGCTCGGCGCGGCTGCAAACGGGGAACCGTTCATCATTTCTCGTGTTCCCGCAGGTCGGAGTTGAAAGGGCGAGAGTGCCGCTCCTTCGTTAAGCACAACGGTCCGGGCCGCTTTGATGCCCTTTCGCACCGGTTGCTCAATGCCCCACGTCAGTTCCATTGTCCCATCCGAACGCCCGAAGCGGCAAGTAGGGTGTGCCGCTTTTGCCCCCTGGTCGGACTTCCGCTGCCAGGAAAATCGACGATCTTGCCGTGCTCCCCTTGACACATACGCATTTTGCGTATATGAATACGCTATATGCGTAAGAAATCATTGATCGCCGCACTCTTGCCGAAAACCCGCCGGGCGGTGCTCGCAGCCACCGTCATGCACCCGGAAAAGTGGTGGTTTCTTGCGGATCTTGCACGACATATCGGGGTTCCGCCCTCCAGCCTGCAACGAGAGATGGACTCGCTCGTCCAGGCGGGCGTCCTACTGCGAAGACAAGAAGGGAAACAGGTCTACTTCAAGCCTGATCTGAACTGCCCCATTCTCGGTGAACTCCAGGGCATCATGACGAAGACTTTGGGCCTTGTCAACGTTCTGCGAGAGACGCTCGACTCGTTCAAGGAGTCGATCAAAGTCGCTTTCGTCTACGGGTCTTTCGCGCGTCCGAGGAAATCTCAGAAAGCGATGTCAACTTGATAATTGTCGGCGTCGCCACGTTATCCGATCTCGCCCCCACCCTACAGAAGGCCGAGGAGAAGCTCGGCCGTCAAGTAAACCCGATCCTGTTCTCATTGGAGGAGTTTACAACGAAGCTTAAGCAGAACCACCATTTCCTCACAAACGTTCTAGAAGGCGAAAAACTATTCCTCTTCGGGAGCCAAGATGACCTGGCAGCAACTCATCGCATCCAACCGAGCCAAGGCCCACAAGACCAGCAAGCAGGAGATTGACGGTTTGCGGGCCGTTGTCGGCCGTGACCTGAAAGATGCGTCGATGGCCGGCTTCTCGGAAGACCGCCGCTTTGCCACGGCCTATAACGCCGCGCTACAACTGGCAACGATGGCCATCGCCTGCGCCGGCTACCGGGTGAGCACCAAACAAGGCCATCACGAGAACACGTTTCTGGCCCTGGAACTGGCGATGGGCAATCCTGTCACGAAGTTTGCCACGTACTTCAACGCCTGTCGAAAGAAACGAAACCTCGTGGACTACAACTTGGCCAACGTCGTCACCGAAACGGAACTCCAGGAGCTTTTGGAGAAGGCGGCTGAATTCCAGGCGCTCGTCGAAGACTGGATATTCGACAACTACTCGCAATTCGTGTAGAGGAACGAGGCGTCCTATTGCTCCACCGCCCACGGCAACCCACTACGTCATCTGCCAAACGGCCATCCGCAGCACGTCGCCGAAGCCCTTTTGCGTGGTCAACACGGCCGCCGGCTCGAAGCCGCAGTGCGTCAGGCAGTGCTGGCAACGCGGATCGCCGCCGGGCCCGAGCCGGCTCCAGTCGGTCGCGTCGACCAACTCGCGGTAGGTCTTGTAATGGGCGTCGCCGAGCAGATAACAAGGGCCTCGCCAGCCGCGGACGTTGTACGTCGGGTTCGCCCAGGCCGCGCACGTCAAATCGCGCTCGCCGCGCAGAATTCCATGTAGATCGGCGAGGCCGTCAGCCGGAATCGCTGCAACGTCGCCCGGGCGGCGCGGAATTTTGCGTGAACCTCGTCGCGAGTCATGAAGATATTGGCCGCGGCGGCGGAATCGACGTTGCAGACCGCCGCATAGCCGAAGGCCGGCGAAATCATGAAACCGTCGACGTCCAACTCGCGCAGATAGTCGAACAGCACGGCGATTTCGTCCATGTCGGTGTCGCGGTAGACCGTGGTGTTCGTGCAGACGATGAAGCCGCTGGACTTCGCGGCGACGATGCCGTGGATCGCCTCCTCGAACACGCCGGCGCGCTCGACCAGACGGTCGTGCGTCGCTTCCATGCCGTCGAGATGCACGTTGATCAGCAGCCGGCTGCTGGGGCGAAGGCCGTGGATTTTTTTGGCCAGCAGCGTGCCGTTGGTGCAGAGGTAAACGTGCTTCCGCCGTGAAACGAGGCTTTCGATGAGCACTTCGATTTCGGGGTACATCAGCGGCTCGCCGCCGCAGACGCTCACGATCGGCGCCCCGCACTCCTCGGCCGCGGCCAGGCATTGCTCGATCGACAGCCGCGAGTGCATCGTGTCGGCGTATTCGCGGATTCGTCCGCAGCCGGTGCAGGAAAGGTTGCAGGCGTGCAGCGGTTCGAGCATCAGGACCAGCGGAAACCTCTTTTCGCCCGCCAGACGCTTGCGAAGCAAATACGAGGTCATCGAGCGGGTTAGGGAGAACGGAAAACGCATGAGAGGACGGGGTCAGGGATTGCGAATTAGTGAGAATCCGCCGCTTGCGGCTTCGCACTGATCTTGCCGATTCGGCTCGACCTTCAGCGCCCAATTCGAGAGCGCCAAGAGCGGGAAGTAAATCGGGTAGTAGTGGTATCGCAGGTAAAACACACGGGGGAAGCCGGTGCCGGTGAATTCGGCTTCGTCCCAGGTGCCGTCGTCGTTCTGCATCGCGGTCAGATAGCGGATGCCGCGTGCGACGGCCGCATGGCGCTCCATTCCGGCGGCCAGCAGGCCCAGGATCGCCCAGGCGGTTTGCGAGGCGGTCGGCGTGCCCCGGCCGCGACGCTGCGGCGACTCGTAGCTTTCGGGCGACTCGCCCCAGCCGCCGCACGCCTGTTGGTGGTCGACGAGCCAATTGGCCGCGGAGACGATGGCGGGATCGTCGCTCGGCACGCCGACGGCGACCAGGCCGGTGATCGCCTGCCAGGTGCCGTAGATATAGTTGACGCCCCAACGGCCGAACCAACTGCCGTCGTCGTTCTGTTGGCGGCGAATGTAAGCGATAGCCCGATCTACTGCCGGCTCGCCCCGCCGATGCCCCAAGCGGCCGAGGGCTTCCAGCACGCGGCCGGCCAGATCGGGCGTGCTGGGATCGATCATGGCGTTGTGATCGGCGAAGGGGACGTGGCAGAGGAACTCGCGGTGGTTGTTTCGATCGAACGCCCCCCAGCCGCCGTCGCGGTTCTGCATCGCCAGCACCCACTGCCGCCCGAGATTGATCGCCGACACAACGTCGTCGAGTTGGGCCACGCGCTGCTGGTCTTCGGCCGACGACCCCGCCGGCAAAGGGGCAAAGGGACATGCAGCGTTAAAGGCAGTGTCGAGGCCGGCGAAGGGGACAGTCCCATTTTCGTCGACCACGGCTTCGCCGCGGTGCCCGCGAAAATCGGGACAGTCCCCGTGCGGCAAGGCGTCGCGCGTCGCTGGGCCGCCAGAGAATTGCGTTTGCAAGGCCATCAACACCATGGCCGTATCGTCGTTGTCGGGATAGAAGTCGTTGGCGTACTCGAAGGCCCAGCCGCCCGGCTCGGCCGCGACCGTCTCGGTCCAATCGCCCCGCCGTTTGATCTGTCGGTCCAACAGCCAGTCGATCGCCCGGTGCATGGCGGGATCGTCGGGCTGCACGCCGCTGGCCGCCAACGCCCGGACCGCAATCGCCGTGTCCCAGACGGGCGACTTGCAGGGCTGGAGCCGGGCGGTTCCGGCCTCTTGGTCCTCGATCACCAGCTTCTGCAATTCCTCGCGGCAATACTGCATCTCGGGGCTGTCGTCGGGATAGCCCAGACACTTTAGCGCGATGATGCTCCAAACCATCGGCGGATAGATCGCGCCGAGGCCGTCGCTGCGGTCGAAGCGCATGCGCATCCAACGCTCGGCGGCGGCCAGGGCCTTGCGACGAAACGGCAGCAGTCGGCGACGCTGGCACCATTTTGCCAGACGGTCGATCGTGCGGAAGAAGCGGTCCCAACTCAGCGGCCCGCTGCCGCCCGACAGACCGGGGCAGCGCAGCGGCGGCCAGTCCTGCGGCTCGCGCAAGAACAGCTCGCGAATGCCGAGCCTCGGCTCGATCCGCCGCACCGGCCGAGACGCCGAGATGATCGACAACGGCACGATGATCGTCCGCGACCACGCACTCACGCGGTAGAGATTGATTGGGAACCACTTGGGCAGCAGCACCGCCTCGGGTGGAACGGCTGGACATTGCTCGTAGGAAATCTGCCCGAGAAGGGCCAGGTAGAACCGCGTGAAGCTGTTCACCGCGTCGGCGCCGCCGTGGGCCAAGATCGCCTTGCGAGCGCGGCGCATGTACTCGGCGTTCGGATGGTGGCCGGTCAGCTTCAGGGCGAAATAGGCCTTGACGCTGCCGCTAATCTCGATGGCGCCGTCGGGGTATAGTGCCCAGCCGCCGCTGGGAAGCTGTCTCTCGACAAGGTACGCGGCGCAGCGGCGGGCAAACTCGGAATCCTCATGGCCGAGAAACGCCAGCAGCAGGATCGTTTCGCTCTCTAGAATGGTGTCGCCTTCCAGTTCGGCGCACCACGAGCCGTCGGCGGCCTGCTGGGCCAGCAGCCACTGCCGCGTTTGCCGGATCGCCCGGCGAACCGGCGTCCGCAACGACTCCGCGGCGCCGAGCGACTCCGCTACGGCGGTCTGCGCGGAATCGTCTTGCCCATCCGAAGGGGCAACGTATTTCTCGTGGCCAGAACTCATGGCATCCGTCTCCAGGCGTCTGACACGATCCTCTTTGACGCGACTGCCCCGTTCCCCGAGACTCCCTGTCCTTAAGGGAGAGCGAGCGAGAACGCTACAATGTACGCCGGCAGCGCCAGACCGACAAGAGCAGTCTACTCACCTAAGGGCGCTGTGCCCAGAACCTCGTAAATTGGGCCATTTGGCGTGAGTGTACTGGCGAAAAGGGTGATCTTGCCCACCGTCATCCGGCCGGCCGCGAAATCGGCCTGTTGCTGGAGCAAATGACCGAGTTCGGCGATGCCGGGGCCCATGCCGCGAACTCGGCCGATGGTCAGATGGGTTTGGAATCGCCGATGTTCCTCGCGGTAGCCCAATTTGGCTAGGGCAGCCTCGACGTGGTCGTGCAGCACGACCATCGGCTCGGAACCGCCGCCGGTCCCGAGCCAGACCGTGTGGGGCCGGGCGGCATTGGGAAACGCCCCGGCGCCGCGAACGTCCAACTCGAACGGTTCGACCTCGGCCGCCCCGCGGGCCATCGCCTGGCAAACCCGGGCAATCTCCTGCTGTTGCACGTCGCCCAAGAACTTCAGCGTCAGGTGCAGATTGTGCGGTTCAACCCATTTCACATCGGCCGGCGTAGCGGCCAGCGCGGCGATCAACTCGCCCGCCCGGCTGCGGATGGCCTGCGTGATCTCGACGGCAATAAAGGTGCGAAGAGTCTTCTTCATGGCAAATCAACAGGCATCAATTGGCATTCATCATTCATCATTCTTTCTCATACCACTCGCCGCGGAGCCAATCGGCCAGCAGTTTGATCTGCTCGGCGGTTAGCGTGTTCTGGGCCGGATCGTCCGAGGCCGCGTAGGCGGGCATGCGGTCGTTGAGCTTGCCGTAGAAACGCCGGCTGGCCGGATTGCTGACGATGCCGGCGATCCACTCGGGCGAGCCATAGCCGGTCAACTGGGGAGCCGAACCCGGCGAGCCCTTTTCATGGAACTTGTGGCAGTTCGTGCAGCCGAAGTCGTCAACGATCAGCTTACGGCCTTCTTCGATGATCTTCGCGTCCTTCGCATCGAGCATTTTTTGGGAGGGCAAATGGGCCTCGGCCGATAGGGCGGCAACGACCTTCTCGATGTTCTTCTTCTGCTCGGCGTCGGCGTCGCTGAACGTCTCTTTGACGAAGCCGGGCATGTCCCCGCCGCGGAGCTTCGTGCCGCCGAAGTAGTTTGGCCCGCTGATCTGCTTGGGATCGAGCAGGCCGGCGATCCAGCGTCGGCTGGCATAGCCGGCGAGATTCGGCGCGGTCGGCTTTTCGATGGACATATCTTGGACAATGTTCTTCGCACCGCCTCGCGCAGCGTGATTGTGGCAACTGCCACACTGTTGGGCGAACAGCCGCGGCCCTTCGGCCTTCGGATCGTGTTGCAGCAGGCTCAAGCGCGCCGCTGGGCGGGATGCCCTGGTTGTGCCGGATCAGTTGGCAGACGCGATTGGCCCGCCACAGCTCGACGGCAATCGCCTTTTGCTGGGCCGGATCGTGCACGATCTTTTGCGTAGGATTGATGCGTCAACCAAACCACGCCCCCCAGCAACAGCAGCGTGAAGAGCACGTTGAAACTCTGGCCGATCCAATGCTTGCCCACAAACGGCATGGCCAGCACGATCACTAGCAGCAGGCCGGGGACGATGAAGATCGGAACGATGCCCCATTCGCCTGGAAAAAGGTGCGAAAACTCATACACGCCCACCAGGAACCACTCGGGCCGCGCGGCGTCGTAGGCATTCAGCGGGTTGGTGTCGGCGGGCGACAGCAGCGGCGCGCCGGCCTGCGGTGGCCGCATGCCGTTGTGGCAGGCCAACAGCAGAACCACCGCCATCGCGATCAAACATGCCGCTGCGCCCCGCCAGGCTTGAGCGGGCCAATACGGGGCGGCGGCGCGACTGCTACAACAACCGCCGGCTTCCCCGGCGGCAACAATCTTCGCATTGGCTCGCCGGGCCAGCACGCTGCGAACGATCAACAGCAACAAGAAAGCCGCCGCCGAACAGGCCGACGTGCATGGCGAAGAAGCGAGTCAGCGAGAGGCTGCCCAGCGCGGGGCCGGGGCCGCCGATGGCGATTTTCAGCAGACTGTCGCCCACCCAGCGGCAGAAAGGTGAGGAAGCCGGTTCGCGTCTTGGTCGCGGCGTAGCCGTTTTGGTCCCAGGAGAGCAGGTCGCCGGTCAAGACGGCCGCCAGGGCGAACAGCCCGAGCCCCACGGTGGCCCAAAACACCAATTCCCGCGGCGCTCGATACGCGCGGGCCAAAATGCTTTGCACGACGGCGATGATCAGCACGGCCAAGAGCACGTGGGCCGAGTAGTGATGGATCGCCCGAAGCAGCCAGCCGCCGGCGACCTCGTTTTGGATGAAGTAGACGCTTTCCCACGCGGTCTGGGCGCTGGGGCTATAGTAGGCCCAGAGGAAGAAGCCGGTGATCGCCTGGACGCAGAAGAGGAACGCGATGACGCACGGCCAGACCCTGCAACAGCACGCCCCGCCCGGAATCGGCGAGTCGGCCAAGCGGCCGCAGCCAGTCGCCGAATCCGGTGCGATCGTTGAACCAGGAAAGGAGTGATTTCATTACCTGAATTCGTCGTGAGATTGTTCTATTGTTGGGCGCTCGTGCGAAGCCGCAAGCGGCTTATGGATCATGCACGAACAAACGGTGCGAAGACAATTCGTTGGCGCGTTTTCCTTCATGCTTGTGCAACTTTCTTCGCCGTGCCGACGCCGAACGTTTGGAACTTCACCCAGACTTCGTTCTTATTGCGAATCTCGACTTCCAACGAGTCCATGTCGCGGGGGCTGGGCGAGGTGGCGTCGGTCCGTTTGCCCGCCAGGTCGAAACTGGCCGCGTGGCAGGGGCAGAAGTACTTGCGGCCCGCGGCGTCGTAGTTGATCGAGCAGCCGGCGTGCGGACAGATGACCTGCAACGCCGCGACGCCGCCGCCGGCTCGACGGAGAAACACGGCCCCGATCGGTTCGGCCGGAAAGCGGCTCCAGGCGTCGGTGCGATCGGCGATGACGGGGGTTTTCAGCGGCGTGCCGTCTTCCGGTATCGTTCCCAAGGAAACCAGCCGCATGAACTCGCCGCCTTGGCTCTTCTGCCGCAAGGGATTCAGAAACGCGACAACGCCCGCGACGACCGGAGTCGCCAGCGCCACGGCACCGCAAGCGACGGCCGCGGCTTTTCCCAGAAAACCGCGGCGATTGTCATGATCGCTGGACGTGTCATTTTGACAGCAGCATGGGGAGGGCGAGTTCTTCATGGTAAATGGCGGGAGTAACATCTTCATCTCCCCGTCTCCTCGTCTCCTAATCTCCCCCTCTCTTGTTCATCGCCGCACGCACCGCGTCGAGCACTTTCGCCCTCGCGGCGTCGAGCGGCTCGTTGATGAATGCCCCGGCGGCCTTCTTATGTCCGCCGCCGCCAAACCGCTCGGCGATCTTGCTGCAATCCACCTCGCAGCGGCTGCGGAGACTGATCTTGAAACCTCCCTTGGGCTGCTCGACCAGGATCACCGCCACCTGCGTTCCGCCGACGGAAAGCGTCAGGTTGATGATGTCTTCGCTGTCGGAGGGCAAGGCGCCGCAGGCCTCGAAATCCGCTCGATCGAGCCACGTGTGGATCAATCGCCCGGATAGCTCGCTTTGCGTGTGGACCAGCGCCCGGCCGATCAGTTGCAGACGGGCGTGAGAGTCGTCTTCGTAAAGTTCCTTGTAGAGCTGGTCCGGCTTTGCCCCGGCTTCGACCAGCCGGGCGGCCAGCCGCAAGGTGTCGGCCTTGGTCGAACTGAAGCGGAACCAGCCGGTGTCGGTCGTGAGGGCCACCAGGGCGGGCACGGCGATCTGCGGCCCAACCGGCACTCCCAAGCGATCGGCCGCACTCGATCACCAATCGGCCGGTGGCCTCGGCGTCCACGTCCTTGAACAACTCGGCGCCCAAATCGTCGCCGCTGACATGATGATCGATCACGACCTTAATCGCCTTGCTGGTCTTTATCACGTCGGCCATCGCGCCGAGTTGAGCCCAAGCCGTGGTGTCGAGAACGATCAACACCTCGCGGTCGCCGAGTTGCTCGGCCGAGACATCGACGCCGAGTTGGCGGTGTTTCTGGGCGGGGTCGAGGAACCGCAAGCTCGGCGGGACGGCAAAGTCGTTGCAGAGGAGCACGTCCTTGCCGAGCACCTCCAGAATCGCCGCCATCGCCAACTCGCTGCCGAAGGCGTCGCCGTCCGGCCGAACATGAGTGGTCAGCACGAACCGCTGATGGGTTTGAACGATCTCGACGAAGCGGGACCAAGGAATCACTTTCAACGGCAAATCTCGCTGGTTCGTTCCACGTCGCGGGCCATCTGCGCCAGCAGGGCCTCGACCGACGCGAATCGCTTAATGTCCCTCAATCGGGCGAGAAAGTCAACCTCCACCGGCTGCCCATAGATGTCGCCTTGGAATCCGATGATGTACGCCTCGACCTTCAACGATCCTTCATCGAATGTCGGGTTCGGCCCCAAACTGACGGCCGCGGGACGCCAAACGTCGGTATCCGGTATAGTATCCGGCACACGCCGTGTGCCGGTTCCCATTTCGGCACACGGCGTGTGCCGGATACGTGCCTGGGCGGCGTAAATCCCCTCGCCGGGCAGGAGCGTGTCGATCTGGCCGATGTTGGCGGTCGGATAGCCGAGTCTGGCCCCTCGGCCCGATCCGCGAACGACAATGCCGCGGATGCGATGGGGCCGGCCGAGCATCGCGCGGGCCTCTTCCAGCCGTCCCGCCATCACTAGCGAACGAACCCGCGAGCTGGAAACGATCTGGCCGCCGACCTCGACGGGCGAGGCGACCTCGAACGGCATGTCGGCTTCGGCACAGAATTGCCGCAAGACCTCGACGTTGCCGGCGCGATTGCGGCCGAAGAAAAAGTTCGGCCCCTCGACCATCGCCCGCGCCGCCAACCGATCGCGGACGACGCGGTCGAAGAACTGGCGAGCTTCCATTTCCAGGAAGCCCTTGTCGGTGGGATATGCCACCACGGCCTCTGCGCCGAGTTCCGCGAGGATTTCGAGCTTCCGATCCAGCCACAGCAGCGGCTCGGGGGCGGCGTCGGGTCGAAGGATTCGCGTCGGCGATGGCTCGAAGGTGAACACCACCGCCGGCCCGCCGACGTGCGCGGCCATCGCCCGCAATCGCTCGATCAAGCGAGCATGGCCCAGGTGAACGCCGTCGAAATTGCCGATTGCCACCGCGCCGCCGCGCAGCGAGTCGGGAATATCACTGAGGCTGCGAAGGAGAATCATGCGGGGAAGACAGTTCGGCCATCGTTATTTTTGCAACAGGCGTCATGACGTTTTCATCATAGGCGTGCCCTGGGCTAACGTCAAGAATGGGCTTTGCCCCCCACGGATTGGCGAGTGGGAAGCTTCGTGGTAGAATAGGGCGAGAAGAGAGATCGCAGTCTTTCAGGCGTGGCTACGATGGCGAAGAAGCACTCATCAATCCCGGTCGAAGCGATCGAGAAGTCCATTCTGACGATTCACGGACAGAGAGTCATTCTCGACACCGATCTCGCTGCCATCTACGGCGTGGCGACGACACGGCTAAATCAACAGGTGAGGCGAAACCGCGATCGCTTTCCAGACGATTTTGCCTATACTCTTACACAACAAGAGGTTGCGCCTTGATGTTGCAAAATGCAACATCAAGAACCGGCCACGGAGGACGGCGAAAACTGCCTTTCGTGTTCACTGAGTATGGTGCTGTAATGGCTGCGAACGTGCTGAACAGTCCGACGGCGATTCACGCGAGCATTCTGGTGGTTCGCGCCTTTGTGCGAATGCGCGAGATGCTAAACGCACACGCTGAACTAGCTCGCAAGGTCGATGAGATGGAGAAGAAGTACGACGGTCAATTCAAGATCGTGTTTGACGCCTTCCGGCAACTGATGAATCCACCGGAGTCGCCACGGCGGCAAATCGGATTCCACGCGAAGCCGGAACCGTGATGGAATCCGGAAGAGACTTCACAAATCGGCTTGATTCAGCAATCTCACCACGGCATGGTTGTGCTTGAAGATTTCTACAACTTGTTGAACTGCCACGTCCGCACCGCGATCAGAGAGTTCGCGTGGCAGTATGAATCGGTCGATATGTACGTATGGGAGTGGTAGATGTTGGCACGTTTGAGTGAAAGCTGTTCACACAACATTTTCGGAGCCCGTACTGGCGCTGTCCGCCTCCGTTAACAGCGATGAGTGAAGACGCATTTTCAGCGTCTCCTCGCACACTCTGGGTCGAAGCAGCTTCTTTTCCTCCAAGACGATCTCAAATGGCATGGAAATGTGCAGTTTCCGCAACGCTGCTCTAAGCGTGTCCGCGGAGTTTCTTAGTACTGCCTTGAGTCGGTTCGTGGCTGACTTGAGTTCCGTGTTGACGAATACACTCAGACCATTCGCCCGTAGCGATAGCGACTGGTGCGTAACCTTGCGATACGTGTCCCCGGCGGGGCCAAAAGCGACCCAACAGGACGAAGCAGAGGGCTTGAGGTTGCCGACATCGTAGTTCTCGTAGAAGTTCCCATCAAGTTTATGTAGTTGCCTCTGCACGTGTTCAGCAAAACCGCGCACCTGATTGCGTATCCAGCGTCGAGCGTCGTTGTCATTGTCGTCGGGCAAGACGAAGTAATTGAAGTGTTCTGGCCGGAATCCGGTAAATCCACTCATATCGCTGTACTCCAAGAACTGGATGAACTGCTCTACCAGGAGTCGTGCCACACCGTCCAGGTTAGGCAATAGCCCGCGAAAGACACCACAGATATCGAGCCAAGTCTTCAAGATGACTTTCGGTGGTTTGTGTTCCGAGGAACACAGCAACTCATAATGATGCGACATTTGTCCCCGTGAGAAATCGGCGTTGTTTACTTTGCTTTCCACAAGAATGGCAAATTTGTTGCCATACACCCACGCATCGGGAACGCTCTCATTCGTCCCCTCGGCATCCATACCGGGTGACCAATGCGATTTCTTCTTGGAAATGCCTAGCAGGACGCGATGTGATTTGTGTGCTGCGAGCCCCAATGGGAGATTATGTCGCTGCAATAGAAATTCGGCTCCTTTTGCGTCGGCAACGCCGAGTTCTGCCAAGAACGGACGCCAGACGGTCTCGCCGCCGAGTGCCAACGTATTGATGAACGCCTTTGTTACGTTGTTCTCAAGCTGCGGGTCGCGGTCGGCGTTGTCCGCAACAGGGCCACGATAGCCGTAGAAAAGGTTGCGATGCAGATCCATAATGGCGTACTCATGGCGCTAATTGCAGGACACTTTCGAAACGTCAGCCAACCACCATGTTTCTTGTTCGGTACTCGTCCAGCCAATCGCAGATTTGCTCTTCGTTTATCCACTCTCGCGAGACGATTTGCCGTCCTATCGTTTCTCCTCGCCGAGTTTTCGGATTTGATCCCGCAGCTTGGCGGCTTCCTCGAACTCTTCGGCGGCGATGGCCTCGTCGAGCTTCTGGCGGAGGATCTGCATGGCGCTTTTCGGCCGGGCGGCCGCGGCACGCTGCTCCTTCGAGAGAATCTCCTCGCGCCATTTCTCCAGGCTGACCAGCTCGACGCACTCCTCGGCGCGGTGGCTCTGGTCGTAATCGTCGAGGAACTCGCGGATCGCCTCGATGCCCGACTCGATCGCCCGGAGGCCCTCCTCGTAAAGCCGCTGCTGCACCAACGGCGTGGCCACGGCGCGGGCGTGCATCATCAAGGCATAGGGCCGCCACTGATCGAATTGCAGCTTGTGGCGATCCTCCGAGGCATGGGCCCGCACGAAGGCGAACAACCGCAGGTTCCGCGCGGTGTCGCGGGCGCACAATTCAAACAGTTCCAAGTGCCAGAAACTCAAGTAGCGATGGTAGTATTGAACCGCCTCGCGCCACAGCCGCAGGCAGTCCTCCTCGCTCAACTGGAAAGCGGCCGCATCGGGATGCGTCTCGTCGTGCGCCTGCTGCAAGTATTCGTAGTAATCCAACCACGACTCGAAGCCTTCGGGGCGATGCCCGTCGGGCCGGCCGTCCATCTCCATTTGCAGAATGCCCAGGTCTACCCGCAACTGGACCTTGCCCCGGCCGTCGTCGCCGGGAACGATCCGCACGAGCACCTCGTCGGGCCGGAACTCCCAATCGCCGAGAACTTTCGACAGGTCGTTGGACATGTCGGCATTGTACGGGAAGGAAGGGGGAGGAAGGAAGGGGGAAGGCCAAGCGCTCAAGGCCGAGGGCTTCGCCCTCTCACTCGACCGGATCGTCGCCCACCGGCTCCATGATCTTCGTGTTGCGATCGACGGCCAAGACGATCGTGCGCTGTTGCCCGCCGTCGCGGCTGCTGGCGACCATCGGCAGCACGTGCCGGCGATCCGGCAGATTGAGGCGGACGGCAAACGTGCCGTC
Organism: uncultured Planctomycetia bacterium; assembly: GCA_963719005.1. Lineage (GTDB taxonomy): Bacteria > Planctomycetota > Planctomycetia > Pirellulales > Thermoguttaceae. The sequence continues at coordinate 95,222 of CAVRAR010000008.1, forward strand.
GTCGCGAATCTTCACCGGCTCGCCGCGGAGGGTGACGTGGGCGTCGGGATGGGTCACGCCGTGAACGATCAATTCGGCATCGACCTGAAAATCGAAACCGGCGCCATGCGCCTGATGACCGGCCGCTCCAGGACCGAATTGCAGGGCGACCGGATCGCCGACCGGCCGCTGAAGCCGTTCCTCGAGCACCTCTTTCAGGTCGCCGTTGCCTGCCGGCTCGCTATAGCCGCCGCTTAGGGCGAAAATCCGATCGAAATCCTTGGCCACGTCGGCCCAATTTCGGTCGAAAGCGTCGCCGACGGCCGCGGCGGGCGTGCTTACCACGTTGCTCCGCGCCAGACAGTAAAACCTGCCGTCTGCCGCCAGATAGCCGATGTCGAGCTGGTAGGTTTTCGGAGGATTATATACGTCAATGTACCAGTTATTCACCCCGCCATGGATTTCCACGTCCCGAACAAGCTGCCGGCTGGAAGTGGTCGTGCCGTCGCGAAGCACCTCACATAGCCGCAAGATGGGTCGGGCGCCGTGCCAGTATGGCCCCAGGGCAACCTTCGCCCGCTCGACGCTCTTCCGACTCAACTCCCAATACACGTGGAGCCAATAGGGATCGCGGACCATCACGACCAGGCGGTCTTTGGTAAAGTCGTCCCTGTCGGGAACGCTTCGGAACGTAAGGTCTTTGGCTTCGGCCAGCTTCGTCTTGATCTGTCTCCAGACACCGCACCGCCCGCGAGTGGGATGCCGACGGCTTGCTGTGACCATTTCCGCTCGGCGAAGCCCTCTGCGACTTGGCGTGCTGCACTAGGGCGTGAACTAACTCCTCTTTCTTCATAGCGTGCCATCCGGGCACTTTCTTCCGCTTGGCCATCGACGCCAAGTCCCGAACGGTTCGACTCTTAAGATCTGCTGTGGTCATCGCGACACTCATCTCCGATTAACCGACCTCGCGGAGCCATCAGTGCGAGTCGGCTGTCTTCAAGCATCGTCCGTGACAGGTAGGCTAATGTCACTGGCTCATGCGGCAGTCCGAGGCCGCCGGAGTGTACTTCCCGCGGTAGGCAGGCGCTCGGCGGCAAGCCGGGCAAGGCAGGGAATACCTTCAGCTTTGATTATACCGAGATTGCCGAAAACTTGCAACGATTTTCGCCTCACCGCCGGGTGAAAGACGGCGGCAGGAGAAGATATAACTCTTTTTATTGCAATCATTTACAGAGAACACACCGAAGCGAAAGAAACGGCCGAGATGTCAGAAAAAAATCAACGGAATGCGATCACTGGCCCCACTTTAGAGGAGATTAGTCGCCGGAGCAATTGCCTATCGGCCCGTGGTCCAACGACCAGCTCGCGTTTCAAAGGGGCGTGGCGAGAATTCTCGGCAGCGAGTTTATGGGCCGAAGGCCCTGCCGTTCGCCCAGCTCAGGGCAACGCCCTGGGGAATGGAAGCCACCAGGTTCACGTATCGGCCCAACGGGCCAATGAGTCGATGAACGGTTGGGCCGTTGGGCCGGCAACATTGTTCTCGGCGCCGACTTCCCAGGGCGCTGCCCTGTGGCATCGCCAGGGAATCTCGCCACACCCCAGAACGAGTGCATTTTGAAATGGATCGTTGACATCGGAATGCAACCGCAATAGAGTATCTGGTTTACCACCTTGCTGGTTCCAACTGGTTCCGTAAGCCAGTCACCTGCCGTGACGGAACAACGCGATGACCGGTCGCCGTTTGCGTTGGCCTATCAGTGGTCGGCGCGAATCACGTCAATCTCGCTTGAGTTGGTCGTCCCGGTTTTGATCGGATACTGGCTGGATCACCGGCTGCATGTGCTGCCGCTGTTCCTCATTTTGGGGGCGATCCTCGGTTTTGTGACGGCGACATTGAGTCTGGTGCGGCTGACGAAGCCCCCGCGCCCCCGTCGTCCGCCGGAGCGAGAACGCGATGAACCTTGACCCGTCCAAACTCGCCAAGCACGTCAACGACGGCAACGTCTTCGATCTGCCGTTCGGCATCGAGTGGCATCTGCGGACGGTTTTCGGCCATCAGATCACGCGGTTCATGGTTTTGGAGCTTCTGGCGGCGATCTTGATGATCCTCATTTTCGTGCCGCTTGCCCGAAAATTGGCCAACGGGCGGCCGCCCAAAGGGCGGTTCTGGAACATGTTCGAGGCGGTCGTCCTGTTCATCCGCGACGCGGTGGTTCGGCCCGGCATCGGGCGGCACGACGCCGACCGCTTCCTGCCCTTCATTCTCACTCTGTTCTTCTTCATCCTGTTTTGCAATCTGATGGGCCTGGTCCCTGGGCTCGGCTCGCCGACGGCCGCCCTGAGCGTGACCGCTCCCCTGGCGTTCGTGACGTTCCTGGTCGGCATCGGGGCGGGCATGAAGAAGTACGGGCTGATCCGGTTTTGGACGGGGTTGTGCCCACCCATGGAAGTATCGTTCGGCCTGAAGGTCGTGCTGGTGCCGATGCTGCTGGTGCTGGAAATCGTGGGGATGGTGATCCGCTACAGCGTGTTGGCCGTGCGTCTGCTGGCCAACATGTTCGGCGGCCACTTGGGGCTTGCCATCATCATCGGATTCATACCCGCGGTGGCGGGCTCGTTGTTGTGGCTCGGCGTCATGCCGGTCACGGTGGTCGGGGCAACGGCCATCAGCATGTTGGAATTGTTCGTGGCCTTCTTGCAGGCCTACGTTTTCTCGTTTCTGGCGGCGTTGTTCATCGGCATGGCCGTTCATCAGCACTAAAGAGATGAGGATTGCTGCCGCGGCGGATCGTGGCGATTGACGTACGAAAGTAACCGTTTTTCGTTCTTCTGAAGGAGATAAATGCAGTGAACAGGTTGTTGAAGATTGCAGTATTGCTCGTAATGGCGGCGTTGACCGCGGGCGCCCCGGCGTTGCTGCTGGCGGCCGACCAGACGGCGGCGCCAGCCGACAAGGCGGCAACGGGCGACCAGCCGGCGGCAGAAGGTGCGAAGGCGCCGGCCGGGCCCAGCCTGCTGATCTTGGCGGGGGCGGCGTTTGGTGCGGGCCTGGTGACCCTCGGCGCCGGCTTCGGCATTGGGCTGATCGGTTCGGCGCCGTCGAAAGCATGGCCCGCCAGCCCGAGGTCGCCGGCAACATCCAAACCGCCATGCTGATTACGGCGGCCATGATCGAAGGCATCGCGCTGTTGGCCATTGTCGTGTGCTTGATCAATTTGTTCCGGTAACGAACCGGGGACCGTCCCCTTCGCCCCTTGCAGCAGGTGGCCATACGATGTGGAAACGAGCCTATTGTTGCCTTTGGGTCGTGGCGATCAACCTGATGGCTGCCGCGCCGATCCTGGCGGCCGGCCCGTCATCGGACGAGGGAGCCGGCCTAAACCCGTTTTCTCCGTCGGCGTTGGAGAGGGATCTTGCCCTGTGGACCGCGGTCGTCTTTATCTGCCTGGTGGCGGTGCTCTGGAAGTATGCCTGGGGACCGCTGGCCGCCGCGCTCGACAAGCGGGAGAAGGGCATCGCGGACCAGATCGCCGAGGCGGAGGCCGCCAACCAGAAGGCCAAGGACGTGCTGGCCGACTACCAGCAGAAGCTCGCCGACGCCAAGAATGAAGTCCGCGGCATCCTCGACCAGGGCCGCCGCGACGCCGAAAAGCTCGGCCGCGAACTGCTCGACAAGGCGAAAGAAGAGGCCGCGGCCGAACATGCCCGAGGGGTAAGACAGATCGAGGCCGCCGCCGATGCCGCCGTCAAAAACCTGGCCGACCAGAGCGCCGCGATGGCGGTCGAGCTGGCCGGCAAGATCGTCCGCGCCAAGCTCAATCCCGCCGATCATTCGAAGTTGATCGAGCAGGCCGTCAGCGGGTTTACCGTCAGCAGAAACTGAAGCGAAAATGAATGACGAAGCACGAATGACGAATGACGAAAGAAGCACGAATGACGAAGACCGAATTCGTCATTCGTCATTTGGTCTTCGTCATTCTTTTCGTCCTTCGTCATTCGTGCTTCGTCATTTTCCATTAACCAATGTCTGAATCCCGCGACATCACCGCCGAGCACGCCCGCGCCGCGGCCGAAATGGAGGCCGACGTCGGGGCCGAGCACATCGCCGACGTTTACGCGAAGGCGCTGCTTGGCCGCGACCGAGCGCGCCGGGCAGACGGCGGCGGCGATCGACGAGTTCGACGCGGTGATGGCCGAAGTGATCGGACGCCACCCGAGGTTGGAGGCCGTCTTCGACTCGATCCTGGTGTTGCCCGAAGAAAAGGAGACGCTGATCGACAAGACGCTCGGCGGCCGCGTCTCTCCGCTGCTGGTCAACTTCCTGAAGGTCGTCGCCCGGCACGGACGGCTCGATTGTCTGCGGGCGATCCACTGCCAAACGCACGTGGCCTACGACAAGCTGCGTCGCCGCATTCCCGTGCTGCTGACCACCGCCGAGCCGGTCACCGCCGAGATGGCCGCGCAAATCGCCGCCGAGCTGCGCGGCAAGCTCGAAGGCGAGCCGATCATCGAGCAAAAGGTCGATTCGAGCCTGATCGGCGGCGCGGTGCTTCGCGTCGGCGACATGATTTACGACGGCTCAATCGCCAATCAACTGCAAAACCTCCGCCGAAAAGTGAGCGACAGGAGCGCCCATGAAATTCAAAGCCGACGAGATCGCTTCCGTAATCCAGCAGGAAATTGAGCAGTTCGAATCGCGCATCGACGTTCGCGAGGTCGGCCGCGTGATCGAGGTGGGCGACGGCATCGCGCGGGTCTACGGCCTGTCGGGCGTGATGTCGGGCGAAATGGTCGAGTTCCCCGGCGGCATCAACGGATTGGCGTTCAACCTCGAAGAGAACTCCGTCGGCGTGATCATCCTCGGCGATTTCCTCTCGATCAACGAGGGGGACGAAGTCCGCAGCACCGGCCGCTTGCTCTCGGTGCCGGTCGGCGACGCCGTCTTGGGCCGCGTGATCGACCCGCTGGGCAATCCGTTGGACGGCGGCGGCCCGATCGCCACCACCGAGCGCCGGCCGGTCGAATCGGACGCCCCCGGCGTGGCCGAGCGTCAGCCGGTCAACGTGCCGCTGCAAACCGGCATCAAGGCGATCGACTCGATGACCCCCATCGGACGCGGCCAGCGCGAACTGATCATCGGCGACCGCAAAACCGGCAAGACTGCCATCTGCATCGACACGATTCTCAACCAAAAAGACACCGGTGTGAAGTGTTTTTACGTGGCCATCGGGCAGAAGGAATCGACCGTGGCCGGGCTGATCGAGCTGCTGCGGAAGCACGGCGCGATGGCCTACACGACGGTGGTCGTCGCCGGGGCGAGCGACCCGGCCCCGCTGCAATACGTCGCCCCCTACGCTGGCTGCGCGATGGCCGAGTATTTCACGTACAAGGGGCAGGACGCGATCATCATCTACGACGATCTTTCGAAACAGGCGGCCGCCTATCGGCAGATTTCGCTGCTGATGCGGCGTCCGCCGGGCCGCGAGGCGTATCCGGGCGACATTTTTTATTGTCACAGCCGGCTGCTGGAGCGGGCGGCCAAGCTGAGCGACGAGCGCGGGGCGGGCTCATTGACCGCGCTGCCGATCGTCGAGACGCTCGAAGGCGAGGTGTCGGCCTACATTCCCACCAACGTGATTTCGATCACCGACGGACAGATCTACCTTCAGCCCGACCTGTTTTTCGCCGGTCAGCGGCCGGCGATGAACGTGGGCATTTCGGTTTCCCGCGTCGGCGGCGCCGCGCAAGTGGCGGCGATGAAGAGGGTGGCCGGCGGCCTGCGGCTCGACCTGGCCTCGTTCCGCGAGTTGGAAGCCTTCGCTCAATTGGGCACCGACCTCGACGCCGCCACGCAATCGCGGCTCGACCGCGGCTATCGCATGACCGAGTTGCTGAAGCAGGGCCTTTGCAGGCCGATGCACGTCACCGACCAGGTGTTGAGCATTTACGTCGGCACGCACGGCTATCTCGACAAGGTGCCGCTGGCCGAGGTTCACGCCTGGGAAGAGGGCTTCTTGAAGTTCATTCACGAAGAGAAGAAAGAGTTGTGGCAGAAGATCACCGACAGCAAGCAGCTAGATGACGCGGCAGCCGCCACGGTCGAGAAAGCGATTGCGGAGTTTCAGGGGCGATACGCGCCGACAAAGGAGACGGTGACGGTGTAGCGATGGAAGCAAAGCAGATACTTGATAGCGTTAGGGCAGCCAAAGACGATTTTGGCTTGAAGTGTGGAAAGTGTGCCGGTGCGGTCACGATCGAAGTGCTTCGCGAGGCGATTAAGGATGCCGGGTGTAACGTCTCTCCAAGAGACAGTTTCATTCGTGGAGTTCCGATTGAGTTTGACTTGCTTGTTGTCAGGCCGGGCGTGGCACCACGGTTTGGGTGCCTCTACCAGCCAAGCGACGTTCTCGTCGCGTTCGAGATAAAGAACTCCGGTTCTTTCGGGAAATCCGCCGTCGAAAGTATAAGGGCCAACTTCGAGAAGATCGCCAAGGTCAACGACAAGATGAATGTTAAGATTGAGTGCTGCTACATAACGCTCGCGGAAGGCGAACGGTACAAGTGGGCTGTCAAGACGGAGACGCTTGGGTATCCCGCATTTACTTTGTTCACACACATCCGATGGGGCGGCGCCGATAATGAGACGGGCGAATGGCGAAAGTTGCTCGACTGGCTCGGAGAAAAGACGGGGTAGCGTTCCGGTTCGTTTTTGCCCCGAAGGGGCACCGGTTCTCCCAGCCCAGGGCAACGCCCTGGGGAAGCGGCGAACCCACGAGATTTTTTAATGTGTATTGATGCGTGATCGGCCCAACGGGCCAACCGTTCACAACGCGGCGCGATGAGCCGTTGGCCCGTTGGGCCGACAAATGAAAATATATTGATGTTCCGTATCCCCAGGGCGTTGCCCTGGGCTGGAAGAACCAGGGGCCTTCGGCCCGGATCAAACGCGACATTCGTTCCATTCCCGATGGCCGACAATTATCCGATTTCCAACAACCGCGATCCAATTTGCAACAACCGCTAGTGCTTATGACATTTGCTTTTCCCGCATATCATACCGAAACGTATCGGGCAGTTGCCGACCGGTCCGTCTTGCGCGTCGCGGCAAAGCGGGCGTTTGCCGCGCTCTCCTGGCCGGTGCGCGAAGAGACATACGACAAGGTCATCGCCGCAAGAGGTGTGAACTTGTGGTCGTGGGGTGAGATCGTGTCCGTTCGTTTTGGCCCCGACAGTTCATATTCGGTCACGAGTAAGTGCGTTGTCCCGTTTCAGTGTTGCGATTGGGGTAGAAATAGAAAGAACGTTCAGAAGTTTGCACGAACGCTGAAGGAATACCTCTGATAGAGAAATCAAACGAGAAGAGCAGGACGCCCGTGAACGAGCATACGCACCCTCTCCACTATCCACTATCCACTGTTTCATGGCCAAAGCCCGCGCACTAGACCGCCGACGGAAATCGATCCGCAGCATCCGCAAGATTACGCGGACGATGGAATTGATCTCGACCGCGCAATTCAAGCGGGCGATGGATCGGGCTACGGCCGCGGCGGAATATACGCGGCGAATCACCGCACTGGTCGGCCACTTGGCCCATAGCGGACTGGAAGTCAGCCATCCGCTGCTGACGCCGCGGGCGGAAACCAAACGAGCGATCCTGCTGGTGCTGACCGCCAATCGCGGGCTGTGCGCCGGATACAATTCGTGCGTGCTGCGTTTGGCCATCGCCCGATACCACGAACTGTGCGACAAGGCGCCGCAGGTTGACGTCGAAATGGCCGGCAAGCGGGGGATTTCGGCCTTCCGCTTCCGAAAACTGCCGCTGGCCGAAACCTTCACGCATTTCAACGACAAGCCGAGCTTCGCCGAGGTCAACGTGCTGGCGAGCCGCTATTTGCTCGATTTCGCCGACGGCGCACTCGACCGGCTCGACGTGGTCTATACGAAGTTCGAAAGCGCCAGCCATCAAGAGGCTGTGGTCGAGACGCTGCTGCCGCTGGGCGAGTTGACCGATGTATCCGGCACACGCCGTGTGCCGAGCCCGCACGCGGAGCGTGCGGAGTACGATTCCGGCTCCCTCGGCGAACGGCAATACGAGTTCCTGCCGTCGCCGGCGAGCATTTTGGACGAAATCGTGCCGACGAGTTTCAAGGTGCGTCTGTTCAAGTGTTTTCTCGACGCCGCGGTGAGCGAGCAGATCGCGCGGATGGTGGCCATGAAAGCCGCCACCGAGAACGCCGACAGCATGATTTCGCAACTATCGATGGCCTACAACCGCGCCCGGCAGGGGCAGATCACCAGCGAGTTGTTGGAGATTATTGGAGGGGCCGAGGCGCTGAACGAGTAGCTATGCACAAGACATCGATTAAACCCGCTCGACGAACTGCGATGATCGCGAACAAGCATATTCCCGTGCTTGCGTTCGCGTGCATTGCGCACATCGTCCTATCGAACGTCGCGTGCGTCGTCGCCGCAACGCCGCAGGCCGGCCAAGACAGCCCGATCGTTTGGCACGATTGCCAGGACATCGGCGTCGAGGGCAAAGGCTGGACCGATACGCTTTCCTTTTACGATCGCCTGCCGGGAAAAGCTCACGGCAGGGCCCCCGAAGCGGTTTGGGAGCTAAGCCATAATACCGCCGGGCTGTGCGTTCGCTTCACGACGGACGCCGCGTCGATCCAAGTTCGCTGGACGCTCCTTAACGCCGCCTTGGCTATGGAGCACATGCCGGCGACGGGTGTCAGCGGCGTCGACCTCTATGTCAAAGACGCCGAGGGACCGTGGCGATTCGTCGGCAACGGGCGTCCCTCCGGCCTGTCGAATACGGCCGCATTCGCGGTGTCGCCGGGCAAGCAGTATCTGCTCTATCTGCCGCTGTACAACGGCGTAAAGTCCGTCGCAATCGGCATTCCCAAAGATCGAACGATTTCGGCGTGGAAGCCGGCTTCGTCCAAACCGCGCAAGCCCATCGTCTTCTACGGCACTTCCATTACCCAAGGCGGTTGCGCGTCGCGGCCGGGCATGGCGTTCACGGCGATCGTCGGCCGCAAGCTGGATACGCCGGTGATCAACCTGGGCTTCAGCGGCAATGGCAGGATGGAGCCGGTGATGGCCGACCTATTGGCCGAGCTCGACCCGTCGGTTTATGTTTTGGATTGCCTTTGGAACATGACACCCGAGTTGGTGGCCGAGCGAATCGCGCCAGCCGTGAGGAAACTGCGACAGGCACACCCGAACACGCCGATCTTGCTGGTCGAGGACTATAATATCCAGAACGTCTGTCCGACGAAGATGGGCGTCGTTCTACGCGCCGTCAATGAGAAGCTGAAGGCGGAAAGCGTCGCGAATCTGCATTTCCTTTCCAGCCAGGACATGTTGGGAACCGACGGCGAAGGCACGGTTGACGGATGCCACCCGACCGATCTCGGGATGATGCGTTTGGCCGACGCCTTCACGAAGAAACTGGCTCCGATAGTTCACGAATCACAACCGCAAGCAACAACGACTTTCCGTTCCGCTTTTTTCGCATTACGCATAGACTGTCATAACAAAGAGTGAACGATATGCCCGCCGCCACGACTGCATCCGCCCAAAACGTCGGCCGAGTGACTCAGATCATCGGCTCGACGTTCGACGCCGAGTTCCACGAACATCACTTGCCGGCGATCTATAACGCCGTCAAGATCACGAGCAACCAGAAGGGCGTTACGCTCGACCTGACCGGCGAGGTGCAACAGCATCTCGGCGGCGGGCGGGTGCGATGCGTCGCCCTGGGAAACACCGACGGCATGGTCCGCGGCATGGATTGCCTCGACACCGGCTCGCCGGTCAAGGTGCCCGTCGGCAAATGCACGCTCGGCCGCGTCTTCAACCTGACCGGCGAGGTGATCGACGGCCGAGGGCCGATCACGGCCGAAGACTATTGGCCGATCCACCGCGAAGCGCCCCCGGTCACTGACCTTTCCACCCGGACCGAGATCTTCGAGACCGGCATCAAGGTGATCGACCTGCTGACGCCGTTTGTCCGCGGCGGCAAGGCGGGTCTGTTCGGCGGGGCCGGCTTGGGCAAGACCGTCGTGTTGACGGAGCTAATCGCCCGAATCGCCTCGGCCCACGGCGGCTACTCGGTCTTCGCCGGCGTCGGCGAGCGCACCCGCGAGGGCAACGACCTCTGGCTCGAAATGCAGAAGGCTAAAATCGGCGACACCGGCCGGCACGTGATCGATCAGACCTGCATGGTCTTCGGCCAGATGAACGAGCCGCCGGGGGCACGGTTGCGGGTGGGGTTGTCGGCGCTGACGATGGCCGAGTACTTCCGCGACACGACCGGGACCGACGTGCTGCTGTTCATCGACAACATTTTCCGTTTCTCGCAGGCCGGCAGCGAAGTGTCGGCTTTGCTGGGGCGCATGCCTTCGGCCGTGGGCTATCAGCCGACGCTGGCCACCGAGATGGGCCAGTTGCAGGAGCGAATCGCCTCGACCAGCAAGGGGGCGATCACGTCGGTGCAAGCGGTGTACGTGCCGGCCGACGATCCGACCGACCCCGCCCCCGCCGCCGCGTTCGCCCAACTCGACGCCTTCATTTATCTGGAAAGGGCGATCAGCGAAAAGGGGATTTATCCGGCCGTCGATCCGCTGGCCAGTTCGAGCCGCATTCTCGATCCGCAGTACGTTGGCGAGCGGCACTACGCCATCGCCCGGCGGGTGCAGATGACCTTGCAGCGATACCGCGAACTGCAAGACATCATCGCCATCCTTGGCGTCGACGAACTGAGCGAGGCCGACAAGCTCGTGGTGCACCGCGCCCGGCGGATCGAGCGGTTCCTCTCGCAGCCGTTCCTGGTGGCCGAGGTATTCACCGGCAAGCCGGGCGAGATCACCCCGCTGGCCGAAACGATCCGCAGCTTCGAGGAGATCGCCGACGGCCGTTGGGACCATCTGCCCGAGCAGGCGTTCATGTACGTCGGGGCGGTCGAGCAGGCGGCGGAGCAGGCGAAGAAGATGGAGCAGGGGAAATGACGAATGTCGAAATCAAAATGACGAAAGAATGTCGAAATTCCAATGACGAAAGTCGTGAGATTCGACATTTGATATTCCTTCTACATTTTGATTTCGACATTCGACATTCTTTCATCATTTTGATTTCGACATTCGACAATTATCATGCAGTGCATCGTCGTCACTCCTGAGCGTGCCCTTTACGACCAAGCGGCCGAGTTCGTTGCGCTGACGCTGTGCGACGGTGAGATCGGCATAGCGCCGGGCCATACGCCGTTGATCGGCCGGCTTGGCTGCGGCGAAATGCGGGTCCGCCGCGAGGGCCGGCAGACGGATCGCTATTACATCGAGGGCGGATTTGTCGAAGTGTTCGAGGACATCGTGTCGGTATTGACGCAGCGGGCGATTCCGGCGGGCCAGATCGACTCGGCCGTCGCCCGGGAGCAGCTTCTTGCTGCCCAATCGCGTCGCGCCGTCACGCCCGAGGCGGCCGCCGTGCGCGACCGCATCGTGGCGCAGTGCCGCGCCCAGTTGCGCGTTGCCGGCAAGAGTTGAGCGGCTGCGTAGCAGCGGCAAGTCACGGCATTTCTACCGCGAACGGGTAGACGGGCCCCGCCCTGCTTACAGGTTGCGCAGCCCTCCTATTCGTCTGTCTTCTCGGTGGTCGCCAAAGATTTACGCAGCTATTACATAGCGCATACATAGCGGCCATTCGGGATTGGGCGAGAACACTTATAATTACATATCGACTAGAGGAAATGAAGAGGTCATCCTGGAGCCCGCATCAGTGAACGCCGACTCGATACCCGTCCAACTTTCCCATCCTCAACCACGCCCCATGCATCCAGCCGGATCGAAGGCCCGCGTGTTGCTTACCAGCGTCTTCGGGCCCTACGGGCAGGACGACGAGTACGGCAGCCGGCGAATGAATCCGATGGAGCTTTATCATAACCAAGTGACGCGCACGCAAGGCGCGTTTTCGCTGCGGATGTTTCACCGCAGTTGGGGGCTGATGCTGATTCAAGCGAACATCGCAGCCCCTTGCACGCTGCTGGACTTCCCCACGCTCGATCGCTTCACCGAAGAGCTTCGCACGCGGCAGTACGACGTCGTCGGCATCTCGTCGATCATTCCGAACATGGGGAAAGTGAAGAAGATGTGCGAGTTGATTCGGCAGTACCAGCCGAATGCGACGATCGTCATCGGCGGGCACATCGCCAACGTGCCCGACCTGACCGAGCGGGTCGATGCCGATTACGTGGTCCGCGGCGAAGGGGTGCGATGGTTCCGCCGCTTCTTGGGCGAGGACGAGAATCGGCCGCTGCGTCATCCGATGATTGCCTCGGGCTTCGGCACTCGCACCCTCGGCGTCAACCCGAAGGAGGGCCGCGGCGACGTCGCCGCCACGATCATCCCGTCCGTCGGCTGCCCGCTGGGATGCAATTTCTGCTCCACTTCGGCCATGTTCGGCGGCAAGGGGCACTCGGTCAACTTCTACCAGACCGGCGACGAGCTATTCCACGTCATGTGCCAGATCGAAAAGGAGCAGCAGGTTTGCTCGTTCTTTATGATGGACGAAAACTTCTTGTTCCATCGCAAGCGGGCGTTGCGGCTGCTGGAATTGATCGAAGCGAACGACAAGGCCTGGTCGCTCGACGTGTTCAGTTCGGCCAACGTGCTCCGCTCGTACACGATCGACCAACTGATCCGCCTCGGAATCTCTTGGGTGTGGATGGGCATTGAAGGCCAAGACAGCCAATACGCGAAACTCTCGGGCATCGACACCTTCGAGTTGGTTCGCGAGCTGCAATCGAACGGCATCCGCGTGCTCGGATCGACCATCATCGGGCTGGAAAACCACACGCCGGAGAACATCGACGAGGCGATCGACTACGCCGCCCGGCACGACACCGATTTCCACCAGTTCATGCTCTACACGCCGATCCCCGGCACGCCGCTGCACGCCGAACTATCGGCCAAGGGCGTGATGAAAGACGAGAGCGAGTTCGACGTCGCCGACATCCACGGCCAGGCGATCCTCAACTACCGCCACCCGAACTTGAACGACCAGCAGACCGCCGAGTTCATGCTGCGGGCGTTCAACCGCGATCTCGAGGTGAACGGGCCGAGCACGGTGCGGATCGTCCGCACGACGCTGGCCGGCTGGCGGCGGCATAAGAACCATCCCGATCCCCGCGTTCGGCGCCGCTATGCCTGGGAAGTCCGCGAGTTGGGCACAACGTTTTCGATGCTCGTCGGCGCGGCGAAGCTCTACTACCGCGACAAGCCGGCGATGCACGCCAAGATGTCGGCGCTGTTGAAGGAATTGCACGCCGAGTTCGGCTGGAAGTCGCGCGTCTCGTCGGCCATCGCCAGCCGCTGGTTGCTGGGGCGGGTTCACAAGGAGGAGAAGCGGTTGGCCAAGGGATTCAGCTACGAGCCGCAAACGTATTACGAGCGGAACGCGGCGGTAACCGATCTACCGCAGGCGAAATTGTGCCGCGCGGCCGAGCCGCTGCCCATTCCCGCTTTCGCCGGTCTGCCGATCATCACTCCGAGGCCCACGCGGGAGCGCGAGTTGGTCGGTGCATGAGGCTGTAGATCGTCGAAAATGGACGTCGGATCAGCCGTTTAGCCGGCAAACTTGCTCGCCGTGTTCTTTGCTGACAAATGCGGCGTTCCACGGTGTGTGAGCACGGTAGCCAATCGACCGATCTCATCCAGCCCGAAGCTTTTCCACGAATCCGACGATACTCTATTGACAGCATACTAGTATGCTGTACAATATACCGAATCATGGTTGCCGTCAATATGCAGGCGAGGGCTGACATGACCGATTTGAAATGGCTCAGTCAGGTGAAGCGCGGCCTGCTGGAGTTGTGCCTCCTAAACCTGGTGCATCGGGATCCAATGTACGGCTACCAAATTGTCAAGCGGCTGACTTCGGTTCCGGGTCTGGTGGCCGGGGCGGGGACCGTGTATCCGCTGCTGAGCCGGTTGAAGCGGGACGGATTGCTGACAAGCTCGCTGGAGGAGTCGCCACTGGGGCCGGCGCGGCGGACCTACGCTCTTACTCCCGCTGGTCGCCGCCACATGCGGAGCATCAACGAGGCGTGGCGGGAAATCGCCGTGGCCGTGGATGCGTTCATGGCCGGAGAAAATTGACCGGTGGACATAAAACCGCGACCGGCGGTCGCGCTGGTGACTCAATACGTGCCAATAATGGAGGTGAAAACATGAAACCGAGAAACACCGAGGCCGCGAGACTGCAAGCGGACTACTTGGCCCGAGTCAAGACCGCGCTCGCGGGAGGGGAAACGTCGGAAGTAGACGAGATTATCCAGTCGGTGCGCGAGCACATCGAGGAAGAACTTTCTCAAATCGCCGAGGAACAGATTTCGCTCGTCCCAATGGCCAATGTTATCGAACGTCTTGGACCGCCGGAAACCTATGCACAAGAAGAGGGCGTCGCCCTTGGAGTTGCGGCAAAGACAGTTGCAGTGAATGACGAGAAGCCATCAGAAGGTCAGACTTCACCGAATGGGACGGGACTACTGGTCTTGGGGATCCTATCGATGTTTTTTGGGCCGTTTACAGCGATTCCCGGCCTGTTGATCAGCAAACAATTCAGGCCCTTTTCTGGAACCGCAGCCGTGGGATATTTTCTCTGCTGGCTGTTTGTGATCTTGTTCGTGTTCATGTTGCTATTCGTTTTCTGCCCCAATTTGGGTAGAATGGCAAATCCATAACGCGCTTCATCCGCCCCGGAGCTTCTCCGCCACCGCCCTGATAAATTCCGGCGTCGTGCCGCAGCAGCCGCCGATCAGCGCGGCCCCGGCTTCGAGCAGTTGCGGAACGAACGACGCGAACTCGGCAGGCGTCTGGCGGTAAACTGTTTTGCCATCGACCATTTCCGGCAGCCCGGCGTTCGCCTTGATCCAGATGGGGCAGTCGGTGGCGGCGTGAAGCCGACGGCAAATATCGACCATGCCGGCGATGCCCTGACCGCAGTTACTACCGATCACGTCGGCCCCGGCAGCCGTGAGTTGCTCGGCGGCCTGCTCGGGCGTGACGCCCATCATCGTGCGGTCCTTCTTTGCGCCCGAGCCGAACGTCATGCAAGCCGCAACGGGCAAACCGGTGATGTGCGCGGCGGCGGTGGCCAGGGCGGCTTCGGCCACGTCCGACATCGTTTCGACCGTGATGCCGTCGGCGCCGGCCGCGGCGAGGGCTTGCGTTTGCTCGGTATAGGCGGCTCTCAAGTCGTCTTCGCTCACCTGGCCCATCATCAGCATCAAACCGCTCGGGCCGACGGAAGCGAAGACCTTCGCCCGGCCGCCGGCGGCGCAGCGCGCGAGTTCCACGCCGACCCGGTTGATCTCCGCCGCCTTTTCCGCCAAACCATGCCGGGCGAGAGTGAAGCGGTTGGCGCCGAAGGTGTTCGTAAGAATCACCCGGCTGCCGGCCTCGACGTAACTGCGGGCGACCTCTTCGACCTTTTCAGGCTGCGTGAGATTCCAAGCGTCGGGGCAGGCCCCGATTGGCAGTCCCTGCTGCTGGAGTTCCGTGCCCAGAGCGCCATCGAGAAGGACCGGCCCCGCCGACGTGAGTTTCGCGATTACCATGGTCGGATGCATATACAGACTCCGTGTGCTTGAAAGTATACGTCATTGCGAAACCTCTTGACACCCCCCAACCTCGGGCGTACCATTCCTTCGGCTCTAACTCTTGCAGGAGCGCGTTCGATGGCGATTGCTGCAAATTTGGGATTTCCGCGCATCGGCGCTCGCCGGCAATTGAAGCGGGCGGTCGAGGAGTATTGGGCGGGGAGCATCGATCCGGAAGAGCTCGCCGCCACGGCCGCCGCGCTGCGACGACAGAACTGGCAATTGCAGCAGTCGTTGGGCATCGAGCACGTTCCCTCGAATGATTTCTCGCTCTACGACCACGTGCTCGACACCGCCGTGATGCTCGGGGCCGTGCCGAAGCGGTTCGCCTGGTCGGGCTCGACGGTCGATGTTTCCACCTACTTTACCATGGCCCGCGGCGCCAGCGAGCTGCCGCCTCTCCATATCATTAAGTGGTTCGACACGAACTATCACTTCCTCGTTCCCGAGTTTGAGCCGGGCATGAAGTTCAAGCTCGCTTCGACCAAGCCGGTCGACGAGTTTCGCGAAGCCGCCGCGCTGGGCATTCATACCCGGCCCGTGTTGCTCGGGCCGTTGACGTTCCTGCTGCTGGGAAAGAGCAAAGCGGCGCGGGTGAAACTGCCGAGTCTTCTCGACGCCATCCTGCCTCTCTACGAGGAAGTGCTCTGGCAACTGGCGCATGCCGGGGCCGACTGGGTGCAAATCGACGAGCCGGTGCTGGGTCTCGATCTGCCGAAGGAAGTCCTGGACGTGCTCGAATCGTCGTGCGCCCGGCTGAACGCGGCGTCGGACCAACTTCGGATTTGCCTGGCTACGTACTTCAGCGACCTCGGCGACAACCTGGCGGCCGCGCTGAAGATGCCGGTCGCGGCGGTGCATCTCGACCTGGCGCGTGCGCCGGAACAATTGGACCGCGCGCTGGAAGCCGCGCCGTCGGGCTTGACGCTCTCGTTGGGCGTGGTCGACGGCCGCAACGTGTGGCGCAGCGACCTCGAGCGCTCGCTCGGTCTGCTGGAAAAGGCGGCCGCCAGCCTCGGCTCCGACCGGATCATGGTTGCCCCTTCCTGTTCGCTGCTGCATTGCCCCATCGATCTCGACAACGAGCCCGCGATCGACTCCGAATTGAAGACGTGGATGGCCTTCGCCAAGCAAAAGTTGCAGGAAGTGGCGATTCTGACGAAGGCGCTCAACCGTGGCCGGGCAGCCGTGGCCGACCAATTGGCGGCGAGCCGGGCAGCCGCCGAAAGCCGGGCGGCTTCGGGCCGCCTGCACAATCCGGCCGTGCGACGGCGCGTGGCCGCCGTCAACAAGGACATGCTCCGCCGGCAGCATCCGCTTCTCGAGCGGCATGAAGCCCAGCAGCGCCGCCTCGCGCTGCCGCTGTTGCCCACCACGACCATCGGCTCTTTCCCGCAGACCAGTGAAGTGCGCAAGGCGCGGGCCGCCTTCAAGTCGGGCCAATGGCCGCTCGAACGCTACGAAGCGTTCTGCAAGCAGGAAATCGAGCAGACGATCCGCTTTCAGGAGGAAATTGGGCTCGACGTGCTGGTGCACGGCGAGTTCGAGCGAGCGGACATGGTCGAGTATTTCGGCGAGCAGTTGGAAGGCTTCGCGCGGACAGCCAACGGCTGGGTGCAGAGCCACGGCCCACTCTGCGTGAAGCCGCCGGTCCTTTTCGGCGACGTGTCGCGGCCGCGGCCGATGACGGTTCGCTGGAGCCAATTCGCCCAATCGCTCACCTCGCGGCCGATGAAGGGGATGCTCACCGGCCCGATCACGATCCTGCAATGGTCGTTTGTGCGCGACGATCAGCCGCGGCGCGATACGGCCTTCCAAATCGCCCTGTGCGTGCGCGACGAGGCGGTCGATCTCGAAGCGGCGGGCATCGGCGTGATCCAGATCGACGAGCCGGCCCTGCGCGAGGGCTTGCCGCTGCATCGCGCGGACTGGGCCGCGTACCTGAAATGGGCGGTCGAGGCCTTCCGGCTGGCCTCGGTCGGCGTGCGCGACGAGACGCAAATCCACACGCATCTGTGCTATTCGGAGTTCGGCGACGTGATCGATTCGATCGCGGCATTGGACGCCGACGTGCTTTCGATCGAGGCCTCGCGTTCCGACATGGCCCTGCTCGACTCCTTCGTCAACTTCAAGCAGCCGATCCAGATCGGGCCGGGGGTGTACGACATTCACAGCCCGCGCGTGCCGGAGATCGAGGAGATCATGGGCCGATTGCGGAAGGCGCTGCGGGTGATTCCGGCCGAACGGCTTTGGGTGAATCCCGATTGCGGCCTGAAAACCCGCGGCTGGCGCGAAGTTCAGGCCTCGTTGCGCAACATGGTGGAAGCGGCGAAGAGCTTGCGGCGGACGATGGGACGATCTTCTTGACGGTGCCGCGGCTGGGGCTTAAAATTGCTTGCAAGCCACGCTTGTGAGGGGATTGGTTCATGGAGGCAGCAATCGTCATTCGTGGCGTCGTTTCGAAGAAGCAGTTTATCTCCGACGAGCCGATGCCCGACGTCGAAGGCCCAGCGAAACTGATCATTTATCTGAAGGACGCGACAAAGCCGATCCTTCTAAATGGACTCGCTCCCTTTGGTCTATCGGCAGGGTGGCAAGATACGGAGAACTAGACACATTGGCAACGCGATTTCACATCGTCGAGCCCCGTTGGGCATCTCCGCTCTATAGGATTCATCTCGGGCAAACGATTATTCCAGTACGTAACCCGCCGATCGCGAGACAGTGGAAAGGCCGCGAAAGAATGGTCTTCACTTGGCCGGGTGGCGGCGAGTACACTGTTACTGGGCCGAATCCGCCCCACGGTGCCATCGAGATTGTTTCGCCGGAAGAAAGGGTCTGGCCGGAGGAAGGAAGTATTGTCGGGACTGCCCATTGTTAATCCGCGGCTACGTGAAGAGCTTGGCCGGCAAACGATCTTCTTCTGGCGTATGGAAGATCAGATAATGACCTGCGACGTAGTACGAGTGTTCTGCCGTGCATTTCCGGTAGCATCGACGTTGACCCTGCGCGAAGGGGACGGGAGACGGGTTGCCACTTGGTTCGTTAACCGAGAGTGGCGGGGGGTTTTACGTGAAGATTTGCGTGAAGACATGAAGCCTGTCGCCTTTGGGATGATATTGTCAAGCATCTACAAATTCTGCGGATCGAATGCATAAAGGCGACAGGGCGGGAAACTAATAGAGTCGAGAGGTGGCGTAGAATGGAACGTCCGATTGTTCGACGCCGTAAAACCGCGCTGGGACTAATCGATACACTTCGCGACGATGACCGACGGCCACAACAAGAACGAGCAGGCGGTCGTCTTCCACGCGATAAATGACGCGGTAGTCGCCAACGCGGAGCCGAAGGTATCCCTTCTCTCTTCCCTGGAGCGCCTTGATCCCATGTGGCCGTGGATTCTCGGCCAATAGGTCGATTGCTGTGCGAATTCGCTCGCGAAGATTGCGCGGGAGCGACTGAATGGACCGCAGGGCGGAGGGAATGAGCGTGACAGTGTATTTCGCCGGTAACCAAAGGTCAGAGTCCTAATTGCTGACGGGCTTCTTCCCAGGGAAGCGGCGAAGAGCTTGCGAAGGACGATGCAACGATCTTCTTGACGGCACATCGGTTTCGGCATAGAATTGCTTTACACCATGTTTGTGAGCGGATAAAGGTATGGATACAGCAATCGTCATTCACGGAACTATCTCGGCGAAGCAGTTCATTTCCGACGAGCCGATGCCGGATGTGGAGGGCCCCGCGGAGTTGATTGTCTACGCAAAAGACGCGACGAAGCCGATTCTTCCGGGCAAGTCCATGTTCGAGTTTTTTGGCAAGGCTCCGCAATTGCGGTCCGCCGAAGACATTGATGCCCAAGTTCGCGAAGAACGCGATGCGTGGTAGAAGGCGATGATCTACGCAGACTCGGGAATTCTCATCCGATTGATCGAGGGCGCCGATCGGCTTCGGCTGCCGATCGAGTCTCGTCTGCGCGATATCCGTTCGCGCGACAAGACTCTCATTACGTCACGGCTAAGTCGCCTGGAATGTCGCTGCAAACCGATGAAAGAGGGAAAGGAATACCTGTTGAGTTTATACGATGGTTTTTTCGATACCCAGGAAGTCTTGCTGAGAGAAATTGATGCCGCGGTAATCGAGCAAGCAACGCAACTCCGAGCAGGCTTCGGCTTGAAGGCATCCGACGCCATTCACGCCGCCACGGCGATCCTGGCCGGCGTCTCCGAATTTTGGACGGCCGACCGCGATTTCTTGCGATGTCTGGAACTGAATGTCCAGTTGTTCGACGCGGTGTAAGCGTTCTGGGCGTTCAGCCAACGCTTGCCATTACCGTTCACAAAGCAAGGCGAAACGATGCCTACGGCTCTCTTCCTCGGGACGTTCGTTGTCTTGCTGGTTCTCTCGCTGGCGGCCGAAGCGTTCTTTCTTCGACTTGGAAGCTGCTGGGCGATGATACCCAACGTGACCTTCGGCCGCGCCTTGTGGGCCAGTGTGGCGGTTACGCTGGTCAACTTGATCCTCATGGCGCCCCTAAGTTGCGTCCCTCTTATCAACCTGGGATGGGCAATCCTCGCTTTGGGCCTGGAGACGGTGCTGTCGCTGGCATTGACGTGGTTGATCATTGCGCGAATTCTCAGGACGAGCATGTTGTGGGCCTTTGTGGCTTGGCTGCCCACACTGATTCCTGCGATGTGCCTCGGCATAGCCGTGGCGTTCGTCGCGAAGTTCTATCTGTTTGAACCGTTCATCACTCCTCAAAACGCGATGGCTCCGGCCATCCTCGGGCGTCACTGGGAAGCGCCGTGTCCACGTTGCGGCAGTCCGGCTTATTGCACGCCCGAAGCCGAGCAAGGGGCGCCGTCGGGGCGTCCCGTTCTGATGATTTGCAGCAAGGAGCATCGCTCGTGCGAGGTCGCCAATCCGCCGCATGTCGAGCATGGAGGCGATCGGTTCTTTGTCAACAAGCTCCTTCAGCCGCGGCGTTGGGACATCGTAGTGTTCCGCTGGCCGGAAGACCCGAGGATCAAATTCTGCATGCGGCTTGTGGGGCTGCCGGGCGAGACGGTGACGATCCGCGACGGTGCGGTATGGATTGACGGAAAGAAGCAGACGCCGCCGGATTCGTGCCAAGGGATCGAGTATCTCGATCGAATGAAAGGCTGGCCTTCGCCGCTTTGGGGCAGCGCGGCTCAACCGGCGAAGCTTGGCCCCGACGAGTACTTCGTCCTGGGCGATTTCTCGCCAATGTCGAAGGATTCGCGCCTGTGCGCCGGGCCACCCGCCGTATGCCGTCCCCGCTTCCTACATCGTGGGCGTCGTGACGCACATCTATTGGCCGCCGGAACGGTGCCGAGCGCTGCGGTAACACTCAATCGCCGCTCCTCGATACAAACTCGATCTCGTCATCGGCGGCGAGCGATTCACTTGGCAAGAATACCATTCCATAGAAGGGCGACGCGATCATCACTCCCGATGTCGTCACGCCCCAATTCCGTCTTTGTTCGGCCGTGTCGATCAGGTCGTGAACGACTCCCGGGTGTTCTCCGTCGTCCAAGAGAACCGAATCGCCAACTCGAATTTCATCGCCGCTCGAATAGTTCACGGATTCCATTTCTTCAAGAGAGTGATATTGGGATGATCCTCGTGGACCGCCCGCCACAGCGGTTCGTCGGCGGTGATGCCGCGAAGCTGCAAGTCGCCGACAAGGGCGACAAACATCGCATCGTAGATCGCGCAGTCATACTTCGCGGCAATCTCAAACGCCGAAGTCAGTAAACGATCCGACGGATGAATCTGGACTGGACTGGCCAGAAGGTACTGCACATATCGACGCGCCTCCGCCAGGGAGATCATTTCGCGGTGATAACGCTTCCAGATGGCGTTCACCACCTCAACCAAGGCGAGATCAAGACCATGCACACGCTCGCCGGCAGCCATCATATCGGCAAACAGCCGTTGCGCTTGGCGAGAGTCTTCTTCGCGCAAGACGCACTTGGCAAGCACACTGCTATCGACGATCACATCACTCATCTCTTGCGATCTTCAGCAATGTCGATGGCGCTATCCGGCAGAAATCCCCGCTCCGCGGCCATCTGCTCGCGAAAACGACTCACTTCCTCAAGCCAAGCCAACGCGTCTTGCCGCGGCAATGGCTCCACTTGCAGCGCCACCCGTTGACTCTCTGCCAGCACCACAGGCTCCAGCGGCCGAAATACGCCGCCTTCATAGATGGCATCGACACGAGTGGTCATCTTTCCGTCTCCTCCCGGCAGCGTTACCCAACTAACAGAATTCTACCACAACAAGGGGGTCTGTCAAGCGTAGATCAGAACAGCCCCACGATCTGCTCGTTCTCGTCGATGTCGATCGTTTCGGCCGATGGGACTTTCGGCAAGCCGGGCATTGTCATGATGTCGCCGGTCAGCACGACCACGAAGCCGGCGCCGGCCGAGACCATCACGTCGCGCAGCGGTACGTCGAAATTCTTCGGGCGGCCGACCAATTGCGGATCGGTCGAGAGCGAATACTGCGTCTTGGCCATGCAGATCGGCAAGTGGCCGAAGCCGGACTCTTGCAGTTGGTGGAACTTGTCGCGGAGCTTCTTGTCGGCCAGCACGTCGGTAGCGCCGTAGATTTCGCGGCAGATGATGCCGACCTTCTGCCAAAGCGTGCAGGTGTCGGGATAGAGCAGCGAGAAATCGGTTTTCGTGTTCTCGACCACGTCGACGACCGCGTGGGCGAGCTCTTCGGCCCCGGCGCCGCCTTCGGCCCAGTGGTTCGCCGTGACGATCTTCACCGAAAGATACGCGCACTTGTCCTTGATGAACTGGATCTCCTCGGGCGTGTCGCTGCTGAAGTGGTTGACGGCCACGACCACCGGCAGGCCGAAGCGGTGGATGTTTTCGATGTGCTTTTTCAGGTTTTCCACGCCTTTGTCGAGCGCCTCGACGTTCGGCTTCGTCAAATCCTTCAGCGGCACGTTGCCGTGCAGTTTCAAGGCGCGGACGGTCGCCACAATCACGACCGCGTTGGGCTTGATGCCCGCCTTGCGGCATTTGATGTCGAAAAACTTCTCCGCGCCGAGGTCGGCGCCGAAGCCCGCTTCGGTCACGGTGTATTCGGAGAGCCACATCGAGAGTTTCGTGGCCAGAATGCTGTTGCAGCCGTGGGCGATGTTGGCGAACGGGCCGCCGTGGATCAACGCCGGGTTGTTCTCCAGCGTTTGCACCAGGTTCGGTTTGATCGCGTGCTTCATCAGCGCGGTCATGGCGCCGTGCGCCTTGAGATCTGCGGCGGTAATCGGCTTCTTCTCGCGGGTGTAGCCGACGATGATCCGCCCGAAACGCTCCTTCATCTCCTTCAGCGATTCGGAGAGGCAGAAGACGGCCATTACCTCGGAGGCGACGGTGATGTCGAAGCCCGACTCGTGCGGCACGGAATTATTCACCCCGCCGAGCCCGACGATAATGTCGCGCAGCGCCCGGTCGTTCATGTCGACCACGCGGCGCCACACGATCCGTCGCGGATCGATGCCCAACTGGTTGCCGTGGTGGATGTGGTTGTCCAACATCGCCGCCAGCAGGTTGTGGGCCAGCTCGACGGCGTGGAAGTCGCCGGTGAAGTGGAGATTGATGTCTTCCATCGGCACGACCTGGGCGAAACCGCCGCCGGCGGCGCCTCCTTTCATGCCGAAGCACGGCCCCAGCGACGGTTCGCGCAGGCAGACGGTCGTCTGCTTGCCGATGCGATTCAGGCCGTCGCACAGCCCGATGCTCGTCGTGGTCTTGCCTTCGCCGGCGGGCGTCGGCGTGACGGCGGTCACCAGCACCAGCTTGCCGCGAGGTTCGTTGGCGAGCCGGCGATAGAGATCGAGCGATATTTTGGCGGTGTGCTTGCCGTAGTGCTCCAGATCGGCGTCGCCGACTTTGAGCTTGGCCGCGATCTCTTCAATCGGCAGCATCTTCGAGCGGCGGGCGATTTCAATGTCGGGCGGCAGCGTCGTGGCAGTGTTGGACATGATGATGGGCAGTAGGCAGTGGGCAGTGGACAGTAACGGCGGCGGATGAAAAACCGCTGGTGGTCTCGCACCATAGCCGCTTGCGGCTTCGCGGCGTGCCGCGGTCGCCACCTAACTAGTATAGAATTCCCGCACGCGCATCAGTACGTCGAATCCCTTCAGTTTCAGACACTCTTCGAGGCAGATCATGGCGGGGTGATCGGGGGCCAGCTTCTCGTAATTCCGCTTCACCGAGCCGATTACCATGTCCAGCCCCAGCGGCATGGCTTTTGCCAGAAACGCGCTTTCCAGCGGACCTTTGACCGGCGAGCCGTCGGGCCGCTTCGCCGGCAGCATCACCGTGAAGTTGCTCAAGCCGACCGAGGCGTGGAAGCCGGCGAACGTCTTGTCGTTGCGGATCAACTCCATCGCCGCGATCAGCCGGTGCAGGTTGCCCTCCGAATCGCTGCCGATCGGGGCAATGCCAGGGTCGATGATGTAGTCGTCGTTGGTCGTGCCGGGGCAGCGGGCAAGGAACGTCTTGACCAATTGATGAGCCGCCTCGAACGTCTCTTGCGCCGTGTGGCAAGGCTTCGAGCGGCCCTCGACCACGTTCTCCGACACCAGCAGGATTGGCTTGAAGGGCTGAATCTTGTAGAGATCAAACATCCCTGCACGCAACGCGCTGATCGAGTTGATGATCGGCTTCTTGCCGCCAGCGCGGGCGAGGTTGTAGGCTTTCAGGCCGGCTTCGGCGATGGCCGGATCGGGCGTGTCGATCGACAGCGGCTTGGCGGTGACGCCTTGAATCTTCGCCACCATTTCGGCCATGAACTCGGGCGGTCGCGGGCCGACGTTCACGTCGATATACGCCGCCCCTTTCTCGTCCTGCATCTTGGCGATTTCCAGAATGCCGGGAATGTCGCCGGCGTCGAAGAGCTTCTTCGTCGACGGCACGGAATCGTTGATCGTTTCGCCGATAATCGTTAGACCTGGAAGTGGCATGGAAGACTCCTATGGTTCGTGTGTCGTTTTGATTGTGTTCTAAGTATTGCCGACGGTGATCGTCACCACTTTGCGGCCTTCTGCGTCGGCGGGCAGGAAACAGTCTTTCGTCTCTTTTCGATCGATGCGGCACTGCTTGATCTTCGCGCCGTTGCCCTGAACTGTTATGTCGAGCGCCATCTTGCGGTAACGGATGTTGCTGAGATGAACGTTGCGAACGCCCTTGGGCATGACGGGTTGGAAGCGAATGCCGTCGGTGTCGAAACGCATTCCGGCCAAGCCCATGAAGACCATGCGGATGTAGGCGGTGGCCGACCACGTTTGCCGTGACGTGGCGTTCCAAAGCACGATTTTCCCGCCGTTCTCCTGCAATCCGCCGTAGATTTCGCCGGTCAAGGGGTGATAGATCTCGGCGAACTGTTTATCGCGGACCGCATGGGCGGCCAGGTTGAAGAGTTCGTGGCCGAAGACTTCCGGCTTGCCCGCCCGCGCGGCGGCCTCGGCCCAGGAGCCCTGAACTTGCGGCCAGACGGTGCCAATGTGCCGGCCGAACGATTTTCCGTCTTTGCTTTCGTAGCGGGAGAAGTTCGGCCAGCCGCAGGGGATGCCGGCCGGCGTGATGTGCTGATTCTTGAAGATTGCTTCGGTCTGCTTAGCGTCGGCGATGCCAAACAGGATGGCGTAAGCCGAGCCGAGCCCTTCCTGATGATCGCAGTTGCCCAAGGGGCCGACCAGGTAGCGATAGCAGCCGGCTTTTTCGTTCCAGAAATGCTCGTTGATGACCTTCTTCAGATTTGCGGCCTTTACGTCCCACTGGAAGTTGCAGAAGGTGACCGGAGCGGGCTTCAACTCCGCCTTCATCTTCTCGGCTGTTACGTACGCATTGTAATAGATGCAGTTGGTGGACAGGGCCTCCATCGGGATTCCATAGCCCGGAGATGACACTTTTCCGGGATTGTGCTTCGGCCAATCGAGGATGCTCGGTGAGCCACCGGCGTCGGCATACTCGTCAGGGTATCCGCCTACCCCGTCGCTCCAGCCCGGGCCGCGGAAGAGCCCCGTCTTCTCGTCGAATTCCTCTCGCTCAAAACGGACCAGCGAATACTTTGTTGCTTCAATCGCCAGAGTGAGAAACTCCTTGTCGCCCGTGTACAGGTAGTGGTTCCATGCGCCAGTCGTCCAGATCATGGCATCCCAATACTGTCCGCCAATTTGAAATCCACTGATATTGCCAGGCTCAACAACCGAGCAGAGTGTATCGCGTGACACTTCCGGCATGATCAGCGACGCGCCGTTCCAAGCGTTGATCGCGGCATCCCTGGTCCAGGGCGTATCGTAATGAAGACCTGCAAGAAGGAGCGGCTGCCTTCGATGCACTCCCCAGTCGCTTCTGTACTTGCGCGTCGATACATTTCCCAGGAGATCGCCGATCGCGATGCGGAATGCCTCATCGAGCGTAGGGTTGTCCGTCTCCAATGACGGAATGATAACCCGAATGGCAACGCCATCCTCGGCCTTGTCGGCATTCGTGGGCGGTGCTCCCCAGGCTCTGCCGACACATGCCAGACAAACCACTACGGCCAGCAACCCACTCAGTGCGCGGCGGGAGGCACCGTTGGCTCTGGCAAGGTGCAGCGTTATTTCTCGGCGTGATTTCACTTCCTCCCAAGGGGTGCGGTTCGCGCAGTCCAGGGCATTGGTCGTGTTGTCACAAACAAGTTGTTCGGTGAAAAATGGCGAAAGGGCTTGCCAACGTGCCTTTTCACTAGCCCAGGCGTTTACGCCTGGGGTGCGGAGCCCGAGTACCGCTTTCCTTTTTTGTTTCGTCCCCTTCAGGGGACGTGAGGGCATCGATTCCGAGCCAAGGTCCGCCGAGCCGCCGACCAGCGCCCCTGAAGGGGGCTGAGAGGAAAAGAAGAATAATGGGGGCACGCTTCCCCAGGCGTAAACGCCTGGGCTAGTGAAAAGGCACGTAAGCGATACTTTTTTCTAGACGTAAACGCATGGGCTGGTGAAAAGGTATGTAAGCGATACTTTTTCCCACGCCTAAACGCTTGCGCTGGTGAGTAGGCACGCAATTGATGCGGTTGTCCACCACTTCCGCGCACTGTCTTGCGCGTGGCGGCGCAGCCCATGCCCTGGGCTGGGCGAACGGCTGGGCCTTCGGCCCGTTCAATCACGGCCAGACGGGCACGGCTCATGGCGGTGTCTTCTTCTCGGCGTTATGATCGCGGTCGAGGAACGTGTTGGCCCAGGACGACGTCTCTTTGAGCGTGGCGTTGTAGATCGTCACCGGGCGATCGAGCATCTTCTCCGACTCGCCGTAAGCCTTCAGTCGCTCGTAGATGCGAGCCCAGAAGCATTCTTTGTCGTCCAGTTCGCAGCGGCCGTTGTCCGAGCCGCCGCAGGGGCCGTTGCGGCCGCACTTCGAGCAGGCTTGCTTCGGGCAGAGATAGGCGCAGTCGGGCAGGCTGCAATCGCCGCAGTCCTTGCAGCCGTACATCGCCAGCTTCGAAGCTTTTTCGATGCGGTAGGCCATGCGGCTTAAGAAGCCCGGTGTCGCCTTCTTGTCCCAGCGGCGGTATATCCACCGCAACAGCGGATATAACTTCTGGTCGCGCGTGAACGCCACCTTATGCACCCAGCGCGAAAGCCGGTAGTTCAGAGTCACCTGCTTCGACTTCGGCGGATTCTTCAGCGAAGCGAGGTACTTGCGGCTGATCCGCGTTGCGTCGCTTAGGCCGGTGAACTTCTCGTGCTCGAAGAAGAAGAACTCGTCGGGCTGCGAGAATTGAATCTCTTTGAGGAACTCCTTCCAGTCGTCCGGCCCGTAGCTTTCGGCTAGTTCGATGATCGGGCCGAAGCCGTCGGCCTTGTGGATGCCGCCTAAGTAGCCGGCGGCGAAGCCGAGCCCCTTGAACATCGCCAACTGCTTGGCGGCCAATTCCTGGCAGAACTTCTTGCCCTTGTCGGGGCCGGCGGCGTAAGTTTCGATCTTCCGCAGCAGTTCGTTGCTGACGACGCAGCCGGCCAGCTTGCCGCTGTTAAAGAGCTTGGCCACGCCCTTGCTCAATAGGTAGACGTTGCCGATGATTGGCACTTTGATGCCGCGAGCTTCGAGGAACAGCTTTACCTCGTGGAACTTCCGCATGTCGTAGCCGAGTTGCGGGATTACCCATTGGGCGCCGACGCCGATTTTGCGGACGAGCTTGAAGTACTGCGGCACCAACTCGCGCTCGTGTCGCTTGAACGGTGAGACCACGCAGCCGATGAAGAAATCGGTCTTCGGCAGCACTTCGGGCTTGCCGCCGCGGCCGAGCACCGCGAGCCCTTCGTTCATCGAGCGGAGCAGATGGATGAGGTTGACCGAGTCAAAGTCGAAGACCGGATCGGCGCGGCCGCCGTAGCCGCCGGTCGGATAGTCGCCGGTAATGGCCAGGATGTTCTTGAAACCCTCGGAGGCGTATCGCCACGCGGCTGCCTCCAAGCCGTTGCGGTTCATGTCCTTGCAGGTCAAATGCAGGACGACGCGGGCGCGATGCTCGGCCACCAGCCCGGCCAGCCAGTCGGGCGGCAGCATCGGCCCGCCACCGGGGTTGTCGGTGATCGAAATCCAGCCGATGCGGGGGTCGGCCAGCAAGTCGCGGGCGAACGAGGCCAGGTTGCCCTGCGAATCGACGGGTTCCAGCCCTCGGGTGGTCACCACCTCGGCGCCGTAGAAGAATTGGCCCGAGGAGAGCATGTCGCGGTAGGTCAGGTTTTGGTTGGAGGGAATCACGTTAATAGCCAGGGTCAAAAGGGGACAGTCCCATTCTCGTTGATACGAAAAGCGGGACAGTTCCCTCGCCGAGCGACCGCCAAAAACAGAATGTCGCCGTGAAGCGACATTCTCTTCCGATCGTTCGACGAGCGAGAGCCGGTAGGAATTTGTGTTACACCAATTTCCGAGCCAGCGCCACCGCCGTGCTGGCGTTGTCGCTGAAGCCGTCGGCGCCGATCTCGTCGGCGAATTGCTGGGTGATCGGAGCGCCGCCGATCATCACCTTTGTCTTCTTGCGGATGCCGGCCTTCTCCAAGGCCGCGATGACGTTCTTCATCATGGTCATCGTGGTGGTCAACAGGGCCGAGAGGGCGACGATCGTGCCGTCGCGTTCCTTGGCGGCTTCGACGAACCGCTCGGGCGGGACGTCGACGCCGAGGTCGGTCACCTTGAATCCGCCGCCTTCGAGCATCGAGGCCACGAGGTTCTTGCCGATGTCGTGCAGGTCGCCCTGGACCGTGCCGATCACGACGTGGCCGACCGGCTCCGCACCCGCCGCCGCCAGCAAGGGCGTGATCAGTTCCAGCGAAGTCTTCATGGCGCGGGCGGCAATCAGCAGTTCGGGCACGAAATACTCGTTGCACTCGAACCGCTTGCCGACCTCGTCCATGGCCGGGATCATGTACTTCTGCACCAACTCGCTGGGATCGGCCTTCGCCGCAATCGCGGCCTTGGTCACTTCTTCGGCCTTCTTCGCGTTGCCCGTCAGAATCGCGTTGTAGAGTTCCGAATAGTCGGACATCTCGATGACTCCCTCAATAGAACCTGATAGTGTTTGTACCCGAGCCTCCTATGATAGCACTCGTTAGACGGGGATGCCAGTGGCAAAGCCGCCGTTCGCTGTGTCAGTTTCGCGAGAAAGTATGTCCCTTTTTGCGGGTTAGCGAATCCGAGCCCCCTCTGGCTAGGTAGCCGATGTCGCACGTTGCGGCATGAAACGCCGTGCAACAAACGGGCGGCGTTTCTCACGGTGGGGCAGACATTCTTGTCTGCCGGAGAGGCCTCGATAGATCTGGCAGACAGGAATGTCTGCCCCACCGAATAACCTGCTCCCATCTCCTTCAAGCTACTGCACGAACTCGATCTTCAGCAAACGAATTCCGGAAAAGACCGCAAAATCGCGGTTAATTGTCGGAAACCGGCGGGAGTTGGCGTCATTACACCGCTTATTCCAAGAGAGTTTTCGGCCGCTGGAAGTGTCGAGCGGTTGTAGGAATTGGTATAGTACAACCTGAAACACGGTTGGTCTGTTTAGCCGCCGCGTCCACACGGCGTTATTGGAGACGTTGCTTCGTGAGATTGTTGAGGGAGTCCGCAAAATGCTCGAACGAATGTTGAAATGCGTGCTCGTCGCCGCAATTGTTGGGGCAGCAATGCCCCTGAACGTTCGCGGCGAGCCCGCAGCCGGGAAAGACGCTTCGCTTCCTCTCGCCGTCGAAGCGAAGAAATCCGTGTTGGTGTCGCGTGGCGACCGTACGATTTTCAACTATCGTCACGTCGGTGTGCCGATGAAACCGTACATCGACCGACTCTGCTCGCCATCCGGCGTACAGGTGTTGCGAGATTCGGCGCCCGGTCACGAGCACCATCACGGCGTGATGTTCGCCGCAGC
The DNA here is from genome assembly GCA_963719005.1 of uncultured Planctomycetia bacterium. Lineage (GTDB taxonomy): Bacteria > Planctomycetota > Planctomycetia > Pirellulales > Thermoguttaceae. The sequence goes on from CAVRAR010000008.1 coordinate 125,298, forward strand.
GGTTGACGGTGTGGGTTTTTGGGCCGAGACGCCGAAATCGGGCACGCAGAAGGAGCGTTCGATCGAAACACACGATCAAGCGGTGCTTCGCCCCGATGGGTCATGGTGTTTTCACTCCGGCTTCACGGAGCGTTTGAATTGGATTTCTCCCGGGTCAGACAAGCCGTTGCTGATCGAAGACCGCACGGTTGCCGTGCTTGCGCCTTTTTCTTCGCAGCCATCCGATTTTGGCGCGACGTTGGTAGAATGGCGTTCGCAACTTGAAACGCCGCCCGGCAAGAAGACCGCCGTGCTGACCGGTGAACACTATTACGGTCTGGGAATGCGGTTCGTCGAGTCGATGGACAGCGGCGGCCGATTCTTCAACGCCGACGACAAGCCGGGCGAGATCGTGCGCGGCGACGAACGGCTGACGCCGGTCAAGTGGTGCGCCTACACGGCCAAAGCCGACGGCAAGCCGGTGACGGTCGCCATTTTCGATCACCCCGAGAATCCTCGCCATCCCGCCAAGATGTTCACGATGAGCACGCCGTTCGCCTACCTTTCGGCCACCTGCAACGTGTGGAAGGAGCCGATCACGATCAAAGCCGGCAGGCCGCTCGATCTGCGCTATGCCGCGGCGGTGTGGGACGGCGCCGTGGATAAAAAGACCGTCGAGAAACTGTACCAACGTTGGTTGAAACTATCGAGCAACAATTGACCTGTGCAAAGTCTCCATCCCGCCAAGGAGTCCCGCCATGAACCAAAACTCATCCGTTCCGTCGAAGGCGAGCAATCGCCGCGATTTTCTGCGCACCACTGCCGTCACTGCGGCCACCGCCGCGGTGGCGGGCGCGTTTCAGCCGAAGTTCACCATCGCCGCTGAAGGGGCCAAGGGGGCCAATGATCGGATCGGCGTCGGATTTATTGGCACGGGCAGCCGCTGCCAGACGGCGCACATCCCTGGCGTGCTGGCGATGAAGGCGCAAGGCCGCTGCGAGCCGGTGGCCGTTTGCGACATCTATCGGCCGCGAGTCGAACTGGCGGCACAGCGAACCGGCGGCAAGATTTATCGCGACCACAAAGAACTGCTGGCCGATCCGCGCGTTGACGTGGTGTGCATCGCCGCGCCCGACCGCCATCATGCCCCGCTGGCCATCGAGGCGATCCGTGCGGGCAAGGACGTCTATTGCGAGAAGCCGCTGACGCACTGGTCGCAGATGGACCTGGCCCGGCAGATCGGCGAGGAGGCGGAGAAACACAAGCGGATCGTGCAGGTGGGCACGCAGTACGTCGCCGACGACGCCTACGCCAAGGTCCGCAAGTTATTGAAGGAGGGGGTGATCGGCAAGGTGGTTCAGGTTCAGGCCGGCTATTTTCGCCGCGGCGACTGGGGCGAGCGGATGCCGATCGACGATCCGAACGCCAAGCCGGGGCCCGATCTCGATTGGGAGAAATTCCTAGGCGACGCGCCGAAGCGGCCGTTCGACGTCTCGCGGTTCTTCCAGTGGCGGCTCTATTGGGACTACGCCGGCGGGCCGGCCACCGATCTGTTGGTTCACGTCTTCACGCCCGTCTTCTGCATCCTGGAATTGGACTATCCCGAGCGAGTTCTCGGCGGCGGCGGCACGTTCCAGTACAACCGCGAGGTGCCCGACCAGTGCAACATCATCGCCGACTACGCGGGCGGGCCGAGCGTGGTGCTGATGAACTCGCTGAGCAACTTCACGCCCATCGACACGATCATCCGCGGCACCAACGGCGTGATCAAGTTCGGCGACGTCGAGCATTTGGGCAAGGGCATCCGGGTTGTGCCCGCCGACAAGGGCGCCAAGGAGTTCATGTTTCCCTGGCAAGGCGCCGGCGACACCGGCAAGCTATGGTCGAACCTGTTGGATTGCGTCCGCAGCCGCCAACGCCCCTACAGCCCAATCGACGTCGCCGTCCGCGTTCAAGCCCCGTTGAACATGGGCATCCTTTCGCATCGCACGGGCAAAGTGGCCAAGTTCAACAAGGAGACGATGAAGATCGATCTGGTGTAGAGAAGAGGTTCGCGCTGAGGGAAAAAGGGGACAGGTCCAATTTGTGCGAAGCACCCTCCGGGCCGTTCCGGCAAATTGGACCTGTCCCCTTTTTCCAGCCGCAATCGGCAACAGCTTGCCGTCTTCCCGCCACATAGGGCCGCGTGGACGTCATTAGAACTTGCCGGCGTCGATGGGCTGTCCGTCCTGCCGGTTGCCAAGGCGACGGTGCGTCTCCAGGTCGATGGCGTAGCCGATCGAGCGAACCGATCCATCACACATGGCCACGTTAAACCCGCTGCTGTGCGCGCTGCCGAAGATAGTGACGCCGTCGGCCGTTTGGTCTTGCCGGGCGCGTAGGCGGGATCGTTGCCCGTGCCCGTCCAACGGATAATATCGTCCTGGTATCCCGTGAACATGTTTTGATCGTCGCCGGCGTCGGTATTGGTGGCGTAATTGTCGGAATTCAGGTACTTTTCGCCGATCAAATAGGTGTTGCTCGTGCCGTCGCTGATGTCGGCGACCGTCGTTTGGCTGGTACCGTAGAAAACGCCGTTCGAGCGTTTCATTGCATCGAACCAGCCGGCTCTGCCGGGGTCGACGGTCCCCGCGGCATAGTCGACGGGGCCCGTCATGCTGCTGTTATTGCTGCCGGTCCCGCTGGCGACGAACCCCCAAAACAACTCGCCGCCGTTGCCGGCGTAGTCGCTTTGCGCCTGCCGCTCGCCGGTGTTGACGTTGGTCAACACGGCCGACGCTCGGCGGCTGGGGCAGTTGACAAAGCTGAAAGTGCTGGCGACGAGTTGGTCGGCCGCATCGATCTTCGCTGGACCGGTCTTGCCCAATTCAATATCGTGCAGCGGTTGCGCTTCCATGAAGGGCAACAGGTTATAGATCCATCCGCTCGGCTGTTTCCAATCGACGCCGTAGTCCGGGTTGCCGATCAGATCGTAGTTCTTGGGCAAGTTCGAGCCCCAGCCGCCGGCCGGATAATAGCCGAGGTTCGCTTCATGGTGGCAGGCGGCCAGCGCCAACTGTTTGAGATTGTTGCCGCACTGCATCTTTCGCGCCGCCTCGCGTGCCGCTTGCACGGCCGGCAGCAACAACGCGATCAGGATTCCGATGATCGTGATTACGACCAGCAGCTCCACCAGCGTAAAGCCGCGAGCGTTTCGACGTTTGCAAGAATCGCTCATCCGACACCTTCCTTTCGTTCTCGCCGCCTTGGCCGGAGAATCGCCGGGCCAACTTGCGGACGAACCGCGATTGTGGCCGGCGTCGACTCGGAAAGCACGCAAACCTGCAATGCCGCTGGGGTGGGCGCGTAGGGAGGGAACTTCGCGTCGATCGCCTCGTCTTGGGCAATCGTCGCTTTCCAGTCACGGCATCCGCTCTTCGGATGTTCGAGACAATTGCCATTGTAGCAGCCGTGAGAGAGGAATCAAGGACACACCGCGCCCGATCAGGGCCGATCAGTTCTCGCTGTAGGAGGCGACTCCCGTCGCCGATTGCTGGGGATTTCGCCGCATTTCGGCGACAGGAGTCGCCTCCTTCAATTCCCTATCTTGGTCCCTGTCCAAGAACGACGTTGGAGTTTTGTGGCGTAGCCGTCCCGTCTGCCGAGGCAGGCGAGACGCCTGCACCACGAGTAATTTCTGGACAGCGCCTAACCTGTGCGCAACGGCATCAACGTCACTGCCTCCCGACGCGAGATTGACCAACAATCGGATGGCAGAGCCCTTGCAGCGCGACAAGAAAACAGAGACTATGTTGATGTGGGATAGCAATTCGTCTGCGACGCGAGGCGGCTAGATGGGGCGAAGGTCAAAGAAAGACAGATCGCTGCAAGGCCGCGAAGCAAGACGTCAAGGCGAGCCGGCCTCTCAGGTGATTGTTTCCCCACATCCTCCCTCGCCGATTGTGCAGCCGCGCACGCAAAGCCCCCGTATGACGCTGGCCGTTTGCGGCCTTCTGCTGTTGGCGGTCGTTGCCGTTTTTGGCCAGTCGGTGCAGTTCGACTTTCTCAACTACGACGATGGTACGTACGCGTCCAATAACGCGGCGCTCAAGCACGGTGTCAGTTGGAAGGCCGTCGTCTGGAGTTTCACGTCGTTTGACGGCGCCAACTGGCACCCGGTCACCTGGCTTTCCCACATGCTCGATTGCCAACTGTTCGGCCTGCGAGCCGGCTGGCACCACGCGGTCAATGTCCTTTTCCACCTTGCCAACAGCATCCTGCTGTATCTTCTGCTGGTTCGGATGACTGCCGCGCCGTGGCGGAGCGCCATGGTAGCCGCACTGTTTGCCCTGCACCCGTTGCACGTCGAGTCGGTGGCTTGGGTGGCGGAGCGCAAGGACGTGCTCAGTACGCTGTTTGCGATGCTGACGATCCTGGCCTACGTCCGCTACGTGGCGCGACCCTCCCTGATCCGATACGTCCTCGTGACGGTGCTGCTCGCGTTGGGTTTGATGTCCAAACCGATGCTGGTGACACTTCCCTTCGTGCTGTTGCTGTTGGACTATTGGCCGCTGGGACGGTGGCAGGATTGTAGGGTGGGTCGAGCGCAGCGAGCCCCACCGTCTTTCGAGAATTCATGGTGGGGCTCGCTGCGCTCGACCCACCCTACATTGAAGACCGCTTTTTGGCTTGTGATCGAGAAAGTCCCGCTCTTGGTTCTGGTGGTCGCCTCCAGCGTTGTCACCTGCATCGCCCAACAGAGCAAAGGGGCCATGGCGATGCTGAGCGATGAGATATCTTTCCCCGTACGATTGCTCAATGCCCTGGTGTCGTACGTAGCTAATCTCGGCAAGACGGTCTGGCCTTGCCGGCTTATCATGTTTTATCCCTATCCAGCGGAGCGGCCGTTGTGGCAGCCGGCGCTGGCGGCAATTTTCTTGATCGTGGTGACGGGCTTGGCGATCTGGCTTTGGCGGAGACGGCCCTACCTGGCGGTTGGCTGGTTCTGGTATCTGGGCACGCTGCTGCCTGTGATCGGGCTGGTTCAGGTGGGAGCCCAGTCCATGGCCGACCGATACACGTACTTTCCGCTTATCGGCATATTCATTTTGGGCGTTTGGGGCGTCGGCGACCTCGCAGCGGGCTGGCGATACCGGCGCACCGCTCTGGCTGCCTTGGCCGCAGGCGTGATTCTCGCCTGCATGATCCTTTCCGCCCAACAAACTGCACGTTGGGCCGACAACCAGACCCTCTTCAGCTATGTCTTGACGATCTCACCCGACAACGCAGTGGCGCACAGCGGCCTGGGCGAGGATCTCTTGCGGCGGAATCGCAACGCGGAAGCCGAGGCCCATTACCGCGAACTCGCCCGGATCGAGCCGAAGGCACGGGCTTACGCACACTTGATGTGGGGCCAGACGCTCGTGAATCGCCATCGGCTGCCCGAAGCCGTACGCGCACTTCCGCGAAGCCATACGGCTCGATTCCGAGATGGCCATCGCGCACAACGACCTGGCCATGGCGCTGATGCAAGCGGGCAAACCTGGAGAAGTAGTCAAGCATTTGTACGAGGCGGTACGGCTTGCACCCGACAAGCCCGAAGTCCTCAACAACCTTGCTTGGGTGCTGACGAGGTGTCCGGATCGCAAGCTTCGCAACAGCGCCAAGGCGGTAGAACTAGCTCAGCGGGCGGTAGAGCTTTCCGATCGCCAAGAGCCGGCATACCTCGGCACGCTTGCCGCCGCTTACGCCGAAGACGGGCGGTTTTCGGAGGCCATGCAGGTCGCGCAAGAAGCCGTTGCCCTGGCCGCCATTCAGAAGAAACCTGCTCCGGCGGACGCTCTCCCGGTGCAAATGAAGATCCACCAGCCCGGTTCCCCGCGTCGCAAGGCGGCTGATCAAAGGAATGACTAGTCGGACGAGCGACCAATGTGGATATGACTACACTCTCTCCCGACCGGCACCGCCGAACGGGGGGGCGTCTGGGTTACGAAGGCTGGCAAACAGGATAGTGGGCCTGAAATCAGCGGTCAGTTTGCAACTGGTTGAAACCGCGCTGCCAATAGCCAGCCATCCCCCCCGAAATGACAGGTTAAGCACCACGACGGCCAAGCAGAAATAGTTCTGGCCGGATACTAGACAACTTACAGGGGTTTTGATAGAATATCGGACATGCATAAGTTGATATACATAGGTTGATTATCGGGGCATCACCGCGAACGGGAAATGATGGCTAGATGAAAGGGTGGACAAATGAATAGCCACAAGTTGCTGCTAGCAGGTCTGTTGGTCGGTCTGATCGCCGGGTCGGCGTTTGCCGAAGACATATATCCACCTGCGTGGCGCGGGCAGCCGCGGACGACGTTCGGCGAGTGGGAGTTCTCGACGTCAGACCCAAGTCCTCCTCCTGAGGCTGGCTATTTGTATCCTTATGGCATGCCGACTACCTCGGTCACGCCGGGATTCGAGCAGAATTGGATGAGTTCGCAGGACGGACGCACGGGCGTCTGGCCGCTTTCGGGCGAAATCGACGTAACGATTCCCAACAACCCGGAGCCGTTGCCCGAGAAGGACATTTGGATCCAGTTGACTTGGGAACCACAAGCCCCGGATAATCGCCCGGCGGTCAGCGAAACGAGGTTCGGAGTCCCTTCGACATTGGTTTACGAGGAGCCGTTGGAAGGCTCGTGGTACCAATCGGTGTACGAAATACAGCTTCAACCCAACCCGGACTGGGAGGAGGTTCTGATCACTGGCGGCATCAACGTGGACGAGATGGTGATCGATACGCATTGTGTGCCCGAGCCGGGTACACTCGCGCTCCTGGCGATGGGCGGTCTTGCGGCGGGCGTGGTTCTGCTTCGCCGTCGTTGAGCATAGAATGATCGACACGTGATTTGCGCCGGAACCGAGCACGTCGGTGCTTTGGCTGTTGGGTCGTTGAGCCAGGGCGGAGGGGCCATGCTTGGTCGGAGGGTATAGTTTATCTTCTCATGTGAAATTTCAAAACGGAGGGGTCCATGCGACCAACACTTACAGTATTGGCATTGGTGACAATGGTGGCGGGCATGGTGACATCTTCAGCCTGGGCCGATGACCTCACCCCGCCGCCGTGGTCGCGATACCAGCCCGGAACCACCTTTGAGGAATGGGAGTTCTCCACGTCCGATCCCGTAACGTCGCCTGAACCTGGTTATTTCAATCCCTATGGCGAGCCTAGCGCCCACGCTTACCCGGGCACCGGCCAAAATTGGGTGGATGAGTGGGGTGGTCGGCAAGGAATTTGGCCGCTATCGGGAACGATCGAGGCGACGATTCCCAACGACCCGGAGCCGAACCCGTACAAGGACATTTGGGTCCAACTTACATGGGCGAAGCAGGTTGAGAGCAGCACGCCCGTGGTTTGGGACATGACCTCCGGCGTTTACGGGACGTTGGTCGAGCAAGAGGAGCTCGGACCCACCGGCGAAGCCGCCCCCAATGACTACTGGTATCACTCTGTGTACGAGATCCACATTGTGCCGAACCCCTCGTCGGAGATTGTAAAGATCGATGGCACGCTGCTGGTCAACGAGTTGGTTGTCAACACAATCTGCGTACCCGAGCCCTCCACGCTCGTGTTGCTGGTCGTTGGTGCGGTCGGCCTTCTCGTTTGCTCGAGGCGTCACCGCCGAGCCTGACGTCCATCTTCAACCGGAAACCGCGAAGCCCTGTCGATAGGTCGGCAGGGCTTTTTCGTTGCCGTGAGGGAAAAAGGGGACAGGTCCAATTTGCCGGAACGGCCCGGAGGGTGCTTCGCACAAATTGGACCTGTCCCCTTTTTCCCGCGCGACCATCCAGCTTGGAACCGGTGCTATCGGCCTGTTCGGCTACACTTGGCGACGGCGGAAGCACCGAGCATAGGTCGTGATAGGAGGTTACGTGAAACGAGTCGCTGGGGTATTGCTTGTGATTGTCCTGCAAATCAGAATACACTGGTTTTCGAGCGGCTTCATTCTAAGGAGAAAGCATCGTGACTAATCGTTTTCCTCGTTTGAGTTGCGTTTTCCTGACATCACTCGCTGCGTGGGGGTCGGTTTCTGCCGGCAATGACGCCGTCAAGTGGGATTACCTTCGCCATCCGGTCGCCGTGACGGAGAACCGCGCCTCGCCCGACCCCAACCTCGGCCTATGCGTCGCCTCCGCCTTCGACGGCTACGGAGCACTAGAGCGGTTTCACGATCGGTCTGGCGATATCTGGGTACACTTGGCAGGTTAGGACGGGCACTATGGCCACGCTCGCGTCGCCATATAGCGGTTTTCCTCGGGAAAACATGCCCGCGGTAAGCTTGGGCAGGGCACGCAACACGCTACACCTAAAATGAAACTGCTCTAGGCTCGAAACCTGCCTGCGCCGCGCTTGGCACCAGGGGGCGGTCCCGACGGCTCAGAATCCGCTCGCGTGCGAGATCGACTATGGAACACCGACCTTGGTGACGGCTTATGTCCATTACTTTTACGTTCCGGGCAGCCGCGACATGCGATTCACTGCCCCCGGGCCGAGCGCCATAAAGAAAGCGCGGATCCTCGCTCGGAACGACAGCGGTTCCTGGCAAGAAATCACGACCCTCTCGGACCTGCCCGCCGCCTGCCCTCAGGTTTTGCCGACCGGGGCCAAAAAACCTTGGCGATATTGGAAGCTCGAAATCCTGGAGCTTGCTCCGGGGGCGGAGTTTCTTTGCACCTATGAATTGGAAACCTACACCGGCGCGATTCCCAAGATTACGCCCTGCGACTGCGTCGAGGCCAATCCCGTTTTGCTATTTACGGACCGCATCAGCCGGCATGAACCGTCAGAACAGCGCCGCCCGGCAAGACTGATCCTCGCCACTCAAGACCGGCAAACGCTGGGTTTAAAGACGGAAGGGATTGCCAATCCGCTCAAGGGCCAGTTGCATCTGGCGATCAATGACAAGCCGGTCCCGTTGACGCCTGCCGGCGAAGGCCGTTGGCAGGCCGATACAGAAGGCGGGCGAATATCGTTAGAGGCCAAGCCCACCTCGCTGGGATTGCTGCTGCAACTTCGCTACTCCGCGAAAGAAGAGAAGCCGGTAAAATATCAACGTGCCTCGCTCCAGATCACTTCGCCGGGCGTGCAGCTTTACTACATGCCTGCGTACGCCTGGAGCCGGTCGCCAATCGATGTCGTGGTTCAGTCGTGCCACGTGCAAACGCGGATGGCCGCCTTGGGTCTTACGGACGCGATGTTGTGCCTCCTGCCGGGAACCGACCGCGGGACGCTCGGCTTTGTGGGCGGCGCAGTCCGAAACGATCTTCTTTTGGGACCGGATGCAACTCCCCTGCTGCTGACGGTTCTTCCGGGCGATTGGTGGAACGCCTATCGTTTTGCCGTGGACGACGTGTATGGCTTTCGCGAGCCGCAGCAGACGGTGCCGGTCAGCGAGATGCAGTATGGCGTCTCGCGATATATTCTGCGGGACGACGTCTGGGAACCGACTCTGGGTACGATGAAATCGTGGCCGGAGCGCGATCCCACTACCAAGTCATGGGGCAGCTTCGATGCGTTCAATTTCTACGGTGCGACGTATTCGATCCCGTCGTACTGGGCTCGCTTCGTGATGAACGGCGACCCGCTTGCCCGGCAGCGTTGCCAGAGCATTGCCCACTGGTTGTGCCGGTCCGGAGTGCGGATGGCGAAAGGCCCGGCCCGCGGCGCATTCTTCAGCATGCAACTGCTCTCGACGAAGGAACCTGTCAAGCTGGACAAAACAGGCTGCTCGCAAGCCTTGACCGAGATTCTGACCAGCCAAGCAACCGGCTCGGCCCTCTGGACCCTGCTTTTCTATCGCCACGTGACGGGGGAAAACGACCCCGAGATCAATCGGGTCATCGACGAGGGCGCCGAATGGCTATTGAAGTCCCAGACTCCCGATGGCGGCTGGCCTTATGGCCACTCCGTGGACGGCAAACCTTTGCCCGACGCCCCCAGCGGCGGAAGTATTTGGAATATCAGGGCGCTCTGGCGATTGGGGAAGGAGACGGGCAACGCCAAGTACATCGACGCGGCGAATCGCGGCAAACGATGGCATCTGAAGACGTTTGTCGAACCGCATCACTACCACGGCTACTGGGAAGACGTAGGACCGACTTCGCGGGAAGGATACGATGCGGCCCTGGCAGCCATCGTCTATGCCGAAATGGGCGAAAAGCAAGCAACCGTCAACTGCGCCCGCGATGCCATGCAATGGGTCTTCACCCGTCGGATCGAGTGTCGTGAAGCGACTTGTTCGTCCGGGCTGGTCTCCGAGCAAACGGGTTGGCCGCCCGCGGCCTACTGCAATCCCATGATGGCCTTGGCGGCCTATTCCGCCTGGCAATCGAGCGGCGACGACTCCTGGAGGAAGTTTGCCATGATTCCCAAGGCGACCGGCTGGTGGTATCAACCCGATACCGGCGCCATGGTTTGGATCGTGGATGCCCTCCTGATGGCACCTCTGGTGGGGCCGGCTTACGAGAGTTGGTGGAGCGACTGGTGCATCGCCCAATCGGATACGCTGATGCTCCGCTGGCTGGTCCGCGAGACGAACCGGCGTTTGGCGGGCAACGGCACGCTGGACGAAGAGACCCTGCTGGGAAAGGTGTTGGGCGAGGACGTTCACGCTTGGGCGCCTGCCGGAGGACTTCATCCGATTCTGCCGCAACACGGTCAAGTCAACTGGCTCGGATTGCAGAGCGGCGGCAAGGTCATGATCGTCTTCATGAACTTCGCCGAAGATGGACCCGTGCGTTGTGAGTTGAACTCCCGCAGCGTCGGGGGAGCGTTGCCTTCGCCTAAGACGATCCACTTGATCCGCGACGGCAAGCTGAGCTCGCAGAATTGGGACGGGAAAGCACCGGTGGTTGTACCCCGCGACGGTGCTGCGATTCTGGAATGGGAGGTCTGCCGATAAGGATCGCCAGAGCGTTTCTCATATCCATGTAGCGGGTGCCATGCCCACGCTTGCGTGCGCATGTTTCCCGGCGAAAACCGCTGCATGGCCACGCAAGCGTGGCCATGGTACCCGCCAAGGATTTTGCCTGAGGGCCTACACCAGCGATTTCAATCCCTTCAAGGGGACAAGCTTCACCACATTCTTGGCGGGCTTGGCCTTGATGAGCACTTCTTGCTTCGTGAAGGGGTTAATGCCCTGGTGTTCGGGCACGGCGGGCTTGCGGGCCACCTTGACTTGCATCAGGTCGGGAATCATCAACACGCCGGGGCCGTCGTCCGCAAGGTTCTTCTGGATCAGCTTGGCAAGCTCCCCGAACACGTCGGCCACCTGCTGCTTGGTCAGGCCCGTCGCCTCGGCCAGCGCCATCAGGATTTCGGTCTTGTTCATCGGCTTCCTGACTTGCTTCTCTTCCATGGTCGTTCCTTTCGGTAGTGAGTTGGAAGAAGTCCCGCCTGGGCCAGCTCCGGCGGGGTGAGTCGATCGTATCGCACAGTCGGCGGGCGAGGGGGACGGAAGAGGTTGTCGCAAGAGCACCCCGAGAAACGGGAAACATGTTTGCGACAACCTCCTCCGTCCTCTCCCGCCTGGATCAAGAGAATAGCAGGAAACACCAAAACCGAAAAGGGGGGATACCCGGCCGCAAGGGCCGCCACGGTTGAAAACCACGCCGGACTCGGATAGACTCTGGAACGTACCAGACCGGTCGGAAAGGTAGTAGCAGCCGGGAGCTAACGGCTCCCGGAAGAGGGCCACGAGCCTCCGCCCATTCCGGGAGTCGTTGACTCCCGGCTATTGTGTTGTTATCCGTCTGGCCCCAAGAGGCCAACCATCCCCTTTACCTCCCGGAGAAATCGCGATGCCCCCGACCGAGAAGCTGCCCAGGTGTTTCATGGACGTGACCGCCGACGGAAAACCGTTGGGGCGGATCGAGATCGAGCTGCGCTCCGATGTGGCCCCCAAGACGGCCGAGAACTTCCGCGCGCTATGTACGGGCGAGAAGGGCTTCGGCTACAAGGGCTGCACTTTTCACCGCATTATTTCGCAATTTATGTGTCAGGGGGGCGATTTCACCCGCCACGACGGCACCGGCGGCAAGTCGATCTATGGCGCCAAGTTCGCCGACGAAAACTTCACCCTCAAACATACCGGGCCCGGCATCCTCAGCATGGCGAACGCCGGCCCCAACACCAACGGCTCCCAATTCTTCCTCTGCACGGTCAAAACCCCCTGGCTCGACGGCAAGCACGTCGTCTTCGGCTCCGTGGTCGGGGGCATGGACGTCGTCAGCAAAATGGAGAGCTACGGCTCCGAGTCGGGCAGAACGAAGGCGAAAATCGTGATCGCCGACTGCGGCCAACTGTAGGCCAAAAGGAGCATCATGTTTCACGGTATCTCTCCACGCTTGTGGTGTTTGTTGGCGGCTGCGCTGTGTGGTGCAGCCGTCCCGGCTGCCCTTGCAGGCGAGACGCCTGCACCACAAGCGGCTTCTGCAAAAGACGACCTCGAAGTGGGCTTCGCCAACCCTCCGGCCTCGGCCAAGCCGTCGGTTTATTGGTGGTGGTTGTTCAACCGCATCGACAAGAAGGGCATCACCCGCGACCTCGAGGAGTTCAAAGCGAAGGGGATCGGCGGCGTCAATCTGATCTGCACCGGCGGCTACGCCGGCGATCATCCGCTGCCGGGCGTGAAGTTTCTCGGTCCCGAGTGGCGCAAACTGTTCCGCCACGCCGTCCGTGAAACGGTGCGGCTGAAGCTTGAAATGGGTTTCAACATGGCCGGCGGCTGGGTCATGATGGGCCCCTGGGTCACTCAGGACGACGCGATGAAGAACATCGTGCAGTCTGAACTGAAGCTCAAAGGCCCACAAAAATTCGCCGGCCAGCTTCCCCAGCCCAACACCGTCGATGGCTACTACCGCGACGTGATGGTGCAGGCGTTTCGCAGCCGCAAGAAGACGGCGCCCATCGACCCGAAGGGCATCATCGACATCACCGACCGCTGGCGGGCCGACAGAACCTTCCAGTGGGACGTGCCCGAAGGGGAATGGACGATTCTGCGAGCCGGCTACACGCTGACCGGCAGCAAGTGGGAACCGTATCCGATGGGCGATACGTTCGCCGGCGGGGCGGGCTATCAAATCGACTGCATGAACAAGTCTTCGCTGGACAATTACTTCAACTATCTCGGCAAGATCGTGCTAGACGAAGCCAAGAAGAGCGGCGGGCGACTGGCGTATCTCTGGTGCGATAGTTGGGAGTCCGGCAAATTGACCTGGACGCAGGACTTTGCCGCCCAATTCCGCAAGTATCGCGGTTACGATCCGACGCCCTATTTGCCGGCCATGAGCGGCTATACCGTGGTCAATGCGGACGTGACCGCGCGGTTCCGCGCCGACTTCGACCGCACGATCGCCGACTGCGTGGCGGAGAATTTCTACGGCGAGTTCACGCGGCTGTGCCACGAGAACGGCGTGCAAATGCGGAGCGAGGCGGCCGGCCCCGGCGACAATCCGCCGATCGACGCCTTGCGAAACCTCGGCCGCTGCGACGTGCCCGCCGGCGAGTTTTGGGTCAACGGGCACTTCAACGCCCCGGGTGGCTGGAACTCGAATCCGGGCCTGCGCGGCAATCTCAAACAGACCGGCTCGGCCGCCCATATTTACGGCCGTCGAATCGCCCAGGCCGAGGCGTTCACCCAACAAGAAGCCGATCGGACCCATTGGTCGCTCGGGCCGGGCGACCTGAAGCCTTATGGCGACAACGCCTACTGCGAAGGCATCAACTACTTCATGCTCCATCAGGCGACGTGCCAGCTCTCGACCGACGGCCGGCCCGGCTACGAATTCTGCGCGGGCCAACATTGGAATCCGAGCATCACCTGGTGGGATCAGTCGGCGGCGTTCTTCTCGTATTTGGCTCGCTGCCAATTCCTGTTGCAGCAAGGTCTGTTCGTCGGCGACATTTGCTATTACCTGGGCGAGGAGCCGCCGGTAGTCGCCCCCTACAAACAATACCAGCCTGGCCTGCGAGGCTACGACGGCGATTACTGCAACGCCGACGTGCTATTGAATCGGATGTCGGTCAAGGCCGGCAGACTCACGCTGCCCGACGGCATGAGCTATCGCGTGCTGGTATTGCAGAATTGCACGTCGACGTCGCGGGAAGTCTGCGACGTCATTGGTGGCAGCGTGCAGCAGGCGATTTCCAACACACCCTCGACGGCCATGTCGCTGGAAGTGCTCAAGAAGATCGGGCAGCTCGTCCACGACGGCGCGACGGTGGTCGGGGCGAAACCGCAGAAGGCCGTCGGACTGAGGAACTATCCGCAGTGCGATGAAGAAGTGAAGAAGCTGGCGGACGAAATCTGGGGCGATTGCGACGGGAAGACGCACACGAAACACGACTACGGCCAGGGCCGCGTCTTCTGGGGAAAGCCAATCGACGAGGTTCTCCGGCTCGATGGCGGCAAGCCCGATTTCAAGTATTGGGTAGCCCGAGAGGAAAATGGCGTAACCACGTTGGACTTTATTCATCGCGTGGCCGGGAACATAGACATTTATTTCGTCTCCAATCGACGCAATCAGCCACAGGACGCGCATTGCAGTTTCCGTGTCGCCGGCAAGCAGCCGGAAATCTGGGATCCTGTAAGCGGCACGATCCGAGACGCGGCTGCGTTTGAGCGAGTAGAGGCGTACGGCAACAGTCCTAGCGACTACACGATATTGCCGCTGGAATTCGCCCCGTTTGAGTCGTACTTCGTCGTCTTTCGCAGGCCGATTGAGTGGAATGCTGTCGGTAAGCGGAAACGGAACTTCCCCAAGCTGTCCGCGGTGCAAAATCTCACCGGCCCGTGGACCGTCCGTTTCGATCCGCGCTGGGGCGGGCCAGCCTCGGTCGAATTTCCTGAATTGGTCAGTTGGACGAAATGGCCCGAAGAGGGCATCAAGTTCTACTCGGGCAGGGCAACTTATCACAAGCAATTCGATCTCGATGCGAAGGCCGAAGCCGGAATTCGCGACAGTTCGCGACTATTTCTCGATCTGGGGGCTCTGAAGCACGTCGCTGAAGTGCGGCTGAACGGCCGCAACCTCGGCACGCTTTGGACCGCCCCCTGGCGTGTCGAAATCACCGCCGCCGCGCGTCCCTCGGGCAACGTGTTGGAGATCGACGTCGTGAATCTCTGGGTCAATCGGGTCGTCGGCGACTTGAATTTGCCGAAAGAGAAGCGAATCACGGAAACGCACGACGTTTTTCGCTTCGGCATGGTCCGGCCGACTACGCCGTTGTTGGACTCGGGATTATTCGGCCCCGTGACATTGCGGGCGGAAGAGAAAGAGTCGAAGTAACCGACATCGTGCGACGATATGGAGCCGATCCGTGCTCATTGCCATCACTCGCCAAATCAGCCCCAAGATTCACGAGTGCGAATTGACACACATCGAGCGGAAGCCGATCGATCTGGATCGTGCGCGGGCTCAGCATCGACAATATGAAGACGCATTGGCCGATTTGGGGTGCAAAGTCCTCAGCCTGCCGGCCGAGCCCGATCTGCCCGATTCGGTGTTCGTCGAGGACACGGCGCTGGTGCTCGACGAGTTGGCCGTCATCCTGCGGCCCGGCGCCGCGTCGCGCCGAGCGGAAACCGCCTCGATCGCCAAGGCGTTGACGCCGTATCACAAACTGTCGCATGTCGACGAGCCCGGCACGATCGACGGCGGCGACGTGCTTTGCATCGGCTGGGCGATCTTCGTCGGGCTGAGCTATCGCAGCAATGCCGCGGGCGTCGAACGGCTTCGCGGGATCGTCAAGCCCCATGGGTATCGCGTCGAAGGCATCCGGGTCGCCGGTTGTCTGCATCTGAAGTCGGCCGTGACCCAAGTGGCCGCCGACACGCTGCTGATCAACCGCGCGTGCGTCGATGCGGAACTGTTGCCGAAGATGCGTTTGATCGAGGTCGATCCGTCGGAGCCGAGCGGCGGCAACGCCCTTTGGGTGCGCAACTCCGTCATTTACCCGGCGGCGTTTCCCATGACACTGCGAAAACTGCGGGACGCGCGGCTGACGGTCCACGTCGTCGACATCTCCGAACTCGCCAAGGCCGAAGCGGGCGTCACCTGTTGCAGCTTGAT
The DNA here is from genome assembly GCA_963719005.1 of uncultured Planctomycetia bacterium. Classification (GTDB taxonomy): domain Bacteria; phylum Planctomycetota; class Planctomycetia; order Pirellulales; family Thermoguttaceae. The sequence goes on from CAVRAR010000008.1 coordinate 141,375, forward strand.
CTTTGAAGCGTAGGTCTCGGGCAACCGTTCACGGGCAGCGACGCGGGGGAAGGGAACGGAGGAAGTTGGCGGGAGAGCGATTCGCGATTTCTCGACGCCTTCTTCCAACAACCTGCTCCGTCCCCTTGTCTGCTAGAATCGCCCGATAATTCTGAGCGTTCCCTCGGTCTGAACCGGCAGAGCCAGGACGTCGCCGGGCTGCACCGGCGTTGGTCGGCCGTTGACGGCAGCGGAGACCAGCGGACGGCCGTCGCCCGAGCGGAGCCGGATGCGGATTTCCGCCGGTATGACCGCCAATTTCGCCAATTTGGCATCGACCGCCAGCGAGTTTCCATCCGCCGCCACTTGCAGATCGACGCCGATCTTCCCGCCGAAATAGGTGCCCATCTCGCTTACGGCCAGATGTTCGCCCGGCCGCAACCACGCGGGTGGAATCGCCTGGAGCAAGAACAGCCCTTGTCGGGAACCGTCGTAACCGCCAATTTCGCGGACGAACGCGTCGCGAACCATCCGCCAGTGCTCGGCGTCGGCGGGCGAAACAGAAACGACCTCCTCGCGGGCCTCGCAGCCGACGCGAAAATCCTCATGCACCGCGGCGGCAAGATTGTTGAACAGCATCTCGACGAAACGGGGCAGGTCGTCACGGTCGAGGAAGACGTCGAAGATGGGCCAGTGGATTTCCGGCTCGACGTAATGCTGCCAGAAGCATTCGCGCTGGCCGGGGGTCGCGGTCGGCCGCCCCGCTTCGAGGAAGGCCAGCGTCTGATCCACCAGCGCGTCGTGCGGGTCCAAGGCTCCCAATCCGCCCGCCCGAAGCGGACCATAGCCGGCGTAGGTCCAATCGAGGCCGAGCCAATCCAACTCGGCGATCATCCGCGGCACGAATGGAATCGACGTGCCGTCGTCCAGCGGAATGCGGCGAGCCCGATCGCGGGCTTCGGTGTAGCGGGCCTTCAGCCAGCCCCGGTAATCTTGCAGCTCTTTCGCCGTTTCGGCGTATCGCGGGTGGTCGATCTCGCCGAGCAACCGCACGGCTTCGGCCATTCCCGCAATGCACCAGGCGTCGTTGAAGATCACGCTGCCGGAGAGCCAGTCGTGGGCGGAAGCCGCCGGCAGCAGGCCCCATTGCGGAACCTTGCGGCCGCCAACTTCGCGCATCGTCCGCTTTCGCTGCACGGCGATCCAATCGCAGGCGTCGATAATGGCTTGCAGCGGCGAACGCGGGCCGCCGTCGAATCCGCCCTCCCCACCGCGTGGCGAAACTGACGAGCCGTGTGCCACTGCTTGGAACAAGCAGTGCTTGGGCAGCGGGCTCCCCCCGGCACTGCTTGTTCCAAGCAGTGGCACACGGCTGGGAGAACTGCCCGCTAGCCACTGGCGGTCGCGGGCGATGCGTGCGAAGCCGCGAGCGGCTTGTTGGCAATGCGGTTTTCTTTTCAGAAGCATGGGACTCATCTGCTTAGAAGTTGCCAACGATCTTGTAGACTCCGTCGGCTTGCGCGGGCAGAAGGACGACGTCGCCCGGCAGGATTTTGGCCGGCTGGCCGTTGATCGTTGCGGAGGCCAGCGGACGGCCGTCGCCGGAACGCAATCGGATGCGGATTTCTCGCGGTTTGACGGCCAGCTTTTCCAATTGTGCATCGACGGCCACCGAGTTTCCGTCGTCGGCCACTTGCAGCGTCAAATCGACGGTCCCGCCGAATAGGGTGCCCATTTTGCCGACCGTCATGCGATTGCCCGGCCGAAGCCACGCGCGGGGAATCGCCTGCAAGAGCCAGAGCGATTGCTGCGAACCGTCGTATCCGCCGAATTCATTGATAAACATATTTCGCACGGCCAGCCAGCGCTCGGCATCGCCGGGAGCGCAAGAGGGAACGCCGTCGAACGACTCCACGCCCACGCGAAAATCCTGGTGGACGACATAACCAAGGTTGTGGGCGAACCACTCGAAGAATCGCGGCAGGTCGTCGCGGGCGAGAAACAGCGGGGCGCCGACCGGCCACATCGTCTCGTACTCGACGTAATGCCGCCAAAGGTAATGACGCGGGGTATTGGGATCGGAAACATCGGCGTAGTTCACATCCGCCGTGTCGAGGTACAGCCCGGAGGGGCATTCGGTTTGGAAAGGGTAGACTCCCTCGCCCTTGGGCATGCCGGCCTCCAAATACGCCAAGGCCTCGTCAACCAATTTGTCGTGCGGATCGAGCGCTCCCCAAGCGCCGCGCGCACAGGGCCATATCCGGTGTAGGTCCAGTCGGGCTTGGTCCAATCGAGTTCTTGAACCATCCGCGGCACGAAGGGGATCGTGGTTCCGTCGTCCAGCGGCAGCCGGCGGGCGCGATCGCGGGCCTCGGCGTAGCGATCGTGCAGGCACTGGCGATAATCGCTCAAATCCTTTGCCATTTCCTCGGCGCGGGGATGGTTGATTTCGCGGAGCAGCCGGACGATTTCGGTCATGCCGTAAATACAGAAGGCGTCGTTGAAGATCGTATTGCCGGCCAGCCAGTCGTGGGCGGATGCCGCCGGCAGCAACCCCCAATGGGGAACTTTCTTGCCGCTGACTTCCCGCATGGTTCGTTTTCGCTGGTGCGACACCCAGTCGAAGCCATCGATCATCGCCTGCAATGGGGATCGGGACTGTGCAGAATCCTGCGTTAACGTAGCACGGCCATCTTGGCCATGTTCCTTCACAGGCTGGAAGCCTGTGCTACTTCCGGGCCCGCTGCCGAGCCACGCTTCATCGCGGGTAATCCGATAGTGAGTGGCCAGTGCCCACATACTCAGCCCATGACTGAGCAACAGTGGGTTAGCGGTCCAGTCGCCGAAATTGCCTAAGAACCCAAACTTCTTATCGAATCCTTCTCCGGCGAGCTCCTTACCTCCGCCCATGCCCTCCCGACTCAACCCTCGCACCTCGGCGGTCTGAGCAGCGACGATGCTCTGAAGAACCCGACCGTTCAACAATGTCATTCCCCGCAGGTCGAACGTCGGCGTCGCCTTGGCCGCGTTGCAGGGCCAATAGGCTTCGTAGTTGTTGGGGCTGGTTTTGTACATCCAGACATTCGTGGAATACTTGCGCCACGCCACTTGCTGGGCCATCTGGCCGGCGACCGCGACGAGATAATCGTTTACAAACGGGTCGGGCGTGTGAATCTGGCCGCAACGGTACTGCAACCTCTTCCAAAACCCCTTCGTCTCGGCGAGTTGTTTCCCGGTATCCAGCTCGGCCAGCTTTTGGGCAACCTCGGGGCGAACGACGCCGTAGGGGAGAATCAGCCGCAGTTCGGCCTTTTCGCCCGGCGCGAGTGGAACTTTCCATTCGATCACATTCTTGGGCGTTCCGCCGACGCCTCGCACGCCTTTGACTTCCTCGTGACAGACCAACTCGCCGGCGCTCGGTTTGGGAATGACGAAGCGTATGCCGTCGCCCAGCCGGCCGAAGGGCGATTCGAACTTGAAGGGAATCTCCTTGCCGATCTCCGGCGATTGCCCGCACTTGTAGCCGTAACCCACTTGGCCGCTATCGCCGAAGTGCATCCACAGATGTCCCGTGCATTTGGCGTAGCCGGTGTTCTCGACGCGAAAGACCGCCTGGGTCACAAGCGTGTCATCCTTCTTTGTATCCAGCCACTCGTCGGCGGGCCGGCCCAAGAGATGGGCGAACACAGTCTCCGACCAGGCCAAATCGCCGTCGCGGGTCTCGACGCAAGGTATGGGAAGCCGGCCTCCTTCGAGGCTGCGGCGGATCGACGGGTTGTTAGTTGCCTGGCGGTCAACCAACCGCATCGGCTCGCCGTAGCCGAACGATACGTGCAAATAGTGACTTCCAAGCGGCGCGGTTTCCTGCAGCATTACATTCATATCGCGACATGCGAGCGGGCCGAACACCAGCGCCCCGTCCCACATCACACCGGTCTGAAACTCATAGCCCGGCACGCCGACGTGCTGGACCGCGCGGGTCATCGGCTTCCAGCATTTCCGCGCCTGCTCCAGCGTCCATTCGGCCGAGGGATCCTCCGCCGCAAAGGCCGGCAGGGAGAACCCCAGGACAACCACGGCCAGCAGGGTGAGAATGTTGCGTGCGTGTCTCCCCTCTCCCGACCAACCTTCGGTCGGTGCCCGGAGAAGGGCCGGGGGTGAGGGCTGGGCGGGCGTGGCGGCGAGGGATCGGGCTCTTTCCGGCCCATTTGCTCTCACCCTGACCGTCTCCCAAAGGGAGAGGGGAATCCTTTTTGCATCGGAGCACGTGCGTTTAGAGTATCCCATATTTGCCGTACCTCCCTTTAGGATTTTTGCAGTTCGGACAGGGACACGAACTGACATTGGCATTCTAAACCAGATGACACGTGATTCACACAGCCAGAATCCGCAATCTCTTCGCGCCACCCTCGAGTATCAACAACGCGATTGCCGCGGCCACTGACTGGGTCGAAACGCCGGGCCCGTGCTCGAGCAATCCGCGGAACTTCCCCTATCGAAAGGTCCGCCATCCGATTTGGCCGCTGGATTGTAATGGCATTTGTCGCCGCCCCTGCTGGGAGAATAGATGTGGCGGCGCGGCGGAGGTGGCCAATAAACTGGCTTGAGGCAAGCACTTACGGCTGGTAGAATTCGAAACGCGCTGGAAAGACGTTTTTTCGCCGATGCAACAGTTGATTTCTGGGGTGTGTTCGTAACATCAAGTGCGACAACGGGTATGGGCGATTTTTTCGTGCGGATCGTGATGCAAGTTTTTCAGAAAGGCGGCGCAAGGCAGTTACGTCGCGGCGGGGTCCGCTTGAAATCGCCGCAACGGATTGATATCGGACGAATTGCGGCCATGGCGGCGGGTGGCGTGGAAGTCGTAAGTTCAGATTAGCGCCAGGGTAATTAGCGCGGCGCTCTGCGCGTAATTAGCGCGTGGCGCGGCGCTAATCGGGGTCGATAAACTCGCGCCATTTTGTGCTAGACGGCATTTCTCGCCACGGTGGGGCAGACATGCCTGCCTGCCGCGAAAAATGTGGCGCTTATGGCAGACAAGAATGTCTGCCCCACCGAACACGCCGTTGCCTGTTTTCCCGGTGCGGTGAATCGACATTCCGGACATTCCGGGGAACAATACTAGTATTGACAAGACCGGTAGACTTCGGTGGGCGCTCCGGGACAGGGGCGTTCCGAAAACGTGAGTTGAAATTGGCATTCTAAGCAAGATCACACGTTACCCACACAACCGCAATCGGTTCGTGTCCCCCCTCCTAATCCTCAGTAACCGACGCGATACCTGAAAGGAGAAACAATGCAAAAGCGAAAACTTGGAAAGAGCGACCTGGAAGTCTCGGCCCTCGGGCTCGGCTGCATGGGAATGAGCTTTTCTTACGGCCCGCCAAAGGACAAGCAGGAGATGACGTCGCTGCTGCGGGCAGCCGTGGAACGCGGCATCACGCTGTTCGACACCGCCGAGGTTTACGGCCCGTTCTTGAACGAAGAGCTTGTGGGCGAAGCCCTCGCTCCTTTTCGCGGGCGAGTGGCGATCGCCACGAAATTCGGGTTCGACCTGAGTCCTGATTTCGATCCCCGCGGAATGAAGGGTGCGCCGGGACTGAATAGCCGGCCGGAGCACATCAAGCAGGCCGTCGAGGGCTCGCTTGCGCGACTCAAGGTCGAGACAATCGACCTGCTCTATCAGCACCGGGTCAACCCGGACGTGCCGATCGAAGACGTGGCGGGAGCGGTAAAGGAACTGATTCGGCAGGGTAAGGTCAAGCACTTTGGCCTTTCCGAAGCAGGAGCGCAAACGATCCGCCGCGCGCACGCGGTCCAGCCGGTCACCGCGCTGCAGAGCGAATACTCGCTGTGGACGAGAACCCCCGAGAAGGAAGTGATACCGACGATCGAGGAACTCGGAATTGGACTGGTGCCGTACAGCCCTTTGGGCAAGGGCTTTCTCACGGGCAAGATCGACGAGAACGCGAAGTTCGACAAGTCCGACTTCCGCAGCACCCTGCCTCGCTTCACACCGGAGGCCCTCAAGGCGAATCAGGCGCTGGTTAATCTGCTTGGCAGCATCGCAGAACGGAAGAACGCGACACCTGCCCAGATCGCGCTCGCCTGGCTGCTGGCCAAAAAGCCATGGATTGTTCCGATCCCGGGCACCACGAAGCTGGATCGCTTGGATGAGAACATCGGGGCGGTCTCAGTCGAACTCACGCCGGACGATCTGCGCAACATCGAAGGCGCCGCGTCAAAGATTACGGTGCAAGGGGCTCGGTATCCCGAAAAGCTGGAGCGAATGACCGGTCGCTGAGCGGCAAAAATGTGTTCTCTGGTTGTATGAAGTCGCTCACTGACCGAGGCGATCCGAATCTCCGCAGTTGTACCGCCGCCCCGGCACCGGCAGGATAGCAGCCCCCGCAAGATAGCCCAACGGCAGGCTGCGGTCATTGTCGCAGCGCCTGCAACGGCACTTCGGCCGCGGGGCGCCGTCTTCGTAGACGCCGACTTTATCGACGCCGTCGCCGTTCCAGTCGCCGGCCACCGGTTTGTCGCCCGCGTGGCCGAGCGCGAAGACCTTGTCGGCCGCGTCGATCTTGTGATTGTTGTTGGTGTCGAGGATGAACTTTCCGTCGCGGTAGACGCCGAGCTTCGAGATGCCGTCGCCGGTCCAATCGCCCACCACCGGCAGGTCGCCCTCTTGACCGAACTCGACGACTTGGTCGCCCTCGCTCCAGCGGCCGTCGCCGTCCATGTCGAGGAACCAAGTGCCGTTGCGGAAGATGCCGATGTTGAAGATGCCGTCGCCGTTCCAGTCGCCCACCACGGCAATGTCACCCTTCTCGCCGTACTGGAACACGTGGTCGATCAAATCGGATCGCAGTCGGCCGTCGTGGCCCTTCTTGAGCGTTCGGTAACCGATCGCGGCATCGACAAGCTCGGGCGGGACGTTCTTCGGGCGGGTCAGCGCCGGCGGGTTGGCGGAATCGGGCAGCCCCGGCTCGACCGCGATCGGCTTGAAGTCGCCGGCCCACATCGGGCCGAAGATTCCGATGTCGGTCTTGCCGTCGCCGTTCCAATCGCCGGTGACCGGCTGATCGCCCTTCTGGCCCAACTTCACCCACAGGTCGACCTCATCCCAAACGCCGTTGCCGTTGAGGTCGAGGAACCACAGACCGTCGAGGAACACGCCGATCTTGGTCGTGCCGCTGCCGTCCCAGTCGCCGGTGACCGGCGTGGCGTGAGCCATGCCGAAGCGGAGCGTCTTGATCGGCGTGCCGTTTTCATCCGCCAGGATCCACTGCGACTGGCCCAGATCGGCGCCGCTCCAGGAGACCGGATCGAAGACCGTGTTTTGCGGGGCATCGACGTACTGGTTGCCCGAGTTCTCGCTGCGGGGCTGGCCGGCGTCGATGATGCTCAAATGCCAATCGTAGTCGTTCGGCGCGGTCGCGCCGCCGAAGCCGAACTCGTTGATCGTCATCGGCGTGTAAGTGTAGGGCGCGCCGGCGTCCTGGAACTCGCCGAACGGCGGCGGCAGCGGCGGCGGCGAGAAAGGCGTGGGATAAACCGGCGGCGGAGGACCGATCGGCGGAGTCGATTCCCGCTTTATCAGCACTTCGCTAAAGTTGTACTGCACCGCGGTGTCGCCCGGATCGACGGCAATTCGCACGATCGCGTTGCCCGACGGATCGACCGCCAGCGTGCTCAGCGTCATCGCATCGACGGTCGAATACTTGTTGACGACCAACCCGCCCTTGTTGCCGGCGGTGTCGATGCCGGGCAGATAGCCGCTCGGCTGGGTTTCGACGACCGAATAGTTACCGGGCTGCAGCATGGTGAACTCGTAATAACCGTTGGCGTCGGTCGTTGTCGTGATGTAATTGCCGTTGGCATCCTTCATCGGATAGCCGCTGCCGTCGCACAGTTGCAGCACCACGCCCGACAGCCGCGTATCGTCCGGCGTGAGTTTGCCGTCGCGGATCGCGGGGATATTCGGATCGGGATCGCCCTGTTTGAGCACGATGGTCGGGCCGTCCTGGAAGACATAGCCGGAGATTTTCGCGGGCACGACTTCCCAGAAATCGTAACTGACGCCGTTGACCCCCGAACCCAATTGGGCCTGGAGAATGTGGTCGGGACCGCTGAGCTGGCCGCCGGCCGAGCCCACCTGATCGCCGCCTTCGAGATAGTCGGAAGGCTGAATCTCCTCGACGCCGTAGACGCCGGGCTTCAGATTCGTGAACGAATACTTGCCGTTGCTGTTGGTCGTGGTCGAGGTGATTCGGTTGCCGGAGCCATCGAGCAGCCAGATCGTGATGCCGCCCAGTAGCGGCTCGCCGGTGTCGTAGGTGTTGTTCTGGTTATTGTCGACGAAGACGCGGCCGGCGATGCTGGCGGGGAGCAATTCGCCGAAATTGTTCTGCGTTGCTGAAGTTCCGCCGACCAATGGGATACCGTCGATCAGGTCGCCGGGATTATGGGCGGTTCCGCCCACCGGGCCGGCCGTGTCGAGGCCGTCGATGTATCCGGCGGGCTGCGTTTCGCTTACGCCGTAGGCGCCGGGGGCGAGGTTGTCGAAGTGATAGTAGCCCGTTGCATCCGTGGTAGCCGTCTTTCCGGTTGGGTTGCCGTTGGCGTCCAGCAGCGTGAGCGTCACGCCCGATATTGGCGTCTCGCCCGAGTCGAACACGCCGTTGTTGTTCGCATCGACGTAGACGTATCCGCTGAGTTTCGCCGGCAACAACTCGCCAAAATCGTAGTTCAGCCCCGATTGACCGGAACTCAAGTGGATGCCGTCGATCAGATCGCCGGGGTTGTGGGCGGCGCCGCCGGCGGTGCCGGCCGCGTCCAGGCCGTCGAGGTATCCGGCGGGCTGCGTTTCGCTCACGCCGTAGCCGCCGGGCATGAGATTGTCGAAGTGGTAGTAGCCCGTCGAGTCGGTGACGGCCGTCTGCCCCGTCGAGTTGCCGTTGGCGTCCAGCAGGGTGAGGGTCACTCCGCCAATCGGTGTTTCGCCGCTGTCGAAATGGCCGTTGTTGTTGGCATCGACGTAAACGTAACCGCTGACGCTTGCCGGTTTTACTTCGGCGAAATCGTTGTTGATGCTGTCGTCGCCGCCGTCGAGGTTGATGCCGCTGAGGATGTCGACGGTCGTCACGACGCCGCGAGTAGCGCCGTTGACCGTGCCCGGCGTGTCGCCGACGCTCAAATACCCGGCGGGCTGCGTCTCCACGACTCGGTAGGTGTCGGGGGCGAGGTTGTTGAACGAGTAGTTTCCGTTGGCGTCGGTCGTGGTGGTCAGCCCGGTCGAGACGTAACTGCCGTTGTCCAAACTGAGCAGCGTCAAAGTGACGCCGGGGATGCCCGGCTCGCCCGGATCGCGCACGTTGTCGACGTCGAGGTCTTCGTAGACGGTGCCGGAGAGCGTGATCGGCAACGGCGTTTGCGTCAATGCGCCGCTGGCCGCCGCCGTGTAGACCGGGCCCGGCGAACTTCCCACCGGCATGTCGGCCAGCGCGGCGGCGTTGTCATAGTCGTCGTTGGGCAGTATATCTTCCAAGCCCGTGCCCGTGAGGCTGTACTTGTCGTACATAACGAGAGCAGACGTGGTGATGTCTTCCATGTGCGGCGCGGTAAACGAGCCGGTTACGGTGGCGCCTTCGATTTCGGCGCCTTCGGCCACCGCGTTCGCCTCCAGGTTGCCGTTTTCGTCCACATCGATGGTGAAAACGAGCTTATCGCCCGCCTGAAAACCGCTGAAGGTGAGCAACAATTGCGTGCCGCCGTTGACGACCGACGACGAGGCTACCTGGAAGCCGTCATGGTTGAGGATCGTCAGCGGGAACCACCCGTACACTCCCGGCGCTGCGTTTTCCGTGTTGAAAAACGTGTTGTCGAGGTTCAGCGTCACCGACGTGAGCTGGGTTCCGCTGGCGCCGCCCATGAAGCTGACCTCAAAAAGGTCGGCCACCTGCGTGTTGGTTCCTTGAAGCACGCTTGGCTGATCGTAGGGGTTGGAATCCTCGAAGTAGGTCAAGGCGACGTGGATCGGCGTCACCGAGGCCGACAAAAGCTGCCGCGATTCCATCTGTTCAAAGCGGCAGATGTGGAATCGAGAACCGCTCCCGTGCGACTTTTTCCGGTGCGGCGAGGGAACAACATGCTTCCGATGCGCTTTGCGAAACAGGCTCACGTCAACCTCCCTGTCGAAATCGTTGCCGATCAGTTCGTAGTCCCGCCTTGAGGCGGCTCGTTCTGGTTCCCACGCTCCGCGTGGGAACGAAGAATCGGGTAAATAACTCCTACGGTCGTTGTGTAATTCTCTCCTCACTGCGACGCTTCACGTCCCACAAGCGAACGGTGGTGTCGTAGCTGCCCGAAATCAGCGTCTCCTCGGAGCGATTAAAGACCAGCGTCGTGATCGAGCCGGTGTGGCCGATCAACTGGCAGCGCTCCTTCTGCGAGGCGATGTCCCAAAGATGAATCACGTTGCCGCTGCCGGCCGAGGCCAAGGTGTCGGGGCCGCAGAAGCAGAGCGACATCACGTCGCCCGGCCGCTGGGGCAGATCGGCCAGCACTTTGCCCGACGTGGCATCCAGCAGTCGGACGATTCGCTGGTGACCGGCCGCCGCCAGAAGCTTTCCGTCGGGCGAATAGGCCAGGGCGAAAACTCGCCGCGAGGAAACCTGCACGTCGGAGAGCTGTTGCCCGCTGGCTGCGTCCCAGATGCGCACGAGCCCCGCTCGCCCCGCGGCGGCCATGCGCGTGCCGTCGGGCGAGAAACTGATGGTTCGGATATCGACGCCCGGCGCGGGCAGTTCGCGGATGAGCTTGCCCTGCTCGGCGTCGAACAGCCAAACGCTGTCGGCAAAGCCCGCCGCCGCCAGAAATCGCCCGTCAGGGCTGTAAGCCAGCGTGTAAATCACCGCCGGGAGCCGTTCGGACACGCTTCGCGTCTTGCCGTCGGTCATGACGTTCCAAAAGCAAATTCGCCGGTCGGCCCCCGAGGTGGCCAATACGGCGCCGTTCGGCCGGAACACCGAGGCCTTGACCCAGTCGATGTGCGACGCCCAGCGATGAACGAGCTTGCCGTTGGGCAGGTCGAACACCCGTACGAGGTGATCGTCGCCGACGGCGGCCAGCAGCTTTCCCGCCGGATCGAGCGCTACGCTCGACACGACGGGCATCGTTTCCGTCGTGTTGATAGGCGCCAACTGGATGACTTTGTTGGCCGAAAGCTGCGGCACAGTTTCGGCCCGCGCCGATGCGGCGGCCGCCATGCCGGCCACGATCAGCGCCCCGACGAACCCGAGCGAGAAGGATGATTTCATGATAGATGCCACCTGAACTGGACGGCCCGACGCCGAATGCACCGCGCACGGCGCACTCGTTCTCATTCCACTTTATCGGTAAAAGCAGACTGTAAGTCTGCGGCCAGTTTTATCGAAGGTGTAAACTGGAAAAGATGGCGACCCTGGGATGTCGTGGAGAGTTAATCCTTGGCCGGGTATCAAGCCGCTTGACCTGCTGCACTGTGGCGAGGATAATTGTGCTATCCCGTGTTTTTCCCTCCTTCCCCATCCTGCCGCCGAAAGGGTTCTCCCATGTCTCGAACCATGTTTTTGCTCGTGTTCTCATTCCTCTTGTGCGGGTTTGTTTGCACTGCCTGCGCCAAGAACCCCGAGTTCACCGACCCGGCCGAAGCGGCGAAAGACGACCCGGATTTCAAGACTCAGGGCGAGTACGTCGGCGAAGGCAATTGGGCGGGCGGCAACAGCGTGAAGGTGGGGGCCCAGGTGATCGCCTGGGGCGACGGCCAGTTCACGGTCGTCGTGACCAGGGGCGGACTGCCCGGCGACGGCTGGCGGCGCGGCGAGCCGCGGATTTCACTCAACGGACAGCGCAGCGGCGAGACGATTGCTCTCTCCGGCGCAGAATTCTCCGGCAAAGTCAGCGGCAAGATTGACGACGGCACGATGACCGTTGTCGGCGTCGACGGCAAGGCCAGATTGGAATTGAAGCAGACCGTGCGTCATAGTTCGACCGAGGGCGCACGGCCGCCCAAGGGGGCCACCGTCCTTTTCGACGGCACGACGGCCAAGAACTTCGAGCACGGCACGCTGCTGAAAGACAAAAACCTGCTATCGGAGGCAACCAGCAAGAAGGGCTTCAGCGACTACACGCTGCACGTCGAATTCCGCCTGTCGTACATGCCGTTCGCCCGCGAGCAGGGGCGGAGCAACAGCGGCGTGTATCTGCACGATTGCTACGAGATCCAGGTGCTCGATTCGTTCGGATTGGAGGGGGAGAACAACGAGTGCGGCGGCTTCTATCAATTGCGCAAGCCGGACGTGAACATGTGCTTTCCGCCGCTGACCTGGCAGACGTACGACGTGCAGTTCATCGCGCCGAAGTACAAGGATAATAAGAAGGTTGCCAACGCCAAGGTCGAAGTTCGGCACAACGGCGTAGTGATCCACCCGGAATTCGAGTTGGAGCACGCCACGCCCGGCCGAGAGGGCGAAGGGCCGGCGCCGCGTCCGCTTTATCTCCAAGGCCACGGCAACAAGGTCGAGTACCGCAATATCTGGGTGGTGGAGAAGAAGTAGGAATATGGACTCAACAATCCGTGGAGCGGGGAGATCCTGTTCGTTCGTCAAGCAGCTTGATATAATGAACTTGGCATCCGGCTTGCGACTTGTTTTTCACGGGAGATAGAGATGGACGTTCCTACAACGCTGGCTGAAATTGCCACGCTGCCGGTCAACGAACGCCTTTGCCTTGTCGAGGCGATTTGGGAGACAATTGTTGCCGAGCCCGGCCAACCCGAGTTGACGGACGCGCAAAAGCGCGAGTTGGAGCGACGACTGGCCGCTCATGCAGCCTCACCCGACGACGTCGTTTCTTGGGAACAGGCGAAAGCCAAGGCGCTGGCAAGGATCCGGCGATGAGACGCCCGGTCATCTTGCGGTCGGAGGCGGACCTCGAATTTGGCGACGCCGCTGAATGGTATGAACGGCAACGCCCTGGCTTGGGGGCCGACTTCATCGTTTGCGTAGAGGAGACGCTTGAGCACATCGCCAACACGCCCGAACTTCATGCGATAGTCCTCGGCAGTGTGCAACGCGCCGGAGTACGACGTTTTCCGTACTCCGTGTATGTATTTTACAGTTGAAGCAGATCGAATCATCGTTATCGCTGTTTTACACGGCAAACGTGATCCGCGAGTTTGGCAATCGCGGACTTAGTAAGAGCCATACCCCTCCTTCATGCCGCATTTCGACATCACCGGCGGGACTGCTTTGCATGGAACCGTCCGCGCCAGCGGCTCGAAGAACGCCGCGCTGCCGATCATGGCCGCGGCGATCCTGGCCACGGAGCCGGTGCGGCTGGAGGGCGTGCCGCGGCTGGCCGACGTCCGCACCCAAGCCCAATTGCTTCGCTGTCTGGGAATGCGCGTGACAGTCGAGAAGGGAACCACAGGCGGGACAGACATTCCTGCTAGGCTCGGTGGGGCAGACATTCCTGTCTGCCAGAGCAGCGGGGACTTTGCCAGCCGATCGGCAGACAAGAATGTCTGCCCCACCGAGCCGGACAAGAATGTCTGCCCCACTGTGCTGCTTGAGACGGTCGATTCCGCCCTCGTTCGAGCGAAGGAGGGGCTGGTGCGGCGGATGCGGGCGGGCTTCTGCGTGTTGGGTCCGCTGCTGGCACGCCGCGGCCGCGCCGTGGTGCCGCTGCCCGGCGGATGCAACATCGGCGTGCGGCCCGTCGATCTGCACCTGAAGGGCCTGGCGGCGCTCGGGGCCGACATCCGCCTCGATCACGGCTACGTCGTGGCTTCCGCGCGGCGATTGACCGGTGCAAGCATCGATCTTTCCGGCCCGTGCGGTCCCACGGTCACCGGCACGGCCAACGTGATGAGCGCCGCCGTGCTTGCCTGCGGCACGACCACGATCCGCGGTGCCGCCGTCGAGCCGGAAATCGTCGATCTGGGCCGCTTCCTCGTCGCAATGGGGGCGAGAATCGAAGGGCTCGGCACTTCCACGATCCGCATCGAGGGGGTCGAGCAACTTGGCGGCGCGTTGCATCGACTCATCCCCGACCGCATCGAGGCCGCCACGCTGCTGATCGCCGCGGCCATCACCCGCGGCTCGGCAACGGTCGTGGGCGTGATGCCGCAGCATCTTGAAGCGGTGTCGGCACGACTTAACGACGCGGGAGCAAAGATCGAGGTCGGGCCGGATTGCGTGTCGATCTCGGCCGATCGCCGGCTTCGCGCCGTGGACGTCGTCGCCGAGCCGTATCCCGGCATTCCCACCGACCTGCAAGCCCAATGGACCGCGCTGGCCTCGGTGAGCGAGGGGGTCAGTCGCATCGAGGACCGCGTATTCCCCAGCCGATTCCTGCACGCCGCCGAATTGAACCGCCTGGGGGCCGCAATTGCCGTCGGCCAGGGAACGGCGACCGTCACGGGTGCCGATCGTCTCAGCGGCGCGCGGGTGGCCGCCTGCGATCTTCGCGCCAGCGCCGCGTTGCTGCTAGCCGGCCTTGCCGCCGACGGCCGCACGACCGTCGAGCAAATTCACCATCTCGACCGCGGCTACCAGCATCTCGACCGCAAGCTGCGGCAACTGGGGGCGAGAATCGAACGTGTGGCCGATCAGCCGCCATCCAATGGCGTGCTTACCAGCCGGCCTCGCCTCCATCGCGCGTAGGCCAAAAGGCCCAAGAGCCCCGTCGCTAACAGCGCCCACGTGCCTGGCTCGGGAACTGGTGTTACGCCGGAGACGGCGGGCAACGCTCCCGCGATCGGCGGCAACCCAATGTGCGCCAACACTAGGTCTCGATCCGACCCATCGACCACACCGTCATAGTTTACGTCGCCCTGTTGCCACGTCGTTCCAATGAAGGCGCCTGCAAACCACACGCTCTTGTCGAGGCTATCCACCACGCCATCGAGGTTGAAGTCGCCGGGATAGGTGGCCATGACCTTCACCTGATGCAACGACGTGTCGTCGAAGCACCCCAGCGTCAGTCCTGTCGTTCCCACAGTCGAATCCCTGAACTGTCCCACGTCCCAACGGCCGCCATCATAGCTTGCCTTCAACAAGCTCTCGATCGTCGCCACCGGATCCGCGCCGCCTGCGTAGTCAAAGACGATCCTCCCGCTCTGGACATCGGCGCCGCCGAGATCGAACACAGGGTGGCGAGCCGTCACCGTTTGCAGTTCGAGCGTTCCGCCCGTAACGGTCGTTGTGCCGCCGTAGTCGTTTGCGGCGGAAAGGGTCAGCGTGCCAGCGCCGGTCTTCGTCAATCCGCCCGCACCGGAGAGGGCGCCAGAGAGAGTAACGGCGTAACCGTTGGTATTAACGGTGGCGTTGCCGCCAGTGCCGCTCAAATTCATAGGCAGGCTGGTTGAAAACGCTCCGGTCGCTAGGATTGTGCCGCCGCCGAAATTGAAGGCGGCCGTTCCGCTGCCCTTGGCAACCGACTTGAGCATGAGCACGCCACCGTTGAGGTTGTAAGTGCCATTGCCGTCGGAATTGTAGCCGAGATAGAGGATACCGGCGACGGAGTTGGTTCCGCCGGTTTGGGTGACGCTGCCCGCGCCGTCATAGCCGACAAAGAGGTTGCCGCCGTTGTTCCAGGTCGAGCCGGAGCCGGAAACCAACACCGTGCCCGTCGAGCCACTGCCGTAGCCGACGTAGCCGACAGCATTGCTGACGTATCCGCCGTTGGTGATATTCAGCGTTCCGCTGCCGGAGTTCCCGACGTAGAGGCCGGCGCTGTACAATAGGGAGGGCCCACCCGAGCCGGAACCGGTGACTGTTACCGTGCCCGTCGAGCCGGAATTATAGCCGAGGTAGCTGCTAGCCCCCCAGACGAAGATCATTCCGCCGTTGTTGATGTTCAGCGTCCCGTTGCCGGAGTAGCCGACGTAGAGGGAGCCGCTGCCGATCGTCCACATCGTCCACAACGAGTTCAAGTCGGAGCCATCCACCGTCACCGTGCCCGTCGAGCCGGAATTGTAGCCGAGGTAGCCGCTGCCCGAGCAGTTGTTGATGTCACCGCCGTTGGCGATGTTCAGCGTCGCGCTGCCGGAGTAGCCGACGTAGAGGTTGCCGTAGTTGTTCCAGGTCGAGCCGGAGTCGGAAACCATCATCGTGCCCGTCGAGCCGCTGCCGTGGCCGACGTAGCCGACGGCATTGCTGACGTATCCGGCGTTGGTGATATTCAGCGTCCCGCTGCCGAAGTTGCCGACGTAGAGGTCATTGGAGATGTTCCAGCACGAGCCGGAGCCGTCCACCGTCGCCGTGCCCGTCGCGCCGGGATGGTAGCCGAGATAGCCAGAGGTGCAGGTGACCGTAAGGCCGTTTTGAATCGTCAAGGATCCTGCGCCGTTCCAGCCCGCGCCGAGAGCGCCTTCGGGGCCTGAGCTTCCGCTCATGTCGAGATTGACGGCGATACTTCCAAAGCCCCGCAGGTTCTGTTGACTCAAGCCGTGGTGCTCTAAATCATTTCCATCGAACAGCAGAGCGTTGTCGCCCACCAGATCGCTCACCAGCCCACAGGTGTTGATTATGCCGTTTCCCGTCAATTGCGACGGCGCCGCGAAAAGCGATTGGGTGGACAGAGTTCCGCCGGTCGTGCCGAAGTCGATTGTGCCCGTGGAACCCGTACTCAAGCCGACGTAGGTGTTGCCGGCGACCGAAACGTATCCGCTGTTGGTGATAGTCAGCGTGCCGTTGCCGATATTCAGGATCCCGCTGCCGGAACCGCCGGCGTAGAGGCCGGCGAGATAGCCGTTACCCGAGACGAGAACGCTTCCGCCGTCGGTGATATTCAGCGTCCCGCTGCCGGCATAGCCGACATAGAGCTCGCCGCCGCTGTTGGTCCATGTCGAGCCGGCGCCGTCCACCGTGACCACACTCGTCGAGTCAGGGGCGTAGCCGATGTAGGCGTTGGTATCGCTGACGCTGCCGCCGTTGCTGATCCATAAGATTGCGACGCCTCCAGCAACCCCGCTGTCCCAGGGGTCGCCGATGCCGATGTAGAGATTGCCGCTGTTGGTCCACTTCGAGCCGGCGCCGTTGACCATGACCGACGAGCCCGGCAAGCCGCCGCCGATCCCGCCGACAGAGCTGCTGACGGCGCCGCCGTGGGTAATCGAGAGCCTCCCGCCGCTGTCGGCAGAATCGAGGCCGCCAATAGAGAGACTGCCGCTGACGGTCCAGGTCGAACCGTTGCCGTTGACCGTGACCAGCGAGACGGGCGAGTTGGCATCTTCGTTGTCGTAGCCGACGTAGCCGTTGCAACAGCTGACGCTGCCGCCATGGGTGATTGTGAGCGTTCCACTGCCGGCGTTGCCGCCGAAATACGAATACAAGAAGTCGTCGCAGCCGCCGACGACAAGGTCACCGGTGTTGGTCCACGTCGAACGGGCGCCGTTGACCGTCACCGCGCCCCTCGTCGAGCCAAAACCGTAGCCGATGTAGCCGTTGACATCGCTAACGGCGCCGCCCTTGGTGATCGAGAGTGTCCCACTGCCGGCGACGAGGTCGTACTCGGAAAAATCAGCGGAGAAGACACAGCCGACATAGAGATCCCCGCCGTTGGTCCAGGTCGAGCCGGTGCCCTCGACCGTGGCGGTGCCCCTCGTCAAGCTGCCACCGCAGCCGACGTAGCCGTAGCCGTTGCTGACGCTGCCGCCGCTGGCAATCGAGAGCGTTCCGGTCCCGCCACCGACAGCGTAGCAAAGGTCAGAGGTATTACCACCGACGTAGAGATCACCGCTGTTCGTCCAGGACGAGTGGGCGTCTTGGACCGTGACCGTGCCCGTCGAGCCGAGTTTGTAACCGATGTAGCCGGTGGCATTGCTGACGCTGCCGCCGTCGGTTATGAGCATCTCCCCGGCGCCGGAGAAACCGAGGCAAAGGTCGTTGGCATACGTGGCGCTGCCGCCGTTCTTGACCTTCAGCGTCCCGCTGCCAGAGTAGCCGACGTAGAGGTTGGAGCCGCTCCAGGTCGAGCCGGTGCCGTCCACCGTCACGGTGCCCGTCGAGCCGGAATTGTAGCCGATATAGTTGGCGGGGCTGGAATCGTAATAATCATTGATGACACTGCCGCCGTTGCTGATGTTCAGCGTTCCGCTGCCGGAGTAGCCGACATAGATGCCAGTTTGGGGTAGTGTATACCAAGTCGATCCGGTGCCGTCCACCGTTGCCGTGCCGGTCGAGCCGGATCGGTAGCCGAGGTAGCCAAAGCTGGAGGTGACCGCACGACCGTCTTGAATCGTCAAGGATCCGGTGCCGCACCAGCCCGCGCCGAGAAAGCCGTTGCTGGACGGGTCGCTGCCCATGTCGAGATTGATCGAGATGTTCTGGCCGGAGCTGTCAAGCGTAATCGTTTGTATTAGGTCGTGGTCTATACCAAACCGCAGGTCGATGTCGCTTACCAGCCCGCGGGCATTGATCGTGCCGGTTCCCGCCAATTGCGAGGGCGCCGCCAGAAGCGACTGTGTGGTCAGCGTTCCACCGCTTATGCCGAAGTTGACTGCGCCCACGGAACCTGTGCCGATGCCGACGTCGGTTGCGCCGGTGACCGAAACGAGACCACCGTTGATGATGTTCAGCGTCCCGCTGCCGGAGCGACCGACGTAGAGGTCGCCGTTGTCGGCATCCAATTCCGAGGGGTAGCCTGACCAGGAGCCGGTGGCCGTTACCGTGCCTGTCGAGCCAGAATTGTAGCCGAGGTAGCAGTTACCCCAAGAAACGATAACCCATCCGCCGTCGGTGATCTTCAACGTTCCGCTGCCGGAGTATCCGACGTAGAGGTCGTTGGTGTTCCAGGTCGTCCAGGTCGAGGTCGAGCCAGAGCCGTCTACCATCGCCACGCCCATCGCACCGCTGTTGTAGCCGATGTAGGAGTCTGAATTGCCGACGGTGCCGCCCGCGGCGATCGAGAGCGTCCCGCTTCCAGAGTAGCCGACGTAGAGAGCCTGAGCAGAAACACCGGCGCTGACCTCGTTGACATTCAGCACACCACTGCCAGAGTAGCCGACGTAGAGGTCGCCGACGGCCAAGCTCCAGCCGACGCTTTCCACCGTCACAGTGCCCGTTGAGCCGGGATTGTAACCGATGTACGTGGGGCCGCAATAGATGGAGCCGCCGTTGGTGACCGAGAGCATCCCGCTTCCAGAGTAGCCGACGTAGAGGTCGTTGTAGATCCGCCAGGCTGAGCTGGAGCCGTCAACCGTCGCCGTGCCAGTCGAGCCGGAATGGTAGCCGAGATAGCCATAGCTGGAGGCAATCGCTACGTGATCTCCAATTGTCAAGGATCCCGCACCGTTCCAGCCCGCGCCGAGAGAGCCGTTGGGGTAGCCAGTCATGTCAAGATGAATCGAGACGTTTTCATTGGGCACAATCGTCTGCGTTAAGCCGTGGGTTGCATCGAACCGCAGGTCGATGTCACTTACCAATCCGCAAGCGTAGATCGTGCCGGTTCCCGTCAATTGAGACGGCGATGCCAAGAGCGACAGGGTGCTTAGCGTCCCGCCGCTCGCGCCGAAGTTGATTGCGCCCACGGAACCGATACCACCCGTGCCAAGGCCGACGTAGGTGTCGCCGACGACTGAAACGCTTCCGCCATTAAAGACATTCAGCGTCCCGCTGCCGAGGTAACCGACGTAGAGGTCAGAGAGACTACTCCAGGTCGATCCCGATACGGCGCCGTCCACCGTCGCCGTGCCCGTCGAGCCGGAATGATAGCCGAGATAGCCAACGCTGGAGGTGACCACACGACCGTCTTGAATCGTCAAGGATCCCGCGCCGTTCCAGCCCGCGCCGAGAGCACCGACAGTGCCTGAGTCTCCACTCATGTCGAGATTGATCGAGATATTCTGGTCGGGTGGGGTGTTGAGCGTAATCGTTTGTATTAAGCCGTGGGCTGCATCGAACCGCAGATCGATGTCGCTTACCAATCCACGGGCGTTGATCGTTCCGGTTCCCGCCAATTGAGACGGCGCCGCCAAGAGCGATCGGGTGGTTAGCGTTCCGCCGTTGGCGGCGAAGTTGATTGCGCCCGTGGAACCCGCATTGAGGCCGACGTAGGTGTCGCCGGCGACCGAAACGCTGCCGCTGCCGGCGATATTCAGCGTCCCGCTGCCGGAGTTGCCGACGTAGAGGGAGCCGCCGTTGATGGTCCAGATCGAGCCGGCGCCGTCCACCGTCACCGTGCCCGCCGAGCCGCTGCCGTTGCCGATGTAATCGTCGTTGTAGTTGCCGACGCTGCCGCCGTTACGGATGTTCAACGTCCCGATGCCGGAGTAGCCGATGAAAATGTTGCCGTAATCGCCGAGGCCGTTGTAATAGGGGTCGCTGTAGTTGCTCCAGGTCGAGCCAGAGCCGTCTACCGTCACTGTGCCCGTCGAGCCGGAATTGTAGCCGATGTACTCGGGACTGAACGCACCACTGACGGTGCTGCCGTTGGCGATCGATAAAACGCCACATCCAGAGTAGCCGATGTGAAGGCCCGAGGCCCCCAAGGTCGAGCCATTCACCGTCACTGTGCCCGTCGAGTCCAGATTGTAGCCGATGTACGCGAAACCGTACGAACAGTTGACGGTGCTACCGTTGGTGACGTTTAGCGCTCCGCTGCCGGAGTAGCCGACGTAAAGGTCATTAGTGTTGTACCACCAGCTCGATTTGTCCACCGTTGCCGTCCCCGTCGAACCGGAAGAGTAACCGATGTAGCTGTTGCCTCTGACGGCAACGCTGCCCTGGGTGATATTCAGCGTTCCGTTGCCGGAGTAGCCGACGTAGAGATCATTACGGACGTTCCAGGTGCATCCCGTGCCCCAGCGCCTAAAGCCGTCCAACGTTACTGTGCCCGTCGAGCCGGAAGCGTAACCAATGTAGCCATTGGCGCTGTCGATGCCGCCGCCGTCGGCGACGTTCAACGTCCCGCTGCCGGAGTTGCCGACGTAGAGGTTATTACTGTTGTTCCAGCGCGCGTTGTTCACTGTCACCGTATCCGTCGAACCGGAAGAGTAACCGATGTAGCTGTTGGTGCTGCCGACGTAGCCGCCGTTGCTGACATTCAACGTTCCGCTGCCGGAGTAGCCGACGTAGAAGTTATTACTGTTGTTCCAGCGCGCGTTGTCCACCGTCACCGTGCCCGTTGAACCGGAAGAGTAGCCGATGTAGCCGTTGGTACTGCCAACGTAGCCGCCGTTGGTGACATTCAACGTTCCGCTGCCGGAGTAGCCGACGTAGAAGTCATTACTGGTGTTCCAACTCGAGGCGAAACCGTCTACCGTCACCGTGCCCGTCGAGTCGGAAGAGTAACCGACGTAGTCGTTCGTATTGCTGACCCCGCCGCCGTTGGTGACATTCAGCGTCCCGCTGCCGGAGTTACCGACGTAGAGGTCGTTGTAAATGTTTCAGGTCGAGCCGGGGCCGTCTACCGTTGCCGTGCCGGACGCGCCGGAATGGTAGCCGAGATAGCCATAGGCGGAGGTGACCAAAAGGCCGTCTTGAATCGTCAAGGATCCCGCGTCGTTCCAGCCCGCGCCGAGAGCGCCGAAGCTGCCCGAGGCTCCGGTCATGTCAAGATTGATCGAGATATTCCGGCCTGGCGGGCTGTTAAGTAGAACCGTTTGGCGCAAGGAGTGCGCTGCATCGAACACCAGATCGATGTCGCTCACCAGTCCGCGGGCGCTGATCGTGCCGGTTCCCGCCAATTGAGAGGGCGCGGCCAAGAGCGATTGGGTGGACAGCGTTCCGCCGTTCGAGCCGAAGTTGATGGTGCCGGTGGAACCCGCATTCATGCCGACGTAGGTGTCGCTGGCGACCGAAACGAAACCGCCGTTATAGATATTCAGCGTCCCGCTGCCGGAGTTGCCGACGTAGAGGTCGCCGAGGCTGTTGTTCCAGGTCGAGCCGGCGCCGTCCACCGTGACCGTGCCCGCCGCGCCCCTGTCGCAGCCGAGATAGCAGTAGGCTGAGAGGAGTCCGCTGCCGCCATCGACCACTACGGTGCCAGTGCCCGTGCAGCCAACGTAACCCGTCGTGTAATAGTCCCAACTGGGCGGGTTCGGTGGAGCGATGTCGCCGAACCAGGTAATATCCGCGCGGGCCGAGGGGAGCGGGCCGGCCAGAGAAAACGCGGCTAAAAGTGCAAACCAAAACGACATCGAGTGCGTCGCCGTTGCGGCGCGAGTTGGAAAAAATCGTCTCATCATACCCTCCGTTCCGAAAAAGGGGTGATCACGAACACTTGGTGTCACAACTGAAACGCAACAGGGTGGAATACTGGCATCGGCAAAGAAGTCGCAAAAGGCTTGACAAGACAGAGACTTTGTACGCATCGACGGCATGCGGCGTTGCGGCGAAACGACAAGGAGTTCGCCGACCATCGACGGTAAACGGCGGAAGCCGCGTCAGAGGTTTGTCTTGGCAACGCATTCACTCTACGCCTGCTACTATATAGGAGCCGAGTCTCCCAGAGTTTTGTTTAATAATCCGTCCGCACTTCGAAAAAACGCCCCGACACCCGTGCCGGTCTTCCGTAACCGTTTACAGGCCGGTGAACCATCTGTCATCCCAATCGCAGCAAAGGATCGGTCGCAGCGCACTTCCGCATGAGATCCTTCGCTGCGATCAGGATGACGGTTGTCCCGTGAACGGTTGCATTGAACAGTGAGAAAGACTGCTGCCGACTACCGAAAGAACTCTGTCTACACCGGCCCCTACGAGGGGACGACTGGTTTCCTTCAACGTGGTGATATCAACTCCCAATCACGACGATCGGAAATCGTGGTTCTTCGCCGCGGTTTTCGCCGCCACGCGCAGGCGGCCAGACCGACGACGAGCAGAACCAAAGTGCCCGGCTCGGGCACATGGACCATCGCGTAGTCGCTCAGTCCGGTCGCGGTGAAACTCGCGTAGTTGCCGTCGTAGGTCAAATCGGTCGCGGGGTATTCCGTCCAAGCGGTTCCGCCGTAATGCCATGCCTCCAACTCGTCCGACGGATAGCCCGCACCGACCTTGAATGAGAAATAGATCGGATTGCTCGAATCCAGGTTGTAGCCATCGGTCGAGAACGTCCAACCGCTCAGGACCGATCCATTCGTCGGCAACAGGCTCGTTAGAGCGTCGAGAGTCGTGCTGCTCATCGGCGCGGCCGAAAACGTGATGTTCGTTGTACTTCCCGCCGCAGGAAAACTCGCGCCGACGACCCAGCCGGTTCCGCCGGTTCCGTTGTCGCTGACCAACGCGCGCTGGGCAGATGCCAAGTCAAGCGCGACCGGCGTGCCGGACGCACCTGAGGTGACGCTAGAGGCGGTAAACGTATGGCCGATTGTATTCCACGTTCCGCCGATGGCCTGATACGTGCCGCCGCCGCTCCACGTTCCGGCGGAGATGGGCGCGTATTGGGTAGCGTCTGCCGGAACGCCCGCCCCAGCCAGGATGCGAATTGTGCCGTTGTTAGTGATGGTGCCCGCGCCGCCTCCGACCGTGAGCAGACTGCCGCGACCGACATCGACGGCCAAGAGCGACGTGCTGTTGACCGAAACAATCGTCGCAGTGACGGCGCCGCCGCCGGTGATGTTCAGCGTCCCGTTGCCGTAATTGCTGACACCGAGGGGCGGTAGATATTAAGAGCCTATCCCAAAACTTGTAATCGGGTGAATACGTATGAATTCATGTAAGGATACGACGGAACGCCTTTCATGGAGGATCTTCGTATGCACGCTGAACCAACGTGTCCGAGTTGGCGTATTCCCGATGGGCTTTGGGCTCGCATGGAACCGTTTTTGCCCAAGTATGACACCTCGTCGGTGGGTGGGCGGCCACGACTCGAACTGCGGAAGGTCGCCGACGGCATTTTCTACGTTTTGCGAACCGGCTGCCAATGGAAGGCGGCTCCCCGAGAGTTCGGCTCCGGCAGTTCCTTGCATCGCTACTTCCAAGAGTGGACTCAACGCCAGGTCTTTCACAAGCTGTGGAAGTATCTGCTACGGCGATATGACGCGCTGCGCGGCATCCAATGGAAGTGGCAAAGCCTGGACGGCGCGACCACCAAGGCTCCCTTGGGCGGGGAAAAAAACCGGGCCAAACCCGACGGATCGGGGCAAGTCGGGCGTCAAGCGATCGATGCTGACCGACGGTCGTGGCGTGCCGTTGGGCTTGGCGGTTGACGGCGCGAATCGCCACGATCAAAAACTTTTCCTCGCGACGCTCAACAGCATTCCGCTTCGTCGTCCTCGCCCAACTTCTCGCCGCCCGCAGCATCTTTGCTGCGACAAGGGGTTCGACGCGGACGTCATCCGCCGTGAAGCCTGCCGACGACGCTACACGCCACACATCAAGTCTCGTGGCGACGAACAGACCGCGAAGCGTCTGCATGGCCGCCGCGCCCGACGCTGGGTCGTTGAGCGGCTCCACTCCTGGATGAATCGCTTTCGGCGAATTCTTGTTCGATGGGAGAAGAAAGCGGATAACTACCAAGCTTTCCTCCATTTGGCCTGTGCGTATATCACCTGGAAGCAAACCTAGTTTTGGGATAGGCTCTAAGAGTAAGGGTAGCGGACGCTCCAAGTCGATCCGAGGCCGTCCACCGTCACCGTACCCGTCGAGCCGGAATTGTAGCCGATGTAGCCGTAGTAGTCGGTGATGACGCTTCCGCCGTTGGTGATCTTTAGCGTCCCGCTGCCGTTGTAGCCAACATAGAGACAGCCGTTACTGTTGGTCCAGGTCGAGCCGGAGCCGGAGACCGTCACCGCGCCCGTCGAGCCGCTGCCGACGCCGATGTAGCCGTAGCCGTTGCCGTTGTAGGCGCCACTCGTGACGCTGCCGCCGCTGGTGATGTTCAGCGTCCCTATGCCGGAGTTGCCGACGTAGGTCATGGAACTGGAAATGACGCTGCCGCCGTCGGTAACGTTTAGCGTTCCGTTGCCGGAGTAGCCAACATGGAGGTAGACGCCATTGGTGGTCCAGGTCGAGCCGGAGCCGGAGACGGTTACCGTGCCCGTCGAGCCGGAATTGCAGCCGATATAGGCGGAATTGTGGCCGAGATAGGTGCCATTATAGTACGAGCTGTAGCTGCTGCTGACGCTGCCGCCGTTGGTGATGTTCAGCGTGCCGCTGCCGGAGTTGCCGACGTAGAAGGATCGGAGGATAGTCCAGGTCGAGCCGGCGCCGTCCACCGTCACCGCGCCCGTCGAGCCGAGAGAGCCGCCGATGTAGCCGTGGGCGGCATTACTGACGCTTCCGCCGTTGGTGATATTCAGTGTTCCGCTGCCGAAGTCGCCGACGTAGAAGTCGCTGTAATTGTCCCAGATCGAGCCGGAGCCTGAGACCGTTGCCGTGCCAGACGAGCCGGAACGATAGCCGAGATAGCCATTGTCGGAGTTGACCGCAAGGCCGTCTTTAATCATCAAGGATCCCGCGCCGTTCCAGCCCGCGCCGAGAGCAAATTGGGAACTGTAGGTTCCGGTCACGTCGAGATTGATCGAGACATTTTGGCCGGACAGACTGTTCAGCGTAATCGTTTGCGTTAAGCCGTGTGTTTTGTCGAACACCAGAGGGATGTCGCTCACCAGCCCACAGGTGTTGATCGTGCCGGTTCCCGTCAATTGCGACGGCGCGGCAAAGAGCGATAGGGTGGTCAGCTTCCAGCCGTTTGTGCCGAAGTTGATTGTGCCCGTGGAACCCGCATTGAGGCCGACGTAGGTGTTGCCATCGGCGAAAACGCTGCCGTTGTTGGTGATGTTCAGCGTTCCGCTGCCGGAGTTGCCGACATAGAGGTCGCCGCCGTAGATGATCCACCACGAGATAAAGCCGGAGCCGTCCACCGTCACCGTGCCGGCCGAGCCGGAATTGTAGCCGATGTAGCCGTTGCAGGAGTAGTTGGTGACCTGGCTCCCGTGAGTGACATTCAGCGTCCCGCTGCCGGAGTAGCCGACGTAGAGGGGACCGTAGTTGTTCCAGGCCGAGCCGGAGCCGTCCACGGTGACCGTGCCTGCCGCGCCGCCGTTGTAGCCGAGATAGCCGTCGGCCGAGGTGAGACCGCTGCCGGCATCGACCCGCACGGTGGCGGTGCCTGTGTAGCCAACGTAAGCCGTCGTGGAACTGTCCCAAGTAGACGGGTTTGTGGGAGAAACATCGCCCGTTGGGGTAATCACCGCGTGGGCTCGCGGGAGCGGGCCGGCCAGCGAAAACGCGGCCAGAAGTGCAAGCCAAAACGACGTCGATCGCGCCGTTGCGGCGCAAGTTGCGAGAAATCGGCGCGTCACACCCTCCGTCGCAAAAAAAGGACCAATGAGATCGTCACAAGAATACGAAAAGTCGCCGAAAACCTGTTTCAACACCCGGCATGTTTGGATGGCAGTTGTAATGACATCCCTTGTTCGCTGCACCGGTAGCCTTCTCATTTTGCGGCTCCCCTGAAGTTGCGGGCGACTTCTCGCCCTGGAATGTAAACGTATGGATTATTGCTGATTCATCGGGTCTTGTCGGGCCGGCTGAGGATGGACGATCGACGGCCGCGGTCGTCGATTCGGCTTGGGTTTATTTCGTTCACCAGACCGCAAACCATTTTCACTTCGCCTTCGCCAACCGTAGGCGGACAAGCCGATGGCGCCGGCAGCAAGCAGTGCGAGAGTGGATGGTTCGGGGACAGCCTCGGATACACCCATTAACACCGACCCACCGTTGTCGGAATAACAGCAGTCGTTGAATCCGAGTTGGAACTGCGTTGCCCCGACTGGGATGGAAAACGCGCCCGTGTCACCTACCGCGACGGGATCGCCGACTATCGCTCCGTTGGTATCCGCAAAGACGCCTACCAACTCCATGTAATTGACCTGAGCGGCCCCCACCGGCGGAATATAATAGCCCGGGAAGTGGCCGTAATTGTAAAGCCAATACACGAAGTGGCCCGGATCTCCATTCGCGTCCCACGGGATGTAAGGATCGTAGGCTCCCGTTACCGACCCACCAAGATAGGTAAAGCTGATGGTATCGCCAGCGGTGAATGGGAGCCCATTGGCGGCGCTGACGATGACG
The DNA here is from genome assembly GCA_963719005.1 of uncultured Planctomycetia bacterium. Classification (GTDB taxonomy): domain Bacteria; phylum Planctomycetota; class Planctomycetia; order Pirellulales; family Thermoguttaceae. Next base: position 168,419 of record CAVRAR010000008.1, read on the forward strand.
GTGCCCCACGGACCGAATGGGGCATATCCAGGGCTAGGAGGAACCTCTGCGTACGGGTAAGACGCATTCAACGTCGCGTCCCACTGCCACGGACCGGACGTGGCCGGCACAGTCACTACCGTCTGAGCGCTGGAGATCCCCGCGCCACAAGCGACCAATCCCCATCCCACCAAAACTACAATGTGCCTCTTCATCACACACCTCCGTTAAGGAACTGTGGGCGACTTGTCGCCCAGGGTCAAAGGAATTGACAAAACGTCACGATTAGGGGGCCAATCATGAATCACCCGCTATTCCCTCCTCTCTCGGGGAGATTCTGTCACCGTATTGATGATTGCTGATTCATCGCGCCTTGTTGTTGGGCCGGATTTGGATGGATGATCGACGGCCGGGGGCGTTGAGTAGGCTTCGGTTCATTTCGTTTGCCAAGCTGTACTCCGTAATGCACCGGCGTATCGTCCAGGCTCACCCCGTCGCCCAGCAAGAAAGTCATATTCACCTTCGACTCACACGGGCGAGTGCGGATACCGGCGCCAGAGCCGGGGGTCGGCGCGCGTTGGCTGCCCGCGCGGCAAACCTGCTCAAAGAAGTCGATCGCCGTCCGATTATCGGCCTTGCCGTTGCGGTTGGAGTCTGCGCCGTGCAGAATCACGTAGTCCACGACGTAGGAATCGAGCAGCTTAGGCAAAAGCTCGCGGGCGAGATTCTCGCTGCCGAAAAATTCGGCGCCCAAGGTGCGACCGTGGTCCACGAAGATGAAACCGACCGTACCGCTGGGGATTTGCGGAAGATTTTCCGCCGCACGTCCTCCAAATCTCTACGAACATGCGGGGAATTCAAGGCCACTTCGAGGCTGCCGGTGGCATTTTCCGCCTTTAGGGACGCATTATTGCGGGCGACTTCCGACCAGACCTTGCTCTGGTCGCAGCCCTCCTTGCGAAGTTCCCCTTGAATCGACTGCGGGAGCATGGTTTTGCTTCCGCTCGAGAACTTTCGTTCGCCCGCCCAGCGACGGGCTTCGACGCAAAAAACGTCCAGATCGATCGTCTGGCCCGGGGCCAACACCACGTCGTGCCGAACGGTGCGGGTCTGCATCCCGCCGGCAATCACTTCGCCGGTCATGATGAGAACATTTTCATCCTGGCTGTGGTTTGCGACGCGAACCACGGGCACGCTTCCGCCGGGCTTCTCATTGACCTCAAGAATGCCCCGCGAAATCGCCTCGTCGAGTGTCAGCCAGCGGCCTCGAAGCAGCGGCACGTTGTCGACAAGAATCGGATAAACGGCCAATTGCCGATACACAATCGGCTCGGCGATTTTCACGCCGTCGAGATACTTGGCTAGTTCGCGGACGTGCCTCTCGGTGGAGGGCCGCGTGGAGGAGCGTTCGGGGACAGCGGTCAAGGAAATATCGTCAAGAGCGAAGTCATTTCCCAAGCGATGCAAGTTACGATCGTAGATTTCTATCTTGAGGGAATTGCTGGAGCCGGAATTCCATGTCGTCGCGAACTGCCGCCACTTCGCAGGGGTGTTTGGGGCCGTAAAGGAAATCGTCTGGCCATTAAGGATGAAATCGAGCTTGGCCGCGTCCGCGTAAGCAGGATCCCAAGTGGAAACCCATGCCGAAAAGTCGTACTGAGTGTTTTGCGTCACACTCACCGTCTCAGACCAGACCAGCGTGTTAGAGACCGGGCTTCCATTGACCGCCATCATCAGTCCTGAGCCGGTAGTGTGATCTCGATACGATGCTGCAAGGGAGAATGGAAGGTGCGGGTTGGTCACGACGTCATACGCTCCTTCGTACCCGATATTGCGATGTGAGTAGGAACTCGTGAAGCCCGAGTTGCCTTGTTCAAAGTCTCCGTTGACGATTAGGTTCCCGTCGTCTCGACGTTTGCGGACATGCTTCTCCGTGGAGGATGGCATGGAATGCTCGGGGACGACCTCAAAGGCGACCTTAAAGGTGCCGCTGTTGTCCCCGAAAAAATGTAATTGATCGTTGAATGCGAAAAACAATCGCCCTGAACTCGGTATCTTCCGAATGTAGGAGCTGCCTACAAATCCAGCTCCCTTGCCGCGAACGCCCTCCGGGACTGGGGTACCTGTCCCCAAAACCGTCGAGCCTCCAACTTTTGCGATAAGACTATAGGCTATGGCGGAGGGAAGAACGGCGTCATTGACAAACTCGGTTCCATCATTGTGGTTCCCTATACCATCGGGATTAAAGTAGGAAGGTGGACCATTGCCAATATCGATCTGAGAGAACACCTTCCCTGCGGCAGCAACCCTGAGAATCTGGCCGGCGACAACATCAATTCCCGAATCTTGCCAGGCTTCCGTGGCCGAATTGACTAGAATCGTCCGTTCGAGTTCTTGTCGGGGAGGGGATGGCTCGGAGGCGATGCTAATCCTGAGATTGACGCCCACTAGATCGCCAACGACCTCTTTTGCCGAATCGATCCGGGATGTGAACACCAATTTGATGACATCGCCAGGCTGGAGAGGAACGTTGGCGATCGCCCTTGCCCCATGACTGCCGGCGGCCAAGTTGCATGGATTAGCTCGGTTATACGGATCGCCGCTGTAGATCTCGCCTTCTGTTAGCAGCGTCCTATTTTGGTACAAAGCCCAGCCCACCGCTCGCCCGACGTTGCGCACTATCCATACGGAGCCGCCAATGTTTGCGAATCCGGGTTGTCGAACCCGGGAAAGTGAATGTGACGTTGCTTTTTCCTTCGCCGCTACCGTTGTAATCATCCTGGGTATGTGTTACGACGTCGCCGACCTCCCAGTCCTCACTGTGGCCGTTTTGGTCAGTTGGGTATGACTGAACGGCCTTGAACCAGAATGGTGAAAGGGGAGGAGGCGGTATCTGACGCCCATCCGATGGTCCCCAGCCCGGTTGCTTGTCGGAAACAAGATAGGGCAAACCCAACTTGTCTTGGTGAGGCAACGGATTCGCCCCTTCGTTGTACGACCACACTCCATTCGGGTTTGCCTTATCGCTCCAGTCGTTTTTCAAATCAAATACGGCCGCTTCTTTTGCGGTAGTGCTCTGGGGAACGGGTGGGATGCAATCGAAAGACGACGCGGCGGCTCTCTCGTCGGATTGCTCTGCGGCTCTTTCCGCGGTGGGCGGATTGTTCGCGGCGCGAATCTGCGGCAAGGCTAACGCCGCGGTCAGCAACAGAACGCAAATCGATCCGAATCCGAGTTTTGCAGTCACCCGCCGATTGCCGTCCAGCAACCGCTTCATGCGATCGAAGCACGAAGCCCGCTCTGTCGACTCGAACACGCCGATGGCTCCGTGGAGATTTATTTCGGAACGATGTTGGATCGACGCGGCATATCGCATCACGCCCAAGAAAGCCTCGCCGGATTCGACTTGCGAGCCGTTGCCGAAGGCCGATGCCATGTCGTCGCAGGCGTATTCGCGGAGGCGATTGATCATTCGGTTGGCAATCCAGATTGCCGGATTCGCAAAATGCACGATCGTTACCAGGCATTGGAAACACCTCACGACCAAATCGCGGCGGCGGACGTGCGCCAATTCATGCAGGAGAACCCATTCCAGTTCGCCGGCGGACAACAACGACGAAATGCCCGACGGCAGGATCAGCATCGGTCTGAAGATCCCCCAGATCACCGGCGACGAGACGCTCTCGCTTTCCACGATTCGGATCTGCCGCCCGATGCGGATTCGGCGGAGCAGTTCGCCGAAATCCACGGAGAACAGGGCAAGGTCCATCGGATTTGCGTTCCGCATGATGACACGATGGAACCGAACCTGCGAATGGACGAGTCTCGCCAGCAGCATCAGAACACCCGATGCCCAGCCGAGCATGAGCCATGCAAGGGCTGACGGTTTGGAATGCGTGGCGATGTTGGGGGGCGGAAGCGACGTTCTGCTTCCGTCCGGCACAATGCCGCCCCCGCCGGACACCGTCGTGCGTACAATCGTGCGTGCAGCCACATGCGTGCCCGACATGTTCGTTGCAACCGGCGTCTCAAGAAAGCTGCCGTCGGAACGCGGCTTGGCCATCGGCGACGGCGGGTCGATGATCCGCGACGTCATGGTCGGCGCCCAGGAGACGAGTCGTTCGGGAACGGCAATCTCCAGCGGAACGAAGAGTTTCAGCGGGACAAGCAAGAACAGCAAGTAGCCCAATTGCGGCGATGCCTTTCGGCGAATGGCAAACCAGAGAAGCGACACGACCGCCAAGACGATCGCGGCGTCCAGGATGGAGGTTCCGATCCAGCACGCCCAGGCTTTCGCGAGCAAATTGCATTGCTCGACAATCGCGTTCCACATGATGGCTCACTCCTTCTCGGATGATGGCTACCGGGACGGTTTGGACTTGGCGGCGCCTCCCTGCCGAGGGTGCGACTTCTTCTTTTTCTTTTCTTCAATGAGCGCTTGCAGGGCGTCGAGATCGTCCTTACTCAAGGGACTCGATTCGACCATGTGCGCCAACAGCGGGCCGGTGGCCGTGTGAGTGGCGCGTTTGAGGAGCGTGTCGGCTGCGTTACGAAGGATTGAGAGCGCCGACTGAGCCGGCCGATAGACAAACCCGTTTCCCACTTCCGTCGTGCAGAGATAGCCCTTATCGACAAGTCGCTTGAGAAGCGTCTTCACCGTGGGAGGAGCCCAACCATGCTCTTTTCCCGCGACCGTGTAGATCTCGCGGGCCATCCCTTTCTGCAGGTCCCACACGATTTTCATGACCTTCCACTCGGCAGCAGACAGGTCTTTTTGTTCCCTGATATCGGACATTGCAGCCCTCCGTAATGATTGCTACAGGCTCGAACATTTCTGAATGTAGCCGAACCGTCTACAACTGTCAACGACCTGGAAATGAAGTTTTCCAGATTTCTTGGTCTGCACGTTCGGCTGGAACTGCTCGGTGGCCTCCGGTACCGTCACAAATGGCCGGCAGTTCCTGGTCAACCCAAGGGAACGCTTGGCCGGTTGAGTTGTTGGACCGGTTGCCGCTTTGACCTGGCTGTCTTGGCAAAGGCTCGTGTGATCGGATGGAACACACGAATCACAGGCCCCTGAGGGCAACCCGGACAGGATCGCCGAGTTCTCCACGCAGCCCTCACCCTGACCCTCTCCCAAAAGGAGAGGGGACCGCAATTCCAAATACGCTCCGCAACGTCGAAAACTCCCTTCCCTGCCCCGAAGAATAGGCCCAGCTTCTGATGAAGGTAGCAGACCCCTACAATAGCGTCAACGATTTTGCACGGAATCGGCCGGAACTCGCAAAAAATGGTGCTGGGGAGGGGGCGCGGGGGGAATCCACGATCGAGTTGACGCCGGGAAGGTTAGGGATTGGGGATTAGGGATTAGAAACGATGGAACAACTTGGAAGAAACGGTGGGGCTGTTATGCAACCTCTAATCCCTAATCCCTACTCTCCACGATACACGTGCTGCATCAGCACGTTCTTCTTCGATGTTACCGGGCCGGGCGTGCTATCGTCTCGCAAGATGTTGATCATCATCTGGTACTTCGCATCGATGTCGTCGGCGGAGTGGACCAGCAGGGCCTCGGGCGTCATCGGCAACTTCGGCGAACCCCAGTCGGGCCGGCCTTGATGCGCGATGATCAGGTGCTCCAGCCGCAAGAGCATGTCGGCATCGAGCCGCGGCTGTCCGGTCATGGCGGCGGCCGCATCGCGGACCATGTCGCGGCCGATGAGGATGTGGCCGATCAGCGAGCCTTCGGCGGTGTGTGCGGCCCCTTCCGGCCGCTGCTCCATCTCGCGGAGCTTGCCGATGTCGTGCAGGATTCCGCCGGCGACGACCAGGCCCTTGTCCAACGGCGGCTTCATGTCGGGATAGTAGTCGGCGTACTTGTCGGCCAGGAAAACGCAGGTCCGGGCGACGCTGAGCGTGTGTTCCAGCAGCCCGCCGATGTAAGCGTGATGGTTCCGCCGCGCGGCCGGATGGACGAACAACTCCTCGCGGTTGGCCGTCAGCAGCGACTCGACCAATTTGTGCAGGGCGGCATCCTTGACGTGCTGCCGGGCGATCGCCAGCACTTCGTCGAACATTTTTTGCGAATCGAAACGGGATCGGGCCAGAAGGAAGGCCGGGTCGAAGCCGTCGGCGGCGTCGGCGTCGATCACCTCGCGAATCTTGCGGATTTCGAGTTGCGGGCCGAAGTTGGTCTCCTGGTAGACCGCACGGAGTTTGTAGAACTTGCCCGGCGTCCAGCGATCGCGGCAATCGACGGCCCAAGGCGAATCGCCCCAGATCGGAAAGCTCACTTCGCGGCCGGCGTCGCGGAAACCGACGCGAAAATACGGCTTGCCGGCCTTGGTCTTCAACTCTTCCTTCGCGGTCATCAGCAGAAACAAATCGGCTTCCTGGCCGGACGACATTTCGGAGAGCGTGGCGATGGGCATGGGGGATTGATGATTGCTGATTGATGAATGTTGATTGGAATGAGGAAACGCCCCGCGGCTGCGGTCGCGGGAGCGTTTGTTTAGCCGCCGCGTCCACACGGCGTTTGTGCTTGCATTGTAGCGGAATCCCGGCGCGCTGACGAGCGGCTGGGCAAGCTGCACCCGGCGCCGGCAAATCCGCTAAATATCGCCCATTCTCTCGTCCGAAAGCTAGAAGGGAAGGAGAATCGAGACGGCCGGAGATCGTAACGGCAGCCCCACCGGCGGCTGTTGGGAGACAAAGTATATTGACCGATTGTCGTGGGGCGGATTTCAATCCGCCCCGTACTTGCGAGGCGGACTAAAGTCCACCCTACGAAGGATACCGAAATGGCCAACACCCGCCGCAGGATGCTGCGGACGCAAACGGCGAAGCCGCGGCAGACGTCGAAGACGTGGCTGGAGGCGTTTGTCGATTACGCCGCCGGAGAATGCCACTTGGCCGAGAACTCCGTGGCGGCGTACCACCGCGATCTCGATCACTTCTTCGCGTGGCTCGATCGCCGCAACGTCGTCGATCTCTCCATCCGCGATCTGGCCGACTACGTCACCTGGCTTTACGGGCGGAAACTCGCGCCGGCCAGCATCGCCCGGCATATCGTCTCGCTGAAGGTGTTTTTCCGCTATTTGCAGTTGGAAGGCGTGCTCCGCGATAACCTGGCGGAGTTGTTGGGAAGCCAGAAGCTGTGGGAACGGGTGCCGAAAGTGCTCAGCATCGAGCAGGTCGACCGGCTGCTGTCGTCGCCGGGCCGCTGCGACCCTTGTTGGCAGCGCGATCGGGCTCTGCTGGAACTGCTCTACGCGACCGGCTGCCGCGCGTCGGAGATTTCCACCCTGAAGATGCGCGACGTGCATCTCGACGAGTGCTTCTGCGTTTGCCGCGGCAAGGGGGACAAAGAACGGGTGACGCCGCTGGGCATCCGGGCGGTCGAGGCGGTACGCGCCTATCTCGAACACGAACGCCCGGAACTGGCCGCGAAGAGCCGCGCGCCGGCCGATTGGCTGCTGCTTTCGTATCGGGGGCGGCGATTGAGCCGCGAGCGAATCTGGGAGCTTCTGAAACGCTACGCGCGGCGCGTGGGAGCGCCGCCGGAGGTGAGTCCGCACACGCTGCGGCACAGCTTCGCCACGCACCTGTTGGCCGGCGGCGCCGATCTTCGGCAAGTCCAGGAGATGCTCGGCCACGCCAGCATCGCCACCACGCAACTCTACACGCACGTCGATCCCACGCGGCTGAAGGCGGTGCACAAGAAGTTTCATCCGCGGGCGTAGGAGAGTGGGCAGTCGGCAGTGGGCGGTGGGCAGTGGATAGTGGATAGTGAGCGTGATTCGTAGTTTAGCCGCCGCGTCCACGCGGCGCGGAGCGGGGGGCCGTGTTCAACGCCGCGTGGACGCGGCGGCTAAACTTCTTGATGCACTTGTACTCTAACCACTGCCGACTGCCAACTGCCCACTGCCGACTGCCCACTGCCGACTATCCTCCCTTCTTCGCCCAAGGGCTCTCGGGGTAGCGCTCCATGAGGGTCTTCTCGGCGCGATTGGCGCGATCGGTCTTGTGGACTTGCTGCCAGAGATCGACGAGGTTGGCCAGCGCCTCGGCGTGGGCGTCGGGCGCGGCGGCGTAGAGCACGTCGACGTGCAGGAATGCCAAGAGGGCCTCCTTGGTGCGGCCCGCCTGCCGCTGGGCGGCGCCGAGGATGTCGTAGGCGCGGGCCATCAGCGGGACGTCCTCGGGGTCGGCCTTTTCGAGGACGCCTTCCACTACCTTGATGGCTTCGTCAGGCTTTTTCAAGGCGACCAACGCGCCGGCCTTGCCCAGACTGGCCGCCATCCGCTGCGTCTGGGCGGCATTGCCCTCGGCGTTGTTGGCCAACACCTTGTCGAACGCGGCCAGGGCCTGCTCGGTCTTCTTTTGAGCCAGCAGTGCGTGGCCGATCGCCACGCCCGCCCGCAGCTTGTAGTCGGGCCAAGGGGCGGCGTCGAGCCGGGCGTAGTATTCTATCGCCGGAGCGTACGAGCCGACGGCCACCAACAGGTCGCCGACGACTTGCGACGCCTCGAAGTAGTGATAGCTCTTCGTGTTCGCGTCGGCAAAGGCTTTCATCATCCGGCCGGCGTCGGCGATCTTCATGCTGCCGGTCATCGCCAGCTTGGCGGAGCAAAGGGCCTTGTAGAACTCGATGTCCTGGCGGACCGCCTCGCGGTCGGGCGTTTTTTCGATCTTCTTCAGTGCGGCCAGGGCCTCGGCATAGTGGCCGGAAGCCACGTGGTTCTTCGCCATCTTCAGGTCGGCCGGCTCGCCTTCATACAGGATCACGTCGATCTGGTTGGCGGGTATCTGCTTGACCAGCGAGCTGCCCGAGCTTTGCCGGAACTCGACTTTGGTCGCGTCCATGCCGACAACATTGCCATACAATGAACCTTTGCCCATCTTGATGGTGTCGAACGCCTGGCTGGCGCCGCCCATCGCACAACCGAACGCCAACGTCAAGATCAGACAACGCCTATTCATGATTCGCTCCTCTGATTGCTGCTATTTTGCGGCGGGCGACAACTCTTTTTCGGCCGCCTTTAGTCCCTGCTCGTTTTCCTTCATGCCAAGAAGCCCTTGGATCTTCCGCAAAAGTGCATCGTATTTGTCATACCACTTCTCTCCGCCCATCTTGGGCTCGATTCTCTGGATCACGAGGATCGCGCCTTCGGCCTGGTGCAATTGATCGGTGCGCTGCTTGCCGTTTTTGCTTTCGGCGTACTTCAACTGACATAGCGCCAGATTGTAGCGGGCCTCGTGGAAGACGTCGTTGAACTTTTGGACGTATTGCACTTTGCGTGCGATTTCGCCCCAGCCCCAAACCAGATAGCTGACGCTGCCGTCTTTCCGTTCGACTTTGTGCCCGCCGCGGATTGCCAAGATGTAATAGCCGGGCTCGTCCTCGCCCCACGCCTGATACGTACAGGCGGCTTCGCGCTGGGCTTCGAGCACAGTTTCGCGGGTCTTGAGAAGTTCGACCAGCACTAGCATGGCTTTCTCGAACTCCCGCTGGCTGCGGAGACAGCGTGCAAGCCGAATTCGGATTACCGCGATCGCCCCCGGCTGCGGCGCGAACTTCGGGTCGGCTTCGCCGGCATCGAGAATCGCCTGGTAGACTGCGGCGGCCTTCTTGTAGTACGTCATCGCCTCGGGCGTGCGGCTTCCCGTCGCTCGATGCAAGGCTGTCGCCCAGCGTCATAAACGTTTCGGCGACCCAGTAGAGCGTGCTGAAGGTCGCTTCGGCGGCGGGGCGAGCAGCCAGGCGAGTCAGGAAGAACTCGAAGCCGCGGGCAGCGTTGGCCGCCGCTTTGTCGTCGCCTTCGGCGCGAAGGCGTTTGAACGACTCTTCGAGTTGCCGGCCCAGGCTGACGTAGACTCGGGCGACATTGACGCCGCCGGCCTTCTCCAGGTCGTTCATGGCTTGCGCGGCCTTGTCGAGTTGTTGCGTGGCGACGTACGCCCGCAACGCCGCCTTGAAGGCCTCGACGCGGAAATTGCCGCGATCGACCGCTTTGTTCTCCGCTTTGGCCAGCGTGTGGGCGCCGATTTTCGCATCGTCGATCCACTGGACGGCCTTCGCCCCTTTGCCCACTTGCAGACAGACTTGCGCCAGTGCCAGCGAGCCTGCCGCCGCCGAATAGGAAACCTCTCCGCCGGCATCGACGGGCTTTCGCAGCCGAGCGACGCCGTCCTCCAACAGCTTCCGTGCCGTGGAGATCGTCTTCGTCATTTCGGCTTTGGTCGGCTGTTGCGGGTCGGGAAGCCGCGCGGCTTCGAGATAGACGTTCCACAGGGCCTGGCCGGTCATCAGTTCGGCGTCGCCGCGCCGCGGTGAATCGTCGGCGATTTTCGCCAGGCAATCCAACGCCTTCGCCGAATCCTTCTTGGCCATCGCGCTGCGAATCTGCATCATCCACGCCTCGTCGGCCACGGGACTGCGGGGCCAGTGGTGCGTGATGAAGTCGGCCATCGCCGTCATGCGGGCGGCCTCGAACTTGCGGTCGTCGCGCGGCGATGCCTCGCCGCAGAGCTTGGCGTAAGCCTTCATGGCGATTTCGGCGCCGTGCTGGGCGTGCGGCCCTTCGGAATAGCGCCGGGCGAGAAACTCGCCCAGCACCGCCGCGTCGTAGTAATCCTCGGCAGCCCAATACAAGTAGGCCAGGCAGTAGCGAATGACGTTCAGATCGTCGGTCTTCACGTCGCCAGGCGCGTGAGCCAGGGCGAAACGAAAGCACTCCCTCGCCTCGGCCTGGAGCCGATCGGTTTGCTCGGCAGTCAAGCCGCCTTCCTGCAATCGGTCCCAGGCGAGCTTGGCCCGATCGCAAGCGTCGGCGAAATTCTTCGGCGTTTCGACGTGCATCTGGCCGACGGTCAGCAGCGGATCGGCGAACAGCAGCCGGGCCTTCTTGCGATACTCGCCGGGAGAACCCGCCGCCAGCGACAGCAAGTCCTTGGCATGCTTCAGATACTCCTCACGGGTCTGTGCCTGGGCGGCGTCGTTCTTGTCGAGCGATCGAGCGAGTTCCAGCGCGGCTTGGCCGCCGAAATAGGTGACGGCCGCCGCGTCGGCGTCGGGTTGGTCGGACTGCTCGTTGTTGCTCTCCCACTTTTCGTACCAGGCCCAGGCGTCCTTGTACTTCTTCACTTGCGGACTGACGAGCGTTTGCAGCGCCAGTTTCGTCGCGGCGGTGCGGATTTGGCGGAAACCCTCCTCGTCGCCCGATCGCAACGTCGCCAGCTCGTCCAGGATCGACACTGCCTTGGGGTAATCGCCCAACTCCTGATAGCAGCGGGCCTCCTCCAGCCGGAAGACGCAGCCGCCCAGCCATTGCTCGTATTTCAAGTAGTACTCGTCGAACTTGGCCGCCGCCTCCTCGAGAGCGACCTTGCGGCGATTGCTGTCGGGCTCATAGGTGAAAGCGATTTCGTAGAGCATCTTCGCCAGGGCCAGCCGCGTCAGGATAATCTCGCTTCGCACCTTGTTGCGACGTTGGGTCGCCGCGGTATCGCTCGGATTGATCCCTCTAAGCGACCTCTGCATCTTGTTGAGCTGAGCGTCGACGACGGCAAACGCCTTCTGAGCATCGGCGAACAGCCCGCGGGCTTGCTCCAGCAACCGGTCGCGTTCGTCCGGCGTCTTGCCCGACTGCCGGGCGAGCTCCTTGTCGAGTCTTCCTCGCTCGACTAGCAAGCCGGCCAAGTGGCGGTTGGCGCTGACCACGAGCGGATGCTCGGGGTGATCGGTCAGGAACTTCTGAAAGCAGGCGCGGGCTTTTTCGAGCTCGCCTTCGCGCTCGGCCACCGGCAGCGTTCGGCATCGATCCAACAGCGTGACGCCGATCTCGTAGTCGATCGTATCGCGGAATGCCTTGTCGGCCAGCGGGCTTGTGCGCATCGCCTCCAGATAGTCGAGGGCGACGTCGTAGTAGCCTCGTTCCGGGGCGCGCAGGCCGTCGAGAAAATCTTTGCACCGTTCGGCTGCGAGCAGGGGAGAGGGCGGCAACAGCAGACAGCCCGCGCCGAGGCATCCGAGCAGCAGCCGTGCCACACCTTGCCAACTTCGCATTTGCGTTCTCTGACGTTCCGGTGGTTGAAGATTCGGTAGAGCGAATCCCCCCGCACTGAAGTGTAATTCACAGCCGCGGGGCACACAAGAATACTGCCTTTGAGGAAACCCGTCTGCCGAGGGATGCTTGATTCTTTGTTCGACACAATCATTAGGCTTCGTGCCGCGCGAGCACTACCCGCTCCGGCCAGCGTTTCAAGCGGGTGAACCAGGGCTCTTCCTCGGGATGGATCGGATCGACCAGGATGGTCCGCACGCCCGCCACGCGGCCGGCCATCACGTCGGCGAAGATTTGGTCGCCGACGATGGCGGTCTGCGACGGGCGGAACATCGAGCTTTTTGAGCGCCGCCCACACGCCCCACGGCAACGGCTTCATCGCTTGAGAAACGAACGGCAGGCCGAGCCGCTCGGCAAATGGCTCGATTCGCCCGCCCATGCCGTTGGAGACCAGGCATAGGCGGAAGTCGGCCGCGCGGAGTTGCTGGATCCACAGGGCCGCCTCGGGCAGGGGCTCGCCGCGGCGATAGCGGCTGAGCGTGCAATCCACGTCGAGCAGCAAAGCCCGCAGCCCCCACAGCCGCAGCCGCTCGGGCGTCAGTTCCCAAACGCAATGCACCCGATAATGCGGCGTGAAAATGCGAAACATGACTCGCTCAAGTCTTCCGAGCGGCGTCGGCCGCTCTTTCCGCATCGAACGCTCTCTGCGCCGCTTCGTAGACTTCTCGCAACGGCGTCTGATGCGCCGCCGCGACGCGACGGCATGACTCGAACTCCGGGGCAAAACGGGGCAAATCGTTGCGCAGCCAGCCGATCTTGCCTTCGACCGGCCCCCAAGGCGTCGTGACGCTGTGCGGCTGCCGACGCAGGACGTGACGGGCCGCCGTCCATTGCCGCACGCCCAGCGTGCTCGTCTCGGAAAAGACGATGTCTTCCATCGTCGCGGCGTCGCCGGGATGGCAGAGGACGGTCAGTTTCACGGCCGGCCGGTTCTTCTTCATCTGAATCGCCGTCGTGTAAACGTCCAACGCGCCGGCGTCCCAAAGCCGCGAGATGCAATAGCCGACCAGTTCGCCGCTGGTGTCGTCCAGATTGGTTTCGAGCACGCACACCTGCTCGGCGGCGTCGCCGGCGGTCTCCTCGACCAGTTCGCCCACCAACAGCCGCAGAATGTTCGGCCGACTCGGCAAAATCGTTGTGGCCGGCGCCGTAGCCGATCCGCTCGATTTTCATGGCGGGCATCAGGCCGAAAGAATCGACCAGGATGGCCAGAATGGCGGCGCCGGTGGGCGTGGTCAACTCACCTTCGACCGCCGATTTCTCCAGCGGAATGCCGCGGAGCAACTCGGCCGTGGCGGGGGCGGGAATGCTGCACTCGCCGTGGGCGATCTTGATCCGGCCGACCCCCGTCGGAACCGGCGAGGCCATGATGTGATCCACCCCGAGCAACTCCCAGCCGACCGCGGCCCCGACGATGTCGGCGATCGAATCGGCGGCACCAATCTCATGGAAGTGGACTTCGTCGACCGAAGTGCCGTGTACGCGGGCCTCGGCCCCGGCCAGGGCGTTGAAGAGCCGGCGAGCGGTATCCCTTTGCCGCACGTTCAGTTGACTCGCGTCGATCATCGCCAGGATGTCGCGCAGGTAACGTTCTTCGTGTTCCGGTTCGCATTCGACGCTGACCTGGGTCGCCCGAAAGCCCAGTTTTGTCACTTCGGCGGTCCGCAACCGCAGGCCGGGCAATCCCAGCGAGCCGATGGCCCGGTTGATCGCCTCCAGATCGACGCCGGCGTCGATCAGTGCCGCCAGCGTCATGTCGCCGCTGATTCCGTTGCCGCAATCGAGATAGGCTATCCTGGTCATAAACACCCCCATTATGGTAGGTCATGCTTCTGCATAACGCACTGACCGGCGGCGCATTTTCGTTATGCTGAAGCATAACCTACGGCTTCGCCCAATCTCCTCCTCCGTCCCCCTCGCCTTGTGAACGTCGGCTGACAATATACCCGAGCTTGACCCGGCGGGGGAGCCACGCTACAGTATCGCCCCACGGATTCTCGTCTTGGCAGGTTTCGGCGGGGAGCGTTATACCTCTTCGGAGTTGGTCATGGTCGCATTACTTTCCGAGATGGCCCCGTCGAATCGATCGGCCAGTGCGGCCGCCTGGCAGCAGCTTCCTCCCCGCATGAGAGTGCTGTATATCGCCACGCGACATCGGACCGGCGGATGGCTGGCCGAGGCGTTTGCCGCCGACAGCGCCTCGCGGGTCGTTCTGGAAGAGGCCGTGGGCATGGGAGCGGGTCTGGCCCGATTGCGCGACGAAGTCTTCGACGCCGTGCTGGTCAGCCACGACGCCGAGGAGCTCAACGCGCTGGACATGATCGAGGGCTACCGGACCGGCGGCGCCGACGAGCCGATCGTCGTCCTCGGCACGCAAAGCGAACAGGAGATGGCCGCCCTGTGTCACGAAGTCGGCGCCGACGGGTACGTCTGCGTTCACACCGCCACCACGCGAAACCTGATTTGGGTGATCGCCCAGGCCGTCCAACGCCATCAACTCGTCCGCGACAACCAACGTCTGCTCGCCGCCGAACAAGCCCGGCTGCAACGCGAGCACGACGAGGCCGCCTGTCTGGTGCAGCAACAGCGGTCGCTGTTGGAAGGCGCCGAGAGCGAGGGCCACGGCGACGCCGGCGAGCTTGTGCCGATCGACTGCCTGCCCAGCTGAACTGATCGACCACTACCGCGAACTGTTGCGGACCTACGTCATCATGGGTTCGGGCAATCTGGCCCGCGAGCTGCGGCATCTGGCCGAACTGCTGGGAATTGCGGGATTGAGCGCCCGGCAAACGCTGCAACTGCACCTGCACGTGCTGGCGGAGTTGATTCACGGCCTCGGATCGCGGAGCACGCGACACGTGATGAACCGCGCCGATCTGCTCGCGCTCGAGGTGTTGCTACACGTCGGCGACGGTTACCGCCGCCGCTACCAGGAACGAATTCATCCGCCGGTGCAGAAGACGCTGCCGGGATTTGAGTGATGTCCGATTCAATCACCACCGTCGCCGAACTGAAGCAGTTGGTAGCCGATTTCGTGGCCGAGCGCGATTGGCGGCGGTTCCATGCGCCGAAGAACCTATCGATGTCGCTGGCGATCGAGGCGGCGGAGTTGATGGAGCATTTTCAGTGGATTTCGCCGGAGCAGTCGCGGCGCGTGCCCGACGACCCCGATCGGCTGGCCGAGGTGGGCGATGAACTGGCCGACGTGCTCTGCTACGCCCTGGCCATGACCAACGAGCTTGGCCTCGATCTTTCGACCGCCATTCGCCGCAAGATCGCCAAGAACGAGCAGAAATATCCCGTCGAAGAGTATCGCGGCCGCTACGGGCCGGAGGATAGGGGGAGGGATTAGGGATTGGGGATTAGGGATTAGAAATTTGAGATTTCAGACTTGAGATTAGGAGACACCGCTTGCGGCTTCGCAAGCATCCGTCATTTTTGGAGGCGAAAGATGGCCAACGAAACAACCCACGACAATCGTGGTCAATCGAAGAACGCGGCAAGGACGCCCGATGCGAAGCGGCCTGCCAAAAAGAAGCACACTCATCACTGGCGGCTGCTGACGATGCTGGCAACGCTCGGGATCGTGCTCTGGTGCCTGCCGATTATCGTCGCCCAAACGCCGCTGTTGGCCTGGGGGCTCAAAATGGCCACCGCCGACCTCAACGGCAGCGTTTCGGTCAAGTCGGCCTCGCTCGGCTGGCTTTCGCCGATCGAGGTTCAGGGCATCGAAGTGAAAGACAAGTGCGGCAAGCAGGTGGTGTCAGTCGCCTCGGTGACCGGCGATCGCTGGCTGGGGGCAATTCTCTTCAACTACACCAACCTCGGCAAGTTCACGTTGGCCGGCACGAAACTCTCCGTCGTCATGCGCGACGACGGCACCAACGTCGAGGACTTGCTGGCGAAATACCTTGCGCCTAAGAACAACGCACCTGCTTCCTCGCCGACCAAGATCAGCGTGGCGATCGACATCCCCGACGCCGCCGCGTCGGTGAGCGACGAGCGGGCGGGAATAGGCTACCAGATTCAGAAGCTGTCGGTGAAGTTCAGCATGTCCGCCGGCGACGGATCGATGATCGCCGACGTGGCCTCCGATGTCAGCGACGCCCGGGGCACGGGCAAACTCGTCGCGGGCGTGAAGATGACCGACGCGGCCAGCCAGGCCACGCTCAGCATCTCGCAGTTTCCCCTGGCGATCTTGCGGCCGCTGATGGCGCGACTGATGCCGGGCACTACCGTCACCGGCCGGTTGTCGACGGAGGTTACCGCCGCGTGGGGCGGAAAAACGCCGGGCGGCAACGACGTGAAAGCCACTGTAAACGTCGAGGGATTCTCGCTGGCCATGCCCGCCATGCAAACCGACGTGCTGCAACTGGCCAGCCTGCAAGCCGACTGCCATGCCGCGTGGCAGGCCGACCGAATCGACGTCGAGAAAGCCTCGATTCAATGCGACGTCGGCAATGCCGCATTGAGCGGCACCGTGCCGCTTGGCGGGAAGGACGGCTTCTCGTTCACGACGATCATGCACCAGCGGCAGCTATTCAGCGGCGCGGTGGACCTCGCCAAGTTGGCCCAACTGCTGCCCGCTACGCTGAGCCTCCGCCAGCAGATGCAAATCAACACCGGTCAGGTGCAGTGGGTTTGGGCCAGCGTCCCCGACGCGCAGGGAACCAAATGGCATGGGCAACTGGAAGCCGGCAACCTGACCGCCACCGACAACGGACGCCCGATTGCTTGGACGAAACCGATCTCGGCGGTATTCGACGCCCATGACGCCCCCAACGCGGGAGTGACCGTCGATCAGGCAAAGTGCGAATCGGATTTCCTGCACGTCGAAGGAGCCGGCACGGCCGACAATCTCAGCGCCAAGCTCAGCTTGAGCCTCAACCAACTCGCCGTTCAGTTGGGCCAGTTCGTGAATCTCGGCGACACGAAATTCGCCGGCGAGGGCGAGGGCAATCTCACTTGGAAACGTTCGCCCGACAAGCAGTTCGACGCCGGCGCCGATTTCCAGCTTCGCGGCTTCCAATTGCAGACGGCGAAAAGTCTGCCGTGGCGCGAAGAGAACGTAGTCTTCAACGCCTCGGCCAAGGGGCTGACCGATTTCGACGCGTCGACTCGCATCGACGCCGCGGCGCTGACGATCCGAAGCGGCAACGATCAGATCGAGGCGAAGATACTGGAGCCGGTCAAGGATTTGCACGGGGGCGGCGTGTGGCGGGTTTCGGCGCGCGTGTTCGGCCAGTTGCAGAACTGGCCGGCACGACTGGCCGTCTTCTTGCCGACGATGAACAATTACCAACTCACTGGCAACTATATCGTGGAAGGCGACGGCGTGGCCTCGAACAACGGCGGCGAAGTGCGCCAGGTCGGTTTCGCCGCCGAGCCGTTCGTCGTGAAATCGCCCCTGCTGAACGTCAACGAGACGCGGATCGAGGGGACCGCGGCCGGCTCGTGGAACGGGCAGCAGCGGCGGTTGCAAATCCCGGCGGCCACGATTAGCTGCGCCACCGCGGCCGTCGCTGCCAAGGACGTCGTCTTGGCCTTGCCCGCCGGCGGAGCCACGGAATTGACCGGCGCCGTCAACTACCAAGGCGACGCCGGCCGCATCCGGCAATGGTTCGCCGATCCCAAACTGCCGGCGACCTGGCGGCTTGCCGGCCAACTCCGCGGCTCGGCCACCTTGCAGCAAGACGCCGGCGTGATTCACGGCGCAACCACCGCCGAGTTGGCAAATCTCGCGGTTGTCGATTCGGCGGGCAAGCAATTCCAGGAGCCGCTGGTCTCGTTGGCCGCTAAGGGCGACTACGACGTGAAGTCGCAGGCGCTCCAGCTCAGCGAATGCAGTCTGACGTCCAGCGCCATGACGGCCGCCGCTGCCGGACACGTTTCGCAGGCCGCCGGGCAGGAGAACGGGCAACTCGAAGGGAAGCTCAACTACGACCTCGAACGCCTGACCGGATTGCTGCGCCCCTGCATCGGCCCGAACGTCAGCATCACCGGCCGCGGGGCCAGTTCGGCGACGTATCACGGGCCGTTCGCGCTCGATACCGGCTCGGCCGCCGCGGTGTTCCGCTGGGACGGCGCCAAGCTGTTCGGATTCGCTCTCGGCCCGGCGGAGTTGAAGGCCACGATGGCCAACGGCGTCGCGCAGATCGACCCGCTCGACGTGGCCGCGGGCGGCGGGACGGTTCACTTAGCGCCGCGATTGCGGCTGACGCCCGCCCCGATGGAGTTCAGTCTGCCCAAGGGGCCGCTGGTGCAGAGGGTGCAAATCAGCCCTGAAATGTGCGGCTCGCTGCTGCAATACGCCGCCCCGGTGCTGGCCGGCGTCACGACCGCGCAAGGAACGTTCTCGATCGATCTGGACGACTGCCGCATTCCGATCGGCGACCTGAACAAGGCAAACGTGACGGGCCGCTTCACCATCCACTCGATGGCGGTCGGCCCCGGCAAGATGACTCACGAACTGGCGACGTTCTTGAACCGCGAGACGCCGGCGCAACTGCGGAACGAGTCGGTTGTGCCTTTCCAGGTAGTCAACGGGCGGGTGTATCACAAGGATCTCGAACTGATCTTCCCCGACATCACGATCCGTAGCAGCGGTTCGATCGGCCTGATAGACGACACGATGGACATCATGGTTGTGATGCCGGTGCCGCCGAAATGGCAGGCCGGCAACGGTCTCCTTGCGAATGCCGTGCGAAACCAGACGATTTCCGTCCCGCTGCGCGGCACGTTGGCCAAGCCGGCGCTCGATCAGAAGGTTCTTGCGAGTCTGACCCGTCAATTCATGCAAAAGGCGGCCAGCAACGTAATTGAAAGCGGGCTGAACCAATTGTTCACGCCGAGAAAATAGGTAGAATGGCGGTCATGCGACTAGTCCTTCTCGGCACGGCTGGCTATCATCCGAACCAGCGGCGGCAGACGCCGTGCCTGCTGCTGCCGGAGTGCGGCGTCATGCTCGACGCGGGCACCGGCGTCTATCGCGCCGCGGAATACCTCGCCACGCCCGAACTGGATATCTTCATCACCCACACCCACCTCGACCACGTTATCGGGCTCTCCTTCTTGTTTAGCGTCAGCGCACTTCATCCGCTGCGACGAATCACGCTGCACGGACTGCCGGAGAACCTGCGGGCGATCGAGGAGCATCTGTTCGCCGCGCCGCTGTTTCCCGTGCGGCCGCCGTTCGACTATCAGCCGTTGGGCGAGAGCTTCGACTTGCCGGGCGGCGGACGATTGACGCATTTTCCGCTGGAACATCGGGGCGGGTCGGTCGGTTACCGGCTCGATTGGCCCGGCCACTCGATGGCGTACGTCACCGACACGATTGCCGACGCGAACGCGGCTTACGTGGCGAAGATCCGCAGAGTCGATCTGCTGGTCCACGAGTGCTACTTCACCGACGACCGGGCCGATTGGGCCCAAAAGACCGGTCATAGCCACACGACGCCCGTGGCCGAAGTGGCTCGGCAAGCCGGCGTCAAGCGACTGGTGCTGGTCCATTTCGATCCGCTCTCGACCGCCGACGACCCGATCGGACTCGATACGGCCAGGGCTATCTTCCCCAACACGGATTTGGGCGAGGATCGGATGGAGTTGGAGTTCTGAACGCTGATCGAGAAGTCGCAACCGCTCACGGCAGAGAATTCGCCGACATTGTAGGGCGGGCTTTAGTCCGCCAAATGCGGCGGACTAAAGTCCGCCCTACAAGGGGCGTTGGCGCACGCAGTTCTCTCGCATCCAAATCGAAACGGCGCGGCGAGCGCCAAAGCGGTGAAGTAGATGATCCCCCCCGACCAAAGCACGTCGCTGGGGAAGTGGCAGCCGGCGACGATCCGCGCCAGCCCGATCACCCCGCCGCAGGCGAGCCCCAGCAACAGAAAACCGGCGGCCAGCCACGGCCGGCGACGATAGCAGACGAACGCCGGCGCCATCAGGTAGAAGCCCATCGCAGCGTGCCCGCTGGGAAAGGAAGAGTCTTCTTCTCCAAAGCCTCGCTGCCAGACTGGCAGAAATTCGCGTGGGCCGCCGAATTCTCTGGTGGCGTGCGGCCGCGGGCGGCTCCAGCAGGGCTTGAACACGCAATTCACCAGGAGCAAAGGTCCAGCGATCGCCAGCAAGGCAAAAAACAATCCCGGATCACGCCAGGCTTCCAGTTTCGTCCAAAAAAAACTCACGATCCAAACAGCCGTCCCCCCGCAGCCAAGAATCCATGCCGGATAAACTCCCCAGTCGTGTAAAAACTTCCACGGCTGTTCCTCCCCAAGCGGAAATCGGATGGCGACAATCGAACCGTCCAAATGGCCCCGGGAAAAGAACTGCCCGACAATCGCCTGATCGAGGTCGGTGTACCAAAACACCGCGGTGGCCGCCGCCAACACCGCCGCGGGAATCCAAACAGCAGGGTGGCTCACCAGAGAGATCAGTTTTGCGACAATCCGTTTCATCGCCGTAGTTCTAACGGCTCATGGGGTTTCGTGCCAGGGGAAAATTGGAGGCAGGTAGCGCAAAATCGGGCGCACTTTTGACCATCAGAAGTGGAGTGTGAGAAGGAAAAAGGGGAAAGGGGGAAAATGGGAAACGAAGATACCGCTCGATTTTTGTCCCTTCCCCTCTTTTCCCTTTCCCCTCTTTCCTTCTACAATTCCGCTTTGAGCCTGGCAATGCAACCGCAAAGGAACGAACCGATGAACGAACCGATGGACGACATTACCCTGGCGCAGGCCGATGCCGCCGTTGCCGCGGCGATTGAGAGGGCCGAGCGGATCGGCGTGAAAATGAACATCGCCGTGGTCGATGCGGGCGCGAACCTGAAGCGGTTTGCACGCATGGACGGGGCGTGGCTCGGCTCGATCGACATTTCGATCCGCAAAGCCCGCACCGCACGCTTCTTCGACATGAACACCGGACAGATCGGCGCGCTCTCGCAGCCCGGCGGGTCGCTGTTCGGCATCGAACACTCCAACGGCGGCTTGATCACGTTTCCCGGCGGAGTCCCGATTCGCAATCCGTCTGGGGCGGTGATCGGGGCGATCGGCGTCTCGGGCAGCACGGTCGAGAACGACCATGCGGTGGCCCAGGCCGGCGCGGCGGCCGTGAAATGAGGGAAACCTGAAGCTCGAAACCCGAAATCCGCAGAGCGGGGTGTCGCGCCAACGGCGAGTTCTTCGGATTTCTGGGTTCGCGCTTCGGTTTTTTCACACCCCCCGCGCCCCCTACGTAGACGGGTTCTCCTGCAAGAAATACTCGGTTTTCTGGCGGATTTCCTTGCGTTCCCTGTTGCATGGAACCGTGAAGCTGGTATGCTACGTAAGACCAGTGGCGGCCGTTGGGGCTGCCCTCGGGGAGCGAGGGCCTGAAACCCACGAAACCCGTTCGTACCATTAGATGCGCTGCCGCTATGGCGTCAGTGCCGAAGAAGGAGTTACCAGAGGGATGTCGAAGAAACTGTTTGTCGGTGGGTTGAGCTGGGGCACGACGGACGACGGTCTGCACGGTGCGTTTGCGCAATTCGGTGAGATTGTCGAAGCCAAGGTCATTACGGACCGCGAAACCGGCCGCTCCCGCGGCTTCGGGTTCGTCACCTTCGCCAATGACGAAGGCGCTACCAAGGCGATTGCCGAAATGGACGGCACGGAATTGGACGGCCGCACCATCAAGGTGAACGAGGCCGAGGACAAGCCCGCCCGCACCGGCGGTGGCGGCGGCGGACGCGGCGGATACGGCGGCGGACGTGGCGGTCGTGGCGGCGGCGGTCGCAGCGGCGGCGGCGGCGGTCGCGGTCGCGAAGAGTGGTAGCCGCAGCGGCGCCAGCCGGCTGCTTTGCGGTCGGCCCGCGGCGGTCACTTGTCGGTCAGTTGCATGACAGGAGGCGACTCCGGTCGTCGAGGTGTGGCATTCGTGCCTGCTTCGATGGTCGAGGTCTGTCTCCTTTTTTTTTTCAGGTCAGGGGTAGCGTGCTTCCGCCGAATTCTTGGCCCCCGTTTCTCACCGCTGTGTGCCACTGCTTGGAACAAGCAGTGCCGGGGGCAGCAGGTTACGACCCGCACTGCTTCTGCGAAGCAGTGGCACAGCGCGCTTCCGCCGAATTCCTAGCCGGTTGCTCGGCGTTACGATCGTATCGCCAGGCGAGAATTCCGCAACAACTTTCGTATAGAGTGACAGACCGTTGTCACATCCGTCCGATACGTTAGCGGATACCATGAAACTGATCGACGAACGGACGCCCGACGGATCGCGGCACTTCGCCAAACTCCCGAAAATCGCCCCTTGGGAGACTGTCCGCGATCACGTTTTGCTCTTGGGCATCGCAAGAGTGGTCAACTACGTCGGCGACGGACCAGGCCAACCTTGGCTTGATTTCACCTTCCGCGGGCATCGCTTTCTGATTCACTGCCACGAGAACCAACTCCGTCTGTTCGTCCGCGATCCGCAGTGTTCCGACCTGATTCTCTACGAGGTCGGTCTTCATTTCGAGCGGCTGCTGGGGGAGAGACGAGACGAAGGGGCGATGGATGAGGGGATAATGGATGAAGGGAGGGATTAGCTCGCATTCCCGCCGCCCTGGCGCTGCTTGTATCAAGCAGTCCACACGATATGGATCCCCTCGCAAGTATGCCGGCCCTTGACGCTCGGCCGCACGGATGCCAGAATGGCATGATGGGTTTCGATTTCGGCCGGCAGAGGGCCGAAGATCCAATTTCGGGGCGGTTAGCTCAGTTGGTTAGAGCACCAGCTCGACAAGCTGGGGGTCGGAAGTTCGAGCCTTCTACCGCCCACATCAAGCAACCCGTTGACAGCAGTTGTCGGCGGGTTGTTTTGTTTGACTGGATAAGCACTTGCGGCAACAGCATCAGTCGCCCTCGATTTCCGCGATTCGCTTGCCACTTTGTCAAGGATTGACTGCAATGTGCCCGTTTTGCCGGTAGCTGGTGCAAACGCTGGTGCAAACTGCGAAGGTCGCGTGCCCGCCCGCCTGCCTACATCGTCCGTTCCAGTCGCAGCTAGGATGTTGTCGGCCGTCAGACTATACCCTGCCGCCAGACTTTCTGCCTTTTCGTTCACAAGGGGGAGCAATGGCAGAGAATCCATTGCCCCGGCCACGTCCAAGAGCTTGGGGTCGGTGTACGTTCCCATCGTCAGGTTAATGTCGGAATGACGCATGGCGGCTTGTGCCGTCCGCGGTGTCACCCCGCCTTTGCTCAAGAGCGTGCCGAAGGTATGCCGCAAGGCATGAACGTCAACCGTCCGGCCACGTTCGTCTCGCTTGTCGATCTTCCACTTGCCCGGTGACACTTCCACCCGGCAAGCAATGCCGGCGGCAACAAGGTCACGGTCGAGGATTCGGACCAGCTTGTCCGGTACAGTGAACAGCGGCATATCGGTTGGCAATGTCGGCAAAGTGGTCAACGCCTGACAAAAATGCCCTTCTCGTCGCGTAGAATCGCTCTGATTGCGTTCCTGCCGTTTCTGGTGTTTCGAGTCGAATTGGACTACCGGCGTAGCTCTGGCGGCTTCCTGCAAAGCCATTGCCCTATCGGCAAGCCACCGGCGAAGATCGTCGGCAAGATCGGCCCGCAAGGGTATCGTTGATCCCTCACGATTCTTTTCGTCGGCCGCGTTCAACACCAGGTGGGGCATGGCGGCATCAAGCACCACTTGCCCCACGGTGATTGAGGCCAATTCACCTTTGCGAAGCCCGGTCAGCACCAGCGTCTTGTAGATCAAGGCCCGTTCTTGCCCGAGCCGCTCCAACCGGGCCCGCACTTCCGGCCGCAGCTTTGCGTAGCGTTGTCCCTTACGCTGCCCCTTGTAGACCGTCAACCGATCTTCCAGCGGCCGGCGGCGCGCCACGTCGAGCAAGCGGCGAAGCTCATCTTCGGTTAGCGCCCGGCGTTGCCGTCGCTGGTCAACGCCTTCATCGGCCTTCGGCACCTTGGCGAAGGGATTGGACAAGAGCCGGCCTACGGTTGGCTCGACGCACCAATTGCAGAAAGCCACGGCGGCGGCGCGGTAGGTGTTGCGGGTCCGCGCCCCCATGCCGGCCTTCTCTTGCGAGACAAGCCACCTTTCCAGGGATTCGCGGGCCAGATTCCCCAGCCGCTTGAATTGGCAGTCGGCGGCCAGCCGATCCAGGGCGCGCCGCACGTTGTCGCGGTGCATAGGTGAAGTGCCTTCGGCTTCGAGTTTCAACAGATACGCGGCGATATGATCGGCAAGCGGCGTGCTCTGGTGGTCGATTACGGCATCTTCGGCAGCGGTCAAGACTTCACCCTTAACCAGCACAGCCCGACGTTCCAACTTGCCGAGTATCGAACGGGCGGCCGTTTCATCCCGGCAGCCGGTGGCCACTTCCTTGACAATCCCCGAACCGTCCCGATACTTCGCGGTGTAGGTCCGGGCGGTAATCACAATCCGGTCGCTGCCGTCCTTCCCGACGGTGACGGGTGCCGTCCGGCGTTTCTGTTTCGCGTCGATCCACTCGGCAAGGCGTTGCCCCTTACGGACGATGATCTTCGCCCCGGCCGGCAGCGGCTTGGTTGCGGTTTTCTTGAATACTGCGCCCATGTTTCGCCTTTCGCTATTTGATCGTCTGCTACGTGCGTTTCTTCAGGAATCGCTCCGTCAGAAAACCTTCAAGTGCGCATGCAAGATACCAATGCTTGTCCAGCACCGGAATTGTCCACATACCAACGTCTGGATCATTCCTGATGAAGTCTTCCGCCTTGGGGAAGCGTTCTGCCCCTTCTCGGTTTGATTCGGGTCCAATGTGATGATACATGCGTTTTGCCATTTTCCGCGATGCTTTTCCTATGTCCTTCACATTCCCTTCGCCACTGGCAAACACATAACAGCCGGGCTTATCGTAGTTTGGATAAGCCAGTTTGCGTCTAGGATCGTCGTGGGGATACCATGCTTCTGAGACTTCCAATCGTTCTCGATAGCCAATTTCCTCCATGAAGCTAGTCACTTCCTTCTGTAGGAGTTGTCTTATATCAGTTCGAGGCATCTTCTCACCCATAGGACTAGATTAAATGGAACCAATTACTTCACGTTTTGTTTGGTGAGTTCCAGCCCCAGGTATTCGGCCAACACGTCGGCCTTGTCGAGCCGTAGGGAGGTTTCGCCTTGCATGAATCGCAAGAGGGAGGTTCCCACGATCCCCGTCTCCTTGGCGATTCGGTACAGCGTCAGCCCGCTTTCTTGAATTGCCTGTTTCAGCACGTCCGTCATCGTCAGTCTTGGTTTGCTCTTGCTCATAAATGCTTTTTAGCAGTTATCGGCAATTCTGTCAAGCGGCCTTCGGTGCCGTCCGCAATTTCTTTCTCTCCGCGTCCCCGTGTCCGTAGGACAGTCAAGGGGACGCCTTATTATGGTCCCTTATGGGATGAGGGAACCCCAGTTCCCCAGTGAATACACGCAAAGTTCCCCAGTCATGGTGAACCCCAGTTCCCTAGTGCCTTGGTGGTTTGGGTGTCGGCAAGACGCGGTATCGGGACGGTCCCCGATTGATACCGCCCTTGAACACTTGCACCAGTAGACCACGGCGGCGAAGTCGCCCAACGGCTTTGACCACGGCCCGCTTGCTACACCCGACCCGGCCGGCAATGTTCTCTTCGCTGGTGCAAGCCGTGCTGTCCCTGGTGTCTCTGTAGAGCACCAGCCAAGTCAACGCCTCCACTTTGGACAAGCCGACCATGCCCGCGTCAACAAAGCCATTCAACACGGCGAAGCGGTCGGCGGTCTTTCGGCGGGAGGGCTTTCCCTTCGCCTTCGAGGTGTCGCCCTGGTGCCGGCGGGGTGAGCCGTTGCCCCGGTGCATGGGCGGCAGCACGGCGCAGCCTTCGAGAATCGGCGGTTTGTTGGCGGTATTCATGCGAAGTCTTGAAACTCCTCAAAACCTTGGAAGCCGTCGGCGTCATCAGCGGCCGGTGGTGTCCGGTCCCATGCGTCCCGCAGCGCCGATTGCAGCTTGCCCGGCGATTTCCGCGTCTTGCCGATTCTCTGGTCTTCGGCTACCTCGAATCGTTGGCAGAGCCGGTCGAATTGCAACACCAGGTCTTTCGCCTCGGTGTGCCGCGCCTTGAGGTGCCGAAGCACAACTGTATCATCTTCGTCGGGCACAAGGATAAAGGCATCGTCGGCCCCAAACTCCAATTCTGACGATTCGCGGAAACTGGCCAGTGTCAGCGCGTCGCCCGAGTAGCTTGACCGGCCTTTCGAGTCTTTGCCCCTCGAAACGGCGGCAACCACGATCATGGCTACCCCGGCGTCGGCAAATTGCCGAAGGTAATTCATCGTGGCGTCCACCGATCCCCGCTTGTCCCCGTGGTCGCCCGGCGGTGGGATGCGCTGGATGTAATCGAGCACGATCATATCGGCCCGGAAGGCGTCGGCCGAAGCGGCAACGTTTTCCAGATCGAACAGCGGCCGGACGAAGGCGAGCCGTTCGGCCAGCCCTTCGAGCGTGTTTAGGGCCTGGTCCAAGCGGTCGGCGTGTTCCGCCTCGAAGCGGCGATAGCGGATCGTCCCCAGGTCAATCCCCGAGAGCCTCGATAGTTGCCGATCCAAGAGCACGGCCGGCGTCATTTCGACATTGCACACGAGCGCCCGCAAGGTGGGCGTCAACCGCAAGGCGTCTACTACGGCTTGCATGGTGAACGCGGTTTTGCCGGCCCCCGGTGCCCCGCCGATGAGCGTTACCAGCTTCGGCCCGATTTCGATTCTCGCCAGTTCGCCCGCGCCGATCGGATAGAACACGGGCGGCGAGCCGGTATGCACGTCTTCCCGCCAGCCCTCGAAAGCATCGGCAGCGGTGACGAAGTTTGCTTTACGTTCGCTCACACCGCGCCCCCTTTCTCATACCATTGGCCCCAGCCGAGAAACTGACCGCACTTACGGCAATCGCGGCGCGTCCGGCCTTCGCTTATGGCTACGTCCACAAACTCCCAAGAGCCACAACGGCAGGGCTTGTCGAGTGTGCCCGAGCCGACAGCCCCAAGGGGCAGGGGTGAAAGTGGCGGCGGCAACGGCGGCAGAATCGAGGGATTGGGGTTTAGGGATTGGGGATTCGTGACGGTAGGCGAATTGCTCCCATCGCCCGATTGCGGGAGAGGGTCGGGGTGGCGCTTGCGATGTTGGCAGTCGGCGTCGATCCCCAGAGCGCAGCCAGCGCCGCTTGTAGATCGACGGCCGGCGGTGTTTCTTCCGTCGCCACGGCCGTCGGCATCAGCGGCGAATCCTCGATAAGCGGCGAAGGCGAAGCCGCGCCCGCACGTCCACACTCGATACCGCGTCGAATGTCTTTCGGCGGCAACCCTGAGTCAAGCGCCGATTCTTCGAGCAGGGCCACGGCCAGCGCCGGCGCAACCAAACTCGGCAAGGTTCGCAGCGGCAGAGAACAAGAGCCGGTGCCGGTCGCCCTGGTTCGCCCCGTTGCGAATGTAATCGAGTGTCGAGCGGTTCAAGGTCGGCGTGCCGTTACCGGCGGCGCGATGAGCCGTCTTCGCTTCGCCCTCTCTGGCCAGCTGGTCGATAGCGGCTTGCCAGTCGGCGGCGGCCTGGTCGCTATGCCGCGTCGGCGTCGGCAAGTCAAACGGTGCCGGTTCCCTCGCAAGTTCAACGATGTTTTCGAGGGTCAGCCCGAGCAAGTCGTCATACGACAACCAGCGTTTGTGAAGGCCAGTCTTCGGGTGCCGAGAGTTCGGGGCGCGGAAGGCGCGAACACGATCATAGACGCCCGTGTCAATCGTCACGGCGGCCCGTTCGGCGACGTGTTCAGCGAATCGCCTACAAACCCGATGAAAGTCGAGCGAAAACGGAGGCGACCACAACGCGGTGGGCAAGCCAACGTGAAAGCCCTTCGACCCGGAGAAAAATATCAGCAGTTCGGCTGGTTCCACGGCGTACCGTTCCACCAGAAACACGGCCAGCGCGGCGGCGTCTTTGAGGGCGTACTGCAATTCCTCGTTGTCGAGGTCAAACCACAACCACGGCGACCAACACGGCCCCGAATACCCCGCCGACGATCCCTGATTGTCTTCGAGGTGCCGGCGGAAAGTTTCGTCGAACCAGAAAGCCGACAGGTAGCATTCCTCGTCGAGTTTGCAACGCGGATCGACGGCAGCATGAGCCGAGAGCGCGGCGGCGGCGTCCACCAGCCGCCGGTTCTCGAAACACCCGCCGACGATCCAAAAGCCATAACGGCAATCAGAAAGCGTCATCGTCGCCCCCTGCCGATCCTTCGGCGGTTTGTGTGTTGCTCCCTTCACCCGCTTGTGGGACAGGGGCAGGGAATGAGCGGGAATCAACCGGCGCGAAGGGGTTCACTTCCGGCGGGTCGATCCCAACTACCTCGAACTGTTTGACGCGGTTGTACTTGGAGCCGTCATTATCATTGCGAAGCGTTACCTTCACCTTGCAGCGGATGCCCGACGGCAACGTCCGTTCCAATTGCTCCAGCGCCGTCACCCCGAGCTTGGCCAAGTCCCGCTTTGCCATCGGCAGCGCGATCGGCGTCAGGTAAATATCATGCCAAAGGTAACGGCCGCGGTGTTCGCCTTCGATGATCTTGAAGGCCAGCTTGACGCCCGGTGTACCTTTCGTCTTTGCATTGAAGAGGTCGGCGCTTATCAGGTGGCAAGTGTACTCAGCAGCCGGAAGCGGCGTGCCGTAATCGTCGGCAGCCTTGGTCTGATCCCACGCATCTTGCAAGCGCGCTGGTCGGCGCGTAGAATGTCACAGAGGGATTTTCGAGTCATGGGGATTTACTTCTCCATCCCGGCCCCGACGGCGGCAGCCGTTGGGGTCGGTTCGTTTGTGGTGTTGGTTGGAAAGAGAACACGTTGCGAAGCGGCGGCCCCTTCGCTTTCTTCGGGGGGCGGCATATCAGGATGGTTCCGCAACCATCTTTCGGCCGCCGTTCGGTCGGCCAGCGCCCAAACCGTTACGGGTCGAGCATGACCCACGGGTCGGCAAGTCTTGGCGAAGCCATCGGCGCGAACGATCTTCGCACGGGCGAGCGCGCCGGGGGCAGCGCCAAAGCACTTGGGACCGACCCCCGGCGGCAATTCGACCAGTTCCCGAACGTCGTCAACAGTTGCCGATCCGGTTTCGAGGAGCACCGTCAACAACGCGCGTTGTGCCCGTCGAATGACGGCTTCGCGGTGAGTCGAGAGCACAGCCAAGGCGTCGGCCTTGCGGCGTTCGCCCTCGCACTCAGGGCAATCGCGGGGATAGCAAAGGGCACACGTCGCCATCATGCACCCCCTTTCACTTGCCGAATGGGGCGGCAGCCTTCGGCAATCCAACGGTCGATTTCCTCCAAGTCCCAACGGACCAGGGAAGCAAGCCGAAGCGGCGAGGGCATACGCCCGGCATCGGCCAGCCTGTAAACATGGCGAGGGCTGCAATCTAGCTTCTCGGCAACGGCCTTCACGTCACCCAGCTTCCGGCCGGTCGCCCTTTCGGGCATCGTGGCGGTGGTCATAACAGGTCCTTTCGAGGTCTGAGGCACGTTGCCCGGCGTACCCTACGCCAGCCCAATCGCGCCATCTATCGACCACAAACCGGACCAAACCGGACCATAGCTGGGCATACCCACCCAACAGGTGTAACTTATTGCATCGCTTGCAGTTGCGAAAATGTAGCCACCCAAACTGGATTTCTTGAAAAATCCGGTTTCCTCCGGTTTGGTCCGATTTCGACTTGACTTTTTCGCATTTTGCGAAGATACTTGAGTAGGTGAGACGATGGTAAAGGGTGGCACGGATGCACGTCATATCCGAAAAGAAGCTACGGGAGTTTTGGGAGAAGTGGCCGGCGGCAAAGGAACCGCTTCGGGCTTGGCATCGTGTGGCCGAACATGCGGCGTGGGAGTCGTTTGCCGACATTCGGCAAGTATACCCGGCGGCCGATCAAGTCGGTCGGTGTACCGTGTTCAACATTGGCGGGAACAAGTTTCGATTGGTCGTCGTCGTTCACTTCAACCGCGGAAGACTTTACATTCGACACGTAATTACGCACCAGGAATACAACAAAGGCGAATGGAAAGGGGACTGCTAATGACTACCGCAACCCGAAAAGCGAAGGCAAAAGACCTGTATTTTGAGTTGGTTCTCCGGTTCCCGCTTCGGCCGCTCCGTTCGGACAAGGAGTTGAATGCGGCCGTCAAGATGGTCGATTCGCTCTTGGACCGAAAAGACCTTGTTTCGGAAGAGGAAGATTACCTTGAGGTGCTTGGCGACTTGATCGAACAATACGAGAGCGAAGCCCACCCCATTGCCCCGGTTTCCGACGTGGAAATGCTCCGTCACCTTATCGAAGCCAAGGGAGTTTCCCAAACGGAAGTTTCTAAGGCGACGGAAATCGCCGATTCCACGATTTCCGAGGTTCTCAAGGGCAAGCGTTCCTTGAACCGGGGGCACATTGGCAAACTGGCGCGATACTTCAGCGTGTCGCCCGACGTGTTCGCTTTCTGAGGCGGCGTGTCGGGGCATCTTGCGAGCCGTGCCCGCAGCCTATCTACCATCGCGCCCTGGGCACTCGATTTCCTGCCCGGTGACGATGCTTCGCCCTTTGCCACGTCCGGCGCGACGGGTGTACTTCTGTTCGCCCAGCGGCTTGCGGGCATTACGGAGTTGCTTTGCCCAAGTCTCGAAAGTGCGCAAATCATAGTCGGCGAGTTCCCCCACGTCGCTCTTGTCGGTTTCGATTCCGTTTTCTTTCAGCCAATCGTAGGCTTCGTGGTCTTGCAGTTGCTTTTCTGCCATCTTCTCGGCATATTGGAACGCAAGATAGGCTTTTCTGTCCGCCGGTTCCAACCCGTCCATGACTTCCTTTCTCTTTACGTTAGGGTCGGTTGGCGGCTGTTTCCGTGTCGAGTCGGCCCCGCCGTTCCCTTCGCTCTTTCTCTCATCATGCTCTGTTCGCCCTGCCACGGCGGAAACCAGATTTGCGTTGCAGACTTCCATCGCGGCTTGCGATTCTCGCTCTATGGCGTCCATCAGCCCATCAACGCCGTATTCAAGCGCTTCGCCAAGGCCGCGGCGAAGGTTTTCGCAATGCGGCATCAGCCCAACGCCAACATCAAAAGGGGCGGGTGCCAAACCCAACTCAGGGCACAATTCCCCGATCTTGTGAAACAGAAACCCGCGAATCTCATCCCAAAAGCGAACAGCGCCCTCGTGCGCTGACGGGCAATTCGTTGAGCGGACGGATACCGTTTTCCCACATACAAAGCGGGGCACTTTCACGGGAATCCCCACCTGGTTGATGAAGAAGCCGATGGTTTCCAGCCGTTCCGGCAGAGGATTGTCGGACCGATAACCGAGAAGCCCTGCGATAGCGTCGGCGACCTGGTGGGGACAATCTTCCCTTAGCTCAGCGAAAAACTTGCGCAGGAATCCGCAGATGACTAGGGCCCACGCTTTGGCTTCGCCTAACGCCTTGATCTGACTCTCTTGAAGCCGGAAGAGTTCATTCGCCATGATTCGCCTTTCGTTGGTCGGGTTGGCCCGAGCCGGTCGGCGTGAAAGGCGAGTAACCCGCCGTGCCGGCAGGGGCCGCTTGACCGGGGCTGTTGCAACAAGCCGCCGGCCCTCCCGATACTGAAGTCTACCGCAGTTCTCCGAACGCGGGTAGCCTCTGTAGTGATAGCAAGTAGGGCGTTACAGGCGGCCGTGGGGTCGAGCAGAAAACCCGCAATGAACCACGGCTTTACATTTCCGAGGAGTTTTCTCCATGAGAATGTTCGGGCGGAGCATCAAACCCGGAAAAAAGCCCCAGCATTGCCGGTACTAAGACGGTTACAAAAACGATCGCGCCGCGGTTGCTATCGAATCCCGTAATCCAGCTTTCGTCCACGTCCGAGTCGTGTTTGGCGGAAGCCCAACAAGCAATGAAAGCAACGATACAGACGCACTGGACGCAAGAGAGAAGTTTCTTAGTCGCGGAAACCTTGTCTGTCGGGCGATACTTCCATGCCTCCCGGGTTCCTGCTTTTCTGGCAATAAAGAAGGCGAAATACAGAAGACCGCACTTGACCAGGAAAGAAAAGGCTTCACCTGCTATGTAATCCAGTTTCAACGGCTTTTCGCCGCTGGTGAAGACACACCACACGAGGAAGACAGCGAGAAGCGAATACCCGACCAGCTTGGCGCGTTCCAGGAAATCATCGGCGTGCGTGCCAGCATTTTGGTTTTTGTCGTCCACGATAATCCTCAATTGGCTCTGGATGCTTACCGGCAGGCGGGTCGCCAGATCGGTTGAAGAATTCGGCGTAGTCGTCCACCCACGCTTGGTTCTATCATTCGGTGGGAATGTTTGGGAACTGCCCACAGTTTAGCTCAACGCTTTTCTCTCCGAAGCAAAGTTGCCATCTCCATGACGGCCACGGCCAACGCTATCGCCACGGCAGCCGCAACATCCAATTGGCCGGGCTATTGCAACGAGCCGCCTGTTGTCCCGATGCCCCGCGTTCTACCGTATTCGCGGCGCTTCGGGCAGCCGTCAGACTGCCCGCTGCAACCATCGCCAAGCGCGGGCCGACAGCCCAGCGGCACCACATGCGTCACCAGCCGAAAAGCCAAACGAAAGGACGCGACAGAAGCCAATAGAACCCCAACAGCACAGCCGAGAGGAGCGACGAGGCAACCGCAAAGGCGATCGTGCAGGCGATCATCATTGCGATGAGGCCCCCCGCGAACCAGATTTGTTCGATGGCACGTTGAACAAAAGGTTTCGGCTCCTCCTCGATCGTGACGGGGCCGTGGCACGACGGACAGACCACCGTTCTGGGCTTTATCTCTCCGCACTGCGGACACAACTTTCCAGTGTGGAACAGGCTCATGGTGATTTCTCCGATCGCGCCGGGACCGCTTCGCTGGGCGTTGCAACACCGCCGGCCGTCAGGCCGCCCGCCGCCGTTGCCAAGTGTAGGCCAGCAGGGCGAGGGCACCCGCAGCGACCAATGCCAGCGAACCCGGCTCCGGGACATCGTTCGTTACGACTATGCCCTGCGGATAATTCAACCCCGTGACCAGCGAGGCGTTCACGAGTGCCCCTGACGTAGTGTATTCGCTAATCGTGCCGTTGCCGGCATTTGCGACGAACAGGTTCGAGCCGGACACGGCAATGCCACACGGATAATCCAATCCCGTGACCAGGGAGGCGTTCACCGTTGCTCCCGACGTGGCATACTCGCCAATGGTGCCGCTGGCGGGATTCGTGACAAAGAGGTTCGATCCCGACACGGCGATGCCATACGGACCACTCAACCCCGAAACCAACGAGGCGTTTACCACCGTCCCCGACGTAGTGTACTCGCCAATACTGTTGTTGCCGTAGTCGGCGATGAACAGGTTCGACCCGGAAACAGCAATGGCAGTCGCTACCTTCAACCCCGTGACCAGCGCGGCGTTCAGAAGCGACCCTGACGTGGTGTATTCGCTAATCATGCCGAATTCTGGAGTGCCGTAACCGGCGGGACTCGTGAAGAACAGGTTCGACCCGCACACGGCGATGCCGGCAGGCGGCTGACTCAACCCCGAGATTAGCGAGGCGTTCACCACCGCTCCTGACGTGGTGTATTCGCCAATGGTGCTGGGGGGATAGTTATTCGTGACGAACAGGTTCGAGCCGGACACGGCAATGCCATACGGCTGACTCAACCCCGAAACCAGCGAGGCGTTCACGACCGCTCCCGACGTGGTGTACTTGCCGATCGTGCCGTTGCCGTTATTCGCGACATAGATGATTTCCCCGTGTGCGGTCGCTGGCGAGAGTGCCGCCCCCACTGACAGCACGACTACGCTCGACACGACCAAAGCCAGTACGACCTTCTTGCCGATCATCGTTCACCTCCGGTTATCCAAAGTTGGTTTCGTCGAGCGTAGCCGAGACGGCAACACACCATCGAGGAACGTCCGACACATTGCAAAGTCCGTGCAGCATGCGCATGAAAAAGGGCGTCGAACCGATACTGCTCATCCGACCCCCGCCAAGGGGCACAGTAGAACAGCATGGCCGACGCCCCTTTCGGGGCGCGGTCCAGTGCTGCTTCTACTGTTCGAGAGCCGTTAGGCTCAAGTTGGCGGTTTCGGATGAAGCAGTTGGACGCTTGCGCGTCGATCAACTTGTACTCATGGCCGTGCGGTTGGCACGGGTGGCATTCTCCTTTGTGTGGTCATTTACCTGGCGCAATCTCTGCGGCAGCGGCCTTGTGCCGCAACTTGATGGTCAACATTGGCCCGTGGACCTGGTTGCCGACCTTCAAGAACCAATTTGGCGGCTGGATTGGTCGCGGCCATCAGAACCTACCTTTATGCCAGGCCCGGTCGGAGGCGACCGCCGAAAGGTAGGGAAGGCGGTTGCCCCCGGCCCGGTTTGGCCCGTCGAGGAGCTACCTCGACGAGTACCCAGCAACCATTAGTTTAATTACCCAGCTTCCCAAGGGAAAGAGGGGCGGCACGATCCATCCGCCACCCCACCATCCCGCCGACCGCCCTACAAACAGGGCGGTAGCCTCGCGCGCGCGTGAGGGCGTTTCGTTTTTGTGTTTGTGGGGACGGAAATGTGTATAGTGTGGCCGGAATTCGGCGGCATTTTCAGCCATTGGCAGGGTCGATGCGGCAGGCTAGGAAAATCAGAAAAG
Source organism: uncultured Planctomycetia bacterium (assembly GCA_963719005.1). GTDB lineage: Bacteria > Planctomycetota > Planctomycetia > Pirellulales > Thermoguttaceae. Next base: position 203,180 of record CAVRAR010000008.1, read on the forward strand.
TATCCGGGCCGTCATTCCACAGGCGAATCACAGCGAATTTGCCCCAATCAACACCGAATTCTGCGTTAATTTGGGGGGTGGCGTATATCTACCCAACCCCCAGGCGAGCGAAAGACGGGGCCGGATCAAGTTTCGGTGGCTGTTGGGCTCCCGACTGCAAGACATCCTATGTTAACAGTGAGATTGTCTAACTTAACACGAAAAAATGGGTATTTGGGGACCGGTGTATAAATACGTCGTATCGCCGCTGATTAACCCGAGGGGGTTGGTTCGATTTCCCGCCGACCGGGGGCCCCACGGCGTCAGCCATGCAAGAGTTGATGGAAGCGCCCGACGGGTGCAGCCGATCCCGGCCGACAAGCCGGCAACGCATGGCGTCATGCCGTCCCCCTTTCGCCCTGGTGCCCGGTGAGCATCGCGGCCAATAATCGTTCCCGGTCGGCTGGCGAGAGAGTCAGCAACGCGGCGGCGAGCTTGGCAAGCGCGTCGCCCTGGTCGATCCCTTCGCCTTCGTTGCCCTGGTCGGCGTCAGCAGCTTGTGGTGGTATGCCGTCCGTAGCGGCTTCACGGGCATCGGCGTTTGCGTTTTCAGCTTCGCTGGTGCAAACGCTGGTGCAAACGCTGGTGCAAACGCTGGTGCAAACTGCCGAAGCCATCGGCGTAAGTGCTTGCTGGTTCCCACTTGCGTCATGCGTCCCGTTGCTCGACAAGCTGGGGGTCGGAAGTTCGAGCCTTCTACCGCCCACTGAATGTAAGTCGTTACTAGCAGACACTTTACCCTACCTGTCGTTGGTCGGCAGTGCGGCCCGAATGGCCGAAGACAAAACGGTATGTGCCGTTTTGAGCCCTTTCATTCGGAGATTCGCCATGCCGAAACTCGTCGACGCGACACCGAAATATTGTCGCCGCAAGGCTTCAGGCCAAGCCATCGTTACCATCCATGGGCACGATTTTTACCTGGGCCCCTGGAACAGCAAGGCCAGTCCAGTAAGGTCGAGTACGACCGGATTATCAGCGAGTGGCTCGCTGCCGGGCGACAGCTTCCCGAAAGGAAGCGACATGGCGCACGCGCCCGTGCAACGCTTTGAGAAAGTCCAACATCTTCTGAATCACCGCCTCCGACTCTCCTGCTTCTGTGTCGTCCCGGTTGATTCATCGGCCGAGTTTTGAACGGCGGGGGTATTGGTTTTTTCGGCCGATCGAATTGTCACGGGGCCCAGCAGGCCGGAGGGGAGCGGGGGACCGTTCCACGTCTTGGTCGTGGCGAAGGTCCAACGCTTGGCTGCGCCGGGCTGGTCATCGCCCAAGAGACGGTTCAGCCACGTATTGACGACTTCAACTTCCAGCGAGTTCTTGCCTGCGTGGACTGCGGCAGCGATGTCGATGCGGTACGGCGATTTCCAGAGAGTGCCGATTTCATGGCCATTGACCCGCACTCGCGCGATTGACTGGACGTTGCCGAGATCGAGTTCGAGCGACTGCGACGCGGCGGGCAATTCAAACGTCTTTCGATACACCGCCGCTCCGCTGTAGTAGCGAATGCCTTCTTCGCTCCGCTTCGTCCAGTCTTCCAACTTTGCAAACGTTACCGGGCGATCCGGCCCGCCGTTTTTTGGATCGAAGGTCACTTGCCAGGGGCCGTCAACTCTGACAGGCGTAGGCAGGACAACGGTCCACAACATACGCCTGGCACCGGCGGCAGTCGTCCAGGCATAGTGGCCGGTTTGACGGACGCAGGCCACGACGTTGCCCCGCGTATCGCGGGATAGTTCGATCGGGAGGTCGGGAGCGGCAACTGCCTCGGGAAGGGGCACCGTGGGGGCAGGCTGCGTCACAGTCCAGTCGAACATGGGGCGTCCGTTTTGCGTGACCTGGACGATCGGGTCGGCGTCTGCCGGTTCCCGGAAAACGACGAAGACCGAGGTCGTGGGGCCGAAATGAATCGGCACTTGCGCTCGGCCATTCTCGTTCTTGTACACGGCGGCGCGCTGGCGGCGATTGGTTTCCGGCCACCAGAGTTCGGGAGCGCGGTCCTGCACGCGGAATGAGATCGTTTCGGTGCGGGACGTGGGCTTTTGGTTTGAGAGGAAATAGATGTCCGTGTTGCCGTCGCGGCGATGCTTCCAGAGGACGTCGGGAGGGCTAATGACGTCGGGTGGCGTGTCCAGCCGGTCGAACGCCCTTTGAAGAGTCGTATCCGCGATAATCCTCCCCGTGCCCCAGAGGTCAGCGGCGAGTTTTTGCACGTCGGCATCGCACGCCGGATAGTTCTGCAGACTCGGCGATCGCCGCGGCGCAGTTCCAATCACCGCACCGCCTGCGGCAACCAGTTCCCCTAGCTTTTTCAACAGCGCCGGACGCATCGTGTCGCTGGGAGGCAGCGCGAGCAGCCGGTACGACGTGCCGTCGGGCAGCACGAAGCGGCCATCTTCGACACGCAAGCGGTTTTCGATTACGTCGGCGTTCATGTAATCGAAATCGTAGCCGGGCGGCAGCGCGGGCTTGCGCTGGCCCGTCATCTTCGGCGCGTCCTCGCTGATGAAGTACGCCACGTCGGCCACAGGCTTGCCTGCCTGAAGCATCACCGAGCAGCGGCGTTGGTAGTCGATCCAGGGTCGGGCGTAGTCGAACCAGGTATTATTGCGGTTGAACTCGGTGCCGAACCAGGCGTTGACGCCCGGCCGGCGGTCGTCCCACGGCTGATGGATATAGACATGCAGGACGAACTGATTGATTCCCTCGCACAGCGCCCAGTCGCCACGTGCTTTCAGCGAGGCGGGCGTGTTGCGGAAGGCGGGGCCACCGGTGAACGCCTCGGCCCACACGACGGGTTTGCCGTAGATGTGCGCCGCCGACGCCGCATCGCGCAGTTCGATGCTGCCGAGGTCGCCGTCTGCCCAGAACTCGCCGCTGATCTCGTCGCAGGAGCCGCCATAGAACAGGAACTCGCCGGGGAATCCCCAGTGTCCGTAGTTTTCCAGCCACATCCTCAGCCCGTGCGCGCGGCAGAGATCGCGGAGTCCGCCCACGTAATCGCGGGCAACGCGGTCGGCCACCATGCGTCGCACGTCCCAGAGGAAGCGGTCCGATTGGTCGGCGCTGCCGACGATGCGACCGGTCAGCACGGGCAGAAAGGGGAGAGGATCGTAACCGTAGCGGCGCTGGAAGTCGGCGGCAAAGCCATCGGTCCAATTCTCCGGACCCATTTCGTAGCTGTCGGCGACGACGTGTTTCCACGCGCGCCGCTGGTCCTGCGGCATCCGCTCGAGCAGTTTGCCGACGTAGGCCTGGAAATGCGACTTCAGCGCGGTGCGGCTCATTTTATCGACTTCGAGGCCCGTAGCCTCCGGCGGGGCGGGTGAATTCTGCGTCCCGGTCGGCATCATCACCGCCCGCAGCACCGTCCACTCCCCCGCGGGCACGTCCCAGCGAAGCACGCCGTCGGCGCTCATGTGCCGGGAGATGTTGCGCACGCTGTGAGGATTCACCATGAGTGCCGGCCGATCGGGCTCGGCGGGAGTGGGCCAGGCGTAGAAATCAAACGGCGGCTGCGGATCCTGAAAGACCTTGACGAGCGATTTCTCGGCGATGCTGTCCACGCGCGCAGCGGACGAAAGTTCGGACGTCGCCGAGTTCGCAGGGGGACGAAAAGGTCAGCCGGAAGAACTTGGCCGTCGTGGGCGGCAGCGACGCGACGATCGGCGCCAGCGGCACCGGCCCGACGCTCGGCATCAGATTATGACGATCGATCAGGAACTTTTTTGCCGTTCGATAGGCGAGCCCGTCGTCCGACGCTTGCAGTTCCGCCTCGACACGTATGGGCCCCGTCGGATGCACCGTCACACTGCGGGCGGTAAACGCGGAGGGCATCTGGAAGGAGACGGACGTCGGCGTGCGTGCCGTGATCTTCGCTACGTCGGCGTCGCCGGCCGGCGTCGGGAAGGCGAGCACGGCGATGTCCTGGAAGTCGCCCTTTGGCGCGGGCAGGCTGCCTTCGAAATGCTGCGGTCCTTTCACGTGCAGTTCCGGGAGCGCTGACGTAGCGCATCGCCTGGGCGGGCTTCACCCACGGGCCGCCGGACTGGCTCCAACCGGGGCAATTGAACAGTCCGACGTCGACGCCGATCCTGTTCGCCTCGCGGACCGCGTGTTCGATGAGTTGCCACCACGGCTCCGTCAGCGCCTTCACCTCGCCGCCGCCGATGATGCCGATGTAGCCTTCACCGATACCGACGCGCCGCATCGCTTCGAGGTCGTGCGTGATCCCCTCACGCGAGATATGCCCGTCGATCCAGTACCAGTAGCAGCGCGGCTTCGTGCGTTGCGGTGGATTTGCGAACTGCTCGGCTAGTTTTTCGGCAGCCGATGCGGTCGTGCCGGCGAAAAGCAGGCTGAGGAGGAGGATTCGGATCAGGGTTGTCATCATTTTATCTCCCGTGCGGTGGGTGCTCGAGTCGCATTCTTGTTTATAACGCCCCGCCGCCCATCGGTAAACGAGGCTTTTCCTTTTCTCGGACTACCGAAAAAGGATGCATGGATGGCTGCTCGGACGGGCCCCAAGTATTCATCCCTTTCTTCGTAATCGGACGCGACCGGAGGCGCTGGGCTCGGACGCCCTTCTGCGCGATCTAACGAAAGATTCTTCCGGCAGGTGCACGTTCTTGGAATGGCGATCGGCGGCGGGATGCGTGAAACCCTGCTGGCGACGTCGGCCCCGATCGAGTAGAATCCCGAACGACGGAACTCGCAGGCGGCGCAGCAGAGCGAAAGTGCGGGGCTGGAGGTTCGCTCGCTGCCGCGAAAAGTGTGAATCACGAGTAGGACAATGCTGGCAAGAATCCCTCGGACCTACGTTCGCTGGATTGCCGTCGGCTGCCTGGCGCTGCTGGTGTTCGCGTTGGGTTGCGCCGGCTTCCGGGAATACTACTCGACCGCCCATCGCGAGCGTTCATTCGCGGACGTCGCCTACGTGAGCCTGCAACTGTTCCTAGTGCAGAGTGGCGATCTGGACGGCCCGATCGGATGGAAGCTGGAGGTTGCTCGCTTTGCCGCACCGGTAGTTGCGGCCTATGCGGGGTTCTGCGCGCTGCTGTCGGTCTTCTTCTATCACGTGCAGTTGTTCCGCCCTTGGCTGGTCGGCGGCCACGTGATCGTCTGCGGGCTGGGCCGTCGAGGCTCGACGCTCGTGCAGCAGTTGCGCGCCCTGGGCAAGTGCGTGGTGGTGATCGAACGCGACGAAAACAACGACGAGGTGGCGCATTGCCGGCAGATGGGGGCCATCGTGCTGCTCGGTGCGGCGAACGATCGCCGCCTCTTGGACAAGGCCTGCGTCCACCGCGCCAAGACCTTGATCTCCGTCGTCGGCGACGACGGAACCAACGTCGAAACAGCGGTTCTCGCCCACCAATTGAACCAGAAGCGCACGTCGGGCGTGCTGGAATGCGTGGTTCACGTGTTCGATCCGCGGCTGCAGCGGGCCTTGAAGAAGAATCGCATTTTCACTGACACCGACGACCCTTTCGATCTGCGATTCTTCAACGCCTTTGAGATCGGCGCCCAGGCGATGCTTCGTCGCCATCCCATGTTGAACCCGACGGCTCTGCGCAATCCCCGCCGACCGCATCTGCTGATCGTGGGATTGGGCCGATTGGGCGAATCGCTGCTGGTGCAGGCGGCGGCCGAGTGGCGCGATCGCCGTAAAAGCCCTGCCGACAAGATGCACGCGACCGTGATCGACCGCCATGCCGAACTGAAGAGAGCCTGGATTCCGTTGAACTATCCGGACCTGGGAGCAGATTGCGAGATCACGTTTGTGGAGATGGACATCCATTTTCCACGTTTTCCGGATCGCATCGCGTTGGACGGAAGCGACGGGATTCCGCCGGTCACGGCAGCCTACGTCTGCGTCGACAACGACTCGCTGGCCCTCTTCGCCGCGTTGGCCCTGCACGATTGCCTGACAGGCAAGAACATTCCGATTGTGGTCCGAATGACCGAGCAGGCCGGCCTCGCCACGTTGCTTGGTTCGGGCGCCGACAGCCAAGGATTGATCGAAGGTGTGCATGCCGTCGGACTGCTGGATGTGGCGTGCTCGCTGGAACTAGTGCTCGGCAAGACTCCCTCGGCAAACTCCAATTCGGCCGCCAAGCCATCCTGATTGGGCGTGAACGGCGATACGTCAAGCCGGAGGGGCGATGACGAGGCGAAGGCGAGGGGTGGCTCCACACGGGCGGGAATGCCGGTTCTACGGGGTACACCGGCAGGATGCCCGCGCCACGCGCCCCTTGTCCAAGCATCCCGCGGGGGGTATGCTACACTTTCTAAACGGCCTGGAGGATTCTATGCGCCACGTGCTGTCGGCATTGGTTCAGAACGTGCCGGGGGTGCTTTCGCACATCTCGGGGATGCTGGCGTCGCGCGGCTATAACATCGACAGCCTGGCGGTGGGAGAAACCGATAACCCCCAACTCTCCCGCATGACATTCGTGGTCGTCGGCGACGATAGCGTGCTGGAGCAGGTGCGAAAACAGTTGGAGAAAATCGTCACGGTCGTGCGGGTCGACGACATCGGCTCGGCCGACCACGTCGAGCGGGATTTGATGCTCATCAAGGTGCTGACGCCCGCCGGCACCCGCAGCGAAATCCGCGAACTGACCGAAATCTTCCGCGGCCGGATCGTCGACGTCGCCCACGACATGGTGATGATCGAGATGTCGGGCCAGGAGCGGAAAATCGAGGCCTTTATCGAAATGATGCGTCCGTTTGGAATCGTTGAACTCGTCCGCACCGGGCGAATCGCCATGGTGCGGGGGAGGAGTGGGCAGTAGGCAGTCGGCAGTGGGCAGTCGGCAGTAGACAGTGAACGAAAGCTCCTTGTGAGTTCCCGCTATCCACTACCCACTATCCACTGCCCATTATCCACCGCCGACTACCCACTGCCCACTGCCGACTGTCCACTGTCCACCAACCACTAACCCCCCTCAATACAATGCCAGCCAAAATCTACTACGACAAAGACGCCGACATTTCTCTGCTGAAGAACAAGACGATCGCCATTTTGGGCTACGGCTCGCAAGGTCACGGGCATGCCCAAAATCTTCGCGACAGCGGCTGCAAGGTGATCGTGGCCGAACTGCCCGGCACGGCGAACTACGAGCAGGCCCTCAAGGACGGCTTCGAGCCGATCTCCGCGGCCGAGGCCACCAAGCAGGCCGACATCATCACCATCCTCCTGCCCGACGAGCTTCAGGGCGAGATCTTCCGCACGCAAATCCGCGACAACCTCGTGCCCGGCAACGTGCTGATCTGCTCGCACGGCTTCAACGTTCACTACGGGCAGTTCGACCTGCCGAAGGGCGTGGCAACGATCCTCGTGGCGCCCAAGGGACCGGGCCACCTGGTGCGGGCGGAATTCGTCCGCGGCGCCGGAGTGCCCTGTCTGATCGGTCTGGGCGAAGGCGCCGGGCCCGACGCCCTGAAAATCGGCCTGGCCTACGCCAAGGGCATCGGCGGCACCCGGGCCGGAGTCATCGAAACCACCTTCGCCGAAGAGACCGAGACCGACCTGTTCGGCGAGCAGGTCGTGCTGTGCGGCGGGCTCAGCGCCCTGATCAAGGCGGGCTTCGACACCCTCGTCGAGGCCGGATACCAGCCGGAAATGGCCTATTTCGAGTGCGTTCACGAAGTAAAACTGATCGTCGATCTGATCTACCAGGGCGGTCTGAATTACATGCGCTACAGCATCTCGAACACGGCCGAGTACGGCGACTACACCCGCGGGCCGCGAATCATCACCGACCAGACGAAGGCCGAGATGAAGCGGATTCTCGAGGAAATTCAGAACGGCAGTTTCGCCCGCGAGTGGCTGTTGGAAAACCGGGTGAATGCCCCCGCCTTCAAGGCCCTGCGGCGAAAGGAGCGGGCCCACGCGGTCGAGGTCGTCGGCCGCGGCCTGCGAAAGCTCATGTCTTGGATCAACGCCAAGGAAGTGTGAGGCGGCGGAATTGTGGGCGGGGGTGAACTTGCCGAGCCTTGTTTCGGCCGACTAAAGTCGGCCCTACGGTCGCTCCTACAACTTTCTTGACAAGCTGATCTTGCCAGGATTGAAACGTTTGGCACAATAGGTGGTACTTGGACGGGTGGTTTATCCGGCCAATAGGACCAGTCGGGGACGGCGATTGATCCGTCGTCCCAGCGGAAAATCCCAACGTTGGGGGTCGTGCCATGACTGCCAGCTATAGCGAGATCCGAGCCCAATTCGACGAACTGAAGATTGGGGATCGCGTCGAGGTGGAGCACGTCGTCACCGTCGGGCAGAAGAGTTGGACCGCCAAGACCACCGGAACGGTGGTCCGCACCGAGCGGGCTCGACATGGGTTGCACTTCCAACGCAACCCCGACAACAAGGTCTTCAGCGACACGATCCTCTTGGAGTTGCCCGACGGCGAGCTGACCTCCGTGGCGGTCGATGAGTTTACGGCGATCCGCCATGTATAGGCCGTAGGTTATGCTTCAGCATAACGAACACCGTTGCCGGCCGCAGTGTTATGCTAAAGCATAACCTACGGAACTGCCATCCTTTGCGACCGGGCATCATGGATAGCCCCGCAGTGGGGTATGAGGAGAACTTCTCCCGGATACCCCAGGCTTCCTCGCATAACCCCTTCTGGTTGACATGGGAAATTGGGCGAAGTTATACTAAAGGGAAAGCGATGCGGGCGGATCAGCCGTGTTGCGCTCCCTCTTTAGCTCCAGGCAGGTCTAGTATGAACCTTGTCGGCAAGATCTTTATCGTCGTTATCTTTGTACTGTGCTTGGTGTTCATGGCGCTGGCCATGTCGGTATATACGGCCCAGAAGAACTGGCGGGAAGTGGTCATGCTGCCGAAGGACCAGCTCACGCCCGGCAAGGAACTCGGCTTGAAGTGGCAAAAGGAGAAGCTGGAGCACGACAACAAGGAATTGCAGGATGAAAAAGACAAACTCCAGAAGGAATACAAAGCCGAACAAGCCGCCAGGCAGCAGACCCTCAGCCGCTTGCAGACCGAACTAGAGATTGCGCAAAAGGACCGCAAGAGCCTCGAAGCCGGAAGGGCCGACCTGGAGAAGGACAAACGCGACGCCGTGGCCGCCATGAACGCCACGCAGAAAAACCTCACCGACTTCCGCCAGGAACTCGACAGGCAGCGAAACGCAAAACTCGAAGCCGAAAGAGACCGCGACCGACACTTTCTGGAAGTCGTCCGCAAGACCGATGAGCTGAACCAGGCGGTCAACGAGAAAGAGCTGCTCCGCAGGCGTGCGCTCGAGCTCGCCAAGGACTTAAAGAAGGCCGACGAAGCCCTGCAGTACAATGGATTGGACAAGAACTCAGACTATAAGAGCAAGACCCCGCCGAAGGTGGATGCCATCGTCACGAGCGTCAACGCCGACGGTTTGATCGAAATTTCGCTGGGCTCCGACGCCGGACTTCGCGAAGGGCATCAACTCGAGGTCTATCGCACTAGCGGCGGGCAAAGCACTTACGTCGGCCGCGTCAAAGTCGTCAGGACCGACCCGAGCAAGTCGGTGTGCAAGGTCGATCCGAACTTCCAGAACAGCAACATCATGGTGAACGATCGTGTCGCCTCGAAAATCGAGTAACGCCCTGGAATCACCGCCGCCGGCAGCCCCTCGTTCCTATCGCAAACCCCAAGCCGATCTTTACACGATCCTCTTGGCAATGGCGCTGGTGGCCGTTCTGGTTGCGATCCTGTTTCTCTATCTCTATATGAGAATCTACTCGCAGGCGGGCGCTCCGCCGGTGGCGATGGTGAGCCATTCGCTTTCCCTGGTGGCTTCGGCATCATTTCCGGGCTTTTGACCCCTGACCCCGCGAGCAGGGATGCTCCAAAACTTGCTCAGTCACTTCCGATTCGACCTGGCCGTTGATCTGGGAACGGCCAATACGCTCGTCTGCCTGGTGGGCGAGGGGCTGGTCCTGAACGAGCCTTCGGTCGTCGCGGTGCAGCAGGCGACGGGCAAGATTCTCTCGGGCGGCTGTGCGGTGGGCCATCTGGCCAAGCAAATGGAGGGCCGAACGCCCGACTCGATCTCCGTTGTCCGCCCGTTGCGAAACGGGGTCATCACTGATTTTGAGCTCTGCGAGGCGATGCTGCGGTATTTTCTGCGGAAGGCCCAACGGCCCGGCTGGCGATTGCGGCCCCGCGTGCTGGTCGGCATTCCCGGCTGCATCACGCCGGTGGAGAAGCGGGCGGTGTTCAACAGCGTTCACCGCGCCGGCGCCGGCCAGGTGTGGGTGATGCCCGAGGCGAAGGCCGCCGCGATCGGCGTCGGCCTGCCAATCGCCGAGCCGACGGCCAGCATGGTCTGCGACATCGGCGGCGGCACGACCGAAGTGGCCGTGATGAGCCTGGCCGATACCGCGGCCGCTCAATCGGTTCGCACCGGCGGCGATCGCATGGACCAGGCGATCGTCGATTACCTGCGCCGCCACTTCAGCCTTCGCATCGGCCTGTCGGCCGCCGAGCGACTCAAGATCGACGTCGGCAGCGCGTATCCGCTGGAAGAAGAACGCACGATCGAGCTCAACGGCGTCGACACCGTCAGCGGGCTGCCTCGCCGCGCCGCCGTCACCAGCGAGGAGGTCCGCCAAGCGCTGGCCGATCCCTTGCAGGAAATCATCGACGCGATCAAACTGACGCTCGACCATTGCAGCCCTGATCTGGCCGCCGATCTGGTCGATAACGGGCTGGTGCTGTGCGGCGGCGGGTCGCTGCTGCGGCGGATCGACCGTTTCATCAACGAGCAGACCGGCCTGCCGGTTCGGCTGGCGGCCGAGCCGCTGACGGTCGTGGCCCAGGGACTATTGATCTGCATGGAGCATTTCCGCCAGTGGCGCCGCTGGCTGCAATCGAGCGAGGAAGACGTGTAACGTGCGCAAACGGTCCACTCCCATCCACCGGCGTCTGCCGAGAGGGCTCGTGGTCCTTTACGAGGACGAGGATATCATCGTGGTCGATAAGCCGGCGGGGCTCTTGACGGTCGGCACCGATTCGGATAAGTCGCGCACCGCTTACTTTGTCCTGACCGACTATGTCCGCAAGGGTGCCGCCCGGTCGCGAAATCGCGTCTTCATCGTCCATCGTCTTGACCGCGAGACATCGGGCGTGCTCGTCTTCGCCAAGAGCGAAGAGGCGAAACTCCGTTTGCAGGAGCAGTGGCCGGAGACGGACAAAAAGTATCTCGCCGTCGTTCACGGCAAATGCCGGAAGCGATCGGAAACCATCACGACGTACCTGGCCGAGAACAAAGCCCATGTCGTCTACTCGACCTCCGATCCCGCAAAAGGAAAGCTGTCGCGCACGGCGTACCGAGTGCTCCGGCAAACGAAGGACTTCGCCCTGCTGGAAGTCGATCTGTTGACGGGCAGGAAGAACCAGATTCGCGTGCATTTGGCCGGCATCGGGCATCCGATTGTGGGCGATAGGAAGTACGGCAAAGGGAACGATGCCCACACGAGTCTGGCGTTACATGCCAGGACGATTTCCTTCAAGCATCCCTTCACCGGCAAGCAACTCACTTTCTCCGCAAGAGTGCCCGGGCATTTCAGCAAGCTGGTCGGCAAGATACGCGACGAAGACGATGCAGCGCCGAGATAGACTGTTCCTCGTCGTTGGAGTCGCTAGAATGTCATATTGTGAGAGAGTTAGTGCCGGAAATCGAGATGAATCTTGCTTTCCGCTCTGGTAACATGCCTCTTGGCGCTAAAATGCGGTTTTCTCTGCAAAGCGGTCCGCTCCGCTGCAACGCACATGAACACCAACCTTTTTGACCTGACCGGAAAGACCAGCATCGTGACCGGGGCGGCGCGGGGGCTTGGCCGGGCGGCCGCCGTTGGGCTGGCTGCGTACGGCGCCGACGTGGCCGCCATTGACCTCGACCGCGAGCGCTGCGGCGGCACTGTCGGCGAGATCGCTGCCCTGGGCCGTCGCGCGATCGCTTACGGCTGCGACGTGGCCGACGAGGCGGCCGTTCGTGCAACGGTCGAGCAGATTCATCGCGACTTCGGCCGAATCGACATTCTCGTCAACATCGCCGGCATCACGGCCAGAGTTCCCACGACCGAAATCGAGGCGGCCACCGTGCGGCGGCTCACGGAGGTCAACTACTTCGGCACGTTCTGGATGTGTAAGGAGGTCGGCCGCTGGATGTTGGCCGAAGGCGGCGGCACGATCGTGAACATGTCGGCCCTCGGCGGCGGGTTTCTCGGCACCGGCCGCGGAAACGCCGCCTACAGTTCGACCAAGGGGGCGATCGCCGCGCTGACCAAGGAGTTGGCCTGCGAGTGGGGCGAGCGGGGAATTCGCGTCAATGCCGTCGCACCCTGCTGGTTCCAGACCGACATGAACGCCACGAGCATCTTCGCCAACAAGAACTTCATGGACCAGGTGATGACCAAGCTGCCGATGCACCGCATCGGACGGCCGCACGAGTTGGTCGGGCCCATCGTCTTTCTGGCGAGCGAAGCATCGTCGATGATCACCGGGCTGGTGCTGCCCGTGGACGGCGGCGCCGCGGCCACTTGCCCGATCGAGTGGAAACCGGAATAGACGGCGTTTCCATGCTCACCGATACGTGGGACCAACGAATGGATCGGCACGAGGCGTTCCTCGAACGCCGGCCGGTCGATCATCCTTTGATCGGCCCGTGGAAGTCCGGCTATTATCCGGCCGAACAGTTCCCGTGCGGCACGGTGCACTGGCAGATCGGCGCGGTCTTGCGGGCCGAGGACGTCTCCTTCGCCCCGTTCGCGGACGATTACGAGCGATTGTACGAATCGCAGCAGGACGGCGACGGCGATTTCGGATATGTCGGCTCGGCATATTGGGGCATGCCGTGGCTCGAGGCAATCATGGGCTGCCCGGTCAAGGTGGGCACGGCAAACTGCTATGCCACGCCGTGTTTGACGAGCCTGGACGCCGCGAAGGGGCTGGCGATCGACCTCGACGCCGACGCGTGGCTGAATGCGCTGCTGCGGTTCACGCGGGAGCTCGCCGATTTCGCGGCCGGCCGATTTCCGCTGTGCCCGCCGCTGCTGCGAGGGCCGGGCGACGCGGCCGCCGCCATGTTGGGTGAAATGACGTACGTGACCGGCTTCTTCGATGCACCGGCAGAGATGCGAGAGTTGTTGGAACTCTGTGCGCGAATTCGGCTGGCGGTAATCGAGCGTTTGCAGACGACGATTCCCGCCTGGCGCGGAATCCATGCCGCCGGCGGATACCCCAGCATGGTTTGGTCGCGGCGGACGGTGGCCTATCACCAGGAAGACTCGGCCGCCGTGCTCAATCCGTCGATTTTCCGCCAGTTTCTCTTGCCCGCTCTGCGGATCGGCCTCTGCGCGGCGGAGGTGAATTTCATCCACCTCCACTCGGCATGTCTCTATCCAGTTGATATTCTATTGCAGGACGATTCCTTCGCCGTTTTGCAGATCAACGTCGATCATCGCGGCACGGGGCCGCCGGTTGGCGAGTTGATCGGCACTTTCAAGAAGATTCAAGCCGCCGGCCGGCCGCTGCTGCTCTGGGGCGAATTCAGCCCGGAGGAATGGGAATTGGTCCAACGCGAGCTTAGTCCCGTGGGTTTGAGTCTGCAACCAATCGTTCAAAACACCGAGGGATAGCATGAGCGACGGCCACCGAACGAATAGGCTGAGGACGTGCAAGCGGTGGATGCAACACGTCTGCGCGATCGCAATGCTGTCGTCGCTCGGCGTCGTGCCGGGCGTCGCCGCGGAGGAAAAGCCGGATTGGGCCAAGTTGGTGGGCCAACCGGCGGAATTGTCGGCGTGGGCGTATGCCTATCGGGCCGATCAAAACGTGCAGAAACAGCCGGAGGCTTGCTTCATCTTTCGACGGCTGGAACGACTCGATCGGGCGTACCGGCCAGTCAGCCTTTTGCTATCGCAAGGCAACGAAAAGCCGGGAACGCCGTGGCCGAAGCTGGAATCGGATTGGCAGTTGCTGCCAAAACACGACGTCTGGGAGCGCGGCAAGATGTTGCCGCCGCCTGGCGGTGTTCTGAAATCGGCGTTGCTCTGGGAAGGACGGATGCACTTGAATCGGTTGGAACTCCGCTGGCCGAAAAAGGATCGGCCGACGCCGCCGCCGCAAAGCGTCGAACTTCGGGTGTATCCCTCGTGGTACGGCTGGTTCGGTTGGCAATCGGATCAGCAGGTGACCGCTAAACCCGAAATCTCCGCGGACGGTTCGACCTGGGTCTATCGGGGCGACTGGGACGGCGTGGACATGGTCGCGGTATTTGTGCAGCCTGGCGAGGAAGCGAAGTGCGGCGTTCCGCAAATCCTGGCCTACGGTCCGGAAGTCTGGAAGCGGATGGACGTGGAGATCGAGTGGGGATTCAAGGCCGGAATGCAGAAGGCCGACTACGATGGCCGAGTGGAGGGGTTCTTCGGTCTCGCCGGCGAAGCCGCGGCTTTGCCCAGCGATTCGGGTACGGCGATCGAGGGCCGGAATGCCTGGAAATCGCAGGCCGGCGGCGGTGGCCGTCGCGGCATCGCCGTGCCGCTGCTCTATATCCGGCCGGCGGACGAGTTCATCAAGAACATGCCGACGTTTCCCTACGGCCATCCGCGCGACACCCGGATCACGGTCTGGACCAGATCGGGCAGTTTTACGTTCTTGTCGCGCGACCTGGAAAAGGGCCCGATCCTCGCGCCGGAATTCGGTTTCTTCGTGGCCAAGGCGGGCTGCGGCACGAACGCCCGGAAATTTGCGGCCCAATTGGCGGCCGCCAACGCCAAGAGCATCCGCGAAATGACGCGCGAACACCCCGAGGCGACGTGGGAGGAAGCGATGCGGGAAATCAAGCTGCCACTGTTGCCGCCCAACACGCCGTTGCCGCCATACGAGCAGGCGCCCGATCCGCCGATGCAGGTGGCGCTGTCCGAGAAGCGTTGGCAGGACGCGTGGCGGATGGGTGCATCGCAATTGAAAAACGGCGAACTTACCTATATGAACCTCGCGCTCGAAGCGCCGCGACCGATTCACGCGATGGATGCCGTGGGCCTGCACGATGCGGCGGCCAATTGGCTGGACGGCTTCCTACAGAGACCTGGCACCCCGTCCGACGGCGATTTCAACGACGGCTCGGGAAACTTTTGTATCGGAAAGCTCTTTCACGAAACGGCGATCATCGATTGCCCCGGCTATGATACCTACGAGCTCGTCCACAACGGCGGGACCGGCAGGATTCTGTTCGATCTCGCGGAACACTATTTCCTCACCGGCGACACAAAGTGGTTCAAAAAGAACCTATGGCGGATGCAGGCTGCGGCGGAGTGGATCATCCGGCAGAGAAAACTCTACGTGAACAATGTTCCCAACCGGGATGATCTCCGCGTCGCGGGACTTCAGCCGCCGCAACATATCGCCGACTGCGCCTGGGGGCGAAGCGAATGGAAATGGTACGTGAATATCGACGCCTGGTATTGTCAAGGATTGCGCCGCTTCGCCGAGGCCATGGCGCAATTCGACCCGGACAACGCCGGGAAGTATCTGGAAGAGTCGCGGCAGTATCGAGAATCGCTGCGAAAGGCCGTAGACAGGGCGATCACGCTTGCGCCGGTGATGAAGGTGCGCAACGGCACGTATCGCTCCTATATTCCGCCCGTCTTCTACATCCGCGGACCTTCCATCGGCCAGGTGGTCCAATTGCCCATGACCGACGACGACTGGTCGTTGGAGATGGTTGCTTCCGTGGGCGTTCCGGCTGCCGACGACGTCCGCCTCGACGGGCATCTGGACGTGGTGGAAGACGTGCTGTCGCTCGCTCACACGTATTTGTTCGGCGGCAATCGCTTCCAGTTCCTCACGCAGAAGCGGCGGGAAAGGGGGCTCTCGCCCGCGGAAAACTGGTTCTGGGGCGGCGAGTCGTCGCAATTGGGGTACAGCTATCTGGCCAACGTTTATCTGCAACGCGACGAAATCCCGAGCTTCCTGCGGCAATGGGTGAACAATTACGCGGCGTACGCAATGCCTTCTCCACGCTACTATTATCTCGAACAATTCATGAACTACGAGAATGCGGGGCAGATGGAAGCGTATAAGAAGGGCGAATATCGGAATATCCTCAACGGCCACTCGTTATCGTATTTCATGGAACAGTTTCGCTCGCTGTTGGTATGGGAGGACGGCAACTCGCTGTGGCTGGCGAAGGCGACGCCGCGGTATTGGCTTGAACAGGGGAAGAAGATTTCGGTCAAAAATGCCCCGACCTACTTCGGCACGGTCGCCTACGAAATCGTCTCCGACGCCGACAATCAAAAGATCGCGGCAACGGTGGAAATGCCAGCCCGCAAGCCGCCCAAGGTGGTGCTGTTGCGACTGCGTCATCCAAAATCGTTGCCGATGAAGGGTGTCACTGTCAACGGCAACGCCTGGACGGACTTCGACCCGGCCAAGGAAGTGATTTCCTTGCATGACGTGGAGGGGACTGTCAAAGTGGAGTGTCATTACTGAGGGCCGATAAAGTCACACGGGGGATGTCTCCCGATCGGTCGCCCGACAAATCACAGCAGCAAACAGGTCAACGAATCATGAACTCACGAGAACGGGTCGTAACCGCATTGAATCACGAGGAGCCCGACCGGCTGCCGATCGATTTGGGGGGCACGGTGGTCACGTCGATCGCCAAGTCGACGTACGCCGCCTTGCGCGATCATTTGAAGTTGCCGAAGACGCCGATCCGCACGCTGGAGCCGGCACAGCAAGTCGCCGTGGTGGATGACGACGTGATCGAGCTGTTCGGCGTTGACGTGATTCCCGTGCTGGCGAATGCACCGTCGAGCGGCCCGCTGCAAATCGTGGATGAGCCGGGCGGGAGCAGTTCGTTCAAGGACGATTTCGGGGCGACGCTGCGCTGCCCCAAGGGGGGCTTTTACTATGATTGGCAGGAGTTTCCGCTGAGCGAGCCGTCGATCGAGGTGATGCGGAAGATGCCCTGGCCCGACCCCGCCGACCCGGCGCGCTATCGCGGCCTGCGCGAGCGCACGCTGCAACTCCGCAAAACCACCGACTTCGCACTGTTTGGGATGGCCCCCTGCGGGCACGATCTGTTCAACCAGTTGCTGCGTGTCCGCGGCATGGAGAACGGGCTGATGGACCTGGTGGCCGAGCCCGATTTTGCGATGGCGTTCTTGGAACGCTTGACGGAGACGATCATCACGGCGCAGACGAGCTTCTTGACGGAAGTGGGCGATCTGATCGATATCCACTTCACTGCCGACGATTTTACCGGTCAAAAGGGGCCCTTTATTTCGCCGGCGATCTACCGGCGGATGATCAAGCCGCTTTGGGCGCGGATCACCGCGGCGATCAAGCGGCATACGAAGGCGAAGATTTTCTACCACGGCTGCGGCGCGATCGAGCCGTTCCTGCCCGACCTGATCGAGATCGGCATCGACATCATCAATCCGGTGCAAGTGTCGGCGGCGGGCATGGAGACGGCGCAACTGAAGAAGAAGTACGGCAAGAACATGTCGTACTGGGGCGGCGGCTGCGACACGCAGAGAGTCTTGCCCTACGGCACGCCCGCCGAGGTGCGGGCCGAGACGCAGCGGCGGATTCGCGATCTGGCGCCCGGCGGCGGTTTCGTTTTCAACCCCGTTCACAACATTCAACCCTTCGTGCCGGTGGAGAACATCATGGCGATGTTCGAGACGGCCAGGGCATTTCGTTATTGAGATCATACGCGAACGTCAATTATGACCAACAATCTGTTTGACATCACCGGCCGCGTTGCCTTGGTGACCGGCGGGCGGCGCGGGCTGGGGCTGGCGATGAGCGAGGGGCTGGCCGCGGCGGGGGCGAAGCTCGCCTGCGTCGGCGCCTCCGACAACTGCGACGAACTGCGAAAGCGGGTCGAGCCGCTCGGCACGGACCTCGTCTATTTTCAGGCCGACCTGGCCGATCGCTCGCAACGCCGCGGGCTGGTCGATCGCGTCGTGGAGCGTTTCGGCCGGCTCGACATCCTGGTCAACTGCGCCGGCATCCAACATCGGCAGCCGGCCGTCGAATTCGACCTGGACCGCTGGGATACGATCCTCAGTCTGATGTTGACCGGCGTTTTCGAGCTGTGCCAACAGGCGGCGAAGATCATGGAGCGGCAAGGCGGCGGAAAGATCATCAACATCGCTTCGGTGTGCAGCTTTCAGGGCGGCTTGACCATTCCCGCCTACACCGCCGCGAAACACGGCGTTGCGGGCCTCACAAAGGCGCTGGCCAACGAATGGGCGTCGAAGAACATCCACGTAAACGCCATCGCGCCGGGCTACTTCGATACCGAGATGTGTGCCGCGTTGATCAACGACCCCGTCCGCGAGCCGCAGATTCGCGGCCGGATTCCGGCGGGCCGTTGGGGACAGCCCGATGACCTTGTCGGCCCGCTGCTGTTCCTGGCAAGCGATGCCAGCAATTACGTCGACGGCCACGTGCTGCTGGTCGACGGCGGCTGGATGGGACGATAACACCAAACGGACACGCGAACAATGAACACATCAGAATCCGGCAAGCAGCCCTATCTCGTCGTCTTGATCGCCTCGGTGGCCGCCGTGGGCGGTTTCCTGTTCGGCTACGATCTGTCGATCATCTCCGGAGCGATGCTCTATATTAAGCCCGAGTTTGGACTGAATCCGGAGCAAGTGGGACATGCAATGGGCAGCGCGTTGTTGGGTTGCATGGCCGGCCCGCTGCTCGGCGGCATTCTCAGCGATCGCTGGGGCCGCAAGCCGACGCTCATCTTCGCCGGTTTGCTGTTTGCCGCCGGCGCGATCGGATCGGCGCTGCCGGCAAAAGATTTTCAATTCAGTCTATTCGGGCCCGTTCACCTTGACATAACTCGCGTTCTTCAATTCGATCTATTTCGATTCTTGGGCGGGGTCGGCGTGGGGCTGGCGTCGGTCGTGTCGCCCATGTTCATCGCCGAAGTGTCGCCGCCGCGCATCCGCGGGGCGCTGGTCACGGTAAACCAGTTGGCGATCGTGGTCGGCCTGGCGTTCGCCGTCGTCGTGTCCTATTTTCTCTCGTTCGGCGACCACTGGCGCTGGATGCTGGCCTCGAACGCGGCGCCGGTGCCCATTTTTGTCATCGGATTGCTGTTCGTGCCGGAAAGCCCTCGTTGGATGGCGCAAAAGAACCGGCAGCAAGAGGCGCTCGAGGTGCTGACTTTGATCGACGGCCGCGAGAGCGCCGAACTGGAAATGCGGGACATTCTGGCGTCCGCCGAAGAACAAGGCAAATGGCGCGAGTTGTTGCGGCATGGAATGCGATTCGCCATGCTGATCGCCTGTTCGCTCGCGATGTTTCAACAGATCACCGGTGCGAGCATTCTCACGATGTACATGCCCACCGTCTTTCAGGATGCCGGCTTCAAGGATCCGAGCGACGCCATCTTCCAGAACGTGATCATGAGCATCTGGTATATCGTCTGCACGGTCGGCGCCTTGCTGCTTGTCGATCGGCTGGGCCGAAAGCCGCTGTTGTTGCTGGGCACGCTGGGAATGAGCGTCGGAATGGGCGTTCTCGGCGCCTTGTTCCATTGGCGGATAGCCGGCCTGTACGTCGTCTTCACGTTGTTTCTCGTGATGGGCGCGTACCTGGTCAGCCTGGCCCCGTTGGCTTGGCTGATCATGTCGGAGATCTTTCCCAATCGGCTGCGCGGCAAAGCGATGGGCGTGGCTTCCGTAACCGTCTGGACGGCGTCGTACGTAACGGCCATTTACTTTCCTCCAATGGTCGATTGGTTCAAGAAAACCAATGGCACGCCGGCGATGGCCTTTTGGATTTATGCGGTCATATCGGCCGCCGCGTTTCTGTTCGCGTTGATCGTCGTGCCGGAAACCAAAGGCCGCACACTCGAAGAACTCGGCGCGTCGTGGAACAAAACACCCCAAACACACTAAGAGGTTCTAACAAAACCAGTATTTCCTGATCTGTCCAATGTTGCTAAACTCTCGGGCTAACCTGGTCAACCAACAGATATGTCAGGGAGGATATTATGGCCAAGCCACTGCTGCCCGATGCGCTTTGGGAGCGAATCAAGCCTTTGCTGCCGCGCGAACGCGGCAAGCCGAAAGGAGGCCGACCGCGAGTTTCCGATCGTGCGGCGCTCACGGGGATTCTCTTCGTATTGAAAACGGGTTGTCCGTGGGAATATCTTCCGCAGGAGTTGGGCTGCGGATGCGGCATGACGTGCTGGCGACGACTCCGCGACTGGCACGTGGCTGGTGTCTGGAAGCGGATATGGAAGCTACTTTTGGACGAATTGGGATTGGCAGGCCAAATCGACTGGTCAACATCCGCGATCGACAGTTGCTCCGTGCGAGCAGTTTTTGGGGGGCAAAAACGGGCCCAAATCCCACGGATCGAGGCAAGAATGGCTCGAAGCGTCATCTGATGGTGGACGGCAGCGGCACGCCTCTGGCCATTACCCACACCGGCGCGAATTGCCACGATTCGGAGATGGCTATTCCTTTGGTCAACGCAGTTCCACCGATCAAGCAACCTCGCGGCGCACCGCGCAAGCGTCCCGATGAACTGCTCGCGGATCGAGCCTATGATGCGGAAGCCAAGATTCGTAAACCCCTGCGCAAGCGGAGAATCAAGCCGCTGGTTGCTCACCGCAACACCGAGCACGGCAGCGGCCTGGGCAAATTCCGCTACGTCGTTGAAGCCTGCTTCGATTGGCTCTTCAACTGGCGTCGTCTGCGGGTGCGTTACGAGAAACGACCGGACATTCACGATGCGTTCCTAATCATCGGTTGTGCCATGATCTGCTGGAACCGCGTACTGGAGTTTTGTTAGAACCTCTAAAGCAATCTGCAATGACAACATCGGGACGCATGGCGGGAAAAGTGACGGTGATTACGGCCGGCTACGGCGACATCGGCCGGGCGATCTGCCGGCGGTTTTGCGAAGAAGGCGGGACGGTCTTCATGACCGGCCGCAAGTGCGAAGCCGAGGGCTCGGCGATCGCCAAGGCGACGCAAACCGGCGGCGGCACGATCGAATATCTCCGCTGCGACGCCGGCAGCCGGCCTTCGATCGACGCCATGTTCGCGGAGGTGCTGCGGCGGCATCCGCGGATCGACGTGGTAATCGGCAACGCGGCCATGGTGGAAAACGGGCCGTTCCTCGATATTCGCCCCGACCAGTGGCAAGCGCATCTCGATCTGAACCTCACCGGCAATTTCCACGTGGGCCAGGCGGCGGCGCGGATCATGGCGAGGCAGGAGCCGATCAAGAAGTCCGGCTGCAATCGCGGCATCCGCGGCAAGATCCTGTTCAATAGCTCGTGGTGCCAGGACACGCCTTGGCCCGAGGGTTGTTGTTACGGCGTGGCGAAGGCCGGCTTGGCGTTGATGACCAAGGCGATGGCGCAGGAACTGGCCGTGCATGGCATCCGCGTGAACATCGTGGCGCCCGGCATCATTTTGGCTGGGCTGTCGAAGATCTGCTACGAGACCGATCCGAAATACGCACCCCGGGCGACGGCCGCCATCCCGCTGCGCGAGTTCGGCACGCCCGAGCAGTGCGCCGACGCCTTCCTGTTCTTGGCCAGCGACGAATCGGACTACATCACGGGCATTTCGCTGCTGGTCGACGGCGGGGCCAGCTTGCCGAGGAGGGACTGACGCATGTGGACGATGTCCAGAGCGATCGTAACAAACTCTGTTAGCAAATGTGGGCGAGCAGGGCTTTGCGTCGTCGCGTTGACCGCGATGCTGACGACATCTTCCGTCGGCGCGGAACTGCACGGCGTCGCGGGCAACGGCGATCGCGAAGAGCATGCTGCCGTGCGGCAGTGGGCCGAGCGAGCGCTGTTGAGAGGAGTTCCCCAGTCGGGCGTTTCCGCCGGCCGAGGACCTTCAGACACCATCCCTTTCTCCTTCATCTACGGCGGCAGGCCAGCTTCGGAACTGTTGCAGCGATCAAGACGAAGTACTTCCAACGAGCCGGCCGCCAACGGCCGGCAACGACACAGGATCACTTGGACGGACGAGAAAACCGGGTTGCAGGTTACTTGCGAGGCGACGGTTTTCTCCGACTTTCCGGCCGTCGAATGGCTGCTGCGGCTGAAGAACACGTCAAACCAGCCGACGCCGATCATCGAGAAGCTCCTTCCTCTGGACATCGGCGTCGGGCTGGATGAAAAGGAAGCGGTCAGCATTCATCATGCCGAGGGGAGCACGATGAGCGCCAACGACTACCGGACCATTGACGCCACTGTGCAGCCCGGCCAGGAAGTGTCGCTGCCGAGCGACGGCAGACTTTCGCAAACCGCGCTGCCGTATTTCAACGTCCAGTGGCGCGACGGCGGACTCGTCGGCGCGATCGGCTGGACGGGCCAATGGGCTCTGCGTGTCGCGCGCTCGGGGCAGCATGAGCTTGCGATTGAGGCCGGTCAGCAGCGGACGCATTTCCGACTCCTGCCCGGCGAGTCGATCCGCACGCCGCGGATCCTGCTGGTGTGGTGGCGCGGGACCGACCGTTTGCGCGGACACAACCTTTTGAGACGGCTGCTGATTGCCGATTATGTTCCGCGCGTCGACGGCAAACTGGTCATGCCGCCGATGTCGCAGAACGCGTGGTTCGTCTTCAATAGCGGAAACGACACCACCGAGCAGAATCAATTGGAAATGATCGCCAAAATGCGGGCGATGGGACTGGAGGCGTACTGGCTCGACGCCGGCTGGTTCGAGGGGGGCTGGCCGGACGGGGTGGGAAGCTGGGTTCCGAGAAAGGACCATTTTCCGCGCGGTCTTCGTCCTATTGGCGACGCTGCCCACAAGGCCGGCTTGAAGTTTATTCTCTGGTTCGAACCCGAGCGGGTGTTCCGAGGAAGTCGGATCGAGAAGGAGCATCCACAGTGGCTGCTGAAAGCGAAAGGGGGCGGGGACGGCAACGACTTGTTCAACCTCGGCAATCCGGAAGCCCGCAAGTGGATGACGGACTATTTATCGAACTGCATCTCGGACTGGGACGTCGACGTCTATCGGCAGGACCGCAACCACTATCCGTTCTTGTATTGGCAGACGGCCGACGCGCCGGATCGCGTGGGAATTAGCGAAATTCGCCACGTCGAAGGGCTCTACGCGATGTGGGACGATCTGCTCAAGGCGCACCCGGGCCTCGTGATCGACAACGCGAATTGGCGCGGGACAGGGCCGGACCTGGAAGTGCTGATGCGCTCGGCCGGTTCGTGGACGAGCAGCGAGGCGGCCAACGGCGGCGAGAACCCGCTTTACAACCAGCAACAACTGATGGGGCTGAGTTTCTACGTACCGATCCATGCCTCGCTGCTTTTCGAGACCGACCCATATACGGTGCGGAGCGTTGCCAGGTTCGGCACGAGCCTCTCGATGGATACGCGCGGGCCGGCGTTTTCGCCCGGCGAGATGAAACTTGCCTCGGACGAGATCAAGTCGCTACGCGAGTTGTATCTAGGCGATTACTATCCTTTGATCCCGGCTGATTCGGACGAACGGCAATGGTGCGGTTGGCAGTTCGACCGTCCCGACCTCGGCGAGGGTTTTGCCATCTGTTTTCGCAGATCGCAGAGCCCGAAGTCGGCCCGCGAGGTAGCGTTGCGGGCATTGCAGCCCAAGGCCCAGTATGAGGTTGCTTTCGCAGAAACGTACGCCGTGAAAGAGAAACGCCTTATGACGGGCGGGGAGTTGGCCAAATTGAATGTGCAGATTGGCCACAAACCGGGGAGCGTACTGATTCGCTACCGAAGAATGCCGCAGTCCGTCGCGAACGGGGAGAGAGAAAAGCCGTGAAACTAAGCTACGTATTGCCCGACCCGGCATCATATCGCGATTGGAGCGAGTTCGACGGCGATCTGGCCTGCATGAAACGGGCCGGCTACGACGCCGTGGAACTGCAAATCGCCGATCCAGCGGGGTTCGATGAAGATCGCGTCCGCCGCTCGTTGCAAGCGGTCGGCTATGAGATGTGCGCCTTCCAAACCGGCTCGACTTACGCGAGTCGCGGCAATTGCCTGTGTACGGCAGACGAAGCGGTGCGGCGTCGCACGATCGAACTGCTGAAATCGTTCGTCGATCTGGCGTCGCGATGGAACGCGGTGATCGTGTTCGGCTCGCTTCAAGGGCGGCTGCGCGACCAACCAAATCGCACGGCAGGCGAGGCGCGGATTCGCGAGGC
Organism: uncultured Planctomycetia bacterium; assembly: GCA_963719005.1. GTDB lineage: Bacteria > Planctomycetota > Planctomycetia > Pirellulales > Thermoguttaceae. The sequence goes on from CAVRAR010000008.1 coordinate 227,421, forward strand.
GATTCGGGAAGTGGGCCAGCACGCCGTCGAACGCCGGGCGACGATCGCCTTCGAGCCGGTCAACCACGGCGAGGTCGGCTTTCACAACACCATCGCCGAGGCAGCCGGGCTGGTCCGCAGCCTGAACCTGCCGAGCTTGCGGCTGATGATCGACACGTTCCACGTCAATATCGAAGAGAGGGACCCGCTGGCGCCGCTTGCCGGCATCCGCGACATTCTGGCGCACGTGCATCTTTCCGAAACCAATCGCGACGTCCTGGGCACCGGACATTGGCCGACGGCCGGATTCCTCGATCGATTGGCCGAAATCGGATTTGCGGGCCACTGCTCCATCGGCGTCTATAACACCCGCAAGCCCCGGCGCGAGTGCATCGAGCAGTGCATGGCCGAATTATCGCGAGTCGAAAGCCATCGAAAAGGGGACTGTCCCAATTTTCGTGTCAGCAAGAATGGGACTGTCCCCTTCGACGCCGCTCGCAAAGGATGAGTACAATGTCGGCCAACCGCAGAGATCGTGCGACGTCTCGGCCGGCCGGCGGCAAGCGGCACGTGCTGCCGGCCGAGTTGGATTATCTGCGGGAGGGTTTTGCCGGCCATTCGGAAGCGAAGGTGCCTTTTCGCCGCCTGCATTTCCACGACGACATCGAATTGGGCGTGAACGAGCATTATCCGGTTGTGGCCATGTTCGGCGGCCAACGGGTCACGCTGCCGCCGAATCATTTTGTCGTGTTTTGGGCGGCTCAGCCGCATGGGCCGATCGAAACGACGCCCGGCGGCTGGGCGTACGGCATCCATCTGCCGCTGCCGTGGGTGTTGCAATGGCGGCTGCCGCCGCTTTTGATGCGGCGTCTGCTGGCGGGCGAAGTCTTGATCGACCCGCCGGGCGACCGGCCCGCCGCCGATCTGGATTTGATGAAGAGTTGGACCCGGCTGCTCGAAGACGACTCGAAGGAATTGCGTTCGGTGGTGCTGCTGGAGGCGGAAGCGCGGTTGCGCCGTCTGGCAGTCGATCTGGCTCGGCGGAAGCCGTCGCCGCCGGACGCAAAGCCGCTGCCGCATTCCCGCGGCACGCTCGGGCGTTTCGAGCAGATGGCCACGCTGGTGGCGACGCACTACCGCGAGCCGCTGACGATCGACGACATCGCCGAGACCGTCCGCATGGCCCCGGCGTACGCGATGCGGGTGTTTCGCAAGTTCAGCGGCATGACGTTGCACGAGTTCCTGATGCACCACCGCGTGAGCCACGCCCAGCGGCTCTTGGCCACGACCGACGAGACGATCGACAACATCGCCGCCGAGAGCGGCTTCGGCTCGCCCGCCCGATTTTACGCCTGTTTTCGCAAGCTCGTCGGCCAATCGCCGTCGGCGTATCGGCGATCGTTTGTGGAGAATGAGTAAGAACGTCCGACGGGCAGTGGACCGACCGCGTTGCTGCGGCGGCCGGGTAGACAAGATCACTCCTCTGGCGGTTCAACCTTTCTCGTGAGGAATAGGAAGATGCCGACGATGCAAAGGAGCACTCCTGCACACAGGCCGAAGGGGTTCTTGCCCTGGGTGCCGGCGGCTGCGATTAGGACGCCACATCCCATCAGGATCGAAGATGCAATATACGCCGTGGGTTTCATGAGACTTCAGAATGCATGTGACGCCGCGCTGCCGCACAATTGTATTCTACCACTCCGACGCGATCCCACAATCCGTTGGTGGACTCGCGGCGCAGCGGTGGATTGTGGCGGCACCGACGTCCGCGGGACATTCGCGCCAATCCCGAAGGGATGAAAGTCCATAGCCAGGGGCGTCAGCCCCCGGGAGAAAAGACGGTCGACGTCCGAGAACGCCGAAGGCGTGATAGTGTAACTGCCGCGCGGCGACCCTGGGCTGGCTTACGAAAGCCCTTCGGGCTTGGAAGTCGGCTTCACTTCGACCCCCAACTTCTCGGCCGTCAGGATGGTCATCAGCGCGCTGAGCATGTTGGGGCTCTGGCCGCCGTTCTCGCCACCGAAGTTGACTAACTGCGACGGCACCAACGGCTGCTGGCTTTGACGGAGATGGTCGGCGACGATGGCGATGGCGTAGAGTCGGGGATCGCGGTAGGATTCGATCTTCAGTTGCAGAACGGCGGCCTCGGCGTTGCCGACGGCCAACACCCGCTTGCCTTCGCCTTCGCCGATGAGCGCGGCCTTCTTGCCTTCGCCTTCACCGATCAGGGCGGCCTGTTTGGCTTGGGCCTCGGCCACGACGAGCAACCGCCCGGCCTCACCTTCGCCCTGCAATTTCGCCTGTTTGGCGGCGGCTTCGGCCTGCACGACCGTGGTCTCGGCCTGCTTGCGGGCTTTGGCCAGTTCGGCGTCGCCGGTGTTCTCCGAAATCTTGATCTGCACCTGCGATTTCGTCAGCTCGGTCTGCAACTGGGCCTGGGCCGTGGCCTCGTTGAGGGCCTTTTCCCGCACCGCGGCCTCCTGCCGCTTCTGAAACGTCTCGACCTGCTCGATGGCGAATTGCCGCTGCCGCAACTGATCGAGCAGGGTCTCGATCTTCGTGTCCCCCTCCTTGCTCTCCGGCCGGCCGATGAGAACGTCGACGCACTCGATGTCGAATTGCAGGAACTTCTTCCGCAATTCCTCGCGAGCCTGCGCTTGGATTTCATCGCGATCGTGGATCAACTGCAACATGCTCTTCTTGTGGGCGACGTCGCGGAAATACGCGGAGAGCAGCGGATCGAGCGTCTGGGTGATCAACTGCTTCACGTCGCCGAACCGCTGAATGACCGAGGGGGCCTTTTCGTAGTCGATGTGCACGACCACGCTCAGCGGCAGCATCGGTTCGTAGGCGTCGCACGTGATCAGTTCGATCGATTTCAGCGTTTCGTCGTAGTGGTGCTGTTCGGTCCGCCCGGTGATCCAGTGCAAGACGAAATTGGTGGTCGGCACGAGCACGACTTGCCCGGACGCCGTATTGAAGGCGTATTTCCCAGGACCGAGGGCTCTTTCCCAGACGCCTTTCTCGCCTTCGTGGACGCGCTCGCCGTGGCGGAACTCCTTGCCCGAAGTGTCGTCGCCCTTCTTGCCGTAGAAGCTGACGACCACGCCGACCTGTCCGATGGGCACGACCTGCTTGGGGATCAGCTCGACGGTGCAGAACCAGCGGTTGAGGAAGTAGGTGCCGTCGATCAGCGGCGTGTATTGGACGCCGCGGCGGCCGCCGGCGGCCAGAAACGCCTCGATGTCCTGGTAGTTGTTGTGGAAGTTCGGCTGGTCCTTGTCGGTGCCCACGGCGGGAGCGATCAACTCGCCCGGGGGCAACGTCGGACCTTCATGCACGGTCACGATTCCGATTTGATCGGTCTGGCCGCTGATAATCAGCGGGCTGAAGCCGTGCAGGGCCTTGAGTTGCTGTTGCCACTCTTCGAGGCCCTTCGCCCATTCCAAGGTGAACACGCGGTCTTCGGTAATCACGTTGAACAGTGCGATGTTGATGGCGTAGACGCCTTCGCGGAGGATGCCGCGCTGGCGGCCTTTTTGCCCGCTGCTGGCCAAAAACTTCCGCGCGTCCTGGAAGTTGTTGCACTCGACGACCCTGGCCAGAGTTTGCGAAGGCATGAGCTGATCGCCGCCGCGGGAGAAGACGTAGCCGATCTTTCCTTGCTTGATGGTGACCAAAGGGAACTTGTGGATCTTGTACTGCCAGCGCCAGAGTCCGAAATGGATGCCGCCGCGGAGGATGTCGGCCTGGTAGCCCGCCTCGCCGTGCAGGGCAATGACCGCGCCTTCGGTCAACGACCCGTGGGGCGACCACATCTTCTCGACGATGCCGACGCGGTCGTTGGGGATGAACCGGACGGTCAGCCAGAGGAGGAACATCAGTGACAGCAACAGAATTCCAACGACAATCGCGGCAATATTCAACATAAGAAATCCTCTTTCAGCGGGCGGCAGCAGGGAAGGGCTTGTCTTTTCGGGGCGTCTTCTTGGGCAATTTGCGGGCGTAGGCCCGTTTGCGCCGTGAGAAAGTATAGCATATACGGGGGTTTTGTGCATTATGCCGGTGGGGCTAATTGGGCTCCTTGATGTTGTGTTGAAATTCCCCCGACTTTGCCGATAATACGGTTAAGGGGGGGGTGTCGTGGAAGGCATGATCGACGCTGATCTGGCGCACGCGGTTTCAGTGCCAAGACGGGTTACTTCCTGGCCTGCGCAAGCAAGTGCGCCTACGAGGAGTGCGACGACTGGATCGAGAAGCTCGGGCTGCGCAACAAGATTACGTCGTTCACGTGCGGCCATTTCCACGCTTTCGTCGCGCCGCTGGATAAGGGCACCGTGCTGGCTTTCCGCGGCACGCAGAACATCGGCAACTGTCTGACCGACGCCGACAGCTTGCTGGTGTCGCAGCCCCCATTTCCCGGCCGGGTGCATTGCGGTTTCGCCGCGGCGGTCGACAAAGTCTGGCCGCAGGTTCGGGAGTTGCTGGGAAGACCTTCCCGCAAACGGCCTCTCTGGCTGACGGGCCACAGTCTTGGCGCCGCGATGGCTACGCTGGCATCGGTTCGTCTGACGCACGAAGGATACAAGGTTCGTGCCGTTTACACGTACGGTTCGCCGCGCGCGGGCGATCGCCTCTTCCGCGACTCCTACTGCCTGGCCAATTATCGCTTCGTCAACAACAACGACCTCGTCCCGCACCTTCCGTTCCGCTGGTGCTACAAACACGTGGGAAAACTCAGACTCGTGGACGACGAGGGAGCACTCTCGGAAGAGCAGGCGGCTTGGAAAGCGAAGAAGCGGTCGCTCGCCGGTAAAGCGAAACAGGTGCAGCGAGCACATTGCCACACGACCGGCCTTCTCCATGCCTTCTGCGATTTCGACTGGCTGGCCGATCATCATCTCGACAAATACCTGGATGCGATCAAGAAGATCCTTCCGCAAGTGCCGCATTGGGCCTCGCCAGCGATTTCAGCACCGCATACGGGTCACGGCAGCTTGCCGAAAATAGCGATCTCCGAGGCCGATTTTATCGCGGCATTTCGTAATCAACCGCGCGGATTGCCGCGAGATTTCGGAGTGCGCCGAGAGGCGGCGTAGATCACGGAGATGCCAGGATTAGGGCCGCGACGGACGCCATTGCAGCACCTATCGTCGGTCAAGTTCGTTCGTTGACGCGGCACAACGGGATTACCGTCCCGCGTTGGCAAGCCGGTCGTCGATCCATTTTCGGACGCGCATCACCAGGCGGCCGGCCCAGGATTGGCCGTCGGAACTGAAGAGGACCGCGACGCGCTGGCCGGCGTGGAGGGCCAGGCTTTGCGGGGTGCTCAAGAAGATGGTGGCGGAGAAGCAGGGGTCGAGCAGTTCGCTCTCCACCTTCTTCGAGTCGGGCGACTGGCGCTTCGACTTGACCGGCAACGAGCCGCCGGCGTCGGCGCCGAGGGCGGCGTGGGGCGGCTTCAGGCTGGCACGGGGGTCGATCTTGCTCAGACTGGCCGTGAACGAATTGCTCTCGTCGCCCAGGATGCGGACGCGGACGGCGCGGCCCAACTGGGCGGTAAACGAGGAGATGTCGTCTTGGGCGGCGGCAACGATGACCTCCTTGCGCCGCTCGCTGCCGATCACCGCGATCTCGTCGCCCACGGCCAGGTAGCGCCCCACGAACGAATCCAGATCGTTGGCGACGACCTCGCCGGCGATCGGAGCGCGAACGAACAGCCCATCGACCTGCGCCTGTATCTCCGCCTCCTTTTTCTGCAGCGATCGGCACTTGGCGGCCTCGGCTTGCTCCTTGGCCGTTTCGTCTTCCTGGCGATGGATTCGCTCCTGAAGCCGCGACTGCTCGATCTGATGTCGGATGTTGGTGAGTTCCACTTGGAGCTCTTCGTTTTCCAGCACGGCGAGCACCTGGCCCTTCTTGACCGTCTCGCCCTCGCGGACTTTCACTTCGCGCACCAGGCCGGGGCTGGCGGAGCGGACGATGGTCGGCGGCGAGTAATCGACGATGCCGCAGGTGCGGATCGTGCTGGGGCGGGTCAGCAAGAATGCCACGACGGCGATGCAGCCGAGGAAGCCGGCCGCCACGATGGCCAATCGCCGCATCTCCAGCGATTGCTGTTTGCCCAGGAATCGAATCACGTTTCGTGCTGGATTCAGCAGAATCGCCGCAATCGCAAAGAGAACGGCCGTGCCGGCCAGGAAGGAGCCGAGCTTCGACACGATCGCGTAGAGCACCAACAGCAAGCCCGCGTAAACCATGTTTCGCCAGACCAGCGACGCAACCGCGTAGACGGCGACGATGCGGCGAGTGCGCGGCGAACGGCCATCGGGCGGCACCTCGACGCCCAGCATTCGCTGAAACAGGCCGGCAACGAACTTCTGACCGCTGGCGCTGAGGTTCGGCAGTTCCAGCCAGTCGGAGAGGATGTAATAGCCGTCGAATCGCATGAGTGGATTACCGTTGATCAGCAGCGAGCCGACGCTGGCGGTGGCGGCGACGTTGAGGCAGGCGTGCCGCACGACCGAATCGCCGGACCAGCTCCAGAGGATGACCGCCAAAGCCGCCACGAACAGTTCGAGATAGACCCCGGCGGCGGCCGTGGCGATTCGCTGCCACTTGGAGGGAAATCGCCACGAGGCGGTCACGTCCACGAACGGCAGCGGCGTGAAGACCACCAGCAGAACGCCCGCCGACGGAACCGTGCCGCCGAAGTGCATGCAGGCCACGCGCGTGCGCGGTTTCGTGCAGGATTTTCAGAATGAGCCAGACGACGGCCAAACGCAGCCAGTTGTCGCGATCGAGCAGGACCGACGACGATTCGACCAGTTCGCCGCGATGCCCGGCGGCAACGACGACGCCGATCAGACAGACGATGCACCAAACGACCACGGCCGGCCGGCCGAACGCCCAGTGCATATAGGGAACGATGCGGTTCAACAGCCGGCTCGGATTGAACAAGGGGAGCCGCATGGCGAGGGGGTTGACCGACGCGGCGAGTTTGTTCTGGGCCTGCTTGCGCGGTCGAGGCGAGGCGTTCGGCCTGGCCCGCGCCGCCGCAGACGGCCAGTTGCGACTCGAGCAGCCAGTGGCAGACGGCCATGGCCTCGTTTTCGGTGAAGGCCCTTTCGCGGAGCGTCGCGGCCGACAGCCCGATCGTTTGGGCGATCGTGTTCTTACCGTCCAACAGCGAAATCAGGGTGAATTCGTCGCTGCCGATGCGGAAGAACTTGCCGCGAACGGGATCCTCGATCATGTAACACGGCTCTTGATCGAACTCGGCGGGCGTGAAACGAAGATCGGGGCGGAGCGTCAGCACCGCGCTGGCCGGATCGAGCACGCTGAAGTCGAGTTCGGAGTGCATGTTAGGTTTGTACCGGAATTAACTTTGCCGTTCCGTAGGACGGATTTCCAAATCCGTCCGGTTTTGGCGAGGACGGATTTGGAAATCCGTCCTACGGTCTCTCACATCCCCAGCCATTTCAAGCCGGTGTACCATGCCTTGTGCAGCAGGATCCACAGCAGCGTGTGCGAGGAGGTGGTGATGGTGGCGGCGCCTTTCATGCCTGGGCGGAGGACTTCGCCGCCCTGGTCGAGGCGGATTTCGGCGATGAAGACGTTGTTCGAGTCGCGGATTTCCGAACGGGGGTGAATCTTGTCGATGGTTCCCTTCCAGACCGTGCCGGAATAGGCGTCGAGCTTCACGGCGACTTTCTGGCCGACGGCGACGTTGGCGACGTCCTCGTCGCGGACTTCGATTTCGACGATCATGCGGTTCAACGGGGCGATTTCGTACATGGCCTGGCCCGCCTTGACCGGGGCCCCTTCGGTGCGTTCCAGGTCGCCGCTGACGACGATTCCGGCCTCGGGGCTCTTGATGTCGAGATTCTTGATGCGGGATTCCAACAGCAGGCGTTTCTGCTCTTGGCACTGCATCTCCAGGGCGTCGATCTGCGCTGCCGCCGTTTTTCCCGCCGCCTGATTGACGTCGCGCGACTTGCGGGCCCGGTGATAGTCGGCCACCACGCCGGCCAATTCCATGCGGAGTTCGCGGCCGTCCATTTGCGCGAGCTTCTGGTCCTTTTTCACCACGTCGCCGGGACGAACCAGACTTTTCTCAAAGACGCCGTCGAACGGAGCGACCACATAACGCTTCTTCACCGGCTCGATGACGCAATCGCAGCCGACGCGATAAGGCCAGAACGAAAAACAGACTAGAAAGACCGAGGCAATCGCGATCCAAAACGATTTGCGTTCCAGCAGGCGCCACTTGCGGACCAGGCGCCGCACGGGATTGATCTGCCCGTGCTTCAGCAGCAGGAGCGAAGTGCCCACGGGAGCGGCGGCCACGCGGACGAATTTGCTCGCCGCGCGAGCGGGCGTCGGAGGTTTCGAGTCCCCAGAATACCCAGCCGCCGACCACGCCGCCGTCGGCGCTTCGCAACGGGGCGCTGCACACGCGGCCTTCGCCGCTGACGGCGCTGAGCCGGGCATGGGCGGGCAGCAGCCCTTCGCTTTGGCCCTTGTCGGCGGGCCAGACGGTCCAGTCGCCGCCGCGGACGGCCTCGACCAGCGCGCCCTGCACGGCCTGCGGCAATTCGGCTTGAGGGTTGATGTCGGCCATTCCCGAAATGGCCAGCAGCTTGCACTGCGTCCCGCGGCGTTTCTTCAGTCCGATCGCTACGCGCTCGCAGCCGAGGTAGCTCTTCGCGGCATTGACCAAGAGCACGCCGGCGTCGCGGACGTCGGCGGCTTTGCCCGCGGCAACGACCAGTTCGAGAATCGCGCAGGCCGTGCTCAATTCCCAGTCGGCGGCCTGGTTCTGGTGTTGCAGGTGGTAGGCGGAAAGCAGACCGGCCACGAGTTGCAGCGTCACCAGCAGCGCTTCCGGGCGTCCGGCGGCGGGCAGGAAGACGGCGGCCAAGGCGTCGGGCGGCATGCCGGGCCGCTCGATGGCGATCGCCATCGCCAGCCGGCTCTGCTGCATCTGCGCAATCTGCACGCGCTTCTCGTTGCACGACCGCGCCGCTTGCTCGCCCAGCAATTCGAGCCAGTAGTTGCCGACTTCGTCGGACACGGCCACGCGATGCTGCGCCGCCGCGGCAAGGCTGCCGGCCGAATCGGGGGTGAAATAGACGACAAGCTGGGCGCTGGTCAGCCGCGATACGAGCGTGACGGCGTCGCCGGCCATCTGCTCGGCGTCGCTGCCGGCGGTGATGAGTTTTGCGACGTGGAGATGAAGCTGCCGCAGATCGAACGGCTGCGCGGACGGTTTTCGCTCGCTCTGCGCACCGACGGTGAAGTCGCGCGGGTCGGCGGTGTTGCAAATCGTTTCCATGTCGCAAGACCGGTGTCGTGGTTCGGGCTGTGTGTCTTGATGGCCAAACAAATGATGGATTCGCGCCGCGAACTCGACCCGCTACGGCAGCTTGGCCAGGTTGAGCGCGCAGCGGACTCCGCAACGATATCTCCCGTCTTCGTTGTCGATGAGCACCTTCACGCGAACCGTGTCGCTTTCGGCCTCGGTCACCGGCGAGATCGATTCAATCTTGCCCGCGGCCTTCTGATTGCTGTTGGGAAACGTCAGCGAAACCGTCTGATTCGTTTTCAGCCGCAGGGCCAAGGCGGTGGGAATGGTGAACGTTACCCGCAACTTGTCGAGCTGCATGACGGTCAAGACGGGCGTGTTGTTGCTGCCGACGAATTCCTTCTCCTCGCGGAACAGCCGAGTGACGACGCCGTTGAAGGGGCTGCGCATCATGCGGCGCTCGATCATCGAGGCGATGCGGTCAACCTCGAGCGCGTCGGTGGCGTGTTGTTCGAGCGCGGTCAGGACGTTGGCCTCGGCCACGGCGAGCTCGTCCGCCGCACGATTCACCTCTTCTTCGTTGGCGTGGGCTTCATCGTGCAGCTTCTGCAACTTGGCGAGACGCCAGCGGCGAAGATCGCGCTCGGCAGTGGCGGAATCCAACTTGCCGTGCGCCGCCATGTTGGCCTTGGCGATTTCCAAGGCAACCTGTTGAGTGTCGCAATCCAGCGTGCCGAGCAGTTGCCCCTTCTTCACCCGGTCTCCTTCGTGGGCCGTGAGACTGGCGATGATTCCCGGCTCCGGCGGTATCAAATCCAGCTTGCGAACGGCCTCGGTAAAACCTTCAACGCCTTGATCCTGCACGTCGGTGTCCGATGTTTGTGCCCGGGCAACGCTTGCCGCCGCCATCGCCACGAGCGCGACCTGCCATAGCTTCAAGTTCATCATCGTCGGGTCTCCACTTATCTTGATGTCGAGAGCGCGGACCGAATCCTGGCTGCCGGCAAACCGCGCTGCCTTGGCGCCTTCGGTCTTCTTCTGGCTCTCGGATAGTATAGGATTCAGCACGGCGGCAGGCGGAAAATGTCCAGCCGGCGGCGTGGGAAAAAGGGGACAGGTCCAATTTGTGCGAAGCACCCTCCGGGCCGTTCCGGCAAATTGGACCTGTCCCCTTTTTCCCCGGGTGGAGGCAAGTCCGTCAGATTCGGCACGACCGCGCCAGCCGGTCCACGGGGTGCGATGAGGATGCTATCGACGGCCAGCCCGCATCTGTCACCACATTGTGCCACTGCTTGGAACAAGCAGTGCCGAGCGTAACCCGCTGCCCTGGCACTGCTTGTTCCAAGCAGTGGCACACTGTAGGTCAATCTCCCGCGTAGTGAGAAATACGGGCTCGGAACAGACTCATTTCACCAGATTGACCAGATCATTCGTGCGCCAATGATCGGCGGCGGTGAGGAGTCTCCGCTGCTTCCGGCCCGCCGCTTCGGCCCGACGCTGCGCGGCGCGGACACCGCGGGAGAGATCGACGGACAGCTCACCGCCTGCGTTCGGCAACGATTTCATCCGCAGCGAGAGACGGCGGCCGAAACGCAACAGCAGGGCGTCGTCGGCCGAGACAAAAAACTGATAGGAACCGGGATCGCCCTGCCGCCCCACGCGGCCGATCAACTGGCGATCGACGCGGAGCGACTCGTTCGGCTCGACGGCGATCAGGTGCATTCCGCCGATCTCCGCGACCCCCGCTTCGAGCTTGATATCGGTTCCGCGCCCGGCCATGTTCGTGGCGATGGTCACCGCGCCATGCCGGCCGGCGAGCGCCACGATTTCGGCTTCGTCGGCGGTCTGTTTGCCGTTGAGAAGTTGGTAGGGGATTCCGGCGGCGTCGAGCAGCTTGGCGAGCGTTTCGCTGTTTTCGATGGTGCGCGAGCCGATCAGCACGGGACGTCCCGTCGCATGAACCCGCCCGATCTCCTCGACCGCGGCCCGCCACTTGCTTGCGGCGTCGGCGAAGTATCGGGCGGGCAGGGCTTTCCGCAGCAAGGGACGCCGCAGCGGAACGGTCGCGACCCGCAGTCCGTAAGTCCGCCAGAATTCCCAGCGGCTTTCCATGGCCGTACCGGTCATTCCGCATAGCATGTCGTACATGCGGAAATACCGTTGCCGCGTGATCCGCGCCGCCGTGCGCAGCTCGCCGCTGTGCTCCAGGTCTTCCTTGACTTCGAGGATTTGGTGCAAGCCTTCGCTCCAATTCCGATCGGGGCAGAGCCGCCCCGTCGCTCCATCGACCAGCACGATCTTGCCGTCGTCGGCGACGTAATCGACGTCGCGGGTCAACAGCAGCAGGGCTTGCAGCGCCTGCTCGACGTAGACCGACCAGGATCGCTGCAGTCCGCAGGGCGATTGGCCTGCCGTCTCCTCGTGCGACTTCAGCCTGCCCGATCGGGTCAAACTGACGCTGTGCGCCTCGCGATCGATCAGATAATCGGAGTCTTCGCGGAGGCGTTTGGCGACCCTGAGGGCCTCGGCGTAGAGGCTGGCGTCTTTGTCGCCGGGCGAGCCGCTTCCGCTGATAATCAAGGGGATGCAGGCTTCGTCGACCATGACCGAATCGATTTCGTCGATGATCGCCACGCCGCGCCGCGCGTGGAATCCATGTTCCGCTCCGCCGCTGCCGCGGAGGACGTCGCGGTAACGCGACCCGAGCGTGTTGCGCAATTGCGCGATGCCGGCGAGTTGTTCGCGCAGATAGTCGAAGCCGAATTCGTAGCCGGTGCCGTAAACGATATCGCAGGCGTAGACGGCTCGCTTCTCGTCTTCGGAGCCGTTCTCCCTCAACAGCCCGACCGAGCAGCTCAACAGGCGATAGACGGGCGCGAGCAGCTCGCAGTCGCGCTCGGCGAGGTAGGCGTTGGGCGTGGCGACGTGGACGCTTTGGCCGCGCAGTCCGTAGAAGAGCGCCGGCAGGGCGGCACAGAGGGTCTTGCCCTCGCCCGTGGCCATTTCGGCGATCATGCCCCGGCAAAGCAGCATTCCGGCAATGATCTGTTCGCTGTAGAGTTCCAAACCGACGATGCGGCGGATGCCTTCGCAGGCCAGGGCGAATGCCTCGATCATCTGCTCGGCGGAACAGACCGCCGGCTGCGCCCGAAAGACCGCGGCGATTCTTCCGGCCTCGGCCGTCAATTGCGTGTCGCTGTGGTTGCGCAGTCCCGCCGCCTGCTCGCGCACGCGCTCGATTCGAGCCGCGTCGACGAGGCAGGAGCCGGCCGACGGATGGCAGACGGAGGTAAGCCACTTTCGGGCGATACGGGGAGCGGACGTCGTGGTCATAGGCGGGAGCGCCGTCGTGGTGGTCTGCGGGTATGGAAAAGGATAGCTTCAACGCCCCGCGACTGTGGTCGCGGGGGCGAGAAATGTCGCAATTTCACCCAGCGAGCGCGGTCGAATGTGCCACTGCTTCGCAGAAGCAGTGCTGGGCGTAACCCGCGGCCCCGACACTGCTTGTGCCAAGCAGTGGCACACAGTGGTGAGAGATGCGGATTGGGCGGTTTCCACGAGAACGAAGCGGGCTAAAGCCGGAACTACGAACAGGTCGGCGTCGGTTTCTACCGCCTTTGCGGAGATTGCGGATTGGCGGCCGTGGCGACGGGCGGGGTGCGCGAGGTCTTCGCCTCGCCATCCGGCGGCGCCGGCATCGCCGCCCGGCCGGCGTCATACTCGGCTCTCGTCCGCAAGATCTGCTGGCAATCGACCAGGGTTCCGGTGGCTTGATTCAGCCGGGCGAAGCCCTCGTTGTAGCCGATCAGGGCTGCGGCATAGAGACCTTCGGAGCGGGCGAGCCGATCGTGCGCATTGAGCAGATCGTCTAGCAGGACGCTGGACGAGCGCTGATCGTCGAGCGATGCGTCCCAGCGGGATTTCAGATACTCGATCTCGGTCTGGTTGCCGATCACGGCATGGGCTTGGCATAGCATTTCGCGATAGGAGGTGGTGATGTCTCGCACCGCTTTTTCGACGTCCAGCCGGATCTCCGACATATCCTCGGCCAACTGGCTGGTCGCTTTGACCATCTCCAACTCTTGTCTGCGGAGCTTGGCCCGTGCAGCGCGGTTGCCGAGCGGGAGTTCGAAGGTCGCTCCGGTCGAATAGGTGGGACGGCCGAGGTTGAATTGGTCGCTGAACGCTTTGCCGATTTCCACGTCGCCTTCCAATCCGCTGACATAGGTCATCAGAAGCAGGTTGAGCTTCGGCAGCAGTTCGTTTTTCGCCACGTCTTGTTGAATGCACACCCTCTTCAATTTCGTGCGGTCCTCGTTGATCTCGGGACGATGGTTGAGCGCCACGATCAGTGAATCCTGGAAGTTCAACGGACAGGGCTCGCGGAGCGGCCGCTGCACCGGAATCAGTTCCTGGCATCGATTCAGCAGCAATTGCGGGTCGTTGATCAACGTCCGCAGTCTGGCATCGGCGTTCAGCAGGTCGGTTTCCTGGCGGAGCACCGCTGCGTAGCGGCTGGCAACGGCGGCCCTGGCGCGGGCGAGTTGGCCCCCCACGGCATCGACGTCGCGGCGCGCCTCGAGTTCGCGGCAAATCTCGACGCCCCTTTCGTAGAGTCTGCGTTTTTGCAGGAGCCACGCCCGTTGAAGATGGAGATCCCAGTAAGCATCGCAAACCTCCAGCAGGTGCTTCTGGAGGTCTTTCGACGTTTCGTCGCGCCCGGATTGGGTGTCGATCTGCGCGAGCAAGATCGCGCTGCTGTTGTACATTTTGCCCGCTCCGCGCAACAGCGGCTGGGTGACGCTCAGCGTAATCCGCGAGGTTCCCTGGAGAGGCGGGGTAAACCACTGCGAGTTGCTGTCTTCATAGCCGATTTGCTGGGAGAGCTCGACTTGTGCACCGCTGAGCGTATTCTTGCGGAGACCGCTCTTGTAGTACCAGTTCTGGTCGATATAGCGGTTCCCCTCGATAGGAGCGATCAATTCGCTGCCGACGGGGTCGCTGGTATCGAGGAACTTCGATTCGATGAAGGCGACGGGGTCGAAATCCGCCTGTTTCTCCACGACGCAGGTTTCATAGATAGGGGCGTATTGCCGCAACACGTTGATCTTCGGGGAGAAACAGACCGTGCCCAGGATCGCGGGCTCCAGCCCCATTCGCAGGGGCGGGTTCTCCGGCCGCAGCGGCTGTAAAGCCGCGTCTTCCCACCACGGATGGAAGTTCGGCGGCTCCCGCGAGAAATCGCCGCACGGCCAGACGGGGCAATCGCGTGCGGCCACTCTTTGCGAAGTCGCTTCGGATGACGGGGCCGGAACGTTGCGTACCGCCGGCGGCGGAGCGACCGCGCCGGAGTTCGAATTACCTTCCGCCCCCAAAGCCCTCCGCCAACTGAACCCCGTCGTGAGAATCACAACGGACAATACCAGTGCGGTCAAGCGTCTTACACTTTGCAGCGGGAATGTTCTGGCATCCATGAAAACAGCTTCTGCGGTGTTCGATACCTTCAGACTATCTCCTTGCATTGGTGCAGGAAGCACACTAGGAGTAATCGACTAATCCGATCTTTCCAGTCCTGAATTCCAAGCCTGCTCGCTCCGCCTTACGGTGGCTCAGACAAAATAAGTGATACAACCGGCACACTTTGCCAATGCGGAACTTCCGCATGAGGCGCAATATGGACTCGAAGCCTCGGCCCCCCATGAGTCGGAAAAACAACCGACCTTGTCGGCTGTGCGGCCTGGGAAGATTGTGCGGGGGTTTGACGCCCGTCCCCCACGCGGTAATCCGCTTTTTGAAGGCGTCGAACCGGCATCGGAAGCTAACGTTGAGGGGAGTCGTCCGCAAAGGATCGCTGCAACGCGAACAGCCATTCATCGGGCAGATCGAATTGCCGATGGCGACACGTTCTTCGCGAGCTGGTAGAGGCTTCACAACATGATCCGATTATCCGCCGCAACTCGCATTAGTTTGACGCTGGCCTGCCTGTGCCTGAGTCTGCTATTCGCCGCGCAGACGTTGGGTTTGATTCCAGACCAGTCGAAAGCCATTCTGCAATCGCGCAAGACGTTCTGCAAAGCGGTGGCTTCGCAGGCTTGCTGGGCGGCCCAAAAGGAGGACATCAAGGGCCTCAAGAACGAGACGGCGCGGCTGATGGAGAAGAACGAAGGGGTTCTGAGCGTCGCGGTTTTGCGGGCGAACGGACAATACCTGGTGCGGCTCGGCGAGCACCCGTCGCACCTGCAATCCAGCGATTCGGCCGGATCGCCGCCGACCGCGTGGAAATCCCGATTTACAAGGGGCGAATGCCCTGGGGCAAGGTGCAAATCTGCTTCCGGCCGATCAACGGCAAGGGCTGGGCCTGGTGGTTCACGGCGCCGGTTCGCTTGATCCTGTGCCTGACGCTCTCCACGTTTCTTCTCTCCCGGCTCTACCTGAAACGAGTTCTGCACCATCTCGATCCGTCTTCCGTGATTCCTGATCGGGTGCGTTCAACGCTCGATACGCTGGCCGAAGGCGTTTTGATCGTCGACACCAATCAGCAGATCGTTCTGGCCAACAAGGCGTTCGCCGACAAGTGCGGACGAACGCGGGACGAGCTGCAAGGCTTGCAGATGGCGGAACTCAAGTGGACGCGTTCCGACAAAGAAGCGGCGTTCCCCTGGCAACTGGCGATCAGCGAAAACGTCCCGCAGATCGGGGCCCTGTTGACGATGCAAAGCACCCCGCACCGCAAGGGCACGTTCGTGGTCAATGCGACGCCGGTGCTGGGGTCCGACGGAGCGCCGCGCGGGGCCATGGTCACCTTCGACGACGTCACGTCCATCGAAGAGAAGAACCAGCAACTCGAGGAGATGCTGCAATCGTTGAAGACGTCGTTCGAGGACGTGCGGCAGAAGAACAGCGAGCTGAAGTTGCTCGCCGCCCGCGACCCCTTGACGAACTGCCTCAACCGCCGCTCGCTGTTCGATGCGTTCGTCGTCGAATGGCAGTCGGCCGCGGCGCAGGGATCGTTCCTCAGTTGCGTCATGGTCAACGTGGATCATTTCAAGAACGTCAACGACGAATACGGCCACACGGCGGGCGACGAAGTGCTGCGAGAGTTGTCGGCGACGCTCTTGGAGGGCGTTCGGCAAACCGACTTCGTGGGCCGTTACGGCGGCGAGGAATTCTGCCTGCTGCTGCCGCGGACCTCGCTCCGCGCGGCGGCGGCCATCGCCGAGAAGCTGCGGCTCCGCGTCGCCGATGCCTGCATCAGCCGCAACGTCACGGCCAGTTTCGGCGTGTCGTCAACGGAGAGCGGAGCCGCCCATCCGCAAGAATTGCTGGAAGAGGCCGATCGGGCGATGTACCTCTCGAAGAAGCTGGGACGCAACCGGGTCACGACCTGGTCGGCCACGGCCACGGCCCAGGACGAAGACCGCAAGGAGGAGCCCGGCTCGCGTCCGGGCACGTCGGCGCTGCATGCGGGCGTTCCCATCCAGGCGGTCAACGCCCTGATGGCCGCCCTGATTTTCCGCGATCCGATCACCGCGGAGCACAGCCGCCGCGTCGCCGATCTGTGCGTGTTGGCGGCGCGAGGGCAGATGTCGGAGGAGCAGTGTTACGTTCTGGAAATAGCCGCGTTGCTGCACGACATCGGCAAGCTCGGCGTGCCCGACTCGATCCTCATGAAACCCGGTCCGCTGACCGAGGAGGAGCGGAGGATCATGAGCACGCACGATCGCATCGGCGTGGAGATTCTCCGCGACGCCTTTTCCTTGCAGGAGCTCGGCGATATCGTCGGCTGTTCCCACGCATGGTACAACGGCAACCCTCACAAGCCAAATCTTCCCACCGGCGACGACATTCCGCTGGGCGCGCGGATCTTGACGATTGCCGACGCTTACGACGCGATGACCTCGGATCGGGTGTATCGGAAGGCCCGCCCGCCGCAACAGGCGTTCGAGGAATTGGAGCGATGCTCGGGCGACCAATTCGATCCGGAGCAGGTGAAGCGGTTCATCGCCGTCATTTGCAAGGATCCGCTGCACGCCTCCCATCGCGGCGTTTCCAAGCAGATGGCCCTGGCGATGGGGATTCAAGCGGAACGAATTGCCATCGCCCTGGAAGCCCGCGACTTCGCCAGCCTTTCGGCGATGGCGGGCCAACTCGTCGCCACCACGCGGGAAGAATGCTGGGTGCCGATTACGAGTCTCGCGGCCAGGCTGAGCGAAGCCGCGAAGAACGATCCCGACATGTTCGAGCTCGTCAAGTTGACGACGGAGCTAATGCAGATCTGCAACGCGTCGCAGGAATCGTGTTTCGACGAGGTGCGTCATGCCGCGGTTCCGGCGTTGTCGTTGGTGCAAGCTCCCGCGCCCGCCTCGGCGTGATCCGCCGCGGATCGAGCGCCGAGTCTTGCCAAGCCGTTCTTCGACATGGTCGTGCGGTGTTTGTGCGGCGCCCCCGTGGGAGGCACTCCGTGCCGGACGAGACTTTCGCCTTGGAAGTCGCCGAATTCCCGGCGAAGGGACTGTGACGATTTTTCGGGGCAGCCGAATCGCGCCCGGCGCAGATTGCCCCCATGCCGCCCCTCTTTTGGACTGCAAGAAAGATAGTGTTCAAAAGAGGCTTGCATAAACGTCTGCCAAGCGCAACCAAGGAGTTGTCATGTTCGCCGAACACTTGAACGAGACCATGCGCCGATTTGTCAATGAATTGAAGCTCAATCATCAGCGAAAGCAGGCGGCGGCCGCCAGGGGGCGAGCAATCGACTGCATGGAATTGGAAGACCGGATCCTGCTGAGCGCGTCTCCCATCGCACCGCAATTGCTGGTGAACACGACTACGGTCGGTGCGCAACAGACCGCGCCTCAGACTCCCAAGGCGGTGGCAGCCGACGCCAGCGGCAACCACGTCGCCGTCTGGTCGAGCCAGAACGCGGACGGAAGCTGGAGCGTCAATGCCCAGCGGTTCAATTCGGCCGGCGTCGCGCAGGGAAACCAGATTCAGGTCAGCTCGCAGACTTCGCTCAGCCAGCAGAACGCCACGGTCTCGATGAACGCCAACGGCACCTTCGTCATCACCTGGACCAACGACAACGGCCCGAACAATCTGGTTGACGTTTATGCAAAGCAATTCACGGTCAATCCCGACGGGTCTCTCACAAGCGGCGATGCGATCCTCGTTACGTCCCACGCACGCGACGATCAAATGAACTCGTCGGTGGCGGTGAACTCCTCCGGCGGCTTCGTGGTGACCTGGTCCAGCCAAAAGCAGGACGGCACCGGCTGGGCCGTCTATGCAGAACTGTTCGATTCGTCCGGCAATTCACTGGGCCAGCCGTTCAAGGTCGATGCGTCCGATTCCAACGACCAACTCTACTCCCGCGTGGCGACCGACGCCGACGGAAACTTCACCGTCATCTGGCAAAGCCAGGACGGCGACGGCTCGGGCATTTTCGGGCAACGCTTCGATTCGTCGGGCAATCCGCTGGGGGACGTATTCCGCGCCAACACGACCACCGCCGGCAACCAGCAGAGCGCCGACATCGCCATGAACGCCACCGGCAGCTTCGTGGTGACCTGGTCCACCGACAATCAGGACATCTACGCCCAGCAGTTCAACGCCGACGGCTCGATGGCCGGCAGCGAGTTCCAGGTGAACACGACCACCGCCGACCAATCGTACGGAAGCATCTACACCGTCACCGGCGCCGGAAACGACATCGGATGGGCCTCTGATCAAGGGCAGTTTGCTTCGCAAGACGTTTCCGGCGACGTGACCATAATTGCCCAGGTCGATTCGATGGATTACACCGAATGGAACGCCAAAGCCGGCGTGATGTTCCGCGACAACATGGACCCGGCCTCGGCGTATGCCATGGTGTTTGTCACGCCAGGGGAGGGCGTCGGCTTCCAATGGCGGTGCGACAATTCGGGTCCGGGCGACGGCACCTCGTTTGTCGGCGGAGATGCCCCCATGTGGCTGAAACTGACGCGCACGGGCAACGATGTTAGTGCATTTTACAGCATGGATGGAATAAACTGGATGCAGATCGGTCCGACCGTAACGCTGGATATGAGCAACGACTACCATGCAGGAATGGCGGTCACTTCCTTAAACCCGGAGGCCCTCTGCACGGCGCAGTTTAGCAATGTAACGATCAACGACAGCAAGGATCTCAGCTTGACGGGTGCCGACATCGGTTCTCCGGCCCTTGCCGGATCGTACTCGTACACCGACGGTTTTCAGGTCGGTTCGCCGACGGTGGCGATGGACAGCAGCGGCGCATTTCTCATCACGTGGTCGAGTTGCGATCAGGATGCGCCGGGCAGTTGGGGCGTCTACAGCCAGTTGTATGCCGCCAGCGGAACCGCCGTCGGCCCCGAGACGCGAGTCAACGCCACGACCGAAGGAGATCAAGCCAATTCGTCGGTCGCATTTCTTGGCCCGACGCGGTACGTGGTCGTTTGGTACGGCCAGGGAGACGATGATGCCTCGGGAATGTTTTCCTCGGTATGCGACGCGACGCTGCTGGGGCAAAACGTCAATCTGGCCCCGGTCAACAACGTTCCCGGCGATCAGAGCGACAGCGCGAATACGCCGCTGGTCTTCTCCACGGCCAACGGCAACGCTATCCAGATTAGCGATCCGAACATCGATCCGAACGACTCGTCCGTGTCGGTCGCCAACAGCAGCTTCGAAACGCCTTCGACCAACAGTTACGCTCCGCCCGATGCCAGTTGGAGCTTCGACTATTCAAACGACGGGCAATACAACGATAGCGGCATAATACCGGATTGGGCTTGGGGCAACCCCACCTCTCCCGACGGCCAGCAAGTCGCCTTCATCCAGGGAAACGGCATGATATCGCAAGATATCACCTTCGCCGAAGGGGGAAACTACACCATCAACTTCCAGGCCGCCTACCGTGAATATTACGCCGGGAGCAGCCCGACATTTCCAGTTATGGTTCAGGTCGACGGTATAACGGTTGGCACGATCACGCCGAATTCCACGAATTTCCAAGGCTACAGCACCGATTCGTTCGCGGTTTCCGCCGGCACCCACACGGTCTCCTTCGTCGGCGTGGCGCCCACGGACGAGGACCGGGCCGTGTTCCTCGATCGGGTTTCGATCGCCAAGACCGAGTCCCTCGTCAGCGTGACTCTTTCGGTCGATAACGGCACGCTGAGCCTCCCTCATAGCAGCGTCAATTCGCCAAACATCGCCGACAACGGTCTGGTGTTCTCGCAGGGAACCGGACAGAACGACACGACCATGACGTTCACGGGAACGGTGGCCGACGTCAACGCCGCCTTGAACGGCCTGCAATACATGCCCGATGCAGACTTCACAGGAACGGCCCACTTGACAATCGCCACGGACGACCTGGCGTCCGGCGCGGTCGGCGGCGCGAAAACCACGACCGATACCGTTGCCATCAACGTAGCGGCGCCGTCGCAAGACTCGGGGCTGCTGGGATCCTACGTCAACCTCACCGATCTGGCCCTCGGCAAAAACGCCACTGAGTCCTCCGACCCCTTCGGCTACCCTGCCTCGAACGCCGTGGACGGCGATCTCACCGACTTTAGCCATACCGACAGCGTAGACGGCGTAGATCAATGGTGGCAAGTCGATTTGAGCCCGGGAACCGATACCCAGTTGACCCAGATCGTGGTCTACAACCGTACAACCTGCGGCGACCGGCTGAGCAATTTCACCATCTCGGTGATCGACAGCAATGGAAACACCGTCTGGAGCCAAGTCTATACCCAGCCGACGACGGACGGAGAACGCCTTGTCTTCGACACGGGCACGATTTCCGGCGAATACGTGAGGATACAGAAGAATGACTCGAACTACCTGCACCTCGCCGAGGTGCAGGTCTTCGATTACACTCCGGTTACGCGCGTCGATCCCACCGTCGATTTCAACTGGGGCTATCAAGGCTCGCCTGCCCCCGGGATACCGGGAAGCAATTGGGAAGCCAGTTGGCAGGGCACGGTCACGGCCGACTATAGCGAAGACTACACGTTCTACGTCACCGGCGACGACGGCGTCCGCCTGTGGGTCAACGGCCAGTTGCTATGCGACGGTTGGCAGCCGGAAGGCGCCACGGAATATTCGGGCACGATCCACCTGGACGCCGGGCAGTCGTACTCGATCCAAATGGAGTATTACCAGGTGAACGGGCCAGAGTCGGCCAAGCTCGAATGGTCCAGCGCCAGCCAGGCGCGCGAAGTAATTCCCGCCAGCAACCTCAGTTGTGCGAACCTGCTCGGGGAGGAGAACGTGGGGCCGGTAAACACGGTGCCCGGCGAACAGGACGAGACGATCAACCAACCCGTCGTCTTTTCGACGGACAACGGCAACGCGATTCAAGTGAGCGACCCGAACGCCTCTTCCTCCCCGGTGTTTGCCAGTAGTTTTGAAGACCCGAACCTCGGCTGGGGCGACGTTTCGGGCGGCGGAAACGGCGGCGGAAACGAAGACGGTTGGAACCTCACCTCTTGGGATGGCGGGGTCAACGAGAGTGCCATTGCCGCCAACGGCAGCCCTTACGGAAACCCTTATGCCCCGGACGGCTCGCAAGTGCTCGCCATCGAAGGCAATGCGACGGCCTGGCAAGACGTCACGTTCAGCGAAGCGGGCACCTACACCCTCAATTTCCAGGCCGCCTACACCAACGCCAATCAGGGCTGGAATTGGTTCACCGGCACAAATCCGATCGCCGTCCAGATCGACGGCGTGACTGTCGGGGTGTTCACGCCGAGTTCCAACGATCATTTTGACGCTTACCAGACCAACAGCTTCACGATTGCGGCCGGTGTGCATCGTGTCTCCTTCGTCGGCTTGAACAGCTATGGAGGCGATTGCGTCTCATTCATCGACAGTGTGTCGATCACGAAGAATGCAGTCACGGTGCAAGTGAGCGATACGGCCCCGTCTTCGGCGCCCATCTTCGGCACTAGTTTTGAAGATCCCAATCTCGGCTGGGGCGTCGTCTCCGGCGGCGGAAACGGCGGCGGAAACGAAGGCGGCTGGAATCTGACGTCCTGGGACGGCGGGGTCAACGAAAGCGCCATCGCCGCCAACGGCAGCCCCTACGGCAATCCCGACGCCCCAGACGGCTCGCAAGTGCTTGCCATCGAAGGCAATGCAACGGCATGGCAAGACGTTACCTTCAGCGAATCGGGCAACTACACCCTCAGTTTCCTGGCCGCTTACACCAACGCCAATCAGGGCTGGAATTGGTTCAACGGCACAAATCCGATCGCCGTCCAGATCGACGGCGTGACCGTCGGCACGTTTACGCCGGGCTCAAACGATCATTTTGACGCCTACCAAACCGATAGCTTCGCGGTCACCGCCGGCGTTCACCGCGTCTCGTTCGTCGGCCTGACGAACGACGGAAGCGATTGCGTTTCGTTCGTCGACCAGGTGTCGATTACCAAGAGTGCAACCGTGTTCAGCGCGAGTTTTGAAGACCCCAATCTCGGCTGGGGCGTCGTCTCGGGCGGCTACAACGGCGGCGGAAATGAAGGCGGTTGGAACCTCACCTCCTGGGACGGCGGGGTCAACGAAAGCGCCATCGCCGCCAACGGCAGCCCCTACGGCAACCCTGACGCCCCGGACGGCTCGCAAGTGCTTGCCATCGAAGGCAATGCAACGGCATGGCAAGACGTTACGTTTAACCAGGCGGGCACTTACACTCTCAATTTCCAGGCCGCTTATACCAACAGCAATTCGGGTTGGGATTGGTTCAACGGCTCGAATCCGATCGCGGTGCAGATCGACGGCGTGACCGTCGGCACGTTTACGCCGGGTTCGAACGATCATTTTGACGCTTTTCAAACCGATAGCTTTACGGTCTCGGCCGGCGTTCACCGCGTCTCTTTCGTCGGCTTGACGAACGACGGAAGCGATTGCGTCTCGTTTGTCGACCAGGTGTCGATCACCCAGACTGCGGTCGCGGTTCAAGTGAGTCCGGCAAGTTCCCCTGTTGCTTCGTCGGTGGTGTTCAGCAGCAGTTTCGAGAATCCCAACGTCGGCTGGGGCAACTACTCGGGCAGCGGATACCAGGGCGGTTGGAACTTCAGCGACTGGAACAATAACAACGGCTATAACTCTTCCGCCGTCATCGTGGCCAACGGCAGCGGGTACAACAACCCCGACGCCCCGGACGGCGGTCAGGCGTTAGCTATCGAAGGTAACGGAACGGCCTGGCAGGACATCGATTTCGCCGAGGCGGGCAACTACACCATTGACCTCCTTGCCGCCTACCGCGACGTGGATTGGTGTTCCGGAGCGAATCCGGTTGCGGTCCAAGTTGACGGAGTGACTGTCGGCGTGATCACGCCGACATCGGGAGATCATTATGACGCCTACGAGACCGACAGCTTCACGGTCACGGCCGGGGTTCATCGCGTGTCGTTCGTCGGCTTGGACCCCGATCAGACCTACTGCACGTCCTTTATCGACCGGATGACGATCACCAAGAACGCGGACGCACTTCAGGTGACCCTCTCGGCCGATAACGGCGTGCTCACGCTGGCGCACACGGATGGGCTGGAATTCATCAGCGGAGACGGCACGGGCGACTCCTCGATGACGTTCCTCGGCTCGCAGTCCGACATCAACGCGGCCCTCGACGGACTGCAATTCATGCCGTCAACGGTCAACTTCGTGGGAGCGGCCGACGTTCAGATCACCACGACCGATTTCGCCTCGTTCCTCAATGGCGGTCCGAAAACCACGACCAGCAGCGTTGCTATCAATCTGTCGGTTCCATCGAGCTACCAGGGGCTTCTTGCAGAATTCGACAACGACCCGTGGTATGCGGCGCTTCCGACCGATCGCATCGATCCCACCATCGATTTCAACTGGGGCAACGAGGGATCGCCCGCGCCGGGCGTGGCGGGCAATTCGTTTACCGCCTGCTGGACAGGAGAAATCCAAGCTACCACCACCGGAACCTACACCTTCCGCGTCACGGCTGGCGGCAGCGGCTGGCTCTGCGTCAACGGTCAGTGGATCGGCGCTTATGACGGAACCGGCGAAGGCACGGTCAACATGGTGCAGGGGCAATGGTATTCGTTCCAATTCCAGTATTCACAGTCCGGCGGTCAAGGGCAGGCAAAGGTCGAATGGCTTCAGCCCGGGCAGGATCAGGATCAGTGGCAGGTGATTCCCGCCAGCCAACTCAGTTGCGGCAACTTGTTCCAGAATCCAAACCAGGCCCCCGTCAACAGCGTGCCCGACGATCAGACCGGCAGCCTGAACACGCCCCTCGTCTTCTCGCCCGACAACAACAACGCCATCAGCATCTCCGACGCCGACACGGAGTACGATCGGCCCGTGGAGGTTACGCTGTCGGTCGATAGCGGCACGCTCACGCTCAACAGCACGAACTGGCTCGTTTTCCTGGACGGCGACGGCACGAACGATTCGACGATGACGTTTACCGGGTGGGCGTCCGATATCAACTGGGCTCTGAACGGTCTGAAGTACATGCCGAACGCCGAGTTCACTGGAACCGCCACTCTGACGATCACCACCAACGATGAAGCGCCGATCTTTTCCAACGGTGGACCACAATCCACGACCAATACCCTCGCCATTAACGTGCCGGCGCCTTCGGGTTACCAAGGACTGCTGGCAACCTACCAGAACACGGACGGCACAGGATCGGCGGTTATTCGCGTCAACCAGACGGTCGATTTCGACGGGAGCAACCAAGGCTCGCCCGCCCCGGGAATCGAAGGAACCAATTGGACCGCCACTTGGCAGGGGACCGTCACGCCCGACGTCAGCGGAGACTATACGTTCTACGCCACGGCCGACGGCGACGTCCGTTTGTCGGTCAACGGCAACCCGGTGTGCGGCGGCTCGGCAGGCCAGGGCCCCACCGAGTATTCCAACGCACAAACCCCGATCTACCTGGAGGCCGGGCACGCGTATTCGATCCGTATGGACTACTATCAGGACGGCGGTGGCGAAACGGCCAAGCTCGAATGGTCGAGCGACAGCGGCGTAGCCCGCGAAGTCATTCCGGCGAGCAATCTCAGTTGCGCGGACGTGCTCCAGCAGTGGAGCGCGACGCCCGTCAACAACATGCCTGCCGATCAAGCCGTTGGGATCAATTCTCCTCTGGTCTTCTCATCCGCTCACGGAAACGCGATCAGCATCAGCGATCCAAACGTCGATTCGTACGCATTCTCCGTGCCGGTCGGCAACAGCGATTTTGAATCGCCCGGCCTCAACGAGGGGGATTATGTGAGCGGGGGCAACTATGGCGGTTGGAACCTCCAGGCCATGACGCCTAACGCGGATGGCACGTATAGCGACAGCGCGATTGTGTCCAACAACAATAGTTCATGGTACGGGACCTTCACTCCGGCGCCGACCGGCCAGCAAGTGGCCTGCATTGAGTCACAGGGGACAATGTGGCAAGACGTCAATTTCGCCGAGGCAGGCAGTTACACTCTAAGTCTCCAGGCCGCTCAGTCCCCGCCGGGTTACTACTGGGGCGCTTCGCCGACAAATCCGATTTTGGTTCAGGTGGACGGCCAAACCGTGGGCGTGATTTATCCAAATTCCACCGATTACCAAGAGTACCAGACCAATGCGTTTACGGTCACTGCCGGCACGCACCGAATCTCCTTCACCGGCTTGTGTCCCGCCGGAGACGACACGGAAACATTCATCGACGACGTGGCGATCAACAAGACCAGCCCCGTCGTCCAGGTCACGCTCAGCGCGGATCACGGCACCCTGGACCTTGCACAAACCGCCGGCCTGGCTTTCTCCAGCGGCAGCGGGCAAGACGACTCCTCAATGACGATGATCGGAACCGTGGCCGACATCAACGCGGCCTTGGATGGGCTGCAGCTCATGCCGGATGCCAATTACCAGGGCGCTTGCAACGTGACGATCGCAACCGACGATCTGGCGCCGGTCGTGTCGGGCGGCGCGAAGACAACCACCAGTACGGTTGCCGTCAACGTCTCGGTTCCAACCGAATACACGGGACTTCTCGCCACCTATTACGACAATATCGATCTATCGGGCACGGGCATCCAACGCATCGACACCTCGATCAATTTCAACACGGGCGAAGTCTCGCTCGCGCCGAGCATCCCCGGAAACAATTGGTCAGCCTGTTGGCAGGGCAAGATCCAGGCCACCGTTAGCGGGACTTACACCTTCTACGTCACCGGCGACGACGGCGTCCGACTCTGGGTCAACGATGCTTACGTCGATGGCTGGACATACCAAGGGCCTACAACCTACACGCTGACGACCGACTTGGTGGCCGGACAATGGTACACGATCCGCATGGAGTATTTCCAGGGCTACGGCGGAGAAACGGCCAACCTGCAATGGTCCGCCGCCGACCAGCAAGGAAACGTGATCCTGCCGCGGGAGGAGGTTCCGACTTCCCAATTGAGTTGCGAGAACACGGCTCCGGTGAACGCCGTGCCCGATCAGCAGACCACCGATGAAAGCACGCCGTTGTATTTCTCGTCGGCCAATGGAAACGCGATCCAAGTTTCGGACATCGATACGATCAACGGAACGCTCGCAGTGACCCTGAGCGTGGATTCCGGCACGTTGACGCTGTCGGGCACCAACGGCTTGACCTTTACCGACGGCGCGAACGGCAGCGGCGCCATGACATTCACCGGCGCCAAGTCCGATATCAACGCGGCCCTGGACCGCATGTACTACACGCCGACCGTCAGCGCGTCCGGCGGCTACATCTCCCAGGCCAACCTGACGATCGCCACGGACGACATGGCGTCAGTGTTGACCGGCGGCGCGAAGACGACCACCTCGACGGTTTCCATCGCCATTACCCCCCCGTGGCAATACAACGGCCTGTTGGGAACCTATTACAACAACGCCGACTTCACGGGAACGAGCGTTCAACACATCGACTCGGCGATCAATTTCGATTGGGGAAACGAAGGCTCGCCGATTCAGGGAATCGACGGAACCACCTGGTCGGCACGTTGGCTCGGGACGATCACGGCGGACGAAACGGGAACCTACACCTTCTATGCCACGGCGGACGACGGCGTGCGACTGTGGGTCAACGGCGAACTGTTGATCGATCACCTGAACAACACCGGCACCGACTCCTACTCCGCCACGATCGACCTCGTGGCCGGACAGACCTACTCGTTCCGTATGGATTATCAAGAGCTGTCCGGGGCGGCGAACGTCAAGCTGGAATGGTCCTCGCCCGGTCAGGCCCGAGAAGTGATTCCGGCAAGCAGTTTTGAAACACTGGACCTGACCCCATTGAACGTCGTTCCCGGTGAACAGTTCGGCATCGGCGCTCAGCCTATCGTATTTTCGGAAAGTCTGGGAAACACCGTCGGCGTGGTCGAAGCGGACTACGACCAGCAGCCGCTTACCGTCACGCTCACCGCGACCAATGGCACTCTCGCCTTGGGCAGCGAAGAAGGGCTGACCGTCACTCATTCCGACGACTTCAGCACGATCACGGTTGCCGGCTCGCTAGGCGACATCAACACGGCCCTCGACGGTCTCACCTTTACCCGGCAAGAAGGCTACGTGGGATCCGGGAGCATTCAAATCACCTCGACGAATCCGTCGGCGGACGGCGGACCGCGAAGCTCCACCGACACGATCCAGATCGGTTCGGTGCAATCGAGCAGAGCAGGCCTCGTGGCAACGTACTACTCCGACACCTGGTTGGGCACTCCGGTCGCCACACAAATCGACTCCACCATCAACTTCGAGGGAAGCGACGGCGGTTCTCCGGCACCGGGAGTCGGCTCGAACAACTGGTCCGCATGCTGGGACGGGTTGATTCAGATTTCGCAAACCGGCGACTACACCTTCTACACGGCGGCGGACAGCGGCTGCCGGCTATGGGTGAACAACCAACTGGTAATCGACAATTGGGATCCCCAAGCCGCGGCCACGACGTCGCCAATCACCTTGACAGCCGGACAACAATACTCGATCCGCATGGAATACCGCCAGTCCAGCGGAACGGATTCGGTGAACCTGGAATGGTCCGGTCCGGGCCAATCCCGCCAACTGGTTCCGGCCGGCGTGCTTTCACACCAGGATCAATCGCCGGTCTACTACTTGCCGGGCGCACAGACCATCAACGAGAATAGTCCGTTGGTCTTCAACGCCGCCAACGGCAACGCGATCACCATCAGCGACGTGGATGCACAGTCCGGCCTGCTGCAGGTCACGCTTGCCGCGACCAACGGCTCGCTTACGCTTGGCGGCGTCGGCGGGCTGAGTTCCGTCGTCTACGGCCCCGACAACGACTCGATCACCTTCACGGGACATCTCAACGACATCAATGCGGCATTGCAGGGTCTGACGTTCAGTCCCACGACCAACCACAACGGCGGCGCGAGCCTTTGCATCACGACCACGGACCTCGGCACGGGAAAGACCGCCGATAGCCCATTGCCAATCACCATCGTCGCGGTCAACCAGCCGCCGACCATCGGACTTCCCAGCTCGCCGACCATCTACGACTATCAGACGCTGACGTTCTCGGCGGCCAGTGGAAACGCGATCGTCATCGGCGACCCGGACATCGACACGCAAACGTCGTCGGTAACAATTGTCAACGGCGGTTTTGAACTCTTTGAACCTGGAACGACGCCGAACGGAACGGGCTATTATTCGGACCAGTTTCATGGGAAAATCCCCGGTTGGACTCTCGTACCCATGTACTGGACAAACGGCGGCTCGGTGCCCAATTCCAGCGGGCTTGCGGGCAACGGGGCCGGGATGGGTAATCCCAATTCGGTTGACGGCACGCAAGTCGCCTATATCCAAGGCGGCGCCACTATCTCGCAGAACGTCACTTTCGCCGAGGCCGGAACCTACACCATCAGCTTCCAGGCGGCTTATCGCCAGTACGGCGGCCAGCACGCCTTCACGGTTCTGGTCGACGGCGTGAGCGTTGGCACGTTCAACCCCAGCAGCTTGGACTTCCGCGGCTACAGCGCCACCTTCTCCGTTTCGGCCGGCACGCATCAGATCACCTTCCGAGGGGCAACGGAGACCAGCGACAAGACCGTGTTTATCGATGACGTATCCATCGCCAAGACCGACTCCCTCGTTCAGGTCAGCCTGGGCGTGAATACCGGCACGCTGAATCTGAGCGATAAGAACGGATTGGTATTTTCCTATGGAGACGGCGTTAACGACACTGCGATGACGTTTACAGGATCGTTGGCCGACGTCAACGCGGCCCTCGACAGCCTCCAGTTCACGCCGTACGCCGGCTACATGGGGACGGCCAACCTGCGAATCACGACGAACGACTTGGGGAACGTCGGTCTCGGCGGTCCGAAAAGCAGCACCAGGGTCTTGGCGATCAACGTGCTTGCGATGAACGACGCGCCCTGGAATTCAGTGCCCTCGACAACTCAGGGAACGTATGGGAACCAACCGATCATCTTCTCCACCACCGGATCGAACGGCATTACCGTCGGGGATCCCGACGCCGCCAATTTCCCGATTCAAGTGACGTTGACGGTAAGCCAGGGCACGCTGACGCTCAAGACCACCACCGGACTGACGATCAGCGGCGGGGCCAACGGCTCCGCCGCCATGACCTTGACGGGGACGATCGCGAACATCAACGCGGCCCTGAACGGGCTCTCCTATACGGCCAATCCCGGCTACATCGGCGGCGATGAACTTCAGGTTCACACCGACGACTTGGGCAACTGCGGAATCGGAGGCCCGATGACGGCCGACAGCACGGTAAACATCAGCGTCCTGGGCGGCCCCGTGGTGAACGCGACCATCGACGGAATCCAGCAGACCACCTGGCAAAGCCCGCAGGCCGTGGCCGCGGACGCCGAGGGAAACTACGTCGTCGTCTGGACCAGCCAAACCGCCACCGGCTGGGACATCTATGCGCGGCGATTCAATGCGTTCGGCAACGCCCAAGGAGACGAGTTCCTGGTCAATTCGGTGACCGACAGCGGCGATCACACGGTCGGCGATCAGATGTATGCCGCCGTCGCCATGAACGCCGACGGCGCCTTCGTCGTCACCTGGACCGACCTGAACGGCGCGGACGGCTCCGCCGACGTTTGCGCCAAGGTCTACAATGCCGACGGCTCCGCCAGAACCGATCAGATTCTGGTCAACACCACCACCGCCGGCGACCAGATGTACACCTCGGTGGCGATGGACGCCGACGGCGGCTTCGTGGTCGTCTGGTCGAGCCAGGGACAGGACGGCGACGGCTGGGGCGTCTACGGTCAGCGGTTTGACGCGTCGGGCGATAAGGTGGGAGCGGAGGAATTCCAGGTCAACACGACCGCCGCCGGCGATCAGATGTTCGCCCGCGTGGCCACCGATGGCAGCGGAAACTTCACCGTCGTTTGGCAAGGCCCGGGCGAGGACGGCAGTTTGGATATCTATGGACAACAATTCGATGCATCGGGAGCCGTGGGTTCGGAATTCAAGGTCAACACAGCCGCCGCCGGCGACCAGTACAATGCCAACATCGGCATGAACGCTTCCGGCGATTTTGTAGTGTCCTGGACCAGCGACGGCCAAGACGGCAACGGCCAGGGCATCTTCGCCAAACAGTACAACGCCGACGGCTCCGTCGATCCAACCTATACGATCACCGGCTGCGGCTCGGATATCTGGGGCACCTCCGACCAGTTCAATTACGCCTCGACGGAAGTCACCGGCGACGTGACCATGACCGCGGAGGTGACCTCAGTCACCGACACCGGCACGTTCGCCAAGTGCGGGGTGATGTTCCGCGACAGCCTGGATCCGAGCGCCGCGCATGCGATGATCTACGTTAACCCCGACAACATGGCCGTGTTCCAATGGCGCAGCAGCGACGGCGGCTACTGCACCGACGTGTACTCGCCCGGCGATCTCACCGGCACGGTTACGGTGAAGCTCGTCCGCTCCGGCAACGACTTCAGCGGATACTACAGCACCGACGACGGCGTCACGTGGACACAACTCGGCACGACGCAGACGATCGCGATGGGCGACACGATCCAGGCCGGCCTCGAGGTCAGTTCCTGGGACGCGAACAACGCCTGCACCGCAACCTTCAGGAACGTGACGATCAACGACAGCAAGGATTTTGCCTTGACCGACCACGACATCGACTCGCCGAACATCGCCGGATCGTGCGTGTGCAGCAGCGAGTTCCAGGTGGCCACGGCGGATAAGACCATCTACACCGTTTCCGGTGCGGGAAACGACATTGGCGGGTCTTCCGATCAGGGCAATTTCGCCTCCACAGACGTCAGCGGCGACGCGACGCTAATCGCCCACGTCGATTCGATGACCACCACGGCGTACAACGCCAAGGCGGGCGTGATGCTCCGCGACAGTTCCGACCCCGATTCTCCTTACGCCTACGTATTTTCCACGCCTGGGCAAGGTGTGACCTTCCAGTGGCGCGACAGCACCGGCACGTGGTTCAATGGATTCGCGTTCGTCAACGTTGACACCTCGGTGTGGGTCAAACTAACTCGCGTCGGCAACAGCTTCAGCGGGTATTACAGCCTGAACGGAGTCAACTGGATACAAATCGGCTCATCGCAGACGATCGTGATGGGCGACACCGTCCTGGGAGGCTTGGCAGTCGGTTCTCTGAACACCGGTGCCCTGTGCACCGCACAATTCAGCCATGTGGCGATCGACGGCACGACGGACTTCGTCTTGAACGACGCCGACATCGGTCCCGCGGCCATTGCCGGCTCCTGCACGCGAAGCGATTTGCCGGTGAGCTCCGCCGACTACTCGGCGGTGGCCGTGGACGAGCACGGCGACTTCCTGGTCACCTGGTCGGGCTTCGGCCAGACCACCCCGGGCAAATGGGGCGTCTACAGTCAGCGATACCTCGCAAACGGACTGGCGGAAGGCCCGCAAACCAGGGTAAACATGACGACCGACGGGTCGCAGGCCAACTCGTCCGTTACGGCGCTCTCGGCCGACGACTACATGGTCGTTTGGAGCGGCAGCGCGCCCGGCGAAGACGCGGGGGTTTTCTATTCCGAGCAGAGTCCCGTCGGCCTTGTTGCCCAGTACTACAACAACACCAATCTCAGCGGGACGCCCGTTGCCGCGGGGGTCGCCGCCGAGATCAACGACAACTGGAATTACGAAGACTCTCCGGCGCCGGGGGTTATGGGCGCCGAATGGTCCGGCACCTGGGCGGGAATGGTCAAGGCCAACACCTCCGAGGTCTACACGTTCTACGCCACTGCGGATGACGGCGTGCGGGTGTACATCAATGGCCAACTGCTGATCGATGGTTGGTGCGATCAAGGCGCAACCACTTATTCCGGCTCGATCAACATGTTGGCCGGCCAGTGGTATCAGATCGTCGTGCAGTACTACAACGACCAGGGCGGGGAAACCCTCAAGCTGGAATGGTCCAGCCCCAGCGTGGTACGGCAAGTGATCCCCTGCACTCAATTCACCCACTACAATCAAGCTCCGACGGTCACAGAGCCTGTTTCCTTAGCCGCGACCGAGAACACGCCGCTGACCATTGCGGATTACGTATCGGTGCCGGTCGAAAACAGCAGTTTTGAGTCGCCCAACACCCGCTGGGGCGATTATTGGTACGGCGGGACCAGCGACGGCTGGACCTTCACCGACGCAAGCGCCAATGGCGGAAGCGGCATCGCCTCCAACGACAGCGCTTTCAACAACCCTGATGCCTTGAATGGCAATAACGCTGCCTTCATCCAGGGGCAGGGGACGATTTCGCAAGATGTATACTTCGCCGAGGCCGGCGACTACACGATCAGCCTGCTCGCCGCCTACCGAAACGCCTACGGCGGCGGCAATCCGATCGACGTCCTGATTGACGGCGTAAAGGTTGCCACGATCACGCCGAACACGCCATACTATCAGTCTTACCAGACCGATTCCTTCGCGGTAACGGCCGGCACCCACACCATAACCTTTGCCGGCGAGACCACCGGAGTGAACTGGACGTCCTTTATCGACAACGTGTCGATCCGGTCGGCCAGCGGCAACCCAATTCGCGTCGGCGACGTCGATTCGAGCAGCAGCGACCCGTTGACCGTCACGCTTTCGGTCACCAACGGCACTCTCAGCCTCAGCGGCGCCGACGGTTTGACGATGTTGGCCGGCGACGGCAGCGACGATGCCATGCTGACCTTCCAAGGCACCGCCAGTTCCATCAATTCGGCCTTGAATGGGCTGGTGTTCATGCCCGACGTCAACTTCCGCGGTGAGGCAGTCCTGCAAATCGTTTCGAGCGACACCGGCGGCATGGGCGGCCCGCAGACCACCGTCAGCACCGTCACCATCGACGTGACCGGTCCGAACATCCCGCCGGTCAATGCGGTCCCCGGCGACCAGAGCGTCACCGAACATCAAACCCTGATATTCTCGACTGCCACCGGAAATCCGATTTCCGTCAGCGACGAGGACGCGGGCGACTTGCCCGTCCAGGTGACGCTGACGTGCGATCATGGGACGATGACGCTCAGCAACGTCGATTTTTCCACGAGCGGAGTGACGCTCGCCGATGGGGAGACGGGCGTCGATGAGAGCACGATCACAATGACGGGAAGCATGACCGCCATTAACGAATCGCTCGACGGTTTGCAGTTCAAGCCCGAGGACAATTATGATGGTCCCGCCACCCTGTCGATCGTAACGAACGACCTGGGCCATTGCGGAACCGGCGGCCCGCAGACCGCTTCCAGTGACGTTGTGATCCACGTCACCGCCGTCAACGATCCGCCGGTGAATAACGTTCCTCCTCTGCAAAGTGCGCTGACGCAGTACCCGCTGACCTTCTCGGACGCTGCCGGCAATGGAATCCACGTTTCCGATCCGGATGCGGGCGATAACCCCGTCCAAGTCACCCTCTCCGTCGATCAGGGTACGTTGACCTTGGGCAGCACCGATGGGCTGGCGTTCTTCACGGGCAATGGAACCTCTACGATCACCATCGAAGACACGATGGCGCACATCAACGCCGCCCTCGACGGCATGCAGTTCCAAGCCAGGAGCAATTTCGAAGGCACGGCTTACCTTACGATCAGCACCGACGACTTGGGGCACAGCGGGATCGGCGGCCCCAAGACGACGACCGACACCGTCGCCATCAAGACGACGTTCGTCACTCCGCCCACGATCGCCTCGCCAAGTTCCCTGACGGTCGATGAGCATCAGTCGATCGTCTTTTCGGAAGCCAACGGCAACGGGATTTCGATTAGCGACTCCTTCGTCGGCAATCTTCCCGTTCAAGTGACCTTGTCGGCCGACTTCGGCACGCTTTCGCTCAGCGGCGTCAAGGGGTTGACATTCGCCCCCGGCAGCGGTCCCGACGGGGCGGCCATGACGTTCACCGGCACGATCGCCGACGTCAATGCGGCACTGGAAGGCATGAAATTCACGCCCGCCGATTTCCAACTCGACGCCACGACCCAGATTCATATCCGCGTCAACGACCTCTCGCTCGGTTACACGGGCAGCGCCTACATGTCGCAGAATGCCGGGAAGACAGTGTCCGTCGGTCTCGTCGCGGTCAACGACCCGCCGGTGATAACGATGCCGCTGTTGTCGGGGAGCGACCCGATGCGGATCACCTTCTCCTCGGCCAACGGCAACGCGATCAGCGTAAGCGATCCGGACATCGGCAACGATCCGGCCGATATGACAATCAGAACGAACGAGAGCGCGTTCACCCTCGCTACGACGGACGGACTGCAAATCCTCGCTGGAAGTCCCATCCAAAGCACGTTTATCATGGTCCGCGGCACGCTCGACGCCATCAACCACGCGTTGGACGGCTTGTACTTGAAGTCCTCCTCGTCGAACGGCGGAATCCAGCTAACGGTCAACGACCGCGGCGACGTGAACTACCAGGGCATCGGCGGCGCACAGGAAACCACCAAAACCCTGTACGTGCAGCAGATGATCGACCCGAACTTCCAACCGGGCGACAGCGGCGCACGTTTCCAATCTCGCATGGGCGTGATGAATCAGCCGGCCTCGATGTTGGCGGCGACCAATCTGCTGCACGACTCTCAGGGAAGCGGCAAGACGCAGCAGTCCGACCACGCTCAGGTCAACGCATTGTTCGGGACGAACGCCGTGCAGAACATGGTTCTGTCCCGCCCCGACGCCGGCGGCGGCGAGCGAGCCTCGCAACGCGTCGTGAATCACGGCGACGCCCGGCAAACGACCGACATGGACGACGTCAAGGATGTCAAGACGGTGAAGGAGGGCCAGTTCTTGGCGGACGTGCAGAATGCGAACGAGCCGGTTCAGGAGGGGGCGGCCCTGCGACGCGACGAGAGCATTCTGGTCGGACTGGGCGTCGTTTCCGCCGGCTATCTGGCCTGGGCGTTCAACGGCGGTTCGCTGCTGGCGGGAGCCCTTTCGGCCACGCCAATGTGGATGCCGTTCGATCCGTTGGCCGTGCTCGATTTCTCCGACCGCGCCTCGAAGTCGACCATCCCGCTGTT
Source organism: uncultured Planctomycetia bacterium (assembly GCA_963719005.1). GTDB lineage: Bacteria > Planctomycetota > Planctomycetia > Pirellulales > Thermoguttaceae. The sequence continues at coordinate 263,208 of CAVRAR010000008.1, forward strand.
GGATGGCGAGCCAGGATTGGCCGGGGAAGACAACCTCCAGTCGCTGCTGGGTTAATCTGCGTATCACGTCAACACGTTGGTGGCACGGGCGTCTGGCCCGTGCCGCCGACGGCCAGTTGGACGATCGCCCGGCTTGACGCGATTGATGGCGGCAATTACGATGCGAGATTGCGTTAGGCAGCGGGGGCGATTAGCTCAGTTGGTTAGAGCGCCTCGTTTACACCGAGGAGGTCGGGGGTTCGAGCCCCTCATCGCCCACCTGATTCCTCTTCTTTTCGCTCGCGCCAATTTACCAGCGCTTCCCATCCTTCCATTCTCCATTCAGACCTGCTAATTCCCCTTGTCCTGACAGGCCAGTTTGGGTATTTCTATGCAACCTTATCGACCGCGGGAGAACTCCCGCGCGCGGCCGGGCGTAGTAAAGCCATCGAAAAGACGTTCAACCACAGCGGAAAGGGCCACGGATGGCCAACCTGCACACCTCTTCGCGCCAGGATCGCCGATTTTGGCTGGATGGCATTTCTCGCCGCACGGGGCATAGGGGCAATGTGTCCGGTGGGGCAGACATTCTTGTCTGCCGAAAAAAACGCGGCACATTTGGCAGGCAGGAATGTCTGCCCCACCGCAGCGCGCTGAAATGGCTATGCCTGACGGCGTTCGTCGCCGCCCTTGCGTGGGCGCATCCGCAAGCCGCGGGACAAGTCGGGCCGCAGTTGACGGCTCCGACCGCCCCGGCTCCCGCCCCGGTCGGTCCCGCGCCGAACGACTCGCTGGCCGCCGCCTCGCCGCCCGACAACGTCGTTGACGTGAAGATCGCAGGCAACAAATCGCTGCCGCTGGAAAAAATCCTGCCGAGCATCCGCACGCGGGCCGGCAGGCCGTTCAACCTGGAATTGATCGCGGAAGACGTCCGCCGCCTCGACCACACGCATCAGTTCATCAACGTGAAGACCTACTGGCAGAAAGTTCCCGGCGGTCGCGTGGTGATCTTCGAGGTGGTCGAGCGCCCGATGTTGAAGGACGTGAAGTTCATCGGCTGTTACGAAATTCGGCGGAAAACGCTGCAGAAGGAAGCCGAGTTGAAGGTCGGCGATCCGGCCGATCCGAACGCCATCGAGGAGGCGCGGCGAAAGATCGAAGACCTCTACCACAAGCGCGGCTTCAACGACGCGATGGTCACGCTGTTGGAAGGGAGCAAGCTCGAGGATCGCCGAGCCATTTTCGTCATCGACGAAGGGGTCAAGCAGTGCGTGTGGAGCACAAACTTTGTCGGCAACACAATCGCCAGCGACGACCGGCTAAGAACGCAAATCGAAACGAGCCGCCCGTTTCTCTACATTTTCGGCGGCGAATTCGACCGCAAGAAGCTCGATGAAGACGTCGAGAAGCTGACGGCCTACTATCGCGCGCTCGGCTTCTTCCGCGCCAGGATCGGACGCGAGTTGAAATTCAGCGAAAACGGGAAGTGGGCGATGATCCTCTTCGTGATCGACGAGGGACAGCGCTACAAGGTCCGCAACGTGTCGGTCATCGGCAACAAGAAATACAGCACTGCGGAGCTTCTGGCCGACCTGAAACTCAAGAACAACGAGTACTTCAATCAGACCAGCATGACCGCCGACATCCGCTCGCTTCAGGACAAGTACGGCGGGGTCGGCTACGTGTTCGCCGACATCAAGCCCGACCCCAGATTCCTGGAAGAGCCGGGGCAACTCGATCTGGTCTACAACATCAGCGAGGGCGACCGCTACCGCGTCGGCAAGATTAACATTCGCATCAAGGGCGAGTATTCGCACACGCAGGAGAACACGGTGCGAAACCGGCTGTTCTTCAAGCCCGGCGACATCGTCGATATCCGGCAAATTCGCGACAGCGAGACGGCATTGAAGCGATCGGGGCTGTTCGAGAGCAATCCGGCCCAGGGCAACGCCCCGAAGATCACGTTCAACGCGCCCGACCGCGACAACGGCGATCAGGAAGACGATGACAAACAACAAATGGCCGAGAAACCAAGCGCCGGCCGGCGGTCGGGCGCCAGGTTCCGCGGCCAGAGCCCCGATTCCAACTCGCGCGATCGAGAATTGGACCTGACACTCGATTGCGGCCGCTACATCGGCCCGCGCGAAGATCCGCCTGCTCAGCCCGACGAAAGCCGCGGCGACGCCCCGAGCCAACGGCAAGCGGCAGCGGCGCCTGCCGTCTCTTCTGCTTCGTCCGATCTTGTTGAAAAGGCCCAGGAATACGCCGAGGCGCTTGCCCGGGCGAAGCAACAAGACGGTCGATTGCAGTACTTGGCGCCGGACGACGGCTGGCAGAGCCGCCCGCTGCCGTGCAATTCCGCCCCCGGAGATTCCGCGTCTTACAATGCAGACGTCTCGCCTGCACCACAAGCAGCTTCTGGAAACCTGCGTTGGACGGCTCCGGCAGCCACCCAACAGCGAGCAGAAACGAGCGGGGATCTCAGTCAGAAGGTGCGAGAGTACTCGCAAGCCCTGGCGCAAAGCGCGGCGGAGCGGCAGCCGCGCGATCGGGTGATTCTGACGCAATACACGCCCGATCCCGGCCGGGTGAATCCGGCTACCAGCGACCAATCGCTGCGCTGGTGGGGCCCTTCGGAAGCCGCCGCGGCGAACGCCGACAATCCTCCTGCCGCGGCGTCCGCCCCGGCGCCGCCGGCTTCCGCCGATCCATTGGCCGCGCCGGTCGCGCCGTCGCCGAAGGTCGGCAACGACCAATGGCCGCGTCAGGGGCCCGAGCGAGCGGTGGTCACTCCGGACGGCACTTATGTGCCGGGCCCGATCTTCGGCGAGAATTCTCCGTTCCGCGACGGTCCGCCCGACGGCGGCCCGCCCCCGCGAACCCTCGGCATCAACATCAGCACCGAGGAGACGATGACCGGCCGATTGATGTTCGGCGTGGGAATCAACTCGGACGCGGGCCTGGTCGGCTCGATCGTGTTGGACGAGCAGAACTTCGACTGGACGAAGTTTCCGACGAGTTGGGAAGACGTTCGCAACGCCACGGCGTGGCGCGGCGCCGGACAACGATTTCGAATCGAGGCCGTCCCCGGCACGCAGGTCCAACGCTACATGGTCACCTTCCAGGAGCCGTACATGTTCGGCTCGCAGGTGAGCATGTCGCTGAACGGGTACTACTACAACCGCATCTACAACGAATACACCGACCAGCGGCTGGGCGGCCGCATCGGTTTCGGCTATCAGTTCACTCCCGCCTTTTCGGTCGGCGTCGCCTATAGCGGAGCGAAGATCAACATCACGAACCCGATCGACCCGTTCTTGCCCGACCTGGCGGCGGTCGTCGGCCGCGATCTGGCCATGCACAGTTTCGAATTGTCCGCCAGCATGGACAAACGCGATAACGCCTTCCTCGCCACGGAAGGATATTTGATCGAGGGATCGGTGCAAGAGGTGTTGGGTTCGTTCCAATATCCGCGGGCGCAGGTCGATCTGCGGAAGTACTTCACGTTGTACGAGCGGCCCGACGGCTCCGGCCGACACGTGCTGACCCTTTCGGCCCGCTCCGGCTGGGAGGGGGACAACACGCCGATTTACGACCGCTTCTACGCCGGCGGTTTTTCCAGCATCCGCGGCTTCCAGTTTCGCGGGGCGTCGCCGCAGGAAATCGGCCCGAGCACCGGCCAGAACATCGTGGTCGGCGGCAACTTCGAGTTGCTCGCCTCGGCCGAATACATGTTTCCCATCACCGCCGACGACATGGTGCGCGGCGTGGTGTTCTGCGACAGCGGCACGGTCGAGCCGACGATCAACAACTGGTCGAACCGCTATCGCGTGGCGCCCGGCTTCGGACTGCGAATCTGCGTGCCGGCGATGGGCCCGGCGCCGATCGCCTTGGACTTCGCCTTCCCGATCTCCTGGCAGCCCGGCGACCAGAGCGAACTGTTCAGCTTCTTCGTCGGCTTCGGACGGTAAATCGTTCTGGGAAAAAGGGGACAGGTCCAATTTGTGCGAAGCACCCTCTGGGCCGTTCCGGCAAATCGGACCTGTCCCCTTTTTCTTCAACGATCAATACTTGACCAGACTGACCGTCTTGTATTGCGCGATGCGAGCGGCGCCTTTGCACTCGGCCAGCTCGATCAGGAAGGAACAGCCGGCGACCACGCCCCCGACTTTCTCGACCAGCCGACAGCATGCCTCGACCGTGCCGCCAGTGGCCAGCAGATCGTCAACCACGAGCACCTTCGCGCCGGGGGCGATGGCGTCGGCGTGGATTTCCAGCGTGTCCGAGCCGTATTCGAGGTCGTAGGAGAGCGACTGCGTGTGGAAGGGGAGCTTGCCCGGCTTGCGGATGGGAACCAGCGCGGCGTTCAGTTCCAGGGCGACGGGAGCGGCGAAGATGAATCCGCGGGCCTCGGCAGCCGCGACCACGTCGATCTTCGCGGTGCGAAATGGATTGGCCATATCGACCACGGCCCGGCGAAACGCCGCCGGATTGGCCAGCAGCGGCGTGATGTCGCGAAAGAGGATGCCCGGCTTCGGAAAATTCGGGATGTTGCGGATGTAATCGGCCAGTTTCAGATCGGCGGACATGGGTGATGAGTGGTTAGGGGTTTGTAGTTCGTAAATCGCCTGGGAAACCTCTGCGACATCCAACAGGCCGTTTGCGGGTCGGCGAGCTTCGCTACATCGGGACGACGGCGATAGTATAGTCCTCGGCGGCCATTCGGGGAAGTGCCGGCAACAGCACCCGAGTGGCTTGCAATGTTACGGCAAATCCGCAACGCGATCGGGGTCAACAAAACCGAGCGTGCTAATGTCTGATGACGCTAGTTGACGGCCTTGTAGGTGAACACCAACGCCAACGGGCCGTCGCCGGCTTGTGCGTGTATGCCCTTGTGCATCAGATCGCGCCCTGTCACGCGAGCGACCGCCGTTTCGTCGATGTTTCTGACTTCATAGACCATGGCGGCGTCGAGGGCTTGCAGCCTCAAATTGACGGCTTCGGAGTAGACGTTTCCGGCGGGCTCGCCTGCTCGGTGGAAAACCTGGACCATGCCCTGGCCATCTGCTGGGCGGTCAAACTGCCAAGCAATCCACGTGCCGGGGGCAGTCGTATACAGCGTCAACGGGTAGTAATCGCCCAGCATATTTGGCTGCAGCTCTCTCAATTGTTCCAGCAGGCGTCGTGCGGGCGCGAAGTCGGTGTTCTTGTTTCGCGCATCGGGCACCATTGCCGTCGAAGGAGACATGAGGCTGCGGATCGTAAAGAGATTGTCGGTTTCCATCCCCGCGCCATAGAAGGGAAGCCAGAAAGAGATGCCGTAGGTCATGGACTGTTCGCCGACCTCCTCGGTCCAATCGCTTCGCCAGAGGGGGACAGAGCGGCGCATGGTCTCCAGGTCGTTCCGGCGTCCGCCGCGACAGCAGTTGTCGATCAAGAGATCGGGATGGCGGCGGCGAAGCTCGTCGTAAAACGCCAGGAAGCCGGCGACATAGTGGTTCTCCGTAATTCCCTGGCGGTCTTTCGCATCGTGTGCTTTCCAGGCGGGCAGCGGTCCCCAACCCGTGTCGTGCCGGTAACAGGCAATGCCTTCGGTCGTGATGCGGGCGTCGATAAGATCCGTCAGCCACTTCCGGGCCGCCGGGTTGCCGAAGTCGATCACCGAGACGTTGCTGTCGCGAGCCAGTGGCTCGTCACACGGTCCCGTAAGGGTCCATTTTGGGTCACCACCGTCTTCGGCCCGCGGCGGGTTGTGTTCCGGCGCGAACCACACGATCGTCTTCATGCCGTGCTTCTTCGCGAGGTCGGTCACCGCTCTCACGCCGTTCGGGTATCGCTTCGTGTCGGGCTTCCACAACGGCGTGCCGCTGTGCCAACCGTAGTCAATCCACCACCAGTTCAAGTGGAAGCCCTCTTGCGCGTAGCGGTCGATATACAGTTTCTGATTCTCCTCGGTGGTGCCCGTATAGCCGTAGGTTCCGCAGTTCATGGCGGAGCGCATCGGCGGCAGCGGCTTTCCGCCCGGCCTGGGCACGTTGTAGGCGAGCATCCATCTTCGCCAGATGTTCTGCGAACGTATCCAGCCGCCTTGCCAGAACTGGAGCACGATCAACGGAGTCCTGACCTCCTCGCCGGGATGGAGCGTGAACTTGGTCGTTTCCTGCCCCGCCGACACCCGCAGGCCGTCAGCCTCGTCGCGCGCGAACTCGGCGGCCCACTGGCCTGGCCAGCCAACCGCCACGAGTACACCCTCGCCGGAGCCGGACTCGACGTTGAAATAGGGCATGACCGGGTCGCTCGAATATCCGGTCAGCGGCGAAAACCGCTTCGCCGTCTTGGGCGGAAGCACCGACTCCAGAGGCCGGTAGTCGTCGATGCGGCAGGAACTGCCCAGACTATGGTGCAGGAGAAACTCAGAGTCCGGCCCCCGCTTGAACCGCGCATCCAGAGCCTTGATATTCTCAATCAGAGGCGTGTCCCTTGAACCTGTGTTCTTGAGATACAAAGTCCATTCGACTGTTGGATAGTCGAGATACTCCACTCCCACGCATCGCACCACGAGCGCGGTCTTTGGGTCTGTGTAAGTCAGCGTGTGCCGGTTGCGGCCTCGATCCAGCTTCGTCGACGACCTCTCCAGCTTCCACGAGTCGAGCAGTGAAGACGAGTGTTCGCCTGCGTAAACGAAAGAGAAGGGGGGGAATTGCGGGTCGGGTTTCGTCATCTGTAGCGGCATCGGCAACTCGTCCACGAACATGGTCTTGCCGTTCTGCAAGATCACCTTTGCATCGGCCCAGTCGGCGTCGCCCCAGTCGCTTGTCTCCGAGGTGAGAGGTCTGTCGCCGGCGGCCTTGTTTGGTTTCTCGATCCTGGGGTCGTTCGATACCTCGAGCGTGAATTCGGTCGCTCCGGCCAAGTCCACGGTAATTGGCAGTCCGGGTGCGTCGTGGCCGAGGGCAGATTTCGACCTGAAGATCTCCTTTCCGCCCGCTTTCACAACGAAGGTCAGTTGCGGCCAGAGCGGGCCGCTAGCATAGTCGCGCACGTCGTGCTGCAAAGCGTCGTCGGCCCCGACGACAGCCTGAAACGTCTTGCCCGGTCCCGGCAGCCGCACTCGCACCGTGCTTGGTGCATGACAAAACAGCCCGCGGGCGTAGCTCTTTCCGGCGATGGTCATCGGCTGGCCGTAGCGGGCATTCTTCTGGACACGGCCCCAGTTTCGGATTACGGCCAGTCCGCAGGCAGGCGCGTTTCGATCGCAGTTTCCTGCAAACATCGCCGCCGACCATCTTCGAGCCGCACACTGCTCCTCCGGCCGCACGGATACTTCGAACGCCGACGCGGCAAATGTCGCGCGGCAGACGACAGACAACGACAGCAGGGCCGCCACGCGAGCAAAACCCGTCAACCTCATGATTTTCCCTCGTGCTAGGGTAGACGTGAAGGTCAAAGCACGCCTTGTCAATAAGCGACTTCGCGTGGTGACATAGTACCGCTTCATTTACCATCCCGGATGGCTGCGCCCACGACGTTCACGGGCTCCTCGATCATGAGCTTCTTGCCGAGGGTGGCTTCCAGATTGGGGAGATCGTAATGTCGAAGCGAGCCGTGAATCAGGCTGCCCATGATCGGAGAGGTGTTCACGCGGTGATGAACGATGTTCGACCAGGAGACCAACATGCGGCGGAGCTTGACGCTATGGAACAGATCGGGCTCCAGGGCGGCGGCGTGGAGGGCGGGAATGCCGATGTTGCCGATGGCAACCAGATCGACGGCGCCCTTCGGGTCGCTCGATGCCCGATCGAGTACGACTTTGGCACAGACCAGCACGTCCTCCGCCCGCATCCCGACGACCGAGCGGCCCATCATGTAGGCGATCTGCGCGTCCTGGAAGTCGGGGCCGTACAAGCCGGGGGTGGTCGATTGCGTTTGACCGTTGCCGCGTAGATCGACCGCCAAGACGGCGTCGCCGGCCGAGACGAGTTTTTCAATGGGGCCGCCGACGCCCGCCTCGGCCGCCTTGCCCTTGTCGTGAAGATACAGCACCACACGGCCGCCCTCTCGTTTTTCGGGCAGAAACAGCAGCGCCGGCAGCGCGATGCCCTCCTCGGGCCGGATCACGAGCTTCTCGATCTTGTAGCCTGTTCGCGCGATCGTATCGAGCGTTTCCACGCGCGGCTTCGGCAAGTCGGCCAATTTACGCACGCCGGCCGCGCCTCGCACGTCTTCGAGCAGGACCTTGCGGTTGCCCGTTGCCCAGGACGACTCGCGTTGCTTAGCCAACTCGTTTTCGTAGTCTTCGCTCAAATCGTAGATCGAGCGTGCGCCCGGCAGCGACATTACCTTGCCGTCGGGCGTGCAGGTGTATTCCTTTTCGCTGAGGAGTTCGATATTTGGCTCGACGATCACCTGGTCTTTATGCAGGAGCCATCGCGACATCCACCGCGCCGCCCCCTCGCGTTGAACGGGATCGTAGTTGTGCCCGGCGTCGTTTTCCAAGATGTCGACGCGCTCGGGGAATCCCATCCGCGTGAACAGGCGTTTGGCGTAACGGAGGCTGTCCCAGGTGCCGGCCGGATCGAAGAAATCGTGCGTGGCGCACATCACCAGCACCGGCGACGGCGCCCGCATCATGATGAAATCGGCCTCGTGCGGGCCGGTGTTCAGTTGGTTGAAGATCTGCTGTTCGGCGTCGTCGGCGCCGCGAAGCTCCATTTCTCGCTCCGTGCTGGTAAGATAACAACTGGGCGCGGCGGCGTGGATGCGGTCGTCCAACGACATGAGGTAGCTGGTTTGCGTGGCGCCTCCGCTATTGCCGGTGCAGCCGATGCGTTTTCCGTCGACCTCGGGCCGGGATTGGAGGTAATCGATGCCGCGGATGCCGTCCCAGATTTCAAAGCGGGCGGTGTTGCATCCCAACGGGATGCTGCACATCCCGATCTGGGTGTGAGCGTCGATGCCCCAGAGTTTCGGCCAACCGTCCTTGCCCATGTATTGCCCGCGCTCGCCCTGATCGATCGGATCGAAGACGAACGCGACCATGCCGTTAAGGGCCAGCAGGGCGCCCATCGACTGATAGGCATCGTACCCCTTGGCCTCGAACGCATGACCGCACGGCACCAGTACGCCCGGATAGGGCGGTTTGAAGCGCTTTGCAGTCGGGCAAAAACAGCAGCCCGGTGACGTAGTGCTTCGGCTGGCTCTCGAAAATGACCTTCTCGACGCGATAGCCCTTCCGCACGACCGTGCCGACGACCTTGGGATTCAACGGCGTTCGCTCGGGCAGGCCGCCGACGGCGCCGATGAACTTATCGTGAAGGCGTTTTTCGTAGGCGGCAATCTGCTCGGGCGTTTTCCGCTTCTCGTAGTCGTCCTTCCAACGACCGATCGCTTGTTTCACCTGGCCGGTCAGATAACGGTGCATCATCAGGCTCGGCGTTCCTCCTCCGATCGTCTCCGGCGGCACGTTCAAGTCCTCGCCGCGCAGGGCCGGCGTCATGGGCAAGAGCAAAAGAAGCGTCGCGAGGCAGTACATCACACGTTGCATGTTGGAGTCTCCTTGTAACGAATGAAATTCTTATGATTTGACTTTTCGATACTCGATCACCAGCGATCCCGGTTTCTCGTCGACGTGCAACTTCAGCCAGCGAAGCTCCGCGCCCTTCATTCGCTTCGGCGCCGACGGCTCGTAGCCGTATGCCTGCGTCACGTCGTAGTCGGCCGCCGGATCGATCTCGCGAAGCTCGACCGCGTGAACCGCGTCGGGCGAAGCTTCGCGGCGGAAAGCCATCACCATGCCGTCCTGCTCCCGCGGCCGATGATATTGAAGCACGCACCAGTCCGCCGGCCGAGCCGTCACCGGACCCAAGCGCGTAAAAATCGCCAAAGAAATACGGCCGCAGTCGCTTGGCTTCGGCAATCGCCTGCCTGAGTTGCTCGCGCGGATAGCCGGGCGGGCGGCAGTCTTCGCCGAAACTGATCCCGGCGTTCATGCCGCTGCGGAACAGATACGGCGACGATCCCATCTGGCCACACGTGCTCAACGGCACGTAACGGCTCAGTCCGGCGGTCATCGATCTGGTTCTTCATCGCCGCCAACACGACGGTCTGCGGCTTGTGATCGAGCATGTCGCAGGTGTTGTCGCTGCGCCACAGCGGAGTGGATCGGGACATGGTCTCCAGGTCGATGCGGCGGCCGCCGCTGGCGCAATCGTCGATCGCCAGTTGAGGATACGCGGCCCTCAGATCATCCCACATGCGGTAAAGCCCTTCGATGTAGCGAATTTCAGCCATGCCGACGCGGTCGGGGTCTTTCTTGTCGAGGAACTGCCAGAACCCGAGCGGGTCGATGTTGTAGTCGATCCGCAGCCAGTCCATCTTGTACTGTTTGATGACCTCGACCAGGTACTTGGTCATGAATTCCCGGGCGGCGGGAGTTCCGAGGTTGAAAAGCCCGCTGCCGTCGCCGGCCGGCGAAATGACCCATTCGGGATGCTCCTTGGCCAGATACGTTCCCCGGCTGACCCGTTCCGGCTCGAACCAAACGAGAAACTTCATGCCGGCCTGGTGGGCGGCGTCGCTGATCGGCCGCAGACCGCGAGGAAAACGATCCAAGCGGCTCGACGCGTTTGATCGGAAATCCATAGTTGCCGACCCCATCCGGGAAACCGCCCTTGATCCAATAGGCGTCGAGCCAGAAAGACCTCAAAGCCCAATCCCTTAGCAGCCTCCAAGTGCGAAAGCACGTTGGCTTCCGTGCTGTTGTTCAATTCGTAGAACGAGGTGCTCAAATGCACGATCGGCGGAACCACCAATTGCCCGTCGATCCGGGGCATGACGTGGGCGAACATCACGCGGCGAAACTGGTTGTAGCCGCGCCACGGGTCGTCGCCCGACCAATAGAGCTGCATGATCCGCGGGCTGCGGATCGTTTCGCCGGGATGCAGCTTCAGGTGCATCGTCTGAATTCCGGCCGACACGTTGAGGCGGCCGTCTTTGCTGCATTCGACGTTTGCCGCCCATTGCCCCGACCAGCCGATGGCCGTAATCACGCCGCCGCCGGGCCACTGGAGATTGAAGAACGGGCTGGCGTCGCTCGACGAACGCCCGCCAACGGGGGCGAAAGCGATCGGCTCGCCGGGCTTCATGACATTCTCGAACGGCAGCCAATCGTCGACGCGGCAGGGGCTGCCGACCAGACGGAGGAGCTTCACGCCCGTCGAAACGCCCGATTTCACCGTCGCGTCAACGGCCCGCACTTGTTCCAGGATCGGCGTGTCCTTTTCGCCCTTGTTCGTGAAATACAGCGTCCATTCGACGCTGGGCGTATCGGTGTAGACCGTGGCGACGGCACGTACTTCCAGACCGGTTTCCGGGTCAGTCAACGTCAAGATGCGCCGCTGCTTGCCGCCGGCCGCCGGCTCCTCCGTCACGGTGCGTTTCCACTTGCCGAGCAATTCCGACGAACGTCGCCCGCCGTATACGAAGGAGAAGGGCACGGCAGAAGGCGGCGACGCGGGCGCTGCCGAAAACGCCTGCTCTGCCCAGTGGATGTGGAAACCGGCCTCCGCAATCGGCTCCGCGGCCGAAGCGGCTGCCGGTGCGGCCGTTGCGACAATAGCCCCCACGAACACGGCGAACGCGAGTCGGATGGGCTGTAATCGCATCATGCGTGTCCTCAGGAGGGTGGAGGATGGCGGGAAACAAAAGGGCTGACAACAAGGGTGCCGCGTGCCTGTCAGCAACGGCTCCCATTCTAGCCGATTGCCGCCCGACTAGCCATAGGCCGGATTGCCGGGTTGCAGCAACGGATTATGACGGTCGCCTCCGAACCGTTTAGCCGCCGCGTCCACGCGGCGCTGCGGCTGCGGGCGATTCTGCGCCGCGTGGACGCGGCGGCTAAACAGAGAACGTGGTGGTCACGATCACTTGCGGAGCGTCGTCTCGACCGGGGGACTCTTGTAGCCCGGCATGGCGAGGATTCGCTTTAGCAGCGATTCGCGCTCGCGGGTCAACCGCGCGTCCGGGGGAAAACCGTAGCTTTCCACGAAATCGCCCCAGGCGATTCCCTCCTTTAGTCCGCTCGGATCGGGCAGAAAATCCCGCACCAGAAAACCTTTCTCCAAGCGGGCCAGCGGGGCGCGGCCCTCGCCGACGGCGCGGGCGAACTGGATGCCGGCTATGTCGGCCGACAAATCGGCGAAGCTGAAGCCGCTGCCGCCGCGCGAATCGGAAATCTCCTTGACGACTCCAGCCGCTTCGGCGTTCTGCGGTCCGATAAGAACGGCCAGCGCCGCCGAGACGGCGAAGTGCTGGGCCCAGTCGTGCCGCCCGCGCATCGTCGGCGAGCCGAGCAGCGCCACCCGCGTGGTCCGCGCCCACTGTGGCTCGATTTGCCGCCAATACACGCCCACGATCGGCGTGCTCGGCAGCAGGGGTGAGTCGTCCAGGGCGACGCCGATTCCCAACAAGAAAGCGGCGGGCCCGACGTTTTGCGGAAGTTGCCTTACCGCCGCCGCGGCCCGGCGCACGTACAACTCGGCCAGCTCGTCGCCGCGGAGTCGGACGGCGCCGCCGGCGACGCCGGTTTTCTCGGGCAAGAGCCGATTGTCGGCCGCGGCGTCGGTCACCGCTTGCACCGCGCTCCTCGCTCCGGCCAGCACGGCCTGGACGCGCTCGGAGGCGTCGCCGGCCACGCCGAGCGACTGGTCCAACATGGCCAAGTAGCGCGGCGCCGCCGGGTCGTTGGGCAGCGCGGCGGCAAGCGACTGGTACACCGGCCTGACGCGCTCCTTGGCCTCCGGCGAAAGCTGCGCGAGGTGGCCCAGCGGGCGTTTGCGAAGCTCCTCGCTCACCACGCGAAGCACCTCGGTATTACGGGCGTCGAATGTGATCTGGAACCCGCGCGCCCGCGATTGCCGATCAGACAGGTCGGGCCGCATTACCGACTTGGGCTCGGGCGAATGGACCGCGCCCAGGTAATGCCCTAACTCGTGCGTGAGTATCTCCAGGCGTTCGGGATCGGTGACCTGGCGGCCCCATTCGCGGATCAGGACGTAGGGGCAAAACGGGCCCCTCGCTCCACCGATGTGCTTGTCGTCTCGCAGCGAGCGGAATTGCGCCGTGAAGCCGATGACCAGTTGCGCCGGTTCCGGCCTGACCTTGCGCATGAAGTCTTCCATGAGTTGATTGAGATCGTGGATGTCGTCGTTCGAGGTCCAGGTATCGACCGCCACGATCTTGAACCGCACGCCGCAGCAGCGTTCGATGACGTCGGAGGCCGCGGCCAAGCGATCCCGATAGCGTTTCTCCCAGATCCGCTGCAAGGTCGGCTCTTTGTTGTCGGCCAGCAGCTTCACGGTGATCGTGTACGGCGCCTGGCCGACGGCCGGCGACGGGAATATCCCCGCGGCGACGATCAGCGCGATTGCGATCGACAGTCGGCGGCCCACTTTCATCGTGACTCCAAGGCAAGGGGGCGGAACGAGAATCCTTGGATTCTATTGTACCAGAGCCGCGCGGTAAAGCAAAAGAAAGAGGAGACCAGGATAGCCGGGAGCTAACAGCTCCCGGAAGGTGGGAAGATCTACGATTGCTCTCCGGGAGCTGTTAGCTCCCGGCTATTCGGGGACCGTCACGCCGGCCTTGGCAGCAGGCCGAGGACCATTGGGCTGGGGCGAGCGATGACGTGGGCGGCGATCAGCTTTCCGAGATCGGCGACCTTGACTTTGCCCGCCTCGACGGCCGCGTTGACGGCCGCGACGTCGCCGCGGATGATTACGGTGATGTAGCCGCCGCCGAGCTTCTCGCGGCCGACGACCTCGACGTTCGCCGCCTTGCAGGCGGTGTCGATCGCCTCGAAGACGGCGGTGAAACCTTGCGTTTCGATGAAACCTAGTGCGGGAATCTTCTCTTGGCTCATGGCGCGGCCCTTTCCGGCGGGCATCGGTTGATAGTCGGGAAAGAAAACGACGTCCTGTTCGATCAGCGGATTGTTCTCGCGCGGCGCGACCATCGCGGTCATCGCCCGCGGGTCGAAACGCGGGATGACATCGACAACCGGGGTGCCGCCCATCTGTTCGGCGACCCGGCGGCCGGCCTCGATCGCAATGCTCACGTCTGAGGTCTTGCCGGCGATTTTCGTGCAAACGCCGTAGAAATCGTTCAGCTCGCACTGAAGCACGCGCACGTTGGCGGCCTTCTCCATCGCATCGACCGCCACCAGCGTGGCCGACAGGCCGATCGTTTCGAGCAGTCCGACGGCCTCGTTCACAGGGCACCCCGTTGCCGCAGCGTTTCGAGGACCGTGGCCGCGATGTGGCTGATGCGATCCTGCTCGATGTTGCCGGTGCGCGGCGGGCAGCCGCCGACGGGCCCTTCGACATAGCCGAAGTCGGCCAGGATGCAGCGCAGCACGTTTTGCAGCGTGAGGTAATCGATCTTCTGCTTGTCGCTTTGCGGCTGGCGGCTCCGCCCGACCTCGAACCCGCGAAGCTCGACGGCCGCGCGGAATCCCTCGGGAAAATCGGCCGAGAAGAGCATCGTGTCAAACAGCTCCAGGATGCGGAACTGCATTCGCATGGCCTCGTCGATCTGGCCGGCGCGGACCATATCGTAGAGCTTTCGCATCAATTCCGGAACGATGCCGGCATTGGCGTTCGTGCCGCCGTCGCAGCCGATCAGCAGCATCGGCACCAGCACCACGTCCCAACCGGTCAGGAAGACGAAGTCCGGGCGAATCGGGCGGACGGCGGAGATCATCCGCATCATGAACGCCAGATCGCCCGACGAATCCTTGATGCCGACTACCCGGTCGAACTCGGCCAGCCGCCGGATCGTGGGGACGTCAATCGGGCTGGCGAACATCGGAATGTTGTAGAGCGTCACGTCGATCGGGCTGTTTTGGGCGATTTCGCGAAAGTAGGCGTAGACCGATTCCGGGCAGAGCTTGTAGTAGAAGGGCGAGACGATGGCCACGGCCCTGGCGCCGTAGCCGGCGTAGGTTTCGCAGGCGTGGAGGGTCTCGCGGACGTTCGCCTCGGCCGCCCCGGCCAACACGGGCACGCGGCCGGCCGCCTGTTCGCAGACGATCTTGATGATCCGCTTGCGTTCGTCGGCGGTGAAGCGGGTGAACTCGCCCGTCGAGCCGTTGGGATACAGGCCGTGGACCCCTTTTTCGATCAGCCAATCGATGTAACGCCGCAATTCCGGCTCGTTGATTTCCCCGTTTGCCTCAAGGGGAACGACGTGCGGCGCGAAAATGCCGTGAATCTTCTCGGCCATCATGCTCTCCTGGATGCGCTCCGGTTCCCATGCCCTGCGTGGGAACGAGAGGTTCAACCATCATACCATACTACGCTTCCTCAACAACCGGATTCGTCAACGCCCCGATCTTCTCGATGGTCACCGTGACGACGTCGCCGGGCTTCAAGAACCGCTGCGGTTTGCGGGCGGCGCCGATGCCCTGCGGCGTGCCGGTCATGATGACCGTGCCGGGAAGCAGCGTCGTGCTGCCGCTGAGGAATTCGATCAGCCGCGGCACGTCGAAAATCATGTCGTCGGTGCTCCAATCCTGCAATACCTCGCCGCCGATGTCCAGCTTGATCTTCAGCGCGTTGGGGTCGGGAATCTCGTCGGGAGTGACCAGGCAGGGGCCGATGGGGGCGAAAGTGTCGAACGTCTTGCCGCGGCACCACTGGCTGCCGCCCCACTTGCCCTGCCAATCGCGGGCGCTGACGTCGTTCGAGCAGGTGTAGCCGAGCACGTATTCGAGCGCCTTGTCGCGCGAGACGTTCTTGCACGTCCGCCCGATGACGACGGCCAACTCGCACTCGTAATCGACCTCGTCGCTCCGCAGCTTCCGCGGCAACACGATCGGGTCGCCCGGATTCTGCACGGCGGCGGCAGTCTTCATGAACAAGACGGGGAATTGCGGCAGAGTCGCCTTGCACTCCTCGGCATGTCGGCGGTAGTTCAGGCCGATGCACAGGAAAACGGCCGGCTCGATCGGCGCCAGCAGTTTGCCGATCTTCAACGATTTCTTGCCGACCGAAAACTTGCCGAAAATATCGCCGGAAATCTCAATCGCCGTGTTGTCGGCCTGGAGAGAACCATACTTGACTTGCCTGTCGGAGTCGAGGAAACAAACGATTTTCATGGAAAGGACCTCTGGTAGTAGAAAGAAACAGTGTGAAAGACTTGTTTAGAACTCGCGGAGGTAACCGGCCGTCCATCCGCCATCGACGGCGATGATGTGGCCGTTGGTGTAGCTGTTTTCGGGATCGGCCAGGAAGAGGACCGCCACGGCGATCTCGTCGGTGGTGCCGGGTCGGCCCAACGGAATATGGGCGAGCATCTGCTGCACCGAGGAGCTGAATTGGCCGTCAGGGCCGTAGAACAACTGCTTGGTGCCTTCCGTCAGGGTCGAGCCGGGGGCGACGCCGTTGACCAGTATGCCGTGCGGGCCGAGCTCCAGCGCCATGGCCTTCGTCAAATTGACCACCCCGCCCTTGGCGGCAATGAAGGCGCATTGGAGCCGGGCGGGCACCAGGCCCAAGACCGACGAAATGTTGATGATGCGGCCGCTCTTCTGCCGTCGCATCACGCGGGCGGCCGCCTGGCTCACTTCGTACAGGCCGGTCAGGTCGACGGCGATGATCCGATCCCATTCTTCGCGGGGAAACTCGTCGATCGTCACGCGGTGTTTCGCCGTGTTCACGCCGGCGTTATTGACCACGATGTCGAGATGGCCGAATTCCTCGACGATCCGGGCGATGCCGGCATCGATCTGATCGCGCCGGGTAACGTCCATCGTTAGTGGCGATCGCGCCGGGCTGCTTCCGGGCGACCTCGCTCGTGTCGTCGCGGTCGGCATAGACCACCTGCGATCCGTTGGCGGCCAGGCGATCGGCGATCGCCAGGCCGATTCCTCGCGCCGCGCCGGTTACGAGACTCACTTTGCCGGAAAGGTCCGCTTTCATGGGAGTGACTCCTATTTCTGATACAGGAAACGCTCTCCCGGCCGCAGCAGCAGGGGCTTGGTCTCGGGCGAGTAGTGTTTGCACGCATGCACGAATCCGGCCGGATCGCCGCCGCCCTGCTCGGCAAACGTCCAAAAGTGGCAGGGGATGGCGCATCGCGGCTTGACGCTCTGCACCAGCATCGCGGCGTCGATGTGGTTCATGTTGCCGAACACGCCGTTGATGCAGGGCAGCAGCAGGTCGGGCTTCAAGTCGGCCAGCGGCTTGTGCAAGTTCGGCCGAAACGCGGTGTCGCCCGTGCAGAAGACGCGGATCCCATCGACTTCCACGACGAAGCACAGCGCCGTTTCGGAGAAATCGCCGTGATCGGCCGGAGCGGTGTGAAGCGTGAGGCCGTCGAGATCGTAGCGGCGGTTCGGCTCCAGAACCACGCGGTTCTTGGGAGCAACGCCCGCTTCGGCCAACCCCGGCGTGCAGCCCGCGGGCGCCGCGAAACGGCAGGCGGGATTGTTCCGCGCGATAATGGGCAGGGCGTCGACGTCGAGATGATCGGCATGTTCGTGCGTGATCAGAACCAGCTCGGCCCGAACGTCCTCGGCGGCGATGGCCGGCGGCGAGAGCCGCTTGAAGCCGAAGAGCCGCTCGACGGCGTCGGAGAGATAGGGATCGAGGTAAATGACTTTGCCGGCGGGCGTTTTGAATGCGAAGCCCGCTTGCCCCAGCCACCAAATGCCCAGCGAGCCGCTCGGCACGGCCGCGTCTAACATGGAGAGACTCATTTCATGACCATCCTTTCTTGCGGTAATCGCAGATCGTAGTCAATTTCCATTGATCGGATATTCCCCGCATTCCAGCGCCGCGTCGACCATGGCCAACACGTTTTCGGGCGGCACGCCGTATTGAATGTCGTGAATTTGCGAAAAGACGAAGCCGCCGCCGGGGGCGAAGATGCGGATGCGCTCCTTGACTTGCTGGCGGACATCGTCCGGCGTTCCGTGGGGAAGAACCGTTTGGGTTTCCGCACCGCCGCCCCAGAAAACGATTCGCCCGCCGAACCGCTTCTTCAGTTCGACGGGGTCCATGTTGGCCGCCGTCGTTTGGATGGGGTTCAGAATATCCACGCCAGCCTCGATGAAATAGTCGATGATGTTCATGTTCGTGCCGCAACTGTGGTACATCGTCTTCGCGTCGCTGTGCCGATGGACGTAATCGGTCATCCGCTTGATGTTGGGCACGTAGAGTTCCTTGAAAATCCGCGGGCTGAACAGTTCGCCCTTCTGCGTTCCGAAATCGGTGCCGGACATGAAGATCGTGTCGATGTACTTTCCCACGGCCTGCAAATAGCCGGTGAGGTTTTCGACCGCCCGTTCGGCGGTGGCCTGCAACACGGAAAAGGCGTAGTCGGGCTCGGTCACCAGGCGGCAGAGCCAATCGCTGATGGTGTGTCCGGCGAAGATGCCGTTCGATCCCAGCCCGGCCAGCACGAATCCGCCCTGGATGGAATACTCGGTATTCTCGTAGAGTTGCCGGGCGTTCTCTTCGAGCTGGCGGAGATGATCGTCGCAGAGCAGCGGAATCGACTTGGCCCAAGTCTCCGGGCTCATCTTTTCGTCGCGAGTTGCTCAGCGTGGTGACGCAGGCCCGCTCGAAGTAGAGCCCGTTTTTCGGCATATAGGCCAGCGGCTTGCCGTGCGGATCGTTGATGTAGAGATAGCCCTTTTCATCGGTGACCGGATTGAAGCCGCCCGGCATGAGCACCGTGTTGCCCGGCGCCGGTCTTCCACGGCTTCCAGTCCTTGTTTTCCAGTCCCCAGGCGACGGACGGGTTCTCCAGCTCGATCACGTCGGAATGGAGCCGCCGGCGCACGGGCTCGGCCAGGCGGGCCAACATGCCGAACTGCTCGTAAACGATCGGCAGACCGAGATCGAGCCCGAGGTGCTTGACCAGATCGACGTACTCGTCGATGCAGATTCCGGTGACCAGGCTGCCGCCGACGTCGATCGGCACCCGATCGGGCTCATGGAAGCGAATCGCCCGGCGTACGCGCTCGCGGGAATTCATGTCGGCTCTCCTTTTCCTTGCCCAACGGCGTCCTAAATCGAGATCGTGGCACCGAGCAGTTTGTGGGCGACGGCGTCGATCGCCTCGCGGGGACCGCGGAACGCCCAAACCTGCGAGGTGTCCTCGCTTCGCGTCGGATCGGGATAAGCCCCGATGGCCGGGGCGTGGTATTCCAACTCGCAGAAACTGCCGTACTGCGGTTCATCGACGCGGCACATCTGAAAGGCGTAGCCGTAATCGTCGGGATCGTGCCGCTGCACGTCGATGTATTCGCCCGACGGGTTGACGAAGAAGTTGCGAACGACCAGCGAGAAGCGATCTCCGCGGCCGTAGACGTAGCCGGCACGGCCGCAGATCGACGGCCGCCTTCAGCGCGATCTTGTGCGAGCCGCTGAAATCGACCTTCACCCGCAGCAAATGGCCCTCGATCGTCATGCGATCGCCGCCGGAATCTCGCCGAAACACTTCTGCGGCGTCGTGCGGCTGTAAAGCGGCACGAGCATCTCGCCGCCGGGCGGAAGCTGGAGCAGGTTCCAGATGCCGACGCCCGCCTGCAGTTCGGCAGGCTCGTCGAGCGATTGCAGCGTCACCCGCTGCGTATATCCGGCGTATTCCACCGCCCTCGAGCTCCGACGCCATGCGGCGTTCGTGCCGAAGCGGATTGGCCGCCGCGCCGAACCACTTGGTCAGCCGCAGCGCGACGTCGCGATTCGACCGGGCCAGGTGCAGCGTCATCTGCCGCGAAAATTGCGTTCCGCCGCACGTAGCCTGCATGTCGTAGTCGCTCATGTCGAGTTCCCGCGGCTGCAGGTAGGCGTTGGAGTTGGCGTCGGGGAAGAAGGTGTCCCACTCCGGGGCGATCCAGGTGCGGTCGCCGCCGGTGTTGTGCCAGCCGTCGCTGGTGAGCAGCGACCGTGCGGTCGCGTTCTGTTCCAGCCGGGGGTTGTTCCAGAAGAAGCTATCCTCGCTTTGTGCCGAAAACAGCCCCAGCACCCTGGCGCCGTAGGGAAACATCAACATGCGAGTGCCGTCGGACGTTTCCAGGACTTCGAGTCGCTTGCCTGCCGCTCGAATCGTCTGACACAGTCTCTTTAGCATGATCTTCTCCTCGCGATCGCGTTAGGATAAGTCGATTACACTTGTAGGATGGATTTCCAATCCGTAGGCGGACTTCAGTCCGTCCAGTTCTCCGTGACGGACTAAAGTCCGTCCTACGGGTAGTTCACCTATTGCATCACCGCTGAACTCTTCCGCTGGCGTCTCCGCCCATCAGGGCGAGGATTTCGCCGAAACTTACGAGATTGAAATCGCCGTGAATCGAATGCTTCAGACAGGAGGCGGCCGCGGCGAAATCGACCGTTTCCTGCAAGTCCTGGCCGGTCAGCAGGCCGTAAATGATGCCGGACGAATAGGCGTCGCCGCCGCCGACGCGATCGACGATGTAGTCGATGTGGTATTTTCGGCTGGTGTAGCACTTTTTGCCGTCGTAGAGCATGCCCGACCAGTCGTTGGCCGTGGCCGAAATGCTGCCGCGGAGCGAAATCGACACGTACTTCAGCTTGAACTTGTCGTGGAGCTGCGCGGCCACGTCTTCGTAGCCGGCCGCGCTGATTTGCCCGGCCTTGACGTTGGTTTCCCGCGCCTGGATGCCGAAGACGGTTTCCGCCTCTTCTTCGTTGGTGAACAGGACATCGACGTATTGCATCAAGTCGGTCATGACTTCGCGGGCCTTCTCGACCGACCAGAGCTTGCGGCGGAAGTTCAGGTCGCAACTGACGGTCAGTCCCCTCTTCTTCGCCGCGGCACAGGCTTCGCGGGTGATGTCGGCCACGCTGTCGGCCAGCGCGGGAGTAATGCCGGTGAAATGGAACCAGTGCTTTCCCGCGAAGATCTCGTCCCAGTCGAAATCGCCGGGCCGCAGCTCGGTGATCGAGCTGCCCTTGCGGTTGTAGAGAAACGTGGAGGGGCGTTGGGCGGCGCCGGTCTCGACGTAATAGATGCCCAGGCGATAGCCGTTCTTTCGCACGTTATCGAGATTCACTTGGAACTGGCGGAGGTAGCAGAGGCAGGCCTCGCCGACGGCGTTGTCGGGCACGCTGGAGACCATGTAGCTGTCGATGCCCATCGCCTGCAGAGCGACGCCGAGATTGGCCTCCGCGCCGCTGTAGATCACGTCGAATTCCCGCGCCTGAACGATGCGCTCGTGCCGCTTGGTCGAGAGCCGCATCATCAATTCGCCGAAGAGGACGACTTTTTTGTCGCACTTGACCTGTTTCACGCTACTTGCCCTCCTTTCGCGTCGCGCACGATCTGAACCATCCGCTCGGCGTTTTCCTTGATTTGCGGCGTACTGTTTGGCGGCGATCAGGGCTTTGTTCACCAGATTGGTGCCGGCGCCGACGGCGATCGCGCCGGCCTTAATGTAGGCCGCCGCGGTGTCGAAGTCCACACCCTTGGTCGGCAGAAGCTCGACCTGCGGCAGCGGCTCCTTGATCGCCTTGAGATAATCGGGCCCGCCGATATTGCCGGGGAAGACCTTGACCACGTCGGCCCCGCTCTTCCAGGCTTGGAAGATTTCGGTGGGCGTGAGCGCGCCGGGCATGACGACGACGCCGTAGGAATTGCAGAGCCGCACGGTTTCGACGTCCAGCACGGGCCCGACGACGAACTGGGCGCCGGCGATGATCGCGGCCCTGGCCGTCTGAGCGTCCAAGACCGTGCCCGCACCGATGAATACGTCGCTGTCTCTCAACTGCGCGGCAGCGTCGCGGATGATTTCCAGGGCGCCGGGGACGGTCATGGTGATTTCGACGAACTTGACGCCGCCTTCGCACAGCGCCCGCGAGACGTTTGCCAAATCCTGGGGATTCTCGGTTCGGATGACGGCGACGACCCCGCTGTTTCGCAGGGACGCCAATACTTCGTGTTTCTTCGCCATGATGCAGCCTTTCTACTTTTTTGATTGTCGTGCAGCCTTAACTGCTTCCACATACGTCGCGGCGGTGCGGGTCAACGGGGCGGGGTCGCCGGCCGCGTAGGCCGCCGGATCGAGGAGATTGGGGACGTAGGTGACGATCTCGGCGCCGGCGCGGATGTAGTCCTTGAGGTTTTGCAGCGTGATGCCGCCCGCCGCCATCATGCAGATTCCCGGAAAGGGGCCCGGCATGTTCTCGAAGAAGACCGGTCCGACCGACGCGGCGCAAAAGACCTTGATGACGTCGGCGCCGAGGTCGAGCGCGTTCATGATCTCGCTGGGGGTCATGGCGCCGACGACGCTTGCCACGCCGTTGCTGCGACACGCCTTGATCATGTCGGGGCTGATGCCGGGGCTGGCGATGAAGCGTGCGCCCGCCTGAACCGCGGCATCGACGGTCTTGCAGTCGGTGACGGTGCCCGCGCCGAGATACAGGTCCTTTGGCAGCACGGCCGCGCCCTGCTCGATCAATTCCAGCGCGGCGGGCATCGTCATCGTGTACTCGACGCAGCCGATGCCGCCGTCGTAGATGGCCTTGCTTGCTACAGCAAGGTGACGCACGTCAGAAGTGCGAAACACGGGGCACACGCCCGACTCACACATCCGCTTGACTACTTCTTGCTTGTTCATGGTCTATCCGAATTGCCCAATGGGTAAAACACTCTACTGAAGGTTTGCAAAAGAACGGCTCTCTTGCTCCATAATCGTTGTTATTGACCCTGCCGGAACGGGCCTCCGGCTTCCGTTCGAGCCGCCGTCACTCGTTTCAAGCCCTGGATTGTACCCCGTGTGCTCCGCTTCAGAAATAGAGCGTGAAGAGTACATGTTTTGTTGAGGTGTCTTGGTTACTCCGGTTGAATGTGAAGTGGATATCGTCCGGCCTTCATCACTTCGTCGCACATTGCCACGATATTTTCCGGCGGCACGTCGGGTTGAATGCAGTGGACGGCCGCGGCGACGTAGCCGCCGCCGGAGGCGAGGTCTTCAATCCGCCGGCGGACTTCCTTGCGGACTTCGTCCGGCGTGCCGTGCGGCATGACCTGCCGCGTGTCGATCCCGCCGCAGAACGAAAGGCGATCGCCGAATTCGCGTTTCAGCCGGGCGGTATCGCCCATTTCGCCCGCCGAGACTTGCACGGGATTCAACAAGTCCACGCCCACGTCGGCCAGGTCGCCTAGCAGCCGGTAGACGTTTCCGCAACTGTGGAAGAATACCTTGCCCGAGATTCGCCGCTTGATCGCGGCGAGCAGGTCGGCGTGGTGCGGCTTGATCAGCCGGCGATAGGCCGCCGGCGATATCATCGGGCCAGCCGTC
Source organism: uncultured Planctomycetia bacterium (assembly GCA_963719005.1). Classification (GTDB taxonomy): domain Bacteria; phylum Planctomycetota; class Planctomycetia; order Pirellulales; family Thermoguttaceae. The sequence continues at coordinate 286,513 of CAVRAR010000008.1, forward strand.
ATGCCGAGGTCGTCGCCGGTGACGAAGACGTCGACGTAAGGGCCCACGTCGCGCAGCAGGGCATCGACGTACTCGACGCCGAGGTTCTTCAGCTTGGTCAACAGCGCGGTGAAGAAGTCTTCATCCGACGCCATGTCCATCAGCACCGCGTCGATGCCGCGCATGACACACGCCTGCTCGAAGACGCAGACGCCCGCCACCAAGACGGTCGCATAGCCCGCCTGCTGGATCGCCTGGGCTTGCTCGGCCAGACCGGCGAAGCGCGAGGGCGAGGTGAGCTTGGGCCAGGGATACTTCTCCAGGTCGTTGAGGGTCGCGGTGCGCAGGGGGAAACCGGCGATCTCGAAGTAGATGCTGCCGGGGGCTCTTCGCCAGGGAGTTCCCCAAATGTCGATGACGTGATCGGCGGAGACTTCCTTGGCGAAGACCGACTCGACGGGGCCGGGCACGATCGCTCGGGCGTCGCTGCCGAGGCGCAGCAGGACTTCCTCGTCCGGCCAGCGGTATTGCATTGCCTTGGAGAACCACCGTTCCGGCCCGCCCTCGATTCCCAAATAGTCTTTCAGTTTTTCGTATCCGGGGCCCAGGACCGTGGTCGCGCCGGAGGCGCCGATGAACAGCGGCACGCGGTCCGGTTCCTCGTGATTCAAGGTGCACAGAACGCGTTCGCGTGAACTGCAATTCGATCCGCTCTTTTCAGCCATTTTTCGCGCCGCCCTACTCATAGGTTCCTAGCTCAAGACCTTTTTCGATGAAATAGCGATACGTTTCATAGTTGACCTGATCGGGAACGCTGTGATCGACTTGCAGAACGTAGCCGCCGCCGGCCATTGCGCCGGGCACTTTGGCCTCCAACTCCCGGCGGACGACGTCGCGATCGTTCGTCAAGAGTGTGCGGACGTCCATGCTGCCGATCAGGGCGATCCGGTCGCCGAACGCCTTCTTGATCCTCAGCAGATCCATTCCCGCCTTGACTTCCAGCGGCTGAAGGCAATTGATGCCCGCCTCGATCAGACTGGGGATCAACGACTCGACCATGCCGTCGCAGTGCAGCACGACCGGCAAGCCCTTGCCGTGGGCGAAGTCGAATAGCCGCTTATGCGCCGGCAAGACGACCTCGCGATACATGCCGGGCGACATGAACGGGCGATTCTTGAACCCCAGGTCGTCCCAAACCCAGAGGCCGTCGGGCAGACCTACCTCTCGATACGCCATCTCGAGCATGTCGATCGTGACCGTCGCATAGACGTCGCACATGTCCTTGATCCAGTCGGGATCGGTCGCCATGCCGGTCAGCACGCACTCGTGCCCGCACAGCGCGTTCATCGCATCGAACGCGCCGAGCACGGCGGTCGATAAGAACACGTTCTTTCGCGCGCAGTCGGCCGCGCATGCCGCGGTACAATTCCAAGGCGATCCGCCGGGGATAGTCGCTCGTGTTGATCAAGTGCGGCCGGATGTGCTCTTCCCACGCCTTGCGGTCCTTGACGAGGAAATCGACGTGTTCGGGCGCGCTGGCGCGGTCCTTGCCCCAGCGGAGAATCGCTCCGTTGCCGTTTCGGACGAGCTTCGTCGTTTCGTTTTCCTCGATGAGTTGCTCGCCCGCGTCGAGATCGGCCACCAGGTCGATGATCGTCCAGAGCACGGGCGTGATTTCGTAGCCGGTTCGCCGAACGTCGAGCCCAAAATGGTCGCTGATCAGTTCCGGCTTCTCAAAATGGCCCTGCTCGGACCATTTCCGCGCGGTCTCGCGCCAGAAGACCTCGAACAGCCCGATGCGATCGACCGGCTGATGGTTGAGAATTCGCTGGAAACGTTCTTTGCTCGTGATCATTCGCTGCTCCCGATGGATTCGACCGCCATGCGGCGTCGGCTCTCCCCCTTCTCCTATTTCTTGTAGGCTGCGCGAAAGGCGTCGCGAATATAGTCGACGTTTTCCGGCTTTGCGCCGAGGCCGACGAGGTCGGACGCGACGATGCCGATCAGCCCGCCGTTGCGATTGCCCAGGCAATCGACGAGCTCCTTTGCTTCGCGGTAGATTTGTTCTTTGCTTCCCGAGATGCCGGTGGTCTGGTAACTCACCGGGCAGGCGAAGCATATCTTGCCGGAGAAGTTCTCGCCCATCCGCCGGATGCCGTTGATGTTCGGCTGGCCGGGATTGAGGATATCGAGGCCGATCTCGATGAAGTCGGGCATGATGTCGTAGATGCAGCCGCAGGAATGGAAGTAGAGATCGAGCCCGCACTCGTGGGTCAGGTCGATTTGCCGCTTGTAGCGGGGCTTGAAGATTTCCCGCCAGAGCTTGGGCGAGATGAACATGCTTTGCTGGTTGCCCCAGTCGTCGGCGAAGGCGACGGCGTCGAACCCCTGCGGCTTCAGCAGCTTGATGACCTCTTCCTCGAAGCCGAAAACCATGTCGGCCAGCCGCTCGATGTTCTCGCGTTCGAGGTACATGTCTTCCAGCGTCTCGGAGAATCCGCGGAGGAAGGCCATGACGGTGAAGCCGGAGAGGACGAAATTGGCCTTGTAGTATTTGTCGTCGCCCAGCTCTTTCCGCGTCTTCTTCATAGCGTCGAAGCGAGCAGGGTCGCGGGGATGGGGCGGTTGGTAGCGGTCGAGGTCGCTCCACGTCTTGAGGATCGGCTCCTTCGGCTGGCCCATCAGCAGATCGTTTTCGAGGTGTTGCCACTCGAAGCCCCACTCGGACGACGTCTTGTTCGGCCCCATGAAGTTCCGCACGACGTCGACGTTGACGGTGTCCGACACGGTCAGGTCATAGGGATACGACAGCGCGATTCGCTCCGGCCCTTGGAATCGAACCGCTTGCTTCACCAGTTCTTTGCTTGTAATCATGTCGGATCCTTCACAGGTATCAGGCACACGCCGTGTGCCGCTCTTGGCGATTCGTGCGTCGGCCTCCCGCTTCCACCGACGGCACACGGCGTGTGCCTGATACGAATTGTCATTTCACCTTCCGGTAGACGATCAGCGCCGCGGCGGGCTGGGCCTTGAGTTCGACGGTCAGTCCCTTTCCCATCAGATCCTCGCCTGAGACTTGCGTCGAGGTTCCCGCGTCGAGGTCCGTCACCTCGTAGGTCGCGGCTGCGTCGAGTCCTTGCAGGCGGAGGGTCTTTGTCGCGTCTGGGCAGTCGTCGCGGCGGAATGCTTGCACGAGCCCTTCGCCCTGCTCCGGCCGGTCGAACTGGAACGCCATCCATGCCGACTTGTCGAGACTGTAGGGCGTCAGCGGATAGTAATCGCCCAGATAATTCGCCGCGACGGCCCGCCATTGGCCGGAGAGCTTGCGCAGCAGGTTGTAGTCGAGGTTCTTGTCGCGCATGTCCCAACAGGGGATGTTGCCGGCACACATGCAGCTTCGGAACATGTAAGCATCGACGGCCTTCTCGCCGGTGCCGAAGTACGGCAGCCATTGGGCCAGGCCGTAGGTGTGGCCCTGCTGCCCGATGGGCTCGAAGATATAATCGCTGCGGAGCAACGGGACGGCTCGCCGCATCGTCTCCAGGTCGTTGCGATGGCCGCCGCTGGCGCACGAGTCGATCAGCATGTTCGGATAGCGCTTTCGCAGCGCGTCCCAATAGGCCAGGTATCCGGTGACGTACTTGTTTTCGGTGATGCCCTGGCGATCCGGGGCGTCGTTGTTGCGCCAGAACGGCAACGGATCGATGTTGTAGTCCTGGCGGTACAGGTCGATTCCTTGCTCGGCAATCATGTCGCCGATGTGCTTGGTGAGCCACTGCGAGGGCTTCGGGGTTGCCCAGGTTCAGCAGCGTTCCGCCGAGCAGCCAGTCGTTCTTGTGGTTGTCGTAGAGCCACGTGCCCGGCGCGACCCGTTCCGGCTCGAACCAGACGATGATCTTGATGCCCTTGCTGTGGGCGTAATCGCTGACCGCCCTCAGGCCGCGGGGAAATCGCGTCTTATCGACCTCCCACGTGCCCGTCTTCGGCCAGTTTCCGTCGCACGGATACCAACCGGCGTCCATCCACCAGTAGTCGATCTTGATTCGCTCGGCGAGGTAGCGATCGATGAACAATTTTTGGCTGGCCTCGTCGGCCTTGGTCATTTCGGCGAACTGATGGGAGCTGCACGGGGTCATTTGCGGGGCCGGCAATTTGCCGCCGGGCCGCGGCAGGTTGTGGGCGAGCATCCATCGCCGCCAGATGTTCTGCGCCCGCACCACGTCGCCGCGGTAGAACATTTGCACGATCAAAGGCGTGCGGATCTCCTCGCCGGGGTGAAGTTTCAGGTGGACCAACTCCTGGCCGGCGGTCACGCGCAGCCCCGGGCCGGTCTTGTGGTCGAACGAAGCCGCCCACTTGCCCGGCCAGCCGACGACGATGATCCGGCCGCCGTCTGCCGCATTGGAGATTGAAATAGGGCCAGACGCCGGCGCAAGGACGCCCCTGGCTCGGAGTCAACGTAAGTTCTTTTCCCATCGGCAGTTCGGTTGCGTGCGGCTGGAAATCCCTGGCCGTGACCATCGTCCCGTTGTTGTGGTGCAAGACGAACTTTTCATCGCCGCCGACGCCGATCCGCGTGTCGAGGGCCTCGATCTTCGCGAGGATCGGCGTCTCCTCTTTGCCGCAATTCTTGAAGTACAAGGTCCATTCCACGGTGGGAAAATCGCCGTATTCGACGGCCACACAACGGATCTCCAGGCCGGTTTTCGCGTCGGTCCACGCGATCGTGTGTTGGGTGCGGGCGTCGTCGAGTTTCTTCGTCGCCGCTCGCCGCTGCCATGTTTTCAGCAACTCGGCGGACGACTTCCCGTCGTAGACGAAGGAAAACGGCAGTTGCGGCACGCCGGGGGCCAAGAGACATTGTTTGACCCATTGGTCCTTCTCGCCCATCTCCGCCGGGCTGACGGTCGGAGCCGCCGCAGCCGCGCCGGCGGCCAAAATCGCGGCAAACACTGCCGCCATCGCCAACGTCGGAAGTCGAAGATTGATTTGCATGGTTGTTGTTACTTTCTTGGTCGAACTGTTACAGAACTAAAGCTGCATCCAACGTTTAGCTGCCGCGTCCGCGCGGCGTAAAGTATGCTTCGCCGCCGACGCCGCGTGGACGCGGCGGCTAAACGGCGTGTGTAAAACTGTTGTCACAGCCAATTCGCTTTCAGCCCCAAATCGCCGGCCAAACCGCGCAGGCTCTCGACGACGTCGGCCGGCAGCGCGATGCCGCCGGCCAGGGCGGCCCGTCGGTTTTGCCATTCCATTTCGCCCGGCACGTAAAGCCGATCGGTTCCTTTCGCTTTCGGCGTCTCGTGGATGTCGCGGATCAATTCGTCGACGCGATTCTTGAAGGCATCCAACGAGGTGATCGCGCCGACGTTGAAGGCCAGGAACGCCCCGCCGTGATTGGTGGGAACGTCCTTGGGGCCGTCGATCCAGTTGTTCAGATCATACATCGCCCCGGTTCCGGTCAACACGCCCGCGAGGTTCTCGATCATCAACGCGATTCCGTAGCCCTTGTGGCCGGCGAAGGGGAGCAGGAACGCGGATTGCGGATAGAGGAACGGGTCGGTGGTCGGGAATGCCGTCGGTATCGACCATCCAGGTGTCGGGCACTTTCTGGTTCTTCGTCTGCGCGATGCGGACCTTGCCGCCGGCCACGGTGCTGGAGGCGATATCGAGGAAGATCGGATCGTTCTTGCCGGCCGGCACCGCGTAGGCGAACGGATTGGTGCCCAAGAACCGCCTTCTTCGCGCCGAGAATCGCCATGCTCGGATAATCGTTGGCCATCGCCATGCCGATCATGTCGGCCTTGGCGGCCAGGATGGCGTAGTATCCGGCGGCGCCGAAGTGGCAACTGTTGCGAACGCCGACGTAGCCGATGCCCGCGGTCTTCGCCTTTTCGATGGCCTTGTTCATGGCGAAGACGGAAGTGACCATGCCGAGGGCGCACTGGCCGTCAACGATGGCCCAGGCCGGCCCCTCGCGGTCGATCCGCGGCCGGGCGTCGGCCTTCAGACCGCCTGCCCGAAGCCGCGTGACGTAGCCGCGTAGGCATTTTACGCCGTGCGTGAAAACGCCGAACGTGTCGGTGGTCACCAGCACGTCGATCGTCAGCCGGGCGTCGGCCTCGCTCACGCCGCACTTGCGCAGGGCCGCCGACGCCGAACTCGGTCAAATCGGAAGCGGAAACCGTCTTAGCTTGTTGCTCCATAATGCTCGGATGATCGCAGAAGGGGTTATCGCAATGTTGAACGTATGACCGAAAGCCGCTTGCGGCTTCGCATGTGTTTCTGGTCTTTATTACGTCTCCACGCCGTTAATGACGTTTGGAATCGGCTGGCCGCACAGCGCTTTTCGGCAGGCGTTCGATCCCTTGGTGCGCATGTCCATCAGGCCCTCCTCGCTGTAGAAGGCCAGATGCGGATTGATAATCAGGCGATGGTGGGCGGCATGGTTCGGATCGCGCCAGGCCACGATCAACGGATGATCGGCCGGGGCGGGCTCGTGCTCGAGCACGTCGATGCCGGCGCCGGCCAGGTGGCCCGACGCCAACGCCTCGGGCAGCGCCGCCGTATCGACGACCGCGCCGCGGGCGGTGTTGATCAAATACGCCCCGGCCGGCAGCATCGCCATCGTCCGCCGGTTCACCAAGTAATGCGTTTCGTCGGTCAGCGGGCAGTGCAGGCTCAGAACGTGGCTTTGGGCGAACAGTTCATCGACGACGTCGACCCGCCGCACGCCCAGGGATTTTTCGTAGCCGCTCGGCTTGTAGGGATCGTAGAAGACCACGTCCATCCCCAGCGCTTTGGCCCGCAACGCCGCGGCGGTGCCGATGCGTCCCAGGCCGACGATGCCGAACACGCGGCCGCGCAGCCGATGCAGCGGCACGACCTGGGTATACATCCACGGGCCGATGCCCGCTCGCAGCAGCGAATTCATGCGGCTGATTCCGCGGGTCAGCGCCATCATCAGCCCGATCGCCGAATCGGCCACTTCTTCGGTGCCGTAGTCGGGCACGTTGCCCACCGGAATGCCGCGCTCGCGGCAGAGGGCGTGATCGACGTTGTCGTAGCCCACGCCGCAGCGCACGATCAGCTTGCAGCGATCGAGCCGCTCGATCGTCTTGCGCGTCAGGGCGAGATTGTGGTACATCATGATCGCGTCGGCGTCTTCGATCTTGCCCTGCAATTCGTCTTCGTCGAGCGCGTCGAACGCCACGACCTCGGCGATGTCGCCGAGGATGCTCTTTTCGGCCTCCAAGGCATCGGCGATGAAGTCGGTGACGACGACTTTGTGTTTCTTTGGCATTATGAATTACCGTTCTACGGTTCGAGGATCACCTTGATAAGCCCTTCGTTGCCGGCGTGAAGCCGCTCGAACCACGCGGGCCCGTCGGCCAAGGGCGCAACGGCGCTGATCAAAGGCTCGACGTCGATGACGCGGCGTGCCATCAGGTCGAGACAGGCGGGATACTCGCCGCAGGAAATGTACGAACTGTCGATGGTCAACTCGCGGGTGACGATAGTCTGCGTCGGCAATTCGACCTTTGTCGGCCAGGAGGCCGACCAACGTGAGGCGGCCGCCTTTTCGCAGGCAGGCGATGCCGGTCTGCACCGTGGGAGCGATGCCGACGGCCTCCAGCGCCACGTCGGCGCCCCGGCCGCCGGTGCGACGCATCACCTCGGCGGCAACGTCGCCCCGATCGGATCGCAATCCTTCGTCGGCGCCCAATCTGCACGCCAAATCGAGTTTCTTCTGATCGAGATCGACGGCGATGATTCGGCCGCAGCCGGCAGCTCGCAACGCTTGCACCAGGAGCAAGCCGATGACGCCCGCGCCGACAACCACGGCCGTATCGCCGAGGCGGACGCGGGTGCGGTTGACGGCATGTACGGCGACGGCGACCGGCTCGACCATCGCGGCGTGCCGAAAACTCAGCGAATCGGGCAGCCGATAGAGAATGTGCCGCGGCACGGCGACGTACTCGGCGAAAGCACCGTCGCGGCGGCACTCGTCGCACGAGACGCCGAAAATCTCGCGGCGGTCGCAGAGGTTGATCTGTCCGCGGCGGCAGAACCAGCATTGTCCGCAGTTGATCGTCGAGTCGAACGTCACCCGCTGGCCTTCGGCCCAATCGGTGACGTTGCCGCCGAGCCGAGCGATCGTGCCGGCGGCCTCGTGGCCCATGATGATCGGCGGCTGTCGGCGGCCGCTGCTGCCGTCCATGCCGTGCACGTCGCTGCCGCAGATGCCGCAGGCGGCCACCTTCAGCAGCACGTCGTCCGGCCCAATTTCCGGCGTCGGCCGCTCTTGCATCTCAAAACGGTTGTAGGCGGCCAGTACGAGGGCTTTCATGGGAATCTCTTGCTGTCACCGTTGCACGCGTCCCGATTGTCCGCCGGTCAATAGCTGCTCCACTTCTTCGCGCGACACCAGGTTGAAATCGCCGGGTACGGAGTGCTTCAAACAGGCGGCGGCAGCGGCGAAGTCGATCGCCCGCTGCGGCGGATAATCGGAGAGCAGCCCGAAGATCAAGCCCGCGGCAAAGGCGTCGCCGCCGCCGACCCGATCGACGATCTGAATCTCGTAATGTCGGCTGCGGCGGCAACCGTCCCGCCGGCAGAGCATCGCCGACCAGCCGTTGACCGACGCCGAAACGGACTGGCGGAACGTCATGGCGACGCAGTCGAGATCGAACCGCTGTCGCAGCAGTTCCGCCATGTGCTGTTCGTGCTCAGCCTGGGGCAATTCCGCCCGTTGCGGCACGAGGCCGAAGATCCTTTCCGGATCGTCTTTTCCGCAAATGAGCACGTTGCAGTATGGCAGGAGCGACGCGAGCGTCCGGCCCGCCTCCTCCATGCTCCAGAGCTTGCTGCGGTAGTTGCAGTCGCAACTGACGGCGACGCCCAGCCGTCGGGCGGCCGTCAATCCCGCGGTGAGAGCCTCGACGACTTCTTTACCCAATGCGGGAGCGGTGCCCGAAAAATGAAACCAATCCTTGCCGGTCAGAATCGCATCCCAGTCGAGCTCGCCCGGCCGAAGCTGGCGGATGCTGCTGGGCGATCGATCGTAGATTACCTTGCTCGGGCGATCCGAGGCGCCCTGCTCCATGTAGAGCAACCCCAGCCGGTCGCCGCCGCGGACGATGTAGTCGGTATGCACGCCGTAGCGCCGCAGCGTGTTGATGCAAGCCTGGCCGATCTCGTGGGCGGGGACTTTCGACACCGCAAACGCCTCGAAACCGAGCTGCGCCAGCGAAACCGCGACGTTCGCCTCGGCGCCCGTGTAGCGGGCGACAAACTCCTCGGCCTGCAGCAAACGCTGGTGGTTTTTCGCGCTGAGACTCAGCAGCAGTTCTCCGAACGTCACGATCCGCTTCATCAGGGCTCCTCTCCAGCCTTCAAGCCGGCGGCATGTTGCGCCCATTCTTCGCCGAACTTCTCGTAGAAGCTCATGTGCGACCGCAACATGCTGACGGCCGAATCCAAGTTCCCGTCGCGAAGGGTCTCGACGATTTTGCAGTGCGACTCTTTGCCGCCGGCGACGTCGGTCATGTACTCGCGGAATTTGTGGAAGAACGCTTGCAGCAGATCGCAGATCGCGGCAAGCGGCCGCAGACCGCTCGCCTCGACCAGCGCCCGATGAAACGCGATGTCGTAGGCGATCCATCGATCGTCGGCGCGCTCCCCCTCGGGCCCCGACTGGGCCAGATCCACGAGCCGCCGGTAGAGAGCCGGATCTCTCCTCAGGGCCTTCATGGTGTAGGGTAAGACGCCGATCTCGATCGCCGCGCGCGAGCCGAGCAGCTCGTCCTTGGGATAGTCGCACAGGGCAAAATGAAAGCCGAAGTATTCGCTGACGCGCTCGAAACTGAATTCGTCGACGATCATGCCGCGACGAGGTGCCGCATCGATGATGCCCAGGAAATCGAGCGCCTTGGTGGCCTCGCGAACGACCGTATGGCTCACGCCGAAACGCTCGACCATCTCGTTCTCGGTCGGCAGCGGGTCGCCGGGCTTGAGACCGTTGTCGATAATGTACTTGCGGAGCTGCGCGGTCAATTCTTCGCTGAGCCGCTTACGGCGAATCTTGTGCTGGGGAGATGCAGTCATTGTGCCACCTGAGGGAAGCGATCGCGGGACAAAAGCAACAGAGCCCATTGTCGGGGAAAGGCTCTCCTTTTTGTAGGGCCGGGATGCTCCTCGCCCATCGGGCCGCTGTACTTATAGTATCATACCAAGAATCGTCGCGCCCTGTAAACTCCCTTCACAAAAAAAGGAGGTCGGGCAGACACTCCTGCCTGCCACCGAGAGCCGAGACACCTGGCAGAAGAAAATCTCCGTGCACCGTGCTTCAGAGTGAATGTTCAGCGCACGGCTGCGTGCCGGGAAAGCCGTCCGGCGGCTCCAGCAAGTCGCACGGACTGCCCTCGTCGTAGGGGCATTGCACCTGATCCTCGACGACTCCCAGCACGCGCCCGCATCGCAGGCATGCCTGTTTCCGCTCTCCCGCTTTGGTGATTGAGAAGAGCCGGTCGTGATGCGTCGTCAGTTGCGTGCCGTCCCGTTCGTTGACGACAAGCACGCAATCCTTTTGGATCACCTCGGGCTGTTTGGAAGCCAAGGCGAACGTGTCGTGCGAAAGCCGCCCGTCGGGCGTAAGAATTCGGTATGTTTTGTTGTCCGCCATCGCCAACTCCTTCCCGCAGATTTTCAGCCCCTTGACAGAGCAAGGCAATCAGGCCCCTTCCGGCACTGCTCTATTGTACGCGCGCTGGCAAGCTTTTCGCACAGTCTGCTTGGCTATTGGTCTTGCCCGCGCATCACGACGCCGGGCGTTGCGGTTTGTCCGCAGCGGCTTAGCAGATGGGCGATGAGGTATTGTTCCATCGAGGCATCGCGTCCGCGGCCGATCCAGCCTTCGGCGGGCCGTTCGCCGCCGATCGGATTGACGATGCCGGTCAGCGTGCTGTCGTAGCGGAAGGTGGCGGCGCCGGCCGTGGCGTTTTCCGGCGGAACGTGGTTTTCCAGCTCCTTGAACACGGCCACATCGACCATGCAGCCGCCTTGGGCGGGCGTCACGTGAAGCACCGCCCGCCGCCGCATCGTTTGCAGCGTGTTCTCGACCCGCTGGTCGGGATCGACCGTGTCGTGCCGCCAAGGCTCGAAGATGGTCGGACTGACCTCGGGGAAGGTGGTGATGGTGCCTTCCGTCGGCACGTTGCCCGTCACGCGGAACGGTTCTTCGCGTTCGATGCGGAAGTAGTCATCGACCACGTCGACGATGGTCTCCCACGCGCACTGCGGATCGGCGATGGGGACGAAGATCGGGTTGGCGTATACGGCAGCCGCCGGCGCAGCCGGAGCGGCCGGTACGGGCTCATATCCCGGCGGACACTGCTGGGCCGTATATTCGGAGTCCATCCCGCAGCCGCCGAGAGCCGCCGCGATGATTGCCGCCGCTATGGCATTGCGCATGGCGATCCTGCCGTTTGATGAGTCCCGCTCCAATTCGGGGGGCGGTAGTTTCCTCGAAATCGCCGGCGGCGGCAAGAGCAAATCGGCGAGAGATGCAAGCGGTGCTAGCAACGTCGTTCGTAGTCCCGGCTTTAGCCGGCTTTTCCGCCTGAAGGCGGGACTACGAACGTCCCAGGGCCTCTCGATACACCGCCAATGTTGCCTCGACCATGCTATCGGCCGTGAAACGCTGCTCGGCGCGGCGGCGGGCCAATTTTTGCATTCGCGCACACTTCCTGCGACGAGGCCAACGCGCGAAGGATCGCCGCGGCGAGAGCTTTGGGGTCGCGCGGCGGGACCATCCACGCCACCGCCGCGCCGCCGCGCCCGTCGGCGGCCACTAGATCGGGAATTCCGCCCGCCGTCGTGGTGACGATCGTCCGTTCGGCCAGCATGACGTCGATCAGCGTCGAGCAGAGTCCCTCCATGTGCGAAGGCAAGACGAACAGGTCGGCGGCTTGGATCAGGTCGTAGACGTCGTTGCGAAAACCGAGAAACCGCACGTGCGACTGCACGCCAAGTTGCTCGGCCTGGCGTTCGAGCGTTTCGCGGAGCTCGCCGTCGCCGGCCAGTGCAACGATCGCGTTCGGGAATTGCCGGATCACCTCCGGCAGGGCTTCCAACAGAAACCGGTGCCCTTTGTGGTCGGTCAGCTTGGCAACGGTCAGCAGCAGAATCCGGTCGTCGGCCAATCCGAGCGACTGGCGGCCGCGACGGCGATCGCCCGAAGCGACGCGGGCAGGATCGACGCCGTCGTGAACCACTCGCAGCACGGCATCGGACAATCCGCTTTCGCGGCAGACCCGCCGCACCGCTTGCGACACGCAGACGACGCAATCGCAGAAGCAACGATAGAGGCGGGGCGAGCGGAGCGGAAAATCGACGCGCCGGGCGGCGATACGCGCGGGAACGTGCAGGCCCAGCGCGGCCACGCCCGCCGCGGCGATCGCGTGCGAATCGTTATAATGCAGCACCTCGGGCCGAACTCGCCGCAGGGCGCGACGCATCTGCCAAAGCGCAGATGGGATTGCGTCCCCCGCCCAAGAATGTGGCGACCTCAAACCCCTCGGCCGCCATTCGTTCGGCAAACGCTCCCCCGCGACGGGCCAACACCACGCATCGACATCCGCGCCGCCGCAGCCCAACGGCCAGCAACCGCGCCTGCTCTTCTCCGCCGTGCCAACGGCGTTGCGTGGAGACCAGGGCAACGGTCAGGTCGGATGCCGGCATGGGATGTATATTGGCTGCAAAGTCCCTGGAGGGAAATCGTGCAATAGCCGGGAGCTAACAGCTCCCGGAGGGCGATCGTGCTTCGTTGCGCGTTCCGGGAGCTGTTAGCTCCCGGCTAATGGGTAGGTCCTTGCAAGACAAACGCAGCCGAGCCGAGTCTCAGTGTACACGCGATGGTTCGCGCGCAATGCGCGGGTTCTGTCTGGCGCGCACCAGAACGGAAAGCCCGTCGCAGGTTTCGGGCAGGGCGCTGCGATCGACCGGTTCGAGCCCGGCCTCTTTCAGACGGGCGGCCAACGCGGCGCACCGCTCCTCGGTCAGTTCCTTCGCCGGCTGCAAGAACACGACGGCAGCGCGACTTTCGCCGATCATCGCCACAATCGAGTCGTCGTCGGCCTCCCAACGGAACGGCCGGTAGGGCGCGTTATGGGCGTAAAAACTGATGATCGGCGTGATGCCCACCGGGCCGACGATCGCCGGCGGCGTGGGATACTCGTTGCGCAGCCAGCAACCGAGGTCTGCGGCCATGTGCCGCGTCTCGAAGTATTTTCCGTTGCTCGTCATGGCGTCGGAGAGGCTGATAATCGCGGCGATCGCCGCCACCGCCGCAACTACGGTCTGCTGCGGCCGGATCCCCCATCGCAGCCAAGCGGCGATGCGCAGCAAGCGGGCGATCAGCCCCAGCAGTCCCAGCGCGGCAAACGGCGAGGCCATCAGGACGATCGGCAGTGCGTACCGCGGGCAGATATTCCGGTCGTACCACAGTTGAACCCAAATGCCGCACATGATGACGATCGCGGTGTAGAACAGCGGTTGATGATCGCGCCGCGCCCACACGCGACGCCATCCCCAGATGCCGCCGAACATCAGCAGCGCAAACACCGGCGAGAGGCCGCGGGTCATCGTCGGAATGAAGATCCAGATCATTCGGCTGAAGCCGAGCGGTCTTTCCAGCCCTTCGGCTGCGGCGCTGGCGGGCACATGGCCCAGAATCGACTCGAACCACGGTCCTATGCGAGCCAATGGACTCACCCGCAGCGCCGTCCAACCGGAATGCCCGCACATCCAGCCGAGATTGACCGCCGCCAGCAGCGCCGGCAAGACGACCACGCACAACACCGCGCCGAGCAGCAGCTTCTTGCGATCCGTCCGCAGCGCCACGAAGCGCCAGAAAGTCCATAGCGTCAAGGGGATCAACAGGAACAGCCCCTCGATGCGCGTCAGCGAGGCGAGCATGGTTGCCGCGCCGGCAGCGATAAAGTAGCCGTAGCGGACCTCCGTTACCGCCCGCCACAGCCAGTAGATCGCCAGCATGAAGAGGAGCCAGAAGGTCGGATCGCGCATGACCTCGGGGCTCCATTCGATGAACTTCGGATTCACCGCGTAGAGCAGGCACGCCAGCAGCGCGACGCGGTCGTCGAATTGCCGGCGAACCCAACCCCAGAGCGGCAGCACCACGAGGCTTGAGACCGTCACTCCCCATAGCCCCGCGGCCAATTCCCAGTCGAGTCCCAAGCGGTGCAAGGCCGTCAGGATCAAGGGGTAGATATTGAGGGCCATGTCGCGGAATCCCGATCGCCAGTCGCCCGCTTCCATCGCTTGGGCAAGATGGACGTAGAGGACGCCGTCGGGACAGACGCTCGGAATCCGCAAGGCCATCACCGCCCGCGGAATCAGGCACAGCAAAACCAAGATCAGCAACAGCCAGTGCGGCGACGGAAGCCGCAGCCGGTCGGGCTGCGGAGCCGCCAGACGGTTTGCATATTCGCCGGGCGGCGGCTGAAAGGAAAGCCCCATGACGACGACTTGTACGAGAGATGGTTGGTGAAGGTGCCAGGAATCGCCCGGCACAGAGATACTGGCCCATTAGGGGGAGACAGTATAGCTGGCCTCACGCAACCGAGCAATAGCGATTTTGACCCGGAAACCGAGTAGTAGCAGTCTCCCCCAGGCGCGGCAACATTCCCCGGAAAAAGAAGTCGCTCCGACCGGCAACAAAGGAAACGAGACTATTTAGTTGACGGCTGACCTGTGGGAATTTACACTAATGGGGGGAGACGCCGCATTTGATTTGGCGCGCGTCGGAATCGAGGGGGAAGGTGATGGGCGATATTGTCTCGAATAATCTCCTCTTCGTTTATGTCGGAGCCGGGGTTCTTGGGCTAGCCTTCGTCTTCTGCATCATAGGGGCCGTGCTTGCGCGAAGTCGCGGTCGCGGCGCCGTCAGGTGGGGGTTGCTTTGTTTCATCTTCGGGCTTTTCGCAATTATTGTGCTCGTATGTTTGCCCAGAGTCCGCCGTCACCCGGTCTGGTCCAGACCGGAGGTCGGGCCGACGCTCGAGTCTCCCACTCCCGCCACGGTGAACGAGGAAGACGCTCCTACCCTGCGCTCACCATCGGGCAACGGGGATCTGCAAGTCGGCGATACAATTCTGGCCAGCGCGCCGGCAGAACGAGCGATCGATCTCGATGAAACGCCGTTGCGCGCACCGCGACCGCCGGTTTCCGATGTCACACTGGCCGAGGCTCCGCGCAGCACGTCGGCGGTGCCGGCTGTCACGCCGGTGCAGGCTCCGCGCAGCGCGTCGCCGACTCCTGTTCCCCGCCGGGCCAGGTTGCCGGGCGTGCCGGCGGGATACCCCGATTTTCAGGTCTTGGCACGAGGCGACACGAAGATCGAAGTTCAATGTCCCAGTTGCGGATGCGTCTTCCGCCGTCTCAACAGTTTGATGGGCAAGCTAGAAAAGTGCCCCGACTGTCGTACGGTGATGCGGATCCCGACTTGACTTGCCGCGGAATGATTTCGTGCAAGATAGGGGACCGTTCTTATTCTGCCCGCGTGGCGGTAGGACGGATTTCCAAATCCGTCGCGGAAGCTTGGACGGCTTTGGAAATCCATCCGACGGCCTTACGCCTTGGATTTCTCCAGGAAGTGTTCGCCGCCGTGGGTCTTGGCGATCACGGTTACGCCGGCTTCCGTGACGGTGAAACCGCGACTCTTGTCCAACTCGTGGTCGTAGCCGATCTCGATGCCGGAGGGAACATGAACCCCCTTGTCGATGATCGCGCGGCGAATCTTGGCGTACCGGCCGACGTTGACCCCTTCAAACAAGATAGAATCGGACACTTGGGCGTAGCTGTTGATGCGGGAGTCGGGGCCGAGGATCGTTCGTTCGAGCTGGCCGCCCGAGACGATGCAGCCTTGGCAGACGATGCTGTCCATCGCGGTTCCGCGGCGGCCGTTCGGGCCCTCCTCGGCGAAGACGAACTTTGGGGCGGGCAGGTTCGGCTGATAGGTGCGGATCGGCCACTCCGCGTCGTACATGTTCAACTGCGGATCGACGGAAATCAGGTCCATGTTGGTGTCGTAGTAGGCGTCCAACGTGCCCACGTCGCGCCAGTACGCTTCCTTCTTCCGGTTCTCGTCCATGAACGGATAGGCGAAGATGCGGTACGCTTCGACCAGGGCCGGAATCATGTCGCGGCCGAAGTCGTGGCTGCTGCCGTGCCGGGTGGCATCGAGACAAAGCTGCTCGAAAAGGAACCGAGAGGAAGATACGTAGATGCCCATCGACGCCAAGGCGCGGTGCGGATCGCCGGGAATCGACTTTGGATGCGTCGGTTTCTCCTCGAAGCCGACGACGCGGCAGTCGGCATCGACCTCAACGACGCCGAATTGGCCCGCCGCGGCGTGCACGCCCACCGGCAGGGTGCCGACGGTCAGATCGGCGCCGCTTTCGATGTGCCGATCGACCAGCTTGGCGTAGTTCATCTTGTAGATGTGGTCGCCGGCGAGAATCACGACGTACTTGGGCCGTTCCTTCTCGATCGTGTAGATGTTCTGATAGACGGCGTCCGCGGTGCCTTGATACCAGTGTTCGTCGATGCGTTGCTGGGGCGGCACGACCTCGATGAACTCGCCCAATTCGCGGCAAAGATAGCCTTGCCAGCCGAGGTTGATGTGCCGATCGAGGCTCATCGCCTTGTACTGGGTGAGGACGAGGTTTTTTCGCACTCCGCTATTGAGGCAATTCGAGAGGGTGAAGTCGATGATCCGATAAGCCCCCCCGAATGGAACTGCCGGTTTGGCTCGATCGCGGGTAAGGGGGTCAAGCCGCGCCCCCTTCCCTCCCGCAAGAATGACGGCCAAAACATCCTTCATTTTCGCCTCTTATACCCAGTATTCTTTCGATAATAGCACGGCCCTAACATAAAGCAATTCCGAATGTTGCATTCCTGCCGCTCAATCGCATTAGTGGCCTGCCACCCACCCGAATACAAACCAATACCGCAATCCAACGTGCTCTATTTTATGGAATTAGCGGAAGGGAATGAAGAGACGATCAGAAGAGTGCTTCTGGCTGAGAAACCTACCTAAATGCCAACTGCAAGATCAGTATACTTGTCTAAAATCGTTATTTGAGGTATAGTTCTTTTGTGATAGCCACGCCCCAAGAGCTGTTCTCCGTTCTGCGCCAGTACAATCCGTGGTGGGACAGAGGCTCCGTACCGGACATCCCCGCCTGGAGAAGGGCTGCCTTTGCCGAACTGAAAACATGGCTGACCAGTCCACCCGCACCCCGGGCGGTGCTTTTGACGGCGCGCGACAGGTCGGCAAAACGACCCTTCTGTTACAGGCTGTCGAGGATCTATTGGATGACGGGGCCCGCCCGGAGAACATCCTTTACGCCACGTTCGATCACCCGCTGTTGAAACTGATCGGGCTCGATGGATTGCTTAAGGTCTGGCGTGAGTTGCAGCCGCCGACGGTAGGGCCCGAGTTCCTCTTCTTGGATGAGATCCAATATACGAAGGATTGGCAGACTTGGCTGAAGCATCAGGTCGACTTCGAGAAAGGACGGAGGATCGCGGTGACAGGGTCGGCCATGCCACTAACAAGTGAGGGCCAAGAATCCGGAGTGGGGCGGTGGCACACTATGAAACTTGCCACGCTCTCCTTCTTCGAGTATCTGCAAATCAAGAAAATCGAGTTGCCCAAGATTCCCAGCGTGTCGTCGTTGGTCGAGGTCTTTTCCTGGTCGCAGGCGGACCGAATTCGAAACCGGTGAGATCGCTCGCCCGCTGGTGGCCCATTTTCACGAATACCTGCTGCGGGGCGGCTTTCCGCAAACGGCCCTGGTGGAGAGCATTCCCATGGCTCAGAAGTTGCTGCGGGAAGACATCGTGGACAAAGCCCTGAAACGCGATATGACGGCGCTGTTTGGCGTGCGTCGCGTTTTGGAACTCGAGAAGACTTTCCTCTATCTGTGCTTGCATGACGGCGGAATCCTTGACATGTCGAGCCTCAGTTCCAGTTTGGAAGTCAAGAAACCGACCGCAAACAGCTTTTTGGACGTGCTTGAAGCGGCCCACCTGATCTACAAACTGCCGCCATACGGTTACGGCAAGAAAATCCTTCGCGCGAGATACAAAATCTACCTCGCTGACGCGGCGATTGCCGGGAGTGTCTTATTGTGGGGAAAACTGCTCTTGGAGGATCGCACGAGACTTGGAGCAGCCGTCGAAACGGCGTTTTTCAAACACGTGTTTGCGCGATACTACGCCTCAAGCATCGGCTTTTCCTATTGGCGCGGCAAACAGGACTATGAAGTCGATATCCTCGCAGAGCCCCCCAGTGGACTCGTCCCCTTTGAGGTCAAGTACACGCAGGGTGTCGTTCGACCTGACGATCTGAAGGGGCTCCGGCAACTGTGCCAGGAAAAGGAGGTTGCGCGGGGATATGTCATTACCGGCGATATGGCGGATTTCGAGGTCTTGCCGCTGGTTTGCTCGCACGGAAAATCAGATAGTGGTTTTCAATCGGCGATTCTGAAAATTCCTGCTCCACTCGCCTGTTACTGGCTCTCGCAGTCGGAACACGACGGAGCTGAGAAGCAGAAGCGGCTCGTGACCTGATCCTTCCGTCCTCCTCGGCCGACGCCTACCGACTTGATGGAGTTGGTGTGGAAAGCCACTCCCGCTGCCACAACTCCAAAATCAGCAGCGACCAGAGGCGGTAGCCGTGGTTGAAGCGGGACTCCTGGTGCTCCTCCCAAAGCCGCACCACCGCCTCGGGCCGAAAGAGGCCGCGGTCGAGAGTTTTCTTGTCGAGTAGTATCTCCCGCGTGAACTCGCGCAGCTCATGGCGGAACCAGTGGTCCAGCGGCACGCCGAAGCCCATCTTCCGCCGACGCTGGATCGAGCGCGGCAGCAGGTCGGCAAAGGTTTCACGCAGAATCCGCTTGCCGCGGCCGCCGCGGAACTTCAGCCGCGCGGGCATCCGCGCCGCCAGCTCCACCACGCGATAATCTAGGAACGGCTGCCGGCACTCCAGCCCGTGCGCCATCGAGGCAATGTCCACCTTCGTCATCAAATCGCACGGCAGATACGTCACCAGATCGGCAAGGCTAAACGCGGTTACCGCATCGCGGCGGTTGCTTCGCGCCAACGCGGCGGTGAGGAAGTTCAACGGGTCTTCGTCGGGGAGCCGGGCGAGGAATGCGTCGCTATACAGCGCCGCGCGACGCGCCTCGCCGAAAATGGCGATCCAGCCCAGGTAGCGTTGCGGCGGCGATTGGCCGAGCATCTCGACAAACCGCTTGAAACGTCGCCCGATCGATTTCTGCCGCGTGCTCGTGGGCAAATGCTGCCAAAAACGGCCTGCCAGAATCCGCCGAGCCAATCGCGGCAGGCGATCGAAGCCTTCGGCCAGCCACACCGCCAGGTAACGCGGATAGCCGGCGAACAACTCGTCGCCACCGTCGCCCGTGAGCGCCACGGTAACGCGCTGCCGCGTAAGTTGCGAGACGTACCACGTCGGCACCGCCGAGCTGTCGGCGAACGGTTCGTCGTAGTGCCAAACCAGCCGCGGCAGAACCTCCATCGCGTCGGGGCGCACCTGAAACTCCTCGTGGATCGTGCCAAACCGCTCGGCCGCCGCCCGGGCGTAGTGCGTTTCGTCGAATTCCTTGACCGGAAAGCCGATCGAGAAGGTTCGCACCGGTTCGGCGGCCAGTTGCGACATCAGCCCAACGATGATTGTCGAATCGATCCCACCGGAAAGGAACGCTCCCAACGGCACTTCGCTCTGCAATCGCAATTCGACAGCCGAGGTCAACAGCGAGCGAAGTTCCTCGGCATACTCGGCGGCGGGCCGAACGTCTTCAACGTTGAAATCCGGCTGCCAGTAGCAGCGGACGTCGAGCCGTCCTTCCCGATAGACCGCCAAGTGACCGGGCGGCAGCTTGGCGATGCCGCGAAGAATCGTGCGGGGGTGCGGCACGTACTGATACGTCAGATACTCGTCGAGGGCCTGCGGGTCGATCTCGCGCTGCACGCCCGGCACTTCCAACAGGCTCTTCAACTCGCTGGCAAACAACAGCCGGCCGGGCTCGTGGCGATAAACGAGCGGCTTCTTTCCCAGCCGATCGCGGGCGAGGATCAACTGCTGCCGCTTGGCGTCCCAAAGGGCCAAGGCGAACATGCCGTTCAGATGCGTAACGAACTCGGGCCCTTCCTCCTCATAGAGATGAACGATGGCCTCGGTATCGCTATGGGTGCGAAACTGGTGGCCGGCGCCTTCGAGCCGGCGGCGCAGGTCGCGAAAGTTGTAGATTTCGCCGTTAAAGACGATCCAGACCGAGCCGTCTTCGTTCGCCAGCGGCTGCTGCCCACAGGCCACGTCGATAATGGCAAGCCGGCGATGGCCGAGAGCGACGCCGGGTGCGAAGTCGCTGCCGGGCTGTACACGGCCCTCGGCCTGGTAGACGCCTTCGCCGTCGGGCCCGCGATGGCGCAGCACATCGATCATCCGCTGGAGGGTTGCCCGCTCCACGGCCTTGTCCGCGTCGTCCCACACCGCGCCGGCGATGCCGCACATGATAGCCCGTGATAGTTCCTAACGTATGATACTTCCTAAAAGGCTGCCGGGCAATGAGTTAGATGGGGTGGCCGACTTCGTCTTGATCGACGGCGGCGTTTCCGGGTACATTATGCACGCTTTCGATCAAACCCTGCCCAGGCAACAGGAGGTCGCTGAAGCCATGAGGACGGATCCTCTCCCCTACGACGTGCGTGAGTTGGTCATTCGGACCTTCGAGTATTTCGATGTCTTCCTTGAAAGCCCCTGGGATCTCGACGAAACGATCCTGTTGGACGACGGCCGGTATTCCGCCCGAACGTACGAAGCCGACGGCCACATGGCGATGTGGCTGCTAGACATCGGCATCGTACAATTTTACGATCCCGACGGAAACATGCTGCGCACGGTGAACCTGTTCGAGGAACTGGAACCGCAGCGGATGGCGGCATAACTCACGGCAGTCGGACCAACTCGGGCGACAGGTGCCGCGCGACGGTTTCCAGCAGGACCGCTCGCTCGACCGGTTTCGCCAAGTAGTCGTCGCAGCCGGCATCGAGACATTTTTGCCGATCTTGGATCATGGCGTGGGCAGTCAAGGCGATGATCGGACCGCCGTAACCCATCGAACGCAAGCGTCTTGTGGCGGCATAGCCGTCCAACAAGGGCATCTGCATGTCCATGAGGATGACGTCGAAGGGGCCGCGGCATTCGTTTTCCGTTTCCTCCGCGGAGGACGCCGCGGCGACGACCGCGTCGATCGCCGCTTGACCGTTCTCGACGATCGCCACCTCGGCGCCGGCTTTTCGCAGCAGAAAAGCGATCAGCCGCTGGTTGTCGGGGCCGTCTTCGGCCAACAGCACGCGGCCGTCGAGGCGTAGCGCGTCTGCGCCGGAGAGCTTCGGCCGGCCCGGGCGCCGCGAAACCGCTTCCGCCGGGTCGCTCAACATCGGCACGTCGTCCAGCGGGCCGGGATCGATGGTGACGCTGAACGTCGAGGCGCAGCCGGGTTGGCTGCGAACGCTGATATCGCCTCCCAACAAATTCGCCAGGCGTTTGCTGATCGTCAGCCCAAGCCCGCTGCCGCCGAAGCGACGGCTGGTCGACGCATCCGCTTGGCTGAACGGTTGAAACAGTCCGGCGATCTGCTCGGCGCTCATGCCGATGCCCGTATCGATCACGTCGAATTGCAGCAAGGGCGGCTTTCCCTCTTCGCGTTGCAGGCCGGTCACGATGCGAATCTCGCCGAAGTCGGTGAACTTGACGGCGTTGCCGACGAGGTTGAAGAGGATTTGCCGCAAGCGAACGGGATCGGTCTGAATCGTTTGCGGGATTGGACCGCGAAAATCCGTCGAGATCTTCAGTTTTTTTGCATCGGCGCGAACCCGCATGAGCGAGGCCACCTCGGCCACGGTGCAGACCGGTGAATGGGCGATTCGCTCCACCTGCATCTTTCCGGCCTCGATCTTGGAGAGATCGAGAATGTTGTTGATGATGTCGAGCAGGTAGTCGGCATTGCGGCGAATCGTGTCGGCGGCTTCGGTGCTTTGTCGATCGTAGGCGTTCTCTGCGAGAATATCGGCATAGCCGAGGATGGCGGTCATGGGGGTGCGGATTTCGTGGCTCATGTTCGCCAGGAATTCGCTCTTTACCCGGCTGGCCGTCTCCGCGTCGCGCTTGGCTTCCTCCAGCGCCTTGTTCAGCGCCTCCAATTCGGCCGCGTAGCGTCGGAGTTGTTCTTCGGCTTGTTTGCGGTCGTGGATGTCGGTGATCGCCAGCAAGACGTGAGGAGCGCCGTTGATCGCGACCGGCGCGGCGCTGACCAGGAACCAGAAGGCGCTGGCCTTGCCGTCGACCCGCAGAGTGTACGAGACTTCCACCGCCCGCGAGCTCTCGCCCGACTGCAAGGCGCGGGCGATGCTGCTGCGAACCGGGCAGGCGGAGCAGGCTTCGCCGCTGCCGCAACCCGCCGGCGAGAGGACGGCGTTGAGACAACCGAGTCCGTCGCCCGGCCGGTAGCCGAGCACGTCGGCCGCGCTCCTGCCGACGATCTTGGCGAGCATTTCATTGACGCGAACGACTTCGTTGCGGTCGTTGACCAAGAGAAACCCAACCTGCGCCGCGTCGAACACTGCCTGCAGGCTGTCGTACTCTCGCTGCAGCGTCGCCGCGTGCCGGCGCAGGACTTCCTCCGCCCGTTTCTGCTCGGTGACGTCCCGCACCGTCGCCTGGATGACAACCTTTCCGTCCTCCTCCATCCTCGTCATCAGCACGGTGGCCGGGAATTCCGTGCCGTCAATCCGCTTGTGGGTCCACTCGAAGAAATGGGAGCCTTCGCGCAGGGCCGTTGCGATCATTTCTCTCGCTTTCTCGCCCGAATCGCGTCCGTCCGGCTGCCGCTGTGGAGAGAGATCCCACGGTCCGAGGGCGGTTAATTCCTGCACGTTCTTCAACCTGAACATCTCCACCGTTGCAGGGTTGGCGTCGGTGAACTTCCAGGAAGGGGGCTCGATCGTCATCATCGCGTCCCTGGAAGTCTCGAACAGGCTGCGGTACTTGCGCTCCATTTCCTGTTGGTTCTTGAAGAATACGCTCAACGGATTCGTCATCGGACGCGTCTCAACTATCGCCAATCGACCCACGAAATCGTGGCTGCGCATCGCAGGCACTACCAAAAACCTAGCCCACGGCGTTGAACCGCTCCTCGCATTCCGGGCCGCTCCCGCCATACAATCGCTGCAATTCGACGAAATGTCACGGCGAAAAATCCGCGGCCTCCCGGGCGCGTCGTCACGTTCGGCCCGCAGGCGGCAGGACGGAAAAAGTTCAGCGAACTCGTGCGTGTTTTGTGCGCATCTTGACAAAAAGACGCCGCCAGATCGCGGAGAGACCGGCCCCACAACTCGCCAGGGGGGAGTTGACCTTCTTCCCCCACCGCCGTATGTTTCTTGCAATTGGGGCAGCGGGGAGGGAAAAAGGGGACAGGTCCAATTTGCCGGAACGGCCCGGAGGGTGCTTCGCACAAATTCGACCTGTCCCCTTTTTCCCAGGATCACGCAAGTCTATTTAGGTGGGAGGGCTACCATGAACAGATCGATCGGGGCGTTGGTTTTGACGGCCGTGTTGACAGCGGGAATGGTCAGCTCGGCGGAGGCGTGCTACTGCGGCTGCGCACGGCGCGCCGCGTGTTGCCAAACGTCTTGCTGCTGTGCCACGCCGCAGCAGTGGTGCACCGTGATGAGGGCCTGTCAGCAAGTCATTTACGATCAGAAGCAGTACACCTGCTATCGCACCTGCTACGAGGCGGTTTGGGAACAGAAACCCGTCACCTGCGTGCGTTACGTGCCCGAGACGCACTATCGCCAATGCGTCCAAACGGTCTGCCGCCCGGTCTATGAGACCGCTGAGCGCGAGGTCTGCTGCACGGTTTGCACGCCGGTGAAGGAGATGCGTACGGTCCGAGTCTGCTCCGGCCACTGGGAGATGCAGAACGTCGAGTGCTGCGCACCAACTTCGTGCTGCAATCCATGCGCCCCGGCCCAGAAGACGATGACGCAATGCCGCGTTTGGAAGCCGGAGATCGTCGAGCGGCAGGTCGAGTGCGTCCGCTATGTGCCGCAGACGATCACGAAGAAAGTGCCGTACACCGTCTGCCGAATGGTGCCGGAGCAACGGACTTTCCAAGTGCCGTACACGGTGTGCAGGGCCGAGCAGTATCAGAGAATGGTCCCCTGCTGTCACTATGTGGCCAAGCAGGTGCCCTACACGGTCACGCGGTGCGAGCCGCACATGGTGACGGTGCAAGTGCCGGTGCGGGTATGCTGCCCGACGCCTTCGTGCTGCGGTGGCTGCAGTTCCTGCAACTAGGGCGTCGCGGAAAACGGAGTGTTGGAGGCGGCTCTTGTCGCCGAGTTGTGGCGTTGCGCGCACTTCTTTGGTCATCTCTAGAAATCCCTTAGAACGGTTTCCCGTGCCTTTGACGGTGCGGCACGCTCAAGGTTCGATCTGCAGGGCGGCCGTGACCTTCGCTCGAATGTCGGGCCACTGCGATTCGGCGTCCTTCGGCACCTTCCAGTAGACGTACCCGTCCGCGCCTTTTCCCAGGTAGACCGCACCTTCACTGGGTGTCACCTCTTTCTTTGTCCACTCCGTTCCTACCAGGAACGGTTGCGTTCCCGTCCAGGCCAGCCGACGCTCGGTGATCCAGATCGGCACGCTCAGCGGGTTGCGTTTGCTGCCGGAAGGAGGTATCAGCGACATGAACGTCCCACTTCCTGATTCCCATCCTGGCGGAGAGACCTTGCCGTCCTTCACTTCATGCACTCTCCCGTTGAGGCTCAGGCTCCATTTCTCTGGAAGAGTCTCGCCTAGACGGGCTGGAACCTGCATGGAAACTGGCGGCTTTCCTGGCCGCATCTCGATGGCGATCTCGGCGGACGGTGGAATCTCCGACTCCGCATCCCACTTCACGTTAGTGCCACGGAATTGGAGCGTGTAGGAGCCGGCTTTGACCAACGAATACTGATCGGCAAAATCATGCCCATCGAAGAGAACCACGGTTTCGCCGGGCGCGATTGAGCGGGAATGCCCTGCTGTCTGGAATCCGCCGCCGACGTACCGAACTGGTTTCCCGTCCGGACCGGTAATTCGTATCGTGCCGTTCACGTCCACACCTTGAGAATCGTACTTGCGTTCGCTTTCGCCGAAGTTCTTCATTTCCAGACGGAATCTGGCCGACCGACCGATGACGTACTGCTTTTGCGCCGGAAGAAGACGTGTGCGCAGGCCATTGTGCTCCGGTCCCCACCCATCCGATCCTTTCGCTGCGCCGAGAGTTCTTGCTTCGCCGGCCTTCGTCGCATCGTTCGCGTCAGTGGCATTCGATAGCGTGAGCGTTCCCACGCCGATCTTCGTCAGCGTACCTTGCTTGCCGGCGGGCGGTTGCACGTTAAGAGGCTCCGCTGGGCGATCCAAGGCATCGATGAGCTTGTCTTGCTGTTCGGGGCTGAGAATCGTCATCGCCGCCGCGCCACGCTCGCGGGTGTAACGCAGCGCCAACTTGTCCGCTTCCTCCACCAACCGGCGCAATTCTTCCTTCTGCTCCGCGGTGGCATGGATGCGATTGACGATTCCGGACTTCCCGTCTCCTTCGTTGCCAAGGAAGAACTCAGGACTAAGCAATAACTGAAGGAATTGTTGCTGAACCACGAGTTTCTTGAACAGAACCGCTTGCTGCCTCGTGAGTAGGGCGTCGATTTGCGTCCGGTCGTGTTTTCTCATCTCCCGCATTTTGCGCTGCAAGTCGGCATCCGTTACCGTCCGCTCTCTTGCGGGAAACGGGCCGTTGATTTTATCGACCAGCCTCGCAAGTTCCTCCGTGCGCACATGGAAGCCGCGAAGATCGCAGACACCTTTGCTTCTTGCTGGGCGGTGAGGCCCAGCTCTCTAGCGACGGCGGGGTCCGACAACTCCGACAGTTCCGGGCTCGGATACTGGAAGTCATTCTTGGCGACGATCGCCTCGATCTGGTCCCACTGCTTTGGAGCGATCACGGCCAGCGTCTTCCCCCGGTTCTTCTTCAACGCCTCGTTCAACCGCCGCTCTGCCGCCTTGGCGTCGTCGTCATGTAAGACCCGCGCGGACAATTCTTCCTTCTGTCGTTCGCTCAATCCGATCGCTTCGTCCAATTGCGGATCGTACAGCAGTCGCGCGACTCCTCTGCGGCCGATGGCAATTGCTCTGAGTTCCTTCAACTGCTGGGCCGTGAGCAGTTGCTCCACTTCCTTGCGAATGAGTTTGTCCTGCTGCGACAACTTCGCCTGGTGTTCGCGGAGCGCCGCCGCCCGCTTCTCAGCCGAAGGCGATTCCATCGCCTTTCGCATCTCTTTGCCGGCCTGCATCTGCCACTCCGAATAGGCACGAGAAATGTCACGCAGTCGCTTCTCCTGGTCGCCTGTGAGCCCAAGTTCCTTGCGGGTGCCCTCGGAGCTCAGAGCGCTGTAAGCGAGGACCGGAAGATAGAATTCGTTTCCCGTGAACGTAGCCGAGCCAGACATCACGATCCAGCCGCTATACGAATTGGATTTCGGCTTTTCCGCAGCCGGCTCTCTCGTTAGCGAAGGTTGTTTGCCGGGTTCTTTCGCGGTCGCAGCCGCATTTGATTCGCCCGCTTTGCCCTCCTCGCCGGCCGCGGCAAAGCGGACGGTCGGCAGTGCCATCAGCAGCAACGCCGCCGCGCCGAGCCATAGCAGATTGCGCCGCGACAGTGCAAAGCTCGTTTGGCTGGCCGACGCGAGCATCGTCAGCCGCCGCCGCCAGAACGTGCTGAGTTGCGGATTGCCGCCAAGGTCGATCATCGTCGCCCAGGGACCATATTGCTTTGCCATGACAAGACTCCTCTCGAAATAATGCGATTACTTTTGATGGGTTCAGCCTTCTATTCTTGCTCCGACTCTTCCTCGGGCTCCTTGTCCGCTGCTTTCTCGGGCATTTTCAACGGCTCTTTGCCGCCGTAATTGAAAATGGTCTTCGTCCCGTCATTGGCGGTCATTTCATACGTGTAGCTATTAATGACTTCGAGACCCAATAGTTGCACCTTGCCGCTGCGAACGGATTTCAAGTAATCTTGCCAGCTAGTCGTCTTCACCGAGGGTGGAATCGGCGAATTAGCGGGGAGAGGCATTGCCATAGGCTTTCCGTCGGGGCCCGTGTCGCGTTTGACCTTGAATTCCGTATTGGATTGCACGTCTCGGCAAAGGTGAAACTGCAACACCTCGACGTTGACTAGGCGGAAGCGGCCCGCCGCGATCGCCTCGTTGATCTTTTCGTGGCGTTGCTGCCGTTGCTGCTCCCGCTTCTTTTGGTAATCATCCCACGAGGTCACGTTGTCCAAGGGCAGCGAAAAGTTTGTGGCCGTGCTGCTGCCATCAGAGAACGTGAAGCTGTAGACCCACTGCTTCTCGCCGTCGCCAGGATCAAACGTCCTCAAGAAAGTATATTTCTTTTTGGCAATTAGTTTGCTCAGTTCCTTATAGTTTATTGGCGTGCCGCAAGAACTCGACCCTTCCCACATTGTTGTGCCGTTGGCCAGCTTCCAGGATCCCAGCCCGCCCTTCTTCGCTTCCTTGTGGGCTTCCTTCGGTTCCTTTTTCGCTTGCTTCTGTTCTTCGCGGGCGTCCCTCTGTTCTACGCGGACGACGGTCGCCCCCTTGCCCGATTTCTCGGACGCGGGCGAATTGACGTCGATTTCGATCTTGATACGAGCAAGCGGCTTTTCCTTGTCTTCGTCCGCCCTGACAGACTGGAAGGTCGGCAAGACGATCAACATCGCCGCCGCCGCCGTGAGCCAAAGCACGTTGCTCCGCGAGAGAACCGTGCTAGCTCGACTGGTCGGCGCGAGCATCGTCAGCCGCCGCCGCCAGAAAGTGCTCAGTTGCGGATTTCCGCCGGCGCTGATCGACGTTGCCCAAGGACCGTAGGAATTTGCCATGATTTTGTTCCTTTTGATAGACCTTCTTTGCTTTTCGCCGCCCCGAAGGGGCTTGGTTCTTCCAGCCCAGGGCAACGCCCTGGGGTGCGGGAAGACCATGGATTCGTGCCGGCCCAACGGGCCAACGGTTCGCCTCCGAGAATGGAGAACGGTTGCCCCTTCGGGCCGGCACAATGCTTGCGGCGACCCGTTCCCCAGGGCGTTGCCCCGGGCTGGGCGAACCAAGGGCCTTCGGCCCAACGTGCAGCGCCGTTTGCGGTAAGCCGTTTCGTTCTCCGCTCAAGCATGATTGGCCTCCGACTGGTTCTTCATCGGTTCGCTGCCTGCCAGGCCGGCGGAGATGGCGGCGACCTGCATCTGCGGCGGCTGCGAGGCGTGACTGACTACTTGCACCAGCGTTTGGGCGTAATCGGCCGGCGTGTGGCCGCTGCGGGCCATCGCTAGTTGATCGCAGGCCAACTCCCGCTCCAGCCGAAGCTGATACGCCACCCAATAAACCAGCGGATGGAAGAAGTAGACGATTCGCGCGATCTCGACGGGCCATCCCCACGCCAGATCGTGCCGTCTTACGTGCGCCAACTCGTGCAAGATGACTTGCCGACGCTCGGCCGCTCCCAGCGAGGCCATCAGCCGGCTTGGCAACACAAGCCGTGGCCGCCCGAGTCCGCAAACGAACAGCGGACAATCGCCATCGACCGACACCGCGGCCGGCACGCGGCGAAGCCCCACTTGCGCGGCCAACTGCAAGACCAACTCCGCAAGCTCGCTGCCGGCGGGAACGGCCCGCTTGAGCAATCGGGCCAGCCGCAGGCGTTGGCCCAGCAGCCGAACGATCTGCCAAAGCACCACGACGCACCATAGCAACAGGAGCCATGCTTGCCAGCCGATCGCGGCGAGCGGTTCCCAGAACGGCGTGGCATGTGGCGCGGCCGCGGCATTGGAGGTTTTCGTCGATGGGAGAGGGGTTGGAAATGCCGGCTTGTAGGCTTTGCTCGCTAGATTCTCCGGCGACCGAACTGACACCGACCGCTCCGGCGGCTTGTTCTCGGCCCAGGAGGGCAACGGAATGGCGAACGTCCAGAACGGCATCAGCAGCAGCTTGATCGCCACGATCTGCCATAGCCAGTAACGCACGACCGGCGACGAGCGGCGCAGCAGCCAGGCGATCAGCGTTGCGATGGCCACCACCAGTGCGAGCTGCCAAACGGCGGCCCACATCACTGTTAGCCATCCTTCGGCCCAATCGTTCATTGCGGGAATCAATGCTAACATGGCGACGGCTATTACTTCTCTTCTGCCTGACCAATCTTCTGGGCGATTGCTCGCAGGGTCTTGAGGTCTTTGTCGGAGAGCTTGCCGGAATCGGCCAGATACGCGACCAGCGGTCCGGCGGAGCCGCCCAACACGCGCTCGACGAAGCGGCCGATCATGGCGGGAAGGACGCGGTTTTCGTCGAGCACCGCGCGAAAGCGGATCGGCGTCTCGCCCGGCACTCGGGCCAGGAGCCCCTTGGCTTCCAATCGCTGCAAGGTCTTCAGCACCGTGGTTCGGGCGACCGTGCGGTCCTGTTGGACCAGGTCGCTAACTTGCCGCTCGGTGCAAGGTTGGTTTTGCCAAACCAGCCGCAGCACTTGAATTTCAACCTCGCCCAGTGAGGCAACCGATTTGGTCATCGAATCCTCCCTGTCTTACGGCGTGTGCCGTATGGTTGCCTGATTCTACGACGGGTGCCGTAAGATGTCAAGAGGTGGCGGAAAGAATTTCCGAAACGGCTCGATTTCTCGCAAGAAATAGCCGGGAGTCAACGACTCCCGGAAAGTGCGCGAACGAACGACTACGCTCCGGGAGTCGTTGACTCCCGGCTATTTTCAACGAGGCATTCAGGCAACTTTCACAGGCTCATTCCGGCAACGTCGTATCGATGCCCCATTGCTTGTTGGGCGAGGGGCCCATCGTGAAGACGAGCGTCCCGCCGTCCTTGATTTCGCGGTACGGGAGGAACGGCGATTTCCAGGGCTTGCCGTTGACGCTCAGCGACTGCACATAGATGTTCTCATCCGAAAGGCCTTCCGCCGTGACCGTCAACGTCTTGCCGTTCGAGAGATGCACTTCGGCCTTCTTCAGCCCCGGGCTGCCGATGACGTAATAGTCGGAGGCCGGACAGACCGGATAGAAGCCCAGGGCCGAGAAGACGTACCAGGCCGACATCTGGCCGCAGTCGTCGTTGCCGCTCAGCGAGTTGGGCTTGCTGCCGTATTGAGTTTTCATCACCTGATGCACGCGAAACTGCGTCTTCCACGGCTGGCCGGCGTAGCAGTAGAGGTAAATGATGTGATGGCTCGGTTCGTTGCCGTGCCAGTATTCGCCGATGAAGCCATGTATGTCGGGCTGGGGGTTTTCGCTCAGATGAAACAACTCATCGAGCTTTGCGGCGAACTTATCCTTGCCGCCCAGCAGCGCGATCAGGCCGGGCACGTCCTGCGGAACGTACCACGAGTATTGGCAGCTCGTGCCTTCGGTGATGTCGCCGCCTTCGTAGCTGTGCGGATCAAACGGCGTCCGCCACTTGCCTTGCGAATCCTTGCCTCGCATGAATCCGGTCGACGGATCGAAAACGTTTTTGAAGCTGGCGGCTCGTCGCATGAAGTGGTTGTAATCGTCGGTTTTGCCCAGCGCCTTGGCCATCTGGGCGACGCAATAATCGTCGAAGGCGTATTCGAGCGTCTTCGAGACCGATTCGTTCTCCTTGTCGAAGGGAACCCAGCCGAGTTTGTCGTAGAGGGCCACGCTGTCGTAATGCGGATTCATCGCGGTGGTCTTTACTGCCTCGTAGGCCCGCTCGGGATCGAAGCCCCGAACGCCCTTCAGGTAGCCGTCGGCGATGACCGGCACGGCATGATAGCCGATCATGCACCAGTTCTCGTTGCTCGGCAGTTGCCAGACGGGCAGGAGATGCTCGACGCTCTGGTCGTAATGGGCCAACATGGAATTGATCATGTCGGCGTCGCGTTGCGCCTGAATCAGCGTGAAAAGCGGGTGCTCGGCGCGAAAAGTGTCCCAAAGCGAGTAGAGAGCGTAATTTGTGAATCCCTTGGCGTGATGGATGTTGTGGTCCAGGCCGCTGTACTCGCCCGTCACGTCCTGGTAGAGATTCGGCGTGTTGAAGCAATGATACAATCCCGTGTAGAGCGTCTCCTTGTCCCACTGCGAGCCGACGATCTGGATTTTGCTCAGTTCGGTTTCCCATTTCGCTCGGGTTTCGCGGCGGACGCGATCAAAGTCCCAATCGGGGATTTCGGCTTCGAGATTTTTCATGGCGTTGGCGGCGCTGATGGCCGAGATGCCCACCTTGACCAGGATCGGCTCGTCTTTGCTCGGTTTTGTACTTGGCGAGGAATCGAAGGTTAGGGCCGGCGGCTTCGCGACTGCTGCGGAAACGGTAGCCGTTGTAAACGACTGGTTGTCCGTTGCTGAAGATGGTGAAGTCATCGAAGGGCCGCGAGTATTTCGCCGCGAAATAGAGGACTCGATCCGGTCCCCAGCCGGAAGCGATATGAAAACCCGTGACAGTGTCGAGCTTGTCGGAGTCCGGCGTGCTCTCGACGCGAACGCGCGACCACACCACTTTGCCGAGCACGTGGCTGAGATCGGTGAGGATCGACGCCTGATCGCTTTGCGGGAACGTCATGCGAAGCAGTCCGGCGCGATCCGAGCAGGTCAATTCGACGTTGACGCCCGATTTGAGCAGCTTCACTTGATAGTAGCCGACGGAAGCCGACTCGTCGGAATGCGAGAAGAGCGACTGATAGCCGGACTTCGGATCCTTCTTTTCGCCGGCGGTCAGTTGCGGCGGTCCGACTTGCGGCATGAAGAGGAAATCGGCGAGGTCGGCGCAGCCGGTCCCGCTCAGATGCGTCATGCTGAAGCCGAGAATCGTCGGGTCGGAATAGGCGTAGCCCGAGCATAGATTTCTGTCGGTGTCGGGGCTAAGCTGAACCATTCCGAACGGCGCCGTGGGACCGGGATACGTGTCGCCTTCGCCATAAGTGCCGACCAGCGGGCGGACGTAATCGACCAGCGGCGTCGGGGCATCTGCCTTTGCCGTGGCATCGCCTTCGGCGGCAAATCCAAGCGTTAGACACAACGGCGACAGCAGCAGGGCCGCGAAAAACGAAAACCCGAGCGGCGGTTTCATGGAAAGGCTCCTGGTTCTTCCGGTTCTTGAAAGTATCCCATTCGCCAATTTACCCCGGCGAGCCCCGGCTGGCAAGCGTGCGGCCGTGTGACTCCGGCGGGACGAGAAGTGTGGTTTTCCTCTCCTCTTACATGATTGTTCTAGTCGAGGGGGATGTGTAGAATTCGTATGTTAGCCCGCATTTCTACCCAGCCGGGGACATCGACCAACAGTGTGCCACTGCTTCGCAGAAGCAGTGGTGGGTGCAACCCGCTGCCCTGGCACTGCTTGTTCCAAGCAGTGGCACACGGCGGCTGAGAAACGCGGGTGAGAGGGGAAATGCCGGCCGTTTGGTGAAACGTGTTCCACCGTTCCGTCAATTCTGATCCGCCCTCTGACGCCGGCCGCGACGAACCGGCCGGCCAACGCGCGGAAGATCGTTTCGCCGCGGCACGGCGGCAGATGGTCGAGGAACAACTCCAGGAACGCGATATTACCGATCGCAGGGTATTGGAAATCATGGGCCGGGTCGCCCGCGAACGCTTCGTGCCCGAGGAACTGAAAAGGCACGCTTACGAAGACCATCCGCTGCCGATCGGGCTCGGTCAGACGATCTCGCAGCCGTACATCGTGGCGTTGATGACGCAGCTTGCTCGGCCTTCGCCCGACGATCGCGTGCTAGAGGTCGGCGTCGGCTCGGGCTATGAGGCGGCGATTCTCGCCGGGCTGTGCCGGCAGGTCTACAGCATCGAGATTCTCGACGCCTTGGCGACGGCGGCGCGACAACGGCTGGCCGAGCTGGGATATGAGAACGTCGCCGTTCGTTGCGGCGACGGCTACCGCGGCTGGTCGGAACACGCCCCCTTCGACGCGATTCTCGTCAGTGCCGCGCCGGATCACGTGCCGCAACCCTTGATCGGCCAGCTTGCACCCGGCGGCCGACTGTTGATTCCCGTGGGAAGCAGCTACGGCCAGGAGCTTCTCCTGATCGAGAGTCAGCTCGATGGCGGTCTGCGCCGCAGCAGAGTCGGGCCGGTGCAGTTCGTGCCGATGACCGGCGAGGCCGGCCGGCCACGTTCAGCGACGTAGGACGGATTTCCAAATCCGTCCAATTCCTCAGGACGAATTCGGAAATCCGTCCTACGCCGTTCCCTTGAATCGCCAAGAAAAAACGAGCGGAGCGCGGGCGAGAAGCTCGCGCTCTGTGTGATGAAGATCCGCTTGCCGACGGTAGACGGGGCGTCTCGCCGCGTTGTGAGTTTGCTCTGTACCCGTGTTCGACATCAAGCGGCGAGACACCGCTTCTACATTCCTCACTGCGAGTCTGACCGAACGCCTCTGGGGGGCGCGGGGGTCGGTTTTGGTGCAGGGGTCGTTACCCGCTCCGCCTGCGGAGCGAGCACCCCTTCGTCGGCCACCGGCGCGCCGTCATCGACATAGCCGCGAGCGTGACCAGGCTGAGGTCCGCCGCAATTATGGCATCCGCGGCCTGTGTAGTTGCCACAGTTGTCGCATGGATCCGAACAGTCGGGCGGATCGCTGTAGAAGTCGCCCCAGTAGCGCTCCCCGCAACTGGGCCCGCACCAGCAGTTCGGCGTAAACAAGGCGAACAGGCAGCTCAACGGCCCGCGATACCAGGGACGGCAGCAGCCGTCGCCACACGGATCGGCACAGGGATCGCAACAAGAATCGCCGCAAGGAGAACAAGTGCGACAGGCCACTTTGTGGCAAGGTCTCGCGCAACCGCAGTCGCATCCATCGTCGCAGTCGGCAACCACCGCTCGGTGGGGGGCGCAGGCTGGACGCATCGGACGATACGCCGGCCCGCAGGCGGGGCCGCAACCGTCGTCGCAGCATTCGCCACAGCAACCAGGACCGCAGCCGCCGCAAGGATGATAGCAGAAGATGGCCTGACCCAGGCCGCAACCCGTGCCGGCCGTCAGCATTCCCGCAAGCAGACCGAATAGTAGAACCCGTTTCACGATTTTCTCCCTCCCCTGTTGCAGTCAACAGCAGGCTTCCGATAGACGTTATCGTCTAAAGAATCGGAAGAATCGAGAAAATCGTTAGAACCGAGTTTATCGGCACATATACCGCAGATTACCCACAACGGTTATCTTGTGTCGGGCGGAATTATCGCAGCCAGGACTGGCCCAGTTCTCGAAATGCCTCGTCCGGCGGCATCGGCGGCTCGTTCGGCAAAGCAGAATCTGGCGTGACCGAGGACGCTGACTTTGGCGAAGCAGCAGCCGGGGGCACTGAAGGCACCGCCCGCACACCGGGCGAATCGGGAATCGGCGGCAGCGGAGATTTCGGCGCTTCCTTTGACGGGGCGGGAATGGGCGCCAGCGAAGGCGTCGGCTGCACCGCCGAAGGCGATGCTGTCGGTTGATTGGCGGACGGCGAGCACTCGGGACAGACCGTATAGACCCTCATCTGCATCCGTGGCATGGCCGCGGGACAGCAGCGGCATTTCGGAACGCCAACCTGGGCCCAAAACGCCTGAACTCTTGCGTGATGTTCGCAATAGCCGTCCCAGGCGTTATCGCAGCAGGGCTGTTGATTCGCGCAGCAGCAACGGGGGCCTACCCACGCGCTCAACGAATATCCCGGCGGTGAGCAGCCGGCCTCGCCGCTCAGCGCCAGCCAGGCCGCCGATCGTCCGCCGCACCCAACGCAACCGGGCTGACCGCTGGCCACGCCCGCGTAGCCGACCACCGCCGCCGCCAGAATCCATCCACTCCATCGCATGGCTATTGCTCCTAACCCTGTTGGCCGCTAAATAGACTTGCGTGATCCTGGGAAAAAGGGGACAGGTCCAATTTGTGCGAAGCACCCTCCGGGCCGTTCCGGCAAATTGGACCCACCCCCTTTTTCCCTTCCTTATTATCTTCGGACGCCGCAAGATTTTGGAGCACGCAACTGGTTCGGAATGTCGTCAGCGTCGAGTGGGAGTGGCGGTTGTAACGGTCCGCAAAAAATGGCGGCGGCGTTGCAACGGCGACGCGCGGGGCCGCAAAAAACGCATTGACGTTAAAGTGGACCTAATCGGGAGAACGACGTACAATTCCGCGAAAACGCGGCGGGGTGCGACGCCACGCCCGTCATCGCAGCTTTTTACGAATAACGAAGGAGAACCATTATGAGCATGCTGAGCGAGTTTCGGGAATTTGCCGTCAAAGGCAACGCGGTGGACATGGCCGTCGGCATCATCATCGGCGCCGCCTTCGGCAAGATCGTCACGTCATTGGTGAACGACGTTATCATGCTGCCTATCGGGGCCGTATTGGGCGAGGCGCCTTTCTCCGACTTGGCCCTCAGAGTGGGCGGCACAACGTATGTGAGGTATGGCGCATTCTTTAATACGGTGTTCGACTTCCTGATCGTGGCCTTCTGCATGTTCCTGGTGGTCAGGCAGATGAACCGGATCAAGAGCGCCATGCTTCCGGCGGCCGAACCGACCACCAAGACTTGCCCCCAGTGTCTTTCGACGATCCCGCTGAAGGCGAAGCGATGCGCCCATTGCACGTCGCAGGTCGAGCAGTAGACGGGTGCGCAATGTGGGGCGGACTTCAGTCCGCCAAGCGCGACGGACTAAAGTCCGCCCTACGATGTGGACAACCCTGAAACAATAGCCCCGGCGTCCTCGCCGGGATCATCGCCGCGTGAACGCGGCGGCTAAACATTTTCTTGCCATGTAGCCATTTGGAAAGGCGCCGGCTACTCGGGCGCGCCGCACAGACCGAAGCCGTCGGCGAACTGCTGGGCGAGCGAATCGAGAACCTGTTCGGCATCGGGGCCCGCGGCCGAGAGGATCAACTCGGTTCCCCTGGCCGCGCCGAGCGACAGGAGCTGCAAGACGTCGGCGGCGTTGACGGTTTGCCGCGGCGCGCGGATTTCAACCTGCGATTTGGAGGCCCGCACCGTCTGCGACACCGCCAAGCTCGGCCGCGCGTGGAGCCCCGCCGGGTTGATGACGACGACCTTGCGGATCGCCGAGTTGTTCACGATTTCCCTCATTGCCATTAGACCGTACCAGATGGCCGACGGCGGGGCAAGATCTTTGCCCAAGAAAAGGCCTGGCCCGAAGGAGCGACCGGCGAAGATCGCCCCATCGGGCTCAGAACCGTGCCAATTGCAGTGGTCGGCAGTGGGCAGTCGGCAGTGGGCAGTGGGCAGTGGGCAGTCGGCAGTGGGCAGTGGGCAGTCGGCAGTGGGCAGTGATTGGTGCGAAACCGCAAGCGGCTTTCCGATCCCTAATCTCTGACCCCTGACCCCTGACCCCTGATCCCTGACCCCTCTTTCACTCAGATGTCATAGTACAAGCAGAACTCATAGGGATGCGGACGCAACTGCATCGCCTGGACCTCGTTGACCGTCTTGTACCAAATCCACGTGTCGATCACGTCGGGGGTGAAGACGTCGCCACGGAGTAGGAACTCGTGGTCGGCCCGCAACGCCTTCAGGGCTTCGTCCAGCGAGCCCGGGGCCTGCGGCACGTTCTTCATCTCCTCGGGATCGAGATCGTAGATGTCCTTGTCCAACGGCTCGCCCGGGTCGATCTTGTTTTGAATGCCGTCGATCGCCGCCATCAACACCGCGGAGAACGACAGGTACGGATTGCAGCTCGGATCGGGGCAGCGGAACTCCAGCCGCTTGGCCTTCGGGTTCGGGCTGTACATGGGGATGCGGACGGCGGCCGAGCGGTTTCGCTGCGAATAGGCCAAATTGACCGGGGCCTCGAAGCCGGGCACCAGCCGCTTGTAGCTGTTGGTGGTTGGATTGCAGATGCCGCACAGCGCCGGGGCGTGCTTCAGGATGCCGCCGATCGCGTAAATGGCCATGTCGCTCAGGCCGGCATAGCCGCTGCCGGCGAACAACGGTTGGCCCCCCTTCCAAATCGAAATGTGCGTGTGCATGCCCGACCCGTTGTCGCCGTAAAGCGGCTTGGGCATGAACGTGACCGTCTTGCCGTACTTCTTCGCCACGTTCTTAATGATGTACTTGAACATCATGCACTTGTCGGCCATGGAGACCAGGTTGTCGAACTTGAGATCGATTTCCGACTGCCCGGCCGTGGCCACTTCGTGATGCTGGGCCTCGATGCTCATCCCGCAGTCGATCATCGTCTGCATCATCTCGTTGCGGATGTCCATCATCTGGTCGGCGGGCGGGACGGGGAAGTAACCCTCCTTATACCGCAGTTTGTAGCCCAGATTCGGATTCTCTTCGCGGCCGCGGTTCCACTGGCCCTCGACGCTGTCGAGGAAATAGTAACCGCAGTTGGCCGTCTGATCGCAGCGGACGTCGTCGAAGATGAAGAACTCGGCTTCCGGCCCGATGAAGCAGGTGTCGCCCACGCCGGTGCTCTTCAGATAATTGACCGACTTCCGCGCGACGTTCCGCGGATCGCGGGTGTAATCCTCGCGGGTGATCGGGTCCTGAATGTTGCAGATCATCGACAGCGTCGGGATCTTGCAGAACGGATCGAGCACGGCGGTTTCAGGCTGGGGAACGACGAGCATGTCGCTCTCGTTGATCGCCTGCCAGCCGCGGATGCTCGAGCCATCGAAGCCGAGGCCGTCCTCAAAGACGTCTTCGTCGAGCTTGTCGACCGGGATCGTAAAGTGCTGCCAGAGTCCGGGGAAGTCCATGAACCGCAGATCGACGGACTTCACATCCTTTTCCCGGCATAGCGCTAACACTTCCTTCGGGGTCATTATCCCCTCCTTTTTGCGAGATAGAGAATGGTACATTGGTTTCCTCAGGTACGCTCAGCGTGTTGCCGGTACATTGGCACGGCCCACAGGCATACTCTACAATGCTCCGCCGCGTTCTGCAAAGGGGGTGCCGCGGCGGCTCGGCGTTGCTGGACGGAGTCGATAAGCCGTTGGCACTGTTGGTGTTGCGACCGTGCTGGCTCGCTTCTTCGCTGGCGGGGAACCGCAGGATTGCACAATCTCTTTGCACGATCTGTCCAGCTCTTGGGCAACCGGATGACCCGGAAATAAAACCAAGTCCGCTTGGCGAAACAATGGCCACGGGCCGGGGTTTAGTCAATACAGGGCAGCACAAAGCTTGCCAAACGTCTGTGAACAACGGTTTTGATAAAAGGAGAGTCGTATGTTGAAGGTTGCGAGTATTGCGTTGGCGGTGATTGCGTCGTTGGTTCTTGTTGACAGCCTATCGGCCCAGCAGAACGGGCAAAGACAGGGTCGCCGCGGCGGGTTTTCGGTGCTCGATCGGATTGAACGGGTCAAGGACCTGAACCTGACCGACGACCAGAAGGCGAAGCTGGCGGATTTGAAGAAGGAGTACGCCCCGAAGCTCAAGGAGCTTTCCGGCACGCGCGACAAGGTGCTCACGGCGGACCAGAAGAAGGCCCGCGACGACGCCATGAAGGCGGCCAAAGACGCCGGCAAGAGTCGCAGAGAGATCTTCCAGGCCGGCATGGCGGCGGTAAAGCTCACCGACGCCCAAAAGACCAAGTTGGCCGAAGGCCGGAAGGCGATGGAGGCGCTGAACAAGGAGATCATGGACAAGGTCAACAAGGTTCTTACGCCCGAGCAGCAGGAAGTGCTGAAGAAGGCCCGGCCGCACCGTGGGAATCGCGGAAATCGCGGAAGCGGCGGCAACACGCAGCCAGCGCCAGTTACCTAGAACTGTCGTCGCCAAGCTGCTTCGACAGCGGGGCAGTCGGGTGGACGAGGGTCGGTCTCGCTCCCTGGGATCGACCCTCGATCATTTCTTGCTCGCCGCCCGTTCTACCGCAGCGGATGGCCATGGTCTATAATCCTCTCCCGACGATAGCGCAATCAGCGGTTGCCCCGATCTGCGCTTGAACCACGAGGATTCCTCGCCGCGAGATGAAAGACTGACGCCGGAAATCAGCCAAATGTTCGAGCATGTGCAACCGGTCATCGGCAGTTACGCGGACCGTCCGGCGGTCTGCCTGGACTACGATCCCCGCGCCGCCAACGTCGCACGATCGATCGCCGCCCTGGTTGACGAGCATCTTCCCCACCTGTACGTGGAGCACGTCGGCAGCACCGCCGTGCCGGGCTGTGCCGGAAAGGGGATTGTGGACTTGATGATCGCGGTTGCCGATGCCGAGATGGCGGCGGTGAAAGAGCTTCTTGACCGGCTTGGGTTCCAGCGGCAGGCGGGGCGAGATCCATTCCCCGAAACCCGTCCGATGCGGCTGGGATCGTTCGTCCATGACGGCGATACGTTCCTGGTCCACGTCCACGTCATCCCCGCCAGTTCGCCCGAAGTGGACGATATGCGGTTCTTCCGCGCCTGCCTGCGCCGACCCGGAACTATTGCACGCTTACGTCGCCCGAAAACGGGAGATCCTTGCCGGCGGCGTGACCGATTCGCTGGAGTATTGCCGGCTCAAGGGGCAGTTCATCAAGGAGACGCTGGGATAGAGGTAACAGCAACGTCGGTGGGGCAGACATTCTTGTCTGCCAGATGTGCCACGTTTTCCGCCTGCTCTCACACATATCGAGGAAGAAGCAACATGTCAAAATCCGCACTCGCATTGTTTGCAACGATTCTGCTGGCTTGTACGACAAGGGCGTGGGCCGAGGACAGCAAGCCCGCCCGGAAGTACTTCGCACATCCCGTTGTCGAGGACCGCTACGGAGTGATCGCCCCGTGGTATCGCGGGCAGAACGGTCAATGCGACTTCCGCGTGAGAATCGCCGAGGAGACGCTCAAGCGGTATCCGTGGACTGAGCCGGGCAAGTCCGTCATGCCGGGGCCGCACTTCATCTTCAACGGTTGCTGGGCGATCAAACCGGACGGGACGATTAGCGTCAATCCGAGCCTCCAAGATTGGGACAACGGCGACGTCGGCCAGAGGTCGATCGGCTTGTTGCTCGGTCAGACCGATTACTATCGTTACACGGGCGATCCGGCCGCTATCGCGATCATTGCGATGACCGCCAATTATGTGCTGGACTATTGCCAGACCCCGGCAGACCATCCTTGGCCGCGGTTGTTCATCAGTTGTCCCACGAAGGGGAAGGCCTACGGCCGCGCCGATCCGCACGGTTTCATCCAACTCGATCTCTGCGCGATGGCCGGTTTGGGAATGGTTGCCGCTTACAAGCTGACGGGCGATCCGCGCTATTGGGAGGCCGCCAAACACTGGGCCGACCTGCTGGCCGAGCACTGCAACCACAAACCCGCAGCGGCGCCGTG
The DNA here is from genome assembly GCA_963719005.1 of uncultured Planctomycetia bacterium. Lineage (GTDB taxonomy): Bacteria > Planctomycetota > Planctomycetia > Pirellulales > Thermoguttaceae. The sequence continues at coordinate 326,962 of CAVRAR010000008.1, forward strand.
GGGCCGCTATGCCAATCCCCAAGACGTGCCGGCCGTAGACGGCTCGGGTGCGCCGTGGGGACCGCAGAACATCCAGACCGGCGGCGTCGTGTTGATCCTGCGGTTTCTCGGCGACGTCATCCGCACCGGATATAAAGGCAAGGGCGACTCGTTGACCAACGCCCGCCACACAGGCGAGCGGTACCTTCGCAAAACGCTGTTGCCCCGATGGAGCCGCAATCCGACCTTCGGATGCAACTACTGGGACTGGGCCAATCCGGTCTACACTTTTGCGGTGGCCACTTACGCGTGCGATTACATGATGAGCCGCCGCGAGGCGTTTCCGAACTGGGAAATCGACGTTCGCAACATCATGTCGCAGGCCTTTTGCCGCCTGGCCGTCAATCCCGAATCGATGGGGGGCATCTACTCGGGCACGTGGGCGCTTCCAGAAGCCAACAACTGCTGCGGCAAGTCGCTCCAGTATCCGATGATCCCCATCGCCGCGACCTGGGCCCAGTATGCCGATCTGACCGGCAGCGCTTGGGCGAAAGAAATCGCGCGGCGGCAAGCGATCCTTGGAACCTACGACGTTCACGAGACCGGCGTCGTGGAAGATCTGATCGACGGCGGAATCTACGTCGCCGCCGTCTGGTTCAACCTCGCCCATCCCTGGCCGCAGCGAAGTCTCCTGCAACTTATGTCCTGGCAGCCCGAACTGACCGGAGCGAGCCGCGAAAACCACATCCTGCGAAGTGCGTCGGTCGTCACCGACGTTCACTACGGCAAGGGGAAAATCGCTTACCACACCTATGACGCGATCGCCCCAAGCGAAGACGTCCTGCGGCTGGCGTTTGCTCCAAAATCTGTTTCGGCCGACGGCAAGGCATTGCCGCAGCGAGAAACGCTTTCGGAGAACGGCTATACCGTCAAATCGCTTCCGAACGGCGACTGCATCGTCAAGATTCGCCACGACGGATGCCGCGACGTGGTTGTCGAGGGGGACGACCCGCAACAAACGGCCAAATTTGAATCCGGTGTTAGTTTTCAGTTCGAGGGGAACCAGGTCCGGCTGATCGGCCGAGTGGATCCCGGCGGCGGCCGCGCCGACGTCTATCTCGACGGCGTGAAGCAGCTTTGCGGCATCGACTTCTGGTGCCCCGTGGCCCGCGACCAACAAGTCCTCTGCTACAAGAATGGCCTTGCGCAGGGCAAGCACACGTTGAAGATCGTGGCCCTGGGCACGAAGAATCCATACTCCAAGGGGACGCGAGTGTACGTCGACGCCGTGCAGTGGTCGGCCGCTCAAGGGGTAGCGAGTTTCGGCGAAGCGAGCGGCCCGGCCGATCCGCAGCGCGTGATTTTCGGCTACGTCAAGCGCAAGGACTACATCGATTCGCAGGGCCACGCCTGGTGTCCCGCCGCGGAATACGTGCTGCGGCTCGCCCCGCTGGCCGATCTGGAGCCCATCGCCTGCTGGACCGAGCCCAAGGCCCAAAACGTGGCCGACACCAAGGACGCCGAGCTATACCGCTACGGAGTCCACGGCAAGGATTTCACCGCCTACTTCACGGTTGATCCGAAGCTGACGTACCACGCACGGATCAAGCTCTGCCAGGCGGATGCTCCTTCCGCGCCCGGCAAACTCGCCACGACCATCGACATTCAAGGAAAGACGGTCGCGGCCGACGTTGACATTGCTGCTACGGCCGGCGGGCTGGGCAAGGCGGTGGATCTCGTCTTCAACGACATCGAGCCGCAGCACGGCGTGGTTGCCATTCGTTTCTCGAACCGTTTTGCGGGTGAGGCGATGGTCCAGGCGATCGAGATCGCTCCCGGCCGCGACCAGCCCGGCGCCAAGCCGGTGCCGGTCGCCGTGCCGCCAAGAACCTAACCGCTAATGCGCATTCCATTTTCAAGGTGCGCTGAATTTAGGTGTGTCGGACTACTAACGAGCGTTCGCCGCTCGTCTTCACCAGCAACCCAGCAGAATTCCGAGCCGGTTTCCGAAGATGATCGCGCCGACGACCGAAGCCCCGATCGAAGCGGCGAGCACCGCGGCGGCGGCGATGTCGAGGGAGTTGCCGAGGTGGGGATCGCTCTCGCCGGTGATGGCTTTGGCCATCGATTCGAGCGCGCTGTTGAACATTTCGGCCGCCAGCACTACCGTGATGCACAGCAACAGCAAACACCACTCGTGCAAATCGACCCGCAGCACCGCCCCGGCGGCAATCACCGCGGCGGCGGCGAAAAAATGCACGAAGAAGGTGCTCTGCCCGCGCACCCCCGCCTTCAGCCCGCGGAAGGCGTCGCGGAACTTGCTCGCCCAAGATCGTTCGGGAGAAGACATGGGAGAATGATGAGTGATGAATGATGAGTGATGAATGGGGACGCAGCTACTTCTGCCTCCTATTTCGCTTGGCAGTTTTCACAGAGGCTGTGAAGATGGCGATGAGTTCATCCGTTTCCTGACGCAGATCGGCAAGTCTTCTCGCGGGAACGACGCCGCCGTCGGCCAACAATTCCAGCCAGTAGTCGGTCTCATCCAATTCCTGGATACAGCTTTCCATCTTGCTGATGAATTCCGCCGTAGATCGAGAACGACAAGCCTCACGGTACTGTGCGCCCACCGACGTGCCGCTGCGCAGAACCTGGTTTCCAAGGACATTAGCCGCCCGAGAACGCGGCAAGGCTGAATCCATGCGGATGATCCGCAGTGCAAACGCCTTAGTCCGCTGCCGCAAGTTGTTGTCCGCATTCATCATTCATCACTCATCCTTCATCATTCATAATTCCCCATTCATCATTCCAACCCAAACGCTCCCGCCGGGGGAATCTGGGCGCCGGCGATGTTGCCGAGCCGGTTCTTCGGCAAGAAGCGGGGCTCGACCGCAAAGCCCACGCCGATGCTGTCGCGGGCCGGATCGACCGTGAACACGAAATTGATCAACAACGACTCGCCGATCCGCGTCAGGCTGAAGTTCTGGGCGTAACTTCTCTGAGCACCAAAGTCGATCGCCGTGCCGTACGACGACGCCCATTTCGGGCTCATCAGATAGGTGTAAGAGAGCGAGAGGACCTTGCTGTCGATCGGGCCCTCCATCACGATGAAGCCCGCATACAAGCTGCCGCGCGGCGGGCGACTGAGAAAACCGCCGACCGAGACGATCTTCTGTCCTTCGTCGAAGAAGTCGAAGATGCCGTCGCTGACCATCGTCAGCCGATCGCCCACGTGCCAGCGGAAATCGTAGTCGAACAGTCCCACGGCCGTGCCGGAATTGTCGCGGTTGGCGTCGGGAAAGAACGTGACGTTCGTGTCGAGCGTGATCCAGTCGATGATCTGGCGGTTGCAGGGCGGGCCGCGCTTCGTCTGCCACCGCTGATCGGCCCCGAGACGCAAGGCCATCAGATCGTCGGCGATCTCCGTGCTCGGCGAGCTGACCCAGTTCTGCAAGCCCGTCCGCAGGGCGTAGAATCGCTCGTCGAACTTGGTTCCAAGCTGCGGGTAGGGCACGCCAAGCGGCGGCGGCAGCGGCGGGAAGGGCGAGGGGACGCCGAACGTCTGGTTAAGGAAGTGACGACGGAATGCCTCGACGGAATCGTCGTCCAACGGATCGTAAAGCGGCAGCTGAGTAAGGTCGCGGTTCGAGTCGGCGGCCGAGAACTCCGCGTCGAACACGACCTTGTGCGCCAAACCGTGAACGTTGAACAGTTCGCTGTTGAACGGTGGGATCGACGCTCCACATCGGCACGCTGGCGCGGATGCCCGCCTGGCCCCACAGCCGATCGAGCGGCTGGCCGTTGATGTCCTCTCCCCAATGGGCGGCTTCGCCCATCGAGGTAGGGCACGAGCTTGAAGACGCCGAGTTGGAACGGCCAGTCGATCTCTTGCCGCGAGGCAAATCGTCCGCCTTGCCGCGAGTTTGCCTCCCAGGGCAGGATAGTCGAAGGGCTGGTCGTTCGGGTTCGACGGCGGTTGCAGCTTCTCGAACTGGGCGTAGGCGGCGTTCGAGTGCTCGTACCAGGTGAAGGTGTCGTTGAGCAGCGATTGCCCCATCCAGAAGTGGTCGGCCCGCGGCAGCCAATTGGTTTCCGTGAAGAACTGGTTGAGGCGATAGTCGGCCGTAATGCTCCACGAGCTGTTGCCGAGCGAGTTGTTTCAGTTCGCACGCCGGTGGTTTCGTCCTTCAGTTGTCTCCCATTCGCTCTTGTAGTATTCTTCGAGGAAGTTGCGGTCGCTGATCCAGCCGGTTTCCACGCTGAGTTGGAGGTCGTAGGGGAGCATTTGGCGGTGTTGCCAGAAGAGGCGCTCGCGGTAGGACTTTTCCGGCTCGAGGTTCATGCGGCCCTGGCCGAGGTCGTCGAGCCCTTGGTCCTGAATTCCATAGAAGTCGGCCAGACCCGCCACGTGGCCGGGAAAGCCGAACAGGTCCGGCCGGTCGTAGGTGAAGGAGCCGCCGTAGCCGAAGCCGCGCTTGTTCAGGTAGTCGAGCTTGATGTCGAAATCGGTTCCCCCGGGCTTGTCGCGGAGGCCCAACAACTCGTAGCCGCTCCAATGAGTCAATACCTGCGTGCCATAGACGTTGTCTTGCTTTATCGCCGCGCTGCGGATGTAGTACGTCGGGTCGGTCAGGTCGGTGCTGATCATGGGCCAGTAGAAGATCGGCACCGACTCGACGAAGAGGAGATTGTTCGACGCCGTGGCCAGCCGGTCGTGGTGGATCGCCTGCAAGTTCGTGGCCGGATCGATCACCGGCTGGCTCGTCAACGGATCGAACATCGGCGACTGGATATCCTGAAAGTAGATGTCGCCCGACTGAAGCCGATAGCCGGGATAGCCCATCCGGCTGGACGTGAGGAAGGCGTTTTCGGCGAAGAAGCGGTCCTGGGCGGTTTGTTGCACCACGTCGGCGTGCAGCCGCAACAGGCCCGCATAGTTTTGCACGGGCGTGAGCACGTCGGCGTTCAACACCGTGCCGACGTGGTTCGGCACGTCGTAGTACAAGCGGTCGGCATAGATGATTCGCTCGCCCTGGCGGAACTCGATGTTCCCCTCGGCGTAGAACTCCAGCGGCGTGCGATCGTCCTGCTCGGTTTCGCCGCTCAGCCCGAGCTTGTCGTTGCTGGTGGTCCAGATCACGAGCCGATCGGCCGAGATGTCGATGGTGCCGAGGTCGCCGAACCCTTTGATCGTCACCCCCGCGACTTCGACGACCACGTTGACGCCCGATTCGATGACGGCGACCGATTCGTTGCGGGCCGGATCGGGCTGGTGCCATCCGCGGATTTGCATGGGGACGTCGCTACGGGGCGAAAAGCGAATCCGCCGGACTCCGCCGGACGGCGCGACGGCTACGGGCCCTGCGGGCCGTGCGCCCGGCGGTGTAGCGGGTCCAGGCGCTGCAACCGCAGCGGCGGCCGGCGGCGGCGGCGCCGGCGGCGGCGTTGTGAATTGCACCTGCCGCACTTGGCTTTCACCCGCGTCGCTCACTTCCGCCGAGCGTTTCTCCATGGCGCGCCAATAGACCGCCGGAAGGACGATCCGGCTTGCCGGCCACTGTGGCCGCCCGCACGTCAACCGCCGCACTGCTGAGAAAGCGGCCGAGCCAGGTGCGATCGGTCAACCGCGGCGCCCCGGGCCGAGCGTCCAGCGCGACTGTCACGTTGCCTTCCAAATACGCGATGACCTTGCTCTGCCGCTGTTCAACCGCGGGGGCGCGGTCGATCCAGAGCACGGCCTCGCCGCCGCTGGCCGTCGCTTTGCCCTGTTGGATCACGCAGTTGCCGCGGAGGATCCAAACGTCGAAGGAACCGGCCTGCCAGTGGTTGCCCGCCTGGGCAGTGATGCGGACGGCTCGGTCGTGTTCAACGGCGGCAGTTGCACCTGGGCGACGGCGGGAGCGACGAGGAGGAATTGCAGAATGCAAAATGCAAATTGAAAAATGCAAATTGACGAGAGCATTTTGCATTTTGCATTTTTCAATTTGCATTTCACATTCTTCGCTTGCGCAGTCTCTCCGCGGGTGCGCAGCGACGGCGCTGCACGCCAACAGCGGGCCAGTAGCTCGCCAAGTCGTTTCAGCAGAAGAGCATCCTTGCTTTGCCGGCCGCACGGGGACTGTCCCGTCCCCTTTGCCAACCAAACCGCAAAATCAATCCAGAAAAGTCGTTACGCGAAAAGCACGATATTTCAAGCGGCGGGATTATAAGGATACTCGGCCAGCGGATCAAGGCGGGTTGGATGGGATAGCGAATGTCGCAACCGCTTATCCATCAAATGGTTACGAAGCTACGGAACGAAATCTTTTTGGCCGATGAGCGTGCGTATCGCGGGAGAGGAGAATAGTCGCGTCGGTTAGAACCGCTTGGACGGTTCGGGCCATCGGCTTCGTGCTTCTCCGATCCGTCCGTTCGAGCGCCCCCAAAACCGCCCCGTTCGGCAACGGCTACGGCTCGGGGGGTTGCAAGTAGCTCGAAACGTGCTAAGCTGGCATCTCGCTTTTCGGCAGCAGGAAGAGGCACGCGGCCGGAGTGAGAGCCACCCGCGGTCGAATCGGGTGTCTCCTTTTGGCAGTCTATCGCTACATCGGTCTATCTTCCAAGGGAGGTGCTGCCATGTTTCGCCGTTTTGCAATGGTTCTGGGCGTTGCGTTGTCGGTGTTGGCTACCGCTTCGGCACAAGGTGACGTGTTCAACATGGGTGGCACGCGCGACCCGATAACGGGAACGTGGACGGGACAGGCGAGCCTTGAGTTCGTGCCGGTGGGTGATCCGGGGAATGGGGCGGATACAGCGGTGATGCAGTACGACGGCACGACCGGTTACGGGTCGGTGCCTTATTCGTACCAGATGGGCAAGTACGACGTGACGGCGGGACAGTATACGGCGTTTCTAAACGCCGCGGCAGCAACGGATACATATGCGCTGTACAACTCAGGCATGGCGGTGGTCGGCAGTGGTGTCGGCGGCACACACGGCTGTGGAATCATCCAGAGAGGTAGCTCGGGCAGTTACACCTACTCGGTTGCTGTGGCTTATCAGAACTTTCCGGTGAACTACATCTCTTGGGGCGACGCTGCACGATTCTGTAACTGGCTACAGAATGGACAGCCGACCGGGCCCGAAGGTAATGGAACGACCGAGACAGGGGCCTATACCTTGAACGGTGCAAGGTCCAACGCGGCCTTGATGGCGGTTACCCGCAACGCTGGGGCGACGTATTTCGTTCCTTCGGAAAACGAGTGGTACAAGGCGGCCTATTACGACCCAAACAAGCCGGGTGGTGCTGGTTACTGGAGCTATCCGACGAGGAGCAACACGACACCGATTAACATTTTGTCTTACACAGGCGCTAACAACGCGAATTTCTACGACGAATGGAACGGCAACTTCACCGATCCGGCGAATTACTTGACACAGGTCGGAGCGTTTGCGGCATCACCAGGGCCTTATGGCACCTTCGATATGAGTGGCGATGTTTGGCAGTGGAACGAGGCGATAATCACCGTTTCCTCGCAGAATGTGCGAGGCAAGCGCGGTGGTTATTATTTCGGCTATTACGACCGTTTGGCCGCCTCTGACCGTGACTTTCAGACCCCATCAGGCGGAACCGACTCCGACGGGTTCCGCGTGGTAATGGTGATTCCCGAGCCCGGTAGTATTGCCCTAGTGTTCGCGGGGGCCGTTGCCCTGCTGGCCTACGTTTGGCGTCGCCATCGGTCCTAACGAACACCAGAGGCAAACCGGCGGCGTCGCTCCTCGCCACCGGCAGAAAGAGCGGTTGCAGCGGCATCGGCTGGATTTCAAGCGGGGTCGAACTTCGGCCAAGCGTACTCTTGGAACGGGATGATGCTTGTGGTAGAGTACGCCTGGACAGCTAACAATTGGTGAATCTGGACAAAGAGAATGTCTGATACTTTGTTGCTTGTTTTGTTCCGACGATTGTTGTTCCTTTTCACTAGCCCAGGCGTTTAGAGACAGTCCAGCTTTCTGGGTAATGGAGGCATAATGGCGAAATAATTGACCTCCCGGCATTCGGGCGATTTGTGCAGACTGGTTAAGACCAAAACAACCGTCTGCTCCCGAATGCAAGGAGGCTAACCGATGGTAGGCTGCACGAGGCGGCCTGACAAGAGGGCTGGAATTCAATTCGCTGAGCCGCCGTGGAATGAACGCTCGGCCGAGTGGCAAATCCGTGATCGACAAGTACCGGCACATCATGTGGCGAGAGCTGTGGTGCAGGCTATGAAACAATTGGATTTGACGCCGTTGTACAATCTGTACGTTGGGGCCGGCTCGCCACCGATCCGGCCCGATCTGATGTTGGCTGTGGTGTTGATCGAAATCCGCTTGGGGCGATCTCAACCCTGCCAGTGGTTCCGCGACGCCCAAGAGCATATCGTGATTCAATGGGCTGGCTTTGGAATTCAGCCCTCGCGCTCGTGTTGGTACAACTTCGCCGACCGCATTGCGCCGTTGTTGGAATCGTGGAATGCGACCCTGCTTCAGGCGGCTCGACAGCAAGGTGTTACTCGGGCCGAACGTGCTTCGCTGGACGGCACGGCGGTCGCGGCCAACGCCTCGCGTCATCGTTTGTTGAACCAGACGACGCTTGAGCAGCGTTTGACGGAGTTGGACGTCGCATGCCAAGCCGATGCGGCAGGCCAATCGTCGGCCAACGCGCCGACGTGGATGGCGAAGAAGCCCGTCACGCGCGAAGAGCAACGGCGACGTTATCGACGCGCCCGCGAGCGACTGGACGAGTTGCACGCGGTCAACAACCGGCAAAACCCGAAAAAACGCCGAAAAGCCGAGAACATCGTGGTCAGCGTCAGCGATCCTGAGGCGGCATTGGGACGCGACAAGCACCATGTGTTTCGGCCGTTGTACAACGTGCAGTTGATTCGCGACTTGGACTCCCAGTTGTGCCTGGGCTATCAAGTGTTCGCCCAACCGACCGACGCCGGAACCTTGGGCCCGATGTTGGAACGATTCGCGAATGCGACGGGCGTGAAACCGAAGGCCATGCTTGTCGACGCCGGTTATGTGACGGCGTGCAATCTTGCGATTTGCGACCAAGCGGGAATCACGTTGTACGGCCCGTGGCAGGAGAACGATTTCTCGCAAAAGAGAAAGAAGCAAGGCGCGAAGCCGCGTCCGCTCGGGAAGGAACACTTCACCTGGGTTCCGGAGCACAACATGTATCGTTGTCCGGAGGGCCATCCGATGCCTTGGATCGGCCGAGAACAACGGCGGCAGAGCGACGGCGAAATCAACGTCGTGCATAGCTACCGTTGTTCGCCACAACACTGTCGGGCGTGCGCGCGGCAAGTCTTGTGTAGCACCAATCCGAACCGCGGCCGAGCCGTCAAGCGAAGCGAACACGAGGCGTTGGTCGAGGCCCACCGAGCGCGAATGGAAACGACGGAGGCCAAGCAACTCTACCGACTTCGGGGACAGACGGTGGAATTGGGATTTGCCGACATCAAGCAACATCGTTCGCTGCGTCAGTTTTCCGGACGAGGCCGGTGTCGCGCGCAACGGCAAGTTGGACTGACAATACTTGTGCATAACCTCCTCGTCGTTCACCGCGCCAAACCACCACCGCAAAACACTATGGACGCCACGCTAACCACCGAAGAAATAACGACTTAAAAGCTGGACTGTCTCTTTACGCCTGGGAAAGCGGACGGTTTCCGTGTTGATGTCACGCCCGTTTTACGGGCGTCCTGCTCACCGGCGATGCAGGAGGCCCGTGAAACGGGCCTGACAATGCAACGACACTGTCGTCGTTTCCCCAGGCGTAAAGAGACAGTCCAGCTTTTAAGTCGTTATTTCTTCGGTGGTTAGCGTGGCGTCCATAGTGTTTTGCGGTGGTGGTTTGGCGCGGTGAACGACGAGGAGGTTATGCACAAGTATTGTCAGTCCAACTTGCCGTTGCGCGCGACACCGGCCTCGTCCGGAAAACTGACGCAGCGAACGATGTTGCTTGATGTCGGCAAATCCCAATTCCACCGTCTGTCCCCGAAGTCGGTAGAGTTGCTTGGCCTCCGTCGTTTCCATTCGCGCTCGGTGGGCCTCGACCAACGCCTCGTGTTCGCTTCGCTTGACGGCTCGGCCGCGGTTCGGATTGGTGCTACACAAGACTTGCCGCGCGCACGCCCGACAGTGTTGTGGCGAACAACGGTAGCTATGCACGACGTTGATTTCGCCGTCGCTCTGCCGCCGTTGTTCTCGGCCGATCCAAGGCATCGGATGGCCCTCCGGACAACGATACATGTTGTGCTCCGGAACCCAGGTGAAGTGTTCCTTCCCGAGCGGACGCGGCTTCGCGCCTTGCTTCTTTCTCTTTTGCGAGAAATCGTTCTCCTGCCACGGGCCGTACAACGTGATTCCCGCTTGGTCGCAAATCGCAAGATTGCACGCCGTCACATAACCGGCGTCGACAAGCATGGCCTTCGGTTTCACGCCCGTCGCATTCGCGAATCGTTCCAACATCGGGCCCAAGGTTCCGGCGTCGGTCGGTTGGGCGAACACTTGATAGCCCAGGCACAACTGGGAGTCCAAGTCGCGAATCAACTGCACGTTGTACAACGGCCGAAACACATGGTGCTTGTCGCGTCCCAATGCCGCCTCAGGATCGCTGACGCTGACCACGATGTTCTCGGCTTTTCGGCGTTTTTTCGGGTTTTGCCGGTTGTTGACCGCGTGCAACTCGTCCAGTCGCTCGCGGGCGCGTCGATAACGTCGCCGTTGCTCTTCGCGCGTGACGGGCTTCTTCGCCATCCACGTCGGCGCGTTGGCCGACGATTGGCCTGCCGCATCGGCTTGGCATGCGACGTCCAACTCCGTCAAACGCTGCTCAAGCGTCGTCTGGTTCAACAAACGATGACGCGAGGCGTTGGCCGCGACCGCCGTGCCGTCCAGCGAAGCACGTTCGGCCCGAGTAACACCTTGCTGTCGAGCCGCCTGAAGCAGGGTCGCATTCCACGATTCCAACAACGGCGCAATGCGGTCGGCGAAGTTGTACCAACACGAGCGCGAGGGCTGAATTCCAAAGCCAGCCCATTGAATCACGATATGCTCTTGGGCGTCGCGGAACCACTGGCAGGGTTGAGATCGCCCCAAGCGGATTTCGATCAACACCACAGCCAACATCAGATCGGGCCGGATCGGTGGCGAGCCGGCCCCAACGTACAGATTGTACAACGGCGTCAAATCCAATTGTTTCATAGCCTGCACCACAGCTCTCGCCACATGATGTGCCGGTACTTGTCGATCACGGATTTGCCACTCGGCCGAGCGTTCATTCCACGGCGGCTCAGCGAATTGAATTCCAGCCCTCTTGTCAGGCCGCCTCGTGCAGCCTACCATCGGTTAGCCTCCTTGCATTCGGGAGCAGACGGTTGTTTTGGTCTTAACCAGTCTGCACAAATCGCCCGAATGCCGGGAGGTCAATTATTTCGCCATTATGCCTCCATTACCCAGAAAGCTGGACTGTCTCTAAACGCCTGGGCTAGCGTTCCCCAGGGCGTTGCCCAGGGCTGGGCGAACGGCAGGGCCTTCGGCCCAAAAACTCGCTGCCAGGAATTCTCGCCACGCAGTTATGCCGCGACATTGTTGATTGGAGACAATATGAAAAGCTATCGAGAAACCCTCACGTTCAACATCCCCAAGCGGATGGACTTCGTCAACATCACCCGGCAGGTCGAGGCGGCGGTTGAAAAGAGCGGCGTTCGCGAGGGACTCGTGCTAGTCAATACCTGGAATTACTAGTTACGCAATCTTGAATTACTCCAGCCCACTCGATCCTGCCGTGAATCCGGTATCTGTATCTCTTGGATTTCGTGTTTCGCCCTGTGTCAATAGGAGTAACATAAACTCCCATCCGTCGGCCGTCCAGCATTGTACCACTGAATATATCCTCCACTAACATCCTCTTCTGCTCATACGTCATCTGCTTGGGGTCTTCGGCAGACAAACTGATGTCCCGCCGCCTCGAACCAGCCCGCCGCCGTGTGTCCACCATCTGCTCGGCCAGTCTACTACGAACGGTTGGTGAGAGGGTGCCGGCTAGCTGTTTCTGAAGTCTGTCGGACTCGTCAGCAAGGGTGACCTCCCGCTTGTTTAGATCCTGCAATTGCCCCTCGGCATGCTTATCACTGATCGTGCCCTTGGCAATGAAGCTGATGATGCGCTCCCGCCCAGCTTTGATCTTTGCTCGTTCGCCTTCGATACGTTCTAGCCGCTTCCGAGCCTTGTCGATCTCGGTTCTGTTTGGCTCCGCATCGGCAAGGGCCTTCTCGATGGCTTTGGGGTTGCCCCATAATTCCGCTAATTGGGCGAGTACCGTTTCCTCCATCAAATCGGCTGGCACCCACGGCCGCAAGCTGAGAGGACACGCTGCCGCACCATTCCTGGTCTGGTGCCGGTAGTACCGCTTCCCATGAGGACTCATTTGTCCGCTCATAGCATAGCCGCACGCCCCACAGAATACTATGCGGGAAAAAAGATACCGATGCTTGACGTGTCCGTGGCAAAACGTCTTGTTAGCTGCTGTCCTCCGCAGGACGGCTGCAATAGTCGAGGGTTCTAGCAAGGCAGGCACGTCGGTGCAAATGGTTTCGTCGATGCGAAGTTTCGTCGATGAGAACCGCTGGACCCAGATGGCTCCGCACCCCTGCGTCAAGGTCTTGTGCAGGAACGAGTGGTTGATACCGTACTCGTCAGCAACGTGTTGCATTGATTCGCCAGCCAAATAGCGGGCCGCAACGTCCTGTATCATTTCGTGTTTGGCCGAGTCCACCCCCCACGTGCCGCTTTTGCGATCAAATGTACGACCAAATGGCAACTTGCCACAAGTTGGCAGCCCACGCTTGGCCCTCGCGATGCGGTTCTGCAAGCTTGTCCTGGTCTGTTGTGCCGCCTGGTAGGAGCCTATCACGGCGGACATCGCCAGATAGAAACGGACGTTGGGATCATATAGGTCTTGCTCTTGCGTAAGGATGAAGAAACGTATGCCGTTTGCCATAAGAACTTCCAGCCCCTTCTCAGACCTTACATTGTCACGGCTCCACCGGTTCGGGTGGGCGACGATCACGGCGTCAAACGGCTTATTGGGTTGCTCGGCGTCGGCCAGCAGTTTGTCAAGTTGCTCCCGCTCCCAGCCCGTAGTTGCGTGTTCCTGACCAGCGTAGCGTCGAGTGATGCTCCCACCTAATTGGGAAACGGCATCCTTGATCTGCCCATCCTGTGTGCGGAGAGACTCGCCCTGCTTCTCCTGCTTCTCCGTGCTGACGCGGATCAATGCCGCAAAGCGGAGCGGTTTTCCATTCGAGCTTTCATCAGACATAATTCCCTGACCTTTCCTTGACCGACTGCTGGAAATAGGGAGGGCAGCTTGGCTGACCGGTCAAGGCAAATCAACCCGGCTCGGTGGATCAATACCTCGCCGTGCCGCCCTCCGTTTATTGGGTACGAATCATGCATAACTTGCGGTATTCAAGACATCGTAGATCGTGGGACGCGAAAGCCCAACTGCCTGGGCGATTGCGGCAACCCCTTCCCCTTCTTGCTTCATTCGCCTAATGGCTTTCTCTTGGGTCGGAGTGACCTTCTTGCGAACGCCCGGCTTGCTGCCGCCCCAACGTTTTCCACTGGCACGGGCAGCAGCTTGTCCCGCAGCCACCCGCTCACCTCGTACTTCAGTTTCGTACTGTGCCACCGAAGCCAAAACATTTGCCATGAGACGCCCAGCCGAAGTGGACAGGTCTAGCCCGTCCTTCAGACTTACGAGGTTTACGCGACGTTCACGTAGATCATCAAACAGGGCGGTCAACCCTTTCGCGGTTCTGCCAAGGCGGTCAATCCGCCAGACAACAATTTGAGAGACTTTTCCGAGACGAATGGCTTCCTCCAACTTGTTCCAATCGGGGCGGTTCATCGTCTTTCCGGACGCTTTGTCCTGATACCACTTGATCGGCTGGTCTTGGGCTTTTGCCCAGCGGTGCAGGTCCGGCTCCTGCGACTTGGTGTCCTGAGGATTGCTGGATACCCGAATGTAAACGGCAACATGTTTGGCCGCGGTCTCGTTCGGTCGGGTTGAACCAGGCCGACGTGAAGACTCGGTGCCTGGGCTCGTGTCGGCAGGCAGGTCCGGGGGTTGGAGTTGTTCTCGCAATGTCTGGTATCCTTATGTGGGTGGTGATAATGTACGTGTGTACATTATAACCAACCACCCGTAAGAGGTAAAGCGTCAATTTTAGTAAAAAGTTTACACTCTCGGACGCCTATGAAGCCCCTGAAATCTCCGAGAAAACTGCCCCCTTGTTCTTGGAGATTGATACTTTACGCTCGCCTCCCTCTCATTCGGTTCGTCCTATCGCCCATCGCTCCAACTGCCAACACTTATGCACCCATCTTCGGTACTCCGTCGCCGTGTCGATGGTCCTCCTCGCCTGCCTCGCCCTTACCCTGCACTTGAACTCGTTGTGTTCTCTCTGCCCTGTTATACCCTTGAGCCTGACGAGTTCAGGACAAATTCTTTTGATTTTGTCCGTCACAGCCCTCTCCGAATCGGGAGCCGTAGGCACGCTGATAATGCTGACTTACGGGGCCTTGTTTGCTGCCGAGCGGCGGTTGACATGAAAGACCACCCTGCACCTGCCCGGCCCTGGAATACTGTCAAAGCAGCCGTGGACTGCGTTGTTGTGGCAAGGAACACACGACGCCGCGGTTAGGCAGCCCAAGCGATCGCTGTCCAACTTCCGTCGGAACTGAAGCTTTCAGAAAATCCAACCAACTGAAGAAAACTGGGGCTTTACCACTTATGGGTGGTGCGTTAAAATGACGACGTTCTAAGAAACAGTTGTTTCTTCCAGACGGATTTCCACCCCCTCTTTCAAGGAGAACAAGCGATGGCCAAGAAACCCACCAACCCAGAGCCAGAGGCACCCAAACCCAAGAAGCTGACACGCATGGTTGCCGCTGCAATGGCGATCCGTGAAATGACGGAGCAGACCACTACGGATGAGCTTGTTAGGGTGGCCGACACCCTCTACACAGAAGCTGGCGGCACCAGTGACATGCAGAAATCGCGGGATTGGGTCAATGATGTCCTAAAGGTCGCACAAGCGCTAGGCGTCATCGCCGTGGCAGAGGTCCACACCAAGACGATCAGTCGCAAGGCATCATAGGGACCTGGGGGGCCGCACAGAACACCAATTCGCCCGTCTTGACGTGCGCAGGCCAAGGCGGACTTCTCCCCTACTGTAGCGTGATGAGGGGTAACGATTGCCCCTAGCTTTTGCTTTCTCGACAATCCTGCTAAATTGGTTGTGGCGGGACTTGCTCTTCTTCCGCTGATGACCTGAGAACTGGAGGTGCCGATCTAACGACCACGACAACCAAATAGCCATACCTGTTCGCCTTCTCGGGAAAACTGCAACATTTTCAAAGCAGATAGGCGTCTGGGCTGGCTCCCCGCAAGGGAGCCGCCGGACGTTGTTTCTGCTTGGCCTGTTGCAGGGCTTCCCGGGAGCATGGACGGTGTGCTCCCTGTTTTTTTGATACTCTTCAACTTTTCACCAGAAGGAGTTTTCCATGAGAATCGCAGGTTCACTCTTGGCGTTTGTCGCCGTCGTGGTAACGTCTCCAACGTTCGCGGAAACGATTCAACTTGCGTCGGTTCAAGTAAATGATCCCAGCACCCAGCAGGGATTTGCTACGGGAGCGCTCGTGTACTCACCTGCGACGGGAACCGGTCCCTCAACCTACTGGCACGCGATCCCAGCCGTTTTGAATGAAGCATCACTTCAGTACGACTATCTTACACCCGATCCTAGCAAGACCGATCCAGTTCAGTACGGTAAGCTCGACTTTACCGTTGAGACCAGTGGACCGGTTTGGATGCTGACAACGACGCGATTTGGTGGCGGGGGCAATAGCGGTGGCGATTGGCTGCCTGAAGTAAGCACCGAAAGCCAGTTGGAGGCAAATGGTTGGCAGGTCATATTGGAAGGTGTACAAACAGAGACTGGCTACAGTCCGTTTGGCCAGAATGCCCCGGACAACTTTGGATGGCTGCTCTTTCAGCGATCTTCGTCGGCCGGTGAGACATTCTCCATTCGCACGGAGAAGTATAACGCTCCCGTCATCCTTCAAGGGGTCGGCGTAGTGGTGCCTGAGCCTACTACGTTGGGTCTTTTGACTTCCGCTGGCGTGCTGCTGCTCTTTTGTGCGTATCGCAAGCGGCACCACCGACGGCCGCATCGCCCATCCACAAGATGATGGAAATGGTGCCGAAAGGCTCTGATTGTTTGGAATTGTCGGGAGAATCACCATGCCAACCGGACCATGCCCATATTGCAAGCAACGAATCAATTTGACAGCGGAACGTGGTGAAGAGGTCCGTTGTCCATCTTGCGGACATCCGTTGCGTGTCGTGACCAAGGCACCGTCTTCGCCTGTAATACCCCTGCCCAGCCTGCCATCCACAAAGGCTTGCCCATATTGCGGGGAGCAAGTTCTTGCGGCGGCTATCAAGTGCAAGCACTGCGGATCGGGTTTGACCAGAGGGAAGGAAGACGATGTTGATTCCGACTTCTCTTGGATTGATGATGATCAATCGCTGTCCATCACTGGTCGTGGTTCGGTGGGAAGCCGGTACTTTCGGCGAAAGAAGACGGCAGAACAGCGATTGCGGACGGGGGTTGCTATAGGTTGCCTCAGTGTCATTGCCATTCCTGTTGTTATTTTTCTCGTCATTATCGCCTTTTCCTCGTTCGACTCAGGGAAAACAGAACCGACCACATACTCAGTTCCAATTGGGGGAGAAGGACGGCTCGCAGCCGACACTTCAGGCACTGATGTCATACTCGCGGTCGATGAGGCCGCCTTCAGCGATCTGGTTGGAGCCAGTGATCGAGCGGTTGCGGTCATGGTCCTCAATGGCCATCTCTTCCTCGCACCTAAGGGGACGCGAGTCCAAGTGCTTGGGGGAAACGGGGAGGGTTTGCACCGTGTTCTTGTGCTCGACGGCCCAACCATCGGCCGTGAGGGCTGGATTCCACATGAATTTGTCAAGTAGCATCGCGGGGATAGAGAACGGAAAATGCTGAAGTGGATCGTCAACAAGCTGCTCGGCCGGAAAACGCCCTCCGCGGGCTACACACCGCCGCGTGCGGCCACCCAGCCGCGTCCTGCCGTGTCCGTTGGGTTTGTCACGAACATGACGCCCAGTGAAAGCCGCAGGCGTTCTCAGTTTGCAGCCATCGGCAATACTGAGGCGTTAAGCGTGTCTGTCGTTGCAACAGTTGTCCCACGTGGTGCGGGTCCATCATCAGTTGCAATCGATGACAAATCCGAGCCCTTTGTCTTTCCCATTCAGGGTCTTAATATGCATCCTACCCCCCCGGAGTATTTGTCGTAATTACGCACGTTAGTTGACATTTCTTGGGTTTCAAACGTTCTTTCAGAAACAAAGAGGCTGGAAAATAGCCAATCCACCAACTGACTTTTAGTCGGTGAATTATGGGTTCGAGTCTCATCAGGGGTAGGTATGGGTAATGGTTTTTGTTCGTAGGTACAGGGACGCGAAAAGGCGAGAAAATCCCGTGGTTTGCGGGGTGAAACGCATGTTGCTCATCGTTGGAAAACGGAAAAGTTATATGTCTCTGTGGAGCCAGTTGAAAATCGTCATGGGGGTCTGGTTGACGAAGCCATCATCTCTCTCATTCAGGCAATCGGCAATTTGCTGGTACGAATGGCCGGCGGCACGCATTTCTTTTGCAAGTTCGATCCGGGCCATCCTCCGTTCCTTCCACTTCCTTTTGTGCGGCCGTCCGCCTCGATTGCCTTTTGCAGCTTGCCCTCGTTTGATCTGGTCGCTTCTCGCTGCTGGGTCGTCTGGGTGTTGGATTGTTGCCAAGGGTACATCATGGGCCAAATTCCGAAGTTGCATGTACTCACCTACTACCGGTAGTTCATGACGCCACGTTGCGTCAACAAACCGATTCCGCAAGAGCCGATCGCGGTGGACTGCCACAAGGATGGCCCCCCGCCCCCGTGCTTCTTCGATGGCCCGTTCCAGCATAAGGCGGTCATCCTGGATACGGCTGGACTCCACGCCGTCAAAAACAAATAGGTCGTGGCCGAGCCTGTAGCCCATCGCCCGCAGTTCTTGCAGGGCATCCTTCATCTGATCGTCAAGGTTCCCTTTTTGGTCTTGATCTCGCGTTGACACGCGGCAATACAGAACAACTGGAGGCCTGCCTATCCTCGCGATGAGAACGGGCAAATGGTGTATGAATTCACTAGCGATGCCCGGCGCAACGCGCCACAAACTGGTCTTCCTGCCCTGCCGGTCTATCCGATATGCCTCGTGGCTATGCCTTGGCTTCCACACATTTCACCATCCATTCTGAATACGGGCCGACTGGCGAGCGTCTGGGGCGACGGTGAGTTCCCCTTCCGCTCGCCAATCGACAGCGGGAGCTACCCGCCTGCCCGTTTTAGGTCAACAAATCAGTATCGTCGCAAGCTCTGGAACACCCCCGTGAAACCCCCTTGTTTAATTGAGGATTTGTCCATTGCTGTAGAGGGTAGTTTCATACCCACCCATGCTCCACCCCCGGAAACACCCCTGAAACTGCAACGAGCCGTGTTGCAAAGACGTTGCTTGGGTTGGCCTCCCTTATGCTCCGTTGGGCGGTATAATTGGCGAGTGATCGGCGTACCACGGCCGTTTGATGTTCCTCGAAATCGTGCGGTAACGATCTATCATGAAGTCGCACACAGAATACCTGACCTTCAACATCCCCAAGCGGATGGATTTCATCAACATCACGCCCCACGTCAAGGAAGCCTTGGCCAAGAGTGGTATCCGCGAGGGCCTTGCACTGATTAACGCGATGCATATCACCGCATCGGTGTTTATCAACGACGATGAACCGGGGCTGCACGACGACTACAAGCGATGGCTGGAGAAGCTGGCCCCCTTCGATCCTTCGCCGGAAACCTACCATCACAACCGTACCGGCGAAGACAACGGCGACGCACACCACAAACGGCAGATCATGGGACGCGAGGTCGTAGTTGCCGTGACCGGTGGCAAGCTCGATTTTGGGCCGTGGGAACAAATCTTCTACGGCGAGTTCGACGGCCGACGACCGAAGCGAGTGTTGGTGAAGATCATTGGGGAGTAGCATGGCCGTTGCCCTCGTGGGTTGTGCCTGACAGGGTGAACGGAATCCCGTTACTAGTTATGTCAGGTGAATGCCATGCACATCACCGCCTCGGTGCTCATCAACGACGACGAGCCGGGGCTGCACGAAGACTACAAACGCTGGCTGGAGAAGCTGGCCCCCTTCGATCCTTCGCCCGAAACCTACCATCACAACCGCACCGGCGAAGACAACGGCGACGCCCACCACAAACGCCAGATCATGGGCCGCGAAGTCGTCGTGGCCGTCACCAACGGCAAGCTCGATTTCGGGCCGTGGGAGCAAATCTTCTACGGCGAGTTCGACGGCCGCCGGCCGAAGCGGGTGCTTGTGAAAGTGATCGGGGAATAGGCCGAAGCCGAAATTTCCGAAATAAGAACGCCATCCACGGCAGGAAAGGAACCTCGATAGCCTATTGCCACGCGGGAGGTACTCGTGCTACACTAAAGGCTACTGTAGGCTTGGTCGGTCCGCGTCCACGGCACGCAGGCAATGTCGGCCGAGCGTTCACGGCGCAAGCTTCTCTTGAGCGAACGCTCTGATTCGGGGGGATAGGCGCCATGAAACGCAGTCGCCCAGATGCGTTTACCCTCGTGGAACTACTGGTGGTTATCACGATCATCGGCGTCCTCATCGCACTGCTGTTGCCCGCCGTGCAGGCAGCAAGAGAGGCGGCGCGGCGAGCGCAATGCGGCAATAATCTGAAGCAGATTGGGCTGGCGGCCCACAGCTTCGAGCATGTCAACGATCGCTTCCCCCCGGGCTATCTCGGAGCGGCGGGTACTGTCTCCGACGCTCAGTACACGGGCTGTCTTCCGTTTCTCCTCCCGCACATGGGCTTGGACAACATCTGGAATCTCGCGGACACGGACGCCGCGTCGTACGGCGGCATCTCGGTGTTTGACGTTGACCACGCAGGGACCGGATACTGGAGTCGCACCCAGGCTTGGACGATGGCCCAGGCGAAAATCGGGACGTTCATTTGCCCCAGCGATGATCCCTACGACAAGGCATCAACTACAACCGATAGAATTGTGTCGATTACGGTTTCGGGCCTAACGCTGTATGAAGGGGTGGGCATAGACGTATCTTCTCTCGGGCGAACCAACTACCTCGGCGTTGACGGATTCCTGGAAAAGAGTTACTCCCCTCCCCCTTACGCGCCTGCCGCGTGTGCAGGCGTCTTTGCGAACCGTTCCAAGATCGATTTCCGCGACATCACCGACGGCGCCAGCAATACGTTGCTGTTCGGGGAGGCCACGGGCGGTAAGGACGAGTCGTATGTATGGTTCGGCGTAGGCGTCAATGTTACCGGCTGGGGCCTGAGCGAGGATGCCGTCTGGAACCAGTTTGGCAGCAACCATCCGCATGTTGTCCAGTTCTGTCTGGCCGACGGCTCCGTCGCGGCACTCTCGACACAGATCGATCCAATTATCTACGCGCGGTTGGGCGGTATTGCCGATGGAGACCCCGTTCAGGTGCCACAATGATTTTTCCAGAGCGGTTCTTTCGACCAGTCAGGCGTTGCATGCGAGCAATCCTCGTTTCCCTTCTCGGCGGATGTCTGCTTTGTTTGGCGTCGGGCTGCGGCCGATCGAACAAGGTTGAGATGCCAAAGAACCCGACGCCGCCTCCGAAGAACGCCAAGATCAGTTGGGGCACGCCCCCTGCCAAACTGCCGGCCGAAGTCAATCGTCCCCCTGCGGCTTCTGGACAAAAGCAACCGTAGGCCGCGTTTCTTGATGGACTGGGTGGTGTCTGCGGGGGTCCCCAAAATGCACACCGCATCGCGAACGGGGTTCCCCGGAACTTGGTTCTTCGGGAAACACGGCCTGACGGACAATGCCTTCCGCCATTGGCTGGCCTACGGACTCTCCTTGCGTTTCACCATGATCGACGCCGCGATCGAAACGGCCAGCAAGACGGCGATCACCAGCAGTTTCGCCCAAGTCGGAATTAAGTGGTCGCCGGGTTGCGGAGTGAAGAAGAAATCGCCGATCATGTTCAGGCCGATGAAGGCCAAGACGCCCGCCAGCCCGTAATGCAGATAGCGAAACATCTGCATGATTCCGGCCAGCAGAAAATAGAGCGCCCGCAGGCCCAGAATGGCGAAGACGTTCGAGGTGAAGACGATAAACGAATCGGTCGTGATGCCGAGGATGGCCGGAACGCTATCGACGGCGAACAACAGGTCGGTGCTCTCGATGACCAGTAGCACCAGGAACAGCGGGGTGATGCAGAAACGTCCGTTTTCGCGAACGAAGAAGGCGCCGCCGTGCCGACGATGGTCGTCGGCCGCCACGTGCAGCAACCGCCGCGCGAATCGAAGAACGACGTTCTTTTCGGGCTCGACGTCGCTGTCGGCGTGGATCGCCAGCTTTACTCCGGTGTAGACCAGCAGCAGACCGAACAGCGGCAGCACCCAATTGAAATGGTTGATCAGTTGCACGCCGGCCAGCACGAACGCCAGCCGCAGCACGATCGCGCCGAGGATGCCCCAGAACAGAACGCGGTACTGGTATTGCAGCGGAACGCGGAAGAACGCGAAAATCACGGCGAAAACGAAGACGTTGTCCATCGACAACGACCACTCGATCACGTAGCCGGTCAGGAACGTCAAGCCGGCTTCGGCCCCTCCCCACCATGCGACAAGGCCGTTGAACGCGGCGGCCAAACAGCACCAGAAGACCGTCCAGCCAGCGGATTCTCGCAACGTGGGCACGCGGTCGTGGCGATGGAATACAAACAGATCGAGCGCCAGCAGAATGGTCACTAGAACCGCGAATACGACCCAATGCCAAATCGCGACTGCAAGCATGCGGCATTACCTAGCGTAGCGCGCCACTTCGACGAAACTTTATCAATACGAGGAAGACAGGTGGGGCAGACATTCCTGTCTGCCCGTGAAATCCGACGATCGTGGCATCTAGGGCAGACAGGGATGTCTGCCCCACCTGTTGCGATTTCATACGTTCACTCACCTGCGAATCGTCACACTAATGGTTCGGCGTCGGCGGGCGGTAGCGGCCGAGGTCGATCGAGCGAAACCACTCGATTGTCTTGGCGAGCCCCGCGCGAAGCGGAACCGTCGGCTGCCAACCGAACCGAGTCTTTGCCAACGTAATGTCGGGCCGACGCCGCGCGGGATCGTCGATCGGCAGCGGCCGATGCACTACTTTCGATCGCGAGCCGGTCAGCTCCAGCACGAGTTCGGCCAATTCGAGGATCGTGAACTCCTCGGGATTGCCGAGGTTCACCGGCCCGATGAAATCGTCGGGCCCGTCCATCATGCGGATCATGCCTTCCACCAGATCGTCGCGGTAGCAGAAGGAGCGGGTTTGCGAGCCGTCGCCGTAGACGGCCAGCTCGTCGCCGGCGATCGCCTGGACGATGAAGTTCGAGACGACGCGGCCGTCGAAGGGGTGCATGCCCGGGCCGTAGGTGTTGAAGATTCGCACGATGCGGATATTGACGCGGTTTTGGCGGTGATAGTCCATGAACAGCGTTTCCGCCGCCCGCTTGCCTTCGTCGTAACAGGCGCGGGGCCCGATGGGATTGACCACGCCGCGATACGACTCGGGCTGGGGATGGACCTCGGGATCGCCGTAGATTTCGCTGGTCGAGGCCTGGAGCACCTTGGCCCGGCATCGCTTGGCCATGCCCAGCACGTTGATCGCCCCCATCACCGAGGTCTTCATCGTCTTGATGGGGTTGTACTGGTAATGGCCCGGCGCGGCGGGACAGGCCAGATTGTAGACCTCATCGACCTCCAGGAAGATCGGCAAGCGTCACGTCGTGGCGGATCAGCTCGAAGTTCGGGCGATCCAACAGGTGGGCGACGTTCGACTTTTGGCTGGTGAAGAAGTTGTCGAGGCAGATCACGTCGTGCCCGCGTTCGAGCAGCCGCTCGCAGAGACGGACGCCGAGAAACCCCGCCCCGCCAGTGACCAGGATGCGCTTGATGGAGGACACGGGTTAGACCTTCGGGTCGGTGGAGCAGCCTGGCAAAGGGCCTTTGTTGGGGTGGCGGTCGCACTGACACCCCATCCGCGCAACAATGTGGGGTGGCAGTACAACCGCCACCCCAACTATAGCTCCAGCAATGGACCGCGGCAACAACCACCGATTAACGTTTCGAGAACTGCGTGCCGCGCCGAGCGCCGCGGAGGCCGTACTTCTTGCGCTCTTTCATGCGGCTGTCGCGGGTCAGACAGCCGGCGTCGCGCAGCCCGATGGCCAACTGCTCGTCGTACTTTTTCAGCGCCCGGGCGATGCCCAATTTGCAGGCGTCGGCCTGGCCGGTGATTCCGCCGCCGTCGACGCGCACGACCACGTCGAGCTCGGTGCGCTTGCCGGTTTGCTCGAGCGCGGCCACCACGGAATTGCGCTGGCGGACGTTGAGGAAGTACGCCTCCAGCTCGCGGTTGTTGATGACGATCTTGCCCGCGCCGGGCCGGATGCGAACGCGCGCGACCGAGGTCTTCCGCCGGCCGGTGCCGAGAATGTCGTTGGTTTTCACTACTGCCATCGAGAGTTAGTCCTTGATTCCGAGTTCGACCGGTTCCGGCAACTGAGCCTGGTGGGGATGCTCGCTTCCGGCGTAGATTTTCAGTTTGTCCAGCGTCTTGAAGGCGAGCTTGTTCTTCGGCAACATGCGGCGGACCGCCTCGCGGAGGATCAACTCCGGCCGCCGCGTGTGCCGACGGGCGGCGGTTTCGGTGCGCTGCCGCGGGTAGCCGGTGTACCAGGCGTACTCCTTCTGCTCCCACTTCTTGCCGGTGAAGACGAGCTTCTCGACGTTGATCACCACGACGTAATCGCCGTTATCGACGTGGGGCGTGTAGGTGGGGCGATTCTTGCCCATCAGAACCATCGCCAACTGGCTGGCCAACCGCCCAACCACTTTGTCGCTGGCATCGACCAGCCACCATTTCGGCTCGATTTCGCCGGGCCGGGCCATATAGGTTTTCATCTGCTGCATGTCTGCTACTCGCTTCACTACTCGCACAACCGCCGTGCCAAGGGAAACTCATAATTTAGTCGTTTCTCGCCCGGCTGACAAGGCGTACCGGGGCGTCGTGGCCCGGTTTTGTATCGGGGGGGGCGGAATCCACCAGTTGGCAGTGGATTCCATGGCAGCGGCAGAAGAAAGTGGGGCAACTTCGTCTCTGGCTGCCGCCATCTCCTGCCGCGATCACGACACCTTCGGTGGCTTTCTGGTAGGGCCCGCGACTCCCCGGATTGGTGTAGGAACAGGTCAGGCTCGCGCAGTGAGACCGCTATGGCGATGCCACGCTTGCGGTTTTTCCGTTTTTCACCTCGCAGCGGTTGAGGTTGACGTTGAGCCTGCGGGTATGCTACCTTCTGTGCAAATTGGCTTCAACCTAAGGTGGCGTAAGGCTTAACGGGCTCAGGATGCCAAGGAAGATTTGCTGCAACCTTGCGGATTGCGTACGGAGGGGTCAGATTAGGGGCTAGGCTGACAACCAACGCAGCAGCAAGGCCGGCGCGGGTGCCGTATTCCCGGAGGCAAGAAGATGCCAGATGGATTTGACTTTGCCCGCTACCAGGATTATCTGACGGTTGCCGCGCGCGATCTCGGGATGATGCCGTGCCGTTCGCTCCGAGAAGCGAGAAGTCGGTGGGGCATCCGATGTCTTTCGGCGTCGCAGTTCCAGGATCTCGCGGATGCTGCCGCAAAGGATCCTAGCCTCTGTCGGCGTTGGCGAGAACGGCTTACGCTAGGATACTATGCAGAGAAACGCCGGCTAGAGAACGAAATTGAGGAGGCTTTCGCCGGAATTCCTATCGACGAGTCGATCTCGGGCGGTTACGAGGACGCTGCGTAGGATCGAGTTGAGCGCGTCACGGCTATGTTGGCTTCTTTTTTCGCGTATGCCGTTTGATCCACAGCAGTACGTCATCATCCAGTCTGTCAGTGGCTTTGGTCAAGAGTCCGTATAGAGTCTTTCGACCTTGGGCGCCCCATCTGATTTGTAATCCTCGCAGCCCCACGATCCGTTGGCAGACCTGGGTTACATAATCTTGAGCCGCTTCATTTGCCACGAGCCGCCCTGCCAAAGCGACAGCGACCAAGGCTGCCGCCTGTTGTGCTGCCAGGCGCCCCCAGGCATCGTTCGCCCGAGAATGGTCAAGCCCTGCCTGGGCCGCCAGCAAGCATTTCTGAATCTCCTCGGGATCATGATCGGGGCGTTGCATGAGGCCCTGGAGGCTGGTCAGTCCATCAAAGACGATTGCCGTTATGGAACGGGCTCGGTCCTCCGTTACAGATGCCCCAATGCCGTCGCGAACCTCGTCCCGCGTCAACGAAACAGCCGCCTGATCTGCCGGTTCCGAGATGACGCCTCCCCACTTCGTTCCCCATTCTTGGATTTGTCGAGTCAAATGCTGCTGGACCTTCCTCTCAAAATCACGAAGGGTCTTGTACGTCCCGACGAGCATCCCTGACCGCTCGAGCTTTCTTTGAAACTGGCGGACGCTTCTGAGTTGCTTCTGATCAACGTTGCCCAGGGTCGGTCGTCGTACCTCCCTGAAATAGAACATCATTCGAAGCGCCTTGGGATTCGCATCGTATCGGCGTCGCGCTCGGTCGTATTCTTCTTCAGTTCCCGATCTGGCTCTTCCGGTCGGCGTCCCGAAGGTCTTCCACATGATGCCGAGGAAGATGTCGTAATCGTCGTCCAGTTCTTGGCTGATGACATCTTGTGCGTCTTCTCCGACGCCCGGCCAAGCGTGCGTTTCCCATCGCACCAGTTCAAGGCGCAGCCCGAATCTGCGGCTCCACGTGTAGTTGAGGTCGTTGACGATTCTTTCGAGGCACTTTCGAGCATCCCCAACGTCTGATGGCGATGCGACGAAGACCCTCAAGACCCGTTTCCCGTGTTGCCATCGCCGGTCCTTAGAAGCGGTTCTGAATGAGATTACCGGGGACCATCCCGAGGGGTGCGCTCGTCGCAAAACGCCCGACGCCGCCTGGCCACTGCATAGGCTTGATGGTCGAGACATCACTGCTATTATCGCAATCACTCACAAGGCCGTCAATCTGGACAGGCTGGGTTGTCGAGATAAGGGTTTATCCCAAAAGGGACGCTGGTGGAAAGCCCTCGGGCAGGCCGCCGGGCGGCGCCGGCTCGGCAGCAAAACACCTCAGCCATGTCCGTGCCCCCGAAGCGATAGCCACATACGGTGTCAGTCGTCATCCCACCACACTTCGGGATTGTCGCTCATCAATCCCCAAAACCAGCCGCCGCATCTTACCCAGCCGGTACGCTCGTTGCCGTGGCTGTCGCGGACCTTCACGCGGTAGACGGCCTGTCCGCGAGAGGTCGTCCATGAGAACGGGCCGCGAAAAACAAACCGATACTTGCGATCGAGTATCTCGAAACCGTTGTCTTCCGCCCACCGCTGCAACACCGACCGCCACAGCGACAGATGCCATGCGTACGAAGCAACGATGACGACCACAGCGATGAGAACCAAAAGATCCCAAAGGCCACGGTACATGGGCGTAGCAACCCCTGGCTCTTGTCACCAATTCTTCTTGCCGGCAAGAAAGGCCCTCATGCCTTCGTCTCGGATGATTCGCAAGTTCTTTCGATGGGCGTCGCCATGCACGGCCTTGAGCCAATCGAGAATCGCGCAGCTTTCCAATGCTTCACACTCCCAGCAACCCGCGAGCTTCTTCTGTTTGCAGCACTTCCTGATCTCGCATTGGGCGGACCCGCCACCCTGCCTACATGTCCGCTTGCAGTCGAGTTGCGACATCGCATCGAGAACCGCACGGCACTCGTCGATCTTCGACAGGGCCTTGAAAGCATCGGAAGCGATGAGGGGAAGGCCGGCACACACCTTCTGAAACTCGACTGCACCGATCACACGAAGTAAATCGTCGGATCGCTCGCCGATCTTCTCGCGTCGGATGATGCAGTCGCCGCAGAATAAGCCGCAGTAAGCAACTTGAGATGCATCGGGCATCGCACGTTTCTCCTTGCGCACATTCCTTGGTTCCGGCAACCATTTGATTGCCGGAGGCGCTTTGCGCCGGAAAATGCGGGCACGTTACGTCACCGTTGCGCCAAACCCGACGGCTGATGAATACTCAGGATATTCCTTCCCGCCGGTCCACAAGTGCCGCGTAGATCAACAATCCGCTCGACACCGCCGCAAGACATGTCCAGACGACGCTCACCACCATCGACACGGCGGCAGTCAACGTGTCGCTTGGCCGAACAAGGGCGAAAGCAAAGTGCATCGCAAGGGGCATCACGAGCGTGACGAGCAAACTGAGACCACAGGAGATGGTCACCAGCAGCGAGACTTTCGGGCTCCTCCGCCAACGAACGAAAGCGAAGATCATGCCGGCTATCCACACAACGACCATCGGGAACGAGCAAGCCCATTGGTACATGGCAGCCTTGAGCGCGGCCACTACGGAAGTTTCGGTGATTTGCATTGGCCAGGTCTTTCAGATCGGGAGCGTAAAGTGGAAAGTGGCTCCCTCGCCCAATTTCGATTCGACCCAGATTCGGCCGCCGTGTCGTTCCACGATTTTCTTGCAGGTCGCCAAGCCGATGCCGCTGCCGGGGTATTTCGTCTTCGTGTGCAGGCTGCGGAAGGGCTCGAAAACAGTGCCGTGGAATTTTGGGTCGATCCCGATGCCGTTGTCGCGCACGGAAAACCGCCAGAAGTCTCCGTCGCGACAGGCGGTCGCCTCGATCTTCGGCGGCGCTTCGGCACGGAATTTGACCGCATTGCCCAGCAAATTCTGGAAGAGTTGGACCAATTGCGACGCGTCGGCCCGGACAATCGGCAACTCGCCGCACGAGATTTCGGCTGCCGACTCGGCTATGCTTGCGTGGAGATTGCCCAGGGCCACGCTGAGCGCTGCGGCCGCATCCGTCGGGGCCGCTTCCTTGGCGCGCGTTCTTATTCGCGAGTATGCCAGCAGATCCCTAATCAAAGTCTCCATCCGCTGGACGCCCTCTAGAGCGTAGTGGATGAACGTCTTGGCTTCCGCGTCGAGGCGATCGCCGTACTTCTGTTGGAGCAGTTGGACGAAGCCGCTGACCGTTCGCAGCGGCTCCTGAAGGTCGTGCGAGGCCACGGAAGCAAATTGCTGCAAATCGGCGTTCGAGCGGGCCAATTCCTGGGCAGAGCGCCTCAGCGCCTCTTCCGCACGTCTGCGGTCGGTGACGTCGGTCATGGTAACGACGGTGCCAATCGCCTTCCGCTTGACACTCAACAAGCGGCCGACGCTCACCAGCAGGTCGGCCCGCGAGCCGTCTTTTCGGTGGACGACCGCTTCAATTCCACGGAGAAACTGCGCCGTGGACGCCAAAGGAAACAGGGGCGTTTCTACATCGGGCTCGGCATGGCTCGGATCGCCGGAACTTAGCCCGCTCTTTCGGTGCAGAGGAAACACGGCGTCAAACGGGCGCGAGAGCGGATTCACGCCGCACAACCGCTCGGCAGCGTGGTTGGCGCGAATCACCTGACCGGACAAGTCGCAGACGACGATGGCATCCTGCGCTTGGTCGACGATCGACATTGCGAACGTCTCCGAGGCCACGATCCCTTCCTGCAACTCCTCGACCATCATGCGATACGGCGTGTCGCTGCTGCGCGTGTAAGCCCGCGTTTCATGGGAATGATCGACGGCATCCACACCCTCGCAGCGAACGGCGTCCAGGGCCTCCCGCGATTCGGCGAGTTGCCGGCAGAGTTCTTCAATCTGCGATTCAAGTCGCTCGACTGTGTTGACGTCAGTCTGCATGGTCGGCGCTTTTTTCACAGCGGAGCCTCACGACGGTCTTGACTTTGGGTCGAGTCCCATCAGGTATCGGACGGCACGGCCATCACTAACAACCCCCGCGAACCCCGACGAGTATACCAAAATGGGTAGGATTTTATTGTAGCAAGGATGACGGTTTTTGCAACGGCTTCGCCAAATTTTTCTTCGCCCAAGGGGGACATCCCTGATCCCCCAGCAGGAGAACGACGATCAACGGACGAAGGGGCTCGGTTCTCCCGCATCGAACCGTCACGGAACCGCGAAATGCGTTGCGAAACCGCTATTCCGCCGACCGCCGGGCGTTGCCTGCTTTAACGAGTTCTATGCGTGGTTTCGACGCGATAGCCTCGACAACCGCACTCAATGTCACTACAACAGTGGTTTGACGTTCCTGGTTACGAAGGATTTTCAGGTTGATTGGCGAGCCGGTTGCAGGCTGAACGAGGCCTCGGACCGGTTCTTCACCGGCTGCGGACTCACGATCCGAAAGTGATTGAAGGAGGGGGACGGAGGAGCTTGTCGGGAACGATCCCGCGGAACCGAAGGGTTCTTCCCGACAAGCTCCTCCGTCCCCCTCGTCGTTCCGAATGGCATAAGTTCCATGTGAATCATCTCTACGAGCTATCGCACCGCTCCTAAACAGCCCAAAGGGGTTTGCAGACAATGATTGTTGCGGTTCCGCGTGAAAACCATCCAGGCGAGCGGCGTGTCGCCCTGGTTCCGGCCTCCGTGCCTGTCCTGGTCAAGGCCGGCATGGAAATCCTCGTTGAAACGGGCGCCGGTCAGGCGGCCGGTTATCCCGATCGGCAGTACGTCGATAAGGGGGCGAAAATCGCCGCCACGCGGCCCGAGGTTTTTGCCGCCGACATCCTGCTTCAAGTTCGAGCCGCCGGGGCCAATCCGATGGCCGGACCGGCCGATCTGCCCAACTATCGCAACGGCCAAGTGGTGATCGGCCTGTGCGATCCGTTGGGCAGCCCGAAGCCCGCCGCCGACGTGGCCGCGAAAGGCGTCACGCTGTTTTCCCTGGAACTGCTGCCGCGCATCACCCGGGCGCAGAGCATGGACGTGCTCTCGTCGCAAGCGACCATCGCCGGCTATCGGGCGGTGCTGCTGGCGGCCGAAGCCCTGCCGAAAATCTTCCCCATGCTTATTACCGCCGCCGGAACCCTTAGCGCGGCGAAGGTCTTTGTGATCGGGGCGGGCGTGGCCGGATTGCAGGCCATCGCCACCGCCCATCGCCTCGGGGCGGCCGTCTCGGCCTACGACGTCCGGCCGGCCGTGAAGGAGCAAGTGCAGAGCGTCGGCGGCAAGTTCGTCGAAGTGGCCCTCGACGCCTCCGCCGCGGAAACCAAAGGGGGCTACGCCCAGGAAATGGGCGAAGAGTTCTACCGCAAGCAGCGGGAATTGATGATGAAGGTCGTCGCCGAGCACGACGCCGTCATTACCACCGCAGCCATTCCCGGCAAGAAATCGCCGATCCTGGTCACCGCCGAAATGGTCGCCAAAATGGCGCCGGGCTCGGTCATCGTCGATCTGGCGGCCGAGCGCGGCGGCAACTGCGAATTGACCAAGGCCGACCAGCGCGTGGTCGAGCATGACGTGACGATCCTTGGTCCCACGAATCTGCCCTCCGAGGCCCCTTACCACGCCAGCCAAATGTACGCGAAGAACATCGTGACCTTCCTGCTGAACCTGGTCAAAGAGAAGCAGGTGCAAATCAACCTGGAAGACGAGATCATCCGCGACACGTTGATCGCCCGCGACGGACTGGTGGTGAACCAACGGATTCAACAACTTCTGTGATTAGGACGAAACGAACCATGTCGTTTGATTCAGTATTCCTACTGGCTGCCGCGACTCCACCGGCCACCGTGGCCGAACATGCCGCGTCGCAGGCCGACTTCCTCACGCTCGTGTACGTGTTCATGCTGGCCACGTTCACGGGCCTGCTGGTGATCCGCAACGTATCGCGGCTGCTTCATACGCCGCTGATGTCGCTGACCAACGCGATCTCGGCCATCGCCGTGGTCGGCTCGATCATGCTGGCCGGCGAACGGCAGACGCTCTTCAGCGCGATTCTCGGCATGGTGGCGGTGTTCGCCTCGATGACGAACATCGTCAGCGGTTTCCTGCTGACCGATCGGATGCTGAAGATGTTCAAGAAGCGGGAGCCCAGCAAATCATGAGCATGGACAACGTGATACAGCCGATTTATCTGGTCTCCGCGGGATTGTTCATCCTGTCTCTGATGTGGATGAACCATCCGAGCACGGCCCGGCGGGGCGTCATCTCCGGCGTGGTGGCGATGATTGCCGCCATCGGTGGAACGCTGCTGCTGCCCGAAATTCATTACTGGCATTGGATCGCCATCGGCATGGTGTCGGGCACGGTGCTGGGCGTGCCGCTGGCGATGGTGCCGCTGACTGCGGTGCCGCAGCGAACCGCTCTGTCGCACGCCTTCGGCGGCTTGGCCGCGGGATTGGTCGGCGCTGCGGAGTTTTACTTGGCGACCATCGGCGAGCATCCTCCCCTTACCAAGTTCGCCACCGGCGCCATCTCGGCCGAAGTTATCTTGGGCTTCCTCACGTTTACCGGCAGCTTGATGGCCGCCGGCAAACTCCAGGAAATGATCCCGACCCGGCCCATCACGTACAAAGGCCAAAATACAACAAATTTGTCGCTCCTGGCCGTCGCCGTGCTGGCCGCCGTGCTGCTGGTGATCTTTCCGACGGCGTGGTTTCTGTTTATCCTCATCATCCTGCTTGCACTTACATTCGGCGTGCTGTTGATTATCCCGATCGGCGGCGCCGACATGCCGACCGTGATCGCCTTGCTGAACTCCTACGCAGGCCTGTCGGCCGTGGCGATGGGCTTTGTGCTCAGCAGCACCGGCGGGCACACCGGAAAATCGCTGGGTTTGCTGCTGATCGCCGCCGGTGCATTGGATGGCTCGTCCGGCTTGATCCTCTCGATCATCATGTGCAAGGCGATGAACCGCTCGTTCGCCAACGTGTTGTTCGGGGCTTTTGGACAAGTTCAAGCTTCGGCGGGCACGACCGAGAAGGGGGCCGTCAAGAGCGCGACGGCCGAAGACGCCGCCGAGATCATGAAGGCCGCCCGAACCGTCGTGGTCATCCCCGGTTACGGCATGGCGGTCGCCCAGGCGCAGCATCGGGTGCGCGAGTTGTACGACGCTCTGACGAAGGACGGCGTGGACGTGAAGTTCGCCGTTCACCCCGTCGCCGGCCGCATGCCCGGGCACATGAACGTGCTGCTGGCCGAAGCCGAGATTCCCTACGACAAGCTGATCGAGATGGAAGCGATCAACCCGGACATGCCCGAGGCCGACGTGGCGTTGGTGATCGGGGCGAACGACGTGGTGAATCCGGCCGCCCGGCACGACAAATCCAGCCCGATCTACGGCATGCCGATCATCGACGCCGACAAGGCCAAGACGGTGTTCGTCATCAAGCGGAGCATGAACCCCGGCTTCGCCGGCATCGAGAACGAGCTATTCTACGCCGACAACACGCTGATGTTGTTCGGCGACGCCAAGGCGATGTTGACGAGCATCGTGCAGGCGTTGAAAGAGTAGCGCGCGTTTGTGGAGCGTCAGATGTTCCACGTCGCGCGAAAGAAATAGCCGGGAGCCAACGGCTCCCGGAATGGGCGGCGGTTGGCTCATGCCCTCCGGGAGCCGTTGGCTCCCGGCTATTTCGTGACCATTAGCAGACCCTCACGGCTCCACGCGCCGCAGATAGTACCACGTGCCGATTGCAAAGCATACCACGGCCAACACAAGGCAGGTCAGCAAGTAACAGAGTGCAATCACCTCGCCGTCCAGACGCAATTTACAGATTTGGTTTATACCAGCGAAACCGCCGATCACAAGCGCCGGAGCGATGACGCCTCCGCAGACGTCAAACGCGGGGCTCGCGACAAACGACGAAAGAAACCAGGCGACGCAGAAAAACGTCAGTCCTGTGGTCGCCACGCAAGAGACTGCCGTGAAGGCACCCTCGAAATTGAAGTTGACATTGTCTGGCATCGGTGTCACGCACAACAGAAACAAGAAGACGGCAATATTCACCAGCCAAGTCACTGCGGTGACGATCGAGGCAAACAGGAGTTTGCTGGCGAGGAGTTTTCGTCGCGTGACGGGCAAGGAGTATAGAAACTGCGACGACCGATCCACACGTTCGCCCGAAATTGCGTTGCCACCGAGCAGCGCGATGCAGAACTGAGACAATATGACGCTATAGACGCCCGCCCCCGCGATGATTTCCCTCCACGGCGGCGGCGAATAAGCAGCCTGTCCATCCTGCACGTAAGTCTGAATCCAAGGCCACACGCAGATGACGCCAAGACCGATCAGGTATGGCGTCACCAGAATCGCCACCGTCGTGAACACGATCAGACGATTGTGTCGATACTCTTTCCAGAAAAGCCAGTTCATTGCGGCGCCCTTTGTACTCGAATGAAGTCCTTGAACAATTCCTCCAGCCCCAGGTCGATCACGTCGGCGCGCTCGACGCCGTCGAGCGCCCGGACCTGCTGGACCTTCTCCGGCGAGAAATCGCGGACGGTGATCGTCCACTCGCGGCCCTCGACCCGCTGCCAGACCGCGCCGACGAGCGATTGATTCGGCCGAAAGCCGTCGCGGAGGGTGGCGCGGATTCGTTTGGTCGAAGTCAGAAGCTCGTCGACGCTGCCGTGCACGACCAACCGGCCGTTGTTGAGGATCCCGATCGTGTCGGACAATCGCCGCACGTCGTCGAGCATGTGGCTCGATATGAGCACCGTCTGGCCGCGGTCGCAAATCGTCCGCAATACGCCGTCCAAGAATTCCTCGCGGGCGATCGGATCGAGGCCCGACAGCGGCTCATCCAAGCAGCAGCAATTCCGGCTCGTGCGAAACGGCCAGCAGGAGCGACAGCTTCGTCAGCATCCCCTTCGAGAGATGCTTGACCTTCTTCTCGGGATCGAGGGCGAACAGGTCGAGCATTTCGCGGCAGGTTTGATCGTTCCAGGTGGGAAAACACGACTTGCAGAAGCCGAGAACCTCGCGGACTCGCATCCAGCGGTAAATGTTGTGCGTCTCCGGGACGTAGCCGACCCGCCGCTTGACTTGCACGGGATCGAGTTGGACATTGACGCCCAGGACGCTGGCTGTCCCCGAGGTAATCGAGAGCATTCCCATCAGCATTTTGATTGTCGTGCTCTTGCCCGCCCCGTTGGGGCCGAGCAGGCCGAACGTGCTTCCGCGTGGAATCTTCAGCGAGAGGTTGTCGACCGCCAGCGTGCGGCCGAACCGCTTGGTCAGCCCGAACAGCGCGATGGCTGCATCGTGGTCGTTGGGTGCAGGAATGCTCATGGGCGTTTACTCCCGTCTTGGGCCGCGCGCTGCAAGGCCGCCTCGAAGATGGTTTGAACTTGTTCCGCGCTCATGCCGGCCACGTTACCGGCGCGAATGGCCTCGTCAAACGCGCGGCGGACGCCGTCGCCGGCCATCGACTGAGCGGAGGCGGTACCCCGTTCGGCGACAAACAGCCCCCGGCCGCGTTGCGAATAGATCAGCCCTTCCCGCTCCAACGCATCGTACGCGCGTTGCACGGTGTTCGGGTTGACGTGGACCTGGATGGCCATCGCCCTAAGCGACGGGAGCAACTCCCCGGGCCGATAGACCCCGGCGGCCACCGCCGCGCGAACCGCGTCGGCGATTTGCAGGTAAATCGGCACGTGGCTGCTTGGATCGATGTTCATGTTGACATCCTTACTGCATTAGCTCACTAATGCACTTATGTAGTTTATCGGGTTTCGTTTGGAAATGCAATAGGCGAAAATGGAAATTAGAGAAGATTTTCAGAAGGAGGTGGCCCTTCGAATGTAGGGCGGACTTCAGTCCGCCATGTGCGGCGGACTGAAGTCCGCCCTACCGTGCGGCGTTTCTCGCGGTAATTGACTGTCGCGGGTCATTGGTTGATACTACGATACGAAGAATCCCGCCTGTGGCCCCTTCCCACGCCTATCCCTTCGAGGAGCGTCTCCCCATGAGAGCCCACACAACGCTGGCTTTTCTGCTCGCACTTTGCTTGACGCCGTGGAATCTCGGACTGGCCGCCGACTTGCCCTCGGGAAGTCCGGCGAAGCCGATGCCGGTCGCCGAATTGGACAAACTCGCGGGGCAGCCGGTGGACGTCGCGCCCTGGGCCTACGTGTGGCGCAGCGATCGGGCGGTTCAAGAGAAACCGGAGGCGTATTTCATCCCGCGGCGGCTCGACCGGATCGACAAGGTCTATCGCACCGCCGCCACCGCACTGTCTCCGCAACAGCTAAAGAGCAGCAACTACGCCAATCAACCCGACATGCTGAAACCGTTTCCGCCGCAACCGAAGGGCCGGTTGCTGACGGGTTTGCTCTGGACCGGCGGATTGCACGACTACAAAGTCGAACTGCGTTGGCCGGCCGGCCTTCAAGAAATCCCGCCGCCCGACGCGGTGGACGTTCGCGTCTATCCCACGGCATGGGGTTGGTTCGGGTGGACCGTGGACACGATTCTTCGCCATCCGCACATATCGGCCGATCGGCGTACCTGGACGTACAAGAGCGATCCAGCCGCGAAAATGGACTTCTCCTACAACAACCAGGTCGATGCGGCAACGGAAATGGTCGCCGTCTTCTGCGAACAGAAGAAGACACGAAGCAGCACCGTATCCATCGTGCCAAGCATCAGCGTCACCGGCCCAAACCTCGGAACCTGGAAACGCATGGACGTGGAAATTGAATGGGGTTTCCAACCGGGGACGGAGAAGTCGGACTTTGACGGCCGGCTCGAGCCCCAGGTGGCGATGATTGGCCCCGTAGCGCCGTTGGCGGGCGATACCACGAGACGCGGTATCGTCGTGCCACTACTGTATGCTCCCGGCAGTCGCCCGGGTTTGGACAGCCGCATTACCGTGTGGACGAAAACGGGCGGTTTCACGTTTCGCATCAGTGACTTGGAGAAGGGATCAATTTTGATTCCCGAACGCGGCGTTTTCATCACGAAGGCCGGCAGCGCGCAGACTGGCCGACAATATGCCAAGGAATTGGCGGCCAAGCATGTCAAAACCGTTCGCCAAATGACCCGTGAACACCGCGAAGCCGCTTCGTGGAAGGAACTGATGCAGGAAGTACGCCTATGGACGTGCCCTGCCGGGACGGTCGCCAAGCCGTTTCCGAAAGTCCCCGATCCCGTCATGCAAGTGGACTTGCCCGATCCAGACTGGACCGCCACCTGGCGAGCGGTCACGTTTCAGTTGAAAGGCCCGCACATGTGGGGATCGCTTGCGTTCGAGGTGGGCCGAGTCGCCCATGAGATGAATATGATCGGACTCAACGCCGAGGCCGACAAAGTCTATGAGCATTTCCTGACGTCGCCGGGCGTCAAATCGGACGGCGACTATTCCGACGGCCGCGGCGAGCTCGAATGGGCGACTGCCATGCGACACGACATGGGCTACAGCCACGACGGCACGCACGCCTCGACGGGCAGGCTCCTGTTCGCAATGGCCGAACGCTATTTCCTCACCGGCGACAAGGCTTGGTTCGAGCGGAATCGCACGCGAATGCAGGCGGCGGCCGACTGGATCATCCGGCAGCGAAGAGACTACATGAAACATGTGCCCAACCGAAGCGAATTGCACGTGGCCGGACTCATGCCGCCGGAAATGTTGGGCGATTATGCGCTGCCCGCTTGCGATTGGCATTGGTACTACGTCAACAACGCCCTGTCGTTGCAGGCGATCCAGCGTTTTGCCCAGGCATTGGCGGAAGTCAATCCGGCGGCGGGCCAAAAGTACCGCGACGAGGCCGACGCGTTTCGCCAGGACATCCGCGAGGTGGTGGATCGCGAGGCGGCACTCGCGCCAGTGCGACGGGGGCGCGACGGCGCGTTCCACACCTTCATTCCAAGGATGGCATATTGCAAAGGGCTGACCGGCCCGGAATTGGGGGCTCCCCAGTTTCCCGATTGCGACATTTTCAACGGCGCCCTGCCGTTGGCCGAGCCTTTCGCGGCGCTGGATGCCAACGATCCCCGCATGGTCGCTACGCTCAACGCGATGGAAGAGATGGGAACCTCGCCCGACGCCGTGCGGAAGGATGAAGAAGCGCGGAAAAAGCAGGGCCTTCCCGCGGCCGACGCCTGGTTCTGGCATCCCTTTGTCATGTTGCCCAAAGGCTCGCACAACGCCAACATCTACCTGCTGCAAGACGACGTGCCCAACTTCCTGCGATTCTGGATGAATTCCTATGCGGCGATGGTGGCCGCCGACGGAAGACTCTGGGAAGCCTGGCATCTGGGCAACTACGATCCGTGCAGCGCCCCCGACAACGGCACGGCGGGCTGGTTCATGGAGAACTTCCGCGACATGCTGGTAATGGAGGAGGGCCGGTCTCTGTGGATCGCCCGGGCGACTCCTCGCGTCTGGCTCGAGCAGGGCAAGCGAATCGCGGTGAAGAACGCCCCAACCTACTTCGGCTCCTTGGCCTACGAAATCGTCTCCGACGTGGACCACGGCCGAATTACCGCCACCGTCACGATGCCCTCGCGCACTCCGCCGCAGACCGTGCTCGTGCGGTTTCGCCATCCGCAGGGGAGGCCGATGACGAGCGCGACGGTCAACGGCAAGACGTGGAGCGATTTCGACCCGGCGAAAGAAGTCGTTCGCTTGCACGATGTGCAGGGGTCGGTCAAGGTGGAAGCGGCGTATTGACGAAAATCTCCCCCCTCCCTTTGGGAGAGGAAACTTTCATCATGGCGTTACGACCTAGACTATAAAGGCTTCGTCTGAAAAACGTCACGCGATAGTTTCCGGGAGTGTTTATGCCTCATCGATTGCAGGAACTCGATGCCTTCCGTGGTGTGGCGGCCTTGGGGGTTCTGTTCTGCCATTTTGCCAGCACTTGTCATAGGCTCTCGATCCTGCCTTGCGATTTCCCTTACGGAGCTTATGGGCCGCATCTGTTCTTCATGATCAGCGGCTTCGTGATCCTGATGACGCTGGCCCGAACCGAGCGGGCCGCCGATTTCGTCGTCTCCAGGTTCTCAAGGCTCTATCCCGTCTATTGGATATCCATCGCCGCAACTGTCGCCGTGCTCTGGGAGTTTTCCGACCGCAAGACGACGCCGATGCCGACGCCCAAAGAGGTGTGCATCAACCTCACCATGCTGCAAACCTGGCTGCGCGTGCCCGATCTGCAAACCGCCTACTGGACGCTCGGCGTCGAGTTGAAGTTCTATTTCATTATGTTCTTGATCTACCTGACCGGACGGATCCGTTCCATCGAACCGTTCGTGCTCGCTTGGCTGGGGCTGTTGGCCGCTTATCGGCTTGCGGCGGGGTTCGGCGTGCCGTCGCTGTCGCTGGCCAAGACGCTGTTGATCGCCGACTACGGCCATCTGTTCGCCGCCGGCGTTATCTTCTATCAGATCAAAATGGTCGGCCATCATTGGACCCGGCACGCACTGTTGGCCGCGTGCCTGGCGCTGCAACTTTTCGCAACAAACGGGGGTTCCGTGGTCGAGTCTTCGGCGATGGTGGCGACGTTTTTCGCCCTGTTCTATCTGTTTGTCGGCGACCGACTGGGCTGGATCGCCGTCCGCCCAATGGTCTACCTGGGGACGATCTCCTATTCGCTCTATCTGATTCACGGCTGCATCGGCAACGCTTGCATTCCGCAATTGCCCGGGCTGTGGCGCTGGCCCGCCTTGGCGATGGGCGTCCCCCTGCTGCTATCGCTGCTTGCCGCCGCGTTGATTACGCACGGCATCGAGCAGCCGGCATTGCGACTGATTCGCAGTTTTTACAAGTCCTGGCGGCCGCAACTCCTGCGGATAGCCGGCAAGCCCGACGAGCGCAAGGCGGGGTAGTTCGACGCGAACATGCCCGGCCCTGCGTCCGGCGACGGGCGTTCTCACGCCGACAATTGTGCTTTATAATGATAGTTGCTTGTTGTGTCTTGAACCAATTGGAAATGGAAATTCTCGGTCGCCTGGGTTAGAATCTTCCCCCAGACGAGGAGAATTTCATGAGTGGACAACGACGACATTTCGGCACGGACCAGAAGGCTGCCATTCTCAAGAGGTATCTGGTCGATAAAGTGCCCATCTCGGACCTCTGCGACGAGTACGGCATCAAGCCGAACCAAATCTACGCCTGGCAGAAAATCCTGTTCGACAACGCGCCGGCCGCCTTTCACCCGGTCGCCAAACGCGAGGCCAGGAGGCTTTCCGCCCAGGAGGAGGAAGTCGCCCGACTGCGGGCCAAGCTCGTTCAGAAGAACGAGGTCATCTCCGAACTGATGGAGGAGAACGTCCGCGCAAAAGAGAATGGGGAACTCTAAACGGACGTTGGGTTCCCCACGACACTCGCGATGAAGTGGTCGATTACGTGCGCCGTTGGAACGAGCGCACGGAGATTCCCGCCAGAAAGTTCGTGGCTTGGCTGGGCATTGGCCAGAGCAAGTTCCACGACTGGAAGGATCGCTACGGCAAGCGGAACGAACACAACGGTTGGGTGCCGCGTGACTGGTGGCTCGAAGATTGGGAGAAGCAGGCCATCATCCGCTTCTCCTTCGAGTATCCACTGGAAGGCTACCGACGATTGGCGTTCATGATGCTCGACCGCGACGTGGTGGCCGTCAGTCCGTCGAGCGTATATCGCGTGTTGAAAACGGCGGGCCGCATCGGACGATCGACGAACAAGCCATCGAAGAAAGGCACGGGCTTCCAACAGCCGCAAACACCGCATGAACACTGGCATATCGACATCAGCTACCTCAACATCCACGGCACGTTTTACTACCTGACGACGATCCTCGACGGCTACAGCCGCTACACCGTGCATTGGGAGATTCGCCGCTCGATGACCGAGCAAGATGAACTGACGATCCTGCAACGCGCGCGGGAGAAGTTCCCCAAGGAGACGCCGCGGATCATCAGCGACAACGGCTCGCAGTTCTTGGCAAAAGACTTCAAGGAGTTCATCCGCATCTGTGGGATGACGCACGTGCGCACCAGCCCGTACTATCCACAGAGCAACGGCAAACTGGAGCGATTCCACGGGAGCATCAAGGGCGAGTGCCTGCGGCCGGGCACGCCGATCTCGCTGGAGGATGCCATCCGCATTGTGGCTCGTTACGTGGAGCACTACAACGAGGTGCGATTGCACAGCGCGATTGGCTATGTGGCGCCGGCGGACAAATTGGCGGGCCGTGAGGCGGAGATCTTCGCAGCCCGCGATCGCAAACTGACGGAGGCCCGCGAGCGTAGAAAGGAGCAGCGAGAGGCGGCCCGTTTGCGGACGGTTGCCTGATCGAAGGAAGGACGTTACGATGAGAGACGACCTGGGCGGAGGATAGGGCTCCGGTGGGAACCGACCCGAGCGCCGCCCCAGGGGTTGTGAGCGAGGTCCGGGCGGTGGTTCTGCTGCCGCCCACCTCCCTCGCTTACAACACCAAAGCGAAAAATCCAAGCACTACCAACCAACTTCAACACCCGGACGATCCTAGCAAGCCAATCGAAGTTTCCATTTCACGCTGAACCAAGACAGTTGCAGGAAACATGATACACCTTTTGCCTCCGGGAGAATCCTGCGTGGGTATTCCTCTCACACGCCGCGCCATGTTGCAGCGGAGCGCCGGCTTGCTGGCGGCCGGCACGGCATATCCGCTGGTTTCAGCCGCAGGAGCCGAGCCGCAACGCCGAGCCGTCTTCCTTCCGTCGTTATTTGAGCGGGCGAAGCTGGCCGTTCATTGTCTGGTGGAACATTGCGATAAATCGCGAAGCTATCTGCCGTATTTTTACACGCGGATGAGCGACCGTCCGCCCACGGCGTTTTTGTCAATCTGGTCGTACGGCGACGGCCAGGGACGCAGCGTCAACGCGCTGTCGCTCTTGCGTCACCTGACCGGCGGCAACTTGGACCAGCCCGGCGATCGGGCGATGCGGGCTTCGCTTCTTTCGCTGGTGGGCGACGACGGCTTGTCGTGGTGTCCGGCCGAGCCGTGGACGATGCCGTTGCCTCATACCCGGCCGAACTGGCTGCAGCAGGGCAACATCTTGGCGATGACGACCCTGCATCAGTTGACCGGCGAGGCTCGCTATCGCCGGTCGGCCGAAAGGAACATTCAGGCCCTCGCCCACTTGCTCGTTCGTCGTCCGGAGGGATGGCTGGGATTTCCGAGCGACGTTTACACGCCGATCGACGGCTGGGTGCCGCTGGTGGTGGACCCGTCCAGTCCGTTCTCGCTCTGGAGCGCCGTGGTGAGCATGCCGGCGTTGCGTTACTACCGCTTGACCGGCTATGAGCCGGCGCTGAAACTGGCTTCCGATCTGATGACCAGCGCGCTGCGGGACAGCGACGGCGGCAAGAAGCTGTTCAAGGTGGGGCATTTTCATTGTCAGAGCCGCTTCGTTACGTCGCTACTGATGCGCGGCATTCTGAAGAACGACAAGGCCGACGTCGAACTGGCGGAGTCGCTCTACCGGACCGCCCGCTCGCTCGGCACGCAGTCGGGCTGGTTTCCCGAGCAAATCAACATCCCGACCGACAACCGCAACAATCTCTCCGAGACCTGCTGTCTGACCGACATGCTGGAAATCGCGATTCTGTTGGCGCAACATTGCAATCCCGTATATTGGCACGACGCCGAGCGCTACGTCCGCAACCATCTGCTTGTGCATCAGATCGTCGATACCGGCTGGGTGGCCCAAATGACGATGGTTCCATTTGAGAGACACCCGTCGAGGGCTTTCTGCGACGGCCACGACAACACCGGCGGAGTGGTGCGCGGCAACGAGGCCGTGCAATCGCTGGTCGGCGGTTTTGCCGGTTGGGGAGCGGTGACGGCCATGTCGGACGATACGCCGATGTCTGATACGAACCAGCACTGCTGCAACGCCGCTGGCGCCCGAGCGCTCTACGATGCTTGGCGTTACGCCGTAACGGACAACGGCTCCGTTCTCGACGTGAATCTCCACGTCCATCGCAACCACGTCGCCGCGGAGATCGTGGCGGCCGAAGCGATCCATCCCCGCCCGGCATTTGTCGCCGAAGGAGCGGACGAACTGGGCGGCCTGCAAATCAAGGTGAAGCAGCGGCGGCGGCTGCGAATCCGCATCCCCGAGTTTGTCGTCGCCGGCGAGATGCAGGTTGCGGTCAACGAGAAGAAGGCTGCCGCCCATGAAGCGGCGCGTTCCTCGATCTCGGCACGCTTCGGCCGGGCGACCGCGTGGAAGTGCTCTATCCGATGAAAGCGCGGACGACGAAAGAGCACGTCGCCCCGGGCGAGTTCGAGTTTCGTTGGCGCGGAGCGACGGTGGTCGACGCGTCTCCGCGGCAGAAGATTCGCCCGCTGTTCGAAAAGGGGCGATTTGCAGATTCGCCGCCTCAGCTCGGGCCTGCGGTGGGCTCCGAGGCGGAATCTCTCTGAAAGTGCCCAAAACCGCGTTTCTCTGCGGCGTGTGCCGCTGCTTCGCAGAAGCAGTGCGGGGCGTAACCCGCTGCCGGGGCATTGCTTGTTCCAAGCAGTGGCACACCGCAGCGGGAAATTCGGGCTAGAATTCAGATGTGGCAGAGGCGCGAAAACGCCGAAGCTGCCCCCGCGGAGGTGCACGCCATGCCGAACAAGACCAAGATGCTCGACTACGGCGGCTTCGTACATTCGCCCGAGACGCCCATCTCGGCGGAATTCGCCGAGTACCTTCGCCAGGTCGATCTGCTGGTGGCTGCCTGGCAAGCGGCGGTCGAGCAGTGGAATCAATCGCAGTTCTCGGCCGATCTGCTGCAACGCAAGAAAGAGGCCCAGCGGGCGTTCGACGACTTCGCGGCGGCGTACCAGGGCAAGTTCACCATCAAGCACGTCGAGCGCGATCCGACCTTTCTGCCGGTGGCGAAGTTCTTCGCGCAGTATCGGCCGATCCGCCGGCCGTTCTCGATCCTGCACTGCAACCTGGACCTGCCGCTGCACACGGTCTATGCGTTCGAGACCGCCGCCGACCTGGCCGCCGCCAACGCCGCCCTCGGCAGGACGACGCCGCTGCGCTGGTGGCAGAACGGCCCGTCGGATCAGCCTTGCTACCTCTTCGGCGAGTGGATTTGGGAGTTGAAGCCGACGGAACTGAACGCCAGCGACAAGGGGCTGACGCTGCTGTTCGAGACGACGACCGAAAAGGACCGTTTGCAGCGCGATCGGCTGCAACATGACTTTTCGACTTCCAGCAGCCCGGCGGACGAGCAGTTCATCCCGGAGTCGGTGCGGGCGGCGGTCTGGCGGCGCGAGGGGGGCAAGTGCACCCAATGCGGCGGCCACGAAGGCATCGACTTCAACGTCATTTTCAAGTCGCTGCGAGGCAAGACGCCCACCGCTCAAAACGTGCAATTGCTCTGTGCGCGCTGCCGCGCCAAGTAACGTCAAGGCGGCGACTACGCCGCATCGCGATCATCTCGTTCCCACTTCGTCCGCAGAAGTCGCCGCCGTGCCGGAGGATACCGAGTAGTTGCGATGATCGCCAACAGGACGACAGGCGCGATCCAGGCGAGCCATTCGGGATATTTGCCCGATGGGTCGAGGGCGAGGACGAGGACGCCGCGGAGGTGCATGATCCAGATCGCCAAAACGCCAAAGACGAATGAAGCGGCCAGAAGGATGTCGATCACAAGTGGAACGCTCAGCCTGCATCCGGCGAGCCAGAGGAGCCATACCGTGCCGCCGGTCAGGATCACACCTCCGTCGCAGAGCAGAACCAGCAGGGCGTCCGCCGGGCAGCCGGCGGAGGCAAGGTTCTCGCTTGCTCCGTAGATCCAGCTTCCGGCGCAGGCGGCGCCTCCGAAGATGAGGACCGTGCCCTTAAAGGTCTCGCTCTCACAGAAATCCCAGAAACTCATGGTGTTCGAGTGCTACGCGGGCGACAATGCCTCGACAACAGCCCGGACCAGCGTCTCTTCCTCGCCGTCCAGGAGCGTGCGCGGATCGAGCAGCAGATCGCCCTTGTGGACGCGGGCGAAGACCGGCGGCGTGCCGGCGCGGAGCTTTGCCGCCAACTCGCCCGCCTCAATGCTATTCGATCGGATCGCGACGAGCCTGGTTGCTAGATTCTGCGTGGGCAGCGAGCCGCTGCCCATCTGCGAGGAGCCCTCGACTGTGGTGACAACCGCCGCCGAAATCCCGGCAAAGGGGACAGTCCCATTTTCGCTGACACGAAAATTAGGACAGTCCCCCGCCGACGTCTTTTCGCCGATTGCCGCGGCAATCCGATTGGCCTGCTCGCCGATGTCGGCCAGGTCACGGCGCAGCATTCGCAGCGTGGGCACTTCGCGCAGCGCTCGGGCTTCGTCGAGAAACAGCGACAAGGTGGCCTCCAACGCGGCCAGCGTGAGCTTGCCCACGCGGAGAATTCGCGCCCAGGGGTTCTTGCGGATTGCCTGAATGAGATCGTCGCGGCCGAGGATGATG
Organism: uncultured Planctomycetia bacterium; assembly: GCA_963719005.1. Taxonomy (GTDB): domain Bacteria; phylum Planctomycetota; class Planctomycetia; order Pirellulales; family Thermoguttaceae. The sequence goes on from CAVRAR010000008.1 coordinate 371,473, forward strand.
CCCCCTTGGCTGGCGCCGATCAGCTTGTCGGCGCTGGCGGTCGTCAGGTCCGCGCCGGCTTGCACCGATTCTTGCAGGGTCGGTTCCTTCTCGAAGCCGAAACGCGAAAAGTCCACCAGCGGCCCGGCGCCGACGTCGTCGATCACGACGAGCCCGCGCGCATGGCCGATTTGCACCAGGTCGGCCAGCGGCACTTCGGCCGTGAAGCCGGAAATTTTGTAGTTGCTCGGATGCACGCGGAGAATGGCGGCGGTATTGGGCGCGATCGCCTTTTCGTAATCGCGGGCGTGGGTTTTGTTCGTCGTTCCCACCTCGACGAGTTTCACGCCGCTGGCCGCCATGACGTCGGGCAGGCGGAACGAGCCGCCGATCTCCACGAGTTGCCCGCGCGAGACGATGACCTCGCGGCCGCAAGCGACGGTGTTCAGCACGATCGCGGTGGCGGCGGCGTTGTTGTTGACCACCGTGGCGGCCGCGGCGCCGGTGAGTTGCTGCAAGAGGCTTTCGATGCGGCTGTCGCGTTTCGATCGCTCGCCGGTTGCAATGTCGGCCTGGAGCAGCGAGTAACCGGAAAGCTCGGCTTCGATTTGCCGCAGTGCATTGGCGGGAAGCACGGCGCGGCCGAGGGCCGTGTGCAGGATGATGCCGGTGGCGTTGATCACCTTGCGGTAGTGCGGGCCGACGGCCGCAAGCACTCGCTGGCCAGCGTCGGCGAGGATTGATTCGTGCAAAGCCTCTGCGTCAACGTTCCCGTCTGTCACTTCGAGCATGTGTTTTCTCGTTTGATCGACGGCCGCCCGCACGGAATCGACGAGGATTCGCCGGGGGACGCCCACGGTCCAGCCCTGTGATTCCGCCTCCTCGAGCAGGATTTCGACGGCGGGGATTTGGCTCAAGAGATTCTGCTTGGACGAGGCCATGGTCACCTGCTTCGAGTTTGCCGGCTGTCGCATATAAGATTGCGTGGCGCCGCCTCCCCGCGACCGCAGTCGCGGGGCGTTTCTCGATGCGATATCACTTTTCCGACACTCAACAAACGATCCTCCCGCACACCCCTCTATTCTACTCTGCCGTTTTGACTCGGATCAACGGGGTGGAGAAATAGCGGCGGGAAATGAAGCCGGCCCGCGCCGTGGCCTGGCGGGGGCTCGCGGCGTAGGCCGGCTTGGACAAAAATCCTTGCTGTGCCGCACTAATAGATCCCGGCAAAGGGGACAGTCCCCCAGGTGCGGCTACAGAGACTCCAAGTCTAGAACTCGTACTTCAGTTGTATCAACCACGAGCCGTTTGCTTCGGAATCGACCAAGTTGCCGAAGTGACCCCAACCGGCGCAGATCGTCGTGTGCATGTTGAGGATATAGCCCGCTTCAACGGCGTGCCAATTGTTCTCGGGGCCGACGAGGTACTCGCCGGGTTCGCTGCTGAGGATCGTGTCGTATGGATCATGTTTCTGGCGGAACTCATAGCTGACGGCGATGTGGTTGCTGAGCATGTAGACGACGTTGCCTTCGAAGGTCAGGTGATAGGTGTCGCCGAAGCCGAGCAGTCCGAGTTGAGCAGCCTCACTTTCACGGAGGCCAGCGGTGACGAACAACGGGCGGCCGAAGACTTTGGCGAATTTCTTCGTCGCCGTGAGCGTGAAATCAACGCCGTTGTTGGCACGATATCCGATGGTGCTCAGCGCGTTGCCGAGGTTGTTGTTGATCTGGGCGATACCGTCGTTGTACTTAAAGTGAACGCCCGCGGTTATGGCGGGCAGCGGAATGCCGGCCAGGCAGGTGTCTTCTTTCACCAGCAGGGCGCGGACGTTGAAGTTGTGCAGCCAAACGCTGCCGCTTTCCGTATCCATGCCGGTCTCTTCTTGTATGTCGTTGGGCAAATCTCCCAGCCCGACCCGATCGCAACCGTAGCCGAGTTCGATCCTGTCGTAAAGCGTTTCGGTGACGGTGATCGCTTGCAGTTGCTTGTCTCCGAGGTTGCCCACGGTAAGGGCCGCGGCCGGCTTGCCGAAGACGCAGCCCTGCGCGCCCGGGTTGACCAGATAGGCCATCGGCGTGATCGCGCCTCCGCCGTATCCTTCGATCGAGTGGAACGGCAGCGGCGGCGCCTTGTCATCCTGTCCGTTCGCCCAGGGAACGAAAAGCGTAGCCGCAACGGCGGCTCCCATCACAATCCTTATAGCCGTTAACTTCAGCATGATTGCTCCTCCTTGGTCAATCCGTTTCCTTAATCACAGGGCGGGAATTCTCCTCGCGACCTCCGCGCTGCTATCGGAATATCAGGCGAAAGCAAATCATTCCGTCATTTCGTCACGCCCCCCAAATCTGCTATTCTGCGAAGAAACCGGTCGCGTGCTGCCGTCTGCGCAAGACGTGCGGGCCACTCGGCGAGTGACACCGAAGGGAAAGAGGAGCGCGCCTGTTGACACGCCCCGTCCGCCGATACATCATCATGGCTGTAAAGTTACCTTCCCCTTTAGGAGGCTACCATGAAGAGCGCAACGACCGCTGGCCTGAAAGACGTGCAGGCCGTTTACAGCGGACCGGAAGGGCAGTTGTGGGAACTGGTAATGGGCCAGCAGATTCACATCGGCGGATTCGCTTCGTCGATGGATCTGGCGGAGAAGGCGGGCGTCGGCCCCGGCATGGCCGGCGTCGATCTCTGCTGTTGCAACGGCGCCGGCATGAGGTTCCTGGTGCGATTCCGTGACGTCGCGCGGATGCACGGCGTGGACGCCACGGAAACCGTCGTCGAGCTTGGCCGGCGGCGCTGCGAAGCCGAGGGGCTCGCTGACCGCATCAAGTTCACGCTGGCCGACGCCTGCGACACGAAGCTGCCCGCCGCGAGCGCCGATTTCGTTTGGGGTGAGGACGCCTGGTGCTACGTGGTCGACAAGAAGCGGCTGATCGCCGAAGCCGTCCGGCTGACGAAGCCCGGCGGTATCATCGCGTTCACCGACTGGGTCGACGGCCGAACGCCGTGGGCCGACGGAGAAGCCGACCGCTTTCGCACGTTCATGAAGTTTCCCAACACGCTCTCGTTGGACGGCTACGCCTCGCTGCTGGCCGCCGAGGGCTGCGAGGTGCTAAAGGCGGAAGACACCGGCCGCTTCGCGCCGCACGTGGACCTGTATCTTAACATGCTGAACATGCAATTGACGTACGACGCCCTGCGGATCATCGGCTTTGATTTCCCGTTGATGGAAGCGTTGGGGGGTGAAATGAATTTCATGCGCGACATGGCCCATGCCGGCAAGGTTGCCCAGGGCCTGTTTGTTGCCCGCAAGAAGGGGTAAGACGAGAGACGCGGTGGCAGTCGTAGGTTATGCTTCAGCAGTCGTAGGTTATGCTTCAGCATAACAAATCGCTGCTGCCCAGAGTGTTATGCTGAAGCATAACCTACGCGGGCTGACTTCCCGAGAGAATTTCCGCGTCATGCCAAGTAGCTAGTGGCCGCCATCCGCAGGAAGGCTGATAGGCCGTATTGGCGTTTGCCTGCTTGTCAACCGGTGTAAAATGAAGGACGGTTTTCATCCGCGGCAGTCGGTCGAGCGCCGCCGGCCACCGGAACATCGTGAACGACTCGCACCCCACACCCAGGCGTAGATGGTGACATCATGGCGAAATGCTGCGTCAAGAAGGCGAGCGGGGACCGCCGCTTTGCATGGTTCGACGGAATGATCGAACACTGTTACGAGTACGCAACCGCCGCGAAGAAATCGGGGCGGCCGGTGGTCGGCATTCTCTGCGAATACACGCCGCGCGAGCTGATCATGGCCGCCGGCGGCGTGCCCGTCTGTCTGTGCGGCGGATCGGCCAAGACGATCCCCGCCGCCGAGCAGCAGTTGCCCGCCAATCTCTGCCCGCTGATCAAATCGACGTTCGGATTCCACGCGCTTCAGAGCAATCCGTTTCTGGAGATGGCCGACCTGGTGGTGGGCGAAACGACCTGCGACGGCAAGAAGAAGATGTACGAGCTGATGGCGGAAACCCGGCCCATGTATGTGCTCAACCTGCCGCACAAATCGGCCGACCACGACGCCTTCACTTACTGGCTTCGGGAATTGGAGGAATTCCGCGTATTCCTTTCGAAGCGTTTCGCCACGGACGTTTCGGACGAGAAGATCCGTGCGGCCACCCGCTTGCTGAACCGCGAACGGCGATTGCGGCGCGAGTTGGCGGCGCTGATGAAGGCGGATCGGCCGCCGATGTCGGGCCGGCAGTTGCTCGATTGCAAGAGCAGCATTTGGGCCATGCCCGACGCCTTGAAACAATACGAGAAGCTGCTCAAGTCCGCCGGCGCCAAGCGCGGCAAACGCGACGACGCCGAGCGCGTCCGCGTCCTGATGACCGGCGTGCCGATGGTTCACGGCGCCGAGCGCGTCCTGGATATCGTCGAGCAGAGCGGCGGGCTGGTCGTCGCCATGGAAAACTGCACGGGCGTGAAACCGATCCTGGAAGACGTGGACGAAGCGGACCCCAAGCCGCTCCACGCCTTGGCCGAAAAATACTTCCACCTGCCCTGCTCCGTGATGACTCCCAACGAACTCCGGCTCGATATCCTCGGGCAGTTGGCGGCCGAATATCGGGCCCAGTGCGTCATCGAATTGGTGTGGCAGGCGTGCCTCACCTACGACATCGAATCGCATCGGGTCCGCCGTAAGGTCGAGGAGCAACTCGGCCTGCCGTACCTCCACATCGAGACCGACTACTCGCCTTCCGACTCGACGCGGATCGCCCTGCGGGTCGAAGCCCTGTTGGAGACGGTGCGGGGTCGCCGGGCGGAGAAAGCGGATGGAAAGCCGCCGAGCAGAAGCCGTGCGAAGCGGCCGGCCAAATCGAGGCCGTCGCGACGAGGTGGTCGATGAAGGCCATCGGCTATTGCAATCCCTTCGTTCCGGTCGAATGGATTGCCGCCCACGGCCTGCGGCCCGAGCGGCTTTGTCTGCGTCCCAGCGAGAAACTCACTCGCGGCATTTGCCCCTACGCGGGTGCGCTGCTGGACGCGGCCCTAGCCGGCGTTTCTCATCACACGAGAAGATCGACCAACGGTGTGCCACTGCTTGGAACAAGCAGTGCCGGGGCGACGGATTGCACCCAGCACTGCTTGTTCCAAGCAGTGGCACACGACCGTGAGAGATACACTCTAGCCCCCGAGAAATGGCGCGAGGTCTCGGCCCTGGTGCTGACGACGACGTGCGATCAGATGCGATACGTCGCCGCGATGCTGGAACAGCGGGGAGATCGCCCGGTCTTTCTGCTGAATGTGCCCTCGATGTGGCAAACGCCCGCGGCGCGGCGGCTTTACCTCGACGAGCTTCGCCGGTTTGGGCGTTTTCTCGTGAGCCTCGGCGGAAAAGCCCCAAGCGACGCCGAGTTGGCAATGGTCATGCTCGCCAACGATCGCTCGCGAGAAGAGAGTCGCAAGAATAGCCGGGGGCCAACGGCCCGCGGAGCGCCGGGAGGGATCCCGCTGGCGATTCTCGGCGGCCCGTTGTTGGAGACCGACTGCGGATTCGTCGAGATGGTGGAACGTGCCGGCGGCCGCATCGTACTCGACGCGACCGAGCACGGCCAGCGGACGTTGCCGCGGCCGTTCGATCCGGCGCGAGTCGCCGCCGGGCCGTTGGAAGAACTGGCCGACGCCTATTTCGACGGCATTCCCGACGCCTTTCGCCGCCCGAACACGAAGCTCTACGAGTGGCTTGGCCGCGAGTTGGCCGCGCGGCAAGTCCGAGGCATCATCCTGCACCGCTACGTTTGGTGCGACCTTTGGCACGCCGAGTCGCAACGCTTGAAGCAATGGAGCCCGACGCCGCTGCTCGAACTCGACGTCGGTCCCGACGACACCGCCGCCCCAAACCGCGTGCAAGGGCGAATCGAAGCCTTCCTGGAAATGCTGAAATGAACGGTTACCGAGGGTCGCCACGATGACGTGCAACTAGCCGGGAGCCAACGGCTCCCGGAATGTGCGCAGGTGTTCGAGACGCACTCCGGGAGCCGTTGGCTCCCGGCTATTCCCGTACGACATTTACATTAACATGAACGACGAGCCGCAACGAATCACGCTGGCCGAGTGGGACCGTCGCCACGCCGATCTGTGCGCGGCCGGATTGGCGGAGCCCGACTACGGTGGGCCGCTGCGGCGACACGTGGCCGACGGCGACGTGCGGCTATTGAAGCTGCGGATGGACAATTCGCCGGCCGCCTTGCGGCTGTGGAACTTTCTGCTCTCGGAGGAAGACCGCCTGCGCCGCGCGGCGGCCGACGGCAAGAAGCTCGTCGGCACGATGAAGGATCTCGGCACCGTGCCGGTCATGGCGTACTCGTTCGATAACCTCGTCGCGTTTTATCCCGACGGTGCGTGGTGGCTGCCCTGCCTGCTGGGCGGCGGCGGCGGGCTGTTGGAGATCGCCGACTCGCTGGGCATCGACGATTCGTTCTGCCCGGTCCGCGCGTTGCTCGGCGCGTTCGTCGCCCGCAGCCGCTTTCCGATTCCGGGTCTGCTGACGTGCAGCGTCGGCGCGACCTGCGACGATTTTTCGGCGATTGCCCAGCGGCTGGAATCGCTGGGCTTTCCGATCCTCTGGTGGGAGATTCCGCATCGCCGCCCGCCCGAGGCGCAGGAAGAGGCGGTCGAGCTTCCCGGCGGATTCCGGCGCCGGCCGAGCAAGTGGCGCTGGTGAAATCAGAGCTTGGCCGCGTCAGGCAGGCGCTGGAAGAATATGCCGGACAGCCTCTGGACGACCGGCGGCTTGCCGAGGGAATCGGCCGAGCCAACCGGGTGCGCCGCCTGCTGGGCGAGTTGCGGCAATTGTGCTTCACCGCCGATCCCTGCCCACTGCCGGCGCTGGAAATGCTGATCGCCGAAATGCTTGCAATCCACTTTTGTTCGGATCATAATGAGACGGTCCAGGTGTTGGCGGGACTGCTGGAAGAGGTGCGCCGCCGGGCGGACGCCCGCGTCGGCGTGCTGCCGCTCGATGCCGTCCGGCTGTTCTGGGTGAATCCGGTGGCGGACTTGCGGGTGATGAACTTGTTGGAAGACGTCGGCGGCCGGGTGTGCGGCGCCGACAACATGTTTTGCCACGCGCTCGATCCGATTCCCACCGACCTGCCCCCCTTGGAAGCCCTGGCGCGGATGGCGCTGGCCGATCCGATGGTCGGTTCGGCGGTGGACAGGGCCAAGCGGATTTGTTCGGAGGTTCAGCGCTTCGGCGCCCGCGGAGTCGTCATCTCGCGCATTCCCGGGGCCAGCCACTGCGCGATGGAGGCGACGATCATCGGCGAGGTGATCCGCGGCAAGCTGGACGTTCCGGTAATCGAGATCGAAGTGCCGTCGCTCGGCGATGCGATGGAGCCAACGCTCCGCACGCGGGTGGAGGCGTTGGTCGAAACGGTGCGAGGGCGTTCGCAATGAAAAGTCCTCTCTCCCTTTGGAAAAAAGGTGAGGGTGAGGTGAGGAGTCCCCTCTCCCTTTGGGAGAGGGTTAGGGTGAGGGCCGTGCGGATTCGGAGATTTTCACATGTTCGATTTACAGCGTATGGCCCCTAACCCCTAACCCCTGACCTCTAACCCCTGACCCCTGACTCATGATTTGTGCAGGAATCGATGCCGGATCGAGAACCACCAAGGTCGTGCTGCTGGACGGCGACGGCCGCGACGTGGTGGCCTCGGGCGTGGTCGATCAGGGCATCGAACAGGACGCGCTGGCCGAGTCGCTCTTGGACCGGCTCTTGCACGAACACCGTATCGGCCGCAAACAGATCAAGATGGTCGTGGCCACGGGCTACGGTCGGAAGCTGATCAGTGTGGCCGACGCGACGATCACCGAAATCACCTGCCAGGCGTGGGGCGTGCGCCGCACGATGCCCGATGCGCGAACCATCATCGACATCGGCGGCCAAGACAGCAAGCTCCTGCGGCTTCATAGCAGCGGCGCCGTCGGTGACTTCGTGATGAACGACCGCTGCGCCGGCAGGCACCGGCCGATTCCTCGAACTGTTGGCCACCAGGCTCGGCGTGCGGTTGGCGCGGCTGGGCGAGTTGGCGGGCCGAAGCCGAAATCCCGCGGTAATCAGCAGCATGTGCGTGGTGTTCGCCGAGACCGAAATCATCGGGCTGTTGGCCTCGGGCGTGTTGCCGGAAGACATCGTGGCGGGCGTGCAGGCGTCGCTGGCCACGCGGGTGGCGGCGATGACCGGCTCGAACGTCACGGCGCCGATCGTGCTGACCGGCGGCGTGGCGATGGTGCCGGGCATGGAAGCGGCCCTAAGCGTCGCGATCGGCCAGCCGCTCTCCGTCGCGCCGCATCCGCAACTGACGTGTGCGCTGGCGCCGCCACGCTTGCCTGGGGGCGGCTGAACGGCCAAAACACGCCGACGTAACGCCTTGGCCGCTTCACGGCTTCTTCTGAAGGTGCCAATCGAGCGCCTTCTGGCCGATCCATTGCTTCTTCTTCGCGTCCCAGGAGAATGGCAGATCGCCCTTGAGAACTTTCCCGTCCTTCAAGTGCAGCTCGAAATAGACCGTGGGCGATCCGTCGGCGGCGGCGGCGACTTTGCCTAAGCGAATGTCGGCGATGGCGTTCGCCTTGAAGTTCTTGCAAACCCAGCGGACCCACGCTTGCTGATCGTGATCGGCCCGATAGCCCACGGCTTTGGCGGGAAATCGCTGCCAATCGTAGGCGTTGGTCCAGTCGCGATCGTAATTGGCGTCGCGAATGGCCTCGAAGAGCCGTCTTGCGGCGGCGGCCACATCCGGCGAGGACGCCGCCGTTAGCGCGGGCGTGTCGTGCGTCTTTCCGGGCACATCGCGCGGTTTGTCCTTTGCCGCTTCGGCCCCTGCGCTCATGGCCGCCATCGCGTCGTCGATCACCGGCTGGGCCGACTTCGCCGCTTCAGACTGCTTCTCGCGACCAATGCTTTCGCCCAGTTCGCCGCCCACTTTTTGCAACGCCGCAATGGTTCTGGCCTCGCCCTCTTCATATCCATACCAGCCGTCCACGATACGGCCGTCGCGGCCGATGACGTAACTCATCGGCACGGCGCTGCGGCCATAATGCTGGTACTCTTGGAAGCAGACTTTCGTCGCGGCATCGGAAGAGTCGATAATGTTGGGGAACGTCACCTTGTTGTCGCGCATCATTTCCAAGGCGATTTTCTTGTCGTCCGAGGCGTTGAATCCCAGGACTACGAAGCCCTTGTCGCCGTATTTCGCGTAGAGTTCCTGGAGATGACACATCTCCTCGCGGCAGGCCGGTCAGCCGGCCCTCCATACGTTAAGCCAAACGATTTTGCCGCGATAGTCGGACAGCCTGATCCGCTTGCCGTCGGCGGAGGCCAGATTAAAATCGGGGGCTTTCGTGCCCGGTTTCAGCAGGCCGATCTCCAGCGGCGGCTCCTTGTATTGCGTCCAGCCCTTGGGCGGCCGCCAGACGAACATTTTGTCCGGGATCTCTCCGTTGACGATCACCGACGACCAGTCTTCGGTGATGATCAGATCGAAACTCACCCGCACGATCTCGCGCATCTTCCGCGGCAGATGGTCGCGTTTCGACAACCAGAGGTACCAGCTTCGCTGGTGCTTCATGATGCTGACTTCGATCTTGTCGCAGTCGTCGCTTCCGATTTTTTCCGTTCCGAGCCCCATGACGCCGTCGAGATACTGCTGCAACGAGTCGGTGTAGCCGTGGAAGGTGCTGGGATCGATCACCGGCATGCTCATCGCCCCGAGATAGCAGACTTCGTGACCGATGGAGTGTCCGCCGGGCAGGGCCGACTTCTTGATGTAGGTTGTCAGGCGGGTCTTCTCGAACTCCTTGGCGTCTTCCCACTCGTGCTTGTAGCGCCCTTTCGGCCAATAGATCCACATCAGGCTGCCGTCGCCGATGAGGATTCCGCGGCCGCCGCCGGCCTCGATGGGGCGGGGTTTCTTGCCGGCTGCGTCGCTTTCCACCGGTTCCGCTTCGACGCGGAAGTAGTTCGGCTTCTTCAGCCACGCCCGATAGACGGACTCCGACTTGAAGCCCTTGCCTTCCATTCCGTAGCGACTGACGTACGAGAGGGAATCGGCCCTTCGCATCGCCGCGATCATCTGCTTGTAGAGCGCACGGGCGGCGAGATCGTCTTTGAACAGCTTGGCCGGGGCGTTCGGCTCGCTGACGACGGCTGCCCCGGCTTTCTTGGTGACGACTTCCGTCGATTTCGCCGCAACCGGCGCCGCCGGCTTCTTGGCCTCGCTCTCCGCGGGCTTCTGCGCTGCACGCCGTGAAGCAGAGTGCGGCCAACACAATGCAGGATGCCGATGTTCGATGCGTCACGATTGGCCCCTGATTCAAGGACAGAAAGCCCACTTTGAGTTGCTATGGACTCCCCGGACGGAAGCTGTGGAACGCCAACGGACGACCCTCCGGTGCACCCCGATCGACTTGCAGCGACTTTTCCGCCCCCAGACCCGACGCGGGCCTGCCCTTCTTCCCCGGTCAGCAGCCGGGCAACGCCAGAACGCCTATCAAGAGCAGAAATGCCAACGTCAATCGCTTCATCGCGTCATCCTCATCCTGCCAAGGGGCGTCTCCGCCCGTCTTCTACGCAAGCGAATGGAAACCCGTTCAACGGGCATATCAAGATTCTACCCGATAGCCGGCTTTGCGTGCAACGCCAAGGCAGCGTTGACCAGGGCTGTAGCAGGCGACCCCTGTTGCCGATTCCCACAGGGACGCCCCCTGTCGGCTTGTCCGGCACGTGAGTCAGTCTGAGAAGCTACCATGCGTTTCCCAATAAAGCGACCCCTGCCGGCTTGTCCGGCAGGTGAACGAGTTTGGGAGGCCAGCACGGCAGTTCCGCCCCACAGCCCCGAAAACTTCTTCACCCGTGGGATAAACCCACGAGGGTCGGTGGTGAGGAAAAATCACGTGGCGTAGCATTCCAAACTAATCCACCTGCCGGACAAGCCGGCGGGGGTTTTGAACAACCGCGCCAGCCACGCTTTGCAGTTGCACCGACGCCCGCGTCGATGGCCTATGTCCGCTGGCGGACTGCCTTCATATCGTATTCGCCAAAAGTCCCCACATAGTACGTGTACCGCCACACGCGAATTTGCCCCAAGGCGTAGGCCAAGTTGTTTTGGAACGTTAAGGCAATCTCGTGCGGCGAGTGTTCGATGTTCCCGCGGATTGCGATATGCAAATGGTCGGGCATGACCGAAAGGCAGGATATCGCATGACCTTTCCTTTGCGCAATCTTGAACGACTGGTCGCGGATTCGTCCCAACCACGACTCGTCGCCACGCTGATATCGCTCTTCCGTGACCAATACTACGTGCAAGTTGTACCAGTACCTTCCGCTGCTTGTCTCGGTCGGCTCAGAGAGGACGACGCCGGGGTTCGCAACGGTGAACTTCCGAAGCCGGTCTGCAAAATCGCTATCAGCAAACGCCGCGTTGGCGACTTGATCGCGGATATACTGCTCCACGTCGCTCGTGCAGTTGTTGCCGATCGAACGTATCGCCAGCTTGCGGCTGAATTGGACGGACAACTCGGCTTTTCGAAAAGCGTGCTGCAATCGCCCCTTCACGCGCGAAGCTGCCAACACGGGTGCGACTTCTGGCTTGGTGCTGAACGTCAACTGAGTCAACTCACTGGAGCAACGTGACTCTAACAATCGCAGGCCGTCCTTCTCCCATAACTCGGCCGCCTGCTTCACAACATTGCCCACTCCCGCCGGAAACGATGTGCCGACGGTTGGCCAACCAGTCCACCCGTAGCGCAACTGGTAGGCTGGGTGAACATTTTGACCGGTGTATAGCGGTTGAAGGGCCATGATCGTCAATCCAAGACGCCCAGTATACGCGTTCTTGCGTGGACCCTGCAACCAGGAGCTACCTTCCCCATTTATCGCCTAAGAGGCTTATCGGCGTGGAACAAGAACCCCTGCCAGCTTGTCTAGCGGGTGAATGAGATTGATCGGCCATCGCGCCGGCTCCCACAGAAACAACAACCCCTGCCGGCTTGCCCGGCAGGTGTACGAGTTTGACAAGCCACCACTGCGGATCCCACAAAACTTGACCCCTGCCGGCTTGCCCGGCAGGTGTACGAGTTTGACAAGCTACCACTGCGGATCCCACAAAAACTGACCCCTGCCGGCTTGTCCGGCAGGTGAATACGTTTGGTAGGCTAGCACGGCGACTCCGCCCGATAGCCCTGCAAACTTCTTCACCCGTGGGATAAACCCACGGGGGTCGGCGGGGAGGAAAAATCACGTGCGGTAGCGTTCCAAACTAATCCACCTGCCGGGCAAGCCGGCAGGGGTTTTCATTGGGCAACCGAAAGCAGAACGGGCCATCGGCGCGGATGGCCCGTTCGTGTTGCCGGTCGATTGGCTTCGACGCCCTACGCCGTTTGCTTCCGCCGCCGCCATGCGTAGCCAAGCAGGCACCCCCTGCCGGCTCGCCCGGCAGGTGAATGAGTTTGAAAAGCCACCGCCGTGGTTCCCACAAAACTTGACCCCTGCCGGCTTGTCCGGCAGGTGAACCAGTTTGACAAGCTACCGCTGCGGTTCCCACAAAAATTGACCCCTGCCGGCTTGTCCGGCAGGTGAACCAGTTTGACAAGCTACCGCTGCGGTTCCCACAAAAATTGACCCCTGCCGGCTTGTCCGGCAGGTGAATACGTTTGGTAGGCTAGCACGGCGACTCCGCCCGATAGCCCTGCAAACTTCTTCACCCGTGGGATGAACCCACGGGGGTCGGCGGGGAAGAAAAAAACCCGTGGGGTAGCACTCCAAACTCATCCACCTGCCGGGCAAGCCGGCAGGGGTCTTAACCGGACAGCCCGAAAACAGAACGGGCCATCCCCGCGGATGGCCCGTTTGCGTTGCCGATCGATTGACTTCAACGCCCTACGCCGTTTGCTTCCGCCGCCGCCATGCGTAGCCAAGCAGGCACCCCCTGCCGGCTTGTCCGGCAGGTGAACGAGTTTGACAAGCCACCACTGCGGATCCCACAAAACTTGACCCCTGCCGGCTTGTCCGACAGGTGAACGAGTTTGATAAGCCACCACTGCGGTTCCCACAAACATTGACCCCTGCCGGCTTGTCCGGCAGGTGAACCAGTTTAGGAAGCTACCACGGCAGTTCCTACCGGAATTGACCCCTGCCGGCTTGCCCGGCAGGTGAATACGTTTGGTAGGCTAGCACGGCGGCTCCGCCCCATAGCCCTGCAAACTTCTTCACCCGTGGGATAAACCCACGGGGGTCGGCGGGGAAGAAAAAAACCCGTGGGGTAGCACTCCAAACTCATCCACCTGCCGGGCAAGCCGGCAGGGGTCTTAACCGGACAGCCCGAAAACAGAACGGGCCATCCCCGCGGATGGCCCGTTTGCGTTGCCGGTCGATTGACTTCAACGCCCTACGCCGTTCGCCTTCGCCGCCGCCATGCGTAGCCCAGCAGACTGATGGCACCGAGACAGCGTTGACCAGGGCTTTAGCAGGCGACTCCCGTCGCGGATCCCACAAAAACTGACCCCTGCCGGCTTGCCCGGCAGGTGAATCAGTTTAGGAAGCTACCACGGCAGTTCCTACCGGAATTGACCCCTGCCGGCTTGCCCGGCAGGTGAATATGTTTGGTAGGCTAGCACGGCGGCTCCGCCCCATAGCCCCGCAAACTTCTTCACCCGTGGGATAAACCCACGGGGGCCGGCGGAGAAGAAAAAACCCGTGGGGTAGCACTCCAAACTCATCCACCTGCCGGACAAGCCGGCAGGGGTTTTCACCGGGCAACCCAAAGCAGAACGGGCCATCCGCCTGGATGGCCCGTTCATGTCGCCGGTCGATCGGCTTCAACGCCCTACGCTGTTCGCCTTCGCCGCCGCCATGCGTAGCCCAGCAGGCCGATAACACCGACGCCGAGGAGGGTGAAGGTGGACGGCTCGGGGGTAATTTGGCTAAATGTTCCCGGGTCGGGAATTGTGCATGATCCGGGAACACTCGTGACGTTGATGTAGTTTATATTGCATTCGGCATCCCACGGCTGCTCGAATCCAATCGCGCTTATCTGAGAGTGCGACCAATACGCTGAGGCGACCGGGTAAAACGTGTCGCCAAACCACCCATTGGCCGCGTCATCTGGTTTGACGAGCAACTCACCCCCAGTGGGCGTCAGGATGAGTTGCGTCACAGCCCATCTGTCAGCCGTCGAGGATGTCCAGAAGCCCGAGGTGGGAACATCTTCGTTGTCGTTGTGGGACCAGACGACATCGTCTCCCCATCCTCCTCCGTTGCCTACATTTCCGCTGAACGACGATACGCCAAAGAGCCAGCCGTACGGATGTGACGAGTCATAATTGCCCGGGTTTCCGTTAGGGAGATTGGTTGTCCAGAGTTTGGACGAGTCTTCAAAAGTGACATACTCCTGCGGCAGAGCATAACCCAGACCTCCCGCGGTCACCTTTGTGCGTTGCTCGATCACGATGTAGTTGTCGGATGAAAGTGAAATCGAGACCCCTTTTTCGGCATAGTCGTTGGTGATGCGATTGTTGCCGATCACCAGATTCCCGCTCTGAATCGACACCGAGGCATCACTGGTTGTCCAGGTGAGCGGCCCGGTGAAGTCATCGCTGAAAAGGGTAGTTTGCGCCTGCGCTTGCCCTACGGCAATAAAGAGCACCATCAGACCTGCGGTCAAGCATCTCATCAAACACCTCCCAAGAAGTTGCGGGCGACATTGCGCCCTGGAATCGAAAGAGAGAACAGACCATTTCCACGAAGAGAACTCCAACGAAAAAGGAGCGCCGTCCGATGCCGCTCCTCGAACCCCGACTAAAGGGCACAGTAGAACAGCATGGCCGACGCCCCTTGCGGGGCGCGGGTCCAAGTGCTGCTCCTACTGTTCAAGAGCCTTGCGGCTCAGGTTAGTCGTTTTCGAGGAAGCAGAAACTTGACGCTCGCGCGTCGTTCAATTGTATTTGGCGGCCATCGTGGGGCCGCCGCCATCGTTGGTTTACCTCATCATCGCGTTGTCGTCACACTCCTCGTTGCCAATCACGGCAGCGGAATACAATTGCCACCATACCAAGAATGCCTCCGAAGTCAACAATCCGACCGCCCAAAATACGTCGGTTTTTAGAGGGGGTAAGGGGGGGTGGTTGAACCGGCAATCTACATACTGCCCCCACGAAAGGCGTGGCGAGAATTCTCGGCAGCGAGTTTATGGGCCGAAGGCCCTGCCGTTCGCCCAGCCCAAGGCAACGCCCTGGGTGGCGGGGGCCATTGTGACCGCGCGTCGGCCCAACAGGCCAATGATTCGGTGAACCGTTGGCCCGTTGGGCCGCCAATGCTGTTCTCTCGCCTCCTCCCCAGGGCGTTGCCCTGGGCTGGGCGAACCGCGCTCCTTCGGAGCAGTCCTCGTGTTGCCAAGAAATCTTGCCGCGTCCCATAGGTCATGCCAATGCAGCGTCGGCTTGCACGCCTCCCCCACTGGGCTTAGAATGAACCCAAGCCCACATTTCTCGCTGCAGTAGGGCAAACATTCCTGTCTGCCGGCTGTGCGTTCTTCCCGGCAGACAGGAATGTCTGCCCCACCGGGCACAACGAAAACAACCTCCGGCTTCTTACCCGACCCGGCCACTCGTGACGGTACCGCTATGAAGGACTTGGCGAAGCGCAAGCGGGTGATGGCGCGGTCGATGCGGCTGGGACATTGCATCTGCAATGCCAAAAAGTCCTGCCCTTGCGATGTCTTTCAGCAACAGGACTTATGCCCCTGCGCCGGCGAGTCGGCGAACGGAGATACGGGGCCGGTCCGGCTGATGAGCATGGTGCAGAGCGCCGGCTGCGCGTCGAAGATCGACAAGGCGACGCTCAATCGCGTGTTGGCCGGGCTGCCGTTCTTCGACGACCCGTGTGTGCTCGTCGGGGCCCCGGCCGGCGACGACGCCGGCGTCTACCGCCTCGACGGCGACGTGGCGCTGGTGCAAACCGTCAACGTCTTCTCGCCGTCGGCCGACGATCCTTACACCTTCGGACAGATTGCGGCGGCCAATTCGCTAAGCGACGTCTACGCGATGGGCGGCCGCCCGATCACGGCGCTCTCCATCGTCGGTTTCCCGCTGCACGCCCTTCCGACCGACGCCCTGCACGAGATCCTTCGCGGCGGCATCGACAAAATGGTCGAGGCCGGCGTGCCGGTCGTCGGCGGACACAGCATCAACGACCCCGAGGTTAAGGCCGGCTTCGCCGTCACCGGTTTGATCCATCCCGACCGGATTGTGACCAACGCCGCCGCCCGGCCCGGCGATTGCCTTGTTCTGACGAAGCCGCTGGGCACCGGCATCATAACCTTTGCCGCGCAGATCGGCCGCGCCCCGGCCGGAGCATCGGAGGCCGCCGCCCGATCGATGGCCGCGCTCAACCGCGACGCGGCACGGCTGATGATCGAGTGCAATGCCCACGCCTGCACCGACGTGACCGGCTTCGGCCTGATGGGGCACTTGGGGGCGATGGCCGCCGCGAGCGGGGTCGATGTCGAAATCGTCTGGGACGATCTCCCGCTGCTGCCGGGCGTGCTCGAATGTCTGGCCGAGGGTATCGCGTCCGGGGCGGTCGAGCGGAATCGGGAATCGTCGGGCGAGTGCCTGATCGCCGACGACGGCGTGCAACCGGCGATGCTCGACCTCTGCTTTGATCCCCAGACTTCCGGCGGCCTGCTGATCGCGGTTCCGGCGTCGGCAGCCGGCGACTTGCTCGGCCGGCTTCATGCGTCGGGCGTGGCCGAGGCCGCCGTGATCGGCAAAGTCATGGGAGCAGGCTCGGGCCGCGTCCTCCTGCGCAGCGACGGCCGACGGCCGATTCCGCCTTCCTCTCCTTCGCACTGCGAACAACAACCTTCAGCACAGGAGGCCAACGTCATGGCTTGCTGCGATCCGAATCACCAGTCAGATCAATCCGCGAGCGAGGCTGCCGTTGGCGGCGTCACTGTGGCGGAGCGGAAGTTCCAGGAATTCCTCCAGGCCGCCGGAGCGGCGGGGGCGCTCGATGCGAAGACCAAGCAAGCCATCGCCATCGCGTTGTCGGTGCTGGCCCGTTGCGAGCCCTGCGTGATAAACCACGTGAAAAAGGCCCGAGCCGCCGGCTTTTCGCAGGAGGAGATCGACGAAGCGGCCTGGATGGGCATCGGCTTCGGCGGATCGCCCGCAATGGTGTTCTACAATCGCCTGAAGAAGGGTTGAAGATGAGACGCCGCTCCTTGCGACTGCTGCTCCTGCTTGTGCTGTTCCTGACGGGAAGCTATGCACTCGTCTACGGACTGTTCTTCCACCGGGTGCCGTTCGACGAGACGAAGCAGCGGGACGTCATGGTCGCGGTCCCCACGTCGGGCGAGGGCGGTGAATTACCGCCAGCGGAAAGTAGTGGCGATGCCGCGGCCGCGCCGCCAGAAAAGACGCCGCCGTCGGAAAGCGGCCACCCCTCGGACGACGTCGATCCTTTCCGCTCGCCGCCGGCCGGTGGCGGGCACGCGGGCAATTCCGAGAACCCCTTCGACGGTCCGCCCGGCGTGCCGAATATCCCCGGCTTCCGATTCAAGAAGATCAAGGAGGACTACGTCGTTGTTACTCTGGATTCGGAATGGGCGATCGTCCGGGATGTGACCGTGGGGGGAGTGATGCTGCTGCCAAACGGCCATCTGAAGCGAACCTACAGCGGCAAGCCGCCCGCGTTGTGCCCTACGTGAGTGAAGTGAAGCCGGTCATGGTGTCCATGACCACAGGATAGAATCAGCTTCAAGGGTTGTAGAAGGCATGACCGTCCCCCTCCGCGTCGGGCTCTTGCGGAAGCGACACGTCTCCCGTAGCATAAGGGAACTCGTTCGCGCCAATTCCAGGAGAAATGCTATGCCTACGGTTCGGGCTGCGATCATGTTGGGACTCATCCTACTGGGAGCGGCGGCCGCCGATTCCGCAACCGCCCTGGAAGGCGGCCGAGGGGGTCTGCTGCGAAGGCACCGAGGCGTTCTGACGCCTCAGGCAACGGCCGCGCCCGAGAAAAACCAAGCAGCCGACACCGAGGCGAAGAAATTCGTCGAGTATTACGAGGCGACCGTCCGCCCGTTGGAAATCGAAGCCAACCGCCGCTCTTGGGTCGCCAATGTGACCGGCAAAGACGCCGACTTCCAAGAAAAGCAGGCGGCCGAAGACAAACTCGACCTCTGCCTCGCCGATGCGACGCGTTTTGCCGAGTTGAAGGCGATCAAGGAGGCCGGCGTCCGCGATCCGCTCTTGGCCCGGCAGATTGCCGTCATTTATCTCGAATTCCTCGGCCGGCAGGTTCCGCCCGAGCTGCTCAAGAAGATTTCGGCCAAGTCGAATGCGGTCGAGCGCGAGTTCAACGTCTATCGCTACGACGTCGGCGGCAAGAAACTGACCGACAACGACATCTCCCGCATCCTGGTCGAGTCGCACGACTCGAAGGAGCGCCAAGCCGCCTGGGAAGCCCGCAAGACGATCGGCCGGGCGGTCCTTGCCGATCTCATGGCCGTCGTGGCCCTGCGGAACGAAGCCGCCCGCAAGCTCGGCTTCTCCGACTTCCACGCCATGCAGCTTTGTCTGAACGAGCAGAGCGAGGAGCAAGTGCTGAAGCTGTTCGACGAACTCGACGAGTTGACCCGCGAGCCGTATCGCAAGGCGAAGGCCGAAATCGACGCCGCCTTGGCCAAGAGCTACGGGATCACGGTCGATGAGGTTCGGCCGTGGCACTACCACGATCCGTATTTCGCCGAAGTGCCCGCCGTGCTGGGCGATCTGCCCGAGTCGATTTACAAGCCGATCGACACGCTGAAGGTCTGCCGCGAGTTCTACGAGGGCATCGGGATGCCGATCGACGACGTGCTGAAGCGGAGCAGCCTGTACGAGCAGCCGGGCAAATGCCCGCACGCCTTCGAGACCGACATCGACCGCGAGGGCAACAACGTCCGCATCCTGGTGAACATCGTCCCGGGCCGCGAGTGGCTGGCCACGACGCTGCACGAATTGGGCCATGCGACCTATAGCAAGTATCTCCCCCGCACGCTGCCGTATTCGCTGCGGACCGAAGCCCACGCGCTGACGACCGAGGGGGTGGCGATGATGTTCGAGCGATTCGCCCAGAACGTCGATTGGCTGCAAGCGATGGGGGCGAAAGTGCCCGATCCCCAGCGTTTTCGCGCCGCGGCGGCCAAGCTCCAGCGAAATCGCCTGCTGATCTTCGCCCGCTTCTGCCAGGTCATGTTCCGCTTCGAGCGCGAGTTGTACGCCAATCCGAACCAGGACTTGAACCGTCTGTGGTGGGATTTGACCGAGAAGTATCAGGAGGTGAAGCGCCCGGCGGGCCGCGACGAGCCCGACTTCGCCGCCAAGTATCATTTTGTCGGCGCCCCGGCCTACTACCACAACTATATGATGGGCGAGTTGTTCGCCTCGCAGGTGCATCACGCCTTGATCCGCGCCATCATGCCCGACACGAATCCAGCCGGTGCGATCTACGTCGGCAACAAGGGCGCTGGCGTGTTCATGCGAGACAACGTGTACGCGCCCGGCCTGACGTTGGACTGGAACCAGTTAACCCGTCACGCCACGGGCGAAGAACTCAACGCCAAAGCGTTTGCCGAAGACATCAAGTAGCCAACCAGGCGAGATCCCATGAGCCAACCGAATTCCGGCACGCCCAAACGCTCCTCCGTTTTCGATCATCCCATCGGTTTCTGGTTCTTCTTCTGGGGCGAATTCGCCGAGCGGTGCTGCTACTACGGCATGAGGGCGATTCTGCTTCTCTACATGATTCAGATACTGAAATTCGAGGACAGCACCGCGAATCGGATCTCGTCGTATTTCCTGGCCGCTTGCTATCTGCTCCCTCTCGTCGGCGGCTACATTGCCGACAACTTCTTGGGCAAGTATCGCACCATCGTTTACTTCGCCATTCCCTACATTTTCGGCCAGGCGCTGCTCGGCGTCGCGAGCTTGCACGAGGAGAAGTACCTCTACCTTTCGCTCGGTCTGTTGGCCATGGGCAGCGGCGTTATCAAGCCAAACATTTCGACGCTAATGGGGCTGACCTACGATCAGCGCCGGCCGGGTCGAACTAAGCTTCGCAGCGATGCCTTCGCCATCTTCTACGGCTCGATCAACATCGGGGCCGCGCTGTCCTCGTTTTGCGTCCCCGCCATTCGCAACTACTACGGCGGCGACAGCCATGCCTACGCGATGGCTTTCCTCTTTCCCGCCGCGCTGATGATCATGGCGTTCATCGTCTTCGCCGCAGGGAAGCCGTTCTATGCGACCGAAACAATCCAGCGGGTTCGTCTTACGCCGGAGGAACGCCGCGAGCGATGGGTCATCTTGCGGCGGCTCTTCGGCTTGTTCTTCGTCGTTATGATCTTTTGGAGCATTTTCGACCAATCGACATGCACTTGGATTGAGTTTGCCAGGGATCACCTGCACCTGCATCTTAACCTCTATTTTACGACGATCCCGTTGTCGCCCGACCAACTCCAGGCGCTCAACCCGATTCTGATCATCGTGATGTTGCCGCCGGTTACGATCTTGTGGCATCTCTTAGCCCGATTTGGCTGGGAGTTGAGACCCACCGATAAGATGCTGATTGGATTTGTGCTGACGACGTTAACGATGGGCATCGCGGCGTGGTCCGCATTTCGCGGGGCCGATGCGGTGACTGCCGGGGCCTCCGCGGCCTTGGCGAATGCCGAGAAGACAGTCTCCGCGGCCGCGACCTTGGCCCATAATACCTCGGCCGACACGGCCGCCAAAGGACTGATCTACGCCACCGCCCTCGAGCAGAAGGTCAAAAATTTGCCGAGTGGCGCGAAGGGGGTCAATGCCGCTAAAGCCGCGATGAAGTCCGCCCTGGAGGCCGCACAAACCGCCGGGCCTGAAGCTGTCTCGGTCGCGGTCGCCGGGCGCGCCGCAAGCGCGGCGATTGCAGCCGCAAACGCTGCGTCGAGCGTCGTCGGTGGGAGCGACGTCATCGAAAACGGCGAACACTTGAGCAAGGCAAACTTGGCGGAGTTAGACACGGTTGTGCGGGCCGCCAAGGACGCCGCCGAGGCAACTGAAGAAGCCGTTAAACTGGTTACCTCAACTCGCAAAACGAAGAAAACCTCCGACGACTCTGCTGCTACGAAAGCCGACAAGGCGGACTTAACCGTCTGTTCGGTCGCCGCCAATAGTGCAGCGGCAGCGGCTTCTGCGGCGGCCAGATCTATCGACGCCGCAGCGGCCGGCAACAAGCGGGCGGCACAGGTCAACGCCGCAGTTGCCGCCGTCGATTCGGCGGACGCCGCGGTCGCCGCCGCCAAAGCCGCCGTCAACATCAGCAAAGCCGCCGTTCCCGACGTCGTCGCTCAGACCGAAAAGGCCACCGCCGCCGCGAGAATATCGCTCCTCTGGCAGGTCATCCCTTACATTTTGATTACGATGGCCGAAATCTGCATCTCCGTCGTCGGCCTCGAATTGGCATTCGCCGCCGCGCCGGCCTCGATGAAGAGCTTCGTCACCGCTTTGTGGCTATTGACGGTCTTCTGCGGAGATCTGATTAACGCCCAGGTTACGCCTCTGTATAACGAGACGTTCTGGGGCATCAGCCTGACGCCCGACTGGTACTTCCTGCTGTTTGCCCTGCTGATGATCCCAGTTACGATAGCGTTTGCCATCGTCGCGCGCCGATTCAATCGACCGGCGGCTTCTCCGGATCAGGGGCCGTAGCAGAGTGAATTGGTCGATTGTTGTGGGGCGGACTTTAGTCCGCCAAATGCGGCGGACTGAAGTCCGCCATCGGATCTCGGCCCGACGGCGACAGAATCTCTTCTATACGTCGCCCGTCAGCCGGTCGTAGAAATCGACGTAATTGTCGCGCTGCTCGCCGGCGCGGGCGGCCATCGCGTCGCGGGGATGCTCGTTCAACTGGCCGGTGATGTTGTACTGTACGAAAGGGCCCCATTCCACCGTGCGGCTTAACGGAATCAGGCGCTCTTGGATGAGCTGATAGATCGGCCGGATGTGGAACTTCGGGTTGCGGAGGAAACCGACCAATAGCTCCATCGGGCAGTTGCCGGCGCCGCGGCCCAATCCGGCCATCGAGGCATCCATGTAATTCGCCCCGTGAATGATCGCCTCGATCGTGTTGGCGAACGCCAACTGCTGATTGTTGTGGGCGTGAATGCCGACCTCCTTGCCGCGCTCCTGGCCGAATCGCTGATACTTCCGCACGAGCAACTCGACCTGCTCGGCGTACATCGCGCCGTAGCTGTCGACCACCACGATAACGTGAGCCGGCGTCTGCGAAATCACGTCGAGCACCTGATCGACTTCGAGCTCGCTTACGGTGGAGGCGGCCATCAGGTTGGCCGACACTTCATAGCCCTTCTCCGCGGCGTCGCGAATCATATCGACCGCCTCGGAGACTTGATGGGCGTAGAAGGCCACGCGGATCATGTCGAGCACACTGTCTTTCTTGTGCAAGATGTCGGTCCGCCAATCCGATTTGCCGGCGTCGGCCATCGCCGCCAGTTTCAGCGGGGTGGGATTGTCGCCGACGATCCGCCGCATGGCGTCCTCGTCGCAGAACTTCCAATCGCCGCACTGGTCGCGGGCGGCCAGCTTCTTCGAGGCCTTGTAGCCGATCTCCATGTAGTCGATGCCCGCCGCCACGCAGGCGTCGTACACCGCCTTGACAAAACCGTCGTCGAAGGCATGGTTGTTGATCAGCCCACCGTCGCGGATCGTGCAGTCGAGAACCTTCAAGGCGGGGCGAAACGTAATCCACGGGGCAGTCATGAAACCGTCTCCCTTGCAGAGGATGTAGCACGGGCTTCCAGCCCGTGAAGAAACACGGCCAAGATGGCCGTGCAACTCCGGTCTTGGCACGAAACTCCGCACCACCCCCTCGCGCTCGATGCGGGCAAAGAGGCATACACAGCATGAAACTCTACTCCACCGGTCGCCGGGTTGTCAAACTGGCGGCATCCCACCCGACCGAGTGGCATGGTTTGCGGGGCGGAGGATGATGGAATAGGATGGGAGTCAGTTGCTCCAGGCGTCCCGCTAACGCGCTTTTCCAAAATGTCGCCGTCCGCCGCGATACTTCATGGTGGCGTATGCGCGCCGGCGTTTTTCCAAAGGTGGGGAGAGATGGACGAAAAGGCTGCTCGCGGATTTGTGCAGCGGTTGACGGCAAGTCAGCGGCGGCTCTATGCCTTCATCCGCAGCCAAGTGTACAGCCGCAACGACGCCGACGAGGTGATGCAGCAGACCACCGCGGTGCTTTGGGAGAAGTACGAGTCGTTCCGCCCCGACGGCGACTTCGTCCGCTGGGCTTGCGGCATCGCGCGACTGGAAGTGCTGGCTCACTTCCGAAACCGGCGACGGTTGAGGGTGGTGCTCGCTGAGAGCGTGGCCGAAGCGGTCGGCGACCGCCTGGCCGCCGCCGCCGCCGAGGTCGATCTGCGTCTCGACATGCTCATCGAGTGCATGAAGGAGCTTTTGGGCCGCGACCGCGATCTGATCGAGCGTCACTATCGCAGCGAGCAGTCGGTCACGCGAAATCGCCGCCGCGTTGGGGATTTCCGAGTCGTCGGTTTATAAGAGACTCAGTCACAGCCGCGACATGCTGTACGAGTGCATTCAGCGGCGGATTGCCGAAAGCAAACAACCATGACATTGTCTCAGCCGCAAATCGACGAGTTCCGCGGCCTGCTGGGTCGGCTTGCCGACGGGCCGATGACGCAGGGCGAGATCGAACGGCTCAACGAGTTGCTGGCCGCCGACGCCCAAGCCCAGCAGATGTTTGCCGACTACGCGATGCTCGATGCATGTTTGGAAATGGTGTGGACCAGCGGCGAGGGGCAAGCGGCGGAAGCTTCCCAGCCGGCCGACAAGGATTCGGTCTTTGGGGCCTTGCCTCTTGTCATCGACGGGGTTCCCCCTCTCCACGCTCCCCTCTCTGCGCTCTCCGTCGGGGGCAGCTTCCTGTTCTCCTACGCGGCGGCCGTGATAATCGTAGGGGTTGGGTTGCTCATCGGCTGGGCCTATCAAGTTTCGATTCCTCGCTCCGACCATCGCGAGTCCGCGGAAGCCGTCGCGCGGCCCGCGCCGGCCGACGCCCGCACGCAGCCCGAAACGGTCTTTGTCGGCCGCGTGACCGACATGGTCGAGTGCCGCTGGGCCGATCCCAAGACGGCGACGATCGATTACGCCTATGTCCCATTGGGCCGCACGTACGCCTTGGCCTCGGGTCTGATGGAAATCACGTACGATACCGGCGGCAAGGTCATCCTTGAAGGGCCTTGCGTGTATGAAGTAGAATCTCGCGCCGGCGGTTATTTCTCGTTCGGCCGGTTGACGGCGCGAGTAGGGGAGAGAGGAGAGGGGAGAGGGAAGAGGGAGAAGATCGCCGCCAATCAGCAATCAACAATCAACAATCGCCAATTTTCCTCTCCCCTCTCCCCTCTCCTCTCTCCCCTCTTCACCATCCGCACCCCCACCGCAAGAGTCGCCGATCTCGGCACCGAGTTCGCCGTCGAGGTCGATCGGTCGGCGCAAGCGTGGCGCATGTATACGAGGGCAAGGTCGAGCTAAGCGCGGTCGATCGTGCTGACGGAGAAGGGACGAAGGTCGTGCGCTTGGGAGAGAACGAGTCGGCTCGGGTGGTGGTCGGCAAGGACCGAGTCGCCAGGGTGGTTCGCGAAAGCGGCCGGCCGGGCGACTTCGTGCGGCAAATGCCCAGGCGGGTGCGAATCAAGATGTTCAACACCGGCATGAACGTGAAGGACGGCGATCCCGATCCCCATTGGCTACTCGTGGCCCGCAGCGACAATCCGAAGTTCAAACCCCGGCCGGCAGTGGTGACGGAGTGCGGAGACACCCGTCGGGTGTCCAACCAGCGCGACCGTTCACAATGGATTTCGGCCGCAAGCGGTGACGTGGTCGTGCCGGACGGCGTCGTATACACTTTTCGCACGACGTTCGACCTGAAGGGGACGCGGCCGTCGACGGCCCATTTGCAGGGGCGATTCGTGGTCGACAACCACGTGCGTGCGATTCGCCTCAACGGCCGCTCGGTGCCGGTGCCTGCGCACGGCCATCGGGAGTTCGGTTTCTTTCATCCTTTCTCCAGCAACCGCGGTTTTGTCGAAGGGATCAACGTGCTGGAAATCGACGTGGAAAATGGCGATCCGGAGGACGATCGCGCCGTCCAGCCTGCTCGGCTTGCTCGTAGAGATGGAGGGCTCGGTCGTTTCAGGCTGGCCGGAACCTTCGGCAAACATGCTTAATGCGAAACAGAAGCAGTCCAAAAACTGAGAGGATACCGACATGAATTGCGTGAGAAGAAGGCGTGCTTTTACGCTGGTGGAATTATTGGTGGTGATAACGATCATCGGCATCTTGATCGCGCTGCTGTTGCCGGCGGTGCAAGCGGCTCGCGAGGCCGCCAGAAGGGCGCAGTGCAGCAACAACCTCAAGCAGGCGAGCTTGGCGATGTTGCAACACGAAGAGAAGTACAAATTCCTGCCAACCGGCGGCTGGGGTTGGTTCTGGGTTGGCCTTCCCGATCGCGGCATGGGCAAAACACAGCCTGGCGGCTGGCTTTATTGCATCCTTCCTTTCGTCGAACAGCAGCCGCTTTATGATCTTGGCAGCGACGGGGATTTTCAATCGATGAGCGCTGCAAAACTTGCCGCCAGCGCGCAGCGCGTGCGAACGCCGCTGGCATGTTTCACCTGTCCCACGCGGCGGACGGCAATCAACTACCCGATGGGTTATTTCTCCGGCGGGGTTTGCCCCTTGATTGACGCGAACGACGGCAGCGGCGGCGTCACCATGGGCGCCCGCAGCGATTACGCCGCGAACGTCGGCGATCTGAATTCCGTCCAAGCCGGGGCTGGACCAGGCGATCTTGCAACAGGCGATAAACTCAACGCCACAAATGGTTGGTCGTCAGACGCCGCCAAGGCGACGGGAATCTCCTACCTGGTCAGCCAGGTGACGCTGGCCATGATCACCGACGGCGCGAGCAACACATATATGCTCGGCGAAAAACAGATAAATCCCGACCATTATCTCGATGGGCTGGACGGCGGCGACAACGAAACCATGTACTGCGGGTACAATAGCGATATGTTCCGCAGTACCTGGTACGACGGCCAGAACCCCGCGACGGCTTTCGTGCCGATGCAGGATACGCCGGGCTGGGCGGCCTCGGATGAGGCCGAAATTTTCGGCAGCGCCCACGCCAATAGCTGCAACATGTCATTTTGCGACGGCTCGGTCCAAGCGATCAGCTATACGATCGATCCCGAAGTCCACCGCCGGCTGGGCAATCGCCAGGACGACCTGCCGGTCGATCCCAAGAAACTCTAGGAGACTGTTTCGAGTCCGGGGCCGATTAGTTCTCAGAAAATGGGATTGCAGGAGGCGACTGATCGGCCGCGTTTTTGTGTCGTTTTTGCTATACTTATTTGCGATAAGATTGTATAATCGGTGTGTCGGGTCTCGTGGTTTTCGGGGGCGCTCTCGCCCAACAGGAAAGTGGATTATGTGTCATTATCAATCGAGGATTTCCCCTCAGAAACCCGCCGGCTTTACGTTGGTGGAACTGCTGGTGGTGATTACGATCATCGGCATTCTTATTGCGTTGTTGCTCCCCGCGGTGCAAGCGGCGCGGGAGGCCGCGCGGAGAGCGCAGTGCCAAAACCATCTCAAGCAACTCGCGCTGGGATGCCTGACTCACGAACAGGCCACCGGCCGGTTTCCGACCAACGGTTGGGGATGGGGTTGGACCGGCGACGCCGACCTCGGAAACGACTGGCGCCAGCCGTGCTCTTGGCTGTATAACGTCTTACCCTACATCGAGCAGCCGGCGCTGCACGACCTGGGCATGGGTTTAACCGGCTCGGCGAAAAATGCAGCCAACCTGCAGCGGATGGCCAACCCGATTGAAGCATTCGGCTGTCCTTCGCGGCGCCCCGCTGTCCCGTATCCGATCTCCGAGCAGATGGTGAATACGCCCGCGATTACAGCCTGGGTCACTGTCGCAATTCGCTCCGACTACGCCGCCAACGGCGGCGACTATTACACGGCCCCCGGCAACCACACGGGAGGCTCGCCGTGGAGTGAGTATGGTCCCGGCGCCATAAGCGACGTCATCGATTCGGCGACTGGGCAAATGACGGCGGACGCGCGGACCATCTTTGCCGCGGAGGCGCAAGCCTGTAACGGCATCTTCTGCACCGGCAGCATGATCAAGATGGCCGACATAACCGACGGGGCGAGCAACACGTATATGCTTGGCGAAAAGAACGTGGATCCCGACTATTACACAACTGGCCAGGACATCGGGGACAACGACGGGCTGGAGGGGGACAACGAGGACAACGTGCGTTGGACCTACTATGCGTGGGGTGACATTCTGAATCCGGCGCCCGACACGCCCGGCTACGTTTGGCGTTGGCATTTTGGCAGCGCCCATTCCAACGGTCTCTACATGGCCTTCTGCGACGGGTCCGTGCAGTTCATGAACTACACGATCGACATCTTGGTACACAAGAACCTGGGTAACCGCCACGACGACGTGCCGATCGACCCCAAGAAGCTCTGATGATTTCGTCGCGGCCGACTACGTTCGGGCCGTCGCCTCCTACAGCGGAGACTGATCGGCCGCGTTTTTGCGTCGTTTTTGCTATACTTATTTGCGATAAGATTGTATAATCGGTTTGTCGGGTCTCGTGGTTTTCGGGGCCGCTCTCGCCCAACAGGAAGGTGGATTATGTGTCATTATCAATCGAGGATTTCCCCTCGGAAACCCGCCGGCTTTACGTTGGTGGAACTGCTGGTGGTGATTACGATCATCGGCATTCTCATCGCGTTGTTGCTGCCGGCGGTGCAAGCAGCGAGGGAGGCCGCGCGGAAAGCCCAGTGCCAAAACCATCTCAAGCAACTCGCGCTGGGATGCCTGACTCACGAACAGGCCACCGGCCGGTATCCAAGCGACGGTTGGGGATGGGGTTGGACCGGCGACGCCGATCGCGGAAACGACTGGCATCAGCCGGGCGGGTGGCTATATAACATCTTGCCCTACATCGAGCAGCAGCCGCTGCACGACCTCGGTCTGGGAATATCGCCGTGGAACGACCCGGCCAAGATGAATGCCAACGCGCAGCGGCTGCAGACGCCGCTAGAAGTGTTTTACTGCCCCTCGCGGCGGCCGGCTGTCGCTTACCCATACGTCAACTGGTCTCCGGCAAACGCCAACGAGCCGGGGGTCGGCACCGGGCCTCCCGTGGGACATACCGACTACGCCGGCAACGGCGGCGATACTTACACTAGCGCCATGACCCCGGGCCCGGAATTCTCGCCGGCAATATATCCCGGCAACGGAGCCGGCCCAAGCGATCCCTCCGTTGTTGAGAACCCGCCGGGACAAATGACGGCCGGTGCCCGGACCACGTTTACCGCGGTCGCTGGGTCGGCCACCGGCATTATTTTCTGCGGAAGTCAGGTGAAGCCCGCTGACGTGACCGACGGGACAAGCAACACCTATCTGATTGGCGAAAAATACGCGTGTCCAGACACATATTATACCGGCGTCAACGGCTGCGACAACGGCGACGCGTTTGAGGGCGAGAATGCGGATGTCGCACGGTGGAGCGGGTGGTCGCCGACAAGCCTTTTCCTATTAATTCCGGACACGCCCGGCTATGGCAACGGTTACGCTTTTGGCAGCGCCCACGCCACCAGTCTCAACATGGCGTTTTGCGACGGTTCGGTTCAGGCGATAGCCTACTCGATCGATCCAGAAATCCACCGCCGCCTATGCAACCGCAAAGACGACCTGCCAGTCGATCCGAAGGCACTGTAGGAGTAGGGCCGCATAGCAAGACTGCGGAAAACCGACCATATTACACTGTCCGCCTTCACCCTAACCCTCTCCCAAAGGGAGAGGGGACCAATTTGCAGACACGTTCTTACGGCCTCAC
Organism: uncultured Planctomycetia bacterium; assembly: GCA_963719005.1. Lineage (GTDB taxonomy): Bacteria > Planctomycetota > Planctomycetia > Pirellulales > Thermoguttaceae. The sequence continues at coordinate 400,491 of CAVRAR010000008.1, forward strand.
CTTCTTCGCCGTTTCTTCTTCGCTGCATCGACTTCCGCCAGCTTGGTCAGGGCCTCTCGCTTGCCGAATCCGCGGGCGGCGACCAGGGCGGCGAGTTGGGCCTTGCGCGGCCGGGCCTTCTCGTGCTCCCAGTTGTAAATGGTCAGGCCCGAGACGCCGATCAGCTTGCCGTAGTCGGCCGCCGACAGCCCGAGCCGCTGTCGCTGCGCCTTGACCGATCGGGCGGAAAAGCGAATGCCCTCCATTTCGTTCCGATCGTTCTGCGGTTGGCCCTGCTGGTCCGTGCGCTTCTTCAGCAGCTTGATTTCCCTTTCCTGTTGACTGAAAAGCCGTTTTAGTTTGGCAATATCGCGCCGGTACTGAGCGGCGGCCTTCTGCGCCTTGCCAACTTGGGCCTTGATCTCTTTCTTGGCCAGGCGGCAGATTTCTTCTTTCAACACACCTGCAATGTTTGGCATGATATGTGCTCCAGGGCGGTGGTGGCATTTGGAGAATCTGGGTATTCTATATTCCACGTTAGGAATTGACAAGGAGCCTGCTCCCCTCTTGTCAAAGACGAGTGAATCGGGCAAAAAGGAGCGTGGCGTCGGATGACGCCCAAAACGTAACCGTTCCCGCAACCGTAGAGAACCTTATTGCTCCAAGCGCATAGAAGGATCTCGGTTGCATCGTAACGGTTGCGTCGTACACGGTCACTCAGAAACAGCAGGGATGCCATGAATGCCGAACACGTGCGGGTTAATCTGCGGTATGACCGCAGCGACTTAAGAAGCATTCTCCGATATGCCAGGACACACGACGTCGAGCGCAGCGGGCGATACGACATCCGAATGCCTCCCCGCTTGAACGTCTGGACGCACGCCTGGAGCAGCCCCGGCTGCCGGGCGGAATCGTCGTTGATGTTCAGTCTGGAGTTCGACTGGGCCGCAGCCGCGCTGATGTCCGTCATGTTGCAGCCCGGCTACGACTGGGCGATCTTCCTCGACGAATTGGCGCGTCTGGAGCGAGCGGCCCTCGGCGAGGTGGTCTACGGCAAGAGCCGCTGCGAGCCGAAGACGTAAGCCGCCGTCATGGTAGGGTGAACTTTAGTCCGCCGCATTTGCCGGACTGAAGTCCGTCCTGCATTGGGCACCGACCGTCACCAGATCTTCACGCGCTGCTTGGGCGGCAGATACATCTTGTCCCCCTCTCTCACGCCGAATGCGGAGTAGAATCCGTCCACGTTCCGCGGCACGCCGTTGGCGCGAAATTCCGCGGGCGAGTGCGGATCGACCAAGAGCCGATTCTTCAACTCGTCGTCGCGGTACTTGCAGCGCCAGACCTGGGCGAAGCCGATGAAGAAGCGTTGATCGCCCGTCAGCCCGTCGATCACCGGGGCTTCGCGGCCGGCCAGCGACGCTCGATAGGCGGCGTAGGATATGGTCAGTCCGCTGAGGTCGCCGATGTTCTCGCCGAGCGTGAATTTGCCGTTCACGTGGCAGCCCGGAAACGGCTCGAAGCGATCGTACTGCGCCGCCAGGGCGGCGACGCGGCGCTCGAACTCGGCGCGATCGGCCTTCGTCCACCAGTTGGCGAGGTTGCCAGCCGCGTCCCATTTCGAGCCCTGGTCGTCAAAACCGTGGCCGATCTCGTGGCCGATCACCGCGCCGATGCCGCCGTAGTTCACCGCGTCGTCGGCGGAACGATTAAAGAACGGCGGCTGCAAAATCGCGGCCGGGAAGACGATCTCGTTCATGTGCGCGTTGTAAAAAGCGTTCACCGTTTGCGGAGTAATGTGCCACTCGTCGCGATCCACCGGCTTGCCGAGCTTGCCGATCATATAGTTCCACTCGAAGGCCGCCGCACGCCGCACATTGCCCACCAGATCGTCGCGACGGATTTCCAACGCCGAATAATCGCGCCACTTCTTCGGATAGCCGATTTTCGGGCGGAAAGTGGCCAACTTGGCCAGCGCCTTCTGTCTGGTCTGCGGGCCCATCCAATCGTTGTGCTGGAAGGCCTGGCGGTAGGCGTCGATGATGTGCTGCACCATGCGATCCATTCGCGCCTTGGCATCGGGTGGGAAGTGCTTCTCGACGTACAGCTTTCCCACCGCCTGGCCCAGCGCGCCCTCGACGGCGCTGACCGCCTGTTTCCAGCGTGGGCGGTTCTGCGGGATGCCGTGCAGCGTCGTGCCGTAAAACGCGAAGTCCGCGTCGGCCATCTCCTTATTCAGCAGACTTGCATAGTGCCGGATTACCTGCCATTTCAACCAAGCTCCTCCAAGTGGCCAAAGGCACGGAATCGAGCATGCCCGACAGGGCGGTAAAATACGACGGCTGCCCGACGATGACCTCCTGCGGATTCTCGCCGCCGATGGTCGTGAAGTAGAGGTTCCAGTCGAAAGCGGGGGCAAGCTCGAGAAGCTCGTCGCGGCTCTTCCTGTTGTAGGTCTTCGTGCTGTCGCGGTTTTCCAGTTTCGACCACTGTGCCTTGGCCAGCCGCGTCTCGAAGGCCACGACCTCGGCGGCGGCCCGCTTCGCGTCGGGAACCTTCGCCAGCGACAGCATGTGCGCGACGTGCGCGGCATAGGCCGCCAGTTTCTTCTGAAGTTTGGCGTCCCAATAATAGTCGCGGTCGGGAAGGCCGAGACCGCCTTCAAATAGATAGAGGATGTACTGGTCCGATTTCTTTGCGTCCGTGTTGACGTAGCAAGCCAGCGGGCCGGAAACGCCGTCGCGCTGCAATTCGGCGAAGGTTCGCACCAGATCGTCCTTGCTCTCGATCCGGTCGATCGACGCGAGCATTTCGGCGATCGGCTGGATGCCGAGTTGCTCGGCCCGCGCTGCGTTCATGTACGACGCATACATATCGCCGATTTTTTGCTTCTCCGAGCCCGGCGGGTTGTCCTTGGCGTCGGCGCAAGCCTCGATGATCGCGCGCAGATCCTTTTCCGACTGCTCGATTAACGACGGGAAGGCGCCATAAGTCGAGCGATCGGCGGGAATCTTGGCCTTGGCAAGCCAACTGCCGTTCACGGCACGGAACAGGTCGTCCTGCGGCCGCACGTTCTTGTCGAAATTCGCCCGATCGATGCCGCTCGCCAGCGGCTCGGCGGCGAATAGCGTCGGGCAGTGAATTCCCAGTACTAGGCAGACGACAATCAGCGTTGCGGCAATCGCGAAGGTGAAGATTCTCTTCATGGAAGCTACTCTCCAGTGTGTTTCATTCATCTGAGACCTTCATGATACGCGGTGCGGGCGGCAGGAGCAATGTGCGAAGGCTGATAATATCGAGAGAATAGCCGGGGACCAACGGCCCGCGGCTATTTGCACGCCCGGTAATCGATTCCGCCCGAACGCGCCATCACCTTACCGCATGCCGATGGGCCCGGAAGAAATAGCTGCCCGAGCCGACGTCGATGACGGCTGCGTGATCGGCCGACCTCACCGAATGGATACCGGGCGATTGGGCTGGCGGCCGGCTGCTCTCGGTCAGCGACGAGGGATCGTCCGTCGGCACAAACACCGTCGCCGAAGTGTTGACCGGCACGTCGACGCTAACCACCGATTCATTTTGCGATAGCCACCACAAGCTCCTGATTGTGCCATAGAGCGAATGGAACTCGGCCTCCGCTGACGTCAGATCGCCGACAATTCCCGGGCGGATGAAGAAGTGTTTGTAGCCCGGCCGGGCGGGATCCAACTGGATGCCGGCGATCCCCTCGATGAACCAGGAGCCGACCGAGACGAACGAGCTGTGCAAGCGGGAATTCTCGCCGTCCCACTGCTCCCAGAGCGTCGTGGCGCCCTGTTCGAGCATGTATCCCCAGCCGGGATACGTCTTCTGATTGACCATCGCTGAACACGAGGTCGTTGCGGCCTTGCCCGAGCAGCGTCTTGATCAGGTAATAGGTGCCGTGGATGCCGGTATCGACGTGCCCCTTTTTCTGGACGAGAATTTCATCCGCCAACCGCTTCAAGACCGCCGGCCGCAGCGGCGCGGGCGTGACGCCCATCAACAGCGGCAGCGCTTCATAAAGTTGTGTGCCGTTGGCGTAGCTGTTGGTTTTCGGATCGAAGAACGCCCTGTGCGTGGCTTCGGCGATGGCGGCGGCCTCCTTTCGATACGCCGCCGCCTCTTCCCGCTTGCCAAGCAGACTCGGCGATCTTGGCCACCGTGGTCATGTTGTCGAGATAGTAGCAGTTGTTGAACATCAGCGTCGAGCGCTCGTCCACTCGCGTGCCTCGGTCTTGACCCTTGCCCGGCGGAACCCAATCGCCTAGGAAGTCCCATTCCCCGCCCCAAGGCTGTAGCTGATGATTCTTCGCCTTGGTATTCAGAAACGCGATCCAACGCCGCATCATCGGATAACACGTTTCCAAGATGCGGCGGTCGCCGTAGTGGAGATAGACCTGCCAGGGCAAGGTCACGCAAATTCCGCTCCACGCCGGGCCGCCGCCGCCGAAATAGGTCGGGGCGGTGTAGGGCAGATCGCCGTCGGGTTTCTGCACGTCCCGCCAGTCGCCCAGCCATTTCGTGTAAAACGCCCCCATGCCGAAGTTCGTCATGGCGGTTTCCATCGTGGCATGGGCGTCGCCGCCGTAGCCCATCCGCTCGCGATGCGGACAATCGACCGTGTATCCGCCTAGGCTCAGCGACCGAAACGTCCACATCGTTGTCTCGTAAATGCGATTGAGCAACTCGTTGGAGCACTTGAACCGCGCGGCCGGCGCACAACTCGGTGCTAATCAAGAAGCCGCCGATTTCGTCTTTCCGCGGAGCCGTCTCCACGCCGCTGACGGTAATCCAGCGGCCGACGGCGTGGTTGAATCGTTGACAGAACGTGCCGTAGCCGTCGTCTCGCCAGAACATGTACTCGTATCTCTGCCCGTAGGTCTCGACCTGGTCGGGCCGCTCGGCGAATTGCAGCGTGACTTTCTGTCCCGGCTTGCCTCTCAGGGTGATGCTCGGCCCAGCCGGCGTAGTTTCGTCCCATGTCGATGCGGAACACGCCGGTGCCTTTTGCCTCGATCGCGACAGGCTTAAGGAATTCGACGACAGGTAGATTCGGCTCGATCATTTCGGCCGATACTCGCACGTGCGGCGCGAAGACGGCCGCGGAATCCCAACGGGATAAGTCCAATCCCGCGTCGGCCGGATCGGACGTTTCGAGCCGTGCATCGTACGATTCGCCGCCATAGCCCGGCACGGCCCAATTTCCGAGCGGAGAGAGCGGGCTCGGATGGGTTTTCCACGTGGCGTCGGTGACGACTTGCAGCGATTTGCCGTCCGGCTGCAGAATCTCGATTTGGGCCATCACCAGCGGCTTGTCCTTGACGTGGAACTCGGAGAAGCCGGCCCAGCCCGCCGCACACCACAGCACGACGGCATTGCGGCCGTCGCGAAGGCACTTCGTCACATCATAGGTGACGTAGCGAACGTGCTGCGAAAAATCGCTGATCGATGGGCTCAAGACGCGATCGTCCACTTTCTTGCCGTTAATGTAAAGCTCGTGATATCCGAGCGACGCCACGTAGGCCAAGGCCCGGACCGGCCGGCCGGAGATCGAAAAGTCTTTGCGGAACCAGGGATCAGCCTTCGATGGGTTGGCTTTCGGGGCAACGCCGATCCATTGGGCCTTCCAGTCGGAAGGGCTCAACAGGCCCATCGTCCACTTGCTCGGCTCGCTCCAGGCCGACGCCCGGCCGTCCTGGTCCCAGACGCGAACCTTCCAATAGCAAGCAGCCCGACTGGTCAACGGCTTGCCTCGATAAACGACGTGCGTCGATTGATCGGAAGCCACACGGCCGCTATCCCAACGATCGCCTTGGTCCTTTTCGAAGACGCTCGTCGCTGCTGGCAACGATGACTTGGTATGCCGTCTGCCGCAGGTCGCGTGCCTCCGGCCGGCTCGATTGAATCTGCCAACTCAAACGCGGCTCGGTCACGTCGATGCCCAGCGGAGCGACAAGATACTCGCATCGAAGGTCGCTAACCTGCAAAGGCGCTTTCAGCAGCAGCCGCAAATCTCAGCGATCCGCTGGCCGCAACAATTCCAAGCACCACGGCAAGAAATCGTTGATTCATCTTCAGCCGCTCCATTGATGACGGTATCTGGGACAACGACCATTTTAGTATGGCGACGGAGAAAGAAACAGTCTCGCGTTCCGTCGCTATCAAACGCGGCCGCGCGATTGGCCGTGTGCCAGCGCGCTGGCAATCAGGTGCGCCAACCGCAGCGGCTCCGGCATGCGGGACTTGAGCAAGGTTGCTTCGATCAACGCGATCGCATGTTCGCGGTCCGTTCCCGCAAACGCCAGATGGAGGCCGGGGCGAACGCGGATTGCCGGCGGGGAGCGATGCACGATGGGCAGGCGATCTGCAAGCCCGGCCGCAATCAGTGCCTCGCCGACGCGCGATTTCGCAGTCGCTCGGCGGGTCACGGCGAGCACGGGAATCCCCAGCCGCTCGGCCAACTCCTCGAGATCGACCAGCCCCAAGCCCGCCAGCGTGATGCCGCCGAGCACCACGGCATGCAGGGCCGCTTCCCAACGCATCGTCTTGATCCACTCCGCCAGAAATCCGGTCGCATCGGTGCCATCGACGGGAAACTCCGTCACCGCCATGCCTTCCACAAGGTCGTTCCCCTCCATCAGCACGGCGACGATTCGCACAGGCGGCGGCTGTCGCTTGTCGAAAGGAGCGTCGTCGATGCCGAGAACATGAAAACGCATGTATCTAATGCGGAGGTCGAAATGCAGCGACGAACTACCAGGGATTGTACCGCAGTCGTCGACTGTTTACAGTCGCTCCGGCGGTAGGCGGTGGTCCACATAATCTGACTGCGCAAAATACGGAACATAGAGAAATACTTATGCCCTAGGAAAACTGGTCAAACCACTTAAGACAGATTTGCCGAATATGACGCAGGTGCCAGTGGTGCTGATTGCGCCGATTCTGTTGGCGCAACCGCAGGGTTCCTCTAGTTGCCCGGGGGGCGAGGAGAGCCGTGTGATGCTCCGGACGTGCATGTTTCGGCGAATCGTGAGGACTGTCCCGATTTTCGTCCCAACGAAAATGGGACTGTCCCCTTTGACGCCGCGAATCGTGCTCACGCTGGCGGTCCTAGTGGTCCTCTCGCTCTCCGGCTGCACGAGCTTCGAAGATTACATTCATAACGGGTTCAAGGTGGGACCGAACTACTGCCCTCCGCCCGCTCCCGTTGCACGGCATTGGATCGACGAAGTCGACATTCAGGCGACGCCGTGCCAAGACATCAGTTGCTGGTGGGCGTTGTTTCACGATGCGACGCTCGATCGCCTGATCGTCTGCTCTTATCGGCAGAACTTGACGTTGCGCGAGGCCGCCTTCCGCATTCTCCAGGCCCGCGCCACCTTGGGAATTTCCAAGGGGGAGATCTTCCCACAGACGCAAACCGCCACGGGCGGCTACCAGCGACTTTCGCAGAGCCAGAACACGGTCAGGGGCCCTCTGCTGGGCGCTCCCTTTTATGACCAATGGAATTCTGGTTTCAACCTGGCGTGGGAGATCGACTTTTGGGGACGGTTGCGTCGCGCTATCGCCTCGGCAGACGCTCAACTTGACGCCTCGGTGGCTGACTACGACCAGGTGCTGGTTACCCTGCTGGGAGACGTGGCCAGCAATTACGTGGAAATTCGCACCGATCAGGAGCGACTCCGCTATCTGCGGCAGAACGTGACGATTCTGGAACTCGTGTTGAAGTGGACGAAACGGCGGGAAGCGGTGGGTTTCCGAACGACCCCGTTGGACGTCCACCAGACGGAGAGCAATTTGGAGCAAGCCGTCTCGGGCATACCGCTGTTGGAAATGGACATGGGGATAGCGGAAGACCGTCTATGCACGCTGCTCGGCATGCCGCCGGTGGATATCCGCAATATGCTTGGCGAAGACATCATCCCCAGAGCGCCGCCGGAGTTGGCCATCGGCATTCCCGCCGACTTGCTCCGCCGTCGCCCGGACGTGCGTAGGGCCGAGCGCCTGGCGGCCGCGCAGTCGGAACAGATCGGCATTGCTCAGGCCGATCTTTATCCGGCATTTACCATCAGCGGCACGCTGGGGTGGCAATCGCAGAGTTTCTGCAATCTTTTTGCCCCCGGATCGTTGAACAGCAATGTCGGCCCGTCGTTCCAGTGGAACCTGTTGAATTACGGGCGAATCGCGAATAATGTGCGCCTGCAGGACGCCAAGTTCCGGGAACAGGTGATAACCTACCAGCAGACGGTGCTTCAAGCGGCCCAGGAGGCGGAGGATGGGCTGGTTACGTTCCTCCAGGCGCAAGAGCGGACGAGACATTTGGAAAAGAGCGTGTCGGCAGCCAGCGCGGCGGTCAAGGACATGTTCCTGCCCACCGCGATCGGTCAGCCCGGCTTCGATTTCAACCGGTTTGCGCTGATCGAGCAGAACCGGGTTACGCAACAAGACCTGCTGGCCCAGTCGCGTGGCCAAATCGCTCAGGGGTTGATTTTGACCTACCGGGCATTGGGGGGAGGTTGGGAGATTCGTGAGGGGCCGCCGCCGGAATTGCCGCCGCCACCCGAAACCCCGCCGAGTGTTGCTCCGGAAGGGGCCAGCGAGTTGCAGAAGTTGCGGGATCTGCTGGAGCCGCCAGCCACCCAGCCCCCACCGACGACCGAGCGGCTTCCAACCCCACCAGCGGACATGCCAAAACCATAAAGGGTGGGGCAGGCTTGCACAGCCCCGCCAAATAACTTGGGAAAGGCGCTTGGAAACTCGCCTTGGAAACTCGCGTGGCGGGACTGCTTAGCCTGTCTGGCTCTACTACCCTTGGTCGTTGGCACGCCCCGCGATCACGATCGCGGGGCGTTTACCGACCCGCGACTTGGCTTCGCCTCTTGCCCGCCACGGAATGCTTCATGTATATTAAGTAATGTTGTCCGAGGAAGCAGTGTCCCAAGAGAGTAATGCCATGCGTCAGAAACGCGGACTGTGGCTGGGCGTTGTCTGCCTGCTGTTAGCGGCGATGGCGGGTTGTGGGGGAGCAGCGATGTCGGGAGCGCCGGGGCAATCGCCCGGCAAGGCCGCCGACCCTAAAGTGCTCGTCGAGCGACCGACGATCGAAACCATCACGGATTACAACGACTTCACCGGCCATACCGACGCCGTGATGACCGTCGAAATCCGTGCCCGCGTAAGCGGCTATCTTGTCGAGGGCCTGAAGGACGGCGGACCGAACAAGGAGGGAACCGAGGTCAAGAAGGGCGAATTGCTGTTTGAGATCGATCCGCGCAGCTACGAGGCCGACAAAAGCAAGGCCGAGGCCGCGCTGTGCAGGCCCAGGCCCACTACGATCGTTTGTCCCAGGACCTCGAGCGCGCCGAGAAACTGCTGCCGACTCGCGCCATCGCCCAGGGAGATTACGACCAGATCGCCGGCGACCACAAGGAGGCGGCGGCGGCGGTGAAAACGGCGCAGGCCGCGCTGCGGCTCGCGGAGTTGAACCTTCAGTGGACCAAAGTTCGGGCGCCGTGCGACGGCCGCGTGAGCAAGCAGTTGATCGATCCCGGCAACATGGTCCAGGCCGACGTGACGCCGCTGACGACGATCGTCACGTTGGACCCGATCTACGCCTATTTCGACGTCGACGAGCGGACGCTGCTCGAGCTGCGGCGCATGGTGATTGCGAAGAGAGGGCGTCTCCGAAACGTCCGCGAGGCCAAGCTCCCGGTCCTGTTGGCGCTGGCCGACGAAACGGGATACCCGCACGAAGGAACCATCGACTTCGCCGATAACCGCCTGGACGTGATGACCGGCACCTTGCGGCTCCGCGGCGTGTTTCCCAATCCCAAGCGCATCCTCTCGCCGGGAATGTACGCGAAAATCCGCTTGCCCAAGGGCGAGCCGCATCGGGCCATCCTGATTCCCGAAGCGGCGCTCAGCTCGGACCAGGGACAGAGGTTCGTCTACGTCGTTAACGACAAGAACGAAGTCGCATACCGACGGGTGGAGGTCGGGGCGCTTCACGGCGAGCTGCGGGAAGTCAAGAGTGGACTGTCGGAAAAAGACCGGGTTGTAGTCGAGGGCCTGCAACGGGTCCGGCCGGGGATCGCCGTCCAGCCGGCAGAAGCCAAGCCGACGCCGAACGATGTCAAGCCGACGCCGAACGACGTGAAAGCGACAAAGTGATCGCCCCGCGCGCGTCTCCCCTCTCGCTTTGCGAGAGGGGCCGGAGGTGAGGGCCTGGAGAGGTCCGACAGCATGTACCTCGGTCATATCCGCATCGCTTCGCCCTCACCCTAACCTTCTCCCAAAGGGAGAGGGGACTATGTGAAAGCTGTTGGCCATGTTCTCGCGGTTCTTCATCGATCGGCCGATCTTCGCCACCGTGCTCTCGGTGGTCATCACGCTCTGCGGTGGGATTGCGTATACACGTCTTCCGCTGACACAGTATCCGCCGGTGACGCCACCGCAGGTGTTCGTCCGCTGCACATACCCCGGGGCCAGCGCGGACGTGGTGGCCCAGAGCGTCGCCGCCCCCATCGAGCAGCAGGTCAACGGCGTCGAGAACATGATCTACATGGAGTCGCAGTCGGCCAACGACGGCTCATACAGTCTCAGCGTGACGTTCCGCCACGGAGTGGACCTGAATCTGGCCCAGGTGTTGGTGCAGAACAAGGTGAATCTTGCCCTGCCGATGCTCCCCGACGTGCTGAAGCGGACCGGCGTGACCACCCGCAAATGGTCGCCCGACATGCTCATGTCGGTGAACATTTATTCGCCCCACGGCCGCTACGACCAGCTTTACTTGAGCAACTACGCGCTGATGCGGCTTCGCGACGAGTTGCTCCGCGTGCCCGGGGTAAGCGACGTCAACGTGATGGGTCAACGCGACTACAGCATGAGAATTTGGGTTGACCCGGACCAGCTTGCCGCGCGGAGCCTCACCGCCGGTGATGTAGTCAAGGCCATCCGCGAGCAGAACGCGCAGGTGGCCTCGGGCAGGATCGGACAGGAGCCGGTTCGGCCGGGGCAGGAGACGCAAATCACGCTGGCCACGCTCGGCCGCCTGGACAAGCCCGAGCAGTTTGCCAACATCATCCTCCGCGCCACTCCCGACGGCCGCATCACTCGTTTGCGCGACGTCGGCCGCGTCGAATTGGGAGCGCGGAACGAGGACGTAAGCTGCAAGTTGGACGGATATCCGTCGGCCGGGCTGTTCATCGTGCAGTTGCCGGACGCCAACGCCCTGGACGTGGCCGAGGGAGTGCGGGCGAAGATGGACGAGCTGGCCAAGGACTTTCCCGACGACCTGACCTACGGGATTCTGTTCGACACGACGCCCTATACCAGCGAGTGCATCGACGAGGTGTTCAAGGCGCTTCGCGATGCCGTGCTGCTGGTGGCGTTGGTGGTGCTGCTGTTCCTGCAAAATTGGCGGTCGGCGTTGATTCCGCTGATCGCCGTGCCGGTGGCGATCATCGGCACCTTCGGCGTGTTGCTAAGCTTCGGGTTCAGCTTGAACAACCTCACGCTGTTCGGCTTGGTGTTGGCCATCGGAATCGTCGTCGACGACGCGATCGTGGTCGTCGAGGCGGTCGAGCACCACATCGAGCAGGGGCTGTCGCCGCGCGACGCGACGATCAAGGCGATGAGTCAGGTCTCGGGGCCGGTAATCGCCGTGGGACTGGTCCTCAGTGCGGTCTTTGTGCCCTGCGCGTTTATCAGCGGCCTGACCGGGCAGTTCTTCCGCCAGTTCGCCCTGACGATTGCCGCTTCCACGATCATCTCGACGTTTAATTCGCTGACGCTCAGTCCCGCGCTGTCGGCGCTGCTGCTTCGCGAGCGCGACAAGGAGACGCACGAAGCCTTGCCCCGCTTGGCGTTTCCGGTGCTCGGCGGCTGGCTGGCCTACGTGTGGCTCGCGCCGCTGTTGCAGCGCCTACTGGAACGAGTTTGGCCGCTGCTTCCGGCGGGCGTCTTGCCGCGAGTAGCGCCGGCGACCGGCTGGATCGCCGTGGCGGCGGCGGTGGCGGCGGGCGCGATCGTTGGATGGTTGATTGCCCGGCCCGCCGGCGCATTTTGCGCAAAGTCTTCGGGTGGTTCAACGCGGGCGTCGTAGCGACCACCAACGGTTACACCCGCGCGATCGGCGGTTTGCTGCGGGTCAGCTTGATCGTGTTGTTGATCTACGGCGGGATGTTGTTTGTCACTTACAAGTGCTTTACGATCGCTCCGAAGGGCTTCATCCCTGCGCAGGATATGGGCTACCTGTTCGGTGCCGTGCAGTTGCCGGATGCGGCCTCGATCGAACGCACCAAGGCCGCCGTCGACCACGTGCAGCAGATTGCGATGGGAATGAAGGGCGTCAAGCATACAATGGCCATTGCCGGAAACGCTTTCGGCATCGGCGCGTCGGGCTCCAATTTCGGCATGATCATCCTGATCCTGGACGACTTCAAGGAACGCAACAAACCCGACCTCTACGTCACGCGGATTGCGGCCGAGTTGTTCAAACGATGCCAGGCCGAGGTGCCGGAGGCGATTGTGACCCCGCTGCCGCCGCCGCCGATTCGCGGCATCGGCCGTTCCGGCGGTTTCAAATTCATGGTCGAGGACCGCGAGGATGCCGGCGTGAAGGCCTTGCAAGAACAGACGGACAACTTGGTGGCGCACGGCAGCGCGTTGTCCCGCGGGAACCCGACCGGCACGGCGAACGCCCCGCCGGAAAAGAAGGTTGCCGCGGAAGAGAACAAGGGCAACGTGGCGGCAGCGGGCAAGGAGAGCGGCTCGGCAGCGCCGCCAACCGGGCGGCCGCCGCTACTGGTTAACCTAATGAGCATTTTCCGCGCCAACGCCCCGCAGCTTTACGTCGATCTCAATCGCTCGCAGTGCATGACGATGGACGTGCCGCTGGCCGACGCATTCGACACCCTGCAGGTCTACTTGGGATCGGCGTACGTCAACGACTTCAACCGCTTCGGCCGCACCTGGCAGGTCGTCGCCCAGGCCGACGCCAAGTTTCGCAACGAAGTGAAGGACGTCAAGCAACTGAAGGTCCGCAACCGCCAGGGGGCAATGGTCCCCATCGGCGCCCTGGCCACCGTCGAGGAACGGAACGGCCCGTTCATCCTCTCCCGCTACAACATGTACTCCGCCGCTGCCATCAACGGCAACGCCGGACCGGGCGTCAGTTCCGGCCAGGCGATCAGTCTGATGCAAAATCTGGCCGACCGCGAACTGCGCGCGGGAATGAAGTACGAGTGGACCGAAATGGCCTATCAGGAGTTGCAGGCGGGCAATACGGCCATGTTGATCTTCGCTCTCGCCGTGGTCATGGTCTTCCTCGTGCTCGCCGCCCAGTACGAAAGCTGGTCGCTGCCAATGGCCGTCATCCTCGTCGTGCCGATGTGCCTGCTAAGCGCGATCGCGGGCGTGATCATCGGCCACTCCGACGTCAACATCTTCACGCAGATCGGTTTTGTGGTCCTCGTCGGGCTGGCCAGCAAGAATGCGATTCTGATCGTGGAGTTCGCCCGACGGCAGCGCGAGGCGGGAATGGCCCGCCGCGAGGCCGCGATGGAAGCCTGCCACTTGCGGCTGCGGCCGATCGTGATGACCTCGCTGGCCTTCATCCTCGGCGTGGTGCCGCTGCTGATCGCCCAAGGCGCCGGCGCCGAGATGCGGCGCACGCTGGGGCTGGCCGTGTTCAGCGGCATGTTGGGCGTGACGCTGTTCGGCATCTTTCTCACCCCCGTCTTCTTCAACGTCATCGATTGGCTCGGCGAAACGAGCTTCTTCGCCTCGCCGGAAACGAAGTTCGTGGGCGAAGTTCTCCTGATAATTCTGGCATTTCTGGTGTTCTTCCCCGTGGGGTTGTGGATGCTTTGGCGTTTTGCGAGAGGTTCCAAACCGAACTCGACGCCCGACGACGATTCGGGCGAACAGACTGACAGGTAATTCATGTTTTCGCGATTTTTCATCTATCGGCCGATCTTCGCCTCCGTGCTGTCGATCATCATCACGCTGGCCGGCTCGATCGCCGTGCTGACGCTGCCCCTGGCGCAGTATCCTGACATTGCCCCGCCCACCGTCGAGGTCTCGGCCTCGTATCCTGGCGCCGACGCGCGGGTGGTCGCCGACACCGTGGCCGCACCGATCGAGCAGCAGGTCAACGGCGTCGAGGGCATGCGCTACATGTCGTCGCAATGCACTAACGACGGCGCCTACACCCTGACGGTCACCTTCGACCTGGGCGTCGACCTGAACATGGCGCAGGTTCTCGTGCAGAACCGCGTGGCCATGGCACTGCCGATTTTGCCCGATCTGGTCAACCGCAAAGGGGTGACGGTGAAGAAGAAGTCGCCGAGCGTGTTGATGATCGTCAATCTGTTCTCGCCCAAGGGCGCCCGCGACAATCTCTACCTGAGCAACTACGCCACGATCCAGTTGCGCGACGAGCTGGCGCGGCTGACGGGCGTGGGCGACATCACCTATCTCGGCCAGCGCGATTACAGCATGAGGCTCTGGCTCGATCCCGACAAGATGGCCTCCTACAATCTAACCGCCACCGACGTGGTGACGGCCATCCAACAGCAGAACGCCCAGGTGGCCGCCGGCCAGATCGGACAGCCGCCGGTGCCCAAGGGGCAAGTGTTTCAGTTCACGATGACCACGCTGGGACGGCTGGCCGACCCCGAGCAGTTCGCCGACATGATCCTCAAGACCGACGCCTCGGGCCGCGTGCTCCGCATGCGCGACGTCAGCCGCATCGAAATGGGCGCGCAAGACTACGACCAGAGCTGCACGCTCGACGGCCGGCCCTCGGTGGCGTTGAGCATCTACCAATTGCCCGGCTCCAACGCCCTGAAGGTCGCCGAAACTGGTGAAGGCGAAGATGCGGGAATTGAAGAAGAGCTTCCCCGACGACTTGGACTATTCGATCGTCTACGACACCACGCCCTTCATCACCGAATCGATCGACGAGGTTTTCCGCACGCTGCTCGACGCGGTGTTGCTGGTGGCGCTGGTGGTGTTGCTGTTCCTGCAAAACTGGCGGTCGGCCGTGATTCCGCTGGTCGCCGTTCCCGTGGCCATCGTGGGCACCTTCGCGGTCATGGCCGCGATGGGGTTCAGCCTGAACAACCTGACGCTCTTCGGGCTGGTGTTGGCCATCGGCATCGTGGTCGACGACGCGATCGTGGTCGTCGAGGCCGTCCAGTATCACGTCGACAACGGCCTTAGCCCGCGCGAGGCCAGCATCAAGGCGATGAGCCAGGTTTCCGGGCCTGTGATCGCGGTGGGCTTGGTCCTCAGCGCCGTGTTCCTGCCGTGCGCGTTCATTTCCGGCATTACCGGGCAGTTTTTCCGGCAGTTCGCCTTGACGATCGCCACCTCGACGCTGATCTCGGCGTTCAACTCGTTGACGCTCAGCCCGGCGTTGGCGGCAGTGCTCTTGCGGCCGCACGAAAAGGGGCGATACGAAGTGCTGCCGCGCGCCGTCTATGCCCTGCTGGGCGGCTGCGCGGGCTACGTCTGGCTGCTCGCGGGGCTGTTGCCGTCGGTGGAAAAACTCTTGCAGCAAGTCTTCCCCGGCCAGCGACGTTTTGCCAACGAAGCCGCCTGGTGGTTGGCCGCCGCCGTGTCGGTCGTGGTCGGCGCCGTCGTTGTCGTATTATTGGCCCGGCTGCTGAATGCGATTCTCGGCCGCAGTTTCCACCTGTTCAACGTCGGCTTCAACCATGCCACGAACGTCTACACCCGCGCCGTCGGCATGACGCTGCGCGTCAGCGTGCTGGTGTTGCTGCTCTACGCCGGGCTGCTGGGGCTGACCTACTGGGGCTTCGTGACGTCCCCCTCGGGCTTCATTCCCATGCAGGACAAGGGCTACCTGCTGGTGAATGTGCAACTGCCCGACGCCGCCTCGTTGGAACGCACGGAGAGGGTGATGCGGCGCATCGACCAGATCGCCAGCCACACGCCGGGCGTCGAGCACACCGTGGCCATCGCCGGCCAGTCGATTCTGTTGGGCGCCAACGCGCCGAACTTCGGGGCGATGTACATCATGCTCAAGGACTTCCGCGAGCGCAGCGGCCAGGGGCTCTCGGCCGACGTGATCTCTCGCCGGCTCCAGCAGGATTTTCAGACGAAGATCGAAGGCGGACTGGTCAACATCTTCGGCGCTCCGCCGGTGGAGGGACTGGGGACTGCCGGCGGATTCAAAATCATTCTCGAAGACCGCGGCGACCACAAGCTCCGCGACTTGCAGGACGCCGCCGAGAAGATCGTCGTGCGGGGGCGGGAAATCCCACAGTTGAAAGACCTCTTCAGCAGCTTCCGCGCCGACACCCCCTGGCTCTTCCTCGACATCAACCGCGACCAGGCGAAGACCATGGGCGTTTCCATGACCGAAATCTTCAACATGCTCCAGGTCTACCTCGGTTCGCTCTACGTCAACGATTTCAACCGCTTCGGCCGCACCTGGCAGGTGAACGTCCAGGCCGACGCCGACTATCGCAAGCGGAAAGACGAACTGAAACAGTACAAGGTCCGTAACCTGGCCGGGCGGATGGTGCCGCTGGGGTCGATCGCCAGCATCCGCGAGATCAACGGCCCGGTGCTGGTGCAACGCTACAACATGTATCCTTCGGCCCCGATCAACGGCGAGCCCGCCCCCGGCGTCAGCACCGGCGAGGCGATCAGCCTGATGCAGGACGCCGCCAACCAGGATCTGCCGCGCGGCATGAAGACCGAATGGACCGAGTTGGCGTCGCTGCAAATCGAAACCGGCAACACGGCGATGTGGGTGTTCTTGCTGGCCGTGGTGCTCGTGTTCCTCGTGCTGGCCGCCCAATACGAAAGCTGGTCGCTGCCGTTGGCGGTGATTCTGGTGGTGCCGATGTGCCTGCTGTTCTCTGTGGCAGGCGTGGCGCTGGCCCGCATGGACATCAACATCTTCACCCAGGTCGGCTTCGTCGTGCTCGTCGGCTTGGCCTGTAAGAACGCCATTCTCATCGTCGAATTCGCCAAGATTCAGCGCGAGGCCGGCCAACCGCGGCGCGAGGCCACGCTGGCCGCCTGCAAGCTCCGTCTGCGGCCGATCATCATGACCTCGCTGGCGTTCATCATCGGCGTAGTCCCACTGGTTCTCGCCGAAGGCGCCGGCGCCGAAATGCGCCGCACTCTAGGCGTGGCCGTCTTCGCCGGCATGTTGGGCGTGACCCTCTTCGGGATATTCTTGACGCCAGTGTTCTATTACGTCATCCAATGGCTCAGCGAAAAGATGGCAGCCAGACTGGGAAGGAATGGAGAAGCCGGCAAGGCGGATCTGTCCGAGACTGTTTAGCCCGCATTATTCATGCACCAGACGAATGTCGTTGTAAGTCGTTACACAGTAAGACACTTGAGTACGCACCCCTCAAAGACACTATGTTTTTCAAAGCATCGGTAATTCACGATGCTTTTGCGTTGCGTGAATAATCCGGGTTAGGCGTCGTGGCTGCTGCTCATTGACCGGTGCACTGCCTACTCGCCGCTCGAATTGCTCGCTGAATCTTCGCAAGGCAAGCGGCGGGCTTCCTTTTCAGGTGGCACTCCCAGATGCGTATCACCCGCCACCCTCGGCGACGCAACGCAGACGATACACGTCGGTCACGTTCCTTATTGCGACGTATTTTTCCTCGCCAAGCGTCAGCGTTGGTCTTTGGCTGGATGTTCTTGCCACAGTCATGTCCATGCCAAAAGCAGCCGTCAACAAAAACGACGACGTTAAGTTTTGTCCATGTGAAGTCGGGACGTCCAATCAGACTTTGATGCCTTCGCCAGCCGGAAAGCCCCGCCTTGCGAAGCAATTTGGCGAGCCGCTTCTCGGTAGTTTGATTCCCCGTGCTCTTTACGCGAGACATTAGCCGCCCGCGAGACAACTTCCCAAAGGTTGTCCGTTCCCTTCTTGCATCACCGGGCCATTGGCTCATCGGTGCATGCCCCCTCGCCGACGGCGGTGTTTCTGAACGGCCAAAAATAGTTCCTTACCGGCCACCTTCGCGTATAGCGGGGGAACCGCGTTGCCGATCATGCTGCATGCGGCGTCCATTTGGTCGGTCACGAACCGATAGGTCTCAGGAAACGATTGCAGTAGGGCCGCCTCCCGCACGGAAATTGTGTAGCGACGTCTGTCGGGATGGCCAAATCTACCCTTGCATGGCGTCGTACAGCCTCCCGTGATTGTCGGCGACACTTGGTTCCATGCCATCCTTCCATACACGTTTGTGAAGCCACTGTATCCACCTTGGTGACAGTGTGGCCGCACGGACTCATCGATGCCAAGCCACGTTTGACCAGGCTGGGCTGCCTTGAGACGTTCTTTGGTCTGTGGTTGCAGGTCGCTGACCACGTGCCAATGGTGCATCATTGGTCCGCCATCCTGAATCGCGGCGCTCAGTGTGATGGGCGCGCCCATGTGCCCGATAACTTCGCGCACGGTTTTCCATACTTTGAGTCTCGTTGTAGCCTTTGGCTCGCGGGCTCGCGTCGGAGAGGGAAGTGCTATGCGAAAACCGCGTCCTGCCAACAGCACCAGTCGGCGTCTTGATTGCGGAACGCCAAAGTCTGCCATCTGTTCGATGCGACACTCACACAGGTATCCAAGCGTTTTCAGGACGTTCAGGAACTCGTCGAAAATGGCCTTCCCACGATTCGCCAACCCCGGAACGTTCTCCATCATAATCGCGGTGGGTTGTATTTGCTCAATCAGTTCCCCCATGACGAGAAGGAGTTTATTGCGTGGATCTTTTCGCTTGCACTTCGACGTTAGCGAACAGAAACCCTGGCATGGAGCACAACCGGCCAACAGCGCAATTTTCTTGCCGCCGGCGGCCCGCTTCAACTCGGCGGCACTTACCTCGCGAATATCCTTTCTAATCAGCAAGGTGCGACGATTATTCCACTTATACGTCCGCGCGGCGATGGGATCAATTTCGACCGCCGCGGCAACATGAAATCCCGCGTTGCGAAGGCCCCTCGTAAGGCCGCCGCACCCGGCGAACAAGTCAATCGCTATTGGCTTGTCGGCACTCACGTCCCGCGTTCCTTCTTATTGTCGTTTGCCTTCCGACTTATTTTCCGCTTTGTCTCGGGTGTCGCTTCAACGTCGGCCGCAGTCGCATCATTAGCAACTAAAGTATCATCGGCCTCAGCCGCTTTCTTCTCGAGAATGCCTCTGAATTGAAAATGACTTTGTTTTGCCCGTTCAATAAGATCATCCCAGGTGGTAAAAAACACCCACCCTTTGTCAGCGTATGCTTGTTTGATGCTTTGCGCGTCCTCGTGTAACTCAGCAGCTATCAGATGGCTCTGTACGTGCAAGTATTTGATTGCCTTCGGGTCCGTCAACTCTGCAAACCGCTTCAGTACGTACTTGCGGTACTTTTCAGCTTGGATGACGTCGCGATCCTTGGCGACGTGCCTGCCTCGCTTTATCTCGACGATGTGCAACGTCCCGCCGACGCCAATGCAGAAGAAGTCGGCTCGGTCCTTGTCGCCGGATTGTCCCTTCGCCGCCAGACCAAATTCTTTCTTGATCCACGTGGCAACGCGAGCCTCAGCCTTGTTCAACATCCAAGTTACGTCGATCAGCCAAGGATTGGCTTCAAGATGTCGCGACAAGACGCCTCGCTCCCTCGCGTCTTCTTGATGCATCTTCTCAAGTGTTTCGATGGCGGCGAGGTTGCTTTCGATGATTTGCAAGAGGGCTACTGCGGTGCGTACCTCCATCTTGGACAATAGGTCGTCCAATTCCTGAAGATCCGTAACGTTAGTCTCTCGGAGTTTCTGGAGGATGCTTCGCAACGTCGCATTTTCGAGCGCGTCCAAGAACCAGGACATAATGTCCTCGAATTCGCTCGGCTCCATTTCAACCGACTTGAACTTGTCGACGAACTGGACCGCGACGTCCTTGTACGATGGGGCCAACCGTTCGATCCGGGCCATTAACCCTGGACTTACTTCCTTGATTTGCTTCACTCGCAAGGAGGCGCGGAACTTGGCCCATTCAGAAAGGCATCGCCTCAACAGCTTCTGGCCCCATTCCTTGAATGCAACACCTTGAGGACTTTCCCATGCAATGGAATCCCGTGGCGTGGCTATGCTGTCAACTCCAGCGTCAAGCCATTCAGCCTTGACCATGCCAACCATATAGCGCAGGCCATGCTGGCCCGTCACGCCGCCGCTAATGTCAAAAAATGTTGCCTCCTGCGAAATCTTGCCTCGGGTGTAAATCAGAACACCGCTCAATTCCCCCTCGTTTTGCTTGCGCGGCTGCGGAGTGAATCCGATCCAATACTTGACGGGCCCACCTCCTGTGACATCATCCTCGCTCCAGCCCTTCCTTGGCTCTCGCCACTGAAGGGCAATGTCCTCCTGACGCAGATCGTCGCCGTTGATCCGAACACGGAATCGTGGTCCGACGAGGAGGAACCGCTGCGCCATATTATGGTGAAAGCGGTCCGCGTTTTGCGCCCGTCGTTCGTGTAGGTGCCGCAGCGTTACGGTCGTTCCCTTGACCCTCCGGGCTCCCACAGACGCTTTGCTGATGGGACCAGCAAAAAGCACCTCAACCGGTGCAGGCCCCCGCTTGGCCTTGTTAAGGTCGGAAAGGTCCAGCTTGAACCAAATGAGTACCTTTTCTTTCACGCTGGAGTCTGGATTCTGATAAACGGTTTGGACCTCCAAGGTGTCCGCAATGCCAAACCCAGCCAGCTTGCCAATTCCCTTTCGTCCCTGAAGTGGGCGACCAACGGGGGATCTGTCGGTTCTCTCCACTTCGCGCCGGTCACGACCCACGTCCAAGTATGCGTACCGGACCATGTCCCACGTCATACCGTTGCCATCGTCGGAAACCTCGACGAATTGGCTATCGTCGTTTGGATCCCATGACGCGTCTAAGGGAAGGCACACATTGACTTCCGTCGCGTCTGCGTCCCACGAGTTGGAAATGAGTTCTGCAATTGCCGGGACAGGCCGGCCGGCGTACATTTGTACCCCAAGGTGCTTCACAATGTTGCCAGCAAACGTGAGGACCAGTTCCTCGGGCTTGTGCCCAGGAAGAAGCACTCGGCTCTTTACCACAGGCATCGGCCGCCCTCCTGAATTGCATGAAGTTACGCCATTTGGCCCCGGCGATGTGCCATTAGGCTGGGCAAATCGAAAGAAGTGCCCCTTGTAGCCGGATTATAGCACCTCGCCCCGGCGCGGCCAATCCCGGACACCGCTGATAGGAGGTCTGCTTGCCATCACCACTCGTTTAGGCTAAAACGAGCGGGATGGACGCGCTGGAAACATACCTTACAGACCTTCGGGATATTCGATCCACGGGCGCCGCCGTCGCCGAAACGTCCTTCTACCCGGCGATTTCCAACCTGCTCGACGAAATCGGCAAGTCGCTGAAGCCGAAGGTTCGCTGCGTCATCAACATTGCCAATCGCGGCGCAGGCTTGCCCGATGGCGGGCTGTTCACGGCGGGCCAGTTTCAGAAGGCTTCCGACGCAGAACCGAAACAAGGTCAGCCGCCCGAGCGCGGCGTCTTGGAGGCCAAGCCGACGTCGGAATCGGTCGAGAAGATCGCCCGTTCCCAACAGGTCGAGCGGTATTGCGGCAAATATGGTTTGGTGTTGGTGACGAATTTCCGCGACTTCCTGCTGTTGGGACGCGGCCCTAACGGCAAGCCGACTCCGATGGAGGTTTATCGTTTGGCGGCCGACGAGCAATCGTTTTGGGCCGCCGCTGTGCATCCGCAGAAGATGGCCGCCGAACACGGAGAGCGGTTCGCCGAGTATTTGAAGCGGGTGATGCTCTCCAATGCGCCGCTGTGTTCCCCGCAAGATGTGGCGTGGTTCCTGGCATCTTACGCCCGCGATGCCAAAGCGCGGGTGGAGTTGTGCGACCTGCCGGCCCTGGCTGCCGTGCGCGAGGCATTAGAAGAATCGCTCGGCATGAAATTCACGGGCGAACGAGGCGAGCATTTCTTCCGCTCCACGTTGGTGCAGACGATCTTCTATGGCGTGTTCTCGGCGTGGGTGCTATGGCATCGCCAGCGGCCGGGGCGGACCGATACGTTCAATTGGCACGAGGCCGAATGGTCACTTCATGTGCCGTTCATTCGCACGCTGTACCATCAGGTTGCCAGTCCCGACCGTCTCGGCCCGCTCGGGCTGGTCGAGGTGCTTAATTGGGCTGCCGCCGCACTCAATCGGGTCGATCGGCCGGCCTTCTTCGAGCGGTTTCAGGACGAGCACGCGGTGCAATACTTCTACGAGCCGTTCTTGGAGGCATTCGACCCCGACCTGCGCAAGGAGTTGGGCGTTTGGTACACGCCGCCGGAGATCGTCAAGTATCAGGTGGCCCGGGTCGATACCGTGCTCCGCGAAGAGTTGGGCTTGGCCGACGGTTTGGCCGATTCGAACGTTGTGGTGCTCGACCCCTGCTGCGGCACCGCGGCCTATCTTGTCGAGGTGTTGGCGAAGATTGCCGAAACGCTCACGGCCAAGGGTGGCGACGCTCTGCTGGCTTCCGACCTGAAGAAGGCGGCCATGACGCGGGTCTTCGGCTTCGAAATCCTGCCCGCCCCGTTTGTCGTTTCGCACCTGCAACTCGGGCTGCTGCTCCACCGGCTTGGCGTGCCGCTGAGCGATGAGAAGCGTGAACGGGTGGGCGTATACCTGACTAATTCGCTGACCGGCTGGGAGCCGCCCAAGGAGCCAAAGACCAAGTTCCTGTTTCCCGAGTTGGCGGCCGAGCGCGACGCGGCCGACAAGATCAAGCAACATGCCCGCATCCTCGTGATCCTTGGCAACCCGCCCTACAACGCCTTTGCGGGCGTGAGTCCCGAGGAGGAACAGGGCCTGGTCGAGCCGTACAAGGAAGGATTGAACAAGCCTATCCCCAAAGGCGGTTGGGGAATCAAGAAGTTCAACCTGGATGACCTCTACGTCCGATTCTTCCGCTTGGCGGAACGACGAATCGCCGAAATGAGCGGCAAGGGCGTGGTATCGTTCATCTCGAACTTTTCCTATCTCAGCGATCCGTCCTTCGTTGTCATGCGGCAGCGGTTCCTGAGCGAATTCGATTGTCTGTGGTTCGACTGCATGAACGGCGACAGCCGAGAAACCGGCAAACTGACGCCCGAGGGCAAACACGACCCTTCGGTCTTTTCCACGGAGTACAACCGCGAGGGCATCCGCGTCGGCACGGCAGTGTGCGTGGTCGTTCGCAATGCGGAACGCCGCAAGAAGCCAACCGTCCGTTTTCGAGAGTTCTGGGGTGTCGATAAACGCGCCGATTTGCTATCGAGCCTCAACAAGAGACGGTTCAACGCCGCGTATGCCACGGCCAAGCCTCGCGATGAGAACCGCCATTCGTTCCGACCCGAGACTGTCTCTTCCGAATACACGAGTTGGCCCCGGGTTGTTGATCTGTGTGCATTGCCGCCGAGCAACGGTTTGATGGAGAAGCGCGGCGGGGCGCTGATCGACATCGACCGCAAATCGCTTGCCGAGCGGATGAAGACGTACTTCAACAACAAGCACGACTGGCAGCAATACAGCCTGGTTGCTCGGGCGCTGACGGCCGACCAGGCGCGTTTCGATCCCAAGCGAGCCCGCGAAAAAGCCTTGGCGGCTGAGTCATTTTCGGAGGATCGGATCGTTCGTTACGCGCTTCGGCCGTTTGAAACGCGTTGGTGCTACTACACCGCCGTCCGCCCGGTTTGGAATGAGCCGAGGCCCTTGCTTTGGGCGCAGTGTTGGAAGGGCAATCGCTTCTTGGTGACTCGTCCCGCAGGCGTTGCATCACCTGAGGGTGTGCCGTTCTCCTTCACCGGCCTGTTGGGCGACAACGACGCCTTGCGCGGCCACGCCTATTACTTCCCCTTGCGGCTTCGCAATGGCGACCGTTTGGACAAGAAAGGCGTGCAGACGCTCTTTGCGCTCTTGGGCGAAGAGCCGGAAGACGTGCCGATCGCCAACCTGTCGCAGTCGGCCCGCGAGTACTTGACGCGATTGAAGATCGGGCCTCCTTTCGCCAGCGACGAACAAGCGGAATCGGTCTGGATGCACGCCCTCGCGATTGGCTACAGTCCTGCATATCTAACGGACAACTGCGACGGCATTCGACGCGATTGGCCGCGTGTTCCACTGTCCGACAAACGAAAGCTGCTGGAAAAGTCATCCGAGTTAGGTCGTCGTGTGGCATCGCTGCTCGATGCCGAGGTCGACGTACCCGGCGTTACGACCGGCAACCTTCCGTCTTTTTTTCGAGGCATTGGCGTGCCGGCCAAGGTCGGCGGCGGCGCGCTCGATCCGAACGCCGACGATTTGGCCGTCACGGCCGGTTGGGGACGTGCCGGCGGCGACGGTGCGACAATGCCCGGCAAGGGACGCGTCGTCCAACGTGAATACGACAAGACCGAGCGGGCCGCCATCGCCGAAACCGCCGCCGCTTGCGGGCTCTCCATCGATCAAGCCATGACGCTCTTGGGCCCGACCACTTGCGACGTGTATCTCAACGACTTGGCCTATTGGAGGAACATCCCGGCCAACGTTTGGGGATACACCATCGGGGGCTATCAGGTCATCAAAAAGTGGCTGAGCTACCGCGAGCAAGGACTGCTGGGCCGGGCCTTGCTGGATGAAGAAGCCCGCGACGTGATGAACATCGCCCGGCGCCTCTCCGCCATCGTCCTCCTCCAGCCCGAGTTGGACGACAACTACCGCGCGATTAAGGACTCGACGTTCGAGTGGCGCTCGCACGTGGTCGAAGCCGAGTAGTTTGCCTTGACGCCCCCCTCTTTTCCCCGCTACAATCGTCCCTCATGTCAAACCTCACGATTCAACGGGTCACGACTGCCCGGCAAAAGAAACAGTTCCTCCATTTCCCTTGGACGCTCTACCGGGACGACCCCAACTGGATCCCGCCGTTGCGGGGCAGCCAGAAGGAGATGGTCAACTATCGGCCGCATCCGTTCTACGATCGGAATTCGTGCCAAACGTTTCTGGCCCTTCGTGATGGGGAAGTCTGCGGGCGGATCGCCGCGATTCTTAACCAGGGACACAACGTCCATTACAACGAGCGGCGGGGGTTTTTTGGGTTCTTCGACTGCATCGACGATCAGAAGGCCGCCAACGGACTGTTCGACGCCGTCCGACAGTGGTTCGACGATCAGGACATCCACCGTCTCCGCGGGCCGACCAACCCGTCGTTGAACTACGAACTGGGGCTGCTGATCGACGGGTTCGACTCGCCGCCGACGTTCATGATGACCTACAACCCGCCGTATTACGAGCGGCTGATCGAAAACTACGGCTTTCGCAAGACGCAGGATTTGTACGCCTTCTGGGGCCACATCGACATGCTGCCAAAGATCGCCGCCAAGCTGGCGCCGATCGCCGACCAGATCGTCGAGCGGTACGACGTCAAGCTGCGGCCGTTGGACCGGTCGCGGTTCCAGCAGGACGTGGAGATGTTTCTGGATCTCTACAACCGCTCGCTGGCGAATACGTGGGGCTTCGTGCCGATGTCGGACGGCGAGTTGACGCGACTGGCCGGCGAGCTGAAGCAGATCATCGTGCCCGAGATGACCGTTTGCGCCGCGATCGACGGCCGCGTGGTG
Source organism: uncultured Planctomycetia bacterium (assembly GCA_963719005.1). Taxonomy (GTDB): domain Bacteria; phylum Planctomycetota; class Planctomycetia; order Pirellulales; family Thermoguttaceae. The sequence goes on from CAVRAR010000008.1 coordinate 426,130, forward strand.
GGGGCGGCGTTCGGCCTGCCCGACTACAACCCGCGAATCAAGGAGATCGACGGCCGCCTGCTCCCCTTCGGCTTCATCCACCTGCTGCGCAACCGCCGCGCGATCAAGCGCATCCGCCTGATCAGCACCAACGTGCTGCCCGAGTACCAGCGTTTCGGCATCGGGCTGGTGCTCATGCAAGGCCTAGTGCCGAAGGCGATGGAATGGGGACTCGAAGAGGGGGAGTTCTCCTGGGTGCTCGAGTCGAATCGTCTCTCCTACGGCGCTCTCAAGAAAGGGGCGCAAAAATCACCAAGACGTACCGGCTCTATGATCTGGACGAAGAAGTGGAGAGAGGAGAGGGGAGAGGGGAGAGAAAGAATGATGAATGCGGAATGATGAATGATGAATTGCCGGAAAAAACCCGGCCCGTTCCCCATTCATCACTCATCATTCCTCATTCATCATTATCCTCATCCTCCGCTCCTCTCGAAGTCCGCGAAGTTCGCAGCCGCCGCGACCTCGATCGGTTCATCAGGTTGCCGTGGCGGATTTACGCCGAAGACCCGCACTGGGTGCCGCCGCTGTTGATGGAAGTCAAGGAGTTCCTGAACCGCCGCAAGCATCCCTTCTACAAGCACGGCGACGCCGCGCAATTCATCGCGACGCGGGGCGACGAAACGGTGGGGCGAATCCTGGTGAGCGACGATCCGCGCTACAACCAGGATCGCGGCGAAAACGTCGGTTGTTTCGGAATGTTCGACTGCGACAACGACCAGGCGACGGCCCACGCTCTGCTCGACGCCGCCGCCGGCTGGCTTACGGCGCGAGGCCGGACCGTCATTCGCGGCCCGATCGACTATTCGCTCAACTATCCGTGCGGCCTGTTGGTCGAGGGGTTCGACACGCCGCCGCGCGTCATGATGAACCACAACCGCCGCTACTACGCCGGGCTGCTGGAATCGTGGGGCCTGTGCAAGGCGAAGGATCTCTACGCATGGTGGTTCGTCGACCCGCGCGATCTGTTGTCGAAATGGCGCAGGCGCGCCGAGCGGCTCGCCCGGCGAGGCAAGATCAGCGTGCGGCCGTTCCGGCTGAACGACTTCCACGCCGAGGTCAATCGTTGCCAGCAGGTCTACAACGCGGCGATGGGCAATCTTTGGGGATTCGTCACGCTGTCGCAAGCCGAATTCGCGTACATGGCCGGACAATTGAAGAAGCTGGCGATCGCCGATCAGGTGTTGCTGGCGGAGATCGACGGCCGCACCATCGGATTCTCGATCACTCTGCCCGACGTCAACGAGGCGATTCGCCCCTTGAATGGCCGCTTGACCCGTTTCGGGCTGCCGCTGGGGCTGCTGAGGCTGTTGCGCCGCAAGCGGCACGTCAAGACGGCACGCATGGTCGTACTCGACGTGTTGAAGGAATATCGCCGCCGCGGCGTCGCCGAAATGCTGATTCTGCACACCCTCGACTACGGCAAAAACGTGCTGGGCTACACCGGGGCGGAACTCGGTTGGACGCTCGAAGACAACGACTCGGTAAACCGCACCATCGAAGCCGTGGGCGGCAAACGCTACAAAACCTATCGCATCTACCAAAAGGACCTGCCGCGCGTTTCTTAAGCGCCAGATAAGCGACGTCGCTCAAGAATAGCAAATAGCCGGGAGCCAACGGCTCCCACTGGCGGCTACGTGCCTACGAACGTTCCGCGAGCCGTTGGCTCCCGGCTAGCCTGCATCTCTACCCACCGTGTGCCACTGCTTGGAACAAGCAGTGCCGGGGCAGCAGGTTGCGCCCCGCACTGCTTCTGCGAAGCAAGTGGCACACAGGTGCCTCAACCTCCGCGCACGGTGAAAAATGCGGGCTGCTCGGACGTTATCGCCATTGCCCGGCGGGATGATAGGCGCCGGCGCGAAGAGCCTCCAACGCTTGATTCGCGTACGGGGCGGGATTCGCTTCAAACTTGGCCCGGGTTGCTTCACCGGAAAACAGATACACCCGGTTTCGGTAGTACACCCCGTATTCGCGTCTTCCCGGCACGACTTGGCCGTCGGTGGCTAAGACGATGTCGTTGCCCGAGACTACGGGCGCGTATCGGTCGGGATCGGCGAAGAAGCGGCGTTGTTCCTCGGGCCCGGCGAAGAAGTAGAGTCGTCCGCGATGGTTGACGCCCCAACGGCGATCGCCGGCCACCCACTGCTGTTTCTCAACCAACGAGACCGGACAGCAGCCTTCAAGGCCCACCGGCGGATTGCCGGGAGGAGTGTGCGGGGCCATGCTATTCTGCGGTGGGGCGACCGCGACCTGTGCCTGATACTGCGGTGGAATCGGCGGAGACTGTTGTTGGATCAACGGCGGCGGCGACTGTTGTGCCGTCGTCGGCGGCGAAACGATCGGATACGGTGAATTGCCGTAAGGCAGCGAAATCCCCGCCGGCACGGCCGAACTCGGCGGAGCGTTTGTTACGACAGGCGGCCCGAAAGGCTGTTGACCCGCCGACGACGGTTGATTCGTTATCGGTGGGTTCCATGTCGGCTGATTTGCCATCGGCTGCGTCGCCATCGGCTGATTCACCACCGGCGGCGTCGGGCCGGTCTGCATTTGCGCAAGCACCGCCTCGCGGCGGCGTTTGACATCAACAGCCACCTTGCCCAAATGAGCGACATACTCGTCTGCGGCCGCAAATCCCTCTTTACTATCGACCCATTGGCCTTGTGGCAACGTGATGACGGTCGTGGGCAAGTGGGTGATGTTGTATCGCCGGGCCGTCGTGGGAAAGTAGTCGGCAGTGACCTTGACCGGCACGTAATCGGCGTTGATTGCCGCAGCCACGCCCGGTTGGCTGAGCACTTCGGCCTCCATTCGTCTGCAATAGGCGCACGAGGGGCCGCAGAAGTAGATCAGCACGAGCCGGTTGGTTTGGGCCGCCAGACGTTGGGCGCTTTCGAGAGTGGGCTCCCAGCGGACGACCTGCTGCGACATACCCACCGAAGGTGGCAGCAATGCGGCAACTGCAACCGTCAGCAAACCAAGCGTCTTGTTCATTTTACCCATCCTTACATACGGAATTCCAGAGCGATGCTCCCATTCGTCCTTTGTTATCGGAACGGTCCTAGCCGGGAGTGGTGGAAAACTGTGTCGTTTATGGCGGAATTGGCGGTCGTAACGGGCGGTTTGGGCATATTGGCGGGGATTGTCCCAATCTGCGTGTCAGCGAAAATGAGACTATCCCCTTTGACGCTCCAGAAATGACCGCTGCGAGCGGACTATGAGAAAATCTGGCCCCGCGCCGCCGTTCGGCTTGCCAGGGACAGGACAGCGCTGTATGATAAATCAGTCGGGTTTCTCAGAAGAAACTGTGGCGGACGGCTTGACATAAGCCCTTGTGTGGTTAAGATGGCCACTGTTTGAGTTCTGCCTGGCAGGTAGGCGCTTTCGGCCCCAGATCTGGAATCGTGGGGCTGCTCTCGCCCAAGGGAATTATCCTGGTGAGGGAAGAAAGTCGCCTCTCGACCCAAGCTTTCTGCTGTTGACCGACAGAATGCTCTCGGCGTGCCGCCTGAAAGCAGTCTGCGCAGGAGCGGAGCGGAGATTGTCGCTGCACCGTAAGTGACTTCTTGACGTGTGATGCCCGGTTCCCAAGACGGGCGTCCAATCTTTGGCACTTGGGAATTGGTTCTAAACGCGGCCCGGTTCGCATTCATGCAACCGCGTATCAGGAGTCGTCACTAGTTGTATATGGATATGTCCAAGAGGAAAAAAGGCCGTCCGCGCGGCCGAAACGCGACTCAGGGTTCTAATCAGCGCGGCTATCGACAACGGCCCAGCCGGCCCTACCAGGCGGCGGCCAACAATGGCGAGAACCGCAATGTCGAACCTGTCGACAACGGCGAGCCCGGCCCAGTCGAGCCCGGCAGCGGAATCCTCGAACTGCACCCAAACGGTTACGGGTTCCTGCGAGGTACCGACAATAACTACGCTCGCGAAATGACCGACCCGTTCGTGCCGGGCAGCATGATCGAGAAGTACGGCCTCCGCGAGGGGTTGTTCATCAATGGCATGGTGCAGGCGGGACGACGCCAGCAAGGCCCCCGGCTCCGCGAAATCACCGACGTCGACGGAATGCCCCCCGACGACTACAAAAACGTCAAGAGCTTTGACGAACTGACGCCGATCAACCCGGAATACTGGCTCAAGCTCGAAGTCGGCCCCGAGCCCTTGACGACGCGGGTGATGGACCTGCTGACTCCGTTGGGCAAGGGCCAGCGGGCGTTGATCGTCGCTCCGCCGCGAACCGGCAAGACCATCCTCTTGCAGCACATCAGCCTCGGCATCGCCACCAATTACCCCGAAGTCAAACTCATCGTCATGCTCATCGACGAGCGGCCCGAGGAAGTCACCGACATGAAGCGGGCGGTCAAGGGCGAAGTGGTCGCCAGCAGCCTCGACCGCGACATCGAAAGCCACGTCCGCCTCTCCCAATTGGTCGTCGAACGCTGCAAGCGCCTGGCCGAGATGGGCAAGGACGTCGTGATGCTGATGGACTCGATCACCCGGTTGGCCAGGGCCTTCAACAAATGGGTCGGCAACACCGGCCGCACCATGAGCGGCGGCGTCGACATCAAGGCGATGGACATCCCCAAAAAGCTCTTCGCCACCGCCCGTCTGTTCGAGGAGGGCGGCTCGCTGACGATCGTCGGCACCGCGCTGATCGATACCGGCAGCCGCATGGACGAGTTGATTTTCCAGGAGTTCAAGGGCACGGGCAACATGGAGTTAGTGCTCGACCGCAAGCTGGCCGACCGCCGCGTCTGGCCCGCCATCGACATCAGCCAATCCGGCACCCGCCGCGAAGAGAAGCTCCTCTCGCCCGAAACCCTTCGAGCCGTAACGATGCTTCGCCGCACGCTCTCGACCATGCACCCGGTCGATGCGATGGAGCAGTTGACCAGCAAGCTGGCGAAGTTCAAGTCGAATCAGGAGTTCATCGACCTGATCAGCGGATCGAAAGCGGCGGATTATTGAAGTCGGGGACGCGAGAAGGGACGGAGATCGCGGCTTGCTGCGTGAGCGTCGTTCCGAAACTGGCTCCCGTTTCAGAAAAGGGGGTTCCTGGCACCTTTTCCGCAGCCTTGGCATGTCGGAAGCCTATCGCGAGCCGCCCCAACTTGCCAATACTGGGTGCGTCGTCGTTTCGACTCTCCGACTCTGAAAATCAAGGAGGCCCATGCCCATCCAGAATGTAGGCACACTTCTCGAAAACCTCATGGTGACCGAAGCGGCTTTCCATTTGTTCACGCGCTGCGCTGATTCGGGGGAAACGCTCGAGTTTGTCAACGCGTTCGCCATGCCGCCACTTTCCGAGTGGAGGCCGAATGCTCAGAACGCCGGCTTCAATGACGTCGTTTTCGATAAATTATTAGGGGGAAGCGATGCGGCGATACGTGATGCCGGAGCCTATCCTCAATTGTTGCGTCGAGTTCTCACTTACGATCGTCGGCGGGGACCAAACGCGGCGCTCTTGGTGCTCGGTGCCTGGGGCCAGCAGAATTGTGCCGCGCCAAGGTTATGGCTCAACGATATTCGCGATGGCCGTTACGGCGATGCCGTCGCGCCGCTCACCGACATCACCGGTGACGTGGCGGCTGCCGGGCTCGTTGAGTCTTCACGGCTCGGCTCAATTGCCATTTCAGTTTGTGAGGAGCCATATCCAGACTCCCTGCACGGGTTATCGAGTTTCATTGCACAGTCGAAAACCCCCAGAGCGCGGCTTGCATTCTTGGATCCGATGCGGTACCGAATTCGCAATCGCCGGGGCCCGGAAACATCGAGCAACGACCACAGGGATTGGTTGCGAACTATCGCGTTTGATGGACTTTCCATTGCTCTCCACTTCACTGGCAACAACGATCACCGAACCCGCAACGAGGAGGTTGCATCGCTTCTTGCTGACGCGTTGGCTGAGGGCTACGCCGGCTCGCGCGTTTTTACCCGCCAACACTACGCCGTGCTTGTTGCGGTGCGTGATGTCGATGATGCGGCCGCGGCCGAGGTAGCAGCCGTCCTCGAATCCCGAATTTGCCGCGCGTGGCAACAATGGTTTGCGGCGTTCACCGATGTGCGCAACAACCGGTTGGGCGTACAGCGAAGCTGCCTAACGGTTTGAATCCGACGGCTTTCCCTACTGGACGCAGCTAGTTGTCGGTCGCCCATCCTGCCAATTCTAGCTGCGTCCGCGTTCCGACGCCCGTATCGGGCGCTACGCTCTTGCCCCAACGGGGCAACCGTTCTCCCAGCCCTGGGCAACGCCCAGGGTGCGGAGGTGACGGCTGAAGATTTTCGGCCCAACGGGCCAATCGCTCGCCCGCGAGGAACGGTTGGCCCGTTGGGCCGACACTAAAATCGTGGCGCCACCGCTCCCCTGGGCGTTGCCCAGGGCTGGGTGAACGACTGGGCCTTCGGCCCGCCGGGCATCGCCGTCGACGGAACAAGACCGGCCATGATGTTGCCCCGCGATTTGAGAAAAAGGAACGGAAAAGGGGACATCACTGATTTTCGAGGAACGGGCGCGGTAATCGTCTGTGGTCAAGATTGCCAAGCCGCAGGGCCGACAAGCGACGCCGCAAATCGGCGACGGCAGTCGCCTCCCGCAAGACCGCCCCCGGCCAGCTTCCCTCTTGAAATTGTGCCAGCCGTTGGTAGTGGGCCAAGAGTGCGTTGCTGGATCAGAACGCCAGCGTAAGCTGACCCGATAGGCCATCGTAGGTGAAGCTTCCCCGCGCAAGAACATCGCGGCCGATCAGAACTTTGTGTGGCGTATTGGCCAGGATGGTTGCTATTACTGGCATGGTCAGGGACGCAAGATGAACTTGACCTTTGTCCATCATTATTGCGAGAAGCACATCGTACTGGTCGCAGGCGTGATAGGCGTTGCCAGTTGACGGGGTGGTAATGTCGATTGTGCCAGTGCTAACCAAACCAAGTCGCTGTACGATTGAAGTGTCGATAACCGTGCAACTCGCCCCCGTATCAATCAAAGCGTCCGTAAAAACGAATGGCGGTATCGGAAGAGATTGTCTGGTGAGCGCATCCATGCGCGGCTTGCTTAGCCCGCATTATTCATGCACCAGACGAATGTCGTTGTAAGTCGTTACACAGTAAGACACTTGAGTACGCACCCCTCAAAGACACTATGTTTTTCAAAGCATCGGTAATTCACGATGCTTTTGCGTTGCGTGAATAATCCGGGTTAGACCGATAGCCACTGGTACGCACGGGCCCGTCGCCGTCAACGACGTTTTCAGGATTGGCACAGCGTGAGGTCTCGCGTGAAGAAATGGATTTGCTCAATGGCCTCAATGTGCTTGACCAAAAACGGTTCCAAGCCGAAATGGCCATATCCTTCCTTGAGGGCGTCTTCGTAGGTATCCCAGACGCCGACCACCTCTTGTCCATGGACGAGCGCAAACTTTCCCTCACTCTCGGCAACAAGTCGGTCTTTTTCTCGGCAGTAAGTGTCAATCTCAGCTTTTAGCCTATCTGTTTCCGCCATGGCAATCGCTCCACGTTTGTGCCGCGGTTTACGCATCACAACGCCGCCGCCAACTCCTTCTGATGTGGAAGTCCCGATCATTCCTCCTGCTTTTTTGTCGGGCATCGCTATGCCGAATCTTGACAGCCGACCCGGCCAGAGAAGAATAATCTCTTAGCCTAACGTGTCAGGCAACCGGCGTCAAAAGGGCTCGGCATTGAATTCCACACTATTATACCTCACCAATGGGGGGTGTGTCAAGACAAAAAGGTGACACCAAATCTAGGAAAGACAGATAAGCAGGGTCGGAACGGAAGTCGGAACGGGGACGCAGCTAGTTTTCGGTCGCGCATCCTGCCAATTCTAGCTGCGTCCCCGTTTCGACTCTCGATTATCGGCGTCCTCGATCAGCGATTTCGCATTTCCGCTCAACCGCGCGTCGTCCCAGAAGAACCACAACATCGCGTGCGTGTCGAGCAGCAGATCCGTCATTCCATGTACTCCCGAAAGTCGTCCAACGGCGCGTCGAAGTCGGGCGCCATCCAGTGTCGGGTGTCTTTCGCGCTGCCGGCCGCACACGGCCACTGTTTCGGACGGCTTCGGGTCAACATGGCCAGCGGCTCACCGTTCTGAACGATGACCAGTTGTTCGCCGGGATTGAGTCCAAGAATGATCTTGTCCAGATGCGACTTGGCGTCGTCGAGATTCACTGTCGTCATTAGCCCATCCTCCCCGTGGAACTCTCTGAACGTCTAACCGCTCTATTTTAGCAGGTTTTTCCGTGCCGGCCAAGCGGCAAGACCCGTCTACGCCGTCTGCTTCAGAGGGCGGAAAAGGTGGGGCGGAAAAGGGGGCGGAAACGGTGTCAGGAACCGTTTTCCTGGGAAAAAACGAGGTGTTGTATGGGAACAGAACCGGAGAAGGGAGTATCACTGATTTCCACGGAACGAATCGGAAGAAAAATGGGGAGGCGGATCCCGCTTGTCTTCCTGGTATAATCAACGTTGTAGACACTTCAGAAACCAGCGGGAGACCACCATGCGACACCACGAAGATAGCCTTTCGTTGAACGGGGGCCGCTGCACGCGGCGAACGATGCTTCGCGGCGCGGCAGCCGCGGCGGCCATCGGTGCCGTCTGGCCGCTTGCCGGAACTGGCTTGGCCGCCGAATCCAAAAAGCGAATCAAGCAATCGGTCTGCTTCTGGTGCTATGACGCCTATCTGCGGTGGACCAAAATGCCGCTCGATCGGTTCGCGGCCGCCTGCGCGAAGATGGGGCTGAAATCGATCGAGCTGACTACGCCCGACCAATGGCCGACGCTGAAGAAACATGGCCTGATCTGCGCCATGTCCATCAGCCACAGCATTCCCAAGGGCTTGAATCGGATCGAGAATCACGCCGAGTGTTTGGCCGCGATCCGCAAGAGCATCGACGCCACCGCCACGGCGGGATTCCCCAACGTGGTCACCCTTTCGGGCAACCGCGCGGGCATGGACGACCAGGAGGGGCTCAAAAACTGTGTCGTCGGCCTGAAGAAGATCGCCGGCTACGCCGAGCGGAAGAAGGTGACCGTCTGCCTGGAGTTGCTTAACTCGATCGACCACAGGGACTACATGGGCGATTCGACCAAGTGGTGCGTCGCGGCGATCCGGCAGACGGGCTCGCCGCGTGTGAAGATTCTCTACGATATCTATCATGCGGCGATGATGAAGGAGGACGTGCTGGCCGACATCCGCAACCACCACGATTATTTCGCCCATTACCACACCGGCGGGATGCCGGGGCGACACGAAATCGACAAGACGCAGAAGCTCGACTACGCGAAGATCATGCGGGCGATCGCCGCCACCGGCTTCCGTGGCTACGTCGGCCAGGAGTTCATTCCCGCCCGGCCCGACGCGCTGAAGAGCCTGGAACAGGCCGTGGCGATCTGCGATGTGTGAGGCCGTTGTGGCCGCTCACGTCAAGCGGTCTGTTTCACCAGATGCCCCGGTGCCGGCCAAGCGGCAAGACCCGTCTACGCCGTCTGCTTCAGATCGTCGAAATGAATCTGGTACAGCCGGTGGTAGAGGCTGCAGCGGGCGAGCAGTTCTTCGTGACGGCCGACGTCGAGAATCCGGCCGGCTTGCATCGCCACGATCCGATCGGCCAACGACAACACGGCCAGACGGTGCGTGATGATGATCGTGGTCCGGCCGCGGGTGAACTTCTCCAACACCTGCTGGATCGCCTGCTCGCTCTCCAGATCGACCTGGCTGGTGGCCTCGTCGAGGATCAGAATGGCCGGATCGCGGAGAATCGCCCGGGCCAGCGCGATCCGCTGCCGCTGGCCGCCGGAAAGACAATTGCCCAACGCCCCGGCCGAGGTCTCATAGCCGTCGGGCAGTTCGTTTTCGATGAAGCGATGGGCGTGGGCCTGCTTGGCCGCCTCGATCACCTGCTCGCGCGTGGCATGCGGCGTGCCGTAGCGAATGTTGTTGAAAATCGTGTCGTCGAAGAGCATCGTCTCCTGCGTGACCAGTCCGATCTGGCCGCGAACGTCGCGCAGCCGCATCTCGGCCAGCGGCACGCCGTCGACCTTCACCACGCCGGTCGTCGGATCGGCGAAACGCGGAATCAGGTTGGCCAGCGTGCTCTTGCCGCAGCCGTTCGGGCCGACGATGGCGATCGTCTCGCCGAACGCGATCTTCAGGTTGACCTCTTCCAGCACCGGCTTGTCGGGCTGATAGGCGAAACCGACGTTCTCGAACGACAACTCGCGGTGATGCCGCTGGAACGGGGCCGGCTGCTTCGGATCGCGCACCGTCGGCTGGCGGTCGAGCCGCGCGAAAATCCGGTCGGAAGCGGCAAAGCCCGCCTGAAGATTGCTGAAAATGTCGGACATCTTCCGCAGCGGGTCGGCCATGCCGGCCAGCAGGGCGAAAAACGTCAGCATGGCGCTCTGGCCGATGCGCCAATTGCTCAAGTTCATTCCCAGCAGCGTCGGCTTCGTCGCGTCGGCAAGATCAGCCATCCGCCCACGATCATCACCACCGAGATCGTGGCGATGCCCAGCACTTCGGTCATCGGATGCGTGAGCGAATCGTAGCGGGCGATGCGCATCGACTTGTGGTAGTAGCTCTTGTTGTTGTTGTGGAACCGCTTGCGTTCTTGCGATTCGGTGGTGAACGCCTTGACGATTTTGATGCTGCGGAAGGTTTCTTCGAGGGTCGTGTAGATGCCGGCCATTTCTTCCATCGCCCGGCGGTTCGCCCGCTTGAGCATCTTGGCCAGCCATTGGATCGAGAAGGCGGCCACCGGCGTGATGAACAACGTCAGCAGCAGCAGCCGCCAGCTAAAGAACGCCGCCCCCGCCAGGCAGGCGAACATCTTCAGCGGCTCGCGGATCAGCTTGCCGAACAGCGAGTCCAATCCCTTGGCCACTTGGCTGACGTCGTTCGTGAACCGGCTCATCAGATCGGCGGTGCCGTCTTCGCTGAAGGTGGCCAGGTCCATCCGCAACGTGCGGCGATAGAACATCTTCCGCAAATCGAACGTGGCCAGTTGCGACAGACGCGAGGTCAGCACGTTGTTGGCCACCAGGAAAAAGTCCTTGACCACCGTTCCGATAAACAGGAAGACGGTGATGAACACGAGCGTTTGAAATGGATCGGCCGGCAGATAGGCGTCGATGTACGGCTTGGCGATTTTCGCTCCCCACAGGCCGTTGTCCGCCTTGGTGCGATCATCCTCCGCATTGTGGATTTGCTTGTTGGATTTCTCCGACGAGCGCCTCGTCGCCGGTTCTTCTCGGCGGCGGCCAGCCGTTTCTTCAACTGCTCGATTTCGGACGTCTTGGCGGCGAGATTCTTTTGGTTCTCGGCAATCTTCTCGTCGATCCATTGCTGCATCGACTTGTTCTTGAAGACCACCTCGACTACGGGGTAGACCGCGCCGATGATTCCGCCCCAAAGGATGGCCACCATCAGGGCCGAGAAGATCGTGGCCGCGAAGGTGAATTTGTAGCGGATCGCCATCCGCACGACTCGACCGAAGTTCATAATGGGCAATCCCTTGAGGTGGTTTCCACGGGAAAAGGGGACAGGCGCCTTTTGTGCGCAGCACCCGAAGGGCCGTTCCGGCAAAAGGTGCCTGTCCCCTTTTCCCTGGTTTCCGTGGACGATCGCCGCCCTTGTAGCAAATTTCGCCGATCGGGCCAAGAGCGGAAGATGCAGGGCTGGATAAGGGGGCTTGGCGCTTCAAGGGGTATCGTGGCTGCCGCGAAATGGCGGCAAACGGGCAGGAAAACGCTTGGTGTTGAACTGAATGGGAGCTATAGAAGACATGGGACGTATAGCTCCCATAACTCTCATAATTCCTATTTGTTCCCATCTCTCGTTCCCACGCCGCAAATGCGAAGCAAGGACTTCCGACTTCCCCACTACTTCAGGCTCCATTCCGTCCCGCCGGGACGATCCTCCAACGCGACCCCGATCTCCCCGAGCGTGTTGCGAATCCGGTCGGCCGTGGCGAAATCCTTCCGTTTCCGGGCCTCGGCCCGCAGGTCGATCAACAGCGTCATCAGCTTGCCGGTCAAATCGTCGCCGCCGGGGGCCTTTTCCTCCTGCGGTTTGCGGAACAGGCCGAGCGTGCCGGTTAGCTCGCGGAGAACAGTGACGGCGCGGCGCAGCACGTCGAGCCGCTCGGGCGTTCGTCCGGCCGGCTCTTCGAGCCTCTCGTCGTCGGCATACTTGTTGATGGCGCGAACCAGGTCGAACAGCGTCCCAATGCCGCCGCCGGTGTTGAAATCGTCGTCCATTGCTTCGAGGAATCGATTGCGAAGCTCCGCGACGGCCGCCAGCAGAGCATTGAGGGGGACAGTCCCATTTTCGCTGGGGCGAAAATCGGGACAGTCCCCGGCTTTTCGTGTCGCGGGCGCGGCAAGATCGTAGTAGCTCTCGCCGCTAATCCGCTCGTACCGCTTGAACAGTCGATAAAACGTGTCCATGCCGGTCTCGACCTCGCGCAGACGCTCTTCGCTGTAGTCGATCGGGCGGCGGTATTGCGTCGAAAGGACGAAGAAGCGGATCGTTTCGCCCGAGAATTGCTTCAGCATGTTGCGGAAGGGAGCCGAGCCCTTCGACTTGCTGATCTTGCCGACTTCCTGGGCGGCTAGATCGCCTTCGGCGGGCCGGGTGTTGCGTCCGCCCAGTTTGCCCACCTCGCTGCTGGCCTGCATCAGGCCGTTGTGCATCCAATACTTGGCCATCGGCTTTCCGTGGCAGCATTCGCTCTGGGCGATCTCGTTTTCGTGATGGGGGAACATCAGGTCGAGCCCGCCGCCGTGGATGTCGAACGATTCGCCCAGCAACCTGCGGCTCATGGCCGAGCATTCGATGTGCCAGCCGGGCCGGCCGTTACCCCAGGGGCTTGGCCACGACGGCTCGCTCGGTTTGGCCGACTTCCACAGGGCGAAATCGGCGCCGGCCCGCTTTCGCTCGGCCATGCCGCCGCCGTCGCCTTGCGTGGCCTCGATGCCGCGATGGCTCAGCTTGCCATACTCGGGACACTTGGCGACCTCGAAATAGACGTCGCCCTGCGCCTCGTACGCAAAACCCTTCTCGACAAGCGTCTGCGTGAACTTGATAATCTCGTCGATCGTCTCGGTGCAACGCGGGAAGTGATCGATCACGTCCACGCCCAGGGCCGCGAGGTTATTCATGTAATCGGCCGTCATCTCCTTGGCCAGTTGCGCCATGGGAATGCCGCGGCCGTTCGATTCGGCGATCAGCTTGTCGTCCACGTCGGTGATGTTCACCACCAGCGTCACCTTGTAGCCGGAATAGGCCAGGTAGCGTTTCACGGCGTCAAAAATGACCGGGCCGACCATGTGGCCGATGTGGCTGGGCTTGTAGACCGTCGGGCCGCAGAGATAAATGCCCACCGTGCCCGGGTTGACCGGCTCGAAGGGCTCTTTCGTTCGTGTCAGGGTGTTGTAGACGCGGAGCATGGTGATTCGATGAGTGTTTGGAGATCGGGGTTACTTGGAGAATGACGAAGCTCGAATGACGAATGACGAAAGAATGACGAAGCACAAATGACGAATCCAGAGGAACAGACCACTCTTTCGTCATTCGGATTTCGTCATTCTTTCGTCATTCGTCATTCGGATTTCGTCATTCCTCCTTGACTCCCAGCAGTGCCACGCACTGTGCGGCGATAGCCTCCTCGTTGCCGATAGCCCCGACGCCTTCGCCGGTCTTCGCTTGCAGACCGACGCGCTCGACCTCGATGCCGAGGATGTCGGCCAGCCGCTGGCGAATGGTCTGGCGATGCGTCAGCAGCTTGGGCCGCTGGGCGAAAACAATGCAGTCGATGTTGATGATGTCCCAGCCGAGCAGTTTGACCGATTCGAGGATGTCGGCGAGCATTTCGCCCGAGTCGCGGCCGCGGTTTTCGGGATCGGTGTCGGGATACATCAGTCCGATGTCGCCCAAGGCGGCGGCCCCGAGCAGGGCGTCGATCACGGCGTGCAGCAGGGCGTCACCGTCGCTATGCCCGATCGACTGCCGCTCGTGCGGAATATCGACCCCTCCAAGCCGCAGCGGCCCGCCGGGCTCGAGCCGATGCAGATCGTATCCGATCCCCACTCGCAAAGCGTTCGTGGCTGGGTCTCCTTATGTTGGACAAAAACGCGAATCGCGGGATTTCAGCAACGTTATCGGGGCTGTCCACCCCTGCCAGCTTGTCTGGCAGGTGGATCAGTTTGGCAGGCTAGAGCAGTTTCATTTTAGGTGTAGCGTGTTGCGTGCCCTGCCCAAGCTTACCGCGGGCATGTTTTCCCGAGGAAAACCGCTATATGGCGACGCGAGCGTGGCCATAGTGCCCGTCCTAACCTGCCAAGTGTACCCAGATATCGCCAGACCGATCGTGAAACCGCTCTAGCGAAGGTTCCGATTCTCCTTCGACCCCTGCCGGCTTGTCTGGCAGGTGGACCAGTTTGGAACGCTTGCCCCGTCCGTAGCCGTAGCCGAAGCCGAAAGAAACTTCTTCACCTGCCGGGCAAGCCGGCAGGGGGTGGCGGGAGGTGCGGAGCATTCTTAGCGGTTCAAACTGTTCACCCGCCAGGCGAGCTGGCGGGGGTCGATTCGGCCCAATAACGACACCAAAGACCTTGATCGCGGGGATTATACAGAAACACGGCCGCAAAGGAAACCGCGATTCGGCGAATGCCTTCCCCCCGATGTGGGAAGAGATTACAATCAAGACGTTGGAAGAAAGCGTTGCCGACGACGTGAGGGCTGCCCGATGAGCGACCAAGACCGCATACCGGGATCTGCGGACTGCCTGCCCGCACGACGCAATTTCCTCGGCTGCGGTGGCTGTGTATGGTCGGTTGCTGGAGTGTTCCTATTTCTCGTGATTATTGCTCTATTGCTGCCGGCGATTTCACCATGCCACGAGGCCGCGCGACGAGTAAGGTGCTGCAACAACCTCAAGCAAATCTATGCGGCCATGAGCGGTTACATTGGGAAGTACAGATGTTATCCGCCCGCGTATACCGTCGATAAGCAAGGACACCCGATGCACAGTTGGCGGATGCTCTTGGTGGAATTCCTCGATCCCAGCCTTTACGCTCAATACGACTTTAGCCAGCCGTGGAACAGTCCAAAGAACATGATGGTCGCCAGGAAGATGGAGAACCATGGACCGTACTATTGTCCTGGCGATTTCGACCGTGGCCAATGCGATACCAGTTATGTAATGCTCGTCGGAGCAAATACCATATCAGACGGTCCAACCGCCAGGAAGAGCAAAGAAATCACCGACGATCCACACACCACAATCATCGTCGTCGAAATGTCGCACTCGGGGATATGCTGGACGGAACCGCGAGACTTAAACATTTCGGAAATGAGTTTCAAGACAGGGGGTCAATCTCGTCCATGTATGAGAAGCGCCCACCAATCGCCGGGTGTTGTAAGTGTTTTGTTCGCCGACGGAAGCGTGTCGGCGATCTTCCCCAATAAACTCCCTGCCGGCCTTCTGAAAGCTCTTACTACCATCAACGGCGGGGAAGATATGAGCAAGTTTTTTCCCGATTGGTGATTCTGCTTCCGAAGCCACAAGCGGCTTGTCCACTGCCGACTGCCCACTATGCGTCTCGCCTACAGCTCCAACGCCTACCAGAACTTCTCGATCGAGGAGACCATCGCTCGCATCGCCGCGCTGGGCTATGCGGGGCTGGAACTGCTGGCCGACGTGCCCCATGCCTGGCCGGCGGGATTGCTCGATGGGCGAAAACGGGCGATACGCGAATGCCTGGAACAACACCGGCTGGCGATCTCAAATGTCAACGGCTTCATGATGAACGCCGTGGCCGATCCGCGGCAGCCGTATTGGCATCCATCGTGGATCGAGCCCGATCCGCACTACCGAGCCATCCGCCGCGAACACACC
The DNA here is from genome assembly GCA_963719005.1 of uncultured Planctomycetia bacterium. Taxonomy (GTDB): domain Bacteria; phylum Planctomycetota; class Planctomycetia; order Pirellulales; family Thermoguttaceae. Next base: position 442,083 of record CAVRAR010000008.1, read on the forward strand.
AAGCGGGCGCTGCGGCTTGCCCAGGAACTCGGCGCGGCGTCGATCCAGACCGAGCCGGGCGGGCCGCTGGCCGAGGGGCAATCCTGGCACGCCGCCGCCGACGTGTTTTATGAAGAGTTCATGCCCTGCGTCGAAACGGCCGAGCAGTTGGGCGTCTTCCTGCTGATCGAGCCGGAGCCGGGCTTGCTGATCGAGACGTTCGAGCAATACCTCGAGTTCGCCGGCCGCGTCGGCTCGCCCTGGGTCGGGCTCAATTTCGACATCGGCCATGCGTTCTGCATGAAACAGGAGCCGCAAGACTGGATTGGCCCGATGGCCGCCCACACCAAGCATTACCACATCGAAGACATCGCCGCCACCCGCCGCCACGCCCATCTCGTGCCGGGCCAGGGGGCGATCGACTTCCCGGCCGTTCTGCGGGAGATCGCCAAGAGCGGCTACCAGGGCTGGATCACCGTCGAGTTGTATCCTTACATCGACGATCCCGACGCCGCGGGGCGAGAGGCGAAGCGATTTCTTGAAAACGCGGAATGAGGGGTGGGGCAGACATTCCTGTCTGCCAGGCAGAATCCGCCACATCTGGCAGACAAGAATGTCTGCCCCACCGTGATAATAAACGCGGCTATTGTCCTGTTTGGCTTGCAGTTTCCGTTGCCGCCTTCCCCGTTTCGCTCTTTTCTGTGAGCCAGAGCACATCTTCCCGCAGTTCTTCCAGCGTCTCTCTCAGGCCGAGGAAGTTACGGCGGAAGCGGCGCCAGGCCACATAGTCGCCGATGCCTGACGCCAGGAATAGACAGGCGGCAAAGCCGAGCAGCCAGCCGCCGCGAGGAATGCGAGTCAGTTCGCTCAATACTTCCGCCAGCCAGACGGCCACCAGCGGCAGGGCCGTCAGAAACATGACCGCGACCACCACGCACGCAACCACCAGACGCTTGGCCGAAAGCAGATCAGCAGCGATTTCCAGACGAGCCAATTCCAAGCGAGCGGCGGCCATTTCGCGCAGCTCGGCCCCCAGCGAGCCAAGCTCCTCGCGAACGTCGGCCAACAGCGGCTTGTTGGAATCGTTCATCGCGGCATTACGTCTCGTCCGGAGTTGATTTGGTCCAAAGGCGGCTCAACTCATTCCAGAGTTGCTGTTGGAATCCGCCGAACGCCTGCCGCAGCAACGAGCGGCCGAGCCAGCGTGTGATTCGAGCCGGGCGGAACAAGCTCGATGCGGTCATGCCCGCGCCCAGCGCAGCCGCCATCGCCCACAGAGGATACCGCGCGACGTAGGTTCGCCAGGAGAGCAACTGCCGGGCCTCGTCCCGCGTGGCGCGGAGCCGTCCGTCGATGCGCCGCCGCGACCGCCCGATGCGCAGATGCAACTCTCGTTTGCGGCGGAGAATGTCGTCGTTGGCTTGCATGGACATGGATGAAAGTGGTTGCGGCAAACGGCAATAGCCGGGAGCTAACAGCTCCCGGAGCGACACCACGGACTTACGCACATTCCGGGAGCTGTTAGCTCCCGGCTATTGCTGATTTTTATGGAAGGTTTTTATCGTCGGAACAAACGCCCGAGCAGGAAGCCGAACAGGGCGGCCAGCGTCAGGCTTGTGCCGGGGTGGCGCTTCACGGCGTCGAGCGTGCCGTCGAGCACGTCGCCGATGCTCTTTTCGCGGACCTCTTTCAGATGCTCGGCCGCCTGCTCGCGAACGTGCTCGTAGAAGGCGTGTGCCTTTTCCATTTCGGCCTTGGCCCGTCGCACGGCCTCGGCGGGCGAGCACCCCTCATGCGGAGATTCGACGGCTGGATTCGTGTTTTCGTCGGTCATGTCAGATTCCTCCAACTAGACCGTACCTTACCGGCGGCTCGGCGGAGAATAGAAAGCTCGCTCGCAGCGGCGATGCGAGCGGCAGAATCGGCAAAAGCGGAACGATCCTCACGAATCCCGGCAAAGGGGACAGTCCCATTTTCGCCGACACGAAAACTGGGACAGTCCCCTGCTGCGAAGCCGCAAGCGACTTTCAATCAACAATCATCTACGGCTCGATCAAGTACGCCTGATTGTCGAGGGTCAGCAGCACGGGCTCGTCGAAGACCATGTACTGCGAAAGCCGCCGGCCTTGCGTCTGGGCGAGTTGGAAGTACTCGTCGCTGAACTGCTTGATTCGCCGGGCGTTCGCCTCCTGCGATTTTGTGACCTGCGAATCGACCCACTGGCCGTTGCGGCGGAAGAAGGTGCGGTTGCCGATGTTCCGCATGTTCTGTTCGGCGGACTTCGCCTCGCGGCCGGCGGCGCCGGCGAAGTCTACGGAGCCTTCGGCGGCGGGATCGAAGCTCCCCATTGGCGCCGAAGCCGACGCGGGGGCCTGGGGAGCGTTCTGGTACCCGCCCTTCATTGCCCGCTGGGCGACGCCACCCGCCCCGGACGATTGCCCCAGGGCGCTCAGCCGACCTCCCGCTCGCCCCATGTTAGCAGCGACATCGTGGAGATTGGTGTTCTCGTCGGCCATGAACGAGGTGTACGGCGTGAGGATTCCATGCTGCGTGGCCAGATCGACCAATTCCTTCACCAATTCGTTGTTTTGGCCGTTCAGGTCCAACTGGTCGAGGATTTCGCCCACGCGGCGGACGGCCCAGAGCTTCTCGATGAAAGCGAAACCGTCGTCGTTGCTCTTGTCGACCAGCGTGGCGGGAAAATCAAACTTCTGCGATAGCTCGCCGATTGAGCCCTGCACGATCACCTTCGCCGTGCCCGCCTTACGGTATCGCCCGACCACCACGAGTTGCTCGCCGGCGAACAGGTCGAACGAGTCTTTCGGATAGACGCGATTGATCGGATCGCCTTCCGAGGTCTTGATCGCGTCGAAGACGAACTGGAGCCGCACGCCGGTCAGCACGGGCGACTCGATGCGATTGTAGAGTTTGCTGACGTAAGCCTCGATGTCCTCGTTGGGCCGAACGAATTCGCTTTGGCCGTAGTTTTCGCGCACGAGTTTGTCGAGGAGCCGGCTGTTCAGATCGTAGCCGACGCCGAACGCAAATATCCTCGCGTGATTCTTGTTGAGTTCCTTGGCGTTGGCCACGATTCTCATTTCGTTGGTTTCGCCGGCAGTCGGCAGGCCGTCGGTCAGGAAGATCACGTAGCTGGGCTGTTTGGGGTCGCGGATTTGGGCCAACGCGACGCGCATGGCGGCGTCGATGTCGGTGCTGCCGCCGGCATAAAGCCCTTCGACGAAGCCGAGCGCCGTTTCCCGCGTCTTCTCGTTGAACCGCTGCAACTCGGGCCGAAACGCCTCGACCTGATCGTCGTAGGCGACGATGTTGAACAGATCGCCCTGGTGCAGGTTGTTCAGCACGTACTTCAGCGCCGCCCGCACCTGCTCGATTTTCGTGCCGGCCATGCTGCCCGATCGATCGATCACGAACACCACCGTCTTCACCTGCGGTTTTGCCGCACGGGCCTTGTGCTCGGTCGATGAAGCCAACAGGGGCACGCTCCCCGACGCGGGCGGGACGCCCGCGCTCCCGTCGGCCTTGATCTCGGGACTTGCCAGCAGCAGGAAATAGCCGTCTTGGCCGCGGTCGGGCCGATAGCTCAACACTCGCGTGCTCAGCTTTCCCTTGCCCACGTCGTAAAGCAGGCGAAAATCGCCGGCGGGCACTTCATTTTTGGCCGTTAACGCGATGGTGGCGTGGTGCGCGTCGGGCCGCTTGACCTCGACGGCATGCGACGGACTGTAGACGTTCTTGATCTCCTCCTGGCTTTCAATCGTCGCGTGGATGCTCACTTTTTCGACCGCCTCGGAAGTGTATTTCGCGGTGCTCAACGGGAAGAGGAAGTCGGTGAGCCCTTGCTCTTTGCGGCAGAGTTGCGAATAGCGGAGCGAGACGGTGCGGCTCGCCCCGGCCGGCACCGGGAAAACGCTGGTGCGGAACAAGCCCGTCCCCAGCCATTCCAGCAGCGCCGGATCGCGGTTCTTTCGCACGATCTCCTCGTACATCCGCCGGGCTTCCTTGGCGTCGAGCAGCTTGGCGGGATACTCGCGGCCGTCGATCATCAGCGTCATCCGCTCGACGGCGCCGTCGTAAGGCAGCGGAAAGACAAACGACACTTCCATCGGCTGGCTGCCGGTGTTGACGAAGGTTTGCGACACTTGAACCTGCGCCACCTGATCGACCAATCGCGCCTGCACGTCGAGTTCCTTGATCTTATAGCTGATCGGCGGCGGCGTGGGGTGAGGAATCGGGTAGGGCCGCGGCCAGATGACGATCGGACGCGGCAGTCGGACCTGCTGGCTTGGATTGACGACTACCAACAGCCCTTGCGCCGCGCAGCGGCGGGCGCCAGGAACAACAAAATTGTGGCGATGGAGATCAATGGACGGCGCATGGCTATTCCTCCTGACCAGGGGGGTAAGGGCGCGAGATGGTTACACTCGACTAATTATGGGACGATTCGCCGCCGTGAGAAGTTCCCCCAAAGGGCGAAGAAAGGGAAAGATACAATAACCGGGAGTCAACGACTCCCGGAGCGTGCGGGTCTGCCGCGGCCCTCCGGGAGCTATCGGCTCCCGGCTATCGGTCATGTGCCACGTTGACAGCGGCCGGATTCACGCCCCTCGACCGTTGTTGCCATGCAGCCGTAGCGGTAGGGCGCGCGGATAAATCGGGCGAAATAGGCGAAGTGTCCACCCTATTCTCGTCGCAGCCGCGGCAATTGCTTTGACCATCTTCGCTAGACTGCTATGATCTTAATGGGGCCCGATTCGCGATCGTGGGCTCCGGCGTCTTTTCCAGTTGGTCTGAACTCCACGAAAGGATCGTCGCAATGCAAACGGCCAGGCAATTGTCGGTTTCGTTGGTCAACAAACCAGGGCGACTCGCTGACGTGCTGACGGCGTTGAACAAGGAGAAGGTCAATCTTAGGGCATTGGTGGTGGTGGATTCCGGCGAACGAGGGACCGTTCGTTTCGTGCCCGACGACGTCGCCGCCGCCGAGCAGGTTTTAGAGAAGCTAAGCATCCGCTATGACGCCGCCGACGTGTTGTTGGTCGATATGCCGAATCAGCCGGGCGGGTTCCGCAAGGTCTGCGAGCGGCTCGCCGCCGAACATCTGAACATCGACTATGCCTATTGCGGATTCGACGGCGCCGGCAAGGTCAAAGGTGGAATGTTGGCCGTTATCCGGGTCAACGATCTGGCAAAGGCCCAGCGAGTGCTCAGCGAAAACGCCACCATTCGGAAGAAGATGCCGTTCCGCCGGCCGGTTCTGACACGATAGCGCGTGTCTTCGCGATCTTCCCTTTCCCAAAGCGAGAGCGGACCGATTATGGCCTCTTGCAAAGGGAGAAGGGATCATCACGCGAGGCGGCTTAGAACCGCCGCTCCAAGCCCAGGTGCAGGCCCGCCGCCCAGAAGGCATCGGTCTTGCCGGGGAACTGCGGGAAGGGCAGGCCCTGGGCGGTGATGGGCGGGAAGTTCCGCGGATCGAGGTTCAAGTCGATCTGGTCGGCGGCCCGCGTCACGGCGCCCCAGTAGAGCAGATCGCAGCCGAGATACGCCCGCCAGTGGCAATTGAGCTGATAGCCGACTTCCAATCCCAACTGCGGGATGATCGTGAACTGGTCGCGTTGATAGACGCCGCCGTTGGTGCCGCCGGCGAGAACGCCCGCATCGTAGGTCTGTGTGGTTCCGCCCAAGGGCGTAATCGTGGTTTGGCCGTCGATGGTGATCGTTTGATGGTTGTTGCCCATCGCGATCTTCGTCAGGACTTCAAACGACCATCGGCCGCGATAGATCTGCGTGCGCAAGCCGATCTCGCTTCCGTAGAAATTATTACTGGCGCGGAAGTTGTCGCTGACTCCTATGGCAGTGCCCTGCGACGGGCCTGGTTGCGTAACGCCGAGATCCTCGGTAACGCCTACGAAGTCGGCGAGGTTGTAGTAGCGAAAGCCGATCAGGAGATCGGTTCGGCAGCAGTGGAGCAGCGGCGGGCAGCAGGCCGGGGCGCCGCCGCACGTCTCTTCACAGCAGTCGCACGATTCGCAGCACGAATCGCAGGAGCATAGATTGCGGCTGAACGTCATGCCTGCGGCTTGAAGGTACGTCCTGGCAACGGCCGCGACGGTTCCCTGAAGCACGCCGGGATAGGCGACCAATTCACTTGCCTGCGCATTGGTCTCAACATTGAAAAAGGGGCGGGCAAGAATGGGGAAGCCGGTGGAAAACATGCTGAACTCGTTCGACCGCTCGCCTAGCGAGAGATAGTCGAACTCGACGTCCCAACGATGGCAGGGGCCGAGCCACATTCCAAAGGTCGTGCGAAAACCCGAGCGCATGTCGTCGCCCATGGTGGCGTCGCCGAAGAGGACCGTCGTGCCCGGATGCCCAACACGCCCGCTTGGTCCGCCGGCGTTCCACTGGGGCTGGTGGTAACCAGGGGCGGCAGCTTCGTGCCGCTGGTCCACCACGCCAAGTAGTCGGCCCGCAGCCAGTACTTGCCCGGCGGACTGCAAACCGCCGCGCCGCAGAAGTCGGCGCACTCGCCCTCCTCGGCGCACTCCGAATTCGCCGGCGCAGCCCCCTCAGGGGCTGGGACGCTTTCCGGCGCCGGGTTTGTCGCCGGCGGTGCGACGATCATTGGAGCAGCGGGCGCCGGGGTGACCGTCGGGGCCGCACCGGGAACCGGGGACGTGGCAACGGGAGTGGGACCAGACGCTGGTGCCATCCCGAGCACAGTCATGGGCTGTTTCACGGCCGGCAGTTGATCGGCTGCCCAAGACGGCTGCAGACCCATCCAGAATACTCCGCCGACAACAAGCGCGCCGGCACACCACACCGAGATCAACTTCGCCGTCATGGCTCCCCCCCTAAAATTAACGTTTGACCTAAACGGTCAGCGTGAGTTTATGGAACAAAACGATTGTTCGTCTTTTAACGCATCGGCAAGATTTGCCGGTAGCATTAAGTTTAACGGGCCTGGATCTGTGAAAATAGGTAACATGGCGAGGAGCGGGACTGTAGAAGGCGACTCCTGTCGCCGAGCACCCAAAAAAAGGCGGCAAAATCGGCGACAGCAGCCGCCTCCTACAGCCCCGTTGTGAAGAACTGGTTGGCCCTCCCCGCCAGCTTCCGCGCCGTCGAACTTGGCGATGGTTCTGCTACAATGAAGGATTCGTCCCGACATAGGCCTACAGTTGCCCCTGTCCGCAAATGCAACGGGGGGGTTCCTGCGATCACGCAATCCTACATGCCTGCTTCCGACATCCTCATTCGCGGCGCACGAGAGCATAACCTCCGTGACGTGAATCTATTGCTGCCCCGCAATCGGCTGATCTGCTTCACCGGAGTGAGCGGATCGGGGAAAAGCTCGTTGGCCTTTGATACCCTGTATGCCGAGGGGCAGCGACGCTACGTGCAGAGTCTGTCGAGCTTCGCCCGGCAATTCCTCGGACAGATGCCCAAGCCCGACGTGGACCTTATCTCGGGCTTGAATCCGGCGATCTCGATTTCGCAGAAGAGCGGGGGGCAGAATCCGCGCTCGACCGTCGGCACGATCACCGAAATCTACGATTATCTGCGGGTGCTCTTCGCCCGCGTCGGCCGGGGGCATTGCTGGCAGTGCGGCCGGCCGATCACGGCGCAGACGCGCGAGCAGATTCTCGAACGGATTCTCGCCCTGCCCGTCGGCACGCGGTTTCTGGTGCTGGCCCCGTTGGTGCGCGGTCAGAAGGGGGAGCATCGTGACCTGTTCGCCGATCTACTGAAGCAGGGCTTTGCCCGGGCGCGGGTCGACGGCCGCGTGGTTCACCTCAGCGACGATCTGCGGCTCGACCGGCAGATGCGGCACAACATCGAGGTTGTGGTCGATCGGCTGGTGGCCGGCCCCAAGGTGCGGCCGCGATTGGCCGAAGCGGTGGAACTGGCGCTGCGGCTGGGCAACGGGAATCTCGTGGTGGCGGGAGAGGATGAGGGGAGAGAGGAGAGGGGAGAGGGGAGAGGGGAAGACAAGGAGACGGGGAGACTGGGAGACAAGGAGACGGGGAGACGAGGAGAGGCTGTGTTTGCTGCCGGCTCCGAGTCTCCCCGTCTCCCCCTCTCCCCTCTCCTCTCTCCCCTGACCCTCTCCGCCCACTACGCCTGCACGCACTGCGGGTTGAGCTTCGAGCCGCCGAGCCCGCAGTTGTTCAGTTTCAACAGTCCGCAGGGCATGTGCCCCGAGTGCGACGGCCTGGGGCAAATCTACACCTTCGATCCCCAACGGCTGATCTCCAACCCGAGCCGGTCGTTCCAGCAGGGGTGCATCGAACTTGTCGGCTCGTGGCGCGACATGGGCCGCTGGCGGCGGCACATCTATCGCGGCGTGGCCGAGACTTTGGAGCGAAAGAACCACCTGCCGCCCGGCGCGGTGCTCGAAACCGCGTGGGAAGAGCTCGATCCGACGTTGCAACACGCCCTGCTCTGGGGCACCGGCGACGAGCACGTCACCTTCACCTGGCGCAGCGGCACGGCCGGACACAAATGGGGCGGCCAATACGAGGGCATCATCCCCAAGCTGCTCTCGCAGTATCGAACCACACACAGCCGATTGCAGCGACGCCAGTTGGAAAAGTGCATGTGCGTTCTCGACTGCCAGCAGTGCCACGGCGCGCGATTGAACCCGCAGGCGAGGGCCGTCACGCTGGCCAGCCGCGTGGCGGCGTTCGCCGATCGCCCCGAGCGCTCGCTGCCCGACGTCTGTGCGATGGCCGTCTCGCAGGCCGAGGAGTTCTTCGGCGAACTGGACCTCGACGCGACGGGCCAGAAGATCGCCGCCGACGTGCTCAAGGAAATTCGCGGCCGGCTGCAATTCTTGAAGAACGTCGGGCTCGAATACCTCACGCTCGACCGCACCGCCCCCACGCTTTCCGGCGGCGAGATGCAGCGAATCCGGCTGGCCGGGCAGATCGGCTGCGGGCTGGTCGGCGTGTTGTACATCCTCGACGAGCCGTCGATCGGGCTGCATCCGCGCGACAACGGGCGGCTGTTGGAATCGCTCGCCCGGCTCCGCGATCAGGGCAACACGGTGATCGTCGTCGAACACGACGAGGATACGATGCGGGCGGCCGATCACATCGTCGATTTCGGCCCCGGGCCGGGCGTGCGCGGCGGACACGTCGTCGCCGCCGGACCGCTCGGCAAGGTCATGGCCGAAGCGAAGAGCGTCACGGGGCAGTATCTCTCGGGCAAGCGGCGGATCGAGATTCCCACCCGCCGCCGGCCGGTCGGCGACGCCAGGCTCGTGGTCCGCGGCGCCAAGCACAACAACCTCAAGGGCATCGACGTCGAAATTCCGCTGGGCGTGTTCGTGTGCGTCACCGGCGTCTCCGGCTCCGGCAAGAGCTCGTTGGTGAACGACATCCTGGTCGAGGCCCTGCGACGCGATCTCGACGGCGGGCTGGGCAATCCCGGCGCCCACGAGCGAATCGACGGGCTCGAGCATCTCGACAAGATGATCGCCATCGACCAGTCGCCGATCGGACGCACGCCGCGATCGAATCCGGCCACCTACATCAAGGTGTTCGACGAGATTCGCAATCTCTACACGCAACTGCCCGAATCGAAGGCCCGCGGCTACAAGCCGGGGCGATTCAGCTTCAACGTGGCCGGCGGGCGCTGCGAGGCCTGCGAGGGGAACGGCTCGACGAAGCTCGAAATGGACTTCTTGGCCGACGTTTGGGTCACCTGCCCGGTGTGCGAGGGCCATCGCTTCAACCGCGAGACGCTTCAGGTGCGTTTCAAAGGGAAGTCGATCTCGCAGGTGCTCGAAATGGACATCCAAGAGGCCCTGCAACACTTCGAGAACATCCCCGGCATCCAACATAAGCTGCAAACGCTGCACGACGTCGGGCTCGATTACATGAAACTCGGCCAGCCGTCGCCCACGCTCTCCGGCGGCGAGGCCCAGCGGGTGAAGCTCGCCCGCGAACTGGTCAAGAAAAGCACCGGACGAACGCTCTACTTGCTCGACGAGCCGACGACCGGCCTGCACTTCGCCGACATCCAACTGCTGTTGAAGGTGCTGCACGATTTCGTCGATGCCGGCAATACGGTGCTGGTCGTCGAGCACAACACCGAGGTCATCAAGACGGCCGACTGGATCATCGATCTGGGGCCGGAAGGTGGCGAGGCCGGCGGACACGTCGTCGCTGCGGGAACGCCGGAGGAGTTGGCAGCACAAGCATCGAACGTGTCGATCCAACCGTTTAGCCCCGGCGTCTACGCCGGGAGGAGCAGCGCGGAAAACGCTTGCTCCGATTCTCCCGGCGTGGACGCCGGGGCTAAACGGAGTTGCGAAACCGCAAGCGGCTTTGTCTCTTATACCGGCCAGATTCTGCAAAAAGTGCTCGATCACGACGGCGCGACGCGCCCGGCGCCGGTGCCGGCGCGAAGCTTGCCGCCGGTCGAATCGACTCAGACGATTCGCGTCCGCGGCGCATCGCAGCACAATCTGAAACACGTCGACGTCGATATTCCACGCGACCGGCTGACGGTGTGCTGCGGTCCGAGCGGATCGGGAAAAAGCTCGCTGGCGATGGACACGATCTACGCCGAAGGCCAGCGGCGCTACGTCGAAAGCCTCAGCGCCTACGCCCGGCAGTTCGTCGGGCAGATGCAAAAGCCGAAGGTCGAGCACATCGAGGGGCTTTCGCCCGCGGTGGCCATCGAACAGAAGCACTTGGGCCATTCGCCGCGAAGCACGGTGGGCACGGTCACGGAGATTTACGACTACCTGCGGATTCTGATGTCGCGGCTCGGGCAGCCGCATTGCCCGGCGTGCGGCGTGCCGATCGGCAGCCAATCGGCCGACGAGATCATCGCCAAGATCATGGCCCAGCCGTCCGGCACGAAGCTCTACCTGATGGCCCCGCTGGAAATCCGCGTCGGCGAACGATACGAAACGCTGTGGGAAGAGACCCGCGCGGCCGGCTACGTGCGAATTCGCGTCGATGGCCGCACCTACTCGGTCGATCAGCCGCCCGAGATCGACCGGCGGCGACGACACGACGTCGAAGTGGTGATCGACCGCGTGACGGTTCGCTCGGACGCCCGCTCGCGGATCGCCGGAACCGTCGAAAACGCCTTGGCGCTCGGCCGCGGCGTGCTGCGGGTGGCCCATCCGCGCGACGACGTGCCGGAAACTCGCTGGAAGGTCGAAACGCACAGCCAGCACTTCGTGTGCGACCGTTGCGGGCGGAGTTTCGAGCCGCTTTCGCCGCACAACTTCTCGTTCAACAGCGCCTTGGGATGGTGTTCGGCCTGCGAAGGGTTGGGCGTGCAAACCGGCACGAATCCCGCCGCCTTGCTCCGCGATCCGAAGCTGACGCTCGCCCAGGGCGCCGTGGGGCTCTGGCCGGGCGCCGGCAGCCCGCTGTTCGCGCGGATGCTCGACGCGTTTTCCCGCGCCACCGGCGTGCCGAGCGACGTGCCGTTCGACGAGTTGAACGGCCGCTTCCGCCGCTTGATCTTCCACGGGACCGGCGAGCAGTGGTTCGATTGCAAAACGCCGTTCAGTCCCGGCGCCACAGACGACAATGATCCCGCGTTTAGCCCCGGCGTCCACGCCGGGAGAGCGAGAAAGAAAGCTCCCGCCGATCTTCCCGGCGTAGACGCCGGGGCTAAACTGCCGATGTTCTTCCGTTTCCAATACAAGGGCCTCTACCCGGCGTTGGAAGAAGCGAGCCGCGTTTCGCCGGCGTTCCGTGCGAAGCTGGAATATCTCGTGGACGAAGTCGAGTGTTCGGTCTGCGGCGGCAGCCGGCTGCGCGACGACGCGGCGGCCGTGCAACTTCGCAATCGCACGATCGACGACCTCTGCCGGTTGCCGTTGGGAAAGCTGCTGGCGGAAATCGCGAGTTGGAAATTCAGCGACGCCGAGCGAAAAGTAGCGGGCGAGGTCGGCCGCGAGATCAACAACCGGCTGCAATTCCTGGTCGACGTCGGCCTTGAATATCTGACGCTCGCCCGGCCCGCCCCGTCGCTTTCCGGCGGCGAAATGCAGCGCATCCGCCTGGCGGCCCAGTTGGGCAGCGGCCTGTGCGGCGTGCTCTACGTGCTCGACGAGCCGACGATCGGACTTCACCCCCGCGACAATCACCGGCTGCTGGCCGCCCTGCGAAAGCTCCGCGACCTGGGCAACACGCTGCTGGTGGTCGAGCACGACCGCGAAGTGATCGGCAGCGCCGACCAACTGCTCGACTTCGGTCCCGCCGCCGGCCAGAGCGGCGGTCAGATCGTCGCCCAAGGCACGCCGGAGCAGGTCGCCAAGCGGCGCGGCTCCGTCACCGGGCCATATCTTTCCGGCAAGAAAGCGATTCCGGTGCCGACGAATCGGAGGGTTCAGGGGAGAGGGGGGAGGGGAGAGGGGAGAGGGACGACAGACAAACGAACAACAAGGAAGAGTGGAGTTCCCAGTTCGAGGCCGGCGGTTGTTGGAAGAGTATCTTCCCTCTCCCCTCTCCCCTCTCCCCTCTCCCCTTTCCCGAACGGCTGCCTCGAAATCGTCGGCGCACGGCACAACAATCTGAAGAACGTCACGGTGCAGATTCCGCTGGGCGCATTCACTGTCGTTACGGGGCCGAGCGGCAGCGGGAAAAGCTCGCTGGTCGAGGACGTGCTCTTCGCGTCGCTGGCCCGAACGCTGCACCGCGCGAAGACGTTTCCCGGCGCGCACGACGCTATCCGCGGCGTCGAGTTGGTCAACAAGGTGATCCGCGTAGATCAGCAGGCGATCGGGCAAACGCCGACCTCGAATCCCGCCACATTCACCGGCGTCTTCGATCTGATCCGCTCGCTCTACGCCCAACTGCCCGAGGCGAAGCTCCGCGGCTACACCGCCCGGCGGTTCAGTTTCAACGTGCCCGGCGGGCGATGCGAAAAATGCGAAGGCAACGGGCAGCTTCGCATCGAGATGCACTTCCTGCCCGACGTGTGGGTCGAGTGCGACACCTGCCGCGGCCACCGCTACAATCCCGAGACGCTGGCGGTGCGTTACCGCGACTGCTCGATCGCCGACGTGCTCGACATGTCCTGCGGCGACGCGGTCAGGCTGTTCAAGAACGTGCCGAAGATTCGCCGGCCGTTGCAGACGCTCTGCGACGTGGGGCTCGATTACGTCACGCTCGGCCAGTCGGCCCCCACGCTCTCCGGCGGCGAGGCCCAGCGGGTGAAACTGGCCGCCGAGCTTTCGCGGCCCGACACCGGCAAGACGCTCTACCTGCTCGACGAGCCGACCACCGGTCTGCACTTCGACGATCTGACGAAGCTGCTGGACGTGCTCAACCGGCTGGTCGATTTGGGCAACACGGTGGTGGTGATCGAGCACAATCTCGACGTCATCAAGACGGCCGACTGGGTGATCGATCTCGGCCCCGAGGCCGGCGACGAGGGGGGATACGTCGTCGCCGCCGGCACGCCGGAGGACGTTGTTAAGAGGAGAGAGGAGAGGGGAGAGGGGAGAGGGGAAGACAAGAAGACTAGAAAAGGAAGAGACGCCGCATCCGCTGTTCTCTCCGCGTCTTCCCGTCTCCCTGTTCCTCCCTCTCCCCTCTCCCCTCTCCCCTCTCCCCTCCGTTCTTACACGGCCGAAGCCCTGGCCCCGGTGCTGGCGGCGGGACCGTTCGTCGAACGAAAACCGTACGACTTCGCCGCCGAAGCGGCTGCGCGCGAGGACGACCACGACATCACCGACGTCGGCCGCGAAGCGAAAATGCCCTGGCAAGTCGACGGCCGCCGCTGGCACACCGTCGATCGCGTCGGGCGAACCGGCAACCCTTGCCGCTGGGACGGCCGCATCCTGGCCGAAGTCGTCGATCGCATCGAAGAGAAATCGGATCTCTTCGGCGAGACCGATTGGAGCGAGCGGACCGTGGTCGAGATTCGCGCGGCGAAGAAATCGGACGGCTGGTTCTTCCACGCCATCACCGCCGAGGAATGGCTGCTGAAGATGAAGTTTCGCATCGCGCGGAACACGTTCAAGCGGGAAGAACTGATCGAAAAGCTCGACTTGAAGCCGCTGAACGACATGCCCGACCTGCCGCTCTACGGCACCGAGCCGCGGGTGCGATGCCGCAACCTCCGCGGGCCGTGGCAGGAGGTCGAACTGCGGGTGCATAGCTACAACGAGATCGACCGCGAGGAGTTTTGGAACTTCATCGATCGCGCGGTGGCGGGCTTCGGCACGTTCGCCGAGAAGGTGCAGGCGAAATCCGACATCCTGCACCCCTGGCGACAGCTCGGCCGCACGTGGCATCTCGCCCGGCGAGGGTTTCCCGTCGGCAAGCAAGTCCGTTGGGAAATGAACGTGTTGGAAAAGTTGCTCGAACTGCTCGGCGAGGTCGCACCGAAGGCCGAGTTCCTTTGGAACAACAAGCAGGTGCGTGCCGATTCGCGTGCCCGGCCGGCACGATCCCTGGGCGGCGGTGCAGACCAAGAAGCTCGATGCGGTCTATTTGCATCTGATGGCCCCGAAGGGCCGCTTCGCGATGGGACAGATCACCGAACTGGGCTACAATCCCGAGATGGACGGCCACCGCCCGAACATCGACGTGATTCTGCTGAAGTTCCGCACCCCGGCCGATCTGGCCCGCGGCAATTTGCGGGAGTTCTTGCGGAAGCATTTGGCGGGGAGCGGCGGGTAGAGCATGGAGAGCTTTTGTGAAAGCGCCGCGTGAAACCGCAAGCGGTTTGCGGTCGTCAATCAACAATCAGCAATCAACGATCATCAATCCGATGTCCTCCTTGCTTCCAACCCGATTTCTCTTCCGCTTTTCGGCCGCGTGCCGATACCGCGATCCTCTGTGGACGCCCGAGGGCGCCGGCTTGGACGAGAGCTATCGGCTGCCGCGATTGGCGGAATTGGAGGAGCGGCCGGCCTGGGCCGAGGTGCGGGCGGCGTGGAGCGAAGCGGGGCTGGCGTTTGCGGTCCACGTGCGCGGCAAGAAGCAGCCGCCGTGGTGCCGCGAGGCTCGGCTCGACGATAGCGACTGCCTGCAAATCTGGATCGACACCCGCGACGTCCACAACGTTCACCGCGCCGGCCGCTTCTGCCACCGCTTCATTTTTCTGCCCTGCGGAGGCGGCGCGCGGCTCGATCAGGCCGCTGGCCGGCTGGTTGCCGATCAACCGTGCGCGGGAGCAGCCCAACCCGATTCAGACCGAACTGTTGCAGACCTCTTGCCAACGGCAGCGGCAACGACTATATACTAGAGGCGTTGATTCCCGCCGAAGCCTTGACCGGCTTCGATCCCGCCGAACATTCCCGCCTAGGTTTTACGTACGCCGTGATCGATCGCGAGTTGGGCCAGCAGACCTTCGGCGTCGGCGGCCCGATGCCCTACCAGGAAGATCCCAGCTTGTGGGCGCACGTTGGAATTGCAGCGGTAGGCCCGTCGCGGAGACACGAAAACGTTGAGAAGAGAACAACCGCGGAGGACGCCAAGGACGCAGAGGCAGAACGATATTGCTTGCGTGCAACAAGGACGATCTCGCCGAAACCATCGTCCATTCGTTCCATCATTGATCTCTCCGCTCTGCGTCCTCCGCGTCCTCTGCGGTTGATCCGTAGTCTTCCGTGTGATTTGAGTGTCCGTGGCGTTCCTCTTGCGTGAACGATAACCATCGCCAAGGAGTCCCATCATGTATTCTCGCACAATGTCTGTTTTCGTCGCCATTGCGATTTGTTTGTTCACCGCCGCATCACAGGCAAGCGATCTCGTGCTGGCCGACGGCTGCAAGTCGGACTACCAGATCGTGCTGGCCGACAACGCTTCGCCTTCCACCCGGCACGGCGCCGAGGAACTGCAAACGTTTCTCGCGCAAATGACCGGCGTCAAGCTGCCGATCGTCTCCGATCAGAAGCCGATGGGCCCTCACGAGATTATCTTGGGCGACAATGCCCATCTGTGCCAACTCGGCGTGGCGGTCGATTTCAAATCGCTCGGGCTGGAAGGCTACGTGATCCAGCACCGTTGGCGAGCGTCTGGTGATCGCCGGCGGCCAAGTTGCGCGGCAACATGTACGGCGTTTACGGCTTCCTGGAAGATCATCTCGGCTGCCGCTGGTTCACGCCGAGCGTCAGCCGCATTCCGAAAACCCCGCGGCTCGCCGTCGGCCCGATCAACGACCGGCAAGTGCCGGCGCTGGAATACCGCGAGCCCTTATGTGCGCAGACTGTTTCGACGCCGACTGGTGCGCGCGGAACCGGATGAACTCGAACATCGTGCCGTTGGAAGCGAAGCACGGCGGCAAGGTGAAGTACCTGTCGCTTGCCCATACGTTTAACGCGCTCGTTCCGCCGGCGAAATACTTCCAAGCAACACCCGGAGTATTTTTCGATGGTCCGAGGCCGGCGCACGAGCGACGATGCGCAGCTTTGCTGCACCAATCCGGATGTGGTTCGGCTCTGCACCGAGGCGATCCGCCAACAGATGCGGGCGAATCGCGACATTGCCGTCTTCTCGGTGTCGCAGAACGATTGCTACAACCAATGCGAATGTCCGAAGTGCCAGGAAATGGCGCGACGGGAAGGCTCGCAGATCGGGCCGGTGCTGCAACTGGTCAACCGCGTGGCGGAAGGGGTGGAGAAGGAGTTTCCCGACAAGTTCGTCGAGACGCTGGCATACCAGTGGACGCAGAAGCCGCCCAAGCAGATGCGTCCGCGGCGGAACGTGCTCATCACGCTCTGTTCGGTCGAGTGCTGTTTCTCCCATCCGCTGGCCACTTGCGATTGTGAGGCGAGCAAGGCGTTTCGGGCCGACCTGGTAGCCTGGGCCAAGATCGCCCCGCGGCTTTGGATCTGGGATTACACCACCGATTTCAGCCAGTATCTGCTGCCGTTTCCCAACCTGCACGTGTTGGGCCCGAACATTCAGTTCTACGTCGCCCATAACGTGAAGGGGATTTTCGAAGAAGACACTTACGACACGCCGCAGGGCGAACTCTCCGAGTTGGGCGGATACGTTATGGCGAAGTGTCTGTGGAATCCCAAGTACGATTCGAACCGGGCGATCGCCGAATTTCTCGCCGGCTACTACGGCCGCGCGGCCGCCCCGATCCGCAACTATCTCGACTTGCTCCGCGAGCAAGTGGAACGCGAAAACATCCACGTGGGCATCAACGCCCCCGCCAATCACCCACACCTGCCCGACGGACTGTTGGTGAAGGCCAATTGGTTGTGGCAGCAGGCCGAGGGCCTGGTGGCCGCCCAGCCGGAGGTGCTGCGGCGGGTGAGACTATCGAGAATGAGCGTCGATTACGCGATTCTCGAGCGCGCCCGGCTCGAAGCGGCGCAACGGCTGGCGATCAACGACCGGTTTATTGCAATGGCCAAGCAGCGTTTCGCGTCCTTCTTCCAGACGCTGCAAACGAGCAAAGTCGTCCGGCTCAGCGAAGGGGCTCCGCTGGACAAGGAGGCGTACCGCCGCGATCTGGCGCTGCGGCTGCGAATCAACCCGTAGTCGGCGTTTCTCGGCATCGTGTGCCACTGCTTGGAACAAGCAGTGCTGCGGCGCAAGGCGGCGCCCGGCACTGCTTCTGCGAAGCAGTGGCACACCATCGGTCAATTCACCAATCGCTTTCGATCATTGCCAACCGCTGACCGACGACGAGCACGTCGCCGGCCTCGGCGGACTTCTCGGCCAAGATGCCGTCGGCCGGCGAGGGAAGATCGACCGTCGCCGCCCCGGCCAGCACTTCGACCAGCGGCTCCCCCTCCGCCACCCGCGATCCGCGCTTGACCAGCCAAAGCGTCAGCACAATCGGCTGATCGCTGAGGCCGAGATCGGGAAGGGTCAAAGGCGTGCCACTCATCATTCCGATCTCGCCATTTCGCGGGCGTGGTAGCTGGAACGGACGAACGGCCCCGCGGCCACGCGCTCGAAACCGATTTGCCGGGCAAGTTTGCCGAGATGCTCGAACTCCTCCGGCGGGACAAATCGCACCACCGGCATCTGCCGCGGCGACGGCTGAAGGTATTGGCCCAAGGTCAGCAGCCGGCAGCCCGCGTCGAACAGATCGGCCAACGTGTCGAGCAGTTCTTCGCCGGTTTCGCCCAGGCCGAGCATCAGGCCGGTCTTCAAGGCGATGGCCGGATTGCGGCGATGGATGCGGCGGAACATTTCCAGCGTCCAGGCGTAATCGGTTCGCTGGTCGCGGACAACGTGGAACAGCCGCGGCACGGTCTCGGTGTTGTGGTTGTAGACATCCGGCGCTGCATCGACCAGCCGATCGACCGCCGCCGCGTTGCCGGCGAAATCGGAGGGGAGGACTTCGATCGTCGGGTCTTGCGCGAGGCTGCGGATCGCGGCTATCGTCTCCACGAAATGCCCCGCGCCGCCGTCGGGCAGATCGTCGCGGGTGACGCAGGTAATGACCGCGTGCTCGAGCTGCAACTTCGCGACCGCCTCGGCCACGCGGCGCGGCTCGTCCGGATCGGGCGGCAGCGGATTGCCCTTCGGCACGCTGCAAAACCGGCACGCCCGCGTGCAAGTGTCGCCCAAAATCAGAAACGTCGCCGTCTTCTGCGAATAGCATTCCATCCGGTTCGGACATTTCGCATGGTCGCAAACCGTATGCAGCCCCAGTTCGCCGATCAGCTTCGAGGTGAAGTGGTTGGCGTTGCCCTTCGGCACGTTGCGCTTCAGCCAACGCGGAAGGGAGCAGGGATTGCTAATCGTTGATTGTTGATTGTTGATTGGCTTCATGCGTCGGATTGATTCGGCGATAGAGAGTTTTGCGAGGGGAGCATGTCGGATTCAGATGGCAGTGGTCTTCCCTCCTCTCGCATCAGGTTGACGAGGGCGTCATGGTATTCGACGAGAGTGCGGCTGGCAGGTTTGCCGCGAAGGTAACCGACGCCCTCCACGATGCAGAAAAAGCCCTTGTACGTAGAGAAGCCTGTGATAAAACCGAAGACGGCGCCGAGCAAAAACCCTGGCCACATGCCATTTTGAGCCTGCTGTGGGTTGCCAGGCATCAATTGCACAAAAAGTTCGAGAATAACGACGAACGCAATTGCCATGCCGATGAAAACGAGTCCCATGGCAAGATAGAACACGCCGGACCAATATCCCCATTTGTCGAGGAACGCGACTTCCTTGCGAGCGCGCTTGATGCACTTCTCCCGTGCTTTGGGAGAAACAGGCATGCGTTTCACTGGTTCGGCGTCCATAATGAATTCGCCTCCATCCTACACGGGAAGTGGCATAGCGGCAACTGGCCACTCAGTCCGTAACTTGTCGCGTGAAGAGTTGGGGGCCAACGGCCCGCGGTGAACGCTCGCGGATTGAAGCACGCTCCCGGAGTCGTTGACTCCCGGCTATTTCGGCTATTGAGATACCGTCATTCTGACTTTCCATACGCTCGCCGCAGCATTGGATGGCCGGTGTAGAGATGGTAGCGGTCGCAGTTGAAAGACTCGGCGAGCCGGGGTATCAATGCCGATCGGACTCCGGTCATTCTGACGGGACCGCAACGTTCGGCCACAAGACAGCTCATAAAAGGTCGGCCGAGCGGATCGCTCTTGACCAGCCGAAACAGGCCCATCGGCGGACAGACGTTCAGGTATGCGCCGTAGTACGTGGTCCAGTGGCGAACGGCCACGCCGAGGGCGGCCAGTTGTCCGGTGCGGCCCCACGCGCCCCCCACGCTTTGCAATGTGTGGGCGCTATTCGATTCGACCGATTCCCGCTGCGGTCGTGCAGGCACGTTCAGATCGTCGAGCGCTTCGATGATGCCGGTCTGAAAGCGGTGGAGAAACTCGCCGACGGAGAAGCCGTGCCAGCGAAGCGGAACGATCGGGTAAATGGCCAGTTGGCCGGGGGAGTGCATCAGGCAGCCGCCGCCGCGATTGACCCAGCGAACTTCGATCTGCCGGCTCCGCACCAGATTGCTCTGCATGGCCACGTCGCCCGGCGAGCCGCCGCGGCCGACGGTGATCAGCGTCGGGTGCTCGCACAGCAGCAGAGCGACCTGGCCGTCGTCGCGGTCGCGCGATTGCTCGACGAGCCGCTGTTGCAGGGCCAGGGCCACGTCGAAATCGACTTGCCCCAGCAAGAAGGCTTCGAGGGCCGGCCGGGGCGATTCGATCTCGAAGGGGGATGGCGGCATGGATCAACTCTGGTTCCCACGCTCTGCGTGGGAACGAGCGAAAACAGTGTGCCACTGCTTTGCAGAAGCAGTGCCGGGCAGAACCCATCCCTCGGGCACTGCTTCTGCGAAGCAGTGGCACACTGTTGGTGACAACTACTGGTTAGTACTTCGTCTTGTTCGCGTCGGGCGTCACTTCGGCGATATTCGGCGTTACGTCGGCGTTCGCATCGCGGAGCGCCCAGGTGATGCCGCCCATGAGAACCTGTCGGAACGTCTTGTTCTTCCAGATTTCGTTATGGCCCATCGAAGTGTAGAAGACGCGGCCCTTGCCCTGCATGTGGGCCCAGGTGGCCGGATAGGGTGGGCGCTGGTAGGGCTCGCCGGTCATGCCCTTTGTCTCCTGCACAAGGATGACGTGCAAGTCTTTGGCGAACTTGAACAGGGAATACCATTCTTCAAAAAGGGTGAACGACTTGCCGAGCCCTGCCATGCCGGGGAACTTCGGCGAGACGACCTTCATTGTTGCCTTTTGTTGTGCGCCGTGGATGATGAATTCGCCGCCGAGCATGGCGATGTAAGGATCGACGCCCGCGCTGCGGAAGCTGTCGGTGGCGGAATGGATTCCGACGAAGCCCTTGCCGGCCTCGATGGCCGCCAGGAATTTCTTTTTTCCCGCGGGCGACATTGGCCCGCCCGGCTGAGGACGTTCGCACTTTCCGCACAAATCGCCGGAGGTGAAGAAGATGAAGGCGTCGAACTGGTCGAGATCGTCGTCGAACACCGTGCCGTCCTTGCTACAGACGACGTCGATCCCGCCCTTCTTCCCCCACTTCGTCAGAAGCTTCTCCGACTCGCTGAGTTCGTCGGGTTTCTCGCGAGTGATCGGCGGATGCTCGAAGCCGGCGCTGCGGGTGAAGTAGAGCACCTTATGCCGTTTCTTTTCGGCGGCGGCAACCAGGTCGAGAGGAAAGGCCGAAAGCCCGATGGCGGCGGCCCCGGTGGTCAACAGCATGTCGCGGCGATTCATGGCGGAATCTCCTGGAAGGCGGGAAGGTGGCAGATGGAAAACCCCAGGATTATACGCATCTTGCCACTGGATGCCAAGCAACGAGACGGAGGAACGGCAAAATCCGACCTTGCGTCTGTAGCCGATCCGGCGATAATGTTCAGTATCTATGTGCCAAACCCTCTTCCATATTCCCGCCACGATGGCCGGCTATCCAGTGTTCGGGTTTGGGCTGTTGCTGGCACTTTGGGCGGTGGCGAGCGTCATCACTTTGGCGGTGCTGGCGCGGCGGCAGGGGTTCAATGCCGACACCTGGGGTTATGTGCCCATCCTGCTGCTGATCGGCGCGATCATCGCCTGGGTGTTGCCGGCGATTTGCGAAAGATCGCCCAGCGGCGTGCCGCTGGGGCTGCCCATCCGCGGCTACGGCGCGATGATGCTGCTGGCCGTCGTCTCCGGCACGTTGCTGGCCGCGTGGCGGGCCAAACGGGTCGGGCTCAACCCCGATCTGATGTTCACGCTGATCTTCTGGATGCTCATCCCCGG
Source organism: uncultured Planctomycetia bacterium (assembly GCA_963719005.1). Classification (GTDB taxonomy): domain Bacteria; phylum Planctomycetota; class Planctomycetia; order Pirellulales; family Thermoguttaceae. Next base: position 463,747 of record CAVRAR010000008.1, read on the forward strand.
CATTATCGGCGCCAGGGGCTTCTACGTTGTCGAATACTGGAGCCGCGACTATTGGCCCGCCTACGCCGACAAGGGCGGAAGCCTGGGCGCTTTGCTAGGGAGCATCTTGAACTTGACGCAAGGTGGGCTCGTCGTCTACGGATCGTTCTTCGGCGGCCTGCTGGGAATGCTGCTTTTCGTGCGCAAACATCGACTGCCGCTGCTGGCCCTGGCCGATCTGATTGCCCCGTCGATGCTGCTGGGTTTGGCCATCGGCCGCGTGGGGTGCCTGCTGAACGGCTGCTGCTTCGGCGGCGTGTGCGATCATCCGTGGGCGATCGAGTTTCCCGCCACTTCGCCGGCCTATCGTCGCTCAGGCCGAGCGCGGCCAGATGTACGGCTTCGACGTCGGCGACGACCCCGACGCCAAGCCGTCTGTGGTGCTGAAAGTCGTTGCCGATTCGCCCGCCGGCCACGCTAGACTGAAGAAGGGCGATCGGCTGCTGCGGATCAACGGGCATCGGATCGATACGACGGACGACGCGCACTGGGCGATCCGGCAAGCGGTCTTGGACGGGCAGCCGTTAATCATTCAGGCCGAACGCCGCCCGTCGATCACCGTGCAGGCCCTCGATCCCCCGCCAAAACGAAGCCTGCCGGTGCAACCTTCACAGCCGTTGAGCACCGATCGACGCCTTGCTGCTGTGTCTGTTGCTGCTGGCCTACGATCCGTTCCGCCGCCGCGACGGCGAGTTGCTCGCATTGATGATGTCGATCTACCCGATTACGCGGTTTCTGATCGAGGGCTTGCGCTCCGACGAAGCGGCGGTGCTCGGAACGGGGATGAGCATCGGGCAGTGCGTCAGCCTGGTAATGCTGGCCTGCGCCGTCGTTCTGTGGCGGGACATTCTCCGTCGGCCGAAAGGGACGGCGTTTTCGCGAACGCCCGCGGCAGAGGGATATTGCGGAGGCGCTCGGAAGAAACTCCCGTCAAGAAAATAGCCCGCACTTATCACCACGCCGGGAGATCGACTACCGGTGTGCCACTGCTTCGCAGAAGCAGTGCCGGGCGTGAACTGCTGCCCCGGCACTGCTTGTGCCAAGAGGTGGCACACTGAGAAACGTGGGATAGCGTTCTCTCGGCAACCTCCGTCGGCTCGCTTCGCCGCCGCCCTTCCTCATCGCAATTGCCACAACGGCTCCGACGGCAAGTGAATGTTGTTCACCTGGAGCCAGTGATAAGAAGGCGCACGATCCGACGCGCGAAATTGCCGCGTCAGCCCAACGGCGAGGATGACGTCGCGCGAATCGGCGATGCGTTGGGCCGTGGCGCGAACCCGGGCCGCGTCGGGTGTGGCATGGTCGTCGCCAAACAATCGAATATCCGTCACGCTGGCGTCGACTTGCAACCGGCCGTCGAAAAACTTCATGCGAATCCGCCGCTTGCCGTTGGCAACCGCCTCCAGATACAACTCGGGCGGCGCGGCCGGCCGAATCAGCCCCAGCGACATCGCCCCTTGCCCGGGATCCGTCACCCAGCGGCCGCGGCTCGCCTCGTGTAGCGCGGAGCCGAAAACCACCCGTAAATCGGGACGCCGAAGCTCCTCCAGCACGCTCCAGAACTCCTGGGCGGCCGCGAGACGTCCGGCTTTCGCGCGGGCGGGCACGAAAACGTGATCCTCGACGTGCGGGGCGACCGGCGCCGCACGCGGCGAGCCCAGATCGACGATCACCGCCATCTCGAACGGCCCGCCGTACCGCGCCAACAGATAGAACGGCAGCGGATCGTTGGCCAGCATCGGGCGAACGTGCCGCCGCGTCTGCAAATCCACTCCCGCCACGCAAATATGCCCCCCGTGCATTCGCGTTAAGTGGTTGACGAGAATTCGCATGGGATCGTGACGGATGAGGAATGAAGGATAACGCCCTCATCTCTTGGTAGGTGAACCACTCTCACACTCCCCCGACTCGCGATCGCTCTCCACAGTGACGTGCGCATGCGCCTGGAGGTGCGTCTCGCAATAGCACTGCGTGCCGGCGCATTTTGAGCAATAGCGAAAGCCCATCTTCGGGTCGGTCAAGTTATTAACGCCGCACATCGCACAGGTGTGTCGGGGTGTGCGCGCGGCGCGGATCTGCTTGGCTTGCTGGGCCATTCGCCATCGCCCCGACCTCATCCGCAAGAAAATGTCGTGCCAGAAGAAGAGCAAGAAGTTGCAGATCGAAGCCGTCGCCAGAATCTGTGCAATCGCGGGGCCAAACAGCAGGACCAGGAAATAACCGATCCATTGCAACAGCGCCAGCCACTTCACCTTCACCGGCAGGATGAAAAACAGGAGCAACTGGAAGTCGGGATACAGGTAGGCGAAGGCCAGGAACACCGAGCCTTGTAAGAACTTGATCGACGCCGGCGCGTCGGGCACGAGAAAAGACGCAGCCACCGTCGCCAGCCAGCCGACCAGCAGAAAGACGTTGTAGCGAAAGGCTCCCCAGGTGTGCTCCAACACCGTGCCCATCAGGAAGAACAGATACCAGAAGAAGAACGCCCAGAGTGGGTTGCTGGTTGGCGGTTCGAAGATGAACGTGATCAGCCGCCAGCCTTGCCCTTCCAACACACGGCGAGGCACCAGCGAAATTGCCTCAAGATATCCCGGCTTGCTCAGGCACAAGATGTAGGTGAGCACCTGGCAGGCGATCAGGCCTTCCGTCACGTGCGGCACGGCGAAGCGGCCGAAACGGCGTTGTAGCTTGTCGAGCAATTTCATATCAGCTTTCTATCACCTGGCGATCGGAGGCAGGGGGACGGCGGAGTCTGCCGGGAACGCATTTTCCGTCGCCTTTCGCTCCGCGAAAGCAGCGTCACTTTCGCGGTGCGAAAGACGACTGTTGCGGCCTGTGAACGGTTACCGACAACCTCCTCCGGCCCCTTTCGTTTCACAAATGAACCACCTTCACGTTTCCCCACTTGCCCGCGAGGTATTCGGCCGCCAAGCGGCGGTGGCAATGCTCGGGGCGCGGCTCGCTGCACAGCAACACCGCCGGCACGTCGAACAAGCGGCGATCGACCGCCGTTTCCGCAGCCCGCTCGACCAGCAGATCGACGTAGCGGACTTCGTATTCTTCCCACGCGAGTTGCTTCTTCTTGTAGGCGTCGAGTATGTCTTCCGTCGGCGCGAGCGTCGGCTCGTGGTGATAGTCGGCATTGCACAGCTCGCGGAGAAAGAATTGCAGATCGTCTCGCTTGGCGAAGGCCGCCAACTGCGAGGTGTTGCTCAGCCGCACGTCGATCAGTCGCCGGATTCCGGCCTTTCGCAGGATTCCGAAGAAGTCGGCGGCGCTCTTTTGGGTAAAACCGATTGTGTGGATTTCCATTGGGCGGGCTCCTCCGTTTCAAAGAGGTTCAGTTGGCCCTTGGTCTTGCGGAACTTCTCCTCGGCGGCCAGTTCGGCCTCGCTCTGCGCGCGGCCGTCGCCGCGGAGATGGACGATTCGCACGCCGCGGTCTTGCAGCACGCGGCCCACCAACAACCGCCGGTGACAGTCGGTCGGGTCTTCCTCGCCGCAGAGGATCGCCGTGCGGGATCGCCCTAGCCGCTCCAGCAGCCGCTCGACTCCCTGCCGGAAGCCGGGCGATTCGGCCAACGCGCCGTATAGAACCCGGCCCTCGTCGTCATAGAAGCGCGGATCCTCGGCGCGTCCGCCCAACAGGTCGCCGAGGTACAAATACTGAATTTTCCGCCGCCGAAGCGCCGGATCGATCGCCTCGCGATTGAACTGCGAGGCATAGCGCGAGTAGGGACTCGATCGAACGTCGACCAGCAGGTCGATTTGATGCCGTACAAGAAGATCGAGGAACGTCTCCAACGGATGATTGGAATGCCCGATCGTCCAAATCGTCGGCGACGGCCCTAGAGCGGCATCGTCCATCGTCAGTTCAGCGCGAATTCGCGATAGGTGTGGTTCTACTCCTCTTCGTCCTCCTCCTCCTCTTCATCCTCGTCCTCATCTTCATCTTCGTCCCAGTCTTCGTCCTCGTCCCAGTCCTCATCTTCCCAATCGTCGTCTTCGTCCCAATCCTCGTCTTCGTCTTCGTCTTCATCGAGGTCGTCGTCATCGTCAACCTCTTCCCACGGTTCGTCCTCGAGGTCGTCGTCGTCCTCTTCGTCGTCGTCCTCTTCGTCTTCATCGTCGAGGTTTTCGTCCTCGTAGTCTTCTTCCTCGTCGAGGTTCTCTTCTGCGTCCTCGTCCTCTTCGAAGCCCTCGTCGTCGTCTTCGTGCTGGGCGAGGACGGTTTGGCTGTTAGATCGGTCGTTGCGTTGCGGCCTGGTCGGGGTGGCAAATGGGCTTTGGGCAACGCCTGGTCCAGTCTTGGTGCTGAGGGTTTTCACGTTCTCCTCCTCTGCCGCTACTTGAGATGGGTTGGAATGGTTCGAAATATCGGAATCAGAACGGTTCTGTACGTCGCCGGGTGTTGGCATCGGTTTGCGCGATCGCAAAACATCGGCCCTCGGGAGTTCATCGAGATGTCGCAGTCCGAATACTTGCAGGAATTGTCTGCGTGGTCGCGTAAAGGAACGGTCTGCCGAGTTCGTCGGATCGTCCGGCGATTCGGACCAGGTCGCGTTCGATCAGTTGCCGAAGCACTTCGCCCGACTGCACTCCGCGGATGGATTCAATTTCCGCCCTCAAGACCGGTTGACGATATGCCACGACTGCCAGGGTTTCCATGGCGGGGGCCGACAGGCGGACTTCGGGCGCCGCGGGGTAAAGCCGCCGCAGCCAGGGGGCGAACTTCGCCCGCGTCATCAACTGAAACCCGCCCGCCACCTCCTCGACGCGAAACGCACTACTGTGAGCATCGTACCTCCGGTTCAAGGCTCGGACTAGTGTACGTGCTTTTGTGCCGTCCGCCAAGCCTGCCAACTCGGCTAGTTTTCGGCTGGTTTGTGGCTGCCGCGAAAGAAAAAGCAGGGCTTCCATCCGCGTAATCCAATTATGCGGAATCGCGCACCCCCTGTTGGGACCAGTTCTCTCTCCGCCCAACTGCCCGCAGAAAGGTCGATTGCCGCGGACAAGGGCTACACGGAGCCTTCCCACCGCATAGGGGGAACGATATCGCAATGCTACGCTTCCCAACTGGTGGCCGAGGCTAGGCGATCGCGGTCTCATGAACGTAAGCCTATGTGCGCGACGAGGCTCTTGGCAAGGGGAGTCGGCAGTGGGCAGTCGACAGTGGGCAGTGGACAGTCGGCAGTAGGCAGTGGACAGTCGGCAGTGGGCAGTGGGCAGTCGGCAGTGGGCAGTGGGCAGTCGGCAGTGGGCAGTCGGCAGTGGGCAGTGGGCAGTGGGCAGTGGGCAGTCGGCAGTGGGCAGTGGACAGTCGGCAGTGGGCAGTGAGAGGCGAAAGCGGGAAATCTGGCCGGGGCGGAAGCGCAGAGTCGATGGCCGCTGTTGGAGAACCAGGCAGTGATGCCGACCACCGACTGCCGACTGCCCACTGCCGACTGCCGACTGCCCACTTCTCCCTATCCCCCGACCCGCATCCCTTCGCGCCAGGTTTCAACCTGCTGCAGCACTTGCTGCATCGCTTGCAGGGGGTCGGAATGGGTGGCCTCGAAGCAGTGGACGTAATCGGCATTGCCCGCCACGGCCATTTTGCAGCAGAAACGGTACAACTGCTGGTCGTCTCCCCACGATTCCAGCACGTAATACGTTGCCCCCAGCTTTTGCAGACGCTCCTGAATCTCGCGATAATCCGAAGGAACCGCAGCCGTGTGGGTCGGGCCGGCGGGCGCGACCGGCAAGGCGGGAGCAATGATCGGGGTCGGCCGCGGTTCGATGGCCAGACCCCGCCGCGCAAACCGAGGGGCGTCGCTGCTCGCCGGCGTCGATGGTGATGCTGAGGCGAGATTCAGGATTGCCGGGCAGGGGACATTCTGAAACTTCTTGACGATCTCCGACCACGAGGCACCCCAGATTGCCAACACCGGGATCGCCACCGAACATGCCAACATCAAGAATGCCCGAAATGCAGTGGTTGCCGACCGGTGCATGACTGCTGACGCCTCCTTGCGCGGGGACCGTCCCGATTTTCGTTTCAACGAAAATGAGGCTGTCCCCCTTCGATGGTGTACGTGGGAACGCCGGATAATAGCAACAACTGGGGGCTTGGGGCAACGGCAGTTTCTCGGCGGCCCGCCGTTGGTACAATTGCGCAGATGGAAACGATCTACCTTGACCATAACGCCACCACTCCGACCCGGCCGGAAGTGGTAGAAGCGATGGCCGAATGCGGTTTGGCGGCCTACGCCAACCCGGCGAGCCAGCATCGCCCCGGCCAACAGGCTCGCCGGGCGCTGGAGGAAGCCCGCGAGACGATTGCCGAGATTCTCGATGCCGATTTGGCCCCGCCGTGCCGCGACCGGCTCATCTTCACCAGCGGCGGCACCGAGGCCAATAATTTCGCCGTACTGGGAATCGCACGGGGCAACATCTCCCCTCGCCCTTTGGGAGAGAGGCCGGGGGTGAGGGCCGGTCGGCTCATCATCTCCGCCGGCGAACACCAGAGCGTGATCGAGCCGGCCGAACACCTCTTGGAACACGGTTGGCGGCTGGACACTTTGGGGCTGACACCGCAGGGCGTCGTTCGCGTCGATCAATTGCCGCCGTTGCTTGATCCCGGCGAAGGGGACAGTCCCATTTTCGCTGATACGAAAATTGGGACAGTCCCCCTTGACGGCGTCCAATTGGTCAGCGTGCAGTTGGGCAATCACGAGACCGGCGTGCTGCAACCGGTCGCCGAACTTGCCGCTATCTGCAATCGGGCCGGCGTTCCGCTGCACACCGACGCCGTACAAGTCGTGGGCAAGTTGCCGGTGAGCTTTCGAGCGTTAGGTGTGGCGGCGATGAGCATTTCGGCCCACAAGTTCGCAGGCCCGCCCGGCATCGGCGCGCTGCTGCTGCGCGACGTCGTCCCGCTTGTGCCGTTGATGTTCGGCGGCCATCAGCAGGAAGGGCTGCGGCCGGGCACCGAGTCGGTCGCATTGGCCATCGGCATGGCCACGGCGCTGGAACTCTGGCGGAAGGAACAAGACGAGCACGCCCGGCGACTGACGGCGTTGCGCGATCGTTTCGAGCGGGGACTCCGGGCTGCGCTGCCGAATATCGTCGTCCACGGAGCCGGCATCGCCCGCATTTCTGACCACAAGGGGCAAGCTGCCGCCAGTGTGCCGCTGCTTGGAACAAGCAGTGCCGTTTCGGCGGTTCAACCCCAGCACTGCTTGTTCCAAGCAGTGGCACACGTTGGTGAAAAGGGCGATCCGCGCCTTCCACAGACCAGCAACGTCGCCTTTCCCGGTCACGACGGCGAGATGCTGCGGATGGCGTTGGACTTGGCGGGAGTGGCCTGTTCGGTCGGCTCGGCCTGTTCGAGCGGTTCGACGGAGCTTTCGCCGACGCTTCGCGCGATGGACTTGCCCAACGAACTGGTGACCTCTTCTCTACGCTTTAGTTTTGGTGTCACGACCACCGAAGCCGAGATCGACGAAGCCGTGCGTCGCATCGCCCGCGTTTGCCGAGAACTCGGCGGGGGGCAAGCGGTATGATCGCGACGCGGGGGCCGACCTGCCACCCCGTTCGCTCTCTTTTTCCAAAACCGCCGAGCAACCTGTTGACAGTGGCAGGAGATCTGCTACGATAAAACCAAATCTGCGAAATCAAAGATCGCAGGATGCGGACGAGTCCTTCGAGCAAAACAGCACAAGGGAGGCAATGATGAATCGGTTTCTCGTGGCGAAACAGCGTTGCGCGTTCCTCCGTCTCGTCTTGTTGGCTGCGGTTTTTCATGCCGGCCCGCTCTCGTCGGCCCGCGCGGACGTTACGCCCGAGGGCGATGTCTCCCCTTCCAATCCGTCCGGCTGGACAAGTTCCACCACTGGCTATGTCGGAAGCACTGCCGGCGGCACGCTAACGGTCAACGGCGACAGCGATCTCCTTTCGTACGTTTGCTCCATCGGTGACAGCAAGAACTCGACGGGTGCGGTCACGGTGGAAGGCAGTGGCTCGACCTGGACGAACAGCTTCGACGTCTACATCGGTAATAGCGGCGACGGCGCAATCTCGATCACCAATCACGGCAGCATCAGCGCCCTCGTCGGCCACATTGGCTACAATTCCGGCTCGACAGGCATCGTCGCGGTGGACGGCTCCGGTTCGACCTGGACCAGCACCAGCCTTGACGTTGGCGAGAGCGGCAGCGGGACGCTCTCGATCACCAACAGCGGCAGCGTCAACACCAGCTACAACAGCATCGGCGCCAATTCTGGTTCAAGGGGCGTGGCCACCGTGGACGGCTCCGGATCGACATGGACGAACAACACCCTTTACGTCGGCGATAGTGGCATCGGGGCGGTCTCGATCATCAATCGCGGCAGCGTAAGCAGCGGCAGCGGCTACCTCGGTTTCTGGTCCGGCGCGGCAGGCACGGTCACGGTGGACGGCACTGGTTCGACTTGGACCAACATCAGTGATCTCGAGGTCGGTTACTACGGCAGCGGAACGCTCTTGATTACCAACGGCAGCACCGTCTCGGTCACCGGCACCACCGTCGTCAGCAGGTTCAAGGGATCCACGGGAGCAATCGGTTTTGGTACGAACGGCGGAACGCTGACCACCCAAACACTTTTTGCATCGCCGACCCAGTTGACCGGCGCCGGCACGATCAACTGTTGCGGACTCGTAAGCGACATCAGCCTGATATTTGATTCGGCCCACAATCTCAAGCAGACGATTGGACTCCAACAGTCCGGCGAGAATGTCACCGTCAACGTCGATTTGGCCACCACCCCAACCAACAACGGCGATCTCGGTGCAGGCTGGAAAGGCGCGGGTTCCCTGACGATTCAAGATGGGATCAAGGTCACCTCCTTCTGCGGCTACCTTGGCTACAATAGCGGCTCGACGGGCGTAGCGACGGTCACGGGAACCGGCTCAACTTGGGCCAACAATATTCTTTATGCCGGCTGCTCCGGTAGTGGCGCACTCTCGATCACCAATCGCGGCAGCGTCAGCAGCAACTACGGTGACCTCGGCTACTCTTCCGGCTCGACGGGGGCGGTTGCGGTAGACGGCAATGGCTCGGTCTGGACCAACCAACACGGCCTCTCTGTCGGCGTTAGCGGCAGCGGGACGCTCTCGATCACTGGCGGCGGCGCTGTGACGGCGGCGACGGTTTCGCTCAACAGTACGTCGTTGCTGGCGATCGACGTCGGCCGCGGCAGTTCGCTCACAATCGGCGGCGGCGCCGGAACGCTCACGAACGGCGGTGCAATCCGCATTCTCGCGGGGGCCGACGTTCCGGCAGACGCCGACACTTACTCGCCGATTTCCGCCGGATCATGGGGCGGCGCCGGCACGTATCAGGCCATCGGCGGAACGTGGTCTGCAACCAACCGCAATTTTACCGCTTCGAGTGCCATGGCTGGCACGTCCAGCGTGCCGATTTCGCTTGACCGCAAGCTTGTCCAGCGGGTGCTAATCGACGACAACGGAACCGGCGGAACCCACTGGGAAATGGGGGCCAGTTTTCTCGCGGCGGGAACGACCTCGAACATCGTCTTCACGGCCACGGCAGCCAATGGCACGCTCCTCGACCTCTTGAAAACCGCGGCCGGCAACCACACGGTTTCGAACGCTTGGACGTTCTCGACAACCGGCTACACGTTGGATGCGAACGATCCGATCTATTTCTCGCTCAAGGTTGGCCCGAACCTTTCGACCGACGACCTCGAATTGTGGGGCTACGATGGAACTTCCTGGGCTGCCTACGTTCCGACTGATTTTACGTACGACGGAACCTACGCCAGCTTTACCGCCACCGGCCTAAGCGGCTACGCGGTCGTGCCCGAGCCGGGAGCGTTGATTCTTCTCGCTGTCGGGCTCACGGGCCTTGCGGCCTTCGCCCGGCGGAAATGGAAGATATCGTAGCGCAACCGGTCGAAGTCCGTCCGCGTTTTGGTTTCTCTGGAGTGCGGCGATTCATCGCCGCTTTCGGTCGGACGGGCTGAACCGCTGCAAAGAAAAAAAGCGGCGATAAATCGCCACACTCCCAAAAGGGGCCACCTCCTCCGTCCTCTTCGTCTTCTCGCCCCCTCCTCGTGTCGGCCATATATACCACTCGCTGGCACGGCAGCCACTTGACCGTCGTTCGGCCGCATTGCTAGACTAGTGTGTTTGCAAATTCCTGGCGTTCATCCGTCGAGGGCCTTCCTGTGCCAGTGACTTGCGTGATCGGACTCCAGTGGGGCGACGAGGCAAAAGGCAAAATCGTCGACCTGCTGACCGAGCAAAACGATATCGTCGTCCGCTACCAGGGCGGGGCCAACGCCGGGCATACCGTCGTCCGCGAGGGAGAGACGTTCAAGCTCTCGCTCGTCCCCAGCGGGATCTTCCGGCCCGAGGTGCAGTGCGTCATCGCCACCGGAGTGGTGCTGAATCCCGCCAGTTTCCTCGCCGAAATCGACGGACTGATGCAGCGCGGCGTTGCGGTCGGCAAGAATCTGATGATCAGCGATCGGGCGCACGTCATTTTCCCCTGGCATTTCGAGGAAGACCGCCTCTTCGATCAATGCACCGGCGGCGAGGCGATCGGAACCACCATGCGCGGCATCGGTCCCTGCTACCGCGACAAAGTCGGCCGCTCGCTGGCCGTTCGCCTCGGCGACATGTACCGGCCGGAGTTTCGCGCGCGGATCGAGCAAATCGTGCGGGTGAAGAATCTGCTCTTGGCCTCCTTCGGCGGAAAAACGGGGACAGGCGCCGCGACGGAGCCAGTCCCCGTTTTTTCGGGCGTGAAGCTCGACGCCCAGGAGGTTTTCAACCAATACCACGCCTTCGCCGAGCGGCTGGCGCCGTACGTGGCCGACACTACCGCCTACCTGCTCGACGCGGCCGAAGCGGACAAGCGGATGCTCTTCGAGGGTGCCCAGGGCTCGCTGCTCGACATCGATCACGGCACCTTCCCCTTCGTCACCAGCAGCAACAGTTCGGGCGTGGGCGTGTCGGCGGGCTCGGGCGTGCCGGGGCGATACATCACCAAGGTCATCGGAGTTGTCAAAGCTTATACTACGCGCGTCGGCGGCGGACCCTTTCCTACCGAACAGGACAACCAGACCGGCGAACACATCCGCAATCGCGGCAACGAATACGGCACGGTCACGCGGCGGCCGCGGCGTTGCGGCTGGTTCGACGCGGTGGCGGCCCGCTATACCGCCAGGCTTAGCGGCGTCGACACGCTGGCGGTCATGCTGCTCGACGTTCTGAGCGAGCTTGCGGAGTTGAAAATCTGCACCGCCTACGAGTTGGACGGCCAGCGGACCACCGATTTTCCCAGCCACGTGGACGATTTGCGCCGCGTCGTTCCGGTCTACGAAACCCTGCCCGGCTGGCAGAAGGAGATTAGTGGAGTCGGCCGGCTCGACGACCTGCCGGCAAATGCGAGGAAGTACCTCGATCGCATCAGCGAGTTGCTGCGTCGGCCGGTGGAGATAGTTTCGGTAGGTCGGGACCGACGAAAGACGATATTTGTACAATAGACGGCTATCAAGAGAGAGGGCGGCGGAGATAAGACTTATGGGACGAATAGGACTAATAACTCCCATTCGTCCCATCCGTCCCATAAGTCCCATCGCTCGCTTTAAGGCTCCAACCCCCTTTCCTGCAACGCACCCGCGCTATCCGCCATGCCCAACGACCTACCCGACGTCCCGCGAGATAGACTTCCGCGTCACATCGCGGTGATTATGGACGGCAACGGGCGGTGGGCGCGCAGGCGGGGGCTGCCGCGCGTCGAGGGGCACCGCGCCGGCGTGACCAGCGTTCGCCGCGTGACCGAGGAGTGCGCCCGGCTGGGCATCGAGCAACTCACGCTCTATTGTCTGTCGAGCGAGAACTGGAAACGCCCGGCCGAGGAGCTCGATTTTCTGCTGCAACTGCTGCAACGATACCTGGTCGAAGAGCGGCCGCGGATCATGGAGCACAATATCCAGGTGCGCTGGATCGGCCGCCGCGAAGAATTGCCCGAGGGGGCGGTGCAAGGGCTCGATGAGACGGTTCGCGTCAGTGCGGCCAACTCGGGGCTCCGCGTCTGTCTGGCGATCAACTATGGCGGCCGGGCGGAACTGGTCGACGCCGTACGCCGCATCGCCGGCGAGGCTCGTCGCCACGAGCTCGATCCGGCGGCCATCGACGAGGAGACCGTATCCGCTCGCCTCTATACGGCGGGAATGCCCGATCCCGACTTGCTGATCCGCACGGCCGGCGAGATGCGGGTGAGCAATTTTTTGCTGTGGCAGATCAGCTACGCGGAGATTTGGGTGACGGAGGCGTGCTGGCCCGACTTCGACGAGCAGCAATTGCACGCCGCCCTACGCGGCTACGCCGCCCGCGATCGACGTTTCGGCGGCTTGAACAGCTAGCCACCACGGAATAACTATTGTGGCCGGTATCAAGCAGGCCATGTGCATCACATATTCCCCTACGTAGAGTGCTTTCATTCAGGGAATTGCTGAAAATGTGAGAATATCAACGAGGGTGATTGACAAAATAATCCGCTTTGGTAAAAAAGGTATATTGCACGGCCGGGATTTCCCCGGCAGATTTCTCGATTTGCCATCAAAAGAGTTTGATCTTATGAAAGGCGGGGGTGGCTATGAAGTTCTCAACTATTGCATTTCTCTTTGTGGCTCTTGCGTGGGCTTCCCTCGCCAAGGCGGAGATCCAGTCGTGGAATTGCGATAACGATGGCGATGGCGCGATCAATTGCAAACAGACGGGCTGGGGGTGGGACGGAAGCAGCGGTGAATGGGATCTGAACGTTACGGGAGACCAGTTTTGGGGGCCAGGGCACATGTTGATGAATTTCACCACCAACAATGGTGACGATCCGACGATCAAGGCCGCCAACTTCGTCACCAATGATACGCCCGTCGCCTGGACCGGTTATCTGGTCGACTTGACAGTTTATACCAACACGGCGGTGAGCAGTACTTCCATCCCCAGCGCGGCCGTGACCAGCCCCGGGGACTGGCTGCTACCCACGGTCACCCAGCCAACCGGAGGCTATATTGGTCCGACATTGGTCAATGGCCAGTACTATAACTACGAATACACGGGATCAATCGACTTTGAAGGAGGCACACCGGTTGGAAACGGCGACGAGTTGGATTTCAACTACAAGATGAGCTTTACGGGCGCCACAAGCTATTACGCGGTCCAAGCAATGACGCCTATTCCCAACACCGTCCCCGAACCCTCTACGCTCGCCCTCCTCGGCATCGGCGCCATCGGCGTGCTAAGCTACGCAAGGCGGCGACGGGCGGCATAGGACGTTAGAAACCAATCGACAAAATCATCGGGCCATCCCTGAACTGAGGGATGGCCCGATTTGTTGTATGCCGGGTACGCTTGACGGCTTGGAGGGCCCTTTCTTGTAGCGATTGTCGGTAACCGTACCCAACGACTGGACACTCGCTTTCTGTGGCCTGTATAATCGCTTGCGACTGGTTGCGTCATTTCTTGTGGCGCAACCGAGCTTCGCATGGATGTTTTGCCTTTCTCCCAGCCGCAGATCATTGACGCTTCACAACCCCGCCGCGCGCATCTGGTCGGAATCGCCGGCAATGGGATGCGGGCGTTGGCCGACGTGTTGCTGGGCTGGGGTTGGGCTCTAAGCGGTTCGGACCTGGAAATCACGGGCTTTTCTTGTCTCGGTGGGGCAGACATTCTTGTCTGCCAGAATGAATCTACTGAGAGCGGCAGACAAGAATGTCTGCCCCACCGCGATCTTCGACAAGAATGTCTGCCCCACCAGGGTGTTCGACTGTTCCAGGGCCATGCCGCCGAAAACCTCTCGCCGGAAACCGAACTGGTCGTCTACAGCGACGCCGTGCCCTCGGCGAATCCCGAGCTTTGCCGCGCGGCCGAACTCGGCATTCCGACGCTGAGCTATTTCCAAATGCTCGGGCGGCTCGGCGTGGGCCGTCGCACCGTAGCCATCGCCGGCACGCATGGAAAATCGACCGCCACGGCCATGCTCGCCCATTTGCTGAATCGGGCCGGCCGCGATCCCACAGTCGTCTGCGGCGCCACGCCCATGGGCGCCAACTCGGGCGGACGCGCCGGAAAACAGGGGTCAGGGGTCAGGGGTCAGGGGTCAGAGGTCAGGGGTCAGGGATCAGAGTCCACGGACTCCAAATTTCCAAATTTCCAAATTTCCAAATCCCCAAATCCATTGTTTGTGGTCGAGGCGTGTGAGTATCGGGCGAACCTCCTCCAGCTTCGCCCTTGGCAGGCCGCCATCACGGGAATCGAGCCCGACCATTTCGACTGCTACGATTCGCTCGCACAAATCGAAAACGCTTTTCGTCGCTTTGCCGCGTCGATCCCCGGCGACGGATTGCTCGTCGCGCGGCACGATTGCCAGTCCACGCGGCGGGTGACGGCCGGGTTGAATTGCAGCGTCGAGTCGTTCGGCTTCTCGGCCGACGCCGATTGGTCCGCTCGGATCCTCGAAGAAGATCACGGCCGATTCTGCTTCGAGATTCGCCGGTTTGGCCGCCGGTTGTGCGAAGTCCGGTTGCCGACGCCGGGCGAACACGACGTGTTGAACGCCCTGGTCGCCGCCGCGCTGGCTTATGAGAATGGGGTTTCGCCGGACAAGATTTCGGCGGGCTTGGGCAGTTTTCCGGGCCTGCACCGGCGGCTGGAATCGCTGGGCCAGTGGCGCGGCGTCGCGTTGATCGATGACTATGCCCACCACCCGACGGAGGTGACGGCTGCGCTGGCGGCGGTTCGTCGCATGGCCGCCGGCGCCAGGGTATGGTGCGTTTTTCAGCCGCATCAGGCGTCGCGAACGGCACGGCTGCTCGACCAATTCGCGGCGAGCCTGCAAAATGCCGACAAACTGTTGGTGGCCGACATTTTCCGGGCGCGAGAAGGCGATCCCCAACCAGGGGAGGTTACGGCGGCCGATCTCGCCCGCCGGGCTGCCAAGCTCGGCGTCGAGGTCTTGCCGGCCCACGCCGCAGGCGAGATCGTCGA
The DNA here is from genome assembly GCA_963719005.1 of uncultured Planctomycetia bacterium. Taxonomy (GTDB): domain Bacteria; phylum Planctomycetota; class Planctomycetia; order Pirellulales; family Thermoguttaceae. Next base: position 478,821 of record CAVRAR010000008.1, read on the forward strand.
AACGCTGGAAACCCAGTTGGCCCCCGGCGACGTATTGGTTACTCTAGGGGCTGGCAATACGTGGAAGTTGCGGCCAGCAGATGCACGCGGGAATGACGAATGACGAAAGAATGACGAATGTCGAAATCCAAATGTCGAAGGAACGGCGAAAGAAGCCAGAATGTCGAAACGGGGATGTCGTCCTCCGCCGTCTTCCTTTCGTCATTCGGATTTCGTCATTCCTTCGTCATTGGTTTTCGTCCTTCGTCCTTCGTCCTTCCTTCGTCGTCCTCTGAGGTTCCCCAATGGCTCTAATGAGCGGTTTTGAGAAGATCGTCCGTCAGAGCGAACCGCTGGCGATGCACACCTGGTTTCAGTTAGGCGGCCCTGCCGAATACTTCGCCGAGCCGGAGACCGTCGAGGAGTTGACCGCGCTGGTGCGGCGGTGTTACGAGGAGGGGATCGACATACGGGTGCTGGGGCAGGGCTCGAACATCCTGGTTCGCGATGAGGGTGTGCCCGGGCTGGTGATCCACCTCTCCGCGCCGGCATTCTGCGAGATTCGCATCGAAGGCCGCTCGATCGCCGCCGGCGGCGGGGCGCTGTTGGGACGGGTGGTAACGACGACGGTGCATCGAGGGTTGGCCGGGCTGGAAACGCTCGTCGGCATTCCCGGCACCGTCGGCGGCGCCCTGCACGGCAACGCCGGCACTCACGGCGGCAATATCGGCCAGTGGACCTTCGAGGCCACGGTGCTCACCGCCGCCGGCGACGCCGCCGAGCGCAGCGGCGACGATCTGGCGTTCGACTATCGACAGAGCAGCCTCGATGAACTGGCGATCCTCGAAGCCCGATGCGAGTTGGAGGAAGACGATCCACGGCAACTCGCCCAGCGAATGCAAAAACACTGGATCGTGAAGAAGGCGTCTCAGCCGATGGGCCACCAAAGCGCCGGCTGCGTGTTCAAGAACCCGCGCGGCGTCGGCGCCGGCAAGCTGATCGACGATGCGGGCCTGAAAGGCACGCGCATCGGCGGCGCCGTGGTCAGCGATCGCCACGCCAACTTCATCATCGCCGAGCCGGAATGCACCAGCCAGGACGTGCTGCGGCTGATCGACCTGGTCCGCGGCCAGGTCCGCGATCGACTGGGCATCGAACTGGAACTGGAATTGGAGATTTGGTGATCGAATGCGGCGGCAATCGTGTAAGAAGGAAAAAGGGGAAAGAGGAAAAAGGGAAAGGAAGAACTTGGGTGCAGGATCGTCGCTCGCTTCGACGTGATTCTCCAACTCTCATCGCATCCGGCTGCCTTCCCCTTTTTCCCTTTTCCCATTTTTCCTTTTTGCACCGACCGCAGCTTGCTCATGGCCGCAGCGAAGAAGCAACAATCTGGATCTCCCGTCGCCGCACACCTGCGGAGACTGTTCTCCTGGTTGTTCGGACCGGCTCGGACTCTGGTCATTGTCGTGCTGCTGGTCGGTCTGTTCGTCGGCGGAGCGTGGTGGGCGTGGAATCGCTTCCAAGGCCGTATTCTCGCCGCGCGGGAATACCAGATCGGTCCCGAGCAGGTCGAGGTGACGCCGCAGCCGGCTTGGATTCCACAGAGCGACGTTCGCGACGAGGTTCTCCGCAGCCCCATGCTCGACGGACGCTTGTCGATCGTGGACGACGACCTCGTCAAGCGAATCACCGACGCCTTCGCTCGTCACCCCTGGGTAGCGAAGGTCGAACGGGTCGCCAAGAGCTACGGCACGGTGAAAGTCGATATCGTTTACCGCAAGCCGGCGTGCGTGGTCGAACAGCCCGGCGGTGGGCTGCCGGTCGACGTCGAGGCGGTGTTGCTTCCCACCGAGATGGGCGACATCACGCCGACGGAAGCCGCCCGTTACCCGCGCCTATCCGGCGTCGATCGCCCGCCGCCCGGCCCGGCGGGAACCCGTTGGGGAGACGCCCGGGTGATCGGTGGGGCGGAAATCGCCGCCGCGTTGGCCGACAAATGGGAGCCGATGCGACTGGACCACATCGAGCCCTCGATCGCCCATCCATCCACCCGACCAACGACGCCCGACAGTGTTGCGAGCCGCCTGGCCGAACCGGTTTTCACCCTCGTCACCCGCAGCGGCACGCGGATCGCCTGGGGATACGCGCCCGGCGCGAACGCCGTAGGCGAGCTTTCCGCGGCGGAAAAGGTCGCCCGGCTGCAACACTATTTCGAGAAGTACGACATGCTGGACGGTCCTGGCGGCAAGGCCCAGGTATTAGACATCCGCGATCTGCCCCCGGCGGTTCAGCCCTGATGCCCGAGAGCCAATTGACAACGTCCAAATAGCCGGGAACCAACGGCTCCCGGAAGGGCGGCGGTTGGCGGCTGCTCTCCGGGAGCCGTTGGCTCCCGGCTATTGTCGCACGAGATTGGAGTCACCCCGTCGGTTGATCCAGGTAGCCGGGGCGAAGCATGCGATATTCGCCGCTGGCGGGATCGAGCGAGTAGATGTTGAAGTTGGTGCGGATGTCGAAGCCTTCATAGCGGACGGCGAAATTCAACGAGGCCGAGCCGGAGATGTCGTCGCTGCGAATGCGGTGGAACACGCCCCGCGGCCAAACCAGCATCGCCGCCCCGTCGTAGATGACCTCGCCGCCCTGCAGGATCTGGTGCGGCGCCACCTCGAAACTCTCGATCCGCCCGTGCGCCTTCGTGTAGATGTCAACGAAGCGCATGCCGTGCAAAACGATGAGGTTGTCGTCCTGGTGAGTGTGCATGTACCAGGGGCAGGCGATGTCGCCCACCGCGCCGGGCGAGATCGCGCCGCCGTCGTGCAAGACGCGATCGAGCCCGTCGATATGCGGCAACGCTTCGGTCGGCACCAGATCGAACGACACGCCCGGCGTCTTGCGAAGCACGCGCAACGGAACGATGCGGTAGAGCCCCTCGACTTGCTGGAAAACGAGCTCTTCGTAGTTCATGCGACGACCTCGGCTGCTTGGTCGAGACATTGGGAATTCACAACGGGACGCAGTATATTGTGTCGGGGAGATCAAGGGAAGATATGGCTTCCTCTTGTCCCGTAAGCGGGCGAGCGGAGACATGTCGGGCGAATGAGGCGGCGGATTGCTACCCCTCTTTGTAGTGGGTAGTATGCCCGGCAAAAACCGCAAACTGCCGGGAATTGGCCGTGACCCCGCCGGGGAATATGGCTAGAATACGCCCTTGGCCTTGCCATCCGGCTCCCTGCGACTGCCCGCCACTTCGCGGAGGCGCTAGCTTCAGGGCCGCGCTCCGCTAGTCGCGAGGTTGCAGCAGATCGGACGATTCATGGCAAATGCCGCCGGGCCGAGCCCACACACCTTCCACATCCCCGTGATGGGCACCGGCTTCATGATCGATGCTCCGCTGCGGGTAGCGAAATACGGCATTTCGTCGGTGCTCTCGTTGGTCGATGACGTTCTGATCGAGCAGATGCGGCGGCATCACTGCCAGAAGAACGGCGAACCCTACGAGGAGATCGGCAACGGTGAAGACGATGCCCGTGCCCGGCGGATCACGGCCTACCTGAACCTGCTGGACCTGCTGGTCCACCGGCAGGTCGAGCGGCTGCAAGCGTCGCCATTCGAGGCCGGCAGCGAAATCACCCGCTACTACGAGCTGTTGCCGGAGTCGCCGCTTCGGCAGGAATACTCTGCGATGTTGGCAACCGGCGACGCCGGCCAGCGCCGGCGGCTTCAGGATCGGCTGCGGCGGCTCGCCGTGCCCGGCAGCATCGACGTGAACATCATGTCGAAGGGCGACCGCGACCTGTACCGCGACGGCGAGAAGCTGCCGGCGAAGTATAGCGACGCTTCGGCGGCGTTGCGAGGGTTCGCCGAGAGTACGCTTGGCGTCGTCCATCGTGCTTTCGGCCGGCATCAATCCCCGGCTGTACAGTTACGCCGCCGAGTTCGACGACTTCTTCCCCGACGAAGACGGCCTGCTGAAGAAAAAGATCATTCTGAAGGTAAGCGACTACCACTCGGCCGAGGTTCAGGGGCGATTCTTTGCGAAACGCGGGCTGTGGGTGTCGGAGTATCGCGTCGAGTCGGGCTTGAACTGCGGCGGCCATACCTTCGCCACCCAAGGGCACCTGCTCGGCCCGATCCTCGAACAGTTCATGCGGAAGAAGCAAGAGCTTGCCGAACAACTGCACGCGACGTGCGTCAAGGCCCTGGCCCAGCGCGGCCGGCCCTGCGACAAGCTCTGCCGCGATATTCGCATCACCGTGCAGGGCGGCATCGGCACCGCCGAGGAAGACCGTCTGCTCCGCGAACATTACGGCGCCGACGGCACCGGCTGGGCCACGCCGTTCCTGCTGGTGCCCGAGGTCACGAACGTCGACGACGAGCATCTGCGGAAATTGTGCGAAGCCGGCGACAACGACGTTTATTTGAGCGACAGTTCGCCCTTCGGGCTGCCATTCTGGAACTTGCGCACGTCGGCCAGCGAAGACGCCCGCCGCCGCCGCATCGACCAGGGCCGTCCCGGCAGCCCCTGCATCAAAGGTTACGTCAAGTTGTTCAACACGGAGTTCACGCCGCTGCCGATTTGCACCGCCTCGCGGCAGTACCAGCGGCAGAAGCTGGAACATCTCCTCCGCGAAGACCTGACGGAGCAGCAACGGGCCGCCGTGCGCGAGAGCGTGCTGGCCAAGTCGTGCATCTGCCACGATCTGGCGGGCGGGGCCACGTTGAAGCTCGGCATCGACCCCGCGGCCACGCCGGCGATCTGTTGCGGCCCGAACATCGTGAACTTCTCGAAAATCGCCTCGCTGGAGGAGATGGTGGGGCACATCTACGGCCGCACGTCGCTGCTGGCCAATTCCGCCCGGCCCCACGTGTTCCTCCGCGAATTGGCCATCAACATCGACTTCCTGTGCAAGGAACTGAAGAAGTATCAGCTTGGGATCGGTTCCTACACCCTCGACTACTTCGAGGAATTCCGCGATAATCTGCTCGGCGGCATCGACCATTATCGGCGTTTCGCCGACCGGATCGGCGCGAAGGTGCGGGCCGCGTTTCTCGTCGAGTTGGAGCGATTGCAGATGGCCGTCGCGGCGATTCCCATCGCGGCGGATGAGACGCCGTCCGACGACGCCGATTCGTGGGAGACCCGCCTCGCGTCGTAACGGAAGGGGACGGAGGGGGACTGTCCCAATTTTCGTGTCAGTGAAAATCGGACTGTCCCCTTCGCCGGGATCTCCGTCCCCCTTGCCCCGCCGACGTTTTCTGGCGGATAATTGCGGCGAGCGAGCGACCGCAATCATGACCTGAAGGAGGTGAATCATGGACACGTTGGAAGCCATCCGCACTCGTCGCAGCGTTCGCAAGTATCAGGATCGGCCCGTGCCCGAGGAACTGGTGCAAAAACTGTTGGCGGCGGCGATGAGCGCCCCGAGCGCCCGCAACCAGCAGCCGTGGCAATTTGTGGTGATCGACGATCGGCGGATGCTGGCCGATGTGGCCGAGATCAATCCGAACGCCCAAATGGCCCGCCAGGCGCCGCTGGGCATCATGGTGTGCGGCGATCTATCGTTGGAGAAGTCGCCCGGCTATTGGGTGGTCGATTGTGCGGCGGCGGTCGAGAACATGCTGCTGGCCGCCCACGCCCTGGGGCTCGGGGCGGTCTGGACCGGGGTTTTTCCACGTGAGGAGCGGATGGAAGGGCTGCGGCACTTGGTGAAACTCCCGAAGAGCGTCATCGCCCACAGTTTCGTCGTCGTCGGCTATCCCGCCGAGCAGCCCCCGCCGCAAGACCATTTCCGCCAAGACCGCGTGCATCGCAACGGCTGGTGAAGGCCGCCGGTTACGGTCGGCCTCTTCCCCGTTGGCGTGGCGCATTAACCTGTTGCTTGTCACCGAGGCGCACGCGCTTCGTACTTTCTCTCCACAATCTCGTCGGCCGATCAATATTTTCTTTTGGCACGCCGTTCGCTCTAAGAGAAATCAGTTGGCTGTCCCGGGGCGAACCGGGGCCGGGGCCGGTTGAGAGAGGTGTCACGGGGCCGCAACAGAGAAGAGTGCTGGGTTGGGGGGAAACTGAGGAAGAGACAGCGTTTTGGGTCGGAGTGCAATCGTCGAAACGTCTTAATTGAAAACAGGTTACCTATCCCCGAGGAAAACGGAGAAAAGAGGCACCCCCCGACGGATCGGAAGCCCCCGCTTCCGATAACGACTGGCGAGCTGACAGTTGGTCGCCCGAACCGCTGTCAGCTCGCCTGTTTTATTTTGCTACAGCAAAATTGAACACTTTGTGTGGAATTGAACAGTCTTGGGCAGTGGGCTAACATTGTGTTGCTAGCCGGTTGAGAAGTTCTTTTAGGCTCCAAACGTGGTCCGTCAGACCCGCTTTCATGGCTGGCGTTGTGGCCGTTCCCCGCTCCCCCTTCTTCTTGCCCTTGGATAGGGTCATGTACGGCCGGCAGCAGTTGTAGTAGAGGAAGTAGATTGCCAAGTGGTATTCGTGGTTCTGTCGCTTCTTGCTGAATCCATTGGTCAACCGCGTCATTCGCCGAACCCCCATTCGGATGCTCAGATTGTGCCGTTCGATATGGGAAGTGCAAACCAAGGCCGGATCGGGAAAGCCGCAAACACAGTGCCATCGGATGTCCACTATCGACCCCGGCGAGTATCGTACCTCTGCGGTCCCCGATGGGCTGCCATAGACCTTGATGAGTTGCGCCAGGTCCACTTGCTCGTTGAACACGGCCGGAATGACGGTTTCATAGGGCTGAAAGCCATCTACCGACATTTGGCAACGGCCGGGGATAGCGTGCCGTAGCATTTCGGCGAAGTTCGCCGTATCGACTGAGGTTCGCCGACCGACGTGAAATGCCAAGAGTAGCTTGCTGGTCTTTTCGATGGCCGTGAACGTATAGCAGTCGCCATACTCTTTGCTGTAGTGTTTGGCCTGTCGGCGCTTCTCTTTGCAGCCGATGAAATCCCACACCTCATCGACCTCTACGTCCATAGCGGGGAGTGTCTTGGTTCAGCGTGAAATGGAAACTTCGATTGGCTTGCTAGGATCGTCCGGGTGTTGAAGTTGGTTGGTAGTGCTTGGATTTTTCGCTTTGGTGTTGTAAGCGAGGGAGGTGGGCGGCAGCAGAACCACCGCCCGGACCTCGCTCACAACCCCTGGGGCGGCGCTCGGGTCGGTTCCCACCGGAGCCCTATCCTCCGCCCAGGTCGTCTCTCATCGTAACGTCCTTCTTTCGATCAGGCAACCGTCCGCAAACGGGCCGCCTCTCGCTGCTCCTTTCTACGCTCGCGGGCCTCCGTCAGTTTGCGATCGCGGGCTGCGAAGATCTCCGCCTCACGGCCCGCCAATTTGTCCGCCGGCGCCACATAGCCAATCGCGCTGTGCAATCGCACCTCGTTGTAGTGCTCCACGTAACGAGCCACAATGCGGATGGCATCCTCCAGCGAGATCGGCGTGCCCGGCCGCAGGCACTCGCCCTTGATGCTCCCGTGAAATCGCTCCAGTTTGCCGTTGCTCTGCGGATAGTACGGGCTGGTGCGCACGTGCGTCATCCCGCAGATGCGAATGAACTCTTTGAAGTCCTTCGCCAAAAACTGCGACCCATTGTCGCTGATGATCCGCGGCGTCTCCTTGGGGAACTTCTCCCGCGCGCGTTGCAGGATCGTCAGTTCATCTTGCTCGGTCATCGAGCGGCGAATCTCCCAATGCACGGTGTAGCGGCTGTAGCCGTCGAGGATCGTCGTCAGGTAGTAAAACGTGCCGTGGATGTTGAGGTAGCTGATGTCGATATGCCAGTGTTCATGGGGTTTTTGCGGCTGTTGGAAGCCCGTGCCTTTCTTCGACGGCTTGTTCGTCGACGCCCGATGCGGCCCGCCGCCTTCAATACGCGATAGACGCTGCTGGGACTGACGGCCACCACGTCGCGGTCGAGCATCATGAACGCCAAACGCCGGTAGCCTTCCAGTGGATACTCGAAGGAGAAGCGGATGATGGCCTGCTTCTCCCAATCTTCGAGCCACCAGTCGCGCGGCACCCAGCCGTTGTGTTCGTTCCGCTTGCCGTAGCGATCCTTCCAGTCGTGGAACTTGCTCTGGCCAATGCCCAGCCAAGCCACGAACTTTCTGGCGGGAATCTCCGTGCGCTCGTTCCAACGGCGCACGTAATCGACCACTTCATCGCGAGTGTCGTGGGGAACCCAACGTCCGTTTAGAGTTCCCCATTCTCTTTTGCGCGGACGTTCTCCTCCATCAGTTCGGAGATGACCTCGTTCTTCTGAACGAGCTTGGCCCGCAGTCGGGCGACTTCCTCCTCCTGGGCGGAAAGCCTCCTGGCCTCGCGTTTGGCGACCGGGTGAAAGGCGGCCGGCGCGTTGTCGAACAGGATTTTCTGCCAGGCGTAGATTTGGTTCGGCTTGATGCCGTACTCGTCGCAGAGGTCCGAGATGGGCACTTTATCGACCAGATACCTCTTGAGAATGGCAGCCTTCTGGTCCGTGCCGAAATGTCGTCGTTGTCCACTCATGAAATTCTCCTCGTCTGGGGGAAGATTCTAACCCAGGCGACCGAGAATTTCCATTTCCAATTGGTTCAAGACAACGCCACTCGATTTTACAGCCATGATCCCCAATGCCGTACCTTGGCTGAGTTGGCGGGCATGGAAGCGTTCGATCTGCTGCCAACGGACCAAACAATGCTGGATAAGTTTGTTCTCTCTGACATCCGAGAAGGCAAGGTTTAGCGATAACACATGATAGGCAACTGTCAGTTCGGACACGTGACATTCTAACTCCGCCGACGCGCCCTCCGTTTCATACCCACTCTGCCGGGTTATCCCTCAGCAACGCACTGCGGCACCAGTACCTACAATCGCTGTCGGAAGCCCACTCTTTCGGGTTGTCCCTCAGCAACACAATCATAGCCCAGTACCCACTGCGGGAGAGTGTCCTATTAGTGTGTTGCTGGCTCGCAGCCAACTCATCCAAGAGCCTCTCGAACGGAAACCGAGTTGGCCCGTTCTTTTCTCCTCGCCTCTTGCGACTCGCTTCGCTGTGGCAAATAATGGGGAGTATGGCTGACGCAACGGGGGGGCAGATCGACACTTGCATTGAAATCGTTACGCCCGAGAACATCGCCTTCCAGCATCGCGTTGCCGGGCCGTTTCGTCGGCTGCCTGCGTTCCTGATCGACGTGGTGATTCGCGGCGTACTGGGAACTATTTGCACCCTCGTCTTCCTCTTCGCGTTTGGCTCCGTCGGTGCGGGGGGGCTCGGAATCGGCGGGGCGATGATTATCTGGTTCGTGCTGGGTTGGTTCTATTTCGGGCTGTTCGAGGCGCTCTGGAATGGACAGACGCCCGGCAAGCGGTTGATGGGCATTCGGGTCGTCTCGGTCGAGGGGCAGCCGATCACGCCGTTTCAGGCGATCCTGCGAAATATCCTCCGTACCGTCAACGTTATGCCCGTGGTGGTTCTCCCCCTCGGGCCGTTTGGCGTGCCGGCATCGTTGTGTCTGGTCGGCTTGCTGGCAATGATGCTCAACGACCGCTTCCAGCGGCTCGGCGATCTGCCCTCGGGCACGATGGTCGTGATCGAGGAGCAACGCTATCTGCGCGGGGTGGTGCGGATTACCGAGCCGGAGGCGATCCGCGCCGCCGCATCGATTCCGCCGACGTTCCAGCCGAGCCGCTCGTTGGGCCGCGTGCTGGCGGCTTACGTTCAACGCCGCCAGTTGTTTCCCTGGGGCCGTCGCATCGAGATCGCCCGGCACATCGGCGAGCCGCTGCGGCAGAAGTTTCAGCTTCCGCCCGGCACGGACCTCGACATGCTGCTTTGCGGGCTGTATCGCCGTGCGTTCATCGCCGACCGGAGCGACGAGCCGCCGCAAAGCGTTTCGCCGTTCAAGGGATTGACAAGGTCGGCTGACGAATTCGCCAGGGCGACCGTTGCCGACGGATTATTGCAGACGAACGAGCCGAAAGATGAGAACACGAACCACGGAGGTACGGAGAGCACGGAGGGCGTGGAGATCACAGAGAGGGTTGTCATGTCGCCTCCTCCCGTTTGGGAGAGGGGCAATGGGTGAGCACGTGATAAACAGTCCGTGCGAAGCCGCAAGCGGTTTGGGGTGCAATCAATGAAGGTAGCCGATCTGCTGGAATCGCGACGCATGCAGTGGCGGGAGTTGGAACAACTCTGCGAGCGGACGAACCACTGGTGGCGGAAGAGGATGCCGGCGGCCGACGTATTGCGGTTCTCGGCGCTCTACCGGGCCGCCTGCGCCGATCTTGCCCTGGCCGACGCCTACCAACTTCCCCCCGCGACCATCGAGTATTTGCACCAACTCGTCGGCCGGGCGCACAACCAGCTCTATCGCGGCGAGGCGCTCACGTTCCGCGGATGGTTCCGCGAGCTGTTCGTGCTCGTACCGCGACGGCTGCGGGCCGACCGTTGTCTGTGGCTGGCGGCGGGCATTTTCTGGGGATTGTTCCTGCTGACGGCCCTGCTGGCTCGCTATACGCCCGACTTCGCCGAGTGCGTCCTCACCAAGGAGCAAATGATGACGCTCGAGGAGATGTATTCGAAGCCGGTCGAACGCAGCCTCTTCGACGGGGGACAACAGGGTAGCTTCATGGGCGGATTCTATATCTACAACAACGGCAGTATCGGGCTGCAATGCTTCGCGTTCGGTCTGTTTCTGGGGATCGGCGGGCTTTACGAGACCATCTTCAACTCCGTGATACTCGGCACCGTGTTCGGATTCATGGCGAAATCGGCGCATGCGGACAATTTCTTCCAGTTCGTCACCGCGCACGGCCCCTTCGAGCTGACGGCCGTCGTGCTTTGTGCGGCGGCGGGAATGCGGCTCGGCTTTTCGGTGGTCTGGACGCACGGCCTGACGCGGATCGACTCGCTTCGGCTTGCGGGCAAGGAGTCGATGTCGACCGTCTGGGCGGCGTTGGTGCTGTTCGTGTTGGCCGCCGGGATCGAGGGTTTCGTCTCGCCATCGGCGCTGCCGTACCCGTTCAAGGCGGCCGTGGCGATCCTCTCGACCGTTCTCCTGTTGGTTTACTTCCTTGTGCTCGGCCGGGGAAAGCGCTGAACGATGCAACTCGACTGCAATCGAATCGTGATCCGCGAACGCGGCTGGCTTGACGTGCTCGACTTGGCGCTGCGCGTGACTCGCGTGTACGCGTGGCCGCTGCTGCTGACGCTTGCGATCGGGGTGGCGCCGGCCATGCTGCTGAACGGCTGGTTGCTGGCCGGGATGGCCGAGCCCGCGTTGGACGAGGCGGCCCCGTTCGCGTATCTGTGGTGGATGTTGCTGCTGGTGCTCTTCGAGATGCCGCTGGCGACGGCCTTGGCCACGTTGTATCTCGGCGAGGCGGTGTTTCAGGAACGGCCAAGAGTGCGAAGTCTCATCGGCGGTTTCTTTGCGCGCTGCCGCAGTTGTTCCTTTTTCAGGTGTTGCTGCGGGCGGTGTTGATTCCGCTGGTCGTCACCTGGTTCGTGCCGTTTTCGGTGTGGCCGTATCTGAACGAGGTGATTTTATTGGAGTGCAACCCGTTGCGGCCGCACCGGCGGGGCCAGATGACGACGTTCCGCCGCAGCATGGCCCTGCACGGCGGCAGCATCGGCGACCTGTTCGCCCGCTGGTTGGGCTCCGTGGCCTTCGGCGGCTTGCTGTTTGCCTCCTTTTGGCTCACCATGCAAGGGCTGGCCGGAGTATTGGTGAGCGAGTGGAAGTGGGAGGGGTTGACCTACACGCTTTATTTTCCGCTGGCCCTCTGGCTGACCGTAGGCTACTTTACGGTGGCCCGGTTTTTGGGCTATCTTGATCTGCGGATTCGCAACGAAGGTTGGGAAGTCGAGTTGATGATGCGCGCCGAGGCGGCCAGGATGTCGAGGCAACTGACATGAGCGATCCCGTCACCAGCGGCCGCGACGCCCTCGACCATTGGTTCGGCTACCCGTGGTACGACGCGAAGACCGACGCCGTCCGCCGCGTCAACGTGCCGAAGCCGTGGAACTGGCACTGGCACTGGGGTGACGGATTTTCCATCGGCTCGGTGTTGCAGGTACTCGGGTGGATTGCGGTCGTGTTGTTGGTGGCCGCTTTGGTCTACTTCGTGGTCCGCGCCATCCAGCAGCGAGAACGCCGCAAGTCGGGCGGGGGTGAGGAGGAACCGGCCGGCGGCGCCGATCGGGTGGAATCGCTGCCGCTGCCCGTCAACGCCCGCCACCTCGATCTGCTGGCCGAGGCCAAGCGATGCCGCGAGCAGGGCGATTACGGCCGAGCGATCATCTTTCTCTTCAGCCATCAGTTGTTGCAGCTCGACAAGCACGGGCGGGTTCACCTGGCTCGGGGCAAGACCAATCGCCAATACCTGCGGGAGATTCGCCCCTGGCCGGCGCTCGGAGGGCTGGTCGAGCAGACGACGCTGATGTTCGAGGACGTATTTTTCGGCCATCACCCGTTGGAACGTCCAGCGTTCGAGGCGTGCTGGTTGCGGTTGGACGAGTTCGAGAAACTGGTGGGGAGCGGTTAGTTTGGCCGCGCCCGAAGGGAAGCGCTTAGCGAAAATCGTTTAGCCGCCGCGTCCACGCGGCGTGAGGGATAAGTGAAAACGGAAGAAAGCGGAATGAGCGAACGTGCATCAAACGCGCTGCTGCGGCGCGGCAGCAACGCATGCGCTCTCGCTGGGCGCCGCGTGGACGCGGCGGCTAAACGGGTTTTCGTTTCCGTTTCACTCCTCCTCCTGCTGTCCACCGGTTGTTCCCGCGTCGATACGATCTACGGCCAGCGGCAAGGGCTGGGGGCAAAGCACAGCGTCAACGGCACCGCTGTCTTGGGAGAAATGTTCGAGCACGCCGGGCATCGCGTCTTTTCCTGGAACGCCCTCTCGCCGCGATTGCAGCAAAAGGCCGACTGCATCGTCTGGTTCCCCAACGATTTCGAGCCGCCGAAGAAGGAGGTCCGCAAGTGGCTCAACGACTGGCTGACGGCGAAAGCCGGCCGCACGGTGATTTACGTCGGCCGCGACTTCGACGCCGCGCCGTGGTATTGGAGACGCGTTTTGCCCGACGCCCCGCAGGAGCAGCGCGAACTCGTGCAGGAGGAGCTGTCCAACGCCGAAAGCCATTTCTCCTTCGGACGTGAGACGCTGCCGAAGTCGGAGAACTGCCGATGGTTCAAGATCGACAGCTCCCCGCCGCTTCGGCAGGTGAAGAAGCTCGAAGGCGACGCCGCCTGGCTCGACGGCGTCGACGGCGCGAAGACCGACATCGAACTCCGCAGCCGGATCACGCCCTCCAGAAGGGCCGAAGTGCTGCTGCGCTCGGGCGGCGACGCGCTGGTCAGCCGTAGGGAGTACGACGACAGCCAATTGATCGTCGTCGCAAACGGTTCGTTCCTGTTGAACTTGCCGCTGGTGAATCACGAACATCGAAAGCTGGCGGGCAAGCTGATCGACGCCGTCGGGCCGTCCGGCCAGACCGTCGTGTTTCTGGAAAGCTACGCCGGCGGGCCGCCCATCCGCCCCGACGATCCCGCCGCCGAGGGCATCAACGGCTGGGAAGTCTTCAACCGCTGGCCGACCAACTGGATCCTGCTGCATCTGGCCGCCGTCGGCATCATCTTCTGCTTTTCGCGCTGGCCGATTTTCGGCCGGGCAAAGACGTGCGAGACCGTGAGCGATTCCGACTTCGCCCGCCACGTCGACGCCCTGGCCGATCTGCTGAAACACTCCGCGATCGAGCCTATGCGATGGAGAGAATTCTCAATTATCGACAGAAGACGGAACGGGACAAATGAGAAAGGAATGACGAAATCCGAATGACGAATGACGAAGAGAATGACGAAGCTCGAATGACGAATGACGAAGAGACGCGATGGCGAAGGGATCATTCGTCATTTGGGTTTTGGATTTCGTCATTCCCTTCGTCATTCGTCCTTCGAGCTTCGTCATTCGCCAATAAACCTCCCCCAAGGATAAACGCATGAACAAGGAACTCTTCGACCGGATCACCGCCGAGATTCGCAAGATTTACGTTGGCCAGGACGAATTGGTGCTGGGCACGCTGGTGGCGCTGTTTTCCAACGGCCACGTGTTGATTGAAAGCGTGCCGGGGCTGGGCAAAACGCTCTTCGTCCGGGCGCTGGGGCACGTGCTGGGCTGCCGTTTCGGCCGCATCCAATTCACCGCCGATCTGATGCCCTCCGACATCACCGGGGCCCCGATCTTCGACATGAAGACGCAGGAGTTTCGTTTTCGCCCCGGCCCGGTCTTCACGCAACTGCTGCTGGCCGACGAGATCAACCGCTCGCCGGCCAAAACGCACGCCGCGCTGTTGGAAGTAATGCAGGAGCATCGGGTGACGATCGACGGCACGACCTACAAGGTCGAGCGGCCCTTCCTGGTGATGGCCACGCAAAACCCGATCGAGTCGGAAGGGACGTACAACCTGCCCGAGGCCCAATTGGACCGCTTCATGCTCAAGCTGGTCATCAATTATCCGAACGCCGAGGAGGAGGCCAACGTGCTGGAGTTGCACAGCACGCAGGTCGAGTTGGACAACCGCCTCGGCGAGCTGCAAACGGTCACCAACCCCGAGGAGATCGTTGCGATCACGCAGCGGAACAGCCAGGTGACGATCGATCCGAAGTTGTTGGGCTACATCAATTCGCTGGTGCGAAGCACGCGCGACTGGCCGCAGTTTCATCTGGGGGCGTCGCCGCGGGCGGGCATTGCGATGATGCAGGGCGCGCACGCTGGCGGCGTTTCGCGGCCGCGATTACGCCGTCCCCGACGACGTGGTCGAATTGGCCCTGCCCGTGCTCCGCCACCGCGTCATCCTTTCGGCCGAAGCCGAAGTGGAAGGCCATACCGTCGACGAGTTGTTGGGCGAGGTGATCCAATCGGTGGAGGTGCCGCGGCTGTGACCCCCTTGGCCTTGGTGCTGTTAAAGCTCTTGGCGATTGCCTTGCCGCTGGTGGGGCTGGCTTGGGGGCTGCGCATCTATCCTCGGCCGCGGCTGGTCTATGCGGCCATCGCCCCGGCGCTGGCGGCGTGGACGATCTTGGCCATGGCGGAAATGATGTGGCTGGTGGCGGCCGTCGACGCCGCTTTGCTGCTGTTGGTTCTGGGCGATCTGTTGACCCTGCCGCGGCGAAAGTGGCTCTCGGTCGAACGCCACGCCGGACGGATCGCCTCGCTGCGGAAAAATCATGCGGTGTCGCTGCTGTTGCTGAACCACTCGCGGCGGCGGCTGACCGTGGAGGTGCGCGACGACGTGCCGTACGAATTGGACCCGCGGCCCGCCGAGTTTTTCCTGCCCCTGTTGCCCAACAGCCGTTCGACGTTGCACTACGTGCTTCAACCCAGCCGCCGCGGGGCGTTCGCGATCCAACGGGTTCACGTCCGCGCGAGGAGCCGGCTGGGGTTCTGGCAGTATCTGATCGATTACCCGATCGAAACGGCGATCCACGTCTATCCCGACATGCAGCAACTTTCGCAATACGCGCTGTTGGCCCGCACCAACCGTTTGAGCCTGCTGGGCGTGCGCCGGGCGCGAAAGATCGGCCAAGACCACGATTTCGAACGGCTGCGCGATTACAACATCGACGACAACTACAAACACATCGACTGGCGGGCGACCGCGCGGCGGCGAAAACTCACCGTCAGGGACTATCAGGTCAGCCAGAGCCAGCGGATCATCTTTCTGATCGACTGCGGGCGGATGATGACCAATCGGGCGGCCGGGCTGAGCCTGCTGGATCACTCGATCAACGCCGCGCTCATGCTCGGCTACGTGGCGCTGCGGCAGGGCGACAGCGTCGGCATGATTACCTTCTCCGACGAGATTCACGGCTTCGTGCCGCCCTGCGGCGGCATGAACCAGATGAACCGCCTGCTGCACGCCTCCTTCGACCGCTTCCCGCGGCTGACCGAATCGCGCTACGACGAGGCGTTCCGCTACCTCGGCTCGCACTGCCGCAAGCGCTCGCTGGTCGTGCTGGTCACCAACGTCATCGACCAGGTCAACACCGATCAGATCGAACGCTACCTGACGAACCTGGTCGGGCGGCACCTGCCGATGGGCGTGCTGCTGCGCGACCGGCGGATGTTCGACATCGCCGACACCGATGGCGGGGAAAACCAGTTTTGGCGCACGGCCGCCGCGGCCGACATTCTCGCCTGGCGACACCAGGCGCTCGTCGATCTGCGGCGGAAAGGCGTGCTGATGCTCGACGTCTTTCCCGAAGACATGACCGCGCCGTTGATCAACCGCTATCTGGAGATCAAGGCCCGGCACTTGCTGTAAATGACGAAGCTCGAATGACGAAAGAACGACGAGTGACGAAGCACGAATGACGAAGTGACATTTCGTCATTTGGATTTCGTCATTTTTTCGACATTCGTCATTCGAGCTTCGTCATTCCGTCGTCATTCCCCCCTGGCCACCTTGTCCATCAGCGACTGAACGTATTGCAGGGCTTGGGCCTGCATGTCGGCCTGCGGCACCTTCGCGGCCGCCGCCTCGGCCCGATCGAGCACTTTGCGGGCCTTGCCGCGGAAGCCGGCCTTGGAGAGCAGCTTGGCAACGTCGGCCAAGGCGTACGCCCGCGAATCGGGCGACTTCACTTTGCCGGCCGATTCCAACGCCAGTTCAAAGGTCTTGATCGCGGCGTCGCGCTGGCCGCACTCGCTCTGGCTCGCGGCCACGTCGGCCTGGGCCAAACTGCCTTTACGAGCATCGGCGATCGAGCCGGCCAGTTTCAGCGCGATTCCGAGCACGCGATCGCGATCCGCCGGTTTTTCGATCTTCTGGAACGCCTCGGCGATGGCGCAGAGCGATGCCGTCTTGTCGACGAAGTCTCCGATCTGGCCGGCGATCTCCTCGGCCGACTTGAGCGTGGCCGCCGCGGCGTCGGGATCCTGCGCCGCGCCTTGCCCCTGTGCCACCAAGGCCAGAGTGGTCGCCTTGCTCTCGGCCGACTCGATTTTTGCGGCGTCGTCGAGGGCCTCGTCGGCCGCACGCTTGGCGGCCGAGCGATCATCGAGCGTGGCGTTGGTCTTCGCCATCAGAACCAGCGCGCTTGCCTTGGCTGCCGGGTCGGCGATCGCATCGCAGTCCTTCCAGGCGAGCCGCAGCGTCTCTTCCGCCCCCGCCATGTCCTGCGCCTTGCCCTGTTGACAGCCGATGCGGATGAGCTGTTTCGCGCGAAGTTCGGGATCGGGTTCCCGTTTCGCCTGGGCGATCTGCTCGCGGAAGGAGAGTTCGCCCGAGCCTGAATTCGACGTGCCGCCGCATCCGCCCGGCAGAAGTGCGAGCAGTCCGATTCCCAGCAAGATCACGCATCTTTGCGACATGGTTGACGCCTCTTCTCGCATTGAACAGCCCATAGCGCAATTATACCTCGTTGCTTTGCTCGGCCCCAGCGCTCATTTTCTGGATAGCCAATCGACGTTCGACATCGCCGCCAGCGAAAGCTGCAACGTTTGCGTGCCGTCGCGGGCGTGACCATGGGCCACTAGCGAGAGATAAAGCTGATTGGCCAACGCCAGGCCGGGCAGGCAAAGGCCCAATCGCCGCGCTTCGGCCAAGGCGATGCCCAGGTCTTTCACGAAATGCTCCACGAAGAAGCCGGGAGCGAAATCGTTGGCGATGATCCGCGTGCCAAGGTTTGTAAGCGACCAGCTTGCTGCCCCGCCGCCGGCGACCGACTTCATCACCGTTTCCAGATCGAGGCCGGCTTTGTAAGCGTAGAGCAAGCCCTCGCAAACGCCGATCATGTTGGTGGCGATGAGGATTTGGTTGGCCATTTTCGCGTGCTGGCCCGCGCCTGGCCCGCCTTGGCGGACGAAGGTCTTGCCCATCGCCGCCCAACAGGGCCGCAGCGACTCGACGGCCTCGGCGTTGCCGCCGATCATGATCGAGAGCCGGGCCTCGCGTGCGCCTATGTCGCCGCCGGAGACGGGGGCGTCCAACGAGCAAACGCCGCAACTTCGCCGCCGTCTCGGCAATCTCGACGGCCAGCGACGGCTCGCTGGTGGTCATGTCTACGATGATCTTTCCCGGCGGGCAACCCTCCAGCACGCCGCCGGGCCCAAGAATCACCTGCCGCACGTCGGCCGGATAGCCGACGATCGTAAATATCACGTCCGACGCTTCGGCGACGGCCTTGGGGCTTTCGGCCCATGCCGCGCCGGCGGCCAGCAGCGGCTCGGCCTTCGACCGCGTGCGGTTGAACACCGTGGCGGCGAAGCCGGCGCGGAGCAAATGCCCGCACATGCTCGTCCCCATCACACCCGCGCCGATCCAGCCGATGCGGGTCTTGCCGGGTTGCACTATCTCCATCGTCGTCTCCGTGGAAGAAGAGGATCGTTCCGATCGGCCTATCTTGGCAAGCGGAGCCGACGGCGTCAAGAATGACGCGGACAGACCGTTGACGTCGATTTGGCGGGGCAAGACGGAGATCGGCGAGGGCGGTGGGGCAGACATTCTTGTCTGCCCAATGTGCCACATTCTCCCTGACAGACAGGAATGTCTGCCCCACCGGTGAGAAATGAGACTCAGGCGGCCTTGTCCGCGGTCTTCACGTCGGACAGGTTGCGGCTGAATTGCAGCGAGTCGAGCAATTCGGCGAGGCTGAGCGTGCGATTCTCGAACTCCAGCGGGATTTCGGTGCCGGGATCGCAAACCAGATCGACCGTGCCGTCTTCGCCGACCAGCGGGTCGAACTCGCGGAGCAGCCCGTCTTGAACCGCCTGCCGGACGAGGTGTCCCCGCGTCGCCGAAACGTCGTGGGCCCGACTGCCCAGGCTGTCGGCCGCGCGCTTTGCCAAAGCGGGCAGGTACTCGCTGGGAATCTCGATTACCTTGGGAACGTATACCTTGATCTGCATGTTGCCTGACTCCTGAAGACTAACGGTCGCCCGTATTAGGCACACGCCGTGTGCCGTTCTAAGTGCTCTGTTGAGGCTCGCTTGATACGCCGAGCGGCACGCGGCGTGTGCCGAATACCTGGCCCAACACCCTGCATTCCCCCAACTTGGGCTAAACCGGCTGGCGACGGTGCGCTGCGGCGCATGTTTCACGTATCGGCAGACAGATCAGGGGGATTGCATGGTTTCTGCGGGATTCCTGGGGACTGTCCGAATTTTCGTGTCAGCGAAAATGGGACTGTCCCCCTTGGGCGCGGTGCCCCGCACAATGGGCGGCGCGGGCTGCATTACTCCACCATCTTGGGGCAATGCACCAGCGCGTTCGCCCTCGACTCCGTCTGGTTCACCTGTTAAAATGGGCGATCCTTGAGGCGGCCCTGCGACAAGAAGCAGGCCGCGAGATGCCCAGGTGGGCGGCCGGCAATCTTTAGCAACCCCTTCTGACGCTGAAAGCCGACCGCTGACCGCTGAATTGGTGAGTGCATGACGCAAGCCGCGCGACGAATCGTTGTTACCGGGGTCGGAGCCATTTGTCCGCTGGGAAGCAGCAAGGAAGCTCTATGGGAAGGGCTTTCGCAGGGGCGCAGCGGCGTGGGGACTGTCCCCTGTGACGTTGTGACGCCAACGAATGCCTTTCCTGTTTCTCTTGGCGCCGCCGCCGCCCAATTCACCGGCGAAATCGACAATTTCGGCCCGCTGGAGAAGGAAACGAAAAAGGCGATCCGCAAGGGTCTGAAGGTGATGTGCCGCGAGTGTCAGATGGGCGTGGCCGTGGCCCAACTGGCCCTTGCCGACGCCGGTTGGAAGCCCGGCGGCATCGACCCCGAGCGTGCCGGCATCTCCTTTGGCTCCGACTACATGCTCTCGGTGCCCGAGGAGTTTTCGGAGGGGATCGTGCGATGCCTGGACGAGCAGGGCCGGTTCCAGTTTTCGCGTTGGGGAATGGAGGGGATGACGAAGATGTCGCCGCTGTGGTTGTTGAAGTACCTGCCGAACATGCCGGCCAGCCACCTGGCGATTTACAACGACTTCCGCGGCCCGAACAATTCGCTCACGTTGCGTGAGGCAGCGGCCAACGCGGCCCTGGGCGAGGCGTATCAGATCATCCTCCGCGGCGGCGCCGAGTTGATGCTGGTCGGTTCGACCGGCACGCGGCTGCACCCGATGAAGATGATCCACGCCGTGCAGCAGGAGGAGGTCTTCTTGGGCGACGGCGACCCGGCGGCGGCCAGTCGCCCGTTCGACCGCGACCGTCGCGGCATGGTCCTCGGCGAAGGGGCCGGCGCGGTGGTGCTCGAAGAGCTTTCCGCCGCCCAAGCCCGCGGCGCCACGATCTACGGCGAGGTGATCGGGGCGGCGACCAGTTCCGCGGCCGGCCGCCGGTTGGTGGCCCAGCGCGATCGGGCGATGGCCAACGTCCTGCAAGCGACGTTGCGCGGTGCGGGGGCGAACGTCAACGACGTCGGCCATCTGCACGCCCACGGGCTAAGCACGCGCACCAGCGACGTCGAAGAAGCCCGGGCGATCCAAGAGGTGTTTGCCGCCCGCGCGATGCCGCTTCCAGTGGTGGCGGCGAAGAGCTATTTCGGCAACTTAGGCGCCGGCAGCGGGATGGTCGAACTGGTCGCCAGTCTGTTGGCGATGCAGCATGACCGGTTATTTCCCGTTCTCAACTACGCGACGCCCGACCCGGAATGTCCGGTCGCCGCGGTTCGCAACGGCGACGGCCGCCCCGGAGCAAGTTTCATCAACTTGAACGTCACCCCGCAAGGCCAAGCCTCGGCGGTGATGGTGCGGCGGTTCGCTTAAGCTTCGCCGTTCTCCGAACCCGAAGGGTTCCCAGCTATTAGCCGGGGGTTGAGCGCAGCGATACCCCCGGACACCGATGAAGGACGACGCATCCGAACCCGAAGGGTTCGCAGCCATTGCCCGCTGGAACGAACGATAAACGTGTGACGTGTTGGCGATTCGGGCTGCGACCCCTTCCGGGGTCGCCGGGCTGACGACGCCTCGCTCCCCCGGGTCGCTCGACGCGACCCGGGGCTAATGGCTTGCATCCCTCCGGGATGATCGATTGGAAACGTGGAACTGCCCCCGTTGCATCTCGCGCCACTTGCACTATCATATAGAGTTCACAACTGTGCGCCTCCGCAATTGGAGACCCTTTATGCCCGACAAAGCCATCCTGACCGTCGGCGACAAGCAAATCGAACTACCGATCCTCACCGGCAGCGAGGGGGAACGGGCCATCGACGTCACCAGGCTCCGCGAGCAGACGGGCGTGACGACCTACGATCCGTCCCTGGGGAATACGAGCGTCTGCCGCAGCGCCATCACGTTCATCGACGGCGAGAAGGGCGTGCTCCGCTATCGCGGAATCCCCATCCAGCAGTTCACCGCCAAGCCGAACTTCGTCGAGGCCGCGTGGATGTTGATCTTCGGCCGGCTGCCGCGGCACGAGGAGCTAAAGCGGTTCAGCGAGTTGCTCACGGCCAACGAACTGTTGCACGAGGGCGTGAAGCATCAGTTCAATCACCTCCCGCCCAACGCTCCGCCGATGGCCATTCTCTCGGCGACCTTCAGCAACCTGGCCTGCTACCACCAGGAGTTTATCGCCTTGGAGGATGAAGGATCGCTGGAGGAAGTCGCCGCGCGGCTGATCAGCAAGGTGCGCACGATCGCGGCGTTCTCCTACCGCCGCTCGCTCGGGTTGCCCTTTATTTATCCCGACCCGCACTTGCGTTACTGCGCGAACTTCCTGCACATGATGTTCTCGTTGCCCTACAGCCAGTACCACATCACGCGGGAAGTCGAAGACGCTCTGAATCTGCTTTTCATTCTCCACGGCGACCACGAACAGAATTGCAGTTCCTCGACGGTGCGGATCGTGGGCTCGGCGAAGGCGAACCTGTTCGCCTCGTGCGCCGCCGCAGTCTGCGCACTGTGGGGACCGCTGCACGGCGGGGCCAACGTCGAAGTAATGGACATGCTCGACCGCATTCACCGCGGCGGACTGACGCCCGAGGATTGCCTGCGGCACGCCAAGGACAAAACCAATCCGTTCCGGCTCTACGGCTTTGGGCACCGGGTGTATCGGAATTACGATCCGCGGGCGAAGATTCTCAAAGAGGCGTGCGACAAGGTCTTTGCCCAAATCAAGCGGCAAGACCCCTTGTTGAGCATCGCCCGCAAACTCGAAGAGCTGGCGCTGGCCGATCCGTACTTCATCGATCGCCAACTCTATCCGAACGTCGATTTTTACAGCGGCATTTTGCTCCGCGCGATGGGCATACCGACCAACATGTTCACGGTTTGCTTCGCTATCGGCCGGCTGCCGGGCTGGATCGCTCAGTGGAAGGAGCAACACGACGATCCGACCACGAAAATCCAGCGTCCCCGGCAAATCTACACCGGCCCCACCGAGACAAACTATCTTCCGATAGAAAAGCGATGAACCCCCGTTGCGGCGGCCGCCGAAGCATGAGGGAGGGGACTGTCCCGATTTTCGTGTCAACGAAAATGGGACTGTCCCCTTTGATTCTCCACGCTTCGTTGACGGACGCATAATGTTGTTGCGGTTGCTAATCTGCGTTTCTTGCCATCGTGTGCCACTGCTTCGTAGAAGCAGTGCCGGGACAATGGGTCGCGCTTGGCACTGCTTGTTCCAAGCAGTGGCACAGCGGAGTTCCAGGGACCGGGGGCTGTTAGCCCCCGGCTGTTCTTCTTCATATTGGTCTGTATTGCTGCAATGTGTCGTTTCGACCTGTTGCGTTGTCTTTGTGTTTTGTGCCGCTTCGACCGCTTGGGCCGACCCTTTCTACAACGCAGCCTCGACGTTCGCCGCCCCGCATTCGGCAGTGGTGCGCGTAGTGGCGCCCGAACGCGACGGCGTCTCCTACGGCTCCGGCTCGCTGGTGGCCGTCGATGAAACCTCCGGCCTGATATTGACCAACTGGCACGTCGTCTCCGATGCCGCGGGGCCGATTGTCGTCTACTTTCCCGACGGCTTTCGCTCGGGCGCCGTCCTGTTGCGGGTCGATCGCGACTGGGACCTGGCGGCGCTGGCCATTCGTCGGCCGAACGTGCCGCCGATCCCTTTGGCGAGCCAGGCCCCGCAGCCGGGCGATCCGCTGACGATCATCGGCTACGGCAGCGGGTCGTATCGCGCGGTGACGGGACGCTGCACCGAATATGTTTCGCCCGGCGGCGACCATCCCGCCGAAATGGTCGAACTGTCGGCCCCCGCTCGCAACGGCGACTCGGGCGGACCGATCCTCAATAGCCGCGGCGAGTTGGCCGGCGTGCTTTTTGGCACGGCCTTCGGACGAACCACCGGCAGCTATTGCGGACGGCTGCGCGGGTTCCTGGCGACCGTCGAGGGCGATTTTCGCGCCCTTTCCAAGCGGGTGATGCTGGCCGACCAATCGCGTCGGGCAGGTTCGCCGTCGCCAGCGGTCATTCCCGCGGGCATGGTGACTGAGCGTCCCGCCGCAAGTGTTCCCGGCGACCTCCGGCAGCCAACCGCTGTCGCGACGACCCCGCTTTTGCCCTTGCCTTCGCTTTCGACGCTGTCCACACCTCCGAACGGTTCCAATGCCAAGGAGACCGCCGTCGATAAGCGCGCGGCCGACGCGGCGCGAGTCTGCGCCGTCCCCGGTCCCACCGCCGCGATTCCGCCGGCAGGCTCGGCTTCGACGACCGACCAGATCAAGACGGTTCTCGCGTTAATCGGCGTCGTTGCCGTGCTTTATCAAGGGCTGCGATTGCTCGGCGCGGCGCTGGGATGATATCCGCCCTGTTGACGGCTGCTCGGCAACCGCATAGGCTTGGGATGTCAAACGCCGGGCCGAGCGGCAAATCAGAGGATCGTCGTCTCATCGGAAAACACCATTATGGCGAGTCTTCCGGAAGAGAACATCACGTTCGCCTGCCAGGAATGCGGCAAGAGTATTACGTTTCCCGCCGAGTGTGGCGGGCACGTGGAAGTCTGTCCCGAGTGCGGCAGTTACGTGGACGTGCCGCGTGAGACGGAGGGGCCGCCCGTCGCCGAGTTCAAAGCCGAGCCGCTGAAAAACATAGACCCTGCTGCACGAACGGACGCTCAACTCTGGTTTGAAGTCTCGGCGGTGCTGTGTCTCGCGTGTGTGCCCTGGCTGTTTCGTGCTTTGGTTGCGGTCTATACGGGAAAGACGGCAGGCTACTCTTTTGCCATTGACAAGCTATACATGATCGTCGACGCAGTCCAAGTTTCGATGCCTCTGCTCGTAATCGTAGCGTTGGGAAGGGAACGCTGGTCGCAGTTTGGCATTGTCCGCCCGAAGTGGATCACCGATGCCATTCTCGGTTGTGTCATCTGGTTTCTTGGCGTACTTTTCTACTATTATGTCATGACTCTCTTGCCGCTATCGATATTGAAAATGCCGCGTCCCCTGCAGTGCGCAGACCGATTAGCGCCGGAAGGGATTCCCGAATACTTCCTGCTGTTCATCGCTTGCATTGTAAGCGGTTGTGCACAGGAACTGATCTTTCGAGGATACCTCATACCGAGATTCGAGCGTCTCTTGCGGTCAACATCGATTGCCGTGCTTGTGACGACCGTGCTGTTTGCCATTTTCCATGTCTACCAAGGAGCGGCTTCGATGGTCGGGATCGCAGCCCTCGGTTGCGTCTACGCGATTGCGTTTTGTCTGCTCCGGCGACTCTGGCCACTTTGTGTGGCGCATGCACTCAGCCTTATCGTAGTCTATTTGCACCTCATGCGCTGAACCGGATCAGGAGGATGTCGTCATCCTTGACGACGTAATCCTTGGGGCGGTAGGTTTACGAGACCGCAGGACATTGGATTGCAAGCGGCCGGACGTTCTTTTCGATCTCGGGCAGAATATCTCGCCGCGACATCTTAAGCTCGTACCGCGTCTGCAAATTGAGCCAGAATTCCGGAGTGGTGCCGAAATAGACGGACAGCCGCAAGGCCGAATCGGCGGTGATTCCACGCCGGCCGTGAATGATGTCGCTGATGCGAGTGACCGGCACGTCGATGTCGCGTGCCAGCTTGTTCTGGCTGAGTCCCAGCGGCTCCATGAACTCCTTCCACAAAATCTCACCGGGAAGAATGGGATCGAGTTTTCTGCGCATCGCAGATGTTCCCTTCAACCCGCGGTAAAAGCCGGCCGACAGCCTCAATTTATACTTGCTGACCATCAAAAACCGACTATACTTGTGGAAACTGTATGCGGACGGCGTAGAAGCGTTGCTGTAAAGTGGGGAACGATAGGCGAATAGAACGAGAACGGGAATCGATTTAAAATCCCGTGGGCTTAACAGCTCGTGCGGGTTCAAGTCCCGCCTCGGCCACCTTACCACACAAGGGCATACGACTGCTAGAGCGTTTCTCAGTTCTGTGTGGCGTTTGCGGTGCCACCCAACGGGTTCCCACACCCATGAGCCGAAGACCAGACAAATCCGCCCCGCCCGAACCGCATAATCCGCAACGCTATCCGGCGTTGGCGGTCTGCGGGCTGCTCTTGCTGGCGGTGTGGCTCGTCTTCGGTCAGACGATCGACTACGGCTTCGTCAATTACGACGACGAGATGAACCTCTACAAGAACCCCGCGATCGCCCACGGCCTCAATCCCGACGGGATTTGTTGGGCATGGACCACCAGGCACGGAAGCCAGTGGGCCCCGATCACCTGGATGTCCTATCTGGCCGACTATCAGGTTTACGGTCTGAAGCCCGAGGGCTACCATCTGACAAATGTCCTTCTGCACAGCGCCACGACCATCCTGCTGTTCCTCGTCCTGTGGCGCATGACCGGCCGGCTTTGGCCTAGCGGCTTCGTGGCCGCGGTCTTTGCGGTTCATCCGCTGCACGTCGAATCGGTCGCCTGGCTGTCCGAGCGGAAGGGCTTGCTCAGCGGGCTGTTCTTCGTGCTGACGCTCGGGGCATATTTCCAATACGTTCGCCGCCGGTCCGTGCGCAGCCAGCGTCTCGCTTATCTGGCAATGCTGGTCTTTTTCGCTCTGGGACTGATGTCGAAGCCGATCCTGGTGACGCTCCCCTTCGTGCTTTTGCTGTTGGACTATTGGCCGCTGGGGCGAATGTCGAACGGTGGGGCAGACATTCTTGTCTGCCAGGAGAAACGTTGCCCCGATGGCAGACAAAAATGTCTGCCCCACCAGACTGTGTGGCGTTTAATCGCCGAGAAGATTCCCTTGTTGCTGCTGGCGGCTGCCTCTTGCGCGATAGCGCCCTGGGCGCAAGGGAAGGCCGTCATCGCGTTGGCGCAAATCCCCTTGCCGGCGCGGATCGGCAACGCCCTGGTCTCGTACGTCGATTACCTGGGCGAGGCGCTCTGGCCCGCGAATTTGGCCGTATTCTATCCGCATCCGCTCGATACTTTGCCGACGTGGAAGCCGCTCGCAGCGCTGCTGATTTTGCTTGGCGTCACGGCGGCGGCACTCGTCCGCTGGCGACGCAACCCTTATCTGCCGATCGGCTGGCTCTGGTACGTGGGAATGCTCGTGCCGGCGATCGGGCTGGTGCAGATCGGCGCGCACGCAATGGCCGACCGCTACATGTACCTGCCGCAGATCGGGCTGTGCCTGGCTTTGACCTGGGGAGCGTTGGACCTCGCCCGTTCGTGGCCCCATCGGACTTGGGCGTGCGGCACGCTCGCAGCGCTGCTGGTCGTCGGGCTAACGGTGTGTTCGATCCAGCAGACGACCTATTGGCGCGACAGCGAATCGCTCTGGACCCACGCGATCGCCTGCACTCCGCCGAACAGTCTGGCCCACACCAATCTCGGTGGCGCCCTGGCCGACCGCGGGCAGTTCGACAGGGCTATCGAGCAGTACCAGGCGGCTCTGGCGATCGATCGCAACGACGCCAAAAGCTACTCGCTGCTCGGCGACGCGCTGATGCACCTAAAGCGAACCGATGAGGCGATCGAGCAATATGAAAACGCCGTCCGCATCGAGCCGAATTCCGCCGAGACGCAGTCGCATTACGCCGCGGCCTTGACGCACAAGGGGCGTTTGCAGGAAGCGGTCGAACATGGCGAGAAGGCGTTGCGCATCGAGCGCGACAATATCGACGCCCACTGCAATCTGGGCAACGCCTTGGCCCGCCTAGGCCGATTCGACGACGCGATTGCCCAGTACGAAGCGGCGTTGAACCTTCGGCCCGATGACAAGGCCCGCCAGAAAATCCGCCAAAATCTCGACCTTGTCGAGTCGATACGGGCCAAAGAGAAGGTGAAATAGCGGCTGTTGCAGAAGGGCCGGTGGGGCAGACATTCTTGTCTGCCGGATGCGTCACATCTCTCGCGGCAGACAGGAATGTCTGCCCCACCGCACTCGCTACGATTCGATCACTTCGCGGCAGATGTCGCGGATCTCGGCCACGGAGACGTCTTCCAGACGTTTGCCTTGGCTATCGAGCCGCTCGTTGATCTTGATCGCCGTTTCCTGCATCACCGCATGAGATTCCTGGCTTCCGCCGAGCAGAAGGAAGTTCTTGCCGCGGGTCAGCCGAGTGTGCCCGTCGTCATTGTCGAACGCCAACCCGAGCAAGGCGGCGGCTTTGCGGGTTTCGTTGGCGGCTCTCACGGATGTCTACTCTCGAAGCTCACGGATTCTTCTTGTGCAGGAAATGGCGACGGAGTGCGTCGTCGGCCGCCGCGCCGCTGCTTTCGGCCAACGGTTTGGTCGGACGAAGGATCTTGCCCACGGTCTTTGTCGCCGGTTGCGGCGGCAATTTCTTCTGTTTCTCTTCTTGCTTTTGCGAAGGTTCCTGATGCGGAGGAGGAACGGGGATGGCGGTCGTATCGACCAGGCTCTTCCCCGACATCGTATCGTCGCCGACCGACGGCTCCTTGCGGGCGGGGGTTATGGTGGTCTCATCGTCTTCCCCGAGCCATCGGCTCACGTCGAAGTCTTCGTCGTTGATCGCGGCCGCGGCGACCGTGCGGGCCGCCGCTTGCTGGACAGTGTGGACGTCGGCCTTCTTCTTTTCGCCGACGGCGACGCCCACCTGCACCTCCAACTCCAACATGCCGACCTTGATCCGGTCCCCGTTCTTCAGCTCCCGCCGCTCGGTGAGCCTCTCGTTGTTCACCAGAGTGCCGTTCGTGCTGCCAAGGTCTTCGATGGCTGCCGAATCCTTCTCAATCGAAATGACGCAGTGCTTTCGGCTCACCAGATTGCTCTGCGGCCGAAGGTTGCATTCTTCACCCCGACCGATCCAGAACTTGGACGACGAGATGGAGACTTTTTTCCCCATCTGCTTGCCGTTGGCCACAATCAGATTTACTTCCATGGGTCGATCTCCCGTGACGACGACGTCGTTTGGCGACTCGGATCATACAATAGCACCCCTCGGAAGTATGTATTGATGAGAAAACGAGTCTGCGCAGACTCCCCGGATGTTAGCAGGTTTAGAGTATATAGTCAAAGGCGCTTGCTCATTATCTGGCGTTCGTCCAATTGGCGCAAGCGTATTTCTCCCTAACCAATTGGGAAGCCCGCCGGCGTTGTGCGTCGGAAAGGCTGCCGCGTTGCCAGCCGACGGCCAATGCCGCGGAAAGCTTCTCCCACCACGCCTGTATGAATTCTTCGACCAAAATCGTCCGCGCAGCCAGTTCTTTCAGACCATCCAATTCCGGGGCGGCGGGCGATCGGGCCAACAGCACGCTGCCGTGTTGCAGAATGGCTCCGCGACACCGCCGCTGGGCGCTGCCTGCGACTTTTTCCCCTTTCACAAGCACATCGCCGGGGGCACGACGCTGGAAGCAGAGGAACGGCTGCTTGCCCGCTCCAAAGAAGCCTTGTTCGCCCAGCCCAGGGCAACGCCCTGGGGAGCAGGGTCGATCTTGCCCAGTGATCGGCCCAACGGGCCAAGAGTTCTCCGAATTGTTGGCCCGTTGGGCCGACAGCGCGGGTTCCGCCTCCACCATCCCAGGGCGTTGCCCTGGGCTGGGAGAACCGCTGCCCACGTCATCACCACCGGGGCGTCTCAAGGTAACGCCGGAGGAGTTCTCCGCATCCGGCAGAAACAGCGATGCCTCGACTCCCAGCCCGGCCAATACCTCAATCAGGGCATCATGCATGACGCGATAGGTCCGCAGCCGGTTGGCCGCCAGGGAATGGCCCTCGGGCGCCGCCAGGCTGTAGGTCACGTCGAAGTCGTGCAGGATTGCCCCGCCGCCGCTCGTGCGCCGAACAACCGGCGAGCGACTGCTGGCCTCGTGCCGGGCGCGATCGGCGTATGCTTGGAAGTATCCCAAGGAGAGGGTCGGCTCCGCCCATTGATAGAATCGCAGCGTGCAGTGCCCTTCGCCGGCCGCGTCTTCCAGCAGCGTCTCATCGACCGCCATGTTCCACGCACCGTCCGCCGGCGGATCGAGGAGGAGGGAGAAAAATGATGAGTGATGAGTGATGAGTGATGAATGACGAACAACCGCGCCGACGTGTGGCGATCGGCCGCATTCATCATTCATCATTCCGCATTCATCATTCATCCTTCGCCCTCCACCGCAACACCGGCTTCCGCGCCGCCGTTACTTCGTCCGGCCGGCAGATCGGCGTGCTGTGCGGGGCATTGTGCAACGATTCGGGCGACTCCTCGACGATCCGCGCCAACGCCTCGGCGAAGGCATCCAGCGTCGCCTTGCTCTCGCTCTCCGTCGGCTCGATCATCATCGCTTCGTGGACGATCAGCGGGAAGTAGACCGTCGGGGCGTGAAAACCGTAGTCCAACAGCCGCTTGGCGATGTCCATTGTCGAAATGCCGCACTGGCTCTTCAGTTCCTCGGCCGACGCCACGAACTCGTGCATGCAGCGGTCGCCGTGCGGTGCCGGCAGCGTGTCCTTCACCCGCGAAAGTAGATAGTTCGCATTGAGGACCGCGTCTTCGGCAATTTGCCGCAGACCTTCCGGCCCGTGCGGTGCGGATATAGCAATACATCCGCACCAGCACGCCGACGCTGCCGAAGAAGTTTCGTACGCGGCCGATCGATTTCGGCCGGTCGTAATCGAGGTGGTAGCCGCGGCCGTCTTTCACCACCACCGGCGTCGGCAGGAAGTCGGCCAGCCGCTGAGCCACGGCGATCGGGCCGGCGCCGGGTCCGCCGCCGCCGTGCGGGCCGCTGAAGGTTTTGTGCGGGTTGAAGTGCATCAGGTCGGCGCCGAAATCGCCCGGCCGCGTGACGCCCAGAATCGCGTTCATGTTCGCACCGTCGAGATAGACCAATCCGCCCGCCTCGTGGATCATCTTGGCGATCCGCTCGATCCGCGGCTCGAACAGCCCCAGCGTGTTCGGGTTGGTAATCATGAACACGGCCGTCCGCTCGTCGAGCTTCGAGGCCAGATCGTCGATATCGACGAAACCGTCCGGCCGGCTCTTGACCGCGACGGTCTTGAAGCCGGCCATCGCGGCGCTAGCGGGATTGGTGCCGTGGGCGGCGTCGGGAATCAGCACGGTCGTGCGCTCTTGCCCGAGATCGCGGAAATAGGCGGCGGCCACGAGCATGGCCGTCATTTCGCCGTGCGCCCCGGCGGCCGGTTGCAGCGAAACGGCCGGCAGCCCGGCGATTTCCGCCAGGTTGTGCTGCGCGAGATGCAGCATCGACAACATGCCCTGGAGCGTCGATTCCGGCTGATAGGGATGCAAGGCCGCCAGGCCCGGCAGCGCGGCGAGCCGCTCGTTCCGCTTCGGGTTGTACTTCATCGTGCAGGAACCGAGCGGATAGAAATGGGTATCGACCGAGAAGTTCCGCGTCGAAAGATTGACGAAGTGCCGCACAACATCCGGCTCGGAAAGTTCCGGCAGCGGCAGCGGCGTGTCGCTCATCGCGTCTTTCGGCAGCAGCGCGTCGAGCGGTTTCGCCGGCACGTCGCACGCCGGCAGCCGCACAGCACAGCAGCCGGGCTTCGATAGTTCAAACAGCAATTCGGTCGATTGGGTGTTGTGCATGGGCTATATCAACGCTGGGAAAGATCGTTGAGAATGGTAAACAACGGCATTTGGAGTCCGATGACACAGAACAACGTGAGCGCCAGCCAGGAGAGAAGGATTGCCGCCCGAACGGCGGAGCGACCAGTCGCCGATTTCAGCAGTATTTCCGCCACCACGACGATCGCGGTGGTCACACCGGCGATCAACGCGAGTACCTTGGGCTGAGCCGCCGTCATGGCGATTACCGAGACGCGTGGCAGCATCGTACTGAAATCCGCAAAAATTCTCTCGTTTCTGCTAGCGACGCGGATGATGGCCAGCACGGCGAGCCACTGTATCGCGACGACGACAACGACGACGCTGAATCTTGTGAAACTGATTCTCATCGTTCGATTCCCGGAATGCCCACGCTCGGCAGAGGCGTCCTACCCGTCCAACCAATCCTGTGGGACGTCCAAGCCGCTCATTTTCACGGACCCGAAGCCCGTCGTCAATCACAACTGAGAATTCCGCTTGACGAGCCGTAGGCGGCCGGCTAAGATGTGACGGTCAGGGGATGGAGTCCCCCGCACAACTGCCCGCAACCGGGCTAATGACTCCTGCCGCGATGCCTTGTCGGCAGGGGGTCAGTTCTTGCACCCGCAAGCCCTGCCGTCAGGCAGGGTTTTTTGTTGGCAGGAGCCGGTTCGCGGTCGGTTCGCCATGCGAGGGACTTCGATGGAACAGACTTACGCGATTGCGGCCGCTTGGCTTGCGCTTGCCGTTCTCTCCACCGTGCTTGCAAGCCATTTGCGAATTTCTATGGCGCTGGTGGAAATCTGCGTCGGGATGGTGGCAGCGCTCGTCGCCGATCATCTTCTTCATCCCAACGCCCTCGGCGCCAACCTGGACTGGCTCCGATTCATTGCGTCGATCGGCGCCGTTCTCTTGACCTTCCTGGCGGGAGCGGAACTCGACCCGACCGCGATGAGAGCAAAGCTCAAGGAAGTAACCGTTGTTGGATTCTTCGGTTTCTTCGCGCCGTTCCTGGGTTGCACGGCGCTGGCCAGATTCGTACTTGGATGGAACGGGCCGGCCAGTTGGCTTGCCGGCATCGCCCTATCCACCACGTCGATGGCGGTTGTCTACGCCGTCATGCTCGAATTCGGCTTCAACAAGACTGAGTTTGGGAAAGGGATTCTGGGCGCGTGTTTCATCAACGATCTAGGCACCGTGATTGCTTTGGGGCTGATGTTTGCCCCATTCACTTATCGGACGGCGATCTTTGTGGGAGTGTCCGTTGTGCTCATTGCCTCGTTGCCGTGGATCACTTCGCGCTTGATCGCGCGCTATGGCAACCGGACCGCCGCCATCAGGACCAAGTGGATTCTCCTGGTTTTGTGCGGAATGGGCGCGCTGGCGCTTTGGTCGGGAAGCGAGGCGGTATTGCCCGCCTACATTGCGGGAATGGTGCTCGCCAAGACCATCGGCCGGGACGATTTCTACATCCGACGCTTGCGAACGCTGACGATCGGCTTTCTGACGCCGTTCTATTTTCTCCGCGCGGGTTCACTCGTTTCGCTCCCGGCGTTGGCGTCCGCCCCGTTGGTATTTTTAGCGTTCTTTTCCGCAAAAACGGCCTCCAAGGTGTTCGGCCTCTTTCCCGTTGTCCGCATGTTCCGAAAGGATGGCAAGGAAAGGTGGTATTACACGCTTATGATGTCGACGGGATTGACCTTCGGCACGATCTCTGCGCTCTATGGTCTGACGCATGAGATTGTGACCCGGGAACAGTATTCATTTTTGGTGGCGACGGTCATTGCCAGCGCGGTGATTCCGACTCTGATTGCCAACGCCGTCTTTCTTCCCCGCCACCTGTTGCCCAGTGTGTCGATGGAGCGTGAAGAAATCCCGCAACTGGAGACCGTCTCGGCTGGCGCAGAGTTCGCCAACGGACTTGGGGACGAGTAAATCCTCCAACGGCCGTTAGAACCGCACGATCAGGTCGCAGTCCAACAGCAGTTGGTTCGAGCGGGTGCCGTCGCCGTAGGGAAGGAGGTCGGGCGTGCCGGCAAAGTCCCAGCGAATCTCCGGGCGGACGACGACGTACGTGTTCGGCATCCAGTTCACGCCGCCGGTGAGCTCGAAGTAGTCGCCCGTTCGCCCGGCGCCCGGCACGCGCGAGCCGTTCTCGTCGCGGAACCACTCGAAGCGCATGCCCGCTTTCCAGCATTCGTTGATCTCGCGGTAGAGATATTGGTTGACCCCGTACCAACTGGCGACCGTGTCGTCAACGCCTGCCCCGGGCTCGCTGGCGTAATCGTACTGAATCACGTACTGCCAGCACTGGCCGAGCTTCTGCTCGATAACAAGGCTGTACAGCGTGCGGATATTCGTACTGGGGTCGTCCTGCTCGCGGCCGGCGTTGACGTTCAGCGCGATGTTCGTCCGCTTGTTGCAGCTTTCCCACCTGATCCCGCCGGTGAACGCCAAGTCGTTGTTGTTGTCTTCCCAGTTATCCCATCCGCGGGTCATGCCGGCCGTGATTGTGAAGTCGCCCAGTCGGCTCTCGCCGATGAAGCCCGTGTACGTCTTCGGCTCGCCGTACTGGAACATGTAGGAATGCGAGTAGAAGAAATTCTCGGGCGCGGCGACGCTCTCGTAGCCGAAGCCGGAATAGAAATGGCCGAACTTCATGTCGATGCCATTGCCCCACGGAGCAAAGAACTCGGCGTAAACCTGCGGCAGCGCCAGGCCGTATTGTTGCGCGTTCCACTTCGGCGAAAAATCGTCCCTGGTTTCCAGCCCGCGGGCTTCGGTGTAGATCGAATCGGCGCCGTAGAGGAAATCGACCCGCCCGCCGATGTCCCACAGATCACACTGCGTGTTCACGTCGCGCTTCAGGCGGAAATAGGTCTGATTCAATTGGTATTCGTTCGAGCGGTTGTTGAAGGTGACCGGCCCGTTGGTGCGGTCGCGCGGGCTGAGCGTGTTGATCGTCGCCCCCTGGTCGAGCCACGTGTCGAAGTCGACGCCGTCAAGCCAGTGGCAGAACGAGTTGTAGAAACCGCATTGCCGATGCGGGCGGCCGTGCACGACCTCGCAGGGCTCGCTTTCGGCGTCGCCGCAAATCGCTTCGCCGAGCCGCTCGGGGGCATTGGCTTCCGTTTTCGGCGGCGGCAACGGTTTTGCGACGTGCTCCTCCGCGGGCTTCGTATTGCCCTTGGGTGTCACGGGAGTTTGCTCCGGCGGCAGCGGGAGACCGGGGATGCCCTCCTCCTTTTGAGCAAGCAACGAGTCCCTGCCATCGTAGGCAGGATCGGGCGGCAGAGGCCTAGGAATTGCCGAAGCCTCTCGCTCGTTCGCGACGGCTTCAACGTGGAACGTCGCCTGTTGAACTGCCGTCCGTGCCGCCGTGTCATTCGGAGTGTCGCAGTCGGCGGTCGCTCCCGACGGGCTGGCGGCGAGAATGCACAGTGCGAGAATGCCAGATGAGCCAAGCATAGAGTTCCCCCCTCGTTACTCAGGTCCACTGAGTTTCTTCGGCCGCGTGGCGAGGGAACCTTTTAGCTTTTGGGTAAGATTTTCCGGTTTTTCCGAAAATGCCGGCATTTCCGGTTGTAGCGGCAGACTTCGAGAGGATTGGCATTTTGGGAAAGAAGAATAGCCGGCGGCCAACGGCCGGCGGTGGGGGGCCAAAAATCGCAACGGGTAAGTAGTCTCGAACCCTGGCAGCAGATCGATGGCGACGACCACCAGAACGGAGCGAGGACGCTCGGTCTATTGACCGCCTTCCTCGTCCGGCGGCTCGCGCAGAATGCGGATGTTTGGCTCCCGCACGATCCTCAGAGTCGCAAATTCCCTGAGGTAATGATCCTCTCCGTTGTTTGCCTTGAAGGTCAGCTTGTCCAACCGTTGGAGCAAATCCGGTCCCGGCTCATTGGCCCCCACTTCGTGGCCCAGGGCATCGGATACCGTGGACAACGAGATGCCCAAACGGGCCGCCTTCTCCCGGTCAACGTCGACAACCGGGAAATCTACTTCGTGGACTGCCACGGGCCGCGGCACCGCCGATCCGGCGGCAACCTTCACACCGTCGGTCCTCACCTTGTCGGGCAACACAGGTATAGCCAGTGCCGTCCGATTCTGAACCAAGACCACCAACATATCTGCGTCCATGGCGCGTTTGACCTGCACATAGATTTCAGCTCGTCCGGCCCTGCTGACACAAGTGATGGTGGGACCGCCTTCGATGCCCAGGAGTTGCTGCAAGATTGGCTTGCATATCACGTCTTCCACGACGCTGGGGCGGGCGCCGGGGTATTCGACAGTGATCTTGACCGGGGGCGGCGGGCTTGCTGTGAACCTGCCACAGCCGCTCAACAGAACGGCAAGCAAAATCACCGCCAACGGTTGCGAGAAGAATCTCAGCACGGTTCATCCTCCAGAATGCACCAGTCACATGTTACGCTGGAACATGATGCACGCGGGTATCGCGTATGCCAACTAACGTTGCCGTCGTTGGAGTCTACTGCGTTTCCTCGTATCGGTCAACGAGATTGCAACACTGAGACCTATTCCATCCTGCCTTGTGCCCTTCACTTCTGCTTCGCCGGCCCTATTGACTCAAACGTCGATTTGGTGACGGGAAACATCGAGACCCGAAACTTCGTGCAGCCGTAAGGAACCAGGGTAATCGTTTCCGTGCTCTTGCCCTTGGCGATTGGCTTCGGGGGCAGCGGCTTCTCCAGCGTGGGCTTCCAGTCAATGCTCGCCGCGCTGAGCCGCAGTTTCAGCGGCGATTCCAGCGGCCAATCCCATTTTTTGGGCATCGGGCCGCGATCGACCGCAATGCCGGCATCCGGCTTGCCGCTTCGAGCGTCGATCGCGAACTGCCACTTCGCCGCCGGATCGGGTGTGTTCGCATCTTTCGTATCGGGAATCGGCAACGCGAACAGGAGCGGTCCGAAGGATACGGTGGCGTAGGGAGCGCCGCCGGCGTTCATGTCTTTTCCCGTCGCGATGCTGGGGAACATCGGAAATTGCAGACGTACCGTGTCGTTCCGTTTCCAGAGCCGATCGATCCGCACGAAACCGTTGGCGTCGGGTGATGCCTTCACCTCGGAACCGTTGACCGTCAATCCCGCATTCTTACACCAGCCGGGAATGCGAAAAGAGAGCGGGAAGCTTGCTTCGCGCTCCGGCTTGACCGCGATCTCGATCGTCTCGTTGAACGGATAATCGGTCTTACACAAGAGCTCCACCGGCACGCGATCGGCCACCAGGGCCGACACCTTGCACGGGCCGTAGCAGGTGGCCGCCAGGCCGTTGTCGCGGGTGGCCATCCACATGTGCATCACGTAATTCGGCAGGAAGCGATTCAGGGTGGCCGTGCAGCACAGCGGCACGCGCTTCTGCATGAACGAAAACATTTCGGCGGCGGGCAGCGACCTGTCGGCCATGCGGTTTGGCGATTGAAAATAGACGTGCGTCTTGAAATCGCGTGCGACGGTCGCCGGGGCCGCATTGAAAAATGCCCGCTCGATTCGATCGGCCATTCGCCCTTGCCCGCTAATGCTCAGCAGCAGCGTCTGGCTCCACATATAGCCGGCCACGTCGCAGGTTTCCGAGCCGCGGAACGCTCCGGTCGGACCCCAGTATTCGTCGAACACCGGCACGCCATGCGGCTGCATGCACTCGCGCTCGATCTTTTCGTGCCACCGCAGCGGCGCATCGAGGAATTCGCGTTTGCCCGTCCAAAGATAACCCAAGGCCCAAGGAGAGGTGGTCTCGCAGAACATCACGCCATGGTCGGGCTGTACGGCGCCGGGCTTGTCGCTGGGCGGATTCCGATAGCGATTCCAAGACCACTTCCCGTTGTTAATGCCCCCTTTCGTGAACAGTGCCGTGAGCCCTTCCTTGATCACCTTATTCCCGGTCCAGGTGTAGGTTTCCAACGCGGGCCAGGGATTGGTCATCGCAATCCCCGTACGCACCCAATCCGGGTTGTCGCCATAGGCCTTCTCCAAGGTCTTGAGAATGCGAGCGTCTCCCGAACCGGCGTAATATCCAGCCATCGAGCGGCCGAAGAAACCATTGAAGCACATGGGATATTCGGGTTCCCGCAAACCCTTTCCCGCCACGGCTTTGAGATCCTCGGGCTTGTTCTTATCGAGCCACCACAGGAACCCGATGGCGTTGGGATTCATGTTATCGACGACCACATAGAGCCGTTTCTTCGCCTGGTCGATCAGCGCCTTGTCGTGCAAAATGAAGCCCAACTTGGCGAGCCCTTCAAACCAGTAACCGCCGCCTTCGTAGGGCCATCCGCCCGTCTCCCACAAGCTAATGCGACTGCCGGTCACTTTGTAATCGCTCGCCCAAGCCTGACGAAACGCGATATCCACATCATCCATGTGGCTCGTATATCCATTCTTGGCGGTGATGCACCAATCGCGGAGCCAGCCTTCCGGCTCGACCGCGCCGGGCGGCAGCGGAATCAGCGCCGAACGGGTCGGCGGCTCAAACGGCCGCTCGTAGTTGCATTTCGCCGCCGGCACGGGTTCGGCGGCGTTGGCAAGCAAGGACGCCGCAACGGCAAGAGCCAACGTCGTAAGGGCTCGACCAGTTTCACGCAAGTGTACGGCAAGCATGGCAGGCTTCCCTATTTGTAAAGCTCAAATTCCCAAATCGTCGGCCCTTCGGTCGCTTCGAGAACGTTCAATCGCACGTGTTGGGCGGTGACGGGGTCGAAACTCTTCGACCATGACTGGCCGATTGTCGTGCCGCTGCAAAACGCCTTCCATTGGTCGCCGTCGAGCCATTGAAGCTCGAACTTCTGAACGCGGCTCGGAAAGGCCTCCGAAATTTCGGCGTGTTGGAAGGTCGCCGGCCGGCCGAGGTCGAGCTCGAGCCAAGCCCGATGCACGCCGGCATCGGTTGCCCAACGGGTCTCGCCGTTGCCGTCTACCGCTTTGTCGGGGCCGAACTCGGCCTGGTTCTGATAGGTGTTCGACGCCGTGGCCTTCGCCTTTTCCGACAGCGGCACGGGCCGCGGCACGTCGATCGCCGGAATCTTGTTCGCCGCGGTGTCCAACTCCAATGCGACGACCGTGTCGATCGGCTGGCGGTCGCTCTTGGGTACGGAAATCTCAATGCCCGAGTCGCTCTGACGGACTTTCGCTTCTCCGCCGGTGAGCACGCGGCTTTGCAAGACTTTTGCGGGTATTACCGGCAAGTGGATCGAGTCTCCGAGCCACTTGCGGACGTGGACGTAGACCGTATTCCCCTTGCGGGTCGAAACGCCGTACTTGCCCGGCTTGAACGGTCCGCCGCGCGTGCCGTAGACGCTCTCGCCGTACTTCGCCAGCCATGCGCCTACTTTCTTGATCAAATTCGCCTGTTCCGGCGCGATTTCGCCGTTCGGCATCGGGCCGACGTTCAGCAGCATGTTGCCGTCGCCGCCGGTGCAGGCGATCAACATCGCGATGACGGCCTCAAACGACTTCACGCCGTCGGCGTGTCCGCCCCACGACCATTGGTCGCGGCGCGACGTGGTCATGCACGATTCCCACGGATGCTGAATGTCGAAGCCGCCGACGAACTGTTCCGGCGTGTAATAATCGGCGTTCGGGCCGATGCTCTCGGGAGTTGCGCAATGAGGGTCGCCGGGATTACCCAGGTCGAGCCGGTTATCGATCACGATCTGCGGCTGCAGCTTCTTGATCATGGCGTAGGTCCGCTTTTGGCCCCACGGAGTCGGGCAGCCGTCCGTGTCGAACCAGAGCAGATCGATCCGTCCGTAATTTGTCAGCAGTTCGCGGATTTCCTCCCGCATGTGTTTCACGAATCGGTCGTTGTGCTCCGTGCGGCAATCCGGGTCGCGCCAGTCCATCGGCGAGTAGTACCAGCCGATCCGCATTCCCGCCTCGTGCGCCGCCTTGGCCAGTTCCGCACAGACGTCGCGTTTGAACGGCGTGTGCATGATGTTGTAATCCGAGACCTTCGAGTCCCACAGCAGGAATCCGTCGCAGTGCTTCGCCGTCAAGACCATGTACTTCATGCCCGCGGCCTTGGCAGTGGCCACCCACTCCTTGGCGTCGAACTCGGTCGGATTGAACTTTTTGTAGAGATTGTCGTAGACCTCGACGGGAATCGGCCCCGCGTTTGGGCATTTTCGGTTCGAGTTGGCCCGCGACCAACTGATCTCCGTCTCCTTGAGGCTGACCGGCCCCCAGTGGATGAACATCCCAAATCGCCCCTCGGCCCACCAATGCAGCCGCTCGGGATAAGCCCGCGGCAACACGCCGGCTGCGGGCTTCTTGACATCCTCGCCGCCGCAGGCCGCGCCGCTAAGGAGTCCAACAGCAAGCAACAACATACCAATCTGAATCAGTCTCATTGGAATCGGTTCCTTTCGTTAAGGCGAGAATGGGCGGGAAGACAATTGCGGCCAATTGGCTCGCGGAGGGCGTGTCGACAGCATCTCCTTACGGCGCCGGCGTGGGCGTTCGATGCTTCGCGTATTCCACATATTGTAGCAGAAGTTCTACCACCGCGTCGAGTTGTTCGCGGCTGCTGCCGGGAAAAATGTTTTGGCCCAGCGGCCTGCCCGACGACGGAAACAGCGAGGGCATGGCCGTGTACGGCAGCACCGATTTCGGATCGGCCAGC
The DNA here is from genome assembly GCA_963719005.1 of uncultured Planctomycetia bacterium. Taxonomy (GTDB): domain Bacteria; phylum Planctomycetota; class Planctomycetia; order Pirellulales; family Thermoguttaceae. The sequence continues at coordinate 518,356 of CAVRAR010000008.1, forward strand.
CAGCGCCGCAGGTATGCCGGCCGAAGACGCTGGCCCACCTCGTCGAGCTTAGGGGCAAGAAGTGTTCGGTTTTTTTCGGGGGGTGGATTGCCGTCAATCGTGTGACATCTGGCACAGTAGGTGCCGCGATCCAGCACCAGACGCATCGCGCCGTCGAGAATGGAAAAGGTGTCAGGAGCCTTTTGTGCGAAGCACCCGGAGGGCCGTTCCGGCAAAAGGTTCCTGACACCTTTTCCATTCTCGGCGACCGGCTTGGGCGTGTACGGATATTCGGCGCCGGCCACGGCAGCAAAGTAGTCGGCCAGCTTGCCCGCCTCCGACCACGACAGATTGAACCGCGGCATCCGCAGCACCGCCGCCGGGCGAATCGGAGTCGGATCCAACAGGAAACGGAAAAGCCACTCGGGCTGGACCTTCTCTCCCTCGTGCACCAGCGCGGGCGGCAGCCAGCCCCATGCTTCCATCTCGGCGGCGCTCAGTTCGTTCCGGCGTGCGTCAGCCAACACGACCGGATAGAGCAGTCGGGCCAAGGCGCCGCCCCAAGGCGGCCGAACCGCCACGTCTCCCGTGACCGGCACATCCGCTCCGCCGACTGGATAAGTTCGCCCGTCGATCACCGCCGGCGACCACAGGGTGAAATAATGCTGCGGGTTGCCGTCGTCGTCTTCATCTTCCAGCAGCGCCCCCTGGCGATCGAGCCGCGGCGTCCCCGATACTTCAATCTCGCCCTTTTTCGTCCTTAGCGTCCAGCGTTCGAGCTGCAACGTGTGGCATTCGGTGCAGGCGTACTTGTCGATCACCCTCCGGCCTTCGATCACGGCTTTGCGCCGCGGATCGGGGTGATAGACGTACTTGGAGTCGGAAAAGGGGACAGTCCCCATTTGTGCGCAGCACCCGGAGGGCCGTTCCGGCAAATGGGGACTGTCCCCTTTTCCGCCGTATCTGGCCGACGGCGACCGCTCGACCTGCGCGAGGATGAAGACGGCGATCGCTTCACGCTGAGCGTCGGTCAACTCGAAGCGGCCCATCTTGAGTTGTTCGTCGATCGGCTTGGCCTCCGCAACTAGGTAATCGAAGCTCCGCGGCGCCCGGAGCTTCTGCCATACAAAACCCTCGCGGCGATGCGCCAATACGGCGTCGGTGAAGAAATCAGCATCCGATTTCTGTTTTTGCGAAGCCGCAAACGGCTTCTTGATAAAGTCATTGATTCGCTCGAAGGCCAGCATCGACTCCGGCTTGCGGCCCCAGTCGGCAAGCGTGGGACCGATTGACGGGGCGCTTTCGAGGCCGGGAATGTCGTGGCAGCCGGCGCAGCCGCGTCGAGCGATGGTGCGCCGCGCGAAGTCCCGATCCACTGCCGACTGCCGACTGCCGACTGCCGACTTTCCTCCTCCACCGGGCACTGAAGTGCCCGGCCCTTCGTGTTCGAGCAAGTAGGCCGCCAGATCGGCGGCGGGATCGGCCGTTCGTCCTTCGCCCAGCGGCGTGGGCTGCAAAAGCGGGTTCGGCATCAACGTCTGCGGCGAATATCGAGCGGGGTCGGCAATCCAGCCGGTCAGCCAGCGACGGCCGCTGCCCGGCAGGTAGTTCTTGCCGACGTTCGACAGGTCTGGCCCCTGAATCGCTTGGCCCTTCGGAAAATCCCGATGTCGGTGACAGGCCAGACAGCCCTGCATTTCAAACAGCCGCCGCCCGCGCTCGACCGAAGGCGGCGCCGTTGCCGGCGACGCCGGCGGATCGACTTTTTCGGCCGACGCCAACAGGTATTCCACCACGCCGCGAATCTCGGCCTCTTCCGACCGCCGCGTTTCGGCCAGAACGCGGCCGGAAAGATGCTCATCGAGCCCGTACAGCCGGGGCATTCGCGTGGTCGGCAGCACGTCGGCCGGATTGCGGATTTGCCGGGCAAGGTAATCGGCATCAAACTTCCCGGCGATGTTCCGCAGACTCGGCCCGACCTTGCGCGTCACATCGGCAAACGCCGGAATCTCGTGGCAACCGAAACAGCCGTATTGCCGCACGAGATGGTAGCCCGCCATGAGTCTCGCGGCCGGTTCCTCCGTCCCCCTCGGCCCGCAAACGTTCGCCTCCAATTCGACTGGATCCTGATGACACACCAGGCAGCGGCTTTCATTGAATCGCCGTGCGAGCATGGGATAATCCCAATGTGGATTGGCCGACCAGCCCAGCTCCTCCTGCCAACGCTGCTGCTGCCGGCGATCGTTCGGCGTATGCGAAGCCCAGCGGAACTCGGTGGCGCTGCCCTGGCCGTCGTGGCAGATCGTGCAGCCGAACTCGGCCATCGGATGAGGGCTGCCCGCTCCGACGAACAGATCCAACCTTGGGTGTGCGGAGAATGGTTGGTGGGGCAGACGTTCCTGTCTGCCGGAGAGTGTGTGGCTTCCTTGGCAGACAGGAATGTCTACCCCACCATCGATCCCCTGATGGCAGGTCGTGCAGCGGTCGAACCGGGCAACGCCGCAAGCGTGGTAGTCAATGGTCAGCTCGGGCAGCCATATCTGCTCGATGGCCGGCGGCCGGGCGGGCAGCCCCCGCAAGGCGCGATACTCCCGCTGATACTCCTTCCATGCGCGTCGGCTGTCGGCCGCCCACATCCACACCGTCGCCGCCAACAACGCGAGCACCGCGACGGCAAACGCCACGTGCATCCGTCTGACGTTGTAGTAGGTCTCGTCGCCGGGCGGCATAACGTGATTTTGGATTGCTGATTGTCGATTGTTGATTGCACAACGGAAAGAACGCCCCATGACTGCGGTCGCGGGGGGAATCCAGTGCAGCCGCTTGCGGCTTCGCAATGCCTCCGCTCGCCAGTGTAGGCAATTCCCACACGGATTACGAGCCTCGAACCCCAACCGGTGGAGTGCTCGCCGCCTCCCCCGCCGGTCAGGTGGATTGTGAAAAACGTCTGTGAGAATACAATGAGAGTTATGAGCGAACTTCACGAGGAATGTGGCGTCGCCGCGATCTACCACCTGCCCGGTCGCGGCGTCAGCCCGCTGTGTCCCGAACAGGGGCCCGAGGAAACCTCCCGCCTGATGCCGCGAATGCTGCTGGATATCCAAAACCGTGGCCAGTTGGCCTCCGGCATCACCACCTACTCCCCCCATCGCAATCAGCTCATCGACACCTACAAGGACGTCGGCAACGTCAGCGAGGTCTTTCGGCTCAACCACCGGGGCAAATTCGAGAGCCTGATGGACGAGTACGCCGGCCGGGCGGCGATCGGGCACGTCCGCTACGCCACCTGCGGCCAGGACGACCGCAGCTACGCCCAGCCCTTCGAGCGGCACCATATCAAGAAGCACAAGTGGTTCAGCTTCGCCTTCAACGGCCAACTGGCCAACTACAAGGATCTTTGCGAGGAACTGCTCGACGACGATAACAACCATCTCGCGCGAGAACGACACCGAAGTGATCATGCACCAGATTTGCGCGGCCTTATCGACCGATCGACGGCCGTCGCTGATCGACGTCTGCCGCCACATGGCCCGCAAGTTCGACGGGGCGTACAGCATCGTCTTTCTCGACGCCCTGGGCAACATGATGGTCGCCCGCGACCCGCTGGGCATCAAGCCGCTGAGCTACGCGCTCGAAGGGCCGCTGTTCGCCGCGGCCAGCGAGAGCGTCGCCTTGCTGAACCTCGGCTTCGCGGCCGAGAGCATCAAGTCGGTTCCGCCGGGCCATGCCATCACGATCGGCGACGGGCATTTCGAAATTCAGTCGTTCGCCCGGCCGACGCATCGGGCCCATTGTTTCTTCGAGTGGGTCTATTTTGCCAACGTGGCCAGCACGCTCGACGGCCGCAGCGTCTATCTCGCCCGCAAGGCCCTGGGCGAGGAGCTTGCCCGGCTGGAAACCGTACGGATCGACGACAACACGGTGGTGGTGCCCGTGCCCGACACGAGCAAGGCCGCCGCCGACGCGATGGCGTTCGCGTTGAAGATTCCCTGCGTCGAAGGTCTGATCCGCAACCGCTACAGCGGCCGCACGTTCATCGAAGGAAGCGGCAACCGCCGCCGCAAGGCCGAGACGAAGTACACGCCCTTGCGCGAGGTGCTCGACGGCAAGCGGGTGTTGCTGGTCGAGGATTCGATCGTCCGCGCCACGACGCTCCAGGTCTTGTTGCAGCGGATTCGCCAATACGGCCAGCCGCGCGAAATCCACGCCCGCGTGGCCTGCCCGCCGATCATCGGCCCCTGCTTCTACGGCATCGACATGTCGACCGTGAGCGAGCTATTCGCAGCCAAGTTTCTCCAGGCTAGGGACGTCCCGGTGGGGCAGACATTCCTGTCTGCCGGAGACGGGCACAATCTTCATACAGACAACAATGCTGCGATTCCCGTTGTCCGTCCCAGCATGACGCCCGAGATCGAGGCCCGCATGGCCGCGCAGCTCGGGGCCGACTCGCTGCGTTATTTGCCGGTCGAGGCCATCGCCCGCGCGATCGGCTTCGCCCCGTCCGATCTCTGTCGCGCCTGCATCACCGGCGAGTATCCCACCCCCTGCGGCCAGCGGCTGGCCCGCATCGCCCTGGAAAACTTTCGCAACAACGTCGGCGGCGGAAGGACGTATGAGACGGTGAAGAGCGGGTGAAGACAGTCTCGCCACTCTGGGAATGGTTCCGTCGCCTCGTCTCAACCCTGAAGGGGTTTCCGTAAGACAGCCCAGGGTTGCCGCGCAGCGGCTCAACCCCGAGGGGGTTGCGTATCACAGCGCCACCCGTAGGTGGGGTATCGCTGTCTGCCGCCGCGCCGCGTCGAACGCGGCGTGCTGTGGCTTGCAGGGAATCGTCGCTCAGATACACTGCAGACTCAGTGGGCTGCCGATTGTAGCGGCTGTGGCTTGCAGGGAATCGTCGCTCAGATACACTCGGATACGACAAGGATGAGCGCGTGCACTGCGCTGTGGCTTGCAGGGAATCGTCGCTCAGATACACTTCGATCCCGGCAACGTCCCATTCGGCGGACGCTGTGGCTTGCAGGGAATCGTCGCTCAGATACACTCGCGTTTATCACGCGCGTCCAGGACAACCTGCTGTGGCTTGCAGGGAATCGTCGCTCAGATACACTTACACCATTCGGCGATGGCAGCCTCTACGCGCTGTGGCTTGCAGGGAATCGTCGCTCAGATACACTTTTTCACCGCGAGGAAGTTGTCGGGCGGGCGCTGTGGCTTGCAGGGAATCGTCGCTCAGATACACTCGATGTAATCACCGCCGCGCCGCGCAGCGCTGTGGCTTGCAGGGAATCGTCGCTCAGATACACTAGGCGCGAAAAATCATGGAGCTCTCCAAGCGCTGTGGCTTGCAGGGAATCGTCGCTCAGATACACTGCCGAACGACAACGTGATTCAATATCTCAAGCTGTGGCTTGCAGGGAATCGTCGCTCAGATACACTTCGTTCGGCCGCGGAGTGCTCGGGTTGGTCGCTGTGGCTTGCAGGGAATCGTCGCTCAGATACACTACCACAGACCAGGTGGAAGCGATGACAATCGCTGTGGCTTGCAGGGAATCGTCGCTCAGATACACTCTGATGACGGTGGTGGGGTGCTCGCCGTTGGCTGTGGCTTGCAGGGAATCGTCGCTCAGATACACTATAGTCCAGCCCGTACTCCGGCGCGATCAGTGCTGTGGCTTGCAGGGAATCGTCGCTCAGATACACTCGGATACGACAAGGATGAGCGCGTGCACGCTGTGGCTTGCAGGGAATCGTCGCTCAGATACACTTCGGCGGAGTCGATTTGCTGTTCGCAGTAGGCTGTGGCTTGCAGGGAATCGTCGCTCAGATACACTACCACAGACCAGGTGGAAGCGATGACAATCGCTGTGGCTTGCAGGGAATCGTCGCTCGGATACACTTGCTATCGGCGTCTCCAGCAGACCAAGCTAGCTGTGGCTTGCAGGGAATCGTCGCTCAGATACACTAACCAATGGAGCCAGTCCCTCTGCTGGTTGGCTGTGGCTTGCAGGGAATCGTCGCTCAGATACACTCGCGGCGATCGTGAGAGATTTGACCGTCGAGCTGTGGCTTGCAGGGAATCGTCGCTCAGATACACTCGATCGATGATCGGCAAGACCCACGTCTCGCTGTGGCTTGCAGGGAATCGTCGCTCAGATACACTCCATGCCCGCGGGAAACGCGACGGGCCAAGGCTGTGGCTTGCAGGGAATCGTCGCTCAGATACACTGCGGATCCGCACTATGGTCAATCGACCCGGAGCTGTGGCTTGCAGGGAATCGTCGCTCAGATACACTCCAGGCGGACGGCGGAATTCAGCCGAATTCGCTGTGGCTTGCAGGGAATCGTCGCTCAGATACACTTCTATGTATTACATACATAGGGAAAAACTGGCTGTGGCTTGCAGGGAATCGTCGCTCAGATACACTATCCGCGTCAGGATGACCGATGAGTGGTGCGCTGTGGCTTGCAGGGAATCGTCGCTCAGATACACTGTCCAGCCAGTTACAGGAGTCGGAGCACGAGCTGTGGCTTGCAGGGAATCGTCGCTCAGATACACTAGGGTCGCGTTCGACCGCGTTGGGGAAAATGCTGTGGCTTGCAGGGAATCGTCGCTCAGATACACTCACGATCAAATAGACTGGACTGAGGACGACGCTGTGGCTTGCAGGGAATCGTCGCTCAGATACACTTAGAATTCCGTTCATTAGCGACAACATACCGCTGTGGCTTGCAGGGAATCGTCGCTCAGATACACTGACGGCAGTACGTGGCCATCGCCCGCAACTGGCTGTGGCTTGCAGGGAATCGTCGCTCAGATACACTTCGTTGTGAAGAATGTCGTCGGCCTCGGCTGCTGTGGCTTGCAGGGAATCGTCGCTCAGATACACTCGATCTACAGATGCGCGGAACACCAAGCCGACGCTGTGGCTTGCAGGGAATCGTCGCTCAGATACACTGCGATGGCATGATGCCGATAGCAGCTGTGGCTTGCAGGGAATCGTCGCTCAGATACACTCGTCGGCAGTCGTCTGCATGACGGCTGTGGCTTGCAGGGAATCGTCGCTCAGATACACTGCTTCTGCCGTAAACCATTACGCCAGAATCCCTTAAAGCCTACAGGGACGCTAGAAAAGGGCGAGTTGGGAAGGAGGTTCTTCAAGAGGTTTGCTCATTTCTCCGACGTAGCTCTCCATTTTTCCGAACTGCCGGTCGGTGACAGCCAGCAGGCGGACGTATCCTTCGGGGGGCAACTCGGCGTGGATTCGCCCGCGATACGCGACGGCCATTTCTTCGCTTGCGCAGTACCTCGCATAGACCGAGTATTGTAGCATCGAGAATCCCTGCTCGACAAGCAGTTTGCGGAACTGGGTGTATCGCTTCCGCGCCTTCGCCGTCGTCACGGGCAGATCGAACATCGCGAACAGCCACATCCCTCGATACCCCGATAATATGTGTTCCCGTCGCGGCATGATGCCCTCACCCTGACCCTCTCCCGTTGGGCGAGGGGACATCTCTGTCACCACTCCGGCAATTCCAGCTCTTCGGCATTGCCCATGAAAACGTCGGCCAACGACGACGCCATCCGGGCAGCCGTGTCGAACAGCGTGCGCTGTTGGCCGTTCACGTCATAGCGGCTGGTCAAGTCGCCGATGATGTTCTGTTTCGCGGCGGCTTCCAGCTTGTAGGGTTCGTCGTGCGTGCTCATGTATTCCGCCACGGCGCGATCGACCACCGGGCGATACGGCTCCATGAGGTCGTCGGCCAGGCAGAAGGCGTTGTAGCGGTTGTGGTGGTGAATGCCCAGCGAAGGGTGCAAGCCGGCGGCGCAAATCGCACGTGCCACAATCGCGCGAAGCACCGCATAGCCGTAGTTCAGCAGGATGTTCTGGTCTTCGTTCTCGCGGTGGCGTCGGAAGTCGAGGTCGGCGAACACGTGCGGCCAATAGCGGCGAGCCGCCCGTGCTTCGACATTGCTCGGATCGCCCGAGTGGACGCGCGGCGTCAGCGCAGCAAGTCCGAAATCGGTGCCGCGCAATTCCACCAGCAGCGCAGCCTGCGCCTGAATCTTCGCCCGCACGATCTGCTGCCATATCCGTTTTCGCATCGGCAACGGTGCGCGGGCCTGGGCAGCGAATCGCTCCGTTTGCGTCGTATGTCCCGCCAACGGCAACAACATTCCGACCGGCAGATTGCGTCCGTCGCAAGTTACGAAGACGCCGCCGGCGACGGCCAAGCCGGAAAGCACGGCTTGGCTGAAGGTAACTTGCGGATGCGCCACAAGCACCACGGCCAAGTCGACCAGCGGCACAGAAACCTCTGGCAGATTCTGGCGTTCGACGATGAGTTGTGCGAGGCGCACGCGAAGCCGGGCCGGCGCCTCGGAGAAATCAAGGATGCGGTTAATCATTGGCCGGAAGGATATTTCCCAAGGGGTCTACGACCACCTTCCGTGCTTTGGCCTTGCGCAACGAGTCCACGGGCTTGGACAAACCCGCTCTTCCTCCTTTAGTCTGTCTTAATAGCGTAATTGGACGGGCGTCGGTGTGCAAACGAAATTCCACAATCTTCCCAGAAATGACGGTGATCCGCACGAGACGGCGTCCCCCTCGGTCGTCGTCCAATTCGATGTACTCCCCCCCCGCCAGCGAGAACTTGAACTTTTTGTCGGGACCAAAATCGCGTTGGGTTACGGGGTGCTTGGCTCGAATTCGTTGGGCGGCCTCCATAAGGCTCACGGTTCTGGCCTCCCATTTCCTCTCTTTACCCTCCTCGTCGATTACGGCGAAGATTTCCATGTGATGGTTGCTTCCGGGGGCGACGTAACGCGGCGAGGATGGTTTTCCGAGCGGAATGACCGCCACGGATTTTCGGATGCGAGCCTTGTGAATGTAGATGTGCCGGCCGTCCTTCGCGGTCAGATACGGGTGGTTACCTGGATCGGCAAAGACCTTTTTCGGCTCGCCGCCGATTTGCTTCAACTTCGCCTGGACAAACTCGCGAATTCTATCATCCACGATGTTCTCGACCTCATTTGCCGACATGTTTTGCAGTGGCTTGCGGACATGTCGGTATTCGACTTCCTTTCCGTCGCCATCGGCGTCGCACGATTTGTGCGGCTTGCTGTAATTCGTCTCTTCGTGCAGGGCTCCGGTGACTCGCCGGTTAACGCGATAGGAGATATTGATTGCCTCGATCGCGCGGCGCACGTCATCGAGGAACGTGGCCCACGGCTGCTGGATTTCCTCCCGAACGAACAGCCGGCGGCCGCGTTCGGCGGCCAACTCGGCCGAACGGCTCAAGAGTTCGACCGTCGGGGCGTCGGTCAACGCGATCACTGCGGCGTCAACGGCGTGATGGCGGTGGTCCGAACGGTTCTTTTCGTCATCATCACCGTCGGCCAGAATTGCATTCAAGCCCCATTCATCGCGTAGAAACGCCGTGATTCGGCCCGCACTCACCTGGATGCGGCGGTGACCATCGGCATCGATCGTGCCGCCGTAGAGCAACCCCAAATACTCCGTAGCCAATCGCGACATGTACCGCGTGTCTTGCAGCATTCGGGCGGCAAAATCGTCGTCCAGTTCCTTCTGCTGGAACTTCCGCAGTTTCGGGTGGGCTGCTGAGCCGCAAAAACGCCGGACGCGGGCGAGAAGCTCTTGCCATTTCGCCTCGTTGCCCGAATACGCTTCGTAGGGCGTCTGATTCTGCTTGACACTGCGGTTTTCTTCGTGATAGCAGAGAGTTTTATTCAGGAAGGAATTGTCCAGCGAGCGGCTGAACGGGATGATGTGTTCGATGTCGAACTGCGCGTGTTTTCCGACCAGGGCTTCGATGGCAATCGATCTGCCCGTATACGGGCACTCCCAATTGCATTCTTCTGCAAGCCGTACCTTGAGTATGTCCAAATTGCTGACCGCGTTCTCGTCACACCGGAGTCTTTCTGCGATTTTCCGCCTTGCGGCGTCCCTGGTCTTCTCGTTTTCTCGATTCTGCTTGGTTAAATCCTCGCGTTGTTGGCGAGACTTCTTCAAATCGCGTGCCAGTTCAACGCGGATGCTATCGGGCTTGCCATATTCGCGTATTAACGCATTGACGACCTTGCGTAGCTCGGTCAACCCGCGACAAACGACCGGATTCCGCAGTTGGGGCACTGCCTCTAGCACCGGAGACAAGAAATCTCGCAGGCCGAGACGGCCGGCGTTCGTTCCATAGACTTCCTTCTTTGCCTCCGCGAAGCGAAATCCCTTTTCCATAAGCGGCAGTAGTTTTCGCATCGCCTCGCGGGAAAGTGAAGCGTAGTTCGGTTCTAGCGTGATATCTGCGAGGTCATTGGCCTTTGTCGGCGCGATTCCGTAGCGGTCTGTCAATCGCCGAGCCAGCGCGTCCGGTTTTTCGTATTCCAGCAGATCCTCTACGACGCCGACCAACTGCTCGGACGAGAGTTTTTCGTAATCGTCACCGAGGATCTTCCGCAGCTTAACCGCCGTGGCGTTCCCTTTGAGCCGTTTCTCTCCGCCTGCCTCCAGATTGAACGCAAAATCCTTATCTGATCCCCTGGGCTTCTTCAGTCCCAGCTTCGATCGAAGGGTTTTGAACTCGATTTCCGCGTGGGTGTCGAGCAACTCGATCAGTTTGCGACGTAGGTCGCCATGAGTTGGGTCGGTCAGAGCCCATATCTCGCCTTCGGGCGTCACGATTTCCAGGTCGTTAACCTTTTGCAGGTATCGGAATCGCTGAGCTTCGACCGATGCACGCGGCGCTCGACGGCAATCCGGCTCCAATTCGCAGGTGCCGATCAGTCCCTTCTGTAACCTCAAGGGCCGTTGACGAAAAATGGCATCGTGGATCTGCTCTTTCGATGCTTCGGTCAACACCGGATGATGTGGCGATTGAGCCGCCACAATCTTCTCGAACTCGTCGAGGTACATTTGTCGCGCAGTCCAGCGTTTGCGGATACGCTGATCTTCTGCATCGAGTTTCGAGTAATATTCGCCAAGCGTTCGCGACTTCGTCGCCTCCATCTTCTTCCATAAATCGGCGATACCGGCTTTCACATCGCCCGAGTCCTCGTCATCCTTCGCAGCCGATTTTCGATTGCTCAAGAATCCGCGACGCTGCGCCAAATGAAACAACGCCCTCCCAAATGCGACCGGCGGCAGTGCTTGATCGAGCGCCAATGCCCGCAAACGATAGGGCAACAAATGGCCGGCCACACGGTCGTTGGCCGGAAGATAGGTCTTTGACAGTTCCGCGTCGAGCGCCTTGAGCAGTTCGTGACGCTGTTCGGGCGTTCGGGTTTCGCCCGGCGGAAGCAAGCCGGCGTTCTGCAGCAGGAGAAATATCTTCTTCAACCGTCGCCCGCGTCGCCATAGCTGACGGCGCTGCAATCGCATTTGCCGACGCTTGATGTTCTGCGATTCGTCCTTACCGCTAGCGATCTCCGTCTCGCTGCCAACGCCGCTGTCGAAACAGCGGACACCCGACCGGCGGATGCCGCACGGGTTTCCCGCCTCGTCCACGTCGATCATCGCCCAGCCGACCGATTGGACGCCCAAATCCAGCCCCAAAATGTACGGTTTCGTCGATTTTTCCACGGAATTTGCCCTCCTGCCTATTGACGGGGATCAAACGGCCTGATACGGTAACTATTAGTGTATCTGAGCGACGATTGTCCGCAAGTCACAGTAAGTGGACTTTTGTCCGCGCAAGGCAATGCTGAACCGGCTTCGGTCGGGTGAGCACCCTGAGACGCCCTTCCGGGGGCGTTTCTTTTTTTTGTGCCAAGAGGCCGCAATTGCGTGATGCACAATCGCAGTTTGGCCCAAGAACTTCTCTTGAAACCCCGCCGCCCGTCTGGTAAACAGTGTCATTGTGTATACCTATTCGTCAACGTCACCAAAGAGCAGGAGGTTTTGCAACGCTGTGCCGCCAAGAGCGGGGTGAGCCCTTCGGCGAGCCGTTGCCGGAACCCGTTGATAGGAAATCATTTCGGACGAGTCAAAACGCCGTGCCCCCAACGCAAAATGAAAGATGCGTTGCAAAACCTCCGCAGGCGCGCACTCCTCACGCTCCGTGTGAGGCAATCTGTGCGCCTTGAACCGTAGGGCGGACTTTAGTCCGCCTTCAAGACACAAGGCGGATTGAAATCCGCCCTACGACCGGCCGGTCCGCGACCCGTACTCTTCACGCTCCGCGTGAAGCAACCTGGGCGCCGCTCCCCTCTCGCGGAGCGAGAGGAGTACGATTTCTGTAAGGAATCTCTACACCTCCAACTCGCGTTCGAGATACGTGTAGCCTTCCAAACCGTCGCGGTAGAAACGCATGATGCGGCCGGCTTGCTGCTCGTCGATGACGTTGCGGCGGACTGCCGCCTCGACCGAGGCGTGCATGCGGTGGGAGAGGACGTCGGGGTCGAACTGCATGTAACGCAGCACTTCGCGGACCGTGTCGCCCTTGACCACCTCCTCGATCACCAGATTTCCCTGCGCGTCGGTGCTGACGTGTACGGCGTTGGTGTCGCCGAAGAGATTGTGCAGATCGCCCAGGATTTCTTGATAAGCCCCGATGAGAAACGCCCCGAGGTAATAGGGCTGGCCATCGAACGTGTGTAGTTGCAGCGTGCGCTTCACGTCGCGGCGGTCGATGAACCGCTCGACCTTGCCGTCGGAATCGCAGGTGACGTCGCCCAAGACCGCGTGGTGAATCGGCCGCTCGTCCAGCCGATGGATCGGCATGATCGGGAAAAGCTGCTTGATCGCCCAACTGTCGGGAATCGACTGGAATATCGAAAAATTGCAGAAATACGTGTCGGCCAACAGCCCGTCGAGCGTGTCCAACTCCTCGGGAATCTCTTCGGCCTGCCGTATCAGCCGGCTGATCTTGCGGCAGATCGCCCAGAAGAGCTTTTCCGCCTGCGCCCGCTGTTCCAGCGGCATGTAACCGCCGCCGAACAGTTGCATCGACATGTCCAACGCCTGCTGGGCGTCGTGATACGCCTCCAGCATGTTCCGCTGGGCCAACTCCTTGTAGGTCTCCAAAAGATCCCAAAGCGGCTGCTCGGCGCTCTCGGGCAGTTCCGTCGGCAGCTCGTTTTCTCCGTGGCCGGCCGTGCCGAGCACATTGAACATCAGCACGCTGTGATAAGCGACGACCGCGCGGCCGCTTTCCGAGAGGATCTTCGGATGCGGCACCTTGGCGTCGTCGCAGACGCTCTGGATGTGGAATACGACGTCGTTGGCGTACTCCTGCAACGTGTAGTTGACGCTCGACTCGAAATTGGTCTGCGAACCGTCGTAATCGACGCCCAATCCGCCGCCGACGTCGAGGTATTCCAATTTGGCCCCGTGCTGGACGAGATCGACATAGATGCGGATGCCCTCGTTCAACGCCAGCTTGATCATGCGGATGTTGGTGATCTGGCTGCCGAGGTGGAAATGCAAGAGGCGGAAGCAGTCTTCCATGCCGCGGGCTTTTAGCTCCGCCACGACGTGCAGCATCTCGCTGGCCGACAGGCCGAACTTCGAGCGGTATCCGCCGGAAGACTGCCAACGGCCGGAACCCAGAGAGGCCAGCTTCATCCGCACGCCGAGCATGGGCCGCACGCCGATCCGCTCGGCCGCCTCAAGGATCAACTGCAAATCCGTGTACTTTTCGATGATGATGAAAATCTGACGGCCGATCTTCTGGGCCAGCAGAGCGATTTCGATGAACTCGCTGTCCTTGAAGCCGTTGCAGATGATCGGCGACTCGTTGTTGGCGATGGCGACTACGGCCAGCAGCTCCGGTTTGCTGCCGGCCTCGAGGCCCGAGTGGTACTTCTGGCCGAAGCGCACGACCTCTTCGACCACGTGCCGCTGCTGGTTCACCTTGATCGGATAGACGCACTGGTAGGTGCCCTGGTACTGCTGCTCGCTGATGGCGGCCTGGAACGCGGCTTGAATCTCCTCCAAGCGGTGCTTGAGCACTCCGCCGAAACGGACCAGCACGGGCAACTCGATTTGGCGGGCTTGGAGCTGATCGACCAGCAGCTTGAGGTCGATCTTTTGCTGGGGATCCTTGCCGGGGTGAATGCAGACGTTCCCGGCGTCGTTGACCGAAAAATAGCCTTTTCCCCAGTCGGCCACCTCATACAATTCCGCCGCATCGACCGTCGTCCACCGGCGAGTCTCCTGTTCATTCACGTACGTTGCCCTCCGTCGCCTGGCCATCTGTTCGCTGCGGCGCTTGTGCAATTGTCCCGCCAGCGGCGCCGGCTGTCAAGTCGGCGGAAATGCGGGAAATAGAACGTCGGCTCTTTCGCTCGCCGCCCTGCGGGCGGGCAGCTAAACGGCCGTTACTCGCCCAGTATCTCGATCCGCGTGACGATCTTCGCCTGGCTCGGTTCCGCCTCGATGGGCAGAATCACGTATGCCCCTTTGTCGCCGCAGCAATCGAGGATGATCTGGAGGTCGTTCGGCGCGGTGAATCCCTTGAAGCACGGCTCGTGGCCGGTGATGAGGAGCTTGGCCCCGACCAACTCGCAGAACGCCTGGGCGTTCTGGCGACGATAATCGCGACCCCAGACCAGCCGGAAGACGTCGGTCCCATCGACGCCGTCGCCGGCGCAAAGGTCGCGCAGCAAAACCGACGGGTCGAATCCCAGCGAATCGATGCGATCGGGCACGCTGTGCGTCATGAGCACCCCGCGCGGCAGCCGCACGGCCAGCGGACAACTCCACAAGAATCGGGTCAATGCCAGACGAACCGCTTCCGCCGCCGAACCGTAGCGCTGCCGCAGTCCGATTCGGAACGACATGTTCAACAACTGGTTGTTCTTGCAGATCGGAAAATCGGCCAGCTCCGCCAACTCGTGGTTGCCAAGTATCAGATGCACTTGCTGCGGATACTTCGTCACGAGCTCCGCCACGTCTTCGAGGATCGTGTGCGACATGCAGCCGCCGCCCGGATAACTCGGCCCGCCGTGGCAGACTTCTTGCAGCACCAGGTGGCGGCGGGGATTCGCGTCGAGCGCGGCGATCTGCCGGATGCGGTCGAAATTGCCGCGATGCCCATGCACGTCGCCGGTAATCATCACCTCGTCGGCCAGTTCGGGCGTAAGCTCGATCGTGCTGCCGCGTCGGCCGGACATTTGCCGGTTGACGTCCGCGGCTCGATCGAACGTCTTCACGACGTTCTCGACGTCGTGCGGCGAGGCCATCATCACCATGTGCGCCCAAGGATTTGCCATTTCTTTGGCCCGCAAACTCAGGTCATATTACCCATTCTACACCTTAATGGGGCAGAGCCCGAACGAATCGTTCTTGCGTGTCTTGCGGAAAGAAGGGGTTCTGCCGATTTTCTGGACTCTAACGATTATCAGGCCGATGTCTGATGAAGGCGGAAACGGATTCTCCCGCATCCCGATCCTATCTTTTCCGCCCAATCTGACAAGAGGAAACAAGGAATTGCCAGACATGAAACGTGCAACGTTCTCGGTTCTGACCCTGATTGTCTTGGCCGGGCTGGTGGGCTGTGCACACCACCGGCACCTTCCGGCGTCGTGCGTGGGCGGCGATTGCTGCACGGCGCCGTGCCCGGCAGGCTGCTGCGCCCCGGCCGGCCAAGGCTGTTGCGCCCCGGCCCAGCCGAACTGCCAGACCTGCGAAGATCCGGACGCTGACTGCGGCGGCCCGGCGAAAAAACACTGCTGCCTCCTGGCTGGGTTGTGCCGCAAGAAGCCCTGTGAACCCTGCGAGCAGCCTGTCGCCGAGGCCGGACCTCCCGTCGGCGCCATCACGTATCCCTACTACACGACTCGCGGCCCGCGCGATTTTCTCGCGAAGAATCCGGGCAGCATCGGGCCGTGATGTAGATGTCGCCGTCCAATTGCCGCACCTGCGGCGATTCGAGGCAGAGGGCCGCCGACATTTCGGCGATGCCCCGGCCGGCGACGGGCGTGGCGGCCGATGCCCCGCCGACGAGCTTCGGCGCCACGAAAACGTGAACCTCGTCGATTGCACGTGCATCCAGCAGGCTGCCCAGCAAGCGGCCGCCCCCCTCGACCATTACGTTCGTCCAGCGGCGACGGCCTAACTCGGCCAGCAAAGAGTCGAGCCGCGCGGCGTGTGTCTCGCCGTCGCAGACGAACACTTCGCAGCCGGCGTCGCGAAGCCGCGCGCAGTTGGCCACCGTAGCCTCGTTTCCCACGGCCGCCAGCACCGGTGACTGGCCGGCCGTGCGCACCAACTGACTCTCGCTGCTCAGCGACGCTTTTGTATCGAGAACGACGCGGGTGGCGGTGCGCGGGACCGCCGACTCTGAAGGGGACAGTCCCGTTTTCGCTGATACGAAAACTGGGACAGTTTCCGGGCGAGCGGTCAACAAAGGGTCGTCCCGCTCGGCCGTTCCTCGTCCGATCATTACCGCGTCAACTCGGCCGCGCAGCGCGTGAACGATTTCCCGCGATTGCGGATTCGATATCCACCGGCTCTGACCGGTATGGGTGGCGATCTTGCCGTCGAGCGTCATGGCCCATTTGGCGATGATCCACGGCCTGCCGCTTTCGACGAGTTTCAGGTACGGTGCATTCAGCCGCGCGGCCTCGGCTTCCAACAATCCCACCTCGACGGCGATTCCGGCGGCCCGCAGCGTGGCGATTCCGCCGCCTTGGACCTGCGGGAAAGGATCGCGCATGGCGACGACCACCCGTTGCACGCCCGAGGCCGCCACGGCCTCAGTGCAGGGTGGCGTCTTGCCGTGGTGGCAACAGGGTTCGAGGGTGACGTAGAGCGTACTCCCGGCCGCGCGATCGCCGGCCATTTGCAGGGCTTCCACTTCGGCGTGGGCCTGGCCGAACCGCCGGTGCCAGCCCTCGCCGATGATCTCCGCGCCCTGAGCGATGACGCAGCCGACCATCGGGTTCGGCTCGACGAACCCCTGCCCCCGGTGGGCGAGTTCCAGGGCCCGGCGAATATGCCACAAGTCGATTTCGTTCTGCTGCATATCGGCTAGTCTACACAAAAGGCAGTCCCAAGGCAGCGGGGGACCGCCGCTCGGCAGCGGGACAGTCTGAATCGCGAATTTTTGGGGATCGGCCTCTTGACTCTGTCCAGGCAGGGCAGAATAATTCCGCAGTGCTTTGGGCTGCGCCCCCATTCTTTTGTGTAGATGACTTCTGGGGGCGCAGCCTCCTTCTTTTCGCATACCTCCTTGATGCCCAGCAAGCCTCACGTACGCCCTTCGCGTTCGGCATGACCCTTGTCGGAAAGTCGGGGTAGTGTCCTAAGTTGAGGTTTTCTTTCACTTCTTCTCCTGCCTATTTCCCCCGCACAACCGGGGTATTGTAGCTTTTCTGACGTGGGATAAAATGGAGGCCGCCGGGGGCATCCGGCGACCTCCCGCTACCGCCATACTGGTTGACGGCAGCGCAAATGCGTTGCCATTGCGCCCCGGTCGCTTGTCGCAAGGGGAACGGGCAATGGTTAAGTGTG
>CAVRAR010000009.1:0-81764 GCA_963719005.1 uncultured Planctomycetia bacterium
TCTTGGTTCAGCGTGAAATGGAAACTTCGATTGGCTTGCTAGGATCGTCCGGGTGTTGAAGTTGGTTGGTAGTGCTTGGATTTTTCGCTTTGGTGTTGTAAGCGAGGGAGGTGGGCGGCAGCAGAACCACCGCCCGGACCTCGCTCACAACCCCTGGGGCGGCGCTCGGGTCGGTTCCCACCGGAGCCCTATCCTCCGCCCAGGTCGTCTCTCATCGTAACGTCCTTCTTTCGATCAGGCAACCGTCCGCAAACGGGCCGCCTCTCGCTGCTCCTTTCTACGCTCGCGGGCCTCCGTCAGTTTGCGATCGCGGGCTGCGAAGATCTCCGCCTCACGGCCCGCCAATTTGTCCGCCGGCGCCACATAGCCAATCGCGCTGTGCAATCGCACCTCGTTGTAGTGCTCCACGTAACGAGCCACAATGCGGATGGCATCCTCCAGCGAGATCGGCGTGCCCGGCCGCAGGCACTCGCCCTTGATGCTCCCGTGAAATCGCTCCAGTTTGCCGTTGCTCTGCGGATAGTACGGGCTGGTGCGCACGTGCGTCATCCCGCAGATGCGAATGAACTCTTTGAAGTCCTTCGCCAAAAACTGCGACCCATTGTCGCTGATGATCCGCGGCGTCTCCTTGGGGAACTTCTCCCGCGCGCGTTGCAGGATCGTCAGTTCATCTTGCTCGGTCATCGAGCGGCGAATCTCCCAATGCACGGTGTAGCGGCTGTAGCCGTCGAGGATCGTCGTCAGGTAGTAAAACGTGCCGTGGATGTTGAGGTAGCTGATGTCGATATGCCAGTGTTCATGGGGTTTTTGCGGCTGTTGGAAGCCCGTGCCTTTCTTCGATGGCTTGTTCGTCGATCGTCCGATGCGGCCCGCCGTTTTCAACACGCGATATACGCTCGACGGACTGACGGCCACCACGTCGCGGTCGAGCATCATGAACGCCAATCGTCGGTAGCCTTCCAGTGGATACTCGAAGGAGAAGCGGATGATGGCCTGCTTCTCCCAATCTTCGAGCCACCAGTCACGCGGCACCCAACCGTTGTGTTCGTTCCGCTTGCCGTAGCGATCCTTCCAATCGTGGAACTTGCTTTGACCAATGCCGAGCCAAGCCACGAACTTTCTGGCGGGAATCTCCGTGCGCTCGTTCCAACGCCGCACGTAATCGACCACTTCATCGCGAGTGTCGTGGGGAACCCAACGTCCGTTTAGAGTTCCCCATTCTCTTTTTTTGCGCGGACGTTCTCCTCCATCAGTTCGGAGATGACCTCGTTCTTCTGAACGAGCTTGGCCCGCAGTCGGGCGACTTCCTCCTCCTGGGCGGAAAGCCTCTTGGCTTCGCGTTTGGCGACCGGGTGAAAGGCGGCCGGAGCGTTATCGAACAGGATTTTCTGCCAGGCGTAGATTTGGTTCGGCTTGATGCCGTACTCGTCGCAGAGGTCCGAGATGGGCACTTTATCGACCAGATACCTCTTGAGAATGGCAGCCTTCTGGTCCGTGCCGAAATGTCGTCGTTGTCCACTCATGAAATTCTCCTCGTCTGGGGGAAGATTCTAACCCAGGCGACCGAGAATTTCCATTTTCAATTGGTTCAAGACAAGTGCAAGGATTGTGGATATTTGGGTGTAAGAAAAATCGACACACAGGAACTCGTAAATCCCGGTAGAGACCAGCGGCAAACCGGCAGGGCCGGGCGGGGAGTGACGAATGGAATGGCGGTCTTGCTCACTTGCTCTGAGCCGATTTGCGCGATCACTGCCAACGATCTACAAGCGGAGTTTATGGCGAAATGGAAAGAGGGTTGCGACCCTTCACCCATTGCCGCAGATGTGACCCACAAGCCACGCCAATGCAAATCGTTCGCCAAAAACATGCCGGCACTTACCCCAAAAGAGCACATGGACATGGATATTCTCGCATATAATCGACGAACGAACTTGATAGTGATGATCGCCACTTGTTTTCTCGTCTTGGTTGGGATATTGGCTGCCGCAGGCTCTTGGTATGCTGCAATGCACCCTGCCGCTATCCCACCACCTATCGTCAACATTACATTGCCCTCGCCTACATCGCCATCGAAAACAACTCATCAAACTTCCACGGATGATCCGTCACGCCCGCCAGCATTGCAGCAGGTGGGCGGCGTTTCCCCGGCTTCCCGCTCTGATCGGGATAACGGGTACGCCAACAGAAGTTATAGTAAGCAAGGAACATCGCACACGCCGCCTCAAGATTCTCCAGCTTCTTTGAGAAGCCAAGAGAAAGGCGAGTGAATCGCCGCATCAACGTGCGGATCGTGAGGTTGTGGCGTTCAACGTGGGAGGTGCATATTGTACGCTCCTCGAATTCGTTGAGCCCGTATACCCCCTTTCGCTGAGTGCCGACCATTTCGGGCGGCGCGTAGCGGCCGGGTTGATCCGCGTTGCGGTAATCCTTCATAATCTGCCCATATTTGGCATACGCTCCGAACGCCAAGTCAACGGCCTCTGGGTAGCCGCTGAATCCATCCGTGCTGATTTGCGTGATATACAAGCACTCCGCAGGCCATCGAAGATGGGGATAGCCGGAGTGTTGTGCAGGCATGACCAGCCGATGGGAGAGGTCAACCATCAGCTTGCGGGCGTTGTCGGCCGATCGCTTGCCCACTAGGAAAGAGGCAACCAGCTTTGTGTACTTGTCGAGGCAAGTCCACAAGTACACGTCGCCCATATCGTAGCAGACCGCCTTTTCTTCCAGGGTCAGTCTCGCCTGTTTCTTGGCGACGAACGTCCAGATTTCGTCAACCTCGACATGCTGTAGCGTGAGGTTGCGTAAGTGGCTGTCCATCAGCCGTTTACAGCCGTTGCCGAAGCGGACAACCAGCCGACAGATTGTGTCCCGGTGGACCTCGGTCAGCCGTTCGGCCGACCGGATAGAATTGCCCTCTGCGAGCATGTGGAGCACCTGCTTTTGGCGCTCCGGCTTGAGCACGTTGCACATAACGAAGCCTTCCCATTGTTGGGGGCTTTCGCTATAATGCAGGTGCGAACGCCGCAATTTGGCGAAAGCCCGATTGTGGTTGCCCGGAGCGGTTCCACCCACTCCGGGCGTTTTTGTTTGTGTCTCTACTCCAATCGCAGCCCTAGCGTTGCCGCTAGTTTCTCTGCGGTTTCTAGCCGTATGTCCCGTTCTCCGCTCATAAAGCGAAGTATGACGGGATGGGATACGCCCGATTCCTTGGCAAGGCCGTGAATGGTCTTGCCGCTCTTGCGTATCGTGGTGCGAAGTCTTTCTGGCAACGGCGTGCGTTTCATGGTGTCTTTCTCCAATTTGTAGAAGTGTAGCAGTTGACAAGGTGGTGTCAAGGGGTACAATCTGTGTTTTGATGAAAATTGGCGACCGGCTGGAGCCTGGATACACCACACTTCCAGTGTCTTGGTTCAGCGTGAAATGGAAACTTCGATTGGCTTGCTAGGATCGTCCGGGTGTTGAAGTTGGTTGGTAGTGCTTGGATTTTTCGCTTTGGTGTTGTAAGCGAGGGAGGTGGGCGGCAGCAGAACCACCGCCCGGACCTCGCTCACAACCCCTGGGGCGGCGCTCGGGTCGGTTCCCACCGGAGCCCTATCCTCCGCCCAGGTCGTCTCTCATCGTAACGTCCTTCTTTCGATCAGGCAACCGTCCGCAAACGGGCCGCCTCTCGCTGCTCCTTTCTACGCTCGCGGGCCTCCGTCAGTTTGCGATCGCGGGCTGCGAAGATCTCCGCCTCACGGCCCGCCAATTTGTCCGCCGGCGCCACATAGCCAATCGCGCTGTGCAATCGCACCTCGTTGTAGTGCTCCACGTAACGAGCCACAATGCGGATGGCATCCTCCAGCGAGATCGGCGTGCCCGGCCGCAGGCACTCGCCCTTGATGCTCCCGTGAAATCGCTCCAGTTTGCCGTTGCTCTGCGGATAGTACGGGCTGGTGCGCACGTGCGTCATCCCGCAGATGCGAATGAACTCTTTGAAGTCCTTCGCCAAAAACTGCGACCCATTGTCGCTGATGATCCGCGGCGTCTCCTTGGGGAACTTCTCCCGCGCGCGTTGCAGGATCGTCAGTTCATCTTGCTCGGTCATCGAGCGGCGAATCTCCCAATGCACGGTGTAGCGGCTGTAGCCGTCGAGGATCGTCGTCAGGTAGTAAAACGTGCCGTGGATGTTGAGGTAGCTGATGTCGATATGCCAGTGTTCATGGGGTTTTTGCGGCTGTTGGAAGCCCGTGCCTTTCTTCGACGGCTTGTTCGTCGAGCGCCCGATGCGGCCCGCCGCCTTCAATACGCGATAGACGCTGCTGGGACTGACGGCCACCACGTCGCGGTCGAGCATCATGAACGCCAAACGCCGGTAGCCTTCCAGTGGATACTCGAAGGAGAAGCGGATGATGGCCTGCTTCTCCCAATCTTCGAGCCACCAGTCGCGCGGCACCCAGCCGTTGTGTTCGTTCCGCTTGCCGTAGCGATCCTTCCAGTCGTGGAACTTGCTCTGGCCAATGCCCAGCCAAGCCACGAACTTTCTGGCGGGAATCTCCGTGCGCTCGTTCCAACGGCGCACGTAATCGACCACTTCATCGCGAGTGTCGTGGGGAACCCAACGTCCGTTTAGAGTTCCCCATTCTCTTTTTTTGCGCGGACGTTTTCCTCCATCAACTCGGAGATGACCTCGTTCTTCTGAACGAGCTTGGCCCGCAGTCGGGCGACTTCCTCCTCCTGGGCGGAAAGCCTCTTGGCTTCGCGTTTGGCGACCGGGTGAAAGGCGGCCGGAGCGTTATCGAACAGGATTTTCTGCCAGGCGTAGATTTGGTTCGGCTTGATCCCGTACTCGTCGCAGAGGTCCGAGATGGGCACTTTATCGACCAGATACCTCTTGAGAATGGCAGCCTTCTGGTCCGTGCCGAAATGTCGTCGTTGTCCACTCATGAAATTCTCCTCGTCTGGGGGAAGATTCTAACCCAGGCGACCGAGAATTTCCATTTCCAATTGGTTCAAGACACCAGAACGTCGCAAGACCTCCAGCCGGCCGCCGTTCGTCTGTCGAGAAGGAGATGATATGACAACAAGAAAGCACAAAAAGGGCGATGACATTCCGACACCATTTCTGAAACCCGCAGATGCGCTTGTACTAATAACACGTGAAATGAAGGCCCATAGTAAGCGTGGTTTTGTGCTCGTATGTGGAGCGGTGATAGATCGCGCACTAGAGAAATTGATTCGTACTAAGTTCACCGCCTTGTCAAAGGCCACGGATGCAGAATTGAACGCCCTCCTCACAAAACGTCCCTTGCCCCCTCTGGGTAGCGCATCAATAAGAGCGCGCATTGCTCGGGTGCTGGGGGTTATCGACAAGGCTACTTGCGATGCCCTATGCAAGCTGTTTGATCTTCGTAATCGTTTTGCACACAAGGAAATCGCTCCTTCGTTGACGCGCGAGGAGATGCAGCCGATTTTCGATCTTCTGCCAAAACACCATCGGGTTGCGTTTGTACTTCCGCCAGAAACGGCAATGGAACCAGACAACATAGCGGCACAGAATTTTTTACGGCGCATTGCCGCCTCGCTCTTGGTTAGCATAACATCGGCCCAATACAGATTAGAGGCGAGTACACTAATGGTTGGATTACCTCAATCCATACAGTCCCACCCCCAACTACCTGAGGTTCGATCGTTCTCAGCCGCAAGATAAAATGCGATTTGAATTTCCGTCGAGAACTCTTGCCACCGCGACCGGACCTCGACGGCAACATAACAACCCCAGCCGAACCGATCATTCCACTCCGGGTGCGACGCTTTCTCTGCCAATTTGGCCCAGTCAGCCTGATCTGAACAAGCCAGCAGAGCCCTCCTTACGCGTTCTTTCGTCACGTTTTTCTCAATGGGGCATCTAGCCCCCCAAAGGTCTAAATTAGGACACTTCCAGAGTCGGGCTGGTTGCAACATTTTCACACAGCATGTTGACTTTTCACAGACTCTTCTGTTATCCTAAAAGGTGCTTTCCAAGGAAACCCACTAATACTTCGTTTAGCCGGGAGCCAGCGGCGACGGAGTGGCTGTCTTCGATTTGATAGCTGGCATTTTGCCCTTGGCCCTGCAAACGCCGTCGCCATTGGCTCCGGGTTAAACGAAGCATCACACTTCTCCACGCATAACTTGCTGCTGCCGAAGAGATTATGAACCCATCAGAACGTCAACATGCGATTGTGGAACACCTCGATGCGGCAGGGAGCTGTTCGTACCAGGAACTGGCGGCGTTGCTGGGGGTTTCGGACATGACGATCCGCCGTGATGTGGACAAGTTGTCGCGGCGGGGCCAATTGATCAAGACGCTCGGCGGCGCGCAGACCGCCCATGCCCCGGAACACCTGTACGAATCGCCGATCCAGCAGCGCTTGCCCGTCCACCGGCCCGAGAAAGAGAAGATCGCCCGCGAGGCCATGCGGCAGATCAAGCCGCAGCAGACGATCTTCCTGGACGGCAGCACCACTTGTCTGGTCCTTGCCCGGCGGCTGGCGGCGAAGCAGCGCGGGCTGACGGTGGTAGCGAATTCGGCGCTGGTCTGCATGGAGTTCGGGCGGGGCACGGAAAACACCGTCTTCAGCCTGGGGGGGCAATTCGATCCGGCCAGCATGTGCTTCGTCGGTCCGACGACCGAGGAGGCCGCGAGACGCTTCTTCGTCGATATCGCCTTCCTCTCCACGAAGGGCTTTTTGCCGGACGAGGGCACGTTCGAGTCGTCGATCGCCACGATTCGCATCAAGCAGATCATCGCCGAGCAGGCGGCCCGCGTCGTGCTGCTGGTCGATCACTCGAAGTTCGGACAGCGGGCGCTCTGCAAGGCGCTCGACATCAAGCAGATCCACGAGGTCATCACCGACCGGGACGCGACGGTCGATCACTTGGCCGCGCTGGAGCAGCGCGGCGTGGCCGTCCGGCTCCCGTTGGGCGAGCTTCAGCCCGAGGAGATTTCGCCCCATGCCTCTTGAAGCGGCTGTCGAATTGCTGTCGCACGCCTGCCGCGGCCACTATGCCGTGGGCTATTTCGAGTCGTGGGACGTGGCGTCGCTGGAAGGCGTGATCGACGCCGCCGAGCAGAGCCGAGCGCCGGTCATCATTGGATTCAACGGGGAATTCCTGGCACGTCCCGACCGCGATCCGCCGGCCCGGCTCGAATGGTACGGGGCCTTGGGCCGTGCGGCGGCCGAGTCGGCCGGCGTTCCCTGTGCGCTGATGTTCAACGAATGTCCGGCGAGCGATTGGGTGGAACGAGCCACTCGGCTCGGTTTCAATCTCGTGATGCTCGCCGACGAGAACGCCGATCATGCGGAGTTCACCGGTCGCGTGGCGAAGTTGGTGCACCTGGCGCACGGGCGCGGCGTGGCCGTCGAGGCGGAGTTGGGCGTGTTGCCCTTCGGCGTGGCCGGGCACGACGGCGCTGCCGCCTCGTTGACCGATCCAGACCAGGCGGCGGCGTTCGTTCAAGATACGGGCATCGACGTCCTGGCAGTCAGCACGGGCAACGTCCATATACTGGTGAATGGCCAACAGGGCCTCGATCTGGCACATCTTGCGGCGATCCGAAAGAAAGTGGGCGTGCCGTTGGCGTTGCACGGGGGCAGCGGCATCGCCGGCGAGTCGCTCGCCGGGGCCATTGCGATGGGAGTGGCGAAGGTCAATTACGGCACCTACCTCAAACAACGCTGCTTGGCGGCCGTTCGCCGGGCGCTGGCCGACGCCGACGGCAATGCCAATCCCCACCACGTCCTTGGTGACGGCGGCCGTGCCGACCTCCTGGTGGCCGTTCGCCGCGCGGTGCGCGATGCCGTGCTCGAACGCATCGGCCTGCTGGGCTGTTGCGGAAAGGCTTGAAACTTATGCACCGTAATCAAGACGACACAAGTCACGCCCGTTTACGGGCGTTTCCGCCGCAGGCGGTATTAGGCCCGTGCTTCAGCACGGGTTCGCGGTTGCCGGTAGCTGCTCTTCCTCCCTTTGCTCCGGTCGAATCTGTCACGCCCGTTCACAGGCGTCCCCTTAGGCTTCTGCTGATTCTCGCGGCGGCGATGATGGTATGCTGCTCTCCGGTGGATTCTGCCGAGCCAAACGCTCCAGCGCCCGTTGCCAAGGACGTCTTCTTCGTAATCCCGCACACGCATTGGGAAGGGGCCGTCTTCCTGACCCGCGAAGAGTATCTCGACGTCGGGCTGCCCAACATCCTCCGTGCGCTCCGGCTGTTGAAGGCCCATCCCAACTACCGCTTCGTGCTCGATCAGGCCTGCTACGTGAAGCCGTTCCTGGAGCGATACCCCGAGGAGGAAGCGGCGTTTCGCAAGTTCATCAAGGAGGGCCGGCTGGCGATCGTCGGCGGCACCGACGTGATGCTCGACGTGAACATGCCCGGCGGCGAGTCGTTCGTTCGCCAGGTGCTCTACGGCAAGGGGTACTTTCGCCAGAAGCTCGGGCGTGGACGTGACCGTCGGCTGGCAACTCGACACCTTCGGGCATCACGCGCAGATGCCGCAGTTGTTGAAGCTGGGCGGCTACAAGTCGTTTTGGTTCTTTCGCGGCGTGGCCGACTGGAAAACCCCGTCGGAGTTTCTCTGGGAAGGGATCGACGGCTCGCGGATTCCCGCCTTTTGGCTGCCGCACGGTTACGGCCTGGCTGTACGGATCGCCAAACACGCTGCCGCGAGTTCTCCGACTTCTTCAAGGAGCAATTCAATGCGCTGGCGCCGTTTGCCCGCGGGCGCGGCCGCGTGGGGCTGGAGGGGGCCGACGTCTCCGAGCCCGAGGAACACCTGCCGGCGCTGGTCGAGCAGTTCAATCGCCAGCCGAACGCGCCGTTCGAGCTGCGGCTGGCCGTGCCCGGCGATTTCGAGGCCCTCGTGGCCAAGCGCCGCGATCGGCCGGTCATCGGCGGCGAGCTGAATCCCATCTTTCAGGGCACCTACAGCAGCCGGATCGAACTGAAGCAGCGCACGCGGGAACTTGAAGCGCTGCTGACCACGGCCGAAAAGCTGGGCGTGCTGCAACATTGGCTCGCCCCGCCGACCGACGACGAAATCCTTTGGCGGGCGTGGGAGCCGATGCTCTTCAACCAGACGCACGACTTGATGTCCGGCGTGATGACCGAGCACGTCTACCAGGACGTCGTTCGCGGCTACGATTTCTCAAAACGGATCGCCAACGACGAGGTTCAGAGCCGGTTGCGGAGCGTTTCGGCCGCGATCGACAGCGAGGGCGAGGGCGTCCCGGTCGCGGTGTTCAACATGCTCGGCTGGCCGCGGACGGATCTCGCCATCGCCAACGTCGGCTTCTCCGACAGCAAGGTCATGGACGTGAAAGTGATCGGACCCGACGGGGCGAGCGTGCCGGTCCAGCTTCTCGATAGCGATCGCAGCGGCGACGGCGGCCTGCTGCGGGCCAGGATCGCCTTCGTCGCCCGCGACGTGCCGGCGATGGGCTACAGCGTCTATCGCGTGCTGCCGTCGGCCGCCGCTGCTGCCCCTGCCGCTAAACCAGGAGACGCATCCGTTCTGGAAAACGACGACTATCGCATCGAGTTCGACCCGGCCGGCGGCGCCATCGTCCGTCTGCTGGTCAAGAAGGACAACTGGGAAGCCCTGCGAGCCCGGGCAACGTCGTGGCCCGCGAAGAGGACCGCGGCGATCTCTGGGAGCCGTACCATACGCTCGACGGCGGCAGCCGCATCGCCATGAAGGTTCGGCATCCCGCGCCGCCGCCGGGCAAGGCCGTCTTCAGCAGCGAATCAGAGCGGCACGCCGGGCACGGTCAGCCGGGGCCCGGTTTTCTCCGAATTTCACGTCGCCCATCCGTTCGGCAAGAAAGGCAGCTTCGCCACGACGGTCCGGCTTTACAACGGGCTGCGGCGAATCGACATTCTGCACGCGAATCGTCAACGACGAGACGTTCGTCCGCTACCGCGTGCTGTTTCCCACGTCGATTCGCGACGGCCAAAGCGTCCACGAAATCCCGTTCGGCGCGATTCGCCGGCCGGACGGCATCGAGTTCCCCGCCCAAAACTGGATCGACTACGGCGACGGCCAGCGAGGGCGTGGCGCTGTTGAACCGCGGGCTGCCGGGCAACAACGTCGCCGACGGCACGATGATGCTCTCGCTGCTGCGGAGCACGCGGATCGTCAGCTACGGCGACGCCAGCGGCGGTTACGGCGCCGGCTCCGACTCCAGCTTCGAGTTGAACAAGGAGCTTGCGTTCGACTACGCCCTGGTTCCGCATGCGGGCGACTGGCGCGCAGGCGGGCGTCTATCGCGACGGGATGGAATTCAACCAGCCGCTGTTGGCCTGCCCGATGGCCTCGCATCCCGGCAAGCTGCCGAAGCGATGGGGACTGCTGGAGATCACGCCGCAGAATGTCGTCGTCTCTGCGCTGAAACCCGGCTCGGACGGCACGGCGGTGCTGCGAGTTTACGAAGCGACCGGCCAGGCGACGACCGCGAAGATTCGGCTGTCGGCGCAAGTCGCCGCGGCCGAGGAAGTAAACCTGATGGAGGACCCCGGCCGCAAGCTGCCGGTGGCCGACAACACGCTGCAATTCGATTTGCGACCGTTTGAGATCAAGACAATCAAACTGCGGTTGCAGCCTAACGTGAAGCATAATAGAGCGGTCAGCGGTCAGCGATCAGCGGTCAGCTATCAGTCCTGGCCGCAGCGCTGATAGCTGACCGCTGATAGCTGATAGCCGGGAACTTACTGGCAGGTGTCACCATGACCATGACTGCGAAACAACGGATGTTGACCGCCCTGGACGGCGGCGTGCCGGATCGGCTGCCGGTGACGACGCATTTCCTTATGCCGCGGTTTTTGGAAGACTGCATGGGCGGAATCTCGGAGGAGGAGTTTTTCGACGTCTCGCGGTTGGGATCCGATCACGTATACGACGCCCCATCGCCCGGCCCCGAATTCCGGCGAGTATTACGACCCGGAACAGGCGGCGCCGGGCTTCCTGGAAAGCCGGCGGATCGCCACCGACAACTGGCGAGTGCATTTCGAGCCGGTTTCCGGGCGGAAATATCCGGCGCACGCGATTCCGCTTCGTCACGCCCAAGGGCACGTTGAGCATGGTCCTCGAATCCGATCCGTTCACGACTTGGGTGGTCGAGCCGCTGATCAAGGAGAAACGCGACATCGACCTGATCGGCGAATTCGTGACCGCCCCGCAAGTGCGACGTGCGAGGAGGTCAATCGAGGTCGTCGAGGCGTTCGGCCAGCGGGGGCTGGTGCGGGCGTACATCTGCTGCTTCGACGTTTTCGGCCAGCCCGGCACCTGGCAGGACGCTACCTGCCTGGTGGGCGTCGAGCGGCTGATCATGGAGACCTACGACGATCCGGCGTGGGTTCACGAATTGCTGGGCATTCTGTTTCGGCGGAAGAAGGTGTTTGTCGAGTCGTTGGCGGGGGCCCGTTACGACATCCTGGAGCTTGGCGGCGGCAGCGCTTCTTCGACGGTGATTTCGCCGCGGCTGTTCGACGAGTTCGTGGCCCCCTACGACAGCCAACTGATCGAGCTGGCGCATCGCGCCGGGCAGCGGATCGCGTATCACACGTGCGGCGGCATGATGCCGATCCTGGAAAACATCGCGGCGATGCATCCGAACGCGATGGAGACGCTGACCCCGCCCGCCATGGGCGGCGACATGAACCTGGCCGAGGCCCGCCGGCGGATTCCCGGCAGACATCTGCATGATCGGCGGCTTCGACCAGTTCCATTTCTTCAAGGGCTGCACCGTCGAACAGACGCGGGCCGAGGTGCGCCGCTGTTTCGAGGCGGCGGGCCGCAATGGGGCGTACATCCTCTGCCCGTCCGACAATTTCTTCGACGCCGAGCCCGAACTGATCAAGGCATTCGCCGACGAGGCGAAGAAATGCGTGTATTGAACGCTGCAAAGTCTGAAACGTGTCACCTGTTTGTTGGCAAACAGATTGACAGTGTCCAAACAGCCGGGAGTCAGCGGCTCCCGGAATACCCGGAAGTCTGCCGCTGCTCTCCGGGAGCTGTTAGCTCCCGGCTATTGGCGGTCCTCGTTGTGGGATGCACTCTGACAGTGACCAGCTCCGCACGAGCCGACGATGGCCCCGACCCGATCTTCGAGAAGCCCGTTGCCATCACCTTGGCCGAACTGGCCAAGCGGAGCACGCAAGGAGTCTCCGCTGCGGAGGTCAGCGATTACGCTCCCGGCCACTACACGGGCAAGCTGAGCCCCAGCCCTCCGCACGCCGACATGAACCCGCGGAAGGCCGTGGTCGTTTTCTGGAAGGACCATGCCGAGCGGTTCGTGTTCAGCCACGAGGCGAGCTACTGCCCGATCCTGGAGTTGCCCAACGGCGCCGCCATGTGCAGTCAGTTCTTCGAGGGCAACCTGGGCAACGCCGAACTATTCAACAACATGGGGCGGAAGGAGAAGAACAGCTTCGTGGACGTCATCCAGAGCGGGCCGCAACGCGTTTGGGTGCGCTGGACCTATTTTGCGGTTAACATGAAGGACGACACGCAGCCGCGCTTGCGCGGCACGGAGGACTACTTCGCCTATCCCAACGGGTTGGTCCTGCGGCGGATGACTTACGAAAGCCTGATGCCGAATGAGATCGTCGGTTACAGCACCGATCCCGTCGAATTGTTCGGCGTGGCGCCGGTCGGCTCGACGATCAAGGATCTCTTCCCCCGCGACGCGGAACATGGCGACTATCTGACCCATAGCGTGCTCGACTTGTACAGCACGAAGCGATACGACATCTACTGGGACGAAAAGGGGAAGGTCCGACGCCGCGGCGATGACGCGACGATGGCGGCCATCACGGCGTCGCCGGGTTGCGCACTGGTCCTGCCTTTCCGCGACAAACTGTTGTTCGCCGTGCTGGGCGAAGCCAGCGGATTCCCCTCGCGAAGACGAACCAGTTGGTGGATCACTGCACGCCGGGGGCCGAAGGCGGCCTCGGCTGGCAGCAAGGACTCTGGGACCATTGGCCGATCGGATGGCTCAATTCGCAGACGTCGTTCTGGAAGCCCGGCTCGCCCTACGCCTACAGTTTCGGATCGGTCGGCCAGTTCTTCGTTCCGGAAGGAAAACGGATCAAGTCGTTCGCAACGGACTATCCGGAGTTGTGCAAGGACATGGCGTTCAACCGCTGGACGGCGAGCCGAGTATCCTACGTGCTGCTCGGCGCTGCCAAGACGCGGGACGACATCCGCCGCATCGGCCGAAGCTGGCTCGACAAGGGAAAACAGTGCGCCAAGCCGGAGAATGTCGCGAAGTTGAAGTAAGATGATGCTTGCGAAGCCGCAAGCGGCTATTGATTGCCAGATTTCGGATTTCGGGTTTTAGAACGTCCCACCATCGTTGTCCCACCTCTGTTAAGACCCACCTATCAATTTGGAGACTGACCATGAATCGCAAGTCCTCCTTCTCACGTCGTGACTTCTTGCAGACCGGTTTGCTCGGCGGCGCGGGAGCGGCTCTGCTGGGGCCGAGTCTTTTGAGCGGCGTCGCCCTGGCCGCCGAAACGTCGGACAGCTTCTGCGTGGCGTTGTGCAATCACTGGAGCTACATCGGCATCGGCTGGCAGCTCGGCATCGAGTCCTGCGTGCTGTCGGTGACCGACGCCATGGAGCTGTTTGACCGTGCGCATGTGAAAACCTGCATCAATTTGGACGCCCGCGCCTACGAGTTCATGGCCGAGAAGTTCCCCGAGGTGGCGGCCAAACTCAAGAAATATCTTGCGGCGGGCAACGTCGAACTGATCGCCGGAACCTACGGCCAGCCGATGGGCACCACCATCGGCAGCGAATCGAACATCCGGCAAATGGTCGTCGGCCGCGCAACGGTGCGCAAGGCGCTCGACTACGAATTGGTCACGTTTCTCGAAGAAGAGGAGTTCACCCATCCGCAGGTTCCGCAGTTGGCCGCGCTGGCCGGTTATCGCTACGCCAGTCTGGCGCAGTTGGACACCTGGGGCCGCGCCGGCTGCCCCGTGCAGAGATCTCAACGCCTTCCACTGGCAAGGGATGGACGGGACGACGATCCCCTGCGTGCCGAAGAACGCACTGTTTGGCGCCCGGCCGATGCGAAGCAACTGGTCGCTTCGCCTGCGTTCAAGAAGCTCGCCGCGCTGGGCAAGCCGCTGTTGTTCACCTGGGAGGAGTTTGGCTGGGACAATCCCGAGCAGCCGGCGTATCTCAGCGTGCCGGCCAGATACAAGGCTTTGGCCGCCCAGGGCGACGTCGAATTCGTCACCATCCAAGAATACCTCAAGAAGTACGGCACCCAGGGCAAGGAGACGGTCTACCTGCCGATGGACGCTTGGGACAAGTCGCTTACCTGGGGACTCGGCGGCGATCAGGTGCGGATCTTCGATCGCAAGGTGGAGTCGCTGCTGTTGGCTGCCGAAGTCTTCGATGCGGCCGCCTCCTCGCTGGGCGCCGCTTCGCAATGCGACCTGTTGGACAAGGCGTGGCGAAACGAGTTGGCCTCGCAGAGCCACGACGTGGGGCTGTGCGAATCGTCGCGTTGGCAGGGCGACCTGATGGCCCCCGCCGACCGGCTCGAAGACTACCACAACTTCACCTGGGGCACGATCGGCTACAACCACCTCGATGCCGCACAGAAGCAGGGCCAGCAAGTGCTCGACGCCGCGATGAGCCACCTCGCCAAGCAGATCGGCAGCGCTGCCCAGGCCCACGGCCTTCTGGCGGCCACGGTGTTCAATCCGCACGGTTGGACGCGAACCGATCTGGCCACAACCGGCCGGATCTATCCGGTGCCGGCCGACACGAAAGACGTCGTCGTCAAGGACAGTTCCGGGCGCAGGCCTGCCTTCGCAGATCGTCAAGTGCGAGAAGGACGCCCAGGGCAACATCATCGTCGCCAACGTCGCGTTTCCGGCGAAGAAAGTGCCGTCGGCGGGCTACGACACTTATTACGTCGATTTCTCGCCGCAAGCCGCGGTGTCGGCCAAGACGGATTTGCAGATTGACGAGGCGAAGCTGACGCTGGAAAACGAGCACGTGCGGGTGCGACTGGATGCGGCGACCGGCGGGATCGTCAGCCTGGTGCACAAGGCCTCGGGCCGCGAGATGCTCGACGCCGGCCAGGGCGCCGGCCCGCGGCTGACCGGCAGGCCGAACCCAAACCTATCACTTCGCCCCAATCCGCCGGCCTTCTACGACACGGCCAAGTCGAAAGCGGCGATCGACTGGTTGGCGAAGGGGCCGCTTTACGGGGAAGTGCGGGCGCAACACTCGCTGCCGTATTTGAGATTCGAGACTCGCATCCGGCTTGCCGCCGGCTCGCCGTACGTCGAGATCTACAGCCGCATGTTCGCCTCTTTGCCGCCGCACTCCGACGCGTGGCCGCCGGCCAATATCAAGGAGGGATACTGGATGTCCTTCCTGCCGGCTTTCCACGTCACGTCGGTGCTGCGCGATTTCCCCTTTGGCATCGAGCCGACGAAGCACTCCAATTTCCACGCCTTGACCTTCGTCGATTTGATCGGCAAGGACGTGGGGCTGTTGGTCCTGCATCCCGGCACGCAGTACTTCCGCCGCGACGAGAAGGGGGCCTTCTCGAACCTGCTGATGCGCGAGTGGGAATCCCACTTCACGCGCGAGTACGGCTGGCCGCTCTACGCCGAGTACCACCACGCCCTGGTGCCGCACGACGGCAAGCTGAGTAATTCGGACCGTCTGCGAGCGGCCAAGGATTTCGTTCACCCGCTGTTGTCACACGTCGCTCCGCCGCAACAAGGCGAGTTGCCGGCGGCCAAGAGCTTCGTGGCGGTGATGCCGGCGGGCGTGGAGCTTTCGGCGTTGCGAAGGAAACCGAACAAGCGGCTGGAGCTGCGCGTGGTCGAGGTTGAAGGCCGCCACGCACAGGCCGACATGACGCTCGGTTTTCCCGTAGCCGAAGCGTGCGAGACGAATCTCCTCGGCGTGAAGATCGCCGACGTTGCCAGCGAGAACAGCCAGCTTCGCCTCGCCGTCGATCCTTGGAAGATTCGGACATTCGAGATCAATTCGTAGAAACTCGCTCAGATGGACAAACCGAGAGTCATCAAGTCATGGCACGTACCGGTTCTCATTTGAACTCGTTGCGGATCATTGGCTGCCTCGCCTGCATCGTGGGAATGCAGGCGACGGCGGCGATGGCGCAGAACGCCGGGCCTTCGGCTCCGCCGAAACCGAGAAAGATCATCGATTACGGTGGCGGCGGCTGGAAGGATGCTCAGGTCCAAGAGCCCTGTGTTCTGGTCAACCCGAAGAATCCCGGCAAGCTGATTATGTTCTTTTCCGGCATGACGCTTGCTGCAGGAAAGGGATGCATCGGCAAGGCGTGGGCCGACGTCTCCGACCCCTTAACCTGGCATGAAGATGCGAAGAACCCCTTTTTGAGAAGCGACCCGAAGAGGGCGTCGGAAGGAGGATCTCTTCGCATCGATTCGGTGATTTATAACAAATCGCTCGACGAATACTGGATTTACTACACCGGCTGCGTCGGTGAGGGGGTCAATCTGGCGACCAGCCCGGCGGGCAAGGACGGGTATAGCGACGTGGCGACCGCCAATATCAAGCGATACGAGAACAACC
Source organism: uncultured Planctomycetia bacterium (assembly GCA_963719005.1). Taxonomy (GTDB): domain Bacteria; phylum Planctomycetota; class Planctomycetia; order Pirellulales; family Thermoguttaceae. The sequence goes on from CAVRAR010000009.1 coordinate 16,626, forward strand.
CGGTCCTGTCTCCGAAAGGGGAGGGACGCGACGACGGCCAATGCGTCTCGCAGGGGGCCGTCTTCCGCGACAATGGCCTGTGGTACATGTTTTACTCGTACCGCAACGAAACGAAATGCCTTCCGGGAATTCGGCTGGCCACTTCTCGCGACGGCAAGCATTGGACGAAAATGCCGGGCCTCGATCTGCTCACGGCGGCGCCGGAGCAACTCTATATCGAATGGCATCAAGTCTACAAGATCGGTAAGCGCTACGTTCTCTTGTATGAAGGCTACAACGGCGGCAAGCGGTGGGGGGCCGACTTCGCCACGAGTTCCAGCCTGACGAAGGGCTGGGACAAGGCCCCGATGATGCTGGTCGATCAAACGAAGTGGCCGGACTATTCGGACAAGACCATGTTTCACGTTGCCACGCCGGTGATCTACAAGATCAACGGTAAGTGGTACATGTATTTCCAGGCGGCCCGCGCGGGCGACTACATTTCGCAGAATTGGGCGCTGTGGGGCATCGAATGCGACAACGTGGTGAAGAAGCTGATCTGCTCGGACTGACGAGTTTCTAACGCCAAGCAGGATGAATGTCATGCGATTCGAAATGAAGATGCCCGACTTGGCCACGACCGATTCGGAGATCCGTATTGCCCGATGGCTGGTCGAACCGGGCCAGAAGGTCGAGCGCGGGCAGCCGGTCGTCGAGGTCGAGACCGACAAGGCCACGATGGAAGTCGAATCGGTAGCAACCGGCGTGTTGGCGGAAGTGCGGGCGGCGGCCAACGACGCCGTATCCGTCGGACAGGTCATTGCAGTGGTGGAAGTCGCGGGGCCGGCGACGGCCGCTGCTGCTTCTCCCCATGCCCCGGAAGCAACGGACAGTGTGCCATTGCTTCACAGGAGCGGTGCCGGGCCCGAGCCATCGACGAGCACTGCTTGCGAGCAAGCAGTGGCACACACTACGCGGCGCCGACTCGTGCCGGCGGCGGCATGTTTGCGCGGAATCGCGCCGCTGCCGCCAACGCGCCGCCGGTCGCCAGCATCGCGTTGAGCGTCGCCCAACGGACCGCGGCGAAGCGGTTGCAGGAGAGCAAGCAGACGATTCCGCACTTCTATCTGCAAACCAGCGTCAACGCTGCGGCCATGATCGCGCGGCGCAAGGCCGCCCAGCCGACGAAACTTGCGTGGGACGCCTTTTTCGTTCTGGCCGTCGCCAAGGCCGTCGCGAAGTTCGAGCGTTTTCGCTGCCGGCTCGACCGCGAGCGATTGACGCCGGCCGAAACCGACGCGATCGGCGTGGCGGTCGACGTGGAAGGCGAATTGTACGTCATTCCAATCGCTGCGCCGGCGACAAAGACAGTCGAACAGATCTCCCATGAGATCCGCCAAGGCGTCGAGCGCCTTCGCAGCGATCCCGAGGCGCGGCGCACACGCCCGGCGCTTCTGACCGTCACTAACCTCGGCGTCTGCAACGTCGAGGGCTTCATCCCGATCATCAATCCGCCCGAGCCGGCGATACTCGGCGTCGGCCGCGTCGCGCCGACGCCCGCCGTGCAAGCCGACGGGCGGATCGGCGTCGAGCAGCGCTGCACGATCACGCTGAGCGTCGATCACCGCGTCAGCAGCGGAAAGTACGCGGGCGAATTCCTCGGGGCAATCGTCAAGGAGATTGAATCCTTGTAAAAACGGGAGACGCGATGACCGGCAAAGAACGATTCCTGACAGCAGTTCGTCGAGAGCAACCCGACCGGGTGCCGCTGTTCGATTTCCTCTTCCAACAGCCGCTCTATGAGGCGTTGATCGGCCGTCGGCCGGAGAACTACAACGCACGCGACGCCGTCGATTGCGCTCGGGCGCTCGGCCACGATGCAATCTGGATGCCGTTCGGCGGCTACAACGGCTTCCAGCCGAAGTTTCTGGACGCCAACACCTACGTGGATGAATGGGGGACCACCTATCGCCACAACGGCACCTCCTGGCCCATCGATTCGCCGATCGATTATCCGATCAAGACGCGGAAGGACTTCGCCCGCTACTGGCCGCCCGATCCGACGCTGCCGGGGCGAATCTCGGAACTAGAGGCGTTCTGGGAGACGTCGCACAACGACATGGCGCTCACCGGCGGGATCACCGGCCCGTTCACCACCTGCTGGCTGTTGATGGGCTACGAGCACATCTGCTACGCGCTATACGACGATCCCGCCCTGCTGACCGATCTTTTCCGACTGTCGAACGACTATAACAAAGAGGCGGCGCGGCGATGCGTCGCGGCCGGCTGCCATGCGTTGTGGTTGGCCGACGATTTGGGCGACAGCAGCCGCGGGTTTCTCAAGATGGAGCACTTCCACAAGTATTACTTGCCTTATCTCGTGGAGTTGGCCGAGTACGTCGATGGGCTGGGCGTGCCGGTGCTGCTGCACTGCTGCGGGCGTTTCAGCGACTACCTGCCCGATTTGGCGCAAACGAAGATTGCCGCGATTCATCCCTTGCAGCGGACGGCGGGCATGGACCTGCGCTGGGTCAAGGAACGTTACGGGCGGCGGTTTTGCATCATCGGCAACGTCGATTCGTCGCGGACGCTGCCGTTCGGCACGCCCGAGCAGGTCGAGGCCGAGGCCCGCGAGGCGATCGACATTGCAGCGCCCGGCGGCGGGTATGTGCTGGCCTCCGACCATTCGCTGCACGACGGCATTCCGGTCGAGAACATCCGCGCGTTGTTCCGGGTCGGTCGCGACTACGGTGGCAAGTTTTATTGCGCATCCTAGAAGAAAGGAACTCCGATGGCCAGGTTCGAGTTGAACATCGACTATCCGTTGGAAAAGATGGAAAAGAGCCGGCAGCGGCTGGAGGCGCGGAACCGGTTCCGCTACGTCGATCGCGTGCCGATCCAGTTCGGCCTGTGGGGGCGGTATTTCACGCCGATCTTCAAGTACCGTTACCTCGATTTCTTCCGGGACGTCGAAACGCAATACCAGTGGCTGTTGCAGTTCGCCAAGTACCGCATCGAAAACATCCCCGAGGACTTCTGCCTGGAGCCGGTGATCTGGGTCCATCCGTTTTTCGACAACGTCATCCCGCCCAGCGCTCACGGCGGCGAGGTGGGCTGGGTGGAAGATGGTCCGCCCCGGGCCATCCCCGTCATCCACTCCGTCGAGCAAATGGAACGATACGAGCCGGCCGCGCCCGAGGCCGGCTTGCGGGGGAAGGCCATCGAGTGGTGGCACAAGATGAAGGGGCTCGCCGCGCAGACGAAGCTGACGTTCAACGGCCACAAAGGCCGCGTCGACGTAGAGCCGCTCGCATTGGGCTTTTTAAGCGCTCACATGATCGCCATCGACCTGATCGGCGAGAATTTCTATTGGTGGCTGCTGGAATACCCCGAGGCGTGCCACCGGTTTCTGGCGAAAATCACGCAAGCCGAAATCGCCTCGGAGGAGCACACGCGGCGGATCGATCCGCGGCCGCGCACCTTCTTCGCCGTAGCGGAGGATTCCGCGCAGATCATGTCGCCAGAGTTGTTCAAGAAGTTCTGCGTTCCATACACCAACATTCTTTTCGAGCGGTTCGGCGATAGCATCCCATTCGGGCGCACGATCCACATGTGCGGCAAGAGTGCGCATCTGCACAAGGTGCTCAAAGAGGACTTGAAAATGAACAGTTTCTGGCTGTTCGGCTACCTCGTTCCGCCGAAAGTCGCCGCGGCCAATCTCGGCGGCACGACGTTGATGTGGGGCAACATCAGCCCGATGCTGATGAAGGACGGCAGCCGCGATGCGGTCAGGCAAGCGGCGTTGGAGTGCATCGAGGCGATCGGCCCCTGCGGCGGCCTGCTGCTGGGCGACGGGGCGAACGTTTGCCCCGGCACGCCGCTTGCGAGTTTTCAAGCAATGATGGACGCGGCCGAGGAGTTCAGCCTGGGCGGCGGGAGGCTGCCGCAGTAAACTGTGACACGTAAGGAGGAAACGCGAGCATAGCGCAAGAACGCATGGATACTACAACCAAGAGATCGATTCCGCACCAACCCGATTTTCTGCTGCGGCTCTACGAGCGAATGGTGTTGATCCGGCAGTTCGAGGAGGGGGTGAAGTTCCTGTTTCTCGAAGGCATCATGCCGGGCACCATCCACCAGTGCCAGGGCCAAGAGGCGACGGCCGTCGGCGTCTGCTCCGCACTGCGGCAGAACGATTTCATCACCTCCACCTTCCGCAGCCACGGCCACGCCCTGGCCAAAGGGCTGACGATGCAGGAATTGCTCAACGAGCTGTTCGGCGCGAAAACCGGCTGCTGCAAAGGCAAGGGGGGCAGCATGCACGTCGGCGACCTGTCGAAGGGCATGATCCCCGCCATCGCCATCGTCGGCGGAGGGATTCCCGTGGCCGCCGGCATGGCCCTGGCCTTCAAAATGCAGAAGACCGATCGCGTGGCCGTCTCCTTTTTCGGCGACGGCGCCGTGGCCGAGGGCGCCTTCCACGAAGGCGTCAACATGGCCGCCATCTGGAATCTGCCGGTCGTCTTCGTCTGCGAAAACAACCTCTACGGCGCCAGCACGCACATCTCGAAAGTCATGCGCGACACCAATATCGCGCGGCGTGCCGAGAATTACGGCATCCGCGGGCAGCAGCTTGACGGCAACGACGTGCTGGCCGTCTACGAGGCGGCCCAGGCCGCGGTCGACCAGTGCCGGACCGGCGAAGGGCCCGTGCTGCTCGAACTGCTGACCTACCGCCGCACCGGCCACTCGCGCCGCGACCCTTGCCACTACCAGCCGAAGGACGAACGCGAGCAATGGGCCGCCAAAGACCCGATCGATCGATTCGCCGAGGTGCTAAAGCAACAGGGCATCATTGACAACGCGGGCCTGGAAGCGATCAAAACCGAAATTCTTCGCCAGTTCAACGAGGCGGTGGAGATCGCAAAACACGAACCGCAGCCGACCTTGGCAGACCTGACCACCGACGTATTCGCTTGAATTACTGGTTCGTAAATAGTCGCCTTTCGCTCCGCGAAAGTAGCGCCAGTTTCGCGGAGCGAAAGGCGACTATTACGGCCCATGAACAGTTACCGCACCAGGAGTGAACATGACAAAACGAATGGGCATCGCCGAAGCCTTGCGCGAGGCCATCGCCGAGGAAATGGAGCGCGACGAGCGGGTGTTTTGCATCGGAGAAGATATCGGCGTGCCGGGCGGATGGGGCGGAGCCTTCACCGTCACGCTCGGCTTGGAAAAACGATTCCCCGATCGCATGGTCAACACGCCGATCGCCGAGCTTGGCTTTTTCGGCGTCGCCTGCGGGGCCGCGATGATGGGCATGAGACCCATCGCCGACGTGCAATACGGCGATTTCCTGCTGCTGGCCGCCGATCAGATCATCAACAACATCGCCAAGATGCGCTACATGTCGGGCGGGCAGCTCACCATGCCGCTGGTGATGCGGGCGCCGCTGGGCGCCACCGGCCGCGGCAGCCAGCACGCGCAGAGCCTGGAGCGATACTTCACCGGCGTGCCGGGGCTGAAAGTCGTCGCCGTGTCGAACGCCTACGACGCCAAGGGCATCCTCAAGGCGGCCGTCCGCGACGACAACGCGGTGATGATCTTCGAGCACAAGCTGCTGTACGGCTCGAAGGGCGCCCGGGCCGAAAGCGGCGCGGTCGATGCCACCAGCGACATTCCCGACGAGGATTACACGCTCCCCTTGGACAAGGCCGCCGTTCGCCGCGAAGGGGCCGACGTGACGATCCTCGGCTGGCTGCTGATGCTGCACCACTCGCTCCACGCCGCCGACCGGCTCGCCGCCGAGGGCATCGCCGCCGAAGTGATCGACGTGAGAAGCCTGTCGCCGATCGATTATGAGACGATCGGGGCGTCGGTGCGGAAGACGGGCCGGGTGGTGATCGTGGAGGAGGGGCCAAAGACCGGCGGCGTGAGTGCGGAAATCGCCACCGGCATCATGGAGCATTTTGGCGAGCACCTGCGATGCCCGATCGCCCGCGTAGCCTCGGCCGACGTGCCCGTGCCGTTCACGCCGGTGTTGGAAAACGCCTATCGCCCGGATGCGGAGAGAATCGTCGTTGCAGCGCGAGACCTGATGCAGTTCTGAGGAGAACGATTATGATCAGTCGAAAAGACCTTGAGCGTTATCGGCGGGAAGCCTGTGCGCTGTTCGACCGCGCGCATATCGTTGTCACGCCGGAGGAAGCCGGACGGATTGAAATCGCCGACTTCGGCCTCGGCCAGTTCGAGCAGACGGGCCTGGGCGTGCTGGTGTACGTCAACACGCAGCGGTGCTGCGCGAAGGAGTTGGCGATGTGGCCTCGGCAGACCTGCCCGGAGCATCGCCATCCGAACATCGCCGCCGAGCCGGGCAAGGAGGAGACGTTTCGCTGCCGCTTCGGCACGGTGTTTCTGTACGTCCCCGGCGAGCTTACGAAATTGCCGCAATGCAGAACCCCGGCCGGCCGCGAGAATACCTATTCCGTCTGGCACGAAATCGTGCTCAAGCCGGGCGATCAGTACACGCTCGCGCCCGACACGAAGCACTGGTTTCAGGCGGGCGACAAGGGCGCGGTCGTCTCCGAGTTCTCCACCCGCAGCCGCGATGAGTGCGACGTCTTCACCGATCCGCAGATTCAACGGGCCACCCGTGTCGTTTGAATAGTGCAGGAAGAGAACGGCAGCAGCGCCGAGCCCAGCCCATGAACAACATTTCCTCCCCAACGCCGACTGCAAGGGTTTATCACTCTCGCCTCGTCATGATTTGCGGGGCCTTGGTCGCGGCGATCGGCGGATTGCTCTTCGGCTTCGATACGGTGGCGATCTCCGGCGCCAACGCGGCATTGCAGAGCCTGTTTGATCTGAACGAGTTCTGGCAGGGCTTCACGGTGGCGATCGCGATGATCGGCACGATCGTCGGCGCCTTCGCCGTCGGAAGACCGTCCGATCGCTTCGGCCGCAAGAAAGTTCTGTTTGCCTTGGCTGCCTGTTTCGTCGTGTCGTCGCTCGGCTGCGGTCTGGCGAGGAACTGGTGGGAGTTCATCTTCTTCCGCTTTGTCGCCGGGCTTGCGATCGGCGGCGCGTCGATGGTCACGCCGATGTACATCGCCGAGATTTCGCCGCCGCGCGTCCGCGGACGGTTGGTGATGGTCAACCAACTCAACATCGTGGTCGGGGTTCTGCTGGCTTTCGTCTCGAATTACGCGATCGCCCGCTGTTTGCCGGGCGACGTGGCCTGGCGCTGGATGCTCGGCGTGCTCGCGCTCCCCTCGGCGCGTTCTTCTTCTTGATCTTCACGGTTCCCGAGAGCCCGCGGCACCTGGTCAAGAAAGGACGGTCGGCCGAGGCCCGCCGCGTGCTCGAACGGCTCGGCGACGAGGACGTGGAAAACGAGCTGGCCGCGATCGAGGCGTCGCTGGCCGATCGGCCGGACCACGTGCAGGAACGGCTGTTTCATGCGCCGCACTGGCGCCCGCTGATGTTGGCCGCCGCGATGGCCATGTTCAATCAACTCACCGGCATCAATGCGATTCTGTATTACGCCCCCAAAATCATCGGAACGGCCGGAGCGACGGCCGAGGATTCGTTGTGGCGGTCCATTCCCATCGGCATGACGTTGCTGCTGTTCACGATTGTCGCCATGTTCATCATCGACCGCTTCGGACGACGCATCCTTCTCTTGATCGGGTCGGTGGGCATGGCGCTGTGTCTGGCCTTGGTCGCCGCCGCGTTCGCCAACGATCCCGGCGGGCACGAATGGTTGATTCTCGGCGGGCTGGTCGGTTCCATCGCTTTCTTCGCGATGTCGCAGGGGGCGGTGATGTTCGTGTTCATCTCCGAAATCTTCCCTAACGCCGTCCGCGCCAAAGGACAAGCCTTCGGCACGCTGGTCCATTGGTCGATGGCGGCGGCGGTGACGCAATGTTTTCCCTGGGCGGCCAAACATTCCGTCGCCAGCGTGTTCGCATTCTTCAGCGCCATGATGGTGCTGCAATTCTTCTTCGCCTGCTGGATTATGCCCGAAACCAAAGGCACCGCCCTGGAAGACATCGAGAAACGGCTGGCGACTGCTGGCCGGGAATAGAAATCCGACTCAATTCAGCCGGGAAACCGCGGTTTATGGCGACGCCGACGGCGGACTCTTCGGCAATCGCGTGTTGCCCACGCGACGAGTCAGGCCCAGCCGATCCATGTAGTCGAGCATCGGCAGGGCGAACTTCCGCGTCGTATCCAAGAGATATTTAAATTGCACGCTCTCCAGCCGGCCCTCTTTGCGAAAATGCTCGGCGAGGATCTCACGCGCGCGGGCGACGGCCTCGCTGTGAAAGAGCATCCCGGCGGCGTCTACCTGAACCAATCGCCCATGCTCGCGAAGCAGGCCAAGCAGCTTTGCAACCTTGGCGGCGGGCGTGCCGGTCTGAGTGGCGACCTCCGCGGCGTCGGGCGGCGAAAACAACTTCTCGCGGAAGAACGATTCGATCGTCTCCAGCAGCCTGGCGTCCTCGCCGCCGAACGTGCTGCGGTGTTCCGGCAGGGCCAGCCGCCCGTTCTTCTCGACCAGCCGTTTCTCGTCCTTCAGACGGGCCACCAGCGCGTCGAGCACTGCCTTGTCGATCGGCATCGTTTGACGCAATTGCTCGGGCGGCGGCCCCGGGCTCTCGGGCGATTGGCGGTGAAAATCGGCAACCAGTTTCAGAATCTTCTCTTCGGCCTCGGCGGCCGTGTCGCGATGAACGTAGTCCCTCCCGGTCAAGGCGAAAATGATCTGCCGCGCGGCGAGATCGGCGAGGATTTCTCGCACGCGGGCGTGCGGTATCTTCGTACGAACGGCAACCGCCTCCTCGGTCGCGGCCAGCGACTCCGCCCGGCGTACGCAGTATTCGACGAACCGCGGCGGGTCGAGGATCGCTTCGGCCCGCTCTTGCAGGTCTTGACGTATCTCGGGGCGATTGGCTTTTACGCGGCGTGGGATGGCTTCGACGATTCGTCCGCCGCCGATGGTCCGCACGGGCGAGAGCGTGCGGAGCAGGAAGTGATCGCCCGGGCCGGCAACCACCGGCGTTTTGGTTTTGATCTGGATCAGTGCCGATTGCCCACCCTCCATCGAAGTGCCCGATAGCGGATAGAACGAGGCGGCCACATCGGAGGTGCCGGTGTGGAATCGCACTTCCGCCCCGCTTTTCAGCAGCAGCTTTTCGCGCGGCAGCAGCCGCAGCGAGCAGAGATACCACTGCTCGGGCGAGAAGAAGCCGGGGATGGTCAACACGTCGCCGCGGTGGATTTCGCGATGGTCCCAATGGCCGACGTTCAGCGCCGCGCACTGGCCGGCCATCACAGCGTCGCTGGTTTGGCCGTAGACCTCGACCCGGCGGATTCGCCCGGCGAGCCCTTGCGGCAAGAGGACCACTTCATCGCCGGCGTGTGCCGCTCCGGCCACGGGGATGCCGGCGGCGACGGTACCGTAGCCCTGGACCGAGAACGCCCGTTCGAGCGGCAGGCGGAAGACGCCGTCGGTGCGTCTCGGCTCGATCGCGGCGACCAGGGCCCAAAGCGCTTCGAGAAACGGATCGAATCCTTCGCCGGTGACGTTCGACATCCGGCAGATCGGAGCGCCTTCGAGAAACGTCCCTCGCAGGAACGCGGCGACGGCGGCCTGAACGCCCGCCCGGTCTTCCGCCGCGATGCGGTCGATCTTCGTCAGGGCCACCATTCCGTGGCGGATGCCTAGCAGGGTGAGGATGTCGAGGTGTTCGCGGGTTTGCGGCATGACGCCGTCGTCGGCGGCCACGACGAGGATGACGCCGTCCATGCCGCTGGCGCCGGCGACCATGGTCTTGATGAAGTTTTCATGGCCCGGCACGTCGACGATACCGACCTGGGTGTCGCCGATTTTGCAGGGAGCGAAGCCCAGTTCGATCGACATCCCCCGCTCTTTCTCCTCCTTGAGCCGATCGGTGTCGCAGCCGGTGAGGCATTTCACCAGCGCGGTTTTTCCATGATCGATATGCCCGGCGGTGCCAAGGGTGATATTGACCTGCTGCAAAGCGAAATCTCCGGTTGGTCATCTGCCCCAACGGGACAGCCGTTCTCCCAGGCCGGGGCAACACCCTGGTAGGCGAAGGTGCGTTATGGCTGTCACTTCTTTGAGGTCGGTAACGCGACAACTCCGATGATCATCGGGAGGTGCAGGGTGTACCATAGAAATGCAACGATCAACCACGAGCGAAAGAACAGAGCAAAGTAACCGACGCCCATGAGGACGATGACGCCTGCGGCCAATCCGGCACCCTTGCCATCCTTGGCGATCCCATCTGCGTTAATCTTACGGAGGCCGAAGACATCAACCATTAGCGGCATCGCAATGAACGCTACACCAATTGAGAGCCCAGGCGAATGGTTTTCTATCACAAGAAACCACACGAGGAATCCAAGAGATGCCAACGACGCTATTATGAACCCAACTCGCGCCATAACCACTCCAAGGTTTACAAGTCGTGAATCGCGCAGCCGAACCTATCCTATAACCCAATTTTCACTCCCAGCATTCTATACGGGCACTCTCCCTACCGCAAGTAGGGAGACGGCTGCCCTCTGCGCCGGAAACTCGTTACACGAGCCGGTTTGTCGGTTTGCCGGTCAATTCCAGCCGGTGAGTAAGCTGCATCCTCTGCCAGTGATTGAGAACGCGGACCCGAGATTGGGCTAGCAAAGCAGCCTGGGCAATTCTCTACACAGGCCGGAACGGCAACTTGTAAGTAATCCTTACAAGTTCGTTGCCTCGATGACAGACCGCGAGCGGCTCAGCGCGGGAGTTGTCAAGTAAGTCTTGACAACTCGGCTCTTCGGGCCTAACGCGGGGGCCGCGAAGCCAAGGGCGGGCGGGATGCCCGCGCTCCGGTTTAGTGCGACTTCTCCTTCGGCTTCTCCACCGGCAGGTGGAATTGCTCGGGGCGTTCTTTGAGCACGCGGCGGAGCCACTCTTCGGGATAGCCGACGTCGGGATACTTGCCCTGCGGGTCGCGGATGTAGCCGTCGTTGTACTTGGTGAAAAGGTGCTCGACCAGCGCCTTCCAGCGGGCCGTCGTCTGCTCGGCGTGCATTACCGAGTAGTCGGTCAAGTAGCGGGTCATCAGATTCGGGCTGGTTTTCGACAGCTCGACCGCCGTTTTCTCGACGGCCGGTTGCAGGGCGAGCATCGTCGATTCGATGTCCTTCTGCGCCGCTTGAATCTCGGGCGTGATGTACGAGTATTTCGTGTAGGCGTAGTTCGTGGCGATGTTGAACACCCACCAGGCCGAGTCCCAGGAGAACTTCTGGATCGTGCCGGCCGCAAAACTCTTGGGCACCGCGTCGATGCCGCAGTAGAAGGGCAAGTAGCAGGTGGTGAAACTGTCGTCCATGCCGTACCAGACGAGGCCGCCGATCGGGTCGGGCAGCCACGCCCTCGATTGCGTGATGCTGGAAAACGCGGTCTGCTGCGTCGAGATCGGCCGCTCCCAGGCGTATTCGACGCCGTCGACCTTCCAGACCAACGGCCGCCAGCGGCTCGGCAGCGCGTAGGGGCCGGCGTCGATGCCCTTGGTCATGTCGAGCTCGGTCCCCTCGTAGTGGTCGCGCATCAGGGCCATGACGTCGGCCACCGAGAGCTTTCGGTCGGGCGGCAGCGAAAGTGGATAGGGCTGCGAGCCGGGCTTGCAGCGGTGGTAGTCGGGCGAAAGATGCTTCGACGGCGCCGCACGCCGCAAAATGCTCCATACCCGCGCGTCGCATATCCGCCGCAGCAAGGGCGTCGGCGGGCAGTAAGCCTCGTAGAAGCGGAAGGGCTGGCCCGACTTCGGATCGTACCAGCCGTGGCTTGTGGCGAAGCTTTCGACGTTTTCGGAGAAGAGATAGTTGTTCGGATCGTCGCGGGGGATTTCGCCGATGCGCGATTGGTTGGCATGGCAGGAGATTTGTCCGTCAGGAACGCGGAACGCCGCCCAGACCGCCCCTTTGCCGCCGGGGCCCGCGCCGACGATCTCCAGAATCCACGCCTCCTTGGTGTCGGCGATGGAAATCGACTCGCCCTCGTCGGCATAGCCGTATTCGGCGACCAGCTTGGTCATAACGTCGATAGCCTCGCGGGCGGTGCGTGCCCGCTGCAACGCGAGCGACATCAGAAAACCGTATCGCAGCATTCCTTGCGGATTCACCAACTCTTTTCGGCCGCCGAAAGTCGTCTCCGACAAGGCGAGCTGATGTTCATTGATCAAACCGCCGAGCACCTGATAGGTATGAGAAACTTGCGGGATCTTGCCTGCGCGGCTCTTGACCTCATCTTCGTTAGTCGCTTCGACGGTAATCATCTCGCCCGGTTTGTGGTCGGCGGCAGGTAGTATGTCGAGTGTAGCGAAGCCGCCGGCCGAGTCGCCCGCGGCGGTAATCATCACCGAGCCGTCGGCCGAGGCGCCGCGCGTGACCAGGATGCTCGTACACCCGGCGGCCGAAGTGGCGCCGGCAACTGCGATCGCCAGAACAAAAAGCGGCGTCAGCGCTCGCGGGAGCCTACGGAGCGAGAACGAGAGGGATGGAGAATGACGACGTTGCATGGTTGCTCTCTCATTGCATGGTTGCCGGCGGGCTTATCGATACTCCTCAAGGATAGCTGTGTGGTGGGGCCGCGTCAAGAAATTTGCGGTTCCTATTCTGGCATCGTGGCTTCGAGATGGATCGACTCCGGCCTGGTCCCGGGCGCGAGACGGACCCTCACCGGCACGCCGGGCAACAGATCGAACCAGTTGTCGGACATCAGTTCGTGGCCGTGATCTTCGACGTGCACGCCATGGGCGTAGACGGGGGTGGAGATTTCGAGGCAGCCATCGGCACACGGCGTTGCCTTGATCTGCGGCTTCGTGACGGCCAGCTTTCGATACGGTTCCAACAGCCAGACGGATTGGTCCACCGCCGCGCCGCCGGTTCGGAGTATGGCCGCATAGAGCCACTTCTTGGGATCCCGTTCCGCGGGCGAAGCAACTTTTTCGGACGCGACCTGCACCATGCCGTCCGCGGGAACAGCCACCGATCGCGACTGCACCGATCGGCCCGTGCCGTCGAGCCGCCACCAGCCGTATTCCACCACGCCTTCGACTGGCCGGAGCGTATCGTTGACCATTCGCGTGATGAATTGATCGCCCCGCCGCCGCACGATGACCTTCACCGGTTGGCAAGCTCGGCGGACCGAATAGTAGCTCGGCTTGCGGCGGAGATAATAGTCCAGCAGCGACCAGCCGATTTCGCCCCAGGGCTCGGAATACGACCAGATCAACGCCCCCTCACAATCGTCGGCCGGATCGAGCTTGCGGAAACGCATGGCCTCCATCGCATGGCCGTGGATGAACGCCTGGCACATCTGCCCATAGAGGACGTACTCGGGCAGCGACAGACTCTTGCGGTCGGCGTAATGGGTTTGGATGGCCACGTCGAGGGTGTTCCAGACCATTTGATTCGTGTGGAACTTCATGGCCCAGGCGTCGGGCTTCATCTCCTCGGGCGAGAGGTACTCATGCATCGAGTCGATGTGCGGCGGGGCGGGAAAGCCCCACTCGCTGACGAAACGTCCGCGGCACTCGTCGAACACTTCGTGCCGAATGCGGCGGTTCACGTCGCCGCTTATGTAGGCCCACCACCAATGGCAATCGCCGGAGAGATCGCTGTTCGGATTGTCGCCGCCGCAGGGGCTGCTGGGCCAGTACGGTCGCCGCGGGTCGATCAGCCGGCAGGCATCGGGCAGGATCTGGTTGTAGAGCTTCGAGCCGCCCAGATTCAGCGGCTTGTCGCGGTCGCCGTTCCACCAATCGCACAGGCCGATGATGCACTCGTTGCTGCCGCTCCACAGCGCGATACTCGGATGGTGCCGCAGCATTTGCACGGCCGTCTCGGTCTCGACCCGCACTGCTTCGCGGAAGCCGGCGTCGTCGTCGGGATAGGTGCTGCACGCGAAGGGGAAGTCGTGGAAAATGAGAATGCCGGCCCGGTCGCAGGCATCATAGAACGCCGGGGCCTCGAAAATCGAGACGCCGTTGATGCGGAACATCGTCATGTTGGCATTCTTCGCTTCCGACACCAGCTTCTCGTATTTGGCGTCGGTGATGCGGGCGAAGATCACGTCGTGCGGGCCGAGATTCGCGCCGCGGCAGAATACGTCGCGGCCGTTCACGCGGATGCAGAACCGGCTCCCCTCCTTCAAGCGCGTTCGATCGATGTCGATCGTCCGCAATCCGATGTTGAATCGCTTCGCATCGTGGATTATTCCCGATGCGTCGGCGACGGTCGCGGTGACTCGGTAGAGCGGCTGCCGGCCCATGCCGTTGGGCCACCAGAGCTTCGCTTGCGGGATCTCGATCAGGTCGCGGACTGGAATTCGCCCGGGCACGGCGTCGATCGGGTAGCGGCGCTCGATTGTCGCGTCGCCGTCGGGCGGAAGAATCGATAGCGCAAGAACACAAGCCCGCTCGCTCCAGGGATGCAAGTTTTCGACGACTGCCTCCATTTCGAGCGAGGCGCGGCCGTCGCGCAGAAGCGTGTCGAGGCGAAGGTCATCGAGCACGGCATAGGAGCGGCCCTCCAGACGAACGCCGCGCCAGATGCCGATGTTCGGCAGCGCGTCCTGCCAGTCCCAGCCGTACTCGGCCTGGGGTTTCCGCAGCCAGCGGCGGCCGTACCAATTGCGATGGCCGTAGAAATCGCCTTCGCGGATCGGATTCGGTATCTCGCCGAACTTCGGTTTGTGCGGCGGCAGCCCTTGGCCGGGCGGAGAATCGTCGCGCGAAAGCTCCGAGCCGGCGGTCAGCCTGACCACCAGTTCGTTCTTGCCTTCGTGAAGGAATCGCTTCACGTCGAAGGCGGCCGGCACGAAAGCGTCCGCCGCCTCGCCCACCAGCTTGCCGTTGACGAACACCTGGGCGTAGAGGTCGAGCCCTTCAAATACGATCTGCTGCCGCTCGTAAGCGAGAAAATCCTTCGACACGTCGAACGTGGTCCGGTACCACCAGGACTTGGTTTCCGGCCAGCGACACTTGGGCATATTGGCGCCGACGGTCGGCTCGGGCATTCGCCCGGCCCTGATCAAGTCGAGGTGGATTTCGCCCGGCACGCGGGCGGGAATCCAATCGTCCTTCGCCTGGAGCGCTTGCGTCAAACCGGACTGGCCGATGCACGCGAGCGGTTCCGGCCGAACCTGCCACGCGCCGCCGAGGTCTCTGGTTTCCAGCGTCTGTTGCGAGGCCGGCGGCGGAGTCGTCACAACCGGCCCAGCGCCCAACGAATCGCCAGCAAACCACCATACGACAGCGACAACAAACGTCGTCATTCGCTCGCAGGTCCAGCGGTTGCTTTTTCGGGTAATCATCGAAGGTGTTCCCTGGAAGCCTTTGAAGTGCAGACTCGCCCGTCACGGCGGTAGTTCAAAGCATGACAATTGACAATTCTTATATTCTAAAAGAGTCCCTTGCCGCTTGGCAACCGGAGCCCCGTCGGGCATGCCTGGAAGAACAGGGCTCGGCTATCTTCGGGGTTCTTGGGCGGCGGGGCGTGAGACGTGCAAGGGGCGGATCGAACCCAGTATGGCTCATCGCAGTGCGGATTGCAAGAAAGGCAATCGCCAACTGGAACATCGCGGGCCACTCTGTTAACATGGGAAGACCGTCGCTGCTCGGAGTGTATTCGAGAGGGACCGAATGAGAACCGTTGGCTGACGGACAGCCGATGCGGAGCACCTGCACAATGAACTACACAGCGATACTTTCATGGTTTGTCGCCTCGACCGCCACTGACGGGCGAAAGCCCACGCCGGGTCAGAGGTTCGCGAGATGTTTCCGTCTTCCCGGTAGCGTCATGCCAATTGTGCGCTCAGCGAGCATAGCGATCGCTCTCCTTGGAGCGGGCTGCCCGCCTGCCGCCGCCGCTGCCGACGAGAAGCCGCAGCCTAGCGGGGCTTTCTCTATCGGCGAGAACGACTTCCTGCTCAATGGTCGGCGGCTGTTGATCCGTTGCGGCGAACTGCACTTTGCTCGCATTCCGCGACAATACTGGCAACACCGTCTGAAGATGTGCCGCGCGATGGGGCTCAACACGGTATGCGTGTATTTGTTCTGGAACCTGCACGAGCCCAGACCGGGGGAGTTCACCTGGGAAGGCATTGCCGACGCCCCCGAGTTCTGCCGTCTCGCGCAGCAGGAGGGGCTGAAAGTCATACTCCGCCCAGGTCCCTATTCATGCGCGGAGTGGGAGTTCGGCGGCTTCCCCTGGTGGCTGCTCAAGAAGCAGAATATTCGCCTCCGCACGCAGGATCCGTATTACCTGGAACGATCCCGCCTTTATCTGAAAGAGGTCGGCCGCGTTCTGGCCCCGCTGCAAGTCACCCGCGGCGGGCCGATCCTTATGGTTCAGGTCGAAAACGAGTACGGCAGCTACGGCAACGACAGGGAATACCTCGGCAAACTCCGCGACTACCTGAAGCAGAGCGGGTTTGACGTGCCGCTGTTCACCTGCGATGGTCCGTCACAGCTCAGGGCCGACGTCCGCGAGGACACCTTCTGCGCCGTCAACTTCGGCGGCGACCCGGCCGGAGCGTTCAAGGCCCTGCGCCATTCGCCCCACCGGCCCGCTGATGTGCAGCGAGTATTATCCCGGCTGGTTCGATTCGTGGGGCCAGCCACACCACACGGGCGACACCAAGAAGCTCATCGGCGACCTGGAGTACATGCTTCGGCACAACGCATCGTTCAGCATTTACATGGTGCACGGCGGCACGTCGTTCGGGCTGTGGTCGGGCGCCAACTGCCCGCCGTTCTCGCCTCAGACATCGAGCTACGACTACGACGCGCCGATTTCGGAGGCAGGCTGGGCCACCCCCAAGTTCTTTGCCATTCGTGGGCTGTTTGCGAAACATCTCTTGCCGGGCGAGCAGATTCCCGAGCCGCCCCTGCCAGTCCCCGTGATCGAGATTCCGCCGTTCGCGCTGAGCGAGGTGTCCCCCGTTTTCGCCAACCTCGGCAAGCCCCGGGAGTCGAAGGAAATCCACCCCATGGAGTTTTACGACCAGGGTCACGGCTGCATTCTCTACTCCACAACAGTCCCCGCTGGCGGGCAGGAATCGCTGCGCGTGACCGAGGTTCATGACTGGTCGGCCGTGTTTCTCGACGGGAAACGAGTCGGCGTTCTCGACCGTCGCCACGGCAAGCGCCCCCTCCGGCTGCCGAACCGCCCAAAACCCGCCAGGCTCGACATCCTCGTCGAGGCGATGGGGCGAGTGAACTACGGTTCCTTCATGCACGATCGCAAGGGAATTACGGAGAAAGTGGAACTCCTGAAAGATGGCCGGGCGACGAGCCTCGATCACTGGAAGGTGTTCAGCTTCCCGCTCGATGCCGCCATGCTGGCCGGGCTCAAGTTCTCGCCGGCGACGAGTGTACTTGGTGTATCTGGCCCGGCCTTCTGGCGCGGCACGTTCGCCGTCGAGAAACCGGGCGACACGTTTCTCGACATGCGCGCCTGGGGAAAAGGAGTGGTATGGGTCAACGGCCGCTGTCTGGGGCGCTACTGGCGGATCGGCCCGACGCAGACCATGTACCTGCCCGGTTGCTGGCTGAAGTGCGGAGCAAACGAGATCGTGGTTCTCAACTTGGAAGTCAGCGAGAAACCCGTGGTCGCCGGGCTGGCCAAACCGATTCTCGACCAACTACGTCCCGAGCCGGGCCGTGAGGTTCATCGGAAATCGGGGCAGGCTCTGAAACTGACCGGCTTCGCGCCGTTGAAGGAAGGAAAGTTTGCGGCAGGCAAGGAGTGGCAGGAGGTTCGCTTCGCCTCGCCGGTTGCGGGGCGCTATCTCTGCTTGCAGGCCCTCGACTCGCAGGGCGGCGATAAGTTCACGACGTTGGCCGAGTTGCTGGCCCTTGGATCCGATGGCAAGCCAATCGCCCGCGACGACTGGAAGGTCATCTACGCCGACAGTGAAGAAATGCAGGGGGACGACGGCAATGCGAAAAACGTGCTCGATGGAGACGACTCGACATTCTGGCACACCGAGTGGTTCAGCCGCAGCCCTGCGCATCCGCACGCGCTGGTAGTCGATTTCGGCAGCGAGCAGATGATCGCCGGCGTGCGCTGTCTTCCTCGCCAGGACTTGCCCAACGGTCGCATCAAGAATTACCGCATCTACCTGCGCTCTGACCCTTTCCCGGGCCTTTAGCAGGGCGAACAACAAGACGAACGGGGGCGGCGATCGGGATTTGCCGCCCCCGTCTTGATCGACGATCGGGAGTCAACAGGGATCGACTACTTTCGCTTCCGCCAGGCGTAGACCACCAGACCCAGGAGACCGGCGGCCAACAGGGCCAGGGTTCCGGGCTCCGGCACAGGAGCCGCGGCGCTCGACATGGAAGCGTGGCCGGCGCCGCCCGTCGGCGAGTAATTCAAGTACAGGCTCAGATCATCGCCGCTTTCCGAGTGGCCGCACCTGTGGCAGCCGAGCCGACATTGACGCCGGGCGAGAACGCGCCGCCAGAGTTGACAGCGATTGGCCCGGGAACGGCCGTACCGCTGGCGGCCAGCAGACCGCCGTTGACGGTTGTGGTGCCGGTATAAGTATTCGCGCCGCTGAGAACCAGCCGACCGGCGCCGGTCTTGGTTAACGTGGCGCCGCCGACCGAGTCGCTGATGACGCCGGAGATCGTGGCGAAGTCTCCGGTGGCGTTGGGGTTCTTGTCGACTTGGATTGTCCGGGCCCCGCCGTCGAGATCGATGTTGTTCAGTATCTGCGTCTCATACCGGGCGGAAGTGGAACTGAGGATCATGTTGCCAGCCAGATTGCTGTATCCGTCGGTGCCCCAGGTAAGCTGCTGGCTGCCGCTGATCGCGCCGCTATCCCGCATTATTCATGCACCAGACGAATGTCGTTGTAAGTCGTTACACAGTAAGACACTTGAGTACGCACCCCTCAAAGACACTATGTTTTTCAAAGCATCGGTAATTCACGATGCTTTTGCGTTGCGTGAATAATCCGGGCTATAGATGCCGACGACGCCGGTAGGCGGAATGAAATTGAGCGTGCCTGCCGTGGCGGAGATTTATACGCTAAACCGAATCAGCAGGATATCGTCATCCTTGACGACGTAATCCTTCGGCTCTTGCCGCAGCAGGTGATGGGCCTTGATCTCGCGCTCGCTGCCCAGTCGCACCAGATCGGTGACCGTCATCACTTCGGCGCGGATGAAGCCGCGGGCGAGATCGGTGTGGATGCCGTCGGCCGCCTCCAGCGCCGTGCCCCCTTCGTGCAGCAGCCACGTGCGAACCTCCGGCTCGCCGGCCGTGAAGAAGGTGGTCTGACGCGAGGCCTTCAAGAGCGTGCGGATCAGATGGTCGCGGTCGGTGCTGGTGATGCCCATCTCGGCGACGAAATCGGCCCGATCCGTCGGGCTCATCTTCGCCAGTTCCAACTCCAACCCGGCGGGCACGGCCAGCACCGGTTGTTCCGGCGTGGAAAGCGACGTGAACCGCTCCGGCTGCGATTCGTCGTCGGCCGTGTTCACGATCACCAGCCGCGGCTTCTCGGTGAACAGACGGAACGCGCGGGTGACCTTCTGCTGCTCGTCGGTCATGTGCGACTCGCGCAGCGGCCTGCCCGACTCCATCGCCGCCAGCACGATCTTCAGCGTGCCGTGCTCGTGCTCCAACGCCTGATGTTCCGGGCGGGGCAGCGGCTTCTTGAGCTGCTCTTCGACCCGCGTGATCCGGTTGGTGACGATTTCCATGTCGGCCAGCACGAGGTCTTCGTCGAACGAGCGGAGGTCGGCCACCGGATTGGTGTTATCGAAGGCGGCCACGACGAACACGAGGCAGCCGGCCTCGCGGATCATCGCCATTCGGGTGGCGTTGCCCTCGTGCGTGCGGCTCAGCCCCGGCGTATCGACCAGTTCGATGGCGGCGTGCGTGACCTTCTTGGGATGGTAGATTTTCACCAGCGGCTCGAAGCGCACGTCGGGGATCGGCGCCATGGCGCTTTGGCCGGTATGAGCCATCGCCGGATCGGGTGCCACGCCCGTCAGCCAGTGGAACAGCGTGCTCTTGCCCGAGCCCTGATAACCGACTAGTCCGATTTTCATGGTATCACGCTTCCGCGACCACTGGTCGCGGCTTTCCCAAAGCCGTTCTTTTGCCGACCGCGGCGATTTCGACTAATGCTTGTTCTACTGCCTGGGTCTGGAGATTGTCCAGGGGCATTTGCCCAAAACGGACGCGGTAGAAGGCCTCCGCGATCACGGCCGGCAGGGCTGCCAACCCGCTTTCCCCCGTCAGCGACGCCAGCCGAGTCCCGGCGAGGGCCGCGAACTCGTGCTGCGTTTGCGCCGGGGCGCGAACCAGCCCCTGCCGGGCCATCATGCTCTCGAAACGCCGGTAAAACGCGATCTCAACCTTGGGGCCATGCCGCCGGGTGTGGTTGCCCGTCGAACGAGCCCAGAGCCGCCGGCCGATCCGCACGGCCAGCACGCTGACGCCCGCCAAGACCAGCATCAGCGTGGCGCCGATCAGCCCCAGCAGCATCCACTTGGCCTCGCGGCCGAGATGGTCCAGGTAGAGGGCGACGGAGACGGAGTCGAACATCGTTTGCCACTGTTGGCGCTGGTCAGCTCGTGCCACAGGTTTTGCGCGCCATCGGCGATCGGCTGATAGATGGCCTCGCGCTGGGTTTGGCAGTCGAGTTCGACGACGTATTTCGACCAGACGCCGTCGAGCCAGTCGAAGCCCTTGCGGAGCGGCGTGGCCCAATCATCTCGTTCGCCGGCGGCGCCGGCCGGCGTGGGATCGAGCCGCAGCCATGCACCGTGTTCCCATGCCCGTTTGTTGTCCTCGGGGGGCTTGCCTTTGATGCCGGTCCAATAATCCGCTCCGTGCTTCCACTCGGCCGGAATCTGGTCCGGCTCCAGATACGCTTCGACCCAAGTGTGGGCGTGCAGTTGGCGAACCTGGTAATAGCCGCCGCCGGAATTCCAGTCGTCGCGGTCGCATTTGAAGCCGCTGACCATCCTTGCGGGAATCCCTTGACTGCGAAGCATCAGCGTCAGGGTCGTGGCGAAGTACTCGCAGTGCCCTTGTTTATGCTCGGTGAGAAAATCTTCGATGGGATCGATGTTGGGATCGCGTTCCACGCCGGTCAGACTGTACTCGAATTGCCCCGAGGCGAGTTTGTCCCTTAGCAACTGCGCGCGGTCAGCGCGATGGTCCGGCTTGAAGCGAGATTCGTCGATCCATTCCTGCGCCATTTTCACGAGGTTTGGCAGGTCGCGTTTCGGCACGAACGTCAACGTTATCGGATAGTCCGTTTTTGCCGCCGGCGCCAACGGCAGTTGCTCTCTGTTGACGATCGCGGTGGTTCCCAGGGTATAGGTAAGCGAATGCGACGAGTGATGTTCGTTGCGTTCCAGCCGCTGTCGGGGACAATCGATCGTGATATCGGCGTAGAGCTTGTCGATCGCGATATACGGGGTTACGTAGAACAATTCGTTGCGATCCAACTGGCCGATCGTGATCTTTTGCAGGACGGCTCCCGCGAGCGGCAGCGGCCGATCTCGCTGCAACGGCTCGTAGCCCACTTCGGAACTCAGAACTCCCCCGCGCCACTGTCCGTGTCTGTAGAGCGTGAGAAAGGCCCCTTGCAGATAGACGTCGCCGTCAAGCGGCGGCAGGGCATCGTTGCCGCTGAGATCCTTGAAGAATTGCACTTGCATGACCGCTTCGCGACTCTCGATGATCTTGCCGAGCTCGCCGAGCGTGACCTTGTCGGTGAAGCCGACCAGCGGTTGCGGCTTGGCGAGGGAACCCCGCAGGGTGACCTGGCCATAGCGGGGAACGGCGAAGAAGACCAGCAGCGTCAGGGCCATCGTGCTTATGCCCATCCGACCGAGACGGCCGACCAGGTTGCGGCCGAGGCCCGCACGGCTGCTGCCGCCTGGCACGCTGCTGAACTCGGCCTGCCGGGCGGCCAGCGGCCAGCGTGAAGCGTTCTTTCCTTCCGGAGCGCCGGCGTCTCGCCCGCCTTGGCTTGGAGCACGCGACGGCGGCGAGGGGGACGGAGGAAATTGTCGGAAAAACGTGATCCATCGTTGGAGAGTTTCTCCGACAATCTCCTCCGTCCCCTTCTGTTGCCCCGTCCCCGCCGCAAACAGCTTCCACTGCCGATACATGATCAACAGCGTCATCGCCGAGAAGCCCACCAACATGTAGACGACAATCAAGACTCCAAACCAGACGCCTTGGCTGAACAGCGTAGCCATGACGACTTCTAGCAGGCTGATCATGACCAGCAACCAATACTTCCACTGGTCTTTTTCCTGGAATAGGAGGATGATCTGAAGGTAGATCAAGAACCAGGACAGCCCGATCGACTCCATCTCGCTTTGCGGAGGATACAGATTGCGGAGCGAGACGAAGGCGCCGATCAGCATCAGCACGTTGGCCAACCAGCGGCCGATGCGGATTCGGCCGGTCACGTCGGTCAACCAGACGGAGGCGGCGGCGGCCAAGATTACCAGCAGCGGCGGCCCCTCGCTTCGTTGGCCCATGCCAAGCAACAGCGCCCCCAGCGCCGCCAGCGTCGCCATGTTGATCTGCAAGAGGCGTTCGAGGTACATCGGAAAGCGTATTAGTGGAGATAATCGGCTTCCAGCACGTAGGGGATCCCGTTGGAGTCGTTCGGATCGATGTGGAACCGACCGGCCACGCCAATCAGATGCGTCGTGTACGTGGCTTCCAGATCGCCTTGCAGGACGACCCGCACTTTTTCCGTGGGCCGCGGACTAGGGGTGCAGAAGGGGCAGTCGCCGTTGGTCGGACAAAGGATGAACTCCTTGATGCCCGTCAGCGTGCGGCGCGACTGCATGTAGCCCTCCATGTAAACCTTCCCGTCCTGCATGTCGATCGCCGTCTGCGGAATCGGCTCGGTCGGCTTCAGCGGATCGGGCTGGAGCAGCGCGTAGCCAATCCGCTCGTAGCCGTACGGCACTTCGCTGGCCCGCGCGAAGATCAACCAGGCGTAGCCGACCAGCCACAGCGCCGCCGACAGCCCGACGCCGACCAGCACCAGCGTTGCGCCGATCCATTCGTCGGGCGCCTTGCGAATCTGCTTCCATGCAATCCAGCCGACGATCATTCCGGCCAAAGGAACCACGGCCAGGGTCCAATGCAGCATCGTAACGATCGACAACGCCCCGAGGACCGTGCTTGTTACCGCCAACGGATTCAGCGCGCGGTAGCGTGTCGGCGGAGGAAGCGGGCTCGTCGAGTTGGAATCGAATGCAAAGGACATTGGCAAACTCGTTGTAGGGCGAATTTTAATCCGCCCCGTGTTTGTCTGGCGGACTAACGTCCACCCTACGATGAAATATCCCTGACCCCTGACCTCTGACCCCTAGCCTCACGGCGTGGTAATCAACGACTTCGCCACGTCGGTGCGGTAGGCCGACATGGCGGGCAAGTATCCGACGGCCGACGCCAAGGCGACGAGGCCGGGAATCAGGACCAATTCGGCCGGCTGGAACTGGAACAGCCCGATCACCACGCCGGTCCAATCGGTGATGATCGGCGAGCAGAGCCAGATGGCGCCGTGGCCGAGCACCAGGCCCATCGCCCCGCCCATCAGCGACAGCAGGATCGACTCCATCAGAATAATGAGCATGACGGTCAATCGGCTGGCGCCGAGGGCGCGCATGACGGCGATTTCGTGGCGGCGGTCGCTCATCGAGTTGTAGATGCTGACCATGATGCCGATGCCCGCCTCGATCACGGTCAGCACCGACATTCCCAGCAAGATCCACTGCAACTTGCCGATGACGTTTTCGAAAAGCTCGGTGATCACGCGGAGCGGCGCGACGGCCTGGGCCACTTTCGTGTTGTTGATCAGTTTGGACATGACGTCGGTCAGCCCCTTGTCGGCATCCTCTTTGTGGATGCACACCAGCACGGCGGTGATTTCCTTGGACTCGTCGGCGTGACCGGCATGCTCGCCGGGATGGTCGTCCTCCTCGCCACCGACGACCTCCTCGTGATGGTGGATCTCCTGGAAGCCGAGCATGTTGACGAAAACGGCGCGATCGACCGGGGTGCCGGTAGGCTCCAGAATGCCGACCACCGTGAATTTCTCTTCGTGCGTGCGCCGCCGTCGCCCGATCCGTGAACGATCTGGATCTGCTCGTTGACTTGCGTACTGGTTTTCGAGGCGGCGATGGTGCCCATGACGGCCTCGAAATGGTTCGTCAAGTTTGAAATTCCGCCCCTGGGCGAATTGGTATTTCTGATCGCCGCGGTACTTCAGGTCGGTGAACATTTCGGGCACGGTGCCGACCACGCGGAAACTCTGGTAGGTATGGCCCATGCAGACCGGGATGACCGTTTCCACCCGGCCGTATTTTCCGTCCGACAGTTCTTCAAAGAAACTATAGGGGATATTGCCGATCGGCTCGCTGAGGTAGAAGACCGTGTTGAGCACGAGTTGTTCTTTTCCACCCTTGGCGCCGACGATCAGATCGTAGCCTTCGCCGCCGCGGTGGAAGGATTGATCGACGACGCCGTAGACGACCAGCACGGCCACGACCAGCGCCACGCCCAGGCCCATCGACAGAACCGTCAGCGTCGAGACCAGTGTCCGTTGCCGGATGCTTCGCCAAGCTACTTTCCAGAGACTCATGGGGGAAGAAAAGGGATTAGGGATTAGGGATTAAGAAAATGACGAAGGCCGAATGACGAATGACGAAAGAATGACGAATGACGAAGCTCGAATGACGAAAGGGGAACGAATTCCGGATTTGAGATTTGGAATCTGAGATTTTGAATTTCGTGCTTCCTTCGTCATTCGAGCTTCGTCATTCTTTTGTCATTCGTCATTCGAGCTTCGTCATTTTCCTGTTACTTGTCCCACTACCAGGTTAAATTCTTCAAGCTTGTCCATACGCGGGAACTGCTGGGCCACCTCGTTCGAGTGCGTCACGATAATCAGGGCGACATTCTCCTCGCGGCACGTCTCGCGCATCAGGTCGAGAATCTGCTGCTGATGGCCGGCGTCGACGTTGGCGGTCGGCTCGTCGGCCAGGAGAATCTGCGGCTTGTTGGCCAGCGCCCGGGCGACCGCCACCCGCTGCTGCTCGCCGACCGAAAGCTGCGCCGGCCGATGGGTCGTGCGATGGCTCAACCCCACGCGGTCCAACAGGTGCCGCGCCCGGGCCTTGTCCATCCGTCCACGCGCGAATCGCATCGACAACAGCACGTTCTCCAGCGCCGTGAAGCCGGCCAACAGATTGAAGGTCTGGAAGACGTAGCCGATCCGCTCCGCGCGGAAGCGGTCGCACTCCGACTCGGGCATCAAGGTGATGTCCCAGTCGTCGATGCGAACCTTGCCCGAGTCGGGACGGCTGATGCCGGCGATGACGTGCAGCAGGGTGGTCTTGCCGCAACCGCTGCGACCGACCATCACCATCTGCTCTCCGGCGTCGACGCGAAACTCGGGAATATCGAGCACCGGCAGCGCCGTGCCGTCCGGCTGCCGGAATCCTTTCTTGATGTCTTTCAGTAGCAGCATTGTCGAGATTGCCACCTGGTGGAAGGGCGTGTGTCGTGGGCGGGCAAGCGGGACAACTCGTAGGTTATGCTTCAGCATAACACGCAACAAGGAGGGATCGTCGCCACTGCCTACCGCCCTGCCGCGTTATGCTGAAGCATAACCTACGGGCTGTTTCAATAGTACCACACAGTCGCGCCCTTGTTCTGTACGCCGCCGACGGCCGAGGGGTTCGATTCTACCGTTTGTCTACTTCCGCCGCATCATCATCCGCTGGATATCGCGTTTGGCCTGGGCGGTTTTCATCGCCTGGCGCTTGTCGTGCTGCTGTTTTCCGCGGCAGATGCCGAGCACGACTTTGGCCAGCCCCCGCTTGAAGTGCATCTCCAAGGGCACCAGGGTGAGGCCCTTCTCATACGCCCGATGGGCAAACCGCTTCACCTCGCGGCGGTGCATCAGCAGCTTGCGCGGCCGTTTCGGGTTGTGGTTGAACCGGTTGGCCTCGGCATATTCGGCAATGTCGCAGCCGACCAGCCAAACCTCGTCGCCCTTGATCCGCGCATAGGCTTCTTCGAGCGAAACTTGGCCGTTGCGCAGGCTCTTCACCTCGCTGCCGACCAACACGATGCCGCATTCGAGCGAGTCGAGCACCAGGTAGTTGTGCCGGGCCTTGCGGTTCTGCGAGATGACCTTGTCGTTCGTCGCGGACGCGGCGGCGGTCGTTTTCTTGGAGTGTGATTTGCCCGTAGTGGAACCTCGCCCTGGAGAACCGAGTGAGATCGACAGCAGTAGCCGGACGCCGGAAGTGTTTTGAGACACGGCAGTTACGTCAGTCGAGCCATTGTACCTCAGGCCAGAAGGGCAGGCAATGGTGCTGCTGCTTGGAAGTGACGTGGATTGTCGCCATTTTGCAGGGAAATTCCTGGCAGCCCTTGACCGACCTCCGCCACAGCCGGAGAATGGGGCTGTTGAAACTGGCTGGTTTGAAGGGCTCACCGGCCTGACGCGGGGCGGATTTCCCAATCCGTCCAGACTTGCGGCGACGGATTCGGAAATCCGTCCTACAAACCAGCATGCGTCGGCCCGTGCGGTCATGCCCTACCCGCGCCGGCAGTTGTTTCTTACAGGACATCGAGCCAATGCCTCGCGGCGAGAACAAGGGGAGCCGGGGCGGAAGGAGGACACGATGAGACTCGACAAGACGGCGTCGGTCGAAGAGCTTCAGGTTGTCAGCCGCTTCGAAAATCTGCGGAGAGCCCTTCTCTCCGAAGGGTATGCCGACCACCTCGACAAGCCGCTGGCCTACTGGGCATTGCCGGCAGATCGCCGTTTGCCGTTGGCGCTGTTGGGAAGAACGCTCGGAAATATCCTCAGCACGCCGTTCGCCGATCTGTCGGCAACGCCCGGCATCGGACGAAAGAAGATCGCCTCCTTGCTGTTGTTGCTGGCCAGAGCCGCCAACACCGATCCCGCCGAATTGCCGACCAACGTCCTCAGCTTGCAGGATGGCGCCCCGCGTCAAGCCGACGTCGTGGGCGCCGAGGCGAGCGCCGACGGCTTCGATCCGACCGCGGTCTCCGAGGTCTCTTGGGCGCAGTGGCGGGCGAGCGTCGTCCGTCACGGCCTGGCCAATGAAAGCCTCGGCCGCTTCGCTCCCAGCCTGCAAAACCTGACCCGCGTCGTCTGGAACACCCCGCTGGGCGTCTACACCGGATCCACCTTGGGCGACATCCGCGCCATGAAGACGCACGGCGACAAACGCATGGGCGCCATCCTCGAGGTGTTTTACGTCGTCCATACGCTGGTGGCCGGCATGGGCACGCGCGATCACCTCGCGGTGCGGATCGTTCCGCGCTTGATCGATCGCGTCGAGCAGTGGATCGGCCGGGCGTTGCAGCAGCCGGGCATTCCCGGCCGGCAGGAACTCTTCTCCGAATTCGTTCAGCCGCTCCTGGAGCAAATTCGCATCGACTCGCCGCAACAGGTCTATTTGATGGCGGAAACCCGTTTGGGCGTCAACGGACCGCTGACGAGCGTTCGGCAGGTCGCGCGCACGATGGGGCTCACTCGCGCCCGCGTCTACCAACTCCTCAACGAGATCAACGACATCATGATCGTCCGCTGGCCGACGGGGCGTCATCAGGTGCACGAGTTGCGCGCGAAGTACGCGGCGGAGACGGCCGACGCCGACGGCGCCCCCGACCTGCGGCAGTTCCACGCCGCCGTCGAGCTCTTCTATCCCGGCAGCCGCCGCGGCGCCGCCGGCCCGCTGGAACGCACCTTCGACGCCTTCGACGAAGAGAACGAATTGCTGGAAGTGTCGTAGGTCCAGAGATGTTTCGACTGTCGGCGTTGGAAGGGCCTCGGCATAAGCCCAGTAATGGCGATTGTCTTGCGGCGAAGAACAATGCTATCGCCGGTCGAGGCAATCGAGGAGATCAACCAATGATAAGAAAAGCGAAGCCTTTGGCGGAAATAACGCAAGACGCCTTGCGGGTGTTGTGCAGGGAAATCGGCGTCGTGAACACCGTCCGATTCGTTGGCCAGTTCACCACTGGTTATGGCAACTACACCGAGGAACGGGAACAACTGTTTGCAGACATGACGCTGGATGATATCGTTTCCACAATGAAGCATGATCGAGCGGTTGGCTCCGGCGGCGTTGCGAAAACCGACTGAGCCGCGTGCAAGCCGAGGAACGAAATGAGCGACAATGCCGATACCCCTGAACCAACCGTAAAGACGCCCCTTGATCTCGATGAGGTGGAAGAGCCGACCAAACACCGGCGCTACCAAACGATTCCTCGTGCAATGGGCCGCCAAGGCGGTTACAACGTTGACAACGTACAGGAATTGCTTGCTCGCGCCGAGGGCGAGGCCTGCCGCTGATTGGCGTCAACACGGGCTCTTTACAAGCTGAAGCGATCGCGATACCGAGTCGCTCACGCCGCGCGAACTGAGGACTCTTCGTCGCGGCAGGCCACAACCCTAAAGTGCGGCGACGAGATGACCGCCGGCTCGTCGTCGGCTTCGGGCGTTTTCGAGCGACGCTTGGCCACCATCGCGTGAACCATTCCGACGGCGCGGCCGGCCAATTGCAGCAACAGGAAGGGACGCCACAGGCCGACGACGCATTCGCCCGCCACCAGCGCGGCGTGGGCTGCCACCGATCGCACCCGGCCGTGGGCCGACGCCCAGCGCCAGAAAAGCCGCTCGCTATGACAGCCGTGCCGGAAGCCAACCTTGTCGCGCACGGCGGCGGAGTTTACCTTCGCCTGGCAGTCCGGTTCGACGACGCAGCGGAATCCGGCTTCTCGCAGCGACAACGCCACCTCGATCGTCGCCACTGTGTCAACCGGCGAGGGCAAAAATCCGCCGACCGCTTCGACGGCCGATCGGCGGTAGAAACCGGCTAGGGCGTCCGGGCCGCAAAGCTCGCCTTCGTCTTCGCCAACCTCCTCGGGCGTTCGCCCGCGGCCAACCCGCCACACGACTCCCTCGGCGCGGTAGCCCAGGCCGGCCGAGACGACCGTCTGACGGTCGTCGTGATGCAGCAGGACGGGCGCTACGGCCGCGACCTCGGGATTGCGGAAGTGCCGCAAGGCGGCCTCGGCCCAGCCTGCGCGGACTTCCACGCCGCAGGCCAATAGATGGACCACCGGCGCCCGGCTGGCCGATAGCCCCAGATTCAGACACTCGGCGAATCCGGCCCCTTCGGGAGCCTGGACGAATTGCACCTCGCCGGCCAATCCGTAAGGGTCATTGTATGGTGCGTTATGGACGACGAGCAGTTCGCAGTTGGCCGGCCGGTTTTCCAGGATGGAAACCAAAGTGTCGTCCAACGGCTTCTGGTCGCCTAAGACAGGGATAACGATCGACAACCGAAGCACTGGTGAGATTCCTGGGTTGGAGATACCGTGTGATTATTCGGGTTTTCCGGGAGCCGAGGTTTATACAAACAGCGCCGCTTCCGCACGTATACACCGCATGGCCCGCAATTTTTGCGCAAACCACGCAGCTTCGCACCTTCTTCGCGTCATCTGACCATGGGGTGCTTGACCGCCGTCGCCAAAACACATAAACCTTGTGTTTCGATCCGTTTTTCTTCCCGGGGAGTCGTTGCCATGTTTTCACCTCGCGTCCACCGTGCCCTGGTTAGCGTAAGCGACAAGATGGGGCTCGCCGATTTCGCCCGAGGGCTTGTGGCCGCGGGCGTGCAGGTTTTCAGCACCGGCGGAACCCGAAAACACCTGGAAAACGAGGGCATCGCCGTCCGCGACGTCTCCGAATACACCGGCTTCCCGGAGATGATGGACGGGCGGCTCAAAACCCTCCATCCGAAGGTCCACGGCGGCATCCTCTGCCGCCACGACAATCCCCAGGACATGCAGGCCTTGGCCGAACATGGCATCCTCACCTTTGAACTGGTGGTGGTGAACCTCTATCCGTTCGAAGCCACCGTGACGCGGAAGGGGGTCACACAGGAGGAGGCCATCGAGCAGATCGACATCGGCGGGCCGACGCTGGTGCGGGCGGCGGCCAAGAACCACGCCTTCACCACCATCGCCACCCATGCAGCCCAGTATTCCGAAATCCTCGACCAGATAGCGGCCAACGGCTGCACGACGATCGAGCTGCGCCGCCGTTTGGCCGGCGAGGCATTTGCGCAAACCGCCCGATACGATCGCGCGATCGCCGACTTTTTCGCCAAGGGCGGAGTGGGGACCGGTGCCAAGGAGCCGTTTCCGGGCACGGTCACGATCGGCTTGACCCACAAAATGGGTCTCCGCTACGGCGAGAACCCGCATCAGCAGGCCGCCCTCTATTCGCGGTCTGACAACCACGGGGCGAACGTGGTGGCCGCGCGGCAATTGCACGGCAAAGAACTCTCCTACAACAATCTCCTCGACCTCGACAGCGCGCTGGCGATCGTGCGTCAGTTCTCGGTGCCAGCGGCGGTGGTGATCAAGCACAACAATCCATGTGGCGCGGCCGTCGGCGATACGCTTGTCGCGGCCTTGCAACGGGCGATGGAGGGCGACCCGCAGAGCGCTTTCGGCTCGGTGCTCGGCCTGAACCGCACGGTGGACGCCGCCACGGCCGACGCGCTGGCCGCGCCAGGGCTCTTTATCGAAGCGATCGTTGCCCCCCATTATGATGACGACGCCCTGCAAATCCTTACGACGAAGCCGAAATGGAAGAACAACGTGCGGCTGATGGAGGTCGGCGAATTGGGGCGGTCGCAGCCGCATTGGACGTTCCGCTACCTCGACGGCGGCATGTTGATGCAGCAGGCCGATGTGGCCGTCGATCCCGAGAACGAGTGGCAAGTCGTCACCGAGGCCAAGCCCGGCGAAAAACAGATATCGGATCTCAGATTTGCGTGGGAGATGGTGCGGCACGTCAAATCGAACGCCATTGTGCTCTGCAAGGATGAAATGCTGCTCGGCGCCGGCGCCGGCCAGATGAGCCGCGTCGATTCGGTCGAGATTGCCGTGAAGAAGGCGGGCGAGCGGTCGAAGGGCTCGGTCATGGGTTCCGACGCCTTCTTCCCCTTCCCCGACTCGATCGACACAGCCGCCGCCGCCGGCGTGGTCGCCATCATTCAGCCTGGCGGCTCGAAAAACGACGCCGACGCCGTAGCCGCCTGCAATCGCCACGGCATCTCCATGATCTTCACCGGCCGCCGGCATTTCAAGCACTAGAGCAGTTCCACGGTAGGTCTAGCGCATTCTGGGCGAACTCGGTAAATTGGGTTCATCTCACTCAAGGAGGTGACCCTGATGAAACCGTACGATGCGGAGTTTCGCGGCGAAGTGCTCGCCGCGTGCGATACGAACGAAGAGCGGCGCGTGATCGCGCTGCGTTTCAAAGTTTCAGAATCTTGGGTGCGGCGCATCCAGCAACAACGTCGCGAGACCGGCCAAGTGGCGCCAAAGAAGGCGGCTCCGCGTCAGCCCGCGTGGCATGCTTGGGCAGACTGGCTCGTCGCCAAGATCGCGGCTCGGCCCGACATCTATCTGCGCGAACTGCAAGCCGATTTGAAGCGGGAGCGCGGCGAAGAGGTTTGCCTGGGAACGCTTTGCGCCGCATGCCAAGCGCTCAAGCAGTCGCGAAAAAAAAGACGCTGATTGCCAGCGAACAGGATCGCCCCGATGTGGTTGAGCAGCGCGCGGCATGGCGCGCTTCGCAGGAGTCGATCGATCCCGCCAAAGTCGTTTTCATCGATGAAACGTGGGCTAAATCCAACATGACCCGCACCTACGGCCGCTCGGAACTCGGCACGCGTTTGCTGGAAAAAACTCCTTGCGGACGTTGGCAGACGACGACTTTTTTGGGCGCATTGCGGGCCGAGGGATTCATCGCTCCGCTTACCGTGGAAGGCGGCATCAACGGCGAACTGTTCCGCGCCTGGGTCGAGCAACATCTGGCACCGGCCTTGAAACCTGGCGACATCGTGGTGATGGACAATCTCTCCAGCCACAAGGTGGCTGGAGTTCGCAAAGCCATCGAAGCGGCCGGTGCCGAGCTGCGCTACCTGCCCCCGTACTCGCCGGACCTGAACCCCATCGAGTTGGCGTTTTCCAAGTTCAAAAAGTTGCTCCGTGACGGAGGCGAACGGACCGTCGATAAGCTATGGAAACTCTGCGGCAGCATCCTCGACCAATTCACGGAATCCGAGTGCCGAAACTATTTTCAACACTGCGGATACCGCTACACCTAAAATGAAACCGCTCTAGCTCATGCTTTTGGGATCCCCTAATCGTCGTAAGGTCCCAAGAACCGTTCGCCATTGAAGTGGATCATGTGGGATGGGGCGTCAGCGACCCACACTTCTGTTTCCCACGAAATATCGCCGAGGTACTTGACCATTGCGGACCGATCCAAGAAGGCGGTGACAAAGACAAGCCCCGCCGTGCAGTCTGCGAACAGCCGTTTCAATTCATCTCGTCGTTTGCCGTCCACTGGCCCGTGACTTGTTACGGCTTCGATTAGCACAAGCCATTTCTTCTTCACGTGATAAATCACCACGTCGGGCATTTTGCCGTGCAAATCGACTCTACCTCCCAACCGCGCGAGCGCGGCCGCATCGAAGTAGGCCCATTTTGTATCCGTGTCGCCAATGTAGATTGGCTTGCCGCCGGGAGTGAATCGCGGACAAAACTCCTCGATGATTTCCTTGATCAACACGTTTTGACCACCGGGAGATAGGTCGATCTTTTCGCCCGTGGCGAGCGACAATGGAATTCTCGCCATGTTGCGTTCCCTGGCATAGCGTGCCTTGAGGGTTTCGACCGACGATAGCCAAGAGCGAAGGTTCTTTTCCCATGCCTTCGTTCCGTAGGTGCGCAGCAACTCTATCGCCCCTTTTTCAACTTGGTAAACAGTCTTCCCGCTATTGATAGGCCGGGAAGGCTCGTCGGGATTCGCCATTAGGATTCCGGCTTCCACGAGTTGGTGGACCGTCTGCCGTCTGACCGTTTCACGAGTGTTCGGCGCATATCGCTTGCCGTAGTGTTCGGCGAACCAATCCATGATTGGCGTGATGCCGCGAAGCGGGGCCGATGCTTTCCGCCACGTGGCATTGGGCGGCAAATCGAGCAACGCCAGCAACGTTAGGGCGGAACGCTCGTTCTGCTGAGCCTTCGGCAACCCAAGGGCCGCCAGGATCTCTTGCGCCTCTTCAACACGTTGTTTCACCTTGACGGGATCATCGTCCGCCATGCTCAACTCCTCTCGGATAAGTGCGTCAAGCTCGTCTTGACTTGGAAAGGGATCGCCGATTCGGTTGCCGACACGATTCAACGTCGCTAGGTCGGGATACTTCAGACTTCGCAAGTCGCTCGCGTTCACCTGAGTATGCCCGCTGAACTGTCGGAAGTAGGCGTTGACCAGGGTCGAATTGAGATAGGCCGCCAATCCCTTTGCGAGCACACAGGGAAGGCCATTTCCTTTTCGATGGAAGTAATTCAAATGATTTTCAAAGCCGTAGTCATCGCCCGGCAGTCGGGATGGGTCGCAAACCGCCGCCGCAACTCGTCGCTTCTCTTCCTTCGCTGAGAACCGCTTGACCAGTACGTAGCTCCCGGCCGGAACCAGCAGGCTCTCCGTGTTGGGCGAGACAGCGAGGTAGTTTGGCTTCTTACCCGGCTTGGGCCAAACGATGTAGCCGTTCTCAAAGTGAACGGGGTAGAGCAGGGGGACGGTCTTTCCATTGCTTTCAAATGCCAGCGCCTCTTTCGCGCGGAAATCGACAACCCGTCCGGTAGACACCTGTATTCCCAGATCGTCAAGCGTCGCAGCAAGCCCCTGCACGCGCTCGGCGAAACGAATCCCGATGTCGTCAGGCACAACGCGAATCACCAAGTCGGGGTCATTTGGACTAACCAATTCATCGGGTGAGACTTCCCGCAAGCAAATGTCAGGATCTTCCGGGTTGGCGGAAGAAGAAACTACGGCTTTGTCCGCCACCTTGCCTTTGACTGCACGGAAAATCACGTTCTCTTGCAGAACGTCAGCATCCTTGAAGGCCGAGTTGCGGGACTCGAAAACGTGAACCCTGCGCAAGCGCATTTCGCGCAAGAAAGCTTCGCGAAACGGTCGGAAGTAAGGGCCGTTGCAGAAACTCCGAGGGGTAATGGCTATCATCTCGCCGTTTTCGTCAAGCAATCGAAAAACAAGCCAGAGAAAAGCCGTATAGAGGTTACTCGTCTCAATTCCTACGGATCGTAGAGCGCGGCGAGCGTCGGATTCGCTGCTCAGCTTGCGGTAAGGCGGGTTCATAATCGCACAGTCAAAGGCTGGACGCGCCGTTCCCCAAAGCGGGCAATCTCTCAGCACTTCAACGGCTGACCGAATGAAGTCGGCTTCAATCACATCAGCTTGAAACGCAACCCCGGCCGCTCGGCATACATCTCCGCAATCCTCGACCGTTTGGCGAAGATGCTCAGTCAAATGGTGATCGGCTTCATAGGCTGTCAGGTGAATCGACGATGGCCCATTGTCCGAGCTACAGGCACGGGTGATCCATGCTGCCGATAGACTGCCTACCCCAGCCCCAGGATCGAGCAAGCGGACTTTCCCGGTATTCGCTTCGGACAACTCGGCCATGAAGCGGGCGATAGGGACCGGCGTAAAGAATTGGCCCATTACAGCCCGGCGCGTTGGGTCCATCCGCCTGCCAATATCCAGGCGAATCAAGTCCACCCGATCAACTAGTCCGTTCTGGTCCAGAATTGCTGCCATGCGAGTTCCACCCGGAAAGAGACAATTGTATCCGATGGGCTTGGGGTTGTGCAGCAGTACAGTTCGGCAGCACAAATGTGGAGAGATCGGAGGTTTTGCCCGACGCTCCCATCTGTTAACCTTGAGTAACAACGGAGGCGCCCGCCTGGGAAAACCGACTCCTTTGGAACAATCGAAGCGTCCCTAAGGACGTCTTGTCTCGTCTGCGTACCCACACTTAACCGCTGGCCACACAAACACTTACATCGCGCCGCCAAACAAGCGCAGACGAATCGCCCCGCTGCTGGTACAATTAAATGCTTATGCATGGAAAGAAAGGGACGACACTCGTCTGACGAAACTTCCCGAGCGGCTCATCCGGCCCGACCGCCACGAGTTCGATTCCCAGCAGGCATTTTGGCGATTCCTGTATGTCCAGTTCGCAGATCCTTGCTGATTTGCACGCGGCGTCGCCGACGGTGGCGCCGTCGCTGTTGGCCTGCGACTTCGCGGAGCTACGCGAAGAAATTCGCCGCGTCGAACGGGCCGGGGCGAAGCTGCTGCACCTGGACATCATGGACGGCCACTTCGTGCCCAATCTGAGCTTCGGGCTGCCGGTGGTCGAGGCCGTCCGCCGCTCGACAAGCCTGCCGCTGGACGTTCATCTGATGATTTCCGAGCCCGGCCGCTATGTAAAGCGGTTCCGCAAGGCGGGCGCCGACCTGCTGACGATCCACATCGAAGTGGCGCCCGATCCTCGGCCGCTGTTGGATGAGATCCATTCGCTGGGCGCGGTGGCGGGCATCTCGTTGAACCCGCCCACTCCGGTCGATGTCCTCGACGATTACCTCGATTTCTGCGACGTCGTCTTGGTGATGAGCGTCATGCCGGGCTTTGGCGGGCAGGAGTTCGAGATCGAGGCGCTGGAGAAGCTCCGCCATTTGCGGGCCGCGGCCGGCTCGCGTCTGCTGCTGTCGGTCGACGGCGGAGTGAACCTCGACACCGTCGGCTCGTGCTCCGCCGCCGGCGCCGACCTGTTCGTCACCGGCTCGGCTCTGTTTTCGCAACCACATTACGGCCGGTTCATCGACGAGATGACCGGCATTGCCAGATCAGTGAAGGAAGTGCGGGTTTAGAAGTATGGTCCAGATAGTGTTGATTCGTCCGGGCTCCACCGACTATGACGTGCAAGAACGGATCCTGGGGAGCTTGGATATTCCGCTGAACGAGCAGCGGCCTGGCCGAGGTCGCCGCGACGGTGGAGCAAGTCCGCGACAAGGGGATGGAGATGATTTTCGCGCCCGTTTCGCAGCCGTCGCTGCAAACGGCCCAAGTCATCGCCAAGGCCTTGAAGATCAAGCTGAAGAAGATCGAGCGGTTGGAAAACCTCAACCAAGGGCTGTGGCAGGGGATGCTCGTCGAGGACGTGCGGCACAAGCAGCCGAAGGTCTATCGCCAGTGGCAGGAGCAGCCGGAACACGTTTGCCCGCCCGAAGGCGAGATGCTCGGAGACGCCGACGAACGGGTGCGCAACGCCATCGTGAAACTGTTGAAGCGCCGCAAGGAGGGGGTGATCGGGCTGGTGCTGCCCGAGCCGCTCTTGAGCCTCGCCCGCCGCTTCATCACGCACGGCGCCCTGGGCGATTTGTGGAAAGCGCCCAACGGGCACGGACGGTTCGAGGTCCTCGACGTGGCCCCCGACGAGGTCGTGGCCGCGAAGCGCGTGAAGTAAGAATGATGAATGATGAGTGATGAATGACGAATCGAAGACTACCATAGAATAGGGTGCCCGCAGTTTTACCTCTGCATTCATCATTCAACATTCATCATTCCCGAGAGAAACCCATGCCAGCAGAGTCTGCCGATCTGAGTGGTTGGAAGAATCAGTTGAAGCGTCCCAAGCGCGGCGTGCCGGAGGGACTTTGGAAGCGTTGTCCCGGCTGCCAGGCGACGATTTTCCGCAAGGAGGCGGAGAAGCGGCTGGGCGTTTGCCCCGAGTGCGACTATCACTGGTACGTGCCCGCCCGGCAGCGCATCGCCCAGGTGCTCGACGAAGGGACGTTCGAGGAATGGGACGCCAACCTCGAACCGGCCGACCCGCTGGAGTTCGTCGACAGCAAGCCCTATCCGAAGCGGATCGAAGAGGAGCAGCGGCGCACGGGTCTGCGCGAGGCGGCCGTGACGGGGGCGGGCATGATCCGCGGCCGCCGCGTCGCCTTCGGCGTGACCGATTCCGCCTTCATCATGGGCAGCATGGGCTCGGTCGTCGGCGAGAAGCTCACCCGCGCCATCGAACGCGCCACCGAGCAGCAATTGCCGCTGATCATCGTTTCGGGCTCGGGCGGCGGCGCCCGCATGCACGAAGGGCTGCTCTCGCTGATGCAGATGGCGAAGGTTTCGGCGGCGTTGGCCCGGCACGACACCGCCGGCGGGCTGTTCATCTCGGTGCTTGACCAATCCGACGATGGGCGGCGTGGCGGCAAGCTTCGCCTCGTTGGGCGACGTCGTGTTTGCCGAGCCTCGCGCCCTGATCGGCTTCGCCGGCCCGCGGACCATCAAGGCCACCATTCGCATCGAGTTGCCCAAGGGCTTCCAGACCAGCGAGTTTCTGCTGGAGCACGGCTTCATCGACCGCATCGTCCGTCGCCAAGACCTGCAAAGCGAACTGGCCAGAACCATCGACTACTGCGGAAAGTAGTAGGCAGTGGGCAGTCGGCAGTGGGCAGTGGGCAGTGCAAAACCGCAAGTGGTTTTCCGGCGAATGCCGACTGCCGACTGCCCACTGCCGACTGCCGACTCTCCCATGCCACTGTTCGACCACCTAAAAACGATCCTCTCCAGCAGCGGGCACTTGAACGTGTCGAAACGCTTCGTGCTGTTGCACGAGGCGATTTCCGGCACGATGTCGAGCTTCTACATGGCCCGCGATCTGCGGACGGACATGGTGGTCGGCCTGAAGATTCTCGATGCGAAGAAGACGGCGGCCTTCGAGGCGCGATTCAAAGGGCTCAACAAGCCGTCCGAGGGCGAGATCGCGCTTCAATTCAAACATCCGAACATCGTCGAAACCATGGAGTTCGGCCTGACGACCGACGGGGCCCCGTACCTGGTGATGGAATTTCTCGAAGGGCCCAACCTGAACACCGCGCTGGCGGCCCGCGACCCTGCCTGAAGGGCCGTCGCGTGCATTTCATCCGCGACGCCGCCAAGGCCATCGCCGCTGTTCACGAGGCCGGATTCATTCACCGCGACATCTGCCCGCGGAACTTCCTGATGACGAACAAACGCCAAGACCTGAAGTTGATCGACTTCGGTTTGACGGTGCCGGCCACGCCGTTGTTCATGCAGCCGGGCAATCGGACGGGCACGCCCAACTACATGGCCCCCGAGTTGGTCCGCCGCCGCTCGACCGATCAGCGGCTCGACGTTTTCGCCTTCGGCGTGACGGCCTACGAGTTTTGCTCGTTCGAGTTGCCCTGGCTGCGCGGCACGACCGGCATGGCGGCCATGGCCCACGATCAGCCGCCGACCGACATCCACC
This sequence comes from uncultured Planctomycetia bacterium, assembly GCA_963719005.1. Classification (GTDB taxonomy): domain Bacteria; phylum Planctomycetota; class Planctomycetia; order Pirellulales; family Thermoguttaceae. Next base: position 54,956 of record CAVRAR010000009.1, read on the forward strand.
AGTACTGTCCCGACATCCACCCGCAGTTGGCCAAGGCGATCCACGCCTGCATCGAGCCGGAGGTGAGCAAGCGTTGTCCGTCGATGGAGGAGTTCCTGCAGATGATCCGAAAAGTGCCGGAAGACGCGGCTTGAAGAGACTCTTCCACGGGCATCGTTTAGCCGCGCCCCGAAGGGAAGCGATGGCTGCTGTCACGATACCGCTTGTCCCTCTTGTGGATCGCCATCGGAGGGAGTACCATAAGAGAGCGGAGGAGACATCGTTATGGCAGCCACCGTTGATAGAATCGTCTCGGAAGCCCTTGGGCTGCTTCCAGCCGTCCGTGCTCTCTTGGCCGAAAAGTTGATCGAGAGCCTCGACGCTGCCGCCGGCAGTGAACTATCGCCGGAATGGCGGGAAGAGATTCGACGGCGTAGCAGCGAAATCGACCAAGGAACCGCCCGGCTTGTTAATGCCGAGGACGTTTTTGCGAGGGCCTACGCCAAACTGACATGAAACTAATCATCGCCATCATTCAGCCGCATCGCTTGGAGGCCATCAAGCAGGCGTTGGCCGACGTCGAGGTCTTCCGCCTGACCGTGATGGACGTGCAGGGCTTCGGCCGCCAGCGCGGGCAGACCGAGGCCTACCGCGGCCATGAAGTCTCGGTCAACTTCCTCCGCAAAGTGCAGTTGATGATCGCCGTCAACGAGGCGTTCCTCGAGCCGACGATCGATGCCATCATCAAGGGCGGCCGCACCGGGCCCGCCGGCGAAATCGGCGACGGCAAGATTTTCGTCCTCCCCCTGGAAGACTGCATCCGCATCCGCACCGGCGAACGCGGCGGCGAAGCCATTTAGGAATGATGAATGATGAGTGATGAATGATGAATGCCAAGCGTGTTCATCGCTCATCATTCATCATTCATCATTCATCATTCCCATGCACGAACTCTCCATCGTCGAGGCCCTGATCGATCAAGTCGGAGAGGAACTGGATCGCGTGGGCCAGCGCGGCCGCGTGCTCCGCTTGGAAGTGAACATCGGCCGGCTCTCGGGCGTCAGTCCCGAGGCGGTGCGCTTCGCCTTCGGGCTGCTCCGCTCCGGCACGATCGTCGAAAACGCGGAAATCGCCATCGAAGAACCGAAAGCCGTCTGCCATTGTCACGCCTGCAACGCGCGAACCGAAATCGACGACCTCGTCTTCGAGTGTCCGCGCTGCACCGCTGTCGATATTACCATCGAAGGCGGAAGGGACATGATGTTGCAAAGCATTGAAATTGAGGATTGAATCCCATGAAAATCGTCGCCGCCAAGAAAATACTGAAAGCCAACGACCAGCTCGCCGCCGAAAACCGCGCCGAATACGACGCCGCCGGGGTGTTCACGGTCAACATCGTCGGCTCGCCCGGCTCCGGCAAGACCACGCTGCTGGAAGCCCTTTTCGCCCATTTGAAGGGCCGCATCAAGCCCGCGGTGATCGAAGGGGACATCGCCGGCTCGATCGACGCCGACCGGATGGAAAAGATCGGCGTGCCGGTCGTGCAAATCAACACCGAAGGCGCCTGCCACCTCGACGCGGTGATGGTCGCCAGCGCCAACCAGGAGCTGGACCTTCCGGCCATCGATCTGCTGTTCATCGAAAACGTCGGCAATCTCGTCTGCACGGCCGGTTTCGACCTCGGCGAGCACCTGCGGATCATCGTGCTGAGCACCAGCGAGGGGGACGACAAAGCCATAAAGTATCCGGCCATTTTCCAAGGCTCCCACGCCCTGTTCATCACGAAGATCGACCTATTGCCACATCTCAATTTCAATGTCGAGCGGATCACCGCCGACATGAAGCGGCTGGCCCCCAACGCCCCTGTATTTCAAGTCTCCGCCCTGCATGGCACGGGGATTCCCGCGGCCGCGGAGTGGCTGGCGGAGAAAATGGCGAAGAAGCACGGCTGACTTGAGATCGCAATATGACAGACGCTGACGTTCCAACAACGGTGCCTGGCCATCGTTGCAATAATCGCCGTTGTTGTGGTGGCGCTCGATCTTCCTCAACGAGCACGTCGAGACTGGCTTCACTGGCTTGGTGCGTCACTTTGGACACTCGCGAGCGTAGCGACTGTGCTTGCTAATTTGCACACGTTCACGCGATGATAACGATGCGATTTGGCTCAGTCTACTCGAACCATTGCCGGCTCCGCTGCACAACCGCCTCGTGGGTCACAACCTCACCCCGGGCGACGGCCGTTTCGGCGCGATCAAGTTTTGCCTTCAGATACAGCGCCGTCATGAGTTGTTCGGGATCGATTTGTTCAGAAAAATGGTCGATAATATCCAAGACTTCTTGTTTGTTCATGGCTGGTTCCCACGGTAGAAGCGTTCACCGCATGTTACGTCAGTATGAGTCGCCCATCGGCGGCTCGCAAGACGCGCTTCCCCGGATTGACCGCGCCGCGATAGTATCGTAGTATGGCTGTGGAGGGGTGTGCCACATGCGAAAGATACGTGCCTACGTGGATACGTCCGTGTTTGGCGGGGTGAATGACGACGAATTCGCCGAGCCAAGCAGACGGTTCTTGGCAAGACTGAAAAGCGGGGAGTTTACCGTTGTAATATCGACGGAACTGTTGCGGGAATTGGGTTGCGCTCCAATGACGGTGAAGAAGGAACTCGACGACATTCCCGACGAACTCCTGGAAATTGCTCCCGTCGATCATCGCGTCGAAGCCCTGGCGGATGCGTATGTGGCCGGCGGCGTGTTGGGCAAAGCTTCACGAACCGACGCAATCCATGTGGCAACGGCTACCGTGGCGGAGGCCGACTTGATCGTAAGCTGGAACTTCAAGCATATCGTCAACTACAACCGCATTCGCAAATACAACGCAATCAATGTTCTCCAGGGCTTCAAGCCCATCGAGATTCTCAGTCCCGCGGAGATGGCTTATGGCGACGAAACCTAAGATGTTCGACTGTGTCGAGATGAAGCGGCGGGCTCAAGAGGAAATCTCGGCGGAATGGGAATCGCGCAAACACGAGTTCTCCTCCTACGGGGCATTTCTTCAAGCCACCGTCCAGGAATCAGAGTGGACCCGCAAGACTTGGGAGAGAGTCCAGAAGCAGACAACTCCCGTTGCCCCATGACGAAAGTCCGGTCGAAAGCTGGCATCCCCCCGCTACGCCGCGTGGCCGTCACCGTGCGCGGCGTGGTGCAGGGCGTGGGGTTTCGGCCGTTCGTTTACAATTCTGCCCGCGATCGAGGGCTTGTCGGCTGGGTGCGCAACGAGGCCGATATGGTGCGGATCGAAGCGCAGGGCGAGCCGGCGGCGCTGGAGGCGTTCGTCGATGCGATTCGCCACTCCCCGCCGCCGCAGGCCCGCGTTGATGCGGTGGAAGTCGAAGAGATTGGGATTCAAGACTTCAGCGAATTTGAAATCTGCATGAGCGAGGGCACTTCGCCGCCGCGGCCGACGATTCCGGCCGATCTGGCGACGTGCGACGAGTGCTTGGCCGAAATCCGCGATCCGTCGCAGCGGCGTTACAACTATCCGTTTACGAATTGCACCCGCTGCGGCCCGCGATGGTCGATCATCGAGCGGTTGCCCTACGACCGGCCGCGCACGTCGATGGCCGGCTTTGCGATGTGCCCCGATTGCCAGGCCGAGTACGACAATCCGGCCGATCGGCGTTTTCACGCCCAGCCGATCGCCTGCCCCCGCTGCGGGCCGATGCTACAATTGCTCGACCCCGCCGGCCGCGAGACCGCCGCCGGCCAGGCGGCTTTCGACGCCACGGTGCAACTGCTTTTGGCCGGCAAAATCGTGGCCTTGAAGGGGCTCGGTGGATTCCAACTGCTCGTCGATGCGACCAGCGCCGAGGCCGTCGCCCGGTTGCGGCAGCGAAAGCGGCGGCCCGATCGCCCCTTCGCCGTAATGCTCCCCACGTTGGATGACGTGCGGAAGCATTGCCGCGTTTCGGAAGAAGAAGCCCGCGAACTCAGCTCGCATCGATCGCCGATCGTGCTGCTGCGGCGAATTCAGTACGAAGCCGCGAACGTCTCTCATTCAACAATCAACATTCGACAATCAACAATTCCCTCTCCCCTCTCCTCTCTCCCCTCTCCCCTCCCCGGCGTCGCCCCCGGCAATCCGTACCTCGGAGTAATGCTCCCTTACACGCCGCTGCACCATCTGCTGATGATGGCCGTCGGGCGACCGCTGGTGTGCACCAGCGGCAATCTTTCCGAGGATCCGATGGCGATCGCGATCGAAGACGCCGTCGAACGGCTCGGTCCGATTGCCGACGCGCTGCTGACGCACAACCGCCCGATCGTTCGGCCCGTCGACGATTCGATCGTGCGTGTCACCCTTGACGGCCCGCAGATGCTCCGCCGCGCTCGCGGCTACGCCCCGCTGCCGATCGACCTCGTGGGGACTGGTCCATTTTTCGGCGAGAAGACATGCCATCGCGAACAAACGTCGGCCGAGAACATGGACCTGTCCCCTTCCCCCGCATCATCGCCGGCGATTCTCGCCGTCGGCGGGCACCTGAAAAACACGGTAGCGCTGCTGCTCGATGAGACGCATCGAGAAAAGAATAGCCGGGAGCTAACAGCTCCCGCCCGCCAGGTCGTGATGAGCGCCCACGTCGGCGACTTGGACAGCGTTCTAAGCATCAAGGTGTTTCGCCGGGCGATCGACGACCTGTTGGAGTTCTTCCAAACGACACCCGGCGCGGTCGTCTGCGATCTGCATCCCGACTACGCGTCGACGCGGCGCGCCGAGCAATTGGCCGCCCGCTGGGCCGTGCCGCTGGTGCGCGTGCAGCACCATCACGCCCACGTGGCGGCGTGCATGGCGGAACACGGCTTGCAAGGGCCGGTCTTGGGGCTTTCGTGGGACGGCACCGGCTACGGTCCCGACGGGACGGTCTGGGGCGGCGAGATGCTCGTCTGCGAAGGAGCGGAGTATCGCCGCGCGGGCCACTTGCGCACGTTCGCCCTGCCCGGCGGAGATCGCGCCTCGCGTGAGCCGCGTCGCTCGGCTTTGGGCCTGCTCTTCGAGATCTTCGGCGAGCAAGCAAGGCAATACGCCGCCCAGTGGTTCCGCCCGAAGGAAATCGACACGCTGTTGTCGATGTTGACGCGCGGCGTGAATTCGCCGCACACAAGCAGCATGGGCCGGCTATTCGACGCCGTCGCGGCCATCTGCGGCCTGCCGCCGGTCATCAGCTTCGAGGGCCAGGCGGCGATGTCGCTCGAATTCGCCGCCGACCAGGGGACTGTCCCGATTTTTGTATCAGCAAAAATGGGACTGCCCCCTTTGACGCCCAATGAAAACGAGCAAGACGCCTATCCGTTCCCTGTCGAGCATCGCGACGGCCAGCCGCTGGTGGCCGACTGGGAACCGCTGATCCACGGCGTGTTGGCCGATCGTGGGGCCGGCGTGCCGGTCTCGCACATCAGCGCCCGTTTCCACAATGCCTTGGCCGAAATGGCGTTGGAAATCGCCGCGTCCGCCGCTCCCGGCCTGCCGATCGTGCTCAGCGGCGGATGTTTCCAGAATGCCCTGCTGACTGAGCGCGTGCAGTCGAGGTTGTCGCAATCCGGCTTCCTGGTGTATACTCACAAGAGAGTTCCGCCGGGCGATGGCGGCATCGCGCTGGGCCAAGTGCTGCTGGGGTTGCTGGAAACGAACGTCGTCCGAGAATAGCCGGGAGCTAACAACTCCCGGAGCGAAGCGGTTGATTCACGCACTTTCCGGGAGTCGTTGACTCCCGGCTATTGGTAAGTACTTCCCGAGAGCCCATTAAGGCGGCCGCCAGCCGTCGAGTGTGCTTTATGTGCCTAGGAATCCCCGGTAAAATTGTCGAACGGTACGAGCAGCACGACCTGCCGATGGGCAAGGTCGAGTTCGGCGGCATCGTCAAGGAGGTTTGTCTCGCCTACACGCCCGAGGCACAAGTGGGCGACTACGTCCTGGTTCACGTCGGCTTCGCCATCAGCCGCATCGACGAGACCGAAGCGCAGGAGACGCTGGAACTGCTGAACGAACTCGCCGAGAGCTTGCCGGACCAATAGCTCCACGATTGAGACGTCCCGACCCCGCCGACGCAGTCGGCGGGCGTTCTCTGACCCCTGACCCCTAGCCCCTAGCCCCTACGCCTTGCGATTTCTCGACGAATACCGCAACGCTGACGCCGTTCGACGCCTGGCCGCCGCCATCGGCGCCGCCACGACGCGGCCTTGGAACATCATGGAGATTTGCGGCGGGCAGACGCACTCCATCGTCCGTTTCGGGCTCGATGAAATGCTGCCGCGCGAGATCACGATGATCCACGGCCCCGGTTGCCCGGTGTGCGTCACGCCGATCGAGATTCTCGACAAGGCGGTGGCCATTGCCGGCCGGGCGGAAGTGATCTTCTGCTCGTTCGGCGACATGCTCCGCGTGCCTGGCTCACGGAAGGACTTGTTCACGGTCAAGTCGGAAGGGGGCGACGTCCGCGTGGTCTACTCGCCGATGGACGCGGTGGCGCTGGCCCGGCAACATCCCGATCGCCAGATCGTGTTCCTCGCCGTCGGCTTCGAGACCACCGCCCCGGCCAATGCGATGGCGGTCGCCCAGGCGGCCAAGATGGGGTTGAAGAACTTCTCGGTGCTGGTTTCGCACGTGCTGGTGCCGCCGGCGATGCGGGCCGTGCTCAGTTCGCCCTCGAACCGCGTCCAGGGCTTCTTGGCCGCCGGGCACGTCTGCACCATCACCGGCATGGCCGAATATCGGCCGATTGCCGAAGAGTATCGCGTGCCGATCGTGATTACCGGTTTCGAGCCGGTCGATATTTTGCAGGGCGTGCTTTGCTGCGTGAAGCAGTTGGAAGAAGGCCGGCACGAAGTCGAGAACGCCTACGCACGCAGCGTTCAGCCCGACGGCAATCGCCCGGCCCTGCGAGAAATCGCCGAGATTTTTCAGGTGGTGCCGCGGAAGTGGCGCGGCATCGGCGAGATTCCCGCCAGCGGACTGGGCCTGCGCGAAGCCTACGCCGAGTTCGACGCCGAGCGGCGATTCAACGTCGAGGCGATCACCGCCGAAGAGCCGAGCGAGTGCATTGCCGGCGAAATCCTGCAAGGCCACCGCAAGCCGCACGATTGTCCGGCCTTCGGCGTCTACTGCACCCCCGATCATCCGCTCGGCGCCCCGATGGTGTCGTCCGAAGGGGCATGCGCGGCATATTATCGCTATCGAAGGAGAGAGACAAGGGATTAGGGATTGGGGATTAGAGAACAGTCGCTTGCGGTTTCGCAAAACACCGCCCTGTAGCATCGAACCATGCGAGAAATCCTCCCAAGCAGGTTATGGCTCGGAAACGCCGCCGATCTTCGCAATGTGGAGAGCATCTTGCAGAGTGGAATCCAGGCGGTGATTGACCTTGCCATCGAACAGTTGATGCCCACGCTTCCCCGAACGTTGGTCTATTGTCGTTTTCCGATCCTCGATGGCGAACAGGGTTCCTCGATGACGCTGCGGACAGCCATAGAAACCCTCGCACTGTTCCTACAAAGGGGAATTCCCACGCTTGTCTGTTGCGGCGCCGGGATGAGCCGGTCGCCGGCGGTTGTGGCTGGTGCATTATCGCTTTTTCAGGGTGGAACTCCCGACGACCGACTGCGGCAGATCGCTATCGGACACCCCCACGACGTTTCGCCGCAATTGTGGGAAGATGTTCGGTGGATCTTTGCGGAAATGGAGGAGAAGAAGCGTCCATGAGCAACGATTTCAACCTGAACTGTCCCGTTCCCTTAAGTGATCACGCCACGGTGCAAATGGCGCACGGCGGCGGCGGCCGATTGATGCGGAATCTGATCGAAAGCGTGTTCTTGCCGGCGTTCGCCGCAGACAAGTCCCCTCTCCCGCTGGGAGAGGGTCAGGGTGAGGGCCGTCCCTCTCCCCTCTCCCCTCTCCCCTCTCCCCTTCCCCCGCACGATGCCGCCGTGCTGCCGACCGCCGCCGCGCGGCTGGCGTTCACCACCGACAGCTTCGTCGTCAGTCCGCTCTTCTTTCCCGGCGGCGACATCGGCACGCTGGCCGTCTGCGGAACCGTCAACGATCTGGCGATGGCCGGGGCCAAGCCGGCCTACTTGAGCGCGGGCTTCATCCTCGAAGAAGGCCTGCCGATGGAGACGCTTCGCCGCGTCGTGGCTTCGATGGCCGAAACCGCCCGGACGGTCGGCGTGCGGATCGTCACCGGCGACACCAAGGTGGTCGATCGCGGCAAGGCCGACGGCATTTTCATCAACACCGCGGGTGTCGGCTGGGTGCCCGAAGGCGTCGAGATTTCACCCGCCCGGGTGAAGCCCGGCGATGCGATTCTGCTGAGCGGCGACCTCGGCCGGCACGGCATGGCGATCATGTCGGTCCGCGAGGGGCTCCGCTTCGAGGGGGCGCTGGAGAGCGATTGCGCCCCGCTCGACAAATTGGTCGAAGCCATGCTTGCCACCGGCGCCGACGTCCATTGTCTACGCGATCTGACCCGAGGCGGATTGGCCGCCGCGCTCAACGAAATCGCATTGGACGCCCGGGTGGGCATCGAGATCGAGGAGTCGGCGATTCCGGTGGCCGAACCGGTGGCCGCGGCCTGTGAGCTGCTGGGCCTCGACCCACTTTATGTGGCGAACGAGGGCCGGCTCGTGGCGTTTGTGCCGGCCTCCGCCGCCGAGCAGGTGTTAGAGGCCATGCGTCGCCATCCCGCGGGGGACTGTCCCGATTTTCGTGCCAACGAAAATGGGACTCTCCCCTTCACCGCGGCCTGCCGCATCGGCAGCGTCAGCGAGACGCACGTCGGCACGGTCGAGCTTCACGGCCGTTTCGGTGGCCGCCGCATCGTCGATTTGCTGTCCGGCGAGCAGATGCCGCGAATCTGCTAAGAGAGGGAAAAAGGGGACAGGTCCAATTTGCCGGAACGGCCCGGAGGGTGCTTCGCACAAATTGGACCTGTCCCCTTTTTCCACGGCGCAACCCGTTACAGTTGTATCGGATAGACCGATTGGTCGCGTCACGATCTGAACCCAAGGGGAGCATTTCCGCCGTCTCAAGTTCGAGCATCTTGTCAAACCGGGCCACGTGAATTACGATTAGGAGTTACGATCCCCGATAGCTCAGTTGGTAGAGCAAGCGGCTGTTAACCGCTTTGTCCAAGGTTCGAGTCCTTGTCGGGGAGCTTTAGGTAAAGTAGCGAAGATTTGCGGCCAATCAGTTAACGCCCGGTGCCGAGAGTTTGGCCGCCGGGCGTTTTGCTTTTAACCGCCTTCGCTGCAACGATTTGCGGCGATCTGGAAGACGGCCAAAATCTCTCTATTTTGAGAGAGAGCGAATAGGGTCCGAAAGGAACCTTGAAGATTGCGACCGGACCCTAAAATTCTGCTCCAAGAATCTCCAAGTCTCTGATTAACAACCCCCTCTGAGTTAACAAGCCGGTTGCCTTCGGACCCCGAAAGGAACCCTGAAAATGGCTCTGGCAAACCTCGAAATGTCGCCGGCAAGTCTCGAAGCTTTCTGCCGTAGATGGAGAGTTCGGGAGTTGTCGCTCTTTGGCTCGGTTTTGCGAGACGACTTCACCCCCGAGAGCGACGTCGATGTGCTGGTTTCATTCGACCCGGACGCGACGTGGAGCCTCTGGGATCTCACAGAGATGCGCGACGAGCTGGTCGCGTTGGTCGGCCGTCCGGTAGACCTAGTTGAGCGCGAGGGGCTGCGGAATCCGTTTCGGCGCGATAAGATCATGCAGACGCGAAAGGTGATCTACGTCGGCCGAGGAGGATGACAACGCCTATCTGTGGGACATGCTCACGGCGGCCCACGCCATCGAGACGTTCGTCAAGAATCGCACTCCAGCAGATTACCTGGCCGACCTGATGCTGCGCAGCGCAGTGGAACGGCAGGTCGAGATTATCGGCGAAGCCGCGAGGCATATCTCGGCGGCATTCCAAGCGGCGCATCCCGAAGTCCCGTGGCGACCGATGCAGGCACAGCGCCACGTTCTTGCCCACGATTATGGCGAGATCAGGCACGAGCGCATCTGGTACGTGGCCACGATCCACATTCCGGCGCTGATTCGGCAATTGGAGCCGCTCTTGCCGCCACCACCAGAATAGTCAATGACTGGCGGGACACCATTTTCTCAATGAAGGCAATGACCGTAAATGAACTCCGGGCGAAGTACGCCGACGTGTTCGGCGAAGAGACGAAAGCCCGGCATAAGGAATGGCTCGTACGGCGGATCGCCTGGCGCATGCAGGCACTGGCCGAGGGCGATATTTCGGAACGCGCCCGCCAAAGAGCCGCCGAACTGGCCAACGACGCCGCCCTCCGCACCACGATCCCCAGGCCGCCGAAAGCGACACCGGCCCCGGCGAATCACGGCGATCCTCCCTTGCCTCTTTCCCGCCGTGGCGCGGGATGCCAGGCGGGGCCACGCAGAAACTGACAGCTCACGCCGTCAAGCCTATTTCACCAGCCGGTTCAGCAGGGAATCGAGTGAAACCATCGCGATGCGGGTAATCATGTCGGACGTGGCGAACGGCAGGTAGAGACGCCCGTTGTGGATCATCGCTCCACAAGAATAAGCCACGTTCGGCACATAGCCGTCGCGTTCCTTTTCGGTCGGCGTGATCAACGGCTCTTCGAGGCAGCCGATCACCCGGAGCGGGTCGTTCAGGTCCAAGAGCATGGCGCCAATGCAGTAAGTGCGCATCGGTCCGACGCCGTGCGTCAGCAGCAGCCAGCCTTCCGGCGTTTCCAAGGGCGAGCCGCAGTTCCCGATTTGCACAAACTCCCAGGGATAGCGCGGCGTCTGCAGCCGCTCGGCGGTCTCCCAGAAGTGGACGATGTCGGAAACCATGATGTAGAGATTCTCGCCGTCGATGCGGGAGCACATCACGTAGTGCCCGCCGATCCGCCGCGGGAAAAGCGACATGCCTTTGTTCTGCGCAGGCGCCGTTGATCGTATGCACGCCGACCCTGAGGAAGTCGCTGGTCTCGATCAGTTGCGGCAGCACGCGGTAGCCGTCGAAGGCCGAGCAGGTGCCGTAGTAAGTGACCGTGCCGTCGTCGTCCACGAAGCGGACCATGCGCAGATCTTCAATGCCGTGCTTTTCGTTGCTGGTGTGCGGGAAGATCACTACTTCCGACGCATCGGCTTCCCGCGGCAGTTCCAACTGGTAGTTCGAGTGGGCCAGCCAGCGGATGTCTTGCAGCGATGCCTCAAGTTGAAGTCTGTCGGATGCCGATTCCCGCGACTCGGTGACGGCATGTTCGAGCTGGGCCAAGGTGAAAGAGTTGGCCAGCCGATCGAGCACGAGAGTAATCGCCCCCTCGGGCACGCCGATGTCGTCGAGCTTCCGCCGGAACAGGGTCTTCTCGTACTGTTTGTCGGGCAGAACGCGGATCGGCCTGGCGAGGCGTCCGCTCGGGTCGATTTGGATCCGGTGATCGGCAGTGATGACGCCGGTGCGGAAGACGATCGACGACACGTGCCCCTCGCCCGTCGCTCGCAGACTCATAATGAACCGCACCGCACCGTGCGGAACGTTCCGCTGGTTGTGATGCGGCACGATGGACGGGTTGAACAGCGCCGCCGATTCGATCGAATACTCGGCGGTCAGGTAGGATCCGATCAGCAGGCGGCGATTCTCAGAGAGATCGTCCGATAGGCCGGTCATCGCCGCGCCCGTGCGGTAATTCTCATCGAGCACGGGAACAATATTGCCGTGGCGCGTGCGGAACTTCAAGAACACGTCTTCGAGCAACCGGTCAACCTGCTCGTTGCCAAGATCGTTGACGCGCTCGATGATATTGCGCACTCTGGCTTCCCCGCCGGGGTCGAAGAAGCGGGTAATGACGCGGCGAACATCGCGGGTGAAGGTGACCGGCAAACGCCGGACGGTCAAGAGGCCGCGGCCGCTTTTGTGGCTTTTTGATCTCATCAAGGTATTCTAGCATAATGCGGACCCTCGGCTATCTACGGGAAAGGGAGCGGCGTGGACGCGGGTGGTGGCGAAAGGGGGCTTGTTGACGGGGGGCAGTGCGGCCGGTATGCTGGCTGGCGTCGACCGCAGGGGGTAACGGTGACTGCGCAAACCCTCAGTCTCGAATCCACCGTCCGTCTGTGCGGGAGCGCAAAGAAAGAACGATCGTTGGACCTGGCAACCTGTTGCGGCTCAACGAGGAAAGGCCGAACAAAATGACTCCTGAAACCATGTTTTGGTGGAACTGGTGGCTATCGGCAGTTGTGGCGTTCCTAACACTTTGTGCCATCGTTGTGGCGCTGTTCAGCCAACGGATTCTCAGTAAGGTCTTTCCTCCACGATTAACACTTGAACTACTAGACCCAGAAGGAAGCGAGACGTATTTGGGTGATGAAAAGGGTCGGAATGAAGCAAGATATTATCACCTGATCGTCTCAAATGAAGAAAGACGATCGCTCGTCAATAATGTTGAAGTCTCTCTTGCCTTCCGTGGCACGACGAGGACGCGCGGCGAAGGGCATCGCCCTCGCGGTTACGCACATCTCTGCCATGCGTTTTCGCGATTCGTTGTTTGACGCTGAAAGCGTCGCATAGGATAGCCCAGGGCAAGCGCAGCGCCGCCCTGGGATTCGTTCCGAAGACGCCGTTACGACCCCAAAAGGGTCGCATCACCTCTCTGGAATCCCTACAGGGTTCGTCTCGTTCTCCCAAATTGCAGACCCAGGGCGGCGCTGCGCTTGCCCTGGGCTATCTTATTAAACCGCTTCGCGGTTTCCCGACTTCAACAACCTCTTGACTTGTGCGGAACAACGAGCGTGGCACCCAGGGCTGGGCGAACTGCTGGGCCTTGGGCCCGAGAATTCTCATCACAAAAGACCATTTCCGCCCGCTTCCGTGTTCGGCGCTACAGGGCACGTGCGAAGATAGCTTAGTACTTCGGAGAGTTGGGCTGTGGCCAACGCCAGACACGTGTCGGCGCCGCCGTAATAGAGACGAATTTCACCGGTGGGCTTGTCCAAAATCCAGCCGCAGGGAAACACCACGCCATTGACGTCGCCCTGGCGCTCGTAGGGCGTCTCGGGCGCGAAAACCCATTCGTCGCTGCGACGAAGAACCCGGCACGGGTTCTCCAACTCCAGCAGAGCCAGGCCGAGTCGATACAGACACCCGCCGGCAGTGGTTCGCACGCCGTGGTAAAGGATTAGCCAGCCCTCCGGCGTCTCCAGGGGCGGAGGGCCAAGGCCGATCTTGTTGGCGTCCCACCACGCTCCGCGCCGCGCGTGCAAGAGGGCGCGGTGGTCGCCCCAATGCTTCAAGTCGGGCGAAAAGGAGAGCCAGATATGAGCTCCGAAACCGCCCGTCGAAACAGGCCGGTGAATCATCGCATAGCGATCGCCAAAGCGGCGGGGAAAGACTGCCGCATCTTTGTCCTCGGGAGGCATCACTGGGCCAAGCCGGGAGAACGCGGCGAAGTCCTTCGTCTCCGCCAGCGACACCAGCGGACCGCTACGTGAATAGGCCGTGTAGGCGACGATCCATGCCCGCCGATCTTCAACCCAGGTCACTCGCGCGTCTTCCACTCCCCACTCTTCTTCCGAGTAGCGTGCCGGATCGGCCGAGAAGCTGGGCTTGGAGTCGATCCGCCAATTCGACACGCCGTCGTCGCTTCGGGCCACGGACAGATGTGAATGTCCCCGACGGTCCTCGACGCGGACCAAGAGCACCGTTTCCTTGCCCAACTGGCACGCGCCGGCGTTGAACACGGTGTGGGCAGGATACGGCCAGTCACGGGCCGTGAGGATCGGGTTGGCGTCGTGACGGCGGAACAAGTCCACGTATTGGCCCGACGTTGTCACTTCTCGATGCATGTCAATTCGCTGGGGTGAGTTCTGTACTCGTCACGCTCCGAGGTCGTGACTTCCTGGGAAAAGCTGTTGTAGGAGGCGTCTCCAGACGCCGATTGCACGACGAAAATCGGCGACAGGAGTCGCCTCCTACAATGAACTCACGGTCTCCCCGCGTGACGCGGCTTCCTCACGCGGAGCGTGAGGAGTACGCAGGACGTCCCGGTTGCACAATTCGGTCCACAAGTAAGCCAGTGTTGATTCCGCGCCCTGGTTCCGGTTCACGCCGGATGCCATAAGGCCGTCGAAACACGCGCCGGACGATGCGTCGGCCAGTGGTTCCCTTAGACTATTATGTCCATGAAACCATCCGTGGGCCCGGCGAAAGATCGTCAAGTACTCCTCGTCGCCAAGCAGACGAAACGCGGCCAGTGCGGCGTCGGCCATCGTGGCGGCCTCGACGGGCTGTTGATCGTACAACGCCTTTTCCTCCCCACGCGGATACCAGCCCTCGTTTCCGATCGGCCAGAAAACGTCTTCGTCGGCGGAAAAGGGGACAGGCTCCTTTTGTGCGAAGCACCCTTCGGGCCGTTCCGGCAAAAGGTGCCTGTCCCCTTTTCCGGTCGTCTGACGATCGAGGAAAGCGAACGAGGCTTTCGCCACGTCGAGGAAGTCCTCCTTCGGCCAGTGTTCGGCGGCTACGAACAGGGCGTGCGGCAACACCGCATTCGCGTAGGTCAGACGCGACTCAAACCAATGCCAGCCGGGCCGCTGGCTGCGGTGGTAGCATTCCATCAGTCGTTGAGCCGCGGACCAGGCTACGGAGGCCAGCGGTTCGATGTCTGTTGCCTCCGCACTCCGAAGATGCCCCCAACCCAGGATCACATACGCTTGTGCACGCAGGCTTCGCAAGTCGGCAAGCGTTGGCAGAACCGTGTCGATCAGCTCCCGAGCCAGCGTGTGGTAGCCGTCAGGCAAATTGCTGCCGAGCACGTCGGCCAACGCGCGAACCGCCTGACCTTGGCAATCGCCGCAGCCTTCCGCATCGAGCCAACGGCGGTCGTAGCTAAGAAAATTGTGAAACCCATGACCGACGCCACGCGCGTGCTCCAAGAAACTGAGGTACGTTGTCACCCGGCTCAGCATGCGTTTTTCCCGGTGCTGGGACCACAGGCGAACGCAAAGCCGCAGAGCCCGCGCGTTGTCGTCGGTCGTATAGCCGCTGTCGCGTCGCGGAACACCATAAATGGCATGTTGGATCAGCCCGGTCGAGTCGGTCATGCGGTCGAGGTGATCCAACGCGATTTTTTCATGAACGTGCATTACGGCCCTCCACGGATGAGTTCACGGGGGCGGTGTTCGCCTCTGGAAGTCGAAGAGGCCGTGCGATCGAGCCACTGCCGACTTGCGTCGTTTTCCGACGCAATCTCGTTGAAGAACTCAAGATACTGCCGGCCCACATTCGGCCAGAACATTGGCTTCGCGTACCGGTACGCTTTACGCCGAGTTTCGACCTGGAAGGCGGTATCGCTAAGAAATCGCAGCGTGGCGTCGGCCATCGCGTCGCTTCGGCCGAACGGCACAAGCAGGCCGCGCCCGTTGGCCAGAACTTCTTCGGCGTAGAGGTAGGGCGTGCTGACCACTGCCCCGCCGGCTGCCAAGGCATACGCCAAGGCGCCGCTGGAAATCTGGTCCTTTCCCGGATATGGAGTGACGTACACGTCGCAAGCCTGCAAATGCAGCAAGAGGTCGGCAAGGCTGAGATATTTATTGACGAAACGCACGTGCGCGCCGACGCCCAGCGACTCAGCCATCTCGACCAGACTTTCTCGGTAAGTCTCGCCCTCATGAAGCTTGACTTGCGGATGCGTGGCGCCGACGATCAGATAGATGGCCTCCGGATAAGCGGCGACGATCCGAGGCATGGCCTGAATCATATGTTCCAGTCCCTTGCCGCGACTGATCAGCCCGAAAGTGCAGATCACCCGCCGGCCCGCGAGCCCAAGTCGTATCTTGTGGATGCCGTCGCGCTCGTAAGGAACTTCCGGCACTCCATGAGGGATCACCTGCACGTAGGATCCCGATACGCCGTACACGCTCGCCAGCAGCCGGGCGGCAACCTTGGTCATCACCACGATGCCTTGGCTGCGGGCTGCCAGGTTCTGAATGATCCGCCGTGGAAGCGGGTCCGGCTCGGTCAGGAGCGTGTGGAACGTGGTGACGATGGGCTTGCGGCAGTTGCGCACAAAGTCCAACACGCGAACGCCCCAATCGCCCGGATAGAGCCCAAACTCGTGCTGCAAGCTCACCACGTCGCACGGGCCGTCGTTGGCGACCTCGGCGGCCAGGGAGTAAGCATCCGAGCGGCTGTTGTCGATGACGTGGACCACGCGGGGGTCGTCATAGCGAAGCCCGCTTGTCTTGCGGATGGCCGCGACCGAGGAAATCGGCTCCGGCGCAGCGATGTCTACCGCGTCGGCCGAGTCACGGGTGAACGTCGCCAGTCCGCACGCTTCCGGCGGGTAGGTCGATACGAAAAGGGGTCGAACGGTATTCACAAGTCACCTCCTGAGGTTAATCCCCGCCCCTAGGCAAGGCCCTTCGCTGCGTCTGTCGTTCCATTCGTGATCGCGACCTCATTTTCTTGTAGTGACCCACACTCCTGGCATTATACGAACCAAGGAAAGGCCCGGTTGGAGCAGGGTTCCCGCGTTTCTGTCCGCCCTGTTTGCCGGCCCATGATGATCACAGACGTCCCATGAGCATCAGGACGAGCAGAACCACCGCAATCAATCCCAGCCCGCCGCTCGGGCCATAGCCCCAGTTTCTGCTGTGGGGCCACGCGGGAAACGCACCCAGAAGCATCAGAATCAAGAGCACGATCAAAATAGTACCCATTTGAGTTCTCCTTCAAAGAGACGACCTAACGCATAGCCTTTGCACGTTTAACTTGTCACGCAGACCTCCCGATTCAGTGGTAGTGGGAGTACCACCACTTCTGCAAGAAGTTCAGTGTCGTTCGGCAGGCGTTGCCGGGAAGCTCGATAATGACGTAATAGACGACTGAGATCGCGGTCGACATTTTGTCCCCCCTTTGTATAGCCAATGGCCGACGAACCGTCAGGCGAGCTGACCGGCCTCGGCATTGATTCGTTCCCACACCTCCGAACGGTGGACTGGAACATCGGCGTCGACCTCGAAGCCTAATCTCACGTGCGAGCCTCGAATATCGAGCACCGTGACCTTAAACAGGCGGCGAAACCCATCGGCCCCGCCGATCACAACCGACTCTCGATTTTTTCTCGATAGAACTAACATGGCAAAACCTCCCTTTTTTGTAATGACTCGCCCAATCCGTTCCCGTTCCAACTGCCCGCGGTCACGCCGCTGGCGAGCAAGAACACCTGCACCACCGTGCCGGTCGTGAAGACCTGCACCACCGTGCCCGAAGTCGGCTCCACTTCCGCGGTCGCTTCGCGCACCTCAACTCCCGGTAATTCTCTTGATCTCTTCGCGCAGCGAGTCGGCGGAGTCGATAAACAACTGCCGATGAAACTCCTGCACTTGGGCGGCGCCGGCCGGGTTTTTGGCCAGCGCCTTTCGGCCGGCGATAAGGCCCCGTGCAGCGTGATCACCAGCGTGTTCTCGCTCAGGATCACGGCCACCGATTGCGGTGTGTGGCCCGTTCGCCGCCGCTCGAACGCGCTGGCCGCTTGGGCGATCTGCTGTGCCACGCTTGGATCGAGCTTTTCCATCGGAGTCCCCTCCCGCATTGATTGCGAACGTCTTGTGTCGCCAAGAACAAAAAAAGCCGACGTGGCAAAACACCCGGAGGTATTTCGCCACGTCGGCTTACTCTCGAACGAGCCCCCCGGCATGGCCGGGTTGCTCTTCATCTAGCCATCCGACGACTTCGTTGGGAAAATCGCGATCAGATCGTCCGAGACTCTCCCTTCACTACAATACCATCATACGCCGCCGGGCAGGGAACACAATAGGACTTTTACCATTCTTCCCAATTTGGTATCATTTTGTCTGAATTATTTTGGAGAACCCGATGGCTCATGCTTCGTCAACTGGCGGGAACTTCCGCGTGACTATGCCTCCAGAAGGGGGTATCGACATGAAAACCCAGGGAGAAATCGAAGCCGCCATCTGTGAAGGGGTTAGCCGCTTTGAGCAGGACTACATGGGCCGGGGACCGAAGGACATTTACGCCCACCTGCTCGGCGATCTCCTCGTGGTCCGCCTTCAAGGTGTGTTGACGGCGGCCGAGCAGCATCTCGTGAAGTCGCTTTCGGCCGAGAAGGGGCGGGATCTGTTGAAGCAAGTGCGGACCCATCTGATCGAAACGGCCCGTCCGGTCATGGAAGCGATGGTCCAGGAGATCACCGGCGTCAAGGTGTTGACCCTGCATCACGATATCAGTACCACAACCGGCGAGGAGGTTGTTCTTTTTACCCTTGCCGAATCACCGATTCTCCGCGACGCAAAGAAGAAGAAGTAGCGCGGCTGATTCAGGTTGTATCATTCGCTGTGGCCTGACCGTCTCGGCCAGCCCCCCAATGCCAAAGCGATGAGCGCCGCCCAGGTGCCGTAACGGATAAGGCCCTCGCACTGAAGCCGGATGGTGCCGAGACGCTTGCCTGGCGATTCGCCTGCTTGAAAGTACTCAAGAGGAACACAGAGGCGAGTGAGACGTACCGTCGATTGATGAACGTGAACAGAAATGGCATTCGCGATTTGCAGGAGTTGATGAGCGCCCGTTGAAGCGGTCCGCCTGCGCGGTGAAGGGGGTTGATAAGCTCATCCGAGCGCCGGCTCCGCACGCAACAACACCCGCGCCCGCTGGCGAGTCGTCTTCGCCGGCCGTCCTTACGCTAGCGGGCTCTCTAATTGCCCGCGCTCCTCACAAAACCTGTCAAGTCAGGTCGGTTGAGGCGCCAGCCGCCTTTGTGGGGGCCTGATTTGGCCGCTCTTTTGAGGACTTCGCGAGGCCCTAACTTGCCCATCCGCCGGCAGCGAACGCACGAATACTGCCATTAAGTCCAGTAGTGTTTATCGCGGCAATGTGGCAGAATGGACTTCCGTGGATTTTCGCTACGCCTACCGTACCGGTGTTCTTCGATAGGAGTCTGTATTATGCGTGGCCGCAGGATTCCCCTTTGTCGAGTCTCTTTGGTATCCGCAGCCCTGGCGGCATGCATGTTCTCGTCGGCGCAAAATCTCTCCGCCGACAGCTTCAACTGGCAGAGCGTCAACGGGTACAACTGGAATTCGACCGTAAAATCCCAGTTCGGCGGAACGTGCTGGGATTTCGCCGCCGTAGGTACCTTCGAGGCGAAGTACATTCTCACCCGCAACGATCCTTCGTTTATTCCCGATTTGTCCGAGGAGCAACTCTGCTGGGAGACCAATCCTGATCTGGGCGGAACAGGCGGTGGCGGCGGGGTTGGGGCGATGGACTATTTGGTGTCTCATGGTGTCGTCTCCGAAACCGAGTGCCCCTATCAATCCTCAAGTCCCGACGTCGGGATTGCCCCTTATTGGCCGTTGAACACCGGCTGGCAAAACCGCGCCTGGATCAGCACTCCCGGCACTACGCCCTTCGTCCTATCGACCACGGACGGCATCAAGGCCGCGCTGAAATCGCAGGGCCCGCTGTTGACGGGCATTCTGTCAACCAATGATTTGTACGCCTCGGTCTCCGACCTGAAAGCCAACTACCGAGGCCCCACGCCCGGCGTCGATCACGCCGTGTCGATTGTCGGCTATCAGGACGATGCGACCGTCCCCTCGGGCGGATACTGGATCATCAAGAACAGTTGGGACACGAGTTGGGGTAGCAGCGGCTACGGATACATCCCTTACGGCGACGTCGAGAATCACTTCAGCACGCAGGCCTACTCCGCGCCCGTCTATTACAGCGGACCGATGTACCACACCGGAACGTGGGATGCCACCGGCGTCGATCATACGGGAACTGCCGCCACGAATACCTGGAAAGGAACGACCAGCGCCGTATGGGATACGACTTCCGGCACCAGCGGCAATTGGTCGAACAACTCGACCGGCGGGACGTTCACCTGGGTCAATCAGGAATTGCAGGCCGTCTTTGACAGCACCGGCAGCCACAAGGCGATTACCGTCAGCGGCACGGTGATCGCTCACGGGTTGACGATCAGCTCCGGGGGCACCGGCTACTCGTTCAGCGGCGGGTCGCTGACCGTCACCTCCGGCGGCATCCAAGCCGGCGAAAGCGTCTCGTTCAGTTCCAACGTCTACATCGGCGGCCCGCAATCTTGGAATGTGGCCTCCGGAAAAACCCTGACCGTCACCGGCCCGTTGCATACGATCATCAGCGATTTGACCTTCAGCGGGGCGGGCAATACGACCATCACCAGCCAGATCGACGGCGGCGGGGTGCTTAACGTCTACGGCGGTGCAGCACCGGGCGGATTGACTCAAGCCGGCGCCGGCACCGTCACCCTCAACAACACCCAAAACTTCGCCGGCGATATCACCGTCAATTCCGGCGCCGGCCCGTTGAACATCTCGCCCACCGGCGGCGTCTCCGCCGGGTACAGCGGGGCTTGGTTCGGCGGCGGCACGATCAACGTGAGTTGTTCCGGCACCTTCACCTTGGGCGGCGGCGCGTCGAACTTCACCGGCACGCTGAATATGCTGCAGCCGGGTTCAATGGTATTCGTTCCCGCCGCTGGAGTCACCAGCACCTTCAGTGGCGCGATCAACGGCGGCGGCTCGATCGTGCAGAACGGGCCGGGCACGACCGTTCTGTCCGGCGCGACCAACTACACCGGCGGCACGACCATCAGCAACGGCGCGTTGCAGGCGAACATCGGCGCCGCCATCCCCGCGGCGAGTTTCTTGACGCTCGACGGCGGCGTCTTGCAGAGCAACGGCGGCAGCACTGTCAACTTTACCCGCAGCCTGGGCACTTCGGGCACTACGTTCGAATGGACCGGCAACGGCGGCGGTTTTTCCGCCGGTTCCGCCGCAATGGTCGTCAACATCGGCGGCCATACCACCCCGGACACGCTCACCTGGGGCTCCGCGCCGGCCGACGTCGGCACCAAGCTCGTTGGAACGCTCAAGTTCGGCTCGACCAGCGCCGCGGCTGCCACCACGTTTCAGAACTCGCTCGCGCTGGGCAGCGTCGATCGGACGATTGCGGTCGATGACAATCCGAACACGGACAGCGACTTCGCGGAGATCTCGGGCAGCATTTCCGGTGCGGCCGGCATCATCAAGAGCGGGGCGGGCGTTCTGAAATTGTCCGGCGCCAACACCTACGGCGGCACGACGGCCATCACCGGCGGCGTGTTGCAGGCGGGCGTCGGCGGCGCCAGCGGAATTCCGTCGAATAGTTTTATCAACATCAACGGCGGCATGCTGCAAGTCCTCGACGTGGCGAACTTCACGCGGAGCCTGGGCACCAGCGGGGCAACGTTCCAGTGGGGCCTTGGCGGCGGCGGCTTTTCCGCCGGCGCCAATCCGCTCTCGGTGAACGTCGGCGGCCAGGCGACCCCGATCACGCTTAGTTGGGGTTCCGGCTCGGCCGACGTCGGCACGAAGATCGTCGGCACGCTGATGCTCAACGCCTCGGGGTCCGGCAATGCGTTGACCTTCCAGAACGGGATCGACCTCAACGGCGGGGCGCGCTCGGTCGTCGTGGGCGGCAACACCGTCTATCTTAACGGCGGGATCGTCGACAGCATCGGCGGCGGCTCCTTGACAAAGACGGGGCCGGGCGTGTTCTGCATCGGCGGGTCTTCGCCGAACACCTACACGGGAGCGACCACGATTTCCGGCGGCGACGTCTATTTGAACAACTCGTCGGTCTCCGGCTACGCGATCCCCGGCGACCTGTATCTGGGCGGAACCACGCAGATGTGGGTCAACATTCAGAGTGACAACCAGATCGCACCCACCTCGAAGTGGACCTTTAACGGCACGGGCGCATGGCAGGAGATCAAGCTTCTGGGCCACAACCAAACCGTGGGGGGACTCTCGGATACTACGGAGCAAGGCGCGGTCGAAAACACCTGGAGTGAATCGGGCTACGGCGCGGCCGCGCTGACGATCAACACTGCCACCGGCAGTTCGTTCAGCTTCAACGGCACGCTCCGCGACACCTGCTCCGGCAGTTGCGGGGCGTTGAGCCTGGTGAAAACGGGGAGCGGGACGCAGACCCTTTGGCTCGGCGGTATTTCCTATAGCGGCGGAACGACCATTAACGGCGGCACGCTCGTCTTGCAGGACGTGACCAACACGAACTTTACCTCTTGCCCCGTTACCGACAACGCCACGCTGGAACTCGACGCGGTGTATTCTTCGTTTTCGTTCAACGGCGCCATCGGCGGCAGCGGCTCGGTGAACGTTGGCGTTAGCGTCAGCAACGGCGCTAATACGGTGACTCTGGGCGGCAGCAGCGGAAATACCTATAGCGGCGCGACGACAATCTCCAGCGGCACCGTTTTCTTGGCGAAAACCTCCGGCTACGCCGTTCCCGGCAACCTCACCATCTCCGGCGGCAGCACCTATGTCGTCGTTC
This sequence comes from uncultured Planctomycetia bacterium, assembly GCA_963719005.1. Taxonomy (GTDB): domain Bacteria; phylum Planctomycetota; class Planctomycetia; order Pirellulales; family Thermoguttaceae. Next base: position 77,366 of record CAVRAR010000009.1, read on the forward strand.
AGAACGCCAACCCGCAGTTTTCCCCCGGCACGATCGTCACCTTTTCCAGCAGTCCGCATCTGGAGGTCTTCGGCAATAACGCGACCGTCGGCGGCATTTCCGGGGCGGGCATCATCGAAAACACCGAGGCGGAAACGACGGTGTCGAGCAACGGCACGCTGACGGTCAACACCGCCGCCGGCAGTTCTTCGTCGTACAGCGGCTACCTCCGCGACAACGCCGGCGGCAGCGGCACGTTGGCGCTGGTCAAGAACGGGGCCGGCAGCTTGACGTTGAGCGGCAGCAACGTCGGCGCCTACACCGGCGGTTTGACGGTCAACGCCGGCCTGCTCAGCTACACCGGCACCGCGCCGAACTGCAATTACACGCTCAACGGCGGCACGCTCAACGTCAGCGGCAATCGCTCGATGAAGGTCTTGCAGATGACCGGCGGCTCGCTGACCGGCGGCACGATTACCGGCAGCAGCGCCTACGATCTCGAGGCCGGCACCGTCAGCATCGCGCTGGGCGGCAGCGTCGGGCTGACGAAGACGACGCCGGGAACGGTGTCGTTCACCAAGGCCCCGCCCAACGGGCCCTACGCGATTTCCGCCGGCACGTTGGACCTGGGCACGCAGACGAAGACGATGGCGAGCGGCTCGTTGACCCTCAGCGGCGGCACGCTCAGCGGCAGCGGCACCTTGACCGCCGCCAGCGGCTACAACTACAACATCCAGTCGGGCACGATCAACATGATCCTCGGCGGCGGCAGTTCGATCGGTCTGCTCAAGAGCGGCGTGGGGACGGCGATCATCACCGCCACGGAAAAGTACGGCGGCACGACCACCATCAACGGCGGCATACTGCAAGTGGGCGTCGGCGGCACCGCCGGCGTGGCCGGCACCGGCAGCATCACGATCAACTCGGCCGGCACGTTCGACGTGAATCACTCCGACGCGGTCAGCTTCAGCGGCAAGATCGGCGGCAGCGGCACGCTGGTCAACGACGGCGGCGGCACGCTGACAATGTCGGGGTCGAACAGTTTCGCCGGCAATCTCGTGGTCAACGCCGGCCTGTTGAGTTACGGCGGCAATACGGGCAGTTTTCCCGGCGGCAATTTCAGCGTCAACGGCGGCACGCTTGATTTCGGCAGCCTCAGCAAGACGATGGGCTCGGCCGGGGTGCTCACGCTCGCCGGCGGCACGCTCAGCGGCAGCGGCACGCTGACCGGCAGCTCCGCTTATCAGCTTCAGGCCGGCACGGTCAACATTGCGCTGGGCGGCAGCGTCGGTCTGAACAAGACGGGCGCGGGCACGGTCTCGTTGCTGAAGAATCTGCCCGGCGGAAACTACGCGATCTCCGCCGGCACGTTGAACCTGGGCGGCTTCTCGCAGTCGATCAGCGGCCTGCAAATCAGCGGCGGCACGCTCAGCGGCAGCGGCACGCTGACCAGCAGCAGCGACTACAACGTTCAGGCCGGCACGGTCAACGTCGTCCTCGGCGGCAGCTCGGTCGGCATCCACAAGACCGGGGCGGGAACGGCGATCCTCACCCGCGCGAACACCTTCGGCGGCTCGACCACCATCTCCGGCGGCGCGTTGGACGCCGATTTCGGCGCGACCATACCCGCCAGCGGCTTCCTGACTCTCGACGGCGGCATGTTGGAAACTTTGGCGGGGGGCACGTTCACGCGGAGCTTGGGCAGCGGCGGCAGCAACTCGTTTCAAATGACCGCAGGCGGCGGCGGCTTTTCCACCGCCGGCGGTCCCTGCACGGTCAACATCGGCGGCAGCGGCGGCCAGGTTACCTGGGGAAGCAACGTCGGCGCGCAATTGGTCGGCACGCTGCGGCTCTGCTCGCCGACCTGCACCAACTCGGTGACTTTCCTGAACGCGATCAATCTCGGCGGCGGCGCCCGCACCCTCGAGGTCGACGACAATCCGAACTCGACGGCCGACTACGCCGTGCTTTCCGGCGCGATCAGCGACTCGATCGGCGGCGGCTCGTTCAGCAAGACCGGCGGCGGCGCGCTCTACCTGCAAGGGTCGGCGTCGAACACCTACTCCGGCGCGACGACGATCATGGGCACGGTCTACGCCGCGAAAAGCGGCGGCGGCGTGGCCATTCCCGGCAACGTCGTCTTCAGCGAGACCGGCGACGGCACGAACACGATCTTGCAGCTTGGCGGCGACGACGAAATCGGCGCCTCCGCGGCGCTGACGTTCAACACTTCGGTGGGCTACGCCCGCTTGGAGCTGAACGGGCACGCACAGACGGTGGGCTCGATCAGCGGCAACAGCCGCGCGACGATCGAGGGACTGTACGACAACACCGGCCTGAACGCCGACAGCACGCTAACGGTCAACAACGCCGCCGACTGCACGTATGCGGGAGTGATCCGCGACAGCACGCAGGGCAGCGGCACGGGCAAGCTGAACCTGGTCAAGGACGGCGGCGGCGCATTGCTGTTGTCGGGCGTCAATTTGTACAGCGGTTCGACGACCGTCAACGGCGGCACGCTGGAAATCGACGGCTCGATCCAAGCGTCGTGCGGCGCCAGCATCGCTTCCGGCGGCACCCTCTACTTCAACCAACCCGCCGGTTATCAGGGCTGCGGCGGGTCGATCACCGGTTCAGGAACGTTGCGGATCTCCCAAGGGACGCACAGTTTGCAGATGGGTGCGGGCGGCAACACCACGCTCTGCGGCTTCGGCGGGATGGTGAGCTTCACAAGCGGCGGAGTGTATCTCCGCAGCATCGATGGCTTGGGCAGCGGCTCGGCGAGCTTTAGCAACGGCGCCGTTTGCGATTTGAACACCTCCGCCACCACGACTTTCAGCAATCCGATCACGCTCGCCGGCATCGGCGGCATGGTGGACGGCTATGCGAAGCCGGCGATTTACGGCGACGGAAGCGGCGGCGCGGGCACGTATACGCTTAGCGGGCAAATCACGCTGGCGGCCAGCAGCGACGTCGGCAACTACTACGGCAACGGAATGCTCACCCTCAGCGGCAAGATCACCGGCCCCGGCGGCCTGGTGCTCGGCAAGTCGGCGCCGACGCTGGCCGACGAATACGGCGCGATCGCGCTCGCCGGAGCGACAAGCAACGATTACGGCGGCGGCACGACGATCAACCGCGGCAAGGTGTACTTGCAGAAGACGGGCGGGGCGATCGCCATTCCCGGCGACTTGACCCTCACCACGGCGCTCACCCTCAACACCGGCAACACGTACCTGATCCTCAACGGCAGCGAGCAAATCGCCTCCTCGGCCACGCTGACTTTCCTGCCTCTCCGCGGCTTCTCCGCCTATTTTGAATTGCTGGGCAACAATCAGACGGTGGCGGGGATCGGCGATATCACCAGCACCGGGGTGATCGAGAACGCCGAGCAGGAGACGGGCATTGCGAACCTGGGGACGCTGACGATCAACAACAGCAGCGACTGTTCGTACAACGGCTACATTCGCAACGGCGATCTCGCCGCCAACGGCGCCAGCACCGGCCTGCTGGCGTTGGTCAAGGGCGGGCCGGGCACGTTGACGCTGATCGGGTCGCACTGCGGCAACTACACCGGCGGTCTGACGGTCAACGCCGGCACGCTCGATTACAGCGGCGCCACGGTGTTGCCCGGCACGCCGCTGGCCTACCCGAGCGGTCCGACCGGTCCGACTTCCCCGGCGGCGATCACGCCCTGTCCGTACACGATCAACGGCGGCACGCTGAAGATCGGCGGGCTTTCCGCGTCGATCGGGGCGTTCCAGATCGGCGGCGGCACGGTCACGGGCACGGGCACATTGACCAGCAACGCGGCCTATGACGTTCGCGGCGGTCGGGTGGACGCGAATCTTGCCGGCAGCGGCATCGGCTTGACGAAGACGGGTGCGACGTTGGCGGTGCTCACCGGCGCGAACTCGTACACGGGCCGAACGACGCTCAACGGCGGAGTGCTGCAACTCGGTTCTGCCGCCCAGGGTGCGGTGTTGAACGTCGGCGGCGCCGACATCCAGTCTGGAATGATGGTGTTCGACTATGCCGGGTCTTCGGATCCGATGGCGACGATCGCCGGGTTGTTGACGGCGAGTTACGACGGCGGCCACTGGGACGTCGGTCAGTTCCGCGATTCGACGGCGTTGGCGACGGGGCTGACGTTGGGGTGCATCGACGACACCGCGACGGACCAGGTGAAGGTGATGGCGACGTATCCGGGCGATTTCAACTTGGACGGGGTGGTGGACGATCAGGACAAGGCGATTTGGTTTGCGAACGCCTTTAGCGGGACGGCGTGGCAGCAGGGGGACGCGAACCATGACGGCGTCGTGGACGGGCTGGATCGCGACCTCTTGTTTGCGAGCGTCGGTCTGCCGCAGATTACGGGCATATTGCCGGCAGTCTCAGGTCTATCGTCGGTGCCCGAGCC
>CAVRAR010000010.1:0-239834 GCA_963719005.1 uncultured Planctomycetia bacterium
CCAGATCGACTCTCGCACCGACATCTACAGTTTGGCTATCGTTCTCTTTGAGTTGCTCGCTGGGCAGCGTCCCTTTGCAGCCGAAAATCCCGTTCGGCTTCGTCAGGCTATTCTGGTCGATGACCCAATCTTTCCTGCATCGGTTGAGGTTCCGCTTCGTCTGAAAACAATCTGCCTCAAAGCCTTGGCCAAGAATCCACAGGAGAGGTACGCAACGGCCACACAATTTGCCGACGACTTGAAGCTCCTTTGCGAACCAAGGCAGAAAAGGCTACTGCGGTGGTCAGTGACCGGCGTTGTCCTACTAACAATGGGTGCGATAATTTGGTTCAGTTCCCACCAACACGACGATCCGCTACTAGGCCCAAACGAAATGCCGAAGAGTTGGCTGCGACCGAGCAGCGTATACGAGAGCAAACGGCCAAAGCTAATGACGCTCGCAAGAAGAATGGCCGTCGTGAAGCAAATCGCCAATCGGATCCACGAATCAGGCACACCCTCTCACAAACAAGTTACGGAGGCAGACTTCAAGCGATGGGGGGAAAACCCTCTATTGAGGCGGCTGATTCTCGCCGACAGACGACTCAGGATTCATATCTGGGTTACTTGAAGGGTTGCCCAATGCTCGAAGAAATTGATCTGAGCCGTTGCCCGATTGGGGACGATGGCTTGGTTTCCATTTCCGACCTTCCAAGCCTTCGGCGTTTGGTGCTGGCAGGAACAAGAGTTTCCGATAACGGATTGAAGGCACTTCGCCCGGATCGTTGCAAACTCTTGACCTGAGCGGCACCAAGATCACCAATGCCGGATTGAAAAATTCGCGGTAGCCCTGGCATTGCCGAACGTCTGACCGAGTTGAATCTGAACAACAGGCTGTAACCAACAACGCCCTCCAATCTCTTCGGAAGATGCCGAGGCTGAAAACGCTCTGCCTGAAGGGCACGAAAGTCTCCGACAAGAGCGTGGAGGAATTGCAGCAATTGCTTCCCAAGTGCCGGATAGAAAGGTGAGGAGGAACGCAGACGCGTCATACCAAGCCACTCATCAGAAACGCCTTTTTTCCCGACCCCAGTTTCAGAAAGAACATCCCAAGAACTCGGCTTGATTTCCGTGGGGGCTGGGGCTCCTTGGGCGGGGCTGTGGAGAGAAGGCGGGGGCGGCTCTTTTATCAAGGGACGCCCTTTTTATCCATGTAGGCGGAAGCCACGCCTGCCAGTTGATTTCCGTTGGCTCGGCTGGAAATCCGTAGAATTGGTCATCTCCTTGGCGGGGCTGGGGCGACTTGTCCTTCCTGTCGTTTTGGCATTCTGACTGTTCTGAAATCCACGCCACACCTGCTTGTGCGGTCAGAAAACCTGCGGACTTTTGGACTTCTTGGCTCTTCCGCTGCCCCAGTCCGATTTCAGCCAATCAAGTGGATTTAGGACGGTGCCGTGTTATGTGCCGATGCACCGTAGTCCGAGACCGACCAACTTCGTCGGCAATGGCCCGAACGGACAATCCTTGGTCATGGAGTTGCAGAATCTCTATCCCGTGTTGGCGAGCGGTAGGCGAACTTGTGACAACGGGACTTGAAAGGGGTCGCACCAGCAGCAGCGAAGACCGGCTGCAAGTATTCCTGTACTTCTCGAATGGCCTTGAACACCTTTCCAAACGGTCGATTCGAGTAAACGTCGGTCAAATTGTCGGTTGCAACCGGCTGGCCGTGACACATGAAAACCGCATGGATTTCGCCATCAGCAAAACGTCTGATGAGATCGCCTGCGGTCTTCCGCAGTTTCCCGAATGAGAGGCGAGGAAAATCAGGATGGTCCCGCCGAATTCGCCGCAGAAGGTCTGCGAAGCGGTTTGGTATTTGCTGGTTTCGATGGTCGCCTTTCGTTGGCCGGTTGTAGGTTTCGCCCCTGTCGTTGAGTAGCAGGACGGCTTCTGGGTGGAAGTTGGGATGTTTCCTTCGACGTTCCAACACCCACTGCATGGCTTCCACGGTCTGCGGGAAACAGAATGTGTTCGCCATACACGCTATTCTTACGTCTGATCCGTTTGATGAACGAATCGGCGTTGGTGGTCGGATAGCCCAGGATTTCTTGGTGTCGTTCCTCATGGCCCTTGAAGAGAACTACCTCGCCAACCAACAGGCTCGCAATTTCCGCAACCCCAAATCCGCAGTTGAGGCCAAGAAGCAGGAACACCCGCTCCAATGGCGTGGCGTATTCATTCAGCAACCGGAGTTCATCGAGCGAGAAGGTGTCAACCTGCACGAGCTTCCGTTGTTGGTCGCCTGGAGCCGCATCCACCTTCGTCTTGATTTCATCGAAGTTCTCTGGCTTCCGCCAATCAAAGTCCTTGCACTTGTGCAGCCAACGAAAGAACCGCTTCAACTCGCCAATGTAGTTCTCGGCGGATTTCTTGCTGATCGGCTTCGTGCTGTCCTTCTTGAATGGGCGTTGTCGCCAGAAGCGGAACATCTCTTCGACCGCTGTTTCATCCAGCATCGAGAGCGGCTGGTTCTCGTGGCGGGTCATCAGGGTTTCGACCTGCCGAATTTTCGTGCGTCCACCGTCCGTAACCCGTCCCAGTGCCGGTCGGAAGTAGTCCTTCTTGATCCACTCGATGTAGGCCCTCATCGCATCGTGCAACATGCCGCCCTGGCGGGACAGGTCGATCTCGCCGATATTTCCTGCCCGTGTGTGCTTGGTTTCCTTGATGGCGATCTGCTGCTGCAATTCTCCGATCTGCTCCTGCACCATCGTGTCGATTTGCCGCAGCCCCGGAAACGTATGCTTCTTCGTCCTCGGCTACAAACGAAACCATCGGATAATGCCGCTGCAGACGGTGGAGATGCCGGGCGTAGGCTTCGGGGCTATCGTGGGGCATCCTTGGGACTTCGATCTGACCTTGCCCTTGGCGATTTGTTTGGCAACATCGAGCGTGAACGGACTCCAAATGATCGGCAGGCCGGGCGTAGCAGTCGTTGCCTCGATCTGGCCCCACAGTTCCAGGAGCTTCTGCTCTCGCCGTTTGGCCTCTTTGAGGTCGGCCCCCAGGCGGAATTTGTGTTGGATCAGTTTTCCGTTGCGACTGTGCTTCCAGCCGACCTGACGGGCGTATTCGCCCTGGTTGTCCAGCTTCCAATTCTGCCGATTACGTGTTGCCATGCCGCCCTGCCTTTGTCCCGACATAGCCATCGGAGGTGAGTGTCCGATATGGCATGATAAGCAGGGTATCGGACTTTTGGCAAGCCGTAATCGGACTTATTTTGTGCGTATTTATCGGACTATTTCGATAATCTGCCAGAAATCGAGTCAGAAATCGGGACATGGAAAGAGAGATGTAAGTCCCAATAAAAAAGCCACTTACGTCTATTGCGTAAGTGGCTATGAAGCGGAGGGCACGGGGCTCGAACCCGCAACCCCATTACTGGGGCACCACATTTCCAGTGTGGCCGCTAACCATTCGCTTACCCTCCGTATGCCGCCGACACCCTTAAGTCTGCGGTATGTTGGGCCGTTCGTCAAGCGGTTTGCCCCAATGTCGAAACTCGTGGGCGCTCAACGCCAGCAAGGGGAACAGTCCCATTTTCGCTGGCACGAAAATTGGGACAGTCCCCTCAACGACGCAACTCGGGCCGCCCTGACAACTGCTCGTCGGAAGCCTTCTGGCCGTCAAAGATCGTCGATATCGGCGTTTTTGCCTCCAGTTTCGCCAGATACTCGCGGAGTTGCTTCTCGAAACGCTGCTTGGCGATCGTGTCCCGCTTCTGGCGGATTTCGACCTGCGCCTCAAGGAACGGCATGACCCTTCTGGCCTCGCGGCTGGTCACGCGGATGATGTGGTAACCGTTCGCTTCCTTGATGATCGCGCTGAGCTGACCGACCGGCAGACGAGGATCAAACAGGGCGCTGTCGATCTCCTTGCTTACCAGGGCGCCTTTGCTGGTCCAATCCCACGCGCCGCCGTTGGGCGCCGTCGGGCCGTCGGAGGCGGCTTTGGCCACGTCGGCGAAGTTCGCGCCGGCGAGCACCTGGTTGCCCATCCGCGCCAGCGCCGCATACGCCGCCTCACTGCTGGGATACTTTTCCAATCGCACCATCAACTCTTCCCACTTCGCCCGGTCCGGCGTGGTGAACTCGTCCAGGTGTTGTCGGTAGTAGCCGATCATCTGGTCGGGGGTGACTTCGTCGTCGTGTTTGATCTGGGTATGAATCCACTGGCGGGCAAGCTCTCGCTCGGAGAACGACCGCCGCTCGCGTTCCACCGACGTCCCCATCTTCTGCAATTTCCATTCGAGTTCGCGGCGGGAACTGACGTGGGCCTGTTTCATCATCTTGTCGATTTCGCCCTCGTCGAACGCCTTTTCCAACTGCTTCTCGATTTGCGACCAACCCTCCGTTGGAATCTTCTCTTTCGCGTCGAGAAAGACCAGCTTGTTTTGGATCAGATTCTTCAACTGCTTCTTAATGAGGCCTTCCCGTATTTGATCGATCTGGTCGGGCGGAATGCGATCCTTGTTGGCTTCAAGGAAATCGTTGACGGGCCCGTCGATGTCCCCCTCCAAGATCACTTCAGGACCGACGTGGGCGAGGATGCGGGTGCCTTCGCACGGGGTCAGTTGGTTGGCGGGCGGCAAGTTGCCGGCAGTGGGTTGGCCTGGCCCCGCCGGCGGCGCGGCGCCCGGCCAGGTGGACGACCGCGATGTAACCGGCGGCTGCATCGGCGGACCGCCGACCGACGGCTGGTAGACGTTGCCAGGCGCCGCGGGAGGCATTGGGTACTGTCCATACCCGTTTCCGTTGTCCGGCGGATACTGACCCGCGCACCACGAAGCGGCAAGCACCATCATCAGAACAACACCGATCGAGAGCCGAACCTGGCTGGGGAGCCGTAGGTTATGCTTCAGCATAACACGATGGCCGGAAATGCTCTTTGTTATGCTGAAGCATAACCTACGGCTACGGAAGCATAACCTACGGTCGGATTGGTGTCGCACGGTTTCCATCCTTGGAGTGTTCCCGTGTAGCGGTCGAAACATCGAACGCACGAAAGACTATACAGGGGGCGGGATTATAGACGCAAGGTTACTCCCGTTGCAACAGCGATTTCACTTCGGCCAGGATCGTTTCCGCTTGCGCAACTCCTTTATCCAGCGGAAGATAGGCGCTTCGGGCATCGACCACCCGCAATCGCCCCCGGCTTAAGGTTGCCAATTGCTGAATCTCGCCGGCCGACGCATATTGAAATACTACGTAGCAATCCTCGATATGGATCGACGCGATTCGCCAGCGATGGGCGGCGATGCGTATCTCGGCCATCAGCAGCAGATGCTGCACCAGCGGCGGTGGCGGACCAAACCGATCCACCAGTTCCGCCGCAAGGTCGTCCAATTCCGAACGGTTCGACACCCGCGCCAGCCGCCGGTACAGGTCGATTTTCAGCCGCATGTCGGGCACGTAGGTTCGCGGAATATAGCCCTCGCCGGGCAAATCGACATCGACCTCGATCGAGGTTTTCGGCGGCAACTCCTTCAGACGCCGCACGGCCTGCTCCAACAGGTCGCAATACAACTCATAGCCGATCGTGGCGATGTGCCCGCTCTGCTCCGAGCCGAGGATGTTGCCCGCCCCGCGAATCTCCAGGTCGCGCATGGCGATGGCGAAGCCGGCGCCCATGTCGCTGAACTCCTCGATCGCCCGCAGACGCTTCGCCGCGCTGGGCGTGAGATTCTTGTTCGGGTCGATCAGCAGGCAGCAGTACGCGCGGTGTTTGTATCGCCCGACGCGGCCGCGAAGCTGGTGCAAATCGGCCAGCCCGTAGCGGTCGGCCTCGTCGATGAAAATCGTGTTCGCGTTGGGAATATCTAGGCCGCTTTCGATGATCGTCGTGGCCAGCAGCATGTCGTAGCGGCGATCGATGAAGCCGATCATCACATTTTCGAGATCGTCTTCGTGCATCTGCCCGTGAGCGACGGCCAGGCGAGCCTCGGGCACGATCTGCCGCAGCCGCCGGGCGACGATCTCGATGTCCTCGACGCGGTTGTGGACGAAGAAGATCTGCCCGTTGCGGTTCAATTCGCGCAGCACCGCGTGGCGGATCAACTCGGGGTCGAAGCGGGCCACGCGGGTTTCGACGGCCAGGCGGTCTTCCGGCGGCGTTTCCAGGTTCGAGATGTCGCGCAGGCCCAGCAGGCCCATGTGCAGCGTTCGCGGGATCGGCGTGGCGGTCATCGTCAGCACGTCGACCGTCTGCCGCAGCGCCTTGAGCCGTTCCTTCACCTCGACGCCGAACCGCTGCTCCTCGTCGATCACGACCAGCCCCAGGTTGTGAAAGTGCACGTCGGGCTGTGCGAGCCGGTGCGTGCCGATGACGATGTCGATCGAGCCCTCGGCCAGCCGGCGGACGATCTCGGTCTGTCGGCGGCGCGAGGCGAAGCGCGACAGCGCGGCGATTTCGAAGGGGAACTCCGCCATGCGAGCGGCGAACGTCCGCTGGTGCTGCTCGCACAGCAGCGTGGTCGGCACGAGCACCGCCGCCTGGTAGCCCGCATCGACCACCTTGAACGCCGCCCGCATCGCCAATTCGGTCTTGCCGTAGCCCACGTCGCCGCACAGCAGCCGATCCATCGGCCGCGACAGGCACATGTCGTGCTTGATCGAGTCGATCGTGGTCAACTGGTCGGGCGTTTCGTGGTAGGGGAACGAGGCGTCGAACTCGCGCTGCCATTCGGTGTCGGCGGGATAAGCGATGCCCGGCCGCGACGAACGCGCCGCCTGCAATTCGAGCATGTCGGCCGCCAGATCGACGACGGCCTCGGTGACGCGGTCCTTCTGCCGCTCCCAAAGCCGGCCGCCGAGCTTGGCCAGCGTGGGCCGGCTCTTCGTGCCGCCGACGTATTTCTGCACCAGCCCGATCCGCGTGGCGGGCACGTAGAGCTTCGTCCGCCCGGCGAACTCCAATTCAAGGTGTTCCTCGACCTGCCCGTTCTTCTCCAGCAGCTTCAGCCCCCGGTAGCGAGCGATGCCGTGGCCGACGTGGACCACCAGATCGCCTTCGCGCAGTTCGAGGAAACTGTCGATGATCCGCGTCAGCCGGCGATGCGAAGGGCGACGCAGATCGGTGCGGCGGAACAACTCGCCGCTGCTTAACAGCACGATCCGGTCGTGCACCAGCCGGAATCCGCTTTGCAGCGTGCCGACCGGAAACCGCAGTCGCCCCTCCTGCGCGGCCAGCGTCGCGGCGAACAGATCGCCGAGCCGCCGGGCTTCCGCTTCGGTCTGGCAGACGACGAACACCTCTTGGCCCATGCCGGCTTCGTCCAATTCGTCGCGGACGCGGTTGATGTCGCCGCTGAAGCGCTCGACCGATTCGATTTTCAGCCGGCAAGTCGTCTCCAGCGACGCCGAAGCCACGGCCGACGCCGCCACCGACGGAAATCGAAACGCCTGCTTGAGGACGTCGGAGACGGTGTGAAACCGGGCCTTCGTCCCCTCTCCCTTTGGGAGAGGGTTAGGGTGAGGGCCGCGATGATTTGGAGATTTGGAGATTTGGAGATTTGGAGATTCTGACCCCTGAACCCTCACCCCCTGCCCCTCTCCCAAAGGGCGAGGGGAGCCAGCGCCCGCCTCCTCCATCCGCTCCAAATACTGCCGCCCCTGCTGCTCCAATTCCATCGGCTCCAACAGCAGAAACCAACTTCCCGGCGGCAGATAATCGGTCAGATGGGCGCGGTCGAGCGAGCTTTGGCCGACGATCGTCACGTCGATCGCCTCCAGCGACTCCAGGCTCCGCTGGCTGGAAATCTCGAACCGCCGGATCGACTCGATCTCGTCGCCGAAGAACTCGACGCGCACCGGCCAATCCCAATCGGGGGCGAAGATATCGACGATCCCGCCGCGGAGCGAAAACTCGCCGGGCAGTTCGACCGCCGGAGTGCCGACCAGCCCATTCTCGACCAGCCAGCGGGTCAACTCCTCGACCGCCATCGCCCCGCCGACGCGCAGCCGCCGCGTCTGCCGGTCGAGCGTTTCGCGGCTGGGCGACGGTTGCAGCAGACTCTGGATGCCGGCCACGACCAGCTTCGGCGAATCGGGACTGCCCAGCAGTTTCAGCAGGTGCAGCCGTTGCCCGAACACTTCGTCGTGGGCTGCCGCGTTGAGCGATTCCGACGCCGGGAACCGCTCGGGAACGATCCGCGTGAACAGGGCCAGATCGTCGATCAGTTCGTCGGCCTGTTCGACGGTCGGGCAGACGACCACCAGCGTGGCGGGCACATGGGCGGCCAGCGCGGCAGCCGCCAGCGCGCACGACGACCCCCAGACTCCGTCCAAAGTCGCCGCGTGGCCCCCCGTCAGACTCTCGACGACCTCGGCGAAGCCTTCCTGTCGCTCCAGACGCCCGGCCAGTTCCAACAACCGGTCGGACGCGGTGACGGCTCCCTCCGCGTCGGTCATAGTCTAATGGGATTGTAGCCCAACAGCCGCAAGGAAGGAAGGCAAGTACGCGGTATGCCCCGCTTGCCCCGCCGGTGTACGTCCGTCGCGATACGTCCGCGGCGAAACCGGGCGAGCGTTAGCCGGGCGAAGAATCCGGCCTAAAACCGCAACGAATCGGGCACCAGATCCTTCATGCGGTTCAACCAGCCGCTGCGCTCGGGCGGCTTCTCTTCGTCGGCGTGCGGCTTGGCGGCGGCCGTTTCGGCCGAAACGGCCCCGGCCGGCAGGGCTACGTTCTCTTCCAGGAATCGCGGCCAATAGCCCTCCAAGAGATGAAGGCAATCGCCGATCTGGCCGTGCTGCAGTTTCACGTCGGCCAGCGTGATGAGCTTCGAGAGCTCGAACATTTCCGGCCCGCTGAACATCGAGCGTCGAGACCTGCACGTCGTCGATCCACACCTCGCCGGGGCCCATCAGGTCGAAGCGGGCGCGGAGCGACGTGAGCCCTTCCAGCGGCAAGTCGTCGACCTGGAAAACGTACAGCCCCCACTCGCTGCGGATGGCATCGACCGGCTGGCCGACGTTCGGCGACAAGCCGACCGGGCCAAACCGGTAGTAGTCGCGGCCGTGCAGCTTGCCTTCCAGGGCCAATCGCAGCGGCGGCTGCCGGGCGGCGTTGGCCACGCGGAGCCACACGGAGACGGCCAGCCGGCCCGTGGCCGGCGCCGCCAGCGGCTGGCTCACCAGGCAGGCGACCGGCCCCTCGCTCGAAAGCTTGACCGATTGCTTCCCGCCGTGCTTCTGGGTCTTGTCGAGTTGCACGCTGACCTTGCCCTGTCCGATCGCGGTCCAGTTGGGAATCTGGCCGTTGGCGGTCGGCGGCAACTCGAAGCCGGGATTGGCCAGCGCGTCCAGCGTCGGCGGATTGCGGAGCACGGCGGCCCGGCGCCGAGCCGGCGAATCTGCAAGCCCAAGGCCGACTCGACGGCGTCGGGCCAGGTCGCGTGCGGCGCCGAGCACTGCACGTTCGGCTCCGACAACTGAACCGCCGCCAGATCGTAAGGCTCCAGGGCGACTTCCCAGTAGAAGCCCGACGTCGCCGTCCGGTTTCAGCGGTTCGATCTTCGCGCAGGCCGCTGAGATCGTCGATGCGGCATCCCGGCCCGGCCTCGACGTGCAGCCGAGCCGTCGTGGCGAACGGGGCGTCGTTGACGGCGTACAGATACGTTCGGCCGCCGTACGTGCCGTAGCGAAACGTGACCGGCTGCGCGGCGTCGGGCGCTTGGCCGCCGCCGACCGGCTGGAAGCGGATCGCCGGCAGGGCGCGGTAGGCGGCCGCCAGTTCGCGGAGCGACGCCTCCTGCCCCATCGGCAGCAACGAGCCGCCGTCGAGCATCACTTGCGAGTCGAGCGTGGCCAGGCTGTGGACGAACCGCCGCCGGTTCTGCTCGCCGGAGGGCGACGGCTCCGAAACCAGCCACGTGTAGGTCGGCTTGAAGGGGCTCTTGCGGTCGAACGATTCGACGTGGATCTCGCGCGGCCGGATGGAAAAACAGACTGCCGGGGCTGGCCAGCGTCTGGAAGTAGCGGTCGATGTCGGCCATTTGGCTGATTTCGAGGTCGGCGGCGCGGCTGCCGAGGTTTTCGTCCGGCGGCGATGCGTTCGGGCCGCAGCAGCACGATCCGCTGCTGTTCGTCGCGATAGTGCCGGGCGTCGATGCCGACTCGCAGCAGGGCCGAAGCGACGGTCGTGGGATGCGGGAGCGATGGCCGCAGATCGCGATCGAGTTCGGGACCGCCGATCATGCCGGCGCCGGCCAGATACAAGCGGCTGCCGGGGCGAATCGCGGCCAGCTCGTCGTAGGCGCGGCGGTAGAACTTGGCCAGTTGCGCCGCCCGCCATTCCAGCCACGCGCGGCGTTGCGGCTCTTGGCCGAGGAACGCCGCACGCTGGGCGAATCGCTGCGGGCCGTAGCCCGGCACTTGCAGTTTCGCGTCGCGCTCGAAGCGGGCGATCGTCGCGTCGTCGAGACCCCAATCCGGGCCGGGCAGTTGGGCGTAGCCGTCGGCCGACAGCCGCACGGCCACGCCGGTCAGCGACGGATGCCGCGCGTAGCGGGAAATCAACTCCCGCAGCACGCCGAGCATCGCCTGCTGCACCCGCGGATCGAGCACGTTGTAGTACGGCGCCAATCCGCGCTGCGGCGGCAAGGAATTGCACAAACTGGTTCCTTCGGCCCCGATCCATTCGATTCCGTCGGCGGCGTGGTCGCCGCCGCGGCGCAGCGCCTCCAGCTCCGGCAGCGGCGCGGCGAACTCGACCATCGGAATCAACTGCAAATCCTCGCGGTCGAACAGCCGCAGCAGCATCTCCAACACGTCCTTGCGGACCGGATCCTGAGCCGAGGCGAACAGCACGCCGGTGTCGTACCGCGGCGTGGGCTGCAACAGCGCGCTGGGGTAGATCGTGCTGCCGTCGGCCAGCACGCCGAGCATCAGCCCGTTGCAGCCGGCGTGGTTGAGATACTCGACCAGCCGCGTGCCGCCTTCGTAGAACGTCGTCCAATCGTCGAGGCTGCGTCCGCTCCAGGAATCGAGGCGACTCGTCGGCCGCGAAGTTTTCGGGAATCAGCGGGCGTTCGAGATACGCCGCCAGCAGCCGCCGGTTGGCGCCGGCGCGGTCGGGCAGCGTCGGCGGCAGCCGCTGGCCGGCCGCCAGCACGCGAATCTTGCCGTACACGGCCGGCGTCCGATCGCGCCCGTTGCTGATCAACAACAGCGGCGTGGTGGTGCGCGGCCAGAAGATCGACGCGGTGCCGCTGCCATCGCGGCTTCTCGGCCGACGCCGACCGCTTCGGCCGTGTTGGCCATGCTCGAATTGACCACCAGCGGCGCCAATCCGCCGGCCGCCGTTCGGCTCCAGGATGCTGACGCCCAACGTCTGCGGCACGTCGCTGGGATACTCGATTTCGACGATATGCGGCCGGCCGGGCTGATTCGATCGGCAGCCAGTACGCCTCCCAACTCACGTCGGGCGAATCGGCGTTCGGCTTTCAACTGCGCCAACTCGCCCAACGGGTGCCGCTGCGTCTGGAGACAATCGTTTCCCAGCGGCCCCTTCCGGCATCCGCAGCCGCGGCTTCGTCAACTGGCAACTGCGGCAGCTTGTTGAACTTGTCGTACCATCGCGGGTTCGCCGGATCGATCTCGACCACTTGCGTCAGCTCGCGCGTCGCCTTGTCGCCGCGGCGACGTTGCGGATCGAGCACCAGCAGTTGCACGCGGCGCTCGGCGATCGTTCGCTTCCAACTGAACGGCTGGCGGACCGCCTGCGACCATTTCGGGCTGTTCACCGCCGTAATGACGACGTCGTAAACGCCCTCGACGTTCGGCAGAGGCACTTCGACCGGAATGGGCTCGGTCTGCTCGCCCCGCGTATCGGGTTCCTGCGACCAAAGCTCTTTCCCGCCGCCGAGCAGTTGGATCTTGATCCGTACGTTGCCCCCCTTGGGCAAAGGCAGCCCGTGCGGCTCGAACGTGAAGCGGAACGTCTCGCCGGGCGCAAACACCAGGCTTTCCCGCGAAAAACGCACGCGGAGCGAATCGCCCGGCGCTCGCATCACCAGCAGGCGGTTGCCCTGATTGTCGAGCTCTTTGTTGACGAACTCGCCGGAGAGATCGGCCAGCGGGATTTCAACGGTTGCGGAGTGATCGCGCTGGTCGGCGGCCGAAAGATGCACCAGCAGTTTCGCGGTGGGCGCCGCCGAAACGGACACGTCGACGCCGTCGTAGCCGCGCGGGCTGCGCTGTTGAACCACCAGCGCTGCGTGGTCGCTCGGCGGATTGCCGTCGAGCCACATCGAGCCCGGTTCGTCGGCTTCGGTGCCCAGCGGCTGCGGTTCGGAGATCGATCCGTCGCTGACGGAGATCGTCCCCTGCCACGTGCGTTCGGCACCGCCGCCCCAGGCGATGCGCACCCGCAGGTCGTCGGCCAGCGCCGCCCGCGCCGCCGACAACACCAGCAGCGCAATCGCGGCGCGCTGGACTGCGCTTGCGGCGGCCTTCCAGGCGACCGGCATACAGCGATCCTGCGACGGATGCGGACGTCCTTGTCCGATCATCGGCGACCCTGCGGTTATCGGGCAACCCGCATGAAAACAATTATCCGCGGATTATAGTGAAAAGTGCCCTGCCGCCGCCATGCCGATTCGCGGGAATTTAGCGAGCGTGGGAGGCGTCTCCCGACGCCGATGGCAGCGGGGTGCTAGGCGACTTCCGCGGCAGTGTGCCACTGCTTCGCAGAAGCACTGCCAAGCGCAGCCGACTGGCCCGGCACTGCTTGTTCCAAGCAGTGGCGCACGGGGCAGAAGCAAGAAATCGGCGACGGGAGTCGCCTCCTACAATTGCGTGGCGGACGCCGGATTGGGCACCGCAGCGCCCGGCGGCAGCGACCACTCGAGAATCACCTTGCGTGGGCCGGAGAGCTTCTTCTGCGGCTTGGGCAGCTCTAGCGAGGTCTCGTTCTCGTAGCGCCGATCTTGCCGTCGCCCCTCGGCCGTGACTTGTTTGACGAATCCCTGCGAGGCGTGATCCACCACGATGACGTCCCCCTTCCCCTCGGGATTGCCGCGCGGACAAACGACGATGATGATCTTCGCCCCCTCCTTCGCTTGCCGCCGAATCTCCTCCAAGGCCGCCTGCTCGTGCAGCGGCAATGGCTGGTTGCCGATCGGCTCGATCGCGGTGGCCGGCACAACCGGTCCCGGCGTCGGCGGCGAAGAGCCCGCGGCGGCCCAGTCGGTCGCGCCAGGCGCCGGACCGGGCACCGCTTGCCGGGAGGGGGAAACGCGAGGGGAACCCCCGTCCAGAGTCCCGCTGGGCGACTTGTAGACGAAGGCTAACTGATCGTGATCCAGTTCGGCATAGATCGTGGCCGGGGCGGCGAAAAGGCCCTCCTGCCGCTCCGGATCGCGGGCGTTGCACACGCCGATAACGTACCCTTCGCTGGAAAACAGTCCACCGCCGCTGCGCCCCTCGACCGGCTGACCAGCCACTTGAAGGTTCGGCGGTCCCTGAACCTTGTCCAACGAATTTATCTGGCTGTGCCGCACTGTCGGCGGATCGCCGTCGTTGCAGCCGACGCTCACCACGGACATGCCCGGGGTAATCTTGTAATCCGGCGGCGCCAAACGAGCCACAGCCACCGGGCCCGGCGTGCGAATCGTCACTAGGCCCACGTCGCGGGTAAGATCGAACCAGACTCGCTCGCCGACGACCTGTTGCGGCTCACCCGATCCAAATAGATCGACCGTAACTCGACCTTTGCCTTGCGAATCGCGGAAGATGTGGCCGCAGGTGAGTATCAGCGCCTCGCCAGCGCGGCTGTCGATGATCGTTCCCGAGCCGCACGAACGCCCGTCGGGATCTTCAACCCGCAACCGCACGCTGGCAGCCAACAGCGCCGCATCCGAAACGCCGCTCGGGGCTTTCAACGGAGCGGGAGCTTGCTGACCGGCGCCGGCCGGCCCCCACGGATCGAATGATGGAGGCGATGTTGGAGATGGCGGGGAAGACGGACCCGGCGGCGGCGTCAACGGGACCGGCTGTGCCGGCGAATCGCCGTTGACGGCAAGCATCGGCGGCGGGCGACTGGCACGAGCGGCCGGCAGGCCCGCTTCGCACATTTCCCGCAGACGGCTCATCGACGTCTGGCCCACCACGCGATCCACTTCCCGCCCCTCGACCACCATCACGAAGCACGGGATGCTATAGATGCCGTACTTGGCGGCCAGCGCCCGGTTCTTGGCGACGTTCACGCGTTGCACCGGATAGCCGGCGTTGATCAACGCTTGGACGGTCGGGTTCATCTCGCGGCAGGGGCCGCACGAGTCGGAATAGAAGTCGAGCAATACTGTCTGGCCGACGCCCGACAATGCCATGGCCGCAAAGGCCACCTGTAGTGTGACCATCGGTTCCCTCCTGGTCTTACGCGAAGTCCATTTCGCCTTATCTGGGTGCAGGCGTCTTTGAGGAGCGGGCATTGTCGCCGGAACGCCGATTCGACACAATCGCAACTTGGCGGTTTTCTTGCCCCTCTAACTTGTCCTGACTTCCCCCCATGACGGCCGCGGCATCACGGTTTCCTGACCGGTTGCCCTTGCCTTGGCCTGCGGGGGTCGATAGACTTCGCTCCGCCCTGTGGCGTCTCAACCAGTCGAAGGCGTAAATCCTTGTCTTGCAACGGGTTACTGGCTCGGAAACGGCCGCAGGCGTTCAGCCCGATCAGATGCCGGCCAGCCGCTTGCGGCTCCGATCGGCCTGGACCCCCATCTAGAGGAATTTACTTGCAACGGAAACCTGGGCTTTTACAATAGAGGTAAGGGATCCCAGTTTCCCTAGTTGATCAACCCGAAAGGTGAATCATGAAGCGCGTGATACTGGGAACCCTGGTGGGCATGGGGCTCGTCATGGCGGCGGCCGCCATGGCCGAACAACGTGGCGAGGCATTGCCGCAACGCGGGGCGCTCGCGTTGCCGGCTCCGGCGGCCGTGACCGGCAGCGAGTTGATCGTAGTGCCGACCGCGCTGGGCGAGAGAGTCCAGATGCTCACCGTCGTCGATCCGCGACAGCAGGTCCTGGGCGTGTACCACATCGACACGATAACCGGAAAGATCACGCTCAGAAGCGTCCGCAACATCCACTGGGATCTGCAAATCGACCATTTGAACACCGATGAACCGCTCCCGCAGCAAATTCGCTCGATGTGGGAACAGAAGTAAGCCGGACGTTTAGCCGCGCCCCGAAGGGAAGCGCGAACCGAACGGCAGAAGGAAGGCAAACGAGATCGCTATGGCTCAGAAGTACTACAATTCCGCGGAGACGGCGAAGATCCTTGGCAAGACCGTCGATCAGATCAAGCACATGTTGGAGCATCGCGAGCTTCACGGATACCGCGACGGCGCCGACTGGAAGTTCAAGGTGGAAGACATCGATCGGCTCGCCAAGGATTTGCCCCAGGCGAAAGCGGCCGCGGAGGAAGACGGCGGCGACGTGCTTTTGAGCGAAGTGGAACTCGGGCAGTCCGACCCCGGGCTGTCCGGCACTGTCATCGGTTTGAACCCCGCGGCCCGCCTGCCCGCCGGCGGCGACGTGCACTTGGCCGAGAGCGATCTGGCCCTCAGCGCGTTGGCCGACGAGCCGGTAGTGCCGATTGCCGCAAAGAAGAAGCCGAGCGACTCGAAGGGGGCGAAGCCCGACGATTTGAGCCTCGACAATCTCACGCTCGGCGACAGTTCCGGAGTGGCCGTCGGAAAATCGTCGGGCGGAAGCTCGGCCGTCGATCTCGGCGGAAAGGGCAAGGACGACGAGTTGGTCCTCGGCGGCAGCAGCGGCAGCCTGAGCAGCAACATCAGCCTCGGCAGCGACAGCGGCATCTCGCTGGTCGATCCGTCCGACAGCGGCTTTTCGCTCGATACGCCCGTCAATCTCGCCGCCCCCGCCGAAGAGTCGTTGGAGCTTAGCGAGAGCGACATGCTCGCCGCCCCCGTTGCGCCCGGCGCGGGCGAACTGAAAACCGACGACGATTTCCTGCTGACCCCCTTGGAAGAAACCACCGACACGGACGGTTCGGAAAGCGGGTCGCAGGTGATTGCGCTCGACACCGAGGGCGAGGAGTCGGGCACCATGATCGGCGCCGGCTCCGGCGTGTCGATGGCCGCGATGATCGACGAAGACATCAGCGTCCCGCCGGGTCTGGAGATGGGCGTCGGCGGGCCGCTGGCCGGTCCGGCGGTGTTGGGCGCCCAGCCCAGCGCGCTGGCCGAAGGCGCCGCCGTCATCTCCCCTGCCGCCGCGCTCGCCGAACCACCCTACACCGGTTGGCAAATCGCCGGCCTGGCCGTCTGCAGCGTGCTGCTGAGCCTCTGCGGAATCATGATGTACGACCTGCGTGCGAAGCATGTGGAGTTGGGAGCAACCCTCGTCGATCGGCAGCGGCTTGATGAACACCATCGGCAAGTGGGTTGGCTTGTAAGACCGAACGCGTCGGCTTCTCAGACTGCGGGAGGCGTCTGCCGACGCCGATGGCCGCAACAACTCAGCGATCCGAGAAGAACTCGCTCATTTCCTTGGATCCTATCAGCTTCTGCGAGTAATGACCAACGCCTGCGATCGGCAGCAGACGATTGCTTGTCGAATGGTACTTGGTCTTTAGAAACTCGACGAAGTACTTCAGTCTCGCGTAACGATTCGGTCCTTGAGTGTTGGCGAAACGACCTCGGTCAAGATAGGCCGACGTCGTGTCTTCGCAGCCTACCGCAAACACGATGTCGCGGTTGAGCAGCCTGTCGACCAGCCGGGCACGGTTTGCGGCCGGATTTCCAATCAGCCGCTCAAGAAGAGGCGAAGCACTCAATCCGTAGGGATACTCATTGTAGTCGCGAGCACCGGAGGGCACTGAGAAAGAAAGCCTTTCCTGCCCGTCAACTTCCGGACGCAGTTCGCTGGGATACAAGACCGTCGAGGGAGCAAGAGCCACAAATTGGAACGCGACCCCAGGTATTTTGGCGGCGATCGAACTCAGCACCGAATAGCGATCCACGAACTGTGCCGCCGGCCGAGTGACCGATCAGCGTGATTCTCTTGAGTTGAGGGTAAGTCTTTGTCAGGTCAACAAGGACGCGATCCATTGCGTGGAAAGAGTTGAGCTTGTTGCTCGGGTCATCAGGGTTCAGCCCGCCAAAGCCGCCGTGTTTCCAATCGGAGCCGAACAGCGCCAGACGCTGCACGCTCTTGGGGGCGGATGCACGATCGTCGAAGCCTACGGAGATCAGGGCGGCTGTGGTGAATTGAGATTTCTGGTCAAGGGCACGTCTTGCCGGCAGATAATAGTTGTCCGGGTTACGCAGGACGCCGTGAATCATGACGATGGCATGTTTGACCGTTGTGGGCCCGGCGATCCAGCGGCGGTTGCTGTAGCCCCGCAGGACGAGGTCGTCGCCCACGGGAAAAACGGTTTCAGATCTTGCCAGAATCTCCTTCTTGCCGAGTTGTCGCGGGTCTTCAGATCTGGCGTGTGAGCGGTTTGACGTCCTGCCGCCGTTCTCCTCGGCAGACGACGTCTGGGCTGCCACGACGCCCAATGCGGCGAATACCGAGGCGACGGCCGCGCACGGAAGCACCGACCGCTGAACCACGAGCCGCATCCTCTTCAGAAGCTCGATGAAGCCGACCATCAGTTGCGCGTGCTCAATTCAATCTTGATAGGGTAGATCATCCCCCAGTCCCGCTTCCGTTCGTACGATTCCAGGGCCGCCGCCAAAGATGGCTTGACCCGGTCGTCAAACCGCACCTTGCCGTCAACCTTCACCACGACCCGTTTCGAGATGTCCACCATGCGGGGATGAAGCCAGACGGTGAAGCGGGCGACGTTCCGCGTGGCGACGGCAATCGTGTTGTCGCCACGATTGACGGCGTCGATCATTGCCCCGCGGTGGTTGCTCCGCCGGTGCTCCAATCGCCAACTGTCGAAGTCGCCGTTGCTGTGGGAGATCAGTTCGTCATATTTCAGATCTCCCTTGGTCGCCTCGTTGAGGGTCAACCAGCGGTTGTGGCCGACGGGCGAACAGCAGAACTCCTTGAAACCCTGAGGCGAAGCCAAGGTCACATGGGGGTAATAGGGGTCGCGGCGCAGGTCGTGGGCCGAGACGAAGTACTCGGCAATCTTCTCTCGACCGTAGCCGATTGCGTGGTTCTTGTCGTGTTCCATGTAAACGTGGTCGAGATTCTCGCGGCTGAGAATCTTGTCCGTCCAGCGACCGTATTCCACGTCGGTATAGTGCCAGCGGACGCCGGGCCTGGCGTCGTGCTCGCCCTGGACGATGCACAGCGGCGTGCCGCGGATCACCGGCCAATAGCCGAGCGACCACGAGCCGGAGTTGACGACAATGGCTGCGAAACGGTCGGGTTGCCGCAGGGCATTGTGGTATGCCCCAAATCCGCCCATCGAATGACCGAGCAGGAACACGCGGTTCGGGTCGATGTTGAAGCGGCTCTTGCACTCCAATATCACATCGGCCAGGTAGTCATCCGCGCCGCCGAGGCACCAGCGATAAGGGGATTTTGGGTTCCAGGGCGCCGAAGGTCCAACGGTAATCATGCCCGTCGCAGCCAGCATGTCGCCCGACCGGCTGCTGTATCGCGGTGCGCCATCGAAGGGAAACCACAGCGTCGCTCGCGGAGCATGGCGCGAGGTCGTGCGCCCACCGCCGTGCAGAAACACGATGAGCCCGCTGGGCTGGTCCGTCCGGTATTCCTTCGGCACGACGAAGTAGAGCAGATCCTCGGGGTGCTTCTTGCGAAGGTCTGCTGAAGCGAAGTGCTCCTCGCCGTAGTAGCCCGGCTTGACAGGCGGGTAAGTGCGCTTGTCAAGCGACTGAAGCACCAGATCGATCTCGCCCTCATAATCGGCCAACCGCACCAACAGTTCTTGGCGTTCTGTCTGATTCTCGCTGGTGAGATACTCGCGGCAGAGCTTGACGGCAGTAGTCTGATCCAGCGCCCAGGTGCAAGGCACGCAGACCAATCCGACCATCACGAACACAACCCCATATACCAGCGGGTTGCGCTTCATCGTGTCGTCTCTCTGGGCCGTGATTGGGGCCTGTCGCATGTGATGCCTCGTCTACGGCGTCGTAAGTCGTGTGAGCGTCAGATTTGTGGTGGCGTCAGTTGGGGGGAGGATTCCAGAAGGAGTCCCAGCAGATGCGCTCGCTGAGGTATAGGGCACGGAGGTGGCAGACGGCATCCGAGCCTTCCTCGCCCCAACGCATCCCGCCTCCTTTGAGTCGGTTTCCCACCACTGTTTTGCAGGCCGACTCCACCGGGCCTGAACCTATCTGCCAACCGTTGCCGACATAGGTCGGATAGTCCATGTGGTGCTCGTGATTCTGGAAGTATTGCAGCGTCTTGCGATGCACTTCCCGAACCGCCGACGAGGCCGCTGCAAGTTCCATCTCTTCCAACCGCCGCCGCACCGTCTGGCCACCTTCGTGTTTCAAGCGATGACACATGTCGTCGAGCCACGTTTGTCGCGAGGCTTCGTCTTCACCATACAGCGCCTGCCCTAATTCCACCAGATACTCCTTGACATGGTAGAAATCGAGAATGCGCACTGCCTTGGGGAAAAATCGCTTGAAGAACGACTCCAAGCCCGCGCCGCCATCGCTCAGCGCGATCTGTTGATCGGCGCTGGCCCAACCCACCTCCAATGCCTCGCGGTGAAGTTGCCGTCCGAGGTCGTCGAGCTCGAAAAACCCCGATAAATAGCGTACTTGACGCGGTGGCGGACGCTTGGGATCGTGCTCGCTTTGCGGGTTGTAGACCATGCCCACGTAAGCCATTCGGCCCTCGGCGCGTATGCCGCCGGGACCTTGTTGACGCACACCCGTGGCGTCGAGACTGATGTAGGCACAGCGTTGTCCGCGCGAATCGCGTTGCCACTGCCATTCCCGCGTTGGACCAAGAGATTGTCCCGCGTCGAGTTGCTGGCGAACGCGCCGGCCAGCGGCTTCCGTGGTTCGCTCGACGGTGGATTCGCTTAGTCGCAGCCCTGCCATTTTCTGCAACACCCACTCGGCGCCGTGGGCGAAGCTGCCTAACATGCCAGCCATCGCCACGATCTCTTCTGATGCGGCAGTCAGCCTGATCGGCTTCAATTGCAGGGCGCGCTCCCACGGCTTGTGACCACATCGGCAATGCCGGCAGTGATAGTAGGCCGTGTCAACGCCGATCGGCCCCATCAAGCTCACGATGGCCCGCGTCCGCCAGCCGACGAAACGTGCGTCGCCGCCGCAATCGGGGCAGACAACGCTGCTGCCTTGGTACCCCCTTTTTTTCGGTCGTTGACCGTTGCTTCCAAAGCCTGCGCCCCCATCCGCAGCACCTTGTCCCGCAAAATGAACTCGGTCTCGCCAAACAACTGGTCGTCCCGCTTACCAACCATTAACTCGGCGATTTGCCAGATCTCTCGATCCATCGCTTTCGACAAAACATCATGTACACGTTGGACTTCGGCCAATTCCTCAGGCGTGCGATCCATAGCCTTCCCCTCCTGGTTCGGCGGAAAATAGGTAAACCTCCTTGCAAAAGCAACTTAATACCGAATTTCCCACCCACAATCAAGACGCTCAAACTTTCACCATTTCCAGTCGCCGGGCGCATTGCAATCGGCGGCGAATTGGCAATAATACGGGGTTTACCCTCTGCCCAGCCTCGAAGGAGCGGATGCCATGAACCATAAAATACGCGAGCAACAGGGATTGACGTTCGATGACGTGCTGCTCGAGCCGCGATATAGCGAGGTCGTGCCCGCCGATTGCGACGTCTCGACCCGGCTTACCCAGCGTATCCGACTGAACATCCCGATGCTCAGCTCGCCGATGGATACCGTCACAGAATGCGACATGGCGATCGCGTTGGCACTGGTGGGGGGGGTTGGCATCATCCATAAGAACATGTCGGTCGAACGCCAGGCCGAGGAGGTCGAGAAGGTCAAACGGAGCGCGAACGGCATCATTTTCAATCCCGAAACCCTGCGACCCGATGCCAGCGTGGGCCGGGCGCGGGAAATCATGGACCAGCACAACGTCTCCGGCCTGCCGATCACCACCGCAGACGGCCGCCTGGCGGGCATTATCACCCGCCGCGACCTTCGCTTTCTCGAAGATTGGAAGCTCCCGGCTTCCGAGGTCATGACCCGCGAAAACCTCGTCACCGCGACGGGAACCGTAACGCTTGAGGAAGCTGAGAAGATTTTAATGGCAAAAAAGGTGGAGAAGCTTTTGCTGGTTGACGAAGATTTGAGGCTGACAGGACTGATTACGATCAAAGACATTGATATGATGCGGCGCTTTCCGCAAGCCTGCAAAGATGGGCAGGGAAGGCTGAGAGTTGGCGCCGCCGTGGGTGTTCGCGATTACCAGCGGGCCGAGGCCCTCATTCGCAAGGGGGTCGATGTGCTCGTGGTGGACAGCGCCCACGGGCACTCGGCCAACGTCATCGAAACCGTCAGGAGCATAAAGAAGCAGTGGGACATTGACGTCGTGGCCGGCAATGTGGCCACGGCCGACGGGTGCAAGGATCTGATCGCCGCCGGCGCCGACGCGGTGAAGGTTGGCATCGGACCGGGGTCGATCTGCACCACCCGTGTGATTTCCGGCGTCGGAGTTCCACAGATTACCGCGATCCACGACGCCGTGCAGGTTGCCGAGAAGAGCGAAATCCCCGTCATCGCCGACGGCGGAATCCGCTACTCCGGCGACTTGACGAAAGCGATTGCCGCCGGGGCGCACGTGGTGATGATCGGAGGACTGTTCGCGGGCTTGCAGGAAAGCCCCGGCGCACAAATTCTCTTCCAAGGGAGAACGTTCAAGGTTTACCGAGGCATGGGCTCATTGGGCGCCATGGTACACGGTTCGAGCGAGCGATACCGTCAAGGCGGTTCGCGCGGGCCGGACAAGCTGGTGCCCGAGGGCGTCGAAGGGCGAGTCCCCTTCAAGGGACCGTTGGGACCGTTCGTCTATCAGCTTGTAGGCGGATTGCGGGCGGGCATGGGCTATTGCGGAACGCGAACCATCGAGGAATTGCGCACGGATGCGCGATTTATCCAAGTCACGTCAGCCAGTGTGCGGGAGAGTCACCCTCATGACATCACCATTACGCAGGAAGCGCCCAACTATAGCACGGAGTACGTCGCCGGCGACTCTTAGATGGAGCCGCGTTGCTCGTCGGCATTCTGGCGGGGATATTTGCCGGATCGCAGGCCGTTCGGGCTTCCGATGATTCCAAGGCGGATCAATCCGCGGTGAAGGCCGTCAGCTATACGACTGGCAAGGCCGGCAGCCGGCTGAAATGGCTTGCGAATCGCTCGGAGCCGGCTTGTGCCGATTCGGCCGTAAAGCGGACGCAATGCACGACGCCCGAAGCCTGTGAGCAGCCGTCGTGCGGGGTGCAGCCCGCTCAGGAGTTGCAGCCATCCTCCGAGGCATGGAGCAAATCGCTCCGCAAGAAGAACGGGGCGCCCAGCGAGGAGCTGCCGCCGATTGCCAACGGCAACAACAATGCGCCGACGAACCCGTTGCTGCAGAAGGAATTGACCCCGCGGAGCCACAGTCTGAAGGCGGGCTGTCCCTCGCCGAAGGACTTGAAGCACATAAGCGAACTGAACACGAATATCACGCCGTCGGAGGGGGAGCTGCCTCGCGATTGCCCGTTGGGCGACGAGGCTTTCCAGGCGCGCTGCTTTGCGCCGGTCACTTTTACGTGGACGGCGTCGCAGCTTTGTCACAAGCCGCTCTACTTCGAGGACGTGCAGTTGGAGCGTTACGGGCACATGGCGGGGCCGTGGGTGCAGCCGTTCGCATCGGCCGCCAACTTCTTCTGCACGATTCCGATCCTTCCGTATAAGATGGGCCTCGAATTGCCCAACGAGTGCGTCTACACGCTGGGCTATTACCGGCCGGGCGATTGTGCTCCGTATCTGTTCGATCCGTTGCCGATCAGCATTCGCGGCTTGTTTTTCGAGAGCACGACGTGGGTGGGAGCTTGTGCGTTGTTTCCGTAGCCCGATGCGGCACAGGGAGAGCTGCTGAGCAGCCGCCGGCGTCTTGCCGGCGGTTTGCGTTTCTTGAGGCGAGCGATCGCGACGCTTGGCGAAGCCGCAAGCGGCTTGGAAAGCGAAGCAGAGATGTTGTCAGTTCTTGAATGCTCTGTACGCGCCGTAGAATGCTTCGTTCCAGCGAAGTTGACGGGTGGGTCATGAACGGTTCGTTGTCGCTCCCGTTTCTCCCATCACTCTTATTCCTGACCGTAGTACGCGCCGGCGCCATGCTTTCGCTGGTGGTGTTTTTCGAGAACGTAGCTCTCCAATTCGCCGGCGTGCCGATCGATCAGCCAACTGCCGAGCACCATTTCGGCGACGGCCTCCAGGGCGATGGCGTTTTGCACCGCCCGAGCGACGTTACGCGCCCCAGGTGAACGGGCCGTGCCCCGCAACCAGCACGGCCGGCATGGTCATAGGGTCAAGCGTGGCAAAGCGTTCGACGATCACCCGTCCGGTATTTTCTTCGTAATCGGCAGCCACCTCGGATTCGGCCAGCGGGCGAGTGACGGGGACCGGGCCGCAAAAATGATCGGCGTGCGTCGTGCCGAGGCAAGGAATCTCGTGCCTTGCCTGGGCGAACATGGTGGCGTGCCGGCTGTGCGTATGGACGATGCCGCCGATCTTCTCGAAAGCCCGGTACAGGGCAAGATGGGCGGGCGTGTCGCTCGACGGCC
This sequence comes from uncultured Planctomycetia bacterium, assembly GCA_963719005.1. Taxonomy (GTDB): domain Bacteria; phylum Planctomycetota; class Planctomycetia; order Pirellulales; family Thermoguttaceae. The sequence goes on from CAVRAR010000010.1 coordinate 23,763, forward strand.
GGAGCTTGCCTTCGACGACTTTGCCCTCCAGATCGACGATGACCATGTCGGCCGGGCCGATGGTGTCGTAGCGGACGCCGCTTGGCTTGATGACGACCAGCCGCCGCTTTGGATCGAGCCCGCTCGCATTGCCCCAAGTCAGCGTGACCAGGCCGCATTCGAGCAGTTCGCGGTTGGCCAAGCACACCTCTCGTCGCAGTGAATCGAGCATGATTCAACCTCCCGGCGTAGCCGTTTGCGGCACGTGACCGACGCACGAATATCATAGCGGATTGCCCCTACCTAGACAACCGTTCGGACGGGGCCATCTGAAATCACACATTGTTGCGAATTGGCTATTCACGCTCTTTGGCGGCCGTGATATATTGGCGGGCGGTCACAATTCCGCCACCAGCCTTTGACGTGAGGTATCCGATGGATTCGCTTCCGAATTATCTGGCAGTCGTGCAGCCGGTGCCGAAGACGAACCGCGTGCCGTGGTATCTGAGTTCGGCGCAGACCTACGCGGGCGTGATGTTGTGGTTCGTTTTTTGGCAAGACATCGCCGTCGGGAGCGGCATCAATAAGGACATGGGCCAGTTTTCGGCCTTTGCCGGCGGGGTTCTGTCTCACGGTCTGTTTGTGGCCTTGGCGGGCATCGTCGTCGCGGCCTTGATCTGCCATTTTCTGTTCTACCTTGTCCCCGGTTTGCTTGGATTCAAGAGCAGTATGCCCCTGTACGTCGTGGGAACTTCAACCTACGGGGCGTACGGCGGCTTTATCATGCCTGGCTTCCTAATGGGTCTGCTGCAATTCGGTTGGCTGGGGGTCAGTTCTTTTGCCGCTGGCTGTCTGTTATGTAAGCCGTTCCACGGAAAGCCGGGATCGTTGGCGTGCGGCGTCGTGGCGACCGTTTGGGCCGTGGCTGCGGCGTTCGTGGGGATGAAGGGCATCCGCTACGTCGGGCGGATCAACACCTTCGCCCCGATCATTCCGCTTATCACCTTGGCCATTTTGGCGTTCGGCACATTCGGTGGCTTGGCCCATTTCGAGCCGCAGGCGCTTGTCAGAGCGGGAATGGAAGTGCCGGTAAAGGACGGCGTCACATTGCACGCCAAAGAGGCTTTGTCCGCGCCCTTGGCGTTTTGCCTGATTCTCACCTACATCGTCGGATTCTTCGCCACCGCGGGGGCCGCCGGCGTCGATTTTGGCATGAACAATCGAAACACCCGCGACGTCCATCTTGGCGGCCTTGTGGGCATCGTCCTTGCGACCCTCGTGGCCGGGGGAGTGGCCATGATGGCCGTCGCCGGAAGCAGCGGCATGGGACTCAGCCCCAACGGCGCGGATCTTCGGGCTACCGATCTGCTGGCCACAATCATGGGCAAAGGCCCCGCCGACATCCTCCTTTGGATTCTTGCCTTGGCGACTTTCCCGTCCTCCTGCTTTTCATCGTTCATCGCCGCCAACAGCTTCAAAACCACCTTGCCAAAGATCAATCCGTGGATTTCGGTCGGATTCGGCACGCTGGGGAGCGTCCTGCTGGCCGTCACGGGGTTGGCAGGCGATGTGATCGGGGTGTTCACTGTGATCGGTGCGTCGTTCGGGCCGATCTGCGGTGCGATGGCGGCCGATTACCTGCTGGCAGGCTGCAAATGGTCGGGACCCCGCGCCGGTTTCAATCCGGCGGGCTGGATTTCGTGGGCGGTCGGGTTCGTGGTGGGCGGCGCAGGATTGGTTCCCGCCCTCAGCGGCATTATCCCCGCCATCCCCTGTCCGCCGGTCGCGGCGTTCATCGTCGGATTCGTGCTTTACGCAATCTTGGCCAAGGTCGGCGTTCAAACTCGGACGCTGAAGATGCCGCAGCTCGAACAGACAAGTTGAGAGATCGTTGCTAAAGTCGGTGGGGCAGACATTCCTGTCTGCCAGAGTTGCCGCATCTCACGGGGCAGACAAGAATGTCTGCCCCACCGTGAGAGATGAGGATCAGAACTCGATCGGAACTCGCTGTCCCGTTCGGCTGGAGCGGCGCATGGCATCGATGATGATCGCCACGCGGTAGCCGTCTTCAAAGGTGGCATTGCAGGGATTCAACGGTTTGTCGTTGGCCACGGCGTCGAGGAAATGGAACTTCTCGATGATCTGACCATGCTCCCAGCCGATGTTGTGCCCCTGCGGCCACCATGCGCCGACGTACGGGTGGCAGCTCTCCGTCACGGAGATTTCCGTGAAGCCGAGCAGGGAATCGTCGGGCTCGCCTCGGTCGAGGCAGGCGAAGAGGCTGTTGGGGTGCTCCAGGTCCCAGCGAAGCGAACCGTGGGAGCCGTTGATCTCCCAACTGAGATAGTTCTTCCTGCCGGTGGCAACGAGCGAGGATTCCAGCACTCCGATCGCGCCGTTCTCAAAGTCGAGCAGCGCGGCCGTGCCTTCATCGGAAGTGACCTCCGGCGGGCAGCCGAAACTCGTAATCGCCCTGTCCTTGTTGAACGTTCGCACCAAGGCCGAGACGCTGGCGATTTCGCCGACGAGGAAACGGCACTGGTCGATGGCGTGGCTGCCGATCCCTTGCAGGCCGCCCGAGTACGGCCAGGTCGAATACCACACCTTGTCGGGCGGGAGCGTCGGATCGTGGCCGACCATTTGCAGGTAATGGATGCGGATGTGATAAATCGTGCCGATCCGTCCGGCGGCGATCAGGTCTTTGGCAAACCGCACGGCGGGCATGAAGCGGTAGTTGAACGTGCACATCGACTTGCCGGTTGCCGCCGCGGCCGCATCGCGCATTCGCCGGGCGTCTTCCACGCGAATCGCCATCGGCTTCTCGCAGATCACGTGCTTGCCGGCCTTCAGCGCGGCGATGCACGGGTCGGGGTGAACCGGATCGGGGCCGCAATTGTCGAAGACGTCGATCCGCGCATCGCCGACCAACTCCTTCCAGTCGGTGCAGTAGGCTTCGTAGCCGTAACGTGCGGCCTCGCGCTCGACGATCTCGGCTTTTTGATCGCAAAGGACCGCCAGGCGCGTCGTGAACCCTGCCGTGGGATAGAAATACGGTGTCTTCTTGTAGGCATTGCTGTGGCACTTGCCCATGAAGCCGCAGCCGAGCATGCCGATGCGAAGTTCTTTCCGCGGTCCGGGTTTTACGCTGTTGATTGCCATATCGTCGCTCCAGTTCGTTTTGGTCTATGAAGCTGCAAAAGATTGATCGGGCCCGTGATTGCGAGGCGGCTATCAATCCGCCTCGTGTCTGCAAGGCGGACTGAAGTCCGCCCTACGAGAAAATGAACGACGTATTCTCTTGCGGCGCCTATGTTGTCAGGTATTGAGCCAACTCTCGCCGCGCCCAGCGAATGGACGAGCGGACATCCTCGGCTTCGCGCTGCCATGCAGCCGGCCCGTCCGGCAGACTCTCGGGCCACGGATCGAGCATCGCCCGGCCCCACGCCTTCGCCAAGTACCACGCCAGACCATCGGCCGGTGGTGCGGGATGGCGCGCCCAATAGGCCGGGCTGAGAATGTTCAACTTGAATGGGGCGAATTGCGAGTGGATTTCAATGTTCAAGTTGATCTCGGGATTGTACTTCGTCAACATCGCGGCGATTGCGGGCAGGTCGATGTCGCCGTCGCCCAGGGCGCCGTTTTGCAGGGCGAGCCCCTCGCCGGTGCGAATGATCCGGTAATTCTTGAAGTGCGTCGTCAAGGCGTGCGGCGCCAAAATCTCGGCCAATCGCAAGGGGTTGTCCAGATCGAACGCCAAATTCGCGCAATCGAGCGTAAAACCGAAGGCCGGACTGTTGATCCGCGAATGAATCGAGGCGAGCTCGCGCACGGTGAAATCGGCGTGGTTTTCCATCGCGATCTTCATTCCCACCTCTTCGGCGGCTCGGCAGGCCTCGCGGAGGATGGCGACCACTTCGTCGGCGGTCGCGACCATGTCGTACCCCTGGTCGCGGACGAAGAGATTGCCCGCCACGCAGCGAAGGATGGGCGAGCCGAGCTTCCGGGCGACTTCGAGATGGTCGATGACGATCCTGGCGTCGGACACGCGCGTATCGTAGCCGGCATCGGCCAGCAATTGGCGTCCCTTTTCGGCCATCGGGTGCCAGCGGAGGATCGAGCCCATGCCGAATTCGATATAGAGCCGCCTTTCTGCGGCAAAGGCACGAGTTTTCGCCAGGTCGTCGTCGCGGAACGACTGGAAGGGCGAAAGTTCGAACAGGACTCCGGCCAGCCCCAATTCGGCGGCCAGGCCGAGCACGCCGACCGGATCGAGCCCGCTGTTGCGAGTGGCGTAAGAGTCGATGCCGAGTTTCATATTGGCGAGTCCTCAGTGTGCTTTGTAGGAGGCGACTTCTACAAGTTGTGTTACATGCGAGTCCGTTCCAGTTCTTCTTTGGCGATCCGGCACCAGGTGACCGCATTCTCCGGCCGGTTGGCCAAGGTATGGTTGTCTTTCATGATGATTTCAACAACGCAGCCTCTTGTCTTCTCCAAAGTCTCTCGCAGCCCTTTGCGGATTGACTTCGGCGTTCAGTTCCGGCACGGCCAGGGCGGCGGGATTGGGTTTGAACGAGAAAATGTACTTGTCGCCGAGGGCTTCGGCCATCTTTTCGACGTTCACCCAGGCGGAACACGACACGCGGCGAAGGCGGTGATGCCGCTTGACCGTTTCCCAGCGGCCGTGCAGCGGCTCGCAACAGCCGTAGCAGGTCAGCCCGAAACGGTCCATGATCGGCTTCTCGTAGGGGAAGATGAACTCCGCATACATCTTCGGCGAGACGTGGACCGTCTCCTGGCTCTCGGTAAAGCCCCATAGGTCGCAGGGGCGGACGCGATCGGTCATGTCGGGCTGCGGCAACTGGTCGCTGAAGCCGTAGCCGCCGGAACCGACGTACGAGCCGTCGTTGTTCAGGCCCAGCAGATGGTTGGCTTCGAGGTAGTCGAGCTTGTCGAGCTGTCCACGCGAAATGATCGAGAGCAGCTCTTTCAGTCCGTCGGGGTTTTCCAGAAAATCGCAGAGCATCTGTTGCAGGCCGCGGAAGGTGGCGGCCAAGTACGTCAGTCCCAGCGACCACCACCACGGGCCCTTCAGCCGAACCGTCAACAGGTCGCCGAAAACGTCCTTGGCGATCTCCAGGCAGCCGTTGGTGGTCTCCCAATCGATCTGCACCCGCGGGGAGTGGAGCTTTTTCAGGTCGGCGGCGTAATCCTTCAGCGCGCCCTCCCAGACGTACGAACCCGACGCGCTGGTCTTGTGGTAAGTGGGCACGAGTCCCCAATCGTCGGGCGCGGCGGTGTAAGGGACGTCGAAATAGGGCTCGACGGGCTTGTCGTCGCTCAGCACTTCGCCCGAGAAGATGTCTTTGCGGAGGTCCATTTCCCAGCGGCGGGCCAGCTTGCCCCGGCACTGCATCTGCGCCTCGGTGATGATCTCGTTCCAGCCGTTCTCGGGGTCGCAGAAGAAAAGCGGCCGGCCGCGTTCGAGCCGGTTGTGCCTGGTCCACAAGCGGCGGGTGTCGGCCATTTTCGGGCCGGTGGCGATGGCCGCCACCCTTTCCGCCAGCTTGCGCAGCACCTGGCGGTCGCCGGCAGCCATGGAAACGTCGCCGGGCACGAATCCCGTGAGAATCTTCCCCGAAACCGTCTGCTCCAGACCAGTCGATTTTCCGTTGCCGTAGTCGTTCATTTTGCTGTAGGGCGGATTTCAATCCGCCTCGTATTTACTAGGCGGACTAAAGTCCGCCCTACGATGAATTTTGCAAGTTATCCTGTTACGGCCCCTTACTTGCTTCGGGCCACCATGCCCAGTAGCGTCTGCGGCGACTCGAACAGAATCGCCCTGGCGATCGCCACTGCATCGTCTCGGCTGTACTGGCCCTGCTCGATCTTTTCGGCCAGCACGCGGGCCAGTTGCTTTCGCACCAGCAGCACCTTGCCATAGATCCATTCCACGCAATAGGCGTCGGAGAAGAAGCCCACCTGCTTGTTGACCGGGAGCATGTCGAGCCGCTCGGCCATGATCTGACGGATGATGTGGGGGAAGAAATTGTGCCACCAGTAGCCGGCCAGGCTGAAATTGGGCAACTCGCGGGCCAAGCGTGCAGAGCGACTGGTTCGCGTGGCGGCTGGCGACGAAGCACTGGAATCGCAGCCCGGGATGGCGAGCCGCCATCTCGGCCACCTGCCCGATCGTCCGTTGCGAGAGCCGGCTGCCGGTCTCAAACGGCAGCGGCTCGGCGCCGATGCTGAATTGAAAGACGATGTGATCGCCGTGCTTTTCGAGCGCCGTCAGGAACAACTCCTGGACGTACGACGCATAGGTATCCCGTTCCGCCGGGCCGGCCTGCGCCCGCCGCGACAAGGCGGCGGCCATTTCGGCGTCGCTCACCGGCAGATAGTCGATGTCGGTGGAGATTCCGGCGGCCGTGGAAATGATCAGGTCGTAAGGAAGGTTATCGACGTAGTGTTTTACGGCGGCGTAAACGTCGTCGAGCGTGCGGATCGTTCGGTCGGTGGGCGGACGCTGCCCGCCGCCGATGGGCGTGGCGAACTCGGGGGTTCGGCCCCAGGCACGCTCCAACTCGTACAAGGCGGTGTCGAACTCGCCCCATTGCGTGCGGGCGAAGAAGCACCATTCGGTCGAGTATTGTAAGCGGGCATCGTCTTCGCCGCCGCCGCGGCGGGCGCTTTCGGTGCAGGTCCGCTGGATGTTCAGCCGGTCGAAGATCGAATACCAGCGGCCGCGGTCGTCGGCCCGCTCGCGGACCATCGCGTCGAGCCGCCGCCAGTTGTCGGCGGTGATCGGCTCGCGCCAATTGTAGAGGTCTTCGAGGATCATCCGCAGCCCCCACGAGCAACTCGTGTTGCGGATCCTGGGAAGATACGGAATCGCCCTGGTGATGCGCTGCTCGGCTTCTTCCGGCGTCGGCCAGCCGGGGAATTGCGTCAGCCGCGCCCCGTCGGGGCAACCGGCCGCGTAGAGATCGCTCACGACCATGTGGTAGAGCATGATGTCGTGCAGCCCGCGGGCGCCCAGATGGCCGCCGACCAGGTGCGTATGCACGTCGAACATGGGCAACTCGGCCAAGGCTTCTTCAAGTTCGGCCGCCAACCGTTGATTATCGGAACTCATCGAATCTCACCTTTCCGTTATGCTCCAAACCGCCTACTTCTTCTCGAAGGCCGAATCGAACGCCACGCGGCTCGGCTCGAAGTCGAGCTTCTTCACGAATTCGAGCGCTTCGCGGGCGCCGCGTTCGCGCTCCATGCCGCTGTCTTCCCACTCGACCGAGAGCGGGCCGTTGTAGCCGGCGTCGTTCAGCGCGCGGATGATGCTCTCGAAATCGACGCCGCCGCACCCGAGCGAGCGGAAATCCCATCCGCGCCGTGCGTCGCCGAAGTTCAGATGGCTCGAAAGAATCCCGCTCCAACCGTCCAGCGTGACGATCGCGTCTTTCATGTGCACGTGGTAAATCCGGTCGGGGAACTTGCGAATGAACTTGGCCGGATCGACGCCCTGCCAGATCAGGTGGCTGGGATCGAAATTGAAGCCGAACTCGGGACGCCGGTCGAGCGCTTCCACCGCCCGTTCGGCCGTGTAGAGATCGAAGGCGATTTCCGTCGGATGGACCTCCAGGGCGAACTTCACCTTGCACTCGGCGAAGACGTCGAGGATCGGGTGGAATCGCTCGGCCAGCAGCTTGAAGCCGGCGTCGATCGTCGCGGGCGGGACCGGGGGGAAGGAGTAGAGCAGGTGCCAGATGCTCGAGCCGGTGAAGCCGTTGACCACGCCGAGGCCGAGTTGCGTGCGCCGCTCGGGCGCAGTTCTTCATATCTTCCGCGGCCCGGGCGTGGACGCCGTCGGGATTGCCGTCGCCCCAGACGTACGACGGCAGGATCGCCTTATGCCGGGCATCGAGCGGGTCTAGAATCGCCTGACCTACCAGATGATTGCTCAGCGAAAACATCTTCAGGCCATATTTGGCCAGCGTTTGCCGCTGGTTGGGGCCGTAGTCTGGATCGGCCATCGCCTTCGAGACGTCAAATTGATTGCCGCCGCAGCACAGTTCGAGGCCGTCGAAGCCGAAATCCTTGGCCTTGGCGCAAAGCGTTTCCAGCGGCAGATCGGCCCATTGGCCCGCACACAACGTAATCGGTCTCGCCATTTCACGATCCTCCATTTCGTACTGTTTCGATAAACGCCACCATGTTTTCGATCGGGATGTCGCCGGGCATGTCGTGGGACGGGGCGATGATGAAGCCGCCGCCGCGGCCCACCTGCTCCATCAGCCGGCACGTCTCGTCGCGAATCTCTTGCGGCGTGCCGAACGGCAGAAGTTTCTGCACGCTCATTCCGCCGAAAAACGTCAAGTCGCCACCGAACTGCTTTTTGATCTCGTAGGGGTTCATCACCTCGGGCTGGAACGGGTTGAAGACGTCCACGCCCAATTCGATCAACTCGGGAAACAGCTCCTGCACGCGGCCGCAGCAGTGGATCATCACGGCTTTGCCCGCTTGCTTCACCATGCCGTACATTCGGGCCAGCCGCGGCTTGATGAAGCGGCGCCACAGCCGGCCGCCGAAGATCAGCCCGTGCTGCTGCCCCCAGTCGTCGCCGAGCCGCACGCAGTCGATGTCGTAACGCAACACCTCATCGAGAACGCCGCAATTGAAAGCGGTGATCGCGTCGAGCAGGTCGTCGACGAACCACGGCGCCTCCATCATATCGATCATCAGATCGGTCATGCCGCGCAACGACCACGCCCGCTCGAACAGCGAGTAGGCCATACTCACGTAGCGAAAACGGCTGGACTGGGCGGCGACAAAAGCCGGCAGCTTTTCGTATCGCTTGGGATTGTGTGGATCGGGAAACGCATAGTCGGCCAGGCTGCGCGACTTCAGAAGGTAGTCATCCACGACGCCGATGTCTTTATCGACGGTGCGGTTCCACACGACCCCGAACTCATCGCGCCAATAGCCGGGCCGAATCTCCTGCAAGAAAAAGGAATGGGGCCGGTATGCGGCGAGATGATTGTCGAGCGTCTCGTCCAGATTGGCGCCGCCATAGTAGGATTCCGCTTTCTTTCGGGCGGGCACGGTGAAGGTGAAATGCCACGGAACCCGATCGGGTTGCTCGTGACGGATCGCCGTGAGCACTCGCTCGCGCGGAGTGACCATCACCGTTTGTCTCCGACCGTTTCGGCCAGCCCGGCCTGCTTGAGAGCCTCGTCGGCGCTCTTGCCGTCGTGAATGACCGCCTTGAAGGCATGCACCGCCGCGCCGATCTGCTCGAAGCCCCAGACGTTTCGACCGATGGTGGCGCCGCGGGCGCCGCTGCGGACGACGTCGGTAAACATCTCCAGCGCCGCGCGAAGCGTATCGGCCTTCGGCCCGCCGGCGGCAACCAGCGGCACGGGGCAATCGGCGACGATCTGGGCGAATGCCGCCACGTCGCCACAGTAAGGGGTCTTCACCACGTCGGCTCCAACTTCCACCGCGCAGCGCACCGCCCAGGCGATGTCCTCGGGATCGAAGGAAATGGCCTTATTCTTGTCGCGCGGGTAAATGTGGCAGATCACCGGCATGTCGTACACCGCGGCTTGTCGAACGCAGTCGGCAACGACCCGCAAAGCAGGGCCCTCGGTCTCGCCGCGAATAAAAGCAGCCACGGCAACAGCGTCGGCCCCAAGCCGGACGGCGTCCAAGGGGTCGGCAAATTGCTCGCGGGCGGAATCATCCGGCCGCGCGCCGTGCTCTGGATGATCATGGGGAGCCGGCCCGCGTAAGGAAGCCACGCCGAAGCGGCGATTCCCTTGTGCATCGTCACCGCGTCGGGCCGGGCGGCAACCACCGCCGCCAGCGTCGTAACAATGTGGCGGAGTCCCGCGGGGAGCCCCGCCCCATATCCCATGAGGTGATCCACCGCCACCGAGCAGAGCCGGCCCGAGGGGTGGGAGAAGATCCGATTCATCCGCACGAGTTTACCGGTGTTCATGAATTCTCCAGGTTGTCACGTTCTCTGTACCATGCCACGTTCAAAGCCGCCAAAATGTTGAGAATACTCGTTTGCCGCCCGCTGTTCAACGGCTATTCTGCTGCTGGCGTGCCGGCGTGGCGGCCGACATCCTATTCCTTCCCGGCATCCCTTGCCGCCTTGTCGAGCTTCTTGATGTAGATGTTTCGGAACCAGACGGGGGCGCCGTGGTCTTGAAGGAAGATGTAGCCGCGCCGCGGGGCATCCTTGAACGGTTTGCTGAATTTGTTCGGCGTGCCGTCGGGATTCTTGTGGGCTTCGGTCCAGCGGTCGAGATCGGTATCGACGACTTTCTTGCCGTTTAGCACGAACTTGATCTTGCTCCCCTTGGCGGTGATCGTCGCATGGTTCCATTGGCCAGCCTTGCGCATGGCGTTGACCGCGGGCGGCATCATGTCGTAGAGCGCCCCGCCGTCGTGCATCGTCGGCTTGGCCACGCCGTAGGTGTCGAGAATCTGCATCTCCATGACCCCCTCTTCCCACCAGCCCTTCGTCTTGTCGGTCGGCGGCCCAAGGCGGAACAAGACGCCGCTATTGCATCCCGGGGCAATCTTGTACTCCAAGTCGAGGATGAAATCGCCGTACTGGTCGACGGTCCAAAGGTCGGCGCCTCCCTTGCGGGCCAACGTGCCGTTTTCGACGACCCAAGTGCCGTCGGCGTCCTTTTCCTTTTCAAGAGTCCAGCGGTCCATGCTCCTGATCCGCCGCCAGCCGGTCAGATCCTTGCCGTTGAAAAGGGACTTCCAGCCGTGATGAAGATCGATTTTCGGGGGCTCGTCGGCCAGAAGGAAGTTCGCGCAGTTGACGCAGCCGAGAACCGCGATCGCCAGGACAAGAACGTGTCTGTAAATTGGTCCCCTCTCCCTTTGGGAGAGGGTTAGGGTGAGGGCCGGCGGCGAGGAGGCGACGATGCCCTCACCCCCGGCCCCTCTCCCAAAGGGAGAGGGGAGACTTCCAAGAACGCGGTAAAGCTTCAATGTTCGATACATCGTCGTTCTCCTTTTTGTGGAAACGCATTTGCTATTTGGGCTTCGACGGCCGCGCGGGTGGGAATACCCGCCTGACCGCCGCAGCGGGTCGCCTTCAGACCGGCAGCCACCGTGGCGAAGCGCACCGCGTCGGGCACGCTCTGCCCGTGCACCAACGCCGCGGCATACGCGCCGTGAAAGACGTCGCCGCAGCCGGTCGTATCGACGGCCTCGACGGCCAGCGCCGGCTGGTGGAACGGAATCGCCGGCTGTTCGCCGCTCGCGTACCACGAGCCGTCTTTGCCGCAGGTGGCGACCACGGCCCGACGGTCGGGCGTCCACAGTGCGTGGACGGCCAGGGCCGGATCGTGCTCGCCGCTGAGTTTCAAGGCGAAATCTCGCGAGAGGATCAGATGGTCGGCCAACGCGAGCAATTGCGGAAAGAGCGGATCGTCCGCATTCTCAAAATCGGCCACCACGGGAATCGCCGCGTCGCGGGCGATTTGCGCGGCACGAATCATCCCTTCCACGCCGGAATTGTCGACCAACAATACTCGCGCGGCACGGATCACGTCCTCCGGCGGCCAATCCCCATCCGCGCGGACGACGCCGTTGAGGTCGAAGAGAATCGTCCGCGTTTGCCGGGTCTGGTCGACAAGGATGGTGGAGCGGACGGGACGAGCGTGGGGCAGGCGGCGAAGATGCGTCACGTCGACGCCCTCCTCGCCGAAGCGTTCGATGACGAATCGCGAGTGGTCGTCGTCGCCCAGAGTGCCGGCGTAGGCGCAGCGGCAACCCAAGCGTGCCGCCGCCACCAGGGCGGTGGCGGCCAGCCCGCCGCAGTGCCGCTCGCGGTGACGTACCGGCATCTTCGAGTCGGCCTGTGGATAGCCGTCGAAATACAGCAACTCGTCAACAGCGGTATAACCCAGTCCGAGTACGTCGGTGGTCGTTTCCATAGTCCTTCCCAACGGCGCACAGCGTCTCCCCCATCATATCCTTCATACAGCATCCTGGTAACGCGGCGACTCGTCTATACAACATTGCGCAAGTGACTTGCGAATCTGCGCAGCTCGTCAACGTTCTGGTTCCCGCGCTCCGCGTGGGGATCCGGGAACAGGAGACGCGGCCGATCTTCGCGCATGTTCGGAGAGTCTCTCCTCTCCTTTTGGGAGAGGGGCCGGGGGTGAGGGCAACGCGGGCAGGAACGCGAGATCGCCAGGCTCTTCACCGAGCGGCCCTCACCCTAACCCTCTCCCAAAGGGAGAGGGAACCACAGGTTCCGGCGTTCCAAACGCGATCCTATTTCCCGCCGCCCAAGAAATCGGTATAGATTCCGCTGACCCCGTTGGCTTCGAGTCTCATCTGCTCGTCCGGCGAATTGACGGTGTGGGCGAAGACGGGAATCTTCATCCTTTCCAGTTCTCTCGGCAGCGGGCCCATCGCGCGCTGGGCCCACATGGTGACGCCGAAGAGGCGGTGACTCTGCGCGAAGCCCAGCACTAGCTCGTCGGCGTAGTTTTTCACGTAGAGCGTCAGGATGATGTTCCGGTAACCCATGTCCCAAACCGGCTCGTATTCCTCGAAGGCGTAGATTTGCGGAATGATGCGATCGATCGTTTCGGGATGGTCTTCCGCGATTTTGTTGAGCGCGCGGAGGTTGTCGTCCTTCACGTCGGTGACGATTCTCGCGCCGGATGGGCGCGAAGCCAGTCCGCCAATCCCGCAAAGCTGATGGGCGTCAGGTTGTTTTTCATTTTCAGCCGCAGGAACTCCTGCAAGGAGGGCGTGCCCGCGATCTTGCTCGTTGGAAAAAGATCGCGGAAGTTGCCCTGCCAATCGTGAATCAACACGAGTTGGCCGTCGCTGGTCCAATTCAGATCGATCTCGAAGAATCGATGGCTGCGGCGATAGTTGGCGTCGAGTGCATCCCGGGAATTGGTGTAGGACATCTTCCCGATGCCTCCGCCGGCGTGGGCTATGTACTTCGGAACGGGCACGGGCGGTATCGGGCGATCATCGTGCCTTTTCTGGAGGTGAATAACCAGGTACAGTGTAATTCCCGCGATGAAGATCGCGTCGATGACCAGAAACAGCAGGAATACCCGCTTTTTCGTTCGCTGCCCCTCGCTTGGCTGGCACGCTCTGCCGCTTTCTTCCTTGATTTCTGTTTCCATAGGTGGTCGATTATAGCGTAATAGAGAGTAGGTGAATCGTTTCAGCGGAAACTGGGGTTGGCCGATTGGATGACGATGTTAGAATCCGCGTCATCGGAAGAAAAGCCCAAAACTTGCTAGATTCACCAAGAACCCTTGCCGGAATTGGAGACTTTGCCATGAGCGGGAAGAAATTGGCGTTTCTCGGCGTTTTGCTCTTGATAGTGTGCGTTGCGTGCAACTCCGCCCAGGCGGGCGGCATCAGGATCGGTATCGGAATCGGGCTGCCCGTTTACAATCCTTACCCATATCCCTACGCCTACCCATATCCCTACGCCTATCCGTATCCATACTACCGACCGTACGCGTATCCGTATTACTACGGCTATCCGTATCGAGCTTACGTAGTTCCGGCCCCGGTGTACGTGCAGCCTGCGCCAGCTTATCCTGCGCAGACGTATCCGCAATCGCCGACTTATGCGCAGCCAGCGACGCCGACCTATGGTCAACAGGCGGGCACGGGCCAAACGAGCGCCTATCCGGGATCGGCCCCGCGTTACACGCCGCCACCGCCACCGCCGCAGCCCATGCCTCCGCCGCAGACGGCGCCGCAATCGCAGCCGATGCCGCAACCGCAATTCGCGCCGCAACCCCAGACCGCGCCTCAGCCGTCGGCTGTCGGACAGCCTTCATTGTCGCCACCGTCGGCGAATCCGCCGGAAGCGATTCCAGCGCCGCCGGCTCAACCGGCCCTAGGCCCGCCAGGAACGTAACTGATTCCGAGTTTGTGGCGAAGATCGTCCACAAGCCGTTGCTTCGTTCGAACTACTCCTCGACCGACGGCAGCACGACACGTCGGATCGTCGAATTTGCAACTACGTGGAAGTGCCCTGTCGCATTCGGCTCGACAAGCGGCCATAATCGCTTGAAGGTCTCCAAACGCCCCATTTCCGAAGGCCCGGTCATTCGCAATAAGACCACGCCCGCACACGCGATGAGCCGGCGAAAACACAGCTCGCCGAAATCCTTGTCTGCTGTGAGAACGACACGGCCCTCAAATGCGGCTCGTTTCAAGATTGCGCTGTCCGACATTCGAGGCGAAATGGCCGCTACGTGAAGAACGTCGTGACCCAGCCCGGTGAGGTAATTCACCGTCGCGCGGCTGATATGGGCATCGGCCAGCAACTTCATGTTTGATACACCAAGTCGTCATGCCGCAACACGGAAGCGGCATAAGCCTGGGCGGCGCGAATGTGCTCGGGCCGCAGGCCGACATAGCTTTCCAGCAATTCCTCGACCAAAGCGCCCTGCCCGAGTCGCTCCAAGATGAACTCCACCGTCAGTCGCGTTCCTCTGAACACCGGCTTGCCCAGCATCACCTCGGGATCGCGTTCGATGTAGTCTTGCCAGTTCATATCCATATTATAGTCCGAAATTGGCGAGCGGGTAGCCCTGAAAGTCTATCTATCGTGGCCGCGCAATCACAAGAGGTCCGCCGATTTGACTCGGCACCCTCCGTGCCAAAAACGCTCCGGCAGCGGAACCATTAAGGCTATCCGGCGTTAGATGGAAAATCGCCCGGCAAGTCAGTCCGCAGCGGCACCGGGCAACTCTCGTTTCACGGTAAGCAGGAGGGCTGCGGTATTTCGCATCTTGTAGTAAAGCTCGTACAGCGGACCTCCGACCACAAAAGCGCTATAGACTGCAACGCCGGCCATATTCAACCCGGCCATCCTCTCCAGTTCCGCTTTGTCGCGCGTTACATAAGCATTCAATGTGGAGTTGGTGGACACCCACGTTACGACAAGGGCCATATAGGCTATAAGGGAGCCCGTGAATAGTGATCGCCAAATGTCAAAGGACGCCTTGATCCATTCGACTTTGGCTTGAGGATCGATGTGGTGATTGTTGAAATCCTTCTCAACGTCAGGATGCAAACGCACCCACAACGTAGTCAACGCTGCAATCGCGTAGAGCACCATCCAGAAACACACGGCTCCGTGAGGAACTGGCGCGAAGTTCGGCAGAACCAAAGCTGTGCAAACGAGCCCGGCCACGGGCGGCAGGAACAGTCGCAAGAGCTTGCCGCGCGGCAGAACGATGAGGTAGTAAACAGCAAAGAACAGAACAATACTCAACCAACAAACCGAATAGCCAAGGGGGTAATGCCGAGCACCATGATGGGAATTCACCAAAGATGCGTCAAGGTATGTGATGCCGGCAGTCGTTACGCAAAAGCCAATTGCGCTAAACGCTGCGACGCGACAAGCGAATGCCCTTGGTCTTGGAGCCGAAAGGCGAGCCAAGGGGACGTCATTGTCCGTTATAGTGACATCGCCGCTGGATGAAAGACCGCCAACTATCTCGGGGAGTTTCATCTGGGCCTCGTTAATCGGAACAGTAGTCACGGTGAGTCACCCCCAATGGTTGCTTGCCACCATTATGCCCTGTCGATGGGGGGCGTGTCAACCTGCTACACAAACTGCGACAGCCGCTCGACCACGTCGCCTTGCGGATCGCGGATCGTCACTTCCAGCGGCATTTGGCCGGGCAGACTGTGGGTGGCGCAGCCGAAACAGGGATCGTAGGCGCGGAAGGCCATCTCGACCATGTTCAACAGGCCCTCGCTCACCTTGCCCTTCTGAATGAGCCCCTGGGCGGCCTTTTTGACCGACATGCAGATTGCGGCGTTGTTGTTCGTCGTGCCGACGATCAGGTTGACCTTCGTGAGAATGCCGCGCTCGTCGGTGGTGTAGTGATGCGTGAGCGTGCCGCGCGGGGCCTCGACGCAACCGACGCCTTCGGTCGGCATCTGCGTGGGTAGCACGCGATATTCCTTGCTGGTAATCTGCGGATCGGTGGCCAGCTCGACCCAGCGCTCGGCCGCATAGAGCAATTCGACCAGCCGGGCCCAGTGCGTGGCCAGCGTGTGGTTGATCGGCTTGCCGCCGAGGGTTTCGTACATCCGCTTGTACGCGGCGTTGGCTTCGGGCGTGGCCATGGCGTCGGCGGCGTTGCAGCGCGACAGCGGCGTGGCCTTGTAGACGCCGGAATCCTCGCCGTCGACAAAGCCCTTCCAGCCGATCTTCTTTAAGTACGGGAACTTCAGGTACGACCACGGCTCGACCCGCTCGGCCACGTACTCGCGGTACTGCGAGCAATCGTACTTAGCGTGCTCTTTGCCGCTGGGGCTGGTGACGCGAATTTTGCCGTCGTAGAAGTTCGTGCAGTTGTTGGCGTCAACCATGCCCATGTTGTAGGTCTTGTGGACGTAGATGTCGCCGGTGATGAGCTTCACGTATTCGCTGTTTTTCAGGACGATGTCGTCGAAGACCTTCAGCGAGAACTTGGCGAACTCGACCGCCTCGCGGCCGCGTGCCTCGATCTCCTTTCGCTGCTCTTCATTGATGCCGCGGCTGACTCCGCCGGGCAGGCCCCAGTTGGGATGCACGCGGCGGCCGCCCATCATCTGGATCAGGGCGTGGCCGTCGTGCCGCATCTTCAAGACGTGCTTGGCGACGTCCATGCCGACCTTGGCCACGACACCGAGGATGTTTCGCTCGGCCGGCGGGGCGGTCGGACCGACGACGAAGTCGGGCCCGCCCAGGGCGTAGAAGTGGGTCGTGTGGTCGGTGGCGTAGAAGATGCTGTAGAAGAGCTCGCGGAGCTTCTTGGCCACCGGCGGCGGATCGACGTGGAACAGTGCGTCGAGGGCCTTCGTGGCCGCCAGGTGGTGCGCCTCGGGGCAGACGCCGCAGATGCGGGCCGTCAGGTTCGGCATGTCCTCGGCCGGCCGGCCGACGCAAAATTGCTCGAAGCCGCGCAGCTCGGGAATCTGCAGATACGCGTTGGCGACGTCGCCTGCATCGTCCAGGAAGATGTCGATCTTGCCGTGACCTTCAAGCCGCGTGATGGGGTCGATGGATATACGTTTCATAATCTATTTCACTCCATGCCGACAATTATTTCAAATATTGCGCAAGAAATCGGAGGGTAAATTCCAAGAAGGCAACAACATCCTCTTTCTTGTACTGATCGAAACGTGCGTGGGCGGCGCAGTTGCCAATTTCCGCCTTCGCAATAATCTCCTTATGCTGAAGCGCCGAATACACGTTTTCCTTGTACAGTTTCTCGTTCAACTGTTGAATCGTATCCCGCTTGCCAACCTCGATTTTATGCGATTCACAAAGTCTCTTGATCCCATCTTCCAGAACTGCGCGGATAATCACCGCAGCGGCGTCCTTGTAGTCATGCTCCAGCAGAACTTCAGCTTGAACAAGAAGGTCCGAAAACACCTCAGCGGAAACAAGCAACTTGTGATCCGCCATGAAACCTTGCAAATAATCAACTCGCGCGGCTTCAAGCACCCCCTTCATCAAATGTGGATTCGGGGCGGTTTGCTTGATTTCTTGGACATAAATGCTGTCGTCAGAGGAAAGCCGCGTCAAGAGATTGATCGCACTGACCCTCAGTTCAAAAAGGATGTCGTTGGGTACTTGGCCATTTCTTGACTGTTGCAACTCGCAAGCGACGTCCGCCTTATCAATAAGCTCCTTGAATTTCAAAACTATCTCGTCGCGGTCCTTTGAGAGCTTTGGAGTTGTGTTTGCCATCTCGACACCCGCCTATCGCGCTGCTTTTGCTTTGTGTAGCACAAACCCTGACGCCCGTTTACGGGCGTTGCCCGCCGTAGGCGGTATTAGGCCCGGCGTTTACGCCGGGTTAGCAGGCGACGATTTTCTCGCTATTGTGTTATCTCTGCTCACGCCTGTCACGCCCGTTTACGGGCGTCCTGCGCCCTGGCACGGCAGCAACAGGAGGCCCGTAAACGGGCCTGACAATCCGATCGTTCCACCGTCTCTCCGACCCGGCGTAAACGCCGGGCCTATTACCGCTTCGCGGAAAGGGCCGTAAACGGCCCTCAATACGCTCCGCCGCTCACGGTGCTCATAACGCTAGATCACTCTTCACACTCGTGGACGCGGAGCGTCCGGCCGCACGTTCCCACGCAGAGCGTGGGAACGAGGTGTTTTCTGACCACTGACCACTAGCCACTAGCCACTTTCTTCTTCCGCCGCAACTGGCTGCTGGCGAGGCTGAACCGGTAGAAACTGCCGACCGGGTCGGGAATGCCTTCGTTGATGATCCGGTCGATCTCGTCGGGGTCGTTGCTGTCGATCACCGAAGCGACGGCGCTGATCATCCGGGCGCCGTAGTCGGCCACGCCTTCGTTGCCGCCGTGGCAGCCGATGCACGGGGAATTGACCACCGGGCAAAGGGCGCCGCAGCCGGCACGGGTGGCGATGCCGCAGCACAGCAGGCCCTGCTCCAACAGGCAGGTCTCCTCGTCGGGGATGATCTGCCAGGTGCGGTAGAACTTCTTGATCTTCTTTTCATTCCGCTTCCGCTTACACTCGTCGCAAACGGTCGTATTCACGCCGATCGTCGAGCCCTTCGGCGGCAATTTGCCTTCGAGGATCGCCACGATCGCCTTCCAGATGTTTTCGGCCTCCGGCGGGCAGCCGGGCAGATAATAATCGACGTCAACCGTCTGATCGAGCGTCTTCAGCGTGTCGTAGAAGACCGGCAGGTGCAGCGTGCCCTCCGGCATCTTCGTCTCTTGCTGCGGACGAACGTCCTGCGGGTTGACCGGCGTCGTGGCCGAGCCTTCCTTGTAGACGGTATCGAAAATCTGCTGCCGCGTATTCATGTTGGCGAGGCCGGGGATGCAGCCCTCGCTGGCGCAGGAGCCGAAGGCCACCAGAACCTTCGATTTGCGCCGCATCAGTTGGGCCATGTATTCCTGTTCGCTGGTGCGAATGCCGCCGTTGAACAGGCAGACGTCAATGCTGCCGTCGGGCATCTTTTCGACGTCGCGGACCTTGCCGTCGGCGCCGCAGGGGAACATCACGATGTCGAACGCCGCCGCCACGTCGAGAATCTTCTCGTCGATGGCGAGGATCGAGATTTCGCAGCCGCCGCAGGAGGCTGCCCAGTAGATCGCCAGCTTTCCCTTAGGTTGCGTGCTCATGCCGGCACCTCCATCGCCTCTTCGTGTTCTTTCACGATTTCATCGAGCGCTTTAAGACGCTCGCCGTTTTCCTGCCAATTCGTGGGCCAGTGCAACGGGCCGAGCCGCTTGACGTCGGCGACCAGCTTGGTGATGGCCTCGGCCAGCCGCTGCCCTTCGGCGGCGGAGGCCCAAACCAATTGCACGCGATCGTCCTCGACGCCCATCGCCCGCAGCGTGTGCTGCATCATCGAGAACCGCCGCATGGCCTTGTAGTTTTGCTCGATGTAGTGGCATTCGCCGGGATGGCAGCCGGCGACCATCACGCCGTCGGCGCCGTCGGCCAGGGCCTTGAAGACGAAGGTGGGATCGACCCGCCCACTGCACATCACGCGGATGATCCGCACGTTCGGCGGATACTTGATGCGGGCCGAGCCGGCCAGGTCGGCCGCCCGGTACGAACACCAGTTGCAGAGGAAGCCGACGATTTTCGGCTCGAAAGTGTCCATAGTGATTAGTGGCTAGTGGTTAGTGGCTAGTGGCTAGTGGCTAGTGGCTAGTTTCCTGTTTAGAGAAGTCCGTAGACCGCTTAACATGCGGCTAACCTCCGCCGTTTGTTCGAGTAAACCACGCTCTTGTGATTTGTCAAAATAGCCAAGGCGCTCGGCAATGGTGACTTGCGTTTCGAGTTCCATCAATGAACCTTGCGCCACCGAGAGAAAATGCAAAAACTCCCGTGTGGAATTGCGGCCCTGTCCCTCCGCGATGTTGGACGGAATGGAAACTGCCGCTCGCCGAATCTGGTTGGTTAAAGCGTATATCTCCGTTTTGGGAAAATCATTGGTGGATCGGTACACTTCTTCCACGAGAACAATCGCTTTTTGCCAGACAATCAGTTCCCGATAGTGTCGCACCGACACAGGTCGTCTCCTCATTCGCCTCAGCGTCGTTCTTACCTGGGGCCGCCCAGGGCGCGTTCAATCAGGCGCCACTCCTCCTGCCATTTTTCCACTTTTTCCTTGTGGTCCTCACCTGCCTCAATATAAAAGAAATACATCTGCTGCTTGCCCCAGACGCTCACCCAACTTGTCTGCCCGCTTCTGCCCAGTCCGTCTTGGAACGCCTCGTTCAGCATCGTCGCCAGATTCTTCGCAGGTACAATAAAAACATCTGGGACCAACATCGGAGACGGTAGCTGCTTTGTGGCGCAGCCCTTTAGGTCAACAAACGCATAAAAGAAAGTCTCGCCACAAAGACTTTCTGCCTTTCGGCCAATCGGCCAGCACCAACATGCCGGGTCACGATCAGGATGCTTCTTTCCCGCTCGGTAGAATGCGTTATTACTTGTCTTGACTTGGATTGTAACCGAATTGCGGCCCTCTGGGCTTCCAACCACGACATCAACGCAGGGAACGCCACCTCGTGTCAAAGCGGCATGGTAGCCCATCGCCGACAGCCTGTACGCAACGTAATGCTCTCCGGCGCAACCCACTAGCGTATTGGGTATTTTCGGCGTCTTCATTTTATCGCCCTAACCCCTAACCACTAACCCCTAACCACTAACCACTAACCACTAGCCACTAACCACTAGCCACTAGCCACTCACCACCGCCTCCTTCGCATCCCACAGAATTCCGTCGATCTCGGCGAAAATCTGCTCGTTGTTGAAGTGCGCTCCGGTGATGGCGGCGGCGGGGCAGGCGGCCACGCAGGTGCCGCAGCCCTTGCACAACGCGCTGATGACGCGGCTTACCTTCTTCTCTTCGTCGAACTCGATGGCGTTGTACGGGCACATGTTGTTGCAGATTTTGCAGCCGGAACATTTTTCCTCGTCGATCGAGGCAACGATCGGCTCGATCATCACTTCGCCCTTCGAGATCATGCCGGCGATGCGGGCGGCGGCCGCGGCGCCTTGGGCCACCGAGGCCGGAATGTCCTTCGGCCCTTGGCACACGCCCGCCACGAACACGCCGTCGGTCATCGTGGCCACGGGGTCGAGCTTCGGGTGGCGCTCGGTGTACCAGCCGGCCATGCCGCAGGAAATGCCGCATTTCATGCCCAATTCCTTGGCGTCGGTCTGAGGCTCCATCGCGCCCATCAGCACGACCATGTCGACCGGAATCCGCCGCTGTTTCCCGACGAGCGTATCTTCGACCTGCACGATAAGCCGGCCTTTTTCCTCGGGGCACCGGGCGGCCTCGGACACTTCGGCCACCTTGCCGCGGACGAAATGGACACCCTCTTCCAGCAGCCGCTGGTAAAACTCCTCGTAGTCCTTCATCGGCGACCGCATGTCGATGTAGAAGGCGTAGACATCGGCCTTCGTCTTTTCCAGCAGCAGGTGTTCGAACTTCAGCGCCGCCATGCAGCAGACCGACGAGCAGTAGGGGTGCGTCTTCGTGTCGCGGCTGCCGACGCAGTGGATGATGGCGATCGACTTCGGCTCGGTCTTACCGTCGCGCATGACGACTTTGCCGTTGGTCGGGCCGGCGGCGTTGCAGAGCCGCTCGAACTCGAGGTTCGTGAAGACGTTGGCCAGCCGCCCGTAGCCGTACTGCGGAATTCGCTTGCAGTCGAAGAGCTTCCAGCCGGTGGCCATGATGATGTTGCCGACCTCGATCTCTTGCACGCGATCCTGCATGGTGTGGTCGATGGCCTCCACCTGGCAGTTGTCTTCGCAGACCTTGCAGCCGCCCGTCTGAAAATAGAGACAGGCCTTTTTGTCGATTACCGGCGTGCGGGGGACGGCTTGAGGGAACGGCACGAATATCGGCTTGCGATTGCCGAGCCCCTCCTCGAACTCCGACGGGATCGGCACGGGCGGCTGGGAGCGAATGCGCAACAGATCGATTGCGCCCGTGGGGCAAATGGAGGTGCAGGCCCCGCAGGTGATGCAGAATTCGGACGGCTTGCGGAAGGGGGTCGTCACGCGACGGCGCATGCCGCGGCCTTCAAACGTCAGCGCGCCGATCTTCATCACCTCGTCGCACATGCGGACACACATTCCGCACAAGATACAACCGCTCTTGCCGACGATCGTGCTGGGTATGCCCTCCGGCGAGGAGATTCGCGCCTCCTCGCGGATGCGGCAAATTCCGCAGGTCATGCAGGGGGCCTTCTCGCCGCGGGGGCGGTCAAACCGGCACTTCCCCACGCCGATGTCGTAGGCCAGGTCGCGGATCACGTCGGACTCCGGACAGCGGGCGAGCATCAGTTCGGCCAAGACGCGGCGAATTCTCAACACCCGCTCGGAGTGCGTCTTGATCTCCATACCGTCCTCGACCGGGAAGATGCATGATGCGCGGCAGCGGGTGGCACCCCTATAGGTCACTTCAACGATGCAGAAGCGGCACGCGGCATAAGGGGGCAGGGCTTCATGGTTGCAGAGCGTCGGAATGTCGATTGCGGCGTCGCGGGCCACTTGTAGAATGGTGCGCCCTTCTCCGTCGAGATTTCACGGCCGTTAATGACTACCTTGATCATGGACAAATACCTTTGGGCTAGTTCCTAACCACCGCTTCGAACCTACAGGCGTCGTAGCAGACGCCGCACTTCGTACACTTTTCGGCCACGATGACATGCGGTTGTTTCTTCTCTCCTCGGATGGCTCCGGCCGGACACTTGCGTGCGCAGACCGTGCAGCCGGTACATTTCTCCGCATCGATGCGATACGTGGTCAGCGCCTTGCAGACGCCCGCCGGGCAGCGACCGTCGCGAATGTGCGCCTCATATTCGTCGCGGAAATAGGCCAGCGTGGTCAGGACGGGGTTTGGCGCGGTCGTGCCCAACTGGCAGAGGGAGGCGTCGACCACAACCTCGGCCAGTTCCTTAAGGAGATCGAGATGCCCCATGGTCGCCTTGCCGGCCCCGATTTTCTCCAGGATTTGGCGCATTTGCGGGATGCCCTCGCGGCAGGGGATGCACTTTCCGCACGACTCATCCTCCAAGAAGGAGAGGAAGAAGCGGGCGAAATCGACCATGCAATTGTCTTCGTCCATCACGATCATGCCGCCGGAACCCATCATCGAGCCCACTTGGACGAGTTGGTCGTAGTCGATCGGCAGGTCGAGATGTTGCTCACCGAGGACGCCGCCGGAGGGACCGCCGGTCTGTACGCCCTTGAATTTCTTGCCGTCGCGGATGCCGCCGCCGATACGATAGATGATTTCCCGCAGGGTGGTGCCCATCGGGACTTCGACCAGGCCGGTGTTGTTCACCTTGCCGACCAGGGAGAATATCTTGGTGCCTTTGCTGCCGCCCCAGGGGTTTTTCGATACATCGCCAGTGCCAATGCTGGTGAACCAGTCCGCGCCGCGGTTGATAATCAGCGGGATATTGGCCCAAGTCTCCACGTTGTTGAGCGTTGACGGCTTGTCCCACAGTCCGTGCTCCACCGTATGCACGTGTTTTGCCCGCGGTTCGCCGGCGCGGCCCTCAACCGAAGCCATTAGAGCCGTGGACTCGCCGCAGACGAACGCCCCGCCACCGCGGTTGACGCTGATGTCGAAGCTGAAGTCCGTGCCGAGAATCTTCTCGCCCAGCAGGCCCAGGCGGCGTGCTTCCTCGATCGCCTTGGTAACAAGGGACACTGCCATGGGGTACTCTGAGCGGACATAGACGAAGCCCTCGCTGGCGCCGATGGCATAGGCGCCGATGATCATGCCTTCGATGATGCTGTGCGGGTTGCCCTCCATCAGGCTGCGATTTGCGTAAGCGCCGGGATCCCCCTCGTCTGCGTTGCAGATGACGTACTTGGCGTCTCCCTCTGCCCGCCGGCACGCAGCCCACTTGACGCCGGCGGGAAAGCCCGCGCCGCCCCGACCCCGCAACGCCGACTTGGTCACCTCGGCGATGATCTGCTCGGGGCCCATGTCCGCCATCGCCTTGACCAACGCGCTATAACCGCCGATGCGGATGTAGTCGTCGATGCTGGTGGGATCGAGTTCGAAGTTCGCACCGAAAACAAACGGCGTTTGGTGCTTGTAGAAGGGAATCTCCTCTTGGGTGCGAAGCCGGGCTTTCGTCTGCGGGTCTTGAACGAAGAGCCGGTCGATTTCCTCTCCGCGAATCAGCGTCTTCTCGACGATTTCGGACACGTCGTCGGGGGTGACCCTCACGTAGATCAGTTTCTTCGGCCGGATCGTGACAATCGGACCTTTTTCGCAGAATCCCAGACAACCCGTTATCTTCAGGTCATGTTTGTCTTCGAGACCGCGTTGGGCGAGTTCCTTGCGGAAGGCTGTGAGCACGGCCTGAGACTCGATGGCCCGGCAGCCCGTTCCACCGCATACGGTGACGCAGGACCTTGCAGGGTCATACTGCGTCCGGAGCGTCTTACGATAGGCCGTCAACTGGGCGCATGAAGTGAATTTATCCACCATAGCTCTCTCTATGTATAGAGTTTCAGAGTTTTCTCGATCTTTGATGCGTTCATGCCGCCGTAATACTTGTTGTCGATGGTGATGACCGGAGCAATCGCGCAAGTACCCAGGCAGTTCACCGTTTCCAAGGTGAATTTCCGGTCCTTCGTGGTTTGGCCGGGGTCGATCTCCAGCCTCTCTTTCAGCGCGTCGAGCACGCGCGGGGCCCCTCGCACATGGCAGGCCGTGCCCAGGCATACCCTAATCACGTGCTTGCCGCGCCGCGTGAGGCTGAAAGACTTATAGAAGGTGGCCGCGTGATAGACGGTGGGGAGCGGAACCTGCAACTTGCAACTCACGTAGCCGAGCACTGGCTCGGGCAGGTAGCCAACGCTGGAATTGACGTCCTGCAGCACGGAGATCAGCGAAGAGAGTCCGGGGCGGTGCGCCTCGAGTATCTTATCGACAATGCCCCTTGTCTCGGGCTTAAGCGCCGGCTCCACGGGCAGCCCGTAACTGCCATCGCCGCCGTTGGCGGTCGCGGGATATTGGTAGGGCTGGTACTGCACCGGGCAGCGCTCGATGCACTGGCCGCAGCCGGTGCATTTCGACTCGTCCACATAGCGGGTCTTGCGGCGGATCTTGGCCTTGAAATTGCCCACGGATCCCGAGACCTCCTCGACTTCGCTATACGAGAGCAAGGTGACATTCGGGTGGTTGCCGACTTCCGACATTTTCGGCGTCAGGATGCAGGCGGAGCAGTCGAGCGTGGGGAAGGTCTTGTCGAATTGTGCCATGTGGCCGCCGATCGACGGCTCGCGCTCGACCAGGTAGACGTGGTGGCCGGCGTCGGCCAGTTCGAGCGTGGCCTGCAATCCGGCGATGCCGCCGCCGACGACCAGTGTGGCGGGATTGACCTTGACTCGCATCGGCTCGAGCGGCTGTTGGTGTTTCACGCGCTCGGCCGCGGCGGAGATGAGCGATTTGGCCTTGATCGTGCCGGCCTCTTTGTCGGCGTTGACCCAGGAGACGTGCTCGCGGAGATTGGTCATCTGGCAGAGGAAGGGGTTCAAGCCAGCCCGCTTGCAGGTGTTGCGGAAGGTCTTTTCGTGCAGATGCGGCGAGCAGGCACCGACCACGACGCCGGTCAGCCCCTGCTCCTTGATGTCGTCCTCGATCATCTGCTGACCGAGCGAGGAACACATGAACTT
Source organism: uncultured Planctomycetia bacterium (assembly GCA_963719005.1). Classification (GTDB taxonomy): domain Bacteria; phylum Planctomycetota; class Planctomycetia; order Pirellulales; family Thermoguttaceae. The sequence continues at coordinate 49,480 of CAVRAR010000010.1, forward strand.
GTAGTCTTTCGAGACCACGACGTTCTTGACGTTCTTGCCGGCCCAGCGGGCGACCTCTTCCACGTCAATCGTTCCGGCGATATTGCTGCCGCAGTGGCAAACGTAAATGCCGATCTTCTCGGCCATGATGACGTCTCCGTTGTGAGCGATCAACTCTTAGTGCGAAACCGCAAGCGGTTTGCGGCTACCGGGCAGTGAACTGCCCAGCCCCCATGTCTTTATGCTCCCGCCAGTTGCCCGTCGAGCTTTCCCTTCAATACGGGCATTGCGGCGACAAGCTCCTTGCCGAAGCCGAGCTTGTTTGGCTCCAGTCCGAACGCGATGCCCAACATTTGCGTGAAATACATGATCGGCAGGCGGAATTCCGTGCCGAAATGTCCGTTGACGCGACCCTGATAGCCGTCCAAGTTCAATTGGCACATCGGACACATGCAGACGATCATTTCGGCGTTGTTGTCGGCGGCGTTCTGCAGCAGTCGGCGAATCAGTTCGAACGCCTGCGGCTCGCTGATCTGCGTCATGTGTCCGCCGCAGCAATGGGCCTTCGCCGGATACGGAACCACCTCGGCGCCGAGCCAATTGAGCAGGCGGTCCATCTTCATCGGGTATTCCGTGCTGTCGTTATCGGCGATGGGGCGGACGACCTGGCAGCCGTAGTACGGGGCCAGACGAAGGCCGGTCAAGGGGCGAACGACCTTGTCGCGGACGGCCGTCTCGCCGATGTCGTTGACGATCACGTCGAGCATGTGCCGCACCGTCACCCGGCCCGGCTTGTAGTTCAGTCCGCCGGCCGCCAAGCACTGATTGACCTTCTGGCCGATATCCGCGTGGTCGCTCATCAGCCGGTCGGTCTTTTTCAGGTTCAAGTAGCAGGCGGCGCACGGGGCCACAAGCTGGTCGATCTGCGGATCCACCAGCGCCAAGTTCCGAGCGATCACGGCGCAGGCGGTCAGTTCGTCCTGGCTGAAATACTCGGTGGCGCCACAGCAGTTCCAATCGTCGAGCGTTTGCAGCTTGATACCCAGCAGGTCGGCCACCTCGCGAACGGAATCGTCGTAGGCGGCGGCGTTGCACTCCAGCGAACAACCGGGATAGTAGGCGTATTTCATAGGGATCAGGGGTCAGGGATCATTTGTTAGTGGGCAGTGGGCAGTCGGCAGTCGGCAGTGGGCAGTGGGCAGTCGGCAGTGAGCAGGGCGACGGTTTGACGACGAAGATCATACGTGAAGCCGTGTCGCCATATACTATTCTGTGTTCTCTCCCTCATGTGTTCCTTACTGCCGACTACCGACTGCCGACTGCCGACTACTTTCCACTCAGTTCTCTTGCCTTCTTAATGATCGCTCGAAGCTGGTCGATCTGGCGGATTTTGGTGGCACGGATCGCCATGCGGCCGCGGGTGAAAATCTGTATGCCCATCGGGGCCATTTGCAGCAGTTGCAGCGGCTTCATCCGTTTCAGCAGGTGATAGCCGGTGGCCAACCCCGCCTCGTAGCTCCGCCCGTACTTCTCGACGAAGCCGGTGAACGTCTTGGCCAACGCCGGGGCATCGGTGCCGTGGAAGCGCCGCTCGGCGATCGCCATCCGCTTCAACGAGTAGACGATGTCGGTGATGGGGATTTCCTGCGGGCAGCGGGTGGTGCAGAGGTAGCAGGAGACGCACGCCCACATCGTATTGGCGGCCAGCACGGCGTCGCGGTTGCCGGCGTTGATCATGGCGATCAGCGTGCGGGGGGTGTACTCCATGTCGGCGCTGCTGGGGCACGAGCCGCCGCAGCTTCCGCACTGGAGACAGTGAACCAACCGCTCCCCACTGGGCGTGGCTGCAATGACCTCCGCAAGAAAGGTGTTCTTCTTTTCGGCAGTGTGTGCTGACATGTCTCCCCACCTCGCTCTGTTGTCGGCGGATTCTTTCGCCGTTTACCGCAATTAGCCAGTTTTCGACAAATCGATGAACGTCGCTTGTCGAGCAGCGTGCTTCACGAATTGTCATCAATCCACGGATGCCAGGTCAAGCAATCCGCGTGCCGTGACGGCTCAAAGCGGCACGGAAAGACGCAAGCGTAGCGTCGAGCGGGAGTTGCGCCAAGCGCCGATCGACGGATAGGGCAAGAAAGCCCTTCCGCAAGCACGGATTCCCGCCAATGATCGCGGAAATCCGCGTGAATTGCCGGTCGGCATTTCTCAGCCGGTGTGCCACTGCTTGGAACAAGCAGTGCCGGGGCACCAGAGTGTGCCACTGCTTGGAACAAGCAGTGCCGGGGCACCAGATTACGCCCGGCACTGCTTCTGCGAACCAGTGGCACACCCAGTCTTGCGTAGCGACGGCCCTCACTTCCGCGAACGGACCATTCCCGTGTGTGCCGCGTTGGCGCCCCACATCAACCAACCATCGTCCTTCGGATCGCCGGTTTCCAGGCAGTAGAGGGCGCCGGACTCCGTCGAAACGTAGACCCGGCCCTCGGCCACCACGGGCTGAAACACGATCGAGCCCTCGATGGTCTCTGTCCACAACACCTTGCCAGTGTCCGCGGCCAGGCACGCCACCTCGCCGCAGCCGGTGCCGACAAACACTTTATGATTTACCAGCGCGGGCGGCGTAAGGGTGGCGTCCAGGAGTTCATCTTCTTCCTTCTCCGGCTTTGGGGCTTTATTCGCGCCATTCTTTGCTTCCGGTTTCTTTATTCCCGGCTTCTTCTTTTCCGGGCGGAAATCTCTCTTCCAAAGCACCTTTTCCGTCTTCGGATCGACGCACAGGAGCGAATCGCCCATCGCGGCGTAGAGCCGGCCTGCGTAGAAGAGCGGTTTCGAGCCTTGATAAGACCAGACGCCGTTGACGCTGCCCTGGCCGAGGTTCGACTCGGCCTGCTCGATCTTGGCTCCGCCTTTTCCACCACCGTAGGCCAGCGCGTTTCCGTTTGCGGACTTGGGAGTGTGCGGAGCGGCCGGCAAGGGCTTGTCGTTCTCGTCCAACCCGATTCCGCCGCCGAGGAATCCGACTCCGGCATCCTTCTTCTGCTGGTCAGCTTCCTTGGACGTTCCCCCCATGGCGCCACCCATGCCGCCCATCATGCCGGCGGCGCGTTTATTGTAGTCGAGATAATCGGCCAGGCGAGTAGTGGCCACCAGGTCGCGGACTTTGGCCTTGGCCTCCAGCCCGCGCACCGCTACTTGTTCGGTCTGTTGCTTCACGGTTTTACCGGCTTTTGTGGCGATTTTCTCCTGCCGCCGGCTGAACCAGCACTGTCCCTTCCAGAGCGTCGGGGCCGAAGTGACGTTGTTCTCCTTTTCGACCCAAGCCAGCTTCCCGTCTTTGGCGTGGAAGCAATACATTGTGCCGTCCAGCGTGGCGAGAAACACTTGTTCGTCGTCGATCGTCGAGGTGGTGATAATCTCGCCGGCGATCGGTTTTCGCCATATCTCCTTGCCGTTCTTCACTTGAAAGCACGCCAGGTAATGTTGGCCGTCTTCGCCGTTTGGAAAGGCCATCATCAAGCGTCCATCGGCGATGGCGGGCATGCTCATCAGCGGATCGCCCAACCATTTCTTCCAGACCGGCTTGCCGTCGGTGGTCAGGATTTCCAACTCGCAGCTTTCGGTGTTGAAGGCGACATAGCGGCCATCGACGACCGCCGCGGTGGGCCCGTCATCGGTCGTGCGATATTGCCAGAGCATCTTGCCGGTCTTGGCGTCGAAGGCGTAGAACTCGTAGCTGCCAAACCCACCGCCGATGTAGAGCTTGCCATCGACCACCGCCGGCGTGGCCAAGGAATGATCGCCCGGAATCACGACCTTCCAACCCTTCTTGCTCTTGCCGGTGAAGGCGACGGGCGCGGCGATCTCCGGCGCGGCTGGACGCTCTTTCTGCGTCTGTGCGGAATTCGGCGCGTTTGCCGTGGGCGGTTTGTTTGCGGCATTCTTGGGCGTTTGCGTCGGCGGAGAAGGCGGCTGTGGCAGCGCGGGACGTTGTTGGTCGTCCGGCGACGTATCGGGCATCCCCGGAAGTTCGCCGCCCGGTGACACCTGTTCTGCCGGCGGCAGCGTTGGCGGTTGCGGCTCGTCCGCCGATGCCAAGGCAAACCAACCCACTATAGCGGCCGCCACCAGGCCAATCATCCACAACGCATCAATTCGTCTCATGGCTCAACTCCTTTGTTCCTGAAGGACTCGAAAACCAATTGCGCGCCTCCCACGATACCCCGCATAGAAAGAAAAGGCAATGGGGGCCGAAGAGGGGGCGCGGGGGATGCAATAAGGAAATCGCAGCCACCGTCATTTCGCCGCAGGCGCGACTGGCCGGGCAATCGCCGCCCGCATCCCTTGCCACAACTGCGACAGCCGAGCGACACTCGCCGCCGCCGGCGTGGCGTGGGCGTAGGCGACGTGACAGTACAACTCGGCAAGGTAGCCGGCGTCGGCGGCCAACGGCGCGGCCTCGGCGGCAAGACATCGGGCAAACTCGTGGGGCGTTTGGTCGGGGAGGCGGGGACGGCCGACGTCGCGGGCCCACGCCTCCAGGGCCTCAAACGTGTAGCGGACTAACTCCTCGGGCCGATAACGCCCGGCCGCGCCCGAGGCGAAGGGATCGGTATAGTCGGCGAAGCGCGGCAAGGGCCGTGCTTTCTTGGCCTCTTCGGCCGCGGCCTTCTCGACTTCACGGGCTTTTCCGCCGAACAGCCGATTCCAGAGGTCGGCCAACATCTGGCGGAAGTCGCGGAGCGCCGCCAGCAACTCGTTGCGGTTCTTCCAGACGGCCCACGCGATCAGCACCGCCAACGCCAGGTAGAGAATCCACTTCAGCAGCACGCCGAAGGAAGGCAGGACGCGCGGAAACGAGATGTGTGGGGCGGACGGCGTTCGCGGGGAGCTACCCGGCCGCGCATGGCCGCCTTCTCGCCGCGGCGGCGCCTTCTCGGGCGGTTTCACCTCGGCCGTGCCGGAACCGTGCGAGGGCTTCCCCTTCTCCTCAGCGTCCCGATCCGCCGGCTTTCCCCCTTTGCCCTTTACTTTGTCGTCCGCGGACTGCTTATTGGTGGTGGAGAACCGTTTGCCGGGCGATTGCTTCGCACCTTCCGGCGTCTTGGCGTCGCCGCTTTCTCCACGTCTCTCTGCTTTCTGCTGGTCGTTCGACGCCTTCTGCCGGTTGTCTGTCGATTTCGCACCGTTCTTGCTGTTGCTGGCCGATTTCGAGTCGCCGGGCTGGTCCGATTGCGGCGCCTCGGGCTTTGCGTCGTCGCGCGGCTCGAGCCGGGCGTCGGGTTGATCCTCCTCGACGCCTTGCGGGCCCATGCCGTTGGGCGAGGAGTGCTGGTCGGGCGAACCGACGTGGATCGGCAAGTCGGAGATGGCGTATTCGGCGTTTGGCCGCGGCAGGAGCAGCGCCGCGAACATCACGCCGACGATCAAGGCCACGCCGACGCCCAGCCAGAGATTGACCATGCGAAGCGGCATTTCCTGCCGCCGCTGCCGCAGGTATCGGCGCAGCCCGAGGAAGCTGGTCGAAAGCAGCAGCCCCAATCCGCTGGCCGTGTAGACGAAAAGGAGTTGGAATGCATACTGCCGGACTTCGGTGTTGTTGGGAATGAACAATTGCCCCAGGCCAAAAAGCGGCAGCGCGGCCAGCGAGAAGTAGACGACCCAAACGCCGGGGGCGTGCGGCCGGCGTCGCCGCTCGATGAACCGGTCCCACCAACCCATCGGCCCGTCGCCGTGCGACGTGGTCGCCTCGATCTCGCGGGCCGGCTCGGGCATGGGAGCGATTTCACGCTGGATCGCAGCATGGTCGGGCTTATCCAATCCGACGGTCTCCAACAAACCTTCGCCCGAGTCTTCCTCCTGTTCGTCGATCAGCGTGCAGTCCCAGGTGAGCTTGTTGGCCGACCACCAGATCAGGGCGATCACCCCGCAGTTGATAAAGAAGCTAAACGGCGCCAGTGCGCCCTGAAACTCGACGAACTTGCCGATCGCCAGAAGCGTGACAATCCCCAGCGGAATGGCGAACAACAGCGCCCGCTCGCGCCCTTCGTCGATCGAAATCCGCCCGATTAACACGGTGCCGATCACGAATAGCGTGACAATGTACTCCAGCCGCCCCTCATATCCGCCGCGATAGAACACCTCGATGAGAAACAGAGCGAGGCTGTCGATCAGCACAATGATCATCGCCGGACTGATGGCGATCACCAGATAATCCAGGAGCGTTTTGTGAAGTCGCTTGGCCATGATTATCGCAATACGTACTGCCGGCAAACAGTCGGCAGGGCTTCGACGCTCTTCAACTGCCGGGCCTCGACGCCTTCGGCGGTCAACAATGCCGACGCCTGGCCGAACCTCTCGTCGTCGAACATATTCAGAATCGCGGTGACGGCGATCCCCTTGCGTCGCAATTCGCCGAGGGCCACGGCCGTCTCGAAAGGCACCGACGCCAGGATCGCCACGGCGGTGGCGTCGCGGGGAATGTGGCCGGCCGCTTCGGCCACGAGGTCGGCGAACGTGAACCCGTCGGTCAATTCCACCCGGGCGAGCGTCTGCAAAATCAGCCCGAGCTGCTCGGCGCCGCGCCGGGTCGGCACCATGACCGGCTCAAGCCGCTCGCTACGGTCAGCCATGCTGGCGGCACGGCGGGCAGCCTTGCGCGAGCGAATGTCGTAGTCCCAGCCCTCCTGGCGAATTCGGTCGGCGGCGTCGCGGCCATTGGTGACCAGCCCGATCTGCTGATCCATTTCGTAAACGGCATTGGCAAGCGACGCCGCCGCGGTGACCGACAGTTCGGAGCGGTACGGCTCGTCGTGCGGATTGAACGCGGCGGTGTGAAAATCCAACAGCAGCGTAGCCCCCGCCACGCACGACGGCTCGTAGAGCTTACAGTGCAACTGGCCGGTCCGCGCCGTGGCTCGCCAATGGATTCGGTTCAGCGGATCGCCCAACTCGTAGCGGCGGACGCCGGCGATTCGCGTCGGATCCTCGTAGAGGCGGTGCGAGAGGTGGATTTCGCCGATCGGCCGCCGCGACGCGAGCTCGTAGCCTTCCAGCGGCACGACGTCGGGATAGACCAGCAGAAAATGGGGCGAAGTCAGCACGCGGTAGCGGCGGTGCAGCCCGAAAAGGTCGCCGGTCTCGACCACCAACGGCCCGATCTGATGGTATCCACGGCGATTGCACTTCAACTGATACGACATGGTGTGCCCCTTGCCTCCCGGCACCATCGCCAACTGGATGCGATGGCCCACGACCGTAAGGCTCGGCGGGCGATAGCTAAGAGCGCGGCGGGGCAACAAGTCCTCGATCAGCGTCCACGCGACCGGCAGTCGGCTGGCGTTTTTCATGGTAATCACGACGGCCACCTTGTCGCCGACGTTGGCCGAATAGCGATTGCAGTCGCGGCGGGCGGAGAGGCTCTCGATCCAATGCCGCGCCAGCCATCGGCTGGAGAGCATGATGCCCAGCAGGGCGTACATCGCGTACGCCGGCAGGCTCAGCCCGAAGGCCAACGCCGCCAACAGCAACAGGAGAGCCGCGATGAACCATCTCATGGGGGATTGTCGATTCGTGGAGAAATGGCATCGGACGTTTAGCCGCCGCGTCCACGCGGCGTCGCCCGGCGAGGACGCCGGGGCTAAACCGATTGTTCACACTCCCTCGGTCTCATTGGAAAGCATCGGCACGCGCTGGTCGGCGACCAAATCGGCGACGACGGCGGCGGGCGTGAGCTTTCGCAGCCGGCTTTCGGGCCGCAGGATCAGGCGATGCGTCAGCACCGGGCCGGACATCTGTTTGACGTCGTCGGGCCGCACGAAGTTTCGCCCCGAGACGGCCGCCAACGCCTGCGAGGTGCGAAACAGCGCCAGCGACGCCCGCGGGCTGCCGCCCAACGCCACGTCGTCGCACTGCCGCGTGGCGTGAACGATTTCGGTGATGTAGCGGCGCACCTTCGGATCGACGTGAATCGTGCGGACGGCCTGCTGCGCCGCCAGCAACTCCTCGGCCGTGGCCACCGGCTGCAATTGATCCAGCGGATTGCCGCGCTCGAGCAGATCGAGCATCTTCAACTCCTCGTCCATGCTCGGATAGCCGAGGTTGAAGCGGACGAGGAAGCGATCGAGCTGCGCCTCGGGCAACGGGAAGGTGCCTTCGTGGTCGATCGGATTCTGCGTGGCGATGACCCAAAACGGCGGCGTCAGAACGTGCGTCACGCCGTCGACCGTCACGCGGCCCTCGGCCATCGCTTCCAAAAGCGCGGCCTGCGTGCGCGGCGTCGTGCGGTTGATTTCGTCGGCCAGCACGACCTGGGCGAAGATCGGGCCGGGGCGAAACTCGAACTCGGTCGTCTTCTGATTGAAGACCGACACGCCGGTCACGTCGGTCGGCAGCAGGTCGGGCGTACACTGCACCCGTTTGAACGAGCAGCCGACGCTCTGGGCCAGCGCCCGGGCGAGCATGGTCTTGGCCACGCCCGGCACGTCTTCCAACAGCACGTGCCCGCCGCAGAGCCAGGAGACCAAGGAGAGAACGATTTGCCGGCGTTTGCCGACGATGACCTTTTCGACGTTGGCGATGATTTTTTTCGCCGTGGTTGGCACGTCATTCATACACGCCCTCGGGTTGCGAAAAGGGGCCTTGACTTCAGTGTTCCGACGACATTCTATCATGACAGAGCGACGCCCGGTTGGCAAGTCGGCGAAGCGGTTCTTGAATATCGAAGGCGGTGGCGCGACAGCCGGGAGCTAACAGCTCCCGAAACGTGTGAGCCTCTTCGACCGCACTGCGGGAGCTGTTAGCTCCCGGCTATTCTTCGATCTGTCTCTTGTCGGAAAGCACCGTACCGACGACAATGGGCTGCCATGACGAAACGACCTGCCGCCAATCGCCCGCTGACGCCGCAAAATCTGCTGTTGGACTTCGGCGGCAAAGCGGCGTTGACGCGCGACGGCGTTCGGACGCTGTTCGACGCCCTCGACGCCCAGCAATCCGCCGCAGGGGCGCGATGGATGACGCTATTCGGCCGTTGGGCGGGACGGGCCATCGACAAGCTGCCGCAACAGCTTGCGCGGCTGGGCAACCGCTATCGCATTGCAGCCGATGCCGCCAACGCCGCACGGCTGCTGTTCGCCATGCAAACCTACTACGCCCTATTGGTCAACCAGTTGGCCGAGCGATTTGGACACGGCCGGGTCGATGGCTCGCTGCCGGGCAATCCGTTCTGTTGGTGCGATTCGGCGCGATCAACGCCCGTCGAACGGTTGGTGGAACAACTCGGAGAGGCTTGTTCGCGCTATCGGATCGCCACGCGGTCGCCGGCCGACGATGGCGAGTGCGACCTGTTCAAGCCGCTCTATCAAAGCCTCTTCCCGCGACCGTTGCGGCGTCAGTTGGGCGAATACTACACGCCCGATTGGCTGGCCGCGCACGTGCTCGACCAAGTCGGCTACACCGGCCAGCCCGGCTGTCGGCTGCTCGATCCGGCCTGCGGCTCGGGCACGTTCCTGATGATGGCGCTGCGACGATGGTTGAGAGGGGAGAGGGGAGAGGGGAGAGGGGAAAGGGAAGGGAGCGCGTCCTCTTGCCCGTCCCTCTCCCCTCTCCCCTCTCCCCTCTCCCCTCCTTCCCCCATCGTCGGCTTCGACCTGAATCCGCTGGCCGTGATGACGGCGCGGTGCGAACTTCTTGATCGCATTTGCCGACCTGCTGCCGGAAGGCAAGCCGGTGGAGGCGCCCATCTATCTGTACGATTCCATCCTCGGCCGCGGCGAAACCGGCGGGGACTGTCCCAATTTTTGCGGGCACCGCGGCGAAGCCGTGGTCGACGAAAATGGGACTGTCCCCTTTGGCGGCGGGCAGTTCGATTTCGTCGTCGGCAATCCGCCGTGGATCGCTTGGGACAATCTGCCGGACGAAGATCGCCAGGCGACCAAGCCGTTGTGGGAGCGTTACGGGCTGTTTTCGCTCTCCGGCAACGAGGCCCGGCACGGCGGCGGCAAGAAAGACCTCTCGATGCTGATGCTCTACGCCGCGGCCGACCGCTACTTGAAGCCCGGCGGGCGGCTCGGCATGGTCATCACGCAAACCCTCTTCCAAACCAAGGGGGCGGGCGACGGTTTTCGCCGCTTCCGCCTCGGCCACGACGGACCGCCGCTGCGGGTGCTCCGCGTCGACGACATGGTGGCCCTGCGGCCGTTCGGCGACGCCTCGAACTGGACCAGCACCATCGTGTTGGAAAAGGGGGCGGCGACGGAATATCCGGTGCCGTATTTCAAGTGGGAAGAGGGGAGAGGGGAGAGAGGAGAGAGGAGAGGGAACGGAGAGAATGATGAATGCGGAATGATGAATGATGAATCGGCTGCTTCCATTCATCACTCATCATTCATCATTCATCATTCTTGTCTCGCTCGTCCGATCGATCCGGCGAAGCCAACTTCACCCTGGCTGATATCGGCAGCCGACAATAGCCGGGGGCCAACGGCCCGCGGTTTCTCCCCTTTCCCTTTGGGAGAGGGGACTTGCGAAACCGGCCCTCACCCTAACCCTCTCCCAAAGGGAGAGGGGACAACGTCGCAAGCGGTTTTGCCGGCCGACTATGTCGCCCATCTCGGTGCCAATAGCGGCGGGGCCAACGGGGTGTATTGGGTCGAAGTTCTCGAAGAATCCGGCAGCGGCGTGCTGATCCGCAATCTTGCCGCCCGGGGGAAACATCCTATCGAGATCGTAGAGCACGTGATCGAGCCCGATCTGCTTTATCCGCTGCTGCGATGGGGCGATGTCGGCCGATACTCCGCCACGCCGGCGGCCCATCTGCTCTTGACGCAAGACCCGGCCACGCGATCGGGCATCGACGAGTCCGTGATGCGGACGAAGTACCCTCGCACGCTCGCCTATCTGGAGCGGTTCCACGAGTTGCTCGCCCGCCGTGCGGCCTACCGCCGCTATCAGCAGGGCGGCCCGTTTTATGCGATGTACAACGTCGGGCCCTACACCGTCGCGCCGATCAAGGTGGTGTGGCGGCGGATGGATCGACGGATCAACGCGGTGGTAGTCGAGTCTTGTGGTGTAGCCCTGAAGGGGCACAGTTCGCCCAGCCCAGGGCAACGCCCTGGGGAGAGCGGCGCGGTTGATGTGACGTTATCATCGGCCCAACGGGCCAAAAGTTCGCCGAACGGTTGGCCCGTTGGGCCGTTGGACGAGCACGATGCACCCCGTTTCCCAGGGCGTTGCCCTGGGCTGGGCGAACGGCTGGGCCTTCGGCCCACGGAACTACTCCCAACAGGCAGCCCGCCTCGTCATTTTCAAGCAGGCAAGATGCCTGCACCACAAGTTCGGCCGGCGATTCCGCAAGAGACGTGCGTGCTGGTGGCGTGCGATTCGAGCGAGGAGGCCCATTACCTGTGTGCGATGCTCAACAGCGCGGCGGTCAACGAACTGGTGGCCGCCCACAGCGTTCGCGGCGGCAAGGGTTTCGGCACGCCCGGCATGTTCGACTTCCTGCCGTTGCGCCGCTACCGGCCGGACGATCCGAGGCACGTGGAGTTGGCCGGGTTGAGCCGTCGAGCGCACGCGGCGAGCGGACAAGTAGAGTCACGACCCGATGGTGCTGAGATAGCGGAGTTCCAGCGCCGAATGGACTGTCTAGCGAGGTAGGCGCACGTCGTCGCTGGCCCTGTTGAAGATTATCCCGCAATTGGGCAATGCCATTTCCAGCCTCTTTGCTTCAGCGGGGGCAATATCCGCGAAGATGTGTAGGTTTTCGAGAGTCGCCAGTTTCTCCAGATGTGATGTGCTAGTGTCGTCCAAAAGCGTTATCGAGAGCGATTTGAGATTCTGTTCTCTGATGCAGTTCCAAGCGCCGGGCGTCAATTTCTTGCAGTATCCACCAATCGCCATTCTCGTAATTGGTCCTGAGTGGGCGCGGGCTGCCAGACCGATGGCGTCTCTGATCTCTTTTTCGGTGACAACAATAGGCTCTGTGCACTGGATACATACGGTTTCCATCCAATACCTCACCCTGCAGCTTTCTTCGGCATGCGCGTCATGGATTTCGCAATTCAGGCACCACCATCCCAACACGACAGCCCACAAAGCCGTTATCAGAAACAGCAATCGGAGGCTGAACTGAAATCGTCGTCGTGGCGGTGCAGGTGCGGAAGGAGAATCGTCCGTAGCCATGCGAAAACCTCTCCGGCGGCTGTTAGCTCCCGGCTATTTCTTTCGCTGCGACAACATCGTACGCGATCTCATCACGTCGGCGAATGCTCCCGCGCCGGCTCGAAGCGCTGCTTGGCGAACTCCTCAAAGCCTTCGATCAAGGCCGCATCGAGCCGAGGCTGATCTTCGAGCACCCAGGGCAGACGAATTGTGAACGTGCTTCCCTTGCCAAGCTCGCTACGGACGGAGACCTCGCCGCCGAGCAGTTTGCATAGCTCTTTGACGATGGAAAGCCCTAGGCCGCTGCCGGAATACTCGCGGGTCATGGCGTCGCCGCCGGGGATGGCTGTCTTGCCCTGGCGGAACTTTTCGAAAATTACCTGCTGGTCCTCTGCCGCGATGCCCACGCCCGTGTCGCTCACCTCCAAGACCATGAAGTTCGACTCGTCGCGGCGGACCGTCACGGTGATTCGGCCCCCCTCGGGCGTGAACTTGATGGCGTTCGACAGCAGGTTGTTGAGAATCTGCTGCACGCGGGCCTGGTCCTGGTGCAGCGGGGGCAATTCGGGGTCGATCGCGGTCTCCAGGTCGATGTTCTTCCGCTCGGTCAGCGGCCGGGCCATGTCGCACTGGGCCGAGACCACGTGGGCCACCTGGAAATCGCTCAGCCGCGTCTCCATCTTGCCGCTCTCGATCTTCGCCAGGTCGAGAATGTCGTTGATCATCTCCAGCAGCGTCTTGCCCGACTTCTGGATGTTCTGCACGTAGCGCTTCTGCTTCTCCTCCAACGAGTCGATCGAACCGAGCACGTCGCTGAAACCGAGAATGCTGTTCAAGGGCGTTCGCAGCTCGTGGCTCATGGTGGCCAGAAAGTCGCTCTTGAGCATGTTCAACTCGTAGAGCCGCATGTTGGCCTGGGCGAGCTCATCGACCTTGCCGTCGAGGTTGACGTTGGCCTGGCGCAACTCCGCCTGGGCGTCGGTCAGGTGGCGCAACATGCGGTTGAAGGCGACGGCCAATTCCTCGAACTCGTCGCCGGTTTTGATTTCGGCCCTAAGCGTCGTATTGCCGCGGCTGATCGCGTCGCTGACGTCGCGCAGGTGGCGCAGCGGCTTGACGATCACGTAGCGGACAATCACATAGGACGCCACCATCGCCAGGAAGACGGTGATGATGGCCATGGCGATGAGCACGGCCTGATTCTGGTTGATCTTGTATTGCGTCGGCTTAGTGGAAAACGTGAGCCGGGCAACGGCCATCAGGTCGCCCTCGGTCGTCGCGGTGCTCTTGCCCAACCCGCGGAGATTATCCAAACTCGGATCGCTGATGATCTGGCCATAGGACCGATGACAACTCTCGAAGCACATTCGGTTGTTCGCGCGGATCGCCTGGTAGTAGCAGTAGCTGTCGCCGTTATCCGACATTCGGTAGCTGCACTCCTCCGGGTCGGCCATCTTCGACTTCTTGGGCTTGTTCTTTAGGAACTGTTCGAGAACATCCTTCCCGACCGGATCGTCGCGAGCGATGTTGTCGGGTTTTCCCTCGACGGCCGGAGAAGGTTTGGGGAGGATGAACTTGACATCATACGGTTGCTCACTGCTAAAGATCTCGCTTAGCGCGGTTGCCAACGCCTCGAACTTCGGTTCGCTGGGGAAGCTGCGGGAATGCGCGGCTTGCATTTCCTGAAGCGCCAGCAAGTATCCCGTGCTTCGATTCTGCTCGTCGATGATCTTGTTCGTCTGCTTGCCGTACAACCAGAAGCTGGCGGTAATCAGCAGCAGCAGGCAGGCCCCGAAGAGGAAGCGGCACTTCCGCTCCAAGCTGGTTTCGCCGAGAACACGTTTGATCGAGCGGTAGGACATGGTCCCTGCATTTTACGGCAAGCGGAGGGAGGGAGCTAGAGGGATCGGGAGCAGGGCTGCGCACTTCAGTGCCCAGTAGATTGGCCCAAAAGACGATATTCCCCGTCTCTCGGCAAGCACCGCGTGGACGCGGCGGCTAAACGATGACTGAAAACCGCGCGCTTCCCTTCGGGGCGCGGCTAAACGACCCATCACAACATATCGACCGGATCGACGTCGGCGATCCACTGCACGCCCTCGGGCGGCTCCAGGTCGGCGGTGGCTGCCGCGACGGCCGCGCGAAGCCGCTCGCCGTCAACGCCCTGCGTCTGAATCTGAAACCGATACTTCCCTTTCAGCCGGGCGAAAGGGCACGGGGCCGGCCCCAACACGCGGGCTTGGTGGGGCAGACATTCTTGTCTGCCAGCGGAAGGATCGGAAGCGTGGCAGACAGGAATGTCTGCCCCACCAACCGTGCATACAGCAGTGTCTGCCGCACCAAGTGCCTTGTGCAACCGGTCCGCAATGAACTTGGAAAACTCCGACGCAACCGCCTCGACCGGCCCGCGCACGACCAGCCGAATCATCGCGGCGAACGGCGGATAGCGGAGCATCTGGCGGATGGGCAACTCGCCGGCGGCGAACTTGGCGTAGTCGTGACGCACGGCCGCCTGAATGGCCGGATGCTCGGGGCTGAAGGTCTGCACCAGCACCCTGCCCCCCTTCGGCCCTCGACCCGTCCGGCCCGCCACCTGAGTGACCAATTGGAACGTGCGTTCGGCGGCGCGGAAATCGGGCAGGTGCAGGGCGGTGTCGGCGTTGATGACGCCTACCAGCGTGACGTCGGGAAAATCGAGCCCCTTGGCGATCATCTGCGTCCCCAGCAGGATGCGAACCTTGCCCGAGCGAAACGCGGAGAGCGCCCGCTCGTGGCTTCCGTGGGCCTGCATGGCGTCGGTGTCCATCCGCAGACTCAACACGTTGGGGAATCGGGCGCGGACTTCGGCTTCGAGCCGTTGCGTGCCCAGGCCCGAATAGCGGATGCCCATGAAGCCGCATGTCGGGCAGGTTGTGGGCGCGGGCACCTCGTAGTCGCAATAATGGCACAAGGCGATCTGTTCGGTGCGGTGGTGGGTCAGAGCGATGTCGCACTGGGGACATTGGGCCACGAAGCCGCACGCCGAGCACTGGATGTGCGTCGAGAAACCGCGGCGGTTCAGCAACAAAATAACCTGCCCGCCGTCGTCGAGCGCGGCCGTCATGGCGGTGTACAGTTGCCGGCTGATGGCCCCGCGCGAGAGCCCGCCGGCGAGCTTCTGCCCGCGGAGGTCGATGGTGCCGACCGACGGCAGCGGTCGATCGAGTACGCGCCGCGGCATCGTCACCAACGCGTACTCGCCGGTTTGAGCGTGGCGCCAACTCTCGAGCGACGGCGTGGCCGAGCCGAGGACCAGCGGAATCCCCTCGGCCGCGGCACGGGCCGCCGCCACGTCGCGGGCGTGGTAGCGCGGGCGCTGTCCTGCTTGAACGACGTTTCATGCTCCTCGTCCAACACGATCAGCCCCAGGTTCGGCGTCGGGGCGAAGATGGCGCTGCGGGCGCCGACGATCACGGAAACCGCCCCTTCGGCGATGCGCTGCCAGTGGTTGTGCCGCTCGGCGTCGCTTAGATGGCTGTGCAAGACGGCCACGGCGCCGAACCGCTGGCGAAACCGCTCGACCGTCTGCGGCGTCAAACTGATTTCCGGCACCAGCACGATCGCCTGCCGCCCGAAGTGGATCGTCTCCTGGATCGCCTGGATGTAGACCTCGGTCTTGCCGCTGCCGGTCACCCCGTGGACGAGGATCGTCTGGTGGCGGCGCGAGTTCATCGCGTCGAGAATCGTCCGCAGGGCGTGTTCCTGATCGGGATTGAGAACGAGGTGCTTTTCGCGGGCGGGGATCGTCTCGTCGGGCCGCTGGGTGGCCACTCGACCGGTGTGCGAGCGGATCAACCCCCTGCGTCGCAGCGACGTGATCGGGCTTTCGGTGCAGCGCGCGGCGCGGGCCAATTCGCCGGGCGACAGCGGCGTCTTCGCCTCCGCCAGCACCTTTAATACTTGGAGTTGCTTGGCCGTCAATTTCAACGGCTGCTTGGAAGTCCCCTCTCCCTCTGGGAGAGGGCTAGGGTGAGGGCCGTGTGGATTTGGAGATTTGGAGATTTGGAGATTTGGAGATTCTGAACCCTGATCCCTGCCCCCAGGCCCCTCCTGCAAGAGCTTGAGAACTTCGGGATCGAGCGAAAGCAGCGTGGTCATGCGCGTGCCGGCGCCGAAACGCACGCCGGCGGGCACGACGGCGTCGAGCACCGTCGCCCAGTTGCAGAGATAATGGTCGGCGATCCAGCGGGTCAGCCGCAACATGGCCGGCGAGAGCAGGCTTCGCTGGTCGAGGATCGAGTGGAGCGGTTTGAGCCGCCGCCTTCCGGCCGTCCGATTTTCCAACCGCACGCAATAGCCCACGACCAACCGATTGCCGGCCCCCAGCGGAACCTTGACCCTGCGGCCAGGCTCGACGCTCTCGCGCAGCCGATCGGGCACGAGATAGTCGAATTCCAACGACGGGCCGGCCGAAAGAACCACCGACGCCACGAGTTGCTGCGATTGGTCGTCGGCCTCCCACGGCTCCGGCTCGGTTTCAAAGAGTTGCCGTTGCTCGGATGACATGCCTACCATGATGTGCTTCACGGCCGGCGTTGTCCAGAGTGCGATCAGCCGTTTCGCGGCTTGCCGACGATCAGCGACCCGTTGTGGCCGCCAAAACCGAAGCTGTTCGACATCGCCACGGAAATGGCGCGCTGGCGGGCGTGGTTCGGCGTGTAGTCGAGATCGCACAAAGGATCGGGCGTGTCGAGATTGATCGTCGGCGGAATCACCCCGTCGCGGATGGCCAGCAGACACAGCACCATCTCCACGCCGCCGCTGGCCCCCAAAAGATGGCCAAGCTGGCTCTTCGTGCTCGAGATGCTCACCTTGCGGGCGTGCTCCTTGAAAACCGCCTTGACCGCGGTCGTCTCCGCCTGATCGCCCAGCGGCGTGCTGGTGCCGTGGGCGTTGATGTAATCGATCTCGCCGGGATCGATCCGCGCATCCTGGATCGCGCGGGCCATGGCGAATGCGGCGCCGACGCCGTCTTTGTCGGGGGCGACGATGTCGCCGCCGTCGCAGCTACAGCCGTAACCGTAGATCTCGCCGTAGATTCGCGCGCCGCGGGCTTTGGCGTGCTCCAATTCCTCGAACACCAGCATCCCGGCGCCCTCGCTAAGGACGAAGCCGTCGCGATCGCGGTCGAACGGCCGGCTGGCCCGGGGCGGATCATCGTTTCGCTCGGAAAGAGCCCGCATCGCGGCAAATGCGCTAAGGCCGATGTGCGTCAGGGCGGCTTCGCTGCCGCCGCTAATCAGTACGTCGGCCTCGTTGTCCCGAATCAACCGGTAGGCGTCGCCCATCGCGTTGGTGGCGCTGGCGCAGGCGGTGACAATGACCTGATTCGGGCCGCGCAGGCCGTATTGAATGGCCAGATGCGCACTGGCCGCGTTGCCGATGAGCTTCGGGATGGTGAAGGCCGAGACTTTGTCCGGGCCTTTGTCGAGCAGACGCTGGTGCTGCACCTCGATCGTTTCCAGGCCGCCGATGCCCGATCCCATAACGACGCCGCAGCGCCAGGAATCCTGCTTGGAGAAGTCGATTCCCGAATCGACCACTGCGTCGACGCCGGCAACTTGTGAGAACTGGACGAAGCGATCGAACCGCTTGAGGTCTTTGGCCGGGATGTAGCCGTCGGTCGACCAGCCGTGGATTTCGCCGCCGAAGCGGACGCGGTAATTGGCTACATTCAGTCGTTCAAGCGGCGCGATCCCGCTCTCGCCCTTGCAGATGCGAGTCCAGAGCTCCTCCACCTTGCAGCCGAGCGAGGTGACGGCACCGATACCCGTGACGACGACGCGGCGTTTCATGCAAGCTCTCAGGCAGAGGATGCTTCAGTGCTTTCGACGGCCTTGTTGATGTGGTCGACGGCCTGACCGACCGTCTGAATCTTCTCGGCCACGTCGTCGGGGATGTTGATGTCGAACTCTTCTTCGAGTTCCATCACCAACTCGACCGTATCCAGAGAGTCGGCTCCCAGATCGTTGACGAACGAAGTTTCGCGGGTGATCTGGTCCTTGCTGACGCCAAGCTGCTCGGCAACGATATCAATAACACGCTGTTCAACTGAGGCCACCTTAAGGGTCCTCCTGCGACCATGTATTCCTTTTGGGGGACGCACTCCGCTGGCAATCCCCCCCATGAAGTCAACCTACTCGATGTGCGGGCGTATAGCCCCCATGTCTTGCCCTGTTTCCCACTTGGTTCCGCAGATATACCGGTTTTCCTCGTCCATGTCTATATCTCTCGCGGATTTTCTTGAGATCAGGGGTCAGGGGCTAGGGATTAGGGGGCAGAATCGCGAGTTTGAGTTGACAGCAGATCTCTGACCTCTAGAGCGGTTTCATTTTAGGTGTAGCGGTATCCGCAGTGTTGAAAATAGTTTCGGCACTCGGATTCCGTGAATTGGTCGAGGATGCTGCCGCAGAGTTTCCATAGCTTATCGACGGTCCGTTCGGCTCCGTCACGGAGCAACTTTTTGAACTTGGAAAACGCCAACTCGATGGGGTTCAGGTCCGGCGAGTACGGGGGCAGGTAGCGCAGCTCGGCACCGGCCGCTTCGATGGCTTTGCGAACTCCAGCCACCTTGTGGCTGGAGAGATTGTCCATCACCACGATGTCGCCAGGTTTCAAGGCCGGTGCCAGATGTTGCTCGACCCAGGCGCGGAACAGTTCGCCGTTGATGCCGCCTTCCACGGTAAGCGGAGCGATGAATCCCTCGGCCCGCAATGCGCCCAAAAAAGTCGTCGTCTGCCAACGTCCGCAAGGAGTTTTTTCCAGCAAACGCGTGCCGAGTTCCGAGCGGCCGTAGGTGCGGGTCATGTTGGATTTAGCCCACGTTTCATCGATGAAAACGACTTTGGCGGGATCGATCGACTCCTGCGAAGCGCGCCATGCCGCGCGCTGCTCAACCACATCGGGGCGATCCTGTTCGCTGGCAATCAGCGTCTTTTTTTTCGCGACTGCTTGAGCGCTTGGCATGCGGCGCAAAGCGTTCCCAGGCAAACCTCTTCGCCGCGCTCCCGCTTCAAATCGGCTTGCAGTTCGCGCAGATAGATGTCGGGCCGAGCCGCGATCTTGGCGACGAGCCAGTCTGCCCAAGCATGCCACGCGGGCTGACGCGGAGCCGCCTTCTTTGGCGCCACTTGGCCGGTCTCGCGACGTTGTTGCTGGATGCGCCGCACCCAAGATTCTGAAACTTTGAAACGCAGCGCGATCATGCGCCGCTCTTCGTTCGTATCGCACGCGGCGAGCACTTCGCCGCGAAACTCCGCATCGTACGGTTTCATCAGGGTCACCTCCTTGAGTGAGATGAACCCAATTTACCGAGTTCGCCCAGAATGCGCTAGACCTACCGTGGAACTGCTCTAGCCCCTAGCCCCTGATCCCTAGCCCCTAAACCGTCAATCCTCCATCAATCGTCAAAACGTGCCCGGTGATGAACGACGCCGCGTCGCTGGCTAGGAAGAGGACCGCGTCGGCGACATCCTGGGGTTCACCCAGTCGGCCCAATGGGATCTCCTTGCGAATCGCTTCGAGCGTTTCCTCCCCCAATTTAGCGGTCATGTCGGTGGCGATAAAGCCTGGCGCGACCGCGTTGACCGTGATATTCCGGCTGGCCAATTCGCAGGCGACCGTCCGAGTCAGCCCGATTACGCCGGCCTTCGAGGCCGAATAATTCACCTGGCCCGGATTGCCCATCAACCCCGATACGCTGGCGACGTTGATGATCCGCCCCCGGCGGGCCTTCATCATCGGCCGAGCGGCGGCGCGGGTGAAGAGGAACGTGCCTCGTAGATTGATGTTGAGGACCAAGTCCCACTGCTCATCCTTCATCCGAATCAGGACGTTGTCGCGGGTGACGCCGGCGTTATTCACCAGAATGTCCAGTTTACCCCACATCGCAACGACCTGATCGACCACTTCGCCGACGCGGTCGCTCTGGGTCACGTCGCAGGCCAACGGCTCGGCCGTGCCGCCGGCGGCGCGGATACCGGCCACGGTTTCGGCGAGGCTCTCGGCGTTAATGTCAATGCAGGCGACCTTCGCCCCGGCCGCCGCCAGCGTTTGGGCGATGCACCGGCCCAATCCTTGGGCCGCACCGGTCACAAGGGCCGTTTGATTCGCGAGATTTGTGGAGATTCGGCTGGTCACGATGAATCGCTGTGGGTAATGGTTCTTGCGAAACCGCGAGCGGCTTTGCTACGGGGCGGTCAACCGCCCTGCCCTCGCAATCTAATCCCTAATCCCTAATCCCTAATCCCTAATCCCTAACCTCACACCTCCACGCTCTGGCACGACACGTTGCGGTCGATCCGCCGCAACAGGCCGCGAAGCACGCGGCCGGGGCCGACCTCGTAGAATTGGTCAAAACCTTGCTGGATCAGGTTCCTCATCGAGTCTTCCCAACGTACGGGCTGGAGCACCTGGCGGACGAGGATTTGACGGATTTCTTCGGGATCGTCGTGCGAAACGGCGTCTACGTTCGAGATGACCGGGATGCGCGGTTTGCGCATGGGGACATCGGCCAGGGCTTCGGCGCATCGCTGATCGGCCGGGCGCATGATTTCGGTATGGAATGCCCCGGCTACGGCCAGCGGCACCGCCTTCATCGCCCCCTGGCGCGTGCCATTTCGGCCGCCCGCTCGCAGGCGGCCAAAGTGCCGGAAATCACGATGTTCCCCGGGCAAAGGTAGTTGGCGATCTTGAGGATTTCGCCTTGGCGGGCCTTTTCGCAAAGGGCTTCCACCTCGACGCGCTCCAGGCCGAGGACGCTTACCATGCCACTGGGCGTGGCGTCGGCGGCTTCTTGCATCGCCGCTCCACGACGCTGGACCAACATCAGCCCATCCTCGAAGTCCATGACGCCGGCAAACACCATCGCCGTGTATTCGCCCAGACTCAACCCGGCGGTCGCTTCGCAGGAGAGCACGACGTCGGGCGAATCGGCACGGAGCGATTCGAGCGCCGCCAGACTGGTGACGAAGATCGCCGGTTGGCTGTAGACGGTCGAATCCAACTCGTCGGCGGGCCCCTCGAAGCAGAGCTTCGCCAGGCTATAACCGAGCACGTCGGCGGCGCGGTCATACAACTGGCGAGCGGCCGGCAGCGACTCGAACAGCCGCTTGCCCATCCCCACCGTCTGCGCGCCCTGTCCGGGAAATAGAAACGCGGTTCTGCTCAAGACTCGGTCTCGACGACTTTACGGCCCATGTAGTGACCACAATTGGGGCAAACCGTATGCGTCGGCAGTGCGGTGCTGCACTGCTCGCAGTAGGAAAGCTGTTTGGGCTTCTTGGCATCGTGTGCGCGGCGGCTGCCGGTGCGCGCGTTGCTCTGTCGGCGTTTCGGAACGGCCATGGTTCAATTCCTGTTCGGCAAGTCTATGGAAACCCCAAATCCTAAACTACCCGGCCGGCACTGTCAACCGAGGGGAGCCGGCGGAAATCGCGAACCCGCCTCTCGCGACTACGGCTTCTTTGGCTCGGCCTTGCCTTCAGACATCAGTTCTCGGGTGGGCTTCTTCGCCTTGTAGTTCTCCAACTCCTTCTTCAGCGCCTCTCTGGTCTCTTTGTCCCCCTCTTTGCTGCCCTCCTTCTCCTTCTCGGCGAGCTCGATGGCCTTGGTCGACCACTTCATGGCGCTCTGGAAATCACCGGTTTCGGCATAGGCGGCGGCCAACGTGCTGAGAATATGGGGAAGCTTGTAGTCGGTCAGCTTGCAGGCCTCCGTGGCCAGTTCGATCGCTCGGCGGCCGTTGCGGAGCTTTGCGTCGGGCGAAGTGGCCAAGACCCAGGCGAGGTTGTTGAGGATGCCGTCGTCCTTCGGTTCGAGCTTGATCGCTTTCTCGAAGTAGGCGACGGCTTCGGCCTGCCGGCCGGTGTTCAGCATCGCGTCGCCGAGCCCGCGCAGCGCCCGCCACTCGGCGGCATCCAGAGCCAGGACCGCCTTATCGATCTCGATCGCCTTGGCCCAGTTCTTCTTCGCACCGTAAAGTATGCTCAACTGAAGCAGCGTCGATACGTCTTTGGGATCGCGTTTGGCGAGCTTTTCGAGTGCGACAGCGGCCTCGTCGAGCTGATCGTTCTGTGCCAGAAACATGGCCCGAGTTCGAATGACCCAGGCCGAATCGGGCTTGAGCTTCACGGCCTCGTCCAGATCGGCCATGGCCTTTTTCTTGTCGCCTTTTTCCTGATACACGTCCGCCCGCAGAAGGAGCACGGCCACATTGCCCTTGCTCATCGTCCAGGCCCGATTCAGGTCGTCGATCGCGGCGTCGAACTTCCGCTGCTGGACGTGAATTCTCGCTTTCTGCACGAGCGGTTCGAGCAAGGTGGGCTTGAGCTTCAGGGCTTCGTCCAGGTCGGCCAAGGCCTTCTGCACGTCACCTTTCTCTTGATACATGTCCGCCCGCAGAAGGAGCAGCCCCACGTTGCCCTGACTGATCGCCCACGCCTGGTTGAGGTCGTCGATCGCGGCGTCGTACTTGCGTTGCTGGGCGTGAATTCTCATTTTCTGCACGAGCGGCTCGATCGAGGCGGGGTCGAGTTTGCGAGCGGTGTCCAGCGTGGCCAGCGCCTCGTCGAACTTCTTCAGCCGCCCCAACACAATCGCCTTGGCCTCATAGGTCGGGACGTTGCCGGGCTCCAGCTCGATCGCTCGATTGAGATCGCTCAGCGCCCGCTCGGGTTTGTCCATGTCGGCCAGTGCCAAGCCGCGGTCGCGGACGGGGCGGGCATCGTCGGGCGCCAAGCGCACGGCCTCGTCGAAATCGGCGAGCTTCTTCTCCGGTTGTTCCTGGAGTTTGGCCCGCAACAGCAGCGCCTTGACTTTCGTCTCGGAATCCTCATCGCCCGACTCGACCGCCTTGTCGAGCATTGCAACCACTTCCTTGATGCCGGCTCCGCCCGGAAGCATGTTCAACTCGGCGAGCAAGAGGTACGCCTGCGGCTGCTTGGGGTCCAGCTTCACGGCTTTCTGCAAATCGGCAATGGCCGCCTTGCGACGTTCGGCGAAGTTCTCGTTCGACATCTGCTTGGCCGTTTCTCGCGCCCGCTGGATCAGCGTCGAAGTGAGGAGCCGATTGGCGAACTCGGTGTTCGTAGCGTCGAGTCCCTTGTTCAGCGCGCTTTCGAGCAATCGGATGACTTCGTTGAGGTCGGCGCTGGCGGTCAGTCTGGCCTCGCTGGCCTTATCCAGATCGGCCTGCCCTGCCCCTTCGGCGGCGAAGGACTGACACGCGGCAAAAGAGACGGCCAACAGCGCGGCCGGCAAGAAAAATCGAACTGGCTTCAACATAGAAGACGCCTTTCGCATTGGTTTCACGGATTAACTGGCAGTCGGCAAATAGTTCTCTTGGGGAAAAAGGGGACAGGTCCAATTTGTGCGAAGCACCCTCCGGGCCGTTCCGGCAAATTGGACCTGTCCCCTTTTTCCCTCCCAAGCGACTATCTGGCGGGGAGCAACAAAATAGTCGTTGCCGGAAAGAAGCCCGACGAGATGGGGCGCATTTCGCCAACAAGCTTCTCCGTCCTCATCGTCTCTCGCCCGCCGCAAGTGCCCCTTAAGTCTACTCGGAGCCCTGCTGTCGTACCAGTGCGCTAGCGAGGCAAGAGACTCGGCGAGAAGAAGAATGGGAAGGCTAGGCAGCCTCGGGTATTGTGGTGGCCTTTAACCATCACGTGGTCTGCGGGTAATTATTCGAATTTGTCGGTTATTCCTATTCTGCGGGGCGTTGCCTGCCGATTTTTCTGTTGTGTGTTTTTGCAGTCAGCCGCCGCTGTTGCGCATCGGCAAGAGGTGCGGGTGATTGGATAAGGAGAATGGTCTAGTGAAAACAGCCCTGACGTTTGTCCTGGTGACACTCGGGATCGGCTTGTCCGTCGTTAGTCGTGCCGCCGCGCAACAGCCGATGCCCCCCTCCAATCCAGGCTACGCACCCGTTCAACAACCCAGCCTGCCGGGGCCGCAACCGATCGCTAGCACTGGCAATTCGCAGGCGCCCGGCACGCCGAAGCCAACTCCGCCGGCCAACTCTCCGGTTGACACCAGCCTGCTGTTGGACAACGGCTTATGGGATAACGCGGCCGTGCCACCGTGCTGCGCGATCTGCGGCGGCGGCAGTTGTCGTCCGCCTGACTGGTATCTGGAGGAGGACGTGCGAATCCTCAATCGGAGCCGGCCGCGCGACGTGGCGATTGGCGTTGAATTCGCAACTCCGCAGCAGAACGTGGCGGGCAACGAAGTGCTGAACGACCGCACGGCGACGCCCAACATCTCGGCCGCCTGGGGCATGACTTTCGGCCACTACTTCGCCCGCGACACCCTCAACCGCGATCATTTCATCGAATTCACTTTCTGGGGGCTAAACAACTGGCGCGACGAGGCGAGCTACAACGGCCATCGGGTTTCCATCTTGAACTCAGCGGGCGACAAGGTCAGCGAACAAGGCGACCTCTACAGCGGATACGGCGTCGGTCAGGTTCTCAACACGACTACCAATGAAGAGCTCTTCGTCTTGAACGGCACCTACATGCCCGGTTTTGACAAGGCTGACACCCAAACGACCTATTACGCCTCGTCTGTCAACAACTTTGAAATCAACGGCCGCATCAGTCCGCGCAACGCCGAGGATCGCCTCGTCCTTCATCCCAACGGCAAATGGCGGCGCGAATGCCAGCCGGGGTTGTACATGTCGTACCTTTACGGCCTGCGTTTCATGCAAATCAACGAGACGTTTCGCTTTCACAGCGAGAGTCAAATCGACACGTTTGTCCCCGGCGTGCCCCAACCGATCGACACGCAGGAATTCACGGGCGACTACGACATCGTGACGCACAACAACCTCTTGGGATTTCAGGTCGGGGCCGAGATGACCTGGCGGCAGTGCCGCTGGAGTTGGGGGCTGCGTTCAAAGATCGGCCCGTATGTCAATTTCTGCGACCAGGTCAGCGATATCGCCTCGGGTCCGGCCCTGGCGCCGGATTTTGTTCGCCGGTTGGCTTATAGCAAACACGGCGGCGCGTTAATAGCCGACCTCGGCATCGAAGCCACGTACAAGTTCCGCCCCAATTTGGTCGGCAGCGCCGCGTATGACATCACCTGGGTTTCGGGCCTTGCCCTCGCTCCCGAACAACTCCAGTTCGACACCGAGCCTTCCAACAGAATCAACACCAATGGCTTGGCCTATTTCCACGGCGTCTCGCTGGGGCTGGAGTGGCTCTGGTAGTAACGCGGTGTTCGGGGCCGGAGCATCACGACCGCTCCGGCTTCCCCTCTTCACGCAACTGTCCGGCACGCATCAGGCTCGCGTTGTCGGCATGGCAAGCCGTGCCGACGAGCCCCTTCCCTTCGGCCCGAAGGCGTAGCGCCCGATCATTCCTGCCGCCCCCGAAACCGGCGCCAGGTGAGTCGGCGAGCGCTCAAGAGAGGCTGACTGGCGGAAAACGCTTTGGGCGAGGCAAGACTTCCCGGCGATGTCAAGACTGCTCCGAAGGAGCACCGGTTCGCCCAGCCCAGGGCAACGCCCTGGGGCGCGGTGGCTCGGAGAATGATGTTGCCGGCCCAACGGGCCAACCGTTCATCGAATCGTTGGCCCGTTGGGCCGATAAATTGACCTGCCGATCCCGCTTTCCCAGGGCGTTGCCCTGGGCTGGGCGAACGGCAGGGCCTTCGGCCCACAAACTCGCTGGCGAGAATTCTTGCCGCGCCGAAAGCTGTTCATGTAAAGGGCGTCGGATAAGCCCCGCCACAAGCTTCGGCCGTTAGCGGTGGCGTCATAAGTGCCGATAGCACAGTTTCTTACGATCAGGGGGCTTGGATTTGACATTATCGAAAAATTTCTCTTGCAGGATTTGCCGGCTTCAACTAGTATGAGGTTTGAAGAAGGCGAAAGGCAGAGGAACCTTCCTCTGCCAATTCTTCAACAGGAACAGAGAACATGGCACTGCTTCAAAAACCGCCGGGGTCGGCGTGCGTTGCTGTTGCGCGCCGTCTCTTGGCCTGTCTGGTATTGTTGCCGTTACTGCCTACGCTGGCCGACGCGGAAACGCTCAGCTACGACTCGTGGCAATGGAACGGTTTCTCGAGGACGTTGCTTAGCCCGAGCACCTCTTCTTCCCCCGTCTCATTATTGTCTTCCGTCCTATTGAGTTCATGGTCGTCCGATAATGTCGTCTCGGAGACCTCGGTTGTGTCGTCGATGGGAGATTCGGCTCCCGGCACGGCTCCGTCCCTATCGGGCACCGTGTATTACGATGCGAATGGCAACGGCGTTCGCGACAGCAACGATTGGGCGATCCGCGACGCGATTGTCTCGCTGATCTCGGCATCCAGCAGCACGATCGTATACGCCACGACCGATGAGAACGGCGCGTATTCTTTCAAGGACTTGGCTCCCGACGACTATTCAATCACCGTGCTCAGTCCGAGCAGCGCGCCGGGACAGTCCAACTTGGTGGGCATTCTCACCGACGCAACCGGAACGCCCGTCTTCACGGGGCTTGGCGTCGCCACGGGGGCCAACGCCATCGCCGACATCCAATTGAAGGACGGCTATACGGGCACCACTTACGACTTCCCCCAATTGGCCTACCCTACGGACTTGGTCTCGAAACGGATGTTGCTCAACCAGGATCCCGGGGTGGTGCACACGTCGGATGCTCCCCCCGCCCCAGTTCCCCCAGTCCCCGAGCCCGGCACGTTGGCGTTGCTCGCCGTCGCCGGTCTCTGCGTTAGCGGATTCGCGCGCCGCCGCCGCGGTTAGGCTGCGGCGACTGAAAACCGGGCGCCGCTGCTTTTCGACAAACGCCCGATAATCGTCCGGCGTATCGATGCCGAAGGTCGGTTCGTCGATTACTCCGACCAGGATCGAGTGGCCCGCGGCGAGAACGCGAAGCTGCTCTAGCCGCTCGACCTGTTCCAAACGGCATGGCGGCATCGAGGCCAGTTGCAGCAGGAAATCGCGGCGATAGGCATATAGGCCGACGTGCTGATGGAACGTGGGCAGATCGGACGTCAGCAGGGCGTCGTCCCATTGCCGGGGATGCGGGATTACGCTGCGGCTGAAGTACATCGCCCGGCCGGCCGCGTCGAAAACGACCTTCACGCAGGCCGGGTCTTCGAGTTGCCGGCGGCTGCGGATCGGCGTGGCCAGCGTGCTCATCACCGCCGTGGGATTGGCCTCCAGCAGTTCAATGGCCAGGTCGATCGACGTTCCGGCGATTTCCGGCTCATCGCCTTGGACGTTGACGATGATATCGACGCCGGTCATCCGCCGCGCCACCTCCGCCACGCGATCGGTTCCGCTGGGGGCCGTCGGGCTGGTCATCTCCACTTGGCCGCCGAAGGAGCGGACCTCGTCGAAGATTTCGGCATGGTCGGTCGCCACGCACACTCCGACTGCTCGCGTGGAACGCCGGGCGGCCTCGTAAGTATGCTGGATCAGCGACTTGCCGGTCTCGCGCAAAAGGAGTTTCCGCGGCAGCCGCGTCGAGGCGAGGCGAGCGGGGATGATGATATGGGCGGTTTTCATGTAGCAGAACGTAGCCGATTTTTTCGCCGGGGGGTAGACGACCTAGAATACCGCCGGTAAGATACTGGTAATACGATGTAATAATCTCGCCTAGGGCACCGCATTCTTATGAGCATTCCCAGAAAGAAACAGGAAATCATCACTTTCAAGGTCGATGAACCCCTGCTGGCGGCTATGAATGGAATGGCCAATCGGTCGGAGTTCATTCGGGCGGCGATCCTGTCGGCCCTCGACAGCGTATGCCCTTTGTGCAAAGGGAGCGGAATCATGTCGCCCGACCAACGAAAGCACTGGGTCGAGTTTGCCGAGCATCACGCCCTGGCCGAGTGCGACGATTGCCACGCCGTGCATCTGGTATGCGAGATCGATGCCGCCGAGCACAAAGGAAAGTAGCGGATGGTCCGGCCCGTCCGATCGAACACGTTTCGTGCTTGGAATTATACTTGGAATCGCCGTGCTTTTCGCCGCCGGGTGCAGACCGGTGGCAGAGAATGGCCCGCCGGATGGCCGTTTGCCGGTATTCGCGGGCATTCCGCCATTGCGATATCTCGTTGAGCAGATCGGCGGGAAGCATGTGAACGTCGGTGTGTTGGTTCAGCCGGGACAAGACCCCCACACGTTCGAGGCTAGTCCGCAGCAGGTCGTCGCGCTGGGCCGGGCGGCGGTTTTCTTCAAAGTCGGCATGCCGTTCGAGACGGTGATCTTGGAAAAGGTCCGGGAGGGCAACAAGCGACTCGCGGTTGTCGATACCAGCGAGGGCATCGAGAA
The DNA here is from genome assembly GCA_963719005.1 of uncultured Planctomycetia bacterium. Taxonomy (GTDB): domain Bacteria; phylum Planctomycetota; class Planctomycetia; order Pirellulales; family Thermoguttaceae. The sequence continues at coordinate 77,939 of CAVRAR010000010.1, forward strand.
ACTGCCGCTCGTTGGCCCGGCGTGTGAGAAGAGCGGCCACGACGGCCACGTTGTATATTCCGCCGACGAGTTGGATCCGCACGTGTGGCTTTCGCCGCCGCTGTTGAAGACGATGGCCGCGAACATCGCCGAGGGACTTTGCCAGGCCGATCCCGCCCACGCGAAGGATTACCGGCGTAACTTGTCGTCGCTCGATCGCCGCCTCGACACGCTCGACCAGGAGGTCAAGCGGAGACTCGCCCCCTACCGAGGCCGGACCTTCTACGTCTTCCACCCCGGTTTCGCCTACTTCGCCGACGCCTACGGCTTGAAAGAAGAGGCGGTCCAGGTCGGCGGCCAAATGCCCGCGGCCAAGCAGCTTCTTGCGCTGATCGAGCAAGCCAGGGCGGAAGGCGTGAAGACCGTCTTCGTGCAGCCGGAATTCGATCCGCAAAGCGTGCAGGTCGTCGCCGACGCGCTCGGCGGCCAGGTTGTGCAGATCAACGGGCTCGCAGAAAACGTCATTGCCGACATCGAGGACATCGCGGTGAAAGTCGAGAAAGCCATGCGGGAAAGCAGGCCGAAAGAAACAAAACACACTCGGATTGGACGCGAGACAGTGCCGTGAGCGAGACGGTGATTTCCTTACGCGACGTGACGTTCTCCTACGGCGGCGAGCCGGTCTTGGAAAATGTGACGTTTTCGATAGGCGACCGCGAGGCGGTATGCGTGGTCGGCCCGAACGGCGGGGGAAAGACGACGCTGGTAAAACTGATTCTCGGCCTGTTGACGCCGGCGCGGGGCGAGATTCAGGTGTTCGGCCAGCCGCCGCGCCGCGCCCGGCTTCGCATCGGCTACATGCCGCAGCACGTGCACCACGACCCGCAATTCCCCGTCACGGCGATGGACATCGTGTTGATGGGCCGGCTCGGGCAGAAATGCAACAAACCGCTTGCGGCTTCGCCCGCGTCGCCACCTGCCGCAACGTTGAAGGGGATAGTCCCATTTTCGCCGACACGAGAGATGGGACCCTGGCAAGGGTTTATCAGCGGTCTGACGGGCTGGCCGGGCCGGGCCGATCGCCGGGCGGCCCTCGACGCCCTCGAACAGCTCGACATGGCCGAGTTCGTCCGCCGGCCGTTCGCTTCGCTTTCCGGCGGGCAGCGGCAGCGGGTGCTAATCGCCCGGGCTTTGTGCTGCAACCCCGACCTGCTGCTATTGGACGAACCGACCTCGAACGTCAACTCGCTGATCGAAACGCGGCTTCTCGATTTGCTCGGCAAGTTGAATCGCCGCATGACGATTCTGATGGTGTCGCACGACCTCGGGTTTGTCTCGCAGTTTGTCGATCGCGTGATTTGCGTGAATCGCCGCGTCGTGGTGCATCCGACGAGCGAGATGACCGGCGACGCGATCCGCGACATTTACGGCGGCGAAGTCCGCATGGTTCGCCACGACGAATTCTCTCCCCCGGGACACGTTCATGATTGAGTTTTTCGACGCCCTGCGAAATCCCGACATTCCGTTCCTCCGCTACGCGCTGTTGGTCGGCCTGTTGGCGAGCGTATCGCTGGGCATCGTGGGTTCCTACGTCGTCACGCGGCGGATCACGTATATTGCCGCGGCGATTTCGCATTGCGTGTTGGGCGGCATCGGAGTGGCCTTGTATCTGCAAGTCGCCTGCGGCTGGCAGTGGTGCAGTCCGATGTACGGCGCGCTGGCCGCCGCGCTGCTTTCGGCGGTAGTCATCGGACTGGTGAGCCTCTACGCCCGGCAACGCGAAGACACCGTCATCAGCGCCGTTTGGGCCGTGGGCATGGCGGTCGGATTGGTCTTCTTCTACAAGGCGAATTGCTACGCGGGCGCGATGGCCTACCTGTTCGGCGACATCTTTCTGGTCACCTCGCGCGACGTTTGGACCGTGGCGGCGATGGATGCCGTGGTTGTCGTGCTCGGGCTGGGCTTCTATCCGAAGCTGCTGGCCCTGTGTTTCGACGAGGAGTTCGCCGAGCTGCGCGGCGTGCGGACCAAGCTGCTCTACATGATGCTGCTGTGCTTGACGGCCGTCACCGTGGTGCTGCTGGTTCGCGTGGTGGGCATCGTGTTGGTGATCGCGCTGTTGACGCTGCCGGCGGCCATCGCGGGCCATTTCGCCCGCCAGCTCTGGCAGATGATGGCCGTCGCCGTGGTTTGCTGCATGGCGGTGGTCGCCACCGGCATCGCCGTCAGCTATCCGCTCGACTTGCCGGGCGGCCCGGTGATCATTCTCATCGCCGCGGCCGCCTACCTGCTTGCCACGTCGCTGGCTGCCTTGCGGCGACGCTGACGCCGGAATATGGTGTTAAGAGAGAAACGTGAGGCAGGCCGATGAAGATGCAACTTGGAAGAACTGTTCTGTGGCGATTTCTTTGGCTGGGGCTTGCCGCCTTGGCATGGGAGCAAGGTCGTGCGCCGCGCCGTTCGGCGGAAACGAGCAAGACCCGGCAAAGACGCCGCCGCTGAAGATCACGATCGACACGTCGAAAGCGCCCGAGATGGCGAAATGGGCCGCCCGTGCCAAATCGCTCTGCGAAAAGGCGTATCCGATGATCTGGGCGCAGCTCGGATCGCCCGGCTTCCAGCCGCCGACGGCCGTCAAGATCGTTTTCGAGAACAAGGACGGCGTCGCTTGGACGGCCGGAGGGCAAATCACTTGCTGCACCGATTGGTTCAAGCAACATCCCGACGACTACGGCGCCCTGATTCACGAACTATGCCACGTCGTGCAATCCTATCACAAGCCGGTTCCAGGCTGGCTCACGGAGGGGATCGCCGACTACGTGCGCTGGTTCAAATACGAGCCGGCGAAGCGCCGTCCGCACGTCGATCCGCAACATGCCAAGTACACCGACGGCTATCAAACGACGGCCGCATTTTTGGACTGGATCGTCCGCACGAAGAACCGCTCGTTCGTCCAACGGCTCAATGCCGCCGCACGCAACGGAAAGTACAGCGACGACCTCTTCCGCCAATACGCCCGCAAGCCGTTGGACGAACTGTGGACGGAATTTATCGGCTCACTAAAGAAGAAATGAGGCCGATTGACCGGCATTTCCGGTAACGGTGGGGCAGACATTCCTGTCTGTCAAGAAGCACGCGGCAAGCGTGGCAGACAAGAATGTCTGCCCCACCTGACACGTTGTCTACTGCTTCTTCTGTGTGGCAAGAAATGCCGATCATCCGTGCGATCGCTCCACGCCGAAGGGCAGCTTCAACTGGGCGTCACGATCGCACTCGGGGTTGAGCTCCTTGAAGAGCAGGCTCGGCTGGATGTCGGTGTTGTTCTGGTACTTGTCGCTCTGGTAGGCGGTGAAGTCGCCGTGGATGTCGTGGTAGAAGATCTGACAGATGGCCACGCCGGCGTAGATTCGCACCGGCTGCACGGCGAACATTTCCAGCGTCCAATAGCCGCAGAAGCCGACGTCGCCGAAGCCCGCGGTCACGTGCACAAACAGTCCCAGCCGCCCGATCGACGAGCGGCCCTCGATCATGGGCACGAAGCCGTGCGTTTCGGTGCGTTCGAAGGTGCGGCCGAGATAGAGTTGGTTGGGTTGCAGCACGAGCCCCTCGCGAGGAATGCCCATGCGGCGCACGCGGTTGGCCTTTCGCATGTCGAGCACGACCTCTTCGTACACCATCAATTCGTCGTGCAACGTGAGGTTGTAGCTGTTCGGGTTCAGTCGCGACTCGTCGAACGGGTCGATGACGATGTTCGTGCCCAACTGACGCTTGATTTCGAGGCCGGAGAGAACCATCGTTAATCAGCTTAGCGCGGTGTGGCCGCAGCGACCTCCCAATCCTGAATGCGTAGACCAGGGACTCGGCCAAACTCGCCGGTATTGTGCGTAACCAAGACCAAATCATTGCCGACGGCGATCGAGGCTATGAGAAGATCATGCGCCCCGATGGTTGCGCCTGATACTATAACCGCCGCGTGGAAAAGGCCCCTTGCTGGTGGACTAAGGTTGTGATGTTGAATCCTTCCGAAATCCACCAAACAAGGAGACCCATTCATGTGGCACGTGGGAATTGATCTGCATCGAGAGTTCATCGTTATGGCGGCCGTTCGTGACAACGGTGAAGTCATGGAGCCGATGCGAATCGCTTGTAGCGAAACAGAGGACATTGTGAACACCGTTCGCACTCTCGGCCGATTTCGCGCCGTCATCGAGGCCAGCGGAACCTATCGCTGGCTCTATGATCTGCTGCGCCCGCACGGCACGGTTCTCTTAGCTCATCCGCTTCGGCTGCGGGCCATGATACAACGCCGCACCAAGACAGACAAGCTGGACGCCCAACTCTTGGCGAACTTGTTGCGAATCAACCAGATTCCCTTGGCCTACATTCCGCCGGAACCATACCAGCGGTTGCGCGACTTGGTGCGATGCCGGGCGCGAATGGGCCGCGAATTGGCGGAGGCCAAAATCCGACTGCGGGCATTGCTGGCACGGCAGAATCGCCAAGCCCCGTTTCGGATGCCTTTTGGCGTTCGCGGCCTGGCGCGGTTTCGCCAACAAGATTTCGGGCCGGTTGAGAATCTCACCCGCGACGAATTGTTGGCGCGGATGAAGCACTTTGGCCGGCACATCGCGGTGTTCGATCAGCAGATCGCCGAGATCGCTAACGACTTTCCGCAGACGGAAGCGCTGCTCGACATCCACGGCATCGCTTTGTTCTCGGCGCTGTTGATCGTGGCCGAACTGGGCGAGGTGGAACGTTTCCGCACCGCCAAGGAGGTCGGCGCGTATGGCGGGCTGACTTCCCGCGTGCACCAGTCCGGCGGCCATTGCTACCAAGGGCCAATTACGCGTCAAGGTTCCCCTTGGCTGCGTTGGATTTTAGTGCAGGCGGCGATGAAGGCGACCCGCGATGACGCGGCACTGAAGAAGTTTTACACGCGGGTGCGGAAGCGGTCGGGGGCAAAAAAGGCACGCGTGGCAGTGGCCCGGAAGCTGGCGGAGATTTGTTGGAAACGGCTGCGGCATTGGCATCGCGCCCGCGCCGAGCAAGCAGCGTAGAGAGTAGAAAGGAACTAATGCTTCGCGCACCTATACGGTCGTTGTTGGCCCGGCAACGGGACTGATGGAACAAAGGTTCGCATCGAGCGCCTGATTGGGCACTACGGCCGGTGAATATTATCCTGTGCGACGAGCGAAAGCCCGGACGGCACGAATGGGTGTCTACCTTGTGCGCGACGGCAAACGGCGGAGATGGCAATGGGTGCTCCCGCCGGCGAAAGATGCTCGGTGCGTTGCGGCGTCGGATTTTCGGAGGGATAGGTAGGGCAAATGAATGAAGCAAGAAGGCAAAACGGCCCTGACAGCCTGAGCCGGCAGGGCCTTACGGGTCATTCACCCGCCCTAGCCCGGCTATTCCTCGTCGGGTTGCGTCCCCGCAGAGCCTGACTCCGCTTCACCGAGCAAAGCGATTATAGCAGCAACATGATCGTCATGTTGACAAAACACGAAACTGGGCCTTGACTCAGCGGCGGTTATGGGTGTCCGTTTGAGGTCCGCGCGGATAGGACCGTAGGCCCGCGCTGCCCCGTCGTCGAAGGGTAGAGATCGAAAGCGGCTGATGAACGTTTCTTGAGCCAAGGACGTCTTGTCGGGCGACCGGCTCTTAGCCGCGCCAAAAAACAGTTCAGCTCGAACCACAGAGCATACGACGATATTTGCGTCGCCAGCCGAATCGACACGTTCGCGCAACAGTTGCGAACGCCCGTTGAGATACACGATGCAGGGGTTTGTGTCGAGGAGGAACGTCATGCCGGCCAGTCACGTTGCTCGAGAGGCAGGTCCGGCGGCTCTTCGAGTCCTAGGCCGGCACACGATCCGTATGTTCGTTCGACGAACTCGTGCCAATCTGACGAATCGGAAGCAGACGGCGGCACTGGCGGGGGCAAAGGCTCGATGGTCACGATAACGCGTTTCCGCGCATCTGGGGCACCCAGTGGAATCCGCAATTCCAGCACCCCATCCGCTCCCACTTCGGATTCCAGTTGAATGCATTTCATCTTTCCGGCCCTCCTTCCCACGTTCCGCCCCAACAGATGTATTGTATCATGGACTTCCGCTCTTGCACATCACCGGCCGGTGCTGGATTATTCGTGAAAATCCTTGCTGCGCGGCTGTCAATCCGCCGCTCTAGCCATCCTTCGCAACCCCGATCTTCGGGCAAAGCGATTCCAGCGGGCACTCCGGGCAATTCGGGTTCCGCGCGGTGCAGCAGCGGCGGCCGTGCAGGATCAGTTCGTGGCTCAATACGATCCACTCCTTCTCGGCGAACTGGGCCATCAGGTCGCGCTCGATTTTCACCGGATCCTTCTCGGCCGTCAACCCGAGCCGACGCGCGATCCGGGCGACGTGCGTATCGACGACCACGCCGACGGCGATTCCGTAGGCCGTGCCCAGGACGACGTTGGCCGTCTTCCGCCCCACGCCCGGAAGCTGCACGAGACTGTCCATCTCCTTCGGCACGTTGCCGTCATACTTCTCCAGCAGGGCCTGACAACATTCGCGGATGCTCTTCGCTTTGTTGCGAAAGAAGCCGGTGCTTTGAATGTCCCGCTCCAGTTCCGCCTGGCTTGTCTTGGCGTAATCGGCCGCGGTTCGGTACTTGCGAAACAGCGTCTTTGTGACCTGGTTGACGCGAACGTCGGTGCATTGGGCCGAAAGAACCGTGGCCACCAGCAACTCGACCGGCGAGCGGAAGTCGAGCGAGCAGCGGGCGTCGGGATACGCAGCGGCCAGCCGCTCGGCAATTTTGGCGGCGTGCCGTTTGGCAGTGTCGGTCATGGGCGGACCTTGCTGGAAAAACGCAATTTTGACCCGGCGGCCCGCTGACTGTCAAGTACGGGCTACGGCACGGGTGCAGTAACGGATTATGGCCGTCGCCCCCGAACCGTTTAGCCGCCGCGTCCACGCGGCGCAGAATCGCCCGCAGTCGCAGCGCCGCGTGGACGCGGCGGCTAAACGTTCGGGGGCAACGGCCCGCGGTGTTTCGTCGCAAGAATTGGCCTTTACCGATGCGGCTGCATATAATCGAACGGAAGGAGATTTGGTATGTCGGCATTCGACGATCCGCTGTTTCTCCCCGAGGAGTTCCTGGGAAAGGTGCGGCTCTTTCCGTTGCCGAATCTCGTGCTGTTTCCGCACGTCATGCAGCCGTTGCGCGTGTTCGAGCCGCGGTATAAGGATCTGTTGGAGGATGCGTTGGCCGGCGACGGGCTGATCGCCATGGCGGCGCTGGCGCCGGGCTGGGAAAAGGACTACGAGGGCCGGCCGGCGATCTACCCAATCGCCTGCCTGGGCCGGATCACCGCCCATTGCCGCTTGGCCGACGGCACCTACAACGTGTTGCTGCTGGGATTGCGGCGGATCCGCCTGCTGAGCGAACTGCCCACCTCGCGCCGATTTCGCGAGGCGGAAGCGGAATTGTGCGACGACGTATGCCCCGCCCGCTCCTCGGCAAGACGAAAGGCCGTGCGGCAACGACTTCGCGACGCCATCCGCCACGTCCTGCCGGCGCTTCCCGACGCCCAGGAACAACTCGACCAACTGCTGGGCAACGACATGCCCTTGGGCATGCTTACCGACGTGATGGGGTACATTCTCGACATCGGGACGGCGCACAAGCTGTCGCTGCTGGGCGAAGTGAACGTGCTCCGCCGGGCGGAACTGTTGCTACAGCATCTGTCGGAGACAGCGGCAGAGGCGGCCGCCATCCAGGACGCCGCCCTCTGCTTCCCGCCCGAGTTCAGCATGAATTGACGGGACAACCGTAGCACGGGCATCTTGCCCGTGTTTCTCCGGCACCGGCAAGATGGTCGTGTTACGTAATCCGAAAAACTGATCGGCCTCGCGCAAATTCAAGGGGCGCAGTAATTGTCTATGGTCAAAATGGGAAGACTGTTTAGCCGCCGCGTCCACGCGGCACAGAATCGCCCGCAGTCGCAGCGCCGCGTGGACGCGGCGGCTAAACGGTTCGGAGGCGACCGCCATAATCCGTTACTGCACCCGGAATTCAACACCGGCTTGACCGAGGGGCGATGAGCCCTTATCATGGATTGTTCCCCTCGCCCTCGTGGAGATACCCGTGGCCACAATTCTCGACATACGCGAACGCGTCAACGGCACTCTGGATGCGGAGGTCGATGACAACGAAGGTTCGGCGACTCCAACGTCGGTCGATCGGCCGCGCATCGAGCGCGCGGTGCGTGAGATTCTGCTGGCAGTCGGCGAGAACCCCGACCGTGAGGGCTTGCGGGAGACTCCCGCTCGCGTGGCCCGCATGTACGGCGAACTGTTCGCCGGTCTGCACCAAGACCCGCGCCGGCATTTGCAGAAGTTTTTCACGGAACCCTGCGACGAGGTCGTGCTCGTGCGAAACATCAGCTTCAACAGCATGTGCGAGCATCACATGCTTCCGTTCATGGGCACCGCCCACGTCGCCTATTTGCCGGGCGACCGCGTGATCGGGCTGAGCAAGCTGGCGCGAGTGGTCGAGGAGGTTGCAAAGCGTCCGCAAGTGCAGGAGCGGATGACCGAACAGATCGCCAACCTGCTGGTCGAAGAGCTTCACGCGAAGGGGGTCGGCGTGGTGATCGAAGCGGTCCACACCTGCATGACGATCCGCGGCGTTCGCAAGCCCGGCTCGATCTGCGTCACGTCGGCGATGAAGGGTTGCTTCCGCACGAAGTCTTCCACCCGGGCGGAGCTGATGACATTGATATACGGAGAACGTCGATAGCCGGCTGCTCGCTCAACGAATTCCGGGAAAACGGTTGTTGGGAAGTCGTAGGTTATGCTTCAGCATAACGAGAATTGCTGCCGGTCGATGTGCTGTGCTGGAGGATAACCTACGGAGAGTTTGCCGCCGGCGCAAACGTTATGCTGAAGCATAACCTACGAAAGACCGATCCGCCGCGGAATTGGCGCCATGCCTCCACTCGACCAACAGCGAGAGCGCATTCAGGACGATATCCGCGGGCTGATCGCCGGCGAGGTGCGGTGCAACGACGTTTTCCTTCAGCTTTTCGCCAGCGACGCGAGCATCTACGAGGTGAAGCCGTTGGGCGTGATCCGGCCTCGCTCGGCGGCCGACGTCTCGGCCTGCGTGCGTTACGCCGCCGAAAAGCGCATTCCCATCCACGCCCGCGGCGCCGGAACCGGCGTGGCGGGCGAATCGTTGGGGCCGGGGTTGATTCTCGACTTCTCGGCCCACTTGCGCCGCGTGATTCGCCTCGATCCCGAGCGCGTCCGGGTGCAGCCGGGCGTCGTCTACGAGCGTCTGAACGAGGCCCTGCGCCCGTTGGGCCGCGTGCTTGGGCCCGACCCCGCCAGCGGACAGGTCACCACGGTCGGGAGCATGATCGCCATCGACGCCGCCGGCAGCCGCTGGCTGAAGTATGGCTCGATGCGGCGTCACGTGCAGAGCCTTCAGGTCGTGTTGGCCGACGGCGAGGTGCTCGAAGTCGGCCGCGAACCGTTGGCCGACGGCGCCAGTGCGAGCACTATTCCGCGGAAGCGGGATCTGGTGAACCGGTTGGCCGCCCTGTTGACCAAAAACGCCGAACTGATTCGCCGGCATCAGCCGAACACTCCGCAGAACCACTGCGGATACGACCTGATCGACATTCTCGCCGACGGCCAGATCGACCTCGCCCGGCTGCTGGTCGGCTCGGAAGGGACGCTGGCCCTGATTACCGAGGCGACGCTCCGCACCGAGCCGTTGCCGCGGCATCGCGGGGTGGCGGTGATTTTGTTCGACAGCGTCGAGAAGGCCGCCCGTGCCGTGCCCGACGTGGTCGCCAGCGGTCCCACGGCTTGCGATTTGATGGACCGGCGGCACTTGAGTCTTGCACGGGCGGCCGAAGCCGCGTTTCGATCAGTTGATCCCCTTGGAGACCGAGGCCGCACTGCTGGTCGAGCACGACGGCGAGGATCCGTTGGAAGTGCGCGGCCGGCTGCATCGTTTGGTCAACGAACTATGGCAGCAGAAGCGGATGGCCTTCGGCGCGCGGCAAGCGTTCGAGGAAGACGAGACGGAGCTGTTTCTGGCGTCTGGTCGACAAGGTGCAGCCGGTGCTGTATCGAACGGCGGGGCCGAACCGTCCGCTGCCGATCGTCGAAGACATGGCGGTTTCGCCCGGCGTGCTTCCCGATTTCCTGGTGCGGATGCAGAACGTGCTGAAGCGCAACCAGGTGACCGCCGCGCTCTATTGCCATGCCGGCCAGGGGCAGCTTCACGTGCAGCCGTTTCTCGATCTCGGCGGGCCGGACGACGTGCAGCGGATGCGGCGTCTGGCCGAAGAGCTGTACCAGGAGGTTTTCGCCCTGGGGGGCAGCATCGGCGGCGAACACGCCTGCGGACTCAGCCGCACCGCCTTTGTGCGCCGGCAGGCCGGTCCGCTGTTCGACGTGTTCCGCGAGGTGAAACGCATCTTCGACCCCGAGAACATTCTCAATCCCGGCAAGATCGTCGGCGGCGACACGGATTTGACCGCGCGATTGCATTCGGCCCCCGATTCCCGTCGCCGCATCGCCAAAAACGGCTTCGCCAGCGGCAATCACCGCCAGCGCGGTCACTTCCGGCAACGCGGAGCCCGTTACATCGCCGGCCGCGCCCGCCGCGACACCGCCGGAGGAGCCGGCGCCGGAGCTGCGAAACCTCGTCGAATTGCAGTTGAATTGGGAGCCGTCGCGGGTCAGCGACGCTGTGGCGGCGTGCAATCGCTGCGGCGAGTGCCGCACGCAAACGCCGAAACTCCGCATGTGCCCCATCTTTCGCTTCATGCCGACCGAAGAGGCGTCGCCGCGGGCGAAGGCCAACCTGTTGCGCGGCGTGCTGACCGGCACGCTCGACCTCGGCGCGCTGACGAGCGACGAGTTCAAGGCGGTCGCCGATCTCTGCGTGCATTGCCATGCTTGTCGCCTGGAGTGTCCGGCAGGAGTGGATATTCCGCGGCTGACGCGCGAGAGCAAGGCGGCTTACGTTGCCGCAAACGGCTTTTCGCCGGCCGAGTGGGCCATGACCCGGCTCGATCTGCTCGGCTCGCTCGGCGGACTGATCGCCCCCGCGGCCAATTGGGCCCTGGCCAACCGCCAGATGCGGTGGCTGCTGGAGAAGACGTTTGGGATCGCGCAGGGACGAAAACTGCCTCGCGTGGCGTCGCGGAACTTCCTCCGCCGCGCCGCCCGACGCCGGCTGACCCGCCCCGCGCGCCACGGCGGACAGAAAGTGCTCTACTTCCTCGACGTCTACGCCAACTACTTCGATCCGCAACTGGCCGAGGCCCTCGTCGCCGTCCTCGAACACAACGGCATCAACGTCTACGTCCATCCCGATCAGAAACAGGCGGCAATGGCGTCGATCGCGTGCGGCGCGCTCGATCACGCGCGGAAAATGGCCGAACACAACGTCGCCATTCTCGCCGAATCGGTGCGGCAAGGCTATCACATCGTCGCCACCGAGCCGGCCGCGGCGCTCTGCCTGACGCACGAATACCCGCAGTTGGTCGACGACGATGACGCCCGGCTGGTCGCCGCCCATAGCAGCGAGGCGGGCGGCTTCCTCTGGAAAATGCACACCCTCGGCCAATTGCAGCTCGATTTCAAGCCGCTGAACGTCACCGTCGGCTATCATACGCCGTGTCACTTGCGGGCGTTGCAGACCGGCTCGCCCGGCGAAAACCTGCTGGGCCTGATCCCCGGCCTGCGGCTGCATCACATCGAGGCGGGATGCTCGGGCATGGCCGGCACGTTCGGACTGCTGCACAAGAACTACCGCAGCAGCTTGCGGGCGGGCCTGAAACTGATCTCGCGGCTCCGCCATCCCGACATCCAGGCCGGCGTCACCGAATGCAGCACCTGCAAAATGCAGATGGAACAGGGCACGACCAAGCCGACGATCCACCCGATCAAGCTGCTGGCCCTCTCCTACGGTTTGATGCCCGACGTCGGACGGCTGCTGAGTTCACCCGGCCAGGAGTTGATTGTTACATGAGCGAACCGTGGTATCATCTGGGGCTGAAGTTCTCTTGCACCGGCTGCGGCGACTGTTGCACCGGGGCGCCGGGCTACGTTTGGGTCACCAAGGCCGAGATCGCGGCGTTGGCCGCAGCCCTTGCACTGCCGGTCGAAGAGTTCGAGCGGCAATTCGTCCGATTGGTGGGAGTGCGCAAGAGTCTCGTCGAACGCGCCAACGGCGACTGCGCGCTGTTCGACGCCGAGACTCGCCAATGCCGGGTCTACGACGCTCGCCCCCGCCAATGCCGCACGTGGCCCTTCTGGGCCTCCAACCTCTCCTCCCCCGCGGCATGGGAGACGACGGCCGAGCGTTGTCCAGGCTGCAACCGCGGCCGCCGCATCCCTTTGGGGAAGATTCTCGCCCAGGTGGAAAAGCTGCGAGTGTAGCCCGAACCTCTCACCGCCGTGTGCCACTGCTTGGAACAAGCAGTGCTGGGGCAGCAGGCTACATACACCCCGCACTGCTTCTGCGAAGCAGTGGCACACGGCTGGCAAACCTCCCGACCTTGTCGATTGCAGCGATTATGTAGTCTGGCTGGAGTTTTCCGATTGGGTAGCCGATAAAGGAGTCTGTCCTGGGAAGGCCGCGATGCCACTGCGGCGTTTCGCTTGTACGCAGCCCGTTCACCGAATCGGCACCGTACGCAGTAAGTCGTTATCAGGAAATGGTTTGCGAATAACGGGTGGTCATCCGTTGCAGGCTCGACTGGCGGTAAGCTCTTTGAAAATCAGCATTTATCACTCATCAAGCCGCGAGGTCCTAGGGATCTCACGCCGGTTGCCGGCAGCCGCCCCCGCGGTCGCCGACTATGGCAACGTTAGGAGGATTGCTCTTGACACTACTCTTTATGACACCTACACTTGGAGCAGGCCGGAGAGGCGAAACCAAGTGTAAATCATAGCGGCCTGCAACGACCCTCCTGATAGGAGAACCGAGGCGTGACCAAGAAAGAGATTGTTCGGACAATTTCTGAAGAGATCGGCCTGACCCAGTTGCAGACGAAGGAGATCGTGCAGAAGACCTTCGACGCGATTGTCGAGGCCCTGGTGGCGGAACGAGCGAATTGAGCTCCGCAATTTCGGCGTCTTTGAGGTCAAGCGACGGGCCCCCCGCAAGGCCCGCAATCCCCGCACCGGCGACAAGGTGTTCGTGCCCGAGAAATACGTGGTCACGTTTAAGCCAGGCAAGGAGATGGAGGAGCGGGTCAAGGAGTTGGAACGCAAGAAAGCCGCCGCTCGGCTCGCCCGAAGCAAGACGGCCGGCAAGGAGGCGCCGCCCGATCACGTGGCGGAACCACTTGGCGCTGCAACAAGTTACGGCTCCGACTCTCACGAACACTAGTCGCGTCTCTTATCTCATCACAAGTAATCGTCGGGGCAGGGATTTTATCTCCCAGCCCTCCCTGCGGGTGGCGGCAGAGCTTCCACTCCGCCAAGAAACCTCGGTTGCAGAATCCCGTAGAGCTTCACCGGCGTGCCGGTAGTGTTGCCGGCCCGCGTTGGAGTCTCGATGGGAAGTCGGCCGTGGGTGGTCGGTGCTTTCCCAAAAGAACAACATACGTACGTTGTCGTTTCACGGAGGAATGTCCGATGCGTAACTTGTTATTTGGCGTTGGCGTGTGGCCTGCTGGTCAGCACGACGGCCGGGTGCATGCTTCCGGCCTATTCGGCCGACCCGGGGCGACGTGCCCAAGAATTGATATTCACCTCGGAAGGTCTGCGCATGTTCTTGGATGAATGGGAACGGCTCTGGTTCCTCGATCAGCCCGACCACACGTCGCCCTATCGGACGCATGGCGGCATTATCTAGTTCCGCCGTCGGCGCGTCGCGGTAAATTGACACCTGCGGGACCGAGTCGCTACACTGGCGATTTGGTCCAACGGGTTGGATCATCGTTGTCTGCGCCCCGACTGCCGACCGATCTCATGCCTCCGACCTCCACCGACGTTCGTCTCGACGTTCAACTAGGCCGCCTGCGCCTGGCCAATCCGATTACGGTGGCCTCGGGCACGTTCGGCTATGGCCGGGAAATGGCCGGCCTGGTCGACGTCTCGCGGCTCGGCGGCATTCTGCCGAAGACGATCACCGCAGCAGCCGCGGGCAGGCAATCCGCCCCCGCGCACCGTCGAAACCACCGGCGGCATGCTCAATTCCATCGGGCTGGACAACGACGGCGTCGAGGCGTTCATCCAGCGGCAGTTGCCCTACCTGGCCTCGCTCGGCACGGCCGTGATCGTCAGCATCGCCGGAAAGACCCGCGAGCGAGTACGTTCAGTTGGCCGGCCGGCTCGACGGCGTCGCGGGCATCAGCGCCCTCGAGTTGAACTTGTCCTGCCCGAACGTCACCGGCGGCGTCGATTTCGGCACCAGCCCGTCGATGTGCGAACAGGTGGTTCGCGGCGTGCGCGATGGCTGCCGCTATCCGATCCTGGCGAAGCTGACGCCGAACGTGACCAACATCGTCGAGATTGCCCTGGCGGCGGAGGCCGGCGGGGCCGACGCGCTGTCGTTGGTCAACACGTGCCTCGGCATGGCGGTCCACTGGCGCGAGCGTCGCCCGGTGCTGGGCAACGTGTTGGGCGGTCTGAGCGGTCCGGCCATCAAGCCGATCGCCCTGCGGATCGTCTATCAGGTGGCCAAGGCCGTCAAAATCCCGCTGGTCGGCATCGGCGGCATCGCCACGATCGACGACGTGATGGAGTTCCTCGTGACCGGCGCGATGGCCGTCCAGATCGGCACGGCGAATTTCTACAATCCCAAGGTTTCGATGCAGATACTCGATGCGTTGCCCGCCGCCCTGGCCGAACTCGGCGCCACGTCGGTTGCCGAGGTGGTGGGAACGCTGGAAAAATGACGAAGCACGAATGACGAATGACGAAAGAAAAGACCCGAAGCACGAAATCCGAAGCACGAATGACAATTCCTTGTTTTGTTCTTCGAGCTTCGGATTTCTTTCGTCATTCGTCATTCGTGCTTCGTCATTTTCCCTCTGACCTCTGACCTCTGACCTCTCCCATGCGTGTACTCTCCGGCATACAACCGACGGGACGATTCCACTGGGGCAACTACTTTGGCGCGATCCGGCAGTATATCGATCTGCAAGGCGATCGCCGAAACGCCTTTTATTTTCTTGCCAACTTGCACGCGCTGACGACGGTCCGCGATCGGGCGACGCTCGCCCAGAACACGCTCGACGCCGCGCTCGACCTGCTGGCCCTCGGGCTCGATCCCGACCGGGCGACGCTGTTCGTGCAATCCGACGTGCCCGAAGTCTCCGAACTTTGCTGGCTGCTGATGACCGGCGCGCCGATGGGGCTGCTGGAACGCTGCCACGCCTTCAAGGACAAGAAGGCCAAGGGACTTACGGCCGACGCCGGGCTGTTCACCTATCCGGTGCTGATGGCGGCCGACATCTTGATGTACGATTCCGACGTCGTGCCGGTCGGCGAGGACCAGGTGCAGCACATCGAGGTCTGCCGCGACCTGGCCGCGAGTTTCAATCATCTTTTCGGCGAGACGTTCGTGATGCCGAAGTCGAAGGTGCTCGACAATTCCGCCCGCGTGCCGGGCACGGACGGCGAGAAGATGTCGAAAAGCTACGGCAACACGCTCGACGTCTTCGAGGATCCGAAGGTCTTGCGGAAGCAGATCATGCGGATCGTGACCGACTCGCGGCCGATGGAGCAGCCGAAAGAGCCGGCCACCGACCACCTCTTCCAGCTCTACTCGTTGTTCGCCGACGACGCCCAGCGCGAGGCGATGGCCGCCAAGTATCGGCAAGGCGGGTTCGGCTATGGCGAAGTGAAGAAGGCGCTGGCCGATCTGGCGGTCGATTACTTCGCCGAAGCCCGGGCGCGGCGTGCCGAGTTGGAATCAAAGCCCGATCAAATTCGTCACATTCTCGGCGACGGCGCCGCCACCGCCCGCAAGAAAGCCGCCGAAGTCTTGCTCCGCGCCAGCGAGCATGTGGCGTCCAGTAGGCAGCCCCATCCGCACGCCGAGCGTGCCGAAACCTATTCCCTGACGATCTGCGAGCTAAGCAGCACGACTAATTGCTTCCTCGCGACATCGTCGGCACCGGAGGTTAGGCTGTCTGAGCACGCAACCAGATTCGGCAAAGAGATCGGGGCCGGAATGCAACTGAGCAAGGGCAGCGGGTATCCCGTTTGCTCGACTTCCGTGCGGGGCTCGCAGCAGATAGCAACCGTGGCTCCGTCATGCACCAGTACGTTCGCCGAGACCTGAATCGCGTCCACCTGCGGAATGCCGTCGGCGTCCAGGTTACCGCTGCTTTTTTCCACGAAGACTTCAAGGCGGATCATTCCCTCCGCCGCCACAAACGGCCGCGCTTTCAACCGCGTGCCGATGGGGACGGAGTGAGTTGTCTCGATCAGGTCGCCATTCACCCGTCTCGTGGTCTGGTAGGCCAAGTCACTGCCGAGATGAACCTCTGCGATCTGTTTATTGAGCGTCAATAATCGCGGAGCCGCGACCACCACGGTTTCGCGCGTTCAACTCCAGCCTCCGCAAGACGTCGGCGATCTTGCCGTGGACCGAGCCAATAGACATGACACCATTGGTTTTCTCTTCTGGGGTGGGGACCGGTTTGCCATCCGCGGCGAAGACCGTGGCGGGGTTGTAGCCGGTCATCACGTTAATCGCTGTACGGTTTCCGGCGACCGCCGGGCGTTTTGCCGTATCGCCGAACAGTGCCGAGTTCACGCCCCGGTCAGAATCTCGATTCAGCGTCACTTCGACGATGATGGCCTCGATCAATACTTGCGTGGCCGGCGCGTCGGCATTGGCGGATTTGGGTTTCGAACTCTTCGACGGAGCTTGCGGTTGATGCTGAACGACGCCGGGGTTCTCGCGTCTGTGCCGGTAGGCCCTACGACTCATGCGGTGGCGTTGCTGAACGTTTCGGTCGCCGGGCTGCTGCGCGGAATCGGCGGCGATTGTGGCAGAAGCTGCCTGAAGAGCCAGGAGAAGGGAAAGCGGGATCGCGAAACGTCGCACGATGCATCCCATAATGATGCTCCTGTTTGAGAAGCCGGTTGAAAAGGGGGAGACGCTGGGTGCGGATCATAGAGAAGCGTTCCCATCCGGTCAAGGGCATCGGGGCTACGCTAAAAGGTACGCTAAGAGGGATCGATAGTCTTTTCCGCTGGCTGCCGCAGTCCCTTTTCCCAAGCCCAGGCGTTTACGCCTGTGAAGATGGATCGCACCGTGTTTCCTTTTTTCGTCTAGCCCCATTCATGGGGCGAAACGCTCCGAGGGCAACGTACTTCCCTCGCGCGGCAGGTAACAGGGCTATCGGTATCGTTTAACCCGGAGCCAACGGCGACAGTGCCCGAGGTGGCCCATTTCTTGCTCTTGAAATCTCCCGCCCGATAGCGCATCCTATCGATCGCGGCATAGTCCGTTTCTGTCCGCTTGCCTCATCCGTCGGGGGGAAGGATCAACTCGCCGAAATCGGAAATTCCGCCCACGCGCTGACCAACTGGTCACATCACGAGGTTTACCGCGCCTGCGACAAACGATTGGCCCCAAACGCGATCTTGAAACCCGCCACCTGTTCTGATATATATACGCGCATACAGTTACAAAAGCTGCACGCGTCGCGGCGACGACGCTCGTCAGTAGCTCGGTTCTTTCGCAACTCGGCAGATGGTGGCTGACCGCTTTCTTCCATTGGGAAGGCGGCTGACGCGGGGCGTCGTGAGAGCATCTCCCCCCGACCGAACGGTGGTTTTGCAACGCTGCTTCGCCACAAGAGGGGAGAGCCCTTCGCGGAGCCGTTGCCCGAACTCATTGAGAAAAAACACGTTGCGTCGAGACGAATCGGTCGGTCCCGAGCCGGAATTTGAAGATGCGTTGCAAAACCCTGACAAGAAAAAATCGGCAAACAGTCAAAAAAACCCGACGGAAGAGAACGGGGCACAGGCGCGCTTATTGCACCCAATGCACTCGGGGAAGTACACAACAATCGCGTCTGTCCCCCTTTTCCGTCCCTTTCCTCACCAGCCAAACCTATTCGAGAACGGCCTTGTAGTCGCCATGAAGGAAAGCTTTTTTCAACGTCTGCCGTCTCGATGAGCTTTTCGGCAACGCCACCCACTTGGAACGAGCCTCGACAATGTCTTTCACGGTCTGGGCGTCGTAGTCGGGGACCAGCGGCTCCAGAATGCCGGTGATGTCTTCCGGCGCTCCGATCTGAAGGTAGGCGGCGACATAGGCCGTGCGCAGCGCGGACGGATTGCCGCCGAACGCATCCCAATGGATGCCGTCGGCGATGGCCGCGCGAAACGCCTTGCGGAACATCGCCCAACCGTACTGGTCTTTGAGGTGCTTAAACATCCCAACCAAGGGATCCCCACGGCCCTGCCTGTCGTGGAACACGGCCATTTCGGGCACCAGCGCGTATTCGATCTCGACCGCGGTCATCAAGGGGAAGGGGCTTCGGTGGTTGGCCCACCAGTCCACCGGCCAGCCGCCGCCCACCACCTGACCGGTGAAATTGTTGACCATCTCGTGCGTGATGAGGATATGCGCCCAGTAGCCTTTGATGCCGTTTGCGGTGCCGAAGAAAGCGTCGTAGGAGCAGCCGATGCCGGGGCTTCTCCGGTGGGTGATCGCTCTGACTTCCCCGATGTCTCCCGTGGCGAAGCCGCCGCCGGGACGGTCCATCACGAGCAGAGTATACTTGTTCTGAGCAGGCTTGATGCCCCAAGCTTCGCAAAGCTTGTCGAAAGCCTTGTCGGCGTAGTCATACAGGGCGCTGATGTCGGCTTTGTGGCTGTTGAACTGATCCTGGCGGGCGTACCACATCCAGTGCTTTCCCTCGTGGATCTTTTGAAAGGGCGGATTTTTGGCCGCCGCCACGCTCGCCGCAGACATCGCCGCAAGCAGGATCAACAATCGCGAAATGGCCGGAATTTGCATTTTGAAGACCTCCGTTAAAGCGCGTGCGCCGACGCGGGCGTCGAGAGCATCGATGACGGCGACCGTCGCTTCATCGCTGTTCACCGGCCGTCCTCCTCCGATTCTCCAATCGCCGCACTAAGGCGAGACGTTCGCGTAGGATTTCTTGAACTCGGCGTTCGTCGGCCTCGGGGAATTGTGAACGGATGCCGGCGGCCATGAGCCGGCACGAACGGTCGAAGAGCCGAGCGCCGCCGAGCAACTTGTCTTCCGCCGACATGCGTCTGGCCTTTTGCACGCGCTCGCAAAAAATGGCATTAGCAAGTTCTTTCGTCGGTTGCATTATTGTCAACCTAATTCTCAATAACCCGCCAAACGCAGCGGACTAAAGTCCACCCTACGTTCACGTCGATTGCAGCGACTGCCGCACCTGATCGAGCAGTTCCCGCGTTCTGTGTCGGTCGCACCAGGAATTTACGTAGTCCCAGTCGATCCAGTTGCCTTGCACGGCGATGACGTCTCGGGCGTCGTCCACGTCTTTGTGACGCCGGCCGGCGTGCGACCAGCGAAGCTTCGTGATGATCACGTCCTCGGCGGTCGGAATCGACACGTCGCGGTCGAGAATGCGGCGGCGGCAGCGGCGGACAAAACGCTGCCGGTCGTGGGCGTCATCGCTCAACACGAACAACTCGACCACGAATGGGCCGTCAATGAGCCGCAGAATGTAACGCGCCGGGGCGGTGACGCTCTCGAACGACATCTGCCGATCCAATTGAAACGCATCCCCCAGGCGATTTACCAACGACGAGATCGTCCCTGGATCTGCTTGCACGACGAAGTCGGCGTCCTGTGTGGATCGCGGGATCGCGTAGTAGCTGCACGAAAGCGAGCCGACCAGCATGTAAGGAACTTGGAGGGCGTCCAACGCGTCGATTACCGCGGCAGTGGCGTCTTGGCCGGTCATGTGCGCTCCTCCAATCGCCGGCTCAGCGCGAGCCGCTCGCGGAGGATTTCCTGAACGCGGTGTTCGTCGGCGTCCGGGAATTGGCTGCGGATGCCGGCGGCCATGATCTTGCTGGTGAACTCGAAAAGGTGGAGACTGGCAATGACCTTGTCGGCCGGCGGCGTCTGCCGCGCGCGTTCGACGCGTTCCCAGTAGATCGCATCGGCGAGTTCTTTGGTCGGTTCCATAGTAGTGGGGCAGACACTCTTGTCTGCCGTCCAAAAACTCAGACACCTGGCAGACAAGAATGTCTGCCCCACCGAATACCTGGCAGGCAGGATGCCTGCCCTACCGAGCTACGACCGCCGTCGGCCGCCGCGGCCGCCGCGTTTGTCGCGCGAGCCGCGGCCGCCGCGTCCTTGACGCGAACTGCCGCTGCCGCCGCTGCTGCTGCTGCCGCCGGCGGGACGCTTCGAGCGGGCCTCCATGTTCTTCGCAATCACCAGTCCGACCGCTTCCTCCCAGGTGGGAATCCCGCGGAATCCCGCCCTGGCGGGCCGGTCCTGGTCGCCCAGATCCTCGTCCCCCTCGTCGGCGCCTTCTACCGGCTCGGCGCGATGGCGGCGGATCGAATCGTCGTCGCGGGACGTTGCCGGCCGAGAGCGCACCACCTCGGCGGGCAGTTCGTCCTCACGCGTCTCTTCGGTCGCGGCCGACTTCGCTCCGACGCTCGGCCGCTTCTTCTTTCCGCGACCTGCGCGACGATGCTTCGGACGACGTTCGTCCGACTCACTCGGCTCGGTCTCGACTTCTTCGACGCCAATCCCTTCGGCCGCCACGATTGTGGAAACGGGGGCCGACTCGTCACTCGGCGGCGCGGCCTCGGGGGCGGGACTCTCGGCCACATCCGCGGCCGCCGGCTCGTGCGACTCCTTGTGTTCCGACTCCTTGCCCGGCCGACGTCGCCGATGCCGCTTTCGCGGGTGCCTTTCCACAGGCTCCTCAGGCTGCTCCGTCTCAGCGACCGTCGTGGGCGGCGACGGCGCCTCCGACGGTTCGAGCAGATCGAACGGTTCCTCGAAATCGAAACGCTCGTCGAAGAAATTCGGCGATTCCTCGGCCGTTCGCGGTGCGGGAACGTCACGTCGATCCTGCTTGGCCGCGGCCGGCAGGGGCGCGGAAACGGTGGGAGGCGAGACGGCGGCACTTGTCGTCGCTGCGACCGCTTGCGGCGCCGGCGCCAGGCCGAGGTCGCTGGCAAGCGCGTCCCAGTTGGCCGACGGCGGCGTCGACGCCCTCGGGGTCGCTCGCGGTGCCTTCGGCGGCGACAGCGGTTGCGAGGCGAGCGGAGCCGGCTCGGGCGTTTCAGCTTGCTGTTCGGGCAACTTTACCCCCAAATCGGACGCCAGCGAGTCCCAATGATTCGACGGATTCGGATCTGCCATGTTTGTGAAATTGATCGGCTGAAAGAGGTATGCGCCCGGCGTTCTGGCGACGGAGGCGCGGCGGACAGTCATTTAATGAGTATAGAGTCTTTCCGAGGGGTTGGGAAGGACGGTTAGGAGCAAACGGGACGGGGGGGAAAGAGATTTGTCGTGGAGCCTTCTTGCGGGACCGCAAGCGCTTGGTCTGCGACGCGGCAGGGGTTGTTTTGGTGTAATCACACTGATTCGCACTGCGTCATTGTGATAACACTTCCTCTCGGGTGTGGAGAGGAAAAAGAGCGGTAACCGGCAATGCCGCAACGGCGTGGCGACAGGCTTTTGGGACCGCTTTTCCGCGGCTTTCGCCGCTCACGACGCCCTGGACCATGAGACGGCATCGGCGCGTCCAGCCGACCGGCACGAAGGTTGCAATAATGCCGCCCAGGGAGTAACGACATCATCAGTTTGGCGAGGGAGCCAGCCATGGAAGATCAAACGTGGTATCGGAGGTGCGGGATGGGCCTTGGTGCAACGGTTGTGGCGGCGATCGTTGCGGGAACCGCCTGGGCGGGCCAGCCCAACGACACGAAACGGCCGTCGCAGGACAACCAAGCGACACGCGGACCCAGCCGCCAGGCCCCCCCGCCCGCCAACAATCGCCAAGTGGAACGGGAGGCTCCGCCGCGTCAGGCTCCGCCACAGACCCGGCGGTCGCCCGAGGGCCCGTCGGGGTCGTCGGGAACGCGTCGCGAGGCGCCAGTCCGTCGAAACGACGGCGTGCCCGCCACGGGTCGAACTACACGCCGCGACAACTCCCCGCCGGTCAAGAACGGCGAAACGGCTCGCCTGGCGCAAGGATCAGCGGGCAGCGGCAAACGACGCATCGACTCCGCCAACGACAACGGCAACTCTGGCAAGGGCGTAGGCGCCGGTCGCGCACCCGTCGATCGCCAGCCGCCGAAAAACATCGGCAACCGTTCGCAAGGCAAGGGGACCGGGGATGGAAAGAACCTGAATGGATCCTCGCCCGGCGCCTCGTCGGCCATCAACGGCGTTCGCAAGCGGCTTGGAGGGCCGAAGGATCCGAAGAACGTTCAGCCGAAGCCGGGCAAACTGGTGCTCAGCGATGCCGCAAACCGTAAGAACGGGCAAAACAACGCGTTCCAGGAACGCCTCAAGGCCGGCAATTTCAATCGGTTGACCGCTGGCCCAACGGGCAAGAAGCTGCAACTGGCCCAGCAATATCGCGCGTATCAAAAGGGGGACGTGGCTCGCCAATTGGGATTGCAGACTCGCGGCGCCCATCAGGTGATGTACCGCGGCGTCGTCAGCCCGGCGTATCGGCAACAGAGCATGAAATACCGTTACTGGGGACCGTCGTTCTTTGCCGGGGTGTGTTGGTATCCGACGTGGGCCTCCTGGGTGAAATGGTCGTGGTATCACCACTGCAAGCCGTATTGGGATCCGCGTCCGATCTGGTGCCGGCCGATCTATTACCGTCCCTGCTCAGCCTGGGTCTACTGGAACCCGCCGGTCTGGACGCCGCTGCCCGAAGCCGCCTGCGGCACGTGGGTTGACGTACCACCGGCCGAGATGCCCGCCAGCGACGCCGATCTGCAACTATTGGCGGTGCGGTTTGTCGATCCGGGCCATCCCGAAGAACAATTGGGACCGCGTTATCGCGTCTGGTTCCGCAACAACGGGACTCTGCCGGTCACGCAGCCGTTCAACGTCATGCTGTTTGCGGGCAACGCCGCGGCACTCGCCCCGGACATGCTGCAAGCCGGCGTGCGTGTGACGGGCATCGACGCCGGCGACGTGCAAAGCGTCGATATCCGGCTACCGGTCGAGGTCTACACGATGCAACGCGACGTCCGCGGCAACTCCGCTCCCTTCAGCGTATTGCAGGTTCTGGTCGATGCCAATCGGGAAGTGGCCGAAACGACCGACGTCAACAATGGGGCCAGACTGGCGCCCGCGGCGATTTTGCCGGTCGATCCGGCGTCGTTCGAATTGCAGCCGGGAACCGCAAAGCCCGGCGAAGAAGTCCTGCTGGCCGGTGAAGGTCTGGGGCCTCAGCCGGGGCGAATCCTGATCCAAGTCAACGGGCGGGAAATGGACGGCGTAATCCTCGGTTGGTACGACTTGGGCGTTCGATGGACGGCACCGCGGTTGGCGCTGAACGCCCCCGTCGAGGCCGACGTGGTGGTGATTCGCGGCGACGGTGCTGCGGCCAATCCGGTGAAGATCACGCTGACGCCATGAGGGACTCAAACTCAAGTGTGCGCATTCCATTCGCCCGTCGCGAAGCCGCAAGCGGCTAGGATGTCGTGTGACGAGGCTCGACGTTTCTGGAGGTGGCGGAAAGTCAGCGCAGATTCAAAATGGAAGGCGAATTACTCGATCAATTCGCCCCCTCCGCCGTCGTTGACGCGGAAGTTGATTTGCCGCTTTCGCCTGGTGGTTGATCTCACGGCATTGGGGCGGCAATTGAACTGCCACCCCGACAGTATTCAATTGCCATCCCGCCCCCCGCGCCCCCTAATCCGGGCTAAGAATTTACATTACGGTTTACCACGCATACAGAGGGGTCAACGGGATTGTCCTGCGAAGTACTGTCTAGTATACTTTCGCAAATAAAGAGCGATCAGGCCACGGCGGGTGATCGAGAGACACGTTGTCGTCTCTCAATCCTGTAGTGGACAGCCGTGCGCTTATCGCTTTTTACCAAGGGGCGCGGCGCTTGGAGGGTGGTGACAATGGAAACGTGTGTGGCTAGAAATCATGGAACGAGGGCCGACGGGAAGCCGTTTGACAAGGAAACGATTGAAGCGGTATGGCTGAAGGGTAAACCCGAGGGGCACTACGCGGGTTTCCGAAAAGACGCCTGCAACGCATCGATGCATCTGTCAAAATATGGCTCCGACGACCAGTGGGGATGGGAGATCGATCACATCAAACCGGTTTCCGTGGGCGGAACCGACGATCTCGAGAATCTTCAACCGTTGCACTGGGAAAACAACCGGCACAAGGCCGACAACTGGCCGAATTGGGCCTGCAAAGTCGTTGCTTGACGATTCGCGAGGGGACTGTCCCGATCTTCGTGTCAGCAAAAATGGGACCGTCCCCTTTGACGCCGGGACTTTGCGAGTGCCCTGCTTCGTAGTTCCGCCTTGAGGCGGGAAAGCCGGCTGAAACCGGAACTACGAACCGATCGGTCGGCAACGCCATCCCTGCCGTGTTCCCCGGCGGTGGAACTCGGCTTCGACCGCCGAGCGAACCGCCGCCTTGTCGCGGCACCATTGCGGTCCAACCAGATACTCGGGCGGGGCGTCGCCGCAGAGACGCTCGATCACGAAACCCGCCGGCAACTCTTCCAGGAAATCGACCAGGTAGCCGACGTACTCGTCAAACTCGGGGAGCCGTATTCTGCCGGCGGCCACCTCGTCGGCCAGCACCGTGTTTCGCACCGCATACAGGT
This sequence comes from uncultured Planctomycetia bacterium, assembly GCA_963719005.1. GTDB lineage: Bacteria > Planctomycetota > Planctomycetia > Pirellulales > Thermoguttaceae. The sequence continues at coordinate 102,756 of CAVRAR010000010.1, forward strand.
TGTGCGGTTTGACCGAGTGCAGGTCGAGCCCTGCCAGCGTTCGAGCGGTCGTCAGCATGTCTTCGCGCGATTCGTCGGGCAGGCCGAGAATCACGTGGACGCCGATGTTCAGATTTCGTTGCCGCGTGCGACGGTAGGCATCGAGGAAGGCGTCGAAATGGTGGCCGCGTCCGAGCCGGTCGAGCGTGCGATCGTGAACGCTTTGCAGCCCGTACTCGATCACCAGCCAGGTCCGTTGGGCAAGGGCGGCCAGCAGATCGAGGACCTCTTCGCTTGCGCAATCGGGCCTGGTGCCGATGATCAGCGCCGACAACCTGCGGATGTGCGGCGGCCTCGTCGAACGCCGTCCGAAGCCGGTCGATCGGCCCGTAGGTATTTGCAGCCGGCTGGAAGTAGGCGAGAAAGCGTTCGGCCCGATGGCGGCGTGTCAGGCGGCGGATCCCCTCGTCGAGTTGATCAGCGATGCGAGGCAGGCGAAGCCGGCGGCTCGGGCTGAAGCTTTCCGGGTCGCAGAAGATACATCCCGAAGTGGCCAGTGTGCCGTCGCGGTTCGGACAGGTGCAGCCGGCGTCGAGGCTCACTTTCCAGACCCTTCCGCCGAACTTCTTATCGTGGAAGAAGTTGAGGCTATAGAACGACAGCCCGGCCGACCGCCAACCGGCCGGCGGGGCGCTGGATAGCCCCGGGTGGGTTGACGTAAATTCCATCTATGACTAGACTAACAATGGGTACATCATTCATCATATCGTAACGGTAGGACACCACAAGAGGCTCTGACATGTTCGGTGAGCTCATTCCTGTAGGGGGAGGAGACCCGATCCCGCTGCTCAAAAAGGGCCTGTTGATCGGGCGACGCGAGAGTTGCGACATCGTCCTGCGATTCTCGAATGTCTCGGCTCATCATTGCCAACTGACGGTCAATGCGGGCTATTGGCACGTCCGCGATCTGCAAAGCCGCAACGGCGTGAAGGTCAACGGAGTGCGGGTGACCGACAAGCGAGTCGATCCCGGCGACATCTTGTCGATCGCCAAACATCAAGTACGAGGTGAATTACTCGCCGATGGACCTGGGGGCGGTGGGGCCGCCTCCGCCCGAAGTGACCGACGTCGATTTCTTCAGCAAGTCGTTGTTGGAGCGTGCGGGATTGGAGCACCGAAAGATCAGGCAACTGAAGGCGCCGGCGGAACCGGACGAAGGGGCGCGATACGACATCACCAACGACGAGCCTGGTCAAATCCGTTTTCGGAACCACCCCGTCTAGGATGGGAAAGAAGAAGAAAATCCGCGCCGAGTTTCGCAAGAACCGGGGCGTCCGAACCCGACCAACCGACTGGACGCGGCAGTATCGTCAGCACGGATTCGAGAACGAGGCCCCGCTGCAAGGCGAGCGGATCAGCGGAAAGGGGGACCTCGTTCGCCGTCGCACCATCTGCGGCGAGCAGCTCGAGGCCCATGAGGAGCCCGGCTTCGACGTTCATCTCGACGTGGACGACGAGCGTCTGCCGCCACGGACGCGTCTTGAGCGTGTTCGGCCTGATCAGCATGGTCGAGGACCAGAGCGGCTGCGTCTATCAGTGCGCAACCCGACGGCTGTTGAAAACGCTGGCGACCGATCAGCGCCACGTGGTGGCCGCCGGCGACCGCGTCCTGTTCCGTCCCGTCGAGAACAGCGATCCGAAAGAAGGCGTCATCGAGCGGGTCGAGCCGCGCCGCGGCTGTATTTGCCGAGCAGTCCGCGGGCGGCAGCAGATCCTGGTCGCCAACGTCGATCAGTTGGCCATCGTTTCCAGCGCGGTCGAGCCGCGATTGAAGCCGCATCTGATCGACCGCATGTTGGTCACCGCCGAGAAAGGGGGCGTGCGGCCGTTGATCTGCATCAACAAGGTCGATCTGGTCGACCCCGCCGGGCTGCAACCGCTGGTGGGAGTATACGCCCAGATGGGCTACGAAGTGCTGTTGCTGAGCGCGGTGAGCGGCTTCGGCGTCGAGCGGCTGCATCGCGTGCTGGCCGGACGGGCCAACGTCGTGGTCGGACAGAGCGGCGTGGGAAAATCCTCGTTGCTGAACCGCATCGATCCTTCGTTCGATCTCAACGTGGCGCCGGTGAGCGATGACAACGACAAAGGCAAACACACGACGAGCACGGCGCGGCTGTTGCCGTTGGCCGGCGGCTACGTCGTCGATACGCCCGGCGTGCGACAGTTCCAACTTTGGGACGTAACGGCCGAAGAGGTGGCCGGATTCTTTCGCGATCTCCGCCCCTACGTGAACCTATGCCGCTTTCCCGACTGCACCCACACGCACGAAGACGGCTGCGCCGTGAAAGACGCCGTGGCCGACGGCCGGCTGGACGAACGGCGCTATGAGAGTTATTGTCATTTGTTCGCGGGGGATTTTGATTAAGAGGAGACAATGGCAAAAGATACGAAGGTTTTTACAAATCTCGCTGGCGAATTTCTCGTGGCCGCGGAATTAAACCGACGACACATTTTATGCTCGGTAACGTATGGCGCAGCGAAAAGCGCCGATGTGTTTGCGTTCGACGAAAATAGTGGGCGAGTTCTCCGCATCGAAGTAAAAAGCACGGACAAGGTACGTGGTGAATGGCCGGTAGGGACGCGTGGCATGAAAGCCGGTTCGAGCGGGCACATCTGGGTGTTTGTTCTGCTGCCGTGTACGCTGGAAAAGAAGGCCAACGATGACTGTGAACGCGGCAAGCATGCGCCGCGCTTCTTTGTCTTGACCGGACCTGAGGTCCAGAGGTTTGCTGAGGAGCTCGAGGACAAATACAATCGCGGGTATTTGGGAAAACATGGCGTGCCGCCACGTCCCGAGAACAGGTTTCCTCTGATAAGGCTGAAGGAGGTTGTTGAGCATGAGGCGGCATGGAGCAAAATCTCGATGGCGATGAAAGGCTAGCATTGCGCATAGGGTCACCCGGGTGGCAAGACGCGTTCCCAAAGGAATGATTGAGGTGATTCTATGAGGTTACAGAATGAGCGTCAGGTGCACGCGACTCGCGAGAAGCTCCAAATGCTTAAAGAGCAGTACGAGACGACCAAGCAGCGTTCGTGCGACAATGAACGTTTGCGTGAGTTGACGTTGTCCTCGCTCGGCCGTCTCATCAAGCAACTCCGAGAGGAAATCATGTGGTATGAAAGCCATGCCAGCGCCCGCGAACCAAGCGGCCCCGCCGTGACATCGACGCCGAACACCGGAGAAACGTCTTCACCGTGTACGAATTGAACCGCACAGAGAGCGTTGTTAGCGAGGCGGCCGTCCTGGTCGGCGTCTTCCTGCCGAATCGGGAAGTCGCCGGGGGCGGCGCTTGAGGAACTGGAGGGGCTTGCCGAGACGGCGGGCGTGCGGGTCGTCGGTCGATTGACACAGCGACGCGAGGCGCCGGACGCCACGACGTATCTGGGCAAGGGCAAAGTCGACGAGCTCAAGATGCTGGCCGCCGCCAAAGACGCCGATCTCGTGGTCTTCGACAACGATCTCAGCCCCGGACAGACCCGCAACCTCGAAGAAGCGATCGGGCTGAAGGTGCTCGATCGCACCGAGCTGATCCTCGACATTTTCGCCAGCCGCGCGCAAACCGCCCAGGCGCGGCTGGCCGTCGAATTGGCGCAGTTGGAATACTCGATGCCGCGGTTGAAGCGAATGTGGACGCACCTCTCGCGGCAGAAGAAGGGCGTCGGCCTGCGCGGGCCGGGCGAAACGCAGTTGGAGGAAGACCGCCGGCTGGTCGAAAACAAGATCAAGGACTTGCGGCGGCAGTTGCACGCCATCGAGCGCCGCAAACAGCGGGAAGTCGCCGCCCGCCGCGACCTGATGACCGTCTCGCTGATCGGCTACACGAACGCCGGCAAGAGCACGCTGATGAACGTCCTGACCGGCGCCGACGTGTTCGTGCAGGACGCACTTTTCGCCACGCTCGACACCCGCACGCGCCGCTGGCAGTTGCCCGGCTGGGGGCCGGTGCTGCTGAGCGACACGGTCGGGTTCATCCGCGATTTGCCGCACCACTTGATCGAGAGTTTCAAGGCCACGCTCGAAGAAGCCCGGCAGGCGCATCTGCTGCTGCACGTGGCCGACGCCGCCAACCCGGCGGTTTACGATCAGATTGCCGCGGCCTACAAGCGTGCTCGAAGAGATCGGCATCCAAGAAAAGGACACGCTGCTGGTGATCAACAAGGTGGACGCCCTGCCCGACCGCATTCGCCTCGACGGGCTGCTGGGCCGGTATCCGAACGCGGTGCCGATCAGCGCCCAGACGGGCTTTGGGCTGGCAAACCTCGCGGCGGCGGTGAGCGAAGCTCTCAGCCGCCACTTCCTCGACGTCGACGTAGACCTAGGCGTCGAAAACGGACGAACCATGGCCTATCTGGCCGCACACGGCGAGGTGCTATCGAAGCAGTTTCATGACAGCCGAGTGACGGTTCACTGCCGAATGCCCAAGGAACACCTCGACCGCATCCAAAACGATCTGCTCGCGGTTCGTCCCCACAACTCAAAGCCGCTGGCGGCTTCGCACGAAGCGAACGAACATGAAACGCGATCTTCGCAATAGCCGGGCGATCGTCACCGGCGCGTCGAGCGGCATCGGCCGCGCGGTGGCGTTGGAATTGGCTCGGCACGGGGCTGGCGTCGTTGTCGCCGCCCGGCGCGAAGACCGGCTCCGCGAATTGGCCACGGAGATCGTCGCTGCGAAACCGCAAGCGGCCGTGGAAATCGTGGTGGGCGACATCACCGATCCCGCCACGCGGCAGCGGGCGCTCGACGCGGCGCAAGCGAAACTCGGCGGGCTCGACGTCCTCGTGAATAACGCCGGCGTCGGCGCGATGGGGCTTTTTGTCGATGCCGTCCCGGAGCGGGTGCGGCGGGTGATGGAGACCAATTTCTTCGCGTTGGTCGAGATGACCCGGCTCGCCCTGCCCGTGCTGAAACAGGGCGTCCATCCGATCCTGGTCAACGTCAGTTCGATTCTTGGCCATCGCGGCGTGCCTTACAGCAGCGAGTACAGCGCCAGCAAGTTCGCCGTGCAGGGCTTCAGCGAGTCGATCCGCGCCGAGTTCACGAAGTTGGGAATCGACGTATTGGTGGTCAGCCCCGGCACGACCGAAACCGAGTTCTTCGAGCGTGTGATTGACAGCACCGAGGAGCCGAAGTGGCCGAAGCACAAGCCGGTCAGCGCGGCGGAAGTCGCCCGGCAAATGGTTGCGGCCATTCGCCAGGGGCGTCACGAGATCATTCCGTACCGTTGGGGCCGCGTCCTCTGTTGGCTCAATCGCCTCTCGCCCCGGCTGGTCGACGGGTTGATGGCGCGATACGTCTAGAGTCTCGTCGTTGACGATTCTTAGGGATTAATATATGTTAAATGGAGGGAGGCGTGAACGACCACAAAAACAAGCACATTCGCGCGGCGGTCGATTATGCGCTGTCGAAGGGGTGGCGATTGGTATTGGCCGGCCCGAGGGCGCATATCTGGGGAAAACTGTATTGTCCAAGGCACGACCGCTTTGGGTACGACAAGGCGGTCTATTGCACGCCGCGAGTTCCTGAAACACATGCCAGGGACATTCGGCGTGCGGTCGATCTGTGTCCACATAAATCGGAGGTCATGCCGTGAAAACGTATGAGTTCTCGGTGATACTGCCAGTCGGCGTCGAGATGACCGAGGAGTTGTGCGACCGCCTCTTCGAGGCTGGTTGCGACGACGGGTCGCCGGGCACCGGTTGCGGCGTTCCCTACATCGACTTCAGTCGAGAGGCCGATTGTCTTGAGTCCGCGATTCACTCTGCTGTTGCCGATGTCCAAAAGGCCGGCTGCACGGTCGTGCGTGTTCAGATCGAACGCGATTCGCCGCTGCTGAGCGGCGTAGGAGAGTGATGCCTGATCGCGGTTTCCAAATCCTCTTCGAGGACGGTCCCTGCCTGGCGCTGTGCAAGCCGCCGGGATTGCCGACGCAGGCGCCGCCGGGGATCGACAGCCTGGAGGTTCGCATCCGGGCGTTTCTGAAAGACCGCGATCGTCCGCCGGGCGAAGTCTATCTCGGCATCCCGCATCGGCTCGACCGCCCCGCGTCGGGGGCGATGGTTTTCGCCACCCGCCGACGAGCCGCACACAAACTGTCGAAGCAGTTCGAGAATCGCACGGTGAAGAAACTGTATTGGGCGTGCGTCGAGGGGCAAGTCGATCCGCCCGACGGGACGTGGCAGGATTTCCTTCGCAAAGTCTATGGCCATCCGCTCGCCGAAGTCGTTCCGCCCGATCACCCCGAGGCGAAGTCGGCCGTGCTGCATTATCGAACGCTCGCGTCGGCCGATTGGGGCTCGTGGTTGGAGATCCAATTGGAGACGGGAAGGACGCATCAGATTCGCATCCAAGCAGCCTCGCGCGGCCATCCGGTCTTGGGCGACTTCCAGTACGGAGCAAAGACCCCTTTCGGCCCGCAATATGACGACGAGCGATTGCTGGCAATCGCGTTGCACGCTCGACAGCTCGAATTCGAGCATCCGAAGAGCAAGCAGCGAGTGACAGTCGTTGCTCCGGTCCCGGAGTTTTGGCCGCGGTAGCCGTTTCGTTGACGGACTGGCTTGCTGCCGACGGAGCGGGTATGATGGAATAGAATCAAACTTGCCTCAGGAAAACGTACCGCATGATCAGGAAATCGGTTTCTCGCCAGGCTCTGCTGCTGTTGTTCGTGTCTGTTCTCGCCTGGCCGGCCCGTGCTTCGGCGGGCGGCGGGCCGGAAAACGTGTTGGTGATCGTCAATCCGCGGAGCCAAGATTCGCTCTGCATCGCCAACTACTATGCCAGGTTTCGGGAGATTCCCGCCGACAATCTGCTCTATATTCCGTGGGATCCGCAGGCCGACACGACCGACATCGACAAGTTCCGCGGGCAGATTCTCTCGCCCATCCTCCATTTCATTGAAAATCGGCGGCTGGGCGGCCAAATCGACGCCATCGTCTATTCGAGCGACTTTCCCTGGCGCGTCAGTTTTGACGCCGACATCGCCAAGTTTCTGCCCGATCCCGAGGTTGACAAGTATCTGGAGGAATTGCGGCGGCTGGCCGAGTCGCAAGGCGACAAACCGCAGGGTAAGGCGGATGAAAAACGACCGTCCGGCAAGGCCCCGTGGTCTCCTCTGCTCGGCACGGCGGGGTCGATCAGCGGGTTGACTTACCTTTGGCAGGCGGTGATGGCCCGTAGTTTTACCTATGTCTATTGGCAGAGCAACTACTACGTGCACGTGTCCAATGGCCAGCAGCGCGACGTCCAGACCGTCGGCTTTCGCGGCAATCGGTCGTACAACGCAAGGGGCAAGGTCGTAGATTCCGGCGGCCGGCGATATTTCCTCTCGACGATGCTCGGCGTGACTGCGGGCCGCGGCAACTCGCTCGGCGAAATCCTGAATTGTCTTCGTCGCAGCACCATGGCCGACGGCACGCACCCCACAGGGACGATCTACTACGTCAAGAACGGCGACATCCGCTCGAAGGTTCGCGACGCTTTCTTTCCCCAGGCCGTCGCCGATCTGAAAAAGCTGGGCGTCGCCGCCGAAATCCTGCAAGGCACCGTCCCGTTGAACAAGCCGGACGTGCAAGGCGTGATGATGGGAACGGCGTCGTTCGACTGGAAGGCATCGGGCAGCACCATCCTCTGCGGCGCGATCTGCGAACACTTCACCAGCTTCGGCGGCGTGATGACCACCGGCGCCCAGCAAACGCCGCTCTCCGAGTTCATCCGCTACGGCGCGGCGGGATCGAGCGGGACCGTCGTCGAACCGTATTCTATCCCCCACAAGTTCCCCTTGCCGATGATCCAAGTGCATTATGCGCGAGGATGCACCCTGGCCGAGGCTTTTTACCAGTCGGTGTGCGCTCCCTACCAATTGCTGATCGTCGGCGATCCCGCTCTGCCGGCCCTGGGCCGACATTCCGCAGGTGTCGGTCAAGGGCGTGGAAGCCGGCGCAACGGTGCGCGGCCGGCTGACGCTCGAACCCTCGGCCACGCTGCCGAACGCCGACGCTGAGGTCGCCGGCTTCGAGCTCTTCGCCGACGGCGTGCGCATGGGCGAGTGCAAGCCGGACAAGACGCTCTCGCTCGACACGACGGGCTTCGCCGACGGCTGGCACGAGTTGCGGGTCGTGGCCATCGGGCCGCCGCCGATCGAATCGCAAGGCCGGCAGATCATTCCCGTCCGGCTGGCCAACCACGACCGCAAGATCGAGGCGTCGCTGGTGGGCGACGGGCCTTGGCGCTCCGACAAGCCGCTGATGATCGCCGTCAATTCGCCCGGCTCGATCGGCATCGTGGCAATGCACGGCAGCCGCGTGGTGGGACGCATCACCGGCGAAAAAGGGCGAATCGACATTCCCGCCAACACGCTCGGCGCCGGGCCCGTGCGGCTTCGCGTGATCGGCTTGGGCAAGGGCGGCACGATCACGAACGTCGTGGCAGACCCGATCGACGTGAAGCTGCAATAAATCAGCCGGGCAAATGTCGTAAGACGGATTTCCAAATCCGTCCCTGAACCAGGACGAATTAGAAATCCGTCCTACCTCCGATGCGCGGATCGCTCCATTACGCCTCCTGATGATGCACGACCACTTCATGCGGATTGCCTTGGAAGAGGCCGAACAGGCCCTGCGCGAGGACGAAGTTCCCGTCGGCGCGGTGATCGTCCATGAAGGCCGGGTGATTGCGCGGCGCACAACCAGCGGGAACAACTCCGCGACCCGACGGCGCACGCCGAAATGATCGCCATCACGCAGGCGGCCGAGTCGCGGCAGTCGTGGCGGCTCGACGGCTGCACGCTCTACGTGACGCTCGAGCCTTGCCCGATGTGCGCCGGGGCGATTCTCCAGGCCCGCATTCCCACAGTGGTCTACGGGGCAACCGATCCGAAGGCCGGCGCGGTCGATACGCTTTTCCGTTTGCTCGACGACCCCCGGCTGAACCATCGCGTCGAGAGCGTGGCGGGGGTGCTGGCGGCGCCGTGCGGCGAGATTCTCAGCCGCTTCTTCCAGCAGCAGCGGCGTCTGGGAAAGAAGTAGCCGAACCGGTGGGGCAGACATTCTTGTCTGCCGGCGTGCTGCCCTCTTCTCTGGCAGACGAGAATGTCTGCCCCACCGGGCAACTTGTGACAGCTTTTTTTCCACAGTGCCGGCGGTTGTCCGGGGGGACTGGGCTAGTATTGTCGCAGAAACTGTGGCATACTGGAGACTTGGCCTGCGCGATTGTCCACTACGGCTTCTCTGATGGAGGTTCTTCCGATGGCCGAAATGAAAGACCCTCGTGGCAAACGGTCCATGCCTCGCAAGCAGGATCCGGCTTTTTCCCACTCGCCCGACGTCGATATGGCGCCGATATAGGCGGCGGCGAGTGCATCCCGGCGGTGTTGCGCCGCCCGGCGGCGAAAGCGAAGAAATCGTGGTTCCAGCAGAATCAAGTGCTGGTGATCGGCGTGGCGGCCGGGCTGGGTCTGTTGGCGATTGTGCTTGTCCTGGGTTTCGCGTTTGGTATGTTCGGCGCGGGAGATAGTGCGAAACCCAACGCGGCTCCGAGGCCGGTGGCCGCCCAGCCGGCTGCACCGCCACCGCCGGCGGCGCCGCCGTCCCAGCCGGCGCCATCGCAACCGACGCCGTCCCAGCCGACGCCAAACCAAGCGACGGCAGCGCCGGCGTCCCAAGGCGGCGGGTTTGCGGCCGCGCCGGCGCAGCCCACGCCGTCAGGCCAGCCGGCGTCGCCAGGCCAACCGGCGCCAGGTCAAGCTCCATCGTCGGACGCCAAGAAGGACGAGCCGAAGAAGCCGCAGAAGCCGCCGGTGCCCGACGACGTGGCCAAGTGGAAGCCGGCGGATTACAGTCGCGCCCGACGCGACAACCATCCGAAACTGTTGGAGGCGATTGTCCGGCTGGGTGAGAAGTATCCCGGCAACGAAAAGGCGGCCCAGTGTCTGGTCGATCTGCTGAAGCCGTTGCCGCCGGAGAAGCCGCCGGCCGCGGCATCCCCTTCTGGACCGCCGGTTGCGCCGGGTTCGTCGCAGGCGCCGCCACCGCGTGGCCACGCGCCGCCGCCGGGTTTCGGTGGAGGGGGGCCGCGAACGCCGCCGCCGAGCAACCCCGCCGCCAATCCAGACGTTGGCCCGCGTCCGTACACCCCGCTGATCTGACGAAGTTGGTCGAGACGATTGTCGAGGCGTTAGGCTGCAATGGCAGCGGTTTGGCCCGCAGCACGCTCGAACAGGTTCTGGCCGGCACGTTCGCCACCGACGACGACAAGACGGCGGTCGAAGCGACGTTGAAGACCCTGCTGGCCCATCCCAGCGAGGAGAGCGATGCCCTGCTGCTTCGCGTGATGACGGCCGCCAAGGATCTCCGCTCGGCCGAGCACGAGGGGCCGTGGCCCGCCAAGGATTTGCAGGCCAAGGCGTTCGAGTTGGTCAAACAATCGGCCTCGATCGGATTGCGCACCAAGCTGGCGGGCATTGCTCTCGGCAAGCACGCGCGGCTCGATCCGAAGGATCCGACCACCGAGTTCCTATTGCTCGCCAACCCGTTGAACTGCGGCGCCCAGTTGTTGTTTTACGAAAAGTCCGACTTGAAGAAGAACAAGGAACTGAAGACCACGCTGGAGCAGCAGTTTGTCGGCTACAGTTCGGCGGCCGTGGCCCGCTGCCTGGGAATTCCGTCCGAGAACCTTCCGGCGACCCCTGGAGTTCCCGCGCCGCTGATGCGACCGGCGGGCGGATTCGGCGCTCCTCCGGGTCGGCCCGGTGGTGGCGGGGGCGGATTCGGAGGGGGCGCGGCTCCGGCCCCGCTCGGCGGCGAGCCCATTCACCCCGCTGAACCGGTGAAGACAACCGATGCCGACCTCGGGCCGCAGATCGCCGGGCAACTCTGGTCCGGCGAATTCCGCAGATTGATCGAGCCGCAAGTCGGCGAGTTGCATTCCCTCGAAAAACAGCCGCAGTTGATGGTGTTGGCCGCCACGATTCCCGAGGACTCCACCCGCGCCATTCTGGCCAAGCTTCTGCGCAAGCATTGGAGCGACGGCCCCAAGGCGTTGGAGACCGCCGGCCTGATCGATCGGGCGATCACCGACCCGGGGCTGCTGCCGATCATCAAGATGTCGGGCAAGCGGAAAGAGAGCGACTCGACGCCGCGAGTTATGGACGCGGCGTCACGGCGCGGAAGAGGCGCGGGGCCGGGGTCGCCGGGCGGTGGCGGGAGGGTCGAAGCAGCACAGAAAACAACTACAGGCGCAAAAGGACTGGATGGACGTTTCCGCCAAGTTGGCTGCCGGTTGGTGCAAGCGATTCTGCAGCCGCCGCGCCGACCAAGGACGTAAGCGACACGCTCGGACAAGCCGGCGGGCGATGCCGGCGAAACGAAACTGCCCGGCGGTTTCGAGTTGCCCTCGACGGCGAAAGTCGTTGCGTCGCATCGCGTCGTTCTGCCCGCCGCGACGCCGGCCAGCTTCTCCCAAGTGCAGCCGAGCACGTTGGAAGTGTACTACGTCCGCGCCGAGGAATCGGCCAAGCCGAAAAAGGCGATGGCGTACTATATCCGGCAAGCGTTGGCCCGGGCGACCGAAGCTCGAACCTTTGAGGGAAAGACTTGGATCGAAAGCTCCATGCCGGTCCCGCAGAAGGATCGGCGTCGATCGGTCGACGTGCTGATCACGCGGCCCGACGGCACCACCCCCGCCGCCGCGGAAAAAGGCAACGAAAGAGCCGTCGCCGAGGATGAAGTCGATCTGACCATCGAAGTCCTGATTATCGAGATCAAGGATCCAACGAAGGAGCCGGCGAAGGAGGCGATGAAGGGCTCGGCGAGAAGATAGGGGGAGTGTCCCGGACTTCGTGCCGTGTCGATTTTCGTGGCAACGAAAATGGGACCGTCCTCTTTCGAATCCGCCGTCCGAGAAGACTTTGCCGCTTTGCAGAGCCCCCCCGATTGCAATCGGGGGGCGTTTCTCGTCGGTACGGATCTTCTGAGCGACTACAAGAACGCCTGCCCCGCCTGCTATCGCTTCCGTACTGCCTGCTCTTCCATGCTGTCGATGTAGCGGCGCAAGCGTTCGAGTTCGTCGGTCACGTGGCGGAGCTTGAGCATGTTTTCGACGCGCTTGACCAGTTCGAACTTGTTGACCGGCTTGCTGAGGAAGTCGTCGCAGCCGGCCGCCACCGCCCGCTCGATGTCGCCCGTCTCGTTCAGGGCGGTCACCATGAGGATCATGATTTGCCGGGTGTTCGGGTCGCGTTTGAGCTTCTTGCAGACCTCGAAGCCGCTGAGCTTCGGCATCATGATGTCCAGCAGGATCAGATCGGGCTGGAACTCGGCCACCTTCGCCAGGGTGTCGGTGCCGTCGACCGCCACGGCGATCTCGCAGTCGATGCCGTCCAGATAGGCTTCCAACAACTCGACGTTGGTGTTGTTGTCGTCGGCGATCAGGATTCTGCTTTTGCACATGAAGTGCATTATAGGAAAACCGTGCCCCGGCGCGAAGGGCGCCAATTCGTCGCCGGGAGGAGACACGGCATCGCAATAGCAGCAAGACCGGGGCTAACTCCCGTGTGGAAGTCCGAAATATCCTATCACGAAAACACGAAAGATGCAGAGAATTTTCGTTCTCTGCCGCCGTTTCGCGCTTTCGCTCTTTCGTGCTTTCGTGATCCCTTTCCTTCCTATACTTCGCGTGGGAACAACTCGGGGGACGCAAACCCGCTGGACATTTTGCCGCGATGGTGCGAGAATACCCCTACTGGCGGCCGTCGTGGAAACCGGAACACGGGGAGCAGAGCTATGAATTCGCATCGCATCTCGTCGCGCTCCGCCTTCACTTGGGTGGAACTGATTGTCGTAATCGTTGTCATCTGCGTCGTGATCGCTCTGCTGCTACCTGCGGTTAACGAGCCCCGCGAAGCAAGCCGGCGAATGATCTGCAATAACAACCTGAAGCAAATCGGGTTGGCCATTCACAACTACGGCGTGGCGACCAAAGTATTCCCGCCGGGCACGATCTGCTCCACCGCCCCCGTCCAGCCATCGAATCAGTACGATGTATGGGCCGAGGCGGCGCGAACAGAGCCCGGGTTTCACGGCACTAGCATTCTCCTGAGCGTGCATCCGTTCATCGAGGGCGTTACGATAGGCACCGCCTGGGACTACCATTATTCTGTTACGGGCGGGATCGATGCTCCGTATAGTCATCCAAATGCATTTCGTGCTTCCCAGGACACCAAAGGGTTCTACTGCCCAACTCGTCGAGCTAGCCTTCGTCCAGGTGATAATGCAATGATGCTTTCGACTTCATGGACCGGCGGTGGGACCGACTACGGCGGCTGCGCGGGGCGTCATGCGGCGTTCACGCTGACGACTGGCTATAACCTCTGCGATGCCACGATGTACTACGAGCCGAATTTCTTCCCGAGCCCCTTCAAGAGCAAGAAGGATGACATGCCCAACAAGCGCTGGGGGATTTTCGGGCGGGTCAACGTTAGCACGACGTACAAGGAAATCAGAGACGGAACGTCGAACACGATCATGACCGGCGAGTTGCAGCGGATTACCGACATCACGCCCGGCAGCAAGGACGGTTGGGCCGTCGGCGGGCCGGCGACGCTCTTCACCACCGGCGCGTTGATGCACCGCAACGGCTCGACCGCAACCAACGTGGCAAAGCCCGGCGAAGGCTGGCTGATGAACAACGGTTTCTTCGGCTCGCCCGGCAGCGACCATTTCGGCGGCGCAAACTTCGGCATGGCCGACTGCTCAGTGCGGTTCTTGCCCACCACGATCGATCCGAACGTTTTCGCCGAGCTTGGCAGCATGGCCGACGGCGGGCCACCGCAGGGTTGGGAAGATTGACCTTTGCGAGCAACGCACCGCGGGCCGTTGGCCCCCGGCTATTCTTCGCCTCGTTTCCATGTCCCGCGCGGGAACGCGAAATCCTACCCGACCGAAAAACTCTTCGCCCTCCGACACGGCGCACGTGCACGTCGGAGAGTTTCTTGAGTCAATGCGTCGCCCAAGCGGCGTCCACAGTTTTCCAGTGCTAGACTAACGTAACTGGCTCGTCCGAGGCGACTTTGGCAAGCCTTTTTGCAGCGGCCGTTCACCTGCCACCGCAACGTTGCACAACAGCAACGCGAACGTCGGCCACACAACTCCAACTGGACATGCGGTTTGACGTTTGTCGGGGGTGTGAGGGTTGTTCCAGCTTTGCCGAAGCCGCGACGGCTGAACAGAGATAAGCCAGAAGGCAACAACGGATTCGCAACCAAGAGTGACCTAGGCTTGGGTAGGAAGGTTCCGACTACGGATGGACCGTACCCAAAACCCGCCCTGTTAGCCGCCGCTAGATTGAGAGCATCGATGGGTTTCCTGAAACGATTCTTCCGCAATGTGTTCCGCGAAGGCGAAATGCCGACCGGCGCCAGCAGCTTCGAGCAACTCAGCGAAGCCGAGTTGGAATCGCACCTGAAGGTGTCGCGCTACGGCAATTTCGCACTGACCGACGCCATTCGCCCGTCCTACGATCTCCAGGTGGTTCCCACCCAGGGATATCGACACGACTACTACCGCGACGAGCAAAACCACAATAGCGTTCCCGTGTTGATGGCGGCAGTCTCGAAGGAGCATCTCTTCGAGACGTTCATGGAGTTGCTCGATCCCTTGGGCTTCACGGTCGACGTGGTGCTCGAAACGAGCCACAACCGCCACAGCAAGGGCCATACCGATCTCTACCGCGAGCACATCGACCTGCCGGTCCTCAAGAGCGTTCTCTGGGAGTACGAAGACCTGCTGCTGAACGACGGCTGCACCGGCCTGGCCGTGCTCAATCCCGACGTGCCCCACGAAATCCAGTTCGACGAGCACAAGCTGCTGATCGTCTACGGCGACGATCTGAAGGAGTTCGAGAAGGTTCTCGATCAGCGCGGCATCGGCTGCGACGAGCAGATTCGTTTCGTCACCGAGGCCGAGCACGTTCATTCGTCGAGCGACGTCTACGCCCAGCAGTTCGACGAGTTGCGAACCCGGCTGGGAATGGACGGCGATTATTCGCAGGAGCGCGAGACCGGCGACTGGGAGATGGGAGCGAGGGGTTAGACGGCTGTATAACCGCTTGCGGTTTCGCATACTCGCCCCTTGCCGTTGCACGACCCGTTCGGTACGCTGATCGCTACGAGCGCGCGGTGCGAAGCGGCGACGATGCGGAGTGGCAAGCGGCTTCAGTGGGCGGTGAACCGCCCACCCCTCGTTTCGGAGTTGCGGTTCTTCCTATGATTCTCACACTCATCGGCTATCGCGCCACCGGCAAAACCACGCTTGCCAAGCTTCTGGCCGAGCGGCTGGGATGGGATTGGATCGATGCCGATGCGGAGATCGAGCGTCGGGCCGGCAAGTCGATCGCCCGAATCTTCGCCGAGGAGGGCGAGCCGGCGTTTCGCGACCTGGAAGCCGAGGTGATCGCCGACCTCTGTCGCCGCGATCGGCTGGTAATGGCGGCCGGCGGCGGGGCGCCGCTGCGGCCGGAAAGCCGTCGGGCGATGCGCGCGGCGGGCAAGGTCGTGTGGCTGACCGCCCGGCCCGAGACGATTCTGGCTCGGATGAGCACCGACGCCACAACGACCGCCCGGCGGCCCAATCTGACCGACAAGACGCCCTTGGAAGAAATCGTCGAGCTTCTGAAGAAACGCGAGCCGGTTTATCGCGAGTCGGCCGATTGGGCGGTCGATACCGAAGGAAGGACGCCCGAGGTGTTGGTCGAGGAGATTCTGGAAGAATGCAAAATGCAAAATGCAAATTGAAAAATGCAAATTGCGGAATGAAGGATTTTGCACCACAATACGGAACGCGAGATGTCCCATTTTGCATTTTTCAATTTGCAATTTACATTTTTCAATCGTCAATCTTGATTTTCTAGTCCCAACCGCAGTTTTCACCAATGAACTTGCTCCTTTCCATCCCGATGCAGGCCCGCTTGGCGGCGGTGTTCGTGCTGGGGGTGTGCGTTGGCGCTGCGGTGAATTGGGCGATCTATCGGCTGGCATGGAATCCGCGTCCGATCAGCCCTTGGTCGCCGCCCGATCCGTCGGCCCCGCGGCGGCGGCTCTCCGACCGGCTGCCGATCGTCGGCTGGCTCGGGTTGCGGCGCGAGGCGGCCCTGCACGGCGCCGGCTTCTGGATTCGGCCGATGCTGATCGAAATCCTGACCGGAGTGGGGCTCGCCTGGTTGTATTGGTGGGAAGTTGGCGACGGGGGCTTGCTGCCGCCGGGGCTTCCGCAACTGTTGCATGAGCACATTCTTCGCCCGCACGCTTCTGATCGCACTAATGTTGGCGGCGTCGATGATCGACGTGGACGAAAAGACGATCCCCGACGAGATCACCGTCGTGGGCACGCTGGCGGGACTGCTGTTGGCCGCGGTGTGGCCCTATTCAATGTTGACGGCCATTGCCGGAGGTTTCTTCTCCTTCGTGCACATAACATCGCCCAACGCTTGGCCGCTCGTGCTCGACGGCGCTCCGCGCGTGGCGTCGCTCGGGTTGGGGCTTGCCTGTTGGTGGGCGTGGTGCGTCGCCATTCTGCCGCGATCGTGGTATTCGCGTCACGGATGGCGGCGGGCCCTGCAACTCTGCTGTGCCCGGGTGAGCCGGACGCCAAGCACGCACCGCATCTTGCGGATGGCCGTGGCGGGCTCGCTGGCCATCGCGCTGGTGTGGTATCGCGGCGGGGACGGCTGGAGAGGATTGCTCAGCGCCCTGGTGGGCATGGCCGCCGGCGGCGGGCTGGTCTGGGCTGTGCGCGTCATCGGCACCGCCGTCCTACGTCGCGAGGCGATGGGCTTTGGCGACGTTACGCTCATGGCGATGATCGGCGCCTTCCTCGGCTGGCAGCCCTGCCTGATCATCTTCTTCCTCGCCCCCTTCGCCGGCCTGGTGATCGGCGTGCTGCGGCTGATCCTGTTCCGCGACCGCGAAATCCCCTACGGTCCATTTCTCTGCCTGGCGACGCTGGTTCTGATCGTCGCTTGGGACGACATTTGGGCCTACACGGCGCCCACCTTTGACTTCGGATGGCTCGTTCCGCTGGCCGTGCTCTGCTGCCTGGCCCTGATGGCCGTGATGCTCGGAACCTGGCGGCTGATCGTCAGCGCGTTTCGATAGGTTGACATGTGCACGTGCCTCCCATACGATGGAATAGAAGACGGCAGAATAGGGAGCTTCCAATGCAAGCAATTCGAGCGACCTACGACGGGAAGGAAATCCACATCCCTCAAGCCGCACAAGGCATGCCGCCCGGCAACGTAATCATCTTGTTTGAGGAAGAGACGCCAGCCGAAGATTCCGAATGGCTAAAGATGCAGGAGCAGTCTCTGGCGAAGGCTTGGGATGACGAGGAAGATTCTGTTTATGACGAAATGTAGGACCGGAGACGTCGTTCTGGTACGATTCCCATTCACGGACCTAACCAGCCACAAGCGCCGTCCGGTGCTCGTGGTTAGCCCAAACGAGTTCTCGTCGCGTTTGGGTGACATTGTCGTCTTGCCTTTGACCGGCCGCTCGCAGGATCATGGGTTCTTTCTGAACAACTGGCAGGAAACTGGGCTTCTGAAACCAACCTGGCTGAAGGCGTTGATTGCCACCGTGGCGGAGTCCTTGGTCGAGCAGCGGCTGGGCAAGATCAGCACCGAAGACGAAGAGAAAGTTGCATCAGTCGTGGCAATGTTGGTTGATGCCAGGTTCAGAACCCGATAGCCATGCCGGCGGCGGCGGATAGCTGCCGTAAAACCGCTTGATGAAATGGCGGTGGAACCGCGAAGGGCAATGCGGCGCCCAACCCCAGCGGCCGAGCAGCTTCGTCGTGATCCGCCAGTTCGCGACGTCGCACAACAGGGCGTCGCTCCCCTTCCGCCGGGCGATCTCGTCCAAAACCGCCAGTGCCCGGGCGAGCGTTCCCATGCTGGTGTCGCGGGCAGACTCGATGTACCGGAGCACGAGGAAATTGGGAAATCGCCTCGGCTGGTTGTAGTAGAGCCGGAGATGATCTCCCCGAAGATGCTGGTGATGCCACCCCCCTAATAGCGAAATCCCCGGCGCCGAGACGATCTTAGGAAACGGCCGAAGCACGATCCGGCGGAAGCGGCCATCGGCGACCTCGATTACGCCATAGCGTCGCTGCCGGAGCGTTTCGGCCCCTTCCGCCAAATCGTTAACGGTCTCAAATAGCGGCATAGGAAACTATAGGCCGTGACCAGGGGGACGGAGGAGGTTGCCGGAAAACGTTTTCCATTTGGCGAAATCTTCGCCGGCAACCTCCTCCGTCCCCTTTTTTGCCCCACTTACCACCTGCCGGAACCCGATTCCCCCCTTGCCCCGGCCCGCCGGCTTCTGCTACACTCCCGCCCTCTTCTCTTCCCGCGACAAGGAGGTCGCCGGTGCTGTCGAAGTGGCCGATTCGTCGAAAACTGCTTCTGGGATTGGGCTTGTTGGTCTTGGTGGTGTCGATTTTGTCGAGCACCGGGCTGGTGGCCACCTACGCCTATCGCAACCTGGTCAATAGCCTGAGTTGGCGCGTGAACGAGCTGCCACTGGCGGCCGAGCTCAGCCGCCACGTGAGCGATCTGCGAATCACCATCGGAGAATTGCGAGGCCCGCGGCTGAACACCTTCCTCGACAGCCGCCGCGATCCGGCGTCGATGCGAATGATCCGCGAACAGTTCTGCTCGCAGTTGGACGAAGTCGACCAGACGTTGGTGCAATACCGCAGCCAACTGGCCAGCGAAGCAAGGGCCGACGCGAGCATTTCGGATCACGAACGCGAAGAGGAGACCGTTCGCAAGATCGAAGACCAACTCTCGCGCATCCGCACGGCCAACCTGGCCGAAGACTGGATGCTCGACAATCTAAAGGTTGATTGGCTCGATTATGAGCTCGAGCGGCTGCAAGGGCTGGCGGTGGAACTGCCCAGCCACCTGCATAAGAAGCTGGCCGGCTTCTCCGACGAGGTGCGGGGGAAATACGCTGCGCTGATCGTCAGCGAATGGGCGGCGGCGGTGTCGGCGGCGTTGATTTTTTTGCTGTTCATGCGGCTGTCGTACCGTTGGGTCTTTCGCCCGCTGCGGATCCTGATCGCCGGCTCGCGTTGCGTGGCTGCCGGCGAGTTCAGCTACCGAATCCGCCTCGATACCGGCGACGAGATGGCGGAATTGGCCAAGGCGATGAACGACATGACCGCGCGGTTTCAAGAGATCCGCGATGACCTCGACCGCCAGGTGCAGGTCCGCACCAGGCAGGTGGTGCGCAGCGAGCAACTGGCCAGCGTCGGCTTCCTGGCGGCCGGCGTGGCGCATGAAATCAACAACCCCCTGGCATCGATCGCCATGTGCGCCGAATCGCTGGAAAATCGCTTCCGCGAAATCCTCGACCGAGCCGACCCGCAGCAGGCCGTCGCCGCCAACTACCTGCGGATGATCCAAACCGAGGCGTTCCGCTGCAAGGGGATCACCGAAAAACTCTTGGATTTCTCGCGCATCGGCCCGGGAAAACGCGAAAGCACCGAGCTCGGCGAACTCGTGCGCGGCGTGATCGAAATGCTCGGCCACCTGGGGAAGTACCAGCGGAAGCACGTCGAGTTCACGCCCCGCGAGCCGGTCACGGCTGAAGTGAATCCGCAGGAGATCAAGCAGGTCGTGTTGAACCTGTTGACCAACGCGCTGGACAGCCTCGACGACGGCGGAACGGTGCGGGTCGAATTGAACGTGCGCGACGACCACGCCGCGCTGACGGTGGCCGACGATGGTTGCGGCATGGACCCCGGCACGTTGGAGCACCTCTTCGAGCCGTTCTTCACGCGCCGCCGCGGGGGGCAAGGGACTGGGCTGGGACTCTCGATCACCTACCGCATCATCGCCGACCTCGGCGGCGACATTGAAGCCGCCAGCGACGGCCCCGGCCGCGGCTCGACGTTCCGCGTTCGTCTGCCGTTGTGCCGCACTCTTCAGAAGGAGCCCGACAATCGCCGCCAAGCCGCATAATCGCCTGAAGCTGCTGTTCGCCGACGACGAGAAATCGTTGCAGGAGCTGATGCGCATCGAGTTGCCGCGGATGGGCCACGAGGCCACCGTCTGCCCCGACGGAACCACCGCCCTGGCCGCGCTCGATCGCAACACCTACGATTGCATCCTCGTCGATCTCGACATGCCCGGCTGCAACGGCATCGAGGTGATCGCCCGGGCGAAACAGCTTTCGCCGGAAACCGAGGCGATCGTGCTGACGGGCAAGTCGTCGCTCGAAACGGCGGTGGCGGCGCTGCGCTACGGCGCCTTCGACTACCTGACCAAACCGTGCAAGCTGGTCGATCTCGAATCGCTGCTGGGCCGCGTGGCCGAAAAACGCGAGCTGACGAACAAGTGCCGGGCGATGAAGCAGCGGCTCGAACGGATCGAGGGCTCGCCCGACCTGATCGGCCAATCGCCGGCGATGGAGCAGGTTCGCCGCCTGATCGCCAAGGTGGCCACGACCGATTCGACCGTGCTGATTCTGGGCGAAACGGGCACGGGCAAGGAGCTTGTCGCCCGAGCGGTGCATCAGCAGAGCGGACGGGCCGAGATGCCGCTGGTGCCGATCAACTGCGGGGCGCTGCCGGAAAGCCTGATCGAAAGCGAGTTGTTCGGCCATCGCAAGGGCGCCTTCACCGGGGCCGACGAGCATCGCATCGGCCTGTTGCAGGTGGCCAACGGCGGCAGCCTCTTCTTGGACGAGATCGGCGAGCTGCCCAAGACGATGCAGGCGAAGCTGCTGCGTTTTCTGGAGAGCGGCGAGGTCCGCCGGGTCGGCGACAACGAGCCGTTCAGTTGCGACGTGCGAGTCATTTGCGCCACGAATCGCGATCTGGCCCGGATGGTCGCCACCGGCGATTTCCGCGAGGATCTCTGGTTCCGCATCAACACGTTCGAGATTCCGCTGCCGCCGCTGCGCGAGCGGATCGAAGACGTTCCGCTGCTGGCGCGTCGATTGGCCGCGCGCTTCGGCGCGCCCGGCCGCAGCGACGACGAGCTATTCTCGCCCGAAGCGCTGGAGATGCTCATGGGTCACACGTGGCCGGGCAACGTGCGCGAGTTGGCGAACGTCGTCGAGCACGCCCTGATACTTTGCGATTCGCTGCCGATTCGCCCGGAACACCTGCCGCGTCGTTTTTCGTCACCGCCGCCGTCGACGGTTCCGCTTCGCCCCGCCGAGACGCTCAACCTCCGCGATCGCGAGATGCAGGCGATCCGCGAGGCGCTCGATCGCCACCACGGCAACAAGCCCAAGGCGGCCGAAGAACTCGGCATCAGCGTCAAAACGCTCTACAACAAGCTCAACCAGGCCGAATCGCTCGGCAAGACGGCATAGGACGCTTACGCCATCCCCCGTTGCTTTTGGGCGATTTCGTCGCGGAGCCGGGCGGCACGCTCGTATTCTTCGGCCGCCACTGCATCGGCAAGTTGCTCGGCGAGCGTCTTGCCGACGCGATACTCCTCGCGCAACGATTCCTTCATCACGGCCAGTTGGCCGACCAACTCGTCGCCGTCGAACTGCTCCTCGGCGCCGAACTTGGCGAACACCTCGCGCATTTCGTTCAAGCCGCGGTTGATCGTCTCGATGGCGGTCTCGGGGCCGTGCTGCTCCAAGGAGAGCATCGCCGCCGCCTGAATGCGATGGAAGAGGACGAAGGGGCGGTACTGCTCGTGCGAAAGCGCCCACTGCGGATTGGGAGAATGCTCCGCCACGAAGTCCATCAGTTGCAGCGTGTATTCGGCGTCGGCGATCGCCCGGGCGAACTGCCGCAAGGCGAGGTAACAGATTCGCCGGTGGTAGAACTGGGCGAACTCGCGGTCGATCTCCATGCACTGGTCTTCGTTCAGCGCGAACGCCTTGCCCTGAACGCGAGCCAGCTCCCGCAGCCAGTCGAGGCATGTATCGACCCCGCCCGGATGCTCGCCGTCGGGCCGGCCGACGGTCTCCATCTGCAGCAGGCCCATTTCGATCCGCATTTGGATCAACTCGCGTCCGTCGCCGGCGCGGATCAGCCGTGCGGCGATCACCCCCGGCTTGAAAGGCCACTCGTGCAGCACAAAATCGATGTCATGGTGTTCGTTCGGCATACGTAAATCATACTGCGCCGATCGAAACAAAAACAGGGGCCGTCACGTCTGCGTTTCTCAGGGTCGTGTGCCACTGCTTGGAACAAGCAGTGCTGGATGGCGGGGACGCACCCGCGGAATCTCCCCTGCGACCGCAGTCGTAGGGCGTTACCGCGATATTGCGTTTTCGACTGCCGCTCGCATCCGCGCTTCGAATCACGAATCATCCGCGCCGCCGGAACCGCGCTGCCGCTTCTTCTGCGAGAGCCGCCGCTTGTTTTCGATGCGACGCCGCACGGACGATCTGGTGGGCCGCGTCGGTTTGCGCGGGCGGGGAGGCGACGCCGCTTCGACGAGCAGTTCGCGCAGCTTTTCCAGGCAGTCGGCCACGTTGCGGCCGGCGTCGCGAAATCGTTGGCTGACGATCAGCAAATCCCCATCGGCCGTCACCTGCCGCCGGCATTTCGCCACCAGCCGCCTCCGCACCGGCTCGGGCAGACTGGGGCTTGCCATCACCGGCCAGCGAAGCAGGGCCTTTGTGTTCACCTTGTTGACGTTCTGTCCGCCCGGCCCGCTGCTGCGGGCGAACGTGAACTCGAATTCCCGCAAAGGGATCTGCAATTGTGGGGTGACGATGAGCATGATAGACGTGCCAGGGGGACGGAGGAGGTTGTCGGGAAACGTCTTTCTTTTTGCGGAGTCCTCTTCCGACACCCTCCTCCGTCCCCTTCTTCTTACCCGCCGCGCACCAATTCTTGAAACGCCTCTTTCGCGTGCTCCAACAACGAGCCGTAGTCGTGGGCCTCGACCTCTTCGCCGAGTAATTCTACGTCGTAATAGCCGTCGTAGCCGCCGGCTTTCAGCGCGGCGATGATCTCGGCCAACGGCACCACGCCCTCGCCCAGCCGGCAGCGGTTTTGCTCGCCGTTGGGCGGGCGGCGGGCGTCGCCGAGTTGCACAATCGCCACCTGCGGCACAATCTCCGCAATGCGGCTCGGCAAGTCGGCCTGCAAGCCAAGATGGTACGTGTCGAGCACCATCTTGACTTGCGGGACTGGCCGCCGTTTGCAGCAGATCGAGCGTGGCGTCGAGCGACGTGAGGAACGTCCACTCGGCGGCGCAGCCGGGATGCATGGGCTCGAAGGCCAACGTCACCCCCAACTCCGCAGCCAGCGGAATCAACTCCTTTAGCGCGGCCTGCACGAGCCGCCGGGCATGGTTGTAGGTGTGGCCCGCGCGTGGGCCGCTGTAGAGCACCAGCGTGCGGCAATTCAGGGCGGCGGCGGTTCGCACCGCCTCGGCGGCGTCTTCGATGCTCTCGCGATGGCTGCGGCCGTCGCTGCCGGTGAATCCGCCGGCCCAGAACAGATGGGAGACCTTCAACCCTCCGCCGCCGAGCAGATCGAGCGCCTTCGCCTGGCCGCAATCGGAGAGCTTGTGCCGCCAGATGCCGATGGCGGGGATTCCCGCGGCCACGTACCGCGCTACGTCCTCTTCAAAGGACCAACGAAAGGTGGTCGTCTCACTGATCGACAGTTCAGCCATCCGTGCTCTTTCCGTCGCAAGGCGGTGTCAGAAGTTTGTCACGGCCGCTTCGTCACGCCCGCAGCCGGCTTCGCCGCTTTGGCGGCCGGCTTCGTCTCGGGCTTCAGGTTCCATGCCGCCAGCCAGCGGGTGTCGACCGGCTTCATCGCAAAATCGTGGAGCAACCGTTTCTGAAGATCGGGCATGTGGCCCGCGCCAAAAAAAATGGCGATCTTCTTCTTGCCGGCGGCCATCTCCTTTCGGAGCACGTTGGTCGCCACTTTGTTGCGGCCGCTAATGAGGGTAGAGCCCGTTGGCCCTTCCAAAGCGGCCAGGGCCTCCTCGCTTTGCTGGAACTGCTCAGCGAGCAACCGCTTCAGCGCCAACGCGCGGTTCTTGGCGAAGAAGGCGGCCAGCAATTCTCCGCCGCTGACGTCGTCCGATCGATTCTCTTTCGCCATCGCATAAGCCAGCATTCGCCCAAACATGGTCCACGCGCTCTCGCCGCGCTTGTGCATCGACCGCGCGAGCTGCTCGGGCGACATGTCGGCGTGCACCATGTTCTTGCGGGTGTAGTCGATTCCGTCGAGTTGGAACTCGAGGGTCGAGAAGATCCTTCATGCCGTTTTGCAGCGCCGAGATCGGATTGCCGCCGCGGCGATCGCCCGGCTTCGGCGTCTTCGCGTCTTCGGGGGCGACCAACTCATAGAGAACCGCGTCGTACGCTTGGAACTCGCGGTTCAGTTGCCGGTAGTAGGCCGCATCGGCGATGTGAACGGCGGCCACCAGATCGATCGTGGGCGTCCGGCCGCCGGCCGCCGGAGCGAAGCGCACGATCGCCGTTTCCATCGCCAGTGGAACGTTGTTCTTGTCGCGCACCAGACGCAGGAACCGGGGCGTCTGCTTGGGGGGCACGCGATGCGCCGCAGGCGTCTCCGCCGCCGCAAATTGTGACAACAACAGCAGCGGAAAAAGTGCTGTCAGCCTTGCCTTCCGGCTTTGCATCCGATCCCCTCCGAACGTTCCGAAAAACACGACGAAACCTCCAGGTAAGTATACTTTGTTCACCCTCTTGAGAGAACGGGAAGCTGATCGATGCGGCGGCATGCAAACGTTCTCGCGGTTCTCCACATTGTGGGTGGCCAGGCGGTGTGGTTTTGCGCAGGAACGCCCGCATTCAACGGCGACAATCGCACAAATCCCTAAGGAAGCGGACTTGTATTTGCCGAAGGATGAGGCATACTACACGCATTCCGCGGGCGCAAGCCTTGCGGATCGGCTTCTGCAGGTTCCTGCCCCACCTGCGGAGGCCTTTTTTTTCGCTTCTCCGGGACTGTAGGAGGCGACTCCTGTCGCCGATTGCAGCCCTGCACCGCTGCCATCGGCGCCGGGAGACGCCCCCCGTTCCTTGGTCCCCTTATTCCCGAACACCCTGCCTTCCAACAGGGCGTACCGGTCGCGCTCGCCTTCCAGCGGGGGCTGTGCGATGGCGACGGGTTGCGGTACAACAATGGGGAACGAATCCCCTCGGCCAGGAATCCGCAGGAGGACGGAAGGAACCGCAGAAAGGGGACGGAGGAGGTTGCCGCCGGGAAATGCAGGAAAATCAAGATTTCGTCCCGGCAATCTCCTCCGTCCCCCTCACTGGCGACGACCTTGCATCTCTCCTGCAAGAAACCGCCGCGGGTTCGGCGTCGTCTAATCTGGCAGAGTACAATGAATCGCCTTCCCCCAGCCCGGCCCGATGCCGAAAATGAGTCGCGGCAGGTTGCCGGACGGCTCGAGGAGGCGTTTTCGCGCCACCAGGACGAGTTGCTGGGGATGCTGTACTACGTAGTCGGCAATGCCGAGGACGCCCGCGATGCCCTGCAAGACACCTTCGTCAAATGCTGGAAGCACCGCGACGGCGTGGCGGAGATCGAGAACCTTCGGGCTTGGATCTTCCGCATTGCCCTGAACACCGGCCGCGACATGCGCGGGGCGGCTTGGCATCGTCGTCGTCAACCGCTGGAAGAAGGAGGAAGTGCCTTGCCTGCCGCCACTGCGAGACCCGATGTCGAGGCCGTGCGAAACGAACGCCTGGCGATCGCCCGCCAGGCCATCGGCCAACTTCGGCCGGAAGAGCAGGAGGTGTTTCTGCTCCGGCAAGACGGCCAGATGACGTACGAGCAGATTGCCGAGACGATCAGCATCCCATTGGGAACCGTCAAGACCCGCATGCGATTGTCGCTAATGAAGCTGCGCGAGGCGATGGAAGGGAAATAAACAATGGACGCCGAAACCCGCCAACGACTGCTCGAACTTGTCTACGACCTGCTGCCCGAGGGGGAAGCGGCCGAACTCCGCGCCCGAATCGAGGCCGACGCCGAAATGGCGGCAGCCTATCGCGAGGCTCAGGAGACCGCCCGCCTGCTGGCCGAGGCCGCTCGGCTGCCGTCCGCCGGCATCCCGGCCATTCAGTTCGGCAAGGCAACTGCGACAAGGGAAGCCTGTAAATGTGCCGGCCGCATCTGCATTATCACCACCGTTGGCCAAGAGCAGCGCAACTGCGGCAAAATCGTTCGCGCGGGCCGCGAATTGGGCGGTGGGGTTGGCCGCGGCGGCATTGGTGCTGGTTTCGGTCGGCGGATATTTCGTACATCGCGGAAAGCTCGCCGCCATCGCCGCCAAGCATCTTCGCCTGATCGTGACGGGCCCCTCGACGATCCAAGCCGGCGTTCCCACCGAATACCTGGTGAGCACGACGGACGTCAACGGCCAGCCGCTGCCAGCCAAGGTGGAGGTGACGCTGCGTGCCAATGACGGCCGACGCATCAAGGCGTTCAAGGAGACGGCCGACGAGCACGGCCGCTTGCGCGTCACCATTCCCAGCCGATCTGAAGTTGCCGCCCCGGACGCTGTTTTCCGTCGCGGCGTGGCACGGCGCGGAGAGCCACGACGAGACCGACGAGGCCACGCTGGCGGTCGAGTCGGCCGGCTATGACGCGCAGCTCGCCTTGGATCGACCGCTGTACCAGCCGGGCGACGCCGTCCGCTATCGTTCCCTGGTCCTTTCGCGTTTTGGCTTGACGGCCGACCGCGACGTGCCGGTTCACTTCGAGATTCTCGACCCTGCCGGCGCCGTGCTGGCCGGCTCGCCGCTGGACGCGGTGAGCAAGCAAGGCGTGGCCGAGCGGCGCGTTTGCGATCCCCGGCCAATCGCCCGGCGGGCAATACACGCTGGTCGCTCGCGCCGCCGACGGCTCCTTTCCCCCGCAAAAGCGGAAGTTTTTCGTGCGGCAGTATCGTCTGCCCAAGCTAAAGAAGGAATTGGAGTTCACACGCGATAGCTACGGCCCCGGCCAGACCGTGGCGGCCGATTTCAAGGCGCAGCGGGCGGAAGCGGGCGCGGCCGGCGGCGCCAAGCTGCGGGTGCTCGCCACCGTCGATGGGCAAACCGTCTTCGACAAGAATACGCAAGCCACCGACGCCGGCACGCTGCACATCGAGTTCCCGCTGCCCAAAAACATCGAGCGCGGCGACGGGCAATTGGCGGTCATTATCGACGACGGCGGCGCAAAGGAGACCCAAGCCAAGACAATCCCGATCAACTTGGGAAAGATCGACGTCACGTTCTATCCCGAAGGGGGCGAACTGGCCGCGGGGCTTGAAAACCGCGTCTACTTCGTCGCGCGAAACCCCCAGGGCAAGCCGGTCGATCTCTCCGGCACGCTGGTGGCCGAACGGACCGGTGATCGCGGCCCCGTCGATCAGTCCGTTCCCGTGCAAACCGCCTACGAGGGCATGGGGGCGTTCAGCTTCACGCCGACGGCCGGCATCACCTACCGCCTGAAAATCACCGAACCCGCCGGCGTCAACAACGAGCCGAAACTGCCCGCGGTCTCCACCGAGAGCGAGGTCGTGCTCAGCACGGGCGCCGGCGTGTTTCCCGCCGAGAAGCCCTTGGAGTTCAACATCCGCAGCGCGAAGGCCGGTCTGCCGCTGGTCGTGGCGGCGTATTGCCGCGGCGTGCAGGTCGGCGAGCAGCCGATGGTCACCAAAGGCGTCGGCCGAGAAGCCAATCCCGTGTCCATCGCTTTGGATGACGCGGTCGGCGGCGTGATTCGGCTGACCGTGTACAACTACGGCGTGACGCCGCCGAAGCCGGTGGCCGAGCGGCTGGTCTATCGTCGCCCCGCCGGCAAGTTGAACGTTCGAGCGCGGCCGGGCCACGGCCGAGCGGCATACTGCGCCCGGGCCAGCAAGGTCGATATGTCGCTCTTGGTGACCGATGAGAACGGCAAGCCCGTGCCCGCCGTGCTGGGCGTGGCGGTGGCCGACGACGCCCTGTTGAACCTGGCCGACGACCGCACGCCGTCGATGCCCACCCATTTCCTCCTGACCAGCGAAATCGAAAAGCCCGAGGACTTGGAACACGCCGATTTCTATCTTTCCGACGGGTCGAAGGGCAAGACGACGGCGGCCGAGGCGTTGGACCTGTTGCTGGGCACGCAGGGATGGCGGCGGTTCGTCGAAAAATCGCTGGTTGCCGCCAACGGGCGGAATCGCGACCCCGACAAGACTCGCCAAGTTGGCCGTCGTCGGCGCCGGCCAGCCGCCGCTGATGTACGACAACATCGACCAGATTCGCGCCAACTACAAGAAATGCCTGGCCGACTACCAGGCCGATCGCACCCGGGCGCTCAACACGCTCACCGTCGCCAGCTTCTTCGGCGGACTGGGGCTCGTGCTGCTGGTGGCGATGTTGGGAGTGATGCGGATCGTCTCGGGCATGCACCTCTGGGTTTCGGCCATCGGAGCGACCACCTGCTGCCTGATCATCGGCGCGATCCTGATGGACCCCGGCCGCCTGACGCCCGGCCAAAATGCGTCGGTGGCGTTTGTCTCCTATCACGCACCGACGCCGGAGAGTCGAGGCGTTGCCGGAGTCAAGCCTAAGGGACATCGACATAAAGCGGCCTGTACGTGCCGACGCGGAGGATGATGTTGAGGACGAAGGAAGATAGAGCTTCGTGATTACCTAGGCTGGACAGGTGGCGGCACAGATTACGGGGGATGCCTGGGGCGGCACTGCGTGGTTTCGACGTGTACGGTGGGATGCGATTGGCCGATGTCGACCAGCAAATGCCGCATGCCGTCGGTGGCTTGTATGTCGGGTTGTATGACGCCGAAGCAGGCCCTGCTGCGGCACGGGTCTCCGCGGCAAATGACGGCAAGGCAGAAAGCACGCCTGCTCAGCTCCTACCGTGACCGCCGCGAGTACGCCCATCTGCTACATTCGCCAGCAAGCCGGGCGTGCGGAGCGACTTCGCCGAAACGCTCTACTGGAATCCGCTGCTCATCGCCGACGCCGACGGCCGGGCGTCGATCCACTTCGATCTCTCCGACGCCGTGACCGCCTTCCGCCTGACCGCCGACGCGCACGGCAGCGGACGGCTCGGCTCGGGCCGGGCGGAAATCGTCTCCCGCATCCCCTTCAACCTCGAGCCCAAGCTGCCGCTGGAAGTGAACGCCGGCGACCGCATCGACCTGCCGCTGGCCGTGGTGAACGACACGAAGGCCCCGCTGCCGGTCGAACTGAAAATCGATTGCGGCAAACTCGTCACGCTCGAAGGCTCGCCGCAGCGAAAGCTCACGCTGGCCGCCAACCAGCGCGGCCGCGAATACTTCGTCCTCGACGTGACCGGGCAAAAGGGCCGCTGCGATTTGACGTTCCACGGCACGGCCGGCAACCTGCACGAGGCCCGATCCGCCTAAGCGACGCCGTCACCCGCCCGCTGCACGTCGTTCCGCCGGGCTTCCCCAAGGTTTCGTCGTACAGCGGCCAACTCAGCGGCCCGCAGGAGCTTACGGTCAAACTGCCCGAGCAATGGGTGCCGGGCTCGCTGGAAGTCTCGCTGAACGTCTTCCCCTCGTCGCTGGCCGATTTGCAGAAGGGGCTCGACGGCATTCTCCAGGAACCGAACGGCTGCTTCGAGCAGGCGTCCACCTCGAACTATCCGAACGTGATGACGATGCAGTACATGCAGCAGCACGACGCCGCCGACCCCGCCGTCGTCGGGCGGACGAAGGAGTTGCTCAAGAAGGGCTACGCCCGCCTGACCGGCTACGAATGCAAGCAGCACGGCTACGAGTGGTTCGGCGGCGATCCCGGCCACGAGGCCCTGACCGCCTACGGGCTGATGCAGTTCCGCGACATGGAGAAGGTCTTCGACGTCGATCCGGCCATGCTCGGCCGCACGGCCGAGTGGCTGCTGGCCCGCCGCGACGGCCACGGCGGCTTCCAACGCAATCCCACGGGCGATCGACAGTTTCGGCCAGGCCCCGGCCGACGTGACCGACGCCTACATCACCTGGGCCCTCTCCGAATCGGGCCAGTCGGGCATCGACGCCGAGGTGAAGCACTCGCTGGAGCTTGGCCGGAAGTCGGACGATGCGTACGTGCGTGGCCCTGGCGGCCGCGACCGCCCTGAATGCGAAGCAGCAAGACGACGGCCGCAAACTGCTCGAAAAACTCGCCAAGGCCCAGGCCGACGACGGCCATCTGGACAGCCGCCAGGGCTCGATCACCCGCAGCGGCGGGCAGTCGCTTCAGATTGAAACCACGGCGTTGGCGGCGCTGGCCTGGCTGAAATCGCCCGAGTTCGCCGTGCAGGCCGAGAAGGCCGTCAAGTGGATCGTCGCCCATCGTCAAGGCGGCGGCGGGTTCGGATCGACCCAGGCGACCATCCTCGCGTTGAAGGCGCTGGTGGAACACGCGAAGGCCAATCGCCGAACCGCCAACGCCGGCACGCTGAGCATCGAACGCGACGGCCGCACGCTCGGCCAGCACAGTTTCAGCGCCGGCATGCGCGAAACCATCGCCATCGACGGCCTGGAAGCCGCCTTGACCGCCGGCGACAACCGCCTGACGATCAATCTGACCGGCGACAACAAAATGCCCTACATGCTGAACGTCAGCTACCGCACGCTCAAGCCGGAGAGCAGCGCGGCGTGCCCCGTGCGGCTGGTGACGAAGCTGGCCCGCGCGAAAGTCAAGGCCGGCGAAACGGTCGCGCTCTACGGCCGAGCTGACCAACACCGCCGACGCCCAGCCGATGACCGTGGCCATCCTCGGCCTGCCCGCCGGGCTCGAGCCGCGGCCCGACCAGCTTGAAGAACTCAAAAAGGCCGGCATGATGGACTATTACGAAACCCGGGCACGCGAAGTGATCTTCTACTGGCGCGGCCTGGCCCCGAAGCGGCACGTGTCGTGGAAGCTCGATCTGACCGCCGCCGTGCCGGGCAAGTACACCGGCCCCGCGTCCCGGGCGTATCTCTACTACACGCCCGAAAACAAGCAGTGGTGCGACCCGCTGGCGGTTGAAATCTCCCGCTGATCGTTCATACTGTGACTATGAACGCGGAAATTATCGCCATCGGCGACGAAATCACCAGCGGCCAGAATCTCGACACGAATTCCCAGTGGCTCAGCCAACGACTTGAGGAGTTGGGCGTTCGCGTGCTCTACCATTCGACCGTCGGCGACGAATTGGCGCCCGGCATCGAGGTGTTTCGCCACGCGATCGCCCGGGCCGACGTGGTCGTGGCCACCGGCGGACTTGGTCCGACGGCCGACGACCTGACGCGCGAGGCGTTGGCCCAAGCCACGGGCCGGCCGCTGCAACTCGACCCCGACGCGATGGAGCAGATCCGCCGCATGTTCGCCAGCCGGAATCGCCCGATGCCGGCGTCGAACGAGCTTCAGGCGATGTTTCCCACGGGCAGCCGCGTGGTGCGAAATCCGCACGGCACCGCGCCCGGCATCGAGCTGGAAATTGCTCGGGAAGGGCGACCGCCCTGCCGCGTGATTTGCCTGCCGGGCGTGCCGGCGGAAATGGTCGAGATGTGGCACGATTCGGTCGAGGCGACGATCGCGGAGTTCATCGGCGGGAGCCGCTCGCGTAATTCGCCGCCGGTTGATCCACTGTTTCGGCGCCGGCGAGAGTCAAGTCGAGGCGATGCTGCCCGACCTGATCCGCCGCGGCCGCCGCCCGACCGTCGGCATCACGGCCAGCAAGGCCACGATCACGCTTCGCATCACGGCCGACGGCGCGAGCGAAGAAGAGTGTCTTGCGGCCATCGCCCCGGTCGAGGCCACGATCCGGCGGTGTCTCGGCACGTTGGTTTTCGGCGAGGGGGACGACGAGTTGCAGCACGTCGTCGTGCGGCTCTTGCGCGAGCGCGGCAAAACGCTGGCCACGGCCGAATGCGGCACGGCGGGGCTCGTGGCCGCGTGGCTCAGCGGGGTCGAGGACGCTGCCGACGTATTTCGCGGCGGATTGGTCCTTGCCGAATCGACGGAATCGGCCGAAGCAATGGCGGCACGCTGCCGAGAGCAATTTCGCGCCGACTGCGGATTGGCGATACTCGCCTCTCGCTCTCGGAGAGGGGCCGGGGGTGAGGGCGGTGAACCAGCCAATCTCGCCGTCGCCCTGGCCACCGCCGACGGCGTTCAGTCGAAAACCCTTCCCGATTTCGTTCATCCCGCGCTGTCGCACGTCTTCCGCGCGAAGCAAGCGTTGAACTTCTTGCGATTATCGCTACAACGATAGCCGCCGCCTGCCATAAGAGTCGCCTTTTCCGCGCAGCGGGGCGGTAAAGGCAATCGGAATCCAGAGAATTCTTCGCCCAACTCTACAAGCCCTCTGCCGGGACGATCCGCTCCCAAAGCTAAGGTTCTGGCTCTTTGATCGGGTACACACCCGAGAGCGCGTTCTCATCCTTGTGCCAACAGCGCCTGTCAAGAACCCAGAGGGGATAGAAAACTCGTACCGGTACAACGTTCCAGGTGCCATAGTAATCCGACGTGAATCCGCACGGCGCCCACTGATACGGCTCGACCGATGTGGTTCCAGGCGGCTTTAGTTCGTAGCGGCCGACCGACGACAGCATCACGTAGGTGCCGACGTAGAGCAACAAGAGAGCGAACGCGGTAATCCAAAGTGGCTTAGCGGCCTTCGAGAATCGATATCTCATCGCGGCTAATCCTTATCCGTTTCTTCGTCCTTCGCCCTCACCTGTCGCTTCTGCTGCGAGCGCTGAGAGAGCATCCTGGGACTCGACGAACGACCGGTGCCATCGATCGCTGACGGCGATTTCCTCCATCAAGATCGCTGCAATCGCCTCCTGTTGCTCCGGCGGCAGAGCGGCAGCCTTGGCAAACGCTTCCTGAAGAGCCGTTGTCATGATTGATGCTCCAACGTTTGTGGAACCGAAGCTATTCGCATTATAGCTCGAAAGAAACATGGGGAGCAAGCGTATCGCAGCAACGCCCCAGGACAACTGCAAAGTCGTGTCCACCAAAAGGGGACGGAGGATATTGCCGGGGAAGACCTCTCGATTGTTCTATGTTTCTTGGCGGCAATCACCTCCGTCCCCCTCCCCGCCGCGATTGTCAGAAGGCGATGATCCAAACCGCGACCACGCACAGGCAAAGCACGACGCCGAGGATGATCCACCACGGCGCAGCGGCTCGGCGGGGCGTCTTCTTCCGAGATGTATTGCCCGCAATGCGGACAGCGCGGCGAGTCTTCGTACATCTCCTGGCCGCAGTACGGACAGGGAACCGTCGAATCGCCTTCGTCGCCGTCGTTCCAGTCGTCCGATTCGCCGTGGTCGCAGCCTTCGTCCCAGTCGTCGTCGTCTTCGAGTTGGCGGCGCATGGGGGTTCCCTTTGCGAAGCCGCGTACTATCTCCCCTCTCCCGACCAACCTTCGGTCGGTGCCCGGAGAGGGGCAGGGGGTGAGGGCTTCAAGGACTGCAACATGCAGCGTCGCGGTCTTCGGCGGCTGCCCTCACCCTAACCCTCTCCCAAAGGGAGAGGGGACTTTCTTCATGCTCACGCTTGCCTCGGAAACCGCTCGCGGACGATGCGGCGGACCTCGGCGAGCCACTCGCGGCGCTGCTCGGGCGTGCTCATCACGATCGACTCGAAGTTGCGGCGGGTGAAATCCTCGACGCCGCACATGCCGAACACGCATGATTTCCAGAGGTTTTCCAGCGGGTCGCCGTACAGCCGCAGTTCGTCGTCGCGCGGCGTGTTCGAGGTGGTGAAGACGACCGCCCGGCGGCCGGCCAGCAGCGGCTCGACGCCGCGTCGCGCCGAATCGATAGACGACGCCCTGCCGCCAGACGCGGTCGAGCCAGCCCTTGAGGATCGCCGGCGGCATCGCCCACCAGTTCGGATGCACGACGAGGTAGCCGTCGGCCGCCGCCAGTTCGCGGCAATGTTGGGCGACGACCGGATCGAGTTCGGCGTCCTTGGGGATTTCCTCGTGCGGCAGGATCGGGTCGAACTTCTCGGCGTACAGATCGTGATACACGACCTCGTGTCCCGCCGCTTCAAGTTCCTCGACGGCCGCCGCGGCGATCGCGTGGCAGAAGCTCCCCTGGTTTTGATGGCCGATGACGACGAAGACGTTCATTAGGCAGTTCTTTGCGAAGCCGCAAGCGGCTTTCTATTGGTGAGTTCCAATCCCCTACTTCACGTCCATGTCGCAGCTCAGCCCGCCCGAGGCCGGCAGATAGCAGTGGCGGACGTAGTCGGCCACCATGCGATCGGCGCTGAACCGCCAGGCCAGCGAGCTGATCGAGTTCATCATCCGCTTGATCCAGTGGCGCGGCAGGCCGTCGATGTCGTGGTCGTAATACAGCGGGATCACCTCTTCGCTCAGCACGCGGTACAGGTCGGCGCCGTCGCGGGCGTCGGTCACGCGGTCGTCGACGTGCGTGGAGCCGTGGCCGATGGCGAAACCGTTCGTGCCGTCGTAAGCCTCGGCCCACCAGCCGTCGAGAATCGACAGGTTCAGCGCCCCGTTGAGGACCGCCTTCTGGCCGCTGGTGCCCGAGGCTTCCAGCGGGCGGCGCGGATTGTTCAGCCACACGTCGACGCCCTGGATCAGATGGCGGCAGACGTTGATGTCGTAATCCTCGACGAAGGCGATGCGGCCGGCGAAGCGGGGATCGCGCCGCAGGTTGGCGATCCGCTGGATCAACTGCTTGCCGGGCTCGTCGGCCGGATGGGCCTTGCCGGCGAAAATCATCTGCATCGGCCGCTCGGGATCGTTCACCATCGCCGCCAGCCGATCCAGGTCGCTCAGGATCATCGACGCCCGCTTGTAGGTGGCGAAACGCCGGGCGAAACCGATGGTGAGAATGTTCGGATCGAGGATGTTCCGCGCGGCCTCGACCGCGTCGTCGCTCTCGCCGCGGCGGCGGCACTGACGGCTGACCCGTCGGCGAACGAACGCCAGCAGCAGATTCTTCAGGGCGTAGTGCGATTCCCACAACTCGCCGGGGTCGATGTCGTGGATGCCCTGCCACACGTCGGGCTCGCCCATCCGCCGCATCCAATTGGCGGGGAAGTAGCGATCGAAGAGCTGCTGCATCTGCCAGGCCAGCCAACTCTGAATATGCACGCCGTTGGTGATGTGCCCGATCGGGATTTCCTCTTCCACCCGCCACGGCCAGAGATGCGCCCACATGCGGCGGGTGACGTGGCCGTGCAGATTGCTCACGGCGTTGGCCCGGCGGGAAAGCTTCAGGCCGAGCACGGTCATGCAGAACGTTTCGTACTCGTTTTGCGGTTCGACGCGCCCCAGGCCCATCAACTGCTCGGTCGAGATGCCCAACTCGTCGCGGAGGGGGCCAAGGTGCTCTTCGATCAGGCCGCGGTCGAAGCGATCGTGGCCGGCGGGCACGGGCGTGTGGGTGGTGAAGACGGTTCGCTGGGCCACCTCGCGCAGGGCGGTGTCGAAGGTCATGCCGTCGTCCTTCATCAGCGTGCGGATGGCTTCCAGCGTGGCGAAGACGCTGTGGCCTTCGTTCAGATGATACACGCCCGGCGTGATGCCCAAGGCCCTCAGCGCCCTCATGCCGCCGACGCCGGCCACCAATTCCTGGCGAATGCGCGTGCGATTGTCGCCGCCGTAGAGCCGCGAGGTCAATTGCCGATCCTCGGGATTGTTGCTCGGCACGTCGCAATCCAACAGGTAAAGCTGCACTCGCCCGACGTGCATCAGCCACACCTTGGCCAAGAGCTTGCCGTTGCGCGTGTCGATGCGCACGGTGATCGGTTTGCCGTCCGTCCCCAGCGCGGGCTCCATCGGCAGGTTCTCGACCTTCGTATCGAGATACTCTTCGTTCTGCCAGCCGTTGATGTCGAGATGCTGCTTGAAATAGCCCTGGTCGTAGAACAGGCCGACGGCCACCAGCGGCACGCCCAGCCCGCTGGCGCTCTTGATGTGGTCGCCCGAAAGCACGCCGAGACCGCCGGAGTAGATCGGGACCGACTCGTGAACGCCGAACTCGAGCGAGAAGTAGGCGACCGGCTTCGAGCCGAGCACGCCGGCGTGCGTTCGTCCCCACTGCGGCGTTTCGCTCAAATACTCCTTCAGCCGGCGATACGCCTGGTTGATGCGGCTGTAGAGCACCAGTTCGGCCGCCCTCATTTCCAGCCGTTCGGGAGTGAACTCCGAGAGCAAGGCGATGGGATTGTGGTCGAGCTGGCGCCAGCGGATCGGATCGAGGTCGCGGAACAAGTTCACCACGTCGGCGTGCCAACTCCACCACAAGTTGCGTGCCAAGGCGACGCACTTGTCGTACTGGGTTTCGGCCGTAAGTCCAAATGCCGCAGGCGGTTGCGACGGACGAGCGGGGGGGGTGTCAACCAGACTCATATCAGACCTTCCATTGCGGAAAGAGGTTTTGTCTTGGACTAAAACACAGAATTATAGCGGGCTGCCAGCGAAGTGGCGACCCCATTTCACCGCCAGGGGCAGACCGCCACGAGAGCAAAAAACCAAGGAGAATAGCGGCATCCTTCGCTGTAATCGGTTTTTGGTAGGAGTCGCCTCCTGCATTGAAAAACTGACCGGCCCTGTCTCCGGCGGCCCGTGACTGTCGGGATCGGGTTTGGTATACTGCCCTATGAACCAGACGTTGAAAGTCGAGTCTGGGAATCATCTCAATGGCGAAAACCACCCCTCCCGATCCGGCTTCCGGTCAGCTTCGCTTCGAGGATGCGCTCGAACGGCTGGAAGAGATCGTTCACGCGCTGGAAGAAGGGGACATTGGGCTCAATGAGTCGCTCGAACGGTACGAAGAGGGGGTCAAGCTGCTGCGGCAATCCTACGAACTGCTGCAACGCGCCGAGCGGCGGATCGAGCTGCTCAGCGGCGTCGATGCCGAGGGAAACCCGATCACGCAACCCTTCGACGACACCGCCACGATCGACCAGGACGAGCCGGGCAAGCGCCGCCGCCGCCGATCGCTCCCCCCGCGCGCCCCGGCACCGGTGCGTCGGACCCCCTGTTTGGCGATGTCGATATGGACGAGCCGTAGCAGCCGGCATAGACTGGAGAGTGTCGAGCCGCGTCAGATTGTCCGCGCTACACGGCGGAAGGACCGATGGATGCTTTTCTCGTGAATGTCGAGTCCGATAGGGCGAAACCGGAAATGCGAAAAACACGCCGAAAGAAGGGCGGAGCAACCGAGATTCGGCACATCGACTATGCGATCATCGCCCAGCCTCATACGCCCATGTATTTGATCCACAAGTACTGGGCAAGAAAACCACACAACGTGGTTTCGCAATACATCCAACGATACTCAAAGCCGGGCGAAATCGTCCTCGATCCGTTCGGCGGCTCCGGCGTCACGGCGATGGAGGCGATCAAGGCTGGGCGAAAGGCCGTTTCCTTAGATCTTAACCCCATGTCCGCCTTCCTGGTCGAAAACACCCTCAGCCAGGTGGCCCCTCCGGAGATCGAGCAAGAGTTCAGGAGGATCGAGAGTAAACTCAAGGACAAGATCAACGACCTGTACGAAACGAAATGCCCGAAATGCGGCAAAGAAGCCACTGTCCTGGCGGCGATCTGGGAGAAAGGCAAGAACAAACCAAAGGAACTGAGATGTACGTGTGCGGCGTGCAAAAAATATGCGGTCGAGCCGAAGCGGAGGGACGTCGCGCTGTTGAAGGATGTTTCGAAACTTGAGCCGAGAAAGCATCCTCGGAACCGGCTGGCTTACAATGGCATCCTTTTCCAGGAAGGCACTCACCTGCCCGAATACGAGACCATCGATGCCCTCTTTACCAGAAGAAATCTCTATGCGCTGTCGCTTCTGATGGAGGAGATCGAGAGAATCGAGAGCGGGCGGCTTCGCAACGTCCTTAAACTGGCGTTCACGTCGATGGTTCACCTGGCGAGCAAGATGTGCCCCGTGGCCAAGGAAGGCGGCAAAGGGCATTGGAGTGCGCTGAGTACAACGTCGTTCTGGCCGGTCCACCGTTATTGGATTCCGCCCGTCTCTATGGAGTCCAACGTGTGGATGCTGTTTGAAAGCGCAGTATTCGGCAAACAGGGCGTGCTGAAGGGCAAGGCGGACGCCGCGGAGCAAATCAAATCCTGCAAGAGGGCGAAGAACCTCGCGGAACTCGGCGAGGGCGCCAACATCCTGTTCGAGACAGCCAACGCCCTGGAACTGGGCAGAATCCTCCCTCCGAACTCCGTCAACTACATTTTCACCGACCCGCCCTACGGCGGAGCAGTCCAGTACTTCGAGTTGAGCACGCTTTGGGCGTCCTGGCTCAACCTCGCTTTGGACTACGCGGAAGAGATTACCATCAATGGCCAGCAAGGGAAGGATTTCGACTACTACCACAAAATGCTCAGATCGGCCTTCCGCGAAATGTATCGGGCGCTGAAGCCGGATCGATACCTAACCGTAACGTTCCACAGCACTGAGATCGCGGTGTGGAACTCCATCATCAAAGCGGTGGTTCTCGCCGGTTTTGAGCTGGAGAAGATTGTCTACCAACCGCCCGCGCGCCCGTCGGCCAAGGGCCTTCTCCAACCCTACGGCTCGGCAGTCGGCGACTATTACATTCGTTTCAGGAAGCCGGAGAACGGACAGCGTCGCTCGGAGCAAGACATCGACAAGGAGACGTACGAGCGCGAAGTGGTGATGGCCACCACGGCGATTATCGCGGAGCGCGGAGAACCAACCATCTACCAGCATATCCTGAACAGCATCATGGTACATCTGCGGGGCGGCCTGAATGTTCCGGTTGGCGCAAGGAACATCGCAGACGTCCTCAGGGATCATATTGGCAAGGAATTTGAACTCCTCGACGTGAAAGATGCGACTGACAATCGCATGGGCAAAATGTGGTGGTTGAAGGACCGGGCTGCTACATGTGGCCCGTTGGTAAATCTGAAATGATCGAGAAAGACGACTGGCGACTCCGGAATCAAGCAGGCTGGCTGGCGGGCG
This sequence comes from uncultured Planctomycetia bacterium, assembly GCA_963719005.1. Taxonomy (GTDB): domain Bacteria; phylum Planctomycetota; class Planctomycetia; order Pirellulales; family Thermoguttaceae. The sequence continues at coordinate 141,742 of CAVRAR010000010.1, forward strand.
TCGCGCTCGCGCATGGGCATTTCCGGCAGACTGCTGAGGATTTCGACCACGCCCATTGCGAATTCTGTTGGGCCAAGTTCATGGATCCGGAATATCGGACCATTCACGGTTACGAGACCCCAGAAGATGTCTTGAAGGAGGGCTACCATACACGGGATGGATATCGATGGATATGCGATTTCTGTTTTGATGACTTTCAAGATATGTTCAGATGGAAAATCGTAAGTGCATAAAGGCTAGGTGTTGTCGCGAGTCGCCGGTGACTCTTACGAGAAGAATGAAGACGTTTTCCCCCACGTTTGCCGAAATTGCCGAGCAGTTTGGCCCGCGAATCGACGCCGCGCTCGATGCCCGGACCCAACTGGACGAAGGCTGCCCTCTGCGGCTCCGGGAGGCGATGCGATATAGCCTCTTGGCACCCGGCAAACGGCTGCGTCCGATGCTGGTGCTGTTGGCGGCAAGGGCCTGTGGGGGCGATGCCGAAGCGGCTTTGCCCGCCGCGTGCGCGGTCGAAATGGTCCATGCCTATTCGCTGATCCACGACGATCTGCCCGCGATGGACGACGACGACCTGCGGCGTGGCCGGCCCACTTGTCACAAGGCATTTGACGAAGCCACGGCGATTCTAGCGGGCGACGCCCTGTTGACGCTGGCCTTCGAGGTGTTGGCTCGGGAGGTGCAGCCTCCGGCTGTTGCCGCCGCATGTTGTGCGGCCTTGGCCGAGGCTGCCGGAGCCTGCGGCATGGTGGGCGGGCAGATGGACGACGTGGCGGCGGAAAAGAATGATGAATGCGGAATGATGAATGAGGAATCCGAACAAGGCTCGGACGCCGCCAGCCCCTCTTCCATTCATCATTCATCGCTCATCATTCATCATTCCTTGGCCGCACTTGAGTCCATTCATCGCCGCAAGACCGGCGCCATGATCCAAGCATCCCTCCGAATGGGGGCCATGATCGCCGGTGGCAGTCCCGAACAGCTTGCTGCCCTCGACGTGTACGGCCAGCGGCTCGGATTGGCTTTCCAGATCATTGACGACCTGTTGGACGTACAGAGTAGTGAGTCTGCAACGGGAAAACGGGTCGGGAAGGATGCCGTGCGTGGAAAGCTCACCTTTCCCGCCCTTCTCGGTCTTGACCAAAGTGCTCAACATGCTAGAGAATTGATCTCGGAAGCGAGCGAGGCACTGGAGCCCTTCGGCGAGGAAGCCGACGGGCTCCGGGTGGTGGCCCATTTCGTCCTGGAAAGGAATCGTTGATGGACAAGCTGCTTTCAATTATCAACTCGCCGGAAGACCTCAAGCGGCTCTCGCACGAGGAACTTAAGCAATTGGCCGTCGAGATGCGCGAGGCGCTCTGCCGATTGGCGGCGACGCGCACGGCCCATTTCGCCTCGAACCTGGGCGTGGTCGAGTTGACGCTCGCCCTGCACACCACGTTCGATTTCAGCCGCGATCGCTTGATCTGGGACACCGGCCACCAGGTCTACGCCCACAAAATGGTGACGGGCCGGTACGACGAATTCCTGACGATGCGGAGCAAGGGCGGCCTGATGGGCTACCCCAACCCGGCCGAGAGCGACTACGACCTGTTCGTGACCGGTCACGCCGGGTGCAGCGTCGGCACCGCGCTGGGAATGCGTTGCGGCGACGATCTGTTGCGGCCCGACGAAGGGCGGCACATCGTGGCCGTAGTCGGCGACGGGGCCTTCTCCTGCGGCACGATCTTCGAGGCGATGAACAACGCCGGCGGCTTGAAGAAGAACCTCATCGTCATCCTGAACGACAACAAGATGTCGATTTGTCCCCGCGTGGGCGGGCTGGCCGAATCGCTCGATCATCTCCGCACCGCCCACTTCTACACGGGCTTGAAGGTCGAGGTGCAAAAGCTGCTCAACCACATGCCCGTCATCGGCGAGCCGGTCGAACGGTTCCTCACGCAGATGAAGGACGCGTTGAAGGCCGGTTTGCTCGGCGGGATGATTTTCGAGGATTTGGGATTCCGCTACATCGGACCGGTCGACGGCCACAACGTGCGGCAATTGCAGAAATACCTGAAGATGGTGCGGCAGGTTGCCGGGCCGGTCTTGCTGCACGTGGTGACCGAGAAGGGGCACGGCTTCAAGCCCGCCGCCGAAGACCCGACGACGTTCCACGCCCCCGCCCCTTTCCAGCGCGAAAACGGCTTGATCGTGCGGCTGAAAAAGACATCGAGCCGCCCGGCATACACCGAATTGATGCGCAACGCGGTCCTCGAACAGATGCGAGCCGACAAGCGAGTCGTCGCGATCACCGCCGCCATGTGCCAGGGCAACATGCTCGAGCCGGTGCGCGATGAGTTTCCCGACCGATTCTTCGACGTGGGAATCTGCGAATCGCACGCGGTGGCGTTCGCCGCCGGACTGGCAAAGACCGGGCTGCGGCCGATCGTCGCCATCTACAGCACCTTCATGCAACGCAGCTACGACCAGATTTTTCAGGAAGTCTCGCTGCAAAACCTGCCGGTCACACTGTTGTTGGATCGCGCCGGGCTGGTCGGCCCCGACGGCCCCACGCATCACGGCGTCTTCGATCTGACGTATCTGCGGCCGATGCCGAACCTGGTGGTGATGGCCCCCGGCGACGCCGCCGACGCGGCCCCGATGATCGACTGGGCCCTGCACCACGATGGCCCGGTGGCGATTCGCTATCCCAAAGCGGCGGCTGAAACGATCTCGCGGGGGACAGGGGACTGTCCCGATTTTCGCGGGCACCGCGGCGAAGCCGTGGTCGACGAAAATGGGACTGTCCCCCTTCCCCCTGCCCAAGCCCGATCATCCCCGATCGAGTTGGGCCGCGCCGAGGTGCTGTACTGGGGCGCCGATGGGATGTTGATCGCCTGCGGAACGCTGCTGGGCGCCTGCAACGAAGCGGCCAAGCGGCTGGCGGCCGACGGCCTCGACTTCGGCGTGATCAACGCCCGATTCGTCAAGCCGCTCGACAACGCGACGATTCTCCGCGCGATTCGGGAGTGTCCGTTGGTCGTCACGGTCGAAGAGGGCATGTTGATGGGCGGTTTCGGCAGCGCGGTGCTCGAGGCCGCCGCGGAGGCCGGCCTCGACGCCGGACACGTTCGCCGGCTCGGCATCCCCGATCGCTACATCGAGCACGGCGGCCGCAACGAGCTTCTGGCCGACTTGGGATTGGACGCCGCCGGAATCGTCCGGGCATGTCGTCAGTGGAGCGGGCGTGCGGAAGAGCTTGCCGTGGCAGCGCGCGATCGCGTCAGTGCGAAACCCTGACGCTCTGAAGTGCCGCGAAAACGCCCCGCGACTGCGGTTCGCGGGGGATAGATAAGTGGTCCCGTTTCGCCGCCCCCCACGACCGCAGTCGTGGGGCGTTCACTCATCATTATTCATCACTCATTATTCATCATTCATCATTCTTCATTCATCATTCATCATTCATCATTCTTCATTCTTCATTCATCACTCATCACTCTTCATTCATCATTCCCCTATTCCCACTCGATCGTTGCCGGCGGCTTGCTGCTGATGTCGTAGACGACGCGGTTGACGCCCTTCACTTCGTTGATGATGCGGGTCGAGATGCGGGCCAGCAGGTCGTAGGGCAAATGGCTCCAGTCGGCCGTCATGAAATCCTCGGTGTCGATCGAACGGACGGCCACCACGTCGGCATAGGTGCGGGCGTCGCCCATCACGCCGACGCTCTGCACCGGCAGCAACACGGCGAACGCTTGGGCCGTCTTTCGATACAGCCCGGCCTGCTTGATTTCGCCGACCACGATGGCGTCGGCCTCGCGGAGAACGTCGAGCCGTTTTTTCGTCACTTCGCCGACGCAGCGGACCGCCAGGCCGGGACCGGGGAACGGGTGCCGCCAGACAATGTCTTCGGGCAGCCCGAGTTGCAAGCCGAGTGCGCGGACCTCGTCCTTGAACAGATCGCGGAGCGGCTCGATCAACTCGAAGGCCAAATCCTTGGGCAATCCGCCAACGTTGTGGTGCAGCTTGATCGTGGCGGCCGGTCCGTCGGGCGAGCCGCCGCTCTCGATCACGTCGGGATAGAGCGTGCCTTGGGCCAGGAATCGGGCGCCTTCGATCTTCGCCGCCTCCGCGGCAAAGCACTCGATGAAGGCATGGCCGATAATCCGCCGCTTCGCCTGCGGCTCGACCGTGCCGGCCAGGGCGGCCAGAAACTTGTCTTCCGCCTTGACGACGTGCAAGTCGGTCTTGAAGTGATTGCTGAACTCGCGGATGACCCGTTCCTCTTCGTCTTTGCGGAGCAGACCGTTGTCGACGAGGATGCAGGAAAGCTGCGGGCCGATCGCCTGGGCCAGCAGGGCGGCGACGACGGAGGAATCGACCCCGCCGGAGAGGCCGCAGATTACTCGATCGCGGCCGACGCGGCGGCGAATGGTCTCGACGGCCTCGCGGGCGAAATCGCCGAGTTTCCACGTGCCGGTGCAACCGCACGCCGCTCTAAGGAAGTTGCCGAGGATTTGCGCGCCCTGCGGCGTGTGCGTCACTTCGGGGTGAAACTGCAAGCCGTAAAGCGGCAACCGCCGATGCTTCACCGCTGCGACGGGGCAAGTGTCGGTGGCGGCCAGCGGCAGGAAATCGGAGGACGCCTGCGATACCTGATCGCCGTGGCTCATCCACACGTCGATCTCGCTGGGAATGCCGGCGAAAAGCTCGTCGGGCTGCGTGATGCGGCACCGCGCCCGGCCGTACTCGCGCGTCGGCGTGCCCTGCACCGTGCCGCCCAGCGCCTGGCAGGCCAAATGCAGCCCGTAACAGATGCCCAACACGGGCAGGTCGAGGTGGAAGATGTCGGGATCGCACTTCGGCGCCCCCGGTTCGTACACGCTGGCAGGTCCGCCGGATAGGATCAGTCCCTTGGGGGCCAGTTTGCGAATCCGTTGGGCCGTGATGTCGTGGCGAACAATCTCGCAGTAGACGTTCTGTTGCCGCACGCGCCGGGCGATCAATTGGGCATACTGCGAGCCGAAATCGAGCACCAATACCTTTTCGTCGGCAACCCGCTTCATTACCAGCCCTCTGGGGGAAACCCCGAATTATAAAGCATTGGGGACGACTCGACCAGAGGCCGGCGAGGGCGTTTTCGACGGATTCGCCACCATTGCCGCGTCCAACGGGTGGGGATATGATGAAGCGATGCTTATACTTCTGACAAACGACGATGGAATTTACGCCCCCGGCTTGGCGGCGTTGGAACGGGAAATGCGCGTGCTGGGCGAGGTGGTGGTTGTGGCCCCGACCACCGAACAGAGCGGCGTGGGCCACTCGATCACCTATCTGACGCCGCTGATCGTCAAGGAGGTCTTCCGCAACGAAGGGGGAAGCGAGGGGGAACGCCGCTGCGGTTGGGCCGTCGAGGGCAGCCCTGCCGACTGCGTCAAGATCGGCATCCTCCAGTTCTGCCCTCGCCCGCCCGATCTGGTCATCAGCGGCATCAACGGCGGGCTGAACGCGGGCATCAACGTGCTCTACTCGGGCACGGTGGCGGCGGCCATCGAAGGGGCGTTTTTTGGCGTGACCAGCGTGGCCGTCTCGTTGGAATACGACGAGCACGCCCGGTTCGACAAGGCCGCCCGCTTGGCCCGCGAAATCGTCTGCCGAATTCTCGACCAGAAGGGGGCCGAGTCGCAGCTTTACAATCTGAACATTCCGACGGCCGCCCTTTCCGGCACGCCGGAGGTGTGCGTCGTGCCGATGCACGTCACCCGCTACGGCGACACGTTCGAGAAGCGGCAAGATCCTTGGGGCCGCGACTACTTCTGGCTCAAGGGCGGGCCCGCGCCGTTTGTGGCCGGGCGTGAAACCGATCTATCGGCGCTGGCCCGGGGAAAGGTGACAATCACGCCGCTAGATTACAACATGACGCGCCAGTCGGCGTTGGCGAATATGCAGCAATGGCGATTTCCGCTGGCCGGCAGCGCGTTGGAGGGCGACGACGCCGAAGCGTCGCGGCCACCGCTGCCGACGATGCGAATTCGGCGTGGAAAACAGAAGGTGCTGAACCATGAGCAGTGATCGAAACGGTTTGATCTTCGCGGTGTTGAACATTTTGCTGTTGGTCGGTTGCATCGGCTGCGAGCCGGCTCATTCACCGCCGGCGCAGCAGCAGGCGGCGAATGTTCCTTCCCCGCCACCGCCGCCACCGCCACTTCCTCCTCCGCAAGCAGCGAAGACGCCGACGCCGACGGCCCAGACACCGGCAGCGCAGCCGGCTGCTAAGGACCCAAATGCCGGCTCGAAAGAGGCGAAGGTCGGCGTCGGCAAGAAGCTCAGCAGGCTGAGCAAGAGTCTGATATGCACCGACTTCGCCGCCCTGTATTGCGTCGAAGAGAGATTGGTCTTCGAGGTGCAAATTCCCAAGGCCATGCAGCTCTTCCAGGCCACGGAAGGTCGATATCCGAAAAGCCACGGGGAGTTCATGGAGAAGATCATCAAGGAGGGCCAAATCCATTTGCCGGAATTATGGGAGGGCGAGACGTATCGGTATGATCCGAAGACGGCGGAGCTTTGGGTCGATCCGGCGCCGCCGCAATGATCCTCCACAGTGCACGCCAGACCCAACAAGGAGACTATCCATGTCAATCTATTCCGGTTGGAAGACGTTCTTGGCGGTTTCGCTTGTTTCGGTGGGAGTATGCTCGCATGCGGCGGAACCGACGGCCAAAATGAAGCCTCGCGTGCTGGTGATGATCTCGAAGGAGACGACCTTCATCACCGAGCCATTACGAGAGGACGGCTACCCGGATTATATCGCCGCGATCAATCATCTGTGCAGCAAGGGCGTGACGCCCGAGAACAACGCGGCGGTGCCATTCTGGAAAGCGATGGGACCGGAGGAGATCTGCAAGGAGCAGCGCGAGCGATACTCCGAGATGCTCGGCATGACGCCTTTGCCGGAAAGGGGAAACTACTTCGTCACGTCTGCCAACCACATCATACTCAACGAAGACACCGGATTGGCCGCGCCGGCGGGAGAGCGGAGCAATGTTCTGCGAGAGCAACTGCGGACTGCCGTGAAACGCCCCTGGTCGAAAAGGGAGTTTCCCGTCTGGGCCGCGTGGCTTACGGCCAATGAAGAACCGCTGGCCTTGGTCGTCGAGGCATCCAAGCGTCCGCGGCGTTACGATCCGCTGATTGCCGGGAAGAATATGCCACTGATCGGAGTTCTCCTGCCGGCCACATTTGCCTACCGCGATGTTTCCGATGCCCTGGTTGCCAGGGCAATGCTGCGACTCGACGCGGGGAAAGTGGATGAGGCTTGGGAGGATCTATTGGCCTGTCATCGCCTAGCTCGGCTGTTAGCGCAAGGCCCCACGATGATCGATTGCTTGGCTGCCAGGCGGATATACGAGACGGCTTACGGCGGCACCTACGCACTGCTCCAATATCGGGGGCCCGCTAAAGTCCAGATCGCAAGAATGCAGGACGATTTCCACCGCTTGCCGCCGATGCCCAAGATGGTCGACAAGATCGACGTCGCCGAGCGATTCACGTTCCTCAACAACATTACGGCGGAACTGAAGGACACGCCCGCCTCGCCTGCCGTCATCGCCACCACGCTTGCATCCGTGGAAAGGCTTGGCTCCGATGTTCGGGAACGTGCCTCGTTGAAGTTGATTCTCGAGTCGGCGGGTGACACGAGAATCGACTGGGACGTCGCTCTTCGTATGGGCAACGCCCGGTACGACCAATACGTCAATGCGATGCGCATGCCTGCCGGGACTCGGCGAAGAGAGGTGGTGAAGACGATTGAGCAGAAAGCCGCCAGTGATAACGGACCATCGGAACGATTGTTGCCAGACGACACGCGACAGGCGCGTTCCCGTCGGGTTGGATCGGCTTTCATAGTAGTGTTCTCGACCAAGCTAACAACACTGCTTCCCAGCGATGATCGTGCAACGATGCAGTTTGATTTGACGAAACTCGCCTTCGCCCTGGCTGCCTACCACGCTAGACGCAGTCGTTACCCGACGAAGCTCGCAACCCTCGTGCCGAAATACGTGAGCGAGGTGCCGAAAGACATCTTCAACAACGACGCCGATCTTCACTACTCGCGGAAAGGCGATGGCTACCTGCTCTACAGCGTCGGCGACAACGGCAAAGATGACGGCGGCAAGGGGTACGACGACCGCAAGAACGGCGAGGACTGGGACGATCTGGCCGTCCGCATGTCGGCCGCGAAGCCATAGGAGGCGCGGCCGGCAATCCGACCGTGGGCCGTTGGCCCCCGTTGCTTCGCACAAGTCGTTCGGTTAGAAATGGCTTTTGGGGCGTCAACGGGCACAGTCCCATTTTCGTTGGCGCGAAAACTCGGAACGGTGCCTATTCGGCTACCGCCGCACGCCGGAACCGTACACGCTCGGCGTCGAATCGCTCCAGCCGACTACCGGGACGTCGCAGGGCATGACGAAAATCTCGACGCGGCGGTTCTTCTGACGGTCCTGGGCCGTGGCGTTCGAGGCGATCGGCTGATACGGGCCGAAACCGGCCACGCCGAGACGACGCTCGGGCAGGCCCGCCCGCTTCATGCGGTCGGCGACCGCCAACGCGCGGGCCGTGCTGAGGTGGAAATTGTCGGAATACTTTTCGCGGGCTTCGCGGCCGACGATCATCTGGTTGTCGGTGTGTCCGGCGACCATCAGTTTCAGATCGCCCGCCGCCGGCGAGTTCAAGACGCGGACCAACTCGTCGAGCAGTTGGCCCGCCTCGGGCTTTAGCTCGGCCTCGCCGCTGTCGAAGAGAATGTCGGTGTCGAGCTTGCTGATGCCGGTCTCGGCATCGAACTGGAGACTGGGGAATCGCCGCGACAGATCGGCCAATTGACGGCCAAGCTCGGGCGGGAGCCGGCCGCCGGCGTACGACAAGTCCTTGAACTGCTGGTACAATCCGTCGCGTTCGCGCTCGTAGCCTTCCAATCGCCGGCGGTCGAGGCCGGCGCGTTCCTGCGCCAGGGCGAGCTGCTTTTCGCTGTGGATGACGCGGTCTTCGAGCGTGCGGCTATGGGTCTTGAGGTTTTCGATCTCGGCCAGTTGCGCCTGGCTCTGCTCGGTGAGCGCACGGTTCTCGGTGAGCGCAGCGTTCAGCTCGGTCTTGGGAACAAGACAGCCCGGCAAGATGAGGGCCGCGGCAGAGAAAACAAGCAGCCCAATCGGCGCCTTCATGATTCGACTCCTTTCGAAACGAGCTTATTCGCCGCCTCTTCGCTCGTGGTCGTGTGTTGCTGTCATCACAAACGGTATGCCGGTAAATACTTACGACGTTTACTGAAAATGGAGGATGAGGATATGGAACGGCAGGGCAACAGAACCTCTCCGGGGTAAATTTCGTAACATGATGAGAACTGACGGAGTTCGGCAAGCGTCTATTACCAAGAACCTACCATGACAGCAAGACCAACTACGCCCAGACGCACGAGTTTGAGCGTCTTGATTGTAGGTGGGAAATTCGGTATTAAGCTGCTTTCGCGAGGAGGTTTACCTATTTTCCGCCGAACCAGGAGGGGAAGGCTATGGGTCGCACGCCTGAGGAATTGGCCGAAGTCCAACGTGTACATGATGTTTTGTCGAAAGCGATGGATCGAGAGATTTGGCAAATCGCCGAGCTAATGGTTGGCAAGCGGGACGACCAATTGTTCGGAGAAACCGAGTTCGTCTTGCGAGACAAGGTGCTGCGGATGGGGGCGCAGGCTCTGGAAGCAACGGTCAACGACCGGAAAAAAGGGGGTACCAAGGCAGCAGCGCTGTCTGCCCAGATTGCGGCGGCGACGCACGTTTCCTCGGCTGGCGGACGCGCGCCATCGTAAGCTTGATGGGGCCGATCGACGTTGACGCGGCGTACTATCACTGCCGGCATTGCCGATGTGGTCACAAGCCGTGGGAGCGCGCCCTGCAATTGAAGCCGATCAGGCTGACTGCCGCAGCAGAGGAGATCGTGGCGATGGCTGGCCTGTTGGGCAGCTTTGCCCACGGTGCCGAGCGGGCGTTGCGGAAAATGGCAGGGCTGCGACTGAGCGAATCCACGGTTGAGCGAACCACGGAAGCCGCTGGCCAGCGCGTTCGCCAGCAACTCGACGAAGGAAAATCGCTGGGGCCAACGCGCGACTGGGAGTGGCAACGCGACGCGCATGGACGACGATGTGCCTACGTGAGCCTGGACGCCACCGGGGTACGCCAGCAAGGACTGCGCGGCAGTCGCGCTGAGGGTCGGATGGCTTACGTGGGCATGGTCTACAACCCGCGAAACGAGCACGATGCGAAGCGTCCGCCACTGCGTCAAGTCCGCTATTTATCGGGGTTTTTCGAGCTTGACGACCTCGGACGGCAACTTCACCGCGAGGCATTGGAGGTCGGTTGGGCCAACGCCGATCAACAGATCGCGCTGAGCGATGGCGGCGCGGGCTTGGAGTCGTTCTTCAAGCGATTTTTCCCCAAGGCAGTGCGCATTCTCGATTTCTACCATGTCAAGGAGTATCTGGTGGAATTAGGGCAGGCGCTGTATGGTGAAGACGAAGCCTCGCGACAAACGTGGCTCGACGACATGTGTCATCGCTTGAAACACGAAGGTGGCCAGACGGTGCGGCGGCGGTTGGAAGAGATGGAACTTGCAGCGGCCTCGTCGGCGGTTCGGGAAGTGCATCGCAAGACGCTGCAATACTTCCAGAATCACGAGCACCGCATGGACTATCCGACCTATGTCGGCAACGGTTGGCAGATAGGTTCAGGCCCGGTGGAGTCGGCCTGCAAAACAGTGGTGGGAAACCGACTCAAAGGAGGCGGGATGCGTTGGGGCGAGGAAGGCTCGGATGCCGTCTGCCACCTCCGTGCCCTATACCTCAGCGAGCGCATCTGCTGGGACTCCTTCTGGAATCCTCCCCCCAACTGACGCCACCACAAATCTGACGCTCACACTCCGCCGCTCACCCGCGTTGTCGTCTCCACCGAAGGGCTGCGACATATTACATTTCCCACGCCGGAAAACGCTGGCGCGGCCCAAGAACTCGCCGTGACAATTCCCCTCGCCCCGGTTTACTGAGCGGAAAAGGTGGGAGCGGTTTTTCGGCGAAGCGAGGCAGACCCACTTGTTGACGCATTGCGCAAAGGGGTGGGAAAAACACGGAAAAGTCCAACCCGGAAAGAGTCTTCGCTATCCCCGTCCCTTTTCCCGACGGCCCTCACCCCCGACCCCTCTCCCAAAGGGAGAGGGGAGACTTTATCACGGCACCTCTCCCAAAAAGGAGAAGGGAGATGTTTTGCGGAACGGAATGAATTCCGTTCTACTTACAGGCAGCGCATGAACGCCGTCAGGTCTTGCTTCTCTTCGTCCGTGAGCTTCGTTTCCAAGACCTGGTTGAAGAACTCGACCGTGTCCTCCAATGTCAACAGGCGGCCATCGTGCATGTACGGCGGCGATTCCTTGATGCCGCGAAGCGGGAACGTCTTGATCGGACCGTCGCTGGCCGCCATGCGGCCGTTGACCATCTGCGGCTTGAAGAATCGCTCCGCCTGGAGGTTGTGCATCGTGTTATCGGTGTAGTAGGGCGCGGGATGGCACACGCCGCATTGCCCCTTGCCGAAGAACACCCGCTGGCCGTGCAACTCCGCTTGCGTCGCTTTCCTCAGGTCCAGCATTCCGAGCACGTTGAGTTTCGGCGCCGGCGGGAAGTCCAACAATTCCTGGAACTCGGCCATGAAGTGGACTTGACTGCCGCGTTCGAGAATGTTGACGCCCTTCTTGGTCGCGATTACCGGGTCGCCGTCGAAATAGGCCGCCCGCTGCTCGAACTCGGTGAAGTCCTCAACGCTCTTCAGCGCCCGTTGCGAGCCGAACAGCCGCTGAATGTTCACGCCGCGCAACGAAGGCGTATCGAGCCGGTGGCGATACTCCTGGGGGCGAATGTCGCCGACGAGGTGCGTCGCGCCGTTGGTGTGCCCGTTTACGTGGCAGTCGAAACAGACGACGCCCATACTCGGCTTGATCGAGCGGCGGTCGTCGGTGGCGTTGAATTGCTGTTGGGGAAACGGAGTGAGCAGTAGCCGCAGCCCTTCCAGTTGCTTCGGGTTCAAGATGCCGTTGAACAGCTTAAAATAGTTGCTCAGCCCGACAACTTGGCCCTGCGACACATCGCCCAAGTCGGGGCGAGTGGTGAGGAAGATCGGCGGCGGGAATTCGGGCATGAAGTGGTCGGGCAGATCGAAGTCGAGATCGAACCGCGTCAGATCGCGATCCTCCTGCTGCTTGATCTTGTCGATATGGTACTTGGGAAACAGCATCCCGCCCTCCGCATGGTTGGGATGCGGCAGCGGCAGGAAGCCCTTCGGCCAAAGCCCCTTCTGGCGGATTTGCTCGGGCGTCATGTCGGCCAATTCCTGCCAAGACCGCACGCCCTCGGGCAGTTTCACCCGGACGCCCTCCTGCACCGGCTTGCCGCGGGACATCGTCACGCCCTTGGCGGGCTTGTCGCCAAGGTCGTAACGCTCCTGCAACAAGGCTGCTTGCCGCTGTTCGATCGCCGGCTTGGCCGCCTCCATTTTGGCCACGGTCTGGGCAAACGATTCCTGCATGACGACCGGCGCGTAACTGGTGGCGGGTTTCTCCTCCGCCCATGCGCTCAACAGCAGAACGCCTCCCAGGGTCATCAACGCGATCCCGATCCCAAAAAACTTCGCACGTCTCATAGTGCTGGCCTCCCATTTTGCTCGAAAGAGAAAATTCGGCTTGTTTCCCGCGCCACAAGCATAGGATAGAAGTCGGAACCGGGCACGCCCCCCGCCCCGATCCGGGACGATGCCTAATCCAACACGTAACTATACCGCGGGAGTCAAGAGGCTGATTTGGGAAAACGGGAGCGGCCTTTTCCTTTGGAGTATGGAAGCCCAGAATGCCCCCCTGGCGGCATTCCGACTTCCTTGTCGTTGGCCCCGTCCTGTGCGATAATCAAGCCCAAGAGAATTGGCTTTGCCGCCTTCTTGCCCGACACCACGCCTCCGGCCAGACCGACGAAGACATGCCCGAAGCCCACGATTGGCATCCCTTATACCCGTTCCAATCCCGCGAAATGAGGCTGGGGGGACATCGCTGCCATTACCTCGATGAGGGCAGGGGGCCGGTGTTGCTGATGGTACACGGCAACCCCACGTGGTCGTTCTATTGGCGCAATCTGATCCTCGCCCTCCGCGGCCGGTTCCGAATCGTGGCCGTCGATCATATTGGCTGCGGACTCTCGGACAAGCCGGCGGCCGGCGACTATTCCTACCGGCTGGCGCGTCGCGCAGCCGATCTGGGGGAGTTGATCGAGAAGCTCGATCTGCGGCAGATCACGCTGGTGGCGCACGATTGGGGCGGGGCGATCGGCATGGGGGCGGCCGTGGCGGCGCCCGAGCGGTTCGCGCGGTTCGTCCTGATGAACACGGCGGCATTTCGAATGCCCCATTGCCCTTGGCCGATCCATATTTGCCACCTGCCGGGCTTTGGACCGCTGGTCGTGCAAGGGCTGAATCTGTTCGTCCGCACCGCACTTCGCACGACCGTCTGCCACCAGGAGCGGATGACGCCGGCCGTCAAGGCGGGCTACCTGGCGCCGTACGACTCCTGGGCCCACCGGGTAGCCGTTTTACGGTTCGTGCTCGACATTCCACTGAACCCCAAGCACCCGAGCTACCAGACGCTCGTCGACATCGAGCAGGGCCTCGCCCAGTTCCGCCAACACCCGATGTGCTTCATTTGGGGCATGCGCGATTGGTGTTTTACGCCCCGGTTTCTCGATCGGTTCCTCGATTTCTTCCCCGAAGCCGAGGTGTATCGGCTGGCCGACGCCGGGCACTATGTCGTGGAAGACGCCCACGAGCGGATTGCCCCAGTCATCGAGGATTTTGTGCAGCGGCACCCCCCCCGTGGTGTTTAGCTTGCGGCGGCTCGGGAAATCTGCAAGACTAAAGGGGTTACGGCAACCTCCCGACTAGAACGGTTTCCGCCGTTCTTGCTCCGCTTGCCGCCCACCCTTCACGTTCTTTGTTGCGGATCCCTACCGATGAAACGACCTTCTTTTTTTCTGAAAGGCAGAGACATTGTTACGATCGTTCTGACGCTGTTTGGCGTTTGCTGGAGTTCGATCGGCCTTGGCGCGCCGGTCGCGCAAACGATCGCCGAAACAGCGACCGGCCGGGCGGAGATTGAGCCCGCCATCCGCAAGGTCTATCCTGCGCTGGTGCGGATCTACGTCGTCGTGGAGGAGCCAAGCGACGGACGCATGGAACGGGAGCGGGCCGCCGGCAGCGGCGTCATCATATCGAAGGACGGCTACGTTGTCACGAACCATCACGTGGCCGGAAACGCCGTTCGCATGACCTGCACGTTGGCCGACGGCGAGGAGGTCGAGGCGGTTCGCGTGGGCACCGATCCAATGGCCGACATTGCGGTGCTGAAACTGAAGTTGAATACGCGGAAGCACCCCGACGCTTCCTTGGCCTTCGCCGCGTGGGGCGATTCCGGCAGCTTGAAGGTGGGCGACGTGGTGCTGGCGATGGGCAGCCCCATGGCCGTCTCGCAATCGGTCACCAAGGGCATCGTTAGCAATACGCAGATGATTATGCCCAGGTCGATGGAAGGGCAGTTCCGCCTGGACGGCGAGGACGTCGGCCAGATCGTGCGCTGGATCGGTCACGACGCCGTAATTTTTGGCGGCAACAGCGGCGGGCCGCTGGTCAACCCGCGCGGCGAAATCGTCGGCATCAATGAAATCGGCCTCGGCTCGCTCGGCGGCGCCATTCCCAGCAATCTCGCCAAGGACATTGCGCGGCAGTTGATCGAGCGCGGCCGCGTGAGGCGCAGTTGGATCGGCGTCGAGTTCCAGCCTCGGCTGAGGAGCGGCAAGGATAGCGGCGGCGTGTTGGTGGCCGGAGTCGTCGAGGGCTCGCCCGCCGATCGCGCGGGAATCAAGGCCGGCGACATCGTCACGCGATTCCGCAGTCAGCCGTTCAACGCCGAATTGCCCGAACACCTCCCGCTGATCAACCAACAGGTTTTTGCCGCGCCGGTGGGCGAGGCGGTGGAGATCGCCTTCGTTCGCGACGGCAAGGAGCACGTCGTTAAGGTCACAACCGAACAGCTTCAACGTGCGTTGGGCGACCCGCTCGAGCTGAAGGATTGGGGCATCGCCGTGCGCGACATCACGCGGATGATGGCCCTGGAACGCCGCCGCCAGACCACGGCCGGCGTCCTGATCGATTCGATTCGCGGCGGCGGCGGCGCGGCGACCGCCAAATTGCCCTTGCAGTCGGACGACGTGATCCTTCAAGTGGCCGGTGAAGCCGTCGACAACGTCGCCGCGCTGAAGAAGGTCACTGCCAAGCTTGTCGAGGACAAGAGCGAGCGCGTGCCCGTGCTGGTTGTGTTCGAGCGCGACACCAAGCAATACCTGACCGTCGTCAAAGTCGGAAAGGAAGAGAATAAGAACCGCCCGGCGTGCGCCGCCAAGCCTTGGACGAGCCTTTCCACGCAAGTCCTGACTTCCGATCTGGCGGAATCGCTCGGCATGGTCGGCCAACACGGCGTTCGCGTCACGGAAGTGTTCAAGGGCCAGGCCGCCGACAGGGTGGGCATCAAGGTGGGCGATATTATCCAGGCGGTGAACGGCCGCGGCGTCCAGGCTTCGCTCCCCGGCGACGGCGAAGTCTTCGACGCCATGATCCGCAGGCTCCCGTTGGGCGGCCGTGCGAAGCTGAAGATCATCCGCGACGGCAAGCCGACCGAGATCGTCATGTCGCTCGAAGCGCCGCCGATCAGCGATGAAAACGTCAAACGCATGACCGACACGGATCTCGAATTCAGCGCCCGCGAGTTGAGTTACACCGATCGCGTCAACCAGCAGATTCCCGAGGGATTGCAGGGCGTCTTGTTGCAGAAGGTCGAAACCGGCGGTTTGGCGTCGCTGGGCGGACTGCGCGGCAACGACTTCGTCATCAGCGTCGGCGGCAAGCCCACGGCGACCGTCGCCGAACTGAAGGCGGCACTCGAGCAGATTCGCGCCGACAAGCCGCGGAGGGTCGTGTTCTTCGTGCGGCGAGGCATTCACACCCTGTATTGCGAGATCGAGCCCGATTACCGATAAATGTGCGATAGGGAATAGCCGGGAGCCAGCGGCTGCCGGAGGGCAGTCGCAGACTCACGCCCGCTCGGCGAGCCGTTGGCTCCCGATTGTTTCTCAGCGACAATTGGCCTTCTGACACTCAACAACTTATTTCGGAGTTCCTTCATGTTCAAGAAAGTGTTCGCTGCGTGCGTGGTTCTTTGTCTGGCGGCTGGAACCTTATCGGCCAGGGGCGATGAGATCGCTGCTACGGCCCGCAAAACCCTGCAGACTTACGAAAAAGCCATCATCTCCTTGTCGGCCGTGCTCAAGTTCGAGGCCAAGGGCATGGATATTCCCGGCCTCGATCAGGAGCACAAGACCCAGTGTGTCGCGGCCATCATCGACCCGACCGGCTTGGCGATCACCTCACTGACGAACCTCAACCCGCAAAATGCGATGGGAAAGATTCGCGTCAATCGCGGCGGCGTGCCGCAAACCCTCGAGCTCGATTGCCAGATCCAGGAGGTGAAGTACCGGCTGGCCGACGGCAGCGAGGTGCCTGCCCACGTCGTCCTGAAAGACGAGGATCTCGATCTGGCGTTTCTCGCTCCGCTGAAGCCGATGGACAAGGCGACCGAAGCGAAAACGGCGGTGCTTCCGGTCGGCAATGCGGCACCCCAGCCCGAGTTGCTCGATTACACGATCCTCATTGGCCGGACGGGCGAAGACCTGAACTACAACCCCACGCTGAACCTGGGCAGAATCCTGTCGATCCTGTCAACGCCGAGAACCTGTTACTTGGGCACCTCCGGCGGGCTCGGCTCCCCGGTGTTCGATCATCACGGCAAGGTGCTGGGCATCATCTGCCGATGTGTGAAGGCCGAGAGCGGCGAAAGCAGCAGCCTGACGAGGTCCTCGGCGATGCTCAACCAGCTCATCCTGCCGGTCGCCGACGTTGCCAAGCTCGTGCCGCAAGCCAAAGACGAAATGAAGAAATCGGCCGAAAGCGAAAAGAAACCCGCGAAGCCAGCGAAGAAGCCGGCGAAGCCCGAGAAGAAACCGGCGGACAACAAAAAAGCCGCGTCTGGCACGGTCGATTAGCGGAAGTCGAATTGACGGTGTCCAAATAGCCGGGAGCCAACGGCTCCTGGATCGGGCGCCGGTTGGCGATCGCTCTCCGGGAGCCGTTGGCTCCCGGCTATTGTTCTGCATCGAGGCACTACGAACGACGATGAACATGAGCGAGTTTCACGTTCGGATTGCCGACGACGATTTGGTTTTCTCCGCCGCTCACTTCATCACGTTGGAGGGGGGCGCGTGCGAGCGGCTGCATGGGCACAGCTACCGCGTGGCCGCCGAGATGTATGGCCCTCTGAACGACTGCCGCTATGTCGTCGATTTCCTCGTAGTCAAAAACGCCCTGAAAAGCATCGTCGCCGGGCTGGATCATCGAGTGCTGCTGCCCACGCAACACCCGGCGATCCGTGTATCGTCGCAGCCCGGCGAGATCGAAGTGAAGTTCGCCGATCGTCGCTGGGTTTTTCCGCCGGACGACTGCCTTCTGCTGCCGATCGCCAACACGACGACCGAGATGCTTGCCCAATACGTTGGCGAGCGACTGGCCGCCGCGATCGAATCGTTCGGGGTTTTGCCCCTCCGAGTTCGGATCGAAATCGGCGAGGGCTCCGGCTTCGCGACAATTTGCGATCTGCGGCGCTAGGCTGCACTCTCGCCACGGTGGGGCAGACATTCCTGTCTGCCGCGAAAGATGCGGCACTTATGGCAGACAAGAATGTCTGCCCCACCGAACACGCTGTTGCCTGTTTTTCCCGTGTGGTGAGAAATGCATCTTAGCCAGAATTTCTCGCCGCACGGGAGATCGACCGACGGCGTGCCACTGCTTCGCGGAAGCAGTGTCGTCCAATCACCTTTTCTATTTGGGATGACGGACGGTGAGAATATCCTTTTCCGGCATGGTGGCGATTCTTCGCGACAGATCCTCGAAATGACGGTCATTTCTGGATTCTTCCCGCTTCTTGCTGCCGGACACTCGTTTCGCGTCAACCGTCGGCTGCCGCAGCAGCGCCAGAAAGGCGTCGGTGGGCTGCAACAGAGCCGTTTTTCCGGTTTCCGTGTTCTTCACGTAGACGACGATCTTCTTAGCATCGACCCACGCAAGATTTCGTTTTCCCAACGTGGCGCCGGTGCTGATTTGCAGTCCGTCGAGAAAGCATGATGCCGGAGGCTTTGCCATCGGCCCTTCGCACTTGATCTCCACGTCGAAGTAGCCTTTTGCATCGACGGCCCGCAGCGCGGCCATTCCCATCCGCGCCCCGAACACCATCATCGGGCCGAGATGACCGTGGAACTGCGCCGCCGTTTTCAACCAGTCTGGATCGGACTTCTGCGGACGATAATGGGGTTGCGGCAGCCTTTCGACGGCGTCCTCCGCAAAACAGGCGCCGGCAAAACCGGCCACGCAGAGCATTACGAACAGTCGCAACATGATTGAGTGCCTCCTTCGGGGACAACGACCGCCGCGGACGGGTTCGTGCGCGGGCGGGTCATTAACAACAATAACGGCAGACTGACCATGCCCAACAGGGCATCAATGGCGAGAGTCGAACGGGTAGCCCAGCCTCGCGAGGCACCAGCCCTGCCAGGCGGACGTGTATACGATGGTGAGATTGACCATCGCCACATAAGCGGTGAACTGCGTCGCCGCCACCGCCGGCGTGCAAACGTCCATGAAAAGAGCCGAGCGTGTGGTATACACCAATCCCTGGAACGCGCTGATGAGGAGCGCAACGGCCCAGTAACTCACGATCAACAGAAGCGGCGCGATCGGGTGAAGCGTCCCGTTTTGATCGATCGGCATGATCCACCCGCGCTGGTACATGACGCAAGCCAGCCATAGCGCGGGCAGCGCGCTGCCAACGATATATAGGGCCAACGTCTTGCGGCGGCCGAACCGATCGGCGAGCAGCCCACCGACCAACGAGGCCGAGGCGGCAACCAGGATGGAGACGAAGGTCAGCAGCGACTGCTCGCGCTTGCTCATGCCGAACTCGACCATGAGATTCGTCCCCAGCGACAGCGACATTGCCCAAGCTCCGGCCGGAAGCAGCACGAAGACCAATCCCACCAGCGCCGCCCGCGACGCGCGGAAGGCATTGAAGGCCTGGATCGCGTAGCCGCGCACTTCGGCGGCGACGGCGGCCAAACCCCGCTCATAGGAAACGGCTCGAGTTTCCTTCGCTTCGCGCAACGGCAAAGCCACAAATAGCATGACGGCCAGTATGCTGCCGACTACGACCAGGAACAAATACGGGAACGGCGCGAAGGCGGAGAGCAAAATCACGCCGGAGCCGCCTACAATCTGTCCCAGGTAAGCGCCGGCATACATCATGCCGTTGGCGGTTCCGCGTTCCTGGTCGGTCAGGACGTTGCAGGCCAACGCGTTGACGGCGATCCGCTGCAAAGCGGCAAACAGATTCACCAACATGATTACGATGGTAAACAGCGTGAACTGCCGGGCAAAATCGATCCGCATCGCCGCCAGCAGGGCGACGATCATCAGCGCTTCGGTGCCGAGGATCCATCCCCTGCGGCGGCCAAAACGCTCGATGTAGCACAAATCGACCAGCGGTCCGAAGAGCCATTTCCAGGAGGCCGGCAGATAGACCGCGGCCACGAACAGAGCGATGTCGTCCACGGCCACGTTCCGCGCCCGCATCCGCATGGCAAGGAATATGCCCATAAATCCGATCAACACGCCGTCGATGAAATAGAACGAGAAGAAGGCGACGGCGCGGCCCCTGGCGCTGGCCAACAGGTTCGGATATGCGTTGCGGGTCTTTTCAAACATCTGCATCGTCTAATCGGGCAGTTGTGCCTGACAGTAGCCGCTTAAGGGACGAGAGCCAATGTAGCAGGCTCGCGCTGTGTGCCCTCCGGCTGTTTCGATCATTTCTTCACCGCCGCCGGCGACACTTCGCGGCCGTCGGGCAGTACCAGCAGCAGCTCGCAAATCCGCACGATGCCGTCCACTTCGGGCCGCTCAGATCGTGGCAAATCGGCGGCGGGAACGACGATTCGGATCCCGTCGGTTTCAAGCGGCTGCGGCCAGGTGGTCAGGATGTCTTTCCGTGGGGCATCCCGAACCTCGGCGACCGTTCTCCAGACGCCCTGGTGGCACAACTGCACCTGAAGATTCTTCTGCCGCGGAATGATCTCCCGATGGTCGCCGATGATCCTGACGCCGTTGATCTGCCGCGTCTTTCGCTCGGGAAACTCGATTTGCCACCACACGTCGAGCGGCTTGTCCTTGGTTCCGCCGCCGTAAGGCTTCGAGATCCAGGCATGAAAGGGATCGGGATTGCCGTCGATCGCCAACACCCGGCCATATTCGGGCGAATAGACCGACTGGGCAGTGATCTTCCGACCCAGGGTGACCTGCGGCTCGTGGCCCGTAGTCGTGATCGCCGCTTCATTGGAGAATGGTCCCCTCTGGCCCATGGCATCCACCGCGCAAACGCGGTAGAAGTATTCGCTGAACGCCTCGACGGTGTTGTCCTGGTACATCATGTGGTCGAACTCGCGTAGGCGACGGTCGATGGGCGTGTGGCCGTAGGCGTTCGAGCCCTTGATGATCGCGTCGGCATCGACTTCGCCGATGCGAGTGTTCTGCCCCGGCACGAATCCCGGCGTGCTGGAACGGTGGATTTCGTATCGGATGACGTCGGATTCGCAGTTCGTGCGGAAGAGCAGGTTGACGTGATCGTGCTGACCCAAGGGGCTAATAAGAATCGCCGAGAGACGTTCGGCTCGGTTCGGCCGAGCGTTTCTCTCGCTCGGCTTCATCGTGGTCGCCTTGACGGCAGCCGACGCCGGGCTTTCATTGTTCCAACGATCGACCCACGACACGCGATAGTAATATGTGGTGTCCGGTTCGACCCGGTTGTTGATCCAACCGCCGAAGTGGAGCACCGGCCGATCGACGGCCGACGTGCCGGCGACCCGATTGACGAGGTTCAGCAGGCTTGGCCGAAAGTCGGGCGTTGTGCCGCGGTAGACTCGGTAATAGCCGATGCTCGCGGGAGGCAGGTCGGGGGCGGTCCACTTCAATGCGACCTCCATGTCGGAGAGCGGTTCCGCCGCAAGCGCCGTCGGGGACGCAAGCGCCGGCGGCTGCGATGCCAATCGGATCGTCTTAACGCCGAACGGCTGGATCGTGAACGCGACCTTGCCGCCCGGCGCGATCATCAACGGTCCGCGGTCTTCTTCAAGGAGGCTCGTCTCGATCGCAATTTCTGGCGTGCCGAAGAACGCTGCATGGAAGGAGGCCATCGTCGGTTTGCCCTGCGTCTCGACGAATCGCAGCACGATCCCCCGGCCATTCGCTTCGGCGGGCTTGATCGTTGTGCAGACCACATTCGGTTGATCGATGGTCAGGAAGCTCTTTGCTGCCTCAGGAAGCACACCGGTTTGCTTGCCTACAACGACTTTGGCCAGCAGCGGATTCATCGTCTCCCAGCCGAACTGGTCCGCCCGGCCCTCCTTCCAATCGCCCGCGTGGCTCCGCAGCGACCAGGTGAACCGCGCCGGCCCGGGCTGACTGAGCGGGATGTTGGTGTCGAACATATTGTCCATCAGGTAGAGATACATGCGGCTGTTGGCCGGCGGAGTCATTTGCATCTCGTAACAGTTGACCGGGTCGCCCGCGTTCAGGCGGCAGATGGGATTTGGACAAGAGCGCGGCCGGCCGTACTCGACAAGCGAACTTTCCGGGGCGGAGACGGTTACGCCGTAGCGCGGATTGGAGACGTCGCTGAAATGGCGGACGGCGTAATACGCGGTGCAAGCCCCTTGGAACAAGTCCTTGACCGGCTCCTCGACGCAGCCGGGCACTTCATGGTGGAAGCAGAAGTCGGGAATCGCCAGCGGAAGTGCGACGTAGACCGATTCCTTGTGCCGCACGTCTCCTTCGGTATCGCGGCAATTGCGGCCCGAGGGCGATTTCACCAGGTCGAGCACGAAATCGATGCGCTTCAGGTCGTTGTAAAGGATGACGCTTTGTTCGATCTTCTCCGCTCCCGACGGCCGACGCTCTCACGATCATTCGGGCCGAAACCGGGCCGGTTGAGCCGTGCAGCGCGGCCGAGTGCACACGATACCATTTCGAGCCGTCCATCGACCTTGGGCGTCTCATATCGCTCGTAGAGATACTCGTTGAACTTGTGCGGGGCCGCCTGATCGACCAGTTCGAACTTCAACTGCTTGTCGAAGATGCTCGCGATCGCGCCGGTTGCCGCATCGAATCGCACGCGGTAGAAACGATTCTCCAGCAAGCCGTTGTCGGCGGTCAGCGCCGCGGGCGTTGGGATTGCCTCCGCTACCGACACAACACGGAACGATTTGTAGCCCAGCGACGGCACGTCGGCGGCGACGAAGCAGACTTCTTCCGCGTCGCGCTCGAAGGGAACGGCCTGCTGCGTCGCCGCGTCGATCAGGCCGAAGTCCGCGCCCAGATTCTTCGCCGAGATGCGCACCAGATCGGTGCGGGGATGATTGAGCGGGTTGAAGACGATCACCGTTTGCTCGGCCTGCGTCGCAATCAGCCCGGCCAGGCGGTCGAGGGCGTTTTGGCGAGCGCGATCGGAGAAGTACTTCGCGTCATCGACCATTTCCCGCATTTCCGCCTGTTCGGTCTCGATTCGCTGAGTGTTCTCGCGGCTGCCGTCGAAGGCGTTGTCGGGTCCGTCGGTGTGCTCGTGATAGAGGAGCAAGCGATGGTAGGCCTGGTAGATGTCGGTCCAAGGATATTCGCCGCCGGCCAGCACCGAGGCGATCGTGGCGAACTTCTCCGCCGTGGGAATCGCCTCGCCCTGTCTTTCGCGCCTCGGCCAATACCCGCGCGGCGGCCGCGTCCTGGTCGGCCCATTGATTGTTGCCGTCCTTGGCGAACGATTTGATTTTGGCCGGGTCGGCCTGGGCCATGATGGCGTCGAAGAACATGTCCATCGTCGCACAGATCAGCCGCGGGTAGGCCCATTTCGCATTCCAATTGCGGATCTTGGTGGCGTTGTCGAGAGTGATCAGTTGGAAATCGGTGCCGTCTTGGCTAATCATGGCGTCGTAGGGCCACCGTCTTTGCACGGCTTGATCGATAATCCTTTCAGATGGCGGCTTCGTCGGCGGCGTTAATGGAGTCCCAGTTCGTGCCGTAAGGCTGCGTATGCACGAGCACCCTGTTTTGAAGATCGCCGCCCGGACCCTGCCAATAGAAGACCGACTTCCGCGGAAGCCGGCCGGAAACACTCGGCGCAGCCGTTGTGGCCGTGGAAGAAATACGGCACGCCCGCCTCGTGGCACATCGTGGCCAGCGGCCAGGTCAGCCCGACCACGTCGTCGATCTGGCCGGTCTTCATGGCGGGCACGCCGAGCAGATCGCGCGTGTGGCGGTTGGTCAGGTAGAACAGCCGCGCCAGCAGTTCGTGGCTCATCTGCTCGGTGTTGACCGTCGTATGGATGGCCCCGATCTGAATCCGCCCCTCGCGGATTCGCCGGGCAAGCTCGGCGGCGTCGGCCTCGCTGTGCGTCGCCAGAAAACTCGTGATCGGCTCGCTCGTTTCAATCACGTAGCGGAAACGGCTGTCCTCGTCCCATGAGTCCGTCTCGCGGCAGAATTGCAGCGGCCGCTCGATGTTCGCATGGCGGATGTCGGTCCGCAGCCGGTGCGGATAATTGCCGAATCCCAAATCGTGGTGCGAGTAGGAAACGCAGTAGATTTTCCATTTCTTCTGCGGCTGCAAGACGGTCTTCTTCACGTCGGCCGGTTGCCGCGCGTGCTGTGCAAACAGCTCGACGGTCAGCTCCGTCGGCCGGCTGATCTCCGCAACGCGAATTTCCTTCGTCGACGTGCCGGAAGCGAGCGAACCGAGCGACTGTTCATACGCTTGCGATCCGGTCACGGCGATCTTCACTCTGGCTTCGGTCGGGGCCGCCGAATTCTTCAGGCTCAAGCGGACGATCTGCCGCTGCGGCTCGCCGGCGTTCGCCTTCGGGAAAAGCGGCGTCGCTTCCACGTTGGTGATGCTCAACGACTCGGCCCGGACGCCAAGCGGCAGGGCGAGCGCCACTGCAACGAAGACTAGACAGCGGCCCGATGCGGAAGGAGATCGCGTTTGCATGGTGATGTTGCTGATAGCGGATTGAAAGGGCCGGTGTTCTTGCCTGCCCCATCAGGGTTTGTCTGGAGTAACCGTCATGCAGTCCAAAATCGAGCCTTCTTCACGATTCCGAATGATCAACGAGTGCTTGCCGGCTTTCAGTCGCTTCGCTTCGGTCTGAATCCAATGCCAGCGGCCGAAGACATCGTCGTTTCCCAGCATTGTGGGCCTCCCGTCATCCCACGCATAGAAGAACGAGTTGCAGTCGCCGTTCTTCCAGAACACACGGGCGTTCAAGCGGTAATTGCCGTCTCTCGGGATACTGATCTTGTAGGTTGCGTACCCGTTATCGAGCACTTCTCCGCCGCGTTCGCCGCGGCCCGAGCCGACCGGAGCAACGATGACGGAA
The DNA here is from genome assembly GCA_963719005.1 of uncultured Planctomycetia bacterium. Lineage (GTDB taxonomy): Bacteria > Planctomycetota > Planctomycetia > Pirellulales > Thermoguttaceae. The sequence continues at coordinate 166,424 of CAVRAR010000010.1, forward strand.
CCGCTTGCGGCGTCGCTTCTCGCCACCCTCGCCATGGGAGACGTGAGTTGTGCCTCCATCGCCACGAGGAAGATCGGTGCCGGAGCGTTCTCAAGCTCAAGCACCGGCACGACGTGGGATTCCTTCTCGTACCGCACCGCAAACTCGTTGCTGCCCGCTCGAAGGTCCGCGACAATGGTGTTGAGCCCCTCCGGCGTTTCGGAGAAACTCCGGGCTCTGGCTTTGACTTCGCTCGTTCCGGGAGCAAAAAGGCGAACGACGGCGAAGCCGGGTGGATTGACATCCAGGTTCGCCCTGACCCACGAGCCGGCGGGAATGTTGATCGTCTTGTTAGGAGTTTGGCGACGAGCGTTGAAATCCCTGACCCAAGGCTCAATGTCCCTCGGCCAACCGTCGGCCCGCCAGCGGATCGAAGTCGTGATGATCTTGCCGTCGCCCGATCTCCACGTCAGATCCTCCTCGGCCCAGGGCTTCATCTGTCGCGCGATTTCGATGTCCTTCTCGACTTGCGGCAGATACATCGCCCAGTCGAACTGTCCGACGAGCCACACCTCGTGGGTCACGTAGTGGGACTTGGTGATCTCGGCAAGATGCTTCCATTGATCCCGGGCTTCTTCGAGACACCTCACGGCGCGTAGCTTTACTCGCCGCGGATCCGTGGCTGAGATAGCACATCAGTTCCGTAGCCGCTATGGTCTTTTCGGCGTAGTAGCGGCCAAGCGACGCGGACGCCTGGAGATCAAGCTCCGTGCATTGCCACTCCTTGTTCCCTTTTCCGATCTTCGCCGCTGCCGCCTTAGCGTGTCTCTCGCTCTGAATCGCGGCCATGAGGAGCATCCTAGCACACGTTCAGAGGTCCCCGGACCTCTTTCGGAGTCCTGTTGACATTCGATGGCGACGCTACATAGTCGGGGATGTTCATCAACGAATCGTCGATCACGTTGTTGAAGATCCACTCGCGAATATCATGGAAAATACCGTCCTCGCGGAAGTTCGGCTTCTTCATGCCGGCCGAGGTGTTCCACGCTGCCGACGTTGCCCTCGGGATACCAATCGCCGTTCATGTAGTTCCAGTGGAACGACGTGACAATCGGGATGATCTTGCTGGTGTATTTCAGGGCCAGGAAGGCATCTTTGCCGGCGGCGGCGCCGAAGCGTTCGGAAAAGCGGGCGATCCAGTAATCGTCCGACAGTTTCGGATCGTAGCCCATGCGTCCCCAGACGGCGAAGCGCATCCAGTTCTTCTCGAACTCGTACTTCCAATTGCGATGGGCGACGGTCTGCGGCGTGTGGTAGCGGTCGGCGCCGGGGATTTCGATCTCCGAGCCGGTGACGAATCCGGCCGAATCCGGCCCGCCGCAGTTGGTCAGTGTCTTGGCGGCGAACTCCGGATCGCCCCAGCGGAGTTGGAAGATGCAGTCGTTCCGCAGATGCCAGAGGAGCTTGTACGGCTTGGGGTTTTGCGTGAGCCAGCCCATCTCCTCGGGATGCGGCTTCGTGGACGAGTACATGTGCTCGCCGTTGAACTTGATGTCTAGGAGGATATCGCCCGGATAATTGGCCTTTTCGAGCATCGCCACCGTCTCCTTCGGCCGCGCTCCCCAGTAGCGATAGATGAACGGCATCTTCCGGCCGGTCTTGGCGAGCGTGTCGAGGTAGACGTCGCGAATCCACTCGGCGTTCGCCGCGGCCGACATCGGCATGTTCTCGCCGGGGCAGGTTCCCATGCCGGTCAGTTCCGGGTACTCGCGAAGCAGCTCGCGGATGCACTCCTTCTCGTAGTCGCGGATCAACGGGCTATCCTGCCCGTCCCGAACGTTGTGGGCTTTCCGGAAGCCCGGCGAGATGTGGATGTTCCAGGTCACGATGTAGGTATCGAGCCCGTGGTTCTTCGCCATCTGAAAGAGCTTGTGGAAGAAGGCGATGTTCTTATCGAGCCGGTCTTGTGAAAGAGTCGTCGCCTCGGGATACTTCTTCAGCCGCACCATCTGGTCGTAGGGATGCGAACTCCAGAACGTGAGCGTATTGTAACGGTTGTACGCCATGGTCCGCATGAATCGATCCCAGTAATCGAGATCATAGAACCAGGCGCTGTTCTTCAAGTCCTCGTCCGACATGTAGGCGTTGCCCTTCAGCGGCGGATTGAACTTTATCGCCCGCACGGCCAGATAGGGGCTTTTGCTCTTTGTTTTGATCGACATCGGGCCGTTCATGCGTATCTGCTCGGCCGCGTCGAGCCCGCCGTACATGACCCCGCGCACGTCAGAGCCGCGAATTCGCACGGTTGTGGCGCCTGAGGCCTGCGAAACGTCGATCTTGAAAGATTCCGCCTTCGCATCGAGCTTGCCGGCGGTGGTCGGTGCTTCGAGCAGGATGTTGAGTGCCGCGGGGCCCGTTTCGGCGACGTCCCAGCCGGCTCTCTTCAGCTCCGACTCGATCTCGCCGGCCGCAAACGCCAGCGGGCCGGGCGCGTGCGGTGCGGAGATCTTCGCGATCTTCTCGGCGGCGAACGCTGCTGTGCAAGAACAGGACAATGCCAAGACCAGCAAGAGTGTTCTCATGGCTATGCTCGACGTTTCAAATAGCCGGGGCCAACGGCCCGCGGAGGAGTGGCAAGAGGTGTCGGCGGGAGATGCAATTATACCACGTCGCACCCCCATATTGCCACACCCCTTCTGCCAGCAGCGGAAAGCGATAGATATCAGAGACGGGGGCTGATAACGGCAATGGCCGAGATGGGGGCAGACGCCAATTCAGCCACTGGACTCGCCTACGATGGCGAATCGGCCTTCGGCGGCTGTTCCGCCTCCTCTTCCTCTTCGGGCTCGGTCGGAAGGCGCTGCTTCTCGTCAAGCCAACGTCCCAGGTCGATCAACCGGCAGCGATCACAGCAGAACGGCATCGCCGAACTCGACTCGGGCGCAAACTCTTTGTCGCACAGGGGGCAACGCATGGGAATCGCATTCTTGAGGAAGTTTTTGCGAAGCCGCGAGCGGCCGTTCACGCGGCGTTAGTCCTTCGCGTTCTTCTCTTTGCCCTTCGCGCCGCTCTTCGGCTCACTTTTCGTTTCGCTTTTCGTCTCGCTCTTGCCGGCGGTCGCGGCGCCCTTCTCGGCGGCGGCGCCTTTCTTGTAGGATTCACTGCGGTAGTCGGTTTGATAAAAGCCTGACCCCTTGAAAACGATGGCCGCGCCAGGACCGATCAACCGCCGAAGCTTCTTCCGGCCGCATTCGGGGCATTTCTGCATCGGCTCGGCCTTGATCGAATGAAACGCCTCGAACTGATGCTGGCAGGCGTCGCAAACGTAGTCGTACGTGGGCATGAGTTCCTCACTTCGGGGTCGAGACGATCACCTGACTGGGCCGCACGACGCGGTCGTACAATTGGTAGCCGTTCTGCGTCACCATCAGCACCGTATTGGCCGGATACTCGTCGGAAGGCTGCTGCATGACCGCGTGGTGAACGTTCGGATCGAACGGCGCGTGCAGGGCTTCGATGCGCGTGCAGTGATGGCGTTTCAACACCTCGCCGAGCTGCTGGCTCACCATCTTGAAGCCTTCCAAAAGCGCGGCGGGGTCGGCGTTCTTGTCGGCCGCCTCGATCGCCCGATCGACGTTGTCCAGCACCGGCAAGAGGTCGCGCAACAGCGAGAGATTGGCATAGCGGCGATGCTCGTCGAGTTCGCGGGCCGCCCGTTTGCGGAAGTTATCCAGTTCGGCATGAGCGCGCAGCTCACGGTCCTTCGCGGCCGCCAACTCCGTGCGGAGCTTCTGCTGCGGATCGTCGCTAGCCGCTTGCGGTTTCGCACCGTCGGAAGCCGCTTGCGATTTCACAGCAGAATCCGCCGCTTGCGGCTTCGCGTCTTCCGGCGATGCATGTTCGGCCGCCGGCTGTTCCGGGCCGTAATGATGTTGTTTGTGCTTGTTCACTTTCCAAGAAACTCCTTCAACTTATCGAAGAAACCCTTTCGCGTCGGGCTGACGTGAGTATTCTCGATTTCGGCGAGATGGCGCAAGGCGGCCTCATGCTCGGCGGTCAGCGTCTGAGGAACCTCGATGACGACCTGCACCAGCAAGTGGCCGCGGCCGTGGCGCCGCGGGTCGGGCATGCCCTGGCCCTTGAGCGTGAAGACCTCGCCGCTCTGCGTGCCGGCCGGAATCCTCAATTCCTTGCAGCCGTCCAACGAGGGCACGTCGATCGTCGCCCCCAACGCCGCCTGCGTGTAGCTGATCGGCGCCTCGCAGAACAGGTCTTGCCCGCGCCGCTGAAACAGGGGATGCTCTTTGACGTGGATGAAGCAATAGCAGTCGCCGGGCGGGCCGCCGTTCGGGCTCGGCTCGCCTTCCCCCGGCAATCGCAGCCGGCTGCGATCGTCGACGCCGGCGGGAATATCGACTTTGCGCGTGACGGTCTTCTCGATGTAGCCCGAGCCGTGGCAGCCGCCGCACGCCTCGCGGATCACCTGGCCGTGGCCGTGGCACGCCGGGCAAGTGGTTTGCAGCGAGAAGACGCCGGTTTGCTGAATCACCCGTCCGTGGCCGTTGCAATAGCGGCAGGTTTCCGGCCGCGTGCCCGGCTTGGCGCCCGAGCCGCCGCAGGTTTCGCAGGCGGCATGACGTGCAAAGCGGACCGTCTTGACCGCGCCTTGAGCGGCTTCCATCAGGTCGAGTTGCACGTCGCAGCGGATGTCGCCGCCCCGCTGCACGCGGCGTCCGCGTCCCGGGCCGCCGCCGAAGATGTCGCCGAAGAATCCCTGGCCGAAGATGTCGCCAAAGGCGTTGAAAATGTCGGAGATGTCGTGGAACTGCGGCGCCCCGCCCCCCGCCAGGCCCGCGTGGCCGTAGCGATCGTACTTCGCCCGCTTCTCGGGATGGCTGAGCACCTCGAATGCCTCGGCCGCCTCCTTGAACTTCACCACGGCCTCCTCATCGCCGGGATTGCGGTCGGGGTGATACTGGAGTGCGAGCTTTCGATAGGCTTCGGAGATGCGATCCTCCGTGGCGTTGCGTTCCACGCCCAGGACTTCGTAGTAGTCGCGTTTTTCCGCCATCTTTGGCATGGCCGGGTTGGGAATCGTTTGGGGGAATATAGTATTCTACCGCAAAATCCGGCGTTTGTTTAGCCGGCGAATTCCGAGAAAGCCCGTTTAGCCCCGGCGTCTTCGCCGGGACGAACGCCGCGTGGACGCGGCGGCTAAACGCTCTACGCGATCAAGCGCTCCTCAAGCAACGATGGGGTCACCCCGCGACGAGGCGACCCCATGATCGTTGCTTCGATAGACTGTCACGAGCGGAATTCCACTAGCGGACACTCCCCTCGACTTGCCGCTTCTTCTTGTCGTCCTTGTTCAGGTCGGTCACCAGCGTCTCGGTCGTCAGCATCAGCCCGGCGATGCTGGCGGCGTTCTGCAAGGCCGAACGGACGACCTTCAGCGGATCGATGATGCCCGCCTTGAACATATCGACGTACTTGCCGGTGTTGGCGTCGTAGCCGGTGTTGGTGGGCTTGTCGTTCACTTCGTCGGCGATCACCGAGCCGTCGACGCCGCAGTTGTCGGCGATCTGGCGGATCGGCATCGGCAGCGAACGCAACACGATATCGACGCCGATCTTCTCGTCGCCGCGGGCGCTGCCGCGGGCCTTCTCGACCGCTTCGCGGCAACGCAGCAGGGCCACGCCGCCGCCCGGCACGATGCCTTCTTCGGCCGCCGCACGGGTGGCGTGCAGGGCGTCTTCCACCCGGGCCTTCTTCTGCTTCATCTCGGCCTCGGTGTTGGCGCCGACGGAAACGACGGCCACGCCGCCGCAGAGTTTCGCCAGCCGCTCTTGGAACTTCTCGCGGTCGTAATCGCTGTCGCTCGATTCGATCTGGTTGCGGAGTTGATCGCAGCGGGCCTTGATGTCGGCGTGCTTGCCGGCGCCCTCGACCAGCGTCGTCGCGTCCTTGTCGACCGTGATCTTCTTCGCGCGGCCGAGTTGTTCGAGCGTTACGTTTTCCAGCTTCACGCCGAGGTCTTCGCTGATGACCGTGCCGGCCGTGAGCGTGGCGATGTCGCCGAGCATCGCCTTGCGGCGGTCGCCGAAGCCGGGCGCCTTCACCGCGCAGATGTTCAGAATGCCGCGGAGCTTGTTGACCACCAGCGTCGTCAAGGCCTCGCCCTCGATGTCCTCGGCGACGATCAGAAGCGGCTTGCCGCGCTGCATCACTTTTTCCAGCAGCGGAATCAGATCGCGCAGGTTGCTGATCTTCTTCTCGTGGATCAGGATGTAGGCGTCTTCCAGCAGGCAATCCATCTCGGGCGAGCGGTTGATGAAGTAGGGCGAGAGGTAGCCCTTGTCGAACTGCATGCCCTCGACCACTTCGTAAGTCGTCTCGGCGGTCTTGCCCTCCTCGACGGTAATCACGCCGTCCTTGCCGACCTTGTCCATCGCCTCGGCCAGCAGAGTTGCCGATGACCGGGTCGTTGTTGGCGCTGATCGAGCCGACCTTGGCCATCTCTTCCTTGTCGGCGACCGGCTTGGCCATCGTGCGAAGATGTGCGACGGCGGCGTCGACGGCCCTGTCGATGCCGCGGCGGATGGCCGTCGGATTGCTGCCGGCGGCGATGTTCCGCAGCCCCTCGCGGAAGATGGCGCGGGCCAAGACCGTGGCGGTAGTCGTGCCGTCGCCGGCCACGTCCGAGGTCTTCGACGCCACTTCGTTGACCAACTTCGCGCCCATGTTCTCGAAGCGGTCTTCCAGCTCGACCTCCTTGCTGACGGTCACGCCGTCCTTGGTGACGGTCGGGCCGCCGTAGGATTTGTCGAGGATCACGTTGCGGCCGGTCGGGCCCAAGGTCACCGCGACCACGTCGGCCAGTTTATCCACGCCGCGGAGCATCCGCTCGCGGGCGTGCTGTGCATATAGGAGTTGTTTTGGCACTGTTGGCGTTCCTTGTAGAGGGGTCAGGGATCAGGGGGCCAGGGACCAGGGATCAGAATCTCTGACCCCTGATCCCTGACCCCTGTCCTCTTGTTTGTTACTTCACGATCTTGGCCAGGATGTCGGATTCGCGGACGATTTTGACTTCGCGGCCGTCGATTTCGATCTCGCTGCCGCTGTACTTGCCGTAAATGACTTCGTCGCCGACGGCCACCGAGAGCTTGCCGCGCTCGCCGCTGTCGAGCAGCTTGCCCGGCCCGACGGCCAACACGGTGCCGCGCTGCGGCTTTTCCTTGGCGGTGTCGGGCAGCACGATGCCGCCGGCCGTCATCTCTTCGGCCTCCATCGGTTCCACAACGACGCGATCATCCAATGGCTTCAAGTTGAGTTCCTTCATAGTCCGTTTTCCTCAAGCTAAGAGTACAGGTTTGGTTTCTTGTTACTTCTCGCAGCAATAGCCGGGAGCTAACAGCTCCCGGAGGCGATTACCGATCCTCCGCCCATTCCGGGAGCCGTTGGCTCCCGGCTATCTTCACTTTTTCGACTTTTTCATACCTCTTTTCAATTTGGAGAAATCGCCGCGTGGACGCGGCGGCTAAACGATGGGCTAGAATCCCATGCCGCCCATTCCGCCCATGCCGCCGCCCATGCCACCCATTCCACCCATGCCTCCGCCCATTCCGCCAGGACCGCCGGGGCCTGCCGGCTCCTCTTCCTTCGGAATGTCGGTGACGAGGCAGGACGTGGTCAGCAGCAGGGCCGCCACGCTGGCGCCGTTCTGCAAGGCGGTGCGAACGACCTTCGCCGGATCGACGATGCCGGCCTCGAACAGGTCGCAGTAGACGTCCTTGTCGGCGTCGTAGCCGTCGTTCTTGCCCTTCATCTGCCGCACGCGATTGACCACGACCGCGCCGTCGACGCCGGCGTTCTCGGCGATCGCCCGCAGGGGGGCGTCGAGCACGCGCTGCACGATCTTCGCGCCGAGGGCCTCGTCGCCGGTCAGGTCGAGCTTGTCGATCACCTTTTCGCTGCGGAGCAGGGCCACGCCGCCGCCGGGCACAATGCCCTCTTCCAACGCCGCTTTCGTGGCGTGCTGGGCGTCGTCCATCAGGGCCTTCCGCTCCTTCATTTCGGTTTCGGTCGCCGCGCCGACGTTGATTTGGGCAACGCCGCCGGCCAGCTTCGCCAGCCGCTCTTCGAGCTTCTCGCGGTCGTAGTCGCTGGTGGTCGTCTCGATTTCGCGGCGGATCTGGTCGGCGCGGCCCTCGATGGCCGCCTTCGTGCCGGCGCCGCCGATGATCGTCGTGTCGTCGGAGGTGACCACGACCTTCTTGGCGGTGCCGAGGTCGGAGAGCTTCACGCCGTCCAGCGAGATGCCGAGATCCTTGAAAATGGCGTTCGCGGCGGTCAAAGTGGCGATGTCGCCTAACATGGCCTTGCGGCGGTCGCCGTAGCCGGGGGCCTTCACCGCAACCACGTTGAGAATGCCGCGCAGCTTGTTGACCACCAGCGTGGCCAACGCCTCGCCTTCAAGATCCTCGGCGATAATCAGCAGCGGCTTGCTCGCCTTGCTCACGGCTTCGAGCAGCGGGATCAGGTTCTTCGCGCTGGAGATCTTGTCTTCGTGGATCAGCACGCGGCAGTTTTCGAGCTCGACGGTCTGAGCGTCCTGATTCGTGACGAAGTGGGGCGAAAGGAAGCCGCGGTCGAACTGCATGCCCTCGACCACTTCGACGGTCGTCTCGGCCTGCTTGCCCTCCTCGACCGTGATGACGCCGTTCTTGCCGACCTTCACGAAGGCGTCGGCCAGCACGGCCCCGATCGTCGGATCGTTGTTGGCGGCGATCGTGGCGACCTGGGTGATTTCCTTTTTGTCCTTCTCGCTCACCGGCACGGCCATTTTCTCGATGGCCTTGCAGACCGCGTCCTTGGCGGCGTGGATTCCGCGGCCCAGGGCCATCGGATCGGCGCCGGCGGAGACCATCCGCAGCCCTTCGAGGTAAATCGCCTCGGCCAGGAGCGTGGCGGTCGTGGTGCCGTCGCCGGCCACGTCGCCGGTCTTCGAGGCGGCCTCCTTGACCAACTGGGCGCCCAGGTTTTCGTAGGGGTCGTCCAAGTCGATATCCTTGGCGACGGTCACGCCGTCCTTGGTGATTTTCGGAGCGCCCCAGCCCTTGTCGAGCACGGCGTTTCGGCCGCGGGGGCCAAGCGTGCTGACGACTGCCCGGGCCAACTTGCTCACGCCGGCGGCCAACGGCTGCCGAGCGGCGTCTTCAAAGACCAACTGTTTTGCCACAGCGGATTCCTCCTGTTGCTGGCGATGATTTCGGAGTCAGGACGGTATACCGCGACCACGATTGGCAGCCGCAGAATGTTTTGGCCTCGATAGATGCAAGCGGCGTGCCAACGCGGCTTGAATGGACATTAAGTTATGAATACACAACAGGTTACGGCGATTCCTGATTTCGGTGGTTTCGCAGGTCGCGCTTCACCGATTCGCCCCGCATGTCATTTTGGCAGGTTCGGAACCGTTTTGCTTGCAGGGTCCGCGTGGTATAACAGTGGCATGGGTACCAAGACCGGGCAAAGTGGTCAAAAGGCCGACGTCAGGCAACACCGCGTGCAGTATCCGATCTCCGCCTACACGTTTCCACACGAGGCGTGCATCCACGGAGTGCGCTTCGACGACGAATTCATCCATGTCGAGTTGACGGACGGACGAGTGCTTTCCATACCGCTCTGGTGGATTCCAACGCTCTACAACGCCTCGGCCGAAGATCGCACGAAATACGAGTTAAATCGCACGCGGACGGCAGTAATCTGGAACCCGGACCATTGCGCCATCAACGACGAACTGCGCGTAGCCGATTATCTGGGGCAAAATCAAGTCGTCTCCTGAGATCGATTGGATTCGTTTGCAGACGAGTTGCTACACAATCGACGAACAGCGCGACTCTTTCTCCCGGTCTTCCCAGCCCACGTTCGCAGTATTGGACGATGTGTTCCAGAGTTTCTTGACGTCGGCTGGTGCGCCATGGTCGCGGTTGTCTAGCCGGTGTCGCATGGACTAAGGCGAGGCGCCGGCGCCCTTGCACAACCGATCGCGCCACGTAGCGAGGTCGTTCAGATCCCGGCCTGCGTTCCGTTGAATCTCGATTCGACGCGAGTAGCGAATGCTAGGGACTCGTGCGGACACGGAGATTCGGCCGTCGGCGCTGTAGGCGTACTCGACCTCGACCGCCGTGTTCTTCGGCAATCCCGACGGCAGATCGCGCACAACGCACTCTCCCAAGGTAATACACGCCTCGGGCCGCTGGCTCTCCCCCTCGACGACCACCACGCAGACCGCTTGCTGGCTGGCTCGGGCGGTTCTGAAGGTTCGAGCGGCGCGGCAGGGCAAAGGCGTGTTCTTAGGAATCAAGATCGCGTTAACCTTCTGTTGCGTTTGCGGATGGGTTCCGACGACGCCGAGGCTGTGGGAATTGACGTTGATCAGCTTGCACCGCTTCTCCGGCGGCACCGTCGTGTCGCCGACCAGCATGGCAGCGTAAAGAGCGGCGCCGTGGGCCACCACTTCATCGGGCGAAAGCGAGCAATCCAGCTCCTTGCCCGTCACCTTTCGCAACATCCGGCCGATCATCGGCATGCGTCCCGATCCGCCCACCAGCAAAACGCGGTCGATCTCCGGCCACGTCAAGCCGGCCTGCTTGACGACCAGCGAAGTGGTCGTCTCCGTCCGTTCGACGAGGTCGCGGGTAAGATCCTCGAATCGTTCTCTGCTCACCTCGATTCTCATGCGAATCCCGGCATGGATGCAGACGACGGTGGCCTTCGACCGCTCGGTGAGCGTGTGTTTCGCTTCCTGGGCGTCGATCCACAACTGGGCGGCGTCCTGCGGGTCGCTGCGCGGGTCAATACCCTGCGCGGCCATGAACTGTTCAGCGATGTAATTGACCAGGCGCTCGTCGAAATCCTTCCCACCCAGCAGCACGTCGCCGTCGGTGGCCAAGGTGCGGAACTGGGAGCCGGCGAGTTCCAGGATGGTGACGTCGAAGGTTCCGCCCCCCAGGTCGTAGACCAGGACTCGCATGGGCTTGGAGTCGCCGTCCGATAAACCGCCGCCGAATCGGCCGTGCAAGTGTCCATAAGCCACGGCAGCCGCCGTGGGCTCGTTGATGATGTCGAGCACGTCCAGCCCCACGAGTCGCCCGGCGTCTTGCGTGGCCTTGCGGCGCGTCTCGTCGAAGAACGCGGGCACGGTGATGACCGCCCGGGAGATCGGTCCGAGACGCCGCTCGGCATCTTGCTTCAGCCGCTCGAGCACGAACGCACTGAGGATTTCCGGCGGGACTTCGAATCCGTGAATCTTGCGACGGGCGTACTTGCCGCCCATGTCGCGTTTGAAGCACTCGACGTAGGAATCGGGCGCGAACACGCAGTTTTTGACGGCTTCCTTGCCCACCGTGACGCCATCGTCGTCAAAAAACAGGGCACTGGGTGTCAGCAAGTCGCCCGTACCGTTGAGCGCCGTGGTCGGCCGGCCCGTTGTGTCGAGATATGCCACGACGGAATAGGTCGTGCCCAAGTCGATTCCAACCGGCTGACGTTTCTGGGCGTCTCCTGGTAGTTCGCCGGCGCTCATGGTTGCTTCGGTGGTGTCGATGGTGGGGGGACGGGTGAGGCGGGCACCCAAATGCTGGCGTTGCCGCGGTCGCGCAGCCAGAGATCGATTAGTTCCGGATTCACGATCGTTACGTAGTGAAGGTTCTTGAGCCCCTGGCTCTTTTCTTCGGGAACAGCGTCGCTGTATATGCCGAGAATCTTTCCCTCGCCGTTCACCACGGGGCTGCCGTAGGCGTTCTGGGGGATTTCGGCTTGGACGTGCAGCAGCTTTGGCTCGCCCGGCAAACTTCGTCGCGCAGCTTCGATGCCGTACACGCTTCCCTCGGTCAGACGCGGCTCGAACGAGTCGTAACGAGTCATCTTCTGGCCTTTGTGCGTAAAGCCGAAGCAGCCGACGGGAAATCCCTCGTCGACCGCATCCAATTCCTTGGACGATGCCAGGGACGCGATCTTCGGCAACGGGCCTTGGACGGTCAGTAGACCGGTATTAACGAAAAGCCGGTCGGTCGATTCCGATTTCTCGGACACCACGGCAAACGGAGCCAGCACTCGGATGTCCCGCACTTCGGCCTTGAAGTTGAACTTGAGACCGTCGGTAGGATGCGTCACCCATATCTTGAACGAATCTTTGTCGCGCATCTCCGCTAGATCTGCGGCATAGACGGCGGAGGTCAGCAACGTGTCCTTGCCGACGGCCACGCACGTGGCGTGGGGCCAGTAGTGACCGGCCTTTTCCACCACGATCAAGAAGACGGCGTCCTTGAGTTGGACGCCGAGGTCTTTCGCCGCACGCGGCGGCGCGGCCGGCTCTTTCGACTCATCTCCGCCCGCGACATGGGCTCTCTCTTCATTGCCGGAAGGGTCATCCGTCTTCTTCTCCCGGGATTTTTCCTGGGATGTCTTCGCGGGGGTGGAATCGTTCGTCGAAGCAGCCGGCAATGCCGGCGCGGCGGGTTGATTGACGGTTACGTTGATGGTCGGCGGGAAGAACACCGCCCGGACGGCGACCAATGCCAGGATGCCAACCGCCAGTGCCCCGGCAACCCAGATCAGCCATTGCCGATCTCGTCCCTTCGCCGCGGGCACTTCACCAGCCACTGTCTGATGGTTTGCGGGGAGAGGAGCGGCCGTTGCGAGGCTCAACCCGTTGGCGTCTGGCAAAGCAGAAACGACGTTGGACAAGCCGTCGCGGTCGGCGGCGTCCGCGTCGGATGCCTTCGCCATCGCAACAACGTGAAAGGAGAACTCCGGGCCGGACTCCGACATGCGAATCACGTCGCCCGATCGAACGTGCGTCGCTCCGACGATGCGCCGTTTCCCGATCCACATCTCACCGCCGGCGCAGCGAACGTACCAGCCGCCCTCCTGGAGACGAAACTTTGCCGACCGGCCTTTCGCCGCGGAGTCCTGTTGAGGATCGAAGCAGACCTCGCAGTTTGGATCGCACCCCACCTGGAACGCCCGGCAGTCGAGCGCAATTCGCTCATTCTGCCTGGCGCCCGAGAGGATGAGGATTTCGACTGCCATGCACGCGATCTCCAAGTCTCAGACGTCGCGGACTCTCGCGGGCGGTAGTTCTTGGGTGCTCAATCGTTCGCGGCCGCATTGGGTTGTTTTGCGTTGGCGGCAGGCTGCTCTCGGCCCAAGGCGACGTACATGCCGCGGAGATTGGTGAACATGGCTTTGTAAACTCGTTCTCCGCCGGGCTCCGGCGGGGCGAACTGCAAGCCGTTACACTGCATGTGCCGAACGAGCGCAAAAAGGTTGTCCCCCTGGAAACGGATCCCGCCGTTGAACACGGACGCATCGTTGACGGTAATGGCCCTGTGGGCCGCCGCCACTAAGGTTTGGATGAATCGCTTGCCTGCGGAGTAGTCCAAGAACTCCTGGGGATCCTTGCGCACCTCGCTAGGGTAGGCGGCGTCCAGCGCGGCGTACAAGCCATTGACGGCCCGCATCAGCTTATTTTGATTTTTGGGGCTGATCTTGTTCGTCGTCTGGACGTCTCTAACCGCGGCGTCTCGCGCGGTCAAAATTGTCGCGGGCCGCGTCACACTCGTGGCCGCGCAAGGCAAGCGGCCACTTCGGCAATAATATCTTTCCGTCGCCCGCGGCAAAAACCAATCGGCTTCCCGCGTGGCCGCCGTCGGTCAGTCGAATCAGACGCAGTTCCTGCTGGGTGAGTTTGATGTCGGCCTCCGGCTGAGGCAGGCTCTTTCCGTCGAGGACATATTGAAGCGACATCACGGAACTCGAAAGCTCCTGCAAGAGCCAATTCAGCATGTCGGTCATACTGCGGTCGCCGCCGCGCATGATGGCCTGATACTGCTTCTCCACCCGCTCTTTCAGCATTTTCTGACGGCGGTTCTCGACCGTGATCGCATCGGGATGCTTCTTGCGGTACTCCTCCTCGTAGATGTGGCGACGTTCGTAGTACGCCTTCACGTAATCGACCGAGTTCTGGATTTCCTGGGCGACGGCTTCGGCGTTGATCTTTCGTGCCTCAGCGACCGAACGGGCCATGTAGCCGCAGGCGGCAATGTAGTGTGCCTCGGCGTTGATCTGCGCCGAAAGCGGCGTCCCAGCGAAGGCGGTCGCCGTGGGCCACGCCACGATGCACAACAGTAGCGCCGCCGCCATCCGCGACAACCGCGAAGAAAATCGACGCTTACGGTGTGTTGACACGATCTAACTCCTTTCGAGTCAGCGATAGAGAAGGTCGATAAGCCCCGCCTGCCCAATAGGGCCTATTGCTCATAGCCGAATACACGGTATATTAGCAGGTGTCGCCTCCTCTTACAAGTGGGGTACTCGTATGCCTAAGACACTCGACCCGTATCATCGCTGGCTGGGAATACCGCCTAAGGATCAGCCGCCGAACCATTATCGGCTCTTGGGGATTGAGCAGTTCGAGCCCGATCAGGAGGTGATCCGCGATGCGGCCGAGCAACGGATGGCCCACGTGCGGACGTATCAGTTGGGACAGTACTCCGAGCTTTCGCAGAAGATCCTCAACGAGTTGGCCGCTGCCAAGGCGTGTCTGCTCGATCCGCAAAAGAAAGCCGTCTACGACCGGCAGTTGCAGGCGCTTCGTGGTAGCCCTGAGGCGCTGGGAAGCGTCGCCGAGTTTCCGCCCACTCTTCGGCCCGTGCCGCCGGCGCTGGGAAAACCGACGCCGCGCCCCGTTACGCACTGGCTGGCGCCGTCGGTGGTCGGTGGAATTGCGTTGCTGGTGGTAGGCATGGGAGTTGCCTTCGTGCTGATTGGGAATTCTGCCCCCGTGAAGGTGGCCGGTGTGACGAACCGCGGAAGAGCCGTCAAACCGCAGAATGCTGAAGTGCCGCTGCCCAGGCAAGACGGACAGAAGAGCGGGAGATCGGCGTCACGTCCGGCGGGCGCACCCGTCGCGGCTCAGCCGCCCACTCGGCAAGCGGAGCCAAAGCCGGCAGAGCAGTCCCAGCCGGTTGTGCCTCCGAGTCCCGCAGCGATTGAGACGTCCCCCTCGCCGGAGGCCCCAGCCAAGGCACTGAAGCCAGCAGAACCCGAAAAACTACCTGGTGAAGCCTTGAAACCACCGGAGGAGAAGTCGGAGACGCCTAGTGCAGGAAAGGATCCGTCCGGCACTGCGAATAACGACGCGGTAGCTATCTCGGCCGACGAAGTTCGCAAATGGTTGCCGATCACGCTGCCCTCCGGCGCCGTGGTGACGGGGGCGATGCTCAGTGTTCCCAAAAATTGGCTAGACAACCTGTTTCCAGAAACGGCAAACGTATTCCCTGTATGGTATGGGCCCAAGAAACTCCAAGGGGTATTCACGCTGGACGGCGTGAGGCTTCATGGCGCCGCCGCAACGCTTCACAGGAACGGTAGTTTGGCGACCCTGGTGACAGATTATTCAGAGGGACTCCGGGACGGTTGTATCAAGTTGTGGGATGACAAGCGAAGGCAAATTCTCTACGCTGAATACCGGCGCGTCCGAAAACGCGACGAGAAGCAGGGGATCGCTTGTCTCTTTCAAGACGGAATCCCTTGGTTTGTTCAGGTGTGCGACAAAGGCAAGCCGCAATACGAATACCTCGTCAAATGGACGCAGGCCGGCCCACTCCCTCGTTCGGCCGGACAGCTTCGCGGAGACGAGATTGCCGAAATGTCCAAGGCAAGTCGGCAATTGGCCGACTTGGAGCACGAGATGAAGCACAACGAAACACAGATCCAGCGGAAACTGGCCAATTACATAGCGGGCATCTCGAGCCAGGGCAAGCTCGCCAGCACGCTCGAACGAATCCACCGCAATGGTGCCGCCAGGTCCGCCGAGGCGAATGCCTTCTGGCGAAGCGCTCTCAGCCGTTCGGGCTTCTGATTTTCCGCAGGCGTCAACCCGTCCCGACGCCCGGTGTGTCATCTTGGCAGTCGCCGGCCGAGCGGCGGTCGCCCGTCTTGGTCCGCCGTTTGCTCCCGGAAAAAGCGCGAGCCGCGACCATTTGCCGCTTCCTTGTCTTCGGGAGTCCAAACCAATTGGTCGCGAAACTCCCGTATAACCGCGAGGAACCGATCGAGTTGTCCTCTCGTGTGGGCGGCGCTGACATTGACTCGCGCGTGCTGGTCGTTCAAGGGGACGACCGGCGGCTCGACCGTGGCGATGTGGATATTCCTGCTGTGAATCTCCAGGGCGAGCTTCCGCAGGTCCGTCCGTCCCGGAACGGAGATTCCGATGATCCCGCTGTCTCGGTCGGCCACGTCCAGCCCGATTTCCCTCAAACCGGCAGTAAGACAGCGGACGTTGCGATGCAGCCGATCGATTCGCGACGGCTCGCTTTCGATGATGTCGAAAGCGGCCAATGCAGCGGCGGTATTTGCGGTGGAGAGCGAGGTGGAGTAGAGATAGGTCGGCGCATGCACCCTAAGATACTCGATCACGTGCTTTGGGCCGGCGATGAACCCGCCGCCGCCCCCGGCAAAGGCCTTGCCCAGCGTTCCGACCGTCAGAAACGTTGGTGATGGCTCGGCAAAGTGGTGTTCGATTCCCTTTCCCCGGCCCAAAATGCCTTCGCCGTGGGCATCGTCAACCACCAGGAACGCATCATACTGCCGTGCAAGCGTGGCCATCTCGGGCAAGGGCGCCAGGTCGCCCTCCATCGAATACACGCCCTCGACGGCAATCCAAATGCTCGTCCGGGGAGGAACTTCGCAGAAGTCCCTGGTCGAATGCCCGTTACATGCCCGAAACCTTCGCAAGACGCCCTCCAACTGGCGCAGGTTGTTATGGCGAAAAACGTGCGAGATCACCCTCTCGTTTGGATCCTGCAGTCCGCGCATCGTCGCCAGCGACTTCATAGCTCCCTCTTGAAAGCTGGCGTGCAGCCTTTCGTCCCAGACGAACAGATCGCCAGGCCGTACCAATACCGCCGGCTAGCCGTTGGCCAAGTAACCCGAAGAGAAGAGCATCGCGGCCTCTTTGCCGAGCCATTGGGCAATCCGTTTCTCCAACCTTGCATGAAGCTCGGTTGTGCCGTTAAGCATCGGCGACCCGGCAGGACCGGTCCCGTAGATCGCCAGTGCCTCGCTGATCGAGCGGAGAACATGGGGATGCTTGCCGAGCCCAAGATAGCTGTTCGATGCAAAGCTCAGCATCGTCCGCTCTTGCCGCGTGATCGGATCGATCAACGTAACTTCGGTTCCATCGTCCGAAATGCCCGTGACCACCCGCCGATAGAGATGATCTCCCCGCTCGATGCGGGCATCGACTCCGGCGGAGAAAATGCCCGCCATTATCTCGAAAGGAATCCGCTCGGTGCGTCTGCGGTATTCGAGAAGACTGAACGCCTCCTGCCCATCAAGCTCCAGAAGTTCCTGAACGAGATCGCTGGTTCCAGCCTGGTCGCTCATAGCAAACCCCTAGGTTTGAGGTGAGAGATGCCGTTTTTCAAGCTCGATCACTTGTGCATTTCGACTACTATTTCCGAAGACAACCGCTGCCGTTTTCAGAGGGGGAAAGATAAAACTGCCCGCAGTATAATAGGGGGTCTCGGCAAGTGCAACATGCCCCCAAGTCGCCAGTTTACGCATGTTCCGACAGCGATGGCCGATGGCGCGGCTTTTTCGCCGGTTTTTCGGCGCAAAACCTGCTCCCCTGGACACCCTGCTTTTGTTGCGAAATCGGGCCAACCGGGAGGTATCCTGCTTATCCTGTAAGTCAGCGGGCGGTCAGTTGCGTCGCCCGTGGTGGGCAGGGCAACTGTCGCCCCAACGGAACCCACAGTCTTAACCCTCGTCGGAGCACTAGAGCGGTTTCATTTTAGGTGTAGCGATATCCGCAGTGTTGAAAATAGTTTCGGCACTCGGATTCCGTGAATTGGTCGAGGATGCTGCCGCAGAGTTTCCATAGCTTATCGACGGTTCGTTCGGCTCCGTCACGGAGCAACTTTTTGAACTTGGAAAACGCCAACTCGATGGGGTTCAGGTCCGGCGAGTACGGGGGCAGGTAGCGCAGCTCGGCACCGGCCGCTTCGATGGCTTTGCGAACTCCAGCCACCTTGTGGCTGGAGAGATTGTCCATCACCACGATGTCGCCAGGTTTCAAGGCCGGTGCCAGATGTTGCTCGACCCAGGCGCGGAACAGTTCGCCGTTGATGCCGCCTTCCACGGTAAGCGGAGCGATGAATCCCTCGGCCCGCAATGCGCCCAAAAAAGTCGTCGTCTGCCAACGTCCGCAAGGAGTTTTTTCCAGCAAACGCGTGCCGAGTTCCGAGCGGCCGTAGGTGCGGGTCATGTTGGATTTAGCCCACGTTTCATCGATGAAAACGACTTTGGCGGGATCGATCGACTCCTGCGAAGCGCGCCATGCCGCGCGCTGCTCAACCACATCGGGGCGATCCTGTTCGCTGGCAATCAGCGTCTTTTTTTTCGCGACTGCTTGAGCACTTGGCATGCGGCGCAAAGCGTTCCCAGGCAAACCTCTTCGCCGCGCTCCCGCTTCAAATCGGCTTGCAGTTCGCGCAGATAGATGTCGGGCCGAGCCGCGATCTTGGCGACGAGCCAGTCTGCCCAAGCATGCCACGCGGGCTGACGCGGAGCCGCCTTCTTTGGCGCCACTTGGCCGGTCTCGCGACGTTGTTGCTGGATGCGCCGTACCCAAGATTCTGAAACTTTGAAACGCAGCGCGATCACGCGCCGCTCTTCGTTCGTATCGCACGCGGCGAGCACTTCGCCGCGAAACTCCGCATCGTACGGTTTCATCAGGGTCACCTCCTTGAGTGAGATGAACCCAATTTACCGAGTTCACCCAGAATGCGCTAGACCTACCGTGGAACTGCTCTAGTGGAACGCCCGACCCCAATTGACAGGTGGGGCAGACATTCCTGTCTGCCGATTGGCAGGCAAGAATGCCTGCCCCACTGTTCCTGCAACCCGTCGTTCCAGGTCGGGCGATCCACAGAGCTTCCTCGCGTTGACCGGCAGGTCGTCGTCGCAAGCGTCTAAGCGGCGATCGGTCTCAAGATCGATCGAGTAACTGAGGAAAGCAACGGACCCGTCGCAGAAGGCCATGCCGAATCCAGTGGCACGGGCGCTGCCAAGATTGATGGCCTGGTCGGAACCGGGGGTATCTTGCATCGGCTGGCAGTCCGCTGGCGGGCCGGAACCGAGAAGCTCGGCTGGTCACGGCGTGATCTCTTCCGGCACCCGGCAGTGTCAACGGTCCCCCTAACGCGGCAGCGAACTACGCTTTCGCAAAACAAACACCGTATCGGTCCGATCGTCGTTCAGTTCCAGGGGGTTGTCGATTTCGTACCAGAAATCGTAGACATCGCATAGCTCAAACGATGGAACGCTGGCCAGGAGTCGGCAAAACTGGGGGGCAGTGTACATGCGGAAGGAGAACTCGTCGCGTAATCGAGCTTCCCTCACCCCAACCCGTGCCAACAAGCTCAGCCGCAGCCGCTCGATCCGTCGGCGACGATTGGTTGAAAGCACCCGCAACGTCACGGTTACCCGCGTTCGCCCGTGCTGCTCGCTCCAACGTTCGGTGTCCTCCTCCGAGGCGTCCATCGGCAGCAAGTGAAAGCCGAGGATGTAGATTCCGCCGGGCCGAAGACTCTGGGCGATACATTCGAGATGTCGCCGGGCCGATTGTTCAGTCAAGAGGTGGCGGAACGTGTTGACGGTGCAAAATGCAGCGTCAACCGGCCTGGGCAGGCGGAAATCGGCCATATCGGCCTGGAAGACGTCCGCCCGCAATCCTTGCCGGCTCAAACGGCGGCGGAGGTAGTCCAAGCATGGGCGATTCAGGTCGAAGCCGGTCATTTGGTATCCGCGGCGGGCCATTTCGGCCACGAGCCGACCGGCGCCACAGCCGGGTTCCAGCAGACGTCTTGTCCTAAAAGGGCAATACTTGCGGCACGCCGCTTCGATAAAGCTGGCCTCCAACGGCGTTTCTGAGCGAAAGGCGATGTCGCAAAATCGTGGATGGTCGTACCAGCAAGCATAAAGTGGCTGTCGCGTTGCCATTTTCCGTTGTCAACCGAGAGTGTGATTGGACTTGCAGCGGCCTGTGGTTATGATACAGTCTAGCGAGGTGGTCGGCACAAGAAATCGCGGAGATTGCATTACATTTGATCAATCGGTGTAAGTCATTGTCCGGCAATAACTTGCACCCCTAGCTCAATTGGATAGAGCATCGGTCTACGGAACCGAAGGTTACAGGTTCGAGCCCTGTGGGGTGTACTGACTTACGACGATACCGACCTGCTATGATACAGAATTATGGTACAGAATAAATGCCCCCGTCTGGCGGTTGCAGCCGCCCGAAGGCTCGCAAACCTTTCGGCTTGCTTTGGTGATTTCACTTAAGCTGGAGGTTTGCCGATGGCCCGTACACCGAAACCGTGGTTCTGGAAGAGACGTCGTTGTTGGTATGTCACCATCCGGGGGGAACGCAAAGACCTCTCGGCCCGGATAAGAAATACGCGTTTCAAGCGTTTCACGAGTTGATGAGCAGCTCCGCCGAGAGAAAGCCCCCTGTTCGGGGAAGATCGGTGGTCGCGGTCATCGACCAGTTCCTTGATTGGCTCAAGCAGCACAACGGCCCCAGATACCTATGCTTGGTATCAGTCGCGGCTGCAAGTCTTCGCTCGCCGATATCCCGACCTGCTGGTCGGCGACCTCAAGCCGTTCCACGTGCAGCAGTGGATCGATAGTTTCTCCGACATCGCTTCGGGAACGAAGCGAAATTATGCCCAATCGATCGTCCGGTGCATGAATTGGGCGGAGCAACAGGGACTCATCGAACGATCGCCCATAGCCCATTTCAGAAAGCCGAAGTGCGGCATCCGCGAGACGATCATCACGCCGGAAGAATACGCACAATTCTTGTCGCGTCATACCAAGCGAGCCACTTCGGGATTTGGTGACATTTGCTTGGGAAACGGGGGCACGGGCTGCCGAGTGCCTGGCGATTGAGACGCCGGCACTTCGACCTTGCGGCACATCGGATCGTGTTTCCCGGTACAGGAAGAAAAGATGCAGCGGATTCCCCGCATCATTTATTTGACAGACAAGGCAGAAGAAGATCGTGCGTCGGCTCGCCTTGAAGTGTCCCGAAGGCACGATCTTCCGCAACACCAACGGCCGTCCTTGGACGACGGAGTCGGTCAACTGTGCGTTTGTCGCCCTCCAAGTGCGAATGGGGCTTGAGATACTGAAGCAGGAGGCATTCCTGCTTACAGAAGAGGAAATCCAGGCCAAAATCGCCACGCTCCAACCGGAGCGACACGTGAATGGGCGGACAGATAAAAAGTCGCGCCGCCATTTTGCGGGAGGAGGCTCGACGAAAACTGAGGATCGCCGCCGCGTGTCGCCGGATGAAGAAACACTTGTCTTACGGAGTTTCGTCATTCGTATTGCCATCGGCTGCTCAAGGCCGGGGTGGATGCTTTGACCGTGTCGGTCCTCATGGGGCATTCGGACCCAACGATGATTGCCAAGGTCTACTCGCACCTCTCCCACGCTCCGGATTATTTGCGGGACATGTTGCGGAAATCGGGATAAAGAAAACCCGCCCTGTTACGGGCGGGCAACGATCAAAGGGTTATGTGTTTCAATCGAGGGCGAGGAGCGGCGAATCTTTGTCGAGACGCCGCTTCTCCTCGCTGCCTCGTGTGTTCAAGATAGTCATGAAGTTGCTCGTCGCTGATTCTGATTCCGGGGCAGCGGTGGTGTTCCAGCCTGCCCGATTCAATCAATTGATAGACGGTGCTGATCGAACAGTTCAGCCGTTCAGCGACCTGATGTACTTTGTACATCCTTCTTCATCTCCTTCTCGCCGGTAACCTGCAAAGCATCCCAAAGGTGCCGGCGGCATAACTTCACGGTTTGCCCATCCTTCGTGAACGTGACGACTTCGGTCTTGTCGGGACAGAAAAAGCACTTACCTGACTGGCGGGGACCAACTTCAAACATGAGGAACTCCTTCTGTGGCGATTGAGCTGGGAGAGACTCGATTCTCGATCGATAGTCCGTGCCGGATACTCTGTTGGGCTCGGATAGGATCTTGGGATTTCTTGAGCATGGTCAGCTTCCTTTCGATAGCCTGGCATACGAATCGCGAATCTTGTGGAGCAGTTCCTTCACCGTCCACGGGGGATAGGCGCACTCGTGGTTCCATTCGAGCATGTATTGCAGGGCTTCTTGCGGCGTCATTCCGTCGTCTCGCAAGATGCAGGCGACGCGGAAACACACATCGCTTCCATGCTGGCCTTCGATGGAGACGATTTGCCGGATGTACGATCTGACGTTCTTGGTCTTGCGTCTTCGCGGAAGACACACGGCGGGCCATATCGCCGACACCGTGGTTTCCGTTGGCAGCCATGCGGGATCGAAGGGGGGGAGATCGAGTGTTGCGTAGCCTGTCAGTTCGTACGTCTTGCCTTCCACGATTGACCCTGCCCCGACGACATAGCCTCGGCCGCCGGCCCGCACGTCCCAGCCCCGATGTGCCTTCACGGCGTTTCGCAAGTTGGG
Source organism: uncultured Planctomycetia bacterium (assembly GCA_963719005.1). Lineage (GTDB taxonomy): Bacteria > Planctomycetota > Planctomycetia > Pirellulales > Thermoguttaceae. The sequence continues at coordinate 188,984 of CAVRAR010000010.1, forward strand.
AACGGAACGATAGTAGAAGTGCATTCCTCCACGGGGCGTTCTCACCTCCACTGGGTAGGAGGCATATTGGCTTTCCACCAAGTGGCAAGTTCCGGCGTATCCGTGTCGATCACCGCTACCTCGTCGCAAACGATCCCGTAGCTGCGGCGACTGCCCGCAAACCACTCTTCGATGCTCTTGCAATCTGAAGTCGCCTGGGCCGGCCAATCCTCCAGGATAGCTCTCTTGCCAGAAAGCGGATGGATTCGCAGCCCCAATGCCGCAACACGCAACGCCGCTTCAAGCGTATTCGGGGGTGTTTCTCGTAAGTGCATGGCGCTAGGGGATGGAGCTATGCGAGCAACTCGTCGTCGGGATAGCATTTTCCAGCCCGGTTGGAAATGAATTGTGGAAGTCATTTTCTTTGCAGGGTCAGCAGTGGATGTCCACGCAGACGACACGGTGCTCCGGATAGCGCGCCAGCATTCGTTTGAGCGCGATCAGCCATGCACCGGGACATTTCCGGAGTGATTTGAACTTGTTGAGCCCCAGATAGACCAGCTCCTCGACCTCATGCCACTCTCCGCTGGGCGAGAGGATGCTGCAAGGCAGGTGTTCCTTCAGGTTGCGTGTTTTCAGGAGCTTCCGTGCCTTGATGACATTCCGTCCGTGGAACTGTCTGCTCCATAGCCCACCAATCCTGTAACAATCCCACTTTCCTTTCGGGTTCGCGGTTGTCCAGGAGAAAAGGCCGACCTCATCGACTCCGCCTTTTGCCTTTCTCCAATCCGGCATCTCTTCGATCAGGGCCGGGATATTGCTCTCTCTAAGTCCGTAACGCATGGCCATGATCGTGGTCTCTGTCTCTTCCAGGTAGTCCTTGTAAGGGTCAACTTGGATTGCCTTGCTGAAAGGTGCAAGCGATTGAGCCACTTGTGTCTGGATGTCTCCTTCGGGGCCGATGATGACATAGGTGCGATAGTGCATTGTGAAAAGGGGAAGAAGAATAGAACTCATTGCAGTTTCTCCATGATGGTGCAGACATCGTGCAGTCCGGGAATGAAGCTGCTGCGGTAGGTCTTCTTGGAACTGCTTGCGCCGTGCGAGAAGCGGATGATCTGGGTGTGGTTTTGTTTCAGTCCTATCTCAAAGCAGATCCGCTGCGTGTTGAAGACAAGCGGCACAAACCCTTCCTCTTGGTCCGCATAGTCGCCCATGAGGATTGCCATGCGACCGCCGTTGACGAGTACGCTCTTGCAGCGGAGGAGCAAGAGGTAATAGCGATTCAAGAATCCGCCGAGCGACGGACAGGCCGACAAGTCCCACTGGTTATCGGTGTATTTCTTCTGCCGCCAATAGGGCGGATGCAGCCACACAAAATCGAATCGGCCGACGCCTTTGTACGTCGCCGAATCGCAAGCGTCCCGACCTTGGTGGATGTCGAAGCTGACGCATTCGATCCCGAGTTCCCGGCATACGTCGGCGCAAGTGCCGGAGCCGGTCATGGGATCGAGAACTCGTTTCGGACGAAAGTACAGCAGCAAATCCTTGATGAGTTCGCCCGGACAGTTGCCCGGATAGCCGCGATTGCCGTAAGGGCCGGCATAAGCCTTGTGATAGAGGCTCGTCAGCCACGGCACAGGGCTGCCGTTCCTCGGCGCTCTCGGGAGCACTGCAATTGCCGGTAATGAAGGTGAGTAAGACATGAAAGAAACGGAAAATGAAGTAAAACCGCCTGACGTGCAGGCGAAGCCGAAGCAAGCACGGGCCGCGCGGCGTCCAGGTGGAGGCGAAGCACGACCTGGACGCGGGCCAGCGCGGAACGTGCCAAGCTGCCGAGCCTGCACGGGAAGTGGAGCGCCTGGGAGAAGCCAGGCGCTCCTTCGAGAAGAGATGCCTTCCGGCAACTTCGCTGGTCGTTTGTGCGACGCTACGAAGCAACCTGAAAGTGGAGGCGTCCAGGGCCGCCTCCGCCACTTACCGCTATGCCGCCTGTTCCAACCGGCCGTGAATGTACTCGCCGGCCTGTTGGGCGACGGTCACAATTTTCCCGAGGTCGTCCAGATCAAACCACTTCGTGTAGCGCCACTGTCCTTGCGAGTCCTTGTACGAACGCGAGAACGTCACGCTGTAAAACTGACGGTCTTCGCCGCGCACATTGCGCTGCCGGACAAAGATGCTGGCGGACACGTCGTCGATCCGAAAAACCTTGAGCGCCTTCGCGCCCTCGGAGTCCGCAGCCTTTTGGGGCTCGGAGTCCTTCTTCTTTTTGGCTTCCATATTCAAAAAGGGGAAAGAAACAAAACACTTGCCTTTTGCTACTTCGTAAGGTTAAGTACGCAGTAGCCGATGGCTCCCACGATGCCCAAGGCAACGACCGTAAGGTCGTAAAACGGACCGGGCAAATCGGTCCGTTTTCTTGTGGGCCACGGATCGTACATCAGCCCGTAGAGGCTGAGTTCCTTCTTCTTCGTTTCCATACGAAAGAGGGGAAGGGAATAAAACCCACACCTGCTCGTCCTTTCCCTGGAGGAGGACAAACGGTGGTGTGGCTGCTTGAAATCACTCTTGAACGGTTTCGACAGTGGCGGCTGCCTCCTGGTCGAGGATGAATTGCCACGCCCTGTGGAGAACGTGCATCGCCACGGGAATGTCATCCCGGCCAAAACTGCTGTTGTGGCGAAACTCGCCGTCTTGCTTGAAGGCACGCTGCACGCTGACTTTGAAGAAACGCACGGGTTGGTTGTCGGCGTAGGTCGTGTTCTCGAACACGCTTGCGGAGATTCCACGAAATCGAAACGTCTTGACGGGCTTGCTCTGAGCCATGATTCGCTCCTGGTTCTGGGAAGTGCGAAAACTCGCGGCTCGGGGTATAGTTGCCCGATCGCATCGAAGGATGAGTTTGGGCTGTCGTCAGGGACAACGGCCGTGGATGTTTCTCGCTGATTCTTGCCGAGTGCTCGACCCTGAGTGGCACGCGGCGCTGGAAACGTGATTGTTTTGGGTGCCGACTTCACGACGCGGAAGCGTCGGGCGAGCGAAGCGAGCCGGGGTGCCGGGGCGTAGCCCTGGCCCTTTGCCTGTAGCAAGCGCCAGCGAGCGTCCGTGCCCCGCGACGTAGGAGCGGAAAGGCACGGGACAGGCAAAGGGCCAGGGGTTGCGAACGAAGTTGAGCAAGCCCCTGGCACCCCGGAAGTCGGCCTGCTGCAAGGAGTTGCGGCGACAGCCATTTGTCGGTTATGGTGTACCGGCCCGGACGGGCGGCGGTACAGGCATTGGTACAGGGTCTGGTACACCTTATTCTCTCCTCAAAAGCGGCTTGGGTTCGTCGTCGTCGCAGGTGTAGAAGACCGGTTCAAAGAGCAATCGCATAGGCACGAGGTCCTCGCAAGCCGCAAAACGCCATAACTTGCGCCTGGCTTTCCGCGAATGGCATGACGCAAGGCCTCGCGTCGTTTCGGTGTGGGGGTTACCATAAGCACCGAGAACTGATCGAACGTCGCATGCGGAAAATGCCGTCGGTGGAGCATTTGTTCCGCCATGGCGGCATATCCTGCCGTCTTTCCGTTGGCAATCTGGTGGGCTCCCGAAGTGGCACGGTCTTGCTCAAGGTAGTAAACCTTGCTGGCTCCTTTGAAAGAGAGATGAATCGCGGCATCGGGAACGCACACCAATCGAGGTGTTTCTCGCAAAAGCGTATACAAACGGAAGTGCTTCTCCGGCCGTGATTCGTCCTTGTTCACCACGTCCCATTCGTTGATCCATCCCTCGATTCTGACTTCCTGTTCATGGCTCACCGCTTCGTCCAAAGCGATATGCGTATCCGACGCCGCCAGCCAATGGAACGTATGGTGGGGGATCGGTGATGCCGTGGGAGTTAGAAGATATCGCTGATCTTCAAAGTGTTCGGCCAGGAATTCGCAGCCTTTGCGGGCCGGATAATACACCGGCGCAGGCGTAGCGGATGGGTGGCAAAAGAGAGTGTTTTGCCGATTGATGAGGTGCTCGTCGATAGAGATCTGCAGTCGGCGGCGTGTGATCCGACCGTTTGGGTCGTTAGGAAACACAAGCCGCTGAATCTGCTGGCGATTCAGAACGTAATAGCGAACAAGCGCGACGAGTATAGAAATGTCCCGGTCGGTGATCATCTTATGGTCTCCAGAAAAAACGGTGCCGAGGCACCCTGAAATGTCAGGGTTCTCGGCAGGTTACTTCCCGAAGACGGGATGTCACTACAACCAGGCAACCGTGCTGCAACGCCCAAAGGCGCTGTCTGCGTCGGCCGTCGCCGGAGGCGCTTCCGAAGAAGCGATGTCATTATTTGAACATCCCGTCTCATTTGTGTCAACAGCCCTCAAAGCAAAAATCCGGAATTGCTATCTGCATTCTCTTGGGGCTTACCCTCCTCTTTGGTGGGGGGCTGGTCCTTGGCCAGCAAGAGAAATTCCTCTAGTCTCCGATCCTGATCCGCAGGTGAGAGTTTCGGAGTTTGGTAGTAGGGGTGTGTTGCGAAGATTTTGTGCTTCAGGGTGTCGAGGTGAATTCGCATTTCCTTGGGATTCGTGTACGCAGGTTGGACATCGGCGACCCGTACTACAAATGACTCCTGTGCGTCTACCTCGCTGACCAGAGCGAATTGTGTGGGCAGGATTCGCTGTAATTGTGCAAACCGATCGAATTGATCTTGAACGGAATTCATGAGATGTGGCGTTTCAAGCCGTACCTCTTCAAGATGCGGAACCGGCACTTTGCGGTAGTTGTTAGTTGTTCCCGCGGATTGTGACACTCCCACTCCTCGCGAGACCCCCTGAGCACTTGAACTCGAACTGCCATCGGACGTTCCATGATTAAGGGAAAACGATTTTGAGCGGCCGAACGCATTGCCCTTCATTATTGAGAAGTTCTCGCCCTCGGAAATCTGACGAGATTCGGTGTCGTTTTCGTTGCTTCCCATGGTGTTACGATAGGCGACGGTGTCTCCATGATCAATAACCGGCGATCGCTGAAGCGACGCGCCAGTCGATCTGGTTTCGCCGAGGGTCGTCCCGCACGAGTTGCCGTGTGTCGTTTGGGAGGACCGGGTTTCATTTTGCCCTCTTGGCGACGTAATGGCCTGGCTTTCCATGTGACTCTGCCCATGAGTCTCGGAAAGGGATTGGGTTGCGTTGAAGGCCATGCCAGTTGTTTGAGTTTCACTCCGATCCTCAACGTCCAAGAAGTCGTAGCCGTATTGACGGTCCATGACTTGAAAATGTTTCTGAAATGCCAGGTTGGAATACCCAAAATACTTCTTCCAGAGATCAAGATCCTCGGGGTGCTTTTGCTGGAAGCAAACAACCGTGCCGCAGTTGTTCAGGATGCTGGGGGTCATGTCGTAATCCTCGGTCTTGAACTGACTCAAGTGTTGGCCGGCCAGACAGACAGAGAGCCTGAACTTGCGAGCCTGATCGAGTCCCTCCATGAGATCTTGGCCAATAAAGAGCCGGGCTTCATCGACGATGAGATAGAATGGCGCCCGGTCTTCCCTCGCTGTCGTTTCTGCCGTGGAGAGTATCTCGTGAATGAGCAGGCCACCAATTGCATTCCGTTGGTCCGCGGAAAAGTAATCCGTCTTGCGAAGGTTCACCAGCAAGATGCCCCGTTTGGCAATGATCGAACGAAAGTCGATGGTATTGTCCGATGACGAGAAGATTGCCTTGACGATGGGAGAGAGAAGCGAGCGCAGCCGGTTGACTGTTGATTCTGTCTCTTTCTTCCGCTGCTCCTCGGAACGGTACGACCGAAGAGAGGCAAAGTCGCCCCGGACCTCGGGCGGAAGGTGTTCATTCACCAAATTAAACACGTCGTCATGCCGGGGATGGTGCGGGTCGAGCAGCACCAGGACATCAGAGAGCGGCAGATGGGCTCCATCCGGCCCAACTGGGGTGCCAACGGCAATCAGAACGTCTCGGAGAATTCTCTGCAATCGGGCCATGCCTTGGAAATCTGCCTGCCCCTGTTTGCGTTGCACGATCTCAGCAACTTCATCTGCCCTGGTGTGCAGCCAAGCATGATAGGCGTTTTCGCGAAGCTCATCGGGCACGGATTGTGAGGGACGGAACTCAAAGGGATCCAGTCCGAAAACTGTCTCGAAGGAAGGCTCCAAGTAGTGAATACGCTTGCATATTGCGTCGGACTGGTATTTCTCAGTCTCCTGAGCTGCGTAGGCAAGGATGTCCTCCGAGAGGTCACCATGGGGATCAACGAGGCAGAAGCCGCGATAGTTGTCCAGCAGGAGTCGGCACAAGAGTTCCAAAAACTTGCTCTTTCCCGAACCGCTGCCACCAAAAACGGCGATGTGTCGTGACAGACAAGGTTCGTTCAGAATGAATGGCATTTGCTCGGATCCCATCTTCTTGCCAACGGACAAAGCCAAGGGACGATTGGATAGTAGGCGCGACATGGTTATATCTCCTCCACGGACAAGGTTACTTGACGCAATTGGGCGATTTCGCCCGAAAGGATGCCACTACGGTACTTCAGCTTGGACATTTCTTCTTCGATGAGGTTTACTTCCTGGCCGGAATGCAGCAATTCGAATGTTTCCGTCTCAATCGTCCGAAGCGTCTCTTCGGCAAATACCAGCAGCTTGCGGCAGGATTCTCTGACAATAGTGTGTCTTCTGTCGGAGTCTTCCCGCCGTAGACGCTCACTGTTCGCGCGGTCCTGCTCTTTCGTAATCGTTGCCTGCATGGTCTGCGCTTCCTGCTCCGCTTGTTTCTTCTGCGTTTCAAGTTGAGCGGCCAATGTTTTGTTGTGTTCTTGTAGGCCGACAATCTCTTGTTCGACGGCATTCCGTTCGGCTTGCTGGCGACCTCTTTCGATTCGACGTTCCTCAGCAGCTTCCAATCCTTCTTTTACGAACTCATGCAACCACTTCGCGCCTTCCACAAGGAGATCAATGAGTCGAACAAAGAACCACGGAAGGCAGGGAAGCGAAGCAATGCCCAGCAAGCACAATGCGAAGTACCGCACCTGCAAGCCAATCAGTGTGACGATAAACCATTCAATTGAGATATCTTCATTGGTCTGTATGACGTGCCAGGCACAAATGAGAGACACGAGAAAGGAGATTCCAAATCACCCATGAGGCAAAAGTATCCACCGTCCCGCCCCGAGTTGCTGTTCGAGAATCTTATCGAGGAAGTGGAGCGCGAAGAAGAAGGCAACAGCCAGCACGTAGTTCAAAGACGCATTGAAGCAGTGGCAGGACAACAGCAGCACTAGAATTACGGCGTGCAACACCCACACATACCTGTTGTTCATGATCGTTACTCCTGATTTGTTGGATTGGTGTTATTAAAAAAGGCTGCGACACCAAGACGCAACATCGAGTGAATAATGGCGGCGGAGTTGTGGGTTGTCCTCGCGGTCACGGACGAGAGAATGGCGATGAGGCTTTGGATGGAAAGAGGATTGCCGTCCTCGGTCAGGCAAAGCACGCAGGTCCAAATCCCTAGCAGGTATTCGTAGACGCTTCTCACCAGTCCCGATTTGCCGCCATTTGGAAAGAGGTTCATGGTTGTCGTCTCCGGGCACTCCATGACCGGAGTTCGGTGTCCCGTCTCTGCGATTGCCGGCGGGGCTAGCCGCGGCGCTGGCGACGACCAACAGGTCTCGGCGATTTGATCGAGGACTGCGGGGGACATGGGACACTGCTTTCAAAACGGCGTGTGGTAGGACGAGCAACATTGCTTCGTCTCCACAAGCTCAATCGCAAACGGCGCATGTCGCGGCGGGAAATCTTCGAGTTTTCTTGATGCCGAAACGAATGGTGTCGTAAGTCCTATAGCCACAAGGTGTTACAGCACGTCCTCGCAAGCCGCCGCGGACGGCGGGCGAGGCATGATTCGGCCCTTGTGGCCTGCAGCCGCTAGTCAGCGTCCGCGCGGCAACAGAGAGTCAGGGCTGCGCGGGCCGGTCGAACTTGGTATGATGGAAAGACATGGCCAGTCGGCTGATTCCCGGGCGATTTTGCCGGAAATCCGCACATCAGTTCGCTCGCCAAGGTTGTCGGTCCAGATTCTGAAAGAGGGGGGAGTTCCCGTGTCTGACGCATTGCGTTCGGAACAAGTGACCCAATGGATCAAGGATCTCGACAGCCCGGACTGCCGTGAGGCGGCGGCTGCGAGGATCGTCGAAAAGTATACCGAGCGTCTGCTTCAGTTGATTCGTGGGAAGCTCCACAAGAGGTTTCAAGGCGTCCTGGATTCGGAAGACGTGGCGCAAAGTGTTTGGAGATGCTTCTTCGACGGCCAGTTTGAGCTTGCCAATCGGTCTGCGATGTTGGGTTTGCTTACGAAGATCGCCATCACCAGAACGCAAGACGCCGCTCGGCGGCTCGATGCTGCCAAACGCGACCGACGGCGCGAGCAGCCGTTCGTGACAGAAAGTAATGTTGCGAAAGATGGGGCGAGAGTGCCGAAGCCGCTCCCTGCTCGCCAACGAGCCAAAGCCCTTCCTCTTCCCGAGGAGATTTCCGCCGAGTCTCTTTTCCGAAGAAGTGATCTCGAATACATGACGATGGGTGTGGACGCGGAGTCGCCGCGATGGTGATCGAAATGTTCGAGAGCCTGCCGCTGGACCTCCAGCAGGTCCTTGCGATGGATGTCGAGGGCTATTCGAGAAAGGAGATCGCCGAAAAGCTGGGTAATTGCGACGAGCAGACGGTACGGCGGAAGAAGGAACGAATCCGCCGACGACTGGAGCAGTTTCAGCGGGATTGACGTCTCGTCGGCGTTAGCAGGGGCAAACGAACGAGCATTGCCAAGACACCATCCGAGATTTGCTGTGAGCGATTCGCAGCCCGATCCGCTGAGCTTGGTCGATCAGATTGGTCAGTCGTTTCAGAAACGACTGGAGGGCGGGAACGCGGCCAAGAATCGAGGAGTGTCTTCAGGGCGTGCCCGCCATCGGAGCGAGAACGAACTTCTTCAGGGCATTTCTCGCGGCCGAAATCCACGAGCGGCGGAGGCAGGGAGAAGACCCCTCGGCGCGACGAATACCGGGATCGGTTCCGCCAGTACGCTGACGTCGTAGCCGAGGAGTTTCCGGACACCCAAAATTCCATGGCCGACAGTTCGCGGAGCGAACGATCGCACGGCCGGCGGCGATAGCCGTGCGGACAAGCGAATTCGGTCCACGCATGGCGGAAGGCGAGAGCCTGGCGGATCGTTACCGTATCATCGAGCCGACTGGGAGAGGGTGCGTTCGGCACGGTCTACACGGCCCATGGATACGCAGTTGGATCGGCTGGTGGCGCTTGAAGACTCCCCGGCTTGGCGTGCTGGGGTCGGAGGCCGATGCGCAGCGGTTCCTGCGCGAGGCTCGGGCCGCCGGCCAGTTGCGCCACCCGAATATCGTGCCGGTCTACGACGCGGGCAAGATCGGCGACTCGTATTTCATCGCCAGCGGCTTGATCGAAGGCGAAACGCTGGCCGATCGGCTCCGGAATGGAGCGGAGGCTTTCCGCCAGCGAGATGCAGCGAGGCTCATCCAGAAGCTTGCCGCGGCATTGCACTACGCCCATACGCAAGGGATCGTTCACCGGGACGTGAAGCCGGCCAACGTCATGATCGACGCCTCAGGGCGAGCCACTGGTGATGGACTTTCGGCATGGCGCGGCGGGACGAAGGGGAGGAGCTGCGGACCGAGCCGGGAATGCTCATCGGCACGCCGGCCTACATGAGCCCCGAGCAGCACGCCGGACGAGGCCATCTGGCGGATGCCCGCAGCGACCAGTGGGCGTTGGGGGTAATGCTCTACGAGATGCTTGTCGGGGAGCGGCCCTTCCGAGGCCACAGGCGATGCGCGACTTGCCGATGTCATTCGCGAGAGGGAGCCCGAAAGTCCCAGCGAACTGGACAAGAGCGTTTCCGAAGGACTTGGCGACGATCTGCCTGAAATGCCTTCAGAAGGAACCCGAGAACCGCTACTGCGTCGTGCCAGGAGCTTGCCGAGGATCTGGGACGTTGGCTGCGGCATGAGCCGATCGTCGCCCGGCCGGTGGGACGGGCCGAGCGGGCTTGGCGGTGGTGCCGGCGCAACCCGATCGTGGCCGGGTTGTCCATCGTCGTCGCATCTTCTTGTGGTCGGCGTCGCGTTGGTCACCGGCATCGGCTATCTATTTACCGCGCGCGCGAGAATCGGGAAGCCGCTGCTTTGGCCAAATCAAAGGCCGAGGAGAAGGGAAAACAGGATGCGTTGAGAATGAAAGAGGTGGAGCGACAGCAAGCGAACATGAACTACTATATCAGCACGATCTCTTCGGTCTACTCGAAGTGGCGGGCTTCGGATGTGAAGGTGGCAGAAGAGGAACTCGACACGTGCCGGCCGGAAGTGCGGAACTGGGAATGGGGGTATTTGAAGCGGCTTTGCCATCTGGATCTGGAGACGGTTCGGCTCGATTCGGATGGCGTCCGCCACGCCGCCGTCAGCGGCGACGGAAGACGCATCGCCATCGTGGGACTCAAGCCCAACGTCGTCGTTTTCGATGCCACAACGGGCAAGCGCATTGCTGACCTTGGCGAACACAAGCAGCCGCCTTCCGCCTTGACGATCAGCGCCAACGGGAAGTTGATCGCTTGCATGGACCATGAGAAGACGATAAGGGTTTGGGAGGTTGCCACCGGCAAGACGGTGGCCGCGTTGCCGGGACATCGGGACGAAGGCAGGAGCATGGCGTTCAGTCCCGATGGAAAACGGATTGCCGTGGGCGGTTCGAAAGCGGTGAGAATTTGGTTGCTCTCGACGGCGCAGGTAGTGCGGGCGCTGAAGACCGACGGCCGCAGCGCGGTGCTCTTCAGCCCCGACGGAAAACATCTGGCTGCCGCCAGCGGCAATGCGGTAAAGGTGTGGGACATCGAACAGAAAATCAACTTGCTCACTGTGGGACAGGCTCGGTTGTGCATCCGGTGCCTTGCCTTTAGCCGCGACGGCAAACTCCTTGCGGCGGGAAGCGGGGAGACGCTCTCTGCGCGGGGACGCGCCCGGAGGGAGAGAACGTCGCGGAAGTCTGGGACACAGGAAACAGGCAGGAAGTGGTCGATCTGCCGGGACACAAGAAGGGGGTTACTACCGTTGCTTTCAGCCACGACGGAAAGTCGCTGGTCACGGGAAGTGCCGATCGTACCGTCCGTGTGTGGAACCTGAAAGGTGAAGAGTTGGCTGTCCTGCGGGGACACAACGGAGCAATCCTGGACGTGAGATTCAGCCCTGATGCAAGGTTCGTGATTTCCGCGAGTTGCGACGGCACCGTGAAGACGTGGGACAGAGTCGATCGGCAGGCGGTGTCCCGCTATCAAAACAGCTTCGTGCTCGATTGCAGCGCGGTGTTCAGCGCGGATGGAAAACGTTTCGCCCTAAACTCGCCCGATCACATCAAGATTTGCGACACGGCCAGCGGTCACGAGGAGGGCAGCATTGCGGTGCGGTGCTCGAATCGCACAGGCATGGCGTTCAGCCCGGACGGAAACCGCATCGTCTCGGGCAACCTCAATGCCATGATCGCATGGAATGTCGCCACCCGCCACGTGGCGTTGGAGTTTCCGCGGGAGTGTGGCGGACCGACGGGCATAGCGTTCAGCCCCGATGGCAGGCGCATTGCCTCCGGTTCCACGAAGAATTGCCTGAATCTCTGGGACGCGGCCAGTGGCCAAAAGGTGCTGACGCTAGTGCGCGGCAAGCGGGTTAACAGCGTGGCGTTCAGTCCCGATGGCAAGCGTCTGGGTTCGGGATTTGGCGACGGCACGATGGCGATTTGGCAGGTGAGCACAGGGAAGAATGAATGGTCCATCCAGCGGGGAAACTCATCGCACGTGAACGTCGCGTTCAGCCCAAATGGGGAGCGGATTGCCACGGGCGTGGGCGCGGAGGTGCGGCTGTTCGACGCTCCCAGCGGACGATTCCAGAAGGCTCTTCGGGGGCACGGCGGCAATGTCACGGCGGTTGGGTTTAGCCCCGACGGCAAACGCATCGTTTCCGGATGCGATGACACGTCGATTAAGATATGGGATGCCGCCACCGGGCAAGAACTTCTGACGCTCCATCACAAGAAGAGTATTGTCAGCGTGGCGTTCAGTCCCGATGGCAAACGCATTCTCTCGGCTGGCTCCGGCGACGGGGTGAAGATATGGGAAGCCGCCGACTGGAAAGGACGTGATCGAAAGACGCAATGAAACCCCCTCCCGTTTCCAGGAGGGGGCGGTGCTGCTCTTTCGGAAAGGACTCTACGTCCTCTCCCGCTGCTTGCGGGAAAGAACGAACTCGTAAGCCTTGTTCAGGCCGAGTATCAAGGGGGGAATATCGCTCGTGAAGAGCGATTGGGATTTCTGCCATTCGTTGGCTTCGTCCTTGTACGAACGGTGGAACGAGACGGAGTAAACCGTTCGATCCCCGTTCTGGCCGGGATGGACGTTCTGCCAAACGCTCACCTCGACGAAGCCCGAGCCCGTGGCGTAGGGGCCGAAGGTGACTACGGGCTTCTGCCGGGGCCGGTGCCCCTCGGTGGTTTCGGGAGCGAAGGCATCGGGTTCAAAAGAATCGGGTTCGACGGCAGTATTCTCTGGCGTCACGGCTGGTTTCTCCTATGCAACAAGGGTGAGGAGTTCGGCAGCCTTTCGATCCGCCTCGGCGCGGTCGCCTGCGTACTGGCTCTTTTGCGAGAGCCTGGTCAAGGCGTCGACCACCGAGAAGACCGTAAAGCGGCCTTTCTCCTGGGCAATGGTAAGGGCTTCCTTTGCCACGCTACGGGGGATTCCGTTCTTCGTGAGTTGCTTGAGGGTCTCCTCGGCGTCGTCGCCGAGTTTCGTCTCCATCGCCTTGCGGACGGCCGCAACGAATCCATCCTTGCGGGCGTCGCGATTGGCGACGAGTGTTTCGATCATGGTGCGGATTTCTGACAGTCCTTCATGGACGTTTGCGGTGTGCTTGCGAGAGTACTCGCAGACTTCCGTCGCATCCCACACGAGATGGTTTTGGCAGACGGCCTGGAACCAAAACGTCTCGCAGCCCAGCGACCGGCGGCCGACCTCCGAGTTGTAGACGAAGAACCCCGGGGCGTAGCTTTCGCCTTCAATTTCGACCCAGCCCAGCGGGTCGATCAGGAACAGGAACAGGTCCTGCTCGCCGGCAGTAAAGGCCGGTGCCGCCGGTGACGGCTTGTTGAGGCGGTTGGAAATCGGTGGCAAACTCGCGGATCATCGAGAGCAGATCCGACGTTCCAGAGGCGCGTGTAGCTCGCGCCGTGGAGGGAGCGGATTCGATCCTCTTCGCGTGAGAATCTGAAACGGCTTGTTGCCGCTTCGGGCAACGTCTCCGCCAGCACGATGCTGGCGGTTGGCGGGAGAGAGACGGTTTACTGTGTCCTTGCTCACGCCGGCCAATCGGCAAAGGTTGAGAGAAGGACCAGTCGTTCATGGAGAACGCGCCGTCGTCTCCCAGCGTCAGGACCAAGGTGTGATTGTCCGCCCCGGTCGAAAGAGCACGTCGGGGGATGCCACCGATCAGCGGATTGTTCCTTCTGACGGTAGCAGTGGTCCCAGAGATCCTGCATCGACGCGAACGTCTCATCGGGCGTTCGGCGGTACAGTTCCTCGTGGGCTTTCGTGAGATTCGTCACGATAGTGTTTCTCCGTGGCAAGAGGTTTCGGAAGATGTGAAGGAGCAGCAAAAATCAGCGTAGAGGCTTCGGAAACCGCGCGCAATGCAAGATGCGTTCTCTGCATCCACTCGGACGAATGACTAGCGACGAAATCGGCTTGACGCCAATGGGGCTATGGCGGGTTTCGTCGAACGGCACGATTCAGAACAGAACAAGCTGTGTGGCGGCGGAATGGACTTCCGTGACGATTCGCTTCACCGGCTCCGGGCACACCTGCGGTTCAACTTCCGCGATCACGCCCTTGCCGTTGAAGCCGGTTCGATAGATGCAGCCATTGCTCGCTGGAGAGGGAGTTCCCGTGGATAGACCCAACCGCAGAGGTTTCGTAGGGCGAGATTGATGGCGGTCATGTGGACGCACCGCAGATCGACATCCTGGCCCAAGAACTCTGCTTGCGGGTTGATATCGGCGGCGGCCAAGAGGAGCCGGCCCGAGCCACAGCAGCAGTCGAACACGCTCCGTGCTTCCGAGTCGACGGTCATCTGGGCCATCATTTTACAGACGTTCTCCGGCGTGAAGAACTGCCCGTTGTGGCCGTGGGTGATCGCGCCTTGAAAGATGTCGCCCAAGATGTCTTGCCGGGTCTTTTCCATGGCGTCGATCACGGCGGCAAGGGCAGCCGGAAAGGCGTCGATAGCCCGCCGCCCAGGTTTTCCTTCGCTGTATGGTTTGACGGTCTGAAGATACCGCTCTTCCATCTGGCCGCCCGAAAGGGCGCAGAATGGTCGCGGCCAGAAAATCATCGTAGACTCGACGGGCATCGTGGTGCGACCGTGCCGCGGCGGTCTCCAGATGTTGCCAGACCTGGTTGGATTCGGGAAGGAGAAAGTCGATCCGCGCCATACGAAGAGGGAAGAAGTATCGCGCCTGCAAGGAAAGAATGGCCATGACCGGCGGTGAGAGGTGGGAGACGACTCCAGGCCGCCCTGCACCAGTCATGTCCGTTGCCACGGAGAAGACTCAGACGTTTCTCCCGCATTACTTGCCCGTGGACGGGCGTTTTACTTGGCCGCTGGTCGGCTTGCCAGCCGCAGCCTTCGGGCTCCTTCGGCTCCACGTGCTTCTCGCCGTGGTGGGCCTTGTCGCCACCGTTCGCCATGACACACCTCCTATCGGTTGGGAGTGAGGAGTTCGCCGGCCCTTCGGTAATACTTCTGCAGGGCATCGCGCGAACCCAGGAATAGAACGACACACACAACAACGAAGCCTACATCCATCATGCCGAACGTGCGTCGCGGAACCGCTCGGCGTGGAGCGGTAGGCGATATACGTGAACACGAGGGCAATGAGCATGTTCGCGAAGAACTGATGATACCGGTAGTGGAGTTCCACGATGCAATTCGTAGCCGCCGAGCCTCTCCTGATCGAGAGGGAGAAGTCCCAGCGTGGCATTCGCACGCCCGTGTGGTGATGGATCGTGTCGATGATGGCCCAGCGGAAAACGTTGGCAATCATGCCGCAAGCGACCGACGCAAGCGTCGCGTAGAACAAGCCGCCGACCGTCGGCGTGTTCTGCGGCGGGCTGGCAAGCCAAACGGCAACGGTCGCGGAATGGAAGCTGAATCCCCATAGGATCACGAATCCCGGCACGAGGTACGCAACCAGCAAGGCCGAAGTTGAAAGGTGAAAGTTCCTGCACTGAATGTATGATTATATGCGGATTACTTCACACTTCAATACCCAAAACGGGTGAGCCGGTGATTTTTATTTGGGCAGCGCGCCCCGGAAGTAGCCAGATCCGGCCTTTTTCCTCGGTTTTCTCATCGTGGAAATAGAGGCGGACGCCTCGGTCGCGGGCCTCCAACAGGGAAACGTAGACCTCGATGGCATCGCGAACGACCTCTGCCAGAGATCCTTTTCCCTGGGTGTGTTGAAGCTCTTCTAATTGCTCTGCTGTAGCATCAGGGAGCCAGAAGGTGAAACGGGTCTTTCCTTCATTCCGTGGTTTTCGTGGGCTCATGTGCGACCTGCGTGAATGGCTGGGCTCTTGTTATCAGGGTGCGGAGAGAGATCGTGCGGACTTTCACTCGTTTCAAGGAGCGGACAATTACGTCAACGACAGGTCATCATCCAGCCCCAACTCCTTTAGCCCCGAGCGGGTCTCGTCGGCCTTGGTTTGGCCCTGGTCGGCTTCCACGGGAACCTCAAAGCTGACCTTCAAGTTTCAGATCAGGCGACGAGGCAAAGCGGGTGAGGACCTTCATGTAGAAGTTGGTCCATTTCTGCGCCGGAATGCGGCCACGCCAGCGGATGTACCGTTTGCCGCTTTCCTGTTCGCGTTCCTTCTCCTTTTCCTTTTCCGCCTCGTGGTGCTCGGCCTCGGTCCTGATCCGCACTTCGGCTATGGCTTCGACGCCCTGGGCCTCGGCCCGCACGTTGTATTGGCCGCCGGTGGCGCCGGCCGTGAAGAGCCCGTCGGGCGAGATCGTGCCGCCCGCCGGCGTCCATGTGACCGTACGGACCGCGAATGGCTGCCCGTACTGATCGATGCCGGAGACTGCGAAGGACGCCTGTTCGCCGACCTTGATCGCACGCGCTCCGGGCGAATGCACAGCCTAGCGAGCTTCGGCGGATCCAAAAGTTTCTGGGCGTCGGCCGCCTTGAGGATGAAGAAGTCGTCGGAGATGTCCACGTCGGTGTCGATCAGGGTCTCCTTCATCTTCACGATCTTCAGGTTGCCCGACTCATCCTTGGTAACATAAGCGAACGTGCCGTCGCTCACGCCGACGCAGATGGCTCGCTTCACCATGTCCGGGTTGAGCAGGCGGTAGAGTTGTGGCGACGAGTAAAATGCATCGCGCACGCCCTTGGTTGACCACTCGACCAGCGCCGGCGGCCAGTACTTCACGATCTTGGTCGGGCCGATGCCGTCCTTTGCCAGGATGTCCCGCCCGTACAAGTCGGCTGAGAATCAGACTGACGATGTTCTCCGCTGCGCTGGAGGTGGTTTCCGGCATGTCGATAGTGCTGAACCGTATTGTCCTTGCCCAGGCAGTACAGGTGGTGATAGGACCGCCACAAGGCTTCCTTCAAATCGCTCTTGGCATTGCGAAGGTTGCGGGTCAGCACATCCTTCTGGGGCCCCTCAATCCGCCGTTTCGTCTCCTCATCGTCGTCGATGTCCTCCCAAGCGATAACGTTGCGAGCAGCATCCAGCACTTTCTGCGACTGGTCGGGGGCGACGAAGATCAGCGCCGACTTGAAGGTTCGCCCGGTTGACCCGGAATTGCGGATGATGGAGTCAACCAATGCGATGGTCGCCGGATCGCCGGCCGAGGTAGCTCCAAGCTGAGGTACGCAAGGGTAAGAACCGGTCGATCTTCGATGTCGGTAGTCTTGGTCGGAAACGGCCGGCGGAGCAGTTCCTTTGTCCCCTTGCCGAACATCGACTCGGTATCCTTCTTGACCCGCTCATCGATGGCCTTGGGAGCGACAGCGCCTCGCCGGGTAATCAGGATCTGGTTGCAGGTTGGGCGACAGCCCGAACCGATAGCGGTTCCGTTCCCAATTCAGGTAGAAGCAACTCCCCGCCAGGCCCTCAAGGACGTTGTCAACATCGACGGTGTTGACGTCGGGACCGCCAACGCCCGCTCTTGATCTCCGGGAGCGTCGCTTCTGCATGGGCTTGACTCATGCCGCCGTTCAATTCAAAGAAGATCGTGGTGGCCACCTTCCGGTGCAACTGGGCCTTGCGGATGGCTTCGTCGGCCTCCTTGTCGAGCCGGACCCCGTGTGCGTCGGCCTTGCCCGCAATATCCGTGGTCACCGGAACCTCAAGGCTGTCGTTGCCCAACTGCTCGAACATGGCGGCCCGAAACGTCGGGTCCTCCAGCGGTGCCAGCCCCAAGCGTGATCAGCGGCTCCTTGGTGTTCTTCCGGTGCTCCTCTTGGTAGTTGTACGCGACCCACAACGCCAGCATGCGCAGTACGCCGCGGGTGCGTTGAAAGCGGGGCAGGCTCTGCCATTTCCGCTCAAAGACCGACAGCACCGATGGATGGAATGGATAGCACGACAGGAACAGCTCATAGGCGTTGTCACGGTCGAAACCCGCCAATTCCGTCGCATGTTCCACTGCCCATTCCGCGATATGCGGCCGCGGTCTTGCGCCCGTCGTCGGGCATACCGTCCCAATCGAAGAGCCGGCGGCGGATGATCTCGGCCATTTCCCGGTCGGCCGACATCATGATGGCCTTGCCCACGCGGTCGAGCATCTTCTTGAACCGGGCCTCGTCGGCGGTGTCGTCCGTCGTGTATTCCAACTCCGAGGCCGGCACCGACACAACGACCGCCACGTTCTTTTCGCCCCGGGCCGTCTCGCCCAGGCAGTCCATGAAGTTGTACAGCTTGGCGCCGTAGCCTTTGCCCCGATAGGTGCTGACGTAGCTGATGATCTCGTCCATCAGGATCAGCACTGGGCGATCCTTCGGCAGCATGGCACGGATAGCGTCGCCTTTCGGCTCGATGAACTCCCGCTCGTGCTGCTCGACGACGGCAAACGACTCGGCTCCCCCGAGTTGCCAGGCGATTTCGCCCCAGGGCGTTCGACGCTTCGGCTCACCTTCCTCGCCACGGCCGTTGAGCGAGTCGAACTCCTTGCCCATGAACACTGCGACGGCGGCCTCGGGGATCGTGTCCACGCCAGCCTTGGCGAGAATCCGATCAACGCCCTTCCACGCCTTTCCCTTGTCGCCGTTCTTCGCCAGATGGAGGAGGCCCGCCAGCGAGTGCGACTTTCCGCCGCCGAACTGCGTGGCCATGTTGAATACGGCCGAGGTCTCCAACTGGATGCCCGATAGCCGCCGCACCACCTGGGACGACAGTTCGAGAAAACTGTCGGTAACATACGTGCGGGCGAAAAATCGCTCGGGATCGACGTAGTCCTTATGCGCCCGGCCGTAGCGGATGTGGTCGATGTGGATGGCGAACTCCGACGCATCCAGCGGGCGGTTTTCACGCAGGTCTTCGCGGGGCGTGAACAACCTGATACCAAGGTCTGAGGTTTGCCATAGCTTATTCCCTTCATTCGTGATTTGATGTCGTCAACTGCCGTTGACGCTTGCTGTTAGACCTTGTCGAATCGGCCCAGGTTGTTGTCCAAGAGCCAGAACTTGAAGTATCCCCAGGGGAAGGTTTCGCCTTCTCCGCGATTGCCGACGATAACGACGATCTGCCCGTCCATGCCCGCACGCTGCTCGGTGCTCATGCTGCCGATCACGTCTCGACGTAAGGCGGTGACCAAGCGAACGGCTTTGCTCCTCGTCTGGCCGATACGCGATCACCACGCGGAGCGCGGCGCGGACGCATAGCACCTTCCACAACGAGTAGGCGACCCGCTGGTCCTTGCGGTGGTTCTCCAACTCGAAGACGGCGATCGGCAACGGCCACAGCACCGTCTGGCCCGCGGGAACCGGCGGAAAGGCCGTCACGTCGATGCTCAGGTACTCCTTGCCGTGCTGAGGCAGCCGCTTCGACGGGTTCCACTTGGCGGCCGCATCCCAGCCGAGCGGTTCGCACGACTTGACGACAGCCGTGGTGAGGTACGTGGTCCAACTGGTCAGGTCTTCGGCCAGCGCAGCTGCGCTTCAGATCCTCGGCCATCCAGGTTTGCTGGATTTGGTCCAGGAATGTCGATCGCCATGTTTCGAGTATGTTGGCCATGTTCGTCGGCTACAATCCCAACCCCTTTTTGCGGCCCAGCACGCCGTCTACCCAGCGTTTTTCGTCACTGCCACGTGGATACAACGCGGAAAGTGACTGGGCCAGTCTCCAAAACCGGGCATCGGTTCCGATGCCCTCGTCCACAAGGAAACGCTTCAACAGTTCGCCGCGGCCCGCGGCGAATAGGATCATCGTCTGGTGCAACCGATCGAGGACAGTGCTGCCCGGTGGCGGCCCTTTGAGTTCGCCCCAGCCGGCCTCGGCCGCTTCGGCCTCGTCGAGTTCCTCGAAGAACGTCTTCTGTTTAATCTTCTTGCGTTTCCGCCCACCCGAGGGACTTGCGGCCTCTGCCTCTTTGCCGAAGAGGCGTCCTGTCCGCTCGGCAACCGGCAGCAGCCGGGCCTTCTCGCCCTTGACCTCGACGATGGACTCACTCTTCTCCAAATGAACTCCCAAGCCCTGCGCGATCTTGCGGGCGGCGTCGAACTCCAAAACATAGCCGCTAATCTTGGCAGTCTTCCCGCCCGAGGACTCCCCATCCTCGTCTGCCTCCTGCTCTCCTTCTTCCTCTGGGCTGCTATCGCCACTCGTCTGTCCGTTCCCGTTGGTCGTTCCCGATCCACCGCCCAACGTCCACAGCCAGATGGCGGTCAGCCGGGCGTCGGGTTCCAGGCCGGCGGCATCGGCATCCTTGAAGATCATCGACAATGCCTCCGTCGAAACGGCTGCCCATACATGTTCTAGGTATTCGCGGAGTGTGGCGGCTTCGCCGCTGGCTTTTTCCACGCGGGAATGGCGTGAAAAGACCTCCAACGCTGGACCGAGACATGCAAAGATGGCGTCCGCGCCCACCACACCTTCCTCCGCGAGCCGTGGCATCCATTCGTGAATCCGTTTCGGCAACTCCCCGAGTACATCCCGCCATTCGCCAACATCATCGTCTCGCACCGAACCATCAGGATTCTCGCGTGGACGACAGACGAGATGGACGGACGAGGCTAGCCTGGCTTGACCTTGTGCGGCGATTCGGGCTTCACGTTCTGTATCCACCGGCCACGAGCCAGTAATAGTCCAGCCAGCATCAACAACGGCTTTGAGGATGGCCTCCCAACTGGCTGTGCTCTTGCTAGCAAAGACGATCACACCTACGCCGTTGGGCCGCAGAATACGCCTGCTATCGGCAAACGCCTTTGTCAATTCCAATTCGTAGAATGTGATGTCGTGTTGGGAATGGCTCAGTTCATGTGGTCGATCTACGACAATCTCCTGGTCTTTTGACACCAACGGCCGAGAGAATAGCAATGGATGGACAGTGCCAAGCCCACGACGTAGCCAAACATAGAAGAAATCCGAAAGGTGCGAGTAAGGCACGGCATCGTAATAGGGTGGATCAGTCACCAAAGCATCAACTGAATCATCAGGGAGAGGATTTGCCGTCGCGGACGCGAGGTCAACATGCCCGGCCTGCGACTCCGCCCTGGCTTCGGAATCGCATACCGCCGCAACCCATTCGAAGGCTTCATGCCAAGCGCAGTGAAAGTCGGCGATGGGATTGGCTTCAACGAAGTCCCACGTCATCGGAATTGCCTGGCGTGCAAAACAGTGTCCGACAGTGCCGCGTGGCATCCACGTTGCTATGGTATTCCAGTAGTCCGCGCACTTATTGACGGCCAATGCCAAGCAGGTCCGAACTGCGATGGCCAACTCATGCCCGCATTCTGCAGTTAGCTTTTCTTCAACTTCACTTATGAGACGCAACAGTGAAGCGATGACTAAGACCTGCCGAGGTGTGAAGAGGTCACGCCACCTCGCCATGCCATAAATTGGCACATTTATTCTGCGAATCTCGTTAAGGCAGATGTCTTCATCAGGTGCTAGACTCAGGGGCCCCGGATGTCTCCTTTCACGCTCCTTCAGTTCCTTCTCCGCGGCGTGTACAGCTTCCATATCGCGATCATTGGGTTGCCGGTAGAGATGGCCAGGCCCCGTCGGTTGCGACAACACGACACAGAACATTCGTGCATCTGCCCCTCCACCGTGTCGCTTCTTCAATTGCTGACGCATCGACGTAACGGGCGTGGTATAGCCGCAGACTGGGCAAGTCACCGAACCACGTTGGACAGTTCCATTGCCCACGTCTTCGGCTTTGGCTTTTTCGACGATCTCAAAATCCACTCTCTTTACTTCGGGACGGGGAACTATTCGCAGTGCAACTGCCCTGCCGCCTTTCTTTGCTAGCCATAATGAACGAATCAATGGCACCTCGACTCCACAGCCAGGCCCCTCGCATTGGATCGTCCTCGCCCAAAGGTAGGCGACTGATGCAGCACCAGTCGGATCCGTGGGATAGAACTTCGCTAGTTCCTTCTCCGCTTGCTCGTTCACCCATTTGCCCCACCGACGGATTCCATCAGCTAATCGCTCGCCGTATGTCGGGATGTACTCCAAAAGAACTTTGTTCAAGAGCACCGCCACGGGGTTCAGATCGCTTGCAAAAGCGTCAGCCCCGACCCGCAGCGCCTCCAACGGGATTGAACCGCCGCCGGCGAATGGATCGACCACCAACGGCCGGGTGCCTGGCTCGCCGCCCAACGCCTCGTGGGATGCCTGTGTCAGCGCCCGGGCAGTCTCCAGATACGGCTGGCTTGTCGAGTTGTCCCAGTCGGCAAAATCGGCGATGAAGTCCAAGAGCGATACACGCAGTATCAGCAATTCGGCTTCGTCAGTCGGCTCGGGACTAATCGGCGTCTTAACCAGCGCCGCCCAACGGCCCTTTCCTTCCTTGGACGATGTTGCCAGCAATTTCATGTCACCATCGGCCCGGCGGGCGAACTCCATGATGTGCCGCGCTGCCGCATCCCGGAACGCCTGCGGGCAATTCTCGCTGGCCGGGTCAGGCCATAGCGCCGCGCAGATCACCGCCCGACACGCTGCCAACGGTCGCCTCGCCCACCAGATATGCAGCGTCGAAATATGCCCATGCCGGATCGACTTCTCCCGCCGCGAGTGGGCGGAGATTCGGGCAATCGGCAGGTCAACCTCGATCAGTCGTTTGGGGTAGTCCATTATCGGTGCTTCTCGGCGTTCACAATTGGGTCAGCTATGTCGAATATCGCCTTCAGCCGCCGATCGCGGAAATTGCGGTATGTTGCCACGTCGAAAACAAGCTTGGCGGGATCATCTGAAAACTCGCCCAGCAGTAAGTGGTTGGCGATGTCCACACCAAGTCCCTTGAGCCTTCCGAAGAATGCGGCCGGCCGTTCTGCACTCTTACGAATATTGTCGGTCGCGCCCACAAACCGATAGTTTCCCATGTGGTTCACTTCCTCGGTTGGCAAGCCCAACGCGTTCTTTAGAGGACTCTGTGGATAGATATGATCCACATGCGGCTCGTTGCCCTTGAAGCACACGTTGAAGGGGCTCGCTCCGAATCGTTCCACGTAAATGAGGTTCAGGATGATGAATCTCAGTCGCATATTGAGCAAGTGACTAAGCTGGAGTTCTGTCTCCGCCTTTCGCGAGTCCCGGAAGTAGTCCATGATCGATGTGATCGGAAAACCAGTGGGCAACGGTTTTCCCACGCGGGTGTGCATCGCGTTAATGACGTTGTCGGTTTGCGATCCATACCAATTGAAAAGCTGGGACTTGTAGTAGTACGCCCGCATTAAGACGCGGTTGCCCTCGTTTGGCTTAGGATTGTGATACAAATAGTCGAACAACGGCACGAAGCTGCCATAGCTACGGACTACCTTGTCGGCGTAAAGCTTCAGATAATTCGCGATGAAGTCCCGAAGTTCCTGGAATGCAGCCTCCGCGCGGCCAGTTGGCCTCGATGGTGTCGATCAGCTTCTCACCCTCGGGCGAAGTGAACTTGTCTGATGTCAACTCAGAGCCCTTGCCGTGGGCTACGACCAAACACTTTAGAGCGAAGGTCTTGTCGAAACACAGACGACCATCGTTCAAGATATCGACAATGTTTTCGACGTTCTGTTCGATCTCACCCCACCCCTCCTTCATCGCCGCAAACATGAGGTCCGAAGCATCCAGCTTCGTTCCCCCAGAGTTGACACGGACGAAAATGTCCAGAATCTTCTTGTAGGGGTATTCGTTTGCCACGCCATCCAGTTCTTCCACCCAGAAGTGCTTCTCTTCCAAGAGAACAGAGCAGATCTGGCTGCAATTCTCACGAACGCGATCCTGGCGTTCACGAGCCGCGTCACCCGTATCCTTGAGCACAGTATCCAGCTTGTCATTAAGTTCCTTGGCCAATTTGAGCGCGTTCTTCTTCGTGTCAACACCAATCAAGTTTCGGAGACGGTAAAGCGGAAGGGGTTGAGGATTGGCGTGGAACTGAAGACGGTGAAGGAGTCCGTCGTCCATGAGCTTGCCACCCCCGGTCACATCAATGTAAGCCTCTAAGTCCGTCTTGCCATCAGATGCTTTCAGGGCGCCGTTGAACATGGAGTACAATGACTGAAGGCGTTGTTGGCCATCCAGGACAAATACCTTTTCAACGCCCTCGTCGCTCTTTGCCCTATCGTAAAGGCTGGACAGGTCTGCATCCCACTCGACCGACGACATGAACCTGCGGGCCTTGATCCGATCCTTCGTGCACAGAATAGCAGAGTCTGGATTGGGTATTCTCGCATCAGGCTGTCGAAGAGCCGTACGATCTGCTCTTCGTCCCATACGAACGGACGCTGGATGTGGGGAAGGAAGAGCGAGACGTTGGTGTCCTCGATCAAACGGAACAGAGTACGTGGCTTGTAGCTCATAGCCTCTCCTTGCTCGCCGCGGCAACTGACGCGGCACTAAGCTGATAATGTTCAACAGTAACAATTGGCTGCCAGCCGAGTCTGGCGGGATCGCGGATCGCGTGCAACTGCGGATTCCCGGCACAGTGGAAGACCACGTATAGCCAATAGTCTTTCTTCAATCTCTCAGCGGTACGATATTCATTTTCGGTCAGCGCCACCTCACCCTGGCCAGCTCGTCCCTTAACTTCGATGAACCGGACCTCAATGAAGGTCTTTGGGTCTTCCGGGTGCGGCCGGCACGAGATGAGATCGAACCCTCGATTCTCCGACTCGACGCTTTCCACAATCCAGCCACGGTCTTCCTCGAACTTGCGGGCAACGGCGATGGCGATGCACTCAATTTCATCGTCTCGAACCATCGGAGCAAGTTGCGGGCTGGTCCGCTCCGGGTGCGGCACAACCCACGCCCGGCCGAGATGGTTGATGTCGGCAACCGTGCATTGGCGTTCGAGTTCCAACTCGCGTTTCCGTGTCTCCAGGCGACTGTTCAGCTCGTCGAGGTGCTGTTCGGCCTGGGCAATCAGGCCATCAAGCCCTTGGACCGTCTGGCCTTCCATCTGGCGATTGAGGAACTCGGCCAACTGGACCTGCTGGCGGTCGATCAGGGCATTCAGGCTGATTTCGACGTGCCGGGCGACGCGATCCACTTCGCTGCGCCGCGACTGAGGCCACCTGCGTCACCCAGGGTTGTAGCGAGTGTTGGTAGAGGAACTGCTCGCACCTCGCTGGCGATCCGGCAGCACAAAGCCGTTGCTCGGGTGGCGTGCGTGCCGGCCGGCGCCGGGGCGACATCGTGCAGAATGGTCGGCTCGCGGACTGCGCATCTCGCCGGTGGCCGCGGTTTCCACGGCGAACAGGCGACGATGGATGGCGTTGCCCCGCCCGTCCTTGATCGAGGCTGCGAATATGTCGAGCAGCGGCTGGGCTGTTCCGATGGAGATCGAAGAACACTGCTCCCCGCTGCAGGTGGTCTTGGATACGTGTAAGCAGATCGCATCCGAACGGCCTCGAAAAGCGGATGCCCGGGCGTTACCCATTCCAGCGTCGGATCGGAAGGCAGCAGCGTCTTGTCGAAGACGATCTTGCCGTAGTCGCGGCCAAGTCGTCCGAAGCGTGATTCCTGACGGTCGCCGACGGGAAGCAGATTGCGCGGCATCTTGCCGACGCTGATAGACGTCGCTTTCCTTTGGCGACAGGTTTCTTGGGCGCAGGCCCGTCTCGGGCGCGGCTGCAACGAAGAACTGCTCTACGACCTCGGGAACCAGCCGCCGTTCCTTGGCCTCGGCCGACCGGCCGACGATGGCCGACAGATTCAGTTCCTTGCGGGCGAGGCCCTCCAGGGCCGACTCGGTAATGGCCCGGAACCGGTCGGGGCTCATGTCGCGGACGATCCGGTCTTGGATCTGGTGCTCGTCGATCTGGCGGGCGTACATCTTCGCGGAAGCAACTGCTCCAGCATGGTTCGGCGGGAAACACCTCGCCCACCACGTCGAACACCTGGTCGGTGCCCAGTTCCTTGCGGATTTCCCTCAGGCGGTCGAGCAACTTCTGCAGGACGCGGCCCTTCGCGGGTGTTCTGGGCCACGAAGTTGAAGATCAGGCAGTCCTTCTCCTGGCCGTAACGATGGATGCGGCCAACCCGCTGTTCGAGGCGGACCGGGTTCCAAGGGATGTCGAAGTTGATCATCAGCCAGCAGAATTGGAGGTTGATGCCTTCGCCGGCCGCCTCGGTGGCCACCAGCACCTGGGCGTTCTCCGGAAGTCGCGCTCGGCCCAGATGCGCGTCCCGGGCGTGTCGCGATCGCCAATCTTCATGCCGCCGTGGATCTGCGTGACCGTGAGTCCCCATTCCCGGAGCTTGCCCACGGGCCGATCGTCGTGGCCATCGCCGGCCAGGTAGTCGAGCGTGTCCTTGTGCTCGGTGAAAATGAGCAGCTTCATCTTCGGGTCCTCGAAGATGCCCTGTTCCACCAGCAACGACCGCAGCTTGTTGAGTTTTGTCTGGATGTCGCGGCTTTCCAGCATCCTGGGCCTGATCGATGAGCTTGGTCAGTCGCTGGATTTCGTCGCGCAGCACGGCGGGGTCAACCGATAGAACCTCCTCCTCCAACTGCTCGACGATGTGCTGTTGCTCTTCTTCGGTCAGATCCTCGAAGTCGTCGGGCACACGCCGCTCGATCTGCTCCCGGCGGTATGCCTCCGGGTCGTCGAGAATCTTCTGCCGCCGGTGACGCATCCTTTCCAGACTGCGGCGGACGGCGTAGATCGACGAAGCCATGCGCCGTTGGAGCATCGCCATCGTAAAGCCGACGGCCCGGCCTGCGGGCAGATTCCTCACTGGCGGCCAAGGCCGATTGGTCTTCGACGTAGCGAGCCAGGGCGTCGTAGAAGTCCAACTCCTCGCCGTCCATGATTGAACGCGGCCGTGCGGACTTCTCGATTGGTGAAGAGCTTGCGGACTTCGCCTGTATCGGGATCGGGAAAAGAGACCAGGGCTTCCTTGGTGCGACGCAGGTAGAACGGTGCTTCATGCTCGCGCATCGCCTGCTTGAGGCTTTGGATGCTGCCGTACACGTCTGGGTCCAAGAGCGCGAGGAATCGGCGGAAGTGTTCCGGATCGCCCTTGTGCGGCGTTGCTGTCATCAGCAGAAGTGGTCGGTCATCTGCGATAGGGATTCGCCCAGCCGATAGGCCAGCGTCTTGCGGTCGTCGGCGTAGGCGCTCATCTTGTGCGCTTCGTCGACGATGATCAGATCCCAGCGGGATCGCAGTAGGCTTTCCCGAGCGTCCTCAACCACCGATACCCAGGAAACCGACGTGATCACCTGATCGTGCTCTTGCCAGGGATTTTGGCCGTAGTTGGCGCGGAGGACGCTGCCCCGAATGACGATCGAACTTCTCGCGGAACTTATCGGACAACTCGCGTTGCCACTGGAAGGTGAGATTGGCCGGTGCGACAATCAGCGTGCGGCTTACCAGCCCCCTGGCCTTCAGTTCCTTTAGCAGCAAACCGGCCATGATCGTCTTGCCCGATCCAGGATCGTCAGCCAAGAGGAATCGGATGCGAGGAAGACGCAAGAAGTAGTCGTAGACTGCCTCCAATTGGTGTGGCAGTGGATCGACACGGGCAATGGACAGTGAGAAGTACGGATCGTAGTCGTAGGCCAAGCCGAGGCGGTAGGCTTCGACCCCGAGGCGGAACAATCGGGCGTCGCCGTCGAAGGGGACTCGGTCAGCAGAGACTGTGAGGTGGGCGATCTGTTCAGCGCTGAGAATTGGATCGTGGGTGTAGCCGGTGCTCAGCCCACGCCCAATCACCTTGAGTGAATTGCCCATCGGCACCGTTGCCAAAACCTCGATGGCCTCTGGCAAGGTGGGTCCACGAACGATGCTCCCGGCCTTGATACTCTGAATCGCCACGGCTTTACTGGTTTGATAATCCACACGAAATCGAGGAAATAGGCGAACCGCCCGGCGGCATTTATCGGCTGGCGGGGGGTAAGCAAACCTCGGCTGTAACGCAATACAAGACAGCATTTTAGCGTGACACGGAAGCATTTGCTACCATTACCAGGTGGTGCGGTGAGATTTTGGGACGCAGGGCGCTGGCACAAGCCGCAATCACAGCCCAAGTTATAGAGACTTCGGCAGATGGCGTCCGACGTGTCGCCAGTGCGGGAGATCGCACTTTTCGACTGGAACTGGTTGCTGGGTGCGAGCCCGCAGTCAGCCAAAGAGGCTTTTTTGGGGGGCTGGCGGAGGGCATTCAGATTCGGTTGTTTCATTCTCCTGGGCCTGACACTCCGGACAAATGCCAAGATAATTCCAACCGGGGCCATCGTCACAGCAGAGATCTGTCCATCCTTCCTCAAGTGCCGCGGAAAGGGATGGCGGCGAACTCGCGTCACAATGGGCGCACGCGATGGACTCGGGAATCTCCTCGCCCCGGGCGTTCTTCTCGATCCGACGCAAGCCCATCGCGGTCGTCACGCCCTCGGCAATTGCCTGCCGAATCTGCTCGGCCGTCAGTCCCATTTCCAAGGCATCGTCCAATGGAAATGATGGCAGGATGCTTCTCACTGTTTGGGCCTCCGTAAGGTACGGACAGTCCGAATTGCGGACGGCGTGTTCGTAGGAAATCCGCAAATCGTCGATGGCATCCCTCAGCGCCTTCATCTCGCCGGTGTTGCCCTCAATGGCACTGGCAAGGTTGTCAATGGATGCCGCCAAGTGGTCGGGATCATTAGGCGTCATGGCCTTGGAATCACGGTGCTACAACAGGATAACACAGGCAGCCGAAGTTCACGAATTCGACTAATTAACAGCAACCCACCAGTGAAAACTGAGCATTTTCATGGCAGACAGAGCGAATCGGAGTTGGCTTGGCACGCGGGAACATGGTACAATAGTAATATGACCGACTTTGGAAAGGGACCGACGCTTGAACAGGCTAACCCGTGGCTTCGCGACGAGGCCGAGCGGGTCGAGCGGATTCTGGACGTGACCGAGCGCAACAGCGTTATCGAGGGCCTTCCTCCTTTCTCCGAGGAGTTGCGGCGGCGGTTGCGAGCGGAACTCAAGGGCGATTCTGGCCCGCGCCAGTGCCCGGCGGATGATCTCGATCATCGGGCTGTACTGGTGCTTGAAGGCAGCTTTGGCGGCTTCGATGTACTGCTGCTGTGCTTCGTCGCTTTGATCGTAGACCAACAGCGGCCGTCCTGTCTGAGCGGCAAGCAGGTCCGTCGCCAGCTTGATCGCCCTGGCATTGCCTTCTCGAAAAGGATGGATGACGAGAAACTCTCCCTGAATCTCGCCGATGGCGGAACAGAAAGCCTCATCGTCTTGGAGCGTGCGGGCTGAATAGCGGCCCAACACATCGGCTTCAAACGCACGCATGTTCTGTTCCAGAAAATCCGGGGCGGGCCAAGTCGTCCCTGGCTTGGTGATCCACACCGTCCGCCAGTGTCCTGCCCATTCGTACAAGTCGTCAAAGATGCGGGCATGAATGTGCTGTAGCAGTTCACACGTCAGCCGAGTATCGGTCCGCACTTCCTTGAGAAGGAACCGGTACGCCCGAGCAAGAGCTTGTTCTTCGACAGTCTGAAGAGAAGCGAGATCGGTGATACTGAGTTTGTTCCGTAGCACAGTCTGAGCAGCATCAACGTACTGCGCCTCGACGTTGCCGGACACGTCATACCGATCGCGGCGTTCTTCCGGGTTCTTTACCATGCCATCAATATACGATGAAGGAGACGACAAAACTAGACCGGCTGCATCCCTCAAATCGCCGACGCAGTGCTGTCAAAGACGGCTTGAATCTCCCTCTCCACTTCGTTCACCGGACGGGCGTAATGACGGCGGGAGAGACGGCCGGGCGATCGTGAGGGAAAGTCATGCGACGCCCTGGAAGAGAAGTACCAGTTTCTGCCGGATTTCCTCAATCTCATCGCTCACCTGATAGTCGGGATACCAATACACGCGGCCCGCTTCGGTAACGCGGCCCTCGTCGTCGCGAACGATCTCATCAGAGAGGATCGGCGCGGCGGTCAACGCCCCAATGGCTTCAGGGGGGACCATTTCCCAACGGCCGCACAGATGGTCCTCCAGGAGAGCATGCAAGGCGGCGTTGATCCCGAGGGCGTCTCGCTGGTTCTGGATATCCGGGAAATGCCGGCGGCCGCTCGGATTCAGACAAATCGCTAGATTGCCGTCGGGAGTCTTCCGCAAGTCAACGTAGAAGCCGTGTTCAATGGTGGGTTCCGGGGGCATCGCTTGTTGGGTCACGGGTAACGTCAGGGATGATATCCTCGTCAATTGGGAACTGCCAGTCGTGCTCGGATGGTGGGGCAAACAACGACGGCTGCTGGTGTCACACGGTCACGCCGGAGCGGCAAACGCCCGCTGGATTTCGGCTTCCACCTGATTTGCTGGTCGGGTGTAGCGGTGGCGGGACGTGCGACGCACGATCGCGGCGCGGCCCCGCCGCTCGTCGTGGACGGGAGGGGGAAGCGTCTCCAGCGAAAACGGCCGGCTAGGCATCCCGTCTACCAGCAGCCGGGCATAGCGCGCGATACCGCGGCAGAGCCATCAGGTCCTGCGGCGTCGCGTCGCCGCCGAGTTGCTCGGCAAGGGCTTCGGCATCGCGTGCGCCCACCTGGAAGACGAGCAGGCTGCCCACGTTGCCGAAAACGGCCTCCAAGGTCGCTTCTTCCATCTGAGCGAGGTATTGGTTGGCCAGCGTGAGGCTCAATCGGTATTTGCGGGCCTCGCTCAGGATCGTGGCGAAGGAGTCGGTGGCGAAGTTCTGAAACTCATCGACGTAGAGGAAGAAGTCGCGACGGGCTTGCTCGGCAAGATCGGCACGGCTCATCGCCGCCAGTTGGATGCTGGTCACCAGGAGGGAACCCAGCAGGGTCGTGCCGTCCTCGCCGATCCGCCCCTTGCTCAGGTTGACGATCAGAATCCGTCCTTCATCCAGGACTTGCCGGAGGTCGAGGGCGGATCGCGCCTGGCCAACGATTGCCCGAAGGATCGGCTGGCTCAAGAAGTGCCCCAGCTTGTTCTGCACGGGGGCAATGGCCTCTGCCTGGTACTGGGGTTTCCAGCCGGAAAACTCCTGCTGCCAGAACGTGCGAACCACGGGGTCGGCAAGGCGGGCGACTATGGCCCGGCGGTAATGAGCATCGGCAAGCAATCGCTGGAGCGAAAGAAGAGAACTGTCCGGGCACTTCCAAGAGTGCGAGGACGGCGTTGCGCAGGATGTGCTCCAGCCGCGGGCCCCAGCTTTCGCCATAGAGTTTCTTGAAGGCGGAGACGATGCCCGAAGCCACCAACGGCCGTTGGTCGGGATGACTGCACGCCAGCGGATTGAAGGCGAGCGGAAATGCCCGGTCGCCGGCGTCGAAGACGATCGTCTCGTTCGTGCGGTGCTTGGGCACGTGCTCCAGGATCGCATCGGCCAGGTCGCCGTGCGGGATCGATCAAGGCCAAGCCTCGGCCGCGCCTGCATGTCGGACACGATGAGTTGCTGGAGCAACGTGGTCTTGCCCATGCCCGTCTTGCCGATGATGGCCAGGTGCCGCCGGCGGTCGTCGGGGCGGATGCCGAACGTTTCGCAGCGGGATCGGAACTTGACCTTGCCAACAACGGCCACGTCGGGTTCGTGCGTGCCCGATGGAAGATCGACGGGCGGTTCAAGTTCGCGGCTCACGGTGACTTGCATGGCCGGGGCGCGGACGGTGGCTGTGGCCGGATGCCAGAGCGTGGCCAGTTCCTCGCAGGAAAGAAGGAATCCACGGCAACGGTGCCGCCCAGAATGGATCTCGTCGGACTCGCGACATGCAGAAACCTGCGCCATGCGCGGGATGGTGAACTGCCCGAAGGCGCCGGCCATCTGGCGAAGCTGCATTTTTGCGCGGCGGGCATCGCTTCGGATTGGCCGAAACGGCAAGGCGAATGTGCGCCTCAAACAGGTGGCGGCCCAGCTTGTCGGCGGCGGCTTGAAGGTCTTCTTCCCGGTCGTGGGTGCGAGCGGACGAAGTGGTGAGAGCTCGGTGCTGGCGTCGGGGCCGTGCGGAGACTCGACGCAAGACCAAGCAGCGTGGCGACCATGCGAACGCAATGCCCATTCGACTGGTGCACGCGAGCGGCATAGCAACGGGCAAGCCGGTGGATGACTACGGAAGAAGGGCCCTGCCAGACGGCGAACTGTCTTTCGTGCTTGCCGGATGCGGCGGTTCCTTGGCGGGGCGGGCTGCTGATCACGATGGAGGCGTGAAGCGTCGCCGTGCGTGACGGGGAGCGCCGCAAGGATCGCCGGTCAGCGGATCGGAGACGTTGCGATTGAGCGGATCATCGAACTGCGAATAGCGGCGGATGGGAAACAGGTCGGGATGCAAGTCGAAGCTCAGCGGACCACGTCTTGGAGCTCGCCGGGGGCGCGGCGGCGTCGTCGGGCAAGTGGCCGATCGTGGCGGTCGGATAGTAGGCGGCAAGTTGCGACGTGACGACGGCCGCAAGCTCCGGCGGGAAACGGCAGAGCAAGTCGACTGTTCGCTGATGGACGTCCGAAAGAGAACTCGACGGGCAACCGACTCCGGTTCGCTTGATGGATCGCGGCCAACGCCTGTTCCACGTACTGCGGGCCGCGATCATTGTCGGCCGGAACACTGAGCATGACGCGCACGGCGATAGGATAACACAGTAGAACCGGCGACCGATGCTGTAAAGAAGACCCCCAGGGGTGACCGGTCAGGATTCGGCGAGATCCGACGCGGCGTCGAGCATGATGCCCGGCGGCCCGCCATCGGGCATGAGTTCGTCGCGGGCAAAGAGAACATAGCCGCAGGACTCGCAAGCCACGGAAAGATCCTCGATTTCTCCGAACCACTTAAGCCTTGGCCGATCGCAGCAATAGAGCGTCCCTTCATGGGCTTCGTAGGCCAACAGATATTGCTCCTCCTCCGTCGGCAGCGGTGGTTCTTCCGGCGTCATGTCCTCGGGCGAGCAACGTAGCGAGCGGTCGGGACTGCGCCACGGCGCCGGCGGGCGACGATGGAGCAACTGGCTGCGGGGTTTTGGACGCATGGGACAGTGGCTCGCAGGTTTGCTTCGGCGGGGCACCGAGAATCTGATGGGCGACGTGGCGGACTTCCGCCTTCAGTCGAGCCGATGTCTGCGAGACTGCGATGATCTCCATCAATTCTTCCCTGGCGGCGTCCATGATGTCTCGGCCGTACCGCTCGTCGAGCGCGGCCAGTCGCGGCGCGATGTCGTCCAAGGGCACGTCGCGATAGCCGAGGAGTTGCACAAGTTCGGTCAGGTGCCGTTGGAAGTAAAGCCGGATATGGAGCGGTCGTTTTCTGTTCGCGGGCTTGTGTTTTGCGTGTGGCCGATCGAGACGGCAATTCAGTCGGGTTCATCACTGCGCAGCGTGCGCCTCAGGTCACTCTTGGGTCAAGTGCCATGGACGAGCACGGTCGGCTCATGCACGTCGCGCGAAAGCCCGCCCGCGGACGTGCGTTGATCCTGCGGGCGGGTTCTGCCGAAGCCTGCCTGACCCGCACCGTGTGCCCAATCCGGGAAGCGTTTCGGTCGTTTTGTCGGCCGAATCCTCGGGCGTCGTGTGAGGTTCATCCTCAACCTCCGGTCGGCGCTTGTCCCGAGGGCTTAGGATGTCGGAGAGGGGAGCCCGCTCGATCGCGGTTCTCGCGGCGACGGGCGAGTGGCTACCGGCAAGTGGAAGAGGTTACCAGAGCCGTGCGGATTGCGCGACGACATATTGCCGATCGGCTGTGCCTGGCGGCTAGGGAATGAGTGCGACGGGCCGGCCGCGATGATCGCGGAAACAGGGCTTCCGATCGCATCGGCCTGGCAGAGATAGTCGTCGAGGTGGACCGCATAGAGAAGCGACCGCCGTGGGTTGCGGGCGTGGTCGGTCGCAACGGCCTGAGAATGTGGTCCAATGCGCTCGCGGCTTCGCGTCGTGACGACCAGCACGCGGAACCGGTGGGGATAGACGTCTGGTCCTGTAACTGCTCGTAGAGCCGAACCTTCCGCTGCCAACTGTCGGCGTCCTTGTCGGAGCGGACTCGCTCCGTGCCGTTGTCGAGTTCGACGAAGAAATTGAACTGCTGTCCGTCACGGGTGTGCAACTCAAAGGCACAATCGGGAAACAGATTCTCCTGGCCGACCTGGAGCCGCAGGCTATTCTCCCGGCGAGAAGTGTCTTCATCTCGATGCCCTGGCGATGCGCGGCGACGAACGTATGGACGACGAACTCGGCAAGACTGTGCGTGTGGTGCTGATGGGCAATGCCGACTTCGTTGAAGTATCGCTTCGTCGGCGGCGTGGCGCTCGCCCCGTGGAGCAGGCGGTATCCGAGGAGCGTGAGCTTGTAGTAGTCGGGCGTTCCGCTGCGGCTGGCGGTGGCGTACGTCCACCGACGCACCCAGCCGGCATCGCAGAGTTTTTGCAGGCGGTCTTGGACGCTCCGCGGGACTGGTAAACCGCTGCTCTCGAAAGGTCTCGCTGAGCTTCAGTAATTGCCGCACAGTCAGCGGGCAGTCGGTCAAGAGCGAACAGGATCTCGGTATCCCGAGCGGTAAGGTAGCGTTTGGCGGGATTCGTTGGCATTGCGGGCCGAGGGAGCGTACCATCGTCCCTCCTGATTTTGCTTCCATTTCCTATTGCATGACAGGTGAGAAACACGGCTACGTAAACGTCGATGAATTGATGCGGCAAGTGACATTCGAGCAGGCAGCCGCCTACTACGGTGTTTCGCTGCCCGAGATTCACCGCGTAGGCAACGAAATCCGCACGCGGTGCTTCCTCAATTGCGGTCACAATGAGCAGACCGGTGACCGGGCCTTGGCGATCCAAGCCGAGCATCCGGCAAAGATCTGGCGGTGCCACCAATACGGCTGCGGCAAGGGTGGAAACCTGGTGTCGCTGTGCGACCTGATGAAGCCGGGCTCACATTCCGAGGGAAAGCCGAGGGGCGAGCGGTTCAAGGCGATCATCGCCGATCTGCTGGCCATGACTCGTGGGGAGCCACCGCTTCCAAGCCCTGCCACAGAGGGCCCGCCCTCATCAGAACCAGCGCCGGCACCGAAGCGGGAATCACGGACGAACGTCCCTCTGGCCCAGTCCGACAACGAACGTGCCCGTGGGCTGGTAAACCTGGATGAAAAGTTCATTGTGGACGTAGCCAACATGAACCCCAAGGCGGCCTCCTACTTCCGCAGCCGCCCCTTCCTCACTCCCGAGGTGTCGAAGCGGTGGCGTATGGGCTATCTGCCCCGTGACACGGGCGGCGATCATGCCGGGGGAACGATGCGGGGTAAGATCGTCTATCCGATGCTCGCGGAAAACGGCGAGGTGTTGACGTGGTTCGGCCGCGACCCAGAGTACGAGGTCAAACATCGGCTATGGGCTGCTGGTGACAAGCAGGATCGAGAACCCGAGAAATTCCACTTTGTGAAGGGGTTTCATCGTGGAAACGAACTTTTTGGGCAGCACCGGTTCGACGAGGAGGAAATCCGCGAAAAACTCCACGGCATCGGCCTGGTCGTCGTCGAAGGCCCGAACGACGTGATTGCACTGGATGTTCTCGGCGTCCCGGCCGTGGGCCTTTGCTCGAACACCATCACCGACGAACAGGTGGAGAAGATCGAGCGGCTGGCGGAGACAATAGCCGGCGGCGTGGTGACATTGATGTTGGACTGCGACGAGGAAGGCGAACGGGGAGCGAAACAGGCGATCGTGGAAATCGCACAGCACTGCCGCGTGCGGTTGGCGTGGAACCTGTCGATGCACGGCGGGGCGTTCAAGGGTCGCCAACCCGAGTCGCTACGTCCCGAGGAGTGGGAGACAATCCGCGCAGTTCCTGACACGCGGAGGAGTGGTGGCGTAAAGAGGAGTCAAAGTTGTCCTCGCCGATCGGCGGGGAGCGTTCCGCTCTGCGGCCGATCCCCGGCGTGGGCCGGGCAATGTGCGGGACCGCACTCGCGGAGGCCGCGAGCCCCCGCACATTGCCCGCCAAAGATCGGCGAGGTACGAGTCGTCGGGCAGGTGCTAGTGCGGGGGCTCGCGGGCGAAGCATCGCGAGTGCGGTCCCCTCATAGAGGTGACTTCTCGTCTTCCGCGAGCCATTTCTGCGTCGGCTCCGTCCGCGCATGGCTTCGCGGGAGACCTCGGTGTGGGACGCGGGGGTTTCACGAGGCCGATAGTGGACTTGGCGACACGGTTTTTCACCAAGAATGAGTGGACTTTGCGACACGTTTTTCGGATTACGTAGTGGACTTGGCGACACGGTTTGGCGATGGGTTTTCGACCGGCTGGATTGGCATTTTCGGCTTGGTGAACTATTTTCTGCCTTCAACGATCAGTGCGCCCGTGCCTGCGCCAAATATACTGTTACAAATATCTATGTAAGCAAAAGGACGTTGCCAGAAGAAAAAACGAGAAAAGGACCGAAATCAAACGGCGATGTTCAACCTCGATTCAGACGTAG
The DNA here is from genome assembly GCA_963719005.1 of uncultured Planctomycetia bacterium. Taxonomy (GTDB): domain Bacteria; phylum Planctomycetota; class Planctomycetia; order Pirellulales; family Thermoguttaceae. The sequence goes on from CAVRAR010000010.1 coordinate 225,151, forward strand.
AAATATCCCGCGGCGACGCCCGGCGGGTCAGGGATACACGTTACTGGTTCATGGCGTCGCTGAAGCGAGAGGGATTGTCCTCGTTCCATTCGGGATGCTCCGCCCGGAATCGGTTCACGAAATGGGTGCGCGCGTAATGAGCTGGCATTCTCCTTCGCATCATCGGCGGATTGTCCACCGGCTTTCAAGTCTTGGAAGATGCGATCCATTACCCGATCGAATGCCTCGCGGGCCTCGGTCTTCAGGTAGGCGTCGAACGCCGTCTCGAAAGTTCTGGACGCAGTTGCGGCACGCTCGTCGCGATCCGCCTGCCAACGCCGTCGTTCTTCCTCCTTGCGCAAATCCCTCCACCAGTCGGGCGGCGTGCGTCTGCCGGCGGCCTGTTCGCGAAGGTTATCGACGAAATACGCTTGAGGGCTTTTCGTGAAGAATCCATCGCCCAACCGTTCCTTGGCGGCAAGCGTCATGTCGGCGCACTCGGCAATGAGCTTTGGATTATACGTCTTCAGGATGCGGCTGATTGTTGCGTCGTCAAGGCCGATGGTGCGAAGCAACTCAAGAAGAGGGGAGTCCACCGGCTGGGAGGAAATTGCGTTCGTCGCGACATTCAAGAAGTGCGGCCCACGGTGAAAGCGGATCGAATAGCGTCCCTTGGCTCGTTTGCTGAAGAGATCATCGGGATCGAAAACGCCGGGGGGAAGCCGGAGGATGCCGCAATCGAGAAGCCGTTTTATGCAATGGCCAATCTTGCGTTTGAGTTCACGGGGGGGATGGCTGGCGGCGAAGCCGATGACATTGACCGCAAGATCGTGAAGATCGAACTCAGGAGAAGAATCATTACGCCAGAAAATCTTTTTCAGTAGCAGGTAGAGGCGGCGGCCGGCCGGATCGAGGCTACGGTACGTATGGAGGTCGAAGCGGAGCGAACCGGATGCCGCTTGGCAAAACTCGAAGAAGATCGGATCCCAGGCAAACCGCCATGCTCGGGAAGAGCCGCGGATCCAAGGGGAGACTGTAGCTCAGGAACCCAAAACCCACGTCGCGGTGCTCGCCGCGAAGAGGGTCGTAGAAGTGGTCGTTGCGGTAGCTTACGGTTGAAAGCCGGCTGATGGCACTGCGGAAGAGTACGTAGTTCTTGCCGCCGGTTTTCGCCTCTCTTGGACCGATGTAGCCAAGCTGACGGAGGCAGTAATAGGGCGTCGCGTAAAAATCGGCGGAAGGTCTTGGTTGGGAAAACGTCAAGCTCAAGAGTCCCCATAGGTAGAACTCATCAGTTGGGGAGAGTCCATCCGGGCAGGCGACGCGAACGCGGGCCTGCTTGCGGTGGCGGTTCTGGTCGGTGTACCAGTAGCGGCTCTCATGGATGTTAGGACCGCCCAGGGATGTGGCGGCATTGAGCGGGCACAGTGCATGTTCCACCAGCGAAAGCTGCGCCCGGCCAAGCGACGCGGCGCGTCCGCCAGTCGGGAAGGTAGCGGCGAGAACGCGGAGCCGGGGCAGGAAATTGCGTGGGGATGCCATAGAAACGTTGCCGGTGAGTATAAAGGGCAGGACGCTCAGAAGGCGCGTGAACCGGCTTGACCGATCGGCTGGAAGAGGATTTGATCTAGGAGTTTCCCTGGGAAAACCGCACTTCGGCAAGGCGGCAATCCGCTTATCGAAGCCGAGAACTCCTCGCGGCTATTGTTCGGATAATTCCGCCCCGCTCAGTCCCCGGCGGGCCTCGCGGAGCATCGCCAGAAGCGTCTCGTCGGTGAACTGAGGGTCGATGGGGGTGAGTTGCACGAGCCCGAACTTCGTCGCAATGCGGATGTGCTTTCGCGGCCGGCCGACGGAATGCATCTGCTGCTGCTTGGCAGGTTCGAGGCCGGCGCGAACCAGCCGCTCGGTCTCCAGGACGGTTAGTTGTTCCCGCTCGATGCGGCCGGCCAGACGCTTCTGCTGGTCGGGAGGCAACTGCGAGAGCGTGTAGAGGTGGCGTTTGGTCAGCGAGGCATCGCCGACCTCGCGCACCCGCTCCTGAACTTCCGGAACGACCTTTTCGACCAGGGCGATGAGTTTGCCGACTTCGCCGATCGACTTGCCGGTGAGTCTGGCGATTTCGGCCAGCGTCATGCTGAATTCGTTCTTCAGACGGACCAAGGCGTCGGCAGTCTCGTAGGGCCGGAAGTCGGCCCGCTGCCAGTTGTGGACGATCTGGTCGATCAGCACGTTGCGGGAATCGGCTTCTCCAAGAAGACAGGGAACTCCGTGAAGCCCGGCGATGGCGGCGGCACGGTAGCGCCGCTCGCCGTCGATGATGCCGGTATTTCTGGGCGTCTCGGCTCCCAGCGTACCGTAAGCGGTGACCTGATGCCCCGGGCCTGGATCGAGGCGGCAAGTTCCTTCAGTGCCTCTTCGTCGAAGAAGTGGCGCGGCTGGTCGGGATCGGGCTCGATCAGCGACAATTCGATGCGATAGGTGTTTCGCAAGGGAACGCGGCCCTCCTGCCGGGCTGGAGTGTGCGATTCGCTCTCACCCAACGCGAGTTGCGGTTCTCGATTCAGGGCGGACAGTGCTCGGAAGGCCGCCGACTCCCGCGTGTTCTTTCGCAATTCGGGCGGCGAACTCGTCGAAGAATTGGCGGGCGATGTCTGCGGCATGGGAAGTGGGGGAATGGAGCGTAATGGGAATGCCTTCATCGACGGACCGCTCGAACTGGGCAGAGGTCGGGGATGACGGTCTGGAAGGCTTCGTCGCCGTAGATGCTGCCGGATTTGGGCGAGGTACGTGAGTTGAAAAGTGCGGGTCCGCTTGAACTTCGAGACGACGTAGCCGAGGAGCTTCAGACGGGGATTGTGGAACTTCCGAACGCTCTGCAAGAGTGCCCGAACGGTGGCCGTGCCGCGTGCGCCCCAGTCGGCGGCTTCCAGCGGGATGACGACGAAATCGGAGGCACACAACGCGGCATAGCTCGGCAAAGACATTCGCGGCGGGCAGTCGAGAAGAATGTAGTCGTAATCCGACAGAAGTTCGGCAAGGGCGTCGGCAAGGGCCGTGTGGAGCCGATGTTTCTCCCATTGCTCGCGCTGGGAGAGGTCTTGCCGGGCGAAATGGCCGGTCACGGGAATGATGTCGATATGCTCGTATGCCGTCTGGCGAATCAGGTCTCGCGGTTGCACATTGGCCATCGGATCGAACAGACGCTCGACGCCGGTAGGCTCGGAATGGTCGGGCAAGAAGCTCTGGGTGATGTTGGCCTGCTGGTCCAGATCGACGATGAGGCAGCGATGGCCACGTTCCTGGCAAACTGAGGCGAGCAGCCAACACAAGTGCGTCTTTCCGACGCCACCTTTGAGATTGAGCGACGTAATGACGCTGGCCCGGTGCGATTGGGTTTCCGGCACGTGGCTCAGGCTACCGTGTGACAAGCCAAGGTGCAACGCGCACTGGGGCACACCATCATGCGATGTCAAGTGGAGATGGTGAGCGTTAGTATGACGATGGCACTCCAATAAGAAGTCACCACATGACAAAGGCCCCCGATGTGCGGCCGTGTTGTTCCTCTTCACTCAAAGATGGCAGTCGCAGTGGTCTGGCCCGGGGGGCTGCGTGCGATTCTACGAATCGCACACGTGATTGTAGCACGGCATGAAGCTACGCACAGAGTGATAGTGCCGAACCGGCGACACGGAAAGAGCCCCCGCGTGTCCGCGGGGGTTGGGCCTGAGTTTCAAAAGTACCCAGGATCGTCAGTTTCGTCTCCTGTATGGGCTCTGAGGAAGTTGTGGGCGTCAGCGATCATTTCGCCAGCCGTCCTGTGCTCACAATCCACCGTTCCATCCGTAACGCCGCAAAAGCAGGCCGACCAGCCAAATGTCGAGGCGAGCCCAGCGAAGTCCCAGTCGGTTTGAACCAGGATTTGTTGACCATCATCGGCAACAAGGCAAAAAGTGCCGAAGTTGCCTTCCTGAAGAGTGATTTTCATGGCACACCTCCGATGAAGAAAAAGGGCGGAAACTCAGACCGTGGAGGATAATGCCCTAGATGACGAGGACATGGCAATTGTTGTAGTGTGTCGGCATGTTGGAAGTAAAACGGTGGTTGGCCGTTGTGACGGGCGCACGGTAGAAGCGTCCGGTCGAATAGCCGAGGGCTGATAACTCATGTGAGGCGTTTGCGCCTCGCTCTGTCGATGCGCTAACGATCAGACGTGGGGCTGTTCTCAAACACCGCGGGATCGTATTCTTGGAGGGGTTGTCCGCCCTCGTGGATAACGATACAGAGTTCTTTCATGCGTCCCATAGGAAGGAGGGCAACGAAGAAAAACGTGGGTGAAGCCCACGCGGAAGGCCTCACTTGGAGGCCAACCGTGTGTGCTCACGCCTGGGTACCCGTTTTTTGCGTCGCCAGCAGGACAAGACGATCTGCAACGATGACACTCTCGCCCCTTAATGTGGACAGGTGGCCTTCAAGGTAGAGCGGGGAAGCCTTGTGCAGACGATCGACGGCAAAACCGGATAGGGGAGCGTAACAAACGACGACATGGCTCTCGCTGACAGCGGCTTGGCGGTTTTGCTTCATCTTCTTTGTTTGTAGGGTGAAGACCGCCCGCTTCGTTTTATCATTGAACGAAACGGTGTCACTTGTTACGGTGCCCAAGAGCGTGACCCTATTCACGTGGAACATGGATGAGAGGGGTAGGAAGTAAAAAAGCCGTGAGAAGCTCGCGGCAGGAGGAAATCAGCAAGCCGCAGCCCGCCGTCAAGGAAGCGGGCCGTTGGCGATCGCGCAGCTTCACAAGCATCCTTCCGTTACTTGATGGAAAACGGTGCGCCGTGAAGCTCCTGCGCCGTCGCCCGGCAAGCGCCCTTGCACGGTGTGAGGGATCGGCTTGCCATACTGAGGAAGCGGCGAGCAGATATGTTGGCCGCTCACAAATTGACTCGCCGTGTGCCCAAAGGCAGCGTGGCCGCCATCAGGTCGTCCAGCGACGTATCGCCATAGCCGAGCACATGGCCCATCTCGTGCATCACGGCCGTGAGCAAGTCGGCACGCTGGGCCGCCACCGTGTTCGCTGGGGCCGCTAGTGAAGCCCCACTCCCGGCCACAAACTCGGCGTCATCGCTGGGCGTCGGGTTGACGAACCAGCCATAGCCGGATGCATCGTCGTCGATCCAAATAGCTTTGCCCAAGGTCTCGCCCAAGAAGCCGGTCGAACAGATTCGCCACATCGACCTTCACACCCGCCATCGCGGTCTCGACCTGGCTTCCCAATTGCGTTTCCCACCGCCGCATGGCTTCGGTGACAATCGGGGCAAGTTGAGCGTCAGTCAGCAGCGATGCCGAGCCGTGTGCCACTGCCGCGGTGTCGGCCTTCAGGGCGGCGGCCACACTGAACGTGCCTGAACTGGTGGAACTGACGCCGTTCAAATCGGTGGAATGGATCGTGTAAGAGTGGCTGCCGGTCGTCCAACCGCCGATTGGGCAGGAGTAGTACAGATCACTGTACGGGCCCTTGATCGGCGAGATTGTCTTTCCATCGACCGTCATGGTTTGCGATGCGATGCCATTGGCACTCGACGCGGCCCAGGTGATCCTGAGCGGCTCGTTGGGCTCAAGAATGCCGTTCTTCCAAGCGGCTTCGGCGACAACGACGCTTGTGATGTTGGGCAGCACCGGCATTCCGGCGACCACCGTGAAGGTGCCAGAACTATCGACGTTGTCCCCCTCCGCGTCCGTCGAGCGGATCGAGTAAGTGTGGCTGCCGGCCGACCACATCCCGATAGTGCAAGAACAATACTGTCCACCGTATGGACCATTGATAGGTGCGATCGGCCGACCATCGACCGTTATGGTTTGCCGCGCGGCGGCTGCATAGCTGCTCGGTGCCGCCCAGGTAATCCTGAGCGACTCAGTCGATTCGACGATGCCGTTTGTCCAAGCAGCTTCGGCGACCACCACGCTGGTGATGGCGGGTGACGACGTTTCTGCTGCGGCCACGATGAACGTGCCCGAACTGTTGAAGGTAGCTCCCTTCGAGTCTTTCAAACGGATCGAGTAGGTATGGCTGCCAGCGGACCATGTTCCGATGGGGCATGAATAGTACAATTTGCTGTACGGGCCATTGATCGGCGCAATCGGATGGCCATCAACCGTCACGGTTTGAGAATCGATGCCGCTGGTGATTGACGCAGCCCAGGTGATTCTAAGCGGCTCGTTCGATTCGAGCTTGCCGTTCGTCCGAGTGGCCTCTGCTACTACGACGCTTACGATGGGCGATTGTGTTGAAACATCGGCAACGCTGAACGTGCCAGAAGTGCTATAGCTTAGGCCCTTCGCATTTTTCGCTTGAATCACATAGGTATGGCTGCCCGCCGACCAGGTTCCGATCGAGCACGAATAATACAAGCCACCGTATGGACCGTTGATCGTCGTGACCGGCTGGCCATCGATCGTGACGGTTTGCGAGTTGATATGATAGGGGCTCGATGCGGCCCAGGTGATCCTGAGCGGCTCGTTCGATTCAAGCTTGCCGTTCGTCCAGACGGCTTCGGCCGCCACGATGCTTGCGATCTTCACCGGCCGGTTGTTGTCCTGCACCGTTACCGCCACTGTCTGGCTATCTAGGTTTGCCGAAGACGCTACGAAGGCGGCCGTTCCATCTACAGAGTCCATATCTTCGGCGCTGTTGATCGTCACGGTTTTCGGTTGGCTCCAATCCTCGGAAGTGAACGTTAGCTCTGTTTGGCTGGCAGTCAGGCTGGCATCGCCACCTGATTGTTTCACAATGTCCACTGTCACATCGGATGATGGCTGCGCCGCCAACGCCACGGTAAACTGGCCGGTTCCTCCCTCTTCAACCATCATATTCAGTGGCGTTACCACCAGTCGTTGGTTCTCGACCATCAGGCTGATCGCGACCGTGTTGCTCCATAAACCGGAGTTGTCTTGCGCCCGTGCCAGGAACGTATTGCTGCCGAATGGGAAACCGCTTGTTGACGTTGTGCAAGTCCAACCGTCGCTCCCATCGGTGGCGGTTCCCAGCGGGGCGTCCGTCCCTACGTCGATCACGCCATTGCCATTGACGTCTCGGTAAAACTCCACTTTGGCCACCGCCCCGCCTGTGTCCGCCACATCGTTGGCGGATAGCGTGATGCTATTTCCTTGCGTAACTGGATTCGGGCTGACGCTGAGCGAGCCAATCGTCGGCGGTGTGTTGTCTACGATGAATGTCGTGCTGGGACCGGCTGCCGGGGCAAGATCCCCCGCCAAGTCGGACGCCGTGCCCGCCGCAATCGAAATCCCCAAGCTACCGTCTCCGGTAATGCCACTGATGGTCACCGTCCGCGTCAGGCCCGTCCCGCTCACCCCCACCGTCCCATTGGCCGTGCCTGTCTTGTTCAACGTAATGTTGGCAGGAGCCAACGTGCTGCCGCTGAAGTTGGTGTCCGCGTAGGCCACCGTGTACGTGATCGGCCCGCCGGCCGCATAGGAGGCCGAAGGACTGCCGATCAAGATCGTGGGGGCAGTGTTGTCCACGATGAACGCCGTACTGGCATTGGGTGCCGGAGCAAGATTCCCGGCCAGGTCGGACGCCGTGCCCGATGCAATCGAAATCCCCAGGCTTCCGTCGCCAGTGATCCCGCTGATCGTCACCGTCCGCGTCAGGCCCGTCCCGCTCACCCCCACCGTCCCGTTGGCCGTACCCGTCTTGTTCAACGTGATGTTGCCCACGGCCAACGTGCTGCTGTTGAAGTTGGTGTCGGCGTAAGTCACCGTGTACGTGATCGGGCCGCCCGTGGTGATCGTGCCGGAAGGACTGCCGATCAAGATGGTGGGGGGGGTGTTGTCTACGATGAACGTCGTGCTGGGATTGGATGCCGGAGCAAGATTCCCGGCCAGGTCGGACGCCGTGCCCGCCGCAATCGAAATCCCCAGGCTCCCGTCGCCAGTGATCGCGCTGATCGTTACCGTCCGCGTCAGGCCCGTCCCGCTCACCCCCACCGTCCCATTGGCCGTGCCTGTCTTATTCAACGTAATGTTGGCAGGAGCCAACGTGCTGCCGCTGAAGTTGGTGTCCGCGTAGGTCACCGTGTACGTGATCGGCCCACCGGCCGCACAGGAGGCCGAAGGACTGCCGATCAAGATCGTGGGGGCAGTGTTGTCCACGATGAACGCCGTACTGGCATTGGGTGCCGGAGCAAGATTCCCCGCTAGGTCGGACGCCGTGCCCGCCGCAATCGAAATCCCCAGGCTCCCGTCGCCAGTGATCGCGCTGATCGTTACCGTCCGCGTCAGGCCCGTCCCGCTCACCCCCACCGTCCCATTGGCCGTCCCCGTCTTGTTCAACGTGATGTTGCCCACGGCCAACGTGCTGCTGTTGAAGTTGGTGTCGGCGTAAGTCACCGTGTACGTGATCGGACCGCCCTTGGTGATCGTGCCCGATGGTGTGCCGATGGCAATGGTCGGCAGCGTGTTGTCCACGATGAACGTCGTGCTGGGGCCAGCCGCCGGAGCAAGATTCCCGGCCAGATCAGACGCCGTGCCCGCCGCAATCGAAATCCCCAGGCTCCCGTCGCCAGTGATCGCGCTGATCGTTACCGTCCGCGTCAAGCCTGTCCCGCTCACCCCTACTGTGCCGTTGGCAGTTCCCGTCTTGTTCAACGTAATGTTGCCAGCGGCCAGCGTGCTGCTGTTGAAGTTCGCGTCGGCATAAGTCACCGTGTACGTGATCGGCCCACCCGTCGTGATCGTGCTGGAGGGCGGCGCCCAGCGCAATCGTCGGGGCTGTCGTGTCATAGATAAAGCTAGTCGATGTGGGAATAGATTGTGTGATCCCCAAGGCATCCGTGGCTTGGGAACTCACGATATAGCTCGAACCGTCGGTCAGCTTACTCGCTGCCAGCGGGTAAGTCCACGCCGCAGTGGTCCCACCCGTGGCCAGCCATTGCACGGCGGACGCATTGAACCCGCTGCCGTCGTACCATTTTCCCGTGGTGGTGTTCTCGATGTTCACCTGCACTGAACCCACGCCGGGACCGCCAGTTTCGGACGAAGTTCCCTGAATCGTTCCAGTGCCCCAGCCCGCTACGTTGTAGGAGGCCGCCGTGGGGAATGTAATCGTGCTCATCGGGGACACCGCGCTCACCGTGAAACTCCAAGCACTCGTGGAGGTGATGCCGGCAAAAGCGTTCCCTGCCAAGTCCTGGAAGGCCCCAGCGTCGATCAACACATAATAGCCGGTTGCAGGAGCCAAGATAACGCCAGTGACGATGGTTGCCTGAGCATTGGAGATCGTCACTTGGCTACTCGTAACTGGGATGGAGGTCACAACCGAGTTATCGGCCGCCTTCTTGACGACGATGTTGCCCGAGCCGCCTTTTGCCATGTTCTCGCTGAAGCTGACCGCCAGAGTCGTGTTTGCAGGGACATTTGTACTGCCCGGTAGTGGCGCGAAACTGGCGGCCGTCGGTGCCGTCGTGTCGTAGGTGAAGCTGGCCGTCGCCGCCGCAGACTGCGTGTTCCCCGCCGCGTCCGTGGCCTGCGAACTTACCGTGTAGCTCGACCCGTCGCTCAACTTGCTCCCCGCCAACGCATAGGTCCACGTCGTCGTCCCGCTCACCGTCAACCATTGCACGCTGGAGGCATTGAACCCGCTGCCGTCGTACCACTTCCCCGTGGTGTTGTCCTTGATGTTCACCTGCACCGAACTCACCCCGGAACCACCGGGGTCGGAAGAGCCGCCTTGAATCGTTCCAGTGCCCCAGCCCGTCACGTTGTAGTAGGCCGCCGTGGGGAAGCTGATCGTGCTCGCCGGTGCCGTCGTGTCATAGATGAAGCTGGTCGTTGTCGGGGTTGATTGCGTGTTCCCCGCCGCATCCGTCGCCTGAGAACTCACCGTGTAGCTCGACCCGTCAGTCAGCTTGCTCGCTGCCAAGGAATCGCTCCATGCCGTCGTCCCGCTCGCCGTCAACCATTGCACGCTGGAGGCATTGAACCCGCTGCCGTCGTACCACTTCCCCGTGGTGTTGTCCTTGATGTTCACCTGCACCGAACTCACCCCGGAACCACCGGGGTCGGAAGAGCCGCCTTGAATCGTTCCAGTGCCCCAGCCCGCCACGTTGTAGTAGGCCGCCGTGGGGAAGCTGATCGTGCTCGCCGGTGCCGTCGTGTCGTCGGTGAAGCTGGTCGTTGTCGGGGTTGATTGCGTGTTCCCCGCCGCATCCGTCGCCTGAGAACTTACTGTATAGCTCGACCCGTCGCTCAACTTGCTCCCCGCCAACGCATAGGTCCACGTCGTCGTCCCGCTCACCGTCAACCATTGCACGCTGGAGGCATTGAACCCGCTGCCGTCGTACCACTTCCCCGTGGTGTTGTCCTTGATGTTCACCTGCACCGAACTCACCCCGGAACCACCGGGGTCGGAAGAGCCGCCTTGAATCGTTCCAGTGCCCCAGCCCGTCACGTTGTAGTAGGCCGCCGTGGGGAAGCTGATCGTGCTCGCCGGTGCCGTCGTGTCATAGATGAAGCTGGTCGTTGTCGGGGTTGATTGCGTGTTCCCCGCCGCATCCGTCGCCTGAGAACTCACCGTGTAGCTCGACCCGTCAGTCAGCTTGCTCGCTGCCAAGGAATCGCTCCATGCCGTCGTCCCGCTCGCCGTCAACCATTGCACGCTGGAGGCATTGAACCCGCTGCCGTCGTACCACTTCCCCGTGGTGTTGTCCTTGATGTTCACCTGCACCGAACTCACCCCGGAACCACCGGGGTCGGAAGAGCCGCCTTGAATCGTTCCAGTGCCCCAGCCCGCCACGTTGTAGTAGGCCGCCGTGGGGAAGCTGATCGTGCTCGCCGGTGCCGTCGTGTCATAGATGAAGCTGGTCGTTGTCGGGGTTGATTGCGTGTTCCCCGCCGCATCCGTCGCCTGAGAACTCACCGTGTAGCTCGACCCGTCAGTCAGCTTGCTCGCTGCCAAGGAATCGCTCCATGCCGTCGTCCCGCTCGCCGTCAACCATTGCACGCTGGAGGCATTGAACCCGCTGCCGTCGTACCACTTCCCCGTGGTGTTGTCCTTGATGTTCACCTGCACCGAACTCACCCCGGAACCACCGGGGTCGGAAGAGCCGCCTTGAATCGTTCCAGTGCCCCAGCCCGCCACGTTGTAGTAGGCCGCCGTGGGGAAGCTGATCGTGCTCGCCGGTGCCGTCGTGTCATAGATGAAGCTGGTCGTTGTCGGGGTTGATTGCGTGGTTCCCCCCGAGTCTGTGGCTTGCGAACTTACCGTATAGCTCGAACCATCGGTCAACTGACTTGCTGTCAGCGGGTAAGTCCACGCCGCAGTGGTCCCACCCGTCGCCAGCCATTGCACGGCGGACGCATTGAACCCGCTGCCATCGTACCATTTTCCCGTGGTGGTGTTCTCGATGTTCACCTGCACTGAACTCACGCCGGGACCGCCAGTTTCGGACGAACTGCCCTGAATCGTTCCAGCGCCCCAACCTGCCGCGTTGTAGTATGCCGCTGTGGGAAACGTCATCGTGCTTGTCGGCCCCGCGGAGATGGTTAGCACTCCGTCTACCGAATCGTTCCACGCGGGCGTTGGGGCGGGATTCAGGGGCAAGTCGATCACGTTGTTGTCCGTTACATCAGCGCTTACCAGATTCAACAGTGAAGGCCCAGTAGCGGCACCCGGCTTAACGGTAAAATCGACTAAGTACAAAGAACCTGTGGTATTAAATGTCAAGAGCGATGTACCAGTCAATGAGATTGCCGAGAAATCGACCTCTCCGACCCCTCCAGAACTTGAAGTTTGAAAACTGGGTATGAAGTCAGCCGTTGGAAGGAGCGTTCCCAAGCGGACATTGCTAACGTCAAATTTGTTACTGTCGTAGTACAATGTCGCGTCGGCCGCAGCTATGGTGATCCCTCCGGCATCCGTTACCTGCAAGTTGATGGGAACAGTGATTGTATCGCCCGCCTTGCCAGTCAAGTCCTGAGGTATAAACACCTTGGGGTCAGGGCTGCCAGTGGATTGCAACGGCAACCCAGGGAGCGCCGGCACAGTGGCATACGGGATGTGCGATGCCATCCGCAACATGACCAGAGCATCACTGCTCTGTATCGCCCCATTTTGCGTCACATCCCCGATCACGATTGGATCGGCCAACTGACAGGCCGACAAGCCGGTGTACATGTGCGACGCCATCCGCAGTAGCAGCAACGCATCTGCTGAGGAGTATGTTTGGCTTCCATTGGCGTCGCCAAAGTAGGCCGCCAGATGGATGGCGTCGTCGGCCAGCGAAGGAAGCACAGTGCCGCTGGTGTCCTTTACCTGCAAGATAGCAAAGTGCAGAATCTCTTTCGCGGCGTAAGGAGCCGTATTGCGCACCTGCGCGAGAACGTGCCCACCGTAAACGGGCCGCTTGTCGAACTGAATTGACTGGTGCTCGTCACAGTGAGAACTCTCACGCCGGGCGTCGAAATGTCAAGCGTTGCCGATAGACCGGGCGTCGCAGTAAAGCTGTTAATCGTTAAGAGGCTCGGATCGTAGTCCAGCGTCAGGCTCAGACTGCCAACGTTCTGCCCCGAGCTAATCGTCAACGGCAGCCCCGTTCCGCTGGCCGGGACATTTACCGGCTGGCCATAGCCACGAGCAAAGTCAGGCAGACTTACTGTCACCGCGTTGGACGGAGTTGCGGCCACAGGAAACGTCCACGAGTAATCGTCTCCGGCTACTCCGTCACTGCCGTCTAGGAGCAATCCCGTGGTGTCTTTGAACCCGTTCGCAGCACTGCGCAGTGTAACCGTGTACGTGTCGGGTGCCAGCACTCCGCCGGTCTTGATGAACGTGAACCCGTTGCCCGTGGAGTTCATAACAACCGAACCGCTCACGATTCCGGTGCTGCTGCCCGACAGGACCACATCGGCTGGCCCCAATGTCCCGCCCTGATTGTAAAGATTCAATTGGCTTGTATCCAAGACGCTATTGAACTGCATTGTGAAACCAGTTGCCGTCTGGTTCTTCGCCGTAACGGTCAGGCTTGCAGTTATTGTGAAGGTCACGGGCGCACTCTGAGCCGCCACATAATCCGCCGGCTTCCGGCGAACGACGCCACCACCGTATATGTGCCGACATCGGTCGGTGCGCCGGGCAACGGAACGGCTGTGGCCAGTTGCGCAACGGTAAGGCTGCCGGCGTAGTAAGTCAACAATGGGGCAACACCTTCCAAGCTCGCCGCTGGCGTCCCACTGGCACCAATTACCGACGCGGTGCCGAAGAAGGGCTGGCCATTGTAAGGCCCGCTCGCGTCAGTGACGCTCGTTGTCGGCGTCGCTTTCACTTGGAGCGTGTCCGCGGTCGTCCCGCCCACGCCGGTGGCGGTCAGGGAGAGGGCGTAAGTCCCGAGCTTATCCAGTGTCAGGCCGGAGAAAGTAGCCACGCCGCCGGCCGCCGTTGCGGTCGCCGTACCGCCAAGGGTCGCACCACCGTTTGCCACGTCGATCAGGCTGACGCTCACCGCGCCGTTGAAAGAGGTGTCCACGTTGCCGGCGGCGTCCTCGGTGGCGACGGTCAGGCCGAAGCCGGTGCCGGCAACGACGCCGGTCGGCGGCTGTGCCGTTACCACCAACTGGTCAGCCGTTACGTTGAAGGGCAGCGACGTTCCGGCGGCCAATCCTGTGGCGGTCGCTTTAAGCGTACAGCCGGTGGACAGCCCGCTGAGCATCAAACCGGAGAAATGGGCCATCCCGCCATCGGCGATCGCCGTAAGTGTACCGGCCAAAACGGTGCCGCCGGGATTGCTTGCCAAGGCGACCGTCACGCTGCCGCCGAAAGTCGGGGCGATGTTTCCATAGGGGTCTTCGGCCAAGGCATACAGATCAAAAGGCCAACCGTTCAGCACGTTCGCCACCGGATCAACGACCAACTGGGTTGCCGTAGCGGGGCTGACTTCAATGTCGTTTGTCGTTGTCGCATCGAGACCCGTGGCGGTTACGGCCAGGGCATATGAGCCGGCCAGGTTCACGTTGAGGCCGCTGAAGGTGGCAACGCCGTTTACTGCCGCCATTGTAAGCGTGCCGCCGAGCGTAGCGCCGGTTGAAGTGTCCACTAGGGCGACCGTCACGCTGCCGCTATAACCCGCGTCCACGGCTCCAAATCCGTCCTCGGCCTTCACGACCAGTCCGAACCCGCTGCCAGCGGTAACACCGGTCGGCGCTTGCCCAGTCACTACCAGTTGCGCGGCCGTCCCCACAGGCGTCACGTTGATCGCGGTGCTTGTCACGGGGGCGAAGGTGGAAGTCGTGGCCTGCAAACTGTAGCCGCTCCCCGACTTGTTGATCGTCAAGCCGGGAAACGTGGCTATGCCGTTGACCGCGCTTGCCGTCAGCGTCCCGCCCAACGCCGCGCCGCCGAGGTTGCTGGCCAGCGACAGCGTCACGCCGCCCGTGAACGTCGGGTCAATGTTGCCCCACACGTCCTCAGCCGCAACCTCGACGGAGAACGCCGCGCCGGCCGTGACAGTGCCCGGTGGATCGCCTGTCACCGCCAGCCCGGCGGCCGGCATGGCGGTCACGTCGAAGGCATCTGTCGTGATTGAGGCCATGCCATCGCTGCTGACCGAGAGGGCATAAGAACCGGTCTGATCCAGCGTCAATCCTGAGAATGCGGCCACGCCGTTGGCGGCCGTCATGGTCACGGTGCCGCC
>CAVRAR010000011.1:0-74791 GCA_963719005.1 uncultured Planctomycetia bacterium
GGCAGAACGCCGCTTGCGCCAAGCGAATGCGGCGAGGCCCAACATGCCGACGGTCGAGAGAACCAGCGTAGACGGTTCGGGCGTTTGGTGAAAGGTCTGATAGAACTCGCTCATGTGCATTACGCCCGGGCCTGAGCCGCCGCTGACGCTGATGTCCTTGACGACCCAGAGATCGGTGACGGGGGCGAATGTGTTCGTGTAGAGCGTCTGCTTGTTGGTCGGGCTCATGTAGTAGACGCCTTCGTCGGCAAACGATGAAGCGTCTGGACCGGGATACTGTGAATAGAGGTTCTCGGAAATCGAGGCGATTCCGCCCGTGGTGTTGATGGCGGCGACCCCCGTGGTATACAAGGAGTTGCCGTCAATGACACATCCCAGCGCGACGGCGTCTGGTAAAATGCTGACGTGATACTGGATAGTGGAATCGACCCATTGTCCGCCGGAGGCCACCCAGCTCGAATTGACCTTGAATCCATAATCCCCGTTGATATCGACGCCGGTAATTTCGATACCCGATGCCGTCGGGGCGCTCGCATTGGGCGACGACGAGGAAATGACGCTGAACGAATCAAAGAGTTTATCGCCGATGCGGATTCCCCCGTCGGCAATGATGTCGGCGATGGAGTAAGACACCGGATCGACGTAGTTTCCAGGAGCGCCGGCAATCGGCTGCAAATTCGCGATGATCGTGCCGAACGCAAAGTCGGTGAAGCCGAACGTCGTTAGCAGCGCAACGAGAAAACCCGTGAAAATACTGCGATGGGCGAGTGAGCGCGCCGCCCGCGGAAAATCGCGGCTGGCCGATTGGAAAGACAACACCGCTGCCTCCTGGGCAATTACGCCCGGTCAAGACTGTTGCTTGCGACTGTGGGCTGTGACCCACGTCGGGCGCGGCGCATTCCGTCCGGCGAGAGGACGGATCGGACGACAATCGCCCGACCAGGCCTCTCGGTCTAGACGTTCAGACATTCCGCGCGACGCGGATCAAGCTTCAGAGCCGCTCAAAGAATCTGTTCCGTAATAGCACTGAAGTAACTGTTTTCTGCCGTGGACGTCGATGGCCTCAAATCGCGCGAACCGTGTACACTTTCGCCGTACGGCTCGCGGGATATCAACTCGTTTAACGTCGCGTCCACTCAGGGCCATCGTTGTGACCCATAAATGCACTATGCTACAACTCCCAAAAGATTGCAATAGATTTTTTTGGAACTTTGTCGCCCAAACATAACACCCGAAGGGGACACAATGCCCCGCGATGCTTCGGCACAACAATGATGCACCGGCGGTCAAGGCAATTGGCGGGCCAGTTCGTTCATGGCCGGCTCTTGCGACTCGATCGATTCGACAAGTTTGAACTGCGTGCGGCAACGGCCGAGGTTGTGGGCTTCGCGATGGATCTTGAAATAGACGTCGCCCGAGAGAAAATCGGTGAGAAAACGAAGGCCGATTTCCAGGGTAATGAGCTTGCCGGCGAAAGCCAGGTGCTGCCGCTCGACTTTGTTGAGGAAATGGCCGGCGGCCGCCAGATAGCCGCGCACGAGGGCCTCGTACATCGGCATTAGCATCCGCACCTTCGATAGATCGCGCTCGTCCTCCAGCGCCGGATTCGTCGTCGTCCGCACCATGTCGCCAAAGTCGTACAGCGCCAGCCCGGGCATGACGGTGTCGAGGTCGATCACGCAGATGCCCTCGTGCGTCGCGTCGTCGAGCATCACGTTGTTCAACTTCGTGTCGTTGTGCGTAGTGCGTTCAGGAATCTCCCCCTGGCGGTGCAGGTCGAGCAGCACGCCGGCGATCGGCTCGCGACGCCGGACGAACTCGATCTCGGGCCCGGCCAGCAGCACCCGCCCGGCGGCGTCGGCCGCGACGGCCTGCTCGAAGGCGGCGAAGCGTTTCGGCGTGTCGTGAAAGCCGGGCAGCGTCACGTGCAACGGCGGCGGCGGCAGGTCGGCCAGGTTTTCCTGGAACTTTGCAAACGCCTTGGCCGCTTGAAACGCCTGGGTCGGCGATTCGACCGCGTCGTAAGTGCGGGCTCCTTCGATGAACAGGTAGGTCCGCCAATAGTTGCCGGCCTCGTCTTGGAAGAACGGCCGGCCGTCGCGGGCGGGAACCAGCGTCAACGCCCTGCGGCCGGCGTCGGGGCGGTCGGCCAGTTTGCGATGGAGATGCTCGGTGACTCGGCGGACGTTGTCCATCAACGCCGGCGGATCCTTGAAGATCGTGTGGTTCAGGCGTTGGTGGATGTAACGAACCGGCGTGCCGTCCTGATTGTAGGTCGCACAATAAGTGTCGTTGATGTGGCCGGTGCCGTAGGGCACGGCATCGAGAAAATTGCCGGCGATGGCGAAGTTGCGCGAGATCGAGCGGACGTCGTGGCGTGGGTTCATGGTGTCTCTATTCTTCGAGCCATTCGATGATCTCGCGGGCGATCTCTTCGACCGACTTGCCGGTCGTTTCGATGCGATGCCAGTGGTGTTTGCGGCACAGCTCCTCGACATAGGAGAGTTCGCTGCGAATCTGCTCCAGCGACGCGTAGGGATGCACGGGAATCGCGTCGTGCTCCGCCCGTGCACGACGGAGGTGCTGAAGCCGCTCGGGCGACATAACCAGACAGAAGACGCGATCGCTCGGCAGGGCCAGCAGCGAGTCGGGCGGGGAGATGCCAGGCGCCAGCGGCACATTGGCGGCGAACCAGCCGCGGTAGGCCATGTAGAGCATGGTGGGCGTCTTCATCGCCCTGGAAACGCCGACCAGCACGACCTCCGCCCGTTCCAAATCCTGCGTGTTTTGCCCGTCGTCGTGTCGAAAGGCGAAGGAAACGGCCTCGATTTCGCGGGCCTTCGCCTCGGTCAAATCCTGGAACAAGCCGGGTTTTTCTTGCGGGGCGACGTTCAGATGGACCGTGAGCCGTTCGAGGATCGGGCCCATAATGTCCAGGGCATCGACGCCGTGCGTGCGGCATTCGGCGCGCATGACGCCGCGAAGGTCGTCGGAGACCAGGGTGTGGATAATGATCGACGGGCAGTCGCGGGCTTCGCGGACCACCTGGTGAACCTGTCGCGGCTTCTGCACGTGCGCCCGGCGAACCAAGCGGACCGGGGCATTTTGAAACTGGACCAACGCCGCCCGCATCATTCGCTGGGCGGTATCGCCGGTGGCGTCGGAAACGACGAAAATCGTGAGCATGTAACGCCACGCCGCTAGAACAGTCGAAGGTGGTTGAAGTTCACGGCGTCAATGCCGGCTTTATCAAGAATACCGTACAATCTGAAGTCGTCTGTGAGAACGAGATACTTGTCCTTCACCAGGTGCAGAATGCCTGAGTCAGTAAGTCCAAGTCTTGAGAAGCAATCGTGGCGCGCCACATCGGCGCTGACGACATACTCTTCGTGAAGCGTCACGATCTTCCTGGCGAATTCCGCAAAATAGCCATCTCTCGCCACGCCTCGCAGTACATTAGAAAGGCTGTTGACTTCAGAAAGGACATTCGGAGTCGTGACGACGCGGTCGAAACGCGCTAACATGCCTTCCAAGAGACTGAAGTCTCGGATCGTGAAACGTTCCGTGCGTTTGAATCGAGCTACTAGCGATCGATCGAAAGAGCCCACAAAATGCAGCAGGAGTATATTCGTGTCTACAAGAATCCCGCGCGATCGATATCGCTGCATCAGCCGGGAGACGTACTCGTTCATGTGAGTTGTCGGATCTTCATCGACTTGACGGTTCCGGTCTTTGCATTCACGGTAACAGTCTTGTAGTCGCGACCTTCCGAGCTTACGCCGGTTGCGCCCAGGGAAGCTGCAAATGCTGCCCGTGGATTGTTACGAAAGAAACTCACTGTGATGTACCAATACTCGTTGTCGTCCGAAAGCTCGAGTTCTTCGAGCCGCGGATTCTCCAACCTCTCCCCCTCAAGTGTGTCCGCGAGGAACTGCATCGCCGCCTTAACGGCTTCTTTGACGGGAATCATTATTGGGACGCTCCCATTGGTTACTCCCCCTTCAAACGCATCGGCGTCTGATTCAACTTCAACCGGAGAGAGTGCGACAATTTATTATACCACTCTTGGACGAGACCGGGAGCCTGGGCCACGAAGCAGATGAATTGTGAATTGGATGTCAACGCTGTTTGACGCTGTTTACGCTGTTTCCAGCCCGCGATTTGCTCTTGCCTCGGCGAGGCGATATCCGGTACAAGTCACGGCCTCTATTTCCCCGGCGTACCGCCGTTTTCCAGCATTCCTGCCTGGCCGAAAGAGCCAGAGCAATACTTGCCATGCGACCCATCAGAAACCGCCTCGTTCTCTTGACGCAAGCCCTTATCTGGCTGTTCTTTACATCGACGGCCTTCGGTCAGGCCGCGCCGCCGAAGCCGATGACGGAAGCGGAATTCATCGCGCTGTTGCAGGCACGGCAGCAGCAGGTCGGCGAGATGACCGATTTGGACGACCCCGGTAAGGCAAAAGTCAAAGAGATGTACAAGCAGGCCCTGCTCGAAATGGACGGGGTGAAGCGGTGGGCTGCGAAGATTGCGCAATATGAGACGTCGATAACCGACGCGCCCAAGGACATTTCGCAAACAAAAACCGACTTGGCCAGTTTTCCGGCCCAGCCGACGACCATGATTCGTCCCGACGCCACGCTGTTGCAGATCGAGCAGACCATATCCCAGCGTCAGGCCGAGTTGGAGAAGCTGCGGAAGGAATTGGCCGACGACGAGGAGGAATTGAAGGGGCGTGCCGCTCGAAGGGCCAAGATACCCGAGCAGATCAACGAAGCGAAGAAGCCGCTGGCGGAGATCAACGCCCAGCTTCAGGCGCCGTCGCCGAGCGACGAAAAGCCGGCGGTGAGTTTCGCCCGCCGCATGATCTTTTTGGCCCAGCGTCGCAGGGTGGAACAGGAGATCGTTTGTCACGAGAAGGAGTTGGCGGCCTACGAAGCGCGGACCGAGTTGCTGCCGCTGCATCACGACCTCAAGGCGAGGCAAATCGCTCTGGCCGAGCAAGAAATCAAGCAATTGCAGGATCTCACGAATCGGCGGCGGCAAGAGGAGGCCGAGCAGCAGGTGCAACATGCCTCGCTGGAAGCGGGGCAGGCTTCTTCCGCCTCCGTGCTCCGCGATCTGGCCGAAACGAACGTGGGATTGGCCGCCAGTCGCCAACCCTTGGCCCAGGCCATCGCCGACATCGCGCGCCAGCAAGAGCAGGTCAACGACAAGTTGGCCGCCGTGAGAGAACACTACGAAGAAGTCACCGAGCAGGTCAAAGCGGCGGGCAACACGAACGTCTCGACTGAAGTCGGATTGTTCCTGCGGAAGAAGCGCGAAGAACTTCCCGGCCTGCGCGAATACGTCCGCAACACCGAGTTGCAGCAAAAACTTCAGAGCGAGATCGAACTGACACTGTTGAAGTTGACCACCGACCGCCTCGCCTTGAGCGACATCGACAAGAAGACCTTGGAAGTCTTGCAGAATGCAAGCCCTGCCGAACAAAACGGCAATCGCGCCGAACTCGAAACGGCCGTCCGGGCGGGCCTCAAGACGCAGTTGGAATACCTCGACGCCCTGACCAACGATTACAACAGCTACCACAAGAAG
The DNA here is from genome assembly GCA_963719005.1 of uncultured Planctomycetia bacterium. Taxonomy (GTDB): domain Bacteria; phylum Planctomycetota; class Planctomycetia; order Pirellulales; family Thermoguttaceae. The sequence continues at coordinate 5,596 of CAVRAR010000011.1, forward strand.
CTTGTCGATCTGATCGCCGCCGAGCGAATGTTGATCGAGGAGACGGGGCGATGCGCAGTACATCGACGAGCGCGTTCTCTGGATCGTCAGCGCCGCCCCGCTGAGTGTGGCCGACGTTCGTCCCGCCAACGAAGCATTTTGGTGGTTGGTCGGGCCGGCTTCCTGGTTGGACCTCGGCCGCACGCTAGTGAACGACGCGAGCAGAAATCCGATCCTCTCGTTGCTCGCCTGTTGCGTCTTTCTTGTGCTGCTCTACTGGCGGCTGCGGCTCCCCTCTCGCATCCAGCAGATCGGCGAGAAGGCGGCGAAAGCCAACTGCTTCCGCTTCCCGCCCACGCTCGAAACCGCGTTGCTTACCGCTCTGGCCGCGTTGGTTTGGCCGGGGCTGTGCTGGTATCTCGGCTGGCGTCTGACGGTGGCCCCCGCCGCATCCGATTTGTGCCGGGCAGTGGGCCCCGGGCTAATCGAGATCGCGAAGGTCTTCCTCGCGCTCGAGCTTCTACGGCAAGTCTGTTGCCCGCGGGGGCTCGGCGAAGCGCACTTTGGTTGGTCCGCCTCGGCGACGAAACTGCTACGGCACAACCTCCGCTGGTTCACGCTGCCGGCGCTGCTGCTGATGTGCGTGGCGGTGACGATGGCGTGGCAGGAGAACGACGTGTGGGACGCCTCGCTGGGGCGAGCGGCATTCATCGCGGGGTTGCTCTGCTTTTCCTGGGCTCTTCACCGAGTCCTTCGACCGAGCGGCGCGTTGTTCCACGCGATGATCGCTCCGCGACCCGGCGGCTGGCTCGACCGTTTCCGCTACGTGTGGTATCCGTTGTGCATGTTGACCCCGGCGGCGCTGGCCGTTTTGGCGGCGGCCGGCTACCACTATACCGCCCGGCAGCTTACGATCCGGCTGATCCTCACCGCGTACGTGGTGGTGGGCGGAATCGCTTGCCGCGCGCTATTGCTGCGCTGGACGATGGTGAATCAACGTCGGCTGGCGATCGAACAGGCGAAGCAGCGGCGTGCGGCGGCTCAGAACGAGGCCAACGCCGCCGAGGACGCCGCCGACCTGCCCGCCTCGACCGCTCCGGAACGGGACTTGGCCGCCATCAACACACAAACCCGGCGGCTGGTTGAATACGCGCTGGCCGTGGCCTCCGTGTTGGTGATCTGGTGTGCGTGGGTCGACGTCTTGCCCGCCTTGAGCAACGTCAACGCGAAGCTCTGGACGACGACCGTCACGGTGACCAAGGAAGTGCCGACCGGCTACGGTAACACAATGAAAGCGGAAGCGACCGAGGTGCTCCGCGACGTGAAACTTGGCGACCTGTTCCTGGCCATGATCATCTTGGCTACGACGGTGATCGCGGCGAAGAATATCCCCGGCCTGCTCGAAATGGCCGTATTGCAGCACCTGCCGTTCGACGCCGGCGCCCGCTACGCCGTGGCCACGGTCTGCCGCTACGTCATTACCGTGGCCGGGCTGTTGTTCGGCTGCGCCATCATCGGCATCGGCTGGTCGAAGGTGCAGTGGCTGGTGGCTGCGATGGGCTTGGGATTGGGTTTCGGCTTGCAGGAAATCTTCGCCAATTTCGTCTCCGGTCTAATTATCCTCTTCGAGCGGCCGGTGCGCGTCGGCGACATAGTCACCATCGAAGGCGTCACCGGCGTCGTCTCCAGGATTCGCATTCGGGCAACCACCATCACCGACGGCGACCGCAAGGAATTGATCATTCCCAACAAGGAGTTCATTACCGGCCGCGTATTGAATTGGACCCTCACCGATCCGGTCAACCGCGTGGTGATCAACGTTGGGGTGGCCTACGGGTCGGATACGCAGAAGGCGGCGGAAATCCTCATGAAGATCGCCCAGCAGCACCCAATTGTCCTCGACGACCCGCCGCCGCGGGTGTCGCTGGAGTCGTTTGGCGACAGCTCGCTCAATTTCGTGCTCCGCTGCTTCCTGCCGAACATGGACAACCGCGGCACGGTGATCCACGAGTTGCACATGGCCATCGATCGAGAGTTCCGCGAGGCGGGTATCGAAATGCCCTACCCGCAATACGACGTTCACGTCCGCTCGATCGACATTCCGCAGGCCGTTTTCCCGGCGGGAATCGCCGATCTCGCCGCCTCTTGGCCGGCGACGAAAGAACCGAAGGCGGCGGGCAGAGCGGCATGAGCAGAGGTTACGCAGAGACTGGGATCCGCTCACCCTCCTTTTTCGGTCCAAGGGACGACGGCATAGCCTTTTGGCGGCGATAGGAGGGATTGCCACATCACGCCAGAAGGAAGGCACGTATGACTTCGCTTTAGCTTATCTCTCGCGGAGACAAGACTCTTGAGTTCATCCGATCCTTCCTTCTTGCTTTCGGCATCCAATGATCCTGCAAGTTCTTTCTTCCGTTTCTCAATAGCCCAATCAAACCCTGCGAGTTGAAGTTCACGAAGAGACATGCCCTTGCGCCCGCGCCACCACTGTTGAATCTCTTTCTTATCCCTCTTTGTCATGTTTCCGCGAGGGAGCGGGATAAAGTTGTACTGGTGCCACATCGGAAGAGTGAACCTGATATGGTGGCGGAAGACCTCGACATGACGCGCGATGATCTCCGAGCATACTCGGCCTACGCTCCAACTATAATAGTCCTCGTCCTCCGACCACTTCGATATTAGCGAGTATCGTGCATCGGTGCAGCCTTCGATCAGAAACGGCAATGCTTCCGCGCAGTGCTCAAATAGTATCTTCCGATTCCTTTCGATACGCTCTTGAGCCTTCCAGTCGTAATTTGGGGGGATGCTGATGGTCATCTTGGAGTTGTCGCACTTGATCGGTCGGTTCGGGCTGATAAGCCCCTGGACGAGCGTGCGGTAGTCCAGTCTTGTGCCTTTGTCCTTCACCTCGGCCTGTTGAGCGAGTGCGGCATGGCAGGCGACTAGGAACGCCACGGCGGCCACAAGCGTCTTCATTGTTACGGTACTCCGGTAAGGCGACAGTGCTGCCGTAATTCTCTCCTCTTCTTCACGGCCCCGCAAGACATGGCGACGCGATTTCATCTTTCGCGCCCCTGCGTCCACTGTGGTCTTGATGGTATACTGCCGTCTCTGTGGGTTTTTCCTCTCTTGTGGCTTTGGCTTCCCATGTCGCTGCTTCCCCCGTCGAACTACTTTCCGCCCGCCGAGGATGCCGATGCCGAGGGGCTGATCGGCTTCGGGGGCGAGTTGTCGCCCGAGTGGCTGTTGGACGCCTACCGCCACGGCATTTTTCCCTGGCCGATCAGCGATTTTGAGGCCCCCGTGGCCTGGTGGTCGCCCGATCCGCGGGCGGTGATCGAATTTGATCGGTTTCACGTGTCGCGGCGGCTGCGGCGGACGTGTCGGGGGGCGAAGTTCGAGGTCACCCGCAATCTGGACTTCGCCGGCGTGATTCGCGGCTGCGCGATGGCACCGGGCAGGGTCAATCAGACCTGGCTGACGCCGGAGATGATCGAAGCCTACATCCGGCTGCACACGCTGGGTCATGCCCATAGCGTTGAGGTGTGGTACGAGCGCGAGCTTGCCGGCGGGGTGTACGGCGTGGCGATCGGAGGGCTATTTTCGGCCGAGTCGAAGTTCTACCGCGTGCGCGACGCCTCGAAGGTGGCATTGGTGCATCTGGTCGAGCATCTGCACGCCCGACGGTTCTCGCTGTTGGACATCCAGCAGCTTACGCCGCATACGGCGCGGCTTGGCGCGGTGGCAATTCCGCGAACGGAGTATCTGGCTAGACTCGCCGCGGTGATCGAGCAGCCGGTGCGATTTTGAGCGCGTTGATCGCCCTCGTGTGCCACTGCTTGGAACAAGCAGTGCCCGGCCGACGTCCACAGATTACGCCCGTCACTGCTTCTGCGAAGCAGTGGCACACCGCTCGTCGGTCACGCCGGACGGCGTCGCGCACGAAGAAACTCGATGACCATCGGCATTACCGAGATCGCGATGATTACCAGAACTATCAGAAAATGGTGCTCCTTGAAGAACTGCACCTTTCCGAGCCTGTAGCCGAGAAAGACGAAGAGCGCCACCCAAGCAACCCCACCCACGATGTTGTAGATGATGAACCGTGCGTAGTTCATCGCCCCGATGCCGGCCACGAAGGGGGCGAAAGTCCGCACGATCGGCACGAATCGGGCGACGATGATCGTGAAGCCGCCGTACTTCTCGTAGAAGCGGTGTGTCCGCTCCAGGTGTTCCTTCTTCAGAAACCGGACCTTGCCGGAAAACGCCCTCGGCCCGATGATCGCTCCGACCCAGTAGTTGACCGTGTCGCCGGCGATGGCCGCGATGCTCAACAGAACGATCAGCCATACGGGATTGAGCTCGCCAAGAGCGGCGACCACGCCGGCCGTGAACAGAAGCGAATCGCCCGGCAGAAAGGGCGTGACCACCAAACCGGTCTCGCAGAAAATGACTGCAAACAGTATGAAATAGATCGACTGCCCGTGGGCCTGCACAAACACCTGTAGCTTGTCGGGCTCAATCAACTGGGAAAGGAAATCCTTGAACTTCCAGAGCCAATCCATGTATGTTCTCGCGAGCCGGGGGAGGTGGGGGGGGCTTTTGTAATGTATTAGCTGGACAAATGAAACGCCGAAGAATTATGAGCGATATGAATGACGCAGGCAAGTACCCGGCCGCCCTTCTCACGGAATCCGCCAATCTCTTCTTGACAGCCATTTTCACTAATCTTAACATCCTACCAACGGCCGTGAATCTGGGGAAGCTGTATTTGCCAGGGAGGAGCTGCCTTGAAGCATACGATTTCCGGACTTGTGAAAAATCGCGCGGGAATCCTCGCGCAGATCGTGGGTGCGTTCAAAAAGTTCGACGTGAACATCAAGAGCGTCGCCGTCAGCGAGACCGACCTGTTCGAAACCTCGCGGCTGACGATCGTCGTCGAGGGGCACGACAAGGAAGTGAAGAACGTGACCGTCCAGGTCAAGAAGCTCCGCGACGTGCTGGAAATCGACGACCTCTCGCGCCACGGGTTTCTCGATCGGGAACTGGCGCTGGTCAAGGTCCATTTCAATCCCGATGAGCTCAATCAGCTCACGCAAACGGCCGAGGTCTTCGGCGCCCAGGTGATTGCGATGGGCAAGCAGACGATCACGTTCGAGATCGCCGGCGACGAGGAGCGGATCGACGGTTTCATCAACGCCCTCAATTCGTTTGGCATTCGGGCGTTGGCCCGCAGCGGGCGGGTGGCGTTGAAACGGGGTGACGAGGTCTGAGATGCCCCGCCAAAAGAAGATTCGCACTCTCAACGACATCCTCGTTCTTGCCAAGACTCTCGCCCGGCGGAGAACGCTCGTGCTGGCGGGCGCCGATCAGGAAGAGGGGCTCAAGAGCGTCAACGAAGGCCGCCGGCACGGTTTCATCGAGCCCCTGCTGATCGGCGACAAGCAGCGGATCGTGCGGATGTGCCGATCGCTGAAAATCTCGCTGGCTGGGGTCGAAATCGTCGATGAGCCTGACCCGAAGCAGATCGCGCTAAAGGCCGTGGCGTTTTGCCGCGACGGCCGGGCCGACGTGCTGATGAAGGGGAACGTAAATACGGACGTCATCCTCCGGGCGATTTTGGACCGCGACGCGGGCCTGACGCGCGGCGGCTTGCTGAGCAACATCACGGCGTTTGAATTTCCCGCGCAGCGGCGGCTGATGTTCTTGTCGGATCCCGCGGTGAACATCAATCCCGACGTCGGCCGAAAGGTCAACATGATTCGCAACGCGATTTGGGTTGCCGAGCGGCTCGGTTTTACGCGGCCGAAGGTGGCGGTCTTGGCGGCGATCGAAAAAATCAACATCAAAGAGATGCCGGCCACGTCCGACGCCGCCATCCTCGCCAAAATGGGCGAGACAGGCCAATTCGCCGATGCCGACATCGCCGGCCCTTACGCCCTCGACATCGCCGTCTCGCGGAAGGCGGCCGAGTGCAAACACATCACCGGGCCGGTGGCAGGATGCGCCGACATCCTCCTCTGTCCCGACATCAACTCGGCCAACATCCTCTACAAATCGTTGATCTACTTCGCCGGCCGGGAGCTTGCCAACGCGATGATCGGCGTGAAAACGCCGCTGGTGATGAGCTCCCGTTCCGACAGCGCGTTGACGAAACTCTATACGATGGCACTTTCAGTCGTGCTGGCGGGAAGCGAGGAGACATGAGGCAGGCGACGGAGCGCGATCTGACGGTTGTCGTGAATCCCGGATCGACCTCGACCAAGCTGGCGGTCTACCGCGGCGAGGAATGTCTAGCTTGCGAGACGATCGACCACAAGAAGGAAGAATTGGCTCGGTTCGCCTGCGTGGCCGATCAGTTTGAGTTTCGCCGCGACGCGGTGATGCGATTCTTGGCCGATCACGGCGTTGAGGGGAAGCGATGTGCGCTGGTCGCCGGCCGCGGCGGCATCTTGAAGGCAATTCCCGGCGGCGTCTACCGAGTTAACGCCCGGATGCTCCGCGAGCTGCGGGCGAGCAAATGGGGCGAACACCCCTGCAACCTCGGCGCCCCGCTGGCCTACGAAATCGCAAAATCCACCGGCGCGGAGGCTTTCATCGTCAACCCGCCGGTGGTGGACGAAATGTGGCCGCTGGCTCGGTATTCCGGCCATCCGGCCTTTGTGCGGAAGAGCCGATTTCACGCGCTTTCGCAGCGCGCCGCCGCGCGGCGGGCCGCACGCGAATTGAAGATTCCTTACGAAAAAGTCAACCTGATCGTGGTTCACATGGGCGGCGGCATCACGGTCGGGGCACATCGCCGCGGCCGCGTGGTCGACGTGAACGACGGGCTCGACGGTGAGGGCCCTATGTCGCCCGAACGCAGCGGCTCGCTGCCCACCGGCATGTTGGCAAGCCTCTGCTTCTCGGGCAAGCTCTCACACGACGAAGTGAAGAAAATGCTCGTCGGCCACGGCGGGCTATACGCCTACCTGGGCACCAACGACTGCCGCGAGGTAGAAGAGCGAATTCGCGGCGGCGACGCCAAAGCCCGCGAACTCTACGAGGTGATGGCCTATAAGGTCGCCAAGTGGGTCGGGGCCTCTGCGGCGGTTCTGTCGGGCCGGGTCAGTGCAGTGGTAATTACCGGCGGAATGTCGAAATCGCGGCTGCTGGTTCGCCTCATCCGAAAGTACGCCGGGTTTGTCGCCCCGTTCTTGGTGTATCCTGAAATGGAGGAGATGTGGGCGCTGGCGGCTTCGGTGCAGGCCGCAGCGGCCGGAACGATCAAAGTCCAGGAGTATCGCTGAATGTCTCGAATCGAGGTTGCCGCGGAACTGTGCAAGTCGTGCGAATTGTGCATGGCGGTCTGCCCGAAAGACTGCTTCGAACACGCCGGCACGCTGAATCGCTACGGCGTCTATCCGGTGCGGATGCGGAAGGACGCCGCCTGCATCGGCTGTTCGCAGTGCGCCATCATGTGTCCCGACGCCGCCATCGAAGTGTTCCGAACGGTGGTCGAAGAGTCGCGGAAGGAGGAGGCGACAACATGAACAGAGTGCTGATGAGTGGCAACGACGCCGTGGTTGAGGGGGCGATCCGGGCGGGGCTCGATTGCTACTTCGGATACCCGATCACGCCGCAAAACGAGATCATCGGCGGCATGGCGGTTCGCTTGCCGCCGCTGGGCCGCGTCTTCCTGCAATCGGAAAGCGAATTGGCGGCGATCAGCATGGTCGAAGGAGCGGCCGCCGCTGGAAAAAGGGCCATGACCACCTCTTCCAGCCCCGGCATTTCGTTGATGCAGGAGGGGATCAGCTACATGTCCGGGGCCCAGGTCCCGGCCGTGATCGTCAACGTGCAACGCGGCGGGCCGGGCTTGGGCAATATCGCCGGGGCACAGGGCGATTACTTCCAGGCCACGCGCGGCGGCGGCAACGGCGACTATCGCAACATCGTGCTGGCCCCCGCCTCGGCCCAGGAAATGCTCGATTTCACCTTTGAGGCGTTCGACCTGGCCGACCAGTACCGCGTGCCCGTGATGCTCCTTTCCGACGGTCGATTGGGCCAGACGATGGAGCCGGTCGAATTGCGCGATCCGCCGGCGCGAAAACCTCCGCCGAAGCCCTGGGCGCTGACGGGAGCCGAGGGGCGTGCGCCGAACTACGTTCATTCATTCCGCTTGCCGCCCCCCGAGTTGGCCGAACACAATCGGGAGCTACAGAAGGTCTACCGCGAGATCGAACGCCGCGAGTCCCGTGCCGAGTTGTACAACACCGCGGACGCAAAGTTGGTGTTTGCGGGCTACGGCACGTGTGCCAGGCTATGCCGCGAGGCGGTTGACGTTCTCCGCGATGAGGGGCTTGCGGCGGGAATGTTTCGCCCCATCACGCTTTGGCCATTTCCCGGCAAGAAACTCCAGACGGCGGTCAAGAAGGCGAAACGGCTCGTTGTCGTCGAGATGAGCGCCGGACAGATGATCGACGACGTGCGATTGGCCTTGGCCGACCGGCTGCCGATCGAGTTCCTCGGCCGCATGGGCGGCGAGGCGCCTTCGGTGAGGGAACTTGCCGCCTTGGGGCGAAAGCTCCTGCGAAAGAAAGGAAGAGCCCAATGACCGACGCCGAGAAAAAGGTATTCGCCCGAAGCACGGTGCTGACGCCGATTATTTCGCACTATTGCCCGGGCTGCGGCCACGGCATCGTGCATCGCCTGGTTGCCGAAGTCATCGAGCACTACGGGATTCGCGGCCGGACGGTGGGCGTGGCCCCCGTGGGCTGCGCCGTGATGGCCAACAAGTACATTGACGTCAACATGATCGAGGCTGCCCATGGTCGGGCGCCGGCGATCGCCACGGGCATCAAGCGGGCGCGGCCCGAGTTGACGGTCTTCAGTTACCAGGGCGACGGCGATCTGGCCGCCATCGGAACCGCCGAGATCATTCATGCGGCAAATCGCGGCGAGAATATCACGGTCATCTTCGTCAACAATGCCGTGTACGGCATGACGGGCGGGCAAATGGCGCCTACCACGGTCCTGGGTCAGAAGACGGTCACCACGCCCATGGGACGCACGGCAAGCAATGACGGCGGGCCGATCAAGGTGTGCGAGATGCTCGCCACCCTCGACGGCCCGAGCTACGTCGCCCGCGTGACGATCGACAAGCCCGCCGCCGTGCGAAAGGCAAAGCAGGCGATCACGACGGCGTTTGGCCGGCAAATCGAGGGCAAGGGCTTTGCCCTGGTTGAAGTGCTGTCGCCCTGCCCGACCTATTGGCGGCTTCCGCCGGCCGAGGCAATGGCGGCGATCAGCGATTGGATGGTGAAGAGTTTCCCGTTGGGCGTGTTCAAGGACAAGGAGGCGGCAAGTGGCGAAACGGCAAAAGCGTGAAGAGCCGCGAAAGAGCAGAGTTGGCAAGTCTCGCGGCAGTTGTGGTGCAGGCGTCCCGCCTGCCGCGCGCGAAACGCTCGCAGGCGTCCAAAGTGAAAGGCAGGCGGGACGCCTGCACCACCAAGGAAATTCTACTGGCCGGCAGCGGTGGACAGGGCGTCATATTGGCCGGGAAGATGCTGGCCCAGGCGGCAGTCGCGGAAGGCTGGAACGCCACGTACATTCCCGCTTACGGCCCTGAGGTCCGCGGCGGCACGGCCCACTGCCACGTCAAGATTGGACGCCGGCAAATCGGCTCGCCGATCGTCGAGGATGCCACGATCCTGGTTGCCATGAACGAGCCGTCGTACAAGGAGTTTTCTCCCTTGCTGCGGAAAGGCTCGACGCTGGTCGTCAATTCGTCGCTGGTTCCATCGGTCGGAGAACACGCCGGCGCGAAGATCGTCGCGCTCGGACTGACCAAGATCGCCGCCGACATGGGCAGTCTCCGCTCGGCGAACATGTTGGCGTTCGGCCTGTGCGCCGGCTTGCTCGGCCTCGAAAGTGACAAGCGATTGCGGGACCTGCTCGGCGAAACTCTCGGCAAGAAGAACCCGGCGCTGCTGGAAGTCAACGAGCGAATTCTCGAAAAGGGCGTAGAACTCGGCCGCGACGCCGCCGGGAGCAACGTCGTGAATTGACCGAGGAGCGGACGGCTACTATACTTTAGGTAAGGGACCGAGAAAGAAAGGTTGGTAGCCATGACGTATCGCGGACATGTCGAGAACGGTCTTGTGGTGTTTGATGAGCGGGTCGACTTGACTGACGGCACCGAGGTGCAGGTGCAGCCGGTCCTGCAACAGCCATCAACGCTTGCGGAACGCTTCAGGGACATGATCGGCTGCGTTTCCGACCTGCCGGCGGACATGGCAGAGAACCACGACCACTATATCCACGGAACGCCCAAACGATGACCGCGGTATTTGCGGACACGTTCTACTTCCTGGCACTTGTGAACACCACGGACTCGGCCCACGAGAAAGCGACCACATTCTCGGTAAGCCGTGAAGACGCGATCATAACCACTGCCTGGGTCTTGACAGAGCTTGCTGACGCCCTCTGCAATTCCTCTCATCGCCGCGCCTTTCAACGCGTATTCGACGGGTTGAAAGCGGATTCGGGGACTTCGATCGTGCCTCCCTCTCGCTCGCTTTTTGACCGTGGCATCGAACTGTACAACGCCCGAGATGATAAGGATTGGTCTCTGACCGATTGCATCTCCTTCGTCGTAATGGAGGAACACGGCATTAAGGAGGCGCTGACCGGTGACCGGCATTTCGAGCAAGCAGGCTTCCGAGCACTCTTGGCGTAGCTCGGCGGGACAGCAGGCAACGCGCAAATACGAGTCGCATACGGTCACGCATTCCGCGCAAGTTTCTTGAACCGGGCCGTCAAATCGTGTGTAATCGGCCCCGGTTTGCCGTCGCCGATCGTGCGGCCGTCGAGCTTCACTACCGGAATCACCTCGGCGGCCGAGCCGGTCAGGAATATCTCGTCGGCGACGTAGCAGTCGTACTTCGTCAAGGCGACCTCGCGCACCTCGATGCCGGCGTCGCGGGCCACTTCGATGACGGCGTCGCGGGTGATGCCTTCGAGAATGCCGGCATCGACCGGCGGGGTGGAAATCCGGCCGCCGCGGACCAGGAAGATGTTGTCGCCGGTGCATTCGGCCACCTCGCCCTTGTGGTTGAGCATCAGCGCCTCGATGCAGCCGGCCTGCATCCCTTCGATCTTCGCCAGGATGTTGTTCAGGTAGTTTAGCGACTTGATTCGCGGGCTCAGCGCGGTCGGATGGGTTCGCGGCACGCTGACCGTCACGATTTCCAGCCCCTTCTGGTACAACTCGTCGGGATAGAGCGCGATATGGTCGGCGATGATGATAATGCTGGGCTTGGCGCATTTGTTAGGGTCGAGCCCGAGCGTGCCGACGCCGCGCGTGACCACCAGGCGGACGTAGCCGTCCTTGATGTCGTTCGTGGCCAGCGTGTCGTTGACGGCCTTGGTCATTTCCGCCTTGGTCATGGGGATTTCGAGCCAAATCGCCTTGGCCGAATCCCACAGCCGGTCGATATGCTCGGCCAGACGGAAGACGCGGCCGCCGTAGCTGCGCATCCCCTCGAACACGCCGTCGCCGTAGAGCAGACCGTGATCGTACACGCTGATCTTTGCGTTTTCTTTATCGTAGAGCTTGCCGTCGATGAAGATCTTTGGGGACATGGGAGGAGTCAGGGATTAGGGACCAGGGATCAGGGATCAGGGGGCGGAAATGAGAGACACAGTCACCTTTGTCTCTGATCCCTGCCCCCTGATCCCTGACCCCTATTCTTCAATTCTACCACTGGCCAGCCGCACGATCCGGTCGGCCTGGTCGGCGATGGCCCGATCGTGCGTAACCATCACTATAGTAAGCTTTTGTTCGCGGTTCAAGGTCCGCAGGATTTGGATGATCTCCTGGCCGGTGCCCTGATCGAGGTTTCCGGTGGGCTCGTCGGCCAGCAGGAGATCGGGCTGGGCGATCAGCGCCCGGGCGATGGCCGCACGCTGCATTTCGCCGCCCGAGAGCTCCCGTGGGCGATGCTTCAGCCGGTGGCTCAGACCGACCATCTCCAGCAGCTTTTCGGCCCGGCCGCGATGTTCCGAACGATGCCGAAAGTAGCTCCAGGCGCCGTGGGCGATCATCAGTGGCGAGAGCACGTTTTCCAGCGTGGTAAGCTCGGGCAGCAAGTGGTAGAACTGGAAGATCATGCCGAAGCGGCGATTACGAAGTTGGTCGCGGGCGCGGGCCGGCAGATCGTCGATCCGCTGGCCGGCGTAGTGAACTTCGCCCTTATCGGGAGCGTCGAGAGTGCCGAGCAGGTGCAGGAGCGTGCTCTTTCCGGAGCCGCTTTGCCCGACAACCGCCAGCAGTTCACCCCGCCGCACCTTGAAACTCACGCCGCGCAGCACCGGCACCTCGACGGCCGCTTTACGGTAGCTTTTGTACAAATTGATCGCCCGCAATTGGCCGGACTGATCGGTCTGCTCGGCAGCATCGAAAAAATGGGGACGTTTTGGAGACGGTGATGCATCGGCGGCGGCTGCAACGCCGAGGGGGACAGTCCCATTTTCGCTGAGACGAAAATTGGGACAGTCCCCTGGCGGACGGGCGGTGGTGGAGACTTTCTTGACTTTGCTACTCATATCGCAGGGCCTCCACGGGATGGAGCCTGGCGGCGCGTCGGGCCGGCAGAATGCTGGCCGCCACGGCGATCAACAGCGCGCCGAGCACAATCCAGATGAGCGTTCCCGGCATTACGATCGCGGGAATCTTGCTGAAATAGTAAATCTTCGGATCGAACACGGGCCGGTTGGTGATCCAGCCGACCAGCTTGGCGATCTCGTTGATATAGCGGACAAACAGCAGGCCGGCGGCCATGCCGACGCCGGAGCCGATCAGCCCGAGCGAAAGCCCATAGGCCAGGAAGATGCCCATCACGCCCGAGCCCGAGGCCCCCAGCGATTTGAGGATGCCGATGTCGCGGGTCTTCTCAACGACGATCATGTAGAAGATCGCAAGGATGCCGAACCCGGCCACGGCAATGATGAAGAACAGCAGGATGTTGAGGATGGTGGTTTCCATCTGCACGGCCTGTAGCAGCGGGCCTTGCCGGTCGCGCCAAGTCTCGACGGCGTACATATCCGGGTCGAATGCCGCGCGAAGCTTGTCGCGGACAACGTCGCCGTCGGCGCCCGGCTTCAACTTGATTTGGATGCTGTTGACCAGCGGCCCCTGTTCCGAGTCGATCATGCCGCGCATCTCCTGCAACTCGCGGATGGGCACGAACACGAAATTGGAGTCGTATTCGCTCATCTTGCTTTCATAGAGATCGATGATCGTGAAGTTGTCGCTCGTGATTTTCGGCGGCATCTTCGCCGTGACGGTGCTGAGCTTGATGTCGGTTCCGGGAAGGGCCATGAAGCGGTCCTCCCCCTCGCTGGTTCGCCGGGTGACAATGGCCATGCCCAACACTGCGCCCGTGAACTGTTTTTCGGGATCGACGGCGCCGGCTTGGTTGGCTTCGCCCGGAATGGCATGGTGAGCGAAGGGATCGTCCGGCGGCGCATTGGACGTTTTCGGCGCGTTGCTCTTCGCAGCGACGGTGGGAGCGTGGGCAGCCGGCCGCTCGGCCTCGATCCGTCCGAGGTACTCGTCTTGAGCGACGCGGGCGCGGATTGACCGGCGGTACTTCGCCCCGGCGACCGCCATATCCGGGCGTTCGAGGGCGTCTGCCCCCGCCTGATGGTCGCGGACGTCGTAGCCGCCTTCGCGCAGAACGAAGCTCATTTCTTCTGCTTTGCGATTCTGCGGATGCTGCAAATATTTGCAGAAATCGCCGACGGAGCCCTCTGTCTTTGCGTCGATCCCGATCAACTGCACCGGCTGTACGATCTGCTGGCGGCCATATTGGAAACTGAGCATCGCCGGGGCTATGACGGTCGGCGACATGCCTTCGATCTGGTCGTCGGCCACCGCGCGAATGCGCTCCTGGAGCCCTTCGGCGTCGGGCATGCCTTCGATCGTTCTCGATTGCAGCACGATATCGGAGATGATTCCGTGGATCCGGTTCTGCATCTCGCAGGCAAAACCCTCCATCACGCTGTTGACCACGATCATCGCCCAAACACCCAGCATCACACTCAGGACGGACGCCAACGCGATGTAGCGCGTGCGAAGGTAACGCCAACAGAGGAGGTATTTGTACATGGAGATAAAAGCTCCGTTTAGCCGCCGCGCCCACGCGGTGATTTTAAGTTGAAAGTCCTTTTCCGACGCTCCCGGCGAGGACGCCGGGGCTAAACCGCGCTAATCAGCCGCTTGCGGCTTTCCCCTCTCCACTTCCGGCCGCAACAGCGGAAACAGAATCACCTCGCGAATCGACGGCGAGTTGGTCAGCAACATCACCAGCCGGTCGATGCCGATGCCCAATCCGCCGGCCGGCGGCATTCCGTGCCGCAACGCACGAATGAAATCGTGGTCCATCTTCGCCATCGATTCCTCTTCCGGCAGACCGTCGAGTTGCTTGCTGAAAAGCTCTTCCTGCAAATCGGGGTCGTTCAGTTCGGTATACGCGTTGGCCAACTCCATGCCGTGCACGAATAACTCGAACCGCTCGGCAATCGCCGCGTTGCCGGCCTTTCGCTTCGTCAGCGGGCAGAGGCTCGCCGGGTAGTCGATCACGAACGTCGGCTGCACCAGGGCCTCTTCGACCTTCTCTTCAAACACGAAACTCTTCACCACGTCGGGATGCTTGCCGGCGGCGTTGAAACCCAGCGATTCGGCCAGTTTCGCAATGCCCAGGGCATCGTCAGGCTGCAAGCCGGTGTGCTCGGCGAAAAGCTCGTCGTATGTCTTTCGGGCGAAGGGGGGCGTGAAGTCGATTGTCTTCTCGCCCCAGGGCAGCACAAACGGGTTGCCTTCCGAAGTCCCCTCTCCCTTCGGGAGAGGGCTAGGGTGAGGGCCGCACTGATTTGGAGATTTGGAGATTTGGAGATTTGGAGTTTCTGACCCCTGACCCCTGACCCCTGGTCCCTGGTCCCTGGCCCCTGACATCGCACGGATCGCGTCCGCGATCATCGCCTCGGTCAACTCCATCATCGTCTCGTAGTTGCCGTAAGCCTGGTAAATCTCGATCATCGTGAACTCGGGATTGTGCCGCGCGTCGATTCCTTCGTTGCGATAGACGCGGCCCATCTCGTAGACCCGCTCGATCCCGCCGACCAGCAGCCGCTTCAGGTGCAGTTCCAGCGCGATTCGCAGATAGAGATCGATGTCGAGCGCGTTGTGGTGCGTGATGAACGGCCGCGCGGCGGCGCCGCCGGCGATCGTCTGAAGCGTCGGGCCTTCGACCTCGACGAACCCTCGGGCGGCCAGCGTGCTGCGGATTGATTGCACGATCTTCGAGCGGCGCAAAAACGTTTCGAGCACGCCGTCGGTATGGATCAGATCGAGGTAGCGCCGCCGCTGCCGCAGTTCGGGATCGGCCAGTCCCTTGTGCTTCTCGGGCGGCGTGGCGATCGATTTGCTCAGCAGTTTGAGAGCTTCGGCGAAGATCGTCAACTCGCCCTTCATGGTGCGTTTCAGCTCGCCATCGACGCCGACAATGTCGCCCAGATCGAGACACTGGGCCAGGGCGAAGTTTTCGTCGCCGACTTGGGCCTTGCCGATCATCACCTGAATCGTGCCGCTCCAATCGCGGACTTGCAGCCAGTGAACCTTGCCCGAGGGACGCCGCAACACGATTCGCCCCGCCGCACGAACCTTGGGTCCATGCTGCTCGGGCGGATGATCCGGTCTGGGGACGGTCCCAATTTTCGCGGGCACCGCGGCGGAGCCGTGGTCGACGAAAATGGGACTGTCCCCCTTAGCGCTCTCGGCCGGCCCGACGCCGATTTCGCTCTTGCGGCCGCGGATTTCGCCGATGCGCTGATGACCATCGAACCGTGAGCCCCACGGATCGATGCCCATTTCGCGTATTTTGCGCAGCTTCTCGCGTCGCGCGGCTTCGAGGCTGGCTTCGCTGGGGGTTGGCTGCTGCGGAGTCGATTCGTTCATGCGTCGAGTAGTCGGGGGAAAAGGGCAAATGCGTGAAGATTACGGCCTGCGGCATTGTAGTGATTTGGGGGGTTGGGTCAATGTCAAAAGCCGCCACCTTCAATCGGTGACTGTCGTTGGCCGTGGACCGCGATTTCGCTAGAATCATCAAAAGACGTGCGAGCAGCATCGCCCAGCGATTGGCGCACAGGTTCAAGCTGGAAAGGAACGACTTCTATGGATTGGCGAGAACGTGTGACCGTGAATCCGCAGGTCTGTCACGGAAAAGCGTGCATCGCGGGAACGCGAGTGATGGTCTCGGTGATCCTCGACAATCTGGCGGATGAAGTGATGCCGGAGGAAATCCTGGCCAGTTACCCGTCACTGACGCGCGACGATATTCGAGCAGCGATCGCCTATGCAGCGGACCTCACGCGCGAGCAGTTCGTTGCCATACCATAGGGGGCGCGCCAGGTGAAGTTCAAGATCGACGAGAACCTGCCGTCGGAATATGTCCCAGTCCTTCGGCAAGCCAACCACGAAGCCGACACGGTTCGCGACGAGGGGTTGGGCGGCAAGATCGACGAGATCATCGCCGATTTCTGTCAATCGGAAGGACGTGTGATCATCACGCTCGACCGCGATTTCTCCGATATTCGCGTCTACCCGCCGGATCGCTATCCAGGCATCATAGCGATTTCCGTCACGAGGCAATCGAAGCCGCGGTTGCTGCACACCCTTGGCCGCATCGTCGCATTGCTTGAAACCGAGCCGCTGCGCAATCGCCTTTGGATCGTTGAAGACAGCCGCATTCGTATCCGGGGCGGGTAGTTGCAGAAAAAACGGCTGGAATTCTCGGCGGGATACTCGCCCCCCGCCCTTCGTCGCTTTATACTAGAACGCATGAGCATCGACCCGACGGAAATCCAGGGCGGCATGGAACAGCGGCGGGCTCGCGAGATGAGCCTGCAACGGGGGCGTCCGCCGACGCCGGCGCCGGGCTATGAGCCCGAGCGGTTCCTGGGCGTCGGGGCCTACGGCGAAGTTTGGGTGGCCGTCGAGCGGAACACCGGCCGGCGGGTGGCCATCAAGTATTACGCCCATCGCGGCGGGCTCGATTGGTCGCTGCTCTCCCGCGAGGTCGAAAAACTCGCCTTCCTCTTCGCCGATCGTTACGTCGTGCAACTGCTGGGCGTCGGCTGGGACGCCGACCCGCCCTACTACATCATGGAGTACTTGGAAAAGGGCTCGCTGGCCGATCGGATCGCCCAGGGGCCGGTGCCGGTCGATGAGGCGGTGTCGCTGCTACGCGATGTGGCCACGGGCCTGGTTCACGCGCACGGCAAGGGCGTGCTGCATTGCGATCTGAAGCCGGCGAACATCTTGCTGGATCAGGACGGCAAGCCGCGGTTGGCCGATTTCGGACAGTCGCGGCTATCGACGGAACAGGCGCCGGCGTTGGGAACGATGTTCTACATGGCCCCGGAGCAGGCCGACCTCGAGGCCGTGCCCGACGTCCGCTGGGACGTCTACGCCCTCGGGGCGCTGCTCTATTGCATGTTGACCGGCGGGCCGCCGCATCGGACCGGCAAGACCGTCGATGCCTTCGAGCGGACGCCCGATCTCGATCAACGGCTGCGGCATTACCGCGAGGCGATCGAACAGTCGCCGCCGCCGTCGGCGCATCGCAAAGTGCGCGGCGTCGACAAGATGCTGGCGGCCATCGTCGATCGCTGTCTGGCGGTCGATCCCGAACGCCGCTACGCGAACGTGCAGGAGGTGCTCGACGCTTTGGACGCTCGCGCCTCGCGTTTGGCCCGGCGGCCGATGATGGTAATGGGGGCGATCGGGCCGGCGCTGCTGTTGGCGGTGGTGACGTGGTTCGCCTGGCAGGGGTTCAGCACGGCGGTGCGGCAATCGAACGAAGCGTTGACCGATCGCGCGTTGGCGAGCAACCGTTTCGCCGCGCAGTACGTCGCCAGGACAGCCGGCGACGAATTGGAACGCCGCTTCCGGACGGTCGAAGAGGTGGCCGGGTCGAAGCGGTTTCGCGAGCTGCTGGCCGAGATGCTGGCCAAGCCCGACGTGAAAGAGATGTTGCTGACGCTGAGCGACACGAAGCGTAATCCCGCCGACTTGGAGCCGCAGCGCAACGAGTTCCGCGATCGGCCCGACCGGCTGGCGTTGCAGAAACAGTTTGACGCATTGGTTCCTGCGCCGGCACCGGCTCGGGAAGGGCAGCACGTAGCCAGTTGGTTTTTCTGCGACGCCAATGGCGTAACAATCCTGCGGACGCCCGAGGGTCGCACGCTTGGCAGAAACTACGCGTGGCGCAGCTTTTTCAACGGTCGCGGGCACGACCTGGACGAGACGTGGCGGCCGTCGCCGGGGGACCATATCTCGAAAACGGCCCTTTCCGACGTGTTTCAATCACAGGCCACGACGAAGGAATGGATCGTGGCGGTTAGTACGCCGGTGTTCGACGACTCGCCGCAGCGGAAGTTCCTGGGCGTGGTGGCGATGACGGTCGAAGTTGGGCGGTTCATCCAGTTTCCCGGCGACCAGAACCAGTTCGCCGTTCTGGTCGACAATCGCGAGGGGGAACACAAGGGCGTGGTGATTCAGCACCCGTTGTTTGACAAATTGTTGGCCGAACAGCCGCGGTTGCCCGACCGATTCAAAAACTGCCGTGTGCGAGCCGACCGACTGCCCGACACGCCCTGGCGCGAGGAGCACTACAGCGATCCGCTGGCATTCGATCCGGAAGGGGGCCAATACGATCGGCTTTGGCTCGCCCAGATGGAGCCGGTGCAAGTACGCGGCCGCGACACCGGTTGGGTCGTGATCGTTCAAGAAGCCTACGACACCGCCCTCGGCGACACGCTCGCCAAACTGAAGCACGGGCTGGTCACGTCCGGTCTGATCGCGCTGGGGCTGATCGCGCTGGTGATGGCGGGGTTGTGGGGAATGGCGAAGCGGCTGAGTGCGAGTAGATAGACGTTGTGATGCGTGCAGGGCCTGCGCTTGCGGAACGCGGGCGAATGCCCTAAAATAATAGCGGATGGCCCAGGAGGGAGGGTGCCATGAAAGTTCTGGAATTTCAGACTCAATTGAACCCGGATCATACGCTTACGGTTCCGCCTGGCGTTGCTCAGCAAATCCAGGGGAAAGAGGCATTTCGCGTCGTGTTGTTGCTGCCGGATGCGGCCGAGGACCAGGCATGGGCTGGACTGACCGCCGAGCAGTTTCTTAACGGCTACGCTGATGGCGACGCAATCTATGATCAACTACCAGCCGGGTGATCTCGTTCTCATTGCGTTTCCATATTCCACCGGCGCTCAAACGAAGAGCCGCCCGGCCATGGTAATGGTTGACACGGGCGATGCTGACATCCTGGTTGCCAGAGTGACAACCCAGCCGGCACAGGATGCTCACGACGTCGTGCTTAACGATTCGAGAAACGCTGGTTTGCTTGCTCCCTCGACGGTTCGTCTTCACAAGCTGGCCACTTTGGAGAAATCCCTTGTCCAGCGTCGCCTGGGCTGTGTCCAAAGCAAGGATCGAGGGGCGATCTCCGAGACCATGCGGCGAGTCTACGGTAATTGGTGACAGAGCCACTTCTCATCCCTTCCATGCCCGACCTGATTGCCCAAGGAACTGAAGCCCAACAACGCTGGCGGCGGACGGTGCCGGAAGGGGAGACGATCGTGCTGGGGCGGCTCGGCGGGGCTTGGGCCGTGCCGTGGGATCGGCAGGTCTCGCACCGCCACGCAAGCCTGCTGTGGAACGGCAACGCGTTGGAGGTCGTGCGGCTGCCCGACGCTCGAAACGCCGTCTTTCTCCGTGGGATCGAGGTCAATCGGTGCACGATCCGGCCCGGCGAGCACTTCGTCATCGGACAAACCAACTTCACGCTGGCCGATCAACAGGTGAACGTGACGGCCGACGCCCCGGCCCCGGTGCAGCAGCAGTCGTTCAGTTCGCAATATCTGAAACAGGTCCATTTTCGCAATCCCGATCACCGCATCGAAGTGCTCAGCCGGCTGCCCGACGTGATCTCGGGGGCGGCGGGCGATCAGGAGTTGTTCGTCCGCTTGGTGAGCATGTTGCTGGCCGGCGTGCCGAGAGCTGACGCCGCGGCGGTGGTGGCGGTCGAGGGAGAAGGGAGAGAGGAGAGGGAAGAGGGGAGAGGGCTGGGCACTTCAGTGTCCAGCGGAGCTGGCGGCGAGCCGTCGGCAATCGGCAGTGAGGAAAGCCTCTCCTCTCAATCAGCAATCAACAATCAACAATCAACAATCCCCGTTCCCTCTCCCCTCTCCTCTCTCCCCTCTCCCCTAATCCTCCATTGGGACCAACGCCTGGCCATCACCGGCGATTTCCGGCCGAGCCAGAGTCTGATTCTGGAATCGCTGTGGCAGCGGCAGAGCGTGCTGCACGTCTGGCACGGCATGGAGTCGGCCTCGCCCGAGATGTACACCGCGAGCGATTCGTTCGATTGGGCGTTTTGCACGCCCGTACTCGGCAAGGCGTGTCGCGGCTGGGGTCTCTACGTAGCAGGGCGATTCAACGTCGAGCGGTCGGGCCTGACGCCCTCGACCGATCCGACCGATCTCCGCGAGGACGTGAAGTTCACCGAGCTGGTGGCGGCCATGCTCAGTTCGCTCCGACAAATGCGGCTGCTGGAACATCGCCACGCCATGCTTAGCCAGTTCTTCTCGCCGGTGGTGCTCGACACGCTGGCGGACGAAGACCCCGAAGTGGTCCTCTCGCCGCGCGAAACCGAAGTTTCGGTGCTCTTCTGCGATTTGCGCGGCTTCTCGCGCGAGTCGGAGCGGCAGTCGGGCGATCTGCTCGGGCTGCTGCAACGGGTGAGCAACGCCCTGGGCGTGATGACGCGGCACATCCGGCAGCAGGGCGGAGTGGTCGGCGATTTCCAGGGCGATGCCGCGATGGGCTTCTGGGGCTGGCCCCTGCCGCAAGACGACGCCGTGCCGCGAACCTGCCGTGCCGCCCTGGCCATGCGGGCCGAGTTCCAGGCAACGGACTTTCAGGCGGGCATCGGCGTAGCCACTGGCCCGGCGGTGGCCGGAAAGATCGGCACTGTCGATCAGGTGAAAGTGACCGTCTTCGGGCCGGTTGTGAATCTCGCCTCGCGGCTGGAAGGCATGACCAAGATGCTGCGGGCCCCGATCTTGCTCGACGAGGCGACCGCGCGGATCGTTCGTCGGCAGGTGCCGCACGAGGTCGCCCGCGTGCGGCGGCTGGCGATCGTGCGGCCTTACGGGTTGGAATCGCCGTTGGAAGTGAGCGAGTTGCTGCCGCCTGTTTCGCAGTATCCCGAGTTGACCGACGAGCATCTGAAGTGTTACGAAGCGGCGCTCGATGCGTTTCTGCAACGCAAGTGGCCCGCGGCGCTGGAACTGCTGCATCGCATTCCGGCGGAGGACGAAGTGAAGGATTTTCTCGTAGTCTACATCGCCCAGCACAACCGCCGCCCACCGCCGGGCTGGGACGGCGTCATAGAATTGGCGAGCAAGTAGAAGATGACCAACGTGATCGATTGTGCCACGCGACGCTGCGTCGAATACGGACACGCCGGTAGGTCTTGCAGCGACAAATTCGCTGGGGAGTGACGATAGATGCCAAAACGCACAAACGACTTCCAGCAACTGGTTGCGAATATTCAAAGAGCGCTCGCGTCAAGAGGTGCGACGGTAACTGAATCATTCATGACGGATGGCCGCGAAATCGACGTGCTCATCGAGGATGCCGTAGGACCATACCGCATCAAGATCGCGGTAGAGGCCAAAGATGAGGGACGTGCGCTCGACATCGGCAGGTTCGAGGCAATTGTGGGCAAGTACCTTGTTGATGGCGGCGTCAAGGTAGACAAAATCGTCATAATCACGCATCGTGGGTTCTCCGAGCGGGTCATTGAGAGAGCAAGAAAGGTGGGCGTTGACCTTCGAACACTAAAGGAGGCGGGCACCACGGATTGGCTGAAGTTTGATCCGAGGCTCTGGCATCTCAACACAATGTTCCGTATCACGAATGTTGAATTATCACCGCTACCAGAGGGCGTGCATATCGAAGCATTGATTGCTGCTGGACGCATGGTATGTTCACATGGAAGGGATTGTGGAAGCCCGATTCAGTTTGCGTGGGGGCTGTTCTGGAACGATGCGATGCGGACACAGACCGCAACGCTCAAGGAGCTTGCCCGGGACGCGGAGCAGAAGTTGGAAGGCTGCGGAGCACGGCTTGAATTTCAGTTCCCTGCATGTCATCCGTGTGTTGTGCGACTTGGGGGACACGACTATCCGCTCAAGAAGGTCAGCTATGTCGTCCACGTCAAAGCCGTCCCTGAGGCGGTTCGGACGTCAACGGCTCAATTCAAGCTCGATATTCCCCCGCACATCTGCGGAATTGAGGTCAGCCCGCCTGTTCCCGGAGTGGCCCACAGCGATTTGTGGAGTCGCGCCACGCTTGTTTGCTGTGGCTGCGGAAAGGACCACGGTCTGTTGAGGACGTGGCTTGCAAAAAAGATCCGGTGCGACGCGAAGTCACATCCGGAAATGGTTAGTCAGATCGGCGAGATCGCACGAGGATCCGCAGACGGGCAAGCGTGGTACGACATCAATTACCGCATTCGAAATGGTGCGATTCGAATCGACAAGGCGCAATTCCCGATCGAGTCGATAACTGCGGTCGTATATAGCGCGACAGCTCCTATGCGCTCCACACAGTATGAACTGGAATCCGCTGACGGCCCCACCCAGTCGATCACACGATTAGAGGTGACCGTGGCGGACAGAACGATTGAGTTTGTCCTTCCCGATGGTCTTGCGTCGGACAGGATTGTATTGAAAATGGGCCCGACAGCAAAGGTTTCAGCCGAGCAACACGTTGACTGCGATGATTGCGGAAAGGCTGCACCAACGGATTGACTATTCTAGCCCCAGGCTGTGGCGGTAGGCGGCTTTTTGGCGGCCGAGGCCGAGGCGTTCGGTGATTTTTTGCCACTTGGCGTCGGCTTCGAGCAGGGCGTCGAGCGGGGTCTTTTCGCCGCGGACGGCCGCGGCGACGGCGTCGTCCAGAACGGCCAAGTATTCCGCCCGGCCCGGCATCCGCAAGGCGCCGAGCCACTGTTCGTGCTGCAAGGCGGCTTCGGTTGCGTCGGCGTACTGCACGGCGGCGGGGGCGGGCACCGGTTTTTCGACCCAGGCGCCCGGCGATTTCAGGTTCGACTGGCGGAACAGCGTTGTGGCCCCGCTGGCAGCGCTGACCTGCGGACTCATGTCGCTGCCGGAGAGCCAAAGCAGCAGTTGGAACGCTGCGTCGGCGCGGTCCGATTTCTTATCGACCACGCCCAGACGGCCGGAAATCGTCAGCAACGGAACGCGAGCGTCTTCGTCGTCGGCCCGTTCGTCCCAACGGTGGTTGGTGAGGTTGAATACGCGCCGCGAGCCGGGGAGCTCGACGAAGCCGACGCGGAGAGGGGAGAGGGAGGAGCGAGAATCAGAGCGGTCCACAAGAGCGGTCTGCCCTCTCCCCTCTCCTCTCTCCCCTCTCCCCTTTGCGGCCGTGGGCCACGTCAGGGCCATGCCGCATTGGCCGTTCCAAAAGGCGGCGCGAGCGGCGGCGGGATCGTACTTCAGCGGATCACTCGGCCCAAACTTGGCGGCGGCCACCAAATCTTCCAATGCTTGCACGAACGGCGGACCGGCCACTAGCGGCTCCATTGTCTCGATGTCGAATAGCGTCGAGAAGTTGTCACGATGTTTGGCATAGGCGGCGGCACGCGCCAGAAGCACATCGCCCGCCCAGCCGGGGGCCAGCGGCTCGATCGTGCCGCACCAGGCCGCGCGTCCCGCCCTCTTAGCCGCCAGTAACTTGGCCAACGCCTTATACTCTTCCCAGGTTTTCGGCGGGCGGCGGCCGAGCTTTTCCAGGAGATCGGCTCGATAGTAGCAGCAGAAGACCGGCGAGCCGAACGGAACCGCTATCGCTTGATCGCCCCAGACGGCCTCGCGCAGCTTGAGCAGACTGAAGACACCGGCCCATTCGGGACTGTGCAAGATTTTTCGCGGAACGGGAGCAATCTGCTTTCGCTCGGCCAGCACGCCCAAGAGGTATGCGGGGCAGAGCACGCCGTCGGCCGGCAATCGTTCGGCCTGCAACAGCTTCTTCTCGGTCGTCTCGATGACTTCGAATTCCGAGCCAGTCTGCGCGTTCCATTCCCCCTTGACTCGCACGACTGCGGCCGTCAGCGCCGGATCGTCAACCACCGCCAGCCGAATCGTCACGCCCGCCAGCGGCCGAGCGGCGGGCTTATTCTTCGAGTCGGAATCCGACTTCGGGCAGCCGGCCAGAAGCAGAAGCAGGCAGAAGAGAGTGGATAGTGGATAGTGGATAGTGGATAGTTTCACGGGCAGACCGTACTGGCAAGCGGTTCTTTACGGTGTACTCGAAGCGTCCAGGAAAGGGGACGGAGGAGGTTGTCGGGAAGGTGCCCTCCACTGACTGGCTTTCTCGGCGACAACCTCCTCCGTCCCCATCCTCTCAGCTTAGGGCAAATCCCATCATCCGGTCAATGGACCCGTTGCCCGACCACCCCTGACGGAGTTACAATCGGTGGCAATGCGGATTGCGAGTCAAGAACCACCAGTATGAAAGCCGCCGCCATGAGCATGTATCTCGGCATCGACATCGGCACCTCGGGCACGAAAACCTTGGCCATCGACGACCGCGGCGCCATTCTGGCGTCGGCCCTGGAAACTTACCCATGCTACTTTCCCAAGCCGCTTTGGAGCGAACAAGACCCCGACGACTGGTGGCAGGCGACGATCCGCTCGGTTCGCAAAACGATGGCCAAGGCCAGGCTGAAGGCGGCCGACGTCAAGGCGATCGGGCTCTCCGGGCAGATGCACGGCTCGGTGTTTCTCGACAAAAACAACAAGGTCATTCGCCGGGCGATCCTCTGGAACGACCAGCGAACTGCCGCCGAGTGCGAGGAAATGGAGCAGCCGCGTCGGCGGCCGGGCGAATCTCATCAAGCTCGTCGCTAACCCCGCCCTAACCGGCTTCACCGCGCCGAAAATCCTCTGGCTGCGGAACCACGAGCCGAGGCATTTCGAGAAAACCCGCAAGGTGCTGCTGCCGAAGGACGAAATCCGCCGCCGCCTGACCGGCGAGTTTGCCACCGAAGTGAGCGACGCCAGCGGCATGTTGCTGTTGGATGTCGTGGGTCGCATCTGGTCGAAAAAGCTGCTTTCCGCGTTGGAACTCGACATCGATTTGTTAGCCGACTGTTACGAGTCGGAAGAGGTGACCGGCCGTCTGACGCCGGAGGCGGCGAAGCTGCTGGGGCTTTCGACCGATTGCGTCGTGGTCGGCGGGGCCGGCGATTGTGCGGCGGGGGCGGTCGGCAACGGCATCGTCGCCACCGGCGTGCTCTCGACCTCGATCGGCACCTCCGGCGTCATGTTCGTCCACTGCGACGAGGTGAAAATCGACCCGTTGGGCCGGGTGCATACCTTCTGCCACGCCGTCCGCGGCCGCTGGCACATCATGGGCGTCAATCTCTGCGCCGGCGGCTCGCTGCAATGGTTCCGCAACGAATTGTGCAAAACCGACACGGCCGCGGCACGCCGGGCGAAACGCGACATCTACGATTTGCTCGCCGATGAGGCCGAGAAAGTGCCGACCGGCAGCGAGGGCCTGTTCTTCCTCCCGTATCTCTCGGGCGAACGAACCCCGCACGCCGACCCCGACGCCCGGGGCTGCTTCGTCGGCCTGACGGTCGCTCACGCGCGAGGGCATCTGGTCCGCTCGATCATGGAGGGTGTGACGTATTCGATGCGTGACAGCCTGGCGATTATCGAGGAGTTGGGCGTGCCGGTCCGCCAGATTCGAGCGTCCGGCGGCGGCTCGCGCAGTCCGTTGTGGCGGCAGATTCAGGCCGACGTCTTCGGCCGCAAAGTGGTCACCACCGGCAGCGAAGAGGGGGCGGCCTATGGCGTCGCTCTGTTAGCGGCCGTCGGCGGCGGTGCGTTCAAGAACATCGAGGAGGCCTGTACCGCCGCAATTCGCGTGACTCAGGAAACGCCCGTCGATCGTAAGGCCAAGAGCTATCACGATCGGGCGTTCCCGATCTATCAGCAGCTTTACCGGTCACTGAAGGGCGATTTTAAGAGCATCACGGCATTGGAGGGATGAAGGAAAATGACGAAGCTCGAATGACGAATGACGAAAGAAGCACGAAGTTCAAATGTCGAATAGGCGGTTAGTGCGTGGACTGGTTTACATCCTTCGGATTTTGGATTTCGAGATTCGTCATTCTCTTCGTCATTCGTCATTCGAGCTTCGTCATTTCATCGTTCCGATGACTCGCGGTGTCCGCAGCATGTTGGTTTGCAAGAACATGGCCGTTCAGTTCACTCTCAGCCGCATGTTTCAGTTGGTTGCCCTTGTGGCAGTCCTCTGCTCGCTGTTTGCCACTTTGCCCTGGCCCATCGCACTGGCCGTCCTGTCTGTGGCGAACGCAATGGCTGCCATCGTATTCTTTGTTGCGGGGAGATCGAGAACCTCTAACCTTGCGAGCATCGCCTCACTTCTCGTCCTGGCAACTCTGTTCTCCAACGATTTTGACCGCTACAACCCCAGTGGGCATCCGGTCGTTATTGTTGTGTGGCCGCTGTTGATCGCGGCGTGCGCCTTTCAACTGGCGACGATCCTGGCTTGGTTTCTGTTTTTTCATCGCTGACAACCGATAACCTTCGCTCCACCTTCCCGTGTCGCTCTCACCCATTTCCCGCCGCCAAGTTCTCGCCGAGATCGTCCTGATCTTCGCGGTCTTCGCCATTCAAGGGGCGTGGCCGGTGCCGGACGTGAATGAGCCGTATTATCTGGGCAAGGCGATCCACTTTTGGAATCCCGGTTGGCTGCGGGGCGATTTCTTCATGGACTCGCCCGACACGCCCAAGGTGTTCTATTTCACCTTCGGCTGGCTCTCGCTCTGGCTGCCGAAAACGGCGCTGGCGTGGACTGGCCGAGCCCTCAGTTGGGCCCTGCTGGCCTGGGCGTGGCGGCGGCTGAGCTTCGCCGTCGTGCCCAAGGCGTGGTGGTCGGTGTTGACGGCCGCGCTGTTCGGTGTTTGATGGAACGATTCCAGATGGCCGGCGAATGGGTCATCGGCGGCGGCGAAGCGAAGCCGTTCGCGTACGTGTTTGTGTTTCTTGGTCTCGAGGCGTTGGTGCGCGACCGCTGGAATCGGGCGCTGATGTTCTTCGGCGCCGCGTCGGCGTTTCACGTGCTGGTGGGCGGCTGGGTGGCGATAGCGGCGGGCGTTGCCTGGTTGTGCTCAGGGGGCAGGGGTCAGAGGTCAGGGATCAGAGACTCCACGTCTCCCAGTTTCCCAGTCTCCAAGTCTCCAAGTGCGTCCGGCCCTCACCCTAACCCTCTCCCAAAGGGAGAGGGGACCAAAAGTCTACGGTCACTTTGGCCGGGCGTTCTGGGCGGATTGCTGCTTTCGCTGCCGGGGGTTATCCCGGCGCTGGCGCTCGATTGGGGCGTCGATCGCGCCACGGCCCAACGGGCTCATGAAATCTACGTCTTCGAGCGATTGCCCCATCACTTGACGCTTGGCGGCATTCGGCCCGACTTCATCCTTCGCCTGGCACTGCTGACGATGTTCTGGCTGCTGCTGGGGCGATGGAGCCGACGCGCCCGCCTGCTGGACGATCCACGGCAACCGCTGTTTCGGCTTCGGGCGTTTGTCACCGGTGCGGTGGCGATCACGCTGGCGGGAGCGGTCGTCAATTCGCTCGTGTTTATCGATCGCGCGATGGCCGCCGACTTGTTGCGGTGTTACTGGTACCGCCTGACCGATGTGGCGATCCCGTTGGGCGTGGCCTTGGAGGGCGTGGCGCTGATCGTGGAATGGCTGAGTGCGTATTTGCCCAGGAACGACAAGGATCTGACGAATAGCCGGGAGCTAACAACTCCCGGAGGATCGGAGAAAAGACTCCGGGGGCTGTTAGCCCCCGGCTATTGTTGGCTGATCGCGGCGATTCTGGTGGCGGCGCTAAACGTGGGCGATCATGCATTGCAGCGCCTCCACCCCGGTGCGCCGCGCTCGCATCGGATCCCAAGCTTCGCCGATTGGAACGCGGCGTGCCGTTGGGTGATCGATTCCGGCAGGATTCCGGCGGAGGCAAAGTTCCTTCTGCCGCGCGACGCGCAGACCTTCAAGTGGTGCACCGGCCGCAGCGACGTCGTTACCTGGAAGGACGTGCCGCAGGATGCAAAGAGTCTCTTGGAATGGTGGCGGCGCATCCAAGACATTTACGCCACGGATTTTCCCGAAGGGCCGCGCTGGTACGAGCCGCTTACGGAGGTCGGAACCGAGCGGATCAAAGAACTAGGAGCGAAGTACCACGCCGATTATATCCTCAGCGAACGGACCGCCCCGCCGCTGAAAGCCGACGCCGGATGGATCGAGCCGGTGCTCAAACTGGACGTGGTTTATAAGAACGAGACCTACGTAGTCTATCGCATCAAGTAGCGGAGATCGCTTGCACCATGCGTTGCGAAGCCGCAAGCGGCTGCGACCGAATTCAACAATCATCAATCAACAATCATCATTCATCAATCAACAATCTCCAATGCGTGCTGTAGTTTTCGACATGGACGGGCTGATGTTCAACACGGAAGACGTGTATACGCTCACCGGCGAGGAGTTGTTGCGGCGGCGGGGGTGCGAGTTCACTGAGGAGTTGAAGCACGAGATGATGGGAATGCAGCCGCAGCCGGCCTTCGAGCGGATGATCGCCCATTGCCGCCTCGCCGAGACTTGGGAGGAACTGGCCGAGGAGTCGAATCGCCTCTTCCTCGACCTCTTGCACGGCCGTTTGGCGATGATGCCCGGCTTGATGGAACTGCTCGACGCCCTGGAGCGGGCGGGAATCCCCAAGGCGATCTGCACCAGCAGCAGCCGCGAGCTGGCCGCCGCCTGCCTGCGGCCGTTCGATCTGTCGGGGCGATTCGAGTTCATGCTGACCGCGGAAGACATCGTTCACGGCAAGCCGCACCCGGAAATCTACTTCATGGCCGCCTGGCGTTTCGGCGTGCCGCCGGCGGAGATGCTGGTCCTGGAAGACAGCGAAAACGGCTGCCTCTCGGCGGCCGCGGCGGGGGCCTACGTGGTGGCGGTGCCCGGCCCACACAGCCGGCAACACGATTTCAGCATGGCCTCGTTGGTCGCCGACAGTCTGGCCGATCGCCGGCTGTACCTAACATTGGGCATAACCTAAGGTTTCGTCCTATTGACCCATTTCCGGCATTCTTGGTAGAGTTGCTGGTTGATCAACGCCGGCGTTCACAGGATTGGCCCGAGGGCAGGAATCCTGTGCAGGGAGGTGAACGAAATGCTCAGAAACTTGGGGGTCGTGCAGGTGTACTCGCACCTGCCGCGCTTCCGTGCGAACGCCATGCGGAGGATCGGCGGCCGGTCCCTTCTCGAATGGGTAGTCCGCCGCGTGACCGACGCCATGCGGCTGGACGGCGTCATCGTCGCCGATTGCGAGCCCGACGAGGGCGGGGCGGTCAACCGGCTGGTTCCCAGCGACGTGCCGGTATTCCGCGGCGGAGGGAAAGACGCCCTGGATCGGTTCACCAAGTCGTTGGAAGAGTATCCGGCCGAGGGCGTGGTGCGCGTCCGCGGCGACAATTTCTTCGTCGATCCGGCGTTGATCGACCGCCTGGTCACCACCGCCGAGTCGCATCCGAATTGCGACTACGTGGGCTATTGCTCGCGCGACGGCCGGCCGGCGATTCTCTCGCCGGCGAGCGTGTACGCCGAATGGTTCCGCACCAGCGCATTGCGCAGGGCCAATCGCCTCGCCCGCGACGAACTCGACCGCGAGCACGTCACGCGATACCTTTATTCGCACCCCGAGCAGTTCAATATTCGGCTGACGCCCGCGCCGACGGAGATCGACCGCGAGGACGTGCGGTTGACCGTGGACATCGAGGAAGACTGGGACCACGCTCTGGCGATTTATGAGGCATTGGGGCCGGAACGGCTGGATTGGCAGCGGATCGCCAGTCTTCTCGATCACCAACCGGCGTTGCGGAGCCGCATGGCAGCGTTGAATCGCGTCCACGCGCACGCCTAAGCAGACTATTGTGGTGCAGGCGTCCCGCCTGCGTGTTCGGGGGCAGGCGAGACGCCTGCACCACAACGATGATCGCTCCTGTCCGACCGCCGAAGAGACCGACGCGATCTCCGGTCGTGGAGGGGGCTCGCCATCTGCTGACGACTGCGTTTTGGCCGGCGGAGTCGGAACGGTCGAGCAAGATCGCTCCGGCCCGTCGACAGAGCAGGTGGAAAGCGCGGCTGTTCGGCGTCCTGTTGATCGCCGTCGCGTTGTGGCTGGGCTACATAGCGGTCGCGGCAACGTTCTGAAAACGGTATGCAGATAGCCGGGGCCAACGGCCCGCGCATCCCCGTGTGCCACTGCTTCGCAGAAGCAGTGCCATAGGAGCGGCTCACGCCCAGCACTGCTTCTGCGAAGCAGTGGCACGCTTGGTATGCACTTACCCCTTGAGCAGTTGAAGCCGATCCAGGCGTCGCGCGGCGGATTCCAGGCATTGCGGCAGTTCCTCCGAAACGAGCATCTGCAATTCCTTGGGCCGAGAGCCCGCCAAGGGATCGCTCCAGCCGTTTGCCTGGTCTTCCGGCGAACTCTCCTCCGCCGCCTGGCCCGGATGAAGCCCGATTTCGATGAAGCCATGGCCTCCGCTGCTCGCCAAGAACCGCCACAACAACCTCAGATCGACGCCGCCTGCGTGGGCGGTGCCGTAAAACGCGTCGGGATGCGCGATCCGCCGCGCATCGACGAGCTTGCGGAACCGCGCGGCAAACACGTGCTTCACCCTCGCCAATGGCCACTTCGCTATTCCGAATCCGTGCAGCACCGTGCTGCGCAGAAGTCCCGGCTCCCACGCCACGCGCACCGCCTTGATGTTGAAGTGCTTCATCAGTTCCGGCACGAGTTCGGCGATGGCTGGCAACATTTCAACGTACTGATGGCCGTTGAGGTGCGTCGGCCGCAAACCGTGATCGCAGACGAACTGGATTTGCCGCCGCCACTCGTCTCGAATCGCATCGCGCAGCTTGTCGCCCGACCGCCGCAGACGCGCAAACAGCGAGAAGACGCCGGGGAATCGCCCTTCCGCGTCGAGTAACTCGCCCGGATAGCGATCACCCAGCGGCCGGCCCTGCGTCAGATTCAGGTGAACGCCTAAGTCAAAGGGGCAATCCGGGTCATCGAGTCGGCGGCGAACCTCGGCCGACGGCAACAAGCCGTTGGATCGCTCGATGAGCAGCCCCTTCCAAAGCGACAGCGCCCGAGCGGCGTCGGGGGCATTGGCCAGCAGCGAGGTGCTCGTCAACAGCCCGTGCCGAAATCCGTGCAGAATTCCGTCGCTGACGGCCCGGTTCATTCCGAAATCGTCGGCATGGAGTGCAAGGCATGAAGACATGGAGCAACCACGCATCGTCTACGCCGCCCGTCGCTCGGACGTTTCGTTCGCCGTGGCATAGGCGAAACGCGGGGCCGGAACGCTCTTGCCGGTCCGCTCGCGCAGCCACACTCGCATCACGTCCATTAACATCGGCAACGCATTGCGCCGCAGGGAAAGCGTCGAGGCGAACTCGTTGATCAATGTGACCGGAACGCGGCGAAACGGCAGGCCAAGCCGGTGAGTCAGCATTACCACTTCGGCGTCGAATGCGAATCCGTTGATGGTCGCGCGGCCGAAAATCTCGAGCGCGGCCTGGCGGCGGAACAGTTTCAGCCCGCACTGGGTGTCGGTCACCTCGCGCGAGACCATGCGGCTGACGACTGCCCGGAAAGCGAACGTGGCCAAACGCCGGGCGAGCCGGCGACGGGCCCGATGCTCCGCGCCTTCGATGTCGCGGGCGCCGAAGACCACGTCGGTCTGGCCCCCGTGGATCCACTGGTAGCCCTGCTGCATGGCTGAAAGTTGGAAGGGTAGATCGGCATCGGTGAAGGCCAGCACGCGGCCGGTGGCGCGAAGCATGGCGATGCGAATGGCACGTCCTTTTCCACCTTGCGGAGTCACTCGCAGTGTCGAGCACCGCGGCCCCAATTGTCGGGTCAGCGCGGCCGTGCGGTCGGTGCTGCCATCGTCGGCCACCAACACTCGATAGTCGACGCCCCAGGCGTTCAGAAACGAGGTCAATTCGGCCAGCGTCCACGGCAGGCGTTTTTCCTCGTTGTAAGCGGGAATGATGACCGTCAGATCGTGGTCGGCCGGGGCCACCGTCACCACTCGCCCGATCGGCTGCTCATCAGACACCCCGTCGTGCCCCGCTATCGCGCCGGTTGCATCCATGCCTGCCTGTCGCCTTGAACGAAGTAGTGAAACCTTGGCGGGACGATAGCTGATTCTGCCGAATGTGTAAACGGCAGTTCACCCCGCGCCGGAAGGGTATGCGAGTGTCTGCGGAAAGCAATGCCGGGCGAAAGTCCCGGACGTGAAGAGCCTCTTTTCGGGGACTGTCCCGATTTTCGCGGGCACCGCGGCGCAGCCGTGGTCAACGAAAATGGGACTGTCCCCTTTGCTTGCATTTCTATCGGCAAATTCTTCGCGATCGGCACAGACCGACCGCTTTTTTCCCGAGACGGCCGTCCAACATCGCCGCAAGGTGGACATGGCCGGCTCGGCCCGAGATAATGAGAGGCGATGGCCGATTCCTCTCAAGTTCGACGCATCTTGTACATGCATCCGGCCCACCGCACGGTGGGCGTTTCGGGCATTGCCTCCTCGTTCCGCGCCTGCCCTCCGATCGCCCGCCCGTCGGCCGACCAGCCCGCCGTTGCCCCCGCCCGAGTTTCGCTCGTGTCGTGCATGACCGACAGACGAAGCGCCGCGGCGATGACCGCCTTCGAGCAAATCATGGGGGGAAGGGGCGCTCAGTGCAACCGCGTGGACTTGGCGAGCGTCGAAAAGACAGGGCTTGGCAACGTGGACTGTGCGGTCGTGTTCGATCGGGGCCTCCAGATCATCGGCCGCTGGTCGGAGTTTGACGGCGACATCATCGGGGAAAACGGCGTTGAGGAGGATGAAGGTTTTGAGGTGGAAATCGAGGTCGCCGCTGCCGCCCGGCGGCATCCCGTGGTCGATGGCATTGGCCCCTTCATTGCCCGCCACAGAGCATCGCATCCTGCCTATCTTTGCCAGAATTTGACTCAGTTGCTCGTTAGAAAATGGGCAGGCAGGGCCTTTCCAGTAGCTTGGGCACGACAGGGCGACGGCCGGGCGTTCTACACGTCGTTGGGTCATCCCGAGGACTTCCGCCGCCGCGAATTCCGGCGCCTATTGTTGAACGCGATCGAGTGGGCGAGAGACGGGGGTTGACGCCGTCCGAATGTGGGCTATTATAGCTATAGATATCCACATTCAAGGTGAAGACGATGAAGGTCGTGCAGATGACGCTGGAGGAAGATCTGGTGGCGGCGGTGGATCGTCTGGCACGGCGGCTGAAGACGACCCGGTCCGCTTTTGCCCGCGACGCACTGCGCGAGGCGTTGGCCAAGCATCGCGCGGCGGAACTGGAGCAGAAGCACCGGCTGGGCTACGAAAGGCATCCGGTCCAGCGCGGAGAGTTTGACGTCTGGGAAGGCCAGCAGCAATGGGGTGACGAATGAAGCGGGGTGAAGTCCGCTGGTACAAGTTTTCGCCACCCGACAAGAAGCGGCCGGTGTTGCTCCTGACTCGCACTGCCGTTTTGGACTACCTCGGCGAAGTCACAGTAGCTCCGATTACCGGCACGATTCGGGACATTCCTTCCGAAGTGTGTCTCGACAAAGAGGATGGAATGCCGCAGGACTGCGCGATCAACTGCGACCATCTTCAGACGGTATCGAAGCACCGCCTGGGCAGCTTGGTGACGACCCTTTCCGCTACGAAACTGCGCGAGGTGTCCGCTGCCGTCGCGTTCGCTCTCGGTCTGGGAAGATGACGGCGAGGCGGAAACTTGCTCCCGTGGGTCTTCATGGCCGCCGAGCTTGCTCAGTGGGGCGTGAAGTCGGGCATGGGGTTGCAGAGGCTCGTTTCGCGGTGTAAGATTGGGACACCGTTTGCGGTTTGCCACGGCAGTACGTCGAACACACAGCGTGTGCCCGGCGAGAAGAGCTGCAATTGGGAAGACGTTTGAGAGTAAAGACTTAGAACGATCGGGGCGGTAGCTCAGTTGGGAGAGCGCTGCGTTCGCAATGCAGAGGTCGGGAGTTCGACCCTCCTCCGCTCCACTGTTTCAGGCATCAGCCGATAGACGAGACAGAGACCCCCGCCGGCGTGTGGGGGTCTCCTTTTTGTTGCTGGGGTATTTCCAATGTCCGATCGCATCCCCATGACACGTGCCGGCTACGACAAAATCAAGGCCGACCTCGACCAACTCCATACCGTCGAACTGCCGAAAATCCTGGAACGCCTGGCCAACGCTCGGGCGGAGGGCGATCTGACGGAGAACGCCGAGTACACCGGCGCCCAGGAGAGCCGCGCCATGATGGAGGCCCGAATCAACGTGTTGCGCGACAAACTCTCGCGGGCCACGCTGATCGACGCCTCGCAGATTCCCAGAGGCGAAGTGGCGTTCAGTTCGACGGTGCGAGTCAAGGATCTCGCGTTCGACGACGAGGAGGAGTTCACCTTGGTCGGCGCCGGCGAGGAAGACTACGAGACGGGCAAGATTCTCATTACAAGCCCGTTGGCCCAAGGTCTGGTGGGCAAAAAAGTGGGCGATCGCGTCGAGATCGCGGTGCCGCAGGGGACGCTGAAGTTCGAGATTCTCGAAATCCGCTTCGACGGCTGATTAGTCGGGCATCTTCTGCGGCTTGTACTCGTGCGGGCGTTTGTGGGTAACTTCGGCTTCGAGGATCTTGTCGGGCCGGGGAGCTTCCTTGTCGCGGGGATCGCGGCGTTGAATCTTGGCAAGCACGTCCATCCCGCGGATCACCCGGCCGAACACCGTGTGCTTTCCGTCCAATTGCGGCGTAGGCACGAAGGTGAGGAAGAACTGCGAGCCGCCGGTGTCGCGGCCGGCATGGGCCATGCTAAGCGTGCCGCGAAAATGCTCGCGGTGGTTCGGCTGGTAACATTCGCAGGCGATCGAATAGCCGGGCCCGCCGCTGCCGGAGCCGGTGGGATCGCCGCCTTGGGCCATGAACCCCTTCAAGACGCGGTGGAACGTAACGTTCTTGTAGAACCCGCTCTGCACCAGACTGACGAAGTTGGCCACGGTGTTCGGGGCCTGATCCTCGAACAGTTCGACTTCGATTTCGCCCTTGTTGGTCTTCAGCACCACGCGCGGCAGATCGGCCTTGGCATCGCGGGCGCGAAACGCCTTTTCTCTGGCCCATGCCTTCTTGTAGTATGGGATGGCTTGCAGATAGAACTCGCCGATCTTCGCGATCTCATCTTCCTTCGGGGCCGATTTGTAGTAGCCCTGACTCTCGGCCAGACCGAGATACTTCTCGGCGGTGGCGAAGTCGCAGGTGGCAAAGGCGGCGACGCCCGCCAGATTGGCGACCTCCTCCACGTCGCACTTGTTGTCCATCAGCAGCTTGCCGATTTTCGCCGCGGGCTCGTAATCGTCGGACCGCACGTCCTCGTCAAGCAGCCTGACCAGGAATTTGACAATCTCCTTGTCGGCGTTGGGGGCTTCCTGATAGGCTTTCTTGGCGGCCTTGATGAGCTCCGGCTCCATCTTTTGGCCCTCGGCGACCAGGTCTTTCCATTTTTGTTGGATGTCGGTGCGCTTGTCTTCGTTGGCCGTGCGATATTCGATCTGCAATGCGGCCAACTTTGCCAGGAGATCGTCCATTTTCGCGTGCAGAATGCGGAACTGCTCGGCCCGCGATCCCACCTTGGCCGGTGCGGGGGCAGTGTCGGCCGCCGAGACCGACACCGCCGCCGACAAGAACAACAACGTCATCAGTGCGACGATTCGACTTCGCATGTTTGAATTCCCTTGAGATTACCGGCGGCCGTCCACGGCGTTCCAGCGACGCGCACTTTCCTGCCACCACCCGATCATGGTATCATATTCGAGGGTTGCGGGCAAATGGGGTTTTTTGCAGGCATCAGAGCGGATCGGTTCTGTGTTGTAGGAGGCGACTCCTACAGTCCCGCGCCGAAGGCTGGTCCCACTGGGGAGCGTCGATGGGCAAGCGATC
This sequence comes from uncultured Planctomycetia bacterium, assembly GCA_963719005.1. Classification (GTDB taxonomy): domain Bacteria; phylum Planctomycetota; class Planctomycetia; order Pirellulales; family Thermoguttaceae. The sequence continues at coordinate 41,821 of CAVRAR010000011.1, forward strand.
GAAGAAAGCGAACGTGACCGCCGGCGGCCGCATGAGGGGCGGCGTCGTTCGGCCCGCCGCGGGGTTGCGGATCATCGGCGGAGAGTTTCGCGGCCGGCGGCTGCACTATAGCGGCGATCTCCGCACCCGGCCCATGAAAGACCGTCTCCGCGAGGCAATTTTCAATCTGATCGGGCCGGACATTCGCGGAAAACACGCAATCGATCTCTTTGCCGGCACCGGAGCGCTGGCCCTGGAAGCGATCAGCCGCGGCGCCGATCGCGCCACACTCGTCGAACAACACAACCCGACAGCCGAGGTGATTCGCACGAACATCGCCGAGTTGGGCCTGGAAAAACGTGCCGAAGTCGTTGTCGGCAACACGTTCATCTGGTGGAAATTGCAAGGCAAACGGCAGGGCGATGCGCCGGTGCGATTCCGTCTCGACGAGCCGCCTTGGGCCGTCTTTTGTTCGCCGCCCTACGATTTTTACGTCGAACGCAGCAGCGAAATGCTCGACCTGCTCGCGGGGCTGATTCAGGCTGCCCCCGACGAAAGTGTCTTCGTGGTCGAGGCGGACGGCCGCTTCGACGTTCGACGGCTGCCCGCTTGGCAGGCGTGGGACGTGCGAAGTTACCCGCCGGCGGTCGTAGGGATTTTTCGCCTCGATAAGAAGGCGGAGAATTCGGCGCAGTAGAAGTGCCGGCGACGCAACGACGGTGCGAAACCGCGAGCGGTTGCTTGCGAATTGTGAAACCGCAAGCGGTTTGATGCGAGACGTGTGAGCGTCAGATTTGTGGTGGCGTCAGTTGGGGGGAGGATTCCAGAAGGAGTCCCAGCAGATGCGCTCGCTGAGGTATAGGGCACGGAGGTGGCAGACGGCATCCGAGCCTTCCTCGCCCCAACGCATCCCGCCTCCTTTGAGTCGGTTTCCCACCACTGTTTTGCAGGCCGACTCCACCGGGCCTGAACCTATCTGCCAACCGTTGCCGACATAGGTCGGATAGTCCATGCGGTGCTCGTGATTCTGGAAGTATTGCAGCGTCTTGCGATGCACTTCCCGAACCGCCGACGAGGCCGCTGCAAGTTCCATCTCTTCCAACCGCCGCCGCACCGTCTGGCCACCTTCGTGTTTCAAGCGATGACACATGTCGTCGAGCCACGTTTGTCGCGAGGCTTCGTCTTCACCATACAGCGCCTGCCCTAATTCCACCAGATACTCCTTGACATGGTAGAAATCGAGAATGCGCACTGCCTTGGGGAAAAATCGCTTGAAGAACGACTCCAAGCCCGCGCCGCCATCGCTCAGCGCGATCTGTTGATCGGCGTTGGCCCAACCGACCTCCAATGCCTCGCGGTGAAGTTGCCGTCCGAGGTCGTCAAGCTCGAAAAACCCCGATAAATAGCGGACTTGACGCAGTGGCGGACGCTTCGCATCGTGCTCGTTTCGCGGGTTGTAGACCATGCCCACGTAAGCCATCCGACCCTCAGCGCGACTGCCGCGCAGTCCTTGCTGGCGTACCCCGGTGGCGTCCAGGCTCACGTAGGCACATCGTCGTCCATGCGCGTCGCGTTGCCACTCCCAGTCGCGCGTTGGCCCCAGCGATTTTCCTTCGTCGAGTTGCTGGCGAACGCGCTGGCCAGCGGCTTCCGTGGTTCGCTCAACCGTGGATTCGCTCAGTCGCAGCCCTGCCATTTTCCGCAACGCCCGCTCGGCACCGTGGGCAAAGCTGCCCAACAGGCCAGCCATCGCCACGATCTCCTCTGCTGCGGCAGTCAGCCTGATCGGCTTCAATTGCAGGGCGCGCTCCCACGGCTTGTGACCACATCGGCAATGCCGGCAGTGATAGTACGCCGCGTCAACGTCGATCGGCCCCATCAAGCTTACGATGGCGCGCGTCCGCCAGCCGAGGAAACGTGCGTCGCCGCCGCAATCTGGGCAGACAGCGCTGCTGCCTTGGTACCCCCTTTTTTCCGGTCGTTGACCGTTGCTTCCAGAGCCTGCGCCCCCATCCGCAGCACCTTGTCTCGCAAGACGAACTCGGTTTCTCCGAACAATTGGTCGTCCCGCTTGCCAACCATTAGCTCGGCGATTTGCCAAATCTCTCGATCCATCGCTTTCGACAAAACATCATGTACACGTTGGACTTCGGCCAATTCCTCAGGCGTGCGACCCATAGCCTTCCCCTCCTGGTTCGGCGGAAAATAGGTAAACCTCCTCGCGAAAGCAGCTTAATACCGAATTTCCCACCTACAATCAAGACGCTCAAACATGCGAGACCGCGAGTGGAAAGTCGGCTTGTCTCCCCCCTGTCACTTGATAGAATACCGGCGGCACTTGCCGGATTCGACGGCCGAATACGGCTGTGACAGGCAGGTTTTCCCACTCGACACGAGGAACTAGCCATGACCACACGGTGGTGGACGTATCGTTTAGCTCGACTCTCGATTTTTGTTGTGCTCGCGGCGTTGCTTACGGCGGCGGCACGGCCGGCGGCGGCCGGCGATCTCACGAAGCTCGACACGTCGCTGAAGCTCATCCCGGCCGATGCGGCGTTCTATGCGTGCATGTTGCGCAACCGGCAGCAGTTCGAGGCCGTCAAGAACAGCAAGGCCTGGGCAAAAATCATGGAAATGCCCGTCGTGCAGTTTGTGCTTTCGATGTACAACGACCAGGTGCAGACACCCGGCACCCGACCGGCACAGTTGCAGGCGGCGCTAGAGGATCCCGAGAATCGCGACACGTTCGACTTGTTGGCCGACATGGTTTCGGGCGAGGTGTTCGTTTACAGCGACAAGCGATTCGTCGATTTCGCGCGGCTTCTCCAGATCATCGACGCCGACCAAGACTTTGCATGGATCAAGGCACAGTTCAGCGGAGAAAACGAAAGCCGGTCGGCCGAGCAAGCGGAGGCCGAGGCAACGCTCTCGGCACTGGCGCGAAGCGGGAAGCTGAGCGGCGTGCCCAACGTAGTCCTCGGTTTCAAGCTGAAGAACACCAAGCTGGCCAAACAGCAACTCGCGAAGTTCGAACAGGTCGCCACCAAGGAATTGGATGCCGACGAGACGACCAAGGGCAGCCTCAAGAAAACCAAGGTCGGCGATCACGAATATCTCGTGCTTGCTCTCCGCGCCTCGGCGATCCCGTGGATCCCTTGGGATGAATGGACCGACGGAATCAAGGAGATGGGGAGCAAGGCGGGGGATGCCCAGAAGGCCCTCAACCGTATCAAGGAATCAAAAGTGGTCGTCGCGCTGTGCGTTCGCGACAATTACCTGCTGGTGTCGATCGGCTCGTCGCTGGACGGTCTGGAAAAGTTGGGCAAGGGCGACCGCCTGATCGACCGGCCCGAGTTCAAGCCACTGGCGAAATTCGTCGATAAGCCGCTCACCTCCGTCACCTACCTGAGCGCCGCATTGAACCAGCAGATTGCCGATGAGCAACCGACTATCGACAATCTGTTGAAACTCCTCGACGAGTCTCTATCGGACCTCGGCCTGAACGATCGGCAGAAAGCGCGAGTGCGAAAGGACGCCGAGTCGCTGGCCGCGGACGTCAAGAGCCTCCTGCCGAAGCCCGGGGCGACGATGGGCCTGAGTTTCCTGGCCGACCACGGCGTGGAGGCCTATCAATACTCGTTTGGCGGCCACGGCCACCTGGACGGCTCACGGCCGTTGGGCCTGCTCGAACACGTCGGCGGCAACCCGCCGTTCGCCGTCGTCGCGCGGCAGAAGGTCAACGTCAAGAACTACGATCTGTTGGTCAAATGGGTCAGAGTCGTCTACGGCTGCTTCAAGGAGTTTGGCGTGGCGGCGCTGCCCGAAAAAAACCGCAAGCAGGTGCAGAAGTTCCTCGCCGCGGCCGCACCCTTGGTCGAGCGATTCGACAAGGCCAACCGCGAAATGCTCTTTCCGGCCTTGGCCGACGGCCAACTGGGGCTCGTTTTGGACGACAAGCTGGCGAGCGATCACTTCATCGAGTCGCTGCCGCCCACGGAGAAGCCGATGCCGATGCTCGAGCCCGCCCTGGTCTTCGGCGTCAGCGACGCGAAACTGCTCTTCAAAGCGATGGGGGAATACCGCACGGTCGTCGATGGGTTGATCGGCGCGGCACATCAGATCGAAGGCGTGAACATTCCGCCGGACGTCGCGCTGCCCGCGCCGACGGTAAGCGAAACCTCCTACGGCAAGATTTACAGCTTTGCGCTGCCGGCGGAGTTGGGCGTCGACAAAAAGATCGTTCCAAACTTCGGGCTGTCCGATAAGGTGGCGGTTATTTCGGCCACGCGCGAACACGCCGAGCGGCTGCTGAAGAGCACGCCGCCGGCCGCCGGGGGCGTGTTGGCCAAGACCGATCGCCCCCTGGCCGCCGCCGCCTGGCTCCATTGGGGCGCACTGCTCGATGCCGCCGGGCCTTGGGTCGATTTCGCCTCGGATCAGATCACGGCCAACGCAGAGGATGCAGAAGAGAGCAAGAGCGTCGTCGATCAGTTCCGCCTCACCGTCGACGTGCTGAAGGTGCTGCGGAACGTCAGCAACGAGACCTATCTTGAAGACGGGGCGCTGGTCAACCACGCCTTCGTCGAAATCCGCGATGTCGAGAAGTAGTGGACCGAAGGAAGGACGCGAAAACGCGGCAAGAAACAGCGTCGGGGCGGCAGCGGATCCGCCGCCCCAACGTTTATTGAACTGCCGTATCGGCACGACCGATTATTTCTCGGGCTTTGCGGCTTTCTCGGGCTTTGCAGTCTTCTTCGCCTTGTCGGCTTCCATCTGCTGCTTGAACCGTGTCAGGTAGGCCTTGATCATCTCGCCGCGCGGGCTATCGGGTGCGGCGTCGAGGGCCTTCTGCAGTTGTTCGACGCCGTTTTTCAAGTCCTTGCCGTTCAAGTAGGAAAGCGCCAGGACGAAACGGCCCGATTGAATTTGCTCGCCGGCCAGTCCGGGCAAGGCCAGGGCCTTTTCGACCGCGGCCCGATAGGCGCCGGCGTTTCCGCGCAGCTTGTTGGCGTCGGCCATTTGATTGCGAAATTCGTACTTGACCTTCAGTCCGGCCTTGTTGTCGGCGTCCAGGGTAACGATTTCGCGCGACCATTTGTCGATCTGCGGGGCCGAAAGCTCGCGGCTCCTGCCTTGGAGCTTCTCCCAAGCGTCGATGAGCTTGTCGAGAATCTTGGCGCGGTCCAGTCCTTTGGCTTCTTTCAGATCGGTCTTCAGCTTGACGATGGCTTCCTGCGCCTCGGCCATCGGCTTGAATCGCTCGATAATGCTCTTGAACTGCTTGGCCTGGTCGCTACCGGGCGCCGCTTCGATTCCCTTCTTCAGGCATGTGACGACGCCCACAAAGTCACCCAGGCCGAAGCAACACTCGCACTTGGCCATATAGGCGTCCTGCTTTTGTTCGCCGGTGATGCCCGGCACGGCCAACGCCTTATCGACGGCTGTCTTGGCTTCGTCGAGTTGCTGCTTCTCCCGCAACGTGTTGACGTCGGCCATGAGGACGCGGAATTGATGCTTGAATTTGAGGCCGGCCTTGTTGTCGGCATCCAGCTTGACGATTTCCTTGTCCCACGCCGGGACATCGTCGATCTCATTGTCGAGCGCGATATAGTCGTCGATCAGTTTGTCGAGCAGTTTGGCGCGGTCGAGTCCCTTGGCGTTGGGGAGCTCGCCGGTCAACTTAACGACGTCGCCGTGCACTTCGACGAACTTCACAAGATGCTTCACGTACTTCTCCGGGCCGCCCGGCTCATAACCGGTCTTTGCAACGACTTTGCCCTCGGCATCCATTATCAGGATCGTGGGATAACCCTGAATCTTGTACTGCTTGGCCAGATCCTCATTCTGCTTCTGTAGTTCGGCCGACTGCTTCTTTTTCTTGGCGGGCGACGGATAATCCAACTCGACTAAGACGAACTTCTTCGGCGCTTCGGTCTTGAACGCATCCTTGCTGAACACTTCGGCGACCAGTTTCATGCACCAGCCGCACCAGTCGGAACCGGTGAAATCGACCAACAACAGTTTGTTCTCAGCCTTGGCCTTGGCCTTGGCCGCCGCGAAATCGGTCTGCCATAACTTGTCTTCGCCGCGGGCGACGCCGGCCACGGCAAATAGACCCAGAATGAGCGCCGCGACGCTCACCAGGGCAAAACGACGGAGTAACATGAGATTACCTCAAAACAGGGGGTGGGACGAAGGGGAGGGCATTCAACGCAGATTGCCTGATCGTATCATAGCGCCTTAACAGACGCAACAAGCGCGTTGACGCAAGAAATCGCAGCAGGCAATGCCGTCTTATGCTGAAGCATAACCTACAACTGGCCGGACGCAACAAATTGATCGCGCGTGCGTTCCGCCGCCGATGGCGCAAGATCGCAGACTTTCCAGCCGTCCTATGTTACCATGCACCCAGCCTGCTGCGGCCTTCATCGGCGGAATAGTCTACTCCGTCGGCACCCTTGCCGCCGTTCAACGAGTGCAGCGCGACGGTGACTGCCGTTTTTCCACCGGGACTGGTCAGTTCGACGCTGTTGGACTTCTTCGTTCGCCCCGCGTTGTTCTGGAGCTTCGGCCGCGGGGGGCGCGGCGAGCCATGAAGCAACACCTCCATGAACCGGAGCTACAGCTCGTTCCTCCGCATGCCCCGCAACTTCACTATGACGGCCCTGAAAGCTCGACACAGGGCCACGAGCGCCACGTATAATGTGCAGACTATGCCAAGGGAAATGGGCACTTGGTAGTACCAGGGAAGTGCGGACAGGGCGGAATAAGTGCCTGGTTCGACCGGTCCAGTCAGTCGAGCCCAACCGTACGCGCGCTCCATGGCAGAAAGGGCGAACACCATTGCGACGGCCGTGCTAAGCAGGAAAAGACCCGACAACGTGAACTGGGTGCTTCGCATATAGCCGAATCGTCGAAGGCGGAAGGCTACTGCTGGTGAGAGAACCAACGCTATGCCTGCAAGCATATCCACATACGCCCAATGGAACTGCGTGTATATTTCCGGATTTGGGGGGTACCCAACGCCATAGACAACCGGCCAACCAACATACCATCTTTCAAATCCGGGCCCCTCATGGTTCGTGGACCAAAATCGTGGCGACAGGTTGGGGTGAAGAAGGGCTGCGCCAACGCATACACACATTAGCAGAACTGGCAACGCGCCCCGTGGCGAGGGGCCCGGCGGGCGTTGCTGTTCATCTTCTTGATGATTCACGTGCCCTCCTCTTCCGGCGAACGGGGCAGTTCACTACATCAGCCACCAGTTCCCTGAGGTTACCACATAAATTCCCAAGATCAGATTCGTGATCGCGTGGGCAACGACGCAATCCCAGATGTTCCGCGTTCGCAGCATCAGCCAGGTTATCAGCGAGAACCAGACGGCGGCGGCCAATAGCTCGGGATGGTAGAGCATCGGAACCACGGTGCCCAATACGATGGCCAATCGGCTGGCCGTGCCGAAGGGGACTTTCCACCAGTCGCGCTCCATGACGAATCGCATCACGAACCCGCGCAGGAAGAACTCTTCGATCAAGGGAACCACCGCCGCCAGTCCGAAGAAGCGGACGGCCAGAAAGCCCCACGCCCAAGCGGCCGGCAGATTGTGGCTGGGATCGAACGGATTGAACGCCGGCCGGTCGCCGACGAGCACTCCCAAGCCGACCTGCTTTAGCACGGGCAACAGGCAGGAATGCTCCAGCCGCGGCAGGCAGAGCCCGATCCATAGCGGCCCCCCCACGATGCCGACCAGAATCGCCAGCGGGCTCACTCGCCAGGGGAATTGACGATAGCCCGGCCAGACGAATGCAACCGCCGCCAGCGTCAACGCAATCTTAAACGTGTACAGAATCGGATACAAACGGGCAAAATCGGCCGGCGACGGCTCCATCGCGCCGGCGACGATGTATACCAGAAACGGCAGCAGGAACGTCAACCAGGGTTGGCGTTCGACGAGCGCGGTTCGGCCATTGGTGTCGTTTGGCATCATGGGAAACGCGAGCGGCTGTTGGTTTCTCAAGCATAGCCGCGCCGGCGGCGGACGGCAACCGTTTCGGTCTTGCATTTCCCGCCCAACTGTGGCACCTTAGGTGCGCACAAGGAGCAACATCATGCGGAATCGCTCGAGTCTATGGATGGTGTCGGCCGTTGGCTTGGTTTTGGCGCTGTCGGCGTGGAAGTCCGTGCCGCGGAACGGCCGGCGGAGACGGTCGCGGTCTCGAAGACCTACAACAACGCCCCGTTCGACTACAAGCTCCGGCCGCTGGCCCAGCGGGCGGACTTTCGCGTCTACCGGCTGACGTATCCCTCGCCGGTCGTCTCGCCGCTGCCGCAAAACAACACGATTCCCGCCGACTATTACGTCCCCAACGGCATCCGGTCGGGCGACGCCAAGCGGCCGGCGGTGATCTGCCTGCATATCCTCGACGGCAACGAGCCGCTGACCGATCTGGTCTGCTCGATGCTGGCGAAACGCGGCATTCCCGCCATCTCCTTCAAGCTGCCCTACTACGGCAGCCGCGGCACGGCCAAAGGGCCGCAGATGCTGGCCGAAAATCCCAAATTGTTCGCCGGCGCGATCGTCGCAGGCCCGCGAGGACATCCGGCGAACGATCGACCTGCTGGCCTCGCGGCCGGAGGTCAATCCCGAGCGGATCGGCATCGTCGGCATCAGCCTGGGCGGCATCATCAGCGCCACGGCCGCCGGCGCCGAGCCGCGCATTCATCGGGCGGGCTTGATCCTGGCCGGCGGCGATCTGCTGACGATCATCCACCACGCCCGTGAAACGCACGACCTCAGCACGACGCTCCAGAAGTTGCCGCCTGCCGAGCGTGCCGAGGTGGAAGCGAACATCGCGGCGGCCGACCCGCTGAAGTTCGCGGCGAACCTGCGCCAACGGGCTCAGGATGGCCGCGTGCTGATGATCAACGCCGCCCAGGATGAAGTCATCCCGCGCGCATGCACCGAAAAGCTCGCCAACGCCCTGGGAATCGGCGATCGCGTCGTGTGGCTCGAAGGGCTCGGGCATTACACGGCCATCGCCGAACTGCCGCGGGCGCTGAAGATGACGGCGGATTTCTTCGCTAAGGATTTGCCGCAGGAGGTGAAGAGAGCGAAGCAACGGGCGGGTCAACTGGGCACTGAAGTGCCCAGCCCTTCCGGCCCCACGGCGTTGCAGCGGGTGGTGACGGTTTTGCAGCAGGCCGCGACGATACTGGCGACAGAACCGCAGCAGGGGCGGTGCCACTATCTTGATTTCGAGTTGGAGACGTCGGCGTCGCCCTCGCACGGCCAGCCGATCACCAGCAGCGTGCGGCTCATCCGCGGCACGCGCGGGAAGTTCCTCTTCCAGGGCAAATTGCCCGAGGTCGGCCAATTCGCCATCGGCCAGGGCCGCTTCCCGTGGATGCTTGGCGACGAAAAGACCTTGCTGGCCGGAACGAAGAATCCCGTCGAGAACCACGACGTGCTGCACTACGTCGAGCCGCGGCATCTGATGAAACTGCGCATGGTTTCCGGACTGGTCGGCACCATCGCGCTGGTTCCCGAAATGCTCCAGCAATGGATCGTGGTCACGCAAAGCCAAACCGCCGGCGGCGGCAGCGTCGTTCGCGTCGCGGGCAAGGACGCCAGGAAGCTGCCGGGCGAAATCGGGCTCGTTTTCGACGGCGACGGCCGTGCGCCGACCGAGGCCGTCTTCAATCTGGCCGGCGCGGAGATGGGAAGGCTTCGCGTCCGCGGCTGGCAGCCGAACGCCATCGCCTCCGATGCGATGTTCGAGCCGCCCGAGGGAAAACAAGTCCGCGAGGTGGACCAACTCGATCTGTATCGCATGTTCTCGGCGATGTTGAACTTCACCGCCGATCATCTGGAAGGGGGCGGGCGGCCGGCCGTCGATCCGCGATCCACGGCGATTTCAGTCGTCGCTCGCGATCCGGCCCGTCACGGTCTGCTCTGCCGCAGCCAGGGCAAGACGATCCTCATGGTCGCCGGCTCGCCGGCGGAAATGGGCGCCGCCCAGGGCACGCTCTTGCGCGAGCCGGCACGGAAACTGACCGAGCGGGTCGTCTACCTGATCGGCGCCGCCGACACGCTCCATTCGCACGCATGGTTCTTCGACCGTATGGCTGAGGTCGAGCGTCGCACGGCGCCGCACATTCCGCCGCGATTCACCGAGGAATGCGACGCCCTGTCGAAGGCCGCCGGAATCTCCCAGCGCGACGGGCGCTATGCCAATCTCTTTCCCGAGCGCTTCCATTGCAGCGGCGTGGCATTGCGGGGCCACGCGACCGTCGGCGGCCGGGTGCTGCACGCCCGCGTGCTCGATTACATGACCGAGATCGATCTGCAAGACGCCGCCGTCGTGCAGGTCTTCATGCCCGAGCGACGAAATGCGTGGATGAGCCTCGGCTATGCGGGATTCATCGGAACGGTAACGGCCATGAACGAAAAGGGCGTGGCGATCGGCGAAATGGGCGGACGCGGCGAAGGCCAATGGGACGGCACGCCCATGAGCCTGCTGCTCCGCGACGTCATGGAGCGGGCCGATAACGTCGAGGAGGCCCTGGCCATCCTTCGTAATTCGCCGCGAACCTGCGAGTATTATTACGTGCTGAGCGATCGCTCGGGCACGATTCGAGCGGTCCAGTGCAGGCCGAAGGAGATGACGGTGCTGGAACCGGGCCAGCAGGATCCCCGGCTCGCCTACGTGCCCGACGACACGGTATTGATCTCGGGCGAGGATCGCTCGAAAGTGCTCAGCCGGCGGATTCAGGAGAGTTACGGGCGGATCGACGTGCCGAGGCTGATCGAGATCATCAAGCGTCCGGCGGCGATGCAATCAAACCTGCACGACGCCATTTTTGCCCCGGAGACGCTGGAGATGTGGTTTGCCGACGCCGGCAGAACGACTCCCGCTTGCGATGGGGTCTATTCCCACGCCAATCTCCGGGAACTGACGGCGTTTTACCGCGAGCACATCGAAGAGCCGGAGTTGCGGCGTCAATAATCGCGATTCTGCACAGAAGTCGCGCGGCTAATGCATAGACATTAGGCGTTTTCGTGCTCTGCCAGTTAGATCGCAGCAAGATTCCAGCCCTTCTTCCGGGATCGATTCCGGATCAGCATTCTGCGGCTGCGGCTTTCAGGCGACGCAAAAAGGTGCGTCGTCCGAAGTGGTTTCCCTAGCGAGAGTTGTGCAAAAATCTCACAAAAATCGGCGATGCCGACAGCCGATCATCTTCCGTTGCGGAAAGCAGCCGGCCGCCTTGCCAGGGCTGGAAAAACCGTCGCCGCGCGGCAGAAGGGCCGCTGTAGCAGGTTGAAATGGCGCAGATATTGCTCTGCTAAAACGGTATTCCGGCACGCAATCGGAGTTTAGCGGGTGCCGGCTGGACAAACCGCTGGGGCAAAACGTTCCACGCGATCGGACGACGCTACATCGTCAGCCTTGAAAGTCATCGAGAATGGCCACGCACTTCTACTGCCGAGCAGATGACAATCTTCTTACACGGAACGACTTCTTTTCGATGAAGTCGTTGTTGGGCAGTCGTCTGGGGTCTGCGCTGATACAACCCCACGACCTTCTCCAGCAGAGCGAGGGCGTCCCGCCCGCAACTTCCGAGAACGGCGGGATGCCCACGCTCGGGAGGTCGATCCAGCAGTCCTAACATGCTTCTCTCGCCACGGTGGGGCAGACATTCTTGTCTGCCAGATGCGTCAGATTTCTTGCGGCAGACAGTAACGTCTACCCCACCGCCGTGAGGGACGCCACTCCGACTTCGCCGCAGCCAACCGCGGCCGACGCCGCCCGAGGAGAAACCAGTCGTGAAGAAAATCGAAGCTCTCGTTCGACATTACAAGCTCGAAGACGTGAAAGACGCGCTCATGCAGCACGGCGTTCACGGGATGACGGTGAGCGAAGTCCACGGGTTTGGCCGGCAGAAGGGCCATTTCCAAATGTATCGCGGCACGGAGTACGACGTCGATTTCGTTCCGAAAGTGAAGATCGAGATCGCGGTGACCGACGCCGATTCGCCCGGAATCATCGAGACGATCCAACGGATTGCGAAGACCGGGCAGGTTGGCGACGGCAAAATCTTTGTCAGCGACTTGCAGAACGTGATTCGCATCCGCACCGGCGAGGCGGGTGAGATCGCGATGTGAACTGGTGGGGCAGGCATTCTTGCCTGCCCTGGGCAGACAGGAATGTCCGCCCCACCAGGAGAAACGACGGCTACTCTTGCAGCGGCGAAAGGGCCGTTTGCAGAAAGCGGCCGCCGCTTTCATACCAGCCCCCCTTGGTAAACCGGCACCACCGCAGGTCGATGAGGAAGCCGACCCACTGGTCTCTGCGGCCCTCGATCGAAACAATCATCCTTCGGTGCGGCAACGGCGCGGCGTGATAAAAACCGAGGCCATGTTCCGAGAGGTGCTTGCCGATGACCACCACCGTCTCGCCTGCCGGCGTGACGCCATCTTCGCCGACGGGCGTCAGGTGGAGCAGACATGGGAACGGATAGCGGTTGTCGTGGCGGCGTTCCACGAGGTCGTTCCGCGGATATAGGGTGGTCAGCAGCCCCCAGACTTGTGCACGAATTTCACCATCGTCCGCGTTGCCGCTTTCCCCGAGCAACTCGATCTGGGGCATGGGCAATTTCATGAACGTCTCCCTGCTGTTCCGATGAGTGGCCAAACGCGATGGCCGAGATAAGTCGAATTGTCCGCCCTTCAAGCACACCGAGGCAGGAACCCGCCATCGAAAACCTAGGTCACGGTCACGGGGTTGTCAAAGACGCGGTTACGTCGCCTGGCTTGGCGAAGAAGCAACACGGGCATGGACGTTTACGCTGATTGCGCTGACATTGCGGGTGGGCTTCTGCTAAACACCAGCTTTTGGCATGTGGTTTTCCACGCATCTCAACGTAGATTAACCGTTGCAACGTAGAGTTGTGTTGTGGTAATCCGAAGTTTTGCGTAAGAAGGAGCACGAGTAGTAGGAACTCTCGACCATTCTGCCAGTCAGGTAAGTTGTGCCTCTTGTGAGTGAAGAAGCCACGGTATTTCTGGTGGACGACGACCCCGTCACGATGCAGTTGATGGTGGCAACGGTGAAGGTCGTATTCCCTCGGGTTGAGACATTCTCGTCGGCGGCCGAGTTCTTGGCAGCCTATCGTCCCAATCGCCCCGGCTGCTTAGAGGTTCTAACAAAACTCCAGTACGCGGTTCCAGCAGATCATGGCACAACCGATGATTAGGAACGCATCGTGAATGTCCGGTCGTTTCTCGTAACGCACCCGCAGACGACGCCAGTTGAAGAGCCAATCGAAGCAGGCTTCAACGACGTAGCGGAATTTGCCCAGGCCGCTGCCGTGCTCGGTGTTGCGGTGAGCAACCAGCGGCTTGATTCTCCGCTTGCGCAGGGGTTTACGAATCTTGGCTTCCGCATCATAGGCTCGATCCGCGAGCAGTTCATCGGGACGCTTGCGCGGTGCGCCGCGAGGTTGCTTGATCGGTGGAACTGCGTTAACCAAAGGAATAGCCATCTCCGAATCGTGGCAATTCGCGCCGGTGTGGGTAATGGCCAGAGGCGTGCCGCTGCCGTCCACCATCAGATGACGCTTCGAGCCATTCTTGCCTCGATCCGTGGGATTTGGGCCCGTTTTTGCCCCCCAAAAACTGCTCGCACGGAGCAACTGTCGATCGCGGATGTTGACCAGTCGATTTGGCCTGCCAATCCCAATTCGTCCAAAAGTAGCTTCCATATCCGCTTCCAGACACCAGCCACGTGCCAGTCGCGGAGTCGTCGCCAGCACGTCATGCCGCATCCGCAGCCCAACTCCTGCGGAAGATATTCCCACGGACAACCCGTTTTCAATACGAAGAGAATCCCCGTGAGCGCCGCACGATCGGAAACTCGCGGTCGGCCTCCTTTCGGCTTGCCGCGTTCGCGCGGCAGCAAAGGCTTGATTCGCTCCCAAAGCGCATCGGGCAGCAGTGGCTTGGCCATAATATCCTCCCTGACATATCTGTTGGTTGACCAGGTTAGCCCGAGAGTTTAGCAACATTGGACAGATCAGGAAATACTGGTTTTGTTAGAACCTCTTAGTGTTGGATGTAGGGATGCGGGGGATGAGCGGGCTGGAACTTCAGCGGAAACTAATCCACGACAAGATCCCTCTTCCGGTCATCTTTGTTACCGCTCACGCCAACGTGGCGATGGCGGTGGAAGCGATGCAAATGGGGGCCGTCAATTTCCTCGAAAAGCCCGTCAAGGAACAACAACTCTGGGAGAGCATCCACAAGGCGCTCGATTTGGACGCGCAAACCCGCCGCCGCTTGGCCCGCCGACAACATGCCGAGGAGCGGCTCTCCAAACTCACGCGCGGCGAACGCGAGGTGCTCAACCTCATTCTCGAAGGCAAAATGAACAAGGAGATTGCCGCGGAACTCAAGCTGAGCACCCGCACGATCGAAGACCGGCGGGCGAGACTCATGAAGAAAATGAATGCCCAATGCCTGGCGGAGCTGGTCCAACTGGTGATGATGCATTGACGATTGCTGATTGCCGATCGTCGGCCTCGATTGGACGGGGCGTCATCCGGACCGGTTGTGATACAGGAACCAGTGCAAGCCCGACAGCGGCGCCGACGGAAAACCCTTGACGAATTGATATTCGTTGCGGCCCTCATCCACGATGACGGCGGCCGGCGGCGTCGGATCCTCGAACGATTCCTTGTGGCAGATGACCCACTCCGGTCCGCGCGTCGGCCAGGCGTTCCGCGGATAGTACACGGCGTTTTCATCGCCCAGCCCGTAGAACGCCAACACCGTCGCCACGCGGAAATCGTTATCGCTCCCGATCGTCACCGGCGACCGCCGCGAATGTTCCGCGACGTAGCGAATGGCCTCGGAGTATCGCCCGCGGCCGTGCTCGAACAGACTCGCCGTGTGCAGGCCGTTGCACGTCACAAACAGGGCCAGCAGCAGCGCACATGCCGCTTTGCCGCCGGGCCCTCGCTCATAAAGCGCGGCCAGAACGAAGCTGAAGAGCAGCAAGAGAAAGGCGATGGCGATGACGAAGTATCGAACGTAGATCACGTCCGAGCCGCGCACGACGATCAGCAGCACTGGAAAGACGACGATCGCGGCGGGAAAGAACACGCACAAATCGAGCCGATTGCGCCGCAGCAGCCGAGTCCCCGCGACGAGAATCGCCACGGCTACGATGCTCGCCGCGAGTTGCGCGGCGGCGTGCGACGGCGATCCCATCGCCCATGCCGGCACGGCGATGCAGGAGCGCAGCAGCGACGAGGGCGTGCCGCCGATACCGGTGACGTGGCGAATATCGACGGCATAGAATGCCGCCAGGAACAACAGCGTCGCGGCGTGGCAGCAGAGCATCGTGCGCACCGCCCTCCCCTTCGCGTCCCCCTTCAAACGATACAACGACCACGCCAGCGTCGCAAGATAGAAACCCACGAACGTCAATTGGGACAAGAAGCCAAGGATCGCGCAGACGGAGAACCCGGCGGCAAGCGGCCAGCGGACTGTCCCAATTTTCGCCTCAGCGAGAATGGGATCGTCCCCCGTGACGCTCGTCTCCAGATAGCGATCGAGCAAGTGGAAGGCCGCCAGCGCAAAGAACGCGGCCAGGGAGTAGCCTCGCGCCTCGGAGGAATAGAGGATCATCACGTAGGAGGAGCCGAGCAACAGCATGGCGAACAGGCCGCAGGCGCGGCTTCGCCGCCGGCCGATCGCCCCCGCCATGATTACCGCGCCGATGCCGGCCGCCAGCGACGGGATGCGGCAGTCGAACCAGTTGTCTTCCGGCCGGAGCAGGAAAAGATACAGCGTGTAGAGGTGATGGTTGATCTCGCTGTGGAGTCCAGTGAAGACGTCGGCCACGGAAGATGCATGGCAGGCCGCGCCGAGCGCCAGGATTTCGTCCAGCCAGAGATCGTTCATCGCGGCGGCGATTCGAGCCGCAGCGGCGATGACGAGTATCGCGATACATGCGGTCGCCCAGAGCCAGGACGTCCAGCCGCGTTCCATGTTGGGCTAGTCCTTCGCATCGGGCAGATACAACAAACGGCCGCAGGTCTTGCAGCCGACCGGCTTGCCGAGCAAGACCATGTTGCAGTAGTTCAGGGGGATTTGCTGGTTGCAGCCGCCGCAACATTGGTTCTCGATGACGGCCAAGGCGTCTTCGCCCCTTTGCCGCACGACGCGATTGTAGAGATCGCGGATGTCGTCCGGCAGCGTCGCTTCCGTTTGCCGCAACTCGACTTCGAGCCGGGCGACGTCGGCCAGCAGCGACGGCTCGGCCTTGGCCACCTCGGCACGAACCTCCTCGGCTTTCCGCCTGGCGGCCGCCAGCGCCGCCTCCGCATCGACGACGTTCTGCTGAAATTCGTCGTCCTTCTCCAGCAGCTCGAGGATTTCATCGGCCAGCACGCTGTTGGCCATTTCGTCGGCGGCGATCTGTTCGAGCAGAAGCTGGTACTCGCGGTTGCTCGTGGCGGCGTTGAGCTTGCGCCGCAAGTCCTTTACCTTGTCTTCGCTCGATTTCAGTTGAAGCTGTTTCTTATCGGCAGCCATGCGGATCGATTTGGCTTCGGCCTTGACTGCCGTCAGTTGAGTCTCGCAATGCTGAACGTGCGTCTCGGCGGCGTGGACCCGTCGCGGGCCGCGATCGAGACGTTCGCGCACGTCGGTAAGTTGGCGATGGACGCGGTGCAGAACACGTAGAACGGAGGTGCCGATGTTAGAAGTGGAAGATGCCATGAAAGATTATCTCGGGTGAAAGATGGATCGTTGATGATCGCCAAGAAACGAAAAAGCCCACGGGGAGGAAACCCGTGGGCTGGTGGCCGGAGGGCCAGCGTCAGCCGGCCGCACGTTCATATTCGGCGTCGCACTCGAATTCGGCGTCGCGTCGCAGGCCGGTTCTCCGTTCGAGAAAACCCTCGAGCTGCTGGCTGCGGACGGGATGTTGCAGTTTCTTGACCGCCTTGGCCTCGATTTGCCGCACCCGTTCGCGGGTGACCTTGAAGATCCGCCCCACCTCTTCCAGGGTGTACGTGTACCCATCGCCCAGGCCATACCGCAGGCGGATAATCTCGCGCTCGCGGTAGGTGAGCGTCTTGAGCAGGGCGTCGATCTTTTCGCGGAGCAGCTCATTGCCGGCGGCCTTATCGGGACGGGGGAGTCCACCGTCCTCGATGAACTCGCCGAAACAACTATCTTCGCTCTCGCCGACCGGCCGGTCAAGGCTTACCGGCTGGCGGCCCATGGCCAACACCCGCCGCGTCTCGTCGATCGACAGGCCCGCGGCGGCGGCGGTCTCCTCGGTTGTAGGCTCGCGGCCCAAATCCTGCAAGAGACGTTTCGACGTATTTCGCAGCTTGCTCAGGACGTCGATCATGTGGACGGGAATGCGGATCGTCCGGGCTTGATCGGCGATCGACCGGGTAATGGCCTGGCGAATCCACCAGGTGGCGTAGGTCGAGAACTTGAATCCGCGGCGGTATTCGTACTTGTCGACCGCCCGCATCAGCCCGGTGTTTCCTTCCTGAATCAGGTCGAGGAAGCTCAACCCCCGGTTGCGGTACTTCTTGGCGATCGAAACGACCAACCGCAGGTTGCCGCCGGAGAGTTCCCGCTTGACCTGCTCGTAGTCCTGGTACTGCCGCCGCATGGTCTCGCAGCGCTTCCGCAGGCTTTTGGGCGATTCCTGGGCCATGGCCATCAGGTCGCGGAGCTCGCGGCGGAGGTTCGCCCGCTTGTCGCGCGTCGCCGGCGTGTCGAACAGCAGGCGGAGCTGGCGGCGGATCTGCGTCCATCCGCTCCAGCGTATCCTCCATCTGCCGCATCATGGCCTGCACTCGGCGGGTGCGCAGGCTCAGCTCCTCGATCAACGTCAGCATCTTGCGGCGGCGGCGGATGAATCGCTTCCGCACGTCCAGCCGCATCTCCGCCGACGTTCGCCGGCTCGCCAGCACGTTGAAGTCCTTCTGGTTCTCCTCGATCAAGTGGGAGAGCGTCTCCAGGTTGTGCGGCATTCGGGCGATGATCTGCTCTTTCGTGAGCCGCTCGGTCAGCGAGACCTTGATCGTGCGGTCGAAGGGGAGCGATGCCGCTGTGGACTTTCACCAGCGCGCCGATCGTGGCCCGCATCGCCATCGCGCAGCCGATCACCGTGCGGCGGAAGCGTTTTCGCGTGACCTCGATCTTCTTGGCCAGAGCGATCTCCTCCGCCCGCGCCAAGAGCGGAATCGCCGCCATCTGGCTCAAATACATGCGGATCGGATCGCTGCTGAACTTCGTCAGGTCGCTCGGCAGCGGCGGCGGATCGACGGGGCTGCTGGGCACTTCCCCCTTGGCCAATTGCTCGGCGCTCTGCTCCTCGGCGTCCATCGGCTCGAGCGCGTCGTAGAACTCGGGCGCCGGCGGCTCGTTCACCAGGTCGATCCCCTCTTCCTCCAGGGCGATCAACAGGTTGTCGAGCTTGTCGGGATTGACTTCCTCATCGGGAAGATAGCTGTTCACCTCGTCGTAGGTAAGATAGCCTTGCGATTTTCCGCGGGCGACGAGCCCTTGCAAATCCTTATCGAAAAGGTCCACCGTACAACTCCTTTCGCGCCATCCATCGGCGCGCTGGGTATAAAGGAATCTCCGGTCCAAGGCATCCGCTCCCCTTCCGTGGGTTTGGAAATGCCTTGCGGATTCTGTGGCACATCTCCCCTCTCCCTTTGGGAGAGGGGCAGGGGGTGAGGGCCTGGCGGGTTTGACCGCGGAATCACCGCGACGTTTCTCGCCGCTTGCCCTCACCTTAACCCTCTCCCAAAGGGAGAGGGGACACGTCCTTTCTATTTCGGGAGATTTCGCTTCTGACGCAGGATGTCATCCAACAGTGCCGCCTGCTCGGCGTCGTCCAAACCTCCCTCGCGCAGCGTGCCGATCTGCGCCGGACGCTGCCTCTCGATCTCCTTTCGCTGATGGGTTTCCACCAGTCCGTTCAACAACGTTTCGGGATCGGCGGCCGGCTGGCCGGTGGCCTGGGCGGTCTCGTCGATCCCCACCAAAAGACTCTGAATCGCCGGCTCGTCGAAATCGAGCATCAGCCGGTCGAACGAGGGCTCGACGCCCTCATCGCTCAGCCGGCAACAAGTTTCATAAACCTGTCGGCACACATGGTTCGTAATCGACTCGACACCGAAGCTTGCGCGAATCGCCGCAAAATGCTCGGGATGGGCGACAATCAATTGCAATACGGCAAGCTCCCACGCATCGGGCGGTTCGGACGGTTGCACGTCGGGTTGCTCCGCCGCGGCATCGGCGGGGCGCGGCAGCGGGACTCGGGTGGCCGCT
Organism: uncultured Planctomycetia bacterium; assembly: GCA_963719005.1. Lineage (GTDB taxonomy): Bacteria > Planctomycetota > Planctomycetia > Pirellulales > Thermoguttaceae. The sequence continues at coordinate 61,169 of CAVRAR010000011.1, forward strand.
CGGCGACGCAAGGCCGCCAGTCGGCGACGCAAATCCTGCTCGTCGACGCGGAACTTCGCCGCCAAACGCTGCACGATCTTCTGTTCTTGAATCCGTGCGTCGCCGCGCGTCTCGCCGCTCAGCCGCGGGGCCTTTGCCACGATCCCCAACAGCCGCTCGATCGCCTGGCCCGTGCCGTGAATGTCGCGTTCCACGTCGATGCCGCGGGTGGTCACCTCGAAGGCATGGTCCAGCGCGTCAACCGCTTTGTTGTCCAACAATTCGCTGCAACGCCTCGGCTCCGTATTTGTGCAGATAGTCGCAAGGATCGAGGTCTTCCGGCAAAATGAGGATTTGCAAATCGGCCTGCTGGGCAATGAACAGTTCGAGCACTTCGTTGGCGCGGCGCGTGCCGGCTTCGTCGCCGTCGAGCACCAAGACGATTCGATCGGCATGGGCCTTTAGCAGGCGGATGTGCGACTCGCCCACCGCCGTGCCCATCGCCGCCACCGCATTCGTGAACCCGTACTGGTGGGCGACGATCACGTCGGTGTAGCCCTCCATCACAAGTGCCGTCTTGGTCTTTTCAGCGATTCGCGGGCGAGGTCGAGCCCGTAAAGCAGCTTGTTCTTGGTGAACAGCGGCGTTTCGGGCGAATTAACGTATTTTGCAGGGCTATTGGTGCCCAACTCCGGCAGCACGCGGCCGCCGATTCCCACTGGGCGGCCTTGGCCGTCGCGAATCGAGAACAGCAGCCGGCCGCGGAACCGATCAAACGGGTTTCCGCCCTCGGTCGGGCGAATCAGAATGCCGATCGTTTCCAAAATCTTCGCCCGACGCCGCGATGCTTCCCCCGTGCCTTTTTCCTTGACGCTGCGTAGAATCCAGTCGCGTTCCAGCGGCGAGAAGCCCAGTTGAAACCGCTCGATGCTTTCGGCCGTGATTCCGCGTTCTTGCAGATAGCGCCGTGCGGCGTCGGCCTCGGGCGCTTCGAGCAGGCATTGGTGGTATTGGTTCACCGCCCAGGCCATCGCTTGGAGCAGCGTTCGTTTGTTTTCGGCGTTGGTTGGAGTGGCGAAAGCTGCTTCGGTCTGGCCGTCGGCGTACTCCCCATATTCGCCCCCAAGACCGCTTGCGGTTTCGCGCGGCAGCGCGAACCGGCGCTGCCGCGGCTTCTCGATGGCGATTCCCGCCCGATCGGCGAGCATTTCCAGGGCTTCGCGGAACTCGACCCCCTCCATTTTCATCACGAAGCTGAAGACGTCGCCGCCGATGTCGCACACCCAGCACTTGAACGACTGCCGCTCGGGATTGACCTGAAGGCTGGGGCGGGAGTCGTCGTGCCAGGGGCAGAGGCCGACGTAGTTGCGGCCCTGGCGACGCAGTTGGATGTGGCTGCCGACCAGATCGACGATGTCGATCGCCTGCTTGACCCGCTCTTTGCAGTCGAACGAGCCAGTAGCCACCGTTAGCTCCCGCATGGGCATAAGGGCGAATTCCATTTCGCGTGTACACGTGCCGCCGCCTCGACAAATCCGTTTGTCGTCCCGCCCCGAAATGCCGGCGGTCCCAGGCAGCGAAGCTGATTATATCCCGACCATAGAAATGGGTCAAGCACGCGAAAAACCGGGCGAAAATCGGGAGAACCGCTTGCGGTTTCGCGAGAATTACCGCAGGTCGGAAGTGCTAGCACCGCTGGCATCACCACTGGCCGCCCGGGGTTCTGGCAATTTTCTTCTCGTTGCCCGATAATAGTGTCAATCTGGCGGCTTTCTGAGAAATCGGGTTTAGACAACGGATGGGCGACCCATGTCCATGTTTTCCCCACAAATCGGCACTGGGCCGCTGGTCGGCCTTTGCCGGCGAATGAGCACCTCTCTCGAGGCCGGCATCGACGCCCGAACCGCGTGGGCACGCGAGGCCGCAACGTGCTACCGGCTTCCTGAAGAGCCGCCTGCTGGACATCAGCGACGCGGTGAACCAGGGCCATTCGCTCACCGACGCCCTGGTCCCCACCCGCGACTACTTCCCCCCTATCTTCCGCGAAATGGCCGCAGTCGGCGAGCAGACCGGCCACCTCGATTCCGTTTTCGCCCAACTGGCCGACCACTACCAAATGCAACTGAACATGCGGCGGACCTTCCTGGCCGCCATCGCCTGGCCAATGTTGCAGTTGATCGTCTCGCTACTGGTCGTCGGCTTTCTCATCTGGATCACCGGCGTGCTCGGCGTCGATATTCTCCGGCTCGGGCTGAAGGGCACCGGCGGCTTGAAGGTCTACTTACTGGTTCTGTTCATCGCGGGCGTGTCGCTGTGGCTTGTGGTGCGGGCCGTCCGCCGCGGGCTGGTTTGGACGCAAGCCCATCCAGCGGCTCGTGCTCAAGATTCCCGGCGTGGGAGGACCGCTGCAAACCCTGGCGCTCTCGCGGCTGGCGTGGACGATGCACCTGACGATGAACACCTCGATGGACGTTCGCCGGTCGCTCGCGCTGAGTCTTCGCAGCACCCAGAACGCCCGATACACCGATCAAATCCCCACGATCGACGCGGAGATCGTCGGCGGCAATTCCATTCACGAGTCGTTTCGCGTGGCCGGTGGATATCCCGCCGATTTTCTCGACACGCTGGCCGTCGGCGAGCAGAGCGGCAAGATCGTCGAGTCGATGGGAATCCTCGCCAAGCAGTATCAGGACCGGGCGCGGATGGCGATGGCGGCGTTGGCCACCCTGGCCGGCTTCGCCGTCTGGGCGCTGATCGCGGCCTTCATCATCATCCTGATTATCCGAATCGCCTGCTTCTATCGCGATACCATTATCGACCTGGCGAAGCCGGGACAGCACTGAAACGAAAGACCACGGGCAGTTCATCACGCGAACGCTACCCGACGGGGGAGTTGCGTCAGCATCGTGACTGCCAACACTGCGGATCACGGCTGGCGTGGAGTACGCCGAGAACGATAACAACGTTCTCTTCGACAACATAGAACAGGCCATAGGGGAATCGCCGAATCCATCCCCGCCGAATCGGATTGCGGACAAACGGATAGAGTTCAGAATTACGTCGCACCTTCTGAAGCGACTCATCGAAACAGAGTAAGAAATCGGCTCCCAGCCCTTCCCGCTGCCGCTCGTACCAGAGATACGCCTCGTTTAGGTCAACTTCGGCTTCGGGACGAATCAGATAGGGTAGCATTACCTTTTCGCCTGAATGCGGGCCTTCACTTCTTCCCAAGACGCACCGGCGGTCGGCGATTGGCGGTAGGACTCTAGCCGTCGGTCCAGTTCCGCCTCTTGTGCGCGAGTCAAAGTCAGTGCTTCTTGTTCCGTGGCGATGCTGTCCCAGATTTGCTCAACGACGATAATGCGTTCAGCCACACTCAACTGTGAAATATCCGGTAGTTGAAAGGAGGTGTTCATACAAGCCTCAACGAATGAAACGACGGCAGAATCGACAACCCCACCCAGGTTGAGTATTAACCATCCCGCCCTCCTTGTCAAGTTGCCGACAATATGCTGTTTTATGGCGCGTGCATTGGCTGCCGCGGACATGGCGGGTTATACTTGCGTAGCTGCAATCTTCACGTTAGGAACGATCATGCGCACCTTCTTAGTTACCGGTGGGGCTGGTTTCATTGGCTCGCACATCGCGGCCACTTTGGTCGAACGCGGCGATCGCGTTCGCGTGCTCGATAACCTCTCGACCGGCTTCGAGGCCAACATGGCCGGCTTCCGCAATCGAATCGAGTTCATCAAGGGAGACATGACCGACGCGAAAACTGTCGCCCGAGCGGTCGAGGGGGTCGATTGCATCTTCCACGAGGCGGCGCTGGCGTCGGTGCCGGCGAGCGTCGAGCGGCCGTTGGATAGCCACGCGGCCTGCGCGACCGGCGTGGTGACGGTGCTCGATGCCGCCCGGCGTGCCGGCGTGCGCAGGGTCGTCTACGCCGCCAGCAGCGCGGCCTACGGCGATCAGCCGACCAGCAGCAAGCGTGAAACCGACTTGCCCGCCCCGCTTTCACCCTACGCCGCGGCCAAGGCGGCCGGCGAACTGTATTGCCAGGCGTTTTGGGCCACCTTCGGGCTGGAAACGGTCGCCATTCGATACTTCAACGTCTTCGGTCCCCGCCAAGACCCGCATAGCCAGTATTCGGCCGTGATTCCGCTGTTCATCACCGCCATGCTCGCCGGCCGGCAGCCGGTGATTTATGGCGACGGCAGGCAATCGCGAGACTTTTCGTTCGTGGCCAACGTGGTCCATGCAAACCTGCTGGCGGCCGACGCCCCGAACGTGGCCGGCCGCACGATCAACGCCGCCGACGGCCGCTCGATCGACTTGCTGAAGCTGCTGGAAGTCCTCAATCGCCAATTGGGCATGAACGTAAAGCCGCGCTTCGACCCGCCGCGAGTCGGCGACATCCGCGAGAGTCAGGCCGACATCACGCTCGCCCGCCGGCTGCTCGGCTACGAGCCGCAAGTCGATTTCGAGGAGGGCCTGCAGCAGTCGATCGACTATTATCGGCAAATCGCCGGGAAATGACCGCGGAGGACGCGGGGGACGCAGAGAATTGTAGGAGGCGACTCCTGTCGCCGATTCCCGCTTTTCACGACCGCGATCGGCGACAGGAGTCGCCTCCTACAAGTTACTTTGGGCGATCAACCATCGTTCGAGCACCGCAACGACATACTCGATCTCGTTTTCCGTCAGTTCCCGTCCGCGTGGAATGCGGTGCCATTTTTCCAGACATCCGCGACAGCAGGTGGCGGTGGCATGTTGTGCGATGAAGATCGGATGTCCCCGCATCGGCGTCTGCTTTCCGTCATTTTTCGGCTCCGCCGCCGCCAGCCGCTCGCAAACAAACTGCCGCCCATGTTCCAGAATCACCGGCAGCGTCTTTTCCGCCAGATACGCCCGTTCTTTCGGGCCCAAACGGAACCGGCTGCGAAAGCGGCTGCGTGCCAACGCCGAAAAGAGGTCGGCTATATCACGCATCAGAGGTTATGATTGTCGGTTGGTGTAAGCGACGTAATGGGCTCCGGCGTGATCGCAGAACGTCTTCACTTTATCCTCGGGAATCGTTGGACCAACTCCGAGGGGACAGTCGGAGCAACACGCATCATACCACTGCAGAATCATGCCATCCTTCGTATATACATGGCAATGATCCGCGATTCCAGGACGTATGTGCCTCGACGCCAACAGCGCCAGCCCTTCCAAGACTCTCAGCGACGCTGGCAGATGGAAGATCGAAGGCTTTGGCCAGAGAGTTCCCGGATACACGTCATGCCACGGCGGTATGGAATGCTCCTTTAAGAACTTCCGAACATCGGAAGAAATCGAAACCCCCTCCAGATAGACCACCGCAGATTTCTCTGGCAATAACCCTTCGAGATGCTGAAAGAACTGCTCGAAGCTGGAGAGCCCTGCGATGACCCAACGGGTGTCTTTGCCCAAGCAAAGGCCCTTGAGGTTGTCGGCGCACATCATCAATCACCCCAACTGGCCCGTTCTTCCGCAAGTTGGGCATCGAGCTCCTCGGCCGTTCGCGGCTGTTCCGCCTTGCCAAAGGCATCAAAGATCGAGGGCCGGTTCGATTCTTTGATTAGCCGCTCTTGTTCTTCGCGGAATTGCCGGCTTCGCTCCCGCCAATAGGCGACTTCTTGCTCGAACGTCAGATCCTTGGTCGCCTCGTAAATCCGTTGCGAGCCGTGGCGTTTCATTTCTACGCAATCAAAGGTCTTAGTCTTCATCAGCGATTACCTCCTGTGGCGTGTGAATGGCAATTGAGCCATAACCGTGCGCGAGGTTCACGCCATTATACAGCGGAATCTTCTTGAAGTTGACGATGTGCTTGAAGTTCCAGCTTACGATCACGGCGCACTGCGATTCGGTGGCCAGCGCCACGTGGAGCGCATCGGTCTTCCATTGCGGACCGACGATCCCAGCCACCAAGTAAGCTCGCTGCAATTGGAGAGACTCTTCTGTGGCGTCCGCCGCGGCGGCAAGCCTGCGCATCTCGTCGAACAGAGCAAACACCCGTTCCGGGGCCTCTTTCAGTTCGTCCTGGACGACTGTCGAGACGACTAGAGCGGTTTCACGATCGGTCTGGCGATATCTGGGTACACTTGGCAGGTTAGGACGGGCACTATGGCCACGCTCGCGTCGCCATATAGCGGTTTTCCTCGGGAAAACATGCCCGCGGTAAGCTTGGGCAGGGCACGCAACACGCTACACCTAAAATGAAACTGCTCTAGCCGGAAGCGCCCCGCACGAACGGCATCAAAGAACTCGCGGCTCGCGGCATCAAACTCTTCATCGAACGCGCCGCCATAAACGGATGCGTCAGCATAAACTCGGATGCGTTTGCCTGCCACCGTCATTGCAGCCTCCCCCTGTATTTTAGCACCATGCCGAATTCCCGGCTACGCTGCCACCTACGTCTTTCAAGGGGATTCGCTTGTTTTACATGAACGCTTCCAACACATCCGCCGGCGCTGGCCCGTAGCTGTGGGGCTCCATCGTACAGGTGGCGCGGCCTTGGCTTAGGCCGCGCATGGCGCTGGAATAACCGAATAGGTTGGCCAACGGGGCGTGGGCTTCGATCACCGTGTTGCGGCCGCGGGTGTGGGTGCGGGTGATGATCGCCCGGCGCTGCTGCAAGTCGCCGACGATGTCGCCGACGTGCTCGTCGGGCACCGTCACTTCGAGCCGCATGATCGGTTCGAGCAACACGATGCCCGCCTCGCGCAGGCCCTTCTCGAAGGCGTCGCCGGCGGCGTAACGGAAGGCAAGCTCCGTCGAGCCGCTCTCGTGAACCTCGCCGCCGAGCACCGTGATCTTCACGTGCATCAGCGGGAAGCCCAGCGAGCCGCCGCCTTCGCCCTGCTCGGTGAGCACCTCGACCGCCGGCACGAGGAATTCCTGCGGCAAGGTGACGTTGGGAGCGGTCGTGACGATCACGGGCTTCGCTGCCCTCACCCCCGGCCCCTCTCCCGGAAGGAGAGGGGAGACTTGCTTGCTGAACGGCTCCATGCGAATGCGGATTTTGGCCGAGAGCATCTGCCCGGCGATGTTGCGATGACACTCGCCGGTGACTTCGACGGCCCGTTCGACGGTCTCGCGATAGCTGACTCGCGGCTTATGGACGCGGACATCGAGCTTGAAATCGCGGAGCAAACGGTGCTTGATGACTTCGAGGTGCAACTCGCCCATGCCGCTGATGAGCGTCTGGCCGGTTTCCTCGTTTTCGCGGGCGCGGAACGTCGGATCCTGCCGCTTCATCATGTCCAACACGTCGGCGAGCTTTTTGCGCTCAGTCGAAGTCTCCGGCTCGATGGCCATCGAGATGACGGTTTCGGGAAAGGCGATCGATTCCAGCAGGATCGGGTCTTGCGGGCTGCAAAGCGTGTCGCCGGTGACCGAGTGTCGCAGCCCGACGATGCCGATAATGTCGCCCGCCGACACCGCATCGACCTGGCCGCGATGGTCGGCCTGGACTCGCCAGAGTTGCGGCACGTTTTCTTTCTTGTCCTTGCCGGGATTCAGCACGCGGCTGTTCGCCTTCAACGTGCCGGAGTACACCCGGACGTAGTGCAGATCGCCGTGCCGGTCGGCCTGAATCTTGAACACCAGCCCGCAGAACGGCTCGTCGGCGTCGGGCTTGCGAAGAAGCTTTGTGTCGGGCTTTTTCGGGTCCGTGCCTTCGACCGGCGGAACGTCGGCGGGGCTCGGCAAGTACAACGCCACGGCATCCAATACCGGCTGCACGCCGATACCGTCCAATGCCGAGCCGCAGAGCACCGGCACGACCAGATTGTGGATCGTCGCCTCGCGCAGGACGCGATGGATCATTTCCGCCGGCACGGGCTCGTCGGCCAGCATGGTTTCGGCCAGAACGTCGCTGTACATCGAAAGCTGATCGAGCATCTGGTTGCGCCAAAGCTCGGCCTCGTCGTGCAGATCGGCCGGAAGGTCCGACTCGATGACCTCACCGCTTTTCGTGTCGTTGACGAACGTGAGCATCCGCATCGAGACAAGGTCGATCAGCCCGCGAAAGGCCTCCTTCAGATGCGGCGGACCGGCGCCGACGGGCAAGTTGATCGGGATCGGCTTGCAGACGAGCCGCTCGCGGATTTCGTCGAGCGTGCCGAAGAAATCGGCCCCCTCACGATCCATCTTGTTAATCAATGCGATCCGCGGCACGCGGTATTTGTCGGCCTGGCGCCAAACCGTCTCGCTCTGGGCCTCGACGCCTTCCCGCGCGCTGAACACCACCACGCCGCCGTCGAGCACGCGCAGGCTCCGCTCGACCTCGGCGGTGAAATCGACGTGGCCGGGCGTATCGATCAGATTGATCTCGACGTCCTTCCAAGGGAACGTAACCGACGCGGCGTTGATCGTAATCCCGCGTTCCTGCTCCTCGGGGTCGTAATCGGTCACGGTCGTGCCTTTATCGACGGCCCCGACGCGATGGCTGAATCCGCTGTAGAACAGCATCCGCTCGGTGACGGTGGTCTTGCCCGCGTCGATGTGGGCGATCACGCCGATGTTGCGAAGATGGTGGATGTCGATGGACATGGGCATGGCGAATAGCACAGACGGGAAAATGCACGATGAAAGTTGCGGATTACCATGTGGGTAGAGGTGGCAATCCAGGCAGAACCGCAAAGACCTCCTTGCCAATCTGCCAAGTGGTAAATGGGTTAACGTTTCCTAGCCCACTTTTGTCGGGCCAGTACCGCCCATGCGCAAGCCAGTGTCGGAACAGCACTAGGCTGCGGAGTCGTCCGATCGCTTGCCTGTGGCCTGCAATCGTTTTTTTCCATGCGTCCAGCAGTGACTCCATGTGAATCCATTTTTCGGCACCGCTCCGGCTCTCACGCCACCACCGGCGCAGAGCCTTTGAGAGGGGGTCTGTCTTCTTTCGCCTCACCCTGTCTTGGAGGTCTGACTGGAAAATTGCCTCAAAACTCGCGACTAACATCATGACGACCTGATAATCTAGCTCCCTGCGCAGCTCGACCAGCGCCGCATCAAATTCATCCGAGGTCATGCCGAAGAACTGGCTTGTCTGCTCCAGCACGCCCGCCTGGAGCGATTGCGAGACCGCCCGCTTGAGCGCATCGAGAGCTTCGAGGCATCCACGATAGTACCGCAATATGTCAAGTGGCTTCGGCGGCATGAGCGCTGCCCTAAACAGGCTTCTGACGTGTCAGGACAAAAGATATTGAAGTGCCGTCCAAAACGAGGATTCTGTGAGATCCTCAAACGACCAGCCACCTTGGTCAGGGGCTAGCTTAGCAAACTGCCAGCGCTCTGCTTCTTTGCGTACGAGGGTTAGACGCTTGGCACCGCATTCGAAATCGACACGCCCGTACGCCCCGACTACCATCCGAGCTTTGGGCACGATTTGAATGGTGTCTCCGCTTGGCGCCGATATTCTCAAGCTGGGAACCTGATAAATAGGCTCCAGCAGCCGCTCTTTAATCTCCACCGGTGTTTCCACCACCTTAAGCACATCTTTGGCCGCCTTCTCGGCCAGCCACTCCTTGAATTGGTTAAAGAGATGCCTAACGGATTTGCGCCATTCCGTGACGATTTCGGGCCCCCTCACCTCTGATAGACTCTTCTGTTCACTCAGTTGCTTCAACAGATCTTCTTTTGCGGACATCGGACATCTCCTGCTAACGGCTATTCCTAGCCCATCGTCATACACACCCACTATGTATTTGCGCACAAAAACGCCACGCCGGCAAGGGGGGTAGACGACACGACGTAGACAGTAGATCGCCGTCAGCGGCTGACATCCACGAAGACCAGTCCGCTCATGACTGATGAGATGTGCCGTAGAGCACTTGATCGTGGCAGCGACTGGTGAGTGGATCGCCCGATCCCTCAACTGGCAGGGCGGCGATTTCGGCCAGAAGCGAGGCCGCGTTTTCTCCCCGCGCCATCCCATCGGACGCGACGGAGACATGCACCCGTTGCCCCTCCGGCAAGGCGAGCGGTGTCAAAGGGCGCAAAACGCCGTTTTCGTACACTGCTTCGATGGTGGTTGTCATGGTGCAATCCCCGTAACGACGGACTTTGGCATCCTTATGGCCGCCAATCGAAATGCGATACCCGATTATACCACAATAACAAGACGTGGCACCAGGGCGCATAAGAACGCCGCGCCGGTAAGGGGGGAGCCGACGCGGCGTTGAAAGGAACTTGGGAAATGTGCCGAAAAACCGCTACCAGGCGAAATGGGCAAACGCCTTGTTGGCGTCGGCCATGCGGTGGACGTTGTCGCGCTTTGTCATCGCCGCGCCTTCGCGGTTGTAGGCGGCCAGTAGCTCGGCGGCCAGTTTCTCGCTCGTCGGCCGGCCCTTCTTCTCGCGGACCGCGCCGAGAATCCAGCGGATCGCCAACGATTGCTGGCGATTGCGGCTGACTTGCATCGGCACCTGGTACGAGGCCCCGCCGACGCGCTTCGAGCGGACCTCGATGTTCGGCTTCACGTTTTCCAACGCCTGCGTGAAGACCTCGATCGGCTCGACGTCCTTGATCTTCTCGCGGATCAAATCCAGCGCGCCGTAAAACACGCCTTCGGCGACGCTCTTCTTGCCGTCCCACATCAGGCAGTTCGTGAACTTGCTGGCCAGGATCGATCCGTACTTCGGATCGGGGCGAAGCGTCTTTTTGCTGGCGGTGAGATTGCCCATAGTGACAAAGGGGCTAGGGGTCAGGGGCTAGGGGTCAGGGGTTGGAAATCGGAAGGCAAGGGCCAGCGTCCACTTTCTGATCCCTGACCCCTGATCCCTAGCCCTTCTGTTTAACTTGGTTTCTTCGCTCCGTAGCGGCTGCGCGATTGCTTGCGATCTTGGACGCCGAGGGTATCGAGCGCGCCGCGGACCACCTGGTAACGCACGCCGGGCAGGTCGCGGACGCGGCCGCCGCGGACCAATACGATCGAGTGTTCTTGCAGGCTGTGCCCCTCGCCGGGGATATACACGGTGACTTCCTTGCCGTTGCTCAGCCGCACGCGGGCGATCTTCCGCAGGGCGGAGTTCGGCTTCTTCGGGGTCATCGTCTTGACCTGCAAGCAGACCCCGCGCTTCTGCGCGCACTTATCCAAGACCGGCGCCTTGCTGAACTTGCGCGGCATCCGACGCTCTTTGCGAACCAATTGGTTGATCGTAGGCATTGATACTCTCAGACTTCTCGAAAACGGCCAACTGACAGCCGAGAATCTTTTATTTTGTCAGGTTGCCATCGTGGTGTCAATGGGGCTGTTCAGCGTGGAATCCCTCATTGCCACTGCCTCACTAACTCCTTGCTGCAGTTACACATACGAACAGCCATCACTTGGATCTGCGCCGTTTGCGCGACGCCAGCCATTTCTCAAGAGACGCCTGACTTTCGCCCGAGGGCTTGCCCGTCAAGGGCCCCTCGACGTTGATTACTCATTCCCAATGCGCTGAGTCTATGTCCCCCGCCGCTTCACGGCGCGTCTCTTGCAGATTCAGCAACTTGGCCTGCGCTCCCTCCAGGAAGTAGTCCCGGACGTATTCGCTCGCGTTGAGAATTTCAATTCCAATCAACTCCCCCTTCTCGTTTAGTTCGGCCGTGATGTTCGGGCTTAGCTCGATACTGCCCGATTCCTTCTCGTCGGAGATGACGACGTGCAGCACATCGTCTTCGCTGAAGTAGTTCATTTGTGTTTTGCGGCGTTCACTCATGGATAAACCTCCCCGTCTTGATCCTGAAATCTATCTGCGCCCTGATGGCGGCATGGACCGTGACCGGCGTAATGCTTTCGTCGTCGGAATCATAGGGAACCAGAACGAGCCGCTTGTCGTGTTTGCCCACGGCCACCGCACGAAACGTGGCGGTGTCGTAGTATCTTTCTGCCGATCGCCGCACAATATGCTCAATGATTCCGAAATCGTAACCTCGAGTCCGGGCTCGGTACTTTAGATAGTCGGTCCATACGATCTTCTTTTACGTTACTCGACCCATTCCGATCATCCCGCCGTTTGCGCACGGCTCACGTCTTGGCGCAATGAGCAACGACATTTGCGTTCTGCATGACGATTATCGGATTAAGACTTTGCGGCGGCACGGGCAACCCCTTTTCGGTCAGCAGCGCAACGTGCTCCTTCATACCCCACTTGGCCTGATAGAGGCAATCTTCAACCGAATGTCCGCTGCCGGTAAAGCCTTCAAGCTCCGTAGAATAGAAACCAAAATAGTCCGGGTCTTCAGTAGCTTCAATGACGAGCGCGTATGGAAGTTCTATCACTTTCCACTCTCCCAACATCTCTTCGCAGAGCCATCACTCTTCTTCCCCCGCCCCATCGTCATCGATGAACAGGTTGTCGAGCGAGCCGAGGACGGTTGTCGTCGGCGACGCGGCGCCCTCTTCTTTTACGGGCGGCGGCAGGTCGAGGTCTTCCTCGGCAACCACCGCAGGCGCCTTCTTCGGCGTATCCAAGAGCGGGAAGTGCCGGGCCAAGACGTCCTCCTTCTCGGCGGCCAATTCCTCCAGGGCCAACGGCCGAATGCGCACCTCCGATTGCTGGTAGGTGTGGAAACCGGTGCCGGCGGGCACGAGGTGGCCGAGAATCACGTTCTCTTTCAGGCCGAGCAGTTGATCAACTTTGCCCGCCAAGGCCGCTTCAGTCAGCACCTTGGTGGTTTCCTGGAAGCTCGCGGCCGAGAGGAAGCTGTAGCTCTGAACGGCCGCCTTCGTCACGCCGAGCAGTTGCGTGCTGGCGGTGGCCATCTTGGGCTTAACGCCCTTGGCCGGCGTGCCGCCGAGGGCCGCGATTTGCGCGTTTGCCTGCTCCAATACGCCAGCGGGGACGATCACGCCCGGCTCGAAATCGCTATCGCCCTTCTCGCTGATTTTCAGGCATTTGGCCAGCTCCTGATTGGCGCCGCGGAACTCGAATTTGTCCATCACGCTGCCGGGCAGCAGGTTCGTGTCGCCGATCGACTCGACGCGGACCTTCCGCAGCATCTGCGCGACGATGATTTCGATGTGCTTGTCGTTGATTTCGACGCGCTGGCTGCGGTAGACGTTCTGGATTTCGCGGACGAGGTACTGTTGCACCGCCTCCTCGCCGGAGATGCGGAGGATGTCGTGCGGCACCAGCGGCCCGTCGACCAGCGATTCGCCGGCGCGGACGAACGTGCCCGAGTGAACCCGCAAGTGCTTGCCGTGCGAGACGAGGTGTTCGCGCTCGATGCCCGACTCGCTCTTGACGACGATGGTGCGTTTGCCGCGGCGTTTTTCGCCGAGGATTTCCACCGTGCCGTCGATCTCGGCGATGACGGCGGGATCCTTCGGCTTGCGGGCCTCGAAGATCTCCGTCACCCGCGGCAGACCGCCGGTGATGTCCTGCGTTCCCGAAACCTCGCGCGGCGTCTTCGCCAACAGGGTGCCGGCTGAGACGGTCTTGCCTTCGGTCACCTCGATGTTGGCCTTTTCGGGCAGGTAGTAGAAGTCGAGAATCTTGCCGCTGGGGTCTTCGAGCACGACCTGGGGGTGCAGGTCGCCCTTGTATTCGGTGACGATCATGCGGACGTGGCCGCCCGGATCCTTCTCCATGCGGATGGTTTCGCCGTCGATGACGTCCTCGAAACGGACGGTGCCGCCGA
>CAVRAR010000012.1:0-58071 GCA_963719005.1 uncultured Planctomycetia bacterium
ACAAGGGATTGCCGTTTCGCCCGGCGTGGCCATCGGCGAGGCGCTGGTAATGGACACCGAGGGATTCCGCATCCCTCGCCGGTTCGTCGCGCGCGACGCGGTCGTCGACGAACTGGAGCGGCTCGACAAGGCCATCTCGGCGGCGGCGGCCGAAATCGCCCACCACCGCGAGACCGTCTCCGCCGAGTTGGGCGAGAAATACGGCGCGATCTTCGAGGCCCATCTGCAAATGCTCCAGGACTCGCGGCTCCGCAGCGAACTGGAGGAGATGATCCGCCAGCGGCACTACTCGCCCGAATACGCCGTCAGCCGCATCCTCCGCCGCTACGCCCAGGTCTTCCAGCGACTGGAAAGCTCGTACCTGGCGGAGCGGGCCAACGACATCTTCGACATCGAGAAACGTCTGCTGCGGCACTTGCTGGGCCGCCGCCGCGAAGGCATTGCCCACCTGACCTCGCCCGTGCTGGTGCTGGCCCACAATCTCACGCCCAGCGAAACCGCGAATCTCGACCGCCGCTTCGTCCGCGGGTTCGTCACCGAGATCGGCGGGCCCGGCAGCCACACGGCGATCGTGGCCGAGGCCCTGGAAATTCCGGCCGTCGTGGGCACCGGGCCGTTCCTGACCGAAGTCTCCGGCGGCGAGTTGGCGATCATCGACGGCGACAAGGGCCTGGTGATCCTCCAGCCCGACGAAGAGACGCTGGCCAGCTATCGCCACGAGGCCGAGGAGATCCGCATCCAGGCGAGCAAGCTGGAGCCGCTCCGCGATCTGCCCGCCGAGACGCGCGACGGCGTCCGCATCGAACTGCTGGGCAACATCGAGTTTCCCTACGAAGTCGATCATTGCGTCGATCGCGGGGCGGACGGCGTCGGCTTGTACCGCACCGAGTTCCTCTACCTCGGCGCCGAGATCGAGCCGACCGAAGAGGTTCATTTCCAGGCGTATTCGCGCGTCGTGCAGGCGATGGGGCAGAAGCCGGTGGTGATTCGCACGTTCGACCTGGGCGCCGACAAGATGCCGAACATGGCCCGGCCGGACGACGAGCGCAATCCGTGCCTCGGGCTGCGGAGCATCCGCCTGGCGCTGCGGAATTTGCCGCTGTTTCGCACGCAGTTGCGGGCGGCGCTGCGGGCCACGGCCCTGGGCAACGTTCAGATCATGTTCCCGCTGGTCTCGACCTTGCTGGAGCTGCGCCAGGCGAAAATGGTGCTGGCCGACGTGATGGAAGACCTCCAGGAGCACAACATCCCGTTCAACCGCAACGTGCCGGTGGGGATGATGGTCGAAACGCCCGCCGCCGTGATGATGATCGACCATTTCGTCGAGGAGGTCGATTTTCTCAGCATCGGCACGAACGACCTGGTGCAATACACGTTGGCGGTGGACCGCAGCAACAAGGACGTGGTGGGATTGTACAATCCGGCCGATCCGGCGGTGTTGAAGTTGATCGCGATGTCGATCGAGGCCGCCGACCGCAAGGGCGTGCCGATCAGCATGTGCGGGCAGATGAGCGGCAGTCCGTTGTACACGATGCTGCTGCTGGGAATGGGCTTGCGGCGGTTCAGCGTCAGCCCCAGTTCCATTCCCGAGGTGAAGAATCTTTGCCGCAGCGTGACGCTGGCCGAATGCCAGGCCGTCGCCGCCCGGGTGAAGATGCATGGAAAACGCCCGCGACGTGAGAAGTTATCTGAAGGAAGAAGTGAAGAAACACGTTCGAGAGATTATCGAGTAGGGTGGACGTAGTTATGCTTCAGCAGACAGTCCGATGTTATGCTGACGCATAACCTACGGCATCGCCACCACGAAGGTGTCCGCGAGCGTGAACCAGAACCTAGTACAGAGACAAACAATTTTTTGGTTTCCCGCCGACAACGGCAGTGGCGGGGAAAGTCGGACTGATGGTTCGATTACGAGTACGCGTTCGTTTTTCCAAGCAGGGAGACCTGCGGCTGATCGGGCACCGCGACCTGATGCGGTGCCTGGAGCGATTGTTCCGCCGCGCCGGGCTGGCGCTGAGCTTCAGCGAGGGGTTCCATCCGAAACCACGGATGACGTTCCCCCTGGCCCTGGCGGTCGGAATCGAGGGCGATGACGAGGTGATGGAATTGGAGTTGGCCGAAGCGACCACCGCCGAGGAACTGCTGCGGCGACTCGCGCCGCACGCCCCGCCGGGGCTCGTGTTCCGCTCGGTGGAAGTGCTGCCCGAGGGCTGCAAGAAGGCCAGCGTCCACAGCGTCTCCTACGAAGCCCCGATTCCCGCGCCCGACCAAGCCGGTCTGGGCGGGCGGATCGAGCGTCTTCTGGCCGCCTCGTCGTGGCCGATCGAGCGCGCCCGCGGGCGTGCGCCGATCGACCTGCGTCCGCTCCTTTCGGAGTTGACGTTTGGCGAGGGCGTGCTGAAGATGCGGCTCCACGTGGACAGCCGGGGCAGCGTCGGCCCTCGCGAGGTGTTGGCGGCCTTGGGCTTAACCGGCATCGAGCGGCAAGGATCGCATCTGCGCCGCACCGCCGTGGAGATCTGCGCATGAGCCGCCTCCGCCGCCATCCTCGCCGCGTCCGCGTGGCACGGGCTTCCAGCCCGTGAAGAAAACACGGCCAAACGGCCGTGCCACTCGAACGAATGCGTCCTGGTCGGTATTGCCGAACAAGAAAGCAACCAGATGAAACAGGAAATGTTGATCAACGTCGCGCAGCCGGAAGAATGCCGGATCGCCATCGTTGAAGACGGAGCCCTCGAAGAACTGTATGTAGAACGGGCTGGACAAGACAATTACGTAGGAAACATCTACAAAGGCGTCGTCGTCAACCTGGAGCCGAGCATCCAGGCGGCATTCGTCGATTTCGGCGTGGGCCGCAACGGCTTCCTGCACGTCAGCGACATCGAGTCGCAGTACTTCCGCCAAGGCGGCTTCGATCCGGCGAAGATCGCTCGGCCCCGCCGGCCCGCGCCGCCTGCCGCAACGCGATTCGCGAATCGGACGTCGGCGACGAGTTCGACGAAGGCCCCGGCGACGGCCACGATCGGCCGAAGAATCACCGCTTCGGCGGCCGGCCCCGTTTCAAGCCGCCCATCCAAGAAATCCTTCGCCGCGGCGACGAAGTGCTCGTGCAGGTCATCAAGGAGGGCATCGGCACGAAAGGTCCGACGCTCTCGACCTACATCAGCATCCCCGGCCGTTATCTCGTGCTCATGCCCGCGCTGGGCCGCGTCGGCGTCTCGCGCAAGATCGAAGACGAAGCCGTCCGCCGCCGCCTGCGCGACATCATGCTCGAACTGAACCCGCCGAAGGGCGTCGGCTTCATCGTCCGCACCGCCGGCAGCCGACCGCACCAAGCGCGAGCTTTCCCGCGACATGGCCTATCTGCTTCGCCTCTGGAAGGTCATCGCGCGGCGAATCAAGAAGCTCCCCGCCCCCGCCGGCATCTACGAAGAGAGCGACATGATCATCCGCACCATCCGCGACATCGTCACCGCGGACGTCGACGCCATCTACATCGACGAGCCGACGGCGCACGAGCGGGCGAAGGAGTTCCTGCAACTGGTGATGCCCCGCTACGTTCACCGCCTGCAACTGTTCGAGGGAAAGGAGCCGCTGTTCCGCAAGTACATTCTCGACGAGGAAATCGCCAAGATTCACCGCCGCCGCGTGCCCTTGAAGTCGGGCGGATCGATCGTGATCGACCAGACCGAGGCCCTGGTGGCCATCGACGTCAACAGCGGCAGTTTCCGCGCCGAAGGCGACGCCGAGGAGAGCGCCTACCAATGAATCTGCACGCGGCCAAGGAGATCGCCCGGCAGATCCGCCTGCGCGATCTCGGCGGCGTGATCGTCAACGACTTCATCGACATGCGCAAGGAGAAGCATCGCCACGGCGTCGAGCGGGCGTTGCGCGACGCGATGAAGCGCGACCGCGCCCGCACGAAAATCCTCCGCACCAGCCCCTTCGGCCTGATCGAGATGACCCGGCAGCGCATCCGCACCAACCCGAAGCGCAGCGCCTACATGGAATGTCCAAGTTGCGGCGGTTCGGCGGTCGTGAAGACGCCGGAGAGCATGGCGATCGACGTCGTCCGCCTGTTGATCCTCGCCAGCCAGCGCGACCCGATCGTCAAGGTGACGTTGCGGGTGTCGGACGACGTGGCCGATTTCCTGAACAACCGCAAGCGGCACGAACTGGCCCGGCTCGAAGAGGAGGGGGAGATGGCGATCCAAGTCATCGGCGTCGAAGGGGCCGCGCCCGAGCATCTGGTCATCGAATGCCGCGATGCGGAGAGCCGGGAAGTGAAGTTCCCATAATCTGCAAATTGGAAACGAACGGGAGGAATCATGGCAGCCTATATTGTTTTCACCCGCGAATCCACAAAGAACGCCGCGGAGTTGGCGACGTATTCGGAGCAAGTTGGCGGCACGTTGGCTGGGCATCCGGTTTTGGTGCTGGCCGCTTATGGGCGGCAGGAGGTGATCGAGGGGCCGGAGGTGGAAGGGGTGGTGATCTTGAAGTTCCCCAGCTTCGCCGAGGCGAAGGCCTGGTACGATAGCCCCGCCTATCGCAAAGTGCGAGAATACCGTTTCCGCGGCGCGGATTACCGCGCGGTAATCGTCGAGGGCATGTGAGCGGTCGGGAGTCGGGTTGGGACTAATACCCAACCGCGAGGGGGTGTATGGCGTTGTTTCGCGCATGCCCCCCTTGCTCCCCTGCGCCCCTATCTGCTAAATTCAGTGGTTTGTCGAAAGCAAGGCGATCAGTTACCAGGACAGTGCCATGTACGCGATCATCTCGGAAGGCGGACGCCAGTTCAAGGTCGAAGAAGGGCAGGAGTTCGATATCGATTACCGCGACCTCGCCGCCGGCGAGCAGGTCACGTTCGATCGCGTATTGGCCTATCGGAATGATGCTGAATTCAAGGTCGGGCAGCCGACCCTCGAAGGGGCCACTGTCACGGCCGAAGTGCTTTCGGTCGCGCAAGGCCCGAAGCTCGTCGTCCAGAAGTATCGTCGGCGGAAGAACTATCGCCGCAAGACCGGCCATCGCCAGCTCTACACCCGCGTGAAGATCAATAAGATCAACGTCGGATAGCGGATCGCTCCCTTGCCGAGTTCGCGTGCGGCCCTGCCGATTGCGATCGGCGCATCCTGGGGGAGCGATGCCCTTGCGCCACGGCTGCACGCAACAGAATCTTGCCTTTCTCACCGCACTGGGCAAACATTTCCGCCTGCCGGGAAAATATTCGCCAAATTTTGTAGACAGTACTGTCTATCGACCGGACACGGTGGTGTGCGTCTTCCCTTTGAGATGCGGGTCAAGCCGCAAGCAGCTCGATTCAGTGGCTGCCACACCGGCCATGTGTGGTGTTTTTGGCCTTTTTTGGGATTTGATTGGGCCAGGGAAATAGGTTAGAATCCAGTCATCCAACGCCCCACCTCGAAAACGTCCCGCCTGCTGAAGCATCCCCGGTTCTGAACACATGGCACGCAGTGTAGCGTAAGGCTAGTAGAGAGGACGTACCCTATGGCGCCAGCCGAGTTGTTATTGGAGCCTGCGACGGCCCCGACAATCGTGGGGCATACTGCTGCTCCTTCGCCCTCGCCGGCGCTGCTGCCGCCGCAGCATCAACGGCTGCTGTCGCTCGACTTCCTCCGCGGTTTCACGATGTTTTGGATCATCGGCGGCAGTGAGCTTGTCGTGGCGATCGTCGGCTGCATTCACCCTCCGCTGGCCAACGCCATCGAGTCGCAACTGACGCACGCCCGATGGAACGGTTTCACGGCGTATGACTTTGTCATGCCATTGTTTCTGTTTGTGGTGGGAGCGTCGATGCCGCTGGCGTTTTCCAAACGAATCGAGCCCGGTCAATCGCTGCGGCCGGTCTACTGGCGCATTGCCCGGCGCGTAGCCTTGCTGTGGTGCTTCGGAATCGTCTTTCAGTACTTGAAGCAACTGGCGGATGGCGATCGTTTGTCTTTGGAGCTTTTCAGCAACACCCTGCAAGCAATCGCAATCGGTTACTTGGTAACGTCGCTCGCGTTGTTGCACTTGCGTGTGCCCGGCCAAATTGTCTTGCTGGTCGCGCTGATCGTCGGCTACTGGGCGTTGCTCGTTTTCGTGCCGTTCGGGGGGTATCAGCGCGGGCACGCTGGAACGAGAGGCCAACTTCGCCTGGTACGTCGACATGAAGGTGCTCGATGTTTTCCGTCGAGACCACCACTTCACTTGGCTGGTTTCGACCCTCGGCTTCTCCGCCTCTGTCCTTTTGGGAGCTATGTCCGGGCATTTGCTGCGAGCGCGGTTGGCCGTGTCACGCCGGCTCTTGTATCTGGTGTTGCTAGGCTTGGCATGTCTGGCGGGCGGATGGATCTGGAGCTATTTGCATCCCTTCAACCGTCACCTATGGACTAGTTCGATGGTACTCTGGGCCGGTGGGTGGAGTTTTCTGCTCTTGGCCTTGTTTCATCTGGTGATCGACGTTGGCAGGGTTCGCGGCTGGGCCTATCCGTTCCTGGTAATCGGGGCCAATGCCCTGCTGGCCTACATGCTTGACGCCTTTTTCTACTGGCGACTCAAAAGTCTCTCGGCGTCCGTCTTGCCGGCAGGGGCATCGACGCCGTACACCGATTTGCTGGTGCCGACGTGTGAGGTTGGGCTGCTTTGGTTAATTCTATGGTGGACCTATCGCCGTCGGCTGTTTCTGCGGGCGTAGGCCGATAGTCCGAGGAAAGTAATGCACTGTGTTTAGCAGCCGCCGGCACGGCGACTTATGGCACGACAGGGCCGACGTACCGTCGGCCGCTAAACGAGTGTTGCATTACTTTTCTGAGGACCAATAATCTTGCGAATCGGTTGAACGTCGGTTGCACTGTCACCCCCAACATCGAAGAGCAATTGCCCCCTACAAGTGGAGGTCGATGCGATAAGCAAAATCCCCTGCCTAGGCAAACGCAACCGGCCGTAATGCTTCGGACTCTTCCCGAAAGAACTGCAACGGTATATACTGAGTGCTGGCGATAATAGAGAAAGGATTCCGCCGCCGGGAAAAAGGGTTCCACCTTTTCGGCGCAGTCCTTGGGAGTCTCCGTCGTGAGCGGCCATTTTTGCTTGATGACGTGGCGAATGCGTCCACGACGCGACGTCGGTTCTTGCAGACGCTCGCGGTCGGCATGGGCGCGTCGGTTCTGTTTGGCCGCTCGGCGAGCGCCATGTCGATCAGCCAGCCGCGAAAGCCGTCGAAACGTCTTCCGACCGCGCTGATTTACGACGAGATGAGCCGATGTCACGTATCGGCGAAGCACACGGTCGAGTGTCCGGAGCGATACGACGCCGTGCTGCAGGCGCTCAAGAAGAGCGACTATTTCTCGTTGCTGACGACCTATCGTGCGCGTCCGGCGACGGATGAAGAGATTCTGGCGTGTCATTCGGCCAGGTACTTGGCGCGGGTGCGGCGGGATATCGAGTCGGGTGCTCGGCGGCTTAGCACCGGCGACACCTGGGTTTGTCCAAGGTCGCTGACGGCCGCCGACTACGCCTGCGGCGCGGCTTGCGTGGCCGTCGACGCCGTGCTCAGCGGCAGGGCGGCCAATGCTTTCTGTCTGACGCGGCCGCCGGGACACCACGCCACGCGCGAGCGCGGCATGGGCTTCTGCGTCTTCAACAATGCGGCCATCGCCACCCGCTATGCGCAGCGGAAGCGCCATGTGGGCAAGGTGCTGATTATCGATTGGGACGTGCATCACGGCAACGGCACGCAGGACATCTTCTACGAAGACGACTCGGTCTTCTACTTCAGTACGCACCAGTCGCCGTGGTATCCGGGAACCGGCAAGGCGGACGAGACGGGGCGCGGCAAAGGGCTCGGCACGACGCTGAATTGCCCGATGAAGCGCGGCGCCGGCCGCAAGGAATTCATGTCGGCTTATCGCGACAAGTTGGCCCCCGCCGTGAGCCGCTTCAAGCCGGAGCTTATCATCCTGTCGGCCGGATTCGACTCCCGGCACGGCGATCCGCTGGGCCGGTTGGAGTTGGCCGACAAGGATTTTCGCGATCTGACAGGCTTGGTGCTGGAAATGGCCAAAGCGAACGCGAAGGGGCGGGTGGTCTCGATTCTCGAAGGCGGCTACAATCTGACCGGCCTGGGCCTCGCCGCCGCCGCGCACGTCGGGCGGTTGGTGCGGGGTTAGTCCGCAGTTCCCACCACGCGGGGAAGATCGGCAACGCCGTGTCCGGTGGGGCAGACATTCTTGTCTGCCGGATGCCCCCTTCCTTTTCCCGGCAGACAGGAATGTCTGCCCCACCCGGTGAAAGGGCGGGTTAGTCCTCCCGCAGCACCAACGGCAATTCCACGGTGACGGAGGTGCCTTGCCTCGGGGACGACTCGATGCTCGTGCTGCCACCGAGCAGCCTTGCCCGCTCGCGAATCCCCTCCAGGCCGAAGTGATCTTCCCTGACGGCGGCGGGATTGAACCCGACTCCCCAGTCCTGGACTTTGACGCGAAAGGTGTCGTCGCACTGCACCACTTCGACCCGCACCTTGTCGCTCCTGCTGTGCCGGCAGGCATTCGTCAAGGCCTCTTGCACGATGCGGTAGACGGCGTTTTCGAGGATGGGAACGAGTCGGTGGAAGGAGACTTCGCCGCGGAACTCGATCTTCTGCTCGTATTGGAGCCGCTGTTCGTTCACGAGGTGGGCAACGGCCGCCACAACCCCGGATTCGTCGAGAATCGGCGGCCGAACGCCGCTGATCAGACGTCGCGCCTCGAAATGCGCTTGCCGCAGCATGGTGACCGCGGCGTCATACGCTTTCGCCGCGTCTTGAGGTTTCGCCTCCTTCTGATGCCAACAGGTTTCGATCTGCATGATCGCCCCGGCCAACTGCTGGGCGAGCCCGTCGTGGATTTCATACGCGATCAACTGCCGTTCGTGGTCGCTGGAGCGCAGCAGGTGCTTGAGCGTGCGATGCTCCTTCCTCAACGCCTCCTGCGCCTGCCGTCGCTCCGTGGTGTCGCGGAAAAGATGGATCAGGCAGGGCCGCCCGTTGTAGGTGATCCGGTCCGAGACGATATCGACGTACACAATGCCGCCGTCCTTCCGCACCAGAGGGATTTCTTCAGCATGCGATATCCGTCCTTCAATCATGGCCTGATGTCTTTTCGCCCGTGCGGGCAGCATCTCCGGCCGATGGAGCTTCCCGACCGGGAGAACCTTGATCTCTTCCTCCGAATACCCGAGCATCGCGCATATCGAGCGGTTGGCCCGGATGCACTCGTCCGTCGCGATGTCCAAGATCACCAGTCCTTCCGCCATTCCGTCGTAAATCGCTCGAAGCTCCTCATAGTGTTGCTGCAGCGCCTGTTCCGCACGCTTGCGTTCGGAAATGTCGCGGATCATCGCCATCAGCGCCATGGGCTGTCCTTGCGCGTCGCGAATCATGGCGGACGACAACTCGGTGGGAACCGTGGTTCCATCGGGACGCAGAGCCGTGTACTCCTCGTTTCCTTGCCTTCCCGCTACGATCAGGTCGGCGATGTTCGCGGCAAGCCGGGGGCGGTCGGCTTCGATCACGTAGTCGAACACGCTCTGCCCGACCAGCTCCACTTGCTCCGGGATGCCGAGCAGCGTCCAGGTTTGCTTGGAAACGAACAGGGCCTTGCCGGTGAGATCCGCCACGACGATTGAATCGGGGCAGATATCGACGAGGCCGCGATATTTCTCTTCGCTCTCTCGAAGCGTTTCCTCGGCCTGCTTGCGTTCGGAAATATCTCGAACCACGGCGAGGATTGCCCAAGGTTGCTCCTTCGTGTTCGGGCCGGCGGCGGAGGAGATGTCCACGGGGAACGTCGTGCCGTCTTGCGCCGCGCCGTGTACTCCGTGTTTCTGCGCATTCGCGTTTGCATCAGGTTGGGGATATTCGCGGCCAACCGCGGCCGGTCGCTCTCGATGACGAAGTCGAATACGCTTCTGCCGACCAGGTCCTCCTGATCCGAGCATCCAAGAAACCCCCACGTATGATGGGAGGCGAACAACACCGTGCCCTTGATGTCCGCGATGATGACGGCGTCGGGAGACGCTTCCACCAGGCCCTTGTATTTCTGCTCGCTCTGTCGAAGCGCCTCCTCGGCCTGTTTGCGAGCGGTGATGTCGCGGCACAACGAGATGATGCGCTTACCTTGCTTGCCGGTGACAACGCTTGCATTGATCTCGATTGGAATGACCCTGCCCTCCGGGCCGACGTAATCGATCTCCAATTGTCGAACGGCCCCCGCCTTCAGGCATTTTGCCACTTCCGCGGCGTTGCGTTGGACGTCGTAGGGCGCGGTCCATTCCACCACGGTTCGTCCGATGATTTCCGAGAGCGTGCGATGCCCGCTCAGTCTGACGTACTCGTCGTTGGCGTCAACCACTTTGCCCTGGTCGTCGAGAATCAAATAGCCCGTATCGGTCGTTTCGACGAGATGACGATACTTCGCCTCACTTTCGCTGAGAGCCTTGTTCGCTTCCGTCAATTCGGCAGTTCGCTCTTCGACTCGTTGTTCGAGTTCATCGTGGGCTTGTTGCAGCGCGGCTTCCGCGTGCTTGCGATCCGTGATGTTGCGGGCGACACCCATCACAGCCGTTACTGTTCCGTTTTCGTCCCGCAGCGGCATGAGCCGGGTATTGAGCCAAATCTCCTCGCCGCCGAAGCGGTACATTCCATCGTCGTCGTAAACCTCGCCCGTCTCAAACACCCTGGTGATGCTTTCGACGTGTCTATCGACCTTTTCCGGCGAGAACAGCTCGTTCTGCCGCAGGCCGACCAGGCTGTCGGCGTCGTACCGAATGCCTGCCGCGGCGCTGCGATTGGCGTAGAGAACGTCGCCCGATCGATTCAAGATGAAGATCATGTCGGTTGTGGATTCGGTGAGCATGCGATAGCGTTGCTCGCTCTGCCGCAACGATTTCTCCGCTGCTTCCAACATGGCGACTCGTTGGCGGAGCTCCACTACTTCTTCGAAGGGTTGGTTTCGGGCCTTTTCGGAGTCGCGCATTGGATAGCCCTCCAGAAGGACATGCCGGGATGGCTTTCTCCCATCCGATCGGCTCTTATAAGCGGCAAATCGCCTCGGCGACCCGCCTCTCAAGCATACATCGCGGCCATCCGTCTCGCCCGCTCGGCGATCAACCCGCGAAGCTGCGGCGGCTCGATCGCCTCGGCCTGGTCGCCGTAGCCGAGAATCCACCACGAAATCTCGTTCAAACCGGAAACGGTGACGTGAAAATCGAGCGTGCCGTCGTCGCGCCACGCCAGCCGCTGCGTCTTGTGCCAGTTGACCTCGGCCACGTTCTGGGCCACAAGCTTGCTGAAGCGGACGACCACGTCGCTGTCGCGGCCCTTCTCGGGGATCATGTGCCAGGCGTTGCCGAGATACCGCTCGATCGAGAAGCCGCGGGGGATCTGAAAATGATCGTCCAGCGTCTGGATCTCCAGGATGCGGCCGAGGTGGAAGGTCCGCTTCGCCCGGTGCAACGACGATCGCCCCACCACGTACCAGCTTCGGCGGCTGAAGAACATCCGGTACGGACTGAGCCGCGTGGCGATCTTCTTCCGTTCCTGAAGGCTGTCGTACCGGATGCGCACGTTGCGGCGGTTGACAATCGCTTCGAGCAATTGCTCGTAAATGGGTTTGCGGCCTTCCAGCGGATTGATCGGGGGCGGCTGGATGCGGATCGTCGAGACGACGTCGCGGAGTTGCTCGCGCAGCCGCGCGGGAAGGCTGCTCTCGAGCTTGACGGCCGCACTGCGGGCGGGACCGAGAAAGGGCAGGCCGCCGCCGTTGCCCAATTCGTGGCACAACACGACCAACGACAACGCCTCTTCCGGCGTGAAGTTGGTCGGCGGAAGCAGACACGACCCGGGGATGCAATAGTACTGCTGCCGTTGGTCGAACGCCAGCGGAATGCCCGACTGCCGCAGCACGTCCAGATCGCGAAAGATGGTCCGCCGGCTCACGCCGCATTCCAAGGCCAGCGACTCAGCGTTGTACCCCCTTCCAACCTGAAGCAGACCGATCAGTTGCAGTAGACGATGGATTCTGGCCAGATTCATAGCTACTGCCCTTTTCTACAGCATTCCAGCCGGCGGGCAACACCAGTCGGTCAACCGTTCGGGCAATCCCCGACCGGTTCGCCGGGGCCCTCCAACCGCTGCTCGCGCCGTCACGTTCGTCGGATGTTCCCGGCGCGACCTGGCCCGCTGGGGCGACAGTTGTGCTGCCATCGCCCATCGGCGCCGGCGGCTTGGCCGCGGGCTCCGGTGCGATCACCGGCTCGGGCTTCGGCTCGACCGGAAACGTTTCGGATGGAGGCGGAACCGGCTCGGGCTTCGGCGGCGCCACCGTGGGCGTCCCTTGCTTGTTCGCCTCACCATTCTGGAATAGTTCGCCCCCCTTGAACAGCTCCCCGCTCTTAACCGCTTGCCCGTCCGCGTTCTGCTCGATCGGCCCGCGGCTGACGACCTTCGGCTGCGTGAAGCCGTAGTCGAGGTAGGTCGAAGCCGCGCGTTCGCGCGAGCGGCGGCGGGCGTCGAAGTACGCCTTGCCGGGCCACGGGCCCTCGGCCAAGTAGACGCCATTATACTCCAGCAGCGAACCCTTGCGGAAGTGGACCTGCCGCGATCGACTTGTTGTAGTCGACCACTGTCCGATAGTAGTCGCTTTCGGCCTGTGAGAACTCCTGTTGGGCCCGCAAGAGGTCGTTGAGGATGGGGGTGCCCTCCTCCGTTTCCGCCACGCCGCTCTCGTAAATCGCCTCGTCGGCCTTGAGCTGATCTTCGGCGGCTTTGCGGCGATTGAAGGCGGTTTGCGTGAGCACGTAGTCGGGTCTCCAGGTCGCGGACGGCAAACGCCAATTGGTGCGAGAGTTCGAGTTCCGCCTTCTTGCAGCTTGACCTGCTCCCTCGTCAACTGCCAATTGGGCGTTTCGCACGCCCGCCATCTCGCGGCGGAATCCCAAGTTGATTTGCCCCTGGAATCCGATCTGCCATTCCTGATAATGGCCGTCGATCAGCGTGCGATAGGCGTTCGAGTCCTCTGTAGTGGGGTTATCGCAGGTCCGAGTGCATTGGCCCCGTCGAGCCGGTTGCCCAAACCGAGCCAACGATACTGACCCACCAAATCGAGTCTGGGGAGCAGGAAGTTCTTCGCGGCGATCAGTTCCAACTCGCGCTGCTTGACGATCCATTTTTCCTTGCGCAGCTCCGGGCTTCGCACCAGGCCCTCGGCGAGCACGTCGCACCAGTCGAACGCGACCTTGGCGGTGGTCGGCTTCATCCTTGGGACGGATCAGCCGGCCATCGGTGGCCGCCAGGCCCAGCAGGTAACGCAGCTTCGCCTCCGTGGCATACAGCTCGTTGAGCGACTGCTCGGCCGCGCTGCGGTAGATGTAGTACTGATTGCGGGTCTGAGGCCTCTTCGGCCGCGCTGCCGCGCTTGCTGCCGTGGGTGAAGAGGTTGTAGGTCTTCCGCCACATGGCCAGGGCGTCGTCGCGCCCTGCGATCGCCGCGCCGAAGCTCTGGTAGTCGAAGTACAACTCCCAGTAGGCCACTTCCACGTCGCTGACGAGATTCCGCACGCCCACCTCGAAACTCGGCCAAGGCGATGTCGTTGTTGATCCGCGCCAGCATCACGCCGTTGTACTGGCCGGGCGACGCCCCCAGGGCCGGCGATGCGGTTGAATTGCGTGCCCGCGCCCTGCAACAACGGTTGCCGCATTTCGGCCACGAGCTTGACGTTCCAGTCGGACGAATACAACTGGGTGGGGTTGTTGGTCTTGGCGTAAGCAACGGTGTGCGTCAAGGCGAACGTCCCGCCGGTGGCCGCCGTCTTTTGCAGCCGCGCCTGGAACGTGCCCAAATCCTGCTCGTTCACGTTGGGGAAGAAGATGAGGGATATCCAGGTTCACGTTCTGCGGCGTGTCCTGCTTCTCCCACGTCAAGGCGGTGCTCAATTGCGCATCGAACGCCGACAACGCCGCCTCCGTGCCCGTCCGCGGATCGCTTTCCGCCAGGGCGGGATCGTAGATCGTCGGAATCTCCAGGGCAGCAGCCTCCGGGAATTGCGAGAGTCAGGAAGTCCGGGCGGGCCTTGAACCTGCCCGCCGATGTTCCGCATCACCTTGTTGTTCTTCAGCGCAATTTGAATCGCCTCTTCCAGCGTAAGCTCCCAGAAGTTCTTGGGGTCTTGATTGTCCAGCGAGAACGGCCGCGTGGCGTTGGCGGTGTCGGGAAGCCGGTCGACGTTGACGTCGGGATACTCGATCTGAGTGGCCTCGCCCTTCCAGTACTTCAGGTCGTTGTCGACGTTCTTCAGGTAGAACGGCTCCTGCGGGTGGCATCCCGCGAGAGCGGCCAGGAGATCGTCACGACTGAAGCGCCGATATGGGGGGCTTGCCGACTCATAGACCTGCGTTCCTGTTCGGTTTGCTTACCGGTGGGCCAGACATTTCTGTCGGCCCAGCAGGGCAGACATGAATGTCTGCTCTACCCAATCTCGCCATCCCCCCCGGCCGATGCTTGTCTGAAGCCGGCGCAATCTGCGCGTGACCCCAGACGGAGCAATCGGCAAACTTGTTATCGGCAGCCCAACCGGCAGACTTTGACCGATCTACATGATCGGAAAAGCCATTTCAGACCTCCCATGCAGCGCATGTTATCGCAGCCATGCCAAAGGCCGCACTCTGCCGCATGAAAGGGCAATCTCGGGGCTTTCAGACGCGGATCGTTTGTTTTACCCCTGGCCGTCATATTGACAGCACATTCGTTCTATTGTATTCTAATAGTGTCCAGTAGAAATCGAGGTGACTTATGTCCAAGACGGTGACGCTCCGGCTCAGCGACGAGGTTTACCAACTGTTTCGCCAATCGGCCGAGAGCGACAATCGGCCGCTTTCGAACTTCATTGAGACGGCGACAAAACGGTTCATCGAGCAAAGCGAACTGGCCGACGAATCGGAAATGGCGGAAATTCGCGGCAATATGGCCTTGAATCGAAGCATCCGCCGCGGACATTCCGACGCGCGCTCCAAGCGAGGGCGGTTCGTTGAATAACTATCGCATTTTTGAGACCGATGAGTTTTTGCGGAGCGTGCGAGACCTGGATGCGCGGCAAAAGGCGTTCGTGCAACTCAAGTTAACGCAACACGTCTACCCGCAACTCCGCGTCCAGCCGTATTTCGGATGCAACGTCAAGAAACTGAAGGGATACCGTCCGACAACTTGGCGGTATCGAATTGGGCGATTCCGAATCTTCTATGGAATCGATGAATTGAATCGGATTGTCAACATCCTCGCTGTGGATGACCGAAAAGACGTCTACCGTTGAATGGCGCCGGCAATACCGCGTCCGGTGGGGCAGACATTCTTGTCTGCCCAGACGTGCGGCGATTTTTCTCGGCAGACAGGACTGTCTGCCCCACCGTGGCAAGAGAAGTGGTGCTAATCGAGCGGCACCAGCTTCGGCGCCGGCACCTTTCGGCCGTAGACTCGGCCGTGCTGGGCGACTAACTCGCGGAAACTAAGCCGCAGAAAGCCGTAGAGCGTCTGCGGCGGCCCGAGAGAGAGCCAGCGGTCCAATAGGGCCTCGATGTGAACGTCGTACTGCTTCTGCGACGAGCCGTGGGCGAAACAGCGGCCGCCCAGCCGGCGCACGTCGCCGTCGAACTCCGGCCCGACGTGCCACAACTCGTGCAGCACCGTGGTCAGCTTCTCACGCAGCGGCAGATCGAGGAACCGCGGCAGATAGAAAGTGAGAATGTAGAGCATCTCGTGGCCGTCGGGGTCGAACAGCCGCTGGATGCCCCAGCGGCGTTTGCGGCGGAAGGTGTGCATCCGTCCGCCGGCGAACCGCAGCGGCGTAAGCGTCGCGAACATCCCTTCTTTGCCGGCGCGGCGGGTCTGCGAAAAGCTCACCGCCACCCGCGACATATCGACGTGCCGGAGTTGTTCGAGCCGGGCGACCATGTCCTCGCACAAGCGGCGGACATGGAGCGTGAAATCAAACCCCGTCCGTGTCGCATCGCGGCGGAGAATCGACTGCTTTGGCGCGGAACCCATAAACCCAAGATGCTAATTGGCCAAGAAGATACGACATGACAACAACGTTCGCAACCCAGGCGACAAGCCAAAGGCATGTCTGGCAATCGGATCGCGCCGAAGAAACAGGCAGAATAAGGGTCATGGGGAACCCCAACAGCCAAACATAGTAGCACTTCCACAGAATTCCGAAGATGCTATCGCCAGCCGGGACCATCAAGGCGGTAGACCCAAGGATAGCGGCATTGACGACGACAAAGGTCAGCCCCCAACTCCAGGGTTTTCGCTTCATCGCCCGCGGTGGAGGCGACGCCTGAGTCGACGGCGATCCGCAATCATCCCGAACCATTTGGATTACCCAAATAGCGGCCGCTAATCGGACTCGCCGGTTGATTCGTCGGCGTCGCCCGCGGCCGGCTTGACATCCGATACGTCGGAATCGAACGACGGCTTGGTGGACTTTTTGCGGACTCGGTCGTTCTTGCCGACCAGTTCGAGAATCGCGCGGGTGCCGGCGTCGCCGAGGCGGGGCGTGGCCAGCCGCAAGACGCGGGTATAGCCGCCCTGGCGATCGGCGAAGCGCGGGGCGATCTCGTCGAAGAGGATTCTCACCGCCTGCTTGTCGCCCAAGAGTCGCAGGGCGCGGCGCCGGGCGGCGATCACCGGCGCGATCGTGCGGTTCCACTCTTTCCACTGGTCGCTGTCTCGCCATTGCCGCCATTGCTCGCTGTGGCGTTCGGCGTTCGGCTCCAAGCGGTCGGCGGCTTCCTGCTGCGGCAACGTGCGGCGGGCGATCGTGATGCACCGCTCGACCAGCGGCCGCACCTCCTTGGCCTTCTCGATCGTGGTGATGATTCGCCCTTTGACCTTGGGCTTGTTGTCGTCAAGTTCGGCGTCGCGCTCGGTTAAGAAGAGCGCGGTGGCCAGGCTTCGCAACAAGGCCCGCTGATGGCTGGGATGGCGGCCGAGCTTCCGGCCTTTTCGTCGATGTCGCATGGTCGTGCCGTTTCGTCGAACGGAAGTATTGTTTTGTTCTGTATTCGGTAGCTTCGTGCCGCGACCGTCGGCCGCGGCTGTTGCTCTATAACGCGCCGGCCGCCGGCGGAAGCCGCATGCCCAGCCGAAGGCCGATGTCGGCGAGCTTCTCGCGCACCTCCGACATGGTGGTTTCGCCGAAATTGCGGACTTCCAGCAACTGCTCCTCGGTCCGCGTCACCAGGTCGCGGACGGTCGTGATGTTCTCCGACTCCAGGCAGTTCGTCGCCCGGACCGACAGCTCCAACTCGGCCAGGCTCATGCCCAGCTTGGCTTCGGTCGCCTGATCGACGTTCATCGATCCGGCGGCGCGGGCTTCGCTGTGGACCAGCGAGCCCAGCTCGCTGTACTGCACGAACGGGTTGAGGTGTTTGCGGAGGATCTTGGCCGCCTCGACCAAGGCCATCTCCGGCGACACCGAACCGTTCGTCCAAATCTCGATCGTCAGCTTGTCGTAGTTGGTCTTCTGGCCGACGCGGGTCTCCTCGACCTCATAGCGAACGCGAACCACGGGGCTGAACGCGGCGTCGACCGGAATGATCCCGATTTCCTGGGCCTGCGGCGTGTGTTCGGTCGCCGGCACGTATCCGCGGCCGTTCTCGATGACCATTTCCAACAGGAACGGCACGTCCTCGGTCAACGTGGCGATCACCAAATCCTTGTTGATGACGTCGACCTGGTCGTCGGTGCGGACGTCGGCGCCGGTGATCGGGCCCTTCTGATTTTTCTCGATCCGCACGACGCGCGTCTGCTCGCTGTGGTTCTTCACCACCAGCGATTTTACGTTCAGCACGATGTCGGTCACGTCTTCGATCACGCCGGGCAGCGAACTGAATTCGTGCTGGGCGCCATGCACCTTGATTTGCGTTACGGCGCTGCCTTCGAGGCTCGAAAGCAGGATGCGGCGAAGGCTGTTGCCGACCGTCACGCCAAAACCGCGTTCAAACGGCTCGGCCACGAACTCTGCCGTAGGTGGCGAGTAAGGGTCGATCGTTCGGCTGCAATCAGGCTGGGTAATTCCAGGCCGCGCCATCGAATACGCATAGGAAAGCTCCGATCCAATTACATGTACTGGCAGCAATGGGTCGCTACTTGGAACACAGCTCGACGATCAGGTGGGGCTGCACGGGTATCGACACGTCGGCGGCTTCGGGCAATCGGAGAACATGCCCTTCGGGCTGCGGCCCGTCGATCCGGTTGAGAAACTCCGGCACGTCGCGGCTCGATTGGGCCAACACCGACTGCACCAACTGTAGGCTCTTCGGGCGGTTCTTCACGCGAATCACGTCGCCGGGCCGCGTCACAAAACTGGGAACGTCGACGTGCCGGCCGTTGACCGTCACGTGGCCGTGGGCAATCAGCAGCCGCGCCTGCGCCCGCGACAGCCCAAAACTCAGCCGATAAACGACGTTGTCCAACCGCCGCTCCAGCAGGCTCATCAGCCTTTCGCCGGTGTTGCCCTTGCCTTTGTTGGCCTCGGCGAACACTTTGCGAAACTGCTTTTCCATCAGGCCGTAGTGATGCTTCACCTTCTGCTTCTCGCGGAGGTGGACGCCGTAGTCGGTCTGCTTGCCGCGGCGGAAGGAGGTCATGCCCGGCGCCGACTCGCGGCGCTCGAAGGCGCACTTGGGCGTATCGCAACGCGTGCCCTTGAGGAACAGCTTCATTCCTTCACGGCGGCACAGGCGGCAAACGGGTGAATGTTGACGAGCCATGCTTCGTTAGGGGTCAGGGGTCAGGGGTCAGGGGTCAGGGGCTAGGGGTTAGAGGCACTCGCACTGGATTTCATCCGAATCGTCAATCTCCAACCGCTCACCCTCTAATCCCTCTGCTACACGCGGCGACGTTTCTTGGGACGGCAGCCG
Source organism: uncultured Planctomycetia bacterium (assembly GCA_963719005.1). Lineage (GTDB taxonomy): Bacteria > Planctomycetota > Planctomycetia > Pirellulales > Thermoguttaceae. Next base: position 18,959 of record CAVRAR010000012.1, read on the forward strand.
TTGTGCGGCAAGGGGGTCACGTCCTCGATCGATTTGATTTTCAGTCCGGCCGCCTGGAGGGCGGTGATCGCGCTTTCGCGGCCGCTGCCAGGCCCTTTCACCTTCACGTCCACCTCTTTCATGCCGCACTTCATGGCCTTGTCGGCCACCTGCTGGGCCGACATCTGGCCGGCGAAGGGCGTGCTCTTGCGGCTGCCCTTGAAACCCGAGGTGCCGGCACTGGCCCAGCAGATCGTTTCGCCCTTGGTGTCGGTGATGGTGATAATCGTATTGTTGAACGTCGCCTTGATGTGGACCGTGCCCACGGTCACGTTGCGACGGACTTTCTTTCGCGCTGAGCTCGCTGTCGTTGTCTTGGCCACCGAATTGGAACTCCCTGCCAGAAAAACAGACTATGCCTTGAAACGGTGTGTTACCGCAGATCCTTGACGCCCTTCTTGCCGGCGACGGTTTTCTTCGGACCCTTGCGCGTCTGCGCGTTGGTGCGGGTGCGTTGGCCGCGAACCGGCAGGCCGCGGCGATGCCGCAAGCCTCGATAGCAGCCGATGTCCTTGAGCCGGGCGATGTTTTGGTTACGCTGCCGGCGCAACTGCCCTTCGACCACGTAATCTTTGTCCAGCAGTGCCGCCAACCGCGCCAGTTCGTCCTCGCGAAGCTCGCGAGCACGGCCTTGCGGATCGATGCCCGCCTTGTGACAGAGATCGCGCGCGATCTTCGGCCCAACTCCGTAGAGATAGGTCAACGAGATCACCGTGGGGCGATCGTTCGGTATATCAACACCCAAAAGACGCGGCATACTCAAGCACTCCTGCTTATACTATGAACGACCGGAACCGACGCAAACCTCGCAATTCACGCCCGTCTGCACCTACTCCGGCCGTGCGACGCGCAAAACTCTCATGCAAGCTAACCCTGGCGCTGTTTGTGCCGCGGGTTGCTGCATACGACGTACACGACCCCCCGGCGACGGACGATCTTGCAGCTTTCACAAATTCGTTTGATGCTGGCACGGACTTTCATGACGGCACACAGTGGCTGTTGCTGGACGGGGCAAAGTACCTCAGTATAAGCGCGGCCCCCTAAATCACACAAGGCCCTCTCGCGAAAAATTTCTGAATGGCCCGATTCTTGCACAACTTAACCGTCATAGACCACCTGGCACCACCTGTTGTGGTGGTTTCCCGCTCCTCACAACGGCACTGCGGAAAACCCAATTGCCGAAATCCGAATGACGAAGGAATGACGAAATTCAAATGACGAACGGGATTGGATCACACTAAGCGGTGCATTATAACCACCCACAAGGCGTGTTTGTTCGTCATTCGGATTTCGTCTTTCTTTCGTCATTCGGACTTCGTCATTCGTCATTCTACCAGGTCTCTCCGTTTGGCCCGGCCGTCAGTACGGCGGGGCCATGTTCCGTGATCGCCACCGTGTGCTCGAAATGGGCGCTCGGTTTTCCGTCGGTGGTCACTTGGGTCCAGTAGTCGGCCTTCGTGCGCACCCGCTTCGTGCCCATGTTCACCATCGGCTCGATGGCAAGGACCAGGCCCGGGGCCAATCGGAAATCGCCGTTGCCCCGGCGGAGCTGGCTGTTGACGAAATTCGGCACCTGGGGGTCTTCGTGCATGTCGCGGCCGATGCCGTGGCCGACGAATGCCTCGACGACCGAGTACTTGTGTCTCTTGACGTAGGACTCCATCTCGCCGGCGACCTGGCTCCAACGCGAGCAGCGGCCCAGCAGCGTAATGGCCAGGCTGAGCGTATTCTTGCAGACGTCCAACAGTCGCCGCACGTCGGGGGCGATGCGGCCGACGGCGTAGGTCGCCGCGGCGTCGCCGCACCAGCCGTTCAGCTTGCAGCCCGTGTCGATGCTGACGATGTCTCCCTCCAACAATTGCCGGGAGCTGGGGATTCCGTGGACGACTTCTTCATTGACCGAGATGCAGGTGGTGGCCGGAAACGGCACCGTGCCGGCAACGCCTTTGAACAGCGGCACGGCGCGGTGCTGGGCGAAGAAGCGGTCGATCACGGCGTCGATTTCGGCCGTCGTGACGCCGGGCTTGATGATCGCCGCGGCCAGCCGGTGCGCCTGCCAGACCAGCAGTCCGGCCTTGCGCATTTCGGCGATTTCCCTGGGCGACCGTAGAATCTCCACACCTGCCGGCTCCTTAGACTGCGTCAAGCACGGTCTTCGCGCGGTTGAAAATCTCATCCACCGTGCCCAGCCCGTCTATACTCTTCAGCGCCCCGCGCCGGCCGTAGTACTCCAGCAACGGCTCGGTTTGCTTGCGATAGGCGAACAATCGCTGGCGGATCACCTCGGGGGTGTCGTCGGCGCGGCCGCGACCGGCCAGGCGTCGGAACAACTCCTCCTCGGGCACTCGAAGCTCCAAAACGGCGTCCAAGGGCGTGCCCTTTTCGGCCAGCATCGCGTCGAGCGCTTCGGCCTGGGCGATGGTCCGCGGGAAGCCGTCCAGCAAGTATCCCTGCCCGCAATCCGGCTTGGCCAGCCGCTCGGCGATGATCGCCACGATGATGTCGTCGGGCACCAGGGCCCCGGAGGACATGAACTTGTCGGCCTTCAAGCCGACGTCGGTCTTGGCGTCGCGCGCGGCGCGGAGCATGTCGCCCGTCGAGAGGTGGGCCATTTTGTAGGTCTTGACCAGCCGCTCGGCTTGCGTTCCCTTGCCGGCCCCGGGAGGACCGATGAATACCATTCGCATAATTGCACCGTCGCGTTGTATGGTCGGATGGGAAAATGACGAATGACGAAATCGAAATGACGAAGGAAGCACGAATGACGAAATCAAAATGACGAACGGGAGAGCATGCTGAACACAAAAAACGGAACGTGGGGCAACGCTAGTTCGTCGTCAGCCTATCCTTTCGGCCTTCGTCATTTGGTTGTCGTCATTCCTTCGTCATTTTGATTTCGTCATTCGTCATTCCCATGTCCGTGTCACCCTAGCGTCAACCCTTCTCCAAGAGCCCCTTGTAATTTCGCATCACCAGGTGGCTGTCGATCTTCTGCACCAGATCGAAGGCCACGCTGACGGCGATCAGCAGGCTGGTGCCGCCGTAGAAGCTGGCCAGACCGTACTTGATCCCCATCCACGACGAGACGAGCGTTGGGATGATGGCCACCAAGGCGAGAAAGCCGGCGCCGACGTAGGTGATCCGCACCATGACTTTCTCCAGGTAGTCGGCCGTTCGCCGTCCGGGCCGGTAGCCCGGGATAAACGTGCCGTAGTTTTTCAGGTTGTCCGACATGTCCTTCGGGTTGAAGGAGATGGCGGTCCAGAAGTAGCAGAAGAAGTAGATCAAAAGGACGTAAAGGATGTTGTAGGTCCAGGTATGCTCGCCGCGGCTGAAAGTTCGTTCGAGGGTTACCCAAAACGTATTTGAGTAGGCATTGCCAAGGGCCTGGAAGATCACGGAGGGGAACAATAACAAGCTGCTGGCGAAGATGATCGGCATGACGCCGGCCTGGTTCACGCGAAGCGGCAGGTATTGCCGCGTGCCGCCATAAACCCGGCGGCCGCGGACGTGCTTGGCGCTCTGGGTGGGAATGCGGCGCTGGCCCTGGGTAATCAACACCACGCCAAAGACCACGGCCACGAACAGCACCGCCAACACCAGCAGCGTTTCGACGCCGATGCCCCCGCCGACGCCGCCGCCCAAGTCCAGTCCGTGTTTCTGAATCGGTTGGACAATGTCCTCGTAGCCCGCCGGGATCATGCGGGCGAGAATGCCCGCCATAATCAACAGACTGATGCCGTTGCCGATTCCGTATTCATCGATTTGCTCGCCGAGCCACATGAGAAAGACCGTGCCGGCGGTCATGGTCAACACACCGGTCAACTGCCAGGCGGCGCCGCTATACTCCGGGTATACCAGCCCGGCCCCCACAAGAAAGCGCACGTAGATCCAACTCTGGCCGAGACATAAGACGACCGTGGCATATCGGGTGTATTCGTTGATCTTCTTCCGCCCGGTTTCGCCCTCCTTCTGGAGCTTCTCCAAGGGAGGATAGACGCTGCCTAGCAACTGGAAAATGATGGACGCCGAAATGTAAGGCATGATGCCCAGACCGAAGACCGTGGCCTGGCTGAGCTGGCTTGCGCTGAAGGTGGAAACCTGGCGTAAGACGTCTGACAGGCCTTTTCCGCCCCCCTTTTCGAAGAAGGCCGTCATGGTCTTGGTGTTGACGATCGGCAGCGGAATCTGCCAGCCGACGCGGTAGATGGCCAACAGCAGAAGCGTCAACAAAATCTTTTGACGCAATTCCGGGATGGTGAAGATAACACGAATTTTTTCCCACATGACTCGATCCGTCTGGATAGAGGGGTCAGAGATCAGGGGTCAGAGATCAGGGATTAAAGTCGTCGCGTCAACACGATCTCTGACCCCTGATCCCTGGCCCCTGATCCCTTCTTACTTGCTTTTCACTTTCATCTTGTTCTTCACCACCGGCTTCTTGCCGGGCAGAACGACGGCTTGGCCGCCGGCCTTCTCGATCTTCTCGGCCGCCGAACGGCTGAAATGGTGCGCCGAAATCGTCAAACTCTTGGTCAACTCGCCGTCGCCCAGGACTCTCAGGACGTCGTAGCTCCCCTTTACCAGGCCCTTGCCACGCAGCGCTTCGGGCGACACCTCTTCACCGCTCTGGAAGTTCTTCTCCAGCGAAGCGAGATTGACGATCGCCGCTACGTCGGCGAACTGGTTGGTGAAGCCGCGCTTCGGGATGCGGCGGACCAAGGGCATCTGCCCGCCCTCGAAGATGGGCGACGTGGAAGAACCGGAGCGTGAGCCTTGCCCCTTGCTGCCGCGGCCGGCGGTCTTGCCCTGGCCGGAGCCGATGCCGCGGCCGATTCGCTTCCGCGACTTGTTCTTATGAATTCCGTGATGGACGTCGTTCAGATTCATGACAGCGAGACTCCCCGCAGACGCTCGACTTCGCCTTGCGAGCGAAGTTGCTTGTAAGGCTTCAATCGTGGCTTTCACTAGGTTGGTCGGATTGGTCGAGCCGAAGCTCTTGGTGAGAATGTCGCGCAGGCCGCAGGCTTCGCACACGGCGCGGACGGCCGCCCCGGCGATGACGCCCGTGCCCGGTCCGGCGGGAACCAGCACCACCTGGGCCGCGCCGAACTGGCCCTTGACGGTATGCGGAATCGTGGTGCCTTCCATGTGGATGGGGAACAGGTTGCGGGTGCCGTCCTTGACGGCTTTTTCGACCGCCGGCGGCACCTCGTTGGCCTTGCCGTAACCCCAGCCGACGCGGCCCTGGCCGTCGCCGACGACCACCAATGCGGTGAAGCTGAACCGCCGGCCGCCTTTGACCACCGCGGCGCACCGCCGAATCTTGATGACCTTATCGATCAATTGTCCTTGGACTGTATCGGTTGACATAAAGGGGTCAGGGGTCAGGGGTCAGGGGTCAGCCCGAAAAACCGCTCGCGCTGTCGCACTCTCCACTCTCCACTAAAACACCAATCCCGCTTCGCGGGCCGCCTCGGCCAACGCCGCGACGCGGCCGTGATACTTGTACTCGCGGCGATCGAACACGACCTCCTTGATGCCGGCTTCCAACGCCCGCTGGGCGATGGCCTTGCCCACCGCGATGGCGGCGGTCTTGTTGCCGCCGTAACGTACTTCGCCGCGAAGCTGCTTATCTTGGGTGCTGGCCGAGACCAACGTGCGGCCGGCGGCGTCGTCGATGATCTGCACGTAGAAATTCTGATGGCTGCGGAACACGCTCAGCCGGGGGCGAGTGGCGTCGCGCTTGATCCGATTGCGCACCCGCAACCCCCGCCGTTGCCGCTGCTTGCCGACTAATCGATCGTGTCTCATCGCCGATTCCTCCCCGCGACCGGTGGTCGCGGCTTTACAATCTTAATGCGGCCGGTGGTCGCGGCTTTACATGTGCTATTTCGCCATTGCCTTGCCCTGCTTGCGGCGAACCGCCTCGCCCAAGTAGCGGATTCCCTTGCCCTTGTACGGTTCGGGCTTGCGCAGGGCGCGAACCGAGGCGGCAAAGTGGCCGACCTTCTGCTTTTCGATGCCCTGGATCACGATATGCTGTTGGTCGGGAACGCCGACCTTTATCCCCTCGGGGATGGGAACTTGAAGTTCGTTGGCCAAGCCCACGCGGAGTTGGAGCGTCTGGCCCTGCACGGCGGCAAGATAGCCGACGCCCAGGATTTCCAAGCGTTTTTCATAGCCTTGCGTCACGCCGACGATCATGTTGACGATCAGCGCGCGGGTCAGCCCGTGCAGCGCGCGGCTCTGCCGTTCGTCGTCTTGCCGCGTGACGGTAATCAGCTTGGTTCCGTCGTCGTAGGCGACGGAGACTTCCGGGCGAAATTCCCACTCGAGTTTGCCCAGTTTTCCCTCGACCGTGATGGTGTGGTCGACGAGCTGGACTTTGACCCCCGCGGGAACTGGCACGGGTTTTTTTCCGATCCGGGACATTTGACTTCCCTTTGTACAATCGCTTACGAACCAGCCAACGGGGACTACCAGACCTCGCAGAGCACTTCGCCGCCGAGTTTTCGCTGCCGTGCTTCCCGATCGCTAATCACGCCGCGGCTGGTGCTGATGATGCAGATTCCCAGCCCGCCGAGGATGGGCCGCAGCTCGGCGGCGCCGCTATAGACGCGGCGGCCCGGCTTGCTGACGCGGCGGATGCGGCGGATCACGCGCTCGCCGTTCGGGCCGTACTTCAGGTGGACGCGAAGATGGTTCGCCGGCTTGGCCTCCACTTCCTCCCAATCCCAAATATAGCCCTCGCGCTTGAGCACTTCGGCCAGTCCCCGTTTGACCTTGGAGAGTGGCATATCGACTTGAGGCCGTTCAACCCGCACCGCATTGCGGATGCGTGTCAACATGTCGGCGATAGGGTCGGTCATCATCGGTATAGGGTCCCTTTACCAACTCGCTTTCCGGACACCGGGAATCAGGCCTTCGTCGGCGAGATTACGGAAACAGATCCGGCAAATCCCGAACTTCTGATACACCGCACGCGGACGCCCGCAAATACGGCATCGCCTTACGAGGCGCGTGGAAAACTTGGGCTTGCGGGCCGACTTGGCGATCTTCGATTTACTGGCCATACGGTATTCGTCCTGTATTCTCTCTTGTTAGTCGGCGGTCGGCAGTGGGCAGTGGGCAGTTGAGTGTGTTGCGGTTTGTGCTTCAAATTGTCGATTTCTTCCGAAAGACCGGTTGTCAAGTCCTCGTCTTCACCAGCGAGTCTTTTTTTGCTCTTTACTGCCCACTGCCTACTGCCGACTGCCCACTGCCGACTGCCCACTCCTCTACGCCGCTCGCAGCGGCATTCCGAGCCGGCGAAGCAACTCGCGGGCCTCGTCATCGCTCTCCGTGCTGGTAACCAACGTAATGTTCATCCCTTGCGGCGTCGTGAACTTGTCCGGATTCAACTCCGGGAAGACCAACTGCTCCGTCAGGCCCAGGTTGTAGTTCCCCCGGCCGTCGAAGGCGTCGGGATCGAGCCCGCGAAAGTCGCGCACCCGCGGCAACGCGATCGAAACCAAGCGGTCGAGAAACTCCCACATCCGCTTTCCCCGCAACGTCACCTTGCAGCCGATGGGCATATTCTCGCGGAGCTTGAAATTGGCGATCGATTTTCGGCTCAAGCGGACTTGCGGCTTCTGGCCGGTGATCAGCGTCATCGCGGCCAGCGCGTCTTCCATGTGCTTCTTTTCGCTGATCGCCTTGCCCACGCCCATGTTGACGACGATCTTCTGCAGCCGGGGCAACGACATCCGGTTCGTGCGGCCGAGCGTCTTGCCCAGCCCGGGCAGAATTTCTTTGTGGTACTTTTCCTGCAACCGCGGCGTTGGAATCGGTTCCGCCGCCTTCGACTGTTCGGCCTTGCTCGGTTTTTTTGCTTTCGCTGCGCTCATGTCGTTTTGCACTCTCAATCGCGGCCGCGGGTCGCGCCATGATTCGGCGCGACTGCCGGCCGGTCGTTATTTCGTGGCATACCGGGCCTTGGGCGGGGAGACGTGTCCGTTGCCCGCCCCGCACTTCTTGCAGTAACGCTCTTTCGTGCCGTTGGGCAGATAGCGCACGCCGACGCGGGTGGCCGCGCCGCATCCTTCGCATACCAGCAGCACGTTGCTGGCGGCGATCGGCATCTCCTTCGAGAGCCGGCCGCCTTGCGGGTTCTTCTGGCTGCGCTTGACGTGCTTGTACACGCGGTTGACGCCCTCGACCACAAGCTTGCCCGCCTTGCGGTTCACGCGAAGCACCTTGGCGGTGGTTCCGCGATCTTCCCCGGCGATAACTCTTACAGTGTCGTTCGCTTTAATCCACATCAGACCACCTCGCTGGCGAGGCTGACAATTTTCATGAAATTTCGATCGCGCAGCTCGCGGGCCACCGCGCCGAAGATCCGCGTGCCGCGGGGGTTCTTGTCGGCGTCGACGATCACGGCGGCGTTGCTGTCGAAGCGGACGTAGCTGCCGTCGGTGCGGCGGGTGGGCTGTTTGCAGCGGACGATTACCGCCCGAACCACCGCCCCCTTCTTGATCTCGCTGCCCGGCGCCACGCTCTTGACGCTGCACACGACGATGTCGCCCAAGCGGGCGAAGCGCTTCTTCGCCCCGCCCAGAACCTTGAAACAGCCCAACTCGCGGGCGCCGGTGTTGTCGGCCACGGCCAGCCGCGTCTGCATCTGAATCATGATGGTTGTTCCTCCGCGGCGCCGTGCTCATTGTGGGCCTGACGAGCGGCGGCGCGCATGGCCACCAGGTCGACCATCCGGCCCTTCTCGACTATCCGCACCAACGCCCAGCGCTTCAACCGCGACATCGGCCGCGACTCGATGATCTCGACCAGATCGCCCAGGTGCGACTCGTTGTTCTCGTCGTGCACGTGGCAGATCGTCTTGCGGCGGACGTACTTGCCGTACCGCGGATGCCTGACCAGCCGGGGGATTTCCACGCGGCGGGTCTTCGCCGTCTTGTCGCTCGTGACGATCCCGGTTTCTACTCGCTTGGGCATGGGCTATTTCCTACTTCTCGACTGTACTGTTCGCAGCCAGGCTCTTTGCCGCGGCGCGCTCGTTCAGAATCGTCTTGATTCGCGCGATGATCCGCCGCTGCTTGCGGAGTTCGCTGGGCGCGTCGAGCCGCTCCGTCTGCGCCTGAAGCCGCAAATGGAACAAGTTCTTGGTGGTTTCGTTCACCGTCAGCACCAATTGCTCGTCGCTCATTTCTCGAAATTCGGAGGCCTTCGTCATGGTCTACTCTCTCTTGTAGTCGGCAGTCGGCAGTGGGCAGTGGGCAGTTGGCAGTGGTTGATGGTTAACAATTATTGCCTAGTCACCGGTACTCACTCACTCGTACAAGGAAACGTCTCTTTCTTACTGCCCACTGCCCACTGCCTGCTGCCGACTCCTCTCTCACACCGGCCGGCGACGGAGGAACCGCACGCGGACCGGCATTTTGTGGGCCAGCCGGGCGAAACACATTCGCGCCGCTTCTTCGGAGATTCCGCTGATCTCATACAGGACCGTTCCGGGCCGCACCACCGCCGCCCAGTATTCCGGCTCGCCCTTGCCCTTGCCCATGCGGGTTTCCAAGGGGATCGAGGTGATCGGTTTGTGGGGGAAGACGCGGATATACAGGCGGCCCTCGGTGCGCAGGTACTGCTGGGCGGCGATACGGCCGGCCTCCAGCGTCTGTGCGCTGATCCAGCCGCCCTGCATCGCTTGCAGGCCGAAGTCGCCGTGGACGACTCGGTTGCCGCGCGCGGCGTCACCTCTTATACGTCCTCTTTGGCTTTTTCGGTGCTTGACCCGTTTTGGCATCAGCGCCATCGTTATCGTCCTCGTTGTACATGCCCTGATTGATCCACACTTGCACGCCGATGTGTCCTTGAGCGATCAGCGCTTCGGTGAAGCCGTAATCGATTTTCGCCTGCAACGTGCTCAGCGGAATGGAGCCGGATATCTGTTTTTCGCGGCGCGACATTTCCGCTCCGCCGAGCCGGCCGGAAAGCTGAATCTTGATTCCCTTGGCCCCCGCCTCCATCGTCTGCTCCATCGCCCGCTTCATCGTGCGGCGGAAGCCCGAACGCTTGATCAATTGCTCGGCGATGTCTTCGGCCACCAGTTGCGCGACGATTTCGGGGCGATTGATTTCCTCGATCTTGATGTTGATCCGCCGGCCGGTCTTCTCTTGCAGCTCTTTTTGCAGTTCCTCGACCCGTTCGCCCTTCCGTCCGATCAACACGCCGGGCCGGGCCGAAAACAGCACCACCTTGACTTCGTCGCGGGTGCGCTCGATCTCGATCTTCGAGATCGACGGATACAGCGCCTTGCCGAATTTGTCCTTGCGGTCCTTGATGTAGTGGCGGATTCTCTGGTCCTCGACCAGCAGATCGGCGAACTCCTGCTTCGAGGCGTACCAGCGGCTCTTCCAGCCGACCATGATGCCGGTGCGAAACCCGACGGGATTGACTTTCTGACCCATAGCTATTTCACCGCATTAGCGCGGCGGCTAAACGTGATTTGGTTTCGATGCGGGCAAAGGTTAATCCAATTCCACATGGATGTGCGAAAACCGCTTTTTCAGTACCGACGCCATGCCGCGAGCGTGGGGCCGCATCCGCTTGAACATCGGCCCTCCGTCAACGCGGCAATCCGTCACCATCAGGTGATGGAGGTTCGTTGCCCGGCGATCCTCGGCGTTGGCCATCGCGCTGTGCAGCACCTTTTCCAGCATCCGCGCCCGCGGTGCGGCTGGTACTTGAGGATGTCCAGCGCGTCGTCGGCCAGTTTGCCGCGAATCAGGTCGGCCAGCGGCCGCACCTTGCGGGCGCTGATCCGCGCGAATCGGTAGGTCGCTTCGTACGCCATGATGCCGTCCCTATCGCTTGCCTTTCCCGCCGTGACCGCGGAACGTCCGCGTCGGCGCAAATTCTCCCAACCGGTGCCCGACCATCTCTTCGGTGACGAACACCTTCAGATGCACCTTGCCGTTGTGGACCATGAACGTGTGCCCGACGAACTCCGGCACTACCGTGCACGCGCGGGCCCAAGTCTTGATCGGATCCTTCGTTCCCGCCTCGTTCTGCTTCTGCACCTTCAGAAACAGCTTCGGATTGACGAAGGGACCCTTTTTCAGTGATCTTCCCATAGGTGTTGACTTTCAGCTTTCAGCTTCCAGCTTCCAGCTTTCGGGACAAGTGGCCGAACGCTGACCGCTGAAAGCTGATCGCTTATCTAATCTTCAATTGTCCATACCGCCGGGACTTTCGCCGGCGGACAATCGCCTTGTTCGAGGGTTTTCTTCGCTTGCGGGTCGAGCCGCCCTTGGCCAAGACGCCGGTGGGGCTCACCGGGTGGCGTCCGCCCTTGGTGCGGCCTTCGCCGCCGCCGTGCGGATGGTCGATCGGGTTCATCGTCGTGCCGCGGACGTGCGGCCGACGGCCCAGCCAGCGACGGCGGCCCGCCTTGCCGTAGACGATGCCCATGTGATCCGAATTGCCGATTACGCCGATCGTGGCCTTGCAGCGAGCCGGCACGCGGCGGATTTCGCCGCTGGGCAGGTTGATCTGGGCCCAATCGGCATCGCGTGCAGCCAGCGTCGCCCGAACGCCCGCCGAACGGCACAACACGCCGCCGCGGCCGGGCATCATCTCGATGTTATGAACGTCCATTCCTAGCGGAATCGCCGAAAGCGGCAGGCAATTGCCGACCACCACTGGGGCGTCCGCCCCGCTCATAAGCTGATCGCCGGCCTTCAGCCCGTCGGGGGCCAAAATGTATCGCTTCTCGCCGTCAACGTAATGCAACAGCGCGATTCGACACGTGCGGTTCGGATCGTATTGGATCGAATCGACCTTGGCGGGAATGCCGTCTTTGTCGCGGCGGAAGTCGATCTCGCGCAGTTGCCGTTTGTGACCGCCGCCGCGATGCCGCGCGGTGATCTTGCCCTGGTTATTGCGTCCGCCCTTGCGCTTCTTCGGCCGCAGCAGACCCTTCACCGGCTTGGCGCCCGGCGTCAACTCGGCGAAGTCGCTCACGGTGGCGCCGCGGCGGCCAGGCGTCGTCGGATTGTACTTGCGAATACCCATTGCAGCTTTCAGCTTTCAGCCGTCAGCTTTCAGCTTTCAGCCGTCAGCTCTCCAAGCTGATAGCTGACCGCTGATAGCTGACCGCTAGAAGAAGTTGATTCGATGTTCTTTGTTAAGGTCACAATGGCCTTTTTCCAGGAACCGGTGGTTCCGCTGCGGAAACGGGCGCGGCGGGGCTTGCCCTTGCGGTTCTGGATGTTCACTCGCAACACTTTCACGTCGAACAGTTGCTCGACCGCCTGACGCACGTCGTCCTTGCCGGCCATCCGGCTCACTTCAAAGGCGTAGGCATTGCAGCGATTCGCCTTGTGCATCCCCTTCTCGGTCACCAGCGGCCGGAGGATGATCTGGTGCGGCTGCAACTCCAAGGCGGTTTTGGTGTTGTCTCGGGCCATGATGATTTTCTCGCGTCGTGCGCCACTGCTTGCCAGCAGCCGCACACAATTATTTATTCTGTAACGGTTTTCTCGCGGAAGGCATCCAACGCCGCCGTCGTCATCAGCAATCGCTTCGGATGCAACACGTTCAAGGCGTTCAGTTCCGCCACCGGCAGCACCGACACGCCGGCCAGGTTGCGGATGCTCTTGTACACGTTCACGTCGTGCCCGGGAATGGTCACCAGAAGACTGCTGCCGGTAAGCTTCAGCGCCTGCAAGACGGCGGCCATCTCGCGGGTCTTCGGCTGGGCGAAACTCAGGCTGTCGATCAGCGTGATCTCGTTGTCGGCGATGCGCGAAGCCAAGCGCCATCCGCGTGGCGATGCGGAGAGCCTTTTTCGGCAGGCGGTACGACCAGTCGCGCGGCTGCCGGGCGTGGATGTGCCCGCCGCCGCGGCGGATGCCGCTGCGGCGCGAGCCGGCCCGGGCGTTGCCCGTCCCCTTCTGGCGATACATCTTCTTCGTCGTGCCGGACACTTCCGACCGGGTTTTCGTCTTCACCGAGCCCTGCCGCAGGTTGTTTTGATACATGACCACGGCGTCGTGCAGCAATTGCTTGCTGATCCGCGGCGCCAACTGCTCGGGGTCGACTTCGTACTTGCCGACCTCGTCGCCGCTGCGATTGTAGATGGGTAATGTGGCCATGACTTTACCGCCTCGATGTCGTGCGCTTTCCATTGCGCCGCGTGGACGCGGCGGCTAAACGATTCCCGTTATTCTAATCCCTAACCTCTAATCCCCTAGCCCCTAACCCCTACAGTTTATTCGTCTGCCGAATCACCACGTAGCCGCCGTTGGGGCCCGGCACGGCGCCGTTGACCAACAACAAGTTGTTTTCGAGATCGACGCGAACGACCTTGAGATTTCGGGCGGTGCGGCGAACCGACCCGTAGTGCCCGGCCATGCGCCGGCCCTTGAAGACGTGGTGCGGATCGGTGTTGCAGCCGATGGAGCCCGGATGGCGATGCACCTTCTTGACGCCGTGCGTCGCCCGCTGGCCGTGGAAGTTGTGCCGTTTCATCACGCCGGCGGTGCCGCGGCCCTTGCTGGTGCCGACCACGTCGACCGATTTGATTTGGGAGAAGATGTCGACCTTCAATTCCTGGCCGACTTGAAGCCCTTCGGCGGAACCGCGGAGCTCTCGAATGAATCGCTGCGGCTCGCAATCTGCCTTCGGTGTGGCCTCGACTCCGGCCGCGGAACGGCGCTTTTGCCGTTTGCTATCGAGCTTGGCGACCTGGCCGCGAGCGGCGCGGCTGGCAAGACGACGTGGCTTATCAAGATAGCCTAGTTGAACGGCTTCGTAGCCGTCTTTCTGCTGCGTCCGCACCTGAAGGACGTGGCAGGGACCGGCCTGGATCACGGTTGCCGGGACCACTTGGCCGGTTGCGTCGAAAATCTGTGTCATCCCGACCTTGCGGCCGAGCAGTCCAACTACCATCGATCTATGCCTTTATGCTACGTCGCCGGCGGGAACGACCGGCCCATGGCCGGGTTTGCCCGCTCAAGCTTCCGTTCCATAAGTTTAGGGGTCAGGGTTCAGGGGTCAGGGGCCAGAACTCAGGGAAACAGATCTCTCGTTCTCTGACCCCTGATCCCTGACCTCTGTCCCCTTTCTTTCTCCTAACGCCTGCTGGTGGCCTTGATCTTGATGTCAACCCCGGCCGGCAGGCTCAACTTGTTGAGCGCCTCGATCGTCTTCGCCGTCGCCTGCATGATGTCGATCAGACGCTTGTGCGTCCGAATCTCGAACTGCTGGCGGGCCTTCTTGTCCACATGCGGACTCGACTGGACCGTATATCGCTCGATGCGCGTCGGCAGCGGAATCGGTCCGTGGACCACCGAGCCGGTGCGCTTCGCCGTATCCACAATCTCCGTCGCACTCTGATCCAGAATGGCGTGATCGTACGCCTCCATCCGGATCCGAATGATTTCACTTGTCTGACCAGCCACGGAAGTCCTCCGGGTAACTCGACCACCAACTTGCCAACGAACAGTCGCAGCCCGCCCCGCAGGCGGGAAACCTCAAATCGTATCATTGTCGCCCAGCGGCGTCAATGGGCTGTTCAGGAAAAAGCTAGAGGAAAACGCCGTGCCCGTAGATACATGCCGCGCAATCCGAGGAGTTTTCGCGTATTGGCCAATTTACCACAAGTCGTCCCGCTTATTGGTGGGGGTTGGCGCGGGTGAATGCGGTCGCAAGGCGGATTGTCTCTCTTGATTTTGCTACCACGTGAGTACATAATGTAGACATGTGGATCGTCAGCAAACGCCGACTGCAGGAATACTGGGCAAGGCATCCAGATACGAAGGTATGGCTGGAAAACTGGTACAAAATCACCTGTGGTGTGCGGTGGAGGACTTTCGAAGACGTTCGCCGAACCTTCCCACGTGCCGATCTCGTTCGAGTTGGCAGCGGCAAATCCGCGACGATATTCAATGTGTGCGGAAACAGGCATCGAATGGCGACCGCTATCCACTACAACACGGGCAAAGTTTTCGTGCTGGAACTGATATCCCACCCAGAGTACAGCAAGAATCAATGGAAGGACCGGCTATGAGCACGGCAAGAACGTCTCGCACAGAAATGCCCAAAACATATTCGGAACTCGTGCATCTCATGCCGCCGCGCACGATTCACGACGACGTCGATCTGGAGAACGTCACCGAAATCATCGACCGCTTGGCAGTGTTGAATCATCCAACCAAGGATCAGGCCGACTATTTGGATACGCTGGCCACCTTGGTCGCCGCTTACGAAAATGCCTGGCAGCAGCTTGACGTTTCTCACGTCGGTCCGCTGGAAACGCTGAAGTTCCTGTTGCAGGAGCACGGATTGAACGCTTCCGACCTTGGCCGCATTCTCGGCCAACGCCAGCTCGGTTCGGCAATTCTTCGTGGCGATCGCCAACTTAGCAAAGCCCACATCGCCAAGCTGGCGGCCCATTTCAACGTTTCGCCTGGGGTGTTTCTTCAGTAGGCGATTCTTGACGGTTGGAAAGGGGGGACACGGTTGACTACTGTCGATCGCCGGGCGAAAATGGGAGCGTTCGCCCGCGAGCAAGCCCACCTAGCCAACCCCTCCCCCCAAGAGGCGACATCATGACCGCGGCCAGTGCAACCGGCGTTCGTTCCCAGTTCTTGCGACGTGACTTCCTCAAACTGGCTGCCGGCGCCGTTGCGGCGCCTTACTTCATTCCTTCCGGCGTCTTGGCGGCCGGGGGAAACCCAGGCGCCAACGAACGGATCACCGTCGGGGCGATCGGCGTCGGCGGCCGAGCCACGCTCTTGCTGACCCAACTGCCCGAGAGCGCCCAAATCGTCGCCCTCTGCGACTGCAATCTACCGAGGGCTGAGGACTTCAAGGCCAAACAGAAGGGCTCATGGCCGGTATACCAACACTACCAGAAGCTCCTCGAACGCAAGGACGTCGATGCGGTGATCGTAGGCACTGGCGAGTTCCAGCGAGTACTGCCCTGCATCCACGCCTGTCAAGCCGGCAAGGACATCTACGCCGAAAAACCGCTGACCCTCTACATCCGCGAAGGCCGCGTGTTGGTCGACGCCGTGCGAAAGCACAACCGCGTCGTTCAGGTCGGCACCCAGCAGCGCTCGATGGCCATGAATCGGATCGCGTGCGAGTTGATCCGCACCGGTGGCTTGGGCAAAGTCCTCGAAGTCCGGGCGGTGATCTACCCCGGCAGCGAGCAATCCCCTACGTCTCTGTTTCCGGAGGAGGCGATGCCGGCGGGCCTCGATTGGGACGTCTGGTTGAATCAAGCGGCCTACCGCCCCTTCAACACGCAGTGGATGGGTTGGATGCGTTGGCGCGACTTCGCCGGCGGCGAAATGACCAATTGGGGAGCGCACGGCGTCGATCAAATCCAATGGGCCCTGGGCACCGACGGCACCGGGCCGGTCGATATGCGACCGCTCACGCCGGGGCCGAACGGCCAGGTCGAAATGCGTTACGCCAACGGCGTGCCGGTTCGTTTCATCCTCAAGAAGGGTCCGATGGGCGGGGCGGTCTTCGTTTGCGAAAAGGGAAAGTTGGAGATCAACCGCAACAAGTTCACCTCGAACCCGAAGAGCATCGCCGCCGAGTTGCTCAAGAAAGTCGACGAGGTTGAAGAGGAAAAAAAGTGGAGCGATCAGACCGCGCTTTGGCAGGCGAAATGGCACTTGCAGAACTGGCTCGATTGCATCAAGTCGCGAAAGAAGCCGGTGGCCGACGTCGAGATCGGCCATCGCTCGATCACCGTCTGCCACTTGGCGAACATCACTCGCCGGATAGGCCGCCCGCTGAAATGGGATCCGGCCAAGGAGACGTTCCTGGGCGACGAGGAAGCCAATCGCTTGGTCGAACGGCCGCGGCGCAAGGGCTACGAGTTGCCGGCTTCGGCGTAGGGGCAGCTTCATCCATCACTCGTCAGATGGCTGCCACAACCAAGCGGGGCAGAGCTTGACCTCGGGCACGTGTAGCGGGCGAAGCTCGTCTGATTGGCGGTAGGTTCGCACGTCGCGATAGCGGCCGGCGGTGGGATCACGGTGGACCACGATCGAGTGGGCGACGACATCGACCACCCAATAGTCCGCTATGCCGGCAGCGGCGTAAAGCTCGGCTTTTGTGCCCAGATCGAACCGCAGGGTGCTCTCGGAAACCTCGATCACGAGCAAGACGTCTTCGGCCGTCGGGCGACCACGCCGGTAATCGCGGCGAGCAACCCAGGTCAAATCGGGCTCGGCGCGCTGTCCAAGGCCGGAATCCCAATCGAGTTTTGCACGCGCACCCACGCTTCGCCTTTCGGCAACGAGTGATAACTCCATTCGTTCAGATAATCGACGATGACCTCGTGTTCGGAGCCGATGGGAGTCATTTCCCGAAGTTCTCCGTAGACGAGTTCGAGCCGGTTCTGCTCGCGCGGCTCGAACGCCCCGGCCGCGATCATGCGGTCGTATTCGGCGATCGTCAGATGGGTGACCGTGCTCATGGCAATCCCGCAGATGGAAACCGCTCACTTGTATGGTACAATCTCCATACCCGCAGGTCAATTACCGCAGCACCGTCTCCCGCGGCTGCTCCATCGGCTGCGGATGTGCGGCTTGCGTCGAGGCCGTCTTGGAATAGACCGAAGCCGTCTCGCCCGCGGCGTGCCAGCCGGACGTTGGCAGCGTCTTCGGCTCACTGCGGGGAACGTTCGCGGCCACCGGCGGCAACGTGGTCGGACGATCGACCGGACCGGGGAGCGGAGTCAGCGCGGCGGTCAGCATCGGCGGCTGTTGGCCGCGGACGTGGTAGATCAAGTTCGGCTCGGGCCGAGGCCGGCGTCCGTCGGCGGCCAGCAACGCGGCGGGCCGCGACTGGCCCGGCCTGGCCAGCGGCGCGCCCTGCTTCACCCACGCCAGCCAGGTGTTTTGCAGCAAACCGAGGTCTTTGACGCTGTAATTGCGCGTCGACCGCGCCCGGCCAATCGTCGCTCTTTAGCCCGTCGTCGAGAAACTTCACGTAGGTCTGTCGCCCGCCGCTTTGGATGAGGAACTCGGCCAGCGAATAGCCTTGGGCGTAGAGCGGCATGTAGTCGGGCGGATAGTCCATCATGGCGAACATCTGATTGAAGGCGATGCCGCGGCCGCTGCGGAGGAACGGCGGCAGCATTTGGCGGTACTTATTCCGCTCGACGGCGCACTCGACGCTGGTGGCCCCGCCTTCGTCGGCCCAGCGGGGCAGCGGTCGGCGGAAATGGCTGGCGAAGATCATGTGGGTGATTTCATGCGGCAAGACGGAGTCGAGCACCCGTTCGCGCGAGCCTTGGATCGACATCCGCCAGCCGAACACCTCGCCGTCCTGAAACTGGAAGTTCGTGGCGCCGCCGGCCCCTAGTTGCGGGGCGGCCTGGACGGTCATCACGCACGGCTGATACCAATTGGGCATCGCCTCGCCAAGCCAGGAGACCGCAAGTTCGCGGCGATAGTTTTCCGCCGCTTGCGAGACCTGTTGGGCGAAGGCCGGATCGTCGGTTTCGACGATGAAATTGGCGGTGCGGACACTCGCCCCCATCGAAACCCACAGCAGACCCGCTAAAAGGGCAAACCGTCCAACGGTCGTCCGCAGGACGACTCTGGTGATGGCAGCTTCCATGCTTTTCCTCGCTTCCGTGCGAATTGCTACATTGCGGATGGTGGGATAGCGGCAATTTATCCCACGGCACCGGAACGGCCAAGCCCAGTTTTCACCGCGGTGCTAGCAGTGCCAGCACTGTTCGGTGGGGCAGACATTCTTGTCTGCCCGGATTGCCGCAGTTTGCAGGCAGACAAGAATGTCTGCCCCACCGTGATAACGGTGCGGCGTCCCGATCTTCTGCGTCACTTTTCTCTCTTCTGCGCGAAGAGCCAGGCCATCACCTTGGGATCGCCGTAGGTCGCGCTCCAGGAGTTGTGCTCCGCGCCGTGATAGATCGTCATTTTCGGGTGGCCGCCGGCCTTGCGAATCGCCGCGATCATGGCTCTGGTGTGCTCGACGGGCACCACCGGATCGCGGTCGCCGTGGAACGCCCAGATCGGCACGTCTTTCATGATCGCCGCCTGGTCGGTGTCGCCGGCGCCGCAAATGGGAATGGCCGCGGCGAAGAACTTAGGCCGCCGCGCCAGCGCGTTCCAAGTGCCGACTCCTCCCGTACAGAGGCCCGTCACGTAGATTCGTTTCTTGTCGATCGGCAGCGCGGCCGTGAGCTTGTCTACCAGTTCCAACGCAGAATCCAAGGCGTCGCGGGGCGGCGCGGTCGTCTTGCCGTGAAGCAATTTCGAGCTTCCCACACCCCAACTGTTGCCTAGCGGACATTGCGGAAAGACGACAAAGCACGGGTACTTCCGCCGATTCTCGGCCTTGGCGAAATCCTCGGCGCCGATGTAAAGATGCAGGTCGTTATCGCTGCCGTTTTCGCCGCCGCCGTGCAGAAAGAGCACCAGCGGATAGCTCTTGCCCCGCTCGATCTTCTCGGGCTTCAGCAGACGATACGGCAACTTCTGCCCGGCGGTGTCGCGGTAGGTTTGGGCCTCGTATAGTCTTCGCCAAGAGTCGGCTGCCCGAGCGGCGTGCGGAACTGCCAAGATTGCACTGCCAAACAGCAGAACCGCAGGAAAAACTCGCCGCATCATCACCTCCAAGCTCGACGATCGCCAGGGGATAACTCCATCGGGTTTACAGGACGGGGACTGGCTCATTCTTCGGCCCTTCGAGGGCTGAAAAATGTGCCCGTCCCCTTGCCGCCGACTATTTGTCCCTGACCACGATAAGATGGATCGTCGTCTCTCCTCCTCGCGTGGAGACGTCGACGGACAACGTCCGTCCGTTCCTCGTTGCCGTTAGGTATCGCGGCACTCTTATCTTATCGTCAATTCTCCAGCCGTCCTCTTTCAACCGCTTCTTATAGAACGCCTCAACGTCTTGAACGGAATCGGGCGTTGTCAGATCGACTCTCGTCTCCTTGTCGCTCGTTGCCGTCCTGATGGGCATTGCCTTCGGGTAAATCGCGACGTCGCTGGGAAAATCGGCGGGCAAGGCAACGGGTGTTTTTCCCCCGGCAAAGTGAACGTCCGCGCCGTTCATATCCTTGTATACAAGTTCCGCACCTTTGCCGCCGTTGGTCAGCGTCGTCTTTCCCCCCTTTGGCCCAACGACGGTTGTCGACCGTTTGCAGCCCGCCTGAAGCACGAGAACCAACAGCAGCCCGACACCCGCGTAACGTGCCGCCTTCGCGAGTTGCCCTATGATCCAGTATGCCATTTGCGCAGTCCTCGATTTCTGTTGAGGAAGAGAGGATCCCCTTGGCGGCGCTATTCTATCGGGATTCTCATTCCCACGCCAGCGTGACCGGCGAGCCGATCCCGACGCCAAGCCGCTTGGCGGCGCTGTCGCCCACCAGCGCCAACTCCAACCTGCCGCCTGAGCCGACCAGGGCCACCAGCGTTCCGCGGGGTTGCTCGGCGTAGGCGTGGTAGATGCCCCAGGTTTCATAGATATTGCAGACCACGCACGCGCGGCGATCGGTGGGACGGCCGGCAAACATGTCGGCCGTCAGGTTCGTGATGAGGTTGCCGAAAGAGTCGATTTCGATCACCGCGCCGTCGAGCCGCTCGGCACGTTGCCGCGGCTCGGGCCAATCGATCGTGGTCAACCGCGCGAACGACGGTCCCAGCCGGTCAGGATCGAGCCCCAGGGCTACATGGGCCGCCACAGGCGCCATGATGTCGCGGCCGTGGAACGTCGTCGAGACGCGATCCAACCAGTACGCCGGCTCGGCCAGCCGAACGATCTTCGACGGCGGCGTGCGGGCCGCCAGCCGACTCAACAGGCCGTTGTCAGGCGCGATGAATTGCTGCCGGCCGATCCGCGCATAGACGATCGCCCGATCCGTCCCCACGCCAGGATCGACCACTGCCACGTGAATCGTATCGGGCGGAAACCAATCGGCCGCGTCGTCCAACAGCAGGGCCGCGCGGCGGATGTCTTGCGGCGGAACGTCGTGGCTGAGATCGACAATCGTCGCCCCCGGGTGGATCGAGAGGATCACCCCTTTCATCGCAGCCGCGTAATGGCTGCCGGAACCAAAGTCGGTGGTCAGGGTGATGATGCTCACAGCGCAACTTCTTGCCGCTGGCCGTTGCTCTCGTCAACCAACACGAATTTTCCCTGATCCTCGGCTCGCAGTTGCTCGTTGGCGTTGAGGAGTTCGATTCCATAAACGGTGCCATCCGGCGCGATATCCACATTGACCTGATCGCTTACTCGGATCGTCTCCACCTGGCCGAGCCTTTCGTGGAGCCGAAGATAGGCAATGTTGTACCGCGGGTCGTAGGTCAGTTTCATGGCCGTTCCTCCAGATCAATAGTACCGCACAATTACCGTGATGACCAGCCAACCACTTTCCTCGACAGCAAACGCCTCAACTTGCTTCGTGGCGCATTGACGCCCGCACCACACGCCATTGAACGGAAAATTGCGGCGAAAACCGGTTCTGCCGTATTTTGCGGGAAATCGCTCGCCTTCCCGCACGGTCTCGATTACCTCCGCTTCCGTTGCTCCCCGCTCGATGAGGCGGCTTTTCGCATGAGGGTGGAGTTCGACATCCGTCATTCATTCGGGCCTTTCTCAACGTGTTGCACGTCAGTCGAACTTTGGAACTCAATTGTCACGATCAATTCCTGGCAAATCTCGCGGACGCGGCTTGCATTGACGTTCGGATTCTCCTTCTTCGCCTGGCCGATCAGGGCGCCGAGGCCCTTAAGCTTGCCGTCGTGCACTTCGGCCGCGATCTTCGGGTTGGCCGCGACCAGTTTGCGGCATAACTCGACCAGCGCAGAATCGTCGACCGTCTCGATGCCCAGGGCGGCGATCGGCGTCGGCCAACGATTTGCGATCGGCCACCATGACGGCGAGCACCTCGCGGCCGCGGCTGGTCTCGAAATCGCCGCCGCGAACCATCTTGATCAGCTCGGCCAGCGGCTTGGCGGCGACCGGATACTGGGCGATATTCAACCTGCTGCTCGCCCAGCCAACGCAACACGTCTTGCTGAATCCAATTCGAGGCCGCCTTGCCGTCGCCGCAGGCTTCGGCCAGTTCGACGTAGTAGTCCACCAGCGCCCGGCCTTGGTTCACCAGCACGTCGGCGTCGTAGGGCGTGATGCCGTAGGTCTGTTCGAGCCGCTTTCGCAACGCGGCGGGCAATTCGCCTAGTGACGCCCGAACACGCTCCACTTCCTCGTCGGTGACCGTTACCGGCACGCAGATCGGGATCGGGAAAATAGCGGTAATCGCTCGATTCCTCCTTCGCTCGCTGCGGCCGGGTGGTTTGCGAAACCTCATCCCAGCCGCGCGTCGTCTTGGGCACGTCGCCCAGTTTGTGTCCGGTTTCCTGCCACTCCTGCCACTGCCGCTGGGCTTCGTAGGCCAACGCCCGCTCGACCGCGCGGAAGCTGTTCATGTTTTTCACTTCGACGATCGGCGTGGCGATGATCTCGGTCCCCTCGCCCTCTGGGAGAGGGTTAGGGTGAGGGCCGGCGACTGAGGGATTAGGGATTGGGGATTGGGGATTGGCGGAAGGCGGAAGTACCCTTTTGTCTCCCCTCTCCCCTGCCGACTGCCGACTGCCGACTGCCCACTGCCCACTAATATGCAAATTGATATTGGCATCGACCCGCAGGCTTCCCTCCTGCATATTGCAGTCGGAGACGCCGAGGTAATTCAGCAGCAGTTTCAACTCGGTGAGATACGCCTTGGCTTCCTCGGGCGATCGCAAGTCGGGCTGGCTGACGATTTCCAGCAGCGGCGTGCCCGCCCGATTCAGGTCGATGCGGCTGTCAGCTTTTCCGCTGCCACCGGTCTCGTCGTGCATGCTCTTGCCGGCGTCTTCTTCAAGATGGGCACGCAAGATGCGGATGCGTTTAGAGGGATTAGAGATTGGGGATTGGGGATTGGAATTTGGAGATTGCCCTCTCCCCTCTCCCCTCTCCTCTCTCCCCTCTCCCTCAATCTCCAGCCCCCCGTTGTTGCTCATCGGCAAGTCGAACTGGCTGATCTGATAGCCCTTCGGCAGGTCGGGATAGTAGTAGTTCTTCCGGTCCCACTTGGTAAAATGCGGGATTTCGCAATTCAGTGCGACGGCGGTCTTCAGCGCCAGCTCGAACGCCTTGCGGTTCATCACCGGCAGCGAGCCGGGCATTCCGATGCACACCGGGCAAGTCTGCGTGTTCGGCGGCTCGCCGAATTTCGTGCTGCACCCGCAGAACATCTTGCTCTCGGCGAGCAACTGCACGTGAACTTCAAGGCCGATGATGATGGTGTAGGGCGCTGGCATGTAGCAGAGTGGGAGGTTTGGGGTTGGCAGGGACCGGAGCCGCAAGGCCATTGTCAGAGTCTGGCGGCTGCAATTCTGACGCAGCGTATTGCAGGACTGCCATGATGTCTTCTTGTTCGAGGTCAGGATAGGCGTCCACGATCTCCTTCGCATTCATTCCGTTGGCAAGCATTCCAATAATCGTGGCAACAGGAATGCGCAATTCACGAACGCACGGCGCGCCGTTCATCTGATCTGATCGGATTGTTATGCGGTTCAAAAGCGAGTCGTCCATGTTCAACCTTGTGTGCGATCTCTAGGCCGGTCGCAGCCGCACTCGTCCGGGTTCCGCGATGGCCAAACGGCCCGGCAGTCGCTGCACAATTGCCGATTCTTCAAAAAACGCCTTTATCAGGTTCAGGATGACTTGCCGGTTGGCATCGTCAGGAAAAACAAACACAACCAGTCCCGAAAAGTACTCTGGCGGGTAGTGTCGAATATCCGCAAAATCAAAATCACCGGTTAGAAGACAACAGTGATGACTGTGCGCGTATGCCGCAATGCGAGCGTCTGGCGCCCCGCCCAACCCGATGTCGCGCACGTCCACGGCTTCATGACCGAAGCTGCGCACGAGATCGGCTGTTGGACGAGGAAGATCGGCGTCGATAACAAATCGCATGCTGGCTGATCAGACCGGAAGTGGGTGATGTAGCTCCTGGTTCAGCAACTCTGCCGCGTAGTCGAGTGCCGCCCGCACGTCCTCGGGGGAAAGACCGAAGTCTTTCTCCACATCTTCAAAACTCATGCCGCCCGCCAAATACCCGACGACGCGGGCCACGGGTACGCGAGTGCCACGAATCACCGGTTTGCCGTGGCATACTTGCGGATCAATGGAAATGCGATCATTCATCTCTTCTTCCCCTTCGATGCCTGTTGAGCTTGCATCATCCTCGCAAACGAAATTGGAATGATCTTGCTCCCCTAGTATTCTACTGCAAACCGACCGTCCCTTCCAAGGGGGTAACCTTCACACCATTGCCTGGCCGGTCCATCGCAAGTATAGTTCAGTAGCTCGTGTGGAGTTGCCTGCAATGCCAAAGCCAATCCAACTCACCGCCGTCTTTCGCAAAGTCCCCCGCGGGTATGTCGGCTTTGTGGAAGAACTGCCGGGGGCGAGCACGCAAGGCGCCACTCTCGAAGAAGCCCGGCACAATCTTCCGGAGGCAATCGCGATGGTTCTCGAAGCCAACCGCACTCTGGCGGAAGAGGCCTTGGTTGGTCAAGAAGTCATCCGCGAGCCGATCAGCCTCGACTTATGAAACGATCCGATTTGATTCGATATCTTGAAAAACAGGGATGCGACATGCTGTTGGAGAGCAGCAATCATGCGGTCTACGTAAATCGGGCGGCAATGAAAGTCTCAACCGTGCCGCTGCATCGCGAAATCGACGAACTCTTATCGTCAGAGATCTGTCGGGCCTTGCGACTGCGAGAACCACCGTGACGCGGTCGTCGCCGCTAATCCCTAACCCCTAATCCCTCTCTTCCAGCGGCGGCAGCTTTGTGTGCCAGTCGGTCGCGCGCTGAAACATCGCGGCGCCGCGGAGTAGACGCTCTTCCTGGAACGGCGGCGATTGCAGGTGCAGGCCGATCGGAAGACCGGCGGAACTCAGGCCGCAGGGAATCGATATGGCGGCAATACCTGCCAGATTCGTACTGACGGTGTAGAGGTCGAATAAGTACATCGCCAACGGGTCGTCGATCCGCTCGCCGATCTTGAACGCCGGCGTGGGCGTCACAGGACCGATGATCAAATCGACATGGTCGAACGCCCGATCGAAGTCCTGGCGAATCAGCCGCCGCACCTTCAGGGCCTTCTTGTAGTAGGCATCGTAATAGCCGGCGCTCAGGGCGTAAGTGCCGAGCATGATGCGGCGCTTCACTTCCGCCCCAAACCCTTCCGAACGGCTGCGGCGATACATGTCGATCAGGGCGTTATCGCTTCCGGTCCCCTCTCCCTTGGGGAGAGGGTTAGGGTGAGGGCCGGCGGATTGTTGATTGTTGATTGTCGATTGTTGATTTGCCGCATCTGACCCCTGACCTCTGACCCCTGACCCCTGAGCCCTATAACCGTAATGGACGCCATCATAGCGGGCGAGATTGCTGGAGGCTTCGCAGGGGGCGATGATGTAGTAGGTGGCCACGGCGTACTTGCCGTGCGGCATCGACAGCTCTTTCACGCTTGCCCCGAGCGATTGATAGACTCGCACCGCCTCGCGCACCGCCCGATCGACCTCGGCGTCGAGCCCTTCACCGAAATGCTCGCGCACCAGCCCCAGCCGCAGCCCTTCGAGCGGGCAGCGTACCGTTTCCGTGTATCGCGGCACGGGCAGATCGACCGACGTGGAGTCCTTCGGGTCGTGGCCGGCCAGCACTTCCAAGAGCAGGGCGCAATCTTCGGCCGTCTGGCCCAGCGGCCCGATCTGGTCGAGACTGCTGGCGAAGGCGACCAGGCCGTAGCGGCTCACGCGGCCGTAGCTCGGTTTCAGGCCGGAAATGCCGCACAATCCGGCGGGACAGCGAATCGAGCCGCCGGTGTCGGTGCCGATGGCCAGCGGAGCCATCCGAGCGGCCACGGTCGCCGCCGAGCCACCGCTGCTGCCGCCGGGAATGCGCGATAGATCCCAAGGATTGTGCGTCGGGAAGAAGGCGGAGTTCTCGTTCGACCCGCCCATCGCAAACTCGTCCATGTTGGTCCGCCCGATCAAAACGGCGTCGGCCGCCTTCAACTTGGCCACGGCCGTGGCGTCGTACGGCGGGCGAAACTGCTCCAACATCCGCGAGGCGCACGTCGTCGGCTCGCCTTGCGAGCAAAGCACGTCCTTGACGGCCACCGGCAGCCCGGCCAGCGGCCCCAGCGGCTTGCCGGCCTTGCGGCGACGGTCGATCTCTTCGGCCTGTGTCAATGCCGCGGCCGGATCGACCCGCAGAAACGCTTTCACGCGACCGTCGTGTCGCTCGATGCGGTCCAAGTACGACTTGGCAAGTTCGACCGAAGTGATTTTCCCCTCGGCGAGTTGACGGACCAATTCGGTGGCGGTTTGGCTGGTCATCGCGTGCCGGACTATCCTTCGTCGAACACGGCGGGCACCAAGTAACACTCGCCGTCATGGTGCGGGGCGTTGGCCAAGGCCGCCTCCCGATCCAAGCTGGGACGCACGGCGTCATCGCGGAAGGCGTTGGCCACATCGAGCGCATGGGCCATCGGCTCGATCCCATCGGTGTTCACTTCGGAGAGCAAGTCGAAGTAGCCGAGGACGTCGCCCATTTGGCGAGTCATCAGGTCAAGTTCTTCGTCCGACAGCCGGAGCCGGGCCAACAGCGAGACCTTCTCGACCTCGGCGCGGGAAATCGACATGACCGCTACTTTGCCTCGGCGCCCTTGGGGAGCTTGAAGGGGCTGTGGGCAACCCGCTTCGTGACGGCGCCGCTGCGAATGCACTGGGCACAGACCCGCATGGTCTTGTGCGTGCCGTTGGCGGTGGCGACATGCACTCGCTGGAGGTTCGGCCGGAACTTCCGCCGGCTGATTCCGGTGACCTTGGTTCCCACCCCACCGAGGTACTTGGCTTTTCCACGATGGGTCACTTGGTTGCCCAAAGCGGGCTTCTTTCCGCATACTTCACATTGCTGGGCCATACCGAGGGCCTCCGTCAGGGCAACGCCATTAACATTGGGCGAAACCTTTAATATACTCGTCAGTGCCGGTGACGCAAGGGGTCTTACGGGAACCCAGCCGTCCGGACTTTCAACACTGGGTCGCTCCACAGTGGCAACTTCACCGCCTTGCCCGTCTCGGCGGCCTTGTAGACGGCCAGAATGATCTCGACCGACCGGCGGCCCTCATGCCCGTCGATCAGCGGCTTTGTGCCCCTCCTGATGGCGTTGAGCACATTCTGGAACTGTCGGGCGTGGCCATGATGGCCGATGGCTTTGGGGTCGGAGGCCCCGCCGCCAGTGCTCTTGCGTTGGGTCATCGCCTGGAGGATCGCCGCATCGCGTTTCGACGGCTTGGCGAAATCCCAGCGGACGATGTCTTCCTCCTCCATCACGGCCGATCCGCGGTCGCCGTGAATTTCGATGCGTTTCAGATAGCCTGGATAAACGGCGGTGCTGGCCTCGATAATCCCCATCGCGCCGTTGGCGAAGGCCACGGTGGCCAGGGCGACGTCCTCGACGGCGATTCGTTGGTGGGCCAGCAGTCCCGTCGTCGCCCGGACCTCGACGATCGGTCCCATCAGCCAGGTGAGCAGATCGACGCTGTGGATGGCCTGGTTCATCAGGGCGCCGCCGCCGTCGATGTGCCAGGTGCCCCGCCAGGCGACGCTGTCATAATAGTCCTGGGTGCGATACCACTTGACCACGGCATCGCCGAGCGTGAGCCGTCCGAAGCGGCCTTGCTCGATCGCCCGTTTCAGTTCCGCGCTCGCTTCGTGGAACCGCGACTGGAAGATGGTGGAAAGCACAACGCCGGTTTTCTCGCAGGCTTCGATGATCTGGTCGCAGCGGCGTAGGGTGATTTCCAGCGGTTTTTCGACGATGACGTGCTTTCCGGCCCGCGCGGCGGCCAGTGCGGGTTCGAGATGCGCCCCGCTCGGGGTGCCGATCGTGACTATTTCAACGCTCGGATCGGCGAGCATCGCGTCGAGATCGTGGTAGGCGTTGCAGCCGGCCGTCTCGGCCAGTTTGTCGGCCGCCGCCGGCAGTTTGTCGTAGCAGGCGACGAGTTTCGCCCCGCGAACGTCGCCGATTGCCCGGGCGTGGAAATGCGAGATCATTCCGCAGCCGATGATGGCAAAACCGGTGGACATGGATCATTTCTCCACGAAACAAGTCCCCTCTCCCGAAGGGCGAGGGGAGAAATCACCTCGCCGTCGCGATCGCCACGAACACGCCGACGGCATTGAACGCCATGTGCAACGCGAGCGAGGGGACGATGCGATGCGTGCGATAATACAGTATTCCCAACGCCGTCGCCAGGAAGAATATCGGGATCGGGTCGGAAACGACACTCTTCGGCAGCAGCTCGCTTGCAGCGACGTTGATCGCCAGAACCGGCGCCGTGACCGCGAGAAACGTCACCCCGGCGGTGCGGACGTCATGGAATATCTTGCTCGGCACGACGCCGAAATCGGCCAGCGTGGCCCCGGCGGCAAATCTCAGCCACCCGACGGATAGCACGACCGTCAACAAGTTTGCCGTCGAAATGGACGGCGAGCAGGAAAACAAGAACGGGCAATCCCATGCGCGGCTCGGCCGGGCGGGCGTGCATTGCAGCGAACAACACCGCAACCGTCGTCACTGGCACGACCCCTGCCAAGATGCCGCGTAGGAAAGGAATCCGCCTGCGCAGACGCCGCTCCACGCATTCCAGCCATCCCTGCAACACCAACCGGAAAATCAATTCCTCGGTGATCGGGGCAACGATCACCGCGGTGACCACGCATAGCAGAATCGTCCAGACGTCGGGGCTTTCCGCCAGCACTCGAGCCAAGGGATGGGCTCGCGACATGGGGTTGTTGACGTTGACCGGCGTCGCCTTCACTGCCTGCACCACAGCCTCGCGCGGAAAGTCGAACACCTTGTACGCCGCATGCAGGACAACCCCCTGCGAGAAGACGTACAGCGACGCGATCAGCACGATGTCGAACACTCTCCAAGGCACGGGCCGCCGCGGCTGGTAGGGAAGCACGGGCAGTCGGCGAAGCCAGCGCACCGCGATTTTCACCCAGACCACGGCACAGGCCAAAATGACCAGCGGCACCAGAATCGCGATAATCACGGCCGGCAGGTTTGGCGAATCGGATGGGTGCATGCTGTTGCGAAGCCGCAAGCGGTGACTGGTTGTTGTTCGCCGCCGGGGAGCTAAGCGTCTCGCAGCAGCCGCACCGCGATTCGGACGTAAACCAAGCCCGGAGTAGACCGTCAAAACGACCGACGACCAGACGAAGACGACCAACACCCACCAAATCCAGTCGGACGTGCAATCGGCGATGTGTTGCGGCGGCTGTTTCCCTTCGTAGCAATAGAGATAGAAGAGACACGTGCCGGCGGCGACGCACTGGAAGACCATTTTCAGCTTGCCCGACATCTTGGCCGAAAAATCGGAGCCGCGGTCCTCGATGAAACTGCGCAGCGCCGTGACCAGCAACTCCCGGCCCACGATCACCACGACCATCCACGCCCGCAATCCGCCGGGAATGTCGTGCATTCTCGGATCGGCCACCAGGAAAATGAACGTGCCGCAGACGATCACTTTGTCGGCGAAGGGATCGAGGATTCGTCCAAGCGTCGTGACCTGGCCGTACTTCCTGGCGTAGTAGCCGTCGAGCCAATCGGTGCCGGCGGCGATCACGAACAGCACAAAGCTCGTCAGATAGCAATCCCGCGTGATGAAGCCGAACATGACGACCGAGAGCAACAGCCGCAGCGAGGTCAACTGGTTGGGTAAGTTGAACATCGCCGAGCGAACGTGTTTTGCGGATTTGGCGTCGCTGGACATAGTTGCTCGCACGTTCTTTCTGCTAGCATCGCTAAACCACGACCGCTATTAAATCATAATTCTGCGCGGCGACAACCTCGCACGGCACGATCTGGCCGGGCGCGAGGTTTTCGCCGGTCACGTAAACCTGGCCGTCCACCTCCGGGGCGTCGGCGTAGCTGCGCCCGACATAGGCGTTTTCCTCGGCCGAAATGCAACGGTCGATCATCACGTCCAACCGTCGCCCCACCTGCGAGGCATTCCACGCAAAGGCGATTTCCTGCTGGACCTCCATCAGCCGATCGCGGCGAGCCTGTTTTACCTCTTCCGGCAGATGCCCGTCAAGCTCAGCGGCCGGAGTGCCGGGCTCGTCGCAGTAGGCGAACGCCCCGAGCCGCTCGAACCGCCACCGCCTGACAAAATCGAGCAGTTCCTCGAATTGCTCCTCGGTTTCGCCGGGAAAGCCGGTCATCAGCGTGGTTCGCAACACGAGCGAATCGATCCGCCCGCGAAGCCGGTCGAGCAACTGCTCGGTTTCCCTACGGCCGATCCGCCGCCGCATTCGCTGCAACACTTCGTCATTGATGTGCTGCAAGGGCATGTCCAAATAGGGCAGGATCTTCTTGCCGGACGCAATCACCTCGATCAATTCGTCGGTGACATGAGCCGGATACAGATACATCAAGCGAATCCATGCCAGGCCATCGACCTGCTCCAAGCGGCGAAGCAGTTCGGCAAGCCGCGGCCGGCCGTCGGTGTCCAGTCCGTAAAACGTCGTGTCCTGAGCGACCAGAACAAGCTCGCGAACGCCGTCGGCGGCAAGTTCCTCGGCCTCGGCCGCGACTTGCTCGATCGGTTTGCTGGCGTAAGGGCCGCGCATCCTGGGGATCGAGCAGAAACTGCACAGCCGATTGCAGCCCTCGGCGATTTTCAGATACGCCAGGTGCGGAAGCGTGATCCGCAGTCGCCCGGTATCGGGCAACGGCCGGCTGGGGGCCGGGCGGAATAAAAGGGGGACAGTCCCCCTTTTCTCCACGGCATCGACAATCTCATCCCGCGCAAAAACGCCGATCAGTTGATCGATTCCCGGATACTGCTCGAGCAGCTTCTCCCGCTCGCGCTCGGCAAGGCATCCGGCTGACGATCACCTTGCCCAGCCGCCCTTGCTTCTTCAGCCGCAACATCTCCTCGATCGCATCGTGGGATTCCGCCCGGGCGTCGGCGATGAATCCGCAGGTGTTGATCACCACCAGATCGGCGCCGCGGGGATCGGCAACCAACCGATAGCCGCCACGTTGCAGCAGCCCGGCCATCCGCTCGCTATCGACGAGGTTCTTCGGGCAGCCGAGACTGATCAGGGCGTAGGTGCGAGACGTAGGTTTCTTTGACACGGGCACAGGGGGGTTGGCGGAAGACGGAGCAAGGCAAAATCAGCGAAAACGCCCCAGGACCGCGGTCGTGGGGGGGTGTCCGCAGCAGTGGGAGGCGTCAAGACGTTTCCAGTGTGGCCCCTCGCGACCGCAGTCGCGGGGCGTCTTCCCGCCGCTTCGGGACGCACACTAGTCGTAACTCATCGTACTCCATCTTCGTGGCAGACGTAAGTGGCACAATCCGGCGGCTTGTGCCCGCGAAATCCCGATGCTATAGTATACATAAATACACATTTCATCGGACGGGCCCGCCATGTTTCCCGAACTGACCCGCGAAGAACTGGCCGCCGGCTTGGATCGGGTGGCCGAAGAAATCCTCGCCGAGGCCGGCGTGCGCAGCCCGCCGGTCGATGCCTTGGCAGTCGCTCAAATGCTCGGCATCGCCGTGGCCTTGGACGACCGGCAGGAGGGCCGGGCGCGATACGTTCGGCTGGGCGATCGCTTGTCGGGACGCCCGCGGGCAACCATTCTGCTGCGGCCCGAGCCGCGCCACGAGCGTCGCCAATGGGCCGTGGCGCACGAAATCGGCGAACACGTGGCCCATCGCGTCTTCGCCCGCTGGGGAGCCGACCCGCGGGAACGGCCGCCAACGCCCGCGAACAAGTGGCCAACTGCCTGGCGGGCCGGCTGCTGCTGCCGACCGCATGGTTTGCCGCCGACGCGGCCGCGTGCCAATGGGATTTGCTCGCTCTGAAGGCCCGCTACAGCACGGCCAGCCACGAGTTGATCGCCCGGCGAATGTTGGAGTGTCGGCCGGCGGTGGTCATCAGCATTTTCGACCAGCGGCGGCTTTCGTTTCGCCGCAGCAACGTTTCCGGCCGAGTGCCGCCGCCGTCACCGGCGGAAATCGAGTGCTGGAACGGCGTCCACGAGCGCCGCCGTCCGCTACGAACCCGCCAGGGCTCATCTCGCGTTCAGGGATGGCCAATCCACGAAGAAGGCTGGCAGCGGGAGATCCTACGGATGGAAGTCGAGCAGTGGGGTGATTGTACGTAGCACCGCCCGCTCGGTGGACGACAGCCGCATCATTTTGAAACGGCCGACAACGCGGTGATCGAACGGCGTCCACGCGGGGGTGAACCCGCCAGGACTCCCCTTGCCGAACGGTGCCGTGAAGAACATACTACTCGTTCTCATGGATGATGTAGTATGACTACGGCGCCCTCGAACGACAACCGGACCGACGCACAACAGGAGCCCTGCGCGGCCGTTCCTGCCCACGCTGTCGTGATGCTGACGGCCGGCATGGCCGCGGCGTGGTTCGCGGCCGGCTCGACCGGGCTGGTCGCCCATCCTCTCCAGCGTGCACTGACATGGATCGCTCTGGCGGTTGCTCTGGTCGCCGCCTGGCCGAGAAACGCCCGTTCGTTTGGAACTTGGGCAATTCTCGCAAGCGGCGCGATTGTCGGACTGCTCTTTACCGCCTCGGCCATTCCAACGCTCAACGTGCTGGCCGTCGCCGTCGTGTTGGCGGCCATCGCCCAGGCCAGTCACAACCTGACGGCTCGCGTAGCACTGATCGCCGCATTGGGTGTAACCGCGCTTGCTTGCTTTCGTCTCGCGTCCACTTCAATTCCGACAGTCTGGCTCGTTACTGACGGGATTGGATGGATGTTGGGGCGACTGGGGGCTGGCTGGCAGGCTCTCGCTTGGAAGTCGGCGCGACTTTCGCCGGGATCGATTTTCTGGTTCTCACCTTTGCAATCTACACGGCCTGGATAGTCTATGCCGTTCCTCCACGTCGCTCCCGTGCCCTTTGGGTTGCCGCAGCCATTGTTCTTGGCCATTTTGTGTATCTGGTGGTTCTTGCCTATTCGGAAAAGTTGCTTGATCTTCTTCCCGCCGTGGTCATGCCGCCAAAGTCTGACATCAACCACGTCGGCATTTGGACGTGGACCGATGGGCTGCGGACGCTCATCCCTTGGAACGTGCCTTTGGTCGCGATGTTCATTGATATCGTGATCGTTGCCGCAATGGTTCGGAACTCTCCCTGGTTGCCGGTGATCGAGATCGACCCGGAGAAACTGAAGCGGCAGAAGGCTCGCGAGGAGAAGGAAGAGGTGCCGGGCACGGTGCTGGCGAAGGACATGCTCTTTCGGTTCGGTCCGCCTCTGTTGGCCATTGCCGCGGCACTGTTGGCGGCCTTGGCGATCAACAAGTCGGATCTGAAGGGCAAGAAGATCGTCGCCTACGACCAGGGCTATCTCAATTGGCTCAAGCCGGATTACGATTCGCCGATCGACGGCCGCTACGGCATGTTGCCGGTCTTCGTCGAGAGTCTCGGCGGGGAGTTCAAACACTCGAAAGACCTCTCGGAAACCGATCTTGCCGAGGCCGACGTCCTGCTGCTGATCCATCCCGATCAGCCCTGGCCAAAGGAGACGCTCGACCGGGTGTGGGATTACGTTCGTCGCGGCGGATCGCTGCTGTTGGCGGCCGAGCCGGCGATCCGCGAGGGGAATTCGTCGAGCAGTTTCAACGACGTGCTTGGCGCCGCTGGCGATGGAAGTCCGCTTCGACACCGCCGTCCCCCGCGCCGGCAATTGGGAGCAATCCTACGATGTCCTGGCGCATCCCGCCACCACGGGCATCGACGATCTGCGGAACCGGTTCGGCATCCAGTTGGGCTCTTCGATCCGCACAAACTGGCCCGCTCGTCCGGCGCTGGTGGGGCGATGGGGTTGGAGCGATCCGGGCAGCGATGCGGCTGCCAGCGGCATTTCACACTATAGCGCCGGCGAACGCCTTGGCGATCTGGTCTTGGCTGCCGAGCAGACGGTCGGCCGGGGGCGAGTCTTCGTGCTCGGCGACACGTCGCCGCTGCAAAACGACGGGTTGCCCAATGCTTTTCCTTTCACCGGCCGTTTGTTTTCGTATCTTGCCAATCGGCCGTCGAGCCCGCAGGCGGCCTGGCGGCAATGGCTGGCTTTGGCAACACTTTTGACGATGCTGGGGCTCATGGTCGTCCGGCCCGCGGCTTGGCAAACGATGCTGACGCCGACGATTCTCGGCATCTCGCTTCTGTGTTGCATGGCCGCCAGCTACGCATCGAGCCGGGTGTTACCCGACGGCAGCTCGATCAGGTCCGGCAGCAACATCGCCTATATCGACGCCTCGCATTTGGAGGCCTATCAGAGCGATTCGCAGGTCGAGCGCGGCGTAAACCACGGCATCGCCGAGTTCGCGCGAACGTTGATGCGGCAAGGATACCTGCCGCTGTTGGCGCCCGACGTAACGCCGGAGCGACTCGACCGCTGCGGGCTGTTCGTCTCGATCGGACCGGCACGGGAGTTTTCGTCGGCGGAGTGCGAAGCCGTGAAGCAGTTCGTCCACGCCGGCGGGACTTTCCTGTGCATGGCTGGCGCCAAGAATCGCGGCCGATCGCTCCGCTGCTGGCCGAGTTCGGCTTTACGGTTCCAAACTCGCCGGTTCCGCCCGGCGACGACGCACATGAACCGCAACCGATCGGCGGGGGCAAGTTTGGGCGGGCGATGAATAACGATCTCCAAGGTCCGTTCTATGCTGCTTGGCCGGTCGAGTCGCTCGGCGAGGGCGGCGCCGGCGAAACGCTCGTCTATTGGACAAGAGGCAAAGACCAGTGCGACATGGCTGCACGCCGGCAAGTTGGTTCGGGCTGGTGCGTCGTGATCGGCGACACACACATCGGCGGCAATGCGAACTTCCGCACGAATGCGAACGCCGCAATTCGTTTCTGGCGATGGCTGTTCAGTCGCACGATTCCCGGCCAGAAGCCCTGGACTCCGCCGGCCGGAGCCAATACGAACGCGTCGGACCCGTCCGAGGACGATGACGGAGGAACCGCGGAATGACAGAATCTGTTGGCACGGGACTCACCGCATGATTCGTTTCTGGATCGGTACGGCACTGCTGGCGGGCTCCTGGTTGCTGGGGCTGAACTATTTCTATCCGGCCAATCCGTATGCTTGGTTGGCGGCAGTCGCCGCCGGCGTTGTGTTGCTTGGCAATGCCGAGCAGCCGCTTGCGGCTTCGCAACTGCGCATTGCCGCGATCGTGCTCTTCCTGCCGGCCGTGTGGTTCGCCTCATGGCCCTATCGCGCCGCGCCGCTGTTGATCGTGCTGGGATTGGCGATTCCACTGCTGCCGCATCCGAAAGCGATGGCCCAACTGGCTGGCCGGCGGCGCCGTGGTTGCCGGAATCGTGCTTTTGGTCCAGGCGTTGGTCCTGGAACTTTACACCGCTCATACCGCGTACACTCACGATCTGCCTTGGCCGCTGCCCGATGCGTTGGCCGGCGTCGCCACGCTGCTGGGAATCGACGCGACCGCCGACGGCTCGACCATCGTGATGCACTCGATGCGGCAAGTGCATCGGCTCGGGGCCACCTGGGAATTGCTGCTCGATCCGGCCACGCTGTTGTTCTTCGTCGGTGGGCTGACGATGCTGGCTTGTGGTGCAGCCGTCCCGGCTGCCAAAACGGCGGCAGGCGAGACGCCTGCACCACAACAGACCGACGCCGGCGACTTCATGGCGAGATGGCGAAGTTGGATCTCCGATTTGCGGACGCTTGACACTCGTGATTGTTGTTTGGCTGCCGGTGCGGGCGGGTCTGCTGATGGCGCTGTATCTGCACCGCGTGTTGCGAAGCGATCCCGATCGCCCGCTTGCACGCGATGAACCATTTCTTCTCGCCGTGGATGCTGCTGTTGCTGTTGATCGTGCCGGTGCTGTTGGCGTGGCGGTTCGTGCGAGGGGGGACGCAGCGATCGGCGCCATCCGCGCCGCGCGACGATCAGTCGGATTGTTTAGCCGCCGCGTCCACGCGGCGCTTGGCGAATAGGGAAAGTCATGGGTCGAAACAATCTGATGAACAACTGGGCACTGAAGTGCCCAGCCCTCCGCCATCCGCTTTCCGGCTTCCCATCGCTGCCGGCTTGATCGGCCTGGCCGTTGCCCTGTTTACGGTGGCGATCTACTGGTGTCCCGTCGGCGGGCGCAAGGACGGCCGCGTCATGGTCGTCGAGCGGCACTCGAAGTGGGAACCGACCACGAAGCCCTACGACACCAACTGGTTCGTCGAGCCCGAGCCATACCCGGAGGTCAACTCCGGCTACAACTACGCGCGAATCTACCGATACCTCGGCCAGTATTACGAGATGTCGCGGCTGTTGGAGAAAGATAAGATCGACGACGAGACGCTGGCCAAGTGCGACGTGTTGATCATCAAAATACCCACCGAGCGATACAGCCCGGAGGAAGCGGCGGCGGTGACTCGGTTTGTCGAGCAGGGGGGCGGGCTGCTGCTGATCGGCGATCACACGAATTACGAAGGGTCGGGCACCGCGATGAACGACATCATCCGTCCGATGGGCTTCATCTTCCGCGACGACCTGCTGTTCAGCTTCGGCGACTCGCCTTACGAGCAATTGTATGTGCCGCCGGCTGTGCCCCATCCCGCCGTGCAGCATGTTCCGCCGATGGATTTCGCCGTTTCCTGCTCGATCGATCCGGGCTACAGCCGCGGCCGGCCGGTGATCGCCAACACCGGCCTCTGGAGCATGGGCCCCGAATACCATTACGACAACTTCCACCCCGTGCCCAACCACTGTCCCGGAGATGCGCTACGGGGCGTTCGTGCAAACCTGGGCGGCAGCGCTACGGACAGGGCCGCGCCGTCGCCTTCGCCGACTCGACGATCTTCTCGAACTTCTGCGTCGGCCAGCCGGGCAAGTCGGAAGTCATGCTCGGCATGGTCGAATGGCTCAACCATGCCAAACCGTGGCTCGATCCGCGACCGTGGCTGCTCCTGCTTGGGCTCGTGCCGCTTGCCGGCGGACTCTGGATGGGGACTGTCCCAATTTTTGTCTCAGCAAAAATGGGACTGTCCCGCTCCTCCCGCGCGGCGTTTGGCTCGTTCTGCTGGCGGCCGGCACGTGCGGCTGGGTTTTCGCTTCGCTGGCGGTTGCGGGCGTTCACCGCTGGGCCATGCCCACGCCGGAATGCTTGCGGCCCGAACAATGCGTGGTGATCGACCGCACCACCTCGACCGTGCCTCTCTCCAAAGGACCCTACACGCAGGGCAATGGCGAATGGATACGGGCTGCTCGAGCAATGGCTCGCCCGGCTCGATTGCCATACGGTCCGCAAGGAGGGCTCCGAGGCTTTCAGCGGCGACGTGCTGGTGGCCATCTGCCCGAGCCGACCGGTGTCCGAGGAGTTCCGCCAGCAGTTGGAGCAGTACGTCGACGACGGCGGCAAGCTGCTGGTGATCGACTCGCCGGAAAACGCCGGTTCGACGGCCAACAGACCTGCTTTGGCCGTTCGGGCTGTCGATCCATCACGATCGGGCCTGGAAGGGCACGCTGACCACGGCCGTCAAGCTGCCGGCGGTGGAAGTGGAGAGGGCGTGCGAGGTCGCCGGCGGGCAGCCGGTCGTGAAACTCGACAAATACACCGTCGCCGCCGTCGCTCGCCACGGCAAGGGGGTCGGTCATGGCCGTCGGCTTCGGCTCGCTATGGAACGACACGCGGATGGGCGAGAACTGGATGCTGGAGCCGGACGCCGCGACGCGACTTCGCTATAATATGCTGTTCGGCCTGCTGCGCCCGTTCTTCGACGACAAGCCCTGGCCGGCGTTTCCGCCGCCGCCGACCGAGAAGAAGGACGGCGGCAAGAAGCCCGATTTGAAGGAATCGGGCCCGGCGGAGTTGTAGAACTGACATTCCTCGAAGCGAAGGAGCAATGCCATGACAGTCGCCAGTTTCGGCCGCGTTTTCGACGACATTACCCAGTGCATCGGCAATACGCCGTTGGTGCGTTTGCGGCGGATCGCCGAAGGGTGCGTCGCCACGGTAGCGGGCAAGCTGGAAAACATGAACCCGCTCTGGAGCGTCAAGGACCGCATCGCCCTGGCCATGATCGAGGCCGCCGAGCAGAAAGGGCTCATCCGCCCGGACACCGTCATCATCGAGCCGACCAGCGGCAACACCGGCATCGGGCTGGCCTACGTCTGTGCCGCTCGCGGATACAAGCTCGTCGTCACCATGCCCGAAAGCATGAGCATCGAACGGCGGCGGCTGTTGAAGGCGCTGGGCGCCGAGATCGTGTTGACGCCGGCCGTCGATGGAATGCCCGGCGCCGTGCGCAAAGCCGAGGAACTGGTGGCGCAGAACGCCAATTACTACATGCCGCAGCAGTTCAAGAATCCGGCAAACCCGGAGATTCATCGCAAGACCACGGCCGAGGAGATTTGGCGCGACACTGCCGGGGCGGTTGATGTGGTCGTGGCCGGCGTGGGCACCGGCGGCACGATCACCGGCGTCGGCGAGGCGCTGAAAGCCCGCAAACCGGCGGTCCGCATGGTGGCGGTCGAGCCCGCCGCCAGCCCGGTCATCAGCCAGCGATTGGCCGGCGAGCCGCTTGAAGCCCGGCCGGCACGCCATCCAAGGGATCGGCGCCGGCTTCATTCCCGACGTGCTGAATCTCTCGGTGATCGACGAGGTGATTCAGGTGGGCGACGAGGACGCGATGGAGACTTCTCGGCAACTGGCCCGGCAGGAGGGTTTTTTGTGCGGGATCAGCTGCGGAGCGGCGGCCTGGGCGGCCCTGCAACTCGCCCGCCGCCCGGCAAACGCCGGCAAACTGGTCGTGGTGATTCTGCCCGACCTCGGCGAACGATACTTGTCGACGAAGCTGTTCCCGGAGTAAACGATAGGGGCAAGGGATCAGGGGCAAGGGATCAGGGGCTAGGGACTAGCCGCCAACCTGATCCTTAGCCCCTAGA
>CAVRAR010000013.1:0-192390 GCA_963719005.1 uncultured Planctomycetia bacterium
ATGAAGCGCGGCAGCCCGCAAGGGGCGCCGATTTCGCCGTTGTTGAGCAACCTCTACATGCGACGGTTCATACTGGGCTGGAAGACGCTGGGACACGAGAGGCGGCTTGGGGCGAAGATCGTCAACTACGCCGACGATTTCGTGATCTGCTGTCGCGGCACCGCCGAAGAGGCGATGGCAACGATGCGGGCCATGATGCAGAAGCTGAAACTGACGGTCAACGAAGCCAAGACGCGTATGTGCCGCTTACCGGACGAATCATTCGACTTCTTGGGATACACCATTGGCCGATGCTACTCGACGCGAACGGGCCGAGCCTATTTGGGCACGCAACCGTCGCGGAGGAAGGTCTTGCGGCTCTGTCGCGAGATCAGCGAGATGACGGGCCGGCGGTGGACGCTGCTGGACGCGGAAGACCGTGTGAGCCGACTCAACCGCATGTTGGTTGGATGGGCGAACTACTTTTGTCTGGGCCCAGTCAGCAAAGCCTACCGAATTGTGGACCGCCACGTTCGGCATAGGCTCCGCCAGTGGTTGTGCGTCAAGCACAAAGTTCAAGGTCAGGGAACATCACAATACCCGGACGAATATCTTGAACAGACGTTGGGGCTTGTACGGCTCCAATCGCGGACCCGCAACCTTCCGTGGGCGACAACGTGAATCCTTGTCCGAGAGCCGGATGCGGGAAATCCGCACGTCCGGTTCGACGAGCGGGGTGTGAAAACGGAGCATGGCAGAGATATTGAGGCACCGACAGACGAAAGGGTCGGAAACCGATAGGCTTTGCCTAAACCACCGCGTCACACCTCGACTCTACCCACACAGGGAAAACAGGCGACAACATGTTCGGTGGGGCAGACATTCTTGTCTGCCATAAATGCCGCATTTTTCGCGGCAGACAGGAATGTCTGCCCCACCATGGTGTGAAATGCGGGTTAGTACTTCGTTCACCGGGTCTGTGGCGGCGGCGGTTCCTCGCAAGACCGCAAGCGGTTGGTCTGCAAAACCGTAGGCGGCTTGTCTTGGCGGCGAAGACTTGTTGGATGACGTGCCAGCCCACGCTATTTATGGTCCGGGACGGCAGAGCGGCGGGCGGGCGAACTCCAAACGATGACGGCCCCCCAACCGGCCAGAGCCAACAGAGCCATCCCGGCCAACCGCAAGCTCCAGGCGAAGGCGGTGGGCTCGTAGCGGAACTCGATCGTCCCCTTTCCCGCCGGCGCCACCACTCCCCGCACCGCGTGATTGGTCTGTAGGATCGGGACGGCCTTTCCGTCGCAGTAGGCGTGCCAGCCCGCGTCCCAGCGATCGGCGAGAACGACAAGACCGGGCGTCTGCATGTCGAAGGAAACCTTGATCCGCGTGGGGATCTCTTCCACGATCTCGGCGGCGCCGCGGCACTGGGACGGCAGATCGACCGGTTCCTCCACGTAAGCGACTTGCCGCGGGTTGAAATCTTCGGCGGCGAGTTTCGCAAGCCGCTCCTGTTTGTCGGCGGCCAGTTCGATGTGTTCGGGCACAAAGACGCGCGGCAGCGCGCGAGGGTTCTTCATTACCCAGTAGTCGGGGCTGGAGAATTCGGGATGCAACTCCTCCGGCGGATCGCCGCGGAAAATCACATAGCGGACATCGAGCATGTCCAGCACCGGGCGCAGTCGAATAGCCGAAGCGGACGCAACGCCCATCCACGGCGTGAGCCATTGGGTGGTTGCATACTGCGGACTGCGGGATCGCGGATCGGCCGCAATCTGCAGCAACTCGACGATCCGCGTCGGGTCGACGCCGTCGTAGCCGCGGACGTCGCGGAGGTCGTGCGATTGCCCGAGCATCGCCGGCAGACACTGACAGCCGATGATTCGGCCCGGTTCGGCTTTCGCCACCTGTTCGAGCGCGGGAATGCGCGGGTAGTACAGGGCCCGATCGCACTGCGGGGGGCGGCCATAGCCGAACCAGACGAGGTCGGCCAACAGCAGCGCGGCCAGCACCGGCAAGAACCGTCGCAGCAACTTCGCGCGATACCAGAGAATGAACCAACCGGCCACGGCCAGACCGCTCAGCGCAGCCGCCGCCGCGTACGCGCGAATCAGACTATCTTGCGCCCTCCACAGATCCTTCATATCGCGAATCCAATCCAGCGTCCAGCCCTCCTGCACTTTTTTCCGCAACTCCGTGCCCAGCGGTTCGGGCAAGACGGCCGTGCGGTAGAGGCACCAGACCATCAGTACGGCCGCCAACGACATGGGCGCCCAAAACCACCACCGCCGACGCAAGTCTCCCCGCCACAAGACATCGAGCCCAATGGCCATCATGGCGAGGATGCAAAACGACGTCGCGAAGACCAAGCGGTTGTGCGAGAGCATGTTGAGGCCGGGCAGTCGCAGCAGATCGACGAGAGCCGGCAGGTCCAGACACCAACTCGCGCCGAGAATTCCGATGGCCGTCCAACACAGGTTGATCGATCGATGACGTCGGCTGCACCAGGCCAGCGGCATCAAGAGCAACGTGGCCAGCAGGCCGGTGTAGGCGGCGGCCGAGCTCTCCTGTTGGTTTCCCTGATTGCGGGGAAACATCGGCAAATAGCCCTCTTGCGTCGAGCCGTACATGTCGGGTATCACCATCTGCGGCAAGGCTTCCGGCCCGATCGGAGGCCGCTCCTCTTCCCCGCGGCTTCGCCGCTCCAGACGGGAGCTAGATCGCGAGTACTCCAGCATCGGCAGCATATAGACGGAGCCCAGAGCGAACCCCAAGCCCCAGCCCGCGACGATCGTCGCCAGCGCCGGCAGGACCTGCCGCGTGAAGCACCGCCGGCCGTACTCGTCGAGGAAACACCAAACGGCATAGAGCCCGGAGACAAACAGCACTTGCGCGCCGACGTCGAACTGCCCGCTGACGACCGTCAGGCACGTGGCCGGGGCAAGCCAAATCCCCGCCCAGCGACTCTGCCGTCGCACGACGGCGTCGACGGCCCACAGAAGCCACGGAAGCCAGCCGACCGAGAACGTCATGTTGTATCCCATCCAGAAAGCGAAGAAGCCCGTCAGCGGCCAACACCACCCCGCGATCGTGGCCGGCCACGATCCCACCTGCAAGACCCGACGGCAGAAAAAATACGCGCCCAGGCCGGTGAATATCGCCAGAAGAAACGGCGGCCAGGCGTACACGTACGGCGACGTAGAGCAGTACAACGGAATCTTGAAGGGCGAATACAGCGAGTAGAGGAAAGGCGTGCCGCAAAAGTTGTTGGGCGTCCACATCGGCCAGCGGCCGGCTCGGAACTCCGACACGGTAAACTGCTGAGCCATCGGTTCAATCAGCACAAGATCGCTAAGCACTCGGTTGTGCGGAGGCTTTGGCGGCGTGTGCGGGAGGCTGGGAAGATACACGCCGGGCATGGCGAGAAAGTCGAGCGGAAGCAGGATTTTCTGTCCGATCAGCGACGGGCCGACGAGGATGACTTGTCCCAGGACGATGCCCGCCACGACCAATGCAATCCAGGCGGCCGGTCGCTCCGCGCGCTGCCGAGTGCCCCCCTCGCTTCCCGCTGCCGCTTTTTCCTTCATGCCATTGCCTTTCCTGGAAGGACCCGAAGCCGCTGGTTCGACCGTCTTCGCTTGAAATCCGCGGTCATCGCCGTGCATTCCGCATTCTAAGCGATGGAAACGACTTGAGCCAGAGCAGAGGTTGCACCAGAAGAGATTGCGTTACATTGCAGGGCGGATTTCAATCCGCCGTCACGCTGTAGGGTGGATTTCAATCCGCCCCGCGTTTTCCGGGCGGACTGAAGTCCGCCCTACGAGGAAAGTGCACAATCTATCTCATTCTCTTGCGGCTTAGAACACCGGCCCGATCTGCTTCAGACGGCGTTCGGCTTCGGCCGTCAGGGCGTCTTCGGCGGCCTCGTCGGCGGCCTCGTAGGTGACGGAGAACCGCAGATACGGCCCCGCGTCGTCCCAGGGCACGGTGCAGATCGAGTGCTCGGCGATGAGGTATTGACTGAACGCCTCGGCATCTGCGAATTCCAGCCCACCGGCCGCGCCGCGCGGGCTTCGGGTGTAGAGGAAGAACGAGCCCCCGGGCATTTTGCAGTCGAATCCGCAGCGGCGTAGCGTGGCCACCAGCTTCTCCAGCCTGCGGTGGTACTTCGCGCGGACGCGGCGGGGGATTTCCGGGTCGTCCAGCGCCGCGGCCGCCGCCTTCTGAATGGCGATAAACTGCCCCGAGTCGCAATTGTCCTTCACGTCGGCCAGGGCGCGGACGATCCGCGCGTTGCCGCAGAACCAGCCGAGCCGCCAGCCGATCATGTTCCAGCCCTTCGACATCGAATGGATTTCGATGCCCACGTCGGCGGCGCCGGGCGTTTGCAGGAAGCTCAGCGGGGGCGCGTCGTAGCTAAGCATGATATGCGTGGCGTCCTGGGCCACCACGAT
Organism: uncultured Planctomycetia bacterium; assembly: GCA_963719005.1. Lineage (GTDB taxonomy): Bacteria > Planctomycetota > Planctomycetia > Pirellulales > Thermoguttaceae. Next base: position 4,428 of record CAVRAR010000013.1, read on the forward strand.
TTGATTGGCCAGCGCGAATTCGACGACCCTCGCGTAAAACTCCGGCGTCGCCGCCTTGCCCGTCGGACTGTTCGGGTAATTGATCACCAGCAACTTCGCCCGGCGGAGGACGTCGGCGGGAATCGAGTCGAGTTCGGGCAGAAAGTCGTTCTCGGCCAACAGCGGCAACCGGTGTACCTGGCCGCCGTAATACTTCGTGTGCGTGCCCGCCACCGGGTAGCCGGGCACGGTCAAAAGCGTCACGTCGCCGGGGTCGATAAAGACGGCCGGCAGCATCGCCAGCGCCGTCTTCGTGCCGATGCAATGGTTGACTTCCGTGACCGGATCGAGCCGAACGCCGAATTCCCGCTGCATGAACCGCGCCGCCGCGTCTTTGAACGCCTGGATGCCGTTGTCGGCGTAGCCGCGATTCTGCGGCCGATCGATCTCCTCGGCCATTACGCGGCGGACCGACGGGTCGGCCATGTCGTCGTTCTCGCCGATGCCGAAATCGACCAGCGTTCGCTCGCGATGCTCGGCCAATGCTTTCCGCTTGGCTCGCTTGATCTTCTCGAACTTGTAGATCTCGCTGCCTTTTCCGTAGCCGGCGCCGCCGATGCGTTGGGCGAAGAGTTGCTGGAAGTAGGGGTCGCTCATGGGAGATTGATAGGAGATGGGGGAGACGGGAAACGCAACATCATCGTAACGGTTGCAAGATCGACAGGAAGGACGGGAGAAACGTGCTTGTGGTCGAGTAGATCACTTCGGTCCCGCCATCATCTTCGCCTTCTCTGTGCGCTCCGCCTTTCGTGCCGTTGTCCCGTAGATGAAAGTGCTGACCAAGCCAACAACGGCTCCGGTGGCTATTGTAGCTCCGGCCCAATCATGTCCGTGCAAAATGCAGATCACTCCAGAACCGATGCACGTGAGAGACACGACGAGACCGCAAACAAGACCAGCCCAAGATTTCAAGATATCCGCGTTGATAACCTTCGCTTCCAAACGGATTCTGTGTTCTGTTTGCTGTTCAGCCTGAGCAACAATACGATCTGCGAGACCGGGTATAATATCGTTATACTCGCGTAGAACGACCGGAGGCGGAAGGGGCCCGGAAAAGCTTTGTGTGACCTCTTGCTGGCGGGAAATCTGAAGAAGCTTGCGAGATTCTTCCCCAAGCGGAAGATTTGCTATCGGTCGGCTTGCGGGTGACGCCGGGTTGCTTGCAGTTGACACGCTCTCTCGCTGATTCTTCCTTGATTTACTGCACATACACTAATCTGCTGGGCTGCCGGCCAGCCTTGCACGTTCCTCGTCGAGAATGCGAGCCAAATCCATTCCGACCAACCGCCAATCGCCACGCAGTGCTAAATAGTCGGCCTGGGCTGGCGTAACGGACTGGTTGTACTGGTCTAGAGTGCCGCCAAAATCCAGAATTCGCCCTACTCCTTCGACAAACGACGGTCGGGCAGCTAGAAATAGACTATCGCTCATCTTTCACCCGGGCAATGTGGACAACTATTGGTGGGCACCACAAACCCTAGTCTATCCTATTGCCTTATCGACAATAAACAAGGGGTTCGCTTCTTCAGTCTACATCGATTACTGCCGGCCCACAACTTCCTGTCGCAATGTACCACGATCGGGTGGATCGGACAATAGCGATTCTGTTTGCCACCCCAAGATTCCGTCGAAAGGCATTACTGCCGTCTGTAGTGAGTTCTAAGCAAGACGTTGAAGCCCCGCAACACCGTGTGCGGGGGGACAATTCCGCCGCCACCTGTGCCTGCGGCACGCAATCCATTGTGCGGACGCGGGTTAGAACAAATCGAACATGTCTGGGCGTCCTTCCACGCTATCGGGCGCACCGTTTGCTCACTCTCCTCCACAACCTCATCGCCGACGCCGGGAGAAACTCCCTCCTTTCTCCCGGCGTCGGAACCCGAACATTGCGAAAGGCGGCAAAGGGGACGGAGGAGGTCGTCGGAAAGACGCCTTCCATTTCGCAGAGTCTTTCGCCGACGACCTCCTCCGTCCCCCTCGTCTCCCGAATGAACACTCCGCCGACACTGCATCAACCGTTCCCGTAATGCATGCTCGCGAATTGATCGAACTGGCCGCGCTGGTATCCGCTCACGGACCGATCCTGGTTCGCGGCGATCAACAGATTCCGGCCGGCGGCATCGAGCAGTATTGGACAACCTCGAAAGTCCGCTTGGACCGCTGGACGCGGAGCCTCAAGGAGTTTACGCGGCAAGTCGACGCCGGCGCCCCGTCGCGTGAACGAAAATGGCCAGAGGTCCGCGGCGTGGTGGAAGAAATCCTTACCGGCGAGATTCTCACGCGGGTGTGGGCGGCCGTGCTGTGCGCCTACGACCAAAATCGCGGAAGCGATGAAGCCGAGCCCATCGGCCGGAGCGTGATGATCGGCCACAGCGAGGCGCGGCATCGAGTGTTGACGCTCCTGTCACACGCCCGGGGCATGGACGCTCGCTCGGCCGTCCAGCTCAACCGGCTGCGCCGCCATGCGGAACGTTGGACCGATCTGCTCGTCGGCCGGCTGGCCGACATTCAGGATGTCGGCGAGTTTGCCGTCGATGCGAAGCGGGCGATGGATTTTGCCGAAGACGCGCCCAGCCGACACGGGTTTGAAGCCAGCCGGCTCGCCTGGCCGTTGCTGCTGGCCTCGCTCAGAAAAGCCTTCCAACGCGAGTTGGGCCCGATAAGCCCCAACGCCGACCTCAACGCCGGCATCGCCGCTAGCGTACTCTCCTGCTTCCCGTCGGAGCTGTCCGACTCGACCGGCCTGTTTCGTTCGTTGTGGCTGATGCGGATCACCAGCGCCGCCGAAGATGCGGCACGGCTGATCGAAGGGCTCCTGGCCCCCGAGCCGTCGGATTCGTTCGGACCGCGCTGCAGCGGTCGGTGTGTCTGAGAGAGTCCCCCTCTCCCGACCAACCTTCGGTCGGTGCCCGGAGAGGGGCAGGGGGTGAGGGCGACGCGGGGTTCGAGTCTGTCCGTCGAATCGGCCGGCCCTCACCCTAACCCTCTCCCAAAGGGAGAGGGGACATTGAATCAGGGATGGCCCCGTCCTCGTTCACTTCGTGCCCCGTCCGCCCTCGCCGGCGCCTTTCCGCTGATACTCTCGGCTGGCTTTTTCGAGGGTCTGCCGCTCCTTGGGCGTGAGGCTGGCTTCGCCCTCGCGGTAGATCTTCTCCAGAATCCGATCGACCTCGGCGCTGAAATCGGGATGCGGCGGCTCCTCGTCGGGAGTGTGGACCCGCAAGCGGGGCTTCGAGCGGAACAGAGACTTGAGCCGGCCAGAGAGACCGCCGGCCAAGCGCGTCAGATTCCATCCTTGCTGATAGTAGACCAAAGCAAAGGCCGCCCCGGCCACATGGGCGACATAGGCCACCTCTGACCCGCCTTTTACCGCGCCGTAGATGTCGTAGGCCACGACCAACACGCCGGCCAACCATGCCGGCATGGGAATCACGAAAAACATTAGAATCGTTACGTTGGGGAAGTTGAAGGCGAACAGGACCACAATGCCGGCGATCGCGCCGGAAGCCCCGTAAATGTGGTATAGCGGCCCGTTGGCCGGGGTCGTTAACATGGTGATGGCACACCATGCGACGTTTGCAAACACCAACGTCGTCAGGTATATCCGCAGAAACTCGCGCGGGCCGTAACGATCCTCCACGGCTCGCCCGAGAAAGAACAATACGAGCATATTGCCGGCGATGTGCCAAATGCCCGGCCCAACGCCGGCGGGGGAGTGCGTGAAGCCGGCGGTGAGTAACTGCCACCACATCCAGGGATGGGTCAACGTTTGCGGACTCGCGGCGAAGAAATCGCTCAGCCAGTGGCGACCATCGGGGGTTAGCGTAAACTGATCGACGATCCACACCACAACGTTGATGGCGATCAGCGTGCCGACGACGGTGCTGGGGAGATGCGAAGAGAACCCGGACCGCTGCGGTTGGCGGTAGTAGTCGCGATCGTAGATGCCCACCGGCCTTATAGTCTCCCCGCGCCGGACTGTGCCATTTCACGGGTGCGTCGGTCGATCCGCTGAGCGGCCTCCAACTGGAGTTTGGCGATCCGTCCGGCCATGGCCTGATTGAGTTCGGTCAAGCGGGCGATCCATGCCTCCATATCACCCAGATTCTTCTCGAGATTCTTGAGATGGGCCGCCACGACGTCGCGATCGCGCTCCGCTTTTTCCCTTTCCTTCTTGGTCGCGGCGATGTCCTTCGCGCAGAGGTCGGCTTGCGTTCGGGCCTCGTCCAAGGCGTCCATAACGAGCTGCTTGTCCTGTTGCAGAGCGACGATCGTGTCGGCCAACAACATGCGCTTCTCATACTCGTCGTTGAACATGATGCCGTAGTCGAACAGCGGCCGCACGTACTTGCCGTTAACGACGCACTCCTTCGGGTCGTCCCGTTCGGCGGGTTTACCGTCTTTCAGATAGTCCTTCAGGCTTTCGACCGGCAACAGCGCCTTCTTCTGCTCGTCGCTCAGCGAGGCGAAGATCTCGTGGCTGTCGCGCGGCAGCAATTCGTACAACACCCAGGGGCGCTTCGCCTTCACCAGCCGGTCGACCTCGCGCGTGTTCAGCTTGCAGGTGGGCACGAGGTGGACTAGCTTGCCGTTGGTGTTCGTCACGGCGAATTCGCCCAGGTATTGCCCGACGTCGAAGTCGCCGAGGATCTCCCCTTTGTTCTTTACGTTGAGCTCCTCGAAGGCGTAGAGGACCGTCCCGTTGGCGATGCCGTGGTTGGGTTGGCCCTTGGCGTCGGTCTGGTTGATGGTCACGGTGATCTCGGCCGTGTCCTCGCCTCGCTTCCTCGACGTCGGATCACAGCCCGGCCACACTCGGCGGCGATCCACCAGCAGCTTGTGCAGGTCCACCTGGAGTTGCCGGATGCCCGGCTCGGTATCGGTTCCGGCCAGCAGTTCGCGATTTTGCTCGTTGAGCTGCCCGATCCGTTTCTCGTGCTGCCGCGCGGAGTCGCTCCAAGCCAACTCGGCTTTCCTCGCATTGGCCGCCATGTAGAAGAGAAACACCGAGGCGAGCGCAATCACGCCGACAAGGACCTTGTTCCAAATGCTCATGCATTTCTCCGGGTTAGCCCGCGAGTATTCATGATAGTCAGGGGGTCGTTGGGCGTCAAGTTTCCGCCGTTGGTCGTCTCGGAACGGATTGTTCCGAGTTTTCCGACGCGCACCCCTCTTCCGTGGCGTCGCGCGTGGTCGACAAGCGAAACGGCCGGGCTATAATTTGGCTGTCGTGAACGTAAGGTGGACAGGCGAAGCGCGGTCCCGCCGATAAAGAAAGGGGGACGGAGGAGGTTGTCGGGAAGACGTTATCCAAATTACGTGAAACCTGCTCCGACAACCTGCTCCGTCCCTTTCTGCCCCCGCCGTATCATGCCGGACCTCACACAGTTTTTCGGGTTGCCTTCGCTCGGCCCTGAGCGTGCCGACGCCCTGGTGTTGCCGCTGCCTATTGAAAAGACCGTTTCGTACGGCACGGGCGCCGGCAGCGGGCCGCGGGCGATCGTTGCCGCAACGCTTCAGGTCGAAACGTTCGACGAAGAGACGCTGGTCGACTTTGCCGAGTCGCCGCGCCTGCACGTCCTGCCGCCGCCGTCGACCGACGGCGATCTCGAAGAGTGCTTGGCGAGAATCCGCGACCAGGTTCGCCCGTTGCGGGGCAAGTTCCTCTTGGCCCTTGGCGGCGAGCATAGCGTGACCTACGGGTTGATCGGCGGGCTGGTGGACGATCCGGCGGAAGTGACGATCGTGCAACTCGACGCCCACGGCGATCTGGCCGACAAGCTCGGCGGCCGGCATTGGTCGCACGGCACGGTGATGCGTCGTCTGTGGGAGCGGGGCTGCCGGCTGATGCAGATCGGCATCCGCAGCATGACGCGCGAAGAGTACGAACTCGCGACCGGCAGTCCGCGGATCGTCACGTATTTTTCCCATTGCATGGAAGAGCAATGGCCCGAAATGCTCGATGCCCTTCGCCGCCTGGAGGGGAAGGTCTACTTGACGGTCAACGTAGACGGCCTCGATCCGTCGATTATTCCCAGCACGGGCACGCCGCAACCGGGCGGGCTGTCGTGGCGGCAGACGATGGAGATTTTCCGCGTGCTGCTGACGGAATCGCATTGCCAACTGATCGGCGCCGACGTCGTCGAGTTCGTCGCCTCGCCGGTTCCCCCCGGTTGCGATCCCGCCGCCGCCCGATTGACGACGAAGCTGCTGGCGCGGTGGTGGAAGGGGCGGAAGAGTTCGTAGCGCTGCCTCTAGGCGGGGCCGAATCTGCGAGATTACGACAGAAGCACAGTGAATCCGGCCTGTTGAAAGTGATGGTCCGCGGTCAGAGCGTCTCTCATCTTTCGTGCCTTCATTAGACAGAAAGAAGCGCAGTCCGTGAAAGACCACAACTTGTCCGCCCTCCTCACATACAAACTCATCGCGGTGAGAAAGGCATCGTGATCGGCCGGAACTACTTCCACGCGCTTTTCCGCCGACAATGCGCGAACCAACGGACCGAATAGCCGGCGATCTGGTCCTTCCGCGAGAAAGTTTCCCAGTTCCGCCAGAACCCATTCGCTAGTGACAATTTGCTCGGATGAACCGATCATCCACTCGACGGCCATCGCGTGGTGTTCATCTCGCTCGCTGAGATACGCCACGAAAAACGAGGTGTCAGCGAAGAGTGCGCTCATCGCTTCGCGTGCCCGTAAAGGTAGTGGTCGATGTTTCGCGACGCGTCGGGTGGCAGACTCTTGGCCTTGCCGGCGAGGCTCGCCAGAGCCCGGCTGACGGTTGGCTGTTTTGCGGCCCCGTTCTTCTTGTTGCTGGTCCGTGGAAGCGGCTCAATGGCGACTTCCGTGCCTTCACGTAGCGTGCTGCGGCCTTCCAACACCACCACGCCATTTTTCACTCGTCCACGAACCATTTTCCGCCTCCTCGCCGCCTGGCCGCAATTCATGGCATCACGCCCGTTGATATCCTCGCATACCATTATACCTTGGCCTACTGCGACCGCAAATGGCCAATTCCAGGGCTTGATCGTTCGGCTGCTCCCGGAGTACGATAATCCGCATCAACGACCAATCGCCGCAGCAGCACGGTATTCGTTATGAAAGACTTCCAAAGCGAAAGCCTCAGCCACGATCCGATCCACGGATACATCCCCTTCACCTCTCCGACGGGCTTGCCGGCGGGGGAGGTCGCCGAACGCGAACTGATCGACCACCCCTGGCTCCAGCGGCTCCGCCAGATCCACCAACTGCAAACCGCCTGGTGGGTTTTCCCCTCGGCCGAACATACGCGGTTTCAACACGTGCTCGGCGCCATGCACCTGGCGAGCCGGGCGGTCGCCACGCTCTACGACAGCCTCCGCGAGGTCTGCCCCGACGCGCCCAGCCGCGCGTACGTCGAGTCGTTGATGCGGATGGCCGCCCTGCTGCACGACGTCGGCCACGGGCCGTTCGGCCATTTCTTCGACGAACATTTTCTGGCCGACTACGGGCTGAATCACGAAATCCTCGGCGGCGAGATTATCCGCCGCGAATTCGCCGAGCTGCTTCGCCGCATTCGCCGCAATCCCAACGGCCGGCTGGCCAACGACGAAACGCTCGATCCCGAGCAGATCGTTTTCCTCATCACGCGGCCCAGCAGCAATTTGGCCGACGGCCCGCAATGGCTCCGCTTCCTCCGCGGCCTCTTCAGTGGGCTCTACACGGTCGATAACATGGATTTCGTCCTGCGCGACGCCTACATGTCGGGCTACAGCGTTCGGGCGTTCGATCTCGCCCGGCTGTTGCACTACAGCCAGTTCACCGAGCGCGGGCTGACGATCCATGAGCGGGGGCTTTCTGCCCTGGTGCGGTTCATCTCCGTCCGCGCTGAACTGTTCCGCGCCATCTATTTCCATCGCACGGTCCGGGCGATCGACCTCGAACTTCAGGAGGTCTTCCGCGCCAGCAAGCCGTATCTGTTTCCCGGCGACCCCCGCGAACATCTCGGCGAGTATCAACAACTGACGGAATGGTCGCTGCTGATGCGTGTGGCCCGCTGGTGCGAAAGCCGCGAGGAGACGTTGCGCGAACTGGGCGAGCGTTGGCGGGCGCTCAGCGGTCGGCATCTCCGCTGGAAGATGGCCTGCGAGCGAACCGTGTTTTTCGCCCCCGGCGAAGCGGAGCGGGCGAGCGTGTTGAGCAGCCCGATCACGTTCGAGACGGCGTTGCGGAGGGAACTGCCGCCGGAGTTGAAGCAATTGTCGCTAAAGGTCGATACGGCCCGGCACGTTCACCGCCCCGGCGCCCACACGCCCTCGGCCGGCCAGAATTTTTTATACGACCCGGCGACGGGCAAGATTCGCAGCCTCGACGATCGCGAGTTATTCCGTCGCATCGCCATCAGTTTCCGCATCTGCCGCATCTACGCCCTAGACCACACCCACGAAGCCGACCTATCGGCCGCATTAGACCGGCTAACCGGCGACACGGCGGCGGATGAGGCGACGAATATGTGAAGCTGCATCGCGAGTCCGCTTTCCTTTATGCTGCCTCCCCGTTACACGGGGAATCTCGAAGTTGGTATAATAGGAAGGGTGTACGAGGTTGGTTGATCCGCCAGGGAGACACATGCCCATGAGCGCTACTGTGGCCCAGATGACGAGGGACGAACTCCAGGAGTTGATCGGAGCCGTCGTCGAGCAGAAGTTGGTCGAACTGCTCGGCGACCCCGACGAAGGCTTGCCGTTGAAGAAGGCATTGCAGGATCGGCTCGTTCGGCAAATGGCGGCCGTCGCCGAGGGCGAGCGAGGCGAACCGCTTGAGGATGTTACTCGCAACCTCGGTCTGTCCTAACGACCATGCAGACCATGCACAAGGCCCAACTGTTATTCATGCGATTGGTCACCGCAGAGACATCTACAGGAAGAAGTGACCGGGGAATGCGACAATTTCGTAGTCCCGCTTTTAGGCGGAAAGGCCGGCTGAAGCCGGGACTACGAACTTGGAAGAATCGCTGGTTACGCGTTCTCTTGCTCGTGCCGCGCCTGCCAGAACGAGATTTGGCAGTCCCTTAGGTCTTCATCATCCTGCGGAATATAGAACTCCACAATGCAGGGCCTATCGGGAAATTGCCATTTCAACTTGGCCTCATAAATCTCTTTGAGGACGTTCCCGAGCAGAATGATTTTATCCTTTGAAATATCCTCACAGCCATAATGCTGGATGTCGGCAATGTGTAGATGGTTCATCACCAACTCGACAGATTTGCGGGTGCTGCCCACCTGACTTTCAAATCCCCTCAGCGCATTCTCAGAGAACCCCTCCGGAAGGATGTAGTCCTCAAACTCGGCGAATTCCGGCCAGAAGACGGTAGCATAGCCGACGGCTAACGAAAAATTGCCCTGGCACCCAATCCATTCTTCAAGTTCAATTCCCGCTCCGTTGTTCCACGCTGCTAGAGCAGTTCCACGGTAGGTCTAGCGCATTCTGGGCGAACTCGGTAAATTGGGTTCATCTCACTCAAGGAGGTGACCCTGATGAAACCGTACGATGCGGAGTTTCGCGGCGAAGTGCTCGCCGCGTGCGATACGAACGAAGAGCGGCGCGTGATTGCGCTGCGTTTCAAAGTTTCAGAATCTTGGGTGCGGCGCATCCAGCAACAACGTCGCGAGACCGGCCAAGTGGCGCCAAAGAAGGCGGCTCCGCGTCAGCCCGCGTGGCATGCTCGGGCAGACTGGCTCGTCGCCAAGATCGCGGCTCGGCCCGACATCTATCTGCGCGAACTGCAAGCCGATTTGAAGCGGGAGCGCGGCGAAGAGGTTTGCCTGGGAACGCTTTGCGCCGCATGCCAAGCGCTCAAGCAGTCGCGAAAAAAAAGACGCTGATTGCCAGCGAACAGGATCGCCCCGATGTGGTTGAGCAGCGCGCGGCATCGCGCGCTTCGCAGGAGTCGATCGATCCCGCCAAAGTCGTTTTCATCGATGAAACGTGGGCTAAATCCAACATGACCCGCACCTACGGCCGCTCGGAACTCGGCACGCGTTTGCTGGAAAAAACTCCTTGCGGACGTTGGCAGACGACGACTTTTTTGGGCGCATTGCGGGCCGAGGGATTCATCGCTCCGCTTACCGTGGAAGGCGGCATCAACGGCGAACTGTTCCGCGCCTGGGTCGAGCAACATCTGGCACCGGCCTTGAAACCTGGCGACATCGTGGTGATGGACAATCTCTCCAGCCACAAGGTGGCTGGAGTTCGCAAAGCCATCGAAGCGGCCGGTGCCGAGCTGCGCTACCTGCCCCCGTACTCGCCGGACCTGAACCCCATCGAGTTGGCGTTTTCCAAGTTCAAAAAGTTGCTCCGTGACGGAGCCGAACGGACCGTCGATAAGCTATGGAAACTCTGCGGCAGCATCCTCGACCAATTCACGGAATCCGAGTGCCGAAACTATTTTCAACACTGCGGATACCGCTACACCTAAAATGAAACCGCTCTAGAGCAGTTTCATTTTAGGTGTAGCGTGTTGCGTGCCCTGCCCAAGCTTACCGCGGGCATGTTTTCCCGAGGAAAACCGCTATATGGCGACGCGAGCGTGGCCATAGTGCCCGTCCTAACCTGCCAAGTGTACCCAGATATCGCCAGACCGATCGTGAAACCGCTCTAGCTCGGCCTTCATGCTGTCTGGTGTGTCCATGGTGATCTGCGCATCACGCTGTTCAAATTGATCCACTCATATTCCCGGTGCGCATTCCCAATTGCGAGAAACCGCCAGTTACGGTTTGTCCAATATCTTCTCAATCTCGGCCCGAATTTGAGGAAGCCGCTGCTTGATGGCTTTCCAAACCAATTCGTGGTCCACGCGGAAGTAGAAGTGAACCTGGTCTCTCATACCGCCACAACCTTCCGAAGCACCGCTTCCCGCAGTTCTTCGCGAAGGGCTCGCTTCGAGACGACATCCACCTTCCGCTGCAATTCCTCCTCAAGGTAGAGGGTCAGGCCCATCAGGTCGAACAAGTCGGCCCCTTCTTCAAACTCCACCAGCACGTCGATGTCGCTCTGGCCGCTTTGTTCGCCCCGCACGAAGGAGCCGAACATGCCGAGTTCTTTCACCTTGTAAGAGGCGGCTGCGCGGGGCTTCAACCCCCTGAGCTTGGCAAGAACGATCTCGGCATCCATCGCTTGGGCTCCTTTGCGGCAAGCCTCGACATCCCCAAGTGTGGCTGACGTGGGGTGGGCCGTCAAGTAGGGAGAATTCCGCCTGCCGTACAGGCATTTCGCGGCACTCACGATTGGTCGATCTTGCCGTGTGTCAGTTCTTCTAACGCGGCGGCGAAGACGTCGTAGGCGTCGGCGTCGTAGAGGACGAACCGTACCGACTCCGGTTGCTCACTGCGTTCGAGGAAGTCGATCGCCGTCGAGATCGCGATTCGGGCCGCCTGCTGCATGGGAAAACGGTAGGCGCCGGTGCTCAGGGCGGGCAGGGCGATGCTGCGGCAGTCGTGCTCGGCGGCCAATTCGAGACTGCGACGGTACGCCCCGGCCAACAACTCGGCCTCGCCGCGCTGGCCGCCCGACCAAACGGGGCCGACGGCGTGAATGACGTGCTTGGCCTTGAGTTTGCCGGCCGTCGAGATGACGGCCGAGCCGGTGGGGCAGCCCTGGGGATAGCGGGCGTCGGTGTCCTGCATGATCTCGGGACCACCGCGGCGGTGGATGGCCCCGTCCACGCCGCCCCCGCCCGCCAAACGGCTGTTCGCCGCGTTGACAATCGCATCGACCTGCTGGAGGGTGATGTCGCCCTGTTGCAGTTCGACCGTCCGGCCGTGGATCGTGATGTGCATGGCAGGATGACGAAACAGCGGGCGTTAGGCTGTTGGAATCGGCCGATTACAGCTTCTCGGTTCGCCAACATTGTAGGTGGACTTTAGTCCGCCGCATCTGGCGGACTGAAGTCCGCCCTACACTGGGTTGCGGCCCAGCGTTGGCAATCTCCCACTAAACGAAGGGTGTCTCAACAGCAAAGCCGCGACCAGTGGTCGCGGCTTTGCATTCCCTCGGCTTTCCGCTTACATGTGATCGGGATACCGATACACGTTCCCCTCGAAGTTCCGTAGCAGCAGGTCGTCGCCGTCGCGGCCGACGACGTAATTCGGCTGCAAGGGGATTTTGCCGCCGCCGCCGGGGGCGTCGATCACGTAGTTGGGCACCGCGTAGCCGGTGGTGTGGCCGCGCAGGCCCTCGATGATCTCCAGACCCTTCGACACCGGCGTGCGGAAATGGGCGGAGCCGGTGATCGGGTCGCACTGGTAGAGGTAGTACGGGCGAACCCGCATCCTCAGCAGCCGATGGACCAACTGCTTCATCGTCTCGACGTTGTCGTTCACGCCGGCCAGCAGCACCGTCTGCGACCCGAGCGGGATGCCGGCGTCGGCCAGCCGCGTGCAGGCCTGGAACGACTCGGGCGTGCATTCGTCGGGATGGAGGAAGTGGAGGCTCATCCACAGCGGATGGTGCTTGCGAAGCACTCGGCACAGGTTCGGGGTGATTCGCTGCGGGAGCACGGCGGGCATTTTCGTGCCCATCCGCAGGAACTCGACATGTGGGATTTCGCGCAATCGCGTGAGAATCCAGTCGAGCCGTTGGTCGCTCAGGGCCAGCGGATCGCCACCGGAGATCAGCACGTCGCGAATGGCCGGCGTGCGGCGGATGTAGTCGAAGGCCACTTCCAGCCGGGCTTCGGCCGGGGCGATCGACCCGTGGCCCACCATGCGCGAGCGGGTGCAGTAGCGGCAGTAGCTCGAGCAGAAGTCGGTCACCAGCAGCAGCACGCGATCGGGATAGCGATGGACCAGGCCGGGCACGGGGCTATCGCCGTCTTCGCCCAGCGGATCGTCGGCTTCGCCGAGGCCGCGGTCGAACTCGGCGGCCGTGGGGATCACGGTTCGCCGCAGGGGTTGGCTTTGATCGTCGCGCGAGACCAGGCTCATGTAGTAGGGGGTAATGCTGACCGGCAGCATGGCCGTCTTGCGACAGCGCCGCCCGCTCGTCTTCCGACAGCACCAGCACCTGCTCCAATTGGGCCAGGGTTCGCAGGCGATTTCGGGCCTGCCAGTGCCAATCGTTCCAATCGCGATCGGGAACCGCGGGGTAGAAAGCCTTGCGGAAGGCCCTGGTTTGGAAGGTGCTGCGGGGAGTCCGGCCCGACGCGGGGCCGGTGGAGAAGATATCTCGTTGGGCGGTAGCAGGCGGCCGTTTCGGCCGTGAGAATCTCGCTACAACACGAGGAGACAGGAATTGGACCGTCGTACTCGGAGGCTCCTCGTCGTCTGCACACGAGTACGAGCACACCTCAGCATCAATGCTGGCCATCTAGAAACATCCTCCTGGGATTTAGCGGAGAATCGGGGGTTCGACATCCGTATCGGCCCCTCAAAAAAGATGCCCCGGCGAGCGAACTCCGTTACCGGCCCGGGGCGGTTCTCCTTCTTTCCTAATACCATTCGGCAATACAACCGGAAACTTGAAGTAATTCATACCGTCCATCGCGAAAATGTCAAGAGGAAAACTTGTCGATGGAGGAGGAAAACTGGATTCGAGATCGCTTTTGTCGAGCGGCGGAAAGAAAAGTCATGCGAGAATAGCCGGGAGCTAACAGCTCCCGGAGCGTTGTGCATTTACCGCCGCTCTCCGGGAGCTGTTAGCTCCCGGCTATTGTCACTTGCGAAAAAAGTGAAGCGTGAGAAGATCATGCCTTGACCAACTCGACGCAGATGCCGCCGGCGCGAAGCACCCTGTGCATGGGCGTGTACCAGAGCTCGCGGCGCCAATCGAGGCCGACTTCCTCGCAAATTTTGGCCAATTCCCGGCGATTATAGGTGCGGCAGCACCAGACCCGGCTCGTCCACGCGCCGCCAAAAGTGTCTTCGGTCGTCAGCAGCAGCATCCGCCCGCCGGCGACCATGACGCGGCTGAGCTCAGACAGTCCGACGCGGGGATCCGGCAAATGCTCGAGGACATAGCCGCAGGTGACGCAGTCGAACGAGGCGTCGGCGAAGGGCAATCGCGTCAAATCGGCCACGACGAAGCGCGGCCGGTCGCTCTTCAGGCGATTTCTAGCCCGGCGGAGCATCTCGTGCGAGATGTCAAAACAAGTAATCTCGGCTTCCCGATCGGAATACTTGATTAGATGTCTTGCGATCTGGCCCGCCCCGCTGCCGACGTCCAGGATGTGGCGGGCGCCGCGGAGATCGAACTTCCGCTCGCGAAACAAGCGGCCGCCCAGCGACGTGTGCAGCGAGAGAAGGCTGCACGTGGCCAGCAGGGCCCCCTGTGGGCCGCCGTATACGTCGCGAACCTTCTCCTGATACTCCTCGGGGCTCACCCGGTCGATCAGCCCATTCTCCAGCAGCCGGTTCAGCACAGGTTTGGGCCGCTCGCCGGCGCCCGGAACGTGCCTTCGGAGGCGAGAGACGCGGCGATGATCCGTCTTCGGCGTCATGATCGCAGATTCTAAGCCTCGTAGAGCTTCAATAAACTCTTCGGACGTAGATATACCATTCCAGGAGCAATACCGCTAGGCCAGCCAAGGCCAAATACTTCCAGACTTCCAGCCTGTCTGATTTCCAACTTGTTTCACCGCTTACTGTTACGTCGCCGATCTTGATGGCCGGCGAGGTGTCGGGGCGGATGGCGCTCTCGACCGGGTCGAACAGGTTCACGGCGAAGCGTCGGACGGTCTTTCCCGCCGAGCGGACCTCGTACACGCCCAACTCGCCGGTGTCGTTCAGCACGGCCTTGCCCAGTCTGGCCGGCGTCTGGATGGTACGCCCCGTCGGCGTCTGGATCTCGACGGCCGCCGCCGCTTCGAATGATATGGGCGTGCCCGGCCGAATCGCACCCCCTTCGAGCCCCTCACTGCCGCCTGCAAGGGAATCGAGCAGGTTCAGCACGAAGACGGGGAAGCTGGCGCGAATGATCCAATTTGTGCCGGGCACGCCCGCATCGTCCTGAATGACGAAACCGAGCACCGCATCCTCGAAGGCGTCGCGCGGGGCCAGGGCCAAAAGGGGCCCGGCGTCGGAATCGACGAGTATTCGGCCGCCACGCGGAAGCACCAGCGGCGTCGCCTCCCACACCAAGACGTCGCCCATGTCGAGCCATTGCAGCAGCGGATGGGCGGTCTCGACGTCGATGATCTGCGGTGCGCGGGTCTTCGCGCCGGCCGACCAGCCTCCCTCCGGCGGAAGGCTGCCGATGAACAGCGTGTTGGCGGCCGGCATCCGTTCGGGCCGGCAGCGGTCGAAAATCGCCAGTTGCCAGCCGCCGGCCGCCGCCTGGTCTTTGTAAGCCTTCGTCTTGAGGAAGCTGGGCAGCTCGATCTGCACGTCGGCCATCTCAGCCGCCTCCTTGGTTCGCAGGGCCAGTCGCAGCGGCTCGTTGTCGGGCGTGACCAACAACACGTGGCTCCGCCGCGGCGGGTTGATAACTGCGTAGGCTACGTCATCTAGGGCGAGTTGGTCGCCGGTGGCAGCCTTCAGCTTCAGAACGCCCGAGCCGACCGATTCCAGGTCGAAACTCACCCCGCGGCTCTCCTTGGGCGCACCTCGGCCGTATCGGCGTCGATCAGGCGGTCGTCGAGGAACAGTTCGAGCGGAACCGAGGCTGTTTCGGAGCCGAAGTTCTCCAGCCGGGCGAACGCCTGGAGCCGGTCGGGCTTCGACTCGTTGCGACGCACGCTGAAGGCCGTGATGCCGACGTTCCGTGCGTCGGGCGAGCCGATGGGCACGAATTTCGCTTCGAGATTGCCCAGGGCAAACCCGGCGACCTGTCCGAATCGCCCGTCGCTGAAGATGTAGAGCGAAGCCGGCATTGCCTCGGCCACGCGGACGTCGCTAAAGTTCTCGGCGCTGCGGCCGGGGTTGGCCAGCCCGGCCGCCAGTTTCAGGGCTTCCAGCAGCGAGGTGGTCCGCGCAGTGGGCTGGATCGCGTCCAACGCCTGGTGCAATTGCTGGCGGTTGTCGGTGAAACTCTGCTCGACCCGCGCGGAATCGCAGAAACTGATGAGCATCGCCACGTCGCCCGACCGCATCTGGTCGATCAGTCCGCCGACCTGTTCCTTGGCCTCGTCCAGCCGGGTCCGCTTCATGTTCGGCCGCGTCTGTTTTACGTCGGTGGCGGTCATGCTGGCGGAATTATCGACCAGGAAAATGAAGCGGTTGCCGATCAGCTTGGTTCCCTGCCAACTCGGCCGCAGCAGGGCCGCGACCGCCAGCGCGATGATGAGCAATTGCAGGAACAGCAGCAGGTTTCGGCGAAGCCGCTGCCAGATGGAATTGACGTGCAGGTCTTCGGTCGACTTGTGCCAGAGGTAGGTGCTCGGCACTTCGATCGGCCGCCGCTTCAGCTTCAAGAAGTAAAGCAGGATAATCGCCGGCGGCACCGCCGCCAGGATCGCCCATTGCCACCAGGAGAGCATGTTGAGGAAGTTGGGCATTATGTGGTTGTGATCCGTTCCAAGCGGTCAAAGGTCTTCCCCTGGGCGTGATGCTGCCGTTGGTCGCGGACGTAGCTTTTTACCCATTCCAAATCGCCGGTCCCGAAACTTGTGATGCCGTAGCCCGATTGCCGCTGGAGCGTCTTGTCGCGATTTCCGACCTGCTGATTCACTTCGTGCGATGAGGCGCCCTTCAGTTGGCCGACAAGCTCACTTGGGGCGATGGTTGGCGGGACGGTTACGACCACATGCACGTGCGTTTCTGTGCCACCGACCTCGTGAACGAATACCCCTTCGGTGTTGACCAACCGCTGTTTGATGTAGCGATGAACCAACGGCTCGACGGCAGGCGTCAGCAGCGGAAGGCTGTCCTTCGTGTGCCGGGTCAGGTGTAAGTTGATTTCGCTGTAGTAGTTGCGAGACATGATCCTGCGTTTCTCGGTTTGAATGATCGTTGCCTGCATTTGAGGGCCATTCATGGCCCTTTCCGCGTAGCGGTAATCGGCCCGGCGTTTACGCCGGGTTCAAGAGACATCAACATGATGTCGTTGTCAGCCCCGTTCACGGGGCTCCTGCTCGGGTCGGTCCGGGAGCAAACGCCCCGCGCGACGAGGAGGCCCGTGAACGGGCCTGACAGCGCAACTGTTTCACCTCCTCTCGAACCCGGCGTAAACGCCGGGCCGATTACCGCTGCGCGGAAAAGGGCCGTAAACGGCCCTCGCTCGGAGTTTCACCGATTCTGCAGCCACAACCACATATCCACATGGACACGATGGATCTCGTGCCGGTCGGCCAACTCTCGGGCGCAGCTTTGATATTGGTCGCTTATCTCCTGGTTAAGGTGTTTGAGACCTGGCCATGTAGGCAGGTGTGGGTATTCTTCGCGAAGTCCCCTGCCAACCGCGCTATCAAGTGCGACTTCCATCCACTTCTCGACATGCGAGACATTATACTCCGAATTCAAGTACTGGTTGTACAAAGTATCTCGCAAGAAGATGTTTACAGACTTACGTGCTGCACCCCAAGGGCGACCTGGCGCAGGCCATTGCGAGAGGATCGATACGGTAACATCATCAAGCCACTTTCGGTACTCGCCGCTCGACAAACTATTGAGAGATGATAGGTCCAGCGCGGCCAAGATTCCTTTGGCGGTACGGAGAACACCCTTCCCTTGGTTTCGTAAGGTCGAGACGCCAATCGCGGAAACTGCGACAAACTCCTTCATCGTCTTGATGAAGTCGAACTGTTCTATCTTCATCGCCTCTTTGCCCTACTTTCCTGTTACCGCACCAACCCCCGCGTCGCCAAATACCCCGTCAAAAGCTGCTCGACCGACGTCTCGCTGCGGGCCAGGAGATACATCATGCCGCGGCGGGAGCAGAACTCGCGGGCGGAATCGACGAAGGCGGCCAATGTCTGCTTGTAACGCTTCATCAACGACGCTGGTCACGGTCACTTCGGCCACGTCGCCGTCCTCGCAATCGACCAGCCGCAGGTCGCCTTGCACGTCGGGCTCGAACTCCTCGGGCGAAAGGACGTGGATCACGTAGACGTCCATCTGCCGCGAGGCCAAATATCGCAGGGCCGATTCGTAGCCGGCCTTGTCCATCAAATCGCTAATCAGTACGACGATGCCCTTGCCGGAATTGCGGAGGCAGAAACTCTTGACGCCCTCGGCCAACGACGGCGAAAAAGGGGTCGGGGCCAATTGGCCGGAACGGCCCTCCGGGTGCTGCGTACCAATTGGACCTGACCCCTTTTTCGCCTCGATCTGTTCAAGGTGTTCGAGCATGCGCCAGAGGCTGCGTCGGCCGCGGAAGGCGGGGGCGGACTCGCGGGGCGATTGGCCGACGGTTTCGATCTTCACCCGATCGCCCCGCACCAGCCCGATGAACCCCAGGGCCGCCGCCAATTGCACGGCGAACCTCAGCTTCGTCGGATTGCCGAAATCCATCGAACTGCTGGCGTCGATCAGGGCGTAGAAGTGCAGGTCTTCCTCTTCGAGAAACATCTTCAGGAAGAGCTTTTCGAGCCGGGCGTAGGTGTTCCAATCGACGAACCGCAGGTCGTCGCCGGGCACGTAGTTGCGGAAGTCGGCGAACTCGACGCTCTGGCCTTTCCGCGGGCTGCGTCGCTCCCCCTTCATCCGCCCGCGAAACACCTTCCGGCTGACCAACTCCATCTTTTCCAGCCGGGCAAGCAACTCGGGGCTGAGCAACGGTGAGACGGCGGGCTGTTCCATTCCGTCATCCTAGGGGGTGAATGCGGACGCGTCAAGAGTCGGCATTGACCGCTGAGTCCTGCAAAACCGCGAGCGGTTTAGGGTTTTCCCGGCTGGCTGAGGAAGACGAACGTCCCCTTCTTGTTGCCGACAATCACGTCGGCGACGCCGTCGCCGTTGAGATCGACCGCGGTCACCTGGGTGCCGACGCCGGAATCGTCGTCGATCTTGTGGGGAATGAATCGCACGCCGTGGTTCTTGTCGCGCCGCAACTCAAACCAGTAGACCACCGCGGGCGCATTCGGCTCGACGTCGCCGGTTGGGCCGTGCGCCCAGAATCGCTTGCCCGTGACAAAGTCCTTGAGTCCGTCGCCGTTGATATCGGCAAGTTCGAGGGCATGGGGCTGGCTAAACCGCAGTTCGTCGGACTTCAGATCGGGCTTGGGCGGCAGGATCACGTGCTGTTGCCAGGTGATCTCCCCCTTGGCGTTGCGAATCTGCTTGTACCAGAGCAAGCCGTACCCGTGGCAGTTCCACGCGGTGATAACGTCGTTCAGCCCGTCGCCATCGACGTCGTAGACGAGCATTTGCGCGGCGGCGTCGGCGAAGTGGAAGGGATGCCAGATCCAGGGTTCGCCCGACTTGGGCTGGGCGGGCTGCTCCCACCAGCCGGCGCTCTCGATGAGGTCGATGCGTCCGTCGCCGTTGATGTCGCCGTAGCCGAGGCCGTGCGTGAAGCGCTGATAGTAATCTCGCCTTGGCGTGACCGGATGAAACACCCAGGGCCGATCCGGCTTGGCGGGGTCGTAGGTGGCGTAGCCCAAGCGGCCGGTCTCGTTGTAAATCAACTCCGGCCGGCCGTCGCCGTTGACGTCTGCCCACCGCGGCGACTCGTTGCCCACGTCCTTCAGCGCAAAATGCTTCTTCCACGGTTGCTTCTTGCCGGCCGGATTCTCGAACCAATAGGCCTCGCCGCCGGGGAACGGCACGTAGAGAACGTCGGGCCAGCCGTCGCCGTTGAAGTCGCCGGTGAAGGTAATGAAGACGTCGGAGTACTCCTTGGGATCGTAAGCCTTGGGCGGATAGATTTCGTGCCGCTTGCAAAAGTCGGGGCCTTCGTACCAGTACGGCCCGGAGACGACGTCCAGATGGCCGTCCTTGTTGAAGTCGGCGTAGTACGCCCCTTCACAGTAAAACTTGTCGGTCAGCCGGAGTTTCTTGAACGTCGGTGACGGAGACTCTGCGGAGCAGGCGGCACAACTCAGACCTATCGCAGCGACAGTCAGAATCAGGGTTCTCATGGTTGTCTCCAATCCAATGGCTCGCGGTTCGTAGTCCCGGCTTCGGCCGGCGGATTCCGTCTTAAAGTCGGACTACGAACTCGTTAGACGCGACAACCATTCTCGGCGGGAGCATCGTGGATGTCAATGATTCGGCAGCCGAGAAAGGCGGGCGAAGCCGATTCACGTCGTGCTGCCGAATAGAAGGCTGAGAACGTCGAGGGCCTGGATGGCGCGGGAAGGGTCGCGGACGCCGTCGGCATCCGTGCATTCGTCCCAGATCGACAGGGCATACCGCAGGTACTGTTCGAGCGACTCGTCGAGCAACGGTTTGCCCAACTGCGCGGCGATCTTGGGCCACTGTTCGCGGAGTCGTTCCAGCGTGTCGGAGTGACCGCTGATGGCTTCGTACACCAGATCGTCGAGTTGTTCCAGCTTTTCCAGAACCTCCGGCGAGTTGGGATCGAGAATTGCCGAGGGCGGGGCAAGCGACGCTAGGGCTGCCGGAACGGCCTCGATGCCCTTGCCGAATTGATGATGAGCCGCGTGGGCCCGTTGGCCGAGGGCCGTAGAGGATTGCCACGGCCCCTTGTCGGCGGTCTCGCCGTCGTCAAGCTCCGAAACATCGAACTCCTCGAGCAATTGAAGGCCGAGGGCCGGTAAGTCGTCCAGTTTCAGTTGGAATCGCCGCTTCGACTCCTGCGCGGCCAGGAAGCCGACGTGGCCGGCGGCCAGGGTCCGCTCGATCAAGCGGGCCCAGCCGTCCAGCGGCGTCGCCGGCGGCAATTCGCTGCCGCACACGTCCAACACCGCGACGTTGGGATAGTGAGCGACCCACTGCCGCTCGGCGGGGTCGTCCGAAAGCGCCACGATGCGGAACGGCCGCCGCGGCGAGAACTTCAGACCAGTCGAGAAGGAAAACTCGGGCCGGCACTCGGGCGGGAGACAACTGAACAGCCCGGCGATCAGTTGCGTGGGCGAGGGATTGCCGGAGACGGCCAGGCACGGCGCCTCGCACGCCGCCTGCACCAGCGCGGCCATGTTTTCCGCGCCGGGATAGATCGCCAGTTGCTCGATAAGCGGCTCGTCCACGACGGCCGCGCCGCCGGCGATCGCCAGCGGGTCGAGCTTCGCGTCGTGCAGGTCGCCCAACGGCCACGTCTCGCTGGCCGTCGCGGCGCGAAGCAGCGCGAAGGGGTTGTTGCCGAAGCGGGCGAGCACTTCGCGCGGCACGACGAGACAGCGCGTCGAGACGCTTTGCCCCATGCCGTTGCGGTCCCAATCGGCCCAAGTAGTAAGCGAAACACAGTAGGCGCCGCTGGGCAGCGGATGGAAATTGAGGCTTTCAGCATCGCGGCTGAAGGCGAGCATGGAATCGTGGGTCGGCCCCCAAACGGCCAGCTCGCCCGCATCCGCGTCGCAAACGCCCTCGCTTCGGGCGATGACTCGATAGCCGGCCACGTGGTCGCCAGCCAGCAACGCGAAAATCGCCTGTTCCACTGCTTGCATGCCTATGTTTCCGCTTCTGATGACTGAGCCCCATTTTCCGCGGCCGGTGTGCCCTCTCGCTGTTTGACGGTTTGGGCCAGCTCGGTGACCAGGCTGGTCAAGCGATCGATCTGATCTTGCATCGCAGCCGGATCCGCGTGCCGTTCGACGCGGGCCGGCGCGGGCTCCTCGTTTCGGAGTCTGTCGAGCACTTCGTCGAGGCGATCGAACGTTTCGGCCAGGAATGTCCGCAATTCGTCGTGGCACGCCCGGATTTCGATCAGGGCGTTCAGTGCATCCTCCCGATACGCGGATGGATTGGGCAATGCGGCAGACATAGTGCGACTTGACTAGCGAAAAGACTGGCGAGAAGACGGGATAACTTCGCCACAAACCTACGTTACCATTTGTCGAATGGCAAATTGCTCATGCCCCGGTGGAGGGTAACATCGCGATTTTACAGGCAAATAGCCGCATGGATGGGTCATTCCGAGAGGCTCGGAGTCAATTGCAGGAGCCGAAGTCGCGTCGCCGATTGCGCAGGGAAAACGCCGAAGACCGGCGAAGAAATCGGCGATAGGAGTCGCCTCCTACTATAGCCCCGGGAGGGTGACGTTGCCTTTTTGCAACGCCGGTTCGAGGCATCGCGGTGAATCATGCGAGGGGCTATTGACGAAATCGCCTACCGCTCGGCCTTCCATCTCGTCGCTTGGGTATGGCGTAAGCAGCGGCGTAAGCTGCCGCGGATCCTCGATCGTCGGATCGAGCCAGGCCGCGCAGCCGGCCGCGGAGAGGATGACGGGCATTCGGTCGTGCATCGGGCGAACCAGCTCGTTCGCGGCGGTGGTCAGGATCGCGCAGGTTTCGAGCGTGGAATGGTCGGCCGCTTCCCACGCTTCCCAAACGCCGGCGAAGGCGAAAGGCCCGTCGCCACGGAGACGAAGGAAGTAGGGCTGCTTCGTGCGGCCGCCGTGCTGCCATTCGTAGAAGCCGTCGGCGACAACCAGGCAACGCCGCCGTCGCATCGCCGCTCGAAATGCCGGCTTCTCCGCCGCGGACTCCGCCCGGGCGTTGATCAAGCGGTTGCCGATCGCGCGGTCTTTCGCCCAGGCAGGAACCAGACCCCAACGCAGCCAAACCAGCTCTCGGCGTTGCGGGTTTTCTCCCTGCGGCAGGCGAATGACCGGCGCCGGCTGGCTCGGAGCAATGTTGAAACGCGCCGCAAAGACCGGAACCTCGAGCAGCGCAAACTGCTCGGCGATCGTGCTGGCCGGCGTTCGGAGTGTGAATCGTCCGCACATGTCGGTATTCTACGGTCTGACGTTCGCAGAAGAAAGAATGATCGGGTCGAACAAACGCCCCGCAACCGTGTTCGCGGGGGGGCGGCGGCTTCTTGTCACTTTGCTCCCCCCGCGAACGCAGTCGCGGGGCGTTTGCACTTTGGCATCTCGTTCTTTTCACCAATCCATTCTTCCCCAACTCCCCTTCTTGCGTTACACTCGTGCCATGACCGATTACATCCAAGTCGTCACCACGACCGAACGCCGCGAAGACGCCGAGCAGATCGCCCGAGCGTTGGTCGGAGAGCGATTGGCGGCGTGCGCCCAGGTGACGGGGCCGATCACGAGCACCTACCGCTGGCAAGGAAAGATCGAGACTGCCCAGGAGTGGCAATGCTGGGCCAAGAGCCGCCGCGACCTCTACGATCGCGTCGAACAGACGATTCGCCGGCTGCACCCCTATGAAGTCCCGGAAATCCTGGCGATGCCGATTGCCGCGGGCAGCGGCGAGTATCTGGCCTGGCTCAATGCAGAGACGGGCGGGCAAAATGACGAATGACGAAGTTCAAATGACGAAAGAATGACGAAGCTCAAATGACGAATAAGACTTCGTCATTCGGATTTCGAGTTTCGTGCTTCCTTCGTCGTTCGTCCTTCGAGCTTCGTCATTCTTCAATCACTTCCTTGACGATCTGGACGAAATGGGGGGTTTTCTGCGACTCGCTAAGGTCGGCGGCCTTCTTGTCGGCCTCTTTCCGCTGGCTGTACTCGAACAGCGCGACGCGTCGCATCGACTGGTTGAAGACGCCCCAAAACGCCTTGAGCCGAACCTCCTTGACCACTTTGGCGCGGCTCTTGCGCTTGGCGGGGGCCTTCTTGGCCGCGACCTTCGGCTCGGCGGCAGCGCGTTCCGCCGTGTCGTTCTCTTCACGCAACTCTTTGCGATTCAATATCTTACGAGCCATGTTTTTCCCTCAGTCGAGGTCGAAGACCGTCAATTTCGCCCATTTTATCCGATCGGCCGCCGGTTTGCCAGAGCAACGGGAGGGACTGTAGAAGGCGACTCCTACAATTTCACGCGATAGATCTGCTTCAGGGGTTCGACGCTCTGCGGCACCAACTCCAAGATGCCTTCCTTCACCAATCGGTCGAAGACCTCCGGCTGAACGAAATCGGTGAAGCCGTAGGTGTCGCGATAGCGGCCGATCTCCTTCCAGTTCACGAAGACGTAAGCAATGCGGAGCGACTTGAATTCCGCCCGAATCTCCTTGGCCGGCCGAAGCTGCTTCTCCGGCCGATCCTCCTTCGACGATTTATCTCTGACCAATTGTTCAAAAACGCAGTCGTCGAAACAGGTGTTGTAAAAGACCGTCGGCTTCAGGTCGAAGACGGCGGCATCGCCGACGGCCAGAACCGCGCCCCGGTCAGCGTCATTGTTCAAGTAGTAGTGACACGGGGTAAGCCAAGTTGGGTCGTTGCGAAGCTGGGCGAGCGGGACGAACCAGGCGTTGCCGGGGCCGGCCGACGATATCAGGAAGTTCACTCCCAACGCGGCCAGCAGCACGCCCTTCAAGACGCGTCGCCACCAAGCCTCGAAACTCCAGCAAGCCCCCGCCCCGGCCAGCAAAGCCATCACCGGCAACACGGGTATCCAAAAGCGGTCGATGCGATGGGTAAACAGCCACCATACGGCGATGACGAAGGCCACGTAGACCAACAGTTCCCAGCGGAGCCGCCGCCAAATCACAACCGGCTTGTCGGCCCAGCCCAGAAATGCCAACAGCGCCAGCGGCACGACCAAGGGACTAATCCATTCGCTCGTCATCAGTACGCCGCCCAAGTCTTTGCCGAGCGTCTCGGGCGAAAAATCGTGGGGAAGATGCGGCTCGATTCCATCGCATCTCCTTGTCGGCGTTCCAGGTGGCGCCGTCGAAGACCCCGTACATCAACGGGTATGTCGGATTGCCCGTCAAGGCCCAATTCTTGCCGAACCACAGTCCGCAGCCGAGCGCGGCCGCCAGCAGAAAGACGGCCAGGGCTGCCAGAGGGTTCAGGGTTCGGGGTTCCGGGCTCAGCACCGGAGGCGTCGGCGTGAGCGGCTCGACTTCGGGCAGCTCTCTTGCTGCCGGGCGATCCATGCTGCTTTCCTTCCGCCAGGAGCGTCCGAAGAGGGTCCAGATTGCCATCGGGACCAGCACAAATAGCACGGCCGGGTATTTCGTGGCCACGGCCCCGCCGGCGAGATAGCCGGCCAGGGCGACAAGGGCCGTCGGATGGCTTTCGGCAACGTCTCCGCACCGAGAAAAGCCCCCCCATTGCGATGATGGGGCATTCGGCGGTGCCGGAGAATGCGTAGCACACCCTCGCGACAACAGCAGGGCGTACAGCGCCAGGAACAGGTAACAGGCGGACGCCCCCTCGATCATGCCCGACGACGATACGTTGACGTTGGGGACGAAGAAGGTACTGGTCAGCCAGGGGATCGAGATGTAGACCAGGGCCGCGACCACGCCGGCGCTGGTCGAATAGAAGCGGCGTCCGGCGGCCAACAGTCCCAGGGCACACAGCGGCGTGAAGGCCGCGATGACCGTCTTGCCCACCAGCGCCCCCCACCACCAGTCATGAACCATCGTCATCCCCAGCAGGCTGAGCATTTCGGCGCCCAGGGCCATGTTGGCATACACGTTGTGCGGGAGGAACGCGATTTGGCCCCGTTGATAGAACTCCTTCGGGGCCTGCAAATGGTATTCGCACACGTCGAACTCGGTCGGCGGAAGCATGGCAGCCAAGAGAATTGCCGCCACGAACGGCAAGCCGAGCCAGAGCCAGTGCCGACCGACGAAATTGAGGCAGCGGCGATAAGCGGCGACGAGCATTTCGCGACGTTGCCATTGCGCGCGCTGCTGGGGCGATATCTGATCGCGGCGTTGCGGCGACGAAGAGCGCCGTTGAGGCAGCGGTTGAACTGCCGCCGCAACGGCACGTTCGAACGCCGCTGCGGCCTCGATTTGACCCGCCGCCGCGGCAAGGACGTCTTCGATATTGCCTAGGGTTGCGGGGGCTGCCGGCGCGAAAGTGCGGTTGTTGGAGCGTCGCCGCCAGTACCAGTAGCCGGCGGCGGCCGCGAAGGTGAGCAACGCCGGCCCGCCGACGGCCCGCAGCCGGCCGAGCTGCCCGAACAGCCCCGCCGCCAATGTCCACGTGCTCAGCAGGTTCAGCCCGACGGCCGTCGAGAAAACCGTGGTTTCCAGACGCGTCAATCCGCGCGTGACGCGGCATATCGAAAGCAGCAGCCAGCCCAGGGCGGCGGCCCAGGCGAGAATGAATCCGGCCCCCAGCAATACCAGCACCCGATCGTCCAAACTGAATTGGGGCGGCGAGCCGAACCAGTTGGCCAGCAGCCATTCATCCGGCCGGAACATGGTGACGAAGACCAGCTCGCCCCGCCACCACGGTTTGACCGTCTCGCTCAAGCGGGAGAGGCTCGGCATCGGCGTCGTATAGAAAACGATCGCGTAGGCCGCCAGTCCGACAAGAATCGCCGCATTACGCAGTTGTTTCATGGCTACAGCTTATCGAAGTCCTCGATCTTGTAGCCGGTCACGAGCCAACGGCCGCCCTCCAACCGCAGCGTGAGTGCCACATGCCGGGCGAAGCCCTCGTAGGGCCACTCGCCCTTGCGGTCTTTTCCTTTGCCGACGGCGAGGAACTTCGCTTCGGCCGAAGGGGGGCTGGTCAGGCGGTTGACCTTGATTTCCAGACTGCTGATGTGCGCCTCCTTGACATCGACGCGGCTTAACACCAAGCGGGTCAGATATCGGGGGGCTTCCGCCGACGGCGAGATGCAGTCGAGCGCGCCCTGAAGATCGTTGCTCTTGACCGCCGCGACCGCCGCATCGAGCGTCTGCGTGACGGCTTTCCGATCGGTAGGCACAAAATGCTCGACGATCAAGCCGGCGGCGACGACGACTGCCACGACGCTCATGGCGATCAGGAACTTGCCAAGACCCGTCCGCAACAGCAAGAACGCCAGCACGGCTTCGACGGCAATGCCGATGAAAAGAATCGGCCACGGACTCTCGACAAAAATCATCATCGGTCGGCCGGTGGTTGCGGGAAGACGAAGGGAAAGAACTCCACGGGGACACGGAACGATTCTCCCCTCTCCCTTTGGGAGAGGGGCCGGGGGTGAGGGCTTGAAGCGGGGATGCAAGACGCCGAGTCCCAAATCTCCAAGTCGACAAATCTCCAAATTCGCACGGCCCTCACCCTAACCCTCTCCCAAAGGGAGAGGGGACTCTCCGCGTCTCCGTGGTCTATTCCACTCACTCTTAGAGGTTCTAACAAAACTCCAGTACGCGGTTCCAGCAGATCATGGCACAACCGATGATTAGGAACGCATCGTGAATGTCCGGTCGTTTCTCGTAACGCACCCGCAGACGACGCCAGTTGAAGAGCCAATCGAAGCAGGCTTCAACGACGTAGCGGAATTTGCCCAGGCCGCTGCCGTGCTCGGTGTTGCGGTGAGCAACCAGCGGCTTGATTCTCCGCTTGCGCAGGGGTTTACGAATCTTGGCTTCCGCATCATAGGCTCGATCCGCGAGCAGTTCATCGGGACGCTTGCGCGGTGCGCCGCGAGGTTGCTTGATCGGTGGAACTGCGTTGACCAAAGGAATAGCCATCTCCGAATCGTGGCAATTCGCGCCGGTGTGGGTAATGGCCAGAGGCGTGCCGCTGCCGTCCACCATCAGATGACGCTTCGAGCCATTCTTGCCTCGATCCGTGGGATTTGGGCCCGTTTTTGCCCCCCAAAAACTGCTCGCACGGAGCAACTGTCGATCGCGGATGTTGACCAGTCGATTTGGCCTGCCAATCCCAATTCGTCCAAAAGTAGCTTCCATATCCGCTTCCAGACACCAGCCACGTGCCAGTCGCGGAGTCGTCGCCAGCACGTCATGCCGCATCCGCAGCCCAACTCCTGCGGAAGATATTCCCACGGACAACCCGTTTTCAATACGAAGAGAATCCCCGTGAGCGCCGCACGATCGGAAACTCGCGGTCGGCCTCCTTTCGGCTTGCCGCGTTCGCGCGGCAGCAAAGGCTTGATTCGCTCCCAAAGCGCATCGGGCAGCAGTGGCTTGGCCATAATATCCTCCCTGACATATCTGTTGGTTGACCAGGTTAGCCCGAGAGTTTAGCAACATTGGACAGATCAGGAAATACTGGTTTTGTTAGAACCTCTTATTTCTTTTTCGGGAAGAGCGGTCCGCCGTAGAGGGCCGCCTCGCCGAGGATCTCTTCAATTCGCAGCAGTTGATTGTACTTCGCCATGCGATCGGTTCGCGAGGCCGAGCCGGTCTTGATCTGGCCGGTGCCCATCGCCACGGCCAGGTCGGCGATCGTCGAATCCTCCGTCTCGCCGCTGCGGTGGCTGATGACGGTCGTATAGTTGTTTCGCCGGGCAAGGTCGATGGCCTCGATCGTCTCGGTCAGCGTGCCGATCTGGTTCACCTTAATGAGGATGCTGTTGCACACGCCTTCGTCGATGCCGCGCTGCAGCCGCTGGGTGTTGGTGACGAACAAATCATCGCCCACAATTTGAATCTTGCTGCCAAGCCGATCGGTCAGCAGCTTCCAGCCCTCCCAATCGTCCTCGGCGCAGCCGTCTTCGATCGAGCAGATCGGATACTTCTCGACCCACTTGGCGTAGAGATCGACCAACTGGGCCGCGGTGATGTCCTTGCCGTCGACGCTGTACCGCTTCTTATCGGTGTCGTAGAACGCCGAGGCGGCCGGATCCAGGGCGACGAACGCCTGCTTGCCGGGCTCGTAGCCGGCCTTGCCGATGGCCTCGACGATCACGTCGAGCGCGTCGGCGTTGCTCTTCAAGTCGGGGGCGAAACCGCCCTCGTCGCCGACGTTCGTCGAAAGCTTCTTCGACTTCAACACCGCCTTGAGGTTCTGGAACACCTCGCAGCCGCAGCGGATGGCGTCGGTAAAGGTCTCGACGCCCAGCGGCACGACCATGAACTCCTGCACGTCCACGGCGTTGTCGGCGTGCGAGCCGCCGTTGATGATGTTCATCATCGGTGCCGGCAGCAGCCGGGCGTTGCACCCGCCGAGATAGCGGAACAGCGGCAGCCCGCAGTGATCGGCCGCGGCCCGGGCGTTGGCCAGCGACA
This sequence comes from uncultured Planctomycetia bacterium, assembly GCA_963719005.1. GTDB lineage: Bacteria > Planctomycetota > Planctomycetia > Pirellulales > Thermoguttaceae. The sequence continues at coordinate 33,385 of CAVRAR010000013.1, forward strand.
CGCCGAGGATGGCGTTGGCGCCCAATTCCTTCTTGTTCTCGGTGCCATCGATATCGTTCATGCGGTAATCGAGGGCGACCTGATCGAGGGCGTCCATGCCGCAAAGCTCGTCGGCCAGCTTCGTGTTGACGTTATCGACCGCCTTAAGCACCCCGCGGCCGAGGTATTTGGTCTTGTCGCCGTCGCGCAATTCCAGGGCCTCGTGCACGCCCGTGCTAGCCCCGCTCGGCACGGCGGCCCGGCCGAAAGCGCCGCTGGCCAGTTCCACGTCAACCTCGATGGTGGGGTTTCCGCGGCTGTCGAGGATTTGTCGGGCGCGAATGTCTACAATCGTCGAACTCATGTTCTTCTCCGTATTTTCAAAGTTTTCCAAAGGGCTTGAGTTTATCGGCAAAACGGGTCGCAGAATTTGCCTATTGTCTCCGATTGGCCGGCGATTGGCTAGCGGGGGCGGGCGAGCGGGGGTAGAATTGGCATAGCTGCTCTACTACAGTCGAGGGGAGGTGCTTCGTGAGCATGGCGCGAGAACAGTACGTCGTTGACGGTCGCGGCAAGCGCACCGCCGTGATTATGCCTGCCGGGCAGTATCAGAAACTCATGGAAGACCTGCACGACTTGGCGGTCGTGGCCGAACGGCGCGAAGAGAAGCCGATTAGCCTGGAAGCCATGAAGCAACGAACAATTCAAGGAGAATCGTTATGAGTCCCTACGCGGGATTGCTTCTCTTGGGTGCAATCTGCTCTTTTGTCATCGGGTTCATCTGCGGGAATACTCTGCAAGGCGCAGGTCTTGTCGTGTTTGCCGGTTTGTGCCTCGTGGCGGAAGCAATTACGAATTTGGGCGTTAGACCGCGGGCAGAGAAGAAGGCGATGTGACAAGAGCGGTATAGCTACTTGCCTTCGATTTCGGCAAACAGTTCCCGCAGCGGCAACTCGAAACCGGGCAGGACATCGCCGCCGGTTAGCACGCCGTTCTCGTCGAACACGGTGCATTGCTCGGGCGAAGTATAGACGGACGCGGTGCGGGTGCGCGGATCAACGTACCACACTAGGCGAACGCCGGCGGTGAAGTAATCTTGCAGTTTCCGCCGCATTTCGCCTTCAGTGTTGCTGTCGGAGAGCACTTCAACGGCCAAATCGGGCGCGACGGCGGGAATCGGCGCCTTGGGAAACTTGCCGCCGGGAAAGCGGTCCCAACTTACGAAAGCGACGTCGGGAATCCGAACTTGCCGTGGAAGTATCTTGAGCGTTCCAGCTTCCCCCGAGACGATGCCGAGTTTGTGTTTTCGCACGAACGGACGCAACAACTCGATGATCGCCCCCGCCAGCACCGACTCCGTATAACCCATGGTTTTCTCCACCAAAACACCGTCTACCAACTCGCAGATGCAGTCGGCATGGTCGATCAAGTTCAGTACGTCCTGCTCGGTGGCCGTCCCGGGCGTTGGAACAAGGCGAACGCGCCCCTGGGGGACTTGCCCCAGTTGCTCAAAGAGATCGGCGACCGTGGTCCAAACCATCGGTGGTGAGACGTCGGCAACGGTGGACATCGGCATCAATCTCGCCTTGAAGGGCGGTTAACGACCCTAAAACGAACCCGCCCTCTATTTTAGGGGATAGGGTCTTGGCCTGCAACTCGTTTTATCGAGGATTTCCGGCCGATCGCGAGAGGAGCCAATCTTCATCGCAGCCCCAAGATTTGCCGAGAGCCGAGCGACACTTTTCGTCTATCGAACTTGCAATGTTCACGAGAAAGTGTTGAAATACGTCCCAATCACCGCGGTTATCCGTGCGTTGCCTTGCATCGTTGGCGAATCGCGGAGGCGAATGGGAGGGCCCGATGGCGATCGAGTTCCGTTGTGCCCAGTGCAACCGACTGCTGCGGACCGGCGACGAGACGGCGGGGCGACATGCCCAGTGTCCCGAGTGCGGGGCAATCAGTGCCGTTCCCACTCCCACCGTGGCGGGCGAAACCCCGGCTCCGCCGTCCGCGGCGGCGGGGGGAAACCCGTTCGCCATCGGGCAGATCCCCGACGTCCAACCGCCTTCCGACAACCCGTATCAGTCCCCCATGTCGCCGGCGTACCCCGTGCTACGGCTCACTGACGCGGCGGCCAAGCAACGGGTGGCGGGGCCGGCAATTGCTCTGGTCGTGACCGCGGTGTTGGGACTGATCCAAAACTTGCTCACCCTGGTATTCATCCTCATGATGGCATCCGGCGCATTGGGGGCGCCAAATCAAAATCTCGAAGACGTCCTTCCTTCCCTTATCATTACAGCCATCGGTCTGCCGGGCGGGGTCTTGATGTTGGTCGGCGCAATGAAGATGAAGAAACTGGAGAGTTACGGTTTGGCGATGGCGGGGGCAATTGTCGGAATGGTTCCGTACTTTTCGCCATGCTGCCTCTTGGGATTGCCCTTCGGCATCTGGGCGCTGGTCGTGCTGTGCGACGGCTCGGTGAAGGCGGCGTTTCACAGCAGATCAGGTTAAGCAAATGTTGTAGGATGGATTTCCGAATCCATCCCCGAAAACCGGACGGATTTGGAAATCCGTCCTACGTCCAAATCCGTAGATTCACAGAGAAGAAAGCGGGAATGCGATGCCAATCGAGTTTCGTTGTACACAGTGTAACAAGCTGCTGCGTACCGCCGACGATACCGCCGGCAAGCAGGCGCAGTGCCCTGAGTGCGGCGCCGTTGTGACAATTCCTTCGGGCACGGCCAGCCCGGGCGGATCGCTGCCGCCCCCGCCCGGCGAGACTCCGTTCGGCGGCGCCGGCCGGCAGCCGCCGTTTCCGGCCGATTCGGGCAATCCGTACCAGTCGCCCAGCCCGTTCGCGGTGACTGCCGCGGCTCGAGGTCCCATCGCGCCCGGCAAGCTCGACTTCAACGATATCTTCGGTCGCAGTTGGATTCTGTTCAAGATGGACTGGGGAATGTGCCTGGCCGCCGCCGTTATCGTATGGGCGCTGAATCTCGCCGTAAACATGGTCGCCGGTTTCGTACCGATTGTCGGACCGATAGTCACGATGTTGTTCGAAATCTGGATAGGGATCGGACTGGCGATGTTCTTCTTGAAGAAGGCCCGCGGACAAGCCGTTGAAATTAGCGAAGTTTTCAAGGGCTTGCCCTATTTCGGCAACATCCTGGTCGCGTCGATTCTCGTCGGCGTGCTCATGCTCGCGATCCTCGCCGTGTGCATGATTCCGGCGGCAATTGCGGCGTTCGTTTCCAAAGAAGTGGCCATCGGGCTGGTTGTCGTGGGCGCGATCGTGGCCGTGGTCTTGATCTGGTACGTAGGGCTGGTGGTCTCCCAATTCAAGTACCTGGTTATCGATCGCAACGCCGGCATCATCGAATCGCTTCAGACGTCGAGAACCTTGATGGAAGGAAACAAACTGACGCTGTTGCTGATCCAGCTCGTCAGCGGTTTGATAATAGTCGCGGCAACGATTCTGACCTGTGGGCTGGGCGCTCTCGTTGTGGCTCCGTACTTCGCGATGATGGACGCAGTCATCTACCTGACGATTACCGGCCAACCCACCGCCGAGCAGGTGCAACCCGGCCCGATAACCAGCCGCTGACGAGGCGGCTATTAAGACGTCGCGTCAGGACGACTCGATCACATCTGTGGACGGATTTGGAAATCCGTCCACGGTAACTTCTGTGGCGACCGCTACGAGCCGCGCAGCGAGATCACGCCCTCGGTGGGGCTGCTGGCGGTGGCGTAGAGCTTCTTCGGAATCCGGCCGGAAAGATACGCCAGCCGGCCCGATTCGCAGGCCAGCCGCATCGCGCGGGCCATGCCCAGCGGATCCTGGGCGTGGGCGATGCCGGTGTTCAGCAGCACGCCGTCGGCGCCCAACTCCATCGCCACCGTCACGTCGCTGGCCGTGCCCACGCCCGCATCGACGATCACCGGATACTCGGGATCGTCCTCTTTCAGATATTCGAGGCAAATCCGCAGCGCGTTGGGATTCAACACGCCCTGGCCCGAGCCGATCGGGCTGCCGGCGGGCATAACGCTGGTCGCTCCGGCTTGCTTCAGCCGCTTCGCCACGACCGGATCGTCGCTCGTGTAGACCAACACGCGAAAACCCTCGGCCACGAGTTTCTCGGTGGCCGCAAGACTTGCCACCGGGTCGGGCAGGAGCGTGCGGGTGTCGCCCAGCACTTCGAGCTTGACCCAGTCGGCGCCGGGATTGCCGAGTTGCGAGAGGATCTCGCGTCCCAGCCGGGCCACGCGGATGGCGTCGTCCGCGGTGAAACAGCCGGCCGTGTTGGGCAGAATCGTGTATCGCTTCGTGTCGATGAAATCCAACAGGTTCTTGCCCTGGGCGTCGATCAGCCGTTCGCGGCGCACGGCGACGGTGATGCACTGCGTGCCGGAAACGTCGAGCGCCTGGCTCATGCCCTCGTAACTGCGGTACTTCCCGGTGCCGACGATCAGCCGGCTGGAGAAGCTGTGGTTGCCGATTTGGAGTTCATCGGATGGGGGCACGGCTGGCGGTGTTGTATCGGACATCTTCTAACCTCCCCCTACGAGCGTGACGATTTCCAGGCGGTCGCCCTCGGCTCAAACGATGTTCGGCATGACGCTGTCTGGGAACGAGTTCGAGATTGACCTCGACCGCCACCGGCTTGCCGCCGAGTTTCAACTCGTCGAGCAATTCGGCGATGGTTGTGTTTTCGGCAATCTGGCGGCATTGGCCGTTGATGGTCAGTTGCATTCGGATGGAACTGTTCTTAGGGGCCGTGTCGGGTGGACTTTAGTCCGCCTAACAAATGCCTGATGAATACGAGGCGGATTGAAATCCACCCTACAACAAACACGAGGCGGATTGAAATCCACCCTACAACAATCGGTCAATCTGCTGCGTTACGGCTCCTTAGCGCCTTCGCCCCGGCGCGGGTTCGGGCTCGGCGACGGGGGCCTCGCCGGCGGGCGTGCGGAAGCGAGTAATGGCGATGCACTTCAGATCCCCGCTTTGCGGCTGGTTCGCCTTGTACATCGAGGGGGACCAGGCGATGGCGTAGGCCGCAACCTTTCCGGTCGTGATCTCGGCGACGTAGCAGACGGCATTGCTCGGCTGCAGACGGGTTCCGCCGCCTCGCCGTAGCGCGATCATGCCCGTGACCATCATGAATTTGGGATTCTTCTGCGGGTCGATCTGCAAATCGGCGGCGACATTGGTGTGGAAGTAGCCGGTCCATGTGCGGCCCTGTTGTCCCAAGACGAACGCCTTGAGATCGCCGGTGAGGAAATCGAGGAAGTAGACGGCCTCGACCTCGACGTCGACCGGGCCGGTGGCCATGCCGTACGTGTCGGTGCGGTCGGTGGCCAGGGCGTAGAGCGGGGCGTGGGGCCAAAGCCCGCTCAGGGCCACGGCGCCCACCAACCCGATCGCGACGGCGACGAGCCAACGGTACTGTATCGAGCGAGTCATAACGGCCTCCTTCCCGAAGGGTTTAACGCCTATCAATCCTACCCGGATTCGGGGCGAATTGCCAGACGTGTTTTTTCTTCGCCGGCCTCTTGTCAGAATGTGGAAACCGATCTATAACCATTCTCCAACACGACTCAAATCACTTGGAGGGAATTGTCTCATGGCGACGATCAACGTGGCTTTGATTGGGCAGGGGTTCATGGGGCGGTCGCATTCCAACGCCTGGGGACAGGTGGCCAAGTTTTTCAAGCCGCCTCTGACGCCGGTCATGCACACCGTCTTCGGCCAGCCGGAAGAGAATCCCCCGCTGTTTGCCGCCAACTGGGGCTGGAAGAACGCCTCGACCAATTGGGAGCAGTTGGTTCGCTCGCCCGAGATCGGCCTGGTCGACGTCGCCACGCCGAACTACATGCACGCCCCGGTGGCCAAGGCCGCCATCGCCGCGGGCAAGCCGGTGTCGTGCGAGAAGCCGATCGCCGGCTCGCTGGCCGACGCCCGCGAAATGGTCAAGGCCGCCAAGGCCGCCAAGGTCAAGACGTTCGTCTGGTTCAACTACCGGCGTTGCCCCGCGGTCGCGTTTGCCCATCAAATGGTCAAGGCGGGCAAACTCGGCGACGATTCGTCACGTTCGCGCGGTCTATCTCCAGGATTGGGCCGACGAATCGGTTCCTTTGCTGTGGCGGTTCGATAAGACGCTGGCCGGCTCGGGCGCCCACGGCGACCTGAACGCCCACATCATCGATATGACCCGATTCGTGACCGGCCAGGAGATCACCGAGATTGCCGGGGCGATCGCCGAGACGTTCATCAAGGAGCGGACGCTGCCGACGGGCGTGGCCACGCGGCGGCATCGCGGCGGGCCGACGAGGGCGCCGGCGGAAAGGGCAAAGTCACCGTCGATGACGCCGTGCTGTTCCTCGCCCGCTTCTCCGGCGGCGCCGTGGCCAGCTTCGAGGCCGCCCGGCAGGCCACCGGCAACCAGAACCGCAACGGCTTCGAGATCAACGGCACGAAAGGCTCGCTGAAGTTCGATTTCGAGCGGATGAACGAATTGCAATATTACGACGCCACGTTGCCCGCGCCGTCCAGGGATGGACCACGATCATGTGTACCCACGGCGCCGACCATCCGTACGTGGCCAATTGGTGGCCCGACGCCCACACGATCGGCTACGAGCACGGTTTCACGAACGAGGCGTACGACATTCTGCGGGTGTTGGCGGGCGAGGCGCCGACGGTGCCGATTCCCGATTTCGAGGACGCCTATCAGACGCAGCGGGTGCTGGAAGCCGCGCTGATTTCGGCCGACCAACGGCGTCCGGTAAAGATGGAGGAAGTGGCGTAGCCGTTTATGGGTTCTCAGGTTGCCAAGATTATGTAGGGTGGACTTTGGTCCGCCGAATGTGGCGGACTAAAGTCCGCCCTGCATTGGGCGTCGCCCCGCGTGGACGCGGGAGTTAAACCGAGGAACGAAGCGATTTTTTTCCGCGGGTCGCAGACGTCCCCTCTGCGGCTTGCACAGTGTGCGTCGTGCGACGAGGGCGTCATGGGCAGAAGGATTCTGCCCATGACGCCCGTGCTTTTTTTACATTGTCTTCCCTCTCCCAGAGGGAGAGGGGACAAGTTTAGCCGCAGTTTCAGTACGGATACAACCCTGGCAGCTTCTTTTTGCCCGACGGCCGCGGCAGGTCGTATTCGATCGTGATCGGCTTGTCGCGCACGTCGATGCCGCCGAGCTTGGGATCCCACAGCCAGGTCCACTTGCGGAGCTCGTCGCGGTGCAGGATGATTCGGTCCATCACTTTCGTCCGCTTCTCCTTTTGCCACCCTCCGTAATTCCATGAATACTGCCAGATTTCGTGGCGGATCGTGGCCGCGCCGGGGAAATCGCCCTCGTAACTGGTCGGCTTGTCGCGCACGCAGCATCACCAGCACGCGAACCGCCTTCTTGTCGCCGCCGAGGTACAGCGGCTCGACCTTGTTCTCGTAGTGCGGCGATTTCTTGATGTCGGCAATGATGAACTCGACGGGTTTCGGCGTCGACCGAAGCGTTTGGCGGAAAGAAGGGATCGAACTCCTTGACCGGAACGTACTGGAATCCCTCGATCCGCCGCCGGTCCTTCGCCAAAATCAGCAGATCGTACTTGCCGGGCGGGAGCTTCTGGAACACCCAGCGGCCGCCGCCCGCATCGATGGCTTTGGCATCGACGGCGGGGGCATCGATCTTCGCCTTGGGGTCCGGCACGCGGCGAGGTTGCCGTCCTCGTCCCACCGCTGGATGGCGGCGACGAACGTCACGCCCCGGGCCTTGCCGAGACTGACGGCAAGTCGTCCCGCAATCGCCCCGGCAGGAAACAGACATGCCAGCAGAACGGCGGCGGCGACGAGGTTCTTTGGCGAGCGATACAGCATATAGACTCTTTCTACCCCGTCCGCGTCGATTTGGAAAGCAGGATTTTCCCCCATGCCGACTGGACAGATGCCCGCAAAACTGGCAACTTAATGAATCGCTCAGAGAGTCCTTACGGCAAGAAACGCCCCCCGATTGCAATCGGGGGGCTTGGGAACGCCGCAAGAGCTTGGAGCGCGGGCGTCACGTCCGCCGGCTTAGACTGCGGGCGAAACGCCCGCGCTCCGGGAGAATCCCGGCGAAGGGGACAGTCCCCGGGAGAGGAGTCGCCACGGTGCCAACCGATCGCTTTTCCAACGTTTTGGTGGTTGAAGACAATCCGGGCGAATTGCGCTTGTTGTGCGAGATTCTGCAGCAGGAGAAATTCCACGTTATCGGCTGCGGTTCCGCCGCCGAGGCGCTTGGAACACGTGCAACAGCGCGACTTTGACGTGGCGGTGGTCGATTACCGCCTTCCCGATCTGAGCGGAACCCAACTGCTGCAACGCATCCGCGACGTTGACGAGCAGATCCGCGTGATCATCTACACGGGCTGCGCCTCCTACGACGCGGTCAAGGAGGCCCTGAACCTCGGGGCATTCGCGTACCTCGAGAAACTGAGCGATCCGAGCGAGTTGCTGCGACACGTTCACCGCGCGTGCCTCGAACGCGTCGATCGTTATGCGTCCGATTTGGAGCAAGCGGTGGCACTCCGCACCGAGGAACTCGCCCGCAGCAACCGCGAGCTCGAAGAATTCGCGTCGGTCGTCGCCCATGACTTGCGGTCTCCGTTGTTGACGATCTCGGGCTATTGCCAACTGCTCTCGGAGGAGTATGGCGATCGCCTCGACGCAAACGGCCACGACTATCTCGGACAGATCGTCGCGGTGGCCGCACGCATGGACCGGCTGATCGAAGACATTCTCGAATATTCGCGGGCCGGTCGCTCGGTCAGACCCCTGCAAGCGGTTGACATGCAATCGGTCTTGGCCCAAGCGATGGCCAATCTCGAAGGTTCGATTCGGGCGCACGACGCAAAGATCGAGATAGGCCCCATGCCCACGGTCATGGGCGACCAGACCCAATTGGTCCAACTCCTTCAGAATCTCATCGACAACGGGATCAAGTTCCGCCGCGACGGGAGTGCCAGCGTTCGCGTGAGCGCCGCTCGAACCGCAGACGGCTGGCGGTTCGCCGTAGAGGACAACGGCGTCGGCATCGCGGAAGAGCATTTCGAGCAGATTTTCCGCACCTTTCGCCGCTTGCACGGCCGCGAGTATCCGGGAAGTGGAATCGGGCTGGCAATCTGCAAGAAAATCGTCGAGCGGCACAGGGGACGAATTTGGCTGGCTTCCACCGTCGGCGAGGGCACGACGTTTTACTTCACGATCGCGGATCCGTCGCCGCGCGGCGAAGCGGCGTCATAGAATTGGCGAGGATACAAGTGTCGCCTTTCGCTCCGCGAAAGCCGCGTTCTTTCGCGAAGCGAAAGGCGACATTCCGACAGTTATTGATTCATCGGTCCTCAACCGCCCAGCGACTCCCGCAACGATCGCAACTGGTCGGCCGTCTGCGACTGCTGCAGCGCGAACCTCGTCAAGTTCTTGCCGAAGCTGCGCAACCTGCTGCCGAAGCGACGCCAGTTCGCGCTCGACCGCGGAAACGTCGATGCCTTCGCGGCTGGCCGCCGCAGCGGGCCGAGAAAGCGACGGTGTGACGGCTCGGGGCAACGCGGCCGCCGTCGGAACCGTCGCGGCGGACTCTTCATCGCCCGGCGAGCCGGTCCATCCGCCGGCATACCTGGCCTTGAGCAATTCGATCTCGCGCGGCTTGTACAGAGCGTGCGTGACGACGTGGCCTCGTCCCTCGGGCGTCAAGGCGATCACCAGCCCCTTCGCCTTCAACGAGTCGAGCACCGCCCGCAACGCCGCCAGATCGGCCAGCGGCTCCATGCGCGAGGCGCGGGCGCGAAGGTCGCCGACGGTCTGGTCGCCGCGGAGCAGCAATTCCGTCATCACCGCCAGCTCGACCTTATCGACGCCGAGCCATTCGTAGAGGTAGTGGCGATACTTCTGCACGCGGCCGTAACCCTCGACCAATCCGACCGCGCCCAACTCGCGGAGCCGGTCGAGCGATTCTTCCACCTCGTTGGGCTCGAACTGCACCAGCGGCGAGCGGTTGCTTTTCTGGTTGCAGCCGGTGCAGACGGCGTTGAGGCTCATGGGATAGGTGTCGGGCGTCGTCTTGGCCTTCTCGGCCAACACGCCGATCACGCGGCGGTCGATCGAGCCGATCGGCTGCCAACGGTGTTGCGGCGATGCGGCTTGCGGCTCGGTGGGGGGTTGATCCATGGTTGTTCCTTTCTGAGGCCAATCTCCATGCCACTTGTTCGGAAAGTCGTTGCCGGCGGGAAACGCCCCCCGATTGCAATCGGGGGGCTTTGCCAAACTGTCGGAATCTTTTGGAAAGCGTGCTATCCCAATTTTCGGCAAATCGCTTCGGCCATTTCGCGCGTGCCGACGGCGGTCGGATCGTCGCGGTCGGGCTTCATGTCGTAGGTCACGTCGCTGCCCTCGGCGATCACCGCCGCAACCGCCTTTTCCAGCCGGTCGGCTGCGTCGGTCTCCTTCAGGTAACGCAGCATGAGCATGGCCGAAAGGATCAACGCCGTGGGGTTGACCTTGTTTTGCCCTTTGTACTTCGGCGCGCTGCCGTGGGTGGCCTCGAAGACGGCGCCGCTGGGGCCGATGTTCGCTCCGGGGGCGACGCCCAATCCACCCACCAGGCCCGCCGCCAGGTCGCTCAAAATGTCGCCGTAGAGATTCGGCAGCACCAGCACGTCGTACAACTCGGGTTTCTGCACAAGCTGCATGCACATGTTGTCGACGATGCGGTCCTCGAAGGCGACGTCGGGGAACTTTTCCGCCAGCCGGCGGGCGGTGGCCAAAAACAGGCCGTCGCTGTGCTTCATGATGTTCGCCTTGTGAACGGCCGTCACTTTCTTGCGGCCGTTTTCGCGGGCGTACTCGAAGGCGCAGCGAACGATCCGTTCCGTGCCCGAAACGCTGATCGGCTTGATCGAAATGCCCGTCTCGTCGCGGCCCGAGCGAATGGGCCGCTGCGGCGAAATCTTGTTGAGATAGTCGAACAACTCGCCGGTCGCCGTTTGGCCGGCCTCGAACTCGATGCCCGCGTAAAGGTCTTCGGTGTTCTCGCGGACGATCACCAGATCGACCGCCCGATCGCTGAAAAACGTGCGAACGCCGGGATAATACTTGCAGGGGCGAATGCAGGCGAACAGGCCGAGCGCTTGCCGCATGTGGACGTTGAGGCTGCGGAAGCCCGTGCCGACCGGCGTGGTGATGGGGGCCTTCAGCGCGCAGCGGGTGCGGCGGACGCTCGCCATCGTGGCCTCGGGCAGCGGCGTGCCGGTGCGCTCCATCACGTCCGAGCCGGCCTCTTGCACGTCCCAGCGAATCTCCACGCCGGTAGCATCGACACAACGCCGCGCCGCCGCGGCCAGTTCGGGCCCCACGCCGTCGCCGGTGATCAATGTCACATCGTGAGCCATCGTCTCGTTCCTTTCTTTAGTCGGCAGTCGGCAGTGAGCAGTCGGCAGTGGGAAGTCGGCAGTGGGAAGTGGATCAGGATCTGGAACCGCCAGCCGCTTGCGGCTTCGCACCGCCCACTTCCCTATCTGCTATCTACTGCCGACTGCCGACTGCCGACCGCCGACTGCCAAATTACCCGGCCCGCTGCCGGGGGTCAATGGTATGCCAGCGATGGCCGCTTGCCAGCGCCCGTCATCACGGCTATAATGCGGCCGTTCTTTCGCATTCCGGCTCGAAAGGGTGCTTGATATGACTCTGGAGCAGGAGCTCATCGACATCTTCGCGTCGTCGCCATTCCAGCGGAACCGCGACATCCTCGTCGGCTATTACGGTTGGGAAGATGGCCGGCAGCACACGCTGACGGAGGTCGGCGCCCGTTTCGGCATCACGAGGGAGCGGGTCCGCCAGGTGTGCGCCAAGCTGACGAAGAAGGCGAAGACCTCGACCATCGCCGCGCCGACGATGGACCGCGTGCTGGCCCTGATGTCGAGCCGGTTGCCCTGTTCGGCCGCGGAATTGGAGGCGGAGTTGGCCCAGGAAGGGTTGACGGCGGTGGGCCTGTCGATCGAGGGCGTCGCCGTTGCCGCCCGATTGCTCAATCGGCCCGTCACGTTTCAAGTCGTCAACGTGCGGGGTGGTCAAGATGGGCGGCTCGTCGTCCTGCACTCGCAGATTCCGACCGTCATGGCCGCCATCGACGTGACCAAGCGGGACGTTTATTTCCACGGCCTGACGACGGTCGAACAGACGCAACGCGCGATCGCCAGCGTGGAAAAGGGGGCCGGCGCCGCGCCGTCGCTTCCAGCAGGAAGCGGATCCAGTCGCCGATTGGCCGGCGCCGGCCGGCGTGCCGGCAAAGCGGATGCGTCCGCGCTGTCTCGCCTGGTGCGGCAAACCGTGCCGCTGATCGACGGTTTCTCCTGGCTCGACGAACCGAGCGGCTGGTTCCACCTTCGGCCCGTCCAGTCGCACGGGCTGCCGAAGGCGATCGACAAGGTGCTGGCGGTAGCGGGCAAGGTCGGCGTGGCGCAACTCCAGACGGCGCTCGCGCGAAATCGTCGCCTCTGGAAGGAGCCGCCGCCGGAAAAGGTGCTGCTGGAGTTCTGCCGCAGGATGCCCGGGGTGCGCGTCGAGGATAACCGCATCATCTCCGATCCGCCGCGCGACTGGAAGAAGTCGCTGACCGGCGTCGAGGCGAAGCTGGTTGCCATGCTGAAGGCCCACGGCCCGGTGATGGAGCGCGGCGCCATGGAAGATCTGTGCGTCGGCGACGGCATGAACCGCTTCAGCTTCCACGCCTTCGTTTCCTGGTCGCCGGTGATTGCCCAGTTCGGGCACAGCATCTACGGGCTGTTGGGGGCGGAGGTTTCGAGGGAACGGGTGCAAGAACTGCTTGCCAAGCGGCGGGCCAGCCGTGCGAACCATCGCGTGTTGGACCGCCACGGCCGGACCGACGACGGCCGCGTCTGGCTGAGTTATCGGCTCTCGAAGGCGGCCAGCACCTACGCCGTCATCACCATTCCGGCGGCGCTGCGCGAGGTGGTCAACGGCCGGTTCCAGTTCGTCGACGCCGACGGCCGCGAGATCGGCACGTTGGCCACCAAAGACGGCCGCGCCTGGGGCCTCGGCGCCTTTCTCCGCCGGCACGACGCCCAAATCGGCGACCACATCGTGCTGACGCTCGATTTGCAGAAGCGGACGGCCGCGGTGACGTGGGACGAGCGCGCCGAGGCGTCGAAGACCGACGAGTGACTTGTGGTGCAGGCGTCTCGCCTGCCTGGCCCGCATTTCCACCCAGCCAGGGGAAAGAGGCAACAGGGTGTCCGGTGGGGCAGACATTCTTGTCTGCCAGAGGTGCGGGATTCTCCCCGGCAGACAAGAATGTCTGCCCCACTGTGGTGAGAAATGCGTGCTCGAACATGCAGGCGAGACGCCTGCACCACAACTTGGGTCGCTACGTCGCCAGCAACTCAGGCTCGATCACCCGCATCTGCCGCCAGCGGCCTTGCAGGAAGCGAAGCAGGTAGATGACGCCGGAGACGCATATCCACAGTGTGATGACGATCCAGCACCAGAGCAGTCCGAGGCCGAAGAAGTGGATTCCAACCCACGCGGCCGCGACCGGCATCGGCGTCAGCAGCAGCGACACAATCATGATGAAGCGGGTATCGCCCGCCCCTTTCAGCGTGCCTGTGAAGACGACGCACATGGCATCGAAGAGGCAATAGGCCGCGACGAAGCGGAGTAGGATCACGGTGGTGTCGCGCAGCTCGGCGAACACGGCCGGCGGCGTGTTCGCGGCGTGGCCGATCAGCAGCACATTGGGAAATAACACGTATATCAAGGCCATTGTGCCCATGTAGCCCAAGGCCATGCAGAGCGAAGTCCGCGTGGCCCTAGAGGCCAGGTTCGGGTTGTTGTCGCCAAGTTGTTGGCCCACCAAAGTGCTCAGCGCCATTCCCAAACCAAGCATGGGAACAAAGGCCAACGTGTTGAAGTTGAAAGCCAGGGTGGTGGCGGCCATGGCGGTATCGCCCAAGGTGCCGACGACTAGCAGGAAGAGCGTAAAGCCGGCGAATTCCACCAGCAGTTGGAATCCGCTTGGGCCACCGTAGCGCAACAGCCGTCGGAAGAGCGCGGCGTTGAATCGCCGGCCGCTCCAAGTCCGGTAGCGCCGCCGATAGCGCGGCAGCAGCATCAAGAAAGTGTAGACGGCGACTCGGCACCATAAGGAGCAGACGGTGGCCCAGGCCGCGCCTTCGATTCCCAGCGCCGGCAGCCCGAAGTGGCCGAAAATCCAGGCGTAATCGAGTACGATGTTGAGGGCCCAGGCCGAGGAGTCGACCAGCATGACGACCCACGTGACTCCTCGGCCGATGAAGAACGCGGTGAGCGATGCGGCGATCACTTCGGCCCCCGCGCCGAACAGGGCGGTTTGGAAGAACAGCGCCTCGAGGCTGGCCAACTCCGGCTTGTGCCCGGCGAGCCGAAAGATCCACGGCGACAAAGGGACTAAGGCCAAGAACAGCGGGATGCAGTAAAATCCGAGGCGAAGGCCCTGCCAAACCGCCGGCCCGATGCGGCGCGGACGCCCCGCCCCTTGGTATTGCGCCACGAACGTGTTGACGTACGATGCCACCCCCAGCGGAAAGCAGACCATCGCAAAGTGGACCATGCCGGCGGGCAAGACGGCAGCCATCGATTCTTCGGAATACCACAGGAGGAACATGCGGTCGATGAAATTCATCACCGTCCACGCCCCCGTCGAAACGATCAACGGCACCGCCATCCGCAGCACGTCGCGCCCGCCGCAGGGACGAGACCACCAACCCGTCGGCTCGCGTGAGTCTATCGCTGTAATCATCGTTTGCGAAGCCGCATGCGGCTTGGATGGGGAATCATGAGTTGCTGCAAATCCGCCGATAGGCCGTCAATACGCGGCGGACTTCCTCTGCCGAGCTTTCGTCGAGCAATTCCACGCGGAAATGCCGCACGCCGCGCTGCTGCAGACTCGGCACAATCTCCAACAAGCTCTCGGCCTCGGCGTGGAAGAGCGTGTTGCGGCATTGGCTGTCGGGCAACAAGCGATGCTCGACGCCGAGGCGATCGCGCAGGCGGACTTCGTGCCGATCGCAGGGGCGGCCGCAATCGGCCCGATTCTTCCCCGACGACAGCATTCCACAAAACAGGCAGTATTCCGAGTGGAACATCGGCGTGTGGCGATGCACGACCACTTCCAGCCACTCGGCCGGAACTTGTGGTGCAGTCGTCCCGGCTGCATCGTTTAGCCGCGAGCCATCGGCGAGCGCGGCGGCGCCTTCACCACAAGCCGTTATCGGCGAGCCACACAGGTCGAGCAATCGTTGGCGATTCAAGTCGTAGGCCGCCGTCACTCGCCGAGCGCCTTGGGCATGAAGCCACTCGACGGATAAATCGTTCGCGGCGTTCAACGAGAAATCGGCCACGGCCGGCAAGCCCTTGCGGCGGCAAAAAGCCAGGCCCGCCAGGTTTCGCACGAGAATCCCGTCCGGCTTTTGCTCGGCCAATTGTTCAAAGATGGCGGACTCGTTGGGCGGCGATGAAGGGGACAGTCCCGTTTTCGTCACCACGGCTCGCCGCGGTGCCCGCGAAAATTGGGACAGTCCCCTCGCCGGGCTTGTGGATTCGCGGCGTGGCCAGCAGGATCGACGCGCCGCCGAGATGCGCCGTGCGGACGGCGTTGCCGTAGCGGTGCGGCTGGCGGAAATCGGCGATCACGCTCGTTACGCCGCAATCGAGCGCCGCTTCGAGTTGATCCATCGAGCGGCAGAGGACGTGAAGAGAGGAAGACAGGGAGAGGGGGAGACAAGGAGAGGGGGAGACTGATTTCGTGACATCTTTCTCCTTGTCTCCTTGTCTCCTCGTCTCCTTGTCTCCCCCTCTCCCCCTCTCCTTGTCTTCCTCCGTCGATGTGCGAAGTGCAACCAATGCGGAACCGCTCAAGCATAGCTCGACGAGGCGGTTGCGCGACGGCGGCGTCCAACTGCCGCACCATTTCATGCCGCAGCTTGCCAAGCTCGCTCAAGGGGATCATCGCCTGGCCGTCGAGCTTCGCTTCGAGGTGGCGCAACTGGTAGGGCGTCTTGCCGAGACGGCCGAATTGCTCGGTGAGCGTTTCGGCGCGTGAGCGGGTGTTTCGTCGCCTCGGGCAACGGCTGCGGCGACTCGACGCGGCAAGTCGCGCCGTTGGCGGCGACGGCCGCAACTCGCAGCGGGCTTCCGACCGACGCTTCCACCTGCAAGATCCAGCGGCACGCGGCGCTGCGATCGGCCGGAGGAGTACGTCTGGCGAAGCCGGCGAGCCGCCCGCGGATCGTCGGTCTTCCAGACCTTCTGGCCGAGCCGAATCTGCGCGAGGTCGATCGAGCCGTAACGGAAGGCCAGCTCGACCGCGCCGGCGGCGACTTCGGTCTCGATGGAGCGGCGATTTTGGAAGATTTCGTAGACGCGGCCGCCTTGTTCGGCGGCTTGGCTGCGATCCCCTTCGAAGACGACGCCGTCGCCGCGCCGTAGCGGGCCGGCCAACTCGACGAGGATTCGTTCGCCGCGAACGCCGCGGACCTCTCCAAGCAAAACGCCCCGCTTGGCCGAGCCCTCGCCGGAGACCAGCCCACGATGATCGGGCCCGTCGAGCCAGCCGTGGCAGAAACCGCGGGAGAAGGCCAGCTCCATGTCGGCGATGTCGTCGGCTGTTGTAGCGGCTTCTCCGGGAGCCGTTAGCTCCCGGCTATTATCTTTGGTTTGGTGCAGACTGTTCCAAACCGCGTCGAGGGCCGTGCGATAATGGCGAGTCACGCTGGCGACGTATTCGGCCGGCTTCAACCGCCCTTCGATCTTCAGGGCGGAAACGCCAGCGGCGATCAACTCCGGCAGCCGATCGTAGGCGGCCAGATCGTGCGGGCTCAGCGGATACTTCTTTTCTCCCACATCGAGGAGCCCGCCGTCACAGATGATCTCATACGGCAAGCGGCACGGCTGGGCGCATTGGCCGCGATTGGCGCTGCGGCCGCCCATCGACAAGCTGGCCAGGCATTGGCCGGAATAGCTGATGCAAAGGGCGCCGTGAACGAACGCTTCGAGTTCGATGTCGGTTTGCCGGCGAATGGCGGCGATCTGGTCGATCGAAAGCTCGCGCGGCAGCACGACCCTTCGCACGCCCAGCGACTCGACCTCGCGGATGCACTCGGCGCTGCTGAGGGTCATCTGCGTCGAGGCGTGCAGGGGCAACTCGGGGCAGAGCCGGCCCAGCAGCCGCAGCAGGCCGAGGTCTTGAACCAGCACGGCGTCGATGCCCGCCGCGATGGCCACGCGAGCGACACGCTCGGCCTCCTCCAGTTCGTCGCCGAAGACCAGCGTGTTGAGCGTCAGGTATCCCTTGACGCCGCGGGTGCGGAGGAACGTCATCAGTTCGGGCAATTCCGCCGGGCTGAAGTTTGCCGCCCGGGCGCGGGCATTGAAACCGCCCTGAAGGCCGAAGTAGACGGCGTCGGCCCCGTTTTCGACCGCCGCCCGAGCACAGTCCCAGTCGCCGGCGGGGGCCATCAGTTCGGGAATTGTCAGGTGTAGCTGAACGCTCATGGGCAAGACGGAGAAACGCGGTGCGGAGATACGTTTAGCCGCCGCGTCCACGCTGCGTGCGAGCCGACCCTCGATTCACGCCGCGTGGACGCGGCGGCTAAACGATTTCATTGCTGTCGTATGCGGCAAGCTCTTCAGTGTACCCCGCCCCGGAACCAGCGGCAACAGCTCGGCCCGCCCTTGCCACGCCGGCGGGAATCGACTAGATTACTATGTCTCACAGTTGACCGAGACGATTCAGGAGAGAGGACTGTCATGGGAATCCGCCCGCGCACCGATCACGTGATGAAGCTGAAGAGCCGCCGCTGTCCGAAGTGCGGCGGAGCGATCAATTCGCAGAAAACCCGCTGCAAGCGCTGCCACGAAACGCAGACCCGGCCGAAGAAGACGAAGAATAGCTAGGGGCGGGGTTTCTCGGGAAACGGCCGAGAAAACGGCGCGGCGGGTAGCATCCCACGGCCAATGGGACACATAGGATCTATAGGTCTCATACGTCCCATAAGTCCCCTTGAGCTTGCCGTCACTGTGCGGCACCGATGGCAATCAGGTGGGTCGTGGTGGCAATGTAGAGCACATTGTCGGCCACGACCGGCGTGCTGTAGACCTTGTCGCCCATCGCGTTCTTGGCCAGCAGCTTCGGCTTCGACGAAAGCTCGAACACCGCCACGTCGCCGTCCTGGTCGCCGATGTAGATCTTGCCGTCGGCCACGCAGGGCGAACCCCAGACCGCCGACATCAGGTCGTGCGTCCAGTGGGCTTGCCGGTCTTCGCGTCCAGGCAATGGACCACGCCCTGAAAGATCGGCGATCACCAGCAGGCCGTCTTTGATGACGGCCATGCTGATCGAGCGGTGCATGGTCTCCTCGAAATCGAGCTTCCCGTTGCCGTTCGCGTCGAAGCCGGTGTAGCGCCAAACGGCGGCCGAGTTCGGATTGGGCCGCAGCGTCTCGCCGGCCGACTCGTCGATCGCACGGATTCGCCGCGAGGCACGCACGGCATCCGAGATCGGTTTGCCCTGCTTGTCGACGACAAGCTCGGGGCTGACGTCGCCGCGTTTCGTCGGGTCGATGCACCACAGGCAGCCGGGCCCCTCGCCGTAGTCGGGCTCGGCCCCGACGGCAATGTAGACGCGGCCGTCGCACACCACCGGCGTGGCAACCAGGTTGTTCCGGTCGCCGGAGCCATCGGTCTTCCAGACCGATTGTCTTCGGATTCGCGTCGAACTTCCAGAGCAGTTCCGGCTTGCCGCCGGCGCCGGCCGCGGCGCGAAAGCTGTAGACCCAGCCGTCGCCGCCGGCGAAAATCGCCTGCGGAACGCCGCCGAGCACCGCCGCCGCCGGCGACGACCACTGGCCGTCGAGAATATTGTCGCCCGGCGAGTTGTCGGCCCACACCAGCTTGCCGGTGAGCTTGTCGAGGGCGATGAAACTCGGGGCCTTGGGCGAGGGGACACGCTTGTGCGGCGCAGTCGGCGCCGTTCGACGTGTTCACCAGCAGCAAATCGCCGACCGCCGTCACCGAGCAGGAGCTCATGCTGTAAGGCGTGACGCCAAGCTCCTTGATCATGTCGAAACGCCAGACGACGTCGGCCTCGTTGGGATGGGTCTTGGAGCCTTCGGTCTTGAGGCAGACGACCTCGCAGCGGTTCGTGACGACCCAGAGCCGCTTCCCCTCGACCAGCGGCGAGCAGCAGATGCCCTGGCTCGGGATAGTCGATGACCCGAGCGAGTTTCTCGCAGGAGAGTTGCCACTCGAACCGGCCGTCGCTCTGCCGGAAACAGAGCAGGCAGCCGAGATCGACCTTGGCCGGGTATTGCTTGAGCCAGCCGGCGCCGTTGTTGGTGGCGCAGAAGACCCGGCCGTCGGCCACCACCGGCGTGCCGTAGCTGGTCGAGCCGAGCCGGGCAACCCAGCGGATGTTCTTGGCCGAGTCGGCCGACCAGCGGCCCGACTTCTGGTCGAACTTTCCGACGTTCCATTCGACGGGGATGTTCTTGCCGTCCGGCGCATTGTTTCGCGCCGCCGAGCCGCCCCATTGCGGCCAGTCGGCGGCGGCAGCGAACACGACGATCGACGACAACAGCGGATGCGATGCGGGTCATGGCAGCGGCAGTCGGCAGTGGATAGTGGATAGTGCGAGGCAGTCGTCACGTGCTTATCGTTTCGCTCCCGCGTCCTCGCGGGGACACCGGCGGACGTGGCGCTAAACGACAGCATCACTGCTCCCGCCAATCACTCTTCGCTTCCCAACTTTACCACAGCGGCCGCTTCGGGCCATTGCGGGCAGGATGTCGGTCTTGCGATTCGGTGAAACTGGGGTGGGTTTGCGGGTGGCGAAGAGATCTGTCGGGCCGAGCAGGCGGCGATGTGCGCCTTACAACCGGCAGAGTTTTACCAGCTTGCCCGTGTGGAAATCTTTGCGCAGCAGGAGCAGTAAACCTTTTGCTGGAAATGTGTTGCGTTCACTCAAGGCCTCTTCCCACCGCGGCCGATACCCTAATTGACCCTTAGCGAAACGCGCGTGCCGTGGTGGCACGCCTTGAGGGCGCGTCAGGCAACCGGATCGGGTGAGAATCGAGCCAAGGAATGGTTCGACGGCCCTGGCGCAGTACACCGTATGAACTGCGGGTAGCGACCCACTTTCTCCAACCCCAGTTCACTGTAAAGGAGTGGTTGCTCAATGAGAAGCAAGACGATTTTTGGAGCGCTCCTTGTGAGCGTAGCTCTGTGCAGCCAGGGGTTCGGCTTTGAACTCTTGGATCGCATGCTCGGGCTGAACGGCGGTGGCTGCGGCGAGTGCAATGCTTGCGCCAAGGTCGCCCCCTGCTGCAGCCGTGTGTGCGAAGACCTGTGCTCCGAGGCTGCCTGCTGCGAAAAGGCCACTTGCTGGCATGCTGCAAGAGAAGTCTGCCGGCCGACCCCGGTCCGCGACTTGTTCGCCAACATCAAGGATCTGTTCGAGGCCAAGGGCTGCCAGTGCGAGCCCGGCTTGCTGCGAAGCCGAAGGGCTGCTGCCCCGAACCGACTTGCTGTGCGAAGCCGAAGTGCTGCCACAAGGTTCGCTGCTGCGCGAAGCCTTGCTGCGAAAAGCCTTGCTGCTGTGCGAAGCCCTGCTGCGAGAAGGCCTGCTGTGCGAAGCCCTGCTGTGAGCCGGCTTGCTGCGAGAAGGTCTGCAAGCCGAAGTGCCACAAGCTGTATCGCCGCCCGGTCCTCGAGCTGCTCGAGAACCTGTTCGGCCTGCGACGAGTGCTGCGGCGAAAGCTGCTGTGAAGCCGGTTGCGGCTGCGGCGGCACGACTGTCCCACGGCAAGGCCCCCGGACACGACGGCCCGGCCAAGGCCCCGGAGCACGACGACTCCGCCGCCGCCGGTGGCTCCCGAAGCCTGATCCGTCGGCCTCGAATGCAGACGCCGCGGCATCTACCAAGCCTCGCGTAGCTTGGCCCGCAACTAGGATCGAATCCTAACCGAAACCCTTTCACAGGTCTGCCCGGAAGCGATTCCGAGCAGACCTGTTCGTTTCTTGGAATGACGAATGACGGAAGCGAGGGGAATGACGAAGGACGAAAGCCAAATGACGAAGGAATGACGAAGGACGGAATGACGAAAGCGAATCCCTCCTCTTTCGTCATTTGGATTTCGAGCTTCTTTCGTCATTTGGATTTCGTCATTCGTCATTTCCCCGTCCCCCTATCGCGGGGGTGTTGACCCGGTGGCGAACCCGAATTACAGTAAACTTAATGTTTGCGAAGCGGGTGATTCCATGCCTCGACGTATGCCGGGGCCGGGTGGTCAAGGGAACGAACTTCCTCAATCTCCGGGATGCCGGGGATCCGGTCGAGGTTGCGGCGCGGTATGAAGAGGAAGGGGCCGACGAACTGGTCTTCCTCGACATCACCGCCAGTCACGAGGGGCGTGAGATCATTCTCGACGTGGTCCGCCGGACCGCCGAAGTGGTCTTCATGCCGCTGACCGTCGGAGGCGGAATTCGCACGCTGGACGACATTCGCGCCCTGCTTGAAGGCCGGGTGCGACAAAGTGTCGATCAATTCGGCCGCCTGCCGCGATCCCGAGTTCGTTCGTCAGGCGGCTCGGCGTTTCGGCAGTCAGTGCATCGTGGTGAACATCGACCCGAAACGGGTCATCAAAGACGGCAAGGAGTTTTGGGAGGTACACATCAACGGCGGCCGCATCGGAACCGGCCTCGAAGCCGTGGCGTGGGCCCGCGAGGTGGAACGTCTGGGGGCGGGCGAGATCGTCCTGACCTCGATGGACGCCGACGGCACCCACAACGGCTACGATTTGGAGATCACCCGAGCCGTGGCCGACGCGGTTTCCATTCCGGTGGTGGCCAGCGGCGGCGCGGGATGTCCCGACCACCTGGCCGACGCCATCCTGATCGGCGGCGCCGACGCGGCCTTGGCCGCAGGCATTTTTCACTTCGGGCAGTACGGCATTGAAGAGACAAAACGCGTTATGCAACAGAGAGGAATCCCCGTGAGAATGACGAAGTCCGAATGACGAAGGACGAAAGAAATCCGAAGCACGAATGACCAAGGATAAAAGCGAATTCGTGCTTCGGATTTCGTCATTCCTTCGTCCTTCGTCATTCGAGCTTCGTCATTCCCCATTCCCTGACCCCCGACCCTGACCCAACAATCCCCCCCATGTCCTCCTCCGTCGTCGCACCGCAGCAATTCCTCGGCAAGCACCAGGAACTGGAAATCGACAAGCTCTTCCGGGCCGTCGTGAAGCTCAAGGGGAGCGATCTGCACTTGAAGGTCGATTCGCCGCCCTACGTGCGGGTCAACGGCACGTTGAAGCCGTTGAACCGCGATCCCATCGACGACGAAGAGATGGTGCGGTTGATCTTCCCGATGATCAACATGCAGGAGCGGCGGAAACGCATCTTCGAGGAGGACGGCGGCGTCGACTTCGCCTACATGATCGACGTCGACGGCGAGCGATGGCGATACCGCGTCAACGTCTTGCAGCAGATGGGCCACGTGGGGTTGGTCGCCCGGCGGGTGAACCGAACCATCCCCGACTTCGAGAAGCTGCACCTCCCCCCCTCGCTGGCCGAGTTGTGCAAGTTCGCGCAAGGGCATGATTCTTCTGGCGGGCATCACCGGCTCGGGCAAGAGCACGACCATCGCCTCGATGCTCGACTGGATCAACCACCGCTACCGCAAGCACGTGCTGACGCTGGAAGACCCGATCGAGTTCGCGTTCACCGACGACAAGTGCCTGATCAACCAGCGCGAGATCGGCATGGACGTGAAGGACTTCATGATCGGCATGAAACACGCGGTGCGCGAAGACCCCGACGTGATGCTGGTGGGCGAAATGCGCGACCGCGAGACGTTCGAGACGGCGATCCAGGCGGCCGAGACCGGGCACCTGGTGTTCGGCACGATCCACGCCTCGACCGCGCCGAGCACCATCGGCCGCATTCTCGACCTCTTTCCGCAGGCCATGCACTCGGCCATCCGCAGCGCGCTGGTGTTCAACATGAAGGCCATCATCGCCCAGAAGTTGTTGCCCTCGATCAAGCCGGGCGTCGGCCGCGTGCCCACCTGCGAAATCATGACGTTCTCGCCCACCGTCCGCAAGCTGCTGCTGGAAGGGCAGGACGAAAAGCTGGCCGACGCCATCCGCATCAGCAAGGACGACGGCATGCAGGACTTCACCATGAGCCTGCGCGACCTGGTGCAAACCGACATGATCGACCGGCCGACGGCGTTCGAGGTGGCCCCCAACGCCGAGGCCCTGAAAATGGCCCTGAAGGGCATCGACCTCCGCGAGGCGGGAATCCTGTGATCGAGCAATCGAGGAATCATGAGTTTTGACTGTCGAAAACATGCGACGTCGCTTCGCGTTGCCGCAGTCGTCGCCGTCGCCGCCCTGGTGGTGATAATCGGCGCCGGCCAATTGTCGGCCGACGAGTGGAAGGCGTTCACGCCCGCTCCGGCGCCGGGATCCAATTTCCGCGGGCCGGGCTTCTATCTCAGTTGGATCAAAATCCTCGCCTGCTGGAGCGTCTTTCTCGCTCTGGGTCAAGAGCTGCCGACTGGGTCAGCACCGACTGCCAGGATCTGAAGCTGGACTACCTGCGCTGGAACCCGATCGTCTTCGGCACCTTCATGGCGGCGATGGTGCTGATCTGGCTGATTCCGTGGTTCCCGTTCTGGGTCGCCTTTCCCTTGTTGCTGATCGCGTACGTTGCGCCGTTGACAGCCTATGTCGTCCATCGAAACGGCACGGTGGACAACAACCGCCGCGTGTTTACGAAGGAGCACCTGCGCTATTGGTTTGCCACGCGGGTGGAGCAAGGTGGGCGTGAAGATGGAGGCGGAGAAGCTCGATCCGCACGAACTCGGCCCGCCGGTGAAGGTCTTCGGCCATAGCGGCATCGACGCGCCGACCGACAATGCCCGGCTGCTCTTGGCCCGGCAGTCGCCGGGGCTGTTGACGGCCCGTGAGATTCTGGCCGAGGGGTTGGTCGTCCGCGCCACGGCGTTCATGCTCGACTACACCCAGCAAGCCGCGGCGGTGCGCACGATGATCGACGGCGTGTGGATTCCCGCCGAACCTCGCGGCCGCGACGTCGGCGACCCGGCGCTCGAATCGTTCAAGCTGCTTTGCGGCCTGAATCCGCAAGACCGTCAGAGCCGCCAAGAAGGAATGTTCGAGGCGGAGTATCGAGTCGCGGCGCTACGTCGCCACCTTCGTTTCGCAAGGAACGCCGAACGGCGAGCGGGCCTTGATTCAGTTCGTCGAAGGCAAGATTCCGCGCAGGACGCTCGACGAACTGGGGATGCGAACGAAGCTGCAAGACGCAACTCGGCGAACTGCTGGAATTGCCGCGGGGATTCGTGCTGTTCTCCGCCGTTCCCGGCGGCGGATTGCGGAGCACGATGGACGCGGTGCTGCACCATTGCGACCGTTTCACCCGCGAGTTCGCCACCTTCGAGGAAGAGGCCAATCGCTACCAGGAAGTCGAGAACGTTCCCGCCAACCACGTACAACATCGTCGGCGGCCAGCCGATTATCGGGTTGCTTGCCGAAGTTCTTCCGCACCGAGCCGAACGTGGTGGTTATTCGCGATTTGGTCGACGGCGAGATGGTCGAGTTTCTGCTGCGAACAGATCCCCGACGACCGGTTGATCATCAGCACGGTTCGGGCGACGGACTGCGCCGACGCATTGTTGCAGGTACTGGCTTTGGGAGCGCCGCCGGGCGATCTCGCCAAGTCGGTAAGCGGCGTGTTGAACCAACGCTTGATCCGCAAGCTGTGCGACGCCTGCAAGGAAGCCTACGCGCCCGCGCCGCAGATCTTGCAGCAGTTGGGCATTCCCGAAGGCCGCGTCCAGGCGTTCTACCGGCCGTTCCAGCCGAATCCGCAGGAGCCCCCAAGGAGCCGTGCCAGGCGTGCGGCGGGATCGGCTACATCGGCCGAACGGCGATTTTCGAGCTGATGGTCGTCGGAGACGAGGTCCGCAGGACGCTGGCCGGCGACCCCACGCCCGAAGCGCTTCGCCAGCGCCGCCCGCAAGGATGGCATGAAAAGCCTTCAGGAAGAAGGGGTCTTGCTGGTGGCCAAAGGCGTGACCTCGCTGCCGGAATTGATGCGCGTGTTGAAACAATAGGAGTCGGCAGTGGGCAGTAGGCAGTAGGCAGTGGAGAGCAAGGCATGAGCGGTGAGCGAATCCTGGGGACTGTCCGAATTTTCGTGTCGGCGAGAATGGGACTGTCCCCTTTGCCGGGATCAACACGACATCCGATCGCAACGCGCCAGACCACGCCACCCCCGCACTGCCGACTGCCCACTGCCGACTGCCCACTGCCCACTATCCATGAACCCTAAACCATAGACCACTGCTTCCCATGAGCATGATCCTGCCCTTCCTGATGCTCCTGTTGATCTTCGCCATCGTGGCGACGTGCTTCTCCGAGGGAATTTGGAGCAACGTCGTTCGCCTGGTCAATGTCATCACCGCGGCGCTGCTGGCCGTCAACTTCTTCGAGCCGCTCGCCCGAACGCTCGACGGTTGGGCGCCGTCGTACACGTATTTATGGGATTTTCTCTCGCTGTGGGTGGTGTTCAGCGTCTTCCTCTTGATCTTCCGGGAGATCACCGACCGCGTCTCGCGCGTGAACGTCCGCTTCCTGAAACTCGCCGATCGCATCGGCGGCGTGGTGTTGTCGCTTTGGATCGGCTACGTGATGGTGTGTTTCACGATGATGACGCTGCACACGGCGCCGTTGGGCCGCAATTTCCTCTTCGAGGGTTTTTCCACGCAGACGGACGCGCGAATGTTCTTCGGCTTTCCGCCCGACCGCGACTGGCTGGGATTCACACAGAAGATGTCGACCGGCGCCTTTGCCGGTTCGAGCGAATTCGACCCCAATGCCGAATTCATGCCGAAATACGCGACCCGCCGCACCGAACTTGAAAAACACATCGCCGCCAGTGACAGCCTCCGCGTTGGAAACTGAGGAGAATGATGAATGATGAGTGATGAATGCAGGATTGCAAGCGCATTCATCACTCATCATTCATCATTCCGCATTCATCATTACCACCATGCGCCCCGGCGTTCCTGACGTTCACATCACCGATTCGCAGGACGCGGAGTTTGCCGCGTACCGTCCCCTGGCCGTCCAGGCGGTGCTGAGCCTCTTGCTCGGCCTGTTGGCCCCGCTGGCGATGCTCAGTTCGATGTTCTGGCTGGTGCCGGCGATCGGCCTCTTCTTCGGCAATTGGGCGCTCCGCCGCATCAAGAGAGACCCTGCCGCCCTGACCGGCCGGAAGCTGGCCTGGGCCGGCCTGTCGCTGTCGCTAGTGTTCATCGTTGCCGCGCCGACCGACTGGCTGGTCTATCGCCGCATCGTCCGCAACGAGGCCCGGCAATTCTCGACGCTGTGGTTCCGATACCTCACGCACGACGAGCCGCAGAAGGCCCATCAATTGACGCTGCCGCCGCAGAGCCGCCAGCCGCTCGGCGAGAATCTCTGGGGTTTCTACGGCAGCAATTCACGTGCACGGGGGTCGCTGGAAGGCTACGTGAAGACGCCGTTGGTGCGCACTCTCCTGGCGTTGGGGCCAAGGGCCATGGTGCGATTCTACGAGACCGTCGATCAATCGCATGATGACAATGACGACGTGGTGGAATTGCTCTATGCCGTCACCTATGAAGAGGAGGGAGAACGGAAGTCGTTCTTCGTGGCCGTTGGGGCGCTGCGAACGAAGCTTCCCGACGGTTCCGCCGATTGGCGCATCCTCCAAACCGCCGGCGGCGCAAAGCCCGAAGGATGGTGATCGGCGGAGGCGGCGGCTCGAAACTGCGTCCCCTCTCCCTTTGGCAGAGGGGAGATCCTCTCAGTGCATCTCCACGGCGACATCCTTGATCGCCGCACGATACAGATTGAACTGCACGTCGGGATGATCGGACAGAAGCGACATCGGAACCGCGCTGTCGGCGATGCGCTTCGAGATCATCAGCGAGCTGAGCCGTACGCCGAAGGCGTTGTCGTGCCAGCCGGGATGCCAAATCGAGACCTTCTCCGCCTTCCACGTCTCCACCGCTCCGACCGTGGCCGCCTGGCTTGGGATCAGCGACAATTGACCCGACGCCGAGGTGCGGGCGTTCTGCATGATCGTCATGGGATGCAAATCGGTCACGCGCGTTGACAACTTGCGATATTCCGACGGCGGAGGCGGCGCGTCGCGCCAGGCGCCTTCCCGTCGCGGCGGATCGTTGAACGCCCAATGCTTCACCTCGCCTTGCCCGCCCTGCATCACCACGCAGCGGATCGAGTCGTAGCTCCGGCTGTAGGCGGAAAGATCGCCGGCGGGAAAATGCAACTGATCGTCGGCCATGCGAAGCTCCGGCCGAATGCGATCGAAGCACAGTTCTCTGTCGGTCTTCATAAAACTCAGCGGATGCGCCGCGGCGACCGGTCTCCCGTCTTCGCCGACCCACTCGTCCATTCCCCAGAAATGCCCGTCCCGCACGTCCACGTCCAGTTCGTTGACCAGCCGCGCGACCAGCGGCAACTGTTCCGTCGGCCCGATCGGCCCGCAAATGCCCGCGGGATTGTCCGGCGTCGATTGTCCCCACGCCTGAAGATATTCCAGGGCCTCGGCCAGAAAGAACTCTTCGAGTGTATCGTAGATCAGGACCTGAAAACCCGGCCGGGCAAGTTGCAGGAGGTCTCTGGCCGAAAGCTTGGCGGCATCTTGCAGGAGGCTCGGGTCGAGCGTGGTGAAATCCCACCACGCCGGGGCGATTTTGCTCGGCGGACGCGGCATCGGATCGGCTCCTTGGGCAAACGATCGCGGACTATTTTTTCTCGGTGGATGAAAATAGCGTGCGCAGCAGATCGTCGTGCGGATAGCCGTGGCCGAGGTGCTGCACGAACCCTTCCGCGGCGGCCACACCCAGCAGTTTGCCGCGTACGGCCGCAAAGCGGCGCATGGCGTCAAGATATTCGTCGATCCCGTGATGGGCACGCAGCCATTCCCGCTGGCTGGCGTGACAGGCCAGCATGGCCGCCTTCTTCTCAAGCTGGGCGGTAATGTCGATCAGCGTTGTCGGCGTGACGGGGTTTCCCAGCGGATCGACGCCGTCGAGTGGATCACAGTAATAAAGATGCGGCACTCGCGAGCCCTGCTTCATCGGCCAGACCGAGATGTTCGGCACGGCGAAAACGAAGCTGCTCGATCGGGCCAGCAGCGAGGCCATTTCGTGATCGACCATGTAGTCGCGCAGGGCAAGCGTGAAAACCAGCGTCGGGGCAATGTCGCGAAACAGATCGATGCACTTCCGCAGCGTCGGCTGATCGTAAACAATGAAACCGTCGCGCTCGCCGAGGCAATGGTACGTCGCGCCGATCAGCGCGGCTGCCTGCCGCGCTTCCTCGGTGCGGCGGTGGGAAATCGCCCAGGGCGTCTCGCAGGTGGTTCCACAGTCGCCGGGCGTGGCCGTGGCGATATGCACTTCCCAGCCCGTCTCCGCCAGCCGGATCAAGGTTCCGCCGCAGAGAATCTCGGCGTCATCGGGGTGGGCTACGAAGGCAAGAACAACACGGCGATCTACGGGCGGCGTTATCGGCATCGTTGGTATCCTCCAGGTGGAAAGAACTCGCGGGTCGTCCATCCTACACCGCTAACGCCACCAGGTGAATCCCCCGTCCACCACGAGATTGTGGCCGGTGACATAGTCGGAGGCCGGCGAGGCGAGGAACAGGGCGGCGCCCTTCAAATCGATCCCGTCGCGTCCCATTCGACCCAGCGGCGTGCGATCGGAGTAGTCTTTCACGAAGCCGGGCGGCAGATCGCGGGGCCCGAATCCGCCGGGCGAAATCGCGTTGACGTAGACTCCCAGCGGCGAGAGCAGCCCGGCCAGATCGCGGGTCATGCCGACGATTCCCGCCTTGGCGGCGGCATAATCGATCGGCTGGCCCAGCATTCCGTTTCGCTCGTACACGCGGCGATCGCGGCCGCTAAGGCCGGCAATCGACGCGATGTTGATGATCTTGCCGTGCCCCTGGTCGGCCATGATCTTGCCGAACGCCTTGCAGCAGAACAGCGTGCCCAACAGGTTCGTCGAGACCAGCTCGGCCATTTCCTCGGCCGTGCGGCTGAACAGATGGGCGGCCTTGCACTTTGGGCTGCCGCCGGCGTTGTTCACCAGTACGTCGACGTGCCCTTTCCACGCCAAGACTTTCTGAGCGAAGGCATCGACCTCGTCGAAGCGGCGAACGTCGAGCGCATCGGCCAGCACGTCACGGCCGTGCTGCTTGCGCAGCTTTTTCGCTGCTTCTTCCGCGTTTTCGACGGTCCGCGACGTAATCGCCAGATCGCAGCCCGCCTCGGCGAGAACGTCCGCCATGTCAAATCCCAGGTGGCGAGCCCCGCCGGTTACAACCGCCACCTTGCCGTCGAGTCGAAACATCTCCAAGGCCACTGCCAGTTTCCTCCGCTTTGACAACGTCAACCAATACGCCAGTCGTGATTAGAGCAAGAACGGACCGCTTGTCAATGGAACGTTGCCGCCGTTTCAAATGGTTTCGGACAGAGAATACTCGGCAATGGCCGAAGAACGGACTTGACAACGATGAGTGGAAGGAAGGTCTCGCCGTGATTCGCCACACCCGTTCCTGTGGGCACATTCTGCCGGCCATCGGCGATCAATCCTGATAAGTACGTGCTCTCGCGTGCTTCACTTTCGATTTTCGTGGAACGTCGCGCGTTCGCCGGGCAGCCTTCGCCGGGCGTTCTTCTCTCCGATTGGGTTCCACCAGCTCGACCGGCAGGATCGCATGAAGCGGATCGGGTTGTTGGCCGTTCATCACTTGCCGCAGCATTCGGCCGCCGATGGCCACCTGCTCGGCGACGTCCACTTTCATCGAAACGCTCGGCAGACCGAGACTGGCGACCGACTGCCGGTCGAGCCCGGCGATGATCAATTCCAGATCGTCGGGCACGGCCAATCCGGCGGTATGAGCCTCTTGCATGGCCGCCTGGGCGAAAAGGGTAGTGCGGCAGACGCAACCGTCCGGCCGCGGCTCCTGCTCCAGCAGCCGGTGCAAATCGGCGGCCAGCATCGTCGGATCGACCGACAAGTTGCGGAGCATCAGGGCCTCGTGTCCCAGTTTCGCGTCGTCGAGCGCCCGCCCCACGCCCTCGAACGTGCGGCGATCGCCGGGAAACCAGGTTTCTCGCATCAAGAGGGCAATCCTGCGGCAGCCGCGATTCAAGAGGTATCCCGTCGCCAATCGACCGTTTTCAAACTGGTCGGCATCGACCGACGCCAACTGCCGCGTGCTCGAATAGTCGCTGCCAAGCACGAGCGCCGGCACGCCGCGGAGCAGCACCTGCTCGTGAACTTCGCGCGGACATCCGACCAAGGCCACCGCCGAGAGAGTACCCGACGCCGCCGATTGTTCCAGCAGACGGTTCACCTCCGCGTCGGCGTCGTGCAGTGAAATGAAATCGAACTGGATGCTATGGTCGGGAAAGGTGGCGGCCAGCCCTGCGAGCCAACCGTGCGTCGATTGTGAGCTGCTTTGAAAGAGGTCGCGAGTCAGAAGGACGTGGATGCAATTGGCCTTTCCCGTGCCGCCGCCGCCGGCCTTGGGCCCGACGAAGGTGCCGCGGCCGAGATGGCTGACCAACACCTGCCGTTCGCTGAGGATCTTCATGGCGCGATAGGCCATCGACTTGCTGATGCCCATCTGGCGTCCTGCCTGTGCGGTGGTCAGGTACGGTTCGCCGACGCGCAGGCCGCGTGTGCGGATATCGTCCTCGATCTTCCCGGCCAGCCAGCGGATTTTCGACGGCGAAGTATCATCGCTGCTCATGCCACCGATTCTATCATCGGACGATGGGTTGTCAATAATGGTTCCCGATCGTGTCAAGGTGTGTCATGCGCTATAGAGGAACGGGCAGCGCGGGTGCAACCACCGATGGCGGCTCGGCGGATGGCCGCGGCGATGCCGGAATGCCCGAGATTTCGGCAGGTGAGACGCTCTGAAACGATCTGGCTGTCTCTGAAGCGGTTATTGACGGGCTGACGGCATTTTGCTAGTGTGACGAATTCCGCCGGACGAGGATCGCCGCGGGCGCCGCCCTCGTGCGCAACCATGCCCTCTCGGAAATGACCATGAGCCTTCCACTTACCAGCAAAGAACGCATCACACGCATCCTGAAGCACCAGGCCGTGGACCGGATCGGACTGTTCGAGGTCTTCTGGCGCGAGACCGCGAAGAAGTGGTGCCGACGAGGGGCACTACAAGGAGCCGGCGGACGTAAGCGACCATTTCGGCCTCGATTTGCGCCGCTCGAACGGCGAAATCACGCCCCCTTACGCCACTCTGCTGAATATGGTCGGAAATCTCGACGCCATCGAGGTGGTCGAGGAGACCGAGACGACAAAGCTGGTGCGCGACGGAAACGGCGCCCTGCTCCGCTGGCGCAAGGATCAGTCGGGCGCGGCCGAGCACGTCGATTTCCTCGTAAAGAAGCAGGCCGATTGGGAAAAACACATCCGCCCAGGGCTTATCGACAAGAGCCTCTACGAGCGCCGCATCGATTTCGGGCTCTATCGCGAGGGCCGGGCAAAGTGCGCCCGCGACAACCGCTTCTTCACCTGCGGCGTCGTCGGGGCGTTCGACCAGATGTCGCCGATGTGCGGCCACGAGAATCTGCTGGTCGGCATGGCGATGGAGCCCGACTGGGTGCGCGGCATGGTCGATCTCTACGTCACGGCTACGCTCGAATTGCTCGAAATCCTCTTCGAGCGCGAGGGCTTGCCCGACGGAATGTGGGTGTGGGACGATCTGGGGTTCAAGCGGCGGCCATTCATGTCGCCGGCAATGTACAAGGAGTTGATCTTTCCGGGCCACAAGCGGCTTTTCGATTTCGCCCACGCCCGCGGTCTGCCGGTGATCCTCCATGCCGACGGGCTGGTCGAGCCGCTGGTGCCGGCGTTGATCGAGGCCGGGCTCGATTGCCTGCAGCCGATCGAAGTCAAGGCGGGCATGGACCTGGTGCGGATTAAGAGCAAGTTCGGCGACCGGCTCGCGTTGATCGGCGGCATGGACGCCCGCGAGTTGATTTCCAACGACCTCGGCCGCGTGCAGAGGGAATTGGAATCGAAACTGCCGGCGGCGATGGCCGGCAGCGGATACATCTTGCAGGTCGATCACAGCGTGTCGAGCCAGGTCAACTACGAAACCTACAGCTACTTCGTCGAGAAGGGGCTGACGATGGGAACGTATTGAGTAAGATCAGCATGAAGGTATTCACGCCTGAGCATCTGCGCAACGTTGCCGCCCGGATTTTCGCCGGATGCGGCTCGCCGGAGGGCGGGCTGGCGGTGCGGGCGTGGGCGATTCCCGACGTTCCGCTGGAAAACCTCGAGGCATTTTGCACGGCGGCCGAAGCGTTTTGCCTGCCGCGGTAGATGTCAGGTGGGGCAGACATTCCTGTCTGCCGAGCGGAATGCAGCGTATCCGGCAGACAAGAATGTCTGCCCCACCGTCTTTGATCTGCCCACTGTTGCGAGAAATGCGGAGTTGGTCAGCGACTCGTTGATTTTCCGATTTCAGTACGGCCGGGGGACGTTTGAGGGGGGAGGTTTTGCAACGCCCTTTTAATATTCGCTTCCTGCGGCGGGGAGGCGGCGTGACGGAAGTTGCTGTCGGCCAAGGAGTTCTGGCGACGGTTTTTTTCACGGTTTTCCCTCCTTTTGAGGACGCAGCGTTGCAAAACCTCGGCTTGGGCGAGGAGGACTTTCGGAGGAGCTTCCACGAAGAGCACGAAGGGCGCGAAGAGAGGGCAGGGCAACCGTGGTGTCATCGCGGCGGGGGCAGAGCATCGCTACGACGGGATGGTTCGCGGTGCGAAGACCGGCAGGAAAGCCGATGTTGGCTCAGGGGCTTGAGATGCCAAAGAGCGATGAGACCGCCCGCGCAAGGGCAGCTTGCTGTACTGAACATCCGTTAGGGTTATCCACTTGACTCCACTACGTACTACAGGTTGTGGTGGCCGTCACGATTGTTGAACTCTCTCCCGACGCGCGTATATGTTGCCAGTTGCGTGGTAGCAGGGCCAACAGAAATTGCCGACTCTAGGCCAAAAGAACCAATCGTTAAAGCGTAATCCGCATTGTGGACAGTGATTTGGCCGCAGCAATCGCTTGATCCAACGAATCGCTGTGGCGGTTCTACTAGATGTTGTGGTTGGTGGAGTCAAGTGGATAACCCTAACATCCGTATATTTAGCAGAACAACGAGGCGGTTTCAAGAGAGAGTTTCGGGCCACACCGGGAAATCAACGGCTCTCTACCGGTCCCCGAATCGAACTCCCTACGTAAAAAAAGGTATGCGGGGCTTCTTGCCTCGCATACCTTCATCGTCAAGGACCAGCCGCAATCCTGCGGCGAGGACGCTAATCCGTGCTCTGCGGCAAGTTCTCCTCCTGAAGGGAAGAGCCAGGCTTTTCGGTGGCGGGACGAGCAACTCGCAAACATGTCGCCCCGTCGTTATGCACCTCTTCGACGCGTTTTGTGCTAAGAGGTTCTAACAAAACTCCAGTACGCGGTTCCAGCAGATCATGGCACAACCGATGATTAGGAACGCATCGTGAATGTCCGGTCGTTTCTCGTAACGCACCCGCAGACGACGCCAGTTGAAGAGCCAATCGAAGCAGGCTTCAACGACGTAGCGGAATTTGCCCAGGCCGCTGCCGTGCTCGGTGTTGCGGTGAGCAACCAGCGGCTTGATTCTCCGCTTGCGCAGGGGTTTACGAATCTTGGCTTCCGCATCATAGGCTCGATCCGCGAGCAGTTCATCGGGACGCTTGCGCAGTGCGCCGCGAGGTTGCTTGATCGGTGGAACTGCGTCAACCAAAGGAATAGCCATCTCCGAATCGTGGCAATTCGCGCCGGTGTGGGTAATGGCCAGAGGCGTGCCGCTGCCGTCCACCATCAGATGACGCTTCGAGCCATTCTTGCCTCGATCCGTGGGATTTGGGCCCGTTTTTGCCCCCCAAAAACTGCTCGCACGGAGCAACTGTCGATCGCGGATGTTGACCAGTCGATTTGGCCTGCCAATCCCAATTCGTCCAAAAGTAGCTTCCATATCCGCTTCCAGACACCAGCCACGTGCCAGTCGCGGAGTCGTCGCCAGCACGTCATGCCGCATCCGCAGCCCAACTCCTGCGGAAGATATTCCCACGGACAACCCGTTTTCAATACGAAGAGAATCCCCGTGAGCGCCGCACGATCGGAAACTCGCGGTCGGCCTCCTTTCGGCTTGCCGCGTTCGCGCGGCAGCAAAGGCTTGATTCGCTCCCAAAGCGCATCGGGCAGCAGTGGCTTGGCCATAATATCCTCCCTGACATATCTGTTGGTTGACCAGGTTAGCCCGAGAGTTTAGCAACATTGGACAGATCAGGAAATACTGGTTTTGTTAGAACCTCTAAGTAGATGGGTCACAACTTGAAGTGCGCGCTCCTGCATCTCGTCACTCCGTGAATGGTATAGCATCCCGGAGAGGTTATGAATGTCATTTTGGGAAACATCGTTCATTTCCCCAAGAAGGACAAGCACAATCTCGGCATCAGCCTTGATTTGCCAGTCTGGGGCCAGTGAATGAATGACAGCAAGAGGGCTACCGAAACCAGGCGGGATGGGCGCGCCTTGAGCGTCGTGCACCACGCCAGCAACCGTCAAGAGGTTCGTCAAGAACACGTCGATCTTGCGCCACGGTCGGTCTGTCGTGGCCGGATCCTTCCGATCCTTTGGCTTCGACGCCAAAATGACTTCAGCCTGGTTTCGTGCTGTGGCCATTAGGTCTCGCAGCCGCATTGGCTCTTTGTTGTCGTCCATTATACCCGCAATGGCCTCGTACATGGCGAGACGACAGACGGCATACGGCCCCATCTTGTGTTTTCGAACGAGCCGTTCCATCTCTTTGGAGCGATAATAGGGTTCGGCGTCTTTCTTGGCCTCGCCCGCGACGCGGTCCGTTAACGACGCCGTCGGTATCAGAGGCGTCGACGCCGCTCGGCCATCGGAAGCGACGCAGCTCGCCGGGGGCTGCGAGTTTGGTTCCGAGACTGTCATGGTCGCCACCGTGGCGGCCGTAGCCTGATTCACGGGTTCGCTCGTGCCGACACCATCGCACAACCAAACGGCCGGGTTTGGCGATTGAGCCCAGTTGACGCATACGACGCCACGCGCCTCCGCGCGCTTGATCAGCGTGCCGATCATTCCGGTCGTCCTGGTCTCTAGTGCCGTGCCTTCTCTCCTAAATCGCCGGTCTTGCGCGGCCAGGAGAGGACGAAGGTCGGTCTGCCTGATGCCGTTCTGTTGCGACGTACAACCGTTTCGCAATAATGCCTCTCTCAGCGATTCAACTGCTTGTTCCTCGCCTATCACGTGATCGAACGTCCATGATTTCGGCTTTCCAACAGCGCAAGGCCCAACAGTGCTAACACCAGAGTTCAAGTTGGTGAAGCTGTTAGTCTGGACCTGGAGCCCATTCACCATGCCCCATTGTGATGCTCCCTTCAGTGTTGCCCCGTTATACGATACGACGGCGACTTGCTGGTGCGTCCCGCTGCGCGATATCTGCGCCAGTAGCGACGAGACCACGTTCGCCCCCTCCAGCACCGATTGCGCGTCACACCATTGGGCAGCGAATCTGTTCACGATGTGACGCTGGTCAACTCGCCCGATTAGAATCACGTCTTGGTTCGGTATCTGCCGGGCAATACAGAACTGCCGAACCGCATCCAGTGCTTCATGCTCCCGCTGTGGGTAGCATCTCGTAAGATCACCAATCACTTTCAATGTGTTCATGTTTCTTTCTCCGGGAAACCGAAAGCGAGCTGACTGAGCGAAGAATTGCGCACACCCAGTCAGCCGCTTTCATTTATTTTCTATGGTTCAGAGCATTCGCTGAGCGAGAATCGCAAACGCCGAAGCGACGACGGCCGCTAAGACCGTAATCAGGTGAATGGGATTCAACGCGATAACAACTGCGAGAACCACCCCTAATATTGTCCAAAACGCGAACTTATACATTTTTGACGTCCTTTCATCGTTGTCCCTTGCCGAGCAAGGGCAGAACCAGCGTTAATTGAGAAACGCAAACTGGATGAAAGTCCGCACATCAGCATACTGCAAATTAGAATTGCAGCACGGCAGAACGGCAGCACGGTAGAACGGCAGCACGGTAGAACGGCAGCACGGTAGAACGGCAGCACGGTAGAACGGCAGCACGGTAGAACGGCAGCACGGTAGAACGGCAGCACGGTAGAACGGCAGCACGGTAGAACGGCAGCACGGTAGAACGGCAGCACGGCAGCACGGTAGAACGGCAGCGCGGCAGCAAGCAGCACGACAGCAACAGAACTCAGCCTGCAATAAGGGAGCATAGGCGATTTGGTGGCCAACGTCAAGCGGCATGGGCGAGAATTCCGCGCACGATCGGTATGTCTAGGATGGCACCAATGTCGCAACCAGTTTACGCAAAACGACTTGTGGCTCGAGAAGGGGCAGCTTGCGTGAGCACGATTTGGCTTACATCTGTTGTACTGCCTCCAGGTCTCCGACGAGCGCCGGTGGCCAGGGAAGTGGCAACTCTAGAGCAGTTCCACGGTAGGTCTAGCGCATTCTGGGCGAACTCGGTAAATTGGGTTCATCTCACTCAAGGAGGTGACCCTGATGAAACCGTACGATGCGGAGTTTCGCGGCGAAGTGCTCGCCGCGTGCGATACAAACGAAGAGCGGCGCGTGATCGCGCTGCGTTTCAAAGTTTCAGAATCTTGGGTGCGGCGCATCCAGCAACAACGTCGCGAGACCGGCCAAGTGGCGCCAAAGAAGGCGGCTCCGCGTCAGCCCGCGTGGCATGCTTGGGCAGACTGGCTCGTCGCCAAGATCGCGGCTCGGCCCGACATCTATCTGCGCGAACTGCAAGCCGATTTGAAGCGGGAGCGCGGCGAAGAGGTTTGCCTGGGAACGCTTTGCGCCGCATGCCAAGCGCTCAAGCAGTCGCGAAAAAAAAGACGCTGATTGCCAGCGAACAGGATCGCCCCGATGTGGTTGAGCAGCGCGCGGCATGGCGCGCTTCGCAGGAGTCGATCGATCCCGCCAAAGTCGTTTTCATCGATGAAACGTGGGCTAAATCCAACATGACCCGCACCTACGGCCGCTCGGAACTCGGCACGCGTTTGCTGGAAAAAACTCCTTGCGGACGTTGGCAGACGACGACTTTTTTGGGCGCATTGCGGGCCGAGGGATTCATCGCTCCGCTTACCGTGGAAGGCGGCATCAACGGCGAACTGTTCCGCGCCTGGGTCGAGCAACATCTGGCACCGGCCTTGAAACCTGGCGACATCGTGGTGATGGACAATCTCTCCAGCCACAAGGTGGCTGGAGTTCGCAAAGCCATCGAAGCGGCCGGTGCCGAGCTGCGCTACCTGCCCCCGTACTCGCCGGACCTGAACCCCATCGAGTTGGCGTTTTCCAAGTTCAAAAAGTTGCTCCGTGACGGAGCCGAACGGACCGTCGATAAGCTATGGAAACTCTGCGGCAGCATCCTCGACCAATTCACGGAATCCGAGTGCCGGAACTATTTTCAACACTGCGGATACCGCTACACCTAAAATGAAACCGCTCTAGGGTGATGCGGCTGCTGCCACTCAGACTTGAAATGCCCACAAGCCTCTCGAAAGTCGGAAAGCCAATGACCGCTTACGCCGAATTCATGCGCAAAAGCGCCAGCGAAATCGCTCGCCACCTGCCCATCCCTTACTGGACGGGAGCGAACTACCAGCGCGCGAACGCTTATTGGGGCATCTCATACGGCCAGTGGAATTCCCAATTTGGGCCGCGGAGGAAGGCGCCGATGAGGATTAGCAATAGCCAGAGCCAGAAGCCGAACTGGAATGCGAGATAGACGACGGGGCGCTGGGGGATTGTGTAGTAGCCGCTGCCGCTGGGGTTGCGGTCGAGATGTGGTAGTCGCCTGCTGCAATCGCGGTCAGCGTTGTGCGGTGGCGGTGCGCGGTTCGAGCACTTGGATCGCGACGTCGTCGAGCCATGCCTCGCCGATGCCCGATAGGGCGAAGGTGACGCACATCGGCCCCGATTGCGGCGCGACGCGATAGAGCGCGAACTGTCGCCAGCCTTTCGTCTTGTAGATGCGATCGGCCAGGGCTTCGCCCGAGAAGGAATCGACCACCAACAGGCCGTCGGTGCTGGCCGTGATCTCGTTCGGAACGTTGGCCCATCCGTGGATGCAGACCATCTGACCGGCCTCGACCTGGACGGCGGGACTGGTGAAGAGGACCGGCGGGCTTTCGATCACGGCGGGCGGATTGTTCGGGTTTAGCGGCATGACCGCCAGCCGCACGCCGAACCGCCCGCTGCGTCTGGCCTGCGGCGCCAGATCGACGGCCGTTTGCACCATCGGCGCGGGGTGGAGAATGTGCCGCCAGCCCGCCCGCATCATCGTATCGAGATCCTCGAAATCGCCGCCGTCGATCCGGTTGGGGCCCAATCGGCACGTGGCCAAGCGGTCGGCGAAGCGCCAATGGCAGGGGAGCGTGTCGAAGCTCAGGGCGGCGGGGCTGGTTACCGGCGCGGCCAACAGATCCGGCTGCACCGCCGCGTCCCAGTACGCCCGTTCGATCAACCGCAGCGATCGGCCGGCACGTTCGGCGCTGACAACTGCGCCGGCCCAATCGCCGGCCGCGAGTTGCCCGTCGCAGGTTTGCAGATTCTGTCTGGCCGCATCGAACCACGACGCCGCCTGGGCGACGCGGGTGCGCATCGCCAGCCGCTGCGACAGGGCCTGCACCGTGTTCAGCTTAAGCAGTGCCAAATCGCGATGCAATTCGGCCTCGCGACGCCCGTTCTCCTTCGCCCGGACGTGAACCTCGGCGACAATCGACGGGTCGTGCGCCAGCAGAATCTGCGCGACCAGGCCGAACTCGTCGAGCGTGACCGACAATCCGCCCGGCACGCGCAGATGCCGAATCGGCTCCGCGCCGCGGGGCGTCAGCTCGTAGGCGTCGCAGACTTCGGGCACGCTGGTGGCCAGCAGGGTCACGGCGTTTGCCGCCGACTGCGACGGCACGCACTGCCCGCCGGGCGAAAGCCACAAGGGGAGCAGCAGCCGCGCACGCTCGGTTTGCAGCAACGCCGCGCTGATTTCGTTCTCTTTGGTTTCGGGCACTCGTTCTCTTTTCGGTTCCTTTTGCTTTTCTTTCGCCCCGAACAGCAATCGATCCGCGTGGCGCCGGTCGGTGGTCGGCTGCCGCAACGAGGGGACGCTCGCTTCGCCCGTCGCGACGTAAGTGCCTGCGGCCGCCCAGGGCTCCAGGCGTCGCATTTCCAGGTTGACCAGTTCGAGCGTCATCGCGCGCTGGCGGGTGTCGGGGTCGGGAGCGTCCAGCGGCGTATCGGAGACGAACACGAGGCCGCGGCTGCCGGACGACACCGCGATGTAGGCCAACAGGCGAATCTGCTCGGGCGCGACCGCAAGCGGCGGCGCGTAGCCCGGCTCGATCAGCGCGAGCTGTTGCCGCAGCGCCTCGTTGGTCTGCGTCTGCACGGTCGTCCAGATGGGCGTGCCCAGGCTGGCCAGCAACGGTTGTTGGCGGACCCAGGTCGCGTACTTGTCGAATTCGAGGCTCGTGCCCAACGGCCGGCGGTCGATCAGCAACACGTTGGCCGGCCGGCTGAAGCCGCGCAGATCGGTTCGCGGGCGGCAGATCAGCGGCCGGTTCATGCGGCGATCGGCCGCGTGAATCTGCTCGGCCCAGCGCCCGGTGGCTTCGAGATCGGCTTCGGTCAAGTCGTCGCCCAAATCCCAGGCCAGCACGCAGTCGAACTGCGGGCCGATGTCGGCCATCGGGGCAAAGCCTTGCGCGTCCGGCGGCGATCCCGGCTGGTCGGCTGCGACCGGCAGCGGCCGCGGCGGAGGACAGATCAGCCAAAGCCCCAAGCGGCTGGCTTCTTCGAGCATTTCGGGGACGGCTAGACGCGGCAGCCAGACGGCGTTGAAGCCGATCTTCTTGAGCACTTCCAACGGCTCGCCGCGATGCCGAATGACGCGCGGAAACATCGGGCGATCATCGACCAGCAGCAACGACCTGTCGAGTCTTACGGTGTGCGGCGGGGCGGACGCCGTGGAAGCCGTCGGCGGGATCGGAGGCAAGCCGGATCGGCACCAACGGCCCTTCGAGGGGCGACTGCGCGGAAGCCGCTACGATGGGGTTGTTTTGCGCGGCGGAGGGCTGGCCGCGCGGCGAGGGCACGTGCCCTGCCACCTCCAGGTCGTCGATCCAGACATTGCTCACGCCCGGTCCGGTGTAAACGTTCAGCAGCACGGCGTCGAGGTAAGCCTCGCGGTCGTCCACTTGCGGCCCAAGTTGCATGCGCAAGATGTGGACCTGCCGAGTGAGCAGTCGGGGAACGTCGCTGAGCTGCAACTGTTGCCAGCGGCCGGTCGCGTTGTAGCTGCCGCCGGCGACGATCGTCGTTGTCACCGGTCGGCCGGTGTGCGGATCGACAGTACGCGGCAAGACGATGCGGGCGGCCAGTTGCAGCCCCGGCCGATCCGACTTCACCCACACGCTCGGCGCCAGTTCCTCGATGACCGACGGCCGGCCGACGTCGTGGGCAAGGTAGATGCGGGCGCCGCGTTCGGATTCCAGTCGAAGCCACTCGCAGCCGTTGCCCGAGTGACTCTCGCCCTGGAGCCGCTCCTGCTCGAGGATGCGATATCGGGTGTCGCCGCCGGCATTGCGCCAAGACGGTTGCGACGTCTCGAAGCCTTCATGCCAAACCTGCGCGCGCCCCTGCGGAGCCGACAGCACGGCCAGCAGCACAGCGGCGACGGTCGTCTTGGCAAAGAAAGGCATGGGCTTTTGTCCGCATTTCCGGCCGCCGCGTGCCACTTGCTCGGAACGAGCAGTGCCGGGAGACAGATTGCACCCGGCACTGCTTCTGCGAAGCAGTGGCACACCGTCGCCAACTCACGCCGACAACGACGAACGTGGATAACGTCTGCAATTCCTTCGTTCGTGGCAAAACCGCAACGGCGGAGATTCCGACGCCACATCGACGTAAGTGATGCTTGTATCAGGATTTGCGAATGGCATCCAGATCAAACGTGGCGTTTTGTCACGAACGACGGAACGGCGGCAGACGGCAAGAGACTGGCGAGAATGTTGCAACCGCTTGCCGTGCAAGGCATTAGGGTATTTTCGCGTGGTTCGGTGGCGATCTGGCACACCGCGTGCTTTTATGGTCGAGCACTCACATCCCCTGAAGGAGACAACCATGAGCCAGCCGACCAGCAACACCCCGACCGCCGTCAACACCGAAGAGATTCCCCGCGAAGTGCTCGATCTGGCCGATGCCATCCGCTCCCTGCCGGGCGAACATCGCCAAGTCCTGGAGCCGTTCCTCACGCGAGTGATCGACAGCAACCGCCGCCGCCGCCGTATTCTGAACCTCGTCCAAGACGCGCTGAGCCAACTGCGGCTCGACATGAAATATCTGGCCTTCGACCTCGAAGCCACCCGCCGCGAGCGCGACGAGTTCCGGCAGAAACTGGAAGGAACGACCTGAACATGTCTTTAGGGGGGGTTGTGGGGAGGTCGTCGCTAAAATACCATTAAAGGAGCATTCATACGTTCGTCATACCCTATTATCGGGCGGAAGCGGGATCGGCATGGGATACCAGACGGCCGAGCAAGTCGCTCAGCGCGCATTTGATCTGGGATTGCTGGACGAGCGGCAATTGCGGGACGTTTGGGGCTCTTTCGGCAGCCACAACGTGCCGATCGAGGATTTTCTGCAAACGCTCGTCCGCCGCGAGTTCATGACGAACTATCAGGTCGAGCGGCTGGTGAAGGGCGACCGCACCGGCTTCTTCTTCGGCGACTACCGAGTGCTCTATCTGGTGGGTAGCGGCACGTTCGCACGGGTCTATCGCGCCGTTCATCGCCGAACCGGTCAGATCGTGGCAGTCAAGGTGCTCCGCAATCGCTACAGCGAAAACCGCGCTCAGGCCGGCTTGTTCGTGCGCGAAGGCCGCGTCGGCTGCGCCTTGCGACATCCGAACATCGTCCCCATCTACGAGGTCGTCTCCGAGGGGAAGAACCACTTCCTCGTGATGGAGTTCATCGAGGGGCGAAACCTGCGGGAGTTCGTGCGCATCCGCAAGAAGCTCGACCCGTTGGAAGCCACCCAGATGATGATCGGCATCACCGACGGCCTGCGCTACGCCTTCGAGACCGCCCGGCTGATCCACCGCGACCTGAAGATGAGCAACGTGCTGGTCTCCAGCCGCGGGGAGGCGAAGCTGGTCGACTTCGGCCTGGCCTCGATGGACGACACCCTGACCGACGACGCCCTGGCCGATTTGCCCAACACGCGAACGGTCGACTATGCGGCGTTGGAACGGGCCACCGGCGTGCGGCGAGACGACGTCCGCAGCGACATCTACTTCCTCGGCTGCATCTACTACAACATGCTCACCGGCCGGCCGCCCCTGATCGAAACCCGCGACCGGTTGCTGCGGCTGAGCAAGCAGCGGTTTCTCGACGTCATTCCGGTGCGAAAGCTCGATCCGTCGTTGCCGCCCAGCGTGGGTCTTGTCGTCAACAAGGCGATGATGCTGGATCCGGAAGGCCGCTATCAATCGCCCGCGGCCATGCTGGCCGACCTGCGCGCCGCCGCGAAACGTCTGGCCGAAGGCCGCCCCGAGGCGGAGGAAAACGGCGGCGAAGGCGGTTCCGACGCTCAAGCGCCTCGACCGGCGTCGATGCCCCCTCCACCGGCC
Organism: uncultured Planctomycetia bacterium; assembly: GCA_963719005.1. Classification (GTDB taxonomy): domain Bacteria; phylum Planctomycetota; class Planctomycetia; order Pirellulales; family Thermoguttaceae. The sequence continues at coordinate 76,320 of CAVRAR010000013.1, forward strand.
GAGCGGTCATGATCGTCGAGTCGGACGGACACATGCAGGACATCTTTCGCAAGTGCTTCAAGCACGCCGGATACCGCGTTCTGGTGACGGCCGATCCGGGCAGGGCGGCGGGCCGATTTCGGCAAGACGCCGCCGTGGCCGACTGCGTGCTCTTCTGCGCCCAGCAGATCGGGCAGCACGCCGCTCGACATGTTCAACCAGATGGGCGAAGACAAGCGAACCGAGTCGGTCCCGGCCATCTTGCTGTTGAACGAGAACCAACAGCCGTGGAAATCGAAGGCCCACACCGCCGATCACCGCATCGTGCTGTCGATGCCGCTGACGATGGAGCAGCTTCGCACCAGCGTCGAACAATTGCTCGTGGCCGAGACCCGATCGGCCCGCGGCAGAACTTGACAAACGCCCGATTGACGGCGGCAAACGCGGCCCTATAATGCCGACAGGCAACCATAACCGCAAGGAGCTTCCCGCAATGGGCAACGTCAAAGAACTGTCCGACCAAGAGTTTCAGGCCGAGGTATTGCAGTCGACCGAACCGGTGTTGGTCGATTTCTGGGCTCCCTGGTGTGGTCCCTGCCGAATGATCGCGCCGATCGTCGAGGAATTGGCCAAGGAGAACGCCGGCTCGCTGAAAGTGGCCAAGATCAATATCGACAACAGCCCTAACACCGCCTCCAGCTACGGGGTAAGCAGCATCCCGACGCTGATGATCTTCAAGAACGGCGAGGTGGTCGACCGTTTCGTCGGCGTCCAGCCGAAGAAACGCCTTCAGGACGCCATCGAGCAGGCCAAGACGTAGCACGCCCGCCGCGTTCGTAGCTCCGTAGGTTATGCTTTAGAGCAGTTTCATTTTAGGTGTAGCGTGTTGCGTGCCCTGCCCAAGCTTACCGCGGGCATGTTTTCCCGAGGAAAACCGCTATATGGCGACGCGAGCGTGGCCATAGTGCCCGTCCTAACCTGCCAAGTGTACCCAGATATCGCCAGACCGATCGTGAAACCGCTCTAGCATAACCAAGATTCGCGGTAGGCCCCCGTTATGCTGAAGCATAACCTACGGACGGTTTCCACGAAGCGGTGGCACACCGTGCCGCACAATTCCCATTCTTTTCAGCTTAGCCACTTTATCACCAGAATCATGCCGGCTCGGCGGGACGGGCCTTCTCGGGTTCATTCCCAGTTTGTCGCCCGACTTTGGAGTGAACTTGGCCCGACCAAGTGCCGAATAGGTAGACTTGGAAGATCTTATCGATTGCGTGAAGTCTGCTGCGCGTATGGCGAATGACTCCAAACCTCTCTGATGAATTATTGGATACCGGCGTCGCTCTTCCACCTTCAGCCGAGGGCGTGAACGGTGCGGCTGCGTGGCAGAACGTCAGCCCGGCGGTTATGACGCGGGTTGATGCCCCCCATGAGGCGGCCAACCTGGCTCGCGGGTCTGCCGCGGACGAGCCGGCGCCGGCGGTTCAACTGGCCCCCGACGAATCGCTCTCCGAGCAGATCAGCTTGCAGGCGGCCCAACTGGCCGCACATCTGCGGAGCCGGCAACAGGAATTGGACCACCGCGAGGCCGAGCTGAACTCTCGGATCGCGCGGTTGGAGTCGGACGCAAGGGCTGCCCGGCTTTGGATTGATCAGCACGAGACCGACTTGACCTCCCGCGAGGCCGACTTGGCCTGCCGGGAGCGCGACTTGGCCGCGCGGTTCGAGGGGATCGCCAACACTGAAGCCGAGTTGGCCCGCCGCGCGCAGGAGTCGTCCGACCGCGACCAGCGGCTCTTGAAACAAGAGCGGGAAGTGGAGAGGCGACTGGCTCGGTTGGCCACGGTCGAGGCGGCCCAGCAAAGGGGCGCGGCTCCGCCCGACGCGGTGAAGGAAGAGGAATTGAGACGCGCCGCCGAAGCTCTGGAATCGCGGCGGCGGCAGCTCGAGGAAGCGGAACGCCGACTGGCCAACTCGCAGGCGGAAACTCAAAAGCTTTGCGAGCAATTGGCGGCCGACCACGCCGATTTCGCGGAGCAATCCGCCGCGGTCCGCCAGCGAATTGGCCGCCGAGCGCCGCCAGGCGATGGCCGACGTCGAGGAGAAGCGGCGAGCCGTCCAGCGGCGAGGCGAGCACGTCGATCAACGTTGGGCGGCGCTCGAACAACTCCGCGCGGAACTGGAACACATCCACCGCGAGACGCTGGAGATCCGCTTGGCGACCGAAGAGGTTTCGGGCGCAGCTTTCCGGCGCAGCGCCGCCGGCGGCGCTGACCCAATCGCTCGGCCGCATCCGCGCCAAGCTGGCCCAGCAGTACGCCCAAGCCAACGCCGAGGCAGCCGAACAGAAGATGGCGCTGGAAGCGATTCGCGGCCAGCTTGCGCCGAGCAGGAGAAGCTGGTCGAGCAGAAGCGGCAATTCGAGCAATGGGCCGCCGCTTGTCGTGAAGAGTGCCAGCAGCAGGCGTCGAGGCTGGTCGCCCGCGAACAACAACTTCACAACGAGAAAATCGAACTGCACCAGCAACGGCAGCGATGGCAGGCGGAGCGGCTGAGGTATCAAATCGAACTGGGCCGGCTAGAGGCGCGAGTCGGCGATGAATCGTTCTCGTAGGTTATGATTTGGCATAACGAAGACACCGCGACGATGTTATGCTAAAGCAAAACCTGCGATTACCGCCTGTAGAAATTCGGCACATGGCAGACAAGAATGTCCGCCCCACCGGCAGATCGCCATTTTCGGCCGCGATCACTTGGCTTTGCTGGTGATCGACGACGGAGTCGTGGTGGAGTCAGCGGGCTTGTCCTTCTGCTTCTCCTTCGCCGCTCTGACGGCGCTGGTCGCCAGTCTGCATGCCCAGCCTGAATCTCCGCCGGGCTGAAGTAGGGCCGGCTCTCGCCGTTGAGGTGCCGTATGCGCTTGGCGGCCAGTTCCTCCCAACTCATGCCGTTGTTCAGGTGCCACGCCGCGGCCTGTGCGGCACGCTGGCTCACTTGGCCGCTGCCGAGCATCTGCGCACAACTCGCGGACGCCGGGCTTGGAGGAGTAGCTCTCGATCGGCTTGATCGTCGTAGGGGATGGCGGCCCGCGGCTCGGCTTTGCCGTGATCGAGGCAGACGGTGGGGACTTTGAATTTGCCGACTTTTTCGGGCGGCACATTCATCATGCCGCCGCCCATCATGCCGCCCATGCCGCCGCCCATGCCTTGATTCTGGTTGTTATTCTTGTTGCTGCTGCTACTGCCATGGTGACCGGCACCGCCAGCAGCGCCGCCGCCGCCGAAGTTCTGCCCCAACACCGGCACGCCGGCAAACGCATCCGGCAGTTTCACGTTCAACGGCTTGTCGGTCTCGTTCTCGATCAACACCTGGCTTTCCGTCGAATCCTTGGGAATCAACTTCACCGAGATGTCGCCCTTCTCGATGGCGGCAAACATATCGACCGTCTGCGCGGTCGGATCGTATTGGCCGATCTTGGTGCGACGTGCGCGCCGCTCGGCCGCCCCGAGAGTCGTCGCCAAGAGCAATGCTGATACCGCAACCAAACAGAGCAATCGCCATTTTCGCAAGTTTGATGTCATGGCACGTCTCCTCCGCACTTGTTTGCCTCGCGCCCAATTCCGATGTGATCGGCCGGCGGGGTAGTCCCCCACTCCTATAAGCCTAACTAGTCGCCCCAAGAAAGCCAAGCAGAAAACGCGAATTCGCAGCGACACAAGAGCGGAAAACCACCCGAACGGGTGGCTGTTCACGAAGGGATGGAGGAGGTTGTCGGGAAACGACTCGGGAAAGCGGAAATTTGCGGCCGAAAGCCCCATCAGTCCCCTGGTAGCACGGGCATCCTGCCCCGTGGCCGACAACACGGGCAAGATGCCCGTGCCACGATGGCCGCTGGCCGTATCCGCACGGTTCGGGTAGAATGGAATTCTGTGAGACACATCCAGTATGTCTGCGAGGTGCAGTGCGCATGAATGAGAGCCCAGTCCGATCCGAGGCGGTGGCGCCGCGACGGTCCGATGTCGGTCTTCAAAGGGCATTGACGGCCGCTCAAACCGCCGAGGACAATCGCGGCACCAACATCGTCGTGCTCGACATGCGCGAACTGACCTCCATCTTCGACTACTTCGTGCTGGCCACCGGCACGAGCCGCCGGCAACTCCACGCCATGAGCGAGGAGATCGACCACGCCCTGGAAGACCGAATGGGCGACCGCCGGCTGGGAATCGAAGGATACGAAGAAAGCCGCTGGATTCTGTTGGACTACGGCGACGTCGTCGTTCATCTCTTCGAGCCCGAGACCCGGGCGTACTACGCCCTGGAGGAGCTTTGGGGCCGAGCGAAGCACGTGCCGCGCCCGAAGCCGCGCTGACGGATGGCGTTCCGCGGCCGTCGCTTGTAGAATATCGGGCCATGAGCATCCTCCCCGTTCTGAAAGAGCGATTCCATGCGGCGTTGACCGGCATGGTCGATGATCCGGCCGAAATGGTCGAGCTGGTCCGCCGCAGCCAAGATCCCAAGTTCGGCGACTACCAGGCGAACATGGCCATGCCGTTGGCGAAACGGCTCGGTCGGCCGCCGCGAGAGATCGCCGCCGAGATCGTCGCCCGGCTCGACGTGGCCGATCTCTGCGCCCCGCCGGAGATCGCCGGGCCCGGCTTCATCAATCTGCGGGTACGCGACGACTGGCTGATCGAACGGCTTTCGGCGGCGGTGGACGATCCTCGGCTGGGCGTCGCTCCGGTTGCCAAGCCGCGGACTTTCGTGATCGACTTCTCCGCGCCGAACGTGGCCAAGCCGATGCACGTCGGCCACATCCGCTCGACCGTGATCGGCGACGCCCTGTGCCGCGTGCTGCGTTTCCTCGGCCACACCACGATCAGCGACAATCACATCGGCGACTGGGGCACGCAGTTCGGCATGATCCTCTACGGCTACAAGCATTTCTTGAACGCCGAAGCCTATCGGCGAAATCCCGTCGAGGAACTCGCCCGGCTCTATAAAGCGGTTCGCAAGCTGATCGATGACGAGGAGGAGCCGCTTGCGGCTTCGCAGCCCCCACAAGAAAATGCCACCGGCCCGATCCAGTCCGCCGTCTTGGCCGAGACCGCCAAGCTGCACGCCGGCGACGCCGAAAACCGCCGCCTCTGGGCCGAATTCCTCCCCTTCTGCGAAGACGAAATCGATCGGATGTACAAGCGGCTCGGCGTCACGTTCGACCACACGCTGGGCGAGAGTTTTTACGAGGACCGGCTGGCCGCGGTCGTCGAGGAATTGCTCCGCCGCGGCATCGCCCGCGAAAGCGACGGCGCCGTCTGCATCTTCCTCGACGGCATCGAAACGCCGATGATCGTGCGCAAGAAGGACGGGGCGTTCCTCTACGGCACCACCGATCTGGCCACGATCCGCTACCGCATGGAAACCTGGCGGCCGGAGGCGATTCTCTACGTCGTCGATCATCGCCAATCGCTCCATTTCAAGCAGCTTTTCGCCGCCGCGCGGCTGCTGGGCTACGACAACGTCGAATTGCAGCACGTCAGTTTCGGCACCGTGCTGGGCGACGACGGACGCCCCTTCAAGACCCGCGCCGGCGATACCGTCGGGCTGGAAAGCTTGTTGGACGAAGCCGTGCGACGCGCGCTCGAGATCGTTTCGGCCAACGACGACGCCAAGCCCGACGGCCCCGAGCTTTCCGATCGGCAGCGGCGGCAAGTCGCCGAAAGCGTGGGCATCGCCGCCCTGAAATACGCCGACCTCTCGCAAAATCGCACCAGCGATTACGTCTTCAGCTACGACAAGATGCTGGCGATGTCGGGCAATACGGCCACGTACATGCAATACGCCTACGCCCGGGTGCGCAGCATCTTCGCCAAGGGCAACATCGACGTGGCGGCCTTGCGCGCGGGGACTGTCCCAGTTTTCTCGGGGACTGTCCCAGTTTTCGTCTCAGCGAAAACGGGACTGTCCCCTTCATCGCCGCCTTCCCCACCGCAGCCCGCCGGCGCGCCGATCCTCCTCGACTCGCCGGCCGAGCGGGCGTTGGCCGTCGAACTGCTCCGCTTTTCCGAAGCACTGGAGATGACGGCCGCCGACTATCGCCCGAACCAACTGACGGCGTATCTTTTCGACCTGGCGAATCGCTATTCGACGTTTTTCGAGCAATGCCACGTGCTTCGCGCCCCGAGCGACGAGCTTCGCCAAAGCCGGCTGCTCTTGTGCGATCTGACCGCCCGGACGATCCAGAAGGGCTTGGAGCTATTGGGGATCGAGGTGGTCGAGAAGATGTAGGGGGCAGGGGAGAGAGGAGAGGGGAGAGAGGAGAGGGACGACGTCACAGATCTCTTCGACTGCCGTAACTGATTGAAAACAAAGGACTTCCGCTCTGCGGCGTCGTCCCTCTCCCCTCTTCTCTCTCCCCTCCGTCCTCTCCCCTCTCCTCTCTCCCCTCTCCCCTCTTTCCCTTTTTTGCAAAGACGCTGGATTTTTTACGACGATTGTGAGACAATAGGCGTGGGCAAGGCTTCGTCGCCAGCGAGATAAACAGGGAGATTTTACCATGATACGGTCCAGGGGTCGCAGTGTCGGCGGATTTACGTTGGTCGAGCTGTTGGTGGTGATTACCATCATCGGCGTGTTGATCGGGCTATTGCTGCCCGCCGTGCAGGCCGCCCGCGAGGCCGGCCGACGTGCACAGTGTATGAACAACGAAAAAAACCTCTCCCTGGCAATGATCAACTTCGAGGCGCGCAAGCATTACTTCCCAGGGTTCATCAATGCGATACCGATCAGCACCGTCGGTAATACGACAACTTACGTACAACTCACTTGGGTTGGCGCGATACTGCCGGAACTCGACCGCGTAGACCAGTACAATGCCCTGCTGGATAATAGCGGCGGGTATACGTTCCTTAAGATACTCGGTTGTCCCTCCGATCCGCCCGACGCGTCGGGCCCCGGCGATACGCCGCTCGGCTACGTCTGCAACCGCGGGATTAACGGTGGTTGCACCCCCGTTGCTAATATGGGCAGTGCCGGCGGGACGACGACGGGGGACTCTCAGGCCGTGGGCGTCTGCCTCAACCAATCGATGTATGATCAGCGTCATCCAGGTGATTCGACTTATGCGGTAAGGCCAGTTCGCGTATCGGCGGGCTTCATCGGCTCGCACGACGGTGCGACGACGACCTTATTGCTTGCCGAATCGGTCATGCACGATCCGTCCACGCCACCGCGCCTCGTCTTCCCACGCGACAGTTATGCGTATTGGAACCAAACCTCGGCCGGTACTGGGACGGCGGAGGTAGGCGTTGGATTTGAATGGGGTACGTTTGCTTTAGCTTCAGGTACCGCCACCAACGGGCCGCAGGTCAGCGACAAGGTGATGAGCAGTCACACCGGGGGCTTCCACGGAGCGTTCTGCGATGGTCACGTACAGTTCTTGATGAGCCAAATGGATATTCCGACGTTCATTCATATCATGACGCCCTGGGACAAAGGCGTTCCGCGCAATGACAGCTCCAACCCCTGTGGGCAGTACTGCAACGTGCCGGACAATTATCTGCCACAGTTGAATGCAAACTTACCACGGATTCCACTCCAAGGTGCGTTGGACGAAGCCAACCTTCAATGACGGCTTTCGCCCGCCCTTCGGCGAGCGAATTGCATGAAACGCAACAAAGCCCACGGGCCCCGGCCCGCGGGCTTTTTTCGTAGCCGGCGGCCGTGGAAGCGGCGTCTCGCCGCCGACGACCCCCGCCAGCTTGTCTGGCGGGTGAACAAGTTTGAATGGCTACTGGAACCGCACGGGCTGCAGCGACCCCTGCCGGCTTGTCCGGCAGGTGAAGGAGTTTGCCGGCTGCCGCGCGGAGTGAAGCCCACTGAACTTGTTCACCTGCCAGACAAGCTGGCAGGGGCCCAGAGGAGTGCGAACAAGTCGTTCCTAGCCGGCCAGACTTCTCCACCTGCCAGACAAGCTGGCAGGGGTAAACGAATTCGTTCCTAGCCAGCCAAGCTTATCCACCTGCCAGACAAGCTGGCAGGGGCGAACAAATCCGATGATGTTGCCACGGGATCCTCCCGGCTATTGCAACATTGCGACACGCCCGCGCTCCGGTCACGGCGTTTTCCGCCGCGCCGCTTCCCGCTCGACGTACTCGACGGCCCGCTGCCGCTGACGATCGACGAAGGGCTTGGCGTCTTTCTTGTCGGCGGGCTCGTCGAGCATGGGCTGATGCAGATCGCGGCTGTTGCGCCAGCCCTGCCAGCGGTTGAACTCGCCACGGCCGAGCACGACCTTGCAGCCTTCGTCGGGCGAGACGCCCCAGTCGTCCTTGGCCGTCGCGTCGGGCGGCCGGCGGATGTCCTTGCCGCTGGGCCGCCAGTAGCTTTTCGTGGTAAGCTTCATTCCGCCGCAACCCGGCTCCAGATCGATCAGATCCTGCACGGTGCCCTTGCCGTAGCTGCGCTGGCCGACGACCGCCGCGCGATGGTGGTCTTGCAGGCACGCGGCGACGATCTCGGCGGCGCTGGCCGTGTCCTGGTTGACGATCACCGCCATGGGAAAATCGGTGAACGGCGCACGGCCGTCGGCGAGATACCTGTCGCCGACGATTCCGCCGCGGCCGCGGGTGGTGACGATCTCGCCTTTCCGGATAAAGAGATTGCAGACGGCGACGGCGGCGGGCAGATAGCCGCCGGGGTCGTCGCGGAGGTCGAGCACCAGGCCGCGCATCCCCCGCGACTTCAGCCACTCGACGGCCTTGCGCAATTCGTCCGCCGTCTGGTACGTAAAACAACTGACGCGAAGATAGCCGATGCGATCGTGGCCTTCGAGAAAGTAATTCCAGGAGCCGTCGGGGTTGCAGGTGTCGCCAAGGAGGGATTCACGTTGAATTTCTTCCCGGACCAACGGGATTTCCACCGGCTGCGTGGCGCCCTGGTGGAGCACAGAGAGAGTGACCGTCGTGTTCGGCTTCCCGCGCAGCAGCAAGGAAGCGTCCGGCAGCGACATTCCCCGCGTGCTGGTGCCGTCGATCCGCAGGATTCTGTCGCCGACGCGGATGCCGGCCCGCGCCGCCGGTGAATTCGCCACGGGGCTGCCGACGACCAGTTGCTTGCTCTTCGGATCGGCGATCATGGTCACGCCGATGCCGGCGAACTGGCGATCGAGGGCCTCGTTGAAGGTGGCCAAGTCTTTGGGAGAGAGGTAGGTGGTATTCTCATCGAATTCGCTGAGCATTCCGTACATGGCCCCTTCAAAGAGTTTTTTATCGCCGACCGGATCGAGGGCACGGTTCTCGATAATGTTCATGGCGCCGGCCAGCACGTGGGTGTAGGGGTTGTCGTGTACCCGCTGGCGACACAAGACCGCCAGGAGCACCACGAGAAACAGGATGAGCAAATTGCGACGAGGCATAGTTTATTCCACCACCACGGTTTGCGGCAGCGCGGCCCCGGCGGGCGGGAACTGAATCGTCTGCCCGCCAACCGCTACTTGAATATAGTACTCGAAATCGTCCTTGACGGCAGCGGCCGGCAGCGCGACCGTGTAGACGCCGCGGGCGACGTGTTCCAAGGGGATCGACGCGAAATTGCCCGTGCCCAGCGGCCGCCAATAGAGCTTCGGCGACTCGGGCTTCGGCCCCATGACGACCACCGTCAGCTTCAAGGTCTCGCCGGCGACGATGCCGGAGCGAACCTCGCGGACGAAAACCCTCGGCGGGCCGGCGTATTGCTTCGACGGCATGGCGCCGGCCGGCAGCGTCGTGCCAAGCAGCTTGGCCAACTCTTCGCCGGGAGCGGTGAGCACGACCGGCATAATCTGCTGTTGCCAATTGCAGACGTTGCCCATCTCGCCGGAATTGCTGACCGTGGCCAGCAGGCGCCGATGCAACTCGGCGAAGGCGGCCACCAGTTTCTCGCGGATCGGCAGGGCCAACTCGCGAGCTAGTCGCTTTTGCGCGTCGGGATTCTTTTCCGCCTTCACTTTTTCCATCGCGGCGTTGAACTGGGCCCAAACGCAGCGGACCTCGGCGATCGAGCGGAGATAGCGGAAGTTGTCGAGCCAGTACTGGTAGCGTTCGACGTTGCTCGGCCCTTCGACCAGCGGCCGCAGGGCCTCGATTTCGTCGACGAAGGCGTATTCTTTTCGCACTTGCTCCCAGGGGCGCGGATCGGGGCTGATGCTGCCGGGACCGGTGACCCAGTCGGCCGGACGCGGCAGGTGGCAGTCGAGCCGGGTGAAGATCGCGGCAGCCGGCCCCGCCGCCTTCGGGCCGAACTCCCCACGCGCCCAGTCGGCGTAGAAGTCGTCCACGGGCAGATAACGCGGCTTCGCGTCGAGGCCGATGACCGGCAAATCGGCCTGGAAATCTTGAAACACCGGTCCGCCGCAATTGATCTTCCGCGTGTACTGTCTGGCGGGAAACTGATTCGAGGCGTCACTCTTTCCCTCGATTACGATGCCGGCGATACAGGGAAATTCGGTCTCCGGGATGAAGTCGATGGTCAAGCGGCCGTCGGTCACGCGCACGCCGTTGGCCGTCTTGTCGAGGGCGTGATCCTTGCCCACCGCGGCGAGAACGTCGAGTTGGTCGAAGAGCGTCTTGCCCTGCACTTTGGCGGCGAAGACCCGTTTCCCTTTTTCGGAATGGGCGGGCTCGCACAGTTTCAACGTCACGCTGTACGTGCCGTTCGGAACGTCGATGTGGTACGCCTTCATGCCAAAACGCACGGTTTGATAGACCGTGTTATGGTCGGCCGCGGTGAAGCGGGTGTCGGGGAATTGGGCCAGTTCGCCCCCTTCGACCCCTTCGGGCAGTCTGACCGGCGTCTTGGCGTTCAATTCTGCATTCCAGCCGGTCTGATCCCACGCGGCTTTGGCCAGGGCGGAGACGTTTGCGGAGAGGATGCGGGTGCGCCAGTGGATGCCCATCAGGCCGGTGCAGCCGTATTTCAGGGCGTCGGCGGCGTCGCGGCGCATGCGACCGGCCCAGGGCTGCGGCATCGTCAAGCCGGGGTCGTCTTCCATCCACGGGATGGCCCACTTCGGCCGTCCTTGGATGCTGGCGAAACCAGGCTCGACCGGGGCATTGCCGACCTGACGGTTGATGCAGGCAATCGGCATTTCCTTCGGCAGAAACTCGTCGAACAGCACCCGGTTTTGTTGCGGCCCCAACACCCAGCCGCAGGTGGCCAGCGTAAACGGGGCCTTGACCTTCTTAGCCGCGGCGAACGCCACGCGAAAATCGGCGATCACGGCGGCGATCTGCGGTTGGGTGATGCCGTCACCGTTCCAGTCTTCCGACGTCCAGAGCCAGTAGTAGTCTAGGGGATGCGTTTTCGCGATCCGCTCGAACATCCCTTCGTACATCTCCTGTACGACGGCCGGATCGGCGGGATTCTTGCCCGCCGCCTGCAATCGCTCCTTCACCGGCGTGGGAATCGTCAGCGGCACTTCCGTGCCGATGCACGTCTTGACGCCCAAGCGGTGCGCGAAGCCGAACGCATCGTGCAGCAGATCGCCCATGCGAGCAAACAGGTCGTTGCACTGCTCCGGCGACATCGCATTTTTCGGATCCTTCAGGGGGAAACTCCACGCCGGCAAGCCTTGCATGTAATCCGGGCCGTAATTGTCGCGATCGAACAACTCGGCGGCGCCGAAAGCATAGTCGCTCGTCTTCTCCGGATAGTTGCCCCACGAGCCGTTCGCGCCTAGGGTACTGTAGTGCCGCGAGGGATAGCTGGCCTTCACGTGTTTGCCGTCCCCGGCCTCGCTAGGCGGTCCGATCCACACCAGCGGCTCCGGCCCGACGCTGTTCTCGGGATAGGTGTGCATGCCGAAGAAGTTCATTCCCATCTTCGGCAGTTGCCCGAGGATGGCCTTGTAAGTATCGCGGTTCCACCAGTCGGGCCCCTCGGGGAAATCGTGGAACGGCTGAATGCCGCGCAGCTCGAACAGCGGCTTGCCGGTCTCGTGCAAGATCGGCATTTCCAGCGGGATCTGTTCGTCGGGCAGCACGTCGCCGTGCAGATAGAATCTCGCTCCCAGACGCTCGGCGAGACGATACGCCCCGTAGAGCGTGCCGATCGGATCGCCGCCGACGACCAGCAGCACGGTCCGATCGCCGCGATCGAACGTCGCGAGCAGAAACTGCTGCGATGCCAAGGGCTTGACCTCCGCAATCAGCTTGGCCAGCCTGGCGTCGGGCGACACGGTGGTCTGCAAGAGACGATCCTTCGTGCCGATCGCGATCAACGATCCGGCGGGGGCGTCGGCGTCAGACGCGACGATCGGCAGCAGCTTGCCGGTTCGCAGGTAGACGTATCGCCGAACCTCCTTTGCCGCCAACTTCTCCAGCGATGTACAGTCCTTGCTGCAAACGATGGCCGCCGGCGGGGCGGGCGCGGCTTCTGCTTTGCCGATCGCCAAACTGCACAAGAGGCAAACGAATAATCCGTTACGGCACGGCATGGCGATGTCTCCTATTGAGCAGGATCGAGGCGGGATGAACATGAGGCGTAAGCTAGTTTCAATGTAGCCCCGCGAGCCCCCGCCGTCAACGGCCGCGAATAATCGGCGCCGCCGGAAGATTCGGTCGAACCCGCCCGACCGGTGCAAGGGTTTTGTAAGCTACAGTTTAGAGGACGATTGCCCGTCGCCGTGCGGTTTTTTCTCGGGCTCGGCCGGCGGAAGCACTATCGAGCGTTACACCATTCTTCCTGGGACGCAGAGGAGAGCACTATGAATTTCGACTGGCGCAGCATTCAAATACCGCTTCCGGTGCTTCTGGCGGCGGCGACCACCGTGGGTTATATGGTCGGCCGATGGCGTCGATCCGGGGAGATCTGTCCCCGCTGCAAAGTTGAGCTGAAACAGACCGCGACGCCGGAAGCGAAGCCGACGCCGGCGAGCTGAGCCCTCTTCGCGGCTGGCCGCTCAGCCTACCCTACGCGCCTTGTCCGTTCTCTGGTTCGACGACTTGCGCTTCAGTTGTTGACGCGGTGGGCGAGAAAGGGGACTGCCGTGCCGGCTCTGTTTCCGCGCTCGTCCGGAATGGCGACGTACCCGCGCTTCTTGCTGGCCGCGGCATGCGCACCATTCTAAATCCGATGGCCCGCAGAATCCAGAGCGTGCCGAGGACCGCCGCGCATTGCGAGAGGTTCATTATGTAAAAGGTGAGGACAGCCTCAGTCATCACGTCCCGAGGCGGCCAACCGAGACAGGCACAGAGACATCCAAATTCGACGGCCGTAACTGCGGCGCAGTATAACAACCACCCCAAAAAGAACCGAACGATCGACTTCGTCGATGCAAACGCCCACCAGATGCAGGGAATCGTCATTACGAGATTGCAGAGGATCACCATCCCGAGAAGCACAAACATCTGGCCTTCGAGACGGAATGTCGCCGGGATCGGGCGCAGGCAGGACGTGGCGGAGAGGCGACAAGGCGACCGCCAACAGAAACATCGCAATCAGAAGGTGTTGCAGGTTAAACTGCCGGTCCTCTTGCCGCGATGCCTCGGTGTCGCCGGGCTGCCGGGTCAGTCGCCAGCGAAAAACCTTCTTGGCGACCCATAAGGGAATCTGCAAGATGGCCACGCCGGCCAGCAGGATGGCGATCAGGAAGATTGCGTCTTCCCGCGTCATTCTGGGTCTCCAAGAAGGGCCGTTTAACGCGGCTAGCCACCGTAGATCCAGCCGACTGCCCAGGATCAGGCTGTACCACATGGCCATCGTCAGCAGAAGCGACCAGGAGACGCGAAGGACGATGTTTCCCGGGGCCAACGACGTCCAGACCGCGATCAGATTCACCTGACCGATCGCGAGCCCGAGCAAGAGGGCCATCAACAATTGTTCGGACGTACCTCGGACGAGAAAACACCGCGGCGTGAAGAAATCGACGACAAGAAACACGCAGATTAGCGCGGCGGCGATGGCACACGGAAGCAACGAGCCGCGTGGCTGGACGAACTCGGCCATGACGACGTCGCTATGATCTTGTCCGTTCTGCGGTTCGTCGATCTGTGGTTCGATCATGGTAGCAACGAATGTAATGAAAGCGGGCCGAAGGCCCTTGGTTCTCCCAGCCCAGGGCACCGCCCTGGGGAACGAATTGCCGAATCCTCCGCGTGTCGGCCCAACGGGCCAATCGTTCGGCGAACCGTTGGCCCGTTGGGCCGAATGAACACGTCGTCCTCTCGCGTCCCCAGGGCGGTGCCCTGGGCTGGGAGAACTGGCGCCCCCTTCGGGGCGACGAACGGCGGACCCGAATATCCACAACAAATCACACCGGGATCGCGCTCCGCTTGTTCCACCCTACTTCGCACTCACAATCTTAATGCTCAGCCGGCCCAATATCTGCGCAACCGGCAAGAAGGCGCTGGTGGCCGTGGCGTCCTTCAAGTTGCTCTGGGCGATCTTCAAATACGCGGCGCCGATGCCGCCTTGGGCCAACGCGGCGTCAATCGGAATCCACCGCTTGTCGATATACACCTCAGTCCACATGTGATAGAAAAACGCCTGCGGCTTCGCCAGATAGGCCAAGCCAAACGCCGCCCGGGCGGGAATGCCCCGCGCCGGCACAGGGCCGCCAGGAAGACCGAGTGCTCAGTGCAATCGCCCTCGTGCGACCGCGCCACCTCGGCCGCCGAAGCGAACGCCTGGCTGAAATTCTTGTTCGTCACCTCGCGGCTGACGAACCGCGCCAGCGCCTCGGCCACCCGCCAGGGATCTCTCTCGTCGCCGGCGGCCTTCTTCGCGTCGGCCACGATCAGCGGATCGTCGCTCTGAACCCAAATATTCGGCCGCAGTTCGTCGGCCGTGGGCGGATCGGGCGGGGCGTTGCGGTTGCCGTCGGCCCGGCCCGGCCGAATCGCGTAGACCGTGATCTCGGCCGTGTTCGCGTCGATCGACTTGATCGCCTGCGTCGGGCCGGCCGCGAAAACGGCCGCCGGATCGCTCCCCTCCAGATGCACCCGGTAACAGACCTCCTTCGTTCGATAGGGGTCGGCCAGCGGCGACGCGACCTTGACCATCATGCTGGGGAACAGATTGAACGTGGCGGCATCGGCCTTCTCCAGGGCATCGGCCTTCGACGCGCGATACGTCTCCAGCCCTCCAAGCATCGGCGTGAGCGTTTTCAGCACGTCGCCCGTCCGATCGGTCCATACCGTCTGCTCGATCTTCTGATTGTTCGCGAATCGCGTCACCGTTTCGATGCGCAGCAGGTCGTGTAGACCCGTGCGGAGCTTGCAGGGCTCGTAGCCCTTGGCCGCCATCTCGAGTTCGGTCACCTGCTGGAATTCGATGGCCAGCGTCTTGATCTTGCGACGTTCGCCGGGCTTCATCGGCTTGCGCAGCAACGATTGCTCCATCGCGAACGGCCCGCGGTCGTCGGCCGACCACGGAATCGAAACCTTCACGGGCGCGGCCGCTGTTCCCACGCTCTCGATGTCGAGCCGATTGCCGCTGACCTGGCCGGTCATGCGGATCGGCGTGGGGCCCATGCGGATGTCGGCCTCGAACTTGAGCAGTTGTCCGTCGGGCCTTTCAAGCGACACGGCGCGGATTTCCTGCCGGTTGGTGTCCGTGTCGCGGCGGATCGCGAAATGGCTGACGTTCTCGGTGCACAGAATCGCGCGGCCCGAGCCGACGTCTCGCACCGTCGTATGGCCGTATCCCACGCGAGCGCCCTGGAGCATAAAAACGTCCCACGAATCCCGCAT
Source organism: uncultured Planctomycetia bacterium (assembly GCA_963719005.1). Taxonomy (GTDB): domain Bacteria; phylum Planctomycetota; class Planctomycetia; order Pirellulales; family Thermoguttaceae. The sequence goes on from CAVRAR010000013.1 coordinate 92,024, forward strand.
GTCCACCGGCTTGACGACTTCGGCGGCTTCTCTCGCGGCGGGTGATTCCGGGGCTGCCGCGGGCGCGTGCGAGCAACTCGACAACCCGAACAGGCCGACGGTGATAGCCAACCATACAATCGCAGCGAGATTTCGTTTCATAGCAGACTCCTTCCAGTGTCTCCCCTCTCCCATTGGGAGAGGGGCCGGGGGCGAGGGCCTGACCAGCAACGTCCGTGATTGCGGGTTTCGTTTCCCTGACGTTTGTGGGCAGACTCTGCCCTTTATTTCACTTCATACACCACGTGCTGGCAAGGGGTCGCTGCAAGAGGGAAACACATCGCTGCGGCCCGACCGTGGCGAGAAATGCGGCTATCCTCACGACTCTCGCCGAAAGACCGGCCGAGAGAGGCTCCAGGAGAGGATGGCCAGGATGCCGGGGATGCAGAATAGCGGGAAGGCGCCGCAGGGGAACTTTCCGGACGCGTAGTAATTGAGACAATAGAGCAGTTCCACGGTAGGTCTAGCGCATTCTGGGCGAACTCGGTAAATTGGGTTCATCTCACTCAAGGAGGTGACCCTGATGAAACCGTACGATGCGGAGTTTCGCGGCGAAGTGCTCGCCGCGTGCGATACGAACGAAGAGCGGCGCATGATCGCGCTGCGTTTCAAAGTTTCAGAATCTTGGGTGCGGCGCATCCAGCAACAACGTCGCGAGACCGGCCAAGTGGCGCCAAAGAAGGCGGCTCCGCGTCAGCCCGCGTGGCATGCTTGGGCAGACTGGCTCGTCGCCAAGATCGCGGCTCGGCCCGACATCTATCTGCGCGAACTGCAAGCCGATTTGAAGCGGGAGCGCGGCGAAGAGGTTTGCCTGGGAACGCTTTGCGCCGCATGCCAAGCGCTCAAGCAGTCGCGAAAAAAAAGACGCTGATTGCCAGCGAACAGGATCGCCCCGATGTGGTTGAGCAGCGCACGGCATCGCGCGCTTCGCAGGAGTCGATCGATCCCGCCAAAGTCGTTTTCATCGATGAAACGTGGGCTAAATCCAACATGACCCGCACCTACGGCCGCTCGGAACTCGGCACGCGTTTGCTGGAAAAAACTCCTTGCGGACGTTGGCAGACGACGACTTTTTTGGGCGCATTGCGGGCCGAGGGATTCATCGCTCCGCTTACCGTGGAAGGCGGCATCAACGGCGAACTGTTCCGCGCCTGGGTCGAGCAACATCTGGCACCGGCCTTGAAACCTGGCGACATCGTGGTGATGGACAATCTCTCCAGCCACAAGGTGGCTGGAGTTCGCAAAGCCATCGAAGCGGCCGGTGCCGAGCTGCGCTACCTGCCCCCGTACTCGCCGGACCTGAACCCCATCGAGTTGGCGTTTTCCAAGTTCAAAAAGTTGCTCCGTGACGGAGCCGAACGGACCGTCGATAAGCTATGGAAACTCTGCGGCAGCATCCTCGACCAATTCACGGAATCCGAGTGCCGAAACTATTTTCAACACTGCGGATACCGCTACACCTAAAATGAAACCGCTCTAATTGGCCGTGACCCGATCGCACCGTCGCGTTGATAGCGGGAGAGGTAACGGTATAATCTACCGGCCGTTTGCCGTCTTGCAGCCGCCGACTTGATAGTGCGATCGCCCCCCGTCGTCCTCGCGAGAACAGAATGCCAACAGGGAACGACACCAAACTCACCGTTCTCGTGATCGTTCTTGCTACCGTGTCAGTAGCAGGATGTCTTGCGCTGCTGCCGGTTGCTATTCAAGGTTGCCATGAATACACGCGCCGAGAGGAATGTGCGAGAAACCTCAGACAATTTTGTGAGGCATTGGAACAATACGAGAAGCGGATGGCCGAATCTCCCGCCCCCGCAACCGGCGATGAAGCCAAATTGGCCTTCGACACGTATTCCGGCTACTTCGTATCCAACAGGTTCGAGCCGGACGCCGCCGAATCGTTCGTCGTCATTGGCGACCAAGCGCAGTTCGACAAGGTGTTCGGCGTGGCAATGGTCATGGGCGACAAGTCCCATCGCTTGCCCGCCGACGCATTTCAATCGAATACGATCTTGGCAGTAATCAAACGGGGGCGTGCCGTGTGGGAGTTCAAAGTCGAGGGCGTCAGCGTAAACGACGGCGTGGTCGCGCTTCGCTACGCAACGACCTCAAAGAAGAGCGATTCCACCGAATTCGCCTCGCCGCTGATTGTCTCGATTCCGAAGGTCAAGTTCACCGCGGTTCAGTTCATCGAGAAGGACAAGCTCGTGAAGAAGATTGAAGAGAGTGGACGAAGCCAATGATGCACGGCGAAGTTGGGCAAATCGCGCGTTGCAGTGTCTTGTTGGCAAGCGGTTTACTTCGATACGCAGGTTTCCACAATCAGAGTGCCTTCCCCGGTTTCACGTGGCGCCTTGCGACCCTTCGATCTTGCCGCCGCCTCTCTGACGACGATCCGGCCGCCAACCGCCGCAAAAGCCCGCATTAGTTGGTCGAGCGATACGTCCGAAGCAGCGCGTTCAATCTTGGCGACGCGCGGCTGGCTTGTACCGAGTTTGATCCCTAACGCCTTCTGCGAAAGGTGCCGGGCTTGGCGTTGCCGTCGAACCGCCAAGGCGAGTTTCACCCGCGCGTCGAGCACTTGCCGTTCCGCATCGTTCATCTCCAGAAAGTCGGCGGCATCGCCAGCCTTCCAGCCGGCGGCTTCCAGTCTCTTGCGTTTTGCCGAATCCATCGTTCGCTCCTATGCTGATCCGCATAAGAAGAGTATATCGGATACGATATACTGTCAACTCAGGAAATCGGCAATGCACTACCTGCAATGGACGTTCTCCGCCTCTTTTCGTATGATGAAGCGTACTATATGTAACTGCGTAGATTGTCGCAGGGAACGCGGCATACGAACGAGCGAAGGGGAGGTGAATTGTGCCGACAATTGGACTCGTCCGCTTTGTGCGGCAGCCCTACCTCCTGGCGATTGGAGTATGCGTGCTGATCGCGCTGCATCTCATCCCCACGGCGTTTCTTCAGACTGCCAATGGCAATACGCGGGGCACGCACTGTGATGATCTGGTGCTGTGCGAGGTGGGGCTGCTGTCGTGGTGGGTGGCCATCGGATGCAGGAACGTTGTGCTGGCTCTGTCAGGCTGGATCGCCGGGGTTACCGCTCTGCTGGCATTTGCTGTCTACCCGTTCATCGCCGTCAAATTGCCCTACGGGTCCGAACTGTCTAGCCCCGCTCTCTGGGAATTCCAGTGGTTGGGAGTACTAGGTAGCGTCACGATGCTGTCCGTTTTGTCAGCGCCGCTGGTGCTCGTTTGTTTCTTCGTTATCGGGCATTTTCTGTGGCGAAGTGGTAGATTTGGCGGTGCGGCGATAGAAGGACAACTGACTGCAAGACGACAATTCTCGCTGCGTGACATCTTCGTCCTCTTGACGGTCGTAGCAGGCAGCCTTGGTGCGATGACAACGCTCCAGCCATATCCGGGTTGGATGACGGACGGATGCAAGATCATCGGCCGCGAACTGCTTGAGCACCAATGGGTTCTGTTTGTCGGCTCAAACGCGGTGGAGGTAGTGTTGATAACGACCGCCGCACAGTGGGTTGTGTTTGGGCGATCTCGTTTCTGGGCGAGATGCGCCGTGCTCGCTACCTCGATATTGCTTTCTGGCTTGATTCGGGGTTTGGTTTCGGTGTACGCCACCGTCGCAATCGATCCTGGCGTCTTGTCGGTTATCAGTATTGCAGGTATCGTGGGCTGTGCAGTTGACCCAGCAATCGCTGCCGCAATGTCGGCTGCATCCTTTCTCCTTCTGCGACTGAGCGGTTGTCCGGTCGTAGCTATCGCGGCTCCGTTAGGTCGGGTTGCTAACGGCACGGAGGTGTAACGTGTACGTTGCCATGTTTACGGCATTAGCCCGAAGGGCTTTCGTAGGACAGCCCAGGGTTGCCGCGCAGCGGCTACCCTGGGTTCGCGGCGGCGCGAAACCATCTAAACCCCAACGGGGTTTCGTAAGGGCGGACGTGCCACATTACGCAATCCCTTCGGGATTGAAGGGGCGATGTGCGGCCGTTACCCCGGGTAGCCGCTGCGCGGCAACCCGGGGCTATCTTCTGAAAGCCCTTCGGGCTATTACGAATCCATGATCGTGACGTTTTGGCTGAGGATCCATTCCCATGAATACAACTGACAACAATCTCCCGCGGCTTCCGCCTCGTCGGCCGGATGCGCATAAAGGTGATTTTGGAACCGCGCTGATTATTGGCGGATCGCGGGGCATGGCGGGGGCGGTGTCGCTGGCCGGCATGGCCGCCCTGCGCGGCGGGGCGGGGCTGGTGCGATTGGCCACGCCCGACGCGATAGCCGACACCGTCGCCGGCTTCGAGCCCTCGTACATGACCGCCCCGCTACCGTGCGATTCTGCGGGACGAATCGCTGGCTCAGCCTACGATCGAATCGTCGAACTCGCGAAAAAGGCGACGGTCGTCGCCTGCGGGCCGGGCTTGGGACGCTCGCTGGAACTCGATCAATTGGTGCTGCGGCTGTATCGCGAGATCGCCAAGCCGATGGTCTTCGACGCCGACGCCCTGAACGCCCTGGCCACCGAGCCGGAGACGCTCGTCCATGCCGGCGGGCCGCGAATTCTCACGCCGCACCCCGGCGAGTTCGCCCGGCTGATCGGCCGGAAGTTGAAGCCCGACGAGCGGGCCGACGCGGCAGTGCAACTGGCCGCCCGCTGCGGAATCGTCGTGGTGCTGAAGGGGCATCGCACGCTGGTGACCGACGGCGCCCGGCAGGCGATCAACACCACCGGAAACCCCGGCATGGCCACCGGCGGCACGGGCGACGTGTTGACCGGGCTAATCACCGCGCTCTGCTGCCAGCATCTCGAACCGTTCGATGCCGCCCGGCTCGGCGTCCATCTGCACGGCCTGGCCGGCGATCTGGCCGCCGAGGAACTAGGCGAAGCGTCACTGATCGCCAGCGACGTGGTACTATTCCTGCCGGACGCGATTTGCGATATAATGCATAATCCTGCCGGCTCGTGAGGACGTGGCCGTTGTAACATGCAGGGTGAACTTTAGTCCGTCTTTATTGGGAATCAGACAAGTAGTGTCGTGCCAACCCGTTTAGCCGGCGGACTTGTTCGCCGTGGAATTCCGACACTTGCTTCCTGAGTCTCAATAGAGAGCGGGCGGATTGAAATCCACCCTACGAGAGGTGGCCATGCCAGACCGGCAATACTTGCCACCCACTATCCCGCCGCGGTCTTTCGTCGGACCTTGCCTCTTGCTGGTTCTGGCGCAAGACGACAAGAAGGACCATTGCTATGAAAATCGGCATCCGAGGTTCCAGTGTGCATTGGCTCGCCGCGACCATTGTGGGAATCACAGTCCTGCCGATTGCCGGCGGAAGCGACATGGCAAACGGGGATACGCAGCCGAGCATCACGTGGAATGCTGCCATCGGCCGGGCCGTCTTGACCAACGGCCGACTGGAACTCGTCGTCGAGACGCGCTCGGGCATAAATGCCAGATCATTGTGCGACGCTGGCAGCGGCCAGACGTACGCCGATCGGGATTATGCATGGATATGCGGCGGCAAGCCCGGATTTCCGAAAATGGACGCCGCCCCGACGATTGCCGACTGCAAAGACGGCGGCCGCTCCATCACCTTCAAGGGACGACTCGGCGAGATCGCCGTCGAGCAGCTCTTTACGCTGCCGAAGAACGAGCCGGGCGTTATCTTGGAACAGATCACTATCAGCAATCCCACGGACAAGCCGCTGGACACATCGAGTTTTCACTGCGGCTTCGCCAAAGAAATTCGCCGAGGGCGAAACTTGGTCGCCCGACGCCGCGAAGATTCGCTTTTGTCCGGTCCCGTACCGGCGGGAGACGAACGGGCAGATGCAGGAGTTCCCTTTGCAGGAGGTCGCTCAGCACGGAATGGCCTACACCGCCTGGATGGAGCCGGTCGTGCCCACGCCCATCTGGGGCGCCGAGGGCTGGGTGTGGTCTTATCGCTCCCCTCTCCTCTTGGGAGAGGGGACAAACGCTTTTCTCATCGCCAAGTACAACCAGCAGGGCATGGAATGGTCGCTGATGGAGCCGGTCAAACGCGGCACGGAGACCGACGTGCGTTTCGGCGGGGCCGGCCAGTGGAAGCACGATCATCCCGAGGGAGCGACGCGGCTGGCGCCCGGCAAGTCGTACCGATTTCGGCGAAACGCGGCTGCAGGCGGTCGCCGGCGATTGGAAGCAGGCGTACTACGCTTATCGCGGCTACGTCGAAGCGAAGGGCTGCCGCAGAGACCGAAGGACTACAATCCGCCGGTGCATTGGAACGAACTGTACGACAACGAGTATTTCGGCAGAGTCTGCGGCTTGTGTGACGAGTACTTCTTCAAGTCCACTCGCTATTTCTGCAAGGAGTTCTACGAAAAGAACAAGAAACTCTTGACAGCAGTACTACAGTCTCGATCTGATGAAGGGCGAAGCGGCCAAGGCCAAGGAACTCGGCTGCGAGGTGCTCTATCTCGATCCCGGCTGGGACACCGGGCCCAGTCAACACATCTGGGATGCCTCGCGGCTCGGATCGCAGGAGTCGTTCGTCAAGATGATTCGGGAAAAATATGGCCTGCAGGGGCGTGTCGCTCTGGTGTTCGCTGGCCGGCGTGCCGCCGACGATCGGCGATCCGTCGGCGTGTCCGCCCGGAACGCAGGTCCTCAGCAAGGACGGCAAGCGTTCTCCGCTGCTGGTTTGCTTCGCCGTCGCCCGGCTTCCTCGATACGAAAGAGAAACGGCTGTGCGAAGTTTGCCGCAACGGGGCGGTGTTCCTGATGTTCGACAGCGATCAGTATTCGGGCCCCTGCTACGACAAGACCCACGGCCACAGCATTCCGTTCGACCCGCGAGGAGCACGCCAAGGCCCTGTTCGAGTTGGCCCGGCGGGTCAAGGTGAAATATCCGCACGTGCTGATCGAGATGCACGATCCGATCACCGGCCCGAGCGGCATCCACTACACGCCCACCTACTTCGGCTACGCCCCGCCCAATTCGTTCGATTGCCTGTGGGGCCACGAGTTCATGTGGAATTCGATGGACGATCTGCTGTCGGGCAGGGCCGTCAGCCTGTACTACTACAATCTGGCCTACGGCATTCCGCTTTATCTCCACGTCGGGCTGAAGACGGACAACGAGAACGCCCTGGTGTTCTGGTGGTATGCCAGCACGTGCCGGCACTTGGGCGTCGGCGGCAAGCCGGGGCCGGCGGTGTGGGAGGCCGACAAGCGGGCGATGCGGACCTACATGCCGTTGAAGCGGTTTTACACGCAAGGCGAGTTCTACGGCATCGAGGAGACCGTTCACGCCCACACCCTGCCCGACTTGCGCCAGTCGGTGCTGAACGTCTTCAATCTCAGCGACAAGCCGGTAGAGAAGGAGGTGCGATTCCGCGCTGGCCGACATCGGCTTGCCCGCCGGTTCGATCCGGGCCGAGGGCGACTCCTTCGCCGCAACGGGCGACGAGATCACCGTGAAGATGACCGTTCCGGCGCACGGTCATCAGTTGGTCAGGGTCAAGGCGTTGTGAATGCCTGGGAGTCGCCGTCGAGCGTGCCGATTCATTACAAAACCGCCCGCAAGGAGTCCCAATCGTGAGAACCGCCATCGTAAGAAACACTGCCATTCGATTCGCCGCTTTGACGTGCGGGCTGATGATAGCGTTGTTTGCCGGTCAGGCCACTTCGGCGGAGAGACTTCGAGTTGAGATCAAGTCTCCCCCGCGGCTGGTTCTGACGAGCGGGCGACTGGAGTTGCAGATCGAGACGGCAGACGGCATCAATCCATGCAAGCTGCGCGATCTCAAGACCGGACGAATCTACGCCGATGGCGACTACGCCTGGCCCAACGGCGTGCGGCCAAGGCTCGTTGGTGAGCCGGTGATCACGAAGGGAAGACCAGGGTCCGTGACATTAAAAGGGAAGTTCGATTCTCTCGAAATCGAACAGACGTTCATCCTAGCCGACCCCGATCTCGTCATCGAGCAGATCACGCTGCACAATCCCGCCGAGAAACCGGTGGAGATGCCCTCGTTCGCCTGCGGGTTCACGAAGAAGATTCACGACGGCAAGAACTGGCTGCCGGGCATGGCCGACTCGCGGCTCTGCGACGTGCCCTACCGCCGCCATCCCGAAACCGGCGAGCTTTGCGACTGGACCGTGCCGCAGTTGGCCGCAAGGAAGAACTGGTTCAGCGTCGATCGCATGCAGAATCACCAGGAAACGCCGATCTACGGCGCCGAAGGCTGGGCGTGGTATCAGGGCGGCAATACGCTGTTGGTCTCGAAGTACAATCCCGACGCGATGGAATGGTCGCTGCTGGAGACGATACAGAAGGCCACGCCGACGGGCACGCGAGAAGCGGCTGCGCTTCGGCGGGGCCGGCCGATGGAAACTCGGCGATCCCGAAGGCGCCGCCCGCCTGGCTCCGGGGGCCAGCTTCACTTTCGGCCAGACGCGCTATCAGGTCCTCGACGGCGATTGGCGAGCGGCCTACGCCGCCTTCCGCCGCTTCACCGAGAGCAAGGGCCACCGCGTGCCGCCGAAATTCGATCCGCCCGTCCACTGGAACGAACTGTACGACAATCCGCTTTGGACCGTCCTGGGCGACTCGGTCGAAAACCGCAAGAGGGTCTATCGGCACAAAGACATGGAAGTCGAAGCCGACAAGGCCCGCGAAGTGGGATGCCAGTGCCTCTACCTCGATCCCGGCTGGGATACGCTCTTCGGGTCGAACGTCTGGGCGGCCGACCGCTTGGGCAGCGAGGAGAGTTTCGTCGGTTGGCTGAAGGAGAAGTACGGTTTCGCGATGGCCCTGCACACGCCGCTGGCCCCCTGGAGCGATCCGGCGGGCTATCCGCCCGAGGCGTGCCGCATGGACAAAGCCGGGCATCGCCTCGGCGAGTTGTGCGTCGCCAGCCGCGTGTACATCGACACGAAGGTCGCCCGGCTCAAGGAGCTGTGCAAGCACGGGGCGTATTTCCTGATGTACGACGGCTCGTGGTTTCCCGGCGAATGCTGGGACAAGTCGCACGGCCACTCGCTGCCGGTGACGCACCAGGAGCACGTCGACGCGATCCTGAAGATCGAGCAGCAACTGCACAAGGAGTATCCGAACGTGCTGATCGAGCAGCACGATCCGATGACCGGGCCGGGCAGCGTCCGTTACACGCCGACCTACTTCATGCACGCCAAGCCCGGGGCGTTCGACGAGCTGTGGGGATATGAGTACATGAACGAGTGCATGGACGACGTTTTGAGCCGCCGGGCGTGCTCGCTTTACTACGTCAATCTGGCCTACAGCATTCCGATCTATCTTCACTTCGATCTGCGGAAGGACAATTCGCAGGCGATGATGTTCTGGTGGTACGCCAGCACGTGCCGGCACCTGGGCTTCGGCGGCAAGTCCTCCGATCCGGCCGTTTGGGCGGCACACAAGAACGCGATGAAGACGTATCTCCGCTTGAAACGATTCTACACCCAGGGCGTCTTCTACGGCCTCGACGAGACGATCCATTGCCACACGCTGCCCGATCTCGGGCAGTGCGTCATCAACTGCTTCAACATCGAGGACAAACCGGTGCAGAAGAAAGTTCGATTCCACTTAGCCGACGTCGGTCTGCCCGCCGGTTCTGTGAAGGTCGAAGGGGCTCCGTTCCGCCAGAGCGGCGATGAGGTTGTTTTGGACCTCGCCATTCCCGCACGAGGGCATCTGCTGCTGAGAGTCCACGCAACCAACAGGTCTGAGTAGGGGCGCCGCCAAAGAACGCTTTGGGGCGACTGTAGCTTGGAACACCGACTCCGCTTTTTGCCTGCACGTCATGCATCGCGGATTTGCGATTGCCGCCGATAGGCCGTGGGCGGCAGTCCACAGAGGCGGTGAAAAACGATTGTCAGGCGATGGGCGCTGGCGAAGCCCGACAGCTTCGCCACGGTCGGCATGGGCAAGTCGGTGCCGGCCAAGAGCTTTTGGGCCTGCGTGATCCGCGTTCGGCGAAGCTCCTGCAAGACCGATCGGCCAAGGATCGCGCGGAACTTGCGTTCCAACTCGCGGCGTCCGACGCCGATGCCGTGAACGATGCCCGCTACGTTGATGCCTTCGGCCGCATGTACCTGAATGTAGCGCAGCGCGGCGATGACGACCGGATCGTCGGTGGCCATCGTGTCGGTTGATTGGCGGGCCACGACGTGCATCGGCGGCAGGAATAGGCGGCGCACGGGCGAGCTCGGGGCAGTCATGGCCCGATCAAGCAGTTTGGCGGCCTCATAGCCGATCCGCTTACCCGGGATCGCGATGCTCGACAGCGGCGGCGACGTGAGCAGGCATTCCAACTGATCGTCGTCCACGCCGAGCAGCGCGACTTCATCGGGGACGTGGAGCCCGAGTTGACCGCACAGATCGGCCAAGATCCGGGCGGTCGCGTCGTTGCAGACAAACATCGCGACGGGCTTCGCAAGCCGATGAAGCCACCTGCGAGTCTGGGTGTCCATCTTCTTCCAGTTCGTCGGGGAGGACATCTGCCGCAACGGCTCGCCGTGGAAGACGGCCGCGCGGACGCCCGACTCCGTTAGCCGCTGTACGAACGCCTTCTCGCGGAGGCCGGAATACGCGGCCACGTTGCCAAAGAACGCGAAGTGGCAAAAACCGAGCGACAAGAGATATTCGGCGGCCATGCGTCCTACCGCAAGATTATCGACGTCGACGACGGGGATCCTCGGATGCACAATCCAGAAGGCCGTATCGACGATCGGTCGTCGGAGCCGCGACAGCCGGCGCGCGAAGTCGGCGTGGACGATGTCCGCGATGATGCCGTCGGGCTTCCACTGGCGGAGCGAGGGCAGAATTTCCGCGTCGGGCGGACCGTTGCGGAACGCCCAGTTCGGGCGGCGCAGCGCATACGCCCGGATGCCGCGGATGACATCTCGCGAAAACGCCAGATCTTGGCCCATCAAAAGGGCAATGCGACGCAATGGAGGCATAGAACTTATCGTAGTCGCGGCAGGCGGCGGCTGCAAGCGTCGGTGTGTCGCAAAACGGACAAAGATTTGCGCGAAAAGTGCTTTCCGACGCAATCCTGCACGCGTAGACTGGGAGTGACCACTCGCGGTGGAGTCGAGATCCTTCGCTGCGCCCAGGATGACGGACGTTCTCTCAGGAGTATGAGATGCTGATTGACTGGCCGCAAGAATTTCCGGGCGCTTATTGGCTCGACGAGCAAGGAAGACCGGGCGGTGCAGGACGTGCTGCACCACGGCTCGCTGTTCCGCTATTACGGACTCGGAACGCCGAAGTACGTCGATGCCCTGGAAGAGGCGGCGCGGAAATACTACGGCGTGAAGTACGCCCTGGGCCTCAACAGCGGCACCGGCGCACTGATGGCAGCGATGTCGGCCTTGGAGATTGGCCCTGGGTGCGAGGTGATTCTGCCCGCGTTTCTTTGGGTGGCCACCGTCGCGTCGGTCGTCCACCAGAACGCGATCCCGGTGCTTTGCGAAGTGGACGACAGCTTGTCGATGGACCCAGTCGACCTTGAGCGGCAAATCACGCCCCGCACGAGACTCATCGTGCCGATTCACATGGCCGGCACGCCGTGCGACATGGACGCGATCATGGACGATCGCCAATCGGCATGGGATTCCCGTACTCGAGGACTGCGCCCAGTGCAATGGCGGAACGTATCACGGGCGGCCGCTCGGTTCCATCGGCCGCATGGGCATCTTCAGCCTGCAACTGAACAAGAACATTACGTCCGGCGAGGGAGGACTGCTCATTACCGACGACGAGCGGGTCTATCATCGCGCATTTTCGGCGCACGACATGGGCATGATCCGCGTCAACGGGCGGTTGGCGATGCCCGAGCCATACGCCGTCGCCTGGGGCGAGGGCAGACGCATGTCCGAGTTGTGCGGTGCGGTGGCTTCGGTGCAGATGGCGAAAATCGAGCGGATCCTCGGCGCGATGCGGGGGTCGAAACGCCGGATCAAGGCGATGCTCGAGGGCGTGCCGGGGCTTGGCTTCCGCAAAATGAACGACGCCGAGGGCGATGCCGGGGCGTTTCTCGTCATGCTCATGGACACCGAGGCGCGGGCCGTCGCCGCCGTCCCGCGCATGAAGGCGGCCGGGTTGCACAACGTGTTCCGCGTCGCCGATTACGGGCTGCACATGTACTACAACATTCCCGCCCTGGTCGGCAGAGTGCCGCTCTCGCCCGCCGGAAACCCCTGGAACCTTCCCGAAAACGGCAAAAGCGTGTATAGCTATGCGAAGGGCGCGTGCCCCGCGAGCGACGCCTTGTTCGCCCGAGCGGTCTTGCTGCCCATCCCCTCGCGGTTGACCGATGCCCAGGAGAAAGCGGCGGCCGACGTGATTCGCCGGGCCGTTTCCACATAACACAATCCCATTCCGTAGTTTCGCGAGAAGGAGAAACAGTCATGAAGGTTCTAGCCGTCGGCGCGCATCCTGACGACATCGAATTCCTCTGTGCCGGCACGCTGGCGAAGTACAAGCGGCTGGGGCACGAGGTCGCCATCGGCATCGCCACCAACGGCGAGGTCGGCTCCTCAACGCATTCAAAGGCCGAAATCGCCGCCATCCGCCACGACGAGGCGGCTGCGTCCGCCGCCGTCATCGGCGCCGAATTCCATTGGCTCGGCTATCCCGACGAGTTCCTGTTCAACAATGCCGAGACGCGGCTGCGGTTCATCGACCTCGTGCGCGCGGCTCGGCCCGACCTGATCCTCTGCCTCGATCCCGAGAACGACTATCATCCCGACCATACGACCTCGGGCCAAATCGTTTGGGACACGCACGTGATGGTCACGGTGCCGAACATCAAAACCGACCACCCGCCCTGCGCGAAGATTCCCGAGATCATCTATATGGACACGATCGGCGGGGTAAACTTCATCCCCGATCGCTACGTGGACATCTCGGCCGACATCGACGCGAAACGAAAGATGCTCAGTTGCCACAAGAGCCAGGAGCAGTGGGGGATGGACATGTACGGCGTGACCTTGATTGGGTTGATGGAGAGCTTTTCGCGGATGCGCGGTTTCCAGTGCGGCCGGGCGTTCGCCGAGGGTTTTCGCACGCCGCCGATGTGGCCTAAGACCGTTGACGCCGAAGGATTGCTGTGAGCGACTCGTTCGATGTAACCAACCACCTCCAAAAAGGAATGATCGATGCCTCTCCAATTCAACAAGACGTGGAAACCGCTTTGCATTGTTATGGCACTGACGGCGGCTCTGTTCGAGGTCCATCGCGCGGAGGCGGACGTTGCGACCAAGCCGAAGATCAGCAGGGAATTCGCGATGGAGCGGCTTCGGGGCGACTATTCCCTGGATGGCGTCGCTCGGAATCATGTCGAGGTGGAGTTCGACGACCTCAAAGGTCTCGCGCAGCCGATGACGCAGCGTACTACGATTCAGGCGAAGAACCATCCCGACACGGTCTTTGTGCATCCCGACTTGTCCATCGTCTTGGGAGCCCCGGCCGATTCCTACGTCGTCGGCTTCGCCCTGGGAACTCCAGCCAGGCTGCCGGCGGTCGACGAGGCCACCCATGAACTTCATAAGGGCTATCAGCCCATCGTCAAGAGTCGATGGCGGACCGGCGGCTTCACTCTCGAACAAGTCGCCTTCGGCGTATTGCCGGCCGACGAGGCCGTTCGCTCGGGCACGGAGAAACAGGACGTGATGGTCCGCATTGCGGTGACCAACGACTCCGATGCGCCGGCGACAACCGCGCTGGTGCTCTTGCCCGGCATGGCGGGCGGCACCCAATTGGAGAATCAGGCTACGCCGCTTTCCGTGCGCCCGCGTCGCGTTGGCAGCAAGAGAAGATGAAGGTCGCCGACGTGCAGGGATCGCTCATGGTCAACGGACAGGTGTTGCTGACCTATCGGACGAGCGCTCCGACGCCGGTTGCGCTTCAGCCGAAGCTGGAGGTCGTGCAAGGGCAATCGAAGAAACCGATCAGCGTCAACAACGGGCTTCGCTTCGAGTTGCAACTTAAACCGAGAGAGACCCGCTATCTTGACTTCGTCATGGCCGGCAGTTCCAAGCTCTATCCGGAGACGGAACGCAGTCGCATGGCCGCCGAGGACTTTCAGAAGGCGCTCCAGAAGGCCGAATCCCGCTGGGATCAAGCGCTGGAGCCCGGCATGAAGCTGAGCACTCCCGAACCGCGATTGAACAATATCTACAAGCACCTGGTCCTGTCTTGCCTGCAAAATGTGCCCAAGGAGCCGAACGTTCCCTGGCTGCTGCCGCAACACAGTTCCGGGTATGCCGGCGGGGTTTGGCCGTGCGAGTTCGTCAAGGTGTCGGTTCCGTTGGATTCCCTCGGCTTCCACAAAGACACCGAAGCCTGCTTGCGGTGGTTCACCGAGCATCAATCGGGCGTCGGGAAGTATGGCAACAAGGACATCGGACCGGACGGCGAGGTGACATCGACGCACGGGTGCTTTGTCGGAGCCAACTCGCCACGGTGGATGTGCGAGACCGGAGTCGGCTTGTGGATGTTGGGGTCGCACTATCGCTACTCGCACGATGCCGCCTGGCTGAAGGCCAATCGGGCCAGTATGCTTGCCGCCTGCGACTGGGTTCAGAAGCAGCGCGACACGACGCGCACCACCGAGGCCGACGGGAAACGGGTCGCTCATTTCGGACTGCTTCCGAAAGGCCGCGTGCATGATTGGGAGGGACATTACTATTACTATTGCTTCTCCGACGGATACACGTGCAAAGGAATGGCCGAAACGGCGGCTGCTTTCCGGGATGCGGGCGCGCCGGAGGCCGCCCGGCTTTCCGCCGACGCCGACGAATACCGCCGCTGCATTCTCGACACTCTTCATCAAGGTCGCCTACAAGGATCCCGACACGGGCCTGTTGTTCGTGCCCAACTCCGTCTACTTTCGCCAGGGAGACCGCGGCAACGGCGGCGTTTGGCTGCTGGACGGGCCGCTCGTCCTCTTCGACCTCGGAATCCTCGATCCCGTGGCCGACGCCAAGTATTGGCAGCCGATGCTGGAAATCGTCCAACGGAAGTGGGGCGTTCTCGGCGGGCTGATGTGCCACTTCAGGACCGACGATCTCGAACAATGGAAGAGCGAGCCGGACTCGCCCTTCTGGTACGTTCTTGCCGCGCGAAGTGGTTGGCATCGCCGACTTTCTCGCGCGCGGCGAATTGGAGAAGGCCCTGCTGGTGCTCTACAGCAGCCTCGTCTACGGCATGTCGGAGGATATGTACGAGACCGTCGAGCGCGTCAATATCGCAGAGCCGAACTACTCGCCGTTTCAACCCAATTCTTCCGGCAACGGCCGCGTGCTGATCATGCTCCGGCGGATGGTGATCGACGAGCAGGACGAAGCCGACGGCAAGCTCTGGCTCTTGCGGGGTTGCCCGCGCCGTTGGTTCGCGCCGGGCAAGTCAATCAGCTTTAGCGACGCCCCGACCGTCTTCGGCAAGACGGCCCTGCGCACGGCATGCACGGATCACACTATTACTATCGACATTGACTCCCCGGCCGATCCGGCATTGAAGCATTATGTGCGTTGCAGTGCGGCATCCGCTCAGGTCAAAGGCCAAAGAAAGTCACGATCAATGGGGCGAGCACGACAATGGTGGGAGAGATCGTGACGGTGAACGTCCCCAGCGGGCATCTCCGCATCGTGGCCGAATACGAGTGAGACGACGATTCCCGAATCTGACTTCGCACCCCGCCTGTCTCAAACCCTGTCCGTGGCTAGGAATTGGCGAGGATACAAGTGTTGCCTTTCGCTCTGCGAAAGCCGCGTTCTTTCGCGGAGCGAAAGGCGACATTCCGACAGTTATTGGTTCGTCGGTCCTAGACCGTCGCCAATTCTTTCTCCGGCTCTTCGCTGGCGATGTTGTTGCGGCCCATGCGTTTCGAGCGGTAGAGAGCTTGGTCGGCGCGTTGCAGAATCGATTCGTCGCTGTCGCCTTCGCGCGGAACGGCCACGCCCATGCTGAATGAGATCGCCACTTCGCCGCCCCGCACGGCAACGCAAAAGGAGTTGTCGGCGATGCCGCTGCAAAGGTTGCGGGCAACCTTCGTTCCGGTTTCCAGATCGGTCTTGGGCAAGAGGATGGCGAATTCATCGCCGCCGTAGCGGCCGACAAAATCACCGTCGCGGGCAAGCTGTTTCAACCCTTCGCCGGCCGCCCTGAGTACGCGGTCGCCGGCCTGATGCCCGTGCGAGTCGTTGACCCACTTGAACTGATCCAAGTCGGCCAGTATGAGCACGAACGGCTCGTTCTGCCGCCGCCAGTCGTCCAGGAGCAGATGCAGTTTTTCGTTGAACGCCCTGCGATTGGCCACGCTGGTCAATTCGTCCCTGCGCGCCTCCTGCCGCGCCGAGTCGATCTCCTGCGCCTGCTCTTCCAGGCGGTAACGCGTGCAGATCAGATCCTCCTGCAAGCGCATATTGGAGGTCAGCAGCGCCGACATGCGCTCCAAGATGGCGCACTTGATGGTTTTCATCTCCTCGCTGACGGCGAGCCGGTCAACCTCCTGGACGTTCTCCTGAAGTGCCGTGTTGTGGTGCTCGACGTTGCTGGCGATGTTGTCGGCCGCGCCAGGACGTCGGCGAGCATTTTCAGCAGCACGCGCTGTTCCGTCGCTGCCGCTTCCGGCTCCTTGCCTTTGCCGCGGTTGCGGCCGAGGAGCACGCCGACAACAATTCCAATGGCAACGCTGGCCAGCACCCAAGGCGCGATGTACGCCAATAGAGCCATGATCTTTGCCCCGGAACGCAGGTTGACCTGCCGAATCTCGACTTGCTCACAACTCGCAACTGTTCGCAGCCGCCGCTTCCACGACCGCCGACCCGGGAACGGTTGCGTCTTTCCAATAATACGACAGGTTTAATGCCGCAAAATGACAACACGAACGGGGGGTGCAGATCATCGTCCCCCTCCCTCGCTGCGACTTCACAGTTCTCCTATGAGGAAGCGATTGCCGCGGCATGGCCGGGGAGGGTAGAATCTGAAAATGCCGTGCCGTTCTGTTCACGCTCAGGAGAGTATTGACGATGAAATTCGTTGCCGGCGTGGTTCTCCTACTCGCTTTGTTCGTGCCGTCGTCGGCAATCGCTACGACGAACTTGGGCACGGTATCGCACGACGCCGCCAGAAAAACTATTACGATGGCCGACGGCCCGAGGAATCTCGTGCTGCGGCTGAACTATAATGGCCGCTGCCTGCTCGATCGGGTTCTCGTGCGCGGCCGCGAGGTGGTTCCGTCGGTCACGGGCGTTTGCAGCGGGATCAAGGTCGCCGGTCGGTGGCTTACGACCCGCAGTGTTCCAACGCCCAACGTCGCCGTGAGAGAAAACGCGGTCACGGTCACGAACATCGTTCTGAAGGGCGGCGGGGTTGAACTGCGAGAAACCTGGACTTTCGCGGTCCGCCCCGACGGCATCACGTGGCGAATTGCACGGAAGTATCTGTCGGGCGGCACGTTGGAAGACACGTATTTCCCCGGCTTCGATTTTAGCGATCGAAGCTGGACCGGGGCGCTGCTCGGCACCGGCGGCGTCGCCTGGTTCAAGCTGTTCGACACGCCCGTAGCCACCTACGGCGTCCACACCGGGCCGGTCACGTTCTGGAGTAAGGAGGATGATTCCTGCCTGCGGATCGTGCCGATGGCGTCCGACGGCAAACATCTTGCCGTCCGTTTCAGCCACCATCCGCACGGCGTCATTTCTCTCAATTACAGCGTGACCGATCGGGAACTGTCGCCCGAGCACGGCCAGTTCCGCTTCCTCCGCGATCGGCAGGACGTTTGGGCGCCGTTCGACGTGAAGAGCGGAGAGGCAACGGTGCAGTACATGCTTTCCGCGCCGAAATACTCCGAGGCGTACGACCGCGGCACGCTGCGGGATATCGACGGCACTGCGGTGCGGGAGATCGGCAACACCATCGCCCGGCTGGGCGTGATCGACGCGAAACTGATCGGCAGCAACGGCTGGCCGAGCGGCTTCGTTTGCCTGCACGAGCAATGGGTCGCTCAGTTGGGACTGGCCATCGACGATCCCGATTACTTCCGCTCGTACGCGCGAGCCCTCGATTATGTGCGCGATCATGCCATCGGGGCCGACGGCCGCGTCAAATCGCGCTGGTGTTACGGTCGCGGCGACGAAATGCCCGGCACGTACGACGCGAACGGCTTTTATGAATGTCAGTGGGGTTGGTTGTTGGACTCGCAGCCGTGTTATGTCACGAACGTCGCCGAGCAATTCGATTTCAGCGGCGACGTCGATTGGCTCCGCCGCCACAAGTCGGCTTGCGAGCGGGTTCTCGACTACATGCTCCGCCGCGACAGCAACGGCAACGGCCTGCTCGAAATGGTCAACAACAATCACACGGAGAAGAAATCGAGCGATTGGATCGACATCGTTTGGGCGTCGTTCGAGAACGGGCTGGTCAACGCCGAAATGTACAACGCGATGGTTCTCTGGGCCGATCTCGAAGACGAACTGGGCGACGCCGGCATGGCGACGAAGTACCGCACGGCCGCCAGGAAGCTCAAGGACGCCTTCAACCGGCCGATCGCCCACGGCGGGCTGTGGGATCCGCAAGATCGGTGCTATGCCTATTGGCGCGACAAGGACGGTTCGATCCACGGCACGAACGTGGTCACGCCCGTGAATTTCGCAGCCCTGGCTTACGGCCTATGCGACGACCCGGCGCACGGGCCGCCATCCTCGATCAGATCGAGGCGCAAATGCAGCGCGAGAAGCTGTTTTTCTGGCCGCTGTGCATGTCGTCCTATCGGCAGGACGAAGGCGGCGGCTGGCCGTTCCCGAGCTATGAGAACGGCGACATCTTCCTCGCGTGGGGCGAGCTCGGCATCCGGGCGTACGTCCAACACAAGCCCGAGGTGGCCGTGCGAATTGTCAAGAACGTCATCGACAAGTACCGCCACGACGGCCTCGCCTTCCAACGCTACCTCCGCAAATCGCAGACTGGCGAGGGCGGCGACATCCTCTCGAACATGGCCAACCCCATCGTCGGGCTTTATCGAAACATCTACGGCATCCAGCCGAAGTGGAATCGGCTCTACCTCGAGCCGCACCTGACGTTGGAACTCAGCGGCACGCAACTGAAGTACTGGCTCCGCGGCCAGAACTATCTCATCGACCTGAAAACGGACGACTATGGCGTCACGGTCGGCGAATTCACCGTGCGAGACAAGAAGGCGTTCGCCATCGATGTGAAACAGGACACGCTGAGCTACTTCAGCGGCGCTCGCAAGACGCCTTCGATGACGGTCGCTCGCTCGAACGCCGAGCCAATCGAAATTCGCATCGAAACTTGGCCGGCGGAGCAGACGGGCGCCCGGAAATGGACGGAATCGAGCGGCAAGACCGGACTCAGCGTTCGCCACGTCGTCGCCGATCTGCCGCCGAAGACCCAATGGAGACTCGCTCGCGACGGGAAGCCCGCCGAATTGCTGCGGAGCGACGATGAAGGCAAGATCGTCTTCGCACAGAGCACCTCGACAACACCAGTTGTGCTTGAACTAGCGCCAGCTTCAAGCATCGGGCCGTGAGGAGAGCGCTACGCGAAGATATCCATCGCTTCTGTGGAAGGAAAAAAGGGAAAAGGGGAAAAAGGGAAAGTCACGCAGTTGGTTTTTTCTCTTTCCCCCCTTTCCCTTTTTTCCTTTCACACTGGCTGTGGTTCCATCTTCACTATCTTAAGGAAATCACAGCCGAATACAGACTGCATTCAGTTCTGCGTCAGAATGACCATCGCGCAGCCGCGTTTCAGCGGAACTTGCAACTCCAGCACGCCCTCCTTGAACTCTGCCGGCACGAGCACGCTCGCCTCGTCGCCGGGACGTAGGGCTTTTGCGTGGAGCTTCTCCAGGCCGGGAATGTTGCGCACAAGCACTTTGACTGACTTCGTCTTGCCGGCGAAGGTGACCGGCAACGCATAGCCGCCGGGCGTTTGGAAGAGATTCACCTTGACGTTCGCATCGGCGGCCTCGACGCAGCGGGCCGCCAACACCCACTTCCGGCCGCGCATAACGTCCAGCAACGGACCGTAATCCATGTAGAGGCGATCGGCCTTCGCATCGGGAGTGATGCAGTGGTTGTTGAACGGATAGGGCGCGGTCGGAAAAACGCCCAGGTACAAATGGCGTTGCATGAACGATTCCGGGTCGGGCTGATTGAGCGTTTCGCAGATAGGTCCACGCCAAGCACCGGCTTGCGGATGCCCATTAAGGCGGCGGCGTTGAAAGCTCCCGGCGTGTCGCCGTGCTCGGTGTAGATGCCGTCGAGCTGCCGGCACAACTCCAGCCGCATCGTCATCGTGTTGGCGAAAATCACCTTGTCGGCTTTGTGCATCAGCGGGCCGAGCTTGTCGGTGAATGCGAGCCACGACCGGTAGAGCGACCGTGCCGGCCGGCCATCGACCCAACTGACGCCGTCGTCGCCGGCGCGGATTGTAGAGGCGCAGCCAGTCCAGGCGATCGATGCAGATGCCGTCGGTATCGGGGAGCAACTCGATATTGCGTTTTGCCTGTTCGAGCATGAAATCGCAGTACGCTCGGATCGCCGACGTCGACGACCCAAGCGCCGTAGCAGGTCGGGATCGGCGGCTTGAGGTAGGCGTCCGGCATTCGCAGCTTCAGGAACGCGACCGGATCCTTCCAGAGCACCGGATCCGTTGCCCATGACTTTGATATGTCGCGGTCCTTCATGTTCTTGCCGAACTCGGTGACGTTGAAGTAGCTCAAGACGTGGAAGCCGTGCTGCCGCATCCATTTCGCGTAGTCGTTCATCTGGCGGCAAGACGTGGTACCGGGCTTGCCGGTCGGTTTTGGCTCGTCGCAGGAGCGGGTCCATTTTTCGTCGGCGTTTTTCACCGGCGGGATGAACATGCCCATGTAGGGGAAATCGTCGGAGAGCTTCCAATTGATGCGAAACGCCATTTTCTTGAACTTGGCGACATCGATCGGGCGTTCATCGCCCGAGTACGCCCCGCAGCCGGCTATCTCGTCGACCCGTGGGTTCGGCGGATCGAAGTATTGCGGATACCGCGCGGCCATGCCAGCGCAGGCCGCCGCGCCAATCGGCCTCGTGTCCGATCAGATCGACGGCAAAAGACACGGACTTGTCGCCGCCAAGGCGATGGTGAATCCGCGAGAACCGAATGCGGCCGGAGGCCGAAACGCCGAGGGTCATGTTCAGCAGCACGTCTTCCGGCGACAGGACCAGGCTGAAGGCGTCGTCCGTGTTGGGCGAGGCAAGCGTTACCAACGGGATTGAAATGAAATCGCCGCCGACCGGCGCCACTTGCGCCGCGTTGCCGTAATGCCAACTGCGATCGACCAGCGGAATCATCGCCAGCGGATCGCGCCAAACGTCGCCGCGGCGCTCGGGATCGGACCACGCCGTCCAAAAGCGAAGTCCCTGCGGCTTGCGGCAAGTCAACTGGGTGATGATGCCGGTCGTCCAGGAAGGACCATCGCTGGCGATCTCGGCTTCCCAGTGGATGCCGTTTTTCGTCGGCCAGAAACCCTGGTCGAATATGCAGAGGTGGCCTTGGTGGTGCGTCAGTTTGCGCGAGACATAGGTCAGTCCTTCCGCAGTTTGCAACACCGTGGCTTCACCCTCAGGCTGGCAGCCGGCAAGTCGAATGCCGCCGCGAACCGGCTGCGAAAACTTGCCAACTTTGATGCTGCAAATATCGCCGTCTTCGTTGAGCCCGAGGGTCAGCTTCGGTGATGCGATGGTGAACTTGACCGGCTTGTCGGCTTTGGCCGGTTCGGGTTTGCAGACGAGGACCGCATCGGCCCAGTCGGCGTGATCGCTGTTGTTGCCGTCGCCGGCGTCGGTGACGACGAGCTTCAGTTCTCCGACTCCGGTCAAATCGACGCTGACGTGTTTGGCGGGCGTATCCGATCGCATCACGCCGCTATTGAACAGTTCGCGGCCGTCGCCGAGGACTTTGAAGACGACGCTGGCGGCCTTCGTGTAGCTAATCTCGGCGTCGACGCCCACCCAGGCCTCGAAACGTTCGCAAGGGCGGTCGAGTTCGTAGACCAGTTCGCTCGTGGCGTGCGTGCCGAGTCCTCGGGCGAACTTGCGATCGCCGATCCGCAGCGGCTTGCCCAATACGCTGCGATTGACCGACAATTCGCCCCAGCCCTGTTGGACGGAGTCGGGCACGACGTCGGCCAACGGAGTGGTGGTCAAGGCGGTCGCCTCGGCGGAGAGTGCTCGACCACATAGCAAGGTCAAAGCCATGAAGCCGAACGAAGCTCCGAGTCTTAGGTTCCGGCAAGGGGGACAGTCCCATTTTCGCTGACACGAAAATGGGGACAGCCCCCAATTGCGTCGGTTCTCGATCGGCAACGTCATGGTGTGGTTCTCCGGATGCGTCGAACGCCGGCATGGCGGCAGGGTGTAGTCATTGTAACGGCCCTGCGGCCGCACAGGCAAGCAGATGCGACTTGGCACCGCCGCATAGGATAATCCGCGCGATAACTGCCTCTGCCCGGCTCACGCAGAAGAGCAATCCGTTCCGTTCTTGCGGATTGTAGCGGTAAAGGGCGGTCGTGCGATGGGGCCGAGCACGTGTTGAAGGGGCTCCACGAAAGCTACTTTCTGCACCGCCCCCATTCAAGGGAAATCTTCAACCGCATTTGCTCCTTCCTCCCACCGCCAAGCTAACCTTGTTCTGAAGAGAACGGCGACAACCGTTTGTCGGTCGGGGGGCACGTCATGCATAGGTTTGCGGTCTTATGGCTCCAGACAGCTACAAAGTCCTGCTGGTCGACGACGACCCGGCCATGCTGCGTCTTCTCTGCAAATGGCTGAAGACGGCAGGCTATCCGGTCCACACCGCCGCCGACGGACAAGAGGCGTTCGATGCCATCGAGTCGGACTGCCCCGACGTTCTGATCACCGATTGGGAAATGCCTCGCATCAACGGCCTTGAACTATGCCGGAAGGTTCGGGACGCTTCGCTGCCGCACTATATCTACACCATCTTCCTCACCGCCAAGACCGGGGCGGCCGAGATGATCGCCGGACTGGAAAGCGGCGCCGACGACTTCCTCACCAAGCCGGTTGCCGAGGGCGAGCTGCTGGCTCGCCTGCAATCGGGCTCGCGCGTGCTCGAACTGGAGCGGGAGTTGAGCCTGATGGCCCACACCGACTTCCTGACGGGACTGCTCACACAACGGACTTTCTACGAGGCCCTGGAAAAGGAATGGTGCCGTTCGAGCCGCCTGAAATTGCCGCTGAGCTGCGTAATGATGGACCTGGATTTCTTCAAGCAGATCAACGACGTACACGGGCATCCGGCGGGCGACTCGGTGCTGAAGTTTGCGGCGGAGCTGCTCTTGGACAACTCGCGGGCCAGCGACACGGTCTGCCGCTACGGCGGCGAGGAGTTCTGCATCCTCTTGCCGGAGACCGAGGAGAGTGACGCCGCCGTCTGGGCCGAGCGCGCCCGTGTTCGGCTGGGCGCCCTGCGCATCCCCACCGACCAGAATGACATGCGCATCACTGCCAGCTTCGGCATCGCCCAGCGTCGCGGCGACGTGCCAAACCCCGAACAACTGGTCAAATTGGCCGACCAGGCGCTGCTCTGTGCAAAACGCGCCGGCCGCGACCGCGTTATCCGCCACGCAATGACGGTCGATAGCACGAAACCAAAACTGTATGCCGCGGATTGGCATGACGAAGTCTTCGAGGATATGCGCGCCCACGACGTCATGAGCCCTCTGGTCGTGTTCTTGCAGGAGAGCAACACGATCGACGAGGCCGCGCGGCTCTTCCTTCAGTCGGGCATTCCTTCGATGCCGGTGCTCGACGCCGACGGCACGCTCACCGGCTTCATCTCGGAAAAGGACCTGCTGGCCGCCACGGCCTCGGCCGAGCGATGGCAGCAGCCGCTGTCGACCGTCATGCGGTCGAACGTGATCTGCTACGAAGAAGATACGCCGATTCGCGTGATTTACGAGTTCCTCTGCCGCGTTTCGCTACGAGGCGTGGTCATCACAAAGAATGGACAGCCTACCGGCATCGTCAACCGCAACTCGCTATTGCGGTGCTTCCACGAGTGGGGCGCCAACAGAGGCTCGATCTCGCCGTCTGTTTTGCTTCCTTCTTCGCCCGGATGTAACACGCCAGACATGGCATCTGTGTCAATCCCCCGCAACCCGGGCAGCGCCGTGGCAGCCCGCTCGGTGGGATAAAGTCGTCCTCCTCTTGCCTGCGACGACGGTGGCAGTCGCTGCGCCTTCCCTTGGCGATGGCGTTGACCGTACCCCGACTGACTCCCAACTGCTGGGCGATCTCGCGTTGCGAGATGCACCCTTCCCGCAGCATTCTGCGGATTTCCTCGACCAATGCTGTCGCAATCATCGTTTAACTTCTCCCAAAATCGCGGGCTCGGGCTCCCATTTCAGGTCGCGGTCGTCCAACTCGAAGGCATCCGACCGATTGCCGGCCGTCGTTTGGACTCAGCGGGCTCAGGGTAGCACAAAAGGTGCAGAGTTACAACCATAGTTTTACACACTTTGTGCCTGCCTGTGCTGACAGAGTCAGCCGTGAATATTGGTCATGTCTGCGGGTTTCTCCTAGACAAGACCCATAGTTTCGTCTAAAATAATGGCTATGACCCTGCAAACCTACGATCCGCAGCAAGTCGATCAGCTTGCCCTCCGTTTACTCGATTTGGCGGCAATTGTCCGCGAAATGGCCAACCGAAGCCGGGAGGAAGGCATCGCCGATTTCGCCCTGCACGACAAAAAAGCCCTCGAATGGTGCGCGAAACTCGAGCAGTGGGCGCACAAGACGCGGTCCGATCTGGAAGTGCGAATCTTGCAGGACAAGGCCGAGCGGCGCGGACGTGCCGCCGCGGAATAACGCTCGAAATTCGCTTGTTCTGCGGTGCCGGTCGCTTATCCTTCAGCAGCCGGCAGTGCAACCAGTGGACGCTCCGGCGACTGCAGTCGCCGGGGGCAGGACGAATCTTCTGGCACTTTTTGCCCCTCGCGACCGCAGTCGCGGGGCGTGCATCGCGGATTTCTCCCTCACTCGCGGTAGACGGCGGCGCTCAAAAGTGTTGCTAAAAAGCAACACTTGATGCCTTTACTGTGGCGAATTCGCCCGGCCTCGATTTCACGTTGCTCGCCCGATCGAGGAAATGTCGCCTCAACCTCTTGTTATATAAGCAGTTACGCCACCAATAACGGCGTAAGCGTTCATTGGCGCGCGATGTGCTTCTGTTGCGTTCTGCTACGCCAGCCGTCATCCACAAAGCGCGAGGATGTCCAGCCTTGTCAAAAGCCATGAGCCGCCAGAGCCGACGCCAATCTCTCCGCCGCGATCTCGAACCAAGCCAGGCCGGCTTCCATTCGGAAGACGCCCCCCGGCCGCTGTCCGAGGGGGTGTTCGACGAATCGTTCGACGACGACTTCGAGACCGACGCCTTGGCGATTCCCGAGGATGAGTTGGTCGAGACGCTCGGCGACGAGCACGAGAAGGAGCACACCGGCGAGGACGACCAGATCGACGATCCGGTGCGCATCTACCTGATGCAGATGGGCGAGATTCCCATGCTCAGCCGTCAGGAAGAGACGTCCGTGGCGAAGCGGATCGATCGCGGCCGCCGCGGATTCCGCCATTGCATGTTGGCGACCGACTATATCCTTCACGCGGCGATCGGCTTGCTGGAGAGCATCCGCGACAACCGGCTGCGATTGGATCGCACGATCGAAGTCTCGGTGGTCAACCTCCGCGAAAAGGCCCGGCTGCTGAAGGTATTGACGCCGAACCTGAGCACCCTCCATCACCTGATGCTGCAGAACAAGCGCGACTTCGCGTTGGCCATCGATCGCCGGCAGCCTACGAAGCATCGTCGGCTGGCCTGGCGGCGGCTGTTGAGTCGCCGCGTCAAGGCGGTGCGGCTGGTCGAGGAGATGGGGCTCCGCACGCAACGCTTGCAGCCGCTCCTGCAAAAACTCCGGCAGATTTCCCAGCGGATGGACGCCATTCGCCAGCAACTAGCGGCGCCGTACCGCGACGAGGCTGACGTTCTCCGTGCGGCCGAGCTTCGCAAGGAACTTTGCTACTTGATGCGGACGACGCAAGAGAGCCCCGCCACGCTTCGCCGCAGAATCGCGCGGATCGACGCCCAGGCAAGCCAATACGAGGCCGCCCAACGCGAACTCTCCGCCGGAAACCTGCGGCTGGTCGTCTCCATCGCCAAACGCTACCGAAATCGCGGCCTCAGTTTCCTCGATCTGATCCAAGAAGGGAACACCGGCCTGATGCGGGCAGTCAACAAGTTCGAAAGCGCCCGCGGCTACAAGTTCTCGACCTACGCCACCTGGTGGATTCGACAGGCGATCACCCGAGCCATCGCCGATCACAGCCGCACCATCCGCGTGCCGGTTCACATGATCGAGAGCATGAGCCGCGTGCGCACCGCCACCCGGCAGCTCGTGCAAACCCGCTGCCACGAGCCGAGCCTGGAAGAGACCGCCGATTCCGCCGGGCTTTCCGTCGACGAAACGCAGTGCGTGCTGCGGATGTCGCGGCAACCGCTATCGCTCGATCAGCCGGTGGCCGATCGCGACGAAACCTACTTCGGCGAGTTTTTGCAGGATCATCGCGAGGAAGACCCCTTGCTGGAGATGGGCCATTCGATGCTCAGGACCCGGATCGCCGACGTGCTGGCGTCGTTGGAGTACCGCGAGCGCGAGATTCTGCGTCTGCGGTTCGGGCTGGCCGACGGCTACGCCTACACCTTGGAAGAGGTCGGCAAGATTTTCTCCGTCACCCGCGAGCGAGTCCGCCAGATCGAGAGCAAGGCGCTGCGGACCCTGCAGCACCCCAGCCGCGCCCGGCAGCTTGCCCCGTTCGTCGAGCGGCCGATCGCCGCCCCGCTCGCTCCTCTCAACTGCTCCCTCTTGCCAACGCCGGAGAACGTGTAGGAGCAGGCCCGAAACGTCTCCCCTCTCCTTTTGGGAGAAGGGACACCCTGCGGAACTCACGGGATCTGTTCCGCCGATTCCTCGGGCGGCGGTTCGGCGTCGCCGGGCTCTTTTCGCACCAGAAAGATCGCGGCGACCAGGCAACCGGCGGCATAACCCAAGGGACCGCCGAGAACGAAAGCCAAGATCGGCCCCCAGAACACGCACCCGGCGGCGGCCTCCCATTCTGATACACAGGCCGCCGCGAACGCCGCGACGACGGCCAGGACGCCGGACATGATCATCCCGCCATAGAAAGACGCCCTGCGCGGATCCGTCCCCTTGAACATCAGCACCTGACATGCGCCAACGCCGCCGATGAAAAACGCGATGGCAGCGAAGATGATCGGATCAACGCCGGCGGTTTTCAGGACGCCCAACAAGACGGCAAACGCGGTGACGAGGATCATCATTGTGCCGACGCTGAACCGCCGGGGCACGCTGACGGCCGGCTGCGACGATTTCAAGCCGAAAGGAGCCCCCCAAGGCCCCTTCGCCGCACCGGACGCCCGCGGCGAGCGGCGCTGCAACTCGGTTTCGTCGACCACGACGGCGCGAACGTAGCTCCCCTCCTGAGAATCGGCCGCTTCGACGGGCATCGCCTGAATCGTCACTTCGTCCGAACCGCCTGTCGGCTCGACGTCGTCGATCGGAGCGCCGCACGTCTGCGAAGAGTCGCCAGTTTCATCAACGTGTTTCGGGCCCACGTGAATGGTGTCGGTTCCTGCTTTGCCGGCAATCGCTGGAATCTGGTCGCTTTGCGGATGGTCCATCGGCGTCGCTTCGGCGTCGTCGGGCTCTTTTCGCACCAGGAAAATCGACGCGACGAAGCATCCGACGATGTAGCCCAGCGGGCCGCCAATGACCACGACTAGTATCGCCATCTTAACCAGGAAACTCACGATGACCGCCGGTCCGAAGAATCGCGAATGGAAGAAGAAGAGTCCCGGAACAGAGACAACATCGAACAGACCGAATATGATCATCCCGCCGACAAAGGAGGCCAATCGCGGCTTCTTTCCCTTGAACAGCAACGACTGCGACGCCGCGATGCCGAAGACAAAGATCGTGATAACGACGAAGGCTTCCGGAGGCGCGCCGAGAGTCTTCAAAACGCCGAACAGCACGGCGAACGCCGTCACGAGGATCATCATCGTGCCGATGCCGAACCGCCGCGGCACGCCGGCGGGCCTTCGCTTTGCACGGAATGGCGACTGGCCGATTGCCGCGACCGGCGGTACTCCCGCAGCGCCCCCTGCCGGCGCGACGTCGCCGATCGGAGCGCCGCAGACGCCGCAGGGCTCGCGAGGATCGTCCCTTTCGCCGCCGCATTTTGGGCACTGCCGCATCGTTCCATCTCCCGAGGACTCTCGGCCCGCACCGCACTCCCACATTATCGTCGGCAACGCCACCGGCCGCAACCACCACCCGGCCAACGCTGACGCGGCCGGCCACGCGAACTGGCGGTCGCCCTACGGGGCCGCACTTGACGATGGTGGAAGAATGTCGCAGACTAGTAGGGTATACGTGTCTTGCGAGAGTGGCGGAATTGGCAGACGCGCTGGACTTAGGAATGTCGCCAGCCGTCAGTTTTCGTTGACGTAAGTCGTTATCCTGTAAGGCGCACTGCCACACCTTGTCGCCCGTTCACTAGTGTCTTTTTGTCCCTAATAGCCCCTTTTGCGAGGCTTCCGGGGACAAACAGGGACACGCAAAAACAGCGTTTTGAGTGGCACTTGAATCCAGCGCGTGGGCGTCAACTTCTCTCGGGATTCTCGCGGTAGTTGACCGTCGAAAGTGACGCGCTGAATTTCAGGTCTAGTCGAAATCCGCGAGTCTCAGCGGTTTGCGGCGCGACTTGTCCCTGATTGTGTCCCAACAATCGTGATGATCGGAATATCCCCCCCCCCACCGCCGCAAGACGCCGACCTGTGACGTAGGGTTGTGAGTGGCACAACCCCCTCTCAGCAAGGAGTCTTCGCTATGGGAAAGAAGCCATCGCAAACCCGACAGCCCCGGCTGCCAAGGGACGCAAGAAACCAGTTGGATTCAGTGATTGTGGATGTATACAAGTCGTTCGCCGTCCCTTCTGACAAGATAGTGGCAGACTCGGAAGTGTCGAACCAGTTTACCGATAAGGTCAACCGCCGTTTACCAAGTGCTGATCCGACTGACCCCAGAACAGTAAACAGCCGTCTGCTGACGCTCAGAAAACAGGGAAGGTTGCCACGCCTTGCGCGGCAATATAACGGGCACAACGCCACCCATTCTGAATCGCCGCTTTCCCACCCTTGACAGCAGTATTCGGGAACGAACCAGAGGGTTAAGACCATGCTCTATCGCATTGTCGGGAGAGAGGTAGCGACCCATCGGCGGGTTGAAATACCCAATTGGGAAGCGCCGAACATCGCGGTAGCGAAGCGACTTGCCACGGAAATCGGCATTGTGGTATCGACAATCGAGCCGATGAACGCCCCGACACAAGAAGAGCAACATGAGGGCGTTGGGAATGGTAGAAATGAGCCCACCAGCGACAACGATGATTCGCTGATACGTGGAATCCCTCTGAAAATCCCGGCGGCAAAAGCCCAGAAGACGGAAGTTGCTGAGACAGAGGCCCCGGCCCCGGAGACGCGAGCGGCGTCTCTAATCAATTGCCCGACGTGTGGAAAACCTATTAGTGAGGCGGCCCAATCCTGCCCAGGTTGCGGGCTCCCACTCACGCCCGACATCGTGGCGGCACAGAGAACGAAGAAACAGAAGGCCGAACAAGCAAGTGCTTTGACTGTGTTCGGTGGCCTTGGCGTCTTTATGGTCTTTTTTCTCCTATGCTCCGGCGTCTTCAAGTCACAGCCGTCGTCGTCGTCGTCACCACCATCCCCAGTTGTGGAGACTACCGTAGCAAACAAGGTTGCGACGGTTGACCGCCACAGCGACAACCCCGAATACGAACGTCGTGTAAACAATCTGCTTACGGGGTTGGCAGGGAAGTATCACACGACACAACTCGACATTGCGAATAAGGCGTGCGTTGCTCGGGACATTCTGGCAAAGAACGGATACCAAGAAACTCTGGGCGAGATTCTGACGGCAGTTGACGCTGCCGAACCAGGCGAAGCTGTTCTCTCTGTCAATGAGGTTTTCGCAGCCTACTGTGCGTTGCACCGCTGATATGACGGGCTTAGCCAGTCAACTCACCTGCGAAGACGCCCGACGCCAACCAGCACAACGCCAAGCATCTTTGCATCTCGCGGGTTGGATGGTAGAATTCAGATATGACCCCGCAAGACAGACAAGACAGAGAAGACGTGTTCGTTGCCAACGTCGCCCTTGGGACGGACGCCGCAACCAGCTACGTTGCCGCCAATGACGCGAAACGAAAGCCTTGGCTGACGTGGAAGCTGGCCATTCTCGCCATGCTCGCGGAAATTGCGGCAGTGGTCCTGCTCTACAAAATGGTTTGCGGTTGAAAACTGCCATAGAGCCGATGGCACTTCGATAGCTGGATTCTCGCGGGTGCCGGTGCCGATAACAAAGGAATGTTGACCTACTTTGACCGCGCCGCCCGTGCCCTTGCCAAGAGCGTTGACCTTGATGAGGTCAAGCAGATACGCGACAAGGCCCAAGCCCTGGAAAGCTACGCAAGGCAGGTGAAACAGGCGGATACGATGGGGCGGCAATGCGCCATCATCAAGTTACGAGCGGAACGGCGGTTGGGCCAACTTCTGGCCGGCACGATCAAACGAGGGAATCCCCAATTGTGCCCCACGGTGCACAATTGGACTCGGCAAGCTGGGGATTACCCGCAAGCAATCAAGCCGATGGCAACTTGCGGCGACTGTGCCGGATGATGAATTCGAGCGATACCTTGCGAGCAAGGGCGACTTGACCACGGCCGGCGTCTTGCGACTTGTCAAACGTCAAGTACCGCACTGGGCCACGGTCGGGTGGTCACGTTCTGACGTGCCCTGCCTGTCAACTGTGGGACAAGCTGGACGATTCATCAGTTGACCTGTTTCTTGACCGATCCGCCCTACGACCGAATTGACCTGTACAGCGACTTGGCGGAACTGGCGGCAGCCAAGCTGAAAAACGGGTGGGTTGTGTCTCGCCTACGCGGGGCTGGGGTACATGCCCAACGTGTTGGAGGCGATGGGGCGACACCTCAGTTATCACTGGATTTTCGCAATCAAGTTTTCAGGCCCGCACATGCCGGTACATGACAAGAGAATTCAGAACAGTTGGCAAGGAATCGCGGCGTTCTCCAAGGGCAAGAGTACGGCCGGGTGGATTACCGATCATCTTCACAGCGCGTGGCCGTGAGAAGGATTCGCACAACTGGCAGAAGACATTGACCGACGTGGAATACCTGATTGAGAAGCTGACAGAGCCGGGGCAATTGGTGGTTGACCCATTCTGCGGTTCGGGCACCGTGCCGGCAGCGTGCAAGCGGCTGGGGAGAAGATGGCTGGCGTGCGAATTGGATTCACAGACGGCACGGGTTGCACGGGCGAGAATCGCGGCTTGACCTGCAAGAGGCCGTAGTCATCGACGATTACGACCACGGCGACGACAGCAATGGTTCGGGCCTTTCACCAGTTTTGTGGTAGAGTCGAGTCGGCCTTGGTTTTCGCCAAAACTGTGGTAGTCATTGACGGTCGGCGGCAACGGTTCAATGGCTCGCGGAGGTCGCCGGGGCTCGCCACGGCTGCGATTCACAGCCACAGCGGGCGCGAAACACGTCCCTTTTGACCCACCCCTCAGAAGCGACGGTAGTGCGTCACAGAGGATATAGACGCCTTGCAGGTTGTGCCGCGTCAATCACGAATTTTTTGCGGCGCAGACTGTCGATAGTGCTGCCGATCGCGCCGCCAAGCCGGGTTGGATCGGCCCAGCGGATTCTGACCCCGGCCGGGGCTGCCGGCCGGCTACGACACCTGCAAGATGCTCAACACCATCGGTCGAGACACCATCAGCACAGCATCGAACCATCAGGCAAACACGATGCGTTGGTAGTTGGCTCTTGCAGGTCGGCTGATGATGAGTCAGCCAACACGGCCATGACTTGGCCGTCTCTTCCATGCTTGCAGGGACACAACAGGGACATTCCCTATTCACTGGCAACGCAAGGGCGTTGCCCTCATTCACTTATGGCAATGGTAGCACTGGCACACCGGGTCAGTGCGATCATGGTTTACCAGCGTAGAGCATTACCAGGAGGCGGGCATGGGGATGTCAGGCAAAGAGAAGGCCCGGCAACACCGGAAACGACATCGGCAGGAAAGGGAAACCGCCCGGCAACCCGTCTACTACAACGCCCACCGCGTTATCGAGTTGTTTGACGGTCAAGACGTGGCTTGGGTGGAAGCCGTCGAATTGGGCGCAGAAGCGTACTGGCGCAAGGCGTGGGCCTTCCGCAATGTTCTCACCACGCCCTTGGCGAAATGGCTCGCAAGTCTGCCGGGGGCACCACAAGAGCATACCCTTTTCGACAGACTGGACGGTCCCACGGCTCGCAAGCTGGCGGCCTTCCTCATGCGTGGAGCATCGTTGCGAGAACCGCTTGGACGGCGGTATGGTCGGCGCACGGCCATAGTGAAGTCGAACGGCGAGATTACGGCTTTTGCGTCTATTGCCGACGCGGCACGTTCGGTTGGGTTGTGGCCGTTTGACGGGCGGCGACTTGTGGGACGCCAGTTGCCTGACGGCTCGCGGCTTCTTTAACCGTGGCGAGAATGAGTAACCACGCGAGGGCGAGGTCACAGACTTCTATGCCGCGTCGAACTGGCCGGGGTGGCCGGGGATATAAGGGATGGGGATTACGCGAAGGTCTGTGTTTTGGGATCGTTAGGTCGCGCGACACATATAGCGCCCTAATGTCCCCCGGCTATAACCCCGGCCACCCTGGCCAGATCAACGCGGCACCTGCCTGAGTCTCGTTTCGTAGGCCGGCACCTGCGGGAATCTCAACGCCGTCGTCCCTTCCGCATAGATGCCGTGGTCAATGAATCTCGCAGGTGGCACTCCAAAAGCGGCCACGTTCGGTGATCTTATTGTAAGGGAAGAAAGCGGACCACAGGAATCGTCGCAGATGGCACTCCAAAAACTGCCGCGTTTAACGATCTCATTGTAGAGGGCAAAACAGGCCCATCGCAAAAATCGTCGAAGATGGCACTCCAAAAACTCATGGCGGCGCTGATTTAACTGTAGACAAGAATCGCATGGATTCCACTCCAAAAGCTGCCGCGTTTAGCGATCTAACTGTATGGGAAGAAAGTAGGCCACTTTAGCTGGGGCGTGTAAACGCAACAGGACAATCTGAAAATCGTAGGAAAATGTTCACCTCCAAACCCGAAAATTGAAGCCCTATTATGAGAGGAAAACCTTATCGCCCTGTTGCCGGCTTTGCCGCCGATCTTGCCGCCGCCAAGGCCGACAAGTTGCCAATTGCCGAGATTGCTCGGCTTCTTGCGGAATGCCGCGCCGGCAATAAAGAAGCCCTCCTCCGTTTACAGATGGTGTTGCGGTATGTGCCCTACAACATCCTTGAGCGCTTGCGTTGCCGGCCCGGCACCGAATCGGAAGATGTCGTGGGCCTGCTGTTCCTGGAATTCGGCGATTGGGTTCGACGACTACCCCACAACGACATTGCGGCCGAAGCTATTGAGGCTGCCCTCCGTGCCGACTTGCGCTGGAGTTTGACGCACCACTACGCCGAAGTTTCGCCGCACATCCAAGCGGAAGCCTCCACCAACTGTCAACGCGAGAAGCGCGGTGACGAACCCTACGACGATCTACACCAGGAGCCCGCTATCGTGGAAGACAGGACGAATCAGACACTTGTAAACAGGCTCGAAACCCCGCCCGACTGGGATGATGAAGAGCCAGAATTGATTGACGATCTGTTGGACGTATGCCGGACGCCCGTTGAACGTGAAGTCGTCGATTTTCTATTTGCTCGTTACACCTACTCCGAAATTGCGGACTTGCTGGGTTGCACCATCTACCGTGTGAAGCGAATTGTGTCGCGTCTTAGGGCGCGCTTGTAATCCCGTTACACCCCCAAGGGTCAGCATCAATGTCAGACATCAATGTAATGCGTCAATTTCTGTTGTTGGTCAAGCCGGACGACAAAGTAATCGAGTTGCGCCTTGACAGCAAGGATGAGGTCAGCGGACGTGTCACCCGGTTGCACGGTTACTACAACGACAGAGAAAAAGCCTTGGATGTTGCGGCTGGTTGGAAGGGTAGCGTTTACCTCAATACAAACCAACTTGCCGCCGACCATCCGGCCCCGAATTGCCTCACAACGGCCAAAAAAGGTGAGTGTACAAAGGCGACGGACATCAAGCGCCGCACTACGTTCTACGCTGACTTCGACCCCGTTCGGGAATCGGACACGCCGTCTACGGATGAGCAACACAAAACGGCAGTTGAGTATGCTCAATTCATCGCAACACAACTCCGGGAAGGGTGGGGATTCCCGGAATTGATGATCGGGTCCAGCGGGAACGGGGCGTGTATTTTCGGGCGGATCGACTTACCGCCGGATTCACCACTATTGAAGCGCTTCCTGAAAGGGATCAAGGATAAATGGGGTCGCGCCGACATCGACGTGGACCAAAAGGTTGCCAACGTCAGCCGAATCTGCCGGTTCCTTGGTAGCGACAACTGCAAGGGTGGTAAAGGTCGCCAATCGAAGATCATCAGCACGCCGGACGAGTTGGAAGTGATACCCGAAGAGAAGCTAGCAGCGTTTGCACCCGAACCGAAGAAGCAAAGCGAAGATGTCCGCATTCAACAGCAAGTCACAAGTGCGACCTTCGGCAAAACCTGCGCGGACCAAGTGACCAATATCCACGCGATTTTGGTTGCAAAGAAGATCAACTACACCCACAATCAGGGCAACGACAAGAAAGGCGTCAACTGTCATTGGTTCCACTTTGACTGTCCCTTCCGGCCGGATCAAAAAGACGCAAAGGCTTGGATATGCGTCCATCCCACGGAAGGTATCTCCGGTGGATGCCACCACGGAAAATGTCACGGTAAGGGCTTTCCCGACATTCTCTCAGCTATTGCACCCGAGATTGCGGCGCAAGCTGCCGAGACTTTTGACGACAGTTACCGCCTTGCTCGCGGCTATGTGCAATCCCGCGCACCTCTCGTGTTCTGGCAAGGCATTCCTCACGGCTACCGGGATGGCAGTTACGCGAAAGAAGATGAGGCGTCTATCCGCGCGGAAATCAGTCTTTACGCGAAAAAGGAATTCGATTTGTTGGGCTTTGAGAAGACACCGAATGTCACACTGGGGCTAATCTACAATGTGCAAGCGGCAGCGGCAGCCCTCAACTTTGACCGCGCGGTGGAATCGCCGCATTGGCGCACTGAACAGAAACGCGGTGCTAGTGAGTATCTAGCGTTCAAGAATGGTCTGCTACACGTTCCCTCTTTTTTGGCGGGAGGTGACGCGCTGACACCGTTGACACCGGATTACTTTTCACTTGGCCTCCTGCCTTACGACTTCGATCCGAAAGCGCCCGTACCGTTCCACTTCATGGCGTACTGTCAAAATGAGTGGGCTGACTTCCATCACCACCTCCTATTAGAAGAAATCTTCGGCGACGTGCTGATGGCCGATCCCCGGATGCGTGTGTTCTACGCATTCACGGGTAAAGGGGGTGCGGGAAAATCAAGCGTGGTCGAGACTATCGAATCCGGCGTGGGTGAACAAAACCGGTGCGCGGTTGACTTGCGAGACTTTGCAACCGACTTCGGCTTGCAGGAGGCCGTCGGCAAGAAATTGATTTTGTGTTCCGAAGCCGACGTAGACCGGCGGTACACCAACGCGATTGTTGATAAGATCAAGCGGCTTACCGGCAACGATTGCGTGAACGTCAAACGCAAATTCAAGGGGGCACTTTCCGTCAGGTTCAACAGCAAGATACTTGCGGTCAGCAATAACTTGCTTCGCTTGATGGATGAATCGGGGGCGTTGTTTGATCGGCTCATCCCCCTGCAATTCACCCGGCGGGTAGACGACTTTGCAACACCTGATCCGAATTTCCCGCAGAAACTCAAAGCCGAGTTGCCGGGAATCGTCTTGCTCGCGTTGCGAGGATGGAATCGCTTGCGAGATAACGGCGGCTTCACCCTGCCCGACGTATCGAAACGAATTCTTGACGACATCCGGGCGTCCGGCTCGCCCGTCCAAACATTCATCAAGGAAGTGTGTAAGATCGAACCCGACGCATTCACACCCACAGACGACTTGTGGAAGGTGTGGGACCGCTTTTGCCATGATCGGCATATTCCCACGGGCGGCTTGGAAGACTTCATTCCAGCGCTGAAAACTGCCGCCCCCGAATTGCGTCAGGATCGGCGCAGCGTGGGTGACGGTAAGCGTGTTCGCGGTTTCACTGGTATCACAATTCTCGGGGTGTCCTGACCCTTCACCCCGATTCTTTGCGCCGGGGATGAGGGTAACGGCTCATCCCCGGCGTGTCTTTTCAAGGAGCATCTAATGAGCAAAGCGTTAGCAGCGATGAATGAGATTTTGGATAGTGAGCGTCAATGTGCGCTCAACGGTGTTGAGGAAGATCATGTGCTCAAGCAGGCGTATGACAAAGAAGTCGCCGACTTGTGTGGCTTCATTTCGGGTGTGATGAGTGCATTCGATGGTGTCCACGGCTTGGAGTACCATTTTACCACCTTCCACACCAACGGACCCCATATCGGTCGAATATGGACCTTGACTCACGGTCGTCACGAAATTGTCGCAGTGAAAATTGACATTGATCTTTTCAATGCGTCTGAACCTGATTGCATTTGTGTGGGAACCCCGCCCCGCAACTACGACGCATCCTATCGCAAAGTGTCAGTGGACGCCTTTGAGGAGGAAGTCGGGCGCGCCGTTGCAAAGCGACTTGCAAAAATCGAAGCGGTGGAGTACGCGAAGACACTGGAGGTGAAGCAATGATCGAGCGCTATGACATTGGCGAGAGCCAACCGACGTTAGACAAACAAAGAGCGATTGGCGCAGTTGCCAATCTGGAAGACAGCTTGGCGCTTGTCCATTCATTGATCGAAAAGGCCGTTGCGTCGGGGAATCTCGCGTTGGCAAACGGGCTCCTGCAAACTCTTTCCAAGATGTCGAAAGAGTACGAATTGGCCCGCGAACGGGCGCGCCTAACGCTACCCAAGGCGGTCATTTTGCAGGCCGCCTTGGCGACCGCAGATTTAGTATGCGATGCCTTCCAATCATCGCTACCAGAGGCCGAGTTCAATGCCGTCATTGATTCCATTCTGCCGCAGATTGCGCCACTAATCGACGCCGTTGCGAATCAGAAAGCCCCGTTGCTTCTCACCCATGAAAAGGAGACGCGCGATGAGTGACCTGCTACAGGAATTCGCTGACTCGATAACGGAAGGTATCAGAAAGCACGCTGACGAATCGCGTGAGCGTGCCACGCTGAAGCGAATGAACGAATTGTGTGACGAAGTTGACAAGGTGGTTGCCGCCCGCCCCGTTCCATTTTGGGACGACTTTGTTCGGCACACGTTGGAGCCGGCGAAGACACCATGCCCCCGCGATGTCCTGACCTTCGCAAGCATCCCGCCAATTGGCCCCGACGATGACGACGATTTTCTTGCGGCGTGTCGCCGCGCGGGGTTCCTTGTGAAGGGCAGCCGGGTGTGTGCAAAAGTGAAGAAAGTCGAGCAAGCCCGCCGACGCCGGCACGTTCGACACTACGACCTACATTGTCGGCTGCTCGACGCGCTGACGCAACTGTGCTTTGCAACCCTGGAGACGAAAGATGTATGAACAGCCCCGTCTATCCAACTACACCATCCGCCAGCTTGTCGCGGAATGTGGCGACGTTTTTCAAGAGCCCATGCTCCATAGCTACTTGATCCACTGTCACTCAGAGCGTGAGGCGCGGGAGGCCATTGCCTCCTTGCGAATTCACCACCCCGCGATTTTCAAGCGGAGGCGGCAATGAATTGGTGGTCAGTCGATAGCCGCACTCACGCCGGCCGTGAGCGCCGCCGACGCATGAAGGAAGAGTACGAACGTCAGCATCCGCTTGACGGTGATAACGGCAGCATGTTTGCGTTTGTCACACGCGGTACACAGCAATTTGCCATTGCAAAATCCGGGCGTGAGTATGCCCTCTGGGGTGACGACACGCCCGCGAGACTTCGGCGCGTACAGCTAAAAGCCTATGAGGAAGTCGAGGAAGAATTAGTACGGCGTGACGGCGGCCGATCCGAACAGCCGACAAGTGTTTCTGTTATCGAGGAATCCCAACAATGAGTTACACCCCAGTTTCGCGCGTGGTTCCCGTAGTCGTCAGTCTTGGCAACGGGCAGAGCGCCTACAAGAACACGATGAATGGCCGTGAGTATGTGTTCGATCCGAACAGCCCCACTTCCCACGATACCGCCGCGCGCCAATTCGACGAAGAGAGCATTGCCGAGTTGACGGCAATTGAGAATCGTTTGCAGCGTCGGCTCTCGCCCGCCGAAATTCGGCACGGAATTTCGGGGCGGCCACAAGACTTGTCCAGTTTCGACCTGGAGAGACTCGACCGCGAACACGCGGAAATGTTCGTCAAGCGGGATGAGCGATCATCCGCGCAGAGGCAACTTGACGAATTGAAACAAAAAGAACATGAGGAGCGTGTCGGGCCGCGCCGCGCTGCCCTGGAGCAGCAAGTCGCCAAGGAAGAGGCCGAAAAGGAAGAGGCCGCCCACTTATCCGCTATCCGATCCGCGAAGGGCTTTGACAAGGCTATCGAATGCGTGACTGCCAGAATCTACAACTCACGATTCGATAACACGATCCCGGAATCTGAATATCGGACGCTGGTCCACTACAAGAAGGCGCTGGAGCATGGCGTTATCACGCCAGCGGGTTTTGTCGCACTCGACAAGGAATTCTGCGGGCGACAGGCGGCCCGACTACAACAGCTTCGCAACGCTCATATCCAAGCGGTCCAAGCCGTCGATTCGCGTGCCTTGAAAAGTTTCGAGTTGCCGGATGAGGCGACTTTCATCCTGCCCCCGGACTTGCATCTCAGTTGATCTACCATGCCCGGCGGCGTAGCCGGGTGCGTCGGCCGTTCCTTGTAGCCGGTCGGCGCTGATTGGGGCCGTCACCGTGCGGTAGACACGGTGGCGGCCTTTTCTACCACAATGAGGATTTACATGATCGACAACACACAAGTGCTTGAACAGATTGCAACTCGACAACCCGTGTTCCCCAGGCGACCCCACAACCTTCTTGACCTGCCAAGTATCCACGTTGCGGGGTTCATCAATAGCGCAACACCCAATGAACAGGCGTTGCTGCTTGGCTTGCATGATGTAGAAGTGTACTCACTTCAGCAAACGGCCGAGTGTCGGCACCTGTTCGCCGAAACAAACGATGCTATCAGCAGTCTTTCCACTCGGCTGTTTGATGCCGAAACCCGACCCCTGCCCGAAAAGGGCGAAAAGGGCGACCCCGGCGACAAGGGCGACCCCGGCGCAGATTCCACCGTGCCGGGGCCACCGGGAAAGGATTCCACCGTTCCGGGTCCGAAGGGCGACCCCGGCGCACCGGGGCTGGTGTGGCGTGGTGAGTGGAAGAAGGGCGAGTACCAGCCGGGGGACGCCGTAGCCTATGACGGAAATTCGTACATCGCTGCGGCTACCACGAAAGCCGAGCCGCCCGGCAAGGGTTGGGACTTGCTCGCGGCACAAGGCGAACGTGGGGCGAAGGGCGACAAGGGGCGGGCGGGAGATACTTGGATCAGCCACAGCGCCGCGCCTGCCGCAACCAGCGACACCGGGCGGGAAATCGTCCTACCAGCCGCCGAAACCGTCGCCCCCGGTCTGCCCGTCACGGTTGAGGATGGCAAGATTCGGCAGGCCAGCCCAGCCACGCGAGAAAGCGCCCAAGTGCTTGGGCTCGCAAAAGGTCTGTCTGTGCAAATTGATGGCGTTTTTGAGCAATCGGTAGAAGCGTGGTCGGCCGCCGGGGTTGTTGGCGGTCTGACACCCGGCATGGCTTACGTTCTGACGGAAAGCGGGCTGGGCACGATCGCGCCCGCCCACGGTTGTTTCGCCACGTTCCTTGGGTGGGCCATTTCTGAGACGCAATTGCGGCTCAGCATTCAGCCACCGTTGAAACTGTCGTAGGCGAGTGCGGGTAAAGGCGGCCGGGGCTTGAGTCGCAATCCTCCCTCACGCGATTCGCCCCGGTCGCCCTTTCTTGGAGACATCATCAATGGACAGACAGAGCCTAAATCTTGGCATGAGCGCGCTTGAGGATGCCAGCGGTGGCACAAAACGCCAACGACGCCGGAGCGTGTCGCCCCGGCGGTTGACAGCAGATCAGCAAAAGATAGCCGACGAATTGGGCAACCGATGGGGTCGGCGACCATCGACCGAAGAAATCGAAGAGGCGATAAAAAACCTGCAAGAGTCCCACTGACGTTGACGGTCTGACCGTTGACGATCTGATAGTTGGCGTCTTGGAGGTCATTCACAATGACGTATGATTCAATATGAGAGAACCGAAATCAAAAACCGATCTGCCCGGATGGCTCCGCGAGCAAGCGGACTTCCTGGAAAACCTCGTTCACTACGGAGAACCCGACACACCGGAAGTCTTCTTTGAGGCCGTAGCCGTCCGCGAGACGCTGGCCGATGTTCGGCGAGTATGTGCCCGGCATGGTATCGACGTTGCCGGCAATACGACCGACCCGCGAGAGGCTTTGATACAGGTGGGGCGATTGCTTGACCAATTGAACCCGCAACCTGACTTGCTCACCGTCAAGCAAGCTGCCGAACGGTTGAACGTGTCGCCACGGGCCGTGTACGATCTGGTCGATTGTGGGCGTCTGCGATGCTCGCGGATCGGAAAAGAGCGGGGCACGATTCGGATACGACCGGAAGACTTGGAAGACATCGCACCGAAGACGGCCAAGACGGTCTACAAACACCTTACCATCTAAGCCCCAACAGCCTTGTTCAAGCCTGCCCGTAAGTGGTCGCTACGGCGTTTAATGTGCTGGTATACTGCGACTCAGCATGCCAAGGTCCACGTGGCCCATGAAGGTCGCAATCGTCTGTAAGATCGACACCCCGAACGATGGCATCCGTTGCGAAGCGTGTGCCGAATCGCGTAGGGGCAAACCTCGAAATCCAAGCTTCTTGGAAAGGCAATAGAGCCGGAACGAAAGAGCGCGCCGAGTCCAAGGCTTCCCGGCGGACGTGCGGAACAAGGGGCCATCGGGATACTTGAGCGCAAGACGCTGGCATATCTCGAAAGCCTTGTCGGTCAGCAAGACAACCCGCTTCTCTTTCTTGCCCTTGGATTCGGCAAAGGGAATATCCCAACAACGATCTTCCCGGTTGAAATGGCGGGCTTCCACCCGCCGCACTTCTTGCGGCCGGCAGCCCGTCTCTTTCATTACCGTGATGACATCAAGGAGGCAGCCGCCGTCACGGGACTTGGCGACCATGGCAACCAGCTTGTCCCATTGTTCGGGCATCAGGTACACGTCACGCGACCGGGCGGTAGGCAACTCAACATAGCGAATCGGTGAGCGGTCGATATGTTCCCGCCGTTCCGCCCACCGGAAGGCCGCCTTGACGGCCCGAATCAGGTTGCGGCGGTAGTTGTCACTTGTGGGCTTGCCCGTGTCAACCGTGCCCTTTGGCTTTGCCTTCTTGGCCGTCTGATGGTCATGGTCAATCCAGTCGTAAACGTGGAACGGGTTTCAGGTCAGAAAGCCGCAACTTAGGGCCGATGTAGTGGGCAAACGAATCCAGGGCGTTGCGGTAGAATTGGTAGGTAGCGTCGGCCGATTTAGACTTATGGTGTTCAAGGAAGCGATCAAGGAAGGCGACCACCGGGGCAGTCATCTCTGATGGGTTGACTGACCGGCCATCAGTTTGTCATACTTGGCGTAGGCTGCCTCTTCGCCTTCCTCTTCGGTGGCAAGGCGAACGGGTCGGCCGTTCAAGTTGACATACCACGCATGGTGGGACTTTTTGTAGTAGGGTTTCGGGCGTCTCATGGTTGCTGTCTCCCTGGATCATTGTTGTCTGTTCAAGTCTACCTCAAGCATACAACGCTCCAGGGACAAAATCAAGGACAAGACACCCATCGAATGGTGGTATTAGGATGCGATTATGAATAGACGTAAGTGCTTTACTAGTAAATAACTTGCGAGAGTGGCGGAATTGGCAGACGCGCTGGACTTAGGATCCAGTGGGGAAACCCGTGCAGGTTCAACTCCTGTCTCTCGCACTTCATGCCGACACTCGTTGCGTGACAACGGCTTCCGTCGATTGACCGGCGGGGGCCGTTTCTGTTGCTGGGGACTCTTGGGGCCGATTGTTGCCAAAAGTGTTGCCGGGTTCCCAATTCTTGCCCCACACTTCGTCCGCCACGTCGTCAGCATCCATCGTGACGTAGAACTTCATGGTGGTGCCAATCTCCGAATGACGCATCAGCCGCTTTAGGACGGCCGGCATTACCCGCTTGGCCCATCGCGTGCCGAAAGCCCTTCTCAGGTCATGGGCAGAAGCAAACTTCTTGACCGTGGTGGTGGTCAACTTGCCATCCCGCTTCCGGGTCTTTTCGGTGGTCGCCACAACCACGCCGGCCTTTTGGCCGATTGCCGCCACGATACGCCCAACGTCGGTTGGAGCAATCGCGCGTCTTGTCTTGGGCGAAAGTAGCTTGAACACCTTGCCCACCCGCTCGGCTTCCGGCGTTTCAATGACGAGGTTGTAGAAGTCCTCTGTCATGGGCAGCCGCTCATCCCGGCGGGCTTTCTGTGCCGCCGCATCAATCCGAAAGGCGGGCCGTCGCCCTGTTAGGTCGATAGCGAATGGCGCATCATCATCCCATGACAGGGCAACGGACTCCTCCAACCGTAACCCGCCAAGGTATAGACCGCGCAGATACCTTATCCACGTCGGCGCGTCATGCGGCCGAACCTTGGGGACCGCCGCTATCATGCGGTCAAACTCCTCGCCGCTTACCGCCCGTGCTTTTGCTCCGCCGGCTCGGGGAATGAACATCTTGGGGACGTTGGGCAGCAAGCCCACCGATTCGCCCCACGATAACGCCGCTCGCAAGTTCCGAAAGGTGGAACCGATCGTGGATTCCTTCATCCCATCTTCCCGTAGCTTTGCCTGAAAACGTGATAACGCCGCCGCCGTCAGCTTGCAAAGCCGGTCGGGGTTCAAGACACGTTCCAAGTGGTTTGCCGCTGCCTTGAAACTGCTGGCCGTCTTAGGGGACATGGCAGACAGCTTCTCCACTTCGTACCGCTTGCGGAAGTCTGCCCACGTCACCTTGGACGGCGCGGCGTACCGCCCGGCCCGCAATTCCTTTTCCAACTCGCCGGCCAATCGCTCGGCTTCCCGCCAATCGGTTGTGCCGGCAGACTTCGCTTTCTTCCTCCCGCTCACGGGGTCGAAATAGACGAGTGACAGCGGACGGCCGGGGCCGTAGCTGTTCACTTTGACGCGAATCTCGTCACTCATGGGGAACGCTCCAAGAAAGACCGTGAGCCGTGATACCTGCTAAACAGCGTTGTGAGACGCCGCGCGGCCTTGCTCCCCGGCTACCCGGATCATTGCTTGGGTACGCGCACAGATACCACGGCTCACGGCCTGATAGAAACATCGCTGAATCTCACAAAGGGTGTTTAAGCCCTGATGGTCAGTCGAATCGACCACCAGGAGCATTATCGCATATTCTCAACCGTCGTCAACAACACTTCTGGCAACACTCGGATGAAAAACCCACGAAAAACGCGGGGAAGACGGGGTGTTGCATTGGATTCGG
Organism: uncultured Planctomycetia bacterium; assembly: GCA_963719005.1. GTDB lineage: Bacteria > Planctomycetota > Planctomycetia > Pirellulales > Thermoguttaceae. The sequence goes on from CAVRAR010000013.1 coordinate 135,945, forward strand.
ACATCAGGTGTCATCCCGTGTTTTCACGCTAACCCCCCTGCCACAAAGCAAAAACCGGTCTCCCGCAGACGACGTAGGGGTTAATCGTTGTCCGCGCCGGACGGAGTTTTTCGAGATTCGGTGGCGTCGGGTTCGATTTTCGCAGCCTCCGTTGTCTTGCGTTGAGTGGCTCGGGCCGTGCGCAAAGCCTCTTCCACAGTCACGTATTCCGTGACCAAGCGCACGGGGCCACGTGGAGCCGGCCTGCCGTCGTCCGGCGCGGGTCCATGAGCCCTGCCGCTCGCAGTTGCTCAACTTCCTCCCGGCTTTCGACGGTGATAATCCGCACCTTCACCACGGTTTCTTCCGGCTCGGGCTTGGCGAGTCGCTTCTCCAGCGATTCAATTCGCGTCTTGACAGACATAGCGTCATTCCCTTTCTGTTAGAGTTGTTTCGAGGATCAATAGGCGTTCATGCAATTCCACGTCGGCCGAGTTTCCGCACAAGTATTGCAGGCACAATTTGCAGGCCCAAGGTTCGCCGGCCTTGGCCTTTTCGACCAATGTTTGCACGATGGCGCGAAAGTCAGTAGGTGTGACGCACCGGAACAGCTTCGCGCGGAAGCTGGCGACTTTTCGCGGCGCGGCATTCCCCTTGGCGCACCGGTTGCCAGAGGTGAACCGGCCGGTCACAAGGTCTTTCCCGTCAGAAACGGCGGGAAGCAGTTCTTCGGACGGTGTGGACGATGGAATCCCTTGTTCTTCTAACATGATTTGTCCCCTTAGTGCGATTGTGTCGCGGCTACCCCGTCGGCGGCCACGATGCCGGCCCGTCGCTCTGCCTCATCCCGGCTCATCCCCCCGTCATACTCCATGATTGCGGCCCGTTCCTCCCGATCGTCGCTAGAATAGGAAGGGAGTTTTGCGTCCGAACCGTCCGCAATCGTCCTGTCCAGTGTTACTGGCGGGCGTTTTGCGTCCGAAGTGGGGCCGTTTGCGTCCGAACCGTCCGCGTTTGCGTCCGCATTTTTCCGGGTTTCGGACGGTGTGGACGATGCGGACGATGAAATCGCTCTCTCTTCCGATTTTGTGAGGGTTATCAGACGGCGTCTCTGCCGATCCGGCTCCCGGCCGAACTCCACGTCGATGCCGGCCTGCCTCAGATTCGGGGCAAGCCGCTTGACGATCCCGGAAAGCGCTCGGGCCGTCTTGGGCCACGTCCTAAGCTTGACGGTCTTTTCGTCGGTCGAGCGTTCCAATTCGCTCAACAGCTCACTGGCGGTATTGCTCCAACAGGTCATTGCAGCCATCAGGTCGAGAATGACCTTGGCGACGGGGCTACTCTCCAGCGCGCTTTCGTTGGCCACGGCGCGGTTGGCGTTGTAGGCGGCCATGAACGCCCCCCGCTTCAACCCTATTGCCGGCTCACCGGCCGTTGCCCACAACGCGAAGTCAGCCATCCGCGGGAGCGTGGACAGGTGGATCGACGGCAGGTTCCGCATGGATTCGGACACCGCGGTCAACAGCGCCCCCAAGATCATCGGCCGGGCCTTCTGAAAAGCGGTCCAGAAGTCGCTTTCCGGCCGGCGTCGATGCTCGGGGATCGTCGGCAGGGTGACGAGGATCGACCGGTCCAGCAGGTCACTCCGCGCTGCAACTTCTTCGATGCCAGTTATCAACAGGGGGCGCGTCGCGTCAAAGATCGTCTCTTCGTCATTTTCGTATAACGTCCTTGTGGCGAAGCCTCCACCGGTGCTCAGTCGGCAAAGTGCATCCGACATCCACGGCGGCAGGTAGCTGATGTTATCGAGCGCCACCACCCAACCGTTGTTGGCAGCAATCGCCAAGTCCCGCGGTTCTTTCGGTTCGCAACGTAGATCGGCCGTGTTGGGGTCGATCAAGCGGCGAAGCGCCCGGGCCTGAGTGCTCTTACCCGAGCCTTGTTCCCCGTGAAGGCAAAGCACTGGGTAGGGGCCAGTCTGTCGGTACGCTGATAACAGCCATGCAACCGCCAGGGGCCAATCTGAATCGTTGACGTTGAGGAATTGCCGCAGCGCTCCCACGTCACCCCCTGGGACCGGTGCCGGCAACGGCAACATGGCCTTGGCGCGGCGAAAGTGGACGGGGCACGCATCCACTATCTCCCAACTTTTGGGCGTGATCTTCACGGCCTGCCATCCATCGTTGGCCAAGTCGAGATAGATACGCGCCCTCGTGCTGGGTCACGCGGACGGCTGCCTCATGCTGCCGCCCGTCGTAAACGGCCTTGCCTTCTAATACGTTCAGGGCGTCTTGTTGGGCTTGTGCGCCCGGTGCCGATCCAGCCGTCCGGCGGTAATAGAGTTGAGCCAGCCAGCGACGAAACCCGCGGGACTTCACCGGCCAGTTTTCAAGGTGCGTTCCGACGGGGATCGTCGCGCAGGGGTCTCCGTCCCCGGTGTGCCATAGCTGGCAACCGGCCTTTAGCGCCAGTGCCACAAGCGTGCTGCTCTGTGAGGGACGCTTCAGTTTCTTCTTCTTCTTGGTTACGGTTGTAGGCTCACTCATCGTCTGAACCTCCCTGTTCTGCCGGGCACTGCAAGAACTCGACTAGCGCTTTTCCGGTGACAAACTTCCACTTACTAAAGCGGAGAACCTGCAAGCCGTCGCGTTGCATACCGGCTACGGTTCGGGCTCCGAATCCCCAATCGGCCATCCGACGGATCGGGTAAACCATGTTGGGGTCAATTGGCGGGCAGAGCGGGACGGGGCGATGTGGGCCGGGTTCATTGCGGGGGTTTCTCATCGCTGTTCCCCCGCATCTCGCCGTCGAGCGCCGATTCCATCAAGTTCCTTTCGTACAAGCGACACCGCCTGTCTAGAGTAGAGCCGCAACGTACCCGCTCGGGCGGCCGGCTGAATATGAGGGCGAGTGCTCAGCACGTAGAGCACGCGCGGCAGAGACACCCCTAGTACCGCGGCCATGCGGCCGGGCGTCAACAGAGAGACTTCCGTGTGCATAACAAGCTCCTATCAGTGTGCTGTGGGCGAGTCAGTCACCCGCGGACACTGATAGGCTTGTTCGTGGCGAATAGCTAAAAATCAGCGCGTTTCCCGGCAAAAACGGGGTTTTTCTATTCGAGAAGCGTTGCGAATAGGGCAGTCGAATAGCGTCAGACTTGCCGAAACCGCTTCGCGGATTTGGCCGACTTCGGCGGGTACATGCGTGCAAGCTCAACGGCCTGCGCGGGGGTTGTCATCCCTGCTTTGAGTTTTTGCAGCGCCTCTTCTTTGGCTTCCGTGTCCATCCCCGATTCCCGCACGGCTTTTTCGGCTTCCGCGACTTCTCCCGACGCTAACTGCTCAAGCACGTCTTGGGGCTGGCCGCCACCGATAGTTGCTTCCATCTTCTCGGTCATGCTTACCGCGCTCGGGGTGCCGCGTTGCTTCCGAGATTGCAGAGTCTTCCCCGTTGCCCTTGGGCTGCTGCCACTATTCCGGCCGCGCCCGGTTCGCCGCATTGTCTCCTTCCACAACCGAGTTTTGTGGACAGTGGATGTAGAGCAAGTCATGTGCTTTGATGCTGAAATATCATTGGCCCATTGCTCGGCCGTGCGCTCGATAAACGCCGGGTTTTTCTTGGCGAGTGCCATTGCGGCCTGGTTCGCTTCGTTTACACTGATTGCCGGCCAGCGGTTTCTCTCCTCCGGCTTGGCGTCACCCGAGACAGCGAGCCGATCGCGTGCATCACTCACCGACTGTTCGCCGTTCTGTGCAATCTCGTCGAAGGGGGGAAAATTGGGCGAATGATAGAATTGATCGTCGATACGCGGAGATTTTAGTACCTCATGCACGTGAGCGAGCTTGTGTAGCTGTAACAAAACATCAGTCAGTTCAGAGGGAAGGCCGTGCTCCGCGTCGGCCAAGAGTCCGTCGAGGACGTTCCACATAAGGTGCATGGCCGGACCGGTGTCGCTCCAGGGCGAGTTAAGGGGGTAACGTAGCACACTGCCGCACAACTGAAAAACTTGCACCGCGCGGACCAAAAAGTCTGTAATTGGCCTTGTTTCCGTTGAACCTAGGTTCCCTGCCATGATCCTTCATCCTATGTCCGTGTCACCGGCCGAGTTCCCAAGCCGCAAGCGTCTTGCTCGGAAGGCGCGATCGCAAGAGAAACTACCACGGCAACCCCGAACCCTGACATAAACCGCGGCGAAGAGGATGAACTCTAAGCTCGTCGTGTCGGGCAAGCAGTTCGTCCCTCTCCGCCAACGGCCGCTTCATTATTTCTTGGACCAGACGCTTTAGCTCCAATTCAATGCCGATCCAACCATTTTCCGTGTACGCCACCTCGTCTGGGAGGTCTGCAAGCCAAGATTCCATCCTTCCGCTGTCGAATTGGGGGCACACATTGACGGGGTTCTGCGCCAACGTCTTGCTCACAATTCGGCGAACCGCGTCCTTGTCCAGCCGCCAGCGCCCGGGCGCGACTTCCTGGGAACATTCCCAACACCATGCCGTATCCGTTTCCGGGTCGATTTCGTCGTCAGACTCCTCACCGGAAAGGATGTTCCACATATCGCCTGGTACCTCCAAGGTATCGTTGTTCTCCAGGTCAACAACGCCGCGAGAAAAGCCGGCGTAATAGTGAACCAATCTGCACGGACAACGGCTTTCCTGGTGCGACGGACAGTCGCCTGGGGGAGCCGTTGCACAGTAGTCAGGCGCACCGGTATGCGAGACCCAGCAATCTACAACATGGCAGAAGGTGCGCGCGTGCGGCCTAGACAAACAGAGTTCGCCGGTGGGAAGAGTCACCGACGTGGACTGCCATCGGAGCGCGAAGGCCAAGAACTCCAGAAACCGCCGTGCATCTGATTGGTCGTCAACGCGACCGTGAAACCATTGTAATCCGAGGAACCGTCTCGCGTATGGCACGCCGGATATGCTGAACGTCGCGGTCCGCTCTTGCGTTACGGGGTCGATTTCAAGCGGAATCCCACACTGATGGCACAGCGACTCAGCGCACTCTTGTTGTTTGGTCAGGCGTCGGGCTCTCGGCACCCACGATACCTTGACCACCTTCGACACTGGCCCGGGTTGGCACGTTCGCCCTTCAGGGGCCGAGGCTTCTCGGATTGCCTTCCGCCACCCCGACGACGCCCACCCCAAACCCTGTGTCTCCAAGGTCAGGGCCTCGGCAATTTTTCGCCACGCTTCGGGCGGGCCAACTGGGAGCTTGAGCCTCTTATATTCGCGTTCGGCCATTGGGAAGAACAGTTTCCCCACCCGGCCCACGTCGTATCCAAGTTTGCAGGCGAGCCTGTAAATTGGGCGTGCATTCGAGCTAGCTAGATCGGCCAGTTTGCACGAGTCTCCCGCGAACATCAGTTCTCCAAGTCGGAGCATCTCCCGGATGTCCGCAGGTTGGAATCGTAGGCTTTCCTCCCATTCTGGCGGCACCTTTGGCCACCATTTCAACGCGGCCTTTGCCCGATCACTAACAGGCCGGTCGCGGCCTAAGCGCATAAGAGACGCGATCTCATTTACACGAGTCTCCCGCTCTTGCGCGTCTTTGGGAAGGGGGTACACCACAATAGTATCGAAGTCGTTGGGCTCGTTTAAGTGCAGGTAGACGCCCTCCAAATATGCCATCAGGGCCTCGTCCCATCTTTGCATCCGTGTCAGAACCTCACCGATTGCCCTCTTTGCCCAGCGATAACTGCCCCAATTGGCCCGCGACGCATGGTCGGCAAGGTCTTGTTCCAAGTGCCCAAGAGCGAATTCGTCGGCGGTTGGCTCCCGCCCCAACTCTCTCGCCAGAATTGCTTTCTCTTCGGCTGTTCTGTTTTGCTCCGCAAGGAATACAGCATGTGTTCCATTGTGGATTGCCCATTGCTCCTCAACCAGTTCCAACTCGCTTTCCCTTACGAGTATCCGTTGATTGTCGAGGGGCCTGGTTCTGACAAAGATGGGTTTGCCGCACGACGGGCATGTCGTCTTACGACCGGGCATTTTCTCCAATACCGCGGAACAATAAGGGCACACTGGCTCCACATTTCCGATGGCCGACAATTGCAATCTCCCTCGCGTTCCTGTTTGCTCAGGGTCGCCTCGGCGTTGCGGCGCTGTCCCACACCTATTCCAGCACAGGTGAAACTTGACGATCCAATCATCTCATCACGGCGGAGTCCGCCAAGCGAGCGCTGCGGAGCAAACTCCACAAAATCATACCCCTCAACATAGCGGTTCAACGGCGCGCGTCAAGTCACGGCTCGTACATTTGGCAGCAAGGCGTAGATTGTATCTCCCTCCAGTAACTGGGGACCATTGGGGATGGCTATTCCTCTTGAAGTCTCGAAGTCGGCGGGAGTTGCTGACAACGTTCGCCTCTTCGATGATGCTGGTCTCACCAGGTGGCTGTGCTGAACGTCTGATCCTACCCATACGGGCGGGGATTGCAACGGCCTAATCGTGCTGCTACGATGAGTTGGGTTGCGGGGTGTTGCATGACGATTACCTGCCCACATTGTCGGAAGGCCCTCAAGGGCAAGGACGAATGGGCCGGGCGCTCTGTCACTTGCCCGGCGTGCAAGCAGCCTTTCGAGGTTCCGATACGCGCCGCCGCGGAAGACACGCAAGGCCAATCTTGCCCTCCGCCCGGCCCCCACGTCCGTCTGCCGCCAAGTCTGGCGAAGTATTGCCCCGATCCCGCGGTTGTGAAGCAGCGGACCCGGCTTTGGGTCGCCAAGTGTCTTTCTTTTCTCTCTCATTGGCTGGCGCGATTCGGCAACGTATGCACCCGCAATTGGGCGGCGCTTGACCAGGCTGGCCGGCTTACGGTTGCGTGTCTCGGGATCGTGACGCTTTGTCTCGCTCTGCTTGCTATCGGTGGATGGTCCCGTAGACTGGGCGACGGTGCCAGACATGAGTGGAAGTCAGACTATAGGGACACGATAGACCATCGCGTGGCCGAAGCCTATGAAATGCAAAAACGCTTTGTCATGCAGGCATTTGCTTTGGCGGGCAAGCCGAAAACCTTCCAAAGCGGCAGTAGCGATGAATCTGGATTCTCGCCTTTGGAGGAGACGCGGATTGTCCGCGAAGGAAATCTGTTTCGGATAAAAGGTTGGTTCCAGGTTAGAGGTGGGGATCGCGAGGATTATGTGTGCGAAATGCGATTTGACCCAGGATTGGAAGTGTGGAAGCTGGTTGGCCACGTCGAAGAGGTCCACTAAGCACAAGGCCAAGGAAAACGCCTCCTCTATGCGACCAGCCGGCATAGTGTTGCCAGAAGTGTTGCCAAGCAACCCACAGAACAACCACACGCAACGTAAGCGCAAAATGAGAACCCCTGCCTTTCTCGGGAAAAACAGGGGTTCCGCAATCTATCCGCAACCTATACGGGCGTTCAGACCGACTTAGGATCCAGTGGGGAAACCCGTGCAGGTTCAACTCCTGTCTCTCGCACTTCTCCTCGATTTGCTGGATGTCAACGCAGCGATCGGCTAACATGGACGTGTCGTCGCTCGGTGCGCGTTTCAAACAACGCCTAACCGGGAAATGCCGGGTTGGGCAGGATTGGGGCGCGACGCGGAAGGCGACCGATTCCTGCCCGAGTACGCTGCCGTACCGATACAGGGGGCACAGGCGTCTGCGCTAACGCCGCTGCAACTTTCCCGCCAGGTTTGACCATGTTTACGATTCCACGCTACTTGATGTTGCCGTCGGCTTTCTTGCTTATCGCCGCCGTGTCGCGCGGCGAAGTTCCCCCGCCCTCGGCCACGCCGGCCAAGATCGTCATCAGCGGGCCCACCTCCACCGCCGTTGACATCAAGATCGTCAAAGTCGGCCAGGAAATCCCCAAAACCTATGCCGGCCAGTCGATCCACAACACCCCCGGTTTCCAGTTCTACGTCAGCCAGCATTACGCCTTGAAGTCGAGCCGGAACGACAACTATTCAAGGATGCTGCTGGAAGTCGCCGAGCTTGCCTATCCGCACTGGGTGGCTCTGATCGGCGCCGCGCCGCCCGACCCCGACACGCGCATGTACTTCGTCTGCGCCAACGACGGCCGTCAGATGATCGAGGCCATGAAGAGCGACGTCGGCATGGGCACGGCCGGCGGATTCGGCGGCGGCATCACCATCTGGAACAACCACTCCGCCTACAACTATCCGAGCGGAACGCTCCTCTGCCACCAGCGCGCCCTGGTGATTCACGAGAACCTGCACATGCTCCAGATGATCGCCTACGGCAGCGCCGGCTCCGAGGATTTCACGTACAGCGGCGAGCAGCACGTTTACGATCCGGCGAAGAAGCAACTCACCGTGATGTGCCTCGACAAGGCGACGGTCAACAACTGGACCGACATCGGACTGGCCGCCCTGCGGAAGGATTTCGTCCCCATGCCGAAAGCCGCCGACGCGCTTTGGAGCGTCGGCGGCGGCGCCGGCGTCGTTTACCAGCAATTCCTCTGGCGCGATCCCGACCGCTGGCTGAAGTGGTGCATTTGGCGCGACGAATACTACGCCGGGCGATTGGATCGAGAGCCGAACTCGCGGCTGATGGCCGACATCTTCGGTCCGCTCGACAAACTCAATGCCGATTGGGCCAACTGGGTCAAGCAGACGCGCAATTCGTTCCACTTCGTCGATTGGGGATGGGAACAGGAGGGCAACGCGCTATTCGCCTATGGTTTCCCCTGGGACGGTAAGTATTGGTCGCAAACCGATCTGAACTACGCGCCGCAGGAAAAGCTGGCGTACGATCCGTTGCGGATGGATTACCCCGCCGAGCCGCGGCCGCCGACCGTCGGACCGGTCAATCAGGGCGTCGCGGAGCCTTCGGTCGGCTACGTCTTCGATTTCTCCCGCGGCCTCGGCTGCTGGGGCTGGGCGTCGATGGCCGCTCGCTCTGCCAGGTGGTCCTCGTCGAGGGGCGAGCCCTGGTAATCGACGGCCGCGACTGGGGAATCACCAGGAGCGAGTTTTCGCTCCCGCCCAAGCTCAAAGACGCGGCCAAAGCCGACGGCCTCCGCTACGGCGTCACCATTCGCATCAGGCAGCGGAAACTGGAAGTGACGGTGCGGGCTGGCCGACGGGGGACAATCAAGCAGTTCACCGCCGCAGTGCCGATCACCGTGGCCCAGCGCGAACGCTTAACGAGCCGGCATATCGCGGTCATCGGCCGAGGCGCCTACCCCGTAATAACGCCGTGGCTTGACGACGCCCGCCGCCTGCCGCCCGATCTGACCGAGCCGGCCGCGCCGAACTTCTGGCGATTCAACGGCATGGAGCGGCTGCTGACCCTTTACAAGGCGGCGTGGCGGCTGAAGGACAAAACGCCGAAGTCGCTGCTGGCGTTGAAGGCCGAAATGCTCGACGCCGTCGAGAAGGACGCCGATGCCCAAGCGGCGGCCGTCAGTGCCTATGAATCGCGGATTGAGGATGTCGCATCCGACATCCGCCGCTGCGGCGCGGCCGCGCTGCCGAAAGCCCTGGCGCTGGCCGACGTGACCGGAACCACGATCTTCTCGACCGGTCCCAGCAAGGGCGACGCTCCGAACAGTGTCGTCTTCAACGTCAAGCAGCTAGAGCGGTTTCATTTTAGGTGTAGCGGTATCCGCAGTGTTGAAAATAGTTTCGGCACTCGGATTCCGTGAATTGGTCGAGGATGCTGCCGCAGAGTTTCCATAGCTTATCGACGGTCCGTTCGGCTCCGTCACGGAGCAACTTTTTGAACTTGGAAAACGCCAACTCGATGGGGTTCAGGTCCGGCGAGTACGGGGGCAGGTAGCGCAGCTCGGCACCGGCCGCTTCGATGGCTTTGCGAACTCCAGCCACCTTGTGGCTGGAGAGATTGTCCATCACCACGATGTCGCCAGGTTTCAAGGCCGGTGCCAGATGTTGCTCGACCCAGGCGCGGAACAGTTCGCCGTTGATGCCGCCTTCCACGGTAAGCGGAGCGATGAATCCCTCGGCCCGCAATGCGCCCAAAAAAGTCGTCGTCTGCCAACGTCCGCAAGGAGTTTTTTCCAGCAAACGCGTGCCGAGTTCCGAGCGGCCGTAGGTGCGGGTCATGTTGGATTTAGCCCACGTTTCATCGATGAAAACGACTTTGGCGGGATCGATCGACTCCTGCGAAGCGCGCGATGCCGCGCGCTGCTCAACCACATCGGGGCGATCCTGTTCGCTGGCAATCAGCGTCTTTTTTTTCGCGACTGCTTGAGCGCTTGGCATGCGGCGCAAAGCGTTCCCAGGCAAACCTCTTCGCCGCGCTCCCGCTTCAAATCGGCTTGCAGTTCGCGCAGATAGATGTCGGGCCGAGCCGCGATCTTGGCGACGAGCCAGTCTGCCCAAGCATGCCACGCGGGCTGACGCGGAGCCGCCTTCTTTGGCGCCACTTGGCCGGTCTCGCGACGTTGTTGCTGGATGCGCCGCACCCAAGATTCTGAAACTTTGAAACGCAGCGCGATCACGCGCCGCTCTTCGTTCGTATCGCACGCGGCGAGCACTTCGCCGCGAAACTCCGCATCGTACGGTTTCATCAGGGTCACCTCCTTGAGTGAGATGAACCCAATTTACCGAGTTCGCCCAGAATGCGCTAGACCTACCGTGGAACTGCTCTAAAACGACTAACCAACGCCGTCACCGCCGCAGTCCGCACACCCGGCCTCGCCGCCCCCGCCGCAAATCCGGTCCTGCTCCACATCTACCGCCCTACAACGATAACAGTCCCTCGCCCCATACCCACGCGGCCAAAGCCAACCACCGTCACGATCCTCATTGAGCTGACGTGGCGGGGCAAGAAGATCGAGGTTCCGCTTGCCGGAACGATTGGAAACTAAACGATCCCGCGATGAGAAACACTCGTCCCGTGAAGCCAATTCGGTGCGAGTGAGCCACAACGACAGCAATAGCGAAGAGGTCCGCGGCTATCTCAGGCGGCGCAGCATTCTCCGGTAAACCTGATTGGGCCCCGGCATAAACTTGAAACCGAAGTGCCGATAAAGCCTTATGGCTTTGTGGTTGTCCCGGTGAACGCACAGAACGACAAAATCAGGCGATTGCAGCAGGGCCTTGCCCAGGAGATCCCCAGCGATTTGGTGCGAGAAGCTGGGATTGTCCTCTTCGTCACGATAACGAGGCAGGTGTTGAAACTCCGTTTGGATCGCGAGTGCGGGGATGATGCTCAAGTCCAGCCACGGACCGTCAGGAAATGGATCCGTCCATCGCGTCAATCCCAGCGAACCGAACCCGACGATGCGCCCATCCGGATGGTAGTACAGCCACACAGACGTCTCGCGGTTGGAGTTTCCGAACTGCGCGGTCGGCGGCGCCTTGATCCACTCCGACATAGCGACTTCCCATGGCTCCGAACCGCACTGAAAACCGGCAACCAGATCGAGGTCGGCTGGTGCGAACTCGGCAGGCTGAAGTAGTGGGGGCATTGTGCGTCCGTGCAGCCGCCCTATTTCGTGCGCGGTGGAAGAAGTCGTGTTTGTTCCGGCTTAAGAGGCACCAACCTCGCGGCTTTCTCACGGCGAAAGCACTCCGCTTCCTCCTTCGTCATCGGATGCTCAAATAGAGAGTCGATGGCGTCCCGACACTCTTGCGTCGGCGTGGGTTGGCCCGGCTTCGCGACGAAAGGGGGAACCGGCTGAATTTCAGCGATTGGAAGAGGCTGGTGCGTCGGCTCGTGCCCTGTGTCGCTCATATCACTACCCTATGATCAATATCGCCGCAATAAGCGAACGGATGGCTTTGCGAACCCGTCATCATGCTCATTCGACGTCAGCAAGTCAACCAATTCATTATAATCAGTCAGCCATTTACGTCAAGTTGAGCACCGCAGCACCCGCCGTAGGACGGGCCGACCGCGCAATCATGAGACCCGGCCGGGTTTCGATAACGAACGAATGTCGTACAACGTCGATTCTTACGCCGTGGCCCTCTGCCCGGCGATCAACCGCTCCTCCTGCTCGGGATCGAGCCCGCCGCGCAGGGCCATCGTGGCCACCGACATCGCCCCGTTGCGGACGAGAATCTGATCGGCCTGGGCGTCCTTCAGACGGTCGCGGACCGCCAACGTCGGCGGGATGCCGCGAATGTCGATGGCCGATAGCGCATCGCTCGGCAGCCGGCCGGCGGCCACCGCGTTGCGGACCACGTAACGCAGCAGTTCCAGGTCGTCGGCGAGCATCTCGTGCTGCAGCCGGTCGAAAATCTTCACCGCCGGGCCCTCGGCCACCATCGTCGAACTGTAGTTCGCGTTGCTGGCGTCGCTGCTGAGCATGAACTCGGGCATGACCAGCCGGCTGGCGACCGCGCGGAGCTCGGCCTGCAACACCGTGACGTAACGGCCGGCGTCGATGCCGGCGGCGGGAAACTGGTAGTCGGTGCCCGCCACCGCGTCGAGAATCGTGCCCGGCGCGTAGCGGCGGAAATGGCTCGTCCGTCCCGTCGCCGAACTGGTCACGCTCACGTCGGCCTGATTGGCCACGAAATCGGCCAGACCCGCGGCCGTGGCGGCCGTGTGCTTGCGAATCACGGCGATGGCCGATTGAATCTCGGCCACGACGCTCATGTTTCGCAGCAGTTTTTCGGCGCGGCGGAGATTCTTGCGCACCGGATAGAACAGCGGCAGCCCGCGCTTGACGTTCCCATCGACGTTCGCCTTGCGGTGCTGGATTTCGTCGGCGTCGATCAGCCGGCCGTCGATCCAGTAGCCCAGTACGGTCTCGACGTCGTTCAGATCGGTCTGAATGCCGAAGCTGGCCGAGGGATCGGAGACGCGATCGCTGGGTGCGGCGACCTGGTCGGGCTCGACGAACCGCACGCGCGTCGTGCCGTCGGCGGCCGCGAAGAGCCGCAGAAAGCACTCGCCGTCGCGGTCCTTGCGGCGGACGATCTCCTGTTGCCGCCGCTGCCAGCAATTCAGGCGGACGAAGTCATCGAGGACGAGTTGGACTGCCAAGACCAGTGCTTCGTCGGCCGTTCCGCCGCGGGCCGCCATAGCCCGGTAGGTATGCCCGCTGCCGACGATATAGCTGATGCGGTTTTCATGGCCGTTGATGGCGAACTCATTGGCGACGGCCAGCCAGCGGCACTCGTTGCGGATGGCGGCGAGTTCCTGTTCGTTGCGGAAGGGCGCGCTGGCCGCCCCGCCGGTCGAGAGCCCGCCACCCACGGGATTCCAGGCAGTTCCGTCAACGTCGTAGACCGGCTCGGCCGGATCGACGAAGCTGCTCCACAGTTCGTCGAACGCCTCGATCAACCGGCGTTCCAGGTGGTTGAGCCGTCGATCGATCGGCGTCGCGGCGGGTGCTTGTTCGTCAACTCGTTCGATTGCGTCGCTCGATGGCATGGCATGGGTTCCTGTGGTAGGGGACGGACGAGGTGATCGTTGGAAATGCACGGCGTTTTCCCGACAACCTCCTCCGTCCTCTGGCCGAGTGTTGATGGACTATCAGACAGAAGACCGAAATCGTAACCGCCGACGAAAGCCGGCGCGGGAGCGTTCCTCGTCCGAGCTATGCGGCGCTGCCGCCGTCACCGTGAATGGATACACGTATACTACATGGCCGGCTCGATTTCAAGGTTTGTTTTTGGGCCAGTTGCGGGTTTTCACCACGTACCCCTCACGCTCCGCGTGAGGTACACGGCCGCACTGCCGGGACTCGGCCGCCGAAGTGCGGCAGGACTTTGCCGCATTCTTGCAGCCGGACGAGAAAGTGTCCACTACCTCTTCAATCCCAACCGGAACCGAAAGTCGCGCCTCGCATCGGCGTCAAGGGGCTTGGCAACTTCCTGGACGTAGACGATCTGAAGCGGGAGCCAACCCTCATCCGTCCTAAGCTCGATCCTCTTGCCGACCTCAAGGCCGTAAAGACGATCGACCATAACGGCAAATCCACTGTCCGATTCGTTTTCGAGCAATGCCGGCACGACGCTGGCCTCGATTCTCAATTGGCAGGATTGGCGGGTCGGTGGGACGGGGTGGCGGGGCGACGCGCGGTCGTTAACGCCAGGCTTTGCGCCCGACATTGCCGCGGGGAGGGCCCAATTTCCGGCTTGGGGGGTGAGGAGATCCAAGATTTTCTCGGCAATCGGGGTCATTTTTGCACCCTGGGATGCTTGCCGACGTCATTGCCACAAACGAAGGCCCCCTCGGATGGCACTCGTTCCTACTCTAGCTTACGTCGCGGCTGCGGATTGTCAAATTGGGCCCGGCAACCGGCACACTACCAGTGTGAACGCGGCATTGCGCATGTTCTTGGCCGCGGCCGGGCAGACAATTGGAGATCGGTGGGCCTCAGCATATTCCCTGATGCAACGACGCGAACGACAGGGAGTCTCCGTAGAGAAGCCCGTTCACAACGAAACCCAGCCGATCGCCATGACCATCGGAACGCAACGCCACCTTGGGGGTAATACGCAATCGCATCAACAAAATGGCGATGCCGGCGGGCCCGTCCTCGATTGTTGACGCACATGTTAGGTTGTGCTAGGATTCTGCGCGGACTTCATTGGGCGACGAACATGCACGTCCCCCGGCGCAGACACCCTCACCGCCTCACTTCTCTGCCGTTTTGTCTGCGGCGGGCGCAGCGATCCATTAGTACGTTCTCTCGCGTATGACGATTCATCCGACAGAAATCAGCGTGACGGCGCCGGTCGGTCAGGCTCTCGACCGGGTGAAGCGGATGCTGTTCCAGCCGTTCGACATCGGCAAGTGGTTTGTCATCGGCTTCTGCGCGTGGCTGGCCGGATTAGGTGAATCCGGCGGCGGCTTCAACGCCCACTTTCCTTCGGGCCGGGGCGGTCAGCCGGGTGCCGCGCCCGACTTCCGCGCTCTCATCGACGAGGCCACGCACTTCGTGACGCAGAACCTCTGGTGGATCGTTCCGGCAGTCCTAATCCTGGTCGTCCTGGGGCTGGTGTGGGGGATCCTGCTGACGTGGCTCAGCAGCCGCGGGAAGTTCATGTTCCTGCACTGCGTGGCTTTGGACCAGGCGGAAGTCAAGCGGCCCTGGCGAGAATTCACCCACGAAGCCAACAGCCTTTTCTGGTTCCGGTTCGTGCTGGGATTGATCCGACTGTTCTTCTTTCTGCCGCTGCTGGCAGGCATCTTCCTCATCGTCGGGCGGATGCTGTATCGCCGCAACGCCGAGGTAGAGGGCATCGCATTGGCAATCGGCTTCGTGCTGGCATTGCTCGCCGTTGCGATCTGCTTCGGGCTGATCCGCAAGTTCACCATCGATTTCGTCGTGCCGATCATGTTTCTCCGTCGCACGAGTTGCACTGCCGCGTGGAGGGAGTTCCTCGGCCTGCTCGGGGACAATGCCGGACGCTTCACGCTGTATGTGCTCTTCCAGATGGTGCTGGCGATGGCCATCGGCGTCCTGGTGCTGCTGGTGGTTCTCGTGACCTGCTGCATCGCCGGCTGCCTGATGGCGTTGCCTTACGTCGGCACTGTGGTGCTGCTGCCGGTGCTGGTGTTCAAGCGCTCGTATTCGATTCACTATTTGCGCAGTTCGGCCCGGCCTACGACGTGTTCCCGCCCGCGCCGCCCGCTTGATGCAACCGCTTGACGGGCATTTGCGGAGAATCGCCGCCAGTCGCGACTCCCGTTCCTTCCGCATCTCCGCAGCTTCTCGCTTGTGGACGAGGACTTCCGGATCGGCTCCAAAGCTCGGACGCTTCCGCCGTCATGCACCCGAGTGGGCGGCGCTGTTGCTTGCCGCTCGCCGCCAGGTAACGACCGCCAGCCAGAACGCAAAGAGTTGGGCAAGCTCGGGAACCTCCGGGCGCACTCGATGCAAGCGCGGCGCGTGAGGGCGTGCATCGGCTGAATCGTGCCGACGCGCCGATCGCCGGAAAGGATATCGTAGCAGCGCGTAAAGGCGGATTGAGCCCTCGCGGTGAAATGGAGGTCGTGAACCTGCAACTCGAACGAGCGGAACATCGCACGCGGCTTGGCGGCATCGGCGAGCGTCCGCTCTCCGTGTTGCAGAGTCCAGTGCCCGCTCATGGGGCCATGCTTGACGACCGTGAACTCGGCGTCGCCGAGCCCAATGCTTCCTTGCTCGGTGAAGAAGTTGAACGTCAGCGCCGCCGGGCCACCGGATGTCCCGAGAACCCGGTAGTCCCACAGGCACAGCGATTGAGGAACGCAGGTCAACATGGTAATAACCAATGATAATCCTATCTGGGCCCCCAAATCCCCGCAACCAGTTAATGCTGCGAAAGTCCGGGCCAGCGCCTGTAGCAGGAACTCGCGTGACCGGGGGTTTGATTTTTCGGCCCGCATCTGCCACAATTGGGGTATTATCCGGCCGTTGGACAGCGTGAAAGAACATGTAGGGCGGACTTCAGTCCGCCTTACGCGTCGGCCGGGCGGTAATTCATCAATCTCTAACCCCAACGTCTCCCCATGATCTGCGTTAGCATTGGCCGTGGCCGGCACCGACACGTGTTGGCCGAATACCGACACCTCGTCGACCAGGGCGCCTCGTTGGTCGAGTTGCGGTTGGACTACATCAACGGCGACGTGAATCTGAGGCGGCTGGTCGCCGACCGGCCATGTCCCGCGATTATTTCTTGCCGCCGCACGGTCGACGGCGGGAAATACGCCGGCAGCGAAGAGCAGCGGCAACTGCTGCTGCGGACCGCCATTGCCGAAGGCGTCGAGTACGTCGATCTCGAGGACGACGTCGCCACCTCGATCAAGCGATTCGGCCGCACTAAGCGGATCATCAGCGTGCACGACTTCCGCAAAACGCCCGACAACCTCGACGAGATCCACCGCCGCCTCTGCGGGCTCGATCCCGACATCATCAAGATATGCACGATGGCCAACCATCCGCACGACAATCTTCGCATGTTGGAGTTGGCCCGGCACAGCAAGGTGCCGATGATCGGCCTGTGCATGGGCGACATCGGCATCCCCACGCGAATTCTCGCCGGCAAGTTCGGCGCCCCGTTCAGCTACGCCACGTTCCATCACGAGCGGGTGTTGGCGCCCGGCCAACTCAGCTTCCAGCAGATGACCGAGACCTATCACTACGATCAGATCGACGCCGACACTGAAGTCTACGGAGTGGCGGCCGATCCGGTCGGGCACAGTCTCAGCCCTCTGTTGCACAACGTCGCCTTCCGGCACTTCAAGCTGAACAAGGTGTACATTCCCATTCGCGTGCCGCGGGAAGACCTCGCGCGGTTCATCGACGACGCGGCCAGGCTGGACATTCGCGGGCTGAGCGTTACGATTCCGCACAAGGAGGAAGTCGTCAAGAAACTGACCGAGGCCGACGGCGCCGTTCGCGGCATCGGCGCGGCCAATACGGTCATTTTCGACGGGAAGAAGCGGCAAGGCTACAACACCGACTGCCGAGCGGCGATGGACAGCCTCGAGGCCGCCATCGGCGGCGCCGACGAGGTCGAACAGAAGATCAAGGGCAAGACCGCGCTCGTGCTCGGGGCCGGCGGAGTGGGCAAGGCCGTCGTTTACGGGCTGGTGCGCCGCGGCGCGAACGTCGTGGTCAGCGACGGCGTCGCCCGGCAGGCCCTCACCTTGGCGCAACGCTTCAGTTGCCGCTCGGTCGAATGGGCCGCCCGGCATTCGATTGCGGCCGATCTGTTGTTCAATTGCACGCCGGTGGGCATGCACCCCAACGTCGATGAAACGCCCTTCGAGAAGCACCATTTGCGGCCGTCGATGATCGTTTTCGACGCCGTCTACAACCCCGAAAACACGCTGCTGGTGAAAGAAGCCCGCAGCCGAAACTGCACGGTCGTCACCGGCGTGGACATGTTCGTCCGCCAAGCTTGCCGCCAGTTCGAGCTGTTCACCGGCAAGGAAGGCCCCGCCGAGTTGATGCGCGAGACCATCCGCCGCGCCATCGGAGCGGCCAAGTATTAGGAGAATGATGAGTGCTGAATGATGAGTGATGAATGTGGTGAATCAGACGTGGCCGCCGATTCTGAAAGCCGCTTGCGGCTTCGCAACATACCGCAAGATAACGGCAATTCCACGTTCCACGCCCATCTCCAGTTGATGCGGCTCCCGGCCGTCTTCACCGCGATGGCCGACGTGGCAATGGGGTTCCTGTTCGTCCAACTGGACGGCACGCGGTGGAGTCCCGCCCCCTCGGATTTTGCGACGCTCGCCGCGCTCGTTGCCGCCTCCAGCCTGCTGTATGTCGCCGGCATGGTGCTGAACGACGTATTCGACGTGGAACTCGACCGCCACGAGCGGCCCGAGCGGCCGATTCCCTCGGGCCGCGTGTCGTTGGATGCCGCACGCCGCCTCGGTTGGCGGCTGTTGATCCTCGGCGTGGTCGTCGGCACGGGAGCGATGTTCTTTACCGGCAGTCTCCGTTCCGGCGTCGTGGCGGCGATCCTGGCCACCGCGATTCTGCTGTACGACGCCTGGCTGAAACGCACGCCGCTCGGGCCCGTGGCAATGGGGGCATGCCGGATGCTCAACGTGCTGTTGGGCATGAGCGCGAGCGACGCCCAATTTCACGCCGAGCATTGGCTCGTGGCCGGAGCGATCGGCGTCTACGTGGCTGGAGTTACGCTCTTCGCCCGACGAGAATCCGAGCGAAGCAGCCGCGGGCCGCTCACCGCCGCCACTCTCGTTATCGCTCTCGGCATCGTCATGCTCGGCTGGCTGCCGCATTGGTCCAATCGGCTGATTCCCGAGTTGCACGGCGAACCGAGGGCGTGGTACGTGATCGCCGGCATGCAGCGATGGCGGGTGTTGGTCGTTGTGATGGGCGTGTGGATCCTGCGGCGATTCGTCCGCGCCCTGGCCGATCCGACGCCGAAGCGCGTGCAAATCGCCGTCTCGCAAGGCATTCTCTCAATTGTGATGCTCGACGCCGTCGCCTGCTACGCCGTCCGCGGCGTCTTTTGGGCAATCATGATCCTCCTGCTCCTCCTGCCGGCAGCCTTCCTCGGGCGGCGGATCGAGACAACGTAGAGATAACGACGAAATCCGAACGACGAATGACGAAGGAAGCACAAATGACGAATGACGAAGAAATCGCGAACATCGAGCGGCAAGTCCCTTCTATGGCATTCGGCTTTCGTCCTTCGAGCTTCGTCATTCTTTCGTCATTCGTCATTTGAGCTTCGTCATTCCACCCTCCCATGTTTCTCGGCTACAATACCAACGGCCTGGCCCATCACGACTTGTTCGACGCGGTCGAGTTATTGGCCGAAATCGGCTATCGCGGCGTGGCGATCACAATCGACCACAATGCCCTGCCGCCAGGGGACTGTCCCAATTTTCGCGGGCGCCGCGGCGCAGCCGTGGTCGGCGAAAATGGGACTGTCCCCTTTAGCGACGGCGAAAGCGGCCAGCGGATCGCGCGGCTGCGGAGCTTGCTCGAAAAGCTCGAGATGCGATCGGTCATCGAGACCGGCGCCCGCTTTCTCTTGGACCCGCGGGCGAAGCACGAGCCGACGCTGCTCTCCGAATCGCCGCGCCGCCGCATCGACTTCTACAAGTACGCCGTCGATTGCGCTGCCGAATTGGGCAGCGATTGCGTGTCGATTTGGTCGGGAAAGGGGACTGGTCCATTTTTCGGCCAAAGAACCAATTCCGCCGGCAAATCGCAGGCCGAAAACATGGACCTGTCCCCCTCGGTGGCGCGCCAACAAGCGATGGACCGTCTGGTGGCGGGCCTGCGTGAAGTGCTCGATTATGCGGCGACGAAGAACGTCTTGATCGGTTTCGAGCCCGAGCCGGGCATGTTCATCGACACGATGCCGGCGTTCGAGGAGTTGCTTGGACGGATCGACGCTCCGAACCTGTGCCTGACGCTCGATGTCGGCCATCTACAATGCCAGGGCGAGTTGCCGATCCCCGATGTGATCCGTCGCTGGGCGGCACGGCTTGTGAACGTACACATCGAGGACATGCGGCGCGGAGTCCACGAGCATTTGATGTTCGGCGAGGGCGAAATCGACTTCCCGCCCGTGTTGCAGGCGTTGGCCGAAGTCGGCTACGCCGGCGGCGTCTACGTCGAGCTAAGCCGCCACAGTCACGAAGGGCCGGCGGCAGCAATGCATGCGTTCAAATTCCTGGAGAGTCTCGTGGGGCAATCAGGTGGAAGATCGGGAACACTGATCACTGCCGATCCGCGCTGATGTGGCGAAGGTGTGCCTATTTGAACTTGAAGGACGAAGAGAATCAGCGAGAATCAGTGCTGATTGGTGTTCCGTTCTGTCTTTCCGAAATGCTATCGCCGCCATGCCCAACCCCGTCATCCTCCTTTCCATTCCCGCCCTGCGTGAAAAAGACGTCACCGCGATGCCGAAGCTACGGTCGCTGATGGCGGGCGGGGAAATCGCGGAACTTACGCCGGGCTTTCCCTGCGTCACTTGCCCGGTGCAGGCGGCCATGACCACCGGGCGGCGGCCCGCGGAACATGGCATCGTGGCCAATGGGCTGTATTGGCGCGACAAACACCGTGTCGAAATGTGGACCGCGCCGAACGACTGCATCGAGCGGCCGCAACTCTGGGATCTGCTCTCGCATCACGGGATCGGCCTCACCTCGGCCGTCTGGTTCCCGCTGCACAGCAAGGGCTGCGAGGCGGATTACGTCTGCACGCCCGCCCCGATTCACAATCCCGACGGCTCCGAGTCGCTCTGGTGCTACACGCGGCCGATGGAACTCTACGGCCAACTGCGCGACGCGCTGGGCCACTTCCCGCTGGTGAACTACTGGGGGCCGATGGCGGGCATCAAGTCGAGCGCGTGGATCGCCGACTCGGCGGTGATCGCCGCGCGGCAGTGGCAGCCCGACTTCTTCTATATCTACCTACCGCAACTCGATTACGCCGCCCAGCGGACCGGGCCCGACGGCGCGGCCGCCGCCGGCAGCGTCGCCGAACTGGACGAGGTGATCGGCCGGCTCACCGAAGGGATGCGCCAAGCCTACGACGACGATTTGCTGTGGATCGTCGCCGGCGAGTACGCCATTACGCCCGTCGATCACGTCAGCTATCCGAACCGCATCCTGCGGGAAGCGGGCCTGTTGGCGGTCCGGGAGACCGACGACGGCGAACTGCTCGATTTCGAGCGGAGCCGGGCGTTCGCGATGGTCGATCACCAGGCGTCGCACGTCTTCGTGGCCGACGGCGACCAGCAGCTCGCCCGGCGGGTGGCCGACGTCTTCCGCGGCCGGCAGGGCATCGCCGAAGTGCTCGCCGGCACGCAGCGCGGCCGGTATCAGCTCGAACACGCCCGCAGCGGCGAGGTCATTCTCATTTCCTCGCCCGGAAGTTGGCAGGCGTATTATTGGTGGCTCGCCGACGATCGCGCCGCCGGGCTTGCACGCACGGTCGATATCCACCGCAAGCCGGGCTACGATCCGGTGGAGTTGTTCTTCGATCCGGCCACAAAGAGCATCCCGCTCGACGCCGCATTGGTGAAGGGTTCGCACGGCGCCCCGGCGCTCGACCGCTCGCAACGGACCGTGCTGCTAGCCTCCGAGCCGACGCTATTCCCGATGGGACCGCTTGATGACACCGACGTGTTCGGCATCGTGCTGAAGCACTTCGGCTTGCAAGGGTAGAAGGGGACGCGGGTGTCACGGTGGGGCAGACATTCTTGTCTGCCGAAAGAAATGCGGCATAATTGGCAGACAGGAGTGTCTGCCCCACCAGTTACTTCTCCGGTGCCGATTTTTTCAGCCGCTCGCTTGCGTCGGCCGTCAATCGGTCGAGAAACGCCTGTGAATCGAAGTACTCTTGCGCGATGAGACTTGCGGTCATCCCCTTCAAGATCACTCTCATTTGCTCGGCGGCCTTGATCATTTTCTTGTAGTCCGCGGCGGTCGGAGTGTTCAAGCCCTTCGAGTTGCGGCGATAGGGGGCCTCGATCAGCGCCCGCTGTTCGGCGAACGGCGGGGCTTGCAGCAGGGGCGGCCAATTGACGACGTCGGTGGCGGCCTTGGGCGCGGAGGCCGATGAGACGCCGGCCGTCATGGCCGCCAATTGCGCCACCTGCTGCCGCTCGGCAAGCTGTTGCTGCTGGACTTGCAGCCACCAATCGCGGTCCGCTTGTTGCTGGCCGTAGATCTGGTCGGAGCGCCGCTGGGCTTCGGCCGACATCGCGTCGCGGATGCCGTCTTGCCGCGCGGCCGCTTGCATCGCGGCGATCTGCTGGCCCAGCAAACGTTCCGACTGGCCGATGTAGCGTCTGCCGTTCCACCCGACATTCAGCGCGTAGATGATACCGAAGCCATAGCCGTAGCCGTCGTAATAGCCGGGGTAATGGTGGTATCCCGGCCACGACTGCGCCGGCAGCACCGTGGCCGATGTCCCAAACCACACTGCCAGGGCGACTATCAGCCCGCTGTGTCGCATTGCTGCAACTCCTCAAAGTGCTCTAAATAGACTTGCGTGATCCTGGGAAAAAGGGGACAGGTCCAATTTGCCGGAACGGCCCGGAGGGTGCTCCGCACAAATTGGACCTGTCCCCTTTTTCCCTCCAAGGAAGTCTAGCCCGCACCTTGAACGACGCAAGGAGCGGTGGCAACGGCATTTCTCGCCAATCCGTGCGTCTGCTGTATTTTATCGTCGCAGCCGAACGCGGCCGACGCCGGAAAGTGGGGCAGGCGCGCAGCCAAGGGGTCTGACGACTGTATGGGGGGTGATGGAACGACGTCGATGGCTCGCCGATCCCGGCAAAGGGGACAGTCCCATTTTCGCTGACACGAAAGTTGGGACAGTCCCCCACCGCACCACCCTAAACGTGATCCGGCGGCGTGAACTTGAAGCTGCGGCTCTGGTTCATCAGTGCCAGCGGGTTTTCGTAGACGACGCGACGGATCAAGGAGGCAGGGTGTCCGCGGCGGCGCATCGCCAGCATGAACGTGGGCACGGCCATCGGATCGGACGGTCCCCAATCGGCCGACGAAGTGACAAGGATCCGTTCGGGGCCGTAGATTTCGATCATATCGACCGCCCGCTCCGCCGTCATCTTGGTCGTTGGGTAGAGCGTCAGCCCCGCCCAGTAGCCCTCGTCGAGCACCAGCCGAATCGTGTGCTCCTCGCAATGGTCGATCCAGACGCGATTGTGGTCAACGCGGCGGTCGGCCCGCAGCATGTCGAGGATCATCCGGGTGCCGCGGTACTTCTCTTCCAGGTGCGGCGTGTGGAAGAGGAGTTGTTCGTCGCGCTGCATTGCCAGTTCGATGAGATTCAACAGCGTGGTGACCTCGTTTTTCGTGCACTTGTTCAGCCCGATCTCGCCGATGCCCAACACGTCGGGCTTGTCGAGAAACTCGGGCAGCAGGGCGATGACCTCGCGTGCCAGCGCGACGTTCTCGGCCTCCTTGGCGTTCATGCCGAGCCAGGCATAATGGCGGATTCCGTAGTTCGCCGTGCGCCGCGGCTCCCACTCGGTAAGCTGGCGGAAATAGTCGTAGAAGCTGGCGGCGGCGGTGCGGTCGTAGCCCATCCAGAACGAAGGCTCGCCGACGGCCAGGCAGCCCGCCCGGGCCAGGGCCTCGATGTCGTCGGTGGTCCGCGACGCGATGTGGATGTGGGGATCGAAAAAGTGCATGGTCGGTAGTAAGAGATTAGGGGGCTAGGGGTCAGGGGCTAGGGATCAGAGATTGGAGATTCCAATCCCTAGTCTCTAGCCCCTAGTCCCTAGCCCCTGATCCCTAATCCCTAGTCCCTCCTCAGAAAACACCATCTGCACCCGTTCGGCGCGATTGGCGCCGTCGCCGGCGAGGATTTCGAGACTGCGGCGAATCTGCGCGGATCGCGGGTCGCCGGCGGCGGAGTCTTTCGCCCGGTCGATCCGGTCCAGCGCGGCGGCAAGTTCGATGAGCCGACAACGAATGCCCAAGAACTCGCGATCCAAGGAAACAGGAGCGGCGATTGAAGCCGGCATGGCGATGACCTCCTTACCAAAACACCCGACGACTGGTTCACATTCCTCACCGCGGTGTGCCACTGCTTGGAACAAGCAGTGCCAGGGCCGCAAATTACGCGCGGCACGGCTTCTACGAAGCAGTGGCACACGATTCGTCAATTCCCCATGAGGAAAAATGCGAACTAGTACGCACTGGCCGGCGCCTTGGGCGGTTGACGTTTTTGAACAAGTCGGTGACGTCGCTGGAGGACTTCCTCACCACGCCTTCATCGGGCTTGGCGCGGAAATCCTTGGGATTGGCGCCGTGTCCGTAGCGGATGACGGGCGACATGTTCTTCCAGCCCATTCGTTGCAGCAGTTCAGTCAATTGCATCTTTTCGAGGCGAAGCTGGTCGGCGTCGTGCTGGATCTTGGTGAAGGCCTCGCGCTGGGCGGTACTGCTCGTTTCGGTCGGCGCGTCGCCGTTAATCAGGCAACTTGTGTTGACGTTGATCTGCCCGACGATCTTGCCGGCATCGGTGATGTAGCAATCGACCACGCCACCGTTGATGGCGATGATATTCAGCACCATCTGCAAGTCGCTGCGGCCGTCGCCGTCGAGGTCCATCAGGCCGGCCAGCGCGAGGTGCCGCTTCTCGCCGGGGCTCCAAAGCGGCGTATAAAGCTTGTCGCCGGGGACGATCGGATTGCCGGGATCGTCGTCGACGACGCGGGCTTCGGACAGGTGGTCGCCGAGGATCTGCGTGACCTCGATCTTGGCCTTCTTCGCGGCCTTATCCGTCAGGCTGGTCACGTCGGGCGGAAAGACGCTGAAGCTGACCTGCCGGGTCAGCGAATCGGCCCGGCCAAGATTGATCCACACCGCGGAATTGCGCTGGTTGACCCAGGTGATTTCGCCGCTCGGAGTGCCGACCTTTTCCGACGTGTATCCCTTGATGATGTCCCCTTGATCGGAGACGCGGCCTCTGAGCTTTTCGATGACGACTTTGGTGGCTTGCTCGTCGGCCTTGGCCTTGTCGCGGACATCGTTGATCTCTTTGTGGGTGGCGACCAAATCTCCTTGCAGCTTCTCTCCCTCGTCGTTCTTACGTCTGAGTTCGCCCTGGAACTTGGCCTGCTCGCCGGCCAGGTCGTCGTTGGCCTTGTTGCGCTCGTTCTTGTATTGTTCGAGTTGCACGTCCTTGGCTTTCAACCGCGTCTCATACTCGTCCTTAACCTTGGGAATCTCGGCTTTGGCGGCGTCCAACTCGGCGTTCTTCTCGTCGATCGTCTTCTTCATCATGTCGAGCAGAGGACGATAGAATTGAGACTTCTCGGGATAGCCGGCGCCGTATTTCTTCATGTCGTCGCCGAACTGTGTGGCGATCTGGTCGACCTGTTCCGTATCGGCCGCCCCGATTAATTTCTTCAGATCCTTGATGTTTCGCTCGAAATTCGTGGCGTCATTTTGGGCTTTGGCCCCCGCGGTCAAAGCGACCTCCTTGGCCTTGAATTCATCGGAATACGACTTGAAGCCCAGGTAGGTCGTCACGCTAAGCACGATCGTCGCCATGACGAAGAGAATCAGGGCGATCTGAAGACCTTGGTTTTCGCGGGCCATGACTGAATTGCTCCTGAACGGCTACAGCACCAAGCCGCGGCAAGCGGCGGCAGTGAGATCGCCTCTTCTCGTAGTTTTTCCGATGGTTCGTTCCGTAAAACCTCCGCGGAAAGGGGGACTCTCCGCGTCCGCGTCCATGCCAGCATTGTACTTAACCCAGTTTATGGTGTCAACGAAACGCCACCGAACGGCACAAGCCATCAACTCGAGCGCCAACCATACCCCCCCTTCGGCTGAGGAAACCAGAGTGGCAGTGACAACCTGACACTGTAATCCCTCGTCTAACTCGGAGCCAACGGCGACGGCGTTTGGAGGGCGGGTGAAACGCCGGCTTCCAAGCCGCAGACTGCCGAATCGTCGCCGTTGGCTCCGGGTTAAACGAAGTGGTTGCGTCCGGCTATGATGAAGCGCACAATGAAGCGATTGATCCTTCCCACCAGGTTACGCTCAGAACCGTTAGGAGAAAGCCATGCAGGCAGCCAAGCCTTTTCGCGGCATTTTCGTTGCCGCCGTCGTATTCGCCATGTTCGTCCCCGAGTTATTGAACGCCGCGGAGCCCGACGGCTTGCCCGCGGAGAGCAAGCAACAGCGCGACCGGCGGATGGCCTGGTGGCGCGAGGCGCGGTTCGGAATGTTCATCCACTGGGGGCTGTACGCCGTGCCCGCCGGCACCTGGAACGGCAAACAAATCGGCGGCATCGGCGAGTGGATCATGAACAGCGCCAAGATCCCCGTGGCCGACTACCAGAAGCTGACCGCGAAGTTTAATCCGGTGAAGTTCGACGCCGACGCATGGGTGAAGGTGGCCAAGGATGCGGGCATGAAGTACATCGTAATCACGTCGAAGCATCACGACGGCTTCGCCATGTTCCACTCGAAGGCGAGCCCCTACAACATCTACGACGCCACGCCGTTCCATCGCGACCCGCTCGCAGAACTGGCCGCGGCCTGCAAGAAACAGGGAATTCGGCTGGGGTTCTACTATTCGCAGGCGCAGGACTGGCATCATCCCGGCGGGGCCGCCTGGGGAGGGCATTGGGACAAAGCTCAGGACGGCGACATGACCGAGTATATTCGCAAGATCGCCGTTCCCGAAGTACGCGAGATTCTCAGCAACTACGGGCCGGTAGCGGTGCTCTGGTGGGACACCCCCTGCGACATGACGAAGGAGCGAGCCGACATGCTCGTTCCGCTGTTGAAGCTCCAGCCGGGCATCATCACCAACGACCGTCTGGGCGTCTACCCGGGCGACACCAATACGCCCGAGCAAGAAATCCCGGCCACCGGCTTTCCTGGCGGCCGCGATTGGGAAACCTGCATGACCATGAACGACACTTGGGGCTTCAAGTCGTACGACCATAACTGGAAATCGACCGAAATGCTGCTGCACAACCTGATCGACATCGCCAGCAAAGGCGGCAACTACTTGCTGAACGTCGGGCCAACGTCCGAAGGCTTGATCCCCGGGCCGAGCATCGAACGCCTCAAGCAGGTCGGTCAGTGGATGAAGGTGAACGGCGAAGCCATTTACGGCAGCAGCGCGAGCCCCTTCAAAACACTGCCCTGGGGCCGCTGCACGCGGAAACCCGGCAAACTCTACCTGCACGTCTTCGATTGGCCGAAGGACGGTGGACTGACGGTTCCTGGATTGAAGAACAAGGTCAAACAAGCATACATGCTGGCCGACGCCGAGGAGAACGCGCGAGCTCAACTCCTTGAGGTCGCGCAATCCGACGACGGCGTAACGATCAAGCTGCCGGCCGCCGCCCCCGACAAGATCGCCTCCGTCGTGGTGCTGGAAATCGAGGGCAAACCAGACGTAGCTCCGTACGCATTGACGCAAGCCGCCGATGGCAGCATCAATCTGCCTGCCGAGGAGGCCGTCATCCACGGCAAAACCGCGAAATGTCAGGCCGGAAATGGCCCTCAAAACATCGGCTATTGGACCGACAAGAACGACTGGGTGAGTTGGGATTTTCGAGTGAAGACGCCCGGCAAGTTCGAAGTGGAAATCACGTTGGCATGCGACGCCAGCACGCCCGACAGCGAGTATACCGTCACGGTGGCGGGTAAGCCGACCGAAGTGTGCGACCGCCAGAAGGATGCGATCGAGATCAGTATGGAGGTGACAGAGCAGACGCTTAAGGGCAAGGTGGAGAGCACGGGCGATTGGAACAAGTTTGTCACTCGAAAGTTGGGAACGGTCACACTGTCGCAAGCCGGCCGCTACACCCTTTCGGTCAAGCCCACCGCCATGCCGCATTATGCCGTGATGAATCTCGAATCGGTGACGTTGAAGCCGGTCAAGAAGTAGAGTATCGAAGTGACGAAGACACGGTGAATTGCATGAAGCAAACGTCGCTGCCAGGATTTGATGATGAAGGGGAGGATTCGCCGGAGGGCGAGGATACGGCGGTTGACGCGGCCGATCTGCTGGGCACTGAAGTGCCCAGCCCTCTCCCCATCGTCCCGTCTCCCAGTTTTCCCCCCTCCTCGCTGGCCGGGCAAACGGTCTGGGTCCTCGACTCCCATTCGTTGATCCACCAGGTTTTTCACGCCTTGCCGGAGATGACGAGCCCCAAGGGTGAACCGGTGGGGGCGGTCTTCGGCTTCACCCGCGATCTGCTCTTTCTGCTGGAAGAGAAGAAGCCGGACTATCTGTTCTGCGCCTTCGACCTGCCCGGCCCGACCTTTCGGCACGCGATGTACGATCAGTACAAGATTCAGCGGGCCGAGATGCCGGACGACTTGTCGCCGCAGATTCCCGCAATCCTCCGCGTGATTGCCGCGCTGGGCATTCCAGCGTTGGCCTGCGAGTCGTTCGAGGCCGACGACGTCCTGGCGACCGTCGCCCGGCTGACCGACGAGCTCGGCGGCCAGTGTTTTATCGTGACCAGCGACAAGGACTGCCGGCAATTGATCACCGATCGCGTCAGCGTGTTCAATATCCGCAAGAACGAGGTGTTTAGCCGCGAGATGTTGCGGGCCGAATGGGGCGTCTCGCCGGAACAAGTCGTGGACTTTCAGGCCCTGGTCGGCGATTCGGTCGATAACGTGCCGGGCGTGCCGCTGATCGGGCCGAAGTTCGCCCGGCAACTGCTCGAACAATTCGGCACGCTGGAGTCCGTGCTCGACCACGCCGACGAAGTGCCGAGCGGCAAACGGCAGGAAAACCTACTGAAATTCCGCGACCAGGCCCTGCTCAGCCGCGATCTGGTCCAACTCGATTCGCACGTGCCGATCGCGATCGATTGGAACGCCGCGCGGCCGGGCCGGATCGACCTCGATGCGGCCTTGACGCTGTTTCGCGACTTCGGTTTTCGCAGCATCGGGCAGAAGGTGGCGTCTCTCGCAAAGAATATTACGAGGGAAGAGGGGGAGAAGGGGAGAGGGGGAGACAGGGAGACACTCATTCAACAACCGCTTGCGGTTTCGCATGACGACGAGTCAAGGCTCCCGTTCACCGCTCATCTGATCGACACCCCCGAAACGTTCGAGGCGTTCCTCGCACAACTCCGACTGCAAAAGTCGTTCTCCTTCGATACCGAGACGACCGACGTTCGGCCGCGTTGGGCAAAACTGGTCGGCATGTCGTTCGCCTGGAACGACCGGGAGGCCTGGTACTTGCCCCTTCGCTCGCCAGAGGGCCAACCGCATCTCGATCCTTCGGCAACGCTGGCGGCGTTGAAGCCGATCCTCGAAGACCCGGCCGTCGAGAAGATCGGGCAAAACCTCAAGTACGACATGATCGTGCTCCGCGGGGCTGGCATCAATTTGTCGGGCGTGGCCTTCGACACCATGATCGCCAGCTATCTGCTGGAAGCGGGACGCCGCAACCACAACCTCGACGAGTTGGCCCAAGCCTACCTCCATCACGAGACCATCAAAATCTCGGAACTGATCGGCAAGGGCAAGAACCAGCGGCGGATGGACGAAGTCGATACCCGCCGCGTGGCCGATTACGCCGCCGAAGACGCCTGGGTGCCCGTCCGGCTGCAACCGATCCTGGCCAAGAATCTCGACGAAGCCGAACTGAGCAACCTGTTGGTCGATTTGGAACTGCCGCTGATCGATGTGCTCGTGGAGTTGGAGTACAACGGCATCAAGGTTGACGTGGCTCGGTTGGGCGAACTGAGCCGCCGCTACGGCGAGCGTATGGACGCGCTGGAGGCGGAAATTCACCAGATGGCCGGCCGCCCGATAAATATCGCCTCGCCCAAGCAGCTTCAAGAACTGTTGTTCAACGAGTTGAAGCTCCCGGTGGTCAAGCGGACGGCCAAGACAGGCCCCAGCACCGACGCCGACGTGCTGGAAGAATTAGCCCCGCTGCATCCCCTGCCGGCGAAGATTCTCGAATACCGGCAGTACGCGAAGTTAAAGAGCACGTACGTCGATGCCCTGCCCGAGTTGATCTACCCGGAAACCGGCCGCGTTCACGCCTCGTTCAACCAAGTAGTGACGGCCACCGGTCGGCTGAGTTCCAGCGATCCGAACTTGCAGAACATCCCCGTGCGGACCCAGCAGGGGCGGGAAATCCGCTCGGCCTTCGTGCCGGGCCCCGAGGGCTGGATCTTGCTGGCGGCCGACTACTCGCAGATCGAGTTGCGGGTGCTAGGCCATTTTTCGGGCGATGCCCGACTGTGCGAGGCATTCGCCCACGACGAGGACATCCACGCCCGGGTTGCCAGCCAGGTAAACGGCGTCCCCCTCGCAGAGGTGACGCCGGAGATGCGTCGGGCGGCGAAAGCCGTCAATTTCGGGGTGATTTACGGCCAAAGCCCTTTCGGCCTTGCCCGCGGCCTCGGCATCGACCAGGATGCGGCGGCGAAATTCATCAACAGTTACTTTGAGGGGTACCCCGGCATCGAAGAATTCCTCAGCCGGGTACTAGCGAAATGTCGGAAAGATGGGTATGTTAAAACTATCCTGGGGCGGCGACGTGCGATCAGCGGCGTGCGCGAGGGCGCCGGTCGGCAGCGAAATCTTGCCGAGCGTACCGCGATCAACACGGTGATCCAGGGCTCGGCGGCGGATCTAATCAAGCGGGCAATGGTTGCGATCCACCATCGACTGCGGACGGAGCGCCTTTCGGCACGAATGCTGTTGCAGATCCACGATGAATTGGTCTTTGAAGTTCCCGCCAGTCAACTTCATCACCTGGCCAAACTCGTCACGGAGGAAATGGTCGGCGCCTGCACGTTGAACGTTCCCCTGAAAGTTGACATCAAAGCCGGCCCCAATTGGGCCGCAACGGAGGAAGTGGGTAGCGAGGAGTCGGCAGTCGGCAGTCGGCAGTCGGCAGTGGATAGTGGGCAGTAGGCAGTCGGCAGTCGGCAGTGAAAGCAGCAAGATGTCCTCATCTGCTCACTGCCTACTGCCTACTGCCCACTATCCACTGCCCACTATCCACTGCCCACTGCCTACTGCCTACTGCCTACTGTTGAATGCGAATTATCGGTATAACGGGCGGAGTGGCAAGCGGAAAGAGCATGGTGGCCGAGCAGCTCGCGGCGTTGGGCGCCGGCGTGCTGGACGCGGATCGAGCGGGACACGAGGCGTTGCGGCTGCCGCACATGTTGGCGGCGGCCCGGCGGCGTTGGGGGCAGGCGATTTTCGGGCCGGATGGCCAAATCGACCGGGCGAAGCTCGCCCGAATCGTTTTTGGCCGCGAACCCGAGGCGGGGCGCGAGCGTAAGTATTTGGAACAGTTGTCTCATCCTGAAATCGGCGGTCTGCTCGGACGGCAGGCCGAAACCCTCGAAGCGGCGGGCGTGAAGGTTGCGGTTTTGGATGCCGCGCTGTTGTTCGAGGCCGGTTGGGATGAAATGTGCGAAAAAACCGTATTTGTTGAATCGCCGCGAGAGACGCGGCTGGCCAGGGCCTTGGCCCGAGGTTGGACTGAGGAGGATTTTGCGGCCCGTGAGGACGTTCAAGATTCGCTGGATCGAAAACGACCGCGTGCCGATGTGACAATAGATAACTCCAGTTCCGCCGAACGGACGCAAGCTCAGGTCGAGCAGTTTTGGGCGTCTCTCGTCCGCTGATTCCCACCTACCAAGCCCTTCCGCATAGCCGTAACTGATGGCGACGATCAACGTCGGAACCCCGGCAAGGGGCCGAGACGCGAAAGCACACAATACGACAAGCTGCGTGGAACGACGCGGCAGGCGCCCGCGCGACGAATCGCGGCGGGAGGATGCCAACAAGGAGCAACGTTATGTCAACCACAATGAACATGGTTTATTGGAAAGGCGAGAAGTTCTGGGTGGGAAAGTTGCTCGACCATCCAGAGATCATGAGCCAAGGCGAGACGATCGAGGAGTTGGAGGCGAACCTCCGAGAAGCATATCTCCTGATGGCGATGGACGACGTTCCCGAGGAGTATTCGATTAAGCCCATCGCCCTATGAAACGCATCGATCTGATCCGAGACATCGAGAAGAACGGATGCGTCTTTGTCAGATCGGCGCAAACCACGACATTTACCTCAACCCGCGAACCGGCAAAAAACAACCGATTCCCCGCCACCGCGAAATCGACGAGTCCTTGGCACGACATATCAAGAAAATCCTGGCCTGACCTGTCGCGCCGCAATCCCCAATGCATCGACCCACCGCCGCCGCCTTCCGCGCGCCGGCATTTTGATCCTTCAGGAGCAGAGTGACACGATGAACCCCGACAGCGACAGAGAAGACAAGATGACCGCCGAACTCGCAGAGGGCGAATCCCCCCAGTCCGGCGACGGCGAGGCCCCCGCGCCAACCATTCCCCGTCCGCCAACCATCGACGAGGCGCTGCGGGCACTGGAGCAGGAGGAGCCGATTTCGCTGGCCGAGGAAATCGCCGCCGAAAATCGCAAGTCCCGCGGCGAGGCCGTCCACGACCGCTACGAGCAGATCAAGCAGTCGGGCGACACCCACATCGCCGAACTGCAGCGGATGTCGATGGCCGAACTGATCGAGGAGGCCCGCAAGGACAACCTCACCGATTACGCCGGCATCAAGAAGCAAGAGTTGATCTTCAAGATTCTCAAGGAGCGGGTCAAACTCAACGGATTGATGTACGGCGAGGGGACCCTGGAGGTCCTGCCGGACGGATTCGGATTCCTCCGCAGCCCCGACTATCACTATCTCTCCTGCCCCGACGACATCTACGTCTCGCCCAGCCAGATTCGCCGTTTCGGTTTGAAGACCGGCACGACGGTCTCGGGTCAAATCCGCCCGCCGAAGGAGAACGAGCGCTACTTCGCCCTGCTGCGCGTCGAGGCGATCAACTACCAGGATCCCAACGTCTTGTCGTCGAAGGTGTCGTTCGACGAGTTGACCCCGCTGCATCCCGACTCCCGCATTCGCATGGAAACCACCTCCGCCGAGATCGAGATGCGGGTGGTCGATATGATCGTGCCGATCGGATTCGGGCAGCGCGGGCTGATCGTCAGCCCACCGCGGGCCGGCAAAACCATCCTCATGCAGAAGATGGCCAAGGCCGCGCTGAAAAACTATCCCGACCTGTACGTCTTCATGCTGCTGATCGACGAGCGGCCCGAGGAAGTCACCGACATGGAGCGGGAAGTGAAGTGCTCCAACTGCGAGGTCGTCAGCTCGACGTTCGACGAGCCGGCCACGCGGCACATCCAGGTCTCGGAGATGGTGCTGGAAAAGGCCAAGCGGATGGTCGAATACGGCCGCGACGTGCTGATCTTCCTCGATTCGATCACGCGGCTGGCCCGCGCGTGGAACTCGGAATGTCCGCCGTCGGGCAAGCTGCTCTCCGGCGGCGTCGACGCCAACGCCCTGACCCGCCCCAAGCGGTTCTTCGGCTCCGCCCGCAAGGTCGAGGAGGGGGGCTCGCTTACGGTGATCGGCACCGCGCTGGTCGAGACCGGCAGCCGCATGGACGAAGTGATCTTCGAGGAGTTCAAGGGCACCGGCAACCAGGAGATCGTGTTGGACCGCAAGCTGGTCGATCGCCGCATCTGGCCGTCGATCGACATCAACCGCAGCGGCACCCGCAAGGAAGAGATGCTGATGGATCCCGAGGAGCACCGCCGCGTGACCATCCTGCGTCGCGTGCTGAACGACATGAACCCGCCCGATGCGATGGAACTGCTGGTCAACCGGCTGCAAAAGACGAAGACCAACGCCGAGTTCCTGATGAGCATGAACAAGATGTAGTGCGTCGTTCCGAGAATCCTTGCCAGTCAGTAGTTTCTAGCACTTTAGGGTTGCCAGTGAGAAACGCCCCCCGATTGCAATCGGGGGGTTGGGAGCTTGGGAGGACGGCAAGAACCCGTAGAGGTCGAACCAGTTATGCCAAACACCTTTCAAGGCAGTGCGGTCGCGTCGCAAGGCCGCTTCGCGATTGTGGTGGCGCGATTCAATGAGACGGTCACTTCCCGCCTGCTGGAAGGCGCGGTGCAGACGCTCGTGGCGCACGGCGTGGCCGACCAACGGATCGACGTGGCCTGGACGCCCGGCGCGTTCGAGATTCCGACCGTGGCCAACCGGCTGGCGGCCACCGGCCGCTACGTGGCGGTGATCTGCCTGGGCGCGGTGATTCGCGGCGAGACCACGCACGACCAGCACATCAACCGCGCGGTGAGCGCCGCCCTGTGCGAAATCGGCGTCCACTACGGCCTGCCGGTGCTGTTCGGCATTCTCACCTGCAATACGCTCGATCAGGCGATCGTCCGCTCCGGCGGACAAGCGGCCACCACCGGCAAGGACGACCCCAAGGCGAGTCTCGGCAACAAGGGCGTCGATTGCGCCCTGGCGGCGTTGGAAATGGTCGATCTGCTGGCGAAGTTGCCGGAGAAGTAGTGGGCAGTCGGCAGTGGGCAGTGGGCAGTGAAGAATGTTGAGTCACAAGCGGGGCGTTATTCTCCAAATCTCCCAAACCCTGACCCCCGATCCCTGACCCCTAACCCCTCGCCCCTGACCCCTTCCCATGCTCCGCCGCAGTCAAGCACGCGAGGTCGCGTTTCAAGTCCTGTATCAGGACGATCTGAATCCGCGCAACAATCCGGCCGAGGGCGACCGCTTCATCGAGCGGCGTTTGCGGGCGGACGACATGATCGCTTTCGCCCGCGAGTTGGTCGCCGGCGTGCGGAAGAATCGGGCGGAGGTCGACGCCCGACTGGAAGAAATTGCCGCCAATTGGAGCCTGAAACGCATGGCCGCCACCGATCGCAACGTCTTGCGGCTGGGGGCCTACGAATTGTTGCACACCGACACGCCTCCCCGCGTCGCCGTCGATGAAGCCGTCGAGTTGGCCAAACGGTTCGGCTCCGCACAGTCGTCGCAGTTTGTCAACGGAATCCTCGATAAGGTGATGCACGAGGCCGAAAAGAAGGACAAAGGAATGACGAATGACGAAATCGAAATGACGAAAGAATGACGAATGACGAAATTCAAATGACGAAAAGGCGTGTGCGCCGGAGTCTCTTCGTCATTTGAATTTCGTCATTCCTTCGTCATTCGGGTTTCGTCATTCGACATTCCAATCATGGGCCTATTCGACAAACTGAAACAGGGTCTGAAGAAGACCACGCAACTGCTGAACACCGACGTCCGCGACCTCTTCAAAGCGGAGGGGCGGCTGGTTGACGATTCCTATCGCAACGACGTCTTCGAGTGGATCGTCAAGATCGACATGGGCGTCGACGCGGCGCAGGACATCGCCGATCAGATCGCCACGGAGTTCCGCGCCCGCGTCGTTCAGAAAGACGAAATCCTGGGCAACATCAAGAGCCAGCTCAAGACGTTGCTGGCCCAGCCCGCCGAGCCGATCCGTTTCGCCCCCGACGGGCCGACGGTTATCATGGTGGCCGGGGTGAACGGCTGCGGCAAGACTACCACGATCGCCAAGCTGGCGTACATGCTCCAAGCCGACGGCCGCAGGGTCGTTCTCGGCGCGGCCGACACCTTCCGCGCCGCTGCGGTCGAACAACTGACGATCTGGGCGAAACGCCTGGGCGCCGAAATCGTCATCGGCCCCTCGGGCAGCGATCCGGCCAGCGTCGCCCATCGCGCCGTGGCCCGCGCCGTCGAACTCGGGGCGGACGTGTGCATCGTCGATACGGCTGGCCGGCTGCAAACGCAGCAGAACCTGATGCAGCAGTTGACGAAAATCCATCGCGTCCTGGGCAAGCAGATTCCCGACGCCCCGCACGAAGTCCTGCTAGTGCTCGACGCCACGACCGGGCAAAACGGCATCAGTCAGGCCAAGCACTTCACCGACGCGGTAAAATGCACCGGCCTGGTGCTGGCCAAGCTCGACGGCACGGCCAAGGGGGGCGTGGTCGTTGCCATCCGCAAGCAAGTCGGCCTGCCGGTCAAGTACATCGGCGTCGGCGAGAAAGCCGAAGACC
Organism: uncultured Planctomycetia bacterium; assembly: GCA_963719005.1. Taxonomy (GTDB): domain Bacteria; phylum Planctomycetota; class Planctomycetia; order Pirellulales; family Thermoguttaceae. Next base: position 171,776 of record CAVRAR010000013.1, read on the forward strand.
TCGCCCTGTTCGAGGCCGACCCGTTTGTCGATGCGATGTTCGCCGACGTAGGGTAAATCGCGGAGCGCCAACGCCCGCTCCTATGCCACGAAGCGGGTGAAACGACTACGGAAGGGCCGTCACGTCGTAGGCGTTGCAGACCGCGCTGGGATCGCTATCGTCGGTCATCGTCTCAGTATGGCCATCGCAGAACGTGACGTTCACAACACCGCTGTGGAGAAATTGAAACGGCGGAGACGGTTGAATCGCGATGGAGACGGGAGAAATGGTATTTGGCCAGATAAAACCCATTTGTGTGGCGGTTGTAACGCCCGTCTTGCCGTCAACGATATTCACCACGTTGTTGCCGCTAACGATGTCATAGTCGGTCCACTGGCGCCCAGGGTATCCCACGTATAATGGCGGCACCGCCGCCGAAGGCGATTCGGCGATCATCGGCCTGCGCGATGCCGACCGAACGTCCGTCATCGAAATCTGCCTAACGGCTCCGCTTTGGTTCTGCAATGCAAAATTGCGGAATACACCCTTTTGATACAGATAGTTGGTCGGGCTCCAAACGCGGGGAGTGTCCAACGGCCAATTCACAAGAGCAGGAGTGACTTTCGTATTGAGCCACCCAACATTCACAACGTACGATAACGGGCAGGGCGCGTCCGGTGAGGGTGCGTCGCAAGGACATACGAACATGCTGATGGAAGATGCCGGTTGGAACCCATCGCGCCAGCCGCCTTCCCACAAATCGACGCGGCCGATATAAGGAAGCAAGAGCGGAGCCCAACCGCCCACCTTCTGCGGACCGGCGGTCATCCTGAGGATGTTTGCATAGCCGGGGAAGTGTTTCGCTTCCATCTCATAGCTGAGCATGGCCTTGCCCAGTTCTCCCTCGTTGTGGGCGCACTGGTGGATGCGGGCGCGGTTGCGGGCGCTGAGGACGGCCGGCAATAAGAGACCGGCCAAGGTGGCGATGATGGCGATCACCACGAGGAGTTCGACCAACGTAAAGGCGGCACGATAGCGCGTGGCCATGCTTCACTCTCCTGCTCGTTCCGACAGACCCCGACTTGCCCTCTGCCTCCCATTCTTGCAGAAATCGGTAGAAAATGCCAGCGGGATTGCTGTTTGGGAAGGGACAGACGCAAGTTGTACGTTACAGGGCCGTTTACGGCCCTTTCCGCCGAAGGCGGTATTAGGCCCGACGTTTTACGTCGGGTTTGGGAGACCGGATTCCGCGTGAATGGTCAGGCCCGTTTACGGGCCTCTTGTTGACCCGCCCAGCAGCACGCCCGTGAACGGGCGTGACAACGTAGAACTGCGACCGCAAACCCGTGCTAAAGCACGGGCCGAATACCGCCTTCGGCGGAAACGCCCGTGAACGGGCGTAAAGCCCATCGCAGATTCGGACCGGCAAGGAGCAACCTACCTACACGGGATCAACCCGGATAACGATCGAAAACCGCTTGGCCCTGGCTGGTGGACCACCCACGTGTGGGGGAAAAGGGGACAGGTCCAATTTGTGCGAAGCACCCTCCGGGCCGTTCCGGCAAATTGGACCTGTCCTCTTTTTCCCTCGAAGACGCGGCATCATGGCCGTGTTTTTCAGGGGGGTTGAAAACTCCCACCGCTTGTGTATCCTAAAAATCCATGCGCGAAATTCTTTTTGGGTACAAGCTGGACCCGACCACCTGGGCCTACATCTCGGCCTTGATGATGATCGGCATCTATTTCAAGTTCCGCCGCTTCTGGAGCGTGCGGAACTTGGACCTGATCGGCCTGATCAGCTTCTCGCCCGGCTTGCTGTTGATCTATCATGGGCTGCCCATGCAGCATGCCGCGGACCCGATCGTGGCGGCCCGCGGCGCCGAACTGGTGCAGGGGGGCTACGTCTGGCTGTTCGCCGTCAGCGGTTTCTTCCTGATCCGCCTGCTGCTAGACCCCGTCATGGTCCGCCGCCCGCTGCTGGAACCGAACCTCTCGGCCAGCGGCCTGACGTTTACCGGCATTGCCTTGCTGGTGTTCCTGATGGCCAACGTCATCACCAGGCCGGAAGAGCGGCTGGAATACGAGTTGGCGAAGCAGGAGACCCAGTCGTTGCCCAGTCCGGGATACGAATGGTTCTACAAGTTTGCCGGTTTTGCCAACGAGGCAGTGGTTTCTGAACCGGACGTCGCCAAGCGCGAAACCCGCGAGGCCCTGATCCTGGCGGCGACGACTCGTACGGCAGCCATCCTGGCCCATTTGGCCATCGTGGCCGGCATGGTCTGGCTCGGCTACCGGCATTTCGACAACATCCACACCGGCGTGGCGGCCGCCACTCTCTACCTGCTGAACTTCTATACCAGCCAAATGACCAGCTACGTCGACCACGTCGTGCCGGCTGCGCTGTTAGTTTGGGCGGTGGCGGCGTATCGGCTGCCGCTGCTTTCCGGCGTGCTGCTCGGCCTGGGCGCGGGTTGATCTACTATCCCTTGTTCCTCCTGCCGCTGTGGTGCAGTTTTTATTGGCGGCGCGGGCTGGTGCGATTCGTCGTTGGCGTGTTGCTGGCGTTGGTCCTCTTGGCCGCCTCGCTGGCATTGAAGTGGCACGGTCTTCCCACGTTCCTGGACCAAATCGGACGCATGATCGGCTGGCGCAATCCGCTGGGCGTCGAGCAATTCGCGGGCTTCTGGAAATACTACGATCCGTCGTATCGGATGCCGGTGCTGGCCTTGTTCGTGACGATTTGCCTCGGCATGATCTTCTGGCCCGCGCAGAAGAACCTCGGCACGCTGCTGAGCTGCTCGGCCGCGGTGATGTTGGCCACGCAGTTCTGGCACGCCCATCAAGGCGGCCTCTGCATGGCCTGGTATCTGCCGCTGTTGATCCTCACCATCTTCCGTCCGAACCTCGAAGATCGCGTGGCGATGTCCGCCGTGCGGCCGGGTTGGGGGCGAAGAAAAAAGACGTGACGACGGGGACTGTCCCGATTTTCGTGTCCGAGTAGTCACCAACGGATTCGCAGGAATCGGCCCTACAATCGTTGCCACCGGACGTCGGAGCAGCGCATTTCCGGCCGCCTAACAAGGCGAATCGATCCTGCATTGGGACGTTCTTTCAAACCCCACGTTCTGCAAGTTCTTTGCCAGCGACGAAGAACACGGCGATCCGCAGGGATGTGGGAAACAATGTTCTCACTTGTGCTAAGCTTTATCCGGGCAAGGGGTGTCACCCTCCGCAGGCAGACCCACCATCCTGTGTGTACGCGTCACCGATAAAGGGCCCGTCACTATGTCCGCACCGCAGATTTCTGAGCGCGATCTCTGGGCTTGGACCACCCTTCTTGCCGCAATTCTCTTTATCTTCGACATGCTCACGCCTCCCTGTGTGAACTTCGAGGTTCTTTATATCGGACTAGTGTTTCCGAGCCTTTGGTCCACGCGGCGCTCGTACTGTTACGTCGTGGCCGTTTGCGCTTCGTGCATGGTGATGTGGGGTGCTTTCATGCCGCCGCCCGCGGACCGCGAGAGTCTGTTGCTGCGGGTCGCCAACCACCTGCTGGTCGTCGCCGCCGTTTGGGGAGCCGCCCTGCTCTGTCAACTCCGCGAACAGGCGGTGGCGACCACAACCCGGCTGAGGTGCGAACGGGAAATCGCCGACAAGCGAAACGAGGAACTGGTGAGAACGGCTGAGACTCTGAGGGTGAAAAACGAACAGCTTGCGGCGACGAGGGACGTGGCGGTCTACACGCTGGCCAAGGTGGCCGAGTCTCGCGACCTGGGCACCGGAAGACATCTGGAGCGAATCTGCGCTTATTCGATGATTCTCGCCAATGAGCTGCGAAAAGAGCCGAAATTCTGCGGCGTCATCGACAAGGAATTCCTCACCAATCTGCGGCAATCCAGCCCGCTGCACGATATCGGCAAAGTCTCGATCAGCGACAGCATCCTCTTGAAGCCCGGCCGATTGACGCCCGACGAATTCTCCGAAATGAAGAACCACGCCGCCATCGGCGGAGAGATTCTGCAAGACGTCGTGGCGCACCGGAACGAAGCGACGTTCCTGAAGATGGCCACCGTAGTCGCCCGCTATCATCACGAGCGCTTCGACGGCAGCGGTTATCCGGAAGGGCTGTCGGGCAAGGCGATCCCCCTGGCGGCCAGGATCGTGGCGCTGGCCGACGTTTATGACGCGCTCACCTCGGAACGCCCTTACAAACAGGCGTATTCGCCGGAAACGGCGCGCGAGACGATCGCCAACCAATCGGGCTTGCAGTTCGACCCCGACGTTGTCGCAGCATTCCTGCGACGGTTCGATGACTTTGTGGCGACCGGGGATCGATATCCTGCCGAACGGGCGACCGATACCAGCCTGGTCGAATCGTTGCTTGCCGAATTCTGCGACGCCGAGGAACAATGGAGTCGGGAATCCGAGTTTCTGAGCGATTTTGTCACGCTCGTCAAAATGCCCTTCGTCTTACCCGAAGTCTGCCGCTCCTGACCGGAGACGTTTTTCGCCTCTTGCCGGACGACGGCAAGCCGCCGGGGACTGTCCCAATTTTCGCGGGCACCGCGGCGAAGCCGTGGTCGACGAAAATGGGACTGTCCCCTTTGCCGGGATTTGACGCGGCGATGGCTCCGTTGCCACGGAATTCGTACAGCCCCGAATCTTGAGCTTGAATCCCGGCCCGTGCGCGTTAGGATGTCGGTTGCTGAAACTGGCGAAATGTGGAGGGCGGCATCATGCGCCGGCGAGCGTTGGTCTCCCCGGGACGGGCAGGATGTCCTTCTTCGCCGCCTTTTGGACTGAGCAAGATGATTCTGGACACTTTCTTCCACGCGGTCGGAAGCGTGACATCCGCTTTCTGTCGGACCAGGCAAGAGCGGCCGGGAACGCCGCTTCGCACCCTTTGCGTGGCGGCCTTTGATTTCACGGCGCGAGCCGACGGACAACGGCTGGCACCGGAAAAACGCCGGGCTCTGAACTGCCTGCTCGATCTGGGAGCGCTGATCAACGATCACTTCGACGAACACCGTTTCTGCAAATGCAGTTATCGCCGTCTCAGGAAACAACTCGCCGCCAACGAAACCGCACGCGCCGTTTACCGCGACTACTTTCGCCGGTTGCGCCGCGTCGAGCGGAATCGGCCGCGCCTGGGGACTGTCCCAATTTTCGCGGGCACCGCGGCGAAGCCGTGGTCGACGAAAATGGGACTGTCCCCTTTGCCGGGATTTCTGAAGGAAGTCGCCGACTATCGAGAAGAGGTAGTCCGGCTTTCCCTGTCGGCGCTGGCCGCAATCGCGCTGGGCCAACCGAACCGCGGCGACTTGGACGGCACGCGACGGCCGGCGGCCAAGGACGCATGTCTTCCGCACCTCTTCGCTCTCGTAATGCTCCTTCAGATTTGCGACGATCTGCTCGACTGGCGCAACGACTGGCGTGCTCGCCTTCCTAGTTTTGTAACGGCCGCGTTGCTGCAATGCCAGGAACAAAGGGAAGGTCGCGACGGCGACCTTGGGCCGGTGCGCACAAATATCGACGCGGCCGCAACGACGTATCTTGCCGCCATGCCCAGGCGGAACCGCGCATTCTGGCCGTTTGCGCTATGCACGTACGCGGTGCTTCCCCTGGTCAAGTTGCTCGGCAAACGCGCCCTGTGGGAAATGCGATGCAGGAAGCAACCGGCCAGGCCGGACTTGAAGTCCTGCCTTTCGGTGCTTCCTGTCAGACCCTCGGAATGCCGGAAGCATGCAATTTCCCTGGAAGGTTGAAATCGGAACGCACGAACCGCCCGATGTCCGCGGCGAGGTGGTCAATCTCTCGAAGGTAGACCGTCCGTTTCGCGCGCTCTACATGAGCGATCTGCATTTCAGCGAGGGCAAAACCCAACATCTTTGCGACCAGTTGAGACAGATCGTCGCAACGACGAAGCCCGATCTGCTCTTGCTCGGCGGCGATCTCGTCGACAAGCGCAGCGGGCTGCCGCAGTTGGACGCTCTCGTTTCCTTCGCCCACCGCACGTGCCTTGTCGCGGCAAGCGGGGGTAACCACGACCGCCGCGTCGGCATCAGCTTGGTGCAGCGCGCCGTGGAACTGGCCGGCGGCGTCTGGCTCGACCGTCAGCCCCTTGCCTTCTTCGCCGGCGCCACGCGCGTAATTGTCAGCGGCGCCGTCGCCCGGCAGGCTCCGCCAAGCGACGTCTCGATTCACTGCACGCATTATCCAGACTCGTTCGCGCAAGACGCCGAGTCGGAACACGACATCGTCTTTGCCGGACATCTGCACGGCTGTCAGATGACGGCATTCGCCCGCCGCGGGCGGCTTTATCCGGGCGCCTGGTTCTATCGCTGGAACGGGCTGCGCTTCGCACGACCGAATTCCGTGATGCTCGTCAGTCGCGGACTGCACGACGCCGTGCCGGTCCGGGTGAACTGCCCGCGGGAAGTCATCCTCTGCCATTGCGGCGCTTTCCATCGTGGGGTGGACTTTAGTCCGCCCAGCAAGTATGGGGCGGATTGAAATCCGTCCTACAACAATCGGTCAATTGACTTCGTTACGCCTCCTTTCTGTTATCGAGCAGTTCGAGCAAGTAGATACGAAACCATGCAGAAGGACCGGCCATGTTGATGATGCGACTTGTCGTGATGCTGCCAGTGGCAGCGATTCTAGGAACTTGCGCCCTTGCGGCCGATCCCTGGGTGACGGACCGAGGTGACGGCGAGTCCGGCAAGGGAAAGCAAATTGTTCTGATCTCTGGCGACGAGGAATACCGATCCGAGGAATTCCTGCCGCAACTCGGCAAGATTCTGGCCCGGCGGCACGGCTTCACCTGCACCGTGCTGTTCGCCGTCGATCCGAAAGACGGCACGATCGACCCGGACAACCGCAACAACATTCCCGGCCTCGAAGTCCTCAAGAACGCCGACCTGGTGATTATCTCGACGCGGTTCCGCGATCTGCCCGACGAGCAGATGCGATACATCGACCAATACGTCAAGTCGGGCCGGCCGATCATCGGCATCCGCACGGCCACCCACGCCTTCAGCATTCCGCCCGGCAGGAAGTACGCGAAGTACAGTTTCGACAGTCGGCAGTGGGATGGCGGCTTCGGCCGGCAGATTCTGGGTGAGACCTGGATCGACCATCACGGGCATCACGGCTTCGAGAGCACGCGCGGCATTATCGCCAAGGGCATGGAGCGAAACCCGATCGTTCGCGGCTGCGGCGATATTTGGGTTCCCACCGACGTCTACGCCGTCCGCTTGCCGCTGCCGGCCGACTGCAAGCCGCTGGTGCTGGGCCAGGTTCTCGAAGGCATGAAGCCGACCGACAAGCCGGTCGCCGGGCCGAAGAACAATCCGCTCATGCCCGTCGCGTGGACAAAGACGTACAAGGGGGCCGGCGGCCAAATCGGCCGCGTCTTCACCACGACCATGGGCTCCGCCCAAGATTTCCAGAGCGAGGGCCTGCGTCGCCTGCTGGTCAACGCCGCCTATTGGTGCGTGGGGCTTGAAGCCAAGATTCCCGCCAAGGCGAACGTCGATCTCGTCGGCCAATATCGCGCCCTCCCCATCGGCGGCGGAAGGTTCCGCAAAGGCGTCACGCCGGCGGACCATGCGATGAAGTAACCGGCATGTCTCGCCGCGCGCGGAAGCTGACCGACAGTATGCCGCTGCTTCTGCGACGCAGTGGCGCGCTCTTGGGACAGTCTACCGACATGGCGAATAGAGAGTCCGCCGGCCCGTCAACGGCAGGGATCATGCCCAGTCGTTGTTCGGCGAGTCGTCAGCGCGTCGAGCGACAAGCTTCCCGCCCCGACGATCAGCAGAAACAGCAGGCCCATCCACATCGAGAAATCGGTCCGCACCTCGGACATCATGCTCCAGAATCCGTAGCGGGGCAGCTTCGGCAGCGTGAATATCCAATAGCCGTGGCCGAGCAGGATGGGCACTTTGGTCGAAACGATGGCCACGGAAATGTCGATCAACAAGGGGATTGCCGCCAGCCGCGTGAGCAGTCCCAGAATCAACAGCCCGCCGCAGACGATCTCCACGACGCCGACGAACGGGCCCATGATCTCCGGCGCGGGGATGCCGATTCGCGCGAAACGGCCGGCGCCGAGCATTTCGGGCAGCAGAAACTTCTGGATGCCCTCGGAAAGAAAGACCCAGCCGACGATCAGCCGCACGAAGACCGTCGCGGCGGGGGCGGTCGTTCTCGACAAGTCCTGTATTCGCACGGCGCTCTCCTGCTTCTAAATGACCTTGCACGATCTTGGGAGGGAAAAAGGGGACAGGTCCAATTTGTGCGAAGCACCCTCCGGGCCGTTCCGGCAAATTGGACCTGTCCCCTTTTCCCACTGCCGCGCCGCGGCCGAAGCTATTTCGAGTCCCTTCGCGCGTCGATCGCGTCGGGCTTCCTCTTCTGCCCCTTGTACCAGTGCCACCACGCCTGTTTGTCGAAGTTGAAATTGACGCCGGTGATGGCGACCAGGGCATCGAGAACGGCCTGGTTCTGGAGATTTCGAGTGATGGTCGTCGGCTTAGTGCCCGCCGACATGCCGGCGCCGCCGGGACGGCCGCCGGGACCGACCCCGAAACTGCCCGTCGTGGAATTGGGGCCGCCGGGCTGCTGGATCTTGAACTTGTGCGACGTCACCAGCGCGTCGATCAGCGGGCCGACGGCCGACGGGTCTTTCATGCGGCCGAGTGCAACCGCCGCCAGGTTCACGATCTCGTTATTCTTGTCCCTCAGCTTGCCGACGTAATAGGATATCACTTCCGGCCGCTTCTTCGTCTGCAACTGATCGAGACAGGTCAGCCGGACATCCTCGGACGAGTCGTAGACCGAGGCGATCGCCATGGCGCGGCCGGCCTCGGGCGCGTCGATCCTTCCCAGGGCGGCGACGAACAACGTCCGAGCCTGCGCATCCTGATCGTTGCGCAATCCCAACGCCAACCCCTTCACCGCCATCGGATCGTTGACGGCGGCGATGTTGTCGCGGGCTTCCTGATCGCGGTTCGACCCCAACCAGCCGCGCCAGCGCTTCAGCTTTTGGCACCAGTCCTGCTGGGCCGCGTCGAGTTTCCGCTTGGCTTCCGCGATTTCCAATTCCTGGGGCGTCAGCCATCTGCCCCCCTTTTGCACGAAGCCCGCCGCGGTCATTGCCTCTTTTTGCGTGGCCCATTGGCCATTGACCCGACTGTAGCCGAGGGCGTGTCGGGCGGCGGCGTGATCCGGCTCGAGTTCGATCACGCGGCGCAGATGCACCCGGCGCTGCGCGGTCAGATTATGCTCGCGACACCACTGGGCCAACTCCCATTGCGCCGCCGCCGTGTCGGGATAGGTGGGGGCGATCCGCTCGTACTCGGCCTCGTCGGGCTTCGGGCGAAGCACCTTGCGGACCTGCGCGGCGTCGAGCGTGATCTTCGCACCGTCGGCCGCTTGAATGACGTACTGCTTTCGCGGCAACTGCTTCGGGTTCAACAAGCTGCCGGTCACCCGCCCGCCGTCGGCCAACACAAACACCTCGGCCGACGCCGCCGACCCAAGCAGCACCAACACCGCCAGAGGAGCGAGAATTCGCATCGCTTCGCGCCTTATGTTCCGGGGAGCATTCTTCCTTAGTATACGTAACAGACGCAGGATAGATCAACGCAGTTCCCTCACATGGACTATCCCTCCCGGTTTTACCGACGCTTCCCCCCCACATTGGCATAGGAGTGACACTAACCCATCGAGTATCCTGTTGCCGTAGGATCCCTTGTACCCGCGGTTTCGGAGCGTTTCATGGCGAAACTGGTATTGATCGTGCTGGTGATCGCCGCGGTCGTAGGCGGGGGCTGGTTCTTTCTGAATTACGAGATTCAGCGGGCCACGCCGAGCGGCTGGAAGATCGTGCCACGAAAGGCCGCCGTGGGAAGCGGAGCCCGCGGCGCTGTGGCAGACCAGCCGCCGGCCGCGCCTCGTTCAACCATCCGAATCGCCTCGTTCCAGCTCGGCCGCTTTGACGAGGCCAAACTGGCCAGCCCCCAGGTAGCCGACATGCTGGCGAGCCTCTTCTCGAAGTTCGACCTGGTGGCCGTGCAGGGCGTGCGCGGAAAGAACCAGGGCGTGCTGGTGCACCTGATCGATCAGATCAACGCCGCCAGCGGCCGAACCTACGACTTCGCCACCTGTCCGACCCAGCAGCGCGACGGGCTGGAGCATTACAGCGCGTTCGTGTTCGACTGCGGCACGATCGAAGTCGATCGGTCGACGGTCCATTTCGTCGAGGATCCGCTGGGCCGGCTGCGGATCAAGCCGCTGGCGGGTTCGTTTCGCGCGCGTGGGCCCGACCCGGCCGAGGCGTTCACCTTCACGCTAATCAACGTCGAGGTCGATTCGGATCGCGCCCCGATCGAGTTGGACCTGTTGGCTAAAGCCTATCGCGCCGTGCAGAGGAATCGTCCGAAGGAGGACGACGTCATCCTGCTGGGCGATCTGGAGAGCGACGACCAGCATCTCGGCGAATTGAACAAGTTGTTCGGCGTCACGCCGCTGCTGTCCGGCTTTGCCACTACCGCCCGCGGCACGCAACTGCTCGACAACATCCTGCTGGATCGCCGCGCCACGTGCGAGTTCACCGGCCGGGTCGAAGTCGTCGACATGATCCGCGAGTTCCATCTCACCCTGCCGGCCGCGACCGAAATCTCCGAACACTTGCCCGTCTGGGCCGAGTTCAGCGTGTACGAAGGGGGCGAGGCGGGACACGTTCAGCAGAATGCCCATTGACGCAGGGACAGTAGTAGGCACACGCCGTGTGCCGTCGGACGGTTCGGAGAATTACGCGACAAAACCGAAACGGCACACGGCGTGTACCTACTACATTCATTGCCCAGCGAAGACTTGCCATGCTCCTCTCTTCCCGCTTCACCGAGGCCTTGTCCTACGTCGCCGCATTGCACGCCGAGCAGCGGCGGAAAGTATCGGGCGAGCCGTACTTGGCGCACCTGCTGGCGGTGACTGCCATCGTGATGGAGCACGGCGGCAATGAGGACGAGGCGATTGCCGCGTTGTTGCACGACGCCGCCGAAGATCAGGGCGGCACGGCGACGCCGGAGGAGATTCGCCGCCGCTTCGGCGCAGCGGTCGCCGAGATCGTCGAGGGTTGCAGCGATACGGTTGTCAGCCCCAAGCCGCCGTGGCGGCAGCGCAAGGAGGCGCACATCGCCCGCCTGCGCGACGCCTCGCCCTCGGTGCGATTGGTCGTGGCCGCCGACAAGCTGCACAACGTCGGTTCTCTCGCGCGCGAGTATCGCCGCCGCGGCGAGTCGTTATGGGCCGTCTTTCACGGCGGCCGCGACGGAACCCTCTGGTACTACCGCGCCGTAACCGCTGCCCTGAAGCAAGCCGCCAGGACACCGATCGTTGAGGAGCTGGATCGGGCCGTGGAGGAGTTGAGATTGTTGGTTGCTGATTGTTGATTGCTGATTGGAAATTTGCAATCTGAGATCTCAAATCTGCAATCAACAATCATCAATCAACAATTTGTCATTTTTCCTCTTGAAATTGGGCCACGACCTATGCTAGGCTCATGGCCGTGCTGAGGGTATCCGCAGCGCCTGTTGTCAGGTAGCCACAAGAGCCCGTCGCCGGAGTTCGCTCCGGCGGCGGGCTTTTTTTGTTGCGCCTTGGCAACACGCCGTCGGAGAAAGGGGCCAAACATGCTCGCCGCCAAGACCGTCGCCGAAGTCCAACGGCTGTTGGACCTGAAAACGCATAGTCAGCGGAGAATCGCCGCGCTGCGTGGGCGTCAGCCGCGGCTCGGTGGCGGCGATCGCCTCGGGCAGACGCCGCGACGTGCCGGCGGACGCATTGGACGACGCGCCGGCCGAACCGTCCGGTCCGCCCGCGCGGTGTCCCGGCTGCGGCGGACTGGTGTATATGCCGTGCCTGTTGTGCCGCCTGCGGAAGGAGAACCCGCGCGCGGCGCGACGGCGGACGACCGACTCCCCGACGTTGCTGCGTTTAGACCTCCGGCCCGAACACCGCGAGCGATACGAAGAAATCCGGACACGGCATCGGAAGAGGCCAACAAACTACCAGTGAACACGATCATGAACGAACCGATCCACACGCACTACGCCGAGATCCGCGACGCGGTTCGCGACGCCGATCTGCTGCTCTTCCGCCGACGAGATCGCTTAACGCGGCTGATCGCCGTGGCGGGCCGGTCGCAATACGTCCACGCCGCCATCGCCGGCTGGTGGAACGATCGGCTCATGTGCGTCGAAATGACCTCGGGCGGCGGGCGGGCGCAGCTTCTGTCGAACATCGTCGCGCGCTGGCCCGGCGTCGTCGACGTGTACCAGGCGAACGCCGCGCGACGGCGATTTTCCCGCCGCCGGGCCCTGTTGGCCATGATCGGCATCACCGGCAAGCAGTACGGCTGGCTGAACCTGTGCCGCGCGGCCCTGCTCCATCTGCCCGCGTTCCGATTTCTCGCCCAACCCGATACGAACGACCTGGAGACCTCGACTTGGCCCCCTTTTTGTTCGCAGGCGGTGGCGATGGCGATGCGGGCGGGCGGGGTCGATCCCGTTCCCAACCTGGCCGATCGGCTGACCGAGCCCGGCGACCTGGCCCGCTCGGCCTTTTACGAATATCGCTTCACGCTGATTTCCTAGTGCGCAACCGAAGCAATCCACTCTCTTTTCTCGGAGGTACGACCATGCGACTTGTGCGAACCATCGTTGTCTGGCTGCTGGCAATGCTGCCGGCGGCCGCATGTGACGGCCAGACGGTGCTCTACGATTTCTACGCCGAGTGGTGCGGGGCCTGCCGCGAAACGTCGGCGGCCATCGATCAACTTGCAAGAGACGGCTACGCGGTCGAACGAATCAACGTCGATCAACAGCCGGAGCTCGCCCGCCAATACGGCGTAACCTCGATCCCGTGCTTCGTCGTCGTCGAACGCGGCCGGGAGATTGACCGCGTCGTCGGCCGGGCGAGCATCGAACGGCTGAAGGTGAAACTGATTCGTCGGGATAATCCCAACTCCCGTATCGACGTCCGCAAGAAAAACCCTCCAGAACGGCGGCCGCATCCTGCGTGGCGCTACGAAAAGCCTGTAGGCCACCGTGCGGCCGTCGTTCGCATTTTCTGCCAGGACGACGTGCGGACCCGATCCATCGGCTCGGGCACTCTGGTGCGATGGGACGCGAACAAAATCGTGGTGCTCACCGCCCGGCACGTCGTCGCCGACGCCAAGAACATCGTCGTCGAACTGTTCAACAAGAAGACCTACAAGGCCCGCGCGCTGAAAACCGACGCCGTCTGGGATTGTGCGGTTCTGGAGTTGGGCGGCAGGCCGGAAGGCGTGAAGCCGGCGGAAGTTGAACTTGGCGATGATGCCATGCAGCACGAGGGCAGCCGCTTGGAATCGTGCGGCTATGGCCCCGACGGAAGGCTGGCGGTCAACACCGGCTTGTTTCTGGGATACAAGCGTTCGACGCAGACCCCGGACGGCCCTGACGATTGGTTCGAGATCTCCGGTCACGCCCGGCCGGGCGACTCCGGCGGCGGCGTGTTCAACGAGCGCGGCCGCTTGGTCGGCGTGCTGTGGGGAACCAACGGCGAGGTCGTGGTCGGCGTGCAAGCCGGCAGGTTACATCTTCTGTTGGATTCCGCGCTGCCGGAGGAGATCGAGCAGAAGGCTTTCGTCCTGACGGGGACTGTCCCGATTTTCGCGTCAGCAAAAATGGGACTGTCCCCCTCGGCGCCGCTGACGCGGTCTATGGAGCGCAATCCCACGCCGCCGAAGCCTGGACAACCGATCGAGAGCCTGCCGCCGGCGTGCGACGGCAGCGACGGCTGTTGCCCGCTGCCGGGCCCGATCTTCGACGAGCCGGCCGCTGGAACTGCGGCGAAGAAGCGCGACGGCACGGTCCTGCCGTGGCGCGGCAAGGCGCAGCAACGCGACGAGGAATTGGACGCTCGCACCCGCAACCTGCTCGAAGCGATCGAGGCGGAACGCCGGGCGAGATTGGCGGCGGACCGATCGCAGTCGATGCCGCTGGCGGAGCCGAAACCTCTCAAGCCCGAGAACAACGACAATGAAGCGTCGCCGCTTGTCGCGGCGCTCGTGATCGCCGCGGCATTGGCGGCGGGCGCCGTCTTCTACCGCGTGACCAGACGCCGCACTTCGTAACGCCGGATGGCGCTCCCATACGACCCATTGGACCTATATGACCTATGTGACCCATAAACCTCCAAGGAATCTCCCATGAACAGCTTTTCGCAAGTCCCCGCAGTTTGGCAGTACGTTATTCTGGCGCTGGCCGCGCTGGTTCTCGGCTACGTGATCGTGGCGGTCCACAACAAGATCATGGAGGGCCGCAAGTGGTGCATCAAGATCGCCCAGGGATGCACGACCGCCGGCCTGACCGACCTGGCGACCTTTTTCACCGAACTCGGCACGGGCGACCTGATCGATGCCGAAAAGCAGGCGATCAAATGGGCCGCCGACATGAACGATCCGACAAAACGGATGGCGCTGCTGTCGCAAGCGGTCGAGGACGCGGTGCAGTACGTCGCCGCCAACGATCTCGGCGTCGCCACGAAAATCGTTGCGATCTTGCAGGCCGGGGCGGTGTCGAAATCGTTGTTCGCCGCACCAACCGCCGCCAAGAACGCCTAGTCCGCACTGTAGTACGGTGGGGCAGACATTCCTGTCTGCCGAGAGCAACGACGGCACTCGTGGCAGACAAGAATGTCTGCCCCACCTGAGAAGCTGTTGGAGCCAATGCCATGACCCGAGGCGAAAACACTGTCATCGAAAAACTGCGCGATGAACTGCACGCGTACCACGTCGAAGTGCAACGGCTCGTGCAGCGTTGCGACGCTTGCCGCGGCGACGTCGTGCAGATCAGCGCCGACGTCTACGGGCTGCCGGGCAAGAAAGAGACAAGTCCCGGCCTGATGGGCGACGTGGCCGAGTTGCGGCGGAGTCGAAAGCTGATCCTCGTGGCCCTGCGGGCCGCCTGGGTGCTCCTGACGATCCTGCTCGGCGCCGTTGCGACAGCGATCTTGCAGGCGCATCTGTGAACCGTCCCCCTCGCCCCACCAATCCCCGATCTCCAATCCCTGTCCCCTGACCCCAGCCCCCCTTTCATGCACATTCGCGATCGAATCAAAGAGTTTCGCCGCGTAAAGGCGAGCCAATTGCGGCCGCATCCGAAGAACTGGCGAACGCATCCGGCGGCCCAGCAAGACGCCTTGCGCGGCGTGCTGGCCGAAATCGGCTACGCCGGCGCCCTGTTGGCGCGGGAATTGCCCGACGGATCGCTGGAACTGATCGACGGTCATCTCCGCGCCGAAACCACGCCCGACGTGGAGGTGCCGGTGCTCGTGCTGGACCTCGACGAGCAGGAGGCGGCGAAGTTGCTGGCCCTGCACGATCCCTTGGCCGGCATGGCCGAGGCCAACGACGAGGTGCTTGCCGAACTGCTGGCCCACGTCGAGACGGAAAACGACGCCGTGCAATCGCTGCTCGATCAGATGCTCGGCGACTCCGACGTTCCGGACGAAACCGAGCCCGAATCGGAAAAGGCCGTCGCGATTCCCGAAGCGTATCAAGTCGTCGTCGAATGCCGCGACGAGAGCGAACAGCAAGCGGTATACGAGCGATTGACCGCCGAAGGATACACATGCAAGTTGCTGATGCTGTAACGGTCGCTGGAGCGCGGGCGTCCCGTTCGCATTTTCCGAAGCGGGCAAGACGCCCGCGCTCCGTCAGAATCCTAGCCCCCAGCCCCTAGCCCCTAATCCTTCATCCCCCATGCCCTCCGTCGAAATCGAAGTCACCTGTCCCGTGTTCGACTCGTTCCGCGTACAGCAGGTGGGCGGGATGTTCGATGTGCCGCTTTCCGAGCGGGCGTCGCAGCGGTTCCGCGTCGATGTGCCGGAGTGGGTGCTGGGGAATGATGAATGTGGAATGATGAATGATGAATCGGCCGACGATCCGGCCGTCGCCTCCTCCATTCATCATCCATCATTCATCACTCATCATTCTCCCTGGTCCATCGGCCTGATCGTCGGTCCCTCCGGCAGCGGCAAGAGCACGATCGCCCGGGCGATGTTCGGCGATCGCATGTACCGGCCGCGAGAGTGGCCGGCCGATCGGGCGGTGATCGACGGATTGGGGCCGCGGCCGATCAAGGAAATCACCCGCCTGTTTACCGCCGTCGGCTTCTCCTCGCCGCCAAATTGGATCAAGCCTTACCAGGTCCTCAGCAACGGCGAGCAGTTCCGCTGCGATCTGGCCAGAGCCCTGGCGGGCGGGGTGAATGATGAATCCGGAATGATGCGGAATGATGAATGCGGAATGATGAATGATGAATTGGCGGACAAGCTGGAACCTGCTCGTTCCATTCATCATTCATCATTCATCGCTCATCATTCCCCCCTCGTTGTCTTCGACGAGTTCACCAGCGTCGTCGATCGCAACGTCGCCCGCATCGTGTCGGCGGCGGTGAGCAAGGGCATCCGTTCCGGGCAGATCGGCTGCCGGCTGGTCGCCGTCACGTGCCATTACGACGTGACCGAATGGCTCGCACCCGATTGGGTAATCGACATGGCCACCGGCAGTTTCTCGCGGAGGCGTCTTCGGCGACCGCCCGGCGACTGTCCGCAACTCTCCTCTCCCAATGGGAGAGGGGCAGGGGGTGAGGGCAGGTCGGAGCGAGCTTGTCCCAGCGAAAATGGGACTGTCCCCTTCACGGACCGACCGCCCATCCGACTTGAAATCTTTCGTTGCCGCCGCAGTGCGTGGCGGCTGTTTGCGCGCCATCACTATTTGAGCGGGGTTCTGTCGCCGTATTCTCGCTGCTTCCTGGCGTTGTGGCAAGGCACACCGGTGGCGTTTTGCGCCACGGTGTCGTTGATCGGACACAAGCGCCGCTGGCGGATCAGCCGTATCGTCACCCTGCCCGATTACCAGGGCATCGGCATCGGCATGGCCGTGGCCGAAGCGGTGGCAGAGCTGCACGTGCAAGAGGGCAATCGCGTCAACGTGACGGCGAGCCACCCCTCGCTGATCGCTCATTGCCGCCGTTCGCCGCGATGGAAGGCGGTTGGCGTGAAGAAGACCGGCTCGCGCGGTTCGCAGAAGTTCATTGCCAACTATCGCGGCTCGCCCGGCCGCGCCGTCGTTTCGTTCGAGTATCTAGGAGACAATTTGTGACCAAACGTGGCCGACGGATTCTCGACGACATGAAGCAGCGGGAGGTGCTGGCCATCCTCAGCGTCGGATGCAGCCAGAGCATGGCGGCTAAGTACGTCGGCTGCTCGCCGGCGACCATCCGCTGCGAGGCCGCACGCGATCCGAAGTTCGCCAAAAGGCTCCGCGAGGCCAAGGGCAACGCCGAACTCGGGCTGGTCAAGAACATCCGCAAGGCCGCCAACAAGGAGCAATACTGGCGGGCGGCGGCCTGGGCGCTCGAACGCATGTTTCCCGAAAGATACGCCCGCCGCGGCCCCGACGTCATCACCGCCGAGCAGCTCGCGCAAGTCCTGGCCCAACTCGCCGAGCGAGTCATCGAGCAAGTGCCCGCTGACAGATATCGCAAGAAAATCGTCAAGGCGGTCGAATCGCTGGCCCGCAGCTTCGGCCAGACGATCCGCGAAGAGGAGTCGGCCGATGATTCGGATTAACGACGCGCTCGACGTATGGCCCGTGAGCGACGAGATGATGGGCTTGATCGCGGGAGTCTCGCGCGACAATTTTGCCCGTTTTCACGGCTTGGCTCGCCGTCGCGAACGCTGCGGCGGCGGCCTCGACCTGCTTGCCTGGGGACGGAAGTACCTGCCCGACCACTTCCAACTGCCGCCGTCGAACATGCACCGCTGGCTGGCCAAGCAGTTCGACGCGGCTCTTCGGACGCGAGGAACCAAAATCAACGTGCTCGGCCCGCGCGGCGGCGCGAAATCGACCATCGGCACGCTGGCCCTGCCGCTCCGCGCAGCCGTCGAGTGCCAGGAAAACTACATCTGGATCGTCTCCGACACGAAACACCAGGCCTGCGCCCACCTGGAGAACATCAAGGCCGAATTGCTCGAAAATCGCCGCCTCGCCGCGGACTTCCCCGAGGCCGTCGGGCGCGGACTCGTCTGGCGCGGCAACTCGATCGTGCTCCGCAACGGCGTGACGATCGAGGCGTTCGGCACGGGCCAGCGAATCCGCGGCCGACGCCGACGCCAGCACCGCCCCACGCTGATCGTCTGCGACGACCTGCAAAACGACGGGCACATCCGCTCGCCTTCGCAGCGCGAACATTCCCGCGACTGGTTCCACGGCGCCCTCTTGAAAGCCGGCACCGCGCGCACCAACGTCGTCAATTTGGCCACCGCGCTGCACCGCGACGCCCTGGCGATGCAGTTGCACCGCACCCCCGGCTGGACCTCGCGCATCTTCAAGGCGATCGTCCGCTGGCCCGAGAACATGTCGCTCTGGCAGCAATGGGAGGCGATCTACTCGCGCGGGGACTGTCCCAATTCTTGTCTCAGCAAAAATGGGACTGTCCCCCTTTGCACCACGAGCAATTCCGACTTCCCCGATCGTCGCCCCAGCAAGAACACGCCTCCCCCTCTGCGCGTTCCCGCTCCGTCCGATCATCATTCATCACTTATCATTCATCATTCCCTCAATTCCCTCGCCGTCGCCCGCAAGTTCTACGAGGAACGCCGGCAAGCGATGGACTGCGGCGCGATCCTGCTCTGGCCCGAGGTCGAGGATCTTTACACGCTGATGTGCATGAGAGTCGAGGGGGGCCGCACGGCGTTCGAGCGGGAGAAGCAGAACTCGCCGATCAATCCCGACCTGTGCGAGTGGCCGGAGTCGTACTTCGACGAAACGATCTGGTTCGACGCCTGGCCGGCCAATCTCGCGGTGAAAACGATGGCGTTGGATCCGAGCAAGGGGAGCGACTCGCGCCGCGGCGACTATTCGGCGCTGGTCGTGCTGGGCGTGGATCGGCAGGGGATGCTGTACGTCGAGGCGGATTTGGCGCGTCGGCCGACGCCCGAGATCGTAGCCGATGGCACGGAATGGTTCCGCCGTCATCGGCCCGACGTGTTCGGCGTCGAGGCCAATCAGTTTCAAGACCTATTGGCCGGCGAGTTCGAGTCGGCGTTTCGCCGCCAGGGCATTTTGGCCGCCCGGCCAGTGCCGATCGAGAATCACACGTCGAAGCCGGTGCGAATCCGCCGCCTCGGCCCATACTTGTCGTCGCATCGCCTGCGATTCAAGTCGAACAGTCCCGGCACGAAGCTTCTGGTCGAGCAGCTTCAAGAATTCCCCATCGCCGACCACGACGACGGCCCCGACGCGCTGGAGATGGCGTTGCGGCTGGCGGTAGAAGTCGTCAACGGCCGCGCGATCCATGACGGCCTCGGCAGCCGGCTGCCGGTGGGGTGAGCAGGGATGGGAGATGGTGGATAGACAGCCGCTTGCGGCTTCGCGATGGCCCGTAGCCAACACGCAAACTCGCGGGGCTTGACAATTGCCGAACTTTTGCCCAAAGTGATGGGAGTGAAGTCGCTTAGGCCGGAGTGGCGGAATGGCAGACGCGCTGGACTCAAAATCCAGTAGCCGTAAAGGCTGTGAGGGTTCAAGTCCCTCCTCCGGTACTCATAAGGCGTTGTTGCAAAAGAACTTGCGACAACGCCTTTTCTGTTGAAGAGAGCAGCACTTTCGCCAGCCATTTCGGATTTCACAGGATTTCACAAAACTGGGACCATCCGTTTGGAAATCTCCGCTACCGCTTCCCAGTCTTGGGTGTCGATAGCCGCTCGTAGTTGACTTTCCATTTCCGAACGGGCATCTTGAGCATGACCGTAGCGAGTTGCCACTTCGGACGAGAGGCTGGCCAGAATACGCCGGTAGGTTCGATTGCTTCGCTGCCTCATTTCTTCGTCTGTTTCCTTGACGTAATTGGTCATGAGGACGGATTCGCTTACCCTGAGGTCGCTGGCGATCTGACGGGCAATATCCTCGCCTCGCCGGGCGTGCTGCAAAGTGGTCTTGCGAAAAATGTGAACGAACGCCCGTCCCTTGGCGGTGGTCTTTGACCACTCCACGACTCGTTTATAGAACCAACCGCCAAACCTCTTAGGCTCGAATCCGACTTTCAAACCGTTTGTCACCTTTGGACGATGGGAGTGGAATTGCCGCAGTTGTTCCGTGTAGGCAGCAAAGACAAACGGGCTGCTCGTGCGGAAACTCAGCAGTTCTTCGTAGACTGCCTCGGGAAGTCGGAACCATCGTTCGACGCCCCATTTGCCAATGATCTCAAAATGGCGTTCGTTGCCGATGAGTCGAAGGGAGTCCCAGGTCAACCCTGCCACTTCCGACTTCCTGCACCCAGACCACAAAAACACCTTGGTTGCGGTGGCTGCCAACGGAACGCCGCCCCAATGGGTTGCCAGATGATCCATGAACGACAGTAGTTCATTGCCATCGAACTGCCGAATTGGGCGTCTGCTTCCCTCGATCCACGTAAACTGATTCCAGGGATTGGATTCCAGCAGTTTGCTTGGGTCTACTACACCACGGACGCATTTCCTTTTGAGTGCATTGCGGTTGACCCGCTCGAATGCAGCTT
>CAVRAR010000014.1:0-1648466 GCA_963719005.1 uncultured Planctomycetia bacterium
CTCTCTGGTATCCCGAATATAGGCGATACCGTCGGGGAAGGGGGCAGAGGTGGAGGCAATGGCCTTCCGAAGAGAACGGAGAGCCTCGACCACCTTGGCCTGTTCGGCTGTAAGACTCTTTGCCATCAGAACCTCTCTTTCCGCCGGGATGCCGGCGGGGCCGCGTGGAAAGAGGAACCACGCAAGACCCCGCGGCACGTTGGGCCGGTCGCGTAGCTATCGCGGCCGACCGCCCGGCAAGTTCATTGTATCAAACCGTTAGAAACTACATAGTGTTGCCAAGAGGTTGCCACGTCGAGGGTGTCGGTACGGTTTCGGCAACCTCTCGGCAACGTGTCGCATCGTGTTTTGCCGCTGTTTTCGAGGGTTTCGTTAATGTGTCGATAGTGTACACACAACCACCAGGGACTCAAAATCCAGTATGGGCAACCATGTGTGGGTTCAACTCCCACCTCCGGTACTTGTTACTGCGAAAGGACTTGCGACGATTGGCCGCAAGTTCTTTCTTCGTTTCTAAGGCTGATTTCAGCGGCAAATCAGTGGCATGGCTGAGCTTGGATTGCATTAACGCGGCAAGTCGAGACTTTCTATTGTGAGGCGAGTTCATAGCCACACTACCCCGGCATCGTCGGCCTCGATTCGGGCCTTGTCGGAGGGCCGCAATTTCGTCGGGTACCAGTGCTCGGAATGACGAGATGGCATCCTCGGCTTTTCGCTCCGAGGATAACCGCTCAAGACGCGGAATGGTCGGTCCAATGCCGAAAAACCAAGGGTTTGCAGGACTGTGCCTAACCTGTTAAGAGGTGTCGCTCCGAAGCGTGCCAACTGCGGACGCTTGGGAATCGTAGAGACCCACGGCCGGCGGGCGACGGGAACCCAGACCTCTTCGGCCACGTGGCTGGCGGCCAGCAGGTTCCATTTCTGGCGGTACGAGTTGCAGGTGAAGACGGTCTCACGCAACAATGCTGATGTCGTCGAGATAGTAATTGACCGCGTTGATCGTGTCGTACGTCCAACTGCTGAATTTCACAGTTACATTCTGCCCCTTGTAGCTGGACAGATCGAAGGAGAAGGTCTTCCAGCCGCCGGTGTCGGCAAACCAACTGGCTACTGCCGAGTTGGGAAACTTCTTGGTGAGTGCCAGGTTCAAGTCGAACGGGTTGTTTGTGCTTCCCAAGGGAACCTGGAAGTTGTTATCCGAAACCTGTGTCCCCAGGCCGGAGTTGATTGTGATGGCACAGTAGACGGGCAACGCGCCACCATAGAATACAAAGACGTAATTCCCGTCGGCTCCGGGCAGTACAGAGACCTTGTAAACAAATCCGCCCACTGAATCGGTTGTCGGCCCGACAACAGACTGCTTGCGGAGCGGATCATCAATGGCGATTTGCAGTCCAACGACGGGCTTGTTCGCAGCGTCGCGCAGGCTGCCGGTGAAAGTTATCGTGGAGCCGGCCTGATACGCCGGTTTATCCGACGTGACGACGGCGGAAATCGCGGGCGCGACGACGGTAATGTTCCAAGTTAGCGACGATACGTTGTTCGACGTGTCCTTAGCGAAGAGCGTCACCGTGTAATTACCGGGGACGCCGGCGTAGGAACTGTTAGCAGTGTTGATGCTGTAGGACGACAGCGACTGGCTGGTGCCGCCGACGCCATTCGAGGCGACGGTGAGGCCGTTGCCCTTCGGCCCGCTGATCTGGACCGTTATCTCAAGCTCTCTTGGAGTGTTCTGACAATTATCGCCACTGACACAGAACCCGGATCGACGTGCCCTAGGCCTTTCTCTTTTTGATATCGGACACGACCGACTTTGCCGGCCATCTGTTTTGTCGCTTCCATTCCCTGTCGGGCCGATTCAGCCATTGCTTCCATGACTTCGCTGCAATCCGCCCCCTTTCCTCCTTCTTGTTTCAGCGCGGCGATGGCCGGGGCGAGGGCGTCGACCATGCTTTTGTCCCCCTCGCGGACATGGCCCCTCTTCTTAATTCCTTCCAAGGCGGCGTCCAGCATCGCAGCCAAGGCAGGAGGATCGATTTCCGTCAATCCCGCGGCCTTCTTGCCGGCCTCGATAAAAAGCGTCCCGAAAATCACGCCGGTCACCCCGCCGACCTTGCCGAGAAAGGCGTTGCCCGTGGTCGTAAACAGCAGCGCGATGTCGGGAGACTCACCCAAGGAGGAGAATTGACTCAAGGCTTCGGAAAACCCCCGGGCCATGCTCGCTCCGTGGTCGCCGTCGCCGATGGCGCCGTCCAACTGGCATAAATGCACTTTCTCATCGTGAAACGCGGCCGCCAGATTGGTGAAGGCCCTCTGCCAATAATCGCGAGTCAAGGTTTCCATTCTCAGTACCGGACGTAAAAGGGGCATTTGCAGGGCATGTCGAAGAAACGTTTCAGTTCGCCATCCACTTTCACCAGCGTGATCGACAGCCCTTTCATTTCCTGCGACGTGCAAAACTCGCCGATATCCGTGGCGTAAACCCCGATCTTCCGCTCGGCCAGCATCGCGCGAATCTTCCGGTTGACGATGAACATCTCCATGCGGGTTGTGGCGCCGTAGCCGTTGATGACCAGAATCACCTCGTCGCCGCGGCGATAGGGGAGATCCTCGATGATCCGTGGAATCATCCGCTCGACGGTCGCATCGGCCGGGAGAAGTTTCATGCGTTCCACGCCGGGTTCGCCGTGCAAACCCATGCCGATCTCCATTTCATCGTCGCCGATTTCAAAGATGTCTTGGCCGGTGGCCGGCAGCGTGCAGGAACTCAAGCCGACGCCCAAGGAGCGCGAGCCGGCAATCGCTTTCCGCGTCACCCGCACTACTTCGCTCAAAGGCAATTTGCTTTCGGCAGCCGCCCCGGCGATCTTGATCACGACGTGGTCGGCGGTGGTGCCGCGGCGATCGTCTTCGCTCCCCTTGGGGGCCGAGGCGATCTCGTCGTTGACCAGTACGGTCTCGACCTCGATGCCCTCCTCGCGTGCCATATCCTGGGCCATGTCGAAGTTCAGGCAGTCGCCGGCGTAGTTGTTGTAGAGCAGCATCACCCCTTTTCCGGCGTGGACCGCGCGGATGGCCTCCAAAACGAGTTCCGGCGCCGGCGCGGCGAAGATCTGCCCGTGTGCCGAGGCGTCGGCCATGCCCGGCCCGACGTATTCGAGGAAGAGCGGTTCGTGGCCCGCGCCGCCGCCGATCACGATCCCCACTTTGTCCGCCACCGGGGCGTCCGCGCGGATGATGGCGTTGACGCGGGGATGTTTTCGCACCAACTTGGGATTCGCCAAAACGTATCCCTCGATCAATTCATCCACCACGTGATCCGGGTGGTTGATTAGTTTCTTCATAACCATGCTTTTCTCCTGGATCGCCGGTCTGTTGCGTGTCAAGACTGATGAAGATGAACGTCCCAACCGCGATAGCGGGTCAATGCCTCGTAAACGGCTGGAGCGACGCGCGAGAAGGATGCGGCCACGTGATGTTCAAATCCTTGCAGACAGATATATTGGAGCAACTGCTGCAAACGGCCGACGGCCAGCACGCCCACGCCGCCGAAGGTGTTCAACGGATCGTCGGTGAAGTTCCCCTCGCCGACGAATCCCCGCATCGTTCCCTGAAGATCATCGGTGGCCAGACGGCAGAAGGTGGCCGGTCCCTTCTTGATCTTCCCGCAGACCGTTCCCCAGCTACACGCCTTTCCCATCGCATTGCCGAGAATCGCGTTGTATTCCATCTGGGGCTTCTCGAAGAAGCTGCGAGGGAGGTTGCTGCAATGAAAGACGACGCACTTCTCCGGGTCATCTCCGTAATTGTTGTTCCAATCCAACAGCGCACTCGGCGACTGCGAGGCCAACTGGAGAATATACATCCCCAGCACGCCGGTGACGTCCACTTCGCAGGCGCTGGGCCGCAATTGCTCGCTCATCATGCTCATCACCGTGCAGGGCATGATGCCGTAGTATTCCTGCAACGCGGTCCAGCATTCAACCGCGGTGCCGTCCAGATCGAGATCGGCGGCCCAGCGGCCGACCACCGCGGCGAATTTCGCCATCTTCAGCAGCGATTCTTCCGGTACCTCGGGGGTGGGAACATATTGCTTGATCGACCGGAGTTTCTCCTGGACCGCCGGATCGGCGTCGGAGGTCTTGTGGATTTGCCCCAGGATCTCCGAGAGATCGACGGTTTCAACCGCAATGCCGTGGGCCTCAAGGATTTTCTCACTGAAGCGGACGGTATTGAACGCCGCGGTCCGAGCGCCGATGGCCCCCAAGCGGACACGCTTCAGGCCACGGACCACCCGGCAGACCGCGGCGAAATGGTGCAGATCGCGGCGGAAGTCTTCTGTCGCCACGCCAATGGTGTGCCGCTGCGTCAAACTGTAGGGGATGCCGGCCTGACGGAGATTGTTGCAGACGCTGATCTTGCCGCAGAAGGAATCTCGGCGGCGTTCGATCGTCAATTGCCGGGGGTCGTCCGGCTCGGCGTGAATCAGGATCGGCACGTCCAGGCCGGCGGATTTGACCGTTTCCGCAATCCCCTTCTCGTCGCCGAAATTCGGCAGCGTTACGATGATCCCGTTGATGTCCGCCCGATGCCGGGAAAACAGATCGGCGCACTTCTTTGCGTCGGCGAAGGTTTCCACCGCGCCGAATTTCGAGTCACTGGGACTCAAGGCGACGTATTGAAAACCTGACTCCGTCAGCAGGTCCAACAACTGCTGTCTGCCGTCTTGGACCAGAACGTCAGGAAAGAAAGCCCGATTGCCGACAATCACGCCGAAAGTCAAGGATTGCATGGAAAACTCTCCTTCTGTGTGAAACCCATCAATTCCCCGCCCAAATCAAGAGACCGATACCCAAGCAGTAGAACGCGAACATGAGGCCGAGGAACGTTGGCGTTCCCGGCCGGGCGGACTTGAACTCCCGCCAGATAAAGATGCCCCAGGCCGCGGCGACCATGGTGCAGGCCTGCCCCAGGCCGAAGGAAATCGCAGGCCCCACTGCTTTGAGGGCCAAGATGCTAAACGACATTCCTACGCACCAGATCAGCCCGCCGAGGACGCCGATGGCGTGCAATTTCGGGGTTCCCTTGCGGAAGTAATCGCCCAGGGGGACCGGCGCCGGCAAAGGGCTTCCGCATCACCAGGGTATTGAGAACGAAATTGGAAAGCACCAATCCCAGGGCGAAGAAGACCACGGCGGAATAGGGCCCCAGCTTTCCGGCTTCCATCGAATGATTGTCGTCGATCTTGGCCATGCTGGCCGCCACGAGAAAGTAGAAGAGCCCGCCGAAAATGCTCGATGCCAAGGCGGTCAAGATGCCTTTGCGCGTATCCCGCGGTCCCTGCGACGGGATCCGGCCGTATGCCACGGCATCGAACAGTACCGCCAGCACGATGCACGCCAAGCCGCCGAACACGAGAATGGCGCTCCCCTTGGGGGCCAAGCAATAATTGGCGGCCACGCCGATCACCAGCGCCAGACCGACGCCGATCGGAAAGGCCACCGCGATTCCGGCGATGTCCAAGGCGCTGACTAGCAGAATGTTGTAACAATTGAAGACCACCCCTCCCAACAGCGCCAACAGCAGCGCTTGCCCGGTCGCCTGGCCGATGTCCTGGAAAAACCCCCGGCCGTGCGCTCCGATGCTGCCCAAAGTCAGAGCCATCAACAGCGAAAACAACAACACGCCAAACGCATAGTCCCAATAAAACAACTGAAACCGCCACTGCGGCGGGCAGAGCTTCAGCGTGTTCGGCCACGATCCCCACGCCACCATCACGATAAAACACAGGAACACTGCCAGCGGGTAGGATTCGATGGTAATCATCGGTTCGGGTTCTTCAGATTGACAAGGAGTCGCCGGATGTGCCTGAGAAAGAGGACTTGCTCCTCCGGGGTCGGAATCGAAGAGATCATGTTTGCCCCTCCCAATACCGGGCTTTCCGCGTATGTCCTTCGGTTACGGGAAAGGCATCTCGCAGGGCAATGCCAACCTCGTTTTCCAGCAGGATACAAGCGGCATCCACGTTGCAGAAGGGGCACGTCATGCCGGTCAGTGTACCAAATCCGAACACGTGGCAAAAGCCAGCCCCCGCTTGCCGCTTTGCGCAGCATCAGCGAACAATCCGGCAGTTCGGCAATATCTTCTGTAGCTTTCCAACGCCCTGGTCATGGACCTGGGTTCTTGCGATGCAACACTTCGAACTGCGCCTCTTGTTCAAGATGCTGCCGCCCGGTATTCGTGATCCGCTTGGAGAATAAGTGTGGTCGTCGAAATCGTGGCAAGTCCTTGACGCCTTCCAGGGCTTGTTGGAGCGATCCTCGCCGAAGGCGTAACGCTCTTGACGCGAGCCCGCCGAGAAAGTAGACTCCCCCGCCCGCATGCACCGGCTCTTTTTTCAGCCAGAGGACTGTGATGCCAAGGTTCTGTTTGACCCTCGCCAGCCTGCTGGCGTTTGTCGCCACGGCAAACAGCCTTGCGCAGGCGGCCGAGGATATCAGGTTTGAGCCGCTGCCGTCCATCGATCGGTCGCCGCCGTTGCCGTCCGCCGAGCTGTCGCTCCAGCCGCCATCGTTCCTTGACCAGCCGTCCCGACTGCCGTCCACCGAGCAGTCGCCTGCGGCGCCGCCATCTCAGGAACCTATTCCTGCCGGCGAAACGCCGATCGGTGACAACCTGCCACCCAAGGGCAAGCCCATCAACCTCGACGGATCGGCCGAGGCGAAACCGGCTGCTTCGCTCAGCGACTTCATGGGCTACCGCTATTCGACCGATGCGCTCGAGTGGATTCCGGGCGGTGGCGACCAGTTCGGCATGTTTTCGGTCCTGTTGGATCGTTACCAGCAGTCGGGCATCCAGAATGGCATCATGGCAGGGTTTGGCTTTCACGTCTTCTCTGGCCCAGTGCAGAGCGACATGCCCCCTCGCGCGTACGACTTCAGCATTGGCTATCAAATTCGCCAGCGAATCGGGCCGCTGGCATTCGACCTGGCCTCGGCAGTACAGATATCGAGTGATTTTAATTGGGACGCGCACAAGGGCGTCCAACTTCCCGGCCACGGCGTGGGCTTCCTCAGCGTCAGCCCGGAACTCGACCTGGTTTTTGGCGTTGACTACCTCGACCGCGCCGACATCAAGCTCCTTCCCGTGGCAGGGGTGATCTGGAAACCGAATCCCGGAATGCGCTTCGAGTTGGTCTTCCCGCGGCCTCGGGCGGTCTTTCAACTGACCGACACCTATCGCCTCTATTTTTCCGGCGAACTGGGCGGCGGAAGCTGGGCGATCAATCGCCCGACCCTCGGCGACAACGTCGCCACCTACCGCGATCTTCGCGTGTGCGTCGGACTTGCGTCCGTTGACAAGGACGGTCGGCAGGCGGCTATCGAGGTCGGCTACTTATTCGATCGCCGCCTGGAGTACACGTCCTGCATCGGCAACATGCGACTCGACGACGCGGTGATGCTTCGTCTGGTGACGATGTATTGACCCCGCTGCGCGGTTCTTGGCCGCAGTTAGCCTGGATTATTCATGGCCACACACTAACCCGAAGCGCAAGCGAGGGCAACTCCTTTTGCGGTCCTCGCTTGCGCTTCGGGCTGGTATGGGACCATGAATAATCCGACCTATCGGGAACTCGCACCGGTCGATGTGGCCGACGCACGGAAGTTGGCCTGCCATCGGTCCGAGAGTTCGGTCGTTTGATGGGACAACCCATGCCTACCCCCGCTTCCGCCAAGCGAAGGCCAGAAGCCCAGCAAGCCCCGCCCCCAGCAAAACCAGCGTTCCGGGCTCGGGCACCGGGGACATGGCGGCGGAGGAGGCGGGCAACATGCCGCTGGTCGGCGCCATTGAACCGGTATTCACGATCATCAGGTCTCGGTCCAGACCGTCAACCCGGCCGTCCCGATTCGCATCGCCCTGCTGCCACGTCGTGCCACTGAAGGCGTTGGCAGTCCAAATCGACCGGTCGAGATTGTCCACTACACCGTCCAGGTTGAAATCGCCCGGATACGTGGCCATTACGGTCACCGTGTGCGTCGCCAGGTTGTCCAAACACCCTAGCGTCAGCCCCATCGCCGTCGCCGTCGTGTCCCGCAACTGGCCGACGTCCCACTGGCCGTTGTCGTAACTGGCGTTTAGCAAGCCCTGGATCGTCGCCACCGGGTCGGCGCCGCCGGCGTAGTCAAAAACGATCTTGCCCGCCTGGATGTCGGCGCCGCCAAGGTTCAATATGCAGTTCTCGGCGCTTAGCCCCAGTTCGAGCGTCCCGCCCGCCACGATCGTGCGGCCGGCGTAATTGTTCGCCCCCGAGAGACTCAGGCGGTTCGTGCCGTATTTGATCAGCCCGCCGTTGCCGCCGATATTGCCGCCGAAACTCGTGTCGTCGGAACGGTAGAAGGCCAACGTGCCGCTGCTGATCGTCACATTTCCGGCAATGCTCCCCAACGCGCCGCCGGCGCCGATCGTCAACGTGCCGCCGTTGATCGTCGTTCCGCCGCCATAGGTGTTTGTGCCGGTGAGCGTCAGCGCGTTCGTTCCCTGCTTGACAAAACTGCCGGCGGCGCCGGAGATGTTGCCGCCGAAGCTTACATTGTCGGAACGCGAGAAGGCCAGCGTGCCGCTGCTGATCGCCACGTTTCCGGCAATACTTCCCGACGCGCCGCCGCCGCCGATCGTCAACGTGCCGCCGTTGATCGTCGTTCCGCCGCCGTAGTTGTTCGTGCCGGTCAGCGTCAAACCGCCGGGGCCCTGCTGCACCAAGCTGCCCGACGCCCCGGATATGGTTCCGGCGAAAGTCACACCATCGGAACGCGCGAAAGCCAGCACGCTGTTGTCGGTAACGTTGCCTTGCAGCGTGCCGGTCGTCCCGCCGCCGCCGATTTGCAGCGTGCCGCCGCCGATCGTCGTGGTGACCGACGCGCTCAGGTTGTTGTTGCCGGAAAGTATGAATTTCGACGAGCCGCTCTTCGTCAAACTGATCGAGCCGCTAAGCTGACCGGCGTACGTCGTGTCGGACGTCGGCGACACGGTCAACGTGCACGCTCCCGAGCTGGTCACCAGGTCGGACGCCGGCACGAGGCTCGTGAGGCCGGCGATCGACTGCGAATAGCCGTTCAAGTTCAGCGTGCCGGCGTTGAGCGTGAAGGTGCTTGCGCTGGGCAGGTTGTTGGCTTTCGTCGGCTTGACGGCGCCGTTGGCGATCGTTGCCCCGCCCGCCCAGGAGTTTGCGCTGCCGCTTAAAACCGTCGTGCCGTTGGAAAACGTCACGCCCGAACTATTGCTGACGTTGAGATTGGCCGACAAGGTAATGGTATTGCCGCTGACGCCGTTGATCGTCAACGCGCCGCCGCCCATGCTTCCGCTGATCCCATTGTTAAGCGTCATCGAACCGCCGGTACTGCGGACTTCGGCCGCGCCGCTGCAAGTGACGGTGCCGCTATACGTGCCGCTGCCAGTCATCTGGTTCAAAATGCCGCTGCTGCTGATGGTAAACGACCTGGCGGTCGTGCCGGCGTAGTTGACATTGAGTTGCCCGCCGCCGATCGCCACGGCGCTCGTGGCGGTGCCCAGCGCCAGGGCGGCGTTGATGGTCAACTGTCCCTGATTGATCGCGACGCTGCCGCCGAAATTGGGGTTCGCTGCGCTGAGCACGACGGCGCCCTGGTCGTTCTTCTGCAGCGCGCCGTTGCCGGTAAAGGTGCCGCCGTAGGTGGCGGTGATACCGCTGGGGGGCGCCAAACTTAGCAGCCCGGCGCTCACGGTGATCGTGGCGGGGTAATTCGAGGTGGCGCCACTTAGGGTGAGCGTGCCGGCGCCGTTCTTGATCAGGTTGCCCGGCGCGGCGCCGCCCACGGTGTTGAGGACGCCGCCGCCGTCGATCGGCCCGCCGATGATCGTAGTGCCGCCGCCGTTAACGGTTAAATCGCTGATGACGGTATGGAGCGCGCCGCTGACGTTGAGGGTCTTGCCGCTGGCGGTAGTCCACGTTTGCGGGGCGCCGACCGTCACCGGCACGTTGATTGCCGCGCTCTCGTTCGCCTGGATGCCCCCCGCCGTGACCGTCACGGCGCCGTTGCTGTAGTTGTTCAGCGTGTATCCGGTGGCGCCGGCGGCAAAGGTCAATTGGTGGGCAATGACGGTGCTGATGATGGAGATGGTTCGGCTAGCGGTGCCGGCCGTATTGTCGAAGGTGGCCCAGGTCTCCTGGTTGACCCACGCCATGCCGCCAGACCAGTTTCTGTAGCCGCTCTGGCTGGCAGTCGTCCAGTATGGGCCGGCCGAGCCGGTGCCGGTCCAGGTCACGGACTTCATCGCCCCGGTGTAATAGACGGGCGTGTTGATCGCGACGATGTCGCCATGAAGTTCGAGGTCGCCGTAAGGAACGTCATAGTAGCCGGTTCCGTCTCCGCCGCCTGTGCCCCAGCTATTCTTGATGATCCAATATCCGTTGGACGGAAGGCTCGCGTCGTCCTGGTAGCCTTCGACTGCCACGGCGTGATCGACGCCGGCCAGCGGCGCGCGATAATTCGCCAGGATATCCGCAGGGGAATTGTACAGGTCGTTCGTCGACAAAACGGCGGTCATCATCGGACCGTACATCTTCAGCATGTTTTTGATGTTTTGCGTGGTAGTAACAATTTGGCTGGCACCCTGGATGGTATTCGGGGTTGTGGTCGTAATGATGGTAGTGTTGGCGCCTACCAACATCCTGTTTCCCCAACCTGCGGCCAAGGGCCAAAGACTCTGAGGGCCCGGCGTGTTCCAATAATTGGAATTGGGATCGATGGGGCACTCCGTTGCAGAAACCAGGCCGTGGGTGACAGAATAGAACACGGATCCATCGCCCCATCCGCCCCACTGCGATTGACTACCCGTTGGTCCGCAGTCCCACTCGACTTGTTGTTCGGAACAGTCGAAATTGAAAAGGGGGTCATTTCGAGTGAGTTTGTACCTTGCCTCGAACGACGCGACCCCCGAGAAGGCCCAACAGGTGCCGCCGTTTTGATTCTCGACGGGCGTGTTCCAGTTTCCCCCGTTGACGCTCCGCCAGTCGAAGCTGTCGGCCGACAGCGGGCGAGGAGACAAGAACACACCCGCCAAAATGACGGTGATCACAGCGAGAGATGAAACCTCACGAACCAGGATCCTTCTCATAAACGAATGCTCTTTCGTGCACAGACGGCCTAAACTAAGAGGTTCTAACAAAACTCCAGTACGCGGTTCCAGCAGATCATGGCACAACCGATGATTAGGAACGCATCGTGAATGTCCGGTCGTTTCTCGTAACGCACCCGCAGACGACGCCAGTTGAAGAGCCAATCGAAGCAGGCTTCAACGACGTAGCGGAATTTGCCCAGGCCGCTGCCGTGCTCGGTGTTGCGGTGAGCAACCAGCGGCTTGATTCTCCGCTTGCGCAGGGGTTTACGAATCTTGGCTTCCGCATCATAGGCTCGATCCGCGAGCAGTTCATCGGGACGCTTGCGCAGTGCGCCGCGAGGTTGCTTGATCGGTGGAACTGCGTCGAACCAAAGGAATAGCCATCTCCGAATCGTGGCAATTCGCGCCGGTGTGGGTAATGGCCAGAGGCGTGCCGCTGCCGTCCACCATCAGATGACGCTTCGAGCCATTCTTGCCTCGATCCGTGGGATTTGGGCCCGTTTTTGCCCCCCAAAAACTGCTCGCACGGAGCAACTGTCGATCGCGGATGTTGACCAGTCGATTTGGCCTGCCAATCCCAATTCGTCCAAAAGTAGCTTCCATATCCGCTTCCAGACACCAGCCACGTGCCAGTCGCGGAGTCGTCGCCAGCACGTCATGCCGCATCCGCAGCCCAACTCCTGCGGAAGATATTCCCACGGACAACCCGTTTTCAATACGAAGAGAATCCCCGTGAGCGCCGCACGATCGGAAACTCGCGGTCGGCCTCCTTTCGGCTTGCCGCGTTCGCGCGGCAGCAAAGGCTTGATTCGCTCCCAAAGCGCATCGGGCAGCAGTGGCTTGGCCATAATATCCTCCCTGACATATCTGTTGGTTGACCAGGTTAGCCCGAGAGTTTAGCAACATTGGACAGATCAGGAAATACTGGTTTTGTTAGAACCTCTTAATCAGAAAGAATAAAACGGCCAGCGGCGTCCTGCGATTGGCGAGCGGGAAGAATCCCGCCCACTTTACAACCGCAATTGTAACAAAGCGAACCAAGATTGTCGAATTATAAACCAGATTATGGTTGCAGTTGAATAGAAGAAGCTCCCCCCTGCTGGCAGTCGGCCGAGATGGGGTGGGGCGGACAAGAAAAGACGCATAGCGCGAACCAACCTTGCCAGCAAAACATAGGAGGCGAACCGGGGCAGAGAGAAAGGGACGGAATACGTCCCGTTTCCTCGGTTACCGCCGCGTCGCCTGGGCAGTCTCGACGGTGAGCATCACCCCCATTGCTTTTGTGACGGCACATAGTTTTGTGATGCGGCCGTCCCGGCTGCCAAAGCAGGCGTGACGCCTGCACCGCAGGTTATTTTTGGACGGATCCTTGAAATCGTGCCGCGCCATCGGCTGCAATAGGCCGCGATAGTGTACACAACACCATATAGTGAGGATCCGTCGAACGGATGATTGTTCCCCGTCTCTCCCCTCGCCTTTGGAAAAAACGGCTGGGGGTGAGGGCATCTCTCGCCCTTTGGGAGAGGGGCCGGGTGAGGGCAACCGAGAAAGGCGTATTGGAATTCCCAAGAGTCGCTGACCAACAACTCCATACGTCCCCCTCCCGACCTTTGCCGTTCCCGTTCCTCATCATTCATCATCCATGATTTTTCCCCCATGCACCTTTGTTCCGACCCCTTGCGCCGCCTATGCTTGAACGAAGTGGTTGCCTCATTTTTCCCTTTTTCGCATAACCCCACAACCGGCACCGAGTCCGGGGCATCATTCCATCACCTTGCGGCACAATGACTTGAGCACCGTCCAATCATCGCGCCGATCGTTGCGCCTACGACGGGGCGGTGGAACAATTCCAATAATTCAATTCCCACGCCATATTCGCAGCTTCCCCCAACACCCTTCTCGTCTGCCCGCAAACGCGTCGCCGCACCTTCGCCGCCTATCCTGTTGCTTTCTTGCCTCCCGCAATGGACAATCTGACTTGCCGCTCGCCAGTTTGAATTGCCACCTTCCCCAGCCTGCCCGCCAACCCGCCCAAGGCAAACGGTCGCAGGTCCCACCAATCGAAGGAGCCCACCATGAACCGATTCGATTCACGCCGCTCGTTTCTTCGCAATGCCGCTCTGGGCTCGTTCGGCGCGATTGCCGCCGGCGGACTGCTGAAGACCGTCGCCGCCCAAAAACCGGACGCGAAGATCCTCGGCGAGTCGGGTGTCAAGACCGCCGAACGCCCCAAGGGCGTCTGGAAGCCGATATCGGATCGAAAAATCCGCGTGGGAATCGTCGGCAACGGCGCCTGCAAGTTCGGCTCGGCCTTCGGTTTCCAGGATCATCCGAACGTGACCGTGGCGGCCGTCAGCGATCTGTTTCCCGATCGGTGTAGCGAGCTGGCCAGAGACTGCCGCTGCGAAAAAACGTATTCTTCGCTGGAAGAACTGGTCAAAGACGACACGATCGAGGCCGTGTTCGTAGCGACCGACGCCCCCAGTCACGCCAAGCATTGCATCGACGTTTTGAAACACGGCAAGCACGTGGCCAGCGCGGTGCCGGCCGTCTTCGGATCGATCGAGGACGCCCACAAGCTGTTGAAAGCGGTGAAATCGAGCGGCCGGAAGTACATGATGTTCGAGACGTCCTGTTTTCACGAAGCCTGCCACGCGATGCGGCAAATCTATCGAGCCGGCGGCTTCGGCAAGCTCGTCTATAGCGAAGGCGAATACTATCACTACATGCCCAATCCGATCGCCTCCTATCGCGAGTGGCGCGTCGGGCTTCCACCGCAATGGTATCCGACGCATTCCAACGCCTACTATGTGTGCGTCACCGGCGGCAGCTTCACCGAAGTTTCCTGCTTGGGCATGCCCGCGATCATCCAGCAGTTTCGGCCGGAGAACAACCGGTACAAGAATCGTTTCGGCACGGAGGTTGCGCTGCTGCGCACCAGCGAGGGCGGAATGTCGCGGATGGCATGCAGTTGGGACACCCGCGGCCCAGAAACCGAAGCCGGACGAGTGCGCGGCCGCTCGGGGGTGATGGAGGGGATGAACTACAGTGGGCTGAAGGCGGATCTGCCCGCGCTAGAACGTCCGCCCTTGCCGCCAAGCGTCGCCCCCGGCGGACACGGCGGCTCGCACGGACAACTGATGGACGACTTCGTTACGGCAATTCTCAAAGATCGAAGGCCGGCGGTCGATGTTATCATGGCACTGAACATGACGGTTGCCGGCATCGTCGCCCATCAGTCGGCGCTGAAGGACGGCGAGCCGATGAAGATCCCGCTGTTCGCCTAACGCAGTCGGCCTCCCGATCCAAGCGGCAAATAGGCGGCGAATCGTGAAAACGGAAGAATTGTACCCCCGCCTCTCGCTCGCCTCTGCTGCGGATCGTTGTTATGGGAACTTGACTATTTTGTCATACGCAGTCATAATTGGACGATGGTCCGACTCACCGCAACTGCCCGAAAACAACTTGCGCAGCTTCCCGCGTCGATTCGGGCAAGGATGTATGACCTGTTGGAACGATTGCAGAAATGGCCGAACGTGAGCGGAGCCAAGCGGTTGCGAGGAAATCTCGCCGGTCGGTATCGCTTGCGAACCGGGGATTTTCGCATGCAGTTTCGGGTGGTCGATAACGTCGTCATCATCGAACAAATTGGACATAGGGACGGCTTCTATGAGTAGAACAACCATCGACATCATGGGCACGCGGTTTGTCTTGATTCCCGAGGCCGAACTTGCCGCGATCGAAGGGCCGGACTTCCCGCCAATCGATAAGGACGGCACGTGCGAAGCGTTGCCGTTCCTGCGCGCTTCGATTGCCAGGGACATCATCCGCGAGCGGCGGCTACGCGGGCTGACCCAGGCTCAATTGGCCAAACTGGCCGGGATTCGCCAAGAAACGCTCTCTCGTTTGGAATCCGGCAAGCACAAACCCAACGTGCGGACGGTCGAGCGGATCGAGGCTGCTCTGAAACGGAAGCGGCCTAATCGATAGCCTTCCGTGAAGCGACGGTCAACGCGATCGCGTCGGCCGTTTCCGTCGCTTTGAGTTGACCCGTAATCGCGACGAAGCGGCATTCGCTCAGACTGCGAAACCACGTGCATTGCCGCTTGGCGAGTTGCCGGGTGTGACGCCGGACCAACTCGACGGTCTCGGACAAGTCGCGGCGGCCTTCCAGGTGCTCGATCACCTCGCGGTATCCGACTGCCTGCCGCGCGGTTCGACCCAACGGGCGCGGACCGGCCAAGAGTCGGCGGACTTCCTCGACCAGTCCGGCCGAGAACATCTGCTCCACCCGGAGGTCGATTCGAGCATAAAGTTCCTTCCTCGGCCAATCGAGCACGAATACGCGGCATTGGTCGGCCGGGCGCTCGATCTCGAACTGCTGCTGCAACTCGCTGATCGGCCGGCCCAGCTTCTCAAAAACCTCGATCGCGCGGATGATCCGGCGGGTGTCGTTCGGATGCAGTCGCGCGGCGGCGACGGGATCGATCGCGGCGAGACGCTCGTGGAGCCAGGCGCCGCCGTGCTGCCGGGCCTCGTCGGCCAGTCGGCGGCGCAGCCCCCAGTCGGCCGGCGGCCCTTGGAAGACGCCCCGCAGCAATCCCTTCAAGTAGAGCGGCGTGCCGCCGACGAAGAGCACCTGCCGCCCGCGGCCGGCGATCTCGGCCGCGACCCGCCCGGCGGCTTCGATGTATTGGGCCAGGCTGAATTCCTCGTGCGGATCGAGCACGTCGATCAGATGATGCGGCACCTCGCAACGCTCCTGCCCCGTCGGCTTCGCCGTGCCGATGTCCATGCCACGATAGAGAGCGATCGAGTCGAGCGAGACGATTTCGGCCCCGATCCGACGCGCCAGCTCCAAACCGACAGCCGACTTGCCCGAGGCCGTCGGACCGGTGAGAAACCAGGAATCGCGCGTCAAGCTGGCGACCATGAGTGATTTGCGCAGGTTGGGCGACTACCGCGGGTCGTAGGTTATGCTTCAGCATAACACATGCATAACACATATCGTTGGGTCCGAGATCGTTATGCTGAAGCATAACCTACGGATGCTTGCCGAACGACAGCGCCTGCCCGGAAATGGGGTATGCCGGATTCCATTGGTTTGGTATAGAAGCCGGAGGGAAAAAGGGGACAGGTCCAATTTGCCGGAACGGCCCGGAGGGTGCTTCGCACAAATTGGACCTGTCCCCTTTTTCCCAGGATCACGCAAGTCTATTTAGCGAAAAATGATTACGCCGCAACTCGCATACTGGACGATGGTCGGGCTGGCGGCGGTCGTCTTTCTCGCCGCCAATTTCTATTTCCGCCGCACGATCATACCGGGACCGGCGCTCGATTATCGCACGTGGTCGGCGGCGCTGATCGGTCAGTGTCTGCCGCAGGCGACCGTGTTGGTCAGTCTGATGTTGCTGTTGCAGATGGTCATCGCCCCGTTGCTGCTGATGTCGACCGCGATCATCTGCCTGCTGTATACCAATAACCGGAAGTTCCTGTTGCTGAACGAGCCGCTGACGCCGTCAGACATTGTCATGAACATTCGCCAGCCACATTCCTGGCCGCTGTTGGCGCGTTACGTGCGTCGCAGCCACTATTTGATCTGGGTTTTGCCGGCGGCGTTGGCGGTGAACGTGGCTGCGCTGACTTGCGAGCCGTGGCTGTTGGGGCGATACTGGTTCTCCCTGGCATTGCTCTCGGTCGTGCCGATGGCGATCGTCTTCGCGCCGCTGCGGGGCAAGTCGTTGATCATCCGCCTGTTGGATGTGTGGGAAGTGCCGTTCTGGGATTGCGACCTTCCGACGAGCGTGGCGGCCGGCGGTTTCTTGACCACGTTCGTGCGCTGCCTCGACAACGTTCCTCGTCCGGCGGTTCGTTCGCTGAACGAGGCCAGCGCGGAGACGATTCTGGCGAAGAAGTTCGGCGGCAACGACGTCCCTTCGCCGCCGCCCGACCGCAAGCCGCACATCGTCGTGGTGCTGGCCGAAGCGTTCATGGACCCGCGATCGATGGGCCTGCTGGTCGATCCCGACCCGTTGACGGCCTACGACGACGCCGTGCGGCGGAGCGTGTATCGCGGAAACTCCTGGGTGCCGGTGTACGGCGGATGGACGGTCCGCTCGGAGTATTCTCTTTTGACGGGCATCAACCTGGCGAGTTTCGGCAACAACGTCGGCAACCCGAACACGACGCTCGTCCGCAGCGGAACGCATTCTTTGCCGAAACATCTGAAATCGTTGGGATACCGCACGACGATCATCCACCCGCACGATCGCCGATTTTACGGGCGCGACAACGCCTGCGTGTCGCTGGGGTTCGACCGATTCCTCGACGAGCAGGACTTCGCCGGGGCTCCGCGCGAAGGGCTGTACGTGTCCGACGTGGCCATCGCCGCGCGAATCGAGGAGGAATTGCGACGGGCGGCGGAGCCGACGTTTCTCTATTGCGTGACGATGGAGAATCATGGGCCGTGGGACGACGAGGTCGCCCCGCCCACGCCGCCGTTCACCACCCAGCCGCGTTTGAGCGCGGAGGGGCATCTCTCGTTTGCCCATTACCTCCGCCATCTGCGCAGCGCCAACAGCATGATTCGACGGCTTACGGACATGGTGATCGCGGCGGAAACGCCGACGCTGCTGTTGTTGGTGGGCGATCACCTCCCGTCGATGACCGCCCTGTTCCGCGAGATCGCGTTTCCGATGTTCGATCTGAAAGGCACCGGCTGGGGCGCCACCGCGCCGTGGCTGCAAACGCCGTACTTCCTGCTGTCGAATATGCACTCGGATCGCCACCAGATGGATTGCGACATCAGCTTTCTGCCCGGTTTGCTGCTGGATTGCGCCGGGCTGAACGGCGATCGTTTTTTCCATGCCAACAGCGAGATGCGACGCTGCCTGAACGGCAACCTCTACAGCGACGCCGACGCGATGGCGCGGGAGGCGTACCTGCGCATTTGCTACGAGATCGCCGCCTTCCCCGACCGATACGTTTCCTCGCCGCGGCAGTAGCAGGCGACCACCGACGCCACGGGGTCGAACAGCAACTCGTGCGGATCGGCGGCCGAGCGATCGGGCAGAGCCACGATCGCCAGATCGGCCCGACGGCCGGAGGCCAGCGAGCCGATCTCCATTTCTCGCCCCAGCGCGCGGGCGCCCTCGATCGTGGCCATCCGCAGGATCGCGGCCAGCGGAACATGGGGATGCTTTCGGGCGGCAAATCGCATTTCGGCAAGCAGGCTCAAGTCGGGCGACGATCCGCGCCCGTCGGTGCCCAGGGCAACCGTCGCCCCGGCGGCAAGCAACTTTTCCAGCGGGTAATCGGGACGGCTGAACCAATCGTGCGTGCGTGGGCAATAGACGACGCTCATCCGCTCGGCGGCGGCTAGAAACGCGATCTCCTCATCGTCCAGGAAGTTGCCGTGAACGACCAACGCCCGATGGGCCCGGGCCAGAAGCCGCAGATAATCCAACGGCCGCGATCCCGGCGTGACGGCCGTCGCGTCCCATGCCCTAAGCTCTTCCAGAAAGTTCCGCAGCGGCCCGCGGCCGTGCCGCAGCAACTCCAACTCCTCGGGCGACTCGGCCAAGTGCATCGCCACGGGAATCTTGTGTCGGTTCGAGAGATCGACGACCGCCGACAACAGGTCGGGATGCACGCTGTAAGGGGCGTGAGGGCTTAAGCCGACATTACTCACGGTGGGACAGACATTCTTGTCTGCTGGGGAGGACAAAACACATCTGGCAGACAAGAATGTCTGCCCCACCAGATGTGCCTTGGCCAGTTCCAACGCGCCGGCGACGCGATCGGCGGTCGGGGCGATCAATTCCAGAAGCGCCGTGACGTCGATTCGCGAAGCCGCAAGCGGCTGGCCGGGCTGAACGACGTCGCCGAGCGCCGTCACTCCGCCGCGAAGACTTTCGTCGAGCCCTAGCGGCACCGGCTGCCGATCGGCCGACGCCGATTGCTGCCGAAACGCCATCACGCGGCGAATCCAATCGACAAACGGGATACCGCGATCCCCAAGCGGCGCCGGTAAGTTGCTGAAATCGAGGTGCACGTGGGCGTTGACCAGCCCCGGCAAGACGGCGACATTCCCCAGGTCGCGGATCTGTTCTACAGACGAGACGCCCGCACCGCAAGCAACGATTCGCTCGCCTTCAATGCACACCGCGCCGTCGGGAATCGGATCGGTGCCAACGGGAAAGACGTACCGGGCGCGGAGGGTTGTTCGCATACCTCAAACCGCTTGCGGTTTCGCAATTCTGTTTACACCGCGTCATTTCCGAGCCTGGCAACGACGCCGAAGGGCACACCGTCGGCCACCGTTGCTTCCCGCGACCGGCCGCCCGACAGCCGGCTGAACCACGCCAGCAGCAAGTACGCCGCCATCGCTCCCGTGACGATCGCCGGCCAGGTGAATGTGCATCCGACGTTCTCGGTGGGAGTGGCGAACGCCCGCAACAGTGGCCAGTCGGGAAGTATGCTCGGCGTAATCCGGCTGTTGACGATCGCCAGCGCGTTGTGGCAGAGGTGGAAGACCATGCACGGCACGATGCTGCCGCTCTGCACGGCCACGTATCCCAAAACGACGCCGACCAGCGAGGCGATCAGCGATTGTTGCAGAATGCCGTGCGCGATGCCGAACAGCAGCGCGCTGTAGAGGATCGCCCGCCGCTTGTGCCCGAGATGCCGAAAGCCGGAGAGAATGAAGCCGCGGAAAGCAAGCTCCTCGCACACCGCCGGCACGACCGCGATCAGCAGCAGCAGAATCCAGAAGTTGGCGCCTTGCAGCGATTTCTGAATCTTCACAAGCTGCGGCAGCATCTCCTCGCTGACGGGGTATAGCCGCTGCACGAGGTTTTGCAGCAAGTTCGCCGTCGGGTGCAACACAAACGCCAGCAGCGCCGCCGCCGGAACCGCCAGCCAAGAGACCGGCCGCTTCAGCAGCAGCGTCTCTCGCGGGCTGCTGGTGAAAAGCAACGTCATCAGCAGCATCGGCGGCACGATCACCAGCAACTGCGGAACCAGGAACGTGCGGGCGAGCGCCTCGATGCTGATCGGCGCCGCACACGAGCAACTCACGAAGAACTGGACCATGAGGATCAGCGCCCCGCAGTAGACGGCGGCGGCCGCCGAGGGGGTGGGACGCCGCTCGCGCAGCATGCGCCTCAGCCGCAGCCGTACATCCCAGCGCTCGCTCTCGCGGAACAACACCGCTTCCGAATTGAATTGTTCGATCGCCCAACGGATCGCCATCACACAGGCCGCGATCGTGACCGCCGCCACGATCGGCGAATACTGGGCCGCCTGCCAATAATCCCCCTCCAACACGCTCCGCAGCAGCAGCACGATGCCGGTGACGGGAATCAGGCTGTTTCCGACGTTCAACTCGACCCCGGGCGCCATCGGCAGAATCACCAGCGGCATCGTCAACATCAGCAGCGGCATCAAGTAGCATTGGCCTTCTTTGCTGCTGCGGGCGAACGCCGCCAGGGCCAGGCACAGCGCGCTGAAGAGCGCGGCGATCGGCAGCAGCGCAAAGCCCATGACCAGG
The DNA here is from genome assembly GCA_963719005.1 of uncultured Planctomycetia bacterium. Lineage (GTDB taxonomy): Bacteria > Planctomycetota > Planctomycetia > Pirellulales > Thermoguttaceae. The sequence continues at coordinate 20,708 of CAVRAR010000014.1, forward strand.
ACGGCCATCGGCGGCGGCAGCCCGTAGCCGGAAAGATGGTCCAACGCGATCTCCGCCGTGATGGCCATGCTGGCCAGATTCAGCACGGCGGTGGCGATGCTGAACAACATGACCGTCAGCAGCTTGCCCAGCACGATTTCGCTGCGCGCGGCGGGGCTGCTCAGCAACGTCTCGAGGGTGCCGCGCTCCTTCTCGCCGGCGCAAAGATCGACGGCGGGATAGAAAGCGCCGGTCAGCGCCCAGAGAAGCATCAAGACGGGCAGGATTTTCGCCCACATCGCGCCGCCGCGGTACTTGACGTCGGCCACGTCGGACGAGCCCACCGCGAACGGCCGCATTTCCGACACCGACACGCCGCTGGCGCGGAGGTTGTCGTCGCCGATCCGCTGCGTCCAGCGGCCGAGCACTTCGCCGAGCCGGACGAAGGCGACCCGCGACTTGTCGCTGGCCGTGCTGTGAAGGATTTCAGGGCTGGGGACTTCCAACGGCGCGTCGCTTTGCGTTGACGCCCGGCCCGTCGCGCCGGTCTCGGCCCGATGTCGAATTGCCTTGTGGAAGGCTTCGAGTCTAGCGGAAAAATCGGGTGGGAAGTACAATGCCGCCTCGTACGCCCCCGATTGCACGAGGGCGCAGGCGTCGGACCGTGCGTCGGCCGATTCTTGTCGGCTGCCGTCGTGCGGCAGGCCGAAATGCAGTTCCAGCAGGCTTGCGCTGCCGGAATCGTCGGCGAACCGCTGTTTGTCGAACAACGCCGGAGCGCTGCCCGCCAGCTTATCCGCCCCGACCACCAGAACTCGCGTCGTCTGTCTCCGCACGAATTGTGCGACCTGGAGCATGCTCATCCCCAACAGCGGATAGAGAAGAATCGGAAGGACCGCGATCATGAACAGCGTGCGCCGGTCGCGCAACTGATCGCGAACTTCCTTCACGAATATCCACTTGATGTTGGAAAAGGTCATGGCGCCGGCGTCAAGTCATGGGAGCCAGCTCGCAAGCCGACTGGTCGTGTTGTGAAATTAACTGGAAGAATAGTTCTTCGAGATCGTTCTGCCCGTGCCGGTCACGGATTTCCTCGAGCGTTCCCTCGGCCAGGATGCTCCCCCGGTGCATGATGGCGATTCGGTTGCAGAGTTTTTCGGCCTCGCGCATGATGTGGGTGGAGAAGACGATGCACTTGCCGCGATCGCGCAGTTCGGCCACCGTATTCAACAGCGCCCGGGCCACGAGCACGTCGAGCCCCGAGGTGGCCTCGTCGAAAACCAGGACCGGCGGATCGTGCACCAGCGCCCGGGCCACCGACACCTTCTGCTTCATTCCGGTCGACATCTTCGATCCCAGGACGTCACGGATGTCGTTCATTTTCAAGCGATCGAAGAGGGTTTCCATCCGTTCGGTGAGCTGATTTTGGGGAATGCCGTGCAGCCGGCCGAAATACTCGACCATTTCCCGACCGGTCATGCGGTCGTAGACCGCCGTGTTGGCCGACATGAACCCGATGCGGCGGCGGACTTCCGGGGCGTGGGCGACCACGTCGAAACCGTCGATCGTGGCCGAGCCATCGGTCGGACGAAGCACGGTGCTGAGGATTCGCAAGATCGTCGTCTTGCCCGCTCCGTTCGGGCCCAACAGGCCATAAACTTGCCCCGGCCGGGCGTGAAAACTGATTCCGCCGAGGGCTACGAACTGCCCGCGACGCAGATCAGAGTAGTGCTTCGTCAGTTCGCGGACGTGGATCATGATGAGTCGTTTGGGAACCGGTTACGCGGCGTTGGCAGAAGGAAAGGGGACGGAGGAAGTTGTCGGGAAGGCGTTTTCCATCTTGCAGAATCTTCTTCCGACAACCTCCTCCGTCCCCCGCGCCCGCCAACGGATACGCCGTTTGCTTTGCAAAAACCCTTCATCCATTCTAACCAGGGCCGGCCGAGAATTCACCCGAAAACCCTGCCGCGGCGGGCGAATCAGCGACGATCTCGTAGAACACATTCCTCTTGCGAGGGGAATAACCGGCACTCACAATCTTCCTGCGTATCTCATCTTCCGTAGCCCGAAAACTCGTTCCGGCCGCCGCCACGACGTTCTCCTCGATCATGACGCTGCCGAAGTCGTTGGCCCCGAACCGCAACGCCAGTTGGCCGATGGCCAGGCCCTGCGTGACCCAGCTCGCCTGGAGGTTGGTGAAGTTGTCGAGGAACAGCCGGCTGACGGCCAGCGTTTTCAGATACTCGAACGCTCCCGCCTTGCGCAGGCCGGCCAGCGCGGTGTTGCCCGGCTGAAACGTCCAGCAGATGAAGGCGGTGAAGCCGCGGGTTTCGTCCTGCAATCGGCGCAATCGTTCCAAGTGTTCCATCCGTTCGGCGAGGGTTTCGACGTGCCCGAACATCATGGTGGCCGATCCGCGCCCGCCGAGGGCATGCCACTGGCGGCAGATTTCAAGCCAGCGTTCGGCGGGGGTTTTGCAGGGGCTGACCAGTCGGCGGACGCGATCGACGAGGATTTCGGCCCCGCCGCCCGGCAACGATCCGAGGCCGGCCTGCTTCAAGCGGTCGAGCACTTCTCCCAGCGACAGGCCCGAGAGGGCGGCGACGTGGTCGATCTCCGGCGGGCTGAAACCGTGGACGTTGACTTGGGGGAAATGCCGCTTGACGTCGCGGAGCAATCCTTCGTACCACTCGATCTTCAAGTCGGGGTGGATTCCGCCCTGCAAGAGAATCTGGTTGCCGCCCAGCGCGATGGTCTCTTCGATCTTCGCGTGCAACTGATCGCGCGAAATCACATAGGCGTCGGCGTCGCCGGCCTTGCGCGAGAAGGCGCAGAAGTCGCAGCCGCTCGTGCAGACGTTGGTGTAGTTGATGTTGCGGTCGACGTTGTACGTGCGAAACGGCTGCGGATGGCGCCGGCGGGTGACGGCGTCGGCCGCCCGGCCGAGCGCGGCCAAGCGGTGCGACTGCAAGAGAACGAGCCCCTCGTCGACGCTCAATCGTTCGCCGCGGGCCGCTCGGTCGAGGATTTTGTCGAAGCTGGTCGCCATGCAAGAAAGGGGAGAAGAATATCAGTTCGTTCTCACGATGAGTATCGATTCGTTCCCACGACACACACAAACAATCGAACGCCCGACGACTGCGGTTGCCGCAGGTGCCGGAATCCCTTGTACTTTTTCCTCCCCGCGACCGCAGTCGCGGGGCGTTTGCGAACGTCAAAGTGCCGCTCTTCGCGACATCGACGCCCAACGATGCTGCGTTAGTGATGGAACTTCAACTTCACGTCTGCCGGCCCCAGTCCGAGTCGGCCCGCCAAAGCAAAAAAGCGTTCCAAACCTTGCCGCTGTCGCCGGCCGAGGCGAAACTCGAGATGATCCCGCAGATACGAGAGGCAATCTGCTTCCGCAACACCGATCAGCGGCGCTTCGCGGCGGGCGATCTCGGCCAGGCGGGTCAGACCGACGTCGCGGGCGGTAGCCAGCGTCCTTTCGACGCCGCGCAGGTCAACTCCCGGCCGGGCGACCCAGAGCGAAAACACGAACGGCAAGCCCGTCCACCGCGACCACTCTTCCCCCAAATCCCACACGAACTCGAAAACCCTGTTGACCGGCGCCATACCCCGATCGCCGATCATCAAGACCGCGTCGGCCGGCACGTCGTTGAGCTCGACGCCGATGGGCAGCGTTCGCAGCTCCGGCACGACGCCAAATCGCTCCTTCAATAAGATCCTCGCCAGTGCGGCGCTGGTGCGGGAACCCTCGTCCAACGCCAGCGTGCGGACGTCCTCGACCGGCACGCGGCCGTAGAGCTTTACGCTGCGCACCGGGCCGTCGCAGGCGATGCAGACGTCGGAGATAATCGAAAACTCGGGGTGCCGGGCGTACTCAATCGACGGGATCATCGCCACGTCGAGCTGGCCGGCGGCAAGCGCATCGGCCAATCGGCTCGGGTAGTCGATCACGAGCTCCATACGAGGGTCGAGTTCGGCCAAGGCGACGATCAACGGCCGAGCGTTGAGATACGTCACCGCTCCGATGCGGATCTTGTCGCGATTCTCCGGATTGAAAGGCTTCTGCATCGTCCGAGTCCCCGCTGCGGGCCGCAATCGGTTTATTATATGGCCTTGGCGGTCGGCAAGGAAGGACGGCGCCGAACCGAAAAGGAGACGGAAGAGACTGCCGGGAAAGGCTTGTTGATCGTGCCGTGCTTGGCGGCAATCTCCGCCGCCCCCTTCACCCGCCGGTTTCTTGGTGGAGTGCGCGAGCTTGTCCCGCCCTACATTCGGAATATCCGGCATATTTTAAGCGCCGCAGTTCTTTCCACACCCCGCCGAGAAGCTACACTTGAGCGACCGCATCACCTCGTGAATCATCATGCAGTTGTCCCCACCCACATCTGCCGACGACACGCCGTCGTCAACCAACGAAACCGCGCTGGCCGCCGCGCTCGATCGGATTGCCCTATTGACGGGGTCAAGCGGCGGCAGGGATTCGGGCGAGCCGCAGAATCAAGACGCATTCGTGCCGATCGAGCCGGATTCGTTTCGCGCCGCCGGGCTGACCGACAGCGAGGTCGAAGCGCTGATCGTGAAGTTCCTCCTGGCCCGCGGTGATGCTGTGGGACGCGACATCGCCGAGCAGGTCAAGCTTCCCTTTCTGCCCGTCGCCCAATTGTTGAGCGAAATGAAGTACGGCCAGCTTGTGGTTCATCGCGGCTCGGCGCCGATGAACGATTTCGTCTACCAGTTGACCGATCTGGGGCGGGAGCGCGGGCGGCGGCTTACGCAGCACTGCACCTACTTCGGCGCGGCCCCCGTCGCGTTGCGGGATTACGTCGCCAGCGTTCATGCGCAGTCGTTGACGGGCCAACATCCCACCGTCGAAGATCTGCATCAAGCGTTCGAGGGGCTGCTGCTCGGCACGCACATGCTCGACCGGCTCGGGCCGGCGATCAACTCGGGCCGAGGGCTGTTCCTGTTCGGCCCGCCGGGCAACGGCAAGAGCAGCATCGCCGAGCGAATCACCGCCGCCTTCGGCCGGGAAATCTGGATTCCCCGCGCCATCGGCGTCAACGGCGAAATCCTCCGCCTCTTCGATCCCGTGAACCACGAGGAAGCGCCGCTCGAACAGTGTGCGGGCTTGCTCGATTCGCGCAAGTGGGACAAGCGCTGGGTGCGCATCCGACGCCCGACCATCATCGCCGGCGGCGAATTGACGATGTCGCAGCTCGACGTGAGCATCAACCTCTCGACCGGCATCAGCGAGGCGCCGCTGCAACTGAAGAGCAACTGCGGCACGCTGGTGATCGACGACTTCGGCCGGCAACGGATGCGGATCGACGAGCTGTTGAACCGCTGGATCGTGCCGCTGGAGAAACGCTGCGATTTTCTCAACTTGCCCAACGGCAAGAAGATCCAGGTGCCCTTCGATCAGCTCGTCGTCTTCTCGACCAACCTGGAGCCGCGCGAATTGGTCGACGAAGCGTTTCTGCGGCGGATCCCTTACAAGATCGAAGTGATCGACCCGACCGAGGACGAATTCCGCCGGCTGTTCGAGGTGATGGGTGAGAAGCTGGGCGTCGCTTATCGGCGGGAAGCGATCGACTATGTGATAGAGAAGCACTTCAAGGCCGCCGGCCGCCCGCTGCGGTTCTGCCATCCCCGCGATCTGCTGCTCCAGGTGGTGAACTACTGCAAGTACCACAAGTGCCCGGCCGAAATGACCAATGAGTATTTCGACCGCGCGGTGGAGAATTACTTCGCGGTGATGTAGGACTATTCGTCCCGCACGCTGAACTCCAGCTTCCATCGCTTCGCGCTCGTCGCGCTGACGCACCATAGCTCCAACACGCCAAGCTCGGTCAGCTTCGTGTGGAACCGGACCGGTACGTAGGGCTCGTCGATCGATTCGTCGGGCGGCAGCGCGGCTTCGAGCGAATCGGTTTCGGGAAGCTCGTCGGGCGTCCAGGCCGGCAGCACGTCGCCGGGACGGTCGGCCTTTCGCACCGAGGAACTGAAGAAGCGGAAATGGGCCGGCTCGCCCACCACCAGCCCGATCTCGGCCGAGGGGACGTCGGTCTCGGTGCCTTCTTCCATGCCGATCGGCGCGACGCACAGCGCTCGCAACGGCCGCGGCGCTCCCGGCACGGCCAGGCCCGCGGTTTCGATGCCGACGTAATACGACCGGGCGATGCCGCCGCGAATCCGCATGCCGCCGCGGTGCTTGGTCCATCCGTAATACGCCGCGCCGCGGGCCACGGCGTGGTCAAGATCCTGTTGGCCTTCGAGCAAACGCGGGGAGGCGCCGCCGAACCACTCGCCGAGCACTTCCAACAGCCGCCGCTGGAACGCCTCGGCCTTGAATGCGCCGCCGTTGAACAACACGTGCGTCGGCCGGACCGGCTTGCCGGGCTCGTCGGCGTGGGCCTGCAAAAACGCCGCCAAGTGGCGGGTGACGGCCGTGTCGGACTCGAAAGGCAACCCGATCTCGCGAAAACCCGACACACGCTGACTTGCGGGATGATCGGTCGCGTCGCAATGCGGGAAGAAACCGTCGATCAGCAAGTCGCTCACGTCGCGGCGGGCGACCTCGACCGAAATCGTTCCGCCGATCAGCTTCCGACCGCGGCCGAGGACGGAAACGGCGTGCATTTGCGGCCCTTTCGGGCTAAGCAGCGTCTCCTTGGCCGTGCGGCACGAGTGCCACAGGGCGACCGACTGCCAGGGGTCGAGTTGCACGCCCTTTTCGGCGAAACGGCCGGCGACGTGATGGGCCAGGGCGAGGTCCATGTTGTCGCCGCCCACCAGAAGATGATCGCCGACGGCGATGCGGCGCAGAACCAGTTCGCCCTGCTCCTCGGCGGCGCCGACCAACGTCAGATCGGTTGTGCCGCCGCCGATGTCACAGACCAGCAGCGTATCGCCGAGCGAGAGCGCCCGCCGCCAGCGCTCGCCGGTCGCGGCCAGCCAGGCGTAGACGGCCGCCTGCGGTTCTTCCAACAGCACCAGGTCGGCCGGCAGTCCGGCGGCCAGCGCGGCCTCGCGTGTCAGTTCGCGGGCGCTGGCGTCGAACGAGGCCGGCACGGTCAGCACCACCTGCTGCTCGGCCACCGGCGCCTCGGGATGCGCGGCTTCCCAGGCGGCGACCATGTGCTCCAAGTAGCGCTGCGAAGCGGTGACCGGCGAGACCTTCGGCACTTCGGCCGGGGCGTTCCAGGGCAAAATCGGCCGCCGGCGATCGACGCGGCTGTGACAAAGCCACGATTTCGCCGCCGCCACGGTGCGGTCGGGCATCTCGGCCGCCTGCCGCCGCGCAAATTCGCCCACGACAAAATCGCGGCCGACGGCCCAGGGCAGATCGAGCGATCCGGCGGCCTCATGTTGCGCGGCCAGATAAAGGAAGCTCGGCAACATACTGAGCGACTCGGTCGTGCCGGCGGCGACAAGCTGCGGGAGCGGCAGCAGCTCCAGCCGCGGTTCGTCGGCATCCAAGGGCACGTAGGCCAGCACGCTGTTGGTTGTGCCGAGATCGAAACCGATGACGTATTTGGCTCCCATGATTCCATCCTTGTGCGATTCACCTCCCTGTCCCATTGGGAGAGGGGACTCTGATCGTCAATTTAATTCCACTTCCGCCGGGGCGACGATCCGCGAGGCGGCGGCGCTGCCCGACCAGGTGGGCAATTCGCAGGCCGTCGCCTCCCAGCCGGGATGAACTAGCCGGCCGTGAAACGGCGGTTGGCCGGTGACGTTGCCCGTCAATCGCCAACGGCCGGCATCGAAACCGGCGGGCACTTCCACCTCTTTTCCTTCTTCATCCGCCACGGCGGGCCGCAAGGCGAACATCCGTTTCAGCACGGCGCCGCAATCGCGGTGAACGTCGCGGGCGGCGGCGCCGATTTGGGCGTCGCTGTATCCGGCCAGCGATTCCTGAATGAAATCGACGAATCGCGCCTTGCGCTGCAACGCCGCCAGCAGCGTAATCGCCTCGCTCCGCGCCGGCGGCTTCGCCGCCGACGGTTTTTGCGCCGGCGGCGGCTTGACCTGCGGCGCCTCGACCGGCGTTGCAGGCGCTTCGCGTCGCCTCAGACCCCAAAGCAGGGCGATTGTCCAACCGATGTTCACTCCGAGGAATGCCCCAACCAAAAGCAAATACCGTTTTTCCATGTCCGCATCAACCACCGAGATCCATGCCAACGCGCCAATCCAAATCGCCGCGCAAAACAACAGGAAGATAAGATCGAAACGCCGCATCGCATGCTCCTTGCCAAAATGGAAGCTCTTGATAGCCAATTCGGTTTCGTCATTCGCGCGCGGAGCGGCGAACAAGCGTTTACAAGAATACACCGCAACGCCGTGCGGGAGAAGGGGCTAGCCGACGATCCGCTTCCAGCGGTCGAGATTCCACTGGACTTTTTCGGCCGGGGTCATCTTGTCGAAATCGGGGGTTCCGGCGGCCTTCTTTGACGCAGGGGCCTTCGATGCCGGATGCGGCTTGCGGCCGGGCGACGTTGTCCCGCTGTACGCCGACGCCGTTTCGGTCTTCTGCAAGTCGTCGGCCAGCAAACGGTGCGGGCGAATGCCCAGCTTTTCCAGCGCGGCGTGATACGCCTTGACGGCCTCCTCGGGCGCCATCTGGTCGTCGGCCACGGCGCGGAGATACTGCACGAAGCTCAGTTGGTGTTCGGCGTTGTTGATCTTGCGGCCGAACAGGGCGACGCGGGCCCCGTACTTCTTCGCCTCCCAAAGCATTTGGAAGGCGTCGAAAGTCGTGCCCGCCGAGCCGCCGAGAATGCCGACGACCAGCGAGCGGTCGTAGCGGGAAAGCGCCTCCATCGCCGCGGGACCGTGGTAGGCGATTTTCAGAAACAGCGGCCGCGCGCGGCTGGTTACCCCGGCCAACGCGCGAACGATGTTGTCGTTGATGAAGCGGGCCGTGTCGGCCGGCGGATGCTCCGGAGCGTTCGGATCGAACACTTCGAGAAAATGGCGGAAGCCTTTCGTCTCGGCCTCGATGCGGAAGGCTCGGTAGGCGTCGAGAGTGCGGCGATCCAGATCGGCGTCGTTGTTCAGCGTGATGGAATAGAGGCCCAGGTCGGCCCCGAGGCGGCGTTGGCCCGGCTCGCATTCGACCCGTCCGCATTGAATGTGGTCGATCGTGGCGGTGCGAAACGGCTGCGACGGCTGCCGGCTGTAATAGCCCGTGCCGGAGGCCAGCCAGATGTCGGTCGCGTCGTTGGCCCGAACCGCCGGCGTGACGCGGCTGTTGTCGAACAGACGCTCGTTGATCGTCAACACCTCGTTCGAGCTGGCGCTCATGAGCATGACGTCGACGAGCCCCTGCGCGGTGATCTCGCGAATCTGCTGGCGAAATTCGTCGAGCGTGCGGAAGCGGGCCTCGCCCGCGTAACTCTCCGGGCTGCGGCCGGGCGCGGCAAGACCGAACGCCATGTCGGCGTCCTTCGCGTCCGCCACGATGAAGTCGCGACAGGAAGAATCGGCAACAATGCGGGCGAGCTTTCGATCGAGTGATTTTTCCATCGTCGATGTTTATCGGAAATCGGGGAAGTGATGTCGGGATGTTTCTTGACTGACAGGAAAGTAGTGTCGGAATGGCAAACGCCCCGCAACTGCGGTCGTGGGGTGATGTGCAGCGTTTTCTCCCGCCGCGACCGCAGTCGCGGGGCGTTACGGGACGTTATGACACGCCGGCGGCCGCTAAACCGCAAGAATGTCGCTGTAGACCGCAGCCACGCCGGCCGCCATGGCGCGGTCGGAAAACCGCTCGGCGTGGCGTTGGAACGCACTGGCCCGCAAGCTCTCCCAATTGTATCGCCCAGCGATCACGTCCGCAATCGCGCATGCCAGGTCGTCGGGGTCGTTGGGATTGACCAGAACGCCGTCCTGGCCGTGGCGGATGGCCTCGGGCACGCCCGGCACGCGGGTGGCCACGACCGGCACGCCGGCCGCCATCGCCTCTAGCACTACCATCGGCAGTCCCTCGCCGAACAGGCTGGGAAGCACAAGCAAATCCATCTTCCGCAGTTCCGCGGCGACCTGGCGGGTCAGGCCGGTCCAGGCGATCTGTTCGATTCAGTTGAAGCCGCCGGGCGTGGGCGGCGATTTCCGCCTCGTAAGCGGGTGATTCAAACGCTCCGACGGCGCGCAGTTGCACGGTGATTCCCTGCTGCCGGAGGATCGCCATCGCATCCAGCAAGACCTCGACCCCCTTACGCGGCCGGAACAGGGCGATCATGCCCACGGTCCAACATCCGCCGGGCGGCCGGCGATCGGGCAGCGCGGCCAGCGACGGCACGCCGTTAGGCACCACGGTGATGCGAGCGGGATCGAACCCTTCGCGGGCGATGTGTTCCGCCATCGCCTGCGAGACGGCGATGACCCGCGATGCGCCGCCGCAGGCTCAACCGCTCGACCAGCCCGTTGAGCCGATTCGCCAAGCGGCGGGTGCTATCGTGCGATGCGGGACTATGGGCGTGGTAAACCATCGGCACGCCCGCCATTCGCGCCGCGATGCCGCCGATCAATGCCGTTCGCACGCTGTGGCCGTGCAGAATCCGATAGCCGCCCTCGCGGATGATCTTGGCCACGCGGCGAGCCGCCAGCAAATCGAACTTCGTCCGCATCGGCACGTTGTACAGCGGCACGTCGCGCGACTCGCGCATCGCGTCGAACAGCGTCCAATTTCACGCAGGCGAATCCAGCGGAGAAGCCGAACTCGGGCAGGCGCTTGGCCAGCAGGTCTTGCACTCGCTCGGCCCCCGCGTAGTGCTCGCCGTTGATTAGATGCAGGACGGGGATTGTCTCGCGCGACGTTGCCGGCGAACCAGTCACGAAACAAAGGACGCCGCTTGCGGTTTCGCAAGGGGACTCTGCATCCGCGGCAATGATGTTTTCAGGGCTCATCGAGCGATCTCAATATGCATTCTTCGCGGAAAGGACTACGAATATCGTTCTAAACAGTATGGTGATGTCCAGCCACAGCGACCACTCGCGGATGTAGTGGAGATCGCATTCGATGCGTTTCTGCATTTTCTCGGGCGAATCGGTTGCGCCGCGCCAGCCGTTGACCTGCGCCAGGCCGGTAATGCCCGGCTTGACCTTGTGGCGAAGCATGTAGCCTTCGATTTGCGAGCGATACTCCTCGTTCTGCGCGGAAGCGTGCGGGCGAGGCCCGACCAGCGACATGTCGCCCGCGAGGACGTTGAACAATTGCGGCAATTCGTCGAGCGAGGTCTTGCGGAGGATCGCGCCGAGCCAGGTCACGCGGGGATCGTTCGGTTTCGCCTGAACGAATTCGGGTCCGTCTTCGCAGACGGTCATGGTGCGGAACTTCCAGATGCGGATTTCCCGCCCGTCGAGGCCATACCGCTTCTGCCGGAAGAAGGCGGGGCCAGGCGACGTGAGCTTGATCGCCAAGGCGATCAGCGCCATCGGCACGGCGGCCAGCAGCAGAAACAGACCGCCCAACACGACGTCGGAAAGCTGTTTCGCCAATCCGTCGATGCCGTAGATCGGACTCTCGAACACGCTGACGACCGGCAGGCCGAGAATGTCGGTCCAGCGCGAATAGAGCAACTGAAATACGAAGAAATCGGGCACGATGTAGACGGAGGCCGTCGTGTCGCTCAATTGATCGAGCACGCCGCGAATGCGACTCTCCGCCCGCATGGGAAACGTGATGAAAATGCGTTCGATCGCTCCCGATTTGGTCTGGTCGACCAAGTCCTGGATGGTTCCGACGCGGCGGCCGAGATCGGCGGGAATGGCCGGATTCCGCTCCTCGGGCCGATCGTCGAAGAAGCCCGCCAGCGACAATCCCATCTCCGGCGACGCCTCGATGTTCCTGCGCCAATTGAAAACCAAGCTCGTTGACGCCGACGATGGCGAACTTCCGCCTCTTGTAGCCCAGCAAACGACGGACGTGCTGGATCCAACGGCTGATGATTCGAGCGGCGACGATCAGCACGGGCGTGACGAAAAGCCACACCAGCGCCGAGATGCGCGAAAACTCGCCGGAGTGCGCGGTGACGAACGCCAGCAACAGAAGCGTCATCCAGGTGCATCCCCAGCAGATCAACGTGCCGACGACCTCCCGATGCTCCGAAACCCCGTGCCAGTTGCGGTACATGTCGCCGATTTCGGCCAGCAGATCGTAGACGATGATCGCCACGGCGGCGGCGATGATGTAGTGGTCGATCGTGGTCGTCAATCCGCGTTGCACGGAGATTGCAAGCCCCGCCACAATGCACACCGCGTCGGCAAGGCGATACCACACCCCCCGTGCAGACCATTTCTGGTGGATGTACTGGCGATCTTGCATGACCGGCTTCCCACCGAATCTCTTCAACTATAGGTCATCTCAACGCAACCGGAATATCCTATCTTACTCAATTTATCAAGAATACCTTTTTTTCAGACGATAGTGGTTTTAGTGGGGCCGCTCGCGATTTGCGTCTGGGGGAAATCGAAGGCCGCGGGGTGGTTCGTAGTCCCGGCTTCAAGCCGGTCTCGTGCAGAGGCTTCCGCCAAACGGCGGGACTACGAGCGACGTTGCGGCTCTCTGGGGGGAAACGACGATGAACAGGTGTTATTTCTTGCTGGCGCTCTTGTTGTTTTGTGCCCACGATGCTCATCCGCGCCAAGCGCCCGCCGCGCCGGACGACGTTGCCGACCGGATGAACCGTCTGGAGGCGGAAACGCAGGCCTTGCGGGAAGAGGTCAAGCGGTTGCGGGCAGACACGGTGCGACTGCCGGCGGTTGATGCAACACAAACGGCAGTGGCAGCCGCTCCTGACGCAGCCGTTCCTGGAGTAGCGGCGCCGCAGGCTGGACAAGGAGATTACTTCACCCTGGACGAGCTTCGCGGGGAGATGACGAAGTTCTCGTGGAAGAAGGGCGATTTCACCATTACCCCCTACGGATGGCTCTGGGGTAACACGGTCTACTCGACCGAGCGGACTTCGCCCGGCACCTATACGTTGTATGCGGTGTCGGCCAGCACCACGCCGGAAAGCGAATGCATCGTCGATGTGCGGAACACGCGGCTTGGGTTCGACGTGCTGGGACCGAAGATTCCCTTCTTGGGCTGTGCCCAGGGCGGAGGTAAGGTGGAAGTCGACTTCCAGAACAGCGTTCTCTCGACGGAGAACAAGCCCACCATCATGCTGCGACACGCCTACCTCGAGGCAAAGGACGACGACTTTCGCCTGCTGGTCGGGCAGACCTGGGACGTGATCTCGCCGCTGAACCCCGATATGTTGCTCTACTCGGTCGGCTGGGACGGCGGCAACATCGGCTACCGCCGGGCGCAGTTCCGCTACGAGCGGTTTCTGAAATTCTCCGACGTTTCGCTGGTGACCGTGCAGTCTTCGATCAACCAGGACGTGTTTCCCGACGCCATCACCGGCGCCACGGGCGAGCCGTCGAACTGGCCGATCGTCGAAGGGCGAGTCGCCTGGACCGTCGGGCAGCGAGGTCAGGGTTGCCTGCCGATCACCGTCGGCCTCTCGGGACACATCGGCGAAGAGGAGTTCGACAGCACGATCATCGGACGCGATCAACGCCGCCGAACGTGGTCGGGCAACATCGACGTCCGCGTGCCGCTGACGGAGCGACTCGGCGTTGAAGGAGAATGCTACATCGGCGAGAACCTCAGCGCGTTCCTCGGCGGCATCGGCCAGGGGATCGACCCGGTCACCGGGGACACGATCCGCGACGCCGGCGGCTGGTTCGAAGTCTGGTACGATTGGACCCCGAGGCTCCACAGCCACGTCGGCTACTCCGTCGACAATCCGAACGACCACGACCTCGTTGCCACTGAGAGGAGCTACAACCAGTTCTATTTCGGCAACCTGATGTACGATCTGACCAAAAACCTCCTGATCGGGGTGGAAGTCAGCTCGTGGAAGACGCTCTACGTCGGTGAATTGCCGGGCGATTCGGTTCGCACCGAGTTTGTAGCGAAGTACGGGTTCTAAGCGTGAACCGCTTGCGGTTTCGCAACCCGTCCTGACGGCGACTCGCTACGCTGCGCGCCCGAATCAACTCGCCGGCGCCTTGGGTTAGCAGCGCGTCGGCGACGTGACGTCCCAGCGCGACTGCCTCGCCGACGGCAGCGGAGTCGGCAGCCTCGATCCGCCGAGCGCCGTCGCGGCTCAGCACGCGGCCGACCAGCGTCAGCCGGTCGCCCTCGATGCGCCCGAGTGCGGCAACCGGCGCCAGACAGCCGCCTTGCAGGGCCGCCAGCAGTGTTCGCTCGGCCGTCACCGCGGCGCGCGTGGGGGGGTGGTCGAGTTCGGCGGCGATGCGGCGGGTCGGCTCGTCGTCGGCGCGAGTCTCCAGCGCCATGGCCCCTTGGCCCGGCGCCGGCAGAACGATTTCCCAGGGCAGCACTTGGGTGATGTGCTGATCGAGCCCAAGCCGGCGAAGACCCGCCTCGGCCAGCACCAGGGCGTCGTAGCCCCCCTCGTCGAGCTTCCGCAATCGCGTATCGATGTTGCCGCGGATGTCTTTCATCCGCAGATCGCGGCGGAAGTGCAGCAGTTGCGTCCGCCGTCGGAGGCTGCCGGTGCCGATGGTGGCCCCCATCGGGCAGTTTGTCGAGCGATGCCGCCCGGGCGGAAACCAGGACGTCGCCCGCCGGCGCCCGCTCGGGCACGGCCGCCAGGCACAATTCCGGCGACGCGACAGTTGGCAAGTCCTTGAGGCTGTGCACGGCCAGGTCGATACGGCCGTCCAACAGCGCCACCTGGATTTCTTTGGTGAAGACGCCTTCTCCGCCGATGGCCGCGATCGCTCCGAGCCGCCGATCTCCCGTCGTGGCGATCGGCGTCAACTCGACCTCGATTCCACGCCGCCGCAATTCCGCGGCGACCCACTCGGCCTGCCAGCGGGCCAACGCGCTTGCTCGTGTTCCGAGGCGAAGGGGCATGGGGATCAGGGGTCAGGGATCAGGGATCAGGGATCAGGGATAAGGGATAAGCCGCTTGCGGTTTCGCAACTACTTGCCTTCTTCCGCCTTCGCGTGCGGCAGGCGGTGACGCGGAACCACGACGCCGCAACTGATGATGAATTGGCACGCCTGGTCGAAAGTAATGTTCAGATCGATGCACGCGCTCTTGCGAACGACGATCGTGCAGCCCGTATGCGGGATCGGCGAATAGGGAAGCAACACGACCAGCATCGGCTCCCGCGTCGCTTCTTCGATTTCCTCGAAGCTCTCGTTCGTCACAAAACCCATCGTCCAGATGCCTTTGCTGGGATACTCGACGGCGACGATCCGCGTGAATTTCACCTCGTGCTCGGAGAAGATGAAATCGCTGACTTGTTTGATCGACGAATAGACGGACCTAACGACGGGCAGCCTCGATACCAGCCGGTCGAAATGTCCCCAGAAGAACCCGCCGATGCCCGCCGCCATGAACTTGCCCAAGAAGTACAAGCAGCAAAATGAAGAGCGACGAGAAAGAACGGGACGGTCAGGTACGGCCGCAGATAGGTCAGATCGACGTAGCGGCGGTAGTAGTCTTCGCCGGTGACGGGCGGCGGTTGGCCGGGCTGCCGCTGCACGATGTCGTAGACCGATTCGGGGATGAACGTGCCGTTTTCGAGTCGCCGGTAGCTCTGGCCGTCCACCTCGGCGGTCTTCGCGTCCGGCGATTGGGCAGAGGCAAATCCTGCCGAACGTCGGCGATGCACCAGACGATGCCCTCGCGCGCCCAGCCGGTGACCGGTTCGAGGAAGTAGCTTTTCGTGGTGTTGATCGCCCAAACGATGAACAGGACGGTCAGCAACGGAGGGCAGAGCACGGCCAGCCCCCGCAGCACCGCACGGCGAAACGGGCGAGCGGCGGCCTGCCCCTGCGGCCGCGTTTCCTGGATGTCGTTTGTCATGCCCTGTATTGTTCCCATTTTCGTTCTGGAAACAAGAGGGCTTGCGGCCGGGAACTAAAGCCGGCAACGAATCTTGGGTGGCACGTCCTGAAAGGGCGTGACGGCCGGCGAGCCACGCCCTTTCAGGGCGTGCCACCGCGCGACGCTACCAACGACTCCGCAGCCCTCCTTCTGCCCGGGCGACGACAGCCACGGCCACCATCGCCGCCCCCGCCTGCTTGAGCACATCGGCCGCCTCGCTGCACGTCGCCCCGGTGGTCAACACGTCGTCGACCAGCAAGACGCGGGCGTCTTTCACGGCATTCGGACGCCGAACCCGAAACGCCCCCCGTACGTTCTCGAAACGTCGCAGAGGGGCCAAGCCCGCCTGGGGCAACGTGTTGCGACGCCGCACCAGGATCGCCGTCCGCATGGGCACTGCCAATGATCTCGCCAGACAACTTGCCAGTAGCTCGGGGCTGTTCTTCCCGCGACTAAGCCGGCGGCGCCAAAACATCGGGATCGGGCACAATCACATCCGCCTGAACGCCAGCCAATCGTTCCCGCCGCCTCTCGACCAGGAGTCGCCCCATCGCCACCGAGAGGGCATCGTGCATAGGGCGTTTCATGCGCAGAACCGCATCGCGAAGCCCGGAATGATAGCCGCCCAACGGAATCACCGAGTCGAAGCGAACGGGCGTATGGCGGCAGGATTCGCAACCGTCGGACGTCGGACGGACCTCCGCAACCGCGCCTCCGCAGCGGTCGCAGCCATGCCAAGTCGCCGAGCCCGAACTTGTCCAGACAAACGGCGCAGAGCCGCCAGTTCTTGGCGTGGATCACTCAGGTCTTCGCCGCAATAGACGCAACGCGGCGGAAACAGCAAGTCGCAGCACGATCTCTTCAGATCGCTCAAGCCGGTTCGGAAGCGGCCAAGCCAACCGATCATAGCGATGTCACAACCAGAATGGGGGGCACCGGGGCGTGTTGCCCTTGCTCAAGTATCGGCATAGAATCCACTTGGAATGGTGTGTTTTCTCATGGGTGGCACCGGCTGTCATCGAGCGGTTCAGGTCATAGACTATGGAAGAAGTCCAACGCCTGCTGCGTGAAATCGAAACTCATCACATCGAGCTGGAACGGCAGAACGAGGAGTTGCGGGCGTCGCAGCGGCAGTTGGAAGCCTACAGGGATCGCTACATCGATCTCTACGACTTCGCCCCGCTGGGCTACGTCACCCTCGACGAAGACGGCTACGTCCAGGAGATCAATCTTGCCGGGGCCAAGTTGCTCGACGCCGATCGCGACGGACTCACCGGCTATGCCTTCGCCGAGTACGTGGCCGCCGACAACCGAGAAGCCTTCCGGGAACACGTGGCGCAATGCGTCCGCGAACGCCGCGAGGTCACCACCGAACTGCACCTGGTCACCCGAAGCGGACTGTCGATCGCCGCGCAGCTTCACAGCATTCCGGTCGCCGGCCCGCTGGACGATACCCTCTGCAAAACCGCCATCACCGACATCACGGAACGCCGGAAGATGGAGGAGGCGATCCGCAGATCGCGGGCCTTCCTGCAAACCGTCATCGACGCGATTCCCGACACGATGCTGGTCATCGGCCGCGACTACAGCATCTCGCTGGCCAATCGCGCCGCCCGCGAAATGGCCGGCGGCATCGACCCTGCGGTATGCCTGGCCTGTCATCAACTCTCCCACAAGCGGGCGCTTCCCTGCGAAGGGCGGAACGATCATTGCCCGCTTGCGCGAGGTCATCGCAACCAAGGCCCCGGTGACGGTAACGCACACCCATTACGATTCCGAGGGCAAGGAGGTCTTCGTCGAAGTCACCGCCGCCCCGGTTTTCAATGACGACGGCGAAGTGACCCACATCATCGAGTCGTGCCGCGACGTCACCGAGCGCAAGCGGGCGGAAGCCGCACTGGAGCAGGATCGGAATCTTCTCCGCACGTTGATCGACAACTTGCCCGACTGCATCTACGTCAAGGACGCGCAGAGCCGGTTTCATGGCCGCGAATCTCGCCACGGCGCGGCTGATGGGCGTCGCCGACCCGAACGATCTGCTGGGAAAAACCGACGCCGATTTCTATCCGCCCGAGCAAGCGGCCGAGTATCGCGCCGACGAGGAAAGACTGTTCCAATCGGGCCAGCCGCTGATCAACAAGAACGAATCCGCATCTGGGGGCGGCCGGCAATTGGAAGACCGTCGTGACCACAAAAATACCGCTCTTCGACGGGCAAGGAACGGTCTACGGGCTGGTGGGAATCAGCCGCGACCTCAGCGAACAGACGGAAACGATCGAAGCGATGCCCGCGGCGGCCGATGATCTCGTGTTGCCCGCGCAACCCGCGCGATAAGCTCCATCCAAAGCCCCCCGATTGCAATCGGGGGGCGTTTCTCGCCGGCAGGGACTTTTTGAACCAAGTATCAGCCCATCAGCCGGCCGCAATAGGCGAATTCGACCGCCAACGCCGTCGCCATCGCCGCCACGTCCAACAGCTTCTCGTCCTGTTGGCGGCGAGGCAATTTCAGACGCAACGCAGCGGCGCGATCCTCCAGCTTCGCCAAAATCGCGTCGGCGTCGTTCTCATCGAGCGTCGACCAGCGGACCAGCCGTTCCAGGATGTGCTTGCGGTTCTTGCGCAGCAGGTCGCGGGCGGAAATCGCCGAATTGCCCACCATGCGAGGAAACACCGTCCGCAGCTTGTCGTCGACGAACCCCTGCGCCGCCGCCCGAAAACGCTCGGCACGCTGGCCGTAATGCTCGGCCAACGGCATCGTCATCTCTTCGACCGGGTAGAGCAGCTTGCGGTTCCTGCAACGGGGCGCCTTCTTGCCGATCCGCCGCATCAGGGAGTCGACGTATTGCAGTTTCTTCAAGGCCGGCCAGTAGCGATACCGCTTGCGCCAGTTCGAGCGAGGGGTGAGCCAGGTGGCGAACGTCTCGGCGAAATCTTCGTCGGGGTGCTTCTGGGCGTAGGTCCGCCCGTACTGACTGACGTGGATGTGCCGAACGAACTCCCGGCTCAACGGCTGTGGATGAAAATTCTCGCGATACGGCTTCGAGAACGGCCCGAAAACTTCGACCCAGGCGGGATCCTTCCACAGCCGATAGGCATAACTGATCGTATGGCCGGCCTCGTGACGAAGCAGCATCATCGTCATCTGGTCGTCCTCGATCTCGCTGGTCTGCTCCTCCTCGATGCGGGCGAGCCGTTTGTCGGCCAGATAGAAGGGGATGCCGATGACCGGCACCCGGTCGGGGCAACCCCAGGCGTCGGTCAGGTAGAACGACGGGCGAAACACCAGCTTCTTCGCGGCGAACTCGCGGTGCAGCCGCTCGGTGAACGGCTCCAACGGGGAGCCCTCGATCTTCAGCCCAAGATCGCAAACCCGCGTGTGGAGCAATTCGCAGCGAACGGTTTCCCAACTGTTGAACAGCGACGGAGCGGGAGCGGCGGACATGTCCTCTATTTTATGGTGGCCGGGGGTGGCGTTCAACAATGATCCACGGCCGAGCCCCGGCCGGGGGAGGCCGCCGCAACGATGGTCGCCGTCGGAGAACATCGCCGCAAGTCTATGCACGGAAACAAATTGCGAGCACATTCCACTCCAGGCCGCATCCCTTTGGCCAACGGCGACTCCTCGATCAGGGCACCCTGCTTCCCGCGAAATCCAGCCCACGGGGGTTATACCGAACCGGCATAATAGGCCACAATGGAGTCGACAATCGCTTTGCCGAGGAGCGGAAAGAGCCGCCGAAGGGCCCGTCGAAGAACGTTGCCCCGCAGACACCCGGTATCAATCCCGCGCCGCCCGCCGCTGCTGCCGGCGGTCGCTGAACCACTGGATGACGTTGAAGAAGACGGGCGTCAGGAAGATGCCGAACAGGGTGACGCCCAACATGCCGCTGAAAACGGCCACGCCGAGCGTTCGCCGCATTTCGGAGCCGGCGCCGGTGGAAATCACCAGCGGCAGCACGCCGAGGATGAACGCGAAGGAGGTCATCATGATCGGCCGCAGCCGCAGCCGGCAGGCGGCCAAAGTGGCCTCGTGCCGCGGCATGCCCGATTCGCGCTTCGACTTGGCGAATTCCACGATGAGAATCGCGTTCTTGCTGGCCAGGCCGACTAGGACGACGAAAGCCGATTTGGGTGAAGATGTTGATGTCCATCCGCGCGATGGCCACCCCGGCCACCGAGCAGAGGATGCACATCGGCACGACGAAGATGACCGCCAGCGGCAGCGACCAGCTTTCGTACTGGCCCGGCCAATACCAGGAACACCAGCACGACGGCCCCGGCGAAGACGAACAACGTGGTGCTGCCGGCGATGATCTGCAAGTACATCAGGTCGGTCCACTCATAGCCCAGCGACGACGGCAGATTCTCCTTGACGATGTCCTGCACCTTCTGCGATCACCTGGCCGGTGCTCATGCCGGGCAGGGCCATGCCGTTGATGGCGGCGGCGGGAAAGAGGTTGTAGCGATTGATCACGAACGGGCCGGTGCTGTCGCGGACCGTCGCCACGGCACCCAGCGGAACCATCTGTCCCTGGGCGTTCCGCACCTGCAATCGCCGCAGGTCGTCCGGCTGCATTCGGTAGGGGATGTCGGCCTGGGCGTTCACCTGCCAGCTTCGTCCAAACTCGTTGAAATCGTTCACGTACAGCCCGCCCAGCTCGACCTGCAGCGTCTCGAAAACGTCGCTTAGGGCCACGTTCATCGTCTTGCATTTCGTGCGGTTGATATCGACGTACAACTGCGGCGAGTTGGCGCGAAACATGCTCTTCAGACCGATCAGCCCGGTGTTCTTCGTGTCGCTTCCAGCCTGAATGATGTCGTCGGTGCGATCCTGAAGCTCCTGCAAACCGGCGTTGCCTTGGTCTTCGATCATGATCTTGAAGCCGCCGGCGTTGCCGAGACCTCGAACGGGCGGGGAGCCGAACACGAGCAGATCGGCCTCGGGAATCGCTTTGAAGTACCCCGCCCGCAGCCTCTGCGCAATCGCGTCGGCGCTCAGGTCGGGCGTCTCCCGCTTGTCAAACGGATCGAGAACGATGAACATCGTCGCCAGGTGCGAACCGTTCGCCCCCAGGATGAACGACAAGCCGGTGACGCTGATGGCGTGGGCGATTCCCTTGGTGTGCATCGCCACTTCGGTGGCCTTCGCCGCCACCGCCTCGGTGCGCTCCATCGAGGAGGAGTCGGGAAGCTGGATCGCCGTAAAGAGGTATCCCTGGTCCTGGGCGGGAATGAAGCCGGTCGGGATCTTGCCGAAACTCCACACCGTCAGATACAACAGGCCCCCGTAAACCAGCAGCACCAACACGCTCACTCGCAGCAGCTTGCCGACGACGGCCAGGTATACCGGCGGTCGACCAGGCGAAAACCTTGTTGAAACCCTTGAAGAACCAGCCGAGCAGGATGATTCAGCAGCCACGAAAGCGGATCGCGATGGGCGCGCGCGGCTTCAGCAAAATGGCGCACAGCGCCGGGCTCAAGCGTCAGCGAGTTGATCGTCGAAAGCACGGTCGAAACCGCGATCGTCAAGGCGAACTGGCGGAAAAACAGGCCGCGTGATTCCCGAAATGAACACGCAAGGCAGAAACACGCACGTCAGCACCAGGCCGATGGCGAACACCGGCGCCGACACCTCGGCCATCGCCTGGTGGGCCGCGGCGCGCGGCGCCATTCCCTGCTCGATGTGATGCTCGGTGGCCTCGACCACCACGATGGCGTCGTCCACCACGATGCCGATCGCCAGCACCAGCCCGAAGAGCGAAAGCGTGTTGAGGCTGAATCCCATCACGGCCATCGCGGCGAAGGTGCCGATGATCGCCACCGGCACGGCGACCAGCGGAATCAGCGCCGAACGCCAATTCTGCAGGAACACGAGCACGACGACCGCCACCAGCAGCACGGCGTCGCGGAGCGTGCGAAAGACCTCGCTGATCGACTCGCTGATGTAGGGCGTCGTGTCGTAGGCGATGGCGTACTCAAGGCCCGCGGGAAAATGCGTCTTCAACTCCTTCATCTTCGCCTTCACGCGGGCCGCCGTATCGAGCACGTTCGAGCCGGGCAGTTGGAAGACGCCCATTCCGATCGCCGGCATGTTGTCGAGGTGGTTGCTGATGTCCTGGCTCTTCGCCCCCAGTTCGATCCGCGCCACGTCGCGCAGCTGGGTGATTTGCCCGTCGGCCCCGGTCTTCAGCACGATCTCGCCGAATTGCTCCGGCTCGGTGAGACGGCCCAGCGTGGTCATCGTGTACTGGAAGTTGACCCCTTCGGTGGCCGGCGGTTGTCCGGTCTGTCCGGCGGCCACCTGCACGTTTTGCTCGCGCAGCGCTTTGACCACGTCGCCCGCCGTCAAGTTGCGGGAAGTCAGCCGGTAGGGATTCAGCCACACCCTCATGCTGTAATCTTGCTGGCCGAAGATGAGCACGTCGCCCACTCCCTCCAATCGCGCCAGCGCATCCCTGACCTGGATCAGGGCGTAGTTGCTCATGTACAACTGGTCGTACCGCTCTTTGGGCGAATAGAGGTTCACGATGAACATCAGGTCGGGCGATCGCTTCTTGACCGACACGCCGATCTGTTTCACCACGTCGGGCAGAATCGGCTGGGCCAAGGCGACGCGGTTCTGCACCAGCACCTGGGCCATGTCCAGATTCGTGCCGACCTTGAAGGTGACCATCAGGCTGTAGCTGCCGTCGTTGCTGCTCTGCGACGACATGTAGAGCATGTCTTCGACGCCGTTGACCTGCTGCTCGATCGGCGCGGCCACGGTGTCGGCCACCACCTGCGCGTTGGCGCCGGGATAGTTGCAGACGACCTGAATCGTCGGCGGCGTGATCTCGGGATACTGCGCCACGGGCAGATTGTAAACCGCCGCCAGCCCGAGCAACGTGACCAGGATCGACGGCACGGAGGCCAAGATCGGGCGGTCAATGAAATAACGGGAAAACATCGGCGGGCGGGCCTCGTATTCGGCACACGCCGTGTGCCGTGTCTTGGAGTTTTGCGGAGGGTTGTCGATTCGCGTTCGGCACACGGCGTGCGCCGGATACTTGATGGGCCTCCTAGGTCGTTTTGCCGCGACCGGCTGTCTTGGCCACCGGCGACTCAGACGACGACGACCCGGCCACGCTCTTCTCGTCGAGATGCCGCGGAGTGACCGTCATTCCCGGCCGGGCGCGCTGCAACCCTCTGACGATTACCCAATCGTCGGGGCCAATGCCCGATTCGATCACCATCATGCGTTCGTGCAGGGTTCCCGCCTGGACCTTCCGATATTCCACCTTCTTTTCCTTGTTGACCGTCAACAGGAATCGCTCCCGCTGATCGCGGCTGACCGCGTCTTCCGGAACGAGAAGCGATCGGTGCGGATCGCCGAAGGGGATTCGCACGCGGACGAACAGCCCCGGCGTCAGATATTCCTTGTCGTTCTCGAAAACGCCGCGAACCCGCAGCGTTCCCGTCGTGCGATCCACCTTGTTGTCGGCGAAATCGATCACTCCGGCATGCGGGAAGCCCTTCTCGTTGGCCAGGCCGATTTCGACGGGAATCTTCAGATCCTTCAGCCGCTTCGGGTGAAGATCCTTCCCTTGCCGCAGGGCAAGCTCCTGGTACTTCAGCAGCGCCTCCTCGTCGACGTTGAAGTAAACGTAGATCGGATTCTTGGTAACGACCATGGTCAACACGGCCGCGTCGTTGGTGCCCGGCTGCACCAAATTGCCCTCGGTAATCCGCGTGCGGCTGACGCGGCCGTCGATCGGCGAGGTGATCCGGGTAAACTCCAGGTTCAATTCGGCGTCGCGCACCGCGGCCTTGGCCGTCTGGATCGACGCCTCGTGGACCTTCAGCGTGGCCTTGCGCTGCTCGTACTCGTCCTGGCTGATGGCCCCGGACGGGCGGAGCCGCTCGCTGCGGGCCATGTCGGCCTTGGCCTTCTCCAGCAGGGCGTGCAGCCGCGCCAATTCGCCGCGGTCCCGGTCCAATGCCGCCTGGTACGGCCGCGGGTCGATCTCGTAGAGCAGATCGCCCTTCTTCACGTTCTGGCCGTCCTCGAAATTCACTTTGACGAGGTAACCGGTGACGCGGGCACGGACTTCCACTTCGCCCACCGCGGCCGTTTGACCGGGGAATTCATAGTAGTCGGTAATCACCCGCGTCACAGGCTTGCTGACGACGACCTCGGGCGGCGGCGCCGCGTCGCCGGGCGTTGGCCCTGCACCTTGGGAACGCTGTCCGCAACCCGCCGTAAAGGCCATCCCAACCAGCAGAATCGCCCCGACCAACAGAACTCGATTTGCCACGAATCCCACCTCGATGTCGTAGTCCATAGCATGGGACGGGCCTTTACGAACCGGTCCATTCAATCCAGTGTACCTTGATATGAATTCGCCGTCAAATCTTAACGCGGCGAGATTCCTCACTGCTCTGAGGATCACCGTGCCGGCCAGAAAGCAACAGGCGCAAACAGCCCATCAGCGGGGTGCGTTGCCGGCGCCGAAAGGCTTGTTCACCAAGTCCCCTCATCACGCCTTGTATAGCTGTCCGATTCTGGTACACTTAGATGTTTCTCCCGGTCCTGGATGGCCTGCGCGGTCGGACCGGGACGCGGAAAAACTCGACAGTGTCCAGCCGGGGATTGCTTATGGTAAGGCGACTTCAAGTCAACAAGGTTAGCAAGCGGCGTGCGAAGGCGAAGGTCCGCACGAAGAAGAAGGATCCGATTTTTGTTCGACGGAAAACGGCCGCGGCCGATGTACGTCGATTACAAGGACGTGGAATTGCTGAAAAAGCTCACCAACCGGCAGGGCAAAATCATCAGCCGCCGCAAGAGCGGATGCACGGCCATCAGCCAACACGCCGTGACCAAGGCGATCAAGCGAGCCCGCTTCATGGCCCTGCTGCCGTACACCGGCGAGTAACGCGGTTGCACGCTGGGAAAAAGGGGACAGGCCCAATTTGTGCGAAGCACCCTCCGGGCCGTTCCGGCAAATTGGACCTGTCCCCTTTTTCCCTCCGCCGTTGAATATCCGCGCGCACGCCGGTTTCTTCCAGACTGTCGGATGGCATGGCTGGGTCGTCCGAACTTTTTTCCAGCACTGCTGGAGAAGCCGATAGTGCCACCCTTTCGGCGAAGGGACGCGGGCAACCGGGAGCCAAAAAACCAGTCCAAAGTGGGGTAGCGGTTTTGTCTCGCAGCCCGCAAGAGCGTCATCCCTGCACTTGCCCGTTCTGACTTGCATAATCGCTACGTCTTGCCAGGCCATCGCCGAGGTCCTCCTCACACCGAATCCCACTACCGCGCCAATAGCGCAATCCCCAACCCTTTTGCAATCGCTGCCAACACGCTATGATGTGTAGTTTGACGTATAATTGGCTGCTGCCCGGTCTTGACAGTCTCGATCCCACATTGAACGGCCCCATTGAGGAGTAGATCTTGAGCATTCGGAATCTCGATAAGATATTTGACCCGCATCGAATTGCCGTCATCGGCGCCAGCGACGCGCCGACGAGCGTTGGATACACCGTACTGAGGAATTTGGTTGGATCGGGCTTTCGAGGGGTGGTTTATCCGGTCAACCCGAAGCGCGAGTCGGTCCAAGGGATCCAGGCCTACAAGGACATTCCCAGCCTGCCGCACGCGGCGGATTTGGCGGTGATTTGCACGCCCGCCCCCTCTGTGCCCGCCCTGGTTCGGCAATGCGGAGAAGCGGGAACCAGGGGGTTGGTGATTATCTCGGCGGGGTTCCGCGAGATCGGCGCCGAAGGCCGGAAGCTCGAAGCCCTGGTTCGAGCGGAGCAGCGAAAGTTCGACGGCATGAGGATTCTTGGCCCGAACTGTTTGGGCATCATTGTGCCGGGAATCTGCCTGAACGCCAGTTTTGCCGCCGCTTCGCCCACCAAGGGACACATCGGTTTCATTTCTCAGTCCGGCGCGCTCTGCACGTCGGTGCTCGATTGGGCGTTGGACGAAGGCATCGGGTTCTCGTATTTCGTTTCGGTGGGCAACATGCTCGACGTGAGCATGGGCGACCTGATCGACTATTTCGGCTCGGCCACCGAAACCCGCTCGATCATCCTGTACATCGAGTCGATCAGCGAAGCCCGCGAGTTCATGTCGGCGGCCCGCGCGTTCGCGCGAACGAAGCCGATCGTGGCCTACAAGGCCGGTCGATTCGCGGAATCGGCGCAGGCGGCGGCATCGCACACCGGCGCCATGGCCGGCGTCGACGCGGTCTACGAGGCGGCATTTCAGCGGGCGGGCATCGAGCGAATCTTCCAGGTCGAAGACATGTTCGACTGCGCCGAGTTGCTGGCCCGCCAGCAGACGCCCAAGGGCGACCGCCTGGCGATCATCACCAACGCCGGCGGCCCCGGCGTGATGACGACCGACGCCTTGATTGCCCGCGACGGCAAATTGGCCTCGATTGCCGACGAAACGATGACGCAGCTCAACGAGCTCTTGCCGGTGTGTTGGTCGCACGGCAACCCGGTCGACGTGTTGGGCGACGCCCCGCCCGATCGGTTCGCCAAGGCCGTGGAGATTGTGCTCAAAGACAAGAACGTCGACGCGGTGTTGGTGATTCTTACGCCGCAGGCGATGACCGATCCGACGGCTACTGCGCAGGCCGTAGGCAAGGCGGCGGGCCATGCTCACAAGCCCGTGCTGGCCGCCTGGATGGGCGGACGCGTGGTCGCCGAAGGCATCCAGATACTCAACAACTCCGGAATCCCCACGTACAACACGCCCGAGAAGGCGGTCCGCGCGTTCATGCACTTGGTTTCCTACGCCCGCAATCTCGAAATCCTGCACGAGACGCCGAAAGACGTTCCACTGGAGTTCTTGCTCGACCGCCAACGGCTGCGGGGCGTCTTCGATACGATCCTCACCGAAGGCGGCGAGGTATTGTCCGAAAACCTGTCGAAGGCGTTCTTGGAGTCTTATGAGATTCCGGTAACCAAGGCGCAGGCGGCTCGCACGGCCGATGAGGCGATCGAAGTGGCCCACCATCTTGGCTATCCGGTCGTGTTGAAGATCCACTCGCCGCAAATCACGCACAAGACCGACGTCGGCGGCGTGATGCTGAACGTCGGCTCCGACGAGAAGGTGCGAGCGGCGTTCGAGCAGATCACCCAGCCGCGCCAAACAGAAGCGCCCCGACGCCGACATCATCGGCGTGACCGTGCAGAAGATGGTCACGTATCCGAACAGCTTCGAGCTGATTATGGGCACGAAGAAGGATCCGATTTTCGGCTCGGTGATCATGGTGGGCATGGGCGGTGTCGCCGCCGAAGTGTTCCAGGACCGCGCCCTCGGTTTGCCGCCGCTGAACGAGGCTCTGGCCCGTCGCATGCTCGAATCGCTCAAGTCGTGGCCGCTGTTGCAGGGCTACCGCGGCAAGCCCGGCGCCAACATCGACAAGCTCATCGAAATCATCATGCGGTTCTCCTACCTCGTGGCCGACTATCCCGAGATCAAGGAGTTGGACATCAACCCGCTGCTGGTCACGCCCGAGGACGTCATCGCCTTGGACGCCCGCGTGGTGATCGACCGCGATCTCGTGGTCCGCACGGTGCGTCCATACGCCCACCTCGCCGTCCGGCCGTATCCCGAGGAGTACGTCACCGAGCGACAGATGAAGGACGGCACCAACGTGATCCTCCGACCGATCAAGCCGGAAGACGAGCCGATGTGGCACGAGTTGCTGGGCAGTTGCTCGACGCAATCGATCTGGTTCCGCTTCAGCTACTTGTTCAAGCAGACCACGCACGAGATGGCCACCCGCTACTGCTTCATCGACTACGACCGCGAATTGGGGATCGTGGCCGAGGTCGAGGAGGAGGGGCAGCGGAAGCTGATCGGCATTGGGCGGCTGGTGGCCGACTCCGACCACGAGGCCGCCGAATACGCCGTGATCGTCGTCGATCGCTGGCACGGCCACGGCTTGGGGGGCCTCTTAACGGACTACTGCCTCGAAGTCGCCAAGCATTGGGGCGTCAAAAAGGTCGTCGCCGAAGTCTCGAAAGACAACAACCGCATGTTGGCCACCTTCCGCAACCGCGGCTTCCTGCTCAATGACGAGCAGGAGCAGGACGTGGTGCTGGTCAGCAAGCCGGTCGAGTAGGCTCGTCTTACCACAGTGGGGCAGACATTCCTGTCTGCCGCGAAAAATGCGGCAATTATGACAGACAAGAATGTCTGCCCCACCGAACTGGCAGACAGGAACGTCTGCCCCATCGAACACGCTGCTGCCTATCTTCCCTGCGGGGTGAGAAACGTGGTTTAGCCACGGGGAGTTGACGGCCGCCAACTTGACACCGCTGCTTTTTCGCCCCTTCGCTTCCCCGTCCCCGATGGAGACGATTCAAGGAAAATCTGTCGTTTCAAGGAAATTGGTTCACTTTTTCGCGAGGCTTTTTGATTGCGGGAAACGTAATCAACGCGTTGCGGGTTGGGGCAAGTCCTTTTGCGGAGCGGAGATAGGGTATGTAAGTTCTTTTCGTGGAAAAACCGAGCAAAATTGACGGGCGAAAAGAAGGCTTTGCTGGGCTTCAGGTCTGACGGGCGCGGCAAGATTTCTTGGCAACAGGATGACTGCTCCGAAGGCGCCGGATTCTCCCAGCCCAGGCAACGCTCTGGGGAAAATGTCGCCAGAGAACACGCTCGTCGGCCCAACGGGCCAACGGTTCGCCGAACGATTGGCCCGTTGGGCCGACACGCGGTCACAATGCACCCCGCTCCCCAGGGCGTTGCCCTTATAGCTGATTCCTTATAGCTGATTCCTGGGCTTTCGAGTCTCGCCCCTTCGGGGCACCGAGCGCGATTTCCCGCAATCTCGCGTGCAACTCCGGCGTCGCCGCCGCGAGAAAATGGGCTTCTTCGAGCGAGAACTCGCCGCCGTCGGGCGAGGTGACGCAGCCGCCGGCCTCGCGCACGATCAACACGCCCGCCGCCACGTCCCAAATTCGCGTCGAATATGACCAGTAGAGGTCGAAACGGCCAGCCGCCAGGTAGCAGAGGTTCAACGCCGAAGAACCGGTGCGGCGAATCCCTTGGCAGTGCGGAAGCATCGCAAGGAACAGCCGCAGGTCGGGCGCGTCGGGCGGTACGTTGGGGGGAAATCCCACGGCCGCCAACGACTCGGAGAGCGTCGAAACGCCGCTGGCGTGAATCGGCCGCCCGTTCAGCCATGCGCCGCGGCCGGCGATGGCCGTGAAACACTCGTCGAGAACCGGATCGTACACCGCGCCGACCAGCAGGCGGCCGTTGCGCTCCAACGCCAGCGAAACACAATAATGCGGGACGCCGTGGACGTAGTTCGTCGTTCCGTCCAGCGGATCGACGATCCAGCGGTATTCGCTTTGTGGCGTAGCCGTCCCGGCTGCTTGAACAGGCGCGGCCTCAAAGGGGACAGTCCCATTTTCGTCGACAACGGCTTCGCCGCGGTGCCCGCGAAAATTGGGACAGTCCCCGGCCTCTTCGCCCAAGAGGGAATGGTGCGGAAAGGCCGTCAGGACCATCTTGCGGACGACCTCCTGCGAAGCGAAGTCGGCCTGGGTGACCAAATCGGCCGGCCCTTTTTTTCGAACGTCAAATCGCCCGGCCCAGTCTTGAACGACCCGGCCGCCTGCCCGGACCGCCGCCTCGCAAACTCGCATGTAATCGTCAAAGTCAGCCATCATTGAGCGAATTCTCCATGTCCTCATTGCACTTAGATTTTTCCTATCACAGCTAGCATTAATTGCATTGGCTTATGCGGTTCACAAAGACAGGCAAAATCACCCCCTAGATCGGGTTAGGTTTCTTGGGGTCTTGGCAATCAAAGAAAACGAAGAAAATCGTGCGGCGCTACTAGACAGAAACTTTAGACTTGCTATATTCAGAGTCATCGGCCTCTTCTCTGTTCCGGCCCCGCCGTTTCGCTTCGCCGCGAGCGGCGGGGTTTTTTTGTTGAATCCGGACCCATGAACGACGTTTTCATTACGGACAACTTCCTGCTGCGGAACGATTGCGCTGCCGAATTGTATCATCGTTTCGCCAAGCAGCAACCGATCATCGATTATCACTGCCATCTTCCGCCCGGCGACATCGCCACGGATCGCCGCTTCGAGAACCTCTCGCAAATCTGGCTGCACGGCGACCATTACAAGTGGCGGGCGATGCGCACCGCGGGCGTGCCGGAACGCTACTGCACCGGCGACGCCTCGGATTGGGAGAAATTCCAGAAATGGGCCGAGACCGTCCCGCAGACGCTCCGCAACCCGCTGTATCACTGGACACATCTCGAATTGAAGCGGCCGTTTGGGATCAGCGATCGGCTGCTCAATCCCGCCACGGCGGCCGGCATCTGGGACGAGTGCAACGCGAAGCTCGCCCGGCCCGAGTTCTCGGCCCGCGGCATCATGCGGCAGATGAACGTCGTGCTGGTCTGCACGACCGACGATCCCACCGAGACACTGGAACACCATCGGACGATGGCGGCCGACTCGTCGTTTACGATCAAGGTGCTGCCGGCGTTTCGGCCCGACAAGGCGATGGCCGTCGAATGGCCGGCCGCTTTCAACGCCTGGACCGATCACCTGGCGGCCGTAAGCGGGATCGAGGTGAGCGACCGTTTCGATCGCTTTCTCGACGCCCTGCGGCAGCGGCACGACTGGTTCCACGCGGCGGGCTGCCGGCTTTCGGACCACGGCATCGAGACGTTTTACGCCGCCGACTACACGCCGGGCGAGATTGCGGCCGCCTTCCGGCGACTACGAAGCGGCAAGACGCTGGAGCCCGGCCAGATTGCCGAGTTCAAGTCGGCGATGCTCTATGAATTGGCCGTGATGGATCACGCGAAGGGCTGGGTGCAGCAGTTCCACTTCGGCGCCCTGCGGAACAACAACTCGCGGATGTTTCAGGCGCTCGGCCCAGACACCGGTTTCGATTCGATCGGCGATTTCGTGGTTGCCGTGCCCGATGGCGCGATTCCTCGACCGCTTGGACCGCGACGGCCGGCTGGCCAAGACGATCCTCTACAATCTCAACCCGGCCGACAACGAAGTCGTGGCCACGATGATCGGCAATTTCCAGGACGGCACGACGCCCGGCAAGATGCAATTCGGCAGCGGCTGGTGGTTCCTCGATCAGAAGGACGGGATGGAGAAGCAGCTCGCTTCGCTCTCGAACCAGGGGCTGTTGAGCCGGTTTGTCGGCATGTTGACCGACAGCCGGTCGTTCCTGTCCTACACGCGGCACGAGTATTTCCGCCGAATTCTGTGCAACCTGCTCGGCACGGAAATGGAGCAAGGGCTGCTGCCCGACGACGTGGAACTGATCGGCGCGATGGTCGGCGACATCTGCTACGGCAACGCGGCCCGTTATTTCGGGTTCGACGGCAAGTGACGCGGCGTTGCATCCGGTCAGCAAACGCGGGTGACTTGAATTCGCAGCAGAGACGCGAGCTTCTCGATCTTGTCGGCGACATGTCCGATGCCGATGGCCGCATGGTGGGCAGGCCCCGCCTCGCACCAGGCGTTCACGAACCCTCTCGCGCCGATGGAAAAACGATAGCGGCTGTTCGTATTGCCGATCTGCAACGTCGGCCCGGGCACCGATTCGCCCTCGGCCGTCAACAACGATAGTTTGCCCGCCCCGTCTTGAACGACCGCCAGGAAAGTGACCGGGCCGTTCTTGACCTCCATCTGAATCGAGAGTCCTTTTCCCGGTTTGCCGTGATACACGGGCAGCGGCAGCAGGCCCACTTTGTGCTGGGCGATGGCCGCATGTGCGGGACCGTCATGTCCCCACAGCACCACGTCGTCGTCGAAATCCAGCAGGTACAGTTCCGAAAACGATCCGCCCGCCCCGAAGGCGTCCATGATTTTCATCGCCTGCACGTTTTTCACTTCGCACTCGCCCGCCACCGGCACGCCATGCGCCGTCAATAGCGTATTGCCGGGAATCACGCTGGTGACGATCTCCTCGTACTCGCTGCCGCTGGTGCTCTCGTAGTAGTAGGCCATCGAGCCAAGTTGATGCCGTTCGACCAGGGCATCGAGAGCGCACGAAGTTCGCGCGGCTCGCTCCAATTCGCCAGCCGGACATTGTGGATCGACGGCGAACTCGTCGGAGAATTGCCGCAGTTTCGCACGAACGCGCTCGGGCGTCACCTCCTCGCGCAGTTGTCGCAACTCGCACATTTCCAGCAGTTCAAAGTGATTGCCGAAGACGGCCGACTGCTGGGTCAAGTCGCTGTAGACGTCCAACATGCCGCAGTAGTAATGGCCGAGGATGCCGACGCGGTTCTCCCGCATCACCCGGCGAACTTTGACGGCCTCGACCCATTCGGCGATCTGCTTCCATGCGATCCGGTCGTCGAGATAGCCGGTCACCAGCCGGTAATCGATGCCGGCCCGACGAAAGACGCAAGCGATCTCCGGGGCCGAACATGCCTGGCAATGTTCGAGCCACGCGCCCGTCATCGTTCGGCGGTCGCCCAAGGCGTTGAACGCGGCGTAGTCGAGCCTCGGCACCGGCTGCAAATTCAACACGACGATCGGCGCGGCGACCATTTGTGCCACCGGCAAGACCGTGGACGACAGCGCGTACGTCGAGACGTTCAGAAGAACCAGATCGACGCCCTCGCGGCGGAAACGCTCGGCGGCTTCACGAGATTTCAGCGGATTATCGACGATGCCGACGTCAACAACGTCCCCGCCCAGTTCCTTCAGCCTGCCGGCGATTACGGCCTGATAGCCGCGGAGCCGTTCGAAAAGGCCGGGAAACTGCGGCCAATAAGTATCCAAGCCGATGCCGAACAAGCCGATCCGCGAGCCGGCCTCGGTCTTCTTGCTGGAAGGAACTGCCGCGACATGAGACGGAGCGGCTCGACTCCTGCTAACGCGGACAGTGGCGTATTCTCCGATCGGCGGAATCTCGGTGGTGAGCGGTGTCATGATCTGCGGATCGCTGGGTAAAGGGGGTGGACAGACGGGCAACAACCTCCGTCACCTCCATTTTACGCAACGACCCAATGGCAGAAGCCGACAATTCGCCTTGATTTTGCGACAACGCAGGTGGCGATTCGCGTCGCCCTGGCGTTCCCGCCGCCGCTACTCTTTCCCCGCTCGGAATCGCAGGTAGGCGTCGAGAAAGCCCTGGATGTCGCCGTCCAGCACGCGGTGGAAACTGGTGTCGCTGTGGCCGGTCCGCGAGTCCTTCACCCGCTGTTCGGGATGCAGGAAGTAGCTGCGGATTTGCGAGCCGAAGCCGACCTTGGGCATCTGGTTGTACTTGGCCGCTTGCTCGGCCTCGCGTTTCTCTTCTTCCACTCGGGCCAACCGCGCGCGGAGCATCTTCATGGCGGTCGAGCGGTTCTTATGCTGGCTCCGCTCGCTCTGGCACGCCACGGCGATGCCCGTCGGCTTGTGAATCAGCCGCACCGCGGACGACGTCTTGTTGACGTGCTGCCCGCCGGGGCCGCTCGCGCGAAATACCTGCTCCTCCAGGTCGTCGTCGGGGATTTCAATATCGACTTGCTCTGAGACTTCGGGCGAAACGTCGACGGCGGCGAAGCTGGTTTGCCGCTTGGCTTCGGCGTTGAAGGGGCTGATGCGCACCAGCCGGTGGATGCCGCTCTCGCCTTTGAGATACCCGTAGGCCATCGGCCCGCGGACGACGATCGTGGCGCTGTTGATGCCCGCCTGCTCGTTGTCCTGACGGTCGAGCAATTCGGTTTCGCAGTCGTGGTCTTTCGCCCAATTGAGATACATCCGCAAGAGCATTTCGGCCCAATCGTTGGCGTCGGTGCCGCCGTCGCGGGCGTTGATCGTCAGCAGCGCGGCATTGGCGTCCAACGGGCCGCTCAAGAGGGCCTTCGTCTCCATCACTTCGAGCGACTGCTGCAACCGATCCAGCTCGCCGGGCACTTCGGCCGCCAAATCGTCGTCTTCCTGGGCCATCTCGACCAACACCGCCAGATTCTCGGCCGCCTTGAGCACCTCTTCCAGCGGCTTCAACACCGCCTTGAGCCCCTTCAACTCGCCGACGACTTCGCGGGCGCGTTCCTGGTTGGCCCAGAAATCGGGAGCGGCCATGCGATTTTCGATTTCCGCCGCCTGCTTCCGTTTGCCTTCGTAGTCAAAGAGAGTCCCTCAGTTGAAGAATCCGCTGTTGAATCACCTCGGCCCGATCGACTAGTTCGTGTTCCATAGTTAATCCAAAGATAGACGTCCCTGATTTCCAATTTGCCTTCCGACGTGATTCGATCGCGCTACTTCATGCTCTTGTCGAATTTCCTCAAATACTTTCTCCACCGCGCGGGTGCGTCCCTCCTGGACGGACTTCAGGCCCTTGCGGATGCCTTCGATCGCCTCGGCCTGATCGACTAGTTCCTGCTCCATGACGCATTCTCCTTGAGAGCCAAGTTCGCCAAGGCATTATATTCGTCTTCGGGAGGTGTGGAAAGGCGAAATGTGCCGCTGCGCTTCGGCCCTTGCCGGTCGCCGGGAAAGCGTGGTCTAATGGATTCATGTCCCGCGTCGTCCTGGCCATGTCCGGCGGAGTCGATAGCAGCGTGGCGGCTTGGCTGCTCCGCGAGCAGGGGCACGACGTCGTCGGGCTGTTCATGCGGCATGGGCAAGAGCAGCCCTCACCCCCGGCCCCTCTCCCGACCAACCTTCGGTCGGTGCCCGGCGAGGGGAGTTTCGGCAAGCAGGGTTGCTGCACCGCCGCCGATGCCGCCGACGCCCGCCGCGTGGCCGATACGCTCAATATCCCCTTCTACGCGGTCAACTTCGAGCGGGAATTCGCCCGGATCGTCGATTACTTCGTCGCCGAGTACACGGCGGGTCGAACGCCGAATCCGTGCATCGTCTGCAACACCTGGCTGAAGTTCGGCCGGTTGTTCGACTATGCCGACAGCATCGGGGCCGAATACGTCGCCACCGGCCATTACGCCCGGCTGGTCCGACTGCACGGTGGGGCAGACATTCCTGTCTGCCAGGCGAAATGCGGCATAGAAGGCAGACAGGAATGTCTGCCCCACCAGGAGATCGCGCTGTGCCGCGGCCTCGACGAGTCGAAGGACCAGTCATACGTGTTGTTCGGCATCGAGCGGCACTTGCTCCCGCGGCTGATGTTCCCGCTCGGCGAGCATCACAAGCAGGAGATTCGGCGGATTGCCGAGCGGCTGGGCTTGCGCGTGGCAGCCAAGCGCGATAGCCAGGAAATCTGCTTCGTGCCCGACCAGGATCACGCCCGGTTCATCCGCCAGCATCGCGGGCAACTCGACACCTCGGGCGAGATCGTCACGACCGACGGCACGGTGGTCGGCCGTCACGACGGATTCGAGCGGTTCACCGTCGGCCAGCGCAAGGGGCTGCGCGTGGCGCTCGGAGAGCCGCGGTACGTGGTCCGCGTCGAGCCCGACACGCACCGCGTGGTGCTCGGCACGCACGACGAGCTCGCCCGACGCGAGTTGTACGCCGCCAACGCGAATTGGCTGACGGAGGAGAGGGGAGAGGGGAGAGAGGAGAGGGGAGAGGGATCAGGGTTTAGGGTTCAGGAGCAAGGGCTGGGCACTTCAGCGCCCAGTGAAGTCGGCAGTCGGCAGTCGGCAGTCGGCGGTGAATCTGAAATCCGAAATCAGAAATCCGAAAATTTCACCGATCAACAATCGACATTCAACAATCAACAATCCCTCTCCCCTCTCCCCTCTCCCCTCTCCTCTCTCCCCTGCTTTCGTGCCCAAGTCAAAATTCGCTACCGCAGTCGGCCGGCGGCGGCCACGGTGGAACTTCTGCCGGCCGGGCGATTCCACGTCCGTTTCGACGAGCCCTGTCATGCCGTCGCTCCCGGCCAGGCCGCGGTCTGTTACGACGGCGATCGAGTCTTGGGCGGCGGATGGATCGAGTGACCGGTGACCGCGTGACACTGCTTAGAACCAGCCGTGCCGGTGCAGCGGGCTGCGCCCGGCACTGCTTCTGCGAAGCAGTGGCACACTGCGCTACGTTTATCCCACCCTACTCGTTTAGTGCCGCGAAATCAGGCCGAAGTCGAGCCCGAGCGCCCACACCATCAGGGCGAGGATTAGTGCAAGGCCGATGTAGGCCAGCACAGCCTGCACTTTTTCGTTGGCCGGCTTGCCGCGGATGCCCTCGTAGGCCAGCAGCACGAAATGGCCGCCATCGAGCACGGGAATCGGCAGGAAGTTGAGCACGGCCAGGTTGGCGCTCAGCAGGGTGAGAAACAGCAGCAGTTCGGCGTTGCCTGCGTCGGCGGCGTCGCGTGCCATCTTGACGATCGTCCATGGCCCGGCCAATTTCCGTGCTGAAACTCTGTTCGTGCTTAGCGCCTTCACGGTGCGGAAGACGAGCGTCACGTCGTCAAGCGTCTCCTTGCCGCCCAGGGCCAATGCCTCGCCGAGCGAGCAGCCCTTGTGCCCCTCCATCAAGACGTCGAAGCAGAATCCGCGGTCTCGGCTGTGACGCCGGGAAGAATCGACCGGTATCATCTTCTCGATCGTGTGTTCCTCTTTCCCGCGACAGTACGTCAAATCCACCGTCGTGCCGGTAAGATAGCTTTGCAAGGCGCCGAACGCCAAGGGCCAATTGTGATTCTTTTCGTCGAAATCGATTTGGTCAACGGCCATCTCCGCCAAGTCGTCCATCCACTCAATGCCCAGCGCTTTCAAGGCTTTCGCATCCGGCGGAGTCAGTTTGACGCGAACGATCACGTCGCCCGGCTTAATGCCGGCTTTGGCGGCCGGGCTTCCCGGAATCACCCGATCGACACGATTGAGCACCTGATACGTGATGCCGAGCGCGGCGGCCTCGACCGGGCTGTCGAGGAAGTTCGACGAGGCCACGAACTCGGGCTCCCGCAACTGCACCGAAAACGTCTTCGTTTCCTTTTTTCGCTTCACCGCCAGCTTGACGGTCTTGCCGGCCTGCCGTAAGAGGCGGTCGGATAGCGTCATCGGATCGCCGTCGGGATCCAGAATCTGGTCGCCCGCACGAATGCCCACCTTCGCCGCCGGGGAATCGGCCTGAATCGCCGTGATTTCGCCCATGCCCATCACCAGTCCCAAGTCGCGAAGCGGCTGCGGCTCGACGGGAATCGTCAAACGCTCGACCTCGCCGGTCGGTCGGCCGGCGTGCTTCTTTCTCCGTTCGACCGTCACCGAAATCCGCTCATCGACTTTGCGGGCCAGCTCGGCAACAATCTGACCGTAGTTGCTTATTGCCGTACCGTCAATGGCGACGATCCGATCGCCATTGCAAAACTTCGATTTCGCCGCCGCGGCCGCCGAACCGGGCATGACGGCGTGACGCCGGCGGATCAGTTGCGTCGTATCACCACGCATTAGCTTCGTGCTCCGCGGAATGGACAAGCCGATCCTAAAATCTCCCACCAAAGTGCCGCGGTGTAGTGTGATTTTGAGCGGTGCCTTCACACCCGGCCGATGCACCAACAGCACCACCCCCTCCTTCACGTCGATGTCATTAAGGCCGACAGTGGTCAATACATCGCGATATCTCTCGATCCTCCGACCGGCGATTTCGAGGATTTCATCGCCTGGCCGCAATTCTGCCTGGCACCAGGCCGGATAACCCGCCAACAACTCGCTCACGACAGCCGGCGGCTCTTCCGTGCCAATGCCGAAGGCCACCACGGCCATCACGAACGCGAAGATCAGGTTCATAATCACGCCGGCCGAGATGATCGCCATCCGCTTCGGCACGCTCTTCGCCAGAAAACTGCGCGGGTCGTAGAGAGATTGTGGATTGCTGATTGTTGATTGTTGATTGCGGGGGCCTTCGGATTCACTGCCGACTGCCGACTGCCGACTGCCGACTTCGCCGGGCACTGAAGTGCCCAGCCCTTCCTGACTTTCTGTTGCGGCTGCGGTTTTCGCCCGCTCCATCTCCTCGCGCAGCTTGGCGGGATTGTCCTCCTGGCCGAGCATCTTCACGTATCCGCCCAGCGGGAGGATGCCGATGCCGTACTCGGTCTCGCCCCAGCGGAACTTGCAGAACTTCAGACCCGCGATGTCGAAACCGAGGTAGAACTTCTCGCACTTCACCCCGCAGAGCTTGGCCACGGTGAAGTGGCCCAACTCGTGGACGAAAATCACGAACCCCAGGCCGACGGCGACCTTGAGAATCACGACGGTCAAGCCTATCGCATACTCCAACGCAACACCTCCTGGCGTGCCCAACGGTCGGCCTCGAGCGCTTCGTCGAGGCTGGGGCTGGGGTTGAAATGATGGTTCTCTAAAGTGCTTTTGCAGGCGGGCACGATCTTGTCGAAGGGGAGCCGGCCGTCGAGGAACGCGGCCACCGCCCCCTCGTTGGCCCCGTTGAGGACCGCGCCGGCCGTTCCGCCTGCCGCGGCCGCCTCAAGCCCCAACCGCAACGCCCCGAACCGCTCGAAATCGGGCGGCTCGAATCGCAACTCCATCGCCCGGCTCCAGTCGAGCTTCGCCGCCACCCCTTCGCACCGCTCCGGCCATGTCAACGCATACTGAATCGGAAGCTTCATGTCGGGGGGGCTAAGCTGGGCTATCACCGAGCCGTCCCTGTATTCTACCATCGAATGCACGATCGACTGCGGGTGGATCACCACGCCGATCTGCTCGGCCGACAGCCCAAACAGCCAGCGAGCCTCGATGATCTCCAGCGCCTTGTTCATCAAGGTGGCCGAATCGACCGTTATTTTCGGCCCCATCGCCCAAGTCGGATGGGCCAAAGCGTCCGCTACGGTAACTTGGGCAAGTTGTTCGGGTGAAAATGTGCGGAATGGCCCCCCGCTGGCAGTCAGCACGATCCGCCGCACCTCCTGCGGTCGTCCCGCCTGTAACGATTGAAACACCGCGCTGTGTTCGCTATCGACCGGAAGGATCTTGGCGTTTCTCCGCCGGGCCAGCTCGGTAATCAGCGGACCGCCGACGACGAGACTCTCCTTGTTTGCCAGCGCCACCGTCTTGCCGGCATCCAACGCCGCCCAGGTGCTTCGTAGACCCGCGCTGCCAACGATGGCCGAAACGACGATGCCCACTTCCGTGTCGGCCGCCAATCGTTCGAGCGCCTCGGGCCCGACCAACAGTTCGACGCCGGAGGGGAGCGAAGACCAGTCTTGTCTGGCCGCCGCCGTTCGATCGGTCACAACGATCCGCGATGGCCGCGCGACTTGGGTCTGCTTCAGCAGTAGATCGGTGTTGCCATTGGCCGAAAGAGCAACCGCCCGCAACCGCCCGCCGGACGCAGCAATAACCTCCAGCGCGCTGCGACCAATGCTTCCGGTCGAACCCAGCACGGCGATATTGGTAGGGCGGGCGGTCATGCGGTGTCATTCTAAATGCACGGCCGCCCGCCGACAACCCGGTTCGTAGTCCCACCTTCAGTTCGTAGGGCGGACTAAAGTCCGCCCTACGAACGCTGCTCCGCATTGGCCATGACCAATTCGCCCTGAAAAATCCCCTTCAGCCCCCTCAATTGGGAGGCGATTTTCTGCAACTGGTCCGAGGGGCCGCGCAACAGGATCACTTCCAGGCAAATATCGTGCGTCAGATGGGCGTGCAGCGTCGAGACGATCAGATCGTGGTGGTCGTGCTGCAATTTGACGAGATGATTGCGCAATTGCGGCCGATGGTGGTCATAGACCAACGTCAGCGTGCCGGCGGCATCCTGCGACTTGCCCGCCCACGCCTCCTTCGTCAGTTTCTCCCTCAGCAGTTGCCGAATCGCCTCGCTGCGAGTGGCAAACTGCTGCTGATTGCAGTAGCAATCAAACTGTTCGAGCAGGTCGTCTTCGAGAGAGACGGAGAAGCGGGTGATGCTTGACATGATATGGAAAGAGAATCAGGAGACAGGGGCTTGAGGACCATCCGCTTGCTCAGTGCCGGTCAGTCGCAACGGCTTCCATGCCAACGTCAGGCAATAGCCAAGGATCAGCAGCCAGCCTACCGTACTTACGCCAGTGGCGATATTAACGGCCCACATACGATTGGGATGATGTCCCAACGCGAAGCTGACGTGAAACACAACATCTCTGGCAGGCATCAGGACAAAACCCCATAACAGCAGATGTATTCGTTTCGGGCCATGCCGAATTAGGGCCGCCGCCAATAACCCGATGCAAATCAGGATAATGGCTTCTTCAAGAAGCGTGATCCTGCTGACAGAACTTGTACTTGTAACAGTCGTCGCCAAGTGTTGCATCGGCGCATCGCTGGGCAGTAAGTTGTTCATATACAGTCCTCGCGTTTGTGGAATCTAGACACACCTATTCCGTGCCGATATAACGATAATACGCTTCCCGGGTAGACGGGTTGTAGACCAAAATCTCGTCTTGCGAGCCAGACTCATCTCGTTCAGTGCGAAAGTACATTTCATACGTGTAGACCTTGGTCTTCGGTCCACGGGACGGCTTCCACCAACCAGGGTCATTGGCTTTCCCAAAAGAA
The DNA here is from genome assembly GCA_963719005.1 of uncultured Planctomycetia bacterium. GTDB lineage: Bacteria > Planctomycetota > Planctomycetia > Pirellulales > Thermoguttaceae. Next base: position 61,059 of record CAVRAR010000014.1, read on the forward strand.
AGGGTCGAACGGTCCGGTCTGACTCGTCCGGCCGCGATGATGCGATCGATCGTAGGTTGATTGGCATAGAATCGTAAATACCGCGAGCAGGAGCCACCCGATTCGACCCAGAGCGAATTGGTTATATTGACGTCTGCCGTCGGTTCAAGATCGAACGAACACCGGTAGACGTGGTAGGGACGTGACGCCCAGGCTCGGGCGGCAAAATTCGCCGCAAGCAGAAGAAGCAAGAGCGCGGGAATAGACGCCACGAGAACGAGCCAGAGCTGCTTCCGCCCGAAACAGTTGCGACACCCGATCCCAATGCCGAGGACGATCCCGAGAGCCAGCACCAGGAGAAGGAAGAACGGCGATCGAAGCATTTTGCGCTACTCCAAGGCCGCATAACGCCGGTTAATGATCCGCGGCGCCTCGGCAACATCACACCACTTCCGCCCCGTTCGTCGCTCGGCACACATATACCGCCGGCTTGTGGCCGGTCTTCTTCTCGTACGCCGCGGCAGTTTTGGCGACGAAATCTTCGGCGGCATCGGCGCGAATCAGGGCCATCGCACAGCCGCCGAAGCCGGCGCCGGTCATCCGCGCGCCGTAACATGCCGCGTGGGCCGAGGCACACTCGACCATCGCGTTCAGGGCGTCGCTCGACACCTCGAAATCGTCGCGCAGGCTGCGGTGGCTCTCGTTCATCAAGCGGCCAGTCTCGACGGCGTCGCCTCGGCGCATCGCCTCGGCCGCCTGAACCGTCCGGTCGTTCTCGCCGATCACGTGCAGGGCTCGCCGCCGCGTGACATCATCCAATTTCCCTGCCTTCTTCTGAAACTGCTCCATCGTCACGTCGCGTAGCACCGACACACCGAAGAACCGTGCGGCCGCTTCGCATTGTGAACGCCGCTCGTTGTAAGCCGAATCGACCAGCCCGCGACGGGTCGAAGTATCGAGCACGACCACGGCCGTGCCCGGCGGAAACGGCACCGGCTTGGTCTCCAGCGAGCGGCAGTCAATCAAGAGGGCGTGGTTCGCCCGTCCGGCGGCCGAAATGAGTTGGTCCATGATGCCGCAGTTGACGCCGACCCACTTGTTCTCGGCCCGCTGACCGAGCTTGGCCATCTTGGCGGGGTTCCAATCGAGATTACCCGCCGCGGCCAGCGCCCGGGCGGTGGCCATTTCCACGCGCGGCCGACGAAGACAACCCGGCCCCGAGCGGCACGTCCCCCTGCAAAACACCTTCCCAACCGGCAAGCCGATGCCCGGCGTCTTGCAAACTCCAGGCCGTCCCCTTCAGGTACTCGATCCACCCGGCCTTCTCGTTTCGCAGATCGTCGAGCGAAAACTCGCGGGCTTCGTTGTAATCGACCGAATAGACCGCCACGCGGCGGTCGTCGCGCGGCCGCAGGGCGATCCACACGGCCCGATCAATGGCCAGCGGCAGCACGAAACCGTCATTGTAATCCGTATGCTCGCCGATCAGATTGACCCGGCCTGGGGCACGGACGACCCAGCGGGGCGGCTGACCGAAGCGTTTAGTAAAATGGGCAACGACGTCGGCTTTTTCGATAGGCATGGGCAGGATTCCCGAGCTGAAATGGAGCCCCTATCGTGGCGTTTTTACCCGCCGAGGTCAAGCGGACAGAAAGGGGAAATGGCCCGTTGCGCCACATAAAAGCACATGCCCACGGCAAGCGTGGGCATGTCTCCCCCGTCGCGCGTGAGCGCGAATTCACTCGTCGTTGTCGATGAAGACTTCGTCGGCGAAGCGCCGCTGGGCGGCGATGCCCAACTCATTCAGACGCCGGCGCTTTCCAATGGTATGCCACGGACCGACATTGGCCAGTTCGGGCATGATCTCGATGAGCTGGCCGGCCATCGTCTGCGCCATCCGCCGGATCGACTCCTGGCGGGCCTGTTCGGAGATGGCCAGCACGGTCTTCATCAGCCGCACCAACTGCGAACGCTCCAGGATCGGACTGGTCAGCCCGTCGCTGGCCTCGACCAGCAACTCGGCCACCGGCACGTCCAACACCTTCTGCCAGGCGTACAAGACGCTCAGCGGCAAGTCGGTCGTCTCGCATTCCTGCTGACGCACCTCTTCGACATCGACGTTGAGCCGTCGCGCCACGGTGCGGCGCGAGACTCCTTGCTGCCGGCGGACGGCCGCCAGGCGTTGCATCGGCTGGCATTCCTGCGGCTGCCTCGGCCGGCTTTCCACTGCCGGCAGCGGCACATTCGTTGGCGGCCCCATGCCCGTGATCGCACAGTGTCCAATGCTCATGATCGCCACCTCCTCGGTTCACGCGCAGCGCGAACCCTCAGGCAGAAAGAGATACGAATAAGAGAGAGTAAATCACACACGCTCGGCTACGAACTTTCCACACCCGGCGATAAAAGAACCGAATGTTCAGGCGACGCCACTTGCCCTCTTCTCGGCGTCGCGCCGAGATTGACCCGCCGGCCCAAGGCCGGTTGGCGGTCGCGGCGACTGCGTGTCTTACGACTGAAAAGATAAATCCGCAATCTCCACAACCGCTATAATGATACCGCGCCTTGGAGAAATGGCAAGAGCGAATTTCCAGATTCAAGGCCGACGGGAAAAGGCCCTGAAATTTGCGGTTCACATTGCCATTTTGCGGGGAGTTTGCGGTCATCGGCCGCAGGAATCGCGGCCCTCGGGAATTGGCCCCGCAGACCTGATCTATCGACGAAAAGAAGGGACGATTGGTGAGCTTTCGGCGCGGTCATGTTGGACATCCCTCGTTCCCACCTCGCCCCAATTCGCGGGCGCCGCCGCTTCCCTCCTCGCTAAGTTGGTATGTTAGTAGGAAATGGCGGACGTATGACTGTGGTTGTTCGGCACGACGAGTTGCGATAAGTGCGGCCACCCCTCGACTGTTGCCTCAAAGCACGTTACGAGAATGCCATGAATTGCACAAGAGGCAACGAATGAGTATCATGGGTGAGCAGTTGGTGGCGGCGATCTAAAACGTTGGGATGCGCACCAGGAGCATCATTGTGACTTTTCCTGCAAACTCGAAGGCTTCTGGCACCTTTGCCGCTTGCATTCTATTGCTCAGTGCGTGTTCGCACGCGCGGGACGATGCCGCCGCCCCGGTCGCTAAGCCGGATCACAAGGCGGTCGCGACATGGCTGGATCGCAGCGAAAAGCATGCCGCCAGTCTTCCGGAAGAGCAACTTGTTGATGTTCTCCCGACGATTTGCAGCCCAATGGTTGGCACCGGCGAAGATGGACGCATCGACCGTCTCTTAGGAGCCATCAAGGATCCGATAAAGCGAGCCGAACGAGGCGTTTTGGTCTGTTCGTGTCTAGCCTTTGCAGGGAAGTACGACGCCGCGATGCGCAGGGCGCAATCGTTGTCCACCGAACGGAGAACTTTGCCATCCGGGGAAATAACCGGTAGTTGGAGCGATGGCGGGATCTTTTGGGTGGCCCTCGCGCAGTCGGTGGCCTATGAATTCGCGGACGCAAAAAAAACAATACAACGGATCAATGATCCGATAATCGTAGCGTCGGCCTATGGCCGTTTGGCGGAGAATCAGGCCAAGGCCGGCCTGTATGCAGACGCGGAGCAGAGCCTTGGCAAGATTGTCGCCAACACCGAGGAGGAAAAGGAATGGAAGGAAGACACCCGAAAACGGATCGCCAACTATAAGGTAGCGGGGCGAAAGTATCCACCACGTCCAAGGCAGGGGACATTTTATGAATCGCTTCGCCTTGCGAGTACGATCTTCTCAGATCGTGGTATCAAGCTCGACAACGTTGCGCAAGCCGAGATGGCGGAAAAGGCCGCGGAGCAGGCGAAGGGCCCCCAGAACAAAGCAATGCTGTGGCGAAACATCGCTTGGGCCTATTACGACATGCGAAAGGCGGACGAAAAGAATCTGGAGCGATGCCGCCGGGCAATCGACAAGTCGTTGCAGAATGCCGAAGAGATTCCCGATGGTCTGGGCAGTTCCTATTCCCGGGCGGTGGCGTTCGCCTCGGCCGCCAATCTCTACCTGGAATTGGGTGAGATCGATCTCGCGCAGCAAGCCGTTAGAAAGGCCGGCGCCGTCAATCTCGACGCCGATATGCTTGGCGGCCTGAGCGGCATCACAACCACGCCGTTGCTCATTGCCGTCCTCGTGCGTTCCCGTGAAATCGACGGCGGCAGGGAAATCGCCGAAAAACTGCAGAAAGCGGCCGAAAACGAGAAGGCCGATGTCACGTCTCCAGGAATGGCAGACCTCGCCTGGTTGGCCTGGGCAACCGCTTGCGCCCTGGAAGGAAAGACCGCCAACGTCGAACGCCTGCTCGAAACGGCAAACAGTGCCCGCAAGAAGACAGTGCTTTGCGCCGGCGTGGCCGCGGGCTTGCTCGAATTGCAGCAGCAGCCGGAACACAAGAAGCCATAGCCCTCCGCGAGCCCTTACGGCAGATTGTGCCCCAGCTTGTCGCGCTTGGCGGCGATGTACTTGGCGTTGTGCTCGTGGATCGGGCCGATGATCGGAACCTGATCGACCACTTCCAGATCGAACCCGCCGTAGATGAAGGCGTCGGTCTTCTTCGGGTTGTTCGTCAGCAGACGAATCTTCGAGAGGCCGAGATCTTTGAGAATCTGAATGCCGACGCCGTAATCGCGGCTGTCGACCTGATGGCCCAGCGCGACGTTGGCCTCGACGGTGTCCATGCCCTGATCCTGCAAGCCGTAAGCCTTGATCTTTTCGACCAGCCCGATGCCGCGGCCTTCCTGGGGCAAGTAGACGAGCACGCCCGCCCCTTCCTGGCCGATCATCTGCATCGCCATCTGAAGCTGGTCGCCGCAATCGCAGCGGAGCGAGGCCAGCAGGTCGCCGGTGAAACAGGCCGAGTGCAACCGCACCAGCGGCTCCGCCCGCGACACGGGATCGCCGAACACGATGGCCAACGGCTGTTGCTCCTCGTACTTCACGCCGTAGATGATGATCCGCGCCAGGGCCGAATCGCGTCGGCAGGTTCGCCTCGGCCAGCCGGTAGACCAACTTCTCGCTGCGGCGGCGGTGGCGAATCAACGCCTCGATCGTGATGATCTCCAGTCCGAACTTCTTGGCCAATGCAAAGAGCTCCTCGCGATTCGCGCGGTCGCCGTGCTCGCCGAGGATCTCAATCAACACGCCGGCAGGCTTCAGGCCGGCCATACGGGCGAGATCGACGGTGCATTCGGTGTGTCCGGCGCGCCGCAGCACGCCCCCTTCCTTCGCCACCAGTGGATAAAGGTGGCCGGGCCGAACGAAATCGGACGGTTTCGTCTGCGGATCGATGATTTCGTGGATCGTGCGCGCCCGCTCGGGAGCGGTTACGCCGGTGCGGCAACTGCGATGATCGACCGGCACGGTGAAGGCCGTCTGCAAAGGGGCGGTGTTCTCCTCGACGATCTGCGGCAGATGCAGCCGGTCGGCCACCTCGGGCAGGATCGGCATGCAGAGCTGCCCTCGCCCGTGGGTGATCATAAAATTGACGATCTCGGGCGTCACTTTCTCGGCGGCGCAGATGAAATCCCCCTCGTTCTCGCGAGTCGATGTCGTCCATCGAGATAACGATCTTGCCCGCGGCGATGGCCTCGACGGCCGCTTCGATCGACGAAAGTTGATGTGCCACCGACATTCTCCCTATGTAATAAGGTTCATTATAGTAAGCCTGGGGCCTTTCGCCAACGAACCCCGTCTTCAGCCGGGTTGGGTGTGGCACATACGCCAAATCGTCGAGAATCGCCGCCGGCCAAGTTCCGCAGGCGGCCAGCCGTTAGACTTGTCCTGGCGAATGCCCAGCGGATTACTCTGCACTCGCCCCGTGGGCGATGCGAGTACATCACCACGAAGAGGGGCCGTTAAAGTCAGCCCATACGACCTAATCCCAAAAATCGTTAAGTTCCCCGAAAATCCACCCGATTGTAAGGTGCAACGTCACGCGCTAGCGGCGCGCACCGCGCATGCGCCGCCAGCAAGCTCGTTGACGGGCCGCAATAACAACAGCGGGCATGAATGGGCAACTTAGGTAAAATGCCGAAGAGTGGACGGCTATCTCTGATAATGGGAGCGCTCAGCCTTTGTGCGCTCCTGGCTGGCTGCGCGGCGGAGTCCGGCGTTCATCGACGTGAAGTTGCGCCCCCGGCAGCGTCCCTGCCATCGGCGCCGCTTCCAGACGAACCGAAGAACTCCCTCGTCGTGGAGCGCGCTAGTTTCGAGGAAGAGAATCCGCCTCTACCGGCCGAAACAACGGCGCAACCACCGATGCAACGGCTCGCACAAGCACCTACGCAACTGCCTGCGCTACCGCCAGATATGCCGCTGTCCACCCAGCCGCCCAGGCGATCATCGGCACAGCCGCAGGCACCCGCTCAAACGTCTCCGCAACCACCGGGGCAAGCATCCGCCCAACCGGTCGCGCAACCATCTTCACAACCACCTGCGCCGGCATCCGTTCAGCCGCCCGTGCAACCTCCTGCAAATGCCGGGACATTGCTGCCGGAAACGGTGCCTCTCCCCCAGGCGACCGCCAGCGAAGCAAAGACCGGCTCGTTGGGCGCGGTGCCGCAGCCATCGCAAGGCGACGACTCGCTCATTACGCTGCATGCCGATGAATTGGACGTGCGCAAGGTATTAGAGATGCTCAGCCGCCAGGGCAACGTGGGTATGGCTTTGTCCCCCGGCGTCGCCGGCAAAATCACTCTCGACATTCGGAACAAGACTCTCGACGAGGCATTGAGCATCATTGCCGGGCTGTGTCATCTGACCGTTCGACGCGACAACGACGTGATCTACATTTCAACCCCCGTCGAGGTGCGTCAGGCCCAGGAAGAAGACCTGCCCGTGCGGATTTATCACCTGAACTACGTCAAGAGCAGCGAGGTGATGAACTTGATCAAGGATCTGAAGAGCCCGAAGGGCAAGATCACGGCATCTCCGGACAGTCAGACTGGCCTGCAAAGCGGCAGCGTGGGTGGAGGCGGTGGCGGCGGTGGCGGCGGCGGTGGCGGTGGCGGTGGCGGTGGCGGCGGCGGCGGTGGCGGCGGCGGCGGCGGCGGTGGCGGCAGCACCGGTGGAAATGCTCTCGCCGGCGGCGAAATCCTCATCGTTCAGGATTATGAGGAAATGCTGAAGAAGATAGATCGCGTGATCGCTGAAATCGACGTTCAGCCGGCGCAAGTCATGATCGAGGCCGTCATCTTGGAGGTGGACTTGACGAAGAACTTGGACTTAGGCGCGAGCTTCGCCGTGATGGACGACGCGGGCAAAACTCTGGCAACGGTGGGAAGCGCCACGGCAATGAACGCCGCGGCCGGATTCCCGCCGTCCAGCGTCATAACCTCTGCCGGCCAGATGGTCAGCGGGTTCGCCGACGGCTCTACTGGACTGAAGTTCGGATTCGTCGGCCAGAATGGCACCGCCTTCATCAGAGCCCTGGAATCCAAGGCCGACACCAAAGTACTCTCCGCGCCGCGTCTGCTCGTGCTGAACAAACAATCGGCGGAAGTCCAACTCGGCAAACAACTAGGCTTTCAGAACCAAACCACCACCCAGACGAGCACATCGGCGAGTTTCCAGCAAATACCGATCGGCACGGTGCTCGACATTCGACCGTATATCTCGTCCAACGGAATCATCCGCATGGAAATTCACCCGCAACGCGCCACGGGCGAAATCGACAGTAACAACATTCCCCAAACGTACACCGAACAGGTCTCGACCAACGTGATGATTCCCAACGGAGAGACCCTGGTGATCGGCGGATTGATCGATAGCCAAGTGGTGAAGGCCTGGGACGGGATTCCCTTCCTCTCCCGCATCCCGTTGCTCGGCTATCTCTTCCGCCACACGAACGATCAGACGGTGAGGACCGAGATGGTTATCGTCATCACGCCGCACATTTGTCGGCCGGAGGCGCCAGATGCAACCAATTACCTCGGCTACCCGAGTACGCTCGGGCTGGCTGGTCGTCTGAACCAGCGGCCCCATGCGGAAGCCGTGGACGGTCCGAGCCTCTTCGAGCTCGCCCGGCCGGAGCCATGCCCGGGAAGACGGCCACCGGTCATCGGCCATGGGCCCGGCAATCAACCTTGAGGCCGCCCGAGCGTGGGCGAGGCATCGGCGTTCGAGAGCCCTCAGCTTGCCAGCTTGTGCAAGGCGCGGTTGATGGAGAGATGGCCGTTGGTTCGGGTGGCCGATTTGACCGGAGTGCGGCCGTTGCGGTGACCGTTGGAATTGATCGCAACAGTGGGGGTTGGCGGGGCGACGCACGCCGGCACCGTGAGGAAGACGACGCCGAAGCCCGCTACGAGCCCGCCCAACACACCGCACAAGGCGATCACCACGCGGCTGGGACCGACCGGACGAATCCCGGCGTCGGGCGTGTCGATGCGGCTGATCAAACTGGCGGCCTTGGCGCTGGCCCGGGTGGCGCGGGCCTCGGCCAAGTTCTGTTCGGCGCGCTCCAGCAACGCCGCGCGGCTCTTTGTTTCGGCGACTTCGTTGGCATACGTCGCCCGCACGGCGGCCAGGTTGGCCAGCCGAGCGTTGGTCTTCGCCAATTGATCCTCCAGCAGCGTGCGACGGTCGGCCAGCACTCGCAAGTCGACCTCGATGCCTCGTCGGGCGATGGCCAGTTCGCGGTGCAGACTCCGACCAATCTCCTCTTCGGCTTCCTTGGCGACCAAGACCTTCGGATGAATGGCCGACATCGTCCCCAGCAGCGATGCAGTATGAAGTTGGGCGTCGATCAAACCGTCTTTCAGCCGCCGTAACGATGGATGGGATTCGAGCAGCCGGTTGGGCATGGCCACAAGCCGGCCGGAATCGTCTTGCGCCTCGGCCAGCACGTCGAGCAACTGGCGATTGGTCTTGTCGGCCAAAACGTTCTCGCGGAGTTGGGCGCGGATTTCCTCGCCGCTACGCCGCAGGGCGCTGTCGCTGGCGGCCATGTCCTGCATCGAACGCAGTTCAGCCAGGTCGCTGCCGACGCGATTTTCGGTCGATTCCAGCGCGGCCGTCGTCCGATCCAAGTCGGCTCGGGCCAGAGCGACGGTCTTGGTTAGTTCCTCGACCATGCTCTGCGCCTTGGCGTCGCGGAGTTGCTGGAAATGGGTTTGCAGTTGTCGGAAGATGGCTTCGTTCAGCGCCACGGCGCGGCGGCGGTCTTCCGCTCGAATGTTCAGATAGAACACTTCGGTTTTGCCGAACTCGGCGCCCAGGGGCGGAGCCAGTTTGATATTGTCGCGCGCCTCGACGACGTCGCGTTCGCTCGGCCATGCGGCAGACTCTCGACAGTCGGCCGGCGGCCCCACTTCCTGCAATGCCGCCCGCAACACGCCGCGGCTCTTGGCCACCTCCAGAATCGTCTCCTGAATGGTCTTCATCTCGTCGGGATAACTGAACTTGCCCGGCGATTTTTCCGCATTCGACGCCTCGTTGCGAACCATCAGCGCCTGGGAGGCTTCCCAGGTCGCGTGGCGAACCACGGCATAAGCTCCCACCGCTGCCGCGATGGCCATGGCCGGCAAGAGCCATCGCTTCACGTGGACGTGAAGCAAATGAATCACGTGCGTTGAACTCAATGTGGCGGGCTGGGCAAGATTCATGGAAATCGGTGCTCGCTCGAGCGGTTTGGGAAAGGTCGCTTCACAGGGGGCGGTTCCAGTCGCCGGGACTCTGGCTGCGAGAGACGCCGGAGTCCCGACGACCATAGGTGTCTGATCGGCGACTGGAGTCGCCCCCTGCCGGTGGTCAAACGGGCGTTAGGACGTCTAGCGTGAAATGCAAAGCCGGTGCCAAGTCGGGCAGCCATTGGCTGCGGACGTGCTGTAACTGCCTTCCTGCAAAATGGTTACGTTAGCACGTCCGCCGCCGTTTGCCGGGATGCCAAACCCAGTATGTTGCCGTGACGCAACGTAGCGTTGCCGTCGGGCGACATCGTACCGCCACCCTGCCGTCCTCGCATCTTCGCTCTTGCGCGAAAAACCGCTTGCTTATCTTGCCCTGTGACAAAGAGTTATGTGACGGGAGCCAGCGCGCCCTAGTTCGCATTCCTTACCAGGCGGGGGGATTCGCCGAACAGTGTGCCACTGCTTGGCAGAAGCAGTGCCGAGTGCAACCTGCCGTCCTGGCGCTGCTTGTCCCGAGTAGCGGCACACCGCGGCGAAGAATACGGGTTAGATGTTACCGAAAACCCAAACCACAAAAGCGATCATTGCTGCAATGCGAGTCTATTGCCTGACAGCCCTCGACGAACTGACGCCATACGCCGACGATTGGGAACGGCTGGCAGCCGGTCTGCCCTTTCGCGGTTGGACGTGGTTGTCGAACTGGTGGCGACACTACGGGCCGCGAAACGATGCCGAGACCCTGCGAACGCGTTTGGCGACGCTGTGCGTCTTCGACAACGACGATAGCCTGGTCGGCATCGCACCGTGGTATCTCGATTGCTCGGCGATGCGCGGCCGGGTGTTGCGGCCCTTGGGCTGCGGCGAAGTCTGCTCGGAGTACGTGGGAATCCTCTGCCTTCCGGGTCGGGAGGAGCCGGTCGTCGAGTCGCTGGCCGATTTCCTCCTGCAAAACGCTTTCGACGACGATCCCGCCGCCATGCGATGGGATCTGCTCGACCTTGACGGCATCGACGCCGAAGACCGCGAGGTGTCTGCATTGGTCGACTGTTTGGCCGGCTCGGACTGCCTGGTTCATCGTCGGCCGGGCATGAGTTGTTGGCGGCTGGAACTGCCCACCAATTGGGAAACCTACGTTGCCTCGCTCAGCAGAAACCTCCGTCGCGACATACGTCGCTTGGAGCGGGATCTGCTCGATACGGACCGCGTCGTGTTGCACCGCGTGCAGCGGATCGAAGAGCTGCCCGAGGCGATGGACATCTTTGTCGATTTGCATCAGCGGCGTCGAAAGGCACTGGGCGAAGCGGGATGTTTTGCCTCCGCCCGCTTCCTGGCCTTTTACCGCGACGTCGTGCCCGATCTGCTCCGCCACGGCCAGCTCCAGTTCTACTGGTTGGAACTGGACGGCCGGCCCGTGGCCGCCGAATACCAACTGGTGGGCAACGGCATTTTGTACGAATACCAAGCGGGGATGGATCCGGCGGCGATGGAGCATCAGCCGGGCAAATTGATCAACGCGGCTATTCTGCGGCAAGCGATCGCCGGCGGCTATCGGGCGTTCGATTTTCTCCGCGGCAACGAGAACTACAAGGCCCGCTTCGGCGCCAAGCCGCGGCCGACCGTCCGCTTCCGCGTCGCTCCCCATCGCCCCGTCGCGCAGTTGCGGCACAGCTTGTGGGTTGCCGGAAGAAACGTCAAAGATTGGGTAAAGACGATAACGCGCGAAACCCAAAACCAGAAATCCGAAATTCAAATGACGAAGGAATGACGAAATTCAAATGACGAAACGCGGGCTGCAATACACGTTCGTCATTTGGATTTTGGATTTCGAGCTTCCTTCGTCATTTTGATTTGGTCATTCGTCATACCATCCCCCATGCCGCTGTGGAAACAACTGCTGCTGAGCCTGTATTACGACGCCACCTGCCCGCTACGGGCGTGGAACCGTCGGCGTTGGGCTTTGCAGGGGCGGCTGCCGGTGGTCGTGCTCTTCTGGCATCGCATCGCCGACGATCGGGCGAACCCGTGGACGACGTCAAACGCCCTGTTCGCCGAGCAGATTCGTTGGCTGCAAAAGCGATTCACTTTTGTCTCGCTGGAAGAAGCCCAGCAGCGAATCCGCGCAGGCTGCAATCGCGAGCCATGTGTCAGCATCACCTTCGACGACGGCTACGCCGACAACTGCCGGCAGGCCATCCCCCGGCTCATCGAGAGACGAATCCCTTGCACCTACTTCGTCACCGTGCAGAACATTCTCACCGGCGCAGCCGTTTCCCGACGATTTGGCGATGGGCCGCCGGTTTGCCCCGAACGATCTCGAACAACTTCGCGCGATGGCGGCGGCCGGCATCGAGATCGGCGCTCACACCTTCACCCACATCGATCTCGGCGCGATCAGCGACCAGCAGTTGTTGCAGCGCGAGGTGGTTTCGGCCCGCGAGGAGTTGCAGAAGGCCCTCGCACGGCCGATCCGTTACTTCGCCGTCCCCTACGGATTGCACGCGAACCTCAGCCGGGCAGTGTTTGCGTTGTCGGAGGCGGCGGGCTATGCGGGAGTATGCTCGGCATACGGCGGCTTCAACTTTCCCGGCGGCGATCCCTTCCATCTGCAACGCATCCCCGGCGATACCCCCATGATCTGCGTGAAAAACTGGGTCACCATCGATCCGCGAAAACTGCGTACTCCGCGGTTCGAGCATCGAGCGTCCGTGGCCGCCTATTGCGAGACCGCAAGCGGGCAATCTCCGCGTAAAGCCGCAAGCGACCCTTAGCCGCACGTCATTCGTCGATCTGCAATCATCAATTCACAATCATCAATCCGCCTTCTCCATGTCGTCCGAATTCGACAACTCTGAATACGCCGCCTCCGCCGCGGCGGTAAAAACCGACACGCTGGTCGATAGCGTGTTGATTCTGCTGGCGCTGAACGTCGTGCAGCGGCTTGTCGGTTTTGTCGCGGGCGGTGCTCTTCTGCCGCTGGCTCGATGCCAAGCAAGTGGGTCTTTGGGACATGGCCTTCAGTTTCCTGGTGCTGGCCGCGCCGCTTTCGGTGTTGGCGATTCCAGGCGTGTTCGGCCGCTATGTGGGGCACTATCGCCAGCGGGGCCAACTTCGCGCGTTCCTGCGGCGGACGCTTCTGGCATGCGGCGGATTGGCGATCGTCGCTGTCGTAGTCGTTCTGTGGACGCGAAGATGGTTGTCGGTCGTGGTCTTCGGCAGCGATGGCCAGTCGGAAATGATAGCCGTAGCGGCCGGAAGCCTCGTGGTTGTGATCGCGTATAACCTCCTCGTCGAACTGTTCATCGCCCTGCGGAACGTCCGCTTCGCCTCCATGATGCAATTCGTCAATAGCATCGCTTTTGCGGCGTTGAGCATAGGGCTGCTGCTGGGGTGGCAACGCTCGGCCGAAAGCGTGTTGATTTCCTACGGCGGATCGTGCCTGATCGCGGCTGTGCCGGCTGGTTTCGTGTTGCGCAGGGTATGGCGGTCCGCGCCGACCGCCGGCCAACCGCTGCCGCACGGCGTGCTCTGGGCCCGCGTGGCGCCGTTCGCCGTCTGGGTGTTGCTCGGCAGCGTCCTGACGAATCTGTTCGGCGTGATCGATCGCTACATGATCCTGCACTTCTCGCGAATGTTGGCCGATGAAGCACTCGACGCCGTAGGCAACTACTATGCCGCCCGCGTCGTGCCGTTGCTGCTGGTCTCCGTGGCCACGATGCTGGCGACGATCATCATTCCCCACCTGAGCCACGACTGGGAGGCGGGCTGCCGCGGTCTGGCCGTGGCGCGATTGCGGCTCTTCACGAAACTGTTCGGCTTCGCGCTGTTCGCAACGGCCACCGCCGTGCTGCTCTTCTCGCCGCTGTTGTTCAGCGTGGGATTCCACGGGAAATACCCGCAAGGCGAAGCCGTGCTTCCCTGGGTCCTGGTCTGCTGCACCTGGTTCGGCCTCTCGCTGATCTTGCAGACATACTTGCTGTGCGCCGAGAAGGCCAAGCTGGTCGGCGCCTCGCTGGCGTTCGGCTTGGCGTTGAACATCCCGCTGAACCTCCTATTACTTCCACGGTTGGGCTTGCAGGGCGCGGTGCTGTCGGCTACCGCCTCCAATGCCCTGCTGCTCTGGTCGGTGTGCCGGTTCACCCACCGTTTCGGTTTCCGTTTCGACGCGGGCGTCAACGTGGTGCTGGTGCTGCCGATCCTGCTCTGCTGTGGTCCTTGGCCGGCGATTCTCGCGCTGGTTATCGTCGTGGCCGCCGCCGTCTGGGGCAATCGGCTGCTCTCCTGCGAAGAGAAGCGCGTACTGGCCCGGGGACTGGCCGATTACGGCAAGCGCTTTGGGCCGAAACGATGGTTTGCCACTCCCGGAAAGGCATGACGCCAAGAACACAAATCGTCACGCAACATGCATCCTCTATCTTCAACCGAACAACGAAACGAGAACTCGCTCTTATCGAAAGTGCGTTGGGCGACGACGGTCTCGATCGACTGGCTCGATTGGGGACCGTGGCTCATCGTCGCATGTCTGGCGGTCGCGGCCACGCTATGGGCGTTGCACGAAGGCTTTGCGGTGAAAGGCGGCGGCGGGGTGGCGGTCGCCGTCGCCGCGTTGATTGCGGCCGGCGTCTACTTCCGACGCGAGCCGCGATTCCTGCTGTGCACGACCGTGCTGCTGCAAATCGTGCTGTTCTCCTCCTTCTTCGCCTTGCTGACCTACTTGGCGGCCGTATCGGCGGCGCCTATGGTTGACGACCGTTTGGCCGCTTGGGACGCCGCCTTGGGCTTCAATTTGCTCGGCCTGTTGGCATGGACGGATCAGCATCCGATCATCCGTTCGGTTCTCGATGCCAGCTACAATACGATGTTGCTGCAAACCGCCGCGGTGATCGTGATCTTGGGTTTTGCAAACGATCGCGTGCCGCTGAAGTTGTTCATGCTGAGAATGATGCTCGCCGGGCTGGTGACGTTTGTGTTCTTCGTGGCAATGCCGGCGGAGGGAACGCCCAATCAATACGGGCTCACACCGACGCCCCTTCAGGCGAGCTTCCTCGAGCATTTGCACGCTCTGCGGGGCGGTCTGCTGCGACATTTCGACTTCGGCCGCGTCGAAGGATTCATCGCCTTCCCGTCTTTCCATGCGATCTGGGCGATGTTGATCGTCGTCGCCTGTTGGCATCGGCGCGGGGTGCGGGCGTTCTTCGCGGCGTTCAACGCCGTCGTGCTCGTATCGACCGTGACCACCGGCGGGCATTATCTCTGCGACGTGTTGGGCGGCGCCGTCATCGCCGCGGCTGTCTGCCTGCTCACGCCGGCTCGCAGACGTCAGTCCGAGCTGCCCGCCGATTCCACGGTGTCGTGACTGTTGCCAGAGGGAACGGCAGCCTTATCGCGATCGCGGTCGGCAGCGGTTCGCCGCTCGCGCAGCGGCCGCCAGAGGTTCTTGTAGACGATCATGGCTGCGCGTCCAAGCAGCCGTCGCGGCGCGATTGCCACCCTGCCCACGCCGTACGTGGCCGGCCGCCAGCGCGAGATCGATTGCGTCATCGGGCCCATGAAATCGAGCGCCCGCGTTTCGCCGTCCGCGTGAAAATGCTCTAAGATATGGTAGAAGAGCAGTTGGCCCGGGCTATGAGCGGAGAAACTCGGATCGTAGCCGATCTTGTGGGCGAAGCTCACTTGCTTGCCGCGGTAGCCGTACATGAACGCCAACATGCGGCCGTCCAAGCGCAGGGCGGCGGTCTCGATCTGGCCCCAATCGGCGAGCTGCTGCGCCTGCGCGGCGAAGAACTCGAACATGCCCGGCGTGCGGAGCACCGACGTGCCCGAGTCGCCCTTCCAACTGAGATTTTCGACCTCGAACGCCTCGCGCAGCCACGGCTCGACGCTTGCCGGTTCGAGGTTCGAGCACATTTCGAATTGCAGGTTGCCTTCGCCGGCGAGGCGTCGCGCGGCTCGATTCATTGCCTGACGATGGTTCTTTGCCAATTGCTTCAGGTAGGCGTTCCAATCCCGATCGATATCGAGGCGGCCGACGCGGCGCTGTTCGTGGCCGTGGGCCGAAATGCCCGCACGATCGCACGCCCGCAGCAAAGCCTGCCAGCGCGGGGCCTCGGGCGTGGCGTCATCGCACCACAGCAGCGGCCAGGGCAGCTCCGTGGCAGCCGCCACGATCAGGTCCATCGCGGCGTCATTCTCGGCGGCTGCGGCATCGCAGAGCAGATCGCCGCAGGGCGCCCAAGGGTTGCAGGGGAGTCCGCCCGCCGAAATCAGTCGCCCTACGCGATGCGAAACCAGCGGCAATGCCGCGACCCATCGCGACTGGTCGGCGACGACCAGCGCATGGAAGTCGGCCCGCGGTGCGAAGTGTTCGACCCACTGTGCCACCAGTTCCGCCCGCACCAACGGCAGCGCCACGTCGCTGCGCTGCCAAAGGCCGTCCCAAGCGGCCGCCTCCGCCCGCAAGTCGGCAACAGAAGTGAGATGGATCGTGCGAAGGCTGCTCACGGGCGACTCTCCTTGAAGCAAGGTTGCTCTCAGAAACATGGCATTTTATTGCAGACTAAGTGTCCAGGAGAGACACCCTTGCCAGAATCTGCAAAAGCGTCACAATCGCTAGATTCAAACGGTACGAGGAAAAGGGGGACAGGTCTAATTTGTGCGAAGCACCCTCCGGGCCGTCCGGGTAAATTGGACCTGTCCCCTTTTTCCCCGGAGGACCAGAAAATGCCATACTTGCGGCGACGAAACAACGTTGCGAACCCGCAAGCGGTTTGCAGGTGTGTTGCGAAACCGCAAGCGGTTTGCGGGACGGGAACGTGAACTGTCCGCTCTTCACGTTCATCTCTCCACAATTCACTATCCACTGCCCACCACCCGTTATCCACTATCCACCGCTCACCACCCACTCTGCCGTGTTTCCTAGCCGCCGAAAACTGACGCCGATTGCCGATCGCGGCCCGTTGCGGGTGATGTTCGTCATCACGAACATGCCGGTGGGCGGAGCGGAAACGCTGCTGACGGAGTTGGTGCGACGCATCGACCGCGAGCGATTTTCGCCGGAACTCTGTTGCCTGAAACGTTTTGACCGCCTGGGCGAAGAATTGTCGCGCGAAGTGCCGTCCTTCACTGGCCTGCTCTCGCAAAAATACGACGTCGCGGTCCTCTGGCGGCTGACGCGGCTGCTGCGACGCCGGCGGATCGACGCCGTAGTGACCGTCGGCGCCGGCGACAAGATGTTCTGGGGGCGATTGGCCGCTTGGCTTTCGGGCGTGCCGGTGATCTGCTCGGCGTTGCACTCGACCGGTCTGCCCGACCACGTCGAGTTTTCCAACCGGTTGTTGGCGCCGCTGACCGACGCTTTCATTGCGGTGGCCGAACCGCACGGCCGCTACCTGGCCGAACACGAAGGCTGCCCCGCCGGCAAGGTCGTGGTGATTCCCAACGGCATTGACGCGGAGCGGTTCCATCCTCGCCCGCCGAGTCAACGATTGCAGCAGGAATTGAATTTGGCCCCGGCGGCGCCCGTGGCCGGCATCGTGGCGGCGCTTCGGCCGGAGAAGAACCACGAGATGTTCCTTCACGTTGCGGCATCGGTCTGCGAAAAGCTGCCTGCCGCCCGATTTCTGGTTATCGGCGACGGGCCGGAGCGGCCGAAGTTGGAATCGCTCGCGCGGAGCCTTGGCATCGCCGAAGCAGTTCGATTTCTCGGCACGCGATCCGATGTCGCCGAGGTTCTCTCGCTCTTGGACGTGCTGTTGCTGACCTCGCATAGCGAGGCCAACCCGATTTGTCTGTTGGAGGCGATGGCTGCCGGAAAACCGGTCGTGGCGACTCGCGTCGGCTCGGTGGCGGAGACCGTTTCGCCCGGCAAGAGCGGCTATCTGGTCATGCCGGGCGACTGGCATGCTATGGCCGCCTGCGTGCTCGAACTGTTCGGCGATCGCAACCGGGCCGCCGACATGGGCCGCACCGGCCGCGAGCACGTTATTGCTCACTGGACGGTGGACCGCATGGTGCGGAAATACGAAGACCTGATTGCCGACCTTTATGCGGCGAAATCCGAAACTCGAAATCCGAAATCCGAATGACGAACGAAACGCCGGAATTCGTCATTCGGGCTTCGTCATTCTTTCGTCATCCGGATTTCGAACTTCGGATTTCATACCCCCCTTGCTGGCGGGGGCTTGAGGGCAGTCGGCCGAGAGGGTAAGATGGCACGCCGGCAGGTGGCGGCGCATGGACACGAACTTCACGAGGAACTTTCTGGCCGTACTCGCCCGCATCCTGAGCGGGGCCAGCGTGCGCTGGATCGACTCGCAGCCCGATACGTGCCAGCGGGTCTATTTCGCCAATCATACCAGTCACTTGGATCCGATCGTGATCTGGTCGGCGTTGCCGCAGGCGGTGCGGATGATCACCAGGCCGGTGGCCGCCAAGGACTACTGGAGCAAGGGGCCCGTGCGCCGCTACTTCGCCAACCAGTTGTTTCACGCGATCCTGATCGATCGCGAAGAGATCAAGGTGCATCAGAGCCCGGTCGATCTGATGATTCGCGAGATCGGCCACACGTATTCGCTGATTATTTTTCCGGAGGGCGGGCGAACCGCGGGCTTGGGAGTCGGCGAGTTTAAGAGCGGCCTGTACTACTTGTGCAAGAAGCGGCCCGATCTGGAGCTGATTCCGGTGCACGTCGATAACATGAACCGCATCTTGCCGCGCGGCGAGGTGCTGCCGGTGCCGCTGTTAAGCTGCATCACCTTCGGCCCACCGCTCTGGTTGGAGGCCGGCGAGGCGAAAACCGCTTTTCTCACCCGGGCTCGCGAGGCCGTCTTGCGGCTGAAGGAATTGGAGCAGTCGTGAACGAGTCGCAAAAAACCCTATGTCTGGTTGCCGGCGTGCTGATCCTGCTGGGCATCTCCTCGGCGATCGTCAGCGTCTTGAGACGGCGGCCGGAAAGCCGCATCGACCCTGCGATTCTCGAAACGTTCCGCTTCCGCGTGCGCGCCTGGTGGACCCTGTTCGCCACGTTGGCCGCGGCCTTCTTTCTGGGTCACTGGGCAACGGTCGTGCTGTTCGGTTTGTTGTCGTTTTGGGCGTTGCGGGAGTTCATCACGGTTACGCCCACCCGCCCCGGCGATCACCGCACCTTGTTCTGGGTCTTCTTCCTTACTACGCCGCTGCAATTCTTCTTGGTGGGAAAGGGATACTACGGCTGGTACAGCATCTTGATTCCGGTTTACGCCTTTCTCTTGATTCCCGCAAGAATCGCCATGGCCGGCGACTACAAGCGGTTCCTCGAACGGACGGCGAAGATACAGTGCGGGCTGCTAATCTGCGTTTACTGCCTGAGCTACGCACCCGCGCTGTTGACGCTGAAAGGCGGCCCGCGGCTGCTGTTTTTCTTCATCGTGATCTCGCAGCTTAGCGACGCCCTGCAATACACCTGGTCGCAGCTTCCCAACAAACACGTCATTGTGCCCGCGATCAACACCACGCGAACCTGGGAAGGGCTGCTGGGCGGCACGGCCAGCGTGATGCTTGTCGGAGCCCTGCTGTGTTGGGCCACGCCCTTCAGCGACGAGAGTTGGTGGGTATCGGCCGCCAGGTCGGCCGCCATGTCGGCCGTGATCGCCCTGATGGGCTTCGCCGGCAGCATCACCATGTCGGCCATCAAGCGCGATCGCGGCGTGCAGGACTACGGTACGCTGATCGAAGGCCACGGTGGCGTCTTGGATCACATCGACTCGATCTGTTTCGCCGCCCCCGTCTTCTTCCACTTCACCCGCTGGTGGCTCAACGCTTAGTACGTCTCCCCTCTCCCTTTGGGAGAGGGGCCGGGGGTGAGGGCGGTGCGGCCAGGATTGCGAGATCGCGCCCTAACCCTCTCCCAAGGGGAAGGGGAATTCTGTTGCGAAGCCGCCCTAGAGCAGTTCCACGGTAGGTCTACGCGCATTCTGGGCGAACTCGGTAAATTGGGTTCATCTCACTCAAGGAGGTGACCCTGATGAAACCGTACGATGCGGAGTTTCGCGGCGAAGTGCTCGCCGCGTGCGATACGAACGAAGAGCGGCGCGTGATGGCGCTGCGTTTCAAAGTTTCAGAATCTTGGGTGCGGCGCATCCAGCAACAACGTCGCGAGACCGGCCAAGTGGCGCCAAAGAAGGCGGCTCCGCGTCAGCCCGCGTGGCATGCTTGGGCAGACTGGCTCGTCGCCAAGATCGCGGCTCGGCCCGACATCTATCTGCGCAAACTGCAAGCCGATTTGAAGCGGGAGCGCGGCGAAGAGGTTTGCCTGGGAACGCTTTGCGCCGCATGCCAAGCGCTCAAGCAGTCGCGAAAAAAAAGACGCTGATTGCCAGCGAACAGGATCGCCCCGATGTGGTTGAGCAGCGCGCGGCATGGCGCGCTTCGCAGGAGTCGATCGATCCCGCCAAAGTCGTTTTCATCGATGAAACGTGGGCTAAATCCAACATGACCCGCACCTACGGCCGCTCGGAACTCGGCACGCGTTTGCTGGAAAAAACTCCTTGCGGACGTTGGCAGACGACGACTTTTTTGGCGCATTGCGGGCCGAGGGATTCATCGCTCCGCTTACCGTGGAAGGCGGCATCAACGGCGAACTGTTCCGCGCCTGGGTCGAGCAACATCTGGCACCGGCCTTGAAACCTGGCGACATCGTGGTGATGGACAATCTCTCCAGCCACAAGGTGGCTGGAGTTCGCAAAGCCATCGAAGCGGCCGGTGCCGAGCTGCGCTACCTACCCCCGTACTCGCCGGACCTGAACCCCATCGAGTTGGCGTTTTCCAAGTTCAAAAAGTTGCTCCGTGACGGAGCCGAACGGACCGTCGATAAGCTATGGAAACTCTGCGGCAGCATCCTCGACCAATTCACGGAATCCGAGTGCCGAAACTATTTTCAACACTGCGGATACCGCTACACCTAAAATGAAACCGCTCTAGCTGCTGCTCTCGACTTCAATCACCTGCAATTCGCCGATCCGATCCGCGCCGGTCGAACTGATGATCGTATAGATGGTTCCATCCGCGCCGCGGATGCGGCACGTATGGTCCACATCGAGATTCTCCTCCACGAAGATTCGGTAGCGCGTCGTGGTGGAGGGCGTTTCGGCGGTCGAGTCGATCGTGGTTTGCAGCGGCTGAATTCGTGCTCGCACGCCCGTCTTCCACGTCCGCCAGATCGGCGAGGAAGCGTCGCCGGCGTTCTTCTGCACGGAAATCGCGTCGTCCAATCCGATTGCGATGCCGACGTCTCTGGTTTCGCAGCGCCAGCGGGCGCCGAGCGTCGTCACCTTGACGGTCAGGATCGTCCAGCGGCGGCCGTCGCCGTCGAGAATCACGTCGCCCAACTGCGGCGCGTCGGGCAGTTCGGCCACCGGCAAGTGCCAAACCAGATCGTCGGCCAGTTGCTGCCCTCCGCTGGGCACTTGCTTGCGAACGTCGCCGGTGGCGACCATCGCGGCCTCGCCCGCGGTGATGGCTCGCCGCAGGGCATGGGCGATCACCGTGCCCGCGTCGCCCGGCGTCCGTCCTCGCCGCAACAGCGTTACCGTTTCCGTGCCGTCGGCCACGGTGGAAAGATCGTCGGATGGGTCGAACATGAGAGAGAAGGGGTTAGGGATCAGAGATCAGGGATCAGGGGGAATGACGAAGCTCGAATGACGAATGACGAATTCAGACTTCGGACTTCGGATTTCTTTCGTCATTCGTCATTCGCGCTTCGTCATTCAGTTCCTTTCTACGTGTAGCCCTGCGACTGCACCTCGAACGGGGCCTCGCCCGCCAGCTTCTCGTTGCACCAATCGACGGTCCGCTGGAGCTGCGACAGGTAGTCGCCCCAGGCGATCATTTGGCCGTCGATCTGATACGTCGGTTTCGGCTGGGCGGTGATTTCGGCGATCCGCGCCAAGGTCTGGCTCTTGATCGCGGCAATGGTCTCTGCATCGCTCATAGTACGTGTACTCGAAATCGAAGGATGATTTTCTCGCCCGCGACGGGCGTGATCGTGTACTCCACAAGATAGTTTCGGCCGGCGATCGTAAACGCCGGATGGACGGCGATCGGGATGACGTGCCGGAAGTTGTAGTCGCTCGCCTGCGAATCGCTTTGCAGCGTGTCGAAGATCACGTCGGCCGCGGCCAGCGACACCGCGCTATGGCCGTCGATCGCCGTTCGCGCGTCCGGGTTTTGATCGTCCAGCAGAAAGACGCTGTAGACGATGGTCGATACGTCGGCCCGGTGGATGTCGGCGCCGTCCTTGTAGACGCGGGCGCAGAGCCGAGCGGTGCCGTTCTTGAAGGCGGTGGTGTGGATGTCTTCGTCGGCGATGCCGGCGGTCGGGCCAAGGCCGCCGCTGGCGTCGGCGAGGCT
Organism: uncultured Planctomycetia bacterium; assembly: GCA_963719005.1. GTDB lineage: Bacteria > Planctomycetota > Planctomycetia > Pirellulales > Thermoguttaceae. Next base: position 83,069 of record CAVRAR010000014.1, read on the forward strand.
GTAGCCGGCTTTGTCGGAGTTGTCGCCGGAGGCGATGGTTGCCGGCACTTTTCCGCCGCTGGGGTTGACGGCGCCGTCGCCCGTGCCGACGACCAGCGGACCGCCCGTCGTGCCCGGCGCGGCGTCGCACACCAAGAGCCTGCCGTCCGGCACGTGAAGATTGCCGCTCTCCTTCACGTACTCCCGATACCGCACGCCGGCGACGAACGGGCCCGGCAGCGCCGGCGGTCAGCAGGATGTCCCAATGGCCGTCGGCGTCGTGGGTCATGGCGTTGGCGGTTTCCGCCGCCTGCCACGTCTGATCCGAATCGCGCCACCACTTGCCGGCATTCGTTCCGCTCTTGCACTTCAGATAATAATTCACCGTTCCCGCGGTGATCGGCGACCCGTCCAGCCGCGCGACGACCGTGAATCCTCGTTCCAACTCGCCTGCATTGATCGTGTGATATTGGCTCATCGGCTCACTCCGTAGGCTGAGGCAAGAACGCGGCGGTAGGCGGCGGGGCGTCGGCGCGACGCCGATGCGTAGACTTGGCGGCACGGCCGGAAGGGAGCCAGCGGATCGAAACTGAGTTGTTTGAGTTCGTTGCCGCCAAGCGCGAGACCAAACCGCGACCGTGTTCGCAACGCCCGAAAGCCACGCGCCGACGCTGTAAGTTCCTAGTCGGGCGTTGGCTTGGTAAATCGCGACTGGATCGAAACCGGTGCCGTCGAATCGGCCGTCGATATAGAGCTGTATCGCCCCCGCTTTCCTCGTTGCAGCGCAATGGCGAAATCCAGTGCCGCCTACGACGGCGGACGATTGTGCAGCGCCGCCTCCGCTCAGGGCTAAGAACAGCGTCCCAGTCCCGTCAGCGGAAAGTCCAAACTCGAGACGACCTTCCTGCCCAGCCGCCCACTGAGTGAAGACGTCTTGATACGATGTACCATTGAACTGCACCCAGGCCGCGACGGTGAAATCGGCGGTGGAAATGGCCGGCCGACCTAGATCTGCGACGGTGGAACTGCCGTTGAACGCCAGGCCGATCCCTCGTGGGGAGGCAACCCAAGAGCCGTTGCTGACCGAAGCGAGCGCGGTTCTTCCGGCGACGTCGAAGAGGCATTGCCCCTGAACGCCCAAGAATGGACACCATGCACCCGCCAATCCCTTCCATAGCGATGGATGCTCGCTTTCGGCCGTTGAGCGGGCGAAGCCTTGCTTGAAACTCGGCAGATAGTCCTGTTGACCAGCCATTAGACGGCCGCCTGAATGTCGTCGGGAATTGGAATGAGTGTGAGAATGTGGTCCGTCTCGGTGTTTGTGAGCGCCTTCGTCGCCGAGCCGTTCCACACCGCGACCTGTACGTAACGATCGTGAATCAAGCACACGCCGCTGGAGACTTCAACCTGATCGACGCCTGCCGAAACGACCGCCCCGATGAACTGGCAGTTGTTCGCTAGCGGCGTCTCGCTCGTCAACTCCGCGTCGGTCAACGAGATCGTACCATCCGGGTTCGTGCCGTCGGAGGTGACGAGATAGATGCGGAGCGTGTCGCCACTTACGGACGTGGCGGCCCAGCGGGTCTTCATTCGCCACTTGTAGCGGGCAGGCTGAGAACCGGCGCCTCGATCCCACTGGTTGGAGATGCGGCCTTTGCTCGTCCCTTCGTTCTGCGGCGTCAGCGTAATCGTGCCGCCGCTGCTGCGAAAGGTAACGGTCGAGCCGGGCGTTTCGTAGATCTTTTGCGTGGCCATGCGTTAGGCTCCCGTGGAAAAGTGCGATCGGGCAAACGCCACGTCGCCGTCGGCGACGCTTCCGAGTCCCAATTGCTCGGCAATGCTGACTTGACGTTGGGCATAGCCGGTCACTTTGGCGGCAATGCCGGCGTCGAGGCCGTTTTCGACCAACTGCCCCAGCGTTTCGACGACGCGGGCCGATCCGAAGTCGATCCCGCCGCCGTTGCCCTGTTCGTCGCCGGGCAGCTTGAGCATTTCGACCATGTCGGCCACCACCGGCTGCCCTTGGGCAGCCGCCGTCAAGGCCGTCTTCAGCGCGGCGTATTCCGCCGCCGTCAGGAGCTCCGCCAGAGTCCGAAGCGAGCCGAAGCGGCTGTAGGTTTCGACAACGCTCTTCGCATTCAGAAGCTCGGCCGCCTCGGCGTCGCTCTTCGACGTGCAGTCGGCCTGCTGAAGCCGTGTGACAAGTGTGCTGTAGTCCATGTGTTGCTCCCAACGGTTCGGGGGTTTTTCTGCGTATCTCCCCTCTCCCTTTGGGAGAGGGGCCGGGGGTGAGGGCAGCGGATTTGCTCACGCATTGTCCTCACCCTAACCTATGGTGCTCACCGCTGTGGGGCAGACAGGAATGTCTGCCCCACCGCACACTGCTTCTGCGAAGCAGTGGCACACCGTCAACTCGGCTCACGCCCCGGCGCCGGTGCTCTTGACCACGTAACGCGGATTGATGACCGCCGCGGCCCCGCGCTCGCTCGCCTTGAAGCGGACCACGATGTCCTGGCTGAATTCGGCCTCGCCGCCCGTGGGCGATTGTGTGACCGTGCTATTGACATCTTTATTACCCCTGTGGTAAACTGGCTGCGAAAGTGGCCAAATCCGGCCTTGCTTGAGGAGTTGCTATGCTTACAGCCTATTCGTATGTGCGGTTTTCCAGCACCCGCCAGAGGAGGGGTCTTAGTCTGAAGAGGCAATTAGAAGCTACCGAGGCTTACGCCAAGAAAATGGGGTTGGCACTCGATCAGTCCCTGACCTTGCATGACCTGGGAATGTCGGCCTATCGCTCCAAGAATCTCAAGGAGGGAGCGTTGGGGATATTTTTGCAGGCGGTTAGCTCGGGCAAGGTCAAGCCGGGGAGCGTGCTCATCATTGAGTCCCTCGACCGACTAAGCCGAGACACCTTTGATGAGGCGATGGCTCTGTTTCTCGACATCATACGGGCTGGAATCGACATTCATACGCTCAATCCCGAAAGGCAATACGACAAGCAGGCTCTCAAGAAGAACCCTGCCCTCATTATGGAAGCAATCATTACGCAGTTGAGGGCGAACGAAGAGAGTGAAATCAAGTCCTACCGCAGTAGAAAGAACTGGCTCAAGAAGTTTTCGGGGGCCGCCACGAAGCCCATTACCGCCTCTGTGCCTCGGTGGCTCGAAGTGATCGAAGGAAAGATACGAATCAAACCCCATGCAGCCCAGATCATTATGCAAATGGTCAAGCTCGCCATTGCAGGAAAGAATTGCACGCAAGTTGCTCAGTACCTCAATGCGAACGGGATACGTTCTTGGACAGGCAATGACTTGTGGGATCGATGCTACGTGTTGACGGTACTCCGATCTCGTGCCTTGATTGGCGAGTTCCAGCCAATGTTGCATCAGCCGGATGGCACGAAGCAAAAACATGGCAGTCCGATCACCAGCTACTACCCTGCCATTGTCTCGCAGCAAGTATTCAATAGATTGCAGGGAGCCTTGGATGCAAGGCGTAAGCCCTGGGGGCGATCAGGCGAGAGGGTAAACAATATCTTCAAGGGATTGCTTAGGGATGCCATTGATGGCGGCACGTTCTTCCACACGTCCAAGGGTGCGAAGTCTTCTTTCCTCGTCAACAGGAATGGGGCGTTTGGCAAAGGCGAGTACCGAAGTATTCGAGCCGTACCCTTTGAGCGAGCATTTCTGAAGTTCATTCAAGTGGTGCGATTGATTGAGGATGCTGTGATTGATGATACGGCATTGTTGGAGGCTGGCAAGGCCGATTTAGAAGAACGTATAGCTGACACAAAAAGCCGCATCGCCACAAATCCACGTTACGCATCGCTATTGGACGTGCTGTGCGATTTGGAGCATCGCAAGGAAGAGATCGAGAGCCAAATGGAAATGGCTGCCGTGAAGATGCCCTCAAAGAAAGTCTTGCAGGAGGCCCAAAAGCTGACCGCTTCTGTGGACGATAATGAGGCACGCCAGAAAATCCGGCAGCGGGTACGGGAATTGATTAGGGAGATTTGGCTACTGATCGAGGCGAAAGGAAAGGGTGTACGCACATGTCATTGCCAAGTATTCTTCAAGAACGACAATGTGCGGGAGTTCTGGCTAACCACACGCCGAAAAGGTTGTGAATGGGCATTTCAAGGTAACACACATCCAGCTTATGATCTGCGGAAATACTCGCTCAAATCCTACCAACGAGCACATCCCAAAACTTTCTATGGTCTCCGCTTCTCCCCAATTACTCTGCGGTAGGACCACCATACAATTTGAGCAGCCGACAACGTGCTCAAATGCAGGTCTCGGTTCCCCTTCCAGCCAAATGGTTTGCGGCGGGACTCCCCTGAGGAAAGCCCGCCCCCGCCCTTTCTCCCCCGCCCGGCAAAGCGAAGCAAAGTCTACGGAAACTGAGCCGAGATCACGGGTGGCAACTGGAAGGCGGGACTTCCGCTTACATGAATAAAGAGGAGTCCCTTGGAAGAACGCCGCCCCGCCAATCTTCCACGGCCCGCCCAAGGGACTCCAAGCCCTGCGGAAATCGTTCCGAGTTCTTGAGATGTTCGTTTTGGTACTCAGCTATGGCTGCCGATCTAAAGGTTGACCACTTTCTTCCCTTTGACCTTTGCGGGGTCGATGACCACTTCGGCCTCTTTCCGTCTGGTGAAGTAAGCCAGCACGTCGGCTTTGCTCGCCTCACCAACCATCAATCGGGGCTCTCCCAAGCGAGTCAACACGGCAAACCGCTTGGCAAACCAGATCGCCTTCTTCTTGTCGGTTGTCCAAGAGAGACCTTTGCCATGAGTGCCAATGAACCCCCGATACACGGGAAGAGTATCGGGCAGCTTGGCAAGGGCCTTATGTTCGTCGGCGTCCATCAACCTCTTACGTTGAGGACGGGGAGAGTTGAAGAATTGAAGGAACAATTTGTTGTACGGCCAGAGTTGCTCGGGCACGGTCCAGACGATGGCGAGCAATTCCCAATAGCTGGCATCATCGCAGCCAGTCAGTTCACTGCAAAAACCCTCGACAAGGAAAGGGGTCGCATAACAGCCAAGGACTCCTCTCCAATCCCTTGCTGCCCTAAACTTGGCCAGTTCCTTTTCCTTGTGTTCAACACACCAGTTGACCCAAGCTGCCCGTTTAGTGTCAACCTGTGTGATTAGCAGCGGGTGGTGAAGCAAAGGTCCGAATGGGCTGGATGAACGGTCTAGATACGTCTTGAGCTTCGGGTTCAGGTCTTCCTCCTTGGTCATCATCTTGATTCGCCACTCCATCATTTCTTCGTGCGTAGCGTTCTTGGAAGGAGTGCGTTCATTCGTTGCTTTCTTCTTCGCCACCTTTTTCTTCATTGCCGTCTTGGCGGCTTTCTTCTTGGCTTTGGCCATGATTGATCTCCTTGGTGTTCAATCGCCCCGTAAATCAATGCCTACAGTGACGCCCTTGTTCCCTCTCACCTTTCGATCCGACAATTAGGAAGCAATTGCCGCAATTCCTCCACGCTCTTGTCGGAGACCTTCGTGCCCTTCAGACAGAGCCTCTTCAGCCTCGGCATTTTCCGAAGATATTGGATGGCGTTGTCGGTTACAGCCGTGTTGTTCAGATTCAACTCGGTCAGACGTTCGGCAACGCCAGGGCTTCTGCAAAGATTTGTCAATCCGGCATCGGTGATCTTGGTGCCGCTCAGGTCAAGAGTTCGCAGTGATCCGGGGCGAAGTGCTTTCAATCCGTTATCGGACACCTTCGTTCCAGCCAACACCAAACGGCGAAGGCTTGGAAGGTCAGCAATGCGAGCAAGGCCGTTGTCTCCAATAAGACAACGGCTCAGGTCGATTTCTTCGAGCATCGGACAGCCCTTCAGGTAGCCCAAGTAGGAATCCTGGGTGGTCGTGTCGGCAAGCATCAGCCGCTGCAATATGGGGTTTCCGCCCCAGCGTTTGAAATCTGCCTCCGTGAGTTGTTTGCGAGAGGGAGTGCCAGACTCACGGATCGGATTCGTGATTTGCTTGGCGATGGCCGTAGCATCCTTACGAGCATCATCGGCTTTGGCCGTTTGCTCTCGTATCCGTTGCTCGGTCGCAGCCAACTCCTCGGCACTTGGCTTCGGGGCTTGTGGCAAGAACTGGTTCTGGCGTCGTTGAGAACCGAGCCAGACTACTACGCCCATCGCTAACAGAATAACGCCGACGACGGACCACAGCAGCAGCCTTATCTGCCGTGGTTCACAAAGGGGCTTCAATTCGTCGGCAAATTGCGTAGCGGTTGCATGTCTTTCCCGTGGGTCTTTGGCCAAGGCTTTAAGACAGATGGTTTTCAGGCGAAGCGGAACCTCAACCGATGCGGGAAGCGTTGGGTCATCGACCAGAATGGCCTGACGAAGCTGAACGGGATTTTCGGCTACAAAGGGACGCTGCCCAGCGAGCAACTCAAAGAGAACAACTCCCAAACTGTAGATATCGGTGCGGGCGTCGATTTGGCGACCATCAACTTGTTCTGGCGACATGTAGGCCAGTGTCCCTGCCGTGCCAGTCCCGCCTTCCCGAAGTTCCTCTCCGGTAACTGCAATCCCGAAATCGGTCAGATACGGCGATCCGTCCGAGTCGAGAAGGATGTTTGCTGGTTTGATGTCTCGATGAACAAAGCCGTTGGCGTGGGCATGTTGTAGAATGCCAGCGATCTTCACGATCAATCGAGCCGCATCCTGCCAGGGCAGCGTCTCACGATGTTCAGCCAGATTGCCGCCGTCGATGAACTCTGAAACGATGTAGCAGTAGTCACCGTCGCTGCCAACGTCATGAACGGGCACAATGCCGGGATGTCGGAGTTGGGCGACCTTGCGGGCCTCGTCAAGAAATCGTGCAGCCTGCTGTGGAGAACCCAAACGACCAGAGCGAGGGATTTTGATTGCTACTGGCCGTTGAATGTCAGGATCGAAGCCTTTCCAGACCTGCCCAAAACCACCCGCCCCGATCAGGGAATCCAGTCGATAGCGGCCCAGGGTCTTAGGGACTGGCTCCAGGTTGTCTTCTTCGCCGTCGTCAGCACCAGAGGCATCGAGCCATTCCATCCCCTGAAGGGCTTTGACACGCTGCCGAACAATTCCGAGAAGCTCGGGATGCTCTTGGCACAATTCTTCAACGGACACCTCAGCACCGTTCTGCCGAAGGTCTTCCCACCGTTCGAGAATGATTTCAATGCGTGGATCTTCAGCCATATCAATTCTCGGGCGATTGGCCATCCAGGGCTTTGTAAATCATGATGCGGGCCGATCTCCATCGTCGCTTGATCGTCCGCAAGTCAACCCCAAGGGCATCTGCGGCTTCGCTTTGCGAAAGCCCCTGATACCACAGCAAGTCGAATATCTCCCGTTCTTTGTCGGGCAGTGCTTCCACATGCTGGTGGAACCTGCTCCAACGCTCCAAGGATTCAGGCTCAGTGGTTTTGTCGGGCTTCTGGCTTACGATCAGATTCCTGCCGGTGTCATTTCCATCGGTGTGATGACGAGCGGCATAGCCCTCCGGTCCAAGGTGATGTCGAGTAAGGTCAATCAGCGAACGGCGAATTTGTGTGGCGGCCAGACCGAGGAACTGCGGCACCGATGCTGGTCTTATCTCGGCCAAGGATCGGTGTAGACGCATCAGAGCATTTTGCAGCACGTCATCGGTCTGTTCCCACCGCCGCAGCCTCGGGTAGCCCTTCAACATCTTTCTGGTCAAACGCATTAGCCGCTCACACGAGTGTTGGATCAGGGCATCTCGGGCTCGCTCGTCTCCCGCCCGGAGGAAGTCCAGATACCGTTGAAGTTGAGTGGTGTTGCCTTCGGTCATGGGAAGGATGCTCGGTGTTCTGCGAGCATCCTACCACCGAAAACCCGACAACTGTAGCCGGGCTTCTACATGGAGAAGCGACCGGCGTCGGGATTTGGGGACAAAATTCCCAGTGTCATCTGTCCCCAAAATGCCTTCCCTTCCGCTTTCCTAAGCAGAGGGTTTCCCTCTGGAGGCCCTGCGATGCAGGTGGGGGTTGGTTTCGACTGGCCCTCACCTGCCCTTTGATCTGTCTGAGCGGAGCCGGATGAAGATGTCGGAGTGCCAAGCGAGGGTAATTGACGTTAGGCTGAGCAATCCTTACATTAGAGGGATGGGTTCCCCGCTGGTTCTTGGGGAGCCGAGCCCGTGTGAAAGGAGACTTCATCAACGGCGTGTAGACGCCGTACAACTCGATATAACCTTAGTTTGCCGTTGTTCCTGGAAAACTGCGACATTTTCATGCGGAAGTCGGCGTTCAAACAGGTTCCCCGTCTGGGGAGCCGTTGGACGCTATTACTTCCGCAGCCTGTCGCAGGGCTTCCAGGGGGATGGCGTTTCGGCGTGCTCCCCTCTTTTTTCTTGGACGACTTCTCCGTATTCGCACCTTAGAAACATGTTCGACGAAACATATTGGCAAATGCCACCTTGGGTATCCAGTCGTTCCTACGCTTTGGGAACATCATCGGCACGTTCGATCCTGACCAATGCCTGTTGGTGGACGAACATTGTGCTGGCTGACGCCTCCGCCGATCTTTGGGCTGTTTTGCCACAACGGTTTTCCCTGGAAGAGTTGACAGAGAGAACCAAGGGGATCGGAATTGACCTTGGGGATACTGACGCCAGGGGCGAAGTCCACAAGTTCTTGAAGACTCTGTGCGACGATGGTTTTCTCTGTCTGACAAATGGAGCTAACCCTCAGCCCGACCACGGTGCTGATCGTAGCCAGTCCGCTATCAACAATACTTGGAACATGACATCTGTCGAGGTCGATTTTAACGATTGGCTTACTGGCCAGAACATCTTGCCATCAGCCTTCATTGAACTGACTTATCGCTGCAATCAACGATGCGTCCACTGCTTCAATCCTGGTGCAGCCCATTGTCCAAACGAACATCCATCCCGAGGAACCGACGAACTTACAACCAAGGAGTTGAGCATTCTCCTTGAGGAACTCGCTTCGATGGGGGTGTATACCGTCACGTTCTCTGGCGGTGAGGCGTCACAGAGGAGCGATTTGCTGGAAATTCTGGAAAGAGCCAAACATCTTGGTTTTTCGTTCAATCTGTTCACCAACGGGCAAATGTCCGCCAAGTTGGTCGAAGACATCTGCTTGCTCTGGCCACGGACGGTTGGAGTAAGCCTGTATTCCGTCGTCCCCGACATTCACGATGCAACAACAGGCGTGCCCGGCTCCTTCCACCAAACACTGCACGCCCTTCGTATGTTATGCGATGCTGGAATTCGAGCCACCATCAAGAGCCCGCTGATGCGTCATACGGTGTTCGGATACAAGAGACTATTGGCTCTTGCTGACGAACTGAATGCATTGCCGCAGTTCGATCTGCACATTTCCGCCAGTGTCGATGGCGACACAGCTTGCACTGTTCACCAATTGCTGGATGAAGAGGTCTTGTCACTAGTGATGCGTGATCCCCGTGCTGCCATGTATGTTGGACTGGATGTGCCGAATGTCGGTCGTCGGCAAAGGCCCGTGAATCAGCGGGTCTGCGGTGCAGGAAAGTTCAGCCTGTCGATTTCCCCAGATGGGACCATCTACCCGTGCAATTCACTTCCGCTGCCTGTTGGCAACATTCGCAACGGTGGGTTGCGGCGAGTTTGGGACGAGTCTGCTGCACTGCGAAGTTGGAACTCGGTCGTGTTGTCGGATTTTGATGAGTGCGGCATGTACGCATATTGTGCCTACTGCAATCACTGCCCAGGCATGGCGATGATGGAATGCGGAAACATGTTCGCTTCACACAAGACTTGTTGCACAACGGCTCGTGTCCGCATGAAGATCAGCGAGGATTTGCGGAAGGGCATTGATCCCTTGCAGAACAGACCTTCATCAGAAAACGGTGCATTTGGTCATAGCCAGGAAGTCCATCTGCCTACCGTCAACAACGGCGTTGCCAACCCAAGACCGGCAAACGATCCACGGAAACTCTCCACGGCGGAGTTCATTCGCAATGTGGAGCGGATTCACTCCCAGGGGAACGGATGCCGAAAAAGCATCCAGCCGGAACCGGACTCCCCGGCTGTGGAGAACACGAGCGTAGGCGATCTGGAGCAAAGCAGTCGCTTCCATGAATTTGGTCGTTAGGATTTGCAGTCATCGGATATTTGCCCTGCCGATGACTGTGTTCTTCCAGCAGGGCGATTCCAGAAAGGACGTGTGCATCATGCAGAAGGTTGTGAAACTGGGAGTTGTGGCAAAGGGCTCCTATTCCCACATTGTAATGGGGTGTACCAAGTATGCTTCTGGCACCTGTGGCATTACCCAAAAGGGCAGTTAGTGAAGCCACCTTTAGCCAAGGGGTGGGTGATATTCTCACCCCTTGGCTTCTTCCACTTCTTGATTGCGAAATCCAATGCTCACACTAACACTTAAACCATATCCCGGCGACCTAGTTTGGCACGCAATTGATGCACCGGAAGCGGTCCTTTCGTTGCCTGCTCTCTGGGGTGCCGCCACGGGGACGTTTAAGCCAGATAGGGCTTCTCTAAAATCATTCGTTCGACACACTTCCCCGTTTGTGCAAGCGACTGGTAGCTCGATTCACGGACGATCTTGTTATCTGGGTCAATGTTCGTCTGGCCGCTTCCTTTTTGCTAAAGGCGTCGGTTGGGTTCATTCTGCCGGTTGGCAACCAGACCACGGGAACTCCGGCATTGTCCCACACTGGGCCGCAGAACATGAACGGGATTTCACTCTGCGATTTACCGAACTTGGTGTCGCAACGGTTCGCCCCGAGGCGATCATCGCCCATCAGACCATTCCCGACGCCAACGGTGGTTCACCACGCAAGCCGGAAGAGGTGCCTGACCTGGACGGCAAGCCCGCTATGCCATGCATGTACGTCTATTCCAGTACCTCCCGTTGGCGTTTGGCCGATCTCTACTATCTTACCGAATGCCAACGGCGGCACCTCCTGGGTAATGGCCGTGAAAGACGGGAATGGCTGCGGCATTTGCTGATGACCATTGGGCAGTCAAGCCGGTTGTTGCATCAAGTTGGAGGTCATGATTATTCTTTGTCGCCACATAATGTCTTTTGTGATGGCACACGGGTTGATTTCGAGTATTCTTACCTGCCCGAGATGCCCCATCCGAATCCGGCGTTAAATACGGATGCTTCGGTGTGGCAAGCTAAGGAACGGGATGGCTTGCGGGAATTGGCGTGGCAAGTCGCTGAGTTATTGCGAATTGATGCGACCACAGCCGAGGTCACTCAATGGTGGCAATCCGCCTACGAAAAGACGGCGGCAACGATCCGACCGAAGTAAGATAGAGGATGCCGCATGACAAATTCCATGATTCCATGCCAAAACTGCGGGAAGACGTTGCCGCAGACTTGGAATTGGCTTGTCTGCAATCAGTGCGGATTCCGTGTCTGCCCACATTGCCTTAGTGACCACAAGGGTCAGTACAGCAACGGTGGCTACAAGTGCAGCCGGTGTCCCTATGGCCAGATGAAGATGAGACGATCATAGCTCCTGTCCATTGTTCGCAACACCAAGGAGCGTGGACTATGACAGCAGAGAATACGGTGACGGCCCAACTGACAAAGTTGCAGGATGCTCTGTTGGAGGGTCGAATCTCTAACGAAATGTATGAGCGGCTGAAGGGGGATTTGTTGAGTGCCGCCGTTCCAAAGCAGGAGGATTATGATTCTGAGTTGGATGAAGAGGAGCAGTCGTATGATTTTGGCTATGATGCCCCTGAAGGTGGTTGGACGGATTACGAAAGGGAGTTTCTTATTGGGGTTGAAGACTCCTTGAGAGCGGATCAAAGTTGGCTAGGCAAACTCGCTGCCTGGGAGTGGCATCGATTGCCAGCGGAAAAGAAGCGATTCTTCATACACCATCCCGAAAAGGGAGTGAGATATGCTAAATGGGTGGGAGCAAGGGATGGATTCGTCTTTGGTTACTTCGGTGTGGGGTTATTAAAGAAACTCCTGGGGCGATAGAAACATGAACGGTGGTGTAATTGCTGTGGCGAGATGAATGTTCGGAAAATGACATGGTACAGGAGAATATGCTCATCCAAGGACCGATTGGGGGCTGAGAGAGTCTGGTTGGGCTGCTCCCGAACTGTCCACGTTCGTCCTGCTTGGCGTCGGTGTCCAGTGTGATCGGTTTCTGTTGGTGAAGGCGAAGACAGGCGGCAAAGAGTTGTATCACTTTTCAATTCCAGGGCGAGAAGTCGCCCACAATTTCAAGAGAGGTGCGTAATGAGAAGGAAAATTGTAGCCGTGGCGGTTGCGGTACTATCATTATCGTTTGTTGCAGGAAACGCCAGTGTCCAAGCAGGCATTGTCGATTCCAATGGCAGTCTGGGAGCATTGAACATTTCGTCGGGCTCGACCGTCAACATCAACACGGACTCCATGACGTTTTCTTGGTCTGGAACAACTTACCAGGGGCGAGCAGTTTCCGTCACAGGCGGCAGCGTAGCGACATTTGATTTCACGGACATCAACATCGCCAGCGGCGTGACGTTCAACGTCACGGGATCGAAGCCGATAGCGATTGTCGGGACCGGCAACGCTGTGATTTCCAGCGGCATCAATGTTTCGGCCAATGGCAGCGTGGGGATTGCTGGTGGTGGAAGTGGTGGCGGAAGCAGTGCAGGAGGTGCCGGAGGTGCAAGCGGGAGTGGCGGAGCGGGTGGAGCGGGCGGAGCGGCCCACTCGAATGGCGGAGGCGTTTCTACGTATGATGGATCAACGGGGTCCGACGGTCACAGTAATGGTGGTAGTGTGGGCAGTAGTTTGTCGGGAACATTGGGTTTTGGGGGTGCTTCCGGTACACAGGGAGCTGGCGGTAGCAGCGGAGCAGGAGGTGCGGGAGGAGCGGAGTGGGGTATCGGAGGGAGCGGAGGTGCGAGAGGGACGGGGGTACAACCACTTGCTAGTGGAACGTATTGGGGACAGTCTGGCAGCTACGGATATGGTGGAGCAGCCGGTGGTAACGGCCAAGCAGGAGGAGCAGGTAGTGACGGCATGAGTAGCACTCCGAGTAGTCAGATGTTGTTGACCGGCGGGGCCGGAGGTGGAGGTGGTGGCAGCGGTGGCGGCGGTGGATCGGGGAAAGGCGGTGGTGGAGGTGGAGGTGGTGGAGGTGGTTTTTCATATTATAATGGTGACTTCTTTCAGATTTTGTCGGGAGGAAACGGCGGCAATGGCGGCAATGGTGGCATCGGAGGAAATGGAGGCGGTGGTGGCACCGGAGGAGGTGGAGGCGGTATTATAGATATCGAAGTAAATGGAAGAATGACCCTGGGACCAAGCGACCACTTTTCTGCAAATGGTGGGAATGGTGTCACAGGCACCAGCGGCGAAAACGGCCAACCGGGAAACTCAGGTCAAATTGGTCAGTCCAATGGTGGTGTCGAAAAAGGTGGCAACGGCGGAAAGGGCGGCAATGGCGGATCAGGCGGCATCAGGTGGATCAGGCGGCGGTGGCTCAGGCGGAACCATCTTTCTTTCGGCATCGCTGCTCAACGGCGTGAATCAAGCGACTTTCTCGGCAGCAGGCGGCAACGGAGCCGGGGCTGGTCGCATTCTTCTTGCTGCCAACAACTCATTCACTTCACCAACCCTTTCTAATGGCGAGGGGCTTGGCACCTTTACTGGCGAGCGAACGACCAATGCGTTCCTGACCTCGGCGGCTGCAACACCATATCTTCCCGACACACTCGGCGGGCCAGCGGCGGCGGGACTCGTAACCGATGCAGCGGGCTTCGAGGGGCAGTCGCAACTGGACATCCTCAAGGCAACGATCAGCGGCTTTCCCCTCAGCTTTGCCAGCCTGGATTCACCGTTTGTTGGCTTCGATGAATTGTTTGTGAGCAATCTCTCCAGTGCCCCGATCCAGAATCTTGGCTTGACCATCAACGGTATCGGCACGACGGCAATCGGCACACTGGGCCCTGGTGAGTCTTGGACGACGCTGGTTCCTGATGGGCAGACGCAGGGGATAGTCGCCGTGACTTCCGCCATAGGTGGACAGACGTTTGACACCAGCGGGCTTGGTTCAAATGTCATCGTGGGCGTACCCGAACCCTCCACCGTCGTCCTTCTTGCCATCGCTGCCGCCAGCCTAATCGGTTTCGGCTGGAGGCGACGAAGACATGTGACGAGACGGTTGTTGGCAGTCGTGCTTCTGGTGTCAGTCGTCGTCGCTGCTGCTCCGAAGACCGTTATGGCAGCAACGATAGCGTATTGGCGGTTCGAGGAAGGGCCAGCGAACTCTGCGGCAACTGGCTCTATCCTCGATAGTTCCGGCAATGGCTTGAACGGAACGCCTATCGGCGGTCCAGTCTACAGTACGAATGTGCCGGTGAGTCGAGTTCCCCAGACTGATGCCGCTGACCACTATTCGCTGTCATTCAATGGGTCGAGTCAACGCATCTTCATTGCCGACAATCCCAAGTTTCAGTTGACGCAGAGCCTGACTCTGGAGGCATACATAAACTTACATGCATTGCCGACACATGATGGTGGTAGTGTCATCATATTTCGTGGCGACGACCGAAATGGATTGGACCCATACAGTTTGGCTATCTCGCCTGATGGGCGTCTGTTCTTCCGAATCAACGATGGGACGGTTCAGAACGGTCCCTTCATAAGTGCTCCCCTCCCCTCATTGGACACATGGTTCTATGTTGCTGGAACACTCGATAACCAGACGGGAGCGTGGAACCTCTATATCAACAGTTCCCTTGTCGCCTCGACTACTACCTCTATTCGTCCTTTTGGTCTGTTGCAATCGAACCAGGAGCCAGGACTCGGCATCGGTGACCTCCAGTCCAATTATGGCCTCGAATACTTCAACGGCCTTATTGACGAGGTGCGAATTTCAGATCAGGCACTCACGCCCAATCAGTTACTCGGTGCTGTCCCCGAACCATCCTCCCTCGTCCTCCTCACCATCGCTGCCGCCAGCCTAATCGGTTTCAGTTGGCGGCAACGAAGGCATCAACAATAGAACACAACCGCCGCCCCCACTGTTTCTCCACCGTGCCAGGGTATGGGACCAAGCTCCACGGATTCTGCCCCGAATTTCTCATTGTTCTTTTCCGTACACGGAATCCATTGTACAGGAAAACTATCTCGCCCCCTTCATCTGACCATACGGACACCGGCTGCACTTGAAGCCACGGCCATACTGACTACGATGACTGCCAAGGCAATGCGGGCAGACCCGGAAGCCGCACTGATTGCAGACGAACCAACGCCAATCTTGCGGCAACATCTTCCCGCAGTTCTGGCAGGGAATGAGATAGTTCGTCATAAACCCACCCTCCCCATCGCCTCCTGATACTTCCCTTCCAATTCGCCATCCAAGGCAATGTGCTGATAGATGGCCAGCGTTTCCCGGCGAGCGTGGCCGGTAATTAGTTGAAGCTCGGCATCAGCCAGACCCGAATTGCGGGTCAGCCAAGTGATGGCTTGGTGCCGGAAGGTGTGCGGCGTAGCGTTGACACCGGCTTCCTCGGCATACTTCTTCACGATCTGCTGCACCCTCCGTGGCGGTGAACTTGCTGTTTCGTCTGGTTTGGAAGAGCCAGCGATTTGCCGGATGGGCCGCAATGTGGGTACGAAGGGCCGTGGCGAACGCCTTGCCGAACAGGACATAGCGATCCTTGCTAGCCCTTGCCCTGGTTCACGAAAATCTTGCAGGCTTCCAGATCAACGTCGGCAACCTCGATCCGGCAAAGCTCCGAAACTCGGACCCCCGTGTAGAACATCAGCCGAAGCATCAGGGCGTGTTGAACGTCGTCGGCCCGATCCACGATCTGATAGAACTTGCGGAACTCGTCGGCGGTCAACACCCTGGGCAGCTTCTGTCGGCTTCTTCTCGGGATGCAGGTCGCATTTCTGGCGAACACGGCGGCTGACATACCGCCAATCTTCGTAGCCCAGCCCCTCGGCTCGCACCAGTTTGGCGATCCGAGCGACCATTTTCAATTTCGCCTTTCGCTTTTGTGATACGCAATCCGCCAGGGTTTCGGTCGCTTTGTTGTTCATTTTCACCCTCCAAACCGGCTTCCAATTTCGTGTTCCAAGTGTTCTGCGAAATCAGTCATCGAAGAAAACTGACTTGATGCCGATCCCGATGACCAGTGCGACGGTCAGGATCATCCCGAGTATCAACGCAGCGTCCACCCCAATGCCCAGACCGATGGCCAAAATGCCCATAAAGCAAGCCAGGATGGGCACTCCGAAGATGGAGGAGACTCAACACCACCGCCACGATGAAAACAACGCCCTTCATTTGTCGTCTCCTTTTGGGAAAAGCAGTTCAATGACCTTCTTGCCGAAAAACCATCCAGCGGCAAAGCTGCACAACTGCCCAGAGCGGTAGGCAAACTTTTTGTCGTTGCGGAGCCGCTCTGGCAGGCATTCGCAAATGTGGTCTCCGACTGTCTCAAGCAGGGTCTTGTGTTCGGGTTCGTCGGACATGGCAGTTTCCCTTTCAACAATCGCAGCAGTGCGTTGATTTGATCTTGCCCTCTGGCTTCCTGATGTACAGGAAAACTATTCCAAAGGGTGATCGTTCAACACGGCGTCCAGCAATTCCATCCCCACAGCGTTATCGATCAACCGCTTCGACGCCTTCCGCAGGTCACGATAGTTGCTGTGCCTCTTGGCCCAATCGAATACGGTGTCGGGACGGAGACAGCACGCATTTCCCAACGATTCGGAGAGAACCGCCAACATTTGCTCGTCGGTGGCGTATTTCCAACCCCTTTTCGGCGGCTGTAATGCTTCTTGGTAGGTCATGTTGGGCCTCAGTATTCGCTCGGCAACAAAATCGTTGTGGCCAATCGTTTGCCATCTTCATCTGTGGCTTCAGTGATGATCCAGATACGTTCGTTCTTCAGCGTGCGGTATGCACTGAGAAGGCGGCTGCCATCGACCAGGGCTTCGTCGTTCAGCTTCTTATCTCCCTTGCTGACCTCGCCCCAGTCGCCCTGGACGTGCTTATCCAAAGAAATTCCCGATTGTTCAAGGGCTTCCAAGGCTCCGGGGGTCGCAACAATTTGACCTAAAGGAAACTTGTTCATTTTCATTCCTCCGTTGTCACACCCTGAATCTCGAAGCCATCGGCGGCAAGGTCGAGTAGTTCCTGAGTTTCCATTTCCTCGACTGCTGCTTCCGCTTCTTCCTCACTGGCTGCCTCAACGGGGATCGATGCCCCGAAGGTGAAGCTGACGTAGTACGTTTTCTTTGCCATCATCGTTTCCCTTTCAAGAGACATTACCGGAAGCAGCCAGTTGGAAGGCGATGTTTTCAGGGTCTCACCCGAACACCGTCCAGCTTTTCTCTTCGAGGTGGGCGTGGAACTTCTTGCCCGCTGCGGTGAACTGGATCACGTTGTCCACGGTGAAGAAGCAGCCTTGCCCCAGGTCGTCGTATCGGTCGCCGTCGTCGCTGGAATAGTGGCCAATGCCCAGGTCCAGGTGGGACTTTCCGACCTTGGTTGCCTTGCTGAACGCCGCTTGCAGTTTTTCCCAAGCGTTGACCATTTCGGAGCCATCATCGAATTGCTCTTGCTCCATTCCCAGGGCAAACGCATCCCAATCGCAGCCGAACTGTTCCAACACGGTTTCGCACGCATTGACCTCCTTGGTGCAGATAGCCTTCAGTCCGTCCAAGCTGATCGTCCATGCGTGGCAAGGTGCTGATCCCATTCCCATTGTCATGTTCCTTTCAAGAGACAGAACCGCTGCGTGCGATCGCAGGGCGACAAAACTCACTCAAAAAGCTGTTTCCATTCCTGATAGTTGGGGTCGTTGGGCTCACGGACTTCCTCCACATTGCCGTGAGCATCCCATCGCCGGATTGTCCCGCAGTCTGGGTATTCGATTACGCCGCCATCGCTCAATTCGTAGCCGGATTCAGACAGGTGTGGATTATCCAGCACGTTGAACGAGCAGCCGTTGATGCAGAAGCCGAAGGTGTTGGAGAGTAGGTCAGCAGCATCATCCTCGGGGTTCCAATCATCATCCACAACAGCGATATGCTCCGGGGGCAGTCCCGCTTCGTCTTCGTCGTCAGTGTCCCACCGAATGTCAAACAAGCGAACGATCTTCATAATTGGTCCTTTCCCCTACACCAGCATTTCTCGGCCAACGAACTCGCCGTATTCGTTGATCCCGAGCACCATGAGGATGTCGCTGGCAAGCCGATTTCCCTCGGCCTGAACATCGACATCCCCTCCCAACTCCGATTCGCACAAGCGACGAACGAGAACGGGCAAGGATTCGGGGCTGATGGAACATTCGAGGGTCCGACAAAGAACTAGCTTCCCGGCCTTGCGATTTCCACCCTCATATCTGTCGCCCCGATCTGGGCAGTAGCACGCCTCAAGATGGGCGTCGATTCCTTCGTTGACAGCCGCAATGACGGCTTGTCGTCGGAGTCTGTGAGAGACATGGTGAAGGGCTCGCCATTCATCGCCTGACGGATCGTTTCGTAGTCCACCGTTCCAGAGCCGAGTTCGATGTTGCACATGGTTCGTTTTCCTTTCAGAAGACATAACCGCCGACCATCGTGGCGAGGGCGATATTCTTCCGAAGTCTCAATTGGTCGCATCCACGAACATGGAAAGCAACCGCTGTGCTTCACCCCGTGCTGCGGCTTCGTCAGCGTGAACAGCGACGATGGTTTGCTCATCCAAGCCGCCTCGAATCCGCTGAGCAAACTGTCGCAAGTCACAACGGAAACAGATGTCTCCAATCGAGGAGTAAAGAGTCGGCACCGTGACGAACCAAAGCCACTCAGGGATGCCGTTAGATTTCATCGTATGGCCCTTTCTTCCAATGCCCTCTTGTATCTGAAAAACGACGCCCTTGACTTGCCCCGCAGTCGGCACCATTCCAACTGTGCGGTCAATGTCGTTGGGTATTGAGTGAGGAGCGTTTGCAGGGCTCGCAAATCTTCATCTTGTTGGCGATTTCGAGGGGAGGAGATTGTTTCATCCCGCCGACCGTCGAGCCTGGTCGCAACGAGCGTCTGCCAGTGCGTGGCAGAATGACCCTCCCGCCACTGCAAAAAATCCCTGAAAGCGTTGTCGAGCAAACGCATGTCAAGGTGGCAGAGCTTGCTCTGCGATTCCAGCACAACGAAGTCGCAGACCATCTCGCATTCGTCGGCGGTCATGGATTGCTCGCCGTGCTTGTATCCGTTGTGGGCAAGCCGCCGCATTTGGGCGGCGATTTCCTGGTCAGACACTTCAAGGTGAAGGTGGCTGATGCGAGTCTTGATGGCTTTCAATTCGGGCAGATCGTCAAGGGGACGATTTGACAGCATTATCAGCCCGCCTTGAAACACGATGCTTTCAACGCCACGGGCTGTTGCCCAGGTCACGGTTCGCTTCTGCCGCCCATCGTCGCCCTTCTGTGCCCAGCAAGCGGAACGGATGATGCCTTGACCATCCTTGTCCTTGACGATTCGCTCCATATCCTCCAGAACGTGGACGGCGTTGGGATACTCGCCAAGTGCGTCAAACAAACCACGCCCGCTCATCCGGCTGTTGAACAGCTTGAAATCGACGCCGAGCCGCTGTAGTTCGCCCAGAACGGTGTAGCTCTTTGCAATTCCGCCCGTGCCGTAGAGGAAGAACCCATTGGAGAAGCCGAGGGCCACGCCTTTGGTGTAATCCCTGACCAGTTGCAGCTTGGATTGATAGGATTGCAGATGGAGATCGTCGTCGGTGGGGATGACGGGGGTTGGCTTTTCGTAGGTCAGCAGGGGAATGTCAGCGATCATTTCTTTCGTCCTTACAAATCTGATGTACAGGAAAACTTACAGATATTTGCCTTGCGAATTACGGACAGTCCAGGTGTCGGGATCGAGAGTGTGACTGTATTCGGTGTTGCCGTCGTCGCCCTCCTCGATCTTTTCGTTTGCCGCTGCCAAGATTTGCTCCTTGGTCGCAGTGGTAGGCAGATCAACTTCGACGGTATGGCACCACACTTCTTTGACATCCACGCTGAACTTGGCCATTGGGGACTCCTTTAGGCAGCTTCAACCAGTTCGGGTTTCGTTTCGGTCGCATCCTGTTTCACGAATGAAAGCAGGAAGTCGCACACTTTCGACGCTTGGCGGCTGGCCTTGAAGATGTAGTTGGCGTCGTCTTTCATCGCAGCCAGCCAATTCTTGACGTAGGCGGCGTGGTTCTCCAGCGATTCGCTATTGGGTACACCCAATTCGGTCGCCAAGAAGCAGGACGCCATCTCGGCAATCAACTCACCCATTGCGTAGCTGTCGTTCTTTCGCTCCCATCCCACCCGGCATTCCGACCAGTGGGCAAGCTCGTGCAGGGCAGTCGGGTAATAGGCACCGCCGATGAAAGACAACTTTGGCGGCAGACAGATGAAGTCGCCAGCCAAGCTGTAAAATGCCCGGTTCCCACCGTGGCGAATGTCGGCTCTGGTTGCTTGGATGAGTGTCTCGGCGGGTTCATAATCGGGTTCGGCGTGTCGGTCAGTGTCGGGCTGTCCAACCGCTTGAAACTGCTCGGCAGCGGCACCACTGACTTGGTTGGCGTTGAAAACGGTGAACTTCTTGAGAATCCAGAAGGTCTCTTCCTCGTCCTCATCCTCCTCGGGGTCTTCGGCCTTCTGCGTAATGGGGATGTAAACCGCCAAGGTTGCTCCCCATTGCCCAGGCAGGACATCATCAGGACGACGATTGACACGGCAGCCGAGTTGCTTCCACTGGTTGAACGTGCCCCAGGCGTTGGAATGAAAACCATGCTCGGCAGCGTGAAGGCCAAGCAGGAGGATATTCACACCTCGATAGGGTTTTCCTGTCAGGGCATTGCAGTGTGATCCTGAGTTATTGCCGGTCCACATCTGCCGCCACGGCAGCAAGTCCTTTTCCAGTGCGGCGATGATTTTGGCGGTGACTTGTTCTCGGATTTCGCTTTGCTTTGACATGGCGTTGTCTCCTGTTTCGGAAGAACATAACCGGCAGGGCTGCGACGGAAGGCGACGATTTTCATCCCAATTTGTTCCAGCAAGTCTCAACGGCGGTTTCGACACCTTCGACATAGGCAGGGCTGGCAACATCAATACCCGCACAGGCATGGGCCAGGATGAGCGACTCAATCGCATCCATTGCTGCGACCAATTCGGCATCATCGCTGCCGTCTTTCAGGTCGCTGGTGAGTTTCCCAGCGTTGCCGGTGAGTTCGACGGTGATTCCAAAACACGGAAGAGTGATGGTCATTGGCGTTCTCCTTGTCAAACACGGGCAAACCGACGCCGACGTTCATGCATTACAGGCGTAGCCCTCTGCCGCACTTCGACGTGGTAGCCACGACGTTCAAGTTCGATGAGCAGGTCGGAGTATTCGTCAGACTTGGCAGAACGGCTTTGGGCGATGCAGCCATAGTAGTCGGCGGCACAATGCTGGCCGATGTGCTGATAGCAGGTGCAATACCAGCCCTGATTGTCGGCAGGCAGTTCGGGCATCAAGGCGAACACGATGCCTTCTTTGTCCATTCTGAAAACGACGACTGTGGTTTCCATTGGTCTCACTCTTCGGTAATGGTGAAGCCTTGCCGCTGTAGATTCGTGAGTAAGTCGCTGGCCATCCGAGGATCAACCATTATTGAGCCTCCGATCACCTGCCACTCCTCGTAGTCGATGACGCCGACATCGCAGGCTTTGCCTGCGTCTGCCGAGATAGGGGTGAGAGCGACCATGCTACCGAGATTGGCAACCAGAAAATCGGTTCCGTCTCTTGCTGTGTCTGTGACCATGATTTGGTTTCCGTTGCCCTGTTCCTCTGAATCACATAACCGCCATGATGGAAACGGAGGGCGAAGAAACCCGCCCCTATTCCACGCCCAAGGCTCTGACTTCCCTCACGCCGAAAACCACCTTGTCGGCAAGGACGTGGGTGAATCCCTCTTGCTCATGGTGCTGCACGGCGTTTTCAACTGCTTGCGATGCTGCCGCCCGTAGGTCGAGCGTGTTGACCTCATCCCCTAAATCGCACAGGCTTGCCTGCAACGTGACGGCCACCACCACCTCGGCATCGTCGTTGCCTCGCTCCAATTTGCTCGGGGGATGGCTCATGTCGTCCAAGATTTCGGCAATCTTGTCCAACATGTCGGCCTTGGTGGCACAGGGATGCTCAAACTTCAGTGCCTTGCTGGTGTCGTGAACCAGCCAGGGCATTTCGGCGTTGTTGCGGTTGAAGATCAAGCCGATCAGCCCAACCTTGGCTCCATCGGGAATGTTCATGTCTGGCTCCTTTGCATTACATAACCGCCACGGTGGCTGTGGAGAACGAAGAAATCAGTTGTTGCCCCAGATTTCTTCCACGGCTTCTGGTGGGCAATCTGGCGACAGCCGTTCGGGAATCTCGAAGCCACGTTTTGTCAGTGCCCGATTGAAGGGTGCTTCCAACAGCACAACCTGCCCTTGCTTCAACGAGGTGTATTGCTTTGCCTTGTGCCCCGCCCACGCTTCCCCGTCACAGGCGACGAATACGAAGCGATTCAGGCCGAAGGAATTGGCATTGCTGCTGATGGCAGCCACCTTGAAGCGTTTCTGTCCGTTGTTCTTGTTCATTGGTTGACCTTTCAAGAGAGCAAACCGCCGAGCGTCATTTGATGGGTGAAGAAATCACGCTCCGATGACTTGGCTCTCCAAATCAGCGTCGTATTCGATTTGCTTAGGCAGGATGCCTCGTTCCCTGGCGATCTGCCCCGCCGTCTGTTTTGCCCAGCATCGCAGTTTGTATCGACGGACGGCATGGGGTGAATTGGGGTCGATGACAGTCGGGGAGTCTTTCCAACAATTGCCCGCCGAGTATTCGTAGACAATTTGCCCATCGTCGAGAACTTGAACGCTGTAGCCATATCGGGTGGCTGCGTAGTTGACGCTTTGCATGGCTTGGTTTCCTTCCGAAATCCCTGATGTACAGGAAAACTATTTCTTTGCTCGGTCAGCCAGTTGCTTCATTGCTTGGAGGAATGGGGCGAGATGCTTCTGGTTCTGCTGCCCCTTGAACTCCAGATGCTCGAAAGATGGAAATGCTGCAATGGGCGACTCCGCACCACGATCATTCGCTTGGGCCACTTCCTTGATTGCCCCAAACGTGGCGGCGATCATTTCGTTCCACTCACCGACTTCCTCCACAAGGGCCTTCACGTCGTATTTGCCATCGTGCCATGTGTAGACCCGCTTTTCCGCCCACGGATCATCGGTGTAGTACGACCGTCCGTATTTTCCTTCGTCGTCAATTTCGACTTTCATCGTCGGCAGCTTGCCGATTCGGTCGAGCAGGTGAATGACGCACAAGTGGCAACGAACGAAGTTCGGGATGCCGCCGCATGAATCACTGCTCGCATACTGGGTCTTGCAGAAGGCCGAGTATCGCCAAGTCGAGCCAAGCCCGGTCTTGATCTTCCGCTGCTCTTGATACTTCTCATCGTCGGGAGCATCCCAACGGTCATGGCCGTTGCTTTGCAGCCATCGTCGCCAGCGTTGCCAATCGAACTCCCAACGGGTGCTACCGCCTGTCTTGATCGTCTTTGTGAACCTGTCGTCGTCCATTGGGCAGTAGGTGACTTCAATCTCAGCCGGGTATCGGGCGAGACCGAAGCTGGCCCATTCCGAACCCGGACCAGGAATCGTCCAGAACGAAAAGATTTCCAATGGCTGGACGCTTATGCTGCCAGACTGTTTGCGGTGCCAAGGAACGGGGACGTGCTTGCAGCCGTCCAAGACAGCAGAGAACAACTGATCGTCTTGCCGCAGATCGTCCAGAGGCTTTTGGCACACGTCAGGGCCGTAGTACCGGACTTGCTCATCGACGGACTCGAAAGGCAGATCAAGGGCAAGCTGCCGCATACGCTCGACAAGGTTCTTGGCTTTTGCCGTAGAGCGTGTCTTGCTGGTCAGTCCATAATGGATTGTCAATCCCATCGCAGTTGTCCTTTCAATTCGTTGTGTTGTTCGCTTCGTTCAACCTGATGTACAGGAAAACTATTTCTGCGATGCCAGCCGCCCGAGCATTCGTTCGATGTTGGCGACCTGACCGATGAGGGGGAACATCAACTCCTCGATTGTCACGGAATCCGTCTTGGCGTGGATTTCCCGAATGTCGGTCAGCAAGAGTTGGGCGGAATGGTGGGCTTCTTGCAGTCGTTCTCTCTCATTTGGGTCCATTACATTGCTCCTTTCGCATTGCAGGGCGACGAAATGCTGATGTACAGGAAAACCATCTATGAATATGAGAAGCCGCAGGTGGCGGGTTGAATGATCTCTGTGGAACAGAACCGCCAAGGTCGAATCGGAGGGTGAAGAAATTCGCAAACTGGGGAAAGTGTCAGCGAGAAAGCCTTCGTATCAGGCTGGCCTAACGTGCATTGAGACTCGCAAGTGCTGGCTCAAGTAGGAGTTAGGCGAAGAGTCTCACATTTTTGCGACTTTTGAGAAAACACACATCGGGCCGCATACATAGGTCATGGCCCTGTTCCTCAACTGGATGACCTTCCGAGACACCGCAACTTTGCTGCGGTTGCGGCTCCTTGAACACGCCGACTATTTCCGGCCAAGCGACTACGACCAGATATTCGATGGCCAGTTGGAGAAGCTCATCCACGGCTTACCCAATGGTGAGGCAAGGCAGCAGGCAATAGCGATGAAGGGCTTTGATTGGGCGAATTACATCGTCCGATCACTTCAACGGAGCGGGTTCAAGGATGACGACGTTCAGGAACACTTTCATCAAATCGTCGTCAAACTGCTCGTGGAACCGGGCAGGCTGTTCAAGTGGGAGCCAAAACGTCATGGGCCGTTGGATCGAAGATTCCGAACGTCGGTTTGGAATTCGATTCGCAACATCACCGAGAAGGCTCGGAACCGACGACGATGGATGACCACCGTTGACCCGAGCATCATGGCGGGGCAATTTCCAGGGAGAGCACCCTATTCAGACCTGATCGACCAGTTCCGCCAACTTGTCGTCCAACGATTGGGGCCACTGGCGGCGGTGATCCTAGATCAAAAACTCGCTGGCGAGGATGCAAATAGATTGGTGGGAAAGGCTGAGTTTGGCACGCCAACTGCTTATTATATTAAAGGGGAGACCCGAGCCATCAAACAACTGGCTCGACAGTTCGCCGCACAATCTGGCGATCCGGCGTTCTTGCATTTGGTGAATCAGGCGTTTGATGCCGAGGCAGCCACCGTCGCAAGACGTCGGCAGGCAACGGCTGCCCGTCAGGCACAATAGTTTTCCTGTACATTGGACTTGGGATATATCCTGGGCTCTTGGGAAAGGAAGTTTTCCGTCTCGACACGCCCTCAACCAACGCTAGAATGGACAGCTATGAAGAAGCTCAGTCTCCACCCAGCCTGCAAACTGTTTCCCCAGTTGCCCAGGGATGAACTAAAGGCATTGGCAGCCGACATCAAGGCCAACGGGTTGCAGAATTCCATTGTTCTGTACGAAGGGAAGATACTTGACGGGCGAAACCGATGGCTGGCGTGCAAGATCGCCAAGGTAAAGCCCACATTCATCGAATGGCAAGGCTCTGGCTCGCCGCTGGCTTGGGTGCTTTCTGAAAACCTTATCCGCCGCCACCTTACGTCCAGCCAACGGGCCGTCATTGCCTTGGATATCCTGCCCATGCTGGAAGTGGAAGCCAAGGAAAGGCTGACCTTAGGCAAGAAATTGACTAGGGTCTCAGCCAACGGCAAAGGAAAGGCCAGCCAAATTGCCGCCCGACTGACCAAAAGCAATTCGGCGTATGTGGCAGTGTTGAAGGCGATCAGCAAAGCCGCCCCTGAGTTGATTGAAAAAGTGAGGGCTGGGGATTTGAGCGTCCCCGATGCGAAAAGGTTATCCGAAATCCCCAAGGATCAACGCAAGGAATTGCTGCGGCAGGTGAACGGCCAGAGCCACAACGGGGAGATATTCCGGCAGACGAAGGATTACTGGGATCAACGAAAAGGAAACTCGGACAATCCACGAGATTTCCACCCCACCCCCAAACACCTCATCGAGTCCCTGATCGCAAGAGAGCGGTTTGACGGAGTGATCCACGAACCAGCAGTTGGTGATGGAGCGATCATGCGGGTGCTGCGGAAGGCAGGGTACAACGTCACCGGAACGGACATTGCCAAGGGAAATGACTTCCTCAAAACAAGAAAGTCCGTGGCGAATATCGTGACAAATCCGCCATACGCAGACGGGATGGCTGAAAAGTTCTGCCGCCACGCCTTGGAACTTGCCAAGAACAAAGTGGCGATGCTTTTGCCAATGTGGTTTCTTGAGGGGGTGCAGCGGCACGACCTGTTCACCAAGGAGCCTCTCAAGGCGATCTACGTCTGTTCTCGCCGTGCGACGTTTGGTAAAGATCAGGAATGCCATGCCCCGTTTGGCACGATGTGGGCTGTCTGGGAAAAAGGATACAAAGGAAAAGCTCGGATTGAGTGGATTTTGGATTGAGAATCACAGAGGGCTGCAATACCATCGAATCCCGCTTTACTCCATGACCCGTGATGATCCTGCTCTGCCCGTAGAATGGACAGTTATGAGAAAGCTCAGTCTCCACCCAGCCTGCAAGCTGTTTCCCCAGTTGCCCAAGGACGAACTGAGGGCCTTGGCTGCCGACATCAAGAACAATGGATTGCAGAACTCCATTGTTCTTTATGAAGGGCAGATTCTCGATGGGCGAAACCGATGGCTGGCGTGCAAGATTGCCAAGGTGAAGCCGACGTTTGTCCAATGGAACGGCTCGGGCTCGCCGGTCGCTTGGGTGATTTCGGAGAACCTTGTTCGCCGTCACCTTACGTCCAGCCAGCGGGCCGTCATTGCCTTGGATATCCTGCCCATGTTGGAAAGGGAGGCAGGAGAACGTCGGACCTCAGGCACAACATTGCTTAAGCTGTCAGCCAACGGCAAAGGAAAGGCGAGCCAAATTGCCGCTCGACTAACCAAAAGCAACTCGGCGTATGTTGCAACGTTGAAGGCAATCGGTAAGACGGCTCCCGAGTTGATTGAAAAAGTGAGGGCTGGGGATTTGAGCGTCCCCGATGCGAAGCGATTGGCCGACATCCCCAAAGAGAAACGCCAGGAATTGCTGCGGGCAGTCAATGGGAAGAGCCACAATGGGGAGTTCCTGCGAGAGTGGAAGGCGTTCAGCACCCCGAAGGCACCGAAATCCGTCCACCGTAGTGTCTCCGAAAGAAAGGGCCGGATCAACGCAACGACCTTGATTCACGGGGCTTGCCAAAAGGAACTGAAGGAAACTGCCCGCCAAGAGCGTTGATGCCATCATCACCGACCCGATCTATCCAGAAGTCACCCGAGAGTATGGCCGGATCAGCGAGGCCGAATGGCATTCGCTGATGCAGACCGCAGTTGTCGAATGCCGCCGCATCCTGAAGCCGAAGGGCAGTGCGGTTTTCATCTTCCAGCCCAACTACGAAAAGATCGGCCACATGCGACCCTGGCCTTGGGAGTTTGTTGCCTGGGCGGCGAAGGAATGGAACCTTGTCCAAGACGTGTATTGGTGGTCGATAGACGCCTTGCCGCTGGCTGGAACAGATCGGAAGTATGGCCTTCTTCGTCAGAGCGTAAAGATGTGCGTGTGGCTGGGATCGCCCGACTGCTATCGCAATCAGGATGCGGTGCTGTGGACCCCATCGCAAGCTATGTCAACAAAACACCGGGCTGACCACGCCCTTCGCACGGGGCCAAGCGGGAGAACATATCGCAACAGCACGATTGCCAGAGCAGCCGACGAGCGAGGCGGCACCACTCCTTTCAATCTGCTCCCAATCTCAAATGGTGCCCAGCCGGGCGGTGCCGAGCATCATCCTGCTTCAACCCCCTACGATGTTGCCGCATGGTGGTGCCGGTACATTCTCTCGCCACAGGGAGTGCTGCTCGATCCATTCGTTGGTTCGGGAACAATACTGGCCGCTGGCTTGGATTGTGGAGCATCAAAGGTCATAGGCATCGACAAAGAGAAGAAGTATCTAGCGATTGTGAAGCGTCGGATCACAAAGGGGTGAAATACCATCGAATCCCTTGCCTCTCTGCCACCCTGACGATCCTGCTCTGAACCAACGCCGTCAGAAGCTCATCCACCAATTCTTTGGGCAAATCCACTGATCCCCGCAGTTGAGTTTCGGGGATGCCGTTTCGTCCTGCCTGTTGGATGAGCATGGCAATGCGGTCAGAATCGGGGAGTTCCTTTTTGAGAAGCCAAGCATTGAAGGTCATGTAGATAGGTATGCAGGCGGCGTCGTCTTGGTCTTGCCCTCGGGGTAATACCAATCGAAAGCCCAAAACGCAATGTCGTGGTCGGCACAATAGTCGATCTGCTTCTGCATGATCTCCACGGTGTCGTCTTTCCAACCCCAAACTGGCTTCCGGTCGGCATACTCGGTCGTCAGCAGCTTGGTGATGTGGATTTCGTTGGTCCCGCCACTCCAGCCGTCGAAGTAGTAGGCTCCAACCATTGCCTTGGGTTTGGGCTGCTGGGCCACAGCCGTTGCCGGGATGAAGGCGGCAAGGCACGCCAATAACCATCTGAGTTGGCTCATGGTGGATTGTCCTGAGTGGAAGTGTTGTTCCCGGCAGTATAGCTGATTCTGGATCGATATGGCACTCCGCTTCATTCAACGCTCGCCCAGAAAAAACGGCTGGGTCGCTGCTTCCCGCCGATGGCTCGCAATCCCCCCAGAAGCCGCCACGCTCATTATTTTCAATTCAAAAGGCGAAAACGGCTCGGAACACCGTGCCGACCGGCGAAATTAAAATAAACGAATGGGTGTCTACAGCTTGCTTGGAGGTTTTGTTGTAAAAAGGGAAGCCGACCATGACCACCAGTTCCAGGTGTTCGGCGTCTATGACGGCGACGACGACCGCTTCACCTTCGCCGTTCAGGAAGTCGATGACGGGGGGCAAGGCAGGGCAAGTGGCCGGACGGATGGGTTTCGGTGGGTGGTGCGGTTCGGCACCTTAGGCAAATAATTGACTAGGGTCTTGCCTCTGCACAGCAAATCCTGCTCCTTCCGCAGGTAAAGTGATGCCCAGGCAGGACTTGACGGCGTGAACACTCGGGGTGTAGCACCGACTTTTTCTCAAACAGAATTCGGCTGCTCATTCGTGGGGTAAACTCTGGTATCAAACGACTTACCCCCATGAACACTTTTTCAATTCGTCATCACGGCTTCGATGCCAGATCATCCATGCCTTCAGATCGAATTCAACGTCATCATACCCCAAGTCGGCAAACCACGGTTGGTTGGCCTCGATGGCGACTTCCATCTGCATGCGGTATTCCGCTGTCTCCGTCAAGTCAATCACCATAGTTCTTGATCTCCAATCTGGGCTTCAAGCCCCACTTGGCAAACTCCCCTTCCAGAACTGCCCTGATGAACTCGCTGTCCCTCGGCAAATGCAGGATCGAGTCGTGGATTGTCGCCACAAACGTGTCAGGTGCCTCCCTCCTGATCCGCTCGCAGACGGTGTAGATCATGAATGTCGCCTCGGCCCGTTGCAGCAGGCGAGCCAACTTCTTATAGTCCCGCTTCTTCACCCCTTCGATAAACTGCCACACCGTAGGAAATTCCTGCTTGAACAGCGTCTTGATGGCGTGTCTCGCACCAAGCCGAGCGAAGAACACGGTTTCAATGATGGCTGCCTTTGCCTCTGCCCGAACAACACCAGCCATCGCTGCCAAGTAGCCATACAAATCCTGCTGGCAGATTTCAATATATTTGTCACAACCCGCTATGCCCCTTTCTTTCAGCAGCTTGGCGAGAAACAACGGCTGGCTGTTTTTGATGTCGATTTCAACCAAGGGCTTGCCATGCACCCGAAGCGATCTCCTGGCCTCCGTTTTCAAATGGGTGAGGTTGCTGTGAAATCTCCACCCGAATGCGTCCTTTGAGTTGAACTGCCAAAGTCCGTCTTGGATAATCTGCAACTGGTCGGATGTGCCATCAGCGGCGACTGCGATCCGTTGTGCTTGTTTCTTCAACCATGTGTGGATGGGCAACGGGGAGTCGTTGTCGTCATCGCCTTCTTTTGGGATGCTGGTCTTAATAGCCGTCAAAGTGTACGACGACTCCCTCCATCGTTCCCCTGCCCTGAACCCGTAGCATTTCTGCCCCTCGATGTAATAATGATCGGTTTCAACGATGTTTGCCTGTAGGAGCCTCTGCTTGATTCTGTTCCACTCTGGTATCTGGCGTCTCAGGTAGGCTGCTTTTAGCGGTACGAAGGCATCTTTCGGCAATGCTTCAATCGAATGTCGGTAGTGGATGATGTGCAAAATGCTTCTGATAGCTTCTTCGTGTTCTCTACACCAGTCTGGCAGTTCTGTCAGGTCGAGATTCGTCGGATTGTAGACCTTTTTCTCAATCAACGGCGTTATTACCTTTTCATTTTTACAGACTTTATTAACTTCCCGTTTTCTCTCTGAACTACGGGGAATACGGTGTTTTTCATTGGCTTCTACGATGTTGGTCAACATCGTAATGGGGGAGGAGGGAGGAGGAGGTGTAATACATTCATTAACAGAGGAATTAGTGGAAATACATAGAGAAAGAGCTTTTGGAACCGTCTGATCGACTGAAAAGACACAAAAGCCATCGTCAACAAAGAGAAACACATCTCCTTCAAACTCTTCAATCACAGGATTGATTGGTCGTCCATGAGAGCGAGCTACCTTCCTTACAACAAGGGAAGGGACAGCATCTTTGGAAACGATTCTGCCTCTTTTCCGCCATTGAGAACGAGAACGAAAGCTCTGTTGCTCGGCAGCCGAATAGTTGTAGAAAATCTTGTTAAAGCCATCGGGTATCATCATTACTCCAATTTCGTTATTCAAGAGACCCACGAGCGGCCCTCGAAAGGAACCGCCCGTGGGACTACCGAAACTGGAATATGCTGTGTACGATCATCTCATTTGCCGTGATTCCAGTCTCGGCACTCTAGGTATATATGAGTGTGCCGAAAAAGAATTCGGAAAACTATTTGTTCGGAATTATCGGCCTGTCCCGCCCATTCAATCAATCCCCCATGCCCATAGCCGGTCACCGAGTTGCTTTCTGGCTGCCAGCAACTGTTCGTCTTGGTTTGCTCCTTGGTAGATCGGCCAGATGTCAAAGAGCATCTGGGCATCGCCATGTCGGTGAATTTCATCGTAGATGTCGCCGCAGATCACGTCCGTGACCTTTGGTTGTCGTTTACAGATGTCGTATCCGCACCAGTCGAGCAACTCTTGGCTTTTCTCCACGACGATGACATGTTCGACGGAATCTTTCTCGCACACCTTCCGCAAGAACCATCCCAAGCCGAGCCCGCCAACGACGACTGTGCCTGCTGCCTTCTGAATGCCGCTCCGCTGGCTCAGCATTTCAGCAGGCGTCAAGGACATCCACACTGCACCACAAGTGGCACGTTCTTTCTCGGTTATCGTTGACGGGAATATTGTGCCGGTCTTAGTCATGCGATTCATGTCTGCTATCATCGGGATCGTCACGTCACCGTTCCACTAGACCGCCCCTTCGCTGTGTCCATATAGTGGTAGAACTGCACCCTGCGGCAGGACGGCGTTCAGGTAGCAGAAAGTGCCGAGCGGGCTGACAACGTAGTTAGGCGTTCTGCGGTCGGCTGGCAGCACATTGAACACCTGCGTCGCCCTATATGTGCTGGCGTCGAGATGCAGCACAGGCTTGTACTGCGTGTTGTCCTCGTCCCACGTCTCGACCGGAAAGCTGTTGAGACCGGCCTTACGACTGAGAATGAGTTCCCGCAGATGTTGCCGTTGCACCGGATCGGGTCCAAGTATCTCGAATGTCTGTGTCGGATGCACCAGCATAATCGGTTTCTTCCGCATCAGCTTGTGAAGCAAGTAGGCGGGCTTCTGCTCTTTCGCCGCACCATCCCACACCTCATACGCAGTCAACATATATTTCTTCTGGACGATTTCATAAGTGAAAATCACTCCCAAGTGATCCGGTCGTCGTCGTTCGTCGCCCAGTTCGCCTAGCAACCAATTGCATGACCATACTTTGCAGGACTGCGGTCTCGTGTCATAACACGAGCAACCGTCGCCAAGATGAGGGCACCGAATATAGTTCAACTTGTGAAGCTCCGGCACGCCCAGCAC
Organism: uncultured Planctomycetia bacterium; assembly: GCA_963719005.1. Taxonomy (GTDB): domain Bacteria; phylum Planctomycetota; class Planctomycetia; order Pirellulales; family Thermoguttaceae. The sequence goes on from CAVRAR010000014.1 coordinate 115,238, forward strand.
CGTGCAACAAGCATTACATGGCCCGCACTGTCGTCCCCTAACGCCGACACAGCCAGTGATGCCGGAATTGATTTCGTTCGCACACAATTCGATCATTTCACACCTCTACAACTGAAAAGGAAAATATATTTGGCCGATCCATCGGCATTCCCGACAACCGCAAACGCATCGAACAATGCGAGGCGAAAGGTCGGGAAGGTTTGGCCAGCGAGGCCAGAGCGGGTCGTCAGGGCTTCGTGCCACTTTGGATAGACCCGTTAGTTGATAAATAAAATATATCAGAAATGCGGAACAAATGCAAATCGATTTGCGGTTCATTCTTTCGATTCCCTGTAGATGATTTTCGCCCCTCCACTTTTCAGTAGCTTCACGAGAGTCTCCTTCTCTTCTGGCGTGTCGGTCTTGACGATCACGAGATCGGGACGATGATTCAACAGCATCTGCACGAGGTTCTTGATTTCCTGTTTGGTCATGGTGAGTTTCTCCTCCGTAGCGGTTGGTGATTGGAATGGTGCGGCGTGATTCAACAGGTCGGTGGTGATGAACCCTTGAGGATCATTCGGTCAGTCCTTGGCATGTTCCGGCGAAAGAGTATCTTTTCTCGCACAACTTCGCCAATAGCCCCTCTTTCAAAAACGTACCAGCCGAAATGAATCTTTCCCCAAGCCTCGGACGTGTTGAGCCAGCGAAAGGACTGCGGAAAGGTGTAGAGCCCTTTCCAGGGAAAAGCGGGGTCCGCTTGGTGGTGCTTGATGAAAGTCATCGTGTACTCGAACTCCACGGGAAGAAGCAGGACGATCTTATGCCTGACGAGCCGTTTGGCTTGTTCCAAGAACTGGACTTTCAGATCAAATGGCGGATTCGTGATGAGGCAGTCGGACTCATGGGTGCTTTTTAGGAAGTCCTCTGTCTCACAAGGCTGGAAGCCCCAGTTGTTGATGTCTGAGGCGTGAACATCGGGGTAGTTGCAGTTCCGCAGCACCTTCACGATATCACCCCTGCCAGCCGCCGGTTCCCAAATCGAGCCGGGGAAGACCTCCCGTTTCAGCAGGGCCTTCGTGATGTGGCAAGGCGTGCAATAGAGCCGTTCCCGGCGTTCAGTGTCATCCATCATCAACCTCGACATATTCGTCTTCCCTGCAATCAATGCGGATTTCGGCCAAGGTGTGTGACCGTGATCCATTCCGCTTGGTCTTCTTCAAGCGTGCCGCCAAAATCCGCTCCCTTGCCTGTTGTGCGTACTCTGCATTCAGTTCGATACCGTAGCAGTTCCTTCCAAGTCGCTCGGCAACAACTGCAACGGTTCCCGAGCCAAGGAACGGATCAAGCACAACCCCGTTTGGCGGGCACCCGGCTTCGATGCAACGCTGCACCAACGTTTCGGGAAACACGGCGAAATGGGCACCTCGATAACCCGCCGTCGGAATCTGCCACACACACCGCATATTGGCCCCAGTAGCATTGAACATGTCCTGACCGTTGCCGTTAGCACGAGCGATGTGCATTCCCTGAGTGGTCCGGCCAGGCACCATCAGATTCTTGGCTATACGTTCCAAGAGTTTGCTTGGGGCCTGAGTAGGGCGACTCGGATCAACCTTGTGCCGAGCCGGATCAAACGACTCGCCGTTTTCGATGTATCTCTTGCAGCGTTCCAGAGTGTTCTCCGAATAGGGTCGAAACTGTTGACAAAAATAATACTTGGGACTCTTCACACACAGGAAGATCGGTTCAAAATCAACTGTAAAGCGGTCTCTCACACTCTCGGGCATCCCGTTGGGTTTGGCCCAGATGATGACGTTGCGAATAATCCACCCTCGGTTTTCCATCTCAATCGCCACTCGATATGGGATGAGACAGAGGCTCTTATGGCGTAATTCCTTGCTCTTGAGGAGCAATTCGCCATTTCCGACGTTGCGGATTGGGCCGGTCTCGGCATAGTGCTTTCCTCTCGATGTGCCCGCCTGAGTGGCGTAGCTGTCACCAAGGTTCAGAAAGAACGTTCCGTCGGGCCGCAGAACCCGGTGGACCTCATCGATTACCTGCATGACGTTATCAACATATTGCCGGATCGTCGGTTCCCTCCCAATCTCGCCTGGGCCAGCGTTGTAGTTCCGTAGCATCCAGTAGGCTGGGGAGGTCATGCAGCTATGAATGGACTCGCTGCCAACTAGCTTCAACTTGTTTCGTGCGTCACCTACTGCAATCCGTGTGCCCATAACGCCTACACCTCCACAAACGTCTTGTCGAAGGTGTCTTGGGCACGGGCCACAGCGGACGGATCAGCATCACCCTGTCCCTGGGTTGCCATCCATTTCCGAGCGGCATCCCAGCCACCGGGAAAAAAGTTCTCAATCAAGTAGGCGATGGCGGCGGGGATCGCTTCCGGGGCAGGTGGCTCATCGGGGTCGTCCGGTTCAAAGTCGGCGTCGTCAAAGCGGGAATCAAAACAGTTGAACAGTTCCGATGCTTGGAGCCGCTTGTAATCTACGCCCTCATCGCTGGCTAGTTTGGGTTCGTCGTCTGTCTCGTTGGCGTCACCTTCGTCGGCGTCTCCGGCGGCGTCTCCGGCGTCATCATCGTCGGGCTCATCATCGACCAGTTTGGGCATGACCGTGGCTTTCGGACCCTTCCGTGCTGATTGGGCAGCAACTTGTTTTACCTTCCCGCCTGGGGCTTTGGCGGCTCTAGACTGCTGCTCTGCTCCCTGTGCGATGTCGGCCAGCGTGCGGTAGGACTCGCCGCTGTCGCCTGCGAAGAACACCGCATCTTCCTCGGATGTAATGCCTTTGCTCGTCAGATAGCGATAGATTGCCAGCGGACGATAGACGGCATTCTTGTTGCCGAGCAATGCAATCGCTCGCTTGCGGAAGGTATCCCCTCGGTGTTTGCCTTTCGTGGCTCCCATTGTTTTGTCAAGAGCATCCAGTTCGGCTCCGAGAAGAAATGCCTTGCCGATCTGGTGGGCACGAGCAGCCAGGGTTTCAAACTTGACATCTTCGAGGTAGACTTTTGCGTTCTCCTCTTCCGCTTCGGCCTTGGCGACATCGGCTTCGGACTGCTGCATTGCCTTGGCAGCTTTTTTGATTCGGCCCTCAAGTTGTCCCACGGTCTCGGGCGTGGGACAACTTCGCTTCGACTCAGGTTCAGATTCATTGGATTTCTTTGGCATCGCAATCGCTCCTCACTTGTTTTGATGTGTTGTTCATAACGCTAGCCCAAGGCTACCCGAGAACCGGGATGGGCTGAAATTGGGCACCAGAGCGTGCCCACCTACGAACGCAGAAGACGCTATGGATGTGTCGGTAAACCAGCGATAGAATGCGTCGTGAGACGCTGCGGTTTTCTACGAGGAGATAGGCTCGTCGGAATTATGCCCGGTGAGAGTTCTTGCGGCGTCTGAAATTTCTGACAGCACTTCGCACGGTGTCGATCTCCACAGGATCATTCTCGTGTGCCACTTTCCACTCGATGGTAATATCTTTCCAAGTCATCTGCGGTTTTCGGTTTCGTTGGATGATTGCGAACCGAGCCAGAGCATCTCGCTTTGATGGCCGACCGGGCTTGCCCTTTCGGGCTCGCCCAACCTCGCCCTGGGTCACAACAACATCAGGGATTGTCCGCAACGCCTGCCGTAGTTCGGCTGTGGATTGCATGCAGTGATCGGCGGTCAAGAATTTGTCGGCCCGCATCAGGATCGGAAGCCGCTGTCGATCCTCATCTCCAATTGAGTGAATGGCGTAGACCAGTGCTGCCAGATCATCTGGCTCCGAGCAACGGCGGTAGACTATATTTCCCCACGCCAGCCCAAGAAGATACCACTTGCGATATGGATGTGAGGCCGGAACGACACTGTCCGAGACCTGGAGCCAATTCCAAGCAACAAACTCCCAAGCCACGTCCAGATCGTTCGTATCCCCAAGATAGAAGGCGTGCTGAGCGTTCAGCGTGCTCAATTCCCGCTGCACGTCGGCATAGCGATTTGGGGAGATCGTGTCGGCCAGGATCGATAAGCTCTCTCGGACTGCTGGAACAAATAACGCTGAGGTAGCTTCCCCCAGGCCGCTGCTGAAGAGTCCGAAATCGAAGGCGGCACACGCCTTCGACCTTGGACTATTGGCGACACTGCAATGGACCCTTGCGGCAACGGCGGCCCGAACGGCAGCCAAAGCTCTGTTGCCGTGAAGTGGCAACAGAGCATCGTTCATAGCGTCTATTTCAGTCTTCATGGTTGCCCCTCCGTGGCGACAGCGGCAACAGGCTCACTTTTAATTTCGGCGGGCACGCTGCCGTCGTCTGTCGGAATCGGCTCCTTCTTGATGACGGTGAACACATAGCGAACATGCGGGTTCTTGCCCTTGTTCCATCGCTTGTATCCACCCTCCAGGCGAAAATGATAGAGCGTCGTCTCGTTGCGACCAAGGAACGCTACACCGATGTATTTGCTGAGGATCACGCCGGTAGCCCTAACCCGAGATTTTTCCGTATCCCGTTCATTCGGCGGAAGCAGCTTCTTGGCCAACCCCTCGTCCACAATGATCTTCGCCCATTCGCCGGGCCGCAATTTCTTGTCGGGTTTTGCGACCCCCAGGATTGCCAACGCCTCTTGTGTCGGATCGTCTGCGGCTTTGCGGGCGTTGACGTTGCCCAGGAAATCCTTGAAGCCGTTGACCATTAGAATTCCGCCGATTGTGCGTGCCCAGGGCGTCATTGAATGCTTGGCATCTTCGTCCAAGGTCTGCCCCGCCACCTTCCATCGCTCGATCATTCCATGCAACTCTGCTTCAATCTGATCCCGGTACTTCGGGAGAAATTCCAATTTGGGATTGCCGATGTTGGTCTTTTTGTCATGTACAGTCCCCTTTGGTGCCAAATGGATCGAGAGGGCTCGATTCATGAGGTCAAGGCTAAGTCGGCCATCGTTGGTGTTGATGGTCATGACATATCGGTTGTCGAGATGAATGGCCTCGCCTACACCGGGCGAGGCGAGGGTGATCTCAGCGTTGGTGATGAACGACTCGATGAAAGCTGAACGAATGAACTGGGCTCGCCCCCCCGCACTGTCGCAGCGAACATTGTCGAAAAGGACAACGCCAATCTCTGGGTCGCTTTTCACTTGTCGCTGGAATTGGGATTGCATCGGCCAGTCGTTAGCCTCGTACAGAACGTCGGCTTTCGCCACGTTGCCACGAACGAAGTCGGTGATCGTCCCTTTGCCCGAGTGGGACATGGTGGCCGTCACGAGTATGACCGGCTTCTGGCCCGGCCACAGACGACGCAGCAGCACCGTCAATGCGGCCCCCACTGTATTTGTGCTGTCGGCGTTTGAGGCGAAGGCCATCACCTTCAAGAACCGTTCGATGGTCTCGGTCGTGCGAGCGATCTCGGGTTTGGGGCCAAGGTAAAGAATGTAGTTGCCCGGCCCGCCGTCGTTGTAGCCGGGCTGGGTCAGCGAAAAGTCATCAAGGTAGACGGGGTGGGTTGTAACGACATCGACGGGGATGAACTGCCCGAGAAACGCCTCCGACTTCAGCATGGCGTTGAGGTGGGCGGCAGTCGGCAACTCGCTGACGGTCTTGCCGTTCTTGGTGACTGTCATTCTGACCCGATCTACGATTACGGGGGCTAGCTGGTCGCCCTTGGCGATCAAACGGGTCTTGCCGCCAGCCAACACCTGGACAAGGGCATGCCCATCGGCGTGATGCCGGTATAGGTTGCCGGTCGCCGCCAGTAGTTTCCCGAGTCCTCTGTAATTAGGGGCAGCCCCACGCTCGACCTTCCAAGTGAATCTCAGTCGCTTTCCTTCTTGCTGTGACCCATTACAACCCCCCACGGTTGACGCCGCTTCGCCCATCTCTGCGATTCGCAAAGCTGGCTTGGCCCGGCCACCATTATTGGCCGGGGCCACCTTCCTCACTGCCTCACGCATGGTTTTTTCTCCTATTGGTTACCGGATCAGCGTTGACGACCGCATCAAATGGCAAATCATCACCACACCTCCTTCGCAATTGTCGGCCTCAACCGAACGATCACCATGACCGCCGCAAAGTGCTTCCGCATGTGCCCGGATCGCTATGAACGGTCGCCCTTCTACGTAGTAGAAGGGCTCCGTTCAAACGCTGTGTAAGGACTTGCGGCAACCGAGCATCCGAGGTGGACACTTGGTGAATGGAACAACGCCATCCCCGACGAGAAGAGCCACCCGGAAGGCGAAGAAATGGCGGCAGGTCCAGGCATCAAAAATTTCTTTTGCGACCCAAGGGATGACCTCGGAGCCGTCCCAGCCCCTCGGAACGCTGCACAATCAAAACCTCAGCGTCTACAGGGGCATCGTAGATTGGAGGGCCGGGGGGCAGCCTGCACTTCCCAATCCCCCGGCTGGCTGAACGTGACGAGGGCGACCCTTCCTCACCCCGCTGCCGCAACCCATTGCATTCTCCGCTCGGTTGGCCGTAGAATGCTGAATACTCTCTGCCTTCTGTGGTGACCGCAAACGGGAGTGGCACGGCGGATTGCCATAGTTTCTTGGGCAAATGGAGCAATAGGTAATACAGGTGCGAAGACCGTGATCGGCCAGTTCTCCATGTAGGCGAAGGCCTTGCGGAAGTCGCCGATGAACCACCACTTCTTCGCGGCGGCGGCCGAGTGACCGCTGGCCAGCAGCCGGCGGTAGGCCAGGCGGCTCTCGACCACCGTGTAGTTGCCCAGCGGATTGGCGGCGACCGTGGTCGTCGCTCCGTTGGTATAGTTGATCTCCGCTGCGTTGAAGATCCGATGCGCGGCGTGGCGATAGGCCGGCATCACCAGCACGGTGGTCGCCTGAATCAGCACCGGCTCGCCCGTATTCGGGTCGAGGATGTCGGCGAACAATTGTTCGGCGGCGTCAACGTCGGTCCAATCGACCAGTTCTTCGGTCATCTGGTTGATCCAGTTGCCGTCCGGGGCCCCGCCTCCGCCGGTATTGCTGTAGGTCTCATAGGCGGCGCCCTTCCACGTGTAGTTGTTCACCGCTCCGAGCAACAGATCCAACAGCCGCTTTTCCTTGTTCAACCCCAGCACCTCGCCGACCTCGGCGGCCCGCTGCAGGATCAGGTGCGTCCGATCGAAGAAGACGGCCTCCCTCGTCACCGGAACGATGAACCCGCGCTTGGTCGTCTGCGGCGTATCGATGTAATCCTCGGCGAATCCCAGGCTGGGATAGGGCATGCCGGGCGGAACCTCCGAAACATCGTCGCTCACCCGGCCAATCCCCGGAATCCGCTCGCCGTCAAGCCGGGTGGGAATGGTCTCGACCAGCTTGGACATCACGAACGCCTCTTGGTTGTACGCCTCCAAGACTCTTGCCTGCACCACCTGGCCGGTGATGTTCGAAAACGCGGTAACGTCGACGCCGTCGCCGGCCTCCAACAGGCAGACGCCGCCTTGTCGCGGATCCATCTGCCGCACCCGTTCCGGGCTCAGCGTCGCCTCGGCCAGCTCGCGGATGCTGAAGTCCTCGGGCTTCAGATCTCCGCTGCGCAAGGCTTCCTGCAAGTGCTGCACGGTCTTCTCCGCGCCATTGGTCTCATACATTCGCTTCAGTTCACGATATTTGATCGCTCGCACGATAGGGTTCTCCAGAAAGAAAGAGATTGGGGATTGGGAATTGGGGATTAGGGGGCCGAGGTTAGGGCACTAATCCCTAATCCCTAACCCCTAATCCCTTGGGTCTTACGACGCATGCGCCGTCGTGCCGTTTACTCCGCCGGTCATCACGGTGGAGCGAATATCGACCAGGACGCTGGTGCCGGCGACGGGCTGCCGCTTGGCGACTCGTCCGACGGCATCCGCTGCCGCGGTGACCTTCGCCACCTGCTGATTCAACAGGGCATTGCCGGCGGCGTTCTCGTCGAGGCCGACCATGTCGCCCAGTTCGAACGTCCCGCTGGCGCAGTCGAACTCGAACACGCCGGTGGTGGCCACGCGGATCGGCGTGTTCTCGCCGCTTCGGCTGCGTTGCATCGCCACGCCGAGAAACGTCGCGGCAAACGCCGCCTGATTGGCCGCCTTCGTGCCTTGATCGACCAGCATCGAGGCCGGCTTGGCGTCGTCGGTGTTCAGCAACACCAGATCGCCGATTTCGATCACCGTGTCGGAATCCATGGCCGCCACCACGGGATTCGTGTCGCCGTATCGCCACCGCATCTTATCGCTCATTTCAGGGTCTCCAGTTAGGGGTTAGTTTAGCCCCGGCGTCCACGCCGGGTTCGTAGCGGCCGTCAGGCTGCTCTACGTAATCGCTTCCACGAAGCTCCTGGCGTCCAGCGCCATGACGCCATACACGAGGTGCTGCTCTCGCGACTGCGGCCCCGACGGAGCGCCGCCGCTGGCCTGCCCGCCCGACAGCGTCCTCACCAGTCGCGAGCGCTCCTCGACCAACTCGCGCATCGTCCGCTCGTCGGGTGCGGCCAGCAGCGACTCGAAGAACCGCCCACCGCAAACCACCTCCGCCAAGGGGACTGTCCCGATTTTCGTGTCGGGGACTGTCCCAATTTTCGTCTCGGCGAAAATGGGACTGTCCCCCTTCGCATCTCCAGGCTCCGGCAAGCCCGCCTCGCGGAGCAACCGCCGCGCCATCGCATGTTTCCGACAAGCGGCCTCCATTGCCACGATCCGTTCCACCTCCTGCCGCAGCCGTCCGACCTCGGCCGCCTGTTCCTGCCTGAGGCTCTCGACCAGCTCGGGATAGTCCCGTTTCAGATCGTCGAGACTCAGCGGTTTGGTCGTCTCAGCGGGGACTGTCCCAGTTTTCGTCTCGGGGACTGTCCCGATTTTCGTCTCGGGGACTGTCCCGATTTTCGTCTCAGCGAAAATGGGACTGTCCCCTTCGCCCCCTCCGCCGTCCTTGCCGCCGGCAATTCCGGCCCACTCGAACAGGCCGCGTGTCGTGGCCGGATCGGCCACCAGATCGACGCTCTGCACGCGGAGGATCGCTTCGACCACCACGCGATCGCCGCGGCGGCTGGTGCGGGCCTCGACGTTGTGCGAAAAGCCGACGTTCTCCGGGGCATGCTCGGCGTCCCAGATCAACTGCTCCGCCAGCGCGTGCTTCGGGTTGAAATGGAAATCGCCGAAGAGCCCTTCGCCGGCCCGCATGGCTACGCCGCGGATCGTGCCGATCCGATCTTGATAGTCGCGCGGTCCGGCCGGGTTCCCTTTCGGATGATTTACGTTCACCTTCGCGTCTTCGTAGAGCCGTGCGGCCTGCGCGAGCGTGTCGGGCAAGTAAGTCCGCCCGTTGCGCGATTCGAGCCCCAACAGCTTGACTCCGCGAATCACTCCCGCTTGGGCGTCGACTCGCATCGACGCGCCGCGAGAATCGCAAAACTCCTGCAACATGTCGCTCATCGCGTCTCCTTTCATGCCGACAAAAAAAGCCCGCCGCGAACCAAGACAGGTTCGCGGCGGGCTCGCGTGGATACTTGCCCGAAGGCTCGCTCCGCTCGATACCAGGGGTAAGCGGTCAGTGGATAGTGGATAGTGACGAAATCCGCTGTCCACTATCCACTATCCACCACCCACTATCCACCACCCACTATCCACTATCCACTATCCACCACCCACTACTTCTCGATCCGCTCGACCGTGCGGCGGATATGCTGAATCGTTCCGTCTTGCACGCTCAACTCGACGGCCGCCGTGCCGAAGAAACCGCGGCGAAGCGCCTCGGTCAACAGTTCCGCCACGATCGACTGGAGCTGCGCCACTTTCTTCGCGTTGCCGGGTGTTGTGACGTGCGTGATCATCGAGCGTTACTATACACGCTGACACGGGCTTTTCAAGATTTCTTTTTGGGCCAGTCGCAAAATTCTCGCGACGACCGATGCGGTGCGACTTTGCATCGGCCGCGTGTTGGGTTCACGCTGATGATCTTCGAATAGCCGGAGGCCAACGGCCCACGGTCGCGATGGAGCGCATTCCGCGGGCCGTTGGCCCCCGGCTATTTGGACCATCGGATCTTCCACCCCGTCCACGGCATAGTCATATCGACATTCCCGGGAGGGGATTACCTGATTATGTGTACACTTATTTGACATTGACCCGTCCGCCGGTCGCCGATACCATCGTCACCCCGACTTATCTGCGGGTGTTTACTGAGACCTTTGAGGATGACGGAAATGCTTCGCGCAAGAACGACCTTGTGGAAACTTGGTTTGGCGTCGCTGTTGATGTTCGGCGCTTCGCTCGCCGTGGGCGATGGGCCTCTCTCGGCGTGGCAGCCGCCTGCTGCCGATCAGTCTGCGGCGCCGGCGTTGGGTCCGGCCAACTTGCAGCCGCCGCAACCGCCTTCCCCTTACAACGCGGCGTATCCGCCTCCCGGCCAGGACGTCTCCCGTACGTTCAGCGCCCCGCGTCAAGATTGGACGGCTGCGCCGCAGCAGCCGCCGGTCGTATCAACCGTGCCTGCCCCGGCCGTGGTCGAGCGGCCCATCGAATCGACATGGTACTTTCGACAAGAGGCCTTCTTCTGGAACGAGCGGAGCAACGGCCAGGATTTCGTGAACGAGTGTGGCCCGCTATCGACCGTCGGATACCTCCATCGCAACGGATGCGAGCGATTCCGAATGGAGTTGTTCGGCGGAACGATGGCCTACGACGGCGGCGCCCAGTACGACGATGGAACCTACGAGCCGTACCACGATTCGAACGGGACCAACTATCTCGGCGTTCGCGGCGAATATGATCTTCTGATCGAACCGGCGTGCTGGACGAGGGTGCGGGCTTTCGTCGGCGTCGGCACTCGCTTCTGGATACGCGATCTCCGCGACTCCGTCACGCCTTCCGGCAACGAGGTCGACGGCTACCAGGAGGACTGGTGGACCTTTTATCCGTACATCGGATTGGAGACGAAGGAGTCGGGCGAGCCCGGCTGGGAGTTCTTCGGCTCGGTGCGGTTCGGCCTGACGCCGCTGACCTATCAGTATGCCAGCGGTTTCGACACCGCGCTGTATCCCAAATGCGGCGTGACGGGCAAGATGGAGCTCGGCGTGCGATTCCAGCATTTCTGCGCGTCCGCGTATCTCGAAGTCATGACCTGGGGAGAATCCGCGGTCGAGCGCGACTCGTTCCAGCCCGACTCGCGGATGCTCACCGTCGGCGGCCAACTCGGCTACACGTTCTGAGGGCGCGTTGCAAGAGCCGGCAGGGCTTCCCGCAAGCCGTGATTGTGTGCCGAAGGCGTATGACCCGATAGCCCTTGCGGGCCGACTTCCCATCGGTGAAAATGGCAGTTTCGAGACGCGCCAGCAAATGAAGGAGTGCAATGATCGAGAAGATTCGATTATCCATCCGTCGGCCTGATCGCCGGACTTGAAGTGCATCAGCAGCTCCTCACCGAACACAAGCTCTTTTGCCGCTGCCCCGCCGGCCTCTACACCGAGACCCACGACGGCGAAGTGCTCCGCCACATGCGGCCGACGCTCAGCGAATTGGGCGAGTACGACGGCACCGCGCTGATGGAGTTCAAGACCAAGAAGGAGATCATCTATCTGCTGAACCACCAGAACGTCTGCACCTACGAGATGGACGACACGCCGCCCTTCCTCGTGAACCAGACGGCGCTCGACGTGGCCATCGAAATCTGCCTCTCGATGAACATGGACATCATCGACGAGGTCCACATCGCCCGCAAACAATACCTGGACGGCAGCATTCCCACCGGCTTCCAGCGCACCGCCATCGTCGGCCTCAACGGCCATCTCCCGTTCAAGGGGCGAAAGCTCACGATCACCCACGTCTCGCTGGAAGAAGACTCGTGCCGCGAGGTGAAGGACAAGGGCCACCGCATCGTCTGGCGCACCGACCGACTGGGGATGCCGCTGACGGAAACCGTGACGGGCCCCGAGCTGTTCGCCCCCGAGGAAGTCCGCGACGCCATCATGCTCTGCGGCCTCGTGGCGCGGAGCACCGGCCGGGTTCGCACCGGCATCGGCTCCAGCCGCCAGGACGTCAACGTCAGCGTCCGCGGCGGACAACGGGTGGAAATCAAGGGCGTGCCCAGGGCCGGTTACGCCGTGAAGCTCGTTCACAACGAAGCCGTTCGACAAGTGAATCTGCTGAAGTTCCGCGACGAGCTCCACCGCCGCGGAATGCGAACGCCGGAAGACATCCCGCTGACGACCTTCGACGTGACCGACATCTTCACCGATGCCGACTTGGGCTTCATGCGCCGGGCGATCCAAGGCGGCGGAAAAATCTTCGCGGCGCGGCTGGACGGCGGCCTGGGACTGGCCCAGTTGCCCACCCAGCCCGACACGATGTTCCTCGACGAGCTTTCCGGCCGCATCCGCGTCATCGCCTGTCTGGACGAGCCGCCAATCGTGCTTGAGCGGCGCGCTGATGCCGGAGTTTCCCGAACAAGCACAAGTTCATCGAGCGGCTCCGCAAACGCATGCGATTGGGCGAGAACGACGACTATTTCCTCGTCTTCGGTCCCGAGGCCGACTGCCGCACGGCCGTCGAGGAGATCCGTCTGCGGTTCGTCGATGCGATCAAGGGCGTGCCGCAGGAGACGCGGCAGGCGCTGACCGGCGGCTACACGACCTTCGAGCGGATTCTGCCCGGGCCCGACCGCATGTATCCCGACACCGACTCGCCGCCGACGCGGATCACGCCCGAGCGCGTGGCCGAGGCGCGGAGCCGGCTGCGGCCGCCGCCCTGGGAACGGATCGCCAAGTACGGGGCTCTGCGGGTGCCGCGCGAAACCACCGAGTTTCTCATCCGCCGCGGCGGCGCTCAGATCGTCGATGCCCTGGTCGAGAAGACCGGCGTCGACGGGCTCGTGGCGGCCATCGAAATCGGTCAGCGGGCGAAGGCCATGAAGCGGGCCGGCATCCCGATGGAACGCCTCGGCGCGGCCGAGTGGGTGCAGGTCTTCGATCTGTTCACCGGCGGCAGAATCCCGCGCGAGGCCATTCAGCCCGTGGCCGCACATATCGCCCAAAACCCTTGCGTGGACGCCGCCACCGCCAGTGCGACCCTCGGCTATGTCCTCCAGGACCGTGCGGCGTGGACGGAGGAACTGGAGGGATTCCGACAGTCAACCGGCAGTGTGCCACTGCTTCGCAGAAGCAGTGCCGTGGGGGGCCAGTCGTCCGGCACTGCTTGCGAGCAAGCAGTGGCACACGACGACGCGAAGCGGCTGCGATATCTTGTCGGCAAGGCTGTCCGTCAGCTCCGCGGCAAGGCGCCGGCCAAAGACGTGGCCGAATTCGTCAAGAGCCAACTCGGCGAGGAGGTGCTGCAATGACCATTCCCGTGAGCGAACGCACCGACCGTTTCCAGGGCTACCGCGGACCTTCGCGCGAGGTGATGGACCGGTTCGGATTCGGCGTATGGAGCGAGGTCGAAATCGTCAACGACCGCGGTTCCTGTTTCAAAGGCGTGGTGCTGCCGCGCAGCGAAACGTGCGACGAGTTTCACATCGTGGTGAAGCTTTTTAACGGCTACAACGTCGGCGTGGGAGCCGGCCGGATCGCGACGGCCAAGGAGACCGGCTATCGCAAGGCCGTCTATAAAATTCCGGAAAAGGAGTTCCCGGTCGACGCCCGCAAGAAGAGCGTCACGCTGCTGGGCACGGGCGGCACGATCGCCTCGCGGCTCGACTACCGCACCGGCGCGGTGATCCCCGCTTTCACGCCCGGCGAACTCTACGGCGCCGTGCCCGAGCTGGCCGACATCGCCAACATGACCACGAAGAAACTTTTCGGCGTCTTCAGCGAGAACATGGGCCCGCAGCAGTACATCGCCCTGGCCAAGGCGATCGGCGAAGAGATCGCCAAGGGCGTCGACGGCATCGTCATCGGCCACGGCACCGACACGATGGCCCACACCGGCGCGATCCTGAGCTTCATGGTGCAGAACTCGCCGGTGCCGATCGTTCTGGTGGGCAGCCAGCGATCGTCCGATCGGCCGTCGTCCGATGCGGCGTTGAATCTGATGAACGGCGTCCGCACCGCGGCGGAATGCGAGATCGCGGAAGTGATGCTCTGCATGTTCGGCCCCACCTCCGACAATTACGATCTGCTGCATCGCGGCACCCGCTGCCGCAAGATGCATTCGAGCTACCGCAGCACCTTCCGCACCATCGGCGCCACGCCGCTGGCAATGGTCTCGCGGCAGAAGAACGCCGACGGCGAGTACTTCACCTACCTGACCGACGATTTCCTCAAGCGCGACAAGATCCGCGTGCCGGTGATCAATCCGAGCTTCGAGGAAAAGGTGACGATCCAGTATTACTACCCGAACTTCAACCCGGACATCATCGACAGCCTCAGTGCGATGGGCTACCGCGGCCTGGTCATGGCCGGCACGGGCTTGGGGCACATCAACAAGCCGCTGTATGCCGCCGTCGGCCGGGCAATCGAGAAGGGCATGACCGTGGTGATGACCGTGCAGACCATTTGGGGTTACGCCCAGATGTACGTCTATGACACCGGCCGCGACCTGCTGAAACTCGGCATCATTCCGATGGACAACATGCTGACCGAGACCGCCTACATGAAGCTGGCTTGGGTTCTCGGCCAGACCGACGATCCCGCGCGGATTCGCGAGATGTTGCTGACGCCGGTGAACCACGAGGTCACGTCGCGCGAGCCGCACAACGGCTATCTTGTCCTGCAAGGCGGTCTGCCCGAGGTGGACGCATTCGTCGGACAGCACTGGAAGTAGCTGGGTAGTCCCGTTTCTTGGCCTGAAGAATCCCCGTTTTCGCCTCCTTCAACCTGCCCCGCGGCCCCCCTTGGGGCCGTTTCTGAGTGCCCTACTCCGGAAACAGAAGGATGATTCTTTTTCACTGATGGAGTAGAATAAAAGGGACGGGATCTTTTTCGCTGGTGCAAGAGCCTCCGGTTCTCATGTCTGTTGATTCGCCGCTCTAATGGCTCGCAAGTCAAACGCTGTGCATCAGAAAACCAAACCTCTTCGCCACACGCCGCGAAGGGCAATCTTCGTCGCCGCGATGGCCTCCGTGCTAGTAGCGATCGGATGGGTTCTGCACGGTGAATTGCACCCACAGACTGTCCCTGCCGCGAGGACTGCGTCGTCATCCGCGGCGCAGAACCCCTCCCGCGATTTGCATGAATTAGCCTCATTGGTCGAGGCGTGCGTGCGTACCAGCAGACCGGTTCTCTTAGGCAGCCGCGATCCGCGGGGATCCAGTTGCGTCACCGTCATCCGCTCCGGTGACATTCATGGGACCGTGCCCATTCAGGCCGGCGATCCGGACGGCGGCCCCGGAACGAGGCTGGCGACGCTTTACTATGTTGATAGGCTCAATTGCAAAACGGCGGTACAGGATTTCGCTTGGCACCAAGGCCGCTTGAAAGTCTATCTGGAGAACCAAGTCGCTTTGAATCGTTCGGCGGCGGACCTGGCGCACCAACTGGCAGAAAGAGCCCGGCAATTTCATACGGCCGCCGCTGCCTGGACCGCTTGGCCAGATGGCCTTGTCCCCGTGGGCTTCTCCAGCGACACCGATTGGCCGGGCTATTGTCTGACGGAATTGGATCGGGCCGTGACGCGGAAGGAGTTGGGGGCCGTGCAGCGCTGGGCCGGCGAGTTGGCCTCGGCGACCTTCTCGCTTGACGACCTCCATCGCTGGCTCGGTTTCTTGCTGGAAAACTATTTGACGGCCCTGGAGTTTCAAGGGCGATGCCAAACACTGTTTGAGTTGGTCGATGCGCGGCAGATGCATTATGAACCGCAAACAACAATCAGTCAGTTGCCCGCCGGCATCCTCTGTAGCAACGGCACGGGGAATTATTACGAGATTGAGCGCCAGGCCGAGCGGCTGTTTTCCGTGCCGCCCGATCGCGTCGACGAACTGCTTCATAATGAGCATCTGACTCCTGGTTCGCTTTGGGTCTTGCCCAGACTTCGCACTTGTTTCGTGAAATTGCAAGATGCGCTCTCGTCGCAAAACCGCCAGACCTGGGAAAAAGCGGCTCAGACCCCCTACGAGCACGCCTATTTGATGAACATGCTCTTCCGCGCAATGTCCACCGACACGACCGACGAGCTCCACGACGCGCTAAAGAAGTTTGATGCCATTCATCCCCGTGCCACCGTAGGGGAACTGATGGGCGCGCTGATGTATCGGGGGCATTCATTCGCCGGCCTGGCATGGGACGACCGCTATCAGCCGCAACTGCTTGGCGCCGCGGGCGGGATCGGCGTCGCCGAAACCGACGTGCAGGCCTTCCTCGCGGCCTGCCGCTGGACCCACGACTTTTACCAATCGCCGGAGAATTACGGCCCGACCCTCACCCTCCACGACGCTCTGCAGCAGAAGAAGCTCGACTGCGTCCGCGCAACCGACATGATCGGCGCCGTCTTCCGCGACGCCGGCCGGAACCGCTTCGGCCACGTGCGCTGGTGCGCCGAAACCACGGCCCATTCTGTAGCCGCCTATCTGGGCGTCGAGAACGGCAAGACCAAAACCTTGTTGGCCGACGGCCTGATGCCCGCCGGTCAATTGGAAGTCTGGCCGGAATGCTATTTTCACGCGCACGCCTGGCCGCCGGGCTTGGAGAACAACCCGTCGCCCTACGCCGTGGAATTGTACGTGCGCGGCCTGGACAGTTACGTTTGGGCCGAAGGTTACATTGCCCGCGGCCCCAACGCGGGCCGGCTGACCACCGCCGCAATCCCCTATTCTTTACATCGGCTCCAAAAGGCTACTCGGAAAGTGTTTGAGGGACCGTATCCCGAGTGATCGGCAGCCTTCTTGTTCGGGCGATAGAAGGCGCTTTTTTGACGCCGGTCAACGCCGGCAGAGGTGCTGCAGATTCCGCGGATTTGGCGGCTGTGACGTTTCTTTCCCCGGATCTATGGCATCCTGCGCCACAGCGTTGATGAAGTACATGACGCCGTGATCGAGGGTTACGAGTTCGGGAATAACCTCCGGCGTGTGTACAATGTGTGAACCCGGTGGGCTCGGAGGGGCGCTTAAGCCGTGGGAGTGCGTAAACAGGTTGTTGAACCAATAAGCAAACCTATTCCATTTTGCTTTCACTCTGTCCCAAATGCCACCAATTCGGAATGAGTAGGCCAAGTAGCCTTGCGCGTATACGCTCAAGCAAGCTTTTTGCTTGCCGGGGTTTTCGAGCAGCCGAAAGAAGTGCTCAGCACCGGGCTCTTGCTCTGTGGACTTCACATAAAACTTTCCCACCATACCCCGAGCGAATTCAGGGTACTCAGTGAAGTACATATAGGGCTTCGATGGGATTGTGACAGCCCCCGCAATTGTTGGCCCTGGTTCCCTGTAATCGCTTCGCAAGGGGCAATTCAACCAGCCGCTACCGTGCTTTTCCTGGAAGCCGAGCGATACGGCGACGTTGTATAGGCCTATCCCACGATTTTGTATCCGTAGCTCGAGTAGGTGGAAGTCACCCTCAGTTATGTGCCTCACGGACGATCCCTTGCACTCCCGCACTTTGAGGATCACGGTATTGTTTCTTCTGGATTCCTTCCACGTAAACCAGATTGCGACGAGGGCCACCACGAAAGCTATAGGGTCAATACCGAATTGCACGTCACCGAATAGCATGGCTTGCTGCCGTTCCTGAGAGGTTCTGCGGGTAGCCCCGATCAAGAATCTACAGGGGCTATCCCTTTTGTCGCTCCGTGATACCTTTGGTAATACCCTACACGATCACTCCTCATGCCGCACGCGATGCCGTAGGGCGATTAACGCCTTCATGGCGCGATCTAGCGAAACCTTGGCACCCGGCACGCCGAAGGCGTCGTGCAGTTGGCGGTAGATCGTGTATAGCTCGGCGTAGACCTTGGCGGCCTTTTTGTTTGGCTTGTAGACGGTGCTCTTGACGCCGGTCATCGCTCGCTGGGCGGCCGGGACGTCGCGATGGGCGCCGCCGACTACCGCGCCGAAAATCGTGGCGCCCAACGCACACGTCTGCGCCGAACGGCTGATCTTCATCGGGCGGTTGCAGACGTCGGCGTAGATCTGCATGACCATCGGGCTCTTCTCGGCGATGCCGCCGCAGTTGACCACTTCCTTCACGGCCACGCCGTATTCTTCGACGCGGTTGATGATCGTCAAAGCGCCGAAGGCCGTCGCCTCGACCAACGCCCGATAGATTTCCGGCGCGGTGCTGTGCAGGGTTTGCCCGACCAGCAGGCCGGAGAGCAGGGCGTCGACCAGGATCGTGCGGTTGCCGTTGTTCCAATCGAGCGCGACCAGGCCGCTTTCGCCGGGGCGGAGTTTTTCGGCCGCCACGGTGAGATTGGCGATGATGTCGCCGCTGCCCGCGTAGGCGCAGGGGGCCAAGTACTTCGCAAACCAGTTGAAGATGTCGCCGACGGCCGACTGGCCCGCTTCCAGGCCGTACATGCCGGGGATGATCGAGCCGGGGACGATGCCGCACAGGCCGGGGATGTCGGGAAACGCGCCATCGACCGGGGCGACCATCATGTCGCACGTGCTCGTGCCGATGATCTTCACCAGCGTGCCGGGCTTGATGCCTGCGCCGACCGCGCCGAGATGGGCGTCGAGCGCCCCGACCGCCACCGGAATGCCGGCCGGCAAGCCGACGCGCTTGGCGATGTCGGCCGTCAGAAATCCCGCCACGCGATCGGAAGGCAACGCCGGCGTGTTGAAGGTCTCGCCCAGGCAAGCCAAGTCGGGATCGAGACTCTTGAGGAACGCCTTCTTCGGCAGGCCGCCCCATTGCTCGTGATACATCGCCTTGTGGCCGGCGGCGCAAATGCCGCGCGGCATCGAACTGGGCACGGTGTTGCCGGTGATGAACCCGGGCACGTAGTCGGCCAACTCGACCCACGCCGCGGCCGCCCCAAAAACCTTCGGGGCCGTCCGTTTGCAGTGCAAAGCTTTCGACCAGAACCACTCGCTGCTATACGTTCCGCCGCACTTGGTCAGATAGCCGTCGCGATGCTTGCGGGCTTTTTCGGTGATCTCGGCGGCCTCGGCGATGCTGGTGTGGTCCTTCCACAGCCACGCTTGGGCCGCTAGGTTCTTGCGGAACGCCGGCTTCATGGCCAGCGGCGTGCCCTGGGCGTCAACCGGCATTGGCGTCGAGCCGGTCGTATCGACGCCAATGCCCACGACGGCCTCGACGGCGAAGTCGGGATCGCGTCCGGCGATGGAGACCGCGTCGCTCACGGACTTGAAGAACCCCTCGATGTAGTCGGCGGGGTTCTGCCGGGCGAGATTGGGGTCTTTCGGGTCGAGCAGGATGCCCGCCTCGCCGCTTGGGTACGCGAAGACCGAGGTGGCGACCTCGCGTCCGTCGGCCGTATCGACGACCAACGTCCGCACGCTATTGGTACCGTAATCAACGCCGACGGCGAAAGTCCGCTTCTTAGCCATGAGTCTGACCCCTCAGTTGGATTGTCTAGGAAACTGTTCAGTGAGGCACGAAAGACCGAGGAAGACCGCCTATTTCTTTCGGCCGAGTGCCGTTTGTCCGAAAGGGAACGTGTAGGACTTTTGTAGACCCCCAACGAGGTGTTGTCAATGGTCGCGTGCGGGGTTTTTGGGGAGTTTTGGAGTGCGGCGATTCATCGCCGCCTTCTTCCGTGGCGGCGTTGCGCGGCGACTCCGGCTGTCTTGCGGAAAGCGGCGATGAATCGCCGCACTCCAAAAGGCGGACGAACGCTAGCCAGTTACCTCCCCTCGTGACAATGACTAGCCGACCCGGTATACAATACTGCTGACAACGACGTCGTTTGGCGTGTCGCCTGATGCGAGGAAACGCAGTATGGCCGGTGTTTGCCCCTGGTGGGCCGTTCCGTTCACGATCGACCCTCCTTTTCGCCGCTGGTTTCACGACCCGGAGAGGATCGTTGGGTGTTATGCTCGGCCCGGCATGACGGTGATCGACGTGGGCTGCGGCGTCGGCTGGTTTTCGATTCCGATGGCCCGCATGGTCGGCGACCGCGGCAAGGTGATCGCCGTCGATCTGCAACAGCAAATGCTCGACATGCTGCGGCGGCGGGCGAAAAAGGCGGGCATGGCCGACCGCATCGAACTGCACAAGTGCGAGAAGGATCGACTCGGGCTTGATGCCGAAGCCGACTTCGCGCTGGTCTTTGCGATGCTTCATGAAGTGCCGGATCAGGACCGGCTGCTGGGCGAGGTCTATGGCTGTTTGAGGCCAAGCGGCATGCTGCTGCTGGCCGAACCTCCCATTCACGTCACCCGCTCGAAGTTCGCCAAGGAAGTTGCCGTCGCGGAGAACGTGGGCTTCGAAGTACTCGGCCTTCCTCGTATTCGCTGGAGCCACGCCACCTTGTTTGTAAAGGCCAATTCACCGTAAACAGTATCCGGCACACACGCCGTGTGCTGTTGTTGTAAAGCCATCGATCCCGAAGACGGCACACGGCGTGTGCCGGATACATAATAGGACGAACATGCGAGTCTCCCGCAACCTACAGCAGTTTCGCAGCGATCTTATCCAGAACTTTCAGCGGATCGGCATGAACACCACTCCCGGCGACGCCCGGTTTCTCCGCATTCTGGTCGAAAGCTCGAGAGCGAAAAACGGCTTGGAGATCGGCACGGCGACCGGCTACGGCGCCATAGTGATGGGGCTCGGCTTTGAGCGGAACAAAGGCCGTCTGACGAGCATCGACATCGACGCCGAGATGGTCGCAACCGCCCGTGCAAACGTCAGGAAGATGAAACTGCAAGAAACGGTCTCGGTCGCCAAAGGGGCCGCTCTGAAGGTGATTCCGAAGCTCGCCGGACCGTTCGATTTCGTCTTTATCGACGCGTGGAAGGAAGAGTATCTCGGCTATCTTCGCGCGGTGGAACCAAAGCTCAAGCCGCGGGCGATCGTCGTGGCCGACAACGTGATTCGGCTCGCCGACCGGATGCGTGACTTCTTAGACGCGGTTGGAGGCGATCCCACGTATCAATCGGTTGTTGTGCGAGCATCGGAGGAGAAACACGATGGGATGATCGTAGTTTACAGGAGATGAGCAGCGGTAAACAAGGAAGCGGTTTCCATCCTTCACTTCGGTTCATCGGGAGGGCAATCGGCCGATATGACAAACGAAATTCGAAAAGGAGGATCGCCATGAACGACGTCTTCGAGAAAAAGGTCAGGGCCGCGGCCGTCGCCGGATGGTGGGTGGTATTGATCGCCCTGGCATTCATTGTCCTGCAATGGATCGTCTACCTGGCCGTCATGAATGCTCGACCGGCATGGGTCTTGTCGATGTGGGGGCCAAACGTCGATTGGGCGTTCGTGCAGATGGTCTGGTTCTGGGGCATAGCGATCATGAAGTTCGTCCTATGGCTGGGCGTCCTGATCGCCCTTTGGCTGACGCTGTGGGCGAGACAGATGAGAAGGCACGCCGTCGGCCAGTGAGGCGCACGACGAAAAACGTCACTACGCTTCTTCTCGATCTTGCCTGAATTGGTATCAGAGCCGCTGGAACCGGCTTTCGTAAACCATTTCGTAACGGAATTGTCCTTTTGGCAAACTAATGCAAGCACAAATCCAACCAACGCACTTCAGTACGCTGTATTGGCGTCTCGGCGTTTCCGAAATCATATTCCTCGCCCTGAAGTTCTTGCCTTCGCCTCCGTGTTCTCCGTGCCTGGGTGGTGCACTTCCGGCGGCTTGCCGTCTTCGTCGAGGAGCGTGCTGATGTATCGCTCCATTTCGGTCTCGACGCCGGGGCGATAGCCGACCCAAACGGCGCGGATCACACCGTGGCGGTCCAACAACAGGGTGGTCGGAAAGCCTTCCAAGTTGACGAGATTGGCCAGAGCGGATTGCGTTGCGCCGTCGGGGTCGTAGTAGGTGGGCAGGTCGAGCCCGAGCCGCTTCAACAGCGCGGCCGTGTCTTCTTGCAGCGATTGCACGTCGTCGGCCTGACCGCCGGGCGGACAGGAGACGGCCAGCAGACGGAACGCCTCGCGGCCGGCGTAGCGCTGCCGAAGTTCGGCGATATGCGGCAGTTCATTGCGGCAGGGCGGACACCACGTGCCCCAAAAGTTCAACAGAGT
Source organism: uncultured Planctomycetia bacterium (assembly GCA_963719005.1). GTDB lineage: Bacteria > Planctomycetota > Planctomycetia > Pirellulales > Thermoguttaceae. The sequence continues at coordinate 137,271 of CAVRAR010000014.1, forward strand.
AACATGATTCTGGACATCCGCCAGCGAGATCGGCGGAGCGTCGCCGGTCAAGGGCCGCAGGTCGAGGAACGGCAGCGGCTGGCCCACGCCCGAATGAATCTCCGGCTTCGGCACATTTGGGACGGGCATCAGCCATCCGACGACCGTCCAATAGGCCGCTACCATGACGATGACGATGGCCACGGCAAGCGCGGTTCGCGTGACGCGACTCTTCATCGTTGGCGGCGGTTCCGGCTCGTCGTGCTGGAATGGTGGCATGTTCGAGTTTTCCGCAGGGCTTTTGACGCAACTGGGCAATCTGGGCGTGCTACAAAGTCGGCGATGGCCGCGCAAATGCCGGCGCAGGCCGGATTCCTCTTTCCCCAATTGTACGACGTCAGTACAATCGCCGCCCCCGATAAGGCGACAGTGTAGTCGTCACCCCAAAGCTGGGCAAGGAGGCGCCGACATGAGAGGGCGGTGGATGCTTGCGGTGGGAGTGGCGATTCTCGGCACGTTGGCCGGCTGCAAGAGCGTAGCGCCGCCCAGCTTGGACCACCCCCGCTCCGCCGCCGTCCAACAGAAACGGGCGTTGCGGTACGATCCGTATCCAGAGAACATCAACGGAACCGACATGTCCACCGTCCGTCCCCGGGAGTATCAGGATCCGCCCGCCGAGCCTTCGCAAGCCCGCTGGCACCTCGATCCTGCAACGAACTCCACCCGGTGGGGAACGCAAGGGCAGGAGTAGTCTGGTGTCCGGTGGCGCAGACAAGAATGTCTGCCCCACCGTGGTAAAAATGTCTGCCCCACGCTGGTAACGAAGGTAGGCGTTTGCCACCTGTCCGCGCGGCGGTGGTTTGGGTATGATGGGGTTCATGCCTGCTAGACGCCCCCACCCGCCGAAACGCCATCCTTCGGGCCCACCAAGACGCCGCGGTTCGCCAGCGTCAAAGGGGACAGTCCCATTGTCGTCAACCACGGCTTCGCCACGGCGCCCGCGAAAATCGGGACAGTTCCCGGCCGACGGATCGCAGCGTCTGCAAAAAGTGCTGGCGGCCGCGGGGCTCGGCAGCCGGCGGCAATGCGAGGAACTGATCACCGCCGGCCGCGTCGAGGTCGATCGCCGCGTCGTCACCGAATTGGGGACGCGGGTCGATCCGGCCAAGCAGGCCGTTCGCGTCGATGGCGTCCCACTGCACACGGCTCGGCTCGAATACTTCGCCGTCAACAAACCCTCGGGCGTGTTGTGCACGAACCGCGACCCCTCGGGCCGAACGCGCGTCGTCGATCTGATCGACGCCCCCAACGCCCGGCTGTTCACCATCGGCCGGCTCGACCTGCACAGCGAGGGGTTGATCCTGGTGACCAACGACGGCGACCTGGCCAACCGCCTGACGCATCCGCGTTACGGAGTGAGCAAGACGTATCGTGTCGTGGTGGCCGGCAATCCGACGCATGAAGTTCTCAACAAGCTCGAACAAGGCATTCATCTGGCCGAAGGCTTCGCCCGCGCTGAGCGGATGGAGATCAAGTCGCACCACAAGGAGAGTACGACCTTGGAGATGGTTCTGCGCGAGGGGAAGAATCGCGAGATTCGCCGGCTGCTGGCCCGCGTCGGCCACAAGGTCTTGCGCCTGACGCGGATCGCGGTCGGCCCCGTGCGGCTGGGCTCGCTTCCCACCGGGGCCGTGCGGCGGCTGACGGCCGAGGAGATCAAGGCATTGCGGCGCGAAGGGGCGGTGGGGGAATGACGAAGGTCGAATGACGAAAGAAATCCGAAGCTCGAATGACGAAAGACACTGCGAAGCCGCAAGCGGCTTATGCCGATAACGCCTGGTACGGACCGGTGACGGTCGAAGAGAACGTGTCATTGGCCCGCGATACGTATCGCATTCGTTTTGCCTGCCCGGAGATCGCGCGGCGAATCGTGCCGGGGCAATTCTTGATGCTGCGATTGGCCGACTGCAACGATCCGCTGCTGGGCCGGCCGCTGGCGCTCTACGACGTTGTGCCGGACGCCGCCGGGCGGCCGCATTTCGTCGACGTCGTCTATCTCGTGGTCGGCAAGATGACCCGGCTGCTGGCCGAGTTTCCCCCGGGCGCGCGGCTCGAGGTGTGGGGCCCGCTGGGCAATGGCTTTCCGCCGACGCCCGCCGAACACCTGCTGATGGTCGCCGGCGGCATTGGGCAGACGCCGCTGCTGGCGCTGGCCCGCGAGCATCTCGGTCTGCACGCCTACGGCGACCCGCCGCGGCCGGTTCCGCGGGCCAAGCGGGTCACGCTATGTTATGGGGCCCGCAGCCGCGAGTATCTGGCCGGAGTGGACGACTTCCGCCGCGCCGGCGTCAACGTGCAGATTAGCACCGACGATGGCTCGTTGGGCCATCCCGGATTCGTAACGCACCTGATCTGCCCGACGGTCGAACGGTCGCCGTGGCCCTGCCGGATCGTTTGTTGCGGGCCGGAGGCGATGATGGAGGCCACGGTGAAGATCGCCAAGGAGTTGGGCGTTCCGTGCCAGGTGTCGCTCGAAAGCCCCATGGCCTGCGGCATCGGCATCTGTTTCAGTTGCGTGAAGAAGATCCGCGATCCGTCGGGCGGCTGGGACTACCGCCGCACGTGCGTCGAGGGCCCGGTGTTCGACGGGGCGGACGTGAAGTTTTAGAGCGTTGCCAGTCGTCGATTGCCGGGCGGCACACCCTGGAAGAGTGCGGTGAGCCAGCCAGCTACGCCCTCTCAGGGCGTGCCACCCCGCAAGGTCGCCGGCCCTCTTGGCAGTCCATCCGGTTCTTGCTAATCTGCTGGTTTATTCGTTGGGCGCCACCGACAGCAAAGAGGATTAGACCATGAAAGTCCTGATCGTCGACAAACTATCACCCGAAACCGTCACCGAACTACAAAAACTCGGTCTCACCGTCGAGGTCCGCAGCGACCTCATGGCCGATACGCTGCCAACCGCCGTGGCCGACGTCGGCGTCCTCGTGGTCCGCTCGACCAAAGTGACCGCCAAGACGATCGACGCGGCCCCGCAACTGGCGCTGATCATCCGCGCCGGCGCCGGGGTCGATACCATCGATCTGGCCGCCGCCAGCGCCAAGGGCATCTACGTCGCCAACTGTCCCGGCAAGAACACCCTGGCCGTGGCCGAGCTGGCCGTCGGGCTGATGATCGCCGCCGATCGGCGGATCGTCGATGCCAGCATGGCCTTGCGCAACGGACAGTGGAAGAAGAAGGAATTCGGCAAGTCCCGCGGATTGGCCGGCCGCACCCTGGGCATTATCGGCTTCGGCGCCATCGGCCGCGCCGTCTGGCAACGCGCCACCGCGCTGGGGATGAAAACCGTCACGTGGTCGCCACTCGACCTTACGGCCGAGCAGGCCGCGGAGTTGGGCGTCGGATATCTGAACTCGGTCGAGGACGTGGCAAAGTTGGCCGACGTGGTGACCATCCACTGCGCGCTGACGCCCGAGACGAAGCACCTGGTCGGCAAGAAGTTCTTCGACGCCATGAAGCCCGGCGCGATTTTGATCAACACGTCTCGCGGGCCGCTGGTCGATACGCTGGCCTTGCGGGCGGCCATCGCCGCCAAGAAAATTCGCGTCGGCATGGACGTCTTCGAGAACGAGCCGACCGGCGGCGAGGCCGAATTCGCCGACAAGGAGCTTGCCGCGATGGTGACTTGCACGCCCCACATCGGCGCCTCGACCGATCAGGCCGCCGACGCCATCGCCGCCGAAACCGTGCGAATCGTGAAGGTATTCCTCGAAACCGGCCGCCCCGCCGGCACCGTGAACCTCTCGACGGAGTCGAAAGCCACGCATCGGCTGGTGGTGAAGTGTCTGAATCACGTCGGCGTTCTCGCCGACGTCCTCGACCGTTTGCGCGAGGAAGGCGTCAACGTCGAGGAAATGGAGAACACGGTTTTTGCCGGCGCCAAAGTGGCATGCACCTCGCTGCTGCTCGACCGAGCCCCGAGCAACAAGCTCGTCGATGCGCTCCGCGGCAGCGAGAACATTTTGAGCGTGACAGCCGCCGCCTGCAAGTAGGACTCACAAGGCGATTCATGTCGCAGTAACCAAACGCCCCGCGACAACGCTCGCGGGGTGCGGGGCTCTCAGTGAAAAAAAGCAGGGTGCGACGGCAATCGTCTCACCCTGCTTCGTTTTGTTACGACTGCAAGAGCGAACTACTTTTTCCCGCCGCCTGTCCCCGGCACCGGCTGCGCGTTGGCCGCGCGCGGAGGCGTATCGGCGTCGCGCACCGAAAGATCGGCGTAGATGACGCGATACTTCTTCGCGTCCTTCGGGCGATACCAGAAGATCGGTTTGTCGGCCGCTCCAAGCGAGACGCCTTTGCCCGCGTAGTGTGCGTCGGCCGCCGGCGGCAGCGCGAAGACAAACATCACACCTCGCTGAAGCGGTATTTGGACCTTCACGAACTCTTGCATAGTGGCTTCCGCGCACTTCTTCGCCGCGTCTTGCGCCTTCTTGTGCGTCTCCTCCTCGCTCATCTTCCCCTTCCCACCGGCCAGCTTCTTCATTTCTTCAAGCTCGTTCATCTCCTTCTCACTTGGCCTCTTCTCCGGATTGAGCTGCCACTCCAGGAACTTGTCCATCAACTCCTCGACTTTGTGTATCTGCTCCTCGCTCAGCCTCCGCTTCCCTGAAGTGAGCTGCTCGCGAATCGTCTGCATCGCGAGCTTCTTCCCGATCTTCATCCCGAGCATCTTCCCAACCGCCTCCATCATCGGTTGCATGTCGAGCGAATCCGGGAAAGGGCCGCCGCTCAGTTTGCTGTAGGTGCGAAACGTCTTGAGCAGATCCTTCTCGTCCGGCTGGGAGACGTCGATCTTCATGTTCTGCACCGTGTAGCCGGGCGGCGGCTCGGTGCTGAACAGCGACTCGTCCATGTCCACGTTGAATGTAAAATCGCTCAGCGTCAACTTTACGTTGGCATACATTGCCATGGACATTTCGGCGCGGACCGGCCGGCCGGTCTTGGGATCACCCCACAAACTCAGCGTTATGCCACTGGTGTTCACGCGGAATCCGACGACTCGGCGTCCGTCGATCTCCTTCTCGCCAAGCGGCTCGCGCTTGACGTTCGGTTTGTCGCGGGCATCGAGCAGCACCGAACGAAACCAGCCGAACGTATCCTCCTGTGAACGCCTCTCTTTGGAGACGTTGCCGAGAGTGTAGACGACAGCCTTCTTTGTCTTGGGTTCCAGCACGAGCCCCTTGCCTCGCCCCCAATCAAAGATCATAATCGTTTTCGACTTGGACTTGTCCGGCATCGCCATCTCGAACTCCCGCCGCTGCCGAGTGGCGTCAAGCACCATGACCTCCCCCGTCGATGCGGGTTCGCCTTTCATTTCGGTCGTGATCTTGAACTTGGCGGTCTTCGCCTCGATAATCGGCGCAATGAAGTCGCCGAAGGCGTAAGTCGCGCCGCCTCCGTGGAACCACAAGGCGACTCCGGTGATGGCGAGAACGAAAACGACCGCCGCCGCGACGCGGGAAACCGGGGAACGCATGATCCACCTCCAACTGTTTAGGGAACGGGAAAGCACCGTGGGATGAATCATCTCCGCCCGCCCGCCAACGATGGGCCGCCGCGACTGGTCGGCCGCGACCGCCGACATCACTCGCTCGACGATGCCCGCCGCCACGTCGTCCGCCGGCAATTGCACCTTAACAAGCGCGCCGCACAATTCCGTCAGTTGCCGAAAACGCTCGCGGCAATCGGAACACGTCTCGATGTGCCGGCGAACTTCTCGTTCTTCGTCCGGCGATAGGCAGCCGGCCGCCGCCAAACTGATCCGCTCGGCCCATAGTTCGCAGGGGTGATGGAGATCATTCATAGTCTGTTCTCCTTTGTTTCCCCGGGCGAGGTGAAAAGGTTCACCGCGAGATTCTTATGCCGCAGTTTCTCCAATGCGTGATGCAATCGGGACTTCACCGTGCCCAGCGGGCAGTCGAGGGCCGCCGCAATCTCGTCCAACGTCGCCCCGGCGAAGAAACGCAGTTCCACCACCAGGCGATGCTCCTCCGGCAAGTCGGCCACCGCTTGCCGAACCCGCCGGGCGTCTTCCGACGTCTCCGCGGAGCGATCCGGCAAGCACTCGGCGCCCTGCTCTTGTCGAAGAAGATCGGATCCAGAAAGGCCCACCGTGTTCCGGCGTGGCCTTCCCTTCAAGAACCGATGCCGCAGAATGCCGTACAGCCAAGTGGAGAACCGGCAGCGGCCGTCGAATCGCCCCAACGATCGCCACGCCTCGACCAGCGTCTCCTGCGCAAGATCCTCGGCCCAGTGCCCATCCTTGCCGAGCGCGATGCGCACAGCGCCACAGGCGTGCGGCGTGCAGCGAAGCGAGCTTCTCAAAGGCCATCGCTTCGCCGGCCTGGGCACGGCCGATCAACTCGCGTTCGTCTTCAGGATGTGCGTTCACCGTATCCGTGATTCCCGTGTTGGCGACAAAAGGTTCACCGGCCAAACGGCAACTCTCCCATTTTAGCTATTTTACCTTGTTCCAAACGTCTTCAAAGAGTACAATCCGGTGGTCTGTCGAGTATTTGGATGCGTCAAGGGGACAGTCCCATTTTTGCTGAGACGAAAATCGGGACAGTCCCCGGGTCATGGATCGACGAGGCAATGAGCATGGAAGCCGCCGCTGCCGCTACGGGCGATTTGAGCCCCTTTGAACAACTTCGTTTCGCCCGGCATGTGATTCTCACCGAGAGCCGCGCGCTGGCTCGCCTGGCCGACCGGCTCGGCGGCGAGTTTTGCAGGGCCGTCGAGCTGGTCCATTCGTGCCGGGGGAACGTGATCGTCTGCGGCATGGGCAAGGCCGGACTGATCGGCCAGAAAATCATGGCCACAATGGCCTCGACCGGAACGCCGAGCCATTGCCTGCACCCGGCCGAGGCGGTCCACGGCGACTTGGGCCGCGTCCGCCGCGGCGACGTGGTGCTGATGCTCTCGCAAAGCGGCGAGACCGAGGAAATCGTCCGCCTCTTGCCCTCGCTCACCGAATTCGGCGTGCCGATCGTGGCGATCACCGCCAGCGCCGCCAGCAGCCTCGGCCGGGCCGCCACGGTCACGATCGAGCTTGGCCCGCTGGAGGAAGCCTGCTCGCTGGGGCTCGCACCGAGCACGAGCACCACGGCGATGTTGGCCCTGGGCGACGCCTTGGCGTTGGTCGTCAGCCAGATGCGTCGATTCAGCCGCGAGGATTTTGCGCGATTCCATCCCGCCGGCAGCCTGGGCAACAAGCTCAGCCGCGTGGAGCACCATGCCCGACCGCTGGAGCAATGCCGCGTGGCCAACGACGCTCAGACGGTGCGCGAGGTGCTGGTCGGCGCAGCCATGCCCGGCCGGCGAACCGGCGCGACAATGCTCGTCGACGAGCAAGGGCGACTGTCCGGCATCTTCACGGACAGCGATCTGGCCCGGCTCTTCGAGCATCACCGCGACGGCGAGCTCGATCATCCGATCCGCAACGTGATGACCAAGAATCCGTTGCGGGTTGAAGTCGGCTCGATGATGGTCGATGCGGTGGCGATCATGGCCGGCCGAAAAATCAGCGAACTGCCCGTGGTCGATGCCGCCGGCAAACCGGTCGGGCTGATCGACATCACCGACGTAGTGGCCCTGCTGCCGCAGGAGGCCGCGCCGACCGATTCCGCCGCACCGCCGAAGAAATCGGTCGCGTGGCGCGTGGTGGGGCAAAACGATGATGGACGTTGTGCGTAAAACCGGATTCGGCCAAACTTCAACGCCGCGAGGGCGCGGCGGCTAAACTTCGATTCAAAATCCCTGACCTCTGACCCCTGATCCCCGATCCCTCCGCCCATGACTCTCGACGATCGCTGCCGAACTGTCCGATTGATCCTTTCCGACGTTGACGGCGTGTTGACCGACGGCGGCATCGTGTTCGACAACCAGGGGATCGAGGCCAAGCGGTTCCACGTGCGCGACGGGATGGGAATCCGGCTCTGGCAGAAGGCCGGCTACCGCTTCGGACTGATTACGCATCGCAGTTCGCATATCGTGAAAACCCGCGTGGCGGAGTTGGGCATCGAGATTCTTCGGCAAGGGATCGACGACAAGCTGGCCGCAATGCGGGGAATTCTCCAGGAATTGCGGCTTTCCGCGTCGCAGGTTTGCTACATGGGCGACGACTTGCCCGACATGCCGGTGGTGCGGGCGGCGGGGCTCGGCGTGGCGGTGGCCGACGCCTGCGCGGAGCTTCGTCAGGAAGCCCATTACGTGACCACCGCCCCCGGCGGATCGGGCGCGGTCCGCGAAACGGTCGAGTTGATCCTGAAAGCCCAGAGCCGTTGGGACGACTTGATCGCTACGTACCGGTAGAAGGAATGATGAACGTTGAATGATGAGTGCTGAATGATGAGCGATGAATGATGAACCGAATCGTGCCCGGCATTCATCATTCATCCTTCACCATTCATCATTTTCGCTCCCCCATGCCGCGCATCACACGCATTTCGGGAAGTCTTGCGGCCGTTCTGGTCGTTTACTGGGCGTATGCGCTGCTGGCGGTGCCTTGGATCGCGCCTCCCGCCGCTCCGCAGGCGCCGACCGGAGGTCCCGGCAATACCGGGCCGGTTCCGAGCTTGCCCGACATCCAACGGGCTGAGATCAAGCCGTTGTTTCGGCCCGACGAGTGGGAAGTGGCGAGTGATAAGACCATTGTGCTCGAGAGCGACCGCGCCAAACTCCTCTTCCAGAAATACGACACGACCCAGGGCGGAGGCAAGGTCGTACTCACCCCTTGCACGATCGTCTTCTTGTCCGATAGCTCCATCCGCGAATCGATCATTCTCCAAGCCCCCGCAGGCGCCATCCTTCAGTTCGACCACGACTTGAACCTCAACCAGCCGAGAGAAGCGAACCTGCTGGGCGGGCAATTGGTGGGCAAAGTCGTCATCCGTAGCGATTGGAAGCAGCCCGGGCCCGAAGACGATCTGCTGATCGTCACGAAGAACGTTCAACTCAATAAGCAGAGCATTTCCACGCCGGAGCGAGTCGAATTCCGTTGGGGACCGCATTTCGGCAGCGGCCAGGACATGGAAATCAAACTGCTGCCCGGCAAATCGGGGGCAAGCGCGATGGACGCCGCCGGCATCGCGTCGTTCGAGCTGCGCCACATCGAGCAGTTGCATCTCGAACTCGGGGCGGAGACCGAAAAGCTGCTGGGGGCGGAAAAGGGAACAGGTCCGATTCGCCGGAACGGCCCGCAGGGTGCTGCGCACAAATTGGACCAGTCCCCTCTTCCGCCGCCGAGCACGCCGGTCGACATCCTTTGCAGCGGCCCCTTCCAGTTCGACGTGGCCCGCCGCGTCGCCACCTTCCACGACAACGTCCGCGTGGTGAAAACGAACCCGCGGCCGGAAAAGGGGACAGGTCCAATTTGCCGGAACGGCCCGGAGGGTGCTTCGCACAAATTGGACCTGTCCCCTTTTCCGGTGAACCCGACGGGCGAGCCCGATCAGCTCGCTTGCGATCAGCTCTCCCTCTGGCTCGTCGAGCGGCCGAAAGACGCCGCCGGTCTTCCGGCAGCCAAGACCGCCAAGACGGCCGGCTCGCTCGACCTGATACCCGAGCGGCTTGAGGCCGTCGGTAATCCGGTCGTCGTGACGGCGCCAAGCAGCAACGCCACCGCCCACGCCAAACGGATCGAGTACAATCTGCTGACGAAATCGATCACGCTCGACGGCGACGAGCCGGTATTCCTGCAACAGGGGCCGAACGAAATCTACGCCCGCAGCTTGTTCTATCAGTCGGCGGCGGAGGAGGGACGCCTGGGTCAACTCGTCGCGCAAGGCCCCGGCTGGCTCCGCGGCCAGTCGCCCGAGCGGCCGGGCCAGCAGTTGGAGGCCGTCTGGCGCGAGCAACTGCGGATCCAGCCACGCGACCAGTACAAAGAGATTTCGTTTACCGGCGGGGTGGAACTGAAGTCGCCAGGCGTCGGACAGCTCCAGGCGGGGAAGGTCGTCGTCTGGCTGACCGAAGTCCCGTTGGGCGACAAGAAGTTCGATCTCCAGCCGCACGGACTCAGCGCCAGCGAGCAGGTTCGTTTCAACTCGTCGCAGCTCTCCGGCAAGCTGGATGAGTTGGAAGTATGGTTCGAGCAAGAGGTAAATCGGAGTTTAGCCGCCACGTCCACGCGGCGTCCAGACGGGATGGGAGGGCTGGGCGGTTCACCGCCCATTGGATCGCCCGACGGACCGCCCAACGCAACGGCGTCGGATGGCTCGGAAGTCCGCCGACTGCCTGAAACCGCCCAGCAGCACTTCGAGGTCGTCGGCCGCCGGCTTCGCGCCCGCGTGTTGTACGGCACGGCGGATCCGGCGCTCACCGATCTGACAATTGAAGACAACGTCCAACTGCTTGAAACGCAGACTTCTCTGCCGGGCAAGCGGCCGGTGCTGATCCGCGGCAACCATCTGGACGTGGTCAAAGCCAACGCGCCGGACGCCGTTGCAACAATCGTCGGCCAGCCCGCGCATTTTGAGGGCGACGGCCTGGCGCTCACCGGCTCGACGATCAAAGTGAACCGCGGCACGAACCATCTGACGATCGACGGCCCCGGCCAAATGGACATTACCACGACCAACGACCTGGAAGGGAAGCCGCTGCCGGCCCCCTGCAATCTCACGGTCGAGTGGCAGCGCGGCATGGACTTCGACGGCCGCACGGCTCGCTTCGAGCAGTCGGTCGTCGCTTCAACGCCGGGCATGTTCTCGAAAGGCAAGATGACGCAGTTCCGCTTGAACACGGCCGCGATGGCCGTTCAGTTGCAGAAAACGATGCGTTTCTCCGAGTCGAAAACGCAAGAGCAGCCGCAGGTCGAGGCGATTCGCTGCGAGGGGGGCGTCGCAATGGACAGCCGCACCTTCGATGCTCGCCAACAACTCATCTCGCACGATCAGATGCAGGTCGAGGATCTGGGGATCAACAAACTCGGCGGCGGGTTGACCGGCGGCCGCGGCTGGATCAACACCGTGCGCTACGGCTCTGCCGACCTGCTGCCGGGCCAGCCCAACGCGGCCAACAATGCCCCGGCTAAGCCCGATCAACTCTACTGCCTACACGTGAAGTTCGAGAAGTCGATGACCGGCAACATCCTGTTTCAACAAGTGACGTTTCGCGATCACGTGCTGGCGACCTTCGCGCCGGTCGACTCCTGGGACGCCAAGCTCACGACAAATGATCCCAGCCGGCTCGGCCCCGAGGGCGTGGTCGCCACTTGCGACGAGCTTTTCGTCAAACAAGTGGCCCTTCCCATTGGCGATGACCGCGCGATCGAACTCTACGCCTTGGGCAACGCAAAGGTCGAGGGCGCCGAGTTTACCGCCCTCGCCAGCCGCATCACCTACGCCCAGGCCAAGGAGGTATTGACCCTGGAAGGCGACGGCCACGCGCTGGCGGAACTGCTCCTGCAGAAACAGGTGGTCGCCCCGGCAAAACGAGTCAGCGGGCAAAAATTCCGCTATTTCCTTAAAACCAAGGACATCGAGGGCGACGGAGTGCAAACGCTGGAAGTCCCGTTGCCCGGCGGCAATGGGAGGAAATGAGAGCAATCCTTATGCCGCCCTTGCCACCAACATCGCCATCGACGGCCGACGAGCAATCGCCCCAGACGGGCGCTCCTCCGTCGTTTCACTTTCCGCGCGTCGCCCGCGGCAAGTCGTGGTTCTCGATGGGGGCCCTCTTCTTTCTCGTCATCTGGTTGATTCTGATGATGGCGGGCCGCAGCGACATGTTCCGCGATCCCGGCACTTTCTGGCACGTCGTCGTCGGCAACAGGATGCTTGCGTCGGGCCGGATGATCCACGAAGACTGCTTCAGCTTCACCCGCGCCGGCTCCCCTTGGATAGCCGACGAGTGGCTGGGCGAATGCGGCATGGCGCTCGTGCATCGTCTGGCGGGTTGGGACGGACTGCTGCTCGTGGCGGCGGCGCTGCTGGCCGGCGTCTACACCTGGATCGCGCTGCGCCTGCTCCGCGCCGGCCTGCACCCGATGCCCACCATTCTGTTGCTGACCGCGGCCATACTGCTGGGATCGCCGCAGTTCCACGTCCGGCCGTTGATCGCAACCATCGTACTGCTCAGCGTGACGTTCGGTTGGTTGGTCGACGTCGAGAGCGGCAGCCGGCGCCTGAGGCAATTGTGGTGGCTTGTCCCGCTGTTCATTCTCTGGACGAACGTACATGGCGGCATGTTGGGCGGCCTGGGAACCGTCGCCCTTTGCATCGGCGGATGGTCTCTTTCCGCCGTCTGGAATCTGTGTCACGCGGGATCGCAAGCGTCTCGCCCGCGCTCCGAACTGGCCGAACTGATAGCCCTGCTGTTGGCCCTCGCCGCGACCACTGTCGTAGGCCCGTACGGCGTCACAATGCCGCGTCAATGGCTGGACACGCTGGCCATGCCTCTTCCGCAACTCATCGTGGAACACGGTCCGCTCGATTTGACCGAGTCGGTCGGGTGGGGTACGCTGGCGCTGGCGGCCGGCTACCTGGCAACGCTGATCGGCGTCTTCCCGCAACGGCCGCGCATCACTTGGCTCGTGCCGCTGGTCTGGTTTGTCTTGGCGGTGTTGCGGGTGCGCAACGCCTCGCTATTCGGCGTCACGGCCGTGATCGCCTTGGCCGACATGCTCCCCTATTCCGCCGTGGGCCGATGGCTTCGGCGGCGCGACTTGTTGACCAGTATCGCCGATCGATGTGTGCCACTGCTTGGAACAAGCAGTGCGTGCCAGCGAGAAACGCCCCCCAATTGCAACGAAGCGACTTTCAAAACCGGCCAGGGCTTCTCGGGACGCGCACTAGTTCTGCCGGCCATCGTCGTTGCGGCGGCGATGATGCTTAAGATCGGCGGTGTTCCGGCGCCGGTAATCGGGCACGGCTGGGCGCGGTTCGACCCGGCGCATTGGCCGATCGAGTTGCTGCCAACGCTCGACGACGTCAACCGGTCGAGCCCGGAAGGCACGCGCATTTTCAACGACATGAATTTCGGCGGCTTCTTGATCTACCACGCGCCTCGGCTGCGAGTATTCATCGACGATCGCTGTCCACTCTATGGAACACGTTTCTTTTTGGACTGCGAGCATGCACGCGGGCACGATCCCGCCCAAATCGATCGCTGGCGGCGGCAGTACGGTTTTGCCTACGCCCTGGTGCAAACCGGCGAGCCCTTCGACCGCTATCTCGCCAAATCCGCCGAGTGGAGTCCAATGAAACGCTCATCGGTGGCGACGCTGTATCGGCACAAGTAGGAAATCGGCTTGTTGGAGTGCTCTCAGTCCCGAAGGGACGAAACGCGAGAGCCCACGGCAACGCCCTGGGTGCGCGTCTCACCGTCTCGACCGCCCATTCCCCCGCCCGCCGTTCGCCGCCGCGGGCGAACTGGTCAACAGCCGGTAATTGCCGGGGCCGAGGAGTTGCTCGACGCGGGCTTGCATTTCCGGCGTGACCGAGAGCCGGGTGTTGTCGCATTTGCAGGCGGCGCGGCTGCCGTCGGTCAGACAGAGCGTCAACTCCAACTCGCAATTGCCCGGATAGCCGCGGAGGATTTCGTGAAGCTGTTCGAGCGTGTGCGGCCCGTGCACTTCTTCCGAGACGCGAATCCGCACGCCGCGGGTGTAACGGGCGGCGAGATTTTCCAGCGGTGTGATCTCGTTGGCGATCATGTTCGCCTCCTCGCTGCCGGGCCGCTTGTCGATCACGCCGCGGATGACCACGATCGCGTCAGGTTTGATCTGCTCCTCGTAGTTGACAAACTGATCGGGCCAGACGATCGTCCGTATGATTCCCTCGGCGTCCTCCAGATCAAACATGGCGTAGCGGCTGGGGCTGCCGGGCTTGGGGTTCTTCGTGTGCGAATACTTGATCGACGAAAGCATTCCGCCGAGCACCACTTCGGTGCGATGCTTCAGTTCCGCCGCTTCCACCGTCGTGTGCGAGGTGTACGCGGTCAGCGTCTTTTCGTGCTCGGCCAGCGGATGGCTGGAAAGATAGAAGCCGAGCACTTCCTTCTCTTTGGCCAGCCGCTCGCGCTGGTCCCACGCGGGCACGTCGGGCAGATTGCTCACGACCATCTCGGGCCGATCGTCGTCGTCGCTGCCAAAGAGGCCCATCTGGCCGCTGCGGCGATCGTTGGCGGCGGCGGCCCCGGCCTGCAACGCCCGATCGAGGGCGGCGAAGAACTGCGAGCGATTTCCGCCCAATGAGTCGAACGCGCCGGCCTTGATAAGCGCTTCGATGGCCGCGCGATTGACCGTGCCGGGGTCGAGCCGTTCGCAGAAATCGAAGATGCTTCGATACGGCCCATGCGCGGCCCGTTCGGCCGCCAGTGCGTTGGCCGCCGCGGCGCCGCAGCCCTTGATGGCCGACAGTCCGAAGCAGATCTTGCCGTCGAGCACCGCGAATTCCGCGCCCGAGCGGTTCGCGTCGGGCGGCAGCACCGTGATCTCCATCCGCTGGCAGTCTTCGATATGCTCGACCAACGAATCCTTTCGCTTGAAGTTCCGGCCGGTGATGTCGCTCGACAGCAGCGCCGCCATGAACTCGACTTTGTAATGGGCCTTCAGGTAGGCGGTCATGTAGGCGATCAGGGCGTAGGCGGTCGAATGGGATTTGTTGAATCCGTAGCCCGCGAACTTCTCGATCAGCCCGAAAAGCTCGGCCGCCTCCTTCTTCGACATGCCCTGTTGGTGGGCGCCCTCGATGAACTCCTCGCGGAACTTGGCGATCGCGTCGCGCTTCTTCTTGCTGATCGCCTTGATGCAACTGTAGGCGTTGGCCAGCTTGATCCCGCCCAGGCGGTTGAGAATCCGCATCACCTGCTCCTGGTAGACCATCACGCCGTGGGTCTCTTCCAGGATTTCCTTCATCACCGGGTGTTTGTACTCGGCCTTCTGGCGGCCGTGCTTCACCTGGATGTAGTCGTCGACCATGCCGCCTTCCAGCGGGCCGGGACGATACAGGGCGTTCGTGGCGATGATGTCGAGGAAGTGGTCGGGCTTCATCCGCTGCAACAGGTCGCGGATGCCGCCGCTCTCCAACTGGAATACGCCCTTCGTCTCGCCGCGGCAAAGCAGGGCGAACGTCGCCTCGTCGTCGCGGGGAAATTGGTAGGGGTCGATCCGCTTACCGGTCGTCTGCTCGATCAGATCGACCACCTTCGAGAGGATCGTGAGGTTGCGGAGGCCCAAGAAGTCCATCTTCAGCAGCCCGGCCCGCTCGACGTCGCCCATGTCCCACTGGGTGATGACTTCCTTCTTGTCTTGGACGTGTTGCAGCGGGACGTGATCGGTCAGCGGGCGATCGGCGATCACGACGGCGGCGGCGTGCGTGCCGACGTTTCGCGCCAAGCCCTCGATCCCCTGGGCCAGATCGAGCAGCCTGCGAATTTCGGGGTCCGACTCGTAGGCTTTCTTCAGTTCGTCGCTCTTCTTGATCGCGTCGTTGAGCTTGATTTTCAATTCGTCGGGCACCAGGGCGACGATCGCATCGACGCGCGGAATGGGCAGCCCCAGCGCGCGGCCGACGTCGCGGATCGCCGCCCGGGCCGCCAACGTGCCGAACGTGCCGATCTGCGCCACGTTGTCGATGCCGTACGTATCCTTGACGTATTGGATCACCTCGCCGCGCCGCTGCTGGCAGAAGTCGATGTCGATATCGGGCGCCTCGCGGCGGCTTTCGTCGAGGAATCGCTCGAACAGCAGATCGTATTCCAACGGGCAGACGTGGCTCAAATAGAGGGCATAGGAGACCAGGGCTCCCACGCCCGACCCGCGCGCCGTGGCCTGAATGCCCTGCGATCGGGCGAAACGCACGAAATCCCACACGATCAGGAAGTAGTTGGCGAATCCGAGCTTGTCGATCACGTCCAGTTCGCGTTCGAGCCGCGCGGCCACCTCGTCGGAAAACTCGCCCTCCGCATACCGATCGGGCCGATTCGCATACCGTTCCTTTAGCCCCTTGATGCACAGTTCGCGCAAGAACTCCTCGGGCGTTTTTCCTTCGGGCGGCGAATAGACGGGGAAATGCCGCTTGCCTAACTCCAACTCGACGTGGACGCTGTCGGCGATTTCCTGCGTCCGCCGCAGGGCGTCGTCCATGCCGGGAAACGCAGCATACATCTCTTCGGCGCTGCGCAGATAGAACTCGTCGGTTTCCATGCGCATGCGGTTCGTGTCGGTGCGGAATTTGCCGGTGTTCACGCAGAGCAGAATGTCTTGGGCCTCGGCGTCTTCGCGGTTGACGTAGTGGACGTCGCTGGTTGCCACCAGAGGGATTCCGAGGCGGTTGGCCACTTGCACGGCCCCTTGCATCGCCGCCCGCTGCGTTTCCAGGTGGTTGTTCTGGATTTCGATGTAGTAGTCGTTGCCGAAGAGTTTTTGGAACCAGGCGGCGATTTGCAGCGCCTTCTCGAAGTTCGCCTCGCCGCCGGCCAACAGCGTGCGGCTCAGTTCGCTGGAGACGCAGCCGCTCAGGCAGATCAGCCCTTCACGGTGGGCGGCCAGCAATTCCTTGTCGATCCGCGGCTTGAAATAAAACCCCTCCAAGAAGGCCGACGACGAGAGTTGCACAAGATTTCGGAAGCCGACGGCATCGCGGGCCAGGAGCGTCAGGTGGAAGCTGGCCTCTTTCGAGCCGGCCGCCTCCTTATGGAATCGGCTGCCCGGGGCGATGTACGCCTCCATGCCGAGGATCGGGTTGATGCCCAATTCCTTGGCGGTCTGGTAGAACTTGATCGCCCCGTGCAGATTTCCGTGATCGGTCAGCGCCAAGGCCGTCATTCGCAGGGCCTTCGCCCGTTCGAGCAGACCTTTGACGGTGCCGGCGCCGTCCAAGAGGCTGTAATGGCTATGGCAATGCAGATGGGCGAAAGGAAGTGTGCTCACGGGTTCCTCCATGCGGCGAGCGTAGGGCTGATGACTGTATTTTACCCCAGGCGGAGCGTTGCAAGAAGAACCCCTTTGTTTCCGCAGAGGCGTCGTCTATACTGTCAATAGGGGAGAGGATCCCCGTTACTGCGCACGAAGTTGTCGAAATCTCGCCGTTTTGCCGAGAGAACGTTGCCATGAATGCTCTTCATCCCCAATTCGTCGTCGATGAAAACCAGACGCCCACTGCCGTCCTTCTTCCCATACCGGAATGGCAGCAAGTTGTGGAGGATCTGGAAGAACTCGATGAAATTCGCGCCTTCGACCTGGCCAAAGCCGGCAGCCAAGTGACGATCCCCTTCGAGCAGGCGGTGCGGGAAATCGACTGATGATATCCACGATGATCGTCTCATTGTAGTTGTGGTGACTATCGGTCATCGGAAAGACGTGTGCCGCACATAATTGCTCGGCTTTCTACTCCGCCGCTTCCTCCTCCAAATCGCCCTTGACACAACTACGTTTGTACGTACAATCATCGGCACGTACATCTGTAGTTCATCAAGGAGACTCCCGCATGGCCCGGCGACCGGCTTTGTCGAAGGCGGAAATGGAAGTGGTGCGAATCGTCTGGAACCTGGGGCGCGCGACCGTCCGGCAGGCGGTCGACGCCTTTCCGCCGGGACGAAATATCGACTTCACCACCGTCCAAACCTATCTCCGCCGGCTGGAGACGAAAGGCTATCTGCGGGCGAAGCGCCAGGGGCGGGCCCTGGTCTATCGCCCTCGCGTGCGGCCCGACGACGTGATCCGCGAAACCGTCGGCGACCTGGTCAATCGGCTGTTTGACGGTCAAACCGTCCCCCTGCTGCACCATCTGATCCGCGACCGCTCGATCCGCAAGGAAGACATCGACGAACTCCGCGAAATGATCGACCAATGGGAGAGCGAACAAGATGAATCTTCCAATAGATGATCTAACCAGTCTGGCTTGGTCGCAGTTTTGGCAAGTGACCGTGCTGGCGATGGTGGTGGGCGCGGTGGCGCGATTCTGCTGCCGCCGTCGGCCGCACTTGGCCTACGTGCTCTGGATGCTCGTGCTGCTAAAGTGCCTAACGCCGCCGCTTTGGAGCAGCCCGACGGGCTGTTTCAGTTGGGCCCAACTTCGTGTCGTGCCGGCGAAAGCCGAGGTCCGATCGGGTGAAGCCGACGTGGCAGCGGCGGATTTTGATGATCGGGTGGTTGTTGCGCCGGTCTTCCAAAGGGCGAGGCATATCGATTTGCACCTCGATCCTTCGCCAGCGACTGCGCCTGCCATGCCGATTGCGCCGATTGCCGCCGACGCGCCCCGTGTGTCGTGGCGGGATCACGTCTCCATCACGGGAATTGTGGCCCTGGCCTGGCTTATCGGAGCGCTGGCGCTCGCCTGCCTGCTGCAATGGAAGTGGTCGAGCTATCGTCGCGCATTGAAACGCTCGGCGATGCCCGCGGATGCGCCGATTGAACTGCTGGCGGCTCAACTCGGCGAGCGACTGGGGCTGCGGCGGAGAGTCCGAATCATGGTGACCACGGAGCCGATCGGCCCGGCAGTGTTTGGACTGCTGCGGCCGACAATTGTGCTTCCGCAGACACTGATTCTCCCCTCTCCCTTTGGGAGAGGGGCCGGGGGTGAGGGCCGTGCAGTAGCGGGCGCGCGGACAAGTGATTCTCTCCTGGCATCAGCCCTCACCCTAACCCTCTCCCAAGGGGAGAGGGGACTCGCTGCAAAACTTCGCCTACAGCAGATCGAGCCGATCCTCGCTCACGAGTTGGTGCATCTTCGCCGGGGCGATACGTACTGGGGCACCATGCAGTTGGCCGCCGAAGTGCTCTGGTGGTTTCATCCGCTGGTCTGGTGGGCGAATCGAACCATGTGCCACGAGCGCGAACGCTGCTGTGACGAAGAGGTCGTGGCGGGATTGAAGTATCGGCCGGCCGCCTACGCCCGATGCTTGCTCGATGTGTTGAACTTGGAGCGGAACTGGCAGCCGATGCTCGCCGTTCCGGGAGTGCGTTTCATGGAGGTCACGCAAAAACGTCTGGAGGACATTATGAACCGTTCGAACCGTTTTCACGCCAAAACGCCGCGTTGGAGTTGGGCCCTGCTGCTCGTCGCCGCCGCGTTGGTTTTGCCGGGCCGGGCGATGGTGCTGGGACAAAGCGCCGAATCGGCATCCACAAAGGACGCGAAGAACACGAAAGACGCGAAGAACACGAAGGTTATTAAGGAAGAGAAGGGCCTCAAGCCCAATGACGATGAAACGCCGATTCTGGCCCAAATCGGCAACGCCAACGAGACCGCGTGGCAAGCCATTCGATCGGTGGACATGGAATATGCCGTGGCGACGCAATGGGCTATGATGGGCAAACCACAGTCGCTGCATCTGTCAGGCCGCTGGTCGCGTTCGGGAACGATGGAGCGATTGCAGCGCTATCCAGCCACTCTGAAGAAACGCGACCGCAACAAGTTGAATGATAAAGAAGTTCTTCCGTCGGGTTTCGGTGGCACGCCGGAACCCGCGTTCCACGATTACTTCTGCGACGGCAAACGGATGCAACACTTTTGCGGCAGCAACCAGCCAAGCGACAACGGCAAGGAAGGGCCGTCCTACAGGAACCTCTATGGCTCGTATAGCGAGATTCTTCCACCGCCCTCGCAATCGCCGGCGACCGATCTGGAGTTAGAGCCGTTGCGGCATGTTGTTTTGAATAGCGAGCCGTATACTCTCCTGCGCCTCGTTGGATTATACAATGTGTCGCTCCAAGGCAAGAAGACGACGGCGACCGGCGATACGCTCTGGCTAATTCATGCCAAAGAATCGCGAGAGGTCAAAGACAAGACATCCTACTTGACGACGACGACCGAGGCGACCGCGGATATCGAAATCAACGCGAATAAGGGCTTCTTGATTCAGAAAGCCACCGTTCGCATCCACAACACGCTAACGAAACTTGGAAGTAAAGCCAGTGATGTCAGCGACGTCACCATGATTACCGAAGTCAAAGACTTTCAGGATTGTGGAAGCGGTGTGTTCTTTCCAAAAAAGGTGGAACGCCGCTTAGTCGATAGTCAAATGGCGGCTGTATGTAAAGACGGTTTTTCCATGACCTTTACGGCGACAAAGCTGTCGGTCAATGCGCCGCTGCCGGCCGATGCGTTCGATTTTAGCTTCCCCACGGATGCGACGGTAATGGAATTCGGCAACA
This sequence comes from uncultured Planctomycetia bacterium, assembly GCA_963719005.1. Lineage (GTDB taxonomy): Bacteria > Planctomycetota > Planctomycetia > Pirellulales > Thermoguttaceae. The sequence continues at coordinate 157,408 of CAVRAR010000014.1, forward strand.
GGGGCCAGATCGGCAAGGTCTACTTCTGGGGCGCCGACAACAAACCGGCCAGAACGTTCGCTTCTGAAGAAGAATACCGCAAATATGCGAACGACCGAGAACTGGAGGCATATCACAAGGTGGTCGAAGACAAACGCGACTCGAAACAGCCGGCCGATCTGGTGGAACGGGGCCAGTACGAAGTGACGAAGAAAGACAGAAATTGCGACGCGGCCATCGCGGCGTTTTCGGAGGCCATCGCCGCAACCCCCGAGACCAAGATAGCAAGGGAGGCATTGGGCGGCCGCGGTTATGCGTACCTCCTGAAGCCGGATTATGCAAAAGCCGCCGCCGACTCCACGGAACTCATCCGGGTCGCTTCCAAAGACAAGGACAAGGACGCGGCGGACATCAACTTTCTTCGCGCCCTTGCCTACGCCCATCAAGAGAACACGTTGGACAAGGCCCTTGCCGACCTGACGGAGTTTGTGTCGGCGAAAAACAAATCCAAAAACGCGGCATCTAGGCACGAAAGTGACGTGGAGGTTTGTTCGGCCTATTTGCTTCGCGCCGCGATTCACGCCCACCAAGGCCGCGGCGACAACGATTTCGCGCTGGCCGGCCAAGACGCTGCGAAAGCCTTCCTCAATCGCCCATCCGACGCCGGTGCGGTGATAGCCTACGTCCTTGAAAAAATGGGCCAACCGGCTGAGGCGACCAAAATCCGCGAGATGGCGAAACGGATCCCGCAAAACCTTCCCGAAAGTGAGGGCATGGAGGCTGACGCCGACCTTGTCGCCGCCGTCCACAAATGCGTGGTGAAGCTCTTGCCCGAGATCGACAAGAAGTAGCCGTTGCGTGAAGGCAAAGCACGATCCCGACTTGTCGATCCTCGTGTCACCCGGCCCGTTTCCCGGCGATGACAAACGAAACAAGAAAGAGGTATCGTCGGACGAAGACTTCGTCGCCAATTTCGATCGCCAGCACTATTGGGATAAGCCGCTCACGGACGACGAAGGGCGATGCACGTTGTCAGCGCTGATTCCCGGCGCGACCTATCGAATTCTCATCTTCAACAAGCTCGGCGATTGGGATGAAAAGGATTTCACGGTGAAACCCGGCGAGACCCTGCACCTGCCCGACATCACGGTGAAGGAGGAGCAATAGCAAAAATAGGCGATGATCGCACATTGTGGTGATTGGACCGGCTTGGCGCCGACCAGCCGGTTGAGACGGACGCCTGTTTCCGCCGCTTCGACTGTGCCAAACCGCAGGTTGCACCGGCGGGGTGCCGGCAGTAGAATCGTCGGCAGTGACCTTGGTGTCCAACGATTTGGCTTGCCGGGCGGAACGGCCTACAATTGTTAGAGGAAGACGCGTGCCATACTACGACTTCCTTTGGAACGATGAAATCATCGAACACCTTGCGCAACACGGTGTTAGCCCGGCGGACTTTGAGCAGGTCGTAAGCAATCCCGATGCCATCGGCGAAAGCCGATCCACCGGCAGGCCGTGTTGTTGGGGTGAGACGGCCGACGGCCGCACGCTGTTCTGTGTGTTTGAAAAAATCGACCAAAACACCATTTTGCCCATGACGGCTTATGAAAGCCGCCGGGGCACGTAAGGCATATCCCAATGTCGCAAGACCGCATATCCCCGGAACTAAACGAGCAACTGCGTCGGGATCGGGCGAGCATCGCCGATGAACTCCCCGAATTGACCGAGCGGCACGACCGGATGATGGAGGCTCAGGCGGAAGACACGTTCAGCGGGCATCTGCGCGGGGCGGTTCATCGTAGCGGTCGCCTGGTGCGCGAGATCGCCGCCGACGCCGGAATCTCGTCGCAAACGCTTTGCGAATTCCTCGAGGGAACGCGAACATTGCGTTCCGACGTCTTGGACCGTTTGGCACAAGCCGTGGATGCCGCCATCGCGGTTGAACCGCGCCATCTGAACAAACAGTCGTGACTTCCTTGCCCTCACGGCCAATGCCAACCGGTGTTGCCGACGGTCAGCGGCAGCACGATGAAATGATGCGCTAGGTCGCTTACGATCAGGCCGAAGGCGATGCCCAAGAGCGCGCCGCTGAGCTTCGGTCGTCGCCATACGAAGGGCACGATCGCCAGCAGCGGAATGCTCCAGAACATGTGGTGGATTTGCAGCAGCAGCGGCGGGGCGGCGGCGTTGAACTCCGTCGCGCTCAGGCCGCCGCCGAATCGCAAGGCCATCGTTGCACCTTCCACCAAAACTGCGACGCTCAGAGTCCAAACAAGAACCGAACGCCGACGGGCAGTCGAACAGTCCATGGCACCAGCCCCTTGAGGACATGGGTGGAACACGGTGTCATTCCAAGAGGCGAATTCCCAAGCCCGTTATCACGAAGGGCGTCCCTAAACCAGCGACGGCAGCAGGCCCTACGAGAATGACAGCCTTCGGCGCAGGGCGACGGAACACCTAGTCGGCTCTGCTCACCACGGTGGGGCAGACATTCCTGTCTGCCGCGAAAAATGAGACATCTATGGCAGACAAGAATGTCTGCCCCACCTGCCAGTTGAGGTCGGGCGGTACACTAGATCTGCGGGGGCTCGCCGTTGATCTTCGTGTCGTTGGTGCTTTCCTCTCACCACCACCAGAGGGGTGGCATTAGCTGCTCTTGCCCGGCGGGCGGGTTTGCGGTACATTCCATTCCTCTTGGTTCCCGGCCCCTTCGGCTGGGGGAAGCAGAAGTCTTCTACCAGGTATGGGCGAAAGTGACGCCTTGGCGGAGGTGCGAATCGTCGCATCTTCAACCGTGTGGAGTTTTCGTTTGGGAAAGGAATCCCCTTCATGCAGGCTTCCCTTGCCGAGCTTGCGACTCTGGTTGGCGGGCAGTTGGTCGGCGACGGCCGAGTGGTGATCCTCGGCGCGGCCACCCTGTGCGACGCCGGGCCCGGACAGATCACGCTGATCGACCAGGCCGAGAAGGCTCACCTGCTGGAGCAATGCCTGGCCGCCGCCGTCGTCGCGCCAAGGGGGTTCGCGCCCAGGGGACTGGCGGCCATTCAGGTCGACGACGTTCACGCCGCGTTTACGGCGATTGTGACCCATTTTTGCCCCCGGCCCCAAACGCGGCGGATCGGCATCAGCCCGCTGGCCGCCGTCAGCCCGACCGCCGCCATCGGCAGCGACGTTGACATCCATCCGTTCGCCTCAATCGGCGACGGCGTGACGATCGGCGACGGCTCGACGATTCACTCGGGCGTCCACATCATGGCCGGCTCGCGGATCGGCGCAAACGTGACGATCTTCCCGAACGCCGTGCTTTACGAGAACACCGTCGTCGGGCCGCGATGCCTGATCCACGCTAATGCCGTACTGGGGGCGTACGGCTTCGGTTATGGGTTCGCCGACGGCCGGCACGTCCTTTCGGCCCAGTTGGGCAACGTCGTGCTCGGGGCCGACGTTGAAATCGGCGCCGGCTCGACCATCGATCGCGGCACCTACGGCCCGACGAGCATCGGCGAGGGGACGAAGATCGACGATTCGGTGATGGTCGCCCATAACTGCCGCATCGGGCGGCACAACATGCTCTGCTCGCAGGTCGGAGTGGCCGGCAGCACGACCACCGGCGATTACGTGGTGATGGCGGGCCAGGTGGGAGTGCGCGATCACGTTCACATCGGCGATCGGGCGGTGCTCGGCGCCATGGCCGGCGTGACCAACGACGTGCCCGCCGACGCCCGCATGATCGGCATTCCCGCCACACCGGAACGCGATCAAAAGGTCAAGCAGGCGGCGTTCAGCAAATTGCCGGAGATGCGGCGGCAGTTGAAGCAGCTCGAACGGGCCGTCGCAGCATTGGAAAAGCAGTCGGCGGCAAGCAAGATCGCCATCAAGGCCGACGATCCATCCAACGACGCCGACGGCCGGCGAGCCGTGGCGTGAATTTCAGATCTCAGATTTGAGATTGCAATTTGAGATTTGAAATTTGGTAACAGAATAGCCGTATGCAGTTGATCTTGGATAAAATCAGTGATTTGTGTATGACGATGGCCTTGTGTGACGAGCAAGGAAGCCATCGTAATGCCGACGCTGAGCATTCCATTGGGACCGACTCTTACCGCAGAACAGGCGGAGAGAATCTACAATCAGGGGCAAGAAGCCGTCGTATTCGCGCTGTTGGAACTTGCCAAAATGCTGGCCGAAAAGTCGGTAGCGGTTTCCGCCAGCGCCTCGCCCACGACGCCTTCTGGCATGAAGCCGCCTTACGAAAAACCGACAGCCAAGTCGCGGCGGAAGCGGCCGGGATGCAAAGAAGGACATCCGGGAAGCCGACGACCGCCGCCGGAAGGGGTCAACCAGCGAGAAGAGCATCGACTGAAACGCTGTCCCGAGTGCGGCGGTCCGCTGAAGCGCTGTCATCGCACCCGCACCCGCTACATCGAAGACATTCCCGCCGACATCGAGCCGATGGTCACGGAACACACCATTCACCGCGACTGGTGCCCACGATGCAAGAAAAGCGTCGAACCGGTGGTGCCCGACGCCCTGCCGGGCTCCACGTTGGGCAACCGCGTGCTGGTCTTGGCGGCGTGGCTGCACTACGCTCTGGGCAACACACTCTCGCAAATCGTCGAAGTCTTCAATTACCACCTGCAAATGAAGTTGACGCCGGGGGCTTTGACCCAACAGTGGCAGCGGTTGCGAACGATTCTCGAACCGTGGTACGAAGAGATTCGCGGCCAAGCCTTGCGCTCGGCGGTGTTGCACGCCGACGAGACCAGTTGGCGTGTGAACGGGAAAACGCACTGGTTGTGGTGTTTTGCGACCGACGAGCTTACCTATTTTATGATCGACCGTTGTCGGGGCAGTCCGGCGTTGTTGAAGTTCTTCAGCGAGGAATTTCGCGGGACGTTGGTGACCGACTTTTGGGGCGCCTACAACAAGGTGGTCTGCGCGGCGGCAGATGTGCTTGGTGCATTTGTTGCGCGACTTCCTCACGGTGGAGAAGTACAAGAGTCCCGGCCCGCACTGGCCGGCGTTCGCAAAACCGATGCGACGATTGATCCACGATGCCATGCGGCTGAGCAAGCGCGACGACCTGTCGGCCGACGAGTACGCCTCGCGTCGGTCGCGGTTGGACGAGCGGTTGCAGACGATGATCGACGCGGCGTGGGACGATTCCCAGGCGAAACGGCTGGTCAAGCGACTGCGGCGTCATCAGCGGGATTTGTTCACGTTCCTCGATCACCCCGACGTTCCTTTCGACAACAACCACGGCGAGCGGAGCATTCGCCCGGCGGTTATCATTCGCAAGAACAGCTACTGCAACCGCAGCCCCAACGGAGCTCGCGCCCAAGCCGTCCTTATGAGCATTTACCGAAGCCTGAAACAACGCGGCCATGATCCGATTACCACTGTAACCAATGCACTGACCAAGTACCTGACGACCGGACAACTGCCTCCGCTACCGTCCAAAACCACTGCAAACGGCTAAAGTCTTACGCATTTTTCAATTTGCATTCCATCATGGTCAACGCCCCTCCCCCGCGACCCGCCCGCCAAATCGGCACATTCGCCCACTCGCTGTGCTGCCTGATCATGGTCGCAAAATCGTTGCTGGTCTTGGCGATGCCGTCTTTCCTGGCGGCGGCAGAAAAGCCCTCGCCGCCAGAGCCCGATCCGATCCTGGCCGATCTGAAGATCACGGCCTCGCCGGATTGGGAGATTCAGTGGGACAATCGGGCGAACAAGCCTGGACCGCCGTCACTGGCAATCAGGGTCAACCTCCGCGGGTCTGCCATCGACCAGGCCAGCGCGAGCGGAAGAGTCAAATTGGATTCGCTTCTGGACGAGCATGGCAAGTCCTACCGAAAGGCGTGCAGCGTGTTCGATTGCGACGGCCTTATGTCCGCATTCTGTTACAACCGTAACGGAAGAAAGCAGGACAACCTCCTTCTCTTCTTCACCATCCCAAACCGGCCCCTGATCCATACGATTCGCGAGCTGCGCGGCAGCGTGACCGTTGAAACCGGCGGAAAGCCAGATGATATCGTCATTGATGACGCCTTCAAACGATTGGAGGACCGTGCCGACAACGAAAAACTCGATCCCGACGGCTGGGCAAGGCCGTTGCGAAACAAACGTCTCCAGGAGCTTGGCGTGACGGTCACGGTTGCCCGTATGTTGATCGACAAACACCGTGGCAGCGAGGTCAAAGACTCGATCCGCGTCACGCTCGAATCCAAGACGCGTGCCCTCGTCGGATATGAGATTCTAGATAGCGGCGGAAGATGTATTCCCACGGGCTCAGACTCATGGAGCGGAACTCTGAACGCCTGGGACATTATGTTCGACACGCCCCGAGTCGTTCCTCGCGACGCCCGTTTGCGATTGATGTTCCGAAAAGGCGCCCGGCGGATTCTCGTTCCCTTCGTGCTAAAGAACCTTGCGGTTCCGAAGATCGACAAGAACAGTCCGGACTATCTGAAGGTTCCGGCTTCCTCGGAAGACGCTTTTGTCGAAGCGGAACCTGTGGCGGCGAAGGATCCTATCTTGGCCGGCTGGAAACTGACTGCCAAAGCGGCTTGGCGTCCTTGGCAGGGCAGCGTAAAACCGCCCGATCTGACTGTCAAAATCGAAGCGGAAGGCTTGGCGGCCGAGTTGGCCAGCGCCTACGGCGAGTTCGAGATCGAGGCGGCTCTGGACGAGCGAGGCCAACCGCTCGATTTCCCGGGCACGCAACGGGAGATGCAAGCCCGTTTCTGCGACAGCGACCGGCTTTCGATCGAGATCGTCGCGTCCGAGGCGCATCCTATGCACAAACTGCGCGAACTGCGCGGCAGCATGGCCCTTCAGACCGGAGGCCGCATTGAGACCATTACCGTCAAGCATTTTCTGAAGAATATCGAGAAGAAGGGAAGCCTTGATGATCCCGCGCTAAAGACTCTGGGAATCGACATCCAGGCCGAGCGGCGAAAGAACCTCGCCGCGTCCTACGGCGGACCCGAGGCGCTGAACCTCTCGCTGCAATGGAAACGTACGCCCGTCGTCATGTGCGAGGTCCGCGATGCAGACGGAAGCCCTCTGCGCACGGGCAACTCCTCGCTCTCCTACACGGGCCCTCGATCCTTGACCTGGTGGCGATCGTTCAAAGACGCCATTCCGCAAGACGCCCAACTACGAGTTCACGTGCAAAAGGACAGCCGCAAGATTCGTGTGCCGTTTGCATTCAAAGACATTGAGGTTGCCCCAGTGCCGAAGGAAAGCAACGACTCTCCAGGCCCTGGCATTCTCGTTCCCCCAGCGCAATAGACAAAAGCTTGCGCCCATCATCTTCCGTGAACGCTACCCCCTGACCTTTGAACTCTTATGCCAGCCCCCGCTGAAAGACGCCGCATCGGAATGCTCGCCGGTTGGGGGCGCTATCCGATCGTGATTGCCGAGGCGTTGCGGCGGCAGGGGTGCGAAGTTTATTGCCTCGGCACGATCGGGCACGCCGATCCCGCACTGGCCGAGGTCTGCACCGAGTTTCACTGGCTCGGTATGGCCAAGTTCGGCACCGCCATCCGCTACTTCCATCGCCACCAGGTGACGGAGATCATGATGGCGGGCAAGATTTTCAAGGTCCGGTTGTTTCAGCGTTGGGCGTGGCTGCGGCACCTGCCCGACCTGCGGACCATTCGCATGTTTCTTCCCCATTTTTGGACGCGAAAGAAGGACTGCCGGGACGACTCGCTGCTGATGGCGATTGTCGAGGAGTTCGCCCGCGAGGGGATTCGATTCGCCCCGCCGACCGATTTTGCACCGGAGTTGCTCGTGAAAGAAGGACAGCTCACCCGCCGCGGCCCGACGGCCTGGCAACAGAAAGACATCGAGTTCGGCTGGCGGATGGCCAAGGAGATGGGCCGGCTCGACGTGGGACAGAGCGTCGTGGTGAAGGACCAGGCCGTGTTGGCGGTCGAGGCGGTCGAGGGCACCGACGAGTGTATCCGCCGTGCCGGCACGCTCTGCCGCGCCGGCGGCTTCACTGTGGTCAAAGTCGCCAAGCCTCAGCAAGACATGCGCTTCGATGTGCCCACTATCGGCCTCGGCACGTTAGAGACCATGCTCGCCGCCGGTGGAAGAGTGCTCGCGGTCGAAGCCGGCCGAACCGTCTTCCTCGATCAAGCCGCGGTAGTCGATTTCGCCGACTGCAACGGGCTGGTGGTTGTGGCAATCTCGGGCGAGCAACTGCCGGAAGACGAGAAAGTCGCGGCAAAAGCATAGCCGCTAGCTTGTAAATATCCGGCACACGGCGTGTGCCGCGCCCTTCTTTTCGGCACACGGCGTGTGCCGGATACGTTTCAATTCAGTGCGTCGAGTGAATCGACCGGCAGCCGGCCGGCGATCGAGCGAAGCACCACGGCGTGATAGCCGTCGCCGGCGTCGTTGCAGGTGTAGATGATTCGCGACGGCTGTTCGCGTTCGGCATGAAAATCCAGCTCGGCCAGCTTGCGGCCGTCTACGAACAACTCGCAACGCCCGAGTTGTGGTCCTTGCGGAGACCAGAGGCGGAAGCCGCGGCCGCGGAAGTTCCATTTCACCCGGCCGCCCGGCGTTTTCCGCACGGCGCCGACGCCGAAGCGATACAGCGGCGACTGGACGACGTTCCAATCATTCATGCACACGCCCGCCCCGGTCAACGCTTCGATGTACAACCACGGCACGACGGCCGGTCGCAACGGGCCGCTGATCTCGAATCGCGATACGCTTAGGTTGGTGAACGGATCGACCAGCAGGCCGATCTGACCTGCGCCAAGCGACACCTTGCCGGTCCAACGGACCTTGTGGTCGATGGTGACGCGCACCTGCCCGTCCTGCTCCGCGTCGATCTCAATCATTCGCGTTGCCCCGCTTTCCAGTGGCCCGCCGGCCGTCGCAGTGATCTTTCCCGCGGCATCGACGCTTACGAGGCGCCATGCGTTGGGCGAAAGCTCCAACCCTTGGTGCCGGGTGAGCGAAAGCGGGTGAATCGTCGCATCGGCCCCGTGGCGATCGCGGCCGAGGGGCGCCTGATAGCCCCAGATGATTCGCGCCGGGCCGCCGCGCTGCGTAAGATCCGCCTTCAGATGGAACTGCCGCCACGCATACCGCAGCAACGTCAGGCTAGGGCCCGCGTGACCACTGAACACGAATCCCCGCTCGCGCAGCGGCTTCGCCCACGGACGAACGGCCAGGTTGATCGTTCCGACGTTCGTCTCGCGTTCGCGCGAGGGGAACAAGACTTGAAACTGGCCGTCGCGATCGACGAAGCCGGAAAACGACTGTCCCCAGATGCCCATGCCTTCGTTCACGACGGGCTTGGAGTGCCAGGCCGTGCCGTACTGGAACAACTGCCACGCTTCCGCTCGATGAGCCTCCTCGACTTTGGCCCGATAAATCGCCTGAAAATTGCGATTCATCTGCACCGACGCGTACATCGCATAGACGTATCCGTCATGGACCATCATCGGGAACGGCTCGGCGGTGTGCGGGAAGAAGGTGTCGCTCTCATCGCTCAAAACCATCTTTGGGTCCGACCACTTGCCGGCCGGATCGGTAGCCGTCATTGCCATCAGGCCCCAGGAAAAGTAGTTGTTCGAGTCGGCAAGCACCAGCACGAGCCAATCCTTCTTGCGATGGATGATTCCCGTGCCGTACGCACGGCGATACTTCTTGCTCGGGTCGAACCGCCGTGCCATGTCGGTCGTGCGCAAGATCGGATTGGCCGCGCGATGGAAGGGCCCTTCCGGCCGCTCCGACCAGGCGTAGGCGCACCCGTTATCGAAGCCCTTCGGCGGTTCAAGCATGTGGGGCCAGTCCAAATTGTCGGAGAACCAGTCGTAGGCCATGTGATAGCGGCCATCGGCAAAGGCGATGGTGACGTCCGGGGCGCCGTTGGCCGTTTGCGTGTCCCCCTCGAAGCGAAACTTCGGATCGTTGAAGATCGGCCCGATCTCCTCCCAGGTCTTGCCGCGATCCTTCGAGCGGTGCACGCGGCAGTGCGTTGTCGGCAGTCCGGGCCCAACGTTATAGCCCGTCATGTAATTCCCGATGTAGGCGTACCAGTAGCCGCTCTTCGGATCCTCGAACAGAAAGCCGTTGACCGGCCAGGTCAACGGGGGCTTGCCGCGGACGATCGGATTGCCCGGCCGGCGCTCGAAGCTGTCGAAACTCGGATCGCCCAGCGCGTCGTGCCGCAGCCAGGCGTCGGCCTGCGCCGACAGCGCGAAATTGATAGCGCGGCCACGGTTCGCCGGCGGTTGCCAACGCTCGGGCACGACCGCCACCACGGGTGCCGCTACGATCGCTTCGGTGCAATAGAAGTTGGCAAGAATGCCCGCCAGAATCGCCACAAGAATTCGAGCCATCGGCCGCTTTTTTCGTAGGGAGGGTATCTTGGGGTGGGAATATTCCCCAGTATACCAGGCTGACAGCTCGGAGCAACAGCCACGAGGCGTTTGGCGAATGTAGGGCGGACTTTAGTCCGCCAAGTGCGGCCGAGCAAAACGCGGCGGACTAAAGTCCATCTATGAAAGCATTTTTGTCAAGCCGTCCGGTGCAAGAAACGTGAGGCAGATGTCTGCCACATTCCCCTCGCCGTCGGCCTCGGTCGATCTGGTCACGTTCGTCCGAGGGTCCGCGGGCGGTTCCTGCGGCTGCTGCCACACATTCCCTGAGCCCGAGGCGGAGGAAGAACTCGCTCCCTCCTGCTGATTTCGAGTTCTGAGCCGACGTGAACGTGTACGCTCAACCATCTATTCGGGATCGTCGGCTGGGCCGAACGTCGCCATGAAAAAAGTTTTCAAAGGACGCCACCATTCACCCTATCGAAGGTCGGTCGCCGAAGCGGCCGCCATTCAGGACTTGTGTCGGGGTCGTCCTCAAGTCGTCACGTCCACCGGTTTCGGCTTGATCTTGTACGCTGCGATTTCTCCAGGGTTGTTCTGAAAGAACGATGAAAATTCACCTCACGCCGCCGACAGGCGATACCGCTGTCCGCTTTGAAGCATCGCCACCATCACGCACAGTAGCCGCCGCGCTGTCGCCACGATCGCCTTTTTGGCCCCGATCCGACCTTTCAGCCGTTCGTAACGGAATCCCCAATAGCGGCTCTTGACGACCAACCGCCAAGCCGCCTCCACCAGAGCCCAACGCAACAGCCGCGATCCCTCCTTGGTGATGTGCAACTCTTTTCGCCGATCCGCCGACGCCCGCACTCCCGGATCCAGCCCGGCGTAAGCCACCGCTTTCTTTTGCGAATGAAAACGCCGCACGTCGCCCAACTCGCTGAGTACCACGTCCAACGTTACGCTGCCAATCATCGGAATACTGCGGAGCACTTCGCGGTGTTCGCGTTCGGCCAACGGCGCTTTCTTGGCAAACTCCCGCAGTTGCTTGTTGGCCGCCTGCACCTGGCTGCGATGCTGCTGCCACTGCGACACAAACTGCTCCAATACCCAGCGGTCGGCCGGAGAAACCTCGACGGCTTGCAAGTATTCCAAGCCCTCGGCGGTGAAGAGGTTCGGCCGATCCAGGTTGTAATCGCTGAGTATATGCCGAATCTTGCAGCGCACGGAAGTCACCCGACCCGCGCAAAATGCCGGTAACGCACCAGGCGACGATAGGCTCGCAACCGCGGCGTGGGCCGATAGGATTGAGGGATCATGTCTAATGCCAGGAATTCGGCTAACACCCGGGCGTCGATACGGTCGGTTTTGTTCTTGGTTTCGGCGATGACGCGGAGCTTCTTCGGATGCGCGAGGATCACGCGTTTCGCCAGCGGCTCGATCAACTGTACCAACCACTCGTAGCTGGCAGTGGCCTCGACGACCGTGCGAAACGGCGTCCAGCGGCCGAAAAACTCGATGATTCCCGCTTCGTTGTCGCATCGCAAGACCTTCTCGCACAACACCTTCCGCCCTTTACTCATGACACACAAGCTGATAGTCTTCTTGTGGAGGTCGATGCCGATATAATGCACGGTTTGACTCCTTGTGTGGAAACTGAGGAAATAAACCTTCTTCTCAGATTTACCACGTGCTCAAGGACACCGTGTTCGGCCCGACCTCCTCTCTTTCATAGTTTCACCCTACAATGTCGGCAACCCGAGAAACTATCAACGAGTTCGCCGCAACACGTCTGTGAAGAACGTGCTAGCCCGCCAACCGCTGAACGCGACTGCCCGGCTCGACGGCCGCTTGACGCTCGGGGCGGTAGCGGTATTGCATGATATAGGCGTCTTCGGGCGTGTCGGAGTAGTAGCCGTGAAGCACCGAGACGGCGCGAAAACCGTTTTCGCGGAAGAAGAGCTGCGCGGGCAGGTTGGTTTCGCGCACTTCCAGAATGATGCGGCTGCGACGCTGCGTCGAAAGCTTGGCCGTCAGCTTGGCCAACATCTGGCTGCCGACGCCGCTGCGGCGATACTCGGGCAACACCGCGAAGTTCAGCACGTGAATGCGACTCTTGTGCAACTCATAGATCATGAAGCCCACGACGCGGTCTTCATATTCGGCCACCATGCCGATGCAATTGCGCTGCCGCAGCGAGCGAATGAAGTCTTCTTCGAGCCAAGGAAACTCGAAGCTGTGGGCCTCGATGGCCAGCACCTCGGGCATGTCGCGACGAATCATCCAGCGGATATGGACCCGCACTTCCTGTCTCTGGTCGATCTGCATGTCGGCCTCCTTCCTTGTCGGCCATCGCTTGGAGCGGCAATCCTACCACTCCGGCAATCGGTTCCCCAGCGGGGTCTGTACATTAGCAAAACCGCCGGAATCTGCCAATACGAACTCTCGGCGATTCGGCTGCGTCGGGTTCCCATGCTCCGCGTGGGAACGAGGAAGGAATGCCTATTCCGACGTTGCCCTGCGTCGTTTGCCCTTGACAAAAAGGCTCGCCAACACCGTGCCGCACAGCGTCAGAACGGCCGCGGCGGCCCAGCGGTGGAGGGGCCAATTGGCCGAGGCCGGCCGGCAGTCAAGCGTCAACGTCGCCGCCCCCCCTTCGGAGAGGTAATATCGCGGCGACAACGTTCCGCCGATGCCCCCAACGCCGCTTGGCCACAGAAGACTGCCGGGCCGGTGGATGACCGCGGTGGCGCCCTGTGGGTTCTCGGCGGTCCACGACGACGGCAAAAACACCGTCCAGAGCGTCTGCCGCACCGGCAGATCGCCGATCGTCGGCGACTCGAACCGAAGCCGCCCCCTTCCGCCCGTCGCGGGCACGACGCCCCGGTATATCACGCCGACCCGTTGCCGCAACTGGGGCGACGCCAGTGCAAGACGCCAAACGCCGTCGCCAATTGGCTTGGGCATGGCGGGCACGTCTTCGATCGACGCCTGGATCAGTTCGCAGCCGCCCGGCAAGCGGAGGTCGAGTTGTTCGGCGCCGCCCGGCTCGACGTCCAACGTCGCCGCGCCGCACCAGTGTCCGCTGGTTTGCCGTGCAATCGCCACGTCGGCCAGCCGAACGAAAGCCGGCGTGCGAGCGGCCCGACCTCCCGCACCCTTCCCCGCAACGTCGGAGGACTTGTCGCCGCCTTGAGGTTCCGCCGCGTGACGCGGCGCGACGGCGTTGTTGCCACGGGGTCTTGCGGTGACCGTCATCCGCGGCAGGCGCACTCCGTCCCAAACGATCGTCTCGACCAGCCGCCCCGAATCGGGCGTCTTCCCCAACGGGAGCGCGGGCGAGCGCGCCTGCGCTCCAGAGCAACGATACCGCGGGGCGTTCCAACAACTGAATGGCCGCCGTCTGAATCCGGCACTTCTGCACGGCAAACAGCGGCAACTCGCGTTTCTCCCCCATGCGAATTGGCAGTCGGCCACGGATCGAAAGCCGTTCGGTTCCCGACACGGGACCATCGAGAAAGATGGTGATCGTGCCGTCCTTGTCCTGCGACCAGCGTTGGACGCGGTCGGCGCCGCCGGCGACCAACGATACCCGCTCGATCTTGAAATCCGCCGGCGCCGTCACCTGGTGTTGGAAGACGTAGCCCGAAGCGACCGAAAGCCGCGCGTCGAAAAGCACGTCGAGGCAGTTTTCGTCGAAACTGAGCGAGAGGGTTTGATTGGCCGTCGTGTGCGGTTCGTGCGGGCGGGTCGAGAGCGTCCAGCCGGACTCGCCGCGCGGCAGGCGATAGGCGGCACGCGGTTTCGAGTCGCACTGGCCCCAAGCTTTGAGGAAGTCGGCGACGGCCACCGCTTCGAGCCGCTGGCCGTCGTGCTCTTCGCAGTCTAGTGCCGCATCGACGCTGACGGCCATCCAACGCCGCGTCGGTTGGATATCGACCAGTTCGATCCGCGGCAGGCGGATATTGCCGACGGCCGACGCGCCGTTGAACAGGAAGGCGGCCTCGAGTGCGACGTCATCGGAGATCGGACGAGGCCAGCGGATCGTGAGCAAGCCGGGTTTGGCCCGATTCCGCCCCAACTTGCACCGCCGGCGGCGCGTCGCCCGGCAAGGGAAGCAGACGCAGGCGTGAATCGACGGCCAGTTGCACCTGGCGAAGCTCGCCCTCCGCGACGTGGAACTTGAATTTGACGTTGACCACCACCGAGCCGGGCTGGATCTTCAGCCAGGTCAACTGCTCGGCGTTGACCGCAGGCCCGGTTCCGTTTGCCGCCGCCGCTTCTTGCCATCGAACGGTCAAGCGGTCGGCCGGTCCAAGTTCGGCCAGCAAGCGCGGCGGGTCTTTCTCCAACGACGTTCCGCCGCACGCCGAAGGCACTTCCACCGGCGGCGCATCGGCCGGCAGCGCCAACTCGACGCGCGATCCGGCCACGCGCGGAATGGCCATGTCGAATCCGCTCGATCCGGCGGCGGCACGCATCGCCGGACGCAGCGAAAGCCCGAGGCGATAGTCGCCCGGCTCGGCCACCTCGAATGCCAAGGCCCCGGCGTCGGGCTCCCATTCCGGTTCGATCGCGCGGCCGTCGAGCAACACACTGCCGGGCAGCAGATTCGCTCCTTCGCTTTGCAGCGGAATGCGCACGCGAGTCGCCCGATCGAACACCCGCAGATCGTATTGCACCCGCAGCCTGCCGACCGCAAGCCGGCCGGAGACGGCCTCCTTCGTGAGATCGCCGCGGTAGACGGCCCCGAGAATCAGCCATGCCGGCGGCTTTTCGACCGGCGCCGCGCGACGATACAACTCTTGGTAGAACGCTTCGGGCACGTAGAGCTTTCCGCCGACCGGTTTCTGCCGGGCATCGACCGGCACAAACACGCGGTACAGAGGCGACGAAGCCGGCCGAGCAACGGCCGAGACTTTGCCTTCCACTGTCGGCAGCGGGGCTGGGGCGGCAGTTGTAGCTTGTAGTGCAGCCATCTCGGCTGCCCGAACAGACGAGACGCAGACACCGCAAAACGGCAGCGCGAGCAACACCCCAAGCATCGCCGCACTAATTGGCGTCGCCGAATTGCTCGCGTCGGCTGGCGGAATGCTCCGCGGCCGCTCGCGATGGACCCATCGCAACGCAAAGCAGAAGAGGATGCCGAGCAGGCCGCCCCATGCGACGGGAACGAAGGCGTCAGGCAACGTCATTGCCGCCGCGGCGAAAATCGCCAGCAGCACCGCGAGAACCAGTGTTTCCGGTGGGGCAGACATTCCTGTCTGCCAAATGTGTCGCCGCTTCTCGTGGCAGACAGGAATGTCTGCCCCACCGTCGTGAGAAATGCGGGCAACGCGTCTTTTGGCCGTCCAGCATCCCAGCCCGGCGGACAGCAGGAATACGACTGCTCCGAATAGTTGCATCGACGCAATCCGCGCATAGCGCAACGCAGCGGGCGTTCCCACCGGCACATCCATGCACCGCCCCGTCCAGCCTCGCGTTTCGGCCGACGTCAAAGCATCGGCAGAGTGTGAGCAGGACTCGGAGCCGACGCTTTCATAGCCCGGCGGGAGCCACGCCGTCCAATGCCGCGCCAGCACGGGCACGTCGGGCTCCGGCATCGAAGCGGCCAGCGAGCCGACAATTCCCAGCGGCGGCCCGGAGGCCGTCCATTCGACCGTCACGCTCAGCGATTTTCGATTGGCCGGAAGCTCGACCGACACGAATGTAGTAGGCACACGCCGTGTGCCGTCCGTATCAGGCACACGCCGTGTGCCCTCCGTATGAGGCACACGGCGTGTGCCTGGTACAGTCCTCTCCACCTGCCACACCGCCTTGGCGCCGTCGATTCGGACGCCGTGCAACTCCCCGACGGCGATCTCCGGCGGCATTGCCAGCCGAAGCCGATTGCACCCGGCGTTTTCGAGATCGTATGCGGCTGAACATCGCACCCTTCCGTCGGCTTGATACCACGATTCGAGCCGGCAGTCCCCGATCCACGCCGATGGCGAGACGGGCTCGCTCGACGCATTTATCCGAATCGCGGCCTTGGCCCCCTCGGCGACGTCCCGAGCCGGATCGTAGCGATACGCGCCCCGAATCGTTTGTACTTGGCCGGCTGGGGGCGGCTCGGGCAAGATCACCTTCAGGCGGCGATTTTCCACACTCAGGCCCCCCGGCCGCGAGCTGCGGATCGTCACCTCGCCCCGTTGAGCCGTCGCCTCGGGCAGCGACGCCAAGGAAACGAAGACCGGCAGCCCGGCTATCGGAACCTCGCGAACACCGCAAATCTCGAAGGCGTCGCCAAGCGGGCGGCGAAGCGTCAACTCCCACGTTTCCAGCGACGGGTCCACGCCGTCGGCCGCCTGCTTCTCCTTCGACCATTGCCGCGCCGACACGTCTTGTGGTGCAGCCGTCTCGGCTGCTTGGGCAGGCGGGACGCCTGCACCACAAATGATCGTCCATCGCACCGTCGCATCGCGGCGGGGAAAGAGCCGCACGAGCACCTGATCGACCCGATCCAACTCGGCAGCGCAGCGCAGCGAGAACTTCTCGTGGAGCTTGCGGTCGCCCAGCGAGGCATCCACCCGGATCGATCCGGCGTACTGAGGTTCTTGCGCAGCCAGGGAGACCGCCAGCGAGTCGGACCGCTCGTCCCGCTCGAACAGCAGATCGCGCGGCTTCGCGGCCAGCAACGCCAACTCGGACGGCGCGAGGTCGTCGGGCTCGAGCCGCTTGAGATGTTCGTCGCCGTGGACTTTCATCGCATAAGCGCCGATCGGCCGCACGGCGACGAGTTGCCTGCACCGCGCGAGCCCGCGAAAATGGAGCGGCGGCAAGTCGCCGAAGTTCAACCCGCATTTTTCATCACGGTGTGCCATTGCTTGGAACAAGCAGTGCCCGGACAGCGGGTTGCGATCGGCACTGCTTGTTCCAAACAGTGGCACACCGTCGCTCAGCCTCTCGCCCGACGCCGCCAGCGGCCGCCGAGCCGCGATCGCCAGTCGCACGGGCTGTTGCGGCGAAAGCCCGGTCGCTAATTGAATCGCCAGCCGTTGCCGGCCGTCTCTCCGCGGCTCGACCGACCAGTCGGCCACCCCACCGGGCGGAACCGACTCGACCGAGTCGATGATCCAACCTGGCGCCACGTCGGCGTCGATCGCAAGTCGCGTATCGTTGGCAATGTGGAATTGTGCCGCAACGCGGGCCGTCGCCTGTTGGCCGTCAAGCTCGATCGCCGCGCCGGCCAGCACGTCTACCTTCGCCGGGCAACGAGAGAGCGACGCCTCGACCGTCGCATCACGGTCGAACGATTGAAACTGCATCGACTGGCCCGCCCGAGGAGCCGACAAGGGACCGACGCCGGTCTGGGCGCAACCGAGCGGAACGATTCGGTCGGCTGCCAGCGGTTCGGGCACAAGCAGTGAGATGCTCCCTTCCAGCCAGAGCAGCCCTGCGGCGCGAAGGCGAGGCAGCCGCCACGGCCGATCGAGAACCGGCCGGCCGACCGCGCTTAGCCGAACGACGCGATCCGTGTCGCGAATCGGTTCGGGAAATCTCAGGGTGACGCGCGTGCCGCCGTCGGCGGCGGGCACGGCCGACCATGGAATTGCGACGCCGCCCAAACGGGCCGATACCAACTGCAACTCAGGATCCACCAGCACCGTTGCCCGGTCCAGCGGCTCGTTGTACACCTGGAGCTTCCACTGGGCGGAAACCTCCAACCCCCGCGTCGAGCAGTCGTACGTCCGCGACTCCCGCAGCAAGGCCAGTTGCCGCCGTGGGCGGGCGTTGCCGGCCGCCGCCACCTGCAATCGCAGATGAGAGTTGCCGCCCAGTTCGATCCGCCAGCGACGCGACTGCTCGTCGACCGCCTCGCTTCCCAGCAGCAGACCCCGGTCGATCGTCGGTTCCAAGGCGTCGGGCAATTCGACGATTAGTTGATTCGACGCGGCGGCGGGAATCTCGAACGAGAAGGACAGGACGTCACTCGAATCACGGTGTCCAACCAGCGACCAATCGAGGACCAGCCGGCCTGAGCGATCGACGAAGACCCCGAGGCGGCCATCGCTACCTGATCCCAACGCCGCGCGGCTGTCCGACAAAGGGGATGAAGGGGACGGAGGAGATTGTCGGGACGAACCTCGCAACACGGAAGACGTCTTGCCGACAATCTCCTCCGTCCCCCTCGCGTCTTGATTTGGCGATTTGGCGATTTGGAGATTTGGAGCGTCTGAACCCTGAACCCTGAACCCCGAACCCTCCTCGGCCCTCACCCCTGGCCCCTCTCCCAAAGAGAGAGGGGAGACAACTGAATCCCACGCCGCTTTCTGAATCGCGAAATTGCAGGGTGCCAGCGGCATAAGCCTCGGCGCGGCGCCGGCCAAGGTCACGTCGAGGGTTGCCCGGCCGATCAATCGTTGGCCGACCAGTTTTGCCTCATACCGCGCGGCGATGATTGCGGCCGAGGGAGTCGGCGGAGCCTTCGAATCTCGCGGCTTCATCGCCGCCACCAATCGCTCGAACTCCTCGCTGCCAATCGGAAGGTATTTCTCTCCGCCGAGCGGCCAATCCTTCATGCGGTCTTCAGGCGCCAAAACACGAAGAAAGCGGATGTTCGAAGCCGAGCGATCCTCGCCGCCGGCGGCTGCCCGAACGAGGACGAGACTCATGAGCAAGGTTGCCAGAACACCGAGGCTTCTCGCCAGCCGATGTGCCAGGTGGGGCAGACATTCTTGTCTGCCCGATCTGTTGCACTTCCCACGGCAGACAAGAATGTCTGCCCCACTGCGAGCCATACGGGTACCAAAACCGGAAGCTCTCATGGCTCGGTGTTCCCCGTTTGCAGCGGCGGGCTGGGTTGGATGGTCGCGGTGGATGGCGGATTCTCGGCCCTGGCCGCTTTGAAGCCGGAATGGGTGGAGCCGATTTCGACTAGCGAACTCGACGGCTCTTTGCCGGCAAGCGCGCGTCGCCGCCGGGCCACGCCGCGTTCGAGCAATCCCGCCAGCAGCGTCAGAACCAATCCCAAACACGCGGCTTGAGCCAGCAACAGGGTCGGCTCGGGGGCGATCAGCCCTGCCGCAAGCAGCGCCACGCCCATCGTCAGCAGCGTCGCCGGATGCCGGCTGACCGGAACGTAGATCAGCAACAGGCCCGCCACCAGCGCGGCGCCCGAGGCCCAAAGTACGATCCACGTCCGACCGGCGGTCCGCACCTCGGCCTGCTCGACGTTGCCCAACGAACTGAACAGATAGACATTCACCCGATCGGGCAGAGGATCGCGCGGCGCCGCCTCCGCCCACGACTCCAACTCCGCCTGATCGAGCAAGGGACGGCGGCCCCAAAACCAGAACCAGCCGGACCATTGCCAGACGAACTCGCCGGTGAAACCGTCGGGATTGGCGATCAGATGCTCGTTGGCCGGCAGGATCAGTTGCCAGTACATTCGCCGCATCCAGGCAGCGGGGCTCAACCGCGGGAATTCCATGCAGATCGCGCCGCGCGGCGGCCGCGGCCCGGCGAAGTGGTATCGCAGCTCCACCACCACTCGCCGCTGGCCGAGACGGCTGCCCAACGGAATGGAAAGCCGGTTGTCGCCGAGCGATCGGGGTTCAACCTGACGCCCATCGACCAGCGCGACGGCTTGTTCCGCGGCGTCGGCCGGAAGAACGACCTCGATTTCATTTCGGTCGGTCGTCAATTGAAACACGGCCCGATCTTGCCGAGTGGGCGAGGTCAGCCGCGACTGCACCCACGCCCGATCGACGATGATCGATTTCGGCTGCTCGTCGTCGCGGCGCAACTCCAACCGGATCGCACCGGTCCGATCGGCCGCGGCAAGCAGCAAGCCCGGCCGGCCGTCGGCATCGACGGGGTCTCGCTCCGCCGCGCTCCATGCCCCTTTGCCGACCGAAACGCGGGTGTCCTGATCGGCCGTCACCGTCAGCGTGTTTGTCAAAAGTTCTCCATCGGCCGGCATGAGCAGCGGAACGGCAACCGGCCGAGGAATCGCAGCGGGCATCTTGCAGGCTGCCCGTTTCTTGGGGACTGTCCCAATTTTCGTGTCAGCGAAAATGGGACTGTCCCCTTTGCCGGGATTCTTGGAGTCTTCCGAAGCCGCCTCGCCGCCCGTCCTCGCCACCTCGGCTTCCGCTAAGGGAACGGTGTAGCTCAGCGTTAATACACAGGGACCGATCCGCGGCTCGGGGAGCGTCACTTTGGCGGAGGCCGTGCCCGTCGTGGCATCGCCGAAGTCTTGGGCGGCGAGGAGCGGAGAAATCGGCTTGCGACCGTCAACCCGCAAGCGAATTCGGCTGGCCGCCAACTCGCGCGGCACGGTGATGGTCAACTGGTCGGCCGGCTCATGGGCGATCGAATAGGAGAACCTCTGCTCGACCGTCGCCGTGCGCTCGCCCAACGTCACCTCGCCCGCCGCTTCCACGGTAATCCGCTGTGGAAGCACGCGGAAAGCGGCCGCAAACACGGCGTCGCCGCCGGCGCCGCGATAATAGAGCGGCTCCTGCTGCCGCCGCGGCAGCTTCATCGACGGAGCGGTTCGCTGCCGCACCAGGCCCGTCATCGCCTGCGCGTTCGGCGTCAGTTCCACGTTGTCGGCGGCCAGCACGGCCAGCGCGGACGGAGCGACCGTGCCGCCCTGCAAACGCGGCAGAGGCACCGCCAGGGGGACTGTCCCAATTTTCGTGTCAGCGAAAATGGGACTGTCCCCTTTGCCCGGGTTTACGGACGTCGCTTTGGCTTCCACGCTCCTGTGCGCCCGCAACTGCAATTCGACCGAACCCGACGACGGCCGGCTCAGGGGGATCGAGACGACGCCGGACGTCACCGTCACATTGTCGGCGTTCACCAGATTGTCGGGGCCGACCTCATCGAGTTCCCAGCCGGGAATCGCGATCTCCAGCGTCGATACCTTCGCGCCGCGAATCGTGTACGTCAACGTGCCTTCCAACCGAACCTGGCTGCGATCGACCAGTAGGGCGTATTCGGGCTCAATGCTGATCCGCGATTTTCGCGGCGCCAGCTTGACCGACAACGAGTACGGCTGACAGGAGTACTCGAAAGCGGCAATTGTCTCATCTTTGTGCGCGGCATCGGGCAACGCGGCGACCTGATGCGTCTCGCGGCTTGGCCCCCAAAGCACCTGCCATTCGCTGCCGGCGACCACGCTGAGCATGCCCCATTGTCGCGCCGCGCCGACGACCTCGAATCCGGCCAATTCGCACCAGGCTGGGCTCTTCGTCGGATCGTACGCGCGGCGGCAGCTCAGGCGAACCTCGACCGGTCCAACCGTCTTCTTCGGCAACCGCACCTGGACCGATCGCGGCCCGATGGGGACTGTCCCAATTTTCGCGGGGACTGTCCCCATTTTCGTGTCAACGAAAATGGGACTGTCCCCTTTGCCTCCCTTGATGTCCATGGGCGTCACGTTGTACCCGTTGGGTTTGCCCGGCGAAAGTTCCGCCTCGGGCGGCAGCCGCACCGTTAGACGGTCGAACGCCGCGCCGTGGCTCCGCAGCGAGAGCGTCGCCTCGGTCGTAATCCAACGGCCGTCCAGCGTGGCCAGCACCGTGCCGGTCGCTTCCAACGCAACGGGCGTTTGCAGCGCGGCGGGACTCGACTTCCGCCACGCCAACTGGAGATCGCCGCCCAGGCCGACCAGCGCGAACTCGGTCGTCCCGCCCTTGGCGGCCGTCGACAACAGCGTGCCGCCTTCCGTGACACTCGCCACCGCGTTGCGAATGGGCGCCGTCAGCTTCATTTCCGAGGCCGTCGCTCGCGGAACGTACAGCTTCAGTCGCGTCTCGTCGCCGGTTGAATCCAACGGAACGAGCATCGTCAACGTGATTTCATGCTGCGAGTCGGGCTTGCCGCGAATCCAGCAGACGTAGCCGACGCCTTCCCCCTCGTATTGCACGATCTGCTTGCCCGTCCCCTTGTACTGAACTGTCCCGCGAAGCAGCCCCTGGTCGAACCGCAAGGGGATTCGCACCCAATCGTTGTCGCGCACGACCGCTAGGAATTGAACCGTCAGTTCGGCGTAGGTTTCCGTGGCCGTTCCCGTCGCCGACAATCGCTGAAGGCTGTAACGCGGCGGTTGATCGCGGCGGCCGAGCTGGTTCTTCAGCCGGTAGAGGTCGACGAACTCCTCGTACTTGAAATCGAGAACCGGCTGAAGGTTGCCCTGTTTGTCGGGCAAGTAGAAGATTGACGGCTGCGATTCTTCGACGCGCGGGGCGGGCGGCTCGCGGGCGAGCGTCGGCAACGGCTTGGCGGCCTCCAGCGCAGCCGAGCTTGGCGTCGGCAGGGCTGTAGCCGTACAGCACCAGACCAATGGCAGGCATACCGCCGCCGCAATTAGAATTGGCGATAAGAGTGTCGCCTTTCGCTCCGCGAAAGCCGCGTTTTTTCGCGGAGCGAAAGGCGACATTCCGACAGTGATTGACTCGTCGGTCCTTAGCCGTATGGATTTCAACAAAACGAAATCTCCCACCGGAACTACCGGCAGATTCCGAACCGGGACGCCCATTTTACCGGCACAACCGCTCGAACAGGAGTAAGTCAGAGGAGACTGTTCCTAAGCTCTAGTGTACTCAGAGGATAGCGGCGGAGAAAGCACCGACCGAGGAATCGGACGAGGTTTTCACGCCGGTGCTCAACAAATCGCTGCAATAATCGACCGACATCCCCTCTTCAGGCTTATTGCGTTTCATTAAGCCGGGTGCATAATGACATCTTCCTGGGCGAAAAACGCGGCAGAATTATTTCTGCCGAAATTCCGCTCGTCCCCAGCAGGCTGAAAAACAGTGCTGACCCAATTTGTGCGTCCGGAAGGGAATGAAGAATAGTTTTGGGACGGAAAAGGTGTCAGGAACCGTTTCCAAGACGCTAAAAGTATCAGAAGTCTTTTCCGTTGGCTGCCGCAGTCCCTTTTTCCAAGCCCAGGCGCCCACGCCTGGGGAGCTTGGCCACGGTGAAATGGAAGCCCCGAAGGGGCGCGACGGCGAGGGCCTCTCGTGTCGCGCTCCCCGGCAAATGTCTCACCCCTGTGGTATTCCGCGCGGCGTCCGTTACGCCCTTTCAGGGCTGCGGCGCGGCGTTTCCCTGGGCTTGGGAAAAGACACCAAGGCAACACTTTTCGCGATTTGCGGCTAAGCGACTTCTTTGCCACAGGACACAAGCTGAAACATCAAATCGACTCGCAGCAAACCGAAAGCGGCGCTGAGAGAAGAACTGATGCCAATCGCCCCTCCTTCCGCGGGAACGTGGTATCGAATCCACAGCGTATAGCCGCAGTCATGATGAAGCGAATCGAGCGTCGCTTCGCAAGCCAGAAGCGCCGCCTTGACCGCCGCAAGGTGATGATCAACCCTGTCATGCTCCCCGATGCCGAGATCAAATTCGGTGATATGATAATCAAGCTCCCCGTGCGGATGCCAGCCTCGCTGACTCGCCACGGAAACCTCTGCGCAAGATATGCGGCATCCAACCGCGCCGAGGCAATCGTAAATCGGGATGTAACAACATCATGCATTCGGCGACACCTCACGAGGGCTCTCGCCCCCTTCTGTTTCCCCTTTGTGTTCCCCCGGTGAGCGCGGTCCTTAGCTCTTCCGCCGATACGTCGCGCAGCAGTGGGGCGTCTCCCACAGCCGCACCTCGACCACCGGAAACCCCTGCTCGGCGGCCACCTCGAATATCCGCTTGGCGATGTTCTCGGCCGTCGGGTTGGCGTCCATCAGATAGACCGGCTCGCCCAGCGCCTGAAGCGACGCCGCGGCCGTGTCGGCCCGATCGAGAATCATGCGGTGATCGAGATTCTCGTCGATCCAACGGCCGACGATTCGCTTCACCTCGTTGAAGTCGACGACCATGCCGTGCGAGTCGAGCCCCGCGGCGTCAAACGAGAGAATCACCCGGCCGTTGTGCCCGTGCAAATGGCGGCACTTGCCTTCGTAGTTCAACAGCCGATGGCCGTAACAGAAATCGATTTCACGCGAGACGGTAAACATAACTGGGGAATGACGAAGCCCGAAGGACGAATGACGGATGGAATGACGAAATCCGAATGACGAATGACGAAGAAGGCGCCGGGGGCATTCGTCATTCGTCCTTTGGATTTCTTTCGTCATTCGTCATTCGAGCTTCGTCATTCCCTCTCCTTTCATATTTGGTGCAAGCACATACTCTGTCGGATCTTCCACGCCGGCTTCAACGAAGGCCGCGTGCCGTTCGGCGCATTTGTTGCAGCGGCCGCAGTGGACGCCGCCGTCGGGCGCGATGCAGGAAAACGTTAATTTCAAAGGAAGCCTCTGTCCCAGCAGCACGACGTCCACCTTCCGCAGCGCGGCAAACGGATGCTGGATCGACACGCGGTTGCCCGTCGCCTGGGCGAGCGTCGCCTCGAAGCGGTGGAAGAAATCGTCGCTGGCGTCGGGAAACGGATTGCCGGCCAACGTGGCCAAGGCCAGGCGGCCGATCCCGTGCATCCCGCACCACAGCACCGGCTTGATGCACAGCAGCGCGTTGCGGCCCGGCAGGTAGACGGCACTGCCGGGGCTGCCGGCGTCGGGCACGTCGCGGCCGTCGATGCTCCAGTGATTGCCGTACAAGTCGGCTAACGGCAAATCGAAAATCCGCAACGGCTCGAGTTGCGACGTGCCCACCGCCCGGAGAAATGCCCCGAGCGCCGCCAGTTCTTCCCGCTCCCAGGCCAATCCGCAGCGAACGTAGAACGGCGAGACGCAGTATCTTTGCCGCAGCAGGTGTGCTACCAGTACGCAGCTATCCACTCCGCCGCTGGCAAGCACTCCGATCGGCGGCGGCGATGTAACGGGCATAGCAACGGCGTTCCCAATTGTAGGCCGGATTTCAATCCGCCTCATGTTTCCAGGCGGACTGAAGTCCGCCCTACGACTAAATACGAAACGACCAGCAGTGGCACACGGTAGTCAGCCGGTCCCCTAATTCTACGCAAAAGCGGAGTCGGTTCAATGTTCCGGGGCCGCATTTCCTGGAGGAGCACCCCTTGAAGCCCCGGCCGTTCCGGCGGTCAAGCGACTTGTCGCGGCAGCCGGAACAACAAAACGAACTTGAAATCACCTTCGGACCTGCTACAACATGGGTATTCCGAAGCCTCCAGCCCCCGCCTGCCGACGTATCCCACCCTTAACAGGAGCCTTCAAGGTATGTCGCGAAACCATCTGACCCGTCGTGATTTCTTACGCACTTCCGCGGCCGCAGGCGTGGCGACTCTCGCCGTGCCGGCGCTGGTTCATGCCAAATCGCCGAACGCGAAGCTCAATGTCGCCGTAATCGGTCCCTGCGGTCGGGGTGAGGCCCAACTCGAAGCCGCCGGCGCGATGGAGAACGTCGTGGCCGTCTGCGACATCGACGACAATAATCTCGCGGCCGTCGCCCGGCGCTATCCCAAGGCAAAGGCCTACGTCGATTTTCGCAAGATGCTCGCCGAGATGGAAAAGTCGATCGACGCGGTGATGGTCAGCACGCCCGACCACACGCACGCCCCCGCCGCCGCGATGGCCATGCGGCTCGGCAAGCACTGCTACTGCGAAAAGCCGCTGACGCACTCGGTCTATGAAACCCGTGCCTTGGCGAGGATAGCTAAAGAGAAAAAGCTGGTCACTCAGATGGGCACCCAGATTCATGCCGAGGACAACTACCGCCGCGTGGTCGAATTGATTCAGTCGGACGCAATCGGCCCGGTAACCGAGGTGTTGGTGTGGTGCGACAGGGACTGGGGCGGCGGCACGCGGCCGAAGGAGACGCCCGCCGTGCCCAAAAACATCCATTGGGATGAATGGATCGGACCGGCCCCGTTCCGCCCCTACCATCCCTGTTATCTGCCGGTGAACTGGCGGCGTTGGTGGGATTTCGGCAACGGCACCTTGGGCGACATGGCCTGCCATACCATGGACCTCGCGTTCTGGGCGCTGAAGCTGCGATATCCGACCACCATCGAAGCCGAAGGGCCGCCGGTCGATGCCGAGGGCTGCGGGCACAAGCTGACGGTCCATTACGAGTACCCGGCCCGCGGCGAAATGCCGCCAGTGAAAGTGACGTGGTACGACGGCGACAACCCACCTCCGTTCTCCGTCAGCCGGCTTATCCCGGTCGGCGGTCTCGGGGTCCTATTCATCGGCAAGGAGGGAATGCTACGGGCCGATTACGGCTCGCGAACGCTTTATCCCGAGAAGAAGTTCAAGGGCTTCAAAACGCCGCCGCAGACGATTCCCTCGTCGATCGGCCACCACAAGGAGTTCTTTGAGGCGTGCAAGAGCGGCGGACCGACCACCTGCAACTTCGACTATTCCGGCGCCCTGACCGAAGCCGTGCTGCTCGGCACGGTGGCCTACCGGGTCGGCAAGAAGCTCGAATGGGATGCCGTCAACCTGAAGGCGACGAATTGCCCCGAGGCCGAGCGATATCTCCGCCCGCACTATCGCGGGGGTTGGAGCCTGTAAGCCGCGTTCCTCATCACGGTGGGGCAGACATTCCTGTCTGCCGCGAAAACGGACGGCGCCTCTGGCAGACAAGAATGTCTGCCCCACCGGACATAGCGTTGCCCCTTTTTCCCGTGGGGTGAGAAATGCGGGCGGAGGTTGGCAGGATTCCCCCTTTTCAGGTCAAAGGCTTCTGTTGCTTCCATTGTGAACGTATAATCACAATAGAGGCTTCGTCATGGCTGAGGAAAAACTGGACACCCAGATTCGCCGCGAGCAGATCGCCGAGGCCGCGCTCGGCCTGGTCGCCAGCCAGGGGCTGCGGCGGCTGAGCGTGGCGGCCGTCGCGCGGCGGGTGGGCCTGGTGCCCTCGGGCATCTACCGCCACTTCAAGAACAAGGACGAAATCCTCGACGCCGTCCTCGATCGAGTCGAACAGCGGTTGCTGGCCAACGTCAAGGCGTCGCGCGACGAGCACGCCGACCCGGTCGATTGTCTGAAGGACGTGCTCATGCGGCACATCCGCTTTCTGCGGGAAGGAAAAGTCATTTCCGTGCCGCGCATGATCTTCTCGGACGACGCCCACGGCGACAATCCGCAACGCAAACGGCGCGTTCTTCACGTTTTCGAGCAATACACTGGCCAGATCGCCGACATCGTGCGGCTGGGGCAATCGCAGGGGCGGATTCGGCCCGAACTCGACGTTCAGACCGTCGCCATGATGCTCTTCGGCATCATCGTGCCCGCCGGAATCCTCTGGCACCTGACCGAGGGCGGTTTCGACGTGACTCGTCATGCCCAGCGGGCGTGGAAGTTGTTCTCCGCCGCCATTACACAGCCCACAGAACACCCAGATTCGCATCGACGTGAATCGTGATTCACACCGGAGCAACTGCATGAAATCGAAACTGATCGCCCTGGTCTTCGTCGCACTTCTCGCGGGCGGCGGCGGCTTCACGTATTGGCATTTCTACATGATGCCTCCCCAGGTTTCGGACGGGCAGATCCGCGTCTCGGGCAATATCGAGACCACCGAGGCCCAAGTGGCGTTCAAAATCCCCGGCCGAGTCGTCGAGCGAAAGGTCGACGAAGGCTATGACGTCGAAAAGGGGCAGACCGTGGCCCTGCTCGATACGGCCGATCTGGAATGCACCGTCGCCATGCGCAAGGCCGATCTGGGCGTCGCCGAGGCCGCGCTGGCGGCGCTGCTGGCCGGCTCGCGCCGGCAGGAAATCGAGTCGGCCAGGGCGACCTGGGAGAAAGCGGTCCACGCGCTGGCCGATCTGGAAGCCGGCTCGCGGCCCGCAGGAAATCGTCGCCGCCGAAGCGACGGCCGCCGCAGCCGCCGCCGACGAGAACCGGCTGCTGACCGACTATCGCCGCAAGACGCCGCTGTTCCAACGGGGAACCATCACGGCGGAAGAATACGATGCGTCCAAGGCCGCTTACCAAGTCGCCCTCGAAAAGCATCGCCAGGCCGTCGAACAACTGAAACTCGCCAAGCAAGGGTATCGCAAGCAGCAGATCGAGGAGGCCCGCTGGGCGGCGGCGCAGGCCAAGGCACAATACGATCTGGTCAAGGCCGGGCCACGCCAGGAGGACATCGACCAGGGCAAAGCAAAGGCCAGACAGGCCAAGGCCGCCCTCGATTTGGCCGAAACCCAGCTTGGCTACGCAACGGTCGCCGCGCCGCTAACCGGCGTGGTGCTCTCGAAGAACATCGAGCCCGGCGAGTACGTCGCCCCCGGCACGGCCGTGGTCACGGTCGGCGACCTGGTCAACGTCTGGCTGCGGGCGTACATCGAAGAAAGCGACCTCGGCCGGGTTAAAGTCGGCCAGCCGGCTGTCATCACCACCGACAGCTTCCCCGGCAAGAAATACGAAGGCGTCGTTTCGTTCATCGCCGCCGATGCCGAGTTCACCCCGAAGAACGTGCAGACGCAGAAAGAGCGAGTCAAGCTGGTCTATCGCATCAAGATCGACATCAAGAATCCAAACAGGGAACTGAAGCCCGGAATGCCGGCCGACGCGGTGATTGAAATGGGGGAGAGGGGAGAGGGGAGAGGGGAGAGGGGCGGACGATGACCAGGAAGCTCCAAACGTTTTTGGGGAATCGCTCCGGCGTGTTGGCCGGCGATGGTTCTGGACATCGCCGAACCCCGCCTATTTCGATTACTCCTGTTCCCTCTCCCCTCTCCCCTCTCCCCTCTTCCCTCCCATGAACGCCATCGAAACCGATCATCTGACGAAGCGATTCGGCGACCTGGCCGCGGTCGATGGGCTGACGCTCTCGGTGGCCGAGGGGGAAATCTTCGGCCTCGTCGGGCCTGACGGCGCGGGAAAAACCACCACCATCCGGCTGCTCTGCTCGATCATGGAGCCCAGCGGCGGCGACGCCTGGGTCGCGGGCCATCACGTCGTCCGCGATGCGGAGCGGATCAAGGAAAACATCGGCTACATGAGCCAGCGCTTCGGCCTGTACGTCGATCTGACCGTGATGGAGAACCTCGATTTCTACGCCGACATCTACAGCGAGCCGCGCCGCGGCCGACGCGAAAAAATCGACCGCCTGCTGAGCTTCAGCAACCTGACGCCGTTCAAGAAACGGCTGGCCGGCAATCTTTCCGGCGGAATGAAGCAGAAACTCGGGCTGGCCTGCGCCCTGATCCACACGCCGAAGGTTCTGTTTCTCGACGAGCCGACCAACGGGGTCGATCCGGTGTCGCGCCGCGACTTCTGGCGAATCCTGCACGAGTTGCACTCGGAAAAGGTCACGATTTTCGTTTCGACCGCGTATCTCGACGAGGCCGATCGCTGCGACCGCGTCGGCTTGATCCATCGCGGCCGGCTGCTGGCGTGCGACACGCCCCGCGAACTGAAAAAGCTGATGCGAGGCACGATTCTCGAAATCCGCATGGACGATCCGCGGCCGGCGGTGCCCCTGCTGCGGCAACGGCTGACGGGCGTGACCGTAGGGCTCTTCGGCGACCGGCTGCACGTCGTCAGTCTCGAACCCGAGCGGGCCGCCGCCGAGGCGCAAGCGGCCCTGGCCGATGCCGGCTTGAGCGTGCTCGGCATCCGAACCATCGAGCCGTCGCTGGAAGACGTGTTTATTTCCGTACTCGGAGAAACGGAGAATCTCACGCAAAGGCGCGAAGGCGCAAAGGAAGAGGAAAAAGAGTAGGGAACCACGGAGGCACGGAGGACACGGAGACGAATTATGAAAAAGAACTACCCTTATCTTCCCTTGGCGATTTCCTCCGCGCCTTGCGCCTTTGCGTGAGATTTCCCTTTTCTCGTTTCCACATTCCACGTAGGAACGAGGGAGATTTTGTTCATGGAGATGTTCCATGAGCGGTAACACCAACAATTACGCCGTGGTGGTCGAAAACCTCGAAAAGCGCTTCGGCAGCTTCGTGGCGGTCGATCGCATCAGCTTTCAGGTGGCTCGGGGCGAGATTTTCGGCTTCCTCGGTCCGAATGGGGCAGGAAAATCGACCACCATCCGCATGCTCTGCGGCATTCTCACGCCCACGGCCGGGCGCGGCACCGTCGCCGGCTTCGACATCCGCACCCAGCCCGAACAAATCAAGGCCAACATCGGCTACATGAGCCAGAAGTTCTCGCTCTACCAAGACCTGACGGTCGAGGAGAACATCGACTTTTTCAGCGGCATCTACTGCATCCCGCCCGAAAAGAAGCGGCAGCGGAAAGAGTGGGTGATCGAGATGTCGGGCCTGGCCGAGCACCGCCGCAGCTTGACGGCGATCCTCTCGGGCGGCTGGCGGCAGCGGCTCGCCCTCGGCTGCGCGATTCTGCACGAGCCGCCCATCGTCTTTCTCGATGAGCCCACCTCCGGCGTCGATCCGATCAGCCGCCGCCAGTTCTGGGATCTGATTTACGATCTGTCGGGCAAGGGCGTAACGGTCTTCGTCACCACCCATTACATGGACGAGGCGGAATACTGCAACCGGCTCGGGCTGATCTATCGCGGCGAGCTGATCGCGCTGGGCACGCCGCACGAGTTGAAGGTGGAGATGGCGAGGGGGACGGAGGTGGTTGCCGGGGAGATGGCCGGTGTGTCGCAAGACGCCATGCGGCAACCACCTCCATCCCCGCCCGTTCTTCCGTCGCTTCCGTCGCTGGAAGACGTGTTTGTGGCCCGGATCGAGGCCCGCGACCGCGCCGAGCAGCCGCAAGAGGAGGTGCAGCGATGAAACTGCGCCGCGTCGGAGCCGTCGCCCACAAGGAATTCCTGCACGTGGTCCGCGATTTCCGCAGCCTCGCGATGGCGCTGTTGATCCCGGTGATGATGCTGATTCTGTTCGGCTTCGCACTGACGTTGGACGTGGACAACGTGCCGATGGCGGTGTGGGATCAGAGCGGAACGGCCCGGAGCCGCGATTTCATCAGCCGCTTCGGTGCTTCGCGCTATTTCGCCGTCCGCAGTGTACGTCGACAACTACCGCGACCTGGTCCGCGCGATCGACGAGGGCCGGGTGATGCTCGGGCTGGTCGTGCCGCGCGAGTTCGCCCAGCGGGTCGACGCCGGCCGCGACGTGGCCGTCCAGTTGATCGTCGACGGCACCGACTCGAACACCGCCACCATCGCCATCGGCTACGCCACCGTCGTGGCGCAACTCTATGCAATGGACCTGACGGCCGAACAAGGCCAGCGGCGCGGCGCGCCGCCGCTGCAAATCCCCTTGGACGTGCGGCCGCGCGTCTGGTTCAACGAAGACCTGGAATCGAGAAACTACATCATTCCCGGCCTGATCGCGGTGCTGATGATGGTGATTTCGGCGATGCTGACCTCGCTGACAATCGCCCGCGAGTGGGAACGCGGCACGATGGAGCAACTGATCTCGACGCCGATCCAGGTGTCGGAGCTGATCGTCGGCAAGTTGTTGCCCTATTTTGCCATCGGGCTGTTCGACGTGCTGGTGGCCGTGCTGATGGGCGAGTTCGTCTTCCACGTCCCCCTGCGCGGCAACGTCGCCCTGCTTTTCGGCACCGCGTCGATCTTCCTGGTCGGAGCGCTGTCGATGGGCATGGTCATCAGCATCGTCACCAAGAGCCAACTGCTGTCGAGCCAGGTGTCCATGCTCGCCACTTTCCTGCCGTCGTTCCTGCTGTCGGGCTTCATTTTCACCATCGCCAACATGCCGAAGGTGATTCAGATCGTCACGTACATCGTGCCCGCCCGCTATTTTATCGCCATCCTCAAGGGCATTTACCTCAAGGGCGTCGGCATGGAAATTCTCGGCGGGCAAGTGCTGTTGCTGATCGCTTACGGCACCGTGATGCTGTCGCTGGCAAGGATAAAACTCAAGAAGAAACTAACGTAAACTGTGGCGCCCTTTTTCTAGGCGGTGAATTTGATTGTGCGGATTTGCTCTGTTTGCGGCCGAAAGATAGAATATCTAGCGACGGCATCTTTCTGCGATGTTTGTGGAGAAACATGCAATGACGACAAAAGAAGTGATCCTGAAAGCGGTGGAAGACTTGCCGGAAGAGTGTTTGGATGACTTGGCGAATTATGCCGAACTGTTGCGGCATAAAACTGCCCTACTATCCTCGCCGACCGCGATGGCAAGCGAACGGGTGCTCGCCAAAGATTGGCTCCGGCCGGAGGAGGATGAAGCATGGCAGGATTTGTGAAAGGCGACGTGGTGGTTCTCCCTTTCCCGTTCTCGGACTTGTCCCAAACCAAACGCCGTCCGGCGCTAGTGGTTGCCGAGGCCGGCGGCGGAGAATTGCTCCTCTGTCAGATCACCAGTCAGGATGTCCGCGATCGGCACGCCGTGTCTCTAGATCCCGAAGATTTTCAATCGGGTTCGCTGAGAAAGACGAGCAATATCCATCCCAACCACATCTTCACGGCCGATTCGGAAATCATTCTTTACTGCGCCGGACACGTTGCTTCTGCAAAGACCGCGAACGTTGTCGAGGAGCTTGTGTCCATTTTGCGGGCAGACGCCGGTTGAGAACCAGTCCGAGAACCTGCTGCCCTAACCCCCGACCCCTCTCGCAATGGAGAGGGGAGGTAATGAATCATGTTCGAGCGCGTCCGCCACATGCTGAGAAAGGAGTTCATCCAGGTCTTCCGCGACCCACGGATGCGGATCGTCATTTTCTTGATTCCGTGCTTCCAGGTGATGGTGATCGGCTATGCCGTCTCGACCGACGTGAAAAACGTGCGGACGGCCGTCTACGACCTCGACAACAGCCAGGCGAGCCGCGACGTGGCGGCGCGGTTCGTTCGCTCGGGCTATTTCGACGTCGTGGCGCGGGTCGGCGACGAGGACGTCGCCCGCCGACTGTTGGATCGCAACGATGTGACGGCCGTGTTGCGGATCAACCACGGTTTCGCCGCCGATCTCGACGCCGGCCGCACCGCCCGGCTGCAAATCCTCATCGACGGCACCGACTCGAACACGGCCGCCATCGTGCTGAGCTACGCGGTGAAGATCGCCACGGCCTACTCCGAGCAGGTGGTCGCCGAGCGCGTGGATCGGACGTACGGGCCGGCGGGAAAGACGGGCACGGTCGATCTGCGCACCAGGGCGTGGTTCAACGAAAACCTGGAAAGCCGCAATTTCTACGTGCCCGGCGTGCTGGTCGTCGTCGTCACCCTGGCCACACTGCTGCTGACCAGCATGGCCATCGTCCGCGAAAAAGAAATCGGCACGATGGAGCAGATCATGGTCACGCCGATCACGCCTACCCAGTTCATTCTCGGCAAGACGATCCCTTTTGCCATCATCGGGTTCGTCGACGTGCTTCTCGTGGTGCTGATCGGCGTGTTCTGGTTCGAGGTGCCGATCCACGGCAACCTTGCGCTCTTGTTGTTTTCCACCGGTCTGTACTTGATGACGACCCTCGGCGTCGGACTGCTGATTTCCACGATCAGCGAGACCCAACAGCAAGCGATGATGACCACGTTCTTCTTCTTCTTCCCGGCGATGCTGCTGTCGGGCTTCGCATTTCCGATCGCCAACATGCCGCAGGTCGTGCAATGGATGACTGTGGTGAACCCCATCCGCTACTTTCTGGTGATCGTCCGCGGCATCTTTCTCAAGGGCGTGGGGATGGACATTCTCTGGACTCAGATGCTCCCGTTGCTGTTGATGGGAGTCGCCACTCTCTGGCTGGCAGTACGGCGATTCCACAAAACGCTGTAGCGACGCCTTGGGGATAATGAGAATTCCCGAAGTCATGGCTTGACTTTGCCGATTATTCTGACGGCGTTGACTAAGTAGAGTTTGCGGGCAGGCTGCGCGAACAACGAAAGCTGCCCAGATTAACACGAAAAAGCCCATTATGGCCCCTCGTCCTCGACTTCGACCGCTGCTGATGCTGATGCTGGCGATTGTCGGGCTGACGGGCTGCCATGCCGTCGATTTCTACGACTCCTCGCTGCAACGGCCCGTGCCGCCGGAAATGGAGCCGGCACGCGAATTGAGCATGGTCTCGCTGCCGGTCTACAAGGTCGAGCCGCCCGACATCCTCATGGTCGAAATGCTCAAGATGGTCCCCTTGCCCCCCTACCGCATCGACATCTACGACGTGCTGCAAATCCGCGCGATGGGCACGCTGTTGGATCAGCCCATCGACGGCTTCTTCCTGGTCGAGGGGGAGGGCATCGTCACCCTCGGGCCGGCTTACGGGCGGGTGCACGTGGCGGGCATGACGGTCGAGGAGGCCGGCGCGGTGATCACTGCCAGGCTCAGGCAGATCCTGTCGAAACCGGAGGTTTCGGTGCAGTTGGCCCGCACCGCCGGCACCCCGCCGGTCAGCGGCGAGTACCTGGTCGGTCCCGACGGCACGATCAACCTGCGGCAATACGGCACGCTGCACGTGGCCGGCAAGACGATCACCGAGATTCGGCAGGAGTTGAACAAGTACCTGTCGCAGTTTTTCGATTCGCCCGACGCCTCGGTCGAGGTGCGGCAATTCAACAGCAAGGTGTTTTACGTGATCACGGAAGGCGCCGGCATGGGCGACAACATTCGCCGCGTGCCGATCACCGGCAACGACACGGTGATGGACGCATTGAGTGCGGTGAACGGTCTGTCGCAGGTGTCGAGCATGACGATCTGGGTGGCTCGTCCGGCACCGGGCGGTTTTGGCTGCGAGCAGATATTGCCGGTCGATTACGAGGCGATTACAAAGGGGGGATCGTCGGCGACGAACTATCAGATCATGCCGGGCGATCGAGTCTTTGTGGCCGGCGACGACATGATTGCGGCGAACACCTGGTTGGGCAAGATGACGGCTCCGATCGAGCGGATTCTCGGCATGGCGTCGTTAGGCACCTCGAGCGCCCGCAGTTGGGAAACCCTCGGCCGCGAATACAACCGAACCCGGTTCTAGCGACAAAACAACAGCAAAGGAGGGAAAAAGGGGACAGGTCCAATTTGCCGGAACGGCCCGGAGGGTGCTGCGCACAAATTGGACCTGTCCCCTTTTTCCCACAACAGCAAAGGACGCAACGGTATGGCACGTTGGCAATGGCTCGGGGCAATGGCGTTTGTGGGAGCGATCCTGTTGGCATCGTGCCTGTCTAAGGCTTGGGCGCAGCAGCCGCGGCTTGAGTACCCGCCTCCTGGCCCGTGTAGTTGCGTGCCGAACGTCAGGGAGTTCGGCCACTATGAACCAAAGTGGCGACGATGGCCTTGCGAGGTGCGGCTGGAGCAGATTAACCCGCACGCGCCCACTTCCGTGGTTCTTCCGACGCCGGAAGGGCGGGAGATCGTGCCTCCGCCGAAAGCCAGCGGAGGACCGCAGCAACCGCAGCCGCAACAGCCGCAACAGCCGCAACCGCCCTCTAACCACGGAGAAAGTACGCTGCCGCCAGGTGGTACCATTCGGGGAATGGAAGGGACGACCCCGGGAGGGTCCGAGAAGAAGCCGGGCTCCAGCAAGCCGACGATCGAGGGTGAATTGCCCGGCTTGCTGCCCGAGCCGGAACCGAACAAGCCATCGAACCCTGTACCGCCGACTAACCCCCCCGACAAGCCTCCCGCGGACGGGCAGCCCAAGAGTTCGCTGCGGGAAGACGGGCCCAAGCTGGCAAACTCGTCCAATGTCACGGCGGTCCATCCAGCGCAACTAACAGACACACAATTTGGCGGACAGACGGTTCGGCAGAAAGACAATCGGCCGTCCGCGCCAGCGGCCCGCAATACGAAAGCTGACGCCGTGGTCGCGTTGACGAGCGACATGGGACCGGAGCGAAACGCCGCGCTGCCCCACGGCTACCAGGCCGATGCCATCGGGGTGACGCCGGGCTCGTCGGCCGCCGCGATTGAGCCGGCGGCTTATGCAATGGCCGAGTCGCCCCCCAACCCTGCGGCTGTCAGCCATGTCGCCCTTCCGTCGGTGGCGCTCGGCGGCTATTGTCCGGTGGAATTGAGCGAAAACGGCCGCTGGGTATTGGGCGATCTCCGTTGGACGGTCGTTCACCGGGGGTGGATCTATCGCCTCTCGGGCGCCGAGCAACGGCGACGGTTCCTGGCCGATCCCGACCGTTTTTCGCCCGCCAATTCCGGCAATGACGTCGTGTTGTCGGTAACCAAGAATCGAAGCGTCGCCGGCCGGACGGCTTACTGCGCCATTTACGACACTCGTCTGTACATGTTCTCCAGCGCGGCCACGCAGGCCGAATTCAACAGAAACCCGGAACGGTACGCGATACGAAAGTAGTCGGCAGTCGGCAGTGGGCAGTCGGCAGTCGGCAATGCGAAACGGTGCTCGGCTTTGTCGTTGGGGAATCAGCAATCAGTAATCGGCAATCGGCAATCAGCAATCCCCGCCTCCCTCGTCTGGCCCAAACCTCCGCCGGCGGGTAAAATGACGGTCTGTCGGATAGTTCAGGGAGGCTTACGCTGATGGACCCGTTTCGTCTCTGCTTGGCGCTGGGACCGGTGGCGATGTATTTGTTGCTGCTCGGCGCGGTCAATCTGTCGCGCCGTTCGTTGTTGGTCTCGGGCGTCCGCGATGCCGCCACTCTGGCGTTGGCTGTCTCGGGACTGGTCGTCGTTGGGCCGATGGAGCTGTTCTTTCCCTTCGAGAGCGCGGTGAAGCTCGGCTTGTATGTCTGGCTGTTGCTGCTGGCGCTGTACGTGATGTGCGTAGTGTTATGGTTGCTGCTGTTGCGTCCGCGGCTGGTGATTTACAACATCTCGGCCGACAAGCTGCGTCCAATTCTGGCCGACGTGGTCGGTCAACTCGACGGCGACGCGCGTTGGGCGGGCGACGGCCTGGCAATTCCGGGATTGGGCGTGCAGTTGTACATGGACAACTTCGCGCCGCTACGGAGCGTGTCGCTCATCTCCGCCGGCGGCAACCAGAATCACGCGGGTTGGCGACGGCTGGAGACGGGTCTCCGCGCGGCGTTGGCTCGCGAGGAGGTCGCCCGCAACCCCCGTGGCCTCAGTCTCGTCCTTGCCGGCCTGCTGTGCATCGTCGGCATCGTGCTGGCCATTGCCCACAATCCCGAGGCGGTTGCCCGCTCGCTGCTCGACGTCGCCCAGTCGTTATTGAAGATGATTCGGTTCTGAGGGTAAGTCGAAAACCGAAATCCGAATGACGAGCCTGCTCTTCTTCGTCATTCGGATTTCGGATTTCGGGTTTCGACTTCTATTCCTTCCCTCGCCAGTTCAAACACGATCCGATACGCCCGATAGCCCGCGGCCAACTGTTGCGGGTAAAGGCGGGCGATTTCTGCACGCAACAGCTCGGCGCTGGCGAAGCCGTCCGGACGGGCGTCGGCGTCGCTGAGCCGGTCGAGTTCAACCTCTTCGACCAGCGTCACGCGGACGTTGCCGACGCCGGGAATGTAGCTTCGCTGGCCGGCACGCATCCGCCGGTGCTTCCAGAGGCGGATCGTCTGCGTCTTCTCGCCGGCACGGATCGCTTGCAGGAACTTCTTCTTGAACAACAGCATTTGTGTAGTGTAACGGCTATGCCGCCGCCTGGTCAAGCGGGTCATTCCGACGGCAACGCCTGTGCCGACTGTTCGGGCGGCACTCCGCCCTTGCCGCCGTCACCGCCGGGTTTTGCTCAGCGCTGCCGGAAAATTCGGCCGAACGGTTGTTGTAGGAGCAGCCCTCATGGATCGGCGGGCTGACTATGACGAACACTCGGTTTAGTCACGGAAGAACGATGGATCGTATTCTGCGGGTTGTATCTTGGGCGATGGCAGCGGCGGCATTCGGCCTGGCGGCGCCGCTCGGACAAGCCGCGCCCGCCGACGAGGACGGAAGAGGCATGGCGCAAGCCGCCGCGCCCCCGGCAGCGTCTTTCGAGACGCCGCCCCCGCTCCTTCTGCCGCCGCAATCGAATTCGGCCGCCACGTCGGGTGGCACTGCCGGATCCTCCAGCGGTGCTGGAAACGTTGGGGACGTCGGAAACGCGGTTGGACAAGCCAACCGTGCCACCCCCACGCCTTCGGCAGCCGCGCCGCTGGAAATGGCGTCGCCGCTGAAAATCACCGAATCCAGCGGCGAGCGTTCCGAGCAGTTGGAGCAGGTCGCACGGCAAGCCGACCGGCAGATCCGGCACGGGTTCGACCTGGCGGGCCGCGGGGCCTACTTCGCGGCGAGGCTGGAGTTTCTCGGCGCATTAAAGCTGGTCGCCGAAGGACTCGACACCGAGCAAAAGACCGACGTTCACGGCCACGCGCTGACCGCCGCGCTGACCGCGATGAAAGAGGCCGAGGATTTTCTGCCGGGCGGATCGCGGTTGGAGGCCGACGCCAACTTGCCGCAGATCATCGCCGCCCACGCGACGCCGGTGTTGAAAACCGAAGCCGCCAACGTGACTTCGATGACGGCCTTGAAGTGCTATTTCACCTTTGCCCAGGAACAGCTTGCCGTGGCGGCGGGCCATGAAGTGGCCGGGTCGATGGCCCTGCACGCCTTGGGCAAGCTGCACGACGCCATGTCGCACAAGAAGAGCGGTCCTTTGCCGGCGGCCGAACCCAAGGCAATGGTCTACTTCCAGGCTGCGATGTTGGCGTACCCCGAAAATTTCATGGCGGCCAACGATCTCGG
Source organism: uncultured Planctomycetia bacterium (assembly GCA_963719005.1). GTDB lineage: Bacteria > Planctomycetota > Planctomycetia > Pirellulales > Thermoguttaceae. The sequence goes on from CAVRAR010000014.1 coordinate 196,258, forward strand.
CGTGCTGCTGGCGCGATGCGGCAATTATAGCGATGCCCGCACGATGCTCGAACACAGCCTTTCGCTCTCTCCGCAGTCGGCCATGTGGCACAACTTGGCGGTCGTGTATGGCCAACTGGGTCAGACGGTGCTCGCCTGGCGGGCCGACCAGCAGGCGGCAATCCTCCAGCAGGTCGAGACTGTGCGGCGGAAGACGGCGCATGGGACGGCCAATAATTCCGTGCAATGGGTCGATTCGCAGGCGTTCGCGCAGACGTCGACCAACGCCCCCGCCATGCCCGGCGTAGCTCCGCAGCCCTGCGGGCAAGCGGCGGATCCCTCGGCCGCGCCCGATCGCTTGCCGCCTGTGCCGGCGAGCGCAAAGCCGGCGCAACGCCCCGCGACTGCCGCACAAATGTCTTCTGGGGATCGCCGGGATACCAACGATAAGCGAAGCGGTACAGCCATGAAACCGAATCTCCGTCACAACCGTGATTTCGCCGCACACGCCGCGAAGGACCAGGTGCTGGTATGGTGCCTTGTTCTGGCATCGCTGTTGGTGTTGGCCACGGCGGCGTGGCTTGCGGCTTTGGATACTGAACGAAGGGTCGCTCCAACGGGCGTGGCCACTCCGGCCGGGCTTCGCCATGCCGACGAACCGTCGACGCGCGTTGCTTCATTGCGCCCGGAGGAGCGACACGAAATACTTCTCTGCCAGGCGCTCGGTCCCGCCGCGCCCTACGACATTTACGGCGTGGATTGCGCCGGCTGCAATTGCGGCCGGCGCTGGGAGGCGATGCGCGCGATCGAGTGGCAGGCCTATGCCCAGGGCGAGTACGTCGGCCATGCGCGGCTGGCCCACGTGCCCGAGTACCGGCTCCGCGTCGACGATCAGCTCGACATGACCTACCGGCTGACGCGCGAGGAGACCTCGACGCCCTATCGGCTCAACGTGGGCGACGAGGTCGAGGTGGAATCGTTCACCGACCACGAAATCAATCGCAGCCTGCTGATTCAGCCCGACGGTACGATCACGCTGCGATTGTTGGGCCAGGTCCACGCCACCGGCCGCACGGTCCCGCAGCTTCGCAACGCGCTGGAAGAGGCTTACAAGAAATACTACAAGACCCCCGCCATCACCGTCACTCCGCTGAAGGTCAATACGAAGCTGGAAGATCTGCGGGCGACGATCGACCGCCGGGCGGGCATCGGCGGCCAGAGCCAGGCGGTCCGCGTCACGCCCGAGGGCACGGTCTCGCTGCCCGCCATCGGCTCGATTCAGGCGCAGGGGCTGACGCTGACTGAACTGCAAACCGAACTGAACGAAGCGTACCGGCAGGTCGTCGACGGCATTCAGGTGATTCCGATCCTGACGCAGCGGGCGCCGCGCTTCGTGTACGTGCTCGGCGAGGTGAACAGCCCCGGCCGCTTCGAGCTGAGCGGCCCGACCACCGCGTTGCAGGCCATCGCCATGGCCGGCAGTTGGCGGGTCGGCGCGAACCTGCGTCAGATCGTGGTCTTCCGCCGCGGCGACGATTGGCGGCTGCTGGCCACGCTAATCAATCTCGAAGGGGCCCTGTTCGGCAATCAGCCCTGCCCCAGGGGCGAGATTTGGATCGACGACTCCGACGTCATCATCGTGCCCAAGGGCAAGATCCTCATTGCCGACGACTTCATCGACCTGGTCTTCACCCGCGGCCTCTACGGCGTGTTCCCGATGATCAACTCGATCCAATTCTCGAAGCTCAGCACGCTGTAAGATCCCGCTGCCGCAACGCCTCGTAGAAGAGCACGGCGGCCGTTGCCGAAACGTTCAGACTGTCGGCCGCGCCGAGCATCGGCAAGTAAACGGCCGCAATGTCGTCGCCCGTCCAGAGGGGCGAGAGTCCCGGCGCCTCGCCGCCCAGGACGATTGCCGTCGGCAGGCGATAATCGACCTTCGCGTAGTGAACGGAGCCGTCCACGCGGGCGGCAACAATCTGGAACCGCCGCTTGCGCAGCCACGCCAAGACATCGCCGCTCGCGGCTTCACAAACCGGCATCGTGAAGATCGTCCCGAGACTTGCTCGTATCGTGTTGGGATTGAACAGATCGGTGCGTCCATCGGCCACAATGACGGCCGACACTCCGGCGGCATCGGCGCTGCGCAGCACCGCCCCGACGTTCCCCGGCTTCTCGACGCCCTCCAGCACGGCGACCAGCGGACACGCCTCAAGGCCGTGTGCCACGGCTTGTTTGCAAGCAGTGCTGGGCGACGACTCACAATCGGCACTGCTTCTGCGAAGCAGTGGCACACCATCTGCGGGTTCCCCAAAGTCGAGTGTTTCCAGCGTCGGCCGCGGCGTTTCCGCGACGCCGAGCACGCCTTCCGCCCGCTGGCCGAACGCCAGCCGCTGGAACACCGCTTCGGCGACGTGCCAGACTTCGCCGCCGCACTGCGGCAGCATGACCAGCAAGTGCCGAGCGTCGTCGCCCTGGCAAAGCGGCTCGCAGACGAAGACTTCCAGCAGCTTCACGCCCGCGGCGATCGCGCGTCGCAACTCGCGGGTGCCGTCGATCAGGATTCGCCCCTGCTTCTCCCGATGCCGCCGGTCGCGCAGCCGCACGGCATCCTTCACTCGCGGATTCTGCAGACTGGTGATCGATGTCATGGCAAGATACCGCCTGCGGTTTCGCAACGCACGCAAACGCCGCTCGGCAGCCGCCGGCCGTCGCTCGCGCGAATCGTCAATGGTTGTGCAACAGCCGCGTTCTCGCTTCCGATCGCCTCGCTCATCATCCGTCCGAGCGATTCGGCGTCGTATCCCGGCGTGTGGCACGTCAATAGCATGAACTGCGGCCGCCCGGCTGTCAACTCCGCGCAGAGATCGAGCAGCCGAGGCAGGTGTTTCGACAGCCGCCACACTTCGCCCCGCGGCCCGTGACCGTAGCTCGGCGGATCGAGAATCAGGGCGTCGTAACGGTTGCCGCGTTTCAATTCCCGTTTGACGAACTTCAGGGCGTCTTCGGCGATCCAGCGGATCGGCGCATCGGCCAGTCCGGAAAGCTCGGCGTTTCGGCGCGCCCAAGCGATGATGTTTTTCGCCGCATCGACGTGAACGACCTCCGCCCCGGCCGCTGCCGCCGCCAACGTGCTCCCGCCGGTGTAAGCGAAGAGATTGAGGACTCGCAGCCCCCGGAGCGCGGGCGTCTCGTGCGAAGCCCACAAGTGGCTCTGTTTTGCAATCCAGTCCCAATTCTCCGCCTGCTCCGGAAAGAGCCCCAGGTGGCCGAATTCGGTCCGCTTCAACTCGAATCGCAAAGCACCATGTGCAACGACCCACCGCTCGGGCAGCTCGCGTCGATCCGTCCATTGTCCCCGCAGCTCGTCGCGCCCCTCGAATCGGGCGTCGGCTCGCGTCCAAAGATCGGGATCAGCCCGTTCGAATGTTTCCGCCGCCGGACACGGCCGATCGAGCACGATTTCGCCAAACCGTTCCAGCCGCCGGCTGTCGCCGAAATCGAGAAGCTCGTAGTTGTCACGAGTGGACATCGGTCGCTCAGTCGCCAACGATTTCAGTCAGCCCTTCGACAACCCGATCCAACTCATCGGAAGAAATGTGCGCAAGCTTCTTGCCTAGCCGCAGGGTCGACAACGTGCGAATCTGACCGATTTTGACCCATGATTGCTTGGGCAACTTCGCGCTGTGGATTTCCATGACCAAGGGAAACCCAACCCGCGGCTGTTGACTGGTAATCGCCACGGCAATCACCGTTCCCGATCTCTCATTGAACGTGTCGTAGCTGAGAACGAGCACAGGGCGCTCTCTACCTTGCTCGTGGCCGCGGGTAGGGGTCAGGTCGGCCCAGAAGATGTCGCCTCTCAGTATTCGGGCCATTGGGCCAACTCCTCCGACATGCCCTCTTCCGCCAGACTCCTCTCGTATTCAGGATCCAGCTTCGCACACTCCTCGGCCAACCGGCGCCGCTTGAGGCGGGCAATCTTCTCCCGCACCGCCACCTGGACCGCCTGACTACGGCTGGCAAAAATCTGCTTTGCCACTAGGCGGTCCAATTCCGTCAACATTTCATGGTCCATCGAAACCGCCACTTTTGACACCAGCATGATTCACCTCCGGTATTACCAACAATCATACCAGACAGAGCGGACCAAGTCAAGATGCCTGTCGTACACGGTGCCTATACGCTACACTTACGCACGTTTGGCATTGGCCGAGCGTCGGTGTTGGGGGTACGGACATGGTAGACAACTTGCACGAATCTCGCGACGAAGTTGTACCCGATGCGGGACCGAAACAGCATGGCGATTGCATCCCGCGGCCACTCGTCCGTCTTATCGTCGGGTTTCTGGGTAGTTTTTTTGGTTTCCAAGTCCTTTGGATCGCGATTAGCAGCGTGACCGAACCGGATGGGCGAGATCGCGTGTTCCCAATCCTGCTTTTGCCGTCCATGATTGTATTCGGTCTGACTGCCGGGTGGGCTGCGCTCACGACAATCACTTTAGTTCGCACGGCTGCGTGGGCTGTTGCTGGGTTCGGTGCCGGATTCCTACTCGATGGGATGCTCGGCTGTTTGGATGCCGGCGAGGTTTTGGGGCCAAGTTCTCTCGTACTCGGATTGGTCTTCATTCTCATCGGGTGTCGGGAAAACCCGTTACGATAAGGCGCGCCAACAAGGCCCGCCCCTCACCCTCTCTCAAAGGGAGAGCGGAAATCTGCTTGGCGCAAACAGCGTTGTGACGCCTCACTTTCTTCGTTTCGCGGTTTTTCGGTATGGACGGTAGCCGGCAACGGGTCTCTTTCGCGCCTGGACGGCTTGTCGTTCTCGGCTCGCTGCAATCCTTGGCGGGCGCGAGGGGATCAAACACTCTGGGCCGTCGCCGATCAGGTCGAGGCGGTCGGACTGTTCGAGCGCCTCGCGCACGTTGGCGTAGTTCTCCGGTTTGAAGAATTGCAGCAGCGCCTTTTGCAGCCGCCGCTCACGGGTGCCGCGGGGAACGTAGACCGATTCGCCCGTCATCGGATCGAGGCCCGTGTGGTACATGCACGTGGCGACGTCCATCGGGCCCGGGATGAAGTCCTGCACCTTGTCGGGCTTCAAGCCGTGCCGTTTCAGGTACAATGCCGCCTCGATCATCGCCGGCAGATCGCAGCCCGGATGGCCGGCGATGAAATACGGCACGAGAAACTCCTTCTTCCCGGCGGCACCCACCGCTTGCTGAAACTGCCGGGCGAAGGCCTCGAACGATTCGATCGGCGGCTTGTGCATTCGCTGCAACACCTCGGGATCGACGTGCTCCGGCGCGACTTTCAACAGCCCGCCGGTGTGATGCTCGGCGATTTGGCGGATGTATTCCGGGCAGCGCAGGGCCAGGTCCATGCGAATGCCCGAGGCCACCAGCGCCTGCTTCACGCCCGGCTGCCGCCGTGCGGCGTCGAGCAGATGCAGAAGCGGACCATGATCGGTGGCCAGTCGCGGGCAAATGGTCGGGTGCAGGCAGCTTTGCCGCCGGCATTTTTCGCGAGCCTCGGGCTGTGAGCAATTCATCGCGTACATATTGGCCGTCGGCCCGCCGAGATCGCTCAGCGTGCCCGAGAAATCGGGCTCCCGGCTCATTCGCTCGATTTCGGCCAGTATCGACGCCTCGCTGCGGCTCTGGATGATGCGGCCCTCGTGAACCGTGATCGAGCAGAACGCACAGCCGCCGAAGCAGCCCCGCATGATCTGAATCGAGTCCTTCACGACCTCGAACGCCGGAATCCGCCGCCGGCCGTAGCTCGGGTGCGGCCGCCGCGTAAACGGCAAGCCGTAAATCCGGTCGATCTCTTCTTGCGTCAGCGGCCACGCCGGCGGGTTGACCACCACCGCTTCGCGCCCATGACGCTGCACCAGCCGCCGGGCGTTGTACGGGTTCGTCTCTTCGTGGATCGTCCGCGTCATGGCGGCGAATGCGGTCTTGTCGGCCGAGACCTGCTCGAAGCTCGGAAGGAGAATGGAATGCTGAATGAAAGAATCATCCTCCGCATCGACTTGCCGAGTCTTGCATTCATCATTCATCATTCCGCATTCATCATTCACCTCGCTCGCTCCCAACCGATACGCCACCCCGCGGAGGTCGCGCAGCTCGCGCACCGACTGCCCTGCCGCTAACCGCCGGACGATTTCCACCAGCGGTCGCTCGCCCATGCCGAAGACCACCAGATCGGGCTTCGCATCGAGCAGGATCGAGCGGCGGACCTTGTCGCTCCAATAGTCGTAATGGGCCAGACGCCGCAGGCTGGCCTCGACGCCGCCGGCGATAATCGGCACTCCCTTGTACGCCTCGCGCGCCCGCTGGCAGTAGGCCGACGTGGCCCGATCCGGCCGCCGGCCGATTTCTCCGCCGGGGCTGTAGGCATCGTCGTTGCGAACCTTGCGGTTGGCCGTGTAGTGGTTCAACATCGAGTCCATGTTGCCCGCGCTGACGGCGAAGCAGAGCCGCGGCCGGCCGAAGGTCCGCCAGGCGTCGCACGAATGCCAGTCGGGCTGGCTCAAAATGGCCACGCGAAACCCCTCGTCCTCCAACACTCGACCCAACAGCGCCATGGCGAAGCTCGGATGATCGACGTAAGCGTCGCCGGTGACGAAGACCACGTCCACGGCGTCCCACCCGCGCGCGGCAACCTCGGCCGGCGTCATCGGCAAGAACAGGCTGGGCGACAAATGGCAAGTTGCGGACATAGACCCCATTGTACGCCACATCCGGTGGTCTGTCAGGCCGCAAGGGAATGGAAGGGGACGGAGGAGGTTGTCGGGGAAACGTTTTCCATTTTGCAAAACTCAGTTCCGACAACCTCCTCCGTCCCCCTCCCGCCGCCTGCCGTTACAATTTGCGTCCGATGGACTATAATATCGCTCGATGAAGATCACCCCGCATCCTGATTGTCCGCCTCAGCGCGATCGGCGACGCCATCCAAACGATGCCGGTCGCTTGTGCGCTGCGCGAGCGATTTCCCGACGCGTTTCTGGCCTGGGCGGTCGAATCGCGGGCGGCGGCGCTGTTGCGTGGCCATGAAGCCCTCGACGAATTGATCGAATTGCCGCGCGGCTGGCTCAAGTCGCCCGGCGGCGTGTGGCGATTGCGCCGCCGACTGCGCGACCTGCAATTCGATGCGACGATCGACGTTCAAAGCCTGACGAAGTCGGCCGTCCTGGCGTGGCTCTCCGGCGCCAAGCGGCGAATCGGCTTCGGCAATCCCGGCGGCCGCGAACTGAGCCGATGGTTCAACAACCAACGCGTTGACCCCAAGGCAACCCACGTGGTCGATCGCTATCTGGAATTGCTCCGGCCGCTTCGGGATCGAGTCGCCGACAGTCCGATTTCAAGTGCCGGAGCACGAGGCGGACCGCGCCGCCGCCGAAGCGATGATCGGCGAATTGGGACTCGCCGCAGGCTTTGCAATTATCAATCCCGGAGCGGGCTGGCCGTCGAAACTCTGGCCCACCGATCGTTATGCGGCCGTGGCGCGTCATCTCGGCGACGCCTGGCATCTGCCGACGTTGGTGGTTTGGGCCGGACCGGCCGAGCGGCCGATGGCCGAGCAGATCGCCGCCGCGGGGGCGACGGTCTCCATCGCGCCGCCGACCACGCTGCCCGAGTTGGCCGCGCTGGCCCGGCGGGCGAAATTGTTCATCGGGGCCGATACGGGCCCGCTGCATTTGGCGGCGGCGGTGGGAACGCCTTGCGTCGGCCTGTACGGCCCCTGGCCGGCATCGCGTCACGGGCCTTACGGCCAGCGACACATCGCGTTGCAGAAGATGTTTTTCGAGGGTTCCGCCCGCGCCCGCCGCACCGCCCCGGCAGTCTACATGGAGAGCATCACGACGGAGATGGTCTGCGAGGCGTGCGACAAGATAATAATGCAAATTGAAGAATGCAAAGTGAAAAATGCAAATTGAAGAATGTAAATGACCCTTCCCGATGCTTCCTGGCTTCGCTCCTTCCGGCGACGGCTGCCGGCGTGGTTCGACCGGCATGCGCGAAAGCTGCCGTGGCGGCGAAACCGCGATCCGTATGCGGTCTGGGTGAGCGAGATCATGCTCCAGCAAACCCAAGTGGGAACGGTCCTCGGCTACTTCGATCGCTTCCTGGCGGCATTTCCGACGATCGAAGCCCTCGCCGCGGCCGATGAACATGACGTGCTGCGGTTGTGGGAAGGATTGGGCTACTACCGCCGCGCCAGGCAGCTTCACAAGGCGGCGAAAATCATCGTGGCCGAACATGCCGGCAACTTTCCTCGCAATTCCGAGGTCGTCCGCCGCCTGCCGGGCATCGGCCGCTACACCGCCGGCGCGATTCTCTCGATCGCCTTCGACGCCCGCGAGCCGATCCTCGAAGCCAACACGCTGCGGCTGCTGAGCCGGCTGTTGGCTTACGACGGCGATCCGCGATCGGCCGAAGGGCAACGGTTTCTTTGGGCGATGGCCGAAGCCGTATTGCCGCGGCGAGGCTCGGGCCGCATGAATCAGGCCCTCATGGAATTGGGGAGCGAAGTTTGCACGGCCCGGGCGCCGCGGTGTGAAGATTGCCCCGTCGCCGCGCTGTGCCGCGCCAACCAACTCGGCCGGCAACTGGAAATCCCGCGGCCGAAGGCGAAGCGAGCGATCGAGGCGGTGCGGCAGGCGGTCGTAATCGTTCGCCGCCGCGGCCGGGTGTTGCTGCTGCGCTGGCCGGAAGGACGGCGGTTCGCGCGGCTCTGGGATTTTCCGCGATTTCCCATCAATTCCGACCGCCCCGCCGACGTGCACCGCGAGTTGGCCGAGAATGTGCTCGCGCTGACCGGCGTGGTCATTGCCCCGGATCGGCAGGTCAAGACGCTCACGCATGGCGTCACGCGATTCCGCATCACGCTGGAATGTTACGAAGCGAAGTTCCTATGCAACGGCAAGGATTCCGCGACCACGCTGGAAACGCGTTGGCTGCGGCCGGCGGAATTGGAGGAGTATCCGCTCAGCAGCACGGGGCGGAAACTGGCGGGGCTGCTGTAGATGGTTGGCCCCACAAAGGAGACGGAGGAGGTTGTCGCAAGAAAGTCTCGCGCAATGGAAAACGCTCTCCCGACAACCTCCTCCGTCCCCCTGGTTACCTCGACTGGGCACTGAAGTGCCCAGCCCTAGGGAAGCGTCTTGATGCGGATGTTGCGGAACGCCACCGGATCGCCGTGGCCGAGCCAGCCGATGTAGCCCTTGGCGTTGTGCAGGCCGGGATGCGGCTGGTGGTCCAGCGTTTTGTCGATCTTTTTCAGGTCGGCGTCGACGATCACCTTACCATTGACCGTCACCTTGATGCGGCTTCCGTTGGCGATGATTTCTTCCTGATTCCACTTGCCGACGGGCTTCAGCGAACCGCGTTTGGCCGGCACGACGCCGTAGATCGAGCCGTGATACTGCCACGGCTCGAGGGTCTTGTAGCTGGGATCGCTATCGTCGAGAATCTGAATTTCCATGCCGGCAAAGGTGGGAATGCCTTGCATGGGCGTGCGAATGCCGACGCCGTTGTTTCCGGCCGGCGGCAGCTTGAACTCGAAGCGCAACACGAAATTGGCGTATTGCTTGGCCGTAAAGAGATTGCCGTCGGTCCTATTGCACACCATCGCGCCTTTTTCGACCACATAGCCCTTCACGTCCCCCTGCCAGCCCTTCAGCGTCTTGCCGTCGAAGAGGCTGACGAACCCCTCCTTGGCCTCTTTCGCCGAAAGGCCGGCGGTCTTCGCGTCTCCGGCATAAACAGAACCGATAACAAGAAACATCGCAACAAAAATGCCGATGCAACGCATGGGAGCGATTCCTCATTGGTAAGAGTGGGCGAAGACGTGGGGTAGGCTGAAGTAAAGGGCGCAGACAACCGCGACGTCACTACGTGTGGGCCGTTTCGGCCTGCTCCATCCACGCCGGCTTCAGACCGTAATAGAGAACATCCGGGTCAATATCGGCGCCATTGGGCCATGCAATAGTGCCGCCGTCGACCCTCATTAAACGGAACAACGCCGGATCGTTGCGAATCGGCTCGAACACCGGACCGTGTAGATACGGCTCTAGGTCGATTTCCCGTCGAGTATCATTGTCGAACACAACCAGCGCCCTGAAGCCATCCAATGGCGTCACGGCACAAACGCGAACTCGTGGGCTTAACTCTTTTATGATGCGATTCCTCGAATCCAACGGGCAAGGCGAATTCGAATGCGTTGAAGCCGTTCGGACGTCAACCGGCCGACCGTGCCCTGGAATATGTCTCCAGACGCGACCGCAAGGCGAGAAACGCGAACGACGCTCGGTACGTTCAAGCCCGTTGTCGCAAAATCAGAATCTTCGCGACGAAGCACTTCATCAAGAGCGGGTACCTGCTGTTGAAGGCGACTTGAAATCATGCAAACGAGCCAATCGTTATGCACGCTCGGAAGTTGACGGAGAACCAACGCCGGCCTTAGTTTGCCGACGCCCTGATCCGCCTGGGGAAAAGTGAACAGCACAATTTGCCCTTCGTCGATCATTGGAATCTTTCCTTGAGATCGTCGAGGGTGTAGGACGACTCTTCATCTTCCATTCCCCGCATGGCGGACGCCAGCGACAACGCCGACCATGCCGCATCGTCTTGCTTCGCTCCCTGTCCGGCCTTCCGTGTCTCGATGAATTCGACGAAGTCGAGCACTTCCCGCTGCGCGTCCTCCGGCAGCGATGTCACTCGTTGAGCAATGGATTGGGCCGTGGTCATGATAAGTTCCTTTCCTTCCGAGTCGCTTCACAATCTTGCAGGGCAGATGGGTTGTGTGGGGCAACCAAGAAAAATGACCGATTAACCGCGACGATTTCTTCTCCGCGATCAACTGCTTCTATCCAATTGTACATTCTTTTCCCGTCTGGGCCAATCGTCTTGTGCCACACTTGCCATGACATCGATCAAGTGTTCGCGAGCGGAGCAAATCTCATCGTTCGCAGGACGACTGCCTACCGATTCCTCCAGAGCTTTGCGCACCAATCTATTGTACTTCTCGTAGGCGTCAAGAGCCGATTGTGTGCCAAGCAACTTCAGTCGGTGACGGGCACCGATTCTCTTTGCCTGAATTTCGGCCGGAGGGATACAGCCACCAGCCCCCTTTTCGGCCAGTGCCAACTCATTGACCTCCACCAAAGCGATGATTTCCATGTATAGCTTCAGTCTCAAATCATGGCGACGATTGCGTCTTTCACGCCTCTCTGTCCACCACTGCGTCAAGAACGCAACGGTTGCGGCGGCAACCAGGCTGCCAAAGAACGCAGCCGCGAGTATGTGCAACATCGTATGCGGCGCATCCGGCACACCAAATTGAAATTGAAAGACCATCGGAATCTCCGTGAGGCAACTGCCTCACCGTCCCGCCTTCTCCTTCGTCATTCGCCGCAATTCCTCGGTCGTCTTCATCGAGCAGAACTTCGGGCCACACATGCTGCAATAGTGCGACTTCTTATCGCCGTCGGCCGGCAACGATTCGTCGTGCATCCGCCGGGCGGCCTCGGGATCGAGCGAGAGCCGAAACTGTTCGGGCCAGTCGAAGGCGAAGCGGGCGCGGCTCAAGGCGTCGTCGCGGTCACGCGAGCCGATGCGGTGCCGGGCCAAATCAGCGGCGTGCGCGGCAATCTTGTACGCAATCACACCTTGCCGTACGTCTTCCAGGTTGGGCAAGCCCAAATGCTCCTTCGGCGTCACGTAACAGAGCATCGCCGCGCCGTACCACGCCGCCATCGCCGCGCCGATCGCACTGGTGATGTGGTCGTAGCCGGGCGCCACGTCGGTCACGATCGGGCCGAGCACGTAGAAAGGCGCCTCGTCGCACCACTCCTGTTCGAGCCGGATGTTCCGCTCGATCTGGTCCATCGGCACGTGACCTGGCCCCTCGATCATCACCTGGCAGTTTCGCTGCCGGGCGCGGCGGCCAAGCTCGCCCATCACCTTAAGCTCCGCAAACTGCGCCTCGTCACTGGCGTCGGCGATCGAACCGGGCCGCAGCCCGTCGCCGATGCTCCAGGTCACGTCGTACTTGTACATGATGTCGCACAAGTCGTCGAAGTGGGTGAAGAACGGGTTTTGCTGGCCGTGGACGGTCATCCACTTCGCCACCAACGAGCCGCCGCGGCTGACGATGCCCGTCAGACGCCGTTGGCACAGCGGCAAGTGCTCGCGGAGGATCGCGGCGTGGATCGTCATGTAATCGACGCCCTGCCGGGCTTGCTGTTCGACCACCTCCAGAAAATCCCGCGGTCGCATGTCTACGATATCGTCAATCTGCTGGGCCACTTGGTAAATGGGAACCGTACCAACCGGCACGGCAGCCGCCTCGACGATTCGACCGCGCACCGCGTCGATTTGATCGCCGGTCGAAAGGTCCATCACGGTGTCGGCCCCGAATTGGACCGCCGCCAGCAGTTTTTCGACCTCGCAGGCGGAATCGCTGGAAACGGCCGACTTGCCGATATTCGCGTTGATCTTGGTTCGCGCGGCGATGCCGATGCCGATGGGAGCGAGGTTCTTTGCCAGATGGGCCTTGTTGGCCGGGATCACCATCCGTCCGCGCGCGACCTCGTCCCGAACGAATTCCGGCTCCAGTTGTTCGGCACGGGCGACCGCCTCGATCTCGGGCGTCATCTGGCCTGCCCGCGCACACTCGATCTGGGTCATGGCTTGGTTCCGTACCCGACTATCCGCACCAGCACCACCCCTTGTCACAAAGCCCGGCGCAGTGATGCAGTATAGAGGGACGGCAGGCGGCGGTCAAACGTCACTCGCCGTTGGAGCAGTCTTCCCATTTTATCCAGTCGTCAAAGCTCTGCTAATACTCAAGATCGACGCAATCGAAACCGATACCTTATTTGGAATAGTCATTCACAGCTAATCCGTGCGCACTACCAGGATGCGCAGCCACCCACAGGAAGGGTACTGAAGCAATGAACCGGCAGAAGACGGGGCTAACGGTGCTAGCTCGCTTTCCAGACGTCAACGATGAGACGGAGTCGCCGACGCAGGCGAGCGAGACCAAGGAGCGGGGCTTGCTGGAATCGAGCGGCCGGTGGATCGGCCAGGCAATGTCGATTAAGTTGCTCGCGGGCATGACGTTGTTTCTGTTGGTGGGGGCCGTCCTTCCGTTTTGCCTCGGCCAGAAGTCTCCGCCGCCCGGCGCATCGGCAGCGAGTGATACTATCTCGGCTTGGCAGCCCAAACGAGAACAAACACCGACGCAATCCGTTCCCGACGGGAGCGAGATGGGCGGCGTGACGATCGCACGCCGGCCAATTGTGCGGGTTTCCGCCACTTCGGACCAATTGCCCCCGCCGGCGACTCTTCCGGCCCCAGCCGTCGCCCGACGCGAACCACCGGCCGCCCCGACGGTTGCCGAGTCGTTGATGTCGCCGCGAGCAACGAACGAGGCCAAACGCGAGCTGCCAGCGGTTCCGACGGGCAACCACCCCGCGATGGCGTCAGATTGGTCGCCTCCACCAGGTGCGGACCAGCAACCCGCCAAACCGGGCACCGAGGCGTCAACATGGGACGCAAACCGAGCGCCGGCGGCTCGCTCCCCTGAATATGAAGCCGATCGCCGTGTCGGCCGTCCGCAGCGGGAGCCTGCGGCTGCGCAGTTCGAGGGCACAATCGACGGCACCAACCGTTAGGAATCGTTATGACAGCACTCGACCAAGCATTCATTCGAGCGTTCTCGCAGCAAGGCACGCTGCCCGCGGTTTCACCGCGGCAGTCGGCGGGCAACTCGCCCAATTCTCGTGTCAACGAAGATGGGGTTGCCCCGTGTGACGCTGTCGCGCCGAAAGCCGAGCCTCAGCCATCTGCCGTCCCATGTGCTCCCGACGTCGCTCGCCCGCACATCTCCGACGTGTTCCGCGACGTGTTGGCGACGTTGGAAAGGCCTCCCCTTCGGCCGACAAGTCCCGAAAAGGGCCGGGCCCCAACGACGGACGGTTCGTGGAGTTCGGCAGCCGACGCAGGCAGCGGGGCGTGGATCGCCGACTGGTGTCAGACGTCCGTCGGCATGGCTGAGCCCTTGGACTTGGCCGAGCCCATTGTGCTGGCGGAATCGGTCGGCCTGGCCGAATCGGTCGATGAGCCGGAACCGCGCGAACTGTCGGAACCGGCGGGAAGAAGGGAACCAGCCCACACGTTGGACCCGGTCGATGCGAAGGATCTTGGCCACGGGGAAGCCCGCGCTCGGGCAAGAATCGAGCCGCCGCGTCAACAGGAGCAACGAGAAGAACGGACCACCATCGACAATGTACAATCAGCAATCAGCGATCCGCGATCCGCAATCGGCAATCAACAATCCTCCGTCGCGCCGCCGGACTTCAAGCCGGCTTGGCAGGTGGAACGGTTCACCTGGCCCCGGGTTTGCCGGCGATTGATGGCGCGAGCCGCCGAGGAATTCGATCGTCTGGCCGACGCCCTGCTGGCGGCAAACGCACGCGGCCAGAAAGTCCTGGCGATGGCGGGCTGCTGCCGCGGCGAGGGCGCCACCACGCTGTTGCTGTGCGCCGCCCGACAACTGGCCGAGCGAGGCGTCAAGTTGGTGCTGGTCGACGCCGACCTCGCTCAGCCTCGGCTCGCCAAACGTCTTGGCGTGGAACTGCAATCCGGTTGGAACGAAACATCCGGCGAGGAGGCAACATTCCTGAGCAATGCGATCGTCGAGTCGGCCGCCAACAACCTGGCGCTCTCGGCGATCCGCCAGCCGGCGGACGACCCAAAACGCGGCGATTGGTCGCGGTTGGCCCCCTGCCTCGACACCCTGAGAAACCACTACGAAATGGTGCTCGTCGATCTGGGGCCTCTGGAAAGCATCGAATCGACCGGCGACCTTTTTGAGCGGACGGTCGGCGGAAAGATCGACGCCATCTTGTTGATTCGCAATCCGCGGATCACGTCGGAGGCTCGGCTGGCCGACGTCGAAGCGCAGTTGACCGCCTCTGGCGTCGCACTGGCCGGACTCATCGAGAACTTTGTGGCCTAAATAGACTTGCGTGATCCTGGGAAAAAGGGGACAGGTCCAATTTGTGCGAAGCACCCTCCGGGCCGTTCCGGCAAATTGGACCTGTCCCCTTTTTCCCTCTTGTGGCCTAGCAAGGACCATTGAACCATGTATGAAGCCTACTGGCGTCTGACGAAAAAGCCGTTTGAAAACGCCGCCGATCCGCGCTTCTATTATCCGGCCGAATCGCACCAGGCAGCGCTGCTGAAGTTGCGATACGCCATCGAGAACCGTCGCGGCGCCGCGCTATTGGCCGGCCCGTCGGGCTCGGGCAAAACCATGCTGACCACCATGCTGCGCGGCATGTTGACCGCGCAGTGTGCGCCGTTCGTGCACCTGGTTTTTCCGCAGATGTCGTCGGCCGATCTGCTGGCCTACCTCGCCGATGAATTGGACGGCCCCGGACAACCCCACGAGACTCCCGACGTGCAGACGAGCGTTCGCCGCATCGAACGATTCCTCACGGCCAACTCGGCCAAGGGCCAGCACGCGATCGTCGTGGTCGATGAAGGCCAGCTTCTCGAAGGCGAGCATTCGCTTGAAGCCCTGCGGCTCCTGCTGAATTTCGAGCCGAACGGCGAGCCCGCGCTGACGCTGCTGCTGGTGGGGCAAACCTCGATCCTGCCTACCGTCAACCGGATTCCGCAGTGGGAGGAACGGTTCGGCGTGAAATGTCTGTTGCGGGCGTTCAACGAGGCGGAGACGGCCGCTTACGTCGAGCATCGGCTGCGGGTGGCCGGCTCGCCGCGATCGATCGTCGAGCCCGACGCCTTGGCCACGCTGCAAGAACTCACCGGCGGCATCCCCCGCCGCATCAACCGCCTCTGCGACCTGGCCCTGTTGGTCGGTTACGCCGAAGAGCAGAAGATGCTCACCGCCAGCCACTTCGAGTCGGTCTGCCACGAGTTGGTGGCGATGACGGCGGAGTAGGGTGAGCGTTCATGCCTCCCGTAGACGCGGCGTCTCGCCGCGTTCTTGGTGCCAGTGAGGTCCGCACGCCGAGGCAAAGCGGCGAGACGCCGCTTCTACAGCCGCCGACTCGTGAACGGCTGCGGAATAAGCGGCCAGTCCCGCTTGCTAGTTGGCGGCTATACTTGTCATAGGAGAAGCCGACATGAGCGTCCGCGCCCTTCTTACCGCAGCCGTCCTACTGTTGCTTGCGATGGCCTGCTGCTTTCCCCTGGCAATCCACCAGACGGCGCCAGAATCGGCGGGGAACCCCAGTGCCATTAGCAACCATGCGGAAACTGAGACGACAGCCACGCTCTACAGCAAACTGACGGAACACGTCACGGCGACCATCGACTCCGTTGACGAGACTACAGACCAGTTGTACGAGAGAATCGGCAGGCATTCGCGAACATCCCGTCTTTGCCGGGAGGTTCGTCAGAAGGTACTGGCAGCGATGCGTCGTGAAGCGGAGATGGCGGCACGGTGGCGAGTCACGCTGCGGAAAATGACCGACGGCGACTACCCGTATGCGCAAGCCGTGGTCGAGAGTAAGAAGATCGACGCCGAAAGCGACGCATTCCTGGCAGAGCTGAGAGCGATGGTTAAAGAAATGCAGCGAATCCCAGGGTGTCACTGCGGCGGTTGACACTGCGAAAGAACACGCGAGATCGAACTGCTTGCCGGGGCGATGTCAACCTGCAAGAGAAGCGGATCGGCTCTTCGTCCCAGTTAGAGGCTATCCGAGAAGTATGTGCAATTAGTCCCCTCTCCCTCTGGGAGAGGGCTAGGGTGAGGGCAGACCGGCGAAAAAACTCCGACGTTTGTCGGTGCAACTCCACGCTGCCCTCACCCCTGCCCCTCTCCCAAAGGGAGAGGGGAGACTTCTCGGATAGCCTCTTACTTTCCAACGCCCCACTCCTTATTTGGCGTCGGTCCCATGCGATAAACGATCGTTCCGCCGTCCTTCAGTTCGCTGTAGGGCAGGAAAGGCTGCGTCCAATCCTTGCCGTTGAGTGTGACCGACTGGATGTAGATGTTCTTCTCCGAAAGACTCCCGGCAATCGTGGTGAAGGTCTTTCCGTTGGAAAGATGCATTTCGGCCTTCTTCACCATCGGACTTCCGATGACGTAATAATCGCTGCCAGGGCAGACGGGATAAAACCCGAGGGCGGTGAAAATGTACCACGCCGACATCTGCCCGCAGTCGTCGTTGCCGCTTAGCGAGTTCGGTTTGTTGCCGTATTGATGTCGCACGACCTGGTGCAGCCGCTCGGCCGCCTTCCAGTTCTGGCCGGCGTAGGAGTACAGATAGATGATGTGGTGGCTCGGCTCGTTGCCGTGCCAGTAGTCGCCGATCACGCCGTACATCTCTTCGTCCCGAACGTTCTCCGGCTTGCCGATGCCGAAAAGCTCGTCGAGCTTCTTCGTGAAATTCTCCTTGCCGCCGTGCAAGGCGATCAAGCCCGGCACGTCCTGCGGAACGTACCACGAGTATTGCCAACTGGTGCCTTCGGTGATGTCGACGTGGGCGTGCGGATCGAAAGGAGTCCGCCACTTGCCGTCGTGATCCTTGCCGCGCATGAAGTGGGTCGAGGGATCGAAAATGTTCTTGTAGCTGGCCGCCCGATGCATGAAATGCTCGTAGTCGGCCGTTTTGCCGAGCGATTTGGCCATCTGCGCGATGCACCAATCGTCGTAGCCGTATTCGAGCGTCTTCGAGACCGCCTCGCTCTCCCAATCGCACGGCACCCAGCCCAAGCGGTCGTAGTCGGGCAGGCTGTCGTAGTCGGGATTCATGGCCGTGGTCTTGATCGCATCGTACGCCCGAGCAGCGTCGAAGCCCTTGACGCCTTTGAAGTAGGCATCGACGATCACCGGCACGGCGTGGTAGCCGATCATGCACCAGGTTTCGTTCGCCTGCAACGACCAGATCGGCAGCAAACGATCGGTGCTCTGGTCGTAATGGGCCAGCATCGAGTTGATCATGTCGGCGTCGCGATCGGCCTGAATCAAGGCGTAGAGCGGATGGGCCGCCCGAAAGGTGTCCCACAGCGAGAAGATCGCGTAATTATCGAATGCCCGGGCCTTGTGGATGTTCTGATCCAGCCCGCGATATTCGCCGGTCACGTCTTCGTAGAGGTTCGGCGTGGTGAAGGCGTGGTACATGGCGGTGTAGAAGGTTTCCTTCTCCTCCTGCGTCCCTTCGATCTGGATTTTGCTTAATTCGTGGTCCCATTTTTTGCGGGTTTCGGCGCGAACCCGGTTGAAATCCCAATGCGGCAGATCGGCATCGAGATTCTTGAGGGCGTTTTCCGCGCTGACGGCCGAGACGGCGATCTTCACGAGAATCGTCTCGTCCTTCTTGGTGCTATATTCGGCCAGGACTCGCAGATTCGCCCCCGCCGCCTCCAGCCGGCTCTGGAAACGGACGGCACCCCCTTCGATTTCCGACCGGCTGCGGAAGCGGTCGCCGCTGTACATCACCGGCTTGCCGTCGCTGATGATCTTGTAGCGGTCGAACGGGCGGGAATAACGGGCGGCGAAGTAGAGATAGCGTTCCTTCGCCCAGCCGTGCAGAAGATGGAAGCCGGTCACCGTCGAATTGTCCTCGATGCGAACGTGCGACCAGACGACGTCCCAGTGCAGCACGTGTTTCAGATCGGTGAGAACCCACGCCCGCCGGCTCTCGGGAAAGGTGATCCGCATCATCGCGGCCCGCTCGGAGGCGGTCAGTTCGGCCCAGGTGTTGTAATCTCGCAGCTTGATCTTGTAATAGCCCGCCGACGCGGTTTCCTCGTCGTGCGAGATGGCCGACTGGTAGCCGGATCGCGGCTTGTCGGCCGCGCCGGGGTCGAATTTCGGCTCGCCCGTGCCGGGGACGAAGAGAAAATCGCCCAAGTCCCACCAACCGGTGCCACTCAGATGCGTCATGCTGAAGCCGTGGATCATCGGATCGGTATGATCGTAGCCGCAGAACTTTTGCCCGTTGGTATCCGGCCCCGGCTGAACCATTCCGAACGGCGCGGTCGGCCCCGGATAGGTGTTGCCCTCCCCCTGCGTTCCGACCAGCGGGCGGATGTAATCGGAAAGCGGCCGATCGTTCGCAGCCGTAGTAGGCACACGCCGTGTGCCGTTGTCGGGTTCGCGAGATGGCTCCGTTGACTCGTCGGACGGCACACGGCGTGTGCCTATTACGCGATCCCCCTTCTTCGTCTCGTTCGATCCTTTGCGGAGATGCTTGATGAAGAACGCCTCGATCAGCCGCACGTTCTCGGGGCTGGTGAATCCCGGCCCGCCGTGGCCGTTCCCCTTGACGACTTGCAGCGTGACCTCGACGCCGGCCTTCTTCAGCGCTGCGGCCAAAAGCTCGCTCTGCCGCAGCGGCACGATGTCGTCCTTGTCGCCGTGCATGATGAGGAACGGGGCGGCATTCTTATCGACGTACGTCAACGGGCTGGCCCTTCGGGCTTTCTCTTTGTTCTCCTGCGCCGGCCCGCCGATCAGCAGGGCTACCGGCGAGCCGGGCGGGTCGCCTTCCACGCCCATCGTCGTCAGCTCCGTCGGCCCGAACCAGTCCAAAACGCACTGCACGCGGCTCGACTGGTCGAGATGGCCGCCGCGCCGGTCCCACTCCTTCACGCCGGCCGTCGTGCCGAGCAGGGCGACCAGATGACCGCCGGCCGATGCACCCCAGACGCCGATGTGGTCGGGATCGAGATGGTACTTGTCGGCATTCGCCCGCAGCCAACGGATGGCCGCCTTGCAGTCCTCGATTTGGACGGGAAACACCGCGTGTTGGCTCAAGCGATAGTTGATGCTCGCCACCGCGCAGCCCTCCGCGGTGAACGGCACGGCCGGGCAATCGTCTTTGTTGCCCGCCATCCACGCCCCGCCATGAATCCAAACGACCACCGGCAGCCGGCCCTCAGCCTTTTCCGGCAAGTACAGATCCAGACGATTGCGTTCGTGCCCTCCCGCGACGTATTGGAGATCGCGCAGGAGTTTCACTCCCTTGGGCAGCTTCGGCGTCGGTCTCGACTCTCCCCGCGCCTCCGCTCCAGTCACCCAACCAAGCACCGTGGCCAAAACGATCGCCGAAATCCACGTTCTTCTCATGTGCCACCTCGTCACAATGTTTCTCCAGCAGGGACCGTTGTGTTGAACCTTCCAAGTAGACCGTCACCATGATACTCGCCGCCAGCCCGGCACGCCAGCGCAGCCCTTGCCGTGGTCAGCGAGCTTGCAGGTGGTCCAAGAAGACGATGCCGCCGCGGTTTGGACCGCCCCAGGATATCAGTCGCAGTACGACGGTCCCTCGGATATCGCCCACCTGGTAATCAAAATCCCTGCTGGAGCTAACCGGGATGCTGTCATCTGTCGAACCGCTTCCTAGGCCAGACGAACCGTGACCATGAATATAAGCGCCAAGTTCGCGCAACCGTCCCTCGATCTTGCATTCCATCGTATCGAGGAAGTCGTCGGGTATCCGTGATCCTGGCTTGACTTGCCAAGACCAGCCGGTTTCGGCAGAGTCGAATGAACCGCCGGTGCCGCCGCCCGACGACACGACTTGAACGCCGGGCAAATAGTTGGAAAGGTCAGCCTGCATCAGAGAGTTGATCTTGTCGCCCAAAGCTGCCCGCTGTTGCAATTGACTCAATAATTGATGACTCCAAGCGATGCCGGCAACTAGGAAAGCGGCGAGAGTAACGATTGACACCAGCGTTAGCAGGGTGAACTGAAAACGCTTGGTCGGCCGACAGTCATCCAAATCAGGCGGCGACTGTGAGGTTGTCTGCTTCTGACGTTCGCCGACGCGGCAACAGAAATATGAAACGATGAAGATGGCGAAAGCGGTGACGTACCAACGAAACGGGTTCGGCGGCACGGTGATCAGCGCGGCGAGGAAGGAGACCACCAAAATGGACAACGGCGCAACGGTCTTGTTCCGTCGGCCGGCGGCAGTCTCTCGGGCAGCACACCCCTCGAAACCGACGCTTCCGCTTTGCGGCAGGTTGTTTTCGGCCACGTTCGACTCCTTTCAACGGTTGTATTCGGTTTCCGGCAGAAGGACGAATCGCTTGCCTTCGACGTCGATTCTCTGTCGTCGGCTCATGCAGTCACAAATTGTGACCGCATGGTTTGGAGTTCCTCAGAGGCAAGCCGGAACATAAAACCCACCAGAAACTGGCCGTCATTGCGTCATTCCGCTTGCACACAATCCTCCGTGACCAACCGATCCGGATAGGGATAATCGGGTGGCACGCCGGGCGGCGTGACGGGCCTGCCGGCCTCGATGCGGGCGGCTACGTCGAGATTCAGTTCCAAGAGTTGCGACAAAATATCCTTGCGAGGCGAAAAGCCGTAGGCGTCCAAGACCGCGGCGTCCAGCGCGGCGTGAGCGTCCTTCAATGGATTCTTCCCGGGCAATTCGAGCGTGCGGTACACGGCCCGTAGGCCGCCGTGAACCCGTTTGAGTGCTTCGTCGCGTACCCGTCGCACTTCCCGTGCCGCCACCGCCACCGCGCTGATTTGCTTCACTTTCGGTTTCTGTGGCCAAGGAAACGTGTCGAAAACTTCACGGACCGAATAGCGAATATCAGTTTCTACTTTGAGGCGTGACGACTTACGAAACCACTCAAAGTGAGCCTCGGCTTGTAGCACGCCGAAGGAGTAATCATCGTCAAACGCGAATACTTGGATAAGGTCGCTCGGACAAATCCCCCCGGACACGAACGCCATCACCGGGCGACGCGTGACGCGTGAACAACCAATGTAACGCGACAGGTTGCACAGGGCAGAGTTGAGTTCGTCACGACGGTTCCAAAACTGCCACCAGCGTTCTAGGTGCTCCTTCCTCGCATCCTCCATGTCACTCTTCTTTTCTATGGTCACTTCGTGTTTTCTTTGTACGCTGGGCAACACCTTTCTCTTACAGTAATCAAATGCTTTGGAAGATGCTGCCGCGTCGATCATGTTCATGTCGCGGAAATCAATTGCCCAGCGAGTGATTCGGAAATCGCTTAGAAGTTCACGTCCTGTTAGGTATGGAACAACAACCGAAGCCGAATCACGAGCAAGAACCATGGCCGTGGTCTTGTCGATAAGGAAACCCCGATAACCAGGAATTTTGCCCTGGTAACATCGCTTTGGAATCTTGTTACACTCCAAAACACGTTTCTTGCTCACGTCAATGTCATCTGATAAAGCCGAATTTATGTACCCGCAATCGCGATAAGCCAATTCGTAGGACTTTTCCTTCCTGATCGCACGGCGTTTTCCTGGCGTCGCAACGGCCATCCGGCCGCGCTTTCTCGGCGACCCATCCAGCAACGGCAACGAAGGATCGGTTGTGTACCAAAGCCGCCGTTTGGCGGGCAAGACCTTCTCGTTGTGCGTCTTGACCCAATCGACAATCGAAACATGAACGTTCGCTTCTCCCGACCAAGGCTGGTTGTCGACTGCCTCAACGATCGTTCCGGTCTTCACGATGTGATCAAGCCCGCCGACGCGTGACTGGTTATTGCGTACATTTTGCGTGCCGACCAACCCGGCGCGGCCCGAAACCGGGTCTTCGGTCGTGCAAGTGGGCAAGTGATCGTGCGCCTTGCGGAACCAGTAGACGCAGTAGTCGGCCATGCCGGGCACGTCGGGGTACGCGCGGCGAATCGCGTTGACGTAGTCCGGCCCGCGTTCCGGCTTGAGCCGCTTCGCTCCCAAGAACGGCGGATTGCCAATGATCACGTCCACCTTAGGCCATTGCGTGGGATTACCGGCCTCGTCGATCAGCGCGTCGCACGTCCGAAAGTTTGCGTCCAGGTTGTCGAGCGGCAGCGCTGGCTCGGTGATATGCAACTCGTCGATCGCGAGTTTTCGGGCAATCATCATCGTTACTTTTGCCAACTCGACCGCGAAGGGAATAATGTCCATGCCGAAAAAGTTCGATGCGGTAACGAAGTAGCCGAACGCCAGTTGTTCCGCGGATAACTTTTTTGAGGTCTGGCTGATGCGATCGAGGACGTGTGCCTCCAGTCGCTTCATTTCACGATAGGCGATGTAAAGGAAGTTGCCGGAGCCACACGCGGGGTCGAGCACTCTGAATTCATGCATCCGCTGCAAGAGATCGCGGAGCCCAGCCAACGTTTTCGCTTCGGCGATCCTTTCGCGCCACGGTTCGACGATCGTGGGGCCGACGATCTTCATGATGTCGACCGGACTGGTGAAGTGGGCGCCGTAGGCGTGTCGCTCGGGCTTGCCGGTCGAATGCTCGAAAAGCGTGCCGAAGATTTCCGGCCGCACCCTCGACCAATCCGACCTTGCGGCCTGTTTGAGTTGTGCCAGTTCGTCCGGGTAGAGCTCGATTCGGGCAGGCTCGGCAAACAAACCGCCGTTGAAGTAATTGACCCCGTGGAATCGGCCGCCCGAGGTGCCGCCTCGCGTGTTCATGGCGGTGAACAGTCCGCCCAACAGATCGAAGCTGTCTCTGGGGCTCCTGCAGTCGTCCAGCAGTTGGTTTACGAAGTACTTCTCAAGCAGTCCGATGCTCTGGGCAAACATCGCTACCAGCATTTGGAGCGTGAATCGTTGTGCCAGTGTTCGGTCCAACTTGCGGGCAATTAGCTTGTTGAAACACGTCGCCAGCCGATCCGCCGCTTGGCGGGTGACTTCCTGCTGATCGTTGCCAAAGGTGGGTTTCTCGCGGTTCGGGAAAAGAAACGCCAGTGGCCCCCAGCGTTTCGGCAATTCCTCGACGCAAACCTGATCGACGGGCGTATCCATCTGGGTCTCGAAGTCGTAGACCCAGAATTCGTCGAAATTGCAGAGGATGACGTATCGCGGCCGGCCGGGCACCAGGCGCGTCCAATAGTCGAACGCCTGGCGGTAGTGACGGCGGAGGTCTTCGCCGCGGCGTTTCATCTCGATCAGCACGACCGGCTTCCAAACCAGGTCGGCGAAGGCGGTGCCGCCGTTGTCGGCTTTCTTGATGCGTTCTTCGCAGCGGGCCCCGGCTTCTTGCACTCCTTTGAGGCCGAAAGCGCTAAAGAGGCGATCGAGAAAGATCTGAGCCTCGCCCTTCTCGTCGCCCTTGATGTATTGCCTGGCCCAGGCGGCAAACTCGGCGAGTCGCTGTTGGCGTTCTTCGTGCATTTTATGTCAATCGGCGCTGGTGGTCTTCGCCCTCATTGGACACGATTCTTGGGTTTTCGCCAAGCTACCCCTGACGGCCTTTAAGGGTGATCGGTTTGCGCGAGCCGGCAAAGTGACAGTCCGGTTATGGCATTCTCTGACCGGTGCGGATCATGTTGCGCGCGTGCGCAAGATCATGGCTCGGGCGACGCCCTATTGTATCAATTCCGACGTGGTTGCGCAATCGTCGCCCCCGATGCGAAACCCCGTTGGGGTTTATGGCGGTTTGCGCCATTGTAGCCCAGGGTAGCCGCTGCGCGGCAACCCTGGGCTACCCTACGGAAGCCCTTCGGGCTAACACAACGCTGCTTTCTCTCGCGTCTCTCGCTACTTCCCTTCGCATCGCCCGCCGTCGCCCGACCAGACGACGCCGTGCGGGCCGCGGCGGACTCGGCCGATCACCCAACTGGTCAGGCCGGAGTCGGCCAGTTGATGACGAATGCTCTCGGCGTAGTAGGGTGAGACGAGAAGAACCAGACCGATGCCCATGTTGAAGACCTGGTCCATTTCCGATTGATCGACCTCGCCGAGACGCTGCAACCAGGGGAAGACCGGCGGCATCGGCCAACTGCCGCGGTCGATCTCGACTTGAATGTCTGGCGGCAGAATCCGTTCGAGGTTTTCGTGCAGGCCGCCGCCAGTGATGTGGGCGATGCCGTGCACCACGTTCTTCACGCGGTAGTACGCCAACACCTTTCGCACCGGGCGAACGTAAATCTGCGTCGGCGTCAGCAGGGCGTCGCCGACCGTCTGGCCAAGCTCCTCGACGTAGTCCGTCACGTTCAGTTTGGCGATGTCGAACGCGATTCGCCGGGCGAGGCTGTAGCCGTTCGAGTGCAGGCCGGTCGATGCCACGCCGATCGCCACGTCGTCGGGCTCGATCGCCCGGCCGTCGATCACCCGCTCGCGCTCGGCCACCCCGACGCAGAAGCCGGCCAGGTCGTAATCGCCGGGGGCGTAGATGTCGGGCAGGATCGCCGTCTCGCCGCCAAGCAGGGCGCAGTCGGCCTGAATGCAGCCGTTGGTGATGCCGTCGACGATCGCCTCAAGCATGCCCGGATCGTCCTTGGGCATGGCCACGTAATCGAGGAAGAACAGCGGCTCGGCCCCACAACACAGGGCGTCGTTGACGCTCATCGCCACCAGGTCGATGCCGACCGTATCGTGCCTGCCGACCGCCACGGCAACCTTGAGCTTCGTGCCCACGCCGTCGGTGCAAGAGATCAGCACGGGGTCTTTGTAGTGCCGGGCGAAAAGCTGGTTGGTGAAATCGAGTTGGAAGAGGCCGGCGAACCCATCCTTTAGGGGGATGACGCGGGGCGAATAGGTCCGCGAAAGCAGCCGCGGCAGCCGGGCCATCGACTCGCGATACACCTCCAGATCGACGCCGGCATCCTTGTAGGTCGCTCTTGCCATGGTTGCTGCACGTCCCTCGCCGAGATTGGCTCATTGTAACCGCCCAAACGGCGAATGGAACGGGGCGGAGCAGTTTTTCGCTGTAGGGCAAAAACTGATGACCCCGTGACGGATGCGGGCGCAGTAATTGTCTATGGTCAAAATGGGAAGACGGTTTAGCCGCCGCGTCCACGCGGCGCAGAAGCGCCCGCAACCGCAGCGCCGCGTGGACGCGGCGGCTAAACGGTTCGGAGGCGACCACCGTAATCCGTTACTGCACCCCTGCGGAAGGGACTTCTTGACACGCCCCAAACCGTCTGGCAAGCTAGTCCTAGGGGATTCGTTTCCCGCTGCCGCAATATCCCACCTGTGGCCGGTGCTTCGGCCATTATAGGAGAAAGCTTATGATGTTGAACAGCCGCTCTCTATCCGTCGCCGCCATCGTCGCCGTGCTGGGCGTGTTCGTTGTCCAAGCGCACGTCCGCGCGGCCGATGCGGCGAAGGTCTCGACCTTTGCCCCGGCCGGAGACCTCGTGCGGCAGGCCGACAAGTACATCGAGTCGATGAAGAACACCGTGGCCAGCAAGGAGGAATACGAGGATTCGGAAGGCAAGGTCGGCCGCGAGTCGAACACGTTGGCCATCATCGTTTTGGCCCTGGGGCTGCACGATAAGGACAACAAGTATAAGGACAAGGCCCCGGCTCTGATCAAAGCCGCCCAGGACGTGGCCGCGACGGCCCTGATCGAGGCCGCCCAGGACGTGGCCGCGGCGAAGAAGTACGTCGCGGCGAAGAAGGCCGTCGCCGCACTCGACGAAGTGGCGGCCGCCGAAGCCACGCCGGGCGGCAAGCTCAAGTGGGAAAAAGTCGCCGCCCTGCCCGACCTGATGAAACAGGTGCCGATCGTCAATACGAAGCTCAAGTTCTGTCTCGGCAAGACGAAGTTCAAGAAGAAGGCGAAGGACAGTGCCGGCTATACGGCGGTAATCGCGGCGATCGCTCAAGGCGTCATCACCGACACCTCGGCCACGAAGAACGCCGAGCAAGTGAAGCTGTGGCAGAAGTTCTCCCAAGCGATGCGCGACCACGCCGGCGCGGCAAACGCCGCCATTCACAAGGGCGATCTGCCCGCCACCGACGAGGCCATGAAGAAGCTCAACCAGAGCTGCGAAGACTGCCACGCCGTCTTCAAGCCCGACGTGGTCACGGAAACCAAAGAGACCAAAGAGAAACAGAAATAGCCGGGCGGGACGGCTTGTCTGGCTGTCGTTCGATCGACAGTTGGTAGCAGACGTGGCGTTTTGCCGCGTCGTTTCGAGGGTTCCCGATGGTTTGGGTCGGCAGAAAACGGCAAGACGCCGTTTCTACGTCTGCGATTTGCTGCAATAAGTCCCTGCTCTTCGCGTTTATAATAGGTAGCATGGCCGATCGCGGACGGAACACCGACGACGAGCATCGGTTTGCGGACTGGGTTCGCGAACATGCCCAGGTCGTGCGCGGCTTTCTCTTGGCGTCAGTCCGCCGCATCGACGTGGCCGACGAATTGAGCCAGGAGGTGTTTTGCCGCGCTTGGCAAGGCCGGGCAAGCTATCGCGAGCAGGGCACCGCCCGCGCGTACTTGCTGCGGATTGCCGACCGGCTTGTCTGCGACCGCAGCCGCCGGAACGGAATCCACGTCAACCTGGATCACGACGGCTGGAAACAGCACGAACCGCTCTGCGCGGCCGCCGATCCGCCGGCGGCGGCGATGCGGGCGGAGGAGAACCGGCAACTCGCGGCGGCCTTGGATCGGTTGTCGCCGCCGCAGCGCCGCGTGTTATTGCTGCGATATTACGGTCAGTTCAGTTTCGCCGAGATCGCCGAAATGATCGATTGCCCGTTGGGCACGACCTTGAGTCACTGCCGCCGCGGACTGGAGGCGCTGCGTGCATTGTTGGTGGAGAAGGAATCATGAAAAGCGACCTCGAAACATCGTTGCGATCGCTGGAGGAAGCAACGGCCGCCGGCGATAAGCCGTCCGACCTGCTCGATCCAGAGACCGCGTCGTTGCGTGAGGCATGGCTCGCCTTCGGTGAGATGCTCGAAGCTGCGCAGCCGCCGCGATCCGCCTCTCCTCTTCCTTTGGGAGAGGGACCGAGGGCGAGGGCGGCGCCTTCACGCAGACGACGGTATCGGCCGCGTCTGCTCGTGGCCGGATTATTGGCGGCCTCGTTGCTGATTGCCGTCGCGGCGATCTGGATGCGCAGCGCTGTAGACCGCCAAGACAATCCCGTTGCTCCGCCGAAACAGATTGCATCGACCAAACATCACAAACATCAAGTCGCCCCCTCCCAAACGTCGCGCGCCAAGAGCGTCTCAACGGCCGACGAGCCGCAATGGGACGACTCGCTCGACGAACAATTGGAACAGGTCGGCTGGCAGATGCTCTGCGTTCAAGAGAACCAGGCGTTCAGGACTGATGTCTTCGGACAGGCTCAGTATCGCTTGGAACAATTCCGCGAAACAATTCAGGCAGACTCGCTCTGAAAGAACTTCTCCCCTCTCCCAAAGGGAGAGGGGACTTGTTGAAGCCTCACTCTAACACCGTAAACTCTCAATCAAAAACTAGGAGACGACACGATGACTCGCATGAAGAAGTATACTGTGATTCTTCTGGCAATTGTGGCGATTGGGCTGCTTTGGGCATGCAGCGCTTGGGCACAATCTGGCGGTGGTGGCGACCGTCCTCGCGATGAGGCTGCGGCTCCGGCCCGTCCGAACGCTCCTGCCGACGATGCCGCGTTGGATGAACCGCCCCCCGGTCCTCCCGACGGCGGTCCCGCCGACAGACCGGAACGGCCGGACCGGCCGCGCGGCGGTGACGTTGGTCCCGGTGCGGGGCCGGGAATGCCTGGCGGACCGGGCGGGGCCGAACGGCCGCGTGACCATCGCGGCGGTCCCGGCATGATGCCGCCCGGCGGCGGAATGGGAGGGTCCGGCGGGATCGGCGGCCAGCGCCCCGGCGACCAGCCTCAATCGCCCTTTGGCGGCCACGGGATGCCAGGGGGGCGCGGCATGCCGATGGGCCAAATGATGCCCGGCACCGCGCCCGGAATGCCTATGCGCGATCCAGAGATGTTCAAGCTGCAACGGGCGGACATGGAGTTCGAGCAGCAATCTCAGGAATTGGCCATGCAGTACCGGCAGGCGTCGAAGGAGCAGCGCGAGAAACTCAAGGCACAGATCGTTGACGTGGTGAACAAGCAATTCGACGTTCGCCAGCAACGCCACGAACTGGAACTCAAGCGATTGGAGGAAACCCTCAAACACCTGCGCGAAATCGTCGAGCAACGCACCAAGGCCCGCAGGCAACTCGTCGAAAAACGAATTACGGATCTAATGGGGCCGGAAGAGCCCGGCGTGGAGTTCTAAGCGGCCGGCCAAACGTTCTGGATGTTGGGGTGGCAGTTGCAGTGCCCCCCCAACGGAGACTATGGGACTCATGGGACGAATGGGACTTATTCGTCCCATTTGTCCCATTTGTCCTATAATTCCTTTCGCTCCACGATCCACTCCGCTTAAGAATCGCATCATTCTGCCATTGACCCGTCTGGGAAGGTATCTATAATCCGCCCGAGTTTTCCTTGCCTTTGCCCTCGGCGAGGGCTGAGTTCTCGTCGATTAGCGGAATTCCCCGCATAACCGGCAAAGTTTGCGGAAAAGGAATAATCAAACGCACGGAAGCGTTCGATCTTAATCTGAGAGCGTTCGATCTTCTCTTGGCTTCGAAGGACCGAAACCATGCGAAAAAATATGGCGTGCTGGGCGTTGGCTGTTTCGACTCTGGTTGCTCTATCGGGCTGCTCCAGCGGAAGCGGGAGTAGTTGGGCATTCTGGCGAACCAGCCCATTCTCCTCCACCCAGGGCGCCACGCCCAGCGGCGTCGGTGCGCCGGAGAAACCCGCGGGAATCGCCGCAGGCAACACTGCGACCCCGCCATCGGGCACGTATTCGGCAACGAATCCGCCTGCTTCGCCGCCGTTCGGACAGCCCGGCGCCCAGGGAGGCTACAACCCGCCAAACACTGGCTACAATACACCAAACAGCTATCCGAACACACAATACCCGTCAACCGCCGCCGGCGCCACCCCAGCCACCCCGTCCGGCTACAGTGGCTATGGCGGAACTCCCTACACGGCAAGCACCGCCGGCGTGCCGGGCGCTAACGCTTATGGAACTCCACCGGCAAGCTCGGCTGGCGGACGAGGATATGACACGGGTGCGTCTTCGGGCGGCTACCCGCCAACGGGCTCCACGGCCCCAAGCAGTTACGCCCCGAGAAACTATCCTCCGAGCGGCAGCGGCTATTCACCGAGCAACTACCCGCCGAGCGGCGCATCTGGGAACGATCTGCCCCCGAATCCGGTCCGCAGCGATCCATCGTATCCTAGCACCGATTCAAGCCGATACGGCGGCGGGACGACCGGTTCGAGCACGGGCGCGACCGGTTACAGCGGCGGCGCGAACCGATACGACGCAACCGCCGGCGGCACCTACAACCCAACTGCCACCGGCAGTTATGATCGCGCCGGCGGCCGCGCCGAGCGACGGCTCTCGTTACAGAGACACCTCGCCCAGCGCTTCTGGTCCGTCGGGGACCAGTTCGACGTCGGCCGGCGGTTATCCGCCGTCTACGGGCGGATACTCGCCTTCCACCGGTTATCCGTCGTCCGGCAGCAGTTACACGCCGTCGGCGGGAAGTCGCTACGGCTCACCCGATGCCACCCAGCCCTCGACCGGCGGCAGCGGCTACACGCCGTCCGGTTCCGGCTACACGCCGGCAAGTACGGGCGCAAGCGGATCAGGCTATCCCACTGCGAGCGCAACCAACCTTTCGGCGTCGGGCGCGAACCGCTATTCGCCTTCGAGCACCGGCACATCGGAGCCGCCAGCCTATCGGCCCGGCAGCACCAGCGAATATCGCCCGGACGGCTCGGCAACGGTATCGACCACACCGAACACGAGTTCCGGCGTCACTCCGGCCAGTTATGCGCCGCCGTTGGCCGGCACTTCTCCGTCGAGCGGCAGCACTTATGTGCCATCGAGCGGCAGCAGCTATCCGCCATCGAGCGGCAGCAGTTACTCACCGTCCGCTAACACTTCCATGCCGTCGGGCGGCAGCGGCTTCACACCCCCGGCCAGCGGCTACACTCCGCCAGCCAGCGGCTCTGGAATGTGACAAGCGGCCGTCTTCGCCCGCAGAACGGAATCCATTCCGTCTATCCTCTTGATTCCCGCCAAAGGAAGTTGGCGCCAGGGCTCCTGTTCTTGAACGAGCCGTGTTATCATGAGTGGCTGGCGCCGTTGGATGTTTCCTTTGCTGGAGAATTGCCTTGCTGGTTGGTCCGGTTTTCTCGCGTGAAGTGGCGATTGCTCCGCGGCGAATCAAACTCTACGTCGCCCGGACAACCTACGCGTTGGCGCTGTTGGTGCTGACGTGTACGGCGTGGTTGGTGCTGACCGGCACGCAGTTGGTCTGCGATCTGGGTGATCTGGCTCGATTCGCCACTGCGCTGTTTCAGATTCTCGCTCCCTTGCAGTTGGCGTTGGCGGCGTTCTTCTCGGCGCTGATGGCGGCGAGCGAGGTCGCCCACGAAAAGGATCGCAAGACGCTCGTCCTGCTGCTGCTGACGAATCTCTCGAATTGCGAGTTGGTTTTTGGCAAGCTGCTGGCCAGCCTCCTGACGGTGCTCGTGCTGCTGGCCGCCGCCCTGCCAGTTTTCCTATTAACGGCGTTGTTGGGCGGCGTGTCGTACGGGCAGATTGCCCGGGCGTTCGCCGTGACGTTGGCCACCGCCCTGGTTTGCGGAAGCCTCGGCTCGACGCTGGCACTTTGGCGCGAGAAGACCTTTCAGGCGCTGGCCATGACTGTGCTGGTCCTCGTATTGTGGCTGGCCGTGGGCGAGATCATCGCCGCCGGCATGTTGGGCGAGAGTTTCGCAGGGTTGTCCTGCCGCGGACTGGCCGCCGGACTGAGCCCGTGGCAAGCCATCCTCGAAGCGGCTCGCCCTTACGTACACGACCAGCCGGCGCTCGGCTGGCTGGGCACGCCGGTCCATCTGTTTCTTGTGACCGCCGTGGCGATCGCATTGCTGCTGAACGGCATCGCCGTGGCGATGGTGCGAGTTTGGAATCCGTCGCGGGAAGGGGAGAGGGGAGAGGGGAGAGGGGAGAGGGAAGACGAGCGGACGGTCTCCATTGGTGTGGCGGTTGAACTGCCGCAACAACCTGAACCGCCGCCCCAACCGGCCTCGGCTGCAAGCGATTCCCTCTCCCCTCTCCCCTCTCCCCTGTCCCCTTCAGCGACCCGCCGCGTCTGGGACAACCCCATAATCTGGCGCGAAATTCGCACCTGGGCTTACGGCCGAAGAATTCTCGTCGTGCGGCTGGCGTATCTGGTCCTCTTCGCCCTGGCCGCGGCGGGACTGTATTTCAGGGCCGGCGGCGAAAGCGATCTGATTCTCGTCGGGCTCGCCCTGCTAAGCATGGTGCTGGTCAACGCCCAGGCCGTCACGTCGTTGACCAGCGAGCGCGACGCCCGGGCGCTCGACTTGCTGTTGGTGACCGACTTGTCGCCGAAGGAGATCGTCTTCGGCAAGCTTGGCGGCGTGCTGTACAACACCAAGGAGATGGTGCTGCTGCCGATGCTGCTCTGCGTGGGGCTTTGCATCGCCGGCGGGCTGAGCTTCGAGAATCTGCTGTTCCTGCTCGCCGGCCTGGCGGTGTTGTACGCTTTCGCCGCCGTGCTCGGCTTGCACGCGGGCATGACTTACGCCAACTCGGGCGCGGCCATCGCCACCAGCCTCGGCACCCTCTTTTTCCTCTTCCTCGGCGTGGGCGTGTGTATGCGGATCATGATGGCCTTCAGCGGCTCGTTCACCGCGCAGTTTCTCCCCTTCTTCACCTTCATGGTTTTCGGCGGCGTGGGCCTCTATGCCGTGCTCGGGCTGCGCAATCCCTCTTCGGCCATCGGCGTGGCGTCGTTTATGTGCCCCATCGCCACGTTTTATGCGATCACCAGTTATCTCATGGAGCCGCCGTCGCCGTTGGCCATGTTCCTGGTGGCCACGGCCGCCTACGGTTTCACCGTCGCCGCCATGCTCGTGCCGGCAATCTACGAGTTCGATGTGGCGACCGGTCGAACGACGCTGGATGAGTGAAATCGTGGTTCCCTCACCTTTGGGCAGAGGGTTGGCGCGCATTTCTCACCACGGTGGGGCAAAAATTCCTGTCTGCCGCGAAAAATGCGGGTTAGGAAGCGACGAATTCGTCCAATGCGGTAGCTACGCCGGGAAACTGCTTCAAGAGCGGTTTGTCGGCCGTAACCAGACGAACCCCCAAGTCCTGGGCCAGCGCAATAAACTCGCAATCGTAGGCCGAGCATTCGCTGATCGTCGCCATCGCCAACTCCTTCGGAGTCCACTATGGAACCATTATGGAACCGTTTTGGAACCGTTTTGGCGATTTGTCAAGTCAGGCGTTGTTTCAAGGGCTGTTTCAACTGAGGGGCCGAAGGCCCCGTGGTTTGCCCAGGTCAGGGCGTCGCCCTGGCCTTCCCCATTTCGCCCCTTCGAGGCCGGCTGCGCCAATGTCATACACCTCCCAAGAGAGCACTTATGGTGGACGAAATGCCGACTTTCGCCCAGCAAAGCCTCGGCCAAGAGAACTCGCCACGCCCCAGTGCGTCCCGCAAAATCGCCGGGCTATTGTCAAATGGTCCTCCGGGCCGATATGATCGCGGCAAGTTGTGCAAGGTGTTGTCACAACGCAAAACCGACGGAAAACCTCGAACGACGATCCATAGGCCAGCCCATGCCCGACAATCCTAATCAATACGACAATCCGCTGATTTCCCGCTACGCCTCGCCCGAGATGAGCTTGCTGTGGAGTCCGCAGCGGAAGTTCAGCACATGGCGGCGGCTTTGGGTCGCACTGGCCGAGGCCGAGGCGGAACTGGGATTGGCGATTACGCGACAACAGATCGAACAACTTCGGGCGCACGTCGACGACATCGACTTCGAGGCCGCGGACCGTTACGAGCGAAAGCTGCGGCACGACGTGATGGCCCACGTCCATGCTTACGGCGACCTCTGTCCCGACGCCCGGCCGATCATCCACTTGGGTGCCACAAGCTGCTACGTGACCGACAACACCGACCTGCTGCTGCTGCGCGAGGGCTTGCAGATGGTCGCCCGCCGGGCGGCGGCCGTGATCGACTCGCTGGCCACCTTCGCCGCGAAATACCGCGACCTGCCGTGCCTCGCCTTCACCCATCTCCAGCCCGCCCAGCCGACGACCGTCGGCAAGCGGGCGTGTCTTTGGGCGTACGATTTCGCGATGGATCTGGCCGAGATCGAACACCGCATCGCCAGCCTCAAGGCCCTGGGCAACAAGGGCACG
The DNA here is from genome assembly GCA_963719005.1 of uncultured Planctomycetia bacterium. Taxonomy (GTDB): domain Bacteria; phylum Planctomycetota; class Planctomycetia; order Pirellulales; family Thermoguttaceae. Next base: position 230,253 of record CAVRAR010000014.1, read on the forward strand.
ACCGGCACGCAGGCGAGCTTCTTGGAGCTTTTCCACGGCGACCACGCGAAGGTGCGGAAGCTGGAGGAGTTGATCTGCCGCAAGATCGGTTTCGACGCCGCCTACGCCGTCAGCGGGCAAACCTATTCGCGGAAAATCGATTCGTACGTCCTCGGCAATCTCTCCGGCGTCGGCCAGAGCGCCACAAGATGGCGACCGATCTGCGGCTGCTGGCCAATCGCAAGGAAGTGGAGGAGCCGTTTGAGAAGGATCAAATCGGCTCGTCGGCGATGGCCTACAAGCGGAACCCGATGCGAAGCGAGCGGATTTGCTCGCTGGCCCGATTCGTCACGAGCCTCGAATTGAGCGCCGCGCAAACCGCGTCGGTGCAGTGGCTCGAACGCACCTTGGACGACAGCGCCAATCGACGTTTGACGCTGCCGCAGGCGTTTCTGGCGACCGACGCCGTGCTGATCCTCTGCCAAAACGTCGCCTCGGGTCTGGTCGTCTATCCGAAGGTGATTGCCGCCCATCTCCAAGCCGAATTGCCCTTCATGGCCACCGAAAACATCCTAATGACCGCCGTAGCCGCCGGCGGCGATCGCCAAGACCTGCACGAGCGCATCCGCCGCCACAGCCAAGCCGCCTCGGCAGTCGTGAAAGAGCAAGGCGGCCGGAACGATCTCATGGATCGCCTAGCCGCCGATTCAGCATTCGCCAAGGTCGATCTCGCCGCCGCGACCGAGCCCATGCAATTCGTCGGCCGCGCCCCGCAGCAGGTCGATGAGTTCTTGGCCGAAGTCGTTGCGCCGATTCGCGCGAAATACGCGGGCCAGGGGCGGAGTGAAGCGGAAGTTCACGTATAGAGAGAACGCTTTTACGAAAAACAGTTCTGCCCCCTTTCTTGCCCCTTCTCTGATAACATCTTTCGAGCTCGAGGGATTCTTGACATTGTCTTGGTTCAGCGTGAAATGGAAACTTCGATTGGCTTGCTAGGATCGTCCGGGTGTTGAAGTTGGTTGGTAGTGCTTGGATTTTTCGCTTTGGTGTTGTAAGCGAGGGAGGTGGGCGGCAGCAGAACCACCGCCCGGACCTCGCTCACAACCCCTGGGGCGGCGCTCGGGTCGGTTCCCACCGGAGCCCTATCCTCCGCCCAGGTCGTCTCTCATCGTAACGTCCTTCCTTCGATCAGGCAACCGTCCGCAAACGGGCCGCCTCTCGCTGCTCCTTTCTACGCTCGCGGGCCTCCGTCAGTTTGCGATCGCGGGCTGCGAAGATCTCCGCCTCACGGCCCGCCAATTTGTCCGCCGGCGCCACATAGCCAATCGCGCTGTGCAATCGCACCTCGTTGTAGTGCTCCACGTAACGAGCCACAATGCGGATGGCATCCTCCAGCGAGATCGGCGTGCCCGGCCGCAGGCACTCGCCCTTGATGCTCCCGTGGAATCGCTCCAGTTTGCCGTTGCTCTGTGGATAGTACGGGCTGGTGCGCACGTGCGTCATCCCACAGATGCGGATGAACTCCTTGAAGTCTTTCGCCAAGAACTGCGAGCCGTTGTCGCTGATGATCCGCGGCGTCTCCTTGGGGAACTTCTCCCGCGCGCGTTGCAGGATCGTCAGTTCATCTTGCTCGGTCATCGAGCGGCGAATCTCCCAATGCACGGTGTAGCGGCTGTAGCCGTCGAGGATCGTCGTCAGGTAGTAAAACGTGCCGTGGATGTTGAGGTAGCTGATGTCGATATGCCAGTGTTCATGGGGTTTTTGCGGCTGTTGGAAGCCCGTGCCTTTCTTCGACGGCTTGTTCGTCGAGCGCCCGATGCGGCCCGCCGCCTTCAATACGCGATAGACGCTGCTGGGACTGACGGCCACCACGTCGCGGTCGAGCATCATGAACGCCAAACGCCGGTAGCCTTCCAGTGGATACTCGAAGGAGAAGCGGATGATGGCCTGCTTCTCCCAATCTTCGAGCCACCAGTCGCGCGGCACCCAGCCGTTGTGTTCGTTCCGCTTGCCGTAGCGATCCTTCCAGTCGTGGAACTTGCTCTGGCCAATGCCCAGCCAAGCCACGAACTTTCTGGCGGGAATCTCCGTGCGCTCGTTCCAACGGCGCACGTAATCGACCACTTCATCGCGAGTGTCGTGGGGAACCCAACGTCCGTTTAGAGTTCCCCATTCTCTTTTTTTGCGCGGACGTTCTCCTCCATCAGTTCGGAGATGACCTCGTTCTTCTGAACGAGCTTGGCCCGCAGTCGGGCGACTTCCTCCTCCTGGGCGGAAAGCCTCCTGGCCTCGCGTTTGGCGACCGGGTGAAAGGCGGCCGGCGCGTTGTCGAACAGGATTTTCTGCCAGGCGTAGATTTGGTTCGGCTTGATGCCGTACTCGTCGCAGAGGTCCGAGATGGGCACTTTATCGACCAGATACCTCTTGAGAATGGCAGCCTTCTGGTCCGTGCCGAAATGTCGTCGTTGTCCACTCATGAAATTCTCCTCGTCTGGGGGAAGATTCTAACCCAGGCGACCGAGAATTTCCATTTCCAATTGGTTCAAGACAGTTCCTGCGTACCCTCCCCATGCTCGCTGTCAATTGTACAATGAATGCGCAACCGTTAGTAGGATCATAGAGGTGGCGTCATGGGGGCGAGGCAGGACTTCTTGGCAACACGATGACTGCTCCGAAGGAGCATGGTTCGCCCAGCCCAGGGCAACCCCCTGGGGAAGAATTGGCGCAGAGAACAGCATTGTCGGCCCAAAGGGCCAACGGTTCACCGAACGCTTGGCCCGTTGGGCCGACGCGCGGACACAACGGTCGCCACTCTCCCCAGGGCGTTGCCCTGGGCTGGGCTGCCACGCCCCTACGGGGCGAGAAGCGTTTTCATCGAGCGAACGAAGGAGAGGCCCTGCTTTGTTTGCGTGAAAAAGGCTAAGAACCAGCAACACAGGCTGAGAAGGAGAAACCGAAATGGCTGAAGCACCTTCGTATCCGCCGCCGTTGGATCGGCTGTTTACGTTTGGCGATCCCAGATTCGGTCCAGGAAAGGGAATGCCAGACTACGTGGCCGAATTGGGGCTGACCGAGCAGCACATTCCCGCGCTGATCGAGATTGCCCGGCTGTGGGAAGAGGAGAAGGACGAGGCGTTTGAGTGGCCTGCCGGGGCGGCCTCGATCCATGCCTGGCGGGCGCTGGGGCAATTGCGGGCGATCGAGGCCGTCGAGCCGCTGCTGAGTATGCAAAACCGATTCGACGAAATGGACGACGATTGGTATCTGAAGGAGTTTCCCGAAGTCTTCGCCAATATCGGTCCACCGGCCATTCCGGCGTTGACGGCCTATCTGGCCGACACGTTGAACCGCGAATACCCGCGAGTCGTGGCGGCCAATGGGCTTGCTCACATTGCCCAACGGCATCCTGAATCGCGCGACGAAGTCGTAAAGACACTCATCAACCAGCTTTCTCGCCACGAAAGCGAGTACAGCTTAAACGGTCTCATCGTTTGTGATTTTCTCGACTTGGAGGCGACGGAGGCGGCCGAGGCGATTGAGCGGGCGTTCGCAGCCGGGGTGATCGACGAGACGATTTGCGGTGATTGGGGCGACGTCCGCGAAGAGTTGGGCGTTCCGGGGCTCGGGATTGCCCCCGACAACCCTCCAAGGCCGCATTTCGACCGCTTCCCGAGTTTCAGCGATTCACCGCTACGCTTCGGAGTTGACCGCGATCATCAACGGAAAGCCGAAAAACAGGCCAAGGCAAAACGGAAGCTACAAAAGAAGGCCCGCAAGCGGAATCGAAAACGGCGATAGGAGAAAACGAAACGGGGACAGGTCCAATTACAGGGGGGGCGTAATCGAACCTGTCCCCATTAGTTCGTCATTTCCGCCGCTCAGGCAGACCTGTCGGCGATGTCACCAACAATCTGCGTGACACTCTCGTGGTCGAACCAGACGGGGATGCCGCCTGGCTTCAGGTAGACAGCCACGCCGTCGCGGACCACCATCGCCGTCGGATGATCGACCTCGAATTGATGACCGCCGGCGAGTTCAACCGTGAAGGGATGGAATTTCTCCCGTCCCATCAGCGCGACAAGCAATTGGTCGAAATGCTCGCTAGTCATGTCGGCAACCTTTACCCGATCTCATCGAGCAGCCGCTCGATCGCGGCGTTGAGGCGATCGCTGGTTTCGTAAGTGCCTTCGGCGATCTGGAGGCGAACCGCTTCGACCGGTCTTCCCGGATGTCGGGCATTTGCTGAATCTGCTCGGCGAAACGGGCGGCTTCGGAAATGTCGACCTCGTCGGCAATCTGTGGCGCCTCGGATCGGGCCGTGGGCTGCGACGGACGCACCGCGTGCGGAGCGCCGATGGGCTGTGAACCGTGCAACTGGCTAGGACCGTAGATGTGCATTGCTTCTTCTCCTTGAAGACAAGTTGGCAGTCGTCTCATCGGCCGCTGTCGAGCCGCGGATTAAGCCAATTGTCCAGCATCCTGCTGGTAGTGAAAACGTGTCCCCAAATGCTAGTAACATATATGACGGCGAGATTTCTTGCCCAATGATGTCCCACGGAATCGTCGGTGCGTTTCGTCAACGTCCTGTCGCACACAATCGCGCCAGTCGCCGCGCGACGAAACCGGACGTGCCGCTCGAAACTCCTCCACTAGTTCTATGTGCCGTAAGGGGGCTGGCGGATATTCCTATTATGCACCGCCGCGCCGCCGCGGCCAAGCGGAGTTTCGCTCGACCACTTCTCACTATACGGCCTCTCGCCGCCCCCGGTTCACAGCGGACAATCAGCGACGGGAGTCGCCTCCTACAACTGAAGGGGACGGAGGAGATTGCCGGGGAACACGCTCGGTTTTTGTGGGCTTGTTGGCGCCAATCTCCTCCGTCCCCCTCTGAAATTGACAGGGGATGTTTCGGGCGGGATTATAGGCGGCTTTCGGAGACTGGACAAGGTCGATCCGACGCTGTCCCCGCTAGAGAGGGCTTCGTGGATTACCCCGGAACCTTCGACATATCCGCGGGTTTACTACCTGTGTAGGATTAGGGCGGCGAGTCGAATGTCCTGTTTTTTTCAATTTTTGTTGCCAACTTCTAGGAGAGACGCAATGCGAAGGATGATTGCAGCTTTGGTGATGGCGACCTTGGCGGTCGTCGCGCTGCCACGCTATGCGGGGGCAGATGATGGAAAGCGGCCCGACGGGCCTAATCCGGAGAGAATGTTCAACCGCCTCGATGCCAACCACGACGGCGTCATTACGCCCAACGAAGTTCCGGCGGGCATGCCCGAACATATGAGGCACTTGCTTCTTCAAACCATTGAGAAGCACGGCGGCAAGCTGACGAAGCGGCAGTTGATCGAGGCCGTCGCTGCTCGGCGCGGCGGCCCGGGGCCGGAAGGCCATCGCCCGGGGCCGATGGGGCATGGACCGCAGCAGATGGCGGCTCCGTTCGCTTCTCCGAAGGGCCCCGTTGCTTGGCCGAAGGTTGCTTGCCCAGCGCCGAAGGGCGCGTGTCCACTGGCGAAGGGTCCTTGCCCAATGGCGAAGGCCCCTGGCCCGCGGCCCGATGGTCACGCGGCCGTCAATACGAGTGAAAGGGGCACGCTGGTCGTCAACGGCACACTGATTATCAACGGCGGGACCGTAATCATCAACAGCGGCACGCTGATCGTCGGCGGTCAGGCCGGAGCACTGAAGGGGCCGGCCCTGCCAGGTCGCCCCATCGCCAGGCCGATGGGCGCGGTCGCGACGCCCCCCACGCTCAACGCCAGGGTGTTATTCAGCCGCTTGGATACGAACAAAGACGGAAAACTGAGTTTCGACGAGTTCGCCGTCGGCGTGCGCCACCTGCAGCGGTTTTTGGCGACGAGAATGAGTGAAATGAAGAGGCCGCTATCGGACGGAATGCGGGCTCTTCGCGAGAAGTGGGGTCAATTTCGAGGCCAATCCGGCCACCCCGGCATGGGACCGATGGGCCAACATCGCGGCATGGGACCAATGGGCCAACAGTTCGGCATGGGACCAATGGGCCAACAGTTCGGCATGGGACCGATGGGCCAGCATCCCGGCATGGGACCAATGATGGGCCAACCGTTCGGCATGGGGCCAATGGGCCAGCATCCCGGCATGGGGCCGATGGGCCAGCATCCGGGCATGGGACCGATGGGGATGATGATGGGATCGTTCGGCGGCCAGCAGGGGCCTCCTGACGGCAAAATGCACGTCCGCGTCTTCAAGGATGCTGAAGGCGGAACGCGCGTGCTCGTCTCGAAAGTATCCGATGGCGAGAAGCACGGGGTGAAGAAGCCCGGGCCTGTGGCATGCAGCAAGTGCGGGGCGAAGACTCCTGAGGCGTGCACGTGTGGGAAGAAGCACGAGGCGAAGAAGTGCGAGGCGAAGAAGTGCGCGGCCGAGAAGCCGACTGCCGGTTATCGATCGATCGAGGCCCGGCTCACCGCGCTGGAAACGCAGCAGGCGGAAATCCTGAAACTGTTGCGGTCGGTGAGCAAGCCTGACCACCAGAGGGGTGGAAGAGGGCCCCATCACGGAGAGCACTAACATCGAATCGGATTGGCGCGAAACCTTCCGCAACGCCGTTGCTTCGTAGCCAATCCGCTAACAGATCGCCCGGTGAGAGAAGGATTCTCTTGCCGGGCGGTTCCTTGCGCAATGCCGGCGTAGCCAGCCATTTCTCGCCGCCGTGTGCCACTGCTTGGAACAAGCAGTGCCGGAGCAGCAGGTTATGGCCCCGCACTGCTTCTGCGAAGCAGTGGCACACCGTTGGTCGATCTCCCCGCACGGTGAAATGCCGGCAAAGTTCCCCGAACCGCGCGGGACGGTCCTCCGTAGTAGGAAGTGAAGGCGTGAGGATCGGGCCATGAGCAACAGCAATTTCGTCGCCGGTGACGATGTGTTGATCGGCCACAACCATTGGGACGTGCCTGTGCGCGTCGAGTTGCGGGCGTATCTGCGTTTTGGCCGACGGATCGATCGTCAGTTGCGACGGTTGGTTCTTTGCTGGGCGCACGCCGCGGCCCCCCAATCCCGCGGAGCGACGATCTCGACAATCGAGACTCACAAGAAGGAGCGATGAACCGTAGGCTGACGTAGGCCAAAGGGCTTGTCCCCGGCGCGGCAACATAGACGTAGACGAAATGGTTGGACCAGTCCTCCCATTGTGGCTCTGTGCTAGAAGAAACCCTTCTCCCAGCATAACCCACGTTATATGTGAGCGACTGGTCCAACCATTTTGTCTACAACATTACGCCGAGCCCGACTGTCTGTGCCGCGCGGGGCAAGTCCAACGGTTTGCGAGCGGAAGCGGATGGAGGAGGTTGTCGGAGAGGATTTTCCCTCCCGAGTGTCAACGACTCCCGACAACCTCCTCCGTCCGCCCTCATTTACTTGCCGCGACTGTCGGCCGCGCTCGTCACCACGGCGTGACCCTCGGTCGTGGCTTCGGGGTTCTTCAGTCCCACTTGAGCACCGCGCCGGTGTCGGCGCTGGTGGCCAACGCGGCGTACTTGCCGAGGCAGCCGGCGGTGTAGCGCGGCGGCCGGGGCTTCCACTGCTTTGCTCGCCGGGCGAGTTCTTCATCGCTGAGGCGAACGGTTAGCGAGTGGCCGGGGATGTCGATGTCGATCATGTCGCCCGGTTGCAGCAGGGCGATGGGCCCGCCCGCGGCGGCTTCGGGGCTGATGTGTCCGATGCAGGCGCCGGCGGTTCCGCCGGAGAATCGGCCGTCGGTGATCAGAGCGACGCGGTCGTCGAGCCCGACGCCCTTGATGGCGGTCGTCGGGGCGAGCATCTCCTGCATTCCCGGTCCGCCGCGCGGGCCTTCATAGCGAATCACGACGACGTCGCCCGCCTTGACCCGTCCGCCGACGATTCCCTCGTAGGCCGCGGTTTCGGCCTCGAAAATCACGGCGGGGCCGGAGTGTTTGAGCATTTCGGGCCGAACGCCGGCGGCCTTGACCACCGCTCCGTTCGGCGCCAAGTTGCCGTAGAGGATCACCAGCCCGCCCTCCTGGCTGTAGGCGTTTTCGACCTCGCGGATGCAGTCGAACGGGTCGAAGCCGAGGTCGGCCGGCGTGAGGTCGCGGATCGAATTGGCGCGGCGCGGGGCGGTCATTCCCTCGGGCGTGCGAACGCCGGCGGCAGTGACCGCGGCCAGTTCCAACGCTTCCTCCTTGACGCTCTTCGCGCGAATGTCGTAGTCGGCGATGTTTTCGCCGAGCGTCTTGCCGGTGACGGTGGGGCAGTCGAGCTTCAGCAAGCCGGGCCGTCCGCGGCCGACGGCGCCGAGGATCGTGTGAACGCCGCCGGCGTTGTGAACGTCCTCGACGTGATACTTGCTGCTCGGGGCCACCTTGCAGATGTTCGGCGTGCGGCGGCTCAGTTCGTTGATGCGATCCATGCCGTATTCGACGCCGGCCTCGCGGGCGATGGCCAGCATGTGCAGCACGGTGTTCGTGCTGCCGCCCATCGCCATGTCGAGAACCATCGAGTTGTCGATCGAGTCGGCGGTGACGATCTCGCGGGGCAACAGGCCGTGGCCTTCGCCTTGCTTGTCGAATTGCAGCGCCATCTGCGACGATTCGCTCGGCGGCGCGGCGATAGAGGATCTTTCGCTCGGCGCTGGTGGCCAGCAGCGTGCCGTTGGTGGGCAGGGCCATGCCGAGGGCCTCGCACAGGCAGTTCATGCTGTTGGCGGTGAACAGGCCCGAACACCAGCCGCACGTCGGGCAACCGGCCCGCTCCAACGCGAGCAACTCGGCCGCGCTCAGCTTGCCGTCCTGCTTGGCCGCGGCGCCGATGAAAACGTCGATCACATCGACCGTTTTTCCGTCGGGCGTTTTGCCGGCCTCCATCGGGCCGCCGCTGACGAAGATCGTCGGAACGTTGCAGCGCATGGCGCCCATCAACATGCCGGGCATGATCTTGTCGCAGTTCGGAATGCAGATCATCGCGTCGAAGCCGTGGGCGCGGATCATCGTCTCGACCGAATCGGCGATCAACTCGCGGCTGGGCAGCGAAAACTTCATCCCCTCGTGTCCCATCGCAATGCCGTCGTCGACGCCGATCGTGTTGAACACAAACGGCACTCCGCCCGCCTCGCGGACGCACTGCTTGACGAGTTGGCCGACCTTGTCGAGATGAACGTGGCCGGGAATGATGTCGACGTGGCTGTTGCAGACGGCGATGAACGGCTTGCCGAAATCGTCGTCGCTCAGGCCGACGGCACGGAGGAGGCTTCGATGGGGGGCTCTGGCGTCGCCCAGCTTGACAATGTCGGATCGCATGAAAATCGCTCCTGGATGGGACAAAAACCGCTATTTCATTGTAAGTCACGCGGACGGCGATGGGTAGGAGTGGCGCTCCGCGAGAACGGGTCGCTGGGGTGTTTGTAGCGTCCTAGGTTGCCACGACTGTAGGGTGAAACTTCAGTCCGCCGCACTTGGCGGACTAAAGTCCGCCCGTTGGACGCCGGGGCCAAACTGGGGAAGCAAGATTTCTCGTCTGCACCCCAATGACGATTCGCGGCAAAACATGCTATCCTATTTCCCATGAGCAAAGAATTTCGCCAAACCGTTTGGGACGATCGACTCGAAAACGACTGCGCGGCCATTCTGCGCCTGGCATTAGCGGAAGATTTGGGCGGCTGGGGCGACTGCACGACGCTGGCGCTGGTGGGCGAGGACGTCTTGGGCCGAGCCGCCGTCGTGGCTCGCCAGCCGGGGGTCGTGGCAGGGTTGCCGGGCGTCAAAACGACTCTCGCGCTGCTGGATCCGCGGCTGAAATGGTCGCCGGAAACGGAAGACGGCCGACCGATCGAGCAGGGCCATTGCGTCGGAAGCATCGAAGGCCCCGCACGCGGTCTGTTGGCCGCCGAACGGACGCTGCTGAATCTGCTGGGGCGACTCTCCGGCATCGCCACGTTGACGCGGCAGTACGTCGATCTTGTCGCCCCTACGAAAGCCCGCATCTACGACACCCGCAAGACCACGCCCGGCTGGCGGCGGATCGAGAAATACGCGGTGCGCTGCGGCGGCGGTTGGAACCATCGCGGCGGGCTGGGCGAAGCCGTGCTGATCAAGGACAACCATCTCGCACTGGGCGGCCAAGCTCCCGACCACGCCGTGCAATTCACGCCCGCCGACGCCGTTCTGCGGGCGAGGCGATTCGCCGGCGAGCGCGGCGATGCGAACATGGTGATCGAGGTGGAGGTTGACACGCTCGACGCAGCTCGACGCGGTGCTGCCCGTCCGGCCCGACATCGTGTTGTTGGACAACATGAATCCGGCCGAACTGCGCGAGGCGGTTGCCCGCCGCAACGCCTTCGATCGCGACGATCGAGCTTGAAGCGTCCGGCGGGGTCAATCTGGCCACCGTGCGAGCCATTGCCGAGAGCGGCGTGGAGCGGATCAGCGTCGGGGCGCTGACGCATTCGGCCGTCGCGTTGGATTTCGGGCTGGATTGGAGACGCCGTAGAACGACATGCATTCCGTTCCGCTTCCAATGTTTAGCCGCCGCGTCCTCGCGGCGATCGTCCCGGCGCGGACGCCGGGGCTAACCGGAGGATTCTTCCAGTAATCTGCTATTCCGTCCTGTCGCACAGTTCCAGCGAGCGCGCCATCTCGCGGTTCGCAAAGTACCATTCGACGGAGCGGCGGAGGCCCTCCTCGATGCCGATCTCGGGCCGCCAGCCGAGCAAGCGGGCGGCCTTCGACACGTCGGCTCGCGTGCTGGGCACGTCGGCGGGATGGGCAGGGCGATATTCGATCGCCGGCTTCTTGCCGAGCAGCCGGGCGATCTCGTCGATGACCGCCGACAGCCGCACCTCCCGGTCGCCGCCGAGGTTGATGATTTCATAGCCCAGCGGGTGAAGCGCGGCGACGGTGCCGCGGGCGATGTCGTCGACGAAGGTGAAATCGCGGCTCTGCGAACCGTCGCCGAAAACGACGATCGATTCCCCCTCGGCGATCCGCCGAATGAAGCGAAACACGCTCATGTCGGGCCGGCCCGCCGGTCCATAGACGGTGAAATAGCGGGGAATCGAGACGTCCAGCCCGTGCAGGTGATGGTAGCTGTAGGCGAGCGTTTCGGCAGCCTTCTTCGACGCCGCATAGGGGGACAACGGCCGGCTGGTGTCGGCGTCTTCGCGATACGGCGCCACGTTGTGCAGGCCGTAGAGGCTGGAAGTGGACGCCAAGAGGAACTTGCGCACGCCCGACCGGCGGCATAGATCCAAGAGATTCAAGGTGCCTTCGCAGTTGGCCTGGTAGTAGACCCAGGGATTGATGACCGAGGCGCGCACGCCGGCCCTTGCCGCGAGATTGACGACGGCGGCGAACGGCGGTTGGCTTGCGGCGGAGGCGAACAAGGGCTCGATGGCCGTGCGATCGCTGATGTCGAGTTGCTGGAATTGGAAGTTGCCGCGGCCTTGTAACTGTGCGAGCCGCCATTGTTTCAGCCGCGGATCGTAGGCGTCGTTGAGATTATCGACGCCCAGCACGGCATGGCCCGCCCGAAGCAGCAAGTCGGCGACGTTCGCGGCGATAAAACCGGCGCAGCCGGTGACGAGGTATCGTTCGGGCATGACGGGGCGGTCCTTATTCCAGTGGCTCCAGGAGGAAATCGTCGATTTCGACCGAGGCGCCTTTTTGCAGGAAGTTGATGGCAACCAGCAGTCGCGTTTCGCCGCGGCGTTTCAAGACGGTCCCCTCCAGTCCGGCAAATGCCCCCTGACGCACCCTCACCCTTCGCCCTGGCGCCAGGCGGGCTTCGATCGTCAGCGGCGCGTTGGCCGCAATCAGTTGACGAAACTGCCGCAGATCGAAGACGAGCTGCTCCGGCTGCTCGACGGGAAGGACTCGGGAAATCCGGTTCGTGGCCAGACATCGCACGCGTTCGTCGTCTGCCGCAAAGAGGAAGACGTACCCTGCGAACAGGGGGGCAAGCGAGACGCGTTTACGGCCGCGCGAAATGCTGGCCTTCTTGACCAGCGGCAGATAGAAGGGAATGCGCTGTTTGTGTATTTCTCGCGCCAGGGACTTCTCTTGCCGGGCCTTGGTGTACAAAGCAAACCAGTGACGGTCCGTGACGTCGACGGGGGGTTCGTCCAGCAGGGCCTCCGGATAGAGGCTGGGCTCCTCCTTCAGAATGGGCATGGCGACTTTTACCCTTGCTTTAGATCCGGTTCAGAACGTCCGATTATATAGCTTATAGGGCTTAATGCACAATTGCCGAGGATTCTGTCTACGCAGATTTCGAACGCCGACGGAGGGGACAGTCCCATTTTCGCGGACACGAAAACTGGGATAGTCCCCAAGCGTCGGCTGTCATGCAAACGGATGGCGCTGAGTTGCAGAGGGGAGATATTCCGGGACATAACGCTTGACATGTTTTGAATTTGTATTCTAATAGAGGTGGTTTCGTTGCCGATGGCGGCAACGGCATTATCCTATTTCATGTTTTTAGCCTTTAGGAGGGTATTCTATGTACCACAGAAGAGGTGCGCGTTTTGGTTTCACGTTAGTGGAGTTGTTGGTGGTTATTACCATCATCGGCATCTTGATTGCGCTGCTGTTGCCGGCTGTACAGGCGGCACGCGAGGCAGCCCGTCGTATCACCTGCAATAATAACCTGAAACAGCTTGGACTGGCCCTGCACAATTACGGGACCTCCAGCAAAGTCTTCCCGCAAGGACTCGTGATGGGCACCTATGCGACGGCCGCCAATGCCAACGGCGACACCAACATCACGGTGAACACCCAGGCCAATCCGTGGGCCGAGGCAGCAATGACGACTTCGGGGTATCACGGCACGAGCTGGATCTTGCGGACGCTGCCCTTCATCGAGGGCTCTACCCTGTCGAGAGCGTGGAACTATTCTTACCCTGTTTGCTGGGGCGCCTTGGCGGTCGGAACCGCCACCGGCTCCGGGAACCTGGGATTGGCTAGCATGGACGTCAAGGGACTTTATTGCCCGACCCGGCGCAATCAGTTTCGCCCGGGCACTGACGAAGTGATATCGATGACCTCCTGGACGGGCGGCGGAACCGACTACGGCGGATGCGTGGGACGTCACACGGCCTTGCTAGGCGGTAGGGTCGTCTCGGCCACATTCCTCCTTCCTACTGGCACGCCTCTCACGCTTGCCATCAACTACCCGCTGACAGTAGCTAACGCAGGTACGTACGCGGTTCCTAGCGACAGCACTACGAGCTGCATTCCAGAAAAGGGATTTGGCATTTTTGGCCAAATGAATCAGAGCACCAGCTACGCCGCAATTCGCGATGGTACGTCGAACACGATTATGACGGGTGAGTTGCAACGAATCACATCTACCGCTACTCCTTACGGACCCGCTTCCGGCCCTTATATGAGCCACGATGGTTGGGCCATCGGCGGAGATGCAACCCTGTTTACCACCGGTTATAATGGCGGCGGCGGAACCGTGACGGCGATGATGAACAACGGCTATTTCCCGGCGCCCGGCAGCGAGCATTCGAACGGGGCGAATTTCGGTATGGCCGACGGTTCGGTGCGGTACATCAACACGACGTTGGACAAGAACATCTTCTGCCTGTTGGGCAGCATGGCCGACAGAGTGCCGGCCTCGATACCGGAGTAGTAGTCTTCCAAGAGACATCGTTTTCTGGGGCGGCAGATTGCCCTGCCGCCCCGTTTTTTTTCGGCTATACCGAGTCCCGGCGAAGGGGACAGTCCCATTTTCGCCGACACGAAAATTGGGACAGTCCCCCCCGTTTTTTGCGCAAACGGTTTGGGGCAGTACGAGCGTCACGGCCACGGCGACCGATCGCGCTGCCACGTTTGTGGGGGATGCCTCATCGGCCGTTCGCGCGATGTACGACTGTCGCCGGCCGATCCGTTTTCGGACGGCTGTGTGAGGCGACTGCAATCGCCGATTATGCCGCAACAACCTCAAAATCGGAGTGCGGTTGCCTCGTTCAGCACAGTGTGTTCTGAAAAGCGATTGGCCGTGCCCTTTGTCGCACGATATTGCTTGACAGGAGTGTGACTTATGGTCTAATAATACTTGTTGTGTCGCCAGACGTTGGCGATGGTATTATTCCTATTGACGTGTCGAAACCAGGAGGCGAGGCTATGTGCCCCAAACGAGGCGTGCGAACGGCGTTTACGCTGGTGGAGTTGTTGGTAGTCATCACCATCATTGGGATATTGATCGCGCTGTTGCTGCCGGCGGTGCAAGCGGCCCGTGAAGCCGCCAGGCGCGCCACGTGCAACAACAATCTCAAGCAGATCGGCTTGGCCTTGCACAATTACACCGAGACGTACCACTCGGCTTTCCCGCCCGGAACGATCATGGGCGGAGGCACGGTTACTACCTACTTTGCCGGCGATCCCAACGCCGCTAAGGTCTGGGCTGAAGCTGGCGATACCACCAGTTCGGGCTACCACGGCACGGGTTGGCTTCTGCGCATACTCCCTTTCATCGAGAAGCAGACCGTCCCCTGGGATTATGAAGTGAACGTGCATTACAATGCATTGATCACTCCGACCGCCGACCCAAGCGCCACGCCACCGGTTGCCGGCAATCGAGTGGGCGCGGCATGCATTGATGTCAAGGGCTTCTATTGCCCGAGTCGCCGCAGTGGCATCCGCCCGACGACTGATTCGGCCATGCTGTTGTCGACGGCCGCGACGGGCGGCGGAACCGACTACGGCGGATGCGCAGGACGCCACATCTTTGCCGCAGCGACTGCACCCAAGTCTGCAGTTGCGGCTACGACGGTTGTGTATCCGGCAAGCGGCATTTGGGGTATGCCGGCCGATGGCACGAAATTCGCGTTTAGCCGCATCGATCCCAACACTGGCAATCCAACAAACGCCTTTGCTAATACCGATGCGAATTCCTGGGGCGTATTCGGTAAGATCAACAAGAGTACGACCTTTGCCCAGCTTCGCGATGGCGTGTCGAACACGATCATGACCGGCGAAATGCAGCGGATTGTGATGACCGTAACCCCATACGGCCCAGGCTCGGGCCCGATATGCAGCAGCGACGGCTGGGCCATCGGCGGTCAGGCGACCACGTTCTCGACGGGCGTTGCCTTCAAGCAAGGCGACGCAGTTCCTGTCACATATAGCACCATGATGTCGGCGACGCCCTACGGCAAACAGATGAACAACGGTTACTTCGTGTCGCCCGGCAGCGAACACTCCGGCGGCGCCAACTTCGGCCTGGCCGACGGCGGCGTGCGATTCATCAGCGAGACGATCGACGGAAACACCTTCGCGTTGCTGGGCAGCATGGCCGACGACGTGCCGGTCGACTTCCAGAACAAGTAGCGGCGCACGGCCCAACGGCAAACATGACATTTCGAGGCGGCAGTTTACTGCCGCCTTTTCTTTGCGCGGTTCAGTTCTTCGCCACGGTGGGGCAGACATTCTTGTCTGCCCAATGTGCGGCGTCTTCCGGCAGACAGGAATGTCTGCCCCACCGCTGTTGATGTCATATACCTCGTAGGACGGGTTTCCAAATCCGTCCGGGGTTCGCGGACGGATTTGGAAATCCGTCCTACGACACTCGGCCAGGGCCAATCAGTGTTTGAAGATGGGAATTGTAGGAGGCGTCTCCTGACGCCGATTCGCCGCCGCAAGGCGACAAAACGCCACAAATCGGCGACAGGAGTCGCCTCCTACAACGAAAACTGATCGGCCCTGCACTTGGCCGGTAGTCTTGGCTTTCGGACCGTGCCATAGTACCATTGAATTGGTTGGGTCAATCGCGACGCAAACAATGCCAAGGAGCTTGAAACACCGATGGCTATTACATTGACGGAAACGGCGGCCGGGGAAATCAAACGCTACATGGAGACGCAGAAGGTCGAGGCGGGCAGCGTCTTGCGGGTGGGCGTTGCCGGCGGAGGTTGTTCCGGCCTCCAGTACACCTTGGGCTTTGAAACCGACTTCAATCCGGCGGTCGATGCCAGCTACCCGCAATACGGCGTGCACCTGGTCGCTTCCAAGAAGATGGCGCTGCATTTGGACGGCACGACGATCGACTTTCAAGAGGGGCCGACCGGCCGCGGATTCTCGATCGAGAATCCGAACGTCCCGCGCGGCGGCGGCTGCCCCGGCTGCGGACATCACTAGCGCGGCGTGCAACATCACCAGCCGCTTGCGGTATCGCACCAACGCGGCGCAGGATGAGCGACTGAAGTCGCTTTTTCGGGACGGCCGACTGAAGTCGGCCCTACAGAATGCGAGGGCTCGAAGCGGTGTCGGAACATGAGCAGCAGCGCGAGATCCACTACGCGGGAAGGGTGCAGGGCGTCGGGTTTCGCTACACCGTTCGGTCGTTGGCCGCTCGATTCGACGTGACCGGGTTCGTGCGGAATCTGCCGGACGGGCGGGTTCATCTGGTTGTCGAGGGCGGCGCGGGCGAGATCGATGGTTTTTTGCAAGCGATCAAGGCGGAAATGACCATGTACATTCGAGACATTCAAGAGACGACCCGCCCCGCCACGCGACGGTTCCATGCGTTTGAAATCCGGCATTGAATCCCCTTGAGGAATCACCAACGTGCAAGCAAACGATCTGATCCTGTTCGGAGTTCCGTCGGCTTGGCTCCATCCGCTGTGGTGGGTGGGCGGAGGAGTTGTGGTTGCCGTGCTTGTTCTCTTGGCGATCGGGGCGATCTTCCGCCTGCTTGCGCCGAAGGTGGCGGCAATCGCGCGGACGACCGCCAAGGAGGCCATGTCGCAGCCGTGGTTCTACGTCCTGCTGGCCATCGGCATCTTCGGCCTGATCCTCTTCCCTTTCATTCCCTACAACACGCTGGGTGAAGACATCAAGATGGTCAAGGACGAGGGCTTGACCTTGATCATGGTGTTGTCGATCTTCTTTGCACTGTGGACGGCCAGCGTGTCGATCGCGGACGAGATCGAAGGCCGCACCGCGCTGACGCTGCTGTCGAAGCCGGTCGGGCGGCGGCAGTTCATTCTCGGCAAGTTCCTCGGCATTCTCGTGCCCGTGACGATCATGTTCATCGTCCTCGGCGCGGTATTCCTGGCGAGCGTGTCGTTCAAGGCCGCGTACGATCCGCGTGAGACGGGCTCGCCCGAGGCCACGGCCGCGGAGTGTCAGGGGGAAATGCTCGATATCGCTCCCGGTCTTCCCCTGGCGATGATGGAGACGATCGTGCTGACGGCGATCAGCGTGGCGATTTCGACGCGGCTGCCGATGATGGCCAACATGGTCATCTGCTTCGCCATTTACATGCTCGGCCACCTGGTGCCCATCCTGGCGGATTCGGCGGTGGGGAAGAACGAATACGTGCAGTTCGTGGCCGACTTGCAGTCGGCGATCTTCCCCGTGCTCGACCACTTCAACATCTACGCCGGCATCTCGGCCGGCGTGCCCGTCCCCTGGTCGTACATCGCGTGGGACGGGCTATACTGCCTGCTGTACAGCACGGTGGCGATGCTGGTGGCGCTGCTGCTGTTCGAGGACCGCGACCTGGCGTAGCGGTGTTTCTAGACGGGTGGGGCAGACATTCTTGTCTGCCTGGCGAAATCGGCTAACGTGGCAGACAAGAATGTCTGCCCCACCGGACCACTCGCTCACAGCGGATCGAGCGGATAGGTGCTGGTGTGCTCGCCGGCGCCGATCTGGCTGGCCACGATCGCTCCGATCATCAGCGCCATCCCGAGCATCTGGACTGCGCCGAGTCGTTCTCCCAGCAGAACGCAGCCGAACAGCGTGGCGAACAGCGGCTCGGCCGAGAGAATCAGCGTCGAGGTGATGGCCGACAGGCGTTGCTGCACGTAGGTTTGGATGGCGAAGCAAGCGGCCGTGGCCAGCACGCCCGTAATCGCCAGGTCGCGCCAGACGGGCAGGCTCGGCCATTGCAGCGGATCGCTTGCCGGCCAAATGGCGAAGAACAACAGCGCGGTCATGCCGGTTTGGGCAAAGGCCAGCGTGAGCGAATGATGTCCCTTGGCATAGCGATCCAGCAGCGAGATATGCAGGCCGTAGAGGATCGCGGCGGCCAGCGTGAGCAGATCGCCGACGTTTAGCCGGGCGGGGCCGACGTTCGTCAACAGATACAGGCCGGCGGAGCTGACGGCAACCGCCGCCCAAAACTTCGGCCGTATCTTCACGCCGAACAGCAACCGATTCACCAGCGGAGTCGTCACGACGAACAGCCCGGTGATGAATCCGCTGTTGGTAACGGTCGTGTAACGCAGGCCAAGCGTCTGAAAGAAATAGCCGAGCGCCAGCGGGACGCCGATGCCGGCGCCGACCAGGAGCGAGCGGCGGCTGCAGTGTCGAATCGACAGCGCGCCGAGCAGTGCCGAGCCGATCGCAAAGCGGATGGCGAGGAAGGCGACGATGCCGTAGCCCTGCGCTTCCACCGCGTCTTTCACGACGACGAAGGTCCAACCCCAAACGGCGGTGGCCGCCAACAACATTCCGATCAGCCAGAGACGCCTCACGAGTCTACGGCTCCCCAATGCCAGAACTGACGGTGGGGCAGACATTCTTGTCTGCCAGGAACAGGCAGGAATGCCCGCCCCACCATTACGGCTCCCTTCTGATTCGCACGCGGCGGCCCTCGATCGTCACTCGCCCGGTGGCCAGCAGCCGCAGAGCCTCCGGATACGCCTCGCATTCGGCCTCGAACACCCGCGCGGCGAGCGTCTCCGGCGTATCGTCGTCGAGCACCGGCACCGCTTTTTGCAGAATCACCGGGCCGTGGTCGTATTGGTTGTCGGCGAAGTGAACGGTGCAGCCGCTCAGTTTCGCCCCGTATTCCAGCACCGCCTCGTGAACCCTGTGCCCATAGAACCCCTCGCCGCAAAACGCCGGCACCAGGGCCGGATGGATGTTGACCACGCGGCCGATGAAATCTTCGGGAATCGTCACTCGCTTCAGAAAGCCGGCCATGGCGACCAGATCGACCCGCGACTGGCGACAGCGGTCGAAGATTTCGCGGCTGAAGTCGTCCTGCGAGGAAAACGCCTTCCGTTCGACCACGGCGGAGGGGATGCCGCCATCGGCGGCGAATTGCAGCCCACGGGCCGTCGGGCTGCTGGAAACGACCAGCCCGATCTCCACCGGCAGCCGTCCCGCCGCAATCTTCTCGATGAAGTTGCGCAGCGTCGTCCCGCCGCCGGAGATGAGAACAGCGATGCGAAAGGATGTCATGCTGCCACGCTGATTAGGCTACTTTGACGTACAACGATACTCGGTAATTCGCCACATCGACCTCCACCGACTCAGCACGCGCCAATGACCCCGGCCTGATCTCATTTGCCAGCGTCTCGCCCTCGATGTACTCGCGGAATTGCTCGATCGCCGCCTTGAGCTCAGCCGATTCCGTCTCGATGCCGACAGTGATCCGGTCGGTGAACTCGCAGCCCATTTCCTTGCGGCGGTCTTGGATGGTGCGGACCAATTCGCGGGCGAGGCCCTCGCGGATTAGCTCGTCGGTCAACTCGGTGGCCAAGACGACGACGACCGCGTGGCCTTGGGCGGCGGCCCAGCCTGCTTTCGCCTGCAAACGCACTTGGATGTCGTCCGAATCGAGCGCCACCGGCCCATCCTGCAACATCAGCGTGATGCGGCCGTCGGTTTCGAGTTGCGCCAGCAGCCGGCTGCCGTCGGCTTCGGACAGCAGCTTTCGCACCGTCGGCAGACGCTTGCCGAGCTTGGGGCCGAGCTGCTTCAGGTCGGGCAGGACCGTGTAGGTGATGTACTGATCCGCCTTCTGCGTGAACTCGACTCGCTTGACGTTCAGCTCGTCGCAGATCAACGAAGCGTGCTCTTCAAGCCACGCCTGATGAGTGGCGTCGGCCAGAACGACCTCGACCAGCGAGAGCGGCTGCCGCACCTTGAGCTTCGCGCCCATCCGGGCGCTGCGGCCGAGCGAGACGATCTCGCGGGCCAGGGCCATCTGCTCGGAAAGCCCCATGTCGATCGCCGCCGGATCGCCGGTCGGATAGTCGCACAGATGGACGCTCTCGGCCGGCTTTTCACCAGGAGAGCCGTCGAATGCCGCGACCGCCAGATTCCGCCACATCGCCTCGGCCAGGAACGGCACGAAGGGGGCAATCAGCTTGCAGGTTGTTAGCAGGCATTCGTAGAGCGTCCAGTAGGCGTCGCTCTTATCGGGCGAAGCATCGACCTTCCCGCTGCTCCAAAAGCGGTCGCGGCTGCGGCGAACGTACCAGTTGCTCAGGGCGTCGACGAACTCGGTGAGCCGGGCGCAGGCCGCGAAGTTGTCGTAGGCGTCCATCCGCTCGACTACCGCCGCCGCCGTGCGATTCAGTTCGCTCAGAATCCAACGGTCCAACTCGCCGCGATCGGGCACGGGGCGATAGCCCTTGGCGTTGGACAGGACGTCGGGGCCAAGCTGGGCAAGCGAGACCGGAAAGGGGGACAGGCCCCCTTTGCCGGAACGGCCCGGAGGGCGCTGCGCACAAAGGGGGCCTGTCCCCCTTTCCAGCGCGGCCGCCGGGTCGAAGCCGTCGATCTTGGCGTAGATGACGAAGAAGCTGTAGACGTTCCACAGCCGCAGCAGAAACTCGGGAATGCAATCCTTGATCGACTGCTCGCTGTAGCGGATCGAGGTCCACGGCGGCTGGTTGGCGAAGAAGTACCACCGCAGGGCGTCGGCCCCGTAGCGGTCGAAGATTTCGCCTGGATCGCGGTAGTTCCGCTTCTTCTTCGACATCTTCTGCCCATCCTCGCCGAGCATCAGGCCAAGGACGATGCAGTTGCGGAAGGGATGGGGGAAGGAGAGGGGAGAGAGGAGAGGGGAGAGGGGAGAGGGGGCGAAGAAGGAATTGGGGATTAGGGATTGGGAATTGGAGCTTTCGGATTTCGGATTTGTCTGTCCCTCTCCCCTCTCCTCTCTCCCCCCTCCTCTCTCTCCAAACAACAGTGTGCTGATCGCCAACAGACTATAGAACCAGCCGCGCGTCTGATCGAGGGCCTCGCTGATGAAATCGGCGGGAAACTGGTCGCGAAATTCCTCTTCCGAGCCGGGCTTGTTCGGATATCCCCATTGGGCGAAGGGCATCGCCCCGGAATCGAACCAGCAGTCGATCACCTCCGACACCCGCCGCATCCGCGCACCCGGGGCCTTCGGCGAATCGTACGTCACCGCGTCGATGTACGGCTTGTGGACCTTCAGATCGTCGGGCAGGCCGGGATTCTCTCGCTTCGCCTTCTCCCAGACCTCGGTGCCGCTGACGCCGGGCTTCGCCAGCAACTCCTCGTAGTTGCCGACGGCCTCGGTGTAGCCGGTCTTCTCGCAAACCCAAATCGGCAGCGGAGTGCCCCAGTAGCGTTCGCGCGACAACGCCCAATCGACGTTGGTCTCCAGAAAATTGCCAAAACGGCCGTCCTTGATGTGCTCCGGCAGCCAGTTGATGCGGCTGTTGTTGGCCAACATCTTGTCCTTGAAGGCGGTGGTGCGGATGAACCAGCTCTTGCGCGGATACTGGATCAATGGGTCTTCTTCCGCCCGCCAGCAGAACGGATAGTCGTGCTTGTATTGCTCCTGATGGAAGAGCGTCCCTTCGGCCTTCATCTGGCGGATGATGTCGCGGTCGCAGTCTTTGACCCAGCGGCCTTTGTACTCGGGCGTTTCGGCGGTAAATGTGCCGTCGGGAGCGACCGAGCAGATCAAGTCTGGGCCTTCCCCATCAAAGAACCTCTCCCGCTCCTTCTGAAGCAACTCGAAGTCCACTTCGCCGAATGCAGGAGCTTGGTGAACGATACCCGTACCAGTATCGACTGTGACGAAATCGGCTCCGACAACTCGCCAAGCAAGATGCTCTTGGCCCCCATCCTTCAACCGTCCGAGTACATCGCCGAATTTTTCGCCCTTGTCGCCAAGTTCACCGTGGTTGTAGTAGAAACGGAAGGGCGGCAGATAGCGTAGGCCGATGAGGTCTCTTCCCGTGAGAGTTCTTTGAACTCTGTATGCAACAAGGTCAAACTTGTTCGCGAGGGTGTGAAGCAAGTCCTTCGCAACAACCACGCGAGTACGTTCTTCGTTTCCTCGAAGCGAACGTCGATACGCCCCACTCTCCGTCCCAGACCATGAGCCGGTTGAACTGCCGGAGCCCGATTGTGATTTTGATTGGGATTTGGAACCTGACTCCGATTTTGGAGTTGAGGCAGATGAGTCTCTGAAGAAGTCCACTACAACGTATTCTAACTCTGGATCCACCGCGGCGAACTGGTTGCTCGGAAGCGTCCAGGGGGTGGTGGTCCAGACGAGCAGATCGGTGTTGCGGAGCAGTTCTTGCGAAGCCGCAAGCGGCCCTTCCTCCGCCTCACGCCGCGTGGACGCGGCTAAACCAGAAGACTCCCCCTCTCCCCTCTTCCCTCTCCCCTCTCCCCTCTCCTCGACCAGCGGGAATCGCACGAAAACGCTCGGATCGCTCACTTCGCGGTAGCCTTGGCCGACTTCGCCGGAACTCAGCGCCGTGCCGCCTTGGGCCCACCACCAGACGATCTTGTGGCCCTGGTAGAGCAGCCCACGGTCGAACAGGGTCTTCAGGGCCCACCAGACGCTCTCCACGTAGCTCTGGTGGAACGTGACGTAGGCCTCGTCGAGATGAATCCAGAAGCCGAGCCGCTCGGTGAGCTGTTCCCATTGCTGCGTGTAGCGGAAGACGCTCTCGACGCACTTGCGGATGAACGGCTCGACGCCGTATGCCTCGATCTCCTCCTTCGAGTGGATGCCCAACTCCTTGCAGACCTCGACCTCGACCGGCAGGCCGTGCGTGTCCCAGCCGGCCTTGCGACGACAGAGGTAGCCGCGCATGGTCTTGTAGCGGGGAAAGAGGTCTTTGATTGACCGGGTGAGGCAATGGCCGGGGTGGGGCAGGCCGTTGGCCGTCGGCGGGCCCTCGTAGAAGACGAACTGGCCATTCGGGGCGTCGGCCCGGGCGGCCAGCGATTTTTCGTAGATTTCCCGTTCTTTCCAGAATCGCGAGATATCCTCCTCGAGTTTCGGGAAGGAAACAGAACTCTCAACAGGCTGGAACATGGTGGCCATCGGACGGGGGGAACGGACGACAACAGAAACCATCAGTAAACCACTCCCCACCGGCCGACGCAATGGGGATTGACCGGTTCGGCCGTCAACGCTCCACTTCCTCGTCGGTCAGCCGTCGTTTGTGCAGGGATCGTTTTGCCGTTGCTATTGGTCCTCCCCCGCACGCATCAACACTTCCCTCCGAACCGGCGCCGCGATGTAGAAATTCAGTTCGGACTCGAGACGATTCAGAAGCGGTTTGAGCGGTCCGATAAGTCCCTGTTGCTTTGCTCGCAATAGCACGCCAAGTGCGCCGACCGGCAGAAGCCCATGCTGGATGGCGGCGGCTCGACCGGCCGACTCGTCGAGAAGCACGGCGTTGGCCCGCACCTCCAAAGCCAGAGCAATGGCTTCGGATTCGCCGGGCCCGAGGCTTGCCAGGAGTCCTTCGACGACGGAACGGTCCCGCGGCGATTGAACACGAAGAAACGGGAACTCGCCAAGGTGGATGGGCATCAGCCGCGAACGAGGCTGCTCCAACTCTGAAACGACGGCTGGCGGGATCAACACACTGCCGAAAAGGTTGCGCAACACCGCAACGTGCCCAAGATGAACCAGGGCGCGCATGGGCGAGGTATCGCTTACCACAATCGACACTGCTTAACCCTCGATGTGCTCCAATGTGGACATATCTTGAGCCAAATCATCGAGCGTGGGGCAATAAATGGGGATTCCCCGTGCGGCCAATGCCTCTTCCATTGCAACACGGTCCAATCCAGCGAGCCTTGCGGTCGGCCAAAGCGTCAGTCTCCCTGCCTCAAACAAGCGGCAAGCGAGTTCAACGATGGCCTCGCTTTCATTGAGGCCCGCTTCTTTCAGGATGTCGTCCGGCACCAGCAATGTTGCCATAGCAGCCCCCTCCTTCAAGTATTATAGACCGTACCGATCACCGATTCAAGACGACCCCGCCTCTTGCGCCAGCACGCCCAAAACGATCTTCCGCAGTTTCGGCTCGGCTTCGTTGGCCGTGGCGATGATCTCTTCGATGTTGGCGGGCTTCAACGAATCGGGGAGGCAGACGTCGGTGACGATCGACAGGCCCAAGACCCTCATGCCCGCGTGAACCGCCACGATTACCTCGGGCACGGTGGACATGCCGACCACATCGGCGCCGATCGTGCGGAGGAAGCGATATTCGGCGCGGGTCTCGAGATTCGGGCCCGTCACGCCGACATACACGCCGCGATGGGCCACGAAGTTCTCCCGCCGAGCGATTTCCAACGCGCGGCGGATCAGAACCGGGTCGTAGGGCCGGCTCATGTCGGGAAATCGCGGGCCCAGCGAGTCGTCGTTCTCGCCGACCAACGGATTGTCGCCCATGAGGTTGATGTGGTCGTCGATGACGACGATGTCGCCTTGCGAATAGTGCGGATTCATGCCGCCGCAGGCGTTCGAGACGACCAGCAACTCAGCGCCGAGGGCCCGCATGACGCGGACCGGAAAGGTAATCTGCCGCTGCGAATATCCCTCGTAGGCGTGGAAGCGGCCTTCCATCGCCACAACCGGCAGGCTCTGCAAAACGCCGCAGACGAGTTGGCCGGCGTGGCCGACGGACGTGGAACGCGGAAAGTGGGGAATCGAAGCGTAATCGAGGGTTGCCTCGGTTCGGATGTGGCCGGCCACGCTCCCGAGCCCCGTGCCAAGGATGATTCCGGCACGGGGTCGGCCGCCCCAATGGGCGCGGATTACCTCGGCAGCTTCGGCGATCTGTGCGGCTAGCTCTCGCATCAAAGGCATCTCCGGCGAAAAACTGGTGGTGACTAGGCGTCGTCTTCCCCAGAGCCACGCGTAGGTTATGCTTCAGCATAACATCGTGGCGCGACACACTTCTCGTTATGCTAAAGCATAACCTACTAGGCGTCTTCCTCAAGGTCTTCCTCCTCAAAGTCATCCTCCTCTTCGTCTTCTTCCTCGTCTTCGTCTTCGTCCAGGTCGTCCTCGTCGTCGAAATCGTCGTCAAAGTCTTCCTCGAAATCGTCGTCGAAGTCGTCGTCGAAGTCGTCGTCATCGAAATCGTCTTCGTCTTCCTTGGCGGCCAGGGCAACACAGACGCCGCGCCGCGGGGAACGATCGCCCATCGGGGCGGGCTCGGCGTCGGTCAATGGCCACCGCAGGGGTTCTACTTCCCGCAACATGGTTTGCTCCTCGGTCATTGAGATGGCAGGGCTGGTCGCCCGTGAAAGAATGTGAACGCTCGTCTTCCGGCCGCACGATGGGCCAACGTCGAATTGTGAACCAACATTCGGGGCCTGTCAACCATTTTCTCGCGCATTTTCCTTCTACCCTTGGCGTGGGGCATTGTGCCAGAAGCACGATTTCACTAAACTCCAAGGAGTTCGGCATGATCGGGACATTAGGAGCGTTGTCGAACGGTTGGCGGGGGCATGATGCGAACGGCGACCAAACGCGCTTTCACGCTCGTCGAATTGCTGGTGGTCACCGCGATCATCGGTGTTTTGGTCGCGCTGTTGTTGCCGGCGGTGCAGGCGGCCAGGGAGGCGGCTCGCCGTGCGACGTGCTCCAACCACGTCAAACAGATCGGCTTGGCCCTGCACAACTATCACCAGGGGCAAAACCTCTTTCCGCCCGGCTGCATTGTGAGCATGGGAACGCCGCCTGCCTGGCAACCCCTCCAGGAGGCAAGAGCCACAAGCGGCCAAAATCTGCACGGCACCGGGTGGTTGCTCCAAGTTCTCCCTTACTTGGAACTGCAAAGCCTCTACGATCAATGGGACTTCACCACCAACGTGACGGGCAATGCCGCGCTGGCGCAGAGCGATATCCCGATCTTCTATTGCCCCACCCGCCGCAACGGGATTCGGTCGGAAGACCAGGAACACCTCGTTGTTTGGTCTTGGAGGGGTGGAGGCAACGATTACGGCGGCTGCATCGGCTCGGGCAACGGCTGGAAGAATGACACAAAACGGTATTTCGCGGGCATCGACCGCGGCTACGAATCCGAGCACTGGCAGTATCCGCTCCGCATGGGAATTTTCCTGCCAAACCTATCGGCGCGAATCGCCGACGTTCGCGACGGCGCAAGCTGCACGATCATGATCGGCGAGTTGCAGCGGCTCGTGTCACCGCCCTCCGGCATCTGTAGCATGGACGGTTGGGCGGAAGGCGGCGTAGCTACCCTATTCACCACCAATGATGCCGAGCATTCCGAAGGTACGCCCGGCAAGTACCAAACCGGCGGCATGAACAACCTGTTCTTCGAATCGGCCGGCAGCGACCACAACGGCGGCGCCCATTTCGGTATGGCCGACGGCTCGGTGCATTTTGTCGCCCAAACCATTGATTTGATCGTCTATCGCAACTTGGGGAGCATGGCCGACGGACAAGTGGCCCAGTTGCCCTGACAGGGCAACTGACGAAGCTCGAATGACGAATGACGAAAGAACAACTTGGCGGCGGTTCGTCGGGGCAATGCGGCAGATCGTCTTGACGTGGGGAATCTGTGCGGCGTTGCTGCTGCCCGTTCGGGCGGCGGAACCGTCGAAACTTGTCGCGGTTTCGTACGGGGCGGCGGGGCAGGTCGCCGGCTCGCTCCACGTCCTCGACACCGGCAACGCCCGCTGGATGGTCGATTGCGGCGCGGTGATCGATAAAAAGGGGACTGTCCCAATTTTCGTGCCAGCGAAAATGGGACTGTCCCCTTTGCCGGGATTCGATTTCGCCGACAATCGCGTTGCGCAAACCCTTCCCGCCGGTGTGGAATCGGTCGCCGCGGTCTTCCTCACCCACGCCCACACCGATCATTTGGGCCGGCTGCCGCTGTTGGTCGAGCGCGGATTCGCCGGGCCGATCTACATGACCGAAGCCACCGCGGCGCTGGCCGCTCCCATGCTCCGCGCCGAAGCCCGTTACGATCGCGTCCAACCTCGTCATTGGTCATGGTCGAAGGCGAGGCTCGCACGTGCCGAGGGCAATCGCCAATCGCTCTATATCCACTGGCGCAACTGCAAGTACCGCAAGGAAATCGCTCCCGACGACCTTGACCAGGCGACTTGCTCGCTACAGGACTTGATCGACCGATTCGCCCGGCGATCGTCGCGCGTCAAGGCGATGGCTTGCCCGGCGTGCGCCGATGAGGAGGTCGATGCCGTGCTTCGTCTGGCCAAAACCGTAAAGTACGGCGAATCGAGCGAAGTCGGTCCGGGCGTGCGCGTCACTTTTCTGGACGCCGGTCATATCCCAGGCTCCGCCAGCGTGTTGTTCCAGGTGACGCTCGACGGGCGGAAGCGTCGCGTGCTCTTCTCGGGCGACTTGGGCAATAACCTCTCGCCGCTCTTGCCGCCGCCCCGGCCCGCCCCGGCAGCCGACGCGGTGTTCGTCGAATGCACTTACGGCCCGATTTGCCGCAAGGCGTCGGTCTACCTCCAACCGGCGGAGTTTCGCCGTACCGTCGGCGAGACGGTCGGCCACGGCGGCGTCGCGTGGATTCCGAGCTTCTCGCTCGACCGCACGCAAAAAATCCTGTACGAGCTGCATTTGGCTCAGCAGGAGAAGCTGCTGCCCGACCCGGTGCCGATCTATTGCCCCTCGCCGACGGCGAAAGAAGCGACGTCGCTCTACAAAGCGCACCGGCGGGCCGGCTGGTTTTCGCCCGTCGTCGATACCGACGCCGATGCCTTCTCGCCGCGCGACGTGCGCGGCACTGTTCCTTCGGGCCGGCGGCTGCCTCGCCCTTGCATCATCATCAGCACCAGCGACATTTTGGTCGCCAAGTGGATGCGGCTGCTGCTGGCCAACTTGCTGCCCGAGCCTTCGACGGGCGTGTTTCTGGTCGGCTATCAGGATCCCGACACGGCGGGGGAATTGCTGTTCCGCGGCGCCACGAAGCTCGACATCGACGGCCGGTCGGTTCCCGTCCGGGCCAAGGTGCATTCCTTCTCATGTTTTTCCGGCCACGCCGATGCGGCTGAAGTCGATGCGTGGCTAGCCAACGTGCCGAAAACGGCGACCATCGTCCTCGTTCACGGCGCCCCGCCGGAACTGAAGGGCCGCGCCGAGCAGCTTCGAGGGCAAGGCCGCCGACGGGTCATCATTGCCAAACCCGGCGAACCCATGCCGCTTGCACCTGACGGCGAGAGTC
Source organism: uncultured Planctomycetia bacterium (assembly GCA_963719005.1). Lineage (GTDB taxonomy): Bacteria > Planctomycetota > Planctomycetia > Pirellulales > Thermoguttaceae. The sequence goes on from CAVRAR010000014.1 coordinate 258,430, forward strand.
CGAGTCATAAGTCCCCTCTCCCTTTGGGAGAGGGTTAGGGTAAGGGCTGGCAGCGAAAGAGTCTTCCTTTGCCGTAGCCGACGAAGCCCTCACCCCCGACCCCTCTCCCAAAGGAAGAGGGGAGATACGTTGGCCCTGCCCTTTTCTCAAACGGAGAGGCGAGACACGTTCAACACTCGCCAGACGTGTTCGCCGTGTCGGTACTAGCCGCGAACTGCCAGCCGCGATCGACCGGCTGCGCCATGCCGACCCGCTGCTTGGCTTCCGAGGCTTTCACGTCGAAGTGGTACTGGGCCAAGACGGCCCACAGACAATAGATGCACGTCATCAACACCGCGATAACGCAGCCGAGAAAAACGGTGTAGACGGTGTTTGTCTTGCGGCCCATCCAAAGCAGGAGCGGGATGAAGATCAGACCGGTGACGTAGACCGCGGTAGAATAGTTCCAAAGTCCGGCCCAAGCCATCAGGAGGAGAACCACCGCCAAGCCGAGCGCGCCGGCGGCCAGAAAGAGCGGCGTCATGTCGGCTTTCTTCTCGTCGGCGAAGAGATCAACCGGCTTCTTGGGCTCCTTGACTTCCTCCAGCGTCTCGGTTTCCTTGATCTCTTCCAGCGTCTCAGTTTCCTTGGCCGCTTCGGGGGCGGCGGGTTCTTCCGCCGGAATCGATGCCTCGTCTACTGGGGCGGGCGCGCCCGAATCAACCCCCTCATCTTCGACCTTGTCCACGATCGGCCCTCCAAATTGTGTATCTCGCCGACATTGCGCGTCTGGTAGACATTATAGTTGCCGCCTTGCCGATCCGCCACCATTCTCCTCGGAAACCACTCCGTTAGAAGGCATGATCTGCCGGACAATCCACCCAAGTCCCCACGTGCGAGTGGTATGTACACTTCCGTGAATCGAGTCTGCGATTCTGCCGACCAACTTCCGCGGAATGGCCTTCTCTGTCTGTTATCGAGACTTCAGGCTGCGCCTTTTCCGCCTGGGGGCGCGACACGAACCTCGTCCGCCCACTTTTCCATCCTCCCCCACCGTCTTACAATGGTTCCTTCGATTGGACGGAACCTCTACCAGGACGGCATCCATAATGAGTAAGCATATTTTCGTGACCGGCGGCGTGGTTAGCTCGCTCGGAAAAGGACTCACCAGCGCTTCGATCGGCATGTTGCTGGAGCAGCGCGGGCTGTCGGTCCGCATGCAAAAGCTCGATCCGTATATCAACGTCGATCCGGGCACCATGAGCCCCTACCAGCACGGCGAAGTTTACGTGCTGGACGACGGCAGCGAGACCGACCTCGACCTGGGGCACTACGAACGCTTCACCAACAGCCCCCTGAACCGCGACTCGAACTACACCACCGGCCAGATTTACCTCTCGGTGATCGAGAAGGAGCGCCGCGGCGAGTTCCTGGGAAAAACCGTGCAGGTCATTCCCCACATTACCAACGAGATCAAGGCGGCGCTGGCCAAGCCGGACGGACCCGACGTCAACGTGGTCATCAGCGAGATCGGCGGCACGGTGGGCGACATCGAAAGCCAGCCGTTCCTCGAAGCCATCCGCCAGTTCGCCCTCGACGTGGGCAAGGAGAACTGTCTCTACATTCATCTGACGCTGGTTCCGTACCTCAAGGCGGCCGCCGAGCTGAAGACCAAGCCGACGCAGCAGTCGGTCGGCCTGCTGCGGCAGATCGGCGTTCAGCCCGATATCCTCGTCTGCCGCACCGAGCGGTCGCTGAGCAAGGACGACCGGGCGAAGATCGCTCTGTTTTGCAACGTGCCGATCGAGGCCGTGATCGAGGAGAAAGACAAGGACTTTTCGGTGTACGAGGTGCCGATGAGCCTCGTGGAGCACGGCATGGACGAGTTGATCGTCCGCAAGCTGGGGCTCAAGGCCGGCCCGCTGAATCTCGACAACTGGCGCGACCTGCTGCACCGGCTCCGCAACCCGGAACATGAAATCACCATCGCCGTCGTCGGCAAGTACGCCGAACACCGCGATGCCTACAAGTCGATCTACGAGGCGATCGACCACGCGGGCATCCATCATCGGGCGCGAATTCGCGTCCAGCGCATCCACAGCGAGGCCGTCGAGCGGGAAGGCGTCGAGCAACTCCTGGCGGGCGTCAACGGAATCCTCGTGCCCGGCGGGTTCGGCGAGCGGGGCATCGAGGGCAAGGTTGACGCCGTTCGCTTCGCCCGGCAGCGCGGCATCCCCTTCTTCGGCATCTGCCTGGGAATGCAAGTCGCCGTGGCCGAATTCGCCCGAAACGTCGTAGGGTTGGAGAAGGCCAATTCGAGCGAGTTCGACCAGGAGACGGCCCATCCGGTGATCTGTCTGTTGGACGACCAGAAGACCATCACCAACAAGGGCGGGACGATGCGGCTTGGGACGCAGCCGACCCGGCTTGCGCCCGACAGCAAGGCGGCCGCCGCCTACGGCACGACCAATATCTCCGAGCGGCATCGCCATCGTTACGAGTTCAACAACGCCTATCGCCAGCAGTTCGCCGACGCGGGAATGCGGTTCGCCGGCACCAGCCCCGACGGCTCGCTGGTCGAGGTCATCGAGCTTCCCGACCATCCCTGGTTTGTCGGCGTGCAGTATCACCCGGAGTTCAAGTCGCAGCCGACCCGCTCGCACCCGCTGTTTGCGGGCTTCGTCGGCGCGGCGCTCAAGCATCATACGCACAAGTAGACCGCTTGCGGTTTTGCAGACCGGAGCATTCTCCCATGAGCACCGAACCAACTCCCGAGAAGAAGCTCGTCATCGACGAGGACTGGAAGAGCCAGGTGGAAGCGGAGAAGGAAGCTGCCCGGCACGCCGAGGAACCGGCGAAACCGGCCGAGCCCTCGGCCGCCGCCCGCGGTCCGCTGCCGCCGGCGGACCTCGCTTTTCTGATCGGCACGTTGTACATCCAGGGGGCGATGGCCTTGGGACTATTGCTCAATCCGGTGACGAAGAAGGCCGACGTTCAGCTCGACCAGGCGAAGCACTCGATCGACCTGCTGACGGTTCTCCAGCAGAAGACGGAAGGCAATCGCACGCCGCAGGAGAGCGAAGAGTTGGAAGCCGCGCTGCACGAGTTGCGCATGGCTTATGTCACCGTGCAACAGAAGTAAAATTCCCGCCCAACAAGAAAGGGGACGGAGGAGGTTGTCGGAAAGAGTCCGGCAAAACGCAGGACGGATTTTCGAATCCGTCCGGTTTCTCGGGACGGATTCGGAAATCCGTCCTACGCTGCTCGACACTTTGGCTGTGTCGCATTTCTAGGCAGCTACCGCAACAAAAATCCACGCCCGGTCCGGGCAGGATTGGGGCGGGGGCATCTTGCGTCCCGATGAACACCCATCCCGCATGACTTGCAGCTCCAGCCGGGTGACACCGCCTTGGTACTGACGTTGGGAACTCCGGACCGGGCATGGAAACGTTCGCTTGAATATGCGATCTTGTTTGAACGCCCGCCGACGGCCAAACACGGCCGCCGGCGGGCGCCAAGGAGACAGTCGATTGAAAGCCGATGTATTACGCAGGCATCCGCAAGAGAAGCTACTTCGATAGCCGATCGAAGAGCCGTCGGAAGCGCGGCATTCGGCCTTCGAGATATTTCAGCCACGCTGCGGGGTTCCATATCTCGATGCACACCGCCGCTCCGACAATTTGCACCTCGCCGCCAGGCTCCACTGCCAAGAACTCCCGAAAACCCTCGGGAATCACCAGCCGCCCGCGGCCGGCCAATTGAACCAGCCGGTGGCGGGTCGAAAGCAGCCGGCCGAAGAGTTGCACCTCGGTGATTCGCTCCCGGAGCTTGCCTGCCCGCATTTTTTGCTTGACCAGCTCGACCCCCTCGTCCAACCGGCCCTGCCAGAGCGGGGCGCTCCACAGACTGAGGCAACCCGGCCGTTCCTTGGCCAAGATGCAGTCTGGCGAAGCGGCCGCCAGCAGATCGCCCAGTTCGCCGGGGATCGACAGTCGGTACCGCTCGTCGAGGCTTCGTCGAAACTCGCCAAGAAGGAATTCTTCCACGTCGGGCATGGCAATTCCGGGCGGCTGGCCCAATTTCCGCGCGAGCGAAAACGGAACCGTCCCCCGCGGTGCTCGGGAGCGAGGCAATGAGCTTCACCAAGTCTGCCCCGATGCCGAGCTCCACCCCTCGGCAGTAGGAAAGGACTTGATGATAGCTCGAATCCCACTGGATTCGTACCAGACTAGCTTGTGGGCCTAATTCCCGCAAATACTTTGCCACTGAATACTCCATTGGGCAAGTAACCCACATTCTGAATGTTGTGAGTGTATCGGTTATGCGGATTCTGACAAGCCCAGCCGCGGGGATTTTGCAACGAATTTTTTCGGTTTGCTGTAAGGTATTGGGACGGCTTCTGTTACGCGAATGAACAGACTCGGAAATTCGGCCTTGCGGCGTCTTTCTGTTCCGGCTATTCTCCGGCCCCTCTTCATCAGATGCCCTTGGCAAACACGGACGAGACTAGACGAACGAGGCTCTCACGGCGCGAGCGGTTTTGGCTGGCGGCGGCGGGAGTCGGACTGCTGGGACTGCTGGCGATCGCGGCGATGCTCCGGCCGAGCCCGCTGGGACACGGCACCCATCAACAACTGGGGCTTCCGCCCTGCACGTTTTGGACGTTGTTCGGTCGGCCTTGTCCCACGTGTGGAATGACGACGGCCTGGGCTCATTTGATGCGAGGGCAGTGGCTTGACGCTTGTCGAGCGAATGCGGGCGGAGCGTTGCTGGGATTGCTGGCGATGGTCGCCGTACCCTGGCTGCTTGCTTCGGCGATTCGCGGTGAGTGGTTTGCCGCGGCGCCCAACGAGCGAGCGGCCGCCTGGATTTCCGCGATTGTCTTGTTGGTAACGATGATCGACTGGGCCGTCCGGCTGGTGGCCCGCTGACCACACTCCTCTTACGAGTACATCAGACACGAGGTGTTGCGATGAGCCATCCCTTTTTGCGACGCGGAATCATGCTCACGGCGCTGCTGCTGACTGCGCTGTTGCCAGCCGTCGGATGCAAGAATCTCCTGTTCACTGCGGTGTACCTTTTCAAGGGGACGGACGTCGCCCCCGATTTCGCGGATTTGAATGGCAAGAAAGTGGCGGTGGTTTGTCGCCCGATGGCGTCGCTCGAGTATGCCAGCCCGAACGTCAGCCGCGACTTGGCACAGCAGATTTCGGCTCTGCTGCAGGAGCAGGTGCCGAAGATCAAGGTCGTCGACCAGCGGAAGATTGCCAAGTGGACCGACGAGAATACGTGGGACGAGTATCCCGAGGTCGGAAAGGCGATGAAGGCCGACATGGTCGTGGCGGTCAACCTAGAGAGTTTCAGCCTGTACCAAGGGCAAACGCTCTACCAAGGCAAGGCGAACGCGACGATCCGGGTCTTCGATTGCAAGAAGGGCGGCAAGGAGGTGTTCCGCAAGAGCATTCCGGAGTGCGTCTATCCGCCGAACGCGCCGATGCCCGCCTCCGAGCGAACCCCCGCGGCATTTCAAGCCGAGTTTGTAGGCGTGCTAGCCAACCAGCTCGCGCGGCATTTCTTCGCCCACGATCCGTATGCCGACCTGGGGCAAGACGCCGCCGCCCTGAAATAGCGACCTTGGCGACGCTCCTGCCGGGTTGCCACTGAGGCAACGTTGACTCGCGGCCGTCGCGCATCTACCATTAAATGCGGCAGCCGCTCTTGTATCAACCAGCAGTAGGTTATGCTTCAGCATAACAGGGGGTGTCGCAAGCCGCGGCGTTATGCTGAAGCATAACCCACGGGTTATTGCGGCTGCTTTTGCATCAACGGGCTGTTCGCAGGGACATACATCATGCAATTCAGACGATGTGTCTTCTGGGGTGGCCGACGTTTTCCCCGCAGGTTGTGGCTGAGCATTGCGTTGGCGGCCGCGGTTGCCGTGGTGTTCGGCGTGGAGTTTTCTTCGAGCGTTTCTGCCCAGGAAAAAAAGCCCGACACGAAAAACGGCAAGGCGGGGTCGCCGGCAAAAGTCGAAGAAGACCTCGTGCTTCGCACGCACGACGGCCTTCAACTGGCGGTGACTTACTACGCCAATGCCGGCGATGAACTGGAACAAGGGAAGGGCAAGAACACGATCCCAATCGTGCTCCTGCACGGCTTGAAGCAGAGCCGAAACGACTACAAGGATCTCGCCCGCGCCCTGCAGAAGTCCGGTTACGCGGTGATCGTGCCCGACCTGCGCGGGCACGGCGGGAGCACGCGGCGAATTGGCGACAGCCGCGACGACACGCTCGACGCCGCGAAGATGTCGCCCGGCCAGTTTGGCCTGATGGTGACGCAGGACATGCGGGCGGTCAAGGATTTCCTCTGGCAGAAGAACAACGCCGGCGAATTGAATCTCGACAAGCTGTGCGTGGTCGGGGCCGAGATGGGAGCGTCGGTAGCCCTGAATTTCGCCCTGTTTGATGCGGTGGATCAGGAGCGTAACCCGGTGCAGCGTCCCGACTACAAGCTCGGTCGCTTCGTCAAGGCCCTGGTGTTGATCTCGCCGGAGCTTTCGTTCCGCGGACTGTTGACCCGCAAGGCCGCTTCCTATCCGCCGGTGCAGCGCGACATCGCCGTCATGATTGTCGTGGGAAAGCAGGACGCCAAGGCGTTGTCGGAGGCCAGGCGACTGTACGGCATTTTCGCGAAGTCGCATCCCGAGCCCACCGGCGACGACAAGGCCGACAAGCAGACGCTCTTCCTGGGCGAGTTCGACACCAAGCTGCAGGGCACGAAACTGCTCGACCCGAAATTCAACCTCTCGGCGGTAATTGCCGACTTCATTCAACGCAGGCTAGTCAAGAGCGAAGCGGCGAAGGACTGGACGTGGAGGGAACGGAAGTTCCCTTACGAGTAATTGGGTGCAGGCACCCGTTGCCTTACCCTGTACTATTAGGAGGGGCTCCGGCGAGTACGCGGCTGCCGCGACTGAGCCAATGTCTCATGGAGGACGACGACCATGGCAAATTCGATCGAATCGCTACTGGCGACGGGTACGAAACTCTGGCTCGACTCGATCGACCCCGACCTCGTTCGCTCGAATCGAGCGGCGGGCGCCACGGCGCGACCTCCAACCCCATCATCGTGACCGATCTGATCGCCACCGGACGGTTCGACGCGGAACTCGATCGCCTGGCCCGGCAGGGGCTCGGCGACGGCGAGATCGCCTGGCAAGTAACCGATCTGCTGGTCCGCGACGCGCAAGGGATATTCCTACCCGTGTGGCAGGCGACCCGCGGCGACGACGGCTACGTCAGTTTCGAGGTCGATCCGCTCCTGGAAGACCCGGAGCTGAATATAGCCCGCGCGAAGCGAGTCAGCGAGTACGTTCGGCTGGGGCGCCAGTGGTCGGCGGGCCATCAGAACCGGATGATCAAAGTGCCCGCCACACCCGCGGGGCTCGACGCCTTGGAAGACCTCGTGGCCGCGGGCGTGACGGTCAACGTGACGCTGATCTTTTCGATGCGTCAGTATCAACAAGCGTGCGAGGCCGTGTGGCGCAGGGCGCAGCGGCGGAAGAACCTCGACGGCTTCAAGAGCGTCTACAGCATCTTCGTCTCGCGGTTGGACGTGTACACCGAGAAGGCCGTGCCGCAACTCTCGCCGCAGGCCCAGGGAATGGTCGGCATTCTCAACGCCAAGCGAATCTGGGCCGAAAATCAACAGTTCTGGGCCGAGCACGCCACGCCCTTGCGGCAGGAGATCGTTTTCGCCAGCACGGGCACGAAGAAGCCCTCCGATCCGCCGTGGAAATACGTCGAGGCCTTCGCCGGCAGCGACATCCAGACGAATCCGCCCGCTACGAACGAAGCGGTGGCCAAGAGCGGCCGCACGTTCACTCGGCAGGTCGATCAAATGCCGCCCGCTGCGGTCGTCGAGGAGATCGACCGGCTGGTGGACATGGAGAAGCTTGAAGCCACGCTCATGTCAGAGGGAATCGCCAAGTTCTCCAATCCGCAGAAGGCGCTATTGGCGATGGTGGCGAAGAAGCGGGCGGGCGTTGGCTCAATTGGCTGAGATGGTTAAGAACTGAACGATGGACAATCCAAATAGGGACATTGAATCGCTTGCAACACGATGGTGCGATCGGAGGGATTACTATTCGCTTGCCCTCGTCCTGCCGGCGTGGATTTCGAACAATGGGCTGACTGACGGATGGGAGATGCTAAGAGGTTCTAACAAAACCAGTATTTCCTGATCTGTCCAATGTTGCTAAACTCTCGGGCTAACCTGGTCAACCAACAGATATGTCAGGGAGGATATTATGGCCAAGCCACTGCTGCCCGATGCGCTTTGGGAGCGAATCAAGCCTTTGCTGCCGCGCGAACGCGGCAAGCCGAAAGGAGGCCGACCGCGAGTTTCCGATCGTGCGGCGCTCACGGGGATTCTCTTCGTATTGAAAACGGGTTGTCCGTGGGAATATCTTCCGCAGGAGTTGGGCTGCGGATGCGGCATGACGTGCTGGCGACGACTCCGCGACTGGCACGTGGCTGGTGTCTGGAAGCGGATATGGAAGCTACTTTTGGACGAATTGGGATTGGCAGGCCAAATCGACTGGTCAACATCCGCGATCGACAGTTGCTCCGTGCGAGCAGTTTTTGGGGGGCAAAAACGGGCCCAAATCCCACGGATCGAGGCAAGAATGGCTCGAAGCGTCATCTGATGGTGGACGGCAGCGGCACGCCTCTGGCCATTACCCACACCGGCGCGAATTGCCACGATTCGGAGATGGCTATTCCTTTGGTCAACGCAGTTCCACCGATCAAGCAACCTCGCGGCGCACCGCGCAAGCGTCCCGATGAACTGCTCGCGGATCGAGCCTATGATGCGGAAGCCAAGATTCGTAAACCCCTGCGCAAGCGGAGAATCAAGCCGCTGGTTGCTCACCGCAACACCGAGCACGGCAGCGGCCTGGGCAAATTCCGCTACGTCGTTGAAGCCTGCTTCGATTGGCTCTTCAACTGGCGTCGTCTGCGGGTGCGTTACGAGAAACGACCGGACATTCACGATGCGTTCCTAATCATCGGTTGTGCCATGATCTGCTGGAACCGCGTACTGGAGTTTTGTTAGAACCTCTAAGAGATGCGTTGAAGCACGCATACGCGATGTGTACTCATCTGCCATCGGATGAACGGGATATCCTGAAGAAGAGTTATGTTGCGATCGACGTAGCGATTCGTGATCGTTGATCGTGACTTTGAGGCGGCCATCTGTCGCTTCACCCGCCGCTGAACTCATCCCGCAAGAACTTCGCCGCGGCGTCCCATTTCTCTGCGGCGGCATCGAAATCGACCTTCATGGAGCGGACGGTCTGCGGCGTTTTGACACGGTCGGGCGCTTCGACGTTGGGATTCAGCGGAATCTGAGCGCTGGGGCCGGCGGCCAACATCGCTTCCACTTTGGGCGAAAGCAGATAATCGACCAATTGTCTGGCCGCCGCCGGGTGGGGGCAGCCGCGGAGGATCGCCAGCGTGTTCGGAATGAACAATGTGCCCAGCCCGTCGGGCCGCTGGTCGGGATAGACGATCGCGACGGGCATTCCTTTGGCGACCTCTTCCAGGGCGTCGTCGGTGTCGGTCAGGCCGAAGTCGGCTCGACCGCCGCCGACGGCCATCGCCACCTGCTTGTTGCCGGAGAGAATTTGGATTTCGTTATGCTTGAGTTTTCGAAAAAACTCCTCGGCGCGTCGATCGCCCCAGACGGCGAACAGGCAGGCCGCGTGCGTGGCGGTTGTGCCGAACAACGGCTTGGCCATCGCCGTCCGGCCACGCCACTTTGGATCGGCCAGATCGAGGATCGAGGTCGGGCGGTCCCGTTTGCCTACGAGCTTGGTGTTGACGATCAAGACTCTGGCCCTGGCGGCAAACCCGTGCCAGTAGCCCTGCGAATCGCGATAGGCGGCGGGATACTCTTCAGCGATCGGCGGTTGGTAGGCGTCCAACAGGCCAAGTCGCTTCAGCCGCAAGGTGTGCAAGATTTCGTTGTTCCAGAAGACGTCGCAGCGCGGGCGATCCTTTTCGGCGACAATGGCCTCGGCCAGCCCAATCGTTTTGGTCGATTCGACGTCGAACTTCGGCAGCACGCTGATGTCGCTTGCCGCCGTGAAATCCTGGAGAATCGGCGTCGAGAACTCGGAGTCCAGGCTAGTATAGACCACAACTTCCGAGCCGGTCGATCGCCAACAGCCGGAAAACAAAAGGCAGACTAGAAGAGCGGCATAGCGCATGGCAATTCCCCCTAATAGTTCGCTGAAGTATACTGTTATAGCATAGCGGTAAAGGCGTGTTCTGTTTAGCCCCCGTTTAGCCCCGGCGTCCACGCCGGGAAGGAGCAACGCCGCGTGGAGGCGGCGGCTAAACGAGGGGTTTGGGAACGACACGCGTGGATGCGGCTGTGTTACGCATTGGAATCGCCATGAAGCGGTCATGGATTTTGTTGATTGTCGTGTTGATGTTTCCGGCGCGATCGGCTGCGGCGGTGTCACCGGCCGACGATGCGCGGGCAGCCGCGGCCGGCATCCGTAAGCTGCCGGGCAAGCGGCTGACGCTCTATACCGACCTCTCCGGCCCGGAAATCGACCGGCTGCCGGCGATCTTCGATCAGGCGTTTCCTCAGTGGCGCCGATACTTCGGCGTCAAGGAGAATCTGGAGAATTGGCACATTGCCGGTTTTCTGATGAAGAGCAAGGCGTCATTCGCCGCGGCGGGGCTTCTGCCCGGCGACCTGCCCCCCTTTCAGAATGGCTACTCGCAGCCGCAGGGCAAAATGTTTTGGCTACTGGAGCAGCCGAGTGACTTCTACCGCCGCGAGCTGTTCCTGCATGAGGGCACGCACTGCTTCATGTTCTCGGTATTTGGCAGCGGCGGCCCGCCCTGGTACGCGGAGGGAATGGCTGAATACCTGGGCACGCATCGCTGGCGCGACGGCCGGTTGACGCTCGGCGCCATGCCGCGCAGCCGCGAGGAGGCGCCGTATTGGCGAAGGATCGGCATTATTCAAGAGGCCGTGGCGCAGCGGCGGGCGTTGCGGCTGAAAACGGTGATCGAGCTTCCCTCGGACGCATTTCTCAAGACTGAGCCCTACGCCTGGTGTTGGGCGGCGGTCACGCTGCTGGATCGCCATCCCCGCTATCAAGAACGCTTTCGCCAACTCATCGGCCATGTGCGGGATCGCGATTTCAACCAGCGATTCTATCGGCTGTTCGAGCCCGATTGGCAGGAACTGAACGAGGAGTGGCAGTTGATGGCGACCAACATGGAATACGGCTACGACGTGCGCCGCGCGGCGGTCGATTTCACGCCCGGCAAGCCGCTTTCACGAGCGGGGGCGGAGATTACCGTGGCCGCCGACCGGGGCTGGCAGAACAGCGGTCTGCGGCTTGAGGCGGGCGCCGATTACCAACTCACCGCCGCGGGCCGTTATCAAGTTGCCAAGACGACGAGGGTTTGGTGGTCTGAACCGGGCGGCGTGTCGATCCGCTATTACAAAGGCCGCCCGTTGGGTATTCTCTTGGCCGCGGTCCGGCCCGATCATCCCCCGCCGGGCAGCACCACCGCACTGCTGCATTCCACCGCCGTCGGCCTCGGCACGACGCTGTCGCCGGGTCAAACCGGCACGCTCTTCCTGAAGATCAACGACTCGGCAGGAGAGTTGGACGATAACGCGGGGGAGTTGAAGGTGAAAGTGCGGCGGGAATAGGTGCCCAGCACGTCCAAGTTCATAGCAGCTTTCTCCCATGCGCTTCGATCCATTGGCCGAACCTGGTGGGAGAATCCAACGGCACAAGGTCCACCGGCATTCGGAGCTTTTCCTCCAGCGCGGCTCCAAGTCCGAACAGATCCCAACCTCGCACGCCCCTGCACGCAAGATCAATGTCTCGCGGCTCAACGGTTGGATTCAGCGCACTGCCGAAGAGAATCAACTCAGTAGCGCCGAACTCTCTCGCCGTTGTTACGGCCTCGGCAAGGATGTCAACGGTTGAGTATTTCATGAAGAGCGCCTGGAGAGTGGTTCCAGTTCTGCGCACCACCGACCGAGCAACGGCAACGACATTCCTAGCCATGCGAGCGAGTCTTTCGCCGTACCGCAAGCCGTCTCTTCACCGAGTCGAGCGACTCGCGAGGTTCGTTCTTTCGGGCCTTGGCGACGACGCCGTCGTAGAAGTCTTCCCAAAGCTCCGAGTAATGTTTCAGATCGATGACCGCCGCGGCCTTGGTTCCGCACTCGTCCACCAGAAACTGCACGCCCTTCATCTCGCGACCCCTTACGTCATCGGTTGCGGTTTTCTGCTGCCATCATACCGTTGCGGCGTGGCTTTCGCCCGATTCGCCCGCGCCGGCCCCGACGGCCTGCGGCTCGTGCGGCGGCTCGCCTACTGTGCCGTGGAAGTAGAACTGCTTCTTGTCGCCGACTTCCTTGACCTCGATGCTGATGGTGTCCATGCCGTGGAACTCGCCCTTGAGCAGTTCCTCGGACAACGGGTCTTCGATGAAGTTTTCGATCGCCCGGCGTAGCGGCCGGGCGCCGAAATCGAGGTTGCTGCCGCGCTTCACCAGCAGTTTCTTCGCCTCGGGCGTGAGGATCAGCTTCAGGCCGCGCTCGCTGAGTCGCTCGCGGACCTTGCTCAACTCCATTTCGACCACGTCGGCCAGGTCTTCGTTCGTGAGGTGGCGGAAGACGATCACGTCGTCCATGCGGCCGAGGAACTCGGGGCGGAAGACCTTCTCGATCTGCTCCTGCACGCGGCCCTTCATGTTCTCGTACGAGGCGTCGTCGTCGGGCTTCTGGAAGCCGAAGGCGGTCTCGTTCTTGATCGCTTCGGCGCCGGCATTGGTGGTCATGATGAGGATCGCGTTGCGGAAATCGACGTTGCGGCCGAAACTATCGGTCAGCCGGCCCTCTTCCATGATCTGCAAGAGCATGTTGTAGACGTCGGGATGGGCCTTTTCGATCTCGTCCAACAGCACGACGGCGTACGGACGGCGGCGAATCTTCTCGGTCAACTGGCCGCCCTCTTCGTAGCCCACGTAGCCCGGCGGGGCGCCGATCAGGCGGCTGACGTTGTGCTTCTCCATGTACTCGCTCATGTCGATCTGGATCAGGGCGTCGGCGTCGCCGAACATGAACTCGGCCAGGGCCTTGGCCAGCAGGGTCTTGCCCACGCCGGTCGGCCCGGCGAAGATGAAGCAGCCGGTGGGCCGCTTGGGGTCTTTCAACCCGCTGCGGCTGCGGCGCACCGCCTTGCTGATCGACTTGATCGCCTCGTCCTGGCTGACGACGCGCTTGTGCAACTCCTCTTCCATCTTCATCAAGCGCATCGAGTCTTCGGTGGTCATGCGCGTGAGCGGCACGCCGGTGATCTTCGAGACCACCTCGGCGATGACCTCTTCGTCCACCACGCCGTCGGTCTCGCGCGATTTCTCGCGCCAGTCATGCGTAATGACTTGTTTTTTCTTCTTGAGCTTGTCGGCCTGATCGCGCAGCGCGGCGGCCTTCTCGAAATCCTGATTGGCGACCGCCTCTTCCTTCTCCTTGTTCAGCTTTTCGACCTCTTCGTCGATCTCCTTGAGATCGGGCGGACGGGTCATCGACTTCAGGTGGACGCGCGCCGGCCTCGTCGATTACGTCGATGGCCTTGTCGGGCAGGCAGCGGCCGGTGATGTACCGGCTGGAAAGCTCGACGGCCGAGGCGATCGCGTCGTTGGTGATTCGCACGTGGTGATGCTGCTCGTAGCGGTCGCGGAGCCCCTTCAAGATTTCGGCAGCCTCGGCCTTGGTCGACGGCTCGACCATCACCACCTGGAAGCGGCGATCCAACGCGCTGTCTTTCTCGATGTACTTGCGATACTCGTCCAAGGTGGTGGCGCCGATGCACTGGATTTCGCCGCGCGACAGCGCGGGCTTCAACACGTTGCTGGCGTCGATGGCCCCTTCCGCCCCGCCGGCGCCCACCAGGGTATGCAACTCGTCGATGAACAGGATCGTGTTCTTCGCGCGGCGGACTTCGTTCATCACCGCCTTGATGCGCTCCTCGAACTGGCCGCGGTATTTCGTGCCGGCAACCATCATCGCCAGATCGAGCACGACGATGCGGCGATCCAGCAGCAACTCGGGGACGTTCCCCTCGACCACGCGCTGGGCGAACCCTTCGACGATGGCGGTTTTGCCCACGCCGGCCTCGCCCAACAGCACGGGGTTGTTCTTCGTGCGGCGGCCGAGGATTTGCATCGTCCGCTCGATCTCTTTCTCGCGGCCGATCACCGGGTCGAGCTTGCCCTGCCGGGCGAGTTCGGTCAGGTCGCGGCCGAAGCTATCCAGCGCGGGGGTCTTCGACTTGCCGGCTCGCGGCGCCGGCTCTCCGCCGCCGGAAGCACCCGGCAGACCACCGGGCCGCTCCGAGCCCTCGGGCCCTTCCATGCCGTGGCCCAGGAGATTCAACACCTCCTCGCGGACCTCTTCCAGCTTCAGCCCGAGGTTCATCAACACTTGGGCGGCGACGCCTTCCTGTTCGCGAAGCAGTCCCAAGAGGATGTGTTCGGTGCCGACGTAGTTGTGGTTAAGGTTTCGGGCCTCTTCCATCGAGTATTCGATGACTTTCTTGGCCCGCGGCGTCTGCGGCAGCTTACCCATCGTAACCATGTCGGGCCCGCTCTGCACCAGTTTCTCGACCTCAAGCCGAATCTTGCGGAGGTCCACGTCGAGATTCTTCAGAACGTTGGCGGCCACTCCGCTCCCTTCCTTGATCAACCCCAGCAGAATATGCTCCGTGCCAATGTATTCATGGTTGAACCGCTGGGCTTCCTGGTTCGCCAGTTGCATAACTTTTCGGGCGCGGTCGGTGAATCGTTCGTACATCTATCTTCTCCGCGGTTATTCTCGTTTTTGCGGCCGATGTGCGTCGGCTCGCGTTTCATGCATCAGTAGGGCGGATTTCAATCCGCCCAGTTTGTACGTAGGGCGGATTTCAATCCGCCCAGTCTTGTGCTCGCGGCGGACTAAAGTCCACCCTACTAGTTCACGCGGCCGACGCCTTCTCGGTTTTCGCCTCGGCCACTAGATCTCGCTCTTGTTGAATCTCCAATTCCCATTTCTCGGTGCCTTCGAAACGTCCCAGCATGTCGAGATGCTGCGTCGCTTCGTCGAAACGCTTGGCCCGCCGCAGCAGGGTCGCCAGCATCAGCCGGGCGTCCAGGTCGCGGATGTTTCGCCGCAACAAGCCTTCGAGAATCTGTTCCGCTTGGTAATTATCGCCTCTCAAGTAGCAATTCATCGCTTCGGCGAAGGAATCTTGTTCACGCTGACCGCTGCCGACGGCTGCTTGACGGCGACATTGCCTCTTTGACCAAAAAACCGCCGCGACCCATGCCACGATGAAGCTCGGCCACAATATATTACGCAAATTCTGGTCAATCAGTTCCGTCCAACCGAAACTGACCAGCAACAGTACGTCCAACAACACCGCCGCGCCGAGGGCCACCATCAAGCCCGACCAATTCCCGAACAGCCACATCTGGGGAAGGCCAGGCCATAAGTAGAAGCACCGCGGCATCCTGCGCATAACCGAACTCCATCTTGGCCAACGAATTGTAACTTCCAAAACAGGGCGAATCAAGGCAACAAGCAGGGCCGCCGGATGCTAGGATTGCGGACACGTTGACGATTTGCCACACTGGTATCATGCGACTAAGTTTCACCGCCGCCACCGAACGAGCGATCGCTTTCGCTTCCGATTGGTGCAATCGCACCGGACGGGAGGAGTTGGACTCTAAGTCGCTATTAGTGGGGTTGCTGTCGGAATCGGAGTGTCGGGCGGCCGTCATGCTGCAAAAGCACGGGGTCAACATCGCGATCGCGTGCCAGAAATGGCCGAACCTCGTGCCAGCTTCTGCCGATGTACCTCGGTCCAGCAGGGGGGAATCGCCTGCGGTTGATGCTCCACGCGGGGGGGATTCTCGCCGGATTCCCTTCTCTCCTGACGTCGAGGATTCGATCCACGTGGCCTGCGACCGGCTCGATTTTCTCCCCCGGCGGCCCGAGCTGGCTACCGAACATCTCCTGCTGGGCTTGGTGGCGGCCGATCACGACGTGGCAGCGTGGCTCCGGCAGCGCGGACTCGATCCCGACGCGGTCGAAACCGAGATTCGCCGGCTGCACGGGTATGAAATCGCCAGCGAAGCGCTTTCAGAGTCAGTCCGCCCTTTGGAGTGCGGCGATTCATCGCCGCTTTCCGTGGAACGGTCCGAATTTCCAGACATCACTGCCATCCAGAAAAAAAGCGGCGATGTATCGCCGCACTCCAAAGACACGGAAACGCGGCCGGGCTCATCAGCGGCTGATGTCCTCCGCATTCTAGATGCCGCCGCCAACCGGGGACGGGAGGGGTTGCGGGTGATCGAAGATTACGTCCGCTTCGTATTGGACGACCCGCATTTGACCGAACTTTGCAAGCAATTGCGTCACGATCTGGCCGCCGCGCTGTCGCCGATCTCGACCGACAGCCGCATGGCCGCCCGCGAAACGCAGGGGGACGTCGGCACAACGTTGAGCACGTCCTCGGAACAGCACCGCGACGACATGGGCAGCGTCGTGCGGGCCAACTTCGCCCGATTGCAGGAATCGCTCCGCAGCTTGGAAGAATTCGGCAAGTTACATGGTGGGGCAGACATTCCTGTCTGCCGCGAGGATCCGGGACTCTCGGTTTCATTCAAACAACTTCGTTATCGCACCTACACGCTCGAACGTGCCGTGGAAATCAGCCGCGGCAGCAGCGAGCGGCTGGCGGCAGTTCGGCTTTACGTGCTGGTCGACGGCAGCGACTCGCCCGAGGCGTTCGAGCGGCTGGTGCGATCGCTGATCGACGCCGGGGTCCATGCGATTCAACTCCGCGACAAGCGGCTCGACGACCGGGACCTGCTCGCCCGCGCCCGGTTGTTGCGCGAGTTGTGCGGGAAAGGGGACAGTCCCATTTTCGCTGACACGAAAATTGGGACAGTCCCCACGCCGGTGCTCTGCATCGTCAACGACCGGCCCGATCTGGCAAGCTTGGCCCGTGCCGACGGCGTTCACGTCGGCCAGGAGGAGGTTTCGGTGAAGGACGCCCGGCGGATTGTCGGGCCGGAGTCGCTGATCGGCGTTTCGACCCACACGATCGAGCAAGCCCGGCAAGCGGTGCTCGACGGCGCCAATTACATCGGCGTCGGCCCCACGTTTCCCTCCAACACAAAGGCCTTCGCCCACTTCCCCGGCCTCGATCTACTCCGCGCCGTCGCCGCCGAGATTCGCCTGCCGGCCTTTGCGATTGGCGGGATCAGCAGCGAGAATCTCGCCGAAGTTCTCGCAACCGGCATCCCCCGCATCGCCGTCAGCGCCGCCATCACCGCCGCCCCCGATCCCGCCGAAGCAGCGCGGCAGTTGTTGGCGGCGTTGGGGACATAAGTGTCTTCGTCCCCTCGCCCGCCGGGAGAGGGCCGGGGAGAGGGCTTCTCTCGCGAGTCCAGTCATCCTGAGCGCAGCGAAGGATCTCCGACACCTTCCGGCCAGCCCAGATTCTTCGCTGCGCTCAGAATGACGATGGAGCCTGGACGGATTTGGAAATCCGTCTACGTGTGAGGTTTTGCACCGTATCTGCGTCTTTTTTTGATTTTGGTGCATTATTGCCGACGAAAGTCCGTGGTGCTTCATAGGTTACGGCCACCGCAACGCACCACTCTGTGGTGGAGGTCGCCGTTCGGTGGTGCAAAACGCTCCTTTGCCCGGTTGGAATGGGAAAGTTGGGGAAGCGGGGGAGGGCACAGTTGTGAGTGCGGAATGATGAACTCCCTCGTCTCCCTCTCACCTCTCGTACCGCGCACTGTTCACCTGTGTACTGTACTGTACCAGGTCGCGTGGCACAATTCCTAGTGGAAAACCGGGCTGCCAGGAACGCACCCCTCGTTGGCGTGGTGTTAGCATCTGGCCGTGTCTCGGAGACTTGGAAATCAGAGAAGAAACGAAACCACCACTTGGTTTCCTCGCACCTGCTGTCTGCTTTTTTCCGATTATTCTGATAGTGCCTCGCGTCACCCCGCGAGGGGAAGCTCCCGAATGCTTGACGCCACAATTGCCCTCGCATAGGCTGAATCGCTGGATATTCGTGCCTCGTAGTGCCAAGACGACTGAGGGATTGACCGTACTTCCCTGTTAAGGATCGGACCAATGACGACGCCAGCGCATTTTACTAAGGAAGATATCGGGGGCGAAATCCTTCCCATACTTACAACGGGGCTTTACCGGAATACGCTCGACGCTCTTCGTGAGTACATTCAGAATTCAATTGACGCCAAGGCCGACGAAATTGAGTTAATTGTTGATCCGAGTGCGATCACGGTGTCCGACTCCGGGCATGGAATGTCTCGCGGTTGTCTTGGTTCAGCGTGAAATGGAAACTTCGATTGGCTTGCTAGGATCGTCCGGGTGTTGAAGTTGGTTGGTAGTGCTTGGATTTTTCGCTTTGGTGTTGTAAGCGAGGGAGGTGGGCGGCAGCAGAACCACCGCCCGGACCTCGCTCACAACCCCTGGGGCGGCGCTCGGGTCGGTTCCCACCGGAGCCCTATCCTCCGCCCAGGTCGTCTCTCATCGTAACGTCCTTCTTTCGATCAGGCAACCGTCCGCAAACGGGCCGCCTCTCGCTGCTCCTTTCTACGCTCGCGGGCCTCCGTCAGTTTGCGATCGCGGGCTGCGAAGATCTCCGCCTCACGGCCCGCCAATTTGTCCGCCGGCGCCACATAGCCAATCGCGCTGTGCAATCGCACCTCGTTGTAGTGCTCCACGTAACGAGCCACAATGCGGATGGCATCCTCCAGCGAGATCGGCGTGCCCGGCCGCAGGCACTCGCCCTTGATGCTCCCGTGAAATCGCTCCAGTTTGCCGTTGCTCTGCGGATAGTACGGGCTGGTGCGCACGTGCGTCATCCCGCAGATGCGAATGAACTCTTTGAAGTCCTTCGCCAAAAACTGCGACCCATTGTCGCTGATGATCCGCGGCGTCTCCTTGGGGAACTTCTCCCGCGCGCGTTGCAGGATCGTCAGTTCATCTTGCTCGGTCATCGAGCGGCGAATCTCCCAATGCACGGTGTAGCGGCTGTAGCCGTCGAGGATCGTCGTCAGGTAGTAAAACGTGCCGTGGATGTTGAGGTAGCTGATGTCGATATGCCAGTGTTCATGGGGTTTTTGCGGCTGTTGGAAGCCCGTGCCTTTCTTCGACGGCTTGTTCGTCGAGCGCCCGATGCGGCCCGCCGCCTTCAATACGCGATAGACGCTGCTGGGACTGACGGCCACCACGTCGCGGTCGAGCATCATGAACGCCAAACGCCGGTAGCCTTCCAGTGGATACTCGAAGGAGAAGCGGATGATGGCCTGCTTCTCCCAATCTTCGAGCCACCAGTCGCGCGGCACCCAGCCGTTGTGTTCGTTCCGCTTGCCGTAGCGATCCTTCCAGTCGTGGAACTTGCTCTGGCCAATGCCCAGCCAAGCCACGAACTTTCTGGCGGGAATCTCCGTGCGCTCGTTCCAACGGCGCACGTAATCGACCACTTCATCGCGAGTGTCGTGGGGAACCCAACGTCCGTTTAGAGTTCCCCATTCTCTTTTTTTGCGCGGACGTTCTCCTCCATCAGTTCGGAGATGACCTCGTTCTTCTGAACGAGCTTGGCCCGCAGTCGGGCGACTTCCTCCTCCTGGGCGGAAAGCCTCCTGGCCTCGCGTTTGGCGACCGGGTGAAAGGCGGCCGGCGCGTTGTCGAACAGGATTTTCTGCCAGGCGTAGATTTGGTTCGGCTTGATGCCGTACTCGTCGCAGAGGTCCGAGATGGGCACTTTATCGACCAGATACCTCTTGAGAATGGCAGCCTTCTGGTCCGTGCCGAAATGTCGTCGTTGTCCACTCATGAAATTCTCCTCGTCTGGGGGAAGATTCTAACCCAGGCGACCGAGAATTTCCATTTCCAATTGGTTCAAGACACGGTGAAGCCGAGCGCGCCATCCGGCTTGGTATCTCTGACAAGAACCCGATAGACAATGTAGGTTTTCGTGGAATCGGGATATACTCAGCTTTCAATCTGTGCGATTCACTTGAGGTGTTCACAAAAAGAGCGAACGATCGACGTGGGGCGAAGATCACTTTCAATTTTGGCGCGATCCGGCGCGAGTTGCTAAAGGAACAAGAGCGTCGAAAACGGGGCATGGAGCCGAGACTATACCTCGAGAAACTGCTTGGATCATCCGTTTTTGTAGACGCGGATGATGAGGACGTGATCTTGGACCACGGAACGCGTCTTGTTCTGGGTGATGTGCTGCCTGAATGCTACCGCCAAATTCAAGAGTGGGATAGTGTCGTTTCGTATTTGCAGAATGTTGTCCCATTGCCATTTAGCCCAGATTTTCGGTATGGCACCGTCCTCCAGGAGAAGTTGAAAAGAGAGGGCTATCGATTCATTCCGCTCATGTCTTGAACCAATTGGAAATGGAAATTCTCGGTCGCCTGGGTTAGAATCTTCCCCCAGACGAGGAGAATTTCATGAGTGGACAACGACGACATTTCGGCACGGACCAGAAGGCTGCCATTCTCAAGAGGTATCTGGTCGATAAAGTGCCCATCTCGGACCTCTGCGACGAGTACGGCATCAAGCCGAACCAAATCTACGCCTGGCAGAAAATCCTGTTCGACAACGCGCCGGCCGCCTTTCACCCGGTCGCCAAACGCGAGGCCAGGAGGCTTTCCGCCCAGGAGGAGGAAGTCGCCCGACTGCGGGCCAAGCTCGTTCAGAAGAACGAGGTCATCTCCGAACTGATGGAGGAGAACGTCCGCGCAAAAAAAGAGAATGGGGAACTCTAAACGGACGTTGGGTTCCCCACGACACTCGCGATGAAGTGGTCGATTACGTGCGCCGTTGGAACGAGCGCACGGAGATTCCCGCCAGAAAGTTCGTGGCTTGGCTGGGCATTGGCCAGAGCAAGTTCCACGACTGGAAGGATCGCTACGGCAAGCGGAACGAACACAACGGCTGGGTGCCGCGCGACTGGTGGCTCGAAGATTGGGAGAAGCAGGCCATCATCCGCTTCTCCTTCGAGTATCCACTGGAAGGCTACCGGCGTTTGGCGTTCATGATGCTCGACCGCGACGTGGTGGCCGTCAGTCCCAGCAGCGTCTATCGCGTATTGAAGGCGGCGGGCCGCATCGGGCGCTCGACGAACAAGCCGTCGAAGAAAGGCACGGGCTTCCAACAGCCGCAAAAACCCCATGAACACTGGCATATCGACATCAGCTACCTCAACATCCACGGCACGTTTTACTACCTGACGACGATCCTCGACGGCTACAGCCGCTACACCGTGCATTGGGAGATTCGCCGCTCGATGACCGAGCAAGATGAACTGACGATCCTGCAACGCGCGCGGGAGAAGTTCCCCAAGGAGACGCCGCGGATCATCAGCGACAATGGGTCGCAGTTTTTGGCGAAGGACTTCAAAGAGTTCATTCGCATCTGCGGGATGACGCACGTGCGCACCAGCCCGTACTATCCGCAGAGCAACGGCAAACTGGAGCGATTTCACGGGAGCATCAAGGGCGAGTGCCTGCGGCCGGGCACGCCGATCTCGCTGGAGGATGCCATCCGCATTGTGGCTCGTTACGTGGAGCACTACAACGAGGTGCGATTGCACAGCGCGATTGGCTATGTGGCGCCGGCGGACAAATTGGCGGGCCGTGAGGCGGAGATCTTCGCAGCCCGCGATCGCAAACTGACGGAGGCCCGCGAGCGTAGAAAGGAGCAGCGAGAGGCGGCCCGTTTGCGGACGGTTGCCTGATCGAAAGAAGGACGTTACGATGAGAGACGACCTGGGCGGAGGATAGGGCTCCGGTGGGAACCGACCCGAGCGCCGCCCCAGGGGTTGTGAGCGAGGTCCGGGCGGTGGTTCTGCTGCCGCCCACCTCCCTCGCTTACAACACCAAAGCGAAAAATCCAAGCACTACCAACCAACTTCAACACCCGGACGATCCTAGCAAGCCAATCGAAGTTTCCATTTCACGCTGAACCAAGACATTTCCGCACGTCTCACAAATCCCTCACGTATCAGAACCGGAAGAATTTCCTCTAACCTCCGCTGGGTGATCCTCGACTTCAAGGAGAGCAGCGGTGTACCCAGCGGTTCCCCAGCCCTGTCGAGGGCCGTGGAAATTGCCGTTCTCTCTTCCCCGCTCACGAAAACGTCCGTTGTTTTTGGCGCCACACTTGCCGGTTGTGACGTGCTTCCTGTCGTATTAGGCGCCGGTCGCCTTGGAGGCACTGGCGTGTGTGGTCTATTCTTGGAGGGCACAGGAGACGGCTTGTCTTTCACGGCGAGACGACTGTCCATTGTTGGCGCGGCCGATGTTTGGGTCTGGCCAATTGTCGGGTTCACTCTAGCGGGTTTGCCGGGTCTGTATTGGCATTGTGGCCACCCGCTACAACCGACGAACGACCCAAATTTGCCAGCTTTCTGCCTTAGCGGCTTGCCGCACTGCGGGCAGTCTCCGAGCGACAGCGCCGCAACTTGCGGGTTCGGGTTTTGTGGGGGTTTCTTCCCTTTCGCTGGTTTTCCCCAAGCATCGGCTTTGTGGCCACATTCGCATTGAAACCAAATACCGAACTTGCCATTGTTCCAGACCATTGGCTTGCCGCAGGCAACGTACTGAGGGTTCTCCTCTCGGGCCAAGTCCATATTGTCTTTGCCGCCCGACTTTCGGCCAATCAGAAAAGAGCCAACTTGATCGTAGATAGCAGGACTTTCGAGACGGATCATCAATTCCGAGGTGTCTCGGTGGGAATGTACGTTGAGCGAGCCAACCCACACGACCTTTCGGTCTATGAACACAACCTTCTCGTGCATTCGTGCTCGGAGGTCAATCACCACTCCGATGTCACGCAGACTGCCAATTAGTTCTGGCAGCCTCTGTTCGAGTAACGGCCCCTGTTCTCCTGGTGGTTTAGTGACAAGTCTTACACGCACCCCCTCCGCGATCTTCGCTCGCCACAGTTCCACCAATCGAGCGGTAGCCCGTTCCGTCATAAACGGGGAAAAGATGACAATTTCCTGCTGAGCGGCACGGCAATCAGCCTCGAAGGCGGGATAGAACGTGCCCGCAGTAAAAACGCTCAATCCCTTTTGGTCAAGCGTGAGGGTGGTCGCATCGGTTGCCGCCTGATGCCCTCGCATGATGTCTTCGGGCTTGAACGGGAAGCAGTCAGAAACGTCGAGGGGCCCGCCGTGCCGCTCAAAGTAATCCAGGATTCCTCGGACGCACGCGCGCATCGGCAGTTTGCTTCGCAGGAATTGAAAGTTTGCAACGAGCAACGTGCAGAACCGCGCCCTGCTGAGCGCAACATTCAGGAGTCTCGCTCCGTCTTCCGCTCGCGATTCAGCCCTGATGAACTTTCCAACTCGTGCCCCAGTCGAATCGGTGAGATCGCAGATGATGGCGTCCCGTTCGTTCCCCTGAAACCGATTCACGGTCGCCGCATACATTGACCCTCGATCTCCGACACCCAAGGCTTCGCCAATGAGCTTTGCTAACAAGCGGCATTGGGCGGCATAGGGAGCCACGACCCCGAGTCTGTCGTTGACCTCTCCGACCTTACCAAGGTAGCCCGTCTCTTTCAATTTGACCGCTATGTTGCGGATCAGAAGGGCGTGCAGAACATTGTACCGAGAGTAAGTGCCCAGACGGAGAGCCGCCCAAGGACTCCATTCAGAAGTGTCCGCGTAGAGCAATCCTTTAGATACACCCTGGAACGGGAGGACTCCCTGCTGCGTCCTCACGATGGGCGCTGTCGTCAAGCGATTGTCGTAGAAGAAGTGATTCACCAGTCCGCAGATGTCATCCTGCATTCGGAACTGCTCCTCCAAGGGCACAAGCGTTGCCGGATATTCCTTGCGTTCGACAGCATCGGCGATCCCAGCAGCAAAGAAAACGTCTCTCTTGAGCCATTCCTGGCAGAGCGGATCGTCGCTCATCACTATCGGCGGCAGTTGCCGGAAATCGCCGGCCACAATCACCTTCTCTTGAGCCAAACCCGCCGCATAGTAAACCATTGGCAGAGGGAGCATGGACGCTTCATCAATAATCACAACGTCAAATGGCCGCGCCACTTCGACTTTAAGATAGCTTTGATAGACGGTTGTGGCCAACACCCGGCACTTGCCCAATAACTCCTGACGTAACGACTGTATCTGAGCCTCGATGGCATTGATCTCCGTTGCCAACTCGTCGAGGCGTGCCCGCTGTCGATCAAGGTCGGCTCGACATTCGGTCTCCGAGGGATACCTTTCTAGCTCACGGCGCAGTTGCTCGACGGTATCAGTCTTCTGTGCGATCTGGTTTTGGGACTGCTGTGCCTGTGCCGATGCCACGTGGAGGCTATCCTGATGGCTCTTTATCTTCAACTGCGTACTGCCAAGAGTCCGTCGAAGCTGATCCTCGTTCAGTCCGGCGAAGAACTTGCGGATCGCTCCCATCGACTGCGCTCGCTGGAGATCACCACTCGTTTGCCGTAGAGTCTGATTCAGCGAAGCGAGTGATTGTCCTTGCTGCTGGATTTGCGATCGCACTTGTGCGTGTTGCTTCTGGAAATGCTCAAGCTGTCGGATTTCGCCTCGCAAACCGTCATATTGTTTCAGGGCTTCTTCATGTGCCAGAATCGCGTCCTGGACGTTTCCCGCCTCTCCCTTGAGCGCCCTCTGCTTCTCGACCATCGCGGCGCTGTGCCGTTCGACGACACTATTGATGTCAACCTGAGACTGGTACTTGGCCTTCAAGGTGTCGCTGACGATCGGCCCAAAGCGCAGCACAGCCGCTTCATGGAACTCAGGCAAGGTGCAGAGCCGGTCCCCGATGCGCTCAAGTGCGGTATCGACGGCGATGTTCGTGTTCGACACCAGGAGGACCGACTTCCCCTGCATGTAAAGCGCGTGGACAACGGCCCCTAACGTGGAGGTCTTTCCCGTACCGGGAGGCCCCCATACATAGAGCAAACTGCTGCCAGCCGCCTGGCACACCACCCGGCGCTGTTGTACATTAAGGGGTTTTTCTTGCGTCAGAAAGACAACATCAGGCACCTGGGCCTCGGCGACATGCTCCGCACAGTTGGTCAGCACGCCCTCGGCGCGTGTTGTATTGAAAGTGAACTCGCCACGCTGGATTTCCAGCAACTTGTCCCGTAGTCGCTCGACAAGGAACGAATCGTTCACAACAAGGCGAGCGAAGGGTATCTGTTCGCCTAGGTCTTGGACGAGAGCAACGGTTAGGACACCGTTGCGGAGCGAAACGACCGTTCCATCAACCTCCTTTCCCGCGATTACGATCTTCACGGGGGAATCGTCTCGTAAATTTGGCTCCTCGGAGAGGGGAAACGAATAGAGCGTGTCTGAACCCACCATGCCCTGGCGAAACCCGGCGCGTAGTTCAAGTACCGAAGAACTGGTATTCCTTTTGATCGCCTTGATTTCCAGGTTGAGCGCCTCAATCATGCTCTCGATTGGTGCTGGCATCGGCTTGCTCCATAATCGACCTGAATGTGTCTTTCCTGGAAAGTGCCGGCGGCTGATCGGGGGGACGTACTCACAATGAAGTCTCCGTCACACAGTTATCGGGGCGAACACCAGAGCCAACAAAAGAGGGCGCTGAACCAAAGCCATCCTCCTCGCCCCCGCCAAGGGGCAATGTAGAACAGCCCGGCCAGCGCCCCGTCTCGGGGCGCGGTCCAAAGGCTGCTTCCACACTTCGAGAGCCGAAGCTCAGGTTGGCGGTTTGAGGAGGAGCAGACGTTGCACTCACGCGCAATTCAAGTTGTCGATTACGCCGGTGGTCTTCCCGGACTTTTGGTAGTTACCCTTGTGGTCTTGATTGGCAGTTTCGCGTTGGTTCCATAGCGATGCGAAACCGAAGTCTAGTATAAACGGTCCAATGCAGCGGGGTAGCCCCCCCGTATAGAGCCATTGTTCAATACTGCTGCCAAAATCGACTGGCCGTCAAGGGGATTTCATACCGGCTTCAGCAGCGGTGACAACCAACCGCCGGGTTGGAAAAAGCCGGAGAGATGCGACATGACCGTCTGGCGACGCCTAACCACAGGCACAACGGGTGCCGTTCTGCTCAACGACGGCATCGAAGGCGGCCACCCGTTGTTGCAGTTTGTCGATGCTCAACATCCCAGACTCCGCGAGTTTTTGAAGGATAAGCGCACGCGGAAAATCACCCCTTGTGCAGGGCGGGAAGTTCGGCCTTCCAACGCGATGATGCCAATTTGCCGGCTTGATACCGAAGCACATATACCGGGCGAAGTCGGCCGCCCATGCGGCCAGTTCCGGGTCTTCGTAATGGCCGATGGTCAAGTCCTTGCCTTTATACCGGAACTTGACGAGCCACTTCTTCGCGTGCCAGGTGACGCCAGAATATCGCTGGCATGGTTGCTCCACGTTCATGGTCATGCCGCTCCTTCCTTGGGCTCCGGTTTCAACTTCGGCTTATGGACCCTTGATTGTATCCGGGCTTCTTTCTCCTTCTGCCACCGTGCCAGCCGCTCTGTGCGGTGCTGGGCCTTCAAGGCAGCCCGCTCTTGTTCCCGCCGTGTTGTTCCCCCCGGCGTCCACTTCTTCGGCCGGGGCTCTTCCCGGAAACGCTTTGGCTCCTGCATCGCCAGGGCCAGTTCGCCGTAGGGGGGCGGCAACAGGCCCTTGCGCTTCATGCGGTGGAACCATCGGGCGGCTCGGTGGAACTGCTGGTAAGGGGTGCGGTATTGACTGAAGGGCTTCGGTTCCTGACGCCCCCATAGTCGCCCGCGGCGATCCTTGATCTTACGCTTCCAGAAATCCTGGGCGACCTTCGCCGCACCTTCCTTGGGGAGACGACTGGCAATTTCGGCGATGTACCCCAGTTGCTCCATGTCCCATTCCAGGAACTTGATCCCATCCCGCTCCACGATCTTACGGGCCATCGGCGGGTTGCAGTACGCCCGACCGCTTTCCTTTCGCGATTGTGCCGCTTCGGTGGCACGCTCGGAGCGGAGAGCCTTTTCCGTTCTCCCTAACAGCGTAAACAGCCCGAGGAAAATCCTGCTGCGTGCGGGGGTCAAGTCGAACTCCCCGTCCAACGCGCGAAGAACGTGAATTCGCACCTCACGCTGGGCCAGAGTTTCGACGGTCTTGTGAACATCCTGCATCGAACACCCCAGCCGATCCAACCCATTGACGATCAGGGTGTCCCCGGCCCGGAGGGTCTCTAGCATTTCCTTGCCCTTTGGGCGCCTCAGGATTGCGGTCTTCTTGTCGGAGGAGCCCGGATCGACGAAGACCCCTTTGAGGCTGCCACCCAGTTCCTCCGCCTTTCGCGCCATCTCTGCAATCTGGCCTTCGGCAAGCTTCTCCTTCTTCAGCAGCGAGTGACGAACAAATCCGTAAATTGCCATGATTACTACCCCTTCACATCCTTGCGCACTACACGATTTTCCCAAATAGTCTCCCGGGACACCAAAAACTCGTCAGCCTCATCGGCAGGGATGAGTGCAACCGACAGAGATCGCCGGAACTGGGCCGCTCTCCGCAAACCAACATGCTCCCATCCCTTCGCACCTCCACACAGGCTGGCACCCCAGACCCGCCATAAATTCTACTCCTCCCTTCCGACCCACTTCAACTGTCTTCCGAGCCGAAACTCTGATTGCCCGACATCATTACTACCAGCAATTCCACCCTGTAGTGCGCAACATTGGACCAGCCCTGGTGCAATTGCGGCCAGCCCCCCGGCGACACTTAATCCTGCTTCTGTTCTCCGAACAGCCACTTCCTGACGTGTTCCGTCACGGTCAAGAGCCGGGCGTCGTCGATACGTTCCCGGTAGGTCGCCGACATATCGCCGGCAAGCGGAGCATGGCCCATAAGGCTGCGGACGGCCACCAAATCGCGTGCCCCTTCTCCGATCGTTTGGAAGGTGTGACGGATGCTGTAGAAACCCCGCCGCGTTACCTTGGCGACGATAAGCCCTCTAACAAACTCTTGGCACACCCGGTATCCATTACTACAGACGTAGCTCTCGCCGCGGGCGCCGATAAAGACGAGATTCTTCTTCCCGGTGTCTTCTGGTTCCCGCCGGGATTCGATTGCGGCCTCGATTGCCTGGACCGTCTCGGGCCATAGCGGTATCCGCCGCTCTATTCCCGTTTTCGGACGCGGGTAGGTCAACCAGCCAGTCTTGAGATCCACGTTGGAAAGGGCGAGTCCGGCCACATCGGCATTGCCAAGTCCGCCATTGCAAGCCAACAAGATCATGGCTTTCATGTTCGGTCCGACCACCTTTAGGACGGCCTGCAACTCCTCCGGCTCGAACATGCGGGAGCCCGCGTCGGCTCGATTCTTGCGGAGTACTTTCGCCGATGGCTTCTTGAAGTCGGGGCCGAAACGGACGGACTTGTCCAAGAGTCCGGCGTCAAAACCGTACTTGAACACGCTCCGCACCCGTTGGATTTCGTTGGATAGCCGGATCGGTCCCCACTGTTTTGCGATCTGCGCCCGAAGGTGGCGGAAGTCGTCTGCGATGAGGTTGTCGATAGGACGGTCGCGGCCAAAGGCTTTGACAAGGCGGTCGCATGTGTTGAAGTATTCTCCGAAAGTCCGCTGACACAATTCGCCGGCCTCCCAAAGGGCTTTCTTGTGGCTCAAGAACGCATTGCAGAGGTCGCGTAACCTTGTGCCTTCCGGAGTGTTGGCTCTCGGTTCCCGGCCCGCCAAGAGGTCGTCTTTTTGGTCGAGCCATTTGGCCAGTGCGGCTTGGCCAGTTGGATCGGCTGACACGCTTCCGAAGTAGCGGAGTTTTCCGCGAACCTTCTTTGCCCACCTATTGGTGGCGTGAGGAAACAAGGGGAAGTCTCTGCGGGGCTTCTCTGGTTTGCAGCCGCGTTTCGGGGTAAACTTGGTCGTCATGGTGACATTTCCTTTCCAAGGCGTTGCTGACAACTAGCCCGTTTGGGGTGTATCCCGCTATTGGCTTATGCGGTGCGGGTGTCAGAACGGGTGTCAAACTGATTGTATCAAGTCGGAATGGAATGTCAATAATGCCTATAATACTGGGTTTTGGATGGGTGGCCGAGTGGTCTAAGGCGGCGGTCTTGAAAACCGCTGTGGGCGAAAGTCCACCGGGAGTTCGAATCTCTCCCCATCCGCTATCGCAAGATGTCCCCTCTCCCGCCGGGAGAGGGCCAGGGTGAGGGCAACGGAAAAGGCTCCTCTCGCCCGCTTCGGGAGAGGGGCCGGGGGTGAGGGCAGTTGATCGCGCGAGTTCCAAAATCTCCGCTCACTGCCCACTCGCCGACGCCTCTTGTGCTACTTCTTGTGTTCCAAGGCTGTCTTACGGCCGATACACGTCCTTCCGGTGTGCCACACGCAGGACGAGCACAATCAACCGGTCATCGTGGATTTCGTACACCACGCGATAGTCGCCAATTCGGATTCGCCAGAGATTGCCGCATCCCGCCATCTTTGCCACGCCCCTTGGGCGAGGATTCCGAGCAAGCATCTCCACCTCGGCGACGATGCGACGCTGCAGGGCGTCGGGCAGTTTGCGTAGCTGTCGGTCCGCCGATGGCTTGAAGAAGACCCTGCATCTGGTCATCGGCTATTTCATCCCCAGGCGAGCCTTGACCGCTTCGAGAGGAATCTCGCCTTTTTCCTTGCGGGCTTTCTTCGCGGCGCGAATATCGGCCCGATCCTCCAATTCCTCGATCAAGGCGAGATCCTCTATGGGCACCACGGCCAACACCCGTTTGCCGCGTCTCTGCAGCACGATCCGTTCACCGCCGTAAGCGACGCGGTTGATCACGTCGGCCAAGTTGGCCCGGATGTCGGCAACGCCGATTTCAGTCATCGGTTTCCTCCTATCGATGAATACGTCATTATGTATATTATGGCTTTTATGTACATTTTCGTCAAGACCGTCCTTCTGTAGGCGGTCATCGCATTGAGGGTTCCTCAGCGAGCCACGGCGGCGCTTAAAAGCGTCGGGCAGTCCTGGGATGGGATATACTGACAACGGGCGCCGGCGTCTTCCCACCTAGCGGTCTGGATGTGCCTCTGTGCGTGCGGGCCCATCGTGTCGTCGGGTCTGGCGTGGACAACCGCGTAGGACGAAGTAGAGCCGGCCTGTCGGCAACTCCCTGCCCAGCCGGCCGACGCGGGATGCGGAACAGCGGGACCGTCGGAAGTTGCCCGTCCGTAGCCTATTTGGGGAAGCGTGGGCAACAGCGGCATTCGTCGTTGCCCGGCTTGGCAGACCTCCGAATAATGCACTAGGGTAATATCAAGGCGGTAATCCTTCGTTTAACCTGGAGCCAACGGCGAGGGCGTGGCCTTAGGCGACTCGATACCTGCCATTTTGCGCTTGGCCCGGCAAACGCCGTCGCCGTTGGCTCCGGGTTAAACGAAGCATCACTCAAAGGTGACGTATGGCCAAACAGCAATTCAAGTTGCTCTATGACGGCGACTGCCCTTTCTGCCGCCGGGAAGCCGAATGGCTGAAACGACGAGATCGCAACGACAATCTGGCATTGGAGAACATCGCCGCAATCGGCTTTGATCCCGGCCGATATGGGCTGACTTACGAGGAGGTAATGGGCAGTCTGCACGGCGTTTTGCCCGACGGGCGAGTTGTGCGAGGCGTCGAGGCGGTTCGCGAGGCGTGCAGCAGGGTGGGGCTGGGGTGGCTCCTCGCGCCGACGCGGCTGCCGATCATCCGTGGGCTCTCCGACGGCGCGTACGGCATCTTCGCCAGATACCGCGTTCGCTTGGGACGCCTCCTCGGCCGAAAGTGCCAGAGCGGAGCCTGTGCCGTCAAGCCAACCCTCGGCCGAAAAGCGACGAGGGCGAAGGCGCATTGATCGTGAGTGGTCACGAGGTCGGCGGGGGCCCGGATCGGTGGGGCAGACATTCTTGTCTGCCAGATGTGCCACGTCTCCGCCGGCAAATAGGGACGTCTGCCAACACTGGAACAAGGCATTATCCGTATTGCCCCAGACCCGCCGAATTCCTATACTACCCCTCGGATGTGCCCCGTGCGCGGCAAAATCGGCGCGGCCTGGGCGTCCAAGAGGGGACAGTCCCATTTTCGCTGACACGCAAGTCGGGACCGTCCCCAATCCCGCAAGGAGGCGAACATGTTGCGACGACTTCTCTTAGTTGTGGCAGTTGCGTCGAGCGCTGCCGGGGTGACGTTTGCCCAGAGTACGGGGGCCGCGGACCGCGAACCCTCGGCATGGCGGCCAGCGGGCGACTCGCCGGCCCCGCCCGCCGCGCTGGCAAGTGTGCCGCCGACCGATCCGGCGGCGAGACCGCTTTCGCAGGTCGCCGGCGGCTCGCTGCCGAACGACGCCGGGCAGGTTTGGCGCGAGTACGACATCAGTTCCTACACCACCCGCGTCACCACCACCAAGCGGCCCGAACAAGCGATCATCGATTGGATTCTGCGCGACACGGGCTACGAAGCGTGGCACACCGATCCGCTTAGCATTTTGAGCGCCGGCAACCGCACGCTCCGCGTCTACCACACGCCCGAAATGCAGAAGCGCGTGGCCGACGTCGTCGATCGCTTCACCAACAGCGAGGCGGCAACCTACACGTTCTCGATGCGGGTGGTCACGCTCGACAGCCCGAGCTGGCGGACCCTGGCCCAGCGTCTGCTGCGTCCCGTGCCGGTACACACCTCGGGACTGAATGCCTGGCTGCTGCCGAAGGAGAACGCCGCGATCATGATCGGCGAACTTCGACGCCGCAACGATTATCGCGAACACAGTTCGCCTTATTTGATGGTCAACAACGGGCAATCGACGGTGGTCTCGGCGATGCGCGCCGGCCGTACGTTCGCGACGTGATTCCGCGGCCGACTTGCCCGCCGGCTTCGAACCTTCGCCGGGCCAAGTCGATGAGGGCTTTGCGCTCGATTTCAGCCCGCTGTTGTCGGTCGATCGGCGGATGATCGACGCCACGATCAGGTGCGACATCGATCAGGTCGAAAAGATGATTCCGGTGATGATCGAGGTGGCCACGCCGTCGTCGCCGCGGCAGCGGACGAAGATCGAATCGCCGCAGATGTCGCACTACCGATTCCACGAGCGATTCCGCTGGCCGGTCGATCAGGTGTTGTTGGTGGGGCTTGGCATGGTGGCGCTGCCGATCCCGGTCGACGGCGCCCCAATGGTGCAGGGCTTGCCGCTGCCGATCGGCAACTCGCCGGCGCGGGCCGATCTGCTGATTTTCGTGGAGTGCAAGGGCCCAGCCATTTCGGCGTCGAACCCAGCCGCCGCCGCCCGGCCGTCGCTGCGCGAGACGAAGAATTACCGCGGCCGGTATTAATGGCCCGACACGCCAAATTTGTCACGTAGGACGGATTTCCGAATCCGTCCCGAGAGACTGGACGAATTCGGAAATCCGTCCTACGCTACCCGACACTCTGGCCGTGAGCTACTTTGCCGCCGGCTTTGGAGTCGCCTCGCCGGGGGCAAGCAGCCGCAATTCGTGCAGGCACAGCCCGTAGCATCCGCCGGGCGGATTGAGCTTCAAAGCGATGCCGTTCCAGTCGGGGGCGAAGTTGGCCGAATAGCACAGCCAGAGCGTGCGGCCGTCGCCGCCGATAAACTTCGACGGGATATTCACGAAGTACGCCTGCTCGCCGAAATCCTTCATGTAGACGATCAGCCGCCACGGCCCGGTAATTGCATCGGCCTCGAGAATGTACGTGCTCATCTTCGCGCAGGTCGGCCAGCCGTCGGTCACGCACATCAGGTACTTCTTCAACGGGGCGTCGTAAGTCACCGTCGCCACGCCCATGTTGTTGTTCCAGTCCAACAGCGGCTTGATCTTGGCGAAATCGCCGCTCCAGATCGGCTTGCCCTGCTTGTCGTGGCCGGCGAAGAACTCGTACTTCTCGATGTCGTTGATGTTGGCGATGCTCGGCGTCACCCGGGCGAGATACAACTGATCGGCCGAACCCCAGCTCAAATTGGCGAATCGCGGCTTCGGATCGTTCTCTTCGGCGCCCATGCCGACCAGGTACGCCTTGCCGTCGGGCGAATGCTCCATGTTCTTGCCGAAATCGACGAAATGCGGAGCACCCATCTTCAGCGGGCCCATGAACTTGGCGGGCTCGGGGAATAACGGCCGCTCGGGCGAAAGCGGCGAAGCGATCCACGTGCGACCGTAGTCGGTCGACACGCGGAAGCCGGGCATCGGACCCATCACCGGCCAATTGTAGGTGAAGCCGTCGTGCTTCACTTCGGGCGACGGCCCGAGGCAATAGGTGCCGTAGTACCACACGCCGTTGTAGACCAGGCTGCCGCAGGGGTAGCGGCCGCCGTAGGGTTTCGGGTTCGCTTTTTGCGGCGGGGCGGTGTTCTTCACGGTCAGGGCTTGCGGATCGTCGCCGATCAGCAGCGCATTGCCGGTCGTCGCGGCTGCGCCGATCGAAAAGCTGCCGGCCCCCTCGGTCGTGCCATCGGTCCAGGGCGAGTAGAGGTTGCCGTCGGACGCCCAGGAGGGATACCACGTGTCGCCGTAATTGCGGTCGTGATGCCGCCCGGTGAAATAGACTCCGCCGAACTTCCGCGACTGATTGAAAGGGCAATCTTTCGGCGGCCGATTCGGCCAGAGGAAGCCATGTTCCGCCGCCTTTTCACTTTCTTGTGGTGCAGGCGTCTCGCCTGCTTGGGCAGCCGAGACGACTGCACCAGAAAACGGGCAATTGCTTGGAGTGTGTCCCAGACTTAAGGCCCAAGCAAACAGCAACAACAGAGAAAGTGCCGATGAGAACGACCGTCCCATGCATCCTCCCCCACGAATTCTCGCCGCCTACTCGCCGCGCAGCTTCAGCCCCATGGCGGTGAGCTTTTCGCGAACCTCGTTGAGGCTGGTCACTCCGAAGTTCTTGCACTCCAAGAGGTCGTCGGCGGTGCGGCGGATCAGATCGCCCAGGTTGTTGATCGCCAGGCGGATCATGCACTTGCGGGCACGGACCGAGAGATTCAATTCGGAGATGGGGCGGTTGAGCATCGCCTGCTCGTCGGCCGAAAGCGATTCGGGCTCGAACATCTCGGCGGCGGCGTGCTCCTGGGCGTATTGCCCCAGCCGCAGACCCTTGGTGGCCAACATCTCCTTGATCTCCACCAGGCTGGTCTCGCCGAAGTTCTTGCTGGCCAGCAGATCCTGCTCGGTGCAGCGGCAGAGATCGCCGAGGGTGTTGATGCCCATCTTCTGCAGGCAGTTTCGGCTGCGGACGGAGAGCTCGAAATCGGTCACCGGCACGCTGAGCACCTGGCCCATCCGGTCGCGCTTCTTCGCCGCCTCTTCGTCGTAATACTGCTCGTGCGACGATTCGGTGTCCTTGAAGAAAAGTTGCGCCTTGGCATGGTCGGGATACACGTCCAACACACGGCGATAGCACTGCGCCGCCTTGTCGTATTGCTCGCGATCCTCATAGAGCAGGCCGAGATTCACCAGCGAGCCGACGTGGGCGGGAAAGCGGCTGACGGCGCGTTTGTACAACTCCAAGGCCGTGTCGTCGTTGCCGTAGCGATCGTTCTCCAAAGCCAGGCCGAACAGCGCGCCGGGGTGATTGCGATCGGTCTCGACCGCCCGCTCGTACAGGGCGATCACTTCCTGCGGATTGCCGCCCAGGGCGGCCACGGTGGCGGCACGCTGGGCCAGATACTCGGCCGTCTGTTCGATCGCGCCCGAGAGCGAATCCAACATTTTCAGCGCGCCGGCCGGATCGTTGCCATAGCGCATCGCCTCGGCCTCGCCCAGGATGCATTCGCCGGTGGCATAGCCTGCCTTCTCGGCGGCCTTGTAGCTCGCCAGGGCCTCTTGGTACTCCTGCCGGGCGAAGTGGCACTTCGCCAAATAGAAGTGGGTCACGGCGCCGCCGTCGGCCTGCCGCAAGATTTCGATCGCTCGATAGTACCTTCCCAACAGATACAAACAGACGCCCAGCCGCACGTAGCTGGCGGGCGTATGCTCCTCGCGGTTTTGCAACTCGCCGACCGCGTCGCGGAGCACCGCGTATTGCGAGAAGTCGCGGGCGATCGCCTCCTGCATCTGTCGGACTTCGCGCGGGCCGAAGGTGTCGTTTTGCAGCACGGTTTGTTTCAGATCGAACTCGACGGTTTGCGGCATCGCGGACTGCTCCTCATCACCTTGCAGAAGGCGACTTCCGTCGCCAATGGAATGCGAAAAAACGGTCGGCGACGGGGGTCGCCTCCTACAGATCGCTTGATGTTTGAGAGCCAGCGAAGGGAGTCGAACCCTTAACCCCCGCATTACGAATGCGGTGCTCTGCCGATTGAAGCTACGCTGGCAAGTTGTTTAATGTCAATAACTTACGGCGACGATGCAGCCGCTGTTGCGGGGCATTGCCGCATCGTCAAACCGGGGAATGCGAAATTCCCAAGACGCACAAACGTGCTATTTTAGCCCAAATAGTTTACGTTGCCAAGCCCACCGGCCGCCGCTGTTGCCAGTTGCCAACACTGTGGGGTGGACTTTAGTCCGCCGCATTTGGTGGACTAAAGTCCGCCCTGCATTGGGTGTCGGCCCAGTGTCTGCAATCTCAGAACCCATAAACGTTATGGAACGTCGAATTGCGATCGGCCCCCCTTGCCGGTCGAGCGGCATTCTGACACCATAAACGCGGTGCGGCCAACGAACCGGTCCTCGCCGAGCGCGGTCGGCGGACGTTCTTCACTAACAACCGACGATTTCCAAGGAGTCTCGTGATGCCCGCTTTCCCCGATGTCGCCAAGATCCGTTACGAAGGCCCCGAGTCGAAGAACCCCCTGGCATTCCGCCACTACAACGAGAATGAGTTGGTTGAAGGGAAGCCGATGAAGGACCACCTTCGCTTCAGCGTGGCCTATTGGCATACGATGCGCGGCAGCGGCAGCGACCCTTTTGGACCGGGAACGATGCTACGGCCTTGGGAGGGCGCGGCCGACACCGTCGAAAACGCCTGCAATCGCGTCCGCGTGGGGTTCGAGTTCATCGAGAAACTCGTCGCTCCGTTTTACTGCTTCCACGACCGCGACGTCGCCCCGGAGGGCGCCACGCTGGCCGAAACGAACAAGAACCTCGATGCGGTCGTCAAGGTGCTCAAGGCGGAGCAGCAGCGGAGCGGCATTCGGCTGCTTTGGGGCACCGCCAACTTGTTTAGCAATCCGCGCTACGTGCATGGCGCCGCCACAAGCTGCAATGCCGACGCCTTCGCCTTCGCCGCGGCGCAGGTGAAGAAGGCTCTCGAAGTCGCCAAGGAACTCGGCGGACAGGGCTACACGTTCTGGGGCGGACGCGAGGGCTACCAATGCCTGTGGAACACCGACATGAAGCGCGAGGTCGAGCACCTGGCCGCCTTCATGCACATGGCCGTCGATTACGCCAAGAAGATTGGCTTCACCGGCCAATTCTATTTCGAGCCGAAGCCGAAGGAGCCGACCAAGCACCAGTACGATTTCGACTCGGCCGCCTGCATCAACTTCCTCCGCGCTTACGGGCTGGGCGATTACGTGAAGATGAACATCGAAACCAACCATGCCACGCTGGCCGGCCACACGTGCGAGCACGAGCTCGACTATGCCGGCTCGCAGGGCTTCCTGGGATCGGTCGACGCCAACGCCGGCGACCTGCTGCTGGGCTGGGACACCGACCAATTCCCGACCGACGTCTATCTGACGACGAAGATCATGCTGGCGATCATGAAGTACGGCGGCTTCACGACCGGCGGGCTGAATTTCGACGCCAAAGTGCGGCGCGAGAGTTTCGAGCCGATCGATCTATTCTACGCCCACATCGGCGGCATGGACGCCTTCGCCAAGGGCCTGAAAATCGCCGCCGCTATTCGCGCCGACGGCGAGCTGGCCCGCATGGTCAAGGACCGCTACAGTTCGTGGGACACCGGCATCGGCGCCGAGATCGAGACCGGCCGGCAAAGCTTCGAGACGCTCGAAAAGTACATGCTGGCCAAGGGCGACGTCACGCCGGTCGGCAGCGGGCGGCAGGAGTTGTTCGAGAACGTGGTGAATCGATATGTGTTCTGATGCCAACGACGATTCCTGACACCGTTTACCTCTGACACCGTTTACCTGACTCTCAAGCCGCCGATGACGCACGCCTCTTGCGACGTCGCTTCGTGGACACCTTTCGTTGCTCACAACCCTGTACGTACTTGCCATCCGGCAAATCGAGCAGAATCGCGATGTTTTGGTGGCGCACCGCCCGGCGAAAAGCCCGCACCTGCTTGTCGGTCCAGCCCTCATGAATGTAATACTCTCCAGCCGGTTGCGGCTTCGGCCCTGGGCGGTAGTTGTCCTCCGTCACTTCCAACGGCCGATACCGACAGTCGATCACGCGCACTCGCCACCGACGACATGCGTCCAACTTCTTGCGCATTTCCTGGTACGACAGATGGTGGTTGTAGATCATAAAGACGAAGACGTCTTTTCGCCCGTACCCGACGTCTTTTAGCATTTGCACTGCCTTACGGACCTTTGGCCATGTGGCGTAAGACCCGTCCCAGGCAATGCGCGGCATAACGAAATGCGCATCCTTAAGAAGCCGCGCTCGTTTCGGCGTGAGATAGCCAAGATCAAAGCCACTCTGGCTTTCACACGACAACGGCACACCCTTCATACGGTAATCTCGCAACTCGCCGAGAATCAGGTCGATGTTAGGATTGCCCAGTAAGTTATTGTCGTAGAAGACCAGCCTTCGCTTCTGGACGAACGGGAGCACGGACTTGCGAACAGTGAAGCTTGGCTCGATCCGCCACGTTCCGCAGAATGCGCAGTGGCGTGGGCATCCGCGCGAAGCATGGACGATTTGATAATCAACCGGTTCTGGCAGCAGCGAGTAGTCGATTTCAACCACTTCAGCCGCACCGCCACGATAAAGCCCGATCGCGACCTTTGCAAAAGGGGAGTGTTCTTTGCAGTGCTCAGGCATCAAAGACGCGTAGATTCCGCCAACCTCAATCTTAGCGTTCGGGTAATGTTCGTGATAGAAGGCCGCAGCCTCATGCACGTACCTCGACCAATACGTGAAGAGAGAGGTAATCAGAATCTTGTCGGGCCGAAACCCACATCGCTTAATGCCGCGGACAAGCTTCACGGAATCGCCTAGACCGCGGTGATACGAACCGATCTTGAGAAGCCCTATCGGTAGAAAATGCGCATGGTTACGGCTCTTGACTGGAATCGGAAAAGCGGGCTCGACTAACAGCAGCCTCATGATAGTCGCACCATTTAGGAAGCGGTCGAATTAGCAGATTCCGTCCAGAATGTTGTTTCCATGCTCGCCCAGCCACTCCACCACGTCCGGAGTTTCCTTGGTGGCCGCGCTCTCGCCCGTTTGATGATCCCACGACAACACTCCCTGCCCAAGTATCTCCCGGGCCTTAACCGACGGCATCGGCAGGTATTGACGAGGCCATAGGTCGGGTGCAGGAATCGTTCCGTTGCCAAGGCGACACAAAACAAGCCAATGTATCATTGGACTTTCTATCAGCCCTCGGTCCGTTGGCGCCGGTCTACCAACGTAATGCACTTGAGGAAAGAACAACGCAGATAGCTTGTGGGTCACAAAGTGGGCGTGAAGCGTCGTATACAGGAGGGTCTTTAGCGCCCATGAGTGAGAACCGATCATTGGCTGCTGCCTGTCAGCGGGAAGAGGGTTCTTTGAAGAACACTGAGCGAAATAGTCTTTCGCTTCATCTTGCATTGATTCTGGGGGCAGGTACTTATGGATGTTCGCCGGGGTAATCTGGTTTCGCACAGTCAGCAGCAGCACGAAATGCCTTGGACTGCCGTCTTGCTGATAACACTCGTATTGGTCACGCAGCACTTGGCGGATTGCTTCAAACCGCCAGCACGCCTTTCCATGTTCTCGTGTTTGGACGCGGCTACAAATCTCGTCACAGAAGTCCAGATTGTACAAGGTGACGACTTTCTTTTGGACATAATCCTGCCCTTCCAGATCCTTCCGCCAAAGTACTACTTCCTCAAAACTACCGCAAAATGGCGTGCCTCGAATTCCGAATTTCCGCATATTGGCTGTTAGAGTCTTATATGCCGTCCGTCGGCCGTCCTCGTCGGGAGTCTGAAAAGCAATAACTTCGACAGAAACATCCAATGGCGCAAGGTATTGTCGGGGTTGATAAGATGGCCGATGTCGAGTCAATCCGGCAAGCATCACTACGTTCCCCCCTTCTGCCTGGTCGGCTTTAGGGGTTATGTCAGATCGCTGTGGCTGTCCGGTCAACTAACAGTGGGTAGCCGGCTCCGCCTCAATCGCTCAAGGCCGGCATCCTGGCGACGATCCGGGCGGCTGTTGGGGTGGGATGATCGGCGGCCAAGCACGAAGTGCTCGCATCCCGCCGCGTCGTCGTTTTCCGCACGCCAGCCA
Source organism: uncultured Planctomycetia bacterium (assembly GCA_963719005.1). Classification (GTDB taxonomy): domain Bacteria; phylum Planctomycetota; class Planctomycetia; order Pirellulales; family Thermoguttaceae. The sequence continues at coordinate 297,947 of CAVRAR010000014.1, forward strand.
CCCAGCCACCACACTACGACTGCCAGCGGGGGCGTATTGCAGTCCCCCTTCACTGGGCTAGAATGGGGCCACCGACGCATCGGCGCGGAAAATCGAGCGGAGCCGCCTGGGTGTGGAGGAGGACATTTCTGCCCGAGTTTCACTCTCCTTTCCTGTCCAATCATGCCGCAAGTCGTCATAGAGAACCCCGTCATTAACTCGCCGTTCGGTGAGCCGATTCGCCATTTCCGTTTCACAGATGAGGGCATCACCAACGAGATTATCGAGGCCCGGCGGGTCAGCCAATACTTTGTCCCGATTGCCCGGCCGAAGAAGAAGGGCGCCAAGCAGCTTCAGTTTGACACCGAGTGGACGCAGGACCGAATCGAGGAAAACAAACTCGTCAACCAGATTCGCGCTCGCGTGAGGATTTGGCGGGAGGGCGGCTATGTCGGCATCACGCCGACAACAGCCGGACTGCTCGCCTACTGGACCGACCCCAGCCGTGAGAGAAAACTCTTCTTCTGCCAGATCGAAGCCCTTGAAACGGCCATCTACATTACCGAGGCGGCGCGGAAGTTTGATGCCTGGATTGAAAACAGCCTCCGCGATGCAAACAACACGTCAAACCCCGGCCTGCCCCGCACGGCCATGAAAATGGCCACCGGTTCCGGCAAGACCGTCGTCATGGCCATGCTCATCGCGTGGCAGACGCTCAACAAGCTTGCCAACCCGCAAGACGCCCGATTCTCGGACACGTTTCTCATCGTCACGCCGGGCATCACGATCCGCGACCGGCTGCGCGTGCTCTTGCCCAACGATCCGCAAAACTACTACCGCCAACGCGACATCGTCCCAGCCGAACCGTTGAAACAGCTTGGCCAAGCCAAGATTCTCATCACCAACTACCACGCCTTTCTGCCGCGCGAGAAAGTGGCCGCCGGCAAGCTCACCAAAGCGATTCTGGCGAAGGGCGAATCGAACGGGTTTACGGAGACGCCCGACCAAATGGTCCGCCGCGTTTGCCGCGAGTTGGGCAACAAGAAGAACATCGTCGTCATCAACGACGAGGCCCATCACTGCTACCGTCGCAAGCCGGACGGTGAAGACGTAAAGCTCACTGGCGATGAACGCAAGGAAGCCGAGAAACGGGAAGAAGAGGCCCGCGTCTGGATTTCCGGCATCGAGGCGGTCAAAGCGAAGATCGGTGTGAAGGCCATCTATGACCTGTCGGCCACGCCGTTCTTCCTCCGCGGCTCCGGCTGGCCAGAGGCCACGCTCTTCCCCTGGGTCGTCTCCGACTTCTCGCTGATCGACGCCATCGAGGCCGGCATTGTGAAAGTGCCCCGTGTGCCCGTGGCCGACGATTCGATGACCGGCGACCAGCCGACCTACCGCGATTTGTGGCTCCGTATTCGGGAAGACCTTCCCAAGAAAGGTCGCAAGACGGGTGCGCTGGGCGGCGAACCCAAGCTCCCCGCCGAGCTTCAAGGGGCCTTGCACAGCCTCTACAGCAACTATGAGAAGTCTTACCGTCAGTGGGAGAAGAACGCCGAGGCCAGGGCCAAGGGCATCACGCCGCCGGTGTTTATCGTCGTCTGCAACAACACCAACGTGTCGAAGATGGTCTTTGACTACATCGGCGGTTGGGAGAAGCAAATCGGTGAGAAAGCCGTTGTGCAGGCTGGGGCGCTCGACATCTTCCGCAACGACGACGAGCACGGCGGCTGGCTCCATCGCCCGAATACGATTCTGGTGGACAGCCAGCAGCTTGAATCGGGCGAGGGGATGAGCGACGAGTTCAAGAAGATCGCCGCCCGTGAAATCGAGGAGTTCAAGGCCGAGTATCGCGTCCGCTTTCCCGGCCGCGACTCCGAGAATCTCACCGACGAAGACCTGCTCCGCGAGGTAATGAACACCATCGGCAAGGCCGGCAAGCTCGGCGAACACGTCAAGTGCGTGGTCAGCGTCTCGATGCTCACCGAGGGTTGGGACGCGAACACCGTCACCCACGTGCTGGGCGTCCGGGCCTTCGGCACACAACTTCTCTGCGAACAAGTGGTGGGCCGCGGGCTGCGACGGATGAGCTACGCCGCCAATGAACAGGGCATGTTCGAGCCGGAATATGCCGAAGTCTACGGCGTCCCCTTTTCGTTCATTCCGTGCAGCGGTTCGACCAAGGATCCCCCGCCCGGCCCAGTGCCGACCCGCGTCCGTGCGTTGGAAAACCGCATCGCCTGTGAAATCACGTTTCCCCGCCTATTCGGCTATCGCTACGACGTGGACGGTGAGCGGCTCACAGCCACGTTTACCGAAGATTCCCAGCTCTCCCTCTCGACGGCCGACATCCCGACCGAAACCGAAATGTCGCCGATCGTCGGAGCCACCGAAAAGCACAGTCTCGACGACTTAAAGCGCCGCCGGCCGAACGAAGTCGCTTTTCTGCTTGCCAAACTCACGTTGGAGAAATACTTCCGCGACGATGACGGCAACGACAAGCCCTGGCTCTTTCCGCAACTGCTCGGCATCGCCAAGCGTTGGCTGGCCGAGTGCGTCATCCGCAAGGACCACGCCTTCCCGCAACTGTTGCTGTTGATCGAGTATGCCCACGACGCGGCCGACCGAATCTACAAGGCCATCGTCGCGTCTACCGATGGCACTGCGGCGCTGAAGCCGATCCTCCGCCCTTATGACACGCTCGGCTCGACGCGCTACGTCGATTTTGACACGATCCGCCCGGTCTACGCCACACGAGAGGACAAGTGCCATATCTCCCACGTCGTGGCCGATACCGATTCCTGGGAGCAAAAGCTCGCTCAGACGCTTGAGGATATGGACGAGGTCGTCCGCTACGTCAAGAACCACAATCTCGGCTTCACCATTCCCTACACCCTGAACGGCGAAGAACACCAATACATTCCCGACTTCATCGCCTGCATCGACGATGGCCGCGGGCCCGACGACCTGTTGAACCTGCTGATCGAGGTTACAGGTGAAAAGAAGAAGGACAAGGCCGCCAAGGTTGCCACGGCCCGCACGCTCTGGGTGCCCGCGGTGAACAACTACGGCGGCTTCGGCCGCTGGGCGTTTGTGGAGATTACCGACCCATGGGTGGCGCTCGGCACGTTGCGAGGCGCCCTGGACAGGCCGACCGAATTGGGGGTATAATTACGTGCCCGCCAGGAGAAAATCAATGCCCTACGCCAAGGCCATGAAAGACCTGTACGACCGCCTCAGGCACGTTGGCTTCGATGCTAACTTCGTCCGGTATCGTATTCTGCCTGATTGGTGGGAAGATGATCTGGCAAGGACTGACTCAAATCGTGCTTTGGCAGAAGCCACCATTTCGCGGATGCTGGGATTCCCGATCGAGCGACTAAGTAATCCGGGTTCCGCGCTGAAATTGCCGCAGGTCAGCAACGTTCGCCTCAAGCGGAACAAAGGCACTGAAGCCAAGGACGTCTTTCCTGCGATACTATTGGCAGAACAAACCGCCAAGAGTCTTCTGACTGCCTTGACATCCATAGCGCCCTTTCCAGGCACTATGACTGCGGAGCAAGTTCGGGAGACTATTCTCGCCAAACGCCGTTTCGTCGATCTCGATGGCTTGCTGCAATTCGCTTGGCAAAACGGCGTTGTGGTGCTTCACTTGGCTGAATTGCCGAAGGCAACAAAGAAGTTCAGCGGCATGGCGATGTTCTGCGGCGAGACGCCCGTAATCGTCCTGGCGTGCGGCCGAGATAGCCCACCGTGGGTTGCGTTTCATCTGGCGCATGAGTTGGGACACATCCTCTTGGGTCACGTTACGGTGGGAAGCAGTTCGCTGGCCGACGGCGATATTGACCAGCTTGACCAAGATGTTGACGAAAAGGCCGCCGATGAGTTTGCTTGCGAGATTCTGACGGGATTTGCCTCGCCTGACGCCAGTGCTGTTTATGGGCTGACGGCTCCTAAACTCGTGGACAAAGCAAGAAGCATTGCCGCCAAATGCGACATTGATCCCGGCACGGTTGCCCTCGTATACGGTCGCAAGGCCGATCGAATCCCTGTCGCCCAAAGTGCTCTCAAAATGATGGGCCTAGACCACGGTGCGCACGCCAAAATCGGCGCGGCGCTCACCGAACATCTGCAACGTGACGATCTTCCCGAATCCACGGAGCGATTCTTGTCGTTGGTATCGGCAACCTAACGGGGTCCACGATGGCCGAGCAACGGCTGCTGATCGACAGTGACGCTTTTGTCTTACTCAGCGGAGCCGGCCTCTTGGACCGTGCATTGGCCCTGCTTGGGTTTGACCGGACTACTGCTTACCGCTTGTCACCTCTGCCGCACATGATTCGTCGAGGCAAGAGATTCCAGCAGCTTTGTCAGCCGGTTGTGCGCGACCGGCGCTGGCAGCCTGTTCGACGGTGTCGGAAATCACGGATCGGCCCGGTGACGAGCTGCTCCAAACGCTCATTGCCTTCCCCGAAATCGATGATGGCGAAGCTCTCTTGTATGCCCTGTTGGCCGAGCAACCTACACTGATTCTCGCCTCTGCCGACAAGCGGGCCATGAGAATTGTTGGCTCTACGGACGACCCAACCGGTATCCGAGACTCAATTGTCGGCCGTGTTATCGCCCTGGAAACTGTTTTGCACCAATTGGTTAGTCATGACGGCGTCCAGCCGATCGCCGAAGCCTTTGCCGTCTTCCCTGACCACAAGACCCTTCAGGTCATCTTCTCTCCGGTCAACTCCACCGACGATGAACGATGTCTCGCGTCTTTGGAGTCTTACCTGCACGACCTGAAAAACACTGTCGGCGACGACTTCCTTTACGAGCCGTAAGGAAATGAAGCATGGCTACCAAACGCAACGCGAAGAATTCAGATTCCACCAAAATCGAAACCATCCGCCACAAGGATAAACGCAAGAATATCCCGACCGAGGAGCTGCGCGACTTCGTGGCCGAGGAGGAGCAGGCCCCGAAGACCATGCTCTATCCGCGCGACCCGTCGCTCGATCCGCAACTTGTGTGGAAGGGCAAGGACGAACAGGATGCGGAAGACTTGGCCGTCCCGGTCGTGCCTATCTACATCCAGGAGAAGATTCATCCGCAGGCGATCATCGACGACCTGCCCCGTGTCGAACAATCGGGCGATCAACAACTCGACCTGTTTGCCGACTTCAACGGCCTGCCGGAAGAGTTTGACCAGCGGGTAGACTTCTACCATCACGAAGGCAACTGGCAGAATCGTATGATCCTGGGTGACTCTCTGCTCGTGATGACCAGCCTGGCGGAGAAGGAGGGGCTCAAGGGCAAGGTGCAGACGATCTACATCGACCCGCCCTACGGAATCAAGTTTGGCTCGAACTGGCAGGTCAGCACCCGCAAGCGCGACGTGAAGGATGGCAAGGCGGACGACGCCACCCGCCAGCCCGAACAGGTCCGCGCCTTCCGCGACACCTGGAAGCTCGGCATCCATTCGTATCTAGCCTACCTCCGCGACCGGCTGGTGGTGGCCCGCGAACTGCTCACCGACACCGGCAGTGTCTTTGTGCAGATTGGCGATGAGAACGTGCATCTGGTGCGCAATGTGATGGATGAGGTGTTTGGCAGTGAGAATGCCCTCTCCCTTATTTCGTGCGCAAAGACGACCACGACTACCGGGAAGTTCCTTCCAGGTACCAATGACTTTCTGCTGTGGTATGGAAAGGATGTCGAACGAACGAAGTACCGCGCGATTTTTCAGACGAAGCAGACCGGTGGCGACGGCGCAGCAAGTTACACGCGAGTTGAGCTTGGCGATGGCTCACGCCGATCAATGACAGTCGAAGAGAAATCACTCCCTGATCGTTTGCCAACAGGGTCACGGCCATATCGCATCGATAACCTAACATCTCCTCGTGTCCGAGAAGCGCGCACGGGTTACTATGAGATTGAATTCGACGGCAAGAAGTATCTTCCGCAAGCGGGTGAATGGAAAACGCATCGGGAGGGAATTGAGCGATTGCGGCTCGCCCGCCGCTTGGCTGTCACCGAAAACGGTATTTATTACGTTCGTTTCATCGACGACTTTCCTGCATATCCGCTCAACAATGCCTGGTCAGACACAGTCGTTGCCGGTTTTGCGACGGACAAGCTCTACGTCGTGCAAACGAATCCAAAGATGATCGAGCGTTGCGTGCTTATGACTACCGACCCCGGCGATCTGGTTCTCGACCCGACCTGTGGCAGCGGCACCACCGCCTACGTTGCCGAGCAGTGGGGGCGACGGTGGATCACCTGTGACACCAGTCGCGTGGCCTTGGCACTGGCCCGCACCCGGCTGATGGCCGCCAAGTATTCCTACTACCTCCTGGCCGACTCGCCCGAGGGTATCAAGAAGGAGGCCGAATTGACCGGCAAGATGCCACCGTCACATAAGACCGACAGTGACATTCGTCAGGGCTTCGTTTACAAGCGAGTGCCCCACGTCACGCTCAAGAGCATCGCCAACAACCCGGACATCAAGGAAGGCATGACGCGGGAGGAGGTCAACGCGGCCATTGCCCGACATACGGAGACCGAAACGCTCTACGACCAACCCTACGAGGACAAGAAGACGGTGCGCGTGAGCGGTCCATTCACCGTCGAATCGCTCAGCCCGCATCGCACCATCAGCGTCGAGGAGAAAAAACAGCGTTCCGAGGTGGGCGAGAATGGCTGGAAGATGAAGGTGATCGGCCCGGACTGCTTTGCGACGATGATCCTCGACAACTTGCGCAAGGCGGGAGTGCAGAACACGATCAAGGGCGAGCGCCTGAAGTTCGATTCGCTCGATCCGTTCGCCGGCGAGTGGATTCATGCCCAAGGGCGCTACACCGAGAAGGACGGTACCGAACGCCGGGCCGCAATCTGCATCGGCCCGGAGCACGGCACCGCCGGGGCGCAACTCGTCAAAGAGGCGGCCAAGGAGGCCGTCCGCGGCGTGGGCTTCGACGTGCTGCTGGTCTGTGGCTTCGCCTTCGACCCCAGTGTGTCGGAAGAGGCCAAACGCTACGGCAAGTTGACCGTGCTGCCGGTGCGAATGAACCCCGACCTGGCGATGGGCGACGAACTGTTGAAGAAGACCGGGGCCGGCAATCTGTTCATGGTGTTCGGCGAACCCGACGTGGATATCAAGAAGCAGAAGGACGGCAAGGTCATCGTCACGATCAAGGGACTGGACGTGTACGACCCGACCACCGGGCAGATTCGCAACTCCTCGACCGACGACATCGCCTGCTGGTTCATCGACACCGACTACAACGGCGAGAGCTTCTTTGTCCGCCACGCCTACTTCACCGGCGCCGCGAAGGATGGCGACGGCCCCTACGACAAGTTGAAGCGGGCCTTGCGGGCCGAAATCGACGAGGCCGCCTGGTCGGCCCTCTATTCGACCACCAGTCGCCCCTTCGACCCACCCGAGACAGGCAAGATCGCCGTGAAAGTCATCAACCACTACGGGGACGAGGTGTTGAAGGTGTTCGAAATCTGAAAACAGTTGGACCTACAAGCATGGACTGGGACTCCACTCATGATCGGCCAAGCGTTTCTTGAAATGACCCGCCCTTTGTGGAACCTTGGCAGTCGAGGCGAGTTTCACGGACCGGTGGTTGATGCCACATGAGCAATCATCGCTGATATTGCGCTCTTGTTGAAATGCGAACCTGCTTGCCAGCCGAAAGATGAGATTCATTGCTGCATTCTCATGAATCCTGGCCATCATCTTGGGAATTCCGCGCGCAATCCGTTTGAGCCTTTCTCGACGCTCGGGAACTGCCTGTCACTGGCATCGCGAAGGTCGCGACGCCTTTCCTTTGCGAGGAATACTACGATATGAAAATTGCAGTAGACCAACAGTCTATTTTCTGGAAGATGGCGTCCCTGGTAACGGTAGGCGATATTCAGACAGACCTGGCGCCGCAGTTCTCGGCACAAACGCGCATATCCTATGCGGTCGAGGAGATATGGAGCCTGGATTACCCGGGGAGTATTTCGGGGGATGTGTCTCTCGTTTATCATGACGACGACCCCATCGGCTGGCTAGACTGGCGTGCTTTGTTCGAGGCACCGCTCGACGATGCCCAGCCTGACAGCAACGAAGAGCCAAGTGTCCAAGCGTATATGCAGCCGATACCCATCGGCCAGATCGTTGGAGTCACCGTTCCTTACTTCGATTTGGTCGAGCGTTTCGCTGAAACCAACTACAGGTTCTTCTTTGTGCATGATGGAAAAGGGATTTCGGGAATGGTGTCTTATAGTGACCTGTTCAAGTTGGCAGGTGTAGCATGCCTGTTCACGTTTATGTTGGAGGTCGAGACCGCAGCACTGAGGTTGTGCCAGCAGTTCTCCACTCAGTGTTTTGCGGCTTTGCCTAAGAAGCGAATCGAGGCCGCAATTCAGATCTTGAACAAGCGTTTTGCGAGCCGCGACTATCTGAAGAAACGAATTGACAATTGGGATAGTGATGATGCGAAACGATACACGAAAGACCTCGTGGATTGCACTACGTTCATCGACAAGGCGACGATGATTAACAAGTGCAAGCTCCTGGTGGACTTCAGCGTATCGAAAGTGAACTCGGTGTTCAAGCGTGCTGAAATGGTGCGGAATTCTCGTGCGCACCCGTCAGGCGACGACTCGCTGGCGGAAATCCTCCCGTCTAACAAGGTCGGCTACTTCCTGCACGAGTGCTTCCTTTTGATCGAATCTATGCGCAACGTGACGCCGAGAGAGTAGCGCAATAGGAGTTGCAGGGAACGTAGCATCGTCAAGCAGCCGCGGAACGAAAAGCCCACCCGGCACTCCACCACCATCAGGCAACTCGGCTCGCTCGACAGCGGCTCAATTCCTGGCGCCCTCCAAGGCGAACCAATCCCTCCATTGCTCGGCGGTCCAGGCGGCTTTCTCGTCGATGATGGGTTTGGCGTTGGGACGCTTGCGGCGCTTCTCGACGGTGAACCGCGGGGGCTCGGGGATGGTATGGGCCGTGTCGCAGTAGGGCGGGGGCAGCTTGCCGGCGTGCTTCATGCGGTGGAACCAGCGCGTCGCCCGCCAATACCACTCAAAACCGTTGCCCGTCCCTTTGCCATCCTTGTGCTGGACTTGGCCCCACGGCAAACCGCGATGGTCCTTGATTCCCCGCCCCCAGAAATCGGCCACAACAAGCAGCACGTCCTCACCCTTGCCCAACCGTTCGGCAATCTCGGCAATGTACCCCAATTGCTCCATATCCCACTCGCTCCGCTTGCCCACCTTGCGTGTGCCGAAGCCGGCGTGGTTGCAGGCCAGCCCTTGCTGCCGACGCCACTGAAGCGCCTCGGCCGTGCGCTCGCCGATCATGTCGGCTTCGAATTGGGCCAAGCCGGCGAAGAAGATGACTACCAACCGCCCCACGGTGCTGTCCATGTCGATGTTCTGGCCGCCGAGGAATTGAATCACGATCACCCGCACGTTCCGCTTGGCAAACTGTTCCAAGGTGTCGAGGATGTCTCTGGCAGTTCGGCCCAGCCGGTCCAGCTTCGTCACCACCAGCACGTCGCCGGGGTGGGCGTGAAGGAGGAGCCAGCGGCCTCGGGGCCGATGCCGAAAGTCCGTGGTCCGGCCGGAAGTGCCCAGCGGCTCGTCGAGGATTGTCGGCTCTGGCAGTTGCACAGCGGCGCAATGCTTGCGGATCATCTCCGCCTGGACTTCGGGCGATGCTTGCTGCTTGCGCGTGCTGGCACGGGTAATGCCGTAGACCGTCATCGTGTGGTCTCCTGGTTTGTTGTCTGCGCAAAAAACGGCCGTGTGCGGGCAGCCTGCCACCGAGTAGGAGTTCGGTGGCAGGCGGTCGGCGTACCCCTACGCCCAGCCCGCACACGGCACGGCTGCACCCCCCCGAGTTTGACAACGGCCGAATCTAACATAGGCTTTAAGTGAGAGGCGAAAGCTTCAGCCAGTGCGGGGAGCCGAAAGGTAGCCCCGGCGCAGAGGTTTTTCTGCTGGAATCGCATGTTGTGAGCTTGTCCGACCGGCGGGACTTCTGCGTTCATTAGGCCTGCAACCTCTAAATCCTCGACAAAGGCAAACCGGTCGTAAGGCCGGGACGCAAAACCAAGGGCCGATGGATCGTTTCTATCGGACGCTTGGTTGCCGAAAGGGTGAAGGAAGTTCGCTCCGGCAATTGAAGAGAAGGAGGTTCGTTTTAACAAGATGGGATTTCAAAGGTGAATCGCAGGCCAACGTCGGTTCTCGTGAGTCGGCGCATCGCCCGAGGGATCCCAAGACAGTTTGTTCTTCCGGTCGGCTACCGTTTGGAAGTTCGACTGGAATGGAGGAATACCATGAAGGCCCTAGCTCAGAAGGTGCAACGTTTCCTCGTGTGCGAAGATGGCCCGACCGCCGTTGAGTATGCGGTCATGTTGGCCCTGATCATCATTGTGTGCTTGACCGCCATTCAGGCGATCGGCACCAAGGCCAGCGCGACGTTCACAAACGTGGCCAACCAGCTCACGTGATGGCACTGGGATGAAGAAGGGGGCACCTATTGCTCCTTCGGCGTTCATGCGGCCTCGCCGTCCGTCTCGAAGAGGTCGCGCTGTCCCGCCCGGCAGTCCATGCCGCAAAGCAGCATGGACTGCCGGGTGTTTTTGGGTTGGCCTCCGCGCCACGGCTTGTGGGGCGGCGGTGAATTTGCGAGAGTAAACGCATCGGCGTCCGCGTGGTTGCTGTAAACGTCCTCTGCGAATCTCTCCGCGTCTGCAAGTTCGCCGAACTCTCGCATCGTCCACTCCGCCACGTCATCGCTTGGTTCGCCGTCCTCACATTCCACGATGGCGACGAGTACCTGATAGCTGAGTTTCATGCGGCCACTTCCTCCCCGCAACGCAATTCCAGCGCCCCACCCAAGGCCGTCATCGCTCGACGCATCGAGTAGCTGCCGTTGCGCCAGCCCATTTGCTCCATCGCCAGGGGCATGGGAACATTGGCGCCGGCTTCCTGCTGCCAAATCCAGGCCAGCCGCTCCTGGCAGGCTTCCGCAAACGTGGGACCGGCCGAGAAGGGGAATACCTCGAACCGCTGCAAGAGCGCCTCGTCCAACCCACTGGCGTCGTTGCTGGTGGCTACCACGATCAGCCGCTCGGGCATGTGCTGCTCGCCAAGCTCATCCTTCAGCGCCGCGTTGACGTGCCGGCTGACGATCAGTTCCAACTCCTCGATCAGCAGAACGTGCCACGGGTTGCCCGCCATCGGCTTGTAGCGGAAGGTCTGGCCGAAAAGCCGGCGTACCTCGTCGATGCTCAAGTTGCTGGCGGAATACTCGACCAAACCGGAGAAGGGGCAGACGCCCAGGTCTTGAATCAGAGCCTTGGCCGTGGCGCTCTTGCCCACGCCGCCGAGGCCCTCGAACAGCAGACAACAGGGCTGAGGCAAAGCCACCAGCCGCTTCAGCCGCCGGATGACGGCGGGCTGCCCGACAACTTCGTCCAGTGTGCGGGGTTGATAGGAACGCGACAATCGCATGGCATGGTCTCCTCTATGGGGTTCAGTACGAACAGACTTTCATCTTGGACACGGGGACGCACTCGATCACCAGATCGGGGAAGCTGCGACAGAGTAGCTGCCGCTCGGATGTCGAACAGTAGAGCAACCGCCCGCAGCCGTTCTCACAGACTAGACCGGCCGAGGCAATCAGCATCCGGCCTTCGCAGTCCGGGCAGCCGGCCGTCAGAATCTTCGCCAGTGTCTTGCGGGATCGGCGTTTCACGAATCGAACTCTCCTTCCTCGGTGAACAGGTAATGGTCGTTGGCGGTCAGTTCCCTGCTCCTCAATCCTCCTCGGGCAGCATGATCGTCAGACAGGGCGAGCCGTCGTCGTCCGGCCCGCACACGGCCTTCAGATGCACGAGCTTGGGCCTTGGCGGGTTGGGCTTGGCATAGTTTGCGGGGACATTGGGCACCACTCGCAGGCTGAAGTGCAGAATGTCGCGTGGGGCCTGGATGCGGCGGATTGCCGCCCTGAGCATCCACAGCACGTCCCACAGGCGGCCCTTGATGTCTTGGCAGGGCGTCGTCGCCTTCCAGGGGCGAGACGTATCTGCAAAACGCCGTCGCGGTCATGGCGACGGGGTAGCCGAAACCGGCCTCCGCCACCATCGCCGGCACCCAGGCGTCGCCCTGGTAGCCAGGGCCACTGAGTTGCACCAACACGCCATCGTCGATGGCTTGCCGGCGGGTGTAGATGTCGATGATGTCTGCGTCACTCCACAAGTCGTCGGGCATTGGGTTCTCCTCTGGCACCACGGCCAGTTTGAGGGTTTTCGATGGCTCTCCCTGCTTCGGGTACAAGGCGCGAGGAACACGATCTTCGCGCAGGCTGCGATTACAGGTTCCGTGGGGGGACGCAAATCCGCCGAGATTCTAGGATAATTAGCCATCGGGGGGGTTGTGTCCTACGCTGGATTTACTAGATTAACGGCAATCGGTAACCAGCGTGGCAACGGCGCGATAGATTGCAAGCTGGAAGGCGCGTGTGATGAATCCCTGTGGGCACGAAATGTCGAAATCAAGCCACCGGAGGAAACAATGCTCGGCAGGTTTTTCATGAAAAGCAGTTGCAAAACGGCTCGGTTGTCGGTCACGCTCTTGGCGGGGTTTCTGGCCGCTTCTGGTTTGCTCGGAGGCCCACCGCTCCAAGCAGATGATTACTACTGGTTGCCTTCCTTGGGCGATTGGTCGGACCCTAACAACTGGTTGGATCCCTCAAATTCGGGAAATCCAGGTACGACTGTGCCGAGCAGCAGCGACACGGCCTATATCGCCAACGGCGGAATCGTCATCATTACCTTGCCAAACGCGGTTTGCGGAGGCCTTGCAGTTTCAAATGGCGTCGTGCAGGTCGTTGGCGGCAACCTTTCCGCAACGTGGGTTGGTGTGAACAGCGGCTCTCTGCAAATAAACGGTGGCAATCTCGTGACAACATCCGAATCCATCGGCGGCGCTGGCGGCGCATTCTGTGCACAATCGGGCGGGGAAAACAACATCAACGGGTCTTTTTTCGGTGTCGGCTGGAGCCCCGGTGACAATGGGACTTACAACCTCAGTGGTGCAGCTTCCCTAAACGTGGCGCAAACGGCATACGTGGGCATGGCCGGTACCGGCAGCTTCACGCAGTCCGCCGGTACGACTAATGCCAACAGTCTGGTCGTCGGCGATAATTCTGGTGGCAGCGGGGTTTACATCATCACTGGCGGGGTACTCAACGCAGGCTGGGAAATGCTCGGCAACGGCGGAACAGGGACTCTAACGCAGTCCGGTGGTATCAACAACACAAGTGGGCTTAGCCTCGGTGGGTGGTCTGGGGCGAATGGGACTTACAACTTAAACGGAGGGGTGCTCAACAACACAACAAACAGCGAGAGCGTCGGTGAGTATGGTACCGGGACTTTCACGCAGTCGGGCGGCACCAATAACGCCGGCGGACTTGCAATTGGCGGATGGAACTCTGGGGGTGGTGGAACCTATACCCTCAACGGTGGGCTACTCATACTTTCGTCGTTGAGCCAGGGTGCGGGATCGGCGGTGTTCAATTTCAACGCAGGGACACTTCAAGCCAGTGGTGGATTTTCCACGAGTATGCCGATGACGCTGGGCACGAGTGGCGGCGGAGCCACGTTCGATACGGCTGGCAATTCCCTGACGCTTGCGGGCTCGCTTTCTGGCTCCGGCGGCCTCACGCTCAATGACTCCCTGGGCACTGGTGCGCTGACCCTTGTAGGCTCCAACAGCTACTCAGGCCCTACCACGATCAATGGTGGTGTTCTCCAACTAAGCAATTCCGCTGCACTGGGAAACTCATCCGGAGTAACAGTTGCCGCCGGTGCCAGCTTGGCATTGCAAGGAGGGATTGCAATTCCTGCAATCCCCTTGACTATCTCCGGCACCGGAACGTCCAACTCACCTGGCGCTCTCAACAGCGTCAGCGGCAACAATTCCTATGCGGGGCCAATCTTCATCGGTTCTGGTGGCGCGACAATCTGTTCGGCTACTGCCGGAAACACCCTTACGCTCACGGGCGGAATCTACAACGCCGGCAATTCTCTGACAATGACGATTGCGGGATCGGGAACGACCGCGATTGTAGGTACCGTTGCCGGCTCCGTTTATAACACTGGAAATCTCGCGACTGGTGGCACAAACCCTGGTACGTTGACCATTGGCGGCGATTATTTACAGACAGGAGCCCTGAACATCCGCGTCAACGGCGCATCGGCTTCCGGAAGCTTCGATACACTTACAGTCACGGGGAATGCGACCTTAGGTGGTAGTCTAAATGTGACTCTAGGAAATGTGAACAGCAGCACGTTCGTGCCATCGAATAGCGACACTTATCAAATCATTCCAGTTGGCGGTTATCTCACGGGAACTTTTGGTAATGCCAAGAAGTTCGTGCCGACGTACGCGAATAATACATTGGAGGGAGCTTTCTCCATCAATTACAATAGCACAAGTAGCCCTGGTGCATCGGTGACTCTATCGAATTTCAGACCTATGAGCCCTTTAGACTTTTTTGGGATAGGGGTAGATTGGTCGGGCGTCACCAATCCCCCCAACCTCAGCGGAGTTCGTGGCAACTTGGGCGCGTCCTTAATCGAGTCCACGTTGCAAGCAGATTTTCCGAGTTTTAATTCTAATGCTGCGGTTCTTGCTAATGTTAATGGCACCTCGACCGGCAGGATAAATAGTGCCATTATTGGTTCTGACTTCAATAACCAATTTCTACCAAATGTCGGCAGCAAGGATACCGTTGTCATGTACATTGGAAGTCATGGCAATACCGATGGCGTTACAATCTCGCAGGACATGAGCGAACTTGCCCCACAAGCGATTGCAGGTCTTTTGAATAAGCTCCCTACCACGGTTCAGAAAATTGTCTTTCTTGAGTCGTGCGATAGCGGGACGTTAGCAACTCAACTGGAGAGTTTAGTGCCAAACATTGGAATCCTATCAGCCACGACAGGGACGACCCAGACATTTGCTGACGGGAATGG
This sequence comes from uncultured Planctomycetia bacterium, assembly GCA_963719005.1. GTDB lineage: Bacteria > Planctomycetota > Planctomycetia > Pirellulales > Thermoguttaceae. Next base: position 312,964 of record CAVRAR010000014.1, read on the forward strand.
TATCGGTCTTTTCACCGACAATTTGGCAGCCGTGCTCAATGAAGGCGACTTCAACCTTAGTCAGATTATAAACGACATTAAGGCATATTCGTTAACACATGACGCAAATCGGGTGGGTCAGTCTCTGAATCTGGAGGACTCAGGGACCGGAATCTTCGAAGGTCTTCAACCGCAACTTAGCGAAAGCAGCGATTTTAATGGAGACTTGTTTGGACCGGCGGTCCCCGAACCCAGTAGTATCATATTGCTGCTTGCGGGCGGGCTGTGCCTGCTCACCTGCGCTTGGCGTCGTCACGTTTAGTCCGCCGGATTCAAGACCACGCGATCAATCCACTTCGGCACGCTCTCGGCCGTCTCGGTTTGCGTGAGACACGCGACTACCCGCGGCCCAACAGGTTTTGGTGGCCAGCCGGTGTAGCCGTCGGTCACAACCAGGATCGCTTTGGGTGACGGCCGCTCCTCGCACGCCGCCACGATCATGGCGGCCATATCTGTGCCGCCGCCACCGTTGAGTTCGATCTGCTCGGGGCGAAAGACGTTCTTGGCGCAGGCCACGGCCGTATCGCCGGCCAATACCCGGAGGCCGCGTGGATCGGGCAGGGACCGCAGCGCATTGCCGATCACGCCAAGTGCCAAGGCAAGGTCGCTCTGCTCCATGCTCCCGCTGGTATCGACGATCACGGTTACGCGGGGAATGGGTTTGACGTGCGCCGGCAATAGCGCGCCGCCTTGCGGTTGCCGCCGATTGGGCTTGCGGTAGGTGAAGTCTCCGAAACCCGACGTACACCCAACGGCGTACTTTACCTTGGCCAGCAGTTCCCTGGCCGGGTCAACCTTGGGGTGGAGCAAGTAGGCGGCGGCGCGGGCCAACCCGCCGGGCACGCTGCCACGGCCCCGCTGCTCTTGATACTGTTCGATGGCCTTGGCAACGGCGGCTTCCACGAGGTTCTGGTCGTGTTCCGCCAATCCAGGATGCTCTTGCGACGGCGGGCCATCTTCCCACGGCCGCTCTTGGCCATCCGCGGAGCTTCCACCGGTGGCAGAGGGATTAGGGATTGGGGATTGGAGGAAGGCGGATTTCCTTCGTCATTCGTCATTCGAGCTTCGTCATTCTTCCCTGTCCCCTCTCCTCTCTCCTCTCTCCCCTTTTCCCGCTGCATCAGCAGGTCGAAGTATTCCTCCGCCGTCTTGTTGCGGGGCAGGCCCAACTTGGCCGGCGTGATTCCCTCATCAGGGCATCGCAAGCCGGATTGCTCCAGAACATCGTTCACCGCAGCATCGACGGCGTGCCGCCATAGGTCCAGCCGATCGTTGGCCGGTCTCTCGCCCAACAGACGCATGCACCGCTTGGCGTGCCGGCTCCAAACGTGGATTGCCTCGTGCAGCACCACAAACGCCAAGTGCTTCAGGTCGCGGCCTTCGAGGAACGCCGGGTCGAAGTACAGCCGGCAATACTCATCGATGGCCATCGTACCCAGCCCCGGCCGTTCGACGGGAATGAGCGTCATGACTTGATGCGTCATGTAGGGCATCTTGCGGGCGGCCAGTATTCTCGCTTCGGCTAGTTTCTGGTTCATGGGGAGTCTCCGTCAGAAGTCGGCGCGGGTGATCTCGAATCCGAGGTCATTGGTGACGATAGCCCGCTTCATGTTCAAGGACACAACGCAGACGGGGTCTTGGCCTTGGGGATGCACGAATACCAACCACTCCTCTTCGTGCTGTTCGATCAGCACGTCATGGTCCTCGCCGAAGGGGTCCACGACGATTCGCACAGCGTTATCCGTGCGGTAAACATCAACGTGCGAAGTTGGACCGCCTTTGACCGGCTCCCCCTCGCCGTCACACGTACCGATCCTGCATTGGGCGATCAGATCGCCGCAGTCTCTACGTGCCATAGCTCGCCTCCATCGGTTTCAACGCCATAGGCTAGGCCCCGCGCCTTTCTCGCGGGGCGAAGTGAAGGGCGTCAAGCCGCCGCCATGATGTTCTTGTGGACCTGAAGCACCGTGTTGCTGAAATCCGTCGGGGCCTTGACGAGTACCGAAGCATGGGGAACGGCGAAGTAGAGCGGGCCGGCCGCTGCAATCGCCGGTTCCAGCCAGCACTTCGCCACTTGGGCAAAGCAGTCCACCGCCGCCAGCCAGCGCCCTTCCGTGGGCTTGCCGTTGGGACCAAGGTTGTGGTTCTTTACCCGGTCCACCAGTGCTGCCAGCGCCGCCATGACCTGATCGCAACGCGGCGGAATGTCCAGCGCAAGGGCGGTCGCCTCTGCTCGGGCCGTCTCGGCTTGCGCCAACCAGACCTCTGGGTCGGGCAGATCCAGCGATTGCTCCCACGTCTGGAACTCCAGCGCCGCCTCTTCGCCCACGCAACCGGCGACGGCCCGATAACGCAACAGCGGCTCGGCGCCGATCGCTTCCAGCGCCGCGGCGCAGAGTGCCGCGTTGGTCCAAGAGCGAATCGACGGCCACGGCCCCGATGTCTTGGCTCGATCCTTGGGGTAGGCTTCCAGCAGCCCCGGCTTGTGCTTGTGGAAGGCTGCTACCAGAGCGCTGTTGCGGCCGACGCACTTTTCCCAGTCCGGCGGTAGCGGTACGAAGCTCGGCTGCGGGAAGCCCAAGGCATTGCCCATGCCCCGCTGCCACGCCTCGGTGTCCGTCTCCCACGTCAGGTGGCAAAGCCGATTGGCCAGCGGCGGCTCCAACTCGGAACCGTTGGCGGCGCAGTCCGGCGGATTGCAGGCGGCCAACTTCCAAACCGTATCGGGCAGCAGCGCGTCGCCCACGCGGTTCTCGGCGATCACGCCCAGCAGCGCCGCTTGTACGGCCGGCGGGCAGGTGGTCAGTTCATCGAGAAACAGCACCCATTGACCACGCTGGCAGTCTTGCGCCCACTTCGGCGGCATGACGGCCATGTAGGGCCGTTCGCCGTGAACCGGGTACGGGTATCCGCCCACGTCGGCCGGCTCGCGGAGAGAACCGATTAGCGTGTAGCACTGGCGGGACATGGCACGGGCGAAGGCTTCGACGGTCCTGGACTTGCAGCAGCCGGGCTCGCCTGTCATTAGCGGCGTGACCTTCCCGGTCTGCGCCACCGTCCAGAAGATCAGGTTGGGTGTGGTCTTACAGGGCATGATCCTGCTCCTACGGGGTAAAGAGATTCGTGTCTGCCCCGGCGCACGAATGCGACGGGGCAGTAACGAAACGCCTTGCCCTACCCGCTTACGCACACACTCCGATGCCGGCGGCGAAGTCCTGCATGACCGCTGCCGCCGCCGCGCCGTTGGCCAGTTGCGCCACGCTCTTCAGCCCTTCCAGCCCCTCGTTGAGGATCGAACTATAGAGGGTCACACGATCCACCAATGCCTGCGCTTCCTTGGCTCGGCTTTGGAGTTGGGTGTCGTTGAGCGTTCCCTTCGACACGTCGTCGAGGAGCTTGGCGGCCTTCTCCTGGACTTCCTGGGTCAGGGTGTCCCGAATGGTCCGGGCGGTTCCCTCGTCCATCGCCACCCGCGCCGTGGTGATCTTGTTGCCCTCCTGGCAGCCCTCGACCAACTCCGCCAGTTCCTTCCAACGCTTCAGGTGGTACTCGGGGATGTAGTACACGCCGGGCTTCAGTCCGGTCATGCCGTCCATCTTCGCCAACACCGCCACCAGGGCTTGCCCTACGGCCGTGGTGGTCAACCGGGCCTTGAGCTTGAGGAACTCCTCGGTCAGGGCGCACTCGTCGGCGAATCCGTAGTCGGCCTTGACCCGGCTGCCGAGCACCCTGGCCCCAAAGTTCGTGACGTAGCCGTTGCGCTGGGTGCTCCGCTCGATGTTGACCAGTTCGACGCCGTTCCGCTTCGGCTGCTTGCGGCTGATGATGGTCTTGTTCCGCGTGCCGTAGACCGCGCGGATGCTGTTCTCCAGCGCGGACTGGTCCGTCCGGGGATTGGGCACGCAGTCGGCATAGCCCATTTCAGTGAAGACCTCCCGCACCGCCTGGTACGGGCTTGGTTGGAGCGACCAGAAGACGATCGCTCCGCTGATGTCATACTCTTTCTCGATCATGGAAGACCTCCTACAGGGTAAGAAAACGGGTTTGTGCGCAGGGTGTCTGCGCGAATCGGACACACGGTTGCGCGCTCCATGCGCAGAAGGACCGGCGCAGAGCGCGAGACAGTTCGCGCTCGCCGGGTACGCTGACTGCACTCCGGCTCGGGCCTGCACCGGAGCCGGGGAGTAGTGGGTGTACTCCGCCGTCGTACTACGCCGCGACCAAATCGTCGCGCAACTCCTGCCATAATCCGCGGGGGTGCCGGTTCAGGGCTTCCTCAAGCTCCGCGTGCTCCACGACGGCGGTCAATCCGCGAAGCACCAGCCGTGGGTTGCGGCCGTGCAGCAGTGCGATGGCGCGGCGCAGGGAGCGCTCTTCGCACTCATCCGCCTGCCACCACCGTTGCGAATCCTCACACCAGACCAGGAGATAGTAACAGCGCATAGGTCAACTCCTACACAAAGGGGTAAACGGTTAGCAAACAACCCGTGGCCGAGCCTCTCTGTAGCTCGACCACGGGCAGTGGACTATCCGCTCTTGTGCCGCACGCTCTAGCCGATCATGCTCTCCGCTTGTCCTTCGGGATGGTGGATCTCCAGCGGGAAGAACCGATCCGGTTCACCCTCCAGGTATTCCGCGTGCGGTCCGCAGAAGAGCCGCAGTCCGCGCTCCAGCGCATCCAGCACGATCCAGCAGGGCATGCGCCACTGGTAGGCGCTCTGCCGCGCCTTGAATCTCGCCACGTCCATCGTCATGGTCCGCTCTCCTACATGGGGCAAGCAGCGCTGTCCGAACGGCACTGCCCACTCCCCAGCAACTCCGATCGCTGGGGGTAGGGCAGGACTGTCCGGCGCGGTCTAGCTGCGCTGCTTGCGGGAGAGGTCGGGGTGGCTCTTGATGAAGCCCTTGACCTCCTCCGCGAATCCCAAGAGCCGCTCCCATTGCTCGGCGTACAGAGTCACGGGCATGCGCTGCAAGCCGTACACAGAGACGGCTCCCTTTTCGCTCTGCTTGCACGATAAGGGGCCGCCGTTGCTCTTCGGCGCGGTCTTGAGTTGCGCAAGGGCCTGCTCTTGTGTGAGCTTGCCGCCGGCAAGCTGCGCCAAGATGTGCGCGTTCCACTCACGGTCACTGACGACGGGGGATGCTGTTGCGATAGCCATGACGAAAACTCCTACAGGAAAGGGTTACTCTATGCCGCGGCAACGTGCCGTCGGGCGTTTTTTGGCGGGCGGAAGAAAACCAACCGCCCCCTACCTAAACCAAAGTGACGCAAAATTGAACACATCGCTAAGTCGTGTTTTTGCAACGACTTACGAAAAATCTTGCCCGTTTTAACACGAGTCGCAAGTCGTTGCGGCACAACGACTTGAAAAAAATTACTTTTTCACTCGCCGGCGAGCGCGGATTGTTTGCACCGCGCAGCGCGCTGCCGCGTGAACGCACGTGTACGTGCGTGTATGTGTGCGCGGCTCCAACGTGATTCCCCTATGGGGTGCGACGGCCAAAAAGCGCGGCCGGCGCGAATCGGACCATCGGCCGAAAACGGCCGCGCCGACGGGGCTAGAATCGCGCCGCTTGCGTCGCAACGGCCGTTTTGACCCGACGGTGCCACGATCGGCCGCAACGCGAAATCGGCGATTCCAGGGCCGTCAAAATCGAAATCGGCCCGCTCTACGCGGACATGCAAACAAGCCTATAAACGTACAGTAGTAGACGGATGCGCATACCATTTCGCAGCAGCTTGGCATACGGTTGGCGCACCGTTTCGACGGTTGAAAAGCACGAACGTTCGTTGCGACTTTTCGTCCCCATCGTGGTCCATGCCACTGCTACTCGCCAAGGGCTTTGCAGCGGCATGGCCCCCCGGATATGACCCCACAGCGCTGCCATGTCACTAACGTACCCGCCTGGGGATTTTTCACAAATTCAGACTATGCAACTACCGGGTGGCACGATAAGGCATCCAAGCAGACGACGCTAGGCCCCCCCCACGCCCCGGCAGATATCTATATACTAGCGTCCCCGGAGTTTTTTCATTTTTGGGGTGTAGTGCGCTCGCCGACAGCAATCTGATCTCCAACCGGTCGCCCCTTCAGCACGAACCCAGTCGCCTAACCATAAACCGCCTTGCGGCACGAGTTCTCGGTGCTTTGATTGCCAACATGGCAATCTGGGAGTTGCTTGGGGGGAAAACCAGCCGAAACACAAGATTATTGGGTGGGGACCGGGAAAGGAACCTTTGACGGAACACCAGAACTCGGATTTCCGAGCCCTCGGATGACGCGGCCGCATCTTCTACCTGTGGACAACACAAAGGCCGTCAGCAATATTGACAGACATCGCAGATGCATATAAAGTGGAGAACGAGGGCACCACTTCTGTAATGTTGGGGCAGCGTCTTCCGACCTACTAAAGGCGGCGTCTGCTCATATTATCACCTCGTGTAGCTGAACTTTCGCAAAAATTGGGGACTGCAAAACCCTGGAAAAATAGGCATTCTTGAATCTGGCGTGTAATTACGGCATGTCGGCCCAAGAGGCCAAGTTGGCCCTAATTGCGGGCAACCCCGGAAAACCGCTGATTTCACACTGGGAAATCTGCGAAAGTTCAGGTAGCGGCCTTTGGTTATTTGCCAGCGTGTGGTTCTTCGAGACTCTCCGGAACAATGTGCCATATCCTTAACCGCCATCGTCTCGGCACGCGTAGCACGAAGGCTGTTACGCTACGGGGATCGTCCCTTTTGGCCAGGCCGCGGGATTCCCAAGGTACGCCGTTGCGTTCTGTTGTTTTCCGGCGTTTTTTCAAAGGATCTTGATGATGCACGGCCGCGTGATTTCCCTCTATCGGGTCTTCCTGACGTTCGCTTTATTGGCGACAACCGTGTCTTTCTCGTCCCGATCCGTCTTGGCCGATAGCTTCGATTGGCAGAACGTCAACGGGGTGAACTGGAATTCGCCCGTGAAATCCCAATGGGGAGGAACGTGTTGGGACTTTGGAACCTGCTCCGAAATGGAAGCGAAGTACATGCTCACGCGGAACGATCCCAACTTCGCACCGACCATTTCCGACCAACAAATGTTGTACGATGCCCCGTGGAACTATTTTCCTCTCCAGTCGGGCATGACGGGGTTTGATCAAATACTCAAATACACAACCGCTTACGGCCTCGTATCCGAGACGGAATGCCCGCTCGATACGGCCTACGACAACGGGTCGAGCACGGAGCTTTATTGGCCTTTGGCAACCGGTTCGGCAAACCGCACCTGGAAGACGGCGAACTATCAGTGGGTGGCGCTGGCAAATCTGAAGAACATGATCAAGACGAGCGGTCCCATCGAGATGGGCTTCGATGCCGGCGTCATGTACGATTCGGTGGCCGATCTGAAGGCGAATTATCAGCCGGAGTCCAACAGCGGCGATAACCACACGGTCTCTCTCGTCGGATACTGCGATGACGCGACCTGTCCGAACGGCGGATACTGGATCGTAAAGAACAGTTGGGGAACCGGCTTCGGCGATAGCGGCTATGGGTTCATTCCGTACGGCGGCTCGGTTGACATCAACCAACACACCTACGCGCTCGGCCCGGTCTCTTACGCCGGCCCGATGTACCACACCGGCGCCTGGGACGGCACCGGCACGGATTACACGGGAACCGCCGCCACCAATACGTGGAAAGGAGCCACCAGCGCCGTCTGGAGCACCGGCTCCGCAACGGCTGCCAACTGGAAGAACAACTCGACCGGCGGAACATTCACCTGGGTCAATCAGGAATTGCAGGCCGTCTTCGACAGCACCGGATCGAATCGCGCGATCACCGTCAGCGGCACCGTGATCGCGCATGGGCTCACGATCAACTCAGGGGGCACCGGCTACTCGTTCAGCGGCGGGTCGTTGACCGTTACCGCCGGCGGCATCACGGCCAACGAGAGCGTCTCGTTCAGCTCCAACGTCTACATCGGCGGTCCGCAATCCTGGAATGTGGCATCCGGGAAGAGCCTGACGGTGACCGGCCCATTGCATACGATCATCAGCGATTTGACCTTCAGCGGGGCGGGCACGACGACCATTTCCGGCGCGATCGACGGCGGCGGCGTGTTGAACAGCGAGGGAGCGAAACCCGGCGGGCTGATCCAAGCCGGCTCCGGACCCGTCTATCTGACCGGCACTACGAACTTCAGCGGCAACATCACAGCGTCGGGGACGGGGATTCTTTACCTTTCACCGCCCGGCGGCGGCTCGCGCAACGTTCGACGGCGCTTGGTTCGGCGGCGGAACGGTCAGCGTCAACAGCGCCGGCACGTTCACTCTGGGAAGTGGGGCCTCCAACTTCACCGGTACGCTCCTATGGCAACAGCCGGTTTCGTTGGTCTTCACGCCGGTGGCCGGGACGACAAGCTCATTCTCGGCCAAACTCAACAACAACGGGTCGGTCACTCAGAATGGCCCCGGAACCACGATTCTGTCTGGAGCCAACACTTACAGCGGCTCAACGACGATTTCCAACGGCGTCTTGCAGGCGAACATCGGCGCCGGCCTTCCCTCGTCGAGCTTCTTGGCCCTTGACAGCGGCATCCTGCAAAGCATCGGCTCGGTGACGTTCAATCGTTCGCTGGGCACGTCGAGCAGCGCGTTCGAATGGACGGCCAACGGCGGTGGATTTTCGGCGACGTCCGGCACGATGACCGTGTTGGTCAACAATAACGCCAGTACGCCGCTTACTTGGGGAACCTCGGTCGGTACTCAAATTGTGGGAACGCTCAAGCTCAACTCGACGACGGCGACCGGCGTGACCCTGTTTCAGAACAAGATCGATCTGAGCGGGGCAGACCGCACGATCCAGGTCGACGACAATTCCTCGTCAACTACCGACTACGCGACGATTTCCGGCGCCATTACGGGTACGGGCGGAATCATCAAGACGGGCAGTGGGTTGTTGAAACTGACCGGCGCAAATACCTACTCGGGCACAACATCGATCGCCGGTGGAACATTGCAGGCAACCATCGGCAGCTCCGGAATTCCGACCAACAGCTTTATCGAGCTTAGCAACGGCGGCGTGCTGCAATTCAACAATACGTCGTCGTTCACCAGCAGTCTGGGAACGACCGGGGCGACGATCGCGTGGGGGCTTGGGGGCGGCGGCTTTTCGGCCGGCACGACTTCGCTGACCGTCAACATCGGCGGTCACACGACCCCCGATACGTTGCTCTGGGGCGACAACTCGACCGACCTCGGCGCCAAACTGCTCGGACCGCTGACGCTGAATGCTCCGACGGCTTCGAGTGCATTGACATTCCAGAATGGGATCGATCTTTGCGGCGGGGCGCGGACCCTCGTTGCCAGCACGAACTCGGTCACGCTTTCAGGTGCAATCATCGACAGCGTCGGCGGCGGCTCACTGACCAAGAACGGCAGCGCGACGCTTTATATTTCCGGCACTGCGGGCAATACCTACACCGGCCCGACGACGATAACCGGCGGGTATACGTATTTGAACAAGAGCAGCGGCTATGCGATTCCCGGCAACTTGACGCTATCCACCCCCGTTGACACCCCCGGGGTTTGGACCAGCGCTTCCCATACTTTCGTCGTCGCCCAGGGCGCAAATCAGATTTCCCCCTCGTGTGTGTTGTCGTTTGTCAACTTCAACGGCGACAACTACGCACAGTTCGAACTCTATGGCCATTCGATGACGTTGGCGGGCCTTTCGGGCGTCGGCGTGGTTGAAAACACAGAAAGTGAAACCGGCATCGGCAGCAGCACGCTGACCATCAACAGCTCCACCAACTGCTCGTTCAGCGGATATCTGCGCAACACCAACAACGGCAGCGGCGCGCTCAGCGTGGTCAAGACCGGAGCGGGCACGCAAACGCTCGCCGGCGACGGCATCAGCTATACCGGCTCGACCACCATCTCCCAGGGCACGCTCATCTTGCAGGATATCACCAGCAGCACGATTCTCAGCCAGAACTTCAACGTTGGCGGAACCTTGGGAATCGGTTGCACCAACGGAAACAACCCAAGCTACACCGGCGTGATCAGCGGTACCGGCTCGCTTCTGATCACCGGACCGGACGATGGCGGAGGCAACCCGGTGACGCTGGCCGGTTCATCCGGAAATACCTATTTGGGAACGACGACGATTTCGGGCGGCAGGGTGATTCTGGCGAAGACTTCCGGCTACGCAATTCCCGGAAACTTCACCATCGCCAATCAGGCCGCGTTTGTCGTGGTCACTACCCCGAGCCAGATCCCCAGCAACGTCGTGGTCACTCTTGTCGGCGATTACGACGGCAACATGAATCCGCACTTCGAAGTGTACGGGAACACGATCAACGTCACCGCTATCGCCGGCACCGGCGGGGCGATCGAGAATACCGAGAACGAGACCGGGATCGGCAATGGCACCCTGGTCTTCAACAATAACACTAATTACGCGTTGAATGGCGTCATCATTCGCAACGGCACAAGCGGCACGCTCGCGCTGGTCAAGAACGGCACTGGCAGTCTGACCATCAGCGGTTCCTACTGCGGCCAATACACCGGCGGATTGACGGTCAACAATGGCGCGATCGACTACAGCAGCGGCACCTTGCCTAGCTGCAATTACACGATTACCGGCGGGGCGCTGAACATCGGTTCTCTCACGCAATCGATCGGCACGTTCCAGATCACCGGTGGAACGTTGACGGGCAGTTCTTCCGGCCAACTCACTAGCAACGCCGCCTACGACATCGAGGCCGGTCTGGTTGTAGTCAAGCTGGCCGGCGGCATCGCATTGAACAAGACAACGACCGGCACGGCGATCCTTACCGGCTCGAACACCTATACCGGCGCGACCACGATCTCCGCCGGCACGCTCCAACTCGGCAACGGCGGTTCCACGGGCGCGTTGTCCTCCAGCACCACCATTGCCATCGGCGCCAGCGGCACGTTCGATTACGACCTCTCCAGCAGTCTGACGCTGACGGCCAGAGTCAGCGGCTCCGGAACGCTCAAAAAGGACGGTACGGGAACGTTGACGATGTCGGGGTCAAACAGTTTCTCCGGCAATCTGATCGTCAACAGCGGTACGCTCGCCTACAACGCCAACTTGCCCACCGGCAGCTACACGATCAACGGGGGAACGTTGAATACCAGCGCGCTTTCTGCCTCGATCAGCGCGTTCCAGATCACCGGTGGCACTGCCACGGGGAGCGGCACGTTGACCAGCAGCACCGCCTACGACCTTGAAGGTGGGTCGGTCAGCGTGGGGCTCGGCGGCAGCGCCGGGTTGAACAAGAGCACCGCCGGCTCGGTGACACTGACCAAGTGTTTACCCGGCGGAAACTACGTGATTTCGACCGGCACGCTCAACATCAACAGCCTGTCGCGGTCGATCGGCACGTTCCAGATCACCGGCGGCACGGTCACGGGCACCGGCACCTTGACGGGCAGCACCGCCTACGACCTTGAAAACGGGACCGTCAGCGCGGGGCTCGGCGGCAGCGTCGGGCTAAATAAGAGCACCTCGGGCACTGTGTCCCTAACCAGAAATCTGCCTGGTGGGAATTACGCGATTTCGGCGGGCACGCTGAACATCAACGCTCTCTCGCAGTCGATCGGCACGTTCCAGATCACCGGTGGCACGGTGACCGGCACGGGGACGTTGACCAGCAACGTCGCTTACGATGTTCGCGGCGGAACGGTTCAGGCCAATCTCGCCGGCGCTTCGATTGGCCTGACCAAGTCCACGTCAACGTACGCCGTCCTTAGTGGCGCGAACTCCTACACCGGTCGCACGACAGTCACCGGCGGAACGCTTGAGCTGGGGCCGGCCGCGCAGAACTGCGTGCTAAACCTCGGCGGCGCCGATGTCCAGTCGGGGGCGCTGGTGTTTGACTATGCAGGCGGAGCGGATCCGGCGGCGACGATCGAAGGCTTGCTGAAGGCAAGCTGTGACGGCGGTCGTTGGGACGTGGGGCAGTTCCGCGATTCGACGGCGTCGGCGACGGGGTTGACCTTGGGGTGCTTCGATAATACAGCGACGGACCAGGTGAAGGTGATGCCCACGTATCCGGGCGATTTCAACCTGGACGGGGTGGTGGACAGCAAGGATCGGGCGATTTGGTTTGCGAACGCTTTCGTGGGCACGACGTGGCAGCAGGGCGACGCCAACTATGATGGTGCGGTTGACGGGCTTGATCGAGACCTAGTGTTGGCGAACACTGGGTTGCCGCCAATCGCCGGGATGCCGGCCGCCGCGGGCGTCACGCCGGTGCCCGAGCCCGGCACGCTGGCTCTTTTGGCCACCGGTCTGCTGAGCCTGCTGGCCTTCGCTCGGCGATGGCGGAAGCACAGAACCTTAAGACACGATACCGCACCAACCAGCAAGGCAAGCAACGTCGGTTGCAAGGCTGTGGCCGTTCACCGTCTCATGATCTCACCCGTTTTCCGGTTCTCTTGAAAAACCACCGTTTCTCGGAACGCCCCCTGCGGTTCCGTCAAGCGTACCGGCGAGCAATCTGGGACGGTCATGCGGTCGTCTGGCGGAGATGTGCTGGCGGACGGCCCAGCAAAGCGACCTATGCTGAGACACTTTCTGCCCCTTGTCGCGTCGGTTCGTTTTGTTGCCTGCCGCGAGACTTCAGGCTTCAGCCTGTCTGCTTAGAGCCCCAAAGGCTGTGCTCCAACAAACCCCATAGCCCGCTAGCTAGGTGTCATTATATGTTGGAGGTCGAGCACCCACTCGGGCGTCTCTTGCACGTAGGCTTCGACGTGCTTGCGACGAGTGAAGTAATAGAGCGCGTTCAGGCCCTGAAAGATCACGCTCAGCACAATAACCGTTCCATAGACAGTGACGACAAGATCCTTGTAGAGATGATCGAACTGGTTGAGCGAGCCAGCAAGTTCGGGGTTCGCCGCCACTTCAGCGACAAATGGGTCTGCGCTGGTCAGGCTGGTGAGAAGCATCCACAGGCAGTACACGATGATCAACGTCATTAGGCCAACTTGGTTCCAACCGAGCAGGATGGGTGACAAAGGATCGAATTGCAGCAGTCGCTTTCGTCCCCGAAACTCGTTGTACGCAATGACGGATAGTCCGACTGTGACGAGGAAGCCGTCAATACTGAACAATGCGAACGGCGTGGACAGGGCGGCAAAGATGCCGGTTGCCCACCCGTTGAACATGGCCACGCCGGCTGCTTTGCGTATCTTCTTCGCTCGCTCGTTGGCGAGCGCCACTTCGTGACGATGCTGTTGTGTTAACGGTCCGGCTGATGCGGGGGCAATCATTGCAGTGTTCACACCGTGCTGCTCTCTGGATCGCAGGAAGCTCTCAACTCGGCACCGAGCAGTCCCTGAACGTCGCTGCTCGCGAAATATACGCTGCCGTCAGAGAGGATGCAAACGCTGAACTTGGCTTTGCGGAGGTCGGCTTGCTAGACGCGCGCCGGGCATTGGCAACCAGAGTGCCTCAACAAACCCATCCGTTTTTTGGAACGCTCTCCGTGCTTCCATCACACGTTGCCGGTGAGCCAATTGGGATCGTTGCGGAGATCGACTGACGGAGAAATGCCGACCGTCGCACGCTAACGTCAGCCCATATTGACCGTGATTCCAGAGCCTCGACGAATAATCCGGGTTAGCAGGGGCTGCTTGATTTTCCGCGATGCTGACGTAGGTTATGGTAGATGCGGTTTACGCCGGCTATTCAGAAGATGCTAGATCTTCAACGGCTGCTGACGGCCTTTGTGTCGAGAGCGATCCAACCCTGAGCGGATACTCTGCGAGGGAGAATGAACGATGCAACTGCGCAACATCATTACGATGACAATTGTGGGAATTCTCGCGGGGGTAGCGGCGCCGCTCGTGCCGCGTCTAACGGCAATTATTGGGGACCGTGAAGGGAGATCCGCACCGAGCCTACATGTGTTGTTCATCGGAAACAGCTACACCTTCGCTAACGACCTGCCGCGCATGTTTGCCGGCTTGGCCCGAGGGGGTAACCACCCCGTGACCACGGACATGGTGGCCGTGGGCGGTGCGACGCTACAGCAGCATCTGAGCAGGTCTGAAACTCGCGACAAGATCGCCGCGGAGCGATGGGATTTCGTGGTGCTGCAAGAGCAAAGCGTCATTCCCGCCATCCCCTCCCTACGTACAGCGCAAATGTACCCTGCCGTTCGACAGTTTACCCGGACGATTCGTGCGAGGGGCGCCCAGCCCGTGTTGTTGCTCACATGGGGCCGGCGTGACGGCCTCCGCGATGCAGGGTATCGCGATTTCCGAACCATGCAAGCTCAACTGACCAACGGGTACATGGCCATTGCCGATGAACTTAGAATGAGGGTGGCGCCAGCCGGTGTGGCTTGGCAAACCGCGGCGGCGCGTGATACTCGCCTGGCGCTCTGGCAAGCAGACGGCAGCCATCCAAGTGAGATTGGATCGTATCTGACCGCGTGCATCGTGTATGCCACCGTCTTCCGTGAGAGCCCAGTGGGGTTGCCGCCGTCAAGTGGGCTTTCCTCGGAGATGGCCCGACGATTGCAAGAACTCGCACGAGAAACCGTTCTTACGGATCGCGCGCGCTGGCATATACACTAACCGCCCTATTCTAAGAGGCGCGGCAGGGCATCGCCGTCACCTGCCCTTTACGCACTGCTGGCGGTCCCACCCGAACTAAATGCCGGACCCTGTCACGCGCCAGAGGCGTACCGCTATAATAGGGGTTGCCGGGGGCAGCTCCCCCTGCTCCGGTCTCGCCGGCGGAACCGGTCTCCTACCTTTTCCGTCTCCGGCCGGCGGGACCACAGAACAAGGGTAGGATCATGGCAGGTGATTTCGACTACGGTTCCTTTTGGGAAAATGCGCGGGATGCCCTCGACGCCCTCGACAATCTTGGCAACGCGATGCTCCAATTCCTCGCGATGCAGGGACCGTGGTACAAACCGGGCACCGCTCCAGCCTTCCGAGTCGGCAAGCGTCCCGAGCCAGCCGATTATGCAGAGAGGCGCAGAAAAGCAATTGATGTCCTCCGCAAGGCGGGCCAAGATTTCGTCGCCCTGTTGGCTGAAGACAGGTTTGTAGAGCCCCTGGCTAACGTGTGGCCGCCTTCTGCGCCACGGGAACTCGTAAGCAGATTCTCGCAGGCGATAAGGAGCGCACCCACCGGGTACTTTGATGCAGGCAAGTACGACGGGAAGGGGCTGGACTCCGTCAAGCGAAGTCTGTATTCGGCACGGAACGGGGTTCAAGCGGTCGTGGGGGAACTTGGACGTCGGCCGGACTTGGCCGAGCGTGCCTACCAGCGGGCGCGCAGCAAGTTGTTGCGACAAAGTCCCTCCAAGAGCGCTGTCGTTATGACGGGTGAAATCGTGGCACCGGCGGTCACAAGTCAAGCGGCTCCCGCGACGCACGTTCCAAAGAACCCAGGCGGCCGTCCGCGCAAATGGGACGACTTAGCAGCCCTCGACAACAAGATGCACGCCGAGAACACAGACGTTGCAGATAAGGACATCATTAGGAAGTACAATCACAACTTCGCAGGCCCCATCGGCAAGGGTCTGCGGCCGAAAGCAACCGTCGCCAGCTTACGGCAGGCACGCGGTTACCGCCTTCGTGTGCGCAAAAACACGAAACCACCTTCCAGCAACACTGCGGAAAACCCTATCAAGTAAGCCGTCGGCAGGTTTTCCGCAGAAGAACTCTTGGCCCGCATTTTTTGCGGTGCAGGATGTTCTCTTGTACTGAAAACCGTGCTGAAAACCCTTCTACGTTCTCGACGCATCGGGACAGCCCAAGACAATTAGGATAGTTACGCACAACGGACTATCCGAGGAATTGGGCTATGTCGAACGTTCTCAGCACACGCCAAGTGGCGGAGATTCTTGGCACCGACACTTGGCGAGTGCGTCGGCTCTTCGAGGATGGCACGCTCCCGGAACCTTCCAGATTCGTGGGGAAGCGGGCAATACCCCGCGAATCCTTGCCTGTGATCGTCGAAGCACTACAGGCGCGCGGCTGGTTCAACGTGCAACAGCAGGAGGCCGCCCATTGAGTGCTGCCTCCCGCAAAACGAAATTGACGCCGCCGGAGCTTGCCAAGCTTTGGGGAATCGACGTGCAGAAAGTCTTGCACTGGATCAAGAGCGGCGAATTGAGGGCGATCAATGCCGCCACGGATCGGAGTGGACGGCCACGGTACTTAATCGACATTTCTGACCTGGCCGCGTTCGAGGCCAGCCGAGCCGTCCAACCACCGACACCGCGGATACGCCGGCAACGGGCGGACCCCAACGTCATTCAGTTTTTCTGACCCAACGAAAGACCCACGAACAGGTGAAAAGAAAGAGGAGGGCGGGTATCTAACAGACACCATGTTATCTCAACATGACATCGACGATTTGCGACGGTCAGGGTGGACCGACGAAACGACAGTCGTGTCCAAGGTCTATACTGAGAACGACTCGGCAAAGGTGTCACAAATTCTCCATTGGGACCGCCCGGCAGTGCAGTTGGGGCCGTGCTTGGTTTTCCCGTTTTTCCACGCGGACGGCACTCCGAACGGTTTCGCACGGATCAAGCCTTCGCACCCACGGACAGACAACAACGGAAAACGAATCAAGTACGAGCAGCCACTTGGCGTCTCGCCCCACGTCCTGTTGACACCATCAGCCGCAGCCGCCACGTCCGACGTGTCGGTTGATCTGTTTTTCACCGAAGGCGAAAAGAAGGCATGGGCGATCTATCAAGCCGGTTTCGCGTGCCTCGGGTTGTGTGGAATTTGGGCGTGGCAAGAGCCAAAGTCCGATCCACGTGAACTGGTTGACGATCTCGCCGACGTAGAGTGGCAGGGCCGGCGAGTGGGAATCGTCTTTGATACCGACGAACGCCGTAACCCGAATGTGAACCACGCGCGTGCCGAGTTGGCCCGCGTGCTGACCGATCTTGGGGCCGACGTGGTTTTGATCGATCTCCCGCTCGGCCCTCGCGAAGAAAGGGACTCGGCGTGACGAGCGGATTGCCGACGAAAATGGGGGCTGATGACTTCATTTGTCGTTTCGACGAAGATGCGTTTCGGTGTCTCGTCAATCAGGCCATGCAGCCTCCGCCGAAACCGCGTCCGCTCGAAGATTACCGCCACGAACTGGCGAGGATTCGTTGCGAGTCTGTCGGCAATCCGGGCGTTTACCTCGACACCAGCCCGACCGGCAGCGGCAAAACGACCGCCGACATTCCAGCAGTTGCGGCGGCTGAAACAAGTCTGACGATCCTGCCAACGCACAAACATTGCGGCGACGTGCAAGAGGCGTACACGCAATTTGGACTGAACGCCGAAGCATACCCCCAACTGAACAAGAACACTTGCCACAATCTCGATGAAGCGACGTGGGCAATTGACGCGGGATTATCCGCTTCCACCGCAGTATGCCCCACGTGCACGTTTGCGCATCAGTGTGAGTATCGTTCTTTGCTGGAGGCGGCAGAAGGAGCGGCGCATCGAATTGCTACGCATCAGCGAGCACGTATGGGATTGCTTACAATGGCCGAGGGCCGCCGCATCATAATGATTCACGAAAACCCCGTTCAACCTACTCCGGCCGCTGGAAGAAATGGCCGGCGGGTTGGGGCAAGTGGGCGAAGTCGCCAGGGCGGCAAAAGATTCCGCACGCGACCGCAACGATATGGACCTTTATCAGTTCTTCTGGCGGATGGAGGACAAAGCCCACTGGCTTTCCGAACAGCTATTGCAGGCCAACGACACAACACCTCTTAGTATTCCATCCACGATTGGGACACCGCGTACTGTTGACGCGCGATTGTACGCGGCAATGCAATCGCTCCAGGTGTATCCAGCCGCCGGACCAATGCGAATCATCAAAGCGTTGGCAGCAGGTGAACTCGCGGAAATCATCGTGCGGGTGGACCGCGTTCTCACTCCCGGTCGGCAGCCCGTCATCAAGAAGTCTGTTGTCGCCGTATGGCAAACGAAACTTCCCCAAAGCGTCCCAATATGGCTCTCTGACGCAACAGGTGACGCGGCAGAAATCGAGTCGATAGCTGGTCGCTCCGTGGTGGACAGGACGCCGCAAGGCCATCTGGAGCAGCAACACTCCGTATTGCAGATTCCAACCGACGTTAAGCAATCGACGGCCGCGGGGACCGTGGTAAAGTTGTTGCGGGGCTTCTTGGCCGCCTTTCCCAATCCTCAACGGATTGGAATCATCTGCCACCGCAGCCATGTGGCGACGATCCGGGGTACGGCCCGCAAGGGGGCAGTCCTCGACGAGGCATTCCGCAGCCGAATCGCCAAGGTCGCATACTTCCACGGTGGGGAAAGCTGCGGGAGCAATCAGTGGCTCGACGAATGCGACATGATCATCGTGCTGGGCACTCCGCGGGTGCCACCTTCCGTCGTCAAGTCTCGGCTGATTCAGACCGGCAGGGCAGCCGCATCCGCACGGGACGGTGAGTGGGAACCAGATTATTGGTCAGGAGTCACAACGACCGGCAAGCGGCGGACCATCCGCACATTGGCCTACCGCGATCACGACTGGCACGCCGCACACCGATCCATTGTTCGATCCGAGTTGATCCAGGCTGTCGGCCGTGGCCGTGGTATCTGCCCCAACGGAGTGCCTGTAGTTGTTCTCAGTAACGAGCCGCTGGGGTTTCCGCTACTCGATTGCGACATCGAACCTCTCTCGGAAACGGCGATTTCGGTACTCAGGGCGCTTCGCCACTTATCCGCACAAAACCCTACGGGAGTTTGCGGCAAGCAACCGGCCGAGTTATCTGCACAAAACCCTATATATATTATAGGGAATTGTGCAGTTAGTTCTCTTGAGGTTGCTGGCGCCGTTGGTCTCAAGGAACGGCGAGTTCAGTACGTTCTCGCTGAGCTCCTCCAGCGTGGTCTTGTCGAGCGCATCGGCAAGCGTGGAGGCTGGCGGCTAACGAGCGCAGGCAATGTGTTTGTTTCACCGGCCCCATCGTCAGAAGTTCCGGCGGCGGCCGGCCTGCCCGTGGACGACGACCAGGCCGAGCCGGTCAGCCGGGACGACACGCGGACGGATGCAAGGTGCCTTCACGACCAGCGAGCATAAGGATCAAAGTGTGGATTGCGTGAACCTCAGAGAACGACTCGGCCGGCAATAAGGCCCTCTCAGGTTGGTTTTGGGCTTGTACACTAGTCAGCAAAACGGGTGTCACTGACACCCGACAGACCCCATTTCTACCCTTTTGTACACTGTACAAGTCCAAACAGCCGAAGTGAAGAATACGCTTGAAAACAAGCTATCTTCCACGTTTTCGTGGTGGTATACAGAAATGGCCCCAATGCTTTTCAAGACCGCCGCCTTAGACCACTCGGCCACCCATCCAAACCCGTAATGTCGCCCCGACCATTAAGTTTACCGTGAAGCGGCCGGCTCGCAAGCGGAAAGCGGCATGGGTCGGACTCCCGATACCGGACTGATAGTGGGGACCGCAGAAAGCCCATCGCCGCAGAATTTGAATGGGCTCGTGAAGATGCGGAGGGCTCAGACGCCGGACGCGGCCTCGACAGCCCGCTCAACGTCGCGTCTGGGGCCGTGTCTCATCCGCGTCAGTACGCACATTCTTGCGCACTCCTCCAATTGCTGGTGAAACCACATCTCGTTGGCGAGATCGTCGAATTTCAGCATCGTCGCGGCCTTCGTCTTCTCGTAGATTTGTCGGATCTTGCCGGTAGCAAAGTTCTGCCCATCGACGCAACAGCAATCAACGGTCAGGTTCAACGTGGCCCCCTGTTCCGCGACCGATGCCGCGGCTTTGATGGTGAAGCTTGACGGCCCTCCATCGTCAACCGCCGGAGTCACGGCCATTCCATAGGCTGCATCGTCATCTCCGCCAGATTGAACGAGCCAGTTCGGCAACACTTTCTCCTCGTCGGTTGCGAAATCCTCGCACAAGTCATTGAGTT
Source organism: uncultured Planctomycetia bacterium (assembly GCA_963719005.1). Classification (GTDB taxonomy): domain Bacteria; phylum Planctomycetota; class Planctomycetia; order Pirellulales; family Thermoguttaceae. Next base: position 332,953 of record CAVRAR010000014.1, read on the forward strand.
GCGGCAGGATCATGATTTCGCGGACCATCAACCCCTTCTCCCGGGCCTTTTCAAGTCGGTTTCTCTCGGCCTGTTCGCGTTCGCGTTGCGCCTTCCATTCGGCTTCGACCACGCCGATGGCGTCGTCGATCGACTTCCTGAATCCTCGATCGGGTCTTGACTTGGCCTGCGCCAGCATTTCCGCGACGCTCTTCTTGAGCCCTCCGCGGTCGAGTTTTTCTCCCCCTTTTGCCAGAATCGCTGCACCGAAGTCGGTCTCGCCGCTCACAGTTGACATCTCCACATTCATCGAGGTTTGCGAATTTTCCTCAGTCCATGAGTGGCCCCTCAAAACATAGCACCCCGGTGCGGACGTGGCCCCCGTTACAATACGTACCCAACAAAGAGGGACGCATTCGCAATCGCTTACAGCAAAAGAGTTTACGGTTGGTTGCCGCAACTGTTCCCGACAACTTATCGGAGGCTGGCAACCGGTCCACATAACGCGACAGAGCGGACCCTGACGCCGGAATCCACCCATTATGGTGGGCTGCATGCGCTACGCCATCCAACGGGCGGCGTCTTTCGCCCAGTAGGTGAGAATGATGCTCGCGCCGGCGCGGCGGATCGCCGTCAGACATTCCAGCGCGATCCGTTGCTCGTCGAGCCAGCCGCGTTCGGCCGCCGCCTTCACCATGCTGTACTCGCCCGATACGTTGTACGCCGCCAACGGCACGCCGGGAAAACGCTCGCGGGCCTGGCGAATGATGTCGAGATACGCCAAGGCGGGCTTGACCATCACCATGTCGGCCCCTTCGGCCAGATCGAGCTCGATCTCGCGCATCGCCTGGCCGGCGGCCGATGTTGGATCCATCTGATAGCCGCGGCGGTCGCCGAACTGCGGGCGCTCTCGGCGGCCTCGCGGAAAGGGCCGTAAAATGCGCTGGCATACTTCGCCGCGTAACTCATAATCGGCACGTGCACGAAACCGGCGGCGTCGAGCGCCTTGCGAATCGCGGCGACCATGCCGTCGATCATCCCGCTCGGCGCGACCACGTCGGCGCCCGCGCGGGCATGGACCACCGCTTGCTTGGCGATCATCTCGAGGGTGGCGTCGTTCTCGACGTCGATCCGTCCGGTCGAGCGGCCGATGGCTCCGCAGTGGCCGTGGTCGGTGTATTCGCAGCAGCAGACGTCGGTAATGACCAGGAAATCGCGGGACGCCTGCTTCGCCGCGCGGATGGCCTGGGCGATAATGCCCGAGTCGCTCATGGCGTCGCTGCCTTCGGCGTCCTTTTTGTCGGGGATGCCGAAAAGGATCGTGCCGCCCAGGCCGAGCTCGACGCTCTGGCTGATTTCATCGGCCAGCATATCGGGCGACAACTGGGAGTGGCCCGGCATCGAGCCGATCGGCTGGCTGACGCCTTTGCCGGGCCGCACGAACAGGGGCAGAACGAAATTGGCCGGCGAGAGTCGGGTTTCGCGGACCAGTTCTCGTACCGCGGGATGATGTCGGAGCCGTCGCAGTCGAGTGGTGGGGAACATGGGAGGTGGATAACCGAGATTCATGGATCGAACGTTTGGCCGCTGCTCGTCGCTCTTGCAGCGCTCTGCGCAGGATAGCAGCGTCCTCGACGAAAGACAACGGGCACGGCGTTTTATGGCGCAGCGACCGACTAAACGAGATAGGTTTTGCAACGGCTCTTTAATACTTGGGTGTGACGGCAGCGGCTTCTCTCGCCTTAAGCCACTCGAAACTATAGACTTGCGGCGACGGCGATTCTTGCGGCTCTCCCCCCTCTTGACGGCTCTGCGTTGCGAAACCCTCGGTTGAAGAGGGCGGGGGGGCGGGCGGAGGCTGTTGATCGCAGTCTGCGGCAAGCGGAGGACGCTCCACGACAAGCTCCTCCGTCCCTATTTTCTCATCCTTATCCTCATCCCCTGTCCCCGTTTCGTCATCGTCGTCTTCGGTGGGGTGGTCGAGCGGGGGCGTGTTGGGCTTCGGGCCATCGTTCGGGCGGGCGACATATTTCGGGCGTGCCGGCGGAGGGATCGGCAGGTAGCGGGCCAACTCGTTGCTGTCGTAGAAGGCGCGGCGCCATGTCGTACACTCGGTCGAGATACTCGTCGAACTGGGCGTTCGACATGTTGTAGATCTCGGGCTCGGCCAACCGCATGGCCATGTTGGCGACGTCTTCCTCGCTGAGGGTTGTGGGCGTTTGCCGGGCGTAGTCGCGGGGGTATCTGCGTTCCAGGAGCCAAGCGCCGGCCCGCCAGTAGCGGCTGGTCTTGGCGGCGTCTTCGAGGTGTTGCAGGATCTCGATTTCGAGTTTGTGTTCGGCGGCTTGCAAGCGGGCGGCGAAGTCGGGATCGCGGATTGCGGTCCGCGCGATGGTGCTGGTTGCGCAGCCGACGACGCGGGCGGCCGCGGAGCGGCTGATTCCGTGCGCCAGCAGAGCGACGACCTGCCGCTGTTTTTTTTCGTCGAGCACGGCCGGGCGGCCGCCGGTGTTCTTCTTCGCGATCGGGTTCTCGTTTGGGTTGTCTTCAGCCATTGCCTCTCCTTGATATACATGCGCTCACATATAGCATAACGGCCGCGCGATTTCAAGGAGAGTTTTTGGGCCAGGGCGGGGCGGTGAGAGGACGATGGTCCACGAAGAACGCGAAGGGCGCGAAGTGGAGCGGCGTCCTCTGAACCCGAAGGGTTCTTAGCCATTAGAGCGGTTTCACGATCGGTCTGGCGATATCTGGGTACACTTGGCAGGTTAGGACGGGCACTATGGCCACGCTCGCGTCGCCATATAGCGGTTTTCCTCGGGAAAACATGCCCGCGGTAAGCTTGGGCAGGGCACGCAACACGCTACACCTAAAATGAAACTGCTCTAGCCGGAGGTTGAGCGAAGCGACACCTCGGGAACTTTGATTTCTTCTTCGCTCATGTTGTCACCCACCCTTCACCGCTGAACATCAAGCCGTCGCGGTATCCGCGTCCCCGGGCCGCGCTCGATTGGTCGTCGTCATTTGCGAGAGATAGCCACAACTTATGCAAACGGGCCGTCCCAAACCGTTCTCCAAGAAACGCGCGACGCAACCCGCGCTGATACCCGGCCCAATAGTCGGCCTCGATTGGGTCTTTGGCAATGCCCTGCATTGTCTTGGCTCGGTTCAGTTCAGACTGAAATGTCTGTTCGTCCATTGAGCGGCAAAAGGGGACAGTCCCGTTTTCGCTGACACGAAAACTGGGACAGTCCCCGGAGAGCGGGCTGGGGTTGAAGTGGACAGGGTGAGAGTCGCACTCACGACACGCGGATTTTCAGTCCGCTGCTCTACTACCTGAGCTACCTGTCCGAACGGCAAATCTGCGTTGAAAACCTTTACGCTTCAGTGGCTTACACCGCCGATCCGCTCGGGTAATCCGGCCGTTGCCCCTACGCCGGAAGGCCGACGGACCTTTAAGAATAGCATCGCCCGGCACGCGTGCCAAGCCCCGGTGGGGGTTTTGTCGGAAACTCAAATCTCGGGCGGTTTTCGCCGTAGCAGGCGGCGACCGGCGGACCTCATCGCAGCCGGTCCATGTAACGCTGGAACTCGACGTCCAACGGCTTCAATTCGCCAAAGACTTGGCGGAATTGTTCGAGCCGCTTGTCGCGACCGTCCTGCAAGAGCGGCTTCTTCTTCGAGAGCATCGCCAGATACTCGACGTACTGCTTCGGATGCTTGTGGATCAGGAAGTACGTCAAAGCCCAGGATTCCGAGTATGCGTCGAGGCTGTGCTTGGGATCGCTGAAGCGGGCGTCGTCGCGGAGCAGCGTTTCCAGCGAATTGGCCGGCCGGGCGGCGGCGTACTGCTGAAAACCGGCCAGCCGCGGCGGATTCACCGCTCCGATGCCGCTCCAGCCTTTTGCGCTCCGCAGGTCGGGGGTCTCGAAGTATTCCGCAATCCCCTCGCTGAACCACCGCGGACAGTCGCTCAGCCGGGTGTGCAGACCGCAGTTGAATGCGATCTGGTGCGTGGCCTCGTGGACGATGGTGGCGACGGTTCGCAATGCATCGGGCCGGGCGAGAATCTGGTTGATCTGGGCTGCCGTCTTGCCGCGGCCGGCGCCGCGCCCTTGCGATTCGACGCCGGTCAGATCGTACATCGTCATCCGGTTGCTCAACAGCGCGTAATAGCCGATGATCGACTCGCCCGCCTCGCCAAGTTCCGGCCTGGTGAACTCCAAATACGATTGCTTGTCAGCGAAGACGACGGCCACCAACGGGAACTCGGGCGGGTGCAGGTCGAAACCCTTCCGCGACCAGAAATTGATGAACGCCATGTATAGCCGCTCGAACAGCGAGCCGCACCACTGGGCGTAGGCCGGCGAGGTGTTGTAGAAGATCAGGTAGTGCGTGGTCGAATGCGTTCGGAATCCCCGCGGCAACTCGGCCAGAAGGCGTTTGGCGATTTCGTCACGGGCAAGGGGCTGAAAGGGCTGCTTGTCGGAGGTATGTTCGACTTGTTCCTCCGGCGGGATCGCCCAAAGCGTTCCATCCTGCGCCAACACCAACAGGCCGCCGTCCTTGGCCTCTGTCAGCACTCGCCCGGTCACTTCGATGGTCTTGCCGCCGCGGTGCAGCGTCACTTGATCGGCGGCCAGGGCCGGCGCGGCCGCCACAAGACAAAATAGACAAAAAAGGAGCGCACCACGGAGACACGGAGGCCACCGAGAAGAAACGAGGCGGGATAGGAATCTCACGCAAAGACGCAAAGGCGCGAAGGAAAGCCGGGATGAAATGGACAGAAACACGAAATCCGAGCAATGCTTGACTTGCCTCATCGGTGAATACTCCGTTCTTCCGGTTCTTGTCCTTGTTCTTTGCGCTTCGCGCCTTTGCGTGATCCCTACGATTGACTGGATTTCTCTATGACGTGCGCGGTTCTGAGACTCGGTTCGCCAATTTGATTATACCCCACGCGGCGGCGGCAACGATGGCAAAGATGCCGATCAACGCCAGGCAGATTCCGGCCACTTGGTCCTCGACGCCGTAATGCAACAGCCCGAATATGTGAATTGAAAGGGTGACGACGCCCGGCGGAACTACCAAAATGCTCGCGGCCAGATCGCCGAGCGTCATGGCCAGCGACACGAGAAACGCCAAGGCGACGGCCGGCCACCGCAGAGGCAAGGCGACGCGGTAAAGCCTCGCCACCGGACCGGCCCCATCCACCGCCGCCAGATCGAGCAATTCGTTCGGAACCGTGTGCAGGGCGTGCCATAGGACGAGAACTGCCGCCGGCAATCCTCGTACGAAGAGCGCCAGAAAGGGGGCTAAAATCGAGTGGTCGTAGAGCTGTGCGAGCCACGGCAATTCTCTTTGGTCGAGGAGCTTGACGATCGCCAAGCCCAGCACCGGCCCGGGCACCGCTAACGCCACCGCGGCCGTCAGCAGCACCGGCAGCGACCTCCATCCGCCCCGCCGTGCGAACCATGCCAGTGGAATCGCCACGAGCACCGCGGTGGCAGCCGCCAGCGGGCAGATCAACAGCGACCAGCGAAACTCGCGCCAGTGTCGCCACGGCGCCTCGGCGATCATGCCCAAGCACTTCGCTGCGGAAAACTCGCGCATCAGACCGCCGTCGGTCTGCGAAACCATTACGCCCGCCTTGTAGGCGAGATTGCCCAACGGCAGGCCAACGAGCAGGGTGAGCAGCGCGGCCGTCGCCATAGTGGCCGGCAGCCGCCAGCGGCCGAGGCGGAAGACCCAGCCGGCCGATTGCAGGCTCAGCGGCCGGTTGCCCGGGGCGATGCCGCGGCAGAATACCATGCCGGCTATGACCAACGCGGCCGTGATGGCCATGCCGGGCAACAGCCGCAATGGGGCGGCATCCGCTCCGACGGCCGCCATCTGCGTGTAGACTTCCTCGGCGTAGGTGCGAATGCCGAACAGATCGGTGACGGTCATTTCGCCGGCCACCGTCAGCGCCGTCCAGAGGGTGGCGACTCCGACGGCCGGCAGTGCGGCGCGAAGCGTGACGTGCCAGACCACCTGCCGCGGCGAGGCGTCGAGCAGGGCCGACTCCTCGAGTTCCCGTTCCACGTTGGCCAGTCCGAAGCCGACGATCAGCACCACCCAAGGCAGGGCCGCCACGGCATGGATCCAGATAGCCCCGGCCCAGCCTTCCAACAGCGTCGGGCCAAAGCCGGCCAGCGTGTACCAGCCTTGCAGCCCGAAGCCCGCCTGCCAAGCCGCCGCCTGGAGGTACAGCGGCACAAAGAGCATCAGCCCCAGCAAGGCCAGCCAAAGGCGTCGGCCCAGTAGATCAGTGCGAACCAGGAGCCAAGCCAGCAGCGTCCCCAGTGGCACGCTCGCCGCGCAAACGGCCGCGGCGAGTTGAAGGGTGTTCAGGGCGAGAGTGAGGGTTCGGGCGTCCACGTGACTTGGCGGCCCCTCTGCTACCTTGGTCTGCCGACGCAGAGGTGGTTGTGCTTCAGCAGTCTGCTGTGGGTCGCATTCTTATAGATGCCGCCTTTTGGCTTCGGAACAAGAGATAGGTTCTTGAAGTCCGCTTCCAGGGCATGATCTTCTGCGCACAAGACTCTCGCGCCACTGATCCGGGCAAGCGCGATGACATGGGGATCGTTCGACTTGCAGAGTCCCATCTTCTTTACGACCGTCTCCTCTCGGTCCACGTCCGCTTTTGGCCATTCGTAAGCCTGTCCGGCTTGCTTCAGTCTCGCGAGCAACCTTCTCGCGCCTTTCAACTCACCGCTGGTCGCCAGACGCCCACCATAGACCAACCTCCCGCCCTTCTTTTCGAGCCAATCCCAGAAAGGCTCGTAGTCTGCACGGTGTGGATCCCGGAAAACGAGGCCGGCGACGGACGCATCGACGATCACGCACAAAGCGGGTTATCCTCCGATGAATTTCATTTCTTCTTCGAGAAAGAACTGCCGGTAGCCCGGCGGGGCGCTCAAAAGGTTGCCGCATTCGTCGATTTGCATGGCGTGGACTAAAACGGCGGCGTCCTTTCGCTCGAAATACAGGATGCTAACGTCCTCCGGCCGAAGACCGTGCTTGCCGTCCCGAACGTCCATGCGAATGCGATCGACCAAGTAGTCGCTGTGGGTCTCGACGATGAATTGTTTTTCGTGTTTGCGGACGAGATAGCCGAAAAACGAGCCGATTTGGGCCTGTGCCCGGGGGTGGAGATGCACTTCCGGCTGCTGGATCAAAAGCAATTGGTTCGTTTCTTCCAAACAATCGACCAGCAGGGGGAGTACCTGGCTCACACCGTAGCCGACGTCGATGAGGTTGGCTGGTGAACCGTTAATGGTGATTTGAACTTGGAACGGATCGCTTTCCTTGCCGAGCGACCGGACATTAACGCTCTTGAACAAGCCGCATTCCCGTCCGAACTCGGTCAATTCGGTCTTGATCTCCTTCCACTTCTCTGGATCGGAGGTTTTTAGTCTTGCCAACACTACAGGGACGTGTCCACCTTCAGGATTAGGCGTATCGGCGCGTCGATCATACGTTCGCCGCGGCCGCGTGCGAATCGGCGCAAAGGCGTAAGGATGCTGCTGTTGCGATAGAACGTAAAGAGCGTCTTCGCACAGGCTAACGCCCGCCGACTCCATCAAGTTCTTCCGGGTCCGCATTTGGTAAATGAGCAGGTGGACGGGGGCATCAAATGTGGCGTGCGATTCCAGGGGAAACGGACCGCTGCGTTTTTCCTTCTCCACCAATGTCGCGGTTACGTTCTTGTCATCCGCCACGTCAAAAGTGATGGAGGTGATGGAATCGTCAGCTAGAGCAACTTGCCATTGGGAGATTCTTGGTTGTGCGTTCCTCTCCTCAAAGCTTGCGATCACTCGCACTACGCCGCAATACTCTGGCCGCAGGTCGTCCTCACAGCCGATGGCAAATGTCTTAGCCCGGCCGCCACGCCCGCCGCGCGTACACGCGATTTGGTCATACGCGCCCCAGTCGAACGGCTCCTCGTTGAAGTTTGGGGTTGCGACCATGTCACAGATGGCAGTTGCGAGCCGCACGGCCGACAGCACCGTGGATTTGCCGGTGCTATTCTCGCCGACGAGGATCGTCAACGGGGCAAGCGGGAGTTCGTGGTGCCCGCGGAAGCAGCGGACGTTTTCTAGGATCAGCTTGTCCATGACACCAACACTCCGATCTCCGCCGTGCGCTCCGTCACACAGGGCGACATGCCCAATTTCAGTATCATATCGGCGAATAACGTCTTATGGAACGGTGTCGGCGACGCTCCGGCTTTGCCCCTCTCAAGCACATTCCGGCATCGGCCGCACACGCCGTTGCACCCACAATACCCACCCCCCCTATTTTAGCATGATTTCACGATCGATTCATCTTGGCGGGATTTGGGGCCGATGCTATAGTCCGCCCGCTTGTCTTTTTGGCGTTTTCCCTATTGTCCGAGCCCATGCCACGGCGGTATTTCACCTATGACTGGTGCTAGCGGCCGACGAATTCTCCTGATGCTCTGCGGATTGGCGGCGTTGGCCGTAAGCGGCTGCGCCGACTTTGAATTTCCGTCCTGGGTGCCGTTCCAAGGGCCGGCGTCCGATACGATGGCCGGCGTGGCTTCGCCGCGCGAGCGAATCGAGCAGTTGAAGAAGCTTTCGGAGACGGCCGCCAGCGCAACGCCGGCGCAGCGGCAGCAGGTTTCGGAACAATTAGCGGCCTCGATCCGCACGGAAAAAGACCCGCTGATTCGGCTGGAAATCATCCGCACGCTGGGCCATTATCCCGGGCCGGCGGCCGATGCCATTCTGAAGGCGGCGCTGAGCGATCCCGAAAGCCGCATCCGCGCGACGGCGTGCGAGGCCTGGGGAAAGCGAAACGACGCCCAAGCCGTGGCTTTGCTCTCGGAAGCGTTGCGGAGCGACGTCGACGCCGACGTTCGGCTTGCCGCCGCCGGGGCGCTGGGCGAGACGAAGAACCCCGCGGCTGCCGCTGCCTTGGGCGAGGCCCTGAGCGACTCCGATCCGGCCATGCAGTATCGGGCTGTTGTGTCGCTACAGCAGGCCACGGGCAAGGACTTCGGCACCAACGTCGAGCGTTGGCAGCAATACGTCAAGCAACAACGCCCCCAAGGGTCCGGGCCATCGTTGGCCGAGCGCGATCGAAGCATATTTTGACGCCACATCAGCGAATAACCTCCTGAATCATGTCTGCGTTGCCGTTGCCTCAAATCGCACAAGTCCGTAGTATAGAGGCAGTTCGGATCGCGCCGTGCCCCTTGCGGATTTGCGATCCTCATATCGGCCGGTTTCCAATCGGCCCGGCCTGGTGGCATGACAACCGGCGAGGAGGCGGTGAACCCGTGCAGCCGATACGTTTCACCGAACAGTTCAAGACGCTGCTGGGCGTGGCCCGGCAGATGACCGAATCGGCCGAATCGGAAGCCATTCTGTTGCTTCTGGAGGGTCCGGCCGAATGGCCGCGGGTGAAGAGCCAGACCGGCAAGGCGAAGGTCGTGGTGGCCTCGAACACGTCCGAGGATCTCGCCGGGGCCAAAGAGGCCGGGCTGGAGACCGTCCGGCTCGACATGCCCGATAGCCCCGTCTACGAGCGGCTGACGCAGTCGGTGCTCGAAGCCGTGGCCGACGACATCCTCACCGCCGGTTCGAGCGTGGTGGCCCTTTACAGCGGTTTCGACGCCGCCACGGTCGATTCGTTGAGCGTCATCAACCTGGACGAACACCTGAACCGGCTGACCGGGCGCGATCTGCGTCAGTTGGAGACGCGCGTCCCCTTGGACACCCTGAAGATCGTGGTCGATCTGGCGGTCGAGATCGGCCGCGAGGGCCGCGAGGGGAAGCCGGTGGGCACATTGTTCGTGGTGGGCGATTCGCGAAAAGTGCTGGCTTCCAGCCGCCCGACCGGTTTTGATCCCGTCCGCGGCTACAGCCGCAAGGAACGCAACCTCGATGACGCCCGGGTGCGAGAAGGCATCAAGGAAATCGCCCAAATGGACGGCGCCATCGTCGTCTCGTCCGACGGCGTGGTGGAAGCGGCCTGCCGATATCTCGATTGTTCGGCGGCCGACGTGACGTTGTCGAAGGGCCTCGGCGCCCGGCACTGGGCCGCCGCCGCCATCAGCCGGGCGACCAACGCCGTGGCCGTGACGGTCAGCCAGAGCAACGGCACCGTCCGCATCTTTCAGAACGGCGAAGTCGTGCTGCGAATCGAGCCCTACCTGCGCCGCCCAATGGTCTGGCGAGAGTTCGAATACGAGCCGCCAATACCCGAAGCAAGGCCGAAGGCGAAGAGCGATGGAGCGGCGTAGGGGAGAGTGGGCAGTCGGCAGTGGGCAGTCGGCAGTGGGCAGTTGGCAGTGGGCAGTCGGCAGTGGGCAGTCGGCAGTGGGCAGTACGGAAAGACGCTGGGATACTGCAGGAAACAGACATGACAGTTCGCAACTATCGCGACCTGATCTTGTGGCAGAAGGCGATGGACCTTGTGGAACTCGTCTACAGAATCACGACTCGCTTCCCACAGGATGAGTTGTATGGCTTGGCAGCCAAATCAGAAGGGCCGCAGTATCCATTCCGTCCAACATCGCCGAAGGCGAAGGGCGGCACTCCGCCGGAGACTTCCTGCGGTTTCTCTCGATAGCTAACGGTTCGCGGCGAGAAGTGGAAACGCAGGCAATTATCGCCCAACGCCTCGGCTACATCAACGTGCAGGACTGCGACCAAGTTCTGGCCCTGGCTTCTGAAGTCGGCCGTTTACGGCAGGGATTGGCAGATTCTCTCGATCGCGATTAGGCTGCGACCCCCAAGACTCCACTGCCCGCTGCCCACTGCCGACTGCCCACTGCTGACTGCCCACTGCCGACTGCTGACTGCCCACTGCCGACTGCCAACTGCTGACTGCCAACTGCCGACTGCCGACTGCCAACTGCCGACTGCCAACTGCCAACTGCCAACTGCCAACTGCCAACTGCCGACTGCCGACTGCCGACTGCCAACTGCCGACTGCCAACTGCCGACTGCCAACTCCCTACTCCGCCCGATCCATCACCAGATCGACCTGGAAGCGTGAGTACGGCTGGCTGACGCTCACCACCGGGGCCGAACGTATCTTCAATGAGCCGACCGGCCGATTGCTTGAATCGACGGCCTCGAAAAGGACGACGCCCGGGTCGTTCGTCAGCCGGCGGGCGAAGCCATAGCGACTGGTTAGAATGGTCGCCAAAACGCTGGGGTCGCCGGTCGTGCCGCGAAGCGTGAGTCGCTGCACCTGCTGCCGGGCGTTGAAGTAGTAGGTCAACGAACCGGCGACGTCGGCGGTGGTGGTACCGCTGACCAACGGCACCCGATAGCCCTGCAACTGCAATTGCGGCAGACCGGTGGTGACGCGCGGCCAGCGGTGCAGCACCCATTCGACGCTCACGTCAAGCCGCAGCACTTCCGCCAGACTCGGCAGCGGCATGGTATCCACCGGCGATGCATTCGGCCCGATGGCAAGCTGTGGGGCGGGAGTCCCGGCCCCGGCGTCACCAGCGACCTCGGGCACATACGGCGTCGGCGCGTTTGCGCCGGTTTTCGCACCTGAAAACAGGTACTTGCGAACGTCGCGTGCGACGTCCGTGACCGTGCATACGGAAGTCGAAAGGCTGACGGCCAGCAGCCCGCCTCCAGCCCAAAGCAAGGGTTTCTTGAAATCCATACAATTGAGAATCGGCACGCTGGCCCAACAAGCTTGCCGCAACCGAGCGTCGCCGCAGCAGATTGCCCAGACGAATCGCACGGCACAGTCGCGGTATCCGCCAACGTTGTAACAACCGGAGCCTTAGAGACAGCGACGCCGGTTTACCAGGCCGGGTCGCCCTGGAGCGTTCGGGCGATGCGTCCGACCAACTCGTTGAGGCCCTGGCCGGTGACGGCGGAAATCAGCAGCACGTCGCCGCCGACGGCCTGAGAGAGGCGTTGCTGTACGTCGCGGCCGGAGGGGAGATCGGCCTTCGTAACCACGACGATCTCGGGCCGGCGGGCCAATTCGGTGTTATACAGTTCCAATTCCGAGCGAATGGCGCGGTAATTGGCCAGCGGCTCGGTGCCGTCGGTCGGCTCGGGCTCGACGAGATGGACGAAAATGCCCGCCCGCTCGATGTGCCGCAGAAACTCGTGCCCCAGGCCCACGCCCTCGTGAGCACCCTCGATCAGGCCGGGGACGTCGGCCATGATGAACGAGCGGTCGAAGTCGATCTGTACGCGGCCGAGATTCGGATGCTTGGTGGTAAACGGATAGGGGGCGATTTCGGGCCGGGCGCGCGACAGCCGGCTCAGCAGCGTGCTCTTGCCGGCGTTTGGCTTGCCGACCAGACCGACGTCGGCGATGACCTTGAGTTCGAGCCGCAGCGTGCGGGCTTCGCCGGGCTCACCGGGGGTCGATTCGCGCGGGGCGCGGTTGGTGGCCGACTTGAAGCGGATGTTCCCCTTGCCGCCTTTGCCCCCTTTGGCCACCACCACCTGTTCGCCGGCCGCCGAAAGATCCTTCAACAAGTGTCCATGCTTGGCGTCGAAGATCATGGTGCCGGGCGGAACGGGAATCAGCAGGTCGTCGGACGACCGGCCGTGGCAGCCGGCGCTGCCGCCGGGCTGGCCGCTCTGGGCCTTCCACTGGGTGCGATGGGTGAGCGGGGCGAGGCTATCGACCCCCTCCTGGGCGAGCAGAATCACGCTGCCGCCGTCGCCGCCGTCGCCGCCGTCGGGCCCGCCACGAGGTATGTATTTCTCCCGGCGAAAGCTGACCGCGCCGTCGCCCCCCTTGCCGGCTTCCACTCGGATTTCCGCTTCGTCGATGAACATTGACAGCCTTTTGGTGAGCCCCTTCCAGTGTACCGAGCCCCAGCGGCCGAGCCAATACACCTATCTGGCTGCCAACCGGCAAGAGAGATTTCGTGGACGGATTTGGAAATCCGTCCTACGACACTTGGTCGAATAACCCCAGATGCAGGATTGACGAACCGGCCCCTGGCGAACTGCCTCTTCTCGCGTCAATCCTGCATCCGCAGCCATTGATCGTTACGTTACTTGGCACGTCGCCGCCAACGACAGAGCAGCGCGGCGAGTCCGCCAACCAATGCGAGAATGAGTGTGGAGGGCTCGGGCACGGCGTGCATCGCGCCGGCGCCGCCAGGCATCTCTTCGTCATCGAGGCTTCTGAAAGCGTTCGCGAACCAGATGGCATTGTCCGAACCATCCACGATCCCGTCGTAGTTGGCGTCACCCGTCCGCCAGGTGACAGTCGGCCCGGTAAGACCGGCGTTCGCCTTCAAGATGTCCAAGTCCAAGCCATCCACGCGCCCGTCGCAGTTGAAGTCGCCGGGCAGCAATGGCGACAGTGTCAGGTCATCCATCGCGAAGTAAGCCGGGGTATTCATCATTCCATAGGAGTTATCGGAGGAGGTCAGGTCGAACGTAAGCGTCCTCGCCCCCGCCAGCGAACTGAGATCGACCGATTGCCAAGTGTTTACGATGGAGCCGTTTTCCGCCAAGAAGAACTGCACGGATCCCAGCACATGATTGGGGGCACACTCGCCGGTTATCGTGAGTTTAAACCAATCGTCAGGTCCGAACTGTTTTGCAAACCGGTCTCCATTGAGCATCGAGGCCACCGCGTACGTGTCGTTGGTAAACATTGCCGACTGGACTGCCATGCCCGCCGGAATCGTAATTTGCGGCAGAACGCCGCCAAAGACGGGAATACAACTGGAACACCCGCTGCCGACGGCGTAGGTTCCCGAACCGCCGACGCCGGTTCCGGTAATCGCCGCATATTGGTGGCTGGGGTCCGAGGAGGATGTATCGGTGTCATTGACGTTGGAATAGGAGAAGCCGCTCCAGCTATAGGGAGTGTAGCTGTTGTTAAAGGATGCGCCGCGGCTGTTGAAGCCGCCCGAGCCGTCAGAACCGTTCCAATAGGAATTGGGAGCCAAGGAAAGGCCAGGGTCTTGAAAATCTACAATGGTGTCCCCGCGACTTGTTCCGGCAAGAGCGGCGATTGCCACCAGTAGGGTTGCGGCGATGTGCCACGTGCTCTGGCGAGCACGGTCGAGAATTCTGAAGTGAGTCATGCTACGAAGGCTCCTCGTTAAGGTGAAGTGGTGGTTTATCTGATTGGTGCCTGCCCGTGCAAATCCTCCCCTCGCTCGAATTCGGGGGCTGTATCGAATGGAGCCGTCGCCGCGTCAAATCCCGGCAAAGGGGACAGTCCCATTTTCGTCGCCCACGGCTTCGCCGCGGTGCCCGCGAAAATTGGGACAGTCCCCGCGAGTGCCGCGGCCAGTCAATACGACGATTCATCGATCACCTCGTGTCCGTCTCTGGTAATCAAGGCGGTGAGCGTCTGGGCGGAAACAGAGTCGCTCAGGAAACGGACGGATCCGTCAACGAACAAACAGTTCGCACCGCCGGAGTGACCGCTCGAAATCCCCCATGTTCCCGCACTTCCCTTTCCCGGTCCCCGGTTCGTGACGGGCAGGTTGGACCCGTCCGGGTTGACACCGTTGGGCGCGTCGTTGTATCCGTTTAGCGAGTTAATTCTGTAGGCGGCCTGGTTGTAGTGCGGCCGGCCGTGAATCCACACTCCGCGTCCGAAATCGATCGTTTCCACCACGTCGATGGTCTGGGAGGTTCCATCGACGAAATTGGCGAGCCGCAATTGCTTACGTTCAGCAAAACCGCCGTGATTCTGCAATTGGGCTGAACCGGGCGCAGCCGTAAAAAGCCGATTAACGCCGTTTAAGCCGTTGTAGTCGGTCACGGCGAACTGCATGGTGCGATCGGTCAGCGGGTTGGAATGTGGGGCCTTCTGCAGTCCGTAGCGGTGATCGGACGACGGGCAAAGATATTGGGGAATAATCGTCTGGCCCACCGTGACGTTCACGCCCTCATCGATCGCCTGGTCCATCCGCAGGTTGTTGTAGAGGTTTTCCTGTTCCGTGTACGGCAGGATCATGGCAAACACACCCGGGTGGTACGGCCCGTTATTGAGAAGGCTGTTGACGGCGCTGGGCGAAAGGGAGTTGAGGCTATCCCCGTCTGAATAGTTCCTCAACGCGGTTCCGACCGGGAAGCAGTTCTTCGCCTGGTGAAAACCGTGCAGCGCCAGCCCGATCTGCTTGAGATTGTTGCCGCAGGAGGCGCGGCGTGCCGTCTCGCGGGCGGCGTGAACGGCCGGCAACAAGATCGCGATCAAGATGCCGATGATGGCGATGACCACCAACAGCTCGACGAGCGTAAAGCCCGGCGCCGGCACGTATTTCTCAGCGCCGTGTGCCACTGCTTGGAACAAGCAGTGCCGCGGCAGTGGGTTAGGCCGCACACTGCTTCTGCGAAGCAGTGGCACACTGGTGGCCCGTCTCCCCGCACGGTGAGAAATGCGGGCTAACGTGTTGTTCCGTTGATATCGCATGGCCGACGTTGCGTCATCGACAAATCCCCAACGCCATGCGAAGCCGCAAGCGGCGGCATTGCAAAGCAGACGGGAAAATGGTCGATGGAGCGCGTTCTCTCACGAACCGACTGCTAAGCGGCCACTGTCCCTCGCAACGGGCCGCAGTCACGCGCTGGTAGGTCTTCTGGCTCCCGAGCTTCGGCCGGCCCGGCCTTCTCGCCGCAGTGTGGCTGCGGCAATGGCCAAACAGAAAGGGGCCAACCTCATTTCACTCGGTTACAGCGGCGGGGCCGCTCCGGATTCGCACCGGAATTCCCTGTTCGTCGGCTCTTCACGGAAGTAGCCGACCACCAACGCACGTCGTAACAGCGTTTGAATCTAGCAGAAGCCGCCGGGCGTGTCAAAGGGGGCGAACGGATTTCAGAAAAGAAAAAACCGCTTGCGGTTTCGCTGGGATTTGCGAAGCCGCAAGCGGCTGGCGTCTTCTTTTTTCGTCGTTTTTCAGTCGAGAAATCCGACCAATTCCTGGCTCCGCGACGGCTGCTGCAGCTTGCGGACGGCCTTGGCTTCAATCTGGCGGATGCGCTCGCGGGTCACCTTGAAAATGTGCCCGACCTCCTCCAGCGTGTAACTGTAGCCGTCGCCCAAGCCGTAGCGGAGCTTGATGATCTCGCGCTCGCGGTAGCTGAGCGTCTTCAGCACCTTGGCGATGCGATTGCGAAGCATGCCGTGCGTGGCGCCGATAGCGGGGCTACGCGCGCCGCCATCGGGCAGCAGATCGCCGAAATGGCTGTCCTCGCTGTTGCCGACCGGCCGGTCGAGGCTGATCGGGTAGCGGCTCATCGCCAACACCCGCCGCGCCTCGTCGACGCAAGTCTCGCTGGCCCGGGCGGTCTCCTCGATGGTCGGCTCGCGGCCGAGACGCTGCAACAGTTTCCGCGACACGTTCCGCACGCGCGACATGGTTTCGACCATGTGGACGGGGATGCGGATCGTCCGGCTCTGGTCGGCCACGGCGCGGGTGATGGCCTGGCGAATCCACCAGGTGGCGTAGGTGCAGAACTTGAAGCCGCGGCGGTACTCGAACTTATCGACCGCCCGCATCAAGCCGGCGTTGCCTTCCTGGATCAAATCGAGGAAGCTCAGGCCGCGGTTGCGGTACTTTTTGGCGATGGAAACGACCAGGCGGAGATTGCCCTCGGACAGGCCGCGCTTGGCGTGTTGATACTGGGCGTAGATCTGCTTGAGATACGCCACCCGCTTGCGGAGGCTGGAGGGGGACTCCTGCGTGGCGCGGAGGATGTTGCGATACTCGTTGACCCAGGGCTCGCGCTGCCGCTGGCGTCCCTTGCCGGCGTTGTCGGCGTTGTACTGGCGAATTCGCTCGTGCAACTCGTCGACCCGGCGGCTGAATTCCTCCAAGGTCTTGATCATCGGCTCGATCCGCTGGGTGCGCAGGCCGAGTTCTTCGACCAGCCGCACCGTGCGGCGACGGCGGCGTCCAAGTTTGCGCCACGCCGCCCGCCGCATGACCCAACGGGCGCGACTTGCTCGTGGCGATGTTATAATCGCGCAGATTCCGCTTCAACAGCGTCTCCAGCGTATGCAGATTGTGCGGCAAGCGGCCGAGAATCTGGTGCTTTTCGAGCTGGTCGGTCACCGACACCTGCACGGTGCGATCGAACGGCAAGTCGCCGTCGTGGACGCGCCGCAACACCTTCACCGCGGTCTGCATCACGTAGTCGCACTCCAGAACCTTGTGGCGGAACCGCGTGCGGGTCACCTCGATCTGCTTGGCCAGAGCGACTTCCTCCTGCCGAGTCAACAGCGGAATCTCGCCCATCTGCGTCAGATACATGCGAACCGGATCGTCGGACCAGGACTCGTCCTCGACGCCGGCCAGCAGGTCTTCCGCGGCCAGGTCCAACTCGGGATCGTGTTCCTCGTCGTCGTCCAAGACGGCGCGATCCAAGTCGTCCTCTTCAACGTCGATAACCCCGACGGGATCTTCGCCGAGATCCAGCGTCTCGTCCGCCCGAGAAATCGGTTCTTCTTCCAGACTGTCCAACAGTGCGTCGTACAAAATACCGCTCCTCTTCTAAGTCGATGGAGGACCGCGTGCGACGCGGTCCCGGTTTCACGATATCCAATGTACGCTTTCCCCATGAACGGCGGCTTATGCAAAAAATTCTACCACCGAATTTCCGCGCCGCCGGCTTTGCTCGCCATTTGGCAAAGGATTCAGCCTGCGGTGAGAATTCGATCGCGCGTTGCAAGAAGCCCAAACGTTCCAGAATCCGCCAGTCGGCCGCCGTGAGCGTTAGCTCCACCAAAGTCGAACACAAACGGCCGACCGAACCCCGACTCTATCGCGCCGACAGGGCATCATTCGTATCAGATGGCCAATCCCGCTGTTGCGTTCCCGTCATGCAGGAAACCGGGGATGCACCTTCGCGCCCGCAGGCAAATATGATGCGCACACTGTCACCCTACGACCACGCCCTTTCATTATACTCGCCTTGCTTGGACAGTCTAGGGTTTAGTGGCCAATAATTCTCAAAATCCTTGAGCTGGCGTTTCAAAGCCAAATCGGACTCGCACGGAATGTTAAGATGGATAAGATGAGGTCTGTGGGAAAGGCAAAGACGCCTACTTTTCGGGGACATCCTCGTCTCGACTCAGCAAGCGCGAGCTCTCGCTTCCCTCTCGACCGACGCATCGAGCGGGCCAACTCGCACAAGGCCGTGTAACGCGTTAGACTGCTAAGAGGGGCGATTAGGCGTTCGTGGATATTCGTAGGCTATGCTTCAGCATGGCACTCTGCGTCCCAACGCCTTGTGTTATGCTGAAGCATAACCTACGACTACTACTGCTACCTGCGACCGCCAAGCGGCCGTCCCCAGTCTTCCAAGGGAGTTTGCTTTGTGAGCAACAAGTACCTTTTGCCCTGCCGGTGCGGGCAGCAGATCATCGTCGAACCGCGCGAGGCGGGCCAGACGTCCGTTTGTCCGTGCGGGCAGTCGTTTCTGATCCCGACCATGCTGGAAATGGCTCGCTTGGAGCCGGCTCCCGCCGAGGCGAGCCCGCCCGCGGAGCACGTCTGGGGATGGCAACACGGGCTTGTGCTGTCTGGCGTTGCGTTGGTTGTTATGGCAGTTGCGTTAGCGTGCTTGGTTCGCTGGTTCCGCCCGGTCGCCCCGATCGACGCCATTGACCCCGAAGCTCTTCGGCAGAGCGCCGGCAAGTTGACACCGTTGCAGACGTGGCATTACTGGGGACTGATGAAGCAAGGGCTGGATCGTCGCACGGATCAGATCTACGAGGCCGCATTGACGCAGTATCATATATGGGAAAGTGTGGCCGGCGTCGGGGCCCTCGCCGGCGTCGCTTTGATTGGCGTAGGCGTCGGGATAGGCAAGAGGAGACAGGGAGACAGGGAGAGGGGGAGACGGGGAGACAGGGAGAGAGGGAGACAGGGAGAGACGCCGGCGACGTGACGTGTCGCCCGCGCTGCGTCTTTCGCTCGGCGCTATTGCCCCTTTCCGCAGCGGACTTCGAGAACCGTCAGCGACAGGGGCGGAAACTCATGCGCGAGTTTGCCCTCGACGACGCTGGCCTTGGCCGATTGCGGGCGGATGCGTTCCGGTTGCCGCCATGAATTGAAGGCGTCGCGTTCGCCCGCATGGGCAGTGTCCGCAAGCGTCCAACAATCGGCGTCGCCGGGCTGCGGCGAGAGCGGCGCCAGATCGAGCGTCCTTTTCCGCGGTTCGAGCGACGTGTTCACGATGAAGATCGCGACACGGTCACCTTTTTCAGCCAGCGTTGCGCTGACGTCCAAGTCGGGATCCGCCGCTGCTCCGTCGAACTGGACCTTGAGCGGATAACGGCCGGCGTGGGTGGCGTAAAGCTGTTGGGCGTAGTAGGTGGGCGTCTTGAACAGTCCGTGGTTGTTGGGTTGGATGATGCCGCTGCAAAAACTGTCGGCAAGATTGCTGCGGTTGGCGATTTCGACGAGGTCGCAGTGGCGGTGGATGAGGTTTTGGTAGCGGCTGCAACGCAGGGCGTTGTCGAGCGTCCAGAGCATGGCCCTTTCGAGTCCTTCGTTGCCGGCCGTAGTATTCCACTCGGTGACTCCCAGGCGAATGTCGCGTCCCGGGGCGTTTTGCGCGAGCATCTTCCGCAGCTCGACGATGTTCGCCTCCGTGGCCGCGATGTCGGTGCAATCGTAATGGTGCGGGCAGACGTAGTCGAGGTACTGTCCGGCGTTTTTCAGCAGGCCCGGCGAGGGGAACGCCGCCAAGAGCTTGATGTCGGGATCGACCGCTTTCATCGCCTTGCAGAACGCGGCGACGCCTTTCTGGTACGTTTCGTTGTCCAACTCGTTGCCGATCTGCCAATATTTGACCTTATACGGGGCCGCGTGTCCGTTGGCGGCCCTGAGCTTGCCCATCGGCGAGGTGACCGGGCCGTTGAAGTATTCCACCTGATCGGCGGCATCCTTGGGCGTCTTGCCGGTGAACCGCACGCAGATCAGCGGCTCGGCGCCGACCCACTGGCACAGCCCGAGGAACTCTTCCAGCCCGGCGTTGGCCGGTTCGAGGCCACCCCAGCAGGTCGTAAAGGGTACTCTCTTCTCCGGGTCGCCGATGGTGGCCTTCCACTCGAAGCCCTCGATCGTGCTGCCGCCGAAGCGGATGATGCCCGGCCGCAGGGCCTTGAGCGCCTCGGCCACGTCGGTTCGCCAGCCGCACACGTTTTGGATGGGCATCAGCGAGACGCGATCGATCCAGAGCGTGCCCGGCCCGCGAAATGAAATCGTCAGCGTGGCACGGGTGTCGGAATCGGTGGGCGTGAGCGTCGCCTCGAACCGTTGCCAGTCTTTGCCGACCGGCGAGAACTCGGCGGTAGCGTAATCCTTTCCTTCGCCCCAGATCGCCGCCTTCACCGGACCTTGCACACCGTCGGCTCGCAAGTGGAGCGATAGCAGCAGCGGTTCGCTGGCCTTCACGTACATGCCGCTTTGCGAAATGCCCAGCGTGGCGGGGTCGCCCGGCTTCTGACGGATGCGTTGCGAGACTTTGCCGTTGAAGGGGTCGGCTTTATCGAGTTGGTATTCGCCCCGGTTGGTGGCGCCGTCCGGGTACCACGGCTGTTCGATGCGGTCGGTCTCCTTGCGGAACGCGAACCTGTACGGCGGCACCCCCTCGAAACTGCCGTCAAAGAGTTTTTCGGAGAACATCGACGGCATCAGGGCGCAGAGGTATTCGATGAACTGACCATATTGATAGGGGCTGATGGTTCCCGGACAGATTCGCTCGTTTGTGATTTTCACCGTTGGAGCCGCGGGTTGCGGTTCGTCGGCAAGGACCGAGCAGGCCGTCAACAGGACAACGCCAATCGCCAGGAAATAGCGGGAGAACTTCAGCATGGTGAGTTTCCTTTAGGTTAGGGACTTCGTGGCCGTTCAAGGGCGACACACCCCAGGAGGATGGCGATAGAACAGGTGGCGGGCACGGCCGACGCCGTTTCGCGGGCCGTTGACAAGTCGTTTATATCAGAGCATTGCCGTAAGGGCAACCGGTTGCACGGCCGCGGATGCGGTGACGGATTGTGGCGTTTTGTCGTAGCGCGGCTGCATTTCGGCAAGGCGCCGATTTTGGTTGTTGGAGGAGTTTTTTCACTTTTTCGTACCCCTTTGAGTTTGAAGAAGAAAGAAGAGGGGATTTGGGCGGCGGCGCACTACGCTAGCGCCTGCGCAATTGGAGGCGCGTTTTTGGGGACGGGCGCGGAAGAACGCGGTGCCTGGGGAGTAGCGGGTACTTGCGCCTGCCAAAAGAGCTTGCCGCCGGAAGGGACAGATCGTCTTCCACGTGGTTGCCGGCCATTTACCCTGTCCGCAATGGCGGCGAAGGAGCAATGCTTCGCTCGCTCGGGGTTAACCGAGAGGATGGGGCGGTGGAAGGTCTGTTGGCCGTGGGCGGTGCTCTGACGCGAGGTTATCGCTGGGCGTGTTCTCCCTTCTTTTTGACCGTCGGTATGGTCTGCGAGAGAAGTGTACAAACGTGATGTTGAGTGTAGCAGAGGGCGTGGCACGATTTCAAGGGCAAGTTGTGGGCCATGAGGAGCAAAACGGGGGATGAACCACGGAGACACGGAGAGCACGGAGGAGGGACGAGAGAAAGAACTGGGGAGGAGGTCCGTGAACGGCTTGTTGTTCTACACAAGTCAGAACCCCGGCGGGCTTGTCCCGCCGGTGAATGAGTTTGGCTGGCTAAGAGAGGTAACAAACCATCGACGACCCCCACGTGCTTGTCACGTGGGTGAAGGAGTTTCGCGGCTAACGCGGGTGGTTTGCGATAGCGGGGCAAACTCATTCACCGTCCGGGCAAGCCGGACGGGGTCTTGGTTGAGTGTGTCTTCTCCGGTAGCCTGACAGACTCCTTCACCATCCACACAAGGTGGATGGGGTCTTGCCGGATTTGTATAGAACAACAAGCCGCGAACGGACCTGACAGTCGGCGAGCATCAAGCCCGCGAACCCGTGCTAAAGCACGGGCCGAATACCGCCTGCGGCGGAAATGGCCGTAAACGGCCATAGACGATCTGAGAGGCTATGCGAGAAGTCTCCCCTCTCCCTGTGGGAGAGGGGCAGGGGGTGAGGGCGGCGTGGGGTTGCGCCGACAAACGTCGGAGTTTTCCCGCCGGACTGCCCTCACCCTAACCCTCTCCCAGAGGGAGAGGGGACTAATCGCACACGCTTCTCGAATAGCCTCTGAGCAGTTGGTCAGCGCGTGGGCGGAATTTCCGATTTCAGCGAGTTGATCCTTCCCCCCGACGGCTGAGGTGAGCGGGCAGGGATGGACTATGTCACGATCGATGGGATGCGCTATCGAGCCGGAGATTTCAAGAGCAAGAATTGGGCCACCTCAGCGCCGTCGCCGTTGGCTCCTGGATTCCGAAAATCGTTCCGCCCCTTTTTCCGTCTCGTGAGCCTAACAATGTCTTGGTTCAGCGTGAAATGGAAACTTCGATTGGCTTGCTAGGATCGTCCGGGTGTTGAAGTTGGTTGGTAGTGCTTGGATTTTTCGCTTTGGTGTTGTAAGCGAGGGAGGTGGGCGGCAGCAGAACCACCGCCCGGACCTCGCTCACAACCCCTGGGGCGGCGCTCGGGTCGGTTCCCACCGGAGCCCTATCCTCCGCCCAGGTCGTCTCTCATCGTAACGTCCTTCCTTCGATCAGGCAACCGTCCGCAAACGGGCCGCCTCTCGCTGCTCCTTTCTACGCTCGCGGGCCTCCGTCAGTTTGCGATCGCGGGCTGCGAAGATCTCCGCCTCACGGCCCGCCAATTTGTCCGCCGGCGCCACATAGCCAATCGCGCTGTGCAATCGCACCTCGTTGTAGTGCTCCACGTAACGAGCCACAATGCGGATGGCATCCTCCAGCGAGATCGGCGTGCCCGGCCGCAGGCACTCGCCCTTGATGCTCCCGTGAAATCGCTCCAGTTTGCCGTTGCTCTGCGGATAGTACGGGCTGGTGCGCACGTGCGTCATCCCGCAGATGCGAATGAACTCTTTGAAGTCCTTCGCCAAAAACTGCGACCCATTGTCGCTGATGATCCGCGGCGTCTCCTTGGGGAACTTCTCCCGCGCGCGTTGCAGGATCGTCAGTTCATCTTGCTCGGTCATCGAGCGGCGAATCTCCCAATGCACGGTGTAGCGGCTGTAGCCGTCGAGGATCGTCGTCAGGTAGTAAAACGTGCCGTGGATGTTGAGGTAGCTGATGTCGATATGCCAGTGTTCATGGGGTTTTTGCGGCTGTTGGAAGCCCGTGCCTTTCTTCGACGGCTTGTTCGTCGAGCGCCCGATGCGGCCCGCCGCCTTCAATACGCGATAGACGCTGCTGGGACTGACGGCCACCACGTCGCGGTCGAGCATCATGAACGCCAAACGCCGGTAGCCTTCCAGTGGATACTCGAAGGAGAAGCGGATGATGGCCTGCTTCTCCCAATCTTCGAGCCACCAGTCGCGCGGCACCCAGCCGTTGTGTTCGTTCCGCTTGCCGTAGCGATCCTTCCAGTCGTGGAACTTGCTCTGGCCAATGCCCAGCCAAGCCACGAACTTTCTGGCGGGAATCTCCGTGCGCTCGTTCCAACGGCGCACGTAATCGACCACTTCATCGCGAGTGTCGTGGGGAACCCAACGTCCGTTTAGAGTTCCCCATTCTCTTTTTGCGCGGACGTTCTCCTCCATCAGTTCGGAGATGACCTCGTTCTTCTGAACGAGCTTGGCCCGCAGTCGGGCGACTTCCTCCTCCTGGGCGGAAAGCCTCCTGGCCTCGCGTTTGGCGACCGGGTGAAAGGCGGCCGGAGCGTTATCGAACAGGATTTTCTGCCAGGCGTAGATTTGGTTCGGCTTGATCCCGTACTCGTCGCAGAGGTCCGAGATGGGCACTTTATCGACCAGATACCTCTTGAGAATGGCAGCCTTCTGGTCCGTGCCGAAATGTCGTCGTTGTCCACTCATGAAATTCTCCTCGTCTGGGGGAAGATTCCAACCCAGGCGACCGAGAATTTCCATTTCCAATTGGTTCAAGACAGGCCCGCGTTAGCGCGGCGACATAGGGGATTATCACGGTTCAAAGGCGAGCTGCGCATGAGTCACCAGAGATGGTCTCCTTTGCGGTTATTTTGCCTCTGGCGGTTTATGCCGCCGACCGTCAAGGTAATATCAGAGGGGGATGAGTCGGTGGACGAGTTACGAGACGCTCGCAGAATCATCTATGCGATGCTCCCGATTATGGGTGGCGGTCTGCTTGCCCTGATGATTACATGCGGATGGAAATGTGCCCAGGGGGCAATTTGGGCCTTTGCGTGTATTGCTGTCGGCTTCGTTCTTGGATTTTTGTTCGGAATTCCGAAGGTATTGCAGCGTGATTATTCCCAAGAAGCAAAGTCACCGAGACGCGGTTATCACCAGAGGGTCAACACAAACTTGGAGGAAATCTCCGACTGGGTTACGAAGATCATTGTTGGACTTGGCATCTATCAGTTGGCAAGGCTCCCGGTCTGGATCGACAATCTGGCGACGCTCTTTGGGACCAGCGTCGGCAGCGACGAAAAAGTGCGAGGAGTTTTTGGCGCGGCAATTGTTTTCTTTTTAGTATGTGGCTTCCTGCTTGGCTATCTTGTTACGCGGCTCTACTTCCAAGGTGCGTTCGGACGTGCGGATCAAGCTGCGACACCGGACGAAGGGGCGATACCAAAAGAGACGGAGGCAGATAGAGGACGGCACAAAGCAGCGGCAGAAGAAGAAGGAGAGGAAGAAGATGAAGCGGCGAAGGGTGGTTCCGCTCCTGAACAGAAGCCTCCAAGTGACGTTGGCTCTGAAACCGTTGTGTAGTGTGCAAGACGATTGTCTTGTCTGACCGACTTGACGAGGAAGTAGTTCAGATGGCAGTAACCGTTGTTACGGACGATTCGGAGAAGTTGCTTGCTAAGATTCGCAAGGGAATCAAGGACTCGTCGATCGTGATGTGGATATACACTCCTAGGGGGAGCTTAACGCATACGGCACCAAAATGGAAGTATAAGGCTTGGTTCAAGCCTTCGCTACCCAACGCGCGAGAACTCAAGTTCAACATCATACGACCAAAAGGCCAGAAAATATCCAAAGAAGTTTACGCATTCTACCACGGCCGGTTCGCACAGATGCTCCTGATACATTTTGACTCCTTGATTGACTCTATTCAGATTTCGGCGCTAGCCGAAAGCGAAGACTTGGTCTAAGGGATTCCTAAAGGATTCCGGGGACACAATGCCTAACTGTTGCGTTTTCTTATTCGCGGCTTGGGTGGTTTTGGCTTGGGACCGGGTTTCTGGGGTTTCAAGGTACGGCCAGCAAGATTTTCCAAACGATCCACGAACGCCGAACTGCCCAGCGGCCGACCGGTACGTCCGTGTTCGCGCAAGTCCCGTAGTTCTTCTTCGGGTATCGCACTGCGCAGAAAAGCTTTCCAGTCGCCGACCATCGCCAGCAGAGGCGCGACGCTGACCAATCGGTCGTCACGGCCTTTTGGGGTTCGGGGGACACAATCCCAGTTTTGGACATTTTCGCTGACACGAAACTCGGGACAGTCTCCGTTACAGTTCTTTCACGTAGATCACTTTGTCGTCGCCGGGGGCGTAGAAGTCTGTCAAGAGCGCCGCTTGGCGATAGCCGCAGCGAAGGTAAAAACCGCGGGTCGGCGCGTACTGGTGGCGGTTCGAGGTCTCGATGTATACTTGCCGGCCACCCGCCTGACGGATCATCTCTTCGGTCTTTTCCAGCAACGCCCGGCCGACCTTCCGGCCGTGGAACGATTTGTCAACGGCAATCCAGTAGAGGTCGAAACTGGCGGCGGTCAGTGCGATCTGCCCGTAGCAGGTGTAGCCGACGGCACGCCCTTCGTGCTCGGCAATCACGAAATGGTAATCGCTCTGCGGGCCGCATTCGAGCCGGTCGTCGACAAGCTCCTCGGCCACGTCGATCTCGACGGGCGAGAAGACGCCGGTCGAGCCGACGATCCGCCGCACGGATTCGCGGTCGTCGGAACGAACGTCGCAACGAAAAACGATGGATTGTTCGGTCATGCTAATGCGTCCTCCACGATGCGCTGGATGCCCTGGTCGTACGGAATCGAGGCTCGCTGCATCGCGGCGGCGAAGCCGGCGTCGGGCGAGAGGCAGGGGTTGCCGTTGATTTCGAGAATCCACGGCTCGCCCGCCGCATCCACGCGAAAATCAACCCGCGCCCAGCCGCGAAGCCGAAACAACGTCCAACATTGCCGCGCGAGCTCACCGAGCCGCTGTAAGAGCGAAGCGTCGGACGAAGGGAAATCGAAATGGCGGGGCGTATGGCGGGACTCGAACGAATCGTCTTCCCACTTGGCGCGGTAGCCGACGATGCGCGGCTTCTCGGGCGGAAACGCCGCGAAGTCGATTTCCGCCGGCGGAAGCGATTCGGGACCATCCGGCCCGGCCAACAGCCCCAGGTTGAACTCCCGCCCTTCGATGAACTGCTCGGCGAAACAGGGACGCCCCGAGCGACGCGCTCGGTCCGCCAGTCGCCCCCGCACCTCCACCGGCTCGACGTCGCAAAGCACGGCGTCGTCGTCCAAGCCGCGAGAACCCTGGTCCCAAACGCCTTTGAGGATCCACGCGGACGGACCATGCGAAACCGCAAGCGGCTGGTCGGCAGCGGGCTCCAGCCACACAGGCGTCGGCAGTCCAGCATCGCGCATTCGCTCCTTCGCCAGCGTCTTGTGCGTGGTCAGGAAGAGCGATTCGGTGCGGCAGCCGCAATAGGGGATGCCCAGCACGTCCAAGACCGCCGCGGGCAGATAGACCAGCGAATCGGCGCCGGCCAGCGATTCGACCAGGCTGAAAATCAACTCGGGCCGCAGCCGCAACAGCAAGTCGCGCATCGCCGCCAGATCGAGTTCACACGGCACCGCAACCGGCTCGTGTCCCAGGCGAGCCAACGATGCGGAAATCGCCTCGACTTGGACCAGCGTATCCTGGTCTTCCGGCGGGGCGTCGGGGGGCACGAAGTTATGGAGAACGACGACACGCATGGCGGGAGGTTTCTCGTTCTATACGGCAGTCGATCTGGCCGGCGCGTGCTTTTCGATCCTGCGCCGGGCCGAGCGGACGATCCGGTCGATCAGATCGACGTAAGAGACGCCCGCGAAGCCGCAGACGATCGGCAAGTCGGAATGTCGGGGATGGAGGCCGGGCAGCGGATTGACTTCGATGAAGTTGGGCACTCCGGCGGCGTCGCAGCGGACATCGACCCGCCCGCCGTCGCGGCAATTCAACACCCGCCACGCCGCAAGCGTCAACCGCTCGACCTGGCCGACCAACGGGTCTTCCGTCGGCCGGACCAGCCGGTAACGCACCCGGTCTTCATACTTGGCTTTGTTCTCGTAGGAGTAGATTTCGGCCTCCGCCTCGGGCAGGAGCAGAATCTCCATCGTGCCGACGGCCGCGGCCGCGTCGCCGGTGCCGGTCACGCCGACGGTGAACTCCCGACCGGAAAGGAACGTCTCGACCAGCACCGGCTGGCGAAACTTGCGGAGCAGATCGACGCAAACGTCTCGAAGGCCCTGGCGATCGACGATTTTCGACGCCCCCGAAATGCCTTTGCTGGTGCCCTCGGCCACCGGTTTGGCGAACAACGGGAACGGCAAATCGATCGCCTCGACGTCGGCCTGACACTCGACCACCGCGAAATCCGCCGTGGCCACGCCGCCCTGTCGCACTACGCTCTTGGTCATCCCCTTGTGCAACGCCAGCGAAAGCACCAGCGGATCGGAAAACGTGTAGGGGATGTTGAAGACGTCGAGAATCGCCGGCACCTGGGCCTCGCGGGCGATGCCGTACAGCCCCTCGGCGATGTTGAATACGAGATCCCAGCGGTCGCCCACGGCCAGCCGCGAGATCAACTGCTTCGCGTTGCCGATGCGATCGGTCTGGTAGCCCAATTCCAGCAGAGCGGCCTCGATGGCCTCGACCGTATCGGGCCGGTCAAACTCGGCGGTCTCTTCCAAGGAGTAGCCTTCGGACAAGTAGTCTTGACGCAAGTCGTAAGTCAGGCCGATTTTCATGAGGTTATTGCGGCAGGCACATTCCGTGCGCCGTCTGTCTCGTTGGGTTGTCACGGCTGCGGCGAAAGGACGGGGATGCTTCTCCTCGTCACGAAAACTGACCATAGAATATCACACTCCATGAACGAGTCCAGATGTGCTACAATTATGAGATCAATGGAAAACCCCTCGGGAGCCATTTCGTGCGGACATTTTACAGCTTTCTTAGCGTGCTGCTCCTATGTTCCCCCGCGGCGGGGCGGGAAGTCGTTGTCGATAACGTCGCCGGCGACGACCGATTCACCGGCCAGACGGCCCGCGACCCGGGCGGAATTGCCGGACCGGTGCGGACTTTGGCGAAAGCACTGCGGCTGGCCGGGCCGGGCGACGCGATCGTTTTGGTCAAAAACGATGTCCCCTACCGCGAGAGCTTCAGTCTGACGGGCAGTCGCCACAGCGGCAGTAAAGAGGAGCCCTTTACCATCCGCGGCAACGGCGCCGTCCTCGACGGCTCCGCGCCGGCGCCCGCCGAAAAATGGGAAGCCTACCAAGGGGCGATTTTTCGCCTGCGCGGACGTCCGATGGGCTACTCGCAGTTGTTCCTGAACGGTCGGCCGGCAGTGCGGGTGTTCGCCGCGCAATCGGCCAAGAGTCCGCCGAAATTGGAGCCCCGGCAATGGTGCTCGCTCGAAGGGCGCGTCTATTTCTGCGTCGAGAAGAACAAGCTGTCCGGCGACTATAAGCTGAGCTACGCCCACGATCCGACCGGAATCACCTTGTTCCACGTCGAGCGCGTGCGCATCGCCGATCTGACCGTGCAGGGATTCCAGGTGGACGGCATCAGCCTGTACAACAGCGCCAGGGAGGTGTCGTTGTCGAACGTCACTTGCCGCGGCAACGGGCGGAGCGGCGTGGCGGTGGGGGGCGCGTCGCTGCTGACGATCGACGACTCGCTGTTGGGCAACAACGGGCAGGCCCAACTCCTCACGCTGCCTTACTCCGAGGCCCACGTGCGCAATACCCATCTCCTCTCCAATACCGCGCCCGGCCTGGTCGATCAGAGCGGGCGGGTCTACATCGACGGGCATCGGGTCGAGGGCGGGCGGGATGACTTCCGGCCAGCCGCCGGGGGGAAGAAGCCATGATCCGCCACACCGACCTGATGCGAAACACCGTCGGCCGACCGATGGAGATCCTCTTGGTCGAGGACGATCTGGAGGATGCGGGCACGACGATCGAGGCGCTGCGGCAGGGCGACGTTCCCTGCCGCATCAGCCTGGTGCGCGACGGCGAAGAAGCGATGGAGTTTCTGTCGCGGCGCGAGAAATACCGCCGTGCCCCCCAACCCGATCTCGTCCTCTTGGACCTCAATCTGCCGAAGAAGAGCGGACGAGAAGTGCTTGCCGAGATCAAGGCAGACCAGCGGCTCGCTTGTCTGCCCGTTGTCGTGCTGACGGGTTCCGCTACACAGCAGAGCGTCCTACAGGCCGAGAACCTGCACGTGGAGAGCTATCTCGTAAAACCGGTTGACCGGGAGCAATTCGACAGCACGGTCAAGTCGCTGCGGAAATACATGCTGTCCGACGTGATTTTACCGCAGTGAGAAGGAACTCTTACTGCCCGTAACCGCCCGCCCCGTAAGGCCCCTGCCCGTAATTGTTCGGCCCGTAGCTGCCGGGATAGTAGTTGCCGTAGTTCATGTAGAACTGGGGCGTGCCAATGGATTGCGGGGCGCACGAGTTGTAGTCGCGGCCGAGTTGTTGCAGGATGGCGCTCTGGATTTTCTGGTTTCGCTGCAAGCCATAGAGGTCCATGTTAAACTGCTGGTTCGTGCTCTGTTGGTTGAGCGCCGGCCGAACATAGGTGCTGTAATTGTCGATGGTGCCGCCGTTGGTATCATTGCGGAACAAGTTCATGTACGGACTGACCCCGGAAGAGAACGGCCGCGCCTCCGCAAATGCCTTTGGCGCCGGCGGCTGCTGCGTATACGCGGGATGCATGCCTTCCGCGGCAAGGTCACGATTTTGGGTGGTTTCATCATAAGTCGAGGGAGCCTGGGCAGTTCGCGGCGAATACGCTTGCCTCGACGGTGGAAGGTCCGCGATCCTTGGCGTCGTCGGGCTCGCGTACGGATCCGCCGGTCCCGCTCCCGGCGTCAGGTCCGATTCTCGCATCGTCGGCGGCAAGGGAAGCGGCGGCGCTCCGGGGACGTTCGCGCGAAGCGGGTCGGTCGGCGGCGACGGCAAGACCCATGACGCCCGCTTTTGCACGTTCCCCTGCGGCTGATTCACTTGCGGAGTCAACCGGCCTTGTGCCAGGGCGTTCCTCCTTGTACTGTCGCCTAGGTTTGTTTGCGTTTGAGGCTCCTTCTGCTCGCGCAAACGCCCTTCCACTTCATCCCTCGGAAATGCCCTCTCCGGACTTTCATTTCTCCGCGCACGGTCCGCGGCGGCGCGCTCAGCCGACTCGGCCGGTGGAGAAAAGGGTATCTCCAAGACGGGCGTCTGATCCGCTTGGTCCGGCGGCAGATCCTGAACGGGCGTATTCAACACCCAGCCGCCCAACAGCAACGTGCTAATGCCAATCGCTATGTTCATGATTTCAAATCCTTGTTCTTTTTGGGCTCCCCGGACCGGCGGCAAACCTCCGTCGCGGCCCGAGACCCCTGCACTAGAATCTTACCACTTTTCGCCCTTGCCGACAATAGTCGAGCTTCGCGTCCCTCCATGCGATCACCCGTCTTCCGGGTTATCTTTCGGCCGTTGCGGCTGCCGCGAAGTTGTTGTCAAACGAGACTCGCTAGAACCGGGTTCGGTTGTATTCGCGGCCGAGGGTTTCCCAACTGCGGGCACTCGAGGTGCCTAACGACGCCATGCCGAGAATCCGCTCGATCGGAGCCGTCATCTTGCCCAACCAGGTGTTCGCCGCAATCATGTCGTCGCCGGCCACAAAGACTCGATCGCCCGGCATGATCTGATAGTTCGTCGCCGACGATCCCCCCTTTGTAATCGCCTCGTAATCGACCGGCAATATCTGCTCGCAGCCAAAACCGCCCGGCGCCGGACGAGCCACCCAGATCGTCATGCTCGACACCTGCGACAGACCGTTCACCGCACTCAATGCGTCCATCACCGTGTCGTTGCCGGTGATCGGCACGCGGCGAATGTTGTCGCCCATGCCGGCGCCTTCCGTGATCACGTAAAACACCTTGCTGTTGAATTGCCGCACCTCGACCGAGGCGTCGGGCGAATCGAAAAACTGCGACAGGTACTTGTTCAACTCCTGCCGAATCTCGGTGATCGTCTTGCCGGCCACGTGCAGCGTGCCGTATTGCCGCAGGTTGATCGTGCCATCGGGACCGACCAGGTACTCGCCGCTGACCGGCGGGGTGCCGGCGGTGCGGGCCAACTGCACCGAAACCTCCGGTTTCGACAGGATCTGCCTGAGCCTGGCAGTGATCACCGCGCCGGCCTCCTCGACCGTCATGCCCGCCACGTGCACCCGCCCGTAAGCCGGCCCGAGGGTGACGATGCCCTCCCCCTCGACCAGGAAGAAGCCGTCGATGGGCTGATCCAACAGCGTGCCCATCGCGCGGATTTGCAGCACGTCGTAGATGTCGATGCGGTAAGGGGGCAAGGGGACCATCTTGAGCATTTCGACCATGAGGATGTCGGGCGGCTCGACCTTGTAGACCGGCAGCGAGACCATGCTCAATTCGCGTGCCGGCTCCATTTCCGGCGGCACGGGCCGTTGCAGCGAGGAGTCATAGAAATCGACGGCATGGCAGCCCGTCAGCCCGACAATCGCCAGCATCAGCATCAGCAGCGGTCGAAGTCGAGGGCGAGGGGCCATAATGGGCTTTTTCGTGTTAATCTGGGCAGCTTTCGTTGTTCGCGCAGCCTGCCCGCAAACTCTACTTAGTCAACGCCGTCAGAATAATCGGCAAAGTCAAGCCATGACTTCGGGAATTCTCATTCCCGTGCTCTACGGATGGGTTTTTTGTAGGAGGCGACTCCTTTTGCCGATTTTCGGCGTTTTCACCGGGTGATGGGCGACAGGAGTCTCATTACAATGTGTCTTTGGAAAAACCAACAGCCTGGGAGCTTGGGAACGTACGGAAAAGCTCACCACCTTTGCGCATTAGAAACGAAGTGACCACTGCGGCGAGAAAGATAATAGCCCGGCATATATTGCGTGCTATAATTGGGAGTGTTTTTTTGGGAGAGAGGCATTTTTTCAGTGACTCGAGAGGAGTATTCCGTGGCCAAGACATCTGACAGACCCGAAGACGACACCCCCCCCGCGTTGGAAACGAGCGGCGAGCCTGCCGGGCAGACTCCCCCGCCAGCCCCGCAACGGGTGCAGGTGGAAATCGATGACTCCAAGGTGATGGCTCTTTATGCCAACTTCTGCCGTGTCACCGGCACGCCGGAAGAGCTGATTATCGATTTCGGTCTGAATCCGCAACCCTTCGGAATGCCAACGCATCCGATCCCGGTCACGCAGCGGATCATCACGAACTTTTACACGGCGAAACGTATGCTGCACGCCCTGAGTCTGACGATCCAGCGGCACGAAGCCACCTTCGGCGTGCTGGAGACCGACGTGCAGAAGCGGGTTCGCGCCGCGCGCCGGGCCAACCGGCCCGCATGTAGGCGGCCGACGAGAGAACAATCGAAGACTCACCGCGGAGGACGCAGAGAGGCTGCACGGCCTCTTCGGCGTCTTCCGAGTCTTCCGCGGTGAGTTGTTTTATGCGCGGCGCGGCCGGTAAATGTCGGTGGCCAGCCCCAGACAGACATCGGCGGCGGCGCCGAGGGTTTCGCTGAGCGTCGGATGGGGATGGATCGTTTCGGCCACGTCGCGGGCGGAGGCGCCCATCTCGATCGCCAAGACCGCTTCGCTAATCAGATCGCCGGCGCCGTAGCCGACAATCCCGCAGCCGACGACGAGCTTGGTTTGCGGATCGATGATCCATTTCGTCAGCCCTTCGGTGCGGCCGATGGCTTGGGCTCGGCCGCTGGCCATCCAGGGGAACTGCGCGACCTCGACGGTGCGCCCCTGACGTTTCGCCTCGGTCTCGGTCAGCCCTGCCCAGGCAATTTCGGGATCGGTGAAGACGACGGCGGGAATCGCTTTTGGCTCGAACGCGACCGACTTGCCGAGGATGACTTCGACGGCGGTCTTGCCCTCGTGGGCCGCTTTGTGGGCCAACATCGGCTCGCCAGCCGCGTCGCCAATCGCGAGAATACGAGGGTTGCCCGTGCGGCGTTGGCGATCGACCGAAATGAACCCGCGGGGATCGAGTTGGACGCCGATCTTTTCCAGCCCCAGGCCGGCGGTGTTCGGGCGACGTCCGACGCACAACAGAACGCGGCTGAATCGTTGGATCTTCTCCGGCACGTCGCCTTCGAACGTTACTTCGATTGAGTCCTGCCGGTCGGCGAGTGAAGCGACTTTGGCGTTCAAGTAGATCGCCTGGAAAAGACTTTGGAGCCGTTTTTGCAGCGGCCTGACCAGGTCGCGATCGGCGCCGGGCAGCAGTCCGTCGGTCATCTCGACCAGCGACACTTTGCTTCCGAGGGAGGCATAAACGGTGCCCATTTCGAGCCCAATGTAGCCGCCGCCGACGACCAGCAGCGACTCGGGCACGTCGGGCAATTCCAGCGCTCCCGTGGAATCCATCACGCGGTGCGTCGGCAAATCGAACGCCGCGATTCGCGTCGGGCTCGAACCCGTGGCGACGATGCAATTCTCGAACACAATGCGATCGTCGGCCAAGGCCGCGCCATCAACCGCGGCGAGCTTCAACGTGCGCGAATCCTCGAAGACCGCCCGGGCGCGAACGACCGTGACGTTTCGCTTGGCGGCAAGTTGCTTCAGTCCGCCAGTTAACGTGGCGACGACCTTCTCCTTGCGGGCGCGCATGGCGGCCAGATCGATGGACGGGTCGGAAAAGGCGACGCCCCACTCGGCAAGCTGTTTGGCTTCCGCCTTGGCCTTTGCCACGTGCAGAAGCGCCTTCGACGGGATGCAGCCGCGCAGCAGGCAGACGCCACCCAGCCGCGATTCAAAATCGACCAATGCAACCTGTAGACCAAGATCGGCCGCAAGAAAAGCAGCCGCGTAGCCGCCGGGTCCGGCACCTAGGACGCAGAGTTGGGTGTTCATCGGAGGGGTCAGGGGTCAGGGGTCAGGCGTCAGGGGTCAGGGGTCAGGGGTCAGGCGTCAGGGGTCAGGGGTCAGGCGTCAGGGGTCAGGCGTCAGGGGTCAGGGGTCAGGGGTTGGGGGATAGTCTGGCTTTGAGGCGGCGTCGCAGCCCGCTGAGCATTCGGCGTTCCTCGGTGCATTCATCGAGAATAGTGGCGACCGCATCGGGGCTTGCGTAATCCAGGGACTCAGCGAGAAGAAGATGAGTTTCCATCTCAGCCAACGAGCCTTGCGCAATCGAGATATGCCGCAGGAATTCCTTTGTGGAATCTTTTGCATGTCGCTCGGCAAGGTTGGCGGGAATCGAGACCGCCGCCCGCTGCACCTGACTGCTTAGGCCGTAAACCTCGCTCTTGGGAAACCGCTGCGTCAATACGTAAACATCCTTGGCCAGACGCATTCCCAGTTGCCAAACCTTCAACTCGCGATAGCTATTCATTTCGTCGTCGATTCCCTCTCCTCACAACTATTCTGATTTCGGTGGCTCCACTTCTCCGTCCCCTGATCTCTGCCCCCTGATCCCTACTTTACCAGCAGAAGTTTACCAGGGGATTGGAGATAGTCAATCACGTCGTTGAGGAATCGGGCGGCGGCGGCGCCATCGACGACGCGATGATCGAAGGAGAGACTCAGCGGCATCTTCAGCCGGCCCTCGATCTTGCCTTCATGGACACCCAGCAGCCAGCGCGAACGGCCGAGCAGCAGGATGGCCACCTCGGGATGGTTGATGATGGGAGTGCTGTAAGCCCCGCCGACGGCGCCCAGATTGCTGATGGTGAACGTGCCGCCGCGAAGCTCGTCGACGCCGAACTCGGCGGCGCGCGCCCGCGCCGCCAGCAGCGTCAGCTCGCGGGCGACGTCGAGAATGCCCAGCCGATCGGCGTTGCGAATGACCGGCACGACGAGTCCCCGCGGCGTATCGACGGCCACACCGAGGTTGACGTATTGCTTGTAGACGATCTCCCCTTTCTCTTCATCGAGACTCGCGTTGAGCAAGGGATGTTGCCGCAGGGCCAGCGCGACGGCCTTCAAGGCGAACGGCATGGCGGTCAGTTTTACCGCGGGGCCGAGGTAGGCAGGGGGGATCGTTTTGCGGAGGCGTTCCAACTCGGTCACGTCGGCATCGTCGAAGTTGGTAACGTGGGGAATCGTGCTGGCCGACTTGCTCATCTGGGCGGCGATGGTGCGGCGAATTCTCGACATCGGCTCGCGGCGGACATGGCCGTAGGCGTCTTCGCCCAGGATGCCGGGCGGCACGGCGGGCTCGCGCGAGCCGCGTTGGGCGGGGATTCCGCCGGCCGTCACCTCGGGCGGTTCGGCTTGTTCGGGAAGCTTACCGGGTGACGCCGCTTGGGCTGCTGCGGCGCGGACGTCTTCGACGGTGATTCGACCGCCCCGGCCGGCACCCTCGATGCGCGAGAGGTCAACGCCCAGTTCGCGGGCCAAGCGGCGGGCTTCCGGTCCCGCGGCGATTTCCTCCGCGCCGGAGGGCTCGGGCTTCGTTATGCCAGCGGCCGCTTGCGGCTTCGCAGGGGCGGCCGGCGACGGTACTTCAGCGTGCGACGCTCCTGTTTCGACACTCAAGACGACCTGGCCGACCTTGACCGCCTGTCCCTTGGTCACCAGCACCTTGCTGATTTTTCCGGCGTGGGGACAAGGGAGTTCCACGACGGCTTTGTCGGTTTCGATTTCCAGCACGCCGTCGTTGGCGGCGATGACGTCGCCCTCGCGGACCAGTACGCTCACCACGTCGCCGCCGGCGACGTTTTCACCGAGGGCGGGGAGTTTGAAGTCTACATTCATGAGTCTACCTAGGGGCATGGGTCAGAAATTGGCGTTTGCCAGCGACCGGGATTATGGTAGGCGGCAAAGCGCGAAGCGTCAAGGCACGCGGCAATTGCACAGCAGCAACGAATTCGGTATGCTGCAGAAGTAAGAGATTCGCCTTTCCTCTCCATTATTCCCGCCCTCACCTTTCCGGGAGCCGTGCCATGAATTGGGTTTGTCGAGGAGTCGCCGCTTGCTGCGTTTTCGTCGTAATGGCTGCGTCGGTCGCCGTCGGCGCGGATGCTCCGGCCGCCGCGCTGCCTCGGCCGGAACACCCGA
The DNA here is from genome assembly GCA_963719005.1 of uncultured Planctomycetia bacterium. Lineage (GTDB taxonomy): Bacteria > Planctomycetota > Planctomycetia > Pirellulales > Thermoguttaceae. The sequence goes on from CAVRAR010000014.1 coordinate 369,298, forward strand.
TGCCGCAGATGCAGCGGGCCGAATGGCTCAATCTGAACGGGACTTGGGAATTCGCCGAGACCGACGACGCAAACAGACACCTCCTGGCTCTCCGATAAGGCTTACCCGGATAAAATCGTCGTCCCCTTTTGCCGCGAGAGCAAATTGTCGGGCTTGGCTCGCACCGGCTTCATCAAAAACGTCTGGTATCGCCGGAGCTTCCAGAAACCGGCCGATTGGAAGTCCAATCGCGTACGGCTGCACGTGGGGGCGTGCGATTGGAAGACCACCGTGTGGGTCAACGGCCAACAAGCCGGGCAGCACATCGGCGGCAGCGCCGCATTCTGCTTCGACGTGACCGACCTGCTGAAGCCGGGCGACAACACGGTCGTCATCCACGCCTTCGACGACACCCGCAGCAGACTGCAGGCCTGCGGCAAACAGGCGCAGAGCGAACATAGCGAGGGCTGCTGCTACACCCGCACCACGGGCATTTGGCAAACGGTTTGGCTCGAAGGCGTCGGGTCGGCGTTCGTAAGCGACGTGCGGGTCGAGCCCGACATCAAGCAATCGCGAGTCATTCTCCAGGCCGAGGTCGATGGGCCGTGCGACGGCTTGACGCTGAAGGCGGTGGCGATGGCCGACGGCAAGGAAGTGGCGTCGGCCGAGTGCCCCGCCGACTGGCGCAACAACCTACTGGTGCTCAATCTCGCCGACAAGCGGCTGTGGTCGATCGAAGACCCGTTCCTATACGACCTGAAGCTCGTACTGCTGCACGACGGGCAACCGATCGACACGGTAGATTCTTACTTTGGGCTCCGCGAGGTGACGATCCACGGGGCCGCCATTCTCATCAACGGCAAGCCGGTCTTCCAGCGAACGGTGCTCGATCAGGGCTTCTATCCGGAGGGGGTTTGGACCGCGCCGAGCGACGAGGCGTTGCGGCACGACATCAAGATGTCGCAGGCCGTGGGTTTCAACGGGGCCCGGCTGCATCAGAAGGTCTTCGAGCCGCGGTATCTCTATTGGGCCGACAAGCTCGGCTACCTGGTTTGGGGCGAGTTCCCGAGTTGGGGTTTCGACTACAACAACCCGGCCGTCAATCTGCCGGTCGTCAGCGAATGGACCGAGATCGTGCGCCGCGATCGCAATCATCCGGCGATCATCGGCTGGTGCCCGTTCAATGAGTCGGGCGACGCGGCCGGGCCGCTTCAGAACACCCTCGTGAACCTGACGCGGGCGATCGACCCCTCGCGGCCGGTCATCGATTCGAGCGGCTGGTATCACGGGCTGCCGAACCCGGACGTTTTGGACGCCCACGACTACGAAGAGAATCCGGCCAAGTACCGAGCGACATGGGAGGCCGCGTTCAAGTCGGGCGTGTTGGCGCCGCAGTATCACGGTGCGTCGCGGATGAAAGGCCCGGTGCCGTTCTTTCTGAGCGAATTCGGCGGCATCGGTTGGAGCATCCAGAAGGGCGGTTTCGGTTGGGGCTCGACGCCGAAGGACATCGAGGCGTTCTACGCCCGCTTCAAGGGGCTCACCGAAGTTCTGTTGGACAATCCGCACATCTTCGGCTACTGCTACACGCAACTGACCGACGTCGAGCAAGAGAATAACGGTCTGTATTTCTACAACCGCAAGCCGAAGTTCGACGTCGAGCGGCTCCGCAAGATCCAATCACGACCGGCCGCATACGAAAAGAATCCGCCGCTTGCGTCCTCGCATTGATGGGCATGACTTTGCAGTTGTGCTGTGCCAAGCGATGCTAGCACCTCCCCCCGACAGGCGGGAAACAGCGGCGAAACCGGTCTGGCCGCATCGCCGCGGAAAGGCTACACTTCGCCGCGACTTTTTCCCGGAACTCCTCTCCAGAGCGTTTTCCCGTCATGGCGGAAACCCGTCGCGGCAAACGTACGATCGGCGTAAGTTTCATCGGCTGGGCCTTGCTCGCGCTGGTGCTTTGCGCCAGCCAGAGCGGCTGCGTCCAGCGGCGACTGACAGTGCGCACCAATCCGCCGGGCGCGCTGTTGTACGTTGACGATTACCCGATCGGAACCACGCCCTGCTCGACCAGTTTCACTTACTACGGAACGCGAAAGATCCGACTGGTGAAGGACGGCTACGAGACGCTTACGGTGATGCAGTCGATTCCGGCGCCGTGGTACGAGTACACGCCGTGCGATTTTGTTGCGGAGAATTGTCGTCCCCGGCGAAATCCGCGATCCGCGGGTCTTGGATTTCCAACTGCGGCCCCAGGTCGTGGTTCCGACCGAACAGTTGCTCGCCCGGGCCGACGGGCTCCGCCGGGGTGTTCACACCGCCACGGGCACCGCGCCGCAACTATCGCCCGGGGGCGTTCGCGGCCCGACCGTCCTCGGTCCCGCCACCTCGCCGCCTGCCGGCCCCGAGCCAATTCCCACGCCCGAGGGCGTCGGCGGCCAGCCCGTCCATCCGCTTCCCTAAGCAGCCGCAACAAAGCAAATTGGTCGATGGTTGTAGGGCGGATTTCAATCCGCCCCGTTTTAGGCGGACTAAAGTCCGTCCTACGAGGAAATGTGCAAGTTATTCCGCTGCGGCCCCAAAGCAGCATTCCAGAGGTCGTGCCTTAAACGCAACGGGCGCCACGAGATCATTGCCTATGGGACGCCGCTCGCTCCGCAAGATCGATCCTTCGCTCGACCTGACCGGCCATCTGAAAACGTTCGAGCAATTGCCGCGCCCTTGCACGGCCGAGAGCCTGTTCGGCCGGGCGGGGCCGCTTGAAGTGGAAGTGGGATCGGGCAAGGGGCTCTTCTTGCGGAATGCCGCCGCGGCCAAGCCGGAGGTCGATTTCCTCGGCATCGAAGTCGCCAAGAAATACGCCGAATTCGCGGCGGCAGGTCTGGCCAAAGCCGGCCTGACGAATGCCTTGGTGGTCCACGGCGACGGCCTGCGGGTCTTTCAGGAATTGATTCCCGACGACTCGCTGGCGGCCGTGCACGTCTATTTTCCCGACCCGTGGTGGAAAAAGCGGCACCGGCGGCGGCGGGTGATGCGGGAATCGTTCCTCCGCGACGTCGAGCGGACGTTGCAGCCCGGCGGATCGCTCCATTTCTGGACCGACGTCGAGGAGTATTTTCAGACGTCGCTGGCACTGCTGGCGTCGCACACGACCCTGCTCGGGCTGCTGCCCGTGCCCGAGACCCCCGCCGAGCACGACATGGCCTATCGGACCCACTTCGAGCGGCGGGTTCGCCTGGCCAGCGAGATCGTGTACCGGTCGGAGTTCAGAAAAAGGGGGGTGGGAGGCGAGTAAGGGGATCCGCCGACATTCTCATAGGATTTATGGGACAAATAGGACGAATGGAAGCCGGCCGTCCTATTTGTCCCATACCTCCCATCGGTCCTATCAGCCCCATTCCTGTGCCGGCACGTCCCAAGAAACTTCTCTTGCACCACCATCGACCTGTGGCTATCCTTCCGCCTCCTCTTACTAGGCGAGGCGAGAACGCCGTGGCTGCATCGATTTCTCCAATCCGTCCCCGGTTTGCCGGCGCGCTTTCTCGCATGGCGTGGCTTGCGCTGGCCGGCGTCCTTCTGCCGCTGGCCGGTTGCGGGGAGTTCATGTCGCAGCAGCAGAACGCCTCGGGCGTTCGGCTCTACCAGCAAACCAAATACGCCGACGCACTGCGCGAGTTTCAAGAGGCCACTTACAGCAACCCCAAAGATGCCGACGGCTACTACAACATCGCCGCCACGTATCATCGCATGGGCCGGCAGGAGCATTGCGAGTCGGACCTGAAGCAGGCCGAAAAGTTCTACAACGACTGCCTCGACCGAAACCCCAACCACACCGAGTGCTATCGCGGGCTGGCCGTCCTGCTGGCCGAACGGGGCGACAAGGACGCCGCCTTCCGACTCGTCCAAGGCTGGGCCGATCGCGAACCCAAATCGGCCGACGCCAAGGTCGAGCTCGCCCGACTATACGACGAGTTCGGCAACCGCCAAGCAGCTCAAGACTGCTTGTATGAGGCGATCGAGGCCCAGCCCGACAATGCGCGGGCGCTGACGGCCTTGGCGAAGATGCGGGATGACGCCGGCGACAAAGCCCAGGCGTTGGCCAACTACCAGCGATCGCTGAGCCACGACAGCCGGCAGCCGTACGTGGCCTCTCGAATCAGCGCGTTGCAGGGGGGCGTCACGGCGCCAACGTCCACCGGCTCCGGCGGCGCAGGCGCCCCGGCGCTCCGGCCCCGCCGGTCGTCGAGACGGGCACACGCATGGCCGCCGGCGCCCCGTCGCCGCTGAAGTAGCGCGGCGTTTCGAACTCTCGTTTCAGAGTTTGCTCCCGTCGATCGTCTCGTCGCCCGCCTTCGTGCCAAGCGCCCACCATACTTGCGGATCGATCGTATCGTTGATCTGATGCACGGAGCCGTCAACGAAGATGAAATTGGCTCCGTAAGGATGGTAGCTCCAAAAATCATCGACGTGGACGACGGGACTGTTGGGCGTGTGCGCCGGGTTGTCGCTACTGTTGCCGGTGTGACCGAGGACCAGAACCGGCGCGCCTTCCGGACCGTAGCCGTACGGGCTGGATGCATCTGGCGGCACCGAGCCGCCGGTCACCGATCCCACCCAAGTCGCGTATGCCAGGCCGCTGCTCCGCTCGCCGACGAAGAGCGTGTTGCTGGTGCCGTCGGTTACGTCGGCGACTCGCACGCCGCTGTTGCGATAGAACATGCCTTGATGCGCGGGGCTGCGCTCGGGGTTGCTCGATGTCGGCAGGAGATAGCCCGGATCGGCCGTGATCTCCGGGTTGCCGAAAACGCCGACGTAGTTGCTATGGGCGACCACCACCGCGTTGCTGCCGGCGACCGTGAAGGTCTTGTCGCCGCCGTCCGACGGGCAGAGGAACCCCGATAGAATGGTCGCTCGCGACCACGGCATTGGCCGGGTCGGCGATGTCCTTGTCGAACTGGATTTGGTCGTGCAGGCCGGGCTGTTCGATGTACGGCAGCATCAGCGCCGCCCAACCCCATCCCGGTCCTTGATCGTTGCTGGATGGGTATCCGGGGGTTCCGAATGCCGAGATGTAACCCGAGGGGAAGGTTCCGACCGCCGTCTCGTAGTTGTGCAGCGCCAACCCGATCTGCTTGAGGTTGTTGCTGCATTGCATCTTTCGCGCCGCTTCCCGCGCCGCCTGCACCGCCGGCAGCAACAACGCGATCAAGATGCCGATGATCGTGATGACGACAAGCAATTCGACCAACGTAAATGCCGACGGTGAAGGACGTTTAGCCGCCGCGTCCACGCGGCGAGGCGGCGCGTTCAGCCAGATTGCTTCCTCAAACCCGCCAATTGGCTGACCGTGTGCCACTGCTTCGCAGAAGCAGTGCCGGGGGCGAATAGACACTGGGCACTGCTTGCGAGCAAGCAGTGGCGCACCGTTTGCTTGCTGTTCGAGTCGCGGGAACGAACCAATATATCCTGTCAACATCGCGTTATCTCCACAAGAAGGTGACGGCCCGCTCGCGCGATGGCCAGGAGCGATTAGCGCTCCGGCGCGCACGAGCAGCCGAGATGGAACCACAACGAACGAGAGGAGATTACGCGAAGATCGGCGGCGCGCGGCTCTGCCAGGCCGAGAAGACGGCGGCGACGATGCAAAGCGGCGGCGGCGCGGTGACCTCTTGCACCAGCGTTCCGGCGCTTACAGGAACCACCTCGGCCGCCGGCGCAGGCTTATGGCCGAGGAAATGGCAAACGGAGCAATGACTGCCGTCTGAAGGGCATGGGACCGGAGTCTTGGGGGCATTCGGACGCGTCGCATCGTTGTCCGATTCACCGTGGCGGCAATCCGTCGATGCCGAAAGCCCCAGCGAGTGCCGATGACGGCAACCATCGCTGTTTTGGGCGGCATGGTTGTGGAACAACGGGGCCGTCGTGATCGCCAGCACGTAGAAGGCGGCCACCAGCAATGATAGTCGGCGTTTATCTGTCCAAGTGCGCATTGAGCGGTCCGACCAGAACATTCCAACACGTATTATGCTACGCATTCGGGCAGCATATTGTCAAGGTTTCAGGTCGGAGACGGGGGTAATTCGTCCGGTTTTTCACGGAAATCTAACTCGATTGCCGCCGCCTCCTGCAATTCGTTACGGCAGACAGGGCGGGGCGGCGCCTTTGGATGCACGCAGTCCGAGCCAACGCAGGCCGGTGGCCGCGGCGGCGGTGATGGGGACGGGCCGATCGATCGTCGCCCCGGCGGCAACGCCCGGCCCGACGGCCAGCATCCACACGCGACGGCAGCCCTCGTCGGCCCCTTGGTCCGTGTAGAAATCGCTGTGATGGAGAAAGCCGTCGCTGTGCGGCCCTTCCAACTGGCGGCCGTGGTCGGGCAGCACGAGCATCAGCGTTTTGCCGCGGTAGCCGGGCAGCGACTGCGCGGTCCGCCAAAGTTGCCACGTCAATTCGTCCGTCCGCCGTATCGCTTCGACATAGCGCGACCACGAGCCGTAGTGGGCGCAGTCGATCTCGCCAAAATCGACGCTCATCACTGCCGGCGAGAACCGCTTCATGCAATCGCAAGCGCAATCGGCCAGGAATGCGTCGTGGCTGGTCGTGCCGTCGCTGTCGCGCCACGCGCGATAACGCGTGCGAAGCCACGCGCGGGCGGCGGCCGATTGCAGTCCGCCCTCGGCGATGCGGCTGGCGCTGCGGGCCAGGCGGGCGCAGCGTGCCGCCGCCTCCCGCTCGGCATCGGGCGAACCGGAGACGCGAGCGGCCGCCAGCAGCCGTTCCATTTCTTCGGCCGCCGTGCGCGGAATCGTCGGAGGCTCGACGACGTTGGCCGCGAAGCGCCGCCCGTAGCCCTCGGCTTGGCTGCGGCCGGTTTGCGCCAGAATCGAAGCGTACACGAACGTCCAGGCAGCGGTGTCGGGCAGGCCCCGCTCCTTGCGGACGATCTCGAAGATCGTCGGGTGCCTCGGCGGCTTCGACCAATCGAGGTCGTCGTATTCCCAATGGCCGGTCTTGATCGAGGCGTTGCAGTTGGTGTGAACCACGCGATGCTCGACGCGCATGTTCGCAAACAGCGTGCCCTGCGGCGCCAATTCCTTCCAGAGCCGCGGAACGTAGCGATGCTTGGCGTCGCCCATCGACTCGCTCGATCGGGTTCCGCCGCCGAAGAGCACGACGATCAGCCGGCGTTCGGCCACGGGCGGCAGCGATGATTTCGCGCCGGCGGCCAGCAGGCGGCGAGCCGGCAATACAGCGGCAGCGACGCCCGCGGCCGCGGATTGCAGAAACGCGCGGCGGCTAGCGCGAGAATCAGTCCTTCTCATACGCATTCTCGATTGGCGCTGCGCGGCGGAGAGTCCGATGAGGGCCCTTTGCGAAGCCGCAAGCGGCGTTACCGTTGGCTCGTCTGGTTCTGCTGTCGTCGTTCGGCGGCGGGCTTGGGTTTCGCCGGGCGAAACGCCTTGTCCCACGCGGCTTTGTCGACCGCGACGAACAACTCGCCCTGTTTTTGGCTCGCCTTATCGAGTGTTGTCTCGTAGAGGCTTGCCCGGTACTTGGCGACAGTGGCTCCTTGCGAGGCCATCTGCCACTCTTCTTCCGCAGCCATTCCCCCCCACTTCTCCCTCTTGTTGCTCGCCGGTTCGACCACCGTCGAAGCGCGGCAGGCCACGCCCTCCGGCACGCTGAATGTCAGATGGATCGGGCCGAACTCCTTCCAGAGCGTCGCCGGGTGCAGCACGTAGGCCAATTGGTAACTGCCCGTGCCGCGAGTGTCGGCGAAGGCATATTGCCGATAGCTCACCGTAACCAGCCGAGTGCCGTGGGCCGGAAACTTGGCCTGGTAGTAGAGCAGATTCATCGGCGCGAAGGTGAAAACGACCGGAAGGTCTTGGAGAATCGTCTGGCAGGAAGCCTTTTCCTCCTTCGTGAGTTTGGCGTTCGGGTCGAGATAATCGACGCGGGCGTAGACGGTTGGATCGGCGGTCAGGCGAAGGTCGGCTGCCGGAGCACTGCGGATCGCAGTTTCCGGCAGCGTGATTTCGCGGGGGCGAAGCTTGCCGGTCGCCAGATCGAGCGACCGCTCGCGGACGTCGCCGCCCCAGGCCGCGAAGATCGCCTCGTAGCTCGATCCCGCCGTCTTATCGAAACGCGAGGCGAGTTGGGCAAACAACTGCGTCGCTTTCTGCTCGCCGATGGCCGCCAACGGGCCGAGCTGCGTCCTCATGAGCGTCTCCAGATCCTGGTGTCTCCAGGTTTCGTCCCACAGGTCGCGCGCGGGGCTCTCCATCTCACGTCCAAAGTCGAGGCTTGCGTACTCGACCAGCAGGCCGGCGTCGCGGGCGTTCCAGCGGAGCGTGCCGGCCAGGTAATCGCGAAGCGCCTCGCGAACGGCGGGACAGTTGCTCGTCGGCCGGCGAACCGGCTTGTCGTTGGCTGCCGCGCCATTTCTAGGCGGAGGAAGTCCCGGCACCATGCCTCTGCCCATGGAGCCTGCCGGCGGGTTGGGGCCCCCTGGCACGATCGGCGGCTTCGGTGTAATCCACGCCGCGCGGACGTCGGCGACAAGCTGCGCCAACGTCGTATCGGCGGCAATGCCGCGCTCGATCACTTCGGCCGCCTTGCGGCGAATGATCCCGTAGATCGACGAATTGGAGATCACCGTTGGATGTACGGTGTCCTTGTCCACGCGCACGCTCACGTCGGCATAGGACACCATGCCGTGCTTCAGGTAGATGCCGCGGAGGATCGGGAAGCCGAAATCCACTTGCACCTCCTTGTCGGTCGGATTCTCGATCGTGTAGGCCGCCGTTACGTCGGTAAGCGGCGGCAAACGCCGCTTGTCGTATTGCCATTGCTTTTCGGGAACGAAGCGGATTGTCAGGTCTTCCTTCACGACCCGCAAGCGGGTTTCTAGAGCCGGCTTGAGCGTCGGATCGAGCCGGGCGAGGACTCCCTTCGCGGCCGGATCGCCGCTGGGATATTTCACGACGAATGGTCCGCCGTTGCCAAACGCAGCTTGGACCATTCCGAGCGTGCCGAACACGCACGCCGCCGCCAGTCTTGTCGCCATTACCGTTCGCATCATCGCACTCCTTGTTTTGGAACTTCCGCAGTGGAATCTCGCCCGATATTCTATCGCGATTGGCGCCCCGGGACGGTAACGAGTTTGTAACTGCACTCGCTTCGTGCGAAGCCGCAAGCGGCTTGCACGGTCGTTTCTAGTCTTTCACGCCGATCTTCAATTCGTCGGAGTTGGCCTTCAGTTCCGGCGCGTACATCGCCGCGGCGCGGGTCGGCAATGCGCTGAACTTGCCGGGAATCTCCGCACGCATCCGATACGACACGCTGTGCTTGCCGCGGGCCAGCGTGCGGGCGAAGAAGACCACGCGGTTGTCGCGGAACTCGACGTACGCCCCCAGGTCGTTGCCCGTGTAGCCGCTGCGCAGGTCGACCGGCTCGAAGCCGGCGGGCTTCATGTCCTCGAAGACCAGATACTCGTAGTCGTTCTTGCTGTCGATTTCCAACTCGATTTCCACGAGATCGCCGCTCTTGACGACCGAGAGATTGGGCAACTCCTGGCGATCGTACTTCTCGACCTTCTGCTCGACCGCCTGCCCGCGCGAGCCTTCCGCGTGGACCGACTTGTCGGCCTTCACCAGCTTGTAATACTTGCGAGCGACTTTGATCTCGACCGACTTCGACTTCGGGATGAAGTCTTCCAGGGTGAAGGTGGTCAGGTAGGCGTTGTAGTAGAGCGGGCCGGAGCCCTTCTTCCGCAGTTCGATCGTGTGCCGGCCGGCGGCGACGCCTTCGCCTTCCAGCACGAACTTGTTGTCGAACTGGAACAGGACCTTCGGCGTGATTTCGACGGCCTTCTGCAGCTTGCCGTCGTAGTAGATTTCGACGGTCATGTTCGGCCGATTCTCGCCGCTTTGACGGATGAAGTCGGCCATCGCCTCGATGCACAACGCCGTGTCGCGGGTCGAGTTCCAATACGTGGCGTTCTTGCGGTTGTTCAACAGGTATTTGACCAGCCGCCGGGCAAGCTCGCCGTGGGGATCGGTGCGGGCCAGCAGCTTCAGGTAGTAGGCCTCGGCCTCGTACTCGCTGCCGTACCAATACCACCAGCAGCCCTCGGGCATGTTGAGCCACGCCGTTTGGTTCTCGTCGTCTTGTTGCACGTACTGGCCGATGTTCCGCAGGATCATCGCCAGCTTGTCGCGCTCGCCCTGCTTGTCTAAGGCGATGCCGTACATGGCCATGCCGTAGACGCCCAGATGGGTGCGGTCGCGGTAGAGGAAATCGAGCATGTCGGCGTTTTTCACGCCGGCGTCGACCAGCACCATGTAGACGAAGGCGTCGAGGTTGTCGGCCCATTGCTTCCACGCCAAGCCTTCCGGCTTGTCTTTGATCGCCGCGTTCTTAAGCCACTGGACTTGCTCGTCCTGGTAGTTTTTCAGCCAGGCGACGCCGCGTTCCAGCACGCCGGGCACCAACGCCACGTCGTTCTGCTTGGCGATTTGCAGGCCGTGAACCACGACGGCCGTGGTGTGCGGCGACGATTGCTCGCCCCAGCCCGAGAACCAACCCCAGCCGCCGTCGGAACACTGCATCGCGGTGAGCCGCTCGACGCCGTCCTTGACCATGCGGCGGACCTCATCGACATCGAACACCGGGTTGCGATTGAGCCGCTGCCACTGCTTCGCCCGGTCCCTGTCGTTGCCGATCTCCTGGGCGTTCAGGTTCGTCTGTTTCTTCTCGATGTCTTTCAAGTCGAGATTCATATCGAGCAGGATTTTCTGCGTAATCACGGTCGGCAGGAAGCGGTTCAACGTCTGCTCGGTGCAGCCGTAGGGATAATCGACCATGTAGGGCAGGGCATCGACCATCGCCCCGGCAAGCGTCGGCGAAAACCGCACTTCGAGCCGCGAGTCCTTCGGCCGGCGCTGCTCGGGCACGTCGATCGTGACCTTGCCGCTTTGGCCGTCCGGGCGAATCTCGCCGCAGTAGGAATCCATCTTCGACATGCCGTGGATGTAGCAGGGGAACTTTTGTTCCATCGCGTCCGATTCCTCATCGGTCAGGGCCTTCATGCGGATGACGGCTTGGCCCTCGTCGAGCACTTTGACGCGCCAATCCACCCGCGCTTCGCCATTGGGCTCGATCGTGACGCGATTGACGTTCGACTCTCTTTCCCCTCCCACAGGCCCGTCATACGGCTCCGCACTACTGCCTTCGTCCAACAGCTTGAGTGTTCGAGCCTCCACTTCGAGTTGGACCGATACTTTCTTCTTCGTCTTCAAGTAGTTATGCACGACGGCCGAGAGCACGACCTCGTCGGTTTGTACGAAGAAGCGCGGGGCTTCCATGCGGATGATGATATCCTTGCGGGTCACCACATCGGTCTGTCCCTGGCCGACGCGGGTGCCTTGGCCCATGCCCCAGACCTTGATGCGCCAAGTCGTCAAGTTCTCCGGCATGTCGAGCGAGACTTCGGCCGTGCCGTCGTTGTTGGTCGTCAGATCGCCGACCCACAGGGCGGTGTCGGCGAACTTGGTGCGAATCGTCGGCTGGACCATCGGCGCGGCATTGCCGCCGGTGCGCACCGGCCATACTGCTCGACAACTTTTCGAGCCTTGGCGCGGCGGCCGTCGCCGGCGCGGCCCGCATCGCCATCCCTCTTCCACCAAAGCCGCCGCCTCCGCCGCTGGGAGCGGCCGCGGGCGCCGGCGCCATATCCGTCTCTTCGGCCGTGCGCCGCCACCGACTCCGCTGAATTCCTCGGCCACCGTCGCCGCCGAAAACGCCGAGATTGCTCATGCCGATTGCGTTCGGCAATGCCATGTTGTAGAACGACCGCCCGAGGCTGGTTTCGCCCTGGGGGTAATGGTAGCGGCGCCACTTCCAGAAGAACTCCTTGATGTCGGGTACGTTGCTGCCGCCGGAAATGTACTCGACCGACTTATCGTAAATCGCCACGACCGTCGATCCGACGAACGGCCGGCCGGCCATGTCGGTCAGCTTGACGTTCACCTTGGCCTTTTCGCCGGGCTTGTAGGCCTCCTTGCTCGGCTTGATTTCGACGTTGAGGATTCGCTTTTCCGGCGGAACGACAATCTCCTTCGCTTCGGTGTAGAGCCGGCCGTCGGCGATCGTGTCGGCCTCGATGAAGAAGTTCGGCATGTCCTTCTTCACCACGCCGATGTCGACCACGGTGCTCTTGCCGTCGAGCCGCAGCACGGTCGGCGGAAGATAAACGCCGTTGGCCGGCCGAACGAACAGCAGCACCGTGCCGCCGGCGCGATCGGTGTTGATTTGCAACTTCACCGTGTCGCCGGGGGCGTAGGTCTGCTTGTCGGGAATCAATTCGATGTGGTTGAAGCGGAATTGCGAGCCGTCGAAGCCCTCGCCGATGACGGTGAAGAGGTAGCCGCCCTCGATGGTGTGGCCGATCCTCCCCTCTTCCTCTCCCACTGGGAGAAGGGAGGATTTGTCGGTCACTTTGTAGGAAATGCGGTACTGCCCCGCCTGCGACGCGGTCATCTGCTGCTGAGACGTGCCTTCGGCATTTGTGCTAAGCGGCCATGTTTGCACCGGCGTTTCGACCGGCTTTCCGTTCTTGTAGCTGATCTTCAGCAGCGTAAGCTCGCCCTTGCCCTCGACGGGCTTGCCGTCGAGCGTGCGGGCGGAGAAATGGGCGTGGATCGTGTCGCCGACGTCGTAGTAGCCGCGATCGAGCCAGGCGTAGACCGAAAACGGCTTGCGGGCGACCAACACCGTGCCCGTGCCGACGATCGTCCGCCGCGATGCATCGACCACCTCGGCGGTGATCGTGTAGCTGTGGTCTTGATCGGGATGGATGGCCTTGGCCACGCCGCTGTCGATCTCGACCTTCACCGTGCCGTCGGGACCGATCTCCACCTCTTGATCGGCGACCAACTCGGGCGGCTGCGGCTGATGCGGCCACCAGAACGGCACGGGCCGCGGGCAGCCCCAACTGCTGCCAACCGGGATACCAATCGCAATCGTAAGCGAACCACCAATAGCCCGGGGCCATAAAGCCAATCCCACGGCCCGAGCGGATACCATCGCTCGTCGTAGCTGCTGCGATTGATCTTGTACTTCACCTTGGCCTTCGTGACCGGCGAGCCGAAGTAGTATTTCGCCTTGATCGTGGCGGTGATCTTCTCGCCGAGCATGACCGGCCGCTCGGGGGCATCGACGGTGACCTCGAATTCCGGCTTCTTGTACTCCTCGACGCGGAAACTACCGCCGCCGCGGTAGCTCTCGCCGAACTGCGCGAGGTCGGTTATGCCAAGTCCGTAGACGCCAAGTGTCGCGTCGGCCGGAATGGCGTACTCGCCCTCGATGCCGCCGTAGGCGTCGGTCGTCTTGCTCTCCGAGACGATCTTTTCCCCCTTGGGGTTATGAATCACCACCGTAAACGCACGGTTGGCGAACTCCGAGCCGTCCTCCATGTCGTATTGCGCGTGGCGAATCCAGAATTTGTACTTCACCTTCTGAGCGGGGCGATAGACGGGCCGGTCGGTGATCGTGTACACCTTCACGGCGTTGTATTCGGCGTCGTACCAGGTGGGATACCACACGCCGGTGAAGCCGAGATACGCGAAGCGGCCTTCCCCGGCGCGGGCAATGATGAGCCACTGGTAGTCCGGCGGTTGCCGCTGCGGATCGCAGATGATCTGGCCGTCGGCGTCGGTCGCTTCGGCGAACTGCTTCGTGTACACGTCGTGCCGCGGCGGATTGTCGTGGTAGAGCTGCTGCCAGCCGAAAAACTCGACGTTCGCTTTCGGAATCGGCTTGCCGCTGGCGGCGTCGGCGACAAAGTAATAGACTTTGCCGGAGAGCGATTTCTTCACGATCGCCGTGTCGTCGATCCAGACGATGACCATCGAGGTGTTTCCGCCCTTCATCCTGGCGGTCACCAGATACGCACCGGGCGTGGTCATCGGCGGCCGCACCGTCGCAAGCTTGTCGAAATGCTTCTCGCGCGGCTTAAGCGGCATCTGCCACTCGGCAACCTGCCGGCCGAGGTATTGCTCCTGCTTCTCCTGCACCAGCCGATAGCCGATGTCGCCGATGTTGATCTTCTGCCAGTCGAGATTCTGCGGATTGGATTTGAGGAAGTCCTTCACGTCGTCCAGTAGTTTTTTCACGTCGATTTCGCGGGCGGTGAAATCGACGTGATCGCCGTTTCGGAAGCGGTAGTTGAGCGCCGGGGCCTGACCGGCGGGCTGCGTTTGCGTCGCCTCGAATCGGCCCCAGTTGCCGACGATCTGGTCGAGCTGGTGTTGATGCTGGGGTTGATTACCGAAGTTCTTGATGAGCTTTCGGCAATAGTCGGCCGCCTTCGGATACTGCCGCCGATTCTCGAAAATCTGAACCAACTGCTCCAACGCCCCCAATTCCTGATCGGTTCGCCGCTCCACGGCGATCTGCTGGTAGATCTTGATGTAGTTGAACTCGTCGGGCAGATCGAACCGCTTGATGCCCGTGGCGAGCCGGGCGATCGTCTCGTTCTCTTTCAGCGTGTGCAGGGCGTACGTGCCGCTTTCGTCCTCTTTGGTGTCGTCGGTCGCCATGCGGCCGAATCGCCAGCCCCATTGGGCCATCGTCTGCACGCCGAATTGGCTTTCGAGGAATTGGGCAAATTGCCACCGCAGGAGATTGTGCAACTGCGGATTCATTTCGACGGCTTGCTGGAGGCACCACCGCCACCGCTGGCCGTCGGTCGTGGCGGCCTCGAAACTCTTCGGCACGTGGTGGAAAACCGGATGGCCGTCGGCATCGACCGGGCGCCGGTCGCCTGCCGACCGAATTCCCATCCCCATCCCGGATCGTAGTCGGGCAAGACCTTCAAGTCGGTGAGGTATTGCAGCCGCCATGCCTCGTCGTAGCCGCGGTTGTTCAGCAACATGCCGGCCAGCGATTGCAGGTAGCTGCCCACCTCGGCGTGGTTTTCGTTCTTCATGGCCAGGGGCATGGCCTGGACCATCAACTGCAGGGCGCGGACGCGGTCGCGCTGCGTCGAGTTGACCATGTTGCCCCCGCCGCGTTGCTGGCCGCGATCGAACTTGCCGGCCACGATGAAGCCGAAATGCGGGACGTTCATGTATTGGTCGGCGGCCGTGGCCAACAGCCGCCAATTGTCCTTGTGGATTTTGACGGCCTCTTCCAACAGGGCGTCGATCTCGGCGACGCGATTGAGCCGTTGCAGGCACTGCACGGCCACGTTCAGATCGCCGCCCACCTTGGCGGGATCGTCGTGCGGATCGAGCACGAGCTTGCGGAATCCGTCGTAGGCGTCTTTGAAGTTGCCCTGCTGGAACGCTTCGTTCATCTGTTTCCTCATTCCTTCACTGCCGGAGGGTTGCTCCGCGGCGACGGCAAACGACAACAACACGGCCGTCATCATAGCGGCCACCGACGACAGGTAGAACCAGAAAGTCGTTTTCATCACAATTTCTCCAGCATTGTTTCATGCGTGCTTATGAACGATCGGGAGGCAGGGCGGATTTCCAAATCCGTCCAGTTTTGGGGACGGATTGGAAATCCGTCCTACTGCTTTGCGCCCGCGGTGCCGTCATCCGGCCGTGGTTGCCGGTAATTCACTGCCTGCGCTTTCAGCCGTTGCAGATGCACTTCGAGACGATTTCGGAAGTCGCGCCAATCCTTCAGCTTCGGGTCGCTCCACGTTGCCTCCGCCATCGCACAGGCGCGGATAAACCATGTATTGAGCGGAGCGGTAGTCGGGAATCGATTCGCTCCACATGTTGCCGCCGCCGCCGAGGATATGCGGGGTCTTGTCGGCGGAAAGGTTCTCGGGAACCAGTTCGAACGCATAGACGTTCCGCAGCGACACTATTTTGTCGCCCCATCCGGGCGTTCTCGCCTGGGGATAGTCGAAATAGCAGTTTGCTATCGGCGTCATGACGACGTCGTGTCCGGCATTGGCCGCGGCTACTCCCCCTTCCATGCCATGCCAACTCATCACGACCGCGTTCGGAGCCACGCCGCCTTCTAGAATGTCATCCCAGCCGACGAGCGTGCGACCGTGGGAGCTGAGAAACTTCTCGATGCGGCGAACGAAATAGCTCTGCAATTCAGTTTCGTTCTTGAGCCCCTGCTGCTTTATGCGGGCCTGACACTTCGGGCATTCCGTCCAGGTTGCCTTGGAGGCTTCATCGCCGCCGATGTGGATGTACTTGCTGGGGAAGACCTGCATAACCTCGCTGAGCACCCCTTCGAGAAACTCGTAGGTGGCGTCGTTGCCCGGACAAAATTCGCCCAGCGGCTTGCCCGTGCAACTGATCTCGGGATATGCCGTCAGGGCGCCGCCGGCATGGGCCGGCATTTCGATCTCGGGCACAAGCGTGACGTAGCGGGCCTTTGCGTAAGCGACTAACTCGCGAACGTCGTCGTGCGTGAAGAAGCCGCCGTAGGGCTTGTCGGCCGGGTACTTGGTCCCGAAAAAGGGGTCGCTGGTGCGCCATGCGCTGACGCCCGTAAGTTTCGGATAGCGTTTGATCTCGATCCGCCAGCCCTCGTTGTCGGTCAGGTGCAACTGCAGCGTGTTCAGCTTGTGCTGCGCCATCAGGTCGATGAAGTTCTTGATTTCCTGCTTGTTGAAGAAGTGGCGTGCCACGTCCAACAACAGGCCGCGCCAAGGGAACCGCGGCTGGTCGTCGATCCGCACCGCCGGCAGGGCCCACATCACGTCCCCTCCGACAAAGTTCGGCCCAAAGACCAGCGGCGGCAGGAGTTGCAGCAGCGTCTGTGTGCCGTAGAACAATCCCGCCCCGTCGCCGGCGGAAATCGTCACGCCGTCGGTCGTCGCTTCCAGCGTGTACTGTTCGGGGAGTGCCTTCTTCCTTAGCAACAGAATCGCATTGTGGATCGGGGGCTCGGCGTCGTATGGCGTTAACGGCAGTTTGAAACCCGTCGCGCGGCGAAGTCGCTCGGCCAATTGCCTTCCGACATTGGCCGAGTCGGGCCAATGCTTGGCCACAAGAATGACAGTGTCGCCATTGAGAACGAATCGGCCTGTCGTCTGCTCCACCTGCAGCGGCTTCGGCAGCAGGGCAAGCGACGCGTCCGCTTGTGCCGCCCGCAAGCTGCAGACGGCGGCCGCGACGATCAAAAAAACACCAGTTCCATTTCCGCTCATGCGATCCTCCTCGTTAAGGGGCCGATTGTAACCCGCATGGTCGAGGATTGCCATTGCCAAAGGGATGAAGACGTGTTTCCGCCCATTAGAGAATACAGCCATCTCCACCTCTTGTGACGGCCTTGGCGGGACAAAAGTTCCACGAGGCGATTTCCACGGAGGCCCCCGCTCGCGGCGATTGGGCGGGCTTTTTGCTGTTTCTCGCCCGCATGTCGCGTCGATATTCTTCTTGACAAGGATACAGTACATGCGCACACTATTTCTGGAGGGTCGAATGGTGGAATGCCAGCCGGAACGCACGATTAGCCTGGAAAAACTGCGGCGGCGGATCGCCCGGCTCGAAAGCGGGGCAAAACGCCACGGCGGCAATTCGCCCGTGTCCAGCGGTTGCGAGGCGCTCGACGGCCTGCTTCCCGAGAGGGGGTTTTGTCGCGGCACGCTGGTCGAGTGGCTTTCGGCTGCGGGTGGCGGGGCCTGTACGCTGGCACTGTTGGCGGCCAAGCACGCCTGTAGCGACGGCGGAATGTTGGCGGTGTTCGACCATCGCCGCGAGTTTTGCCCCCCGGCCGCCGTGCGGCTGGGGATCGAGCCGGAGCAACTCCTGGTGATCCACGCCGACAACGCGGCCGACGACCACTGGGCCATCGATCAGGCATTGCGTTCGCAGGCCGTGGCCGCGGCGCTGGCCTGGCCGGGCCGGCTCGACGATCGGACTTTCCGCCGTTGGCAATTGGCCGCCGAGGAGGGCGGCTGCTTGGGGCTGCTGCTCCGCCCGGAAACGGCCCATTGCGAACCCTCCTGGGCGGACGTGCGGCTGTCGGTGGGGGACTGTCCCAATTTTCGCGGGCACCGCGGCGAAGCCGTGGTCGACGAAAATGGGACTGTCCCCTTTGCCGGAATCTACAACAAGCGGCTATTGCAGATCGTGTTGCTGCGATGCCGCGGCGGAAACGCCGGACGCGGCGTGAACGTGGAACTCGATGATGAAACGTATCGCGTGCATTCACTGGACCAGCGCCGATGGCAAGTCGCCAATTGAACGCTGCCAGTTGCAGATCGTGGAGCGTTGCGGGCAGTTCAGTCCGCTTGTCGGTTTCGATCCGGCCGACCGCTGCAGCGTCTTCCTCGACGTGACCGGGTTGGCTCATCTGTTCGGCGGCGAAACGGCGATGGCCGAGGCGATCGTCCGCGATCTCGCCCGGCTTGGTTATACGGTCCGCCAGGCGATGGCCGACACGATCGGCGCCGCCTGGGCCGCGGTGCATTATTACGGAATGCAAAATGAAAAATGTAAATTGAAAATTGAGTAACAGAATAGCCGTATGCAGTTGATCTTGGATAAAATCAGTGATTTGTGTATGACGATGGCCTTGTGTGACGAGCAAGGAAGCCATCGTAATGCCGACGCTGAGCATTCCATTGGGACCGACTCTTACCGCAGAACAGGCGGAGAGAATCTACAATCAGGGGCAAGAAGCCGTCGTATTCGCGCTGTTGGAACTTGCCAAAATGCTGGCCGAAAAGTCGGTAGCGGTTTCCGCCAGCGCCTCGCCCACGACGCCTTCTGGCATGAAGCCGCCTTACGAAAAACCGACAGCCAAGTCGCGGCGGAAGCGGCCGGGATGCAAAGAAGGACATCCGGGAAGCCGACGACCGCCGCCGGAAGGGGTTGACCAGCGAGAAGAGCATCGACTGAAACGCTGTCCCGAGTGCGGCGGTCCGCTGAAGCGCTGTCATCGCACCCGCACCCGCTACATCGAAGACATTCCCGCCGACATCGAGCCGATGGTCACGGAACACACCATTCACCGCGACTGGTGCCCACGATGCAAGAAAAGCGTCGAACCGGTGGTGCCCGACGCCCTGCCGGGCTCCACGTTGGGCAACCGCGTGCTGGTCTTGGCGGCGTGGCTGCACTACGCTCTGGGCAACACACTCTCGCAAATCGTCGAAGTCTTCAATTACCACCTGCAAATGAAGTTGACGCCGGGGGCTTTGACCCAACAGTGGCAGCGGTTGCGAACGATTCTCGAACCGTGGTACGAAGAGATTCGCGGCCAAGCCTTGCGCTCGGCGGTGTTGCACGCCGACGAGACCAGTTGGCGTGTGAACGGGAAAACGCACTGGTTGTGGTGTTTTGCGACCGACGAGCTTACCTATTTTATGATCGACCGTTGTCGGGGCAGTCCGGCGTTGTTGAAGTTCTTCAGCGAGGAATTTCGCGGGACGTTGGTGACCGACTTTTGGGGCGCCTACAACAAGGTGGTCTGCGCGGCGGCAGATGTGCTTGGTGCATTTGTTGCGCGACTTCCTCACGGTGGAGAAGTACAAGAGTCCCGGCCCGCACTGGCCGGCGTTCGCAAAACCGATGCGACGATTGATCCACGATGCCATGCGGCTGAGCAAGCGCGACGACCTGTCGGCCGACGAGTACGCCTCGCGTCGGTCGCGGTTGGACGAGCGGTTGCAGACGATGATCGACGCGGCGTGGGACGATTCCCAGGCGAAACGGCTGGTCAAGCGACTGCGGCGTCATCAGCGGGATTTGTTCACGTTCCTCGATCACCCCGACGTTCCTTTCGACAACAACCACGGCGAGCGGAGCATTCGCCCGGCGGTTATCATTCGCAAGAACAGCTACTGCAACCGCAGCCCCAACGGAGCTCGCGCCCAAGCCGTCCTTATGAGCATTTACCGAAGCCTGAAACAACGCGGCCATGATCCGATTACCACTGTAACCAATGCACTGACCAAGTACCTGACGACCGGACAACTGCCTCCGCTACCGTCCAAAACCACTGCAAACGGCTAAAGTCTTACGCAATTTGCATTTTGCAATCTTCCGCTTTTCTCAACCCTTTGCCCATCGAGGCTCTGCGGCTGCCGGCGGAGACCGTGCGGTTGCTGCACGAATTGGGCCTTGTTCGCATCGGCCAGTTGGAGGCGTTGCCGCGCGAGGAGTTTTTGTCGCGATTTGGAGCGGTGTTGTTGCGGCGGCTGGACCAGGCGTTTGGGCGATTGGACGAGCCCGTGCCGGCGTGCCCGCTACCGCCGACGTTCGAGGCCGGCTGGTCGGCCGAGCATCCCACCGCGCGGCGCGAGACTATCGCCGCGGCGATCGAGTGGTTGATCGTCCGGGCGGCGGCGCTGCTGGCCCGCTGCGGCCGCGGCGCCCTGCGGCTCGATTGCCGGCTGCTCCTCGAAAACAATGCAACTGTTGATAGGGCGACGAAGCAACGTAGTAGGCACACGCCGTGTGCCGTCCGGTGGGTGGAGGAAACCTCGCAAAAACACTCGCAACGGCACACGGCGTGTGCCTACTATCCGTTGTCGGTCGGTTTGTTGCAGCCGACGGCCGATGCAAAACGGCTGTTCGATCTGGTTCAACTCCAGTTGGAGCGGCTGCGGATCGGTTCGCCGGTGACGGCCGTCGAGGTGGCGGCCTCGTTCAGCGCGCCGTTGGAGCCTCGCAAACAGGCGGTGCTCTTCGATCTGGACGGCGATCTGCATCGGCCGCGTCGCCTGGCTGCGCTGGTCGAGCGGATCGGCAGCCGGCTGGGGAGCCGGGCGGTGGTCGGCGTGCGGCTTCGGCCCGAGGCCCAGCCGGAACTTTCCTGGCACTACGACCCGCTGGTCGGCGGGCAACGGCGGAAGGGAGCCGGCGTCTCTCGCCGGATGGGGCAATCGGCCGGTAGTGTGCCACTGCTTCGCAGAAGCAGTGCTGGGCGTAGCCCAACGGCCGGCGGCACTGCTTGCAAGCAAGCAGTGGCACACGGTGAATTGCCGCCGCGTCCGTTGCGGTTGTTGCCGCGTCCACTTCCGCTGGCGGCGGCGTCGATCGCCCCCGACGGGCCGCCGCTGCGGTTTCAACTTGACGGTTGCGAGCACGAGGTCGCGCGGAGTTGGGGGCCGGAGCGGATCGAAACCGGCTGGTGGCGCGGCCGTCCGATTGGTCGCGACTATTTCCGCGTCGAAACCGCCTCCGGCAGCCGTTTCTGGCTCTTCCGCCGGCTTCGCGATGGAAAATGGTTTCTGCACGGGCTGTTCGAGTAGCATTCACTTGCCGCGCGGCTTTGGGCCGAGGTTCAATCGCTGCTGCATGCGTTTGCGGAGATGGCCGCACTTGGTGGCCGGCATGCGGACGATCCGCTGCGTCTTTCGACCGGTGTTCTTGCCTTTGGTCATGCTTGGTCGTTCTCCTTGCGAGGCGGCGACAGCGGCCGCCGGATTATGGCCAATAGCATCATGAGCGAAAAGAAGATTAGGCTGATGAACGAGCCGGACAACAGGCCGACCCCAAGATACCACTCGTCCTTATTCCAAGTTCCCTGGACACCGCACACGAGGGCAATTACGAACAAGTAGGCGATCAACAGAACGCCCGTGCTGTGGATCAATAATACGGCAAAGTTCCGTGATCGCCAGTAGAAGACTGCCAGCACAACCCAGGCGAACGGCACAATCCAATCTTGCCGGCAACTAAGATTCAGCCCGGGCCTGGTGCGGTTCAGAAGCGAGAGTTGTGAGAGACACACCGCCCAAAGGAAGATGAACAACATCATTCCGCGGATGGTGAACTGTCGGCTCGGCCGCCGGCTCACGCTGTGCAGGGACAGCACGCCGAACAGAAAGAAAATGAGGAACACGAGTACTAGCGGACATGCAATGCCCATGATGCCGTTCCGTGCGCGAGGTCGGCGTATCGCCCTGTTGCACATCTTAAGGCAACGCCAGCGAAGCCGCAAGCGGCTGGCGGCTGCGGATCACGGAGTGCAGTAACGGATTATGGTGGTCGCCTCCGAACGTTTAGCCGCCGCGTCCACGCGGCGCTGTGACTACGGGCGATTCTGCGCCGCGTGGACGCGGCGGCTAAACATTCTTTCTATTCTTGACCATAGAAAATTACTGCGCCGGATCACATCCGTGTGCCGGTTGGATCGGCCACGATGGACTCCGCTTCGGCCGAGAACCGCTCCATGTTGTCCCGCACTATCTGCGGCGATGCGTTGGCGTAGCAGTAGCGGCACAGGTGCGGGCAGGTGTCGTATTGGCCGATGTCCTTGCTGGCAATGCAGCCGCACGCCTTCCGCTGGCCTTTGTCCTTCAGACGATCCTGATCGAGAATCATCGGCGAAAGGCTCGCGCCGGGGCTGGAATCGACGCCGAAGGCACACAGCAATGCAGCGTCGTTGCCGGAGATTCTCAACAGCAACTCGCCGTCGATACAGCGATTGTGGCCGATGCCGTAAGGCGCAAGATCGACCGCCTCGGCACACGTGCAGGCCGCGATCTTCCACTCGGCCAGCAGGCGGGAAAGCCCCGCGGCAATGGCGTGCATGGCCGATTCATCGAAATCGCGGAAGCGGACGCCCGATTGTTCGAGATTCTTCTTGACCTTGGCATAGCCGGTGATGTCGGCGAAGCTGAACACCAGCTTTTCGGTGTACGGGTGGAGTTCCCGCCCGATCCGCTCCACCTTGGCCAGCAGGTCATCGACCGTCAGCGTGTCGGTGAGCAGCAGGGGATCGTATCGCCAGATGACGCGGTGTTTTCCGAGCATTTTCGAGAGCCGGCGGAACGTGGCCAGGCGTTCGGCAAGCGGCGGGACGTGCGGCTCCAACCCTTCGGCCTCGTAGTCGTTGACGGTGAACTGGAAATAGTAGGCCAGCCCGCGGCGGTCGAGTTCCGCGAGCAGCGGCAGGATCGGAGCGGCGTTTTTCGTCCAAAATACGAATGCCCTGGCCCGCTGGAAGCTGACGTAAACCGTTCGCCCGTTGAAGGGGTTCAACCACTTGCAGTATCCGGCGTTGAGGCGGTTCTTGAACCACTGGGCATGAAACGCGGGAATGTCGGTCGAGCGGCTTGCCGAAATGATGTACGGCGCGATCGCCTTTTGCGGCCCGGCGCTGGTTTCAACGGTGACAGTCGGCCATCGAGCCGGACCACGACTTTGTCGAGGAACAGGGCACACCGGATCGCCCTCGCTATCTGGGACGCAACGCACTCAATTCTACCAGAAGATGACGTTCAGTGTGGCCAGGACGACGAGCACCGCGACTGCCCAAAGCGTCGGCTTCTTGTACCAGGGGCACGGCCCTTCTTCGGGGGCCTTCGTCAGCCCCATCACAAGGTTTTCCAATTCGGCGGCAGGTCGCGGAGGCGTGAAACAGGTCAAACCCACCGCAACCAACACCGCCAAGAGGAAACTCCAAAGGGCGCAATACATGTACACGCCGATCGGCTCGGCTTTCCACGACCGGGCGATAAGGTCGTCGTGCAATCGATTGAACGGAGAGGGATTGAAATACTGGGTCACGTCTTGCGCGATCACTTCCACACCGGGCTGCAAGACGACCGGCACTCCTTCCTCGCCGAATTGCACCGGTTCGCCCGAGTCGGCCAGTTTGACCTCGGGAGCGAGCACCTTGACGGCGACCATCGGGTCGTCGTCAATCCTGGCGGATTCTGAAACCAGACGCGCCGTTTCGATCCGCTTTTGCTTTGCGTCGGGATGCGCGGTTTCAAGCCGCTTTCGTTCGGCATCGAGGAAGGCGACCGGCAATTCGACGGCGGAGCCACTGATCGTCAGATTCCCGGAAACGAACGGCTGCTTTCCGCCTTTGTAGGTGAACGGGACGTTGGTCAGCTTGACGTTGCCGTTCTCGACGATGACTCTTACGATATTCCGCGTCAGGGGAGTCTCTTTTCCGTCTTTGTCCTTTTCCCGCTTCAGGGCGACCTGCTGCAAGCGCACGACGGCGTTTTTCTCCAGAACGACCTGCGGGGCGGGGCGATGGCCATCGGGGAACGAGTGGACGTAGACGTACATTCCGACCGAGGCGACAATGCCGACGACAAAGCCCCAGAAGGCGCCGGTGGCCGAGCATCGGCTCCACATCATGCCCAGAATCACCACGGCAAACAGTGGGATGAGGAAGAAGAGCCCCAGAGTCTGGAAGAATTCGAGGACGTTGGAGAAATAGAAGAGCGAGTAGGCCGTGCCGATCGAAATGAACACGCCCAGCAACGAACACAGCCGCCCCATGTTCAAGTAATGGCGGTCGCTGGCGTTGCGATTGATCAGCGGCTTGTAGACGTCGTAGGTCCAGACGGTGGCGAAGGCGCTGACGTTGCCGGCCATGCCCGACATGAAGCCGGCGATCATCGCGGTCACACCCAAGCCGAGCAGTCCCGGGCCGAGATACTTTCCCATCAGCAGCGGGAGAACGTCGTTGTAGGTGTGGAGCGTGATGTTTGCGCGAGGATCGTTTTCGGGCACCAGCACCATCGGCGTATGGTCGGCATTCGTAAGCACGGCCAATCCCAGCAGCCCCGGAAGGATGACGATGAACGGGATGCACATCTTCAGCACGGCCCCGATCAGCGTGCCGTTTTGCGCCGAGCGAAGGTCTCTGGCGACCATCACCCGCTGCACCTGCAAGAAATCGGTGCACCAGTAGGAGAACCCTGATACGCCGAAGCCGAAGACCAGGCCGATCCAATCGACGCCCATCGGATTGTCGAACGAACCCAGGTTCTGCCAGAGACAGGTGAACTTCTGGCCGACGAGCGTGGGATGGATGGCGTGAATGTTCCTGTGGATCGTTTCGGTCATGGCAGTCCATCCGCCGGCGTCGATAATGCCGAGAATCGGGATCAAGAGCGTGCCCAACCAGATCAAGAAGAACTGCACCACTTCGTTGAAGACCGCGGAAATCAGGCCGGCGAGGGTCACGTAAACGGCCACCGTGACCGAAGCGGTCCAGATGCTCACGCTCATGTCCCAACCGAGCAGCAAGTGCAGGATTTTCGCCATCGAGAACATGCTGGCCCCGCACGCCATGACCGTCATGAAGGCGAACGAGGTTGCGGCCACGGTGCTGCTGCGGCCGTCGAAACGGAGCTTCAGATAGCCGGGAACGGAATGGGTTCGGCAAATGTAATAGAACGGCATCATCACCATCGCGAGGAAGATGATTGCCGGAACGGCGTTGAACCAGTACGAGTGCGCCGCCAGCAGTCCGTATTGGTAGGTCTGTGCCGACCAGCCGATCGTTTCCAGCGCGCTCAAGTTGGCCGAGATGAAGCTCAAGCCCGCTATCCAGGCGGTCATCTTTCTGCCGGCCATGAAGAAGTCTTCGCCGGTGCCGGCGAATTGCTTCAGATAGAACCCGATCCCGAGCACGGCGACGAAATAGAGTGCGATGATGAGCCAATCCACGGGGGCGAGCATCAGCAATTGCCTCGGCACGCCCCCCACGGCAAACAGAAGCGAGTTCTGCATGATGGCCTCATGGAAGACAGCAATGTCTGCAACCGGTTGCACATACTAACGCAGCACAGAGACGACGTCAAGGCCCCCACCCTACTTCCGATCACATTACCCGACAAAACCCCTTGACGGGTGCCCCGAGACTTGGCAGAATCAGAGGGGCCGACGCAATACAACCGGTTGTATTCCGGCGCCACGGATCAACCCCAAAGCCCTGCCATGAACAATTCTTTCCAACTTCGACCCGTTCCCAAACTCGGACTGGTGATCAACTCGATCGGCGTCTACGACGCCCAAACCAAGGATCGTTCGGAAAACGCGCTGCGAGAATACGTCGGGCAATTGATCGCTTCCGGCCAGATCGACCCGAAGTCGATCGTCAGTGCACGGATCTTTGGCCCCCACGAGGCCCTGGCCGTCGCCGACCAACTGGCCGCCGCCGGCGTCGATGCGGTCGTATTGGCCAACATCGCTTTTCCCAACGGGCAGGTCTTTCTGACGCTGGCGACCCATCCGGGCCTGAGCAAGACGCCGCTGGCGGTGGTCGCCGAGCCAGAGCCGGGCGTCGCCGAGTGGGAAACCAACGCCTGGTGCGGCGTCATTATGAACAATCATGTCGCCGCGCAAATCGGCCGGCGGATCGTGACCATCCCCGGCCCATTCGCCAGCGAGGGCTTCCAGGAGGTGTTCGCGCGCTTGCTCCGCGTGGCGGGGACGATCCGGTTTCTTCGCCGCGATTTGCTCTGCCGCTTCGGCGACGCCCCCAGCGGATTTCATTCCGCCACCGGCAATCAATTCGCCTTCGCCAAGGTCTTCGGCACGCGCGTCGAGATGGTCGACACGACCGCCGTCATGGAAGTATACCGTTCGGGCAAGGCACAGGGCCATTTGGGAGAATCGGCCTTCAGCGAAGACGACATCCGCCGCACGGTCGCGCAAATCACCACGGGCCGCGAGGTTCAGGTCGACGCCGCGATGGTCGAGCGCGGCGCCCGGCTGTATCACGCTTACCGGGCGATCCTGCGGGCCAACGGCTACACTTCGGCCGCCTTCCGCTGCTGGCCGGAACAGAATGAGCCGTACATCGGCATCAGCGCGTGTCTGAGCATGGGATTGCTTCTGGCCAACGGAGACGTGACCTCGGCGGCCTGCGAGGGCGATTGGCCGACGGCCGTGGCGCAGACAATCGGAACCTTGCTCTCGAACAGGCCGGCCGCGTGCCTCGATTGGATCAGCTACACGGGCGCGTCGGAGATCATCCAGTTGGGCCACTGCGGCGTGGGAATCTGCGGGCAGATGGCCTCGGGCCAATGCCGCGGCGCGCCGTGCGAGGCCGTTGCCCTGCATCCGGTCATCCGCCAGGGCGGCGGGAAGATGGGGCCCGTGCTCATCGGCCAGTTCGCCTTCGGGCCGAAGACCGGCCTTTGCCTCACGCAAGACGCCGCAGGCTGCTTCAAGCTGCTCGCTTTCCGCGGCGAAAGCAGCCCCGAGACGGCCAAGGGCTGGGCGTGCATCGCCTCCGACATCCGCGTGCCCGACTATCGTAAACTCAACCGCCTGGTGCTCGACGGCGGGTTCCCGCATCACCTCGCGATGGCGATGGACGACATTTCCGAGGACGTGCGAATGCTCTGCACGCTGCTGGGCGTTCAGTACGTCAGTCCTCACGATTAGCACGATTAGGCGGGAGAATTGCCGTGGCAAATGGGGTTCCAACACTGGGAGACGTGGCCAACCTGGCGGGCGTGAGCAAATCTACGGCCTCGCGGATCCTCTCGATCTCCGGCAGCGCCGCGAAGAAGATTCCCTATGCCCCCGAGACGAAGAGCAAGGTTCGGGCCGCCGCCGCCAAACTCGGGTACAAGCCGAGCAAGCTCGCCCGGGGGCTGACGCTCGCCAAGACCGGGATCGTCGGCCTGGTGGTGCCGTCGCTGACCGACAGTTTCTTCCCCATCGTCACCAGCGCCATCGAGACGCATCTGGCGGGGGCAGGATACAGTGTCATCCTGGCAGACACCAACGCCGACTCGAAGATCGAGCGCGCCCGCATCGAGGACTTGCTCTCCTGGCAGGTGGACGGCCTGATTATCGCCCCGGCGCAAGAGACGGGCGACGCCGGACTGTTCTGGGAACTCTGGCAGCGAAAGATCCCTTTCGTGCTGATCGATCGGACCTTCCCGGAAACGCCGTTCTACAGCGTCAGCACCCAGGATGAGGTTGGCGCCGGGCTGGTCGTCGAGCATCTGATCGCCTCCGGGCGGCGGCGAATTGCCCGGGTGGGCGGTCCGTTGGCGGTTTCGACCAACCGGCTGCGGCACGCCGGCTATACGGCGGCGCTGATCCGGCACGGCATTCTCCCGCAAACCGAGTACGCCCTGGAAGCGGCGCCGTCCGAAGAAGGCGGATATCAAGCGCTCACGAGGATTCTCGCCCTGGAGCCGCGGCCCGACGCGGTGTTCTGTTTCAGCGACAACGTCGCCGTCGGCGTCATGGAGGCCTGCACCGTTCACGGCATTCGCGTGCCGGAAGACGTTGCGGTGGTCGGGTATGCCGATCTGCCGCAATCTCGACTGCTGAAGGTTTCGCTGACCACGATTCAGCAGCCGCGGCCGCTGCTGGGCCGACACGCGGCCAAGATGCTGTTGGCCTGCATGGGCGAGGGCGGACAACCGGAGCCGATTCAATTGCCCGTCGAACTGATGATTCGCGAGTCGACGGTCGGCAAGGCGTCCTTGCCGCGCATTAAGGAAGAAACGCGTTATGCGTAACCGCCTGGCCGCAACCCTGCTGGCTTTTGGAATCCTGGGCATCGCTGCGACGCTGCCGGCTGCGTCCGCGGCGATGACGACCGATTCCAGCGTTGCGCAAGCGTTTGATTTGCGGCAGGTGCGGCTTCTCGACGGGCCCTTCCGAAAAGCCCTGGAACGGAACGCGCACTACTTGGCGAGCCTTGATCTCGACCGCCAGTTACACGTGTTTCGCGTGACGGCCGGCTTGCCAAGCACGGCTGCGCCCCTTGGAGGCTGGGAATCGCCCGACCACGGCGGGCGTGGCGAGTTCTTCGGACATTCGCTCTCCGCCCGGGCGATGCTCTACGTCGCCACGGGCGAGGACCGATGGAAACGACAACTCGATTACCTCGTCGCCGAGCTGGCCAAATGCCAGCGTGCGCTCGGCGGCAGCGGCTATCTACACGCCGAACCGGAAAGTGTCTTCGATCGCCTCGAAGCCGGCGATAGAAGCGTGGAAGGCCTCTATTATACGGTCCACAAGTTGATGGCCGGCCTGCTGGATACGTACGTTTATTGCGGGAATCGACAGGCCCTCGATATCGCCGAGAAAATGGCCGGCTGGATCGACGCCCGTTCGCGGCGGCTCTCGCCCGAGCGCTGGCAGCGGATCCTGGAGGTGGAATTCGGCGGGCTGAACGAGGCCCTCTACAATCTCTATGCGATCACGCACGACCCGCGGCATCTTGAAGTCGCCCGGCGTTTCGATCACGAGAGACTTTACGAGCCCCTCGCCGAAGGGCGCGATGCACTGACCGGTCTTCATGCCAACACGACGATTCCCAAGATCGTCGGCGCCGCGCGGGCCTATGAAATTACCGGGGATCGACGGTTCCGCAGAATCGCCGAGTATTTCTGGCATCAAGTCGCGGAGCATCGCTCTTATGTAACCGGAGGAACGAGCAACCACGAACATTGGCGGACCGCCGCGGATAAGCTCGCCGGCGAACTGAGCAACGAGACGCAGGAATGCTGCTGCACCTACAACATGCTCAAGCTCACGCGGCACGTTTTTGCCTGGACCGGCGATCCGCGAGTCGCCGATTTCTACGAACGTGCTCTGTTCAACAGCATTCTCGGCACGATCAATCCCGAAACCGGGACGACGATGTACTTCGTGCCGCTGGCCGGCGGCTACTGGCGGACGTTCGCTTCGCCGCTGGATTCGTTTTGGTGCTGCTGTGGCACCGGCGTGGAATCGTTCGCCAAGCTGGCCGACGGCGTCTATTTCCACGGTTGCGACTCGGTGTGGGTGAATCTGTTCATTGCTTCGGAACTGAGTTGGCCGGAAAAAGGGCTGACGCTCAAGCAAGAGACCAGCTTCCCCGAGCAACAAGGCACCTCGTTGCGGTTCGCAGTCCGACGGCCCGTCGAGCTGGCGATTCGGCTGCGAATCCCCTCGTGGGTCGCGGGCAGCGTCGCCGTAAGGCTCAACGGCTCGCCGCGGCCCGACTGGCCGGTCACGCCGGGAAGTTACATCGAGGTCCGCCGCACGTGGCGAGACGGCGACCGTCTGTCGCTGGCACTGCCGATGAGTCTGCACCTTGAAGCCATGCCGGACGACAAGGACACGGTTGCGATTATGTACGGCCCGATCGTTTTGGCGGGCTGCTTGGGCGATCTCTCGCCGAAGGAACTCAACAGCCACGCTACGGCGCCCCTCCCTCGGCGGTTCCCCTGCTTTCGATCGACCGCGACAAGCTGTCGGCGTCGATCAAGCCCTCCGGCAAATGCTTGGAGTTTCACGCGAGAGCGAAGGACGCCGACATTACGCTCGTGCCGTTCTATTGCCTTTTCGGGAAGCGTTATGCCGTGTACTGGAAGACCGTCCCCAAATGAAGAAGCAGAAGGGCAGGTGATACCGTGATGTTGCCGCGAGAGCGCGTGTTGGCCGCGATCGATCATCGGGAGACGGATCGCGTGCCGGTCGATTTTTGGGCGGAAGAGCCCGTCTGGGAACGGCTGTTGGGCGACCTGGGTCTGAAAAGCCGCGACGCCCTGCTGGAACGGCTCGACGTCGACGTGCGCTACGTCTCGCCGGTCTATCCGCCGGACGTCGTTTGCAACGGCGTGAAACGGAACATGTGGGGCGAGCGGTGGATGATGGCCAACACGCCCTGGGGCAAAGACTGGGAGCACGTCGCCGGCGCGCTGGCTGACGTCTCCAGTCTCGATGAAATCGCGGCGTTCGCCTGGCCTTCGTGCGACCAGGTGGATTACTCCGGGCTGGCCGAGCTGTGCGACAAGTATGAGGGCTACGCGATCGCCTACGGAAACGCCGACATTTTCGAGCGGCCGGCGCTGGTGCGCGGCTGGGAAAACTTCCTCTGCGACACTTCGTTGAACCCCGACTGGGTGGATTTCATCTTGCAGAAGTTCCTCGATTTCTTCGTCGAAGACTTCACCAGGTGCTTGGAGGCCACCGGCGGACGGATCGACGTCTTTTGGGCGTTGACCGACTTGGGCACTCAAGCCGGCCTGCTGCAGAGCCGGAAGATGTTCCAACGCTTCATCGCTCCGCCCATCAAGACCCTCGCTGAGCAGGCTCACCGCAACGGCGTGAAGTTCATGTTCCACTCTTGCGGATCCGTAAGGGAACTGATCCCGGACCTGATCGAGTTGGGCGTGGACATCCTCAACCCCATCCAGCCGGCCGCGGTGGGGATGGAGCCGGAGGGATTGAAACGCGACTTCGGCAGTCGGCTCTGTTTTCACGGGGGCATCGACATCCAGTATCTCCTGCCGTTGGAGCCGGCCGAAGCCGTTCGCAAGGAAGTGCAACGGCGGGTGAAGATTCTGGGCCGCGGCGGCGGCTATATCCTCGCCCCGTCCCACAACCTCCAGCAGGATATTTTCACGGAAAACATCGTCGCCATGTACGACCCGGCGTTGAGGGCTTTGTGAGAGCACCCGCCAAAATGCAGTACGCCGCTCGCCGTGGGACGGATTTCCGAATCCGTCCTGCAAATGCGATCGAATCATTCTAACGCGACGCCTGAATGAGAGACAACGTGACAATCGTCTGTATAGGACAAGCGGTTGCGGACATCGTCGTGCGGTCGGTCGATCGCCTGCCGCTTGCCGGCACGGCGGAACCGGTCGAGCAGTTGCAGTTGCTCAGCGGCGGATGCGCGGCGAACACGGCCGCCGTCTTGGCGAAGCTCGGCGCCGAAGTGCGGCTGGCGGCCTTGATCGGCCGCGACACCCTGGGCGACGCGCTGTTGGCCGATCTGCAAACGGCGGGCGTCCGACTGGACGCCGTCGTACGCCAGGCCGATGCGCCCACGTCGGCGGCGATCGTTCTGGTCGCCGCCACGGGCCAGCGGTCGTTCTTCTACCGAACCGGCGGCAACGAGCGCCTGGCAAACCGCCACGTGGACGACGCGGTCTTGAAGTCCGCCCGCATCGTGCACGTCGGCGGCGCGATGAAGCTGCTCAATCTCGATCTGGCCGAGTTGATGGGCAGGGCGAAATCGTTCGGCTGCATCACTTCGCTCGATACCGACTGGGACATCAACGGCCGATGGATGAAAAAGCTGGACGGCGCATTGCCCGCAATCGACTACTTGATGACCAACGACGAAGAGGCGGCGATGCTGACCGGCAAGAGCAATCCGCGCGAGGCGGCTGCCGACCTGTTGTTGCGGGGACCGAAGGCCGTCGCGGTCAAGCGCGGCGAGCGGGGGCGCTGCTGGCCACGAAGGATGGAATCTCGGAAGTCCCGGCCTGCCGCGTGGAAGTGCTCGATACTACCTGCGCCGGCGACGCCTTCGCGGCCGGATTCCTGCTGGGAGTCAGCCGCGGCTTGCCCTTGGAGCAGTCGCTGCGATTGGGCAACGCCGCCGGCGGGCTGTGCACCACGCAGATCAGCCACCGCGGGATTACCTCGCTTGAGGATGTCTATCACTTGATGGAGAAGGAATGACTCATGACCCCACGCGAGCGAACCTTGGCGGTTGTTGCCCGCCAGCGGCCCGATCGATTGCCGCGCGAATTGAAATTGACGCCGGCGCCTGTTGGAGTCCTTTCGCGACCGGCACGGCGACGTCGATCCTGCCGACCATTTTGCGTTGGAAGTCCGCGACGTCTTCTTCGCCCGCCGGCCGCGCTGCCGGATTTCAGCGGGTATTATCCGGAAGGCGTGCCGCGGTTGTGGAATCCGCCCGGCTGGGAAGTCGGCGAATGGGGCGTGGGGGTGAAACCGGGCTCGATGCACCACTTCATCCACATCGAGCATCCGATGAAGCGGCTCGGCAAGCTGGAAGAGTTGGAGCGGTATCCCTTCCCCGATTTGACGCCGCCCGAGCGGCACCAACACCTCGACGCCCAGGTGCGGCGAGCTTCACGACCGCGACCTGTTCGTCATCGGCTTCATGGAATGGACGATTTTCGAAATCGCCTGGCACATGCGGGGAATGGAGGAACTGTTCAGCGATCTCGCTTTCAACCCCTCGTTCGCCGAATACCTGCTCGACCGCATCACCGAGATTCGCTGTTTTCAGGCGCGGCGTTACGCCGCGGCGGGCGTCGATTTGTTGAAGATCGGCGACGACATGGGCACGCAGATTGCGATGTTCATCAGTCCGCAGATGTACCGCCAGTGGTTCAAGCCGCGGCACGCGGCGGTGATCCGCGCGGCCCGCGAAGTGCGGCCCGATCTGCCCGTCTGCTACCACAGCGACGGCAAGTGCCTGGCGATCATTCCCGACCTGATCGAGATCGGCGTCACCGTCTTGAACCCGGTGCAGCCGGAATGCCTCGATTTGGGCGAGGTGAAGAAGCGATTCGGAGATCGGCTGGCCTTTTGGGGCGGAATCGGAACGCAGACGACGATGCCGTTCGCCACCCCGGACGCGGTGTACCGCACGGTGCAAGAGACGATCGACATTCTCGGCCCGGCCGGCTACTTCCCCTGCCCGACGCACGTTCTCGAACCCGAAGTGCCTTGGGAGAACATTCTCGCCTATCTGCGGGCGGTGATGGAATACAGTTGATCCTACTCGAAAAAAAGAAGGACTCTCATGATTGCGACAAGCATGGGCAAACAATTGCGTATGAGGCGCGTCTTCCGTCAGGGAAAGGCCCTTGTGCTCCCCTTTGATCATCCCATCTACTTCGGACCTCAGCCCGGCAATGAGAATCCGGCTAATCTGGTAGCGCTGGCGCGGGACCACGGCGCGACCGCCGTCCTCTTGACTGCCGGGGCGCTGCGCAAGGCGGTTGCCGAGGTCGGCGATCTGGGAATCATCTTGCGGATCGATACCACGCTGTCGCACCTGGGCGGACCGGACACGATCATGCACCTTTTGCACAATGCCGAGGAGGCGGCAGCCCTGGGGGCCGACATGGTTGTGGTCAACTGCTACGTGGGAATCGGCGACGCTCAGATCGAATCGGCGCTGCTACACAAGCTGGCCGCCGTCTCCGCCGAGTGCGAGCGAATCGGCATGCCGCTGTGCGGCGAGATCATTCCGCGCGTCTCCTATGCCGATCCCGCTCAGACCATGCCGACTTCCTCCGATTTGGCCCTGGCCATTCGCCTCGGCTTGGAATACGGCTGCGACATGGTGAAGACCGTTTATAACGGCGATCCGGGAGGCTACGCGGCGGCCGTCGCGTCGGGCCATCTGCCGGTGATCATGGCGGGCGGCCCGAAAACTTCCGGCGAAGAGTCGTTCTTCCGGCAAGTCCACGAGGCGCTGACGCACGGCGCCAGCGGCGTTGCCATCGGCCGCCGCGTATGGGGAAGCGACCGGCCCGCCGCCGTCCTCAAGGCGCTGCACGCGATGGTTTTCGAGAACGCCACGGTCGAGGACGCCGCCAGAATACGGCAGGGATGAGCCGGTGGGGCAGACATTCTTGTCGGGGATGAGCCGGTGGGGCAGACATTCTTGTCTGCCGGGGAGAACGCCGGCGCGCTGGGCAGACAGGAATGTCTGCCCCACCGGTGATGCGCTCACTTCGAGCGCGAATCGGCGGCCTTGTGTTTTGAGACGTCGACGTAGACGTACTTGCCGCCGTTCTGTCCGGCCAGAGCGGCAAGAAAGCTCGTTCCGGCGGGCTTTGGCCCCGGCCCGAACTCGACGGCGTGGATGATGATGCCCGCCGCCAGATGGCGGATCTTTGCCAATTGGGCCGGCGTGAGCTTCGGGTCGTCGGCGTCGGTCAAGAAGAAGATCACGTCGGGCCGCAGTCGAATGGCCACCCGCAGGGCGTCCTCGTGCGCCGTGCCGCCGTCGGCCACGATCGTATCGAGGAACCGGATCGCCCGCTCCTTGTTTTCGTCGGTGGCGAAGGCCAGTCGGCCGGCTGCGCCCGTCGGATTGAAAACGACCGGCCGCTCGTTGTAGAAGACGAGTTGGAATTGGTGGACCTTGTCGAGTTGTTTGAGGCTGCGGATCAGTTCTGCCTTGGCCTTCCGCAGCGCCTGCCGGCCATCGCCACCCATGCTGCCGGAGCGGTCGATGACGTAGACGAATTTGTAGCCCTCGCCGACCAAACCGAAGAGCACGGTGCGGCCCTTGCCGCCTTCCCTCGGCGCCGAGGTGAAGCCGAGCCCTTCGAGCTGCTTCTCCAGCGACGGCTCGGCGTCGGCGGCTTTCTTCGCCGGCTCTTTCGCCGAGACGCTGCCCATCAGGGCCGCCAGCAGCAGGAAAATGCAGATCGTGAGCGGGATTTGCCGGAAACATCGATCAGCCGGCGGCTCTTGCGAAGCCGCAAGCGGCTCAGCGGCTGTGTGAAGACCTGTTGGTTTCTTCATGGCTTCTTCTCATCTTTCCGCTCGGGCTGGCGGCCTTGCAGGACGATCGCGCGGTCGAGCAGAACTCGGTAGCGGGCGACCGTGTCGGGGCCGTTGAGCTTGGCATTGAGCACCAAGGCCGCCTTGAGCACCTGCTCGGCCTTCCGCGCCCGATCCAAAACGGTCGCTTTGTCGCTGCTCTTCTCGGCCTCGCGCACCAGACACGCCGCCACGCGATACATCACTTCATAATACTCAGGCGGCTTGGGACGAAGGGCTTGCAACTTCGAGCGCAACATTACCCAATGCGAGACGGACTCGTCGAAGCGTGCCGGCTCCTTCTCCGCCCAGCCTTCCAGAATGTATCCCTTCTCCATCAGCGGCTCCAACGCCCGCGGATGCGCCTTGATCAACTCGTTGACGTGATCCAGGGCTTCCTTGAAGTTTCCTTGCCTCCGCAGCAGCCCGATCGCCTGGGCGTGGACGCGCGGCATGGCGCTGGCGGCCGCCTTGGCGAACGCCGGGTCGGTTTTGTCGCGCTGGATGATCTTCTGATACTCCCGGCTGGCGTCGTCGGTCATGCCGACCGCGCCGAGCGCATCGCCGATGAAGACCATCGTCGCCAGCGACAACTCTTTGCGCTTCGCCAGCTTGACGAGAAACTTGCCCAACAGTGTTTCGAGCGACGCCAATCGCTGCTTGGCGGCGTCGCACTGCGACTTCTTGGCCGCGTCGCTCTGCAACTCCATCACTGCGGCGGCGGCTTTCTTTCGCTCGAAATCCAACAGCCTGGCGAACTGCGTCAGCACGAGATCGACCTGCGGCGTGTCGGGGCCAAGGTCGATCAGCACGTCGCTGACCTCGGCGGCCTTGTCGATCTCGCCGATCGCCGAATACGCTCGGGCGGAGCCGAGAAAGATGCGGATCATCGTCTCGTCGAGCGTCTGCGGCTTCGCGGCCTTGACGGCATCGACCAGCGGCCGGTAGAGCGCGGCGGCCTCGCGCATTTCGCCGCCTTCCGCCCGAATCTCGGCCAGCAGGAGCTGCGCGTCGGCGAAGTGTTCCGGCAGCGGTTTGCCGGGCTCGACCGCCTTGTTGAGAACCGCCAGGGCGGCCTGCAAGCGTTGGATCGCTTTGCCGCGGTCGGCCGCCATCTGCTTGGCGTTGCGGTCCTTCTCCGGCTTTCGCTTCTCCATTCCATACAGAGCGGCGTAGTCTTGCCCCGCCCGGTACATCGCCAGGGGATAGCGATCCGATTTCGGGTTGACGCGCTCGAAGATGTCGATGGCGTCGCGGACTTGGCCGACGACCAGCTTCGCCTCGGCGCGAGCCATGCGGGCATCGTCGGCCTCGGGGCGATCGGGCCAATTCTTCTCGGTGAACTCGGCCACGCTCATCAGCTTCGCCAGCGCAGCCGGCTTCTGGTCGGCCGGGGCGTGCACGTAGAGATTCAGCGCCGCCGCGACCGCCAACGACGCCGCTTCGGCCGCAATGGCGCTGTCTGTTGCCGAACCGTCTTCTTTTGCGGATCCTCGAAGACGATGAGGCTTAGCGAGTCCATGCACTCGTTCAACTTTCCTTTGCGGAACAGATCGCAGGCGATATTGTAGCGGGCGCGGGCCAATGCCTCCTGCACCGCCTTGACTGCCGCCGGGTCGTTGCGCTTCTGCTCGCGGGCGATGTCGAGGGCGTTGGTGTAAGCGTCTCGGGCGCGGTCCCACTGCGAGGCGGCCATGGCGGCGTCGGCCAGCGCCACCGCCTCCTCGAACGTGTGGATGTCGAGATCCGATCTTCCCGCCGCTTTCAATACCTGACGCCGCAACAAAATGGCCTCCCCCTGATATTGGCTGCGGGTCTTCGCCATCTCGATCAGGATTTGCAGGGCTTCGGACGTGCGTTTTGTCTTCTCCGGACCGTTCGCTTTGTCGGCCGCCGCAAGCTTGGCCTTCGCCAACTCGAGGGCGACGCCCTGGTAGCCGTCGGTTTGCCGCAAACGGCGGTATTGCTCCAGCCAGGCCTTCGCCTCGGAGAGAAACTGCTGCGGGTTCTGCTTGGCGACGATCAGCAGCCGGAAGTACTGCGTTTGGGCGAACAGCGGCTCCAGGCCCGTTGCGGCCGTTCTGTCGGCCGGATCCGGCGCGCCGGCCAGCACTTCGTCGTAGATGTCCAACGCCAGTTGGTCGTCGCCAAGCTCCTCGGCGGTCTTGCCGTGCCAGAGATGGGCATACAGGCCGACGGTTTGGCCGGCGCCCGTGCGGTTTTGCTGAAAGACGTCGTCGAACTCCGTGGCGGCCTTCCGTAGAGCGGTCGTGCGTTCGGGGCTCTTGGCCGGATAGGCCTGAGCCATGCAATAGTCGATCCAGGCGAGTTGGAACTCGGCATCCAGCAACGCAGTTTCCGCTTCCTGTCGCGCCTCGGCTAATTCAGGCCGTTCCGTCCTCCTGCCGACCGGGCCTGACGGGTGGGGCAAACGCTGGATGCGTGCCTGAAATCTCGCGGCGGCCTGCTGGAACTTCTCCCGCGCCTCGGCAAGGCATGCCCGTACATCGGCCAGCATTTTTTCGTGCTGCGCCGCATTTTTGCCCTCGAAGACCTTGGCCGCGTGAATGAGTTCTTGCGATTGCCTCAGCAGGAAGTCGCCCCACTCGGCCAGGGCGTTGGCCGCAGCGGGATGGCCGGGCTTCTCCTTGAGAAACTTCGCCAGGTGCTTCTGCGACTCGTCGATCAACCGCTCGCGGTCGCGCGCGTCGAAGGCGTCGGCGGCAGCCGCCTTGAGGCTTTTCGACATCTCCAAGTCCCAAACGTCGCGGATTTCGGGCGGCAGATCGGGCCGTTTGGCCAGAAGGTCGAGGTACTGGACGGCCATGTCGCCGTAACCGGTTCGCTGCAGCGTATGGACGAACCGCAGCGGTTCTTCTCGCGCCCTCGCCGCGCCGCCGCAGAGCAGCAGGACGGTGCAGAGCGACACGATCAGCGTCGGGGCGACCGTTCTATTCATCGGACGATCAGAAGATGTGTTGGCACGGGAAAGCGATGTCGCATTGCCGAAGGCCCCGCGACTGCGGTCGCGGGGAGAGTTGCGACTGTTCATGCGTTGTCGTCCCCCGCGACCGCAGTCGCGGGGCGTTTCACCGCCGCGAAGACAAATTCGACGCCCAACAAACGAACTCTGCATCGTTTCTCTCAAGACCGGCGATTCCGACCTGCGGCGACTACTTCTTCTCCGGCTTTGCCGGCGCGGCGCCGGGTGGAGGGCCGCTGGCTTCCTCGTCGAGTTTGTACAGGGGCAGATAGCGATAGTACACTTCGAGCGTCAAGGCGGAGAGGCTGGTCATCATCAGTCGGCCGCCGATGTCGCCCCACATGTCCGTTGCCGGCTTGTGCGGATCCCAACTGCCGGTGGCGCAGCCCTCTTTGTTCTGCGTGCTGATCAGGATATGCCGTATCTTTCGGTTCCAGGCGTCCCAGTCGGGCCCAATCTGGTTGTGCATCACCTGCGTGGCGTAGTACCAGTAGTAGATGTTGCGGGCGCCGGTGTCGGGCAGCGACTTCATGATGTAGGTCGTGCCCTGGACCATGGCGGGATCGTTGCGGGGCGTGTGCATATACTCCAGGCAGAGCAGCCCGATCGCCGTCACTGCCCGTTCAGCGTCGTCATTCTTGACCACTTCTCCTTCATGGATCACGATGCCGTCGCAGAATTCGTTGCCGGGCTTGTAGGCGAAGCGACCGCCGCCGCGGCCGTCGAACGATGCCGCCCTGAGGAACTTTCTGATGTTATCCAGGGCGGCGGGAGTCACGTTCAGATAGGCCATTTGGCCGCTCTTCAGCGCCATGATTTGCCATCCGCTCACCGACAGATCACCCGGCTGGCCGGGTTGATAGCGCCAGCCGCCGTCCTTGGAATTCTGCGACTCGATGATGAAGTTCAGAGCGGCCTGCGCGGCCTTTCTGATGTCCTTGGCGTTGCTCATTCCATAGCATTCGCACAGTGCGATGGTGGCCAGGCCCTGGTCGTACATGTCGCCGCCGATGCGCAGGTCGCCGTTGGGCTGCTCGTTGCTCACCAGAAAGCGGATTCCGGCCGCGATGGTGTTCTTGTAGAAACCTTTCGACTCGTGGGTTTGTCCGGCGCCGAGGAAGGGCAGCAGGGCCAAGGCGGTGGCGGCGGCCGACCGATCGCCGGTCTTGCCGGGTCCGGTGCACGTGGCGTCCTTGCAGCGGCTCTTGTAGCCGCTGAGGCTCCAACTTCCGTCGGAGAGTTGATGGCGTGCGAGCCAGTTCAGGGCGCCGGCCACGGCCCGTTCCGATTGCTTGGTGCCGCCGCCGCTGGCCAACATGGCCTTTCGGCTGCCGCTTCCGCGACTGCCGAAGCCGTAGCCGCTGCCGCCGCTGCCGGGGTGAGTGCCGGTGCCGATTCCCACGCCGACGCCCCCTTTGCCCTTGACGCTTGGCCCGGCGCCGATGTCCTGAATGTCGAGTCCGCCGAGACCGCCGGTGTTCGCCTGTTTGGTGTCCGAGGGCATCCCGCCGCCGCGATGTTCGAAATGCTCGCTCTCGTCGTTGAATTCGGCCTCTTGGGCCAGTTGGGCGGGCTTTTCCAGAGTGAGAGTCTCGGCGTTCAGTTCTGTCGGGTCTTCCGGCGCCTCGCCGACGTCGAATCGCTCGATTTTCTCGGGCACGACCGCCATTTGCTCGACCTTCGCCTCGTCGAACGACGGGGCGTCGCCGGCAACCTTCTCGATCGCCCTGCCGCCGATCAACGCCAGCGAACAGACCAATACGGCGTGAAAGACGAAGCTGCACAGCCACCAGGGACCGTCATCGACGACCCAGTCCTTAGCCCGTCCCAGAATGCCGCGGGGCGACGACTCCGGCGCGGCCGGCGGCAGCGCCGGCGGCAAGCTGGCGCGAGACGCAGGCTCGTTGACCGGCCCTTCTTCCGCCATTGCCGTTGCACTCCTTCGAAGCCTCTCCCCTCTCCCTTTGGGAGAGGGGCCGGGGGTGAGGGTTTGGGGTCATCATAACCCTCTCCCAAAAGGAGAGGGGAAGCGACGCTCCAAAACGCACTCGTGTTCCGTTACTCTAATGATCGACCAAACGATCCCCCCCGTCAAGGACGGTTGGATCGAATCGAGCATACGCGGATGTTCCAACGGCCTGTTGTAGGTTATGCTTCAGCATAACAAACGGCACAGGCGACCGTTATGCTGAAGCATAACCTACGGATGTTCCGCTTGGTCCCCCCCATCGTGCGACTCTGCGTTGCATTGCTCCAGCCAGGTCTCGACCGGAATCACGCCGCCGGCGGGAGGCGTGAGCGTGTTGCGACGGGCAGTCGCCTTTCCGCCTTTCCAGAGAATGAATCCCGCCGCCGCCATCAGCACAACAAACGCCACGCCTGCCGCCAGCCATATCCAGTCTTGCCAAGCGGCACCGGCGGCTTGCTCGGGCGCGGTTGTCGGCTTCCAATCGAGGCGGCCGATCAGCAACGGGGCCCTCTCCGGCGGCCGGCCGGGTTTTGCGACGGCCGACTCATAGCCCTGAACCTTGAGGAAGTAGCCGGCGAATCGCGCCTTTTCTCGAATGCCGACGCCTACCGGCATCTTTTTGGGAAAATCGACCACAACAAGATCGTACAGATGGTTGCCCGATTGCTGCGTAGTCGCCCAGGCTTCGTACAGCGGAACGCCGGCGTCGTTGTGCCCTGCACTGCGGACAAGACGGATTTCCACGTCGAGGCCCACCAACTCGCCGCGGCGCCGCTGGGCGTCGTCGTACAAGTACGTGTAAGCCAGACGCTTCTTCGCCCGGGCCCAAAGTCTGGCGAATGACTGGCTCTTCACCCAGGAGACGAGCCGGTTGTAGGGCACCATCTCCTCGGGCCCCAGGGTCAGCGTGCCGTCGCTGAGCGCTTGGAACTCCTCCTTCGCATCTTCCGCTTCTTCCGGGTCTTCATCGGTGGGTCCGGTCGGCTGGGGCAGCTTGGCGATTGTCCCAGCCGACGCCGGCTTGTCATCCGCTGGATGGGCGACGGCAAGCCGAGCGGGCGCGCCCTCTTCGCGGAACCGCGACATCAGCAGAAAGAGCACCACGAGCGTGGTAACGCCCAGGGCCATCCAGCGCAGTTCCCGGCCGAGGAACCCGATCGCCGCCGGTCGTTCTCGTCGGTATCGCCGCATGACAAACGATTCTTCCTTCTCGCATTTTTGGGGGCGACAGGAGTCGCCTCCTACAAGCGTCTCTCTATCCGCCGGGCAGTTCCACGAAACTCAACTTCGAGAGTTTCTTCCCGTCGGGCAACGTTTGGTGCGTGCATACGTCAATGATTTTCATCAGTTCTTCGTAGCGGCAGGAATCGCTCACCTGAATGATGACCTGGTCGAAGGGGTTGCCTTGGTCGCGAAACAGTTCTTTGAGTTTCCCGTCGAGGGCGGCAATGCCCGGGACCGGCGATTCGCCGATGCGCAGTCCGTTGATGACGCCCGACCGCGGGTCGGCCGACACGCTGACGGTCAGCGTGTTCATGCCTTGCAGGGGATTCTTGTTGTTCGCGTCGGCGCCCGCCGCTTCGCCCTCCTTGGCCACCACGGTCGCCTGGGGCGGCGGGAGTCGCAGCGAAATCTGTCCTTCCAACGGCGTCTGCCGGAACGTGAGGACGAAGAAGGCGAGCAACTGGAAGGCCATGTCGAGCATGGCCGCCAGATTCAGCTCGACGTCCGCCTGGCTGCGTCGTTGTTTTCTTCTGCGTCGCACGTTACGATCCCTTCCGAGCGGGGGCGGGTTCTTTTTCCAGGGCCTTCATGGCGAACTTGCGAAAACCGTTCTCCTGACACGCCTTGATCACCCGATTGAGCTTGCCGAACGGCGTGGCGCGGTCGGCGCGGATCACGACGGTCGTCGGCAACTCGCCGCCCGCTTCCAGATCGGCCGGCGTCATGTGGTTGGCCAGCAGCGTGGCTTGCGATTGGATGCGAACGAAGCCGTCGATGTCGTGGATCGGCTGGGTGGTCCTCAGATTGCCGGCCTGATCGATATTCAGCACCATCAGGCCCGTGCGCCCTTCGGTTTTGACAGGCCGGGCCGACCCGACCACCGGCAGACTCAGATTGAAGTCGATCTCGGCCGACTTGAACGTCA
This sequence comes from uncultured Planctomycetia bacterium, assembly GCA_963719005.1. Lineage (GTDB taxonomy): Bacteria > Planctomycetota > Planctomycetia > Pirellulales > Thermoguttaceae. Next base: position 411,408 of record CAVRAR010000014.1, read on the forward strand.
TCACCATCACGAAGAAGGTAATCAATTGGAACACCATGTCCAACATGGGCGTGAGGTTCGGATCGGCCTTGACATCCTGCGACATCCGTCCTGCCATTGGCGTTCCTCTTGTTGTAGGGCGGATTTCAATCCGCCTCGTATTTGCCAGGCGGACTAAGTCCGCCCTACAACGGCCCCGTTATGTCGTGGGTTTGGGGGGCGGGGCGGCGGCCGACGCCTTGGCCCTTCCCGCATGGGAGAAGTGCCGCAGAAATTGATCGGCGCTGAGCGTGACCGAGGTGGAGATGTGGATTACCCGGTTGCGAAACAGGGCATAGAAATAAATGGCCGGCACCGAAAGCAACACGCCCTCGAACGTGATCAACAGCGACTCGGAGAGCCGGTTGGCCACCGCGCTGGGGTCGATGCTCGCTCCAGCCGTCGTGCCGATCTGCGCCGAAGGCGCCGATCATCCCCTTGAGCGTGCCCAGCAGGCCGATCATCGGCCCGAGCGTGCCGAGCACCGCCAACATGCTGATCTTCTTCTCCATCTCGGCGGTGATGGTGTCGCACATTCGCTCCATCGAGTCGCGGGCTTCGGCCAGGCCATTGGGCAGGTCGGCGATGCCGGTGGTCAACAGGCGGCCGAAGAACGAATCGTCCTCTCTGACCAGCGTGTAAATGCCTTTGAAGTCGCGGCGCTCCAACAGGCCCTCGCACTGCGACACGACTTCAGCCGGCGCGGCCACCTCAATCCGCATTTCCCCGAAAAGCCGCGCAACCGTCGCTACGAAGTAGATCGACAACAGCAGAAGCACCAGGCCGATCCAGCCCGACCACTTAATCACCCAGAGCAAGGTGCTCTCCGTCTCGACCGGTTTCTTGGCATCTCCTTCGGCCGGGGCGGGGGTTTCGCCGTCTGCGGCAGGTTTTTCGGCTTCCGCGGCGGGCTTTTTGGCGTCTGCGGCCGGTTTTTCGGCATTAGCGGCGGCGGGCGGCGGCTTCTTGTCTTGCGCCGCCAAACGGCCGGGCAGGGCGACGTACGCCCAGGCGGCACAAAGCAGCACGGCCAGCAGGACCGACGCCCTCCTACGCGACGCACCCAAGGCAATGTCCATCAGGTTCGATCCTTCTCTCGGTTCCGACGCGGCACTCTCGCCAGAGACAATACTTGCTTCTATTTCAGTATGTCCCCCCCTTGGGCATTGTCAAGGCGTTGCGTGTCATTGTAGGAGGCGACTCCCGTCGCCGACTGCCGCTACGAAGCGACCCGCGTGCAAGGGGGGCAAGAAAACGCAGATGGGCGTTTTCATGTCACTGTTCCCGCGGCGCTCGCGCCGTGAACTGGAGCAACACGACCGTCGGGCTTTCGGCGGCCGCGGCAAGCTTCAGATCGAGCCGTGCGCCGTAGGGAAGCAATTGGGCCGTCTTGATTCGCGCCTCCGGTCCCTCGATCTGCTCGACCGCCAGTTCGGGCGCAACGCGAAGCGGCGGACAAAAGGCAACGTGGATGCTGCCGGTCCGCTGGCCGGGTGCAAACGGCAGGCGCAGCCAGCCGGAAAGCTCCTCGCTCCCATCGGCAGCCTCACTGCGAATAAGCTGCTGCGTGACCTCGGCCGCCGGGATCGTTCCCGCAACGAGGGGGTCGAGAGTTTCTTTCTTGCACACTGGCGATTGGAACGGATGCTTGGTGGACGAAGAACCGTTGCGCTTCGATTTGCGAAAGAACCATAGCCACGCCCAGCCCTCTTCGACCACGATGACGGTTCGCACCAGCAGCGCGATCTCCAAGGACGTATTGCGCGGCGAGCAGACTCCGCCGCAAAGCGCGGCCGCGGCGATCGACGCAATCGTCATCACCGTTATGTCGAGCCGGCTGATTCGATTGCCGCCCAGCGGCAGGAGCCACCCCAGCCGAATGACGACCCCGGCAACGGCTGTCAGCGCACCGACCATCAACAAGGCGGCCGGCGCCAACGGCGTTTGCAGCGCCCCGGCCGTTGCTCGCGCTGTGACGACCGCGGCGGCAGCGCTCAGCAATCCCAGCACGACAACCGCCGCCAAGCGGCAAGACTTGGCCGTCGAAATGCCGATATCAGCAATGGGCCACTTCAACGACCGTGTGCTGCTCATGGGCGCGCTTCGGAGCGGAGTTCTCTTGCCGCCTGGCGCACACCAAGCAATCGACAACAACCCCAAGTTACGGGCAAGACTGCAAAGACCAAGAGTGGATAGACCAGACTTATCGCGGCCGTCCAGAGGACGTCGCCTGAATCTAACCATCGAAAACGACGATAGTAGATTCCCCAAGTGTCGCCGAATCCACTTTTGTCGATGGATGGCTGAGCAATACCCTTATTGTCTGAAAGCTGAATGATGCTACCGCGGTATGGTCCATAATCCGCGTTGTTGAAGAACACAATTCGTCCATCCGCAAGCGTAACATGGCAGTCTCTTGTCATGGAGACCCAATGCTGCCGGGGGTTAACATCGCAGTAGCTTGCAATGAGGAGGAAGATGGCAACTCCCAAGAGAACGGTGGATACAATTGCGGCGATGGCAAAGACGCGATGTGCCATGACCCAAACTCCGCGACGACGCAGGACAGCACAAATAGGACGCCCGTTCACGGGCGTTTCCGCCACAGGCGGTATTAGGCCCGTGCTTTAGCACGGGATCGCCATCGTACGATTGTGTTTGCCCCCTGTCACGCCTGTTCACGGGCGTCCTGCGTGGCGGCACATCAACAGGACGCCCGTGAACGGGCGTGACAATCCAATCGTTTCATCGCCTCTCGAACCCGACGTAAACGTCGGGCCTAACACCGCCTGCGGCGGAAAGGGTCGTAAACGACCCTCGCGAATTCTACTCGTCCACGCACGTGCAACAACGCAGCCGTTGGCCCCCGGCCATTTTCGGCGCTCACTTCGTTCCCCGCTCCCTGATTCTCTTCGCACAATTACTTTGCCGCGGCGGCCAGTTCGGCGGCGCGGTGGGTCTTCTCCCAAGTGAACTCGGGCCCGCTGCGGCCGAAGTGACCGCCGGAGGCCGTCTTGCGGTAGATCGGCCGGCGGAGATCGAGATACTTGATGATCCCGCTCGGCGTCAAGGGGAACACCTTCCGCACCAACTCGCAGAGTGTTTCGTCGGGAATCTTGCCGGTGCCTTCGCTATCCACCAGCACGCTGACCGGCTCGGAGACGCCGATGGCGTAGGCGATCTGCACCTCGCAGCGATCGGCCAATCCGGCGGCGACGATGTTCTTCGCCACGTGCCGGGCCATGTAGGCGGCGCTGCGATCGACCTTGGTCGGGTCCTTGCCGCTGAAGGCGCCGCCGCCGTGGCGGGCCCAGCCGCCGTAGGTATCGACGATGATCTTCCGGCCGGTCAAACCGCAGTCGCCCTGGGGACCGCCGACTTCAAACCTGCCCGTCGGATTCACGTGGTACGTGATTTCGCCGTTGACCAGATTCTTTGGCAGCAGTGGCTTGACGATCTTCTCGATCACGAACTTGCGAATTTCCTCCTGGCTGACTGCGCCGTCGTGCTGCGTCGATACCACAACCGTGTCGATCCGCACCGGCTTGCCGCCATCGTACTCGACCGTCACCTGGCTCTTGCTGTCGGGCCGAAGCCATGCGACCTCGCCCTTCTGCCGGGCTTCGGTCAGCCGGTCGAGAATCTCATGCGCCAGTTGGATCGGCAGCGGCATCAACTCCGGCGTGTCGTTGCAGGCGTAGCCGAACATCAACCCCTGGTCGCCGGCCCCGATCTCCTTCCCCTTGGCGGCGTCTTCATTCACGCCCATCGCGATGTCGGGGCTCTGACGGTCGATCGAGAGCATCACGGCGCAGGTGTCGGCGCAGATGCCCATCTTGTCGTCCGTATAGCCGACGTCGCGAATCACCTGGCGGACGACGGCCGGATAGTCGATCACGGCTTTCGTGGTGATTTCGCCGGCGACGATGGCGATGCCGGTGGTGACCATCGTTTCGCACGCCACGCGGCTCATCGGATCCTTGGCGAAAAGAGCGTCGAGGATGCCGTCGGAGATTTGGTCGGCGAGCTTGTCGGGATGGCCCATGCTAACCGACTCGCTGGTGAACAAGAATTTGCCCTGTGCCACGGAAATCTCTCCTGACTTGGTAATGATTCTGCGAATTGCGTTTGGAAAGGCGACGGAACGCCTGATTATAAACGATAGCCCGAATTTTGCCAATCAGGCGGGAGGACGTTGGACAGAATTGCCCCAGAATACCCCACGCTGGAGTGGGCGTCAAACCGTGGCGGCGAAACTCTTCACCTGATCAAACCACTTAAGAGTCCTAACGTCCGCGATGTCGCGCCGAGCTGGGATCGAACAAACGACTGGGCGCGGCCGCCGAGCGCGGCGGCGTAGCCGGGCTGTTCCAGGCAGCGGCGAACGAAGTCGGCGAACTGTTGGCCATCGCGTACGACGACGGCGGCGTCATGGTCGAGCATCGCGGCGACGATGTCGCTGAAGTTCCACGTGTTGGGACCGAACGAGACAGCCGCGCCATAAGCGGCCGGCTCGATCATGTTCTGGCCTCCGCGGCTGCCCATGCTCCCGCCGACGAACGCGATACGGGCAGTTCCCCACCATGCACCCAATTCGCCGACGACGTCGACCAACAGAATGCGAAGGGAGAGGGGAGAGGGGAGAGAGGAGAGGGGAGAGGAGATTTCGGATTTCGGATTTCGGATTTCGGATTTGCCGCTTGCGGCTTCGCCCGACAGGGCCGTCCGCCGCTGCCATGGCAAGCCGGAAGCGTCCAACAGTTTTGCCACCGCCTCAAACCGGTCGGGATGTCGCGGCACGATCACCAGCCGCAGCCGCGGCCATTGCCCGCTCAACTCGTGGAACGTCGCCACGACCATCGCCTCTTCCGGCTCCTGCGTGCTGCCGGCCAGCAGCACGACGTCGTCCGCTTTGAAACCGGCCAGCGCGGCCAGTCGCTGCGTGGCCGGGTTGTAGCGATCGGTTTGGGCCCCGTCGTATTTCATCGAGCCGGTCACGTGAACCGACTCCGGCCGGGCGCCGAGTGATCGGAACCGCTCGGCGTAGGTCTCATCCTGCGCGGCTATGACATCAATTTGCTGCAACAGTCTCGCCACCAGCGGCCGGATGCGTCGGTATCCGCGAAAGCTCTTGTCGCCAAGCCGTCCGTTGATGACCGCCACCTTTGCGCCGTGCCGCTTGGCCGCGCGGATCAGATTAGGCCACAATTCCAGTTCCGCCAGCACGAGCACGTCCGGCCGCACCCGCCGCATCGCCGTTTTGACCGCCCAGGAGAAGTCCAATGGGCAATAAAACACCGCAAGTTGCGGATACTTCTTCTTCGCCAGCGCCATGCCGGTTGTCGTCGTCGTCGAAACAACGCATTCCCACTCCGGCCGTTCCCGTTCGATCATTTTCAGCAGCGGCGCCAACAGATTGACTTCGCCGACGCTAACCGCGTGCAGCCAAATGCACGTTTTCCCCAAATCCGCACGTCGCGGAACGATTCCAAAGAACTTGGCTGCATATCCCTCGCGGTATTTTCCCTTGCACACCGATTGCCACACCAGCCACGGCAAGCTCACGAGAATCAGGAGCAGATAGATGAGATTGAGCAGATACGGCACGCGGAAAGTTCCTCCCGGTTGTCTTGATTCCATTCGTCGTTGATATCGAAAACGCCTATGTCGCTTGCGCTCTTATTGGGTGTCCTCACTCGTACAACGGCTCCTCTGTCAGCGTTTCATCTGTAAACTGGATGAGAAAATCCTCTAATGAAGTGGCGACTTCAAGCCGAAGTGGTGCAATGGCTGAAGGAGGCATCTCTTCCTCAATTACTTCGTGGGAAAACAAGACTATGGGGTGATGCCCTTCCGGCGTGGTTACGTTCGCGTCGATGCAATACGAATCACCGTAAATGTTACTGGCAAAAACGATGAAGCCATGTGGGAAAAGGGCGCAGCCGGGAACGGCGTCAGTGTTTTCGACGATCGCACCCTCTATCGACCAGATGCGTTGCTTCAATTCGATAAATGTCTCGGGTTCCCAGTGACGGTAGAACTCGATAAGTTCCTCCGGGAATCCCGCCGCTTTTGCTTTGGCCAAATCTTTAGCGGAAGCGGGGCGGAGTCTCGTTCCGCCTCGTTCCTTCAGTTTCGCAATCAAAGCATCGGGTATTTGCTTCATAGGTCACCTATTGATGCCTGATGCCGCCATTGAGCTATTCGGTCGCAAACACGGCTGTTCCAGCCGAGCCTGCTGGTCGATCGCTATGGAAGAGTTCGTTGGCAATGTAGGAAAACGGCGTCATGAACCATTATCCCTTCCTCAATGTTGCTATCGAGGAGGAGTTCACCATTCACGGGGATCAATCCGTTCGCAGTCCTCCTCGATACCTCGAAGGAATTCGTCGGCTTCCGCAGGGGTCATTGTTCCGGCGAAGCGGAGCAACTCCCTGCCAGGCGTGCCGCGAAGCCCGGATTCTCTCAGCGTGCGAGCAAAATCGAGTACTCGGCGCTGCATCGTCGGCGAAAGCCCATCCAACGCCTTCAACAATTCGTCCCGAAGCGAACTGTCGACCATGTTCACCTCGTCTCAGGAGTCATGGGGGTTTCGGGCTCGGACACAGGTGTTGGTGTGGGCGGACGGTCCGTCGATCGCACAAGCCGATCGTGATAACGCTCCTGCAACGTCATGTAATACTCGACAAGCCGTTTTGGATCATGGCCACACTCCTCAGAGATTTGACAACGCTTTGCGGATGCGCTCCAGGGGGGAATCTGGCTGCATTTTACGGCTCCTTGAAATCGGATTACACCGCCGCTTCTTCCATCCGTGAACAGAGCCGATCTGCCGCCGTTGCCTCGCGAACGGCGTCAGCGGGCACGGAAGACACCGCTAGAGTATGTCCATCGGCTGCGAATAGCTCCAGTTCATAGCCGATGATTTTGTCCCGCGCATCGCGATATTCTTCTACCACAGTGCCGACATCGCCCGGGAACAGATTCTCCTCGGGGATTTGCTTGGTTACGATAACTCGGTTGAATAGAGCGATCATGCTTGTTTCTCCGGAACGAGCGTAATCAAACGTGGAATAGCCTCTCCATGCCGAATGATCCATATCGATCGAACCGTTACGCGGCCGGTAGGGCCCGTCAACGGACCGATGATTTCGTACTTGTCTCCGTATTCCGAAGGCTTGCCTTTGTTCGCACCCAAGCATAGGTGTTGAGTGCGCAAGGCATGTTCAAGCCCTTCAGGCCGATCCACTGAGAAGCCTGCGCGAGCCAGCACGGCTGCTTTCGACCCGCCGTCGGGATGATCGAGATTCAGCAGGTATTCGACGAGCTTCTCTCGTGAAACAATCGCATGGTCCGCACCGGGAATATGCATCGTACCTCCCTCCCTCCCTCACGCATCTATCCTCCGCTCACCCCTTCTTCATGCAGCAATTCTTGAACTTCTTCCCGCTGCCGCAGGGACAAGGATCGTTCCGCCCGACGCGCTGCTGGCGGTTGCGGATGGGCTGGGGCTTGTGGTCGACTTCCGTGCCCTCGATGGCCGCTTGCTGCTGGGCGGCGATCTCGCCGGCCGATTGGGCGTCTTGGTGAATCGCCTCCGATTCCTTCCACGTCGAGCCGACGAAGCCCTCGTCGAGCTGCTCCATGCGGAAAATCAGGTCGGTGGTGCGCTCGCCCACCGAAACCCACATCTGCTCGAACGTCCGCATTCCTTCGCGCTTGTACTCAACTTTCGGATCGATCTGTGCGTAGCCGCGCAGGCCGACGCTGCTGCGGAGGTGGTCCATCGCCAAGAGGTGATCTTTCCAGGCCATGTCGAGCAGTTGCAGCACGAGTTGCCGCTCCATTCGCCGCATTTCCGGGCGGTAGACCTCTTCGACGGCCGCCACGATATGGCGATCGAGCCGCTCGGCGTCGCAGCGAAGCATCTCTTCCGGCGTCAGCTCGTAGCCGAGCTTCTCCTTCAGCCAATCGGAAAGCTGTTTCAGCCGGCCGTCCTCATTGGCCGCGCGCAGCACACTGTCGATGGGCACGTCCGGGTCGGCGCCGATAATTCGGCCGAGCTGCTCGCGGGCTTCGACCATCGCCGGCTCTTGGCCGCGGGCGAATTCGCGGCTGCGCTCGACCAGCAAGTCGCGGACCTCGTCGCGCTGCTTATTCTTGAGATCTTCGACGCTCAAAGTCACGTGGAACCGCTGCGCCGCCCACTGGGCCAATTCGTCGCGGTCGTAATGCTTGTGGCCGGTGTTGTCGCGGGTGGTGAAGTGATACAGCCCTGCCATCACCGGATAGCCGATTTCCTTCTCCTCGTAGGCCGCTTGGGCTTTCTCGCGCACTAGTTGCTTGAACGCCGGCGGCTCCAACTCGCGAACCTCGTCGGGGGCCAGTTCGATGCCGAACTTGTGCCGCACCCAATTGCAGGGCGGTTTCGACGCCGAAATTCGGGTGCAGGAATCGGGCGCCGTCGCTGAAGTCGATTTTCTGCAAGGCCGCCCTCGCCCGCTCGATCAGGAAATCGCCCACCTGATCGCGTCCGAGTTGCTTCAAGTCGCGGTCGCGAAGGCTCAGGTGCCAGCGGGTGTTGACCGCCTTGGCCAACGCCTCCCAGTTCCACTCCGACTGTTCTTCTTCCGCCGGCAGGTTCTCTTCGAGGGCTTCCAGGACCTGGCCCTCCGCCATCCGCTCGGCCTGATCGCGGGCCTGGGTCTCGGCAGCGGCAAAGTCCAGGCCGCGGAAGTCGCGGGCGTCGAGCTCGACCGCCAGCAGCTTGCCCGCCCACTCGGCGAACGTCTCGGCGCCGTAGTTCTTGTCGAGGAACTGGTCGAGATAGTGCTCGATCTGCTGGTCGATCATCTCGAAGATCAACTGTTTGCAGTCGGCGCCGTCGAGGATGTTCTGGCGGTAGCCATAGACGCGCTTTCGCTGCTCGTCCATCACTTCGTCGTATTCGAGCAGGTTCTTGCGGACCTCGAAGTTGCGTTCCTCGACCTTCTTCTGAGCGCCTTCGATGCGGCGCGAGACCATGCGGCTTTCGATCGCCTCGCCCTCCTTCATGCCCAGCCGGGTGAGGATGTTTTTCACCCATTCGCCGGCGAAGATCCGCATCAGGTCGTCTTCCAGCGAGAGGTAGAAACGGCTGCTGCCGGGGTCGCCCTGCCGGCCGCAACGGCCGCGAAGCTGGAGGTCGATTCGCCGGGCTTCGTGGCGTTCGGTGCCGACGATGTGCAATCCGCCCATGCCGGCCACGACGCGGCCCTCGGCCTTCATCTGCTCGCGCTGCTCGATTTCGCGGACCAGCGCGTCCCATTCCTCCTGCGGCACTTCGAGCCGGGTGGGATACTTCTCCTGAAGCTGCGCCCAGGCCATGGCCTCGGGATTGCCGCCGAGGATGATGTCGGTTCCACGGCCGGCCATGTTCGTGGCGATGGTCACCGCGTTCAAGCGGCCCGCCTGGGCCACGATTTCGGCCTCGCGCTGGTGATGCTTGGCGTTGAGAACCTGGTGCTGAATGCCCCGCTTTTCCAGCAGGCCGGAGATCAACTCGCTTCGCTCGATCGAGACGGTGCCGACCAGGATCGGCCGGCCGCGGTGGTCCATCTCCTTGATCTTGCTCTTGGCGATCGTCTCGCGGTCCTTGCTGCCGCGCGGCTGGAACTCGACGTTCTCGTCGGTTTCGTGAATGATCTTGCCGAGGTACTCCTCCCCCTTGTCGTTCAGCAGCACGTCCCACTTGTTCATCCGCTCGATTTCGTCGGCGATGGCGACGTACTTTTCATGCTCGGTGCGGTAGATCACGTCGGGATTGTTGACGCGATGAAGCGGCTTGTTCGTGGGGACGGCGATGACGTCGAGCTTGTAGATCTTCCAGAACTCGGCGGCCTCGGTCATGGCGGTGCCGGTCATGCCGCAGATCTTGTCGTAGAGCTTGAAGAAGTTTTGCAGCGTGATCGTGGCCAGCGTCTGGTTCTCTTCCTTGACGCGGACGCCTTCCTTGGCCTCGACGGCCTGGTGCAAGCCGTCGCTCCAGTTGCGGCCCGGCATCAGGCGGCCGGTGAATTCATCGACGATGACCACTTCCTCGCCGTTGACGACGTAGTTGACGTCGCGCTTGTAGAGGTGATGGGCCTTCAAGGAGTTGTCGATCAGGTGGGGCCATTCCATGTGGCCCGCGGTGTAGAAGCTCTCGACGCCCGCCAGTTGCTCGGCCGCCCGAACGCCCTCGTCGGTCAGGTGCGCCGTGTGTTCCTTCTCGTTGACCTCGAAATGCGGGCCCTTTTTCAATTGCCGGGCGATCTTGTCGGCCTTGGAGTACCGGGTTACGTCGTCGTGCGCGGGACCGGAGATAATCAGCGGCGTCCGCGCCTCGTCGATCAGAATGTTGTCCACTTCGTCGATGATGGCGAAATGCAGCGGGCCTTGCGACTGCTGATACCATTTCTCGTAGCGGTTGTCGCCGCGGGCGGCCGGACGCATGTTGTCGCGGAGATAATCGAAGCCGAACTCGTTGTTCGTGCCGTAGGTGATGTCGCAGGCGTAGGCTTTCTGGCGATCCTCCGTCTCCATGTTGCTCTGGATCGCGCCGACGGTCAGTCCCAGCGACATATAGAGCGGGCCCATCCATTCCATGTCGCGGCGGGCGAGGTAGTCGTTGACCGTCACGACGTGGACGCCCTTGCTGCTCCAGGGCGTTCAGATAGGCCGGCAACGTGGCCACCAGCGTCTTTCCTTCGCCGGTGACCATTTCGGCGATGTTGCCGCGATGGAGGATGATGCCGCCCATCAACTGCACGTCGTAGTGCCGCAGGCCCAGCACGCGGCGGCCGGCCTCGCGGCAGACGGCGAACGCCTCGACCAGCAGGTCGTCCAGCGTCTCGCCGGCGGCCAGCCGTTTGCGAAACTTGGCGGTCTGCTCCCTCAGTTCGGCGTCGGTCATCGCCTGGTATTTCGACTCCAGCGCGTTGATCGAGTCGACCAGCGGTTGCAGCTTCTTAATGAAGCGGGCGTTGGACGAGCCGAACAGGCTGGTGATGCCCCGTTCGATCCACCCGGCGATCCCGCCGAAGATCATGCCCAGAACATCCCAAACTTGCGTAAGAAATTCTTCCATGTTTATCCGTTTATCCAGATTTGCATAACGGCGACCGACGGTCGCACATCATGCCCGAAATCGTCATAATACCAGCCCGATCGGGGGCCGGGGCGGGGGCAAACTATCCCACTGTGGCACTTTATCCGCACCGCCCGCCTGGGTCAAGAACGGTTGCGCGGGGTTTAGCACCCCGACGCTCGGGTTATCCGGCTCTGGCTTCAGCCCCGCAAACGCTGCTGCTATTCTGTTATTCGCCGCGGGATTTGCCTCCCTTGGAAAGTGAAGCGGACGCCATCGCCTTCGGCTCCGGGCTAAACGAAGGATTGCGCCGGAAAAAAGAGCCCGCCCTTTAACTTTCCCAGCTTGCCTTGACTTGCCGCTCCGCGATGGCTACCCTGCGCGGCCCAATAGGGCGAAACCGGCCCATTTTCTTGTCTCCTGGCTCATCTCCATGCCGTACTTCCGGCGACAGATTGTCGCGCTGCTCGCGCTGCTCGCGCTGGCCGGCTGCTCGTCGTTGCGCGTGGCGAAGTCGCCGCTGATGCCGACGCAAATGTCGCCCGACAGCGTCGTGCTGGACATGTTCTTCGTTCGCTTCCCCTTTGGCGATGCGACGGTGAACGAGAAGCTGTGGGAGCAGATCGACGAGCAGCAGTTCGCTCCCGACCTGCGCGAGCGGCTGGCACAGAACGGCTTCCGCGTCGGAGTGGTCAGCGGCCAGATGCCGGTCGAGTTGTCGAAACTGATGGAGTTGAGCGACAAGCCGGCCCCGACCGGCCGTCTCGAAGGGGTCGACGTGAGCAACTTGGAAACCCAGCCGCGCGTGGTGCGGCGTCACGTTCAGACTCGCGCCGGGCAGGGGACCGAAATTCTCGCATCGAGCATCTACCCCGAGTTGACCGTGCTGCTGCGGCGATCGGATCAACTCTCGGGCGCGACGTATCCATTGGCCCAAGGCGTCTTCACGGCAAAGGCGTTCCCACAGCCCGACGGCCGCACCCGGCTGCAACTCGTGCCCGAATTGCAGCACGGCGAGCCGCGGCCGCAATGGGACATACGCAATCAGGGCGTGCTGCGATTGGTGAGCGACAAGCCCAAGGAGGTCTACGACGACATGGCGATCGCCGCCGATCTGCCCTGCGGCGCGATGCTGATTCTCAGCAGCCTGCCGAATCGCCCCGGCAGCCTCGGCCACTACTTTCTCACCACCAACGACGGCCGGCTGGAGCAACGGCTGCTGATCGTGCGGCTCTCGCAAACGCAGCACGACGGGCTGTTCACCCCGCCGGAACAGCCGAAAATGGAAGAATAAGACCAGAGCGGGGAACACTAATTTGCGCTAATCTGCACTAATCCTGAGTATTAGCGAAAATCAGCGGAAATCAGTGTTCCCACCGCCGTTCGTTTTCGCTTACTTCTTTATCGTCTTCCGCACCGCTTCCAGTTGGCCCGACGAGCCGAGCATCTTGTTCTTGTGAACGATGTAGTCGGCGTAGGCGGCCATGAAGACCTTTCCCGGCGGACGAAGATCGAAATTATCGGGCTTGTCGCGGAACATCTCGCGGTGAATGGCGCACCAGACCAAGCGGCCGTCGGTGTCGATGTTCACCTTGCACACGCCCAGCTTCGCGCCGGGAAGGTATTGATCCTCGGGCACGCCGCTGGAACTTCCTATTTTTCCGCCGGCGTTGTTGATGCGATCTACCCACTCCTTCGGCACGCTGCTCGACCCGTGCATGACCAGCGGGAAGTTCTTCGGCAGGGCTTTCTGGATCTTTTCCAGCACGTCGAAGTGCAGCCCTTGCTTGCCGGTGAACTTGAACGCGCCGTGCGAAGTGCCGATGGCCACCGCCAGCGAATCGCAGCCGCTCTTCTCGACGAATTCGGCCGCCTGGGCGGGATCGGTCAGCCGCACGCTGCCGACGATGTCCTCCTCGACGCCGCCGAGTTGCCCTAGCTCGGCCTCGACCACGATCCCCTTGGCATGGGCGCGATCGGCCACGCGGCGGGTGATCGCGATGTTCTTGGCGAACTCCTCGTGCGAGGCGTCGATCATCACCGAGCTATAAAATCCGCTGGCGATGCAGTCGTAGCAGACCTCTTCGGTGCCGTGATCGAGATGGACCGCGAAAATCGCCTCGGGAAAGATCTCGTCGGCCGTGCGGATCATCGCTTCGAGGAACCGCTTGTCGGAATACTCGCGAGCGCCGCGGGAGATTTGCAGAATGAACGGGGCGCTGACGGCGGCGTTGCAGGGCTCGTCGTTCGACTTCGACTTGCCCAAGTTGCCGCGGAACAGGCCCACCGTCTGTTCGAGGTTATTGATGTTGTACGCCCCGACGGCGTAGCGGCCGTAGGCATGGGCGAACAACTGCTTCGTGGTGACGATCATGGAAGTTGTCTGGCTCCTCTTAGGGGCCGGTTTTCGATCAAGGAAGCCTAGCATTTTACCGGGACGGGCTTGCGGGTTCCAGGGTGGCGACGGCGGATGACGGAGCGGCGAAATGGCTCGGCTTTGGGGGGAGGTTTTGCAACTCATCTCTCAAAACGCGTCGAAATCCGACGTGTGGAAGATCGTTATAAGGCATAATCCTGCAATGACTTGCGGCGACGGTTTGCGATTCGGTCTCTCCCCCCTTTTTCTGGTTCAGCGTTGCAAAACCTCGCTGAAACGTATCCTCGCAGAGGGGGGATGGAAGAGGTTGTCGGCAAACCCTGTTCGATTCGGAGCAATCTCTCACGACAACTTTCTCCGTCCCCTTTTCCGCGGCGACTGCTGCCGTTGGCCAGCAGGGCGAGAATTTTCCGCCGCCTAGTTTCGCCGCGTGCAGGCGGTCGGCCTCAGTCGTTTTGGTTCCTGGCTCGGTTTGCCGTCGGATTTTCGGGCTGGTCGGCTCCAGAAACTCCTCAATATACATCTGGCCACCATAACGGACGGGCGAGGAGATTTCAAGGGAAGTTTTTGGGCCAAGGTGGTCGGTGAAAATGGCGAAGGCTTTCCCTCGCATCGCATTCTCGGAGCAAAACCTGTTTTGCAGAGGTGATTGACCAAAACGGCACGATTCTTTACGCTTCTTGGAGTCTCGATTAGCCGATGATACCTGCATTACGGTGGCCTACCAAAATTTGTCGCCAATCTTCCGCGCAGAAACATGACCATAAAGACACTCGTACAGGGTTTTGCCGAACACATTCGCCAACTCAAGGCTCCGCAGTACAAGGAGTCCCAAGTCCGGCTGCAATACATCGACCCTTTTTGGAGACTTCTTGGCTGGGATGTCTCCAACGATAAGCAATGTCCGCCGCAGGATGTCGAGGTGCTTGTTGAACCGTCGATGGATTCCACAGAAGACGACGGGCTCCGCTCTCGTGAGCCCGATTACCTTTTTCGCGTAAACGGCTTCCCCCGTTTCATCGTCGAAGCGAAGAAACCAGCCGTCGATCTCGATACCGATAAGAAGGCCATCTTCCAGGCAAAGCGTTATGCGTGGAGCGCTGCGATTCCGTTCGCCGTGCTGACCGATTTCGAGCAATTTCGGCTGTATGATACGACGCTCAAGCCGGTGCTTAACGAGCCGCAGCGGGGCTTGGTCCGGGAATTCGCCATAGACTTCCAAGATTACCCGGCCAAGTGGGATGAGTTTCTTGCTGCGTTCGGTCGCGATGCCGTTGCGGAGGGCTCGCTCGAAAAGCTGCGTGCCAGAATCCGCAAGATATCTCCTAATCGACGGCTTCGAACCGTCGATCGAATGTTGTTCGAGCTACGCGGCGATGAGCCGATCGATAAGGTCTTCCTCGGTTATCTCGAAACCTACCGCAAGCACCTTGCTCGCGCGATCTATCACGATAACAAGAGAGAGTTTCCCGAAGCCGACACCCTGCACGGTGCGGCCAGGCTTACCGAAGCCGTACAGCGATTGATCGACCGCTTGGTCTTCATGCGCGTCTGCGAAGACCGCGGAATTCGCGAATACGGGTCGCTGAAGAAGATGCTCGGTCGTATCAGCGGCGAGGGCGGCGAGTTCTATGCGGCGCTCTGCGCCGAGTTTCGTCAGCTTGACCGCGAATACAACGGCTACCTCTACAAGTACCACTTTTCCGAATCGCTGGCCGTTTCCGACGACATCCTTGCTGACTTCATCCGCACGCTTTACCCGCCCGACGGTCCCTGGGACTTCGCGGCCATTGCCGACGACATCTTGGGCATCGTTTACGAAAGGTTTCTTGGCAATGTCGTCGTTGTCAGGCTCGGGGAGGCCGACGTCGAGCAAAAGCCGGAGGTGCGCCACGCCAACGGCGTGTACTATACGCCCCGCTTCGTAGTCGATACGATCATCCGCCGTGTCGTAGGACCGAAAATCGCCGACCGTTCGCCGATGGAAGTCCTGGACGTAAGAATCCTCGACCCTGCGTGTGGTTCCGGTTCGTTCCTTGTGGCCGCGTTTCAGTACCTCATCGACCATTGCTTGGCGGCGATTGCGAAGAAGCCTTCACTGGCCAAGATCGCGTCTGCGGGCAAGTCTCGCAGGAGGCAGAAAGACATCGCCTTTCGAGATAAGAAGGGGCAGTGGCAGCTTGCCCCCGACTTCAAGGCGAGACTGCTGACCAGTTGCATCCACGGCGTCGACATCGACCAGCAGGCGGTCGAGGTGACCGTCATGTCGCTCTACCTGAAAATGCTTGAGGGCAAACTGCCGCCACACTGGCAACGTGATTGGCTCGAAAACGAGCTTCTGCCCTCGCTGGACAACAATATCCTCTGCGGCAATTCGCTGATCGACTCGGCCGATTTCGACCGTTGGGTAATCGCCACGCACGGAGGGCTGTTCCCGCCCGACGACGACATCCGTTTCCGCATGAATCGCTTCGACTGGGGGAGCCGGACCCGCGGATTCGGTTGGGCGCTCGATTCTCAAGCCGAAGGAGAGACGGGCCGAAGGGGTTTCGACTGCGTCATCGGCAATCCACCATACATTCGCGTTCAAGAACTCAACAAATGGGCGCCGGACGAATGCGCGTTCTATAAGTGGCGGTACAAATCCGCCGCCAAAGGCAACTACGACATTTACGTCGTCTTTGTCGAACGATGCCTCGAACTCCTCGCCCCCGACGGTCTTCTCGGCTACATCATGCCGCATAAGTTCTGGCAGGCCAAATACGGCGAAGGACTCCGAAAAGTCATCACCGACGGAAAACACCTGCGAAGCGTGATCGATTTCGGCGACCAACAGGTCTTCCAGTGCGCGACAACGTATACGGCAATTCATGTCCTCGGAAAGGCACCCGGCCCCGACAGGATCGATTACGTTAGGTTCACGGATTTGTCCGATGGGGTAGCTCAGTGTGCGCTTATTGACGCAAAACGTGGTGGCACATTTGCTGGAATGTCGCGGCGCAGCGCACAACAATTACAGCCGGGTTCGCTGGCGTTTCGGTTCGCACCCTCGCTATGCGATGGCATTGGCGTGCCGCTAAGTTCGATCGCCGATCTGGCCCAAGGGTTTAAGACGGGTGCAGACGGCGTCTATGTTGTCAAACTTATCGAGGTCCATGGCAAGATCGCAACTGTGCGATCCGAGGCCACTGGTAGCACGCACAAGATAGAAATGGCTTGCCTGCGTCCACTTGTAAAGAGTGAACACATGAAAGCGTATTGTATTCTTCCAACTATGCTGCGGTTGATCTTTCCCTACTCACGGAGAACTGGGCGGTGGCAGTTGCTGAGTCCCGATAAAATGGAATCCGTATTTCCGCGACTCTGGCATGAGTACCTGAAACCGTTGCGTCCGGTGTTGGCAGAGCGCGAGCGAGGACGCTGGGATGGTGACACATTCTATCGCTATTCCCGCCCGCAGAATTTCGAAGCGCTCTCGCAGAAGAAGATCATGAATCCGGACATTTGTGAACATCCACAGATGTGTTGGGATTCGTCGGGCGAATACGTCTTCTCGGGAGGAGCGGCGGGAGGAGTGGCAATCGTACCATCGCCACAGGTCTCGCCGCTGCTGCTGACTGGAATTCTCAACAGTAGGTGCGCGGAAACTTGGATCCGTCAGAACGGGACGCCGTTCCGAGGGGGCTATTTGAATTGCGAAATTCGGTTCATCAGGAGTCTTCCCATCAAACTCCCTGAGACCGCTGCCGAAACGAAACTTGCCGACCGGATTACCGATTCGGTACGCACGATCATGGACGCGAAGGCGAAACTTCGGGATGCGAAGCTCTCCGACCGCGAGCGTGGCTCGTTGGAACGCGATGTCGAAAACCTCGAACGGCGCATTGATGAACTCGTTTTCCGGCTTTACGGCCTCGACGGGTTGCCGGGGCAATCATAGTCCCCCGAATCGCCGAAGCAGCTTCTCGGCAGAGAAAATGGGGAGGTGGCCCGTGATGCCCTCACCCCCGGCCCCTCTCCCGCAAACGGGCGAGGGGGGATGGCAGGACCGTTTACGGTCCTTTCCGCCGAAGGCGGTGTTAGGCCCGGCGTTTACGCCGGGTTGGGAGGGCTCGCGCAGCGGCGCGTGTCAGGCCCGTTCACGGGCCTCCTCGTTGCATGGGGCGTCGTCGATGGGCCGGCCCGAAAGAGGAGACCCGTGAACGGGCCTGACTGCTGCAAACTACGTTCGTACCCGCTCACCCGGCGTAAACGCCGGGCCTATTACCGCCTGCGGCGGGAACGCCCGTGAACGGGCGTGAGGAAGAACCGACGCGGGGACGTTTTCCGTCGTCGCCGATACCCGGGCGGCGCGTCTCGTTTCCGCAAAGCCCTCACCCCCGGCCCCTCTCCCGCAAACGGGCGAGGGGGGATGGCAGGACCGTTTACGGTCCTTTCCGCCGAAGGCGGTGTTAGGCCCGGCGTTTACGCCGGGTTGGGAGGGCTCGCGCGCGGGCGCATGTCAGGCCCGTTCACGGGCCTCCTCGTTGCATGGGGCGTCGTCGATGGGCCGGCCCGAAAGAGGAGACCCGTGAATGGGCCTGACTGTTGCAAACTACGTTCGTACCCGCTCACCCGGCGTAAACGCCGGGCCTATTACCGCCTGCGGCGGGAACGCCCGTGAACGGGCGTGAGGAAGAACCGACGCAGGGACGTTTCCCGCCGTCGCCGATACCCGGGCAGCCCGTCTCGTTTCCGCGAAGCCCTCAGCCCCGGCCCCTCTCCCGCAAGCAAGCGAGGGGAGACAGTCGCCCTCACCCCCGGCCCCTCTCCCGCAAACGGGCGAGGGGGGATGGCAGGACCGTTTACGGTCCTTTCCGCCGAAGGCGGTCTAGGCCCGGCGTTTACGCCGGGTTGGGAGGGCTCGCGCGCGGGCGCATGTCAGGCCCGTTCACGGGCCTCCTCGTTGCATGGGGCGTCGTCGATGGGCCGGCCCGAAACAGGAGGCCCGTGAACGGGCCTGACTGCTGCAAACTACGTTCGTACCCGCTCACCCGGCGTAAACGCCGGGCCTATTACCGCCTGCGGCGGGAACGCCCGTGAACGGGCGTAAACCCGCTCACCCGGCGTGAACGCCGGGCCTATTACCGCCTACGGCGGGAACGCCCGTGAACGGGCGTAAACCCGCTCACCCGGCGTAAACGCCGGGCCTATTACCACCTGCGGCGGGAACGCCCGTGAACGGGCGTAAGGAAGAACCGACGCGGGGACGTTTTCCGTCGTCGCCGATACCCGGGCGGCGCGTCTCGTTTCCGCAAAGCCCTCACCCCCCGCCCCTCTCTCGCGGGCGGGCGAGGGGGGAGTTGACGCGATACTTCCGCAACTCTTCGAGCACTGCGGCGATGTCGGCCGGCAGCGGGGCCTCAACTTCTAGCAAGTCGCCTGCCACAGGATGAAAGAATCGAAGCCGCCGGGCGTGCAGGGCTTGGCGATCGAGAAGCACTAGCTCGTCAGTGGGATCGCGGCGGATTTCGCCGCGGGTGATCTGACTGCGGCCGCCATATTGACGGTCGCATAGCACCGGGCAGCCGAGATGGTTCAGGTGGACGCGGATTTGATGCGT
Organism: uncultured Planctomycetia bacterium; assembly: GCA_963719005.1. GTDB lineage: Bacteria > Planctomycetota > Planctomycetia > Pirellulales > Thermoguttaceae. The sequence continues at coordinate 430,512 of CAVRAR010000014.1, forward strand.
GCGGCCCGTCTTCGGCTGCGCACTGACCGCCGAAAAACCGTTGAACCGCTCCAGCGTCTCGTAAAACGTCTGCGCCGGCCGCGTCTCGCCGCCTTCGTGACGGATGGCCATCTTCTCGCGAACGTGCGGATGAAAACCGATCGGGCAGTCGATAATGTCGCGGTCGCAGGGCGGACTGCCGATCACCAACGCGAAGTATTCCTTCTCGATCGAGCGGGCGGCGAACTGCTTGGCCAGCTTGGCGTGGGCAATGTCGTTTCGAGCGACCAGGATCGCGCCGCTGGTGTCGCGGTCGAGCCGGTGGACGATGCCCGGGCGGTTCAGCCCGCCGGCGACGCTCAAGGTTGGCCCGAAGTGAAATTGCAGCGCCCCGACCAACGTGCCCGACCAGTGGCCGCGAGCCGGATGGACGACCATGCCCGGCGGCTTGTTCACCACCACGACGTCGTCGTCCTCGAAGAGGATTTCCAGCGGGATGTTTTCCGGCCGCGGACTCTGGCGGGGCAGCTCGGGCAGGCGGATCGAGACGCGCTGGTCGGGCTTGAGCCGATACGCAGGCTTGCCGCCGCGGCCGTCGATTTTCACGCCGCCGGCCATGATCACCCGACGCAGGTGGACGCGGCTGTAGTCGGGAAAGCGGGCGGCGAGGAAGGCGTCGAGCCGGCAGCCCGTCTCGGCGGCGTCGACGGTCAACTCAACCGGCTCGGAAGAAAGGGACATCGAGAGAATCCGCCGATCTTCGGAGTGGAGATTTGGTGAACCGCGTGTTGCGCGTCGGAGAAGCAACGTCGCATCAGAAAACGCCCGCGACTGCGGTGGCGGGGTGGAATGGCGGCATTTCTCGCCCCCGCGACCGCAGTCGCGGGGCGTTTCGACACTCCGATGTCGATTCTCGGCAATAACTATGGCTTCTTTGGCTGCGAGTCTGTCTTCTTCCCGCCGGATTTCTCGGTCGCTTTCTTCTCCGGGACGGTTTTGGATTTTTCGCCGGAAGCGGCTGGCGGCTTTTCCGGCTCGGCGATCAGCGCGTTGCCGAGGGCATCGTCGGGGCGAACATCCGCGGGCTGGTTGCGGACCGGGGGCTCCTGCGGCACGTCGAAAGTCGGCGGCGAGGAACTGGGCGGCGGCGCAAGCGGCCTGGTTCGTCGGAGAATTCCCCCTTGGGTTCATATCGGCGAAGATCGGTGAACATCAGCTTCGTTTCGGGTTCTTTGAAATCGGCCAACCGGCGTTGTGCGGCCCCGGTGTAGGCTCCGTCAGGCCACTGGGCGACGATGTCGCTGTAGAGTCGCTTGGCGGCATCCAGCTTGCCCTCGGTCTCTCTGACGCGTGCCATGCCAAAGGTCGCCCGCTCGCGCAACGCCTCCGAGAGGTTCTTGTCCAAGATTTTCGAGTAACATTCCTGGGCGGATTTGAGTTCTCTTTGCGCGATGGTCAAGCTGACAAACCGCTGATTGCAGGCGGCGAAGAGGCGGATGTCGCCGAGCAGCGCCTCCGCCGTTTGGCCGACGACCGTGTCGGGATACTCCTCGGCCACGGCGCCGAGCATATCGGGACTTCCGGCGTCCATGGCCCTGCTCAATTCGGTCCAGGCCTGGTTGGACCGCGTGGTGTTATGTCTGGCCCACCACGAATAACCGACGATGGCGACAACGATCACCACAGCGGCGGTCACAAGCAGGTTCTGATACGGCTTGACTTGTTCGCCGGTCTTGAAGAGCCATTCGGCCAGTTCGTTATGTTGCAGTTCGTGGCGTCGTTCGCTTTTCATGTCGCACGATCCTTGAAGATTGGAAGCAATTGCCGGGACTTCTCCCGAACAACGCAGTATACGGTTCGCTTTCGAGTTTCGTCAAGGTGTGCCGACGATTTGGCGGTGTCGGAGCACGGCCGAAAGAGCTGCGGAGTAAGGGTTTTTAACAGTACTTCGACCGCCCTCCCGTCCCTCTCCCGCAAGCGGGCGAGGGGAGTATCGTTCAAGTTCCCAGGAAGGAAAGCCCCCCCGGCGAGTGATTGCCTGGCCGTTTCGGGTTTCTTCGGGGTCAATTACTTCCCGTGAGCAAACGACCATCGCGCAGGTTGATCGAGTTGCATTGGGCGGCAACGAAGCCCATTTCAGCGAGCCGTCGGAAAAACTGTTTTTGAAGCGCGGACTTGCGCGTGCGTGTCCGCGTCCCAAAGGACTGCCGTATGATCCCACGACCCGGTGAGCACGCGCTGGCCGTCCGGGCTGAAGGCGACGGAGACTACTGCGTCTGTATGCCCCTGGAAGGCGAGGATTTGTTTGCCCGTGCTTGCATCCCAAAGGATCGCCGTATGGTCATCGGAGCCGGTGAGCACCCGTGTGCCGTCGGGGCTGAATGCGACGGAATTCACACAGCCCTTATGTCCTCTGAAAACGCGGATTTGCTTGCCCGAGTCCGCGTCCCAAAGGACCGCCGTGCCGTCACCAGACGGATCACCAGACCCGGTGAGCACCCGCTTGCCATCCGGGCTGAACGCGACGCAGTAGGGCCCGTCGCCGTGTCCGCTGAAGGCGCGGATTTGCTCGCCCGTGGCGGCGTCCCAAAGGATCGCGGTGTGGTCCCACGATCCGGTGAGCACGCGCTTGCCGTCCGGGCTGAACGCGACGGAGATCACCGAGTTTTTATGCCCACTGAAGGCGCGGATTTGCTCGCCCGTGGCGGCGTCCCAAAGGATCGCCGTGAAGTCCCACGATCCGGTGAGCACCCGCTTGCCGTCCGGGCTGAACGCGACGGACGCCACGGGGCAACGATGATGTCCCTTGAAGACGCGAATTTGTTCGCCTGCATTCTCATTCCAAAGGATCGCCTCACACTCACCCGACTCGTGAGACCCGGCGAGCACCCGCTTGCCGTCTGGACTGAATGCGACGGAAGTCAAGGAGCCTTTATTTGCCTTGAAGGTGCGGATTTGTTCGCCCGAGTCCGTGTCCCAAAGGATCACTCGAGGGCGCTCGCTCCAACTAGGCAGAGACCCGGCGAGCACCCCCTTGCCGTCCGGACTGAACGCGACGGAGATTACCCTGTAGGTCACAAACGGATTTTCTTCATGCTCCCTGAAGACGCGGATTTTCTCGCCAAGTTTGACTTCCTTCGCGGCTCTTTCCTCCTCGGCCCTTTTCCGGGCTTCTTCTCTGGCCTTCTGCTCGTTGAACGGGGCCGCGGCATGGGTCCGAGCCGACGTATCGACGGGAGGGCATGGGATACTGATAGCCACGCGAAAACCCACTTTGACTTCGCCTTTCGATTTATCAAACGTTGGATCAAAACCAACACGGGTGGCGCTGCGAATGTTCAACTGCGAGTCACCGCAGGAACCCCCGCGCACCACGCGTGTGACACCGGTCGAAGGGCCCGCGGGGTCGTTGCGAGGCGAGTGCTTGTAGTAGGCCGGATCGAACCAATCCGCACACCATTCCCATACGTTGCCGTGCATGTCATACAGATTCCATGAATTGGACTCCTTCTGACCGACAGCGCGGATTGAGTCGCCGGAGTCTCGCCAGTGCCAGGCATGTTTTGAAACGCCAAGTTCTGAGTCGCCAAAGCTGTAGCGAGTCGTGCTGCCCGCTCGGCACGCATACTCCCATTCAGCCTCCGTGGGCAAATGATACACGAGGCCTTGGGCCGTTTCGGCCGGCATGTTCGAGACACTCCTACAGAAATCTTGTGCTTCCGGCCAAGACACCATATCGACAGCCGCGTCGTTACCGCCGACAGTTACAGGGTAGTAAGAGGTCACGCCGGTGATTGCAGTAAACTGTAGCCGCGTTACCTCGTAGATGCTAAGATAGAACGGCTTTGTGATCGCAACCCGATGTTGAGGAGTTTCGCCGACAAGCGTGTCTTGAAGCGGTTGCCACAAGCGAGCATCGTCCTTCGACTTGAATGCCCTTACGTTCATATCGACGTCTCTCAAGATTTGCCGGTAGTCGGCATCGCTCGTGCCCATGTAGTACTCGCCCGGCGGAATCAACACGAACTTCATGCCGATCGAATTGGTCATTTCGACCGGCACGCCGAGGTACTTCGCCCAGGCCGCCTGATGTTCCTTAGCCTTCTGCTCGTCGAACGGCGCGATGGCAAGCGGCGGTGCGTCGGGGCCATAACCAAAATCGTTGGGACGAGATTCCGCCGTGGCCAACGACCCTGATTTTGTCTCTAGTTTTGCCCGGATGATCTCCTTGCCTCCGGCGGCGAGCGTGAAGTCCTGGGCAAAAACCTCGATGCCGTCTTTCTGAAGCCGCAAGCGATGCTTGCCGGGATCGACGCCGATGGAGATCGTTCCCCTTTCGCCCTTGCGCTCGATCTGGACTTTGCCCTCCTCACTCAAAACCTGCACTGTCACGCCGGGGTCGTCGATCTCGACGACCAGCGTGCCGTCCTTCGTCCGCAGCAGGAGAACGGCTGAGAATATCACGAAAGCGAAAAGCACGGCCGCAGCCACCGCGACCGCGATTCGTTGCCGCTTGCTCAGCCGGGCGAGCAGTCCGCTTGCCCACGGCTTCCGACGCGGCGGCTGAGCAAGCGGCTGCGGCTTGACAACTTCCTCTGCCGGCACTCTCAACTCCACGTTCTGCGACGAGGTCTCCACCTCGACATTGTGCAGGCTCAATGTTTCGTCCGCCGCTTCAGGGCGAACGGAGGGAGCGGGGATCGGCGCCGCCGGACGTATCTGCGGCAGCGATTCCTGCTGCAATTGGATCATGACCTCGCCCATCGTTTGCGGCCGATCGGCGGGATCCTTCGCCAACATCCGCTGGAACGCCCGATCGAGCCAGTCGGGCATGTCGTTTCGCGTCGCGCGCAGCGACGGCGGCGGTTCCTGGTGATGCGCCAGGATTTTCTCGGCCACGGTGCTGCCGCGGAAGGCCGCTCGGCCCGTCAAGAGATAATAGAGCGTGCATCCGAGGCTGTAGACGTCGGAGCGGGCGTCGGCGCGGTGGGTGTCGAGGGCCTGTTCGGGCGCCATGAAGTCGAACGTGCCCATTACATTGCCGGTTTGCGTCAGACCGTCGTCGCTGCCGCCTGCGGCGTTTTTCGACCGTGCCAGCCCCAGGTCGAGAATTTTGACGACGCCGTCCTTGCCCAACAGCAGGTTCGACGGCTTGATGTCGCGGTGGATGATGCCCTGTTGATGGGCATATTCGAGTCCCCGCGCCGTTTGCAGCACGCAATCGACGGCCTGGGCCAGCGATAGCGGCCCCTGCGTCTTGACTCGCGCCAGCAGGTCTTGGCCGTCGATGTGTTCCATCACCAGGAAAGGTATGCCGTTGGCTTCGTCGGCGTCGTGGGCCATGACGATGTTGGGATGCGAGAGCTGGGCGGCCGCGAGAACTTCCCGCTGGAACCGCTTGAGGGCCTCCGGTGAGTTCGTGGAGGACGAAGGGAGCATCTTGATAGCCACCAGCCGCTTCATCTTGCGATGCCGAGCCGCGTAGACCTGGCCCATGCCGCCCTGTCCGAGCTTGTCGAGCACGACGTAATTGCCCACCACCAGCCCGCGAGTCTTGCCCTGGTATACGGCCTGGGCCTGAAAACTTGTGATTACGCCCAGCCGGTACATCTCGCGGGCGAGCTGCCTGGCCGTGAAGGGCTTCTTCTCCGCCGGCAGGCCGGCAATGAATTGCTTGACCTCCTCGGCGGTCATCAGACCGGAATCGGCAAGCCGCCGGCAAAAGACTTCGAGGCTCGGGCCGTCGTCGGGCTTCGCGTCGGAATGGGGAAGATCGTCGCCCAACGCTTCGGCGATCACCGCGCGGTGAGCGGGAAAACGGGCTTCATACTCCTCGAATGTCGGCTTCTGGCCGCGCTGGCGACGATACGCCGTGTCGATCAGCAGAAGCTCCCGCAGAAGCGCAGCCTGCTCCGCTTCGGGAACCTGCTGCAAGCACCCCTCGATGGCGCCTGGATTGCCGGACTTCCAGGCATCCTCGAACGCCAGACACTGGCGGTCGATCCGACGTTGCACCGCAAGCGGCAAGCCGCCGTCCTCTCGTACGCAGTTGTCATTCATCGCCGCGCTCCGTTTTCCAGATTTCGCGGATCATTTTCAGCCGTCGCTCCACGGTCGGCAGCGAACGGTCGACTTGCGCCGCGATCTCTTCGTTGGAGTAGCCCTCCAACTTCATCAAGGCGATCCGTCGCAGTTCCTGGTCGTCCAGCAGGCTGAAGAGCTGACCGACCGCTTCGACCATCTCGGCGGCGAACTCGGGCGTCGGCTCGGGACCGGCCACGCCGTTAATTCCAATCCCACCGTCGGATGCCTGGTGGTCGATCAGAGCCGATTCGCCCGCCACCAATCCAGAACCTCGTTTTTTGCGCATCTGACCCCTCAATTGATCGCACGCTTTCCGCTCGGTAATGCGGACAATCAGATGCCACAGGTCGTTGCGATCGCGCAGATCGGGGAAGAGGTTCTTCCTGGCGCGTTGGCAGAAACTCTGAAACGCACTGAGAACGACATCTTCCTCGTCGGCCACCCGCCGCGGGGCGCGGCCGAGCTTTTTGCGGGCCAGGCTCACCAGCCGCTGGTAATAGCGTTGCCAAAGCTTGGCCGCGGCCGCGTCGTCGCCTGCCCGGATCCCGTCGATCCATTGACTGACCGACTCGTTCATCTCAGACATAGCGACCATCTCCTGTAAGGACGGAATCTTGATGCCCCACCGCAGGCGGCCAGCAGGTGGCCCTCATTATAGCAGGGGGAATGTGCCGAGAACTATCCCCCTATGGTGGCATTCAACGCGCGAGGCGTTTGTTGATCCGACCAAGGCATGGAAGAGGATCGCCGTTAGAGCGCGTCAGGGTTAACTGTGGCGCTTTGGGTGGCACGCCTGAGGAACGAAAGGGGGTAAGTGGGCGGCCGACTACGTCCTTCGCTCCTCAGGGCCGCCACCCTTCCGCTCTGATCACCGGCATTATCAGCATTTTGGCGACCTTGGAAAGAGCCGGTTCAACTAGACCAAGCGTGAAGGTTGACCCCGCATCCTATTCTCCCATCCACGCCAGCAATAGTAATCTACCCTTACTTGGGGCATTTTCGACACAATAGTTGGCACCGAAGACAGAAGCCCACAGAGAAGAATGGACACCGTCACTGGCCAGGATCCTGCACCTTTCATCGACGAGCAACTCTTGACCATCGAAGAGCAGTTGCAGAATCTGGTCGGGAAGGAGAGCACGGAGCCGCGACCACAAGAAACGCCGCATTCTGATAGCGACAAGCCGCAGGGCCAGACTTTGCCTCCTCTGGCGGCTCTGGCGCCGTCGCGCCGCCACAATTTCAAACGCTTGATCCGACCCGCGCTCGGCATTAGCCTGCTCGGATTGGCGACCTGGGCGTTGGTTCCTTTGTTGATCGACGTTCGCAGTACACAGGCGATCGTGAACGCTCCGGTGGTTACGCTTCGTTCTCCGATCGACGGCACGGTGACATTCCTGTGCCAGACGGCGAGCGGCGCGAAAATAAGAGCAAACACCGCCCTTTTCAAGGTGAAAAACGCCCTGGCCGACGACGATCGCCTCGACGTCCTGAAGGATGAGCAGTCACAGCTTGCGGCACGGATCGACGGCCTTCGCCGACAACAGGCGAGCCTTGTCGGCTTGCGTGATAAGCTGACTGCCACGGTTCGCAAGTACGAAGAGGCCCGACTGCGCACGCTTGAGGTGGAACGCGAGGAAGCGCGGGCACGGGTCGATGCCGCAGCGGCCGTAAAAAAACAACGCAATTCCGAAGAAGATCAGATCGACCGGCTGCAGAGCAGCCACAGCGTGAGCACGCAGGATACGGTCGCCGTCCACTTTGCGGCCGATGCGGCGCAGCATTCTCTCGTTCAGGCGCAGAAGAGCATGGAAAACATCGACGAACAAATTCGCGCACTGCGCGACGGCGTCCATATCGGTCCCGGCGACGGCCGTAACGACCTTCCTTACTCGGCACAACGACTTCACGAGATCAGCTTCCGAATTGAAGAGGTCGGTGCGGCCTTGGGGCAGGACGAGGCGAAGCTGGCTCAACTTCGGCGACACATTTCGGCGGAACAAAAGCGTCTGGCGGGCCGATCGCGATTCACGGCAACGGCGCCGGCCGACTGGATCGTTTGGCGGCGGCACGTCGTCAGCGGCGCCCCGATCAAAGCCGATAGTCCGCTGATGGATATGATCGACCCTTCCGAAATCTTTGTCGACGCGGTCATCTACGAAAAGAATCTGACTCGCGTTCGGCCGGGAGACAAGGCCCGCGTCCGGATTGCCGGCTCCGACAAAGAGCGAACGGCCGTGGTAAGGCAGGTGATCGGCCGCACGCTTCCCTGGCCGGACCGACTTCTGGCCGTGGAATCCGTCCCGCATGACAGGCAGGAAGTCCACGTCATCCTGAGCTTTTGCGAACCTCTCTCGAACGGACACGATGATGCGTCGGCGCCGATCGGTTTGCCGGCCGAGGTGACATTCGTTTCCACGCGCGATTTGTTTTGAAAGTGCCCCCGTGGCATTTCGTCGAGACATCGACACCCCTGAATCGGCCCACGCAGCGGGAATCACGCCATGACGGAAAGTCTCGCTTGGGGTCTGAACTTGGCCGTGCTCGGGTTCTTCTTCGCCGTCGTGCCGATGTTGCCGAAGGAGCGCACGTGGGCACGGTCCGCGGTAATTCTGGTGGTATTACTCCTATGGGGGCGCTATCTGGTGTGGAGGATGACGTCGACCGCCCCGCCGGTTCTAGCGTCGGCCGCCGGCCTGTTCTTTTTGTTCGCATTGGTGGTCGAGGGGCTGATGTTCCTTACGATGGCGATCTTCTTCGTAACGATCAGCCGTTTCGTTGACCGCTCTGCCGAGGCGGACCGACACGAGAAGTGGCTGCGTTCGTTGTCGCCCAAGCAACTTCCCACTGTGGATGTCTTCATTGCCACGTATAACGAAGGTCGAGAGGTCGTCGAACGTACCATTGTCGCCGCGATGGCGTTGGATTACCCGCGGTTCCGAGTGTGGGTGCTGGACGACGGCCGACGCGACTGGTTGCGCGACCTATGCACCGCGAGAAATGTCGGGTACATTCGCCGGTCGGACAATCGGCACGCTAAGGCCGGAAACATCAATAACGCGCTGAAGCTTACCAACGGAGAGTTGTTCGTCGTCTTCGACGCGGACTTTGCTCCCAACCGCAACTTTCTCTACCGCACGGTCGGGTTCTTCTTTGCCGACCCCCGCGTAGCAATCGTGCAAACGCCGCAGTACTTCTGCAACCCCGACGTGTTCCAAATCAATCTGGGGCTCGCTAACGTTATGAAGGACAACGAGCGCGAGTGGTACGATGTTATCCTCGCCTCGCGAGACGCCTGGGACTGCGCTTTCTGTTGCGGTACCAGCGCCGTCTTCCGGCGAGACGCCATCCAGGGAGTTGGAGGGATCGCCACGGCGACGATCACGGAGGACATTCATACGTCTTTGGAATTGCTCCGTCGCGGTTACGTCACTCGATACCTGAACGAACCTCTAAGCCTTGGCCTGTCGCCGGAAAACGCAAAAAGTCTCCTGATCCAACGGCGGCGCTGGGCTCGGGGGCACGTGCAGTTGCTGTCCCTTATGGTCAAAGGAGACATTCCAGGATTGACGCTTCGCCAGTGGCTGTTCTTCATACCATTCCACTACCTGTTGGATTTCCCGTGCCGCTTCATCTACGCCCTGCTGCCGCTGTGGTACCTGTGGACGGGTTGGACGCATTTCTATGTTCTTTCGACGGCGGAGTTGCTCGCCTACCAGGGACCGACGCTCATCGCCGCTTTCTTCATCGGACGTTGGCTTATTCCGCACGCGCGGGTTCCGCTGCTTTCATCGGCGACGTACTTTCTATTTCTCTACGCGCATCTTTCCCACGGTCCTGCAGTGCCTGATCAAGCCCTTCGGCGTCCCATTCAAAGTCACACCCAAGGGCCGCGTCGCCGTTAACGAAGGCAGCGACCCCGTCGCGAAGTGGGTACTCGTCGTACTCATCGTCCTCACGGCCGGCGGCATTATCGTCGGCTGTAGTTCCCCAACACAGTTCCGCAGTTTCTCGGGGCTGCTCATCGCCACGTGCTGGGCATTATGCAACCTCGTTCTGTTCGGGTTGACGCTTCTAGCCGTGTCCCAGCAGCCGCGTCCACGCGGAGAAGAACGATTTCCCATTGGCCGTCCGGGCTTTCTGACGGCAAGAGGGCAGGCACGGAATTGCAAGGTGATCAATCTGTCGTTGTCGGGCGTGCTTCTTGCAGGCGCCGAGGACTTGCAGGTGGGTGAATCGATCCAAGTCTCGTTGGATGGCTTAGGCCCCCTTCCCGGAACGATTGTTCGAAAGGTTGGAAGCAGGGCCGGTATTCGCTTCGAAAACATGCCGGAAGCGAATCGGGATCAGCTTATCGTCTATCTATACACTTCCGGTTTCAGCAACCAGGTTCAGGAGATAGATCCGTTTCGGGTGTTGTGGCAGCTTCTGAAAGGAGCGATTCTTGGCCCTACCAAAGTTGCGCAATACCCCGAGACGATCGAATCGTTGGGGCGGCAGTTGCACTTCCGCCCCTGCGGCGAGAGTGCGACGATCGCCACAACCGGCAGCATAGGCTTCTCGGAGGGCGCACCGGAGCAGCGCAACACCGCGAGACAACCGCAGGCGAATCGCCAAACCCCCGAGCCTCGCCCGCTAGCGGCGATTCACGGCCGGGAGACGCGATGACATGTAGGGAGCCCGGTCCATTTCCGGCGGGCGACTCGTATCGACCGTCTGGACCTCGCCCACGCGTCGCTCCCAACTCAGAATTCGCGAGGGATACCCCAGTGCGTGATAAAGCTGAAACTGCGCTCGGTTGTAGTTGTTGACGGCGACGAAATACTGGTCGTAGGCGCGGTTCAACTGCTGGAGCGCCGCCACGGCCTCCTGGGGACGGCTGACGGGTTGGAGTTGGTTGCCCGCGCCGCGAATCTGCCTCAATCCTTTGAGCGTGCCCATAAACGTGGCGTTTGCTTCCTTTACCTCCGTCTCCGCTTCAGGGATGCCTTCCCTGGCCCCTTCAGCCTTGGCGCGAGCTTGGACCACTTCCTCCGCTACCCGGTCCTGAAGGTTGAAGAATTCGATCGTGGCTTTTTCCTTGTCGGCCACCCGGCCGCGGACGAGAGCCCTGTTGCCCAAACCCATGTTCTGGAGAGTCCAGACCAAGCCGGCGTCGAATTCGGCCTGCCCGCCCCAGGTGTTGAGGTTGCCTTCCGTTCCACCGCCATAGACGCCCCCGGTGATGGCTCCGTCCGGTCCTCGGCCGGCCAGCACCACGCTCGGGACAAGCGGGCGAAACCGTTCCTGCCGGAGAAGTTCGAGGGTCGCCTGCACCACGGCCCTTTGCGAAGCCAACTCCGGCCGGTTCATCAGGCCACAAGGAATGAGATCGTCCACCGAGCACTGGGGGGAGATCAACGTCACCTGCAAATGCGGCGGTTCCACCGGAACCACGATAGAACTGGGGTTCAGTCGAAGCGCACGGGTCAGCCGCGCGCTGGCAACATACCAACTTGTCCGCGCTATGATGGCCTGCTGCTTCAGATCGGCCAAAAGCGCACGAGCGCGATCGACCTCGATCGCCGGCACCACACCCGCTCTAGTCAAGGATTCTACTTGCTTGACCAGCACTTTCACCTTGTCCAGCGAGTCGAGAACGCCGGCCAGCTTGCCCCGCATCTCTTGCACGTCGAAGTAGCTTTCCGCCACCGCCAACAGCGCATCGTTGCACGCTGCCTGCTTGTCCGACTGCCGGGCGTACAATTGCTGGCGGGCCGCCAAGGGGCGGAAGATGGCGTCCGTCACGGCAAAATCGAGCGTCGCGCCGCCACCGGTGTAAAAAGAGCCAAAGCTCGCAAATTCGATGTCTCCTTCCGTTGCCTGAGTGGCGCCGTCGTGATGGGAATAATCGACGCCATAGTGGACATCGGGCAACCAAAGGGCATTGGCTCCTTGGAGTCGAGCCGCCGCCTGCTCTACACTCGTCTGCGCCAACGCAATCACCAGGGGGCGCGCTTGCGATAAGCAGATCGCGGTAGCCAGGTTGATCGGCAGCGTCTGGTCCGATTGGCCTAGCTGTGGCGTCTGGATCGCCGGCGCCTCCGAGCTCTGAACAAGCTCAGGGCCAACCAGCACCGACTCCATCCGCACACCGCTCTCAGTGGCAGCCCCGCCCGTGCGAAACTGTTGTGCTCGGGCTAGATGGGGGGAGCTTGCCAGCAGAAGCAGGCACATCGCGAGTGCCTCTATTGGGGCAGTGCTAAGCCTTGCTACCGTTGTGCCGTGAACGCTCATGACGCTTTCCTAACGTCGCGGCCCCGTCATGCTGCCGGCACGAACGCCCCTTGCGAGTCCCTCACGTAGCATTTTCTGCCCGAATCAATAGGATCTGTCTGCCATGTCGGACCATGTTGTGAGGCTTCTCCGGATGGTATCGGTCCAAACCAAGGCAACAGGGAGGTAAAATCTGCCTTCTGAACGCCTTAGAAGCGTTTTGCAGGTTGAACGGGCGGGCCGTGCCTTCCAGGTAAACTTTGCTGGCAGGGATTCTCGCATCTGCCTCACACGTTGTTTGGGGTATATCTGTCACGGAATCGTAACAAGCCGGAACCGGGGGGTTTGACAACTTCCCCCCGAATTGACAAGATTAAGGCGCCGGCCACCGGAACCCCGGCGGGAACTTTCGGCACTTGTTCCGCGTCCCACATTCAGTGAGACCCCTGTGAGCGACGACGCCCAACTGATCGAACAGGCCCTCGGCGGCCATTCGGAAGCGTTCGGGCAACTGGTCCTGAGGTATCAGGATCGGCTGTTCAACACGGTCTTCCACGTGGTCGGTCACGCCGAGGACGCCCGCGACATCGTCCAAGAGGCCTTTGTGCAGGCGTTCGTCAAGTTGGACTCGTTCGGTCATCGCAGTGCGTTCTACACTTGGTTGTACCGCATCGCCTTCAACGTGGCCATGACGAGCCGTCGCAAGCGGCGGCCGACCGCGTCGGTCGACCGCGCCAGGGAGAACGGCAACTTGGAACCAGCGGACGACGAAGATGATCCGGCCGAGAGTTTGGAGCGAAAAGAACGCTGCCGTCAGGTTCGGCACGCCATCGGGCAATTGCCGCAGGAATATCGGGCCGTGTTGGTGTTGCGGGAGATCGACGGCTGCTGTTACGAAACGATCGCCGACGTGCTCGATTTGCCCGTCGGCACCGTCCGCAGTCGTCTGCATCGCGCACGGCTGCAATTGAGAGAGCAACTCAGGGAGATGTTGGCCGGCGAAGGGATTCGGGAATAAGGATTTTCGGGGGCTGAAGATCGAAGAAGTGATGATCGGGGAAGTTATGATCGGGGGATTCAAGTTTAGCCGCCGCGTCTACGCGGCGCGACTGAGGGGTGGGCGGTTCACCGCCCACTAACCCCCGCCCACTGACCCTCCCACTGACCCCGCGTGCAGCCGCTTGCGGCTTCGCACCAAGCGTCGGTATTGAAAACATGAACGATCTGCCGCAAAACGAACTGCTCAGCGCCTATCTCGACGGCGAATTGACCGCCGACGAGCAAGCGGAGACTGAGCGCCTTTTGGCCTCCAGTCCCGCCGCGCGGCAGTTGCTCGACGAATTGCGGGCCCTCAGTGCGACTCTCCAATCGTTGCCGCAGCAGAAGCTCGGCGAAGACCTCAGCCAGCAGGTGTTGCGCGTGGCCGAGCGGCGAATGCTCACCGAGGGCGAGCCCGACGATGCGGCCCCCGTGCCGCTGTCGCGCACGATCCTCCGGCGATTTGTAAACCGCCGCTCGATGGTTTGGCTGGGGCTCACTGCGGCCGTTGCGGTGATGATCGTCATCCATGAGCAGCAGCAAAGAAACATTCTGGCCAACAAGGCCGACAAGACAGTGGCGCTGGCGAGGGGAGAACGAGAGAAGACGGCGGACGAGCAATTCCGGCCGACCACCATCGAAGCGGCCCCTGGAGCACTCACCAAAAACGCCATCGAAGCAGAAGGTACGACGGTTGCCAAGAAGCTGGGCGATGGAAGGCGGGCGTCCGAGAATCTGGCGATGATGCCAAGACAGAAAGGGAGTTTGAAGCCTCAGGGCAAAAGCGGCTATTCAGGCTCGCCGCCAGCGGTGGAAGTGCAAGAGCTTCGTGCGCCATTCGCGCCGGCCAACGCCGCCCCATCGTCATCGGCCTCCCCCCCTCCGCTCCAACACCCCATGAGCGCGAGCGCCGCAGCGTCGGGCAAGGCCGGGGCATACGGCGGCAAAAGCGGCCGCGGCAACTCGCTTAACTGGTATGACGGCATTGGCGCCGCCTCGATCGGTCCCGACGTGCTCGTCGTCTTCTGCGACGTCAGTCCCGAGGCGACGCAGAAGAAGGCGTTCGACAAAGTGCTTGCCGAAAACGGCATCGTCTCGCGGCGACACGTCGAGCTTAAGGATCAAAGCCAGCAATTGGATGAAAAGGCCAATTATGCCCGCAATGGCTATGCCGGCAATGCCGGGGCCGCCGGCGAGGCTGCCCTGTGGCAGCATCCGGCCGCTGCCGGCGTCGTGCGGCGACAGGCCGTGGCGGGCAACGCCGAGCTCGTCTACGTCGAGGCGACGCCCGACCAGGTCAAGGCGACTCTCGCCCGCTTGGCGGCCCAGCCCAAGGTCTTCGTCTCCGTCTCGGTCAAGTCGGCGCAAGACAAGGCGGCTCGGCAAGTCGTTCGCTTCCTCGCGATGTCCAGCGAACAAGCACAGGTTCAGAGCAAGCCATCCGGCGCTCACGGCAAGTCCGACGCGGAGGCTCAGCATCAGAAGAAGTCGAATCTGCCCCGCGTAGCCGCGGCAAAGCCGGCCGATGAATCGGTAGCAAATCGTGCCGGAGCCACCGCCTCGAAGAATGGCGAAGGAGAGATGCTCGGCGGCCGCCAAGACAAAAAATCGCTCGCCGCTGGCGGGCAGGCTCACGCCAAGTCGGAGCAAAGGGCTCCCGAAGACACCTATGGAACCAATGTGGCACAGGCCCCGAACGGCGCGAGTTCTCTTGCGCGGGCAGTCCGCCGGGCCCGCCGCCGCCCGATTCGACGCGGCCTTCCAAGCATGGAGTTTCAGCGAAAGCCGACGCCATAGCCCAACTGGCCCCGCCGACCAAGGCGGCGATCAGTTCGCATGAAGGAACTGAGGCTCGGCAGGAGGTCCGTCGTCAGCCGGGGCCGTCACAGTCGTCCGCGCGATCGGCGCCGCGGCAGCACGTGCTGTTTGTGCTGCGGATGAGCGACGGTCCGCCCTTGGCCTCGCAAGCCGAAGTTGAGGCCGGCGATCGCTCGGGGCAATCCCCCGCATCAACCCCCGCCCCCGCCACGCCGTCGAAGTGACGCGGGCGTTCTCGTCCCGTTGACGTTCCCGCTGCGATGATCCACAATGAAATGGACATAGGGATGGAAACGGGCGCGGGAATGCCCCGTCACCGACACCAGGAGTTTCAGCCATGCGCGACGACACACCGGCGGTTCCCGTCGGACCGGCGAAGCAAACCGGCATCCCCGGCTTGGACATGACGACCTTCAGCCAGTTGATCATGGCAATTCAGCAAGCGGGTCTTTCTCTGAACGTCGATGCAATCCATTCGGTCTGCGATCGCGAGTTTCGCGAGGGGCGTTACCAGCGGGCATTCGACGTGATCGAGGGCGTCTATCTGCAAATGAACGCCCAGATCGGGCGCCGCCAGGCGGAACTGCGGCAGCAAGAACTCCAATACAAATCCGGCGCTCTGAAGATGTCGCCGAAAGAATGGATGCTCCGTCAGCGCCGCGAGACCGAGCGGACGCAGAAGATCGAGCGGGCCCGCCGGCATTGCGCCCGGATTCTCGATGGGCTAAACGCCCTGCGTGCGTCGCAGGCGGTAGAAACGTCGCCGCCGAAGCCGAAAACGCCGCCCCCGGCCGATCAAGCTCCCAAGGCGTGACTTTCAAGACGTCCTCGCCGCTTCCCCCTGCCCCCCATTCCGACGGCGAGGCGTTGTTCGCAAGCCAAGTATGTTCCGACAGGCCGTCCCAATCGTTTTTGTGTGACATTTCGCCCATCGGGGTAGAGTAATAGAGGGCAGCGCAGTCGGGGGAACGCAGTGACGCCGAAAGAAGTCGAGGAACTGGCGGTGCATTGGACCGGCGCCCAGCGCACGGTGGCTGCCTTTGTCCGCACGTTGGTGACCGACTTCCACCAGTCGGAAGAGGTTTTGCAGCGCGTGGCGGTGACGTTGGTGCGGAAGTACGAGCAGTACGATCGCAGCCGGCCGTTCGTCGCCTGGGCGATCGGGGTCGCCAAGCTCGAAGCCCTGGCGTTTCTCCGCCAACGCAGCAAAGACCGGCTGGTGTTCGACGACGGCCTGATTGCGGTAATCGCCGAAAGTCACGAGCGCGCGGCGGAGAGTTTTGCGACGGCTCCGCAATTCCTCGACCAGTGCATCGAAGAGTTGGACGGCCGATCCCGCCGCGCCATCCAGTTGCGGTACGGCGGCAATCTGAGAACGGCGCAAATCGCCGACGAAATGAAAATCAGCGACGGCGCGGCGCGAATGCTGCTGAGCCGGGCGAGATCGCTGCTGCGCAAGTGCCTGGAAGCCCGTTGGGCCCAATGGAAAGAAGTGCAATGACCGACGACGCAACGCCGCTGATCCACGCGCACCTCGACGGCGAGCTGACCGACCGGCAGCGGCGCGAATTGCAGGATTGGCTGCGCAAGAGCCCGCGCAACGTCGATCGTTTCGTGGCCGAGTGCCGCTTGCACAGCGAGTTGTTCGATGCGCACGCGGGAAAATGGAATGCGGTCGAACTGCCGAACGAGCCGGGCGATGTCAGCCACGATGGCCCCTCCATCGACGATCGGCCGTCCTCCCTCCCGTTTGCCCCGATTATCGGTCAGAGTTGCTCCGAACTGAATCCTTCCTTGACTCCGCTTGGCGGCTTCCTATTCCCCTACGCAGTTGCGGCGGTTGTCGTAGCGGTCGGCTTGCTGATCGGTTGGGTTTATCATGTGCCGGTCTACAGGCAGTTTGCGGGCAATGCCAAGCAGCCGGACGGGTTCCTCCGTCCTCAGCCCGAGATCGTTCTTGTCGGCCGCGTCACGGACATGGCCGATTGCCGTTGGGCCGATCCAAAGAGTGCGACGGTTGTCCACGCGAAGGTCCCCCTGGGCCGGAAGTACGCCCTGGCCTCGGGCCTCCTGCAAATCACCTACGACACCGGCGCCAGAGTCATCCTCGAAGGGCCGTGCACTTACGAAGTGGAATCCAAAACCAGCGGCTCTCTCTCCGTCGGCCGGTTGACGGCAAAAATAGAGAAGAGGGGCGGGGGGAGGGGAGAGAGAAGCGCGTCAAATCAACAATCAACAATCAACAATCATCAATCTCTCTCCCGTTCCCCTCTTTGCCGTTCGCACGCCCAGCGCCATCGTCACCGATTTGGGGACGGAATTCGGCGTCGAGGCCAGCCCGACTGGCATCACCGAAACGCACGTATTCTCGGGAAGCGTGAAGGTCGAAGGCCGCGGAGAGGCCGCCAACCTTCCGATGCGGACGTTGCTTGCAGGCCAGGCCGTGCGGCTGGACGCTCGAAAAGGCGTCGTCGCCGTCGTTGCCGACCGCAAGGAGCGGTTCATTCGGAAGATGCCCGTCGCTAAGACGACGCCGGTGTCGGATTTGATCGTCCAGGTCGATTACAGCGACACGTGGTCGGCCAACTCGCCGACTCGCGCCGGCAGCTACCTGGTGCTGACGACGCCGGAGTCGTTGCGGGTGGAGAATTGCCACGGCAACCCGCCGCGTATCCTGGGTCTTTAGCGTCCCAACGGCTATGACCACGTGGCCCTCCGACCGCCCGCCCGTGCATTGGCCCGGCTTCCAGGTGGAAGGCGCCAGATCGGGCTTCACGGAAACCGGCTTCGGCGGCACGTGCTATTTTGGCTTCGAGTACGGACTGCGCGACGACTTCATCGTGCAGTTCGACGCCGTGCAGATTCAAGACCGAATCAACATTACCATCGGCGAACAGCCGGCCACGATCGCCGGCGATCGCTCGCTGTCGGTGTTCTTCCGCGCCGCCGGCGCACGCTACCCGGAGATTGGGCTCTATACGCCGTCCAAGGGCGAGATCAATGCGGGAATCCGCTCCGGCATTCCCACAAGCGTCCAATGGCACAATTACGCCGTGCGGTTCAATCTCCGCGAGAAGCAGCTTACCGTCTGGGTCGACCGAAAACTCCGCGGCACGATCGACCTGGCCAAGATCACGCAATGGAGTCAACGGCGGCGACGGCGCCTGGGCGGGCCTTCCCTGGTCTGCCCGATGCGTAACCGTCGGCGGCGCGCCGGAGGGTGGCGACAGCCGCCTATGGACCGACAACTTCCGCGTCGGCGCGCCGCGGCCGCCGGCGACGCCCGCGAAACCGAACGAGGCGAAGAAAACCGGGAAGACGGAATTATGAGATCAAACTGGAGGTGGTGCATGTCGTCCACACGATCCCAAGTCGGCCGCGCACAGCCCGTTGGCGGCTTTACCCTCGTCGAGCTGTTGGTCGTGATCACGATCATCGGCATCCTGATCGCGCTTCTGCTGCCGGCAGTGCAGGCGGCCCGCGAAGCGGCGAGACGCGCGCAGTGCCTGAACAACCTGAAGCAGTGGGGCCTGGCGATGGCCAACTACGAAAGCGCCACCGGCTCGTATCCCTACGGCATCATCTACGGCGCAAACGGCCCCGGAACGGTCGTCGGCGACGGCACGAAGGTCGGCGCCGCGAATTTTCGCATGACCTTCGTCATTCCGCTCTGGCCCCATCTGGAAGGTGCAAACCTTCACGCGGGATTCAACTACGACTACGGGTTCTACGACCCAATCAACCGTCCAGTCTTGAACATTCCGATATCGATGTACTATTGCCCCAGCGATCGGCCAGGGGGTATATGGCAGGGCGATCAATACGTGCGGTTGCGCGGCAACTACGTGGTCAACTGGGGCTACTGCGATTACTTCCGCAGCGTGGCGAAACCGGACGGCGTGGATCCGATGAGGGCCGGCCCGTTCGGCCCGCCGACAATGTTCGGCGGCGCGGTCGTCGGTCGGCGCTGCAAGGCAGCCGACGTTACCGACGGCCTCTCCAACACCATGTTCATGGGCGAAGTGGTCCAGGCGATCAACGATGCCGACTTCGATTTTCGTGGCGACTTTTTTAATGACGACGTCGGCGCGGCTCAGTTCATGACGCTCTTCACGCCGAACTCCGGCATCGATTCGATGGGTCACTACAATATTGTCTCGTCCGGCGATCCGGGCCCGGTCCGAGACGGAGACATCTACGTCTCCGCCCGAAGCCGGCATCCCGGCGGCGTGAACGTTTCCATGGGCGACGCTTCGGTTCACTTCGTCTCGAACCAAATCTCGCTCGACGTCTGGCGAGCGCTCAGCAGCATGGCCGCGGACGATCCCATCCGTGATTCCAGTTGCATTAACTAGGATTAGGAGTCGCTGTTCATGATGAAGTGGTTAGAACTCATCGCCTGCGGCATTGCCGTCATGGCGTGTCTGACCGGTTGCGGCCGTAGCGACGGCTTGACGGAGATCAGCGGAAATGTGTCGTACGACGGCCAGCCCGTCAAGCAGGGAACCATTATCTTTCTGCCGGCCGACGGCATGGGCCCGACGGCGGGCACGCTCATCGCGGACGGCAGATATTCCGTGAAAGTCGCCCCCGGAAAGAAGCTGGTGAAAATCGAGGGCTACAAGGTGATTGGCCAGCACCCCTTTAGCCCCCATAATCCGCGAATCGTCGTTGACCAAGAACAAATCCTTCCCCCGCGCTATAATACGCAGAGCGAGCTCACGCGCGAAATCACGTCGGGCGAACGCAGATGCGACTTCGCCCTGGAAAAGTCAACCTCCCCGCGACCGTAAGCGCACACCCAGAATAGACTGCTTAACCTGTGGTGCAGCCGTCCCGGCTGCCAAGGCAGGCGAGACGCCTGCACCACAAGTTCTTCGCGGACAGCACCTTACACAACTTCTTACCTCAACCGGAAGAAATCACCATGAGCAAGACATTGCCGTTTTTCGCAGTGATGATGATGTTGATCGGCGCCGCCGGCCAGTGTTGGGCGGGAGTGACTGCCGATCGGCTGCGCTGCGAGTATCGCAGCGACCCGCTGGGCATCGACGTCGTAAAGCCTCGACTGAGTTGGATCGTGAAATCCGACGAGCGCGGACAGAAGCAAACGGCCTATCAAGTCTTGGCGGCGTCGACGCCGGAAGCCTTGGCCAAGGATCAGGGCGATTTGTGGGACAGCGGCCGCGTCGATTCCGACAAGACAATCCACGTCGAATACGCCGGCAAGCCGCTCGACGCTCGGATGCGATGCTATTGGAAGGTCCGAATTTGGGACAAGAACGGCCAGCTCTCGCCGTGGAGCGACCCGGCAACATGGACGATGGGGCTGCTGAAGCCGTCCGACTGGGGCGACGCCAAATGGATTGCCCTGGGCGGATCCTCCCCAGCCGCCGTCACGCCGCACAACGGCTACCACAGCGATTTCGTCGCGTCGGCCGACGTGACCAAGTGGGTGGCCATCGATCTGGGCGGAGACCGCACGATCGACGCGGTCGAACTCGACCCGGCTCGGCCGTACGACTATTCGCCCGACACGCCCGGCTTCCTGTTTCCGGTACGGTTCAAGATCGAAGCCGCCCACAAGCCCGATTTTTCCGACGCCAAGACGGTAGTCGATCAAACCGCCGCCGACATGGCAAATCCGGGCGTGAAGGCGGCGGTTTATCGTTTCCAGCCGATTGCAGCTCGCTACGTGCGTCTGACGGTCACGCGGCTCGCCCGCCGCGAGGGGACGAACTTCGCCGTTCGCGCTGGCCGAAATGCAGGTTCTCTCGGGCAAGAAGAATCTGGCGAAAAACGCCTCGGTGAGGGCACTCGACTCGATCGAGGCCGGCGGCTGGTCGAAAGCCAAGGTGGTCGACGGCCGCCTGCTGCCCGACCCCGGCGAGGCCGACGCTTCCTATCGCCCGGCGACGATGGTCCGCAAGGAGTTCGAGGTGCGCGGGCCGATCCGCCGGGCCGTCGCGTCGGTGACCGGCTTGGGGCTCTACGAACTGCGGATCAACGGCCGGCGCGTCGGCGATCACGTGTTCGCGCCCGACTGGACGCGCTACTGCAAACACATCCAATATCAGACATACGACGTGACCGACTTGCTCCGCGAGGGCCGCAACGCGGTCGGCGCCCAGTTGGGCGGCGGTTGGTGGAGCCGGCCCGCTTATGTGCCAGCCGCCCATGAAGAGCACGCGGTTTTGTCTCCTGATGCGATTGGACATCGAATTGTCGGACGGTTCGGTGCAAACCATCGTAACCGATCCGTCGTGGCGGGCGAGCAATGACGGTCCCATTCGCCGCTCGGGCATTTACGACGGCGAGACGTATGACGCCAGGAAAGAGATGCCCGGTTGGGACCGGCCCGGCTTTGCTGCCGCCGGCTGGACGCCGGTTTTGGTCTTGCCCCACCCCGACGGGTCGGAGAAGGCGATCCTTCTAGCTCAGTGCAACGAGCCAATTCGCGTGGTCGAGGAACTGCGTCCCATCAAGAGGACGGAGCCGAGACCCGGCGTCTACGTCTTCGACATGGGCCAGAACATGACCGGCTGGTGCCGGCTGAAGGCTACGGCTCCGGCGGGAACCAAGATTCTGCTGCGCTATGCCGAGATGCTCAACGATGACGGCGCGCATCTACACGAGCCAATCTCCGCAGCGCCCAGCAGATCAACGACTATACTTGGCGCGGCGGCGAAGCGACGCTCGAACCCCACTTCACCTACCACGGCTTTCGCTATGTCGAACTAACCGGCTTGCCCAGCGCTCCGGCCGACGACGCGATTGTCGGCCGGGTGTTCCACTCCGCCGCGCCGGATGCGGGCAAGTTCGAGTGTTCCAGGCAACTGATCGACAAGATCATGCATTGCGTCCAGTGGGGGCAGCGCGGCAACATGCAGGGCGTGCCCACCGACTGCCCGCAACGCGATGAACGCATGGGCTGGATGGGCGACATCCAGGCGTTTTCGCAAACCGCCATCTTCAACCGCGACATGGCCGCCTTCTTCACAAAATGGGTGCCCGACATCCGCGATTCGCAGGCCGACGACGGCCGATACCCCGACTTCGCCCCAGAGGTGGCCGACTCGGATCGCGGCAGCTCCGGCGTTCCGGCCTGGGGCGACGCCGGCATCGTCGTCCCCTGGCGAACGTATCAGAACTACGCCGACACGCGAATGCTCGAACAACACTTCGACTCGGCCAAACGCTGGATCGAGTTCATCCACCGCAACAATCCGAATCTGCTCTGGCAAAAGAACCGCGGCTACGACTACAACGATTGGCTCAACGGCGACACGCTCGTGCTGGGAGGCTACCCGCGCAGCATCAGCGCCGTGCCGAACGAGGTGTTCGCCACGGCCTTCTTCGCCCATTCGACCGAGATCGTGACGAAAATGGCCGCCGCCCTCGGGCGAGCCGACGACGCCGCCAAGTACGGCAAGCTGTTCGACGGCATCAAGGCGGCGTTTCAACGGGCGTACGTCGCCGCCGACGGCCGCGTCAAGGGCGATACCCAAGCCGGCTACGCCCTGGCCCTGCATTTCAATCTCTTGGATGACGACATGCGCCCGAAGGCGATGAAACATCTGCTCGCGGCCATCAAAAAGTACAAGGATCATCCCTCGACCGGCATTCAGACGACGCATCGCATGATGCTCGAATTGACCCGCAACGGCCGGCACGACGAGGCGTGGCGGCTGTTGAATCTCCGCACGGTGCCCTCTTGGGGCTACATGGTCGAGATGGGCGCGACGACGATCTGGGAGCGGTGGGACGGCTACGTCAAGGGCCGCGGCTTTCAAGACCCCGGCATGAACTCGTTCAACCATTGGGCGTTCGGCGCGGTGGGCGAATGGGTGTGGCGCGAGCTGGCCGGCCTCAATCCGGACGACTCCCAGCCCGGCTGGAAGCATTTCACGATCCGGCCGCGTCCCTGCGACGGTCTCACCTGGGTCAAGGCCCGCTACGATTCGATCCGCGGTTCGATTGCCAGCGAATGGAAGAACGCCGACGGCCGGTTCCAGTTGGAAGTCGAGATTCCGCCGAACACGACGGCCACGGTATTCGTGCCGGCCAACGACGCCGCGGCCGTCACCGAGAGCGGCAACCCCGCCGCCAAAGCCCCCGGCGTGAAGCTCCTGAGAACCGAGTCGGGCGCGGCCGTCTTCGCCGTCGAATCGGGCCGCTACCGGTTTGAGTCGCGCTGATACCGGCTAGAGCGACGCCAGGCGCTGGCAGTGCCGGTCTGCGACACACCTCGCCTCCGATCCCATTTCGGTGCGGACCGATCGAGAGTACAATTCGTGGCGTTCCGACAGTCACACTTTTCTCATGGAGCGCCATCATGACGAAGCAAGGCAAGCAACGGCTCTTTGCCGACCTGCCGGACTATCGCGGTCCGGGCCGCTATCCCATCGCTGCTTATTCCGAGTTCATGCCCGCGGCGCGAGTCGGCTGGCAGCCTTATGACGCCGCTCCTCCCGAGCCGTGCGTCCGTTCTGATCCGTTCGCCTGGCAGGTGAGCGAGCGCGAGGAGATATTGGAATTGCAGCCGGGCCTGCAACACGTCGCCCGCGAGGTGTTGAATGCCCTGATGCATCTCGATCGCGAGCAGCCCGCCCAAGGCATCAGCCGCGAGAAGATGGAGGGCAACCGTTATTGGCCTCGCGAGCTGGCCGAGTTGCCGGGCGCCGTGCCGCACGAACGCTACGTCGTCTTTCTGCCGCTGGCCCTTTCGCAGACGAAAGACGACAAGGGGCGCGTCCGCTGGACCTTCTTCGGCGGCAGCGAACAGGGGCCGGATCGGGCCTTCTGGAAGAGCTTCTATCGATCGCCCGGCTGCGAGCGCCCGCCCGAGTTCGCCGTCGATTTCATCCGCCGCCTGTTGCACGCCGCTTATGACGAAACGCCCGAACGCCTAGCCGATCTCCGCCGCGCGGGCTTTCGCATTCTCCCCGGCTCGGGCGAAGAAATCTGCGAATCGTGGCAACAAGATCCCTTGCCGAGTTGGACGAAGCCCTTCTTGCTCGCCGCCCGCGAGCCAGTCGAGGAAGTCAAGTACCTGCTGACGTTCCGCCCGTTCGGCTCCTTGCCGGCGGCCGTGCGGAAGGCATACCTGAGGGGAGCGCTTCACCTCCTGCCCTTCCCCGGCAGCTTGATCTTCTGGGGCTGCCTGCCCTATCTGAAGCTACAGCGCGAGTTGCCCTTGGCGATGCAGCTTCCGCTGCTGAGCGTGTGCGATCGCTGCGAGGCGTTGCAAGGGCTGCGCATCCCGCAGTGCGGCTGGCTGCACGAGCCGCATCCGGGCTTGCCGGAACCCGACCTGCAGAAAGGTAAACTGCGAAACACCTACCGCCGCACGCACCGCTGGGCCCGCATTGCGCGGCATGAGAACGAATTGTCCGTGGCCGGCCGCGAAGACAGCATGGCGCACGTGCTGTTCAGCTCGGAGCCGGCCGACGTCGGGCTTTACGGCAAGCCGATGGCCCGCAATTCGCAAATCTGGACGTATCACTACGAATTGCTGCTCGATGGTCCCCGGGCCGGTCGCCGGGAACTGAGCCGCGCCGCGGCGGCGCTGCGCCGGAGGGCAGTTCGGCTACCGCTTCCATTTCCCCCCGATGCAAGCCGGCGACTATGACGTCTTCTGGCAGCGGCCGCTGACGGCGTTCTGGGATGCGAAAGCGAAAGAGGCCCGGGTGCTCGACGATGCCCCTGCCGGCTATTTCACCGCCTATCGCAGCGAAAAGCCCGACCTCGCGCGGCCCGTCGAGCTTTGGCCGGAATTCCAGCATCGCCCCGAGTATCTGGCCTTGGCCGAAGGTTATCGCCGAGCATACGCGCACGAAAATCACCAGTTCGCCCTGAACGCCCACAAGCTGATCGAGGTCTGCGAGTCTCTCGGCCAGGAGGCCCTGCCGCCCGCTTTCGCCCGGCAGATTCTGCACATCCCCAAGGACCAGACGTTGCAGCAGTGGCTCGACGAGGCGGTCAAGTGGAATCGCCGCGGCGGATACGGTTCCTTGTTGGATGAGACGCTACGGCGGATCATTTCTCCGCCGGGCGATCCGTCCTTGCAGCCGTTGCCCGAGCCGATCACCTTCCACCGCACCGCCACCCGGGCGTTTGAAGTCGCCTATTGGAAGACGATCCACGAATTGTCGGCCGGGCGTTTTCTGAACAAGGACAATGCCGATTGCGTTCGCGACCCCGCGTCCGACTCGCTGCGAAAGCACGCCCATCGCGACCTCGAAGCCCTCGGCGATCATCTGCTCGACTACTATCGCAAGTTGATCGCCAAGCACGGCATGTCCGACAAGGCCATCGCGGGCGATCTCCCCTTCTCGTGGCAGACTGATTTCGATTTTCCCTGGATGGAAGGCTGGGGCGTCAATCAGCCGGCCCGGACGGAGGAACGCGACTTGCTGATCGTGATTCCCGGCCGCGACCGCCGCCGCGCGGTAATTATGGCCGACCATTACGACACGGCCTATATGGAAGACGTCTATTACAAGGAGCGCGGCGGAAAGCTCGCCCGCGTGGCCGCCGCCGGGGCCGACGACAATCACTCGGCCACCGCCGCGCTGATGCTCGGAGCGCCGATATTCTTGGAACTAAGCCGCGCCGGCAAGCTCGACTGCGACGTCTGGCTGGTCCACCTGACCGGCGAGGAGTTTCCCTCCGACTGCATGGGCGCCCGGCGTCTGGCCCAGTGGCTTGTGGAAGGCTCGCTCCGTCTGCGGCACTCGGGCGGCAAGCGGCTCGATCTCTCCCGCGTCCGCGTCGAGGGGGTTTACGTGCTCGACATGGTCGCCCACAACCGCGAGCGCGACCGCGACGTTTTTCAGATTTCGCCCGGCGTCGGCCGGCAGTCGTTCGCGCTGGCCTACCAGGCCCATCTCGCCAATCGAATTTGGAACGCCCGGACCGAGCAATGGAACGAGCGTCCGCAGCGGCGACACGCCCAGCGCGGACAGCGCAGCTCGGATGGTCGCACGATTCCTGCCGTGGCGCGTCATCCGCAGCTCAGCGGCGAAGTGCGTCCGCCCCGCGATCCGCGCAGTTCGCTCTACAACACTGATGGCCAGATTTTTTCCGACGCCGGCGTTCCCGTCGTCCTATTCATGGAGAATTACGACATCAACCGCACCGGCTATCACGACACCCACGACACGATGTCCAACATCGACCTAGACTACGGCGCCGCCGTCGCAGCCATCGCCATCGAATCCGTCGCCCGCGTGGCGGCGCAGAACAACGGTTCCTGACACCTTTTTCCGACCCTACGGTATGCAATGCCGTAACCGGCGAGAGGGGCTTGCGGACAACTTTGGCTCCGTTAGAATAGTCGCTATCGCTCGTCGGCAGCAGGAAGAGGCATCTGGCCGGGGCGAGAGCCGCTCGTTATCGAGCGCGGGCGTTCTCCTTCGGCGGTCGGTCACCGCATCAGTCCATCTTCCGCGGGAGGCGCTGCCATGTTCCGTCGCTGTGCAATGGTTTTGGGCATTCTTGTTGGGTTGCTGCTCTCCGACAACTGTGGAATTGCCGCCGATCTGTTTGTGGCGGACTGGGGTACGAACAGCATCTCCGAATACACGCCAAGCGGGAGCAGCACCACGTTCGCCAGCGGATTGAACGGGGCAAATGACTTGGCATTCGACAGCAGCGGCAATCTATTCGAGAGCGACTCGCTATCTGGTCACATCTACAAATTCGCTCCGGACGGCACTCGATCCACTTTTGCCAGTGGGATAAATTTTCCCCGAGGCTTGGCGTTCGACGCAGGCGGCAATCTCTTTGTTACGGACGTCTCGCTTGGCAACATCTATAAATTCACACCAGGTGGAGTTCAGACTACGTTTGCAAGCGGACTAAACGATCCGGAGGGACTCGCATTCGACAAAGCCGGCAATCTCTTCGATTGTGATTATGGCGTCGGCGCAATCTACAAATTCGCTCCCGACGGCACTCGCACCACCTTCGCAAACGGATTGGGCTTTCCACAGAGCTTCGCATTCGACAATGACGGCAATCTCTTCGCCTCTGATTCCGCCGGCTCGATCTACAAAATCACGCCGGGTGGCAGTCGAACTACATTTGCAAGCCCGGGGAATCCGAATGACTTGACGTTCAACAGCGATGGCGATCTTTTCGTCGGTATGTCGAATTCTGGAAGCATCCTGGAGTTCACGCCCGACGGGAGTAAATCTACATTTTCGACTGGATTTATCAGTGTAGCAGGCATAGCATTCGCTCCTACAGTTCCCGAACCTTCCACTCTTGCCCTTTTCGGCATCGGCGCCGTCGGTCTGCTTGTCTACGCGCGGCGGTGGCGAAGGTTGAAGCGGGGACGGGGTTAGTTTTCCCACCCATCTTCGAGCCGTTTCTGCGCGGACGGTCCAATTATGGCTCTGGACGACCCACACCGCACGGCACACTCAATTGTGATGGCGGCCGAAACCCTCGCTTGAAATAACTCGTCGAATAGACGATACTTCACTAGGAGTTAGTTCGCGCTTGCTCGCCGTCCGTCCTGCCGAAAGCTCTTCGGGCGGGGTTACTATCTGCCGAGGTCCGTGATCATGTCCGTTGGGATTGCCGTCGATCGCCCGATTATCGCCGACTATTGCCAGCGGTGGCGGATAGCCGAACTGGCCCTCTTCGGGTCGGTGCTGCGAGACGATTTTCGCGCCGATAGCGACGTAGACGTGCTTGTGACGTTTGCCGACGACGCGAACTGGAGCCTCTTCGACCATCTTGCAATGGAGGAGGAGTTGTCTCGGCTTCTCGGCCGCGAAGTGGATTTGGTCAGCCGCCGGGCCATCGAACGCAGCAAGAACTGGGTTCGGAAAGAAGCGATCCTGTCAGGGGCGGAGTCGATCTATGCGTGCCGATGACGCCACCGTGCTCGACATTTTGACGGCTGCCCGGCTGGCGATCCGTTTTGCGGAAGGAATTGACCTGGCTGGATTCCTTGACGACGAAAAGACGCAATCGGCGGTGATCCACCAACTGCTCGTCATGGGCGAAGCCACGAAACGGCTATCACAGGAGTTTCGATCTAACCGTCCTCAATTGCCTTGGAAAATGATGGCTGGGATGCGGGACAAGCTGGTCCACGAGTACGATGACGTGGATCTCGATGAAGTGTGGCAGACGCTCAACGGCGACCTGCCACAGGTGATTGCGGCGCTGCAAGAAGTCGAGCCCCGCCCTCGGCGCGACCCGAACAACTAGCCGTTGCACGCGATGTTACCGGTGGTAGCCCAGCGACTTGACCACCGCCAACATCTCCTCGAACGTGATGAAGCGACGGCGGTGGACCAGCTTGTACGAGTCGATCGCGCGGGCCAAGTCGGCGGCCTCCGGCGAAAGATCGTCGTGCGAGTTGGCGAATTGCCGCCGCTCGCAAATCGGCATCTGCTCGACCGCTGCCGGGCTGCGACGCTCGACAAACGTGACGGGAGGCGTTGACACGGCTGGAGACGACATTACTTCGGACATTCCTTGACTCCTTCGGGCGTTAAGGGGACATGCCCCTTTTCGCTGACTGGGACAGCCCCCTTCGGGGAGCGCATACTAATCCCTACTGCTAGAACCCTCTATTGAAGCCTAGCTTGCGAACCGAGGGCGAGAGACTCGCGGGGCTATGGCCCGGCGAAAAGACCGCAGGACGTGATACCGGTAGCGACGGTTGGATTGTCGTGCGTCGGAGAATAACGATTGTAACGAAGGGGAGGGAGGAGGTCGGTGGTAGAAAACCCGCACCATAGGCGTGGTGGGGGAGACATTCCCGTCTGCCACGTGTGGGCAGCCTTCGGGCAGACAGGAATGTCTGCCCCACCACGCCGAGATGAGCAAGGCGGACTATCTCGTCATCGTCCCCCGCGGCTGTTGGGCAAGCCGAATGCGTTCCAACAGGGCGAGAGTCGCCGGATGTCGCGGCTGCAGCGCCATGGCTTGTTGCGCCGTCGCAGTCGCTTCCGCGAGACCGCCCGCCAATAACTGGGCCTCGCCGAGGTGGCAGAGCACCTCGGCCGTCGGTTTCCCTCGCGTTACCGCAAGCGAGAAGCTCTCGACGGCGTCGTCGTAGCGTCCCAAAGCCACGTAGGCTTGGCCCAAGAGATGTTCCACTTGAGCCGGCTCCTCGCCGGGCGAGTAAGTATCGGCCAGGCATTGCAGCGTTTGCAGCGATTGCTCCGGCTGATTCTGTTGGCGATACAGGTCGGCGACGTCCGAGAGGATCGAACGATCCTTCGGCGAGTATCCCAGAGCGCGGAGATAGCAGGTGAGCGCCTCGCCGGGCTGGCCGCTCGATCGCAAGACCCCGCCGCGAATCGCCCAAGCGCTCGGCAGCCGTGGATCGAGATCGATGGCCCGGTCGGCATTTTTCCAGGCGAACTCCAACTGGCCGGCGGCCAAGTACATTTCGGCCAGACGCGACCAGACCGGCGCATCATCGCCAGCCAGACGGCCCGATTCCTCCAACTGGGCAATCGCTTCCTTCTGGGCTCCGCGCCGCCAGAGGGCTTCGGCGTAATGTCGCCGGGCTTCGGCGTCGGTCGGAAAAGCCGCCACCGCTTTGGCCAGCAGGGCCTCGGCGTCCTGCTGCCGGCCGCGGTCGAGGGCCGCCACGCCCTGCTGCGACAGCCGCCGACACTCGACCAGCGACTTCGGCGCCGGCCCTTCGTGGCCCGGCAACCGACAGCCCGACAACGGCAGGGCCGCCAGCGAAACCGCGATCATCCATGAACGGGCGTATCGCATGTGAACGTCCCGAGGCCGAATGGCGTCGAAGGGGACAGTCCCATTTTTCGCCGACACGAAAACTGGGATGGTCCCCCCGGAAACCAATTTGGCAGACTATCAAAATGGGCAATTTGTCACCATCCCGAATTCGCCGAAGACGCCGACGCAATCCGGGACCAGAAAGGAACGCTAATCCTCGCCAATCTTCGCTAATCCCCTGAATTAGCGCAAATCGGCGACAATTAGTGTTCCCGACGTGTTTCCGAGCGCTTTCCGGTTTCCGTGTGTGGGCGTTTCTTCGCCAGAATTGGCTCGAATAACGCGAGAAGACAGAACGGTTGTCTTGTCGTTCGGCAACGCTTACATTGGTTCCTGCTTTGAAAGTCGCCGGATGGACCGCCTTCCGTAAGAAACGAAACGCTCGAATGCCCGCAGGCATCGCCGGGCTCAGACAGCTCAGAACTGAGGAGAAACCGATCAAGTGGCTGCCGACATCACGTATCTTCGCCGCACCAACGACGGGCTTTTGACGACATCGAACATCGCCGAGCTATTCCCGGATTGGAGGGGGGCGGCCGAGCGCTGGATGTTCGTCTCGCCGCACGATGACGACGTGGCCATCGGTGCAGGGTTGACGTTCCAGGCCGGCCTGGCCGAGGGGGCCACCGTTCATGCCGTCGTCGTCACCGACGGCCGGATGGGTTATTGCGACTTCGAGCAGCGCCACAATATCGTCAAGGTCCGCCGGGCGGAAGCCGAGAGGTCGTATCGGATTCTTGGCCTGTCGGCCGATCGCCTGCGGTTCATCGGGTGCCCCGACTGCAACCTGAGCGCCTTCCGCGGCCGCCACTTCACCACGATCGGCGCCCCGACCGAGATCGAGGGCGCCGGCGGGATGCAAAACGCCTTCACGCATGCCCTGCGGCAAGTCCGGCCGAATCGCGTCTTCCTGCCGACCAGCGCCGACCTGCACCCCGACCATCAGATCGTTCACGAGGAGGTGCTGATCAGCCTGTTTCACGCCCAGGGCAACATCTGGCCCGAGCTTGGCCGTCCGATCGCCGAAGTGCCGACGGTGTACGAGTTCGCCTGCTACTGCGATTTCCCCAAGCCGCCGCAGATTCGCATCGAAGGCAGTGCCAAGATGCTGGAAGCCAAACTCAACGCGATTTCGGCCTACGCCAGCCAGGACCAGATCGAATTGGTGGTGGCGATTCAGCGCAACGTCGGGCCGATCGAATACCTCCACGAGTTGGGGTTCCACTTTTACCGCCCCGAGCAATACCACGCGCTGTTTGACAGGGGACCGTCCCAATTTTCGTCTTAGCGAAAATGGGACTGTCCCCTTTAGGACGGGAGGAATCCCTGATGCCGGCGAAGATCTGTTACCTCGGCGACGACAACTTTCAGGGCGCGGCCGCTTATCTCGGCGGCATCATGCTCCATTTCGGGCTGGAGTTCGACTACGTGCCGAGCAGCGAGGCCCCGCCGGCGAGCTTTGCCGCGACACCGTATGCCTTATACGTGGTGAGCGATTACCCGGCAGCGACGTTCGGCCGCGCGGCGATGTCGCACGTGGCCGAGTGCGTCGAACAGGGCGCCGGCTTGGCGATGCTCGGCGGCTGGGAGAGTTTTTTCGGCCGGCTGGGCGAATATCACGCCTCGCCGCTGGCCGAGGTCTTGCCGGTCGTCATGCAGCAAAGCGACGATCGCCGCAACTCGGCCCAGCCGTGTCTGATCGACAAAAAAGCGGATCATCCGATTCTCGAAGGGCTGCCATGGAATCAGCCGCCCGGTATCGGCGGCTACAACGCGATCACGCCCAAGCCGGACGCGACGACGTTGTTGACAGCGGTGCGGTTTGCAGTGCGTCGAATACCGAGGGGGACGGCGGAGGTTGTCGTCAAGAGCCTATCCAATCCGCTAGACGTCCCACCGATAACCGCCTCCGTCCCCTTTATCCTCACCCGCAGTGAGGAAGTACCGCTGTTGGTTGTCGGCCGGCACGGTCGCGGGCGGGTCGCCGCGCTGGCCACCGACGTGGCCCCGCACTGGGTCGGCGGGCTGGTCGATTGGGGCGACCGCCGCATCACGCAAGAGGTTGCCGGCGGGTTCGTCGAAATCGGCAACTGGTACGCCCAGTTCTTCCACAATTTATTGGTTTGGACAGGAAAGCTCTAACCCGGATTATTCACGCAACGCAAAAGCATCGTGAATTACCGATGCTTTGAAAAACATAGTGTCTTTGAGGGGTGCGTACTCAAGTGTCTTACTGTGTAACGACTTACAACGACATTCGTCTGGTGCATGAATAATGCGGGCTAACATGCTTCACGGCAACGCAATCATCGGACAAAGCGGCGGGCCTACCAGCGTGATCAACGCCAGCCTTTGCGGCATCATCGAAGAATGCCTCGGACGCGACGCCATCGGCAAGACGCTCGGGATGCGGTTCGGCATCGAGGGCTTCATGCGGGGCGAGGTGATCGACCTCGGCCAGCAGCCGGCCGCTACGATCGCGGCCCTTCGCAACACGCCGAGTTCCGCGCTGGGAAGCTGCCGCCACAAACTTGAAGAGGCCGACTTTCCCCGCATCCTCGAAATGCTCCGCAAGCACGATGTCCGCTACTTCTTCCTCATCGGCGGCAACGACACGATGGACACGATCCACCGCGTCGAGGCGTTTTGCCGCAGCAACGGCTACGAATTGCTCGGCGTGGGCGTGCCGAAGACGGTCGATAACGATCTGTGCTGTACCGACCACACGCCCGGCTTTGGCAGCGCCGCCCGCTACGTCGCTCTTTCCGTGAAGCAGGCGGGCATGTTGGCCCGCGACATGCGGCGGGTCGATCAGTACGTGATCTTCCAGACGGTGGGCCGCTCGGCCGGCTGGCTTCCGGCGGCCAGTGCGCTGGCGAAGACGTCGGACGACGACGCCCCGCACATCATCCTCCTGCCCGAGCGGCCGTTCGATCGCGAGCGATTCCTGGCCGAGGTGAAGCGATGCTACGACCGTTACGGCTGGTGCAGCGTGGTTTGCGGCGAGGGGGTTTGCTATGCCGACGGCACGCCGATCAGCGCCTGCGCAAGTGACCGACAAGTTCGCCAACGTCGAGTTCGGCGCGATGGGCGGTTCGAGCGCGGCGATGATGTTGCACCGCATGATCCATGCGGCCTTCGGCTGGCGGGGCGAATTCCAGGTGTGTGAATCGCTCCAGATGTGCGCCGCCGACCGCGTCGCCCCCGGCGACGTCGAAGAGGCCCACGCCTGTGGCCGTCGCGCCGTTGAGTTGGCCGCCGCCGGCACTTCCGGAGTAATGGTCAGCATCATCCGCGAGTCGAGCAACCCCTATCGCTGGACGCTCGGCACGGCCCCGTTGGCCGAAGTCGCCTTAGGCGCGAAGCCCATGCCCAACGATTTCATCACCGCGGAAGGCACGTTCGTGACGCCGGCCTGCATCGAGTACCTGAAGCCCCTCGTCGGCCCGCTGCCGGAGTATGTGCGGCTGGAAACGGGATCTAGGAATCTATAGCGCTTGACACATATAGCATACATGCTATAATCCTATGTGGGAAGTGGAATACACGGACGAATTCGGCGCGTGGTGGGATCAACTCGACGCCAGAGAGCAAGAGGCGATTGCCGCCAGCGTGGAATTGCTCCGGCAGTTGGGACCGAACTTGCCGCGACCGCATGCGGACACGCTGAAGCGGTCGCGGCATTCCAACATGAAAGAACTGCGTACGCAGCACGAAGGGCGTCCGCTTCGCACAATGTTCGCCTTTGATCCCCGGCGACGTGCGATTCTTTTGATCGGCGGGGACAAGTCGGGCGATAGTCGCTTCTACGATCGCATGATTCCGTTGGCGGATGATCTGTATGACGCACACCTCGAAACGCTACATAAGGAAGGGGTGATCTAATGGCACGCAATTTCCGTGAACTTGAGGCCAAGATGCCGCCGGAATCGCTTGCCCGCGCGAAGACGCGAGCGAAGGAGATGATGACGGAAATGCTCCTGGCGGAAGTAAGAAAAGCAGTGGGCCTTACCCAAGAAGAACTGGCGGCATCGCTCGGCATCAAGCAGCCGACGCTCTCGCGGCTCGAGTCGCAGAACGACATGCAAATCAGCACGCTGCGAAACCTGATTCAGGCGCTCGGCGGCCAACTCGAAATCGTCGTCCACATGCCCGGCGGCGACATCCGTCTCACCCAGTTCCAGGATGCCGCCTGATTGGACTCGTTCGCCTTCTCGGGAGCGGCCGTCAGTCTCAATCGCCTCGCCGGCGCCAAATTGGCACAATAGCAAACCAGACGGTTGCCGGTCTTCGGCCAGTTTGCGGTCCAGAACCAACCACGGCGAGGGCGGTTTCTATCGCGAAAGTGCGAAAACACGAAATGGAAGTTCGGTGATCAGCGGGAGCGGTCAAACTTCCCCGTCATTTTCGTTCTCCGTCTTTCGCGTTTTCGCCCTTTCGTGCTTTCGCGATCCAAAACAATCGGTCCTAGCGTCCCAGGCGAGCAAGCATTACCGCCGCCGTCCCGCTTCGGGATCGAGCTGAAACGCCTTCTCCAGGTCGGCACTTGCTTCTTCGTCGCGGCCAAGCTTGCGGTAGGCCATCGCTCGATCGAGATAGGCTTCGGCCGACAGCGGGTTGCTGGCGATTGCCTTCGAGTAATCCGAGAGGGCTCGACGGATTTGGTTCATGCCGAAGAAGGCGGAGCCGCGGAGACGATAAGCCTCGGCGTCGGTCTTGTTCTCGTGGAGGACGCGGTCGAGGTCGGCTTTCGCCAATTCGTATTGTTGCAGGCCGACGTAGGCCGCGCCGCGGGCGCGGTAAACCTCCTCGTCGGAATCGTCGATCTCGATCGCCCGATTGCAGTCTTGCAGGGCCGGCATGTATTGGCCGAGCCTGACCCGCGCCGCGGCACGATACTGATACGCTTCGGCGTCGCTCGGATCGAGATCGATCACCCGCGAAGCGGCCTTTTCGGCCAAGGCGTAGCGGCCCTCGTTCGTGCAGGTTACGGCGAAGGTAAACAGCTTGTCGGCGTCGTCGGACGCGAGCGCGGCGTCATCGGCCGCTTGAAGTTCCTCCGCCGCCCGCTGGTCCTCATCGGAGGAAGAAACGGCAGCGTCGGGCCAACACTCGGCCGGGTCCTGTCGGTAGAAGTCGTGCAGCACAGCATACAACTCCTCGTGCTGCTGCCGCATCGCGTGCGGCCGCTCGAAGAAACACTCGGTGGCCACGGCGAAGAACTCGGCACGGTTGGTGGCCCCGTAATGATTGAGCAGCGTGACTTCGTGCCGTCGCGCGCTGCCCACCAGCCGCCGGTACTCGGCCTCGGTGACCCGATACCAGGTGTTCTCCCGCTCGCGGCCCGCAAGCGGCGGGATGCCATCGACCTGGCCGTCGAGTCCGTCGAGGTAATGGGCGAACTCGTGCAGCACCACGTTGCCGCCGTTCGACTGGTTGCGGCCGGCCTGAAGAACGTGCTTCCACGAGAGCACGATCGGACTGTGATACCACGCTTCGCCGACCACACGCGCGCTTCTCGGACCGTTCCAGTATTGCCGGAACTGCGGCGGGTGAATGTAGACGCCGGGATAGAGAATGATCGATTGCACCCGATCGAAGTAATACGGTTCGTCGAGCCCCAAGACCATCACGGCCGCCTGGCCCGCGACGGTCACCTTCATTTCGTCGCCGACCGCGAAGTCGCGTCCGCCGCTCCAGTGTTTCTCGGCCACCAGCACGCGCACCACCGCCTGCACCGTTTCCTGTCTGGCCGGATCGAGGTATGAATAATGCCGCACATTGGCAACTAGCCATTCGTCCCAAACCGGGGGAAACGGCTCGGCCAGCAACTCTTGGCGGCGATCCTTGAACCAGGAGAAGACCATGTGTTTCAGAATAACAGCAAATGCGGCAAAGGAAAGACACGACTTCGTTCTAGGAGTTGACTCCTGTCGCCGATTGTCCGAAAACAGCCGCAGAATCCGCGACAGGAGTCGCCTCCCATAGTTCCATTTTGAAGAAATGATTGGCTCTGGTGGCGCAGGGTCTTGGGACCGCGAATAACTTGACAAGCCAACGCCACAACCTACGCTACCTTGAGGGGATCCTGTGCCTCTGTACAACGGTATTGAGGTCCACGTATTCAGGGAACAGCCATGCGAATCCAGGCGAGAAGCGTTCGGCGTCTCAGGGGAATAACGCTCGTCGAACTGTTGCTGACGCTGACGGCCGTGATGATCTTATCGGCCCTGGCCTGGAAGGGCGCAACGAGTGCCATCAATTGCTGCAATAACTCCCGCGTTACCGCGGAACTCGGCACGATGGACAAGGCGCTGGTTGACTTCGCCGTGCAGTTCGGCGACTTCCCGCCCGACTTCCACGATACGGTTGCCGTCTGGAAGTTCCTCAAGGGGCGATTTCCAAAATGTCCGCAACAAAAGTATCCGGACATGTGCGGCCAGAGTCCGGCCACGGCGTTGTATTTCTGGTTGGCCGGGCCGGATGGACGCGGATTCAGCACGAATCCGGCCGATCCGTTTGGCAGCAAGGGTCCGCGAATCGGACCCTTCTACAAGTTCGTGCCGGAGCAGTTGAAGAGGGTCGACGGACTGATGCAATACTGTCCCCCGCGCGGCGCCGACGGTTCGCCGTACGTCTATTTCCGCGGCGGCCCGAAAGGCTACGACGGCCACATCGGCTGGGACACCGCGCGCCCGTATCGAAACTCGAAGGACGGCAGTTGGATCAACCGCGAGACGTATCAGATTCTCAGCCCGGGCGCCGATGGTAAATACGGCAGCGGCTGCCGTTTTCCGAGCGGCATCGATTATAATGCGGCCAACTACGACGACATGGCCAACTTCACCCGCGGCGACACGATGGGCCAGGCAATGCCCAAGATCCGCGGAACGACCATCAAGGCATCAACGGGTACGGCCGATGGAACGGATGGGGGTTGAGCCGCATTCCTCACCCGTGTGTGCCACTGCTTGGAACAAGCAGTGCCAGGGCAGCAGGTTGCGCCTCGCACTGCTTCTGCGAAGCAGTGGCACACTGACGGCCAGTCTCCCCACATGGTGAGAAATGCGCGTCAGGTAACGCTCAAGCCTACTTGCCCTTGAGCTTCTTCACCTTGGCCGACAGTCGCGATTTGACTCGGGCGGCGGCGTTGACGTGGATGACGCGCTTGGCGGCGGCCTGGTCGACCCGCTTGGCGGCGGCCCGCAATTCAGTCTCGGCCTCCTCGACGTTGCCCGCCTTCACTGCATCGACGACCTTCTTGTATTGGGTGTGGATCGCCTTCTTGGCCGAACGGTTCCGCGCATTGCGGACGATGCTCTGCTTCAGCCGTTTCTTCGCACTCTGGATATTTGGCATGGTGTAAGAATATGGGGTGTCTTGGGGTTCAACAAACGATCTCGGTGGGGCAAACACTATTGTCTGCCCAAGGAGTCGTAGGGCGGATTTTAATCCGTCTCCTTTGCTGGGCGGACTAAAGTCCACCCTACGATTAAAAATGCAGACCCCGCGGGCTAGGTGCCGCCCTCCTCGGCTTCCGGCTTGTCTTCCTTCTCCTCGGGAGGCTTGTCCGCAGGCTTTGATGGATTCTCGCGTAATTTGGCGATTTTGTCTAGTAGCTGCGCGACGTCTTTGTAGGTGAAATCAAGGGCGGCCAGCGCCGACAGGTGCTTTTCGGCGGCATCCAGGTCGCGCAGGCCCAAGGTCAATCGGCCCACCAAGTAGAGCGCCTTCTTCTTGTTATCGCCGTCGTGGTCCGGGATTTCCTGAATGGCCGCCTCGTAGTGCCGTTTTGCCAGCGGAAACTGCTTGATCTGCTGGAAGCACTGACCGAGGACGAGCATGCACATCCCCCGACGGCGTGGGTCGTTCTTCGCGGTTTGTAGTTCCCGGATCGCCTCGGCATACCGCCGGGTTTTCATGTAACGGTAGCCGAGTTCATATTTCCAGATCAGGTTGTTTGGGGACCGCTCGACCCGCGCCTTATAGAACCGCATTTCCTTATCGAGTTGCTCGGCCTGAAGCTTCTTCTTCACCTCGGGGTCCTTGGTATGAGCGATCTTTTGACGCAGGCCGCGGATTTGGCTGTCTTCCCATTTTTCGCGGATGTCGTTGTCGCCGTTCGAGAGCTCGTAAGCCTTGGCCAGCAGTTTCTCGGCCTCGGCAAAGCGATCGTCGTTCGAGTAGAACTGGGCGAGCTCCAAGTAATTCGCTATTTTGTCGGGCTCGTTGCGAATCTTCCGCTGAAGCTGCTGTTCGGCGGTCACTTCCTGCTGCTTCTGCGCCTTGATCTTCGTCCGCCGGGCGTCGTCGTCATCCTCTTCGAACTTGCCGCTGGATCGCTGCTTCTGCACCGTCAGCGAGGCAATCGAGCGTTTGGCTTCTTCGTTGTTCGGCTTTGCCTGCTCGACGCGGTGCCAGAAGGTGATGGCCTGATCGATCAGCCCGCGGTCGGTCAGCGCCAGCGCGTAGAGGCGGTTGCAGTCGGCGTTCTTCGGCGAGCCCTTCAGGGCCGCTTCCAGATAGACGAGCTCGCAGTCGCGGTCACTCGATTTGCTGGCGGCCTTGGCCATGTTCAGCAGAGTGTGCAGGTCCCACGGATTGACGGCCAGCACCTTCATGCCTTGCTGGATGACTTCGTCCCAGTGTTCCTGGGCGAGGGCTTTCTTGGCGGCGCTGCGGGCGCCAAGCTCCTTGATCTGAGCGAAGGGACTCCCTTTTCGGTTGTCGCCGTACTTCTTTTGCAGATTCTCGAGGAACGCGCGAACGTAGATGGCGTTGCCGGGATCGCCGAGCACGCACTGGCCGATCAACTCGCTGACGTAATCGAAATCGTGGGCGGTCGTCGAGCCGGCGGCTTTCTTGCTGGCGACCTCGAAGACCTTCTCCAACCGCTTTCGTTTGGCGGCGGAAAGCGGCTCGCGGCCCGGCTTCGCAGGTTCCTGTGGACGATCGTCGGATGCCATGAGACGTAATTGTAGCAGCCCAGTTTACCGGCACAACCAGCCCCAAGCCCCCTCGCCCATCGCAGGGGGCGGCTTCCGTCCGTAGTCCCGGCTTCAGCCGGCCATGCTGCAAGAGTCGCCCAAAAACGGGACTACGCACCCGTTCGGCGACAGCAGTCGCCTCCGACGACGGCAGGTCGCCTATTTCTGCTCCCTCAACGCGGTCCAACTGACGTAGCCAAGGATCGCGGCACACACCACAGTGCCGATGTCCATCAGCATGCTGTCGCGATGGAAGGGAAACGCGATGGCCAAATCGAGTCCGAACACCAGAAACAACAGGACGGCCACCACGGTTCCCACCAGGCACAGCGCTTTTGGCATGAAGTCTCTCCCTGCTGATGATCCATCTTACCGTACTCCAGTATAATTAGTTGCCGGCCGGTTGACCACTGTCCCGCTGAGATTCCAACACGTCTTGCCCACCCCGCCGCAACGGGGTACACTGGCATCCAGCGAAAACATGCGAGTCTTGGCCTGACAGCAACGAAGCCGCAATGACCGATTCCTCACATTCCCCGCGCGTGGCCGTCTACCCCGGCTCCTTCGACCCGATCACCCTCGGCCACCTCAACGTGATGGAGCGGGCGAGCAAGCTGTTCGATCGGCTGATCGTCGGCGTCGGCGTGAACATCGAGAAGCAGACGATGTTCAGCGCGGAAGAGCGGCTCGCACTGATCGGCGAGGCGACGGCGCACCTTGCGAACGTCGAAATTCGCACGTTCACCGGCCTGGCGGTGACGTTTGTCAAGCAGTGCGGGGCGCGAATCATGGTCCGCGGCGTCCGTCCGATCACCGACATCGCCGCCGAGCTGACGATGATGATGGCCAACCGCCGGCTGGCCCCCGAGGTGGAAACCCTCTTCATGATCGCCGACGGCGAATTGGCCCACGTCTCCAGTTCGCTCATCAAGCAGATCGCCAGCGTGGCCGACGACGCCGAGCTTTCCCGCTTCCTGCCGCCGAACGTGGTGCGGGCGGTGCGGGCGCGAATGGAGCGAGATCTCCGCAAACCAACGCCTTGAGTAGCACTCGGGCGACGGCTGTTGTCGGCCTTACTTGCCTACCTTGAAGCGGCGCATCGAGCTCAGTAACTCGTTTGCCTGGGCGCCAAGCTCTTCGCTGCTGGAGGCCAACTGTTCGCTGCCGGCGCTCGACTGCTCGGTGACTCTGGCGACGTTCTGGATGGCGACGGAGACGGTGCGGGCGGTCTCGGCCTGTTCGACCGTTGCCGTGGCGATGTCGGCGATTCTGGTTGCCGTCGTCTCCACGCCGGTGATGATTTTCTTCAGCGATTCCGCGGTTTGAGCGCTGATGTCCGCGCCCTCGCGGACGCACTGGGACGACTTCTTGATGAGGGTGGCGATCTCGCGTGCCGCCTGGTTCGATCGTTCGGCGAGTTTTCGCACTTCGTCGGCGACGACGGCAAAGCCCATGCCGTGCTCGCCGGCTCGGGCGGC
The DNA here is from genome assembly GCA_963719005.1 of uncultured Planctomycetia bacterium. Taxonomy (GTDB): domain Bacteria; phylum Planctomycetota; class Planctomycetia; order Pirellulales; family Thermoguttaceae. The sequence continues at coordinate 470,929 of CAVRAR010000014.1, forward strand.
CTCGATGGCCGCGTTCAAGGCGAGCAGGTTCGTCTGGCTGGCAATTTCGGCGATCACCTGGATGATCTCGCCGATTTGTTCCGAACTGGTGCGAATCAGTTCCATGGCCTCGATCGACTTGCGCATGGCGGCGCCGCCTTCTTCGGCCAGTCCCGTGGTTTGCTTCGCCACGTTGTTGGCCTCCGCCGCGCTGTTGGTGACGGTTTCGATGGAGCGGGTCAACTCGGTGACGGCCGCAGTCATCTGGTCGATGCTGGAATTCTGCGTTTGCGCGCCGCCGCCAGCGTCTGCGAGTTCTCGGCGATCGTCCGCGCGCCTTCGGCAAACTGCACGGCGGTGTCGCTCACGCCGCCGATAATCTGCGAGAGATCCTCAAGCATCTTGCCGATGCTGCTGGCCAACTCGTCGATGGCCTCCTTGCCGTCGACGGTCACACGCTGGGTCAGGTCGCCTTGGGCGGCCGCTGCGACGACTTGAACGAGATTATCGGTTTTGTGGTGGAGTTGTTCCGCTGCCATTCGCTCCAGGGCGTTGTGCTCGTCGCGGACCTGCTGCTCCAGTCTCGCGGCTTCGCGCATCTTCTCTTCCGTCGCCTTGGCCACCGCCCCGACCGCGTCATTCAGGGCCTTCGCCATGCATCCCATCTCGTCATGGGAGTTGAAATCGATGGCCATCCGCCGACTCAGATCGCCGGAAGCGATCGATTCGAGCACGGAGACGGCGGATTGCAGGGGGCGGGCAATGCCGCGCCCGATCTGCAGCGCGGCGACGATCCCGCCGAACACGGCCAGGCAGCCGGCCGCCAGGCCCAGAAAAGCGCTGCGGGCGGCTTGAACGCGAGTCTGATCGTCCAGGCCGTTCTTCAGCGCCGAAAACGTGGAATCCATTTTGGATTCGAACTGGTCGAAATTCTCCCTGATCTCGACGGTTTGCTCGCGTGCCGACCGTTTCGAGACGCGGATCGTCACTTCGCCCAAGTTCTTTCCATCCTGCGTTACGTTTACCGTTGTCTCCATCGTGTCGTTTTCGGCCGGCGAAGATCCTGCCGAAGCCGGGACGTGCTTGTCGCTGCCGGCGGATGCAGTCGATCCGGCTCTCGCCGTATCCTTGCTGAACCCGCTGACGATGGCTCCCTTGGCGTTGCGCACCGAGCAGAGGACGACGTCGCGGTCCAGGCACACCTGCTTGCAGTAGTTGTCGAGCGCTCCGGTCTCGAATGTCAGCAGGGGAACCGCCGCTAGTTTCGCCATGAGATTGGCCAGGCTCACGGCTTTCTGCTTCAACGCCGCCGCGGACTGTCCCTGCTGTCGAGAACCGATGGACTTCACGGTTTCCTGTTGTTGTTCCTTCAACCGAGAGGTAAGCTCCGTCACTTGCGACGAGATCGCTCGCAAGGCCGAGTTCTGGTTGTACAAAAGCAAGCCCGTCAGCCCAACAACAATCACGACGACCAGCAGAGCCGTCCAAGAGACGAGCCGTGAACGGACGCTCTTGTTCGGCCGCCACGAAAGCAAGAGTCGAAGTCTCGATATTGGGTGCATGGCGAGTGTTAATCGGGGGTTAAGGAGGCTCATTGTCGAAACGCCGCACCAGTCGGCCGAGGTCAGTCGCGGAAAAATGGTTGGGGCGGCAGATGCCCTGCCACCCCAACTCTCCCAATCGACGACAGGTCACCGTCTAGTCAACGGCGTTGGGAAGGTAGCCCATCGTAGCGACGGTCTTCTGTCCTTCCCCAGCCCTCAAGTAGTTGACGAACTCCTTGGCGATTCCGGCCGGTTCGCCCTTGGTCAACAACAGCAGAGGACGCTGGAATTGATAGCTGCCGTCTCTGATACTGCCTTCGCTGGGAGCGACGCCGTCGAGTTTCAGCATTTTCAGCGTTGCGCCTTTGGCCAACATGTTCTTCGCGATTCCGAATGAGGCGTAGGAAACGGTTTGAGGCTGGGTCGTGACGGTCGCTAGCACGTTCGTATTGCCGTCAACGGCGCTGGCGGCGACCGAGGAGTAATTCGCCGCCGACTTCTCCTTGAATGAGACTGTGCCGTTAGGATCCTCTCGCCCTTCGAGTCCGAAGTGATCGACGAAGCCGTCAAAAGTCCCGTGCTTCTTGTTTGTCGTAACCAGGGAGATGGGCTCGTCCTTGCCGCCGACTTCCTTCCAGTTCTTGATCTTTCCCGTGAAAATGTCGCGCACTTGCTTGGTCGTAAGCGTGTCGACCGGATTGTCGGCGTTGACGACCAGTACAATCCCGTCGGTGCCGATCCTGATGGCCGTCAAGCCGGGATACTCGGTCTTCTCATTGGCCTTGAGGTCGCGCGACGCCATCCCAATCTGAACCTGGCCTTCGCCCGCCAACTTGATTCCGTTGCTCGATCCGCCGCCGCCCACGGCGAACTCGGCGTTCGCATGGGTCTTCGTGAATTCGGCCACGGCGTGCTCGGCGATTGGCTTCACCGTTGTCGAGCCGGCGACGCTGACGGGCTCGCCCGCCACCAGTCCCAAGGCCATGCCAAGAACGAGGCCAACTGCAAACAACACAGTCAACACACTGCTCTTCATGATTGTCCCTTTCGCGATTAGGCCGAGGCGTTTTCACCTTCGGCGGATTTCAGAAACGAGCGTGCCCTGAGCCGCGGCGACACATGCCCGACGACTCGCGGCCTGTAACCGTGACAGACTACATGCGCGATCTACCTGCGGCATTGCTTCGCATGATCGCGTGCTTTTCCCTGGCGACCCTGCCCCCTGCCAAGGATTCAATTGTAGATAGGTCGCATTCGATGAAGAGGCAAAGGAAAACGGCGTCGCTAACGGAATTCTAACAATCGACAGACGCCAATAGGCAGTAGTTTCTAGTACTTTTATTGATAGCACATACCCGTATTCCCCTATATCCCCAGGCTCTCCCGGAGGTTTTCGCAAGTCTGTCGTCCCACATACGACATTGAAAAACCTTTTGGAACCTGGGAAAATGGCAAAAGCAAGGTAAAAAGTCCTAGAAACTACTGAATAGGAGGAGACGCGAACACGGCCCGCGAGCCGGCATTTGCGTTAGCGGCCGATCTTACGGCACGGAGACGGGGCCATCAAGGTTGTGGCTCCGATGAGTGCTTCAGTTCTTCCACATCGGCTCAGGCGAGAATCAGAAGAGACGCATACACCGCATCCGTGCCATAATCGGCGAATACGTCCTTGAGCACGGCGTGGGCCTTTTTCTTGCGGCTCTTCACCAGCAACTCGCCCTCAAGATGGAATTCCAACGCCTCCTTGATATGTCTCAAAGCGGCATCGACGGTCTTGGCGGTAGCCACACAGCCATCGACTGCGGGGCTAAAAGCATTGTAACCGGTCTTCGTCTTGAGCACGACCACCGGAACCGAAATGACCTTCCTTTTCATTTGCCCGTTCCTCCGCCTTCGATTCCCCGCTTGTCGAAGAATACTGGCTACGGTTTTGCGGTGCAGCTCCTCGTTGCTGGTACGATAGCTCACCGTCACAACACCTCCCTTGCTTGGATGGGCGAACTGCCGTTGGCTGTCTCTTCTTCTGAGTAGAATCCGCCCATTCTCGCCGAACAGTTGCAGGACGTCCCTGACTTTGTAGCGTATCGCCATGACGGATCATCTCCGCGCGGGACGCGATTCAACAGGGTAGGTTATGCTTCAGCATAACAACAGGCCGACATCGTGTTATGCTGAAGCATAACCTACGCGCTACGCGCTCAGGCCCCGACTCAATTATGCTCGGCTCCGCCGTTGCCGTTCTCCTTATTCAGATACCGCCGCAGATACCGGGCCCGCTCGATGTTCCGGTCGGTCGTGTCCATCTCGCCGCCGGTGATTTTCTGCAAGTGGGCCGGCTGCGTGCGGATGAACAGCTCGTTGATGGCCGGAATGTTCAGATCGCGGATCAGCCCGAGGTTCACCCCCATGCGAACGCTGGAAAGCAAGTGCATCGTCTCCTCGGAGGTGATGGTCTGCGCGGTCCGCAGAATGCCGTACGCCCGGCTCACCCGGTCGTGCAGGTTTTCGTGGCTTTCCTTAATGAGAAACTCGCGGGCCTGACGCTCGTAGTCGATAATCACCGGCACGATGTCACTCACCTGTCGGATCAACTCCGACTCGGTGCGGCCCAAGGTAATCTGGTTGCTGATCTGGTAGAAATCGCCCATCGCCTGCGAGCCTTCGCCGTACAGCCCACGCACCGCCAGACTGATCTTTTGCAGGCTGCGAAACACCTTGTCGATCTGCCGGGTAATCACTCAGCGCCGGCAGATGCAGCATGACGCTCACGCGCATCCCGGTGCCGACGTTCGTCGGGCAGGCGGTCAGATAGCCCAGCTTCTCGTGGAAGGCGTAGGCGACCTTCTCCTCGATCAGGTCGTCGATGCGGTTGACCTGCTCCCAGACGCTGTTGAGGTCCAGCCCGCTCTGCATCACCTGGATCCGCAGGTGATCCTCCTCGTTGACCATCAGGCTGAACTTCTCGCGGCAGTCGATGGCCACGGCGCGGGCGGCTTGCCCCTCGGCGTGCTCGCGGCTGATCAGGTGCCGCTCGACCAGGAACTGCCGATCGACTTTCTCCAATTTCGACAGATCGACGTAGAGCAATTCGTTCTCGGCGGCCACTCGCTCGATCCGCTCGTGCAGAATCTTCTCGATCCGCGCGAGGTCTTGCGGCGTGGCGCGATTGATGAACGGAAAATCGGCCAGGTTGCGGGCCAGCCGCACGCGGCTGCTGATGACGATGTCGGACTCGGGGCCCGCGCCCCGCAACCATTCGCCGCTGCTGTTCGTCAGGTCGTCCAGTTGCACGGCGTCAACTCCCCTCGGTCTCGATCCGTTGGATTTCATCTCGCAACTCGCTGGCCCGCTCGTAACGCTCCTCGTCGATCGCTTCTTTCATTTCGCGGCGCAGGCGGATCAACTGCGTGCGGTTTTCGCTGCCGCCGGCCGGGCGACGCGGCCGCTTGCCCACGTGCTCCAGTTCGCCGTGGATGTTGACGATCAACGGCTCCAGTTGCCGCTGGAAGCAGACGTAATCGTGAGGGCAGCCCAGCCGGCCTTGGCTGCGGAACTCGTAAAACGTAATCCCGCACACCGGACAGGCTTGCTGGTCCAAGTTGGCCAATTCCTCCGCCGTCTGACCGATCGCCATCTGCTGCGCCAAGGCCGCCGCCATGCCGGCCGCCGGCGTCGGCTCGTTCGACGACGCCGTAAGATATTGCCGGGCATGGTCTTCGCACAGGTGCAATTCCTGCGGCTTGCCGCCGGTCAACTCCGTAATGTGGAACGTCGCCGGCTTGTCGCACTGCTGGCACTTCATAGTGGATCGCCTTTCCCCTCTTCCTTAAGGATTCTATCCGCCACCCCCCCCATGTCAAGGACAGACTGCGTTCGCGGCTAAAATGGCCGTTCTGGGTCGTCCGCCGTCAAAGTGGGAAAGTCGTCTAGCCGCGCCCCGAAGGGAAGCGTTCAGCTCGCCGATGATTGTCGCCATTCAACGAGCACGATAAGCTAATAGGATCGGTTCGTTGTGTCAATCTGATCTGGTCCGTCTTCTTTGGTCTCAAAATACGTAACGTCCACCGCATCACCATGACCACCACCTCCACACACTTGCCCGATTTCGACACCTTCCAACGCCTGGCCGCCAACGCCGGGCTCGTGCCGGTCTATCGCCGGCTGGTCGGCGACTCGCTGACGCCCGTCTCGGCCTTCCACAAGATCGACGCCGGCCGCTGCGCCTGCCTCTTCGAGAGCGTGGTCGGCGGCGAAAAGGTCGGCCGCTACAGCTTCCTGGCCGTCGATCCCTTCTTCGAAATCGAAGCCTACGGCCGCCGGGTGACGACCAACGCCTACTCGGGCGTGTCGGCCGGCGGAACGCCGACGCTGGTCACGCGGCAGTTCGAGTGCGAAAACCCGCTGGAGGAGTTGCGACGCCGGGTCGAGGCGGTCCGCGCGGTGCATCTGCCCGAGTTGCCCCCGTTTTGCAGCGGCGCGGTCGGATACGCCGGCTACGACACGGTTCGCTACATGGAGCATCTGCCGAACGCCCCGGCCGACGACCGCCACGTGCCCGACCTGGCCTTCGCCTTCTACGACCAGATGGTCGTTTTCGACAACGTCACCAAGGCGATCGTAGTCGTGGCGATGGCCCGGCTCGACAAACCGGGCGTCACTCCGGCCCAAGCCTACCAATCCGCCTGCCAACGGGTCGATCGGCTGGTTGAAAAGCTCTCCGCGCCGCAGGACACCATTCGGCCGTTCGACATCCGCACCACCGGCGACGTCTCGTTGCCGTACGAGTCGAACTTCGCCAAGCCCGACTTCGAGGCGGCCGTCCGCAAGTGCGTCGAATACATCCGCGCCGGCGACATCTTCCAGGTCGTGCTCAGCCAGCGGCTCAAAGTGCCGCTCCGCACGCATCCGTTCGAGATTTACCGCACGCTGCGGGTGGTCAACCCCAGCCCGTTCATGTTCTACGTCCGCACGCCGAGCGTCACGCTGGTGGGCAGTTCGCCGGAAGTGATGGTCCGCGTGGTCGATGGCCGCGTGACCGTTCGCCCCTTGGCCGGCACGCGCCCCCGTGGCCGAACCGACGAGGAGGACCGCCGACTGGCCGAGGAGTTGCTGGCCGATCCGAAGGAGCGGGCGGAGCACGTCATGCTCGTCGATCTGGGCCGCAACGATGTCGGCCGCGTGGCCGATTTCCGCTCGGTCGAAGTGACCGACGTCATGACGATCGAGCGCTACAGTCACGTGATGCACATCACCTCGAACGTCAGCGGCCACCTCGCCGCCGGCCGCAGCGCCTTCGACGCCCTGCAAGTCTGCCTGCCCGCGGGCACGGTTTCCGGCGCACCGAAGGTTCGGGCGATGGAGATCATCGACGAGTTAGAGCCCTGTCGCCGCGGCCCCTACGGCGGCGCCGTCGGCTACGTAGATTTCGCCGGCAACATGGACACCTGCATCGCGCTGCGCACGATAGTAATCCACGACGACACCGCCTACATCCAAGCCGGCGCCGGCCTGGTGGCCGACAGCGTCCCGGAGAATGAATGGAATGAGACGCTGAATAAGGCGCGGGGGCTGTTGAAGGCGATTGAGTTGGCGGAGGGAAGGGGCGGGTAGGAGAGAGAAAACGACCCGTAAGAATCGTTCTTGCCTTTAACGGAAAGCCGCCATGCGATTCATCGTTGACACAAACCAAATAGAGGACATCGCCAGAAGTGGTCCGCCACAGACATTCCGTCCGACTCTAGTGATTGCTCCACCGATCTGGTCCGAATTCACTTTACAGCAGCGACTTACTCCTTGTCTACGCACAGTGGCACAGTATGACTTGGCTTTTGGCATGGGATACCCACATATCGTGGATGCTCTTCGCTTGCTGAATGAAGACGAAGTCCGAGAATTCGTACCGATCTATCCGACGGACTCTGAGGCCCATACCATTCTCCGCGAGGTATTTTGCTCGCCAAGCTCCAGGCATTTTCAGCACGCTAAGGCATTGGCGCACGATGAAGCGCAAGACAAGAACCGCTCATTATCCTGGCTTGAACAACGAAAAAAGGAAATTACGGAAGGCACGTCGCGGGGCGAACATATCGAACTGGCAGAGTTCTCCAACATTGAGGAGGCCGACTCGCGATTCCTTTCTGGAGACAACGCCGTATGTCGCCGAGCCCTTCTTGATGAGATTACCGAGGGTGGCGCAACCATCTGCGCTTCGTCCGCGAACTCCTTGTATGACGCTATTCTGGCAAACCCGTCTCTGCGTCGCTTCCTGCGACTCCACATCACATTCGTGCTCGCATACACCGATTCTTGGAGCAACACGAGCATGAACAGCCTCGGAGACCTCAAGGCGAAGCGCAACGATGTTCCCGATATTATGCTGGCTCTTTACGCGGCCGATGGCGACACCATTCTTACGAGCGACAAGCGCCTCCAATGTGCTTTTCGATATTGCGATCCACTTGAGAAGGTTCGCCTTTCCACGTGGGCGGCTGAGCGAGCCCGGGGAACCAAAACTTAACCGGATGCACGAGAGAGGAAAAGCAGGGTGTTCCGAAAGACCAGGGTTTGCGCGTTGTTTCTCCAGCCTTGCGGAAAACGCGCGTAGCGGGCGAAAGAGGCGATCATGAGCAGGCGCTACGAAAGCGGTTGCGCGGTGATTTTCCAGTGTGCAATCGTGGTAATAGTATGGGTATGCATTGCTAGTTCGTGGTGGGAGCGATGGCACCCGACCAGAAACACCCACCCTGTAGACCTCACCGATCTGTGGTTTCTGACGATCCTTTTCGTGATCGCACCCGCTGCGATATTATGCTATTGCCCGTTCTACCTTGGTTACCTCCGGTTGATGCGTAACAGGGACCAGCAGGGCACTCCGCAGCAGCCCGTTCAACAGTCTCCCGAAGAATTCGAACGGCGGAAGAAGGAAACGGAGCGACTGCGACAGCTCGAGGAGGACAAGGCACGCGCCGATTGGGAGCGATACCACCGGTTCCGACGGATCGAGGAAGTGGACGAAATGACCGGGCTTCAGTTTGAGGAGTTTGCTGCGAGGCTCTTCGAGAAGGCGGGCTACCTGGACGTGGCGCGAACCCCCATCAACGATCAGGGGGCAGACATAATATGCAGTTCCCCCGATGGCAGAAAGGTCGTAGTGCAAGCAAAGCGATGGCACGGAAAGAAGGTCGGTAACGGCGGTATCCAAGAGGTGCTGGCCGCGATGCTTTACTACGCGGCTGATCGCGCCGTTGTAATCACAACCTCTCGCTTCACCGAGTCTGCCCGGGCGCTTGCGGCAAAGGATAATCGCATCACACTCATCGACAGAAGAGGACTGGTCGAAATGATTGAGCAATACTGGCCGCGAATCACACCAGAGTTTGATTGGGACGAGTACAACACAAACGTAAAACGTCCGTACAACCGCAGAGGACGCAAGACGGGATATTACCGGGAACGGAAACCCGGTCGGTACTAGTTTTCACGCCCGTTCACGGGCGTTTCCGCCGCAAGCGGTATTAGGCCCGTGCTTCAGCACGGGTTGGCGAGGGCCGAGTTTTTTCACGTTCGTCCGGTGTCACGCCCGTTCACGGGCGTCCCGTTTGGCGGCGCGGGGGCAGGAGTCCCGTGAACGGGACTGACAATCGAACCGTCTTTCCGCCTCTCGAACCCGACGTAAACGTCGGGTCTAATCCCGCCTGCGGCGGAAAGGACCGTGAACGGCCCTCACGATTCCGTAACCGGTTTTCATCGCGTCGCTATAGAAACGGTCGGCAATCCCATCACAGCCGATAGCCCGCAGGGCTTGCGTAGGATAGCCCAAGGTTGCCGCGCAGCGGCTACCTTGGGTTCGCGGGACGAGGGAAACGCAAACCCCAACGGGGTTTCGTAGCCGGGCCGCCGCGTTACGCAACGCCTTCGGCGTAAACGTGGCGACCGATCACCGTCACCCTGGGTAGCCGCTGCGCGGCAACCCAGGGCTATCCTCCGAAAGCCCTTTGGGCTAATACGCGACGAGGGAATCGAAACAGAAAATGAACCGCGGGGTGCAGTCGTTTTCACGCCCGTTTCGAGACAGTCCGGCTTTCAGGACGACATTGCGAGGTGATTATCCCGAAGGGATTTGAGCCATTAGCCCCGGGTGCGCAGCAACCCGGGGTCTTAGGGTCGTCGCGCACTGCGCGACCCCGGAGGGGTCGTAGCGCGGACCTACGACCCCTCCGGGGTCGGCCGCATTGTCGCGTAGCGTATCATTTCCGGGGGTGTCGCTTCGCTCAACCCCCGGCTAATCGCTGGGAACCCTCCGGGTTCGGATGACATCACCGGGACATCGGGTTCGGATGACATCGCCGGGACATCGGGTTCGGAGGGCGTCATTCGGACATCAGGTTCGGAGGACGTCATTCGGACATCGGGTTCGGTTTGCGTCATCACGTTCAATTATCGGTGTCGCGTTCAATTGTCATTATCCCGCGGGGCTTGCGTAGGGCAGCCCAAGGTTGCTGCCTGAGCGGCTGCCTTGGGTTCTTCGTGCGCGATCTCCGCTCCGTCCATCCCCCGCACAATGCGTCTGAGCCAAGAAGCGTGGAGCCACTCTTGCGTTCGCTACCGCCGCGCTTCGATGATGCGGAACTTCATGCCTTTGATCGGTGCGCCGCCGTTGTGAAACGCCAGGCCGCGGTAGCGGTAGTTCGACATGCGGCGGTGCGTGTGGCCGAAGTAGACGTTGCGCACGCCGTTGCCGGGGCCTTGCCCGACGCTCTCCAGGTACTTCAAAATGCGGCGGACCACGATTCGTTTGGCGTAAACCAGATGCGGCACCGATCGGTGCAGCCGCGTCATCACCACCACGTCGTACAACGCGCTCGATGAAGGGGCCGCGGCGGCGGCGGTCGAGCCACTGGTCGCGGGCCTCGGCCAACATCTCGGCGTTCATGGTTTTGTCGGCCACGTCGCCGTGCAGAAAGACGCTGCTGCCCAATCGCACGTAGTAACGGTGCCAGGAAAGATTCGACACCCGCTGTTCGAGTTTCGCAAGCCGATCGATCAGCGCCTGATGGTAATCGTGATTGCCGAGGACAAGATGGAAATGGCACTGCGGGCAGGAGTCGGCCAGTTCGCCGAGCCACTGGGCAGCCCGATCCACGGCCCGAAGGACAGGGATGCGCGACCAGCGGAAGTCGAAAATATCGCCGCCGAGCACAAACGCTTCCGCGTGCGACGCCGCCAGGGCGATCTCCTCCAGGTACCGATGGGCATCCGAGCGATTGGCGAACAGATGCAGGTCGGAAACGAAGTAGCATTTGGCCATTTGTCTTATTATATTGGTTTGGCGAGAATGAGAAGCTCAACTTGCCAGCAAAACACCTTGGAGTTTTTTCCGATGCCCCACCCCCCGAGGCACAACACGCCGGCCGCGCAACGGCCGGTTTCCCGACGGTCCTTCCTCTGCCGGAGCGCGGTCGCCGGGGCGGCGCCGCTTTTCGGCCTTATTGCGGGTTCCTCGCAAGCGGCCGGGAAGAAGCCGCCGCCGATTGATCGGGCCTCGCTTGCGTTTCTGAAGGAATTGGCCGCCGCGACCGTCGAATCGGCCCGCGTGCGGCCGGGCCGGTCGCGCGGCGGAATGGGACCGAACACGACCGGAATGACCATTATCACGCCCGGCGGCAACTACCCGGCCTTGTGGACGCGGGACTTTGCCATGTCGCTGGATTGCGGCCTGATCGGCCCGGCCGAAGTCCTCCAACATCTACGCCTGATCGCCCGATGTCAGAACGGCCAGCAGGAGCGGCGTCTGCACAGCGGCGGAATCGTCCCGCCGTTCGCCATTGTCGATCACGTCAATCTCGCCGGCGGGGCGGTGTTTTATCCGGGCAGCTATTCATCCGGCGAAGACCAAGGGGCGCCGCCGTTTGGCCCGCTGCCGCCGGCGGACGATCATTTCTACTTCATCCACATCGCCTACGCGCTGTGGCGCGATGCCGGCAACACGAAGTTCCTCGGCGAGACGATCGGCGGCCGCAGTCTGCTCGACCGGCTCGAAGCGGCGTTTCGTTCGCCGCAGACTGATCCGAACTCGGGCGCGGTCGTGTCGACCAAGCAGCGCCGTGCCGTCGGCTTCGGGTTTCAGGATTCGGTCTATCTGCTCGGCGCGATGTCGTTTGCCACGCTGCTGCGTTATCGCGCGGCTCGGCAATTGGCCGATTTGTGCAAGGCCGGCGGAAGGGCCGAAGCGGCCGCCGGGTATAGGCGAACGACCGAGACGATTGCCGCCCATTTTTCGACGGTTTTCGCCGATCCGCGGCGGCGCGACGGATGGCTGCTGGCGGCGACGGAAGTGGGCAAGCAACCGGACGTTTGGGCGACACTCTTCGCTCTGCATCTGGGAATTCTGCCCGCGGAGGCGGCGATGAGGGCGCGAGAGACCGTGGCGGCAGCCGTTCGCGCGGCGGGGCACACCATCGAATACGAGGGGGCGGTGCGCCACGTGCCCTCCGATCGCTACTTCCGTCCGAATCAATGCTGGCAAGCGGGCGGCAGCACGGTGAACACGTATCAAAGCGGGGCATTTTGGCACACGCCGACCGGCTGGCTGATCGAGGCCCTGCAATCCGTCGATCCGGCGCTTGCCCGAGCAGTGTGCGATCGTTTCCTTCGCCATCTCCGCGATCGCGATTTTCGCAAAAGTGGCGGCCGGGGAGCACCGTGGGAGTGTTTTGGAATCGACATGGCCGCCGCGCAAAATCCCGTTTACATGACGTCGGTCACGCTGCCGCTGGCCGTGTTGCGGCGGATGGCGGGCGAGGCGAGATGAGATTGGCGATGTGAGACAAATAGCCGCGGGCCGTTGGCCCCCGGCTATTCTCTTTCGCGACGTGGACCAATCAAACGCTGCATTTCAATAGTCCCGCCGGCAGAAGATGAGGGCGGCGAAGCAGAGGACGACGGCCTCGAAGCCCAGCGACGTGCCGAGGATCCAGCCGACGGAGCGGCTGCGAAGGGTGTCGACAAAATCCTGCTCCGCCCCCATCAAGCGTCTTTCGTGAGGACTGCCGAACTGCGGAAGTCGAGCGGCTTTCACCAAGGATCGTTCGAGCAACGCGACGGTTTCGCTTGTCTTTGGCAGAACGGTCTTTAACCCGTAAGCGACGTTATAGGAAATCGTAAGGACGCCGGACTCGTCGGAAGCGTCTTTCTCCGCTGCGAGAGCTTGATCGGCTTGGTGCTTCTTAGGATCTCCGTACTGCCCCGATGCGAGGCGTTGCTGCTCCATTTGCACGGCGGCAAAACTCGTTCCGTGCCGCGCCATTGATTTTTGCAGCAGTAGGAAATTCTCAACTACATCGACCCCGCCCACGGCGAACCAGAACAGAAGCGTCAGCAGAATGGTGGCGACTGTGGACCGCGTGGCGACGCCGAGAAAGACGCACACCGAGAACAGGTAGCTGAAGAAGCAGACCACGATGGGGACGGCGAGGAACACTCCCGGCTCCCAAACTCCGCCGCGCAACCCAATGACGAGGAAGCACGCCGCGCTGAAGACCGCCACCTGCAACGCCGCAAAGAGCAAGCCCGCCAGGTACTCGGTGAAGAAGAGGCGCAGCCGGCTGATCGGCTTGGAGACAAACAGATCGATCGATCCGGCCGTCATCAAGTCGGGAAAGATTCCGGCCGTCGAGATCAGGGCTAAAATCGACGCTATCCACGAAAGCCATTTATTGACGCCGAATTGAAAGTACAGTTGGTTGTAGAACTGGTCTACCGGGACTTGCGCCGAGTTGAGAACAGTGCTGTCGATTTGCCAGAACAGGATTTTCAGACCGTGCTCGTTGAGCCCCACGACGGCAAAACAGAGCGCGACCAGCCCGGAGATAATCAGTACGATCCAGAAGAGCTTCTTCGAGTTCAGGCTGCGATAGGCTTCGAGGAAGATTGCGCAGGTTTGGGTCATCGGCGGATTCCTTTGACCTGCGACGGCGAGTCGGAGACGGTTTGCACGAAATAGTCCTCCAGCGACTGCGTCAGCCGCTGCACGGAGAGAATCACCTGCCCGCGGCTCCGCAGACCGTCGATCATCGGCTGAATCCGCAGCGGATCGCCGCCGCCGATGCGAAGGATGCTGCCCTCGATTTCCACGGTCTCGCCGGTGGGAAGTTTTCCCGTTTCCCGAGGCAGAATCGTGCTTGCCGCCGGCGCGGCGAAAGCGCCCGATGTCGAGGCGGCGGGCGTCAACTGGCAAGGCAACACCGCGCGGATCGCCTCGTGCATGGCGGAGTTCAGTTGCCCGTGCAGTTGGATTTCGAAATGCTCGCTGCCGGCGGTCAGCTCGGCCAGCGTCCCCTGCCGGATCACTTTGCCCAGCGAGAGGATGGCGACGCGGTCGCAGACGCGTTCGACCTCGCTGAGCATGTGGCTGTTCAGGAAGATGGTCTTGCCTTGGTCGCGCAGGCGGCCGAGCACTTCGCGCACTTCGCGGCGGCCGACGGGGTCGAGGCCGTCGGTCGGCTCGTCGAGCACCAGCAATTCGGGATCGTTCACCAGCGCCTGGGCCAGCCCGACGCGCTGCCGCATCCCCTTCGAGTAGGTGCCGATCTTTGCGTTCGCCCAGTTTGTCAAGCCGACCAGGTCGAGCAATTCCGCCGCGCGCTTCTTACGGGCGGGCCGCTTCACCTTTGCCAGCGCGGCATAGAACTCCAACGTTTGCCGGCCGGTCAGGTAAGGGGGGAAACGGAGGTGTTCGGGCAGGTAGCCGACGCGGGCCAAGGTCTCTTTGTGTCCGACCGGCCGGCCAAGGATCGTCCCTTCGGCCCGATTGGGGCGGATGACGGTCATCATGATCTTGACCAAGGTGCTCTTGCCGGCGCCGTTGGAGCCCAACAGGCCGAAGATTTCGCCGGTTCGGACCTGCATCTGGATGCCGCGGAGCGCTTCCACGCGGCGGCGATACGTCTTGGCCACGTCGCGAAGATCGACGGCGAAATCAACCATGAAAACTCCTAAGTCGTCGCGTCAGTTGACCGGCAACGCGTTATCGGTTTGGAGCGCCAGCCTTGGTGTGGAAGGGAAAAGGGGAAGGGGGAAAAGGGGAAATGACTGCAACGCCATCTTTTTTCCTTCCGCTGCATCTTAAGAAGTGGTCTTTCCCTTTTTCCCCTTCCCCTTTTTTCTTTTTTACACGAAACTTCATTCGGCTCAATAGTGGCGACCGACCTATTCTGCTTGCCGTGAGGCGGCTATTGTCTAGGTGGAGATGTCTTGGGGCCGGCAGCGTGGGTCGCCTGTGACGGTCCCGCGCTCAACACGCGAACGATGTCGTCGGCCGACATGCCCCTTTCGAGCATCTCTCGTTTCAACTCATCCTGGCGTTCCTGTTTCCGGTGATGGAGCCACAACGCCCAGGCGCCCACGAAGAACGGCGATCCGAACAGGGCTATGATGGCGACCAAACTAATGAGTGTATGCCCCGATTCACCCTGAAAAAACTCAGACATTGGTTTATGCCTTGCGTAAGACGGTGAACTCCCCGGCCCCTCAGTCTATCTGTTCGTCCGGCGGTCGGCTTTATTGGCAACCGAGGCCGAGCGGAAGACCATTTGCCGCCCATCTCCTGGTCCGAGGTTTCACACCCCCAACGTAGAGCACGAAGACGGTCTTTTCAAGGGGGCGGTAACCGTTCACTCGCCGCGATTGTCGCCTTTCGCTCTGCGAAAGCAGTGCTTCTTTCGCAGAGCGAAAGGCGACAATCCACGCCATATCCCTTGTGGGGACGGCATGCTTGTCGCGACGAATTCGCTACGGCCCATTATTTCGCTTCCGGGAGGATTGGTTAGCGATCCACCCGAGGACACAGCCGACGCCGAAGAACACCGTGGTAATCGCCGCCAGAAAGCCGATGAAGAATGGCAGATGGCCCAAACCTGGGACGGTCATTGCGACGCTAAGCAACAGCGCCCAACCCGTGACCAGCACAAACAAGGATCGCAACGAGAACTGCCACTGGTTTCTCGGCGGTAGCCCATCGGGCTTGCGATCGGTGACCACAGACGTTTCCGCAGCCGATTCGGTGTTGTCGGTTGGGTCCATGAACTGTCAGACGAAGCGTGTCGGGTTGCCAACGTTGTAGGGCGGACCTTAATCCGCTGTATTTGACGGACTAAAGTCCGTCCTACAGAAGGGCGCCCCTGCCGGCGCTCGCGCGGAACGGACGAAGCAATGCCCGTCAGAGCCACTCCAACCCGGTCTCCCTCTTGATGCGCTCCTCGAACTCGCCCAACAGGCCGCCGATGATTTCCCAGCGGTCGGCGCGGCGGATCTCGATGTCGCCCTGGCGGTTGATGCGAAGGACGCTTTCCTCGTTCACCCCCAGCCGAGCGAGTTCGTTGGGGTGAAGTTCGTCATCGCTGACGATCCGTTGCAGCGTCTTGCCCGATAGTTCGACGAATTTCATGGCTTGTTCACCAGTTTTGCACGTCTTTTTCGATGGGCACGTCAGCGGCCCGGAAATTGGCGAAATGCGTCTGCGCGTCGGCCTTGGTCCAGAGCCCGATCCTACCGGCCTTCAGAAACGTGTCGTCTTTCACGTCGAGATAGCGGCGGCCGTCGATATAGCACTGGATGCGTTTCCCGACGTGGATAACTCGCACGGTGTGCCACTTGGCGGCGTCGATTTTCGTGTCGGCGGTGGCCAGTTGCGTGCGTTTGCCGGCCACGACCTTGTACACGCGGTAGTTGTTTTCCAGGGGGTTCATGCGGGCGACGTAGTAGTTTTTGGCGTCGGCATACCGCCAGACGAGCCCGCCGCCGCGGTCGATCTTGCCGGCGACGGCCTTGAAGGCCACGCTCAGATCGAGGTCGCGGAAGCTGAACTTCTTGACGACGCAGAGGTTGAACAGCCGCTTCGGGCCCTCGGCCGAGGTTTGCGCCAGCGCCTTGCGGCCGGAGGGGGCGGTGGCGTCCTCGACCACCTTCCACACGCTGCCGGGGCCTTCCCCCGTCTTGGCCGCGATCCAGCCCGGCGGCAACTGGCCGATCGGAACGTTCACCAACGACAATACTAAGATTGTTGCGTGCAACATCGGCTCACCTCGATCGGAGACAGTCTGTAATGGTTCACGTTGCAAACCGACATTGTTGTAGTGCGAACGGGACGGCCCGTCAAGCGCCAACTCGGGAAGCATGCTGCATTATTATAGAGATGCTGTGGGGCGGGGCAAGCACGCTGGACTTCCTCGGTGTGTCGTATAATATAGGGGGATTGGAGCCGAGCAGCCCCGTCTTTGGGAGAAACAACCATGCCGGATGCACCGCACAACGCCGCGCTAGGGTCGCCGATTCGACTGCGCCGATACGTCGCGCCGCTAATGGCGTTCTGGACCGTCGCCATCGCTATCGTGATGACGTGGGAATTACTCGACGAACGAGACCAGGCGTTCCAGGAGGCGAGAAGCGAGGCGTGGGGCATCTGGCAGAAGGAAGATGCGGTTTATCGCTGGACTGCCCTGCGCGGGAAGATCTATGTGCCTGTAACGAAAACGACACTGCCCGATCCGCAGTTGGCTGCGGTTCCCAATCGAGACGTCACGACCCCCTCGGGCACGAAGCTGACGCTGGTCAGCCCGGCGACGGTGATGCGTCAGGCCTTTGCAGGCGACTCCGAATCGCCGGTCCACCCAGGTCGCGTCACCAGCCTGCGGCCGGTCAGCCCCAAGAATAAGCCCGATGCGTGGGAAACGGAGGCTTTGCGGGCTTTCGAGAAGGGTGAAACCGAGCGGGCTTCGGAAGAGATGATCGGCGGCGAACTGTATGTTCGACTCATGCGCCCGTTGATGGTCGAACCGGCCTGCCTCAACTGCCACGTCGAGCAGGGACGCAAAGTAGGAGAAATCCGCGGCGGCTTCAGCGTTGCTGTACCGATAGAACCGGCGTGGGAAGAGCAAATCCCCGACGTCATTCACCGCATCATCGGCTACGGCGGCATGTGGCTTTTCGGTCTGTTCGGCATCGCGATCCTCTCGCGCCATCTACAACATCAGATCCTGGGCCGCTCCGTTGCCGAGAAGAAACTCCAAGACGCCCATGACCTGCTCGAACAGCGCGTCGCCGACCGCACTGCCGAGTTGGCGAAAGCGAACAACGAACTGGAACACGAGGTCGCCGACCGCCGCCAGGCGGAACAATGGCTGCTCGAAAGCGAGCAGCGATTCCGCGGCTATTTCGAGCAGGGATTGGTCGGCATGGCGATTCTCTCGGCCGACAAGGAATGGGTCGAGGTCAACGAGCGTCTATGCCGAATGCTGGGGTACGCGGAGGACGAATTGCTGCTAAAGACGTGGGCGGAACTGGCGCACCCGGACGACTTGTCCGCCGAGGACGCCCAATTCCAGCAGCTTCTCGCCGGCAACGCCCGAGGCTTCGTGCTCGATCGGCGGTTTGTCCGCAAGGACGGCAGCGATTTTCACGTCGGCCTGTCGGTGCAGTGTCTGAGGAAGCCGGACGGAACGGTCGATCACATCTTGATCCTGGTGCAGGATACGCCGCAACGCGGGCAGGGTTAGTACCGTTCTTTTTAACGGGAGGCGGGAGGGGGCGGCGGCTCGCTCGTGGTCGTTTTCCGCACCTTTTTTCCTTCGAGAAACTCGCGATACTGCTTGTCGAGGTCGCCGTAACTCGTGCCGGTAATCCTGGCCAGCGTATCGTGATTGTCGTGGCCGGCGTAAACCGCCGACAGATACGATACCAACGCATCGCGGTAGCGGGCTTCGTCGTAATAGATGAGGAAATGCGTCAGGCCGGCCGCCTGGCTGTACAATGTGGCGATTCGCGGGTCTTTTTGCAGCTTCTCCATGCCGAAATCGACGAACTCGCCCAACGGAATGTAGAAGTGGTCGTGCAGCAGGCGATAGCGAGCGGCATTCACCCGCTCGTCGTCGAAGCCGCCCAGTACGTCGTAGCCGTCCTCCCGCCGGAGCGATTCCATGTACATGGCGATGCCCTCGACGATCCAGAAGTTCGTTTTGTGGCCGACGTTCGGCGCCACGAGCTTCGACTCGTGGAACAACTGGTGCGTGGCCTCGTGGTACATGTTCCGATCGTCGCTGTCCTTTTCCGCGAAGAAGTACGCGCAGCCGGGGTTGTCGAGGTAGAAGCCGGTCGTCGCCTTGATTTTTGGCCCCAAGGCGCTCAGGGCACGGCTATAATCGTCGCGGTCGCGGAAGTAGACGACTTTATGCCGAAGCGGCGAGCCGAGGGGCCGCTTGAAGCGGCCGTCGAACAACGTCGCCACGTCCTCCTCCGAGGCGTAGTAGCGGATGAAGAGCCGCTGCCAAAGCCGGTCGAGCCTTTCGAGCTTCACCCCAAGCGCCACGCCGGCCTCGATGCCGCAGTCCGTGCGGATCAGATAGTGCTCGGTCTCGATCCTCCAGCCCGAGCGGATGTCTTTGTGGCGTTTCGCATCGTCGTCGGCCGAAATCCAGCGGCCGTCGCCGTAGCGCTCTCCCTGCTCGTAGCGGTGCTCGTTGGCTTTTGGCAGCCAGCCGAAGTTTTTGTTCCAAACGAAACCGCCGCGTAGTTTCCTCACCTCGTAGAACGTGTGCCATTGACCTTGGTACTTCTGATAGCCCAACAAACGCCGGGCGGGCTCGTAATCGGGATTCGCCTGGATCGCGTCGAGCACCAGCGTGAAAGCCAGCCCCGCCCGCCCCGAGCGTACCGCCCGCCGCGCCATCTCGTAGCACGTCAGTGCATATTCGTCGCGCAGCTTCCAGAGCTTCGTATTCCAATCGACGACCTTCGCCGGCGCGTCGTCGGGCAGCTTCGGCGGGCCAACCTCGTCGGGCAGCGCCGGCACGTACAGCTTGTATGGATCGCTGGGGCTGAGAACCCGGCGGGTCTTGCGGGCTTCGTCCGCCAGGCCGTTGGCTTCGCACCCCTTGGCGAGTTTCTCCAGGTCGGCGGCGTACTTGGCGCGTAGCTGCTCGGCCGCCTGCGATGGATCGACGGCTTCGGCGCGGGCCGACGCCCCCCACGCGGCCGCCGCCACGCAGATAAGGCATCCGAACAATCTGGCACGTGTCGCCGCCATATCAACGATTGTACCTTACCCGGCCCAGACCGTGAAAGGTTTCGATCAAGAAGGGTTTTGGCACCGGCGGCGAAAGCCCCAGGCGATCCATGCCAGGAAGACGTTCGCCCCAAGCGACGCGAAAAGCCCGAGAATCGTCAACGTCAGGGGAAACGACGACTGCGCCGGCCGCGGAGGCTCGACGGGCGAAGATTTGGCGGGCGGTGGCGCAGGCTTCGGGGGCGGCGCCTCTCGCCTCGGTCTGCCCGTGCCCATCACGATGCGGTACGCCCGAACCTCGCCGGCATCCGCCGGAATGGCGCTATGAAGCGTCTGTCCGTCACGCAAGGCCTCGATCGCGGCAGCGTCGAGTTGGATGACGTACTCCATCCCCCCATCGGGCAGCCGCTCCCAACCAACCTGAAAACCGAGCGTTGCCGTAGCGATACAGATAAGCAGTGGATTCATGGCATTCACTCGAACTCGAGGGTGTATGCTGTCTCCAGAAGGGACAACGTCGGGATATGTCGTTTATAGCTTCTCAGATTGCCAGAATTGTAGGGTGGACTTTAGTCCGCCGCATTTGGCGGACTAAAGTCGGCCCTACACCGGGTGCCAACACCGCCCGCACTGTTTTCCCAATTATCCCAGGCTGCCAAGCGATCTGCAAGCACGTCGCCTTGCCGCTGCTGCTCTGCGTGGCTATGCTGGGGGCGACATGAATCTTGCCCTGTGGAAAAAGGCCGTGTCCGACGCCTGGCTGACGCTCGTGGCGTCGTGCGTCCTGCTGATTCTCTTCTGCTGGCTGTTCGTGTGGCTGATGAGCTTCTTCCCGGTCGGCGCCTGGGGCCGGCTGTTGAACTTGCTGCCCGACTTCGTTCAGCCGATGGTCGGCGTGCCGATGGCCAAACTGGCCTCGCCCGCCGGACAACTCAGCATTCTCTTCGCACACATCGTGACGATCCTGGTGTGCGTGGGCTGGGCCGTGGGACGCGGGTCCGATTCGATCAGCGGCGAGATCGGCCGCGGCACGATGGATCTGATTCTCTCGCTGCCGGTCTGGCGGTTCAGCGTAATGGCCGTGCCCGCGGTGGTGGCCACCATCGGGGCGGCGGTGCTGGCGGCGTCGGTGTGGCTGGGGCTGGCGATCGGGCTTTTATGCGTACATTTTCCGAATCGGCCGCCATTGGGCCAATTCCTGCCCGGCGCGGTCAACCTGTTCGCCATGACCTTCTGTTTCACGGGAATCACCACATTCATATCGTCGTGGAACCGCGATCGCTGGCGAACGATTTCGCTGGCCGGCGGCTTGTTCATCGTTTCGCTGATTCTGAAGTTCGTCGCGCGGATGTGGCCTGCGGGAAGATGGCTCGGTCACCTTTCGTTTCTGAACCTTTTTCAGCCGCAGGAACTGATCTTGTCGCCGCCGAGGGAGGTTTGGGCGTGGCTTCACTACGACGTGACGCTGGTCGCGATCGGTTTGCTCAGCTACGCGGTGGCGGCCGCGGTCTTCTGGTGGCGCGACATTCCCGCCCCGCGATAGTTCGGATCTCTCGCCATGTAGCAAAATGGCTGGCAGTGTGCCACTGCTTCGCAGAAGCAGTGCCGGTACGGCCCGGTGCCCAGCACTGCTTCTGCGAAGCAGTGGCACACCGAATCCAGAATGCGGCTAGTCAAGCCAATTGCGAGTCTTGCGTGGGCTTGCAGTTCGCGTCGGGCGATGTTACATTGAATTCCGATTCAGGAGTACACAGGTACGAACAGCCTGCCCGCCCAACTGGATGCTGATGCGTCCGTACCCAGGCCGTTTTCGCGCGATGCGCGGAAATGATCCGACCACGCCCACCATGCCTGACAATCCTGCAAAACGCCGACGCCATTGGATGCTCGTGGCGGTCAAGCTGCTGATCGTCGTTGTGGTCGTCTGGTTCATCCGCAGCACGATCGTCGGCGGCTGGGCGGAACTCAAGAAGAGCCCGCCGCACGTTGATTTTCGTGGCTTGCCGCCGCCGGTGGGCTGTATCTGCTGGGGACGCTGTTCTGCGGCATCTTCTGGCACCGCATCCTGCGGGCGCTGGGGCAGAACGTGGGCTTCTGGACGGCCCTGCGGGCGTTCTATATCGGGCATTTGGGAAAATACGTGCCGGGCAAGGCGATGGTCGTCATCCTGCGGGCCGGTCTGATTCGCGGGCCGGGCGTCGACGCCTCGTTGGCCGTGGTGAGCATCTTCTTCGAGACGCTTACGATGATGTCGGTCGGGGCCCTGTTGGCCGCGGCCATCGTGGCCGTGTGGTTTCGCGGGCAGCCGCTGCTGCTTTGGACCTCGCTGGTCGTGCTGGCCGTCGCCGGACTGCCCACGTTTCCGCCCATGTTTCGCCGCCTGGTGCGGCTGATCGGTCTCGGCCGGCTGAAGCCCGGCATGCTCGAAAAACTCGACGGCTTGGGCTATGGAATCGTCTTGCTGGGCTGGGTGCTGAACGCGATCGGCTGGGCTATACTTGGATTGAGCTACTGGGCGGTGTTACGGGCCCTGGGCGCCGAGAGCGGCAATCCGTTGGGGCAGTTGCACCTTTACACCGCCGGGGTCTCGCTGGCCGTGGTGGCCGGCTTCGTGTCGTTTGTGCCCGGCGGCGCCGTGGTGCGCGAGGCCGTGCTGACCGAATTTATTATGGAAGCACTAGGCGTCAGCGATGCAATCGCGCTGGCCGGCGCGGTGCTCTTGCGATTGGCGTGGCTGGCGGCGGAGTTGGCGGCAGCGGGCGTGTTGTCGATCAACCGATTTTGGAGCAAGAATCCCGAACCGAAAGTTTAGCCGCCGCGTCTACGCGGCGCGGAACCGCTCGAACGCACAGCACTGGAAAAACCACTCCGACAAGAGAGTACCGGTTGTTGCCACTTCGCTCGCCGCGTGGGCGCGGCGGCTAAACGAAGTTCATTACCCTCAATTCCTAGTCCTTCCCGCCATGCTCTCCATCGTCATTCCCGTGTTCAACGAAGCGGAAAGCCTGGCGGCTCTGCACCGGGAGTTGTCGGACGTGGCCGCCGCACGGGGTTACGATCTCGACGTGGTGTTTGTCGACGACGGCTCGACCGACGGCTCGTGGAAGATCATCCGCCAGTTGGCCGAGGCCGATCCGCACGTCACCGGGCTGCGGTTTCGCCGCAATTTCGGCAAGGCCGCCGCCTTGAGCGCCGGTTTCGCCCAGGCCCGCGGCGAACTGGTGATGACCCTCGACGCCGACTTGCAGGACGATCCCCGCGAGATTCCCAAGTTCCTCGCCGAGATCGAAAAGGACTTGGACGTCGTCAGCGGTTGGAAGAAGGTTCGCCACGATCCGTTGGAGAAGGTGCTGCCGTCGCGACTGTTCAACTGGTTGGTCAGCCGCGTGACGGGCGTGATGTTGCACGATCACAACTGCGGCATGAAATGCTACCGCCGCGAGGTCTTCGACGAGGTGCGGCTCTACGGCGAGTTGCACCGCTTCGTGCCGGTGCTGGCGGCGGGCCGCGGCTTCCGCGTCGGCGAGGTCGTCGTCAGCCATCGCCCGCGACAACACGGCCGCTCGAAGTACGGATTCACTCGCTATATCAAGGGCTTCCTCGACCTGATGACGGTGAAGTTCCTCACCGGCTTCGGCCAGCGTCCGCAGCACGTGCTGGGAACCGCGGGGCTGGTGTCGTTCGGGCTCGGCGCGCTCGGCATGACCATCCTGGCTTGCTGGTGGGTCATCTCGCGGCTCGTGCCCGGCATGGAGCACCGTTCAACTGCACGAGAAACCCTCGATGATCTATTCGTTGGGCTTGATGCTGCTGGGCGGCCAATTGATGTCGATCGGCTTCTTGGCCGAGTTGTTCATCGCCTACCATTCCCCCGACCTTCGCGGCTATTCGATCTGCGAACGCACCTCGCGGAAAGAAACGTCGATCGACGTGTAGGATACCGATCATGAACGACACCGTCACCGACCCCAATGCCCCGCTTCGGCGGAGCGTTTACTGGCTGCTGATCCTCGTGAGCACCGGGGTGATGCTCGGGCGGATCCTCGCGGTCAACTCCGTCGATATGGCCGGACTCGAAGCGAATCGGCTCGGCAAGATTCCCGGCGAGCTGGAAAAAAAGCGGCAGAAGTTGGTGTCGCAGGGGGGCTCGGGCGAGGCGTTGCAGCGCGAGCTCGCCGCCGCCGAAGAGCGATTGCGGCAACAGGCGGCCTTGCAGCGGCCTTTCTTCAGCGCCAACGACCGCAGCCGCTGGTGCACGGTCCGAGCGCTGGTGGAAGACGACATGCGCATCGAGGGCGCCCCTACGCCATCGACAAGGTGATCCAGGAACACAACTGGGACACGATCGACATGGTCAAGCACGACGGCCATCTCTATTCGAGCAAGCCGCCGCTGCTGCCGACGCTGATGGCGGCCGTGTATTGGCCGATCTATCATTTCACCGGCGCCACGCTGGGCACGCACCCTTACGAGATCGACTGGTTCATGCTGGTGCTGTTCAACGTCGTGCCGCTGGTGATCGGCTTCGCGTTGCTGGCCCGGCTGGTCGAGCGATTTGGAACGACCGATTGGGGGCGGATCTTCGTGATGGCGGCCGCGGCGTTCGGCACTTTCTTGACCACCTTCGCCGTGACGATCAACAACCATCTGCCGGCGGCGGTTTGCGCGGTGGCCGCCGTATACGTCGCGACGCGCATCTGGTTTGACGGGGAGCGGCGGCTGCGGTATTTCGTCGTCGCCGGGCTGTTCGCCGCGTTGGCGGCGACAAACGAGTTTCCCGCCGCGTCGATCTTGGCGGCCGTCGCAGTGCTGCTGCTGTGGAAATCGCCGCGTCTGTGGCTGCTCGGTTTCGTTCCGGCGGTGGCGGTGGTGGCCGGCGCGTTTTTTGGAACCCAATGGATCGCCCACCACAACCTCAAACCGGCTTATCTGCACCGCAGCGATGGCGACAACTGGTACGACTACACCTACGAGCGCAACGGCCGAACGATCGAGAGCTACTGGAGGCATCCCCAGGGGCTCGATCGCGGCGAGCCGTCGCGCGGAGGTTTACGCCTTCAACGTGTTGGTGGGCCATCACGGCATCTTCTCGCTGACGCCCGTTTGGCTGCTGAGCTTTCTGGGCATGGGCGTGTGGGTGTTCCGCCGCGGCGACGCGCGGCTGCGCTGGTGGGCGGCGGCGACGGCCGCTATCTCGCTGGCGTGCCTGGCGTTCTATTTGAGCCGGCCGCTGATGCAACGCAACTACGGCGGCGGCACGAGCGGCTTTCGCTGGGTGTTCTGGCTCGCGCCGCTCTGGCTCTTGACGATGCTCCCGATGGCCGACATTCTCGCCCGGCGGCGTTGGACCCGCGCCCTGGCGCTGCTGTTGCTGGCCCTTTCCGTCCTCTCGGCCAGCTATCCGACGTGGAATCCCTGGTCGCACCCGTGGCTGATGAATTTGACGCAGAATCTTGACTGGGGAAGATAGCGAATCCGTCTACCAGAAACGGCATTGCCAACCACAACCTGACGTGCGGGATCGTTGTCGCGCACGTCGAACCACGTTAGAATGGACTAAGGTCAGAGCGCGGCTTCACTCAAGAATTCTGAGGTGTATCTTTGACGCTGCCGTCCTATAATGAAGAGGGATATCTTCCAGTCGGTGTTCATGCTGCGACACTGCCGGAGGCGCTTCGACGTTTTGGGAGAGGATCCGAGCAGCGACGCATCGTGGGTGATCGGCTGAGTCGTCTTTACGATCTTGCGATCTCGACGGGCCAATTGGCTCGTTTTATCGTGTTTGGATCGTTCGTCACGGCAAAGCCCAAGCCAAACGATGTGGATATTGTATTGCTGATGGAGGATGCTTTCGATTTGGCGGCATTGACGGGCGAAGCTGCTCTTATGTTCAGTCACATGGAGGCGGAAGCCCATTTTGGAGCAAGCGTGTTTTGGACCCGCCGCTCTGGCGCACTCGGCGGCGAGCAAGCGATGATCGAGCACTGGCAGATTCGCCGTGATGGCGGCCGCCGCGGAATTGTTGAAATTGTGAGGGAACAGACATGATAACCGACGACCAACAACTGCAAACAACTTTGGACAGAATTGCCTGGTTCCAGCAACAAGTGGCTCGCCTGCGCAAGACCGAGACGAATCCCGTGAATTATCGGGCCGCCGTCTCCGGGTTCTTGGCCGAAATCGATCGGATGCAGTTGGAGGTCCGTGAATACCTCAGCGGCCTTCCATCACTCGTTTGATTTCCGGCCCAGACTTCGCGCCACCGAGGATGGAAGGACATGGCCGCGTCTGTCTCTGAAGTCACTCTGGACGATCCCGTTATAAAGCACATGCGGGCCGACGTGTCGCGGCTGCACCTCGGCGAGACGGTGGGCGAGGCGCTGGCCGCGCTGCGGCGGTCGCCCCGGCCGGCGGCGCGAATCGTCTATTTCTACGTGGTCGATAAAGAAGAGTGCCTGAAAGGGGTGATTCCGGCGAAATCGCTGCTACTGAGCCCACCCGAGGCCCGGCTGGACGACATCATGATTCGCCGGGTCATCGCCATTCCCGCCGCGGCGACCGTGCTCGACGCCTGCGAGTTTTTCGTGCTGCATCGGTTTCTGGCGTTTCCGGTGGTCGATTCCGATCGCCGCCTGTTGGGGGCGATCGACGTGGAGCTGTACACCAATGAGTTGCACGATCTCGGCGGCGGCAGTGCGCCCGCCGACGACCTCTTCCAGTTGATCGGCGTGCACCTGGCCCGCGCTCGCCAGCGCGACCCGGTCAGTGCGTTGCGCACGCGGTTTCCCTGGCTCTTGTGCAACATCACGGGCGGAATCGCCGCCGCGGTGCTTTGCGGTCTCTTTCAACATGACCTGGAGCGGTTCGTCGCACTGGCGCTGTTCATTCCGGTCGTGCTGGCGCTGGCCGAGAGCGTGAGCATTCAATCGGTCAGCCTTGCCGAGCAAGTGCTTCGCGGCGAGTCGCCGTCGTGGCGTCTGATCCTGCGAAAGCTGCGAATCGAGTTCATGGTCGGCGTTTTGTTGGGCGGCGCGGCCGGATTATTGGTGGGATCGGCGGCTCTGGCCTGGCTCCATCAGCTTCGCTTGGCGCTATGCGTGCTGGAGGGTATTGCGGCGGGCGTGACGGTCGCCGCCGTATTGGGCACGATCGTACCCAACGTGCTGCACCGCTTCAAGCTCGATCCCCGCGTGGCCTCCGGCCCGATCGTGTTGGCGCTGACCGACGTGATCACGCTGGTGTGCTATTTTAGCGCGGCGAAGTGGATGTTGAATTAGCGGAGAACTTGCAGCCGCCGATTTTCAGGTTGGGGCGCGTTTCTTTCGAGTTCACCCTTGTATTGACCGGCGTTGAACGGGGTGGTATGGTTCAGAGCAGAGGAACTTGCATCAAACGTTGGTGATCGGTGCGCAGCGTAACGCAGAACCATCGCGACCGCTATGAGCCCCTTTACCCTGGGACAGATCGAGGACTTCGGCCGACGCATCGGCGAGGAATTCCGCCCTCGCAAAGTGGTGCTCTTCGGATCCTATGCCCGTGGGGCCGCGACGGCGGATTCCGACGTGGATGTGCTGGTCGTGATGCCGTTTGAGGGCAGGTCGGTCGATAAATCGGTGGAGATCCGGCTAAAAACGAATCCGCCTTTTCCGCTGGACTTGCTGGTGCGAACACCGGAAGTCGTCCGCGAGCGGATCGAAATGGGCGACTGTTTCCTTCGCGACATCCTTCGAGACGGCAAGGTGCTCTATGAAGCCCATGACCGCTGAATGGGTGGAGAAAGCGGAAGGCGACTTCGCCATGGTGTTGCGCGAATCGCGCGCCGGAAAAATCCATGCCACGACGGCGCGTGTTACCACGCTCAGCAGTGTGCCGAGAAGTACCTGAAGGCCCGGCTCTGTGAGGCGGGAATCGAATTTGCCAAAATCCACGACCTCGTGGCGTTGCTCAACCAGGCCATCGCGATCGAACTCGGCTGGAAACGTTTCCATGAAGACTTGGCCTACCTCTCCGACTTCGCGGTGGCGTTCCGATATCCCGGAGAATCCGCCGACAAAGCAATGGCGGCCGACGCTCGTCAACGTTGCAGGAGATTTCGTATTGCGGCACGGGCTGCACTTGAATTGGACGCCAAGTAGTCAGAACGGGATATCGTCGCCCCCGTCTTCCACGATCTTCGGTCGGCCGTGCCCGTTGCCGCTGGGCTTTGCTTTGTCGATCGGACCATCCGACGTGAAATTCTCGCCGAGGTCGTCCTCGTCGAAATCCTCTTCGTCGAATTCGTCGTCGTCGCAATGCATCCAGCCGCCGTGTTCGTCGCAATAATCCGGATCGGTCGGCAGGATGTCGAACCCGAAGCCCATGCCGCCGCAACCGGGCGTGGGGCAACACCAGAAACCGTGCAGATTGCCGTCGGCGTCGGTCTCGATCCGCCACTCGATCAGATGGCTCTGGTACTGCTGCCCGCAGTGCAGGCATTCCACCTCGACGGAGACCTCGGGCGGCCCAAACGGATCGCCGGTCGGATCGAGCGGATTGTCGCTCATCGTTCGTCTACTCCGCCGGAGCCAGGGCCAACTGCTTGAGCGACTCCAACACCGAAAGCACGTCGTCGCGGGCGATTTCGGTCCAGCCGCAGACCTTGTGGGCGAGAATCGCCAGCTTCATCAGCTCGAACGCCTCCTTCATATCCGCCGGCAGCGGCGGCAGCGACTCGAACGGCCGCAGCAGCGGCGGCGAAAACACGTCGGAGGCCGTGCCCGACGTGCTCGAAGCGTCGTCCAGCGGCACCGCCTCCGACTCGGCGTATTCCGAGAAGTCGTCCGCCCCGTGCACCTCGGCGGTCGACTCGGAAATCGTCGCCGGCAGCGGGCTGTCGTTGCGAATTGAAACGTCTTCGTCCAACTCCGACGCGACGATGTCAGCGTCCTGCGGCTGCAACGCGGGCTCTCCCCCCATTGCTTCCCAACGCTGATGGCGCATCTGGGCGACCGACCAGTCGTTCTGCACCGCGCCCTCGAGGTACATTTCGGCGTCGGGCCAATCCAACGTCGCCTGGAAGTGGCTCCAATACAGCCCCGGATATTGCTCATGCACGTCGCCGAATCGCTCGTAGACGCGGCGAAGCCGACCGACGTGCTGCGGAGTCACTCCGCCCACCTGTTGGCTCCAGGCGTCGTCGGTGTAGCTTGCGGCCGGGGCATCGGCCTGCTGCAAGGCGGCCCGCCACTCGCAGATGATGCGGCCCTTCTCCCAATTCGTCGTGCTGATCAGACGGTTCCAACGGCCGACGTATTCCGTCGAGGCCTCGACAACCACCGCCGCTAGTTCTTCCATGCAGGCAGATTCCTTTTGTCGTATCGCCGCAAAAACGTTCGTAGGCTGGAGGTCCCGACTTCTCTCGGCTGGGGAGAAGGCGAAACGGATGCTCCAGCCTACGAACCTTGACGTGGGTGACAGTCATGATTCTACCGCGCCGGGCGACGGGTTCTCCAGCAGGTCTGCCAAGCAGCGGGAATGCGGCAGAAAATCCCTCGGCAAACGCGAGGAAGAGAGAGGATTTCCCCCGAAGGGGCGGATAGCCCCCGCAACGGCTTCGCGTGGAAAAACTGTCGATGAATGTCGCGCGCCGCGCCGACCGCGTTATGGCCCGTCAGCGGGGACGCGGCAAGAAATCCGCAGAGCGGCGTCACCTCTCGGCGACGATGTCAAGATCATGCACCCCCGGCCCCTTCGCGTCCTTCGTCTTGGGAATGTTGAATCGCAGCTTCGCCGTCAGATAGGGTAACATGCCGCGGGACGTGTTCGTGGCCACGATCACGGTGTAGGTCGTGTGGTCTTGTGTGGTGACGGGGTTCAGGCGGATTCTGCTCACCTTGCCCTCGAACACTTCGCCGGGATACGCATCGATCGTGAATTGCACGGGCAGGCCCGGATAGACGTAGCCGATGTCGGCTTCGTCGACCGACGCCCAGACCTGGGTGCGGCGCAGGTCCTTGGCCACCAGGAACAGACCGGGCACGTTGAAGGTGGCGCAGACGATCTGGCCCACGTTGACGCGGCGATCGAGGATCACGCCGTCGATCGGCGAGGTGATGACCGTGTAGCTGAGGTAGGTTTTCGCCACTTGCAGGCTGGCTTCGCACTGCTGGACGGTCGCGCGGCCGCCGCCGACGTTGTCGGCAGCCGCCTGACAATTGGCGGCGGCAAGATCGTAGTCGGTGTTGGCGATGGCTTTTTGCGGGAGGAGGCTCTGCGCCCGCTGCCACTCCTGCTTCAACTGGCAGCTCCTGGTCAGAAGTTGCTGCAAATCGGATTTCGCTTTTGCCAGCGACGCTTCCGCGTAATCGACTTGCGCCTTGTAGATCGTCGGATCGATCTGCGCCAAGACTTCGCCCTTGTGGACGATCGAGCCCTGGTCCAGCAATTTGCCCGGATTGGCGGGATCGGCGCCCACAGCGACGATCATGCCGTTGACCTGGGCGCCGACTTCGACCACCTCTTCTGGCTTCACGGTGCCGGTGACGATGAGCGGGCCGGCCGAGTCGCGGTGATTGGACTTCGCAGTTCGCTCGGTCTTTGCGGGTTTCTGCGGCGATTCGACCTTCGCGCCGCCGGCGACGCTCGGCGCCGCCGCAGCCGTTCCGTGCGAAACGTAATAGACCGCGCCGAACCCCAAAACACCGACTACCACAACGATGACAAAGGCGGTAATAGCAAAAATCGTCTTCATGAGATCACCTCCACTGCGCAGATAATATCCTGCTGCTTCTCAATCCACGTTCGTCGAGCGATCTTGGCGGGAAATGCAGTCTTGCCGAATCACGATCGGCGAAAGCTGCATCCGGGACACTTGGCGACTTTTCGATTGGGCGGGACGAAAGTCTCACTTCTAACGACGGGCTTAGCAATCAATCCGTGCGGCCATTATAGCGACGTTTCGCCGACGCGACAAGGGGAAATTGGCCACCCGCGACGGCCTGCAAGGTTTTTGTCGTAGAAAATCCGCGCCGTGCGAAAAGCATGATGACGCACGAAGTTAGCCGGCATCTCGCACCGCACCGTTTGGACGCCGCGCGTGCACGAGCAATTCACGGGCAAAGGGGACAGTCCCATTTTCGCTGACACGAAAATTGGGACAGTCCCCAGTTCACCTGCTCGCATCTTTGATCCCCGCCTTGTGAACAACGAATTCGAGAATCTCTTTGGCGTCGGCGTAATTGGTCGAGTGTCCGCCCGACTGACGAACGATGAGCAGGACGTTCGGTTGAAGCTTTTTCAGCACGCCGGCCAGTCGAATGACGCTTGCTGCCGGCACCACGTCGTCACGGCCGCCGACTGTCATGCCGATGGGCATCGTCAACCGTTCCGGCCAATACTCGGCGCTGCGTTTCTTGTATTCGCGTGGAATCTTGGCTTTCGGCCCGCCGAACGACTCGGCGATCGCGTCTTGAAAGTTCTCGTATTCCAGATGGTTGGCGGTTCCATTCATCGATGCGACGCCGTCAACCAGCTCGGGATGAAGCGCTGCAAAGGTCAAGCACGACGACCCGCCCATCGAGCCGCCGCAGACGATCACCTTGCCGATGCGGAAACGGGCCCTCAGTTCATCGATAATCTGCACCATGTCGGCCTCGGCCTTCGGTCCCATCCACGAAGTGGTCTTGCGATAGTCGGGCGAAACGAAGAGCATCCGATGCGCGGCGGCGACGTCGCGGGCCGCCGAGGCTTCATCGAACACCTTGCTAGCGAACTGCCAACGGTCGGAGCCGTGCCCGTGCAGCGCGATCAACAGATCGTGCGGCTCGTTGGCCTTGAACCCCGCGGGATAGATCACGACGTAGCGCTGCTCCGTCTTATCGCATTTGGCCGTGAACGCCACGTCCTCCATCCGCGGCTCGGCGGCGCGTGCCGCAGCGGCGACGTGCAGCGATATACAAAGAACGGCAGCGATCCGCAGTTTCGTCAATCGCATGTTTCGCATCCTGTTGTCACGGTGTCCTCAGTATTCCACGCGCACAGTCACTCGCTCGGCCGTCGGCGCGAGGCTCACGATTTCCTTGCGAGGATCGAAATCTTGATGCGGCTTGCCGTTGACCGTGACCGCTTTCATCGGTTTTCCGTCGGGATGCCGCAGGCGGATCACCAGCCGCTTGGGCGTGCCGCGCGTCGGCGGCTGAATCTTGGCGTCGATGTGGCCGTCGGCGGCCGCAGACGTGATCTTGTAGCTCACGCGGCCAAAGCGCGTGGGGGCATTGCGAACCTCGATCCTCATGCCGTCTTGCAGCCAGCGATCCGTGACCATCGGCGCCAGCCACAACTCGTCGTCGCGATCCAACACGAACATCGTGGCCGTCTGGCAGAGGAACCAGCCGGTCTCGTGCGTCTTGTTCCACGCGCCCGAACTGTGGAAGTGCTCCCAGAGCGAGAGATTCTCGGCGCTTAACATTGCGGCAAGCGCGTTGAAATACGAGCGGAGGAAGGGCTTCACGTCGTCGCGCAGGGCATAGACCTCGGCGTTCCGCGCGTAGTACGGCTGAACCTTGGCGAAGCCGCCGAAGTTGAACACGTCCTTGCGGTTCCGCTCCTCGGGATAGTCGAACCAGCCGGACCGCAGGAATTGATGGTCCTCGAGGTAGTCCATCATTTGCGTCACCTCGTCCGAGCGCGGATTCACGAGGCGATTGGCGGCCAGATGGTGCATGCCGATTTCGATGCTATAACACCAGGTGCGGCTGCTGTCTTCGCCGGGGACGAATTCCTCGACGTTGCCGAAGCAATCGAGCAGGCCCGCGTAGTTCGGCGTCCACGTGCCGTTGGCCAGCGGCACGACGGGGCAGCGGGCGTTGTTCCATCGGTACGCCCGCTGCAAGTCCTCGCGGTATGCCTTGGCGTCGGCCAACAGCGCGGGGGCGTCGGGATCGCCGATCTCGGCCAACACTTGTGCGGCGGTCTCCAGTCCACGGCAATACTGAACGTCGTTGAACAGGCGATAGGCGAAACGATTCCAGTCGGCGGTGACGCCCGGCGGGACCAGACCATATTCGGGCACGCGCCGACCGTGAATGTCGAGCCGCTTCGTTTTCGCCCGCTGGGCTACGATCCACTTGCACGCGCGGGCCAACGTCGGCGCCGCCTTTTTTAGCCATTCCCGATCGCCCTGACGGGCACAGAATTCGGCGAGCGTCCACAGGTGCTCGCCGGTGCCGACCAGCGTGTAGCCGGTGGTGAGGAATCCTTGGGCGTTGTAGCGTTTCAGGAAGAATTCGTGCGATCGCCGGGCGAAATCGGCGTGGCCGCAGAGATCCATGCCGCGAATAACAGCCTGCGACTCGCTCTCCAACGGTCCATAGTTGACGGCGGCGATCCACGGCGCCACGCAGCGGCCGCGATCCTCATTCCGGGCCGCCAACAGACAATGAACCTGCGATGCCCGAATCACGTTCGCCAGAAAGCGATCGGGGATGTCGATTTGCATCGCGTCGTCAAAAAGGCTCGTCCAATATCGTTCGGTCTGCGCTGCCAGGCGGGCGTTGTCACCCAGGACCGCGTACTCGGCCGGTTTCACGGGCCAAGCGGGCAGATAGACGACCAGGCCCGCCGATTTGCCGGCCGCGAGCTTCCCAGTCAAAGCGATGGCATCTTGCTTCCCGGCTAATTGCAGCGGGGCCGACTGCCCGGCGTCGAACAGCGCCGCCACTCGCCCTTCGCGGACGAAGATGAGTCCCTGCTTGACTTTCTCGATGCTGCCTTGCAACGTCTGCTCGCCGTCTTTGGAAAGCGTCAGTGTGAGCGAAACGTTTGCCTCCGTGGGCAGCGTGTTCTTGGTCGTGAATTCGACGACGCCTGCGGCCCGCTGCCGGAACCAGCTTGGGCCACCGTCGGGCGCCTTTTCGTCGAGCGGGGCGACGTAGACGCGCTCGCGGCACTCCAAGCCGTTCTCGTTCGCCGTCATTACCGGCATCGGCAACCAGCCGCCGTCGAGATGCCGCTTCACTTCACCCTTCCCGTCGCCGAAACGCGGCGACAGGTGAAAGACGGGCAGGTTGGCTCCGTAGTAGAGCGCACCATCACCGAGGAGAATGTCGGGCGCATCGAAAAGACGGAAATGGATTGTCCCGTCGCGTTCCACCATGAATTTGCGATTGTCGCAAGCCAAGCTGGCGAGCATCGGACCGTTGTTCTGGATCGGATTGTGCGTGATCGCCATCGCCTGGGAAAACGTCTGGTCGGGCAGTTGGCGAACCTGCTCCAGCACGGTCTTCTTGCCGGCAATATCCTGAAGATACTGCGCCAGCGTCGTCCGCGGCGGATCGGTCGTGACAAATAACCCGGCGCCGGGGACGTACACCCAGCCGTTGGCCACCACGTCTTCCACCGCCACGCAAACCGTCTGCTTGGGCAAGTGGAAACGCAACGTGGTGCGATCGACCTTCTGCGGCTTCGGCTCGCTGTAGCGAACCTTCAGCCGTCGCGGATTTGCAGCGTCTCCTTGATCGGACAGGAGATCGCCATTGTAGACGGCGACAGGGGCCTTCTCGCCCGCCGACGGTTGCTTGAACTCCACCAACAGGTTCGCCGTCTTCCATGACGCGCGGCAATAGGCCGACACGCGACTGACGACCAACGGCTCTTTCGAGGCGGGGAAAACCCAGCGAACCCGGACTGTGCCGGTGGGCTGTTCCTTGTCGGCGATCTGCCAACTCGAAACGCCTGCGGAAAGCTCAAACTTGGCGGGCAGCGGCGTCCATTGGCCCTGCCACGGCGACTCGCCGACCCAGTATTGCAACTTCACGGCGTCGGCCGGCGGCGGCGTCACCCCTTTGCCCCAACGCAACTCCAAGCGTCGCAGGAACCGCATTTCGTACCATCGCAAACCGATGCAGCCGAGACCGTCGGCGCTGGCCGGCACGGCATAGCTCCCGTCGGCAGCCGGTCGCAGCTCGGTCTCTAACGCGATGTCGGCGGCGGGAAACTCTTGAATCCGATTGGCTGCCGTGCCGGTCATGCGCTTCGGATCCGAAGTCACAACCTGGCCGAACGCGGCGATATCGACCGGACCATCCGCTCGAACCCCCGCCTGCTGGACGACGGACTCCACCTGCGACGGTTCGACCGCCTGAGCACCAACAGCAGCAGCCAGCCATGCGGCTGCGAGAACAACCAGGCAGCACACGGGGTTGGCAATGCGGAAATGGAGGGACGACATGGCGGTCTCCAGTCTTGTGAACGGGCCGAAGGGAGGGCGGGAAACGGCGGGAAACGGCGCTCGGGCCGCGCGACGCGAACCCGGTCTTGCTGATGCCCTTATACCGCGCTGGCGTGGTCCGGTCAACGAACGGGGCGGGCTTCAGAGTTCGCCCGTGTGTCGAAATGCGGCAGTTCATGGGTGTTTTTTCCCTTTGTCGGGGGCTGTACCGATTTCTGTGGCAATGGAGCCGTCGCCGCGCCAAATCCCGGCAAAGGGGACAGTCCCATGTTCGCTAACACGAAAATTGGGACAGTCCCCTGTGTGGCAAAGTTGCACGATTGGTGCGGTGGGGCAGACATTCCTGTCTGCCTATCTGCCGCGTCCTTCCGGGCAGACAGAAATGTCTGCCACCGCGTGGTGAGAAATGCGGCTTGGCAAGCCTCCTTGCCGATAAAGACTATGTGCCACCCGCATTCCGGCTGTGTGGGCAGCAGAATCCGCACAGCCCGCCCAGCTTAACGGAAAGGATACCAAAATGCCGGCTCGATTGATTGGGATCGTTGGCTTCGCGCTGATTTCGTTAGGCTGTGCCTCGCAGGTGTCGGCCGATATGTGCACCAGCTTTTTTAACAGCATTGCAAAGGACATAAAACGCCGTCAGTGCTGGCCGGCCCCGTTCGTCGCAGACGACCGGGTAGCAGTGCGGATGCCGTTCTCCACGATGGTTGCCAACGGTTGGCGGCGGCAGAACATGCTCGGCGAGTTCCATTTCGAGCAAGGCACCGGGCAACTGACCGAGGCGGGGCGGATCAAGGTGCGGTGGATTCTCACCGCGGGGCCCGAGCAACACCGCCTCCTCTACGTCCACATGGCCGACAACGACGCGGAAACCGCCGCCCGAATGGTGGCCGTTCAGCAACTGGCCAGCCAAATCTCTCCGACAAACATCTCGCCGGTGACGGCGACTTCGATTTCGGACGAGGGCTGGTCGGCCAATCAGGTCGGCACGATCGAAAGAAAGTACTTGGGGACACAGCCTAGCCCACGGTTGCCGACGTCAAGCTCGTCGAGCGGCGGCAGTAGCGGCGGCGGTAGTTCGGGGGGCGGCAGCGGTGGAACATAGCCGGCGTTTCGGCTGGGAAATGCGCGCTACGTCGCGGCCTTTTCGTCTAGATCCTCCGCCGTGATGCGGTAGGAGCCGAGAATGTCGCCGTCGCACAACAGTTCCAACGCATAGGCGCCGGCTTCCTGAATGGGCAGACGCGGCAGCGGAAAAACCAGTTCGATCGTGGATAGCCGATTGGTGTTTCCGATCGTCACTTCAGTTCCGAAGAGCACGGCGTTCTTATTGAGATTGACGAACTGAAGCCGCAGTTTCGTGCCGTCGCAGACGTCGGTGAGATTGACGTACGCGTAGGGCGAGCCGCTTTGTCCGCCGCCGGCGATTAGCGTCTGTTTGGTTCCGTCGGGCGCCTGCATTTCGTTGATGGGCGGCTTTCGGCTGAAGCGAAACGTATTGAATGTGCCGCAGATCACCTTCTTTCCAGTCTGCTGATCCTGATAGACGTGGTCCGCCACAACTAATGCCTGCAATACAGGTTTCACGGTTCGTGCCTCCCGGAGAGGGCAAAGGGGATTCGGGGTAAGGGAGCCGTAACGAAACAAACTGACCAATTGTTGTAGGGCGGATTTCAATCCGCCCCCTGTTTTCTAGGCGGACGAAAGTCCGCCATGTTTTCTAGGCGGACTAAAGTCCACGCTACGACGGCGTGCGGAACGCCCTTTACCCTAGAATATGGGACGATGTTCGTCAATCGGCCAATCAGCC
The DNA here is from genome assembly GCA_963719005.1 of uncultured Planctomycetia bacterium. GTDB lineage: Bacteria > Planctomycetota > Planctomycetia > Pirellulales > Thermoguttaceae. The sequence continues at coordinate 507,522 of CAVRAR010000014.1, forward strand.
GGCCCGCATTTCTCGCCGCGGCGGGGCAGATATTCCCGTCTGCCGGAAAAAACGCGGGGCACGCCCTTGTCAGACAAGAATGTCTGCCCCACGGATCAATGCCAGCCCACAAACCTGATCGGAACCGAGACGCGCGGGGTGGCGGGAGAGTCGTCGCCGCCGAGAAACGTCTCGGTGGGGTCGCGCGGCGTCGAACAGGGGAGGAAATCGACGTGACCGTCCTCGAAGTACATGTTTCGCCCCTGGCCGTCATGGTAGTCGAAAGCCTGGCCCGGCGAGTCGGCGCTGGGAGCGTCGGCCAAGAGTGCCACGGCGGCCTGGGGGGGATCCGTCGCGCCGTCGGTCGTCCCGTTACGCCACAAGCCGAGCCAGTCCCTAATCGATACGCCGGGAATCTCACCCGGCGACCAGGTGGGCGTCGGCGGCCCAACTTCACAGATCTCGGCCGCCGATTTATCGACGCATGCCAGCAATGATCCGACGTGATGAGGCGAGCGGTAAGCCCCTTGAGCGGCCAGCCAGCCATCAGGGCACACCGCCCGGCCGTCGTTGGCCGCAAAACCATCATCGAGCGTTTCGGCCGCAAACTGGCCGGCGCCGGTCAGCCGCTCGTTGTCGGCCAATTCGGATATCGGATGGCCGTGCTTGTAGCCGTATTCAGTCAGGGCCAATCCCACTTGCCGCAGCTTCTCTTGACAAGAACTCAGCCGCGAGTGGAACCGGCTGTTGTGGATCGCCGGTGGAACCAGGATGGCGGCAATGAAGACGATCACGGCCAAGGCGGCCGCATCGAGCCAGCCGACGCGGGCGCCGCGGTGGGGCAACGCCAAGTCGGGGCTCATCTTCCGCCCTCGCGCTTTGCGCGCGCCGTGGAACCGGTGCAAAGGCGGCCACGAACCGGCACGTTTGCTCGGCCAGTCCGGGCGGCGGCTCGCAATCGGGCCGCAGCGACAGCAGCGGCGCCAAACGCCGCCGCCACTCCATCCACAGCCGACGATACTCCTCGTCGCGCTCCAGACGCGATTCCACCCACTCTTGCTCGTCGTCGTCCAACGCACCGAGAAGGTGGCCGATCAGTTGCTGATGCAGCGGATCGCTGTCGCTCATACGAAAATCCACCGTGGTTACGGCAAGCTCACGTGAGAAAGCGTTTCGGTGAGCTTCTGAACGGCGGTGTGCAGCCGGCTCTTGACCGTCCCGACCGGGAGCGACAAGACCTCCGCCGCCTCGCGATACTTCAGTCCTTGGAAGTAGATCAGCATCACCACCTCTTTGCAGACTCCAGGCAGCGCATCCACCGCCCGACGAAGCGCCTCGTGTTGTTCCGCCGATTCGACGTTGTCGGCGGGGCCGCCCGCCGATACGCCGAGCAATTCGCCCAATGTGCCCGCTTCCTCCTCCGCGTAGCCTCGGGTAACACGATCGAGACTGGTCATGCGATGCCGGCGGTTGCGACGCTGGTAGTCGATCGCCTGATTCGTGGCGACGGTATACAACCAAGGGCGCACCTTCCGGCCCGGCTCGAACTGATCGCACTTCAAGTGGACCTGCAGGAACGTCTGCTGAAAGACGTCGGCGGCCATGTCGGCGTCGCCGAGGTAATGCCGCAGATAGCCGTACAGTTCCTTCTCGTAGCGGTGAACCAGTTCCTCGAATACCCCGTCGTCGGACTGGGAACGATAGCTCAACAGAAGCTTCTCATCGCTCCAGGAAACGAGCGGGTTCGGGCCAGAGGCACGCAATCGCCGTTGTTCAATCGTGCCCTTCAACATGATACGCATCCATGGGGAAAAGGGTTCGCTTCGACCGTGAAACGCGGTTTCGCGTCCGAGCTCCCTCGGGGTTTGGCCCTTTCTAACCCCCGATATTGTATGCAGTTGGCGTCAAAAAACCAGCCACACCCGCCATCGGAGGCACAAAAAGACCGTCCAGCCCTCGCGGCGTCGGACGATTCAGCAGAACGCAACTTCCGTGCCTAATCGGTATAATCCGACCCCCGAGCCGCAGGCCAATATGCAAATGGCGTCGCAAGCAGCACCGGTGCAAAGGGTTATGCCGACGGATCAGGAACGGCGGGGCGGTCTTCGCTCCCACGAAGAAGTTGCCGCACTCGTGAAACTCTTGCCATCGCTTACACGACGCCTTGTCGTCATGCAGATTTGGCAGGCAGGCGGGCGTCGGCCTGTGGGATTGTGCGACCGGGCAGCACGCCGAAGCGAAGATAGCGATTTCCGCAATGATAGCAACGAATCGAGACAACAACCAACGGCAGTGGAAACACGAGTTGAGCGTTCCCACGCTTGCTTTTTCGTAGATTTAATGACCTACATCGCGGACATTTCACCTGCCTGGCCTCACTATTGGAACTGATCGAAAAGTTCCGGAGAGTATAGAAAAACGAATCGTCGCAGAAGGCGAATGTTGAGAACATAAATGCGATTGTACCGCATTCCCGCTTTCACAGGGAAAATGGGCAATAACGCATCTTGCGGACCAGTCGCTTTCCTCTGCCTGTCCGCCAAGTCTTCTAAGGCCGACGAGAAGGATTGTACCGCTACGGCAAGAAAGGCGGGCTATTTTTCGCTGGGCGGAGGAAGTCGCGGCGGGCCGGGCCAGCCGGGGCCTGGCCACTCGGGGTCGCCCGGACGTCTGTTGCGTCGGCCGGGCCCTTCCGGTGGCCGGGTATGCATCAGGTACAGCCGCTGCAACTCCCACTGCATTTCTTCGCCCGGCATCGCCAACAGCCGGTCGCGTTGCTCGTCGGTGAGGCCTTTCTCGAAGAACTGCATGAGGCGTTCGTCGTCGTTTTGCGACAGCGGCCCGTGCATCCTTCGCTCCTCGAACGCGCGGCGGAATCCCTGCCGCATCCACGCCGCCGCCACTCGCCACTGCTGGATCGGCGTCTTGTTTTCGAGCCGCTGGCGGGCTTCGGGGCTCAACTTTTCGCGCAGCCGCGCCAAATCCTCGTCCGTCATCATCGGCGGCAACTTGCCGGGACTGGGGAGTTGCCATTGCCGCCGCAAGAATCCGAGGACCATTTGGTGCCGGAAGGCCTTGCCCCTTTCAGAAAACTCCTTGCGATCCCGATCGCTTGGCAGGGATTTCACAAAATCCGCTTCATGCCGCGTGGCACAGTCGTCCATCCAATTTCGCAACGCCGCCATGTCGTTGGCATCGGGCCGCCAGCTCCCCTCGCGTTGCTGCTCTTCTTGCAGCCGCTTCTTCACCAGCGCGATGCGTTCGGCCGTTTCCCCTTCGGCGAGGTTCTCCCAAGTCAACGATGGCAGCAGCTTCAGCCACTCGTAGTAAGAGTGCATGATGGCTCGAAGCTGTTTGCTATCGGGATCGTTCTGCACTTCTTCGACCAGACGCCGCAGCCGTTCCTGTTCCGCCGGGGCCAAGCCGGCGAACTTGTCCTCGGCCCGGAGGAGTTGCTCTTTCTGGTCGAGGCTCATGGTTTCGACTTGCCGCTGCCGCGACGTCGCGTTTTCGTCCGCCGTCGGTTCCTTGGGCGGTTCGACGGCGCCCTTCACGAAGAGCTTTTCGTCGCGAAGCCGATGCAGGAACTCGATCGAGCCGATTTGCCGGTATTCGTCGAGATTTTCCAGCAGGGGCAAATCCGTCAGCAATTGGCGGTCGGGGTCGTGCATCGCCACGGCCGCGAAACCGGCCGCGGCCGCCGCAAGCAGGCCCGCACCGACCGCCAACAGCCATCGCCGCCGTCGCCGCGGGGCCTCGGCCCTGCTCTGTTCAATCTCGTGCCGGGCGGCAACCGCAACCATCTCCAAAGTGGTTTGTGTGAACGGCTCGCCCAACGGCGCCGCATCCAGCTCATCGAGCAGATCCCAGGTGCGTTCCAGCGATTGCAGGCGACGGCGGACCGCCGGATCGGAGGCCAGCAGGGCCTCGATGCGGCGGCCGCTTTCCGCGTCCAACTCGCCGTCGAGGTATGCGACAAGCTCCTCGTCCAGCGGCGCGGCGCCATTGATCACTTCGTCAGGAGGATTGTCATTCATGGCCGTTATGGACCTCCATGGGATTCGCGCCGCGATCGACGTAGGGCTGCAACACCTCGCGGAGATTCTCCCGCGCCCGCGAGAGCAGCGACTTGAGCGCCTGGGTAGAAATCTCCATCACTTCGGCGATTTCGGCGTAACTCATCCCCTCGAACTTGCTCAGCAACACCGCCATCCGCTGCCGCTCGCCCAGCGTCTCGACCGACATCCGCACGATGTCGCGCATCTCCGCCTTGTCCAACTGCCGGGCGGGGATCTGACCGCTGCTGGTCTGCAACGTCTTCTCAAAGGGTCGAACGCCCAGCGGACCACTGTCCTGCGCCCGCAACGTCACCTCGTGACGCCGCGATTGGTTCCGCAGGGCGTTGCTGGCGGCGTGATTGGCGATGGTAAACAGCCAGGTCGAGAACTTCGCGCCGGGCTCGTAGGTCTTTCTTGCCCGATACACCCGCAGGAAGACCTCCTGCGCGAGATCTTCGGCCTGCTCGCGATTCCCGACCAGGTGCATCAACACGTTCATCAACCGACCCTGGTAGCGGGCCACTAGTTCCTCGAAGGCGGTGGCGTTGTCGTTGCGCACCTCGAGCATCAACCGAACATCGGGATCGAGGGCGTATCGGCGGGCGGAAGATTCGCTGACAACCACGGCAAACCTAGTCGTCGAGGGGCATTTTGGAGGGAAAAAGGGGACAGGTCCAATTTGCCGGAACGGCCCGGAGGGTGCTTCGCACAAATTGGACCTGTCCCCTTTTTCCCCGAGGGGCATTTTGGGCTCGCGGCAGACCCTCTTTAGTGTACCACACCCGGTCAAGGGCAACTACCCGCTCGGGCGCAGTAACGGATTGTGGCGGTCGCCTCCGAACCGTTTAGCCGCCGCGTCCACGCGGCGCTGCGACGGCCGGCGATTCTGCGCCGCGTGGACGCGGCGGCTAAACGGTCTTCCCATTTTGACCATAGACATTACGGCGCCCTACCCGCTCTGGCCAGCCGGCCCGCGAGCGGATACAGTGGAGATACGAGGGTCTATTGAAAATCGTGCGGAGAATGCCATGATTCTGCTGATCGACAATTACGATTCGTTTACCTACAACCTCGTGCAGCGGCTGGGCGAAATCGATCCGTCGCTCGATTTGCAGGTCCATCGCAACGACAAAATCACGCTCGACGAAATCGAAGCCCGGCAGCCGACGCATCTGATCGTCTCGCCCGGCCCTTGCACTCCTAACGAGGCGGGCATTTCCGTGGCGTGCATCCAGCGCTTTGCCGGGCGGATTCCGCTGCTCGGCGTATGCTTGGGCCACCAGTCGATCGGCCAGGCGTTTGGGGCGAAGATCGTCCGTGCCGGGCGGCTCATGCACGGCAAGACCGATCAAATCCACCACGACAACCGCGGTTTCTACGAGGGGCTGGAGAATCCTTTCATTGCCACCCGCTACCACAGCCTGGTGATTCAGCCCGATACGCTGCCGGAGGAGTTCGAGGTCTGCGCCTGGAGCGACGCCCCCGACGGCACGCGCGAGATCATGGGCATCCGCCACAAGCAATGGCCGCTGTTCGGCGTGCAGTTTCATCCGGAGAGCTTCTTGACCGACTGCGGGACCGTCATCCTGGAACGATTCCTCAAGGCGTAGTCGTTGGGAAAAATTCGGAAGCAACCGCTGAGAATGTTGGCAGATGAGTCCCACGCAAAGGCGCAAAGGCGCTAAGAAACAAGTTGGAGGATGCAACAATGGGTTCCGGCGATCTTCGCCGACCGCGCCGTGCTCGTCGACTCATCGGACCGTAGGCATTTCCTCGTATCTCTTGGCGCCTCTGCGCCTTTGCGTGAGATCCCTTCTGGCATGGTCAACCGCCAGGGTGTGGTTATTGGCATTTTCCGGATCCCTTCTGCTGTGGGCCTCATTTCCGCCCTTGGATTGGTGGCCGTTGGCTTGGGTCGCTCCGATTCCGTGGGTGTTGCTCATCCGCCGCGACAGGCTCGACGGCCGACGCCCATACACGGTGCTCGGCCTAGCGGGCTTTGCCTTCTGGCTGGGCGTGTTGCACTTCATGCGGCTTCCGCACTGGGCCACCAGCTTCGGCTGGATCGCCCTCTCGTTCTACTTCGCCTTCTATCTGCCGGTGTTCGTGGGCTTGTCGCGGGTGGCGGTGCATCGCTGCCGCGTGCCGGTGATTCTCGCCGCACCGATCGTCTGGACCGGGCTCGAACTGGCCCGCGGCCATCTCTTGTCCGGCATGAGCATGGCGTGCCTCGGCCATACCCAGTACCGCTGGATCGAGTTGATTCAAGTGAGCGACCTGGCGGGGGCGTATGGCGTGAGTTTCGTGGTGATGTTCGTCGCCGCGTCGTTGGCAAGGATGTTGCCGGTCGTCGCTTCTTCTGCCAACGCCCCTCCATTGCAATGGAGGGGGAGTTCTCGGCAAATCATTTCCACTGCGTGGCCGCTCCTGCCCGCTGCCGCCGTGCTTGCCGCGGTGTGGCTCTACGGTCGGGAGCGCATCGCGAACGACTCTTCAACCCCCGGGCCGCGAATCGCGCTGATCCAGGGCTCGATCGACGTCGAACTGTTCGACGACCCCGATCCGGAGACGATGAAACGCCTGGAAAAGAAGCGGAACGAGTCGATCTTCCGCGAGTATCTTCAGCTTTCCCGCCACGCAGTTCGCAGCGGCGGGCATATCGACTTGCTGGTTTGGCCGGAGTCGATGTTTCCCGGCGGCCTGCTGAGCTATGACCCGGGGGTGGCTAAGCCGTCGTGGTACAAGAAGAGCGACGCCGATTTCCGCAAGGATCTGAAAGAATCGGCCGAGGCCGGCCCGGAAACGATGGCCGAGCTCGCACATGATCTTGGCGTCTCATTGCTGCTCGGCTCGAACCGCGAGCATTTGGGCGCGGGCGGCGAGAAGTGCTACACGTCGGCGGTGTACGTCGACCGCGGCGGCAAGATCGTCGGCCGCTACGACAAGGTCCATTTGGTGCCGTTCGGCGAGTACATGCCGTTCGTTGAATACGCCCCCTGGCTTCAGCATTTCACGCCGTTGACCGGCAGCGCAACGCCAGGCAACGGGCCCGTAGCGTTTGAACTAGAGTATTCCGAAGCGCCGGCGTCCCGCCCGCGCTTTAGCGTTCGCATCGCACCGAGCATCTGCTACGAGAGCGTGCTTTCGCACGTGATCCGCGGCCAGGTCAATGCGTTGGCGGCCGAGGGGCAGGAGCCCGATATCCTGGTGAACCTCACCAATGACGGCTGGTTCTGGGGGTCGAGCGAGTTGGACCTGCATTTGGTCTGCGGCGTGTTCCGCGCGGTCGAATGTCGAAAGCCGCTGCTGATTGCCGCCAACACCGGCTTTTCGGCCTGGATCGACAGCAACGGCCGCATCGAGAAGCAGGGCCCGCGACGCGCCAAGCGCGTCATTATTGCCGCGCCGCGCCTCGACCGGCATCGCCGCAGTTGGTATCTTGAGAACGGCGATTGGTTTGCCGGCGTCAGTCTCGTCGCCTGTGTGTTATTCGCCGCCGTCGGGTTGTATGGATCAATTCGCCGCCGCTTGGGAAGAAGAGAAAACGTTGTACCAACCGTTTAGCTGCCGCGTCCACGCGGCGTCCCCAGCGAGGACGCCGGGGCTAAACGGACTTGCCTCTCGCCGCCTCGTGTGCGAAACTACCAGAATCCATGATGCAAGAGCCTTCACTTTCCGGCAGTCCGATTTTCGCCGCTCATCCGCGCGAGTTCAGGGCCAACCGCTACGTCTATCCGGTGCTCAGCCGCCGCGCGGGCGGAATCTCGATCGGCGTGAACCTCAATCCCGACAAGTTCTGCAACTTCCGCTGCGTTTACTGCCAAGTCGCCGACGCCGACCCGTTCGACGATAGACCGATCGATCTCGCGACGCTTGCCGAGGAACTGGATCGGACGCTCGAACTAGTCGCCTCGGGCGATCTCTACCGGGGGCCGCGGTTCCACAATACGCCCGAAATGCTTCGCCGGCTCAACGACATCGCGCTGAGCGGCAACGGCGAGCCGACCGCTTGCCGGGACTTCGATCGGGCGGTGGACGTATGCGCCGAGGTGCGTCGCCGCCGAAAGCTCGACGACGTGAAGCTCGTGCTCATTACCAACGCCACGCGATTCCACGAGCCGCGGGTGCGTCGCGGCTTGGAAACCCTCGACGCCAACAACGGCGAAATCTGGGCGAAACTGGACGCCGGCACGGAAGGCTACTTTCGCATCGTGAACCGCTCGCCCGTCCCCTGGCAACGGATTCTCGACAATCTGCGGGAAGCGGCCGTCGCGCGGCCGATTGTCATCCAATCGCTCTTCCTGCGGATTCACGGCCAGCCGCCGCCGGCCGCCGAATTGGACGCCTATTGCGACCGCCTGCGGGAAATCGTGGCGGCCGGCGGGCGCATCAAGCTGGTGCAGGTCCACACGATTGCCCGCCGTCCCGCCGAAACGTGGGCAGCGCCCCTAAGCGACTCCGAGGTGGACGCCATCGCCGAGTTGGTGCGTCGCCGCGCGGAATTGCCGGTAGCAGCGTTCTATGGAGAAGGGGAGAGAGAAGAGGAGAGAGGGGAGAGAAGCCTACAATAAGGTGCTTCTATTCCCTCTCCTCTCTCCCCTCTTCTCGCTACCCTACTTGCGATGCCGAATTCTGGCCCGGTTACGACGTTTTTTGCGGCCGATCTTGCGTCGGCCCTTTCCCGTTCTCTTGGTACCCACTGAGCGCTCCGTACAGGCGAAAAATGCCGGATCGTCGGTCGCGAACAGAGCCCGCCGACACTTCCATCACGATCCGGACAAGCGATGAGTATAACGACGACCCCGTCCGGCGGCAAGGGGGGCGAGAGCGTTCGCGAAAGCATCACGGATTTCCGCAACTCTCGCCCTGCCGAGTGCCGGCTCTCCCCTCCTCGCGGCAGGTCGGCGGCGGGAATTTCGATTTCGGCGGCCAGGGCCGATCAGTTTTCCATTTTACGTGGCACGGGCAGGATGCCCGTGCTACGTAAGAACCGATCGACCCTGAATGCGAGCCGCTCCCTTGAAGCTCGTCCTGCCGATGTGCTACAATAAAGCGTTACGTTATGCAAACCATCGCCTGGCACGGCTGGCTTGTCCCACCGTGCTCTCCGCACTGCCGGGCAAACCGGCCGTGCCGCCCCGCTCGACAAATCAACGGTGTCGGACTACAAGAGGGAGCCATGCATGCTTGTAACTGAACGTGAGAGGCTGCGGGAAGAGTTGGTCGCTTTGGCCGACAAGTACGGCCGCCAGCGAAGCTCGCTGATGGCCATTCTCCAGGAAACGCAAAGGCGGCAATCGCGCATCTCGGAATACGCCATGCAGGTGATCGCCGATCTGCTCGACATCCATCCCGTCGAGGTGTACAGCGTCGTTTCCTTCTATAGTTTTCTCGGCGAGCAACCGCAAGGGCAGTTCGTGATCCGCCTGTGCCGCACCATCACCTGCGACATGGCCGGCAAGTCGCACATTGCCCGACAGCTCGAAAACGACCTCGGAATTCGCTTCGGCGAAACCACCCCGGACGGCAAATTCTCGCTCTGCTGGGCGAATTGCCTGGGCATGTGCGATTGGGGACCGGCGATGCTGGTCAACGACCAAGTTATTACCGAAGTGACCCTGGAAAAGGTGCACGGCATCCTGGAACAGTGCCGGCGTACGTTTGCCGGCAGTTCCCTGTCGCCAGTGGAGGAATCCCACTCATGACCAGTCAAACGCGTACCGGCTCATTGACGTTCTCTTCAGTCGCGCCCGGAAGCGGTTTGCAGGTTGCCTTGGCGAAGGAAGCGGCCGAAGTGCTTGCCGACGTGGGCCGCTCCGGCCTGCGGGGCCGCGGCGGCGCGGGCTTTCCCACAAGCCTGAAGTGGAAACTGGCCGCCGAAACGCCGGGCGAGAAGAAATACGTCGTCTGCAATGCCGACGAGGGCGAGCCCGGCACCTTCAAGGACCGCGTGATCCTGACCGACTTCGCCGATCTGGTGTTTGAAGGAATGACGGTCGGCGCGCGAATCATCGGCGCTCGCCGCGGCATTATGTATCTGCGCTCGGAATACACGTATCTGCGGCCCCATCTGGAAGCCGTCTTGGCCCGCCGCCGAGAGATGAACCTGCTGGGCAAAGACATCTCCGGCTGCAAAGGATTCGATTTCGACATTGAGATCTTCATGGGTTCGGGCGCCTACGTCTGCGGCGAGGAGACCGCGCTGATCGAGTCGCTCGAAGGGCATCGCGGCGAGCCCCGCAATCGGCCCCCGTTTCCCATCGACACCGGCTATCTCGGCCAGCCCACCATCGTCAATAACGTCGAGACCTTTGCCTGGGTCGTCTGCATCCTGGCTCGCGGGCCCGAGTGGTTCAAGAGCCACGGCACCGACAAATCGTCCGGACTGAAGCTCTTCAGCGTCTCCGGCGACTGCGAGCTGCCCGGCGTCTACGAATTCCCCATGGGCATCACCATCGCGAAGCTGTTGGAGGAAGTGAAGGGGGAGGGCGCGAAGGCGGTCCAGGTGGGCGGCGCGTCGGGCCAGTGCATTCCCGCCTCGCAGTTCGACCGCGTTCTGGCTTTTGAGGACGTGCCCACGGGCGGCTCGGTCATCGTCTTCGGTCCGCAGCGCGACATGCTCGACGTGGTCGAGAACTTCCTGGAGTTCTTCGTCGACGAATCGTGCGGCCAGTGCACGCCCTGCCGCGAAGGCGTGCCGAAACTGCTCGAAGGCGTCGAACTGCTCAAACAGGGAAAATGCTCGATGGCGTATCTCAAGGAGCTCTGCGGGCTGGGCGAAACGCTGCAATTGGCCAGCAAGTGCGGGCTGGGACAGTCGGCCCCCAACGCCCTGCTCTCGGTGGTGGCCAACTTCCAGGACGAAATCCTCGGCCGCACCAACGGACGCAAGACGAAGCACGCAACAAGGAGTTTGACATGACCGACGACCGTCAGGTGGAAGTAGAATCGGGAGCGACGCGGGCTCCGAAAAGCCAAATGCTCCGCACGGTGGAGGCGATCGCTCATGCAAAAGCGGTCGGCAAGCAAGTCGAGCTGACCATCGACGGCCAGCCGATCACCGTCCCGGTGGGCACGACCTTGCTCGAGGCGGCAACCGCCTTGAAAATCCGCATTCCCACGCTCTGCTACCACGAGGACTTGTGTCTGGCGGGCGTGTGCCGGATTTGCGTGGTCGAAATCCAAGGGCAGCGGACTTTGCAGGCGGCGTGCAGCTACCCCGTCACCGCCCCGCTCCAGGTTCTCACCCACACGCCGAAGGTCCGCCGCGCGCGGCGCCACATCCTCGACCTCATGTTGTCGACTCACTACGGCAACTGCTGCACCTGCGTGCGAAACAACCATTGCGAACTCCAGGCGTTGGCGGCGGAATACGGCGTCGATTTCTACCCCCTCGGCCATGTGGAAGCGCCGCGCCACGCCATCGACACGTCCAGCTACTCCCTCGCTCGCGACAACAACAAGTGCATCCTCTGCCGCCGCTGCATCCGCACCTGCATCGACTTGCAGGAAGTGGGCGTGCTGGAGGCCATCGACCGCGGCAATCGCACCCACGTCTCCACCTTCATGGGGAAGCCGATGGCCGACGTGATCTGCATCAACTGTGGACAGTGCAGCAACCGCTGCCCGACCGGGGCGCTCCAGGCCAACGACGTGACCGACGACGTCTGGACCGCCATCGACGACCCCGAGCGTCACGTCGTCATCCAGACGGCCCCCAGCCCGCGGGCGGCGATCGGCGAGTGCTTCGGCCTTGAGCCCGGCCACGCCCTGACCTTCGAGCTCAACACGGCATTGCGCGGCTGCGGATTCGACAAGGTCTTCGACACCAACTTCACTGCCGACTTGACGATCATCGAGGAGGGGACCGAATTGCTGATGCGGCTGAAGAAGGCGCTGGTGGGAGACAAAGTCGGCAGTCGGCAGTCGGCAGTCGGCAGTAAAGCCGAACCCACAAATCCCGAATCGACAATCGCCGCTGCGCCATCTACTGCCGACTGCCCGCTGCCGACTGCCCACTCCGTCTTGCCAATGTTCACCAGTTGCTCGCCCGGTTGGGTCAAGTACCTCGAACACTTCTATCCCGAGTATATCCCCAACCTCTCGACGGCCAAAAGCCCGCAACAGATGTTCGGCACCTTGCTGAAGACGTACTACGCGGAACTGAACGGGCTGGACCCGGCGAAGATCGTCACGGTGGCCCTGATGCCGTGCTCGGCGAAAAAGTTCGAGTGCAACCGGAAGGAGATGTGCCAGAGCGGCTACAAGGACATCGACTACGGTCTGACGACCCGCGAGTTGGCGAAGATGATCCGCGAGGCGGGCATCGAGTTGCCCAAGATGCCGCGTTCCGACTTCGACGATCCGTTCGGCACCGCCACCGGTTCCGGCGTGATCTTCGCCGCCACCGGCGGCGTGATGGAGGCCGCGCTGCGGACCGTGATCGAAATCGTCACCGGCCAGAAGGTGGAACGCTTTTTTGACCATGCCAACATCATTCCGTTGCGCGGTTTCGAGGGCGTTCGGTACGCCGAGGTTCCGATTACGACGATCGGGCCCGTCCCCGATCTGCTAAAGCATTTGTTCAGCGACTTCGAGTGGCTTCGCGGCGCAACGCTCAAGGTGGGCGTGTGCCACGGCTCGGCCAACGCCAAGCGCGTGATGGAGAACATCCGTGCGGGAGGGCAGTTCAGCCAGTGCCACTTCATCGAGTTCATGGCCTGCCCCGGCGGCTGCCTGGGCGGCGGCGGTCAGCCCATTCCCACCAGCCCGGCGATCCGCGCTGCGCGGGCCAAGGCCATCTACGCCGAGGACAACGCCTACCAGATCCGCAAGTCGCACGAGAACCCGGCAATCGTCCAACTCTACCAGCGCTTCCTCACCGACGGTCCCTGCGGCGCCAAGAGCCACCACTTCCTCCACACGCACTACATGTCGCGGGGGAAGTACATCGCGTAAGAACCCGGCGACGGGCGTCAAGCCCGCATGTCTCACCGTCGTGTGCCACTGTTTGGAACAAGCAGTGCCGGGGCAACGGGTTGCGCCCGGCACTGCTTCTGCGAAGCAGTGGCACACTGTTCGACCAATCTCCGCACGCGATGAGAAATGCGGATATAGAGCCTGCTCTCACGGTGACGCTGTCTGTGCGCCGGATGTCTTTCTCAGCGGCTCGATGGTCTCTTGCCAGAACTTCTCGATACGCAATTTATCAGGACCGTGGCTGAATAATTTCATCGCTTCTTCCTTGGGGATCTCCAATCGCTGCGGCTGCTCTTCCGCATCATTGAAAAAGAGGATGAAATTCCGGCCGGGCACCACCGCTTGGCCATTCACCTGGAAATAGCCGTGGGGACCGCGGACGTCAAAGCAGGTCGGGCCCCCTTCCTTCCGCGAGCGCCAAAGATAGCCGATCGCCGGGCAGCCGGAATCCGAACTGGCGACAAACACGCTCCACTCTGTTGCATTGCCGCTGGAGCCGCCGCCGTTGCCTGTGCTCCAAGATGTACCCCAGTTCTGATGCAACTCGATCGGCTGCGTGCCGATCGCACACGCCAGCGCCACGAGAATCGCCAGTACAAACAGCGACCGCAGCGAGAACTGCGGGAATCGCTCGTGTGACGAATCGATCGGCGCGAACACGACGTCGCCTTCTCCGCCGGCCGTTTCGGTTTTCGGCACGGTTAGACTTTCGTCCGCCGACGCCGCGTCCGCGTTGCCGGAATGAGAAAACTCGTCGGGCGATGGCCAACGCCGAAGCTGCGACAACATCGCCATGTTCAGCAAATCCCAAACCGCGAGGCAGGCCGCGGCGATCGCGTGCAATGCTCCCACCTCGGCGATACCATGAGCAGCCGCCGATACAACAACCGCCGTGTAGCCCACGACACCGAGGCCCGACAAGATCAGGGCGAGGAGGCTCCCCGTCCGGCTGCCGCTGCGAACCGCAATTCCCGCCCAAATGGCAAGGATGAAGCCACAATCCATCCGCCCCGTGGCGAAAGAAAGCGGCAGCGAGACCGCACCCGAAGCGATGACCGACGTGCCCGCGATCTTCTCCAGCGAACGCTTCCGCAACGTGTCCATCATCGTATTGGAGCAAAACCGCAGCGAAAACGCCAGAAGCGGCGGCTCGATGATCGCCAGTCCTTGAGACGGGGATTCCAATTTCCACGCCGGGAGTCTCTTGGAAGCTGCTTGGAATTCCGTACAATAGGAACGTCCCGCTGCAAAGCCGCAAGCGGCTTGGCGGGCGAAGAGAAACGCTGTCGCCGCGTGGACGCGGCGGCTAAACGTCTGCATCGTAAAGTCTAACCCCTGAACCCTAGCCCCTCCTCCCCCGTGCCAAACCTCCTCATCCAAAACGGCCGCGTGATCGATCCGTCGCAAGAGATGGACCGCATAACCAATCTGCTCGTGGCCGACGGCCGCATCGCCGCTTACGACGCGACCCCGACCGGGCAGGAAACCGTGATCGACGCGACGGGCAAGATCGTCTCGCCCGGCTTGATCGACATGCACGTCCATCTCCGCGAGCCGGGTTTCGAGGAGGACGAGACCATCCAAACCGGAACCGCCGCCGCGCTGGCCGGCGGGTTCACCTCGATCGCGTGCATGCCGAATACCGACCCGCCCATCGACACCCAGGGCGCCGTCGAGTTCGCCCGCGAACGCGCCGAACGGGCCGGCAACTGCAACGTCTTTGTCGTCGCCTGCGTCAGTAAGAATCGCGAAGGCAAGGAGTTGGCCGAGATCGGCCAGTTGGTCGAGGCCGGCGCGGTCGCCTTCACCGACGACGGCAGCCCTGTCGGCGACGCGGAACTGATGCGGCGGGCGTTCGAGTATTGCCTGATGTTCGACAAGGCGGTGTTGAACCACACCGAAGTCCGCGAACTGACGCAGCACGGCGTGATGCACGAGGGCCTGGTCTCGATGGTTCTCGGTCTGGCCGGAATGCCCGCCGCCGCCGAAGACGTGATGACCGCCCGCGACATCGCGCTGGCCGAAGCGACCGGCGGCCGGCTGCACATCATGCACGTCTCGACCAGCAACAGCGTCGACGCCCTGCGGCGGGCGAAGAGCCGCGGTGTGCGCGTGACCGCCGAAGCCACGCCTCATCACTTCACGTTGACCGACGAGTGCCTCCGCTCGTTCGATGCGAACTTCAAGATGAACCCGCCGCTGCGCGGCCGCGAGCACGTCGAAGCGGTGATCGCCGCGCTGGCCGACGGCACGATCGACGCGATCGCCAGCGACCACGCCCCGCACGCCCGGGAAAAGAAGATGCAGGAGCTCGACCAGGCCCCCTTCGGCGTCGTCGGGCTGGAAACGTCGCTCGGGCTGGTCATCACGAAGCTGATCGAGCCCGGCCATCTCGACTGGCCCGCCGCGATTCGCAAAATGTCGCTCAATCCCGCGAGAATCCTGGGCGTCAACAAAGGCACGCTCCAGATCGGGGCCGACGCCGACGTGACCGTCATCAACCCGAAGGCACGCTGGGCGGTCGATCCGGCGAAGTTCCGCTCGAAGAGCACGAACACGCCGTTTGCCGGCTGGGAGCTGACCGGCCGGGCCGAAGTCGTGATCGTCGGCGGGCGGGTGAAGTTCTCACAGTGACGGCCACATTGGGCCCGGTGGAGCAGACATTCTTGTCTGTCTTGTCTGCCGATGTGTGGCATTTTTCCGGGCAGACAGGAATGTCTGCCCCACCGTCATCGTCACAACCGGCATGATTCGGCATACCGTTCGAATACGGAATCTCCGGCCAAGTGCGACAAACTGCGCAACCGGCGATTCTTCGCAAATAACCTGGTCGTTCTACGCCGTTTTTTGGTGACTTTTGTCAACCACGATGTATTCTCTCTACATTGACACACCCAAACGCCCCAATGTTCCAAAACAGCGGAGGAAAGACGTGGTTGGCGACAAGAAAGCAATGGCGCGTGGCATGAAGGCAAAACGAATCGCGACGAAGAAGCCGGCGGTAAAGGAGCACGCCCCGCGGAGACGCGAGGGGTCGTAACTGTCGACCGCCGCGAGAACCGTGTAGACCGCCGCCTCCGACCCGATCGCCGCGTCCACCAGATTCCGGTTGCCGTCGAGCGCCGGGTCGGCGAACGCCGGGTGAAAGTGAACCGTCGTCGCCAGATCGATCCCACGACCTGCGAACGCGACTACACGTCCGAGGAGATCGAATTCATGAGTGCCATGGACAACTACAAGCGCCGCAGCGGGCGAATGTTCCCCACGTGCAGCGAAGTGCTCGAAGTCATCCGATCGCTCGGCTATGCCAAGCAAGTGCAGCCGGAGGCCGTCGTTCTGCCGACAATCGACGTCTCGGCCGCAGTAGTCGAGGCTCCAATGGTCGCCGGTTCGTGAGCGTCGGCTTTGTAACGTTCAAATAGCCGGCGGCCAACATCGTAGGGCGGACTTCAGTCCGCCGCATTTGGCGGACTAAAGTCCACCCTACGTGTGGCAGCGGTCCGGCGCTATGCGTTCTTCCCTTCGCCCGGCACTGGGAACTGGCGGCATAACTCGGCCACCTGGCCGCGAATGCGGCCGCGGAGCGTCTCGTCTTCCGGCGCGCGAAGCACTTCGAGAATCCAGCCGCCGATGGTGCGCAGCTCGTCGCGGCCCATGCCGCGGGTGGTCAAGCGCAGGGGTGCCGATCCGCACGCCCGACGGATCGACCGGCTTCCGCTGGTCGAAGGGGATCATGTTCTTATTGACGGTGATGCCGCACTTCTCCAGCGCCTGCTCGGCCGTGCGTCCGGTGGTGCCCAGCGGGGTCACGTCGGCCAGGATCAGGTGGTTGTCGGTGCCGCCGCTGACCAACTTCACGCCGCCGGCCAGGAGCGTTTCGGCCAGCGTCTTGGCATTGTCCACCACTTGCTGGATGTACTTCTTGTACGCAGGCGTCAGGGCCTCGCCGAAGCAGACGGCCTTACCGGCGATGACGTGCATCAGCGGCCCGCCCTGGATGCCGGGGAAAACCGCCTTGTCGATCTCCTTCTGGTAGGCTTCCTTGCACAGAATTAGCCCGCCGCGCGGGCCGCGGAGCGTTTTGTGCGTAGTCGAGGTCACGTAATCGGCCACCGGCACGGGGTCGTCGTGCAGCTTCGTCGCCACCAGTCCGGCGTAATGGGCCATATCGACCATCAGCTTCGCCCCAACCTCGCGGGCGATCTCGGCGAATCGGCCGTGCGGAATCTCGCGCGGATACGCGCTGGCCCCCGCCACGATCATCTTCGGCTTGTGTTCTCGGGCGAGCGAGGCGATCTGATCGAAGTCGATGCGATGCGTGTCCGCCCGAACGCCGTAGCTGAAGAAATGATAGAGCTTGCCCGAGATGTTCAGCTTCATGCCGTGCGTAAGATGTCCGCCGTGGGCCAGATCGAGGCCCAGCACCACGTCGCCCGGCTGCAAGGTCGAGAAGTAGACGGCCGTGTTGGCCTGGGCGCCGGAATGGGGCTGCACATTGACGTGCTCGGCGCCGAAGATCTGCTTGGCGCGATTTCGGGCCAGGTCTTCGGCCACGTCGACGAACTCGCATCCGCCGTAGTAGCGATGTCCGGGATAGCCCTCGGCGTATTTATTCGTAAGCACGCTGCCCGCCGCCTGCATGACGGCGGGGCTGGTGTAGTTTTCGGAGGCGATCATCTCGAGGCCGTTGCGTTGCCGCTCGATCTCGCCGGCGATGGCGGCCCAAACTTCGGGGTCTTGGCGTTCGATGTCGTTCATTTACGGTAACCTTGGGTGTGAAGAAGCAAGGGGACGCACGCCCCATTGACGGGTGGTGTTGTGATTGCTACGCTTGGGATTGGTATAATTGTTCCGCAGTCGGGCGTCAAGCGAGATAGGGGGACGACCGGCCACTTTTTTCCCACCTTGCTATGCCGGCACCATTCCGGTCTTCTTTTCCCTCTCAGCACGATTTCACGATGAAAGGAAACGAACGATGCGACACTATCGAGCGGCCGTAATTCTCACCATTCTGACGCTGGGGTTTGTTGCCCACAACAGTGCACTCGGGCAGACGACAATGGATGCAACCAAGGCGGAGAAGACTCGCTATGACGGCACGGTTGCCATTTGGTATGGCAGCCATTTTGAAGATACGGCAACGCACGATTGGATCCCGATCAAGGAGTGGAACGGGCCCTACCATCCGGTGCTTGGCGACTACAAGACCAGCGATCCCAAGATCATTCGGCAGCATTTGCAGTGGCTACGGCGGGCGGGCGTGGACGTGATCGTCTACGACACCTGCCGAGTCCAGCCGGAATTGACCCTTCTCGATTTGCCCAAGCAGAAGACGCTGAAATTGCTCGCCGAGGAGTTGTCGCACCAGGAAAAGGAGACTCGCAAGCTGAAGCTCGTGGTTTGGATGGAGAAGTGGAACTCCAATCCCACGGCCAAGGAGTACAAGTTCGGCCTGGACTACGTTCGCAAGAATCTGGCGGACCGCGATTTCTATTATCGTCTGGACGGCAAGCCGCTGGTGCTGACGTATCTCAACGGACCCGCGCCCGACGTAGACAAACTCGACCAAGAGTACAAGCAGTTCTTCACGCTCCGTCGCGTATCGCCCTATCCGGACGTGCCCGGCTGGCGGTATTTCGGTCCGCTGGGCGACAAGGAGTGCATGACCGTCAACCCGGGGGCCAACGGCTTCATGGAAGAGGCCTTTATCGCCAAGGTCGTCAACCATCAGCCCATCGATGTCAATGCGTTTCGCCAGCGTGGCAAGGCCGCGATCGAACAGCGTGCCGACGGCAAGTACTTCGAGAATCAGCTTCTGAAGGTCCGTGAAGTCAATCCGAAAGTGATCTTCATCTCCGGCTGGAACGATTGGGCGTGGTGTCTTCAGATCGAGCCGGCGAAAGAATACGGGTTCAAGTACGTCGATATGGCCGCCCGACTGCTGGGGCGGGAAGCCGAAACGAGGCCGTACCGTCAACGGCAATGATCGTGAAAGAGAGAAGGTGACGAACCAATACGAGGTAGACGAATGCCATGACGTTGCATATCGGTGCCCGTTAAAATGGTTGGCCCGAAGCACGCTTAAACGCCGGCCCCGCAGGGGCCAAACTCGAAAGCCCAGGGCAATGCCCTGGGTACGGAGCTGCGTACGCCGGACCTCCGCGGGACGATGACGGGATATATGGTTGGGATTCTGCGGAACGTCAAATGTCCGTCGTTGATCGTCGGTGCGGTGGACGACCACGTCCACATCCTCTGTAGCCTGCACCGCACCATGACTGTCGCGCGGTTGGTGGAAGAGGTGAAGACGAATTCGTCCGCGCGCATCAAAGAGGAAGGTCCGACGCTGGGCAGCTTCCACTGGCAAAACGGCTATGGCGTGTTTTCCGTCAGTCCGTCCAATGTCGAACAAGTGAGGACGTACATCGCCAATCAAGAAGAGCACCACCGGAAGCGGACGTTCCAGGAGGAGTTTCGTTTGATGTTGGAACGCCACGGGATTGAATACGACGAACGTTACGTGTGGGATTGAGAGGGGTGACGGTCCGTTGGACCTTGGACACGGTCGGCCGGATCGGTTCCCCAGGGCGGTGCCCTGGGCTTTCGAGTTAGACCCCTTCGGGGTAAAGCTTGGGCTGTGCGGCTGCATAGCCGCGGCATGTGGCACAGAACCAGACACGCAGCGGTGTCCGCAAAGGCTGACCTCTGCGCAGCACGGCCACCCCTTATCTTAGCATCGTCCCATCCAGCGGCGTAATATGCCGGGCGATGATGTGGTTGGCGTGCTGGTCGATCATGTAGCCGCTGCGGCTGCCGGTGATGCCGACCTCCTGACCGACGTAGTTCTGCAATCGCACGCCCGGCGCCGGCGTGACGTAGCAGCGAACGTCGCCGCGACGATCGATCAGTGCGTAACGCGGGGCGCCCGTCTTCGGCTCGGGCACCTGCGCCAATTGGCCAACGCCGTCGTAGCGGCCGTCGATTTCCAGCCGGGCCGGCGATCGTTCGCGATCGTCGTCGTCCCGCGGACGCAGCCGGGCGTAGAGCCGGCCGTCGCGCTCGGTGCGGTCGCGCATCGCCAGCACCTCTTCTTGACGCCGCTTGATGTCCTCGAACTTCGCAATCTTGTTGGCCAGTTGCCGGGCACGGCCGCGCTCGACCGCCGACCGCGATTGATCGATCAGCGTATTTGTCCGCTCCCAAAGCGTATCGAACGACCATGCCGTCGGCTCCTCGACCAGCATCACCGACAATTCCAACTCGATCCGCTCCATCTCCTCCTGAAACTCCTTGGCCGAAATCTCCCGGGGCATCGCCGAGCGGGCCAGCAGCGTCTCGCCGGCCGAGTCCGCCGGCTCGCGGTAGCGATGGCGCGGCGGATCGGCGGAAGGCTCGTCGTCGGCCAACTCGGCGTCGCGATTATCGGCACGGCGGCGGCGCAGGCCGTCGTGCGGATACTCGGCGTCGAGGTATTTGCTCGAAACCCAGCGGAACTCGCCCGAGGGGGGCGCGATTTTGTACCAGGGGCTGCCGTGGCCGTCGTTGTTTGGTGATTCGAGCACTTCGACGAGTTCGCCCTTGTGCAGCCGAACCTGGATGACGTCGCGGACGTCGCCGAATCGGCTGCCGACCCGCGCGGCGACGCCTTCTTCGGTCACGACGGCCAGATGGTGTTTGGTGGGCTTCAGGAATCGGCCGGAGACCCAGGTGAAGCTGCCGTCGACGGGCCGGATCGCGCACCATCCGCCAGGATCATGTCGATAGACCTCGACCTGCTGGCCCCGCTTCAATTTGCTGGTGGCGTAGTAGTTCTGGCCGGGCCCGCTGCGGACGTAAACGTCGTCGGCAATCGCCGACGCCTTGTAAGGGAACGTTTGTTGCCCGTTTGCCGCTGAGGGCAACAAGGCCATGCAACACAGAGGAATAAGAAAGAGCGGACGCATCGGAATGCCTCCCGACAAGGAATCGGTTCGAGATGAGAGCCGCAAAGGGGGACAGTCCCATTTTCGCTGACGCGAAAATCGGGACAGTCCCCGGCAATGCAAGCCGCGGACTTGTAGCGGAAAATACGGGGCGGTTCAAGAGCAGTTCGGAGGCGGAGCTAAACGAGAGAAGATGCGAATTGTAGGTTATGCTTCAGCATAACAAGGATTTCTGCGAGCGTGGCGGACGCCCTGTTATGCTAAAGCACAACCTACAGGAAGACGCTGCTGTCGCTGCTAGCACTTCGCTGCTCGCGCAATTGGGCCATCAGGGCGATGATCGCGCGGAGATGGCCGGAAGCGGCAGCCGTCAGGTTGCCTGCTTTGGCGGCCGCGGCGGCCTGGGCGAGATGCTGGTCCACGGCGCCATAATCCACCGTCCATTCTTCTTCGGTGGCCGCCTGGCGAAGCTGCCGAACGATGTCGGCAAAGACCTCGATGTGTTCCGCCTTCGCCGTGCAATCGCACACGACGTACGGGCCGCGGCCGAAGTGGCGGTCGTCGGCCGCGGGCTTGCTGTTGCCGCCGTATCGTTTGACCAGGACAACGACCAGCGTCGCCGCGGCGACCGTGAGGCCCACGAGGCAAAGCCACCACTGCTCCAAGGCCGCCAATCCCAGCGTCGCCAGCGAAGCCACGCCCAACAGCGTCCACAGCCTTGGATCGACCGTCCGAACGTTCGATCTGCCCGACCACTTCGACGCAACGGCGTCGGCGGCCGTTGGAACTTGCGGACCGAGCACGCGGACGACAACGGCGGTGATATTGTCGGGTCCGCCGCGGAGACAGGCCAATTCGATCAGGGCGTGAACCGCCTCGGCCGGCGGCAGACAACTCAAAACCAGCCCGATCTCCTCGTCCTTCACCTGATTCGACAGCCCGTCGCTGCACAGGAGGAAAGTATCGCCGGCCTGAACCGGGTGCGGCCCTTCCAGATCGACCTGCTCGGTCGGGTGCGGGCCGAGCGATCGGGTGATGCTGCTCTTGGAGATGAAACCGGGGATTCCGCCCTCGGGCAGTTGGCCGGCCGCCTTCATTTCCCAAACGAAGCTATGGTCGAAGGTCAACTGTTCGATCTGGTTGCCGCGAACGCGGTAGCAACGGCTATCGCCCACGTGGGCCAGCAAGGCGCCGGTCGGCAGCAGCACGAGAATGGTGGCGGTCGTGCCCATGCCGCGGAACTCGGGACTCGCCTGGCCACGGACGTGGATCTGGTGGTTGGCGTCGAGGACCGCGGAGAGCAAGGCCTCGGACGGGCTCTGATCGAGCAGTTTGCGATAGTCCAGCGAGATCACGTCGGCGGCCATTTTGCTGGCCAGCTCGCCGGCGGCGTGTCCGCCCATGCCGTCGGCGACAATGAAGACGTGGCCGCGCTGCTGGAAATCGGCCTCACTGCCCGCCAGCGCTACCGTATAGGAGTCCTGGTTGTTGCCCCGGCGCAGACCGATGTCGCTCAAGGCGGCATAATCCAGGCAGTGGCTCCAGATGGCGGCAGGTTGGTCCATCGAACGGCAATCCGAGGGCTTGGCGAGCGTCGCAATGAATTATAGCTGTCCCAGCCGAACCACACCAGCCTTGCCGGGAGGTGAAAAGGGATTCGTGGGGCGCGATTGCTGCAACGCCGGAATTGCAACGGAAAAACGTACTGCCGCGACGTTCCCGATCATACCGCCACCGGATTCAGCTTGTCCGGGTCGAGCCCTAGCGTCTTGATCGCTGCCGCCAGCTTTTCTTGCGGATACTTCCCTTCGCGGGCAAGTTCAGCCAAGGCCGCCAACGCGATATTCTCGGCATCGACCTCGAAGAATCGCCGCAATTCCTTGCGAGCGTCGCTACGGCCGAAACCGTCGGCGCCGAGGACGACGTAGGAAGAAGCCCTCCCCCCCGGCCCCTCTCCCAAAGGGAGAGGAGAGCTTTGGACCCACGGCGAGATCGACAGCCCGACGGCGCTGACGTAATCCAGCGCCGCGACGACTGGGCCGGCCTCGCCCTGCAAGACCTGCGAGACATACGCCCGACGCGGCGGCTCTTGCGGATGCAAGCGGTTCCAACGATCGCACTGGCGGCCGTCGTAATAGAGCGATTTGTAGCTGGTCACGCTATACACGCTGCTGCCGACGCCGAAGTGCTGCTCCAGTAAGTCCTGCGCCCGGAGCGATTCTCGCAGGATCGCCCCGCTGCCGAGAAGCTGCACCTTCGGCTTGTCCTGCCCGAGATCGCGGGACGAAAGCTTGTAGATGCCGCGGCAGATGCCGTCGGTCGAGCCCATCGGCAGGATCGGCATTTCGTAGTTTTCGTTCATCAGCGTGATGTAATAGAAAATGTCCTCCTCTTCGTAATACATCCGCTTCAGCCCGTCGAGGACGATCACCGCCATCTCATAAGCGTAGCAAGGGTCATACGCCTGGCAGTTTGGATACGCCAGGGCATAGAGGTGGCTGTTGCCGTCCTGATGTTGCAGTCCTTCGCCGGCCAGCGTGGTTCGGCCGGCGGTGCCGCCGAGGACGAAGCCGCGGGCGCGCACATCGCCGGCGGCCCAAAGCAGGTCGCCGATCCGCTGGAAACCGTACATCGAATAGAAGATGAACAGCGGGATCATGCTCACGCCGTGGCTGCTCTTCGAGGTGGCGGCGGCGATGAACGACGACATCGCGCCCGCCTCGGTGATGCCCTCTTCGAGGATTTGCCCCTCCTTCGCCTCGCGGTAATACAGCACCGTGTTGGAATCGACCGGCTCGTAAAGCTGGCCGACGTGTGAATAGATGCCGAACTGGCGGAAGAGGGCCTCCATGCCGAACGTGCGGGCCTCGTCGGACACGATCGGCACGATATGCCGGCCGATGTTCTTGTCGCGCATCAGGTGCGACAGCAGCCGCACAAAGGCCATCGTCGTCGATACCTCGCGGCGTTCGCTGCCGGCGAAGAACTCGGCGAGGTTTTCCCATTTCGGCGTCTTCAGCTTGAAAGTCGGCTCGCGGCGGCCGGGCACGAATCCGCTTAGCGCCGTTCGCCGCTCGCGCAGGTACTGCATCTCGGGGCTATCCTCGGGCGGCTTGAAGAATTCGGCCCGGCGGGCGGCGGCCTCGGAGATCGGGATGTCGAACCGCCGGCGGAACTCTACCAATTCGTCCTCGTTGAGTTTCTTCTGCTGGTGTGTGATGTTGCGTCCTTCACCGGCCTCGCCCAGGCCGTAGCCCTTGATCGTGTGGGCCAGAATCACCGTCGGCGCACCCTTCGTTTCCACGGCGGCTTTGTAGGCGGCGTAAACCTTGGCCGGATCGTGCCCGCCGCGCTGCAAGCGGCGAAGCTGCTCGTCGCTCAGATCGGCCACCAGCGCTTGCAAACGTGGATCAGTACCGAAGAAGTGCTTGCGGATGTAATCGCCCGAGCTGACGACGTATTTCTGATACTCGCCGTCGACCGCCTCGCCCATGCGATGCACCAACACGCCGTCGCGGTCGCGGGCCAGCAGCGGGTCCCAATCGGATCCCCAGAGCACTTTGATGACGTTCCAGCCCGCGCCGCGGAAGGCGCCCTCCAATTCTTGGATGATCTTGCCATTGCCGCGGACCGGCCCGTCGAGCCGCTGGAGATTGCAGTTGACCACAAAGATCAGATTATCGAGCTTCTCGCGGCCGGCCAGCGTGATCGCGCCGAGGGCCTCGGGCTCGTCGCATTCGCCGTCGCCCGGGAAGGCCCAGACGCGCGAGGCCGCGGCGTCGGGCTTGATCCCGCGATCGACCAGATACTGGTTGAATCTTGCCTGGTAGATCGCCATGATCGGCCCCAAGCCCATCGACACCGTGGGAAACTCCCAGAAATCGGGCATCAGCCAGGGATGCGGATACGACGAGAGCCCCGGCGTCGGCTGCAACTCGCGGCGGAAGTTTTTCAGATGCCCTTCGGTAAGCCGGTCCAAGAGGAACGCCCGCGCGTAGATGCCGGGCGAGGCGTGGCCCTGGAAGAAGACCTGGTCGGGCGGCTGGCTGCCTTCCTTGCCGTGGAAGAAGTGGTTGAACGCCACTTCGTAGAGCGTGGCGGCCGAGGCGAAGGTCGAGATGTGCCCGCCGATGCTGGGGCTCAGGTGATTCGCCCGCACGACCATTGCCATCGCGTTCCAGCGGATGGCGTGCTTCAGGCGGCGTTCGAGCTCGCGGTCGCCGGGGTAGTCGGGCTGCTGTTCGACCGGGATCGTGTTGACGTAAGGCGTGGTAGCCGCGCCGGCATAACACACGCCGCGCTGGAAGGCCCGCTCCTTAAGCCGATCGAGCAGAAACTCCGCCCGCCCCGGGCCGCCGCGGGCAATCACGTAATCCATCGCGTCGAGCCATTCGGCGGTTTCTTGCGGGTCGTCGTCGGAATTGCGAAAAATGGGAAGCGACGGCGTTGTCATGGCGTCTGTTGCGTGACTGTTGCACGCCTGTTTCAGGCTCGTTTCATGCCGGTTGTACAGTTGTTGCACGTTGCAGTTGTCTCATTCTACGGAGTATCCCGCTCGGGTCAAACCCCAGGGAATTGTCGGCGATGGCGGTGGATGGTATGATGGCAAGGGACGGCAAGCTGCTGCGTGGGAGAATGAAAATGATCACAATTCGAGTATCGGCCGACATCAAGGATGACCGACGGATGGTTCTGGTGCTGCCGCCCGAAGTCCCCCTCGGCAAGTCCGAGCTGGTTGTCAGCGTTGCCCCGGAGTCGAAACCGGAGCAGCGTCGTCCGCGATCCAGTTTGGCCGACTGGGCGGAAGAGAACGCCGAGCATTGGGGCAACCGCTTGAGCGCTACAGATGTTGGAGGCTTCAGGAGGTGAGTTGTGGCGTTTGCGATTGAATATTCTCCGGACGCTGAAGGCCACTTGCGGGCACTGACAGCACGTCAGCGTTCAACCGTCCTCGACGGTGTGGACGGACAATTGTTGCATGAAGCGGATGTTGAAACCAGGAATCGGAAACCGATGCGCCCCAATCCGATCGCCCCGTGGGAACCGAGGATCGGAGACCTTCGGGTCTATTACGACGTCGAATACGATCCGGTTCCCAAAGTCCTTATCCGCGCCGTAGGTGTTAAGATCCGAAGTGTCGTAACGTTTGGCGGAAAGGAGATTCAGCTATGAAGACGATTGAAAAATCAGACGCGACAGAGAGTCTTGCCAGTTATTCGGGACATACAGAAGATTTCCCGATCGTTGTTACGGACAACGGGCAGCCAATCGCAGCGCTGATGCCGGTTCCAAATACTGACGTGGAAACCATTTCACTCAGTACAAACCCCGAATTCCTCTCACTAATCGCGCGATCCCGAACACGCCAGGCAAAGGAGGGGGGAATTTCCAACCAAGAGATGCGGCGAAGGATGGACTCGCTGCCAAAGGACTAGGAGTTCTCCTTCGATCGCGATGATAACAAAGGGCTGCAAACCTTGGCCGAACCGATCATCAGCGTTTCTGGACTTCGTGGCATCGTGGGCGAGACCCTGACGCCGGAGGTGGCGATCCGCTACGCGGCGGCGTTTGCGGCGACGCTGCCGCCGGGCGACGTCCTGATCGGACGCGATAGCCGCCCCTCGGGCAGAATGCTCTCGCTGGCCGTCCAGGCCGGGCTGCAAGCCGTGGGACGCACGACGCTCGACGCCGGCATCGTCGCCACGCCCACCGCCGGAGTTCTGCTGCGGCATCACGCCGCCGCCGGCGCAATTCAAATCACCGCCAGCCACAATCCCGCGCCGTACAACGGCTTGAAGCTGTTCTCCGCCGAAGGCCGCGTGATTCCCGCCGGACCGGGCCGCGAAGTCTTGCAGCGTTATCGCAACGGCTCGCCCGCCTGGCTGCCGCAGGATCGCCTTGGAAACATCGAGCGATGCGAAGACTCCGTCACGGCGCATCTGCTCGCCGTGCTCGACACGGTCGATGCCGAGCGGATTCGCAAGCAGCGGTTCCGCGTGCTTCTGGACAGCAATCACGGCGCCGGCAGCATCCTGGGCCGACGGCTGCTTCACGAGCTTGGCTGCCGGCTGACTGTGCTTGGCGAAGAGCCGGACGGCCGGTTCGCCCATCCCGCCGAGCCGACCGCCGAGAACCTCGCCGGCGTGCTGACCGCCGTCAACGAGTCGGGCGCCGACGTCGGTTTCTGCCAAGACCCCGACGCCGACCGGCTCGCCGTGATCGACGCCGCAGGCCGCTACTTGGGCGAAGAATACACGTTGGCGATGTGCGTCGATCACGTGCTGCGGGAAAAGAAAGGGCCGATTGTCGCCAATTGTTCGAGCAGCCGCATGTCGCAAGACTTGGCCGAGCGATACGGCGTGCCGTATTTCCGTTCGGCCGTGGGCGAGGCGAACGTGGTCGATGCGATGTTGGCCCACGATGCGGTTTTCGGCGGCGAAGGCAACGGCGGGCCGATCGACCCGCGCGTCGGCTACGTGCGCGACAGTTTTGTGGGCATGGCCCAATTGTTGGACGCGATGGCCGCCCGGCAAATGACGATTGCCCAGTTGGCCGACGAGCTGCCGCGCTACGAAATCGTGAAGACGAAGATTTCTCTGCCGCCGGAGAAGTTGCCGGCGGCGTTGGATGCGTTGCAGAAGCGATTTTCCGACGCGGCGAGCGATCGGCTCGACGGCCTGCGTCTCGATTGGCCCGGCCGCTGGCTTTTGGTGCGCGGCAGCAACACCGAGCCGATCGTCCGCGCGATTGCCGAGGCCCCGACGGCGGCGGAAGCGGCGGCGCTGTGCGAAGCGGCAGCTAAAGTGCTGGCCGCTGTGTAAGACAGTCACCACAACCGTTCCCACCCCATTTCCCCGCATTTTTCCCACCTGTTTCCTCTTGTTGGCTCACTGAAGGAGTCGCGTAACATGAAAACCAAACTGCACGGCATCGGCATTCTTGTGACCTGGCTGGGCTCTTTCTTTCTTTGCGAGGCATTGGGCGTTGCGCCGGCCATTGCCGCCGATGCACCGAAGAACCTGGCGCTCGCTGCCAAGGCAACCGCTTCGGAAACGCAAGACGACCTCACGCCGGAGAAAGCCATCGACGGCAAAATGGACACCCGCTGGTCCGGCATTCCGGGACACAACGAGGGCGTGTGGTATCAACTGGAATGGAAGGAGCCGATCGAGGTCGGCGAAGTTGTGATCCATCAGTTCGACACCTTCGCGATGCAGTGGAACGTGCAAGTTCTCGATGCGAAGACCGCCCAGTGGCGCACGGTGCAGCACTTTGGGCGGCCGGGCGTGAAGCTGCCGCTGGTGGTCACCTGCCGCTTCACTCCCTGCAAGGTCACCGGCGTGCGAATCGCCGACATCACGAACGGCCCGAGCTTCAACGAGGTGGAAGTTTTCAGCCGGCCCTTCGCCCGTGGTTTGACAACTACCTTGGCCTCCGATCTGCAAGGGCATTTTATCGGCATCGTTTCGGACGCCGCCGGCGCGTCGCCCGTCGAGGGGGCGGAGGTCACGCTGTCGGGCAAATCGCCCGGCGGGCCGTGGAAGAGCACTGCAAAGAGCGACGCCAAGGGGTTGTTCACCGCCGACATGCCCTTGCGGCTCGCCGGTCCGGTTGCCGTTCGCACCGCGCTGAAGACGAAGCAATTTGAGGTCGCCCCGAGCAAAACGCAAGTCGGGGCCGAGGGCTTCGAGTTCTGCCTGACGCCGCGTGAAGCCCGGCAGGATCCGGTGACGCTCAACGACGGGTGGAAGTTTAAGCTCGACCCGCCCGCTGGCTTTTGGGCGGCAGACTTCGACGACGCGGATTGGTCGAAGATCAAAGTGCCCGCCCATTGGGAGATGGAGGGATTTCGCAACGAGAGCGGCGTCGGCGGCTACCGGCTGCATTTCCAGTTCAAGGCATCAAGCGAACCGGGACGGGTGAAGCTCGATTTCGAGGGGGTCTATAGCGGGGCCGAGGTTTGGGTAAACGGCCAACTCGTCGCCACGCACGAAGGGGGTGCTACGCCCTTCGAGGCCGACGTCACTGACGCGGTTCGCAAGGGGGATAATGTGCTGGCCTTGCGGGTCCGCGAGCATACGACCGTAAGCGACAAGCTCGATCACATGAGCCTCTACGCCGATTTCCACCTGGCCGGCATCATGCGGCCGGTCTATCTCTTCACCACGCCCAGCGTGCATCTGGCCGACTTGAGGATCACGACCAAGTTCGACAAGGAGTATCGCGACGCCACAATGACGGTGCACGGCCGGATGTTGAACGAATCGCCGAAGGCATTTCGTGGCGTGGTTAGAATAGAGCTCGTCCCAACGCCTGCCAAGGGATCGCCGGCCTTCCAATGGCAGGAAGCGCGGCTCGAAGTGGGTCCTTGGGGAAGCATCGAGTTCGAACCCGTTTTCGCGGCCAAGGCCCCCGAGAAGTGGAGTGCGGAGGATCCAAACCTCTACACGCTTACCCCACAGATTCTGACCGAGGCGGAGAAGGTGGTAGAGAAATTCGGGATGAACGTCGGCTTCCGCCAGACGGAAATCCGCGGCACGGAAATTCTGATTAACGGGAAGCCGGTGAAGTTCCGCGGCACGTGCCGGCACGACACCCATCCGCTGCTGGGCCGGGCGGTGACCGCCGAGATCGCCCGCCGCGACCTGCTGCTGATGAAAGAGGCCAATCTCAACGCGGTGCGGACCTCCCACTATCCGCCGGTGCGCGAGCTGGCCGAAAACGCCGACGAACTGGGCGTTTACGTCGAAGCCGAGGGCTCGTTCTGCTGGGCCGAAGACAGCAACGATCTGCGCAACACGCCGCGAATCCTGCAACTCGAAGCCGAACTACTGGCCCGCGATCGCAACCATCCTTCGGTCGCCTATTGGTCGGTGTGCAACGAGAGCGAGTTTGGTTACGGGTTCCAGCGGGCGCACGAGTGGATCCGCAAGACGGACCCGAGCCGCCCGACCGGCGCCGCCACGTCGGCCTGGCTGGAAATCGCCACCTGGCACAACCCGATGGCGGTCTCCCGCATCCAAGAGAACGAGAAAATCGACAAGCCTCTGCTGTTTGACGAGAGTTTCGGCATTTTCCAAGGCATTTATGGCGACGGATTCCTGTTGTGGACCGATCCCGGCATGCGCGATTACTACGCCGAACCGCTGCCGGCGGTCTTCGACGCCCTCATGAAGAGCAAGGTGACGCAGGGCACGTACATCTGGTGCTGGGCCGACGATATGTTCTGCGTGCCGAACCGGGGCATCGAGTTCGGACGCGACGTCACGCAGTGCTTTTTCGTCGGCGGCAGCTATTGGATTCGCGGTCGCGGCATCGTCGGCGACGCTCCCTGGGGCGTGATCGACTCCTGGCAGCGGCGGAAGCCCGAGTTCTGGATCACCAAGAAAGTGCATTCGCCGATCAAGGTGAAGGAGACGCCGCTGCCGCTGCCCGCGGCGGACGGCATCGTGAAAGTGCCGGTCGAAAATCAGTACGATTTCCGCAATCTGTCGGACCTTCGCGTCCGCTGGAGTCTCGGCGGCCAGCAGGGTGAAACGCGGGCCGATATTCCTGCACGATCAACCGGCGAGATCGCCATTCACCTTGACGAAGCGGCGAAATCCGGCGAGATGCTCTCGCTCGAATTCCGCGAGGCGGACGGCCGGCTGATCGATGCCTATTGCGTGCCGCTTGGCGACGAGCCACCGCACGTTGCACCAGGCGAGCGGTGTTCGCCCGCGCCGCTGGAAATCCAACACGTGAATTACCTGCAAGGAGCGACAACGGCGATCGTAGGCAAGGACTTTCAAGTGGCGGTCAACGACGCGACGGGCCGGCTGAAACGCTGCGTGTGCAAAGGGCAGGCCCTGCTGCTGGAGCTGCCGCTTCTGCACGTCTTGCCGGAGAAGCGGGTGACGCATCCCTTGCCCGACGTCGAGAGTTGGCATCTCGATAAGTTCGACGTCCGAAAAGATGGGGATAACGTTCTGGCGTCGATCGAGGGCCGCTACACGAATTTCGAGGGCGGTTATCGAATTACCGTAACGCCGGCCGGCGAAATGAGCGTCGTTTCCACGTTCCAATACACCGGCAACGACTTCTTCGCCCATGAGATCGGTTTGCGGTTCTCGGTGCCGAAGGATTGCGACGTTCTCGACTGGGATCGCCGCGGCGAGTGGAACGTCTACCCGGCCGACCACATCGGAAGGCCCGTCGGCACGGCCCGCGCGTTTCCGCAGGTCGCCCAAACGGCGCCGCCGACCTGTCCCTGGTCGCAGGAGATCTCGCCGATGGGAAGCAACGACTTCCGCAGCACGAAACGCCACGTCCACTGGGCCGCGATTCATTATGCCGATGGACCGGGCGTGGTTGTCCAGTCCAACGGCCGTCAGCACGTCCGGGCGATGGTGCAGAGCGACCGTACCTCGGTGCACGTCAACGATTGGTGCGGCGGCGCCGGCACCAGTTACTGGGAATGGACGCTCAACTACGGCCAGGGCAAGCCGGTGCACAAGGGCGACGTGCTGACGTCCCGCCTGAGACTGGCGATTTCCCCTCGATTCGACTCTGCGGTGAAACCGTCGGAGAAGCCGAGCGCCCGCTAGCCCGCATTTCCCGTCACGCCGTCTCAACTACCTGCCCCGTGCGGCAAAAAAGTGCGGGCGTGCTCCGGTTGCGTGTCGTCGCTGCCTCGCTTCGGCCGGTCATGGCCGTTCTGCCGCCGCGACAATCGCTCCATTTCCTATTTTTGGCGCGCATGTCACCGTCCGTCGCCGCCGATACAATCGGCCCGCTCGGATGTTCCCTTTTTGCCGCCCGTGAAGAATTGTCGCATCTTCGCTTGACGCGGTTCGGCGGCAACCTAGGGTCGAATGATCCATAGACTGTTTGCGCTGGGCACGCATTTCGCGGTGGAGTGCGTTGCTCTGGGCTGGCGGACTGTCGGACAGTTCCGGTTTCGAGTTGATTATGGCCTTTACTTACTTCTTCCGCGATTCGCAAACACTGGAGCTGCTGATTCAGCGGGCGTTGCCGGTCTTGTGCGGCCAGGCGTTCATCCGCGTCTGGGACGCCGGATGCGCCAATGGGGCGGAGCCGTATACGCTGGCCATGCTGCTGCGCGAACAGATGTCGGACATGGTGTTCCGCAACGTGCGGATCCTCGCCACGGACGTTGATGCCCAGTTTGCCGGCCACGTTGCCGCGGGCACGTACGCCGATTCCGAAATCAAACGGATACCCCCGGCCATGCAGCGCCGCTATTTCCAGGCGGCCGACAAGCCGGGCTGCGTGCAAGTCGTCGATGAGCTTCGCGCCAAGGTGACGTTCACTGCGCACGATTTGCTTTCGCTCACCCCGCCGCGCGAGGATTTCAGCTTGATCGTCTGCAAGAACGTCTTGCTGCATTTCGACGAGGGGGAGCGCCGACAAGTGTTCGGCATGTTTCATCACGCGATGCGTCCGGACGCTTTTCTGGCGACGGAACACACGCAGAAGCTGCCGGAAGGCTTGGAACCACTGTTCGAGCCGGTTTCCAATTACGCCCAAGTTTACCGCCGTTTGGATGTCGCCGACGGCCTGCGTTCGCACGTCAACGCACCCCATGCGGCGGGAATTCGAGCGACGAGAGAGCTTCATAGAAATGCAGAAATTGTCGGCGGCCATAAGCGGCCACTTCGGACGCCATCGCAATAAACGCCGCCGTGTATCCAACGGGCACTATCGCTTCACTTCACACAGAGAAAGAAAGAGGGTCAGCATGTTAGCCAAGATGAAGACCGGTACGAAGATCCTAGTCGGGTTTGGCGTCGCCATCGTCGTCACGGTGGTGGTCGGGGCGGTCGGCTACCGCGGAATTTGTAAACTCGGCGCCCACGCAAACGAAATCGGTACAAACTATCTCCTCAGCGTCCGTGGATTGAACATGATGGCCAGGGGGCTATATGACGCGAACTATGCCGACCGCGGCCTCGCCAATCGCCAGATGATGGAAAAGGAATTCCGTGATCTCCAGTACAAACGAGTCGAAGACGGCTTGGCACTGGCCGACGCCGGGCGAAAGATATACGAACCGATTCCGCAGCAGCCGGAAGAAGCGGTTGTGTGGAGAGAGGTGACGCGCCTCTGGGATGAGTGGTACAAGAAGCATCAGCCGATTGTCGATCTTTCCCGGGAAAAGGACGATCTGGTGAAGACGGGTCTGAAACTCGATGATTCCAAGGTCTCGCAACTCGACGACAAGGTGTTTGCAGCCTCTGGGCCGGCACGCCTGGCATTCATTAAGGTCTCGGAAAAACTGGACGAGGGCATCAATCTCAACGTCAAGTATAGTGAGGACGAGGTTAAGCAAGCCGCAAACGACACCTCCTCTGCGGTCGCAATCATGTTCTCCGCCATCGGCTTGGGTGCGGTATTGATGCTGGTTCTGGGCGTGGTCCTTGCCAGGAACATTTCCGTGGTGCTCAGAAATCTGATCGGCGAGGCGAAACGTCTGACCGAGGCAGCCGTCGGAGGCAAACTCCAGACCCGAGGCAACGCCGAGTTGGTCGGCCTCGAGTTTCGGCCTATCCTCGAAGGCTTCAACGCCACGCTCGACGCCGTGGTCGGCCCGTTGAACGTCGCCGCCGAGTACGTCGATCGCATCTCCAAGGGCGACATCCCGCAGAAAATCACCGACACCTACAACGGCGATTTCAACGAGATCAAGAACAACCTCAATCAGTGCATCGACGCCGTCAACGGCCTGATTGCCGAAGGCACGACTTTGGCGAAGGCGGCCATCGACGGCGAACTCGACACCAGGGCCGACGAAACGCGGTTCCAAGGCAAGTTCCGCGACATCATCCACGGCATGAACAACATGCTCAAGGGCTTCGTCACCCCGATCCGCGACATCGCCAGCACCTTGAAGCTGGTGGCGAACAAGGATCTTTCCGAGACCGTCAATACGCAATACCCAGGCATTTACGGGCAGCTTCGCGACGACGTGAATCTGGCGATCACCAACATGCGCGGAGCGATCGAGCAGATCAACGAGAGCGCCAGCCAGTTCGCCGAAGGATCGCGGACCATCGCCGAAAGCGCCCAAAGCCTCGCCCAAGGCGCCCAGACGCAAAGCGCCAGCGTCGAAGAAATGTCGGCCTCGACCGAGGAGCTTGCCCGCTCCGTCAACGCCGTCAAGGAGAACGCCAACGAATCGACCAAGGTGGCCGAAAAGGCCAGCCAACTGGCCGAGCAGGGCGGCAAGGCGGTGCAACAGTCGATCGACTCGATGGAGCAGATTCGCACCAGTTCGCAGCAGATCAGCGAGATCATCCAGGTGATTTCGGAGATCGCCAGCCAGACGAACCTGCTGGCCTTGAACGCGGCGATCGAGGCCGCCCGCGCCGGCGAGCACGGCATGGGATTCGCCGTGGTGGCCGACGAGGTGCGGAAGCTCGCCGAGCGGTCGAACCAGGCCGCCCGCGAAATCTCCTCGCTGATCAAGGAATCGACGCAGCGGGTGGAAGAGGGCGCGCAGTTGAGCGCGCAGACGGGCGAGTCGCTGCAAGCAGATCATCAAGGCCTCCGAGGAGACGGCGGCGAAGATCGCCGAGATCGCCACGGCCACCCTGGAACAAGCCGCCAACGCCCAGGAAGTGTCGAAGGCGATTCAAGGCGTCTCGGCCGTGACCGAACAGGCCGCGGCCGGAAGCGAAGCAGATGGCCTCCAGCAGCGAGGAACTCGGCGCCCAGGCCACGACGCTCCGCGATCTGGTGAGCGAGTTCCGCGTCGGCGGCAACGCCTCCTCGCACCGGAGCATGGCCAACGCTTGATCTGCAAACGCTATGGAAACGCCGAGGCGGCCGATAACCGCCGCCTGGGCTTTCCAATTTCCAACAACATCACATTCAGGGAGATATCCGATGGCAACCGCCACCATGGAACCGCGGGACGTGAAAAACACGTTCACCGACGTCAACGGAACGATGCAACTGGTCAGCTTCACGCTGGCCAAGGAGTTGTACGGCGTCGAGATCACGAAAGTGCGCGAAATCATCCTGATCACCGACATCACGCGCATTCCCGAGACCCCCGACTTTGTCAAAGGGCTGATCAACCTGCGCAGCTCGGTGATTCCGGTCATCGACCTCCGCGTGCGATTCGGCATGCCCGAGGGAGAGCTTACCGACGAGAGCCGGATCATGGTGGTCCAGGCGTGCGGCAAGACGATCGGCATCGTGGTGGACGCGGTGAGCGAAGTTCTCCGCGTCAAGCAAGAGCACATTGCCCCGCCGCCGCCGACGATCGCCGGGCTTGGCCGCGAATACCTGAGCGGCTTGGTGAAACTCGACGAGCGGCTCTTGATCCTCTTGGACATCGACAAGATTTTCAACGAGGAAGAAATGCTCGCCATGAAGAATGCCACGGCCGGCTGAAGGGTGGGAGCGTAGATTATGCGCGACGAAGACATTCGCGTTCTGGTGGTCGACGACTCGGCGGTGAGCCGGGCGATCATCTGCGATCAGATCGAGGCCGCGGCCGGCATGTCGGTGGCAGGAAGAGCCCGCGACGGCCGCGCTGCCCTCGAGAAGGTCGCCGCTTTGCACCCCGACGTCATCACGCTCGATCTTCAGATGCCCGGCATGGACGGTCTTGCCGTGCTCGACGCCATGTTGGCCAGCGACCCGATTCCGGTCATCATGGTCAGCTCGCTGACCCGCGCCGGCGCGGCGGTGACGCTCGACGCCCTCGAACGC
Source organism: uncultured Planctomycetia bacterium (assembly GCA_963719005.1). Taxonomy (GTDB): domain Bacteria; phylum Planctomycetota; class Planctomycetia; order Pirellulales; family Thermoguttaceae. The sequence goes on from CAVRAR010000014.1 coordinate 543,181, forward strand.
GGCGCGGTCGACTACGTGCCGAAGCCGGAGAAGGGGGCGCTCGCGACCAGGCGTTCGGCGAGGAGTTGCTTGCCAAGATTCGCGGCGCGGCCAAGCGTGGACGTTCGCCGCATGATGGCTTTGCGCAAGCGGCGGAGCGTTGCCGCCAGGTTGCCGGAGCGGCCGGTTGTCAAGCCCGCCGCGGACGCCTGCTCCGAGGAGCTGGCCGACAAATGCGTCGCGCTGGGCATATCGACGGGCGGACCGCCGGCGCTAAGCCGGCTGCTGGCGGAATTGCGTCCGCCCATGCCGCCGATCGTGGTCGTGCAGCACATGCCGCCGCAATTCACCGGACCGTTGGCCGCGCGGCTGAACTCCATCTCCGCGTTGTCGGTGCGCGAAGCCGAGCAAGGCGACGTGCTCGAACCGAACTGCGTGCTGATCGCCCCGGGCGGCAAACACTTGGAGATCGCTCGTCGCGGCAGCCGCGTTCGCGTGTCGATCCGCGACGGCGAAGCGGTCAGCGGCCACAAGCCGTCGGTCGACGTGATGATGGTCGGCGCGGCCAAGGCGTTCGGCCCGAATTGCCTCGGCGTCATCATGACCGGCATGGGGCGCGACGGCGTCAACGGCTGCCGGGCGATCCGCGAGGCCGGCGGCTACGTTCTCGGCCAGGACGAGGCCAGTTCCGACGTCTACGGCATGAACAAGGTGGCCTTCGTCGAGGGCAACGTGGATCAACAATTTGCGTTGAGCGACGCGGCCGCAGCCATCGCCCGCCAGGTCCGACGCCTCGGGAACGTAACCGCCAACACCTAAGTCCTGTAAAAGGCACACGCCGTGTGCCGTGCGACACGTGGAGTGATTTTTGCAAGAGAACCCGAAACGGCACACGGCGTGTGCCTAATACTGTCCCAGCGAGTCGTGATGCGATCACAACAATCTCTAACGCCGGTAGCGCCGATTGGCGCGGTCGATCAGGTGAGCGACGCGCAATTGAGCCGCTACGCCGAGCTGATCTACGCGCGGACCGGCATTCGCGTTTCGCCGCAAAAGAAGCTGCTGCTCTCGAACCGCCTCCGCCGCCGGCTGCGTTCGACCGGCATCAGGACGTTCGAGGAGTACTACGAGCACCTGAAGAAGCTGCCACATCGCGACCCCGAATGGGACGCCTTCGTCCAAGAGATCACGACGCACGAGACCTATTTGTTCCGCGACGAAACGCACTGGGAATGGTTCCGCAACGAATACCTTCCCGAGCCTGGCGGCATCGAATCCGTCCGGCCGGCAGCGCGGCAGCCTGCGGATATGGTCGGCGGCGTGCAGCAGCGGGGACGAGGCGTATACCGCCGCCTGTTGCGTCGCGGCCCACCCGGATCGTTTCTCGATGGCAGGTGCATATTCTGGGTACCGACATCGGCCTGGGCGCCTTGGAGCAGGCCAAGACCGGCGTGTTCGGCCAACGGGCGATGCGTCTGGCGCCCGCCGACTATCGCCGCCGCTTCTTCAAGAAGGCCAGCGACGTCGACGCCTGGACCGCCGTGCCGGTTCTGACCGATATGCTCGCCTTCCGGCAGCACAACTTGATGGAACCGCTCCGCGAAAGGCCTTTCGACCTCGTGCTTCCTGAAGAATGTGCTAATCTACTTTAACCAGCAATCGAAGACAACGGTGCTGCACAACGTCAGGGCGGCGATGCGGCCCGGCGGATTGATCGTGACGGGCATGGCGGAGGGGGTGGCCGATCTCCTTCGCGACTTCCAGCGGCTGAGGCCGTGGCTGTTCCGCAAACCGGTTCTCTCAGGAGCGCGACCATGACCACCGCCGAGCAAGCCGCCACCGCCAGTCTGTTCGCCGGTCTCGAAGACGATCGGGAGGGCGCTTCGCAATACCTTTCGATCTTCATCGACGAGGCCCAATCGACGCTCGATGAGTTGATCGAGGCCCTGTTGGCGCTCGAAACCGGCGGCGGCAAAAAGCAGGTCGAGCAACTCTTCATCGCCGCGCACCGCATGAAAGGCTCGGCGGCCTCGATCGGCCTGAACCGCATCGCCAAACTCTCGCACCTGATGGAAGACCTCCTGCAGGCGCTCGTCGACAAGGGCTGCGTTCCGACGCCGCAAATCACCGACGCCCTGTTGTCGTGCACCGACGGGTTGCGGCAGAGCGTCAACGCCTTGCAGAGCGGCGAGATCCTGGACGACCGATTTCCGGCCCTGGCCGAAGAGCTGTTGGCCGCCAGCGCCTCGGACGAGACGGCGGCGGCTTCGGCCTCCGCCACGCCAACCGCCGCACCGCTTCTCGCGTCGCCGGAAAGCGCGGCCGAGGCGCCCTCCGTCTCGGCCGCCGAGATCAGCGACGACTTGCGCGGGCGTCTTGCCGACGTGATCCTCGCGGAACAACGCGACGACGTGCTGATCGGTCAGATCGTTTTTGAGGCGAATCTTCCCTTGGTCGGCTTGAAAGCCCAGTTGCTCTGCCAGCAAGCTGGCGAACGTGGGCGAAATTCGCCACCTGAATCCGCCGCTGGCCGCGCATGGAGACTCTGGAGGAGATCGCCTCGATCGAGTTCGCCGTCGTCACCGACAAGAGCCCGGAGGCCGTGCAGCGCCTGTTGCAGGTGGCGGGCGTCACGAGCGTGGCCGTCGAGCCGCTGGAACGGCGTCAGACGCAGGCCGCGACGGCAACCGAAGCCCGACCCGCCGAGCCCGGCGCCAAACCCGCCGAGACGCTGCGAGTCGACATCGAACGGCTCGACGAGTTGATGAATCTGGCCGGCCAGTTGGTCATCGGCAAGGCCCGCATTACGCAGATCGGCGACAAGCTGAAGAAGTCCGTCGGGGAGAAGGACCTTGCCGATGCCCGCGACGGCGTCGGCGATCTCTTCGAGGCGATTCACCTGCTCGACCGCATCAGCGACGGCATCCAGCAAGGCGTGATGAACATGCGAATGCTGCCGATCGGGCCGCTGTTCAGCCGGTTCCATCGCGTGATCCGCGACCTGACGCGCGCCAACGGGAAGGAGATTCGCCTGGAGATCAGCGGCGAAGGCACGGAACTCGACAAACGGATGATCGACGAGCTCGGCGACCCGATGATTCATATCATCCGCAACGCCGCCGATCACGGCATCGAATCGCCGGAGGTCCGCCTGGCGGCCGGAAAGCCCCGCTACGGCACGATCACGCTCTGCGCCTTCCATCGCGGCAGCAACATCATCATCCAGGTGTCGGACGACGGGCACGGCCTGGACACCGACCGCATCCGCGCGAAGGCCGTCGAGCGCGGGCTCGTTTCGGCCGCCGACGCCGAGCGGATGACGCCGCGGGAGATCCACCAGTTGATATGGCTGCCGGGCCTGAGCACCGCCGAGAAGGTGACGGAAGTCTCCGGCCGCGGCGTCGGCATGGACATCGTTCGCTCGAAGATCGAGGAACTCAACGGCTCGATCGACGTCGACAGCGAACTCGGCCGCGGCACCACCCTGACGATCAAGCTTCCGCTGACGTTGGCCATCCTGCCGAGCTTGATGGTCGAAATCGACGGCGACGCGTTTGCCGTCCCGCTGGAATCGGTAGCGGAGATCGTCAACGTCGGCCGCGACGAAATCCACACGGTGCAAGGACGCCCGATGGCTTCCGTGCGCGACCGGGTCGTGCCGATCCTGAAGTTGGGCAGGGTCTTCAACTGGCGGCAGGAAGCCAAGAAGCACGCCGCGGAAGAGTCGCAGCACCACGAGCCTGGTGATCATCGGCGAAGGAAACCAACAGCTTGGTTTGGCGGTGCATCAAGTCATCGGCGAAGAAGACGTCGTCATCAAGTCGATCGCCGACAACTACCGCAACGTCGCCGGCATCGCCGGGGCCAGCATCCTCGGCGACGGCCGCGTGTCCCTAATCCTCGATCCGCACGCGCTGATCGAAATGTCATCACGCTCCGGCATTGCCGCGGCGGCTACTTCGGAGAAATCCCAATGACGCATGTCGAATGTCCGGCTAACACCGAAAATACATCTCTTGCGGGAGCTTTTCGCTTCGGCCACGCACGACGCCTCGGCGGCCATGTGCCGATGGACGAACAGCCTCATCCGGCTGACGCTGGACGAGGTGTGCGAGATGCCGTTGGAAGAGGCCGTCGCCGAACTGAACCTCGGCGACGACCTGCTGACGATGGTCGTGCTGAACCTCGAAGGCGAAATCGGCGGGTCGATGGTTCTGACGTTCAACGAGGAGAACGGCCGGCAGTTGGCCGCCTCGTTGTTGCAGACCGAACCCAACACCGGCCCGGAATGGAACGAATTGGAGCAATCGGCGCTGATGGAGACCGGCAATATCCTCGGTTGCTCCTACGTGAACGCCATCACCCGGCTGATCGACCACGAGTTGGTGCCTTCCGCGCCGTTTTTCGTTCGGGACTACGGGGCGAGCGTGGTCGAGCAGGTGCTGGTGGCCCAGGCCGGCGCGCGAGACACGGTGCTGATCTGCCGCACCTGTTTCCACAACGAGGACGAGGAGTTGAACTGGTGGTTGTTGTTCGTTCCCTCCGTTGCGCTGCGTACGGCGATGGAAAACGCCTTGCACAAGACCCGAATGAACCTCGACACCCGCCATCGAACACCGGGGTGCAGCATGCCTTGCCTTCAATTCGCTCAATCACCGGTTGACGTTGCCGTGGGGATGGGCCAAGCGGTGTGCGCCGCCGAGCCGAACCGGTTGACGACGATCGTCGGCTCCTGCGTCGCCGTAACGTTGTATTCGCCTCGCCGCCGCCTGGGCATGCTCAGCCACATCGTGCTTCCGAAATCCCGCGGCGGCGACGACAATCCCGCCAAGTTCGCCGATACCGCGATTCCTCACATGATATCGACACTTCAACGCGAAGGCGTTTTGCCATCGGAGCTGACGGCCAAGCTCGCCGGCGGCGCCTGCATGTTCGGCAACGGCCAGTTCTCCCGAATCGGCGAGAACAACGTGCAGGCGGCGCTCGAGGCCCTGGAGTCCGCCGGCATCGACATTGTCGCTCACGACGCCGGCGGCAACAGCGGCCGCCGCGTCTGTTTCGATCTCGCCACCGGGCAGGTGACCGTGGCATGCGTGGGGCGACCAGCGCGAACCATCTGAATAAGGGAACTATCGCTATGGCAAAAACTCTGCTTGTCACCGACGACGCCGCGATCGTCCGCGAGAAGATCAAAGAGGCGGCCCGCGGCGCCGGCTGGGAAATCGTCGGCGAAGCCCGCAACGGCAAGGAAGCCGTCGAGCGTTATGCCGAACTTCGGCCCATGGCCATGACCATCGATCTGGTGATGCCCGAGTACGACGGCATTTACGCCCTGCGTCGAAATCATCGCGCTGGATCCCAACGCCAAGATCGTCGTAGTCAGCGCGCTCGGGCAGAAGAACATTCTGAAGGACGCGTTCAAGCTCGGCGCCACCGACTTCATCGTGAAGCCGTTCGACAAACGCACGCTGACCAACACACTCGAGCAGTTCGTCAACGGCCCGGCGGAGCCGCAGCCGGCCGCCGGCGCGGTGTAGGAAGCGGCGCTCTTGCTTGAGAGTCGCACGCGGCAACGACTCGACGCCGCCCGCGGCGGGGGGCGAGCCCGCCATCGGACTAGACAACCGTTCAGATCGGCGGACGTAGCGGGGAGTGTGCCGCGCCGCCGCCGTCTTCTCCGTTCGCTCCGAGGTGAATCGGCGAAGCGAAATTCCGGGCCCCCGCGGGCGCAGTCGTGCGAATTCTGCCGGAAATGCAGGCTCCTCCTGCGGCGGCCGCTGGTCGTCGGCAATCCGGACCCGCGGAAGCCCGCAAATCGCACGAATTCACGCATGGTTTCGGTTGACAACCCGTTCTTTCCGACCTATTCGTTTTAGTAGCGGCGAGACTGCTGCATCCGCGGTGTCCGGACACCGCGCCGGTGTTCAGGATTCGCCGGCGGGTAGTTACTTTCCAAACATTCGCGTGCCGAGTGTCGGCGCACAACTCAAGGGAGAGACTCGATGAGTCGTACTACAGAATCTCGTAAAGGGTTCACGTTGGTCGAATTGGCCGTGGTCATCGTGATCATCGGCGTGCTGGCCGCCTTCGGCGTGCCGCAGTTCCTCAAGTCGGTCGAGCGTTCCAAGGCCGCCGAGGCGTTCAATTACCTCTCGGCCGTCCGCTCGGCCCAGGAACGGTATCTCGCCAAGAACGGCATCTACTGGGACGGACGATCAATGCCGCCGGCAGCATGACGAGCGTGGGGGGCGGCTCTACCGCTGAGACGTTGGACATCAATCAAACGCTGCCGAAGTACTTTACCGGCGCGGCGGATGGCGCAACCACCGGCGTCACGATCACCATCACGGCGTATAGCTCTACGGCCAAGACACCGACTTGGTGCTGCACCTTGACGCGAATTGCAGATACCAGCAGCTACGGCCCCTACTCGGTCGCTTACGATCAGATGGGATACATTCCGTCCCGGCCAGGGCACCAGCAGCACCCCGGCCCGCACTACCGCTGCAGCACGATCGTCGCCGAGATCAACCCGATGGGACAATAGGATTCGCTGCGCTGTGCGAGCAGTCGTGCCGCATCGTGCGAAATGGTCTTCTCGCCGCCAGACGCGGCGGGGGAGCGACAGACAATACCGTAGGTTAGTACATTTTGACATTCGCACGCCGAACATCGGCGCATAACACAAGGGAGAGACTAGATGAGTCGTGCTACCGAATCTCGCAAAGGGTTTACGTTGGTCGAATTGGCCGTGGTCATTGTGATCATCGGCGTGTTGGCCGCCTTCGGCGTGCCGCAGTTCCTCAAGTCGGTCGAGCGTTCCAAGGCCGCCGAGGCGTTCAATTACCTGTCGGCCGTTCGTTCCGCCCAGGAACGCTTTCTGGCCAAGAACGGCTCTTACTGGGCTGGGAGATTGCCTCCGACGGCACGGTGGCCAATGACGGGCAAAAGCGGCGGGATGCCTGCGAGCATCACCGACCAACTTGACATCAACCAAACACCGCCGAAGTACTTTAGTGGAGACGGGGTCGTCGGGCACCAAGATCGCGGTAACGGTGAAGAAAGGTGCAACCGTCGGCACGGCGGATTCGCACTGGGAAAGCACCCTTTCCCGCATTGGGGCCAGCAGCAGCTACGGCAAGTACACGGTTGTTTACGATGAAGCAGGGTACGTTCCCACAGCCGACGCGGCCGTGACCCGTACCTCTAACGTTAGCCGGCACAAACAGCTCGATCGACACCGAAGTCAACCCGATGGGTCAATAGCGGCTGATTGGCGCGCGCGATTGAGCCTCGTCGTTTGAGGCCGCTTCTCCCGCCGCCAAGTGCGGCGGGATAGTGAAAGAGGCAACAGCGGGCGGCCGACTTGTCGCGCCGCCCGCTTTTTTACCTAGGCGGGTCAGCCATGTGTCCGGGTGGCAGTCGCGCCACCGCGGAAGCGCGCCCGCAATGCGGGGCGGCACCACGACGGCCGCCCCGGCGCCGCGCGCAACATGGCGCGGCCGACAGCAATTGTGCCTCCTGAGAAGAACCTGACGGACAGCGACGCCATGAAATCCTTGCTCGCCAAATTCTCGATGCGCAGGTTTGTCGGGCTGTACCTTGGCGAACACGAAGTCGCCGTCAGCGAGGTGGCCGTTACGCCGCTGGGACCGGTGGAAATCGTCTCGCGCACCGAGCCGTGTCCTCCGAACGAATTATTGAACGTAATCGAGCGAGTCCTGCAATCGCTGCAAGGACGCAAGCAGCGGCGTCTGCAAGTCGCCATCGGGCTGCCGAACTCGCGGGTGTTCTTTGGAACCCGGCCGTTGCGGGGCGCCACCGACACGTCGCCGGCGGGCGTGATGCAGAAACTGCTCTGCTCGCCCAACGTCACCACCGACGATTTGACCATCGACATGGTCAAGAGCGTTATCAACAAAGCGTCGGTGGCCACCGTGACCGCCTGTCGCAAGAAATACATGGCGGCCGTGCTGGCCGTCTTGCAGCGCTGCGGCGCCCAGGTATGTCGCACCGAACCGGCCCCTTGCGCCTTGGTTCGGGCAGCGGCAAAGCAACATCGTCCACCGCGCCGCGCCACCACAGTCTTGCGAATTTTTCTAGGCGCCGCGGAAGGGATGGCCGTGTTGACCATCAACGACCTGCCCTTGGCCTGGCGGTGTTTTGCGATGCCGTCCTTGTCGGAGGGCATGGCCATCCTTTCCGCCGCGCGGACTCTGATGAGCCAGAGCCGTTATTACGAAATGGAGACGCCCTTGGAGTACGCGATCGTGCACGGACGCGGTGATCTTCACGAGCGCCTTCAAAAGGAAGGACTGCCCAGCGAAATCGGCACTCGCATGCTCTGGCACGAAGACCCGCCACTCAACTCGCAGGCAATGGCTCTTGGCCTGGCGTTGGGGTGCGTGGATCAGGCCGACGCCGGCTTCGATCTGTCCCGGTTGATGAAGCCCAAGGCTTCGCTACGCGACATCTTTCCCTGGGGCGAACTGGCGTGCGAATGCGTGCTGATGGCGCTTATGGGACTCTGTCTTTTCCACCGAGACGAACAAGTGCATTCGGCCTGCGCCGCCGCGCAAATGCAATGCCATGAAAACAAGATCCTTGTCTCGTCGGACATCGGGGCGTTGGAAGCCGAAAAGAAAAGTCTGAAGGAAAAACTCGAATCGCTTCATCGCTTTCTCGACAGCCGCGTGATATGGACAAGCCGTGTCCGCGACATTCTCGGCCGTCTGCCGAACGCCTTCCAACTGACCACCTTCCAGGCGGACGGCACCTTGGATGGCGGCGGCAAGAAGGCGTTCCGGTTCGGGGCGACGGTGGAACTGCTCCCGCGCGGGGCGGTGCCGCCCGGCGTCTTTAAATTTGTGAACACGTTACGCGCCGATCCGTCGATGCAACGCGATTTCCCTCAAGTCAAGCTCGGAAGCATCTCGAAAATCGGCAGCAAGGAAAAGGGTTCGGCCGGGGTAATGGCCGGCTTCACAATCACTTGTCAGGCCGGAAAATGAACGCGACGATAGGACAAGAACGCCGAACCGACAAGAAGAACAACCTGCTGGAGCAGTTGCACAATCCCATGCAACTGCGGCTCTTTGTGATGGCGATTGTATTGGGAATCGGTTACGCCGCCGTCTATATGCCGCTGGACAATCGCATCACCGCCGCGGTCAAAAAACGAGCCGAGTTCGCACGACGCCTCTCCTTGGCCGGCGAAGTCGAAGGATTGCGAAAGCAGTTTCGGCAGATCAAACCGCGTTTGCCGAAGCAAGTGGACGCCGACGAGTGGGTGCAGTACGTATTGGCCGCGATTCGCCGCTCTCCGCTGAAGCTGGATTCCTTTAGCCCGGGCGTTGCCAAGCCTCTCGGTCCCTGCCAGGTGGTCTCTCTGTCGCTCAAGGTGTCGGGCTCGCTTGTCGAGCTGGACCAATTCCTCGCTTGGTTGGAATCGGATGAAAGGTTGTTCCGCGTGGAAAAGCTGAATCTCACCCCAAAGGCGCGTGACGGCGAAGAGGAGCTTGACATGGACGTCACAGTCGTGGGAATGATGGGCTAACATGCCAACTTCGATCAACAGATTCATTCCGCTGGCGAGCGTTTTGGCCGTGGCGCTCTACTGGAGTTGGCCGGCGTTGAAAGACGCCTTGCCGCACACAGTGGACGCTGCCGGCAAAGCGGGGTCAAAACGGCCGGACGCACAAGCGTTTTCCGCTGCGGTCCTCATACCGCAGTTCCTCCCTTTCCCGCAACGCAACCCGTTCCTGCCGGCCGACTACAAGTCCAAGAAAGCCACCCTGGCCCGATCCGGAAAACCGGGGACACATGGGACAAAGTGGGATGCCGCGGCGAAAACAGCCGGCGCCGCCAACTCCAGCCTCGTTCTCAACGCAACCTGCATCATGGGCAAGCAGCGGATGGCGATCATCAACGGGCGAGTCTACAAGGAGAAGGAGGCGATCCTGCAGCCGGGCGACCAGACCCCGAGCTGCATCATCGCCGCTATTCTTCCCCACAAAGTACTGCTGTTATCAGAGGGGAAGACCGTGCAACTCGGCTACGTGGACGGCGTCGCAAAGCACGCGGCGAAAGATAAGCCGGGGAAGTCGGCAAGGTAAGATACATGGCAACCACCAGCGAAATCGCCAACAACTCGCAATCGCTGTTGATCCAGCTTCTGCTGGAGAAGGAGATACTCACGCCCGATCAGATCGAGCACCTCGGCGAGGCGCGGGCCAAGGATCACGGCCCGCTGGAAGGTCTGCTGGTGAAAAAGGGGCTCGTTCTCGACCAGCATATCGCCGAGGTTTACGCCGACTACCTCATGGTGCCCTTGTTCGACATCGCCCCGGACGAGATGGATCCGCAGCTTGCCGGCGTGCTGCCCGAGAAACTCTGCCGCGATCACCACTTCGTGCCGGTGGAAATTCACGAAGACACTCTGGACGTGGCCTTCTCCACGTTCGAGGACATGCTCATGACCGACGAGCTGCAATTGCTCACCGGCATGAATATCCGGCCGATGATGGCGCCGATGTCGGTGGTCGAAAAGGCCCAGGAAGCGCTGTTCTTGGCGACCCGCACCAAGTTCATCAGCCGCCTGAACGACTTTGCCAGCGAGGACGAAGAGGAGGACGACGAGCCGGAGCCGGAGCAAGAGGATGAGAGCGTTCTGGCGATCGATGCGCCCGCCCCCGCCGGACCCGACGGGCGCGTGATACGCATGGTGAATCAGATCCTCCAGGAGGCTCTGCGGACGGGCGCCAGCGACATTCACCTCGAGCCGTTCGAGGATTCCTGCGCGGTTCGGCTGCGCGTGGACGGCGAGTTGCGGGCACTGACGCCGCCGACGAAAGCGCAGTTCGTGCCCATGATTTCGCGGTTTAAGATTTTGGCGAAGATGGACATCGCCGAAAAGCGCATCCCCCAGGACGGCGCCATCGGCGTGCGAGACGGGGTGAAGCGGATTGACCTCCGCGTCAGCACCGTCCCCACCGTGTACGGCGAGAAGATGGTCATGCGCATTCTCGATAAAGGCGCCATTCCCATCGAGCTCACCGGACTGGGCTTCGACCAACGGCAGTCGAAAGACTTGATCGAGTCGATCCAGATGCCGCACGGTCTGATGCTCGTGACCGGTCCGACCGGCAGCGGCAAGAGCACCACTCTCTACGCCTGCCTCAATCTGTTGAACGAGCCTGACACGAACATCTGCACCGTCGAAGACCCCGTCGAGTACAAGTTCAAGGGAATCAACCAGGTTCAAGTGAAGACGCAGGTCGGCTTGACCTTCGCCGGAGCGTTGCGGGCGTTCTTGCGGCAAGATCCCGACGTGATCATGGTTGGCGAGGTGCGCGACCAGGAGACGGCGGGTATTTGCCTTCGCGCCGCGCTGACCGGCCACTTCGTCCTCTCCACGATTCACACGAACGATTCGCTCTCCGCCGTCAACCGTTTGATGGACATGGGAATCGAACCCTTCCTGCTGGCCTCCACGCTGCGCGTGCTCGAAGCCCAACGCCTCATCCGGCGGCTTTGCCGCGAGTGCCGCGAGCCCTACGAGTGCAACCCGGAAACCGCAACGTTGCACGGCCTCGAGCCGGGGCAGCAGTTGTACCGTCCAAAGGGCTGCGATCACTGCCGCGGAACCGGCTACAGGGGACGCATCGGCGTCTTCGAAGTCGTGCGGATCACGCCCCACATGGCCACGCTGATCCAGTCGCGCACCCCTTTGCCCGACATGCGCACCGCCGCACGCGAACAGGGTATGAAATTGTTGATCGACAGCGGCATGGACAAAGTCCGCGAAGGGCTCTCCAGCTTGGAAGAAGTGTTGACCGTGGCCTCGGCTGAAGAGGACTAGATCATGGCGTTTGAAGACTGGTTTATCGCCCGAGCCCGCGTGTCCAGCAAGATGCACGCCGGCATCAAGATGGACGACAAGATGACGTTCTTCCATCAGCTCTCGACCTTGATCGCCTCCGGCACGCCGTTGTTGCAGGCGGTTCAGATCGGCGCGGAGCAGACCCAAAGCAACAAAATGCGCAAGGTGCTCGAGGACATCGCCGCGCGGGTGTCGTCGGGCAGCTCGCTGCACGCCGCCGCCGCCAATTATACCAAAGTCTTTTCGCACCACTGGGTCGAAGTGATCCGCACCGGCGAAGTCACCGGCCAGATGTCCCTGGTGCTGCTGGAACTCAACAAGCAAATCCAGGAAACGCGCGCGACACGCCGCAAAATTTCCGGCGCCATGATGTACCCGATCATCTTGGTTTGCGTGGCGGTGGGCGCAGTGACCGCCATGCTCTGGTTCGTCGTGCCCACCTTCGCCAAGATGTTCCATGACATGGGCGCGGAATTGCCGGCCATCACGCAGTTCGTCGTCAATTTGTCGAACTGGATCGTGAAGTACGGGGTTTTCGCCGCGATGGGAATCGGCGCCGCCGCGTTCGCCTTTCGCTGGTGGGTGCATACCGACGCGGGCTGCCGCCACGTGACGGGCGTTATGATGGCCTTGCCGATGGTCGGCGAGTTGATGGTGCAGTCGGCGATGTACCAGTTCGCGTCGAACATCGCCCTGTTGCTCAAGAGCGGCGTCCCCATGCTGGAAACCATCGGCGTCCTCGAAGGCGTCTTTCACACGCGGCCGGTGTACCGCGAGGCGCTCGAGCTGGTGCACAACCGCGTGGCCGCCGGCCGACCGTTGGCTGCCTCACTCGAAGAGACCGGGTTGTTCACCTCGATGATAACCAACATGGTCCGCATCGGCGAGGAATCGGGGCAACTCGCCGCCGTCATGGAGCAGATGGCCCCCTACTACAAGGAGAAGATGGAAAGTCTCATCGGCAAGGTCACGAAACTCATGGAGCCGATGATCATCGTCTTCATGGGATCCACCGTGGCCGGCCTGATGCTGTCGATCTATATGCCCATGTTCGAGATGTCGGGAAAAATCCACTAAGCCGCCATGACGACCACGCCGCAAACCGCCGATCGCCGCACAGTGCGCCGGGGCTTTACGCTCACCGAGCTGATGGTGGTGACGACGCTGATCGGCGTGATGGCGGCGATGAGCGTGCCCAGCTTCCAACGCGCCGTCCAGCAGTCGCGCGTCGACATCGCCGTAGCGAATCTCCGCGCCGTCTGGGCCGCCGAACGGCTCTATTGGCTGGAGAATCGCAGCTATACCTCCAGCATCAGCACCCTGCAAGGCATGGCTGTGTTGGACAACGGCATCCCGAGTGACGGGGTCAGCTCGATCGGCGGATATCGGTATAGCATCTCGCTGCCCGACCCCAACACGCCGCCGACTACAACGGCGACGCCCGTCAACGGACTGGGCTATTTGACTCTCGACGACACCGGATCGGTCTCAGGGACGGTCAGTATTGGCGGAGCCACATTTACTCCGGGGTTCCAATGAGACGCGACGATCGAACCGCCATGAGACAAACGCAATGCCGAGCCTCGCGCAGGATGCCGGATCGTGAGGGATTCACGTTCTTGGAATTCACGGTGGCGATGGTGGTGCTGGGGGTGACTTTGGCGGGATTGTTCCCGCTGCTGGCGATCACGTCGCGCGGGCTGCAACCGATCAAGAACAACTCCCACGTATGACTGCCGAACGCCCTCCAGAGATTGGGGAAAGAACACGACCGACGATGCAAGCATGGATCCGTCCCGAGCAGAACCAGCGCCACGTGTGGTACGTGACGCCTTATGACGATCCGTGGCTGCGCAAGCTCGGGGCCGGCGCCAGGCGACCTCCGGCACCGTTACGTCCTCTTCGCTGACCCCAATCCCGTCGCCGGTCGTTTACCTGGATGATTACGACGGGACGGCGCCGGGGAGCAACGACGGAGTCGGCGTCTTCACGGCGGGGACCGCCAACACGCTCGTATCGGCGTCCTCCGCTGGATACAAAGGCGATTACCATTATGCCGAGACCTCGATGGCCGGTCCACGTCGCAACGTGGAGTATTCCCGTTGCCGCCGACGGCTGGTACTCGATCGAAGCGACGTGGCCTACCAACACGGCATTAGCCCTTACGAATGCCGCCTACATCGTCACATGCCCCGAACAATGCAGCCCTCGACGTTGACGCTGTCGCCCGTGAATCAAGCCTCGCCCGGTGCCGGGATCACCGATTCAGACGGGGTGACCTGGTGGCCCATACTCCCCGCAGGCAACCGCTGCGTCAAATTGCTCAAGAATGACACCGTCACCGTGACGCTGAGCGCGCCCAAGGCGCAGCCGGCGGCGTATTCGCTGATCGCCGACGCCGTGCGGATCGTCACGCAACGACGTGGCGATCACGTCGATCAAACGCTCGTTTGGCTGCAAGAACCCCGATGGCACCGCGCAGCCGGACGTGACGGCCAACGTGTCGGTAACCGTGAACATATCCCAATGAGAGTGTCTCATGCAGCGCCGAAGCGGATTTAGCCTGGTCGAAGTCTCCGTCGCTTGCGTTCTGACGGCGTTTCTGGCCGTCATGCTATCGGCGACGTGGCGGCTGCTGATGCCTTCGACCACGGATCTGATCGTCTGGGGCCAGCTCTTTCAAGAAATGCAAATCGCCGTTGCGGCGATCGGTCGCGATACCGGCGGCGCTCTTCCCGAAGATTGCTCAAAACGGTCGCCGGTGCAAAACAACAAGGGCTCCTGCTGGCGTGCAGAAAGACGAGCGACGGCAACGGCGACCATCTCCAGCTATGTTTCGACGGAGTCTATCCCTACGGCGCGGGTTCCCAGGGCTACGCCGCAGCCGGCACGGCGACGTGGGACAGTGAGGACACCATCATCGATTACCAGGTGGTCGCCAGTTCCCACACGCTGTTGCGATCGAACCAGACCGCGGGCGGCTCGGCGACCGTGGCTAGCAACGTCGAGGATATGACGATCGACGATACCGATCCCAACAACATGACGATAACGCTCACTTTCGCGTACCATTTTCCGCATGACTGGAAGACGGCCGATTCCTGGAAGGCCCTGACCCGTAAATGCACGCTCGTCGTGAAAAAGAAACCATGATTCGACGTCGATCCCAACGCCGCGGCTACGCGCTGATGCTGGTAGTGGTGTTTGTCGTGCTGTTCACCGCCATTCTCGGCGTGGCGTGGCGGCGGGTCGCCTCCGCCCTGCGCGTCGAACACGTCTCCGAGGTGCGAAAACAATGCGACCAAGGCAGTCTTCAAGTGCTCGCCGAGGCGATGAAGATGCTGGAAACGTGCTTGCGATTGAATCCGGCCACAAACGTCGCCCAACTTCCGACCTCTTCGCCGACAAATGAATTCTGTGAGACCTTCGGCGCCCGACGAACCCGACGTACTACGTCGTCACCTTCGTTCCCAACAATAGCGATACGAGCGGGAGGCAATGGACGGTGAGCGTCACAATTGCGGCGTCTCAGGAAGACCTCGGCTCACGCACACCGTTATCGTCGTTGTTGGCGAATCCGAACCCCTCACCGTAACCGTTGCCATGCATCCCATGAGTCCGCATCTCGAACCACTCGTGCAATCCTCTGCTCCGGCCCCGCCGGCAGAAGCCGGGGACCGTCTCGATTTTCACGTCATCGAAAATGAGACTGTCCCTCTTGACGCCGCCGAGGCCGATCGTCGAATTCAATCGGACCGGCGGCGAGAAGCCCACCCGCCCCTGGGCGGCGATTTCGCCGGCCGGCCAGTCGCATGAGAAACCGCCGCATCGAGGAGCATCGGCGGCCGTACTTCACCGACCGTTTTTCGCCCGTCATTTTCCTGGGCGTCCTGGCGCTGATCGCCGCCACGTTCGTCGATGCCGGCCTGACGGCTTACGTGCTGCACGGAGGCGGCTGCGAAGCCAATCCACTGATGGCGAGGCTTCTCGATCACGGCTTCGAAGCGTTCGTGATCGGCAAGTATCTGTTGACCGTGGTCGGCCTGCCGGTGCTGCTGATCTTCAGGAACTACTATCTGTTCGGCACGCAATTGCGCGTCGGATACCTGATTCCCGTCAGCGTGGCGCTGTACGCCGTCTTGATCGGCTATCAGGTGCTTCTTATCGAGCAGCGCATCGGCTGGTGATTGCCGTACCAGGCACGCGCCGTGTGCCGAACTGGAGCTGGCAACCTCATGCAGAGCGTCAAGGAGCGCGGCAACGGCGTATGCCGGATACATGCGGCCGGTGAACGCCTGTGACGGCTACTGCGGGGGATTCATCATCACAAAGACTCTGGTCGTTCCCTTCTGCAAGTGGGCGTTGATCTCTTTCAACTGCGCGTTGATCTCTTTCAGTTCGGCGACGGCGTCGGCGTTTGCACTATCGGCACTGGCGGCGGACGCCGGCGGATCGGCGTTGCTGCGCTGATAAGAACTGGACGCCACACCCAACAGAAGACCCGCGGCCACGAGAAAGGCCCAACTTAGGTAACGTCTCATAGCGACTTCTCCGCGTCGGAACGGGAAAACAGATTCTGGTTCATCGGTTTGGGGCGGCGGTGGCAGCACCGGCCCCGGGGTAGCAGCACGACTGCCACCTCAACCTCGAAAATATAGGACGTAGGCGACCGCTAGTCCGCTCCGGAAGAGAGAAAATCCGTCCATTTCGGGGTTGTACCGATTTCTGCGGCAATGGAATCGTAACGATGCCGAATCCGGGCAAAGGGGACAGTCCCATTTTCGCTGATACGAAAAATTGGGACAGTCCCCCTATTTTAGCTTCTCGCTCTTGACGCGGCCGGCCATTTCCTGGAAATGCCGGGCCTGATCGCTGGCCCCCAGCTTCCGTTGCATCGACGCCAGATTGCTGTAAGGAACGGCCAGCAACGAGCGGTCGAGCGTGCCCTGCTTGACGGCCTGCTCCATCCAGGTGACACCCTTGATGGTCAACGCGACGGCCTTGTCGCGCTGGCCGGTCTCCCAATAAGAGACGCCCATGCCCACGAAAGCCTCGCCCTGACGGCCGACCTCGCCGGCGAGGTCTTCGGGAGTCGCGCGTTCCAAGAGCGGAACGGCCTTCTCGAACCAGCCGACGGCGGCCTGGTGGTCGTGCTTGTTCATCGCGTAGATCGCACCCAGGCGGAAGTACAATCGCCCCAGCAGGAACGTCGAAGCGCTCGACGGCCTTGCCTTGATGGCGTGGGCAAGGTGTTCGGCGGCGGCTTCGCCGTACTTCAGCGCGTTCTCGGCGTCGGAGCGCATTTGACAGACCTGCACGGCATCGTAAAGCGCCATGCCAAGCTCCCATTGCAGCCGGGCTTTGCGGCCGGGGTCGCGCGCCGCGGCGATCAGCTTCTCGCCCGTCTCGCTGAGTCCCTCGGCGGCAGGCGACGGGTCGATGGCGTCGTGCAAGCCGACGTAAGCGGCCAGCGCCCGGGCGTGTACGCGGAAGAGTTGCTCCTGGCCGCCGCCCTCGTTGGCGACCACGTCGTCGGCCACCGCTTTCGCCCGTTCCAACCACTGCGCCACCGCCTTCGGCTTGTCTTTCCACTCGCCCCAGGCAATGTCGTGTGCGGCGCCAAGATACGCGTCGATCTGCACTTCCTTCGCCGCCAGCCGAATCGCCGGATGCGGATCGCAACAGAGCGGATCGGCCAATTTGCAGTGCCTGCGTATGAACCGCCAGCGCCTTCTTGAAGTCGGGTTTCGGGCCGGACGCCAACAGATCGGCGACCATGCACGTCGCCCGCGCCTTCACGTGCGGCCGGCCTTCGCTGATGGCAACGGCTTTGCGGGCCTCTGCAAGGGCCTCGGGCAGTTGGCCGGCTTGCGCGAAGGCTTGGGCGTGCGTCACGCGATACTGCGCGTCGTCGGGATCGAGCCGAACGGCCTCACCCGCTTCTCTTACCGCCTTTTCGTACTGCTCGGTGGCCGCCAGCACGCGGCTGTACAGCCAGTGCGCCCGCGCGTTGCCGGATTCCAACGATAACGCCTGTTCCAGGTCGCGGCGGCTGAGGTCGTGCCGGCTATCCATCGTCGTTTCGGCGCGAAGCACGAACGACTCCGCCGAGATCGGTTCGAGGATGATCTGCGACACCTTCATCGACGCCTTGCCCGGCTTGTCGGCCGGCGCAAACGCCAAGAGCACGCCGCGCTCGGGATACGCCCGGCCGAGGACTTCGCCCAATTCGTTGACCACCAGCACGGGACGGACCGCGATGAGATCGAGTTGCTTGGCTACGGCATTGACGGGAAACGAGCGATCGAGCCGAATCACTAGCGACGACACTTTGCCGTCGGCATAATTCACTTCCACCCGCTTGAACGGCTCGACGGAATATAGTTCCACCAGGGAACCGTTGACTCTGGTGGTCTTCTTCGGCTGGCCCCAGGCCTTTGCAACGTCCGCCGCGGTTGAAGTCCCCGGGACGACGCCCTTGAAACTCGCTGCCACCAGCGGCGGCGGAGGGCCTTCCTGCGGATCGGGAATCGGGCTGAGCGATTCGTCGGCCGGATTGGCTTTCGCCGCCGCAACCTCGACGTTCGCTCCCGCCGCCGGCTTGTGCTTGGCCGGAGTTGGAACGCTGCCTGGGGGCTCCTCAAGGACCGCCGACGCCGGACTCTTGCCGACGTCTCGCGTCTCCCCCTTGGCCCCGGCGGGGTCGATCACGCGAATCTCATCCGATGATGCGGGCAGCAGCCCAGGCCGCTGGCCCGCCGCAGTCCCGGCGACCAAGACGAGCGGGGCCGCCGCCAAGAACGCCAAACTTCGCAGGGATAGGCACCGCATCGCGTGTTCCTCCTTGAACCTCGCCGGGCAAGCCGGGCAGTCCCGAGCCATTTCTTTGCGGAACGTAACCGATCGTAGTCGTTCGTAGTTCCGCCTTCAGGCGGCCCGATTGCCGCCTGAAGGCGGAACTACCAACAATCAGCGCGGGAGTCTATCCATTTTGGGAAGACCGCGTCCATAGGGGTTTTGACGCTTTTTTCCCACAAAACTGGCGATGGACAGGGAGATCGCTCCGATTTCACACGCGCACCCGCATCCCGTTTCGCAGCTACGGCAACATGGGAGATCTGCGCGATCTGGTATCTACGATAACCTGCTTCATCCCCTCCCTGGCTCGTAGGTTATGCTTCAGCATAACGGGTTGCCACAAAACGCTCTCGTTATGCTTAAGCAGAACCTACGACCAACCTCGCCGATCACCCCATCCCCTCTTTAGAGCGATGAAGTTGACAAGACGCGGCCGCGACCTTACGATGCGTTCGGTACTGCCCTTCCCATCAGCTCGAGGACTAGGCCGCTCATGCCCCTGTACGAAATTGAAACCGCAAACCACATCATCATCACCTGGGCCGAAGACGATCGGAGCGCCACCGAAGTAGTGCGTGACAGCTATCCGCAGGAGCCGCCGCTGCGTGTGACCCGGCGGCCGCGCGACACCTGGGTGATCTCGAAGTCGGCCCTGGGCATCAGCGGCGCGACCGATCCCTGCTCGACCGCCCGCGATTGCCTGGCCAAGGCCGCCGGCGACAAGCTGCACGCCATCCGGCTGTACATGCAGCACACGGGCTCCGACCTGGAGCGCTCGCGCAAGGCGATCGAGTCGAACATGGTGATGGGCTGGTAGCGGCCACCGTTTCTTTGCTATGCTTTCCGAGGTGTCCGAGACACCCGGATTCTGTTGCCGCGAACTGTGACGACGGCGCCGGCGTCCAGATCACGTGCATGGCGGCTGAGGATTTCGTCGAAGATGGCAATTCGCTTCTCGGCGGAGACGTGAGGAAGCCGAACCAGCCCAGAATGTGAAACGTTGCCCGCAAATATCAATGCGCCGAAGTCGGTGTCAATCGTGATGAGGATTCGATTCTCTTGAGCGGCCTGCTGAAGCAATGCCAGATCGCCAGGATCAGGGCCCAACTGACGAGATTCCAACACGTCGTGCCCGCCAGCACGAAGCCATTCCGCCAATCGACGGCCCGCACAGCGGTCGACCATAAACTTCACGGCTTGCCCACCCCCACGGTGTCGAGCGAATCGTTGGCGATTACCGCGTGAGCATATGCCAAACAGGCACGGATGTCGTCGATTTCAAGATCGGGGTAGTCGTCCAGTAAATCATCCCAGCTTTCGCCCTGGGCAAGGAGTCCGAGAATCATCTCGACAGAAATCCGCATCCTCCGAACGATCGGCTTTCCTCCGAAAATTTCCGGATCGGCAACGATGCGGTTGAGCAAATCAGTGTCTTTCATAATGGACCACTCCCACCATGCGACTAAGTTCTTGGCCGGCCGGATAAAGGCGTCTTCTCTCCATTATCCCTTTTCCTGGCCCCGAAGCAATACAACTGTCCCGCGTCGTTGCCGATCACCAGCCGGCCGTCGGCCACGGCGGGCGAGGCGACTACGGCGCCGCCGGCTTCAAACTGCCAGAGTTTCACCCCGCTCTTTACGTCGATCGCATAGAGCCGGCCGTCGCCCGAGCCCACGAACACCCGATTGCCCACCACGACGGGCGAACTGTCGACGCGGCCTTTCGTCGGGAACGACCAGAGCGGGTCGCCGGTCTTCGGATTGAAGGCGTGAAGCTGGCGGTCGCGCGAGCCGACGATTACGGCTTCGGGCGTCACCGCGGCCGACGAACGAAACGCCGCGGCCCCTTTCGGCGCTTCGTACCGCCAGAGAATTCTCTGCTGCCGCGGATCGATCGCGAAGAACTCGTGCCCCTCGGTGCCCACGAACACCGTCCCGTCCATTACGGCGGGCGACGAACCGGTGGGCGAGTCGATCTTCACCTCTGCGACCGATGCGCCGTTCTTCAGGTCGATGACGTGCAGCCGCCCGTCGCAGCCGGCCACGAAGGCGCGATCGTCCGCTACAGAGGAAAAGCAACGGATCTGATCCGGGTTCCGATACTTCCAAACCAGCTTGCCCGAAACGGCGTCGAGACAATAGAGGAACGTGTCTTGCGAGCCGAACAGCACGTGGCCGGCGTGGAAGTTGGCGCTGGAGTCGATCTCGCCGTCGGTCTGATAGCTCCAGAGCTTTCGGCCCGAGGCGGCGTCGATGCAGTAGAACGTCCCGTCGCTGTCGCCGATGTAGACGCGGCCGTCCCGCACCGCCGCCGAGGCGGTGAAGCCCAGCGGCGTGGGGAATTGCCAGCGTTTCTCTCTCGTGGCCAGGTCCAGGGCGTAGAGATTGCCGTCGGTCGAGCCGATGTAGACCACGCCGCCGACGATCGCCGCGGTCGATTCAAAACCGCCCTTGGTCGTCGAGAAAGTCCATAGTAATTCGAGGTTTGTCGGCAGCCCGCTGGCGGCAACGCCCGTGGCTTGTGCATTGCCGCGAAATACCGGCCAGTCGGAGCGGAGATTGTCGATTGCTGATTGTTGATTGCCGATTGGCGATTGAAGTTTAGCCGCCGCGTCCTCGCGGCGTTGCGGCGTGGTCGCCCCGCCCCGAGCTTCCGAATCTCGATTCCTCGTATCGGCCGATTCCGCCGCGCGGCGGCAGCCAAGCATCACTACCGAAACGAAGCACGCCGACAGTGCAAGCAGAATGCCGGCCGATGGAAGACAAGAAAGGAATCGAACGATGAACGTCGCGCCGTCGAGTGGTGCCTCGTCATCCATCATTCGTCATTCATCACTCATCATTCTCGAACTACGGCGCATTGGGTGCGATGGTCGGGTTGGGCGTCGCGCTGAGTTGCGAGAGCACCTGGAGCAAGCCATTTAAGTGGGCCATGCGCGGGCCAAAACGATCGACGAACTCGTTGAGCATGAATTCGCCGTCCATCAGGTTTTCGTAGTTCGCGCTCACCTCGGTCGTGAGCGATTCGAGAAACTCGGCCTGCACCTTGCCCAGGGCCTCGGCCGCCATGCGACAGTTGCGGGCCAATCGCGGATTGGCCTGTTTCCACTGTCCCAACTCGTTGGCGCGCTGCTTCTGGGCGCCGCCAAGATGATTGACCAACTCCTCCAACAACTCGTTCTGCCGATCCTGGGCAGCAAGAATCTCACGCAGCAACCGGGTCTGCTCGATATCCTGCCGGCCACCCGGGTTTCCGGTATACGCAGCGGGCGAAACGTCAATCTGGCTAAAAAGCGGGGGACGGGTTCGCTGTGGCTCGTGACTCATGGGCACCATTCCTTTCACCTTCCAGTATAGGCAGAAGGTGCGGAAATTGTCGAGCAGTCTGTTGCCAAAAATGTGGCAATATGCCCCCCGAACGGAACCCGTTGTGGGTCAGTCTGTTATGCTGAAGCAAAACCTACGGCCGTTCTTGTGGTTCTGCCTCGCCCCGATACGCCCCAGACATCGCCGACGTTCCCGCTAAAGTCGGCCCCGTTGCTCGCCCGATGCGCCAGAAGGCAACCATGCCGATGGTTTAAGGTGGGAAGCCTGCGCGTCTTGAATGGCACAGCATACGATAGAGGGGTGGAATGGACGCCACGGATTCTAAGTGCAAGTCAACTTTGGGGTTCTTAACCGTTGTCGAACATTCGCAATACGGCCTGTTCGGGGGGTACTTGATTCTGAATACCGCCGGGCGGCCGCTCGAGTTCCACTGCACCGCTCCGATCAAGCCCAACCGGGCTCAGGAGATACTCTACGGTCCGACGTTGGAGTCGTTCCTCTATGGCGAGCAGATCGGCCAGACGCTGATCAGTCAGGGCAGCGCGCCGCCGCTTCTGGTATGCACCGATCGGCCGCCGGCGTTGGCTGCCAGGGAATACGTTTCGTCGCCGGTAGTGCTCGTTTTGCCGCCGGAGGCTTCCAACGAGCCGGCGGATGAGTCGCCGCAGCGGTTTTTCCGTGTTGACGGCCCGCACCGCGGCGGCCCTCGACTCGTGATCTTCCAGTTCGGACGCAATCGCCTGGCACTGCCGGAGCGTGCCGACGAGGATCGGCGATTGATCGGGGATCGCTTGGCCGACCTGGCCGAATCGTTCGATCTCGCCGAGCCGTTCCAGCGAATTCGCGATGCAATCGAAGAGGCCCAGCAGGCAGTGCGATGACGACCCACTGGCACGCGCCGCCGAAGCCGGCAACCATCAGCATCGATCTGCGGATCGAGGCTGTGGTGTCGCCGAGTCCGTTGTGGTGCAGGCGTCCCGCCTGCGCAGGCGAGACGCCTGCACCACAAGAGCTAGCGTGCCGACCGCCGCTGGACTTTGGTTTTCCCCCTGCTCGCGTGATTTCGATACCGATCGCGCACCCGGCGGTGCAGGTTCGGAGCTTCGTTTTCCCCGACATAAGCAACTCCCCTCCTCATTTGGCAGAGGGGCAGGGAGCGACGGCCCTCACCCGAACCCTCTCCCAAAGGGAGAGGGGACTTGACGACCGACGTTCCACGTTCAGTCATACCCGCATCAAGCCGCCGAGCGACGTGATCAAACTTGCCGACCGGTTGCACTACCTGTTGCAGCCGACGCTGGAGTCGCTGCTGGCCGAAGGGGCATTGGCGTTCCCGTTCCGTCCGTTTCCGTTCCAGTTTGAGGGCGTCGCGTTTCTCTACCCGCGGCAAGCGGCGATCCTTGGCCGACGAAATGGGGCTCGGCAAGACGATGCAGGCCATCACCGCCATGCGTCTGTTGCTGCATCGCGGCCAGGTACAGAGCGTGCTGCTGGTGTGCCCCAAGCCGCTGGTGACGAACTGGCAGCGGGAGTTCGCCGTCTGGTCGCCCGAGTTGCCGGTGATGGTCGTCGAGGGCGATCAGGCCAAACGCCAGTGGCAATGGCAACTGCCCGACGTCCCGCTGCGAATCGCCAACTACGAGTTGCTGCTACGCGATCGCGAATTGCTGGCCGGCCTGCATTTCGACCTGGTCGTGCTCGACGAATCGCAACGGATCAAGAACCGCGACAGTTCGACCAACGAGGTCGTGTGTTCGATTTCGCGCAAGCGCAATTGGGCGCTGACGGGCACGCCGGTCGAAAACAGCGCCGACGACCTGCTTGGGCATCTTCGATTTCCTCGCCCCCGGCTTCCTTTCGCCCGAGATGAAGCCGCGAGCCATCGGGCGATCGATCGGCGACCACGTTCTCCGCCGCACGAAGGATCAGGTGCTCCGCGATTTGCCGCCGAAGCTGCTGCACGACGAGCCGCTCGACCTGACGCCCGAACAACGCGAGAGCTACCGGCTGGCCGAAGAGGAGGGCATCGTGCGGCTGACCGAAATGGGCGACGCGGCCACGATTCAACACGTCTTCGAGTTGGTCTTGCGGCTGAAACAGATCTGCAACTTCGATCCGCTCACCGAGGCCAGCACAAAGCTCGAACGCATCGAGGCCGATCTGGAGGAAATCGTCCAAAGCGGCCGGAAGGCGATCATCTTCAGCCAGTGGGTCGGCACGCTGAAGAAGCTCGCCGATCGGCTGGCCCGTTTCGGCCCGCTGGAGTATCACGGCAAGATTCCGTCCGGCCGGCGCGACGCCGTGATCCAGCGATTCCGCGACGACCGCAGCCGGCACGTGCTGCTGATGAGTTACGGCGCCGGCGGCGTGGGCTTGAACCTCCAGTTCGTCAACTACGTGTTCCTCTTCGACCGCTGGTGGAATCCGGCGGTCGAGGATCAGGCGATCAACCGCGCCCATCGCATCGGCGTCGACGGCCCCGTGACGGTCACGCGATTCCTCATGCTCGACACGATCGAGGAGCGCATCGACCGCATCTTGCAGGAGAAGCGCGAGTTGTTCGACGTCATCTTCTCCGGCGCCGAGGGCCGCCGCAAGCTCGGCCTGACGCAGGAAGAGCTATTCGGGCTGTTCAAGCTCCAATGCCCGAGCGGGCCGATCAAAGTGGCGGCGTAGAGACTCCACCGTGGCATTCGTCGCGGCGCCGCACTGCAAAGGCGTTGACGACTCCTCCGTCCTGGCAGATCTCTGCTCACGCCTCGAATGAAAACACTGTCGGGGCGACGTGGAAATAGGCCGAGAGCTTCCCAATCTGATCGCGAGTCAACCTTCTTCGGCCGGCGATGACGGCGGAAATGGTTGGTGCGGCGATGCCGGTGTCCCGCTCCACTTGGATGTGTGTGACGCCCTTGGCTTCGATCAAGTGCGCAAGCATCTCGCCGTCGCCGACTCCTCGTCGCGGGAATTGTGCCTTCTCGTAGTTCTCAACAAGCTCGATGAGCACCGATAGATACCCCACCTCGCCGCGGGACAATTTGCCGCTGTGCGCCTTCTTCGTCAGAAGCTCGTTGGCCAACGCCAACGCGCGCCGATGAACCGCGGCGGATTCGATCGGCCACAGCGGCAACTGCCGAATCAGCCGGAGGTAGTCTTCCGGCACAACAACGGCGTTTTGCACGCCCACGGTCGCGGCGAGTTCGCTAGTCACATTCACACTCATTTTTCCACTTCCCTTGATCGTACTGCTGATGAGTCAGCACATGCAGAACGGAAACAACCTGAAACTCGTAGTCGATCTTGGCAATGACGCGAAACGAGCCGCCTTGCACGTCAAATACTACGCACAGGCCCGCTTTCGACGCCCTCGTGTACGTTTGCGTCACATCGGCCCATTTCCGCCAAACTGCTCCGCCAATAGCCTGTAACCAACGGTCGAAGTGGCGTCGCGCCGTTCGGCGTTTGCGGCAGAATACTTCGATGCGGTCTGTGCCGATAATTCGCATGACCGATGCCGTACTCTGCCACGGAAGTCCCGGATGCCTTAAACGACTCTACCATCTTAACATATTGTTAATGCAATGCAAGGGCCTTTCGGGAGCGCCGCTCCCCACCCGCGATCGCGGCTTTACATCGGCCGAAATAGTGCGACAATGCACGATATGAGGGATCTTCCCCGTGATTTCGACGTTCTGGTGATCGGCGGCGGACATGCCGGCGCGGAGGCGGCGCTGGCGGCGGCACGCTTGGGCGCGAAGACCGCACTGCTGACCAGCAACCTCGAAACCATCGCCCAGATGAGCTGCAATCCGGCCATCGGCGGCGTGGGCAAGGGGCAGATCGTCCGCGAAATCGACGCCCTCGGCGGCGCCATGGGATTGGCCATCGACGCCACCGGAATCCAGTTCCGCATGCTCAACCGCAGCAAGGGCCCTGCCATGCACGGCCCTCGCGCCCAGGCCGACAAGCTCGCCTATCAACGCGAAGTCCGCCGAATCCTCGAATCGCAGCCGGGATTGGTCCTGCTGCAAGATACGGTCGAGGATCTAATCGTCGAGGGGAGAGGGGAGAGAGGAGAGGGGAGAGGGGAGAGAAGAGGGCTGGGCACTTCAGTGCCCGGCAGCGCTGCCGAGTTACGCATCGCCGGCGTTCGCACATCCAGCGGCGCGACCTATCGCGCCCCGGCCGTCGTCCTCTGCGCCGGCACTTTCATGCGGGGCCTGCTGCACGTCGGCGACTCCACCACGCCCGGCGGACGCATGGGCGAGCCGACCGGCGCCGGGCTGAGCAACGTGCTCCTGCGGCTCGGCTTCGAACTGGGACGCTTCAAGACCGGCACGCCGCCGCGCATCGACGGCCGCACGATCGACTACGCCAAGACCGAACTGCAACCGGGCGACGAGCGGCCCGAGCCGTTTTCCTTCCTCACCGATCGTATCGACTGCCAACAGATGCCCTGCTGGATCACCCGCACCACGCCCGAGCTTCACGAGCTGATCCGAGCGAATTTGCATCGCGCGCCGATGTACACCGGGCAGATTCAATCGACCGGGCCGCGCTACTGCCCTTCGATCGAAACCAAGATCGTCCGTTTCGCCGACAAGCCGTCGCACCAATTGTTCCTCGAACCCGAAGGGCGGCACACCGACGAAGTCTACATCAACGGCCTTTCGACGAGCCTGCCGAGCGAACTGCAAGACGCGATGCTGCGGTTGATCCCCGGCCTGGAGCGGGCAAAAATCCTCCGTTACGCTTACGCCATCGAATACGACTATCTGCCGCCGTTGCAACTGAAGCCGTCGCTGGAAACCAAGCGAGTTGCCGGCCTTTTTTGCGCCGGCCAGGTCAACGGCACGACCGGCTACGAAGAAGCCGCCGCCCAGGGGCTCATCGCCGGGGCGAACGCCGTGCTGTCGGTCAGAAACGAGGAGCCGCTGGTGTTGGGCCGCGATCAGGCGTACATCGGCGTGATGATCGACGACCTGGTCACCCGCGGCGCCGACGAGCCGTACCGAATGTTCACCAGCCGGGCGGAATACCGCCTGCTGCTGCGGCCCGACAATGCCGATCGCCGCCTGACGCCGATCGCCAACCGGCTGGGGCTTGTCGACTCGAAATCGCTTTGAGCGACTGGAGTCGAAGGAGGCGGAAATCGCGCGCATCATGCGGCTTCTGGAAACGACGCATTGCGAGTCGGGCTCGTTGGCCAAAATGCTTCGCCGGCCGGAGACGCGTTGGGAGGAGATGGTGGCCCGGCTGCCGGAGTTGGCGTCGGCGTCGGCAGCGGCGGCGACCCAAGCGACGTACGACGTGAAGTACGCCGGCTACATTGCCCGGCAGCAGATCGACATCGCCCGGCAAGAGCGGCTGGCAGCACGCCGAATCCCCGCCGCGTTCGATTACGCGGCGGTGCCGCATCTTCGCGCCGAAGCGCGGGAGAAGTTCGACCGGGTGCATCCGACCGATCTGGCCCAAGCCGCCCGGATCAGCGGCATCACGCCGGCCGACCTGACGGTGCTGATGATCTGCCTGGAAACGCGGTCCAGTTCGTAGGTTATGCTTCAGCACAACATTTGGGAGCAGGCCCTTTGTTTTGCTGAAGCATAACCTACTATCGACCGCAAAATGGGGTGCTTGGCGAATCTGGGAAGTCGCTCGGCCTCGGAAATGCTCTGGACATCCGCCCGGCTTTTTGCGACACTCCCGCCTCGATCTGCCGACAAGCCGGACGGCTGTCGCCGGACTCGTCGGGTCTCTCTTCTCATTCGGGTCGCGAAAACGTCTTAGGAAAGGGCGTCGTCATGATTCAGAGAATCACGAAAACCCTGCTGATCGTTGTAATGTTGATCGGACTCGCGCACGCGCGGCCGTCGATCTGCCTCGGCTGGTCGCTCAACCCCTTCGCCTCGGGCGACAAGCCGCAAACGACGATGGTTTCGAGATCGACGCAAAAGCCGCCCTCGATGTGGGAAAGATTCACGACCGGCACGAAGAACCTCTTCAACAAGACCGGCGAAACGCTCGGCTTGAAGAAGAAAGAGTCGAAAAAACCACCGGCGATTGTCGCTCCCAAGCCCCGCACCCTCCAGCCAAAGGCAAAGCCGTCGAGCGGCCTGTCGAACTGGCTCTGGCCGAAGGAAGAGAAGCCAAAAGACGTCAAAGGTTGGCTGGACTCCACCAAGCAAGTCACGCCTTAACGTTCCAACGCCGTCCCGAGTAACGGGCGGAAACATCGTGCGCACATACGCCATCCATCGACGCTGTTTGACTCGGTTGGCCGCCGCCGGCGCGATCGGCGCGGCACTATTCTTGGGTGGCTGCGCCAGCGACGGAGCCTCCGAGGCAGGTTGGCATCCCTTGGCGAAGAATGCGAGCGTCGGCCACGACGAGCCTACCGCCAAGCAGGCAAGGGCTGACTCGTTCCCGACGGCGCAAGAAGCAGGAGTAGCGGGACTATAAGCACTTCTAATAACGCAAGCCTGGCTTCTTGAGCGATCCGGCGGTAAAAACAGCCACAAGCCGCACCCGGCCGCAAGATGCTCTCCGTTACGAACCCCCCCCTGGGCGTATTTGGTGGGAGGATCGTCGGTCGATATTGCGTTCTGAGATCGTCGCCGAAAAGGCTGAGTATGGCGGCTGCATCAGTTATACTGACTGCCGCCTCCGGCAACATCCTTGCCATCCGCATTTGCGGCATTATCGCCCTGCGGGCGGCCATGCCGCGGGGTATACTGGTGTGGCGAGTCGATCGTCTACCGTGCCCAAGTGTTCCCGAAGGAATCGCTTATGTCTCACCCAGCCTTTCGTGCGATGACGCTCGCCCTGGGTCTTGCGGTGTTCTGTGCCTCGGGCATGGCCCAGGAATCCGGCGTTGCGGCCAAGCTGCATCCTTGGGGGCGCTTCGAGCCGGGAACCTGGAAAATGGTGCGCGTCGTGACCGAAACCCTCAACGAGCAGGGCCAGGTGGTTAGCACCGGCACGACCGACACGAAGACGACCCTGCTGGACATCGGCAACGACGGCGTGACGCTGGAGGTCGAGGCTTGCATGGAAGTCGCCGGCAAACGGTTCCTGGTCGAGCCGCAGACCGTGAAAGAGGGATTCCACGGCGAGGCCGCCGGATCGAACGCCGATCTCAAAGAACCGGTCAACGGTCAGATTATGATCGAGGATCGCAAGATCCCCTGCAAGATTCGCCAGTTGTCGCTGTCCAATCCCAACGGCAAGACGAACCTCACCCTGCATTACTCGACGACGGTTCCGCCCTACGTGCTGAAACGGGAGTGCGTCGTCAGCGACGCCGACGGCAAGAACACCGTCAGCGAGACCGTCAAAGACGTGATCGCGCTGGACATGCCCGTCCGTGTTCTGACGCGGCTTTGCAGCGGCAGTTACGTTCGCACGGTTCACAAGAACGGGAAGACGACGGTCACCACGCTGTCGGTGGTGGTGCCCGACGTGCCCGGCGGCGTGGTCAGTCACAGTTCGAAGGAGGTTGACAAGAGCGGCCATCTGCTGCGGCGGAGCACGCTCGAACTGGTCGATTACAACGCCGATCCCGACAAGGATCGTTCCGGTCTGTTCGGCCGCAAGCGTCCGAATCGCCGCCCGAAGCCGCAGACGCGGTTCGGGTCGTAGAAAGACCGCTGGGTCGCCCATGCGCTTCTCTCCGCCCGATCGTCCTTTCGGGCAGGATTGTCACGGCTCTTTCAGCAAGGGCCGCACGGCCCGACGAACTCGGCCGGCAGCCTTGACGGCCAAGCCGGCCTGTTTCTTCGTCGCGTCGATTCCGGGATATCGGTAGCGGACGGCGTAGTCGTTCAGAAGCTGCGCATCGCCGACCAGGAGCGTCAACTGAGGGAATGCCGCGGTGCAAAGACGTAACAACCCTTCAAGATCGTGCGTCTTGCCGAAATGGATACCCTGCTCCTGTAAGACAGCCTTGAGAAACTTCTCAGCCGCCTGCTACGAATGAAAACAGACGGAATCGGCAGGAACCTTCCGACGGCGCAGCAATCCGCTCGCAACCGAGAAATCCTCCTCGGCCTTTCTCATCCATTCAGCGGTCAGTTCTTTCATACAGCACCCTGCCGAACTGCACGGCGTCTTGGAGAAAGAAATCGCCGGCTTCAACTCGCCGGGCCAACCGCCCCGAGTCGCAGATTATCAGATCCAATGGAAAGGAACATGCAATCTTGCGGCGGAGCTTCAGCGACGCATCGTTTCCCGCAGGCCGATCCGTAACCACCAGCAGATCCACGTCGCTGTCGGGGCCCGCGTTTCCCCGGGCATGGGAACCGAACAGAATGACCCGCTGCGGCGAGATCTCTTGCACGATTCGAGCTACCAACAACTCGATGCGCCGACGTTGCAGCCCCCGACGTTTTACATAGGGGTTGGGACGCGATTTCATTTTGGAGAGATCGTATTCCGCTCGCATTTGCCACCCTCATGATGCACTTGCATCATTGAATCTATTCGACGCCGCCTCGACAAGCAACCCCCGGCAGCGACAACCGACGAAGACACGTGTTCCTCTGTCACTTCAAGGAGACCTTCCCCGCATCGGCCCGGTTCAGCACGACCGTAAACGTCGTCCCCTGCCCCAATGCGCTGCGAACTTCGATGCGGCCGCCCATTTCGGAAATCAACATGCGGCACAGGCCCAGCCCGAGGCCGGTGCCGCCGGAGTCGGCGCGGGTGGTGAAAAAGGGCTCGAAAATCCGCTCCAGGTTGACGCGCGAGATGCCGACGCCGGTGTCGCTGACGTCGATGGCCACCGAGCCCATCTGGTCTTCGTCCTTCCGGCCCAGCGCGTAGCTTCGCAAGGTGAGCGTGCCGCCGCTGGGCATGGCGTTTAAGGCGTTGGTGCAGAGATTGAAGAGCACTTCCTGCAAAGTGTACGGATCGCCCTGCACCGGGGCCACGCCGCCGAGTTCCTTTTCGATGCGGACGTTCCGGCCGTGGCTCGTGCCGAGCACTTCCAACGTGCCTTCGATCGCCTGGTTCACGTCGGTGCTTTGCAGGGTGATGCCGCGCGGGCGGGCGAAGGCCTGCACCCGTTTTGCCGTCCGTTCGATGCGATCGAGCGCCTCGGCCATCAGTTGCACGTATTCCGTCAAATGGCGATCGTCTTTGACCTGCTCGCCGATCCGCCGCAGACAGTTCTGCACGCCGTCCAACGGGTTGGCAATCTGATGGGCGATGCCGGCCACCAACTGCCCGATGCCGAGCATCTTCTCCTTCTGCCGGATC
Source organism: uncultured Planctomycetia bacterium (assembly GCA_963719005.1). Classification (GTDB taxonomy): domain Bacteria; phylum Planctomycetota; class Planctomycetia; order Pirellulales; family Thermoguttaceae. Next base: position 574,477 of record CAVRAR010000014.1, read on the forward strand.
TCGGCGTGGGCGCGATCGACGTAGCGGCGGATCGACGTGGTGAAGTAGACCGCCACCCAGAGCGCGCTGGCAAACGCCACGAAAACGCCGAGCATTTCGATCTTGTCGGTCGGCGGCAGATCGGCGGGATCCGAGGGAAATCGCAGCGGATGCGACGGGATCCATTGCAGGTACAGAAGCAGCATCACGCCGCCGACCATCGACGTGGCCAGCGCGGCGATCAGGTACGGCACGCTGCCGCGCAGATACATGCCCGCGATGATCATGTGAAACACGAAGTAGAACAGGAATGGGTTTCGCGGCAATCCGGCGTAGTAGAGCAGCAGCGTCAGGGCGATCAGGTCGAAGAGAACTTGCAGGAAGATGTTGCGATCGACGTTGCCCGTGCCCGCCGAAAGGTGGCGCTGGGCCGCGTAGAACAGCAGATTGTAGGCGATCATCGCCAGGCCGATGAGGTACAGCGGTCGAGGGTCTTCGATGATCGATAGCCGGGAGGAGGTCAACCAGGTCGTAAGGAATACCGCCGCGCAGGCGAGCCATCGCAGCGAGACCAACCAGCGGGCGCCTTCGGGGGGAAGTTTCATTGGGAGGGTTCAGGCGACAGGGGATTCTGCACAGACGAACCGGCTTCTGGCGTGGGAGAATTACGTCTGGGGAAAACTCCCGACCATCGACATCCTACGCCCCGCTGCGTCGCTTTTCAAGGCGCGGAGTTCCCCGCCCGTGAATCCACATGGCTCACGACTGCGTCCAATCCATCTGATTCATGATGTCGAGGATCTGCCAGAAGATGATGCCGGCAATCGCGGCAAGAACAACGTACAGAACAAACCGCTGAAGCTTCTTGTCCGCAAGTTTTGCAATGATTTGTCGATCCCAGCGATGCTTGTCTCTAACGCATCTCGGGCAGAGGTACGTGCCGTCGCGACTCTTGCGTCGTTTCTTATGGCGCAAATCGGCGCCGCACGAGCGACAGGTCTTCCTGACTTCCGCCTGGTCCATAGATCATCCCCAGTTTCGATGCCAGTATAGTGTGCCGCCCCTCCGGCGGCAACGGCAATCAGTCGGCCGTGGTCTGCAATTGCTTCCGCGGCTTGGAACATAGTGGACCCAAGAAACTGGACCACAATATGGGGTCGAATCCCTGGTGGGATTCATCCACTTATGGGGAGGAAGTCGCGGGAGCGAAGCGGCGACGGATCGAGGCGGCCGCGAAGCCGTAGCAGGCGCGGCCGGCAATCCGACCGCGGGCCGTCGCTCCACGGCTATTGCGGTGAGTTTTCAGCACCGGTAGAATCACGCGAGCCATGTCACACCCGCCCGCCGCAAGCATCCCTGAAGTCCAACTCTTTGCCGACGGCGCGTGCAGCGGCAACCCCGGGCCCGGCGGCTGGGCGTTCATCTTGCGGCACGTGAAATCGGGCAAAGAAAAAGAAGCCTCGGGCGGCGAACGCGAATCGACCAACAACCGCATGGAATTGACGGCCGTCATCCGCGGGCTGGAAGCCCTCACTCGGCCCACCGCCGTCGAATTGGTGACCGACAGCATCTACGTCGGCAAGGGATTGTCCGAGTGGATGCCGAAATGGAAAGCCAACGGCTGGCGACGCCGCGAAAACGGCCGCTGGGCCGAAGTGAAAAACGAAGACCTCTGGCGGCGGCTCGACCAGTTGTTGGCCCGGCATCGCGTTCGCTTCACCCATATCCGCGGCCACAGCGGCCACCCGGAAAACGAACGCTGCGACACCCTGGCCGTGGCGGCGTATCAAAGGTTCTTGTGAGGTTCTGCCCCGCATTTTCACACGGTGGGGCAGACATTCTTGTTTGCCGTGGGAAATTCGGCATCCCTGGCAGACAAGAATGTCTGCCTCACCGATCACGGCGCGGCGTCGTAGAAAAACGCCGCCGAACGATAGTCGGCGTTGACGTCGTTCACCGGGCCGTGTTCGAGCTTCGCCTCGATCGACTTGTCGTACGAAACCGAATCGGTCAGATACCAGCGGAAGGCGTCGGCGAAATCGCGGTTGGCCTGCTTGCGATACACGGGGAATCCGCTCAATGGAGTCGTACCGGGGCCGTTCAGCCGGCCGGGCACGGCGTACCAGCCGCAGTTGAAGCCGTCTTCCGTGCCGGTGCCGTGAATCCGCAGCTCCCCGTCGCAGGTGAATTGCTCGTCGCCTTCGAGCCAAGTGGGCAAGTTCGATTTGTCGTGCCCGTCGGTAGTCAGATAGACGCCGATAAAGCGGCCGCGACCTTTGCGATTCAGATACGGATGATACTTGCCGGATTGCGTCGGCAGGCTTTCGTGGTAGACGGCATGAAGGTAGCCGAGGTTCGCGGAAGAATCGGCTTTTTTCAGCGGGCAGGCCAGCAAAGCCAGCGTGCCTTCAAGCGGCTTCGACGTTCGCAGCGTGATCTTGCCCGAGCTGCGATAGGGCATCGGCATGAAGTTGTACCAGACGCCCTTCGTGTCTCCCACCAACAGCGATCGGAACGAGATGGGCTTGTTCGCCTGGCAATAGAAAAAGTCCAATGGCAGATCGATTGCCGGCGATTTGGCGTCGTCCCAGGTGATTTGCAGCCGGGCACCGTCGGCGTTCTGGCTCTGTTCCGGCTTCAGGTTCACGCAGAGGGCCCTGATCATTGCCGGCCCCTTTGGCATTCCCAGGTCGAGCGAGCCGCCGGCTTTCAGCTTGAATTTGGAGGTTCGCATGGCGAGCTTGCTCGATTGATCCAAGCCCAGCGGGGCCAACGACAAGTCGCCGCAGGAGGTCCACGCTTTGACGACCTTCGCCATCGCCTTGCGTTGCGGCTCGCTGGGCGGGTAGCGAAACGTCACGATGCCCCTGGCCGTCGGAAACGTGCGATAGACGATCTGCACGAACTTGACGTCCGTCCCGTCGACCACCACCTTGCAGCTTTTCCGATAAGGGATCGGCACGTAGCAGTAGAACGCGCCGAGGGCGACGTCGGCCACCGGTCGCGGAAAGCCTTCGAGTTTGCCATAGAAGACGTCTTCCAAGGGCACGTCGAGGGCGGGCTTTTCTGCGCCGTCGAGATAGATGCGGATGTGCTCGCCTTTTCTTCCAAGCAGACCGGGGACGCCATATTCGGAATGAGGGAAGTGCATTCGCTGGATGCAGCCGGGGCCCTTCATTTCGGCCAGCACGCTATCGCCGCCTTCTTTCCTGAGAATCGAGTACTTGCCCGAGAAGCCGTCGTCGTTGCCGCCCGTCCGATCGTAGCTGCTGAACATCTTGCAGGTTTCGCCGGCTTGCAGGCGGGGAAGAAGATCGACGCGGTACAACTCGTCGATGAACCTCGTCTCGCCGCTGACGGGCGACAGTTTTGTTTCTGCCGCAATGCCGATGGGAACAATTGGCGAGGCCGTCAAAAAACAGACGGCAAATGGCACGACAATGGACAACTTCACGTTCATTCTCCTTGGCGGGAGGAAACGAAGGAACACTGATTTTCGCTAATCTCCGCTTATTCTCCTCATTCGTGTCGATTAGCGGAGATTAGCGTTCCCAAAAAATGGAGTCAACCCGTTGCAAAAAACGATTTTTAAGGGACTCGCCGATACTTAATGATAGCTGCGCCGGGGCGTTCTGACACTGCCACCGGCAGCCCTTTTTCGATCAGTTCCTTGCCGGATATTTCGGTCTGCCCAGGCTGATCGAAGCGGGTGATTTGATATTTCGCCTCGGGATCCAGCCCGCGGAGTTTCAGCCTGGCTGATTCGTAAATGCTCTCTGCACGGCGGAAGACCTCCACCACTCCGTCGCCTTGCTCCGGGCGATTAAACTGCCAGGCGACCCAGACGCCATTATCGCGGCTGGCCGTCGTCAGCGGGTAATAGTCGCCGTAATAGTACGGCATCACCTCGCGCCACTCCGCCGTGAGATGCCGAATCTTGTCGTAATCGAGCCCCTTCTCGCGAATGTCGAACAGCAGATTCAGGCTCGGGCAGGCGCTGCACCAAAAACCGTAGGACTCGATGGGCGTCTTGCCGGTGACGAAATAAGTGGCGTCGCCCCACGCGACCGTGCCGGTGCCGAAGAACGGAATCCACATCGAAATGCCGTAGGTCATCGTCTGCTGGCCGATCGGTTCCATCGTCTTGTCGCTTCGCCAGAGGGGCACGGCGCGGCGCATCATTTCCAGGTCGTTGCGGCGTCCGCCCGAGGCGCATTCGTCGATCAGCATGTTCGGGATGCCGCCGGCGAAGCTCGTCCCAGTAGGCCAGCAGGTTCGTGACGTGCCGGATTTCGGTAATGCCTTGGCGGTCGGGCGCGTCGGCGGCCCGCCAGTAGTCCGAGCGGGTCCATATTGAAATCCTGCCGGTACAGATCGATGCCTTCGTCGGTGAGCACGTTGTCGACGCGATTGGTGATCCATTTCAACACGTCGGGATTGCCGAAGTTCAACAGCCCGCCCTTCTTGCCGCCGAGAACCCATTCGGGATGGTTTTCGGCCAGCCAGGTTCCTTCGGCCACTCGCTCCGGCTCGAACCAGAGCAGCGTTTTCATGCCTTTCGAGTGGACGTAATCGGTGATGGCCCTTCAGGCCGCGGGGAAATCGCCTCTTATCGACTTCCCAAGTTCCCACTTTCGGCCACCCGCCCGGATCGCACTTGATACCAGCCGGCGTCCATCCACCAGTAGTCGAGCTTGATCTTCTCTTCGAGATAGCGGTTGAACCAGAAGAAATGGATCTGCTTCGTTCGACTTGTACATTTCTTCATAGGCGCCGCCGAGATAGGCCTCGCAGCATGGGCTTGGGCGGTTTTCCGTAGGGTCGGGGGATGTTGTGGGCGATCATCCAACGCCGCCAGACGTTTTGCGCGCGGATCCAATCGCCGCCCTTCCAGAATTGAAGCACCGACAACGGCGTGCGGACCTCTTCGCCGGGATGGAGCTTGAAATGCGTCAACTCCTGGCCTGCGCGGATTCGCAGCCCGCGGTCGGCGTCGCGGATGAAGTCGGCCGCCCATTGGCCCGGCCAGCCGACCACGACGATCAGGCCATCGTCCTTGTTCCGCTCCAGGTTGAAGTAGGACATATTGGTGTTGGTCGAGCGGCCGCCCGCACAGCCGATGCGCTTGGTCGAATTGCCGCCCAGCACCGATTCCAGCGGCGTGTAGTCGGTGCCGTCGGCCGGGGCGCCGATGTTGTGGTGCAGCAGGTATTCGCGTTCGGTCCCTCGCTGCCAGCGAACGTCCAACGATTGGATGTTCTCGATGATCGGCGTGTCGGCCGAGCCGGTGTTCTTGAAGTGGAGCGTCCATTCCACCGTGGGATAATCGTCGTACTCGACGGCCTCGCAGCGCACCGAAAGCCCGCCGGCGGGATCGGAATAGACGACCGTCTGGGCGGTGCGATGGTCGTCGAGCTTGTTCGACTTGCGATCGACCTTCCACGTTGCCAGAAACTCGGCCGATGGCTTGCCGTTGTAGGTGAAGGAGAAAGGCGGATCGGCCGAAAACAGTCCGTCTTGATCCTCAAGGATCGGCAGGTCGCCGAGCCACACGGTGTTGCCGTCGGACAACTCGACGTGCGCGTCGGCCCAATCGGCCTGATCCCAGCCGATTCCGTCGCCCGCGTCGCCCACTTCCAGGACGAATTCCGTCGCCCCTTTCAGATCGACTTCGACCGGCTTGGCCGGCGTGCCCACTCGGAAGACGTCGGAGCGAAAGACGTTGCGGCCGGCGACGTTTATGGAGAAGACGACGGTTCCCTGTCCCGCGGCGGTCTGCTCATTGTTGTCGAGGCCGATTTGGGCGACAAACTTCTTGCCGGCGCTCGGCAATCGCACGACGATCTTGCTGGTGGCATGGGCGGCGATGCCGCGGGTGAATTGCTTGTCAACGATCTTCAGCGGCTTGTTGTAACGGGAGTTCTTCTCGACTGCCCCGTTATTCACTGCGACGATCAAGCCCGGCTTCTGCGGCGTCGTCTGCGGGGCCACGAATTTCGCCGCAACGAACCGGTGGGCTTCGGCCATCTCATCGGCAGTCGGCTTGATTGAATCCGCCGCCCGCGACGGCAGAACTCCCAGCGATAGCGCGACAGCAGCAAGGGCGGATGCAAGCGAGGTGTAATGCGATCTCATGGCGGGCTCCTGGAGGTGGGATTACGAACGACTCCAATTCGCGGCGATTCACTCACGTCGAGCGGACCGACCGGTGTAAGAAGGCAAAAGGGGAAAGGGGAAAAAGGGAAAGGACATTGACGGCGACATTGAGTTCAGCGGCGTCAGCAACGGCTTTCACTTTCCCTTCTTCCCCCTTTCCCATTTTTCCTTATCTTACACGGAAATTCATTGGGCTCAACAATACTACAATTCTTTCCGCACGGTTACCGGCCCCAGCAGGCCGGAGGGCATTAACGGTTGATCGGGCGGGTATTGAACATTGGTCTTCGCCAAACGCTTCTCCGGCGGCAAATGGGCGTCGCCGACCAGCCGATTCAACCAAGTATTGACGACTTCAATCTCCAACTCGTTTCCCTTCTCTTTCACAACGCCGGAGATATCGACTCGCCACGGCGCGGTCCAAACCACGCCGAGATCGCGGCCGTTCAACCGCACCCGGGCGACGTAGTTCACCGTGCCGAGATCGAGGAAGACGGGTTTCTTCGACGGCGACGGCAGATCGGCCAGATCGAACGTCTTCTTATAGACCGCGGTGCCGCTGTAGTACTTGATTCCCTCCTCCGGCCGCTTGGTCCAATCATCAAGCTTCTCAAAAACCACCTTCTCCGGCCCGCCCCACTTCGGATCGAAGGCGACCGTCCAGGGGCCGCCAATCTCGGCCACTTGTTTCAACTCGGGGAAGTTCGGCTTTCCATCTGATTTGTCCCTTCCATGAGCCGGTTTGCGGAAAACGACGAAGAAGCTTTGGTGGGGCTCAAACCGCATGGAAATGCGCGTTCTCAAGTCTTCCCACCCACCAGCACTCCAGCGCGAGAGATCCCGGCGAACGCCCGTCACGGGATCCCACAGTTCCGGCAACCGGCCTTGGACGTAGAAGCAATAATCACCCTTCTTCGTCTGGTCGGTTTGATTGGACACGAAATAGTAGTCGGCACCGTCGACAACTCGATGGATGAACTCGAATCCCTCATTCTTGTCCGGGGCTCCAAAGTCTTGAAAACCCGAAAGTGCCTCCTCGACTGGGCTGGCGTTCGAGGAATCCCAGACCAATACGCCGTTGCCCATAAAGCGCATCTGGAAATGGACCTTGTCCGTCGGCAAACGGCTCCGGACGGCCTCCGGGGCTGAGTCACGCTCAATCGGCTTCGCGTCCGCCTGCCACATCGAGTCGGCCATCCTCTTCAATTGCCTGTCAGACTCACGGCGATTTGCAAGGCCGGGCGTATGTAGAGGCCTGTCGCCGATGACGCTTGCCCCCTCCTCGATCAGCTTCTTGATCTTGCGAAGAACCTGGGTCGACATGGTTCGCTGAGTCGGCAGGACGAGGGCCGAGTAAGATGTCCCATCGGGAAGGACCAATTGACCGCCTTTGACGGTCATCCGGTTCAACAGCACGTCGGTGTTGACACAATCGTAGTTGCAGCCCGGCGGCAGGGCGGGCTTGAGGAACCGCTTGCCGGGGACGTATTTCGACGTGCCTTCGCCGACGAAGTAGCAAACATCGGCTTGGAAGCGGCCGCTCTGCAAAATGTTCTGGCAGCGGGTCAAATAGGTCAGGAACGGCTTGGCCATGTTCCACCAGGTTACGTGGCGGTCGATGTGCGTGCCCGCGCCGTACTGATAGCCCGGCTGGTCCTCGTTCGGCTGATGCGTGTACTGATGGAACATCACGCGGTTCAGTCCATCGCAATATGCCTCGTCGCCGACCGGCTTCAGCGTGGCGGGGTATTCGAGGAAATGAGACCAGGCGGTGAACGACTCAGCTTGCACGATCTTCTTGCCGTAGATATGCGCCGGCGAGGCCACCGAGCGAATCGCGTTGCAGTAGTGCTCGCTCAGCTTCATGACATCGGTCCCCCACCAGAACTCGCCCATCGGGATGTCGCACTGGGCGGCGGCGCGCAGGCCGTCGAATTGCGGATGAGGATACGTGCCGTAGCCGGTTTCGCAGTGGATGCCCACGCCGCGGGCGTGCGCCAGCTCCGCGAGCCGGCCGTAGAACTTGTCGATCATCAGATCGCTGATCGTCATGCGAATGTCCCACAAGAACCGATCGGTCTTCTCGCGACTATCGACGATCCGCCGGGCCATCGCCGGCAGATAGGGCAGCGGATCGTAGCCGCGGCGCTTGCGAAACTCGTCGAGGAAGATCGCCGACCATGTCGGCTGCTGCCCCTGCACGTCCGCGCCGGTTTCGTAGCTATCGACATGCAGGTACTTTAGCGTTTTACCGGCATACTGGCCGGCCGCGTTTAACAGGGGCGCGGCGCAGTGCTTGAAATGGGTTTCGACGCCGATCGGGTCGAGCATGTCGGCTTCGTAGCCGATGACGGTCGAAGAACAACGAGACCTCTGGCCTTCGAGCGTGTAGCCGAAGCGGAGGACCGTCCAACGTCCGTCGGGCGCGTCCCAGACGAGCTTTCCGTGCTTGGTCATCTTCGCGCTGATGTCAACGACTTCCGCACTCTTGCAGTCGGCCGCGCCGTCTTCGGGATATTCTTCCTCCATGACGGCCGGTCCCTCTTTGGGGAAATGCCAGAAGCCCCGATTTCCCGACTTGTGCAGCCACCATTTGATGCCGGGGTGAATCGCCGGTTCGTCGCCTTTCCGCAAGAGCCACATTTCGGCCACGCGAGCGTCCGTGCCATGCACCGACTTTATTACGAGTCGATAGATTCGCCCGCTGGTTGCGGAAAAGGCCACTTTCTTGGCTTTGCCCTGGGGCATCTCGAAGCTTGCGATCGTCTTGAATTGCTTGTCGTCATCCGAGGATTGCAGTTCGCACGCCCGCGGGCCGTCCGTCTTCTCACCGACGAGATACAGGGCTGAAGCCGTGAGCGGCTCGCTGTAGACGTAATCGAGCCAAACCGGTTTCTCCGCGGTGGGAACCGCGGCCGGCTTCCACGATGTATTTGGATCGCGGTCGGCGGCATCGTCCGTGTGCCAGCGGTATTCATAGTCGAAACCGTTGTAGTAGGAGTTTGTGCGAATCTCGGCCGGTTGCACGGGGCACGCTGCCTTCTCGCGAATAGCCAGTACCGCGACGTCCCGATAGAAACCGTCCACCGTCGGCGGCTGCGGCAACATTTGCGACGCCGCCCGCGGGCCGTCAACTTGTGTTTCCGACCACGTCAGCTTCTTATTGGCCGCCTCGGCGGGAATCCACGGTCCGCCGGCGCACCAACCGTCACAGAGATTGACGCTGGCCTCCATGCCAAGCCGCGACGCCTCGCTCAGCGCGAACTTGAACAGTGCGTTCCACTCGGGGCTGAGAAACTTCGGGCCTTGCGGCGTTTCGCCGCCGCCGGCGTTGAAAACCATCACGCCCTGGATGCCCTGCCGATGCATCGCTTCGAGATCGCGGGTAATGCCCTCGCGGGTGACGTTGCTGTTCAACCACCACCAATACGCCCACGGTCGGGCGGCAGCCGGCGGCGACTGGAACGTCCGCTCCATCTCCGTCTCGGCGCAGGCAACGCCGGCCAGCGAGACCCCAAGGGCGAGAACGCAGCATCCCAGGTTGTTCGCAAAGACGTTCATGCAACTATCTCGTGCAAGGCTGGAGCGCGAGGCGCGCTGTAGGCGCCGTCTAATGCGGCAACTTCAACGATGGATCGCCGTAGAACATGTATTTCATGGCTTGAAAGAAGATCGAGGGCGGATACCAATCGGCGTTGGGTTTGATTGTAGCAAGATGTTCCTGGTCATAGTAGTAGCATACCGCCTGCATCCAGCAATCGCCCAAGCGTGCCGTCGGCTCGTTGCCCCAACTTTTGACGAAGCCGTCCATCAACGTGAGCGCGCAGGGCTGCCCGCCGGTATTGCAGCCGATGTAGGCCACCGCGCCGTTCGGGCCGGCGCGGAGAAGCTGCTTGCCCAACCCGCGCGAATTGTACCGCCCTTTTTGATAAGCGGCCGGCGGAGGGGGCGGCGCCTTGAAGACCTCGCCGGCATACGTCCCCTTGTGTTTCACCCCGTTTGCGTCCACATAGGCTTCGTACGGCGCCAGTGCGCAGAATTGGGCCGTGTTGCACCCGATCGACATCATCACCGGCAGATAGTTGGCGTTCTTGATCCGCGCCAAGTCGTTGACGTGCAACGATTGTTCCCAGCGGTCGTTCAATCCGTGGCCGGCGTGAAGCATCAGATCGACGCCGGAATTCAGCAGCCTGACGACCTCGTCCCGGTTCGGCGGCGGATCGTTCGACTTGCAGGCGCCGTCGGAATAGTACCGTTTGTCGATTTGCCAGCCCTTGGGCAGCAACTTGGCCTCTTCGTCCATCGCCCAGCGCGCGTCGATCCAGCCGCCGTTGTGGATCAACGCGGCGCGGAATGGCGACGGCGGCGCCGCCGCGACGCGAGTCTCGTAGCCGATCGACTTGGCGACCATTGTGCGAACCTCTTCCGGCTTGTGGACCGGCCAGCGCCCGAGCGCCAGCTTCGGGCGGTAATGGATCGCATCGTAATTGATCGGGTCGTTCTTGTTCGTCTCGCCGTGGACTTCACCGAAGTATGCGGCGTGAAACCCCTCCTTCCCCGCGTTCCAATCGTCGAACGAGCCGTCTTCTTTCGCCACGTCGGCGTAGTAGAGATCGCAGGGATAGAAAGCGTAGTTGAAGGCCGCCGGGTCCGATCGGTCGAGAACCATGTAGCGCACCGGCATCACCGCGGAATCGCCGACCAACAACACGTAATGGACGTGCCGCTCGCGCCACGCCTTGTAGAGATAGTGCTTCAGTTTCTCGGGAGCATCGACTCCTTGGTTCTGGGCGAGCACGTCTTCCAAAGCTGCCGATTCGACGCAAAGCTCTTTCTGCTTGTGTTCGACGAACGGCTGCAACTCCTTCTGGAAGTTGCGGGGCGCGACGATCAACAGAGTCGCGCTTGCCCGCGACTGCCGCCGGATGGGCCTTCGTCGGCCCCGCGACAAGCGGCGAAGGCGACGGGCAAAGGCCCAAGAGAATCAGTCCAACCGTTGCGGTGAGAATCGTGCGAAACTGCCCCATGATGTCTCCTCCAAGTTGTGCTTTACAAACGATAATGCCGTCTCCGTGAATGATCAGCGAAAGAAAATGTCTCGATTGCCCAGGACGACCCGCGTCAAGATGGCGGCATATTCGCAGTATTTCTCGGCGCCGGCGGGCGTAACCGTGCCGTTGGGCTGGGGATGATACCGCTCGCGCCAATAGCCGTCGGCCTTGGCGGCGCGGCACACCTTGCGAGCCGATTCGACCAGGCGGCTGTGGGCTTTCATGCGTCGGCAAGCGACGGCTTCGAGATACCACGCCCGGCCCATCGCGGCCACATCGTGCAGGGGCGTGGCCGAAACCGGCAGCGGTTCGTCGTATTCCCATTTCTCGTAGGCCAAGGGTTTGGAAACGCTCTGCGTCGGCATGTCTCCCCACCAGAAGCCCTTTTCGCTGAGCAGACGCGGCCAGAGCAATTCCAGCTTGCGGCCGGTGGCGATTCCAAACGCGACTGCCGCCCAATTCACGTCGCTCAGTCCGTGGAAATCGACGAGTCCGCGCTTCGGATGAACGTATTCGCCGAAATGATCGTCGCGCCAGAAGACGGCATGAAAGCTTTCCGCCAGCTTATCGGCATGAGCGGACCACTTCGCTTGCGATGTTCCGTCGCCGGCCGCATGGAAGAGCCGCGCCAGTTCGCGGAAGGCGTGAATCGTGTAGCACTGGGTCACGCCGTCCCAGTCGTATCGCGCCGGCAACTCGGTGTAGAAACCCGCGCCGCCGATCAGCCCGTTCTTGTCCTTTCGGGCGAGCAAGTACTTCGCGGCCGCTTCGAGCGAGGGCAGTCGCTCGCGCAGCCACGGCGTGGAACCGGTGGCGTCGAAGATTTCCCCCGCAGTGAGAATGTAGCAAACCGGCGCCAGCGCACCCAGCGGATCCTTCGGGTGCCAATGCTTGAACAGCCCGATCCACGACCGCGGTTGTTGACTGGAAGCGGGCAAGCCCTCGCGTTTCGGCGGCTTGTACGTATAAATGTCGTGGGGCGTGTTCAGACCGCACAGGCAGCCGCTCGCCGGAGTGTCGCCGGGAAAAATGGCGAACGGAATGTGGCCGTCCTTTCGCTGCGACGCACGTGCGAAGTCGAAATAATCGAGCACCATCCGCGTGCGCCCGATCAACAGATACGCGCCGGCCATCTGCCACGAGTCGAGCCCTGGCCAGGTCGCGTTGCCGTAAGCCCGGCCGTCGGCGGAAATCCAGAAGTAGCCGGGGTAATCGGTCTCGACCGCCGCCGGAATCATGTTTTTCAAGATCGCGGCTTCCATGCCCGCGCGGATTTCGGGATCGGCGACGCCGGCGATCATCTGCGACGGGTCGGCGGCCGGTTTCTCCGCGGGCGGTTCGCCGGCGAGCAAACCTCTTCCCGCCAGCGTCAATCCGACGCCCATTGCCCCCGTATGAATGACGAACGAACGGCGCGACAATCGTGGATCGTGAGTCATAAAAGGAATCTTTCTTGGCGGCAGCCTTTTGGCAATGGCAGTCTCGGTCGATCGCGCGAAACTGCCTCTCTTTCGCGGGTGGGAATCGGCGGGAGGTTGGCGGGAGGCCGGCGGGAAGCTCAAATCACAGCCGCTTCATTGTAACACGAGAAAGGCCGGGAATGCAACCGGGCGGCATTTCTAACCACGGTGGGGCAGACATTCCTGTCTGCCGCGAAAAATGCGGCACTTATAGCAGACAAGAATGTCTGCCCCACCGAGAACGCTGTTGCCTGTTCTTCCCCTATGGTGGAAAACGTGGACTATTCCGCCGCCTTCCTCCCGATGAACGTGTAGTACGGCGCTCGCAGCAGCGGCAGATACGGAATTCGTCCCCGCGACTCACTGCAATGGACTTGCAGGAAACGACGACGCAAGTACGGCAGATGCTCGGAGGAGGGAAAGACGTCGTTGAGGCCAAAAAACATCGGCCAGAAGTTGCGGTTGAAGAAGCCGTGCCGGGCCAAACCTTCAGCCGTATGCTTCCGCGACACATAGAAATCCAACGCCCCGATCACGCCGCCGGGCTTCAGAATCGACCAGGCGTTCTCGATGGCCGCAAACCAATCGGGAATCATCGTGAGCGAATAGGAGAAGGTGACGACGTCGGCCTGGCCCTCGGGCGGGCGAAAATGGATCGCGTCGGCCTCGATCGCCTCGACGTTCTTCCAGCCCCGCTGCTGGATCCGCCGTCGCGCCACCTTTAGCATCGAGGGTGAGAAATCGACGATGTACGCCTTGCCGAGCGCGTCGATTCGCGGGCCGAGCTGTTCGAGATTCCAGCCGGTTCCGCCGCCCAGATCGACCCAGACGCCGCCGGGCGGGGCTTCGAGTGCGGCGAACAATTCCTGCCGCCCGTGAAGCAACCGCTTGCGAAAACTGTCGAAGTTCTCGGCCTGGCCCTCATAGAACGCTTCGACGCGTGCCGCGGTGTCGGCGCCGCGCAGACGCTTCAGAGTAACGCAGTAAAGCGTCTTCAGTTCGGCCAGAAGCGACATCGCGGCAAACCCTCTCTCGTGTCCTCCGCCGCTTGCGGCTTCGCAACGCGCTGCTATTGTCTGGCGACGTTCGCGCTATCCGGCATCGGCCGCAGATAGGGGCGAATCTGTTCCATCGTCTTTGGCCCGATGCCGCGGACGCGCCGCAAGTCGTCCTGGTCGGCGAACGGGCCGGCCGTCTGCCGCGACTCGACGATCCGCTTGGCCAACGTCGGGCCGATGCCGGGCAGTTGCAGCAGTTCGGGCCAATCGGCCCTGTTGATATCGACCTGGAAGCGGGCGGTCCGCGGTTCGGCCCGATCGATCTCGATCAGCCGGCCGCCCCATCCGCCCTGAGCGATCCACCACCCGCCCATCGCCGCCAACGCAACGACGACCAGCGCCGCCACGGCGACCTGATCGGCGCGGCGAAGCAACCAATGGGGATGATGTGAAGGGGCGGACATACGTCTCGCTATTATCGCCAATTGCGGCCGCGTTGTCATGTGGGGGCTGCTTGTAAAAACCGGGGGGAACGGTCCTTGACGGCGAGCGGAGATTGCGCTATAAGAACGTGGTTGAAAAGTCTCCCCTCTCTCTTTGGGAGAGGGGCCAGGGGTGAGGGCAACGCGGGCAGGATCACGAGATCGTCAAGTTCCTCAGCAGCATCCCTCACCCTAACCCTCTCCCAAAGGGAGAGGGGACTGCATGGCGCGGTACGGTTTCACCAAACTCGACTTGCGAAAGGAATCAGTTCGTGTTTGTGGTTGAAAACAATCTCACCGCCGTCATTTTCTGCATTATCACCATGCTCTGTTGGGGCTCCTGGGCCAACACGCAGAAAGCCGTGGGAAAGCGGTGGCGATTCGAGCTTTTTTATTGGGATTACGTCTTCGGTGTAGTCGTCGCGTCGCTGCTGTTCGCCTTCACGCTCGGCAGCATGGGCACGCACGGCCGCGGTTTCCTGGCCGATCTCGCCCAGGCCAGCCCGGACAATATCGGATCGGCCCTGTTGGGCGGAGTCGTGTTCAACGCGGCGAATATCCTACTGGTGGCTGCGATTGCCCTATCGGGCATGGCGGTTGCGTTTCCGGTGGGCATCGGGCTGGCCCTGGTGCTCGGCGTCTTGATCAATTACGTCGGCGGCGACCGCTCGGCCAGCGCGTCCCTGCTCTTCCTCGGTGTCGCGTTGGTCGCTGGGGCCATTGTTCTCGATGCGATGGCCTATCGGAAGCTCAGCGGACCCCGTTCGACCGGCGGAACCAAGGGCCTTGTGCTTGCTGTGTTGTGCGGCATCCTCATGTCATTGTTCTACTATCTTGTCATCTGGCCGATCGGTCAGGTGGAAGTGAATACCAAAACGGGACGCGCGTTGGTGGCGGTGACGACGCAGAACCTGCAAATCGGCAACATCCAGGCCGGCAAGATGACAGCCTACACGGCCAACGTAGTGTTCGCGATCGGCATCCTGCTGAGCAGTCTCGTGTTCAACGTTGCGATTATGAAAAGGCCATTCGTGGGCGAACCCGTGCCGTTGGGCGAATATCTCAAGGGGGCCGCGAAGACCATCTCTGGGGCGTCGTGGGCGGAGTGATTTGGGCAGCGGGTATGACATTGAACCTCGTTGCCTCCAGCCACGCAAGCCCTGCGGTATCGTATGGGCTCGGTCAAGGGGCGACGATGGTTGCGGCCCTCTGGGGAGTGTTCGTCTGGCGCGAGTTTCGCAATGCCCCGCGCGGCACCAAGCCGCTGCTGACGCTGATGTTCGCCTGCTTCATCGTCGGCCTTGGGTTGGTGATCGTATCGAAATTGAGTTGAGACATACCGCACCGCCGGAGACGCATCACTATGAAGAGATCCTGTCCCGCATTTCTGAGCAACGTGTGCCACTGCTTGGAACAAGCAGTGCTCGGTCAACGGGTTGCCTCCGGCACTGCTTGTTCCAAGCAGTGGCACACGGGTGGCAGTCTGCCCGGAGCGGCGAGAAACTGGGGCTACGGCATCCCGATTCTGGCGGCAGCCGTCCTCCTATCCCTTCTTTCCGCGCTTGTGGCGGAAGAGGACGTGAAATTGAAGCTACGTGACGAAGTGATCGACGGCCCCGCACCGGGCAGCAACCGGGCCGCCTGGCTGGCCGAGATGACCCGTTGGCGCGACGCCGAACGGAAACGCATCAAGTACGACCCCGCCCAGTACGCTCGGCCGGAACTTCGGTGGACGCAACGCAGCTTCGTCCAGCCGCAGATAATGGTCGAAGAGCGGTACTTCTATGATCCCATAGCTGGGCGAGTACACGGTGGACCGATACCTTGACGATCTGGAGACTCGCTACGGCGGGATCGACTCGGTGCTGATCTGGCCGGTCTATCCGAACATCGGCATCGACAATCGCAACCAGCACGACCTGCTGCACGACATGCCCGGCGGGCTGCCCGGCGTAAAGCAGATGGTGGCCGACTTCCACCGCCGCGGCGTGCGGGTGCTGTTTCCCGTCATGTCCTGGGACATCGGCACGCGGCCGGAGGGCGTGCCGCTGTGCCAGGCCGCCGCTCGCGACATGAAGGAGATCGGCGCCGACGGCATCAACGGCGACACGTTTTCCGGCATTCCCGTCGAATTCCGCAACGCCGCCGACGCCGTCGGCCATCCGCTGGCGCTCGAGCCCGAATGCCAAATGCAAGACCAGGCCATGATCGCCTGGAACGTCATGAGTTGGGGCTATTGGGATTACCAACCGATTCCCGTCGTGAGCAAGTATAAGTGGATCGAATCCCGGCATAACGTCAACGTCTGCGAACGCTGGGCGACGGACCGGACCGACGGGCTGCAATCGGCCTTCTTCAACGGCGTCGGCTACGAAAGCTGGGAAAACGTCTGGGGGCTGTGGAACGAACTGACCCCGCACGACGCCGAGGCCCTGCGCCGCATCGCCACCATCGAGCGGGCGATGGCCGACATGCTCGCGAGCCCCAACTGGGAACCGCACGTGCCGACGTTGCAGCAGGGCGTCTTCGCCAGCCGATTTCCGGCGAAGGACAGAACCCTCTGGCTCGTGGTCAATCGCTCGAAAAAAGATATTAGGGGCGAGCAGCTCGCCGTGCCGCATTCCCAGGGCGTTCGCTACTACGATCTCTGGAACGGCGTCAAGTTGAAACCGGCCATCGTCGCGGAAGCCGCCAGGCTGGCCTTCCCGATCGAGGCCCGCGGCTACGGCGCGATTCTTGCCGTGCCGACGGAAAAGACGCCGGCGGATGTGAAGGGGCTGATCGGCACGATGGCACGACTGTCGCTGCTGCCGTTGAGTCACTATTCGTCGCAGTGGAAGACGCTGCCGCAGAAGATCGTCAAGATCGCGGCGACGAAACCCTTGCCGGCGACAACCGACGGCATGGTGCTGATTCCGGCCGGCAAATATCGCTTCAAGGTCTCGGGCGTCGAGATCGAAGGAGACGACGCCCACGGCGTCGACGTGCAGTATCCCTGGGAAGACCGGCCGCGGAAATCCCACGACAAAGAGTTGGATATCAAGGCGTTCCTGATCGACAAATATCCGGTCAACAACGCCCAGTTCAAGCAATTCATCGAGGCGTCCGACTATCGGCCGCGGGACGACCACAATTTCCTGAAGGATTGGAAGAACGGCACGTATCCCGACGGCTGGGCGAAAAAACCCGTCACGTGGGTCTCGCTCGAAGACGCCCGGGCTTACGCCGCGTGGGCCGGCAAGCGATTGCCGCACGAATGGGAATGGCAGTACGCTGCCCAAGGAAACGACGGCCGGCTGCATCCGTGGGGCAACGCCGACAACGCCGAGGCGATCCCCAAGCACGAGAGCGGCCGCGAGCTTCGCCCGCCGACCGACGTCGATGCCTTCCCCAAGGGCGCCAGCCCGTTCGGCGTGATGGACATGACCGGAAACGTCTGGCAATGGACCGACGAGTATCGCGACGAGCACACGCGGGCGGCGATTCTCCGCGGCGGCAGCTACTACCGGCCCAGCGGCTCGGGCTGGTATTTCCCGGAAAATACGCGGCTCGATCAACACGGCAAGTACCTTTTGATCGCCCCAAGCAAAGACCGTTCGGCGATGATCGGCTTCCGCTGCGCCGCCGATGTTTCGCAGTAACGAATCGTAGGGTGGGACAAGCGAAGCGCAGTCCCACCAGCGGCATACGGCAACGTGAAAACCAACTGGTGGGACCGCGCTTCGCTTGTCCCACCCTACACTGGCCTCGCCAAGCGGAAACTTAGGAGTCCAGCGGCCATGCACTATCCCTGGTGGTACGTCCCTTATCTGACGGCTCCGATGCTCATTGCCGTCATTTCGGTTGTGCACGTTCTGGTGTCGCATTACGCCGTCGGCGGAGGGTTGTTCCTGGCCGTCGAGGTCGGGCACGCCTACCGCTCGCGCGACCGCGAATACCTGAGCTACCTGCGCGGACACGCCCGCTTCTTCGTCCTGCTGACCGTCGTGTTCGGCGCGATCACCGGCGTGGGCATCTGGTGGACCATCGGGCTGACGTCGCCGCTGGCCACGGAGGTGCTCATCCGCACCTTCGTATTCGGCTGGGCCACCGAGTGGGTGTTCTTCGTGATCGAACTGGTCGCGGCCTTCATCTTCCTCTACTACTGGGATCGCCTGGCCGAGAAGACGCACGCCGCGATCGGCTGGATTTATGCCCTGGCGGCGTGGATCAGCCTGGTGTTGATCACCGGCATCACGGCGTTCATGCTGAACTCGGGCGATTGGGCGTTCCACGCGAGCTCGCGGAATTTCTGGGCGGCGTTCTTCAATCCGCAGTTTCTGCCGCAGACGATCGCGCGGACCGGCGGCGCGCTGCTGCTGAGCTCGCTCTACGTCTATTTGCACGCCTCGCTGACGACTCGCAACGCTCGGCTGCGCGACATGATCGCCTCGCGTTCGGCGCGGCCGGCGATGCTAGGGGCGGTTCTGGTGACCGTCGGCGGCATCGGCTGGTACGTTTTCCTGCCCGAGAACGCCGCCGCCACGCTTGCCTCGGCCGCCGTGCTGAACGTGCTGATGGCGTTGATCTTCGCCCTGACCGCCGTGGTGTTTGTGCTGTTGTACCTTGGCCCTTATCGCAACCCCGGCTGGCTTTCGCCGGGCTTCGCCGCTTCGTTGTGCCTGTTCGGCATCGCCGCCTTCGCCACCGGCGAGTTTATCCGCGAGGCGGTGCGAAAGCCGTTCGTGGTGCAAGACGCGGTGCTGGCCAACCAGGTCTTGCCCAAGGAAGTGACAAGATTACGAAGCTACGGCTACTTGCAGGGAGGCGTATGGACCAGGGCCTACGTCAAACAACGCTATCTCTCCGTTGTCGGCGATCGCTTCGTTTCACGTGAAGAGGTCGAAGGAAGCATCGATCGGTCGAAATTGCACGGCGGTCCGCAACTCGCCTACGGCATGTCCGTCCCGCACGAGGGGAGCATCGAGAGCAAGCGATTCCGAAAGCTGCCCCCGCTGGACCGCATCGTGTTGGGCAAAGTGATCTTCCTGTACCATTGCAACGATTGCCACGCCGGACGCCTCGGCTACTCGGCCCTCGGGCCGCTGTTGCAGGGACGATCGCGCGACGTGGTCGTCGATCGGATCAAACGCCTTGACGAAAGCTACTTCATGCCGCCCTGGTGCGGCACCGACGACGAGGCCGAAGTGTTGGCCGATTATCTGATGACGATCAAGCCGCGGCAGCCAGCCGGTGTGCGGCCGTGGACGAAATCGGCCGCCGACAACGCCGCGATGGAAGGAGCGACGCCATGATCGATCCCAAAACGCTCATCGACCCCACGCAAGCCGCCATGCCGGCGCCGGTCTGGTTCGTTCAATTCTTCAAAGCACTCGGCTTCACGCTGCACGCCGTGCCGATGAACTTGTGGTACGCGGGGCTGCTGATCGCTTTGTTGCTTCATCTCCGCGGCAGCGAGCACGGGCGGCGCTTCGCCGGCCGGCTCTTGCAGCAAATGCCGGTGATCGTGGCCGTCGGCATCAACCTCGGCATCGTCCCGCTGCTGTTCATCCAACTGGCCTACTACAAGGTCTTCTATCCGGCCACGATCCTGATGGCCTGCTTCTGGCTGGCGATCATCGTGCTGCTGATTCCAGCCTATTACGGCGTCTATGCCTACGCTTGGGCGCTGCACGATGGGGCGAAAGAGGTGGTCGGGTGGCGCAGGGCCGCCGGCTGGTGCGCGGCGCTGTTCTTCGTCTGCATCGGATTCACCTTCGCCAACGGCCTGAGCCTGATGGAACACGTCCCGCGCTGGCTGGAGCTTTGGAACGCCCACAGCACCGCGGGGGCGGCGACGGGCACGGCCTTGAACCTGGGTGATCCGACGCTGTTTCCCCGCTGGTTCTTGATGTTCGGCCTGGCGCTGGGCACCACCGCCGTTTGGGTGCTGGTCGATGCGGTCTTTCTCACCCGCGGCACGACCGACGACGCCTACCAGGGCTGGGCGTGGGGATTCGCCCGCAAGCTCTACACGTTCGGGATGATCTGGGCGGCGGCCGCTGGCTCGTGGTATGTGTTCCACGCATGGCCGACCGCTCTGCGCGAAACCATGTTCCAATGGCCGTTGGTCGTGCTGACGGTCGCCACCGCCGTCGCGCCCGGGTTGCCCTGGCTGCTGATGATGACCGCCGGGCTGTGTTCGGCAAAGCGGGCGACCGGGGACTGTCCCAATTTTCGTCTCAGCGAAAATGGGACTGTCCCCTTCAGGATCCGCGCCATCGTCACCACCGTTGCCCTGTCTCAATTCTGCGTGCTCGGCCTCAACGCCGTAAGCCGGCAGATCGTGCAGAACATCAACCTGAAGCTGTACCTCGACGTTTCCGCGCAACCGACCGACGTGCAGTGGGGCCCGCTGGCAATGTTTCTCATCGTGTTCGTGATCGGCCTGTTCGTCGTCGGCTGGATGATTGCGCAGGTCGTCAAGTGCAAGCCGAAGAAGGGATAACGGCTGGCGAGGTAGCTACCGGTTCATCGAGTCTCAGTCGATGAAGTTCTAATAGTCGGGAGTCAACGGCTCCCGGAGTGTGCGTGGGTTTGCGGCCGCCCTGCGGGAGCCGTTGGCTCCCGGCTATTGTTCCACGACGCTGGCAATTGACAGGCTGGCGACCCGGCGTGAGAATGGGGATATGCATACAAGGGGATTGGAATTGGACCCGATACTTCTTTTCGTTCTGTTCGCCCTTATCGCTATCGCCTTTTTCGTCCTTGTCCAGTTTGCGGCTGCGCAGCGGAGAAAGATGCTGGCGGCATGGGCACGATCGCGCGGCTTCGAGTTCGCTCCGTTCCATGACGGCGACTTTCCCTATCGCCATTCCTGTTTTGAGGTCTTCAACAAAGGGCAAAGCCGTTACGCCGACAACGTCGCGCGAGGACGAATCGGTTCGCACCAAGTCTGCGCCTTCGACTACCATTACACCACCGGCAGCGGCAAGAGCCAGAGCACCCACCGCTTTTCGGGCGTCGTGGTCACGACGAACTTGCCGCTAAAGCCGCTGTGGATCCGACATGAAACCGTTTTCGACCGGATTGCCGGGCTGGTTGGCATGGAGCGCATCCAGTTGGAGTCGGCGGAGTTCAACAGGCAGTTTCACGTTGCCGCGCCCGATCCTCGCTGGGCTTTCGACGTCTTGCCGCAGAGCACGATGGAGTTTCTGCTGGACTCGCCGAAGTTCGCCCTGGAGTTGCAGCTCTGCCAGATACTGGCTTGCCGCGACGGCATCTTTGAGCCCGGCGATTTTGACGCGGCCATTGCCGTGATCGAGGGCATTCTCTCCCGCTTACCGGCCTCGTTGGTGCAAGAGCTACAAGGAGTTGATCGATGACCATCGTCGTTGTTCTACTGGCGATTCCCCTGGTGGTGCTTGGCTTTTTCGTGCTGATCTATAATGGCCTGGTTCAGGGGCGGAACCACTGCGATGAAGCTTGGGCGGATATCGATGCAGAACTGAAACGCCGCTACGATCTGATTCCGAATCTTGTCAGGACGGTACAGGGCTACGCGAAACACGAGCGGGAGGTGCTCGATCGGGTCAGTCAGGCTCGCGCGGCGGCGATGGCCAATAACGGCTCGCCCGCTTCGCAAGCCCGCGACGAGAACCAGTTGATCCAGGGCGTTCGGCAACTGATGGCCGTGGCCGAAAGCTATCCCGACCTGAAGGCCAACCAGAACTTTCTGGCGCTGCAAACGGAGCTTGCCAATACGGAGGACCGGATTCAGCGGTCGCGCCGCTTCTACAACGCCAACGTGCGCGATTATCAGAATCGGCTACAGATTTTTCCATTCAATCTCGTCGCCGGCGCCTTCAATTTCCCGCCGCGGGAGTTCTTTGAGATCGAAGACGCTTCGCAGCGCGAGGCCCCCGCCGTGCAGGCGGTGTAGCGTCTTGGCCCACTGTTAGAGGGGCGGCGCAGTACCCTGCAAAGCCGCAAACGGCTGCTCTTGGCGGCCATCTCGCTAAACTGGCGAATGCCGGCAAGATGCGGAATACAAGACAATTGAACCTGTTTTGTAAGTCCTGCCGGATTTTCCAAAGAAACGTGTTGTAACGGGCCGACCAATAAACCTCAGGCAGGTGTCTTTGCGCGAGCTTCCGCTGCTAGGCGCCTGACAAACCGAAACTTTTTGGTCGCGGCATCGGCTGCTTATTAAATTGGGGGGGACACCATGAGGTCTTTTCTTGTGTCGTTGTTGGTTGTATGCGCGGCAGTGGCAGGATGCCGGGCGCCGTGTAAAAATACCCTCCCGCCGGCCCAGGCGCTCATGCACCCGGGTCCTGGCGCGGACGGTCCAGGACCAGGCGTAATGATGTATCAGCCGGGCGTACCCTCGCCAGCCATGACTTCGCAAATGGCGTTCGTCGGGCCGGAAGGCATGACGGTGGCGTGGGACGTCGGCATGCCGGGTGCGTTCGACTCGCAACCGCTGACCTGCCCCGCCCGCTACAACTTCCCGCAGGCGGCCATCTATCGGCTGAAGCTGACCAACATCCCCGCCCGACCCGGCGTGGAATTGTATCCGACGTTGGAAGTCGGACCGGTCATGCCTCGCACCGAGGCGTTTTTGGCCCACAATGCCATCCCCGTGCAGTTCACGCCCGAAGACTTCGACCAGGTGCAATCCGGCAATTTCGTGACCAAGGTGATTTATCTGCCCGATCCGGAGTTCCAGGAGTTGGCGTTGGCGGGCGTGGAGACGCTGGTCAGCACGCGGCTCGATCCGGGCGTCGATCCGATCGTCGAAGCCGACCGGCGCGGGGCAATTCTTGCCATCGTGCGGCTGGGCAACAAGGACTTGCAGATTCCGAATGCCCAGGTACAAGAAGGCGTCGTCGCCGCGGCCTCCTACCAGACTCCCGACGGCTGCCCGCCGATGTCCGGCGCGCCGATGCCGATGGGAATGCCGGTCGGAGCGCCGACGACCATGCCGATGGGTGTGATTGCCGGTGTGACGGCGCCGCAATACGGAATGCCGATGTGCGGCACGCCGATTGGTCTGCCTGGCCCGCCCAGCGTGCCGATGGGAATTCCCGCCGGCTTGAAGGAACACGTGATTAAGAACCACACGCACGTTTGCTTGCCGAAACCGACCGAAAAGGTGAAGGTCGACGTGAAGCAAGAGCCCGGCATCAGCTACCCGAGGCCGGCGAGCCACGTTCGCATTGTCGAACGCACCACCGCCGGCGTCGGCGCCTATCGCCAACCGTTGGGCGACCGCCGCGAGTGCGTGAAGCCGGATTGCGCAAACGGCCCGTGCGTCAACGACTGCCCCTGCGAACAGCCGGGACCGGGCGTGGAGCAAGGTGTAGGCGCGCCGCCAGCCGCGTGCCCGGCAAACTGATTCTTCGGAGAACAAACGCCCGACGACTGCGGTCGCGGGGGCGAGAAACGTTTGAGCAACCTCGGGGTGGCGGTCGTACTGCCACCCCTTTTTCAGGTGCGGAACTGCGACTGCCGCACCAACAAAGACGCGTGACAGTCCTCGTCTCTCATCAATCAACGACTTGTGACAATGGTCCGATCCATCCGCTGTCTGGCAACCCCAGCGCCGTGCCGTCTACGGCGAGTTGCCGGCAGGATGTCAATGTTAGTGTTCTGGTGGCTTGGCGCCGCGGCGATGCTGCACGCCCAGCAACCGCCGGTACACTACTGGCATCACGGCGTCCTGCCACCGGGAGCGATTGGCAGCCGGCAACTTCAGCGGGGCGGACCATTGCCCGGTTTCTTTCAGCCGGTCGAGATCAAGGTTCCCCCGGGGGCCCAAATCTCACTGACGGTCGATAGTCAGTTCGACCAGCCGCGTCCCGACATGCGAAAGGCCGGCATGTTGATCGGCGCCGTCTACCGGATGCGGGTGACGCACATCCGGCTTGCCGAGGGCGCCGAGGTATTTCCCACCGTCGAGGTGATCGACCGCCTCTACGCGCCGATTGGGCAGGAACTCCGTTTTCCCATCCCGATCGACGTCACCGAAGAAGATCTGAAACTCGCCCTTGCCGGCAAGTTTGTCACGCGGGTGATCTATCTCGAAGACCCGCGCAATGCGCTGCCGGCCCGCGAAGTCGGCAAGTCGCAGAACTGGTTCGAGGCCGCGCCGGGCCAGGATCCCTTGGCCGTGGCCGACGGATTGGGACGCCCCGTGGCGATTCTTCGCCTCGGAGCGCGGCTGCCGGATCAGGGCGACGATCCTTTCTTCTTCTTCGGATCGCCGCCGTTTATGCCCGCTCCGGCGGAGCAAGCCGTCATGCCGAAGGAACCAGCCGCGGTAAAGAAAGCGGGCGGGGTGGAGCAACTGCCGCCGCGACGCGCGACGGCGATCGGAACGGCCGTCGAACCGCCGTCCGAACGCGCGGAACCGGCGACGCCGAACATGACGAACCCGCCGCCTCCCAAACAGCCCGGTTCCGCTCAAAGCCGACCGGCGGTGAATGGGTCGGTGGGGCAGACATTCTTGTCTGCCGGATGTGTGGCGGGTTTGCCGACAGACAGGAATGTTTGCCCCACCGTAATGAGGAACACCGGTCTTGCACGCGAGGACTTGCGACAATCATGAGACGCCTCGCACAGTCTGAGTCGAATGTTAGCCGGTGGCCCGACCCCTGGAAGATGGCCGTCATCGCCATCTGCACGTTGATTCTCTGTTCGTGTCGAAGTCCCGCCGGTCCATGCCGTGCCACCCCGCATGGTCAGACGGGCGGCGATTCGTTGCCGGCCGCAGCCTACACGGGCGCCATGGAAGGCGCCCAGGCTGCCGCGCCGGCGGGGCCGCCGGGCATGGAGCAAGGAGTGCCCATGCCCTATGCGGCCGTCGCACCGTGGTCGCCGCCCGGCATCCGTCAACCCTGGCCCGAAGACGAGTACCTCCGCGACGGCGGCGACGAAGGCCGACCCGCCGGTCCCGGCAAACACGGCGAAGTGTTGGGCCTTAACATGGAAGACACCGTGGCCCAGTATGAAACGCTCGACAACCGCAAGGTCGTGGAACCGAGCAACGAGGTGTACATCTACAGCCCTCGCTTCGGCGCAGTGCGGCAGGTGGTCAGCCTGATGGCCGATGAGGAGCGTCAGAAGGCGGGCGGCGTCTACAATCCGCTGCAACCCGAGGCGCCGACCACGACGCAACTGGTGAGCAACGCGAAGCAGAACGTGCAATTGGACGACCAAATCAGTGCGCGGCCGGCCTCGGCCTTGCGCACGAAGCAGGGCGACGGCGCCATGTCGAGCGCGGTTCGCGCCAAGGCGTTCCAAGACGCCTTCAAGCCTTACGAAAACCTGTCGATCATCCGCCTGGGCCAGTTCGACGAGGCGGAGATGGCGTTCCTGGCACGCGGCTCGAACGCGGCCATCGCCTGGTCGCACACCCAGGCCGTGCAAGTCATCCTCGATCGCAAGGCCGCCATGGCCGACGTGAAATACGACAAGAGCCTGATGACCTACACGGTCGAATCGCCGCCGGGCCGCCCGCGTCTGCGGTTGTTGAAGGTGGCCTCGACTCCGTTCGCCAATCCCGGCGAGGTGGTCGATTTCACGATCCGCTTCGACAATCTCGGCAACCAGCCGATCGGCAACGTCGAGATTCTCGACAGCCTGAACACGCGGCTGGAGTACGTTCCCGACAGCGCCCAGTGCAGCGTCGACGCCACGTTTTCGACCGAGCCGAACGAGGGCGATTCGGTCGTGCTGCGTTGCGAGTTGTCGCATCCGCTCGACGTCGGCAAGGGGGGCATTCTCCGCTTCCGCTGCCGCGTGCGGTAGGATTCTCTCTCGGAGGTAGGACGGATTTCCAAATCCGTCCCCGAAGCCCGAACGGATTTGGAAATCCGTCCCACGCCGTGTGCCACTGCTTGGAACAAGCAGTGCTAGGGCGTCGGATTACGGCCGGCACTGCTTCTGCGAAGCAATGGCACACTTTGAGCCGGTCTCTCCACGGCGGGGCAGACATTCCTGTCTGCCGAGAACAACTGGCAGATCTGGCAGACAGGAATGTCTGCCCCACCCGACCGATCAGTTGCCGCCGGGCTCGGGCGCGCCTTCCTCGACGACCGACGGCACGACCCAAACCTTCACCTCCGCGTCGATCTCGTGCCCCAGGTGAATCGCCACGGTGTAGAGCCCAAGCTCCTTCAACGGGCCTTTCAGACGCACCTGGTCGGCGGCCAGATGGAAATTGGCTCGCTTCAGCGCGTTGGCAACTTCCACGGCGCCGACGGATCCGTAGAGATGCCCTTCGTCGTTGGCGTTGGCCTCGATCGTGATGCTCTGACGAGCCAACTCGGCCGCGAGCGTTTGCAGACCGGCAAGCCGGGCCTTCTCGATGGCCGCCAACTGGGCCCGATGCTTCTCCACCATCCGCTTGTGGTGGTCGGTGGCGATGGTGGCCAAGCCCTGCGGGATCAGATAATTCAGGGCATAGCCGTGCTTCACCTCGACCACGTCGCCCTGTTTGCCCAGGTGCTCGACGGGCTGCACCAGCAGCAACTCGATGCCGCCGTGCGGTCCCTTCGGCAATCGCTTCGTTCGATGGGGGATTCGTGTCTTCGACTCGGTGTTGACCATGGTTGGGTGTGCTTTCTCGTGGTAGGACGGATTTCCAGATCCGTCCAATTCTCGGGAACGGATTTGGATATCCGTCCTGCAGAATCTAAAACGGAATATCGTCACCCCCGGATGGCTCAGCGGGGCTCTGGTCGTAGGCTTCGTCGGGCGGGGCTGCTTGATTGTATTGGGGACTTTGGCTGCGTTGCGGAGCCGGCCGGGCCGCCGGGCGTGGCCCGCCGCCCTCCGGACCGCCCTGGCCGCCACCTTGACCTCGTGGGGCGCCGATCAACTGCATTCGCTCGCATATCACTTTCAGTTTCGACCGCTTCTGGCCGTCTTGTCCTTCCCAACTGTCGAGTTTCAGCCGCCCCTCGATGAATACCGGCGAGCCTTTGCTGAGATACTCGCTCATCACCTCGGCCGTACGGCCCCAAACGGTTACATCGACGAACGTGACCTCTTCGATCCACTCACCGTTCGCATTCTTGCGGCGATCGTTTACCGCCAGACCGACGTCGGCCACCGCCATTTCGACTGGGCAAATAGCGTAACTCAACGTCGCGCGTCAGATTGCCCAACAGGATTACTCGGTTGAAACTGGCCATAAAGGACTGCTCCTTACGCGTTACTCGTCCTCGACGTCGCCGACGACGCCCTCCACGGCATCGACGACCGGGATCGCATCCTCGATTTCCACGTCATGGACTTTCACTTCCTCCGGCGGACTGACGAGAACCGGGGCTGATAGCGCGTGGGCGACCAGGGCGTCGACGATCCGCGGCTCGATCTTGAGAAAGAGCACGCGAAGGATGTCGTCGGTGATTTGGCACTGCCGCTGCAACTCGACCAGCCGCGTACTGTCGAGGCGGAAGTACGTCAGCCAGTAGGTGCCTTTGCGCTGCCCCTTGATGGGATAGGCCAGGCGCCGCTCTTCCCAGAGGCGGCTGACGAGCATTTCGCCGCCGAGCTTCTCGACCATTGCGGGAATCTGGCCCGATACGGTTTCGTGATCCCGCCCAAAGCGGTTGGAATCGAGAATGAACATGCCTTCGTAGACGATCGCGGCCAAGGTTATAACTCCTCTGAAATCTTCAATTCCAAATCTTCAATTGTACTGATTCATGCAGACTTCGATGCCCTCGCGGGCCCAGACGACCACGGCGTCGGCCGCCAACTCCACGGCTTGCCGGATGGCGGGCAACTCGTCGGGCGAGAACTTGCTCAGCACGTAGTTCGCCCAGTCCCAACCTACCGGCGCGGCGCCGATGCCGACGCGAAACCGCGAAAACTCCTCCGTTCCCAACCTTGCGATAATGTCATCCAAACCCTTCTGCCCGCCCGACGACCCCCGCGACCGCACTCGCAGCTTGCCTACCGGCAGGTTCAAGTCATCGCAGAGAACCAACAAGTCCTCGTTTTGCAGCTTGTAGAAGCTTACCGCCTCCTGAACGCTGGTTCCACTGAGATTCATGAACGTTATCGGGCTCAACAACAGCGACTTCTGGCCGCCCAACTCGGCTTCGACCACCTCGCCGCGAAATCGCGTCTTGGGCGGGGGAACGCCGTGCCGCCGGGCCAACTCCGCCAGCACGAGGTACCCGACGTTGTGCCGGGTTCCTTCGTAACGGCGGCCCGGATTGCCAAGCCCAACCACCAGTTTCATCCCCGCCGCCCTTCGCAGTAAGCCGCGCGGGACTCAGCCGCGCGGAATCGAACTCGACAAAAACCACCGCCAAGGGTCGCGGCTCTGCACCGGCAGCGCGTCTACTTCTTCTCCTTCTTCTCGTCCGACTCTTCCTCCTCCGTTTCCTTGGCGCCGATGACCTCGGGCTCGCCGGGCGCCGCTTCGGCAGCCCCTTCTTCCGGCATCTCCTTCGGAACGATGCACTCGACCACCGCCTCTTCCAGATCGCCGGAGAGAATCTTGGCCCCCTCGGGCAGTTCGATGCTGCCCAACAGGATCGATTGCTCGAGCATGAGGTGATTGATGTTCACGGCGAGCTTCTCGGGAATCACGGAGGCGGGGCAGGCGATCTCGACTTCGTGAATGTGCTGCACCACGACGCCCCCTTCGCGCACGCCGGGCGATTCGCCGCGCAACTCGACGGGCACGCGGACCTCGACGATCTCGTGCTCCGAAATCCGCGTGAAATCGACGTGGACGATGTGCGTCCCCCACGTGTCCCACTGCAAATCGCGAATGAACGCCGACTCGTTGACCGCGCCGGTCAAACTGACCAGCCGGCTGCCGTGGCGGATCGCGGCCGTCAAGACGTCGGCCGCCACGCTCAGCGGCACGCATTCCAAGCCGTGTCCATATAAGACTCCCGGGATTTTCCCCGACTGCCGCAGCCGCCGGTTGCGGTGTTTTCCCTGGGTATCACGCGGTTCAACAGCCAACTGTAGCGCCATGTGCGTCCTCGAAACTGATGCGCAGACCAACCACCTCCGCCAACGGGCGAATCGCTCATTTTCGCGGAAATTCGGAGAAATGCAACCCCAGGGGGCAAAATTCGCCCCCTGATTTCCGGCCGACAGGGGGCAAGTCTCGTTGGCGGAGCCAGAAAACTTGCCGCAAACGACGCAGAGGACGCAATCGGAGAAGGAACACCGGCGAGAGGCGGCGATTGGTCGGCCGGCCGTTCTCCCCACAAGAAGGGTGTGCTCTTGAACCGTGCGACCGAGGCGGTATATTGGCAACGTCGGCTGAGATCGCTCTCGTGGTGTAAACTTGCAGGAGAGTTGCCCGCTCTGCGAGTCCGGTTCTTTCTCTGTTGCGTTCGTTCCTTCCTCCTACCATTTCACCCCTGCCGTGAGGTGTCATCGTGCGTCGAAGTCTGATCCTTTCCATCGCCGCTGCCATCGCCGTTGTCTTCGCGAGCCGTGCTTTCGCCGCGGAGAGCGTCTGGCTTTCGTCTCTCGACGTGAGCAGGACCCAGCAGGACTGGGGAACGCCCCAAGCCGACAAATCGGTGGACGGCCATACTCTCACGATCGCCGGCACGAAATATGAGCACGGGCTTGGCACGCACGCGGCCAGCTTGCTTTACGTGGACCTGAAAGGCGGATCGACCCGCTTCACCGCCCTGGTCGGCGTCGATGACGAAGTGACCGGGAAGCCGATCGGCATCCGATTCTCGCTGATCGGCGACGGCCGCGACCTTTGGAAAAGCGGCGTGATGAAGAAAGGCGACGCCGCCGAGAAGGCGGACGTCGACGTGACCGGCGTGAAGACGCTGGTTCTGGTTGTCGAGAACGAGGGGGACAACATCGCCTACGACCATGCCGACTGGGCCGAGGCGAAGTTCGAGGTAGCCGGCGAAAAGCCGGTGACGATGCCCGCCCCGCGCGAAGAAAAGGTGGTGCTGACGCCGAAGCCGCCGGCGACGCCGCGCATCAACGGGCCAAAAGTTTTCGGCGTGCGGCCCGGCCATCAGTTGCTCTACACCATTCCCGCCACCGGCGAGCGACCGATGGAGTTTGGCGTCGACGATTTGCCCTCGGGCCTGACGGTTGACGCGAAGACCGGCCGAATCACGGGAGTTCTCCCACAGCGTGGCGAATATGTGGTTCTGTTACACGTGGCCAACGATGTGGGCAAAGCTCAGCGGAAGTTCAAGATCGTCTGCGGCGACGCGATCGCCCTGACGCCGCCTTTGGGCTGGAACAGTTGGAATTGCTTCGCCGTCGCCGTTGACGATGCCAAGGTGCGATCGGCCGCCGACGCCATGGTCGACAGCGGGCTGGCGCAGCACGGCTGGACGTACATCAACATCGACGACTGCTGGGAGATCAAGCCGGGCAGCGACGATCCGCTGCTGAAAGGCCAGCCACGCGACTCGGACGGAATGATCAACTCGAACAAGAAGTTCCCCGACATGAAGGCCCTTTGCGACTACATCCACGGCAAGGGCCTGAAGGCCGGCATTTATTCTTCGCCCGGCCCGACCACCTGTGCGGGCTTCACGGCGAGCTACAAGTACGAAACCCAAGACGCCCAGCGTTACGCCCAGTGGGGCTTCGACTATCTGAAGTACGACTGGTGCTCGTACGGCAACATCGCCAAGACCGAGACCGACCTGCCCAAGCTGAAGAAGCCGTATTTCGTCATGCGTCAGGCGCTCAACAAGGTTGATCGCGACATCGTGTATAGCCTCTGCCAGTACGGGATGGGCGACGTGTGGAAATGGGGCGCCGAGGTCGGCGGCAATTGCTGGCGGACCACCGGCGACATCGGCGACTCGTGGGGGAGCATGGCCGGCATCGGCTTCGCGCAAAACGGCCACGAAAAGTACGCCGGCCCCGGCCATTGGAACGATCCCGACATGCTAGTGGTCGGCATGGTCGGCTGGGGAGACCTGCACCCGACCGGCCTGACGCCCAACGAGCAATACACACACATCAGCCTGTGGTGCCTGCTGGCCGCTCCGCTGCTGATCGGCTGCGACATGGCGCAGTTCGACGACTTCACCCTCGGCCTGTTGACGAACGACGAAGTCCTCGAAGTCAACCAGGATCCGCTCGGCAAGCAGGCTGCGAGACTGGTTCAGCACGGAAATCTCGAAGTTTGGGCCAAGGACATGGAGGACGGCTCGAAGGCCGTCGGCCTGTTCAACCGCGGCCGCATCGAATCGCCGGTAACGGTCAAGTGGTCCGACCTCGGCATCGCCGGAACGCAAATCGTCCGCGATCTCTGGCGGCAGAAAGACCTCGGGACGTTCGACGGCGAGTTCACGGCCAAGGTCGCCCGCCACGGCGTGGTCTTGGTCCGTGTGCGGCCGCGGTAATGGGGTCGGGTCTCATTCTGTCTTGTTTTTTCGCCCCCTCCCTCAGCCCACGATATTCTAACGGCGTCAGAACCAGCGCTGTGGAAAAAAAGACGCAATGGCCCCGTGGTCGGAGGCGGCCGAAACACCGGGATCGGTTCGTGACCTCGCAATTAGACCCGACCCCGTTTTTCCACTCTCGCGCAATGCCTTGCGTGCAAGTTGCTCTTTGCAGGGGCGTTCACGCCCCTTGTCCGCCGAAGGCGGTCGAGGCCCGGCGTTTACGCCGGGTGGCGGAGGTTGTGCGAGAGCATTGTCAGGCCCGTTTACGAGCCTCCTGCTCGCGCCAGCGGCCGGACGCCCGTAAACGGGCGTGACAACATGAACGAATTCGCGGAAATAACGTGAAAGCCGCCTCCGCCAACCCGTGCTGAAGCGCGGGCCTAATACCGCCTGCGGCGGAAACGCCCGTGAACGGGCGTAAAGGGCGTGGGCAAAATCGCAGAGTGCAGCTTGCACCTCCATGTCCGCTCACACGAACAGCCGGCTCACCGACTCGTTGCGGTGGATTCGCTTGATTGCCTCGCCCAAGAGCGGGGCGACGCCGAGGACGGTCAGCTTCGGTATCTGCTTCTCGGGCGACAGCGGGACCGTGTCGGTGAGGATGAGGCCGTCGATGGGGGCGTTTTGCAGTTTTTCGATCGCCTCGCCCACCAGCAGACCGTGGGTGGCGGCCAGATAGATCTGCTTGGCGCCGTGCTGGTGCATCACCTCGGCCGCGCCGCAAATCGAACCTGCCGTGCTGATCATGTCGTCGAAGATCAACGCCACGCGGCCTTCCACTTGGCCGCCGATCACGTTCGCCTGCTTGGTCTTCTCGGCGGTGCTGCGGCGTTTGTCGATAATGGCCAGGTGTCCGCCCAATCGGGCCATGTGCGCCAAAGCCCGCTTGATGCTCCCTTCATCCGGGCTGACGACCACGAAATCGTCGTCGGCGAAGCCCATCGCCTTGAAGTGTTCGTCGATCACGGGGGCGGCATAGAGATGATCGACAGGGATGTCGAAGAAGCCTTGAATTTGGGCGGTGTGCAGATCCATCGCCAGCACACGATCGGCGCCGGCGCGGGTGATCAGATTCGCCACCAACTTCGCGGTGATCGGTACCCGGCCCTCGTCCTTGCGATCCTGCCGGGCGTAGCCGAAGTAGGGCATCACGGCCGTGATCCGATCGGCGCTCGCCCGTTTCAGGCTCTCGATCATGATCAACAGTTCCATGAGGGTCTCGTTGACCGGCGGGCAGGTCGGCTGGACGATGAAGACGTCGCGACCGCGCACGTCTTCGTCGATCTTGCAGGAAATCTCCCCGTCGGGGAAATTCCCCACAATCGCCCGGCCGAGCGGCAGTTCCAGATATTCGCAAATCCGCCTCGCCAGCGCGGGGTGGGCTCGTCCTGCAAAGAGTTTCATGGAATTCATGGGGTCAGTGGGCATGGATCAGGGAATCAGATCCCGGCAAAGGGGACAGTCTCATTTTTGCTGACACGAAAATTGGGACAGTCCCCCAAAACAGCCACTTGCGGTTTTCGCAACTCCCCTTCGCCTGTTTCGTTCCTGCAACTTCTGCCAGTGCCCATCTTGCCATGAACAGCCGCATTCTTCCAGAGGGCAACGGGATTTTTCTTGGTATTCTGGCCCCGCCGTTCTCGGGGTATAATCAGAAGCATCTCCTCTTCTGACCGACGGGGATGCTTTCTGAAAGGAAACACGATGTTGCGAATTATCGCCGCCGCGCTCGCTGCCGCGGCTGCCACAGCCATCGGACCGCCAGGCCATGCCGAGCCGGCGCCCGTGCCGCCATCGACCTACGAAGTGCAGATCAACGGCGAGAACTTTCTGGTCGAGGCCAATCGACAGGTCAAGCTGGAAAGCAAGGCAAAACCAGGCGTCAGCTACGCGGTGGCGATTCGGCTCGCCCCCACGCAGCGCGTCCGGCTGAACACCATTCAGTTCGAGTACGATCTGCCTGCCAAGGTGAGAGCCGACGCCCACGGAGAAAGCCGCACCGCGCGGCTGACGCACGAACTGGGCTTCTCGATGCTGTTCTGCGACCTTGGCCGGCCCTTGGACCCGAAAGCTCAGCAAAAAACCCTCGAAACCCTGGCACAATCGGTCACGACGACGTTGCGCGAGGCAAAAGCAGAGGGGCTTGAGGTCAGCGAACCCCGTCAGCGCAGGCTTGATGGATCCTCCATCAGGGGGGAGACCATTCGCTATCGCGACGCCAAGGGGCTGCAACACGTCTACTTGGTTTACGTGCTTTCCGGCCCGCGCTACGCCGCCACGTGCATCGTCGAGTACCTCGACCACGACGCCGAGGACGTGCTGCCGTTGGTCAAGCGGATTCTCGATTCCGTCGGGCCGATCGACCGCCATCGTTGACACAGCCCCTCGTTTGGTTACAATACGGGGTTTTCCAGGTGTCAAGCACCCGCCGGCGAGGGAAAAGGGGACAGGTCCAATTTGCCGGAACGACCCGGAGGGTGCTTCGCACAAATTGGACCTGTCCCCTTTTTCCTCCCACCTTGCCACCGACGTTGGGAGCGATTCGTTGGAAGAAGCCATTCAGAAAGCCGACGTCCTGATCGAAGCCCTCCAGTGGATTCGCCAGTTTCGTGGAAAGACCACGGTGATCAAGCTGGGCGGAAGCGTGATGGAAGACGATCGGGCAATGATCCACCTGCTGCTGGACATCGTCTTCATGGAGACCGTCGGTATGCGTCCGGTGCTGGTCCACGGCGGCGGCCCATCGATCAATCGCGCCATGGCCGACGCCGGGCTGCAACCGCGGTTCGTCCAGGGGCGCCGCTACACCGACGCCGACACGCTGGCGATCGTCGAGCGCGTGCTGGCCGGCGAGGTCAACGAGTTTCTCGCCCGTCGCATCGAGGAGCTTGGCGGCCGGGCCCGCCCCTTGAACTTCCGCACGAAAAACGTGCTGTTCGGCGAGCGAATGACGTTGTCCGAGAACGGCGAGGCCGTCGATCTTGGATTCGTAGGCACGGTGACCCGCGTCGATCGGCAGGCCATCGAGGAGGTCAGCACTTCGGGGGCGGTGCCGGTCATTCCGTCGATGTGCATCGACGAGAGCGGTCAGAAGTTCAACGTCAACGCCGACACGGCCGCCACGGCGGTTGCCCAGGCGTTGGAGGCCGAGAAGCTGGTCTATCTCAGCGACATCAACGGCGTTCGCCGCGACAAGAGCGACGCCGATTCGCTGATCCACTCGCTGACGGCCAAGGAGGCCAACGAGCTGATCGCCGAGGGGGCCATCAACTCCGGCATGATCCCCAAGGTCCAGGCCTGTCTGGAAACACTCGACCGCGGCGTTCGCAAAGTCCACATCATCGACGGCCGCATCCGCCATTCGCTGCTGCTCGAAGTGTATACGAGCAAGGGCGTCGGGACGCAGATCGTGAGGGATTGAAGATTTGGAGATGTGAAGATTTGGAGATTTGGGGATTGCGAGTTGTGAGAACCGTTTAGCCGCCGCGTCCACGCGGCGATTCAGAGGAGTTCAACGTGCCCGCCGTTCACACCAGTAGTTCCGAAGAGATCCTGAAACTCTTCCAGCGCTATGTAATTCCCAATTATGGCCGCTTTCCCGTCGCCTTGACCCACGGCGAAGGCTCGTACATCTGGGATGCGGAGGGGAACCGCTATCTCGATCTGTTTTGCGGATGGGGCTGCAATCTGCTGGGCCATTGCCCGACGCTGGTGGTCGAGGCCGTTCGCGAACAATTGGGCGAGTTGATCCACGTGCCCAACACCTGGCATACCGAGTTGCAGGGGCTTTGGGCCAAGGCGCTGTCGGAGCGGAGCTTCGGCGGGCAGGCGTTCTTCTGCAATTCGGGCACCGAGGCCAACGAGGCGGCGATCAAGCTGGCCCGGCTGCACAACGCCGCCCGCCGCCGCTACAAGATCATCACGTTCGAGGGCGGATTCCACGGCCGCACGATGGGCTCGATCTCCGCCACCGCTCAGCCGAAGTACCACGAGGGCCTCGGGCCGCTGATGGCCGGCTTCGTCTACGCCCCGTTCGGCGATCTGGAGGCCGTCGCGCGGCTGATCGACGACGAAACCGCGGCGATCCTGATCGAGCCGATCCAAGGCGAAGGGGGCGTCCGCATCCCGCCCGACGGCTTCTTGGCCGGGCTGCGGCAACTGGCCGACCAGCACGAGTTGCTGCTGATGTTCGACGAGGTTCAGACCGGTTGCGGGCGGACCGGCGACTGGTTCGCCTATCAGGGGTTCGGCGTGACGCCCGACGTGATGACGCTGTCGAAGACGCTCTGCGGCGGACTGGCCGGCGGGGCGATGCTGACGACGCCCGAAATCGCCAAGAGCCTGCGGCCGGGAATGCACGCCTGCACGTTCGGCGGCAATCCGATCGCCGCCCGCGCCGGATTGGCGTTCATCGAGCAGATCGAGCGCGACAATCTGTTGGAACACGCGAAGCGGCTGGGCGAGGTTTTCAGCCGGCGGATGCGGCAGCTTCAGCAGGAATGCGACCTGGTGCGCGACGTTCGCGTCCGCGGCGCAATGATCGGCATCGAGCTCTCCATCGAAGGGGCCGCCACCGTGAAGGCCTGCCTGGAACGACAACTGCTGATCAACTGCACGCACGGAACGGTGATCCGCCTGCTGCCGGCGATCAACCTGACCGAGGAGCAAGCCAACGAAGGTTGCGACGTACTGGCCGACGTACTGAAGAAGCAAGCCGGCAACCATTTGCCGATACAGTAAAGAGGGTTTAGGGGCCAGGGATCAGGGGCCAGGGATCAGGGACATGCGATTTCTGATCCCTGACCCCTGATCTCTGACCCCTCCAGGAGCGACACGATGCGACACCTATTGACACTGGCCGACGTGACCGCGGCCGAAATCGAACGCATCTTCTCGATCACGGAAGATCTGAAGCAGAAGTGCGAAAGCGGCCTGCGCGAACCGCTGCTGCCGGGCCGGGTCATGGCTTTGATCTTTGAAAAACCGTCGCTGCGCACCCGCGTCAGCTTCGAGGCCGGCATGGCCCATCTCGGCGGCAGCTCGATCTTCCTGGGCAACGACACCGGATTCGGCAGCCGCGAGAGCGTTGCCGATTTCGCCCGCGTCCTGGGCGAGTACGCCGACGTGGTGGTCATCCGCGCCAATCGCCACCAAACGGCCGTCGATCTGGCGGAGCACGCCACCTGCTCGGTGGTCAACGGCCTGACCGATTTCGGCCATCCCTGCCAGGCGTTGGGCGATCTGTACACGATCCGCGAGTTGGTCGGCAAGTTGGAGGGGCATACGCTGGCGTGGATCGGCGACGCCAACAACGTGGCCCGCAGTCTGGCCATCGGTTGCGGCAAGTTGGGCATTCGCCTGGTGATGGCCACGCCGAAGAAGTACCAGTTCGACGAGAAATCGCTGGCCTGGATCAAGCGGCAATCGCCAAATCTGGATTTCAGCGCCACAACCGATCCGGCCGAAGCGGTCGAGGGGGCCGTGGCCGTCTACACCGACGTTTGGGCGAGCATGGGCCAGGAGAGTCAGCGAGAGGCCCGCCGTCGCGAGTTCGCCGCCTATCAAGTGAACGCCGCGCTGATGCGACATGCCCAGAAGGGCGCGTTTTTCATGCACTGCCTGCCCGCCCATCGCGGCGAGGAGGTGACCGACGAAGTGATCGACGGCCCGCAAAGCGTCGTCATTCAGCAGGCCGCCAATCGCATGCACGTGCAGAAGGGCATCCTCGCCTGGCTGCTGGGGGCGAAGGGGTGAGAATGGGGACTGTCCCAATTTTCGTGTCAGCGAAAATGGGACTGTCCCCTTTGACGCTTCGATGCCTCTTTTGACACAGAAATCCGAACAGGCCCTGAAAATGGGCGTTGCTTGCTACGGATTTCGCGACTCCCGGCGGTAGGCGGTCAGCGTCGTGCCGAGCTCGCGATGAAAGACGCTGCTCATGTAGCTTAGGCTGCTGAAGCCGCACGCCTGGGCGATCTTCTCGGCCGAGAGGTTGGTCTCGACCAGCAGCCGCTTGCTCCAAGCCAGCCGGGCCTGTTGGATTTGCCGACGGATCGAGCGGCCCAGCATATTCTGGAAGCGGATCTCCAAGCTGCGCCGCGAGACGTGCGACTCGGAGACGACGTCGCTCACCGTGATCGCCTCGCGGCAGTGGTCGCGGATGAAACGCACGGCGGCCGCCACGTGCCGGTCTTCGATCGCCAGGACGTCGGTCGAGCGCCGCGGGATGACCCAAAGGGCCTCGACCAGGACGCGTTGCGGCCGTTGGACGCGGCCGGTCATCAGTCCGTCGAGCAGCTCGGCGGCTTGGTAGCCCGCTCGCTCCAGGTTGAGAACCACGCTCGACATGGGCGGATTCGCCAATTCGCACAGCAAGCAGTCTTCGTCGACGCCCACCACCGCGACGTCGTCCGGGACGCGAAGCCCCGCCTGGAGACAGGATTCGATCACCTGCCGGCCGCGGATGTCGTTGCAGGCCATGATGCCGACCGGGTTTGCAAGCGACCGCAGCCAGGCGGTCACCGATGCTTGTTCGCGGTCCCACGGCAAGAGGCGATGGCGATGGGGCGGCTCGTAGACGGTGCAGAAGTGCCCACCTTCTCGAAGACGCTCGGAAAACCCTCCCAGCCGCCTGTCCGACCAGAGCCGTCCTTCGTATCCGCAGAAAGCGAAACGAGTGAAGCCGCGCTCGATGAGATGCTCCGCGGCGAGGCGGCCCGCGTTGTCCGAGTCGGCGCAGATTTCCGAGACGTTCGAGAGCGGATGACTGTCGGCAAGTTGCTTTTCGTTCAAGTCGATCGCGATCAGCGGCAGCCCGGACGAGAGCAAGCTATGGGCGATGGCCGGCGTGTGAATCCGGCCGATGACGCCGGCGGCGTCCAAGCGGCGAAGGGAAAAAGATTCTCCGCGAGAACGCCAGCGGACGCCCCCCATGGGAAACATCTTGTCGCTCGTGCTGTCCGACTCGGGCACGGGCACTCCGCGATGCTCGCCGGCGAGGCAGAACACCCACGGCCCATGCAGTTGTGCGTAGCGAGCGATGCCTTCCAGCAGTCCGCGATCATAGCCGGCGAAGGGGTGCATCAGCAGGACAACTCGCGGCGTACCGGTCATGGGTGGTTCTCCGTGGCTCTATCCGTCGCCGTTCACGGGGCGGTGAGCCAATCTAGTGTTCTGTCAACGGTGATTTGGTAGATGGGCGGCACACCCTGAAAGGGCGTGGTGAGCTGCCCAGCCACGCCCTTTCAGGGCGTGCCACCCATCATCACTCGACGACTGACAGAGCACTAGTAGGAACACGGGTGTGTGTCCAGTATTGACCCGAGGTAATCGGAACGCAAGGCGTTGATCGACGCCGGAAGAACGGCAAGGCCGCCGGTTCGCACGCGGCGAGCACTTCCCATAGGCCCCATGACTCCCAAACTTTCACGAGAGCAGCGGGGTCGCGTTACGCTCCTGGCTCTGATTTCCTCACGGAAAAGGCGGAAAAGTCTGCGGCAATTCGGCCTTGACGTCCGAGGGGGCTCTCCGCTATTCTTCGCCCCCTATTCGTGAGGGAGCCGATGCGGCTCCGCTTATCGCTTTTTACTCTTCCTTGGACCGACAAGCACTCGATCGGGACCATGCAGCATCGTAACTCGCACCATGCACGATGGTTATTGGTCACGGCGGTAGTGACAATTGCGTTGATTGGCTCGGGGTGTGCCGGGCACGTCTACCAAGCATCGAGGTTGCCGCCCGAGTTGATCGCGCCGCCCCCCGTCGATCTCGAAACGCTCGACCTTTCCGGTTTGGCCGACCAGTCGGTCAGCGACGAAGTGGTTCAACCGGGCGACGTGCTCGAGATGACAATGATCACCGACTACGCGAAGCTTACGACAACGACTACCCCGATTCGCGTGGCCGACGACGGAACGATCGTGGTTCCGTTGGTCGGACAAGTCAACATCGCCGGCATGGAAATCGCGCGGGCCGAAC
The DNA here is from genome assembly GCA_963719005.1 of uncultured Planctomycetia bacterium. GTDB lineage: Bacteria > Planctomycetota > Planctomycetia > Pirellulales > Thermoguttaceae. The sequence goes on from CAVRAR010000014.1 coordinate 613,985, forward strand.
AGGCGGTGAACGCCGAGAGCATCACGCGGGGCGTGTTCCGCCATCCCTCCATCACCATAACGATGAAGCAGTGCCACACCTGCAAAGTCATGGTGGCGGGCGCGGTCAACAAGCCGGGAACGCATGAGCTTCCCCGAGGATCGACGTCATTGATGGCGGCGATCTTGGCCGCCGAGGGACTCAGCAAGGAGGCAGGCACGGAAGTGGAGATCCGTCACACCGACTCTCGGCAAGCGATGCGCGGCGGCCAGCCGCCCTACTTGTCGGCGGCGACGGGGCCCAATCCGCTCGCTACGCCGGCTTCCTACGAACAACCGGGCGAAATGACGCCCGAAGTCATCAAGGTCGATCTTGCCGCGGCGACCTCCGGGCTCATCCGAGTTCCGGACTTGCGCGACGGCGACGTCGTCCACGTCGCCAAGCGAAACCCGCTGCCAATCAACGTGATTGGACTGGTGACGAAGCCCGGCTCATTCCCCTATCCGCTGAACCAAAACATACGGGTGTTGGATGCTCTCGCCCTGGCCGGCGGATGTTCCAACCCGTTGGCCGAGGAGATACTGCTGATTCGCCGTCCGCCCGGCGCGAACGAACCGGTGCGAATCGCCGTCAGTCTCCAAGGCGCAAAGAGCGGTCAAGACAACATAGCCCTGGCGCCGGGCGACACCGTTTCGGTCGAGCGAACGGCCGCAACGGCGTTCCTGGAGGCGATTCAGACGGTCTTCCGCTTCAGCGTCGGAGGCAATGTAGCGTGGTTCTAAACCGCAAACAGGCCATCGATCGGTTTCTGCTGCAGGTCGTCGACGTCGGTCTGGCGGGGGTGATCTTCGTAACGCCGCTGTTGATGGGCGGGCGGCACGCGGTGGGACAACTCGCGCTGACGGTGTTTGCCGTGGCGGCGGCCTGGGGCTGGGCAGTCCGGCAATGTCTTCAAACCGACGCCCGCTGGCGGCCGACGGCCGCGACGCCGTTGCTGCTGATCGGATTGGCGCTGGTCGTGCTGCAAATCGCGCCCTTGCCGCCCTGGTTGCTGGCGCGTCTCTCGCCGGCGACCGCCGACGTTCTACCGCTGTGGGGCGCCGATGCGGAAGCCGCCGCATGGTTTGGATACTGGAGCCGCATTTCCTTCACTCCCGCCGAGACGTTGGCCGGGTTGGTGATCTTCCTGGATTTTATTCTCCTGTTCCTGGTAACTGCCCAACGCGTTCGGCACGTCGAGGACGTCGAGCGGCTGTTGCGCTGGTGTGCGCTGTCGGCCGTGCTAATGGCCTCGTTCGGCATCGTGCAATGCTTGACCGCCAACGGGAAGTTCTTCTGGTTCTACCAGCACCCCTTCTCCGACACGTGCGACGGGGCCACGGGAAGCTTCACCAATCGCAACCACTTCGCCGACTGCCTGGCTTTGGGCGTCGGGCCGCTGATCTGGTGGCTGCAAGACGCCATGCGGCGGGCGCGCGGACGGCCGCGCGGGTCCGATACGTCCGTCGGCTTCCTCGGGCTGGCGCTGGGAGTCGTCCTGTTCGCCGGTTTGCTCTCGCTTTCGCGCGGGGGAATCGCCGCCATGTTTCTCGCCGCGGTGATCTGCACGGTGGTCTGCTACCGTGCAAGCTCGTTGGGGGGCCGATTCGTCGCCGCATTGGCCGGCGCCGGCGTGCTGATCGGTCTCTCGCTGGCGATCTTCGGCTTCGACAGCGTCAGCAATCGGCTGGAAGACTTCTCTTCCGCCTCCCTGCAACGGCTCGACGCCGGCGCCTGTCGGAGGACCATTTGGGCAAACACCGCCAAGGCCGCCTCCCATCACCTTCTGCTGGGAACCGGCGTGGGGAGCTTCAGCGAAGTCTATCCCCAGTACTCCGAGATTTCCTTCTTCGACGGCAGAGAGCCCACCCACGCCGAAAACGGCTATTTGCAGGTTCTGCTCGAAACCGGCGTCGTCGGTCTCGCATTGCTGCTGACGGGCATCGTCGTTTGCGCGTCGTGGTGCGCCGCGCGGCATCAGGGCGTCGGTTCCCTCGCGCGCGAGGGTATGCGCGGCGGCGATTGCCGCCAGTCTGGCCGCCTTCGTCGTCCATGCCCTGGTCGACTTCGTTTGGTATGTGCCGGCGCTGATGGCGATCGCCTGCGTCTTGGCCGCCTGCGTCATGCGCATCCGGCAGATGGCGGGTGCAGATCAACGGACGACGGTCGCAGCGCGGCGGTCGGAATCCGAATTCCGAATTCCGAATTCACCCGCATTTTCCGCGCAACGATTCGCCTGGCCGGTTGCCGCAGCGGCGCTGACGTTCGTGGGAGCGTGGATGATCGCCAATCGGATCGGCCCGGCGGTGGCCCAGCCGTATTGGGACGAGTATCTTGTCGCCCGCCGCGCAGCGGAAGCCGAGGACAAGACCGACCCGCGGCGTGCTTTGGCCGACGCGCAGACGCAAGAGCGGTGGATTGCCTGCCTGGAAAACGTGGTGCGGTGGCAGCCGACGCACGCCCAGGCCCATCTGAAACTGGTGGAAACTCATCGCCGGCTGTTCGACATCTTGCAGAACGAATCCCCCAACCCGATGCCCGTCATCCAAATCAGCGACGCGGTCTTCAACGAGCCGCAGTTTCGATCGCGCGAGGCGTTGCAGAAATGGCTGCCGATCGCCGTCGGCCCGCATTGCGTGCACTTGGAAGCTTGCCTCGACCATGTGAGGAGGGCGCTGACACTCTGCCCGCTGGAGGGACGCGGCTACGTTCACGTCGCCGAATTGTCGTTCCTCTGGACTTCCGACCGGGCGGCCGAGCGGGCTTGCATCGAGCAGGCGATGCGCGTGCGTCCCTTCGATGGAGCCGTGCTCTATGCGGCGGCAAACCAGGCGATCCTCGCGGGCAATGAGCCGCTGTGGCGCGAATACCTGAAGCGGGCTTTTCGCTACGGACGCGAACAGCAGCAGAGAATCATCTCCGATCGCGTGGCCGCCGCGCCGCCGGAAGCTCTGCCCGCCGTCATCGCCGATATTCTCAACGAATTCCGGCCCGATCTGGAAAACGCAAATTTCCTCGACAACATCTGCGCAGACCATTGCTCGCGCGAGGAAATGACGCCCTTGGTGCGCGTATCGCGCCGAGACGGCGGAAGCCGAGGCGGCTGCCGCGGATGACGCCGAGACAGCGGCCCGCCTCTGGCTCACAGCCTGCGGCCTCCACCGTCAACTCCAGAACGACGCCAAGGCGCTCCAATGCGCCCGCAACGCCCTGCAATGCGCTTCGGGCGTGTACGGAGCTCACTACGAACTGGGGCGGTGTCTGTTGAGCCAGTCGCAATTTGCCGAGGCGGAGGTCCATCTGCGGTGGTGTCTGCAACGCACCCCCAACGATCTGAATGTCGAAACCCAGGTCCGAGAAGCCATGAAAGGACGACTCGACCAGGAGCGCCGAGCCGCCAACGAAGCAGAAACGCACGCAACCCGTTGAACTGTCGCGAATGTGGTGAAGAATCGGTCGGATGCGAAACCGTGAGCGGATTCCAGTGGGCGGTAAACCGCCCACCCCTCGGCCTCTTCAATCCCTGATCCCTGACCCCTGATCCCTGACCCCTGATCCCTGATCCCTGACCCCTGATCCCTGACCCCTGCCGCACCGTGAACCACCCCGATCCGTTTGTTGACATCCACTGCCACGTTCTGCCCGACCTCGATGACGGCGCGTCGAGTTGGGACGAGGCACTCGCTATGGCGGAAATGGCAGTGGCCGACGGGATTGCCACGATCATCGCCACGCCGCACCAATTAGGAAACCACGCGAAGACCTCGGGCGAGACGATCCTCGCGGCGGCCGCTGAGTTTCAGCGGTGGCTGGCGCAGCGGCACGTGCCTTTGCAGGTGCTTCCGGGCGCCGATGTGCGGATCGAGCCGGATCTGTTGCAAAAAATTCGCATCGGCGAGGTTCTTACGCTGGGCGATCACCGCCGCCACCTGCTGCTCGAGTTACCCCACGACATCTACGTTCCGTTGGACCGGCTGCTCGACGACCTGCAAACTGTCGGCGTGGTCGGCATCTTGTCCCACCCCGAACGCAATCGCGGACTGTTGAACCAGCCCGGCATGCTCCGCCCCCTCGTTGAGCGCGGCTGTCTGTTGCAGGTGACTGCGGGAAGCCTGACGGGCGCATTCGGCTCGCAGGTTCAGAAGTTCGCCAGTTCGTTGGTCGAACAGGGGCTCGTCCATTTTGTCGCCACCGACGCCCATGGCGTCAAGACTCGCCCTCCCGTTCTTAGCGAGGCGTTTGCGCGAGTGGCCGATCTGGCGGGCGAGAACGCGGCGATTGAGTTGTGTTGCAGGAATCCGAAGACGGTGGCCGCTGGGGGAACTGTTCGGCCGGGACGCCGAAAACCGGCAAAGCCTGGTTGGACCAACTGGGTTTGCCGAACGTTTGCTTCAGAACATGCAGCCGCCGAACCGATAAAATGAACACATGACTTCATTTCTGTAGTTTCTGAGGAATGAAACGCTCCCGAGACGCCTAAATCGGCGGAGACGGGTGTTTGGGGTAGCTGGGCAGTATTCCACGTAAACTCTTTGGGAGATGAGATGATGATAAGGAAGGGAAGACTTGTTCGAGGCGTGGCAATCTTCTTGGGGGTGCTGGGGATGTGCGTGCCGGAGCTGGCTTTTGCCGCGACCACGCCCGCAGCGCCTGCCGTAGTGGACGTTGCCCTGGCCGACGGGGGAGTCTTGCACGGACAGTTGATCGATCTTCAGGGCGGCAACGCCACTGGCGTTCCCGTTTCCGTAAAGGCTAAAAATAAGGAAATCATACGCACCGTCACCGTTAAGGATGGCCGCTTTACCATCCCGGGCTTGCGAGGCGGAGTCTACCAAGTCGCGGCGGGCAAGGGCCAGGGCGTCTATCGCCTCTGGACGGCCAAGGCTGCTCCGCCGTCGGCGCAGAAGAACGCCATCGTCTTCACCCAGGGACTCTTCGGTGGCGCTCCGAAAATGCTGCTGGCCAACCCGATTGTCGTCGCCGGCGTCGTGGCTACGGCCATTGCCGTTCCCGTGGCGGTCGTCAACTCCAAACCGTCCAGCCCCTGATCGCGGCACGCGCAAACCAACGGACCGTTTCGGGCCGTTAATCTGTAAATCACGTTGGGGCGGCAGTTGAACTGCCGCCCTTTTCGTTGCGCACAGAGGGAAAAAGGGGACAGCTCCAATTTGCCGGAACGGCCCGGAGGGTGCTTCGCACAAATTGGACCTGTCCCCTTTTTCCCAGCACTTACAACATCATTCCCGCTACGGCGAAAACGGCTTCGACTTGCGCGGTAGCAGCTTGCACAAGAGAACTCCGCCGAAGTAAAGGAGCGTCAGCGAACCGGCCAGCAACAACATGCTGTAAGCGTCGGGCGGCGCGAGGATGGCCGCCACCACGAAGATCACCAGCACCGCGATCCGCCACTGCTTCAGGTAGCCCTTCACCGTGAACAGGCCGATTCGCTCCAGAAACAGCATCACCAGCGGCAACTGGAAACCGATGCCAAAGCCCACCGGCAGAATCAGCACGAAGCCGAGCCATTCGTTGATGCGCGGCTCGGGCACGATCCCCTGACTCTTGTTGAAACTCAGCAGGAAGTCCAACACCGGCTCGAACACCACGAAAAACGCCAACGCGGCTCCCACAAGGAACAGTCCCAGGCTGAACGGCAAATACCGCTGCACGTACTGGCGCTCGTGCGGATAGAGTCCCGCCGCCACGAAATGCCAGATTTGGTAGAAGATCCACGGGCTGGCCAACAGCACACCCACCAGCAGCGACGCCTTGATGTAAATCGAGAAGGGCTCGACCATCGCCAGCCCCTTGGTCTGCAAGCGCGGGTCGTCCTTGCTTTCGTGCCACAAGAACAGTCGCACCAGTCCTTCCGGCTTCTCGTCCGTCGCTTCCGCGTCGCTCTTCTTCGATGGTTTTGACTGCGGCGGCAATTTGACGTCCGCAAACTGCTCGGGATAGGCGCTCTTCAACTCCTCCAGCATCTGCGCCGGATCGACGTAGTACTCGTCGGCCAGCAGGTGCCCCTTTTCCACGAACCCCTTCACTTGCTCGGTGGTCCACGGCGACACTTGGCCCGCGTCCTTGAGCTTCGCCAACTCCTTGTTGATTCGGTCTTTCGACTCGTTTTGATAGTAGCGGGTCAGGGCGTTGGACAGCGGCTGCTGAATGAACTTGACGACGTATCCTCCGATGGCCAGCCCGATGAGAAACCCAACCAGCAACCCGCCGATCGCTTTGAACAAGCACTTACGCAACTCTTCGAGGTGTTGCCCGAAGGTCATCGTGCTTTCACGAAACAGGTCGTCTTCGCGTGGATCAGCCATGTCGATTGGTCGCAAACACTGTAGTCTACCACCCAAACTGTTCAGTCGCAACGAAGCGGCCGTGGGCCGTAGGGTGGGTCGAGCGCAGCGAGCCCCGCCTTTCTTGCCGCTGGTGGGGCTCGCTGCGCTCGACCCACCCTACACCTGCCGACCGGCTTGCCGATCGGGGGATCAACCGCGATAATTGCGAAGCCGCTTCGCGTTTGGAGCCCGGGAACCACATGATGCCGCTGTATCCGCTGCGTTTTCGACCGATTTTGCGGCAATACCTGTGGGGGGGGCGACGCTTTGAGACGTCGCTCGGCAAATCGCTGCCGCCGGGCGACAACTTCGCGGAAAGCTGGGAGGTCGCGGACCACGGCAACGACCGGAGCATCGTCGACGTCGGACCGTTGGCCGGAACTACCCTGCGCGAGCTTGTCGCCGTCCACGGCTGCGAGTTGCTGGGCCGGCATCATCCGCAGCCCTGCTTTCCGCTGCTGCTGAAGTTCCTCGACGGCCACCAAACGCTTTCGCTTCAGGTCCATCCCGACGACGCCCGCGCCGCGCGGCTCGATCCGCCCGACGCCGGCAAGACCGAGGCGTGGGTCGTCGTCGAGGTCCTGCCGGGCGGCAAGATCTACGCCGGCCTGAAGCCCGGCGTCGATCGCGACCGCTTGCAGGCGGCCATCCGCAACGGCGTCTGCGAGCAATGTCTGAATGGTTTCGCAGCGTCGCCGGGCGACTGTGTTTTCGTGCCGGCCGGAACGGTTCATGCCCTCGGCGCCGGGCTGTTGGTGGCCGAAATCCAACAGTCGAGCGACACGACCTACCGGTTGTTCGACTGGAACCGTCTCGGCCCGGACGGTCGCCGTCGGCCGTTGCGAACGGACGAGGGGCTCAACTTCGTCGATTTCGCCCGCGGGCCGGTCATGCCGCAGCGTCCGCAGCCGACGGATCGTCCGCAAGTGAGCCGGCTGGTCGAATGCGACAAGTTCATCTGGGACCGCTGGAACTTCGATTCGCCCATGCCGGCCGGCGGAGACGACCGCTGCCACATCCTTACGGTGCTGAATGGGGCGGTGCAGATCGCCGGCGACCTGGCGGATTCGCCGCTGTCGCGCGGTGGAACCGCGCTGTTGCCGGCGTCGCTGGGAAAAGTGACGTTGAGTCCCCAGGGGCAGACGGTGCTGCTGGACGCTTACTTGCCGTAGCATCCGTAGGTTATGCTTCAGCATAATGAACTGGCGTCCGTTATGCCATTAGGTTTTTGGATTGAGGAGGAATCCTCAATGTTAGACGTTGATTGCGTGCCTTTTCCGTAGCCCAGGCGTGAAACGCTGGGCTAGCGAAAAGGCTCGCTTGGGGAAACGAATCATGCGAACGGCCGTGGGTTGGTGAGGAGACTCGTTGGGGAGACGAACTGCCTTCATACGATCCAACTTAAGCAATCGGCGGTAAACCGGGGGAAGCGAAAAGGAATTGCAGAACGCTCATCATCACTGATCTTCACTAATCTGGTGGATTAGCGAAGATTAGCGGTAATCAGTGTTCCTCTTGCCCTAGAGCAGTTCCACGGTAGGTCTAGCGCATTCTGGGCGAACTCGGTAAATTGGGTTCATCTCACTCAAGGAGGTGACCCTGATGAAACCGTACGATGCGGAGTTTCGCGGCGAAGTGCTCGCCGCGTGCGATACGAACGAAGAGCGGCGCATGATGGCGCTGCGTTTCAAAGTTTCAGAATCTTGGGTGCGGCGCATCCAGCAACAACGTCGCGAGACCGGCCAAGTGGCGCCAAAGAAGGCGGCTCCGCGTCAGCCCGCGTGGCATGCTTGGGCAGACTGGCTCGTCGCCAAGATCGCGGCTCGGCCCGACATCTATCTGCGCGAACTGCAAGCCGATTTGAAGCGGGAGCGCGGCGAAGAGGTTTGCCTGGGAACGCTTTGCGCCGCATGCCAAGCGCTCAAGCAGTCGCGAAAAAAAAGACGCTGATTGCCAGCGAACAGGATCGCCCCGATGTGGTTGAGCAGCGCGCGGCATGGCGCACTTCGCAGGAGTCGATCGATCCCGCCAAAGTCGTTTTCATCGATGAAACGTGGGCTAAATCCAACATGACCCGCACCTACGGCCGCTCGGAACTCGGCACGCGTTTGCTGGAAAAAACTCCTTGCGGACGTTGGCAGACGACGACTTTTTTGGGCGCATTGCGGGCCGAGGGATTCATCGCTCCGCTTACCGTGGAAGGCGGCATCAACGGCGAACTGTTCCGCGCCTGGGTCGAGCAACATCTGGCACCGGCCTTGAAACCTGGCGACATCGTGGTGATGGACAATCTCTCCAGCCACAAGGTGGCTGGAGTTCGCAAAGCCATCGAAGCGGCCGGTGCCGAGCTGCGCTACCTGCCCCCGTACTCGCCGGACCTGAACCCCATCGAGTTGGCGTTTTCCAAGTTCAAAAAGTTGCTCCGTGACGGAGCCGAACGGACCGTCGATAAGCTATGGAAACTCTGCGGCAGCATCCTCGACCAATTCACGGAATCCGAGTGCCGAAACTATTTTCAACACTGCGGATACCGCTACACCTAAAATGAAACCGCTCTAAGGCCCTGATCGGCAGGGTGCCCGCCTCGGCGGACGGCGGCGGAGGCGTTATAATGGGGGTTTTGGAAGCCCGCTGGGCTTTCATCCCGCCGAAGACTGAAGCCCGCTGTCCCGGCAAAGGGGACAGTCCCATTTCTGCTGACACGAAAATCGGGACAGTCCCCCGCTGGGGCTTTCATCCCGCCGCAATTGATTCAACTCACTTCGCCACTGCGTTACCAAGGAAAACACATGAGCACGACTCGTTTGAGAACTTGCCTATTGGTCTTGCCGACTCTTTTGGTCGCGTCTGTGTCTCTGAGGGCGGTTGCGGACGATCCGGCGGGACGGGCGAAGACTTCGCGTCCGGCAGGCGCCGTTGCGCTTGGCGGCAGCGATGGCAAAGGCCAGCCTGTGATGCGAGTCGAGGCCGACTGCCGATCGGCCACTCTGCCGCTGTTGAGTTGGGACACCGAAGGAGGCGATCGGGCGAAGTGCAACCTGTTGCGTGCCAGTATATCGCTGAAACAGCGCACGGCGAAGACGTCGGTCAGTCTGACCGGCGAAGGGAGGAAGAGCGGCGCCGACGGCGTGCAGTTTCGCTTGGCCGCCTCGGGGACGCACATCGACTGGACGATTCGAGCCGACCACGGCGGGCTGACGATGCAACTGGTGGGCGGAAGCGGCAGCGTGGATGGGCTGGAGCTGGTCTTTCCTTTCAATCCACTCATGGCGGCGACGACGCTCTTGCCCGCCCGCTGGGAGTCGGACGGCAGCCTGCGACTGCCGGCGGTCGTCAGCGCGCCGGATTTCGGGCAGATGCTTCTCACCAGCGATGCAGGCCCGCTCAAGGGCCGGCTGCGAGGAAGCCGGGCGAACCATACGGTCGACTTCACGCTCGAACTGCCCACGCTGCACGCCGGCCAGACAATCTCGCTGGCGATGCAGCCCTTGTACCTTCCCACGCCGGCCGGCCTGAAGGACAAATCGATGTGGCCGGCGGCCCGCCGCGGATGGTTCAACGCGATTCAACCTGCCGCGGAATGGGGCGACCAGGGCAATTCCTTCAGCGCCCCGGCGGGCATCCTGGCGAACAACGTGCTTAGCGATGCCGTGAGTTGTCTCGTCCACCTCTGGGCCGACCAAATACTCTTGACGCCCTCGTTCTCGTCGGACATCCATCCGACCGATTACCTCCGCCGCACGATCGATTGGTGGCTCGACCACCGTACGCGCCCGACGGGCGAAATCGTCGCGTACTGGGACTACGGGGACATGCTCGACACGAATCCGAGCCTGTTGATCGCCGCCTGGGACTACGTCGAGGCCAGCGGCGACCGCGCTTGGCTGGCCAAACGCATCGAGCGGCTGGAAATCGTCGCCGACTACCTGGTGCACCGCGATCTGGATAACGACGGCATCATCGAATCGACTCACAGCGGCAATTACGGCACGCTGAAGGAGCCGATGCGCGGCGGCTCCTGCTACGACACGATCAACGCCGGCCACAAGGACGCTTATTGCAACGCCCTGATTTATCGCGCCTTTCGCTGTCTGGCCGACCTGGAGAAGCAATTGGGACGCACCGCTCAGCAAGGCCGGTGCGCGGGCCGGGCCGCTCGACTGAAGGCCGCTTACGTCAAGACCTTCTACAATCCGGCCAGCGGTTGGCTGGCGTGGTGGGTGAGCCGAGACGGTCAGATGCACGACCTCTCGTCTCCGATGATCAACAATCTGGCGATTTGCCACGGGCTGGTCGAGCCTGCCCTGGCACGCGAAATTGTGAAACGGCTTTGGGCGAAGATGGAGAAGGCCGGTTTTCACCGCTTCGACCTCGGCGTGCCGATCACGTTGGCGCCGGTGCGGCGCGGCGATTATCTGATGGGCCTCGCCGACGGCGGCGGCGGCGTGCCCCAACGCGAAGATGGTTCCGACACGTTCGGCTACTATCTTAACGGCGGGTGCATGGTGGACGATGCGGTTTATTGCATCACCGCGCTGCATATCGTCGGAGAGGGCGAAAAAGGCGACCGGATTCTGCGGGCGATGCTCGCGCGGCAGGAAAAGGGCGTCTTTCCCAACGGCGGCGGGTTTCAGAATGGCGTCGTCAATGCTTATCCGAAAGGAGCGGAGTTCTTCACCTGGGACGGAAAAACCTGCGGCTACGAAGGCCACCTGACGTATAGCTATTCGTTCCTGCAAGCGATATTTCTGCGCGAGCCGGCTTTTCGTGCGCGGGTGTTTCGTCCGGTGCAGGAATGACGCGAGGACTTGGGGCATTGAGGGGGATAGTCCCCGGTTCTGCACCATGCAATGGCCCCCTCGCCTCTGGGGAGAGGGTCGGGATGAGGCGTCGAACGCCTGAGCTAGTAAAAAGGCTCGTCTGGCAGTCCCTCGGATGGGGGTGGAAGTTGCCTTTTTTGCAGGGGCAATCTAGACTGAGGTTCGTGCTCTTCGATTCGAGGGAAAAAAGGGGACAGGTCCAATTTGCCGGAACGGCCCGGAGGGTGCTTCGCACAAATTGGACCTGTCGCCTTTTTCCCCGCGTTCTCCGGCGTCTATTGGGGGTTGCACGGCTAGGCGCGATGCAACCCGGTTATGGCTGTCCCCTTGTCCCTTGAAGACAGACCGAGGTTCACATGAATACGGTAGCAAAAGTGATTCTGGCGGCGCTGGGGCTGGGGTTGGCGTGCGGGATCGCCATCGGCATCGCGGTGTACTTCGGCATCGGCGACCGCTACACCGCCTACTCGGTGCTCCGTATATCGATGCAGCCCGAGACGATTATGGGCGGCGACTTGCCCTTGGTCGATCGCGATCGTTTTGAGATCTACAAGAACACCCAGGCAGAATCTCTTCTCAGAAGGACGGTTCTGCTGTCGGCATCCGCAAGCCGGAGGTGAAGGACATTCCCATCGTGCAAGAGAAGACGCTGCACAGCGACCCGGTCGAGTGGCTGGAGGGAAAGCTGTCGGTTTCGTTCCCGGGCGACGCCGAGATCATGACGGTTAGCCTGACCCTTGAGAATCCGAAGGAAGCCCAAGCCCTGCTGAAGGCCGTTGTGGACTCTTACATGAACGAAGTGGTCTATGCCGAAACCGAACAGAAGCGGCGGCGGCTCGATGAGTTGGATAAGATCTGTGGCGACAAGGAGCAACAGATTCGCACCAAGCGCGAGGAATTGAAGGGCCTGATCGCCAGCATCGACGGGTCGGAAAGCCCCGATTCGCTCAGCACGAGGCAGAGACTCATTCTCGAAGAGTTGGCGACTTATCGCACCGAGAAGGCGAAAATCGACTTTGAGATTGCCAAACTGAAGGGCGAACTAGCGGCCCAGAGAGCCCTGCTCAAGCAGACAGATACGGCGTCTGCCGACCCTGGCGAGTTGGAGATGCTCGTAAACAGCGATCCGCGGGCGCGGGAGCTATCCGCGAAGCTGGCCAAGGAGCAGTCGGATCAACCACATGATAAGGCAACGGCAAACAAGGGCGCAGCGACTCCCAGCGAGCAGGCGAAGACGCTCCGGGCCCAATACGACGCACGGGTAAAAGAGCTAGGGCAGAAGGCCCGGGAAAAGCGGCGCACCGTGGTGATGCGGAAGATCATTGAGCTGGAGGCCCAGTTGAAAAGCATGGAAGAAGCACAGGCCGCCGCGGCGGCAAAAATCGGCAAGCTGACGGAGGAGGCCAAGAACATCGGCGAAACGAGCGTCGATATTCAAATGCTCCGGTCGCAACTGCGGAACATGGAGCAATCGCTGGGGAGTTTAGTCGCCGAACGGGAGAAGTTGGAGGTGGCAATCAAGTCCATGCCGCGAATTGTCGTATCGGAACCGGCGGAAGAGCCGCTGGTGCCGTCCAACGTGACCTTGCGGCTGGTTTTGGCGGCCGCGGCGATGCTGGTGACGTTTTGTTGTGTCGTGGTTGTCGTGATGCTCGGGTACGCCCTCATCCGGTGCAGAAGAACGGCCGACGGGTAATCGCGGAGAGGGGGAGACGGGAAGTGAGGAACTTCACGTCTTTTTCTGGAGGATGCTCAAATCGCGGCGGAGGTTCCAGCCGTTGTGTTGCCAGAATGCTCGGCCGGCGGCGTTGCTGCGGAAGAGGAAGATGTTGCACTTCGGAATGTGTTGTTTCGCCAACGCCTGAAAGCAGCGGGCGACCAGGGCTTTGCCGATGCCCCGTTTGCGATGGGACGTCGCAACGGCGAGGTGGTGCAAGTAGCCGCGGCGGCCGTCGTGGCCCGAGAGAACCGCCCCCACGATCGAATCTCCGTCGCAGGCCACGAAACTCAAGCCGGGGTTGCGCTTGAGGTAACGCCGCAGGCCGGCGGGCGAATCGCAGTCGTCGTCCAAGCCGATGCCGCGAATGTTCTGCCAGAAGGCGAGGACGGCGATGCAATCGCGGGCGGTCATCTTTCGAATTCTGAGGCTGTTCATCGGTGGTTTCCGCGACGGCGGGCGGGGAAAAAGGGGACAGGTCCAATTTGCCGGAACGGCCCGCAGGGTGCTTCGCACAAATTGGACCTGTCCCCTTTTTCCCACGCACGAGATTCTGGGCGAGGAAAGCGTTATTTTAGCCGCACGGTATTGCGACGGGAAGCACCTCCTCGTTTTCACCCTTGTGACGATCAGACAGGTTTTGCCGACAATAACGCTTCGACCGCCGTTTCCAAATGGCGACGTAGAGTTGTCTGACCGCTGCGCAGCCGTTGGCGGCCCGCAAAGTAGCAGGCACACGCCGTGTGCCGTTGCTTCTGTCGCTTGCGCGAGTCCGCCGAGCGGATCGACGGCACACGGCGTGTGCCTGATACGTAGGGACTTCCTATGAAACTAAATCATCCAACGACCTCATTTCTTGTGTCTATACTCGTGGCGGTTGCCGCCGTCACGGGCTGTCGGAATGCCGAGACGGGTAGCGAAGGGCCCAAGCGGCCGCCCGTGAGCGTTGTGCAGCCGATGCAACGGCCGATCGTCGATTACGCCTGCTTCACCGGGCAAATTCAGGCCGTCGAGAGCGTGCAGGTCCGGGCTCGCGTGACCGGCTACCTGCAAAAAATCTGCTACACGCCGGGCAAGAGCGTGGAGAAGGACATCGTGCTGTTTAAGATCGACCCGCTGCAATACCAAGCCCAAGTCGATATCGCCACGGGCAAACTGGCGGAGGCCGAGGCACAGGTGCTCGAGCGCAACGCCAGCGTGGCGCAGGCCGAGGCGAAGGTGGGGTTGGCGCAAACCAAGATGGCCATCGACAAGGAAATCGCCAAAACGAGCGGCGCCATCAGCAAGCTGGCGTTGGAGGAGGACGACGCCAAGGTCAAGGAGGCGAAGGCCACGCTCGACGCGTGCAAGGCGTCGGCCACCTCGGCGGAAGCCTCGGTGAAGGCCGCCAAGGCCAACCTCGAATACAACCAGAACAACCTCGATTGGACCAAGGTGAAATCGCCCGTCCGCGGCCGGGTCGATCGAAACCTGTTGGACGTCGGAAACCTCGTGACGGCCGACGCCACCACGCTTACCAACATCGTTAACAGCGACGAAGTCTACGTGTACTTCGATGTGGACGAACTCACCTGTCTGGAAGTTCAGAGGGCGATCCACGAGGGCGCGTACGACGAGCCGAAGAAGGTGCCCATCGGCGTCGCGCTGCAAGACGAGCAAGGCTATCCGCACAAAGGCATGTTGGATCTCACCGCCAATAAGCTGGATCAAAGCACCGGCACGCTGAAGGTGCGGGGGATTCTGAAGAACCCGGACAAGATGCTGACTCCCGGCAATTTCGTGCGCGTGCGGCTGGCCGTCGATAAACCGCGCGACCGGTTGCTGGTGCCCGATCGCGCCGTGATTCCCGAACAGGGGGATTCATTCCTGCTGGTCCTCGGCAGCGGCGACAAGGTCGAGAAACGCAAGGTGAAGATCGGCGGGTTGGATCCGGAGGACAAGACGCTGCGGGTGATCGAGGAGGGGCTGAAGCCGGATGAGTGGATCCTCATCCATCGGGTTCAGCCCGGCGTCGAGGTCGAGGCGAAGCGGATTACGCCATCGGAGAAGCCCGCGACGCCGCCACAACAATCGCCCACGAAGAAGTAACCGGACTCGCCATGCTCGCACGTTTCTTCATCGATCATCCGATCTTCGCCTGGGTCATTTCGATCGTCGATCACGCTGTTGGGCGGGGTGGCGGCGTTCATGCTGCCGGTGGCCCAGTATCCCGACATCACGCCGCCGACCGTGCAGGTGGCCTGCTCGTATCCCGGCGCGAACGCCAAGGTGGTGGCCGATTCGGTGGCGGCCCCGATCGAGCAGCAGGTCAACGGCGTCGAGCACATGCTCTACATGTCGTCGCAATGCACCAACGACGGCGTCTACAATCTGACGGTCACCTTCGAGTTGGGCACCGACCTGAACATGGCCCAGGTGTTGGTGCAGAATCGCGTCGCGTTGGCCACGCGCGCAGTTGCCGCAGCAGGTCCAGGTGCAGGGCGTGACCGTGAAGAAGAAGTCGCCGAGCATCCTGCTGTGCGTCAACCTCATTTCGCCCGACGGCCGTTACGACGATCTGTATCTGAGCAACTACGCCACGATCCAGATCAAGGACGAGCTGCTGCGGATCGACGGCGTGGGCGACATCGCCTACCTCG
This sequence comes from uncultured Planctomycetia bacterium, assembly GCA_963719005.1. Classification (GTDB taxonomy): domain Bacteria; phylum Planctomycetota; class Planctomycetia; order Pirellulales; family Thermoguttaceae. Next base: position 629,523 of record CAVRAR010000014.1, read on the forward strand.
GCCAGCGCGACTACAGCCTGCGCGTCTGGCTCGATCCCGACAAGATGGCGGCGATGAACCTGAGCACGGCCGACGTGATCCGGGCGATCCAGAATCAGAACGTGCAGGCGGCCGTGGGGCAAATCGGCCAAGAGCCGATGATGCCGGGCCAATTGTACCAGTTGACGATGAGCACGCTCGGCCGACTCGAAGACGTCGAGCAGTTTCAGAACATCATCCTGAAGACCGGCGAGCCGAGCCAGGACGAGGGGCATGCCTCGACAGCCGTCGTCCGCCTGCGCGACGTGGCCCGCGTCGAACTCGGGGCGCAGCAATACGACCAGGTGTGCCATCTCGACGGCCGGCCTTCGGTCGGGCTGGCGGTGTTTCAGTTGCCGGGCTCGAACGCCCTGAAGGTCGCCGACGAAGTCAAGAAGAAGATGGAGGCGCTGAAAAAGAGCTTCCCCGCAGGGGCTCGACTACAAAATCGTCTACGACACGACCCCGTTCGTCAAGCAGTCGATCAGCGAAGTCTTCAAGACGCTGTTCGAGGCCGTGATCCTGGTGGCCATCGTCGTGCTGTTCTTCCTGCAAGACTGGAAGGCGATGATCCTGCCGATGATCGACGTGCCGGTTTCGCTGGTCGGCACGTTCGCCGTGATGGCGCTGTTGGGCTTCAGCCTGAACAACCTGACGCTCTTCGGCCTGGTGCTGGCCATCGGCATCGTGGTGGACGACGCCATCGTGGTGCTGGAAAACATCGAGCGGCAGATCGCCAACGGACTGGATCCGCGGAGCGCGACCATCAAGGCGATGGGCGAAATCACCGGCCCGATCGTGGCGATCACGCTGGTGCTGACTTCGGTGTTTCTGCCGGCGGCCACGATTGTCTCCGGCATCACCGGCCAGTTCTATCGGCAGTTCGCGCTTGACAATTGCGGCGTCGATGGTGATTTCGGCGGTCAACGCGATGACGCTGACGCCCGCCCGCGCCGTGGCGATCTTCAAGACGGAAGAAGGGGGCGGCCACGGGCAGCGCGAGGCGCTGCCCTGGTGGATTTTCGGCGTCATCGGCGGCGCCGCGGCGGCGATTTACGGGCCGCCGCTGCTGCCCGAGTCGCTGCAAGTGCCGCAGGAAGGCACGATGAAGTGGCTCGTCGACGGCGGCCTTTTTCCTTCCCGGCGCGATTGCCGGCGGATTGCTCGGCCTGGCAATCATCCGTCCGGTCAACGCCTTTTTGAGTTGGGTGTTCCGCGGCTTCAACTGGTGGTTCGACCGCATTACCGAAGTGTACGGCCGGGCAGTCGGCCGGTTGCTTCGCGTCAGCGCGGTGGTGATGCTGGCCTACGTCGGCCTGCTCGGGCTGACGGGCTGGACGATGGCCGTTTCGCCCACCGGTTTCATTCCGACGCAGGACCAGGGCTATCTGCTGGTCAACGCCCAACTGCCCGACTCGTGGTCGGTGCAGGAAACGCAAAAGGTCATGGAGAAAATCCAGCGGATGGCGATGGGCGAGCCGAGATCGACGGCAAACGGTATCCCGGCGTCAAGGGCATCGACCACGTGATGGATGTCTCGGGCCAATCGTTCCTGTTGAACGCCAACGGCTCGAACTTCGGCTCGGCGTTCGTCATCCTGAAGCCGTTTGAAGAACGCGAAGGAAGAGAGCGTCAAGGACGAGTGTTACGACGCGACGATCGAAGGGAAGCTGCGGGAATTGTACGCCCGCGAAATCCCCGACGCCAAGTCACGGTCTTCCGCGCCCGCCGATCCAGGGCTTGGGCAACGCCGGCGGCTTCAAGCTCCAGGTCGAACAGCGGGGCTTCGTCGATTGGTCGGAACTGCAAACCGAGACCGACAAACTGGTGAAGGCCGGCAACGACGACCCGCGGCTCGAAGACCTCTTCAGCATCTATCGCGCCGACACGCCGCAACTCTATCTCGACATCGACCGCACGAAATGCGAATCGTTGAAGGTCGACGTGCAAGAGGCGTTCAACACGCTTCAGGTCTACATGGGCGGATACTTCGTCAACCTGTTCAACAAGTTCGGCCGCACATGGCAGGTCAATCTGCTGGCCGACGAAAAGTTCCGCGATCAGCCGGAGAAGGTCGGCAACCTGAAGGTTCGCAACAAGCTCGGCGACATGGTTCCGCTGGGCACGCTGATCGACGTCGAGCACGTGGGCGGGCCGGTCATGGTCATGCGATACAACATGTACGCCTCGGCGCCGATCAACGGCAACTCCGCCCCGGGCGTCAGCTCGGGCCAAACCGTCGACATCATCGGCAAACTGGCCAAGGAACAGGGGCTGGCCTATGAATGGACGGAAATCATGTTTATGCAGCTCCAGGAAGGGAGCAGCACGATCTTGGCCTTCGGGCTGGGCGCACTGTGCGTGTTCCTGGTCCTGGCGGCCAAGTACGAAAGCTGGCGGCTGCCGCTTTCCGTCATTCTGGTCGTGCCGATGTGTTTGCTCTGCTCGGTCGTCGGCATGTTGATCGCGAAATCTCCGATCGACGTGTTCGTTCAAGTCGGCTTCCTGGTGTTGGTCGGGCTGGCGGCGAAGAACGCGATTCTGATCGTCGAGTTCGCCAAGGAATTGCACGAGGGGGGCAAGTCGCGCTACGAGGCCACCGTCGAGGCCTGCCGGCTGCGTCTGCGGCCGATCGTGATGACCGCCTTCGCGTTCATCCTCGGCGTGGTGCCGCTGGTGCTGGCCGAAGGCGCCGGGGCGGAAATGCGCCGCTCGCTGGGCACCGCCGTCTTCAGCGGCATGATCGGAGTGACCGCCTTCGGCATCTTCTTGACGCCGGTGTTCTTCTATCTCATCAGCCGGTCGAAGAAGGCGCAGCAAAGCGACGACTCCGAGTGAGACGGTTCGCCTTTCCGCTTGTTCTCGCCATCCGCAGTGACCGTTGCACGCATTTTCAGAAGTCCGATGTTCAACCGCAGAGGACGCAGAGGAACGCAGAGAAGGCAGGTTGAAAACTGGCCGTGTCCGCACAAACGCCACAATTACATTTCTCTTTTTGAGCAGCAATTGCTCGTAAAATGGCGGCTTACGGCCACATTACGAGTAGCGCGGGATGACCGCAAAGTAGCCTCTGCGTTCCCTCGCGTCCTCTGCGGTTGCTTTTCCTCGTCCCGACGTCCCCCGTGGGGACGCGACGCTCTCGGTTGTGCGTAACGCGTGTACTTGCAATGTGTTACGGCATCCGCTCCCCACCGCTGTCCTCGTACTGCTAAGAACTCCCTTGACAAGACGAAAGAATTAGTCACAATACGGGGAACTTTCGGACTAATTCATTCATCTTACTCTCAGTGTGCAGAAAAGGAAGGGCCAGCAACAATGCCCCGACGACCATCCGTTCAACCGACGAAAGTGGAATTGGAGATTCTGCATCTGCTCTGGCAGCACGGGCCGTGCCCGCTGGGCACGATTCACGAGGCGGTTTCCGCCAGCAGCGACCGCGCGTACTCGACCACCCGCAAAATGATCCAGGTGATGCGCGAGAAGGGGCTCGTCACCTGCGACGAGACCTCGCGCCCGCAACTCTACGCCGCGGCGGCATCGAAGGAGCAGACTCAACTGAACCTGCTGGAAGACCTCGCCGAACGGGTCTTTGAGGGGAGCTCGAAGAAGTTGGTGATGAGTCTGCTGTCGGCCGATCGCGTCACGATGGACGAAGTTCGCGAGATGCAGCAACTCGTGCGGAAAGCGAAAGGAGAAAAGCCATGACATTTCTCTGCCACATCCTCTCGACGGCGCCGGTGGAACGCATCGGCTGGACGCTGCTGCACTCGCTCTGGCAGTTCGCGCTGCTGGCGGTTCTGCTGGCGGGCGTGTTGGAAGTGTTGCGGCGGCGGTCGGCCAACCTTCGCTATCTCGTCGGCTGCTTTGCCTTGGCGGCGATGCTGGCCGTCAGCGGAACGACGTTCTGCCTGCTGCCCGCGGCTTCTCCGCCGATGGCAGGCGTCTCAACTCCGACCGCCGACGTCTTTTCGCGCACCGATCCTGGCAAAGGGGACAGTCCCATTTTCGCTGACACGAAAATTGGGACAGTCCCCACCGATTCGGCCGTTGTCGGCCGATTGTCTCCGCCGGATGGCGTGGCGAGTATTCCCGCCGAGCCACCGGCGACCGATGCAACTGCGGAGGCCGCCTCCGCCCCGCTTTTGAGCACGATCGGCGAGGCGCTGTCGCCGTGGCTGCCGTGGATCACCGTTCTCTGGCTAAGCGGCGTGGTTCTGTTATCGCTGCGAAATCTGGCGGGCTGGATCGGGGTGCAGCGGTTGCGGCGCGTTGGGACGGCGCCGGTATGTCAGGAACTGGCAGACCGCGCCCGGGCGATCATCGCACGCATGAAAATCAGCCGCCCGGTGCGGATTTTGCAATCGACGTTGGTCGAGATTCCGATCGTCGCCGGCTGGCTTACGCCGATGATTCTCCCGCCGGTGAGCATTCTCGCGGAATTATCGCCCCAGCAGTTGGAAGCGATTCTCGCCCACGAACTGGCGCATATCCGGCGGCACGATTACCTCATCAATCTATTGCAAACGGTGGCGGAGACGCTGCTGTTCTATCATCCGGCGGTGTGGTGGGTTTCGCGGCGAATTCGCATCGAACGCGAGCATTGCTGCGACGACGCGGCCGTGCGCGTCTGCGGCGACAATCTTGGGCTCGGCGAGGCGCTGACGCTGCTGGAAGCCTCGCGGTTGGCGCTGGCGCCGGTCGTGGCCATCGCCGGCAATCGTTCCGGCGGCACGCTCGGTCGCGTGCGGCGGCTGCTGGATCCGACGACCGAATCGATCGGTTTCTCGAAGGCGTCGGCCGCGGTGGTGGTGTTGGTCTTGTTGGCCTTGGCAATGACGGCGGGCTGGGGACACCTCGCCACGGCCGAGAGCGAGACTGCTGAAAAGACTCCGGCCTTGCACGCGTCCAAAATCGAATCCGCTTGGGGCAAGGCGGTCCAGGGTGTGCAGTGCCGACTGCGACCGGAAAAGAGCACCTGGAAAGCGGGACAAACGCCGCAGATTGTAGCCGATCTGCGAAACCGGGGACAACGCAAACTGACGATGGATATGGCGTCCGTTCCGGGAGATTGGGAGGTTCAATACGACGGCGTGTGGTATCGTCCCACGATGAGAAGCAGCTCAACGGCGACGCAACAGTTTGTAGACATCGAGCCGGAGGGACGGAGGGACGGCATTTCGCTTATGCCCGACGACTTTCAATGGAAAAGCAAGGAGGGCAATCGACCTTTGGAGTTTAGGGCGGGCAAACATATTCTGCGTGCGTCCTTCCATCTGAAAACGGACGATGGACGCACGTTGCAGGTCGAGAGCAATTCGGTCGAGATCGAGATTGTCGAGAAGGACGGCGCAACCACGGCGAAGTCGTCCCCAAGCGTATGGTTTACCACCCCAGAGAAACGGACCTATCTCGGCGAGGGGCGGATCGCTGACGACATGACCGGCAAGCCGCTCGAACAGTTCCTAGGGCAAGCCTGTCGGCCGGATCCGCTGAAAGCGACGGCCGAAAATCGCCGGACTGATCGCTGGGTTGGTGAGCAGACTTCCCCAAGCGACGATCGAGTTGGACAGACGTTAGTGGTAGGGAGTGTCGTTTCGCGCCCGGGAGAGGCCGGGGTCCGGGTTTATGCCAACGTCGCTCTGCCTCAACATATCCCGATTGTCCCGGAAAACGGAGCCACGGGAAGCGTGACTGGCAGCGCGTGGATAAAGCCCGGTCGTTCGCTTCGCGGCCGCGTGCTGGATCACGAGGGCAAGCCGGTCGAAAACGCCCAGGTCTTTTTCCGCGGGCCAGGCTCGCTGAGGATCGAAAATGGGCACGTTAAGGACAACGGCGTGGGATCGACCGTGGTTCTTACAGACGAGAACGGCCGCTTCACGATCGCCGGCGGCGGCAAGGAGAGAACGCAGGTCATCGTGTTGGCGCCGCATCTGATGGTCTGGACCGTGCCTATGCCGAAGGAGGGATCAAAGGAGGTGACGATCCGGCTGCCGAAGCCGGCCACGCTCAAGATCGTCGTAGATTTGCCCGGCGCGACGCAAGGCAACGAACGACAGATCGTCGAGCAGCCCGGCAAGGGGCCGCACATCGCGCCGGCGGGCAAAGGTGTTTCTTTCCGTCTGGAAATGGAGAACTGGAAAATGCCGGGCTGGAAAGACACCGGCGATTTCACCCAAACCCGCACCGCGGCCAACCCCGGCGAGGTGGTTTTCGAGAACCTGACGCCGGGAAGCTACGATTTTTCCCGCACGAAAATGCTCTCTCTCGGCGACCGCGGTCAAGGGGCGATGTGCGACCGGCAACTAGACGTAAAACTCCTGCCCGGCGAAAGCAAAACGATCCGCCTGGTACGGAAGCGCGGCCAACGGGTCGGCGGCGCGATACACGGCCTGCCCAAGGACATGCCGGGTGCCTTCATCACGGTCCACCCGGCGGAATACAGCGGTGATCCGCAGAAGCGGGATGAGTGGAAACTGCCGGAGTATGATGCCTTGACCTGCGAGAACGACAAGCACTTCCTCACGGGACTGCTGGAGCCCGGCCGGTATAAGATCGTTGCGGAAGGATATCGGACGGAGCCGAGAACGGGCGTGATTGGCTTGGGATGGCGCATGCCGGACTTCGTCGGCATGGCTTTGGTGACGGTCGAGGACGACGATCCCGCCAATCCGAAGAAGCTCGCGCCCCAGGTGACAATCGACATGAAACCCCGCAAACAGCGGCCAATGCCCGAGAAAAAGAAACCAACCACTTCCAGCGAACACCATTAAACGGCGCAGAGCTTTCTCCGCAGCAGGTGAATTCTCTCTGGGGTGATCGGTTCCTTTGGAGAGCGAGGTCGAGTTGGCAGGCTGGGGTGAATGGGAAGGAGACCTTCCGGAATTGTGGACCCTCTGGACGGCCATTTTACCATCCCGGCTTATCTTATCGTTATTTTCAGCCGATCTAGCGTAAGTTGGCTCATCCGACTAAACTCTGTTGTTCCTGCGCCGACTTTTCCGGTTGGTTAAAATGGATGGACATCTGTTGGAGTATAAGGAGTTCTGCCGTGCCCCGTTCTTGGATCTACCTGCTTTGTTGGGCTGCTTTGGTGGTGTTGTTTGCCGTTGGCGATGCATCGGCAGCTAGCCGGCCGAGCGAGACGCTTCTGCCGGACACCACGCAAGGGTTCTTCGCCATCTCCAACGTCGATGTGCTGAACGAGCACTGGGACAAGACGCAGTTGGGCCATCTGATGGCCGACCCGGTGATGAAGCCCTTTACCAAGGACATCCGGCGTCAATTCGACAGCCGGTGGTCGCGAATCCATGACCGACTCGGCCTCACGCTCGACGACATGCGCAAGGTACCCGGCGGCGACATCGCCATTGGGCTGGTGGCCACCGGGCCCGGCAAGTCGGCGCTGGCGATCGTGGTCGACGTCACTGGAAAACTGCCGCAGGCCAAGGAATTGCTGGAAAGGACCACGAAAACCCAGTTGCAGCGGGGCGCCAAGCGCAGCGAGGTGAAGGTGCCGGGCTGTCCGGACGCCGTCATCCAGTTCGACCTGCCGGAGTTGGAAGAGGAGAAGGAGGCCGCCCGCAGCACCCTGGAAGGGAGCGGCAACGACAAGTCAGACGCCGGCCCCATCAGCGAAAAGCCGCCCGAGCGCAAGGCATTCTACTGTCTAACGGGCAACCTGCTGGCGGTGACCGACGACCTCGACGTAATGAAGGGCATCTTGGACCGGTTCTGCGGCAACCACCAGAACGGTTCGCTGGCCAACCATAAACCGTTCCGAGCCGTCATCGATCGCTGCAAGAAGGACTACGGCAATGCGACGCCGCAAATGCGCTGGTTCATTCATCCCTTGGGCTATGCCGAGGCCGCCCGCGCCGCTACGCCGCCGTACAAACTCCGCAAGGGAAAGAGCATCCTCGAAGTGATGCGAAGACAAGGGCTCGACGCCGTGTTGGGAATCGGCGGGCTGGTCGATTTCTCCTCCGAGGGCTACGAGTTGATCCATCGCACCGCGATCTACGCTCCCCCGCCCTATACGAAATCGATGAAGATGGCGGTTTTGCCGAACAGGAGCGAGTTCGCGCCGCAGCGTTGGGTGCCGCGCGACATCTCCACCTACACGACCTTTCTACATCGACATGCTCAACGCCTTCGACAACTTCGGGCCGCTGTTCGACGAGTTCGCGGGCGGGGCGAAGAGGGCGTTTGGGAGAAAGACGTGTTGCCGGGGCTCAAGGGCCTCAAGTCGTCCAGCGGCCCGCAAATCGACCTCCGCACGGAGATCATCGAGCACCTGGGCAACCGGATCAGCGTCATGACCGACTACCAATTGCCGATCACGACTTCCAGCGAGCGGTTGCTGATCGCCGTCGAAGCGAAGAACGAGAAGCAGTTGATCAAGGGGGTGGAGAAGTTCTTCCGGGGCGACAAGACGGTCAGGCGGTGCGAGATCAACGGCCATATTATATGGGAGTTGATCGGCGATCAAACGCCGACGCACGAGATTCCAAAGCTCGACTTCAGCGGCGTGCCTCCCGTCGGCCCGGCGCATCTCCACAAGAAGAAGAGCGCGGATGACGAGGATGATGAAGAAGACGTGCAGCCGCATCTGCTTCCGCACAGGGCGATCACGGTTGCGAACGGGCAGTTGATGATCGCCTCGCACATCGACTTCCTTCTGAAGGTGATTGCCCCGGCGAAGAAGCCCGATCTGTTGGTCGACGACGTGGACTATAAACTGGTTGACGAGGAGATCGAGAAGCTCAATCCGAAGAGGTGTTTTCGTTTCTTCTCGCGCACCGACGAGGAGTATCGCCCGACGTACGAGTTGGTCCGCCAGAACAAGATGCCGGAGAGCGAATCGCTGTTCGCCAAGTTGCTCAACGCTCTGTTCGGCGACGAGAAGAAGGGTGCGACGCGGAAGCAGCGGATCGACGGCCGCGAGCTGCCCGATTACCAGGTGGTGCGACGTTATCTCGGCCCCGCCGGTCTGCAAGTCACCAGCGAGCCCGAGGGGTGGTTCCTCAAGGGCTTCACGCTGACGAAGTGACCGCTCGCACTGGGCACTGGGCACTGACGTGCCCAGCCCTCAGCGCTGACTCTGCTGGTAGATCGCCTCGATCAGGCTCTGCACGTCTTTGAACTTGTTCTTCGACCCCAGCGCGGCGTCGAGCAGCCGCCGGGCTTCGCTTTCCGAATGGCCCAGGCTGCGGAGGACTTCGTAGGTTTCGGAGACGACGTCGGGCTCGACCTCGGCCTCGTGCTTTTCCTCGCGGGTGGCCATCAGGGCGAACTTCGGCACCTTGCGCCGCAGCTTGGCGATGACCCGCTCGGCCATTGCCGGCCCGATGCCCGGCAGGCTCGACAGCGTCTTCGCGTCCTGCTCTTCGATGGCGGTGGCCACCTCCTTAACCGGCCGGACCATCGCCCGCAGACACTTCTTCACGCCGACGCCGTCGACCGAGCAGAACAGGTCGAAGAACTCCCGCTCGATTTCGCTCAGGAAGCCGATCAGCCGCGGGAGTCATGCGGCCCTGCATCGGGTTGCCCTCCATGTATTCGATCGTGTGCAGGCTGACCGGCTGTCCCAGCTCGCCCTGCAACTGCCGCCGGGTGAACTCGGGGATCAGCACTTCGTACTCGAAGGCGTCGATTTTCAAGGTGACGGTGTCGCCGTGCAGGGCGACCAGTTGGCCGGTGATTTTGGTGATCATGAGAAAGCTGGTTAGTGGTCAATGTTTAGCAACCTAAGGCATTCGTTTCATGGCAATCCGTATTACGACGCAGTGCCAGTACGCCCAGGGCACTGCCCAGAGAATGCCCAAGAGAAGAAGACCGAAAACACCCGTCCCCAACGTTTGCAAGTCACCTGCCTCGGCGATCGTGATGGCGACAAACACAGCATCCAAAGCGGTGATTAGCCACACGAGAGCGCGGGCCGTTTTCGTCCTTCGCATCTTCGCCGTCTCGCTTGCCGTGTTGGGGGTTAAGACCAGAATCCCAGTTATCGGAATCAGTATGAAACCTGGGAATGATGCCACGGCGGGTGCTGCCCATCCGTATTTTTGGCCGCCGTATGGGATTATCGCCAGAACCATCAGCAGGAACCAGTAGAGCAGTCCGCCGATGAGCCCCGCAATTCGTCGCCACATGGTTCATTTCTCTTGCGTCGATGAATCGTGCGATAAGAGCCGAAACAATCACGTTGTCATGTTTCCGACAATCGAATTCGCAAGCGGCCCGGCTCCGCTGTGATGATGGCGCCGGCTTCGAGCTCAGACCCGTGCAGCGAAAAGACCCGCAGACAAATCGCGGCCTGTTGACGGGCCGAGATGTCTACCAGCCGGAGAATGCCGTTGTGAGGTGTGCCGCGCACGACGGCCAATTCACCGAAATCCTTGTCAAGGGTCACGAGCACCCGCCCCTGCTCATGTGCCCGCGCAAGAATCTCCTCGTCTCCCGGATCGCTTGGCCATTCACCGCACCAGACGACATCGTGCCCCGACGCCTCCAGTTCGGTGCGGGCTTTCCCCCAAACGCAACTGTCCAAGAAGATCTTCATCACCCCGTCTCGATCAACAGCGGTTCAATCCGTTCGTGTCCCACGACCCGTCTGGCATAGACAAGACACGCCCGCACATCGTTGACCTCGAGCCAAGAGTATCCCTCTAGAATCGTCTCGATCGTGTCGCCGGCGGCGAGCATTCCCAAGACGTGTTCCACTGCTAGCCGCCGCCCACGGATGATTGGCTTGCCGCCGAAAATCTGCGGATTTACCGTGATACGCTCGAGAAGCGTTTGCTCATCCATCGTCAAACTCCATTAGAACACTGAATTATCGCATCATTGCCATGCGATGACAAGCCGTGTTTTTTGGACAGCAGCGACTATCGATTCGTCTCCCTCACTTTGCCGCCCGGTTTGTCCTTAAGATAATAATGGCACAGCGCGGCGGCCAGCGCGTCGGCGACGTCGGGCGGGTCGGGCGGGGCTGAGAGGGACAGCTCGCGCTGGATCGCGCGCTGCATCTGCGACTTCGGCGCCCGGCCGCTGCCGGTCAAAATGCGTTTGATCTGCGTGGCCGCGTAGTGCTTGATGGGAATTCCGGCCTTGGCGGCGGCCAGACAGATCACGCCCCGGGCGTGGCCCATCAGGATCGCCGTTCGCGGCCGTTGGTAGTGTGAATACAGTTCCTCGATTGCCATCACGTCGGGCTTCAGGCCGGCGATCACTTCGGCCACGCCGTCGTGGATTTCGACGAGCCGCCGGGCCAACGACCCGCGCGATCGGCCGCGGATCACGCCCGCTTCGCAAAGCCGCAAGCGGCCGCCGTCGGCCTGCAAGACGCCGTAGCCGGTGATGTTCAAGCCGGGATCGATACCGAGAATTCGCAGGGTCATGCGTTGGCTCGTGATTGGGCTGTTCGCCTCCCCCGCGACCGCAGTCGCGGGGCGTTGTGATAACTATCGCCACTCAGCGGCCGACACATGATCGTCAACGTCGCCTCTTTTGCGTTTCATTCTTCCTGCTCCTGCCACCCCTCATACTCCAAGTCCTTCAGGCCGCTTACCAGACTCGTCGTCATTGCCTGAAACACCATGCGCAAGTGGTCGAACTCGCGATCTTCGGCCTGGCAGAAGATCGTGTAGGCTGGTTTGCCCAACCCGCAGGCTGCGGATCAGCGCGGTGTTGATCAGGTCGAGGTAATAGAAGGCCAGATCGTAGCCGATCATGTCGTGGCCGGCCAGCCGCTCGAATGCCTCGTCGATTTCCAGGCCCGGGTATTCCTTTTTCATAGCATCGAGGACCGCCGCGGCCAGTTTTGACGGATCGGCGGCCCCGGAGTGGATGGCCACGGTCCAGAATCCGCCGCCGGGGCTGTAGACCGTCACCGATTTCCGCCCCAGCAGGGCGTCGGAGTCGTCGAGCGTCCAGTTGTCGGGATACTGGAACGAGATTCCCAGTTTGTCGAATCGCGCAGGCATGGTCGAGCTTCCGTCGGGCTGCTGTTGCCCAGGCATTTTACCAAGATATACTATGGGAAAACATGGGAATGCCGCCGATCATGCTCAGAAACCCACCCGTTCATTTCAACCAAGGAGGCTCAGGGGCCGTTTTTTGCTGGAATTGACTTGGGAGGGACGAACATCAAGGTCGGCGTGGTCGATGACCTGGGGCGAACGCTCTCCTGGCTCAGCATTCCGACGGAAGTGGAAAACGGCCCGGAAGACGCCGCCCGGCGCATGGCCGCCGCCGTGCATCAGGCCATCCGCGACGCCAAGCTCGAACCGCGGGCCGTCGCTCGGGTCGGGCTCGGCTCGCCCGGCGGCATGGATATCCCCTCGCGGCATGTTGACCACGGTCATCAATCTCGACCGGCTGGGACAATTTCCCCATTCGCGACCGCGTGAGCCACCATTGCCGGATGCCGGTCACGTTCGAGAACGACGCCAACGCCGCCGCCTACGGCGAATTCTGGGTCGGCTCGGGCCGCGAATTTCCGAGCATGGTCCTGCTGACCCTCGGCACCGGCATCGGCTGCGGCATCATCATCGGCGACATGGTGATTCAAGGTGCCCACAGCCACGGCGGCGAGGCGGGCCACGTCATCATCGACTCGCGCGACGACGCCCGGATGTGCGGCTGCGGCTGGCGCGGCCATCTCGAAGCCTACGCCAGCGCCACGGCCGTCGTCAAACGCTGCGAAGAACTGCTCGACGCCGGCCGAGCCACTTCGCTGGCGAAACGGCTGGCCGCCGGCGAGGAGCTCACGCCGAAGCTCATTGCGGAGGAGGCGGAAGCGGGCGACGAGCTTTCGCTGGAGATCGTTCTCGAGACCGCGCGATACTTGGGCATCGGCACGGTCAACGTGATGCACGTCGTCGATCCCGACGTGGTTTTGCTCGGCGGGGCGATGACGTTCGGCGGCGCGGAACGGGCGTTGGGCCGCCGCTTCCTCGACCGCGTTCGCCAGGAGGTTCGCCGGCTTGCCCGGCCCATTCCCGCCGCGAAAACCGTAATCGATTTCGCCACGCTCGGCGGCGACGCCGGCTTCATCGGCGCCGCGGGCGTGGCCCGGCTCGATTATCTGAAGCAGAAGCGTTAGAGCGCAGTGTGCCACTGCTTCGCAGAAGCAGTGCGGGGCGTAATACGCTGCCCCGGCACTGCTTGTTCCAAGCAGTGGCACACGATCCGTAATACGCCGCCCCGGCACTGCTTGTTCCAAGCAGTGGCACACGACGGCGAAAGGCGCGGATCCAAGGGTGGGGGCAGTTTACAGAGCAACGTCCGGCATTCGCGAGCAAGTCGGACGGGCCCTCACCCCCGGCCCCTCTCCCAATGGGAGAGGGGAGACACGATTTCAACGCACCTCGGATTGCACGAAGCGATCCAGCTCGTCCTTCGTCGGCAACGAGGGCTGCGCGCCGAGGCGGGTGGCGGAGAGCGCACCGACCAGACAGGCTTGCCGCACGGCTTGTTCCAACGCCATTCCACCGGCCAGCGCCCAGGCCAGTCCGCCGTTAAAGGCGTCGCCGGCGGCCGTCGTGTCCACGGCATCGACGGGCGTGCTGGGAATGAGGAGCGTGCCGGTCGAGTCGGTGATCTGCGCCCCCTTCGCGCCGACGGTGACGATCACGTATCGCGTGCCGGCGGCCAAGAGACGCTCGGCGGCTTCGCGGGCGGAGTCTTCATCGCGCACCGCAACGCCGGTAAGCAGCTCGGTCTCCGTTTCGTTCGGCGTCAGATAGGTTATGCAGGCGAGCAGTTTGTCGGGCAGGGGAGCAGCCGGGGCCGGATTGAGAATCACGGGCACCCCGGCGTCGGCGGCGATTTTCGCCGCGCGAAAGACCGTGTCAAGCGGCGTCTCCAATTGCAGCACCAGCATGTCGGCCGCGCGGATGCGATCGGCCTGGCGGTCGATCTCCGCGGGCGTCAGGGCGTGGTTCGCCCCGGAGGCCACGGAGATAAGGTTCTCGCCGGCGTCATCCACCAGGATCAGGGCCACGCCGGTATGGTCGTCGGGGCTGCGGAGGATGCAGTCGGTGCGGATGCCCTCGCGGCCGAAGTTCTCGATTGCCTGATCGCCGAGCATGTCGCGGCCGACCTTGGCCAGCAACGTGACTTCGGCGTCGAGTCGCGCGGCGGCGACGGCCTGGTTGGCGCCTTTGCCGCCGCCGGCCATGAGGAACGACCCGCCCGAGACGGTTTCGCCCGGGCCCGGCAAACGCTTGCCCTTGACGACCATGTCGGTGTTCACGCTGCCGACCACGACGATGCGAGGTTTCTTCGCCACGGTGATGTCTCCGTAGGATGCGCTTGTGTCACTTGCCTGGGATTCGGATTGTTCCACCATACCATCGGCCGTCGATTTGCGGAAGCGGGCTGGATGGCAGTGCTTACCGCACGCGGTTCGATCGGCTATAATGATCGCGGTCGAGAATGGCACGTTTTGCCGGTGACCGACACTGACCCGAAGCGCAAGCGAGGAAGCGGATTACGCGTCCCTCGTTTGCGCTTCGGGTTAGTAGTGAACTCGCCCGCGAACGGTATAACGCAAAGGGGAAGGGGACGGAACCAGTGGCGAAGGCCAATTCCAACAAGTCAGCCGGCGGCGGGAGCAAGGCCGACCCCATCGACCATGTGTCGCTGGAAGGCGTGCATGGCACAGTCCCCTTGCCAGGCCATCAGGCTGGCTTTTGGCGACAGATTCGGGCGTTTATCGGGCCGGCGTTGCTGGTGAGCGTCGGCTACATGGACCCCGGCAACTGGGGCACAGACCTGCAAGGCGGCGCCCAGTTCAAGTACGGGCTTTTGTGGGTGGTCGGTTTGGCCAGCCTGATGGCCATGTTCCTGCAAGTGATCTCGGCGCGTTTGGGGGTGGTGACGGGGAAGGATCTCGCCCAATGCTGCCGCGAGTGGTATCCGCGTTGGACCCGCTGGCCGAATTGGCTGATGGGCGAGGTCGCGATTGGGGCGTGCGACCTGGCCGAGGTGCTCGGCAGCGCCGTCGCCCTGAATTTGTTGTTCCATATTCCGCTATTCTGGGCCATCCTCATCACCGCGCTGGACGTGTTGCTGCTGTTGGGTCTGCAACGCTTCGGGATGCGGACGATCGAGGCGGTGATCGCGTTGTTCGTGGCAACGATTGCCGTATGCTTCTTCATCGAGATTTTCGTGCTTCCCCAAACCCAACCCAGCTTTGCCGAGATGGGGGTGGCTCTGTTCTCCCCCAACTTTCGAAAAGCGGGGATGGTCTTCGTGGCCATCGGGATCATCGGGGCCACCGTCATGCCCCACAACCTCTACCTGCACTCGGCCCTGGTGCAAACCCGCAAGCTGGAGCGAGACGGCAAGTCCATTCGCCGCGCCCTGCGGTTCAACACCATCGATTCGACCGTGGCGCTGACCATCGCTTTCTTCATCAACGCGGCGATTTTGGTGCTCGCTGCGATGGTGTTCTATCACAAAACCAGCGTGACCGTTCCGGATGTCGGCGTGGTTGATCTCAACTCCGAAAGCGATTGGATTCGCGTCGCGTACCTGACGCTGGCGCCGCTTCTGGGAACCGTCGCCGCGAGCACGTTGTTCGCCGTGGCGCTGCTGGCAAGCGGCCAGAGCAGCACGATCACGGGCACGCTGGCCGGGCAGGTGGTCATGGAAGGCTTCATGCAATGGCGGCTAGCGCCGTGGATTCGGCGGCTAATCACCCGCACGCTGGCCATCCTGCCGGCGATTATCATTATCGGCGTGCGGGGTGAAAGCAGCGTGAACGACCTTCTGGTTTTGAGCCAGGTCGTGTTGGCCCTTCAGCTTCCGTTCGCCATGTTCCCGCTGCTGCATTTCACCTCGTCGCGAAAACGGATGGGACCGTGGAAGAACAGTTGGCTTTTGTTGATTGCCGGTTGGGGCAGCGCACTGTTGATTACCGCGATGGACCTCTATGGTTTGCCAGATTCGATCACCGAAGCGTGGAAGGTTATCTGCGGCGGATAAATCTCCGCGCGATGGAAGAGGAGTACCCATGTACAAGACCATTCTCATGCCGTTGGACGGCACACCGACCGACCGGCCCATTATCGAGCACATCAAACAACTCGCAAAGATTCTCCACAGCCGCGTGGTGGTGTTCCACGTGGCCACCAGCGTCGCCGCCCAATGGCACGGTCCCGAGGCGGGCGGTGAAGAGGTCGAAGCAAGTCAGGCGTATCTGGACAAGATCAAGGTCGAGTTGGAAGCCGCCGGCATCCCGGCCGAAGCGGAACTCGCTTACGGCGACCCGGTGCGGGAAATCATCAAACGCATCCAGGAAAAAGGTTGCGACCTGGTGGCGATGGGTACGCACGGGCACCGAGGCGTGGCCGACCTGTTTTTGGGAAGCACGGCCAGCCCGGTCCAACATGCCGTCAACGTGCCCGTCCTCCTTCTCAGGGCCAAATGAGTGATTGGTGGGGCAGACATTCTCGTCTGCCGGGAAGGCGCGACACAGTCGGCAGACAGGAAGATCCGCCCCGACGGCCAGACCGTTCCGACTGGGCAAGAAGTGCGGGCGGCGGCCGCTCTGCGAGGTTGATCGCAATCTCCATTCCTTTATCCAAGGGAACCGGAAGGGTCGATTAACTTCCTATGGTCCCCAGCACAGTCCTTGCCGCAATGCGTTTCTTCTTGTCCCTGATGGGCGTCGTGTTAGCGTTGACCGCCGCTCGGGCGCCGGCGGCCGAGGATGACAACTGGCTGCAAGGCGGTCGGCCCGCGGTCTGCGAACGCGGCTCGCTGTTGCAGCGCCTGTTGACGTGGCCCAAGGATGAAGGCGACAAGGACAAGGAAGGCGACAAGCAGAAGGAAGGCGGGGAGAAGAAGGTCGAGGGGAACAAGGAAGGCGAGGAGAAGAAGGACGACGAGGAAAAGAAGGAGGAGGAAGAGCCGTTGGAGAGTGATCGCCCCGATTTCACCAACACCCCCACTACGGTGGAATACCAGAAGTTTCAGATTGAAAGCGGTTACACCTATACTCAGGCCATCGCGGGCGATCCCACTCACGACGCGCACGATTTGCCGGAAATGCTCGTCCGCTATGGCGTGGCCGAACGGCTGGAACTGCGCGTCGCCTGGGACGAGGGGATGGTGTTCGATCGCTATACGGATCGCACTTCCGGCCGCGTTTTCACGGACAACGGCAGCACGGACGTGGACTTTGGTTTCAAATATGCGATCAGCAAGCAGGACAAATGGCGTCCCCAATCGGGCATCGAGGTTGAGGTTTCGGCCCCCGTGGGCGATCCCGACCAAAGTAGCCGACAGGTCGATGTTTTTGTCAACTACCTTTACGGTTGGGAACTCAGCAAGAAGTTCTCGCTGACTTGCAACACGGGCGGTCTGTGGACGGCCGAATCGGGCGACCACTTCTCGCGGTTCTCTCAGTCCGCATCCCTCGAGTATGAATTGACCAAAAAACTACACGTCTTCAACGAGTGGTTTGCCTTCTTTTTCCGCGATTCGAGCGACAATCGCCCGCAACACTATTACGACGCCGGCCTGACCTATCTGGTTACACCGAACTTCCAGTTGGACTGGCGGGCCGGTCTCGGCCTGAACGACGCGGCAGACGGCTTTTTTACCGGATGCGGACTGACGATCCGAAGGTAGCAATCGGAGCCGGCAAGCGTCCCCTTCTCTTTCGTCCCCCCGGGGAATGGGTGCATCTACCGGATCGAAATCGCCCGGCCCAACGGCTGCAAAATGTGCTCGGCAACGTGGTTGTCGATCGTCTCGTGGCACAACTGCCGCAGCCGATCGACCGTCTGCACAAAGGTCTTGTCGGGATCGAGGCTGCCGTACTGCCGCGCCGTGACGTAAACGCTCAGTTGTTCCTCGGGGTACTCGCCCATCCGAACCTGGTAGGCGTTGGTGCGGGTCTCTACGCTGATGCGAAGCTGCAAGCGGCAATCGGGATCGACGGCGACCGTGACCGATGGCTCGTAGTTGATCACCGTGGCGCCGGCCAGTTCCAAGACCGGTTCCATCGAGGGGCCCACGCCGAGAACGTCGGCCATCAGTTGATTGTGGTTGCCGCGGTAGGTAAAATCGAAGCCGAACAACAGATCGAGCGCCTCGCAGTCCAACGGGCTGACCGAGAGCATGTAGGGGGCCAGATCGAGGATGAGTTTGTGCTGTTCCATCGCCGCGTCGATGCTGTCGGGGTTGACCTGGCCCGAACAGACTCGGCGCGGCTCGATCGTACACCAGCGATACGCCCCTTGGTCTTTGTCCTCTTCGAGGATGAAGTCGCCGCGCTCCCGGCAGTAGAAATTCCGCATCGTCGGATAGGTTTTCTGGATCCGTTCGAAGAAATGCAGCACCGTCTCGCGATTGGCCGGCAGTTCCATCTCCGTGCCGAGATTCATGTTGACGTAGAAATCGTCGCAGAGGGACGCGTAATGGTTCATTTTGAAGACCTTTCACCCCAGAGTATAGGGTTTGTCACCACGGGCTGTCAAAGGTGGCGGCAATACCCCCAATCATCGTGATCATGTCAAACAGCAAGCCTTCAGCCGCGTCCAGCGACGCTCTGCTGGTTTTTCCCAGCGATTTGGGATGGATGGCGGCGGTGGTCGCCGACGGCGTAGTCAAACGGCTTACTTTCGGCCATCCCTCTGCCGCGGCAGCCAGGAAGGCGTCGGGTTTCAAAGGGGACAGTCCCGTTTTCGCGGCCGCGAAAATCGGGAGAGTCCCCGCGAAGGCGGTCAAAGGCGCGGCTCGACTGGTTCGGCGTCTCCAGGCTTATGCCGCGGGCGTCCCCGCTCCGTTGGGCGACGTTCCGGTCGATTTGGGCCCGCTGGGCGAGTTCCAGCGTCGCGTGTTGGAGCAGTGCCGGCTGATTCCTTACGGCCGCACCATGAGCTATGGCGAATTGGCGGCGAGGGCGGGATCGCCCCGGGCGGCGCGAGCGGTCGGAAACTGCATGGCGGCCAACAGGCTCCCCCTTTTGGTCCCATGCCATCGGGTGGTGCGTTCTGGCGGGCGGCTCGGCTCGTTCTCCGCCCCCGGCGGCACGGCGATGAAACGCCGGCTCTTGGCCATGGAATCGCGGTAAATTGGCCTAGAATTGGGTAGCGTTTCCGGGCAAAATGCCGCCGCTTTTTGGCCGCTAACAACTGACAAAATCCCGCCAAACGACCCGCCTCAACCGATTCGTGTCATGCCTGCGACGGAACTCAGCTCGTGGGACGTGGAACGCCGGGACGACGATACCGTCTTGGTTCGCGTCCATTCCAGCAGCCGGCAAGGGCATCAGTTGCCCGACGCCGTCTTCTCCTTTCGCTACGGTGATCCGCAGTATGAGTATTGGGCCAGCCAGCTACTCCGGAGCGCGGGCGTCCTGCCAGCTTCGGACCACGCGGCTCAACGCAATTGATGTGACCGGTGGGGCAGGCGTTCTTACCTGCCCAGGGCAGACAGGAATGTTTGCCCCACCCATCAAAGGTCTACTCGACACTGCGGCATTTCCTTGATAGAACCGTTGCAGGGAGGTTTTGGGCGTGGGACTGATCGAACTGGCCATTATGGCCGTGATGGTGCTTTTCAACGGGGTGTTCGCCGGCTACGAGATCGCGCTGGCGGCGGTAACGATCGCCCGGCTGCAAGTTCTCGCCCGCGAGAATCGCCGCGGGGCCAAGGCCGCTCTGTTCATGAAGCAGAACATGGAGGCCAGCCTGGCCGCCACGCAGGTGGCGATGACCTTGTTGGGCGCCAGCGCCGCGGCCATCGGCGGCGTCGGCGCCGCCGAGAGCATCAAGCCGTTCTTCCAGGCGCTCGGGCTGTCGCCGCTGGCGGCCGAAATCCTGGCGATTATCGTCGTCGTGATTCCGTTGACGTTCCTCACGATCCTGTTGGGCGAATTGATGCCGAAGGTCTTTTCGCTGCGGAACAAGGAATGGGTCTGCCTGCGGCTCTCGCGGGTGATGCGATGGTTCTGTTTCAGCGTCTGGCCGGCGGTGTGGCTGTTCGAGACTTCCGTGATGGCGATGATGGCCTGGAGCGAACGCCGCTGGCGGCCGCACATGGACCCCGGCATGAAATCGGAGGCGATCGAACTGCTCGAACTTCGCGCCCAGGCCGCTTCGGCGAGGGCGTCGCGGCTGATCGGCGAGCGCGAGGAGGGCATTATTCTCAGCGCCGCGCGGTTTTCCAGCCGCCGCGTGCGTGAAATCATGCTGCCGGCCGAGCACATCAGCATGCTCGACGTGAATGCGTCGCTAAACAGTTGCCTGATTACGGCGCATCTGGAAATGCACACGCGGTTTCCCGTCGCCGAGCGGCACGGCGACCCCGAGTCGATCCTGGGCTACGTCAATTTCAAGGATCTGGTGGCGCTGCTGAAGCTGAGCCAACCCCACGAGCCGTCGCTGCGCTCGATTCTCCGTCCGCTGCCGAGTCTTCGCGACGACATGTTGCTGGCCGCTTGCCTCGAACGCCTGATCCACGAGCACACGCACATCGCCCTGGTGCGCGACGCCGCGGGCAAGGTCGTCGGCCTGATCACGCTGGAAGACGTGCTTGAAGAGCTTGTCGGCGAGATTCAGGACGAGTACGACCGGCTGCCGGTACACGCCATGCCGTCGGGCTGGGCATGGGTGGTCGGCGGAGGGCTCAGCTTGGCCCGGCTCAAGGAGTTGGCCGGAATCGACCTGGCCGCCGATCCGCCCGAGACGCTTCCCGAAGGCGGGCTGCGAACCGTCAGCGATTGGGTCGTCGGCCATACGCGGGGGCATTTCCACAGCGGCGACATTTTCGACCGCGGCGGCGTGCGGCTGGTGGTGCGCAAAGTGCGGCGGCAGAAGGTCTTCGAGGCCCAGATCGGCAAGATCGAGGCGGAACCGCGTGAAGCGTGATTCTTCGCTGCGTTCGGAATGACCGCCGTGCTCTTTGTGCATGGTCCCGCGGCCGGCTTTCCGTATAATTGTGGAGATTGAAAAGCGGCCACACGGCCCGCAATCGGCGTTTTCGCCGGCCCTTACCAGGAGATGACACTCATGAAAGCCGCTGCCACATACAAATCTGTGCTATGGAACCGTCGCCGAATCGCGGTCGCCGTTGCGATCGGCGGGGCGCTGGTCGTCGTCTTGCTCGCGTTTTCCTCGCACGCAGACGAATGGATAAGCGGCATCCCGTGGCCGGAGCCGGCGGTGGTGGATCCCGGCCCGATCGGCGGTCCGCCCAGCGACGCCATCGTATTGTTCGACGGCAAGGATCTCTCGAAGTGGAAGGACGCCGGCAAGTGGAAGGTGCAAGACGGGTACGCCGTCGCCGGCGGCAACGACATCAAGACCAAGCAGGGCTTCGGCGACTGCCAATTGCACGTCGAATGGGCCACGCCGGAAAAGGTCGAGAGCGAGGGGCAGGGACGCGGCAACAGCGGCGTTTTCCTGATGGGGCTCTACGAGGTTCAGGTTCTCGATTCCTACAACAACAAGACGTACTATGACGGTCAGGCGGCATCGATTTACAAGCAGCATCCGCCGCTGGTGAACGTCTGCCGCGGGCCGGGCGAGTGGCAAACCTACGACATCGTTTTCGAGGCGCCGCGGTTCAGCCAGAAAGGCGAACTCACGCGGCCGGCGTACATCACGCTGCTTCAGAACGGCGTGCTGGTGCAGAATCACTTCCAGATTCAGGGCGAGACGTCCTGGGACAAGCCGCCGAAGTACAAGGCCCACGCCGCCAAGTTGCCGATCATTCTGCAATACCACGGCAACCCGGTTCGCTTCCGCAACATCTGGGTTCGCGAGTTGCCACCCTGCGATGCCCCGCCGCCCGCGAAGAGATCGCCGAAGCCGTAGCGCCTATGCGTAGTACATTGCATCGCATCGTTTCCGCCGCTGTCCTGGCCATGCCGGCGATTGGCTTGGCGTCGGCCGCCGTCGCCGCGGAGCAATCGAACGCTCCGCCGCCGGCAACGGACGCTCGGACTGGCGTCAGTTACTCGAATGCCCCGCAGGATGCCGTGGACGCCTGGCGGCAGTGGAAGTTTGGCGCGCTGATGCAGTGGAACATGTCGAGTTTCACCGAGCAGGAGATCGGCTGGGCGCGCGGGGGAGACGCTGGGGTCTTGAATGGACCGGCACGGGCGGCGTGCCCGTGCAGGAGTACGACAACCTCTTCAGAAAGTTCAAGGCCGAGAAGTTCGACGCGATGCGCATCTGCAAGGCGCTCAAGGACGCCGGCATGAGATACGCCCTGTTCTGCAACAAGCACCACGACGGCTTCTGCATGTGGGACACGAAGCTCTCCGACTACAAGATCACCAGCCCGCTATGTCCCGCGGGCCGCGATTTCAGCAAGGAGTGGGCCGACGCCTGCCGCGCCACCGGATTGAAGCATGGCGTCTATTTCTCGCAGCCGGATTGGCATCATCCCGACTTCATCCGCAGCGAGCAGTCGCAGAAACGGTTCCTCAAGACCATGCACGGTTGGGTGCGCGAACTGCTGACCAACTACGGCCGCGTCGACGTCATCTTTTTCGACGGCCTCGGCGGATTGGCCACGAACTGGGATTCCCAAGACCTGTTGTCGATGATCCGCCGCTTGCAGCCCTCGATCATGATCAACTGCCGCTGCGGCGCCTACGACGTCAAAGGGTTTCCCGTCAACCGCTGGATGCAGCCGAGCGAAGATCGCAGCGGCAACCTGCCGATGGCCCGCGGTTTTCCGGGCGATTTCGACACGCCGGAACAGACGATCTGCCGCATGCAGACCGATCGGCCCTGGGAAACGTGCATGCCGCTGGAGAACTTCAATGGGCAGTGGTCCTATTCGTCCAAGGCGGAGATGAAATCGCTTGAAGGAGGTGCTGCAAACGCTCGTGGCCGTGGTGGGACGCGACGGCAATCTCATGGTCTCGCCCCCGCTGAAGCCGGACGGCAGCATGGTTCCCCGCGCGGGGGAATTGCTGCGGGATTGCGGAAAATGGTTGAAACAGTACGGCACGAGCATCTACGACACCCGCGGCGGTCCCTACTATCCGACGCCGTTCGGCGTATGCACGTACCGCGGCGACACCATCTTCGTCCACGTGCTAAACTGGCCCGGCGACAGGCTCGTGCTGCCTCCTATTCACCGCAAGCTCATATCGAGCCGGTTGCTCACCGGCGGCACGGCGGAGGCTCGCCAAAAACCCGACGGATCGATCGAAATCGCGGTTCCACGCGAACGCCGGCAAGAGATCGACACGATTGTCGCGTTGAAACTGGACGGCCCTGCGAAAGACGCGAAGCCGGGGCGGCTGGCAGCGGGTTCCTTGGCGGCCGGCAAACCGGTCCGGGCGTCCAACGTCTTCGGCAACAATCCCTGGTTCGCGGCGGAAAACGCGGTGGACGACGACGCCTATACACGCTGGGCTACCGACTTCGCCACCAAGGAAGCCTGGTTGGAAGTCGACTTGGGCGAAGACGAGACGTTCAATGGCGTGGCAATCAAGGAAGATATGGGCCTTATCCGCCGCTTCGAGGTGCAGGTGAAGCAAGCGGGCCGGTGGGTTCCGGTAGTGAAGGGAACAACGATCAGCGAGAACTTCCGCAAAGTCTTCGATCCGGTCAGAGCGAGGTACGTCCGGCTGGCGATTCTGGACGCGGCGGCTGCTCCGCAGCTCCCGGCGACGCTCTACGACTGCAATTCCCACATGGTCGCGTTCCCCGGCCCTTCCATCTGGGAATTTCAGGTGCTTGCGGATCAGCGGCAGAGCAGCCGCACGCCGTAGCAGTGGACGCAGAACCACGGCGGGAGGCAGTAGCGATACGACGAGCGGCAGTAGGGGGCGGGATCGCTCCACGAGCCGCCGCGGAGCACGCGCGACGCACCGGTCGTCGGCCCCGGCGGATCCACGCCGGGCGACTTCTTGTAGTAATCGCCGTCGTACCAATCGCCGCACCACTCCCAGACGTTGCCGTGCACGTCGTACAATCCCCAGGCGTTCGGTTTCTTTTGGCCGACCGGATGCGTTCGGCCGCCGGCGTTGTCCTCGAACCAGCCGTACTTGGCGAGCTCGGTCTCGCTGTCGCCGAAGCCGTATCGCGAGGTTGAGCCCGCGCGGCAGGCATATTCCCACTCCGCCTCGGTCGGAAGGCCGAAAGTGACCGCTGCGTCCGCGGACTTTTTGTTGAGCTTGTTGATAAACGTCTGGCACGCTTCCCAACTGACGCGATCGACGGGGTTCTTCGCGCCTTTGAAACGACTGGGATTGGAGCCCATCACAGCTTCCCATTGCTCTTGAGTCACCTCGAACTTGCCCATGTAGAAAGGCTTGCTAATGGTGACCTTGTGAACCGGTTTTTCGTCGCTGTCCCCTTTTTCGTCGCCCATCATGAACGAGCCCGACGGGATCAACACGAAGTCTATTTTGATGCCGCGGCCGAGGTCGAAACCGATTTCCTTCTTGTTTTCCGGGCCGCCTCCGATGGCTTTCCTTCGTTCGGCCCCTGCCGAGTCTTTCCCGCCCTGCATCCCGATGAGGAACGCGAATCCAAGCAGGGCGATCTCAAGGAATAGAGACTTCGAGTGCATGGCGGTTCCCGGGATTGGTTGCATTCGATCACTCGCGGAAAGCGATCAGATAGCGTGCCATCAATCGTAGAGATTCTCGCGCCGCAACGATTCGTCGGGTAGATCGGGCGTAGGCGGCCGGGGTGTCTCTGCCCAGCGTTTGAACGCATCCGCCCGTTGTTGCCTGGTCGCGCGTCGCCAGAATGGGCGGTCCCGATCGGCCGGCCACAAGAGCAAAACATCGCCCAAGACCTCCAACTCGAACCTGGCGTGAGGTCGTACCGCGCCGATCAGTTCGGGAGGCAGATGCAGCCCGCCGTCATCACTCGTTTCCAGCGTCGCCACCACAAGGCTCCGAAAGTCGTCAGAGAAAATCGGGAAAACGCCGTCTTCATCCTGTTTAAGGATACCCCCAGCCATGGAAGCGGTCAATCCTTGGCGCCGACATCTCAGGGCCGATCAGTTTTCCAGTTTACGTAGCACGGGCATCCTGCCCGTGGCCGAAAAACACGGGCAAGATGCCCGTGCTACGCCGAGCGCCGTTACCCAATCTGAACAATTGATTGGCCCTGGCCGACATCTCGCCCTCAGCGTCAAAAGCCGTCATGCACCGCTTGCTGGCCGTAGAGCGGCATGTGGCGGTAGTAGACTTCGAGGATCATCAGGGCCATCGCGGTGTTGTAGAGCCGGCCGCCGCGGTCGCCCAAAAAATCGGGGAAGTACCAACTGCCGTTCTCGTGGCTCTCGGCGGCTTGCGTGGCGACGAGGTAATCGCGCATCTTCTTGTTCCACGCCTGCCACTCGGGCCCTTCCCAATGGTGCAAGACCTGGGTGGCGTAGAAATCGTAATACATGTTGGTTTCGGACGGGCCCCATCTGGACAAATGGGCCACTCCGCGGTAGAGCGCCGGCTTGTCGCGATGCCAGCCGGTGTACATCCGGCAGAGCAACCCGACCGCCGTCGTCGCTTCCTGAACGGGCGCCCGCATTCTTGGAGTCAGGTAGCCGTAGCGCGAACTCTTGTCGAATTGCACGCTGTTGAGGAATCGCTCGACCCGGCTGATCGTCGGCGAGGGGACCTCCAGGTGCGCCAATTGTCCGCTCTTCAGCGCCATCAACTGCCAGCCGGTGACGGTCGTGTCGCCGGGCATGCCGGGAGAATAACGCCAGCCGCCGCCGCGGAGATCCTGCGCATAGACGATGAAGCGGATCGCTCCCTGGGCAATGTCCTTCAACGATTCGTCGCGGGTCATTCCGTACGCTTCGCATAAGGCGAGCGTGGCGATTCCGTGGGCGTACATGTTGCCGCCGTCGCACAGGTCGATGCCGTGCGGCGTGACCCTGGCGCGGGTTTTCAGGTAGTAGACTCCCTTCTTCACGACGGCTTGATGTTCGCCCTGAAGATGCGTATATCCGGCGCCGAGAAAGGGGAGTAGCGCCAGGCCGGTGGCGGCGGTGGTGCTGGGCTCGCTGCCGGAGTTGCGGCATAGCCCCTTGCACGGGGTTCTTTCCAGATCGAAGCACCAACTGCCGTCTTCGCGCTGATGGGCGACGAGCCATTGCAGGCCGCGTTCGACGGCCGCTTCGCTCTGCCTGCTGCCGCCGCCGGCGCCGACCGATCTGGCTCGCCCGGCGGGATTTCGGCCCTCCCAACCGCCGCCGGTGGGCGCTTGCGACGATTTTCCGTGGCCGCCTGGTCTCCCGGCGGCGTCGCCCCGTCCGGCAGCACCGCCGGCCGCGCCGGCGCCGGCGTCAGCTGCCGCCGGACGATTGATGCTGATCTTGCCCGGCTCGTCGGCAGGCAGAACGATCTTCGGGTTCTCGGCGGGAAGATCGACGGGCTCGGCCTCGACACCTGCATCCTTCAGCGAGCCGAGCGGCGGGGCCTCGGCCCCAACGACCGTCGCCTGTGGGTCGATGTCGCCGGGAGCGGGGTCGCCGGCGGCGTCCGCCGAGGCAAGCAGGCCCAGCGACAATCCGCTGGAATGCGCGGTGAGCGTGATCAGACCGAGCAAGAACAGCGCGACCGCGTGGACGACGAAACTCACCAGCCAGGCCGACGATCGGACGGCGCCCTCCTCCGACCACCAACTCGGTGCGTAGTCGGGCGCGGGCTCGGCGGCTTTTTCGGGCGGCAAGGGCGGCGGCGCCGCCTTGGGAGGCGGCGGAAGTTCGCGCACGTCGTGCGACTCGGCGACCTCCGCCCCCTCTTGCTGAAGCACCACCGGCAGCGGCGGGGCAACGGGCTTGTCGCCGTGGGGAGGGCACGGGGGTGTTGCGGGGGATTGCGGCACAGAAATGCCTCTTACCGGTCCAGTAGCTATTATAGCCCGCCGCAGGCTTCCTTGAAAGCCAGAGAAAAAGGGGTCTGACCCCTTTTTCGTTCTAACTCGATCCCGCGAAGCTCGACGCCTCGCCCAATCCCTCGGAGCCCATGCCGCGGTAGCCGCCATCGACCATGATCTCGGTCGCGGTGATGAAGCTGGCTTCGTCGCTCAGCAAGAAGGCCACCGGCGCGGCGCACTCCTCCACTTCGCCCAGCCGGCGGAGCATGTGGAACTTGCCCCAGATCGGGCCCCACTTCGCCCGATCGTAGCCGGCCGCCTTGTCGACCTCGCGGGTCCAGATCCAGCCCGGGCTTACGGTGTTGGCGCGGATGTTGTAGGCCGAGAGGTCGAGGGCCATGCAGCGGGTGAGTTGATTGACGGCCCCTTTCGCCGCGTTGTAGGTCCAGCGGTTCGGCTGGGCGATGTGGGCGGAGATGCTCGACAGGTTGACGATCGCCCCGCCCCCTTGCGCTCGCATCAGCGGCGTGACGCACGCGGCCATCGTCGCGTAGCCGATCGGCCCGACGCTCATCATCCGCAGCCATTCCTCGCGGCTGGCGTCGCTTCCCTTGGCGATGAACGAAAATGCGTTGTTCACCAGGTAATTCACCTTCCCCCACGTTTTCTGCGCCGCTTCGACCAAGCGATGGCAGAACGCCTCCTCGGCCATGTCGCCTTGGACGAAGTGTACCTTGTAGCCCTTTGCCTTGCACTCGCGCCCGGTGGCCTCGCCGTTGCCGCTGATGCCGCTGAAGGTGACCGACACGCCCTCTTGACAGAGCCTCTCCATGATGGCGCGGCCGATGCCCGTGCTGGCGCCGCTGACGATCGCAACCTTGCCGCTAAGTCCTCGCATCATTAAACCTCCTCAATCGACCAGGGCCACGGCCCGGATCGGCGATCCGTCGCGGCCCTTGATATTCAACGGAAATCCCACGAATGTAAATCGCTCCGGCAGCTTGTCCAAATTCGTCAACCCTTCGACGATCACGATTTCAATGCCCGGGGCCAGCAGCGTCAGGTGGACTGCCTTCCAGTCGGTGCTGGGCGTCAACGTATCCATTCCCAACAGACCGATGCGGCGGCGGGCGATCCACCGGGCCGCCTCCAGCGTCAGGGTGGGAAAGTCGCTAAAGCACCGCGGCGTTCCGAACGTCAGATCCCAACCGGTGCGATAGATGACCTTCGCTCCCGGTTGAAACTTCTCGGCGTGGGGCGCGAGCATGTCGAGCGTGATCGGCGTCTTTGCCGCCAGGTGCGAGCCGGGGGCCAAGTCGACCAACGCCGCCGGACCGTAGAACCGCTCCAACGGCATCTGGTCCACCGTCTTGCCATCGTCGTAGAAGTGGTACGGCACGTCGAGATGGGTGCCCTGATGAGTCGCCATGCTGATCTGCGTCATGTTGTAGCCGATCGACGCCGTCGTGTTGTGGACCACCACCGCAATCTTCGGATCGAACGGGAAATTGAGCTGGCCGTGTTCCAGCGGGTGCGACAGATCGATCAATCTCGGCATGGCTTTGCTCCCAAGACTAGGGTATCCAATCCCTAAACATTCTCGTCACGCCTCTCCATTTTGCAACAACTTCGTCATTTCGCGTCCCGCACGCCTCCCGCAGTGGTGTCTCTCGGCGCCCCCATCTTGCTCATTCTTCCAGCCGGAGCGGTTGGAACCCAATCCTGTTTGGCACAGAATTTCCGCATTTGCCGCACCCCGTGCAGGTGGTATTGCGCGTTTTCGCTAAGCGCGCATAATTGCCGGCATGGCTGGCAAACGCCGCGATGACGTGCGCGAAGAAGAGGTGACGGGCTTGAAGTATTTCGACAAGCTCGCTCCGATGCTCGCGCGCCTGCATGACGTCGGCTGCGAACGCGACAAGGCCGGCAACCGCAATCTGCACTACGACCAGTATTGAATGCTCGTGCTGCTGTTTCTCTTCAATCCCGTGGTGCGATCCTTGCGAGCCATCGAACAAGCCAGCGGACTGCGGAAAGTGCAACGCAAACTCGGCTGTCAGCGGGCCTCGCTCGGCTCGTTGAGCGACCGAAAAAGGGGTCAGAACTGTTTTTCGTGGTTCAGTTCATCCTCCGACCTGGAAAGTAGGTCAGACGTCTTTTCGCCCCGGGTTGATCGACCGGCGAAGCGTCTCAAACTCGATTTAGCGATACGTCCCCGGGGCCGCCCGCGAAAGGCCAGTTGGAGCGAATAATAGTTCTGACCCCTTTTTCTAGTCGGGGAAGTCTTGCTCGATGCTCTGGAGGCGGTAGATGGGCATGTGGCGGTAGTAGATTTCGAGAATCATCGCGGCCATGGACGTGCAATAGAGACGTCCGCCGGGAACCGCGCCCATGTCGCCGCTGCCGGTGAACCAACTTCCCTCTTCGTGGCCCTGCCTTGCTTGCGAACGGATCAACTGGTCGCGCATCTGCTGATTCCAGATTTTCCATTCGTCGCCTTCCCAGTGGCGCATGACTTGGGTGGCGTAGTAGTTGTAGTACATGTTTCCGGCCGAGGGGCCGCGCTTGCTCAGCCAATGCACGCCGTGCTGCAACGCCGGGTTGTCCCTCTTCCAGCCGAGATACATGCGGGAGAGCAGGCCGATGGCGACGGTGGCGTCGCTGCCGCTGTCCGGCGATTGATAGCCGTACAGCGCCCCGCCGTCGCTCTGCACGCTGTCGAGAAACCGCATTGCTTTCCGACTGAAGTTTCGCGGGATGGCGAGATCGGCCATCAGGCCGCTCTTCAAGGCCATCAACTCCCAACCGAGGACCGAAGTATCGCCCTTCTCGCGAGGTTGGTAGCGCCAACCGCCGCCTTTTGGGTCTTGCGCCGACGCGAGAAAGTTCAGGGCCGCCTTGGCGGGGAGCAACAGCTTCCGGTCTTTCGTCATGGCGTAGGCCTCGCAGATCGCGATCGTGGCGATGCCGTGCGAGTACATGTTGCCGCCCGGCTCGTTCAAGCCGCCGCCCTGCGGGCCGACGCGCATGCGGTTGAGCAGAAACATCAGGCCGTTGTTGATCGTGGCCTTGTACTTCTTGCTCACCTTGTGCGTCTGTCCGCTGCCAAGGAACGGCAGCAGGGCCAGGCCGGTGGCCGCATTGCGGGCTTCAGCAAGCTTGCCCGAGTCGCGGCATTGGCCATGGCAGGACGGGCACAACGAGAGGTCGAAGCTCCAACCGCCGTCGGGCATCTGATGGTTGGCCAGCCACTTCAGCGCGTTGACGACGCATCGTTCGCTGGCCTCGGTGCCCCCCTCTTTCTTGACCTCCTGCACTTTTCCCGACATGCCGCGCTCCGAATACGCATCCCCGTAGGCGCGCACCATCGTCATGACGTCCTCGTTGAGCACGCTATCCAGGCCCTGGCCCTGGGACGTCGTCTCCATCGCCGCCAGCGCCGCTTGCAGATCGCCGGCCGCGTCAAAACTCACCGCCTCCTGATCGACGTTGGAGTCGATCACCACTATCTCGGGCTCGGAATTATCGTCCAACGTCTCCGGCTGTCTGTCGGAGATGTCCTTTACCTCTTCGATCTGCTCTTCCGCGGGCGGTGCAACGACGACGTGTTGCGCATTGTGCGGGACGGCATCGGGCACGACGACGATTGCCATCGTCACCAACGTCACCATGTGAACGACCATGCTCAGACCCCAGGCCGGCGCCTCTTGCACGGCCACCTGCGACATGCAGACCAGAATCGCGACCAGTCCGTGCATCCTGATAATCCTGCCGGCGCGACTAGGCCGCCTGACGACGACCTTCTCGGGAATCAACGTGGTCGCAAGCTCGGGCCAGGTGGGAGGCGGGGGATTAGCCGCCGGATGAACGGTTGCTTCGGCATTCGGCAACGGCTTCGCCTGTGGTGACGAGAGACCGGCTCGGGGCGTAAGCCGCTTGGCCGCGGTCAGCTTCGGTCTGGTTAGCGGCACGTCCGACATTGGTCGGTCCCCCAAAATGGCGAAACACTGCGCTCGAGTTCAACCTAACCGGAACCTGCGCAAAACGCAACGATGCGAGAACCTTTCACCCCGATAGATGGGTGCTGTTCGCAGCCGGCGCGCACGGACCGATCATCGCAGAACCGTCAAGGAATCGCCCACCGCGTGCCCTGCCGAAACAACGCAGCCTATTCTAACTCTGCAATCGGAAAGGCACTACCCTCCCACCTCGGGGTGCCTAGGGGAAATTCCGGCGAAAAAAGAGGGAGGCGCACGGCCATTCCCAAACGTCCCGGATCGGGTACAATAGAGCCTTCCCTCCCGCTCCCGGGTTGAATAAATCGGTCGTTTTGGAGAGTTGCGAATGGCGAAAAGCAAGAAGAAGGCGGAAATCGTGTTTTTGGTCTGCAAGGAAACCGGCGACTACAACTACACCTTGCGGCGAAAGCCGGGCGGGGAGAAATTGAATCTGAAAAAATACTGCCCCCGGCTGCGAAAACACACCGAGCACGCCGAGAAGAAAAAATAGTGATGGCCGACCATGGCGAAGCGCTGGTGCATCCATCCGCACGATCCCGCTCGCATCGCGGCCCTGCAACGCGCCGCGGCAATCCCGGCGGTGGTGGCGGAGTTGCTCGTCTGCCGTGGCGTGATCGACCCGGCGATCGCTCGCGACTTTCTTGATCCGAAGCTTTCCGCCCTGCGCGACCCCGGGCTGCTGCCGGGTTGTCAAGCGGCCGCCGAGCGCATCCACGCCGCCGTCGCTTCCGGAAAGCGAATCCTCGTCTACGGCGATTACGACGTCGACGGCATGACCGGAACGGCAATCCTCTGGCTTTGCTTGAAGCTGCTCGGCGCCGAGGTCGGCTACCACATTCCCCATCGCGTCGACGAGGGCTACGGACTCAACGGCGAGGCCGTCCGCACGCTGGCGGCCGACAAGTGGCAGGTGCTGCTGACGGTGGATTGCGGCATCGGCGCCGTCGAGGAGGCGATCCTCGCAAAGCAACTCGGCGTCGAGTTGATCGTCACCGATCACCACGAGCCCGGAGTCCGATTGCCCGAGGCCGCGGCGATCGTTCATCCGAGACTGCCGGGCGGCGGCTATCCGTTCGGCGGTTTGAGCGGCTCGGGCGTGGCGATGAAACTGGCGTGGGCCCTCTGCCAGCAAGCCGCCGGGGCCAAACGCGTCGCCCCGCGGATGAAGGATTTCCTCGTTCAGGCCGTGGGGCTGGCCGCGCTGGGCACCGTGGCCGACGTCGTGCCGTTGGTCGATGAGAACCGCGTGCTGGTTCGTCACGGGCTGGAGAGTCTGGCGGCCGCTCCTACGCTCGGATTGGCCACCTTGATGGAGGTCGCCAAAGTCGCCGCGCAAAAGCACTCCGACGGAAAAATGCGGCTGGGGGCCGAGGATCTCAGTTTTCAGATTGCCCCGCGACTGAACGCCGCCGGACGCCTCGGCCAGCCGCAGTTGGCCGTGGAACTGCTGGTGACCGACAGGCCGGAGCGGGCGAAAGAGCTTGCCCAATACATCGACGGGCTGAACGCCACGCGGCAGACGATCGAGCGGAGCATCCAACTGGCCGCCTCGAAGCAGGCCGGCGAGCAGTTCGACCCGATCGCCGATTCCGCGCTGGTGCTGGCCGATCGCGGCTGGCATCCCGGCGTGATCGGGATCGTGGCCGGCCGCCTGGCCGACAAGTACCATCGGCCGGTGGTGATGATCTCGTGGGACAAAGCGGGCTTGCGACCCGGGATCGGCTCGGCCCGCAGCGTGCCCGGCTTCAACCTGCACGCGGCCCTGGCCGAGTGCGGCGAGTTCTTGATCGCCCACGGCGGTCACGCGGCGGCGGCGGGACTGAAAATCGAGGAGCACCAACTCGACGGCTTCCGCGGCGCGTTCTGCGAAGTGGCTGCAACGCAAATTTCCGCGGCCGAGCGGGAGGCGGAGCTTTTTATCGACGTGGAAGCCCCCTTCAGCGCCTTTACGCTGGAAACGGCGCAGCAAATCGAACGAATGGCGCCGTTCGGACAAGGCAATTCCCGCCCCTTGCTCTGCACGACCGGAGTGACGCTTCAGGGTCCGCTCAAGCCGTTGGGGAGCAGCGGGCGACACGTAGCCATGATGCTTTCACAGCATGGCGTGACGCTTCGGGCGGTGGCCTTCGGCGGCAGCGAGTGGGCCGACGATCTGGCCGCCGTCGACGGCCCCTTCGACGTGGCCTTCCGCCCGGTCATCAACGATTTCCGCGGCCGCAGGAGCGTCGAATTGCATTTGGTCGATTGGCGTCCGACAATACGAGAACAAACACCCCAGGCGGTAGCTGGAAGCTGTTAGCAATCCCCTTTCCCGTTCGGAGAGGGGAGATTCCATCTTTCACACCTTTCCAAGATCCCACCTCACTTACTCTCAATCCACAACGGAGATCTCCCATGAGCCAGAGTAAACACACTCGCCGCGATTTTCTGAAAACCACCGCGGCCGTATCGGCTGCGAGCATGGCCGCGCCCTATTACTTCACCGCCGCCGCCACGGCCGACGAAGCGAAGAGCGACAAACTCGTCGTCGCCTCCATCGGCGTCGGTGGACGCGGCACAGAAATCGGCACCCAGGCCGCGAGGCTGGGCCACACGGTCGCCTGCGCCGACGTTCACCTGGGCAACGCCAACAACTTCGCCAACATTAAAGAGGTCGGCGGCAAGTGTCGGGTCTATCAGGACTACCACAAGGTGCTCGACCGCAAGGACGTGCAGGCGGTCACCATCGGCACGCCCGACCATTGGCACATCAGGGTCGCCATCGACGCACTGGCGGCCGGCAAGGACGTGTACTGCGAGAAACCGCTGACGCTCACCATCGACGAAAGCCGCATGATCTGCAAGGCGGTGAAGGCTTCCGGCCGCGTCTTCCAGGTGGGCACGCAGCAGCGGAGCGTGTTCGGCCGGGGTTTCCTCGAAGCCGTGGCCATCGCCCGAAGCGGCCGGCTGGGCAAAAATCTCACGGCCAAGGCATCGGTGGGCACCGCCACCACGGGCGGACCATTCGACAACGCCAAGCCGCCCAAGGAACTCGACTTCAACTTCTGGCTGGGCCAGGCTCCCAAGGTGCCCTTCTGTCCCAATCGCATCGGCTGGAATTTCCGCTGGTGGTTCGACTACTCCGGCGGCCAAGTGACCGACTGGGGCGTTCATCATACGGATATTGCCATGTGGGCGCTCGGCGGCGAGAAAACCGGCGCCGTCGAGGTCGAGGGCAAGGGCGAATTCCCGCTGGGACGCCAGTTGATGCTCGACTACCTGCTGGGCAAGAAGTCGGTGACGGATTTGCCCAACAAGTACAACGTCGTCGAGCGGTTCGACTGCAACATGCGATTGGCCAACGGTAATACGATCAACCTCAACAGCGTCGGCAACGACATCCACATCAACGGCGAGAAGGGCCATTTGGCCGTCAACCGTGGCGGCATCCGCGGCAAATTCGTCGATGAGTTGAAGAAGAATCCCGCCGACAAGGCTTGGCTCGACGCCGAAGTGGTGAAGCTTTACCGCCGCAAGCCGAACGACGATCAAGAATTGGCCCACATGATCAATTTCTTCGAGTGCGTCAAGGACCGCTCGCTGCCCATTTCCGACGTCTATTCGCACTGCAATTCCGTGAACGCCTGCCACATGGCCAACATCGCCATGCTCTTGAATCGCAAGGTGAAGTGGGATCCGCAGAAGCAGGAGTTCATCGACGACGAAGACGCCAACCGATTGACCCGCCGTAAGGAGCGCGAGGGGTATACGATCGAGGTATGAGCCTTGCTCAGCATTCCGCTTGCGGCTTCGCCGCGCCCCCTCGTGCGAACCCGCAAGCGGCAGTATCTTATGTGCATGCATCACTGGCGGAATAAAGTCGCACTGGTCACCGGCGGCTCCAGCGGGCTGGGGCGCGTCATCGCTGGCGCATTCGCCGCCGCCGGGGCCAAAGTGGCGATCGCCGGATTGGAGGCCGACGTCGTCCGGCGGACGGCCGGCGAGATGCAAGCGGACGGCCGCGAGGTGCTGGGGCTTCAGGCCGATATCACCCGGCAGGAAGACGTGGACCGCCTCTTCGCCGCGGCGCTCGAACGGTTCGGCCGGCTCGACGTGCTGGTGAACAACGCCGGCCGGTCGATGCGCGGCAAACTGCTCGACACCACGCCCGAGCAATTCCGCGATCTGATGGAGTTGAATCTGATCGCGCTGGTGCGCTGCACGCGGGCGGCGGCGCCGCATCTGCTCGAACAGCGCGGACACGTGGTGAACATCGGTTCGCTGGCGGCCAAGACGGCGGTGCGCTGGGTCGGGGCGTATCCGGCCAGCAAACATGCGGTGGCGGCCTACAGCCAGCAGTTGCGACTCGAGCTTGGCCCGCAAGGGCTGCACGTGCTGCTGGTTTGCCCCGGTCCGATCCGCCGCAAAGACGCGCGGCTCTATCCGCTGGAAGGCTTGGAAGGCGTTCCCGAAAGCGCCCGCAGCCCGGGCGCCGGCGTTCACTTGCCCGACGTTTGCCCGGAGCGGCTCGCCCGCGCGATTTTGCGTGCGTGCGAGCAGCGTTGCCCCGAGTTGGTCGTTCCCGCCCGCGCCCGCGTCCTCTTCGCGCTGGCTCAACTCTGGCCGAGCCTCGGCGACTGGATATTGCGACGGGAGACGGGCTGAGCAGCAGACTTTCGGCCAGCCGACGGGTGGTGTAGAATAGTGGTAGAATCGAGCGGGGGGCGTTTTAGGTTGTATAGGCATTGAGGGCTGGGCTGGGCACTTCAGTGCCCAGCGCAGTCGGGGTGGCGAATCGAGGTTGCTGTATGTTGACAAAGTACATTGAGGCTGCGCTTAAGCACGCGCACTACGAAATTCTCGCCGATGACGGCACGTTCTATGGCGAGATTCCCGATTGCCGCGGCGTCTATGCGAACGCGCCCTCGTTGGAGGAGTGCCGGGCGGAACTGTCCGAAGTCCTCGAAGATTGGCTTCTTTTCCGCATCCACAAGAATCTTGCCCTGCCAAAGATTGACGGGTTGGAGTTGAAGGTCGAAGAGGAGTCGGTCGCCTGATGCCGCCGTTCGGTCCGATCTCACGGAACGAGTTGATCCGCGCCTGCGCATCGCGGGCTTCGACGGTCCCTATTCCGGCGGCAAACACCCCTTCATGATGAAAGGCGACCTCACCTTGACGTTGCCGAACCCGCACTAAGGCGATATCGGCAGGGAACTGCTTGCACGGATTCTCAGGCAAGCAGGCATTTCGCGGGAAGCGTGGGAGCGTTTGGGAACTGAGTAGTCACTTCTGCGCCATGCACTCGGAAACATCGTCGAGGACGGGTTTCGGCTGCGAGAACAACAGCCTGTGGCCTTCGTCGTCATAGACCTTCATCCGCACGTCGCTCACGCGCTGTTTCAGACAGGCGACGGTCGCCTCAACGATGCTGCGGGGAATTTGTTCATCGCGGCCGCCGCATAGGAACAGAATCTTGCGGTCTCGGGAACGCGACAAGAATTCCTTCGTGGAGAACAACTCGTCTTCGGTGACCGGCGAGAGATAGATCAGTCCTTGGAACAGCTCGGGCGCAAGAACCGCCGCCCGGGTGACGCCCATGGCGCCGTTCGAGTAGCCCATCAGATAGATGCGACGCGGATCGATCGGCAACGTCTTGACGGCTTCCCGCGTGATGGCGACAACCATCGCGGCGCCGTCGGGATTGTCCCAATTCCCCAGTCCAAAAGTCGGGACAATCACGATGCACTTTTTCTCGCGTGCGAAACGTGACAACAGCCAAGTATACACCTTGGCGTTGCCGCCCATCCCGTGCAAGAAGATAAGGCAGGGAAGCTGCTCGTGTACGGCCGAGCGGGTCGTCGGTCGGTCCGGCAATGCGACAAAGTAATGGCCCGTCGGGAACTTGATATGCAACAGGTCGAGGCAAGCCGTGTCGAGCGCGGAGCCGAGATCGCGAAAGCCGGCGTCGCGGTCCATTTCGGCATAAAGCGGCAACACGAGCGACCGCATCCTTGTCGCTTCGCCGTAACTGATCTGCGGCGCAAACATCGGACACATGATCATCGCAACGTTGATCTGGTCAACCTCCGGCATGACATTGCAGGGCGAATATCTCCGAAAGACACTTTTCCCCTGCAAGAAGCGGCTCTGAACGCGAGGATCAGCATTTCCGTCGCTCGGCGCGAGCAGCATGGGCACGAGGTAGGCGAGCACGCCGATCGGAACCAGCACGGCGTAGAAACGGCGACGAATTCGCTGGAACCAGGTTCGATTCCAATACCCGATCAAGCAGAAAACGACGACTCCAAGGATTGCCCCGCTCAGGGCAACGCACCTTCCCGTCCACGTTACGCTAAGGACGAGATAGAGCAAGCTGCCGAGCGTCAGGCTCACGATCGGCACGCCTACGACGATCCGCAGCAGGCTCTTGATGCCTCTTTTTACCAACAGCATGTTATCACAAGGTCATTTCGCGCAGAGCAACGACTTTTCTATCTCGTCGGATACCTTGATCGGTGCAAAGAAGGTCACAGGATAGAGATAATCCTCGCCGCTCTCATCGACGACGCGAATATCGCCATCCGCGGCCGCGTCCTCATCGGGTAGAACCCGATAGATTTTGTGCAACTCCAACGAGGCGGGATAGCCGGCGTTCTTGATGCAAACAACGAACTGTGGGTGGGGGCGTGCCTTCGTCATGATTTTAATCCAAGTATCGTTTGCGTTTGATTTCCTTCCGGCCGATTCCGTGAGCTTCATACCAATGCAACTCGGCCAATCGCACTCGTCCGCTGGCCAGCCGTACCTTGGCGACCCCTTTCAGTTTACGCCAAGCGCCTTGGCCATAGATTCGGCGAAGGCGAGCACGGTCATGGACGCCGACGCCTCGCGCGATGAGTTCAACGTCCGTGATTTCGCCGAGAATCTCGAAGTCCATACTACCGTAATTATGCCACGGTTCCGGTAATTTTCCAGCAGGAAAGCACGACGCCGCAGGACTTGCGTCCCCAGACGTGGGGTGTTATGCTGGAATCGTGATGCGTTGGGTCGCACGCGATGCGGAGGCGGAAGACTGGCCATGCGGACAACTGAAGTCATTACCGCCGTCAGCATTGACGCCACCGACAGCGAACTGATTATCCGGCTTGCCGACCGCGAAGTGCGGATTCCCTGGGAGCGCTGCTCGCCGATCCTCGCCGCCGCCACCGCGGAGCAGCGACGTGGCGCGGAACTCTCCCCCGGCGGCTACGGCATCCATTGGCCGCTGGTCGATGAGGATCTTCCCATCGGCGGGCTGGTCGGCTGAGACGCGCTAATAGCCGTCGGATGGGACAGACGCTGTGCTATCCAGCCGATCCAGTTGTTGTCAGGCAGCCAGACAGCCAGAGTCGAGTGTTCAAAGCCTTGACTGCCATTGATGAATTGTCGATACTCAATGCGATTCAGAATATTTCTCAGGCTAGGCTCGCTTGGAGGAAGAGAACGATGGTCACGGTGTCGTCCGTTATGAGTTCATTGGTTGCTACCGCAATTTGGGCTGCCGCAGTGTTCATCATCATTCGTGTCTATCGAATCCATCAAAAACTATACAGTGCTGTCGAAGGGTCTGTAGACTCCTCGCAACAATTGATGGCTAGGTCGACCGACGTTGGGGTAGCAAATGAAACCTTTCGCATCCTACAGCTTCACATTGAACAAATGAAGCACCTGATGATGGCTGCGGGTTTTATGACAATCATTATTGTCGTCATGCTCGCTCCCCTGTGGGTGGTGTTGTTCATCGCACCGACCTTGATTATTGGCATATACGCAGGCGTCTATGTCATTTTGGCCTTTATGGGTGCCTACGTCACTTTCCTTCCTTACAGGACCATTCGTCGCCTCCAAGATATTCTTGATAAGGCCTTGTGGCGAGAGTTTTCTGAACGGTCCAGCTCCAAAGGCGAACACGAGCGCGGGTAATTCGGACGCAATCCGCTAGCAGCGTAAGAAACTTGTCAACGATAACGTGCCTAGACTTGAAAAAGGGACGCGGCGAGTTTTCGCTCCATTACGCCGACGTTAGAGGTGCTCCCGGTTCCGCCCCACCCGCTCGCTACGACTTCACCATCCCCTCGAATTCCTCCGCTGTAATCACCCTCACGCCCAACTCCCGCGCCTTCGCCAGTTTGCTCCCCGCTTTTTCGCCGGCCACGAGGTAATCGGTCTTCTTCGAGACGCTTGACGCGGCGTGGCCGCCGTGGCGGGTGATTAGCTCTTCGATTTCGTCGCGGCTGTACTTCTTCAGCGTGCCGGTGACGACTAGCGTCTTGCCTTCCAATGCACGCGAGCCGCCGGACGCTGCGGCTGATTTCATCTTCACGCCGACGCTCTTCAGATCGGCGATCGTCTCCGTGCCGAACTTGCTGTGCAGGAAGTCGTAGACGCTCTGGGCGATGATCGGACCGATCTCGCTGGTCTCGCTAAGCTGCTCGACCGTTGCGGCCATCAGAGTATCCATCGAGCCGAACTGCTCCGCCAAGACGGCGGCGACGCGCGAGCCGACGTGGCGGATCGACAGGGCGTTCAGCAGCCGGGCCAATCCGCGATTCTTGCTCGCCTCGATGCCTTCCAGCAGATTGTCGGCCGACTTGCGGCCCATCCGCTCCAAATTCAACAGCCGGTCTTGGCGGTCCTCAAGCCGGTAGAGATCGCCGTAGTTGCGAACGACCTTT
Organism: uncultured Planctomycetia bacterium; assembly: GCA_963719005.1. Taxonomy (GTDB): domain Bacteria; phylum Planctomycetota; class Planctomycetia; order Pirellulales; family Thermoguttaceae. The sequence goes on from CAVRAR010000014.1 coordinate 669,072, forward strand.
GCACCAACCAGTTGATCGACCAGCTTGTCGCCCAGCCCTTCGATGTCCATCGCGTTGCGGCTGGCGAAATAGCGGAGGCGTTCCTTCACTTGGGCGGGGCAATCGAGGTTCGGGCAGCGGATGTAGACGCCCCCCTCGTCCTTCGCCAGCTTCGTGCCGCACTCGGGACACTTCGTCGGAAACACGAACGGCGGGAAGTCGCCCGATTCCCTGCCGCGCAGATGCTTCTCGACGCGAACGATGTGCGGAATCACTTTGCCGGCCTTTTCGACCACCACCGTGTCGCCGGGATGAACGTCCTTGCGCTGAATTTCGTCGGCATTGTGCAGACTCGCGCGGCTGATCGTCGAACCGGCCAGTTCGACCGGCTCGAGGTCGGCCACGGGCGTAATCGCGCCGGTCTTGCCCACCTGAACGCGAATGGCGTTCAATCGCGTCGTGGCTTCGTACTTCTCGAACTTGTAGGCGATGACCCAGCGCGGACATTTCGACGTGCTGCCGAGCCGCTCGCGCTGGTCGAAGCGGTTGACCTTCAGCACCAGCCCGTCGATCTCGAAATCCAACTCGTGCAGCCGCTCGATCAGTTCCTCGCAATGCTCGACGGCCGCCGCGAACGAGGGGAAGCACTCGACGTAAGGAGTGGCCGCCAGGCCGTAACTGCGCAGCTCGTCGAGAAACTCGATATGCGTCTTGGCCTTCAGTCCGCGGGTGTCGCCGGCGCTGTGGCAGAAGAACCGCAGCCGCCGGTTGGCGCAAACCCGCGGGTCGAGTTGGCGGACGCTGCCGGCCACGGCATTGCGGGTATTCTTCAGTATCTCGCCCTTTTCGCCGCGTTCGATCTTCGCCTCCTGGGCCTCGTTGAACCGCACCAGGTCGGAGTTGGTCATGTAGATTTCGCCGCGGACTTCCAACAGCGGCGGGATAGGTATCCCGCACACGCCGTGTGCGGCATCGGCACACGGCGTGTGCCGGGTACTTATCAGGTGCAGCGGAATATCCTTGATCGTGCGGACGTTGTGCGTGATGTCGTCGCCGGTCCGTCCGTTGCCGCGGGTGACGCCGCGGGTGAGCAGGCCGTCTTCATAGATCAGCGACGCCGCCACGCCATCGACCTTCAGTTCGACCACCCATTCGACCGTTTCGCCGGGCAACAGCTTCGTCACGCGGTCGCCGTACTTCTTCAGCTCGTCGAGGCTGTAGGTGTTTTCGATCGAGAGCATCGGCACGCGATGGTCAACCGGCGTAAGGCCCTCGACCGGCTGGTCGCCGATGCGTTGCGTGGGGCTATCGGGCGTGACCAGTTCGGGATGGGCGGCCTCGAGCTTTTTGAGTTGCTCGACGAGCCGATCGTATTGGGTGTCGGAAATCTCGGGGGCCGCCTCGATGTAGTATTTCCGATCGTGGCGGCGGATTTCCTCGCGAAGCCGGGCGATTTCAGAGGCGGCGGTTGGCACGGCATTGACTCCAATAACAGCGTTTAGCCGCCGCGTCCACGCGGCGTAGCTCGATGGCGATTCTGACGCCGCGTAGACGCGGCGGCTAAACTTCCGATCGGTCATCCATCGCAACCGCAGGCGGCGACGCAAATCTCGCGGACGCCGCGAAGGGGATGCGGAATGAAGCATAAAAACCTCAGCATGCCCGTGCCGGTGTTGCGGAATTGATGCAACTGATTCGGGGGGACGAAGACCGCGACGCCCGGCCGCAAGGAATGCTCGCGATCGCCCTCCATGACCACGCCGGTTCCCTCCAGGACGAATACTTCGTGCTCGTGTGCGTGGGAATGCTTTGGCGTGTATCCGCCGGGGGCGATCTCGAAGTGCCGCATCGAGAAACTCGGGGCGGCGTCGTCAGGGCCGATCAGGCAGCACATGCGGCAGCCCGACGCCCCCTCGGCATCGACGGGAGCGGTTTGCATCTGTTCGCAATGGATGATTTTCATGGCAGCGGTCCGATCGCCGCGTAGCTGCGGCGGCTATGGCTTCTCAGTTTGCCAACATTGTAGGGTGGACTTTAGTCCGCCCGGTTTTGCGGACTTTAGTCCGTCGCATTTGGCGGACTAAAGTCCGCCCTACGTCGGGTGGCGGCCCAACGTCAGCAACCTGAGAAACAATAAACGAAGTTCTCAACCCCGGCTTCCCATTTTACCACACCTGCCGCGCAACAAAAACCCCGAGGCAACGACTCCCAGCGCCATCTGGGCCTCCCCCAAGGAAGCCCAGACTGTCGTTGACCCCGAGGCCGTGACCGCACAAGAGCCGAAGCCCCCGCACGGCACTCCCTTTCTATACCATCGTTTTGTTTCTTGTCAATGGGTTGGTGTCAGGAGTCGCCTCCTACAGTCAGGCGGTGGACCAACTCTGCAAACTGTTGGCCGCGATCGTGGAAGTTGCGGAACTGATCGGCGCTCGCGCAGGCCGGCGACAGCACGATTGCATCGCCCGGCCGCGAGCGACGCCAGCACCATTCGAGCGCCTCTTGCATCGTTTCGACGGCCACGGAAGGGAATTGAGCGTTCGAAGCAGCGACGTGTTCGAGCAATTCATTGCGAGCCGATCCGAAAAACGCCGCTCCACAGGCGTGGCCGACGATTTGCGCCGCAAGCGGCTGGAAATCGAAGCCTTTGCTTTTTCCGCCGGCCAGGAGCCACGTCGGTGAGCATTCTTCGCAGCGGGGTGGCTGGGCAAAAGGGGACGGAGGAAGTTGTCGGGGAAATCTGTCAGCCCCGGAATGAATTCTCGCGACAACTTCCTCCGTCCCCCTCGTATCGAGCGACCGCAGCGCGGCGATGGTCGATTCGGGCGTGGTGGCGGTGGAATCGTTGTAGAAGCGGCGGCCGTCGATCACCGCGATGCGTTCGAGCCGTTGCGGAAGGCCCTCGAATGTCTCCAGTCTGCGGCGAATGTCGGCGTCCTCGCATCCAACCGCACGGGCTGCCGCGGCGGCACACGCCGCGTTGATGCGATTGTGCTCGCCCGGCGCCGACAGAGTTGGCAATGCATCGAGCGGGGAGAGCGGAATCGGCCGGCCGCGCACCAGCGGCAGCCACGACGCCGCTTCTACGTCGAAGGTGTTGAGAATGGCGAAGTCGTCGCACGTTTGCCCGGCGAGAATCCGCTGCTTGGCCGCCACGTAGTCGGCGAAGCTGCCATGCCAGTCGAGATGATTCGGCGTGCAACCGGTCACCACGGCCACATGTACCCGGCACACGCCGTGTGCCGACTGCTCACGCGGAGCGTGAGGAGTACAAGAACCGAAATGCCGCAACTGGAAACTGCTGATTTCCAATACGACCCAATCGCCGGACGTCATTCGCGGCAGGTCGTCCAGCAAGCTGCCGCCGATGTTGCCACCCAAGAACGTCCGTCGTTCAACAGCATGTCCCCTCTCCCGACCAACCTTCGGTCGGTGCCCGGAGAGGGCTAGGGTGAGGGCATCGCTATCGGCGATCGTTTCGCCCTCACCCCCGGCCCCTCTCCCAAAGGGAGAGGGGAGCGATAAGATCGAGGCGATCATCGCGGCGGTGGTCGACTTGCCGTTGCTGCCGGTTACTCCGACGATCTTCGCGGGACAGTTTTCGATGAACAATTCCAGTTCGGTGCAAAGGCGCGCGCCCGATTGCCGAGCCGCATGGAGCCAAGGGCTGTCGGGCCGAACCGCCGGATTGACCACGACGAGATCAACTCGTTGGAAATCCTCCGCACGGTGGCCGCCGAGATGAATAGTGGCGATCGGCACGTCGGCCAGCAGCGGCAGCGAATCGGCCAGCGCGTTTTCATCGGCCACATCGCTTATGGTGACCACCGCGCCCTGCCCGGCCAGCCATCGCGCAGCCGACAGACCGCCGCCGAAATGGCCCAGGCCCATGATCGTCGCCCGTCGGCCGCGATAGTCCATCGCTTCAGTAAACCGAGCGCAGTTTGATGTGGCAAGGGGGTGCAAATCTGTTGAACCGCCGTTGCGACGCGGACTACGCGGATGTTGCCACGAAAGCGCCCGCTGCCAGCTTGCCCGGCAGGTAAATCAGTCTCCACCGCTAGCGTGTCGGGCTCCACCAAGAACGACCTCTGCCGGCTTGTCCGGCAGGTGAACGAGTCTGGACCGCTAGCGTGTCCGCTTCCACCAAGAACGACCCCTGCCGGCTTGTCCGGCAGGTGAACGAGTTTTTGGAGGCTAGCACGGCGGCCCTGCCAAACAGCCCCGCAAACTTCTTCACCCGTGGGATAAACCCACGGGGGTCGGCAGGAAGACGGAACGACGCTTTGTAGCATTCCAAACTCATCCACCTGCCGGGCGAGCCGGCAGGGGTTTTGGCCAGATAACCCAAACCAGACCGGGCCATCCGCTTGGATGGCCCGGTCGCGTTCTACGCCAATCACACTTCGCGCCCTACACCACCGTCCGCCGACGCCATGCGTAGCCGAGCAAGCTGATGGCACCGACGCCGAGGAGGGCGAAGGTGGAAGGTTCGGGCGTTGCCGTCAGCCGAACGTCATCCACCCAAACCGGCCCCTCGTAGCCGAAGCCATCGCCGGCCCCCGTGTCGAGTTGGATTCCAAGCGACGTTACCACCCCTGTCGAGGTGTAATCAAGCGTCTCCTCGATCCAGCCTTGCGTCGGGTTGAAGAGTTGGTTTGTGCCCACGTCCTGACCGTTTACCCTCAGTATCGCTGAAAACACTTTCCCGTAGCCGTCCCCCGGATCGGGCATGTTGACCCAGAACGAGAAGTCAATCTCGGAGCCGGCTGCAAGAGAACAGGACACGGTCTGATCTAAAATGCTTCCCCACGACTGCTTAAACAACTTTGCGGAACTGCTGCCCGAGTGATAGACAGTGTTGTCTATCTCTTCATCCCACGGCGCGGGCGCGGCCGTCCATCCGTCGAAGCCGCTCTCGAAGCCGCCGTTGATGATGAGGTTATCATCTGCATTAGCCTCATGCGACGTTTGCGCAAGAACAGAGACAGTCACAGCAATCAAAACACAAACAAACCATCTCATCACACACCTCCCATGAAGTTGCGGGCGACTTTGCGCCCTGGAATTGAGGAAACAAACGCGGAGAATCTTTCACACGAGTACCGGAAGATCGACTCACAGCGCGCGAGTCAGATCAAGAATGCAAGCCGGGCCGATTCTGAGAGGATCAGAATGTTGGGGCTGGCCGCCAGTCGGCCTTAGGAACCAAGGCGCAACAAGAAATAAAAAGGAGCGCCGGTTCAAGGCCGCTCCCAGAGCCCTCGCCAAAGGGCGTGTGAAACAGCACTCGGCCGACGCTCCTTGCGGAGCGCGGTCGAAGCACTGCCTTCACACTTCAAGAACCCGAAGGCTCCAGTTGGCGATTTTCTGGGAAGCAATAGCTTGACGCTCGCGCGTCGTTCAATTGTCTTTGGCGGCCGTCGTGGGGCCGCCGCCATTATTGGTTTACCTCATCGTCGCGTTGTCGTCACATTCCTCGCGGCCAATTGCGGCCGGCGAATACAGGCGAGTACAATTGCCACCATACCAAGAATGCCTCCGAAGTCAACAATCCGACCGCCCAAAATATGCAAGTTTTTAGAGGGGGTAAGGGGGGTGGTTCAACCGCCAACCCAACATTGGTCTGGGATCATTGAGCAAGGTCTTGCGTTGAGCGTCAGTCGTGCGAACGAACGGATTTCCAAGGATTGACTGTCTCTTCTCGCCGAGATATGCTTGAAATGTGGACGGAGCGGCTCTTTCCCAGCGATTTCAGCGGCTTTCGCAGCGTAGGGGTCGCGTCAGAATACGTGGACTACATCTGTAGGATGGATTTCCAAATCCGTCCCTGAGAACTGGACGGATTCGGAAATCCGTCCTACGGCAAGTTGTGCAACTCGCGTGTGCGCTTGCAACATCAGGTGGGAGGAAACGGCATGGGGATGTTTAGGCAGACGGTGCGGGTGTCCAACAGCAAGGAGCCCAGCCGGTTCTTCAAGGAGGAATTCTGGGTCGATACCGGAGCCCTCTATTCCTTTATCCCCGAGGATTATCTGGAAAAAATCGGCGTGGAACCGTCGGGGAAGAGAAATGTGGTTCTCGCCGACGGTCGGCAGGATACCCGGCTGCTTGGCTTTTGCGATTTTCAGATCGAAGGCATCGAAGGCACGGTTCCTTGCCCCGTGATCTTCGCACCCAAGGGCTCTCTGCTGCTCTTGGGTGCAACGGCCTTGGAGAACTTCGGCGTCGGGGCCGACCCGATCGAGAAGAAGCTGAAACCGATTCTCGCCGTCATCGGGGGATTTCTGGCCTCCGCCACGGGCTCGCCATGAGTGCTGCCGGCCACATCGCGTTGCGGGGCGTTCGGGTTCATAACCTGAAGTCGATCGACCTGGACATTCCGCGGCGAAAATTGATCGTCTTCTGCGGCCTTAGCGGCAGCGGCAAGAGCAGCTTGGCGCTCGACACGCTCTACGCCGAAGGACAACGCCGCTACATCGAGAGCTTTTCCGCCTACACGCGGCAGTTCTTGCAGCGGCTGGAGAAGCCGGAAGCCGAGCGGATCGACGGCATTCCGCCCGCCATCGCCGTGACCGGCAAAAACACCAGCCGATCGAGCCGATCGACCGTCGGCACCGCCACCGAGACGAACGATTATCTGCGGCTGTTGTTTGCGAAGATCGGCCATACGTTCTGCCGGCAATGCGGCCGCGAGGTGCGATGCGAGAGCCCGCAAAGCGCGGCCGAAACGCTCGCCGCGCTGCCGCCCGGCACGCGCTACATGATCGCGTTTGCCTGTCCCTTGCCCGCGAACGGCACTCTCGAAAAACTGGCAGTTGCACTACGCGAAGACGGCTTTATTAGGGCAGTTTTCGATGGACGGCTGGTTGATCTCGATGCGGTCAGTACGTTGATGCCGCAAGTGAAAGAGGATCCGCCTTATAAGCCGGGGACATCCGCAAGCGGAAGCACATCGGCGGGCGAATCCTCTCCCAGTGATATTGTACGTTCGGCGAATAGAATGGTCAACCCTGGAACGCATGATTTTGCCGCCGACTGCACTCTTGCAGGGGCGAGTCACATATTTTCTTTGTCCGCAGTCTATGTGATCGTCGATCGGCTTGCAGCCGGCAGCGTGGCCGACAGCCGGCTGCGCGATTCGCTGGAAACGGCGTTTGTGAAGGGACGCGGACGGTGCTGCGCGCTGGTTGAGGACTCGGCTGGGGAGGTGAGTGGTTCGAGTGGTGTCATGGGGACGTCGCTGGGCGGTTCACTGGGCACTGAAGTGCCCAGCCCTCCCTCCCCCGCGACCCCTCTCCTCTCTCCCCTCTCCCCTCTCCCCTCTTTGCTCATCGACGGCAAGCCGTGGCGGCGAATCGGCTTTGGCTCGCAGTTGGTCTGCGAGGATTGCGGCATCGAGTATCCCGCGCCCGAGCCGCGGCTGTACAGTTTCAACAGCCCATTGGGGGCCTGCCCGGAATGCGAAGGATTCGGCAACGTGATCGGGCTGGACATGGAGTTGATCGTTCCCGATCCGGAGAAGTCGCTCCGCGAGGGAGCCATTGCGCCCTGGAACACGCCGGCCTACGCGCACGAACTGAAAGAACTGCTCGCCTTGGCCCGCGATTACGACATTCCGACCGATGTGCCCTTCCGCCAGCTTTCCGAGCGGCAGGTGGGGCTTATCGTGCACGGCGTGCCGGAGCGCAAGTTTGGCGGGCTGGAAGGCTTCTTCGCCTGGCTCGAACGGCGGAAGTACAAGATGCACATCCGCGTGTTTTTGAGCCGCTGGCGGAGTTTTCGCGTCTGCCCTTCCTGCGGCGGCACGCGGCTGCGGCCCGAGGCCCTGGCCGCGCGGATCGGCGGTCGGAACATCGGCGAAATCGGCGCGATGAAAGTCCGCGCCGCCGCCGCGTTCTTCCGCCGGCTTCAACTGCCCGACTACGAGCGGCAGGTCGGCCGGATGATGCTCGAACAGGTGCAAGCCCGGCTCGGGTATCTCGAGGCTGTCGGGCTTGGCTACCTCACTCTCGACCGCACGCTGCGAACGCTAAGCGGCGGCGAGGCCCGCCGCGTCGCGCTTACCGCCGCGCTCGGGTCCAGCCTGGTGGGAATGCTCTACGTGCTCGACGAGCCGTCGATCGGGCTGCATCCCCGCGACATCAACCAACTCCTCGGCGCGATCCGAAAACTCCGCGAACGCGGCAACACCGTGGTCGTGGTCGAGCATGAGGAGGCAATCATTCGGGCCGCCGACCAGGTTGTCGAAATCGGGCCAGGCGCCGGCGAACGCGGCGGGAAGATCGTCTTTCAGGGCACGCCCGACGAGATGGAGCAATCGCCCGACAGCTTGACCGGCGACTACCTGGCCGGCCGGCGCGGCTTCGGCGTCAACGGCCGACGGCGGGAGCCGAATCACGGCTGGGTCCGACTGGCCGGCGCGGGGCAACAACCTGAAGAACATCACCGTCGAGTTCCCGTTGGGCGTGCTGTGCATGGTCACGGGGGTAAGCGGCTCGGGCAAGAGCACGCTGGTTCAAGATACGCTGTATCCGGCCCTTTGCCGCCGGCTTCGCAAGGACGCCGCGAAGCCCGATCCGCACGACAACATCTTCGGCGACGGGCAGCTCGACGACGTGATCATGGTCGATCAGAGCCCCATCGGCCGCTCGCCGCGTTCCAACCCGGTGACGTACTTGAAGGCGTTCGACGAAATCCGCGCCGTCTTCGCCGATACGGTCGAGGCCCGAACGCGCGGCTACGACGCGGGTCATTTCAGTTTCAACGTCAACGGCGGGCGATGCAACACCTGCCAAGGCGACGGCTACCTGCAAATCGACATGCAGTTCCTCGCCGACGTTTACATGCGGTGCTCGCAGTGCAACGGCGCTCGCTATCGCGATGAGATTCTCGACGTGACCTACCGCGGCCGCAACATCGCCGACGTGCTCGATATGACCGTCCGCGAGGCGTTCACCTTCTTCCGCGGCCAGCCGAAAGTGCAGGCGCGGCTGAAGAAGTTGATCGACGTGGGGCTCGATTACGTCCGGCTCGGCCAGCCCGCCAACACGCTTTCGGGCGGCGAGGCGCAGCGGCTGAAGCTGGCCGGCTACATGAGCACCGCCAAACGCGGCCGCTGCCTGTTCATTCTCGACGAGCCTACGACCGGGCTGCACTTCTCCGATGTCGTGCAACTGCTGGATTGTTTCGACGCGCTGCTGGCCGTCGGCCATTCGCTGTTGGTTGTCGAGCACAATCTGCAAATCATGAAAGCCGCCGACTACATCATCGACCTCGGCCCCGGCGCCGCCGACGAAGGCGGGCAAGTCGTCGCCAAAGGCACGCCCGAGGAGGTCGCCCGAACCGCGGGCTCGGTGACGGCGGGGTTCTTGGCGAAAGTATTGGCGGAAAGGCGGCAAGAATAGGGACCGGCTCCGGTTGAAAGATATGCCGTGCGAGGTAGAATTGCAGGAAGCAAGGCATAGGGGGTCAGTCATGCAGGGTTTTGCATTCGACACAAGTACAGTCATCGACATCTGTCGGAACAATGCGGTGACGGCGGTAGGCGTGTTTGGATCGATGGCCCGAGGCGAGGCAACCGCGGACAGCGACTTGGACTTGCTCGTCAACTTCGGAGAACGCAAGAGCCTGTTGGACTTGGCAAAGCTGCAACGCGATCTCTCCACGGCGATCGGCCGCAATGTTGACCTTCTTACGAAAGACGCCATTAGCCCTTACTTACGGGACCGAATCCTGAGCGAAGTCCGAATGATCTATGATACGCCATACTCGCCGAAAGCCCATGACATTTGACGGACTGAGTCGTCTCCGTATGCGCCATCATGGCAAGCCAAGCTGATTTTACGCCGGATTTTTGCCGCTACGCCCGACAGGTGCGGTTTGCGCCGCTGGGCGAGGAGGGCCAGCGTCGATTAGGCCGGGGGAAGGCGCTGCTGTGCGGCTGCGGGGCTCTGGGCAGCACGATTGCCAACCTGCTGGTTCGCGCCGGCATTGGGATGCTGCGGATCGTCGATCGCGATTTCGTCGAACTGGGGAACCTTCAGCGGCAGACGCTCTTCGACGAGGCCGACGCCGCCGCGGCGCTGCCGAAAGCAATTGCGGCGGCCGAGAAACTGCGAAAGACTAACTCGACCGTCACCGTCGAGCCGATCGTGGCCGACATAGGGCCGACGAACATCAGACGGCTCTGCGACGGCGTCGATCTGGTGCTCGACGGGACTGACAACTTCGAGACGCGATTTCTCATCAACGACGCGGCGGTGAAGTTCCATCTGCCGTGGGTTTACGGCGGCTGCGTGGGCGCCGAAGGGCGGTCGATGACCATTCTGCCCGGCGAAACCGCCTGCCTGCGTTGTCTCATGCCCGAATGCCCTCAGCCGGGCAGCACCGCCACCTGCGAGTCGGCCGGCATTCTCGGCCCGATCGTCGGCGCGATCGCCTCGATCGAGGCGAGCGAAGCGATGAAGATTCTTAGCGGCAACCGGCAGTCGGTTTCTCGCAGGCTTTCGGTCGTCGATCTCTGGGAGAACAGCTTTCGCCAAATCGACGTCGGCGGGCTGCGCGATCGCGTGGACTGTCCGGTGTGCAAGCACGGTGAATACTCGTGGCTCTCCGGCCGACAGGTAAGCCGCACGGCGGCGCTCTGCGGCCGCAACTCGGTGCAGTTGTCCCATCTCGACGCAAGCATCTCGCTCGACGAGCTGGCCGAGAGACTCGTGGGCGTGGGTGAACTCGTGCGAAACGAGTTTCTCCTGCGACTGAAAGTAGAAGGCTACGAGCTAACGATCTTTCCCGACGCCCGCGTGGTCATCTCCGGCACCGACGACATCACGACCGCCCGGGCGGTTTACGCGAAGTACGTTGGAAACTGAGGTCATTCACTCGGGTCGCGGCGGCGTCTTGGCAAACAACTGTTTCAGTGGCAACTCGAAACCCGGCAGCACGTCGCCGCCGGAGAGCGAGCCGCTTTCGTCAACTGCGACAAACTGATGTTCGGCCGTGTACGATTTCGCCGATCGCGTCTGCGGATCGATGTACCACACGAGTTTCACGCCGGCGGCGAAGTAATCTTGCAATTTGCGCTGCATTTCCGCTGCCGTATTGCCCGCCGAAAGCACTTCGATGGCCAGGTCGGGGGCTAAAGCCGGAATCGGTTCGGGGGGAAGTTCTCGATTGGGAAAGCGGTTCCAAGAGATAAAGCAGACGTCTGGAACCCTCACCTGATGGGGCAGAACCTTCAGCGTACCCGCTTCTCCCAATACGATGCCCAGGTCGTGCTTCTCCACAAAAGCCTGTAGGAGACAAATAACCCTTACTGCAAGGAACGATTCAATGTAACCCACGGTTTTCTCCACGAGAGTGCCATCGATCAACTCGCAAGGACATCCGGTCTGTCGCTCGACCTCGAGCACGTCCTTTTCCGTGGCCGTGCCAGGCGCCGGGAACATGCGAATTCGCTCCGGAGGTATTCCTCCGAGATGCGTCCAGAAGTCGGCGAGCGTCCAATCCGTCGGAAAGACACTCGAAAACCCAGTGGCCATAGGCAACTCCTTTCGTCACAAACACCCCTCTTATTGTGGAGCGTGATGCGGTGTTTGTCAAGCTGTGCGGTCGCGACGCTACGGCCGGAAAGTATACGCAGACAACGTATCTTCCGGTAGCGCGGGCTCCGTTCAACTTGCCTTGCCTTGCCGACCGATGTCATCAAGAGACCCTATCGCGTGAGTTGTCTTTTCCCGCGCAGACCCGAATGATCCAGACGCAGTCGATCTTGACCGGCAACGTGCCCGTGTGCGTTGCCCCGGTGGCGGACTCTCCCGGTCGCGTAAGACAGTGGGAGTTGGTCGAGTTTGCCGCGCAGGGAAGCCTTGCACTCATCTATCGAGCGAGGCCGGTTGGAACGCCGACGGATCGGCCCGCCACCTATGCGGTCAAAATGCTTCGCCCCTGCTGGCAGGACGACACGGATGCCGTCCGGCTGTTGCGGCGCGAGGCGATGGTGGGGCAAAGCGTCTCGCATCCCCACCTGGTGCCGGTGCTGACGGCGTCGGTATCCGAGCCGCCGCGGCTGTTGGTCATGCCGTGGCTCACAGGGGCGTCGCTTCAGGCCCGACTAGCCGCCGGCCAGCAGTTCGACGTGCCCAAGACGCTCTGGATCGCGCGTCAAACGGCCGAGGCGCTCGACGCCTTGCACGCGGCGGGTTGGATGCACGGCGACGTGACGCCGGGCAACATCCACGTTTCACCCAGCGGGCACGTCACGCTAATCGATTTGAGCTTCGCCCGACGCGGCGAAGAGATCGGCTCGGCGGCCGATCGGCCGATCATGGGCACGTGCAGCTACATCGCCCCCGAGTTGTTCACCTCCGCCCTTCGCGCCGACATTCGCAGCGACCTCTATAGTTTGGGCGTCGTGCTATTCGAGATGCTTTCGGGCCGGCTGCCGTACCCGGGCAAGGATTTGGCGGAATTGGCCACGCAGCATCGGCAATCGTCGCCGGCGGAATTGGCCCGGCTGGCGCCGCATGTCCCGCGCGAGGTGGCCGCACTAGTGCAGCGTCTGATCGCCCGCGAGCCGCTTCGCCGCCCGCAATCGCCCCGCGAGCTGATCGACCGGCTGATCTCGCTGGAGGTCGGCACGTTCTCGCAACGGATCGCTTGACTGCGACGCGGCTGCAACCCATAATATGTACGGTTCAACGTACATGTCAGGAGCCGCACCCATGACCACGCTATCGGCAACCGATGCAAGGCGGGAGTTCTTCGATTTGGTCAAGCAGGCCAACCGCGGGCACCACGTATACCGAATCCGACATCGCCAAGGCTCGGCCGTGCTGATGTCGGAAGAGGACTACGAGAGCCTGCTGGAAACACTCGAGCTTCTGTCGATTCCGGGATTCCGAGCGAGCATGAAACGTTCGGTCGCCCAAATGAAGCGAGGCGCGACGCTCTCCCTCGAAGACGTGCTGGGGGACGAAAGGTGAAGCCCTTCAAGGTCCGTTTTACCCAAGAAGCGGCCAAGGACGTCAGAAATCTGTCGCCGCGGTTGAAGCGGAAGCTCCGAGAAATCCTCACCGCCGACGTCGCCGTTGCTCCATTTTTGGGTAAGAAACTGGTGGGCGATTTATCGGGATTCTATTCCGTCCGTTTGACGCACAACGATCGGGTCGTCTATTCCATTGATGCGACAACTCGCACCATTTTCGTCCACCGAGCGCGCACGCATTACGGAGAGTAGCGGCGGCGCGCGATGGTGGCGATTGCGACGAGGGCGGCGATGGTCAACAGAGCGAGCGTGGACGGCTCGGGGACGACGGTCAACGAGAACTGGATGTCGTCAAGGCTATTGTTGCCTGCGCTCTCGAATTCGAGCAGGACGTTTTGTTGACCGGTAAACGCTCGAATGTCTCCGATGTAAGTGTCGACGGGCCCGTGGTTCGTGTTGACGGTTGGCCCCACATTGCAGACTGATGTTGGGATAACGACTCCGTTCAACGAGAGGGTGGGGGGAGACACCGTGTCGCTGAGGAACATGATCGAATTCGCATCGGGAGGGATGTCGCCGGTCTGCGAAATCCATGCGAGGGTATGCGGAGACGGATTCTCGGTCTGAAGCATTACCGAGTAATTGCCGTCTAACGGGTTAAAGTCGCCGAGGTATCCGCTATGTCCGTCGTGAATTGAAACGCAATACGCATCGAGAGCAATTGTGCCATAGGTCACTGTGCCCGGGTGGAAGTTGTTCACGGCCCAGCAGGGCAATCCTTGTGAAGCTGATTCCTCGGTCAACAAAGGGTGGGGAGCGCTTGCCGATTCGAAATCCAAGTCTCCGAATGCTCCCCCGTGGACGACCGCCGGCCAACAGGGGCCAAGCACCGCGATAAAAGACACCACACGCCAAACGAGCCTTCGATGCTGATTCATAACAACCCTCCGTTTCTTTCGCGTACGGGTGACCGAGGCGGAAAGGATAGATTTCAGTTTAACGTAACTCGACGACAAATTCCATAGCCGAACCAACGGGTTACGGATCGAGACAGATATCGGTAACAACCAGAAGATGGCAGATACCGGCCGCCGAGTCGTTCCGACCTGCCCACGCCGCCTCCAATGTCGACCAGCCCTTCACCCATCGGTCGAAGTACGCGGCGCCTTCGACCCCGGCCAAGTACGGCTCGGCCGTCGATCCAACAAAACAGACGGGCGTATTAGCGTATTCGGCGATGCCGTTGCTGCCGCTGCCAAATGCCGTGGCTGCAAAAACTTTGCTGGGATCGCCCATGGTCTCGCCATACATGCCGTTGAAGCTCTCGACCGACATTCCGACCCACCAGCCCGCGTTGCCGGTGAACGTTACCTGCCCATTGGAGGGCCAAGCCGTTGTCGGTTCGCCGGTCAATACACCCGAGTGCGTTCCCCACGAGCCATAAGCCGCGGGGCTCACGGCCGTCTCGATGACTGAATATGGCGGGGGCCTGTCGGGGTTGTAGGTAATATCGTCGGACGAGACCCCATCGGCCTCCAGATCGCCGGGGAACGTCGTGAAGTACGATCCGTAATTAGTGTCCGACTGGTCGTCAAAAACCCATTGGGTTCCGCCGACACCAGCCGCGTTCCCGGAAATCGTGATGCCGTCGCCTTGAAGTCCGCTCGCATCGGCTGTCACGATTTCCTTGTTGATAAACGCCTTCGTCGCTTCATAACTACCGCAATCGAGCCAGGCGACCAAGGGACCGCCGTATTCTGCGACGTTGAATGGATCCTGCCCGTCGTAGATCGCCTTCCCGCGATAGGTGGCGACTGCGCTCGTTATCTGATAGGGAACGCTAGACTCGGTTGAATACCTAATTCCATCGCCGCTCGGGAGGCCGCACAAACCAACGACATAGCGGATTGGAAGCGAGGAGGTCTCGACATAGTTACTGACGTATTGGGCGATTGCCTCACAGATGCTCGGGTCCGCGGCCGACCAACTGGCCCTGCCGTTAGCGCCGATGTTCGCCAACGCACCAACGCCCAAGCCCAGAGCCTCTCCCGAAATTCCGAGACACACTGCTCCTGTCATTCCCGGCCGGCCTTGGCCGAGGTAGTTGCCCAAACCAAGATAATAGTCCTTCAGATCCGTGCTCGCAGCCGAGTCGGCATTGTAGAGAACGAGCACGTAGTTCCCGACGTTCTCGGCGGTGATGGTATCGGGAATGTAGGCAGGCTCCTTCATGTAGAACCCGGCGATCGGAACCTCGAACGTCCGCGGCAGCATTCCTGCCTCGGTGGCCGTTATCAGAATTGTGCAATCGATCTCGGAACCGCCGACTTCCTCTCCAGCCGGCGGAAGAAACGTAACCAAGCCATTGGCGTCAACCGTGGCCTTCGAGGTATCTTCGCTCTGATAGGCGTACGTCGGACTGCCGGCGGCGCACGACGGGGGCGAGGGCAACGAGGGCGGCGACGCTCAACAGGGCCAGCGTGGACGGCTCGGGGACAACGATTGATGAGAATTGGATGTCGTCAACGGTGCCGCTGCCGGTGAGACGGAGTTCGACGTTTTGCTGGCCGGTAAACTGCCGGATGTCGCCGATGAAAGTTTCAACCACGCCGTGCGTCTCGTTGATCTGGTCCCCCACGGAATACAAGGACATGGGAATTGCGGTTCCGTTAAGCGATGCCACGAGGTCTCCTGCACCGCAATTACTCTCAGTGCTGAACATCAACGATGTCGCGTCGCTGGGGACGCCACCAGTTTGTGCGATCCATGCGTCCTCATTCGGTGGGACGGCGTAGATTGAACTGCGTTGAAGGAGCACCGAATAAGAACCTGAAATCGGATTCATGATCGCCGGGAAGCCGCTATACGGAGCACGTCCATCCTGAATAGAGACCGCTACCGCGTCCATCGCTGTCGTATCATAGAACACCTTGCCCGCGCGCACGGAGTGGACCGTCCAGTAGGGCAGCGCCTGCGCCGACGGAAGCTCATCGCCGTCCGGCGTTCCAATTACCGCCGATTCAAAATCGAGGTTCCCAAACGGCGCTGCTGCCGCGGGGCCGCCGCAATAGGCATAGGCCGCAACGCAAAACGCCAAGAAGGTCGATCGCGATCTACGAGGTGGTTGGGATTTCATCGCTTGTCTCCTAACGCTTAGGCGTTTCAGTGTAATATAACCAGAACCTGTTAATGGTGCAATAACCCGCTTGGAATTAAGGCTCCAAGCAGACGTCTGTAACCGCCAGAAAATAGGGTGTCTGGCGGCCGACCCACGCTGACTCTAATGTGGACCAACCCTTTGCCCACCGATCAAAATATGCTACGCCCTCATTACCACCAACTCCCGGCTCCGCCGTCGCTCCGACCCAGCAGATGGGCGTGTTGGCGTAATCGGCGACGGAACCGCTGCCGCTGCCAAACGCTGTGGCGGAAAAGACCGATGTTGGATCGGCCATTCCCCAGCCGTATATCCCGTTGAAACTCTCGACCGACATCCCGACCCACCAGCCCGCGTTGCCGGTAAAAGTTACTTGCCCGTTGTTTGCCCAATCGACGGTGCCGCCACCGGTCAACTCGCCTGAGTGAACGCCCCAAGAGCCGTACGCGGTTGGATTAGTCGCCGTGTGAAGAACCGGGCCGTATCCGTTTCCTCCGATGCCGGTTGCGCCCGTGTTGTGGTCGACCACACTGTTCGCCGGCAGATCGGGCGCGATCGTCGGGACAAAGCTGTCGAAGTAGGTCGAACGCATCGCCGTCGGCGGCATATGTGCTGCCCTCGCTATCGCTGCCATGGCAGGTGTCATCCAAGACCCACGTATTTCCACCGACGCCGGCTGCGCTGCCGGAAATCGTGACGCCGTCAGCCTCCAGTCCGTTGGCATTAGCTGCGGCAGCCTCCTTGTTGATGTACGCCTCGGTGGCCGCATAGCTGCCGCAATCGAGCCAGGCGACCAACGGCGCGCCATATTCCGCCAGACTGAACCGGTCGGTGCCGCCCTGATACCCCGTGCCACCGGTGATGTTGAGGGCGTTCTGGTAGATCATGTACGAAACGCTGTCGCCATCCGAATCGCGGCTTGGCAGTCCGCCGAGACCGACGACGTAGCGAATGGGAGTGGCGGGTTCCGACTGGTTCGCACCAAGCCAGTTGTGGTCATTGAGCCAAGCCATAACCTGCGAGATAAGCGATTGGCAAGCACTATCGCTCGCGACCGACGTGCCGTTCCCCGTTTCCGGCACCCCGGTGATGCCGAGGTAACTGGCGTTCTCCATGCCGGGGCGGTTGTTCTTGTAATACGCTGCCAAGTCCGTACTGTCCGTCGAGTCGGCATTGTAGAGAACGAGCACGTAGTTCCCGACGTTCTCGGCGGTGATGGTATCGGGAATGTAGGCAGGCTCCTTCATGTAGAACCCGGCGATCGGAACCTCGAACGTCCGCGGCAGCATTCCTGCCTCGGTGGCCGTTATCAGAATTGTGCAATCGATCTCGGAACCGCCGACTTTCTTCCCGGCCGGCGGAAGAAACGTAACCAAGCCATTGGCGTCAACCGTGGCCTTCGAGGTATCTTTGCTCTGATAGGCGTACGTCGGACTGCCGGCGGCCCAGGTTGGGTCATGCGCCGCCCAGAGGTTGGGCGACAATTGGTACTTGGAACATGAGGCGCGAAGCAGTTCAGTGGCGTCTTCCACCGGAGTGGCTGTGTCCTCGTAGTCGGTGGTGGCCTGGTCCGCCAACAGTTGAGCATACATGGCGTACGACGACGAGCAGAGCGCCACGTCGTTGCCGGTGCCGAACTGCCCGGTCTCGGCGTTGTAGTGGTAAGTAATGAAATACTCTTCCTCGCCGTTTACGCCGTCCACGACCACCGGCGAGCCCTCCGGCAAATCCTTGAAGGTTCCGACGACCGGGTCGGTGCCGTCGTTCTGGATGAGCACCCGAAGAATGCCATAATCTGTGTTGGTGCGAGAGCTGGTGACGTTGAGCGTGGCGTTGCCAAGGCTGACCGCCCCGGTCACGTCGAGAGTTTCGGGAGCGTCGTCCGTCACCTCCACGCTGAAGACGGACTTGTCGTTGAGAAGCAACTCGCCGGTTCCGATGGAGCGCGCCCAATTGCCCGCCCAAATCGTAAAGTCGATGCCACTTACTTGGCGGTCATAGTTGAAGTCGCCTTGTGCCCACGACATGCCATTTTGATTCCAATGCCCTAGCAGCACGTTGAAGTCAAGGCCGTTTACCGTGCCGTCAAGGTTGGCGTCACCGTACAATGTCCGGGCAATTGTCAGCCGACTTAACGCCTTGTCATCGCTCCATCCGAGACCCGCATTGCCACTGGCGGTGGAGCAAAAAATTCGCCCGGAGGCAAAGTGTCCGCCCGCGGCGTCATAACTGGCGGTCAAGAGGGCCTCGACGGCGTCGTCCGGGTCGTCGCCGCCGGTGTAATCCAAAATGAGTCTGCCGTCTACACCCTGAATATCCGCCCCGCCGCCGGTAAGCACGACAGCCTGGGCGTTTAGTCCGAGCTGGAGCGCACCGTCGTCAACCGTGGTGGGGCCCGTGTACGTATTTGCTCCGGTTAACACCGGCGTGCCGCTGCCGGTTTTCGTCAGGCTGCCGCTGCCCGAAATGCCGCCCGATATCGTCAGGGACGCCTCGTTACCCACGTCGATGGTGACTGGGCCGCTAAGGACGATATCTGCGGAAATCGTCACGTTGCTGACGCCGGCGTCCACAATGATGCCGCCGGTAAGCGTAATGGCGATTCCCGTGAGGTCGAAGCCGCTGGAGGCGAACTCGATGGACTTGAAAGAAGCGCCCGACGTGAAATTGTTGTTGGCGACATTGTCCGGCGGCGCGCCCTCAAAAAGCAAACTGCCGCCGACGATCGGCCGGATGCCCTCCTGCCAATTTCCGGCTGTGTACCAATTGTTGTCGCTCCCGCCGCCGACCCAGATAAACGGGGATGAGACGGTGTACGACTGGTCGGACTCGGAGAAGTTGCGGTTGCTCTCCGGCAATGGCACCCCAGTCGTGTAATCTTCGACCGAGCCGTCGGTGTCGGCGAAACTGAGGCCGAGCGTTCCATTGCCGTAAACGTCGGTGACGGTGACCAAATATACGGCGTGGGACGGAGAGCAATCGTTAACGTCCGCGACGGTCGCAGTCGTATCCGAGCATTGTGGAGCGAAGTCGTTCGCGTTCACGCCGCTGACGCCTTTGCTGAAGACGACGACGAATTGCGCGCTGTTGGAGGTCGTCTCGGCCGCGCCGAGCCGTGCGATCTCGGCCACCTGCGGCGGCAACGGAGTCGGGCTCGGCACCCAATTCCCGAGCATGATGGAAAAATCGAGACCGTTGACGGTCCCATCGTAGTTGAAATCTCCCTGCGACCACGTCTTTCCCGTGCCTCCCCAATTGGCGAGCAGCAAATTGAAGTCGAGCGCGTTGACCGAGCCGTCGAGATTGGCGTCACCATACCTCGCCCGGGCAATCGTCACCTGCTGCGACGTGGCATTATCGGCCCAGCCGAGCGCCGTTGACGTGAATGCCGCGGTGGAACTGTGAATTGGGCCCGTGGAGAACTTGGACGTAGCGCCGTAGCCGGCGGTGAGATCGCCCGACACGTCTGACGCCTGGTCGGAACTGGGGCTTGTGGAGTAATCGAGCACCAGCTTGCCGTCTTGGATGTCGCCGCCGCCGGTGAGAACCGGATTCCAGGCGTCGGAGCCAACCAGGGTGAGTTGGCCCGCATAGACAGTGGTCGGGCCGGTGTAGTCGTTCGTTCCACTGAGGGTGACAGTGCTGGCCGCGCCCTTTATCAACGGGGCGTTTGTGCCGTGCAGGCCAACGTCGATCGAGCCGTTCATGACGACGTAGCTGGTGGCGGTGATGCTGGCGGCAGTGGTGCTTTGGATCGAGCCATTGATAAGCCCAACCGCGCCGACGGTGACGTTGTGGCCGTTCAAGTCGAGCACGGCATTCTCGCCATTGACCAGCAGGCCGTTGCCGCACTCGACCAAGGCGGCGTCGTTTTCGACCTTTAGAGTTCCGTCGCCGATCACGGTGCCGCCGGAGTAGGTGTTTGCGCCGGCGAGGCTCAGCGTGCCCGCGCCGGACTTCGTGAGATAGTTGCTGCCGGAGAGGGAGCCGGAAATCGCTAGCGTTGTGTCGGCCACGTCAACGGTCAGTGGGCCGGCCAGGGCGACGTTTAGCGAAATTGTCGAGCCGGTTACGCCGGAGGCGATGGCGATGCCGCCGGTCAAGGTGATTGCATTTCCCGCAAGCGCGAAATCGTCCGAAGCGAAGTCGATCGACTCGAACGACGTTCCGTCGGGAAAATCGTTGACCGTGCCGCCGCTGGGCGGTGTGCCGGTGAATTGGAGTTGATTGCCGGCTTGCGGGGTGACATGGGCCGGCGGCTGCTGATCGTTCACCCAATTATCGGCATTATTCCAGTTGGGCGACGTGCCGCCGCCCGTCCATATGCAGACGGAAAGCAGACTCCGGTCTTCGAGCGGTTCCATCGAAAGCCTCCGGCGTCTCATTGGTTGGACGCCGCCGCGACGCCGCTTGTCTCGATCGAAGCCCAACCGAGCGAAAAAGCCGTTCCAACGAGCCAACGTCGCTAACTCGCGCATGATCGTGGTCCCGTGCCGGGGTTCAGCGAAGCGTAGGAGTGATTCAACTCCAAACGCTTCTGCCCGAAAAATAAGGAGCGCCGTCCGATGCCGCTCACGGAGCCCCGACCAAGGGGCACTGAAGAACAGTATGGCCGGCACTCCCTTGCGGGAGCACGGTCCAAGACTGCTTCTTCAGTTCAAGAGCCGATGGCTCAGGTTGGTCGTTTTCCGTGAAGCAAACTTGACGCACGCGCGTCGTTCAAAATGTATTCATGGCCTCAACGCGGCCTTAGTTCTTCCTCGCTGAAAGTGTCATAAGTGGTTGATGTCGGGCCCGATTTCCCCGACGTTCTGCGTATCGCCCGCTACTATAGACGAAGGGTCAGACGGCCACAACCCCCCCGGCGAGAATTTCTTCGGTGAGCCAGTTGTCATTAACTTTTCCCCCTTCTCGCAACGGGCTGTTGGAAGGAAAATGAAAAGGGGTGCGAAAAAGGGGAATAATTCAGGCCAAGAGTGGCGCGATGCAGCCATAACCGCACGATGTCCGAAATGCCCTCGCCTGCCGATAACTCGTTTGCCGCCGAGAAGGTCCGCTCCTTCCCGCAGACGCCCGGCGTCTATCTGATGAAAGACGCCGCCGGCCGGGTGATTTACATCGGCAAGGCCAAAAACCTCCGCGCGCGGGCCGGCAGCTATTTTCTGAAGGCCGCGGCCGAAGACTCGCGCACCGCCAAGCTCGTGCTGGAAATCCGCGACATCGACTATCTCGACGCCGAGAGCGAGATCGACGCCCTGCTGATGGAAGCCCGGTTGATTAAGGACATCCTGCCGAAGTTCAACCGCGACCTGCGCGACAGCAAGACGTTTCCGTATCTGGAAATCTTTACGCACGAGGATTATCCCCGCGTGCGATTCACCCGCGAGCCGAAGTCGCAGGGCACGAAGCTCTACGGGCCGTTTGCCAATCCGCGCGGGCTGCGCGGCGCGATCCAGGTGTTGCAGAAGGTGTTCAAGTTTCGCACCTGCACGTTGGACATCGACGAGAACGACTCGCGCTGGCGTTGGTATCGCCCTTGCTTGCTGCACTTTATCGACCAGTGCACGGCGCCGTGCAATTTCCGCATCTCGAAAGAGCAATACCGCAAGGACATTCACCGGTTGCAGCGTTTCCTGGAAGGGGGCAAGAACAAGTTGCTGGGCGAAATGCGCGACGAGATGGCTACGGCCGCCGGCGAACTGCAATTCGAGGAGGCCGCCCGGCTGCGCGATGAAATCCAGATGCTCGAAACGCTCGACGACCGCGGCCGATTGGAAACCCACGTGCAGCCGGAAGTCTTTCCGACCGACCCGAAGCGCGGGCTTGCCGGGCTGAAAAAGGTGTTGCACCTGGAGCATCGGCCGCGAACGATCGAAGGGATCGACATCGCGCACCTGGCCGGCACCGACACGGTGGCGTCGGTGGTGCAGTTCATCGACGGCCTGCCGTTCAAGCCGGGCTACCGGCGAATGCGGATTCAGGGCGTCGCCGGGCCCGACGACACGGCCAGCATCCACGAGGCGGTCGCCCGGCGATTTCGGCACCTCCAGGCCGAAGGCGAGACGCCGCCGGACATCCTGTTGATCGACGGCGGCCGCGGGCAGCTCAACGCGGCGCTGGCGGCGATTGCTTCGCTCGGGTTCCGGACGGCCGATCGTCATTTCGCTGGCCAAGCGCGAGGAACTCGTCTTCACCCCGGAAGCCGAGGAGCCTCTGCATTTAAGCCGCCACAGCTATGCCCTGCGGCTATTGCAGTACGTGCGCGACGAAGCCCACCGGTTCGCCCAGCACTATCACCACATTCTGCGAAAGAGGTCGCAGTTAGGAGGGCAGGATACCCCATGAAGAAAAAGATGGGCTATAGAGCGATGGGCAACGACAAAGTGCGCGAAGCGGAAGCCCTCGAATGGGCCGAAGCAACCTGCGGAGATGCCGACGGCGAATCGCCTGTCCCTGGGGAGGGCCATTCACACACATCGGAATCTGTGATAGAACGTTCGCACATGGCTAAACACATGGTTATTCAGGACGTCTCCTGGGAACAGGATGGAGCGTGCCGTGGAAAAAGTGCGTCAACGACTGTTGCGGGCGGCGTCCGCTCTTGGAGCAGGCCGGCGTTCCCTACGCCGTCGTGGGCGGCAACGCCGTGGCGGCGTGGGTTTCTCGCGTCGATGAGGCGGCCGTGCGGAACACTCAGGACGTTGACATCCTGATCCGCCGGCAAGACCTGTCTGCCGCGGTCGAGGCGATGTCGAAGGCGGGCTTCGTCCATCGCCATGCGGCCGGGAATCGACATGCTATTGGACGGTCCCGACGCGAAAGCCCGCGACGCCGTGCATCTGGTGTTTGCCGGCGAGAAGGTGCGGCCGGAATACCTGTTGCCCACGCCCGACGTGGCCGAGAGCGAACAATCGGCGTCTTTTCGGCTTCTGTCGCTGGAATCGTTGGTGCGGATGAAACTGACGTCGTTCCGCCGCAAGGACCAAATGCATCTCCTCGACATGTTGGAGATTGGCCTGATCGACGCGACGTGGCGCGAGCGTTTCCCGCCGGAATTGGCTGCCCGCCTGCAAGAACTTGTCGATCATCCGGAAGGCTGAGCAGCGGCAGTTGCACGAGGCCGCTAGAAAGGCGAAACGGCCCCGGCGAGTTGCCGGGGCCGTTTCCGTTCCCAACGCCTCATCAACGTCCCAGAACCGTGTATCCTTACCTGTTCCGGCTTCTCTGTTCCGGCCTCTCCGTTCCGTTCACTTGTTCGAGCCCACCGGCGCGGTCATCACCAGCGGCAGGATGACGTCGCGGGCGAATTCGGCCAATGTGGTGGGCGTAGTGGTTTCCGGCGACCGCGGCTGCGTGAGCCGCAGACGGCCGCCCTCCACCGCGTCGTACAACTCCAACATCTGATCCGCGGCGTTTTCGCTCATGGCATTCTTGAGCATGATGTCGCGCATCTCTTCACGGTCGCACTTGATGTAGACGATCTTGCGTCCCAGCACTTCCGTGAGGATCTCGGCGACCTCGCGGAAGCTCAGGTCCACCGGCCCGTGCAATTCCTGAACGATCTGCCCGGTCCAGCCGGTGCTGGTCAGCCGCATGGCGGCCACGCGGCCGATGTCGCGGGTGGCGAGCATCGGATAGCGGGTCGAGGCGGAAAGGGGCAGCGAGATTCGTCCCCATTTCCGGATCGAATCCACTTGCCAGAGCAGGTTCTCGAAGAAGAAGCCCGGCCGCAAGTGGACGACGTGGCAGGCCGTTTCGTTCAGCAATCCCTCGACGTCGTGCAGTCCGCCGATCGGGCCGTTTCCCGACGCCAGATCGGCCCCGATCGACGATAGGTTGACTACCCGTGCGATCTGGTTCGTTTCGATCGCCTTGGCGCCGCGCGGCCGAGGCGGTTTTGGAACTCCCGCACGTTATCCGAACCGTAGCCCGGAGGCGTCGCCCAGAACAGGGCATTGACGCCTTGCGTGGCCTTACAGAGATAATCGACGTCGTCTTGGGCGCCAATCACCGTTTCGGCCCCGCGTTTGATCGAATCCGTCAGCTTGTCGGCACGCCTGCCCAAAAGCCGCACTTGAATGTTGCCGCCGAAATCCAATAGGAAATCGGCCACAGCGCTTCCCACGTGCCCGGTGGGCGTAGTCACTGCAATTCTCATCGCCATCTCCTTGTCGTCGTAGCCCTCGATCAATGGTTGACAATAGCGTACAAGCCGATTACAGCGGCTGTTCGTTTTTCCTCAGACTTAAACCTACTTAATTATAAAGACGAGCGAGCGTGGGCAAGATCGGCAGATTCCTGAATCCCGCTGCGGTATTGCCGGAGGCCGCGGTGAATGGTGTTTGCGGAGGGGCGACGGAGGAGATTGCCGCCAAGAAACAGGAAAGAATCGAAGCGTGCTCCTCGGCAATCTCCTCCGTCCCCTTAGGATGCCTTGACACCTCGGCAGGGCGTGTTACACTATCGTAGATCGTATTATTGCACGCGTGGGCCAGGAAACCGCACGATGTTCCGGGAGATCGCCACCAGCTATCGCTACGCGGAAGGCGGGCAACTGCGGCGGCGGATACTGATTGATCTACCTGCTTCTCCTCGGCCTGAACGTCGCCGCCTGGGCTCTGGCCGCCGGGCTGTTCCACTCTTGCCCCACGGCGCTTAGCCTCTGCTTTCTGGCTTACGGCCTTGGCCTGCGCCACGCCGTCGATGCCGATCACATCGCGACAATCGACAACGTAACGCGAAAACTGATGCAGCAAGGCCAGAAACCGGTCGGCGTCGGATTCTTCTTCTCGCTGGGCCATTCCACGATCGTTATCCTCATGTCGCTGTGCGTGGCGGCAGGCACGGGCTACGTGAGGGATCATTTTCCGCAATTTCAGCAGGTCGGCGGAATCATCGGCACGTCGGTGTCGGCCTTCTTTCTGCTGCTGATCGCCGCCGTCAACTTCTTCGTCTTCCTCGACGTCTTCAAGCGATTCAACGCGGCCAGGAAAGGCCGCTATCCGGTGGAACACGGCGGCGAAGAGGTTGCAGGCGCCGGCGGAGTGCTCTCTTGGGCTCTGCGATCCGTTTTCCGCTTCGTCGGCCGCAGTTGGCAGATGTATCCGATCGGCTTGCTGTTCGGCCTCGGGTTCGACACGGCCACCGAGGTCGCCCTGCTGGGAATCGCCGCCACCCAGGCCGCCGAGCAAACGCCGATCTGGTCGATCATGGTCTTCCCGCTGCTGTTCACCGCGGGCATGTGCCTGGTCGACACGACCGACGGCGTCGTCATGCTCGGGGCCTACGGCTGGGCGTTCGTCAAGCCGGTGCGGAAGCTGTTCTACAATATGACCATCACGTTCGTCTCCTTCATGATCGCCCTGCTGATCGGAAGCGTCGAGGCGCTCAGCGTCATCGCGTCGAAGCTCCACCTGGAGTCGGGCATCTTCGCCGGCGTCAGCATTCTGAGCGACCACGCCACCGCGGTGGGCTACGGCGTCATCGGCCTGATGGTCGCAAGCTGGCTGGTTTCGATCGTCGTCTACAAGGCATCGGGATTCGACAGCATCGAGCAACCGGCGGCGGGCCAAGAGTGAACAGGCTGCGGCTCTTTGTCATTCAACCTCGTCCGTGGCCATCTCCTCTCCCCCATCTCCTTCCCCCTCCGGCTTCGCCACGAATCGGTAGCCGGCGTCGCGGATGGTCAAGAAATGCCGCGGCTGGGCGGGATCGGGCTCGAAGGTCTTGCGCAGCCGGCGGATGAATTGGTCCGGGCGCGGGTGTTGATCGAGCCGGGCATGCCCCAGACGTTCTCCAATAGCTCGCGCCGCGGAATCACGCGATTCTCGTTCTCGACGAAATAGCGGAGCAGGGTCATTTCGAGTTGCGTCAGCCGCACCGGCTCGTCGCGCACCGTCGCTTCGAACGTCTCGAAGTTGATCTTCGCCTCGGCAAACTCGAACTGCGATACGCCGCCGACGTGTTTCCGCCGCTGCCGCTCGCGGCGGCTGTGGAACGTCAGCAGATTCTTCACCCGGCTTAGGAACTCGTCGAGGTCAAAGGGCTTCGTAAGATACTGGTTCGCCCCGACGTCGAACCCGCGCGTGCGGTCCTCGGTCAGCGTGCGGGCGGTGAGGATCAGCACGGGGGTGTCCACATCGAACGCCCGAAACGCCTCGCAAACCGCATAGCCGCTCATGCCGGGCAGCATCAGATCGAGGATCACCAGATCGATGCCCTCCGGGTTCTCCTGAAGAATCCGCACCGCCGACGGCCCGTCGCCCACGGTCGTGACGCGATACCCTTCGGCCACCAGATTGTACTTGATGCCGGTGGCCAGATGCTCTTCGTCTTCGACGACCAGGATGTGTTCGTTGTTCGGCATGATCGTATCCGTCATTCCTCATCCGCTTTCGTGGCCGCGTCGGGCTTTCCCGGCAGTTGCACCTCGAAGACGGTGCCGGGGCCTTTTTCGGGATCGCGGACGCGAATCTGGCCACGGAGGCGGCGGACCAGCGTGCGGGCGATGTAGAGGCCCAATCCGGTGCCCGGCTTCTCGCGTTCCAGTTCGAGCCCCAGCCGCACGAAGCGGCCGAAGATTTTCCGCCGCAGGTGGGTGGGAATGCCGCGCCCGTTGTCGGCGATTCGCACGACCACGCGGCCGTCGCCGTCGCGGCGCAGGCTGACCTCGACCCGCGGCGGCGAGCCCGCGTATTTTACCGCATTGTCGATCAGGTTGCGAAAGATCACGTCGAGGTCGATGCGGCGAGCGACGACGACGGTCGGTTGCAGCTCGAGGCGGACGGTGTCGGCGGCAACGCGATAGTTCATGCAGATCGCCGCGGCGCAGTCGTGCAGCAGGGCGGCCAGTTCCACGTCTTCCTCTTCGCCCTTGGCGCGTTCGGCGTCGAGCCGGCCGGCGTCGAGCATCTGGTTGATGAGGTGGTCGAGCCGTTCGAGGTCTTCCAGCATGAAGCGGTGGAAATCGGCCTGCATCTGCTGGCCCACCTGGTGGCGGCTGAGCGTTTGCAGGTAGAGTTTCATCGAGGCGATGGGCGATTTCAATTCGTGCGTGACGCTGTCGATGAAGTTCGATTGCCGCCGCGTGAGGTTGATGGCCTTGATCGAAAGGACCAGGTACAGCACGACGCCGAGCAACAGCAGCAGGATGAAGGTCGAGCCGATCGTCAGTAGGGCCCAGTACAAGCCCGCCGTGCTTGAATCCCGCAGTGCGCCGAACACGGTCACCAGCGCCCAGCCGACGGTGAGCACGACCAGCAAGCTGATCATGCCGATGGCCAACCAGATCGGAGTGCTCAAGGGGCGGCGCGACGACATAATCTCAGAACATAGCAGCCCGGCGACGGGAGCGTCAAGCGGGGGACGGTTCGACGTCTGGATCGCGTCAGCGCTTGCCGTTCTTATCCGGCGGCGTGATGTACTCGATGGTCCCGCCTGCCTCGACGTATTCGATCCCGCATTCGGGAAGAGCTTTTTGCAATTGAATCGCTCCCTTGCGTGTGATTCCGGGGCCAACCATCAGCCACTTGAGACCCTTCAGTTGCCGCAGACTGGCGATTCCGGCGTCCGTGGTCTTCGTGAGCCATATTCGGAGTCCCTGCAGCCGCGGACATCGCACAAGATGCGACAGCCCGGCATCGGTAACTGCGGTTTCGCTCAGGTCAAGATATTCCAACTCGGGTAGCTTGGTCAGGCTGGAAAGCCCCGCATCGTCAACCTTGGTCCCGCTAAGGTTCAGGTGGGCGAGACGGCGAAGGCAAGCGAGTTTTTGGACGCCGGAGTCGGTCAGAGGGAGACCTCCGAGTCTCACCGTTCGAAGATTCTCCAGGTTCTTCAGGTGTTCAAGCCCCGCATTCGTGATCGCTGCGCCGGAGACATCAAACGCTTCGAGATTCGTCAGCCCGCGCAGATGGGCAAGGCCGGCATCGGTAATCGCGGGACAGTGCCAGACGTCAAGAGTGCGAAGACGCTTGAGGCAGGCCACGTGACTCAAGCCGGCACTTGTCACCCCGCAACGGATCAATTGGAGCGATTCGAGATTCGCCAGCGCATCAAGCCGCGTCAAGGTGGCGTCGTTCACGGTTGCCCCATACAACGTGAGATGCCGCAGATTAGCGGCAAATGGCAGTCGGGCAATTCCTTCCGTCGTAACCTGTGTATCCGAAAGGCTAAGCCCCTCAAGATTCGTGAGTGGCGCCAAATGATCGAGCCCCGCGTTGCCGATTTTCTTTCCAGATAGCCACAGTTGCTGAAGATTCGCGAGTCCGCGCAGATTTTCGAGCCCCTTATCGCTAATCTTGTCGCCGGACAGGAACAAAGTGTGAAGATTCCGAAGCCCCTTCAGATGTCGAAGACCCTCATCGTCGATGCTGTTGCCCAAGATAGAGAGTGTGCGCAGGTCGTCTAGTCCTTTCAGCACTTCAAGGTCGCCGTCTTTGAGCCTCTCTTCGTTTCCGAATTGGACTGTCTCGACTCTGGCAAAAGCGTCGTCGCCCAGCAGCGCGCGCAACCACCTTGGACCGGGTGGTGACGCGTTGAAGTCCGGGTGGCCATCGCGATACTGATAGTCGTAGCCCACGCCGCCGCCAAGCCCCAGAACGCGGCTGACCGCTTGGCGTTGGTTATGCACGCGCCTGTAAAACGATCCACCCCAGCCGAGCAGCACGCCGCCGACGAGGACGAAGATCATCAGCGACCGGAGGCTGTACTGATACCAGCGGCGTTTGTAGGGAGGTGGAACAGGCTGCGGGTCGGTTGCATCCATTTGCTGCGGCTCCGTTCATTCGACCATCAGCATATTCCAACGGAGCCGGGCCGGCAAGATCGCACATAACCGCGCCCATACATGCGAACCCGCACGCGGCATGTTTGACTACGGCGTCGGCACTGCCGGCGGCTGGGGGAGCGGAACGGTCTGGATTCCGGTGGGCGGCGGAACGACTTCTGCCGGCGGCTGCATCGGCGGCGGGGGACCGCAGCGAATCTGCCAGCCGCCGCCGATCGACTTGTAGACCAGGATCAGATTGTTCGCCACCGCACCTTGCGCCACTGCCAACTGGTCTTCCTGCTGCGTCAACGATTGCTCGACGTTCAGCACGCGGTTGAAATCGGTCTGCCCCTCCCTGTACTGGAGCCGCACCAGTTCGAGCGATTGCGTGGCGGCCTCTGCGCTGGTGGCGAGGAATTTCACCGACTGCTGGGCCTTCAGGAAACCGATCAGCGCGTTCTCGACCTCCGCGTTCGCTTGCAGCACCGTATTTTGATAGTTGAGAACCAACTGCTGGAAGCGGGCGTCCTGAACGCGGATATTGTTCACCAGCCGCCCGTAGTTCAGGATGTTCCAGTTGAACGTCGGACCGACGTTGCCGGCGAAGGACCGCGGATCGAACAGATCCTTGAAATTGCCCGCATCGAGAAAGATCGAGCCGGTGATGGAAAAATGCGGATACAACTCGGCGGCGGCGATGCCAATCTGCTCGCTCTGCGCGGCGGCCTGGCGCTCGGCGCGGCGCACGTCGGGGCGGCGGCGGAGGAGATCGGCGGGAATGCCGACCGCGACATACGGCGGCGCAAAGGGAATCGTCCGCCTGCCCAGCAGCTCTTCGATATTTCGCGGCGGTGTGCCCAGCAGGATACAAAGCTGGTTTGCCGCCTGCCGGCGGGCGGCTTCCAAGGGCGGGATAATCGCCTCGGTCTGCGAGAGGTTCGATTGGCCCTGGGTCACGTCGAGTCGCGTCGTCGCCCCGTTGCGAAATTTGACATCGGCCAGTTGCAGGCTCTCGCGCTGGTCCTCGACGTTCTTCCGGGCGTACTCGAGCCGCTGTTCGGCGGTGCGGAGGTTCGTGTATTGCTGGGCGACTTCGGCCAGGAGCAGAACCAAGACGTCGTCGTAGTTTTCCACCGCGGCGTCGAGCGTGGCGTCGGCCGACTCGACCGCCCGGCGAAACCGCCCCCAGAAATCGAGTTCCCAGGCGAGGTTGGTTCCCAACATCCATTCGTCGTAGTTGAGCGAGGGCGTCGCGTTGGGAGTGTTCTTGCTGACGTTCGTTCGCGTGTAGTCGCCGAATGCCTGCTGCGATTGCGGGAACAGGTTTCCCACGGCGATGCCCCGCTGCGCGCGGGCTTCGAGAATTCGGAAGCCGGCAATGCGCAGCGAGAGATTCTGTCGATAGGCCGTCTGCACCAGACAGTCGAGCACCGGATCGTTGAACGTCCGCCACCAGGCGGCGTCGTTGGCCGGCTCGCTGCCGACGCTCGGATCGCGGTCGTCGATCCAGTGATCGGCCACCGCAGCGGCGGGCGGGCAGTAGTTCGGGCCGACCTTAAAGCCGTTCCGCACGTAATCCTGCCAACTCGTGCAGCCGCTTTGCGCGATGAGCAGCACTCCGGCGACGAGAGAGAGCCATTTTGTCGAGATTCTTTGAGCCACCTACATACCCTCCGCGCAGCAAATCTGGCAGAACCGCCATAACCCTTGTCTTCGGTCTTTGCGGAGTTGCCTGATGAGTTCTTGCTTACCGCGCCGAGCATACTTTGCGACGGTTCTCCAGTTTATTGATGCCGCGCCGATCCGTACCCCCCCGTTGGCGAGCATCGATGCTATACGGTGTCCTCTGGGAAAAAAACGGAGCGGCCTCTTGACACCGGCGAGGTACTTGCTACTATGAAATCAAATCTAAAAAACCAAAGTCTGAACGGGAGACGACTCATGGGACGCCCGCCTGCCAAGGAACTCACCGAACGGGAATTGGAGGTGATGCACGTCTTTTGGAGCGTCGGCCAGGCGACCGCGGCGGAAATCCGCGATCAATTGGCGACGTCCGGCCGCGATCTGGCCTACACGACGGTGGCCACCCTGATCCGAATCCTTTCGGACAAGAGTTTTCTCGAACAAACCAACTTCGAGCGGCCGTTCCAGTTTCGGCCGGCGCGAGTTTTGAAGACGTGTCGCGCAACATGGTCGGCGATCTGGTCGATCGGGTCTTCCGCGGCTCGCGCGAACAGTTGCTCGTCCGCCTCTTGGAAGAACGCAAGCTGACCGCCAAAGAGAGGGCGACGCTGGAGGCGCTGGTACACAAATTGCCCAAGTGAGAGGACTGTCATGAACGCCATTGGAATCGCCCTGGTGTGGTGCATTGTCCAGATCACGCTTCTGGGCGTGCTGGCCGCCGGGCTGTATCTGCTTGTTCGGCGACTGCGTCCGGCCGTCGCGGCGCCGGTGGTGCTCAGCAGCCTGGCGGTCGTGGTGGTTCTGTCAATTCTCGCGCTGAGTCCTTGGCCGCGATGGGTAATCGACCGTGCGGCGCCGTCGCCCAATGCGGTCGTGTTGGCAGACTCGCCTCTTCCGACGGCAGAGGATCCGGCGGCGACGGGGACGGAGGAGGTGGTCGGAAAGAAGCCATCCAGTTCCGGAATCTCCTCCCGACAACCTCCTCCGTCCCCTTCCGTCGCGCCGCCGCCCACGAAAAGACAATACGACGCGAAAGTAGTTGAGACAGACGAGGCTGAATCCACCGCAGAAAGCAAGCCATCGAGTGCCGCGTTGTTGTGGCAAGCGCTCATCGCGGAACTCTCCAACCCCCAGGCCGATGACGCCTGGCGATGGCCGGCCGTCGTGGCGATCGTGCTGTTTTCGGCCATGGCCTGCGGTCTCGGCTGGCTGATCCTCGGCGTGGCGGCAGTGCGATGGCAGCGGCGCCGCAGCAAGACCGTGTTTGACGCCGAACTATTGGAACTGATCGACGTGCTTCGGGCGGAACTCTGCTGCCTGCGTGCCGTCGAGGTCCGCGAGTCGGCCGAGTTGGCCACGGCGGCCACGATCGGGTGGCGGCGGCCCGTGGTGCTGCTGCCGGCCGATTGGCGAAGTTGGACGCCCGAGCAGCGTCGGGCGGTGTTGGCGCACGAAATCGTGCACGCGCGCAGCCAGGATTCCGTGGCCCTGCTGCTCGGGCAACTCGGGCTGATGCTGCACTGCTACCATCCGCTGCTGCATTGGCTGATGGATCGTCTGCGGTTGGAGCAGGAGTTGGCGGCCGACGCCGCGGCGGCGGACGTTTCCGGCGGTCCGCGGCAATACTTGTCGACGATCGCCGAGATCGCCTTGCTCACGCAGGACCGCCGCTTGTCGTGGCCGACGCGCACGTTTCTTCCCACGCGAACCACTTTTCTGCGGAGGATCGCCACGCTTCGCGGCAGTCAGGTTCGTTTCGAGCGAGTCTCGCCGTTGGGGCGTATTGCGATGGTCGGCATAGTCTTGTCGTTCGGCGTGTTGGTGGCCGGTCTTCGCGGGCCGGGGCAATCGTCGCAGGCGATGGCCGGCGATACGCCGACGCCGCCGACGGGGCCGACGGCAACGAAGACGCACTCCGCGCCGGAGACGGCGCGAGTGTCACGGCCGTCCACATCGACGACGACAGCGGCGGCACAGCCGTCCACGCCGCCGAGGACACCGGCGGCACAGCCGTCTACGCCGAAGACGGCCCGGGTGTCACAGCCATCCGCCCCGCCGACGTTGCCTCGCAGCGACGCGAAGCTGCGATACGGATACAAGAAAGCTCAGAAATACTACTACCACGTGAAGATCGCGGCGACGTTGCCCGATGAGGACGTCGCCCATGACGGCGTGATGGTCTACGACGTGCCGTCGTCGAGCGACGAGCAATTCTCGCTGAAGTGCGGGGCGAATCTGCACGTCAGCACGACGCCCAGGGCCGACGCCGAGCCGGACATGATGGGCCCGCGCATCCCCGCTCCGCCGGGCATGTTCGGCCATCGGCACATTCCCTTTCCTCCCGCCTTTTTCGGGCCGGGCGCTCAGCCGATGAGGCCGCAGGAGACCACCTTCGACCGGCAGGGCAAGATCATTCGACACGGCGACAGCCCTTCCTTGCCGTTTCTGTTGGGCAAAGAGGCGGAGCTCGTGGTCGAACAGCTTCCCGACGAAGCGAAACCACGCTGGACTACCGAGCGCGAGCTTGGCGTCATCGAGAGAAGCGAACCGTCGGGGCTGCCGTTCTTCGGGCCGTTCGGGCGCGGCGGCGGCAGCGAAACCAATCGCGGCGCCAGAGAACGCGTCGATTACGCCGTCGTCGGACAGAATCACGACTCGGTGCGAATCAACAAAAAATACTCGCTGAAAACCGCGCCCGAACATGGCGTCACCCACATCGATATGTCGGGCAACGGAGAACTGCTCTTCGATAGGAGACTTGGCGTGCTTCGATCGGAAGAGATGAAATACGACATCCGGGTGAACGAAGCGAACGTCGCCGTCCACATTCCCTTCTCCTTGGACTGTCGGCTAATGAACGATGCAGAGGCAGCGGCGCAAAGAAAGAGGGAAGCGGAGCAGTTGGCGAGACTGAAGGCCGAGATTGCCGCCCGAGCCGAGGCCGACAAGCCGAAACCGCTTGCGCCCGGCGAACGGCAATCGCTGTTGCGGGAACTTCGGTCAACGGACGAACAGCGCGTGCAGAACGCCGCGCGGCGGCTGAGCAAGACAATTCCGGGCAAGAATCCGACCGAATTCTCGAAGCCGCTCTGTGCGGCGTACAAGAACAAGAACGAATGGACACAGGCGGCATTGATGGCGGCGCTGCGGGTTTGGGCCGGCCCGGACGCCGAGAAGACGGTGATTGAAGGGAGCCGGAGCGCGAGTTTCATGGTTCGCGCTCAAGCCATCCCGGCATTGGGCAAATTCAAGACCATCGCCGCCGCCGAGGCCGCCGCCGCCCAGGTTGCCCATAATCGTGGGGAAGTCGAGGCGGCGATGAAGGCGATCGGCCCGGTCGCCGAGCCGGCGGCGATCTCCTTGCTGGAGAATTCGGACTTTTGGATTCGGGCCGCCGCGGCCAACATCCTGGCGGAGATCGGCGGCAAGAAATCCGTTGCGGCGCTGACCAAAGAATCGCGACTGCACCCGAGTCAAGTGCGCGAAGTCGAGACCGCCATCGTCGCCATCGAAAAACGCCTGGCCGAATCCGAAGACGTCAGCAGTCCGGCCAACGAGCCTCCAACTCCTGAAGAGGACGTTGAGAAGACGGCGGAATCCGCAGCGGCGATACGAACCTGGCACGCGGCCGCCGGCAGTTTCTCGGTTCGAGCGACCTTCGTTGAATTGAAATCGGGAAATGTGACGTTACAGAAAGCCAACGGGCGCATCGTCAAGGTGCCGCTCGAAAAGCTGTCGAAGGCCGATCAAGAATACGCCAAGCAGCAGGCGAGAGCCGCGGAAGAGAAGTTGGAGGATCCGTTTCAGTAAGGCAACGATCAGACATTTCTTAACAATATCGGGCGCGAACGGTCGCTTTCGTGTCCTGTTCCTATGAGGAGATTATCCATGCGAAGGCAATGCCGCGGTTGCTTTGTACTCTTGGCGGCAATTCTCTGCAACGGCGTTCTTGCGTCGATCGCGCCGGCCCAAGATGCCGGAAAGCTGCGATACGGCTGCCGGAAAGGCGGGCAGTACTATTACCGCGTGACGGTCGTGGCGGACTTGCCGAGCGAGGAAATGACCGAAACGGGAGTCCTGCATTACGTTGTGCCCGCGTCGGCCGACGATCAATTCACACTGAAGTGCACCGGCAGGCTGCAGCCTTCCACAAAACCGAAGAGCGATGCTCCGTCGAGCAGTTCGGGGCCGCAAATCGCCGGGCCGCCGCGCGGACGGCACGGGCCGCGCAGGCCCGCCGCTCCTCCGCGGCATTTCGGGCCGTGGGCCGAGCCGGCCAGAGAGCAGCAGACGACATTCGACCGCCAGGGGAAGATCGTTCGACAAGGAGACGATCCCTCGCTCCCCTTCCTGCTCGGCAGGCAAGCGGAACTGGTGATCGACCAGCTTCCCGACGACGCCAAGCCGGCCTGGAACGTCGAACGTGACCTCGGCGTCATCGAACGGAAGCAATCCTCAGGGCCGCCCTTCGGGCCCTTTGGACGCGGCGGCAGCGAAACCCAACGCGGCGCGAAAGAGCGAACCGATTACGCCATCATCGCCCGCGACGGCGATTCCGTGCGCATCAGCAAGAAGTACTCTCTGAAAACCCTGTCCGAAGAGGGTGTCGTTCACGTCGACATGTCGGGCGAGGGAGAGCTCGTCTTCGACAAGAAACAGGGCGTCATCACGTCGCACAAGATGAAATATCAACTCCGGATCAACGAAAAGAACGTCTCCATCACCATACCGTACTCCTTGGATTATCGGCTGTTGACCGGACAAGAGGTGGCCGAACAAGAGAGAAAGGAAGCGGAAGAGAAGAAAGCCGCTGAAGAGCGGATCGCGAAGATCAAGGCCGAGCGGGAAGCCAGCGAGAAGGCCGCGGGGCCCGCCGCCCCGGCGATGCGAACCTGGCACGCGGCCGCCGGCAACTTCAAGGTCCGCGCAACCTTCGTCTCCCTCGATTCCGACACGGTTACGTTGAAACGAGCCGACGGCCGCGTTATCCACGTGCCCCTCGAAAAACTGTCGAAAGCCGATCGAGAGTACGCCAAACAGCAAGCGAAAGCCGCGGAAGAGAAGTTGGAGGATCCGTTTCAGTAACGTAGCAGGCACACGCCGTGTGTCTGCTACCAATGATTGCCCCGCCCGCTTGCAATTCGGGCCCCTCGGATGTTTAATGGGAAGGCATGGTTTTTCTCATCGAGCCCCTGATCGGGAGAGAATCGTGAACAACGCCATATGGAAAGTTTGCTGGATTGCGCTGTTCACCGCCGTCGCCGGCTGCGGTCTCGACTTCACGCCGGAGCCGGTACGGACGAATCGCGCGATTGCCAAGGCCGCCAATGAGCTGGCCGATGAGTTGCAGGGCATACGCGACGCCGATTCCGCCCGAGCCGCCACCGAGAGGGTGGATCGCAAGTACGCCTCGCTGTGTGAGCTTATGGGCCGGCTGCCCGAGATCGTGCGCAAAGAACAGGCGGCGCCCACGAAGGTGAAGATCAGCACCGCAAAGGAAGTGCTCCAGTCGATGAAGACGGCCACGTCGAGAATCCGCAGCGAGGGCGAGCGGCTGGAGGGCCTGCAAGGGCTTCCTATCGAGTTCTGGAAGGTGTTTGAGACTCGGGCACTTGAGTTCGCGCTGAAGGCGTTTGAAACCGTGGCCCAGGCCAAAGCGGATGTCATCGCCGAGCCGTACTCGTTCGCTCGCAACGTGAAGGACCTGTTCGACAGGGTCGGGTACGAGCAAGTCGTCAAGGTCGATTTTGTCAGCATGCGGTTCGATTTGGCCGACAAGGCGCGCGAGAAGCTCCGGCGACTCGCCCCGGGCGCTGCGCTTTACGAAATCAAGGACGCGGACAAAATGAGCGTCGTCCTCGGTCCGGTTGCGGATTTCAGGGCGTTTGCCTCCGGCATCGATTTCGGCGACGTGGTGCTGCAGAACGAGACGAAGCGGCTGCTGCGAATCAGAATCCACCCGATGAAACTCGGCGCCAGAGCGGAAACGAGCGAGGAGGAGAATGAGCTTGCCAGGAAGGAAAGCGAAGAGAATGCCAGGAAAGCGCAAAAGGAGACGGAAGAACAAATGGCCCGAGCACGGGCCGAGGCCGAGAAGCAGGAGGCCGCCAGGAGCAGGGAGGAGTCGGGCGGCGATCCGAACGATCCGGCCTACTACGACAGACTGGCCGAAATGGTCGCCTCTAGCGACTATTTCAAGCAGGAGAAGGCGGTAAAGATACTCTTGCGAACGTCTCCATCACAAGTGACCTTCGAGCAGAAAAAGAAGATCGCCAAGGCGTTCAAGCAGTTGGCCGAGGACGATCGTGGCTCGATGCGAGAGGAGGCGATCAAGGGCCTGGTGATCTGGGGCGGCAAGTATAGCGGGCCGATCTTGCTGAGAATGCTCGAGGATGCCAGACCGTTCGAGGAGGAGCACGTCATCAAAGCCCTCGGCGACATCAAGTACGCCAAGGCGGCGCCGGCGCTGGCGGCGAAATTGGGCGATTTCTTCCTGGGGAAACAGGCTGGCAATGCGCTGGGCAAAATGGGCGAAGAGGCCGAGGACGCCGTGCTGGCGGTCGCTCCTTCGCCGGACCCGAAAATTTGCCTGCCGGCCGTCGAATTGTTGGGCGATTGCGGCACCAAGAAAAGCCTCCCCCTTCTGCGAAGAGGGGCAACCAGCCGCAATTTCCAGGTGCGCGAGGCCAGCAAGGAGGCGATCCGCAAAATCCTGGCAAGGCAGAACGCGGCGAAAACCGACGACGGGTGATCGATGCATTCTGCGCAGGCGCGAACTGACGACGTCATCTATCGCGCGGTTTGCTCGACGATGCTGATCTCCTCGTCGCCAAGTTCGTAAAGATCGTAGACCAACCGGTCGATGGCACGATTGGCGATATGAATATCCCGGTCGAGCGCCGCCTTATGGTGTGGGACTTTGGCGGCGACGTATTTCTGCTGTAGCGTCAAGATGGTTTCAACCCAGTCGACAAGCCGGGCGTGGCGTTTGTCTTTTGGCGGCGGCAATCGGACGGGGAAGTTCTCCAGGTACTGGCCGAAGAAGCGCAAATAGGTTTCATCCGGGCCCTCCAACGCCGCGCACGTCTGCCTGAAGTAGAAATACGCCAGTTTCGAGTTCAACAAGCCCAACAGGCACAGGTCGTCGGTCGGCAGGAAGTAGACGGTGTTGGCGCCGAAACGTCCCTCCCGGTCCACTGCGAAGCGGCAGCCGGTTGCGATGTCGGGAAACACGATCTTCGGCTTTGTCATGAAATCGACGTAGGCGTATTGCGGCTGTTGAAGTTCGTACCACTCCTGTTTCGTGGCTCGCTGTCTCAATCTGTCTTTGTGGGGCCGCAGGTGTTCGAGCACGGCGGGGTAGCGGCTCATATCGATGCCGTGATGGGTGTAGATCAGATACTCGTCGCCGGGCTCGATTTGATAGCGGCGAATCGCTCGTCCTTGGAGGAAAGGGTGAATTATGGAGGCGGCTCGCTTGTTCCTGGCGAGCATTCTTCGCCGAGTCTTGTCGGAGATGACGAATGCCTCGGTAAGCCCAGATACAATGCCGCGGCAGACTTTTCCGCCGACAACCTCCACAAGCGGCGTTGCCTTGCGCGCGAGCGACTCCAGAAGGCTTGCGTACCTGATTGCCGCCAGCCCCCAGGCGTTTGCGCCCAGAACGTTCGCCGGCACGTCGTACGCCAACGAGTCGGCGACGTCCGACAGGCCGGCATTGCCCTCTTGCACGTCCGCGAATAGTTCCATCGAGGGCGGTGGCGAATACCGCGTTGAAGTCTTGGCCGCGCCCTTCTCGGCGATCAGCAAAATGGTGCGGACGGTCGGCTTGCCGAACACCCGCAGCCCTGCGAGGTCGACAATCCGCTCGATATTGGCGGCTTCCGCGACGAAAGAACGGATATTCTTGCCATAGTTCGCCCGCAGGAATTTGTTCGAGACGATCATGCCGAACCTGCCGCCCCGGCGGAGCAACTGCAATTCGCGCTCGATGAAATAGACGTAAAGGTCGCTGCGTTCATTGTGCGAGGCGTAGTGCTGACGCAGGTAGCACTTCTGGTCCTTGAACGCCTCCATCCGCACGTAGGGCGGGTTGCCGATCACCGCATCGAAGCCGCCAGAGGCCATGATGGGGCCGAAGCCCTTCTTCTCGTCGTGCCAGTCGAAGGCGTTGATCCGCCGTCGCTCCTCGTCGCCGAAAAGGCTGAGTTGCTGGCCGTTGAAGAAATCGGACGCGATCAGGGAATTGCCGCATTTGATGTTGCCGTCGAGATCGGGCAGAGCCCGCTCGTGGAAGATCCGCAACTGGTTGGAAAGGGTTTCGCCCGATTCCCCTTCTAGCACCTTCAACAGCAACGAGAGTTTTGTGACTTCCACCGCCTGCTGATCGATATCGACGCCGAAAATGTTATTCAGCAGGATGCGCTTCTTCTCGGCGGTCGTCAGCCGCCAGTCGTCGGCGGGGCCACGGTACAACTTCGGGTTGCGGCCGGCGGCGTGTTTCTCGGCACCGTCGGCGAGATACCAGTTTAGATGCCAATCCAACAAAAAGCGGTAAGCGCCGATCAAGAACGAACCTGAGCCGCAAGCGGGATCAAGCACGCGGAGCCTGGCGGCCTGTGCGGGCGTCATGCCGTCGGCCGGCTTCCGCCGCGGAGCCACCGTGCCGGCTGCTGAACCGTGTTTTTCCGCTCCACACCTTCCCAAGAACGCGCCGACCGTCTGCGCGACGATGTAATCGACGATATACGCCGGCGTGTAATAGACGCCGCCGGCTTTGCGGACCTCGGGCTTCTCCTCGACCTTTGCCTGATGACCTTTCGTCAGCCGGATTACCTTACCCAGGAACTGCTCGTACACCTGCCCGAGAATCTCGATGGGCAGCACCGAGAACTCATAGGGGCTGTCGGGAAAATAGAGCTTCTGTAGGATATCCTTCAGCGGCTTGTCGTCGATCGAAAGGGCGAGCGTCAACTCGTCGGGCGACCCAAGCCGGTTCTTCTCGGGCGTGAAGTGGAATAGCCCCGAGTTGTAGCGGTCGTCCGCCCGCTGGAACAACTCGGTGAGGCGGCGATAGATGTTCGGGGCGTTCTGCAGCGATTGCAGCGTGCCGTACGGCTCGATGCCACGGTCCTCGCAGATGCGCAGAAAAACCATTCGGTCAATCGTTCGTTGCACGGCAAAGTTCAAGTCTCGCTGCGAGAGATCGGGATTTCGCAGTGCAAAGCTCCTGGCCAGCTCGTTTCGCCACGATTCGATCTCCTGCAAAAAGGCTTTGTCAACTTCGGCCGTGCCCTTCTTCGTCTTCTTGCTGGCGACGAACCGTTCAAGCGAGCCGCGGCGGATGGCCTCGGGCGCGAACAGCGCGACAAGCTCGTCCCAACGATCGACGTACTCGAAATAGCGAAGATAAATGACGCGAGCAGTGGCGGCCTTGTCGGTCTTCACCGGACGAATTCGGCAATCGTAGACGGCGAATTCCGCGAAGTCGGTAAGAATGCTGATCGGCAATTTCGCCGACCATGCATAGCGCCGCAACTGGAAGGCGGGACTGACGGCCTCGCCGATGTCAACCGCGGGCTTCTTGGCCTCGACAAAGAGACTCCGTACGCCGCCGCCCGCGCGAAAACAGTAGTCCGGCGCTTTGGTCCGCCCGCCAATTCGAATCGCGTCCTCGTGGATCACCTCCTTATACGCGTCGGCATAGCCTTTACGATTGTAGACGTCCCAGCCGAGCGCATCGAAGAACGGATTCAGGAATTCCTCGCGCAGTTGGGCCTCGTTGTACTCGGACGATTGGTACGTCTCTTTGTGGGCGTCGAATCGTTCGACCAATTCGCAGACTATCGCGGGCGCTGCCATGCCGTCACCTCGCCAGGGAATGCCTTAGCCCCAAATGGGCCCCGGCATTATACTTGGCGGTCGCGGTTCATCAAAGCGGGGCAGAAAAAGCTTGCCGTTCTTGCAGGTGGTAAGGGGCTCGAATTCTCGCCGTCTTCGACCAGGACGATCCCCTCGGCAAAGTTTGTGCAAATCCCTTCCGCAATAGGGTCATCGCCAGTCGTTGCCACGCGAACTGCGTCTGTTTGACCTTGCCGGCTGTGCCAGTTGCCCGCACGGAATTCGGCCGCATTTTTTTGACATCGGGCTGGACCTGAGGTACCATTCCTGTAGGTCGGGAAGTCGGACCCACTTCCCGGCCTGCTCGCCGCTGATACGAACCTGACGTGTTACCGCAAGACCACAGGCGACTTTCCAACATGCTGTTGTAAACGCCAACGGGCTGCGGCGACAGAACTCAGCAACGACGGACGACATCATGACACAATGGGTCCATTCTTTCAGGCTCCGCGCCTGCCTTGCGGCTCTTGCACTGCTTTTCGCGGCGCCCGCGCTGGCTCAGCTTCCCACGACGATCAGCATCTCAGATCCCCAGGGCGAGATTACCGAGTTGCTCCGCCGCGGTCAGCAGTTGGAGCAGCAGCGCCGCTGGGGCGAGGCCCTGGCGCACTACGAGGACGCCGTGCGGCAGCATCCCAAGGAGGCTTCGCTGCAACAGCGGTTCGACGCCACCCGGCTGCACTACGACCTGGAACGCCGCTATGCCGACCGAAGCTTCTGCGACATGGTCGCGCGGATGTCGCCCGAGCGGGCGATCGGGCTCTACAGTCAGGTGTTGCTGAAAATCGAGTCGCATTACGTCGACCTTCCCCGCTGGAAAGACCTGGTGGACCACGGCGCGCGAAACCTTGTGATGGCGTTGGGCGAGCCCCGCTTCGTCGAACGGAACGCTCCGCGGGCCGATCGGCCTTCGATCGAGGCCTTCCGCAACGAATTGCCGCGGATGATCGGTTCCCGAACCATCGGCAACCGCGATGACGCCCGCGACGCCGTGGCGGCCGCCGCCCGATTGGCCGAGCAACGGCTGGGCATCGCGCCATCGGTGGTCGTGCTCGAATGCCTCTGCGGCGCCACCAACGCACTCGATCCGTATTCCGCTTACCTCACGCCCGACCAACTCAACGAAGTGTACGCGCAGATCGAAGGGAATTTCGTCGGGCTGGGCGTGGAACTGAAAGCCAAGGACGGCGGCGCTGATAATCGTTCGCGTGATCTCCGGCAGTCCGGCCGAAGAGGCCGGCGTGCGAGCCGGCGACCGAATCCTGGCCGTTGACGGTCAGGCGACCGCGAAACTCTCGACCGATCAAGCCGCCAACCTCTTGCAGGGCGTCGATGGCAGCGTAGTAACGCTGAGCCTTGCCGCATCGGGCCAGCCGCCGCGGCAGTTGAGTGTCCGCCGCCGAGTGGTCGAGGTGCCGAGCGTCGATCAAGTCAGCATCATTGACCAGCAGTATGGGGTCGGTTACTTCAAGCTCACGTGCTTCCAGAAGACGACCGCCCGCGATCTCGACACCGCCCTTTGGAAACTCCATCGCGACGGGATGAAGAGCCTAGTGGTCGACGTCCGCGGCAACCCGGGCGGGCTGCTGGTTTCGGCCGTCGAAGTGGTCGATCGCTTCGTCGAGCGCGGCGTCATCGTCTCGACCCGCGGGCGAATCGCCCAGGAAGACTACACGTATTCTGCCCACGAGCAGGGCAAATGGCGGATGCCGCTGGTGGTGATTATCGACCAGGACAGCGCCAGCGCGGCGGAGATTTTCGCCGGGGCTATTCGCGATCATCGCCGCGGAACGATCGTCGGCGTGCGGAGTTTCGGCAAGGGCTCGGTCCAGGGGATTTTCCCCTTGGACGAGACGAACGCCGGCATGCGGCTGACGACCGCCAAGTTCTATTCGCCCAACGGCAACCCGTACAGCGGCATCGGGGTCGAGCCCGACGTTCGCATCACGATGCCCTCCCGCGACCACTTCGTCGCCAAGCCGATCGAGGGTCAACTACCCGCCGCCGACGACCCCGTGGACCCCATGCTGAAGATGGCGGTCAAGATTGCCCGCGGCGCCAACCCGACGCTGCAAGCAGCCCGGCAGTAGCCGCAGATCGTTGCGTTTCGTCGCCCTGTTGGCGGAATCGGTGGGACGTGGTAGAATCCCATCTGGTAGTGCGTTCGCGTGCAAGCGGAAGGGTGCATTTCATGGTTGATCGCATTGTGGTTGACCCGCAGATTCATTTTGGCAAGCCCTGCGTGGCCGGCACCAGGATATTGGTCCAAGACGTCCTTGAGTTGGTGAATGAAGGCGTTCCCTTCGAGCGGATCGTCCAGGACTATTATCCCGAGTTGACCCTGGATGACATCCACGCCTGCATGCGCTACGCGATTGCTCTGGTCGCAACGGAAGAGGTCCATCCGACGCCCGTGGAAGCATGAGGCTCTTGCTCGACCAAGACGTTTACACCTGCTGCCCTACGCGGCCGCCGTTGTTTTCCAACATCTGGCGGAGGTCTTCAAAGTAGCGCCGGTGCGTTAGGCGTAACGCATCTTTACTCTCTGCCTCCAGCAAGACCACTTCGCAGTCCACCTGCTTGCCATTGTCATCAACTTCGATCTGGAGCCGCGAGTCCTCGGCCTCCCGTCGTTGCCGATCGTCGAATTCGCGAAAGGTAACGATGCGGCCTTCACTCCGGTTGTACTCGATAAGAAATATCATTGCTTTTGCCCCTTGAGTTGTTCCAGCCAAGTGAGCACTTGTCTCAAAGTGTCATCGAGCAAATTCCGCAGGCGTACTAAGAGCCTATCCCAAAACTTGTAATCGGGTGAATACGTATGAATTCATGTAAGGATACGACGGAACGCCTTTCATGGAGGATCTTCGTATGCACGCTGAACCAACGTGTCCGAGTTGGCGTATTCCCGATGGGCTTTGGGCTCGCATGGAACCGTTTTTGCCCAAGTATGACACCTCGTCGGTGGGTGGGCGGCCACGACTCGAACTGCGGAAGGTCGCCGACGGCATTTTCTACGTTTTGCGAACCGGCTGCCAATGGAAGGCGGCTCCCCGAGAGTTCGGCTCCGGCAGTTCCTTGCATCGCTACTTCCAAGAGTGGACTCAACGCCAGGTCTTTCACAAGCTGTGGAAGTATCTGCTACGGCGATATGACGCGCTGCGCGGCATCCAATGGAAGTGGCAAAGCCTGGACGGCGCGACCACCAAGGCTCCCTTGGGCGGGGAAAAAAACCGGGCCAAACCCGACGGATCGGGGCAAGTCGGGCGTCAAGCGATCGATGCTGACCGACGGTCGTGGCGTGCCGTTGGGCTTGGCGGTTGACGGCGCGAATCGCCACGATCAAAAACTTTTCCTCGCGACGCTCAACAGCATTCCGCTTCGTCGTCCTCGCCCAACTTCTCGCCGCCCGCAGCATCTTTGCTGCGACAAGGGGTTCGACGCGGACGTCATCCGCCGTGAAGCCTGCCGACGACGCTACACGCCACACATCAAGTCTCGTGGCGACGAACAGACCGCGAAGCGTCTGCATGGCCGCCGCGCCCGACGCTGGGTCGTTGAGCGGCTCCACTCCTGGATGAATCGCTTTCGGCGAATTCTTGTTCGATGGGAGAAGAAAGCGGATAACTACCAAGCTTTCCTCCATTTGGCCTGTGCGTATATCACCTGGAAGCAAACCTAGTTTTGGGATAGGCTCTAAGTCTACCTTTAATTCTACTAGACAGTCTTCGGAGTATTCCAACTCGCGTTTACGCGATTCCAGTTCTCCTCGGATCTTCTACACCATTTCGTGCGGCAAAGCGCTCGCGCTGGCGAGCCACCATCCAATCGCAGACGGCCGCCAAGTCGGCTACCGGCACGTTGCTGTGGGGTAGGGTGTGCAAGTAGGGCGGGGGGCCGAACTCGGGCGTTAGCGTCGAGCAGGTG
Organism: uncultured Planctomycetia bacterium; assembly: GCA_963719005.1. Taxonomy (GTDB): domain Bacteria; phylum Planctomycetota; class Planctomycetia; order Pirellulales; family Thermoguttaceae. The sequence continues at coordinate 713,472 of CAVRAR010000014.1, forward strand.
AATCCGCGATCCTCTTGCGATCGCCAGATTTGCTCCCACCACGCCTCGTGCGCGGCCAGTTCCGCCGCGTATTCCGGGGCGGATGGATCGGGCACCTGCGGCCCCTCGGCGAAGCCGACGCGGGCATGGAGGTGGTGGCAGTGCCGAGCCGCCAGCGCGATCGTTTCGCCAAGGTCGGGCAACAGTCGCTCGCACACGCAGACCCAGTGGCTCAAATCGCAGGTAAGCCGCAGATCGGGAAACTGCTGCAAAATGTGCCGCGTCTGCCAAGGAGTGGCGAAGTAACGCCGGCGGTGCGTTTCGTGCGAGATGGGCACGCCGATCTCCCTTTCCAACTCGATCGCCTGCGAGTAGAAATCCTCGGCCTCGGCCGCGCTCCAGGTGTCGGCCCCGCCGTGGGCGTTGAAAAACAGCGGCTCGTACGCAAGGCATTCGGTGATTTGCTCGCGGAGCGAGTCGAGGTGTTCGCGAACGCTTCCACCCGGCTGAAATGACCGGCTGAAAACCTGCGGCACCCAGCGGAAAGACGCCTCCTGCAAAAAACGCAGAAACCCGGCGCGGTCGGGAACGTGCCGCAACGACGCTTCGACGGCCTCGTAGCCCACCTCGCGCCAGTGCGAGGCATACTGGGCCAAACCGTGCGTCAGATCGACGCCCCAAAGGTGACGAACCAGCGTGAGCTTCATAATCGCCTCTCCGCGCGGGTTATCAGAATTCGTCAAAGGCAATTTGGCTCTCATCCACACCGAGACCGGCCAGCATCTTCATCGCAGCCCGGACCATAGCCGGCGGCCCGCACAGGTAATAGTCGATTTCGGTAGGATCGGAGTGCGTGGCAAGATAGTGTTCCAGCACAACCTCGTGGATCATGCCGGTGTGCGATTGCCAGTTGTCGCACGGCTGCGGCTCGGACAGTGCGAGATGGAAGCTGAAGTTGGGGAACTGCCGGGCCAGGTTCTCGAAATAGTCCTGATAAAAACTCTCGCGCAGCGAACGGGCGCCATACCAGTAACTCACGCGGCGACAGGTCTTTTCGCTCTCAAAAAGATGGGCCAGGTGCGAACGGAGCGGGGCCATGCCCGAGCCGCCGCCGATGTAGACCATTTCCCGCTCGCTCGGCTTGATGTGGAACGCGCCGAACGGGCCGATGGCCGTCAGCTTGTCGCCGGGCTTCAAGCGGTGCAGATAGGTCGAGCCGGCGCCCGCGCTGCAATCCCGGCCGCGCGGCGGAGTGCTGACGCGGACGTTGAAACGCAGTTGTCGATCGACGCTCGGATCGCTGGCCATCGAATAATTGCGGCGGATCAGCAGCCCGTTCGTGGCGCGAAAGCCGAAAACGCCTTGGGCTTTCCATATCTCGGCAAACGGGGCATTCATGGCGATCTCGTCGAACGATATCTCACCGTAGGCGGGAATGTCGAACTGCAGATAGTCGCCCGGCCGGTAATCCAATCGCGGCGAGCCGGGTTCGCATTCGAGAACAAGCTCCTTGATGAACGTGGCGACGTTCTCGTTGCTCACCACGTGAAAGCTATAGGTGGTCGCCGGCTGGATCGATCCGCCGTCGGCCGGAGCGAGGTCGAGAAAAATCTTGCCGTCGTGTTCGCGGGCTCGGTAGGTTTTCAGAGCGACGCAGGCCGGAAGACGCCGCGGCGAACCGTCGGTGACGTCGAAGCGTCCGTTGTGCTTGGCGCATTCGATCAACGTGCCCGAAACGAAGCCGTCGGCCAGATGGGCGTTGCTGTGCGTGCACAGTCCGTCGCTGGCGTAAAGACTGCCGTCGGCCGTGCGATAAATGGCGTAGGTCTTGTTTTCGTGGTCGAAACGGATGACGTCTTCCCGCCGCAGGAAGTTGCCGTCGCAAATCTCGACCCAGCCGTTCACCGCGCGGCCCTTCGCGGTGAAGACGTGCGACGCGGCAGCGGCATCGGCGCGGAGGGTCGGCGTCGGCAACTCCCGCTGGACATAGTACGTGGGGTCTTTCCACTGCCGAAAAACAGCGGGAATGATCTCTCGCCACGCTTCCCACAGGCCCGCATAGGGCTTCGGCATGTCGGCTTTGACCAGTTCGTGGAGCTTGGCGAGATTGTGGTAGGGGACCATCGGGAACATGTGGTGTTCGACGTGGTAGTTCATTTCCCAATACAAGTAGCGGCTCACCGCGTTCATGTAGATCGTTCGGCTGTTGAGCCGGTGGTCGAGCACGTTTTCGGCAAGTCCGGTGTGTTGCGTGTGGCCGTAGATGAACTGGAGCCAACCGCCGTAAAACCCCGGCAACCCGATGAACATCAGCGGCAGAATGCTGCCCGTGCCGGCGGCCAGCCCGAAGACGCTCGCGTAGATGACCAGGTAGATGCGGGCCCGCAGGACAACCTTGCCATACTCCGATTCGGGAATGAAGGTCTTCTCCTCCGCCGTGAGCCGACCGCTGCAATGCAGCAGGACGAGGCGGAAGAAGTTGAAGGTCGTATTGATGCCGAAGAATCGCAAGCCGAGCGTCAGCCAATTCGGCGGCCGGGTGACGGCGATCTCCGCGTCGCGCCCCACAATGATCGTGTCGCTATGGTGCCGGGCATGGCTCCATCGCCAGCGGGTCGATTCGCGGAGCACCATGAACGAGGCGATTTCGTACAGCGCGTTGTTCATCCAGTCGGTCTTGAACGCCGTGCCGTGACCGGGTTCGTGCCAACGGGAATCGGAGGTGCTGGCATAGAGCACACCGTAAACCATGAACGGAAGGATGGCCCACCACGTGCCGGCTTCCCAGAGCATGAGACCGCAGACGCCGGAACCGAGAATCAGCGTGAACCAGAGGAGCGTGTCGCGGATGGCCGGGCCGTCGCGGCGTTCGAGCAGTTCGCGCATCGTCTCCCTCGGCACGGGCGAGGCGTACCACGTCGCTTCGGCCAGCCCTTTTTCAATTGCCCGCAGCGTGTCTTTGCCCACCAGGCTGTAGTCGTTCAGTTCGATGTTGTTCATGGAATGGGGTCGTCGAAGAGGATCACCAGGGCCGCGACGCAACGAATCGGACACCTTATTGTAGTGCATAGTCAAGAGCGCGGCCAACGGCAGGGGGTACGTCGTTTATACCGTCTCAGGTTGCTAACGCCGCGCCATTGCCCAACGTAGGGTGAAACTATGAAAGAGAGGAGGTCGGGCCGAACACGGTGTCCTTGAGCACGTGGTAAATCTGAGAAGAAGGTTTATTTCCTCAGTTTCCACACAAGGAGTCAAACCGTGCATTATATCGGCATCGACCTCCACAAGAAGACTATCAGCTTGTGTGTCATGAGTAAAGGGCGGAAGGTGTTGTGCGAGAAGGTCTTGCGATGCGACAACGAAGCGGGAATCATCGAGTTTTTCGGCCGCTGGACGCCGTTTCGCACGGTCGTCGAGGCCACTGCCAGCTACGAGTGGTTGGTACAGTTGATCGAGCCGCTGGCGAAACGCGTGATCCTCGCGCATCCGAAGAAGCTCCGCGTCATCGCCGAAACCAAGAACAAAACCGACCGTATCGACGCCCGGGTGTTAGCCGAATTCCTGGCATTAGACATGATCCCTCAATCCTATCGGCCCACGCCGCGGTTGCGAGCCTATCGTCGCCTGGTGCGTTACCGGCATTTTGCGCGCGGTCGGGTGACTTCCGTGCGCTGCAAGATTCGGCATATACTCAGCGATTACAACCTGGATCGGCCGAACCTCTTCACCGCCGAGGGCTTGGAATACTTGCAAGCCGTCGAGGTTTCTCCGGCCGACCGCTGGGTATTGGAGCAGTTTGTGTCGCAGTGGCAGCAGCATCGCAGCCAGGTGCAGGCGGCCAACAAGCAACTGCGGGAGTTTGCCAAGAAAGCGCCGTTGGCCGAACGCGAACACCGCGAAGTGCTCCGCAGTATTCCGATGATTGGCAGCGTAACGTTGGACGTGGTACTCAGCGAGTTGGGCGACGTGCGGCGTTTTCATTCGCAAAAGAAAGCGGTGGCTTACGCCGGGCTGGATCCGGGAGTGCGGGCGTCGGCGGATCGGCGAAAAGAGTTGCACATCACCAAGGAGGGATCGCGGCTGTTGCGTTGGGCTCTGGTGGAGGCGGCTTGGCGGTTGGTCGTCAAGAGCCGCTATTGGGGATTCCGTTACGAACGGCTGAAAGGTCGGATCGGGGCCAAAAAGGCGATCGTGGCGACAGCGCGGCGGCTACTGTGCGTGATGGTGGCGATGCTTCAAAGCGGACAGCGGTATCGCCTGTCGGCGGCGTGAGGTGAATTTTCATCGTTCTTTCAGAACAACCCTGGAGAAATCGCAGCGTACAAGATCAAGCCGAAACCGGTGGACGTGACGACTTGAGGACGACCCCGACACAAGTCCTGAATGGCGGCCGCTTCGGCGACCGACCTTCGATAGGGTGAATGGTGGCGTCCTTTGAAAACTTTTTTCATGGCGACGTTCGGCCCAGCCGACGATCCCGAATAGATGGTTGAGCGTACACGTTCACGTCGGCTCAGAACTCGAAATCAGCAGGAGGGAGCGAGTTCTTCCTCCGCCTCGGGCTCAGGGAATGTGTGGCAGCAGCCGCAGGAACCGCCCGCGGACCCTCGGACGAACGTGACCAGATCGACCGAGGCCGACGGCGAGGGGAATGTGGCAGACATCTGCCTCACGTTTCTTGCACCGGACGGCTTGACAAAAATGCTTTCATAGATGGACTTTAGTCCGCCAAGTGCGGCGGACTGAAGTCCGCCCTACGATATTCGCAACCTGAGACGGTGGATGTGACGTTACTCTTTTGACGTCCCAGGCGGCGGCGTCAGAATCCGCTCGGCCGCCAGTTCGCCGCCGTGGATGCAGTCGGGCAGGCCGACGCCGTGATAGGCGTTGCCGGCCAACGCGAGATTGGGCAACGCTGCCACGCGGCTCTCGATCCGCGCGACCAATTCCTTGTGGCCGACGTGGTACTGCGGCATCGTGCCGGGCCAGCGGGCGATGTTGCGGTAGCAGGGCTGGCCGCGAATCTGCAACAGACGGGTCAACTCGTCGAGCACCAGCGGCGTCAGCTCCGCATCGCTCATGGCGACAACTTCCGGCCGACGTGCCCCGCCGACGAACACGCGGAGAAGCGTCTTGCCCTGCGGCGCTCGATGGGCGTACTTCCGGCTGCTGAAACTGACGGCCAAGATCGGGCTCCGCTCGACCGCCGGCACGACCGCCCCCATGCCGTCCAGCGGATGGCCGATCTCGTCCGAACGGTATCCCAACGAGAGGATGGCCGTGCCGGAATGCTCGATCGAAGCCAGATCGGCGGCCAGCGCGGCGTCGAGCGGCCGCAACAATGCGGCAGAGACGGGCGAGGGAGTGGCGAGGATCAGGGCGTCGAAGGAAAGGGGAGAGTGGAGAGGGGAGAGGGGAGAGGGAGAACCGGACGTGCGCAAACCCCTCTCCCCTCTCCCCTCTCCCCTCTCCCCTTCTGTCGAAACACGCCACTGCTCGCCACAACGTTCGATGCCAGCGACCGCCGTATTCAGCCGCACCGCGCCGGGCGGAAGACGCGAGGCGATGGCGTCGACAGGCTCGACAATCCGTCGCGCAACGTGACGAACATGCTGTACCGGGCGCCGCTCTCGTCACTCTGCTTCGGCCGATTCCTCATCTGATGACGCATCGCGCGAATCAGACTGCCGAAATCGCGCTCCATTTCGCGGAACCGAGGAAGCGTGGCCAAGACGCTGAGCTTCTCCAGATCGGCGGCGTAGACCGCGCTCACCAGCGGCTCGACCAGCCGCTCGAACGCCTCGCGGCCCAGGCGGCGGCGGACAAAATGGGCCATGCTCTCGTCGGCGTCGTCCCCGCGCGGCGGAATGAAGTATTCCATCGCCGCGCGGAGCTTGCCCAACGGACTGAGGATCGGCGTGACGGCCAGCGGCCAAAGCCGCGTGGGGGCCATCATCAGGAATCCGTCGGGCAGCCGATGCAGCCGGCCGGCGCGGACGACGAACGTCCGCCGATAGGCCGGATTGGTTCCGAGCAGTTGATCGCCCAGCCCGAGCCGCTTGCAGAGATTCACGCCCCAGGGCACGGTGGTGATGAAGTTGTCGGCGCTCTGCTCGACCTGAAAACCGTCTTCGTGGACCGTCGAAACGACGCCGCCCAGCCGCGGCCCCGCCTCGAAGAGCGTCAGTTCGCAAGCGGGGTCGAGTTCCACCAGCCGATGCGCCGCCGCCAGTCCGGCGATGCCGCCGCCGATGACCGCGACGCGCCGGGGAGTGGATTCTGTGGCACTCATGACGCTGATTTTAGAGCCGCATTACGAAACCGCAAGCGGTCAACCCAGATTTCTCACCACACAGGGAGAACAGGCAACAGCGCGTTCGGTGGGGCAGACATTCTTGTCTGCCACAAGTGCCGCATTGTTCGCGGCAGACAAGAATGTCTGCCCCACCGTGGTGAGAAAAGCGGTTAGAGCCACAAATGCAGCCGGCCGTCGAGCATGTCGGGAATGGCTTTGGCGACGCACTCGCGAATCTGCGTGGGATGGTATCGCGTACTGAAATGGCTGGCAATGACCAGCTCGTTGCGGAACTTCTCGCGACGCTCCAGCAAATCGTCGAGGTGCATGTGGCCGAATTTGTGGATCTTGTCTTTGCGATGCCGCGGCGAGACGAACGTCAACTCCATGATGAGCACCTCGGCCTCGAACATGGCGGGGCAGGCGTCGAGCCCGCCCGGCGAACTGTCGCCAAGATAAGCCAGCCGTGGAATCCGCATTTCGTTGGTCACCTCCGTGCCGCCGAGCCGCAGGTCGCGGATTTCGTGGCCCTGCAACCCTTGGTACTCCGCCTTGAGTTTGCGGCGCCGCTCCCACACCACGAAACCGAGCGAAGGGACCGTGTGCGTCGTGGCCGACACCGTGACCACTTGTTCGCGGGAAAGCTCGATCTCCTCGCCCGGCCTGGCCGGAAGAAGTTGGCACGGCAGCCGCCCGCGGTCCATGCGGCTCAACAATCGCAGCACCCGTTCCATCGGCTCGATGGCGGCCTCGGGCAGGTAGATCACCGGCGGCTCCATTTTCATCATCCGCCGTCGCCCCACGTAAACCGGCAGCGCGATCAGGTGGTCCATGTGCGTGTGCGAGACGAACCAGGTGGGCGTGCCCATGAACGACCACGGCTGCGCCCCGAGGTCGAAGCCGAGGTTCATCTCCGGCACTCGCCAATACGTCTGCACCGCCGCGCGGGAGTAGCCCTCGATCGTGATGTTCTTGTGCGTGAGCGTTTTGACGGGGAGGTTATTGATCATAGTGGCAGTCGGCAGTGGGCAGTCGGCAGTAGGCAGTGGGCAGTGGACGGTCGGCAGCGGATTTTCGGCGCTGGGCCGCGATATGTAGACGGGCGGTTGTCAATGTTACCGCATTTACTGCCGACTGCCTACTGCCGACTGCCCACTGTATTCGTATTCGTCAACATCCGACAAATCGAGCGGGGCATTGCAGCCGAGGTTGGGCAGTATCCAGATTTCGCCGAACAGCGCGTTCTGCTCGACGCGGACGTGGTGATGGCGGACCAACTCCAGCACGGCCAGGAAGATCCCGACCAACGTCGATTTGTGCATGCCCGGCTCGAAGAGGTCGCGGAAGGAAAGGCGGCCGGCTTCGATCAGTCGGGCGTGGATGCGGCTCATGTAGACGTGGATGGGCGTGTCGTCGTAGACGATGCTCGCCGGCCGGGCGGCGTCGGTCTCGCGCATGATCCGCCCGAACGCGCTGACCAAATCCCACAACTCGACCTCTTGGATCGGCTCGCCGGCCATGTCGCGCTCGTGCCGCGGCAGATCGCTGGAAAGCCGCGAGTAACGCTGCTGCCAACTGCGGCCGCGCTCCTCCAGGATGCTCGCGGCGTCGCGGTACTTTTTGTATTCGAGCAATCGGCGAACGAGCTCCTGGCGCGGGTCGTCCAACTCGCCGTCCACTTCGTCGCACCGCGGCAAGACCTGCTGCGACTTGATCTCGATCAGCAGACTCGCCATGCCGAGGAAATCGCCCACCGCGTTGACGTCGAGCTGCTCGATCATCGCCAGATATTCGAGATACTGATCGGTGATGACCGCGATCGGAATATCGACGATCTCGACCTCGTGCTTGCGCACCAGGTAGAGCAGCAGGTCCATCGGACCTCGGAACACATTGAGGTCAACGCGAAAGTCGATCACGGTTTGGTCGGCGAGATTGTTCTGGGTTGAAGCGGGAAAACGTAGGGTGGGACAAGCGGAGCGCAGTTCCACCAGTAGGCGGCGGTCTCTTGGCTCTTGGTGGGACCTGCGCTCCGCTTGTCCCACCCTACGGTTGCAGCCTGGGTCGGAACCTTTCAGTGTATCCGTGGACGTTGCCCACGGCGAGAGGCCAAGGCCGACGGCATTGCTTTCCTTGGCGTGAGAATCCCCCCAGCCGCTACTATCAGTTTCGACCGCCGGCAGCGCCCAACTTGAAAAGCACCACACGGGGGGAGTTTTTTCCCGTGTTCCCGGCCATCGCCCGCTGCTATACTGGTTCGGCCTAAACTTGGCTAGCAGCACGTCGTTCAGAGAGTCGTAGTCAACGGGAAACGCCCCCCGATTGCAATCGGGGGGCTTTGGAAGGCGTAAGAGATTTGTTGGAGATCGAACCGGGTTGCGAAGAACTCTTCTCCATGCGGGGGGGTATCTGTGTCGAACGAACAACTCTGGGCGCCTTGGCGTTTGGGCTACATCCTCGGCGAAAAGGGGATCGTGGAACCGTGCGACCCCGCGGAACTGCTGCCCGGCGCCGATCCGACCTGTTTCCTTTGCCAGGCCATGCCCGCGGGAGATGATCGGCAGCGGCTGGTCGTCGATCGGGGCGAACACGCGATCACCCTGTTGAATCGATTTCCTTACAACAACGGCCACCTGTTGGTCGCCCCGCGTCGGCACGTCGCCCGGCTCGACGACCTTGGCGAGGAGGCACAGCGGGAGTTGTCGCAAACGCTCATCCGCATGGTCGCGCTGCTGGAAAAGACGATGCAGCCGCAAGGATTCAACATCGGCTTGAACCTCGGCCGCGCGGCAGGCGCCGGCGTGCCGGGCCATCTCCACTGGCACATCGTTCCTCGCTGGATCGGCGACACCAACTTCATGCCCACCGTGGCCAGCGTGAATACAATTCCACAAGCACTTGAAGCCGCATGGGAACTGCTGACGACGGAACTGAGGAAGTAGTAGGCAGTCGGCAGTAGGCAGTGGGCAGTAACCGCAAGCGCCAGTTCATGCACTATACTAGAGCATAGCCTGCCCACTGCCGACTGCCGACTGCCTACTGCCCACTGCCTACTGCCCACTGATTCTTCCCATGAACGAAGTCCCTTCCGACGGCGAACCGATTCCCCACGATACGCCGTTTACGATCGAAGTGGCCGAGCGGGTGCGGCGGTTGCCGCCGTATCTGTTCGCCGAGATCAATAAGCTGATGTACGAAAAACGCCGGGCCGGCGGCGACGTGATCGATCTGGGCATGGGCAACCCGACCGATCCGCCGCAAGACCTCGTGATCGAAAAGCTCGCCGAGGCCGCCCGCGACCCGAAGAACCACGGCTACGCCCCCGCCCAAGGCATCCTCAGCCTGCGACGCGAGGTGGCCGCGAAATACTTCAAACAGCACGGCGTGCGGCTCGATCCGCAACGAGAAGTGATCGCTTGCCTCGGCTCGAAAGAAGGGTTCAGCCACCTCTGCCTGGCGCTGGTCGGGCCGGGCGACACCGCAATTGTCCCCGCCCCTAGCTATCCTGCTCATCTTTACGCCGTCGCAATGGCCGCCGCAAACGCCATCCTGCTGGAAGTCGCCGATAGCGACAAGCTGCTGGCCAATATCGACTACACCTGCCGGCATCTGGTGCCGCGTCCGAAGCTGGTGATCGTCAATTTTCCCCACAACCCGACGACCGCCGTCGTTGAGCCGGAGTTTTATGTGGAAGTGGTGAAACTGGCGAAACAGTACGGCTTCATGGTCGTCAGCGACCTGGCCTACGCCGACGTGACGTTCGACGGCTATAAGGCGCCGAGTTTTCTGGCCGCGCCGGGGGCACGCGACGTGGGCGTCGAGCTGACCACGATGAGCAAGGGCTACAACATGGCCGGCTGGCGGGTTGGCTTTGCCGCCGGCAATGCCGAGATGCTGCGAGCCCTCTCGACGATCAAGGGCTACTACGATTACGGCATGTTCCGACCGATCCAAATCGCCGCGATTCTAGCCCTGCGGCACACCGACGCCGCGGTCGAGGCCCAGGCCGCGACGTATCAACGCCGCCGCGACGTGCTTTGCGAAGGGCTCGAACGCATCGGCTGGCCGGTCGAGCGCCCGAAGGCCAGCATGTTCGTTTGGGCCAAAATTCCGACGCCCTGGGCCACCGAAATGACCTCGTTCCAGTTCGCCATGAAGCTGTTGAGGGACGGCGACGTGGTGGTCAGCCCCGGTGCGGGGTTCGGCCCGGCCGGCGAGGGCTACGTGCGGCTGGCGCTGGTGGAGAACGAAAACCGGCTCCGTCAGGCAGTCCGCCAGATCGGGAAATGCCTGGGGAAGGTAATGACGAAGCTCGAATGACGAAGGACGAAAGAATGACGAAGGACGAATGACGAATTCCCGCCTGGAAACGCCTTCGTCATTCGGATTTCGGCCTTCTTTCGTCCTTCGTCATTCGAGCTTCGTCATTCCCCCCGCTTTCCCCCATCCCTGGTCGCTGGATGCGAATAGCGTTAAAATGGAGGAGCGTGGAGGTTTCCATGCGCACATAAAAAATGAGGGTGCTTGCTCGCCGGTACAAGACCCTCACTTGTGGCTGCCTGGGTTACGCAGTCAGTTAAGATTGCCACCCAGAGACCCGCAGCCGTTACTGAGTCTATCGGGTCGAACCGCCGCCGGACTTTAGGTAGCCCAAACATGCTCAAGCCCGCAAAACTTGCCCTGGAAGACGGAACGGTCTTTACCGGAACATCCTTCGGCGCCGACGGAGAGGTCGACGGCGAGGTCTGCTTCAACACCTCGATGACCGGCTACCAGGAAGTCCTAACCGATCCGAGCTACCGCGGCCAGATCGTCACAATGACCTACACGGAGATCGGCAACTACGGCGTGAACGCCGAAGACGTGGAGAGCCGCAAGCCGCATTTGGCCGGCTTCATCGTCCGCGAAAAGAGCCGACGGGTGAGCAACTTCCGCGCCGACGGCGATCTCGACGGATACCTGAAGCACTGGGGCATCGTCGGCATGGAAGGCATCGACACCCGGGCGCTGGTCCGCCGGCTGCGAATCTGCGGCGCGATGAAGAGCGTGCTCTCGTCGCTCGATCTCGACGACGCCCGGCTGGTGGCCAAGGCGAAGGCCAGTCCCGGGCTGGTCGGCGCGATCTGGTGCGCGAGGTGATTCCCGACGGGCCGATCGAATGGACGGAATCGTTGAGCCACTGGGCGAAATTGCACGACGTCGAGTATCCGCTGCCCGATGCCGGCTCGCCGCACATCGTGGCGTTGGACTACGGCATGAAGTGGAACATCGCCCGGCACTTGTTCAGCATGGGCTGCCGCGTGACGATCCTGCCCGGCACGGCCACGGCCGACGACGTGCTGGCCCAAAAGCCCGACGGCGTCTTCCTCTCGAACGGTCCCGGCGATCCCCGCCCGTTGGATTACGCTCAGGAGACGATCCGCGGCCTATTGGGCAAGAAGCCGATTTTCGGCATCTGTCTGGGCCATCAACTTCTCGCGTTGGCCTGCGGCGGACCGATCTACAAACTCAAGTTCGGCCATCGCGGCGCGAACCAGCCGGTAATGAACAAATCGACCGGCCGGGTCGAGATCACCACGCAAAACCACGGCTTCTCGGTCGAAGAAGACGCCCTGCCCGACGATCTGGAAGTGACGCACGTCAACCTGAACGACCAAACGATCGAGGGCCTTCGCCACCGCAAGCACCCGGCCTTCTGCGTTCAATATCACCCCGAAGCCTCGGCCGGCCCGCACGACAGCAATTATCTGTTCGGGCAGTTCCGGGAGATGCTGGGGTAGAGTATAATAGGATATGGTGGCAGAAGGGTATGTGGTACGTTGCCAACAACCCGAAGTCTGGATGAGAATATTTGTTACTCTATCTCGACCTAAACTGTTTCAACCGACCATTCGACGATCAGCGTCAAGATCGTATTATCCGAGAAACGGCGGCGGTGTTTGCTGTGCTTCAGCGGACCGTTGCCTGCGTTGATCGCTTGGCTTGGTCTGCCGTCCTGACGTTTGAGAATTCGCGGCATCCATTGCCTGACCGCCGTAGCGAGATAGCCAGTTGGCAATCACGAGCGGCAGTAAACATTGTCATCAACCAAGAAGTATCGGCACTGACGCGACGGTTGAACAAGGTGGGCATGACGCCGTTGGACGCGGCCCATGTGGCGTGTGCGGAAGCAGGTGGATGCGACCGCTTCTTAACGTGCGATGATCGGGTGTTGCGAATGGTTCGTACGCAACAACTGAACGTGGTGGTACAAAACCCACTCGACTACTTGGAGGAGCGCAGCCATGCCTGAATCTCTGGCAAACGAAGGCTTGTGGGAAAGAGGGCTCTCTGTGCTGGAAAGCCAATTAGGGCCGGTTCAGACCCTGGAATTCATGGCGATGGTCAGCCGTCAGCCATTCGATTACCAGCAATGGCGGGAAGAACAGTTTAGCGGATTGAGCGTCGATGACATTCTCGCCCAAGCGAAAGCGCATGAGGGCTGACCCGCACGACAGCAATTATCTGTTTGGGTAGTTTAGGGAGATGTTGGTGTAGCGCCCCCCTTGCTTGCGGGGCCGAACTCCGCCATAATCCAGAGAATTCTAGGGACGAGGCTACGGCTTCGCGCGCCTGCAACGACCGGAAGAGGTGCGGTACTCAACGGCCAATGACGACCCGAGCGAAAAGGAGTGGATTATGGCGAAGACAATCTGCATGTTCAACCACAAGGGTGGCGTCGGCAAGACCACAAACTCCTACAGTCTCGCTTGGATGCTGGCAAAGAAGGGAAAACGAACGCTGCTTGTTGACGCCGATTCCCAATGCAATTTGACGAACATCTTCGTCGGTGAGGACAGGTTTGAGCAGTTCTATATAGATGACCCTGACCGCAATATCAAGAGCGGCCTGTCTCCTGCCTTCGCCGCGAAGCCCGTCATGATCGAACCCGTGGCGGCTATTCAGGCACCAAGGAATAAAAAGCTCTTCTTGTTGCCTGGTTCCTTCGAGCTTTCGGAGTACGAAGTATCGCTCGGCGTCTCTTTCACCCTTACCGAAACAATAATCACCTTGAAGAACCTCCCGGGGTCATTCGCTTTCCTCATCGCAGAAACCGCAAAGAAGCATTCGGTGGAATACGTAATCATCGACATGAACCCGAGCCTCAGCGCGATCAATCAGGTGCTCTTGGTGAGTTCCGACTTCTTTATAGTTCCGACCGTGCCAGACAACTTCTCCAACATGGCGGCTCGCTCGCTAGCACAGGTTCTGCCGAAATGGGAGAAATGGGCTATCCGCGCCCGGTCCGTGTTCTCTGATGCATACTATCCTCTTCCACAGGGAACCCCACGATTTCTCGGCACCATCGTCCAGGGATTCAACATCCGAAAAGGGAAGCCGACCCAGGCAAACCGAGAAATGATCGCCCAACTGTCACGTACGGTCTGCGGGACGCTCGTAAGTGCTTTACAGGAGGCCGGCATGCTCTTAGCGGATGGCACCTACACAACCGATTACTGCCTCGCACAGATACCTGATTTTCAATCGTTGAATGCTGCCTACCAAGCGTCGTCTGTTCCGGTTTTCGCACTTACAGACGAGGAGTTGAGGTACGTTGGAACGGTTCTTGAACAATACAAGCAGACCCGCGAACGGTTTGAAGGCGTATACTCCGAATTTGCCGACAACATCATCCGCATGACGAGCAATGCGTAGGGCCATCCAGCAATTCGACTTGAATCTGCAAAGCGCCAGACAATTGGGAGTCATTCATCAGGCATTTGCGGAAAAGGTGACTGAAGCTGAAAAGCTTGATGAGTTGCTCCGAGCCGAGCTCGTCTTGGCTGTTGGCGCTCTTGACTGCTACGTCCATGACGTTGTGCGTATCGGCATGACGAGTCTGTTTGGCGTCGCGAGCGGCGAGTCGAACGCTTTTCGGAACTTCGGAGTTTCGCTTGGCTTTGCGAAGCGCATTGCGGGTTGTCCAGAATCGGACAGATCAGCCCTCGTCGAAGAGGAAATACGACGAGTGCACGGGTTCAGGACTTTTCAGAATGCGGATTGCATTTCCCAAGCGCTGGCTCTCCTCGGAATTCAAGCGATTTGGGACAAGGTTGGCGAGTCGATGGCGCTGCCGACAGTTGACGTGAAGAGACGCCTCGACATCATTGTGGACCGCCGAAATCGGATTGCGCACGAAAGCGACATTGACCCGACGATGGGCATCGGAACCAAGTACCCGATCGATTACGTTATGATTCGTCAAAGTCTTGAGTTCCTCGACCGCGTTGTTCGAGCCATTCACTCATTGGTGAGTTCAGCGATGGTGGAAAAGCTGGGTGCGGACGCGCCGGTTTCCGTTCTTAGCCCTCCAGCCGAATGAAGAGCTTTTACGGCCGCCCAACAACAACCGTGGAAACCGTGTCCGCATCATTAACGCCCGCTAACCAACTCGTTGGGAGTGAAAAGCCTATGAAGACGAAATCAAAAGACGAAATGGCTGATGATCTGCGCCCCGAGTACGACCTTCGGCAACTCGTGAAGAGTGGCGTACAAGGTAAGTACGCGGCGCGATTCCGTGAGGGAGCGTTTCTCGTCTTGTTGGAGCCAGTGTCTTGAACCAATTGGAAATGGAAATTCTCGGTCGCCTGGGTTAGAATCTTCCCCCAGACGAGGAGAATTTCATGAGTGGACAACGACGACATTTCGGCACGGACCAGAAGGCTGCCATTCTCAAGAGGTATCTGGTCGATAAAGTGCCCATCTCGGACCTCTGCGACGAGTACGGCATCAAGCCGAACCAAATCTACGCCTGGCAGAAAATCCTGTTCGACAACGCGCCGGCCGCCTTTCACCCGGTCGCCAAACGCGAGGCCAGGAGGCTTTCCGCCCAGGAGGAGGAAGTCGCCCGACTGCGGGCCAAGCTCGTTCAGAAGAACGAGGTCATCTCCGAACTGATGGAGGAGAACGTCCGCGCAAAAAAAGAGAATGGGGAACTCTAAACGGACGTTGGGTTCCCCACGACACTCGCGATGAAGTGGTCGATTACGTGCGCCGTTGGAACGAGCGCACGGAGATTCCCGCCAGAAAGTTCGTGGCTTGGCTGGGCATTGGCCAGAGCAAGTTCCACGACTGGAAGGATCGCTACGGCAAGCGGAACGAACACAACGGCTGGGTGCCGCGCGACTGGTGGCTCGAAGATTGGGAGAAGCAGGCCATCATCCGCTTCTCCTTCGAGTATCCACTGGAAGGCTACCGGCGTTTGGCGTTCATGATGCTCGACCGCGACGTGGTGGCCGTCAGTCCCAGCAGCGTCTATCGCGTATTGAAGGCGGCGGGCCGCATCGGGCGCTCGACGAACAAGCCGTCGAAGAAAGGCACGGGCTTCCAACAGCCGCAAAAACCCCATGAACACTGGCATATCGACATCAGCTACCTCAACATCCACGGCACGTTTTACTACCTGACGACGATCCTCGACGGCTACAGCCGCTACACCGTGCATTGGGAGATTCGCCGCTCGATGACCGAGCAAGATGAACTGACGATCCTGCAACGCGCGCGGGAGAAGTTCCCCAAGGAGACGCCGCGGATCATCAGCGACAATGGGTCGCAGTTTTTGGCGAAGGACTTCAAAGAGTTCATTCGCATCTGCGGGATGACGCACGTGCGCACCAGCCCGTACTATCCGCAGAGCAACGGCAAACTGGAGCGATTTCACGGGAGCATCAAGGGCGAGTGCCTGCGGCCGGGCACGCCGATCTCGCTGGAGGATGCCATCCGCATTGTGGCTCGTTACGTGGAGCACTACAACGAGGTGCGATTGCACAGCGCGATTGGCTATGTGGCGCCGGCGGACAAATTGGCGGGCCGTGAGGCGGAGATCTTCGCAGCCCGCGATCGCAAACTGACGGAGGCCCGCGAGCGTAGAAAGGAGCAGCGAGAGGCGGCCCGTTTGCGGACGGTTGCCTGATCGAAAGAAGGACGTTACGATGAGAGACGACCTGGGCGGAGGATAGGGCTCCGGTGGGAACCGACCCGAGCGCCGCCCCAGGGGTTGTGAGCGAGGTCCGGGCGGTGGTTCTGCTGCCGCCCACCTCCCTCGCTTACAACACCAAAGCGAAAAATCCAAGCACTACCAACCAACTTCAACACCCGGACGATCCTAGCAAGCCAATCGAAGTTTCCATTTCACGCTGAACCAAGACACCAGAGATCGCCAAGGCCTTTCCAACCGATTCGGCGGTCAACGAGGCATTGCGGCTTGTGCTGCAACTGTCGCAACTTTCGGCCAAGGCCAAGAAGACCAACGCAAAACCGCGTGCTGCGAAAACTCGCGGCTGACTGCTGCAATTTCGGCGGTTTTCCAGAACGAAACGACGCTGCGTCCCCTCTTGTGAGCATATTGTTCCCCGTTATGACGAATTGTCAATGGCCGCCGTTTTCGCGCACTTTGCTTGACACGAAACGGGCTGTGCGGCGAAAATGAGGGAAGCTACGTCATGGGGGACGCCCCGCGGCTTGCAGGGCGTGACGAGAAATCCCACCTTGCCACTGCGCGACCGCAGTCACGGAACGTTTCTATTGTGTTTGGAGACTAATGATGGACCGCAGGGAGTTTATCGAGCAGGTGGCGGCTTGGTCGGCCGGTGCGCTGATGGCCGCGCCCGTCTTCAACGTCGCTTCCGTGTTGGCCGCCGAAGCAAAGCCGCGGAGCAAGCCGCTCTTGTCGGTGGCCAAGGGACAGGATTACGCGGAGTTGGTGGCCACCGTGCTGAAGCCCGTCGGGGGCATCGCCGCCTTCGTGCATAGCGGCGACCGCGTGGTGGTGAAGCCGAACATGGGCTGGGACCGCACGCCCGAGCAGGCCGCCAACACCCATCCCGACGTGGTCAAGGCCGTCGTTCAGCAATGTCTCGGCGCGGGGGCCAAGCGAGTCCTCGTCTTCGACCGCACCTGCAACGACCCACGCCGCTGCTACACGCGAAGCGGGATTCAAGCCGCGGTGGAATCGATCGGCGACCGAAAGGCTCAGTGTGTTTTTCCGGATCAGAACAGGTATGTGCCGGTCAAGATCGAGAAGGGCAAGTCGATCCACGAGTTCGAGTTCTACAAAGACGCGCTCGAAGCGGAATGCGACTGCTATATCAACGTGCCGATCGCCAAACACCACGTCCTCTCCAAGCTGACGCTCGGGCTGAAGAACGTCATGGGCGTGATCGGCGGCAACCGGGGCGAAATCCACAAAGACGTCGCTCAACGGCTGGCCGATCTGAACCTGGTCATTCGTCCAAAGCTGACGATCATCGACGCCACCCGCATTTTGCTCCGCAACGGGCCGACCGGCGGAAACTTGAAGGACGTGAAGGTGCTCGACACGCTGATCGCCTCGACCGATATCGTGGCGACCGACGCGTACGCCACGACTCTATTCGGGATGAAGCCGGCGGATGTGAAGTCCACCGTGGCGGCGGCGAAAATGGGCTTGGGCGAGATGGACCTCTCGAAAGTGAAGATTGTCAAAGCCTGACGGCCGCGACGAGACCATGCGACGTCCTTTATGGATCCCCTGGCGATGGTGGCGACGCGCGGCGCAGCTTGCCTTGCTTGCGGCGTTCCTGTGGTTGTTCCGCCGCACGGATTCCGGCGGCGCCGATGAGTTGCCCGGCGGCGAAAACTTGTTCTTCCGGCTCGATCCGCTGGTCGGTTCTGCGGCGATGCTGGCCGGCCGGCAGTTCTTGGCAGCTTTTTGGCCGGCGGCGATCGTCGTGGCGTTGACGCTGGTTTTCGGCCGATTCTTCTGCGGCTGGGTCTGTCCGCTGGGAACGCTGCTGGATGGCTTTCATTTTGCGTTCCGCCCGATCGCGCGGCGCACGAATCGCCGGCTGGCCGCATGTTTTTCCAGTCCGGAAAATAGCCGGGGGCCAACGGCCCGCGGTCGTGCGATTCGCTACGTGCTCCTGATCGCCGTCCTGCTGGCCGCCGTCTTCGCGTTTCCGCTGGTCGGATTGGTCGATCCGTTCTCGTTGCTCGTCCGCGGGCTGACATTTTGGGTCGATCCGATGCTGCATCGCGGCGTCGAAGCCTCTTTCGGCTGGCTCGGCGACGGCTGGGCTGCCGACGTTCTCCACCCCTTCGTGCGAAAGCATCTGCTTCCATTCCAGGCGATGACGTTTCATCTGGCCGGAGTGTCGGCCGCGATCCTGGCAACGATCTTCGCGCTGGAATTCGTGGCGCGGCGATTCTGGTGCCGGTTTCTTTGCCCGGCGGGAGCGATGTTCGGCTTGCTGGGGCGTTGGTCGTTGCTGAAACGATCGCCGGCCGCAGTCTGCAAGTCGTGTGGCGACTGTGCGGATGGATGTCGCATGGGGGCGATTGACGCAACCGTGGGCTATTCCGCCGAGGCGTGCAATCTCTGCATGGATTGCGTCGATCATTGTCCGAAAGGCATCGTCGGCTTCCGGTTCACTTGGAAAAGGCGAAAGAAGACATCGAAGCGTCCTCCGCGGCCGGTCGATCTCTCGCGCCGCGGCCTGTTGGTTGGAATTGCAGCGGGGGTGGGCATTCCGGGCGTCGCGGCGGTGGTTCGGCTGGTTCGCCGCTCGCCGGTCGATCCGCATTTGCTTCGTCCGCCGGGAGCGGCCGACGAAAAGACGTTTCTCGGCTTGTGCGTCCGCTGCGGCGAGTGCATGAAAGTCTGCCCGACGAACGTGCTGCAGCCGACCGCATTCCAGGCGGGTGTCGAGGGGATGTTTTCGCCGCGATTGGACATGCGTTTCATCTCTGAGCAAAGCTACTGCCAGTACGATTGCACGCTCTGTGGCCAGGTTTGCCCCACCGGCGCGATTCCCCGTTTAACCGTCGAGGCCAAGCACGCCCGTCCGACGGGCAAGGCGTATTTCGATCATTCGCGCTGCCTGCCGTGGGCCGAGCAGACGCCTTGCATCTGTTGCGAGGAGATGTGCCCAACCGACGACAAGGCGATCAAGATTATCAAGACGGTCACAATCAGGACCAAGGAAGGGGAAGAGGTGGAGATTCAACAGCCGTATGTCGATCGCGACCTGTGCGTCGGCTGTGGAATCTGCGAAAGCAAGTGCCCGCTGCCCGGCCCCTCCGCTATCCGCGTGCAGCGGGTTGACGCGCCCGATCCGGGCACGGAGTTTCGCTTGAAGGCGGGCGAGAAACCGTCATAGTAGTGAGACAATAGCCGGGAGCTAACAGCTCCCGGAGAGCGGCGATAACTCTCTCCACATTCCGGGAGCTGTTAGCTCCCGGCTACCGTCACTTCGCCGCTACTGCTTCTTCTCTCCGCCCCAGTCGCGGCGCTGGCGGGAGCTGAGAATGCCCATCGCCTTGCGGTACTTCGTCACCGTTCGCCGGGCGACGGTCAGCCCGTGGGCGGCCAATTGCACGACGAGTTGGTCGTCGCTCCACGGGTGTTGCTTGTCTTCGCTATCAACGATCTCCTGCAATTTCAGCCGCACGGCGTCCCAGGCGACCTCTTCGCCGCCGGCGCTGGTCGTACCGCCGCAGAAGAAACGCTTCAAGGGGAAAATCCCGCGCGGCGTCTGAATCCACTTTTCGTCGACCGCCCGGCTTACCGTGGTGACATGCACTCCGACCTTGTCGGCGATCTGCTGCATCTTCAGCGGCTCGATCGCCTCGGGGCCCTTGTCGAGGAATTGCTTCTGGTATTCGACGATCGCCCGGGCGACCTTCAAGAGCGTATTGCGGCGCTGCTCGATCGAGTCGATCAGCCACTGGGCCGAATTGATCTTGCGTTTGATGTACTCGCGGGTTTCCTCGCTGGTGGCGGGGTCTTGGAAGAGGCGGCGGTAGTAGGGGCTGATGAACAGGCTCGGCGTGTCCCCCTCTTCAAGCCGCACGCGATACTTGCCGTTCTCGTCGAGCTCGACGAACACATCGGGCGTGACCGGCGGGACGGCGATGTTGTTGTAATCGGCGCCGGGCTTCGGATTCAGCTTGCGCAGCTCGCCTAGCACCGTCTGGATCAACTCGATCGAATAGCCGGTCTTGCGGGAAATCACCGGCAGGCGGTTGTGCTCCAGGTCTTCCAAATGGTTGGCGATCAGCGTGCGGAGCTGCTCGTAATAGTTCATGCCGGGCGTCAATTGCAGCAGCAGGCACTCGCGCAGGTCGCGGGCGCCGACGCCGCGGGGGTCGAGCTTCTGCACCAGGGCCAACGCCCGTTCGGCCAGGGCCGCTTGCTCTTCGTCGCGGTTTGGCCCGAGCAGATCGTCGAGCCGGCCCTGCAAGTATCCGTTGGTGTCGAGATTGTAGATGATGCGGTCGGCCATCGCGCGAAGCTCGGGCTCGACGTCGAACCAGCCCAACTGATCGTGCAGGTAATCTTGCAGCGACTGTGGGCGGGCGACTATGTTGGCCATCGCGTCGGTCTTGCGTTCGCCGGCCTCCTCGATTTCGCCGCGCGAGCCGTGCGAACGCTCCTCGAAATGTTCGGGCCACTGCTCGTCCATTTTCAGCAGCCGCTCGAAGTCGCTCTCGTTGGAGTGGGCTTCATCGATCACCAACTCGCGTTCCTCGTCGGTGGGGGCGTCGGCCCTTTCCCGATCTTCCGCCTCGCCCCCTTCCGGCGTCTCCGGCTCCTCCTCCTGCAACTCGAGGATGGGGTTTTCCTCCATCTCCTGCTCGATTCGCTCCTGCAAGGCGAGAATCGACAGTTGCAGAATCTCCATCGATTGGATCATCCGCGGCGCCAGCACCTGCTTCTGCGCCATTCGGAGTTCTTGGCCGAGAGAGAGTCGCATGGGAGGAATTGTTGATTGTTGATTGATAATTGTTGATTGCCGAAGATCAGTTCATTTGTGGTCTTCCGCTACCGACTGCCCACTGTCAACTGCCGACTGCCGACTGCCCACTGCCGACTGCCGACTGCCCACTGCCGACTGCCAACTGCGTACTGCCGACTCTCCTCTAAAACTCTTGCCGGCCGGTCATGGCGTCGGCAAGGATTTCCTTGTTGGCAAACTCCAACACGCTGCCCGCGGTGATTCCGCGGGCCAACCGGGTGATATGGATCGGCAAGCCGGCCAACAGGTTGGAAATGTGCAACGCCGTGCCGTCGCCCTCCACCGTTGGATTGGTCGCCATAATAAGCTCCTTGAATCCCCCCTCGCGCACGCGACGGACCAGGGCGTCGATCGTCAGTTGCTCGGGCCCGATGCCGTCCAACGGGGCGATCCTGCCCAGCAGCACGTGGTAGAGCCCTCGATACACGCCCGACTGCTCCAGCGCCATCAGGTCGCGGGGCTGCTCGACGACGCACAAGACGTCCTGCTGTCGGCTGGGGTCGCGGCATATCGCGCACTCCTCTCCCTCCGCCAAATTATAGCACTTCCGACAGTACTGGACGTTGTCTTTTACGCTGCGAATGGCGTCGGCCAATGCCAGCGCCTCGTTGCGATGGATGCGCAGAATATGATACGTCAGCCGCTCGGCCGACTTCTTGCCGATGCCGGGCAGCTTTGCAAACTCGTTGACGAGTTGAATGACGGATTGGGTTAGCTCGGACATTTTTGTAGTTGGCAGTCGCGTAGGTTATGCTTCAGCATAACGGAGCCGCACGGCGTTATGCTGAAGCACAACCTACGGCCTACGGACTCTTGCCTTCCGTCCTCTCATCTTCCTCCCCCTCTTCCGTTCCGGCAAACTTTTCCAGGGCCTCGCGGAAGCCGCCGGGCAGCGGCATACCGCCGGTGAGATCGCGAATCGACTCGGCGTGCATCTCCTTCCCCTTGCTTATGGCCTGGTTGACGGCCGCCATGACGAGGTCTTCGAGCAGTTCGCGGTCGTTTTGGGCGAACAACTGCGGATCGATGCGGCAGCGGAGCACTTCCATCAGGCCGTTGACCTCGATTTCGACCATTCCGCCGCCGGCCGAGCCGGTGACGCGGCGTTTCCTCATTTCTTCGGTAAGCTGCCCCATTTGGCCGCCGAGTTGCTGGGCCTGTTTCAGCAGGGCGCCGAGGTTGGCAAGTCCTTTGAACACGATGGTTTACTCCTTGGGAGCCGTAGCAGAACAGGTTGATCAATTGTTGTAGAGTGGACTTTAGTCCGCCCCGTATTCGCCCGGCGGACTAAAGTCCACCCTGCATTGACTCGGCGGACTGAAGTCCGCCCTGATATCCGTTACGGCTCCTTCGATGGCGGATCGACGACATCGACGACTTGGGCGCCGAACAATTCGGCTGCGCGGCGAACCAATGGGTTTTGCATCATTTCGAGTCGCCGTTGGTGGGGCGAGACGGCCCGCGCAGGCCCCGACGACGGCTCGCCCGGCTCATCGGCCGTCAGGGCAAACTCCACCCGAATCGTCTGCCCGGTCATCTTGGTCAAGGTTTTTTCGAAGCGGGCGATTTGCTCCGGCCGCTCGCAAAAACCTTTCGAGAAATCATATACCGGTTTGAAGCGAATGACCAGCCGGTTTGCGCAAGAAATGCTACGGAATCGAAATGTCTTGCCTGATCGACCACCATGCCCGACAGACCCGCCAGAACGCGATTCCACACCTCGACCGCATTGTCGCCGCTAAGCTCGACTGCCGGCTGTGAAGGCTCCTCGGGAGCGCGGGCATCTTGCCCGCCAGATGCGGACGGGACGCCCGCGCTCCCGGGCGAACTTGCTACGGCGGGTTCATACTTTTTTTTTACGCCCGCCGAGGCGCCCGTGTTCGTTTCGATCGCCGTGCCCGACCGCAGTTGTGCAATCGTCTCGGAAAGCTCGTCCAGATCCTCCAACTCGCAGATTCTGACCAACGCCAGTTCGGCGAGGATGCGGCCCTGCGTGCTGTATCGCATTCGGGAGAGAGTCTGATCGAGAATTTGCATGATCGCCAGCAGCGCGCTGAGCCCCAACTGCTTGCCCGCCGCGGCGATGCCTTCGGCCCCGGAAGGCGACGTGTAGAGGAACGCCTCGCTGGGGCAGCCGACGGCCGCCACCATGCAGTCGCGGAGGCAGCCGAAGACCTGCTCGATGAACTGGGCGACGTCCACGCCGGCGGTCAATGCCGTGTCGAGGTCGGCCAACGCCCCGGCGGCGTTTCGCTCGATCACGTGGCCCACGAGCGCCGCCAATCGCTCCTCGCCCGCCGTGCCGAGCATCCCATGAACGTCGGCCACGGTGATTCGGCCGGGCGAAAACGCCAGCAGTTGCTCCAACAGCGATTGGCTGTCGCGCATCGACCCCGCCGCACGCTGGGCCAAAATCTCCAGGGCCGCGCTCTCCGCCTCGACCCCCTCGGCCGCGACGATCTGTTCGAGCCGCTGCCGGATTGAGCGGGTCAGAATGCCCGCAAAATCGAACCGCTGGCACCGCGAGAGGATCGTGATCGGTATCTTCGTCGGCTCGGTGGTGCAGAAGATGAACTTGACGTGTTCGGGCGGCTCTTCGAGGGTCTTCAACAGGGCGTTGAAGGCCTCGCGCGTGAGCATGTGGACTTCGTCGATGATGTAAATCTTGAACCGCGACCGGCTGGGACGCACGCCCGCGTTCTGACGCAACTGGCGGATTTCGTCGATGCCGCGGTTGCTGGCACCATCGATTTCCAGCACGTCAACGTCCTCGCCGCTGCCGATGCTCTGGCAAATGTCGCATTGGTTGCAGGGCGTGGGCGTCGGGCCCTTCTCGCAGTTCAGCGCCTTGGCCAGAATTCGCGCGGCCGACGTCTTTCCGACTCCGCGGGCGCCGGTGAACAGATACGCATGGCCGACGCGATTGGTGGAGATCGCATTCTCCAGCGCCTGGGCGACGTGCTCCTGGCCGATCAGTTCGTCGAACGCCTTCGGCCGATACCGCCGGGCGACGACGACGTAGGGCTGCGAC
Source organism: uncultured Planctomycetia bacterium (assembly GCA_963719005.1). Lineage (GTDB taxonomy): Bacteria > Planctomycetota > Planctomycetia > Pirellulales > Thermoguttaceae. Next base: position 737,590 of record CAVRAR010000014.1, read on the forward strand.
GAGCCGGGGGGGGCAATCGTTTCAGGATTGGCAGAGGTTGAAGACATAGGGTTCAGGGGGCCAGGGGTCAGGGGTCAGGAAGAAGAACACGGTCAGATGCCAGTCTCGTTACCTGACCCCTGATCCCTGATCCCTGAACCCTTCCCTCCGCGTCACGCCCCCCGACGAGAGGTCCACCGCACCTGGAGGTTACCGCTTATGGCTGCTGACTTTCGCCCCTGACCAGGTTCGCAGGCCCCCATTGCAGGGACCCCTCGTCGGAGATCGTGACGTTCGACCCGTACGTCCCTTTGTACGCGATCCGAGGCGATTCGTCAAAGGGGGCGCCGGGCCGCATTTCTCACCACGGTGGTGCAGATATTCCTGTCTGCCGCGGAAAATGCGGCACTTATGGCAGACAAGAATGTCTGCCCCACCGAACACGCTGTTGCCTGTGCGGAAGGCGGGCGAAACGCCGGCGCCCCTTCAATCGTTACAGCCAGCACCCGTTTTGCCGCATGTTGAAAGTGGCTTGGGGCACGCTGGTTGTCTGGTTCGGTGTCGGACGCTATTCGCGGTCGGCGCTCGTGCTTTTGCCCTGGGGGATGTTGAACTGCATCGGGGCGATATACACGCTGCAACACTACGCCGTCGACGCCGTCGCCGGGATCATCGTTGCCTTCGTCGCCGTCTTTCTCGTGCGTGCCTTCATTGCCTTGGAGGCCCGCCTCGGTTTGGCGGCGCCGGAAGGCTACGGTCTCTACAAGTCGATGCAAAAAGACATCGTGGCAGTCGGTCACGCCGTTTGGCCTTCTGTCGGGAAGCTCGCCCGAGCCAAGACGGGCAACCAGCCGGGCGATTGCAGCAGCGACTCCGCCGGCCAAGCGGGCAGATCGCTAGTTCGTCGTTCAGAAAGTCCTTGCCGGCGAGAAACGCCCCCCGATTGCAATCGGGGGGCTTTGGAAGGCGGCAAAAACTTCTTGGAGGCCGGATTAGCCGCCCCCCTCGCCCGATTGATTCAGGCGATGGGGCGCAGGAAGAGAAGCTGATTACGCGCACGTCCATCGCCGCCATCTTGCGGAGTTCGGCCTGCTGGTAGCGGCGGAGGAGTCCGGGAAGATTTCCACCGCACACGCCGGTGAGAATGATCCCGCCCAGCAGCAACGCGTAGTAGACCGCATAGGGTTGGCCGATTGCCACGGCGATCAGGCCGACAATGAGACTCAACACGCCTACTCCAATCAGCGTTGTCGTTATGGCGATAACAAAACGTCTGGCTTTGCCGAGTCCGGCGAGAACTCCGATCAGCGCTCCAGCAATCCAACGATGCCGCCGCCGATGCCGCCGATCCAGCCGGCCGCTTGGTCGGTCCACCAGCCGGAGCGAAGCTGGTAGAGCGTCAGAGGGCTCAGTCTCACCGTCCCGCGACCGACAAATACGGCGTTGACAACCAGGCGGTTGGGAAGGCCCAGCTTTTCATCGCTGAAGAACGGCAAGAGGAACGGACGCCAGTCCGACGAGCCCTGCAAATGGCGCATCACGCCCGCGTCGCCCAGGGTGCGCGAGAAATACGCGCCGCCGCCGGCGAAATAGCTCCACATCTCCAGGTAACTCTTTCCTCGCACGTCTTCACAGCGCACGGAACCCTGCACACCGTAGCTAAGAGTCGTGGTGCCCGGGTCTTTCAGATCCATCAGCGTAAAGACCCTCGGCTCGCCGGCGGGATTCTCGATCTTCAATTCTTCCGCCGTTGCCGACGGTCCGCCCCGCTGAATTTCGCCGACTTTCAGTTGGCCGGCCTGTTTCAACTCGGACCAGGTGATTTCCCGCAGGATTTGCTGCTCGGCCGGCTCGCGGAAGGCGGTAGCCCAGACGAGGGCCACGATTCCAATCGCCACAAAACTCCAAAGAACGATCTTGGCAATTATGCTAAGTGTCACGGCGTTCCCCCAGTTCTTCGTGGTGTGCGGCCAGGAGCCGCTTGAGCGTGTCGAGGTCGATCTTGCCTTCGGCGTACTGCATCCGCAGCAGCTTCTCAAAGGGCGACGTCACCTGCTGATCTTCCACAACCTGAATCTTGGCGATCAATCGATCCAGCCGCAGCCGGACCGTCGGGTAGCTGATCCCGTACACCTGGGCCAACTCCTTCAGCGAGCCCGATGCCAGAATGAACCGTTTGACGAAGGCCAAATCATCGTCGCTCAGATAGTCGAGCCAAGTCTTTTGCATGGGACGCAAGGCGGTCAAGTTGTTCGGTCGATCAACTCAAGACACTTCATTTAATCGTCAGTTGTTTCATTTTATAGTTTAGAAACTAAAAGTCAATATGCATTTTATTGATTTCTTTATGTGGTCTTGGCGCGAAACTGATACCAACGGGGGATGAGAGTGATGGACCCAGCGGCACGACTGCCGGCCCTTAGCGCGATGCCGGGCCCCTATCCCATGCAGAGCACCTTCAGGCCGATCGCGATCAACACGATTCCGCCGCCGGCTTCGGCCCAATGCTCCCAACGTGGGCCGATCCGGCCGCCAAACGTGATGCCGACGGCCGATAGCGCGGCGGTGATAATCCCGATCACCACGGCGGGGAGCCACACCGACACGCCCAGCAGCGCCATGCTCATGCCGACCGCCAGGGCGTCGAGACTCGTGGCAATCGAGAGGGTCACCAGCGTCAGGCCGCGGGTAGGATCTCGCTCGTTTTCAGCCTTCTTTTCGTGCCAAGCCTCCCAGAGCATCCTGCCGCCGACGTAGACCAGCAGTCCGAACGCCACCCAACGGTTGTACGGCCCGAAGCAGTTTGCCAACTGCCCGCCGGCCAGCCAGCCGAGGATCGGCATCAGGAACTGAAACAGCCCGAAATGGAAGCTGATGCGAAACACGTGCCGCGGCGTGACCGAAGCGATGGCCAGCCCGGCGGCGATCGAGACCGCGAAGGCGTCCATCGCCAGGCCGACGGCAATACCCAACAGACTAAGCCAATAGGAGAGGTCCATTATCGGCTCCGCAGGGGCAATGGTGTCCCCTCGGAATCCATCCAGTCCGGCAACGGCGTATTCGTTGCGTCGCAGTAGAGCGTTTCTGGCGCTACGTCAATGTCTCCTTCCCATGTCAACACGCCGAGTTCCTCGTTGATGCGGAACCGTTTGAAAAGGTCCAAGTCGCGAAGACGTCCAAAAACCCCGCCCTCGTCGACGTATCTAGCAAAATCGACGACGCCGCGTTTTCCGTCGTCGAAGCAAACTTCAATCTTGTACTCGCCACGGTACTCGGCGGAAACAACGTCGTGAATCATGGCTGAACACACTCCTTTACAGCGGCTCAATCTTGTCTGGATTTGCTCCAAGGCGAGCCTGTTCCCAACCTTGCAGAAGCTCTTCCTGGTGCTCCGACGCCCATTCCATCACCAACCCCAATTGCTCGTGACGGAAGCCGACCTTCGAGGACACGAAGCGTTCTTATTTCAATGGCCGCTTGGTCTTTTCCGTAGCGAGCATGGAAGTGTGGCGGATTATGTTCATTGCAGAACATCGCAATCACGATGCCAAAGAATCGGCTGATTTCCGGCATATTCCGATCTCCACCACTCCAGGCTCCATACCCCGTTGGTATAGTCTACAACCTTTCAAGGGGCCGTCAACAGCACGGCCTTTGATCGAGGTCAGGGCATTGCACCGCCCCGCTTCGCTTGCCATGATGGGGGGAATCATGGATGCGACAATGAACGTTGGCCGCCGGCTCTCGATCATGGCCGAGGCTATGCCCGACGCGATTGCCGTGGTCGAGCCGCTCGACTACGACGCCCAGGGCAAGCGGCGTTACCGGCACGTCAGCTTCCGGCAGCTCGACGACGATAGCGATCGCATCGCCCGAGGACTGCACGCGCTCGGGGTGACGCCGGGCACGCGGCTGGCCTTGCTGGTTCGCCCGGGCATCGACTTCATCTCGCTGGTTTTCGGGCTGTTCAAGTCCGGCGCCGTGGCGATTCTGATCGACCCCGGCATGGGACGACGGAACCTGATCGGCTGCCTGGCCGAGGCCGAGCCGGAAGGCTTCATCGCGATTCCGGCCGTCCAGGCGGTTCGCTGGCTGTTGCGGCGGCGATTTCCGAAAGCCCGCTTCAACGTCACCGTCGGCCGGCGTTGGTTTTGGGACGGCATCACGCTCGAACAGTTACGAACGCCCGGGAGTGCGCAGTCGGCAGTGGGTAGTGGGCAGTGGGCAGTGGGCAGTCGGCAGTCGGCAGTGGGCAGTGCAAAACCGCAACCTGTTCGTCAATCTCCAGATCTCCAGATCTCCAAATCTCCAAATCAACAATCAACAATCAACAATCAACAATCCGTCGTCAGCCCTCACCCTAGCCCTCTCCCAAGGGGAGAGGGGACTTTGCCCGACGACCCTGCCGCCATCATCTTCACGACCGGCAGCACTGGTCCGCCGAAGGGCGTTCTGTATTCGCACCGCAACTTCGACGCCCAGGTGGATCAGATTCGCGAGTTCTACAACATCCAGCCCGGCGAAATCGATTTGCCCTGCTTCCCATTGTTCGGCCTGTTCAACTGCGCGATGGGCGTTACGGCGGTGATTCCCGACATGGATCCCTCGCGGCCGGCGCAGGTCGATCCGCTGAAGATCATCGAGGCGGCCAGCGATTGGCAGGCGACGCAGGCGTTCGGCTCGCCGGCGATTTGGGACCGCGTCAGCCGGTACTGCGAAACGAACGGGCTTCGCCTGCCGACGATCCGCCGCGTGCTATCGGCCGGGGCGCCGATTCCCGCCGAGGTGCTTCGCCGCACGAAGGCGTGCATCCATCCCGAGGGCGAGGTCCACACGCCCTACGGCGCGACCGAGTCGCTGCCGGTCGCCTCGAACTCGGCCAGCGAAGTGCTCGGCAGGGCAGACATCCCTGCCTGCCGGAACGGTGGGGCAGACATTTCTGTTGGTGGGGCAGACATTCCTGTCTGCCGGGAAGAATGTGGCACATCTGGCAGACAAGAATGTCTGCCCCACCGTGATGAAGAAGGCACGGCGGCGCGAACCCGCCAAGGCGGCGGCGTGTGCGTCGGGCGGCGGTTCCGCGACATCCGCTGGAAAGTGATTCGCATCGTCGATGGCCCGATCCGGTCGATCGAGGACGTCGAGGAATTGGGGACTGTCCCAATTTTCGCCTCAGCAAAAATGGGACTGTCCCCCTTGATGCCCCTCGATGAAATCGGCGAACTGATCGTCACCGGGCCGCAGGTCACGCGGGCGTACGTCACGCGGACGCAATGGAACGCGCTGTCGAAGATCGCCGACGGCGGGGCGGTTTGGCACCGGATCGGCGACAGCGGCTATCTGGACGAGCAGGATCGCTTCTGGTTCTGCGGCCGCGTGGCCCATCGAGTGCTGACGGCCGACGGCCCGATGTATCCGGTCTGTTGCGAGGCGATCTTCAACGAGCACCCCGCCATCCGCCGCAGCGCGCTGGTCGGCGTCGGCCCCGCCGGCCGGCAACGCCCTGTGATTATCCTGGAACCGCATCGAGGGAAGATGCCAAAAACCGCGAAGCAGCGGGAAGCCTTGCTCGCCGAAATCCGTCAACTCGCCGCGTCGAATCCACTGACGGCCCGAATCACCGACTTCCTGCTGCATCCCCGTTTCCCGGTCGATATCCGCCACAACGCCAAGATATTCCGCGAGAAGCTGGCCGTGTGGGCGGGAAAGAAATGGAAAGCGACGCCATAGACAAATACCCTTGGTGAAGAACGCTTGGTGAAGAACGTTTGCAGGCAGATTCTTGTATGGTTGATGAGCGCTCCAAGACAGAAATAAAGCGGCTGGTCGAAAAAGCCGTCATGGAGGTCTGTGGGCTTCCCCGACCGGGCCTATGGTTCTGCGTGGACGAGGCGGAGGTACATGGCTCGCCACCAGATCGCATCCGGGCGTTCGCCACTCTCCATTTCACGGCTGAGGGGTCGCCGTTCTGCTGCGGCGAACCGCAGTGCCATCTCGGTCTATTCGGCGATCGGCTGGCAGAGGTGAGTGAACATGTTCGCCACGCGATGCAACTCACTCAAGTAGTGTCAGTGGAATTCGGCGGTATCGCGGCGCGGCACCATCAAGGCACTAGATTCGATTGTGGGTCGGATACGACTGACTCGAATCGGATGCCCTGAGCCTGAAGACGCAGCTTCAATTCGTCGGGCGACAAATGACCGGTCTTCACTCGCTGATCGACGGCGAAGGCGTCGAAGACGAACGGCTTGCCGGCGCGGCGGCTGACGGTCATTACCGGACAGACGACCGGGCCGGGAATCGCCGCGATTTCGGCGGCCTTGCTGTCCATCGCGGCGGCGCGGCGTTCCAGGCCTGCGCGAAACTCGGGGCTGACGACCAAAAGATAGGGCGACGTGCAATCGGACGCCAAAAGCCTTCCGATCAGAATCAGAACGACGACGAACCGGCTGCGATCGATCCCCCAACGCCGCACCGACGGGATCGCGCCGAGACGGTCGAACGCCAGCCCCAATCCGATCGCTGCGGCGACGGCCAACTCGAATTGGGCGTTGTCGTCAACGCCGGCCCCCATTTTCTGGAAGAAATGGAGCACGAAGGCAGTCACAACGAAGATCACGGTGAATCGCAGCCCGTCATCGGCCGTGCCGTTGCTTGATCCACATTTCTCACCGCGGTGTGCCACTGCTTGGAACAAGCAGTGCCAGGACGATGGGGCAAGCCCGGCACTGCTTCTGCGAAGCAGTGGCACCCTCTTATTGTTCAAGGGGACAGCCCCATTTTTGCTTGGACGAAAATTGGGACAGTCCCCGCCGCGCCGGCGATGCCATAACCAGACGGCGAAAACGATTAGCGCGGGAGCGATCCATTGCAGGCGTCCGAGGCTGGCCAGGGCTTGGGTAAGCGAGTATTGCCGAGGCATCATCAGTTGCCGGAAGAAGACGCCGCCGTAGGCCATCCAGCAAAGAGCAAGGCCCACCGCCGCCGCACCGGCTCCCACGATCGCCGCGCGAAGTGCGAGCCGGCGATCGCCGAGCGCCAGCCAAACCAGCGTCGCGATCGGTATGGCGAACAGCGTGTGCTTGAAGAAACCGGCCAAGACCATCAGCAGGATGGCCCCTTCGACGCCGCGATTTTTTTGGCGACAGCGGACGAACCAGACCATCGCCCAGACCATGATGGCCAGCGCGAGCAGATGCGGGTCGTTCATTCCGACGTAGCGATCGACGAACCTCGACAGCGTGGCCAGAAACCATAGCCCCGCGAGCCCCGCCGAGAGTCGTGAGCCGCCGAACTGGCGAACGGAACAGCCGATGGCCAAGGCGATCGACGCGGTGGCAAGCAGCGACAGGGCACGGCCGACGTAGACGGCATCACCGAAAAGCGCGGACAACCCGCCGATCAGATAGAACGACAGCGGCGGATAGTTGTTGGCCACCAGTCCGTCGGGATCGGGATAGAGCGGCTTGCCCGCGCGAACGGCGTCGGCGTGGTAGGCGTTCCACGGTTCATCGACGTCGATTTCCAGCGGCAGCGTCGCCCGCCAGATGGGCCAGGCGAAGTACAAGGCGGCCAGCACCGTCAGGATGGCAAACGCGGCAAGCACGGCCGACTTTGCCGCCATTCGCGTATGGGCGCATCGCGAGCGGCAATTCGACTTGCCCCCCCTAGGCTATCGAATTCGCGCAGACCGGCTCGTCCGCACGTGGCGGCGACGGGAAGCCGACGTCTCATGAAGGGCCTGCCTAACGCGGGATTTCAGGCGATACACGCTCCCCCATCAGGTTTGTCGGCGCGGTAGAAACGAAGCAATTAGACGAACCGGCACAGGCGTTAAAGTCGGATTATTCACGCTCCCATACCAACCTGACACGCGAGTTTTGGAGTCGCGCATTTTGTCTCTCTTTCAAACAGACCATCTAAATGACGACGCCAGAGATTCATGCGTCCGATACAAATGTCAGGAGGGTTGCTCGCACGACGTGCGGCCTGTCATGCAAGGAGGTGAATAGGTGGATGCTCGTAGACTATTCGGAACGGTTCTTTGTGCGATTGTCGTATTGTCAACAAGTGCCGCCGCTGTCTTTGGCCAGGACGCTTTGGTGACCGGCGGCAGGATGACAGGCAACGGAGACGACTCGCCACCGTCGTTTTCCGAGGCGGCGGTTGACCCGTCGCAGTGTGCCGGCTGCTGCGGCGCGGGCTTCGGCCAGCCGTGTCTCCGATGGACCGCCTCGGCCGATTTCGTCATTCTGGATCGGATCGGCAGCTTCAATCAAACGCTCGTCGAAACAGTGGCGGGCACCGTGTCGCTTCACGATGTGTCCAAGACTCCTGGCGTCGAAATGCTCAATGCCAACGATCTTCAACAAGGCTTCGCCGGCGGGCCGAGAGTGGGCTTGATTCGTCACGGCGATTGCGGCTGCGACTTGGAATTGTCGTATTTCCAGATCAATGGCTGGGATGATTATCGAGGCGTTGGCCCTGCTCCGGACGACTGGCTGGTCATGCGAGCCCCCGGCGGCTTTCTGCAAACGCAAGACAATAAAGATAGACAGATGATGGTATGGGATTATGCCTCGCGACTTTACAATGCCGAGTTGAACGTGCGATGGAATCCTTGCGCCCGCGTCACCATGCTGGCAGGATTCCGTTGGGTCGGCCTGTGGGAGGATCTTCAAGGAACGTTGCCGCCCGAGAGGGCGGCGCCTTTCTGGGATACCAACACGAGGAACAATCTGTATGGTTTCCAGATCGGCGCGGATGGAAAGCTGCTCGAGCGCGGTCGCTTTTCGATTGACGGCGTAGCCAAGGCCGGGGTTTTCGACAACGTTGCGGAAGAGACGACGGAAGTCAGCATCTATAGGATCCCGTGCTGGGAGTCCGCCTCGAACAATCGCCCCGCCTTCCTTGGCGAGATCGACCTGCAATGCAAGTATCAAGTTACCCGGCGGCTTTCGCTAAAGGTTGGTTATGAAGCGATGTGGCTGCAAGGCGTCGCTCTGGCACCCGCCCAAATCCAGGAAACCCAAAGCAATATTACGCTGCCAGTAAGCGTGCAAGCCCTGGGCGTCAACAGCACCTCCGGCGTGTTCTATCACGGCGCCACGGCCGGCTTGGAATATGCGTTTTAGAAATTGATGGCCCGCCGCGAGACGGCAACCGGCGCTATCGAGGAAGTCCAGCTTATTTGGTAATGGAGGCACAGTAGCGCAATAGTTGACCTCCCGGCATTCGGGGAGTTTGTGCAGGCTGGTTCATGTCAAGACGGTCTGCTCCCGAATGCAAGGAGGCTAGCCGATGGTGGGCCGCACGAAGCAGCCCCGCAAGAGGGCTGACGTTTGTTTTGCCGATTCGCACTCCATTTCGAGCGTCCCTGCGGGACGAGAGAGGCTCTTTCGCCCCCCTCGACCCAGCGACGAATCGCTGGGTTATTGCCGGCCGGCCCTCCGGGTCGAAATCCTCGCTCACATTCCGCAATAGACCAGAATTCGTGTGAGACGCTACGCTAGACTCGTCTCGCGGCGGCCAGCGATTTCGCGGCGGCGACAATATGCGGCACGCCGAAGCCGTGCTTCTCGAACAGATAATCTTCCGTGGCGACCTCGCCGAACTTGTCGGGAATGCCGAGCCGCTTGACCTGCACCGGATGCTGTTCGGAAAGAATCTCGCAAACCGCCCCGCCGAGCCCGCCCACGATGCTCTGGTTCTCGACCGTCACCACCCCGCCGGTCTTTCGAGCGGAAGCAACCAGCGTGGCGGCGTCGAACGGCTTGACCGACGGGTAATGCAGCACGTCGGCCTTGATTCCTTCCTTGGCCAACCGGTCGGCGGCGGCCAACACGAACGGGAGCATGTAGCCCGTGGTGACCAGCGTCACGTCCTCGCCCTGCCGCATCACCTTGGCCGAGTTGGGATCGAACACGTAATCGTTGTCGAAAATGCCGGGCATTTTCAAGCGGATCACCTGCAAATAGGTCGGCTGCTTCGTGTCGGCCATGTGACGCATGATCGCCCGCAACTCGTAGGCGTCGGCGGGCGAATAGACGTGCATGTTCGGCATCGCCCGCATGATGGCGAGGTCGAGGAAGCACATGTGCGTGCCGCCGTTCGAGCCCTGCGTGATGCCGGGTGCGGTGCCGACGATCTTCACGTTGTTGTTCGGATACGCCACGCTGATGGTGATCTGATCGTAGACGCGGCGCGTGGCGAAGCAGGTGAAACTGGAGCAGAAGGGGATCTTGCCCTCCGCAGCCAGGCCGGCGCCGAGACTGATCATGTTCGCTTCCGAAACGCCGACGTCGATGAAGCGATCGGGGTAGTTTTCGGAGATGTGCGGGATCGTGCCCGACGCCTTCGCCAGATCGGCTTCGAGGCAGAGGACATTGGGGTCTGCCTCGATCAGTTCGCCGAGGGTCATGGCGTAGACGGCCTGCATTGTCAGTTCATGGTGACGCATGTCGGCTCCTTAGTTTGCGTAGGGCAGCGGGCAGGAGTAGCCCAATCCGTTGATGAACCTGTCGTAGGTCGCCCGGTCGGGGACGCCAACGTGATGGCTGTCGACGCGGTCCTCGACGGCGGCGTTGCCTTTGCCCTTGAGCGTGTGGGCGATAATCATGGCAGGCTTGCCGGTCACCGCAATCGCCTTTTGCAGGGCGTCGTCGATCTGGTCCCAGTTGTGGCCGTCGATCTCGAAGACTTCCCAGTTGAAAGCCCGCCACTTGTCGGCCAGCGGCTCGATGTCGAGGATTTCCTTGGTGGTGCCGTCGATCTGCATCTTGTTGCAGTCGGTGATCGCCACGAGGTTGTCGAGTTTGTGGTGCGCGGCGAACATCGCGGCCTCCCAGATTTGGCCTTCGTCGCTCTCGCCGTCGCCGATGATGCAGAAGGTGCGATAGTCTTTCCGGTTCATCTTGCCGGCCAGGGCCACGCCGCAGGCACAGGAAAGCCCCTGGCCCAGCGAACCGGCGGTCATGTCGATGCCGGGCGTCCTGAGCTGATCGACGTGGCTGGGCAGCCGGGTGCCGTCCTGATTCATCGTGGCCAGCCACTCCTTGGGAAAGAAGCCCTTGTAGGCCAACGCCGTATACACGACCGGCCCGGCATGGGCTTTGGAGAGGATCAGCCGGTCGCGGTCGGGCCAGCGCGGCTCGTCGGGACGCAGCCGCATGGTGCGGTAATAGAGACTGATGACGATCTCGACCAGGCTCAAGGCCCCGCCGATGTGGCCGCAGCCGGATCGGCAGATCATGTCGGTGACCACGTAGCGGAACTGCTTCGCCAGCTCGTCCGCCGCTTTCCGATCCCAAGGTTGCAGTGATGTCGTTGTCATGAATGCTCCGTTTGCCAGGCAGGCGATGAGATCGGGAGTTTCAGCCTTCTCCCGCTGTGTGCTTCGGACGAACCAGCAGTATAACGGAAGGGCGTCCCCGGCAACAAGCGGTGATCGCCACAAGAGTGGGGTGGGTCGAGTGCAGCGAGCCCCGCCAGTTTTCATCTTTGCGACGGCCTTACGGCGTGCTTCGCCGCCACGGTCGTATGGTGGGGTTCGCTGCGCTCGACCCACCCTGCTCTTGCGCCCGACGAATTCACGTATGCAGCAGTTTAGTTTTGCGCGGCCCTGGGGGTGGTTGACAGGTCCCCCTTGCGCGGCTAACTTAAATAGAGGGAGCCACGAGGGCGCCTTTGGCCAGCATGAGTTGCGGGATGTCAACAGATCGCATCAATCCCTCCGAATTTCCGGATGCTTCGCTCCTGTTGAAGCTGGAACAGCGGATCGGCTACGAATTCAAGGACAAGGGTCTGCTGCTATCGGCGTTAACGCACGCCTCGGGGGCGGAGCACCGGCTGGCGTCGAACGAGCGGCTCGAATTCCTCGGCGACGCGATCCTCGGTGCGGTGGTTTGCGAACTTCTCTTCCACCAATACCCGGAATTCCTCGAAGGGGAGCTGACCCGGCTGAAATCGATCGTTGTCAGCCGGCAGACGTGCGCGAAGATCAGCCAGGCGCTGGGGATGCAGGAGTTTCTGATTCTGGGCAAGGGGATGACGACGCATCCGAGCGTTCCGTCGTCGCTTTTGGCCGACGTGTTCGAGTCGCTGCTGGCCGCGATCTATCTCGACGGCGGCGATGCGGCGGCCCGGCAGTTCATCGGCACGACGATGGGGCCCGAAATCGAATTGGCCGCGGAAGGCGAGACGGGCAGCAATTACAAGTCGCTCTTGCAGCAACTCGCGCAACGCGAGCACGGCACCACGCCTACCTATCAGTTGCTCGATGAAAAGGGGCCCGATCACAGCAAGTGCTTCAAGGTGGCCGCCCAGGTCGGCCCCGATCGCTATCAGCCGGCCTGGGGCCGCAATAAGAAGGAAGCCGAGCAGCGTGCCGCCCGAAACGCGCTGAGCCAACTCAGCGGCGATGCACCGCCGTTCGCGGCGGAGTGAGCCGGCGGGCGAAACAGCCCTCGCGTGCCACTGCTTCGCAGAAGCAGTGCCGTGACGTAACCGGTGCTCGAACACTGCTTCTGCGAAGCAGTGGCACACGATCCGCCAAGAAATCGAACCGCCCGGTCAGCCGTGCCGGGCGATCCTTTCTCGTCGTGTTAAGCCGCAAGGTTTCGAGTAGAAAACCGGCTGGCGGCACTGTCTGGCGACAACACTGTCTGGCGACAACACTGTCTGGCGGCAACGCCGCCCCCGACATCTACTTCCTCGCCTTCTTGGCTACCTTGCGCTTGGCCTTCTTGGCCACTTTCTTCTTGGCCTTCTTAGCCGGTTTCTTCGCAACCTTCTTTGGCAGCTTTCTTCTTAGCCAACGTACGTCCTCCTAACAAACGTGCAAGCGAGGGTCGCGTCCGTCATCCAGGCTGGGGCCGATGTCCGGCCGACCTCTCGCCACAAGAACTTTTTATGATCGTACTCATTTGTGAAAACTTTGCAAGTACAATTTTCGCTGAAGAGGAAAATTTTTTCCGCGCACAATGCTCATCGTGCGGCAGTTGCAACGCCGCCGCGATCGGTCGTCGCCCGTGCGCATGCGCGCTGCGCACGGCGCATCGCCCAACGATGCACGCTGTCGGCGTCGTTCGGGCTGCGTCGTCCGCGCATCGACGCGGCGCGGATTGTTTGTCGCCAAGATCATCACCGGCGCATCGCCAATCGCGCCGAATTGCAACAACGATACTGCACGAGCGCGCGTTCGACCGCCGCTACGCTGCGCGATGCAAAGCGTGTCCAATCTTGCAGGACCGCGTCCAACGGCAACGGACGTTTCGCGCGGGCTGGAATACTGTCGGGCGAGAACCACAACCCGTTATTCTGCAAGAAGTTACGAGGACACGTGCCGTGCGGTGATTCGACCGTTTTCGCCGGCTTGCTGCGCGCCGTTGCCGTTGGGTTCGCGCTGCTGGGCGGTCTGTCGTGTTGCAGCGCATTTTGAGGATCTCGATTTGCGAAAACCCCCTCCGCAATTTCTTTCTGCGCGAGTGCGCCGTCGCTGTTGCGAGGAGAATACCGCCGACCATGCGCGTGCCGAGTAGCCATCGATGCGGCGAAGAAAATGCGGATGATGCGGCGATCGAATTCCGTCGGCGATCGTTCCAGATCGCCGTCAGCGGCTCGAATTTGGAGGAAGAGACGGCCGCCGGTGCGTTTGCGAAAAAATTTTCGCGGTCGAAGATATTTTTTGGCAAAAATCCGCGCTGGACACACCAGGTGGGGCAGAAAGTCTTGTCTGCCGCGTGTGCCGCCGCCCTTCTAGGCAGACAGGGATGTCTGGCCCATCGCATCAGGAAGAGAGAAACAGCGGGCGGAGGTGGCGATCGTAGAGGTTCTGCGTGACGTTGGCGGCGATCACGTCGGCGTGCCGTTCGAGCGCGGCGGTAAAACGGCCGCCCATCTCGGCCGCGACCTTGTAGCCGACGTGTAAGAGCTGACGGAAATGCGGATTGTAGGCCGCGCACGCCGCATCATGACGCAACGACGCGGCAAACAGGCCGCCGTCCCATTTTGCGACGGTCTCCGGCGAGGGCAGCCGGCCGCGGTCGATATCGACCACCGAGGCGTAGGGGGCGCAAAGTTCGTCGAACCGACGCCATGCTCCGGCGTAAACGTCCTTGGCGATTTCCAACCCCGTGCCCCCGGCGGCGGCCAGACCGATCAATTCTTCGAGCCAGGTGGTGCCGGCCGTCTTCAGATGCACGCCGGCGTCGAATTGTGCCAGCGCGTCGTGCATCGGCCGGTAGATGGCGAACTTGTCGCTGCCGGAATGCACGCTCAGTTTCAGGTTCTTCGGCAGCCGAAACTCCCCAATCGCGAACGCCACGACCGCCAAGTCCTCCTCGAACTGCCGGGCGAACTCGGACAGGTCGCCGACGTACTCGACCCCCTTGTTGAACCGGCCGGCAAAGCGCGGGGCAATCGTCTGGGCGGGAATGCCTTCCTCGGCGACCGCGGCGAGGATCAACAGCAACTCGACCGGCGTTTGCGGCCGATCGGTTTCGTCCAGCGACACTTCGATCACCGGGGCTGCACCGATCCCGGCAAAGGGGACAGTCCCATTTTCGTCGACCACGGCTTCGCCGCGGCGCCCGCGAAAATTGGGACAGTCCGCGATCACCGGCGATTGCCCGGCTTTCGCCTGCTGGATGCGGCGATTGATCCGTCCGGCCTCGCGGATCGCGGCCAGGAACTTCCGCGCCGCATCGGCGATCGTCTGCCGCGAGATTTCCAGCGGCCGGTCGATGCCCGGCAGCGAGAGGCGACCCAGCAGACGCTCGTGCCGCGCGACGAAATCGTCAACGGCCTTGTCACCGGCGTCACGGCCGATCCAGTCGGCGACGTCGAGGGTGAAGAAGTCGCTCGATTCCAGAGAAGCCGTCCACGGTTTTCAGGCTGATGTGGTCGGCATCGACGAAGTATGGGCCGGTCCAGCCGAGGGCCGTCACGGCGCGATCGGCCTCGGCGCGGACGTCGGCCGGCCGGCTGCCCACGATCGTGTGCTCGCGGTGCGACTTGTTCCAGACGGGAGCGACTTCGACGCCATTGCGGGCGGCCGACATAATCGCCTGAAGTTGCGCCGCTCCCTGATGGGCAAAGCGGTCGCCGACGCCGATCGAGTACTTGGGCAGTTGCATGGCTGATTGGATGTTAACGGAGTTCAAGGTTTCGACTTTCCGTATTCCACGCGCAAGTATTCCACCTCTTCCAGCAGCGCGGTGATTTGTTGGTCGGTCACTTGCGCGTCCATGTTGATGCAGCAGACGCCGGTCAGCCAGGGATTGCCCGATTCGCGGACCAAGCGGCGAACCGTTTGGCGGATCTGCTCGGGCGTGTGATGCACGATCTCGACGGGGCTGTAGCGGATGTTGAGAAACGTGTCGGGCAGCGATCGCCGCAGCCGGGCGACGTCGCCGCCCCAGCCGAGGTCGAGAAAATCGAGATGCGGCAGCCGGGCGAAGACGTCGGCGTAGCGGTGCGGATCCTTGCCGCAATAATGAATGCCGAACGGGCGGAGCCGGCGGCTCCAATCGGCGTCCAGCGGCATCAAGAATCGCTCGTAATCGCCGGTGGAAACCATCGTCAACGAGCATTCCGAATGCAGATAGACCGCCGGGCGCAGGCAGCGGACGGTGCGGTTCGTGCTGATCGACGTCGAGCCGGTCTTGGCGAACATCGTCTGCGTGAAGCGTTCGATCACCGCGGCAATGCCGCTGAAGAAGCGCGGCACTTCCGCCGGCTTGTCGAGCATGTCGAGAAAGAGGGCCTGGCCGCGCAGGTCGAGGGCGAGGTTCAGCACGCCGCTCCAGTTCATGTCGCCCAGCAGTCCGCCGTGCTTGGTTTGCAGGGCGTCGCAGAGCGATTGCCAACGCCGGTAGCGCGGGGCTTTGGAACGCGGCCTCGGGCGACACGTCGAGGGTCTCGCGGTTCGCTGCTCGGACCAGCGGCGGCCCGTCGGCGGCGTACTCGACCGTGCATCCCAACATCTCGGAGAGCAAGAAACCGGCGGCCAGATGGACCGGCCCGACCATCGGCAGCAGTTTGTCGTGGTCGGCGCCCAGCCCGAAGCGGCCCCAGCGCTGGTAGAGCGCGTTCTCCATGCGCCGCTCGGCCTCGACCCGCTTGGCGGGATGGAAGAAGAAATCCTCGTCGAAGGTGATCCCTTCATGCCGATGCCACCAGGCCGGGGCCAAGACGATCTCGACCGGGAGCATTTCGTTGTGCAACAGCGGATTGGGGCCTTGCGTCATGGGTTGGTTCCTCCGCGGCGTTTGGCGAGGAGACTACGCGCTTCCCTGCGGGGCGCGGCTAAACTGCGCGATTCCCTGCGGGGCGCGGCTAAACGTGGCATCATAACTTCTTCCCTCCGCGGCGTTTGGCGACGGCGCGGTAGACGGCCAGCACGTTTTCCAGCGGCGTGTCGGGCTGGATATGATGGCTGGGGGCGAGGATGAAACCCCCGCCGGCGCCGACTTCATCCGTCAAACGGTTCACCTCGGCCTCGATTTCCGACGGCGTCGAGCGTTGCAGCCAGCCTTGCACGTCGACCGCCCCGTGCAGGACGATTCGGCCGGCGAACTCGCGCTTCAGATCGTACGGGTTCATGCCGGCGGCCTGCGGCTGGATCGTCTGGAGCGAATCCATGCCGCATTGGATGAACCGCGGAATCAGGGCGCGGCTCGATCCGCAGCAGTGATGCGACACTTTGGCGCCGAAGCTGTGGACCAGGTCGAAAAGCTCCTTCTTCCGCGCGGCGAACAGTTTGTCGAAGCTGACCGGCGAGATCAGCAGCCCGCGCTGGCTGCCGAAATCGTCGCCGCACATTATCAGGTCGATTCGCCCGGCCGCTGCCGCCAGCATCCGCTCGATGTAGGCCATGTAGAAGCGGTGCCGTCGCTCGACGATATACAGATAGATGGGGTCTTCCGTGGCGATGTCCAAGAGCACTTGCTCGACGCCTCGGCCGAATGCCACGCCGTTGATGAAATCCTGGACGTGCATTCCGCCGCCGACAATCGCCAGATCGCGATACCGATCGCACAGCGACGGCAATGCGGCGTAATCGAACCAGTCCGGGCTGGGCCAAGGCCACTTCTCCGCCTCCTCGACCGTCTTCCATGCCGCATAGGGCCATCCGACCGGCTCGGCGTATTCGCCGTATTCATTGGCCATCGGCCGGCGGCGCAGGCCCCAAAGATTCATCGACGAGCCGTCGTCGAACTTCGGCTGCGGCGGACCGATGTAGGGCGGGGCGACGTAGCGGAGGTCGGTTCCAAGCCGCTGGGCAACACCGCCGTCCTCCAACGAGCCGGTCCCCCCACCCATTACGCCCGCAACGGGCTTCGGCTCGGGCAGGCCGAAGTGACGGGCCAACGCCGTATGGATCTCCGGCGTGGCGTAGTAGTCGCACGGCGTGAAATCCGGTTGGGTATGATTCAGGGCTGCCCGGACACGTTCGCGAGGCGTCATGTTGTTCTCTTTCAGCGGCGGTCGGAAGCGGGCGGTTCCTCTGTGTCGAAGGTCATCGGTTCGAGCCGCGGCAGGAGCAGGTGAATTACGGCGGTCGCAATCAGGTAGGCGGAACCGGCGATGATGAAGGGAATCAGATAGTCCTTTTCGCCGGAAATGGCTTTGGTCCAATCGAGAACGCAACCGATCAGCATGGCGAACCCAACGCCACCCAGGCCGGCAGCCGTTCCGCCCAGGCCCACGACGGAACTGACCGCCTTGCGCGGGATGGTATCAGAAACGATGGTATAGAGATTGGCGGAAAAGCCGGCATGTGCCGCGGCCGCGACCCCGATCAAGAACACGGCCAGCCTCATGTCGCTGACGCGGGGAACCAGAGTGACAGGCAGGGCGCAACAGGCGCAGCACGAGAAAAGCCACTTTTCGCGCCAGGTTGACGGTTGCGCCGCGGCGAATCAGCCACGAGGAAAACGCGCCTCCCCCAATGCTGCCGAGGTCAGCCATCAGATAGATGGCGATCAGGGACCAAACCATTTTGTGGACGGGGATTCTGTAATTGTTCTCTAGGAACTTGGGCGTCCAGTTGATATAGAACCACCATACCGGCGAAGCCAGAAACATCGCCAGTACGTATGCCCAGGTTTGACGGTAGCCCAGCAGGCTCAGCCAGGGGATCGAAACGGGAGGGTCGGCCGGATCGCTGCGGATGTGGGCCAATTCTTCGGGCGAGACTCTGGGGTGATGTTCGGGGCGACCGTAAAGCCGTCGCCAAAGCACGAGCCAAATGAGGCTCAACGAACCCGTCAGACAGAATGCTATGGCCCAATTCCACTGCAGAGTCTTGACGATCAGCGGCACAGCCACGATGGCAGTGATCGCGCCCACGTTGCTGCCGCTGTTGAAAATGCCGGTAGCCAGCGCGCGTTCGCGCTTGGGATTCCATTGGCCGACGGTCTTGATGGCCCCGGGGAAATGGCCGCCTTCCCACAAACCAAGGGTAAAGCGAACTGCGCTGAACCCAGCGACGGAGACCATCGTGGGCGTGAGGCAACCGAGGAACGTGCCGGCAAACGCGGCATTGAGCCACGGCAGCCCACGATAGACCATGGGATTCACCAAACAATGCGCCATTTCGGCCACGCTCCAAACGCCGAAGATCAGTAGAAAGCCCTTCCGCTCGCCGATCACGTCCATCACCCGGCCGACCAGCGAGTAACCAATCGCATAGGCTAGTGTGAACGCGCTGACAATGAAGCTATAGTCCTTTTCCGACCAACCAAAATCCTTCGTCAGCAGCGGTCCAAGAATGCCGAAGACCTGACGATCCACGTAGACGATCGTCGTGGCGAAGAACAGCAGGCGCAGACGACCCAGCGATAGTGGGTTCGTTTTTCGCCGGGCGGAAGGGGCATCGCTGGATGATCTTAGTGGCGCGTGCGAAGCCGCAAGCGGCTTGTAAGGCAATCGGCAACGACTTGCCGAGGTCGTCTCAGCATACTATCGCTCGTCGCACGCGTCAAGCTTCCAGCAGCAGTTCGAGATAGCTCCGCCGCTCGCTGTCTTTCAGCCCGAGCGCGTCGGCGAGCGAAAGGATGTTCGACCGGGCGGCGTCGAGGCCGTCGGCCTCGGCGATCAATTCCAACTCGACGTAGACGCCCAGCCCGGCGACTTCGTCCAGCGAAACCTCGACGCTGCGGCCTTGCCACTCGACGCGGGCCTTGCGACGCGACTTGCGGACCTCGCCGACAGGCGTAAACCCCAACGCTTCGATCAGGTCGGTCCACGCTTGGGCGGCTTGCCCGCCGGGCGGACAAGGGCAACTCGATCTCGCGCCGAGTTTTGGTGGCCGCGTCGATCTTCGGGCCCTTGTAGGTGATGAAGTTCAGTGATCCCTTGCGACGAATCCGCAGGGCCTCGTCGGTCTTGGCGAAATCGCGGGCCGGATGGGCGAAATAGACGTCCACCTCCGACTGCGGCGCGGCGATCGTCGCCCCGAGGCCCGCCAGCCGGGATTCCAACTCCGCCAGATCGGCCGCCGGAAACTTCATTTCGACTTCGTAGGGCATGGATGGCTCCGAAGCATGTTTGGTGGGGCAGACATTCCTGTCTGCCAAGTATGCCGGGTCTTTCCAGGCAGACAAGAATGTAGGTTATGCTTGAGCATAACGCGGGAAACATACAGATGTTATGCTAAAGCATAACCTACTATCCGGCCATGCGGTAGTGCTTCGGCTCGGCGTCGGATTGGTCGTCGATCCTGATGCTTTCGCAGTCGTCGCGGAGGATCTCTTGCACCTGGCCGCCGGGGAGGACGCGGTAACGAATGCCCCGCCAAAGAATCTGCCTGCCGACCGCCGCGCTGCTGACGCCGAACCCAATGGGCAAGTTCGACCAAGGGATTGGCCCAAATGTCGAACCGCTGGATGCGGCGCGACGCCGGTTCCCAGCCGGGGAAATAGACCTTCACCAGCCCTTGACGCAGCCAGCCGCGATAGACCGTCACGGCGTAGAGCACCGCGCTGACGGCCACCGGAATCCAAGGCGACGGCGAGCCGGTCAACAGACCCAACACCAGCACGCCCAGATTGCCGAACCAAATCAGGTTGGAGAACATGGCCGACACGAACGAGAACAGCCACCAATCGAACGTGTAGAGCCGGGCGATGACGTACTGGCGGCGGATGAACGACATGGCGTGGCCCAGCGACTGGTCCAACGACGAGGCCGCCACGCATGCCGGTTCGAAACGGACCTTCAGGCCCGCCCGCCGCATCAGCCGGCTGGCCACCAGGTCGTCGCTGAGCGTTCCCTTCCAAGCGTCGCGCAGTCCGATCCGCTCAAAGACGTCGCGGCGGATCGCCCAGGAGCCGCCCCAGATCAGGAAGTGGCTGCTGCGAGTCAGAAGCGAAAGGACATCGCAATTCATGCTGTAGACCAGGGCGTTGCCGACGCTGGCCTTCTCGGGCGTGAACCAGCGGTAGCCCGTCACGGCGCCCAAGCGGGGGTCGTCGAGCCGCGAGACGAGCCCGCGCAGCCACTCGCGCCGCGGCCGCGCGTCGGAATCGACGAAGGCCAGATACTTGACCTGCGGCGAGAGGTGCTGTGTGGCGACGCGAAGGTTGTGGACTTTCTGGCCGCTGTCGGTTGCCCGGCCGGCGACGACCACCCGCGCCGCCACGTTGGGATGCTGCGCCATGGCGCGGCGAATGGCCGGGTAAGCCGTGTCGTCGGTGCTCTCGACGATGAAGGTCACTTCATAATCGTCGTAATCCTGTTCGAGCAGCGAGTGGAGATTGGCTTCCAGATCGAGATCGACCCCCTTGCACGGGGCGAACAGCGCGACGCGGCCGGCCGGCTGGTGACGGACGATGCTGCGCATGCAGCTCCGCACGTAGCGGCAGTGCTCCCACGTCTGCAATGCCAAGAGCAAGCGACTCGATGACGACGAGTCCCGCCAGAATCAAGTAGATCGCGATCCAATACCCAGTCATGCGTTCACCGACCTCATGGCCAGGCGGGAACGATAACGGAGAGGCCGAAATCGGTCAAGAGCAACGGGCTGGCAGACTGGGTAAGGTGCGCGGAATGTGGGGGCTGGAATGACGAAGCTCGAAATCCAAATGACGAAGGAATGTC
Organism: uncultured Planctomycetia bacterium; assembly: GCA_963719005.1. GTDB lineage: Bacteria > Planctomycetota > Planctomycetia > Pirellulales > Thermoguttaceae. The sequence goes on from CAVRAR010000014.1 coordinate 758,671, forward strand.
GAAATCCAAATGACGAATAGGATTAAGGAATCCCAACGATTTTCGGCGAGACACCTGGTTTCGTCATTTGGATTTCGGATTTCTTTCGTCATTTGGATTTCGGCCTTCGTCATTCCGCATTCTGCGTTCCCATATTGAACTTGACCCACACTCCCGCCCCCCTCACAATCCAGCCCATGTACATTCTGACGCGCTACGTGGTTTGGGAAGTGCTGAAGGTTTTCGTTGCCGGGTTGTTGGGCCTGACGCTGATGGTCACCTTCGGCATGGGCTTCAGCGAAGGCCAAAAGATGGGCCTGCCGACCATGGTGATGCTGCGAACCATGCCCTACATGCTCCCCGAGATGCTCGGCATCACGATTCCGGTGGCCATGCTCTACTCGGTTAGCAGCGTGTTCGGCCGGATGACGGGCAGCAACGAGATCGTGGCGATCAAGTCGCTGGGCATCAATCCGATGGTCGTGGTCTGGCCGGTCGTCGTGTTGGCGGGCTTCCTCAGCTTGGGCACCGTCTGGATGTACGAGATCGCCGCCACCTGGTGCAGGCCAAGCGTCGCACGGACCGTCTGCGAATCGATCGAGGAGATCGTGTACGGAGTTTTGCAGGGACAGCATTCGTTGGAAGGGGACAACTTCCCGTTTTCCATCACCGTGAAGCGAGTCGAGGGCCGAAAACTCATCCAGCCGACGATCATCCTGAAGGGGCAGGAGGGCCGTCCGCAAACCACGATCTCCGCCGAGGAAGCCGAAATTTGGACCGACCGCTCCGATCGCAAAAAACCGGTGCTGTGGCTGCGTTGCATCAATAGCCAGGTCGATATCGACGGCAAGCGGGGCTTTTGGCCCGGCGAGCTTCTGTATTCCGTGCCGATCGTCGTGCCGCCCCCCGACCGCCATCACCGCGATTGGGTCGCCATGGGGGACATCCCCAATTCCATCGCCGAGCTTCGGGCCGAAATCAAGACGCTCAAGGAACAACTCGAAACGTGGCTCAGAGTGGGAGAGCCCTATCGAAAGGCGAACAGGATTCTCAACATCGTGGAACCGCAGGACTACGCCAAGCAAATCAGCGACCAAATCGCCGAAAAAGAGTCGAGGATACTTCGCCTGAAGACCGAGCCGTTTCGCCGCTGGTCGAACGGCTTCACCTGCTTGTGTTTTGCGTTGATCGGCATTCCGGTGGCGATGTTGTGGCGTCACGCCGACGTGTTGACGAACTTCTTCATCTGTTTTCTGCCGATCCTGGCGTTGTACTATCCGTTGCTGATGCTCAGCGAGAACCTCTCGACCTCCGGCACGCTGCCGCCGATCTCGTTTTGGATGAGCAACGTCGTGCTGACCGTGCCGGCCATCGCATTGCTGCGTTGGATCAACAAGCACTAGATGAATGAACAAGGGTGCAAGAGCGCCTCGAACAGCCAAGAACACGGTGGAACATGGCCCCTGTGCATCTGTTGATTGTGGCGGCGGTCCTCTTGGTGGTGTTCATTGGACCAATCGTGTTGGCGGTGTTCTTGGTCGTGAGAGCAGTACGTGCAAAGCCGGAGAGCGGCAAAGACTTCCATCCGTGTCCGGACTGTGGGCGGATAGTTTCCCGTTCAGCCCCGACCTGCCCACAATGCGGCAGGCCCCTGCAGGAGTAGACGTCTTCTCCGAACGGCAGGCAGAACATCGCGAGCATATCGACGGCCGAAAGGGTGCGGCCACCGTCCGCTGATTTTCGCCAATCGGCCCGGGAAGTGAACCTTCATCGAACCTGTGTGTTGGGTTGCCACGGAGAGAAGATTGCTCTGGTCCAATGTGCCGCCGAGCGGCTCAATGACTTCCACCGTACCGGAAATGCTCCAGGGATTCTGTGACAATTGGGCCACCTTGTCATTCTGAGCGCAGCGACGAATCTCGTCGGAACTGCGAGATTCTTCGCTGCGCTCAGAATGCCCCGGCTTCCGTCCACGTCTCCGTCCCGCGTCATGCCTGACGCAGAAACGAAAAAACCTCGGAACCGGCTGTCGTCGGCCGGTCCCGAGGCGCGTCCCGCGTTGTCGGGCGATTCTAGCGACTGCGATTCATCCAGGAAGGCGCTTGCCGGCTCGTCGTGTGGCTGGGATTCGACGCTTGCTGAGCTTGCTGCGGAGCCGACGGCTGATTGGGACGGCGCACATCCAGAAGCTTTCCGTCCGCATCCCAGTGCATCAAGGGGTTGACGAGCTCGCCGTCTCGGTACGTGGCTTGCGATTCTTTCTGTCCGTTCTCGTGCCACGTAATCCAGATGCCCCCCAGCGCACCCGCACGGTAGTCTACTTCCGCTTGTTTCTGGCCGTTTTCATACCACCAGATAAACCGGCCCGTTGCGACGCCATGATCGTACTGGAATTCGGTCTTCTTGTTGCCGCTCTGGTACCACTCGACCCAAGCGCCGTGCTTCAGTTGTTTTTCAGCCGCCTTGGCGGGGGTGGTGGTAACGGTGCTCTTCCACCAATCGTAGGTTGGTTCGGGCATGTCGCTGGCTTGCAGATTGTAGCCCTCAAAATGCTTCTGTCCCAAAGTATACCAGCCCACCGTTTTTGTCAGACGCATGCCGTCGACGTATGTGTCCTTGGATGCCTGCTGGCCGTTCTGGCAATACTCCACCACGTCTTCGTCGAGATTGCCGCTCTTGAAGGTAGCCTCCAACCGCTTTTCGCCGTTGGGATACCACCAGGTCCACTTGCCGTTGCGAACGCCGTTGTCGAAGCTCCATGCGACGACGTTCCGCCCCTTGTGGTCCTTGATGGTCCAGGCGCCGTCCAGTCGCCCGGCGACGAAGGTCGCCTCGGACACGAACGGGCCGGAGAACGCGGTGTCATGATCCGTGGAGAAAAGATGCCCCTCGTCTTTGGCGAATGTCTGGGTCCATTTCCCTTGCTGTTTGCCGTCGACGAACTCTCCGGTTTTCTGCACCTTGCCATCGGGATCGTATTCCTTATAGGTTCCCTGATTGACGTAGTTTCCGTTGGCGTCTCGGGTGACCTCTCTTTCAATCTTGATCTTTCCATTTCGGTAGCGCTCCGTCACCAATTCCACCTTTTTGTCCGCGGTCGTGGCAGACTCGGGCAGCAGAGTGGGTGCACCGCTCCCCACGTTGTCCTGAGCGGCGGGCGTCGGCAGAGGGGCGCTAACGGCGTCTTGGGCCGTTGGGACGGGCGTGATACGTAGATCGGCGTTCCCCTCTGCTCGCGCGATCAGGCTCGTTAGGACGACGATCGCCATACCGAGGAAACGCAACTGGACGTTCGTTGAACTCATCGACGAGACTCCTTTCTCAGTGCGGTGGGCCAAAAATCAGATCGCCTCGGAACAACCTTGCGGGGATCCTGCCGGAGCGGGCAACGACACGATCTCTTGAGGCGTCTGCCGACTCTCTCGGACAATAGAACAACCATTTGTCCGCATATCTGGATTATTGGATCCCTCCGTTAAATCTGATCGACACAACGTAACCGGCACTTTCGTTAGGCTGTCTTGGTCGCTAAAAGAGGGGCAGTCGGCAAAGTCAACGCCATCAGCGGCCGCCAGACTACCCTGAGTGGCGGTGTTGCTTGCCTAGATTAGCCAAGCTCTCACCCGTCCGCCGCGAACAGATGCGTCTTCGACGAATCCACGTGCAAGGTTGCTTGGCTGTCGCACTGGATTGGTTCGGCCGGGACGCGGCAGACGAGACGTTGGCCGTCGGCGATCCTGACGCGCAAGTCCATTGTGCCGCCGAGCGGCTCGATCACTTCCACTGTGCCGGAGATGCTCCAGGCGAGTTGGTGGGCATCGCTTGACGCCGCTTGTAGTCGGAGGTTGTCGGGGCGGATTCCTAAGACAGTTTTCTTGTTGACTCTCAGGTTGTCAACGTCGTAGGACAATAGCCGGGAGCCAACGGCTCCCGGAGGGCAACCGCCGAGAGACGCCCGTTCCGGGGGCCCTTGGCTCCCGGGTATTTCGACACCGTCAATCTGACGTTGGCCCTTGTCGATCGGCACTCGCAGCGATGGCGACTCGAACCAGAACTGTCCGGCGGCGTCTTCGGCCAGGCGGCCGTCGATGAAGTTCATCGACGGCGTTCCGATAAAGCCGGCGACGAAGCGATTGGCGGGCGAGTGGTAGACGTCCAACGGCGTGCCGCATTGCTGAAGCCGGCCGCCGCGGAGGACGGCGATCCGGTCGCCGAGCGTCATTGCCTCCTCCTGATCGTGGGTTACGTAAATCGTGGTGACGGCCAACTGGCGGTGCAGCCGCTTCAGCTCCGCGCGGGTGTCGGCGCGGAGCTTGGCGTCGAGATTCGAGAGCGGCTCGTCGAGCAGGAATACCTTCGGCCGCCGCACCAACGCCCGGGCCAGCGCCACGCGCTGCCGCTGCCCGCCGGACAGGGCGTGCGGCTTGCGGTCGAGAAGCCCCTGCAAGTCGAGCAACTCCGCCGCCCAAGCGACACGGCGGGCGATTTCGGTTTTCGCCACTCCGCGGCGACTGAGCCCGAAAGCGATGTTGTTTCGGACAGTCTTGTTCGGGTACATCGCATAGTTTTGGAAGACCATCGCCACATCGCGGTCTCTCGGCGACGCGTGATTGACCACTCGGTCGCCGATGCGGATCGTTCCGTCGGTCAGTTGCTCCAGGCCGGCAATCATGCGCAGGATGGTGCTCTTGCCCGAGCCCGAGGGGCCGACGAGCACCAGAAACTCCCCGTCGCTAACGGTCAAATCGAGCCGATCGACGGCGCGGATGCTGCCGGGAAAGGTCTTGCCTAGGTTTTCGAGCTTGACGTTCGACATGACGTCCATATTACCATGAGTTCCTTGGGTTTGTCTCGGGGGTCGGCCCTCGGCGCTCCGGTTGGCATGTTTTCAGGAGCACGTGCTTGTGGTAGAATATTCGATAGTCGCGGGCCGAGAGAAACCTACGGTTGTGACAGCCCGCTCCTGTGCCCCTGCCCCCCGCTCCTTGCTGGAGAAACAGAAAATGTCCCGAGCGATTACCATGCCGACGCTGCCGTTTCTGCTGTTGTCCTGCGTGCTTTCATGCCAGGTCGCTTCGGCCGAGGAGCCGCGGCTCTTGTGGCAAATCGGCTCGCCCGATGGCAAGACGGCGGAGTTCGCTTTGGGGCCGAAGGACTACGCGAAATTCGCCGATGATCCGCTGTACGTGGTCGGCGTCTCCGAGGCGAAGCGGGATTGGCCCTACGTGCATCCCGGGCCGGCCGACGCTTGGGCAGGGGCTCGAAGTCACACCTTCACGATCTCGTTCGGGCTGAAGCAGAAGCCGACGGCGACCTGTCGGCTGCGGATCGATCTGGCCGACACGCAGGCTCAGATACCGCCGATGCTGCGAATCGCCGTGAATGGGCGGCGCGTTGCCGACAAGAGGATGCGTCGCGGCGGCGGCGACGCTTCGATTGCCGGCGAGCTGTCGCAAGCCCGCAAGCATAGCGTGGTTATCGATATCGCCCCATCGCTGTTCAAGGAAGGTGCAAACGACATCGATATCACGACGCTTTCCGGCAGTTGGGTGCTTTACGATTGGATCGGGTTCGACGCGCCGAAAGGCGTAGAGTTGCTGCCGTTGGGCCCGTCCTACCAAACTCGCGTGGACAAGATCGAAGCTCCAGCGGTGTTGGTCAGACGCGACGGGGAGCTCCGCCAACCGGTGCGGCTGACCATTCGCCACGCCGGCCAACCGGCCGAAGCGACCGTGGCGGTCGTCGGCGCGGAAAATGCAACGGTCTCCCTGAAGCGTGGAACGCAGGAAATCGAGCTGACCGTGCCGGCGGTCGAGAAAGAGACGGTGGAATACGTGATGGTAAATTTGCCCGGCGGGGCGGTTTCCAACCGGCCGGTCACGCTCAAGCCCGTGCGAAAATGGGTCGTTTATCTGCTGCCGCATTCGCACGTCGATATCGGTTACACGCAATTGCAGGCCGATGTGGAGAAGAAGCAGTGGTCGAACATCGACACGGCGTTGGATTTGATCCGCAAGACCGCCGACTATCCGCCCGAGGCCCGTTTCAAGTGGAACGCCGAAGTTCTCTGGGCGATGGACAGCTACCTGCAAAAGCAGCCGCCGGAGAAACAGCAGCGGCTGGTCGACGCGATTCGCGGCGGCAACGTGGAGCTCGACGCCCTCTACGGCAACGAGTTGACCGGCCTCTGCCGGCCCGAAGAACTGCTGCGGCTGATGCAGTGGGGCGACATGCTCGGGCGGCGCTGCGGCGTGAAGGTCAATTCGGCCATGATCAGCGACGTGCCGGGCTACACCTGGGGAATCGTCTCCGCCATGAACCAGGCCGGGGTGAAATACTTCTCCATCGGCCCAAACTACGCCGACCGCATAGGGACGAACCATGAGCACCTGGGAAGATAAACCGTTCTATTGGATCGGCCCCGACGGCGAGCACAAGGTCTTGTCTTGGATTCCGTACATGGGCTATGCCCTCGGCCACACCGGATACCGGCTGGACAAGCAATTGTTCGAGCGCGTCGCGCAATTGGAGAAAGCCGGGTATCCCTACGACATGGTCTATTTCCGCTGGAACGTCGGCGGCGACAACGGCGCGCCCGACGCCGGACTTTCCGACCTGGTGAAGAAAATGGAACGCCAAATATGCCTATCCCAAGATGGTGATTACGACCACGAGCAAGCTATTCGCCGAGTTTGAACGGCGCTACGGCGACAAGATTCCATCGTTCCACGGCGACTTCACGCCCTACTGGGAAGACGGCGCGGCCTCGTCGGCCCGCGAAACGGCGATCAACCGCACTGCCGCCGAGCGGCTGGTGCAGGCGGAAACGCTCTGGGCGATGCTCGATCCCGCCCGGTATCCCGCCGAGAAGTTCAACGCCGCGTGGCGCAACGTGGTTCTTTACGACGAACACACCTGGGGCGCGTACAACAGCATCGACGAGCCCGACGCGCCGTTCGTCAAGGAGCAATGGAAAGTCAAGCAGGCGTACGCACTCGACGCTGACGCCCAATCGCGCCGCTTGCTCGCGGCGGCAACGCCCGGACGTGACGAGGCCCAGACTTCGTCGGCCGTCGATGTGTTCAATACGTCCTGCTGGCCGCGAACCGATCTCGTCGTGCTGCCGAAGGCACAAAGCACCGCGGGCGATGGGGTGGTCGATTCCGACGGCGAGCCGGTTCCGGCACAACGTCTTGCGACCGGCGAGTTGGCGTTCTTGGCCAAGAATGTTCCGGCCCTGGCCGGCCGCCGATTCTCGATCACGGCCGGGAGCGCCCTGCGGAAGGCCAGGACGGCCACGCGTACGCTGAAGGAGCGTCGCTTTACACTCCAGCCGTCACGCTTCGGCTTGACGCAGCCTCGGGCGCGATCCAGAGCCTCCGCAGTCCCGCCATCCACGCCGAACTTTGCGATGCGAAATCGGGCGTCGGCATGAATCGTTACTACTATGTTCTCGGCAGCAATGTGAAGGAAGCGCGGCAGTCGGGTCCGGCGAAGGTCACGATCAAGGAATCCGGCCCGTTGCTGGCTTCGTTGCTGATCGAGTCGGCCGCGCCGGGCTGCGCGAAGTTCAGCCGCGAAATTCGCGTGATCGACGGGGTGGACCGCGTGGACATCCTCAACACGCTCGACAAGACGGCCGTGCGCGAGAAGGAAGGCGTGCATCTGGGCTTCGCCTTCAACGTCCCCGGCTGCACGACGCGAATGGACATTCCCTGGGCGGTCATTCGGCCGGAAATCGACCAATTGCCCGGGGCGTGCAAGAATTGGTTCACCGTCGGCCGCTGGGTCGACGTGTCGAACCAGGACTACGGCGTGACCTGCGCGACGCTGGACGCCCCGCTGGTCGAAGTCGGCGCGATCACCGCCAATCTGATCGGCTCGCAGACCGACCCCAATGCCTGGATCGGTAAAACCGAGTCCTCGCCGACTTTTTATTCTTGGGTGATGAACAACCACTGGCACACGAACTACCTCGCCGAGCAATCGGGCCCGACGACGTTCCGCTACGCCTTGCAGCCGCACAAGCAATACGATGCGATCGCGGCCCAGCGGTTCGGCATCGAGTGCAGCCAGCCGCTGGTCGTCGTGCCGGCCCGCGGCGTCGCTCCCGCCGCGGCTTCACTGCTCGAGCTCGACACGCCTGACGTCATCGTCGCCTCGATCAAGCCGAGCGCCGACGGCCGTGCGCAGATCGTCCGTCTCTTCGGCGCTGCGGGCAAGCCGGCCAAGGTCAAACTGAAGTGGAACTCGTCCAGAGCGAGGGCAGTGTATCGGAGCAACCTCGCGGAAGATCGAGTCGCGCCGATGGCCGGGCCCGTTGACGTGGGAGCGTGGGAGATCGTGACGTTGCGCGTCCAGCCGAGGTAAGGGGATGTTTCTGGGCATCTCCCCTCTCAACCACAAGAAGTGCTGCCGGTCTCTTAGCGCATTGACCGATAGTCGATCTTCCAGAACCATCGGCACACGAGCGGAGCCGCGAAGAATGCCATCGCGATAAATCCCGCGATCGCGCCGACGACTGCCCCGCTTATCTCATTCGGGCGCACCGCCCACCCGACCGCAGCTCCAAGTAGCGGTCCGGCTCCCCAACCGAATAGTTTCAGCGAGAAGGGAGCCGCTTGCCGCTGCCGACGGCGATACGTAGCGATGGATTCGCCCGTGTCCTCCCAAGCAACCGACCCAATCCACACGGCTCTTTGGCAGCCGACACAGAATGTCCGAGTTGCCACAGCGAATGGATTCGCCAATCGATCGAAGTCAGAACCGGAAACTACAGTTACTTGCCCGCAGGCTCGGTGGGTATAGGCCCGTTCCGCCGGAACTCCTTTTGGTTTAAAACCATTCTTACCGTGCCGGTTGTCGTCAACCATACGCGCCTCTGGCTCAGGATGCTAAGTGGCTCCCTACGTCATTGTCTCAATCGTAAGCACTGTTCAACCCAGCGAACCACAGTAGGCGTGGTCAGCACTTCAGTATAACAAGTACAGCCCGCCTTGGTCTAGGCGCACGTGCTACGGGATGCCCACTGCTCTCGGTTCCTGTTATAATGCAGGTACGACTGACTTTTTTCATGCCTCGGCCACAGGCGCTCGAATCGCGGCGGCGTCCGATGTCCACTCGCTTCCAGCTTGAAAAGGAGATCGGCCGTGCCATGCGCGCCGATCGCTACCGTTTTCAGCGGGAATTGCGCGCGCTGGGAGAGCCGCAGAAGGACGGCAGCCCGCCCGACGGGCGACCGGCGCGGCTGGCCGACGCGGTGCGGCGCTCCGTGGCCCTGCGCGAGGCCCGCCGCCGCGGCGTGCCGCCGATTCGCTACGACGACGATCTGCCGGTCTCGGCCAGACGCGACGAGATCGCGGGGGCCATCCGCGACAACCAGGTGGTCGTCATCTGCGGCGAAACCGGCTCGGGCAAATCGACCCAACTGCCGAAAATCTGCCTGGAATTGGGCCGCGGCATCGAGGGGCTCATCGGCCACACCCAACCCCGCCGCATCGCCGCCCGCAGCGTGGCGGCGCGGATCGCCGACGAGCTGGCCTCGCCCCTGGGCGGCGACGTCGGCTTCAAGGTCCGCTTCGCCGAGGCCCTTTCGCCGCAGACCTACGTCAAGCTGATGACCGACGGCATCCTGCTGGCCGAAACCCAGAGCGATGCATTCCTCGACCAATACGACACGATCATTTTGGACGAAGCCCACGAGCGGTCGCTGAACATCGATTTTCTCATCGGATATCTGAAGCGTCTGCTGCCGAAGCGGCGCGATCTGAAAGTGATCGTCACGTCGGCGACGATCGACGCCGCCCGATTCGCCGCCCACTTCGCCACGCCGCACGGCCCGGCGCCGGTGGTCGAAGTCTCCGGTCGAACGTATCCGGTCGAAGTCCGCTGGCGGCCGCCGCTGGCCGACGAAGACGGCGGCGAGCCCGATTTGCAGCAGGCGATTCTGGCGGCCGTCGCGGAAGTGGCCGGCATCGACCAGGGCGACATCCTCATCTTCATGCCGACCGAGCGGCACATCCACGAAACGGTCAAAACGCTCCGCGGCCAGCCGCTGCCGGGCGATCGCAGCGGGCGGCTGCCCGAGATTCTGCCGCTGTACGGCCGGCTCTCGATGCGCGAGCAGCAGCGCGTCTTCCAGCCGGGCGGGAAACGCCGCGTAGTGATCGCCACCAACGTGGCCGAGTCGTCGCTTACCGTGCCGCGGATTCGCTACGTAATCGACCCGGGCACGGCGCGGATCAGCCGCTACTCCCCGCGGAGCAAGACGCAACGGCTGCCGATCGAGCCGATTTCCCGTGCGTCGGCCGACCAGCGCAAGGGCCGCTGCGGGCGGATCGGGCCGGGCATCTGCGTGCGGCTCTTCGGCGAAGAGGATTACGCCGCCCGCGACGCTTACACGCCGCCCGAAATCCAGCGGAGCAATCTGGCGACCGTCATTCTGCAAACCAAGGCCCTGCGGCTTGGCCCGATCGAGCGTTTCCCGTTCCTCGATCCGCCCAAGCCCGAGGCGGTCAACGACGGATACCGAACGTTGGTCGAGCTTGGCGCCCTCGACGCCAAGGGCGAGTTGACCGAGATCGGCCGGCAGTTGAGCCGCCTGCCGATCGACCCGCGTTTCGGGCGGATGATCCTGGCCGCCGCCGACGAGGGCTGCCTGCACGAGGTGCTCATCATCGCCGCGGCGTTGGCGGTGCAGGATCCGCGCGAGCGGCCGTTGGATAAGCAAGAAGCCGCCGACGCCTCCCACGCTCTCCGCGCCGACGAGCAGTCAGATTTCGTCGCCTATTTGAAGCTCTGGGACTTCTACCACAAGCTGAAATCGGAGCTGTCGCGGGGTCAACTCCGCAAGGCGTGCCGGCAGAACTTCTTGTCGTTCAATCGGATGCGGGAGTGGCTCGACGTCCATCGGGAGCTGATGGAATTGGTCAGGCAGGCCGGCCTTTCGCGGGAAGGGGAGAGAGGAAAGGGGAGAGGGGAGAGGGAAAACGAGCGCACATCTACTCTTGCCCTTCCCTCTCCCCTCTCCTCTCTCCCCTCACCTCCTTTCGCCCGTCGCGTCAAGCAAGGCCGCACCGACCGCCGGCAATACGACAACATGCACCGCGCCATCCTCACCGGCTTGCTCTCCAGCCTGGCCAACCGCGGCGACGGCTACGAATATACCGTTGCCGGTGGCGGCAAGGCGGTGCTCTGGCCCGGCTCCGGCGTCTTCAAACAGAAGCCGAAATGGATCGTGGCGGCGGAAGTGGTCGAGACGACGCGGCGATACCTGCGAACTTGCGGACAGATCGATCCCCGCTGGATCGAGCGGATCGCCGCACACCTCGTCCGCCGCACGTACCACGGCGTCCACTGGGCCCCCGCTCACGCCTCGGCGATGGCGTTGGAAAAAGTCACGCTCTTCGGCCTGACGATCGTGCCCGGCCGACGAATCCCCTATGGGCCGATCGATCCGGCCATGTCGCGCCACCTGATGATCGAGCAGGGGCTGGTCGAGGGGCACATCGAGCCGAAGCCCGCCTTCCTGCTGAAGAATCAGGAATTGGCCGAAGAGTTGGAGCGGCTTCAGGCGAAGCTGCGGCGCCGCGACCTGCTGGTGCCCGATTTCTCGCGTTACGAATTCTACGACCGCCGCGTGCCGGCCGACGTCTACGACGGCGCGACGCTGGCCACGTGGCTGAAGACGAGCCCGCACGCCTTGACGATGGGCCGCTCCGACCTATTGCGCCACGGCATCGGCGAACTTGGCGAGGAGCGATTCCCCGACACGCTGAGCATCCGCCACCTCGAACTGCCGCTCGACTACCGCTATGAACCAGGCGCCGAGCAGGACGGCGTGACGCTCGACGTGCCGATCGAAGCCCTCAATCAGGTCGCCCCCGAGCCGCTGGGCTGGCTGGTGCCGGGCTTGATGAAGGAGAAGGTGCTGGCACTGATCCGCTCGCTGCCGAAGTCGCTACGGACCCGCTTCGTGCCCGCCCCGGAGACGGCCGAGCGCGTCGTGCCGATGCTGCGTTTCGGCGAGGGGAACATTCACGCGGCCGTGGCGGCGGCGCTGGGGCAACTCGGCGGCATCGCCGTCCCGCCCGACGCCTTCCAGGACGACCGTCTGCCGCCGGAACTGCGGATGAACGTCCGCGTGACCGACGCCGACGGCCGGCTGCTGGCCTCGGGCCGAGACCTCGAAGCCATCCGCCGCGAACTCGGCGCGCAGGCGGCCGAAAGCTTCTCGCAACTCGACGATCCGCGCTGGAACCGCGACGGCCTGACCGATTGGGACTTCGACGATCTCCCGGCCGAAGTCGAACTGCCCCGCGGGCGGCTCTCGGTCAAAGGCTATCCGGCCTTGCTCGATCGCGACGGGACCGTCTCGCTGCGGCTGGTCGATTCGCTGCCACGGGCGGAACATGAGACCCGCTTCGGCGTGCGGCGGCTCTGCTTCCTCGCCGCGCGGCGAGAACTGAAAACGCAGGTCGATTGGCTGCCGAATCTCGACCGCATGGAAGTCTACGCGGCCACGCTGCCGGGCTTCGACGTTCGCGGCCAACTCGCCGAGTTGTTGGCCGACCGCGCGATGGTCGCCGACCAGCCCCTGCCACGCACACGCGCCGATTACGAACGACTGCTAGCCGCCGGCCGCGAGCGAATCGGTTGGGCCGCCCAGGAATTGCTCTCGGTCGTCCAACCGCTCTTCGAGGGCTACCACCAAGCGTGTTTGGCAGTCGAGCAATTTGTATCCGGCACACACCGTGTGCCGTTGACCGTTCCCGTAGCAGGCACACGCCGTGTGCCGTCCTCGGACTCCGTAGCAGGCACACGCCGTGTGCCGTCCTTCAAACCGGATGACAAACACGGGGACGGCACACGGCGTGTGCCGGATACAAAGTGGCAATACGCGCTGGACGACATTCGCGAGCAGATCGCGTGGCTGATGGCGTCCGATTCGTTCTCGAAGACGCCGTGGGAGTGGCTGCGGCAATACCCGCGGTATTTCCGGGCGATTTGCAGCCGGCTTGAAAATCTGCCGGGCGGGGTGCCGCGCGACTTCGAGAAGTTCCAGGACTTCCAGCCGCGATGGCAGCTTTTCCAGGAGCACGCCCGGCATCAGCAATCGCAAGGCGTCGTCGATCCCGAGTTGCTGCACCTGCGCTGGATGCTGGAAGAATACCGCGTCTCGCTCTTCGCCCAAAAGCTCGGCACGGCAATCCCCGTCTCGCCGAAGCGGCTGGAGCAGCAATGGGCGAAGGTGCAGGCGTAAGCGAGCACGTAAACGAAAATCAAAGCGCCCGACCCCTCTTGTCTCTCTCCTTTTGCCTTCCGCAAAACGCGGAGGATCGCCAATCAGGATGGGCAAGGTACGCCTGCTGAGTCTAGCCCAAGTTCGCGAGTTGTGTAGCCCGTGTTGACGTAAGTCCTTATGCAGCAACACCCGGCCAAAAAAAGTCTTCACTACAGGTCTTCACTACATACTTTTGGGTAGCATTGTTGGAAAACTACGTAATCAATTGTCATTTCCCGACTTGAGGGCTTGATAGCATTGCATTGCTAGCAATGAAAGTGGCGAACTTGGGCTAGCTCAAGGAATCACAGCCGGGGCGGCGGGGAGTTGATATATGCGCAACTGGTTCGCGGTCTGAGAAAGCGTGTTGGGATACTGGGTCGGAGCCCGGCCCGCTTCCGGGAAGTCATAGTACGCAATATCTTGTATCAGTATTGTAAGCTTCGTTAACTCGTCAACGTGCTGAGAGGGAACCCAAACGTAGGTACCGCAGTAGTGCCCAACGAGCTTGCAGCGATGGTCTTTTGGAACATGGCATTCTTCGCCCCAGCAAAACCAGTTTGGTGGAAATGCCAGACATTCTGGGGTCACAATCCCCGGCACATGCGGAACCGGCTTGGATGCCGCCACGCTTGCGCCGGGACCTGGCGGTGCAGCGGCACGTACAACCTTGTGTTCCCCGGCTTTGTAGGTGAACCAAGCGCGAGAGGGGCCGACCGTCACAGGCACCGTTACGGGCAGCGTGACGGGCTCAGTCCCTGTCGGTTGGGGTGTCGGCCCTGGTGTTGGGGCTGGTGTTGGTACCAGTTCCGGCGTTGGTGCTAGTTCCGGCGTTCGTGTCGGCCCTGGTGCTGGGGTTCCTGGTCCCAATGCAGCAGAAACCGCTGGAGCACGCACCGTTAGGTCAGTGTCGGTCGGCGCGGTAACAAATGGTGCCACGGCGTTGCCGAACTTCACCTCCGTTACGCCCGCCAAATGCGCCCCAAAAATCTTCACTTCGTCGTTCGCACCGCCCTCGTTAGGATGGATGTCCTCAATCGTTGGGGGTGGGCCGTATAATGCCTCGAAGAGCTTTTGGCATTCTGGACAGCAAGGTGACTCAAGCGTTCTGCCGTAGCAGCTACCGACAGCCCGTTGATAAACGCAACGCATCAATGTGAGCTTTACTGAGTCGTTAACTGGGTTAATTTGCCAGTTCTCTTGAGATTGGCGCGACACCTGGGGGTTAATACCTAACGAGTTATAAACGAATTTAAGCGCGCTGGTTAGCCCAAACCCGTTGTTGACGGTAAGCGTTCCAGTGTCGGTGAGGGCGGTCTGACCGGATGTCACGACGGAATAATACGGATACGAATTGTGGTTGCAAACGAACATCGCAAGATTGTCTAGGACTTGCTGCTGCTGCAACTCATGGACCGTCTCCATTTGGCCGAGCGTATTCCTGCAAAGTTGTGTGTGGGTGCATCCGGACGCGATTAGCATCAGAACAATCACGAACCAGGAATGTCGTGCGCGCATCTGAGTGATCCTTTGAATTGTCTTGGTTCAGCGTGAAATGGAAACTTCGATTGGCTTGCTAGGATCGTCCGGGTGTTGAAGTTGGTTGGTAGTGCTTGGATTTTTCGCTTTGGTGTTGTAAGCGAGGGAGGTGGGCGGCAGCAGAACCACCGCCCGGACCTCGCTCACAACCCCTGGGGCGGCGCTCGGGTCGGTTCCCACCGGAGCCCTATCCTCCGCCCAGGTCGTCTCTCATCGTAACGTCCTTCTTTCGATCAGGCAACCGTCCGCAAACGGGCCGCCTCTCGCTGCTCCTTTCTACGCTCGCGGGCCTCCGTCAGTTTGCGATCGCGGGCTGCGAAGATCTCCGCCTCACGGCCCGCCAATTTGTCCGCCGGCGCCACATAGCCAATCGCGCTGTGCAATCGCACCTCGTTGTAGTGCTCCACGTAACGAGCCACAATGCGGATGGCATCCTCCAGCGAGATCGGCGTGCCCGGCCGCAGGCACTCGCCCTTGATGCTCCCGTGAAATCGCTCCAGTTTGCCGTTGCTCTGCGGATAGTACGGGCTGGTGCGCACGTGCGTCATCCCGCAGATGCGAATGAACTCTTTGAAGTCCTTCGCCAAAAACTGCGACCCATTGTCGCTGATGATCCGCGGCGTCTCCTTGGGGAACTTCTCCCGCGCGCGTTGCAGGATCGTCAGTTCATCTTGCTCGGTCATCGAGCGGCGAATCTCCCAATGCACGGTGTAGCGGCTGTAGCCGTCGAGGATCGTCGTCAGGTAGTAAAACGTGCCGTGGATGTTGAGGTAGCTGATGTCGATATGCCAGTGTTCATGGGGTTTTTGCGGCTGTTGGAAGCCCGTGCCTTTCTTCGACGGCTTGTTCGTCGAGCGCCCGATGCGGCCCGCCGCCTTCAATACGCGATAGACGCTGCTGGGACTGACGGCCACCACGTCGCGGTCGAGCATCATGAACGCCAAACGCCGGTAGCCTTCCAGTGGATACTCGAAGGAGAAGCGGATGATGGCCTGCTTCTCCCAATCTTCGAGCCACCAGTCGCGCGGCACCCAGCCGTTGTGTTCGTTCCGCTTGCCGTAGCGATCCTTCCAGTCGTGGAACTTGCTCTGGCCAATGCCCAGCCAAGCCACGAACTTTCTGGCGGGAATCTCCGTGCGCTCGTTCCAACGGCGCACGTAATCGACCACTTCATCGCGAGTGTCGTGGGGAACCCAACGTCCGTTTAGAGTTCCCCATTCTCTTTTTTTGCGCGGACGTTCTCCTCCATCAGTTCGGAGATGACCTCGTTCTTCTGAACGAGCTTGGCCCGCAGTCGGGCGACTTCCTCCTCCTGGGCGGAAAGCCTCCTGGCCTCGCGTTTGGCGACCGGGTGAAAGGCGGCCGGCGCGTTGTCGAACAGGATTTTCTGCCAGGCGTAGATTTGGTTCGGCTTGATGCCGTACTCGTCGCAGAGGTCCGAGATGGGCACTTTATCGACCAGATACCTCTTGAGAATGGCAGCCTTCTGGTCCGTGCCGAAATGTCGTCGTTGTCCACTCATGAAATTCTCCTCGTCTGGGGGAAGATTCTAACCCAGGCGACCGAGAATTTCCATTTCCAATTGGTTCAAGACAGAATTAACCGGGGGCCCGCGATCCGTATGGAGGCGTGATGCGATGCTAATGAGAGGATCGGACGTGCCTTGTGTACGGAACAACGCGGAGTTTCCGTAAGTTACAAAAGAAAAGGATTTGCGGCCGTCATCTTCGGCACGACCGTTATACTTTACCGAGGTACGGCAAGTCTTGCTGGGGAAGGAGAAGGGAACATCACCGATTTTCACAGCGGAATTATATCGATCGCGATGCGGCAACCACGGCCTATTATCTGCGATCCGTTCGGGGCAAAAAAGCGGCACGGGTCGTCCCCCAACGCCACTGCATGGGCGAAAAACATGAATGCAGATCAGTCGGAAAGCAGTGGACATTGGGCCAGTCGGCCGGGCGTATTTTACTGCAAATCGGGCGATGGCCATAGCCCCCCCGGCGGGCCGGGCGGGGAGTTGGTGCAAATTGCGATTTGCAGGGCCGTTCATGGTCCGTTCCGCCGAAGGCGGTAATAGGCCCGACGTTTTATGTCGGGTTTGCGAGAACGGGTTTTGCGCGAATGGTCAGGCCCGTTTACGGGCCTCCTGCTGATCCACCGCGCAGGACACCCGTGAACGGGCGTGACAATCCGAAACGTCCGCGGCCACCGCGAACCCGTGCTGAAACACGGGCCGAATACCGCCTACGGCGGAAACGCTCGTGAACGAGCGTGGGGCTCGTTATCGGTTGTATTGCATAGGCGAACCGTGCTTCTTCGGAGCAGCGAGGGTGCCGCCAGAAGTCTCGCCGCCTCCCGGGAGGTGGGTCGGGCGAATGTTCACGGTTGACTTGCTATAACATCTGCTACGACAACGAGTTGGGACTCATCTCCGCCAAATCCGCCCACTCCAAAAAAACATTGTATTGACATGTCGAGATATTACGATATAATAAACACATGGAAGCAATTCACTCCACCAATTCCGGCAAAGGGGGCGGTCCCATTCTCGTCAACCACGGCTTCGCCGCGGTGCCCGCGAAAACTGGGACAGTCCGCAGCGAAGTGCTCGACGTGGGAAAGCTTCAGGAGGCGGCGGAGTGCCTGCGAACGCTGGCGCATCCGGTGCGGCTGCGGATGGTGCAACTGATGCTGCGGGGGAAATTGACGGTCGGCGAAATCGCCCAGGCGTGCGAAATCCCCAGCCACATGGCCTCGGAACACCTGAGAATGATGCAACACTGCGGCTTGCTGGCCCGGCGGCAAGATGGACGGCGAATCTACTACCAAGTGTCCGAGCCGACCGTCGAGCGGCTGATGGAGTGTATTGAACGACGATTTGGAAACGATGAAAACGCGAAGGAGTGTGTGAAATGACTATTGAACGCGGGTTGCGATTGGCGGCGGGCGTGGTGGTGCTGCTGAGCGTCGGCTTGGGCTACTTCGTCCATCCCGCCTGGCTGCTGATGACGGCCTTTGCCGGCTTGAACCTGCTGCAATCGGCCTTCACGAACTGGTGCCCGATGGTGTGGGTTCTGGCCCGGTTGGGATTGCGGCCCTGCGTGGCCGCAGCGAGTCAACCTCGACCGGCTAGCCCTTGAGCGGCAAAAGGGGACAGTCCCATTTTCGCTGACACGAAAATTGGGACAGTCCCCCTTGAGTACGTGTTTCACCACCGTTGGCGCGACAGTTGTCCTGCGGCGCCCGGACGTGGCGGCGGCACAACTGCCAGCCCAAGGAAGAAGGAGTGTTTGCGATGACAACGAGCCCTGGAATCACTCGCGCGAGTCTGCTGTTTCGGTGGCTGCGATGGATTCTCCGAGCCGTGGTTTTTTTGGGCTTTGCCGCCGGCGTCGTGGTGCTGATGCTCTGGCTTTCGGGATACTTCTCGCCAAAAGTGCCGGCGACAAGCCCTGCAGTGCAGTCCGAGACGTCACAAGTCCGCGGGCAGTCGGTGCCGGTTGAATTGGTCGAGTTGCCGTTGACGGAATCGGCCGTCGGCACGATTCGCGCGGTGCACGAAACGAGCATCGGCTCGAAGCTGCTGGCGCGTGTCGTCGAAGTGGACCTCAAGGCGGGTCAGAAAGTCCACGTCGGCGACGTCTTGATTCGACTGGACGACACCGACCTGCGAGCTAGGCTCCAGCAGGCGCAGGCAACCGTGGCGGGCGCCGAGGCCGCCTACTCGCAGGCGGTCGCCAATGAAGAGCGGTATGCTCAATTGGTGGCGTCGAAGACCGTCAGCCAGCAGGAATATGATAGCTCGCGGGCGGTGCTGCGAACAGCCGACGCGAATCTCCGCCACGCCAGGGCGGCGGTGCACGAGGCTCAGGCCACGCTCGATTATGCCACCATTCTGTCGCCGATCGACGGAACGGTGATCGACAAGAAGGTGGACGTCGGCGACATGGTCACGCCCGGGCAGCAGTTGGTCACGCTTTACGACCCCGCCCACATGCAGCTTGTGGCGAGCGTTCGCGAATCGCTGACCCGCCGGCTGCAAGTCGGGCAGGAGATCGGCGTGCGGGTCGAGGGGCTCGACAAGCAATGCGGCGGAACGATAAGGGAAATCGTGCCCGAGGCACAATCGGCCAGCCGCACTTTCCAGGTGAAAGTCGCCGGGCCATGCCCGCCGGGCATCTACTCGGGCATGTTCGGCCGCATCGTGATTCCGTTGGACAAAGAGAAAGCGTTGGTCATCCCCCGCCGCGTCGTCCGCGAAGTCGGGCAGCTCGAACTAGTCGAGGTCGCCGGCAACAAGCAAATCAATCGCCGAGCGATTCGCACGGGACGAGCCCTGAGCGAAAACGAAGTCAAAATGTTCCCCGAAAAGCTTTTGCAGGGCGAGCCGTACGTCATCGTGCTTTCGGGGCTGAGCGAAGGAGAGCGGGTGGTGCTGTCGGCGGGAACAATTGACAGAAAGTCACAATAAAGGTATAATAACTATACCATTATGGAATTTGAATACGATGGCCCGAAAAGCGAAGCCAACCGTAAGAAGCACGGCATTGATTTCGTTGCGGCCCAAGCCCTTTGGAACGACTCGCAACGGGTCGTGATCCCGGCGACGACCGAGGACGAGGATCGCTGGTTAGTGATCGGCCGCATTGGCGAGAAGCACTGGTCCGCGGTCGTCACCTATCGTGGCGAGGCCGTCCGAATCATTTCCGTCAGACGTTCCAGGGACGAGGAAAAGGACATCTATGAAAGCTAAAGACTTCGACCGACAATTTGATCGCGGCGAAAGCGTGCTGCCGGAACTCGATCTATCAAGGGCGACCCGCCCCGATCAAGAACAGCGGCGTGTGAACGTCGATTTCCCCACTTGGATGATTCAGTCGCTGGACAAGGAAGCGCGGCGGCTGGGAGTTACCCGCCAGTCGATCATCAAGGTGTGGATCGCCGAGCGTTTGCAGACAGTGGAAACAATGTCGGGGATCGCCTCGCAGCGGTGAGTCAGTAGTCTTGTCGCGGAAGGGATACCACCCCATGACCGAGCTTCACGCCACGCCCGCCGAACCGCAGCATGGCTTCACGAACCGCATCGTGAAGATCTTCCTGGAGTCGAATCTCTCCATTATTCTGATTCTGCTGGCCTCGATCTTGGGGCTGGCGGCGCTGGGACTGACGCCGCGGGAGGAAGACCCGCAGATCGTCGTGCCGCTGGCCGACGTGTACGTCAGCTTCCCCGGCCATTCGGCGGCGGAGGTGGAGCAACTGGTCACTACGCCGCTGGAGAAGATTCTCTACCAGATCGACGGCGTCGAGTACGTCTATTCGATGAGCCGCGAGAACCAGGCGATCATCACGGTTCGCTACTACGTGGGCGAGGACCGCGAGCGGAGCCTGGTCAAGCTCTACAAGAAGATCGACGAGAACATCGACATCGTACCGCCAGGCGTCACCGGCTGGGTCATCAAGCCGGTCGAGATCGACGACGTGCCCGTGGTGACGCTGACGCTGGCGGCAGCAGTCGGCAGTGGGCAGTCGGCAGTGAGAAGTGGGCAGTCGGCAGTGGGCAGTCGGCAGTCGGCAGTCGGCAGTGTCCCTACTTCCTCTCATCCCCAATCCCTAATCCCTAATCCCTCCGTTGACGACATGACCCTTCGCCGCGTTGCCGAGGAATTGACGCAACGTTTGGCCGGCGTCAAGGACGTGTCGCGGGCGTATGTCGTGGGTGGGCGGCCGCGGGTTATTCGCGTGCTGATGGATCCGGACCGCATGGCGGCACATCACGTTTCGCCGCTCGAATTGCGACGAGCCATTCAGGCGGCCAACGTCCGCGAAACCGCCGGCGACTTCCGCGACATGGACAAGTTGATACGCGTCGATGCCGGCGAGCCCTTCGGCAACGCCCGGCAGTTGCGAGATCTGGTGGTCGGCGTGTTCGACGGCCAGCCGGTCTTCTTGAAGGAAGTCGCCCAGGTCGAGGACGGACCGGAGGAGGTCAACAACTACGTACGGCACGGCTGGGGACCGGCTCGGGGGTTCACCGAGCACGAGTTCTTCCCCGGCACGGTGCTGGGCCAGCAGGGTAGTCGGCACACGCCGTGTGCCGCGACCGCACACGGCGTGTGCGGACTACAATCTCCCGCCGTAACCATCGCCATTGCCAAGAAGAAGGGCTCGAACGCGGTTTGGGTCGCCAACGCCGTGCTGCGCGAGGCGGAAAAGCTGCGCGACTCGATCGTGCCCGACAATATGGAGTTGGTGGTCACGCGGAATTATGGCCTGACGGCAAACGAAAAAGTCAACGAACTGGTCGAGGCCCTGGCCGTGGCCGTGCTGATCGTCGTGGGGCTTTTGAGCTTGGGACTGGGATGGCGCGAGGCCCTGATCGTGGCGGTGGCGGTGCCGGTCGTCTTTGGGCTGACGCTGGCCGTCAATCTGGTGCTGGGCTTCACGATCAACCGCGTCACGCTGTTCGCGTTGATCCTGTCGCTGGGGCTCTTGGTGGACGACCCGATCGTGGACGTGGAGAACATCGTTCGGCATTTTGTCTTGCGAAAGAAGGCCACGCGGCGGATCGTGCTGGAAGCGGTGGCCGAAATTCGCCCGCCGCTGATCACGGCTACCTTGGCGGTGATCGTCAGTTTCCTGCCGATGTTTTTCATCACCGGGATGATGGGCCCGTACATGCGGCCGATGGCGTTGAACGTGCCGGTGACGATGATGATGTCGATGTTGGTGGCGTTCACGATCACGCCGTGGCTGGCGTATCACGTGTTGCGGCGGAAATATGGCGCGACGAGTCTCCCCTCTCCCTTTGGGAGAGGGGCCGGGGGTGAGGGCGGCGAGGGTCGGCCGGCAAGAGACGAGTCATCGCCCGATGCCCTCACCCTAACCCTCTCCCAAAGGGAGAGGGGACTGGAACCCGATGCCCTCAGCCTAACCCTCACCCAAGGGGAGAGGGGGCAGACGCACGACCCCCACGATCTCGACGCGGTGAAACAGTCGCTGTTGTACAAGATGTTCTATCCGCTAATGGCGCCGCTGCTCCACTCGCGGCTGGTGGCTTGGAGCTTCCTGTTGATCATGGTTCTGTTGACGTTTGGGGCGATGGGATTGGCAGCGATGCGGAGCGTGCCGCTGAAAATGCTGCCGTTCGACAACAAGAACGAGTTGCTGCTGGTGCTCGACTTCGACAAGGGGACCACACTGGAGCGATCCGATGCGGCGGTGCGCGACTTCGAGGCGTATCTGGCCGAAGTGCCCGAGGTGGCCGACTACACCAGCTACGTCGGGCTGGCCTCGCCGATGGATTTCAACGGCCTGGTGCGGCATTACTATCTTCGCCAGGGCGACGACGTGGCCGATGTGCGGATCAATTTGGCGGGCAAGAAAAATCGGCGACAGCAGAGCCACGCCATCGGTCTGCGGATGCGGCACGAGCTTCAGGTGATTGCCGATCGCCACCGCGCGCGGATGAAGCTCGTCGAGACTCCGCCGGGACCGCCGGTGATCGCCAGCGTCGTGGCCGAGGTCTACGGCCAGCCCGACAGCCGTTACGAAGACATACTGGCGGCCGCCGATACGGTCAAGAGACGGCTGGCGGTCGAGCCGGGCGTGGTCGATATCGATTCCGTGCGCGAAGCGGCGCAGCGGAAGCTCACGTTCGTCACCGACAAAGAAAAAGCCGCCCTAAACGGCATCACTACCGAACAGATCGCCGGCACGCTTCAGGCGGCGTTGGAAGGCAGCACGGCCGGCTTGTTGCAAAGCGACACGGAACGAAACCCGCTGTGGATCGAGCTGCGCGTGCCGGTGGAACTCCGCAGCAGCGCGGCCGAGTTGGAGAGAATCCAAGTCCAGGGAAGCGGTGGCCAACTGGTGCCGCTGGCCGAGTTGGGTCGCTGGGAAAAGAGCCGCGTCGATCAGATGATCTACCACAAGAATCTGCATCGCGTCGCCTACGTCTTCGCCGAGACCGCCGGCCGTCCGCCGGCCGACGTGGTCGTCGATGTGATGGCGGATCGTGTTGTGTGGAGTCAGGGGGACGGGAAGACAAGGAGAGGGGGAGAGGGGGAGAGGGGGAGACAAGGAGACAAGGAGACAAGCGGAACGAATGTGTCTCCTGGTCTCCCCGTCTCCCCGTCTCCCCGTCTTCCTCGCTCCTCCTCTTCCCCTCTCGCTTCCGCCCGTCCCGTCGAATCCCGCAGCTTCTTCCACAACGGCGGCGGGATCGAATGGTCCGTTCCCACGGGCATCAAGGTAGTCTGGTCGGGCGAGGGGGAATGGAAGATCACGCTGGACGTCTTCCGCGACCTCGGCTTGGCATTCGCCGCGGCGATGATCGGGATTTACGTCCTGCTGGTCGCCCAGATGAAGTCGTTTGTCATCCCGGTGGTCGTCATGCTCGCCATTCCGCTGACGATCCTCGGCGTCATGCCGGGCTTCTGGCTGTTGAACGCCGTGAGCGCTGCGGACGTGGGCGGCTTCTGGAATCCGGTCTGCTTCACGGCCACCGGCATGATCGGCATGATCGCTCTGGCTGGCATCGTCACCCGCGATTCGATTATCCTGGTCGATTTCATCCACCTGTCGCTTGCCCGCGGACGCACGCTGTTCGAGGCGATCATGGAGAGCCGCGTAGTGCGTCTGCGGCCGATCCTGCTGACGGCGGCGGCGGCGATGCTCGGCGCCGCGCCGATCATCATCGATCCGATTTTCTCGGGCCTGGCCTGGTCGCTGATTTTCGGGTTGTTCGCCTCGACCGTCTTCACGTTGTTTGTGATTCCGGTGGCGTATTGGCTCCTCTACGCCAATAAGGCGGGGCACGGAATGCCGACGTCGACGATGGAGCAAGAAGAGGCGGGGTAGGGCGGATTTCAATCCGCCCCGTATTTCTTTGGCAGACTAAAGTCCGCCCTACGATGAAATGCGCAAGCTATCCTGTTGCAGACCATTACGCCAGCCCGCGATAGCGGCGGAACATCCATTCGACCGTCAGCAGCAGCAGCAAGAGGAACCAGAGGGCGGGATTGTCCCAGGCGGGCTGACGGGCGACGACCGCTTCGCCCACCGCCGGCTTGATGCTCTCCAGCAGGCGGCTCAACTCGTGCGAGTTGTGCAGCACGCGGCCGCCGCTGATCTGGGCCAACTCTTCCAGGCGCTGGGGATCGGGGCGAAGGTCGCGGTACTCGGCCGAGTCGTCGAGAACCTGCACGTCGAGCTCTCCGCGGCCGGCGACGTAGTCGCCGTCATACGCGATCACCTCCAACACCATGCTCCGCAGCGAGGAGGAAGACGCCGATGATTCGGTCTTCAGCGCGCTGATCGGCGGGGCGGTGAGCCGGCCGCGGTAGGCAGGCTCCCCGCCGCCCGGCAACAGCGGCGTTTCTTCCAGCGTCGGCGGCGACGACGCTATTCCGTTCGCTATCTCCGTGGCCGGTTTCAGCCGGGCAAAAATCCGATACTTGTTCGTCTCCTCCAGCTTGTCGTCGTAGGCGTGGGCGATCACTTGGATCGGTTGGCCGGGGCGGTAGATGACCTTGTCGGTTTCGATCCGCAGGCGTTGGGTTCCGCCGATCGAGTTCTCGGCGAGCCATTTGACCACGTTTCGCCAGAACTTGCGGAAGTAGCGGTTGTCGCCTTCGCCCCATTCCGATTCAAAATCGCGGCCCCATTGGCAAGTCGTGTCGGTGGTCATGGCGAAGGTTCGGCCGCGGCCGTATTGCTGGCAGGCGAAGACCGGCATCACGCCCGCCAGCGGCAGCGGCCGGTCGGTCAGCCCCAGCACGGTCGCTCCCGGTTTCACGCGATCGATGAGATTCGTGCCGTAGAATTGCGGCATGGCGGCGAGGATCGCGGCGTTTTGCTGCGGATCTTCCGCGATCCGCCAGATGGGATGCCGCTCGGCCGTCGGCGGGACGAGCACGCGGAAGGCGCCGCCGGTGTACCCTTGGCCGAACGAGTTGGGCCGATCGCCGCTCATTTTGACGGGAATCAACTCGTCCCAGATGGTTTGATCCCAGCCGCCGGCGCCGAAACTGGTATTGCCGCCGACCATGGCGAACCCGCCGCCGCGCTGCGCGACCAGATCGACGGGTCCATTGGAGCTGCTCCTGACTGAACGCCTCTTGACGGATGTCGCTGCAAATCACCACGTCGTAGTGAAACAGTTCCTCCCGCGTTTCCGGATATCCGCGGCTCGGGATCGCCGACGCGCTGAAGACGCTGATTGCGGACGTATTGGGTTTGAACCTCCATCGGAAGGCATTCGATCGTCGGGTCTTCGACAATCGCGTCGCGAAGCCAATGGTATTCGTCGCCGAGGGTCGCTTCCATGTAAATCACGCGAAGCTTTTTGACTTGCGAAGCGATGCGAAACGGCACCTGGTTGTTATCGGTGACGGCCTCGCCGGGCAGCGGCGGGATTTCCAGGACCATGTCGCCCCCCGGCGCCTGGTCGGGCTCGATCACCAGGTCGTACGTTTCCGCCACGCCGGAAAGCGTCACCGGGATCGCGGCAAGCGGCCTGGCCCACGGATTGGCCGCCGCGCGGATGCGGATTTCCGTCTGCCGCCCTTGAAAGCCGTAGCCGGCGATCTGCACGTGGACGGGCACGCGGCTGCCTGCCGGAGCAAACCGCGGAACCACCAATTCCTGAATCACCACGTCGCCCAGCACGCCCCGGTCGCTCATCGGGAAGACGTGCAAGGGCATGCCGCTCTTGCGATAACTTTCCGCCGCCTCCTGAAAGCCGGAGGTTTCCGTCGTCCGCCCGTCGGAGAAGATCACCACGCCGGCCGGGCGATCGGCGCCGAAACGGGCGGGCAACCGCTGCAACGCATCCAGCAGCAACGTGGCGTCGTCGTCGCCGCGGAGTTCCTCGACGCTCGACGCCGCCGAAAGCTGACGGCCGAAGCTGAACACGCTCGGCCGCACCGAGAACCTCGACACGTCGCACTGCCGCAGCGCCTGCTTGACTTGCTCCAGCCGATTGTCGGGCCGATTCAGGCCCATGCTCTTCGAGCAGTCCACCAGAAACACGATTTCGCCGGGCCGCGGCGGCGAGCGGATTTCGCTGCGGTGGACCGGGTTCAAGAGCATCAGGATCAGCAGGCTAAGAACGATCGCCCGCAAAACCAGCAGCAGCGGGCTCCGCGCCAGCGGCGACGTGGCCCAACGCCGCGCCAGCCAAAGAACCAGCAGGCAGCCGGCCAGCAGGCCCAAGTAAACCGCGAGCGAGTACGGAGGCAACCATTGAAGTGTCGGCATGGTGTTA
The DNA here is from genome assembly GCA_963719005.1 of uncultured Planctomycetia bacterium. Lineage (GTDB taxonomy): Bacteria > Planctomycetota > Planctomycetia > Pirellulales > Thermoguttaceae. Next base: position 784,743 of record CAVRAR010000014.1, read on the forward strand.
TCTCAAATCCTCCGACAGCGTCTTTAGATACTCTTCCACTTGCCTGCGGTATTGTTCCGGAACCGGCTGGTCCTGATCCAGCATCGCGTCCTTGAGAATCAACTCCTGGATGCGCACTTGCAGGGCGCGGTCCACGCGCTGAACGCTCGATACATAGAGCTCCGGCAACTGGAAGTATCCCTGCCGCGACGATTCCCGCCAAATGACGCGGCCGGAAGAACCGCCTTCGATCGCGTCGGACAGCGCGATTGCCTCTTTGTCGAGATTAGGATCGGTGCCGCGCAATGGGGCGAGCGCGCCTCGCAGTTGCCCCATCTTCTTGTCGATGTCCTCTTTTTCATCATCGCCGATGGGCTCGCGGAACTGCTTCTGAAGCTCGGCCGCCTTCTTTTCGGCGGCCAGCAATGCTTCCAGTTTCGGCTCGGTAAAACCGTGACGCGCCGCTTCGATCTGATCGGCCAGCGCGTCCAACCGCTTGGCCGAGTCGCGGATTTCGCGTTTGGCCTGTTCGCGCTGGCCGGCCGACAATGCCTTTGCGGCCCGATCTATCTGGGCGGCAATCTCCTTGGGCGAATTCTCGGCGGCGGCTTTTTCGAGGGCGCGGGCGAGGTCCGGGTCGGTCAGGCCGGCGTCTTTTTGCGCCTCGTTCAGAATATCCTCCGCGGTGCGGACGTCCTCGGCCTGGGTGCGCTGCCGGTTGGCCGATCGCGCGGAGCGGGAGTAGCCGGATCCGTCGCCGCCTTGTCCGCCTTCGCTGCGAGATTCATTTCCCTTCTGGCCTTTAGCGGTTTCGCCCTGGGATTGGCTGCTTTGTTGGCTTTGTCCGTTTTCGCCGGAGTTTTCGCCCTTTTCGGCGTCGCGCTGCTGCTGGGCGGCTTGGCGAGCGATGTTTTCGGCGGCCTGGAGCTTTTCGGCCAACTCCGCCGCTTTCAGCGCTCCTACCTGTTTGGCCAATCGCTGCAATTGCTCGGCGGCGTCGCGGGCTTGTTGGCCCGCTTCGCCTTTCTCTCCGCTCTCCAAGGACTTGGCGCTGGAGCGGATCGTGCGCTCGGCATTGCCCATGCGCTCGTTGGCCAGGTCGGTGATCGCTTCATCTTCCTTCATTTTCCGCATCAATTCGGCGGCCTTTTCGGCGGCGAGTCGCTGCCGCTCGGCCAGCTTGGCCGGATCGCCCTGCGACTGCCCGCTGCCTTGCGATTGCTGGTTTTGTTGTTGCGATTGTCCGCTCTGCTGCTGCGACTGGCCGTTTTGCTGTTGCTGTTGATTTTGTTGCTGCGACTGCCCGCTCTGCCCTTGTTGATTCTGCGAGGGCGACGGCTTTGGGTTGTCGCTGGGCGATTGCTGGTTGCCCGAAGCGGGGACGGTTTTGCCTTCGAGCTCATCGGCCGTGTCCTGCTCGGTCTTCGCGAGGTCCGAGATTTCCTTCTGAAGGTTCTCGTCCTGTTCGTCGTCTTCGTCCTTCTTGTCTTTCGTCGGCTTGTCGGGCAGGTTTTTCTGCGCCTGGTAGTCGAGCCTCTCGGTCTCCGCGCCCGTCTTGGGATCGATCAGCAACAAGCGAAGATTTTCGCGGGCTTGGATCAGTTGCGCCAGGGCCATTTCTTCCTTGCCGCAGGCGGGCTTCATGCTCTTCTTCTGGAGTTCCGAGACGGCCGCCCGCATCGAGTTCGACGGCCTGTTCGAGGCAGGGGACGCGGCCGACCTGCTCGGCCAGCGCGGCGGCGAACCCTTCGGTCTGTTTGGCCAACTTCTCCTCCGCCTTGGCGATCCGCTTGGCGATGCGGTTGTCGACTTTCGCTTCGCCGCATTGGACGAAGGTGTGCTGCAAATTGGTGCGTTGCTTGCTGATGAGCTTTTCCAGAGTGACCGACTCGCCCGGCTTACCCGGTCTCCCCAGGCCGAACTTCCGCTTGTACGCCCGAATGTCGATGAATTGCAGGTCGGACGTGACGCGGTGCGGGCCGGAGGGATAGTTGTCTTCGGCAAAGGCATAGTAGACGATGGCGTCTTGATAATTCAGCTTGTACTTCTCCAGATAAAGGGTCGCCAGGCTCGTCAGAGAGACCGGCTGCTGCGGGTTTTCGTCGAGCCGCAGCGTCTCCTTCGGGCCGTCGCCGATCTGGTAGACGATTCCGACCCTCGTCAGCCCGAAATCGTCGGTGGCCTCGAGCTGAATCGTCACCTCGGTCGTCGGCAGGGCCTCGATGACCACCGCCGGCTTGACGAAATGCAGGATCGGCTTGCGATCGGGCAGAACCGTGATGCGGAACCGCTGGGGATCGAGTTTCATGCCATCGGCGGCCTCGGCGTTGATCTCGTAGTCCAAGTCCTGGCTCACGCTTTCCAATGTGCCCACCAGGTTTTTCCCGTCGATGCTCATGGGCACCAGCGGCAGGGCCTTTGCCGATTCGGCCGCCTTGCCGGTCGGAATAAGCCGCAGCCAGGCGGTCTGCGCCGGGCGGTCCAACCGGAAACGGAAGTGGACGGCGGAACCTTCGATCAGCTCGAAATCGCCCTCCTCGACCGTCGAAGGCTTTTTCCGCGTGTAAGCCGGCGGCTCCATCGCGGCTTCTATCTTTCGCAACAAGAGCGGATGCAGAATCGTCAGCCGGTAGCTTTCGCTCTCCACCTCGCCGGCGGTCACCCGATATTCGGTGTCATCGCGGCAGTCCTTCAGCCACTTTGTCAGCTTACCGACTAGCAAGGCCCCTTGCGAATCTTCGGGGCCGAGCGAAACGTCGGACCAGGCGCCTTCGCTATCCGCTTTTCGCGTGTGCAATTCCGCCTTCGTCACGGGGCGGCCCGAGATGGTTGCGCGGATCTCGACGTCGTGGCCGAATTTGACCGACTGGTTGCCGGGCTCGACTTCAAGCTGCGTGTAGTGGACCGGGATGAGGAACAACCGCATGGCGGCGATCCGCGCCGAGGGCCAGGCGGCGATCGCCGCGATAAAGCCGGCGGCCAGCACAGCCGCGGCGAATGCCGGCAGTCGCAGCCGGCGCCAGGGAACGACTTGCGTGAAATCGAGGGGCTCGGTTCGCTCTTCGGTGTCGGTCGTCAGCGCCCGGACCAACGACGGCCATGCCGGCATCGTGTTCGGCGTCGGTTCGGCGTACTCCAGCGTGGTGCAAACCCGCTGGCCGAGGTCGGGGAATGCCGTCTCGATCTCGACGGCGGTGTCGATCCGATCGATGGCCGTCCGCCGACTGTGGACGATTCGCCAGACGGCAAGCGCCGCGACGAACAGGGCGGCCAGCACCCAACTCGCCTGGCGGATCGTCTGGCTGAGAACCCAGAGATAATCGGCCGTCGCCAGCAGCCCTCCAACGATCAATACGACCAGGATAGTCCAGACCGCCGCCTGAAACAACAGGAAGCGGTGGCATTGCCGCCGCGTCTTCTCCACGCGCTCGACCAATATGGCCTGGCGTCGAGCCAACTCAGCGGCGCTCGGGGCCCGTTGTTTCGGTGGTGGCGCCACTGCAATCATGGGACGTCTCCTTTGCGTGGACGTTTCGTCAACCGGATGTCACGCAACGATTGGATGTAGGACGGATTTCCAAATCCGTCTCTGATATTCGGACGGATTTGGAAATCCGTCCTACAAACGCTTAGCCAAACGTTCTTGTCTTTACGCATGGGTTCGATTCGCGATAAACATCTCGACCGCCAGCACGGCCAGCAGCAACCAGATGACGCGGGTCCAAAGTTCGTTGGGCCGTTCGACTCCGGGGGGCAGTATCACCGCGGCCGCCTGCCGCGGGGCCTCGGCGACCTTCACGTCGGTCAGTTGAAACTCCTGGCGGAATTGCTTCTGCGAATAGCGCTCGATCCGCGATTCGCGCGCGTCGACGTTCCGCACCAGCAGCATGTTGTTTTCGGCGGCCACGCCTGGCGGCTTGTCGGCGCCGGGGCCGGCGACATCCGAACGGACCCGCTGGTTCTCCGGCAGGCGTTCCGTCAGATAGCCGACGATTTGATGGACCAGCGGCACGTAGAGTCTCGACTGCGGCCAGTCGCCCCAGTCGCGGTCGGCCGCGGAGGCGAACAGCAGGACGATGCCCCGGCCCGCCGCCTTTTCCAAGAGCAGCGGATGGCCGCCGAGGGCCGTCGCCAGGACCTTGGCGTCGGAGGCCGGCTTGACGCGAGTGATTTTTCGGAACGCCACGCGGCGCAGATCGCCTTGCTGCGGATCGCTCAGCGGCCGGAAGATCGGATGGTCTTTTTCCCACGTCTGGAAACGGAACAATCCGGCGTCGCTCGCGCCCTCGACGGTGCCGGGGAGCAGGCCGGCTTGTTCGAGCGCCGCGTAGCTGGCCGGCTCGACTTTCCCGCCCGTGAAAATCAACAGGCGGCCGCCGCCGACAACGAATATTTGCAGCCGGGCGAGATCGTCGTTGGCCAGCTCCGCCACGTTGCAGAGAACGACAACGCCGCAAGAGGTCAGGTCGGGCAGGTGCGAGCCTGCTTCGAGGGCCCAGCGCACCGGCTCGTACGGCGTCAGCGGCGACTCCTTGCCGGGCAAGGCCAGCCGCAGCGCCGCCTCCAGGTAGTACGTTTCATTGCCGAAGACCGAACTGCCCGGCTCTCCATCGACCAACAAGATGCGGTCGGCGGCGCGGGCTTCAAACGCCAGCCAGCGTCGGTTGTCGAGCGCGAAACCCGTCGTCCGCGGCCACCTCGACAAAACCCTGATAGAGCCCCGGCTGGTCGATCAGCACGGAGAACTCGATCTGCTGCGACGCGGAGGGGGCGATCGAGATCGTTTTCGATTGATCCGCCAGCTTGACCCCGTTGCCCTCCAGCCACAGATGCACCTGAAGGTCGTGCGCGGGCAGCACGCCGGCGTTCGACACCAAGGCGGTGACGGCGATCGGCTCTTGGGGGCGGATCGTGGGCTGGGCGACCTCGGCCTTCTCGACGGCGATATTGCCCATCAGCGGCTTGCCCAATTCGACCACTTCGACTTCAACGTCCGCTGGAAAGCCTTTGCAGGCGGTGTGCTGGCCGGTCCGCTGAAGGTCGGTCAACAGATACAGCTTTCGGTGCTGCCGGCTCGAGGTCAGGAAGACGTCGCGCGCCCAGCAGAGGGCCTGGCCGAAATCGGTGCCGGCGTAACCGGGCTGGCGGCGGGAATCGATGCGGGCCTCGGGGCTCTGCGTTACGCCGCGATCGTCGAAATAGCCCAGACGGACCGTGGCGCCTTGGGGAACGGCGGCGAGGATCTTCTCCGCCGCCGCTTGAGCACAGGCGAACAGGCTCTCGCCCGAGTACATCGCCGCCATGCTGCCCGACTGATCGACCAACACGATGATTTCGCGATCTTGGCCCATTCCGGCGGTGGACGCGGTGAGATAGGGCCTGGCGAACAACAGCGCCAGCAGCAGGACGGCGGCGGTGCGCATCGCCAGCAGCAGCCAGCGGCGAATTTTCCGCCGCCGCCGGGTTTCCTTCATCGCCAGCCGGAGGAATCGCAGCGTGCCGATCGACACTTGCCGGGCGCGGGGCCGCAACAGCAGGTGGATCAATATCGGAATCGACACCGCCGCCGCGGCCGCAAGGAAACCGGCATGAATCAGGCTCATTCCGAACATAGCGGGTTTCTAATAATGCCCGGCACGCCGGGCCAGGTAATTGTGCAGTACGCCCACCAGCGGTTCATCGGTGGTCATCAAGACGCGGTCCAATTCGCGCCGCTGGCAGCCGTCGTCGAGATCGGCCAGCCATTTTTCGATTACGGCCTGGTACGCGGGCCGAATTTCGTCGGCCTGCGTCGTCAGGTCGTGGCCGGTCTCCAACTCCCGAAAACGGACCGACCCGCCCACCGGCAAGCTGCGTTCCAGCGGATCGAGAATCTGGAAGATCAAAACGTCGTGCCCGTGGAAGTGGAAGTGGTCCAAGGCCGAGAACAATTCCTCGGGCTCGTAGAACAGGTCGCTCACCAGCACCACCAGTCCGCGGCGGGGCATCAGCTCGGCCGCTTCGTGCAGGATGCGGGCCGACTCGCCGTGCGGCCGCGGCGGCACGCGGACCAGCGCGTGCAGAATCTCGTTGAGTTGGTTCGATTTCGCCCGTGGGGAGAGATGCTCCTGAATCACGTTCGAGAACAAGGTCAGCCCGACGGCGTCGTGCTGCATCAGCGCGAGATGGGCCACGGCCGCGGCCATGCAGCCCGCGTACCGCTGCTTGGTCATTCCCCCGACCGAATCGGTCGTCATCGAGCCGCTCCAATCGATCAGCAGGTGCAGATCGAGGTTCGTTTCCGCATCGTACTGTTTGATGTAGAGCTTGTCCTGGCGGCCGTAGAGTTTCCAGTTGAGATGCCGCAGATCGTCCCCCTTGAGATACGCCCGGTGCGATGCGAACTCCAGGGAGAAGCCGACGTACGGGCTGCGATGCAGGCCGTGCAGGAAACCGTCGACGACGGTGCGCGCAATCAGGCTCAGGTCTTCCAGCGAGGTGAAGAACTCGGGATCGACCAGTTGCCGGGCGGCGGTTTTTAGGGGTTGACTGAGCATCGGCTACTTCACCACGGCCGCTTTCACCACGGCCGCCTTCACCACGTTGGCCTTTTCAGGCACGTTTTGCACCAGCCGCGCCACCAGCGAGTCGGCATCGACGTTCTCCGCCCGGGCGTGGAAGGTCAACACGAGGCGGTGCCGCAGCACGGGGACGGCCACGGCGCGGACGTCGGCGAAATCGACGTGGAACCGCCCGCTGAGGACCGCGCGGGCCTTCGCCCCGAGGATCAGGTATTGCGTCGCCCGCGGGCTACCGCCGTAACGGATGTACTTGTGGACCCCATCCTTGCTGGGCTGGGGTTGGTAGCCCGGCCGCGTCGCCCCCACGAGGTTGACCGCGTATTGCACAACCGGATCGGCGACCGGCACGCCGCGGACCAGTTCTTGCAGTTGCATGATCTCGGCGGCGGAGAGCACCGGCTTGACCACGGCCTGCCGGTTCGTAGTCGTGCTGGTGACGATCGCGGCTTCCTCCTCGGGCGTCGGGTAGTTGACGGGAATGTTGAACATGAACCGGTCGAGTTGCGCCTCGGGCAGCGGATACGTCCCTTCCTGCTCGATCGGATTCTGCGTGGCGACGACGAAAAACGGCGGAGGCAGTTTGTAGGTCTGCCGGCCGACGGAAACCTCCAACTCCTGCATCGCCTGCAAAAGGGCCGATTGCGTCTTCGGCGGGGCGCGGTTGATCTCGTCGGCCAGCAGGAAATTCGTGAACAACGGTCCCTGCAAGAACTCCAGCTTCCGCCGACCCGTCTGCGGATCTTCTTCGATGATGTCGGTGCCGGTGATGTCGGCGGGCATGAGGTCGGGGGTGAACTGGATGCGATGGAAACTGAGATCGAGCGTCTGAGCGATGGTCCGCGCCATCAGCGTCTTGCCCAGCCCCGGCACGCCCAGCATCAGCACGTGCCCTCGGCAGAGCAGGCCGACCAGCAACGCATCGAGAACCTTGTCCTGGCCCACGATCACCTTCGATAGTTCCGCGCGAAGCTTGTCGCGGGCTTCCTTCAACCGGGCCACTGCCGCGGCCGCATCCTGGTCTGCAATCTTGGTCGCTTCAATCAGTTTTTCCATGAATGTTCTCAGGGGTTGGGATAACCGTTCACGAGCCGGAAAGAGAAAAAATGGCCGTCATCCTGAGCGCAGGGAAGGATATCGTGCGGCAGCGCAGCGGCACGAAAATCCTTCGCTACGCTCAGAACGACTTGGCCACGGAGGGTTGCGGGCTTGGGTTTCAGGTTCTTTGGCGATTCGTGCCGCTCTTCTTTCGGCGGCGATGGAGGGGGATAGGGCAAGATCGTCCCGAGCGAGAGGATTCCGTCGTCGCCGGGGCCTATTTTCTTTCCGGCTTCCGGCACAAGCGGCCGCTCCGTGCCGACGCCGTCGCCGTTGTCGTCGAGTTGCGAGTGCTCGGTCGATAGCCGTTTGTCGGCGGCGTAGCGAGTCCGCACTTCGGCCATGATCCGATAATAGACCTCGAGCAGCGAGAGCTTGCCGTCTTTGTTGACGTCCAAGGCCGCCAGCGGACGCGCCACAACCGCGGAAAGCGCCTGGGGAAACTCGGGCTCGTTATCCTCGCCGCTGGCCCGGGTTGCGGCAATCACAATCCGGCCCTTGGCCGAAAGGCTCTTGACGAACCTGCCCGACTCGGCGGTGGTCATCCAGAAGACCTGCTCGCGGCACGCGAGTCCGGCGAACAACTTGCCAATTTCGTCCTCGCGGAGATCGGGTCCGGGAAGATGAAACCAGGCGTGCTCGCCGTCAAAGTTGGCATGTCCGAGGAAGAAGACCCAAAGCCGATCGCCGGGACGAAGCGACTGCTTCAACCGGGCGGCTTCCTTTTCGATGGTCTCACGGGTGGCCGGTCCCTGCGAGACGCCGCCGTTCGCCGCGCCGCCGGAGAGGACACGGACATCGGCCGGATTGAAACCCAACGGGCCGATCAGCCAGTCGCGCCACTGTCTTGCGGTATCGCTAAAGAGCTTTTCGTGCTCCTCGTCGCCCGGCAGCCCCATCAGAATCAGGGCCCGTCCCTTCAGTGGTGGAGCGGCCTGCTTGGGGGCAGGCACGCCGTCGCCCCACGCCGGCTGCAACGGCAGCAGAACAACCGATCCCGCCAGCGAAAGCCGACACGCCGCCACGGCCAACCGAACAAGTCGAGAAATCATCGCGGCATCCTATAACGCGGGCCCGGAACGCACTGCTAGGTATTCGCTATCCCACCACCGTTATTGGGTCTCGTTTTTTTCCGAACGTGCTCAACCCCGGACCGTTTCAGAGGAAGTGGGAGGCGGGGGGCCTGCGTCACATACCCTGACGAATTGCTCAACCGGAGGGCGTCCTCTCTGACTATCGCTGTAGTCCACCAAATAGGTTGCCACCCCAGCGTCTTTCTTGTTTGTAGGCTCTTTTCCGGAACGGACACAACGCCCGCCGCCCAGAGCATCGCAACGCTCTTCGTACTCTAGGGAAACAGGCTTCCGACGGCGAATAATGTAATGACGATGCTAGAGCCTCGAAAGTTCGCAGCGAAGTCGCATGTTGGATCCGCTTGCACGGCAATTGCGCGGCTTCACCACACTTGGGATTGTCCGGACGTGAGGTGGCTCATTCGCGATTATCACCAGACTCACCGAATGGGGGGCTGTTCCTAGTATGTCTCATTAGACTAACCGGATGTGGGATTGTCAAGCAGCCGGCTAAAGTTCGACCCGGCCGTGGTGTACGTAAGTCGTTTCCCAAGAGGATATTAAGAATTTCTCTCTTCAAGTTACACGTTTCCCTCACCGCATTTCGCACTCTCAGAGTTCCCGGGGGCGTCAAAACCGCGCAGACAGCTGCCCCTATCTATAACAACGCACGACCCTGACACGGCTTTCTTAGATTCCTTCGCCTCTGCCTGCGCCAGCCATAGGCGGCTAGAAAAATAGCGTCAAGGATGAACGACCCGGATGCCGATAAACGTGCCGTTAAGGTCTGCCCGGCTTATCTAATATACCTACGGACGGTTCTGTAGGGGGGAAGGACTTCGTCTGGATCCGAACCATGTCAGAAACACCGTTTACTGTGTGGCTTGGCGGCACTCGTTCCGCTATGGTCGTCTGCACGATACTGCTCCTGGCCGTCGGGCTTGTTCCCTCGCCGGCCGTAGCGCAGTCCGACGTGAGGCCGGATGCCCCGTGGCAAGCGCATCCGTGTGAGGGACAATGGGTGCCGCCCGCAAACTGTCCATCCTGTTGCGGCGACGATTGCCACGACACGGCCTGCGGCGAGCATCATGCGGGCTGCGACGACGAGTGCAGCGTGACCGATTGGTGTCGCTGGCTCGAGCCGTGCGGGCAGCTTTCGTTCCGCGGCGAGTATCTCGGCTGGTGGACCAAGTCGTCTCCCTTGCCCGCGCTGGCCACCACCAGCCCGGCAACAACGCCGCGGGCCCAGGCGGGCGTGATCGGCCAGCCGGAGACCGAAATTCTATTCAGCGCCGGCGACGGCGATCAGGCCGTTCACTCGGGCGGGCGACTTATGCTCGGTTACTGGTTCACCCCCTGCCGCGAATCGGGCCTCGACATAAACTACATGTTCCTCGCCAACAAGGCCGCCACGTTCGACGAGACGAGCGACGGCAGCATGATTCTCGCACGACCCTTCTTCAACGTGAGCACCGCGCTGCAGGACTCAGTCATCATCGCGTATCCAGGGCAACAAACCGGCACGCTCGACATCCGCGACGCCAACGAATTGAACTCCGTAGAAGTGCTTTTCCGGCAAGCCGTGCTGCGGCAGTGCAACCGCGAGTTGGACTTTCTGGTCGGCTACCGATACGGCCGATTCAACGAGAGCATCGGGATCGACCAGGCGTCGAATTACATCGCCACGGTGGGGCAAATACCCGTGGGAACCGTCATAACGGCGTCCGACCAGTTCGACACGACGAACGAATTCAACGGCGCCGAGATCGGGTTTGCCGCAAGAACCCACTATTGCCGATGGTCGCTCGAATTGCTGACGAAACTGGCCGTGGGCGACACCCGATCGCGGGTCAACATCAGCGGCAACACCGTAGTGACGGTCCCCGGACAGACGCCCGTGACCTACAACGCCGGCGTACTGGCGCTGCCGACGAACATCGGCGATTTCCAGCGGAATAATTTCTCGGTCATTCCCGAGTTCGGCCTGACGTTGGGCTACGATCTCACCTGCCGCCTGAAGGCGACGTTCGGATGGTCGTTCCTCTACTGGAGCAACGTCATGCGGCCCGCCGATCAGATCGACACCAACGTCAATCCCACCCAATTCCCGCCCGGAACGCTTCGCGGCGTTCCCTCGCCTGCGTTCCGGCCGGTCACGACCGATTTCTGGCGCAGGGACTCAACGTCGGTCTTGACTATCGGTACTGAGTTGGTTGACGAACCGCTACGACAGCGTTGCGCTATTGTCTGTAAACGGGTCGCCGACGTTTCCTGCCGCGTCGATCAACGTCACGGTGAACGTAAGGGTGCCGGGCGACAGCGACGAAACGTCGATGTCCGTCACTTGCTGCGTCGCCGACGTGACCGGGCCGGTAGCGGCGGGCAAACTGCCGCCGCCGCTGCTGGTTACCGTGTAGCTGTACGTCGTACCCGCGGTGAACTCCGCGTTGGCGAAGGTGAAGCTGACGGCCGTCGCCGTGCTGGCGTCAATGGTCTTCTGGTCGACCGAGATCGAATAGCCGCTCGGCGGAGTCGTGTCCAGCGTCACGGTGCGGGTGACGAGGTTTCCAACGTTGCCGGCCGCGTCGGTCAGGTAGACGGTGTAGCTGAGCGTGCCGTCGTGCAGCCCGGAAACGTCGATGTTCGTGATCTGCTGCGCCGCCGAAGAGATCGAGCCGGAACCTGAAACCGGCGTGCCGCCGTTGCTGCTGGTCACGGTGTAGTGGTAGGTTGTGCCAGCGGAAATCTCGGCGTCGGCGAAGGTGAAACTGCTGGACGCGGCCGTGGCGGCGCCGATCGGATCTTGGTCGACCGCGATCGAGTAGCCGGACGGCGGCGTCGCGTCCAACGTCACGGTGGTGCTGAAGGAGTTTCCGACATTGCCGGCCGCGTCCGTCAAGTAGACGGTGTAGGTAAGCGTGCCGTCGTGCAGGCCGGAAACGTCGATGTTCGTGATCTGCTGCGTCGCCGAAGTGATCGTGCCGGAACCTGAAACGGGCGTGCCGCCATTGTCGCTGGTCACGGTGTAGTTGTAGGTCGTGCCCGCCGTAATCTCGGCGTTGTCGAAAGTGAAACTGGTAGCTGTGGCCGTGGCGGCGTTAATCGGATCCTGATCGACCGAGATCGAGTAGCCGGACGGCGGCGTCTTGTCCAGCGTTGCGGTGGCGCTGAAAGGCGTTCCGGCGTTGCCGGCCGCGTCGGTCAAATAGACGCTGTACGTGAGCGTTCCTTCCGGCAGCGACAAAACGTTGATGCCTGTAACCTGCTGCGTGGCCGAAGTGAGCGTGCCGGAGCCGGTGATGGCGGCGCCGCCGGCGCTGCTGGCCACGGTGTAATTGTAGGTCGTGGTCGCGCCCGGGGTGTACTCGGCGTCGGCAAAGGTAAAGCTGGTGGAGGTGGCGGCGGCAGCGCCGATCAGAGGCTGATCGACGGTGATCGAGTAGCCGGTCGGCGCGGTGGTGTCGAGCGTCGCGGTTGTCGTGGCGGCCGCTCCGACGTTGCCGGCGGCGTCGGTCAGCGTGACGCTGAACGTCAGGGTGCCGTCGGGCAGCGACGAGACGTCGACGTTGCTGATGGTCTGCGTCGTCAGCGTAAGCGATCCGCTGCCGGTAACGGAAGCGGTGGTGCTGCCGCTGCTGGTGATCGTGTAATTGTAATTGGTGAACGCCTCCGCGTTGTTGATGGTAAAGCTGGTTGAGGCTTCGTCGCTGGGACCGATCAGCGAGTCGTTTGCGGTGATTGTGTATCCTGCCGGCGCAACTCGATCGAGCTCGGCGGTGGCCGGTGCGGCACTTCCGACGTTGCCGGCCGGATCGGTGAGCGTTACGTCGTAGGTCAAGGTTCCGTCGGGCAGGGATGAGACGTCGATGTTGCCGACGACTTGAGTCGCCGACGTGATCGTTCCGTTTCCGGTAACGGTGGCGGTAGTGCTGCCGTCGCTCGTGATGGTATAGCTGTACGTGTCGTTCACTTCCGCGCTTGTGAAGGTGAAGCCGGTCGATGCCGCCGTTGTCGCGTCCAAGTTGGCGTCGTTGGGGGTGATGCTGTAACCGCTGGGCGCCGTCTGGTCGAGGGTCGCGGTGGCCGTGGCGGCCGGGCCGGTCAGGCCATCGGCGCTGGTGAGTGTGACGGTGTACGTCAAGGTTCCGTCCGGCAGCGACGAGACGTCGATGCCGGTCATTTGCTGCGTGGCCGAGGTAATCGCGCCCGTGCTGGTGATGGGCGTGCCGCCGCCGCTGCTGGTGATGGTGTACTGGAAGGTGGCGCCGACGTGGGCGTTGGCGAAGGTGAAGCCGGTCGACGTGGCCTTCGCGGCATTGATCACGCCGTCGTTCGCCGTGATGGTGCAAGCGAGGCTTGTGACCGGGGTGGCCGCCATCCCGACGTCAGCGACCGCTAGGAACGCCGGCGAGGACGCCAGCGACATGCTCAAGGAGATCAAACTTGGTTTCAGTCCTAACTCGCCGAAGTTGTACCCCGTGGCAGTGTCGCTGGCGGCAAGTGTGAGCGTGAATTGATCCGCTCCGACGGTTCCTTGGCTTGCGCCGCCGATCGTTCCAAGGGTTTCCTTGCCGTCAAGGTAGTTTGAAGGTTGCGATTCCGCGACGCGATAGGTTCCGGCCCCGAGGTCGGTGAAGTGGTATGAACCGTCTGAGCCCGTTACGACTTCGTTTATCTCCGCGCCGCTGGTATCGTCGTAGAGCTTCACGAGCACATTCTCCAGGACCGTGTGCGTTTGGCCGTTCTTCGTCATCAACCCGTCGTTGTCGACGTTGACGTAGACGAACCCGGAGATGCTGCACACGCCCACGCTGAGCTTGGCGGTGTCGCTGGCGGTGCTGAAGGCAGTCAGGCCGCCGTTGGTGGTGGTGTCGGCGGTCGTTCCGGCCGTGCCGGTGTACGTGTCCCAGGCACAGTAGGTGATCGTGGCCGTTTCGCTGTTTGCGCCGGCGGTGTATCGCAGTTCGGCGGTGTTGGGCAACAGCAGGGCGGCGGTCGCGGACACCGTGCCGACGTTGGTGAAGGTCGTTCCGTCGAGCGAATAGGCCCAGGTTCCGCCGCCGCTGACGCCCGTCAGCGCGATTCCGCCGACGACCGCGCCCGAATCCGCGTCGGTAATGGTCGTGGTGCCCGTGCCGTCGTTGATGAACGTCACCAAGGCGATTGTGGTGGTGGCATTGATGGCGATGCTTCCCAACGAAGGATTGGCCGCCGTGAGCACCGGGGCGGTGTTGGAAGTCACGGTGAGCGTGGCAGTATCGGTTGCGGCGCTGAAGGCCGTCGAGCCGCCGTTGCTGGACGTGTCAACCTTAGTCGTACTCGTGCCGCTGGTGGTGTCCCAGGCGCAATAGACGATCGTGGCCGTTTCGCCGCTGGTGCCGGTCGGGGTGTATTGCAGCGAGGCGGTGCTCGGCAGAAGCAGCGACGAAGTGGCCGAGACCGTGCCGATGTCGGTGAACGTCGTGCCGTCGAGCGAGTAGGCCCAGTCTCCGCTGCCGGTCGTGCCCGTCAGCGCGATTCCGCCGATTACGGCGTCTGGGTCCACGTCGGTGATGCCGGTGGTGCCCGTGCCGTTGTTGATAATCGTCGTCAGGGCGAACGTCTTGGCGGCGTGAACATCGATGCTGCCCAGCGAAGGGGCAGCGGGCGTCAGCACGGGCGCGTCGTTTACGTCGGTCACGGTGAGCGTGGCGACGTCGCCGGCGATGCTGTAGGGGGTGGAGCTGCCGGTGGCGTCCGTTTGCGTCAGATCGGCGCGGCCGGCGGCGGCCCCGCCGGTCGTATCCCAGGCGTGGTAGGCAATCGTGGCGGTTCCGCCGCTAATGCTGTTGGGCGTGTAGCGCAGCACCGCATCGTAGGGCAACAGCAACGCGGAGCTTGCAGCGACTGTGCCGACGTTGGTGAACGTTATGCCGTCGAGCGAGTAGGCCCAGGTTCCGCTGCCCGTCGTGTCGGTCAGGGCGATTCCGCCTAGGGGATTGCCGACGTCTCCGTCGGTGACGATTGTGCCGATCGTGCTGTTGATGAACGTCGACAGGGCGATTGTCGTGGCGGTATTCTCGTCGGTGGTTCCCAACGAGGGCGTCGTGGTGGTGAGAACCGGAGCGGCGTTGCTTGCCAGGACGTTGACGGAAAACTGCTGCGACGCCGTGTTGCCGGCCAGATCGGTCGCCTGGACGGTCACTGGGGAGGTGCCGACCTGCGACTGGCCCGGAGCCCACGTGATCAGGCCCGTGTTCGGGTCGATGGTTAGTCCTGCGGGCGATTGGGTCAACGTGTACGTCACCCCGGTCGAGGTTCCCTCGCTGACCGACACCTGGCACGTGTCGGTGACGTTGACGACGGCGTTCACGGTTGCAGGGAAGTAATTGAACTGCGGCGCGACCGTATCGACCGTCAATTGGACGGCCGGCGAATTGAAGCTGGGCACGTCGGCGGTCTTGCTCAGCGGCGTCGTGCTGCCGCTTTCGGTGACGCTCACGGTCTGGTTCGGGGCGATCTCGATCGCGGTGAACGTGTGAACGCCGTCGGTTATGGTGGTCGTGCCGTCGGTCGGTACCGTAACGCTCGCGCTGGTGGCGGGTGCGCTTCCGATGACGTTGCCGTCGCAGAGAATCTCGACGTTGGTGCCGGCGGTGACGCCGGAGACCAGGAACTGCAAGGCGCTGCCGCTGGTCGAGTTGTTCAAGTTCGTCGCCGCGGCGCTGCCTCCGCCCGCGGGAGTGAAGGACAGCGCGGTCGGCGTCGCCGGAATGACGGCGGCAAACGGATTGGCGGGATTGCTCGAATCATCGGTCGCCATCGTGACGGTGAACGATTGCGTCACCGGGGTGTTGGTTCCGTCGCTGGCGGTCACCGTAACCGTGACCGTGCCCGTTGCTCCCGTCGGCGCGCTGATTTGCAGCACGCCGTCCTGGTTGTCGCTGATGATCGAGGCGGAAGTGATCGTCACGGGCGTCTGGAGGTACTCGCTCGACGTCTGGTCCGGCATGGCTGCGATCGTGTTGAACACGTCGAAGCCGCTGGTTTGAACGCCGAAGATCGTGTAGCTGAAATCGAGACTCCGCGTGGGTTCCCCGGTGATGAAGAATTCGGTCGAACTCGTACCCGGGTCTGACGTTCGCGCCATGCCGAGAAGACCAGCCGAGGTGTATTCGAGATTCGGATTGAACTCCTCGGCCATCGGGGACTGGTCCGTCTTGATGGGGAGGACGTTGTCGGGATTGCTCGGGTCGGGCGGGTCGTTTCCGCCTTGGAGGACGAAGGTGTTGGTTCCGTCTGGAGCGTTGCGGTAGATCTCCAGGCCGTCGTAGAAGCCCGACTGCACCAGCGCCTCGATTGCGGCGGTAGTCGCCGGCGAGAGGTTGTCGAGCAACTGAAAGTCCATCGTCTCCGTCGTACCGTTGACGTCGAGGTTCAGTTGCAGGGTCTTGTTGCTCTCCGGCATCATGACCGGAGTGAGCTGGGAATAGTCGGAGGCCGTCACGGCATATTTCACCGTCTGGCCGGCATCGCTGCCGCTCAACGGGATGTACATCGTGGTTCCCGCCGGCAACGTGACGTTGGGAATCGTCGGCAGCGTGATCGACAGCAAGTGCCGCGATTCAAGGGCCTCGAAGAAGCCGCGTCGGCCCATTTTTCTCGAATTGTTGAATCCCCGATTACGTCCTCGATTGCCCGACCGTTTTGTGGAGCGTGTGTGCATCGTTGTAGCGACCCGGTGACAAGACTTGCCCATGAATTAGTGCATGATACCTCCAAGTCCCCCAGCCTGTCCAAGAAATTGCACGGGAGAAACCACCCAAAAGGGGCGTCTTTCGAGACAATCGCCAAACGAGGGCGTCAATAACCGGAAAAACCCCGCAAAACAGACCGGGCCGCGGCATTTCTCGCCCCCCGCGACCGCAGTCGCGGGGCGTTTTCGGGACTCCGGTTGTTCGATATAATAGGTGCCGTGGCTAAGCCGACTGCACGCGGACGACCGCGAAATAGGCCACCAACACGACGGCCATCACGTACATCAGCCACTTTACGTCGCGGCCCTGGCCGGAAAGCAGCTTCACCAGCGGATAGGCGATAAACCCGAGAGCCAGCCCGTCGGCGATCGAGAAGCACATCGGAATGCCGGCAATCACCAGGAACGCGGGCAGGCTTTCGGCGTAATTGTTCCAGTCGATCTTCGTGACGTTCCGCATCATCATCGTGCCGACGACCACCAGGGCCGGGGCGGTGATCGGCGGATAGCTGCCGATCATGTTGATGATCGGGCTGAAGAAGAGGGCCAACAGGAACAGGGCCGCCGCCACCAGGGCGGTCAGTCCGGTCCGCCCGCCCTGCTCGACGCCCGCGGCGCTTTCGATGAAGCTGGTGACCGTGCTGGTGCCCAGCGCCGCGCCGGCCACGGTGCCGACGGCGTCCGACATCAGGGCCTGCCGCGCGCGGGGCAGGCGGTTGTCGCGGACCAGGCCGGCCTGCTCGGCCACGCCGATCAGCGTGCCCAGGGTGTCGAACAGCACCATGAACAGGAAGATCAGAATGAACGGCGCCATCGCCAGCGACAACGGCGAAACCAAGATCGAGCTTTAACAGCGTCGGCGCGATCGACGGCGGCAGCGCGACCACGCCCTGGGCCAACGTGAATTGCTTGACGAGCATCGAGCTTTTCACAAACGACAACTCCGCCACTCTTGGCCCCAACAGCGGCAGGCCGAGTTTGAAGCGCTGCTGCCAGCGCCGTTGCCGCCGCGATGCCCAGGATGATCGACCCGCGAACACGGCGAGCGTGCAGCGCCGCCGTGACCAGCAGCCCGACGAAAAACACGATCAAGTCGGGCGAGGCGAAGCGGGGGTTCAGCTTCCAGCCGGAGGCCGGGCTTGTCAGCAGCAGGTGCGCATTGCCCATGCCGATCAGCACGATAAACAGTCCGATGCCGACGGCGATGCCGTTTCGCATGCTGGGGCTGATGGCTTCCATCAGTTTCTCGCGCACGCCCAGCATCGAAAGCAGCAGGAAGATCACGCCCGAGTAGAACACCACGCCCAGTCCGGTCTGCCACGACATCACCGCCGTCGAACCGGCGACAAGCGAGACGAAGAAGAAGTTTTCGCCCATGCCGGGCGCCTGGGCGATCGGGTAACGGCCGTAGAGCCCCATGATGGCCGAGGCCAGCGCCGCCGCGATGCAGGTGGCCGTGGTGACGGCGCCGAAATCCATTCCGGTCGCCTTGCCGGTCATCTGGCCGGAGAGCACCATCGGCTGAACGACGATGATGTAGGCCATCGTCAGAAACGTGGTCAGTCCCGCCAGCAATTCGGTGCGGACGTTGGTGTGGTTTTCGGAGAGGCGGAAGAAGCGATCGAGCATGTTCGGTTCTCCTCTTCCAAGAGGGGACGTCGGATGTTGACGCTCGGAGCGAGAATGCCGCAATAGCCGGGGGCCAACGGCCCGCGGAATGTTTTCACCGATGGTCCCATCTCATCGAACAGCCCGTAGTATGCGATTCCCCGCCGAAGTCGGCAAGCCCCGCTTGCCTCCCATGTCCAACAAGTTAGAATGCAGCAGATGGATAATTCAATGAGCCACGACGAGAGCGACAACCAGGAAATCATCCGGGCGGAGCTCGTCGAAGAAATGGAGCCGGGTGCGCCGTGGGAGTGGCGAGAGGTTCGCCCCGTGCGGGCGCGGCGGCGACGAGTGCGATTGCCCGTGCTGCTGTTTATCGCCACCTGCTTGAGTACGCTGATCTCCGGCGTGCTGGCGTCGGACGAGCCGAAATGGCTTCCGGCTATGGCGGACGGCTTGATGTACGCCGTGGCTGTGATGATCATCCTGGTTTGTCACGAGATGGGCCACTTCATCCAGGCTTATCGCTACGGTGTTTATGCCAGTCTGCCCTACTTCCTGCCGCTGCCGGGCTCGCCGTTCGGCACGCTTGGCGCCGTGATTGTGATGGAGCCTCGCATGGGCCATCGCAAGGCCCTGTTCGACATCGGCATCACCGGACCGCTGGCGGGATTGGTGCCGACGCTCATGTTCTTGATCGTCGGATTGCATTATTCCGACTGTGGCCCACGTCCGCCACACGGCATGTCCTTTGGCAATCCCTTATTGGTTCGGTTCCTCGCAAATCGAATTCTTCATATGCCCGTAGGATATGAGATCCTGTGGCATCCGGTGGCGTTTGCCGGCTGGGTCGGGCTGCTGATTACGTCGCTGAACCTGATGCCGATCGGGCAGCTCGACGGCGGGCACGTGCTTTATGCCCTGCTGCGGCGGAAGGCGAACAAAATCGCCACGCTGCTGCTGTATGCGGCCGTCCTCGTGGTGGCGTTGGACTTCAAGCAGCTTTACGTGTGGATGCTGATGCTGATCCTGCTGCTGGTCATGGGCCCGGTTCATCCGCCGACGGCCGACGACAGCGAGCCGCTGGGCGTCGTCCGTACCGTGCTCGGCTGGCTGACGCTCGCCTTCATCATCATCGGTTTTACGCCCACACCGATGCAGATTCACTAAGGCGCATCGCTCACCGCCGTGTGCCACTGCTTGGAACAAGCAGTGCCCAGGCAGCGGGTTTCGCCCCGCACTGCTTCTGCGAAGCAGTGGCACACCGGTGGCCAATCTCCCCGTGTAGCTAGAAATGCGCTAACGATACAATTCGCTCGACCTGCGCGTGAGCACGTCGGCTTTCTCGTTGTCGGGGAGCACCAGTTTCATGCCGGGCGTGAGGTAGTTGAAATCCTTGCCCAGCACGTCGCGGTTCAGGTCGTAGATTTCGGACCAACGCGACGCCTTACCCAACTCATAGCGGGCGATGTTGAAGAGGGTGTCGCCCTCCGAGACCGTGTACGTCCGCCCGCCGCGATACGACTCGCGCGTGCTGACGGCCATGGTTCGGCTCTCCTGCGTCTCGCGGCGACCCTGCCTCGGACACAGCTCGGGATACGCCTTTTCGAGCTGCGCGACCGAAGGGGTCGATATCACGTCGCCGGGTGTCAGGCGATCCTCGTTGCCGATCCTGCTTCGATTCTGCTCGGCCAGCGCCTTGAAATACCCGCCGCTGCCGTAGACCTTTTCCGAAATCGTCCAATAGCTGTCGTTCGGCTCGACCTCGTACTTGCCGTCGTGGCGAAGAGGTGGCGAGTCGTAATGATGCGGCCTGTCGCGGTCGTAGGCCGCGGCTTCGGAATTGCGAGGGAAATCGTCGTCATACTGCGAGCGCGACGAGCCTGCGTAGGAACGGCCTCCGCCATCGTACGGCTTCTCGCGAGGCGGCGGCGCCGGCGCCATCAACGCGGCCGAGGCATCGTCGTAGCGCGACTTCTCATGACGGCGGGGAGGCGACCCGGCGTCGGCATAGCCGCTCGACTCGCCACGCTCGAAGCCCTCGCGCGTGGTGACCGATCCGAGCGAATCGCCGTGGGCCGGTCGTTTCTTCACATCGAGCGGGGGCGGAGGCAAGTCATTGGGCCTCTTGCCAAAGCGGTTCGGCTTTTCCGGCTCGAGGCCCGGCAGCGAATCGCCGGCGACGGCGTCGTAGCGGTTGCCGCGGGCCGGCTTGGGCGGATCCCCGAACGACGGCGGCGCAATCGGCGCGGCGTAGCGACTCTGCACTCGCGTCGATTCGCTTCGCTCGGGCAGCTTCCATTTGTCGAGCTTGCTATCGACGCTTCCGGGCAGCGCCGTCGAGGCGGCCTTGGCCGGCGGGACCATCGTCGGTTGGTGACCGAACGACTTCGCGCTGACGTCCCTGAACAGCGGATCGTCCTTTGCAGCCAGCGGCTTGTGTCTTTCGCCCTCGTGGCCGGCGGCGGCCAACTGCTTGTCCTCGGAATTCCCCTTCGTCATCTTCACGGCCACGACCGCCGCGAAGGCGCCGAGCAACAAGAGGATGACCGCCACGCCGATTTTGGCCTCCTTGCCCAATCGCGACGGATTGTTGGTTTTTTCTTTGCGGCGCTCCTCGCGGTTCTTTTCTTCGTGCTGGTCCGTGTGATTTTCTTTTTCTTGCGGATTCATGTTCGAGCCTCCTTGCCGGAACTTTCTCCCGGCACAAATGCCGGGGCTAAACGATTTTGTTGTGGCGAAAGTGCGCTTCCCTTCGGGGCGCGGCTAAACGATTTTGTGCTCGGTCGCGATTCTTGTTTCCGCTACACTCGCTCCGCGACACGCAACTTGGCGCTGCGAGATCGCGGGTTGTCGCTTAACTCTTCTTCGCCGGGGCATATCGGCCGGCGGGTCAGCACCTTGAGCCTTTCGTCCGTGCGAAACGCCTCCTTCACCCGCCGATCCTCCAGCGAGTGAAAACTGATGATCGTCATCCGCGCCCCCGGCCGCAGGCAATCGGGAATGCGCCGCAAGGCGATCTCCAGCGACTTCAATTCGTCGTTCACCGCGATCCGCAGGGCTTGAAACGTCCGCGTGGCCGGATCGATCCGCGATCCGCCCGGCGGGCTGGGCACGCAGCCGCGCACCAGTTCGGCCAACTCGGCGGCCGTCTCGATCGGCTGCTGCCGACGCCGTTCGACAATCGCCCTGGCAATTCGCGGGCTGTATCGCTCCTCTCCGTAGCTCGAAATCAGTTGGGTCAAGTGCTCCACGCTCAGCCGGTTGATCAAGCGACGCGCCGGCTCGCCGGCCATCGGATCGAACCGTAGATCCAGCGGGCCGTCGGCCGAAAAGCTGAATCCCCGGCTTCTGTCGGCCAACTGGTCGCTCGACAAACCGAGGTCGAGCACGACGCCGTCGACCTTCTCGATTTTCAGTTGTTCCAGCACCTCGGGCAGATCGCAAAAGTTCGCCTGCGCCAGTCGCACCGGCTGCCCTTGCAGTTCTCGCGTGGCGGCTTCGATGGCGGCCGGATCGCGGTCGATGCCGATCACCAATCCATCCTTGCCCACGGCGGCCGCAAGCGCTTTCGTGTGGCCGGCGCCGCCGAGGGTGCCGTCGACCAACACCGCGCCCGGCCGCGGTTGGAGCCAATGGACGACCTGGTCCAGCAGCACCGACACGTGCAGCGACGAGGGCTCGGACATGGTTTTGGGCCGTCGATCCATTGTAGGAGGCGACTCCGGTCGCCGAATTCCACGAGCGCTCACGACGCAATCGGCGACGCGAGTCGCCTCCTACGAATTTTGTGAATCCGCGGAAGAGAAAAGACACCCAGCCTCGGGCGCTTCCGTGCGCCCATTATCGAGGTTGAGTGTTTGCGATCAACTCGCCGGCGGAGAGGCCGGAGTCTCACGCATTTCGCAACGGAGAGGCATCCTCTACTCCCCATCCGTGAAAGCCAACCTCACCGCTTGCAGCGGTGAAGTCCGCCGCCGATGCGATGATCGCAGATCGGCGCCGCGGTTTTCACGCGTAGCGAACGGACGGACAAACGACTAGCGACGCATGATTTCTGGTGCCACGGAAAAAGGGGACAGGTCCAATTTGTGCGAAGCACCCTCCGGGCCGTTCCGGCAAATTGGACCTGTCCCCTTTTTCCCGCTTCCTGGTGCCACGAATATTTCACAAGGCGGCCACAAGAATAGCGATTTGGCGGAAGCCGTACAATGCCGCTTTTTCGCAGGAAATTGGCCCATTGGCCCAGAGAATTCGCGGAATTGGCAGGGTTTTTGCTGTGGCGACCGACTCGGCGCGGTCAAATGTTTGAATCCCGGCAAAGGGGACAGTCCCATTTTCGCTGACACGAAAATCGGGACAGTCCCCCAGACGCGGCCAGCCCGTTCGCGACCGCAATCCCTTGCGGTGGTAGCATTGCTGTCAGCACGATGGGTTGTGAAGCAGGTGGGGCAGACATTCCTGTCTGCCAGGTGCATGGCATCTTCCTCGGCAGACAAGAATGTCTGCCCCACCGTGGCCAATCCCTCACGCCTGCGCCAATGACGCCCAAAGGTCTTCGTAAAGCTTGACCATCCGCGCGATGCCGAAACATTCTTCGGCGCGGCGACGATTTTCCAGCCCCGTCGCACTCGACAGAGCGGGGTCGAGCATCAAGCCGACGATTGCCGCGGCGAGCCCCTTACTCTCGCCGTAGGCGATGGTCTGCCGCGCGGCATTCGGGCCGAGCAGCTCGCGAACGCCCTCGACGTCGGAGGCGACCACCGGCAGGCGGCTGGCCATTGCTTCCAGCACGACGTTGGGCATTCCTTCCCACAACGACGGCAACACCAGCAGGCTGCTGGCGGCGAGGATTTCGGGCACATCGGGCCGCCAGCCGGCAAAATGCGCCCGATCGGCGATCCCGCTCGTCTTGGCGGCGGCCTCCAGCGATGGCCGCAACGGGCCGTCGCCCAGCAAAAGAAGGTCGCAATCGGGCAGCTTGGCCAACCAATGCGGCGCGGTCGCGATCAGCCAATCCACCCCTTTTTGAGGCTCCAGCCGGCCAACGAACGTGACCGCCCGGCGTCCGGCAGCGATGCCGAACGCGCGGAGATCGGCCGGCTGTCGAGCAGGATACCCGTCGAGGTCGATCCCGTTGGGAATCACCACCAGTTTCTCCGGCGGCAACCCGGCTCGCTTGGCGGAGTACTCGGCGACGGCCTGGCTGACGCAGACGTAGCGATCGACCCAGCGTTGCGTAAGCCGATCGAGCAGAAGGTGCCATCGCGCCGCGTGCTCCGCCACGCGCACGCCCGCCACGACGGCCTTCACACCGGCGCGGCGTGCGGCGATTCGGCCGAGCAGATTGGCATGAAACATAAATGTCTGGATAATCTGCGGCTTTTGGGCTGCCAGCAGCCGTTTCAGGCGACAGGCAACTGCCGGGAACTGCCAAATCCCGCGACCGCCGAGACAGTGAACCTCAATGCCGGCGTTGGCCAACGCCGGCAAGCAGGAGGCCTCTTCTCGCACTGGCGGGGGCGCGAGGCAGTAGACAACGGGACTGAAGCGGCTGCGGTCGATGCGAACGGCGATCTCCGTCAGGCAGCGTTCGGCGCCGCCGATGTCCAAGTCGGTGATGCACAGCGCGACGTTGATTTTCGCCATCATTGTGGGGCGGACTTTAGTCCGCCGCATGTTGTAGGGCGGATTTCAATCCGCCCCTTTCTTGCGAGGCGGACTAAAGTCCGCCCTACATCGAGCGTCGGCCCAGTCTTAGCAACCTGAGAGGCTGTCCCCCCGCAATTCGCCGGGCCAAGGGCTTATACTCGGGCAAGCGTAGGTTATGCTTCAGCATAACGAAAGGCATTAACGGCTATCATGTTATGCTAAAGCATAATCTACGGGAACCCGTTTCCAACCACCCGGTAAAGGCTACAATGTAAGACGGAGGGGGGCAAGGAGCGACGCGATGTCGGAATTGGCCCAGTACGACTACGATTTGCCCAAGGAGTTGATCGCTCAATCGCCGGCTGCTTGCCGATCCGATGCCCGGCTGCTGGTGGTCGATCGACAACGGAAGTCGTTGGATCACCGTTACATTCGGGATTTGCCGGAGATTCTTCGCCAGAACGACTGTCTGGTAATTAATGACACGCGGGTAGTGCCTGCCCGATTGGTGGGCCGGCGGCACAATTCGGGTGGCCACTGGGAGGGGCTCTTTTTGGAGGCGAGCCCCAACGGCCTCTGGCGGATTCTCTGCAAAACCCGCGGAAAACTGAAACCGGGCGATACGGTGACGCTGTTGAACGCCGTCGGCGGCGAGGACGTGCAGCTCGAGTTGGGGGCGAAGGAGCCCGGCGGCACTTGGATCGCCCGGCCTTGCGGGCTGGAAGACACCTTCGCGCTGCTGGAACGGGTCGGCCGCGTGCCGCTGCCGCCGTATATCCGCAAGGGGCAGATGGTCGAGCGCGACCGCGAGCATTACCAGACGGTTTACGCCCAGGTGCCCGGCGCGGTGGCGGCGCCGACGGCCGGGCTGCATTTCACCACGACGCTTCTCGAAGAGTTGGTCGAGCGCGGGGTGGAACTCTGCGCCTGACGCTGCACATCGGACCCGGAACGTTTCGCCCCATCACCGCCGACACCCTCGACAAGCATCAGATGCACGCCGAATGGGGAAGCGTTACGCAATCGTCCGTCGATCGGATTCTGGCATGTCGCCGCCGCGGCGGCCGGGTGGTGGCCGTCGGCACCACGTCGGTCCGCTTATTGGAGACCGCCTCGGCTGGTGGAACACTCAAGCCGTTCACGGGCCACACCGACCTGTTCATCCGTCCGCCGTATCGGTTTCGCGCAGTCGACGCCCTGCTGACGAATT
The DNA here is from genome assembly GCA_963719005.1 of uncultured Planctomycetia bacterium. Taxonomy (GTDB): domain Bacteria; phylum Planctomycetota; class Planctomycetia; order Pirellulales; family Thermoguttaceae. The sequence goes on from CAVRAR010000014.1 coordinate 809,655, forward strand.
TTCATCTTCCGCGGACGACTCTGCTCGTGTTGGTGCGCACCTTCGGCGGCGATGCGTTGATTCGTCGAGCCTATGACGAAGCGATTCGCGAGCGCTATCGTTTCTACAGCTACGGCGATGCGATGCTGATACTGTAGTGACACTTCGTTTAACCCCGGCGCTTGTAGGGCGGACTTTAGTCCGCCAAATGTGGCGGGCTAAAGTCCGCCCTACATCGGCGGCGTGCACCGTCATTCATAGCGCAGGGCTTCGATCGGATCGAGTCGCGAGGCCTTCCAGGCGGGATAGAAGCCGAAGACGATGCCGACCGTGGCCGAGACGGCGACGGCCGCGACGATAGCCGGGAGCGATGGCTGAGTGGTGCAAAGCCTGAGGTACTGCACCAGCATGGAAAAACCTCGGCCGGCCGCGATGCCGATGGCTCCGCCGACCAGGCACAAGACGACGGCCTCGACCAGGAATTGCCGCAGGATATGGTGACTGCGTGCGCCGACGGCCATCCGCAAGCCGATCTCCCGCGTCCGCTCCGTGACGGAAACGAGCATGATGTTCATGATGCCGACGCCGCCGACGACCAGCGACACGCCGGCCACGGCCAGGAGGAAGAAAGTCATGACGGTCGCTTGGGCGCCCATGGCATTGGTCATTTCGGTCATATCGCGGATGTTGAAGTCGTCGAGTTGCCCGCTGCGGATGCGATGCCGATCGCGCAACAGATCGGTGATTTGGTCGATGGAATCTTTGATCTCTTCGGTGGAGGCGGCTTTGACGAGTATCTGGCTGACGTTGACGAACCGCACCGGCTGGGGAGTGTCGAGCGCGGCCAGCGGCGACGCCGGCGGATAGACGGCCGTGGCGGGAGGATACAGGTTGTTTAGCGTATTGGTCGTCGTCCCCGCAGCCGCCGTTGCAGTAGTATTGGTATTGGTCGAACCGCTGCCGGTCACGCGGTACTTGATCGTGGTCCAGGGTGCAAGGATGATGTCGTCCTGGTCCATGCCCATCATGTTCGAGCCCTTGGGCGAAAGCACGCCGATGACGCGCAGGGAGACGTTTTGGATGCGAAGTTCCTTGCCGACGGGCGATTCGTTCTGAAACAGCTCCCGCTTGATCGTGGTGCCGACCACGCAGACCTTGCTGCCGCTAAGTACGTCGCGATCGGTGAACATTCCGCCCTCGAGCATGTCATTCCAGTCGCGCACGGCGAGGTAGGCGGGCGAAGTGCCGTAGATGCTCATCGGCACCCAGTTGCGGTTGCCGTAGATGACCTGGCCGCCGGCGCGGACGATGGGGGCCACCTCGGCGACGGCCGGACACTGCCGGCCGATTTCGTCGGCGTCCTGCGGGGTGAGGGTCAAGACGCTGCCGGCGCCGAAGCTTACCCCGCCGCTGCTGGCCGCCCCCGATTGCAGCATCAAGTTGTTGGCCCCCATGCTGGCGATCGTCTTCTGCAAGGCGATTTTGGAGCCCTGGCCGATCTCGGCCACGGCAATCACCGCACCGACGGCGATGATCACGCCGAGAGCGCTGAGGGCCGATCGCATCTTGTTCCGCCGCAAGGCGCTGAGGGCCGTGCGGAAAGTGGGCGGAACCAACGACGTCAGCGGCACGGTCGCCGCTTTGGCCTCCTCATTGCCGTACAAGGAATCGCGGCCGTCGACCACCGCGGGGACCGGTTTCGGCGCCGGTTCCGCCAAGACGGAAACGCCTGCGTGCGGGGCATCGGTTGCGGACGATTCAGTCGGCTGGCGGTAGTCGTCCCCCTCGATCAGTCCGTCGCTGATGCAAATCGTGCGGTGGGCAAACGCCGCCACCTTGGGATCGTGCGTGACCAGGATGACGGTGATCCCCTCGGTGTTGAGTTGCTGGAACATCTCCAGGATTTCGACGCTGGTGTGGGAATCGAGATTGCCCGTCGGCTCGTCGGCCAGCAGCAGCGAGGGCTTATTGACCAGCGAGCGTGCGATGGCCACGCGTTGCTGCTGCCCGCCCGACATCTGCGAGGGCTCGTGGTCCATGCGATCGCCCAGCCCGACGCGTTCCAGCAGTCGCTGCGATCGCAGCCGGGCATGGGCGCCGGACGGCCGGCGCGGCGAATAGTCCAACGGCATCACCACGTTCAACAGCGCGCTGGTGCGGGCCAACAGATTGAAACTCTGAAAGACGAAGCCCAGCTTGGACGTTCGCACCAGTGCACGTTGGTCGGGCGTCAATTGGCTCATCTCCTCGCCGTCTAGCCAGAACCGCCCGGAACTGGGGCGGTCGAGACAGCCGAGGATGTTCATCAGCGTCGTTTTGCCCGAGCCGGAGGCCCCCATCAGCGCAACCATCTCGCCGCGCTGGATCGAAAGCGAGATGCCCTTGAGCACGGGCACGTCAACCTCGCCCAGGTGATACGTCTTGGTGATGTTCTCCAGACGAATGAGTTCCATGGGAACGCTTTCCACGGCTTTCCGTAGGACGGATTTTAATCCGTCGCCAGTTCTTCGTAGGACGGACTTTAGTCCGTCTCAGGAAACTGGACGGACTAAAGTCCATCCTACAAACCTAATCACCCTATTCCGCCGCGACGCCTTACGGCCGAGTCTTGGGAGGGCCGCCCGATTTGTTGAACAGCTTTGGCGGTCCCAAGAGATTGCCCATGTCGCCGGCCTGATCGGGGGTCAATTCGCCGATGATTACTTCCACGCCGGGTTCGATCCCCGGGCCGGAGATCTCGGTGTCGATGCCGTCGGTGACTCCGATCTGCACCTTGACGGGCTTGGCCAGCAATCCATCTTTGATCCAGACCTGGCCGTGCTCGACGTGGCTCTTGGGCTTGGTGGGCTCGCCGGCAGCCGATGGGGACTTGGCGTCGTTCGCACCGCTTGCATCTTTCGCCCCGCCATGCCGCTTGGCGTGATCCAGCGCAGCGGCGACCTTCGGATCGGTCGGCGGCTTGGCCTTCGCCGGACCAGCTTTTTCATTGGTCTCGCTGGGCAAGCCCGCGCTCGCGGTCTGATTGTCTCCGCGTTTCCCTTTGCCGCTCGGGGTCAGGCTGTCGCGGTACTCCGGGGCGACCATTTGCAGCCGCGGCTTCCATCGCAAGGCGCCGTTGGGAACTTTCAACACGTTGTTGTGGTGTTCCACCTCAAAACTCAGGTTCGCCGTCAGGTATGGGTACAGTCGCAGATCAGGATTGGCGGTATCTACGACGACCGTGTACGTTACCACGTTCTGCGTCATCGTGGCGTTCATGCGGATTTGGTAGACCGTGCCCTTGAAGGTCTCGTTAGGATAGGCATCGACGGTGAACGTGACGGGCATGCCCTCGCGGATCCGCCCGATGTCGGCCTCGTTGACCGACGCCCAGACCTGCATGCGCGTCAAATCCTTGGCGATGAGGAACAGGCTGGAAACGCTCATGGCGGAGACCACGGTTTGGCCGACGTTCACGCGGCGATCGATAACTACGCCCTTGACGGGCGAAGTGATGGTGCAGTAGTCGAGGTTTCGCTTGGCCATCGCCAGGGCTGCCTCGCATTGTTTGATCGTCGCCAGGCCCACCTTCACGTTTGCCACGGCGGCCTTGTAATTGGCCACGTCCAGGTCATAGTCGGTGTCGGCGATGGCCTGTTTGGGCCGCAGGGCGTCGGCCCGCTTCCATTCCGCCTCGCATTGCACCTGGTGCGCCTCGAGTTCTCCCAGGTCGGCCTTGGCATGGGCAAGGTTCGCATCGGCCTGATTGTACTGTGCCCGATAGACCGAGTCGTCAACCTTGACCAAGAGCGTGCCCACCTCGACCTCCGAATCGTAGTCGATCAGCTTGCTCGGATCCTTCGGGTCTTTTCCGCGCTCGGCGATAGGCCCTGTCACCTGTGAGCCGACGTCCACCGTGTCCTGCGGTTCCAGCGTGCCTGTGGCGCTGACCAAGGCCGTGATATCCCCCTTCTTAACCGCGACGGTGCGGAAGGCCGGCGGCGGGTCGGCGTTCCGGTACCTGACGTACAGCAGCACGCCGCCTACCACGATTCCCGCCGCAACCGACAATGCCAATATCGTTTTCACAGCAACACCTTGGAGGTTGGTATTTCGGGGTCGCCTTTGCCGTCGCCCTCTTGCCTACGAGCCGCAATCGACGCGCGGACCAACATATCGAGCGCGGCGGCGGCTTCTTGCCTTGCCTTGGGAGTCAAATGCTCGAGCGCGGCCGCCATGCGGCGGATGCGCTCCTCGTCGTGCAGTCGCAGCAGTTTTTCGCCGCGAGCGGTCAACTGGAGACAGCGAATGCGGCGATCGTTGTCTTCGGTCACCCGGCGGATCAAACGGGCCCGCTCCAGGCGGTCGGCGATTTGGGTGATGGCGCTGAGCGATACGCCGAGTTCCCGGCTGATCGCCGAGATGGACTGCAATCCGCCGCTGAGAATGCGGCAGACGCGAAGCTGCGCCAACGGCAACTCGGCCGCCGGATCGCTTGAACCGCTGGTGAGTTCTCGCAACAGCGACTGCACCGAGCCGACGAGGGCCGCCGCTTGCTCCTGAGAAACCGTTCGATCCATCGCGTGCCTCAACTCGTTAACACCCCTATACTATTAAGCTACATTAAGTATTTGTGCGCGTCAACATCGCTCTCCCGTTCATCTAAACCCCGTGACGCGTTGTGCGGTTCTGCCGGGGCGGACAGGAGCACGGGCGGTAGGTTATGCTTTGGCGGTAGGTTATGCTTTTGCATAACATAAAACGTTATGGCGCAGGGTGTTATGCCATTCGGTTCTGGAATTTGAGGAGGAATCCTCAACGTCCGACGTTGGCTGCGGCTGTGCCGCGTTATGCTAAAGCATAACCTACGCGTCCGGCGGTTACGGCCTGCCGCTGGGGAGGTGGCGGCTGTTGCGGCGCGGCCGGCTGTTGCGGCGCGGCCGGGGCGCGGGGAGCGGCGCGGGAAGCTGCTCGATGCCGTTCGGAGCCCCGGGGGCACCCGGCGGCGGCTGATCGCCGCCCAACCGGATTTCCCAACCGCCGCCCAACGCCTGGTAAGTCTGAATCAGTCCCTGGGCGATGTTGCCTCGCGCTTGCGCCGCTTGATCCTGTTGCGTGACCATGTTCTGCTCGATCGTGGCGTACCGGTTGAAATCGACTGCTCCTTGCTTGTACTGCGCAATGACGATGTCCACGGCTTCCTTGGCGGCCACCACGCTTTCATCGAGAAGCCTGCTGGCGCGCTGCGACCGCAAAAAGAAAACCAGCCCGTTCTCGACTTCCTGGTTGGCCGTAAGCACGGTTTGTTGGTACGTTACCACCAGTTCCTGAAATCTCGCATCCTGGAGGCGGACGTTGTTCACGATCCGGCCGTAGTTCAGCAGATTCCACTGGAACGACGGTCCGACGCTGCCGTTGAAGGCGGTGTTGCGGAACAGATCGGGGAAGTTTTGCGCCGAGTAACCGAGCGAGCCGTTGATATAGAACGAGGGATACAAATCCGTTTCGGCGATGCCGATCTGTTCGGCCTGGGCCGCCGCCAATCGCTCGGCCTTGCGCACATCCGGACGACGCCGCAGCAAGTCGGCCGGGATTCCGAGGGCCACCTCGGGCGGAGAGACCGGAATCGGGCCGGGGCTGAGCATCGGAACCAGATCGACCGGCGGAATTCCCAACAAGATGCACAAGGCGTTTTCGGCCTGGCGCTTGGTGATCTCCAACACGGGAATGCCTGCCTCGGTTTGTCGGAGGTTGCTGCGGGCTTGGGCCGAGTCGAGCTTGGTTTGCTTGTAGCCGGCGCCCAGCCGCGTCTCGATGAAATCGAGGATCCCCCGCTGTAGCTTCGCGTTGGCTCGCAACAGATCGATTCGCTCCTGCGTCGTGCGGATAGTCACGTAATTGGTGGCCACTTCACCCAACAGAGTAACCAACACGAAATCGTAATCGGCCACCGATGCGTCCAAATTGGCGTCGGCCGACGCGATGGCCCGGCGAAAGCGGCCCCAGAAGTCGAGTTCCCAATTCAGATTGAAGCCGAAGTTCCACGAATCGGTGAACCGGCTGACGCCTGGAATCGTGCTCGGGCCGACGGGGGCGGCGTTTCGCGAATAGCCGCCCTGAGCGATCTGGTTCTGCGGGAAGATGTCTCCGATGGCGACGTTCCGCGTGGCCCGGGCTTGAAGAATCCGACAGCCTGCTTCGCGCAGCGTAAGGTTCTGCCGATACGCGCAGGCGATCAAATCATTGAGTCTGGGATCGCCAAACACGGTCCACCACCGGCACTGGATCCCCGAATCATCGACCATGTGGATGTCGGCCGCGTCGATCCAGTGCTGGGCGACTGGGGCGGGGGGCCGGCAATAGTTGGGGCCGACCTTGAAACCGTTATGAACGTAGTCAGTCAGACTCGTGCAGCCGCTCATGCAGACCGCGAAGACGGAGGCGGTCGCGATCGCGGCAAATCGAGCGCGGTGGAATCGGGGCAATCGATACATTCCGAAATTCCTGTCCTGAGTGCGGGCTCACCTATCGCCATCATCGGCACAAACGTCAGAAACAGAACAACGGAAAGCTCTTTTGATCCATAAAGGCGCCCCGCAAACTCTTCTTAGGTGTTTCAGGCGTTACGTTCGGCAAAACCGTACCACCCCAAATAGACTTGCGTGATCCTGGGAAAAAGGGGACAGGTCCAATTTGTGCGAAGCACCCTCCGGGCCGTTCCGGCAAATTGGACCTGTCCCCTTTTTCCCTCCCTTGCGAGCCCGCCATCCACAACCGATAATGACCCCCGGCCGGCCGTTCGACGGGTCAGAGCCGCATTTCTCGCGGCAGACAGGAATGTCTGCCCCACCGTGGTGAGGAATGCGGGGTGGAGCCGCCCTATCGACTTCCAGGAGTTCCCGCATGCACGTCCTTCCGGTGTTGCTAATGGCTCTGTTGGGCGGCCAACAGGTTTTGGACGACTTCCATTACGGCGATACGGCCGCGGCTCGGGCTGTCTGGACGGCCGACGAAGGCTCGCCGCCGGTCGAGGTCGTTCGGGAGCAGGATCGTGCGGTCATGCGGCTGAGCGCCCCTTTTGCCGCGCAGCCGAAGCTGCGCCGCACGGTTGCCGATCGCCGCGTCGCTCTCGACCTCAGCGCAGCGGGAGGATTCGTGCTGGAGGCCGCCATCGACGACCCCGCGTTGGTCGGCGGATTGACGCTCTACTTCCGCAGCGGCAGCGGTTGGTACGCCTCGGGCAAGCCGATCGAAAGAAAGGGCTGGCGAACATTGCGGTTTGGGAAGGCCTCGTTCACCGTCGAGGGCACTCCCACCGGCTGGGAGAAAATCGACGGCATCCGGCTGTCGGCCTGGCGGCCGCTTGGCAAGGAGGTCGGCGACACGAGCGTCCGCTTCCGCCGGCTCGCCGCCGTTTGGCACGACGTCGCCCTGGTGGTCCCGGTCCAGACGCAATCGCGCACCGAGGCCGAGTTGGCCGTTGCCAAGGAGGCTTCGCACAGGATTGAGGTCATGTTGAAGGGAATCGGGCTTCGAGCCGATCTGCTCGACGAAAAAGCCATCGCCGAGGGCGACCTTGGCCGGCGCCGCGTCGTCGTGTTGCCCTCGAACTTCACGCCGAGCGATCCGTGCATCGCGGCATTGGCGAAATTCGTCAAGTCGGGCGGCAAGCTCGTGATCTACGCCGCCGCCAACGTGCCCGCGCGACTCCGCGAAGCCTTGCGGCTTGCCGACGATCCTAACAGTGCCGTGCAAGAGAACGATCGCGGCGCCATCTTCGATTATGACGTGCCGGCCGACACCCGCGAGGCCAGAAACCAGCTCGCCGCGACTTTGGGACGCCTTGTGCCGCCGCTTTGGAAAGAGATGGCCCAAGCCGAGCTCGATCGCGCCGGCAAGGTCGGCCAGTACGAAACAGTCGGCGAAGTTCTCGACGGCGTGAATCCGTGTCGGACGGCCGTGGTCCGACACCTCAATCGGGCGAGGCGCGATTGGGAATTGACCAACGAACTGTTCGCCCAGGGAGCTTACGAGCGGGCGATCGAGAGCGCCCAGGCGGCGCACGATTCGTTGGTCAAGGCGTACTTGGCGGCCGTCGACAGTCCGCAGCGCGAGGGCCGCGCCGTCTGGAACCACTCGGGCACCGGGGCCTTTCCCGACGATCCCAACAGTTGGAACCGCTCGGCAAGGCTGCTGGCGGAAAACGGCTTCAACATGGTCTTTCCGAACATGCTCTGGGGCGGACTTGCCCATTACCCCAGCGACGTGCTGCCCCACAGCGTCACCTTCCGGCGGTTCGGCGACCAGATCGAGCAGTGTTGCGCGGCGGCGAAGCGGTGGGGAATCGAGGTTCACGTTTGGAAGGTCAACTACAATCTGACGACCGCGCCGAGGGATTTCGTCGAGAAGCTCCGCCGCAAAGGGCGCACGCAGGTGAGCGTCAAGGGCGAGCCCAGCGACTGGCTCTGCCCATCGAACCCCGACAACCAGAAGCTCGAACTCGATAGCCTGCTGGAAGTCGTCCGCAAGTACCCGGTCGACGGTCTGCATCTCGACTACATTCGCTATCCCGGCCGCGAGTATTGCTATTGCGACGGCTGCCGGCAGCGGTTCGAGGCCGCCAGCGGGCGAAAGGTCGTCAACTGGCCGAAGGATTGCTTCGCGGGCAATCGGAAGGACGAATACAACGATTGGCGCTGCCGGCAGATCAGCGAACTGGTGAAGGCGGTCAGCCGCGAGGCGAAGAAGATTCGGCCGGGTCTGAAGATTTCCGCGGCCGTGTTCGGCTCGTATCCCGGCTGCCGCGAGTCGGTTGCCCAGGATTGGCCGGCGTGGATCAAGGCCGGCTACCTCGATTTCGTCTGCCCGATGGACTATACGGCGGACGATACGGAGCTTGCCTCGCTGCTGCGCAATCAGATGAAGTTGATCGGCGGCCGCGTGCCGTTGTACGTGGGCATCGGTGCGACGGCGACGGGCATCCATCTGACGCCGGATGAGGTGGCCAGCCAGATTATTGCCGCCCGCGGGCTCGGCGCGTCGGGGTTTTCGATCTTCAATTTCAGTCCGCAGACGGCGGCCACGATCGTGCCGGCGGTCGGCCAGGGGGCGGGCTCCCGCCATGCCGTGCCGCCGCATCGGATGCCATAAATGGACACCATTTCTATTGCGTTGCCCGCTGTCATTCGTATAATGCCGGAAACTGGTTACTCCGAGGCACCTTTTCTTGGGGGACTCCTGACATGGCCGAAAGCAATAGCCCTACGATCCGTGCGGTGGCGTGGTCCGAGTTGTTTCCTTGGCTGAGCATCGTTCGCGCATTTCGCCTGGCGATCACGGCCCGTGCCCTGATCTTAGGGGCAATGGGCATTTTCCTGACGGTGCTCGTCTGGGGCGTGATCGGCATGACCTTTGGCACCGACGAGCCCGCCACGCAGTGGCTCAAGCCGTGTGCTCACCCGTGGACGACGCTGACCGACAACTCTGTGCCGGATCGGCCGGCGCTTCCGACGGTGGTCAGCGCCGGGGAGATTGCCGCTCCCCTCTCGCATCCTTGGGCGCTGCTGAACTCTCCGGCGACGGAGGGGCTCAGCCGGAACGGCATTTCATGGCGTGCCGCGGCATGTCTGCTTCTATGCGGAATATGGGGCGTGGCGGTTTGGGCGTTTTTCGGGGCCGCCATCTGCCGCACGGCCGCCGTGCGGTTGGCCGCCGACGAGCAGGTGGGCGTGGCCGCGGCCCTCCGCTATGCCAGTCGGAAATGGCCCGCCTACTTCGCCGCGCCGCTTCTGCCGGTGGGCGGCGTTCTGCTGGCGACCATTCCCGTTTTCTTGCTGGGGTTGATCATGCGCTCCAACCCGGGGCTGGTTTTGGCGGGCGTCGTATGGCCGCTGGCCTTGGTCGCCGGGTTCCTCATGGCCGTGCTGCTGCTTGGACTGCTATTCGGCTGGCCTCTGATGTGGGCCGCCATCAGCGCCGAGGGGACCGACAGCTTCGACGCCCTCAGCCGCAGCTACGCCTATGTGTTCCAGCGGCCTCTGCGCTACCTGTTTTATGTCATTGTGGCGGCCATTATCGGCTGGCTCGGCTGGCTGCTGGTGAAGAACTTTGCCTCGGGCGTGATTTGGCTGGCCTACTGGGCCGCTGGATGGGGTTGCGGTCAGGACACGATCGCCTCGATTTTCAAACCCGGCGACGGATTGAGCGACGTCGGTCGAGCCGGCGTCTGGATGATCCACGGTTGGGCCGGCTTCGTGAGGTTGTTGGCGGTCGGCTATTTATTCAGCTACTTCTGGACCGCTTCGGCCGCCGTCTATTTCCTCCTCCGCCGCGACGTTGACGCCACGGAAATGGACGAGGTCTTCCTCGACGCCGACGCGGCGGAACAGGAGCCCCCCCCGCCGCCGGTCGCCGACAGCGGCCCGGCCGTTGGCGACGGCGCTGCGGCGGAAGTAAAATAAGGATATCGGTGGTATGCGCGCTGTGTGCCACTGCTTCGTAGAAGCAGTGCCGGGGCGTAACCCCTTGCGGGAACACTGCTTCTGCGAAGCAGTGGCCCACCTGCCAGATCGCGCGGCCGGAGAGGACGGGACAATCGTGGGCTCCTTCACAGTGGCGATAAGCAGAACGCTTTTTGGACTGGCCACCATCATCGCCGCGACCGCGCTTCCCTCGGGGGCATCTGCCCTTGCCCAGGATCGCGTGAATTGGGCCACCGGCGCGGCGTTTCAGCGGCAACTCGCCGAGCCGGGCAGAATCTTCTGGGCTGGCAACCCCTTGCGCCCGGCGATCGAAGGCCTCTCACGCGCGCGAAAGGTGGCCGTCCTGATCGACCGCCGGGTCGATCCCAGCCAGAAACTCGACATCTCGCTGGAGGAGATGCCGTTGGAATCCGCCCTGCAAGCGATCGCTCGCAGCCGCGGCTTGGGCATCGCCTGCCTGGGCTCGGTTGTCTACCTCGGCCCTCCCTCGGCTGCCGAACATCTCGGCGTCATTGCGGCGGCCCTGGAGAAGGGCGTTCGTCGTCTCCCGACAGCGGCGAGACGGAAGTACCGTCAAACGGGGCGGCTCGCCTGGGAAGACCTTGCCTCGCCGCGCGAGTTGTTGGCCGACTTGGCCCGGAATAGCGGCCTGGAAATCGCCGGGTTGGAGCTCGTACCCCACGACCTCTGGGCGGCGGCCGATTTGCCCTCGATGCCCCTGACCGATCGCCTGGCGCTGATTGCCGTGCAGTTCGACCTCGCGCTGAAGGTTGCGGACCGTGGCCAGCGGCTTGAACTTGTGCCACTGTCGGAGGCGATCCGACGGTCGGGCGCCGCCGCAGCACGTTCCGCACCAAGACCAGTGACCACCGCCAAAGCCGAGCCGCCGGCGACACTCGAGCAAACCCGCATCGACAAGATATCGGTAGTCGAAAAACCGCTGGGCCCCGTTCTCAAACAGCTTGCCGACCGGCTTGGCCTGCAACTACGGATCGACCAGCAGGCCGTCGCGGCGGCGGGCATTTCTCTCGACCAACGGGTGTCGCTGCATATCGAGAACGCCACGGTCGACGAGCTTCTTCGCCAGCTTCTCAAATCGACTCGCCTGACGTTCCACCGCCACGACCGCGTCGTCGAAATCGTGCCGGCCGGGTAGCCGTCGCGAGAATTCGCCGGGGGCACTGCAAAGTCGCAATTTCGCGCCATGCCGGAAGAACGGTCGTTCTGGCGCTAGAATGACGTTCCGGCGGACTTTGCAGCTCTCCTGCCCCAGGCGGGCAAGACGCCCGCGCTCCGGTAATTGCTGAGGCTCTGCTGTGGCGGATGCTTCTAATGCCGGCCGGGCAGACCTTCCGGTTTGTTCCGCCGGCAGCCGGTTGCGCCGCTAACGCGCGATCTAACGCTTCTGACCGCGCGGGGAAGATTCCAGGGGATTTCGCAAGCGTGCGACGATAACATACGTGCACATTCGTTTCCCCCCCAGGGCCCGGCTTTCGTCATGAAGGTCGGGCCTCTTTGTTTGATCGGTTAACCGCGCCCCAGCGGCAGTCAATACGTCACGGCCGCCTTCTGCTCGATCCAGCCTTCACCGCCGCCGGGCAGGCGGATCAGCAGCCAATCGCCCCGTTGCTCGACGAGCCGAAACTCCGTGGCCTCGCCCAAGGGCTCCTTGAACGCCGGTTCATAGCTGGGGCCGTTGCCCTTTCGGGCGATCGTCTGGGCCTGAATCACCACGCCGTGTCGGGTGTTGTCGAATCGCTGCCAATCGTAGGCCGGCGAAAACGCCATCACGCCCAGGAGCGCCAATCCCGCCCAAGCGACGCGGCGAGGCCAGCGGCGAGCCGTGAACAACGACGCGGTGGCGACGGCGAACGTGGCCAGCGCGATGATTCCCCCAAGGTAAAACTTCTCGGGATAGCTCAACCAGTTCTGCCAGAAGAGGATCGTCTCGATGACCGGGCGACGTGCGGCGGGCGCGTCGGAACCCAACGCCGAGGCCAGGTTGGCGTCGAGGAAGGGATCGCGGGGCAGATAGCGTTGCGCCAAGCGGTACGAGGCCACCGCGCGGCCGGGCTGGCCCGCCTGCATCCAGGCATTGCCCTGGTTGAACAGCACGGGCCCCGACATGCCCCAGCGATCGAGAATTTCCTGGTCGAGCATGGCCACTTTGGCGAATTCCTCGGGCTTGCGGGCGTCGTCGAACGCCTGCTGGGCCGCTTGGAACTTCTCGACCAAATGGAAGTCGGTCGAGCGGCCGCAGCCACCGAACAGCGCAATCGCCAGGAGGATTGTGGCCTGAAGCAGGGGAAGTTTCCTTTTCTTGCGCAGCACGCCGGCCAGCGTGCGGAGCAGTTTGTCGGCCTCGCGGCCCAACGATGCGGAGCCGTCGTCCGAAGCTCCGTAGCGCACGCCCTCGCAGGTTTCCAACAGCGACCGCAGCCGGCCGATCAGCTCCGGCGCGACGCCGGCCGATTCGAGCTGCCGGCACGCCTCGGCGGAGGTCATGCCGGCGGCGGGTAGATTGAGCATGTCGGCCACCAGTCCGAGTGCGGCGGACAGGGCGTGGTCGGCCCCTTCGCGCGTTCGCCCAGCGGCGAAGTGAGACGACGCCTCGTGGAGCTTTCGCCGGGCGACGCCGACGGCCGCGCGCGCCGCAGCATCGCCGTGTCGCCGCTTAGGCGTCGCCAACGTCCGACCGCAAACGCCAAAGCGACGTATCCGGCGGCCAATCCGCCAAGCCCCGCCAGCCACCGCTCGGGCCGAATCGAATCGTCGCTCAATTGGCCCGGATCGGTGATGTTGGCGAAGATTCCGCCCTGCCGAGCCTCGATCTCCTTGGAACTGCCGGCCAGTCCGCCGCCGGCCGCGATGATGTCGCGGCTGGCCAGGCGCATCGATTTGGTCACCTCGATCGGGATCGGCTGCGAGCGGAGAGTCACGTATCGTCTTGCGTCGACGTCGAAGTACGCGGCCGGCACGGCGGGAAACTCTCTGACGTCGGTGTCGAGCGGCCGAAGGCTGTACGTGAATTGCCGCTGGTCTTTCTTGGCCTGCTCGGTCGGGGCGTAGACTTTGAAATGTTCGGCGATGGCCGGAATCGCGCCGAGGTTCGGCGCCGTGGCGTTGTCCAGCGTCCCCTCGCCGTCGAGCGTGAGGGTCAAGGTCATCGGGTCGCCGGTCTTGGCCTTCTTCGGTTCCAGATCGGCGGCGAGGTGAAAGACCCCGACGGCGCCGATGTAGCAATCCGGCCGGCCTTCCGGCGGGACGTCGCGCACTTCGACCGTAAGCGGCTTGGCCACTGCATAGACATTTTCCAGAGTTGCCCGGCCCGCTTCATTGACTTCCGTGGCGAATTTCCCTTTGAGGCTCACCGGTCCGAAGGTGTAAGTGCCGATCGCCTTGGGGACGAACGCGCGGCGGAACTCAAAACGCCAGTATTCGGTTTCCTTGCCCGATCTGTCGGGCAGGCGGACTTTTTCGTAATGGGGCATGAAAGCCGATCGCCGCAGGCCCGAGAACGTCATCACTACGCCACCAAGATCATTGACGTTGAAGCCGGCGCCATCCTCGCTTTGCATCGGGCCTAGCCACCGCCGCCAGTCGATGCTCGGCCGAACTCCGCTGGGGACATGATCGTCGACTGCCCAGGGTATATCGAGAGCCGGCGGCGCGACGCTGACGGGATTCCTATCATCATAGGGTTTCGGCAGCGATTTGACGGAGACGAGAAGCGTTACCGTGAACGGCTGCGTAGGGTAAACCGAATCGCGGTCGGCGCGAATCTCCATCCGCACGACGTCCTGTTCCTCGGGCGAGCGGACGACCAGCGTGATTTCTTGGCCGCGAAGCTGCCGGCCGCCAATCTCGACCGTCGGGGCGGGGATCGTGAGCGTGCCGGTCCGCTTGGGGGTTAGCCGATAGTTGTACTGCCGCCCCCAGTGCACCGTTTCCGACCTGTCCCCGTTGATGATCGTGATCATGTGGGAATCGAGCGATTGCTGGCCGGCCGGAACGACCTGGAAATCGACCGCCAGCGCCTTCAGGTCGGGCTCGCGCGGATGTTCGACGTTGTTGAGCGTCAGGCGGTACAAGACCGACTCGCCTTCGTAGATTTTCGGGCGTTCGATCTGCGCGATCAGCTCCGGCTCGTCGGCGGCGGATGCCGACGGCAGCCATGTCAGCGTCGCGATTGCCAATGCGGGGAGAATGATCTTCCAGCCGTTGCGTTGCATATCCGTCACCAATCCTTGTCCACCTTGTCGGGCCGGTAGAGTCGCTCGAGCAGGGCCTTTTCCATTTCCCGCCGCTCCTGCTGCCGCTGGCGAACCCGTCGCAACGCCGCCTCCGCTTTCTCCTTCGAGACGTCGTGCTTCTGCGGTTGGCCGGCCTGTTTCTGCTGTTTGTCCTTCTGCCGGTCCTTTTTCTGATCCTGTTTCTGCTGGTCGTTCTTATCCTTGTTTTGATCTTTCTTTTCCTGGTCCTTTTTCTGCTGGTCCTTCTTGTCCTGATTCTTCTTCTCTTGATCTTTCTTCTCTTGGTCCTTCTTTTCCTGGTCGTTCTTGTTCTGATCGTTCTTCTTGTCCTTGGGAAGCATTTCCTTCAGCAGTCTTGAGCGCTTCCTCCTGCGGCGGCAGGGCGTCGGCGGGCTTGGCGGCGTCGAGCGCGGCGGTTGCATGGTCGCTGAGCGTCTCGACTTTCGGCGCACGGTCCACGCCGGCTTGCAGGGCCCGCTTCAACTCCTTCTGTTGCTCGGCCGACTGCTGGGCGTTTTGGGGCGTGCCGGGTTTTGCGGATGAAACAGCCGGGGCCGCGGGCGCCTTGGCCATCTCGTCCAACTCGTGCCGGGCCTTCGCCGCCAACACGCGGCCGTAACCACTAATGAATCGCTGGTTCCAAGCCGCCTCCGGCCAATCGGACTCTCTGCGCTCTTCCTTTTTCTTTTCGTTCTCTCCCTTCTTCTTCCCTTCCTTCGTGCCCTTCGTGTCCTTGGTGGACGTAGACATTGTCCCCTGCTGGCTCTGCTCGATCAACCCTTCCTCGGCCGCGACAGCCTTCTGCACGAGGTTGACAAACGGGGTGACGGCCATGAAAACGTTGTCGATCTTCTCGACGGCGCCGGTCTGCGGCCGCACGGCGTCGGCCGGCTTGCGGGCGTCGAGCGAATCGGCCGCGGCCGTCATCTCGCCACGAATGTCGTCCAGCAGACCGTCAAGCAGCGACAAAGCCTTTTGCACGTCCGGATTGGGTGGGGACGTCGGCGCAGGGCGGCGCCAGGCTGCGGAGCGGAGCCGGTCAGCGCCGCGTGCAGCTTCTCCTTCAAGGGCGCGATCTCGTCGGCCAGCGATCGCTGCGAGGTCTCGGCGGCGCGCAGGGCTTCACGCTGCCGCGGCGAATCGGACTGGCCCGTCATCGCGCGAGCGTCGCCACGCAGCTCGCGCTGTTTTCCTTCCAGCATTTGCAGGAAGTCGAGCAGGTTCATCTCCTTGCGGGCTTTTTCCCGATCGCGCTGCCGCCAGACATCTTCGATGTGTTTGATCCAAAAGCGAATGGTTTCGAGATTGTATCGGGCGTCGGCGTGCTGGGGGGCGACCGTCAGGCAGTCGCGAAGATGGCCGGCCGCTTGCAGGAGCGTTTCGACGCCCTCCTTGCGGACTTCGGCCGTCGCTTCTTCGGGACGTTGGCCGAAGCGGGCCTTGGCCTTGGCGATGGCCAGGCATCCGAGGTTGTAGTAAGCCGCGGCGGCCAGGCGGCGATCGGGGGCCGTGGCCGCGGCCAGGAATTGCTCGGCCGCTTTCTCGTTTTCGCCCTCGGCGGCATAGGCGCATCCGCGGTCGAAGGCGATCCGCGGCTCCTTCGGCTGGAACTTGTCGGCTTCGGAAAACGCTTTGCCGGCGGTCTTGAAATCGCCGCCGCGAAACGCCTGGATCCCCTCGTTGACCTTTCCCGCCGCGCCGCCGAAGGCCGCTTGGGCCGGCGACGTGCACGACGTCGGCGAGGCAAAGGCGAATGCCACCGCTAGCAGCGGAACGACCGCGGCAAACGTGCGAGGTCTCCGTCTAGCGGGATAGGGCGGAATCAGCATTTCCGCCATCAGCAGCATCATACCCAACGCCAGGAAAATCTGGTAGCGGTCGTGGTAAAGTTTGCGTTTCGCCTCCTGGCCGTCAACGCCGCGGGCCAGGCTCGCTAAATGGTCCTCGTAGATCTGGCCCAGGTCGTAGGAGCGCGTGCCGGCGGGAATATGCGCGCCGCCGGTCGTCAGGGCTATCTGTTTCAACACGTCTTGATCCGCCTTCGACCAATGCTCCTTGCCCTCCTCCTTGACGTATTGGATCTTTCCCGAATCGTCGCGGACGGGGATGCGTGCGCCCTCGCCGGAGTCGCCCAGCCCGACGGTGAAGATTTTCACGCCGCGATCGGCGGCCTTCTTCGCCGCCTCGATCGGATACGACTCCTGGTCCTCGCCGTCGGTCAGCAGCACGATCACCTGGTCGCGGTCGCCGCGTTCGGGCAGGGCGTCGAGGGCCTTGCGGATGGCGTCGCCGATCAGCGTGCCGCCGCGCGGGGCGCTGTGCGTATCAACATCGTCGAGAACCTCGCGGAAGAAGCCGTCGTCGCTCGTCAGCGGAACGTTCAGCACGGGCTTGCCGGCGAAGACGATCAGCCCGACGCGGTCGCCGGCGAGTTTCTTCAACAGGTCGCGGATATCCGATTTCGCCCGTTCGAGCCGGTTGGGGGCCACGTCCTCGGCGAGCATCGAACGGGAAACGTCCAACAGCACGAAGCAATCGACGCCGCGCTGCACGACCTTCTCGTAGTAGACGCCGAACCGCGGCCGCGCCGCCGCCACGATCAACAAGCGCCAGCCCCAGGACGATCAGCGTTCCGCGTATCCACGGGCGAGGCCCGTGCAGCCGCGGCATCAGCCGGGCGACCATCGCATCGGCGACGAATTGCCGCGCCGCCGCCACGCGTCTTAGCTGCGCGTAGATCAGCAGCGCCGCCACGCCGGGCAGAAGCCAGAGAAACAGCAGGACGATGGGATGTTCAAAGTTCATTATGGCAGCGTGCGAAAACGGGTGCAGACCAGCACGACCTGGCCGAGCAGCAACACCAAGCCCGGCAGCAGCGGATATTCGTACAACTCCCGATATTGCGTGTAGCGGCGGCCCTCGGAAGCGGTTTTCTCCAACTTGTCGATCGTGGCGTAAATCTCCTTGAGCGATTGCGAGTTTTGGGCGTTGAAGTATTGGCCGCCGGTCGTCTCGGCGATCATTTTCAGCGTGTTTTCGTCGAGGTCGGCCTGAATCTGCATCATGACGGGGTTGCCGAAGGCGTCGGTCGCCTGTATCGGCACGGTTCCGCTGGTGGTGCCGATGCCGATCGTATAGACCTTGATGCCGAAGGTTTTGGCGATGTTCGCCGCCTCCTCGGGCGACATCACCCCGGAATTGCTCGCGCCGTCGGAGAGCAGGATGATGACTTTGCTCTTCGCCTTGGCTGCTTTCAGGCGATCGACCGCCAGTGCCAGCGCGTCGCCGATGGCCGTGGATTGATCTTCTTGCAGCAGGTTTCGGTTGATCATGTTGCCGTTGGCGTCGATCATCGGCTGGGCGACCTTCACGGTGTCGAGCAATTGATCGAGCACGCCGTGGTCGAGGGTCAAGGGGCATTTGGCCTCGGCAAAACCGCCGAAATCGACCAGTCCCACCAGGTCGTCCCGCCGACCGTTCAGGCCGTCTCCGCCGTCGACGAAGCGGCGAAACATCTTCTTGACGATCGTCAGTCGCGTGACCGGCTCCCCCTTGATCTCAAAATCCATCGCTTGCATCGAACCCGAGCGGTCGATGCACATCTCGATGGCGATGCCTTCGGCGCGGGCGCGGAACTCCTCGCTGCCGCGCTGCGGGCGGGCCAACGCCACGGTCAGCAGCGCCAGGCCCGCCAACGTCACCCAGGGCAGCAGACGCCGCACCCGCTGGGCCGTCGTGCGGGGGAGCGTCTTCAGAATATCGACGTTGGAATAGACCACCGCCGCCGGCCGCCGCCGGCCGTTCCACCAGCCCATCGCCACAAGCGGCAGAAGCAGCAGCAACCAGAGCGGATCTTGAAAACGGAATCCCATCATGGCGTCGTGGTTCTTTCATTGACTGCAATAAACAGCCGCGCGCGGCGAATGCTTTCGGCAACGTCATCGGCGCGCGGCTGGTGGGCGGCAAACTTGACCAGATCGGCCGACTCCAGGAAATCGCGCAGCCGAAGACACTCGTCGGAGCCGAAACGTCTGCGCCCGGCTAATCTCGCGCAAAAACTCTTCGGTGGTCTCTTCCGGCGCGCGGATGCCGGTGGTTCGCTCGATGTAGCGCCGCACGATGCTCGTCAGTTCGACGTAAAACTGCTTGATGTCGCGCTCGGCCAAACCGGAGGCGACCAGCTTGTCCAGTTCCATATTGGCAAGCTGTTCGGGCGAGAGGATCAGGGCATCGGCCGTCTTTTCTCGGCGTCGGCGACGCGATAGCCGCCACCCGGCGACCAGCGCCGCAACCCCGACGGCAGCAAGACACCAGAGCAACAGGGCAATGTGCGAGGGAAGCGCGATCGGGTCGGCCGGCGGCCGCAGATCACCGAGCGACGGGGCCTTGTCGCCGACCAGCGACGTGACTTCGATCGAAAGCGGCTCGGTCTCGACGCTATGCCTGCGGCCGTCGCCGTTGGGCCGGCGGTCGGTGAACGCCACGCTGATCGGGTCGATTCGCAGACGGCCGGTCTCGGTCGGTTCCAAGGTGTAAACCTGCTGAATCACTTCACGGCCGTTGCTGATTTTCGGCAGCGGCTCGCGGAAGTTGCGGATCGTAAAGCCGCCAAGCGTCGAGCCGAACGGCGGCTTCTCGACCGCGACGCCCTCTTCCGAGTCGATCGTCAGCGTCAACACCGGCTCGTCGGAGAGATTCGCCTTCGAAGGTTGCACCTCGACGATCACCCGCACCGGGCCGCGCTGAACCTCGCTTCGGGCGGGTTTGGCTGGGACATTGTCAGACGAAGAGTTTGTCCTACAGCCCGGGAGAACGAGTGAAGCGGCAAGGAAACAGACGGCAAGAACGGCAGCGATCCGAAGCCAATAGCTGTGTGCCACTGCTTCGCAGAAGCAGTGCAGCGTCAAACCCGCCACTCGCGCACTGCTTCTGCGAAGCAGTGGCACACAGCGAGAAGGGAGCGGCGTAGCGTATCTCATCGAAAGCGTCTCTCCCTCATGCGAAAAAAGCGATGCAGGCTCTTCTGGTAAT
The DNA here is from genome assembly GCA_963719005.1 of uncultured Planctomycetia bacterium. GTDB lineage: Bacteria > Planctomycetota > Planctomycetia > Pirellulales > Thermoguttaceae. The sequence goes on from CAVRAR010000014.1 coordinate 829,378, forward strand.
CTTCATCGGTGCGGATGTCCAACTGATCGACGCCGGCTTTCTTCAGCCGGTCGGCAAGCTCGGTGGCCCGGGCGGCGGCGCGGCGTTTGAATAACTCGCGCACGCGCGGATGGCGGGTATCGACCTCGACGACCCGCCCGGTTTCGGCGTCGCGGAGCGTGAGAAAGCCGACGTCGGGCATCGCCAACTCGCGCGGATCGCTTACCGTGACGGCCACCAGGTCGTGATGCTTGTTGGCCACGGCCATCGCGTGGCGAGCCGCCGGCGCGAGGAAATCGCTGATGAGAAACACCACGGCGCGGCGTTTTTGCACGCGATTGAGATACTCCAACGCCGCGGCAAGATTGGTTTCCCGCGACACCGGCTCGGCCGTGACCAATTGGCGAATCAGCCGCAGCACGTTCGTCTTTCCCTTGCGCGGCGGATAATAATCGAGCACGGAGTCGCAAAAGGTCAACAGCCCGACTTTGTCGTTGTTCTTCAGCGCCGAAAACATCAGCAGCGCCGCCATTTCGACGGCTAGGTCGAGTTTCGATTGCGAGGCCGAGCCGAACACGCCCGACGCGGAGACGTCGACGAGCAAGAGCACCGTCAGCTCGCGTTCTTCGCAGAATCGCTTGATGAAGGGCGAGCCGGTTCGCGCGGTGACGTTCCAGTCGATGGTGCGGATGTCGTCGCCCGGCTGGTATTCGCGGACTTCGTCGAACTCCATGCCGCGGCCGCGGAAGACGCTCTTGTACTGCCCGGCCAACAGATCGTTGACCGTGCGATTGGCCACGATCTGGATGTGGCGGACCTTCTTCAGGATGTCGAGGACGGCTTGTTCGGGCATGGTTGGTCAATGACGAAGCTCGAATGACGAAGGACGAAAGAAATCCGAAATCCGAAGCGCGAAATCCGAAGTACGAATTACGAACCCGAAACACAATCACGGGCGGCGGAGTGCGAGCCCTAATTCGGATTTTCGGATTTCGAGCTTCGGATTTCCTTCGTCCTTCGTCATTCGAGCTTCGTCATTCTCCTTAGGGTACGGGAACCGTGTTCAAGATCGTCTTAATCAGGTCTTCACTTGTTTTCTGCTCCGCCTCGGCCTCGTAGCTGAGGATGACACGGTGGCGAAGCACGTCGTAGGCGATGTCTTTCACGTCTTGCGGCGTGACGTATCCACGGCCTTGCAGGAAGGCCACCGCGCGGGCGCCGACGCCCAAGTAGATCGTTGCGCGGGGCGAGGCGCCGTATTCCACCAGCGGCGCGAGGCTCTTCATGCCCATCGCGGCCGGATCGCGGGTTGCGCGGACGAGGTTCAGAATGTACTGCTTCACCTGCTGGTCGATGTAGATCATTTTGACGACCTCCTGCATGGCGAAGACGTCGGCGGGCGTCAATACCGGCTTGATCGTCCCGGCCGTGTCGTCCAGCGCCATGTCGAGGATCTTCTGCTCCTCGGCAGCCTCGGGATAGGTGATCTTCACCTTGAGCATGAAGCGATCGACCTGGGCTTCCGGCAAGGGATACGTCCCCTCTTGCTCGATCGGGTTCTGCGTCGCCATGACCAGGAAGAGCCCTTCGAGCGGATACGTGCTGTCGCCGATGGTGACCTGCCGCTCCTGCATGGCTTCCAACAGAGCCGACTGCACCTTCGACGGGGCGCGGTTGATTTCGTCGGCAAGGATGAAGTTGGCGAAGATCGGCCCCTTGCGGGTGCGGAAGGCCGCTTCGCCGGGCACGTAAATCATCGTGCCCAGCAGATCGGCGGGCAGCAGATCGGGCGTAAACTGGATGCGGCGAAAGTCGGTCGCCAATGCCTGGGCCAACGATTTGATGGCCGTTGTCTTGGCCAACCCCGGCACGCCCTCCAAGAGGATGTGCCCGTTGGTCAGCAGCCCGACTAGCAGGCGGGAGATCATTTCCTGCTGGCCGACGATGGTTTTGCTCAGCTCGGCCTGCAAACGATGAATCGTTTCAGACTGCTGCGCAACGCGGTCCTTGATTTGGTGCACGTCGATCTGCATCGTGATTCTCTCCAGATTCCCTGCGTTTTCTACCCTACCGAATGTTTCCGTGGCAACCGGCTTCTTGCTGTGACATAGTATCGAACGGCGAGGAATCGAAAAAGGTAGCCGGCAAAAACGAGCCAGATACTACGATGCGAACCGGCCGATAGAGGGGAGATTTTTCTCGGGCTCACGGGGCCGATTGCAGATAGGCGCGGTTCGGCGGGGCCGGCACCGTGCGGTCGAGAAAGTTGGCGAGCTTGTGCGAACAAGACGGCTGTTGCAGCTTGCGGATCGCTTCCGATTCGATCTGGCGAATCCGCTCGCGGGTTACGGAGAAAATTCGCCCCACTTCCGAAAGCGTATAAGCGTAGCCGTCGGACAGGCCGTAGCGAAGGCGAATGATCTCGCGCTCACGGTAGCTCAACGCACTCAGGGCCTCGTCGATTCCCGACTTCAGGGCGTCCTGGTTAATGCCGTAAAGCGGGTCGTCGCGGCGTTGGTCGGGGAGCAATTCGCCGAGGTAATTCTCGCCCGCGTCGCCCAGCGGCACGTCGAGCGAGAGCATCCGCCGATTGGCCTTGATTGCGCGGCGGGCGGCTTCGACCGACATGCCGGCTTCGCTGGCCGTCTCTTCGATCGTCGGACGGCCGCGACGACTCTGCGTGGCGCGGCTGCCGGCGTCCAGCACCTTGTTGACCGTCGTGAGCATGTGGACGGGCACGCGGATCGTGCGGCTGTGGTCGGCGATCGAGCGGCTGATCGCTTGGCGAATCCACCACGTGGCGTAGGTCGAGAATTTGAAGCCGCGGGCGGGCTCGAACTTATCGACCGCCCGCAATAGACCGGTATTTCCCTCCTGGATCAGATCGAGGAAGCTGATGCCGCGGTTTCGGTAGCGCTTGGCGATCGAGACGACGAGCCGCAGGTTGGCGGCCGAGAGTTTCTGGCGAGTGACTTCGTGCGTGTGTTGGAACTCGGCGATGCGGGCCAACCGGCGGTGCAGCGTGGCGGGCGTCTCCTGTGTGACCCGCATGAGGTGGTGCAGCTCGCGGCGCACTTCTTTTCGACGGGCTCGATCGCCGTCGCCGTGCGGTTGCTGCAACTCTCGATGGGCGGCGTCCATGCGACGGCTGATTTCGCGGAGCCGCTCCAACACCAGTCGCAGATGTTGCCGGCGAACCGGCAATTCCTCGGCCAGACGGATGGCCTTGCGATGGCGGAGGAACATGCCTCGGCGGAGCTGGCGGCGATGTTCGGCCGACGTTCGCTTCGACACGGCCGCCGGAAAATCGTCGTGGTTCTGCTTCAACAGCACTTGCAGCGTTCGCACGTTCGGGCGCAGCAGCGCCGACAGCCGGCGTTTCCGTTGCTCGCTGGAGAACGGGCCTTCGCAGACGGTCTCTAAACGCATCCGGCCCAACAAAACCTTCTCCAGCATGCCGACGGCCGCCTGAAGCGCGTAGTCGGCGCTGAGGATCGCGCGGCGGAAGTTTTTCCGGGCGTGCTCGACTCGTCGGGCGGCTTCATACTCCTCCTGCCGGCTTAGCAGGCGGCTGCTGCCCATCTGCGTCAAGTAGAGTTGCACCGAATCGGACGGATTCTCACCCATGCTGCTGTTCCTACGTTCCGGCGGCCTCAGCGCATCCGCCAAATTGCCTCTAATCGTCATACGAAGTCCGAGGACGCCGGGTTCGGCGGTTAGGCGGCGCCGCGCGATGCGGAACGCACGGACGGGCCGGGCCACCATAACCCGCGAGGAGCACGTCCCCCTTTTACGATGGGTTTTCTTCCGGCAATGACGATTTGCCTCGATTCTTGCCCTCACATTTTCCATCGAGGCGGGTATGCAGTTAGGATGTATCTATTGGCGTAGATAGCGGATATCTTCCGAGGGCGTTGGCGATGGACGACGAGGGTCGAGCTGACACGGCCGAGGTTCGGCGGGGCGAGCAGTTCATGGCCCTTTATTCGGGCCATCAGCGTCGGCTCTATCTCTACACCATGACGCTGTTGCCGGCCTCCGTCGACGCGGAGGACGTGCTGCAAGAGACGAATCTGGTGTTGTGGCGCAAATTCGACCAATATCAGCCGGGGACGAACTTCTTCGCCTGGGCCTGCCGCATTACGCGATACGAAGTGCTGAAATACCGCGAACGCCGCGCCCGGGCGGCCAGATTGCTCGATCCCGACGTGTTCGACCAGGTGGCCGAGGTGGCCATCAGCCAGGTCGAACACCTCGACGAGTTTCACCGCCGAGCGCTGATCGACTGCATGGACCGGCTCAGCGCCGGCGATCGGGATCTGATGCGGCGGCGGTATGCCGAAGCGATGGAGGTCCAAGCGATCGCCGCCGCCATGAATCGCTCGCCCAATGCGGTCTCGAAGTCGCTGGGGCGCATCCGGCGGCTGCTGTTGGATTGCATCAACAGCGACTCCAACGTCCGCGAGCAGCAAGGAGACGCGCTATGACCGACGGCTCTGATCGCTGGCAAGAACTGGATAGCGTGTTGGATCGCGTGCTCGACGGCATCTACGACCAGCAGGATTTGCGGCGGCTCAATGAAATGCTGCGGGCCGACGTCGAGGCCTGTCGGCGCTACATCCACTACGTGGAACTGCACGGCCGTTTGGCTTGGGGAGACGCCATCGGTGCGGAAGGCGAACGAGAAATGGTGTACGACCTGCCGTCGGCCTCCGCGCCCGCCGCTGCCCTCGTCATTCAGACGTCGCCCGAGCTGCCGACAACGTATTCCCCGCTCGGCGGCTTCCTCTTCTCTTACGCCGTGGCGGCCGTGACGGTGGCGATCGGGCTGCTCGTCGGCTGGATGTACCAAATCTCCGTCTCGCCGCAACCGATTGCGCGGGAGGGCAGCCAAAGGGCCGCGCCGTCGCCGATCCCGAAATCGCCCAAAACGCAGTCGGTCGGCCAGATCACCGGCACGTTCGATTGTCAGTGGGCCGATGCCTCGACGGCCGCCGTTGACGGCGCTTACGTTCCCGTGGGCCGCAGATACACTCTTGCCTCCGGCCTGATGGAAATCAGCTATGACGCGGGCGCTAAAGTCATCTTACAGGGGCCGTGCATCTACCAAGTGGAATCACGAATCGGCGGCTATCTTAAACTCGGCACGCTGACGGCCAAGGTGGAGAAGAGCGAAGTGGGGAGAGAAGCAAGTCGACAATCAACAATCAACAATCATAAATCTCTCCCTCCCCTGTTTTCCGTTCGCACTCCCACGGCCATCGTCACCGATCTCGGCACCGAGTTCGCCGTGGAGGTCGACAAGTCGGGCGCCAGCCGGGCGCACGTTTTTGTCGGCAAGGTTGAAGTGCGAGCAGCCGACGGCGGGAATAGCAAGGCAGCCTCCTTGGGGCCGAACGAATCGGCCCGCGTCGATTTCGGCAAGGACCGGCTTGTCGCCGTTGTTCGTGAATCCGGCCGACAGCGCCCGTTCGTGCGCGAAATGCCCAAGTCGCTGCCGATCGCGCTGTTCAACACCGGCGTCGGCTTGAAGAAGGGCGATGCGGACCCGCACTGGCAGATTGTTGCGCGCAGCGACGACCTGAAGTTCAAGCCGCGGCCCGCCATTGTAAGGGGGCTTCGCGTGGAGAACTTCTTCCTGGAAGACGATCCGGCCCGATCGCAATGGCTCTCGCTTGCGGCCGGCGACGTTGAATTCCCGCAAGATGTCGTTTTTGTGTTTCGCACGACGTTCGACCTGACGGGGATGTTGCCGTCGAGGGCCGTCTTGCGGGGCAAGTTCCTGGCCGACGACCGGCTGGTCGGCCATCCGCCTGAACGGCCGCCGTCTGCCGGTGCCCTTGCATCGAGACGGCGGGCCGTTCCTCGATTGGACCAGTTTCCAGACTTCCGCCAGATTCGTAAGAGGGACAAACGTCCTCGAATTCGACGTGCTGAACTCCGATCCTTACCAATCGCCGAGCCAGCGCCGCACGGTAAAAAGTCGAATGAGTTTCCGCGCGGAACTGGAGGGGGTCGCCGCGGGCGATCCGGAATTCGCGGGCGATAAGGCTGCCGGCGCAGCGCCGCGGAAGGCGTCGCAGAATAACAAGGCGACGGTGACCGAAGCGAAGAAGACCGCCGCGGGAGGGATCTGAGTGGGCAAGAAAACGCGGTTTGCAGACGCTACCTGAGGAGCATTCGTTTGTTTACGACACGGAATTCATGACGGCGCGAGCACGAGATTCTCGCATCGCTTGTACATGTCTTTTTTTCCTTTTTCGCATTCCATGGATAACGACATGAAACGCACGCCAAGACAAGTCGGTTTTACGCTGGTTGAGCTGCTCGTGGTCATCACGATCATCGGCATATTGATTGCGCTGCTGCTGCCGGCGGTCCAGGCCGCCCGCGAGGCCGCTCGAATGGCGCAATGCAAGAACAACCTCAAGCAACTCGCCTTGGGCTGCGTGAGCCATGAAAACGCCACGGGCCGCTATCCGGCCGGCGGTTGGGGGTGGCACTGGACCGGCGACGCCGACATGGGCAACGATTGGTTGCAGCCGGGCGGGTGGGTCTACAACGTCCTGCCGTATATCGAGCAACCGGCGCTACACGATATGGGCGCCGGAGTGGGCGCTTGGGACTCCTCCGCGAAGAAGATCGCCAACACGCAGCGTTTCCAGACGCCGATCGGCACAATCAATTGTCCCACGCGCCGGAAAGCGATCGTTTTTCCCTGTGGTAGCCCCGACGAATATAACTACAATGCGCCGGGGACGGTGACGCGGACCGACTATGCGGCCAACGGCGGCGATAAGTGGACAGAAATCAATATAGGCTATTTCACGCCCCCGGCGCCTCCGCAGACGGCACAAGACTTGACCACCTTCCGGACCGAGTTCGGCGCCATGGCTCACGACACCACTGGCATCATGTTCGCCGGCAGCCAGATCAGGCCGGCCGACGTGACCGACGGAACCAGCAACACCTACTTGCTCGGCGAGAAATACGTGAACCACGATCACTACGAGGACGGTCAGGACGTCGGAGATAATGAGTCTGCATTGATCGGCGACGATCGCGACATCACGCGATGGGGCGGCCCACAAGTTGCTTCCTATCCCGCCCTTCCCGATACTCCAGGCTATAGTGACGATTTGATTTTCGGCAGCGCCCATTCCAATGGTTTCAACATGGCCTTCTGCGATGGCGCTGTCCAGACCATGAGTTTCACGATCGATAACCAGATACACGGTTGGTTGTGCAACCGTCACGACGACAATCCGATCGATCCAAGGAATCTGTGATCGGGCAGGCCGATCTCATCTCCGACTCGCGCAGAATTATAAGTCGTCTGCGCGGTGGAGAGCCGGCTCGTGGTCGATGGCTCAGGGCGATCCGCCCGCGAGACCGAGCACGATAGTGAACGTGGCCCCGCGGCCCGGCTGGCTTTCCACTTCAATCCGGCCGCCGTGGTTTGTGACGATGCGCCACGCCTTCGCGAGGCCGAGCCCCAGGCCGCGGCCGGCCTGCCGGGCGGAATAGAAGGGGTCGAAGACGTGGCGTCGCTCCTCGGGCTGCAACCCTGGCCCGTCGTCGCGAACGCGAACCCGCACCTCGGGACGCCCGGAAGATGCCGGCGAGCACTCCTTTTTCTCGATGGCAATCTCGACGTGGCCGCCGCTTTGCAGAGCCTCGAGCGCGTTTTGGCAAATCGCCCGCAGAGCAACCTGGAACTGCGCGGGATCGGCCTCGACGAGGATCGGGCCGGGATCGCCGCTGCGGCGGATGGCCGTCTCCTGGCCCGCCGCCCGCGGCGACAAATCGGCCGCTACGTCGTCGACCAGTTTGACCAACTCGACCTGCTGAAGCTCGGGCCGCGGCGGCCGCGCAAAGAGCATCATGTCGGCGATCATTTCATACACGCGCATCGCTTGCGTGCTGATCAGAGCCAGCGCGTGACGGCGCTCGGCGTCCGGCTCGCCGCGCAAGAGGAGTTGGGCGCGGCCGGAAATAACCGTCAAGGGGTTGTTGATTTCATGGCCGGCCCCGGCGGCGAACTCAGCCATCGCCTCGAGCTTCTCCGCCTCAAGCGCGCGCTGAAAATCGGATTCCAATTGCGCCAGTCGGGCAAGATCATCGGCGGTGGATGACGAGCCTTCCATGTCTGTCGATTGCGTTTCAGGAAGGAAATGCCAAAATAGCCGAGAGCTAACAGCTCCCGAAACGTAAGCGGAACGGCGATTCTGCTACGGGAACTGTTAGCTTCCGGCTATTCTCACCGTCGTGTGCCACTGCTTGGAACAAGCAGTGCCAGGGCGGCGACCACGCAGCACTGCTTCTGCGAAGCAGTGGCACACCATTGGTCAATGTTCCCGCCTGACGCAAAATGCGGCTCTACGCGCCGACGGCCACTTCGATGTCGAGATGCTGGCACATCCGCTCGACGAGGCGTTCGACCTCGAAGGGCTTGTGCATGAAATCGTTGGCGCCGGCTTCCTTCAGCTCCGCCACCTTGTCTTCTTCGACCATGCCGGAAATGCAGATGATGCGCACGTCGTTCATGGTCTTGTCGGCGCGGACCCGCTGGCAGACTTCCTTGCCGTTGATGTCCGGGAGCATGACGTCGAGGACGATCAAGTCGGGCCGGTACTCCTTGACCATCATTCCGGCGTCGAAGCCGTTGTTGACGGTGCGGATTTCAAACCGCCCGTCGCGCTCCAGCGCGTCGGTGATCAGTTCGACCAGTTCCTCGTCGTCGTCGACGATCAATATCTTCCGCTTACCGCTTTCCAGGGCATCGGTGGGGATGCCGTTGTCGCGCATGAACGCGAAAAGCTGGTCCCGGGGGATGCGGCGAAACCGGCTGCCCGGCACGCGGAATCCTTTGAGTTGTCCCGAGTCAAAACAGCGAATAATCGTCTGCTGCGAGACCTTACAGATTTTGGCCGCTTCGCCGGTTGTGAACACAGTCTTCATGTTAGTTTCACCATCCTTGTCAAGCTGGCTTGGAATTCGCCCTGAGTTCGCGCACACCGCAAACCCTTTACATCCCTAGACACCATGCAAACGGCAAGCTCATCCAGTTCTCCCGACCTTACCGGCCTTACCGATTGGCCTAATTATAGCTATCTTCCCTCGCCTGTCAATATCGATATTGCCTTTCTAACCCCTTACCACAGAACAGTTTTCGATAAAAACGCCAGATTGCCACCGCCGCTTCGGGCAGTTAATTGGACACCGCCGTTTCTGGACTAGGGCAGGCCGGATAGGTGCGGTGGTTGGGTAGGTACTGGACCGCTGCGGGAGGGGCGCAGATACCTGAACGGGAGCCACGCTTCGGGCGAATGGGGCGGCTACGAACGCTGGTGAGACGGCTCGCGGCGAACGACGATCGTCTCCCGGTCGAGATTGAGGCTCACCGTGTTGCCGTCGTCTCCGTCGCCGTCCGATCCCGTCTTCGACGGATCGTCAGCCGGCTCCGACTGCGGCTTCACCCCGCGGCGGCCGAACAAGCGGGCCACCAGCACGCTCAAATCGTCGAACAGCGAATAGGCCACGGGAACGGCCAGCAGCGTCAGCAAGAGCGACAGGGTCTGCCCGCCGACGATCACGCCGCTGATGGCCTTGTTGACCGCCGCCCCTTCGGCGTTCGAGACGAGCGTCGGAATCATGCCGGCCACGAAGGCCACGGTGGTCATCAAGATCGGGCGGAGCCGGTCGCGGTTGGCCTGCACGATCGCCTCGAACTTCGGCATCCCGCCCGCGCGAAGCTGGTTTGCGTGGTCGATCTGCAAGATCGAGTTTTTCTTCACCACGGCGAACAGCACGAGGATGCCCAGCAGCGAGAAGATATTGAGCGACTGGTGGAAGATGAATAGCGAAAGGAGCGCGAACGGAAGAGTCAACGGCAGCGAAAGCAAGATCGTGATCGGATGGAGCCACGACTCGAATTGTGCGGCGATGCAGAGGTAGACGAAAATGAACGCCAGGATGAACGCCAGGAAGAATGCCCTGAACGCCTTGGCCATTTCCTTCGACTTTCCGAGGAGTCCGGTCTTGTACTCCGGCCCCATGTTCAGTTTCTGCGTGGCGCGATCGATCGCGTCGAGCACGCCCTGCTCCGAAGTGCCGGGCGTGAGGTTGGCGCTGATCGTGACCTGCCGGGTTCGTCCGAGGCGGTTGATCTGGGCGGGGCCCGTGCCGGGCTCGAATCGCACGACGTCGTCCAGCGGCACCGTTCCCAACTTCTTCGACGGAACGGTAACCATCTTGAGCTCTTCCAACCGGTTGGCGCATCGGCGATCGCGCGGACGTGGACTTCGTACTGTTCGCCGCGATCGGCGTAGTCGGAGACTTTTTCGCCGGCCACCAGCAGTTGCAGGGTGCTGGAAATATCGGCGATCGAAACGTCCAACTGCGCGGCCTTGGGCCGATCGGGTCGGAGACCGTATTGCGGCTTGCCGGCCGACAGCGACGAATCGACGTCGACGGCGCCGGGCACTTTGCGCAAGTCCTTCATCACGGCGGTGGCGTATTCCTCCAACTTCTTGATGTCGGGCCCGCCGATCATGTATTGGACGCTCGCGGCGCTCATGCCCCCGCCCGACATGAACGACACCGGCGTGACGCTGACCGGATGATCGAACTGATACTCCGCTTTGTTCAGAATCTTCTTCCGCACGAAATCCATGATTTGCAGTTGGTCGTAATCGCGGTCGGCGATATTGACCAGCCGGACGTAGATCGTCCCCTGGAAGTGATTCCGCTGATCGGTGTCGGCTACGCTGGAAATCGTGTAGCGGACGCCGTTGAGGGTGCGGATGTCGCGGGCGATCCGCGAGAGGACGACTTGCGTCGCCTCCAGCGACGTTCCTTCCGGCGTTTGAACGCTCAGTTGGAATTCCGAGGAATCTTCGTCGGGCACGAAGTTTTTCGGCAGCACGCGGAACAGCATGGGCAGGGTGGCCATGCAGCCGATGGTGGCCAACACGATGAGCCAGCGGTTCCGCAGCGAAAATCGCAGCAGCACCAGGTAGACGCTTTCGATCGCCCGATAGAGGATTTGCCCCTTCGAGCCGTCTTGTCCCCTCTCCCTTTGGGAGAGGGCTAGGGTGAGGGCTTCGTGTTTCTTGCCGTTGCCGTCCGCACCGGAAAGGGGACGGAGGTCGTTCTTGTCGAGACACTTGGCCATTGCGGAAGACGGTTGGCAAGCACGACCTCCGTCCCCCTCGTCTTCCTCTTCTTTCGCCTTCTTGAACCAACGGGCCGCCAGCATCGGCGTCAGGGTGAAACTGACCAACATGCTCACGAGGATCGTCGCCGCCATCGTGACGCCGAACGACTTGAGGAACCGGCCGACGATTCCTTCCATCATCGCGATCGGCAGGAACACGGCGATCAGCGAGAGCGTGATCGCCATCACCGCCAGGCCGATTTCGCCCGTGGCCGCAATCGCCGCCTCGTAGGGCGAATACTTCTTCTCTTCGATGAAGCGGAAGATGTTTTCCATCACCACGATGGCGTCGTCGATCACGATGCCGACCGAGAGCGTCAGCGCCAGCAGCGTGAGGCTATTGAGCGTGAAGCCCATGTACTGGACGAAGGCGAAGGCGGCAATGATCGAGGTGGGAATCGAAAGGGCGGCGATCACCGTCGCCCGGACGTTGGCCAGAAAGAAGAACACGATAATGGCGGCCAAGGCGCCGCCGATCAGCAGGTGATGCTCGACGGTATCGACCGCGGCCTGGATGAAGATCGACTGGTCGCGGACGACCTTCACGTCATAGCCCTTCGGCATCGTGCTCTCAAGCGACTTGAGCCGCTCCTTCAACTGTTTGGCCACTTCGACCGTGTTCGTGCCCGACTGTTTACGGATGTTCAGAAGCACGCAGGTCGTGTCGTTGTACAGCGAGGCGCTTTCGAGTTCCTTGGTGGAATCTTCGCAATGGCCGAGATCGCCGATGGTGATGGTGCGGCCGTTGCGGTTGGCCACGGTGATGGCGTCCATCTCCTTCATGCTGTGGACGCGGCCCATCGTGCGCAACGTGTATTCGGTAGGGCCGATCTTCATCGAACCGCTCGGCATCTGCAGGTTTTGCGACTCGAGCGCCTTGGCGACGTCGGCCACCGTCAGCTTGTAGGCGCGGAGCTTCATGGGGTCGAGTTGCACGTTGACTTGCCGCGCCTGACCGCCGACCAGCATCACCTGGCCGACGCCGTTGACCGTCTCCAATTGCCGGCGCAAGACCTTATCGCAATATTCGGTGATGTCGCGGATCGTGGCCGGCGAGGGGGCCGACACCGCGATCGTCAAAATCGGCGTCGAGTCGGGATCCAACTTTTCGACGGTCGGCTGCTCGACGTCCTTGGGCAAGTCGGGCAAGACGCGGTTTACCTTGTCGCGCACGTCCTGCGCGGCCACGTCGCCGTCCTTCTCCAATGCGAACTGGATGAAAACCTGCGAAATGCCCTCCGAAGAGGTCGATCGCAGCTCCTCGATGCCGCTAATCGTGTTGACGGCCTCTTCGATCTTGTCGGTGATTTGCATCTCGATGTCTTCGGGCGCGGAGCCCGGCTGCCGGGTCGTCACCGTAATGATCGGAAAATCGACCTTCGGAAAGCGATCCAGGCCGAGCTTCATGTAGGCAAAAACACCGAACACCACCAATACCAGGATCAGCACGGTGGCGAAGACGGGACGTCGAACGCAGAGGGCGGCTAGCTGCTTCATGGATGCAATGCGTCTCCGTCGTGGATTCTTGCCGGATTGGCCACCAGCATCTCCTTGCCGGTCAGCCCGGAGCGGATTTCGATCTTGTTGCCGACAATCTCGCCGAGGGCGACGATCTGCTCGCGGGCGACGCCGTTGCGATCGACGAAGACCTTGCCCACTTCGCCGGTCCATTGCACGGCCGCCAAGGGCGCCAGAACGCTTGTCTGCTGCTTCGGAAGCTCCACTTCCGCCGTGGCGAACACGCCGGGACGCAGAGCGCCGTCGGGATTCGGCGCGACGGCCTCGGCCACCATCGAGCGCGTATCGTTCGCCACAATCGGAGCGATGAATCGCACCCGGGCCTCGAAGACTCGATCGGGAAAGCTGTCGATGTGGAATCGCACGGTTTCCCCCGGCCGAATCCGTCCGATGTCCTGCTGCGAAACCGTCAGCGAGAGCCGCAACGGGTCGATCCGCACCAGGGTGATGACTTTCGTGGCCTGCATTCCGGAGGAAATCTGCTCGCCGGGGGCCACGAGTTTTTCGGCCACCCAGCCGCTGAACGGGGCACGAATCGTCGTGTCGTCGACGGCCTTGCTGAGAATCGCCAGCTTGATCTGGGCAGTCCTGCACACCTGGAATGCCTGTTTAATTTGGAACAACGCCTGTTGGTAACGTTGCGCCGCCAATTCACGCTCCGTGGCGGTTCGCTCGAATTCCTCGGCCGATATGACTTTTTTGTCGAAGAGATCCTTCGAGCGGCGATAGTTCGACGCGGCCAGATCGGCCGACGCCTTGGCGAGCTTCACTTCCGGCTCCTCGAACGGACTGAATTTGCTCATGTCGCCGTCGAGCCCCAGACGCGCCTTCAACTCATCGAGCATCGCCTGGCCCTCGGCCAGCTTGTTTCTGGCGTCGGTGTCGTCGATCTGCACGAGCACGTCCCCCTTCTTCACCAGGTCGCCCCGGTCCACGCGCACCTCGGCCGCGATGCCGCTGGTGTTGCTGGCCACCGAGGCCCGCTCGTCGGCCGTGAGCGTGCCGGTCAATTTCAGAACGTCGCAGCAAGAATGGACTTCGCACGGCACGATCGCGATGCGCGAGGCGGTCTTGGTCTTCTGGCCGCCGTCGGCCGCCGGGGCAACAAATCCGAGGGTGGCCTTTTCGTTCGATTTTCCAGGCTCACTGCCGCTTGCAGCTTCGCCGCGCAGGGCGCTGATCTGGGCGACAATCTGAGGATACCAGTGCCAAGTGCCGACGCTGACGATGGCGACGGCCGCCACAACGATCAGCCACCATCGGCCGTGTCGTGCTTGGGCCCTCCTGCCGGGCATGACGACGACGTCGGGCGCCGTTTCGCGCGTTGGATCGGGAGGTGCTGAATCCGCAGTCATTTCCGAACGTTGGGCCAATGCGGCGTTCATAGTTTTTCGCTCTCCGTCAGGCAGAAAGGTTCCGTTTCGTGTGAAGCGTCCTTGGGGACTGTCCCAGCTTTCGCCTCGGGGACTGTCCCGATTTTCGTCTCAGCGAAAATGGGACTGTCCCCTTCATTGCGCCGGTCGTCGCCCCCTTCGCCCCTGCGTATTCCTCGCAGGAAAATGTCGATCGCGTATCCGGTCATTTCCATCAAATTCACCGATTCCACGTGGCCGGAGAGCAGGGCTGTGCCGAACAGCAAGCACCCGACGGCAAGCGTCGTCTGCCGCGTGTCCAAGGGGCGCAGCTCACCGGACTCGACGCCTTGGTCCAGATATTGCCCCCATCCGCTGCAACATTTTCTCATGGTGGGCACGGTGTGATTCCGGGATCGATCCGCAGAACTCGGCCCGTTCCTGCATGATCAGGTTGAGATACTGCGGATTGGCCTCAAAGAAAGCGGCATGGGCGATGGCTGCCGCCCGCAACTTGGCGCACGCGCCTTCGCCCCCTTCCGTCGCCGCGAAAACGCGTTGATCGAGCCGCTCCAAGACATCGAGCGTCGTCGCCCAGAAGAGGTCTTCCTTGCTGCGGAAATACCGGTAGACCGTCCCCTTGCCGACCCCGGCGCGATCGGCGATCACCTGAACGTCGGCCCTGCGGAAGCCGAGTTCGGCGAAGGTGCGGACGGCCTCGTCGAGAATTGCCTGCCGCTTTCCCGGGTCTTCCGAGCAGGATTCGTTTTTGCCGTTTTTCATCGGTTCGGCCTGCCAACGGGGGCTCGCTGCGGACGGACGAGTCCGTCCACAACACAAGCATACCGGGCTTTTGCCGGAAGGTCAAGGCAGCTTGCTTGGGGCAGCGGGACAGCGGACAGCGTAACGGCGTAGCGGGCGCCGGACTTGGGAGTTCGTTGGCCAATGCAGCGCCAGCCCTCGCGCCACCCAACTGTTGGGGTGTACAGTGTATCCACTAAGTGATGCCATACGTCCAAACGCCCCGCGACTGCGGTCGCGGGGTGAAACGGCGTCGGTTTTCGTCCCTCCGCGACCGGAGTCGCGGGGCGTTTGGCGATACAGATTTTCTTACCGGCAATAAGCGAACGGGTTTTGCCGGAAACGACCCTGCCCTGCAAGCTCCGCCCATTGTCGCCGCGCGGCGGCGGCGTTAGACTCGATGGCAATAGCGGCTCGGCGTTCGAGGGGCCGTTCAGACGCATCTCGGGAAACGCAGAGAATTCTCGCTCTCCCTTTGCCCACTAGGAGGAATCTTATCGTGACGGCTGGTTCCATTGAAAAATCGTATTCGTTGGCGAAAGAACGTTACGCAGAATTGGGCGTCGACGCCGATGCGGCCGTGAAGCGTCTGGCCGACGTCGCCGTCTCGATGCAGTGTTGGCAGGGGGACGACGTGGCCGGCTTCGAGAGCGTCGGCCCGCTGACCGGCGGCATCATGGCCACCGGCAACTATCCCGGCCGGGCGCGGAACGCCGACGAGCTTCGCGCCGACGCCGACAAGGCGATGAGCCTCATTCCCGGCAAGCACCGCTTCAGCATCCACGCGATTTATCTGGAACACGGCGGCAAGAAGATCGAGCGAACCGACATCGCGCCCGAGCATTTCAAGGGCTGGATGGATTGGGCGGCCGCGAAGGGCATCGGCCTGGATTTCAACCCCACCTTCTTCTCGCATCCGAAGGCGGCCGACGGCTTCACGTTGAGCCATCGCGACGAGGGCATCCGCCGCTTCTGGGTCCAGCACGGCATCGCCTGCCGCAAGATCGGCGAGGCGTTCGGCCGCCGGCAGGGGACGCCCTGCGTGACCAACGTCTGGATTCCCGACGGCTACAAGGATCTCACGATCGACCGCATGGGCCCGCGCGAAATCCTGAAGAAGTCGCTCGACGAGGTCTTCGCTCCGACGCATCGATCCGAAATGCAACCTCGACGCCGTCGAGAGCAAGCTGTTCGGCATCGGCTCGGAAACCTACGTGGTCGGCTCGCACGAGTTCTATCTCGGCTATGCCGTGGCGAACAAGAAGCTGTTGACGCTCGACTCCGGCCACTTCCATCCGACGGAGACGATCGCCGACAAGATTTCCTCGTCGCTATTGTTCCTCGACGAAATCCTGCTGCACGTCAGCCGCGGCGTCCGCTGGGACAGCGACCACGTGGTGATTCTCAGCGACGAGTTGCGGGCGATCGCCGAGGAGATCGTTCGCGGCGAATTCTTGAGTCGCGTGCATCTCGGGCTCGATTACTTCGACGCCAGCATCAATCGCGTGGCGGCTTGGGTGATCGGCGCCCGCTCGCTCTTGAAGGCGCTGCTGCTGGTGATGCTGGAGCCGACGGCCAAGCTCCGCGATCTGGAAATCAAAGGGGATTTCACTTCGCGGCTGGCATTGTTGGAGGAGGGCAAGACGCTGCCGTTCGGCGCCGTTTGGGATTACCATTGCCAGAAGTGCGGCGTGCCGGCCGGCGAGGCGTGGCTCGACGTTGTCAAGAAATACGAGAGCGAAGTAACGGGGAAACGATAACGGCGTCAACAGTTGACGATCCGATGTCCAGCCGCCGCGTCCACGCGGCGAGGCCGCTTGCGGTTTCGCAGGCACCGCGAACCACGACCCACTAACCACAAGACACGAACATGCCACTATTCGCCGAAAGCATCGCGCCGGCAACGGCTCCAGCGTTGGGGATCTTGATTTTCGTCCTCGGAGGCTTGGCCGGGGCGGTCTTCTACCTGCCGTTCAAGAGGGTCAAGAATTGGGCGTGGGAGAGCTACTGGTTCATCTTCGCCGTGTTCGCTCTGATCGTCGTGCCGTGGGTTTTGGCGATCTGCATGTCGCCCAACGTGATTTCAGTGCTTCGAGGCAGCGCCAAGCAAGGAGATTATCTACTGCTTCCTGTGCGGGGCGATGTGGGGCGTCGGTGGACTTACTTGGGGGCTGATGATCCGCTATCTCGGCGTCGGTCTGGGGTTGGCCTTTGGGTGCGGAATATGTTCCGCCGCCGGCACGCTGATCCCGCCGGTCATCAACGGGAACTTCGGCGAACTGATCCGCGACAATGCCGGAAATCTCAACACCGCCGGGCTGGTGTCGCTTGGGGCCGTGCTGGTTTCGGTCGTCGGCATCGTTCTCGTCGGCGGCGCCGGAATGAGCAAGGAGAAAGAACTCTCCGAGGAATCGAAGAAGGCGGCGGTGGCCGAATACAACTTCAAACTGGGGTTGCTCCTGGCGATTTTCTCCGGCCTGACGAGCGCGGCAATGAATTTCGGCCTTCAAGGAGGCGGAACCATCGAGAAGCTTGCGATGACGGTCAAGCCGATCACCAGGGACACGTGGAAAGGCGTGCCCGTGCTGGTCGTCGTGCTGCTCGGCGGGTTCGTCGTCAATGCCCTTTGGTGTCTGTTCCTGAACATCAAGAACAAAACGACCGGCGACTACGTGAAATCGGGCGCGCCGCTGGCGACGAATTTCTTCTTCGCCGGGCTGGCAGGCGTCATTTGGTGCATGCAGATGGTTTCGCTGAAGACGGGCGAGCCGGCGATGGGGTCCATGAAGTACGTCGGTTGGTCGGTCATGTTCTCGGCCGTCATCTTGTTTAGCACCGTCTTCGGCATTTGGCTCGGCGAATGGCGAAACACCAGCGCCCGCACTCGCTTGCTCCTGACGCTGGGCTTGGTGTTTCTCGTGGCGTCGTCGGTCATCTCGGGCTACAGCGGCTATCTCAAGCAATAAAAAGGAGATGCTTCCGATGCGTTGGATTCTCTTTGCGGCTCTCGGTCTAACCGCATTTTCGCCGGCTGTCGGCCGCCGAGAGCCCCGCCGCGGCCGACTATCTGCGTTGCGAATACCGCGTCGATCCGCTGGGCATCGACGTGGTCAAGCCGCGATTGTCGTGGGAGATGCGCGACGCGCGGCACGGGGCGAAGCAGACCGCTTATCAGGTGCTTGTGGCCAGTACGCCCGAGAAGACTGGCCGCCGACGAAGCCGACCTCTGGGACAGCGGCAAAGTCGATACCGATCAATCGACGCAAGTGGTTTACGCCGGCAAACCGCTCGAATCGCGGATGCGCTGCTGTTGGAAAGTGCGTCTCTGGGATGCCAACGGCGAGCCGACCGTGCCGAGCAAGCCGGCCCTGTGGACGATGGGCCTGCTGAAGCCGGAAGACATCCGGGCGAAGTGGATTGGACTGGACGGCCCCATGACGTATCCGGTCAAACACGGACGCTCGGCGGCTCCGCTGACATTCGACGGCTGCTCGTGGGTGTGGGCCGCCGAGCCGGGCGTCAACGCCCGCGAAAACGCCCCCGAGGGAACGCGATTCTTCCGCCATATACTGACGATCCCCCAGGGCAAGACGATTTCTCGGGCGAGA
The DNA here is from genome assembly GCA_963719005.1 of uncultured Planctomycetia bacterium. GTDB lineage: Bacteria > Planctomycetota > Planctomycetia > Pirellulales > Thermoguttaceae. The sequence goes on from CAVRAR010000014.1 coordinate 847,854, forward strand.
TTCCTGATCACGGCCGACGATGAATTCGAGTTGTGCGTCAACAAGCAGCGCGTGCTGATCGGCAGCAATTGGAAAGCATCGCAGGTCGCTGATATCACCGGGCAACTTCACACGGGCAAGAACTGTCTGGCCATCGCGGCCACGAACAATGTCGCCTGGGCCGGCCGGATTGGTCGGCAAGCTTATCGTCGAGTTCGATGAAGGCGAGCCGATTATCGAGAAGATCGATACGTCGTGGAAGACCGCCCTGCAAGAATTGCCGAACTGGACGTCGGCGAAGTTCGACGATTCCAGATGGCAGCCGGCCGTACAAGTTGCGAAGATGGGCGAGTCGCCCTGGGGCGTCATTCCCGTCGGCGACGAGAAAGCCAAGTACTACGCCTGCCCGCTTGTTCCGCAACGATTTCGAGATTGAAGGGCGAGATTCGCCGCGCGACGCTCTACGCCAGCGCCCTGGGCGTTTACCGCTTCTACATCAACGGCCAGCCCGTCGGCAACGACTACTTCACGCCCGACTGGACCGACTATCACAAGCGGGTCTACTACAACACCTACGACGTGACCGATCTGGTCAAAGCCAGCGGGGCGAACGCCATCGGCGGCGTGTTGGGTGCGGGATGGTACTCGGGCCAAATCTGTTGGGCCGGCCAAAACATCTACGGCAATCGGCCGCGGCTGTTCGCACAGCTTGAAATCGAACTGGCCGACGGCACGATTCAGACCGTGGCAACCGACGGCACGTGGAAGACCGCCTTCGGGCCGTACATCGAAGGCGAATTCCTGGCGGGAGAAACCTACGACGCGCGGAAGGAGATCGCCGGCTGGGCGTCACCCTTACGGACTGCCGCGGACTTGATGAATGTCATCGACTGGCAGCCGGTGGCCGTCACCGACTCGATTCCCGCCAGGCTCCAGGCTTTCCCCGGCGTTACGGTGCAGGAAACGAGCGTCTTGCATCCTGTGAAGATCACCGAGCCGAAGCCGGGCGTTTTTGTCTTCGACCTGGGCCAGAACTTCGCCGGCTTCGCGCGGCTGAAGGCCGAGGGGCCGGCCGGCACGAAAGTCGTTCTCCGTTTCGCCGAAATGCTCAACCCCGACGGCACGATCTACACGACCAACCTCCGCGGCGCACGCGCCATCGACACCTACATCCTCAAGGGCCAGGGGAAAGAGGTTTGGCAGCCGCATTTCACCTTCCACGGGTTCCGCTACGTCGAAGTGACCGGCTACCCGGGCCGGCCGAGCAAGGACGCCATCACCGGCATCGCGATCAACTCGAAAGTTCCGCTGGAGGGCCAGTTCGAGTGTTCCAGCCCGATGGTCAATCGGCTCTATCAGAATATCGTGTGGACGCAACGGGCGAACTACATTTCGGTGCCGACCGACTGCCCGCAACGCGACGAGCGGCTGGGCTGGACGGGCGACGCCGAGACGTTCGTCCGCGCGGCCACGTACAACGCCGACGTGGCGGCCTTCTTCACCAAGTGGCTGGTCGATCTGGAGGACGCACAAGGGCCGGCGGGCGATTTCCCCGACGTGGCCCCGAAGATTCCCACCACCGGCGGCGGCTGCCCCGCCTGGGCCGACGCCGGCACAATCTGCCCTTGGACCATCTATCAGGTTTACAACGACAAGCGGCTCCTGGCGAAGCATTACGGAGCGATGGTCCGCTGGGTCGAGTTTTGCCGGGCACGAACAGCAACGGCTTGCTGCGTCCGGCGGCTGGCTACGGCGATTGGCTCTCGATCAACGCCAACACGCCGACCGATGTGCTCGCCACGGCTTATTTCGCTTATAGCACGAAGCTGACAGCCGATGCCGCCCGCGTGCTCGGCAAAGAAGACGATGCCCGCAAGTACGACGAACTGTTCCGGCAGATCAAGGCGGCGTTCAACAAGGCGTACGTCGCGGCCGACGGGCGGATCAAAGGCAACACGCAAACCTGTTACGTGCTGGCCCTGTGGTTCGACCTGCTGCCGAAGGAACACCGCCCGACCGCCGCACGCTATCTGGTCGACGACATCAAGTCGCGCGGCACGCATCTTTCGACCGGCTTCGTCGGCACAAGCTGGCTGATGCCGACCCTTTCGGCCACCGGCAACACGCCGATCGCCTACAAATTGCTGCTGAACGACACGTTTCCATCGTGGGGCTATTCGATCAAGCACGGCGCGACGACAATTTGGGAGCGGTGGGACGGCTGGACGGCGGAGCATGGCTTTCAAGATCCCGGCATGAACTCGTTCGCCCATTATTCGTTCGGCGCGGTGGCGCGATGGATGTTCCAGACGGTTGCCGGCATCGACATGGCCGAACCCGGCTTCCAGCGGCTGCTGATCCATCCGCAGCCCGCCGAGGGGCTCACGTGGGTCAAAGCCAGCTACGGTTCGATCCACGGCCGAATCGCCACGCAATGGAAGACCGCGAACGGCAAGCTGGCGGTGATTGTGTCCATTCCGGCTAACACGACGGCCACGGTCGTTCTTCCGACCACCGATGCGTCGGCCGTGACCGAGGACGGCAAGCCGCTCGATCAGGCGGAGGGAGTGAAGGTTCTCGGCCGTTCAAGCGGCGAGATCCGCTTGGAAATCGGCGCCGGCGAGTATCATTTCGTCATGCCGTGCAGAGAATAGTGCCGCGTCGCACATTGGCAAACGCCCCGCGACTGCGGTCGCGGGACGTTCTGACGGCGTTCATTCTTCTGACGCTCAACCAAGCCGCGAGTACAAGCCGTCACGCCGGACGATCGACGTCGCGGTTCAGTCCGCGGATGATCGCTTCGACCACCGCTTCCTTCTGCATGTCCACGGCCACCTCCATGTTGTGACGCCAGCCGGGAGCGCGGCGGCGGTCGAAGATGGTCGCGCCGACGGTCAGTTCGCCCTGCGTTTCCACGTCGCCGGCCATCGACTTCATGGTGAACAGATCGGGACAGAGAACGGCCATCAACGTCACCGTATCGTGGACGTGAATCCCCTCCAGCCCGAACTGCCGACGATAGCCCCGGAACGCCGAGGGCAATAGCAGATGCAGCAGCCGGCCGACTTTGGTCGATTCGTCGGGCAGCTTGTTGAACAGATCGTAGCTCAACTCGATCTGGTTGGTCACGTCCAACGGGATGAGCGTTTTGGTGGATGGCGAACGAAAGACCGCCTGGGCGGAAGCGGGATCGCAGAACATGTTGAACTCGGCGGCCGGCGTGATGTTTCCCGGTCCCGACACCGTTCCGCCCATGATGACGATCCGGCCGACCAGCGTGGGCAACTCGGGATCGCGGATAAACGCCCGGGCGACGTTCGTCAGCGGGCCGAGCGCGACGATCGTCACCGAGTGCGGGGCATCGCGGACCTGATCGCAAATCACCTTCTCGGAGGGGAGCAGATGCTGCCGTTCGGCGACGACGAATCCCGTTCCACCCAAGCCGTCGCTGCCGTAGAGGCTGCGGCGATCGACGGCCAGACGGTTGTCCGGCTCGGAAGCGGCCCCCAACCGCGGCCAGCGCGGCGGATCGAGCCGCTCGATGATCGCCTGGACGTTCCGCGTTGCCTGGGCCGGCGAGACGTTGCCCCCCACGGCGGTCACGGCTACGACCTCCAATTCGGGGTCGGACAGCGCCAGACACAACGCCATGGCATCATCGATGCCGGGGTCAACGTCGAGGATTACCTTTCGGCCCATTGTATGCTCGCATCTTGAGATGGCGCGAGACGTTACAGCGTTTCAGAGATTGTAGGCACGGGCAGGAGGGAGTGCAAGGTGAAAAAAGCCCCACGCTTGGTTCCGGGTGAAAAATCGGTTATAAAGAGATGCCTTCCTAGTTCAGCCCCGCCCAGCCGCCCCCTCTTGGCCACCCTTGCAGGAGAACCATCATGCGGAAACCACTGTTGTGGATTGCAGCGATCTTCGTGCTCAGCGCCGGTTCCGCGGCCGCGGCGGCCGAAAAAGGGGAAAAAGGGCCGCCGTCGGCTCGCTGGAACGTGGCCGATATGGGCACCGTGGCCGACGGCGCCACCGACAACACGGCGGCTTTTCAGAAGGCCCTCGATGCGGCAGAGCGGGCGGGAGGCGGCATCGTCGAAGCGCCAGCGGGCCGATACCGCATCAACGGATCGCTCGTCGTTCCACGCGGGGTGACGCTCCAGGGAACCTACCGCGTTCCACCCAGCGCCGACAAAATGAGCGGCAAACCCGACGGAACCGTCCTCCAGGCATACGCGGGCCGGGGCTCTCGAAAAGGCCCGCCCTTCATCCGACTGGCAGGCGACAACTCGGCGATTGCCGGTCTGGTCATCGTCTATCCCGAATGGAAGCGGACGGACGTGCCGCCCGTCCCCTATCCGCCCTGCGTCGAATCGTACGGCACCAACAACGTGGGCGTCAGCGAATGCTGTCTGCTGAATCCCTACGAGGCGATCCGTCTGGTCCGAGCCGCCCGGCACCTGGTACGAAACGTCACCGGCTACCCGAGCCAACGCGGCATCTACGTCGATCAGTGCTACGACATCGGCCGCATCGAGAACATCCACTTCTGGCCGTTTGGCGTAGGCTACAAGCCCGACGATCCCTACAGCAAGTGGGTGAACACCCAGGGCGTGGCCTTCGAGTTCGCCCGGACCGACTGGCATTACGTATCGAATACTTTCTGCTTCGGATACGGAGTGGGCTACAAGTTCTCCGAGTCGAAGGCGGGCAGCGCGAATGGCAACTTCCTTGGCTTGGGCGCCGATTCGTGCCGCCGTGCGGTGCTGGTCGAGCAGGCGCAGCCGCCGGGTCTGCTGATCACCAACGGCGAGTTCGTCGGCCGCTGGGGGAGCGAGGATTCAGTCTGCGTCGAGATCAGTCCGAAGGTGAAGGGCAAGGTGAGCCTGGTCAACTGCTCGTTCTGGGGGCCGATCGATCGCTGCATCTGGATGCGCAGCCACTTCGGCCAGGTCACGGCGAGCGCCTGCAACTTCGTCGAATGGGACAATCATGGGCGGGGCTCGCCCGCGATCCAGTTGGACGCCGGCAAGGCCATTGTGCAGGGCTGCACCTTCGAGAAGAAAGGGACTCACGTTCAAGCCCGCCGCAAGGTAAAATCGGCCATTGTGACCGGCAATCAAGCGGAGGGCGGCTTTCGCACCGACAACCAAGCCGGCGACCGCTTGCGGGCGTTCGCCAACGAGCAAGCCGAGGCCGGGGACGCGGCAGGAGAATAGGTTCGCCATAATACCGTAGGACGAATTTCCAAAACCCGTCCCGCGAACCCGTAGGGCGGACTTCAATCCGTCTCCAAAGCCTGGGCGGACTGAAGTCCGCCCTACCTCCACGTGCGAAAAGAGCGACTATGACCGATTCGACGACGGAGAACGAGCCGCGGCCGTCTCGCGCGGAGTTTCAGTTCGGCCTCGATGCATTTCTCTGGATGTTCGTCGTGGTGGCGGTGTTCTTGGCATACATCCGCAGCTTCGACCCGATGCACGTCGGCAGGTTCGTGCTTATCGCGACAGCGGCCCTGTTGGCCGGCGGCCTCATCGGATTCCTGGCGGGCCGATTTTCTGCCGCCGTATTCTGGGCGGGAATCGGCGCCGTCGGCGGCTATCTGGCCGTCGTGCATCCTTGCCTTTATCACTGAAGCCAGCAATACGCCTGGCCATTGATGAGCGGAATCGTCTGCGCCGTGGCGGCCGCTTGCGGCGATGGGAATCTCCGACGCCGGATGGGCGTTTCCTCGCTCGTCTGGCTCGTCCTGGTAATGGCTTATGACCTCTCCTTCTTCGGCCTGCAACGCGATCTGATCGCCGACCCGATCTGCGCCTTCCTCTGCGGTCTTCTGGCTGGCTTGGGCATCGATCTGGCCACCCGGTTCGAGAAATGGACGTCGGTTCCGCGTCATTTCTTCGCCCTCGGCCTGGTGTTGCTCGCCATCGGCGGCCACTGGCTGGCCATCAGGACGATTCCCGGCATGTGACCGTCGGGAATCTCGCACGGCAGCGTAGGTTATGCTTCAGCATAGCGCGGCATAGCCGCAGCCAATAGACGTTGGTGGCGTGCCTTTTCCTAAGCCCAGGGAAACGCCGCGCCGCAGCCCTGAAAGGGCGTAACGGACGCGGCGCGCGGAATACCATAGGGGTGAGACATTTGCCGGGGAGCGCGACACGAGAGGCCCTCGCCGTCGCGCCCCTTCAGGGCTTCCATTTCAACGTCGCCAGTTCCCCAGGCGTAAAGAGACAGTCCAGCTTTCTGGGTAATGGAGGCATAATGGCGAAATAATTGACCTCCCGGCATTCGGGCGATTTGTGCAGACTGGTTAAGACCAAAACAACCGTCTGCTCCCGAATGCAAGGAGGCTAACCGATGGTAGGCTGCACGAGGCGGCCTGACAAGAGGGCTGAAATTCAATTCGCTGAGCCGCCGTGGAATGAACGCTCGGCCGAGTGGCAAATCCGTGATCGACAAGTACCGGCACATCATGTGGCGAGAGCTGTGGTGCAGGCTATGAAACAATTGGATTTGACGCCGTTGTACAATCTGTACGTTGGGGCCGGCTCGCCACCGATCCGGCCCGATCTGATGTTGGCTGTGGTGTTGATCGAAATCCGCTTGGGGCGATCTCAACCCTGCCAGTGGTTCCGCGACGCCCAAGAGCATATCGTGATTCAATGGGCTGGCTTTGGAATTCAGCCCTCGCGCTCGTGTTGGTACAACTTCGCCGACCGCATTGCGCCGTTGTTGGAATCGTGGAATGCGACCCTGCTTCAGGCGGCTCGACAGCAAGGTGTTACTCGGGCCGAACGTGCTTCGCTGGACGGCACGGCGGTCGCGGCCAACGCCTCGCGTCATCGTTTGTTGAACCAGACGACGCTTGAGCAGCGTTTGACGGAGTTGGACGTCGCATGCCAAGCCGATGCGGCAGGCCAATCGTCGGCCAACGCGCCGACGTGGATGGCGAAGAAGCCCGTCACGCGCGAAGAGCAACGGCGACGTTATCGACGCGCCCGCGAGCGACTGGACGAGTTGCACGCGGTCAACAACCGGCAAAACCCGAAAAAACGCCGAAAAGCCGAGAACATCGTGGTCAGCGTCAGCGATCCTGAGGCGGCATTGGGACGCGACAAGCACCATGTGTTTCGGCCGTTGTACAACGTGCAGTTGATTCGCGACTTGGACTCCCAGTTGTGCCTGGGCTATCAAGTGTTCGCCCAACCGACCGACGCCGGAACCTTGGGCCCGATGTTGGAACGATTCGCGAATGCGACGGGCGTGAAACCAAAGGCCATGCTTGTCGACGCCGGTTATGTGACGGCGTGCAATCTTGCGATTTGCGACCAAGCGGGAATCGCGTTGTACGGCCCGTGGCAGGAGAACGATTTCTCGCAAAAGAGAAAGAAGCAAGGCGCGAAGCCGCGTCCGCTCGGGAAGGAACACTTCACCTGGGTTCCGGAGCACAACATGTATCGTTGTCCGGAGGGCCATCCGATGCCTTGGATCGGCCGAGAACAACGGCGGCAGAGCGACGGCGAAATCAACGTCGTGCATAGCTACCGTTGTTCGCCACAACACTGTCGGGCGTGCGCGCGGCAAGTCTTGTGTAGCACCAATCCGAACCGCGGCCGAGCCGTCAAGCGAAGCGAACACGAGGCGTTGGTCGAGGCCCACCGAGCGCGAATGGAAACGACGGAGGCCAAGCAACTCTACCGACTTCGGGGACAGACGGTGGAATTGGGATTTGCCGACATCAAGCAACATCGTTCGCTGCGTCAGTTTTCCGGACGAGGCCGGTGTCGCGCCAACGGCAAGTTGGACTGACAATACTTGTGCATAACCTCCTCGTCGTTCACCGCGCCAAACCACCACCGCAAAACACTATGGACGCCACGCTAACCACCGAAGAAATAACGACTTAAAAGCTGGACTGTCTCTTCACGCCTGGGCTAGTGAAAAGGTGCGGGATCGACGAGTCCACTAACGAATCCCCACGCGCGATCCAACTGCGGGCGAGACGCCCGCGCTCCCGGAGTCCTGGGCTAACGAAAGAGAATGGACGACGGGTCGCCGAGATCGCATTTTCTCCCGCAGTGAGAAGAGGGGACGGTCACAATTCCCGCGTGCCCTCACCCCCTGCCCCTCTCCCGCAAGCGGGCGAGGGGAGTCATTGAACCATCGTCTGCGTCGCCGCCGGCCAGACCGGCTGGGGACGACTGGCGAGACCATCGACCGGGCGGCCTTCTAACTCGGCGAGGTGTTCCAGCAGAATGCGGCGGACTTCGAGGACCGCGGCCGGATGGGTGTGAACCGAGGAGTGATCGGCGGGCACGGTAATCTCGCTGGCGGCGCCGTCGAAATCGAGCGCTCTCGCGCGGCACGACGCCATCGCCGACGGCCGACACCTTCGCCAGCCAAGAGTCCTTCGGCAACACCCCGACAATGCTGTGATACTTCACCCACGGCGGACGCCGGGCCGCGAGCATCACCGGAAAGATCGGCGAACCCGGCGAAAGCGAGTCGATGCTGGTGTCGATCGACAGCAGCGACGAGGCGGGAAACGCGCCGGGATTGCTCGTGTAGAGTGCTTCCTGCGTCTCGGCGAGGCGTTTGATCGGCGTCATCAGCTTGCCGAGGAACCATTCCGTCGTCGGGTTGGCGAAATTGCTGCCGCGGTGCGGGGTGGCGATCATCACGACGCGGCGGATCGACGGGCTGGGCTGGAAGAAGAACACCTCTTCGAGTTTTCGCTTCGCCTGGGGATCGGCCTTGATCTGCTGGAACGACTCGTTGCTGACCAGCCGCCAGTAGTCGTCGCCGCTTTGGATGGTTTGCAGGTGCGAGAGCAGCCCGCCCATGCTGTGGCCGATCAGCACCATCTGGTCGAGCGCCGGTTCCTGGTGGGTCGGATCGAGCGTTTCGCGGACGCGGACCAGATCGCGGCGCAATTGGGCGGCGCTGAGCCAGAACGGCTGGCCGGTCGGATACAGATAGAACCAGAACTGGTAGTGGTCGCGAATCTCGCGCTGGCTGCGGAGATCGTTGAACATCTCCATCCAGGTCATCGGGCTCGACCACAGCCCGTGCACCATCAGCACCGGAATCTTGCCGGGCTCGTAAGGCTGCACCATGTAGAGGCCCTTCAAGGGCGCCTTCGTTCCCAGCAGGGGCTTCTTCAGCATCTCCTCGGGATGCAGCAGCCCGAGGGTCGAAGTGTCGAGGTTCATCTCGGGCCGCGAGAGGAAATAGGCCAGCGGCGTGCTCAGATCGCTTTCCAGCGGCACCGGTCGGCCGGCCACCAGCGTCGTGTCGGTGGCCAGCGGGTCGTACAGTTCGACGCAGCACTGGTTTCGCGTGGCGATCTGGCCGGTTTGCGGATCGATTCTCGATATGGGGCGGAGGAAGGCCGTCACCGGGAAACTCAGCCCGGCGGGATAGTATTTCGCCCCGACCGGTTCGTCGGGATGACTGTGACGGACGGCGATCAGCGGCACGCCCAATCCGTGCGTCTGGTAGAGGTTTTTCAGCCCCGTTACCTTCCAATCGGAGACGAACTCGAACCGCTCGAAGTCGTTCGGCTGCCAGCGGCTGCCCTGCAAGACGCAGTTGACGTCCCACGCACCGGAGGCGGTGTTGATCGTCTTCGTCGTGTTGGGCACGAGCTCCTTGGTGGCGCAGACGATCCGCAACGCCGACTCCAACGCACCGTTGTACAGATCGCACGCGCGGCGGTATTGCGGGTCGTACTGGTTGCGGCTGGCGGCAAAGCGGGGGTCGAACAGATAGTCGTAGGCGTGCAAGACCGACGCGCCGTAGAGGTCCAATGCCGCCGGAGGGTCATGCCGCTCGGCCTTCTTGCCGCCGAGGAACGCCAGTTCGGACATGGCATAGACGGTGTCGGCCGCCGGCTCGCGGTCGCTGATCGCTTGCAGCTTTTTGAGCAGGGCGGAATAGTCGCCGCCCAAATCGTCGCTGAGGTTGTACACCCGCAGCAGTTGCACGGTTCGCTCGCTGGGCTTGGGCCCGCCGTACGAGGCGAGGTTCAATTCGTCGATCAACGGGCTTTTGGGGACGGAGCGGAGCGAGACCGGGCTGGAAGCACAGCCCGCGGCCGCCACGATGGCAACCACCGTGGCGATCATCACGGCGGCAAAGCAGCCGCGCGCGAACGCAGGTGTGCCACTGCATCGAACAAGCAGTGCTGGACGCAAACCGCCAGAACGGCACTGCTTGTTCCAAGCAGTGGCACGCCGGTCTGCGCGGAACCATCCTTGGATTCGCGGACCCGTCCATAGGGTGCGTAGAATAGGCAAGATCGCCAGGGGGGTCAATAGAAGATTTCCGGTGGCGGTTGCCGGGCTGCGGCAAGTCTCCCTTGCGATGGTCACAGCCCCGAAGTGGCCGAATGGGGAAGCTCAGGGCAACGCCCTGGCCTGGGCTGTCTTCTCCGGGCTTGCCGAGGCTATAATGGCAGGGTACGCGTGCAGCCGCTCGTTCGCCGCGAAGGAGGCCGGTTATGGAGATCATGACGACGGGCAAAGTGAGCGTTTCCGCCCGCATCGAAAACCTGCAAGATACCTACGAAGCGGAAAAGGGCACGATTCCGGCCGGCAATGTTCGCTCGGTTGACGTCGCCGACGCGCTGGTCGATACGGGCGCGACGATGCTCTCGATTCCCCGGCGTCTAATCGACATGTTCTGACGAATTGGCCGTCCGCCTAACATGTCCGCCAGTCTCGATCGCCCATTCCACAACCATCATGTCCGACATCAACCCCTACGCATCCCCCTCGAACTTTGCAGACGTCGTCCTGGCTCAGGCTGTGGACGGGCCGGAATTGCAGGCGGGGCTATACCGCAAAGGCAACCAGTTGGTCATGCACAAGAATGCCTGTTTGCCCGCCCGGTGCGTGAAAAGCAACCAGCCGGTCGAGGGCCGCCGCCTGCGCCGCAAACTCACGTGGTTTCATCCGCTTATCTATCTTTCACTGTTTCTCGGCCTGTTGATCTTCGTCATCCTGGCGATCGTCTTGCAGAAGCGGGCGACGATCTACATCGGCTTGAGTCAAGAGTGGTATCGCAAGCGCCGCCGGGCCATCTGGATCGGCTGGATAACGGCCTTGCTCGGTCTGGCCATGATGATCGGCTCGATCGCGATACTCGCCCGCACCAACGGCGAGGCCGCCTGGGGGGGATGGGGAATCGCGTTGGGCTTCATTGTGCTCCTCGGCGGCGCCATTTACGGCAGCGCGGCATCGCGGATGGTCACGCCGGTGAGAATCACCGACGAGCACGTCTGGCTGAAGGGGGTTCATCCCGACTATCTCGCCGATTTCCCGCCGTGGCCGTATCGGCCGTAGCAGGGCGAAGGGACGGAGGAGGTTGTCGGAAGATAGGCTGCTCTACTGACTTTCATTTCCCACGTCAATCATGTCCGACGCCAACCCCTACGTATCGCCCGTTAACAGTGAAGAGGTCGGCCTGGCAACGGCTGCGGACGTGGAACAATGGCGGCAAGGGTTGTATCGAAAAGGCAACCAGTTGGTCATGCACAAAAACGCATTTCTGCCCGATCGGTGCGTGAAAACCAACAAGCCGGTCAGCGGTGAGCGGCTGTGCTGCCACTTCGTGTGGATTCATCCGCTCCTTCTTTTCACGCTCCCCTTGGGCGTTGTTCCTTTCCTGATCCTCTTCTTTCTCCTGCGGAAGGAGGCGAGGATCTATATCAGTTTGAGCGAACAGTGGAGCCGCAAGCGCCGCCGGGCAATACTGATCGGCCGGTGGATAACGGTTCTCGGCGCAGCGATCGTAGGAGCCTCGATCATGACACTCATCCATGCAGACGTGGTCGGTGCCCACAATGAGCCGGCATGGGCACAATGGGGTGTCGCGATCGGGACCGCTGTGTTCCTCGGCGGAATTCTCTACGGCGCGTTCGCGCTCCAGATAGTTTGGCCCACGAGAATCAACAACGACTATATCTGGCTAAAGGGAGTCCATCCCGACTATCTCGCCGAATTGCCGCCGTGGCCCAATCGGCCGTGAGCGACGAACAACGACGGGCTGCGGCTGCTGGCTTTGCGCGAGGGTTGCTTTTCCGGCGACCCGGCAGCATCGTTGCCGAACGGGTTTTGCCCCGGTGCGTCGCCCGCTGCCCGCCGCGCCACCAACATCGTCTCGGCCTGGGGATCGTCCTTGACGAAGAGAATCAGGCCGCCTTCACAGTCGCCGAAATACCAGCGGACACGGCTGGTTTCATCGCGCGTCGCACTGCGGTAAGCGCTGAGTTCCAGATTTGGTCCGTCGAGCGTCCATTGGCCGTCGCAGGCGGCGTTGTGTTTGCTGGAATTGCTAGCGATGGCTTGTTGATAGCGGCCGCCGGGCTGCAAGTCGATGGTCACGGTGCTGGCGGCGGCATCGACGTAAAACCGCCACTGCCCCAGCACGTCCGCCGGGCTGAGCGTTCGCGTCGTCGGGGTCGGTGCGATGATTGCCGCCAGAATCGGCTCGGGCGACGGCTCGGGCGGAATCCAGCCGCGCATCTTGTAGCCCAACCAGCCCACGCCAGCCGATACGGCGATTCCCGGCAGAAGAACCAACGGCGCGAGATAGTCGGAGTGATACGCGACAATAGCGGCGATCGCCAACAGCGCCCCGCCGACGAACATCATCAGCACGCCCAGATAGCGTCGTCCGCGGCCGAAGATGAACCAATAGAACGCGCCTGCCAGAGTAACGAACAGCAGCGGGGCGCCGAGCACGATCAGATCAATGGGCAGCCCCCAACATGAGGGCGCAGGCGCGGTGCGCCCCGCCTCATCCAGCCTCGGCCGACGCAGGAACCAGCAACCAAGCCAGTGCTACGAAGGGCAGCAGCTTTGCGAATCGCCTGAGCATGGCGTAATGGCCTTTTCTGAAAGGTTGCATTGCCTGAAGGGTATTGTAATACTGATAGAGACGGGAAACAAGCGGCAATCCCACGCGGGTGCAGTAACGGATAGTGGCGGTCGCCACCGAACCGTTCAGCCGCCGCGTCCACGCGGCGCTGCCACTGCGGGCGATTCTGCGCCGCGTGGACGCGGCGGCTAAACAGTCTTCCCATTTTGACCAGAGACAATTACTGCGCCCTCGCACGCCCGGAGACGGGATGCCGTGTGCCGTTGCCCTCCCCCCACTTTCCCATTGCAATCCTCCTGCCGGCCAACGCCGATGCCCTGGTTGTGCCCCACCTCTTTCCCTCCGGTTTGCGAACATGGATTATACGATGGAGATCGTCCGATCGGCTGGGCTGATGACAGTCGTTCTCTGCTGCGGCTTATTTACCAACGCACAAGGTGCGATCGGTCCCGTCGCGCTTTCCTGCGAGAACCAGACCGAACCGCTTGGCATTGATGCGGCGTCGCCACGGCTTTCGTGGCGGCTGGAGGGTGGCGGTCGGGGTTTACGCCAAACGGCCTACCGCATTCTCGTCGCCTCGTCCGCGAAAGTTCTGGCAAAGAATGAGGGCGATCTGTGGGATTCCGGCCGCGTCGCTTCCGATCAAAGCCGAGACGTGGAGTACCGCGGTCGGCCGCTGGCTTCGCGGCAACGGTGTGTCTGGAAAGTGCAGGTGTGGGATCAGGATCAAAAGCCCTCTTCGTGGAGCGATGGGGCACAATGGACGATGGGACTTCTGCACCGCGAAGATTGGAAGGCACAATGGATCGGCTCGGACCTCGAACTGCTGCCGCACCAGCGCGAACTTAAGGCCCTGGCCGACTTCGGGATGGAAGACGAGTCGGTAATCTGGGGCATGGCTGACCGCCTGCGAACGATGGGTAATTCCGTTCGCGAAGCCCCCGCCGTTCAACTCCGGCGAGAATTCACGTCGCAGAAGCCCGTGCGACGCGCGCTGGTCTCCCTCTGCGGGCTCGGTCTGTACGAGTTGAGCATCAACGGGCGGCGCGTCGGCGACCATCAACTCGATCCGATCTACACCGATTACCAGAAGCGGGTCTGTTACCAAACGTATGACGTGACCGCAAACGTGCAAGACGGAGCGAACGCCCTGGGCGTGATTCTCGGCAACGGCTGGTACAATCTGATCACGCCGCACGTTCTGCGGTACTACGCCGCCGACTACATCGATACGCCCCGGCTGCTGCTACGGCTTGATATCGAGTACGCCGACGGCTCGCAGCAGACGATTTCGAGCGACGGCGCGTGGAAATTCACAACCGAGGGGCCGATCCGCTTCAACTGCGTCCTGGCCGGCGAGACCTACGATGCGCGGCGGGAGACGCCCGGTTGGGATCGACCGGGGTTCGACGCCTCCCGTTGGGAACCGGCCCGGATTCTGTCGGCCCCCGAAGGCCGCTTGGCCGTGCAGACCGTTCCGCCGGTGCGCCGCTTGGCCGAGTGGCCGGCGCAGCGTCACAAAGCAAGGCGATGCGTGGCGATTCGACCTCGGCGTGGACAATGCGGGCCGCGTGCGGATCAAAGTCCGCGGGCAGGCCGGACGAAAGATCACGCTGGTCCACCCGGGCGCCAACTCGCACACGCTCGGCCGCTACCAGATCGACGAATATGTACTCAAGGGCGGCGGCGAAGAGGTCTACGAGCCGCGATTTTGCTACCACGGCTTCCGCTACGTGGATGTTTCGGGGCTGGAAGGGCAAACCGCAGGCGTCCGACGTCACCGGCGTGCAGTTGGGAACCGACTTGGCAACCACCGGCTGCTTCGAGTGTTCCTACGAGCCGTTCAACCGCATTCAGGAAATCTTTCTGCGAACGTTACACAACTACGTCATCCACCTGCCGAACGATCCGGTGCGGGAGAAAGCCGGCTGGGACCAGGACATTTGGAACCAGTTCGAATGCACGGCCTACAATTTCGATTGTCGGGCGACCTACGCCGAATGGCAGCGGGATCTTATCGAGGAGCAGCACCAGAACGGCTACGTTCCGCCGGTCGTCCCTTCGCGATTCGACGGCCCCACGATCAACGGGCCGTGGTGGGGCGGATCGATCGTCTACAACCCGTGGTTGATCTACCGCTTCTACGGCGACCGCCGACTGTTGGACGAAAGCTATCCGGCCATGAAGCGGCAGACGGCCTACCTCGAATCGATCGCCAAGGGGGACGTCGTCTCCTGGGGGTTGGGCGATTGGCTGGAAGTCGGCTCGGTGCGGCCGATCATGACGCCCGTGCCGTTTACTTCAACCGCCGCCTACGCCTGGTTCACGCGGCTCGTCGCCCGCAGCGCCGAAATCACGGGCCGAAAGGAAGAGGCGTCGCAGTATGCGGCCAAAGCCGAGCGGCTGAACCAGTCTTTCCACCGTCAGTTCTACAACGCCAAGACGGGCGTTTACGCCAAGGGGAGCCAGACGAGCCAGGTGCTGCCGTTGGCGCTTGGGGCTGACGCCGGCCGACCAGGCTGCGAAAGTCCGACAGCGGCTTGCCGAAGCGGTGCGGGAAAAGAAGAGACCATCTGAGCACCGGATTCGTGGGAACGCCCGTCTTGCTGACCGGACTCTGCGACAACGGATTGGGCGAGTTGGCTTGGCAGATCGCCACCCGGCCCGACTATCCCGGCTGGTTCGACATGCTTTTCAATCGCGGCAACACGGTGATGATCGAAATGTGGGACGGCAACGGCGTGCAGATGCCTTCGCTTGCCGGGCCGATCAGCGCGTGGTTCTACCGCTCGCTGGCGGGCATTTGCCCCGACCCCGAAAACCCCGGCTTCAAGCACATCATCATTCGCCCGTCGGTCGTCGGCGAGCTGAAGTGGGTGAAGGCCCATCACGATTCGCCCTACGGCCGTATTTCCGTGTCGTGGAAGCGCGAAGGCGATCGTTTCACGATGGAGGTTGTCATCCCGCCGAACACGACCGCCACCGTCTATGTGCCGACGTCGCAGCCGAAGGAGGTCACCGAGTCGGGAAAGCCCGTGCGCGAAGCCGTTGGCGTGACGTTTCAGCGCGTCGAAGGCGGCTGTGCGGTATTGGAAATCGGATCGGGGCAATACGAGTTCGCCGCGCCGGCGCAGAAGGGAAGCGAATAACTTCAGCCGGCGTTTCTCGCCACGGTGGGGCAGACATTATTTCTACGGTGGGGCAAACATTCCTGTCTGCCGCGAAACAGGACGGCACCTCTGGCAGACAGGAATGTCTGCCCCACCGAACACGCTGTTCCCTGTGCGATGAGAAATGCGGGTCAGCTCCCCCATCGCTTCCTTACAGTTTTACGTCGCTTGGGGCCGCGATTTTCGACGGCCCCGCTTTCTTCAGCGCTTCGAGAAGCGTCGCTTGCGTATATCCGCCTCGAAGGACGACGGGCTCATTCGGATTTCCGGCGGGAAAGATGGCCAACACCGGCACTTGTTTGCTGCCCAACAGCTCCAACATCTTCGTGATTTCCGGCGGAGTGCGCGTCCAATCGGCGTGCATGGCAAGCACGCCGTTCGCCTTGACGACTTCCGCGACCGGCCGCGTGTTCAATACCGCCGCTTCCAGCGTCTTGCAGGTCAAACACCAATCGGCGGTGAAATCGACCAACACCGTGGAACCCGCGGCAGTCGCCTCCTCCAATGCCTTGCGGGTAAAGGGCTGCCAAGGCAGCCGGCTCGCGTCTTTCGCCGCGTCCTTGTTGCTGATCGTCTCCACCCGCGCCAGCCGATCGGCAATGGCCTGCTCGACCTTGATGTCGAAACGTTCCTGCATGACATTGGCGAGCCATCCGAGCGTCACCAACCCGATCGCTGCGGCGAAGGCCGTGGCCGATAGCCATCGGCGGAGTTTTGCGCCTGCATCGGCGAGGGGCGAAAGCCGTCCGACCCACCAGCAGGCGCCCCAGAGCCCGAAGAAGAAGCCGATGGTCGGAACCACCAACTGCCAGGGGATGAACGTCAGCAGGAATACAACCGTGCCGAGCAGCACGAAGCCCATGATCTCTTTGAGCGTATCCATCCAAGCCCCCGGCTTTGGCAAGAACGCAAACAGAGGCGCGAAAGCCCCGATTACGAGATAGGGACTCGCCATGCCAAGACCGGCGGCGCTGAACACGGCGTACGTCTTGACCGGCGGCTGACCGACCGCCCATATCAGCACCGATGCCAAAAAGGGAGCGCCGCAGGGCGTGGCCAGGAGGGTCGTCAAGATGCCTTTGACGAACGCGCCGGCGGCCCCCTCCTTTTCGGCAAGTTCGAGGGTCTTTCCACGCCCGACAAAACCAGGGATCGGAATCTCCCACACGCCCAAGAAGCTCAATCCCATTGTAAAGACGACTGCTGCCAATGCGATGTCGAACCCGCTGTAGCCGAACAGTTGTCCCCAGCCCAATCCCAGCGTTACGGCAAGCGTGGCCAACACCAGGAACACGGAGATCAGGCCAAGCGAATACCAGATGTTCAACGCCAGGGCACGCTGCCACCGGTGGCCCGACTGTTCCAGAAACGACAACAGTTTCAATCCGATCACCGGAAGCACGCAAGGCATCAGGTTCAAGATCAAACCGCCGAGAAACCCGAGGAGAATCATCCATCCCAGCGGAGTCTCACGGATCTTGCTGTCCTCGCTGATCTTCAATGCGGTCAAGTCCAGCGCGGTCTTGGCGGCTTGCAGCGGCTGACCTGTTTGCGCGGGCGGCTGCCGGGGCAAGACCACTCCCTGCCCCAAGCCTGCCGTGAACGCCAGCTCTTGCGGCGGCACGCAACTATTGGCGTCGCACGCCCCGTAATAGAAGGTTCCCGCGATCTTCAGCTTCGCCGGATCGACGCCGGCGGGCAGTTCGATCGGCGCATACCAGGTGACTTTGCCCGCGTGGGTCTCGATCGGCAAATCGCCGTAGGCGTCGGGTTCCGTCCTCTTCTCGGGAGCGACCGACGGCATGAACGGACCCGAGCGATGGACTCCTTCGGGCAGTTTGACGTCGATTTTTGTGACGGTTGGATTGCCCTTCTCGCTGGTGGGCTGCGTGATCGAGTAGATGTGCCAGCCCGGCGCGATGACGGCCGTGACAAACAGTCGGCCGGGCTTGTCGGCCGCCGGGGCGGTAAACTGGGCGTCGACTGTCACGGGATTTTTGACCGCCGCCGCCCCTTTTCCAAGAAGACCGCTGCTCAGATCGGGTCCGCCAGGGTCAAGCTGGGCAGCCGACGGCGCCACGGCCGCCAACAAGAAGAACGGGATCAGAAATGCAGTCGTCAGCCGATATCGGAAGCCTTCCATAGAGTCGTGATCCAGTAACAATGGGGGGATTTCATCACGTCTGCCAACGCCCATAACGTGCAACAGCGCAGGAGACGACCAGTTTTGCCTGGTTTGAGCGGCAACGACCAAATTTTACACGATTCGGGCGACAGCAACAATCGAGGAGGGAAATTGTTGCAGTTTACGCAAGCTAGGGTATATTTAGCATCGTGCTTACTGAGGGACGTAGGGCGGGACAAGCGCAGCGCGGTCCCACCGGGAGTTGCAGAGGAATAAGGAATATGGTGGGACTGCGCTGCGCTTGTCCCACCCCACTTTCCTCGCCTGCCGCCAGCCCAGTCGCTCACCCAGTATTGCCCATCTCACCCACTTTTATCGGAATGCCACCCATGAACCGCCGTCCTATTTGGCTTGCACTGGCTGCTGTCGTTTTCTCGCTTGCCGCTGTTTCGCAGGCTTGGGCCGACCCGGCCCCGAAGTTCCCGCCGTACGCCCAGGTGATCGGCGAAGCGCAAACGATCCCGGGGCTCATCACGCTCCATCGGAAGGACATGCGACTGTTGGCCGAGATCTCGCAGGCCGACCTGAACAAGGATTTCATCGTCGCCATCGCCATCGCCCGCGGCATTGCACAAACGCCGCTGCTTGGCGGAATGACGGTCCACTTCGACGACACTTGGGTTTGGCAATTCCGCAAGGTCGAAGACCGCATTCAGATCGTTCGGCGAAATGTGCGGTTCCGCGCCAACAGCGGATCGCCGCAAGAGAAGGCGGTCTATTTGTCGTACACCGACAGCATTCTGTTCAGCTTGCCGATCGCCACGATGAGCCCGACGGGCAATTTCGTGGTCGATTTGACGCCGGTGTTCATGGGCGACTTGCCGCAGTTCTCCCACATCTTCCCCGGATTCGGTTTTGCCCCCGATCGGTCGACCTGGGCGAAAATCAAGGGTTTCCCGACCAACGTCGAGCTTGAAGTGGCGGCCACGTACGCTTCGAGCGGAATGGCGACAATCGACACCGTGCCCGACACCCGCGCGGCGACCCTCTACGTGCATTATTCGATCAGCCGGCTGCCGGAGACGGGCTACCAGCCGCGGCTGGCCGACGATCGCGTGGGCTACTTCCTGAC
This sequence comes from uncultured Planctomycetia bacterium, assembly GCA_963719005.1. Taxonomy (GTDB): domain Bacteria; phylum Planctomycetota; class Planctomycetia; order Pirellulales; family Thermoguttaceae. The sequence goes on from CAVRAR010000014.1 coordinate 867,142, forward strand.
GGTCATCAAGGACTTCTCGAAGGTCGGCGCGAACGATCAATTCGTGCGATACATCAATCGCTGGGACTTGCGCAAAGCCGAGCCGTCGGCCGAGGTGTCGCCGCCGGCCACCCCGATCATTTTTTGGATCGAAAAGACGGTCCCCTTCAAGTATCGCGGCGCGGTCCGCGACGGCATTTTGGAGTGGAACAAGGCATTCGAGCGGGCGGGCTTCTCCAATGCCATCGAAGTCCGCCAGCAGCCCGACGACGCCACCTGGGATCCCGAAGATATCCGCTACAACACCTTCCGTTGGATTACCGCCAACGCCGGCTTCGCCATGGGGCCGGCCCGCACGAATCCGTTGACCGGCCAGATTCTCGACGCCGACATTATCTTCGACGCCGATTTTATCGAAGTGTGGACGAAACAGTTGGAGTTGGAGAAGTCGGACGCCGGCTTCGATTTGTTCGGTGCCGCGGTGGACGCAGCCAAACCCCGCGACGGCTCGACCCGCCTGCCGTTCGGCCCGGTGTTCGGCCGCGAGACCGATAACGACGTGCTGGGGCAGCAGTTCGCTTTTGGCGCGATGGCCTTGGCCACCGGCGGCAAGCCCGCTACGAAAGCGCAAATCGAAAAGCTGTTGGTCGAGGGGGTGAAATCCGTCGTCACTCACGAAGTCGGACACACGCTCGGCCTGCGGCACAACTTCAAGGCCAGCTCGCTGTTGACGATGGACGAAATCAATGATCCCGAAAAGAATCGAACCATCGGTCTGGCCGCTTCGGTGATGGATTACCTCCCGGTGAACGTCTCGCCGAAGGGCAAAAAGCAGGGCGATTACTTCATGCGAAGCATCGGTCCCTACGACTACTGGGCGATTGAATACGGGTACAAGCCGTTGCCTGGCGGCACCGAAGGCGAAACGGCCGCGCTCGCCAAGATCGCCTCGCGCTGCAACGAGCCGGCGCTGCGATTCGCCACCGACGAGGACACCCTCCCGTTGGAGCCCGATCCGAGTGTCAATCGTTTCGACCAAAGCAAGGATCCGATCGAGTTCGCCCGCTGGCGGCTCGAATTGATCGGCCAGATTCTGCCCGGACTGGTCGACCGTGTGGTCGAGCCGGGCGAAGGATACGACCGCGTCCGCAAGGCCCTCGGCATCGTGTTGCACGAACACGACCGCGTCATGGGATTCGTCGCCCGCGAAGTCGGCGGCGTCTACGTGAATCGCAACCACAAGGGTGACCCGAACGGGCAGCCGCCGCTGGTGGTGGTCGAGCCGAAGAAACAGCGAGAGGCCCTCGAATTCGTGCAACACCAGGTCTTCGGTTCAGAAGCCTATCAATTGCCCGAAAAGCTTTACGATTACATCGGCGCAACGCACTGGAAGCATTGGGGAATGAAAAGCCAAGGGCGGCCGGACTTCGCGATCAATGAGGTCGTGCTCACGATGCAAGATCACGTGCTAGGACAGCTCATGTCCCCGATCACGTTGTCGCGAATTCTCGATTCCGAGGCGAAAACCCCCAGCAGCCAGGACGCCTTCACCGCCGCGGAACTCTTGCAGGGGCTAACCGGCTCGATCTTCAGCGAGCTCGACGCGCTCGAGAAAGCCCAGAATGGGAAGTTCACCGATCGCAAGCCGGCCATCAGCAACCTCCGCCGCAACTTGCAGCAGCACTATTTCGAGCGGCTGGCCGATCTGGCGATGGGCAGCACCGCCGCGCCCACCGATTGCCAAACGGTGGCCACCGTGGAACTGGCCGGCTTGGAGGCCCGCCTGAAGCAAATCCTGGCGGGCAAGGCGCAGTTGGACACCTACACGCGTTCGCACCTCGGCGATCTGGCCACGCGAATACTCAAGGTGCTCGACGCCCGGCCGATACAGCCGCGGCCGTAACGGCAATCGGGCGCAGTAATTGTCGATGGTCAAAATGGGAAGACCGTTTAGCCGCCGCGTCCACGCGGCGCAGAATCGCCCGCGGTCGCAGCGCCGCGTGGACGCGGCGGCTAAACGGTTCGGACGCGACCGCCATAATCCGTTACTGCACCCCGGCAATCATTCCTCTTTCCATCCACCCGTTGGGCGGCTATCTTGGAAGGAGGGGAAAAATGCCGTGAAACTCGTGATCGCCGTCATCCAGCCGACGAAACTCAACGCCGTCCGCGAGGCGCTCGAGAAAATCGAAGTGGAACGGTTGACCATCTGCGACGCCCAGGGGTTTGGACGTCAGCGGGGGCGGACCGAGATGTTCCGCGGCCACGAATACGCCACCACACTGCTGCGGAAGGCGGTTTTGGAGATCGTCGTCAACGACGATTTCCTTGATCGCACGGTCGAAACGATCATCAGCACGGCCCGAACCGGCGTCGAGGGCACCATCGGCGACGGCAAGATTTTCGTTCTTCCCGCCGATCAAGCCATCCAGATCGACGACGGCGCCCGCGGACCGGGAGCGGTATAGCGCCGCTGAGCCGCGATCTCTATCCTGACACTCCCCGCGAGAGTGTGCCACTGCTTCGTAGAAGCAGTGCCGGGCGTAACCCGCTGCCCTGTGGCACTGCTTGTTCCAAGCAGTGGCACACCGTTGCCCAATCTGCCTGCGATGGAATCGCGGGCCAAGGCTTTCCACTCCCCATCGCACCCCCCCTCTGTCCGCCGGCAAACCATCCGCTCTCTGGCAACTCTCCTTTCATCTTCGGCGGCAACTGGTGGCATTTCTTACCGCCCCTGATTACAATCAGGGTGTGTCGTCGTGAGTGTGCGTCCCTTTTCGGGAGATCGTGGCGTGAGTTCCGATCCTACACGGCCGCCGTTCCTGTTGGTCTTGTATCAACAGTACCTCACCCATCAGGATTCGGCCTGTTTCGTTCGCGAGGTGTCGTGCCTCTACACGACCGGCACGTTGCAGCGGCTCGCGCGACACGCTTGCCGCGAAGTTCGCCGCGCGGCGGTGCTTTCGCTCGGTTTTGTCGGCGACTATGGTGCAAACCACACGCTGGGCTGCGCCCTGTTGGACGACGATCGCACCGTCCGCACCCTGGCCGAAAACGGCATCCGCAACATCTGGACGCGAGCGGGAAACGAAGCCGAGCGCAAGGAACTCCGCGTCATCCTTCGCCTCAACGCCGCGCGATTGTCGCAGGACGCCGTCGGCAGGGCCACCAAGTTGATCGAACGGGCGCCGTGGTTCGCCGAAGCCTGGCATCAACGCGCCGTGGGCCATGCCGCCCTCGGACGACTGATCGAGTCGATTCGCGACTGCCATCAAACGCTCGAAATCAATCCCTATCATTTCGTCGCCGCAACGAGCATGGGCCAGGCCTATCTGCAACTCGACAACCCGGTCTCCGCGCTCGAGTGTTTTCGCCGGGCGCTGCGGCTGAATCCCGATCTCGAAGGGGTGCGTGCCCAGGTGGTCCGACTCACCCGCATGGTCGAAGACGGCCGGTAGCGTGCCGCTTCCCCGGTTGTTAACGTTGGACCGCACCCCAATGTAGGGCGGACTTTAGTCCGCCGCAATTGACGGACTTCAGTCCGCCGCAATTGACGGACTAAAGTCGGCCCTACAACGTTGGCAAACTGAGAAGCTATATCCCCGGCACACATGCCTGGCCAAACAGCTACAGAGTGGGGGTTTGCTCGGTCTTCGCTACCCGGCCGGCCGCAAAGCCGGCACAAAAGTCAAAGAGAACGTCCGTGCGTAGTCGATAACTTTGGGCGGCGTTCTCGCTCCACGCAATTCCGGCACCGTTGACAGACATCGGCGAGAGGCATAGAATCGTCGGCAGTGTGGGCGGGAACTTCTATCTTTTCGGCAAGATGGCGAGCCTGCACAAAGGTTGCCGCCTGAGGAAACGAGTCGATATGGCGCCGTAGCCAAGTGGCTAAGGCAGCGGATTGCAAATCCGCCATCGTGGGTCCGACTCCCACCGGCGCCTCTTCTTTTTTTCCTGCCGATTCTCGCCAAGTGCCGTCATTGAAACCACTTGCGCCTTGGTCACTTCTTCGGTCGGAATAGTGGCTGATTTGCCAGTTCTCGCCACGTTTTGCAACGTCTCGCCGTCCAACTGCCGCCAAATATGCCCCTCACTCTCGACAGTGGAATTCGGGGCCTCGGGGATCGGCCGCGCCTTGTCGGTTCCGGTTGCCGCAAGAATCTGCCGCTCGGGTTCCGAGGGCGTCGGCGTGGCGCTCGGCAGGGAGTCGAGGGCGCCTTGGAGGTCATGCAGCCGGGCGTGGGAGTAGCGGCCGATAGTCAAATTGGGCGAACTATGCCGGGCAAGCTCTTGGCACGTCTTGACCGACGCCCCGCCGGCCACGATGCCCGAAACGTAGGTGTGCCGCGTCGAATGGAAGTCGGCCACGTCGCCGGCCGCGTTGCGGTATGCCAGGAAGTCCGATTTTCCCCGGGCCGCCCGCTCGGCTTCCGTTGTCGCCTCTCCGATCCACTCCGCTCGGGCCGCGGCCAAGTCGCCGCGCAACATCCGGGCCGTGTCGCCGGGCAGCTTGGCGAATAGCCGCTCACCCTCGGGCCGTCCCGCCAACCAGGGCCGCAACAGGTCGGCCAAGTCTTGCCGGATCGGCTGCCGGTCCTCACGCCGCCGTTTCGAGTGTGCCGCGGTCACTGTGACCGTGGGCGGATCGTTGTCGAGGTCGAATGACGCCGGGGTCAGGCTCCGCAGTTCGGCGGCTCGAAAGCCCGTGCCCAACGCCAGCCGGTAGACCATCGCACGATCGGGGCCGCACAGGTTATGCTCGGGCCGGGTTCGCTTCTCCGTCGATACCAGTAGCCGGCCGACTTCCTCGGGCAGCAGTTCGCGCCGCACGTGTCGATGGTCGGTTTCCTCGTTGAACGATTCGAGGGCGCAAAGCGGATCATCCGACCGCCGCTTGTGCCGCCACAGCCAACGCGAAAAGCTCTTGGCCGATCGCAAGTAGCTGTTGCACGTGCGAAGGGACGCCCCGCCGCCGCGCAGCTCGCCGACGGCCGCCAACACGCCGGGGCCGGTCAGGTCGGTAAGAGACTGGGCCGCGCACTTCTCGGCCACCCATCGAACCTGCCGGCAGGTCATGCTGACGTGTTTCGACGTGTTCCCCTTGTCGGTCAGGAACCGCTCAAAGTCGGTCAGGTGTTCGGCCAACGGCCGCCGCGCCTGTTGGGCCAACCGCTCTTGGGCCGGATCAATCAGCCCTTCCCGTCGATTCATGGCCCCCGTTTCGAGCGCGTTGGCCAGCCGTTCCACCGCGTCCCGATCGGGGCAGCGCGTGGTTTTCTTCCGCCGCTTGCCGTTATGGTCGAAATACTGAATGGTGTAGCCGGCTCCCGCCATGATGATCGAAAGGCCGTCGGCACTCAGCGGAGCCCGCCGGCGTCGATCGCCGGCCGTCCACACTGCGAACCGTTTCCCTCGGGATTCGAGGATCTCCGCCCCGTCGGGGATCGGCACCCGCCTTTTCGCCTTGTAGATCGTCGCCACGTTCACACCTGCCTTTCCTGCCTTGCGGATACGGTCACTTTGCCATTTCGACTCCCGCTGCCCGGATGTAATCGGAGAGACTGCTAAAGCCTTTCCGTTTCGCCACCACTTCCAACAGGGCTTTTTCCTCGGCCGTCAAGCGGACGTTGACCTGCGCGGTTCGCTTGCCGTCGGTCGCCGGCGTCGGCGGTCGTTGGCCCTCCTCCAAGAGGTACGCCACGGCCGCGGTCAAAGCCTCCCGCGTGTTTTCGATGCACTGGTTGGCCGTCTTGCCGTCGCCGAACACGCGGGGCATTTCCAAGCCACGGCCGTACCAGTGGCCATCCTCGCAAGCCAAAATGACTTGATACTCTTGGGCAATCGCCTTCGCCTTGGCCGCCACGTCGGCGTCAAAGGGGCGGTCAATTGCCTTGGCAGAATTTTTCGACTTGGCGGACATAGAAGGGTTTCACCTTTCCTTGATGGACCGGGATGGATAGCAGCGTCTCGCCGGGCTTGGCAAAACAGTGGTGCGAACCACTGACGCGAACCAGCCGATAGCCCGCCCGTTCCAACATCTTCTGGACTTCGGAAAATCTCATTTCGCTCGGCATGATGTAAGTATACTCCTGACTATGCTATCGTCAATAGGGTTGAATTTTCTTGCCGCGATTCGCCACGTTTTGTCTATCGCTCTTGCCTATCCTGCCACCCCGCCAGGCCCGCCCAAACCGTCTTGGCGTTGATCGGGGGCCGATGCGTCTTGCCGATCGTCTTGCCCCTCGGGAACGCAAGGGGCGCAATCCTGGTGGGCCGGTTCGCCACTGGAAGCGTTGCCCTCCCGATAGGCGCTTGGTCGAGGGTTCGGCCGCCGAAACTCCGCGGGCACGTCAAGGTCTGCCGCGGCCTGGTTGAAGTCAACGCCGTGGTTGCTGCAAGTCTCCCGGACCATCTTGAGGAAGTAGCCGTAGGCGTTCTCCGTCGGCTTGGAATCGCGGGTACTGGTTGCCGCCTCTTGTAGCCAGGCCATTTCGATGCCGCCATCAAGTGCCACCTTGCAAGCCCGCAACACCTCCCGTCGCTCCGATTCCGTCGCCTTGTGTTTCGCGCCGCCGCGGAGATTGAACGTGCCGGAGTTTTCCAGTTCTCTCGCCAACGCGCGCGCTTCTTTCCAAGAAGAACCATCAGCATCATCGTCAGTCTTTGCCTTCTCTCCGTTCTTTGCCTTCTCACCCTTCTTTCCCTTCTCTCCGTTCTTGTTTGTGTCGGTTGCCTGTCGGGTGGCAGTCGCTTGGTTGCCGTTCGGTCGTTGCTTGGGTGTCGGTTGGGTGTCGTTTGGGTGTCGGCCTCCACCGGCCTTGCGCTGGTAAAGCTCCCAATTCACGATAGTTACGATGGAACAATGCCTGTCGGCTTGGATCGCAATCGACCCCATCGTTTCCAGTCGCTTCATGCGGTCGTACAGCGTCGATTCGGGCAACCTTAGTTCTCTTGCCCTACTGTTGCGGCCGTAGATGAATTGTCCGGGACCGACGGTCCTCACCGATCGGCCGCGGCCGATCTTGATGGGGATGTGCCGCGTGGCATGGTTGGCCGACAGGAGGCACCACGAAAAGAGGTGCCACAATTCCGGCACGGCGAACACGTCGCTATCGAGGGCCTTCCGATGCAGCTTCACCCATCCGCCGCCGTCCATTTCCTGCGAAATGGGCCGGCGTTTGCTTCGCTTCATGGGCCGGGCCTCCGATCGTGTCGAGGGTGGGCCGCCTCGAATAGCGCGAGTTGACTGCCGGGCACGGTGGCCGCGGTCTCGGGATGGGCCGCCAGCCAGGTCATTGCCGCGGCACGATCGGCGAGAGTCCACAACTGGATGGGGCTGGCGTGGCGCTCCGGCCGCGTCGACCGAACGTAACCGGCCGCGCGAATGATGCCCGCCCGCGCCAAGCCGATCGGCACGGCGCCCAAACACCGCGCATCGAGGCCCTCGGGCAGGTCGAGGGCTTGCCGAACATCGTCGGCCGTGGCCGTCGGGCTTTCGAGTAACCGCAACAGCAATACCCGCCGGCCGCGTTCGACGATCGTTTCGCCCCGCGTGCCGAAACTGGCCAAGACGTCTTGCTTTCTTCGTTCCCCTTCCCTGCCGTTGCCTGGTCGATCGCTGGCATTCATGGCCGCGCCCCTTTCTCCCTCGCCCTTTGGGAGAGGGCTGGGGTGAGGGCTTCCGCGGGCAAACACCCGCCGCGAATCCAATCGAGTATTTCCGATCGTCGATAGCGAACCGCGCCGCCGATCGTCACCGGGGCCGGCGCGCGCCGCTACGGGAGTGTCGCCACAGCGTCCGCTCCCCGATGCCCAACAGCTTCGCCACCTCACGTGTGGTCAGCAACTCGGGGAGGATCGTTTCGAGGGTGTCACTTGGCATGGTTCACCCCTTTCCTCGGCTCGGTTCGCGGTCGGGTCGCGCGATCTTGGGCACGCCGCAACTTTCGGGCAGCGTTGGCAAGCTCCCGATAAGCACGGATTTCCTCGGGAGTCAGGTTCGGCTTTCTCATTTCTCGATTCTCCAAGCAAGGGGGAAAACTCTGTCTACACCCTTACTTGGAAACGGGGGGAGTGTGCGCGCAAAATACCCCCGCGACGTAGCGAAAATGGCTTGTTTTCCAGAGTGGAAAATCTTTCGGAAGATCGGCGGGGAACCCCCGTAACTACCCCCGCCGTAGCTACCCCCGTCGCCTACAGCAACCTTTGATCGTCGTCATGGGAGAGAGTTGCCTGCCCGCGTCGATCGGCAGGGATAGAGCGTGTTGTGGGCTTCACGGCCGTCTTGCCCATCTTCTTCATGGCCGCCTCGTAATGTTCAACGACCGTCTTTCTGTCGAGGTTCATCCGCCGCGCAACTTCCGCAAAGTCGCCTTTGCACTCGCCGTAGAGCTGCACCACTTCAACCTGTTTCGGCGTTAAGGGCTTCGGCTCCGCCGGTTGCCGCCGACGCCGGCGTTTGGCCCGTCCTGTCGCCTTGGGGTGATTCAGGTTCCCACTTCCAAGGTCGCGTACCGCTTGGTCGATCTTTCTCAGAAGTGACGGCGGGGCCGGCAAACGAGGAAGTCTCGCCACCTCCATGATGATTTCTCTTGCCTCGACGAACTGGGGATCAGGGTGCCTAGCGTCACTCTCCGCTCCAAACAGCAGCGCACGCGCGGTGTCGCGCGCGGCGTCGATCGCGTGTGACACTGCACGCGCCGGCGGCGACAATCGTGCATCACGGTCGATGGCAGACTGGGCCGAAGATGGGATGTCGTAGTCAAACGGTTCATCTTGGGCACTGATGAGGGCTGCGCGAAGAGACTCTAGGGCAGCAACCAATTGACGCGGCCGGCGTCCAACGCCCGCTTGAGAAGTCCCGGACGGTGTGCCTGCGTCCGATGATGACATTTCTGTACGGGAATCGGCCATGCCCACCGCTGTGGCCTCTATCTGCCGCAATTCCACGTCGGCTGCGTCCCAATCAAAGTCAGGATCGTCATGCCAGCGCCCGGCCGCGCCAACCGCCTTCAGACGCGGAAAGAGGTTGGAAAGGTGCTTCTTGACGAGAGTTGCGAGCCTAATCTGAAGCTGCGCACACTTGCAACAGTTCTCCTCCCACACAATTAGAGCAGCCCGGTCCTGATTGTCCCGCGCCTTCCAGACCTTGGCCGCGTTCTCCCGGTAGTTTAGGCGAAGATGCTCTGCCAGGTCGGCAATTCGGCGAAGGGGAGGGTCGCTGCCATGCCATCCCGTCGCTTCTTCCTCAAGAACGTCCGCCGCTAACAACAACCGGTCAGGCACCGGCTTGTTGGGCTTGGATGGGGGATCGACCACGTTCCTGCCTTCCATTGGTCGGGCCGAACCGGGCAGGGGCCGCCGAAAGGCAGGTCAGAAAGCGGATACCCTGCCGGGTTCGCTTGGCCGGGGCCGTTGCAACAAACCGCCGGCCGTCCCGATGTTCTCAGTATGCCCGCAATTCTACCAAACTGCGCCGCCGATGCGATACGAGGGCCTCTTCGGCAGTGCCACAACTATCGTCGTCCGCCATCAGGCTTTTCCCGCGGCGTAGATTCATGCTTTGGTATCGCTACGTCCGAAGCGCGGAGCCGTTTCTTGGGGTCGGTTTTGCGCAGCGATTCGACTAAGGATATGACGGTTTCCGTTGGATCCTCCTCACCCGCGGCTGCGATCGCCGCCCCAAGCGCTATGAGTTCGCGGGGGTCTTCGTCCGGCAACGCGGTGAGGAGGTTTCCAATCCAGGATGCCTTCATTCCGAGTCGCTGTTCGTTGGCAAGCAGCCAACCGGCGGCCTGCTTAATCGACATTTTCGATCCGCGGCGAATGGCGAGGACGGTTTTGCAAATACGATCCCGCTCCTCGGGATCGTCAGGAAACAACTCCGCCGTAACCTCAGTAGCGGCCATTGCGTCCTGTTTGGGCAGTCCATATCTCTGCCACATGGCATGGGCCGCGGTAAGATAGAGGGCCGAGGGAGGCACGCTGACGCGACGGCTCATTTCCTCTATTTGACGGTCTGCTTGCTCCGCGGCCTCGACGCTCTCAAATCCAGCCGCCGACCGGAACCGACGTTGTGCCTTGGCTACCTGTAGCGTGGCTTCGAGCGCCCTTTCTCCTGATTGCGTGTCTTTCTTGGAATCTCGTTCCGCCTGCAACTCCAATTTCGCCCGTTCCAGGGAATGCTCCGTCCGTTTCGTTTCCGCAGTCAAGGCGGCATTGGCCCCCTGGAGCCGATCGCGCTCTGTTATCAGGGCCGTCTTTTCAGCCACAAGTCGATCGCTCTGAGTCGTTAGTACAGCGATGGAACTGCCAGTGGATGGGGAGAGCGCGAAGCCCAGTGCAATCCCGACAGCGATGCCCGCGGTTCCTGTCAGGGCGACAACGAACCAGTTACCCCGAGAAACGTGCGTTTCAGGCATGAAGAGATTCCTTTCCGTAAGTCGGGCCGAACCGGGCAGGGGCCGCCGAAAGGCAGGTCAGAAAGCGGATTCCCTGCCGGGTTCGCTTGGCCGTGGCGTTGCAACACCGCGGCCGTCCCGAATATCCCCCGATTCTACTGCGCCGCCGGGCAATCGGCCACTGGGCCACGCCGCGCGGCAGCCCACTATTTCTTGAGAAATCGAGTCGGCGCCACGGCCGGGTAGACTCCATAGCCAATCGGTTACAATGTGCCCGTGCGGCGGTCCGGCCGGCGTTCCTTTTCCGTTTCGGGCGTTGTCGTCAAGCCGGCTCTGGCGAATCAGGCCCCAAGGGGCGACGGGGCGACTCTACCGCGATTCCCGTCTGACGCCCAATCCGTCAACGGCACGGGCGGCCGATAGGACCCGTTGGCCGGGGCAGCGTCAGGCGTCGGCCGCCGCCCCTTGTTGTCGCACGGGTATTGTGCGACTTTTCGACAACAAGCGGTCTCGGCGGAAAAGCCACCCCAAAACCCGTGACAAAATGCGGGGGTTGGCCATGCGGTTCGCCCGTCGGCGATACCCGGATTTTGGCCCTCCCTCCCCCTTTTTCTGCGCAGCTTGCTTATCGACCCATCGACCCCAGCCGCTTGCAAAAAGCCACCGCTCGCCGGGCAGAGGCCCGCATGGTGCCCCGGTGGGAAAGAACCTTGGCCGTGCGGGCATCGGCCGCCAGCGTGAAAGAAAGTGTGTCCTATGTGCAAACTGCTGCCCGAAACGTCAGCAGGGTTGGTTCTCAGGAAGTACCTTGGGCCTTGGCAGTTTGGCCGTCGGTCCCTCTCGACCATCACGTTGAAAACTTCCGATTTTCCGTCCAAAAACCCGCGGCAAGACAATGCGGTTCCGCGATGCGACCCGCCAAACGTCCGACCTACCCCCTGGGCTTACGCGGATTCGAGCAATGCCCTATCCCGATCAGAAGCGTTCGGCAAGCCGCTCGACATTCACCCCTCTCTGGTAGACGAAGGCGAACATGAACCAAAGTGCAGGTTCGGCGCGTGCCAGAGCCCAAGAAACAGGGCATTCTGGCCACGATGAGGAAGAGGAACCTAATTTTCGTTTGCGTGTGTATATAAGCGGAAAGATCACCGGCGGCCAGCCCGACCGGCACGCCACCGGGAAGAACCTACCCCCCTCTGTCTACGCTCCAACCCGGCGGGTTGCAATGTGAGTGTGTGGCCGGGATCATTCGCCGGCCGCTGCCTTGACCATCGCCACGATGCCCGCCCGGATCGGCTCGGGCAGGTTTGCCCACTGGTCGAGGATCAGCCGCAAGTCGGGATCGGGCGCGCAGTCGCCGTTTTCACTGCCCCCAAATATGCCCCCGCCCCCTTGTAAACCCTCGAATTCCTCGGTAAATTGGGGCCATGACGACTGTTTGCAAATCCGCCATCGTGGGTCCGACTCCCACCGGCGCCTCTTCATTAACGTAGCAGGCACACGCCGTGTGCCGTCTTCGGCGTTTTCCCAGGTCACCGACGGCACACGGCGTGTGCCTACTACGTGAATTGGTGCCTCTTTTCGCCGACAGTCGCCAACGGCTGCCGGCGATTCTTTTTGATGTTTGACTTCCGCCTCTTACACACCGACGCCCATTGCTCCGCCCGGCGGGCGGTCTTCTCGACGCCCCACGGCCCGGTGCAAATGCCGGCCTTCATGCCGGTGGGAACTCAGGCGAGCGTAAAGGGACTGGAGATCCAACAGCTTCGCGCCACCGGCACGGAGATGATCCTGGGCAATACCTATCATCTCTCGCTGCGGCCGGGCGAAGAGGTGGTCGCCGCGCTCGGCGGGCTGCATCGCTTCATGGGCTGGGATGGACCGATCCTGACCGACAGCGGCGGATTTCAACTCTACAGTCTCGCCCATCTGATCAAAGTAACCGAAGAAGAAGCGGTCTTTCGCTCGCACATCGACGGCCGATTGGTCGCCCTTTCGCCCGAGCGGGCCGTGGCCATCCAGGAGGCCTTGGGCAGCGACGTGGCGATGGTGCTCGATCACGTCGTGGGGCTGCCAAACGCCCGCGACGTGGTGGCCGATGCGATGCAGCGTTCCGTCCGTTGGGCACGTCGCTGCCGCGATGCCGCCCGGCGACCCGATCAGGCGCAGTTCGCCATCGTTCAGGGAGGGCTCGACGCGGAGCTTCGCGCCGCCTGTGCGCGGCAACTGCGGGAGCTCGATTTCGCCGGCTACGCCATCGGCGGGCTGAGCGTCGGCGAGGAGTCGGCCGACATGCTGCGGATGCTCGACGTGACCGTGCCCGAACTGCCCCCCGAACGCCCGCGCTACCTGATGGGCGTCGGCCGCCCCGAGGACTTGCTCGACGGCATTGCTCGGGGGATTGATCTGTTCGACTGCGTCATGCCGACGCGCAACGGGCGAAACGCGATGGCCTTTACCGACGAAGGGACGTTGCGGCTGCGGAATCTTCAATACGAGAAGGACGAACGCCCCCTCCAGACCGGCTGCCCGTGTGCGGCGTGCCGTCGCAGCCGAGGGTATCTGCGGCACTTGTTCATGGCCGGGGAGATGCTCGGGCCGATCCTGTTGTCGATCCACAACCTCACTTATTACCAGCGGCTGCTGGCCGACGCCCGCGAGGCGATCGAGGCGGATCGGTTCGAGGAGTTTCGGCTGGAGAAGTCGAGGGGGTGGATGTACCACACCAGTGAAGGGGTTGATTGCTCGGATTGATAGCCCCGAAGGGGCTAAACGCGAAAGCCCAGGGCAACGCCCTGGGACAGCGGAGACGTTCATAGCGGTAGCCCTGAAAGGGCGAAACAACCTCTACGGTTTCGCCCTTTCAGGGCTATGCGATTCCAACATTCCCCGGTACCCAGGGCGTTGCCCTGGGCTTTCGCGTTTGGCCCCTTCGGGGCCGTGAAGGTCATCATTGCCCCGCCCTCCTTCTATGCTCCCCTTGTCGCTTGTGCGGCAGCAGTCTAAGATAATGGGCTTACGATAGCGCGGCCTGAGGAGATTTGTCGTGGAAACAATGCTTTGGAGACTGGCTGGAAGCGTGGCATTGTTCGCCGTCGACGATCAAAAGCCTACCGGCGACGTTACATCGCTTTTGCCGTCCTTGCTTCCTATCCTTGCCATTTTCGTGCTTTTTTACTTTCTGTTGATTCGCCCCCAGCGGCGTGAGCAGGCCCGGCGGCAGGAGATGCTCGGCGGGGTGAAAAAGAACGATCGCGTCGTCACGATCGGCGGCGTTTACGGCGTGGTCTCCAACATCAACCGCGAAGCCGACGAAGTGACGCTCAAAGTCGACGAGAGCACGAACACGAAGATCCGAATCACGCTCAGTTCGATCGGCCGCATCTTGGGCAACGAACCGTCCGACGACTCCGTCAAGAAATAGACCCATTCGCAAGAGGCCACCGACCTTTTTGTAGGACGCCACAGGAACCCCACAGTCATGCCTTGGTACGTGAATTCGTTGTTTGGCCAAGCCGCGGCGCCGATGGAAGAAGCCCCCTCGCTCTGGCCCATCCATCTGCTGGTTGCCGTGGGCGTGCTGGCCGTGTCGTTTTTCCTCGGCGCCTACTTGGGCAAGAAGCTGCGCATGCCCGATCACGGCTGGAAAATCGGCGTGATCCTGTTCAGCCTGTTGGCGAGCGTCGCCGTCTTGTTGCTCGGACCGCCGATGAAGCTGGGCGTCGATCTCAAGGGGGGCGTGATCCTGGTCTACGAGGTCGATCAGAGCAAGAGAGGAGCGAACGCCCAGCCCGTCGACATGGACAAGCTCATCGACGCCATCCAGCGCCGCGTGAATCCGGCCGGGACCAAGGAAGTCGTCATACGCAAGTACGGCAATGAGCAGATCGAGATCATCGACCCGGTGGGCAAGGCCGAGGTGGATCATCTCAAGCGGGTCATCAGCAGCGTCGGCGATCTGCAATTTCGCATCCTGGCGAACACGCGCGACGACAAGGATCTGATCGAGCGCGCCAAGGCCGAGCCCTCGAAGAGCAAGTTGTACGATACCGCCGGCAATCTCTTGGCATGGTGGGTGCCGATCAAGGCCGGCCAGGAGATGCACATTGGCGGCCCCGACGTCGCCTTGCGGCAGCGGGAGGTCAAAGGAAAGCTCAAAGTCGTCGAGGTGCTCGTGCTCAACGACGATTACAACGTCACCGGCGCTTACCTTACCAAGGCCGGCAGCAGCACCGACAACGAAGGAAAGCCGTGCGTCACCTTCGGCTTCGATACCAAGGGCGGACAATTGTTCGGTCAGCTTACCAGCACCCATTTGCCCGACAAGCTCACCCAATTCAGCTACAAATTGGGCATCATTCTGGACAACGAGCTCTATTCGGCGCCAAACATCCAAAGCACGATTTATGAGAGCGGCCAGATCACCGGCTCGTTCAGTCAGGACGAAGTGAACTTTCTGGTGAACGTGCTCAACGCCGGCAGCCTGCCCGCCGCGCTGACCAAGGAGCCGATCAGCGAATTGTACAGCGGGGCCACGTTGGGCAGCGACACGATCACGAAGAGTCTGCACGCCATGCTGATCGCGTCGATCCTCGTGCCGTTGTTCATGCTGGTCTACTATCGCTTCTCCGGCGTCGTGGCCGTCGTCGCGCTGGTGCTGAACATGCTCATCCTGTTCGCCGTCATGCTGGCGTTCAATGCGGCCTTTACGCTGACCGGCTTCGCCGGCCTGGCGCTGACGGTCGGCATGGCCGTGGACAACAACATCCTCGTGTTTGAACGATTGCGCGAGGAGCACGACCGCGGCGCCACCTTGCGCATGGCGATTCGCAACGCCTTCCACCGCGCCGGCACGACGATCGTCGACTGCAACCTGACCCACATGATCGCCGCCACCGTGCTCTGGTTCCTGGGCACCGACCAACTCAAGGGTTTCGCCGTCACCCTCTGGATCGGCGTGGTCACGAGCATGTACACCTCGGTGTTCGTCTCGCACGTGATCTTCGACATTGCCGAGAAGCGGCAATGGATCCGCGACGTGAAGATGCTGCGGTGGGTCGGGCATACCAACATCGACTTCATGAGTTGGTTCCCCTACTGCCTGACGGTCTCGGTGCTGATTACGATCATGGCGATTGCGGTGTCGTTCATTCGCGGGAAAGGCCTGTTCGACATCGACTTCACCGGCGGCGTTTCGGTGCAGGCGGTGTTCGACAGGCCGCAGAAGATCGAAACGGTTCGCGACTTGCTTGAGCGAGAACATCTACCCGATTTGGCGATCTGGCCCGTGCAGATGGAGGGTCAAAAACCGGGCTTGCAGTTCATCGTCAACACGTCGGAACCCGACCCGAAAACGGTGCAAGATAAGCTGAAAAAGGTGTTCCCCAAGGATCTCGCGCACAACTCGTTTGACGTCACCGTGCCGGAGACGATCCGCGTCACGCCGCCCAGCAAGGAAACCGCGCCGCCGGCCAAGGAGGGTGCGCCGCCCGCCAAGCAGACTCCCGCGAAGAAGTCGCCCGAGCCGGCGAAGAAGGGGCAATCGCGCCGCGACCTGCCGTCGCGCTCGATGCTGGCGTTTGCCGGGGATGCTTCGTTGGCGCTTGCCCTGGCCGACGAGCCCGCCAAGCCCACCGCCGGTAAACCCGCCAAGCCGCCGGCTAAACCCGCCGGAGAAGCGCCCGCCGGCGAAGCCACGATCAAGGCGAAATCGCCCAAGGCCGTAGAAAAACCGGCTGCGGCCCTGCCGGTCGAGGTGCCGTTCGGCAAGGGCTTCTTGCGGAAGCCGCTGCCGTCCGAGGAGAGCGAAACCAAGGCTTCCACCGAAAAAACGTCCGCCGCCGGTCCCGATGTCTTCGTGGGCGGCTCGCGGGCGGATCTGACGTTCAAAATGGACGTCAACTACGAGACCGTCGAGCAGATGCTCAAGACCGCAATGAAGGCGAAGGGCATCGCCTCGGTCGACGGGCTTCGAGTTCTCCAACCCGGACTACGTCGAAGGCGAGCGCGTCCCATTTCAGAAGTGGACCCTGAAAATCATGCTGCCGCCGGACAAGACGAAAACTCTGCTGGCGGAGATGCAGAAAGCAGGTGGCGGCCAGCCCGGTCTTTCCGGCTTCCAGCCAGATCGGCGGTGCCGTGGCCACCAACACCCGTTACCTGGCCATTCTCGCGCTCATGGCCAGTTGGGTCTGCATCATCATCTACCTGTGGATACGATTCCAAGGCGTGGCGTTCGGCCTGGCGGCCGTCGTGGCCTTGGTCCACGACGTGTTCGTCATGCTCGGCGGCATCGCCATCAGCTTCTACGTCGCCGACTACTTGGGCTTCCTGCTGATCGATCCGTTCAAGATCAACCTGACCATCGTGGCCGCCTTCCTGACGATCATCGGCTACTCGGTCAACGACACGATCGTGGTCTTCGACCGAATTCGCGAGGTCCGCGGCAAGGATCCCAACGTCACGCGGAAGATGGTCAACGACAGCGTCAACCAAACCCTGAGCCGAACGCTGCTGACGTCGCTGACGGTGTTCATCGTGGTGGTGGTCTTGTACGTCGCCGGCGGCGAGGCCGTCCACGGTTTCGCCTTCGCGTTGTTGATCGGCGTGGTCACCGGCACGTACAGTTCGATCTACATCGCCGCCCCCATCCTGCTGTGGCTGGTCGGCAAGCGGCACCACGTCGCGAGACTGATCGAGCGCGGTTGACGCGAAGCAGATGACTCGTTCGTTGCAAAAATGGCCGGGAGCTAACAGCTCCCGGCAGCGTTCTTATGCGTTTGCACGCAGTCCGGGAGCTGTTAGCTCCCCGCTGTTGCGCTGATTTCTCTCCAGAAGCTCAGCGGTCGCCTCTTGTCAACCGCATCTCCTCACCGGCGACTTCCACCACCACGCCGCCGGGAAAGACGCGTTTCGCCGCCGCCGTTGTCGAAGTGGCCAACTCGCAAAGCTCGTCCCACTTGAGCATTCCCATCGACTGCATGGGCCAGCCCGCTCGCCGCCACGCGGCCATGAGCAACTCGCGGATCAGATAACGCGAGCCATGCGGCAGACCTTCTTGTTGTCGGTGGGGCAGACATTCCTGTCTGCCTTGTTTGCGGCCTTCTCCGGGGCAGACAAAAATGTCTGCCCCACCGCAGCCGGCGAGGTTGATACAAACCTCGTTTGGCCCCGCCATCGCCACGCAGCGATCGAACCACTGGTCGACCAACTCGTCGATCACGGCCTGCGCCTCGCCGGCCAGCGCGCCGAGGCGCAGCAGCGACTGCACCGCTTCGGCGTTGAAATGCCGCTGCAATCGCGGCAACAGTTGGTGGCGGATTCGATTCCGCGTAAAACGCGGATCGGCGTTGCTCGGGTCGTGGCGATAGGGCTGATCGAGCGCGTCGAGGTAGCCGGTCAGGTCGTCGCGGCGAATCGCCAAGCAGCGGCCGGATGAGCACGGCATGTCCCAGCGGCCGCGCCCGCGCCATGCCCGAGAGGCCGCGAATGCCCGTGCCGCGAACGATGCGGTGCAAGATCGTCTCGGCCTGATCGTCGGCGGTGTGGGCGGTGGCGACGAAGCGGGCGCCGAGCCGTCCGGCGGTCTCTTCGAGGAAGCGGTATCGCGCCGCGCGGGCTGCGGCTTCGATGCCGTCGCGCCGCCGCCAGCCTTCCCGCATCCGCATGGCCCACTTCGCAGGCCACCCCCAGCCGGCCGCACAAATCGACGACGAATCGTTCGTCTTCGTCGGCGTCGGGCCGCAAATGATGGTTCAGGTGGGCGGCGCAGAGGCGTCCCTCGCCGCCGGTCTTCAGCGCCGCCATCGCCCGCAACAGAGCCACGCTATCGCCCCCGCCCGAAACGGCCACAGAGCACGGTCACGTCGGCCCAGCCCGACGGCGGCCAGGTTTCGGCCAATCTGGTTTCGAGTGGGTGGAGCATGGAAGCAGTGGGCAGTCGGCAGTGGGCAGTCGGCAGTGGGTAGTCGGCAGTGGGTAGTCGGCAGTGGGTAGTCGGCAGTGGGTAGTCGGCAGTGGGTAGTCGGCAGTGGGTAGTTGGCAGTGGGTAGTCGGCAGTGGGTAGTCGGCAGTGGGTAGTTGACAGTGGGCAGTCGGCAGTGGGCAGTGAACGGCGAACGGGTACGCTCACTATGCCGCCCGAGCCACCGAAAAGCTACCCCCCCAAGGATGGGTAATGCCCCGGCTCCTCGTCCAGCCTGTCGCTGGTTGCGCGACGACGGCAAAGCCAACGCTGTTTCTTCAGGTGGCCTTAACCCGTTTCTCGACAGAATCGCCACAACCATTGTCCGTCGCGCGGTTATCTGGCGTTGGGGAGAGAAACGACGGTTGCAGTTTTCTGTAGCTCTGATAAGATTAGGTTAAGAATGAACAAAGTGTCTTCGGTGGGCCAAAATGGCGACCGAAGCCGACGAACAGCAAAATGAACGCTTTTTTCGATCGTAGTGTATTAGGCAGCAAGAACCATCCGATGTCCAGGGTCCAACCAACGATGATTGAGTTACTGATGATCGTCGTTCGCTGGTTGGCAGGGTTTCGATTCGGCGGCGTGTCCGCCGGATCGGCGAGCTTTCTGCCCTCGGTTCGGGCAGTCTGCGGTGTGCTCCGCGACGGTAATCGTGCCGTCGGCGCATTTCCCGACGTCGGTTGGATGACAGTGCGGCTTGATTCCCTTTCCTGTGTGCGTGTGTTGTCGGGTTCCTCGTCCGCGCGACGAGGCTCGACGGCATGGTGTACGACCCCGCGTCGCGGCGGGGCATAGGCTGTTCTCTCGGCTTCTGCGCCGTTTCATTGCATCGGCCGTCGGCGTTCCGCCGGCCGCCACTCGCTCGCCGACGACTGCCGTCGGCGTTGGGCCGCATCTGTGCCGCCTCGCCGATGATACCCATTGCGCAGCGGAGCATAATCGTGCCTGGAGCAACGGCCTACTTGGTTTTCTTCGTCATCCTAGTGGTGGGCGTCATGTTGACGTTCCTCCTGACTCGGCTGTGGGACCGGCTGCGGAAACGAGACGCCGAGACCGAGGCGAAGGAGATCGTTCGCAAGGCCGAAGCGGAGGTCGAGAACCGCCGCCGCGAGACTGATCTGCAAATCAAGGAAATGACGTTGCAGCAGCAGGCCGAGAACGAAAAAGAGCTGCGACGGCTCCGCGGCGAATTGCACGAACGCGAGCGGCTGCTGGACAAACGTCAGGACGCGCTGGAGGAGCAGGCCGAAGTGCTCCGCAAGCAGGAGAAGATGGTCGAGAGCACCCAGCGAAAGCTCACCGAACGCATCCAGGACGCCAACCGCCGCAAGGACGAGCTCTCGAAACTCTTGGACTTGCAGCGGCAAACCTTGCACGAGCTAAGCGGGCTAAGTCACGAGGAGGCCACCCGGCGGCTGCTCGAATTGCTCGACAGTCAACTCCAGAAAGAGACCGGGGCGGTGATTCTCGCCCATGAAAACCGCCTGGCCGAGATTTGCGAACAAAAAACCCGCGACGTCTTGCTCACCTCGATCCAGCGTTACGCCGCCGCCCACACCGCCGAAACTACCACCAGCACCGTCGGCATTCCAAACGACGAGATGAAAGGACGCATCATCGGCCGCGAAGGGCGAAACATCCGCGCCTTCGAGAAGGCCACCGGAGTGGACGTGATCATCGACGACACTCCGGGCGTGGTGATCGTCAGCGCGTTCGACACGATCCGCCGCGAGGTCGCCCGGCTATCGCTGGAAAAGCTGATCGCCGACGGCCGCATTCACCCCACCCGCATCGAGGAGATCGTCGCCGGCACGCAACGCGAGCTCGATCGCCACATCCAGAAGCTGGGCGAGCAAGCCTGCATCGAGGCCGACGTTCACGGGCTGCACGAGCGGCTGGTCAATCTGCTCGGCCGGCTCCACTTCCGCACCAGCTACAGCCAGAACGTCTTGCGGCACAGCATCGAAGTGGCGTTCATCGCCGGCATGTTGGCCGACGAGACGAAGTTCGACGGCAAGCTGGCCCGCCGTTGCGGCCTGCTGCACGACATCGGCAAGGCGGCCGACCACGAGGCCGAGGGCGGCCACCCGAAGATCGGCGCCGATCTGCTGAAGCGCTACGGCGAGCGGCCCGAGGTGATTCAAGCCGCCATCGGCCACCACGACGATCTCCGCATCGAAAACCCGTATACCGTGCTCGTGTCGGCGGCCGACGCCTGCAGCGCCTCGCGGCCGGGCGCACGCCGCGAAACGCTCGAACGTTACGTCAAGCGGATGGAGGAGTTGGAGTCGATCGCCGGCCACTTTGCCGGCGTCGAGCAGGCCTACGCGATTCAGGCCGGCCGCGAATTGCGCGTGATCGTCAGCGCCAAGGAGACGACCGACGAATCGGCCGCTAAGATCTGCCACGACATCGTCACGGCCTTCGAGCAACAACTCACGTATCCCGGCGAAATCAAAGTCACCGTGCTGCGAGAGACGAGGCACGTCGAGATGGCGCGGTGATGCAGAGGAACGACGAAGCGCGAATGACGAATGACGAAAGAACGACGAAGCGCGAATGACGAATGACGAAAGAATAGCGACGCTCGGAGGACGAATGTCAGGTAAAGACCAATTCGTCATTCGGATTTCGACATTCTTTCGTCATTTGTCATTTGTCCTTCGTCATTGATTCGACGGCCCCTGTTTTTGTCCGAAGCCCTCCTAATGCGAATTCTCTTCATCGGCGACATCGTCGGCAAGCCCGGGCGGCACATCTGCAAACAGGCCGTGCGCGGATTGCGGGCCGAGGAGAACCTCGACCTCGTCGTGGCCAACGCCGAGAACGCCGCGGCGGGCTCGGGCATCACGCCGGAAATCTACCACGAATTGATGGCCGCCGGCATCGACGGCATTACGCTGGGCGACCATGCCTTTCGACGGCGGGAGATCTTTCCGATCTTGCAGACGGAACGCCGCATCGTTCGGGCGGCAAACTATCCGGCGGCCGCGCCGGGACACGACTATGCGATTCTGCGCACTCGGCAGCACGTGAGCGTGGCGATTTTCACGCTGCTCGGCCGCGTGTTCATGCCGCCGATCGACTGCCCCTTCAACGCCGCCGACCGCGTCTTGGCCGCGCTGCTCGGCCGACGTTCACGTGATCCTGGTCGACTTCCACGCCGAGGCCACCAGCGACAAGCAACTGATGGGCCGGCACCTCGACGGGCGCGTCAGCGCGGTGCTGGGCACGCACACGCACGTTCCGACCGCCGATGAAACGATTTTGCCCGGCGGCACGGCCTTCATTTGCGACGTCGGCATGACCGGCCCGCACGAAAGCATTCTCGGTCGCCGCATCGATCGGGTGATGGAAACGACGCGCACCTTCCGGCCAACCCATTATGAAGTAGCCAGCGGCGACGTGCGGCTCAACGGCAGCATCGTCAACGTCGATGCGGAAACGGGCCGCGCCACCGCCATCCGGCGAATCTGCATCGATGAAGCGGCGGCGAAGAGGTTGGAACAAAGTTGAGGCGAGCGAGGGGTCGGTGGCAGTGTGCCAGTGCTTCGCAGAAGCAGTGCGGAGCGTAACGTCCTGCCCCGGCACGGCTTGTTCCAAGCAGTGGCACACGGCGGTGAGAATGCCGCCCTAGCGGCCGAACAGCGCCGTCATGCAAATCTGCGACCAGGTCTCGAAGCCGGTCAGATCGGCCAGAATCGCTTCAACGGGGCGAAAACCGCACTCGATAATCTCACTCTCGCGCGGGTGGACGGCCGGCTGGGCAACGTCGAAGAGGTGAACCACGCCGAGATGCACGCTGCCGACTTCGGTTTCGTCGTCGTTGATCAGCCCGACGCAGCGGGCCGTGTAGGGCGTGTCGATGGCGACCTCTTCCTCCAATTCCCGCCGCATTCCCTCCTGGTACGGATTGCCGATCGCGTGCTCTCCGGCGTCGATGGCCGAAATGTGCCCGCCGATGCCCACGCTCCGCTTGCGGTGCAGCCGGCCTTCGCCCATGCCGGCGCCGCGGGTGTACTGAAAGACGGTCGGCCGGCCGTCGGCGGCGAGGTGACGAAAAATCACGTAGGGAATCAGTTGCTTGAAGCCGGGATCCTTTTCCACCTGATCGCGCCGCCGATAGAGGACGTGGTCGGGCCGCAGCAGTTCGTCGAGATACTGATCGACCTCGCCGCAGAACCCCTGAAAGTGCCCCAGCCGGTGAAAAAGCTCGGTGGGAACCACCAATACGCGTTCGATCTGATCCTCGGGCACGATGGCATCCTCGCAGGCGTCGGAAACTCGGGCTTCGGCATCTATAGCTCCCGAGTTTATCCGAACCTGCGGTGCGTTTCAACCGCCGGGCTGATTCTTTGCGTCCGGAATCAGAGCCTGTCGTAAAGGCAAAGCAGACTGCAACTCGTGAGTATGCCGGCAACGATCATAATGAAGACGGTCACGGCTTGTTCCTCCTTAACTCAACTCTCCATGTTTAACTGTATCCATGTTCATGTCAAAAAGGGGTCAAAACCGCCCGCGCCGGCGTCAAGAAACAGTCAGCAACTTGTCGACGTGAAAGGGTCAGTCCGCAGGAAGACCCGCGAGAGCGGAATGCCCAAAGAACGGAGCTGGGGCGTCCGCAACTTGGCAGTCGGTGATGGACTGCCTCTTGCCCACCCCCCCAAGTACCTTTTACGCAACCGTTACCAGCGCGAAAAAGCCCGCTAATCGGCGTCAATAGGTGGGGGGATGAAGTCGGCGCCGCCGGAGAACTGGCTGCTGGAAGCGCCCGTCATTGAACGGCAGCCCGGCGGCTGCCACGACGCCGTTGAAGGCGTCGTAGCGGATTTCCGGCCGAATGGTCGCGTTGGCGTGTGTTTCCCAGTTGACGCCGCCGATCATCTAGAATTGTAGGATTGCATCGATGGCCGCGGTGAACTGGCGGTTCTTGGTCAGGTCGTCGAAGAGCGCAGGACCGCTGCCTCCATACCAGTCCCACCGAAGTTCCGGTCGTACGCGAAGATTCGCGTTATACGTGTAGTTTAGGCCCGCAGTGATCGCCTGCACCGTTCCAGCGTCTCCCGACGGCAGCGGAAGCGGGTTGCCTCCGGGCAAACCGCCGAATCGGAGTCCGCCGAGTTTGGTGCCCTGGCCATCGACGAACATGTCGTACCGCAGGCCAGCTTTCCAGTGATCGTTAAGCGTGTAGAACAGGTATTGCGTGACGCTCCAGAAATCGGCGGTGTGGCCTGCCAGATCGAAGTTCTGCTGCCAGCCGGCGTCCCATTGGGTGACAGACTGAAACTTCTTGCTGAAATTGTACGTGAGGTACGTGCTAAAGTAGGTCCGCGGCGAGAAAACGGTCGGATCGTTAGTCGGTTCGAGGCCGCCGGTCATAATTCCGAAATTGAGCGAGTATTTCTTGTCCTTCGGCGTCCAAGCAAAGCCGGTCAGCACCGCAAGCGAGTCGGTCAGACCGTCGGTCTCGTCTTGACCGTCGACGCCGCCGACAAACAGCGACAGTTCGTCGCTTTTCTTCCATGTGAACACGCCGCCCGTGTGCGTCGTTGGTTCGGCAAACCGCAAGGCATAGTTCATCGAATAGAAGAAGTTGCCCGTGGCCATCATCGACTCGTAGCCGATGGGCGAATAGAAACGGCCGAGCTTCGCCGACATCTTTCCGACACCCAACTCGCCATAGACTTGAGGCATGGCCAAGCCGTATTGCTCACTGGCATTCCATTTGCGCGATCCGTCGGGATTGGTCTCAAGACCGAGCGATTCGCAGTAGATGAAGTCGGTGCCGTACAAGAGATCGACGCGGCCGCCGATGTCCCAGCCATACTTGTCGGTGTTCAACGTTTTCTCGATTACCAGGTAATTCTGATTGAACTGGAACTCGTTGCGATCATTCGGCGCGAGCGTTCCGTTGTAGCGCGAGGCAGGACTGTCCGGATTGCCGGTGATTCCCGCCTCCAACCAACCGTAGATGTTGATGCCAGTGCAGCCGAGTTTGCCGATCACTCGATGTGGCTCATCAGCCTTCTCCTCTTCCGTTTTCTCTTCTAGCTTGGCCGCCTCGTCAGCCTTGGACGCTGGCTGGTCGGCCTTCGGATTTGTTGGGCCGACCGGAACATTGTCGGGCGATTGCTTCTGTCCATTCTGTGACGCCGGCGACAGGTAGCTGTCAGATTCAGACGCCGCTGGCTGCACGGTGGCCGGTTGGCGCAACTCGTCACTGGCCACAGCGACCTGAGCACTGGCCCAGCCTGAGCAGAACAATGCTGCCGACAAGAGCGAAGCAGCCATGAGTTTCACAACTTCCACGATTATCACTCCGTTGATTTGGGTCGTAAGCAGAGTCGCGACCGGGACGGTTCAGTCGGGCAGGAGTCCTTGGCGGGACTCGACCGCTACATCCCTCACTGTCCTGTGAATCGCGCGCTCCCTCCTAATTCACATATCGGCGCAACTCACGGCCCAGGATAGCCGAAAGAGAACCGGGCAACTTCGTCAACAAGGCTACTCGGCCTCCATGCCGGAAAACTCGGCCTATGTTCCGGGCTTACACTGCAGATTGCACGACTTGCCGTGCAAAATGCAAGCGAGTGGTTGTTGATGAACGTGGGGGGCGCACTCTATAATCAAACACTAACCCCCACTCCGCAGAAGTGCTTGATTCACCTGGGATTGCTGGTTTTGACAGACACACAATCGCCAAATCAAGGAGCCCGATCATGGAACATCCCGAAGTGCCACTGGAGCAGTCGCAGGAGGAGATTGCCCATCATGCCCACCAGGCTACGGAGAAGTGGGTCATGGGCGTGGCTTTGACGGCCGCATTGCTGGCCGTCTTGGCGGCGATCACGGCGCTGCTGGCGGAACATCACGCCAATGAGGCCATGCTCGACCAGATTCGTAGTTCCGACAAGTGGGCCTTCTATCAGGCCAAGAGCGTCAAGGCCAATTTGTTCACGACGAAAATCGAGTTGCTCAAGGCGCTAGCCAAGACCGTGGACGAGAAGAACCTGAGCAAAGTGGAAGAATACCGGACGAGACAGGAGGCCGTCAGGAAGGAGGCCGAGGAGAAGGAGCGGGCGTCCGCGACACACTTGCGGCATCATACGATCCTGTCTCGGAGTGTCACGCTGTTTCAGGTGGGCATTGCCGTGGCGGCGATCTCAGTCTTGACCAGACGGAAGAGCTTTTGGTTTGCGTCATTGGCCTTCGGCGTGGTAGGTGTGGTACAACTTCTGTGGGGGATTCTCGTTGGATAAACCCGCACGTTCTGACGTCCACACAAGCGCCGACGCGGAGAATTGCGTACAATCGATGCACCGCCTGCCTACACTCGCGGCAGTTTCTCGGGTTTCACGAAGACCTTTTGCAACTCATAACGGGTTCCGCTCTGATCGCGTTGCCAAATTGGCCCGCTCCTAATCCTTGTGCTCAAGCCACTTGCTTTGCTTGGCACAGGCCAAGGGAGACCTGATGATCGGCGAAGGCCGGCCGATGCTGTGCGGCAGTGGCACGGATGTTGCGTACCGATGCCGACATCGCCAAATCACTCAGCCCCCATACCCATTAGTCGAGGTCGGCGAAATGGCCATCTGGACCAGACGTTCGCTTTGTGCGCTGACGGCGTTGACCGGCATTCTCGCGGCGTGGCCGAGTTTCGCGGCGGACAGCGCGGCTGCGCCGGCGGCAGCCGACACCTTGAAGGCCGCCGCCCCCGCGGCAGCGGCCTCGGCCAAGGCGCCATCATACTTTTCCGGCGAGAACGCCGACAAGAACAAGCCCACGTGGCCCGATCCGACCGGCGGCGAATGCCGGCGTTTGGGCCACGCCTGCCGGCGACGGCAAAGGCGACATCCCCTCAAAGCTGACCACCACCGATCTCTACGACCGCATCGCCCACAACCTGTTCTCGATCAACATGGTCTGGGCGCTGATCGCCGGCTTCTTGGTGATGTTCATGCAGGCCGGGTTTGCGATGGTCGAAACCGGTCTGTGCCGGGCGAAGAACTCCGCCAACACGATGAGCATGAATCTCATGATCTACGCGTTTGGCTGCATCGGTTTCTGGGCCTATGGTTTTGCCATCGGCTGGGGCAACTGGATCAACGGGCCGGTAGCGCCGGGTTGGTATTCGTCGCTCGGGCCGGGCACGTCGGTGCTCAACAGCGGCTGGGGCCTCGGCGTCGCCGATGCGGCCGCCGGCTCATTCCACTACGGCCTGATCGGACTGAAGGGCTTCTTCCTCAACGGCGTGGACGACGTGAGCGTCATGGCCCTGTTCTTCTTCATGATGGTGTTCATGGACACCACGGCCACGATCCCCACCGGCGCGATGGCCGAACGCTGGAGTTGGAAGAACTTCTGCCTCTACGGACTTTGGGTGGCACTGCCCTACTGCATTTACGCCAACTGGGTTTGGGGCGGCGGATGGCTTGCTCAAATGGGCGTGAACTGGAACCTCGGGCACGGGGCGGTCGATTTCGCCGGCTCCGGCGTCGTTCATGCCATGGGCGGCATCATCGGACTGGCAGGCGTCATGGTCCTCGGCCCGCGACTCGGAAAATATGCCAAAGACGGCAAGCCGCTGCCGATGCCCGGCCATCACGTGCCGATGGTTGTCGTGGGCACGTTCATCCTGGCCTTCGGCTGGTTCGGCTTCAACCCCGGCTCCACCTTGGCCGGCACCGACCTGCGGATCAGCATGGTCGTGGTCAACACCATGTTGGCCAGCATCGCCGGCGCGATTGCCGCGATGCTCACCCTGAACGTCAAGGGTCTGAAGCCCGACCCCACGATGATGTGCAACGGCATGTTGGCCGGCCTGGTGGCCATCACCGCGCCTTGTGCGTTTGTCAATAGTTGGGCGGCCGCACTGATCGGCGCCATCGCCGGCGTGCTGGTCGTCTTCAGCGTCTTCTTCTGGGAACACCGCGGCATCGACGATCCGGTGGGCGCCATCTCCGTCCACGGCGTCAACGGCCTCTGGGGCGTGATCGCCGTGGGCATTTTCGCCAACGGCAAGTACGGGGCGGGCTGGAACGGCGTCGACAACGGCGTCCGCGGCATCCTCTACGGCGACGCCTCGCAGTTGTTTGCCCAATTGATCGATGCCGCCGTGCGTCGCTGTTTTCGGGTTCCTCATGGCTTATGCCTGGTTCAAGCTGAGCAACATGATCACTCCCATCCGCGTCAGCCGCGAGACGGAGATCGAAGGGCTCGACGGCCCGGAGATGGGCGCCTTGGGCTATCCCGACTTCACCGTGGCAAGCCGCGGCTGACGCAACAATAGGAAACCATTGCCATGAAGAAGATCGAAGCGTTGATCCGCCACTTCAAGCTCGAAGACGTCAAAGAGGCGCTGACGCAATGCGGCGTCCACGGCATGACCGTCACCGAGGTCCGCGGGTTCGGCCGCCAGAAAGGCCACACCGAAATGTACCGCGGCGCGGAGTACACGATCGACTTCGTCCCGAAGATCAAACTCGAAGTCGTTGTGACGGATGCCGAACTGCCCGGCGTGATCGACGCGATCAACCGGGCGGCCAAGACGGGCCAGGTCGGCGACGGCAAAATCTTCGTCACTAACCTGGAAGACGCGATCCGCATCCGCACCAGCGAATCCGGTAACCACGCTATCTGATGTGGGAAGGACAAGCAATGCCCCCCGATTTCTGTAAAGGGAACGCAAACTCGGTACGACTTGGGGAAACGGTAGAGCAAAAGGTAGGATTGTGACGGTGGGGCAACTACTCCGGCCTCTTCACGTCAAAGAGACTCCCTGTTGCCCCCCCTGCGTGTCCGCTACAATTTTGGGATGAACAGCATCTGCCTTGTTTTTGATCGGCTGCACGCGGGCTATCTGGGGGCGTATGGAAATTCGTGGATCGAGACGCCCTCGTTCGACCGGCTGGCCAGTCAATCGTTTCTGTTCGATCGGGCGTTGATCGATTCGCCGGAACTGTCGCTTCTGTATCGTTCCTATTGGCAAGGATGGCACGCGTTGTGCCCGGCGGCGCCCGAATCGAGGCCGGCGTTGGCATTATCGCTCGGCCAAGCCGGCGTGACGACGGTCCTGCTAACCGACGAGCGGCAGGTTGCCCGGCACCCGTTGGCGGCCGAGTTCGACGAGCTGATCGAGATCGATCCGCCGTGGCAGCCGAAAGGCGTGACGGCGGTCGAGCAGACGCACTTCGGCCGCTGCTTCGCCGAGATCATTGACTGGCTGGAAACGGCCCGGGGGCCGTTCTTGCTGTGGTGCCACTTGGGCGGCTTGGGCACGACGTGGGACGCGCCGCTGAGGTTTCGCCAGGCCTATTGCGAGCAGGGCGATCCGCCGCCGCCCGAAACGGCCGACGTGCCCGATCGAATGCTGCCCGCCGATTACGATCCCGACGAGCTGCTGGGCGTCACGCAATCCTACTCCGGCCAGGTGACTCTGTTAGACACGTGTCTTGGCGCGTTTTTGGAGTTTTTCTACGGGTTGCCGATCGGCGGCGAGACATTGTTGACGGTGACTTCGGCCCGCGGTTTTCCGCTGGGCGAGCACGGCCGGGTTGGGCCATGCGACGGCCCGCTCTTTGGCGAAACGATCCACGTTCCCTGGCTAGTGCATTATCCCGACGCTGCCGGCGCGGCCGTGCGAAGCCAAGCGCTGGTCGAGCCGGCTGATCTCTGGGCGAGCCTCTTGGAGTGGTGGGGCATCGGCGACATGCCCCATTCGCCGACGGCCGAGAGCATCCTGCGGCTCGCGCGGCAGGAGGCCGGCGTCAAAGGGGACAGTCCCATTTTCGCTGGCACGAAAATCGGGACAGTCCCCCGCGATCGGCTTTGCATGGCCGGCAGCCACGATCAGAAGGCGATCCGCACGCCCGCTTGGCATCTCCGCGCCGGTCTCGATCCCGAACTGTACGCCAAGCCCGACGACCGCTGGGAGATCAACGACGTCGCCTCTCGCTGCCAGGAAGTGGTCGAGAGTCTGCAAGACGCCTTGACCCAATACGAACTGGCCCTTCCCGACGGCCGGATCTCCGACCTTCCCCCGCTTAGCGACGTGCTGCTTCAAGGGCTGGAATAGAGCGCCGCAGGTCGCAGGCCCGCTCGCCAACGTATCCCCCACTCGGGGACCCGAATTGGTGGGTGGCGCTTGCCGCGATGCGCTCGTTTCGTGACCTAGACTTTCATTGAGAACGCCAACGCGGCGTGGGGCTCGTAGTTGAGAACCGAATCATGAGCCATATCTTCAGAGAAATCTCGCGCCTCATCAATCACATGGGCATGCGCGAGTGGTTCTGGGTGCTGGCCGCCATGATTCTCGTCGGGGTGGTCTGCCTGCGCGGATACGGTTCTCGATCGAAGTATTGAAGGTTCGACGATTGTCGCGATACCCGAGGAGCCTCCTATGCACTTCAACGGATGGAGCATTCAAGTTCCGATTCCAGTGGCTTTGGCTTTTGTGGCCACCTTGGGGTACCTGATCAGCCGATGGCATCGGTCGACGGCAGGCGGCGTGGCGATGCGCTCGCGGCACGAGCTGAGGCGCGCGCAAGCCGTGGCGTCGGATTTGGAGAAAATCGCCCGCACGGTTCGTCAAAGCCTGGCGAAATATCACACCAGCATATCGAGGTTCAGGGATCGCGTCGGCCGGCTGAACGATGAAGGGCAGGAGGCCGCCTGGAAAGACCTTTGCCAGGAAACCGAGGGCATTCTCGGGCCGACGCTGCGATTGGCCACGCAGATCGCCACCGCCTACGACGAAATCCGCCAGCAAAGCGCGAATCTGATGACCTTCACCGAGGTCCGAACCGACCCGCTGACCGGATTGAACAACCGGCGGGGACTCGACGACAGCCTGGCCGGCCAGCTCGCGCTGATGGGCCGCTACCATTCACCCTTCGCGCTGGCCATGCTCGATATCGACCACTTCAAACTGGTGAACGACCGCCAAGGGCACCTGAACGGCGATCGCATTCTACAGCAACTCTCTCAACTGTTGGAAGAGTGCGTGCGCGAGACCGACGTCTTGGCGCGATACGGCGGCGAAGAGTTTGTCGTCGTCATGCCGCAAACCGATTTGGCCGGCGCGAGCATGTTGACCGAACGGCTGCGTTATGAAGTGGCAAACCGCATGACCATCACCGTCAGCGGCGGAGTGGCCGCAGCCGGCGAAAGCGACACCGCGGAATCGCTGCTCGGCCACGCCGACACCGCGCTGTATAGCGCGAAGGCCGCCGGCCGCAACCGCATCTTCTGCCACACGGGCAACGACACCCAGCCGGTCGCAGAACAGACAACTCCCACAGACGCGGCATTCGCTGTCAGCAGCGACCAGTAGACTGCGCCGCGAATTCATTCGGCCGATAACGCCTTCAACACTGCTTCGACCGCCTGCGGGATCGCGGCTTGCACCGCCGGGGTGCATCGCTCGCCGAACGTCAGCGTGTCCGCCGCTTCGATGCCCACAAGCTGAATCCGGCTGTTTTCGGGCAGGCGGGCGCCGGCGCGGCGGCCGAACTCCAACGCGGTCGCGAAATTCACGTCGTGCGCCGAGGCGCTGCGCTGCGTGGCGATGCCCTCGGGCGTGAGCAGATGGATCGTGCCCGGCGGCGCGCCGGTCTGAATCGCATCGACCACGATCGCCCGATCGAAGCCGATCATCCGTTCCATCAGCCGCAGCCCGCCCCAATAGTCCTCCGAAACCTCCACGTCACCCCGCTCGGCCAGCAGCGGTTTCAGTCGTTCCACGACCCGCAGCCCGACGCTGTCGTCCGTCACCAGCGGATTGCCGAGGCCGAGGATGAGGGTTTTTGCGGGATAGTTATTCATCGTGCGGAATCGCCAATTTCGACGGCTGGGGCACATTGTCGCCGGTCAGTGACGTGGACTTCACTCCACCATCACGATATACTATACCACAGTCAACTGCAACGAGGACTGCAATGAACGCTCAGGAGTGGTCAGAGCAAATTTCAATTGACCCGAACGTCTGCCACGGAAAGCCTTGCATTCGTGGCACGAGGATCATGGTATCGATCATCCTCGACTATCTGAAGGCCGGGGAGCCGGTCGAGACGATCTTGCAGCAGTATCCAACGCTCAAGGAGAGCGACGTCCGCGCGGCGTTGGCTTATGCGGTCTGGCTGGCGCATGAAGAAGAGCAACAGCCGCTACACACGGAAGCGACGGCGTGAAGATCAAGCTGGACGAGAATCTGCCCAAAGCGCTGGAGGCCTTGCTCCACGCCGCTGGTCACGACGTGACAACCGTGCCGCAAGAAGCTCTCAGTGGAAGCAGCGATCCTCGCGTGCTCGACGCGGCCGGGGGCGAAGGTCGGCTCTTGATGACCTTCGACATGGATTTCGCCGACATCCGTCAATATCCCGTCGGAAGCCACGCGGGGATTGTAGTGTTCCGCTTGCGTGACCAGCGGTGGTCTGCCCTCGAACAGCCGGCTCGCCAGCTTCTCGCCTCCGGCGTCTTGGCCGCGCTGGGGCGCGGCCTTGCCATCGTTGACGAGACACGTGTGCGCATCCGCTCGAAGCGTTCACCCAAGTGACGCTTTCCACTTATTGAACCGTTCGGCCTCAAACCGGCACGACCTCAATGCCGGCCAACTGGCAGTAGGCATGGAACAGGCGTTCGTGCCTGCCGAGGATGTAGAGTTGGTGGAAGCCTTTGCAGTCGCGCGAGTCGGCGACGTTGTCCATCTGCACCTCGATCGAGGTGCGGCAGCCGCCGCAGGGCGGCGTGTCGATGTTCGCCAGGAGTTTGCCCGTGCCCAAGATGATCTTGCCCGGCCCGTCGAACTTCATCACCGTGACCTGCTCGCCGACCGGCCAGATCACTTGCGGCGAGACGCCCATGTCCGACTCGGTGTGGCTGCGGAGGATCACCGGCTCGGCCGGCTGATCGAAGCCGCGGAGCTTGCTGGCCGAGGTGCAGTGGGCGCCCATCATCGTGTTGTTGACGGTGTTCGGGGCGGGGTCTTGCATGAAGCCCGGCCGGCCGGTCAACAGCGCGCACAACCGCAGCGAAATCCCCGCGTTCCAATCGCACTCGCAAACGCCCGCGCCCCCTTCATCGTTCAGCCGCTGCCAGGCCATGCACGGCGGGCAGGGGATGCGGTGTTCGCCGATCAGTCCCAGGCAATTCAGCGAAATCGCCTGGCAGTTCTCCGCCGCCATGATTCGTTTGGCCACGAAGTAGGTCTTCGCCGCGTTGATCGATATCGGCCGGCTTCGGCTCGACGATCTTCTTCGCGGTTCGAGTAAACTCGTCGGCCAACGCCTTTACTTCGGCGGTCGTCTCCTGCTTGGCCAGCTCGTCCACCCAACGTTCCAGCGGAACGTAGTGCAGCGTCGTTCCGATCACGTCCAGCCGCTGGTCGTGGGTCTTATCGCCGTTGATGATGCAGATGCGGGTGGTCTTCATGTCCCATATCGTGCGGAGCAGCTTGACGCCGGTGGCCAGCCAGCCGGCGTCCTGCGTAGAGGCAGTGAAGCACTTCTTCGCCTTGCGCACCTCCTGCAAGTGGCCGGTGAAGGCGGTGCCCATCAGGCTGAAGACGATCGTGGGAAGATTGCCCCGTTCGGCCACGAATTTGTCGGCCAGCGGCCAATACTCCCGCGGCCCCAACTCCATCACGTTGACGATAACGCCGTCGGGAGGATTCTTCTTGCATTCCGCCAAGAGCTTGTCGATCGCCGCGGCGTCGACAAGCGGCTTGGCGTCCACCTCGAGGTTTACGCCGAGCTTATCGGCGGCCTCGGTCATGATCTTGGTGAACCCGGCCTGGCCGCCCTTGTTGTCGTAGGTCACTCCCGGCCAACTCATCCAGTCGCCGCGGTCACTATCGGGCCGCAGGAACACGGCCCGCACGCGGGGCTTGGCGTCGGCCGCCGGCTCGCCGCCCATCACCGCAGAGGTCAAGCTGAACATGCCCGGCGCCGCCAGCGAGGCTAGTCCGACGGTGGTCATGAAGTCGCGTCGGTCCAGCGGAGCGCAGCAGCCGCAGTTGTGAGAATGGTCGTGTGCAGTGCTCGTGCTTGCTCGCCATAGCGATTCTCCTTGTTGAGGCGGGAATTTCGTCGGCCGTGTGAAAGGCACAGCCGGGCAGGAGACGTCATCTTAGCAAACAAGGCGTCGTCGTGCAAGCATTTTTCGCGGCTCTCGCCTCCCGTTGATTCCTTCTTCTGATACAGATCCCCACGCCCTTTGGGAGAGGGTTATTAGGGTGAGGGCTGCCTGGTGGAAGACTTGGCGATCCTGCAATCTTGCCTGCGTTGCCCTCACCCCCGGGCTCCTCTCCCAAAGAGAGAGGGTAAACTGTCCAAGCAGGTTCCCATTTACAGCGGTTGGGTGACACGCCCTGAGGAACGAAGGGCGTGGTGGAACGTGGAAACACGCCCTTCGCTCCGCTCAGGGACGTGCCACCCTACGCCTTCGTTGCCGCGAGTGCGGCTACGGTCCGTCCATCTCCCAGAGCGTCTGTTTCAGTGCGCGAATCAATCGCAGGGTCTCGGTTTCGTTGCGATAGTCGCCGGCGGCGATGCGCTCGGCAGGCGTGCCGACGCCCGTCTTCATGAACGCTAGCCCGATGTTGCGGAAGAAGTCGGCCAGCATCGGGGAATTGAGCCGCATGAGGCATCCGTTCAGGTCGCCGCTGGTCGCCCAGCCCCACCAGCCGTCGTAGCCCGTCACAATCTGCCAGCGATCGAACCATGAGATGAACTCCGCCAGCGGTTGGCGTAGGGGGAGATTCTGATTGACCGCGGCGATGAAATCCATGCAGGCCACCTTGACGCGAAGCATCAGGTACAGGTCTTTCACGAACCGCCGGCCGTCGCCAAATAACAGACCCTTTAGCGGTCCCGGTTCCAGCTTCGCCTTGAGCACAGTCGCCAATTCGGCGGCCTGCTTCTTCATCGGCTCGCTCTCCAAGCCGCTCAGCGCTTGCCACGCCGCCAGAATCCGCTCGCCTTGGCCGCGAATCAACTCGTCGGCGAACTGAACATAATCCTTGTCGGCCAGCGGCAATCCCCTTGCACCCCGCGAAAACGCGAACGTGCCGGGCAACTGGACGCAGTGCGTCTGGGCGTTGGCCTGGGTCCCCCGCGGCGCCATCTCGTGGCCGGCCTTGTACGGATCGCCGCCGGCGTGGGGGCCGAAATTGGTGATCGGAAAAACCGGCTCCAACTCGATTGCGCCGTAGCTGAAATTGATGACCTTCGATTGCAGCCCAAGCTTCTGGGCGTACTCCAAGCCGCGTGCCAGTCCCCACGGCTCCGGATTCTGCTCTTTCAACAGCGTCAAGGTTTCGAGGAACTCTTTCTCGGTCCCTTCTCCGAACTTGCCGGTGGCATAGTATCGGCAGTAGGCCGCCCAGCCCGCCCAGCACCAGTAGACCAACTCGATTGCCTCGGGCCGCAGGCGGTCGAGCAATCGCCGATGACGCACGAGCAGATTGACGAACTCCTTGTTCGTCGAGTTCGGGTATCCGCCCGGATCGCTGTCGATGATCACCACGCCGTCCATCTCGGCCAAGGGCTTCAAAAGGCGTTCGCGGCGGACCATCATCGCATCCACCGCCTGCGGATCGGCCGGGTTGATGTGAAAATCGGCCCCGTAATACGGCCGCTGCTCGAACGTCACCCGCCGGGCGTAGTCGTCGATCGGAATGATGTTCGGGCAGAGGATGATCCACACCTTCATGCCGAATTCCTTGTGCGCCACGTCGATCACCCGCCGGTGCTGCTCAAGCTTCGCCCGATCGCTCCGGGTCAAGGGATGCGGCATCGTCTCAAGCTGCGGCCAGATCGAGACCAGGTTGAATCCGAGCCGGTGCAGACCGTCGAGATAACCGTGCCAATCTTCGTCCGTCCAAGTGCGGGCGGCATACGGATGGTTGTAGACCCAACCTTGGTGTACGTACATTCCGATCAGTTTTTTGTCGGCGGAGGTGGTCGGTTCTGCCGCGGGAAGCCCGCCCGTCAACAGCGTTCCGGTTCCCGCCACGGCCAGCAATTCCATGAATTCACGGCGTTGCATGATGAATACCTCGTTACGACGATCTTACGCCGCCGGCGGCTCGATGCCGAAATCGCGGATCGAGAGCAGGCTGTCAAACTTGTAACCGCGCTGGGCGAACGCTTCCGCCCCGCCCTCCATGCGGTCGATGATCGCCAACACGCCGACGATTTTCAGGCCGAACGCCTCGGCGCGTTCGATCGCTTGCAACGACGAGCCGCCAGTGGTCACTACGTCCTCGACGATCACGGCGGTATCGCCCGGCTTGACGGGCCCCTCGATGTACTGATTGGTGCCGTGCCCCTTCGCTTCCTTGCGGACCATGAAGCCGACCAGCGGCGTGCCGCGGACGCCCGACATCGTGATCACCGCGGCGGTGATCGGATCGGCGCCGATCGACATGCCGCCGACGGCCGCCGGCATCGTCGATTGGCCCAGCAGATCCAACAGTCCCTCGGCCACCAGCCGGCGCCGACCGAGTCGAGCGTCACCTGCTTCCCGTCGAGGTAATAGGTCGCCTTCTTGCCCGACGCCAAGGTAAACTGCCCGAACTTCAATGCCTTCTGCCGAACTAGCGCGATCAACGCCTGCTTGTCGTACATGGGGAAGCTCCGAGACTGTCAATTGGAGAACACCACCGTACCAGACGCGGCCGCGCAACGGAAGGGGCCGGAAGAAACGAACCGAGGAGGCAGGGCGAACCCCGGTCGCTTACAGCCTGTACTGCAAGAACAGCCACACGGCCCAAGCAAAGATCATTACGAAGACGAGCCCGCCAATCGCCACCAACCAGGCCCACTTCGGCGCTCTGCGGCGGCCGAGCAGACTCGATGGGAGCAGCCCGTCCTTCCGCGATCCCCCCGCTCTTAGTCCGGAGGCCGACGCCAGCGCCTCGTCGTCGAGAACGAACTCCGACCGCGGCGGCTCGTCGAGCGGCCGGGCCACGGGCAATCGCCTCTTGCCCGCGATGCGCGATCCCGAAATCCCCGATCTGAGTCCCGAGCTGATGCCCTTTACCGTCGGGTTGCTCGTTCCGGGCGAGGTATCGACCAACGACGGCCCGCGAACCGGCAGCGGCGGCATTCCGGGCGGTAGAATGATCGGGCCTGAATCTGGCGGCAGCCGGCGGCTCCTGCGGAGCTTGCTGCTCGGCGACGCACCGGCCCGTTGTGGTGCAGGCGTCTCGCCTGCCTGGGCAGCCGAGACGGCTTCACCAAAAGATACCGCTTTCACAAGTTTTCCGGAAGAAAGCCCGCCATCCGATACCACCGTCTGACCTCGCGCCACCAGCCACGCGGTCAATTCCCTGGCCACCTCGGCCGCCGACTGGTAACGATCGCCGGGCTTCTTCGCAATCATCTTCATGCAGATTTCGACGAGATCGGCCGGGGCATCGGGGCGATCCAGCAGAATGCTCGGCGGCTGCTGCTTCTGGTGCATCATCAGCCGCTGCGCCAACGTGCCGCCGACGAACGGCGGATGGCCGGTCAGCAGGAAGTAGAGCGAGCAGCCCAAGCCGTAGATGTCGGCCCGTGCGTCGACACGGTGGCTGTCCAACGCCTGCTCCGGGGCGAGGTAATCGGCCGTGCCCAACACGTTTTCGTCGAACGCCACCGTGAGCGACGCCTGCTGTTCGTCGATGAACCGCGCCAGACCGAGGTCGAGGATTTTGACGACGTTCTTCTGATCGACCAGCAGATTGCCCGGCTTCACGTCGCGGTGGATCAGGCCCGACTGATGCGCATGGGCGAGCCCCTCGGCCGCCTGGCGGATGTAGTCGGCGGCGGCGACGTAATCCAGCGGGCCGCCGTCCTTGACCCTCTGCTGCAAATCGCGGCCCTCGATGTACTCCATGACGATGTAATGCAGATCGCCGACGTTGTCGACGTCGTACGCCCGCACGATGTTGCGGTGATCCAACGCGGCGGCGGCCTGGGCCTCGCGGTGGAAGCGTGCCAGATACGACGAGTCTTCCACGCGATCTTTCGGCAGCACTTTGATCGCCACTCGCCGCTGCATCAGCACGTGCTCGCCCAGATAGACGCGGCTCATCCCGCCGGTGCCCAAATGGTCGAGCAGCTTGTACTTGCCGAGGAAGAAGCCCTTGTAGCGGCCTTCCAGCAAGCGGTCGGCCTGCCAGCGGGTAATGAGATGGGCCTCGACCAGGCGACGGGCGACCAGTTCGGTGTCGGAGATGGAGTGTCCACCGGCTTCCTGCTTCAAGTCGAGGAGAAGCTCGCCGAGCCGATCCTTTTCCACCAGCCCGCTGCGCCGCACGAGGTCAAGAAAAGCGTCTACCTTCAGCTTGGCCATGCTTGCCCTGTTCCAGGAAACGATCCCCCTTAATCTCCATAATAACACGAGCCGCCAAGCGACACTATACGCCGCCGCGACGATTCGGCAAAGTAGGGCGTCTACTGAGCATTGTACGATCGGGGGGGAGAGACGACTGCGGCGTCTGCGTTTGCCTCGGCCGGCGTAAATCGTTAGAATCACGCTTTTTGTATGCCGCCGCTGGGACGCAGCGTGCGGGAAACCCCTGCGACCGCAGTCGCGGGGCGTTTCTCTGACCCCTGACCGATGATCCCTGGCCCCTAACCCCTAGTCCCTGACCCCTGCTTCCCCACCATGCCCCGCTATAACCCCTCCGTCATCGAGCCCCAATGGCAGAAGTCTTGGGAAGACAACCGGACGTTCGCCTGTCCTGCCCTCCCGAAAGGCCGCAAACTCTATGTCTTGGACATGTTCCCATATCCTAGCGGCGAGGGGCTACACGTTGGGCATCCCGAGGGCTACACCGCCACCGACATCGTCTGCCGCTTCCAACGCATGCGCGGCACGAGCGTGATGCACCCGATGGGCTGGGACGCCTTCGGCCTGCCCGCCGAACAGCACGCCAAGAAGACCGGCACGCATCCGCGCACGACGACCGAGAAGAACATCGCCAATTTCCGCCGGCAGTTGAAGATGCTCGGCTTCTCCTACGACTGGGGCCGCGAGCTGGCCACCACCGACATCGATTACTTCCGCTGGACGCAGTTCATCTTCCTGGTGCTGTTCGATACCTGGTTCGACCCCGCGGCGCAGTGCGGGCGGCCGATCGCCGAGTTGCCTATCCCCGACGACGTGGCCGAAGAGGGCGGGGAGGCGGTCGAGCGGTTCCGCGATGAGCATCGGCTGGCCTATCAACTCGACGCCCCGGTCAACTGGTGCCCGGCACTGGGCACCGTGCTGGCCAACGAAGAGGTTCAGCAGGGCGTCAGCGAACGCGGCGGCCATCCGGTCGTCCGCATCGCCCTGCGGCAGTGGATGCTGCGAATCACCGCCTACGCCGACCGGCTCGAACGCGACCTCGATGGGCTCGACTGGTCCGAAGGCATCAAGATTTTGCAGCGCAACTGGATCGGCCGCAGCACCGGCGCCGAGGTCGATTTCTTCATCGGCACCATCGTCGAGAAAGACGGAAAGCCGTCGCAGAAGGAATACCAGGGCTGGCTGGCCGACCGCAAATACGGCGGCTGGCCGCGGAAGGCCGACGAGCAGGTGCTGCGGGTTTACACCACCCGCCCCGACACGCTCTTCGGCGCCACCTACATGGTCATCGCCCCGGAGCATCCGTTCGTCGAGCGGCTCTCCACGCCCGAGCAGGCCGACGCGGTCCGCGCGTACTGCCAAAAGGCCGCATCGAAGAGCGATCTCGACCGCACCGATCTGGCCAAGGAGAAGACCGGCGTCTTCACTGGCTCGTACGCGATCAATCCGGTCAACGGCGAGGCGATTCCGATTTGGGTGGCCGATTACGTGCTAATCAGCTACGGCACCGGGGCGATCATGGCCGTGCCCGCCCACGACACCCGCGACTTCGAGTTTGCCAAGCAGTTCGATCTGCCGATCATCACAGTCGTCGATCCGGGGGAGAGTGGGCAGTCGGCAGTCGGCAGCGGGCAGGCGGGCATCAAGGACTCCCCTCGCCCTATAGGAGAGGGGCAGGGGGTGAGGGCTTCGTCTGCCCGCGACGACCTATACGCCGGCCGTGTGGCCTTCCTCGCCGACGGTACCGCCGTTAACTCCGGCCCGTACAGCGGCCTTACCACAGCCAAGTTCAAGAAGAAAATCGCCGAAGACCTGTCGGAAATGGGGATCGGCCGCAGTGCGGTCAACTACAAGCTCCGCGATTGGCTTTTCAGCCGGCAGCATTTCTGGGGCGAGCCGTTCCCGATTTTGCACGAGCTTGACTCGGACGGCAACCCGACCGGCCGCATCCGCGCCCTCGAACCGTCCGACCTGCCGGTCGACCTGCCGCTGCGAATGTCGTTCGACGCGAAGCACGACGAGCCGACCCCGCCACTGGAGAAGGCCCCGTCGAGTTGGCTCTACGTGACGCTCGACGGCCATCGGTACAAGCGCGAGACGAACACGATGCCGCAATGGGCAGGCTCGTGCTGGTACTATCTCCGCTTCCTCGACCCGAAGAACGCCAGCGCCCTGGTCGATCCGAAGATCGAGAAGGCGTGGATGCCGGTCGATCTGTACGTCGGCGGTGCAGAGCACGCGGTGCTGCACCTGCTCTACGCCCGCTTCTGGCACAAAGTGCTCTTCGATCGCGGCTACGTCAGCGGCCCCGAGCCGTTCCAGAAGCTGGTCAATCAGGGCATGATTCTCGGCGACAATAACGAGAAGATGTCGAAGGCCCGCGGCAACGTGGTCAATCCCGACGACGTTGTGCGCGAATACGGGGCCGACGCCCTGCGGCTGTACGAGATGTTCATGGGCCCGCTCGAGGCGGTCAAGCCCTGGAGCATGGACGGAGTCAGCGGCGTCCGCGGCTTCCTCGATCGCGCCTGGCGCATGATCATCGACGATCGGGCGGAGCCGATGCAACTGAACGCCGCGGTGCAGGCCGTCGAGCCGACGGCCGAGCAGAACCGCATGTTGCACAAGACGATCAAGGCGGTGACGAACGACCTCGAACAACTCTCGTTCAACACGGCCATCGCCCGAATGATGGAATTTACGAACTTCTTCCTAAAGGAGGAGGTACGTCCGAAGTCGGCGATGGAGCGATTCGTCCTCCTTCTCTCCCCCTTTGCCCCGCACGTGGCCGAAGAGTTATGGCAAGCGCTCCAAACTCCCCTCTCCCGTCTCGGGAGAGGGGCCGGGGGTGAGGGCAGAGGGCCGTCAGAACTCCCCTCTCCTTCCGGGAGAGGGGCCGGGGGTGAGGGCCGAGCGCAGGCAGGGGGCTGTCCCAATTTTCGTCTCAGCGAAAATGGGACTGTCCCCCTCGATGAGCACCAAACCACGCTAGCCTACGAGCCCTGGCCCACGTTCGACGAGTCTGCAATCCGCGAAGACACGATCGAGGTGCCGGTCCAAATCAACGGCAAGCTCCGTTGGCGCATCCAGGTGCCCACCGACATCGACCAGCCCTCGCTCGAAGCCGCCGCCCGCGCCGACGCCAAGGTAGCCGAGCTATTGGCCGGCAAAACGGTCGTCAAAGCGATCGTGGTGCCGGGACGGTTGGTGAATTTTGTGGTGAAGTAGCAGAAAGGAGAAAAAATGGCACAAGCAGCCCAACCAGTTTTCGTTTTCAAGGTGGCTTTGGCGGGCCGCAAGAGCATCTGGCGCAAAATCGCCATGCGCGGAGACCAGACGCTCGACGATCTACACGAAATGATCTTCAACGCCTTCGATCGGTATGACGAGCACCTATATTCATTTTACTTTCCTCCGCCGGGCACGAAGAAACTGGCCATGTCCAAGGTGCGCGACTATGCGGAATGCGGATCACCGAACCTCTGCGCGGACGAGGGGCCGTTTTCCGACCCTGACCTGCCGAACGCGGCCGAAACGAAGTTGGCCTCGCTGAAGCTCAAGCCGAAACAACTGTTCTTCTATCTGTTCGACTTCGGCGACGATTGGTGGCACGAAATCACGGTCGAATCCGTCGACGCGCTTGCCGAGAAGGGCAAATACCCGCGTATCGTCGAATCTCGCGGCAAGTCCCCGCCACAGTATCCCGATGACGACGACGAAGATTACGACGACGAATGATTCGCACAATCGCTCTGCGCTGACAACACAGTCGTACTCCTCTCGCTCCGCGAGAGGGACACCAAGGCGGGCTCATATTACGCGGGGCGTGAAGAGTACGGCTTCTTTGAATTCCCAACGCGGCTGTCACGGATTGTCTGCCGAGTACGGCTTACCGTTGAACGGATAGATCTCCCGGCTGTGTAGCTCGTAGCCGGTCGGCGTTAGGCGGTGGACGAAATCGCCGCCGTTGAAAGGATCCTTCGGCACTTTGGGGAGATACTTCGGCACCAGTTCGGCAAGGCTCGCCGGGTTGCGGCCGTGCTGCAACGAGTACGCCCGAATCGCCAGCTCGCACATCAGCAGCCGGGATTGCGCCAGTGTCCGGTCGGAGGCGTACTCTGCGTTCTTGATGGAGTTCCCACCGATAGGATCGTCGATTGCAAAGTAGAGTCGCCCTTGCCAGCCGTAACCGTGGTCCCCCCAGGCTCTTTCACGAGAAAGCAACTCGTCCGACCATGCCGATTCGTCAAGCAAGTCGTTGAGCTTGGGGAGCAGGGCGAGGCATTCTTCTGCCGAGAGCGATCCTCGCATTTTGGCAAGTCCGGACCTGCCCATGTTCTCGAAAGTGATTCCGATGAGCATATCGATCATGAGCCCGCCCCGCATAGCGGCGCGGCCGAGGCGAATCGTGTCGATATAGGACGCGATGGCGTCTTTGTTGCGTTCCTCCATCGCCGCCAGCCGCCCTTGAGCGTCGAGGGCGCGCGCAACCCTTCTTAGCGATCCTGTTTGCGCATACAGATGTGAAAAACACTTATCACCCCAGCGCAGGGGAACCTGACAGGGCTTGACCAGTGCTGCCCGAACTGGCCCATACACCGGTCCGCATTGGGTAACATAGGTCTTGAGTTGTGCCCTTGTAGCAGTCTCAATGTACGGTTTGTTGACCGTCTTGATCAGTTCGGCCGCTCGAACCAACTCGTCATAACCGTTCGGGCTGGGCCGGGCCGGCTCCGAAAACGCTCGCGGATGAGCCAACCGCCAATAGACGCCGACAACCGGCACGAGAATTGCCAAGCTCAAGATGATCACCGCCGCCCGGGAAATATAAGTAATGCACGACTGCCAACGTGAGCCAATAGGCGAACGGATCGCCCGTTGCCACAGGCGGAGCCATATCGCGATCGGTGCCGCGGGGAACAGGATTACACACGTTGGCACGTACAGCCACCGGCGGTGACCGCCCAAACCGGCCCAGGCTGCGATAATCGTCAGTCCGGCCGTGACGGCACCCTCCGCCAGCAGCAAGGGCCAACTCGCCCAGACGCCCGCCGGGGCTTGCATTAGCATGGCGCACAGCCAGGCCGCAACCACCGTAAGCAGCAGCATATCAAGGACCGAGAACTGCCAGGGCAAGCGCCGGCTGACGTGCGGCGTCGATTCGCTAGCCGGGGCAACCGAACGTCGCGCCAGCCGCCAGTTTCGCCACGCGGCTAGGACGATAATCGTCAATCCAGCTTGCAACGTGTAAACGATTATCAGTTCGTAGGCCGGGATCGTCAGCAGTAGCGAGATGCACCCCAAAACGACGGCGGTGCGAACAAACCAATGCCCTCGCCCCAGCCCCGCCCAGACGGCCAGAAGGCCTACCAGGCTCATCGTCAGAACCATCAGGAGAAAAATCAGTTGCAGCGGCGGCCAGCGAACGATCCCGGACCAACTCGACGACGGAGCCAACAGGCCGATTGCGAATTGAAATGCCGAGAGCATTGTTTCTCCTTGGATGACAAGCCCGAAAGGGAACACGGGGGAACATTCTGCCTTATCGGCCGTTCTGCGTCGGGACCAAACCTCAATGGAATGAACGGGCCGTCTTCTACGACGCCGCGGTCTCCGGTTCCGGCACTGAAACGGCCTCGCCCCTCGCCCAGGCGTAGAGGAGGTCCGGGCAGACGTCGGCGCCGTTGGGCCAGACGATCGTTCCAAACTCGTTGTCCGCGGCCACCTGTCGGAAGAACTCCGCGTTTTC
Organism: uncultured Planctomycetia bacterium; assembly: GCA_963719005.1. GTDB lineage: Bacteria > Planctomycetota > Planctomycetia > Pirellulales > Thermoguttaceae. The sequence continues at coordinate 910,574 of CAVRAR010000014.1, forward strand.
GAGCGCCGCAAACACCCCGCCGCGGCCGACGATTCGGTTGCTTAGGTCCACGACGCCGCGAACGCCATCGGAAAACGTCAACTCGATGCGGTATCCGTCGAGAACTCGCACGTCGGTGACTGTCGCGCACGCTTCCATCATAGCATACTCCTTATCGAAGAGGCTCGATCCTCGGCGGCTTTTGCCCGGTCGCCCGCTGTTCCCATGCGTTTAGCAATTCCGCCTGATGGATAGCGGCCCATTCCGTCACAAGCGCCAGCGCCCGCGGCGACAATCGCCCCTTGAGAAGCCCCAACGGGTCGATGCTGAACTCGGCTCTCTCCGAGCCGTAGATGGCAGGAAATGGGACGTTGCATGATCGTCGTAATACATGGCAATCACAATTCCGAAGAATCGGCTGATTTCGGGCATCGCCACATCCCCTGTTCGTACCCGTCTGTTCCACTCTTTCGGCTTGCCTTTAGCTAGCCGCCAGACAGTCGCAAAGCGTCGGAACCAAGGCAACCGCTGGCCCAAGAAACATCCTTGAGCCCGCCTCGCCCTTCTGCTATAGATACGCATGTTCAGTAGGGTTAGACCGCACACGCGCCTCGCAATCGGCCCGCGCGGGCCGGCTCCTCGCTCCTTGATACCCCAGCCGATAACCGTCTATGGGCGGTAAACTAAGTGTCGCCCGAACGGAGCGAAGGGTCTTCGGTCGCACTGCTCTCTCGCGCAGTCCTTCGCTGCGTTCCGCATGACTGTCGTGCCGCTCAAAATGACATTCACAGCCGGGATGACTGGCAACTCCACCGCGTTTTCCCAGCTTCGCCAGAGGTCCCATTTTCCGGCTGGGCTGGGAGGTTTCGCACCACATCCCATTTTCGTGCCGGTAGATGTACTCCGCTGCCGTTCTGTCGTAACCGGCTGCAAAGGAAGGGCTTGTCCCGACCAATAAAGCACCAAATCGGAGCAAACCATCGTCGAATTGGTGCAAAACTTCCCGTCGCAAAAAAATCTCCACTTCTGCGGAAAAATCTCTTGCGGGTTTCCTCGCCGCGCAACCCGGGCGCTGCTGCCCCGGGCCACAACCGGGTGTCAGGGATTCCCCTATGGCGCAGTCAGGGATTTCCTGATTACCAAGCGATGTCACACTGGGAAGAATAGGGCAACGTTTTAATTCGGATTAGGTTGCGGGGATTGTCGCCAGCGACTTCGTGGTGCTTGGCCTGACGTCTGCTCTCTCGTATTATTGCCCAAGTCTGCTGGACGCGCTGCGCGATTAGCCCCGTTATCGCTAGATTGTGTAGTCAGTATATTTTGCCCCAAACAGTTTATTGAATTCACCGGCGGTTTGACGCCTTCACCGCCAGCTCCAACCCTTTGCGAGTTGGCACAGCAATGGAGACTTCCGTCATGTGGTCACGCAAAGCGAAGCGATCTCGCGCGAAATCACGGAGCATTTCGATTCTCCCACGGAAGAAGTCCAAATCATGGCTGAGCGGCAACCGACGCGGACTGCTGGAACCGTTGGAACAGCGGACGCTTCTGAGCTTCTCGTTTGTGTACACCAACGCCAATTCGGCCGCCGTGAACGAATCGGGCGGAAGCGACTCGTTCACCGTGATCAACAACGGCGCCGGCCTGCTCGAGTGGAGCACGGACCACGGCGCCACCTTCTCGACCCAGTGGGGAGCGGTCCCTGCCGATACCTTGAGCGCGAACGCCGCGACCGTGTTGACCATCAACCAGGCGGGCAACAGTTCCAATGTCATCGTCGGGATGCCGACGGCCGCGTCCTCGGCCGCGAGCAACGTCCTGGCCCATTTGCAAGTGAATCCGAATCCAGGGACCAACGGCAGCACGCTCACGGTGGACGACACGAAGAGCGCCTTGAGCGCCGGTACGTACACGCTCAGTGCTTCCGGCTCTAATACATCCATCGCGGGGCCTCTCAACGACGTTAACATCACGACGACGCTCGGCTTCACCGGCGGCGCGACGCTCCTCGGCAACAATGCCAACAACGTCTTCAACGTTACATCCAGTTATGCGTTCCAGCCGACGACCATCACGGGCGGCGCAGGCGACGACACTTTCAACGTTGGGTCGGCGGGCAACTCGCTGGGGGCGATCCTGGGGGCGATCACGGTGCACGGGCAGGGCCAAACGACTGGCGACAAGCTGAACGTCAACGACCAGGGCGACCTCGGCGGCCCGTACACCTACACCCTCACCTCGACGACGATCGCCCGCACGGGTACGGCCACGATCACGTACGACACCACGGAGGCCGTGGTGGTCAACGGCAACAACAGCGGCAACACCTTCAACGTTAATAGCACGGCCGGCAGCATCGCCACCACCGTCAACGGCGGCAGCGGCAGCGACGGGTTTGCCGTCACCGCCGGCGCGTTGGGCGGCAGCAGCACTAATCAGATCAACGGCCAAGGCGGCAACGACACCTTCACGGTGACGGGGGCACTTGCCGGCGGCGCCGCGCTGAACATCGACGGCGGCGCGCCGACTCTCCCCAGCAGCCCCGGCGATACGCTCAATGTCCCGAGCGGCAGCACCGTGGCGCCCAGCGGGCCGGGCGCAGGCTCTGTGACCGGCGTTGTGTCTGCTTACACCAGCATCGAGACCGTCGGCGGTGGACCGTACACGCTGAACGTCGCCACCGCGAACTTCGGCGTGGCGAACAACGGCGTCGCCGACACGGTGAACCTGGTGCGCAGCGGCGCCAACCTCGACCTCTATGTCGACACCGTGCTCGAAGGCCAATTCGCCTACGCCTCGGTCGGCGCTATCAGCGTCACCGGCTCCCAGGACAACGATTCGCTCACCATCGACAACTCGGGCGGGCTGATCCAGCGCACCATCACCTACAGCGCGGACAATACGGGACCGGCCAACGGCAACTCGCTGCACTTCATAGGCAATCCAGGCGCTGCGGTGGCGCGCGAGACGTACCTTGTTGGGGCGACGAAGGACGCCGGCACGTGGGTGCTGGACCCGAACGACCATTACGGCGCCGGCGCCTCGGGCGCGTCGGCCCAGGGGGCGGGCCAGTTTGTGGAGGTCGTCAACTTCACTGGTATTTCCCCGGCCGACAGCAGCACCCCCGCAGCCATTTACGACATCATCATGAACGCGGCCGCCAACCAGGCAACAGTCGAGAATGGCGGCCTGCTGAACGGTTTCACCAGTCTGCAGTTGACCGACAACAATGCCACCTTCGAGACCACGCGCTGGGCCAACAAGGCCCTCGTCCGCATCATGGGACAGGACGGCGCCGATGCCTTCCGCGTCAATTACACCACCGCCTCGGCTGGCCTGAACGAACTGCAAATCTACGGTTACCTCGCCTCCGGCGTTGTGGGCCAGCCGGCCGACAATGGCGCCGCCAAGGTCGTGGAACTGGACCAGACGGCCGGACCGATCACAACCGTGAGCATGGTTGGCAGCGGCGGGGCCGATCTCGTCCACAACTTATTTTTTGGGCCATTCTTCAGCGGCGCCTTTGACCTCAGCAACGTCACCGGCACCGTCAACATCGACGGACAAACCGCCGGCCCAGGCACCACGACCATCTCCCTCGAAGAACACAACAACACCACGAGTGCGCGCACCGTTTTGCTCACAAATAACCGAATGACGGGCGCCGGTCCCGCGACCATCAATTACGCGAACATCGCGACCTTCGACTACGGGGGTTCGACGTTGGGCGACACGATCAACGTGACGTCGACCCAACTCGGCACCAACTACATCCTCGACGGCAACGGCGGCTCCGACACGTTGACGATCGGCAATACCCTGGCCAACTTCAGCGCTCCCACGGCGGGGTTCGCCAACGGCGGTTCGCTGGCGGCCATCCAGGGGCCGATCACCTGGCTTTCCGACGACGGCTTCGGCACCGCGGGGGCGGCCAACACGCTCAACGTGGACGCTTCGCACGACGTCGGCTTGGCCGCCACTCCGGCCGTGATTGACACGGTGGCAAACGAAACCTCCACCATCTATGGGCAGACCATCACGGGTGCGGCCACCACCCTGACGGGGTTCGCCCCGGCCTCAATTTCGTATTACCACGCGACCGTGGCCGGCTCGTTTGGGCTGACCGGACCGAACGCCCTCCAATTCCTTAATGTCCGCGGCTCGGAGGGCGCCGACGTGATCAACGTCAACGCCACGACGGCCACGACGGCGACCACCATCCAGGGTCTCGGCGGCAACGATACCTTCAATATCACCGCCGACAACCTCTCGGCCGCCAACGACTTCCAGGGCGACGACAACGGCAACCTCAGCACGCCGGGCACCGATACCTTCAACCTCAACATCACCAACGACATCGGCGCCTCGGCGGTGTATCCGCCGACCAGCGGCCTCACCATCGAAGGCGACAAACAGGCAGCCGACGGCGTCCATCGCGACAAGCTAACCATCAACGACTTCGACGGCAACTTCGTAGCCCGCAACCTGAACTTCCATTACCTGTCGCAGACGTCCGGGGATATGGACATCACGGGGTTCGCACAGACGATTCAGGCGCGGACCATGGAGACCGTCGTTTCCCACAATATTCCTGTCTGGGACGACGTGACCGTTACCGGCACGCCGGGCGACGACGAAATCACCGTTGCCCCGCTCAGTGCCACGTCGGCCGCGGTCTTCATTGGGACCGAGGCCAAGGGCGGCGGCTGGGAAAACGATCCGGGCGGATCGGGTTTCTTCCAGACCCTGCCTGGCGTGGCGGGCGGCTCCACCGGACCGGACCTCTACGTCACCGACATCGATCCGAACACGAGTTCGAGTTTTGCCGTCAGGGGTGGTGGCGCCGTCAACGGCGACCAGCTCTACGTCGAACGCGCCGAGTGAGCAGCCGGTGATCGACACGGCCGAGCAGGCCGCCAGCGTCGATCCGTTCGGCTTCGGCGCGGGAGTGATCGTGCCCGGGTTCGGCGTGGGGAATGCATTCGACAACATCGCCGTCACCAATACGGCGACTGCTTCGACCGTGGCGATCTTCAACACGGGCGCGGCAGTTAACTTGGTCACCGTGAACGTGCCCGTTGCCGCCGACTTCCAGCAAACCACACCGCCGCTGGGGGACGTGAACGAGGCGGGGCTTATTGTCAACGCGGGTTTCGAGACAGGTTTGCGGCCAACGCCCGACGATCTGATCGCCGACAACATTACGGCGAACATTTCGCCGTTGTTCTACACCCGCGTCAACGGCGGGGATCCGACGCTGACTCTCGATCCGGCCACCGGCGCTCCTCGCGGCGACCAACTCAACGTCGCCGCCATCACGGGCGACATCAACGTCTTCAGCGATAACGCCGTCGTTCCGAACGTGACGGTCCAGGATAGCACGATTCCCAACAGCGGCATTACGTTCAGTTCGATCGAGCGCGCGCAGCTCGCGCCGGGCACCGGGATCGTGAACATCATCGGCGACGATAACGATCCGAACGTCGTTCAGAACGACGTATTCCGAGTGACCGGCGAGGCCATGCCTACCACGATTTCCTCCGTGCCGCCGGTGGCGGTCAATGATCTTGCCCTGCAAATCGGCGGCGACAAGAACCTTACCACGCACGCGGTCGATCTCAGCAGCAAGATTTACTTCACCGGCGTTACTCGGATCAATGCTTTTGGCGGCAGCGTGCTCAACGGCGCCGTCAATAATTTTGCCAACCCCGAAGTCACCAACACGGGCACCGATGAGTTGGACGTCAGGCCCTACGCCGACAATACGCCGCGAGGCTGGGGCATCGAGACCTATTGGAACGAAGGCGACCCGATCTCCGACGGCGATTTATTGGTCTTCAATGGTGTTTCCGGCGTGTCGGAGAACATCGTCGTTCAGCCGTCGGCTTCGCAGGCCGGCCAGGTCTTCGATAACAATGCGGCCACGGGCAGCCCGATCGCCGTGGTCAACTACACTCTCAACACCAACATCATCGTCAACGGCAGCAGTCCGGCGGGTACGGTGGGCGATACCGACTCGTTGACGTTGCGCGGCACCGACCCGGCCAATCCCGGCACTTCGGGCAACGACAAGTTCGACATCGACCTCACGCGCACCGGCACGCCCGGTGATGAGAAGATTCGCGTCACCGACCTGGGCGTGAATCTTGTGGGTTCGATTCCGCTATACAACTTGCAGGACTTCAGCAATTTCAATACCCTCACAATCCAGATGCTCGGCGGGGTGGATGCCGCGACGGTTGTAGGCCAGAACGACGGCGCGGTCGCGCTGGTGATCGACGGCGGCGCCGACGCCGACGTCGACAGCGTTACCTTCACGGGGACGACGGACGCCAGCGACCTTTTCCAGGTAGCTGAAGGTCCTACGAACGACTCGGCCACCGCGTTTGTCGCAACGTCCGCAGCCGGTGCGTTTACGCGAGTCCAGTTGAACCGCGTCGATTCGATCACCGCCGACGGCGGCGGCGGCGCGGGCGTCGACACCCTGCAAGTCTTCGGCTCCGAGGCGGCCAACAACTTCGCCGTGCAGTACGACTTGCCGTTAGCCGGCTCGGTCAGCGTCGATTCTTTCCCGGTCGTCAATTATTCGGAGTTCGGTTCCGGCACGGCGGGGGTCTTCAGCACCGTTGGCCTGGTGAGCGACAACAACGCCAATGGAAATCTGGACTCCGTTCAGTTCATCGGCACCGCCACGGCCGATGCCTACACTTACACGCCGAACTCGGCCAACGGCGCCAATTTGCAGTTGACCAGCGGTGGCAACTCGATGAACTTTTCGTTGTTCAACTTTGGCTCGGCCGCCCTTGACGCCGGAGATCCGGCGTCGGGGACTCCCGCTGATGTGCTTAACGTGGCGGTGACCAACGCCATTATCACGCCCGGCGGCGTGAGCGGCTCCGGCACTGTTACGGCAACCGATGTCGGCGGCCAGGGTCTGCTCCCGTTGAGCTACACCGATGTCGAGAGCACCGCGATCACCGCTACTGCCGCCGTTGTTGTCGACGGCACGCCGGGCGATGACGTCATCACCGTTTCGGCCACGGGGATTGTCACCGTTGCCAACAGCGGCGGCGCCGTACTCGACACCTACGATCTCTCAGGCGCCAACGCCCTGGTGATCGACGCGCTGGGCGGCGACGACACGATCAACATCACCTCCAGCGGGCTGTTCCCTGGAGGGATCCAGGTGCTCGGCGGCGAGCCGGGCTCGGGAAGCGATTCGCTCGTCATCAACACCACGGCGGCCCTGCCCAACGCGACGGTGAACTTCAACACCAACCAAGTAACCGGCGTGGTGGGCGGACCGATCGCGATCAGCGGGATCGAGGATCTGACCGTCAACGGCCTGGACGGCACGCTGAACGCCTTCACGGTGACCGGCTACGGCTCGGCCACCGACGTCCAGACGCTGACCCTCAACGGCGGCGACACCAACAACAACGACAACGACACGATCGACGTCACCGCCACCGCCGGTCCCGACACCATCCGATATACACCTTCGAGCGCCTCGACCGGCACGATCGAGCGGCTCGAAGGCGGCCCGGTCATCAACATTACGGGCTTCAACAGCGCCGACAACAACCTGAGCCTCAACGCCAGCGGCGGCATCGATGCCGTGCAGGTCGTCGCCCCCGCCAGTAATGATCTGATACAGGTCATTCAAGGCGGACTAGGCACGCGAGTCACCGTAACCGCCAACGGTAACCCGACCGGCGGCGTCAAGTGGGTGCCGTTGGACTTCACTGGCGTGAGCGCCTTGGCCGTCGATGGCGGGGCGGGCAACGACCGGCTGGTGGTGGATAACAGCAACGGCCTGGTCGCACTGACCAGCGGCATCACCTACGATGGCGGGACGGGCTATGACGTGCTGCAATTGCTCAGCTACACCGCCACGGGAACCACCGAATATAACCCTGGCCCCGATGGATCCTCCGGCGCCTTGCTCCGCCTGCAAGCGGGTGTCCCGCAGACCGTCTTCTTCACCAACGTGGAGCCTGTGCAAATCATCGGTTTCGGCTCCGGCGATACTCTGGACATCGGCAGCGTGCTGCTGCCGCCCACGGCGCTCCACGCCGACAACGCGATCAACTACACTGCCGGGCCCGGCGGCGGCATCTTCACCGGCAATACAGGCCTCGTTTCGGTCGACAACTACGAGACCATCGAGTTCAATAACTACGGCACGCTAGTGATCAATGCCGGCCCCGGCAGTGACGAAATCAACCTCAACGACGCGACCCAACCGGCCCTTCTGACCGCCATCACGGTCAACGGCAACGATCCCACGGCCAGCGACACGCTCGTGGTCAACGGCAACGTGGCCGCCGACCTGACCATCGATACCTCGACCGGCAAAATCACAAACGCCGAACCGGGCGCCACCATCACTTACGGCACGATCGAGTCGATCACGGTCGTCAAGGGCATCAGCACGGCGTTGGCGGTTCAGGGCGCAACAAACTACACGGTCACTCCCGGCGCGGCCACCGACCAGGGCACGATCCTCGCCGACACGTTCCCCATCGCCTATCAGGGCTACGGGGTTGGCGCAAACCTGAAACTCAACGGTACGGGCACGCTGACCATCAACGGCACCGCGGCCAACGACGCCTTCTCGGTGGCTGCCGCCAACGGGAACGTGAGCTTCACCGGCCGCGCCACCATCCAACGGACTGGCGCCAGCACGAACCTGGTCCTAAACGGCCTGGCCGGCGACGACACGTTCACTGTCAATGGAACCACGCCCTACACGACCATCAATCTCAACGGCGGCGACCCCTCGGCTTCGGACACGGTCACGCTCAATGGCGACGCGGGCAGCGCAGCGGTGCTCAGCACCGGCGATCCGACGCAGCAGACCGTCACGGGCGCCGGCTTGGGAACAGTCACCCTCACCGGCGTCGAAGTCCTGAATCTGACCAACGGCGGCGGCGCGATTACGGTCAACGGCACCGTGGGACCGAACGCCTTTACGGTCACTCCGACGGGCACTAGCACGGCGTCGATCTCGGTGGCCGGCGTGAACCAGGTGGTCAACACCACCAACACCGGCGCTCTGACGATCAACGAGGGCAACATTGGGGATGGCGACGCGGTTACGGTGAACGGGACGACTACGGGCGACACAATCAACGTGGTTCGCGGTGCCACCACGACGGTAACGGTGGGTAGTTTGAAGCAGATTGCCCTGACCGCGCAGTATGTCGAAGCCTTGACCGTGGCGGCCGGTTTGGGTGACGACGTGATTAACGTCAGCGGCGGCGGCGGGCCGGCCAGCCTGACGATTGACGGCGGCCTGCCGACGGCCAGCGACACGCTGAACATCGCCACCGGGTTGAACGCCGCAGTCAGCGTGAGCTTCGGCACGGACCCGTCCACGGGCGTGGTGGGCGATAACGTCAGCGGCAACGTCAGCTTCAGCGGGATCGAAATCCTCGGTCTCACCGGCAGCGGCACGACCGGCCTGACGGTCAACGGCACCGACGGCGATGACGCCATCAACCAGTACGGCAACGCGGTGACGGTCAACAACGGCGCGGTCGTCAACTTCAGCGATTATCAGACCCTGACGCTCTCCGGCAACGCCGGCGACGACACGTTCAACGTCTTCCCGACCACGCTGGTCGGCGTCACCACGTTGAACGTCAGCGGCGGCGATCCGACCGCCAGCGACACGCTGGTGGTCAACGGCAGCAGCGGCCTGGACACGGTCAACATCACGCCCAGCGCGGCCGACGAGGCCACCGTCACGGGGCTGGGGCCGCAGATCAACGTTTTCACCACCGAACGGATCATCTACAACGGCCAGGGCGGCAACGACACTCTCAACGTCGTCACTCCGTCGCCCATCAGCCATCCCATCACGTATACGCCGGGCGTTTCTTTCGACGACGGCTCCATCGAGGTGTCGGACTGGGTGCCGCTGGCCTTCAAGGACTTGGGGCCCTCGGGGAGCGTCCACTTTGCGAAGACGGCGGGCGGGTTTGACGACCTGACCTACAACGGGACGACAGGGGACGACACGTTTGCGGCAAACAGTTCGGGGAGGATCGACCTGAGCATCGGGAACACTCCTCGAATCCCGGTTTTCGCGCCGGCCGGCTACACGGTGACTCTCAGTGGTTTGGACGGCGACGACGCCTTCAATCTCAGTGGGCCGCTGCCGTTTGCAACCACTACGATCGAAGGCGGCGATCCGTCGGCGAGCGACGTGGTAAACCTTAGCGGCGCCGTGGGAACTGTGGCGGTCAACCTGGCGGATAGCACGTTGTCAACGGACACGACGATCAACGGCTACGGAGGCACGGTGACGCTCAGTGGCGTCGAGGTGGTCAACCTGAACACCGGCGGCAACGCCTTGACGGTCAACGGCACGGTCGAGAATGATGCGATGACGTACACCCCCAGCGGCCCGTCGGCCGGAAGCGTGGCTCTTGCCGGCCTGAACTTGGCAACGAACTTCACCAACGCCGGCGCGTTTACGCTCGATCCGGGCGGCGGTGTCAACAGTGTTACGGTCGTCGGCACCAGCGGCAGCGACGTCATCGCCGTAGCCCGCAGCGGCGGGAATACCACCGTCCAAGTCAACGCCTTGGAGATGGTTGCCCTTCCCACGGCCGATACCGAAGCATTGACGATTGCCGGCGGCCTGGGCGACGACGTGATTAACGTCAGCGGCAGCGGCGGGCCGGCCAGCCTGACCATTGACGGCGGCCTGCCGACGGCCAGCGACACGCTGAACATCGCCACCGGGCTGAACGCCGCGGTCAGCGTGAGCTTCGGCACCGACCCGTCCACGGGCGTGGTGGGCGATAGCGTCAGCGGCAACGTCAGCTTCACCGGGATCGAAGTTCTCGGTCTGACCGGCAGCGGCACGACCAGCTTGGCCGTCAACGGCACCGACGGCGATGACGCCATCAACCAGCACGACAACGCGGTGACGGTCAACAACGGCGCGGTCGTCAACTTCAGCGATTATCAGACCCTGACGCTCTCCGGCAACGCCGGCGACGACACGTTCAACGTCTTCCCGACCACGCTGGTCGGCGTCACCACGTTGAACGTCAGCGGCGGCGATCCGACCGCCAGCGACACGCTCGTGGTCAACGGCAGCAGCGGCAACGACACGATCGAGTACGACCCCACCGACATCGGTGCGGGAACCGTCACCGTCAACGCACTGCCGACCGTCACCTTCGACACGATCGAGGCGCTCGACATCGACGGGCAGGGCGGCATCGACGCGCTGACGCTCAAAACGCACACGACGCTGGCAGGCGTCAACCAGGTGACGTACACCCCGGGCGCGGCGTCCGATGCCGGGACGATCGCCACGCGCGATGCAGTCAACGGGATAGCCTTTGTTCCGCTGACCTTCGCCCACATCGGGGCCTTCGGCAGCGTGAGCTTTGTCAGCGCAACGACCCGGGCGGACATCCTCGAACTGAACGGCACCAACAACAGCGACACCTTCGACGTCAATTCGCCCGCCGATCAAATCCAGATTCTCGACCAGGCCAGCAGCTTTGTCACCGTGGTATTGAACACGAGCGGCATCAACACGCTGGAACTGCGAGGACTCAACGGGGATGACACCTTCAATCTGTTCGGGGCCCTCCCATACTTGGGCGGCACGCTGGTCGATGGCGGCGATCCGACGGGCAGCGACATTGTGAACCTCAGCGGCGCCGCCGGCCCGGTCACGGTCAACCTCGCCGACAGCGCGGCGACGCCGCCGACCGACACCACAATCACCGGCTATGGCGGCACGGTCACCCTGACCGGCGTCGAGGTGGCCAACCTGGACGCGGGCGGCAATGTCCTGACGACGGTTGGCTTGGCGGGAAACGACAGCCTGGCCGTCACCCCAACCGGGACCAACGCCGCGACGGTCCAGGCCTATTCGGGCGGGACGGCCCAGAATGGGCAAGGCGGAACCCTCGCCTCGCAAACGCCGGTAGGGCCGACGTTGAACTATAGCAATGTCTCCGGGGCGGCCGGCGGCTTCCTTATCAACGGCGGTGGCGGCAGCGATCAACTCTACGTTGAAGGGACCGAAGGCGCCGACACCATCGACGTCAACGACGCGGCTTCAGGCGGCAACGCCGTCAAGGTCGGCAGTCTCCTGGATGTGAATTACAGCAGTATTGCCCACGTCGAAGTCAACGCCCTCGCCGGCAGCGACACCATCAACATTCAGCCATCGGCTATCACCACCTTCCTGGTCGATGGCGGCGATCCGATCGGCGTGCTGCCCGGCGACACCTTGAACTTGATTCACCCGGCCGCCGATCCCTACAGCATCTTCCCCGGGCCGACCTCGGATTCGGGCGGCATGAACACAGCGACTTTGCAGACGGTGAGTTGGATTCACATCGAATCCATCGTGAACTTCGGACCGGGCGGCCCGGCCATCATCCTGGGCACCAACGGAAACGACGAGATTACGATCATTGCCCGCGACAGCTCCTACAACCCGGCCGCTCCGGGCACTCCCAATCCGTTGCTCGACGGCGTACAGGATTTCACGGTCTCGGTCAATGACGGCCTGGAGATGCTTTTCATTAACACGCCGACCGTTTTCGTTGACGGCTTGGCCGGCAACGACGACATTGTCGTCCGCGAGCCGGCTCCGAACCAGGCCGTGTGGAACGTCCAGGTGTACGTGGCTGGCGGCACTCCCGCTTCGGACTCAGGCCGTCTTGGCGACGAACTGGAATTGGAATCGACCGGCAACCAGAATGTGACCTACAATCCCAACAATCCGCTTTCCTCCGTGCCCGTCGTGGCGGGAGTCACTTTCACGAGTCCGGCTGAAGGCGCCGGCCAGTTCAACGACTCCGGCGATACCTCGACGATCAACGCCGTCCAGTTCTTGTTCCCCGGATTTTATGCCTCATCGCCGGGCGGCGTCGAGGACTTCGTCTACTCCGGCGATCCCAACAGTATCACCTACAACACCCCGGCCGGCGGCGCCAATTCGGTGGTCTTCACACCGGGGAATGTTGCCGATTCCGGCACCATCACGGGCAACGCCTTCGGCGGCGCTGCCCTGACGCCCCTGGTCTTCAGCAACCTGGGGGGAGGGACGGTCACCTTTACCAGCAGCAACGCGGGCCGTTCCGACATTCTCCAGGTCAACGGCACCACAGCCGGCGAGAACTTCCTGGTTACCGGCAGCGGGGACGGCGGCGCCGGCACCGTGCAGCTCTTGACGCCGGCTGGAAGTGCCGAAACTCCGGTTCTGCAGACGCCCGCGATCAATGAGTTGTTACTCGACGGCAACGGCGGGGTGGATGTCTTCAATCTCAGTGGCAGCCTGCCGTATGCCGGCGGCGTCATCGTCAATTCCGACTCCACGGTGAATCTCACGGGCGCCGTCGGGCCCGTCACCGTCAATTTGGCCGATAACACCCCTGGCTCACTCAATCCCGACACCGTCGTCACCGGTTACGGCGCCCCGGTCACATTGATCGGCGTCGACGTTGCCAATCTGAACGCCAACACCAAAACGATGTCGGTGGTCGGCACCTCACAAAACGACACAATCACCTACACGCCCAGCGGCCCCACTGCGGGCACCTTCCAAAACGCCGGCCTCAACACGGTCTTCAACGTTTCCAACGTCAGCGGCAATTTGACGGTGTTTGGCGGAAGCGGCGGCAACGCTGACGAGGTCATCCTCCAAGGCACTCCGGCACGGGATCTGTTCGAGATCAACCAGGGCACGGCCGTCGCCACGGTTTTGGCCAACAATGTCAACGCATGGTTGCCGGTGCAGCTCGGCACCAACGTCCCGATCTTGACCGCCTTGGGTTTGGGCGGCGAAGACACGTTCCAAGTGATTCCTTCCGCAGGCATCGGCGGCTCGCTAGATAATCTGTTGATCAACATCGATGGCGGCGACCCGCAGTCGAGCGATGCCCTAGTTGTCGCCAGCAGCTTCGGCCTGACGCCGGGGGTGCTGCCGGCCAACGAGTTTGCGGTCCTTGACCGCGGCCGCGTAGCCAATTCGGGCACGGTTCGCGTGTTCTCAGGCGGAGTCACCCAGTTCCCGGACATCAACTACAAGAATGTCGAAACCGTCAACGCGAACGTCACCGGCGCGGGGACGTTGAACCCGAACCTGTTGGTCATGGGGCCGGACCTCTACGAACCCGACGATGCACAGGGCAACGCGGCTTACGTGGGCTCCGGCGCCACGCTTCAGATTCAGAATGCCACGATCTTCCCCAACAGTGCCGAGAATCCGGGCTTGCCTGCCGACCAGGATTATTACCGCGTGGTCGCTCAAACCACGGGTACGCTCGACTTCCAGGTGTACTTCAGTCTCTACCCGGGGCTGCTGCCGCAGGGCGGCAACCTTGCCTTGGAGGTACTCGACGCGACGGGCGCCTCCATCGCCCAGAGCGTGGCGTTTCCTTTCGGCGCGGTAGGCGCGACGGGGAACGCCCGCATCCGCATTCCCGCCATCGCCGGGCAGAGCTATTGGCTCCACGTTTTCGGGGCGAATGCCAACGGCACGGCGAACGCCGCGGTGGTCAACGGCTACAACATGACGGTCATCGACACGCCGCCCCCTGTGGCGAACGATGTTGAGTTGTCGCGGGGTGTGCTTGCGGTGACCCTCACCGGCGGCGGCACGGGTTACACTTCGACGCCGACGATCACCTTCAGCGGCGGAGGGGCGACGACGCAAGCCACGGCCATTGCCGTCGTTTCCGGTGGAAGCGTGACGGCGATCAAGCTGCTCACCACGGGGAGCGGTTATACCTCGGCCCCAACGATCAGCTTCATCGGCGGCGGATTCACGACGATTGCCACGGCGACCGCAACCCTGAACGACCTCGGCGACTTGCCGCCCAACGCTCCGAACAACGACAGCGGGCGGTCGCAGTTCGACAACGTGACCTACGTGAACACCCCCACCATCTTCTTGCGGTTGAACGACGGCACGTTCCTGAAGGATCTGCCGGGCAACGGCACTACCGACACGCCGCCGGCCGGCGTGACGGAAATACCCTTCGTCGCCAGCACGGCCAACCCAGGCTATCGCCTGGCGATCTTTGACGGCAACAACACGCAGACGCCAGTGGGCTTCGCCACGCAGGTCAACCCGATAACGTTCCCCGGACTGTACACGTACACGTTCACCACGCCCTTGGCCGACGGCGTGCACCACATCACGGCCGAGGTGCAGATGGTCGATCCGGCTACGCCCACGCATCAGACGGGCTTCGGCGACCGCAGCGTTTCGCTCGACATTACGGTCGATACTGTCGTGCCGCCGGCCTTCTTCGGTCTGACCAGCCTGGCCGACACGACCCAGGGGCTCGACAATGCCAGCGACAGCGGAGTGCTGGGGAATCCCCTTCTGCTGTCCACGTTCACCGACCGCATCACCAACGATAAGACGCCTACTCTGTATGGCGCCGCCGAGGCGAACGCCATCGTTCGCATCTACCTCGACACCAACGGCATACCCGGCCTGCAAACGACCGGCGCCAATCCCGACACCTATCTCGGCGAGACGGTGGCCGTGCCCACAGACGGCACCAACCAGTTCCCCAACGGCGAGTGGACCTTCAACGTCACTCGCGATCTGAACGATCCGGCCTTGGGTCTGGGGCATGACGGGCTGCGGACCTTCTACACAACAGGCGAAGACCTGGCGGGCAACGTCACCCCCGATGCGAACGCCGACTCGTTCCAAATCTTCGTCGACACGCAGGGCCCGCAAGTCACGAACGTGCAGGTCAACACGAATCTCGACAATCCTTACAACCTGTTTGGCCTGAAACCGAACAACGCCCTACAAGGTCCTACACCGCTGGTGAACTCGCTTGTTATCAGCGTCCAGGACTTGCCAGCGCGGGTGGCTGCCTTCCTCTATCCCGCCCTGGCCGCGGATGCGACCTTGGGCTACCCGGCGACCGATCCAGGCAATTACGTGCTGGTCGGCGACGCTAACGGCGTCATCGCGATCAGCAGCGTGACATTCACTGCCACGGATGTTAATGGCAATCCGATTCTTAACCCGCCCGGGGCGACCATCGGTCAGCCGGCCTATGGCACGATCACCCTCACGTTTGCGCCACCCGCTGCCCGACGACCGCTACACGCTGACGATCAAGGACAATGTGGTCGATCCGGCGGGCAACAAGCTTGACGGGGAGAGCAATGCGGCGGAGCCTAACGGCGCGCCGACCTTCCCCAGCGGCGACGGCCAACCCGGCGGCAATTTTGTGGCCCGCTTCACGGTGGATAGCCGGCCGGAGGTCGGTACTTGGAGCGCAGGAAGCGTCTATATCGACACGAACGGAAACTTCACCTTCGATCCGACCAACGTGGACGCTGTGAATCGCGATTTCATCTACAGCTACGCTTACACGAGCGACGACGTCTTCGCCGGCGACTTCAGTCCGATCGGGGCGGCAACTGCGGACGGGTTCGACAAGTTGGCGGCCTACGGCTTGGTAGGCGGACAGTTTCGTTGGGCGATCGATACGAACAACGACGGAGTACCGGACCTTATCGTAAACGATCCGGCCAATATCAACGGCCAGCCGGTGGCCGGCAATTTCGACGGCAATGCCGCCAACGGCGACGAGGTGGGCCTGTTCACTGGCACGCAATGGTATCTTGACACCAACCACGACTACAAGGTCGATACGGTCATCAACAGCCCGTTGCGCGGATATCCGATCGTCGGCGACTTCGACGGCGACGGCATCGTCGACTTGGCGACCTACCAGCCGAGTCCAGTCAACAAGTTCTTCTTCGACTTCGGGGCGAACGGCTATGGGCAAATCGACGCGACCATCGACGCGGCTAGCGTGTTCGGCTTCAACAGCGTTCGCGCCCGGCCCGTCGCCGCCGACATGGACGCCGACGGCACGACCGACGTGGGGCTGTGGGTGCCGGATCGAGCCGGCGCCGCCAACGACCAGCTTGGCGAATGGTACTTCCTGATGTCCAATTTCGCCACGCCGACCACCGACACCGTGAATACTCTGAACCATCAGTTCTCGCCAACCCCCTTGGGTCAGGACATCTACGCCCGCTTCGGCAACGAGTACGCCATGCCCGTCGTCGGCAACTTCGATCCGCCGATGGGTGTCAACGGCCCGACGATCGGCCAAGTGGTGATAGCACAAGCAAAAGGCAAGATGAGTTGGAACGTGGCCGACCCCGACGGTGTGGCGGGCACGACGCTGGCCATCGATGGAAAAGCGGTGTCGGGCATCGCCGGGCCGTTTACCGCGACGTCCGGCGTGAATTACTCCGCTTCCTTGGGCTCGTTGACGCCGGGCGACCACACCTATACGATCACCGCGACCGACAAGACCGGACATACAACGACCTCCAGCTCCACCTTCACCGTGACCACACAAGGGCCTACCATCAGCCAAGTGGTCGTATCGCAGGCAAGAGGCAAGATAAGCTGGAATGCGGTCGATCCCGACGGTGTGGCAAGCTCGACACTCACCATCGATGGGAACGCGGTGTCGAACGTTGCCGGGCCGTTCACCGCGGCGTCCGGCGTGAATTTCTCGGCGCCGCTTGGCTCGTTGGCCGTCGGCGACCATCAGTACACGATCACCACGACCGACAAGGCCGGCCATGCTTCGACTCTAAACGGCACGTTCACCACAGTCGCCAACGGCAATAGCGGCCCGACGATCGGCCAAGTAGTCGTGTCGCAGACGAGAGGCAGGATCAGTTGGAACGCGGTCGACACGGACGGCGTGACAGGCGCCACGTTGGTCATCGACGGGACGGCCGTGTCGAACATCGCCGGCCCGTACACTGCGGCATCCGGCGTGAACTTCTCCGCGTCTATCAGTTCACTGGCGTCAGGCGACCACACCTATACGATCACGGCAACCGATGGGCTGGGCAACGCGTCGACAGTCAGCGGCAGCTTCACCCTGCTGGCCCCGGTTGCCTCGGGCCCGACGATCAGCCAGGTGGTCGCGTCGCAGGCGAAAGGCCGCATCAGTTGGAACGCCGCCGACCCGGATGGCGTGAGGGGATGCACGCTTGAGTTGGACGGGATCCTCGTGTCGAACATCGCCGGCCCGTTCGCCGCGGCATCCGGCGTGAACTTCTCCGCGTCTATCGGCTCGCTGGCGTCGGGTAGCCACACCTACAAGATCACGGCGACTGACAAGACCGGCCAGTCATCCACCTTGAGCGGTTCGTTCACCTTGGATACCTCGTCAAACGCCGCCAGAAACGCCCTGTTCTCCGAGCCGAGCCTTTCTGCCCTGAGCGGTTCGGCCAAGGCAGATTGGCTGTACGAGCTCGGTGGGCTGTCGAACGGCACGCAGTCCAATTCCGACAAGGCGGTCGACGCGGTATTGGCGGCCTCTTAACGGCCTGCATAAGATAAGGATTGACTACGCCACCGCGCGGGACGGATTTCCAAATCCGTCCTGCGTGTGCTATTCACCTCGCCACGCCCTTTGTCCCTCAAGGCGTGCCGCTCTCCTGCTGCCAAGCAATCCAGCTACTCCGCCGGGCGGTAAGCTGGGCAAACCGGGCTGACTATCCTGGATAATCCAGATTTCGTGAAAATGCCGGTTCTAGCGGTCCGATGCTCCATACCGTCAAGAGATTTTGATTGTAGCGATTATTCAGGGGGCATTGGGGCGTCGTCGGAGGGACTCGGTTTGCAATACCCAGACTTCCTTTAGAGAAAGGGAAAAGGAAATGAGCGTACGTAGCATGGTGGCCGTCATGGCCGTGGTTGTATTATTGTCCCTGGCATCGACCAGTTGGGCAAAGGACAGGGTTGCCGACCCCGAGCCGCAGCAACCCTGCGCCGAGGCTTGCGACTGCGAGCCGACTTGTTGTCCGGCGCGCTGCGAGCGGGGCATCCAGATCTACGGAGATCTATTGTATCTGCGGCCGCGGAACGATGGCCTGGAATATGCGGTGCCGATTAACGGCCCGATTACTCCTGGCTCGGTTCCCATCCAGGTCGGCCGCACGGCCTCGCTGAATCCGCAGTTCGAGCCGGGTTTCCGCGTGGGCGGCGGCATCGACTTCGACTGCTGCAGCAACCTTTCGGTGACCTACACGCATTATGAAAACAGCGTTGACGACGCGATTTCGACCGATGCTCCTTTCGTGATTCGCTCGATGGTCGTGCATCCGTCCAGCGCCGACGCCGCGTCCGATTGGCTCAGCGCCACCGCACATGAATTCATAAAATTCGACATCGCGGACATCGACTACAAGCATGAGTTCTATTGCAACGAGCGTTCGAGTCTCACCTACCTGGTCGGGTTGCGTTATGCAAGCTTGAGGCAGGAATTCAACTCGCAATTTGAGCCAATCATTCAAGAAAACGTTGACACCAATGTCAACTTCGACGGCGGCGGCTTCCGCCTCGGCTTAGAGGGAGTGCGCTATGCGGCCTGCCGGAACGTGTTCGTCTATGGCAAGGCGTCGGCGAGTTTCCTCGGCGGTGAATTTCAGGCCGACTACCTGCAAAGCAGTGCCAACAACCCGCTGGTCGCCGAAACCAACTGGAGAGAAGCCCGATTGGTCTCGATCCTCGAATGCGAGGTGGGGTTGGGATGGGCCAGTTGCAACGGGCACTGGCGGGCTTCCGCCGGCTACATGATCAACGGCTGGCTCAACGTCGTGAAGACGCCGGAATTCATTGCCGCCGTTCAGGCCGACCAATACCACGGACCCGACAAGATCGACGGCAACGCCTTGGTCTTCGACGGTCTGGTGACTCGCATTGAATACCACTGGTAATTGAGTCGCAAACGCCGTGCCACGCGGCACGGCGGCGGCACTTGACGCATCGACTGCCCCGGTTTTCGTGCCAACGAGACCGGGGCAGTTTTTTTTTGCGCTGGAACGGCCCGTTCAAGTCGGCATTCCAAGCAAATCCGCGGGCCGATCAGATCTTCCACCCGATTGATTTTCCCAACGAAAAGTGCTATCAGTATTGGACATTGTCTCCAAGGCTGACTCTCTTCTCAAGGAGCTCCGATATGAGACCTCCGCACTGGTTAGATAGCGTAATCGGCGAATTGCGCGACCTCGACGACATCTCGCTGGCAATTGCCGAAAGTCCCAGGCTTCGGCAGGCGATTCAGAAGGGGATCGACGCGGCCTTCCAATGGGAAGGGCTGCACGAGCAGGATCCGAAACGGGCCGCCAGCAGCTTTGAGCAGGAAATCCGTGTTGCCATTGTGGACGCGTTCAAGAGCGACCGTTAGCGGATTTCAGAATCGCCGCCGGCAGCATTCGCGGTACCGGGCCAACTCGGCTTCTTGTCGCGAGCGATCCCAGCCCAACGTATCGGCCATCCAGCCGGCCGTCTGCTCCGCGAGTCCGACTGCATCGGGATGGTAATAGTGCCAGCCGCTGCGGCGGAGCATGACGTCGTCGAGGTGCATCGCCCACTCGTGCTCGCAGAAGTGATGGACGACCTCTGCGCTTACCGGCGGCGGAAGGATGCCGCCGGCCGTCGCCGGCTCGCCGGGCACGAGCAATGGTTCGTCGGCCGTCCGGCACCGCACGGCCGGCCGCTTCAGATAGGGCAAGAGCCGATCGACGGCCTGTTGGGCGATGAGGCGATAGGTCGTCAGCTTGCCGCCGGCGACGTCGAGCCAGCCGGGCTCGCTCATGCGGATGCGGTGCGCCCGCGAAATGTCCGACGGCCCGCCGCGGCGGCTGGCCAGCAGCGGTCGCAGGCCCGCCCAGTGGCTAATCACGTCCTGGCGTCCGAGCCCGGCCGACGGAAAGGCATCGTTCGCGACCGCCAGGATGTAGTCCACGTCGTCCGGCTCGGCGTCGACGGCCTCCGGCGGCCCGGTGTAGTCGGTGTCAGTGGTGCCGAGGATCACCCGTTGGCCCCAGGGAATGGCAAACAGAATGCGCTGCTCGTGCGTCATCACCACGGCAGCGGGCACCGGCAGCCGTCGGCGGTCGATCACCAGATGAACGCCCTTGGTGAGTCGCAATCGCACGTGGCTATGAGGCAGCGTGGCAGCCCAAGGACCGGTGGCGTTCACCACGCAGCGGGCGACCACGTCGCGCTGCTGCCCGGTCACGGCGTCGCGGAGCCGGCATCGCCAGCGGTCGCGATCGCGAGAGGCATCTTCCAAGCGGACGTAGTTCAACACGATCGCCCCGTACCGTGCCGCCGACCGCAGCGTGTCGATGACCAGCCGCGCGTCGTTCGTCAATGCGTCGAAGTATCGCACGGCCCCGGTCAGACCGTTGCGGCTGATGCCGGGCAACTGCTCGATCACCCCGGCCGACGGCATCGACGTCGATCGTCCGAGATTCCCTCCGCCGCAGAGCAGATCGTAGATCTTCACCCCGATCCGCAATTGCCAAAGCGGCCAGGACGTGCCGCGATAGGTCGGGAAGAGAAACGGCAGCGGATCGGCCAGGTGCGGCGCGATGCGGTGCAGGATCATCTTCTCGCGGCTGGACTGGTAGACCAGCCCGAGGCGGCCTTGGGCCAGGTAGCGCAGGCCGCCGTGCAGCAGGCGGCTCGACCGGCTGCTGGTGCCGGAGGCCAGGTCGTATTGCTCGACCAGGGCGGTCCGAAGGCCGCGCATGGCGGCGTCCCGGGCGATGCCCGCCCCGACGATTCCACCGCCGACGACCAACACGTCGAGTTCCGCCTTCCCGAGGCGATCGGCAAGATCGGCGTGCGACAGTTCCAAGCTCACGGCTCGGTCTCCCAATTGAGTGACCGCTCGACCGCCTTGCGCCATCGTGCGTAGAGACGCTCTCGCTCGGCCACTGGCATTGCGGGCGGATACTCGCGATCGAGGGCCCAATGCCGGGCAAGGTCGGCCGTGTCGTGCCAATAGCCGACGGCCAGACCGGCGAGGTAGGCCGCTCCAAGCGCGGTCGTCTCGGCGACGACCGGCCGCCGCACGGGCACGCCCAGGACGTCCGCCTGAAACTGCATCAGCAAGTGGTTGATCGAAGCCCCGCCGTCCACCTTCAACTCCCTCAGTTTCAAGCCGGCGTCGCGTTGCATCGCGTCGAGTACGTCGCGGGTCTGATAGGCCATCGATTCGAGGGCGGCGCGGGCGAGATGGGCCGCGGTGGTTCCCCGCGTTACGCCCAGGATCGTGCCGCGGGCGTAAGGATCCCAATGCGGGGCGCCGAGGCCGACAAAGGCCGGCACGAAATAGACGCCGCCCGAGTCGGGCGTCCGTGCGGCCAACGATTCAACCTCCGCCGAGGTGCGGATCAGGCCCAGGCCGTCGCGGAGCCATTGGACCACGGCGCCGCCGATGAAGATCGAGCCTTCGAGACAGTAGGTGATCCGGCCGTCGAGTCCCCAGCCGATGGTCGTCAGCAGCCGATGGGCCGAGGCGATCGGCGTCGAGCCGGTATTCAACAGCAGGAAACAGCCGGTGCCGTAGGTGTTTTTGGCCGTGCCGGGCTGAAAACAGGCTTGACCGAAACAGGCGGCCTGCTGGTCGCCCGCATCGCCCGCAATGAGAATCGGGCCGCCGAAACACGCCTCGTCCGTCGCGCCGTAGACCTGGCTGGAGGGGCGCACCTCCGGCAGCATCGCTCGGGGAATATCGAGGACGGCGAGCAATTCGTCGTCCCAATCGAGCGAGTGGATGTTGAAGATGAGCGTGCGGCTGGCGTTGCTGTAGTCGGTGATATGGAGCCGGCCGCCGGTCAGCCGCCAGAGGAGCCAGGTATCGACGGTGCCGAAGAGTATCTCGCCTCGTTCGGCGCGGCGGCGGAGCCCCTCGTGTGAATCGAGCAGATGCTTGATCTTCGTGCCGGAGAAATAGGCGTCCAGCAACAGCCCCGTTTTCGCACGGAAGGTCTCTTCCAGCCCTTCGGCTTTGAGGCGTTGGCAAATGGGGACGCTGACGCGGCTTTGCCACACGACGGCGTCGGCAACCGCGCGACCGGTCTGCCGGTCCCACAGCAGCGTCGTCTCGCGCTGGTTGGTCACGCCGAGTGCGGCGATATCGCCGGCCGACAACGAGGCTTGCGCCAAGGCCAGCCGGGCAACCTGCAATTGCGACGACCAGATGGCCTCCGGGTCGTGACAGACGATCCCGGGGGCGGGAAGGATCTGCGGGAATTCCCGTTGGGCCGACGCTACGACCCGGCCGTCGCGATCAAAGACGATCGCGCGACTTGAGGTCGTGCCTTGGTCCAGAGAAAGGATGTATTTCGCGGCGGCCATCCCGTGAAACTCTGAAGAGTCTCTGCCTCGCTTATCGCACGATCGTCACCCTCGACCCGATCGAGAGGATTCCGTACAGATCTTGCAGGTCTCGATCGCCGACGCAGATGGCGCCGCGGTTGTCGTCGCGGCCGACGCTCTGCGGATCGGCGGCGCCGTGGATTCCGATGCGGTCGGTCAGTCCGATCCACGCGCCGCCCAAGGGGTTCTTCGGATCGTTGGGACTGATCGTGATGCCATCCGGCCCGTAGTAGGTGGGATTGAGCTTCTTCTCGCCGACGGTGTATTGCCCGTCGAGCTTCGGCTGGTCGCGGCCGATGCCGATCGAAAACCGTCCGGCGTAACGATTCTGGACCATCAAGGTCAATTGTCGCTTGTCGAGTTGAACGACGGCGTCGAACGGTCCTTGCACAACCTTCAACTGCTTGCCTGGCGCAAGCGGCCGGTCCTTCAGCAGGTCGTCGCTGTTCGGCGTGCCGGGCGGCATCAAGCCGTTGATCCGCGCCAGCAGTTGCCAGGGGACTCTGTACCTCTGAGCGATGCGGTCGATCGTATCGCCGGCCTGTACGACATAAGGCGGCTCCAAATAGCTCTGCCGCGAGTAGATGACCGTGCCGGCGAGTTGGTCGAGCAGTTCGGTGATCTGTTTCGCCTGATCGGCGGGCAGATTGGGATCGGCGTAGAGGGTGCTCAGCGCGAGTTGGGCCTCGGCGAGTTTCCCCTCGTCAAGCTTCTTGCGCACGCCGTCCATCAGATCGGTGAATTGGCGTTGCAGGAAGTCATCGGTTGTCTTGTGGGCGGCTGCCGCGCTGCCCCCGGTAGCCGCGATGTCCGGCGGCGGGTTGAGGTTACACACTTCGCCCGACGCCGCCGCTTGACTGCCCGACGGCAGAGCCGGAACTCCCAAGGCAGGTGTAACGCCGCCGGGCGGAGTTGTGTTCGGCGCGGCAGCGGGCGACGACGGCGGGCCAATCGCGACGGTAGGATTGTCCGACGGCAGCGGCGGCGGAGCCAGCGGTGTCAGCGATGAAGTGCCGGATGCGGGATACGGCGCCGCCGCGTTCGTCGTGCCCGCCGACGGGTTGCCGAGTGGACCGCCGGTCAGCGGCGGCGGCGACAGCTGTGTGGGGCCAAGACTGCTCGTGCCGGAGTTGCCGGCTGAACCTCCGCCCAGCGCCAGCGGACCGCCCGGCGTCAACGATGGTTTGGCGTTGGAAAGGTCGACTTTGGAGGCGTCCAAGGATGACTGCGAATCGGCGTCATTCGGCGACAGCGATACGTAGACGCCGTATCCCACCGCCGCCAACACCGCAAGAATCATCAAATTCTTCAGCAGGTTCATGTTCGTCCTCCTTGACGAAGCGAGCGTAGTCCTGGGGGGCGGATCATACGCAAAGCGCCAAACCAATGCTATGTCAGAAATGCAGCGCCCCTTGGCTTCGGCGTGCCTTATCGACGCCAGACTGCGAGGCATGGGAAATATAGGCAGCGCATCACGCCCGCTCTCTCGTCGGCGAACGTGATTCCGTTATCTGCCGCCCGGTGGCTCGGGGGGCGAAAGTGCCTTCCAACGATTTCTCGGATAGACACGCTCCAATGAATAGAGTAAATAGCCGCCCTCATTATTGGGGCAGCGGAACAGCTCTGTATGAATCAGCGAACGCTCATCGCACTGCGGGGGGCGCAGTCTTGCCGGCCGTTCCCTGGTCGCATCGGCACGAAGGCAGCGATTTTTGGCGGCTGCTTCCTGCTGCTGGCGACGTTGCTGGCGGCCCGCGGAACGGCTGAAGTTATTGCATCGTGTGGCTTCGAGTCGGCCGGCGACACCTGGTCGTTCTCCTTTATCGGCGGCACGTTCAATACGGACGCCGGTTCGGCCGATTCTCCCGCCAATCAGCGAATTCTCAGCGGCTCGCGGTCGTGGCTGGCCAAGGGGGTGGCCTCCACCTTGACGTTCAGCGAAGTGTTGCTATCGGGCTGGAGCCACGTGGTGGTCGAGTACCGCATCTCTTCGACCGCCAGCGGCGGACAAGGCAACACGTCGGACGACAAGGTGATGGCTTACGTAGCGACGACCAGCTATTCCAACCAGGCTTCGGCCGTGTTCGGCAAGGTGGCCGATGTGACGTTGACCGGCTGCGGCGACGGAGCAACGTGGGGATACAACAGCGGCGCGCCCGTGCAACCCGAGCCGCTCGGACAGGGAAGAATCCTGGCGCCAAGCGGCGGCGGGCTGCGAACCAATGACGGCTACACTGACATCGCCATCGGACCCATTCCCGACGGCAATCGTTCCGTCGCGCTGCAACTGTACGCCAAGAACGACAGCCCGACAAAGTGCTGGAACCTCGACAACATCGTGGTTGCAGGCACGCCGACCAACAGCAACGACCGCTGGTGGGACGGTGGCGGCAACGGCGTTTGGGACAACACCTCCGCCGCGCCTTGGGCTTCCGATTCGGGCGGCGCCAGCCATTTCGCGTGGAATAGCGGCAACGGCGACAACGCCCGATTCAGCCAATCGGGCGGCACGGTGACGGTTGCCGCGGCAACGACCGTGGCCGCCCGCAGTCTGACCTTCACCGCCGACGGCTACGCCATTGTCGCCGCCGACAACGACTTGGCTTCTCGACTTGTGCTGACCAGCGGTGGCAGCGGCGGCGCCGGCCCGAACACGATCGACGTCGTCGATTCGGGCTGCACTGCCACGATCAACGTCACGATCACGGGCAATCCCGGCGTCGGCCTGACCAAGACCGGCGAAGGAACGCTCGTTCTTCGGCATACCAATGCCTATCAGGGGACGACGGCCATCAACGCCGGCGCGTTGAGCATTTCCGCGGTCAACAACCTCGGCGCCATCGGTTCCGGCGTGTCGTTCAACGGCGGGACCTTGCAGCTAACGGCATCGGTAGACTTGCAGGGAGATCATCCCTGTGCGTTTCTCGCCGGCGGTGGAACTATCGACACCGGCAGCAACACTCTCACGGTGCTGACAACCGGTTGGAGCGGCAGCGGAGCGTTGACCAAGACCGGCGCCGGCACGTTGCATCTTGATGGGATTGGAAGCGGATTTTCGGGCGCCGTTGTCCTGAAGAAAGGCACCCTGCAACTGGGCTCCAGCCAAACGCTCGCCAATTGTCCGCTGATCGACGTCCAGGCCGGGTCCACGCTCGACGTGAGCGCGGTGGCCGGAGGCTACGGTCTGGGCGTCTCAGGCAACCAAACCTTGAAAGGAAGCGGGACAATCCTCGGCAACCTGATGATTGCCGGCAACGGCGTCCACGACATCGGCGACAGCCCCGGCGTGCAACAGGTGCAAGGCAATTACGCCATGAGCGGCCTGCTGGAGATCGAAATCGACGGCGCTTCGCCCGGCGACGGCGCCGCGGGATACGACCAGATTCGGATCGTCGGTCCAGGCAGGGAAGACGTGTCGCTTGACGGCAACCTCTCGCTGGCATGGAGCGGGACCGGCTGGTCCTCATCCTGCGACCGTCTGTGGATCATCCGCAACGATAGCGACGGAACGCTGACGGGCACTTTCCGCGACTACGCCAACGGCGCAATAGTCGGCGACTACGACGGGCAGTCTTGGCAAATCTGGTACGGCGTCGACGTCGATCAGGCCGGTCACCTCGTCGCGGGAAACGATGTCTTGCTGGCGGCGACTCCGATCCCCGAATCCAGTTCCCTTGGCCTGGTGGTCGCCGGGCTTCTTGTGGTCCTCTGGGCTCGCGGGCAGTCGGCTTGCCGATTGCGGTGCCGGAAGAAGTTTGGCGTTTTGTAACGTACGATCTCGCCGAAGCTCCCAGACAACCCATACATCGCCTCTTGACATCCCAGGCTTTGTCAATCCCTCTCTCCCTCTCTTGCGGGAAAAACTTCCCTTGACGAACGACGCTGTGGTTCGGTATTCTCCTCCCCCTATTCATGAGGGCACTCGGCGTGAGCGCGGATTCGTGTTACGCGTCGCCTAGATTATCTGAACGCAAGTCTTCCTCAATGGCGGTCTGAGCATGGCACAGTCGATCGATTCCGCGTCCGTGGAAGGTGAAGTGGGTAATGCATCCGGCGTGCA
The DNA here is from genome assembly GCA_963719005.1 of uncultured Planctomycetia bacterium. GTDB lineage: Bacteria > Planctomycetota > Planctomycetia > Pirellulales > Thermoguttaceae. The sequence goes on from CAVRAR010000014.1 coordinate 937,846, forward strand.
ATTCGTACACTCCGTGTTGCGGTTCATTCAAGCGCTGCGTTACCGGAAGAATCTGGCGATTGCAGTGTTTGTGGCTGCGATGCTATTGGGTGGACTATACTATGCCACGGCGCCCCGCCGCTACGCTTCGAAGGCCGCATTGTTGGTCACTCAGCCCCACCAGGACCGCCTCGATACGTCGATCACCAACGATGAGACGCAGCGGCAGAACTCCATGCCCACGTTTGAGAATCTGATCCGCAGCGCAACGGTGGTTGAAGGCGCACTGAAGAACCTGTCGCCCGGCGATCGGGTCGATCTGACCAATGTTCCCGCGGATCGGCAGGTTGCCCGGCTGCAAGCGGGTCTGAGCGTCAACACGGTTCGCGCCACGAGCATTTTGGAAGTGAGCTACACGTCGAAGGATCCGCAGGTTGCAATGAACGTTGTGCAGGCGGTCGTTCAGTCGTACCTGGATTTCATGGATAGCATGCACAAGGGGACGGCGGGCGAACTGACCCGAATGTTGACCAAGGAGCGGAATGAGATCGAGGAGAAACTCAGCAGCAAGCAGAACGAACTGCTGGAAACCCGCCGCCGCTACGCGGACATGGGAATTCCTACCGACAGCAAGACGCTTCACCCGACGGTGCAAACGGCTGTGACGTTCAACGAGGCGCTTACGGCTGCTCAGAAGCAGAGGGCGGAATATGAAGCCCTGCTCGCGGCGATTCAGAACGCCATCGCCAATAACCAGGATCTGGGGCAATACATGATCACGGTCGGCGACACCGTGGGCCGCGAACTCCTGTTGAACAGTCTCGGCCTCGACGGACGCGAAACTTCCTCCCAGGGCAGTCTCGAACAGGATCTGGTGAACACCCGCGTCCAATTGCAGACCCTGCAACAGAATCTCGGCCCCAATCACCCGGACGTCGTCGCGGCGAGTCAACGGTTGCGCGTCATCGAACAGTTCCTCAACTCGACGAACGAGCGGATGCGGCAACGCGTGTCGGGGCTTCGCGGGAGCGACTTGGGGCCGTGGCTGGTGCAAATGGTGCAGCAGAAGCTCGACGAATCCAGGAAGAGAGAGGAAATCCTGAAGGAACTGCTTTGAGACCGCCCGCACCGAGGCCGTCAACGTCAGCGGGCAGTTGGCCGCGATCGAGCTGCTCGAACGGGAAATCAAACGTCTCAAAGACATGAGCGGCATCTTGTTCAACCAGATCGGTTCGCTCGATCTGCGGCAAAACGGCCAGGATGTGCGCGTGGCGGTGATCGAGGCGCCAAAACTGGTGAAGTCGCCGGTTTCTCCGCTGCGGAGTTTGGCGGCGATTGTCGCCGTCTTGGGCGGTTTGGCGGGGGCGATCGGGTTGGTCACGCTGCTGGACGCGTTGGACGACCGTTTCCGCTCGGTGGAGGAGATGCAGGGGCGGTTGGGGCTCCCCTTGCTGACGATGATCCAGCCGCTGGAGGCGCCGGCCAGCACGGGACTGCAGGCGCTGGTGACGCACGCTACACCCACTTCATCGACCAGCGAAAACTTCCGCACGCTGCGGACCGCCCTGTCGTTGACCCACCCCGACGCTCATCAGATCGTCGTGACCAGTCCCGAACCGGGCGACGGCAAGACGACCGTGCTGGCCAATCTGGCCGTCTGCTACGCCCAGGCCGGCAAACGAACGTTGCTGATCGACGCCGATCTGCGGCGTCCCGGCTTGACCGCGTTGATGAACATGCGCGGGCCGCGCGGCCTAAGCGAGGTCCTCCGTTCGGAAATCAATCCTTCCGAAATGGCGTCCCTGCATATCCAACCTTCCGGCGCGGAAGGACTGGACATCCTGCCTTCCGGCGCCCGGCCCAGCGATCCGGCGGAACTGCTCGGCAGTCCTCGGCTCTCACAACTGCTCGCCTGGGCGGAGACGGTCTACGACATGATCTTGATCGATAGCCCCCCAACAGTTGCCACCGCCGATACGGCGGTCATCGGTCGATTGGTCGACGGCATCGTGCTGGTCGTGCAACCGACCAAGAACCGCCGCCGCTTGGTAACTCGCGTCGTCGAACAGCTCGAACTGATGAAACTCCCCATCCTCGGGTTGATCGTCAACCGGGCCGATGCAGTGGAAGATCGCGGTTACTACAGCTATCACCACTACGGATACGGGTACGGATACGAAAACGGGTACGGCTACGGCAACGAAGAGTACGACAAAGACAAACAGCCGTCGGGCACGGCGGAAGACAAGACCGGGGAAGAGTGCGTACCTTTTGCGGATGTAACGGGGAAAAGCCGCGACGACGAAGAAGAATCGCGTAATCTCCTCGTTCCGCGTCGCGTGGCGTGAACAATTGACGGGGCCAGGCATAATGGGCAACAACCGCTCTTCAGGGACCGCCCTTCGCAGGCATCTATACCTGCTCACCACGATGATGCTCGTTCCGGCGTTCATCGGCATCTATTGGGCGAGCTTCTGGCTGCGATTCGAGGGGCAACTGGACGATGAGAACCTGGCGTGTTTCGCCGCCACGGTCGGCTGGATCGTGACCGTCAAACTCGGCTGGTTCGCCGGCTTGCGGGCCTGTCGCGGATGGCGTCGCTCGGTGACGTTTTACGATCTGGTAATCTTGCTGCGGGCGGCTACCGGCGGTCTGCTGACGATGATGACGATTCAGTATCTGCTCGGCCCCCTGCCGACGATTCCTCGCAGCGTCTTCTTGTTGGATTGGGGCACGACCGTCGTCGTGCTCGGCGGCATCCGCTCGCTGCTGCGCGGAGTGCGCGAAATGCGATGGTCGTTGTTTTCCCCGCCCGACCAGGTGCGCGTGCTGATTGCCGGCGTCGGCGACATGGCGATCTCGACGCTGCGGATGATTCGCCGCATCGGCCAGCCGCGCTATCGCGTCGTCGGGTTTCTCGGCGGCAATCCGGCCGACGTGGGAACGCGAATCGACGGCGTCCCGGTGGTCGGCGTTTGCGAACAGGCCAGCCGTCTGGTCGCGCGCTACGCGATACGGCAAATCCTCGTCGCCCAGGGCGATCTTGCCGGCGGGGCGACTTCGCAGGCTCGTGGATGACGTCCGCCGCGATGGCTGCGAGGTTCGCGTGTTGCCCAACTACCGGCAGTTGATCGAAGGGAACGTAACCGTCCAGCCCAGGGCCGTTTCCATCGAAGACCTGTTGCAGCGCGAACCGGTGCGATTGGCGATCGACGACATTCGGCAGTGGATCGACGGCCGCGTTATTCTGGTCAGCGGCAGCGGCGGAAGCATCGGCTCGGAAATCTGCCGGCAGTTGCTGCAATTCGCCCCGCAGCGGATCGTGGCGCTGGATCGCGCGGAAACCGCCCAGTTCTTCCTCGAACGGGAATTGCAGCCGCTGAAAGGCAAGAATTACCTCGACTTCTGCATCGCGGACGTGCTCGACGAGCTTCGCATGCGGCAGGTCTTCATGCAATACCGGCCGGACGTCATCTTCCACGCCGCCGCCTACAAGCACGTTCCCCTGATGGAACACCATCCGCAGGAAGCGGTAAGGAACATCGTCACCGCCACCCGGCACTTGGCCGACCTGGCCATGGATTTTCACACCGACTCGTTCGTCATGATCTCGACCGACAAAGCGGTGAATCCCAGCAGCATCATGGGCGCGTGCAAACGGGTCGCCGAAGTATACATCCAATCGCTGGCCGGCCGTTGCTCGACCCGATTCGTCACGGTGCGGTTCGGCAACGTCCTCGATTCGGCGGGAAGCGTGGTGCAATTGTTCCGGCAGCAGATCGCCGCCGGCGGTCCGGTCACGGTCACGGATCCCCGGATGCTGCGGTTCTTCATGACCATCCCTGAGGCTTCGCGGCTCGTGATCCAGGCCGGGGCCATCGGCCAAAGCGGACAAATCCTCGTGTTGGACATGGGCGAGCCCGTCCGCATCGTGGATCTGGCCGCCGACATGATCCGGCTCTCCGGATTGCGCGTGGGCGAGGACATCGCCATCCAGTTCACCGGGCTGCGGCCGGGGGAGAAGCTGTACGAAGAGTTGCACATCCCCGGCGAGCGGCTCTTGCCCACCTGTCACCCGAAGATCATTGTGGCCGATCACCGGCCGGCTCGCGTAGATAACATTTGCACTGCCATTGCCGAATTGGAACGCCTCGGCCGCGAAACCCCGGAAGCAATAGCGGACGAGTTGAAGCGGATCGTGTACGGATACAGTGGCGAAGGGCAACGGCCCGCGCCGAAGCAACTTGCCGCCGCCTGACGCCGCATTTCTCGTGAAACGGGCTCAAGAACTGGCCCTCCGACAAGTCCTTGTCGTTTTCCCAAGCAGCCGTCCAGCAGCGCGGCCGCCGGGCATTCATTGCATTCGCATCTCAAGCGAAAAGAGGATCGATCTTATGGTCCCGCCGCGCGACGACGGCGTACAACGTACGTCGCCGCTTCATTCTGGAAGCCGTTGCATAACCGTTCACAGGCTGGTAAGGTAGTCGTTATCCTGATTGCAGCGAAGGATCTCGTGTGGAGTACGCCGCGCGCGAGATCTTTGCTGCGCTCAGGATGACGCTCGTCGCGCCGAACGGCTGCGACGTTGCGGCGGTTGGTGCTGGCGGTCTGTCGCGTTTCTGCTTCTTCGTTCGTTTTTTAGGAGTCTCGAAATGAAAGCGTTCTTCGGTTTTGTAGCGGCAATGGCGATGGGTGCGGCGTTGCTGCCTTGTGCGGGCTGCACGCGGCAAGGTCCACAAGAACGGACGGGTGGATCCCGCGCCGCCCACTCTCCTTCAACACCCGATGCATCCAAACCCAGCGAGGCGAAAATGAGCGTTCACAAGGAGTTGTTTGGCAAGACGCCCGAGGGCGTCGCCGTCGATCTCTATACGTTGACCAATAGCAAGGGGCTCCGCGTCAAAATCATGACCTACGGGGCGACGATCATCTCGGTCGAGGCACCCGATCGCAAGGGAAAGGCTGAAAACGTCACGCTTTCGCTCGACAAGTTGGACGAATACCTCAAGGGGCATCCCTTCTTCGGCTCGACCGTCGGCCGCTACGCCAACCGCATCGCCAAGGGCAAGTTCACCCTCGACGGCAAGCAATACACGCTGGCTACCAACAACAACGAAAACCATCTGCACGGCGGCGTCAAGGGCTTCGACAAATACGTGTGGGATGCCAAGGCGGTCGAAACCGCGGATGCCGTCGGGGTGGTCTTCACGCACGTTAGCCCGGACAGCGACGAAGGATACCCGGGACAACTCAACGCCAAGGTGACGTACAGCTTGACGAACGACAACGAACTGAAAATGGAGTACGAAGCGACGACCGATCGGCCGACGATCGTCAACCTGACAAATCATACCTATTGGAACCTCACGGGGGCGACCGACGACGTGCTCGGCCACGAGTTGATGCTCAACGCCGATCGTTATCTGCCCGTCGATAAGGGCCTGATCCCGCTGGGCGAGCTGAGGAATCTCAAGGGCACGCCGATGGATTTCACCAGGCCGATGGCGATCGGGTCGCGGATCGCGAAGGTCGAGGGGGGCTACGACCATTGCTACGTGCTGAACAAGAAGCCCGGCGAGGAGAAGAAGCTGTCGCTGGCCGCGACCGTCTACGAGCCGAAAAGCGGCCGCGTCATGGAGATCTACACGAGCGAGCCCGGCGTGCAGTTCTACTCGGGCAATTTCCTCGACGGCCAGCAGCAGCGCGGCGGCAAGAAGTTCACCAAGCACTACGGTTTTTGCCTTGAAACACAACATTTTCCCGACTCGCCCAACAAGCCGCCGTTCCCTTCGGTGGTGTTGAGGCCCGGCGAGACGTACGCGCACAAAACCGTCCATAAGTTCAGTGTGAAGTGATGAAACTCAAGTTCTACTTGCTCGGAAGCACGCTGGTGGCCGCGGTGGCCGGCTTCTTGTTCGGATTCGACACGGTCGTCATTTCCGGCACGACCGGGATGCTGACGAAGCAGTTCGATTTGACGAAGCTGATGCTCGGCGTCACCGTTTCTACGCGCACTGGTCGGCACGGTCATCGGCTCGTTGGCGGCGGGCAAGCCTGCCGAACTGCTGGGCCGCAAGCCGATTTTGCTGTGGTTGGCGGTGCTGTACTTCGTCTCGGCGTTGGGCTGCGGTTTGGCTTGGAGTTGGCCGGCGCTGTTGGCCTTCCGTTTCGTCGGCGGTTTGGCGATCGGCGGCGCTTCGGTCGTCGCTCCCTTGTATATCAGCGAGATTTCGCCGCCGCAGATTCGCGGCCGGCTGGTGGCGATCAATCAGTTGAACATCGTGTCCGGTCTGCTGGTCGCTTACGTCTCGAATTACGCCGTCGCCACCGTGCTGCCGGGCGATCCGCACGCCTGGCGATGGATGCTGGGGCTGTTGGCCCTTCCGGCCGCCGCGTTTCTGCTGTTAGTGCAACCGATTCCCGAAAGCCCGCGCTGGCTGGTGAAGCGGCATCGCCGCGACGAAGCTCTCGCCATTCTGCGGAAACTCGGCAACGAGGACGCCGACCGGGTAATGCAGGACATCGTCGATTCGTTGCACGAAGAGACCGTGGCGGCCGACGAGCCGTTCTTCCAGCGCAAATACATGAGACCGATCCTGCTGGCCGTCATGGTGGCGACGTTCAACCAGTGGTCGGGCATCAACGCCATCCTCTACTACAGCGGCCACATCTTCACCATGGCCGGGGCAGGCCAAACCAGCGCGCTCGCGCAGTCGATCATCATCGGCCTGACAAACTTGCTCTTCACTCTGGTCGGCATGTCGGTGATCGACCATTTCGGCCGGCGGAAGCTGCTGATCACCGGCGCGGCCGGCCTGACGGTCTGTCTGTCGCTGACTGCCTCCGCCTTTTGGGTAAGCGATCAAATCACCGCAGGAGCTATCTCGGAGACGTACAAGTTGCTGGTGGGCTGGGCGGTGCTCGGCAGTCTGATCGGCTTCATCGCTTTCTTCGCCTTTTCGTCAGGCGCGGTCATTTGGGTGTTCATCAGCGAGATTTTCCCCAACCGCGTCCGTGCCCGCGGGCAGGCGCTCGGCAGTTTCACCCATTGGTTCTGGTGCGCCCTGATCAGCTTCGGATTCCCGTCGATTGCCGACTACTCGAAGGGCGCCCCGTTCCTTTTCTTTGCGGCGATGATGTTGCTGCAACTGGTGCTGGTGTGGAAGTTCCTGCCGGAGACCAAGCGGGTGTCGTTGGAGGAAATGCAGCGACACTTGGGAATCGAGTAGCGTTCGGCCAACACCGACGATCCTTCTTGGACGCAGGACGGATTTGGAAATCCGTCTTACGGTCGCTGGTTTTGCCGTCGCACCGCGAACATTGGTGCGAAGTCGGCATGTCCCATGCACTAGAGCAGTTCCACGGTAGGTCTAGCGCATTCTGGGCGAACTCGGTAAATTGGGTTCATCTCACTCAAGGAGGTGACCCTGATGAAACCGTACGATGCGGAGTTTCGCGGCGAAGTGCTCGCCGCGTGCGATACGAACGAAGAGCGGCGCGTGATCGCGCTGCGTTTCAAAGTTTCAGAATCTTGGGTGCGGCGCATCCAGCAACAACGTCGCGAGACCGGCCAAGTGGCGCCAAAGAAGGCGGCTCCGCGTCAGCCCGCGTGGCATGCTTGGGCAGACTGGCTCGTCGCCAAGATCGCGGCTCGGCCCGACATCTATCTGCGCGAACTGCAAGCCGATTTGAAGCGGGAGCGCGGCGAAGAGGTTTGCCTGGGAACGCTTTGCGCCGCATGCCAAGCGCTCAAGCAGTCGCGAAAAAAAAGACGCTGATTGCCAGCGAACAGGATCGCCCCGATGTGGTTGAGCAGCGCGCGGCATGGCGCACTTCGCAGGAGTCGATCGATCCCGCCAAAGTCGTTTTCATCGATGAAACGTGGGCTAAATCCAACATGACCCGCACCTACGGCCGCTCGGAACTCGGCACGCGTTTGCTGGAAAAAACTCCTTGCGGACGTTGGCAGACGACGACTTTTTTGGGCGCATTGCGGGCCGAGGGATTCATCGCTCCGCTTACCGTGGAAGGCGGCATCAACGGCGAACTGTTCCGCGCCTGGGTCGAGCAACATCTGGCACCGGCCTTGAAACCTGGCGACATCGTGGTGATGGACAATCTCTCCAGCCACAAGGTGGCTGGAGTTCGCAAAGCCATCGAAGCGGCCGGTGCCGAGCTGCGCTACCTGCCCCCGTACTCGCCGGACCTGAACCCCATCGAGTTGGCGTTTTCCAAGTTCAAAAAGTTGCTCCGTGACGGAGCCGAACGGACCGTCGATAAGCTATGGAAACTCTGCGGCAGCATCCTCGACCAATTCACGGAATCCGAGTGCCGAAACTATTTTCAACACTGCGGATACCGCTACACCTAAAATGAAACCGCTCTAGTATGGCTACAATATACGCCCCTCGTTAGAGCAGTGCAGGCTCAACCGACGACGATTCGCTCTGCCAATCGCCGTATCAAGCAGGCCAGGGGGATTCGTCGGGTTAGGAAAACGTTGCGGATTATGCGGCTACTTGCTATAAAAGAGATTGTCTGCGCACGTCATTCCATTCCGGGATTAGTTCCCTTTCAGTCTCAGCATGTTGTCGCAACCAGGAGGGCCGCATGGCACGCACGTCTCGCCGCACGTTCAGGGATTTGATCACGAGGTCGCCTATGCGTCGAGGGAGCAGCGCTCGCGGCAAGGCCACCTTTGCGCGCCGGCTCGCCCTTGAGCCCCTCGAACTTCGGCAGTTGCTCTCCGTCAACCCCATCATCAGCGAAATCCTGGCCGACAACGGCGTCGGAATCACCGACTCGTCGGGCAACCACTCGGACTGGCTGGAGATCTGCAATCCGAACAGCCAACAGGCGATCGACTTGACCGGCTGGAAACTTCAGTACGACACCGGCGGCAGCGCGAAGACCTGGACGTTCCCTTCCATGAGTCTCGGGCCGAACGAGTCGCGAGTGATCTTTTGCACTTCGGGACTGAGCCAAACCGATCCCACCCAGGAACTGCACGCCAATTTCAATCTCTCCAAGTCGGGCAAGTACCTGGCGCTGTTGGACAACAACAACAATGTCGTCCAGTCGTTCAGCCCCACGTTTCCCTCGCTCGATACGGACGTCTCCTACGGCACGGGGCAAGCGGTGACGGAGACCACATTGGTCGATACCGGGGCGACGGCCCGCTATTACGCTCCCACGAGCAACAGCCTCGGCTCGACGTGGACGCAGCCGGGGTTCAGCGACACCGGCTGGGCGTCGGGGCCGACGGGCCTCGGATACGTCAGCATGGTTCCCGGCTTCGCGGTCACCGAGTACAAATCGAACCTCAGCAGCGTTAGCAGCGTGGCTCAAGCCCAATCGGTGATCGACACCGTGTCGAACCAGAGTTGGACGGCCAGTGAGACGGCCTCCGTCGTCAATTACATGAACACCGGCGGCGGCGGGGAGTTTTCTTCCGGTGACCGCACCTTCCCGGGAATGTCGATCGGCACTGAAGTCGATTGCTTCGTGACGCAGGCCACGGGCCGCGTTCACATCCCGAGCGCGGGCAACTGGACCTTCGGCGTGAACAGCGACGACGGATTCACGTGCACCGTCAACGGGCAGACCTTCGCCTACGACGGCCTGCGCGGCCCCGGCGACTCCTTCGGCACCGTGACGTTCGCCGCCGCGGGCGATTACGACCTCTCGCTGGTTGGACTTCCAGAACTACGGCGGCGCCGATTTGGAACTTTTTGCCGCTTCCGGGACAAAAACGACTTTCGATTCCACCTTCCACCTGGTGGGCGACACGGCCAACGGCGGTCTGTCGGTGCAGAGCATTCCGGTCACGGGAACCGGGAGCAGCTCGGTCTTCGTCAACTCCGTGGAGACGAACGTGCAAGCGGCCATGCAGGCCGCCAACAACACCTCGTTGTACGTGCGAATCGACTTCGACGCGGCCAACCTGGCGTCGCTGCAGAGCCTGACGCTCAAGATGCAATACGACGACGGATTCGTGGCGTATCTCAACGGCGTCGAAGTGGCGCGGCGAAACGTCCCGGCCACGGTCGCCTGGAACTCGCAGGCGGTCGAAGAACGCACCAGCGACGTTCAAGCCACGACGTTCGAGACCTTCGACGTGACCTCGTTTCTCAACTCGGGCACGACCGGCCACCTCACGGCCACCGGCAACGTGCTGGCGATTCAAGTGATGAAATCGTCGCTCAGCGACGGCGACATGCTCGTGGTGCCGGAGCTGTCGCAGATCGTCACCACGCAGTTGGGCGACCATTTCTTTGCCACTCCCACGCCGGGCACGGCCAACACGATCGACACCTGGCAGCCCGACATCGCCTTTAGCGTCCAACACGGGTTCTTCTACCAGTCGTTCCCGTTGGCGATCACGACGACGACCACCGGCGCCAACATCTACTATACGCTGGACGGTTCCACGCCGAGCGCCACCCACGGAACGCTGTATACCGGGCCGATCACGATCAGCACCACGGCGACGGTCCGCGCGGTGTCGGTGATTGCCGGCTCGGCCGGGGTGGTTTCGACGGAGACCTACATCTTTCCCGACGACGTGATCAACCAGCCGGCAGATCCGGCCGGCTTTCCGACGACGTGGGGCACCGAGACGGCCGACTATGCCATGGATACGCAGATCACGACCGATCCGACTTATAAGAACCAGTTGGTGCAGGACTTGCTCTCGCTGCCGACGATGTCGATCGTCACCGACGAGTCCAACCTGTTCGATCCGACGACGGGCATCTACGCCAACGCGACCAACAGCAACATGGAAGTGCCGGCGTCGTTGGAGTATTTCGACCCCGCCACCGGCGCAGACGTTCCAGATCAACGCGGCCTTGCGGATGCAAGGAGGCGTGGGGCGCGACGTGGGATTCGAGAAGCACTCGTTCCGCTTCGTCTTCAAGGCCCCTTACGGTCCGAGCAAGCTCGATTTCCCCTTGTTCGGCGACGGGGCCACCGATTCGTTCGACACCATCACGCTCCGCGCCAATTTCAACGACGCCTGGGTTTGGGGGCAGAACGAGGCCCAATACATCCGCGACCAGTTCGCCGACGAGACGCTGCTGGCGATGGGCGAGCCGGCCAGCCACGGCAATTACGTGCAGTTGTACGTCAACGGCCTTTACTGGGGAGTCTACAACCCCACCGAGCGGCCCGACACCTCGTTTGCCGCCGCGTATCTGGGCGGCAACAAGGACAACTGGGACGCCTTCGAACGCCGACGAGGCGGTCAACAGCAGCGACACGACCGAGTACAACGAACTGATGAACTTCAATTTCCAGAACGGCAGCACGGCCGCCTACCAGCAGGTCCAGGGCAACAATCCGGACGGCACCCGCAATCCGAGCTATCCGGTCCTGATGGACATGAACAACTTCGTCGATTACATGCTGATGAACTTCTACATCGGCAATACCGACTGGCCGTGGCCACAACTGGTACATGGCCCGCCCGGAAGACAGTTCGCCCACCACGCTGGACAGCACGGGCTTCAAGTTCTTCCCGTGGGACTCGGAGATGGCGACGGGCCTGCAATGGTCCTACGATCCGAACGTCAACGTGATGACCGGCGGCGGATGGAGCGGCTGGTTGGCGACGACGTTCGACTCGCTGATGAACAACGCCGATTTCCGCATGTCTCTTTGCCGATCATGCGCAGAAGTTCCTCTTCAACGGCGGCGCGCTGACGACCGCCGCCGCGCAGGCCCGCTACCAGGCGATTGGCCGACGAAGTCCAGGACGGCCATGGTCACCGAATCGGCGCGCTGGGGCGACGTGAGCGGCACGCTCTACACGCCCTCCGACTGGTCGAACGACCGCGATTACGTGCTCAACACGTGGCTGGCGGCAGCGGACGAACATCGTGATCCAGCAGTTGCGGAGCGCCGGGCTGTATCCAAGCGTCAACGCGCCCGTCTTACAGCGTCAACGGCCAGACGGAGATACGGCGGCGTGTTCAATCCCGGCGACACGCTTACGATTACGGCCTCGGCGTCGCCGATCTACTACACGCTCGACGGCTCCGACCCGCGTCTGCCCGGCGGCGGCGCTGAATCCGAACGCCATGCTCTACACCGGTCCGATCACGCTCACCCAAGGCGTCGAGGTCAAGGCCCGCGTTTACTGCCGGCGGGACCTGGAGCGCGCTGGCCGACGCCGGTTTCTACGTGAACCTCGCTCCGTCGATCCGCATCACGGAGATGATGTACCATCCCTCTGCCGGCCACGGCCGACGAGATCGCCCGCGGCTACACCGGCAGCGACGACGGAACGATTTCGAGTACATCGAGATCAAGAACATCGGCACGACGACGCTGCCGCTGGCGGGACTGCGGTTCGACAACGGCGTCACCTTCACCTTTCCCAACGTTTCCCTGGCGCCGAACCAGTATATTCTGGTCGTCGCCAATCAGACGGCGTTCCAGATTCGCTATCCCGAGCGTCAGCACGTCGCTGATCGCCGGCCAGTACAGCGGCCACCTGGACAACGCGGGCGAGGAGGTCGAGCTGGACGCCCCCAACGGCGGCATCGTGCAGGATTTCACCTACAGCGACGACTGGTACAAGCAGACCGACGGCGACGGCTTTTCGCTGACCGTCCGCGATCCGCTGCAAGCAACCTCGCTCTGGGGCTCGGCCGACGGCTGGCGGGCAAGCACCGCGCCGAACGGCTCGCCCGGCAGCGACGAAACCAATCCGATCCCCAATCCCGGCTCGGTCGTCATCAACGAGGTGCTGGCGCATCCGTCCGCGTCCGGCGGCGACATGGTCGAGCTTTACAACACCACGAGCCAGCCGATCAACATCGGCGGCTGGTTCCTCAGCGACAGCAGCGCGAACCTGACGAAATACCAGATTGCCGCCAATACGACGATCGCGGCCGGCGGATATCTGGTCCTGACCGACAGTCGGAATTACGGCGTCGGCTCGGGCGACCCCGGTTCGCACGTGGCGTTCGCCTTGCCGGTGCTCGGCGGCGATCTGTATCTGAGCTCCAACTACGCGGGCTCGGCGGGCGGCTACCGCGAGCACGTCAACATCGACTACGCGCCGGTCGGCGTTTCCCAGGGCTTGTACACGAAATCGACCGGCGAGACCGACTTTACGCTGCTTCAGACGCCCACGTTCGGCACCGGGCCGAACTACGCCGGCGCGGCCAACAGCGTGCCCTACGTCGCGCCGGTGGTGATCAACGAAATCGATGTACCACCCCGCCGCTCCCACCGCGGCGGAACAGGCCGCCGGCTTCACGAACGAGGACGATTTCGAGTTCCTCGAATTGTACAACCGCTCGGGATCGCCGCAGACGTTGAACAACTTCTACGTCGGCGACGGCGTCGGCTTCACCTTCGGCTGGTATCCCGACGGCACGGGCAGCGAAGCCTGGACGCTGGAATCCGGCGCCACCGCCACCTGGTCGGCCAGCGGCCTTTCAAGCGGCAGCTATACGGTTTACGCACATTACAGCCTCGTGGACGGCAACGGCACGCGACGCACCAATCTCGACCAAGACGCCCAGTACACGATCACCTACGCCGGCGGTTCGACGACGGTGACGGTCGATCAGAACCAAACCAACGTGGTGGGCAACGACGTTTGGGTCAATTTGGGCGTCTATTCGTTCAACGGGCCGGCCACCGTCACGCTCACGCGCGGCGACACCGACCCGAACGATTGGACGATCGCCGACACGGTAAAGTTGACTGCGGCGGGCCAGAGCGACGTTATCGTGGGCAGCCCGACCCTGAATTCCTTCGCGACCGGCAGCGGCCTGACCACGCTGGCGCCCGGCGGCTACGTGGTGCTGGTGAGCGATTACGCCGCTTTCGACCAGCGGTATCACGTCGCCGCCAACCAGATTCCCGTGGCCGGAGTCTACTCGGGGCATCTGAGCAACGGCGGCGAAATGGTCCGCCTCGATCAGATTGGCGGCACTTATCCGGGCTACATCGCTTCGTTCCAGATCGACCACGTCAATTACGGCACCGAGGCGCCTTGGCCGACCCAACCCGACGGCAGCGGGCCGGCCCTGATCCGCATCCACACGGCCGACTACGGCAACGATCCGCTCAATTGGGAGGCGAGCAACACCGGCGGCACGCCGGGAGCGGCCAACATTCCGATCGACACTTCGGCGCCGACGATCCCCACGAATCTCGTCGGCCACATAACGCTCAGCCCCGCTACAATTGCACTGACGTGGGCCGCTTCCAGCGACAGCCAGAGCTACGTCGATCATTACGTCATTTACCGCAACGGCTCGGCAATCGGCACCTCGACGACGGCGTCCTACAGCGATACCGGTGTGCAAGCTGTTACGAGCTATTCCTACCAGGTAAGCGCCGTCAACCGCGACGGGTATGAGAGTGGGCGATCGACGGCACTGGTGCTTGCCGTACCCGGCATCGTTTCGGAAGACTGGCCCGACAACCGGCACATCGAGATCTATTTCAGCGAGCCGCTCAATCCGGCGACGGCGAGCGTGTTGAGCCACTACGTGCTTACCGGCGGCACCTTCAGCAGCGTGGCGATTTCCCGCGACAACACCAAAGTCACCTTGACCACCAGCGCGGCGATGACCACCGGCAGCGGTTATACGGTGACGATGAACAATTTGACCACGGCTTCGGGAAACCCGCTGCCGGCAAGCCAGCAGTTCTCTTTCAGCTACGCGCCGCAGGGGACGGGCTCGATTCTGCGCGAATACTGGACCAATATCGGCTACGGCACTGCGGTCAGCGACCTGACGAGCAACGCCAATTACCCGAACCACCCCAGCGGCAGAGACTTGCTCACGTCGTTCGAGGCCCCGGTCAATTGGGCCGACGCCTACGGCACGCGAATTCAGGGGTATCTCAGCCCGCCGGTGACGGGTTATTACACGTTCTGGATTGCCAGCGACGACAACGGCGAGTTGTGGCTCTCGACGAACGACAACCCGGCCAACGCGGTAAAGATTGCCTACGTGACCTCGTGGACGGGCTCTCGCGACTGGGCCAACGCCAACAACCCGACGCAGCAATCGGCGCAGATTTACTTGCAGGCGGGGCAACGATATTACGTCGAAGCGTTGCAGAAGGAAGGCGGCGGCGGCGACAACTTGGCTGTCCGCTGGGAATTGCCCGGCGGAATTTGGGAGAACAACGATTCGACCATTCCGATTCCCGGCATTCGTTTGTCGCCGTACGGAGGCGTAGATGCGACGCCGCCTACGGCGCCGGCGGACGTGCAGGCCACCTTCGCCAGCCGCGTTCCTTGCGTCTACCTGACGTGGTCGGCGTCCACCGATCCGGAAAGCGGCGTCGACCATTACGTAATCTACCGCGATGGGACTCTGTTGGGCACGTCGACCACCACCAGCTACACGGATTCGAGCAGTGTGACGGCCCAGGCTCGACACTACTATCAGATTTCCGCCGTGAATTACGACGGCTTCGAAGGTCTGCAATCCCTGGCCGACGGCGTGATCACCGAGGGCGTCGCTTCCGTGCAGGCGGCCGATTTCACCGTCGTGCGGGTGACCTTCACCGAGCCGATGGATTCCGCTTCCGCCCAAACGACCGCCAACTACCACATCAGCGGCTTCACCATCAGCTCGGCGCACCTCGAGACCGACAATTGCACGGTGACGTTGACCACCACGTCGTCGCTGGGCACCACCAGTCACACGCTGACGGTCAGCAACGTGAAAAACCGTACGGGCACTACCTTGGCCACGCAGTCGGTGTCGTTCGCTCTTGCCGGGACGATCAGCTATGACTATTGGTTGAATATCGGCGGTGGAACGGCGGTTTCGGATCTGACGAGCAATGCCAATTATCCAAACAACCCCACCGGCGAGGAGACCCTGACGAGTTTCGATGCGCCCTACGATTGGGCGGACGACTACGGCGGCCGGATTCAAGGCTACGTCCTCCCGCCGACCACCGGCAACTATGTTTTCTGGATCGCCAGCGACGACAACGGCGAGCTCTGGCTCTCGACGAACAGCGATCCGGCCAACAAGGTGGAGATCGCCTCCCAGCCGGGAGCTACCGGCCACAATCAGTGGAACGCATTCGCGCAGCAGCAGTCCGTATCGATCTACCTGGTGGCCGGGCAGAAGTATTACATCGAAGCCCTGCAGAAAGAAGGCGGTGGCGGCGACAACCTCTCGGTGGCTTGGCAACTGCCCGGCACCACGTTCAACACGAGCAGCGGCTTGCCCATCGCCGGCCAGTATCTTGCAGCGTATAGCCCGGCTATCTTCACCCCGGTCTCGTTCACGGTCGGCGTGAATCCCTTGATCACCAACGACACCGCTCCGGCGCTCAGCGGCGCCGTGAGTGATCCGAACGTGACGGTCACGGTGAGGGTTGCCGGAACCTATTACCCGGCGATCAACAACGGGGACGGCACCTGGACGCTGTCGAAGGGTGAGATCGTTTCGCCGCTTGCGGCGGGAACCTACGACGTGTTGGCCATCGCCGTCGATGCTTCGGGCAACGCGGCTTTCGACCCGACCGTCGGCGACCTTGTGATCGACACCACAACCCCCACCGTAAGCATCACCGCCGTCACTCCCAACTTGCGAGTGAGCCCCGTCGCTTCGATCGCGATCCAATTCAGCGAGCCGGTTGCCGGCTTCAATCTCGGCGACTTGCAGTTCACACTCTCCGGCGTCAGCCTGCCGTTGAACGCGGCGACGCTCACAACGACCGATCAGCAACACTGGACTCTAGGCAACCTTGCAGGCATAACCTCCTCGGCCGGCAGCTACCAACTCACGTTGATCGTGGCGGGGTCGGGCATCGCCGACTTGGCCGGAAACCCATTGCTCGTCGGCGCCAGCACCTCCTGGCAGACCGTCCCACCCATCCCCGGCGACTTCAATCTCGACGGAGTGGTGGATAATTTGGATGAGGCCATCTGGTTTGCAAATGCTTGGACCGGTACGACCTGGGCACAGGGCGATGCCAACGGCGACGGCCACGTGGACGGCCTGGATCGCGACATCGTGCTTGCCAACATGGGTGAGAGCATCTATACCGAGAACGCGGACGACAGCCCACAAGATCCCACGCCCCCTCCGGCGCCGACAGATCCCGACCCGATCTCGGACGGCGGACCGCTGGATCCCGCTCCCGCCCAGCCGGAGCCTTTGGCCCCTGTGGTTCCGGATCCGGTTCCTGCCGCACCACTGGCGCCAGTCACCCCCAGTGTCGTCACTCCCAGCATTTCCGCCATCGTCGTGGCCGAGGCTTCCACGCCGAAGAACGGCGTGCTGGACTCGAACGACTCGCTGAAAATCACCTGGTCGGCGACCAGTCCGAACCGCATCGCCTCGCAGACCATGCAAATCGACGGCACACTCGTCAAACAGATCAACGGCCCTTACGGCGGCACGTATTATTCTTGCCCGATCGGAAAGCATGGGACCGGCAGCCACTCGTACACGATCACAACGACTGACGCGAAGGGAGTTAGCTCCACCAGCAGCGGCACGTTCACGGTCCTGGCCCCTCCTCCGCCGACGATCGCCGGCGTTGTGGTGGCCGAGGCCGGAACAACGAAGAACGGCGTCTTGGAATCGAACGAAACGATCAAGATCACCTGGATGGCGAGAAGTCAAAGCGGCATAGCCTCGCAGACCATGCAGGTCGATGGCACGCTCATCAAGCCGATCAACGGCCCTTACGGCGGGCTGTACTATTCCTGCCCGATCGGAATCTGGTCGGCCGGCAGTCATTCCTACACGATCACGGCGACCGACACGAAGGGCGTCAGTTCCAACAGCACCGGCACGTTCAGTGTGGCGGCTGCGGCCAACTCGGGCCCGACGATCGGCCAGGTGGTGGTATCGCAGGCGAAAGGCAGGATCACTTGGAACGCCGCAGACACCGACGGCGTGAAAAGCTGCACGCTCAAGATCGACGGGACGCTGGAGTCGAACGTCGGCGGTCCCTACATCGCTGCGTCCGGCGTGAACTTCTCCGCGACTCTTGGCTCGCTCGCGGCCGGCAACCACACATACACCATTACTGCCACCGATAGGGCCGGCAACGTGTCGAGTTTCAGCGGTTCGTTTACCTTGAGCGCGTCGTCCAGCGCCGCTAAGAACGCCTTGTTTTCCGTCGCGAGCCTGTCTGCCCTATCCAATTCGGCCAAGCTGGATTGGGTGTACGACCTCGGCGGGCTTCTGAGTAGCGGGCCATCGAGTTCAGACAAGAACAACTCGTCGGCCGACGCCGTGGATGCCGTCTTAGCCGCCTACTAGTTTGCCGCTACGCCTTAACCATTCTGTCGCGCTTACCATGCGCGTCCTTCCGTCTCGGTCAAACTGCAACGATCGGGCAAGTGAGGCGCAGGCCGGCCGTTAATGTTGGCTCGGCTTTCCCGAACTTGCCGATCATTCCGAATATGCAGCTTTTACCGCGACGTCGTAACCACAAGGAAGCGTTGCACTTCCGCAGAGCTTCTCCCCGTTCTGGCAGCAAGCCGGGGGCGGGCTCGGGTACCGGTCTTGCTTGTCTGATGGTCCTTGTGGCATCGCTGTGCGGCTGCACTCCGTTGAAGGAATACATCCAGAACGGATTCAAAGTCGGGCCCAACTACTGCCCGCCTTCCGCGCCCGTAGCGCAGCAGTGGATCGACGCCGACGACAGGCGCGTGCGAACCGACGCCGACGATTTGAGCAAGTGGTGGACGGTGTTCAATGATCCCGGCCTCGACTGCCTGATCTGTTGCGCCTATCGGCAGAACCTGACCCTGCGCGAAGCGGGCTGCCGCGTGTTGCAAGCGCGGGCCCAGTTGGGCATCACCGCCGGGCAGATATTTCCGCAAAACCAGAACGTGGCCGGCGATTACAGCCGCAACGCCCTGAGCAGAGCTGCCGCCAATCACGACAACATTACAAAGCCCTTCTTCGATCAGTGGAACGCCGGCTTCAACCTCAACTGGGAAATCGACTTCTGGGGTCGCTTCCGCCGGGCGATCGAGGCCGACGCCGCCAGCCTGGACGCCTCGGTCGACGATTACGACGACGTCCTGGTGACTCTGTTGGGCGACGTGGCTGCAAACTACGTCCAAATGCGCACGTTCCAGGGACGAATCCAGTACGCCCAGGCCAACGTGCAATTGCAGCGGAGGACTTTGGAAATCGCCGACGCCCAGTTCCGAGCCGGCAGGAGAGACCAGTTGGACGTCTTGCAGGCGCGAAGCACCTTGGAGCAGACCGAGGCCCAGATTCCCGAGTTGGAGATCGATCTGCGGCAGAAGATCGTTCAGTTGTGCATCTTGCTGGGCATGCCGCCGGAAGAGTTGCAGTCGAGGCTTGGCCCCGCGCCCATCCCCACGGCGCCGCCCGACGTGGCTCTGGGAATCCCGGCCGATTTGTTGCGCCGCCGCCCGGACGTCCGCCGCGCGGAACGTTTGGCCGCTGCGCAATGTGCGCGGATCGGCATCGCCGAGGCCGACTATTATCCGGCCTTCTCAATCAACGGCACGCTCGGCTACTCGGCCGAGCAGTTTCGCGATCTGTTCCGCCCATCGGCATTCAACAGTGCCATTGGTCCTTCCTTCCAATGGAACGTCTTGAACTATGGACGGATTCAGAACAACGTTCGGCTCCAGGACGCCAGGTTCCGCGAGTTGGTGGCCGCCTACCAACAAACGGTTCTTAACGCCGACCAGGAAGTCGAGAACGGAGTGGTCACTTTTCTCAAGGCCCAGCGGCGGACGAAGCTTCAGAGCGCCAGCGTCGAGGACGCCGAGAAGGGGGTCACGATCGTGCTGGCCCAATACACGGCCGGCGCGATCGATCTGACGCGGGTGACGCAATTGGAGCAGTTCCTCGTGCAGCAGCAAGACGTGCTGACGCAGGCACGCGGAGAAATCGCCACCGGACTGATTCAGGTGTACGAGGCC
Organism: uncultured Planctomycetia bacterium; assembly: GCA_963719005.1. Lineage (GTDB taxonomy): Bacteria > Planctomycetota > Planctomycetia > Pirellulales > Thermoguttaceae. Next base: position 957,746 of record CAVRAR010000014.1, read on the forward strand.
CTTGGCGGCGGCTGGCAAATCCGTATCAACGGTTGCGAACTGACCGGTCTGGCGCAGTCGAACACCGCCCCGCTGCCGCCGGAGCGTTTGCCGGCTCCTAGTCCCGGGTCGCTACCGGTTTTGCCGAAATCGCCCTAAGAGGTTCTAACAAAACCAGTATTTCCTGATCTGTCCAATGTTGCTAAACTCTCGGGCTAACCTGGTCAACCAACAGATATGTCAGGGAGGATATTATGGCCAAGCCACTGCTGCCCGATGCGCTTTGGGAGCGAATCAAGCCTTTGCTGCCGCGCGAACGCGGCAAGCCGAAAGGAGGCCGACCGCGAGTTTCCGATCGTGCGGCGCTCACGGGGATTCTCTTCGTATTGAAAACGGGTTGTCCGTGGGAATATCTTCCGCAGGAGTTGGGCTGCGGATGCGGCATGACGTGCTGGCGACGACTCCGCGACTGGCATGTGGCTGGTGTCTGGAAGCGGATATGGAAGCTACTTTTGGACGAATTGGGATTGGCAGGCCAAATCGACTGGTCAACATCCGCGATCGACAGTTGCTCCGTGCGAGCAGTTTTTGGGGGGCAAAAACGGGCCCAAATCCCACGGATCGAGGCAAGAATGGCTCGAAGCGTCATCTGATGGTGGACGGCAGCGGCACGCCTCTGGCCATTACCCACACCGGCGCGAATTGCCACGATTCGGAGATGGCTATTCCTTTGGTTCGACGCAGTTCCACCGATCAAGCAACCTCGCGGCGCACCGCGCAAGCGTCCCGATGAACTGCTCGCGGATCGAGCCTATGATGCGGAAGCCAAGATTCGTAAACCCCTGCGCAAGCGGAGAATCAAGCCGCTGGTTGCTCACCGCAACACCGAGCACGGCAGCGGCCTGGGCAAATTCCGCTACGTCGTTGAAGCCTGCTTCGATTGGCTCTTCAACTGGCGTCGTCTGCGGGTGCGTTACGAGAAACGACCGGACATTCACGATGCGTTCCTAATCATCGGTTGTGCCATGATCTGCTGGAACCGCGTACTGGAGTTTTGTTAGAACCTCTAAATAGACTTGCGCCTCGGAAAAAGGGGACAGGTCCAATTTGTGCGAAGCACCCTCCGGGCCGTTCCGGCAAATTGGACCTGTCCCCTTTTTCCCCGCCCACCAGTGCGAAGGCTTGCAGGGCGGATTTGGAAATCCGTCCTGCGAAGCGACAGCGACTCCTCCGCCTTGCATCAAATTGACAATGCCAGGCTGTGGGGCGGTTGATTCCACCCCTCCCAATTATCTGCTAAACTAGAGTAACCGCATCCACCGCTCGACATCCCACCTTACGCCAGGAGTCTCTCATGCGTCGCTTCATTGCCCTTCCCTTGCTGTTTGTGGCGACCGTCTGGCTGTCGGCAGAGTCAGGATTGGCTGCGCCGGATATCCACGATACGCGGCTGCTGACCCAGCCCGCCGTGAGCGCCCAACACGTCGCTTTCATCTACGCCGACAATCTTTGGGTCGCCGAGCTGGACGGCAAGAACGTCCGCCGGCTCACCAGCGAATTGGATGCCGTCTCGAATCCGGTTTTTTCGCCCGATGGAAGCCTCATCGCCTTTAGCGCCCAGTACGAGGGGAACACCGACGTCTACGTGGTTCCGGCGGCGGGCGGACCGTGTCGACGCCTGACCTGGCACCCGGCGGCGGATATCGTTCGCGGCTTTTCGCCCGACGGCAAGGCAGTGCTCTTCGTCTCGCCGCGCAACTCGTTCACCTCACGCTACACCCAACTATTCACCGTGCCGGTCACGGGGGGAATGCCCACGCAACTGTCGATCCCGCACGCGTCACAAGCGTGTTACTCGCCCGATGGGCAACAGATCGCTTACACTCCGTTGTCCGACCGCTCGGTGCAGTGGAAGCACTATCGCGGCGGGGCACACTCCCGAATCTGGATCTATCACCGCGACGATCACCACGTCGATTTGGTCCCGCAGGGTGACGACCGCCCCAACGATCTCGATCCGAACTGGATCGGCGGCACGATCTACTTCCGTTCAGACCGCAACGGCGAGTACAACCTCTTCGCCTATGACACCGACGCGAAGACCGTCCGGCAACTGACCGCGTACAAAGACTTTCCCGTTCTCAACGTCGCTTCGGGCGGCGGAAAGCTGATCTACGAGCGGGCAGGCTATCTATACCTATTCGATCCGGCCGTCGGAAAGAGCACGCGGTTGAAGATCGGCGTCGCCAGCGATCTGCCCGATACGCGGGTGCGATACGTCAAAGGCTCGGCCGAAAATATCCGCAACGCCGACGTCTCGCCATCGGGCGCCCGTGCGGTGTTCGAGTGCCGCGGCGAGATCGTCACGGCGCCGGCGGAGAAGGGCGACCCGCGCAATCTGACCGAGTCAACCGACGCGAACGACCGCTCTCCGGCCTGGTCGCCCGACGGCCGGTCGATCGCCTGGTTCTCGGACAAGAGCGGCGAATACCGCCTCCACGTCCGCCCGGCCGACGGCAAGGGTTCGCCCAAGTCCTACGATCCCCACGGCGCCGGTTTCTATCAGAATCCCGTCTGGTCGCCGGACAGCCGGAAGATTGCGTATATCGACAATTCGGCGTCACTGTACTGGATCGATCTGAGCACGGGGCAAGTGGAGAAGGTCGCCTCATCCCCGGTCTTTGGGCCGGACGAGTCGGTCATGCCCCGACCCGCCTGGTCTCCCGATTCCCGCTGGATCGTCTATTCCCTGGCCAACCGCACTTGGTATCACACCGTCTATGCCTACAACCTGAAGACGCGGCAGTCGCGGGCGATTACCGACGGACTGAGCGACGCGGCCGATCCGGTCTTCGACGCCGGCGGCAAGTACCTGTATTTCTTCGCCTCGACCGACGCCGGCCCGGTCAATCAATGGTTTTCGCAGGCTTCCGAAGACATGCACATGCGGCGTTCGATCTATCTCGTGGTGCTCCGCGCGGGCGCCAGTTCGCCGCTGGCACGCGAGAGCGACGAGGAAAAGCCAATCGACAAGACCGACGACAAGCCGAAATCGAAGGACGAGAAACCGAAGGACGCCAAATCGGCCAAGCCGGCGCGGGTGGCCATCGACTTCGAGCGAATTCAACAGCGGATCATCGCCCTGCCCGAGCCGCCGGCGAACTACCTCAATCTGCAAGCGGGCCAGCCGGGACAGATATTCTTCATCGATGAGAGCGCCCGCCGCGGCAGCGGTCCGACGCTGAAACGCTTCGACCTCGGCAAGCGCAAGACCGAAACGATTCTCTCCGGCGTCGGCGCCTATCGCCTCAGCGCCAAGGGAAAGAAGGCGTTGGTCTTTTCGACGCCTGGAAGCTGGTCGATCATCGACACCGACGCCCCGGCGTCGCCCGGCAAGGGGACGCTGCGGATCGACGCCGTCGAAGTGCGCATCGACCCCCTGGCCGAATGGCGGCAGATGTTCGACGAGGCGTGGCGGATCAATCGGGACGATTTCTACGATCCGGGCATGCACGGGAACGATTGGCCGGCGATTCGCAAGAAGTACGCCGCCTTCCTGCCCCATCTGACCACCCGCAACGATCTTTACCGCGTCATTCGTTGGATGCTCAGCGAGCTGAGCGTCGGCCACAGTTATCTGATGCCCGGCCCGCCGCTGGACCAGCGCCGCGCGGTTCCCGGCGGCTTGCTCGGGGCCGATTACGAAGTGGTCAACGGACGCTATCGATTCAAGAAGGTGTACGGCGGGCTGAACTGGAGCCGCGAGTTGCGCTCGCCGCTGACTGCCCCCGGCGTGAACGTCAAGGCGGGCGAGTATCTGTTGACGGTTCGCGGCGTCGATCTGAAGCCGCCGACCGACCTGTACTCGCTCTTCGAGAATACGGCCGAGAAGAGCATCGAAATCACCGTCGGCCCCGACCCGAACGGCAAAGGGAGCCGCACGGTGACCGTCGAGCCGTTGGCAAGCGAAGAGGCGCTGCGCAACCGCGATTGGGTCGAAGGGAACTTGCGGCGCGTACACGAGGCGACCGGCGGCCGCGCCGCCTACGTCTACGTGCCCGACACCGCCGGCCGCGGCCACGAGTACTTCAAGCGGTACTTCTATCCGCAGTCCGACAAGCAGGCAATCATCATCGACGAGCGATTCAACGGCGGCGGCCAGATCGCCGATTACTACATCAGCCATCTCGTTCGCCCGCCGCTATCGCTGTGGGCGACGCGCTATGGCGACGATACTCGCGAGCCGGGCGCCACTATCGAAGGCCCGAAGGTCATGCTCACCGACGAGACGGCCGGCTCGGGCGGCGACATGCTCCCCTGGATGTTCCGCAAGCTGCATCTCGGCACGCTGGTGGGCAAGCGCACCTGGGGCGGGCTGGTCGGAATCCTCGATTTCCCGCCGCTGATGGACGGCACTCACGTAACCGCGCCGAATCTGGCCATTTGGGCCGACGGCCGCTGGGTGGTCGAAAACGAGGGCGTGCCGCCGGACATCGAGGTCGAGCAATGGCCCGCCGACGTGATCGCCGGCAAAGATTCGCAACTGGAAAAGGCGATCGAGCTGGTCCTCTCCGGTTTGGCCCAAAACCCGCCGATCAAGCCCGTGCGGCCCAAGTATCCCGTTCGCGTGAAATAAGCCGGCCGGCGCGGTGTTGCGCTGTCGTGGTCTGCAAGGGCCCAAGAGCCGCTCGTTGCATACCGACCGGCGACACTGCTACAATCAAAGGCAATTTCCCCCAATCCACACAGCCAAGAGACTGCGAAAGACGTCACTGAATTTGGCATGGGTTCTATCAATCGGAGACCGCAATGAAGAGCTTGTTCACTATTTTCGTCCTAGGTTTTACCGTCGCGATTGCACGGGCGGATCAGCCGAGTGCGCGCGTCGTCACGACGGGCGTGCTTCTCGATGAAATGAAAGACCTGGCGACGCTGGCCCGCTGGCCTGCGCCCGCCTACCGCAACATTCAGTTTTCGAGTTACGACCGCCACTCGACCACTCCCGAAGCGCCCGGCTGGTTCTCGAACGCCGACGGCTTCGGCGGGGAGTCGATCCCCGGCTTCTTAAAAACGCTGCGACAGCCGGCCGGCGGCAAGACGGGGCTCTACTTGATGGCCGACGTTCGCGGCCCGGGCGCGATCGTGCGGGGCTGGTCGGCGGGGATGGAAGGCGTGCTGCGAGTCTATCTCGATCCGAAGGCGGACGACGCAACCGCGGCCGACGGCACTCTGATTTACGAAGGCCCCGCTTACGGCTTTCTCGCGCGGCGGTCGTCCCATTTCCTCAAGCTCGCCGGAATTAACGTCGATGCAAAGAACGCTTTCAGCCAGGAAGACGCCGATTATTTGCCGATTCCCTTCGGGCGCGGACTGAGGGTCACTTGGGAGGGAAGTTTGAATGAACTACATTTCTACCATCTGCAGGTCCGCAAGTATGCAGACGAGACCGCCGTCCGCACGTTCGACGCGAAGAAGGATCTGAACGAGTTCGAGACGCAACTCCGCGCGGCCGTGACCGGCCTCACCCAGCCGACCGTCGGCGACGCCCCGGAAACGCTTACTACGAGAATCGAGCCCAATAGTGCTTTCACTTATTCTTCCGACAAAGCCGGCCCGGGCGCCGTGCGACAATTAACCCTCAAAATCGTCGCCGACCATCTCGATGAGGCCCTCCGCGGCTGCCTGCTGCGAATTGCCTTCGACGGATCGCAGCGTCCGCAGGTCGAATCGCCGCTGGGCGATTTCTTTGCGTCCGGTCCGGGAATCAATCCGTTTGCGAGCCTCCCTTTTACGGTTGCGGCGGACGGCACGCTCACTTGTCGCTTCGTCATGCCTTACCGCCAGTCGATGCGGATGGAAATCGTGAATTACACCGCGGCCCCCGTGACTCTCCAGGGCCACGTCCGCATTTCTCCGTGGAAATGGGATAACGACTCGATGTATTTCCACGCGAAGTGGCGAATCGATCCGGACCTGCTGGTGGGCCACGGCGCCATCGACCTGCCTTACGTCGTGGCCATCGGCCGCGGCGTCTTCGTGGGCTGCGCCGCCATGATTATGAATCCGACCGGCGTGCCCACCGCGGGCGGCAACTGGTGGGGCGAGGGGGACGAGAAGTTCATGATCGACGGCGAGAAAACGCCCTCGATCTTCGGAACCGGTTCCGAGGACTATTTCAACTACTCCTGGAGCCGCCCGGACCTGTTTGCGGATCCCTACTGCGGCCAGCCGCTCGACTCCGGCCCCGACACCTCGGGTTACGTTTCCAACCATCGATTCCAAGTGCTCGACGCCGTGCCTTTCGACAAATCGCTGGCGGCGTTCCTAGAGCTGTGGGCGCACTCGCCGACGCCGGGGTTGAGTTACGCTCGGATCGCCTATTTCTACGCCCGTCCCGACGTGATCGACGACCACCGCGGCCTGATGCCAGGCGATTTGAAGATTCAACCGCTGCCGAGACGGGAATTCGAGGCCCGCGGCGGGGCCACGGGGGCGAGGTGCTTCAATTTCGACGACCTCAAGACGGAAATCAGCGCCGGCAAGCTGGAAACCGTGCCGATGCCGTTGGCCTTGCGGCTGCACGTCGCCAATTGGCAAGCCGAGAAGGGGGCGAAGCTGAAATTCAGCGTCCCCTTTGAAAAGGACGCCAAGGTTTCGCTGCATCTGATCGCCGTTCACCGGCCGAACGGCGCCGTCGTTCGAGTTCTTCTCGACGGCAAGCCGCTTGTGACCGACGGCAACGCGAACGAGGTTCCCTTGCGATCGGCCTTTGCTCCCCGCGTGTTGAACGTGAATTTTCAGCCGCTGGAGGTGAAAGCCGGATCGCGACGGGTCGAGCTGGAGTGCGTCGAACCCGGCGCCGTCGGCCTCGATTCAATCTGGATCAGGCCAGAGTAAGCCGCTTGCGGCTTCGCGTGCTCGCGACGTAGGACGGATTTCCAAATCCGTCCATGAGAGCCAAGACGGATTTGGAAATCCGTCCTACGTCGCCCATCAAATCCATTTCCGTCGCAGCAACCACATCTTGACCCCCTGGGTCAACAACACGTAACACGCCAACGTCGCTAACAACAGCGGCCAGTAGAGCGGGGGCAGGGGCACGAACCCAAGCCACGACCCGATGGGCGAGGACGGCAGCCACATCCCCACCGCCATGATACTTGCCGTGGTCACGATCAGCGGCCAGCTCGCCCGGCTTTGGAACAAGGGGATGCGGTTGGTGCGGATGATGTGGATGATGAGCGTTTGCGTCAGCAGCGACTCGACGAACCAGCCCGTTTGGAACAGCGCGGCCGCGTAGCAACGGCTGACGTCAACTACCCCTGCAAAGCGCTCCGCCAGTTCCGGCGGCGGAAGCATGTGCGTGTTGTAGCAGTGAAACAGCACCAGCATGATCGCGTACGTGGTGTAATCGAAGATCGAGCTGCACGGCCCGACGAAAAGAATGAATCTGGCGAGTTGGCCCATGTGCCAGGGCCGCGGCTTGGCGATCTGTTCGGCGTCGACCTCGTCGGCGGGAATCGGAACCTGCGAGAAATCGTAGAGCAGATTATTCGTCAGAATCTGCAGGGGCATCATGGGCAGGAAGGGAATGAGCGCGCTGGCCCCCAACACGCTGAACATGTTGCCGAAATTCGAGCTGGCGCCCATGCGGACGTACTTGAGGATGTTGGCGAACACCTTGCGGCCTTCCATTACCCCCTCGTCGAGCACCATCAGGCTTTTTTCCAAGAGGATGATGTCGGCGGCCTCCTTGGCGATGTCGACCGCGCTATCGACCGAGACGCCGACGTCGGCCGTGCGGAGCGCCGGGGAGTCGTTGATGCCGTCTCCGAGGAAGCCGACGACGTGCCCCTTGCGCTGCAGCGCTCGGATTATCCGCTGCTTGTGGGCGGGAGAGAGGCGAGCGAAAAGGGTGGCGGTTTCAACCGCTTCGGCCAACTCGGCCTCGGGCATCGTTTCCACTTGCCCGCCCAACAGCATCCGATCGGTCGCCAGGCCCACCTCTTGGCAAATTTTGCGGCTGACCAGCTCGTTGTCGCCGGTCAACACCTTCACGGCGACGCCGTGATTCCGCATGGCCAGAATGGCGGGCGCGGCGGTATCCTTGGGCGGATCGAGAAACGCCACGTAGCCCTTGAGGATCAGGTCCTGCTCGTCGTCTTTCGAGTAGGCGGCCCGCCGCTCGACGTCCTTGTACGCGATCGCCAACACCCGAAACCCGTCGGCGCTCAGATCGTCGCAATACTCCTTCAAGTCGGCGATCAGCAGCGGATCGACGGGATAGACCTTGCCTTCCAACTCGAAGCGGTTGCAGCGCTCGAAGACCGCCTCCGTCGCCCCTTTGCAAATCAAGCGGTGGATCCCGTCGGGCGTTTCCACGACGACCGACATCCGTTTCCGCGAGAAATCGAACGGCATTTCGTCGATCTTCTTGTAGTCGGGCACCGCCGATTTCTCGTGAATCTCCTTGAATTGCAGAATGGCGCGGTCGAGAACGTTCTTGAGGCCCGTCTGGAAGTGGCTGTTGAGGTAGGCCAGCACCAGAACGCCTTCATCCTCGTTGCGGACGACGTCGCAGTGGCGTTCGAGGATCACGCGGTCGAGCGTGAGCGTCCCCGTCTTGTCGGTGCAGAGCACGTCCATCGCGCCCAGGTTTTGGATCGAGTTCAGGCGTTTGACGATCACCTTGTGCCGCGACATGGCGATGGCGCCGCGGGAGAGGCACACCGAGACGATCATGGGAAGCATCTCGGGTGTAAGGCCGACGGCCACCGCCAGGGCGAAGAAAAACGCCTCCATCCAGTCGTGTTTGGTCAAACCGTTGATGAAGAATACCATCGGAACCATGACCAGCATGAAGCAGATCATTAGCCACGTGAACTTGAGCACGCCCTGATCGAAACTCGTCTGCACGTTTTGGCCGACGATCGCCTGGGCCATGCCGCCGAGATACGTGTTGAATCCCGTTTCGACGATCACGCCCGTGGCCGAGCCGCTTTCCACGCTGGTGCCGAGGAAGCACGTGTTCTTGAGTTCCAGCACCGACTTGGCGGCGGCGTCTTCTATCGTGTCGAATTTCTCGACCGGGAGCGACTCCCCCGTCAAGCTCGACTGAATGACGAACATGTCTTTGGACGAGATGACGCGGAGATCGGCCGGGATCATGTCGCCTGCCGAGAGTTGAACGACGTCGCCGGGCACCAGTTGGCCCAGGGGCAATTCTTGCGGCTGCCCGTCGCGCACCACGGTGGCCGTGACGCTGATCATGGCCTTGAGCTTCGCCGCGGCACCGTCGGCCCTCGATTCCTGAATGAATCGCAGCGCCACACCCAGCACGACCATGCTGAACATGACCGTCGCCGCCCGGACGTCACCCGTTATCAAGGAAACGATTGCCAGCAACAGCAATAGGATCACCAGCGGATTGACGCAGGCGTGACCCAGAATCCGAAGCCGCCGGTGCTTCAGTTCCTTGGTGACGACGTTCGGGCCATAATACGCCGCGCGGGTGGCGGCCTCCGCCCTGCTGAGGCCGTTTAGCGAAGTGTCCATCTTCTCGAACACCTGCTTCGGCTCGCTGCGGGCCATTTCCGCGAGCAGCGCCGACGATGGAACGTGATTGGAGCCCGACCGTAGGGCGGTCAGAATGTTCTTCGGCAGGATGAACGTCGGCAGAATCGGCATGGTGGCGATCACGAGTTTGCGAGCGGCCATTATAGGCTGGCTGGGGGTTCTGGCCAATGGCATCCCGCGGACGGTTTTGGGGGACTGTCCAAATTCTCGTGGCAGTGAAAATGGGACTTTCCCCTTTGCCGTGCGAAAAACCGCCAACAAGTTCGCCGGGCAATCGCGGGTTGCGTACAATTCTTGCGGAGGGTTCCGACGACAAGGAGCGGGCGATGTGGGAATATCGGAACAGTGTGGAATACGCGGGTGTGGCCGACATTCACGGCTTGATTGCCTCCCTGGCGGGCGCGAGCCCCGCCGAGCGGCAGCACGCCCGTGAAGCGCTGGCTTCCATAGGACGGCCGGCGGTCGGTTCCCTGATCCGACTTCTCGACGATCCGCAATGGCAGGTTCGCTGGGAGGCGGTCAAGACATTGGCGGCGATTGGCGATGCGGCGGCCGCGCCGGCGCTGATCGGCGCGATGGAGGACGAGCACGGGGACGTGCGCTGGCTGGCCGCCAACGCGCTGATTGATCTGGGACACGAGGCATTGCAGCCGCTGCTGTCGGCGCTGGCGTACCGCCCCAGTTCTCCTGACTTGCTGGAGGGCGCGCACCACGTGTTGAACAAGTTGTACTGGAGGGACTCGCCCAAGGTGGTCAAGCCCGTGTTGGCCGCGCTCAATGGACCGGCGCCGCAAATGGCCGTTCACCTGGCCGCCTATTCCGCTCTGAACGTCATGCGAGCAAGCGGGCGCGACTAACTCGTTTAGCACGGTGGGGCAGACATTCTTGTCTGCCGGGGAGGAGGCAGCAAGTTTGGCAGACAAGAATGTCTGTCCCACCGACGGTCAAAAAGCGCAGATGACTTCCGTCTTCCTATCCAATTGCAGCAAACGAACGGTTTCGGCGTCGTAGTCCTTCCACTGCTCTCCATTCACCTTCACCGATCTGATCTTGCCGTACTTGCTGGGCGGGCGAATGTGCAAGACAACCTTGGGCGTCTGCCACTTGGGCGGCTCGATCGAGACAACGATCATGCCGTTGGCCAGGTGAGACCGGGCGGTGAAGTTCACCTCGCCGAAGTAGCTCGGCGCATGCTTCACTTCGATGCTCCGACCGTCGGCCAACCAGCCGCGCGGCACGCCGGCCATCAGATGCAGCGTCCGGCCCTCCTCGAGCAACAGGGCAATCCGCAGCAAGTCGATGAACCGACTGTTGGAGTGCATGTGCGGCTGCCGGCTCACGCTCCACGCCTCGCCGTTGAAGCCGGTCACGATGTTCTGCCCCTCGATGGTCGCGTAAGTTCCCTGCGCCATCGCATAAGCCGAAAGGCTGTAGAGCGTCCAGACGAATTTCGAGTGCTCGCCTCGCAGGAGTTGGCTGAGCGATTGATTGTACACGTAGTAGGGATCGATCGAATTGGCCATGAACGCCGGCAGGCCGCTGAACAGCCCGTAGCGCTCGAGCCAATACTCGGTATCGGCGACTTTTTCGTCCTTCGGGTCGAGCAGCCCGGCCTCGACCATGTAGATCGGGCTGCAAATCGAGTACCAATTCGTGTTGAAGAAATCGACGCTCGGTGGGTCGAGACGGTATGGGGTCGGCGGCACGAACGGCGGTTTCACGTTCCGGTTCATCGATCGCTCGACCGAATCGAGGATGCAAGCCTTGTAATCGTCCGCCTCGGCCGCCAGCCGCGCGGCCCCAGCCTTCATGCCGATCGCCGCCAGCACGTCGGCCGTCTCGCGCAATCCCATGTAGGAATACGTATCGGTCCAATACCAATTGTCCCAGAGGTACAGATCGGACGGCCGTCCCTTCGGCAGCAGGCCGAAATGCTTGACCCGCTTGCCGTTCTCCATAATCTTCGTTCGAGCCCGCTCGCGGATGATCCAGTCGCAGCCCTTGACCATCTGCGGAGCGACCCGGCGGAGCCAAGGCTCGTCGTGGGTCAACTTGTAATGTTCGGCCAGCGCCCAGAGCACGAAACCGTTTTGGTTCATCCATTTCAAGTCAACGTCGCCCGAAAAGAAGCCGTCGGCCGACTTCACGTCCCCCTCGGGCTTCTCCTTCCCCTGCCGGGCGAGGAAGTAGTCGAGCATGCTCTCGGCTTCCTTGTGATAGCCCATCCGATCCGTCGCCTGGATGGAGACGCTGCCGTCGCCGGCCCAGACGGCTTCGTAGCCGAGCGCGTCGGGATGGGGCATGAGCACGCCGGTCTTCGCATCCCGATCGATGAGGATGAAATTGCTGGCAAGGCACGCCCGGCAGGCGTCGCGGATGCGCTTCTCCGGCACGATGAACTCGGCATTGCGATTGAGCTCGCGGCTCCAGAACTTGCGGAACTTGCCCAGTTCGTCGTCAATTCTCAATGCCGCGAGTTGCCACCCGGCTTGACCGGGGAGTGCGAAATAGGGCAGGGCCAGATCGACGCTCTTCGACCGGCCGGGGCCGAGCGTCTGTATTGCAGTCAATCGGTTTTCGCCCGCAGCGGGTTTCGGCCCGGAGATCGGTTTGAACGTGAACGACACCTTCGGATCTTCTGTCAACAGGCAGGCAAGATACGCGCCGTCTTCCTGCCGAAGGCAGGGCGACTCGAAAGAGAGCTTGCGGGGATACGCCGGTGGAATCGTCTTGACGCTCATATTCCCGTACGCCTCGCCAAACTGCACTGCCAATTCGACCTCGCGCGGCGACGACGACCTGTTCGTCACCGTGTAGCGAACCATCGCCACCAGCGGCTCGCGGGCGGTGGTCGAATCGAACTTGCCGCAGCAGGTCGCAAACGCAAGCTGCTCGATCTGAAGATCGCCGGCCGTCCAGCGGTTTTCGACCGCCGGCAAGTATCCATCGACCAGCCGCGACGTCACGCCGTCGGCCGGCGGCAGCGCCGGCGCGATGCGGCCGGAATCGCCTTCGCCGCGGCGGGTTCCAACCAACACCGCCACGCACAACCCCTTCCAATCGGCAGTATGCGGAGCGATGACTTGACCGGACGACGTCACGTGGAACTCTTCCGGGTGAACCTTCGCTCCGACGACGTTCACCACGTACTTCATGAAAGGGAAGGGCTGACTCTTGACAACCGCGTCGAAGTTGGTGTCGGCGGGCATTGGATCGGGGTAAGCTCGCAACGCATCCACACCCCATGCCGAAGTTGCACACGCCGCTATCAGTGTCGCCCAAGCCGGCCAGTACCTTGTGTTGTGCGTCATGTCGCGACCTTTCTAGCGAGAATACCTTGGAGGGTGTGAACCCTTTGCTCAGTATAATCGAAGCAGGAAACGAGTTGAATGGGCGGGCGCCTTGGGAGACTGCAACCGTTCGCGGGGCGATCGTTATCCTGAACGTGGCGAAGAATCTCGCGCAAGGTTGCATTGCGACTCGGGATGACAAGCAGTTTACCGGTCCGCGAACGGTTGCGAGAGACGTGCAGCCATCGGGTTGGAAGGGCTCGCGCACGGGCCTCCTCGTTGCATCGCGGCCAGGAGAACTGCAAAGTCCTGACGCGAAGGGGACAGGTCCACGTTTTCGGCCAAGTGTTTCTTGGCAAAACGCGTTTTCTCGCCGAAAAATGGACCAGTCCCCGGACTTTGCAGTTCTCCTGGCATCGCGGCGTCGTGAGTCGGCGGGGCCGCCGGCGGCCATTCGGCCCGTGCTCAGCGTTCCGTCAACCGGCCGAATCGCTTCGCCAACGAATTCTTCGCTCATGGCCGTATTCCTGCGAGAGTATCGTCGGTGTTTTGCTTCGCATTCGACGGAGGTTTTGCAATGAGTCTCTCATTTCTTGATATTTCGGCCAATGCGTTTCTTGTTCCGAACGTCTTTTGCTGCAATAGGTTGCGGCGACGGACTTTTCTCGCGTTTATCCCCTCTTTCAGCGGCTCTGCGTTGCGAAACCTCGGCTTCCCGCCACGTGTGGCGCTCTTATATACATGCGTACACTTTATAGCAAGCGGCGGGCGAGGTTTCAAGGGAAGTTTGTGGGCCAATCACGGCGATGCTGCGAACGCCTGGCTGCTATTTGGCTCTCTCCAGCCAATACTCGCCGATTTCCTCCAGCGTCTTGTCCTTCGTTTCCGGCAGTTCCAGCCAGACGAACAACGAACACGACAGGCAGATGCCCAGAAAGATCAAGAAAGTGCCGCCGGGATTGCCGAACCAGTCCTTGAATTGATCGAGCACGACCGGAAACAGGTTGGTGGCCAGATATGAGGAAAGGAACATCGCGCAGGTGACAATGGACATGGCCTTGCCACGGACTCGGTTGGGATACAACTCGGAAAGCACGACCCAGGATAACGGCGCAAGCGACAACGTGAACGCGCCGGTGGCCACGAACATGGCGAAGAGCGTGAACAACCGCGGCATCTGATAGGCGAAGTTCACGAACATCAGCAGGTGTCCGCAGGCCATGACGATCGTGCCGCAGATCAGAATCGAGCGGCGGGCGAACTTCTGCGTGAGCCAGAACGAGACCACGGTGCAGAGAGTGATCCAAAGGTCGATGTAGATGCTGTTGAGCATCGCGCCTTGGTTCGTAGCGTCGCCGGCCTCCCTAAAGAGATGAGGCGTGTAAAGCAGGATCATGTTGACGCCGTTGATCTGCGACAGGACCATCAACACGATGCCGATCAGAACGGCCGCACGGATGCCGGGGCGGAGAAGTTCCGCGAAGCCGCCGGTCTCCCCGCCTAGTTCATTCCGAATCTGCGCCAACTCCGTCTCGGCCTGGCGGCGACCGTTGATCTTCGCCAGCACTGCCAGCGCGCCGGCATGACGGCCGACCGTCGCCAGCCATCGCGGGCTTTCGGGAACCATCGCCAATCCCGCCAACAGACACACGATGGGAATGCTCTGCGTGGCAAACATCCAACGCCAGTGATCGCCGTCGATCAAGAAGTACGCCACGACCACCGACAGCGTCAACCCGATGACAATTGCCAGTTGATTGACGACAACGAGGATGCCGCGCAAACGCGCGGGGGCGACCTCGGCGATGTACATCGGCGAGACCGTCGAAGCCAGTCCCACGCCCGCCCCTCCCACAAAACGCCAGATAATCAGTTCCATGACGCCGCCGGCGAAGGCGCATCCAACCGTCGAGATCGCCGTCAACAGGGCCGCAAAGATGAGCGTTCGTTTTCGCCCGAAGCGATCGGCCATCCATACGCCGAGAATCGACCCGAAGGGGGTGCCGAGGATGGCGCTGCCGGTGACGACGCCGAACCAGCCCGCGCCGAGTCCATATTCCGCCTTGATACACAGGCCCGCTCCGGAAATCAGCGAGAGATCATAGCCCCAAAGAAACCCGCCGACCGCGGCCACTAGCACGATCGTGTAGAGATAGACGGCACCGGCTCCTTCTTCCGCATCGGGACGACGGATCGTCTCTTCGCACGTCGCCATCATGACTCCTTCGCAATGCCACCAGTGTATACTACAGCCCGCTGATCAGGAAGACGCCTGTCAAATTGCAGAGTCTTTTTTGGACGATTCGAGAACGCAACCGCTCCGGCGCCGCGTATGCGTGGCATTGCCGGCGCGGTAGAATGCCGAAATGCTGCAAACGTTCCTGGCACTATTTCGCGGCGAAACGCCCGACCGGCTGGTCTGGACCGCGGATATTACTTATTGGATTGCGGGCCGACAAGAATCCGGCCTTGCCACGCCCGAGTGGAGCACCGAAGAGGGCTTTTTGCGGCTGCACAACGAGTTGGGCATCCTGCCATATTACTACTACGAGAAGTTTTGGGCCGCCGAGCCGCAATACGACGCTCAGATCGAAGCGATCGAGGCCAAGGAAGGCCAGAAGACCGTTCGCCGCGTTCGCACCCCGGCGGGCGAGCTGCGCGAAGAGAGCGTCTATTCGCCGCTAAGCTGCTCGACGGGCATTACGAAGCACTTCGTCGAGTCGGAGCGCGACCTCGATATCCTGCTCTATCTCCTGGAGCATCGCCGCTTGGCGCCGGCGAACCTGGCCGATTGGCCCCAACGGCGTCACCTCTGGGAGACCTACCGCGGTTTGCCGTGCATCGGATTGCCGCGGTCTCCGCTGCCGGCGTTCCTGGTCGAATGGGCCGGCGTGCAGAACGGCAGCTACCTGTTGACCGACTACCCCGCGAAGTGTGCGGAGACGCTTCGTCGGATGGAGGACCAGGAAGCGCCGATTATCGACGCGGTATGCAAGTTGGCGCCGCCGCTGGTTCACTTTCCCGACAACCTGTCGAGCGACTGCATGACGAGCCTTTATGACGACAATCTCGCGGGCGTCCACCGCCGGCGGATCGAGCGGCTGCATGCGGCCGGCGTCCAATGCGCGGTCCACCTCGACGGCACGGTCAAGGGCTTGCTGCCGAAGCTGATCCGCTCGGGCTTCGACGCCATCGAGGCCCTGACGCCGAAACCGGGAGGCGATCTGGACGTCGCGGAGATTCGCAAGCTGGCCGATCCGAGCCCGGTGATCCTCTGGGGCGGCGTGCCCGGCATTATGTTCTCCCCTCCGTACACCTGGGAGCAAATGGAGTCGTACGTGCGGCGGCTGATCGACTGTTGGCGCGGCCGCCCGTTCATCTTGGGCGTGGCCGACCAGGTGCCGCCCGACGGCAACATCGAGTTCTGCCGCCGAATCGCGGAAATGATCGGTCAATCTACAAACGTGTGAACCTCAGAAACATGCAATGTTGAAAGGGAGACTGGAATGAGCAAGGGAATGGACCAACGCAAGAAAGCGGCCCAAATCACCGCGAGCGGCCCGATACGAACGAAGGCCTTGCACGCATTCAAAAAGCAGTTGAAGAAATGGAAGTTGGTCATGCCCCCGCACGAGCCGCTGGTGCTCGATTTCGGATTGAAGGACTTCTACAAGATCGGTCTGATCGAATACTGGATCGCCAACGAAATCGAGGCCGGCTATTGCGGGAAATACCTGTTTGTGTTCGATGGCCAGACCTGTCCGATGCACTGCCACAAGACGAAACACGAGACGTTCTTCCTCGTTCAGGGGAAGTTGCGGGTATTGTATGACGGCTCCAAGTTGGATATGATGCCTGGAGACTGCCTGCCCATCCCTCCCGGCGGAATGCACTCGTTCACCGGCGAGGGGCCCGCCCTGCTTCTGGAAATCTCGAAGCCCTGCCTGGTCGCCGACAACGTCTTTCAGAATCCCGACATCCCGGTGGGCGGCAATTACAGGAAACGATCGCGCAAATGACATGGGAGGAACACTAGCGATGAGATCTCACCTTCGATCGTTCCGTTGGCTCCTTGTTGCGACGACAATCGGCTTCTGTCAATCCCCGGCCCGAGCCGACGAGCCCTTCGACTACTTCCAAAATTCCTGGAACGTCATCGGGCTAAAGGATTACAACGATGGCACCCGGATTACGCCGGACAATGAATTGATTCTCGCCGGCGGCGATAAGCTCCAGATACGTTTCGGCAAGGAGCTAAAGCCCTTGAGCCGCAAACAGACCAAGACGCTGTTCGAGGGCTGGATGCCGATCATCTTGCTTTCCGCGCAGGACGGCTCGCTGCGGTACGATTTTGCCCTCTGGGCAACGCCCTTGCCGACCGTCAAAGATTGGCAAAAGGCGTACGACTGGCCGACCGAAGGCGAGAATTATCTCAACTGGATCACCATCAAGGCCACCAACACCAGCGTCGATCAGGCCGAGGCGAAATTCACGTGTGCGTTAACCGGCAAGTCGCGCTCGTCGAGTCACAGTCAGTCCTGGTCGCTTGCTCCCGGCGAGTCGGCCGAGGATTGCGTGCGAATTCCCTTTGCGTCCAGCCCGCAGGCAGAGACGTGGGACAAGGAAGACCCGAAACTCTGGCTCGATCGCACCGCGGAGTATTGGCGCGATACCATCGGCAAGGCCGCGAAGATCGAAGTCCCCTGCCGCAAGGCGACCGACGCCCTGAAGGCCGCCCACGTTTGCCAGTTGATCGCCGCCGACCACGGCGTGATCAAAGGCGGCGAGGGGTTCTATGATGAGTTCTTCATTCGCGACGGCGCCTATCAAGTCCTCGAAATGGAGGAGGCCGGCTTCAACGATTTCTCCAAGAAAGCGATCGAGGAATTCCTCCGCCACGAGAAACCCGACGGGCAGATGGAATCGCAGGACAACGAGCTCGACGCCAACGGCCAGGGGCAATGGGCCTTGTGGCAATATGCGAAGATCACCAATGATCGGGCATGGCTGGAGAAGGTCTATCCGGCCATGCTGCGGGCGGCCCGTTGGACGATGAAAGCCCGCCGCAAAGCGCCGGCCGATTCGCCCTTCGTCGGCCTGCTGCCCAACGCATTCGCCGACGGCGAATTCCTCTACGATCGCAAGCATCACATCGTCGGCTACGATCTCTGGAACCTCCGCGGAATACTCTGCACCGCCGATGCCGCCCGCTGGCTCGGCAAACAGTCCGACGCGAAGGAGCTTTTTGCCGAGGCCGCGGAATATCGCAAAGCCATCGACGCCGCCGTGAAGCGGGCCGGCGTCGACTATTTTCCCGCCAGTTGGGAGAAGCACGGCACGTTTTGGGGCAACACGGAAACGCTTTGGCCCACCGAACTGTTTGCCACAGACGATCCGCGCGTGATCGCCACGATCCGATGAGGCGCGGAAAGTCCTCGGCGGCGGATTCACCGAAGGCACGATCCATTGGGTCGGACTGCCGGAAGACGCCATTCACCCGTATATGTCGGCCTATACGACGATGGCCTCGTTGGCCCGCGGCGAAGACGAGCAAGTCGTCGAGGATTTCTACTGGTATCTGCTCCACTCGACCGCTGCGCACGCGTTTCCCGAAGGGATTCATTACAAGCGGCAGTTCGCCTGGGGTGACACCATCCCGCACGGGACCGGCGCATCGAACTATGCTTTCCTGCTTCGCCACATGCTCATCCATGAAGAGGGCGACGAACTGCACTTGCTGGCTGCCGTGCCGGATTGGTGGCTGGGCGACGGCCAGACGATCCGCGTCGAAAACGCCCCGACTCATTTCGGCCCCATGAGCCTGTTAGTACATGGAACGCCGTCGGGAATCGGCGTGAAGCTGACCGGGCCCGTGCGAAATCCGCCCAAGCGGATTGTCCTCCACCTGCCCTCATCGCGCCGCTTGAACGGCGCGCTGGCGGGCGTTGACGTCGTCGCGCGGCCCGACCAGAAGACGCGATGGGACTTCGCCACGGTCGTCAAGAAGTACCAAGCCGGAACGTCCGCTCCGGCCGCGGGAAAGGATCAATGATCGCCGAGCAACTTCAACTTGACGGTTCCCTTCAGAACTTCGCCGCTCTTGACCAGCCGGCCGGGACCATAGTGGAAGCCGCCGTGATAGGTCCAGCATGAGCCGCCATAGTAATCGAGCACCTTGAGGTGGATTTCGTGCGTGCCGACCGTCGCGCGGACGTGCTGCCTGCCGTCGGAGATCACCTCCACGCCTTCGCCGTTCTTATTCGTCAAGCTGGCGGTGTAAATGTGTCTTTTCACGCTGCGGAAGTCGTTGCAGCCTAACTGGTGATCGTCGAGGCCGAAAGGCCGGTCGCCAGCGGGAAGGGTTTGCGGCGCCGCCGGATGCGCCACCGCCTCGCCCACGGGCCGGCCGATGTGGTCGGCGGGATAATAACTGAATTCCGCGTTGCGGTCCCAGCGCAGCCGGTCGAAATCCAACGGCAGTTCAAAATCGAGCCCGATCTCCCGAACCCAAAGATCCGCGCCGTTGTACTTGAACTCGTAGCGATACTCGATGTCGCCGGCATCGTCCGCGCAGATCGTGAAGCCGCCGTCAAAATCCTTGCCGTAGTTCCCCCGCCAGTGCAAGACGGCCTGGTCGCCCTCTGTCTTGTAATCGGCCCCGCCAAAATGCCATATCGAATCGCCCGGCACGTCCTCGGGGCCGAAGACCATGCCGATCTTGCGAGACGTGCCGACCGGATACTCGGTCGTCGCCGATTTGCTCTTTTGCAGGTGCAGCTTCGGTCCCAACGTCATCACCGTCTCCCGGTCGATCAGCGCGCGGAAAAGCTCGCCGCTCGTGCGGTCGTAGGCCAATTCCACGCGAGGCCCGAGCAGGCGAACGGCCGAACTTTCGTCGAGATACCCGGTTTGCTCGGCGATCCGCGCGGGCTTGCCGGAGTTCGGAAACTTGGGAATCTCGTGCGGTTTGAACGACAGCCGATACGCGTCGAACATCTTGCCGCGCTCGTTGTAGAACTTCAGCGTCAGCTTGTCGTCGGGACGCGGCGACCGTTTGACCGCGATCTCCAGCGTGCCCCGGCTCATCGGTGCCGCCTTTGCTCGGGCTTCCCCCTTTTCGCCCGCCAACTGCCAACGGCAGACGTATTGATCCAGATCGGCGAACTGATTCCGGCTGCGCAGCGGAACCATGATCGGTTGGCTGGCCGCGGGAATCGACAGCGGCTTTTCCTCGATCTGCACGGGCGAGTAGAGTTTTTTCGAGAACCAGTATTCCGGCCGCGGCCGCCGCCAGCCGTCCACCGTTCCCCAGGCCGGTTCTCCGATCACCCCGCGTTTCGGCATCTTGTAGACCGATTCGGTGTAGCGAAGTTCCGGGATGCTTCTTCGCGAGATATCGATTCCCTTGCCGGGCAGCAGAAAGGCGTCGTCCGACCAGGAGAACTGGACCGAGCCGACTTGATTCTCCCCCTCATCGAGCGCCCGCTGGATTTCCGGCAAGCCTTCGATCCAGTAATCGCGCATGCCGGGGTCGAGATCGAGGAACAGCCCCTCGTCGTACATGCCGTGGAACGGCGTAATCACCTCGTCGAAGAACACCGGTCTTGGATCGGCGAGCGAATCCCGAATCCGCTTTAGCGAGATGGGATGGTGATAGGTCGTCACGTCGAGAGAGCGATCGTCGGTGAAAGTTGCACTATAGACCCGGGTCGGATCGAGCGACTTCATCTTCCGCTGGGTCATCGAGAAGACCCGCCCATAGTCGCTCTCGTTGCAGATCGACCAATCGACCACGCAGGGATGGTTGCGGTCGCGTTCGAGATACTCGCACATCACGCTCTGGTAGACGGCGGCGTAACGCAGGTCGTCGGCATGGGCGCCCCAGCAGGTCGGGCCTTCGTTCTCCGTGTAGATCCCGAGTTCGTCGGAATAATCCAACGAAGCCGGATGCGGCGGAGCGATCGTCGCCCGAACCATGTTGAAACTCGCGTCCTTGATCATTTCCATGTCCAACCGGTCCACCTCCGACGTCAAAGCCCGGCCCAGCAGCGGGTGCTCGTCCAATCGCGAGATGCCGCGAAATTTCACCGCACGGCCGTTCAACAGCAGCCGGCAGCCTTTGACTTCGATCTTGCGAAAACCAACAACCTGTTCGACCGTGTTCTTATTGCCCTGGGAATCGACGATTTCGGCCACCAGCTTATAGAGCCGGGGTTGCTCGGCGTTCCACGTCTGCGGCGACGGAACTTTCGTATCGAGTTGCAGCGTCTTCCGCTCCCAAGGACCGAGCGACACGTGTGACAACGGCATGGAGGCAGCCGCATGGCGCCCTTTAGGATCGAGCAGCCCCCACCTGATTGACAAATCGACTTTGTCGGCCTGCTGGTTGACAACGTCAAACCCGACCGACAGCGTCGCATTTCGATAATCCTGGTCGAAGTCGGTCGTCACTGCCAGATGAGAAAGGAACGCCGGGGAAGTGGCGAAAACCTCGATCGGCTGCCATATTCCCGCCAACTCGAAATAGGCGAAGTAGCTGGCGTTGTCCAGATCGCCGGCCATCGTCCGCGCTTCGACCAGCACCAGGATTTCGTTCTTCGCGTCCGGCTTGACCGCATCGGTAATGTCCAGCTCGAAGGGCGTAAAGCCTCCTTCATGCGCTCCGACGCGCCGGCCGTTGACCCAGACTTGCCCGCGGCTGTAAACGGCTTCGGCGAGCAATTTGACCCGCTTGCCTTGCCACGCGGCCGGCGCGTGAAACGTCTTGCGGTAGACCGCCCGGCCCGACTCGGCCGCAAAACCTTCCATCTCCCAGTGGGTGGGCACCTTGATCGGCGTCCATTTCAAACCGCTCTGATCGGCGGGAAAGTCCTTCGGCGGATCGGCGGCAAAATCCCACGTTCCGCACAGCGAAAGCCGATTTTTCTTAGAGGTTCTAACAAAACCAGTATTTCCTGATCTGTCCAATGTTGCTAGAGCAGTTTCATTTTAGGTGTAGCGTGTTGCGTGCCCTGCCCAAGCTTACCGCGGGCATGTTTTCCCGAGGAAAACCGCTATATGGCGACGCGAGCGTGGCCATAGTGCCCGTCCTAACCTGCCAAGTGTACCCAGATATCGCCAGACCGATCGTGAAACCGCTCTAAACTCTCGGGCTAACCTGGTCAACCAACAGATATGTCAGGGAGGATATTATGGCCAAGCCACTGCTGCCCGATGCGCTTTGGGAGCGAATCAAGCCTTTGCTGCCGCGCGAACGCGGCAAGCCGAAAGGAGGCCGACCGCGAGTTTCCGATCGTGCGGCGCTCACGGGGATTCTCTTCGTATTGAAAACGGGTTGTCCGTGGGAATATCTTCCGCAGGAGTTGGGCTGCGGATGCGGCATGACGTGCTGGCGACGACTCCGCGACTGGCACGTGGCTGGTGTCTGGAAGCGGATATGGAAGCTACTTTTGGACGAATTGGGATTGGCAGGCCAAATCGACTGGTCAACATCCGCGATCGACAGTTGCTCCGTGCGAGCAGTTTTTGGGGGGCAAAAACGGGCCCAAATCCCACGGATCGAGGCAAGAATGGCTCGAAGCGTCATCTGATGGTGGACGGCAGCGGCACGCCTCTGGCCATTACCCACACCGGCGCGAATTGCCACGATTCGGAGATGGCTATTCCTTTGGTTCAACGCAGTTCCACCGATCAAGCAACCTCGCGGCGCACCGCGCAAGCGTCCCGATGAACTGCTCGCGGATCGAGCCTATGATGCGGAAGCCAAGATTCGTAAACCCCTGCGCAAGCGGAGAATCAAGCCGCTGGTTGCTCACCGCAACACCGAGCACGGCAGCGGCCTGGGCAAATTCCGCTACGTCGTTGAAGCCTGCTTCGATTGGCTCTTCAACTGGCGTCGTCTGCGGGTGCGTTACGAGAAACGACCGGACATTCACGATGCGTTCCTAATCATCGGTTGTGCCATGATCTGCTGGAACCGCGTACTGGAGTTTTGTTAGAACCTCTTAGTCTCGTCGGACTTGGGCGTCAGTTGCGTGGAAATGTCCCGGCTATCGAACACCTCGTTGGCGCGAATGTCCCCCTTGACGACCAACACTTCGATCGGGCCATCGGTGGCGAAGGGGAGCCAAACCTCGAAGTCGCCCTGCTTGCCGGTCTTGGCCGATTCTCTCCACGCGCCGGCAGGCGTGCGGCCGGCGACCGTCACGTCGGCGTCGCCAAGGGCCACGGCGCCCTCCTGCTGCGAAACCGTGCCCATCAGATGCCCGCGCAGGTCACCGGCCACGAAAATACTCACCTTGAGATACTCGGTCACGGCCCGGGCCATCGACTTCGCGTCGTGGTAGACCTCGATGTCGTAGTAGGCAGCGCCGCCGTCGAACACGAAGCGGACGGACTTCGTTCTGGCCGGCTTGAACGAAACGACCGCGTGAATCGGCGTCTTCTCTTGGGCCGAGCCGCTGTGCCCCACCGACGTCCAGGCTCCGTCACGCTCGACCTGTACGTCGATTGTTTGCGTCCAAGGTCCCGTGGCGTGGAGCACGACGCCGCAAACGTCCTGCGGAGTGTCCCAGTCCAATTGCAGCCATTGGCCGGTGGTTTGGCCTTCGCCGGTGCTCCATTGTGTATCGCTGCGGCCGTCGTTGACGCCGCGAAGCGGATACTCCGGCCGCGTGCTCGAGGCCGACGCGTTGGCCTGAAGGGCAATGTTGCCCGGCTTGACATCTTGGTTCTGGCCGAGAACTGCCGAACAATAAATCATCAGAATGGTGAGGGTTGGCAGCAGTTTTCTCATGGCGGCAAGTCCTTGTGGAACGTGGAACTGGTGCATGTCGCGCGGCCATGTGGCCTTCGCGGTCGTGCAATTGCAGACGAGCCCGGCGAAATAGCGCTACCAAGGGCTGATAGGCGCACTTCGCCCCCAAGGGAAGGTGGGTCTGGGAAAACGGCAGGCGCTCTAACTTCTTCTCGCTTCAGTCAGCGGTCTCATGCTTTTCAGCCGTCACTTGCTCGTCCGCCGGCGTCGCATCGCTTGCAAGCGGCTCATCGGCCACCGGTTCGCTCGCGGCGGATCCGCACAGCGCCGCGTCACCGGCCATCGCTTCAGGCGTAACCGCTTCGCAGGCGGTCGCTTCGCAGGCGGCCGGTTCGGGCACAACCGGCTCGCCGATAGCCAGCTCGGCGGCGACCGTCGGCATCTCCGGAACTGCCGCGGCCTCGGACGCTGCCGGCTCGGCGGCGGTTGGGGGTTGGTGGTCGGTGGGCTCGACCGTCTTGTGCTGATAGAACTGCATCAGGTCGCCGAACGTCCGCAGCGGCTCCTTGCCCTCCTTCATGGCTTCGGTAATCGGAACCACGGGCTTTGGCGTCGGCCGCGGTTGCGGCAACGGATGATGCTGCTCGCGCGGGGGCCGGCCACGTCCCTGCTGCCTCGGCGGGCGACCTTCGCCGTCGGAACGCGGCGGACGCTGTTGCCCCTCGGGACGCGGCGGACGCTGCCCATCGCCCCTTGGCGGGCGGGCGGCCGCTTGTTGCGAAGAACGCGGCGGACGCTGCTGACCGGCGGGACGCGGCGGACGCTGCTCGGAGCGATTCTCCCCTTCCGCCGGATCGCCCTCGACCGCCGATTTCCCTTGCGGATTTCTGCCGCCGGGCTTCTGGCCGCGCTGCGGATATTTCGGCCGCTCCGAGCCGGGGCGGACCATCGTCAGCGACACCCGCCGCCGTTCCTTGTCGATTTCCACCACCCAAACCTTGACGATATCGCCGACCGCCACCACGTCGTGCGGATCGCGGACGTACTTGTCGGCCAGCCGGCTGACGTGCACCAGGCCGCTGTCGTGCATGCCGATATCGACGAAGCAGCCGAAATCGACGACGTTCAATACCGTGCCGGTGAGTTCCATGCCCGGCGTGAGGTCTTCGAGCTTGATCACGCCGCGTTTGAAGACCGGAGCGGGCAGATCCTCGCGCGGATCGCGGCCCGGTCGAACCAGTTGCGTGAGGATGTCGTTGAGCGTCAACATGCCGACGCTCAACTCATGGGCCAGCGACGCGCGATCGACCTGGGCAATCCGCTCGGCCAAAGCTGCCGCGCCCTCCTTGTCGCGCAGATCGGCCGCCGAGCCGCCCAGCCGGCCCAACGCCTCGTTGGCGGCCAGGTAGCTTTCCGGGTGGATCCAGGTGGCGTCCAAGGGATTGTCGCCGCCGAGGATCTTCAGAAAGCCCACCGCTTGCACGAAGGTGGCCTCGCCCAGGCCCGGCACCTCGCGAAGTTGCTCGCGGGTGCGGAAGGGACCGTGCTCGCGACGATAATCGTAAAGCCGCCGCGCGGTCAACTGGTTCAAGCCGGAGACGTACCGCAGCAGCGCCGGACTGGCGGTGTTCACGTCGACACCGACGAAGTTCACGCACGATTCGACCACGTCGTCCAGCGAGGTTCGCAGATGTTTCGCCTTCACGTCGTGCTGATACAGCCCGACGCCGATGTTGGCCGGATCGATCTTGACCAATTCGCTCAACGGATCCTGCAAGCGCCGGCCGATGGAAATCGCGCCGCGGAGCGTGGCGTCGTACTGCGGGAATTCCTCGCGGCCCAGCCGGCTGGTGGAGTAGACGCTGGCGCCGGCCTCGTTGACGATCACGTAGGCCACGCCCTTGTCTTTGAGATCTTTCTCGATCAGATCGGCGAAGAAATTTTCGGTGTGGCGGCAGGCCGTGCCGTTACCGATGACCACTACAGTGAGCTGGTGCTTCTCGATCATTTCGAGCACCTTCAGCCGGGCTTCGCCGCTGCGGTCGGGCTTGCCTACCAGGTAGATCACGCCCTGGCCCAGCAGGTTGCCGAATTCGTCGAGCGCCGCCATTTTGCAGCCGCTGCGAAAACCGGGATCGACCGCCAGCAAGCGGTGGTTATGGACCGGCGGCTGCAAGAAGAGGTTGCGAAGATTCTTGGCGAACACGCCCACCGCGTGCGCTTCGGCGTGGTCGGTCAACTCGCGGCGGACCTCGCGCTCCAGGCTGGGCAATATCAGACGGCCAAGCGCGTCGCGGGCGCAACCGCGGAGGTAATCGGCATGGGGATGCTCGGGCGGAATCAACATTTCCTCGAGCGCGGCCGTCATCGCTTCCAGGTCCGATTCGATCTTGACCCGCAACACACGTGCCCGCTCGCCGCGGTTGATCGCCAGCACGCGATGCGGCGGAATCTTCTTGATTTCGTCGCGAAAATCGAAGTAGTCCTGAAAGTCTTTGATCTTCTTCTCTTCGATCTTCTTCTTCTTCAACTCCCGCTTCTTCTGCATGGCCGCCTTGGCCTGCTGCCGGGCAAGCTTCCGTTGCGCCGCGGCGCTGGGAGCCGGCGGGGCGGCATTCTCTGCCGGCGCGGCGGGAGCCTCCGTCGCCGCGGCAGGCGACTGCGGCAACGTGACGGGAGACTCCGGCGACGTTGCGATCGCCGAGCCGTCGCTCTCGCCGGGCAAGACCGGGGCGACGGCTGGGTCAGTCGCCAGCTCGCCGGCCGCTTCCGCAGCCGGCTCGGTAGGAACTTCACTGGACGACATCGCTTGGAAAATCAGCGAGGCCAAATCCAACGCCACTTCAACGCTTGGCGACAAGGGCGTTTCGACGACTGCCGGCGTCTCCGCAGTTGGCGGCTCTGCAACCGGCGTCTCTGCAACCGGCGTCTCCGCTAATGGCGTTTCCACGACTGGCGTGTCGCTGAGGTCCGACTCAACGAGCGGCGGCTCCGCGGGCGTCTCGATCACCGGTTCAGGCACAGGCACGTCTGGCGATAATTCCTCCGCCGCCGGCGGCGCAACAGCCGCATCGGCAACGGGCTTGGGCCCGCGTGCCGGTTGCTGCTTCTCTTCGACGGGCAGCCGGCTGCTCACCAGCACGCCGGTCCGCTGCAACACCTCGCGCAGCCGCCCGCGCAGCTCGGCCTGCTCGCTGATCTGCTCGGCAAGGATGTGCCCGGCGCCCAACAGGGCATCGGCGGCGGTGGGAACGTGGCGATCCACGCTGATAAAATCAGCCGCCCTGGCGTCCAGATCGAGGCAAGTGGGCGCCGCCTCCAGGATTTCGCGGGCCAAGGGCTCCAGGCCGCGCGAACGGGCCAGCGTGGCCAGCGTCTGCTTCTTCGGCTTGAAGGGCAAATACAGGTCTTCCAGCCGCTTCGAGGTCGTGGTGGCCAGAATTTGCTTGCTCAGCTTTTCGGTCAGCTTCCCCTGGGATTCGATGGAGCGGAGAATGGTCTGCTTGCGCTCGGCCAGCAGCCGCAGTTTCGCCAGACGACCCTGAATCTCCCGGATTTGCTCCTCGTCTAACCCCCCCGTTTGGTCCTTCCGATAACGGGTGATGAAAGGGACCGTATTCCCCTCGTCGAGCAATTCCACCGTAGCCTGGATTTGCCGAAGGGGGGTTTCCAGGCCGCGTCCCACCTGGCGGAGATCAATCGTTACCGTACTTTCCATAGCCGATCCATATTACCGTGACAAGCCGCATTTTCCTCGAAAAAGATCAAACCCGCAATATACCTCTGGCCGATACATCGTGGGACAGACAGGGCGGGCGCATCACGGAAGGAAGCCCCCATGAAGGCTAGCCATCTGCGTGTCTACTACGGTCCTCAGGAAGAATCGGCGAACGTCGGCGTCGTTGAGTGCCAACGCCAGACGGTAACGGTTCCGTTAATGGAAATCATGCCGTTGTTGGCCGACGCCGTCCAATCGCAACGAACTTGGCTGCGGGACTTCGCCGACGATGAAGTTACCATTTCGATGGACCTCTATGAAGTCATTCTAGCTTACCAACATTACCGCCGCCCGTCGGCCTGAACAGGACGTTGGTGGCGGTAATCACCGGCCAACAGAACCAGCCCGGCTCCCAGCGCCCGGGCTGGGGTCGTTTCTTGGGAACAGTCGGCAGTCGGCAGTCGGCAGTCGGCAGTCGGCAGTCGGCAGTCGGCAGTCGGCAGTCGGCAGTCGGCAGTCGGCAGTCGGCAGTCGGCAGTCGGCAGTCGGCAGTCGGCAGTCGGCAGTCGGCAGTCGGCAGTCGGCAGTCGGCAGTCGGCAGTCGGCAGTCGGCAGTCGGCAGTCGGCAGTCGGCAGTCGGCAGTCGGCAGTCGGCAGTCGGCAGTCGGCAGTCGGCAGTCGGCAGTCGGCAGTCGGCAGTCGGCAGTCGGCAGTCGGCAGTCGGCAGTCGGCAGTCGGCAGTCGGCAGTCGGCAGTCGGCAGTCGGCAGTCGGCAGTCGGCAGTCGGCAGTCGGCAGTCGGCAGTCGGCAGTCGGCAGTCGGCAGTCGGCAGTCGGCAGTGGGCAGTCGGCAGTCGGCAGTCGGCAGTCGGCAGTCGGCAGTCGGCAGTCGGCAGTCGGCAGTCGGCAGTCGGCAGTCGGCAGTCGGCAGTCGGCAGTCGGCAGTCGGCAGTCGGCAGTCGGCAGTCGGCAGTCGGCAGTCGGCAGTCGGCAGTCGGCAGTCGGCAGTCGGCAGTCGGCAGTCGGCAGTAGGCAGTAGGCAGTAGGCAGTAGGCAGTAGGCAGTAGGCAGTAGGCAGTAGGCAGTAGGCAGTAGGCAGTAGGCAGTAGGCAGTAGGCAGTAGGCAGTAGGCAGTAGGCAGTAGGCAGTAGGCAGTAGGCAGTCGGCAGTAGGCAGTAGGCAGTGGAGCGCAGGCGGCAAATACCGAGGACCAACACCGCCTTCTGTCGAGTACTTCTACATTCCTGCTCGTGATCCACCGCACGGTTCTCACCACCCCTTCCCCACTGCCGACTGCCTACTACCGACTGCCGACTGCCGACTGCCCACTCCCTACTGCCTACTGCCGACTGCCGACTGCCGACTGCCGACTGCCCACTCCCTCGCCTATTGTCGGCAGCACAAATATCTTCCCGTCGCCCATCCGACCGGTCCGGGCGACGTCAACGATCGCTCTTAACACCTCCTCGACGCGCGGATCGTCAACCCACAACGTAATTTCCACTTTGGGCAAATAGGCCATCGAGTATTCGCTGCCGCGATATTCATCGAGGTAGTTTTTCTGCCGGCCGTAGCCCTTCACCTCGCAAACGCCACAAGCCTCGACCGGCGCAAGTTTCAGTGCGTCGAGCACCTTTTCGGCCAGATACGGCTTCACGACGGCGACGATCTGCTTCATAGAATCTCTAATTGTCGATTGTTGACTGCTGATTGTCAATCATCCGTTCTCGATCTTCACTCAACAATCTGCAATTAGTGGTCTTCACTCCTCTACTTTGCCACTCCATAGCATACCCAATTCGCGGCCCCCCAGCAACAGGTAGGCCCCACAATACGTTACCGCACCCAGAAGAATGGGCACGCCCACGTGCGACAACTTGGCGACGAACGTGTCGCCGGTTGGCATGTACGGAAGAATAAGGAACACCGTGCCGGCCATAGCCACAGTGGCAAGGATGGCACGGACGCTGGTGGCGGCCAAGGCGGGCCAGGCGAGCGGGGCCTGGCGGCGCGAAAAGATCGCCATCAGGATGAACAATTGCACGACGGTGGCCACGGTCGTGGAAATCGCCAGCCCGGCCTCGGCCAACGGCCAGATCAGCGTCAAATTGAGCAGCAAGTTCAAACTGACGACCCAAACAGCGACGCGCACGGGCGTGCGATAATCGTTCAAGGCATAAAATCCTCGCACAACCACCGGCCACGCGCAGTTTGCCCAGACACCGGCACCGTAATAGTCAATCAACCATGCCACGCGATGCGTGTCTTCCGGACTGAAGTGGCCGCCCTGCAATACGAGTCGCGTGATCGGCTCGGCTAGGAGCATCAGGCCAACACCGGCAGGGATGCTCAGGCAAAGCACCAGCCGAAGGCCCAAGGTCATGTCGGCGCCCATTTGTCGATGGTCGCCTCGGTCGGCGTGGCGGCACAATAGTGGAAAGATGGCCACCGCCACCGGCAAGCCGACGATTCCGAGCGTGAAGTCGCAAAGCCGATCGCTGAAGTAGAGCGACGCCACCGCTCCTTGCTGCATGGGGTAATGCACGCCGCCCAGCCACGAAATGATCTGCGGGCCGCCCGCTTTCGTAGCCAAGCCCCACGCGATCAGAGTGTTGACGAACGTATTGATCTGCAAAACCGACAGTCCGACAAACGTCGGCGCCATGTTGCGGCCGATCTGGGCAATGCCTTCGCGGGCGGAGGACCAGTTGTAGTCGAAACGGAAACCGAGACGGCGGAGCGTGGGCAGATACACGGCCACCTGCGCTATGCCCGAGATAATCACGCCGACCGCCAGCAGGTAGGCCTGTGCGATCTGGTTTTCTGGAAACCACTCGTATCCAACCCAAGCCGCGATCAGCCAGACGATGTTCAACATCGTCGGCGCCAGCGCCGGCACTCGGAAGTGTCCGGCGGCATAGAGCATCGTGCTCAGTTGCGCCGCCACGCAGATCAATACGACGTAGGGCAACATAACCGCCGACAAGCCGACAAGCAGATTTACTTGTGGCGAATCGCCCCAGACGAGCCAGATCAGACCGAGCAGCAACTCTCCTGCCGCCGCCAGCCCCGTCAGCAGCGCGGCCAGTAGTGTCACCACCACGCTCGACAAGTGCCGGGCGGTATGCGGATCGTTTTCCAGGTGGCCGGTCAGCACCGGGAGATAGCTGGCCGTCAGGGCCCCCTCGCCGAACACCTGTCGGAAAAGATTGGGGATGCGAAAGGCGAACAAAAGGGCGTCGGCTACCCCTTTTCCGGCCACTCCGAACAGCGAACTTGTCGCCCTTTCGCGGAGCAAACCCAGCAGCCGAGACGCCAGCGTGCCCAGGCTGGTGACAACCGTTCCGGCAATCAAGGGATGTCGTTCTGTCCGGCTCATTGCTCCCATCGTAGCCGGGAAAGCCCCAAGGGGGAAGGCGGTGCGGACTGGGGGGCGCAGGAACGGATTGTGGCGGTCGCCTCCGAACCGTTTAGCCGCCGCGTCCACGCGGCGCTGCGACTGCGGGCGCTTCTGCGCCGCGTGGACGCGGCGGCTAAACAGTCTTCCCATTTTGACCATAGACAATTACTGCGCCCAAAGCTGGGCGATTGGGTGCCCAGCAGCGACGGGGTCACACGAGCCGCATCCCCTTAAAGCCGTTTGCGCCGGGCACCGAAGTGTCCAGCCCTCACCGCTTTTCCCCGTGCGAGTTCCTCCTTATAATGTCACGGATCATGGCAAAACAACGATCGAACTACCAAGACCGCGTCATCCGCAATTACTATCAGAACCACGACGACATCATGCTCCAACGGCTCGGGGAACTTGTGACCGACCTGTTCCTGGCCGAGGGCAAGACCAAGACGCGGATTTGGAAGCGCGTGGCCGAAATCCTGGAAAAGCTCAAAGTGTCCAAAAGCGAAATCGAGCACCTGGTGCGCAGCGACAATCCCACGCTCGTGGCAAACGTCCTGAAGAAGCTATTGGAGAAACTATGACTCCCACGGCCGACGATCGGGCAACCATCGAGCACGTTCTCGAACTGAACCGGCGGCTGCTGGCCGCTATCGCCGACGGCGACTGGAACACGTATGCCGAGTTGTGCGATCCGACGCTCACGGCCTTCGAGCCCGAGGCGCGCGGCCATTTGGTCGAGGGGATGGAGTTCCACCATTTCTATTTTGGACTGGGTGGAATCGCCGGCCCGCACAACACGACGATCAGCGGCCCGCACGTTCGGCTCGTCGGCGACGCGGCGGTCGTTTCGTACGTGCGGCTGGTACAGCGGCTGGATGACGCCGGCAAGCCGATCACAGTGCGCAGCGAAGAGACCCGCATTTGGCAACGTTGCGGCGGCGCGTGGCGGCACGTGCATTTTCATAGGTCGATGAATGAATAGGAGGGATCAGGGGCCAGAGGTCAGAGGCCAGGGGTCAGAGGTCAGGGGTCAGAAATGAGGGATGACGGATCGGCCATTCAATCGGCCGACAAGACTCACTGATCGCTGCCCCCCCTCGCCTCTGACCCCTGACCCCTAGCCCCTACCATGACTGACCAGACCCTCGACGTCATCGCCGTCGGCGCGCATCCGGACGATACGGAAATCGCCTGCGGGGGCACGTTGGCCAAGCTGGCCAAACAGGGCTACCGCGTGGGCATTATCGATTTGACCGACGGCGAGCCGACGCCGGGTTCGGCCGGGCCAGAAGTCCGCCTGGCCGAAGCCCGCCGCGCGGCCGAGACGCTCGGGCTGGCCCAGCGGGTGACGCTCAATCTGCCGAACCGCCGTCTGTTCGACACGTTCGAGGCCCGCGTGGCGTTGGCCACCGAGTTTCGCCGCTTTCGTCCGCGGCTGGTGCTTGGCTTGGGGGCGAAGACGCCGACGGCGTCGCCCGACCATTATCAGGCGTCGTTGATCGTCGAGGCGGCCGTCTTCTACGCGAAGCTGACGAAGTGGGACGAGCATTTCGCCGGGACGCAGCCCTACGTGGTCCCGCGCTGGCTGAAGTTTTTCCTGGCGTTCGATGCGATGTCGTTGGCCGATCGGCACGTGCTGGTGGTTGACATCAGCGACACGCTGGAGACGAAGCTGGCGGCGATCGCGTGCTATACGAGTCAGTTTTCCGACCGGATGCAAGTCTTCGAGCGTTTTCGCGCGTTCGCCGTGCAGCAGGGCATGTCGGCCGGTTTTGCGGCCGGCGAAGTGCTGGCCAGTCCGACGGTCTGGGGCACACAAGACCTGATGGGCCTGCTGTTCCGCGCCGAGCAGCCGCCGAGGGAGACGTAAGCGGCAAAGGTCCTCGCGCCTTTTGGGAGACGGTTAGGGTGAGGAGACGAGCCGGTGTCACAGGTTTGATGCCCCGTGAGCCGTGGGAGGCGACGCGGAAGCTCGATCCATACGCCGGCCGAACCTCACATTTCACTGTTCCCCCCGACTGGATGGCCAGACGGTGAGTCTCGGACTGGGGCCACCTTGCGGCTTGGGGTGACTTTGACGATTGCTTCATCTTTTCCGACGGTAGTGCCGACCTAAAAAGGAGAGGGGATGTCAGGTCGGTGGAGTTTGTGGGCAGCATCTTATGTCCCCGGCTAAGTTTCCAATTTCGAGGGTGCTGCAATCATGAAGTTCGTTGCCGTTACGTGCGTCAAGAACGAGATCGATATCATTGAGGCCTTCGTACGTCACACGCTGGCAGTCGTTGACCATGTTGTTGTCCTCGACAATGGCAGCCAGGACGGCACGGGCGACGTGCTTCGCGCATTGGAGAAGGAAGGGCTTCCGCTGGACGTCGTGGAAGATCCGTCTTTGGGCAAGTACCAGTCGCAGCGAATGACCAGCTTGATGCACGAGTGGGCCATCGGTCGTCACGATGCCGACTGGGTGCTCGCGTTGGATGGCGACGAGTTCCTGGTGCTTCCCAACGGATGCCCCTTGGTTCCCGATGCGATCGACAGGGATCGGCCAATTTCCATACCTTGGCGCACCTATGTTCCAGATGATGACGATGACCCCTCTCAACTCAATCCCGTGCTAAGGATTCGCCGGCGGCGCGTAGCGGACCGGTCGGAGCCTAGAAAGGTGATGGTGCCGAGGTCTTTGGCGGACCTGCCCAACGCGAGTCTCGCGCAAGGAAATCATGACCTCTTCGTGAACGGTCAGCGTCGCGAACCGTGTCCTCATCGCAATGGGTATCTCGCACATTTTCCCCTGCGCAGCCGGGGACAATATGCGGCAAAGATCGCGATCAACTCGCTGCAATACCAAGCCATGGCGGATCGCAGTTGGGAGTGGGCATTTCATTACAAGGAGCTGTTCGCTCTATTGAAGCAAGGCATGCAAGCCTTCACCGCCGGTTTCACAAAGGTGGCCTTGCACTATGCGATGCCCCCGGAAGCACATGTCGAGCCAAGCACCGTTTCCGACCCCGTTCTCTACCTCGGTGGCCCGCTCCGCTATACAACCCGCGTGGACGATACGACCATGGCGTGGTGCGCGATTCTGTCGTATTCTGAAGATCTTGCCCGCCGATACGCAGTTCTTGCCGCCGGTCTGACCGACGATCAGCGACTTGAATCGTCGCAGCAGGCAACGCTCGTTGCGAGCCTCTACGACCAATTGGAGCAACAGCGTAGAAGCCTGACGCAGTCAGTTCTCACGGCCGCCGAGCGGGACGAGCAACAGAAGGAGCGGGCGGCAAACATGGATGCACAATTGGAAGAGGCAAGGAGGCAGGTGGCACTATTGCAACAGAGCTGGACGTGGCAGATCGGTCGCCTGGTAGTGGGCCCCATGGCTTGGGCCAAGCGATCGCGGCAACGATGTTCCCGAGCCCTAGCATACCTGCGTCCCCACGCTAGCCGTGGGGAAAACGCCATCCCAAATCTTGAAACCCCTCTTGCCCATAGCAGTGGAACTTGATCTTCGGCACCTTGGTCTGAATGAGCGTGCAGATCTTGCGCAGAAATCGGCGCCTCGCAGTCGACTGTCCCACCAACGTGACCGTTTCTTTGGTGTCGCAGAATGCGACCCCTACTCGGCGCATCCGTGAAAGCTGCACTTGCGCCGCAGACGCCGTAGAGACCGGCGGTTACTTCCGGCTGGGCGCTTCGGCTTGAAGGGATCGTATTTTCTTCATCGCCGATTCAGCCAGCGGGTCTATGTGCTGTTCCTTCGCGATTGCCAATGCTTTCTCGTACTGTTCGATCGCTTTGTCCGGCTGCCCCTTTATTTCGAAGGCCAGTCCGAGGTTGAAATGAGTCGCGGCTTTATTCGGTTCCAGCTCTGCGGCTCGCTGAAGATCCTTGATTGCCCCGTCGACGTCCCCGCCCTGAACCAACATGTCGGCGCGACTTGTCAACGCACGGCCCAGATTACTTTTGAAACCTGGGGAGTCGGGCCAGAGCTTCAAAGCTTCCTCCAGACAGGGCACGGCCTCGTCAAATCGTCTCAGCTTCGCCAAGGTCACGCCGAGCCCGCATTGGGCATCCTCACACTTCGGGTCAATTCGCACGGCCTCCTGAAACCGCTTGACCGCCGCGTCCCACTCTCCGCGATCCAGCAGAGCCATGCCGAAATTGGACTGCGCCAGGGCGTTCTGTGAAGTGGAATCGATCGTGTGCGCCCAGAGGGTTTCGCTGTTGCGCCAATAGGTTGTCTGTTGTCCCGCACACGCCATAAGGCCCGCGACTACCAGCGACGCGGCCGCGCCGCAAGCCCAAGCCCGATGGGGCCACGATCGGACGACGTACAACGCTCCCCACGTCGCAGCGAGGCATAGACCGATCTGCGGCAGATACATATAACGGTCGGCCATCGCGTGCACGCTGATTTGCACCAGGCCGATTGCCGGCACGAGCATTCCCAGATACCACAGCCAGCCGACCGGCAAGCAGGGATTCCGCCGCCAGCGGACCAGCACGAAGGCCGTGATGCCCGACAACACGAGCAACGCGGCCAACGGTTTCCACATCGGCAAGGATGCGCCCGGATGCGGATAGAACACCGCCAGGTTCGCGGGCCAGAACGTTTTCTCCAAGTAGGCGACATAGGAAACCAGGGCGTTGCCGATTCTCGCGGACAACGGCAGCTTTTCCAGTGCGATTACGGTTTCGCCCTCTGCCCAAAATGATGCGATGCCGGCGGCGACCGTCAGCAGCAGCCAGGGAATCTTTTCGGCGATCAGACGCCGCAGCGGCTCGGCGGCCATTCGCCCTAGCGGCCAATAGTCCAACAGCAGAAGCACAAAGGGGAGCGTCACAATCATCGGCTTGGACATCAGGCTCACAGCGAAGAAGACCGCCACCATCAGGTATCGCCAAAGCGAGAACGGGCGGCGAACATAGTGGAGATATGCTGCGAGCGAAAGCACGAAGAACAGCCCGCTGAGCAAGCCCTTCCGCTCGGATACCCAGGCGACTGTCTCCACGTGCAAAGGATGGATGGCGAAGACGGCGGCCACGAAGGCGCAAGGCCAGAGCTCGCCGGTCATGCGCCATAGAACCAGGAAGAGAAGGACCGTCGTGGCGGCGTGCAAGACGACGTTGGTAAGATGATAGCCCCAGGGTTTCAGACCGTAGATTTCGTAATCGAGCAGATAGGACAACCAAGTGACCGGCGCCCACAGTCCCCCCTGCCTGGTCGTCAATGCCCAGTGAATCCCGTCGGCGTCAAGGCCGTGCCGAATTGCCGCGTTCTGGTACACGTTCATGTTGTCATCGTAATTGACGAAATCGTATTGGAGCGTCGGGCCGAAGACCACTGCCACGGCCAGCAGAAGAAGACTGCAAATGGCCCAAGCTGCGTAGACGTTTCGCCCGGCGGCCGGTGAAGCCGACGGGCTGTCGCAGTCGCGGAGGGCACGGCCCGAAGCGGGCGTCTTGGACGCCCCGTTTCGTTGCCGCTGCCGATTGAGTTCTTCCGGCAATCTGCCTTTCTTGCGGCTACGGCTCATGGGGCGTCACCTCGGCCAAGCGCTTCCTCACACCCCGATCCTATCACGAATCGGCCCGCCCGCCAATCGGCGGCGATCTCCGGGAAAGCGGGCCCTGTCCTTCGATTTCACTCTCAAGTCGAGGCCGCATCTTGAAGGCTGCCGGGTGGAGTGATACCCTGAAAGGCCTGAAGCAACGAAAATCGCGAACGGGATTTGAGAAATCCCGAGATTCGATCAAGGGGCTCTCTTGGGCAATCGGAGGTCAATATGAAACCGTTCGGCATGGTATTGCTTGTAATGGTCCTCCAGACGACGGCCGCCGGCCAGCAATTGCCGGGCGAGACGAAGACCGACCGCGAGATCCGCGCGCAGACCGAGCGTTACTTCGACGCGATCGACCGCCACGATGTGAAGACGCTCGACGATTTACTGCTCGACAACTGCACGATCTACTATCCGCGCGGCGTCGCCGATACGAAGGCGGCCTTGCTGAAGGCCCTGCACCAGCCTCTCTCCGGCCGCAAGCCAGCGCACACCGGCAGCAAGCCATCGCAACCGGCACATGCTCTCAGCGACATGAAAGTGCGGCGCGTCGGCGACACGGCCATACTGACCGTCACGTTGACCGCGACGCGAGTCGACTCCCCCGGGGTCATCAATAACCACCGGAGGACCCTGGTCTGGGTCCGCCGGGACGGCCGCTGGCGGCTGATGAACGACCAGTGGTCGCTGGCGGGCGACGCCTGGCAGGCCGAATATTGGAGCGACTACTTCCACGGAAAAAACCAAAACTTCAAACGAAACCCGAATTCCCTCCTCATCCAAGCCGTCAAGGGACGCCAGCCGGGCAAGGCGCTGGACGTGGGGATGGGCGAGGGGCGAAACGCAATTTACCTCGCCAAGCAAGGCTGGAAGGTGACGGGCATCGACCGCGCCGAGGCGCATTGGCCGTCGCCCGGCAAGCGGCCAACAAGCAGGGCCTCAAAATCACGCCCATCCTCCAGTCGGCCGAGGAATTCGACTGGGGCCGCCAGCAATGGGATCTGGTCGCGCTGCTCTACGTCAACGCCGTGCGGGCAAACGTGGCGAAGATCCGCGAGTCGCTCAAACCCGGCGGTCTGCTGGTGATCGAGGCGTTCTTGACGCCGCCGGGAGAGAAGGGGCGTGGAACCGAGTACGAGCCCGGTGAGCTGCGCAAGATGTTCGCCGACGGCTTCAAGATTCTGCACTATGAAGAAGCCGAGGGCGTAGCCGACTACGGGCAGAAACGTATGCAGCTTGTTCATCTCATCGGCGGCAGGCGATGAGGCAGACGCCATCGCCTTGACTTCGCCGGCCGCTGCCCGAATAATTCCCCGGCGGCGTCTTGTTCCGACTGGGCCAGACCGGCCTCTCCGGCTCTGGCTATCGCCGTCGAGCGTGCCAGCGACGTACCTTCCTCTTGCCGGGAGAGCGAGCCGTGTACAAGACTTCACTCTGGTGGCGCAACAGACCGAAAGCCGGCCGCCGCCCTTCGACCAAACGTGTCCGCGGCGTCTTTGAGCCCTTGGAGCCGCGCTGGACCCTCTCGGTGAGCGTGTTGACCTACCACAACGATGTCGCTGGCACCGGGCTGAACGCCGCGGAGACGGTCTTGACGCCTGCCAACGTCAAGGTTGGATCGTTTGCGAAACTATTCGCCACGTCTCTCGATGGCCAGGTGTACGCCCAGCCGCTGGTCGACCCCGGCGTGACGATTGCCGCGGGGCCGAACACGACCGCCGGCGCGGCCGGACTGCACGACGTCGTCCTGGTCGCCACCGAGCACGACTCGCTCTACGCGATTGACGCCAGCCCGACGGACGGGGGCACAGTTCTTTGGCAGCGGAGTTTTCTCAACATCGCGACGGGCTATGTAGGCACGACTCCCGGCACGAACATCAACAATACGCTCGCCGCCACGAGCATCGCCACCGTGCCCAGCCCCGACGTCAATACCGACGACCTCACGCCGGAAATCGGCATCACCAGCACGCCGGTCGTCGATCCGGCCACGGGCACGGTCTACGTCGTGGTGGCAAGCAAGGAGACGATCGGCGGCGTGGCGCATTACGTCCAGCAACTGCACGCCATCAACGTCGCCGACGGCACCGACGCGGCCGTCCCCTTCCTCATCGGCGACACCTCGGGCGGCAACACCAACAACACGCAAATCTACGTCTACGGCACCGGCGACGGCGCCGTCGTCGATCCGTATAACGGCACGGGCAACGATGTCGTCCAGTTCAATGCGTTGCGGGAGAACCAACGCTCGGCCCTGAGGCTGGTGAACAACGTCGTCTACGTCGCCTGGGCGTCACATGGCGACAACAGTCCCTATCACGGCTGGGTCGTCGGCTGGAACGTGTCGAACCTCGCCGCCAGCGGCATGACGTTGGCCGGCGTGTTCAACGCTTCGCCCAACGGCGGCTTCACTGGCATTTGGGAGAGCGGCGGCGGGTTGGTCTTCGAGCCCGATGGCAGCGCGTTTTACTTCGTCACCAGCAACGGCCCTCCTACTCATGGGAATCCGGTCCTCGACGCGTCCGGTTTCCCCAGCGACGGCTCGTATTACGACGCGGTGGTGAAGATGGTGGCCGACCCGACCACGACGGCGACAAACCAGGGCCTGAACGGCTGGGGATTCAAGGTGGCCGACTACTTTATGCCCTACAACCAAGTAGCGCTCGACAGCGTGGATGCGGATATGGGCTCGGGTGGCCCACTGCTCTTGCCCGATTCGGCCGGCATCGCCGGACATCCGCACTTGCTGGTCATGGGCGGAAAGCAGGGGAAGCTTTACCTGATCGACCGCGACAACATGGGCAAGTTCAACGCGACCAACGATAACGTGCTCAACGCCGTGCCCAACGGAAGCGGCCACAACACCCCGCCGATCGTCTTCAACGGCGTGTTCAGCACCCCGGCCTACTACAACGGTACGATCTATGACGAAGGTGTTTCGGGCCAAGTCGCGAAGGCGTTCGTTATCACCAGCAGCGGCACGCTGACGGCCACCTCGCAGACCGTCGCGACGTTCGGTTCCGAGCCCGGCTCGCCCAGCATCTCGTCCAACGGCGGCACGTCGGGCGTTGTGTGGGTCATGGACCGCGGCGCCAACGAGATCCACGCCTACGACGCCAGCAATCTTGGCGTGGAACTCTGGAACAGCGGCCAGCGAGCCGGCGGCGCCGACAACCTGGGCAGCGTCGTGAAATTCGCCAGCCCCACCATCGCCAACGGCGAAGTCTTTGTCGGCACCAGCAATTCGCTGGTGGTTTATGGGTCCACCTCGCTGCTGGGAAACGTCACGGTCTCCGACATCGTGGTTGTCGAGGCTACGCAGCAAAACGGCATCCTCGAATCGAATGAACGAGGGAAGATCACATGGGCGGCGGGGCCCGCCGCCCTGATCGCGTCGGCAACGCTAATAATCGACGGCCGCTCGATCACCCCGGTCAACGGCCCTTATGGTCCGGTCGGCGGCAACTTCTTCTTCTCCAGCGTTTTTGGGCCGCTGGCTGCCGGCAGCCACGGCTACTTCATCCAGGTATTCAACAACGGCGGCATCGTCGGCAGCGGCAGCGGGACGTTCGTGGTGGCGTCGGCCCCGCCCTCGATTTCCAGCGTCGTGGTGGCCGAGGCCACGCGGCAGGACGGCGTCTTGCAGGCAAACGAGAAGGGCGTGATTAGCTGGGCCTTGACCGATGGCAACCCCATCACGAGCGAATCGCTCACGATCGACGGGTTGCCGATCAGCCCGATTCGCGGCCCGTTCGGTCCGGTCGGCGGCAACCTGCTCTACTCCGCCGGGTTCGGCCCGCTGGCGGCAGGCAGCCGCAGCTACACCATCCAAATGACCGATAGCACCGGTCTGAGCGACAGCGTTACCGGGACCTTCAGCGTCGCGGCCCTCGCAACTCCCGCGATTTCGCTGGTCGTCGTGGCCGAGGTCGCGACGCAGAACGGCATTCTCGAATCCGACGAGCCGTTAAAGATCACGTGGGAAGCAACGAGCGCCAGCGGCATTGCCTCGCAAACCATGACCGTCAACGGCCGCGCGATTGCGCCGATCAACGGTCCCTACGGCGGATTGTACTATTCCTGCTCGATCGGAACGTGGTCGGCCGGCGACCATGCTTACGTGATTACGGCCACCGACTCGAAAGGCGTCAGTTTCAGCAGCTCGGGTACGTTCAGCGTGGCCGCGTCGGCGGCCAACCCGCCGAGCATTGCTTCGATCGTGGTTGCCGAAGCTGCCGCGCCCAAGAACGGCATCCTTGAGTCGAGCGACCTGCTCAAAATCACCTGGGCAGCCTCCGGCCTCAACGGCATCGCCTCGCAGACCCTGACGGTGGATGGCCGCGCAATCGCTCCGATCGCCGGTCCTTACGGCGGGCTTTACTATTCCTGTCCGATCGGGGCATGGTCGGCCGGCACGCACGCCTACGCAATTACCTCGACCGACGGCGACGGCATCAGCTCCACCAGTTCGGGCGCCTTCAGCGTGGCGGCGTCGGCCGCGGCGCCGGTGACGATCGACAGTATCGTGGTGGCCGAGGCCTCGTCGACCAGGGACGGCACCCTCGATTCCAGCGAGACGCTGGTAATCACCTGGGCCGCGTCGAGCTCCGGCGGCATCGCCTCGCAGAGGATGACGATCGACGGTCGAACCGTAACGCCAATCAACGGCCCTTACGGCGGACTGTACTATTCCTGCCAGATTGGAGCGTGGTCGGCCGGCACGCACAGCTACGTAATCACGGCGAGCAACTCGGCGGGCTTCACTTCCAACAGTTCCGGCGCTTTCACGGTGGCCGCCGCGTCAACGTCGATCGCCACCGATTTGCGAGCGGATCTGTTGGCAAGCGTGATGCAGGAAATCGGCCCGATGCTCGGCTAGTGCGCATTTCTCAGTGTGCCGTGAAAAGGCTTGAGTTTCCAGCGGGTGAAAAGCCCGCCCGGCAAGGGTCGCTCCAGCCGGAAGCAGTCGGAGCGGCGGTGGAGGTAACAAAACTGTCGAAGCCTTCGATGGCAGGGGTCGCTTATGGCGGCTCAGCAAGCATCCAGGCCGTAACGTGAGTGAACGTCGAGCAGGCCTCGAAAAGGACGATGTGGAGGCCGACCCGCCTGAGAAACGGGGAAGGCCGCCGCGGTTGGCGAAGCGAGCGACGAACGCAGCCGACCGTTCCACCGGGGTAGTGACGACGGCATGGATGACAAGGAATCTCAAAGCAACACGGGAAACCCCAGCGGTGGAGGCGTGTGACCTCCAACCGGACGCCCGCGAGGGACAGGCCGGGCCGTGTGGGGCGACGGAGAGGTCCGTAGTACCGATGAAGCCGGGCAATGCCGGTCGAGGGAAGGGGCCTCAGTTCAAGGTCAACGTAAGACGTGGCGAAGGCCGGGAGAGTGGCGATGAGCCTGACACCTCCAACGAAGGTCCAGAAACTACAGGAGACGATGCACGCCAAAGCGAAGGGATCGCCCCGCTATCGGTTTTATCTGCTGTACGACAAAGTGTACCGACGTGACGTACTGGAATTCGCCTACCGATGCTGCTCGGCCAACGGTGGAGCACCAGGAGTGGACGGCCAGACGTTCGCGGACATCGAGAAGTACGGCATGGGCCGCTGGCTGGACGAACTGACGGAAGAACTCAAGAAGAAGACGTATCGACCGCAGGCCGTGCGGCGGGTGAATATCCCGAAGCCCGGCCAGCCGGGACGCACGCGACCGTTGGGCATTCCGACGGTCAAGGATCGTGTCGTGCAGACGGCGGCGTTGTTGGTTTTGGAGCCGATCTTCGAGGCCGACTTGCAGCCGGAGCAATACGCCTACCGACCCAATCGCAGCGCACTGGACGCGATTCGCGCGATCCATGCGTTGGTGAACACGGGGCATACGGAGGTGGTGGACGCGGACTTGAGCGGGTACTTCGACAGCATTCCGCACTCGGAGTTGATGAAATCGGTGGCCCGTCGCGTGAGCGATCGGCACCTGCTGCATCTCATCAAGATGTGGCTGATAGCGCCGGTGGAAGAAACGGACGAGCGTGGGCGGAAGCAACGAACGACCCGCAACAAGGACATGAAGCGCGGCAGCCCGCAAGGGGCGCCGATTTCGCCGTTGTTGAGCAACCTCTACATGCGACGGTTCATACTGGGCTGGAAGACGCTGGGACACGAGAGGCGGCTTGGGGCGAAGATCGTCAACTACGCCGACGATTTCGTGATCTGCTGTCGCGGCACCGCCGAAGAGGCGATGGCAACGATGCGGGCCATGATGCAGAAGCTGAAACTGACGGTCAACGAAGCCAAGACGCGTATGTGCCGCTTACCGGACGAATCATTC
The DNA here is from genome assembly GCA_963719005.1 of uncultured Planctomycetia bacterium. Taxonomy (GTDB): domain Bacteria; phylum Planctomycetota; class Planctomycetia; order Pirellulales; family Thermoguttaceae. Next base: position 1,000,349 of record CAVRAR010000014.1, read on the forward strand.
GACTTCTTGGGATACACCATTGGCCGATGCTACTCGACGCGAACGGGCCGAGCCTATTTGGGCACGCAACCGTCGCGGAGGAAGGTCTTGCGGCTCTGTCGCGAGATCAGCGAGATGACGGGCCGGCGGTGGACGCTGCTGGACGCGGAAGACCGTGTGAGCCGACTCAACCGCATGTTGGTTGGATGGGCGAACTACTTTTGTCTGGGCCCAGTCAGCAAAGCCTACCGAATTGTGGACCGCCACGTTCGGCATAGGCTCCGCCAGTGGTTGTGCGTCAAGCACAAAGTTCAAGGTCAGGGAACATCACAATACCCGGACGAATATCTTGAACAGACGTTGGGGCTTGTACGGCTCCAATCGCGGACCCGCAACCTTCCGTGGGCGACAACGTGAATCCTTGTCCGAGAGCCGGATGCGGGAAATCCGCACGTCCGGTTCGACGAGCGGGGTGTGAAAACGGAGCATGGCAGAGATATTGAGGCACCGACAGACGAAAGGGTCGGAAACCGATAGGCTTTGCCTAAACCACCGCGTCACACCTCGACTCTACCCACGGTGGGGCAGACATTCCTGTCTGCCGCGAAAAATGCGGCACTGATGGCAGACAAGAATGTCTACCCCACCGAACACACTATTGACTGTCTTTCTGTGTGGTGAGCAATGCGGGCCAGGAGGTTCGCGAAAAGAAAGCCGGAGCGCGGGCGTCTCGCCCGCATCTCCCCAGGCCGGGATCATTAGCAAGGAGCGGTTGTATCGCCGCATGGAATCCGCTATCCTACGCTTCCATGCAACCCAAGTTTCTCTATTTTGATCTCGGCAAGGTGGTGGTCAATTTCAGCGTCGAGCAGATGTTGAGGCAGATTGGCGAGGTGGCCGGCATCACTGCCGATCAGGTTCGCGGCGGACTGTTCAACGCCGCTCTGCTTCACGACCACGAAACCGGCCGGCTCACGAGCCGCCAGTTTTACGAGGCATTCTGCGCCGCCACGGGCACGCGGCCCGATTTCGAGCGGCTGATCGCGGCCGCCGCGGATATCTTCGAGTTGAACCTGCCCGTGCTGCCGATCGTCGCCCAACTCCGTCAGGCCGGCTATCCGATGGGCATCCTGTCGAATACCTGCGAGACGCACTGGGAATACTGTCGGCGTCGCTACCGGATCGCGTCGGAGGGATTCGGCGTGTATGCACTCAGCTACAAGATCGGCGCCGTGAAGCCCGACGCCGAAATCTTCCTCGCCGCCGCTAAGATGGCCGGTTGCCGGCCCGAGGAAATCTTCTTCGTCGACGACATCGCCGGCCACGTCGCCGGCGCGGGCCGCCGGCTTCGACGCCGTGCAATTCACCACGGCCGAAGCGTTGGCGGACGACCTGCGGCAACGCGGGATCCGGTTTAACTACTGACGCAGCCGGGAAACCGGCGGGGAAATGGCGGCAGAAAAGGTTCCCGATACGGATGGCACTGCCGCTTGCGGCGCAAGGATTTCGGACGATGGCACGTTGGCAATGCTCTTTGGCAGCGGCGCATACCGCTACTCCGCCTTTCTCACCACGGTGGGGCAGACATTCCTGTCTGCCGCGAAAGATGCGGCACTTATGGCAGACAAGAATGTCTGCCCCACCGAACACGCTGTTGTCCGTTTTCCCTGCGTGGTGAGAAATGCGGACTGCGGGGTAAACGTGGTATCATGCTTCTCACCAGGGTAGCCGCTGCGCGGCAACCCTGGGGTGGCTTACGAAATCGCTTCGCGATAGCGGCCACTCGATGGACCTGCGAAGGGCGCGAGCGCGAGGCGGATGTCGTCGGTTGACCGGCCCGAGCAGGAGGCCCGTGGAACGGGCCTGACAGCGGAGCAGCGTTGAGCCCCCGCGAACCCGGCGTGAAACGCCGGGCCGATTACCGCTCGGCGGACAAGGGTCGTGAACGACCCTGAGGACGGAAAAGACTCCCGCCCCCGTTCTTCGTCTCCCGCAAAGCGATCGGGTGAGACGATTATCCCGAAGGGATAGCAGCCATTAGCCCCGGGTCGTGCCGAACGACCCGGGGATTTTGGTCGCCCTTCCGCCTTCCATCCCGAAGGGATGGCAGCCATTGGCTGCGACCCCTCCGGGGTCGTTGCAAATCGTCATTCCCGATTCCGGAGGTATCGCTTCGCTCAACCTCCGGCTAATAGCTGGGAACCCTTCGGGTTCAGAGGTTTACGGCGTTCCGTGGCGTTCCGGCAAGAAAAGCCCTGAGGTTCGCCACAGTTGCGCCGAGCGGACATGCACGAGTTGCATTGCGGCGTCGTCAATCGCCCAGCCCGAGCAGGAGGCCCGTGGAACGGGCCTGAGAGCGGAGCAGCGTTGAGCCCCCGCGAACCCGGCGTAAACGCCGGGCCGATTACCGCTCGGCGGACAAGGGTCGTGAACGACCCTGCGGACGGGAAAAGACTCCGATCCCGTTCTTCCCGCCCGATTATCGCTTAATCTCGCAATGCGGCAAAGCCGCCTGAAGATCTCGAACTCCGGCATCCGTAACGCGAGTATTCCACAACGAAAGCTCGCGTAGTTGGTGCATTCTCTTGAGATGCTTGATACCTGCATCCGATATCCTCGTCCCGCCGAGTTCAAGGTATTGCAGGCTGGTGAAGTGCTGAAGTCGTGCCAACTCCTCGTCGCGGATCGACGTGCTACAAAGGGATAGACTCTCGAGCTTCGTCCATTTCTCGAGGTAAGCCAGCCCAGTCCCCTCGACACGAGTCCCACCAAGATCGAGCCATCGGATGCCGGTCAATGGTCGCAAATGCACCAGCCCCCTATCGGTTATCTTAAGATGGTTCAGGCTCAGAAGTTCCAAGGAGGTGAGCGACTCCAGGTGTCTGATGCCATCGTCGGTCACTTGCGTTCCATCGAGGAGCAAGTGTCGGAGCCGGGGAAAGGCACGGAGGTGTATTAGGTTCTCGTCGGTTACCTCGGGACTCCCGAAGGAGACTCTCGTAACGTCGTTGAAGAAATCATCTCCGAGCAGCCCGCGTAGCCAGGCGGGACCGCGCGGTGTGTTCTTTTCCTCCGGCCCAAACCCGAGGCGATTTTCGACCTCACAATCGTAGTAGATGAAGGTGCCTTCAAATTTACCCAACTCGCGGACTGCGGCATCCTGTTCCCTTGCCCGCTGCATCCGAACCGCAAACCAACTCGTGGCAAGGCTTGCCAGAAACACCCCGAACAACAGCGTCCGCAGCCTGAACTGATACCAGCGGAGCTTCACTTTCGGAGGAGCGGGGGTCGTCTGGGATTCGCCTTGAGCCGAAAGAGAGAACATTGCCGGTTTCTCGCTCTAAAGCCCTCACCCTGGTCCTCTCCCGGCGGGAGAGGGGACGATTCGCTCCTTCCCCACAAACGCCCGCAAAACCTCGGGAATCAGAATCGATCCATCCGCTTGCTGGTAGTTTTCTAGGATGGCGATTAGGGCGCGGCTTACGGCGATGGCGGTGCCGTTTAGGGTGTGGACGAAATGAGTGCCTTTTTCGCCGGTCACTTTGTAGCGGACGTTTAGACGCCGGGCTTGATAGTCGGTGCAATTGCTGGTGCTGGTTACTTCGCCGAACTCGCCGGCCTCTCCGCGGCCGGGCATCCAGGCTTCGAGATCGAACTTGCGGTAGGCCGGGCCGCCGAGATCGCCCGTGGCCGTATCGACTACGCGAAACGGAATGCCGAGACCGTCGAAGAGGCGACATTCGAGGCCGCGAAGCTGGTCTAGCATCGCGTCGCTTTGGTCGGGCAGGGTGAAGGCGAACATCTCGATCTTGGTGAACTGATGGACGCGGTACAGCCCGCGGGTGGCGCGGCCGTGGGCGCCGGCCTCGGTGCGGAAACAATGGCTGATGCCGCAATACTTCCGCGGCAGCGAGTCGGCGTCGAGGATTTGGCCGGCCAACATGCCGCCCAACGTGATCTCGGCCGTGGCCACCAGGCTCAGGTCGCTGTTCTCGATGCTGTAGATTTGCGTCTCCGGCCCGCGAGGATTGAAGCCGATGCCGGTCAGGACGTCGTTGCGGGCCACGTCGGGCGTGCTGACCGGCGTGAAACCTTCGCCGAGGAGCACTTCGACTGCGTAGCGTTGCAGGGCGAGTTCGAGCAGCACGGCCTCGTTCTTGAGGAAGTAAAACCCGTGGCCGGCGACGCTCGCCCCGCCCTCGAAATCGACCAGATCGAGCTTTTCGGCCAACTCGACGTGGTCCAACGGCTTGAACGAGAAGGTGGGCAGCGGCGTCTTGCCGCGGAACAGCTCGAGGTTCGACTTATCATCGACGCCGATCGGGGCGTCGGGATGCGAGATGTTGGGAATCTGCCGGTGGAGCGTTTCCAGCTCGACGGTCAGTTCGTCGAGATTCGCTTGCAGCGTCTGCGTCTTTTCACGCAACAGCCGGCCCTCTTCCTTGCGGGCCTCGCGTTCGGCGGGGTCTTTCGCCTTGCCGATCGACTTCGAGACCTCGTTGGCCTTGCGGTTGTGCTCTTCCACGTCGATCTGGATGAGCCGGCGGGTCTGTTCGAGTTGAACGAAGCGGTGGACATCGACCTTCACCCCGCGGTTCACACAGTTTTGGGCGACAAGGTCGGCGTTTTCAACGATGAATTTGCGGTCGAGCATGGGAGGGGGGCAGGGGTCAGGGGGCAGGGATCAGGGATCAGGGGTCAGGGATCAGGGATAGTGGGAGAATGATGAATTATGAATGATGAATGTCGGGCACTCATCACTCATCATTCAGCATTCAGCACTTACTACTTTGTCAGTTCTTCCCAAAGTCTAGCACTGGCCTTGATGCCGCGGTGGAAATCGGCCAGCGAGAACTTCTCGTTGGGGCTGTGGCAGTTGTCGTCTTCCTGGCCCCAACCGACCAGCAGGGAGTCGGCCTTCAGCCGCTGGTGGAAGGCGGTGACGATCGGAATCGAGCCGCCCTCGCGGGTGAAGACGGGCCGGCGGCCGAAGGCGTATTCGATGGCGCGGGCCGCAGCCTCGACGTAGGGGCTATCCAGCGGCACCAGCACTCCGGGGGCACTGTGCAAGCCGATGACCTCGGCCGTGATGCCCGGCGGACATAACTGCTGGATCTTTCGCCTCAAGCCGGCGTTGATTTTGGCCGGCTCTTGATTGGGGACCAGTCGGAAGCTGAGTTTGGCGGCGGCGGTCGAGGGGAGGACGGTTTTCGAGCCTTCGCCCTGATAGCCGCCCCAGATGCCGCACAAATCGAACGTCGGCCGGGCCCAGCGGCGTTCGAGTGACGTGTAGCCGGCCTCGCCGACCGCGCCGGTCACGCCGACGCTCTTGAAAAACTCCTGCTCGTCGAACGGCAAGGCCGCCATCTCCTTCCGCTCGCGATCGCTCAGCGGCACGACGTCGTCGTAGAAGCCGGGGATGGTCACGCGGCCCTGATCGTCGGTCAATTGGGCCAGAATCTTGGCCAAGGCGTTGACGGGATTCGTGACCGACCCGCCGAACGAGCCGGAATGCAAGTCGCGGTTGGGGCCGGTCAGGCGAAGCTCGCAATAGGCGATGCCGCGCAGGCCGTAGGTGATGGCGGGCATACCGGGGGCGAACTGCCCGCCGTCGCTGATGACCACGCAGTCGCACGCGAGCCGGTCGGCATGTTCTTCGAGGAACTTTTCCAACCCCATGCTGCCGACCTCTTCCTCGCCCTCGATGAGGAACTTCAGATTCAACGGCAGGCGGCCCTCGACGGTGATCCAGGCCTCGACGCTTTTCAGATGGGTGAACAACTGGCCCTTGTCGTCGGTGGCGCCGCGGGCGAAGAGCTTGCCGTCGCGGCGGGTGGGCTCGAACGGCGGCGTCGTCCATTTTTCCAGCGGCTCGACCGGCTGCACGTCGTAATGGCCGTAAACCAGGGCGGTGCGGGCGCCGGGCACGGCGGGCGATTCGGCGTAGACCATCGGATGGCCCGCGGTGGGAATGATCTCGGCCGTAAACCTCATGCGGCGGAACTGGTCGGCCATCCACTCGGCCGCCCGGTGCATGTCGTCGCGGCGGCTGGGGTCGGCGCTGATGCTGGGAATGCGAAGGAACTCACACAACTCTTCCTCGAACCGTGCGGCGTGGGTTTCCAGGTATTGGTCGATGGTCGCCATAGTTTTTCACCGGGAGTTGATGGGATGACCCTTCACGGGGCAACAGGATGACCGCTGCTTTACTGGCCCGTAAACGATTACATGATTGGAAAACGTGGAACACCTCAATATAATAGTCCGGAGGCGTTTCGACCATTGGGGTCAGCGTAGCACGGGCATCTTGCCCGTGTTTTTCGGCCACGGGCAAGATGCCGGTGCTACTGAGAACGCCGAGGAAGCGAGGAAACCATGCCCGACCAAGCCACCGCCACCGTCCCGCTGGAAGAGATTGCCGCCCGGCCGCGCGAAAAGACGGAGCGGGAAACGAAGCGGCAGCCCCCCTACAACGTTGTCCTCTGGAACGACGAAGATCACAGCTACGAGTATGTGATTCTTATGCTGCTGAGTCTCTTCGGCTACCCACCCGAGAAGGGATTTCTGATGGCCAAGGAGGTGGATACGCAAGGCCGGGTCATCGTGATGACGACCACGATGGAGCACGCTGAGTTGAAACGCGATCAAATTCACGCCTACGGCAAGGACGATCTCGTAGCGGGCTGCAAGGGCTCGATGAAGGCCACGATTGAAGCGGCGGAGTAGGGATGCGGAGGATGGGTTTGCAGGGCCACGGTGATTCTCTAAGATGGGGTGCGAGTTGGTGCTGCACTCCCAAGGATAGGAGGCATCGGTTATGCCGAGCGAAAGTCGCAACACACCTTTGCGGATGAAGGAGGGCAGCCCGTTTACCCCGGGGAATCCGGTTCCGGTCGAGTTGTTTGTCGGCCGAGAGACTCAGATCGAAGAAATCCTCCGATACGCGCGTCAGGCATGTACCGGTCGATTGGAGAACATCTTTCTGACCGGTGACCGGGGCATCGGAAAGAGTTCGCTGGCTCAGTTTATCAAGGAACTGTCCCAAAAAGACTGCAACATGTTGGGAGTTCACACCCACCTGGGCGGCGTGACTACCGTCGGAGAACTGGTACGACGGCTGTTTGACCAGTTGCTCAAGGAAGCGCATACACAGACATGGTTTTCGAAAATCAAGGGTTTCTTCGGGAATTACATCGAGGACATTGGCCTGTTCGGCGTTTCCGTGAAATTTGCGCCCCCGAAGGATCAGTTGGATGGCGTTGTCAGAGATTTTCCGGCGGCCTTGAGAAACATCTACGAGGCGCTGAAAGATGAGAAACAAGGCTTGCTGGTTATTTTGGACGATCTCAACGGGTTGGCGGACCAATCGGACTTTGCCAATTGGTACAAGAGCTTCGTGGATCAGACGGCCACTCGGGGAATGCACGTTCCGGCTCTTTTTGTCCTTTGCGGCTTGCCGGAGCGGCGCTATAGCTTGGTCGGCCTGCAACCGTCCTTGATGCGAGTGTTCCACATTGCCGAAGTGGAACGGTTGAGCGATGAAGAAGTCGAACATTTCTTTCTGGAAGCGTTTCACAATGTCGGAGTGCAGTTGTCCACACAGGAGGGCCAGACCAGTGGCCTGACGCCGCTCGAGATCATGGTCGAGAGCTGCAGTGGGATGCCGACGTTAATGCAGGAAGTCGGCAACGCCGTGTATTCGACGGATGACGACGGCATCGTAGACGACAGAGACGCATTCGAGGGAATCCGAAAAGCAGCGGAGGAAGTGGGGCGAAAGTACCTCGATCCAATCGTCTACCTTGCTGTCCGCAGTCCGCGATATAGGGCAATCCTCGGCAAGACCGCTCGATCATTCGCGGGAGAATTTGACAAACAACACCTAGAAACCTTGTTGAATGAGGGTGAAAAGCGGGTCTTTGACAACTTCTTGCGCAAAATGACGCAGTTGGGCGTCATCGAAGCAGACCGCGATAGCGGCCGAGACGCGTACCGATTCGTAAACTCTTTATTCCACACGTACGTTCGAATGCAGAGCAACACCCCCCCGTAGACTCGCCCCGCCGTTCTCTCGGCGATGCCATGACACCTCGAACGTACAAAACCGTTACCCTTGGCTGCAAGGTAAACCAGTACGAGACGGAGTTCGTTCGGCAGGGGTTCGAGCGGCTGGGGTATCGCAAGGCGTCCGAGGGCGAAGCGGTCGATCTGTGCATCGTCAACACTTGCACGGTGACGGCCGAGAGCGAAGCGAAGTGCCGCAAGATCATTCGCCGGCTGGCCAAGGCGCATCCGCAGGCGGAAATCATCGTCATGGGCTGCTTTGCGGCGCGAGCACCGCACGAAGCCGCCGCCTTGCCCGGCGTGGTCGAGGTGATCGCCGACAAACGCGACGTGCCCAAGCTGCTCGCCCGGCGGGGATTGACGGACGTTCCCGCCGGCATTGGCCGGTTCGACGGCCGCCGCCGGGCGTTGGTGAAGGTGCAAGACGGCTGCCATAAGAGGTGCAGCTACTGCATCGTTCCGACGGTTCGGCCGCATCTCGTCAGCCGGCCGGTCGAGGAAGTGCTCGACGAGGTTCGCCGGCTGTTGGCCGCCGAACACCGCGAGATCGTGCTGACGGGCGTGCACTTGGGAGATTACGGAAGGGGAGAGGGGAGAGAGGGGAGAGGAGAGGGGAAAGTCGGCAGTGGGCAGTCGGCAGTGGGCAGTGACGCGGGCTCCGTGCACGGATTTCGGGTTTCGACGCTGACGCCCCATTGTTCGCCAATGCCTCTTTCCCCTCTCCCCTCTCCCCTCTCCTCTCTCCCCTTTCTGCTGCGGCAAATCAGCGACTTGAACGGCGAGTTCCGCATTCGGCTGTCGAGCATCGAAGCCACCGAGGTGACGGCGGAGTTGATTCGGTTGATGGCCGAGCGTCGTGGGCGGATTTGCCCCCACCTGCACCTGCCGCTGCAAAGCGGCTCGGACGCGGTTCTGCGACGGATGAGCCGCCGCGGGACGGTGGCGGAATTCATCGAGCGGTGCCGCGCGATTCGAGCCGCGCTCGAGCGGCCGGCGCTGACGACCGATGTGATCGTCGGTTTTCCGGGCGAGACGGAGGCGGATTTCGCGGCCACGTGTCGGGCGGTCGAGGAGGTGGGGTTTGCCAAAGTTCATGTCTTCCGCTTCAGCCCGCGGCAAGGAACGCCCGCCGCCGACATGGCCCAGCAAGTGCCGGGTCATGTTGCCATGCATCGCGCAATGAGGCTGGGGAAGCTGGGCAAGGTATTGCGGTCGCGGTATTTTCAATCGCTGCTGGGGCGGTCTCTTCAGGTGTTGGTCGAGGGCGCCATTCCCGGCCGGCCGGGCTGGGTGGGCGGCACATCCGACTATCACGCCCCGGTTGCCCTGCCCGGTGGGCAGGAGCTGCTCGGTCGGTTCGCATACGTCGTCGGCCAACGGGTGGAAAATGGTTGGATCGTCGGAGAGCCGAATCCCCGGATTTGACGTATTCCCGTGGTCGAAACGCATCGCGAAGCTTGCCAATCCGCTCTGGCATCCACCCCCGTGTTTTGCTACACTTCCGCCGCTTTTTCGCCGGCGTTGATGGTCTCTTCAAGGAGCGTGTCATGAGCGGAAAATGGATGTTCCGGTTGTGGATGACCGCCGCGGCATTGTGCGCGGCATCGGCGGCGGCGGCCGCGCCTTGGAGCGACCTGATCTCCCTGAAGCGCGTCGATACCGATCCGGCGAAGCCGTATGCCATCGCCGAGGAGAACGGGCCGTGGATGGTGATGGCGTGCACCTTCTCCGGCGACGGCGCCGAGAAGCAGGCCCACGATCTGGTCTTGGAATTGCGCACACGCTACAAGCTGCCGGCTTACGTCTATGTGGGCCACTTCGATCCCGGCAAAGCCGAGGTTCTGGGCTACGACAAGTTCGGCAAAAAGCCAAAGGCTGCGTACTACAAGTACAGGGACGAGAAGGACCGGGAAAAGGCAAGACACCCCGACTTGGTGGAGGTTGCGGTGCTGGTGGGCAATTACCGGTCAGCCGACGATTCGAAGGCCCAGTCGATGCTGCACACGATCAAATACGCGAGGCCAAAGTGCCTCGAGGTCAAGGACGGAAAGGGGACACATCAGACGCTGACCGGCTGGCGACTGGCGCAGCAGCAGGTCTATGAGATGATCGGCAGTAAGAAGAAGGAGTTGGGGCCGATGCGGCACGCCTTCATTGCCCCGAATCCGCTGCTTCCGCCCGACTACTTCAACCAGCGGGGCCTCGATGAAGAGACCATCGCATTGAACAGGGACGTGCCCTACAGTCTGTTGGAATGTCCGGGCAAGTACACCGTGCAGGTGGCGACGTTCAAGGGGAACGCCGTCATCAGGCAGGTCGACATTCAGGACATCGAGAGCGGCAGGAAGGAGATGGGCAGCCAGTTGGCCCTCGCCGCCCAACAAGCGGACGCCCTGGTCAAGGAACTGAGAAGCCGGGGTTACCCCGCTTACCAGTACCATGACCGATACACGAGCATCGTCACTGTCGGCAATTTCAAGTCGCCTGGCGAGCAGTTGCCGAACGGCCAGATCGACTTCGACCCGACAATCAAAGGGATCATCGAGGTTTTCCGCGCGGCGCGCCAAATCCGAACGATCCGACCCAATCGCACGTGCAGAGCGCATCGAGGGTATTGAGTACTCAAGGGATGAACACGCAAGCCGTCGCACCCCAACGGGTTAACGTTGGCACGCGCAAGGATCCGATTTGGATCGTGCTGGACCCACAGCCGGTTGTCGTGCAGATTCCCAAGCGGCCGATCAGCATGGCAAGCGGCGGCATGGAGTAGAAGAATAGTGGGCAGTCGGCAGTAGGCAGTCGGCAGTGGAGAGGATCAACGCCCGCCGACTGCGGTCGGCGGGGTGGCGAAATACGACAGACGTGGGGCATGGCGGGCGCAACGCGGCGATGGTATGATCCGCGATTGCCGCGTTTAGCCGCCGCGTCCACGCGGCGTTCTCTCGATGTTATCCCGGCGTGGACGCCGGGGCTAAACACCCGCACGTTCCCATGCTCGTTCTCGGCACCGCCAACCGAAAGAAGGGGATCGAGTTGGCGGACCTGGTCCGGCCGGTCGGCGTTGAAGTGCGGACGCTCGCCGATTTTCCCGGCGACTTCGAGGTCGAGGAGAATGGCGACACCTTCGCTGCCAACGCCCGGCTGAAGGCTGCCGGCTACGCCCGGCTCTTGGGGCAATGGGTGCTGGCCGACGACAGCGGGCTGGAGGTCGATCTGCTCGGCGGCCGGCCGGGAGTCTTCTCCGCTCGATATTCCGGTCCCGACGCCAGCGACGAGTCGAACAACCGCCTGCTGCTTCGGGAGATGGGCGACACCCCCTTGGAGCGTCGTGCCGCCCGGTTCGTCTGCCATATCGCCGTGGCCGACCCGTCGGGCAATATCCGTGCCGAAAGCGACGCTTCTTGCCGGGGGCGAGTTCTGTTCGAGCCTCGGGGGTATGACGGGTTCGGTTACGACCCGTTGTTCGAGATCGTCGAATACCATCGCACCTTCGCCGAGTTTGGGCTCAGGGTGAAGGCCGTGCTCAGCCACCGTGCCCGAGCCGCTTGTCGGATCATTCCCGCTTTGATGCAGTTGGCGGACGCCAGGAAAATCTGATCCGTCTTTTCAAGCCGGTGGAAAAAGTGTAGATTGAATGCGGGTGAGAAACGGAACCCGTCTCGTGCCGCCTTTCGGCGTTTTCGGATATTCAAGCAGAGGTACCGTAGCGTTTTTCGCTACACCGGGCCAGGAGCGGTCGTCGGCCCACCCAGCCGGACAGCCGTCTCCTGGCCTTTGATTTTTCGGTGGATTTGTTGGCGGACCGTCGCATTGGACTTGCTCGTCTCCCTCGGACCGCAGTCCGAGGGCGTTTCTTCTTCGGCAACTTCTCACTAGCCGCGGACCGTTTGCCATGCCCGATTTTCTGCAAGAGCGGCATAAGCCGGCCTGGCCGTTGGACCGGCCGCGAGAGTTGATCGTGGCTTGCCCGCCGCTGCGGAGCAATGTGAACCTCTCGCGGATCGCGCGGGCCGCCGGCTGTTGCGGGGTACGGCGGATGATCTGTTGCGGCAACGCAAAGCTAATCGGCAAGATCGCCCGCGACGCCGCCGAAACGCTGGAGGTCAACGTGCATCGCACGCTGCCGCCGGTGTTGAAGAAGCTCCGCGAGCAGGGATTCGAGATCGTCGGGCTGGAGCAGACGACCGGGGCTGTGTCGATCTTCGAGTTTCCGTTCAAGCGGCGGACGGTCTTGGTGCTCGGCAACGAACGGAGCGGCGTGGAAGATGAAGTGTTGCGGCTGCTCGATCACGCCATCGAGATTCCCATCTATGGGCTGCCCTGCGCCCACAACGTCGCCACCGCCGGGGCGATGGCGCTCTACGAGTATTGCCGGCAGTATCCGCGGGGATGACGCTGTGTCCCCTCTCCCTTTGGGAGAAGGGACCAAGCGCCGTGGGACCGAGCGTACTTCGTCAACGCCGACACATTCGCCTCGGGGGTGTCGCGGGGAACTTCACAACCGGCGGCGACGATGTAACGCGGGCCGGCCTTTCAGAAGACGAGTCCTGCGCTCAGTCCGACCCTGAACATCTGGGAGTCCGGCTGACAGACGCCGACTTCGCCGTTCCCCGCGGTATCGGATTGCCGCCAGATCATCAGCGCCAACTCCGTAGAGATGAACAGCCGCTTCCATCGCAATCCGGCTTCAAGCCCGAAGACAGGACCAACCTTGGGATGCAGGTCGAAGGTCGTGTCGAGTACTTCGGCGGTTTGCCAGGTAAACGCCGTTGCTCCCAAGGAAATATCGAAGAAACCTTCCAAGTCATTGCCGGCGAAGCGTCTGGCTCGGTAGCCGATCCGCGGATAGATGGTGAACCAGTCCTCGTTATAGCCCACATGTCCCGGAACGCTGGAAAGTCCCCTCCTCCAAGCCTGACAGCCCAATGCGAGGTAAAGACTATTCTCGTTTGCTTCGTCCAACGGCTTGAGGATCGCCAGATCAAGTCGCACTCCGAAGTAGTTCGTCGTTGTCGAAAGCGGTTGACCGTCCATTGTCTGGCCGTCATACATCACGCCGCCGCCGAAGATCTCTGCCACAAATCTGGGGTGCGTATTGCCGAACAGCAAATCACCCGGGCGAAGAGATTCGGCGCAATATCCGACGGCATAAAGCGTGCCAAATTCCTCCAGCAATCGTACAGAGTCCATGTGCTCCTGCCAGTCGAAAGCGTACAGTTTGACGTATGGAGCAAACGATCTCGGCTTGACGACCGGCACAGTTGACGACGTCGGGGGCAAAACGGGTTCGCCTTGCCCGGTAAGCTCAAAGGCGGGCGACGAGATTGTCATTTGCGGCTGCTGACGATCTGCAAATGAGGAAGGCGGTCGGACACCGGTTTCCCCGTCTTCCATGCGGAACGGGCGCGGCTGAGGACCCTCGTCGGTGCAAGACTGCCCCAAGTCCTCGAACTCGATCATTCCGCCGGAATTCCGGCAACCAGTCACCGGGGCGGCAGCCACGCATGTCGGCAGTTGACCCACAAGGATGATGAGTGCTGCGATTTGTCCGGCGATCCATTGTGGCGAACGATGGTGCTCATGGCCCTGGAGGTTCGGAACCACGCACCCTGTTTGGACGGCGACCACTGACATGCCCATGCTCCGACGTCAACAAAGGAACTGCAGGCGTTTCTGCTCGATACCTCCGCTTCTGCCCCTTCATTCCTCCACCGTCAGCACGTCGAGCTGCCATGCCCCCCAATGAGGGTTGGGCGTATTTAGCAGGAAATGACGCCTGGATCAAGAGCAGTACTTCGATATTTCGATCGGGCGAACCTCCCGAACGGTCAGCATGGACACCCTGACGTCTAATGGCAACCGAGGAAGACTTCTCCAGAGCGACCGCCCGGCTCAGCGGGAAGAACTTGCGGACGTTCGCGATTGGGAAGTCCGTTCTCGCGATCGCCGGGCCGTCCACGACCCTTACATCCGGCATCGAGCCGCACTCGGACATGTCGCGATTCCAACCGGATTGCTGCCGCTCAGTTTTCGGGCTCTAATGAGGCGATCGGATGCAAGCTAGCGACTTACGGGAACCCGGCCATGAGCGAAGAATTCGTAAGCGAAGCGATTCGCCCGGTCGCCGGAACGATGAGCACGAGCCGAATGGCCGCCGGCGGGCCGGGCCTGCCGCGGCAGTTCCAATGGCGATCGCAGCTCGTGACCATCGCCCGCGTGTTGAACGCCTGGCGAGAAACCGGCCCTTGCCGTCACGGCAGCGGCGAGCAGTACGTGCGAAAACACTGGTTCGAGGTGTTGACCGATTCCGGCGCGACGATGAAAATCTACTTTGAACGCCAACCGCGATCGGCGAAGAAGCGGAAAGACCGCTGGTGGCTGTTCAGCACGGAGAGCGGCCCCCGCGATGACGCGATGAGGAAAAGCTCGACACCATGACGAAAAAGACAAGCAACAGAGTGCTCGGTGGGGCAGACATTCTTGTCTGCCAGATGTGTCGCATTTTTCGCGGCAGACAGGAATGTCTGCCCCACCGAGCTGAGAAGTACAGGCTGATCGGTGCCGCGCTGCTCTGCCTGCTGATCTGCATTCGCGCCTCTGCCGAACCGGCGGAAGTGCGGGTTTGGCGAACGAGCGATGGGAAGCAGGCCGTGCGTGCGGAAGCGGTCGACGCGCGATACGACCGAAAGTCGAAAGCGACGCTCGTTTATCTCAAGCGGCCCGACGGCACGACGCTGAAGATTCCGTTTCCGAAGCTCGACGCCGAGAGCCGGGAGTACGCATGGTACAACGTGCAGCGCCGCCGGGCGAAGGCAAGCGACCGGCCCTTTTCGCTTCCGCCGCCGGGAACGGTGAAGTTCGCCGAGCCGCTCTCTGCGGTTGACGCCCATGACATTCCTGATACGGCGGTCAGGAAGGGCGACGACGCGCTCTTGGGAATCGCTCCCCGCATTCACGAACTCGGCCGGCCGCCGGAGGGTTGGTGCGGCGAAGCGGCGATCCAAGAGGCGTTGCTCTACTACGGCGTCTACTGTTCTCAAGAGCGAATCAACGAGGTTGGTGAGCCCGTTCATCCCGATCTGTACGCCAACGAGATTCCCAAGGCACTCAAGAGCTTGGGCATGGACTGTCGGTACTGGCCCGGCGGTTCGGCCGACGTGGGCAAGTTTCTCGACTGGGTTCGCAAGCAGATTTCCGCCGGCTCGCCCGTGCTGGTGGGCGTGAAAATCTACCCGACGCAGCACGAAGAGTGGGGACTTGACCATTTCGTCCTTGCCGTCGGCGTCGAGGGGGACTCGCTCATTCTGAACACGACTTGGGGATTCCGCTACACGCTTACGGAGCGTCAACTTCGCTCGACCAAGAAGGGCTTTTCGTTCGCCAACAAGTATAACAGTTACTACGGCATCAGCATCTGTCGTTCGTACCGGATCGAGGACGGCGCTCGGCCCGTTCGACTCTTTGTGCAAAAGGAGACCGCCGATCGGATGGCGGTGATCGTCAAGTGCGAGGATCTGGAACCCGGCGTCGAGTATTCCCTGTACCGGCTGTCGGCAGCGGAAGACGACAGCCCGGTGCCCCAGATTTCCCGGATTCCCTTCAAAGCAAAGCAGCGCGTGTACGCCGTGCATGACACCATCTCCCGAAAATCATCCACGGTTTACCGCTGCCACAAATCGGCCCTTTGATCCGGACGAAATTCAATGGAGTCCAACGGCATGGCGATTGAAACCAAGTATCGGCGGCGTGCGGATCAGTTCCTGGCGGCCGAGCGGCGGTATGCCTTCCAGGAACGCATGGTGATGCACCTGCGCGTGGCGGCCTTCGTCGTCGCGGCGGCGATGTTCGTCGTGGCCTGGAACAGCCGGGAGCCGCGGTGGTGGTTTGTGGCGGGCGCGGTGGCCGTCGTCGGATTCTCGGCGGCCGTGGCATGGCACGAATACATTCGCAGCCAGATGCTTCGCAATCTCCTCTTCCGGCAGGTCAACGAACAGGCAATCGCCCGGCTGCGGCGCGACTGGAAGGGCCTGCCGGAGACGCGGGTCGAAGTGCCGGCCGGAACATCAGGCGGTGGCCGCCGATCTCGACCTCTTCGGCCATGCGTCGCTGTTTCACCTGTTGTGCGCGGCCAACACGCCGCTGGGAATCCGCACGCTGCGCGATTGGTTCCTGACGCCGGCCGCGCCCGATGAAGTGCAACGGAGACAACTGGCCACGGCCGAGCTTGCCCCGCACTTGGACCTGCGTCAAACGCTGATCGTCGAAGGGCGTCTGCTGGCGGATCGAGGCCGCACGGCCGAGCGATTCGTCGAGTGGGCGGAAGGCGCTCCCTGGCTGGCATTGCGGCCGCGGCTTCGCTGGCTGTGCCGCGCCGCGACGGCGGCCGCGCTGCTGATTCCGGTATTGATGGCTTTCGGCGTTCTCTCCCTCGAGTACGCGGCCTATTCCTTCGCCGCCGTGCTGGCTGTGAACATCAATATCATCGCGCTCTTCGGCGGCAAGGTCCACGGCGTCTTCACCGTTCTGAACCTCCGGCACGGCGAAGCGGCCCGGTATCTGCGCATGTTCGAGTTGATGTACGCGATGCCCGATTCGAGCAGCGAACTCGACGCCGTCAAACGCGAGGCGACCGGACTGGGCGGCGGCGTCTTGCTGCGCATGCGGCAGTTGAACCGGATCGCGTGGCTGGCGGCGATTCGGCACGATCCGCTGTTCAAGCTCTTCGTCTACATGCCCATCCAGTTCGCGTTCCTCTACGACTTTCACGTCTTGGATCTGCTGGAGGCGTGGCAGGCGAAACATGGCGGGTACGTGCGGCGGTGGTTCCTGGCGCTGGGGAAATTCGAGGCCCTCTGCTCGCTGGCGACGTTGGTTCACGACCATCCCCGCTGGACGATGCCCGACGTCGACGCCTCGGCGGAGCGATTGCAGGCCCGGCAGCTTGGCCACCCGCTGTTGCCGTGCGAAACCTGCGTGCCCAACGACGTGGAAATCGGGCCGGCCGGCTCGTTCCTTCTGGTCACCGGGTCGAACATGTCGGGCAAGAGCACGCTGCTGCGAGCGATCGGCGTCAATGTGGTGCTGGCGCAGGCGGGCGCCCGGTATTCGCCGAACGCCTCGTCATGCCGCCGGTCGCCCTGGCCACCAGCATGAGAATCCGCGACTCGCTGGAAGACGGCGTGTCGTTCTACATGGCCGAGCTGCTGCGATTGAAGGAGATCGTGGACGCCGCCCGCGACGGCGACTCGCGCGACCACCGCACGCTGCTGTATCTTCTCGACGAAATCCTGCTCGGCACCAATTCGCGCGAGCGGCACCTGGCCGTGGTGCGCGTGCTGCGGCATCTGCTGGACTGCGGAGCGATCGGCGCGATTTCGACGCACGACCTCGAACTGGGGACGGGCGAACCGCTGGCCGGCGTCTGCCGTTGCGTCCATTTTTGCGAAACGCTGCACGATCGCGACGCCGAGCGGCCGATGACCTTCGACTACCGCCTCCGCCCCGGCGTCGCAACCACATCGAACGCGCTGAAGCTGTTGGAAATCGTGGGCCTCGGGGTGAAAGACACTCAGTGAACCGCTTCTACGATTAGTGAGACTCCAACTCGGCGGCGAATGCCTCCAAATCTCGGTACTGCTGCTGCCAGGTCGTGTACATCGCTCCGACGATTCCTGAGACCTGTTGGCCGTCTCGGAGCCAGGCGCGAATCGCCTCGACCGGCCCG
The DNA here is from genome assembly GCA_963719005.1 of uncultured Planctomycetia bacterium. Lineage (GTDB taxonomy): Bacteria > Planctomycetota > Planctomycetia > Pirellulales > Thermoguttaceae. The sequence goes on from CAVRAR010000014.1 coordinate 1,018,116, forward strand.
TCGTAATAGCCGGCGAGGATCTGGCGGTTGCCCAAGGCGGCGAAGTGCCGGAGCGACTCGATCCGTTTGTCGGCCGCCGAGTTCCAATTGACGACCACCACATTCTTATCGAGCCCTCGCCAGGAACCGTACCACGGCCCGTCGCCTTTGACCAAATAGTACCGGCCCGTCTTTTGGGCGTTGTGGGTCGGGTCGAACATATCCGACCAGACGTAAATCGGCTTGCCGGCGTCTTCGGCGCGGACCAACTCGACGCATTTGGCGACGTTCTCGGCCAGAAGCTCGCCGGGCGTCTTGCCGCTGCGGCGGCAACTCTCGTCCCAGCCCTGCACGCGGATTTCGTCGTGCTGCAAAAAATAACCGTCCGGCTGGAGATGCTTGTGGACCTGCCGGATCTGCCAGCGAAGCAGTTTGTAGAGCTTCGGCTCGGCCATGCAGCACATCACCTGATCCTCGTAGATGATCGCGGTGTGAAAATAGCTGAGCAAGACCGTCTGGCCGTTGCGGATGCGGCTGCCGGACGGCAGCGTTACCACCGGGGGCTCGTGCCAAGCGGTGAAGCCGCCGGGCCAGGGGATCATGCCGAGCTTGGGGTCGCGGGCGTTTTGGAAGTCGCGGCCCTCTCGGTAAACGACGCGGCGATCGAGGCTGGTGGCCCGCAGGGGAGCCCCGTCGCGGCGGACGACGTTCACCAGCCCGCCCGGCTCGATCCGTACGTCGTCCCACCAGATCTTGCCGCGCCGGCCGCCCCAAATGCCCAAGTAGAGATTCACCTGCGAGGATTCCAGGCTGTTGAAGGTGACGTCGATCCGCTTCCAGTCTTGGGTTCTTTCGACGTGCGGCTTGTAGAAGTTCAGCGCGGCGCCGTCCTTCCCGAGCACGGCGATTTGCACCTCGCCGGCCGACTCGAAGTCCCGCGTTTTGACGGCCGCCGAGACGTGGTAGTAATGGAAAGGTTTGACCGCGAGCGTTTGGCACGCCCGACCGAGACCGTTTTGCGGGTCGTGCAGTCCGATGTCCTCCATTCGCAGCGACGCGCGGCCCTCGAACTTCACGGCCGTGTCGATGAACGTGATCTTGCCCGGCTGATCGACGAAACCCCAGCCGACCGGCATGTCCCCCTTCGCCTGCTCGAAACCCCCGTTGACCAGGCGGACGGAATCGTCGGCGGGCAGAAGCCGGCGGCCCCTGGCCACGAAACGTGCGCCGACCACCGGCAGCCCTTCCGCCAGGTTCGGATCGCGGCTGAGCAAATCGTTCGAGTAGCCGATGGGGCAGACGCAAGCGATGCACGCGAGCTCGCGATCGCGGCAGGCCTTACGGAAGCGGCGGACGTTCTGCACGTACCGCTCGGGCAGATCATCCCAGCGGCAGAACTTGCTGTCGGTCAGCACGATACCGTTGTAGCCCGCCTTCGCCGCCCGGTCGAGGATCGCGACGGCATCCTCGACGTTCTTGTCAACCAACAAGTTCGTGCCAAGGTAAACCCAGCGGTGCTCGAGCGGCGCGCGCGGGACTGCGCCGCGCATAGTGCCAACGAGGCCAGGATCGCGGAAACGGCCGAAACAGACAGAAGCTTAGTCGGCATTGGAAACCTCACTTTGGCCACGCCACGCTATCGCCCAACACCGTCCCGTGCTCGGTGACCTGGGTATCCCGATCGCCGGCTGGATGCCGTTGACGCGAAAAAGGATCTCGCTTGCCTGCGGGTCCATAGGATTTACAGCTTTCTTTTCACCCGGTGCGTGAGCGTTAACGGGTCGGAGAGCAGCCGGCACGGGGCCGGGGCCAGAGACGACCTATTTGGTCGCCGCCACGATCCCGTGCTCGACCGCTTCTGCGATTTGATCCAATTGTCTGAGCGAGATCGCCAGCGGCGGCATTATCACAATGACGTCTTCCAAGGGGCGAATCCACACGCCCTCGCTCAGGGCGTGGTCGCAGACCTTCGCGCCGCGCCGCTCCGGCCACGGATACGGCTCCTTGGTCTCGACGTCCCGCACCAATTCGACGGCGGCGATCATGCCGCAGCGGCGGGCGTCGCCGACGTGCGGCAGTCGGGCGATCCGCGCGAGATGCTCGTCGAGCCGCGCCATCTTCGCCGGCAGCGTTTCCAGCGTCCGCTCCTCCTCGAACACGTCGAGCGTCGCCAAGGCGGCGGCCGCGCCCAGCGGATTGCCGCCGTAGGTGTGGCCGTGAAAGAACGTCCTGCTCTCGGCGTGCGTCCCCAGAAACGCCTCCCAGATTTCATCGGTCGCCAGCGTGGCGGCCACCGGCAAATAACCGCCGCTCATGCCCTTGGCGATGCAGAACAGGTCGGGCGAAACGCCTTCGTGTTCGCAGGCGAACATGCGGCCGGTGCGGCCGAAGCCGACGGCCACCTCGTCGGCGATCATCAGCACGTCGTACTTCCGCGTCAACTCGCGCACGCCGCGGAGATATCCTTTCGGGTGCATGATCATGCCCGCCGCCGCCTGAACCAGCGGCTCGATGATCACCGCGGCGATCTTCTGGTGATGCTCGGCCAACACCCGCTCCAACTTCTGCAAGTGATGCCGGCAGAGGTCTTCGCGGGCCACACCCGGCGGCGTGCGGTACGTGTCGGGCGCGGGCACGCGGAGCGTGTCGAACAGCAGCGGCCGAAACGTGGCGTGGAACTGCTCGATCCCGCCGACGCTCACGCAGCCGATCGTGTCGCCGTGATAAGCCTCGCCCAGCGCCACGTAGCACGTCCGCGAAAAAGGGGTCAGAACTGTCTTCTCTCGTGAGCGCGTTTGCGAAGGCGACCCCTCCGCTGAAAATAGTCCTGACCCCTTTTTCTGTTGCCAATACTGCAGGGCCATCTTCACGGCCGCCTCGACCGATGTGGCGCCGTCGTCGGAGAAGAAGACGTGATTCAAACCCGGCGGAGCGAGATCGACCAGCCGCTTGGCCAAGCGGATGGTGGTTGGATTCGAGCAGCCGAGATTCGTCACGTGCGCCACTTTGTCGAGTTGTTCGCGCACGGCGGCGTCGATCTTCGGATGGCGATGGCCGTGGATGTTGCACCAGAGGCTGCTCCCGCCGTCGATGTAGCGACGGCCGTCGATGTCGATCAGTTCGCAGCCTTCGGCCCGCTCGATCACGAACGGCTCGTACTCGGCCATCTGCGTGAAGGCGTGCCAGACGATCGTGCGATCCCATTCGCGGAGAGCGTTTCGGTCTTGTGCGTCTTGTAGGTTATGCTTCAGCATAACGGTTGCGTCTCCGTTGATGCGTTCTTGCGACACCGCAAGCGGTTTAAGGATCACTCGTCTCCGAACGTCCAGGGCGTTCCCTCGGCGAGCATCTGCTGAAGCTGCCGCTCGACCTCCGCCGGCGAGAGGCGAACCTGGTGGATGCGGATGTGCGGATCGAACGTCTCGTCGTCCTCGTCGCTCGCTTGCCACTGGGCTTGCTCCACCTCTTGTTCGAGGGCTTCCAGCCAACTGGGCAATTCAAAGCCGGCGCCGAGGGTCTCCTGGGTGAAGCGGTCAACCTGCTCCTCCAGTTGCCGCAGCGCCGACGGCGGCCGGCCCTCGCGCAGCTCCTCGATGGCCGGACGAATCAACGCGCACAGCCGGTCGATCTCCAGCGGCCGGACAAACCGCTCGGCAAGATGCTCGGCGATGCTTGGCAGCCGCATTCCGTATGCTTCGCAGAGCGCGTTGAAACGCCTCAGGTGCTCGTTGGCCATCGGCGCGGTCCGCTCGGCGACGGCGCGTCGCCAAATGTCGGCGGCGCCGTCGCGGCCGCAGCGAACCAGCGTCTCGTGGGCGACCGCCACCGGCCGGAGATTCCAGGCCATCCGGTCGTAACTGGCGCGAAGCCGCAGAAAATCCAAGAGCGTGTACAACATCTCGCCGCGATCCGACTGGGTCGTGATGCTGTTGTAATCGACGTATTCGCCGTAGTTCTCGACCACGGCCTCGATGGCGGTGCCCAGCCAGTGCGCGGCCTCGTCCAACGGAATGGCGGTGTCGAGTTCGGTCAACAGGTGGAACGGCTCATCGACCTCGGGCTGCTCCCGCAGCGATTCGAGGTATTCGCGCACGCCCTGGTGCAGAATGCCGCGGAGATTCCCCAAGTTCATGAACCGCTGGGTGAAGAGATCGCCGCCGTAGCGCTCGACGAATCGCTTCAGTCGCCGCCAGCGCTGCGGCTCGGCCACGGTTTCGAGCACGGAGAGCCGCACGCCGCGGCTGTGGCTCAGCCAGCAGCGGAGCAAGACCTCGATAAGCTCCTCCAGGCGGTCGATCAGTCCGGCGTCGGCCGAGCGGGAAAAACTCGGCGTCGCGACGGAAGCGGACGGAGGAGGTTGCCGGGGGGACGTCTCACCGTAGGACGCCGTCTCGCTAGCAACCTCCTCCGTCCCCCTCGCCCCGCGATCGCCTGCCGCCGCCTTCCCCTTCTTGCTCGACGACGCTCTACCGCGGCCATACCAGTCGGCGGAAGAAATCGCCAGACACTGGGTGACGGCCTTGCAGGCGATCTCGAAGACGCGATCGAATTCGGTGACGCCGCCAGGACCGACCGGATGAGACGTCTCCATGGCGTGCGCGGTTTCGAGCAACTGGCAGGTCTCGGTCAACAATCCCAGCCGCGGCAGATAGCCGGAAAAACGGCGGAGAACGCATTGGATGGATCGCGCGGCGACGATTCGCTGCGAGCTGCCGCCCCGCCCGAGCGCCACGTAGAGCAGCGGCTGTTGGGCCAGCGAACGCAGCAACTTCGGCCAGACGGCCCGCACGCCGGCGGCGTCGCCGCGCACGCAGCGCCGAGAGCGCTTCGCCCACCGGTTGTTCCCACGCTTCCACGCCCGCGGCAGGCGACGGACGAGCCATCGACGCGCGGATCATTCGGGCGGCGTCGCCGGTCTCGACGCACGCCTGGATGATCTCTTCCTGCAGCGTCTCCTTGATGCTTCGCCGGCGGTCGTATTCGACCAACGACTCCTGAGTGCCGTGCGGCGGGGGGATTCGATGTCGCTGCACCGAAGCCAGCAGATCGAGCAATTGCCGCCGGTTTCGATCGGCCTGGGCCAGCCAGCCGGCCAGCACGTCGTCGCGATCGGCGGCGTCGCCGGACCGAGAGGCCGTCGCGCAGAGCTTCCACAATTGGGCCACCGTGGTGAGAAAACTCAGCCGGCTGACGATCCGCTCGGCCTCGCCGACCAACTCGAAATCGGTGGCGCTTTCGCCGGTCTCGAAAATCTCCCCCTCGACGCCGTCGTCAGTGCTGTCGCGGTAGGTGACGTCCTCATAGGCGGCGCCGAACAGGTCGTCCTCCTCGTCCGGCTCCTCTTCCGGTTCGTCGGCGAAGTCGTCGGCGAACTCGTCGTCCGATTCCTTCTGCGCCCCGCCGTTGCCCAACGCCTGGGCGGCCATGTCGAAACGCGGCACCTGCCAGTATTCCTCGGCGTTGGCTTCGAGATAGTCGAGAAACTTCCGCGCCAGCGGCCAACTGGCCGGCTTGGAGACTGGGTTCGATGCGGGCTCATCGACTGGTCGCTGAAGCGACCGGCCCTCGGGAGTTTTCGTCGCGGTTGGTCCGTCGCCCCAAAGATCTTCCATCCACAACAGGGCGAGATCGTGGAAGGAGTAGTCTTCCTCGACCAGCGGGATTTCCTCGGCCTGGCTGAGCCATTGCACCAACAGGGCCATGGCGGCCACGGGATCGCGGCGGTCCAACAACGTGTCGATCACCAGTGCGTAGGCCTTGGGCGAGTGGAAAGGCTCGACGTTCCGCTGCCAGAAGGCGAGATCGCCGGCGGCGGCGCCGCCCTTCGTGCCACGCCCGCAGTGCCGCCGCCACGCTCTCGGCCGATTCGAGCGTGGCCTGGCCGGAAATCCCCTCGATCGAGCCGACTTCGAGGCTGGCGAACTGATCCCACCAGCGGGCCAGTTCCGCGAGGCTCCGCGACAGGGCCTGCTGCAAGCCGAGATCGCCGGTTGCCGCGGCCGCCTTGTGAATCCGCACGTACAACATGAAGATGTCGCTCATCATGTCGAGCAATTCGTCGATGCGATGATCGTAAACGCTGTTTTCGACGGCGGGAAAGAGGCTGTACTGGCCGCCGAACCCGAGGATGTTCCAGGGATCGACCATCGCCCCGCACTCGATCGCCCGCCGCAGCAGGTCTTCGATCGGCGGCAGTTGCGAGGCCGCAGCAGCAAGGTCGCCGCGATCGACCGCCAGGTGGGCGGTCGCCATGCGACAACGCATCTCGCAGGTCATCCGCGCCGAAGCCACCGGCACGACCTCGGCCTGCCGCGCCGCCGCTTCGGTGTAGCCGATGGCCGCGAAGAGTTGCGCGAGGTGGACGTGCTGCAATTGCAGGGCGCGGCGACGGGCCAGGTAGTGATTGAAATGCTGCCGGGCGCCGCCGAAGGGCTGCCGCATCGCCACCGCCTCGGCACGCAGCCGTTCGGCGTGCGCCCCCTTGAGCGTCCGCAACAACTGCTCGTAGAAAGCGTCGCGGTAGACGGCGATCTTCTGCACGAGCGTGGCCAGCGTGGCGGCGGAATCGTGGGCGTCGGGCCGATCGCCGCTGACGCCCGAGCCCATCAGCATCGTGCCGGCCAACACCGCCGCCTCCTCGAACAGCACTTGCTTCCGCGACAACCGGCCGCGATGCTCCAAGCGGTCGAGCATGGCGTCGAGCGTCACCTGCTGCAAGACGAACCGCCGGCAGCGGCCCGAGTTGTCCAACTGGTTCATGTCCCATTGGCCGAAGAGGTAATTGGGCCGCTTGTTCGCCGGGTGGTCGAAATCGTACGCCCGCGGGTCGAGCGCCAACTCGTCGAGCTGCTCGATGGCGAACATCGCGTCGAACCGCAGCGTGGGATCGGTGGCGTCGAGAATGGCCAGGGCGGTTTCGACTAGCTCGCGGTATGGGCCGGAGGCGACCCCGGCCCCGCGAATCCACAGCGGGATGGGCCGCACCCACTCGTGGTCGTAGGGCTGGATCTTCTGCTCGGTGCGAAGCACGGCCACGGGCCGGTGGCCGAGGTAATCGTTCAACTGGTGCAAGGCGGCCGAGACGATTCGCTCGGTTTCGTCCCACGGCCCGCCTTGCCGCAACACCGCCTCGCATACCCGCCCGATGAAGAACGGCTGAAACAGCCCGTCGTCGGTCTGGTGGAAGAGCAGGTCGCGGTGGAACTCGCGATAGGCCGGCAGTGCGGCGTCGAAGACCAGCCGCAGCACCGCTTCGGCCTGATCGATTTGCTGGAAGACGTCCGACTTTCCGTGAACCGCCTGCAATTCGGCCGCCAGCAGCTTTCCGAGAGCCTGCCAAGCCGGCTCCTTCGCCGTCACCTTGGCTGCCACCCAGATGAACAGTTTGTTCAGATTCTCAAGGAACCGGGAATCCGGCGCGCCCGAGGAGAAGTTCAGGTAGCCGAGCACTTCCTGGATGGTGGCGGCGATGTTGCGGCTCGACTTCTTAGTATCCATTCGATACCTCTCCTCACATGGAGCAAGTCTCCTATGGTAGGTTCCTTCGTCGATTCAGTCTAGCGGGTGGGGACTGTCCCAATTTTCGTGTCAGCGAAAATGGAACTGTCCTCTTTGACGCTCCGATGCCCTTTTGACACAGAAATCCGAACAGGCCCGCGGGCGCGAGAACCCAGTGCGGCCAGATTTCCTCTCAACTGCGCTCAGAATGACCGGACACGCCAACAGATCCGGCCGCACCTCGAATCCCCTTATAGTGTATCCCATCTTGTCGCTCGCCCCGGTTGACGAGGTGCGCCGCTTGGCCGACAATGAGACGCATGGCAGATTCGCATATTGGCGTCTGGTTGATTGGCGCAAAAGGGGGGGTGGCTTCCACTGCGATTCTCGGTCTTTCCGCCCTGAAGAGGGGACTAATTGACTCCGTCGGCCTGGCAAGTCAATTGCCGCAATTTGGGAAACTTGGGTTAATTGATTTCGAGCGGCTCATCGTTGCTGGACACGACATTCGCCGCGCCCCGCTGCTGGCCGAAGTCGCGCGGATGGCCGGCGAAAGCCGCACCGCGATGGCGATCCTGGTGGAGCAATGCCGGGACGAGTTGGAGCAGATCGACCGCCGAATTCGCCCGGGCACGATTTTTCGGGTTGGCGAGACGATCGCCGCACTGGCCGACGGCGACGTGCCGCGAAATGAGACGCCCCGCGAGGCGATCGCCCGGGTGGGCCGCGACATGGCCGAGTTCGTTCGCAGTGAGGGGCTCGCCCATCTGATCGTGGTCAACGTGGCGTCGACCGAAGCGACGGTCGATACGTCGAGTCTGCCGACCGCTTGGGCGGAGTTCGAGAAGCTGTTGGACCTTGGGCAGCAGTGTCCTTTGCCGGCCAGTTCACTGTATGCGATTGCGGCGTTGGCGGCGGGCTACTCGTACATCAACTTCACGCCTTCGCTCGGCTCTTCGCCGGCGGCGATCGACGAACTTGCCCGGCTGCGCGGCACGCGGCACTACGGTTGCGACGGCAAGACGGGCGAGACGCTGATGAAGAGCGTGTTGGCGCCGATGTTCGCCCGGCGAAACCTGCGGGTGATGAGTTGGGTGGGCCACAATATCTTCGGCAACATGGACGCCCAGGTTTTGGACGATCCGGCCAACAAGCAGGCGAAGGTGCAGAGCAAAGACCGTCTGCTTGGCGAGATTCTGGGCTATCGACCGAAGACATTGGTGTCGCTCGAAAATGTGCCCGACCTGGGCGACTGGAAGACCGCGTGGGACCACGTCCATTTCGCCGGTTTCCTGGGCGTGCCGATGACGTTGCAGTTCATCTGGGAGGGCTGCGACTCGTTCCTGGCCGCCCCGCTTGTGCTGGACCTGGTGCGGCTGACGGAGCTGGCGTGGCGTCGCGGCCACGTCGGTCAAATGCCCTTCCTAGCGAGCTTTTTCAAGAGCCCGTACGGCGTGAGCGAGCATCGGTTCGATCGGCAGTTCGAAATGTTGGAGCGGTGGGCCGAAGGTGGGCACGAAGAAGGACAAACGATGTAGGGTGAGACAATCTTGACAGACGAAAAGAAACCAGTGAAACATTCGCGTCCTCGTCGGCGGAAGAAACGGCCGGCCACGGAATCGGCAGCGCCGCCGGCGTCCGGTGTTAAGGTGGCAGTTGTACCGCCGACACCGGCTGATAGAGCAACGGTCGCCGCAACTGAGCGCACGCCGGGTCCGCGCGGCGACCATCCTGCTTCGCGAAAACCGGCGCCGACAGCCTTGCCAGACGAAAGGAGAGACGAAAAGAAATCGGAGAAACCTTCGCGTCCACCTCAACGCAAGAAACAGTCTGCCGCCGCGGAATCGGCGGCGGCGCCGACAACGACAACGTCGGGCTTCGCCGGCATGGGGCTCTCGAAGGTCATGCTTGCCTCGCTGGCCGAGGCCGAGTATCTCGATCCCACGCCCATCCAGTCCGGGCTGATTCCCCAAGCACTGCAGGGCATCGATCTGATGGGCCAGGCGCAGACGGGCACGGGCAAGACCGCCGCCTTCTGCGTGCCGATTCTCGAACGCCTCGAACCGCGATCGCAAAACCCCGGCGTGCAGGCCCTGGTGCTGCTCCCCACCCGCGAATTGGCCGTCCAGGTGCGCGACGAGTGCGTCAAGCTCGCCTTCGGCCACGACGTTCGCGTCGTCGCGGTCTACGGCGGCAAGCCGATCCGGCAGCAGGTCGAGCATCTGCGGCGCGGAGCCGAAATCGTCGTCGGCACGCCCGGCCGCGTGATCGATCTGATCGGCCGCGGCTCGCTGGTGCTCGGCGGCGTTCGTTTCGTCGTTCTCGACGAGGCCGACCGGATGCTCGACATCGGCTTCCGCCCCGACATCGAGAAGATTCTCCGCCGCTGCCCGCAAGCCCGGCAAACGCTGCTGCTAAGCGCCACGATTCCGCCGCCGGTCAAGCGGCTGGCCGAGCGTTACATGCGCGATCCGCAGATGGTCGATTTTTCGACCAAGGACTTGGCGGTCGAAACGATCGAGCAATCGTACTTCACGGTCGATCCCGAACGGAAATTCGACCTGTTGGTGCAACTGCTGGAGCGCGAGAATCCGCAGCAGGCGATCGTCTTTTGCCGCACGAAGCGCGGAACCGACAAGGTGTGCCGCCGCTTGTCGGAGAAGTTCAAGAGCGTCGATACGATCCACGGCGACCTTCAGCAGTCGGCCCGCGACCGCGTGATGCGTCATTTTCGCGACGGCCGCACGAAGGTCTTGGTGGCCACCGACGTGGTTGGCCGCGGCATCGACGTGACGACGATTTCGCACATCATCAACTACGACATCCCGCAGTTTTGCGACGATTACGTGCATCGCGTCGGCCGCACGGGCCGGATGGGCCGCGAGGGCATCGCCTTCACGTTTGTCACGCCCGAAGAGGGCAACGAGCTGACGCGGATCGAGATGCGAATCAACCGCTTGTTGAAGCGGGGCGAGATTCCCGGCTTCGTGGCGTTGGCCAAGCCGCAGCCGAGCGAGGAGCTTGACGCCGAGAGCGACGAGCCCTTCGAGCCGCCCCCGCCGAAGCCCGTCTTCGGCCGCACGGTCCGCCGCATTCGCCGCGCGCTGTAAGGAATTGGAGCATTGCGAGTATACCACCGAAATCTATGCCGATCCGAGGAGAGCGTTCTTGAATCCTACCGCTTATCACGAAGCTGGACATGTTGTAATGGCTCTGGTCGTTGGGCGGAAGATCAAACGAGCTACAATTGAACCTGACGGTGAATGGCCCGCGAAAACAGAACTTGTCGATACCGATGAGCCACCATGTGACACACCAGAATGGGCCCAATGGAATGAGGAAGAGGTGATGGTGAAGTGTGCCGGAGCAGTCGCACAAGCAAGATTCCTGGGGCCGGCACATAGCCCGAAGGCCATGCTCGTGGCGCATCCGGGCGACAATCCTCTGCATATTGCTGGACGCAGATACCCGGATGAGTTTACCTGTAACGATTACCTCGACCGAATGCTAGAGCGGTTTCATTTTAGGCGTAGCGGTATCCGCAGTGTTGAAAATAGTTTCGGCACTCGGATTCCGTGAATTGGTCGAGGATGCTGCCGCAGAGTTTCCATAGCTTATCGACGGTCCGTTCGGCTCCGTCACGGAGCAACTTTTTGAACTTGGAAAACGCCAACTCGATGGGGTTCAGGTCCGGCGAGTACGGGGGCAGGTAGCGCAGCTCGGCACCGGCCGCTTCGATGGCTTTGCGAACTCCAGCCACCTTGTGGCTGGAGAGATTGTCCATCACCACGATGTCGCCAGGTTTCAAGGCCGGTGCCAGATGTTGCTCGACCCAGGCGCGGAACAGTTCGCCGTTGATGCCGCCTTCCACGGTAAGCGGAGCGATGAATCCCTCGGCCCGCAATGCGCCCAAAAAAGTCGTCGTCTGCCAACGTCCGCAAGGAGTTTTTTCCAGCAAACGCGTGCCGAGTTCCGAGCGGCCGTAGGTGCGGGTCATGTTGGATTTAGCCCACGTTTCATCGATGAAAACGACTTTGGCGGGATCGATCGACTCCTGCGAAGCGCGCCATGCCGCGCGCTGCTCAACCACATCGGGGCGATCCTGTTCGCTGGCAATCAGCGTCTTTTTTTTCGCGACTGCTTGAGCGCTTGGCATGCGGCGCAAAGCGTTCCCAGGCAAACCTCTTCGCCGCGCTCCCGCTTCAAATCGGCTTGCAGTTCGCGCAGATAGATGTCGGGCCGAGCCGCGATCTTGGCGACGAGCCAGTCTGCCCAAGCATGCCACGCGGGCTGACGCGGAGCCGCCTTCTTTGGCGCCACTTGGCCGGTCTCGCGACGTTGTTGCTGGATGCGCCGCACCCAAGATTCTGAAACTTTGAAACGCAGCGCGATCACGCGCCGCTCTTCGTTCGTATCGCACGCGGCGAGCACTTCGCCGCGAAACTCCGCATCGTACGGTTTCATCAGGGTCACCTCCTTGAGTGAGATGAACCCAATTTACCGAGTTCGCCCAGAATGCGCTAGACCTACCGTGGAACTGCTCTAGAGCGAACCGAGCGACTTGTTGAGCAGCGTTGGGCAGGTGTCGAGGCCATAGCGGCGGCCCTTGAGCAACGCCGAAGCCTGGATGGAACCGCAATAGACGCCGTACTGCAACCTCATTGGAACCGGACGAAGTAGATGATTTAACTGATGTCGGAATATCCAGTTCTCGGAGAATCGACCAAGTGCGGCGGGGCGGCAATGGAATCGCAGCAATTCCTGTTCGAAGATCGCTCCTTGGCGACACTGCCGCCCTTCCGCCTGCAACTGTTGAAATGGATCGGGAACAAGCAACGATTCGCCCACGAAATCGCATCCTTCTTCCCGGCCCGATTCGGCACATACTTCGAGCCGTTTCTTGGTAGCGGAGCGGTCCTTGGCACTCTGTCTCCGCAACGCGCCTTCGCATCCGACGCTTTCGGCCCGCTCATGGAAATCTGGGTGACGTTGAAGGCATCGCCGCAGACGCTTGTCGCTTGGTATACCGAGCGATGGCAAGCGATGATGCGCGGCGAGAAAAAGGAAGAATACGAGAGGATCAAGGCGGCGTACAATTACCATCCCAACGGCGCCGATTTGCTGTTCCTATGCCGGGCGTGCTACGGCGGCGTGGTGCGCTTTCGGCAGGCCGACGGATACATGTCCACGCCCTGCGGGATTCACAAACCCGTTTCGCCCGCCAGTTTTTCGCGGCGAGTTGGTCAGTGGCACGGGAGGATCCAGGGAACGCGGTTCGCAACGCTGGATTTCGAGGATGCCATGAATTCCGCCCAGCAAGGAGACCTGGTGTATTGCGATCCTCCGTACCGTCATTCGCAAAGCATCCTCTACGGAGCGCAAGGCCTCAGCCTGGAACGTCTCTTCGACACCACGGCGCGGTGTAAGCGGCGAGGCGTTTTCGTTGCCATGAGCATCGACGGCAGCAAGAAATCCGGGAATCATGCGTGTCATATTTCACTTCCCAGGGGACTCTTCGATCGTGAGGTTCTTGTTAATTGTGGTCGATCCATGTTGCGGCGCTTTCAGATGAACGGCCAAACCCTCGAAGACGAAGTAGTCGCCGATCGGCTGTTGTTGACCTATTGAGCCAATTCGGAGGTATATCACAATGATCTGTGTGATTGCCACGATTCAAGTCGCCGCGGGGCGACGCGAGGAACTGCTGGCGTTGTTCCGGCCGCTGATGCCGAAGGTTCGGGCGGAACAGGGCTGCATCGAATACATGGCGATGGTTGATTCCCGCAGCGGGCTGGCCGCCCAAGACCCGATTCGAGACAACACCCTCGTGATCGTCGAAAAATGGGAAAGCCTCACCGCGCTCAACGCCCATCTGAAGACCTTGCACATGGCCCAGTATTTCCAAGAGGCCGAAGAACTGCAACTGACCATGAGTTTGCAAGTGCTCGAACCCGCCTAGCGCGCGATCCAAGAATTCCTTGCCACCGAGCCAACGAACCGTTTGCGGTCTCGCACCCATCCCCGGCAGCCAAGAGGCGTCGGAAAAACGCTCCAGATAGCCCCAATGGGCCAGTGGGCAACGGTTCGGATAGTTGGTATACTGCCAGTGTTCTCTTGGGCAGCGGCGGAATGGAGAGACGCATGGCGCGGCTGATCTGCATCGGGTTGCTACTGACGCTGACGGCGTTTCTGCCCGGTTGCGGCGGTTGCCGCCGTACGCCCCCCAAGACGCCGGAGGAGATCGAAAAGGAGGAACTGGAACGGAAGAAGGAGGAAGAAGAGCGGGCCAAGCCCGACTTCGAGGTGAAATTCCTGGTTTCGCGTCCGCCGAGCGAACGGCCCATGATCGGCTATTACGCCAAGCCGGGCCATTGGACCTGCGTGGCGCTGGAAGATGCCAAGACCAACCACTTCGACTTCGTCGGCGAGCTCGAGTTGAGTTTGATCGACGGCGAAGGCAACCCGGTGACGATCGGCGACACCCCCTTCAACCTGGCCGAGTGCCGCGACGTGGCGCTGCCGAAGAAGCAAGTTAAATCGCTGGAATCCGTGCTGTTTGTCCCGCAAGTCCCATCGCGCAGCAGAAGCGTTTCGACCAGGTACTGCTACAACGCCGGCCAGGGCGGCCGCCGCGTTGTCGAGTTTCCGCCGGAGCGGCTGATGGGCTTCATGCCGTCGTGGCAATATCATTTCGTGGTTCTGGCGCGAACGCCGGAAGCGTATCAATACGTTCAGAAGCTCGATTCGATCCGTCCGCCCAGCAGCTTGGACAACGTCGCCGCGCCGTATTATCGCGTGACGATGCTCGCAACCGATCGGCGACCGGCGCTGCCGGCGCACGCCATGCAGTGGACCAGTATCGCCTGCGTGCTGTGGGACGACGCCTCGCCCGGCGCCTTGGACCCGGTGCAGCAGCAGGCGATGCTCGACTGGCTGCACTGGGGCGGGCAGTTGATCCTCAGCGGTCCCGACACGCTCGACACCCTCGGCGACAGTTTTCTCGCCCCCTATCTGCCCGCTTTGTCGGCCGGCGCCTGCAAATTGGGCTCCGCGGACCTGAAGGAACTGAATGCCTTTTCGGGCAAGGCGATTCGGCCGCTGCTGCCGGCGCGGGCGTGGAGCGGTATTCGCTTGCAGAAGCATCGCCAGGCCGAATTCGTGCCCGGCGCGGGCGAACTGCTGGCCGAGCGCCGCGTGGGACGAGGGCGGATCGTGGTCTCTGCATTCCGCTTGTCGGAACGGGACTTTACCGACTGGCCGGGGCGCGACGAAGTCTTCAGCGCCATGCTGCTTCGCCACCCGCCGCGAAGGTACAGCGTTACCAGCGACGCCCAGCCGCTGCTTGAATGGAAGGACGGCGGCGAGCGACTGGATGCCGGGCGGGTCACGGCCCTGCGCTACTTCGCCCGCGATGCCGGCGTTCCGTTGGCAACGTACGGCGCCGACAAGGTCGAGGCGCCGCAGCAGGACGTGTCGTATGGCTACCGGTCACCGCGACCGATGATGACTGATAACGATCCGGTCACCGCGCCGGGGGTGGCGGCGTGGAACGATTTCAACCCCGTGGCCCGGGCGGCCCGAAAGACGCTGCAAGACGCCGCCCGAATCGAAATCCCCAATCACACGTTCGTGATCTGGGTCATGGCGGTCTACATTGTGGTGCTCGTGCCGGTGAACTGGCTGCTGTTTCGCGGGCTGGGGCGCGTCGAGTTGGCCTGGGCCGCTGCGCCCGTGATTGCCGTGGCATGCACCGGCACGGTCATCCGTTTGGCCCGGCTCGACATCGGTTTCGCCCGGCTGCAAACCGAGGTGGCCGTGGCGGAAATTCAAGGCAACTATCCTCGCGCGCACGTCGCGCGTTACAACGCCCTATATACCTCGCTGACCACCTATTACCGACTGCAATGCGACGATCCCGGCGCCGCGGTATTACCCTTTCCGACCGTCGGCGAGCCCGGGGGCTTCAACATGCCGTACGGGCAGCAGGTGCAAAAGCTGACTTGCCGCCGCGGCGACCAGGTCACGCTCTCGGACTTTCCCGTCAATTCCAACTCGACCGGACTGGTCCACAGCGAGGAGATGCTCGACCTCGGCGGCGGCATTTCGCTGGTCAAAGACGCCGACCGCACCTGGAAACTGGTCAACCGATCCAAGTTGAATTTGCACGGCGTGGGGCTGCTGCGAAAGACCCCGTTTGGATTTGAAGAGGCTTGGATCGGCGAGATTCCCGCTGCAAAGACGCCGGGAGGGGTGGGCACTTCAGGGCTCAGTGAATCGCCCGTCCGTTGGAACGGCCTCGATGACCCCGGCGCGGCCAAGCTTTGGACCAGCCAGCGCGAACAGTCGCCTCTGAGCGCGTCGCGCACGACGTCGGGGGCGTTGAGCCTTCACACGCTGCTCATCCTTGCCCAGGACGCCAACAGCCTCGACGTCGGCGAGGTCCGCTTAATCGGTTGGTCGACCGACGATCTGCCGGGCTTGTCGATCAAACCGGCGGCGCCGCAAGCCAGGCGCGGCATCCTGGTCGTCGCACACCTCGGCTATGGTCTCGGAGATCCGCCCGCCCCGGATAAGAATCTCAAGACTAACGTGGAAACGCAATAGAGCCCCCAAACATGATCGAGCTGCTCAATTTCACCAAACGTTACGGCGATCTGCTGGCGGTCGATAGTCTGTCGTTGAAGATCGAGCCCGGCGAGATGTTCGGCTTCATCGGGCCCAACGGGGCGGGCAAGAGCACGACGATCCGTTTTCTGGCAACGCTGCTGAAGGCGACCGGCGGCGACGGAATCGTCAACGGGCATCGCGTCAACAAGGATCCGCTTGGCGTCCGCCGCAGCGTCGGCTACATGCCCGATAACTTCGGCGTCTACGACGGCATGAAAGTTTGGGAATTTTTGGACTTTTTCGCCGTGGCCTATCAGATTCCGCGCGACCGCCGGCGGCAAGTCGTCGGCGACGTGCTCGATCTGCTCGACCTGACCGGCAAGCGCGAGGCGTTCGTCAACAGTCTTTCCCGCGGCATGAAGCAGCGGCTCTGCCTGGCCAAGACGCTCGTGCACGACCCGCCGGTGCTGATCCTCGACGAGCCCGCCAGCGGGCTGGATCCGCGGGCGCGGGTCGAGGTGAAGGCCCTCTTGAAGGAACTGCGGCGGATGGGCAAGACGATCCTCATTTCCAGCCACATCCTCACCGAGTTGGCCGACTGCTGCACGTCGATCGGCATCATCGAGCGCGGCAAGCTGCTGATGTGCGGCCCGATCGACGAGGTGTATCATCGCATCCAGCGAAATCGGATCGTGCGGATCAAGTTCCTGGAGAACATGGAGGCCGGCGTCTCGATCCTCCGCAGCCAGCCCGAAACCCGCGACGTGCAGATCGAGAACAACCACGTCACCGTCGAGCTCGCGGCCGACGACCAGCAGACTGCCGCGATTTTAGAACGCCTATTGGCCGGCGGCGTGCGGGTCAGCTCCTTCGCCGAGAAGGAACCGACGTTGGAGGACGTGTTTATGATGGTAACAAAGGGGGCGGTGGCGTAGGCCATTGAGAGACAAGCCTGTAGTGGCACAAGGCATCCAATCCGCTATAATTGCGAGACTTGAACGCAGTGAAGCATTAGCCGAGAACAAGACACATGGCCGTCAATCTGGACAAGCCTCATATGTGGAAGCAGGATACGCAAGCTTCTGTGGACCACTACAATAAGTGGTTTATGAAGTTTGCTCCCAAAGCCTTTCGAGCCACCCGAATGAAGGTTACCGAGAGCGTCGAGCGTGCAATTGTCGACAGCAACGATATGCGCGATGTATCGCCTGAGTTATTGCTTTCTCGTCCGGGCATTTTGCCGACGCTCCGCATGTCATGCTGTCCCCCGCTTGCGGTTGATAGACTCGTCGGTCTTGCGCACACGAGCAAGAACCTTGTCGAAAACATGGAGGAAAGCAAGTTGTCCGTTCGGATGCCCGAGCAAACATTGGCGCTTCATTTGGCAAGGATCGTCAAGGTGATTGGCAAGTTGCTCGATCCAGATATCTTTGTCTGGATTCCCGAACGTCGATCGCCAACTGCGGCGGAAAGACATAGAGCGTCAACCATTGTGGCCGATAGGCTCACAGGAACGGTAGCCAACCCGATCATTAGGAACGCCCAGGAAGAACGCCAGCTTGACAAGATCGGGGCATATTTGACGAAGAAGGGATACACTAAGAAGCCCCATCCGTCCGGTGTCGCGCTGACTGCCATGCCGCCCGGTACATTTACGTTTCACTATTCCGTGGCGACGGGCGGCGAGGGACACAAGGTAAACGTGTCGGTTGACGTTCTGATTCAACCCCGCATCTTGCGTCCTAACGGTCTGCCCATTATGGTTGAGGCAAAATCAGCGGGCGATTTTACGAACACGAACAAGAGACGCAAAGAGGAAGCAAAGAAGATTAGCCAGCTTAAAGCGACGTTTGGGGAGGATGTTTGCTACATCGTTTTTCTTTGCGGATACTTCGACAGCGGGTATTTGGGCTACGAGGCCGCCGATGGCATTGATTGGGTGTGGGAACATCGGATCGAGGATATTGAACAGTTGGGGATTTAGGGGATGACGGCCATACTTGAAGCGGAAGCCTCGCGATTGACGGAGCAAAGCAGGCTCGACCGGCTGAAGACGGCAAGAGAGCGCAATCGGTGGGGCCAGTTCGCCACCCCGCCCGCCTTGTCTCTCGATATTGCCCTCTACGGCTGGAACAAACTGCGGCGACGCAAGGGCGTTTTTCGCTTCTTGGACCCAGCCATAGGCACCGGGTCATTCTTCGGCGCCTTCATTCAGACTTTTCCAAACGATCGCATATCGGGTGCAACGGGAATAGAACTGGACAAATCGTTTGCCGAAGCGGCAGAGTCAATCTGGCAACGGCAAGGCTTGCAGGTAATTCAAGGGGACTTCACCAAGCAGGAGCCAAAAGCTGTCTATGATGTGGTTCTGACAAATCCGCCCTATGTTCGCCATCACCACTTGGCAGCAGGAGAGAAGCTACGGTTGCGTGAATTGGCGGAAAACGCTACCGGGCTGCGGCTAAGCGGCTTGGCCGGTCTGTACTGTTACTTTTTGCTAATTGCCCATGATTGGCTTGCGGAAAATGGATTGGCGATCTGGTTGATTCCCTCCGAGTTCATGGACGTGAACTACGGGGACGAGGTGAAACGGTATCTAACGGAACGGGTCTGCCTTCTCCAAATACATCGCTTTTGCCCGTCCGACATGCAATTCGACGATGCGTTGGTGTCCTCCGCAGTTGTCATTTTCGAGAAACGCAAGCCGAAGGCGGATGACAACGCAATTTTCTCGTTTGGTGGCACGCTGATACACCCGGCCACAACAAACGTGGTCTCGCTTGACGAATTGCGGGCCACGAGAAAGTGGACTTCGCTGCCGCGCCAGGGCGGCGGTCGAGCTAAGCTCTCCTCGGCAACGCTAGGCGATTTTTTCACAGTGAAACGCGGACTCGCAACGGGAAGTAACGACTTCTTTATTGTGCCAAGGGAGAAACTCCAGGAATTGGGAGTTCCGGACGCCTGTGTTCGCCCAATACTTCCAAGTCCTCGTTTTCTAAAGCAAGCAATTGTCGAAACCGATGCCGATGGTTGGCCGATGCTTGATCGACAACTGGCCCTAATTGCCTGCGAACTCAATGAAGAGGACATTCGCGGGAAGTGGCCTCGATTTGCCGCGTACTTGGAGGGCGGGAAGAAGCAGGGTATCCACGAGGGATACATAACTAGTCGTCGCCGCCCTTGGTACTCACAAGAGAAGCGAGAGCCAACCCCGTTTCTCTGCACCTACATGGGGCGATCCCTCGAAAGGCCGTTCCGATTCATCTGGAACCATTCAAAAGCGACGGCCGCCAATGTTTACCTGCTGCTTTATCCGAGGAACTTCATTGCTCCGATGCTGAAGAAGAAGGCTGCGGAGGTGTTTGAAACCCTCCGAACGATTCATTCCGAGCACTTTGTCAACGAGGGGCGGGTCTATGGTGGGGGCTTATACAAGATGGAGCCTGCCGAATTGATGAGGCTTCCCGTTGACGGCCTGGCCGACGTATTGGAAGTCAGTATGGCGCAACAACGGAACCTTTTCTGAGAAAGCGACGACTGTGCCATCATCCAAAACTGTCCCAGCGGAGCTACTCGAACAGCTTCGCGCGGATCGCGAGGCAATTGCGGCGGAACTGCCGGAAGCAATACAGCGCTCGAAACGGCTGCGAGAGGCTGCGTTGGAAGACACGATGAGCGGCCGGCTTCGGCGGGCAGTCCATCAAAGCCGGCGTGCACTGGACGCCATCGCTCGCGATGCGGGCATACCCGTCGAATTGCTCTGCGATTGGCTTGCGGGTGATCGGACCCTTCGCTCCGACGTGCTCGATCGCGTTGCCCAGGCCGTCGGAGCCGAAATGTCGATTACACTCCGACCGCGTTGACAGCGGCTCATTGGAACGAGTGATGTACCTACTAGAAAACCCCGTCCTGCAACGCGAACTCCTTGTAAACCTCCGCATGTTGCGGGGTTTCGTGCTGCTTTTCGCTTACGTGGCGATGTTGGGGGCCGTTGTCTACGTGGCGTGGCCGAGCAGCGAGCGGCTCGATCTGAGCAGCAGCCCGCCCGAGGCGCGGCAGTTGGTCAATCTGTTCTTTCTGGGCCAATACGTGCTGCTGTCGCTGATGGCGCCGAGCTTCGCGGCCGGAACGATCACCGGCGAGAAGGAACGCCGGACCTACGAGATGCTGCTGGCCAGCCCGCTGCGGCCGGGGGCGATCGTGGTCGGCAAGCTGCTGGCCTCGCTGAGCCATCTGGCCGTGCTGGTCTTCGCCTCGCTGCCGATCGTGATGCTCTGCCTGCCGCTGGGCGGCGTGTCGCTCTACGAGGTGCTGGCCACGTATTTGGCGATGGCGGCGTCGGTCGTCATGTTCGGCATGATTTGCGTGACGGCCAGCAGCCGCTTCACGCGAACCATCGCCTCGCTGGTCGTCTCTTATCTGATCATCCTGCCGATGGTGCTCTTCGGCGTGATGTTCTACAAGCTATTCGAGCAACAGGCAGAGCTTCGGCTGGTGGTGTTAGCGTTCCTGATTCCCGGCGGCTGCGCCGCGGTGTGCGCGGTGCTGTTCATCGCCACGACGCAGCGGCTGCTCCGCCCGCCCGACGTCGGCGCCGAGGCGAAGGAAGTCGTCGATCCCGACATGGAGCAGCGGAAGGCGGTGGGCATGGTCATCCGCAGCGACCAATTTCCCGACAGACTGTTCGCCCCCGCCAAGCGGACCGATTTCATGCAGGACGGCCTGAATCCGGTCTACGACAAGGAGATGCGGAGCGAATTGTTCGGCCAAGGGACGCTCATGCTGCGGCTGGTGATCCAGTTGAGCATGTGCCTGTCGTTGTTCCTGATGGCGGGCTGCATGTACATGGCGCCGCAGATGGCGCCGTGGTACGCCTCGTACGTGCTGCTGTTCAACATGCTGGTCGGACCGGTCTTTTCGGCGGGGGCCGTCACCAGCGAACGCGAACGCGAAACGCTCGAACTGCTGCTGACCACGATCCTCTCGCCCTGGCAGATTCTCTGGGGCAAGCTTTTTTCCGGCCTGCGCATCTCGATGGTGTTGACGAGTTTCCTGGTTTGGCCCCTGCTGCTGGCGTGCCTGCTGCCGCCGTGGACCTACTGGGCCGACATGCCGACGATGTTCTGCTACGTGGCGATCATCGCGCTAAGCAGTCTCACGACCACCGTGATGGCGCTTTTCTGCTCGGTGATCTTCCGCAAGACGACGGTAAGCATGATGACCACCTACGTGGTGATTCTGACGTTGTACGGCGTGCCGCTGGTGGTGGATTGGTTTGCGCGGTTGCTGTTTCCGCTGTCGCCGGTCACCGCCGGAATTCATCACCTGACGTTCACCAGTCCGTTTGCGGCGTCGTTCAGCCTGCCGCTGCAACTGCCGCAGGCGTCGCAGACCGTTGGCCCGGCGTCGGGGCCGGCGATTGTGGCGAACTGGCCGGTGTTCTGCGGCTATCTGGCGTTCTACGCGGTTCTCAACCTGGCGATTCTCAGTTCGATCCTCTGGCTGTTCAACAAGCGGTGGCGGGTGAGCACGTGAAGTGTTGGGCTAGACCGCGTTTCTCGCCACACAGTGAAAACAGGCAACAGGGTGTTCGGTGGGGCAGACATTCTTGTCTGCCACAAGTGCCGCATTCTTCGCGGCAGACAAGAATGTCTGCCCCACCGTGGTACCAGATGCGGACTAAACCACGAACGTACCCGAGTACTGCGAGGCGTTGCCGACGCCGTCGACGGCCCTGATGATGTAAGTGTGGCTGCCGGCGCAAGCGCAGCGAAGGCGGCCTGGTAGTTGAAGCCGGATGCGGCCTTGTAAGCGCCGAGGATCTTCCGGGCGATGCCGTCGATGGTCACCGATACGGTCTGAATGCCATCGGGATCGTAGGTGTTCCAGGTGATCAGCCCCCTGGCCGCCGCCACCGCCACTTGGCTGATCGTCGGTCCGGGGTTCGTTACCTGGAATATCCCGCTGTATTGCGAATAGCGGCCGGAGTTGTCGGTGGCCGAAATGACGTAGGTGTGGCTGCCGCTGGCAAGCGAGCCGAGCGCGCCGGCATAATTGAAACCGGATGCGGCCGCGTAAGGGCCGCAGACACTTATCCCGGCGCCGTCGATCGTCAGGCTGCTGCTTGCCACGCCGTTGGAACTCCCGGCATTCCAAGTGATCCACCCCGTCGCGGTCGATACCACAATGCTGCCGATCGACGGGCCGGATACTGCGAAGACGCCGACAGATTTCGTCGTTACGCCGGCGCCGCTGGTGACGGTGATGGCATACATATGATTGCCGGCGCCGAGGTTGCCCAGACTGGCCTGATAATTCACGCCGGAGGCGGCGTCCCACGGGCCGGAGATACTCGCTGCCGAGCCGCCGTCGATCGTGACACCCACGGTCTTTATGCCGGTAACCGCCGCGGCGTTCCAGGTGATCACACCCTGGTTGGCCGACAGAACCACGTTGTTGATCGTCGGAGTCGACGTGCCCACCACGAACCATCCGGTGTATTTCGATGTGTTGCCGGCGGGGTCGGTGGCGGTAATGACGTACGTGTGGCTGCCGTCCGCGACCGCGCCAAACGCACCCTCATACGTCGCACCGGTGGAGGCCGCCCACGGGCCGTAGACGTTCGTCACTGGCGCGCCGTCGAGCGTAAGGCCGCAACTTGCCGTGCCGCCGGAGGCCGTGGCATTCCAAGTGATCACATCCTGCGCCGCCGACACCACGACCTTGCTCATCGTCGGACCCGCGTTGACGCCGACCGTGAGCGTTCCGGTGTATTGTGATGCATTGCCGAGGACGTCGGTGGCTGTAATCGCGTATGCGTAGGTGCCAGCCGCAAGCGTGTTATAGGTCCAGGAGTAGTTTAACCCGGTCGCACCCGTCCACGGGCCTGCAACGTCGGTCACGACTGTGCCGCCGATCGTCAGGCCGGAGCTTGCCACGCCGCTGGAATCCGCGGCGCTCCATGTAAGCTTGCTCGCCGCTGCCACCACGTTGCTGATCGTCGGGCTAGAGTTGGCCGAAGCGACGGCTGCCGCGGCATGAGTGGCCACGCCCGCAGGGACGACGGCCCCCACGCTCACCGACAGCATCTGCCGGTCTTCCAACTGTTCCACTCGCAAGGTGCGGCGGCCTGCCTGCCTGCTGGCGCGGGCGGCTGGGCCCGACGTCTTCATCTTTCTGCTGACCACGGACAAGTTAAGCCACGACGAGAAACTGAAGCGTGACATGGGAATCTGTCCTTTAGAAACGGGCACCGACTGATGAGACGAGATTGTTGGCACACCGATTTTTCGGCGTGCCAGTGGTGCGGGATCATAGCAACCGTCTTCATGCTCGCCTATATCAGTTTCACGCCCGCGGAATACTCGACCACTCGTCTGAGCGTGCCGGCGGGCCACAATCGGATGCACCGAAGGAAAAAGGGGACAGGTCCAATTTGCCGGAACGGCCCGGAGGGTGCTTCGCACAAATTGGACCTGTCCCCTTTTTCCCCGGAAGAGGTTTACCTATTTTCTCATATTCTAGGTGCTTGCGGCATTTCGCCGGCCTGCTAGAATCACGGTCAGGGCGCCCGGCTCGCCAATTCCCCCCGTCTGGGAGGTGAAAATGACTACCGCAACGATCGACTTCGGCTCGGTTCCGGCGATTTGGCGGCGGCGGCACATTTTGGGTCTCGAAGACCTTTCGGCCGAGGAACTCACTCTGATCCTCGACACGGCCGAGGCGTTCAAACAGGCGGCGGCCAATGGGCAGCGGAAGGTTCCGCTGCTGACCGGCAAGACTTGCGTCAACCTGTTTTTCGAAAACTCTACTCGGACGAAGAACAGCTTCTCGCTAGCTGCGCGGCGGCTGGGGGCCGACACGCTGGATTTTTCGGCCTCGACGAGCAGCCTCTCGAAGGGCGAGACGTTCATCGACACCGCGAAGAACATCGAGGCGATGGGAATCGACCTGGTCGTGGTGCGGCACCGCACGCCCGGCACCCCGCAACTGCTGGCGCAAAACCTCGCGTGCGGCGTCATCAACGCCGGCGACGGACCGCACGAACATCCCACGCAGGGCCTGTTGGACATCATGACCATTCGCCAGCGCAAGGGCCGGTTGGCCGGCCTGACCGTGGCCCTGGTGGGCGATATCGCCCATAGCCGCACCGCGCGATCCAACATCTGGGGGCTGAAAAAGCTCGGGGCCCACGTGATCGTTTGCGGGCCTTCCACCTTGGTTTCGCCGCGATGGGAAGAGCTGGGCGTGGAGTATTCGTACAGCCTCGACGAAATCCTGCCGCGCGTGGACGTGTTGAACCTGTTGCGGATTCAATTCGAGCGGCAGAACACCCGGCCGTTTCCCTCGGTTCGCGAATACGCCCATCTGTATGCGATGGACCGCGAGCGGCTGGCCAACGCAAAGCCCGACGTGTTGATTCTCGCCCCCGGCCCGATCAACCGCGGCGTGGAGGTGACGCCCGAGGTGGCCGACGGGCCGCACTCCGCGATCTTGCAGCAAGTCACCAACGGCGTGGCGGTCCGCATGGCGGCGATCTGGCTGATCCTCGGGCGATAGCATGCCCCGCTTGCGGCCTCGAAGGGGAAAAAGGGGACAGGTCCAATTTGTGCGAAGCACCCTCCGGGCCGTTCCGGCAAATTGGACCTGTCCCCTTTTTCCCTCCACTTGCGGCCTCACAACGAAGAACCGCCGACACCGTGGTGAGAAATGCGGGCTAGCGATTACGCACGCATAAAGATTCCCGTCGGCGAATCCAGCGGGCGACCAGCAGCAATACTCCGCAAGCCGCCAGCCAGTAGCCGAAGTATCCGTAGCTCGCGGCGTAAAACGCGAGTTTGGGATATTCCGTCGCGATCGACAGCAGCCCCACTTGGCTTTGCCACCAGCGATCCATCGGGAACTCGTCGCTCGGGGCCGAGACGAGCGACACCTGCCCCGCGCGATCGCCGAGCACTCGGGCGAACACCCATCGGCTTCGCCGCGTGTGACAATCGTTGGTCACCACGAGCACGCGGGCGTGGGGGTGCTGCTGCAGAAAGGCGGCCAGCGCCACGGCCTCGTCGTAGGTCGTTGCCGCCGCGCCGGGCAGGATGGCGACGTCGGCGGCCGGGACGCCGCGATTGACCAGCACGCGGCGGTTCACCTCGTGGTAGGGCGGCACGATCCCGTCGATCACGTCGGGCGAGGGCGCGGTTTCCGCCACGAGCGCGCGGCGCGCCCAGTGAGCCTTCACCAGCGCGGCGGCGGCAAACGGGCGACTATCCTCGCCGCCGTTGAGGACCATGACGTAGTCGGCCGCCCGCGGCCGTTCGCCCACGTCCAGCCAATTCGCCGCGGCGCGCAGCAGTCGAGGATGGGTTGCCCAGCACGTCACCAGGACGACCGCGGCGAAGATGAGCGTGATAAGCAATCGGCGGCGGCTCATGGCGTGCTCTTCGGCAGGGCGTGCAGAAAATCACGTTCGTAGTCGTCGGCGTTCCGTTCCGGCGTTTTCGCCGCCTCGCCGGCGTCCGGCCGGCTCTGCAACTGCAGCAGCCAACTCTCTGCGAACGCCCGATAACCGCCGCGGCGGGTCCACCAGTTGGTGGCGTCGCAATCCCGGTTGGGCAGCGCCCGCAGATGCACGGCTGCGGCGGCGTCGGGTTCGAGCACGGCGTCTATCGCGCGGCGCATCTGCCCGCTATGGAATGCATCGCTGAGCAACAGCACGCAATGGCCGGGGTGATCTCGCATCCAGGCCGCCAGCGCTCGCGGCGGTGGCCCAATCATTCCATTGCTCGCCGCGGAGGACCGAGACGGCCTCTTGCGGCACGTGGCGGGCGCGCAGCTCCCGCCGGCTCATCGACTCGAACGAAGGCACCACGCCCGTCTGCTCCAGCCGGTTGACGTCCGGTGCGACAAGCAAGATGCGGCAAGACGGCTTCCGCTGGTACAAGTCGGCCGCCACGTCGTAGCACCGATCACCGCTGGGGGTGCGTCCCCATGAAGAGATGCAGACGCAATCGTAGTCGTCGGTCGGCTGATCGACGATCAGAAGCCCGGCCAATCCGCGCAACAAAGGCGCGTGAACGAGGCACGCGACGGCGGCGACAACCGCCAGAACCACGATGCGCCATTTCCGTCTTGCCGTCATGCTGTGAAACAGTCGTTGGTCAGGTGGGACTTCCCATATACTATCATGCGCTGTGCGGAGGCGGTTGTCGAGATCAGGAAGGGAAAAAGGGGACAGGTCCAATTTGCCGGAACGGCCCGGAGGGTGCTTCGCACAAATTGGACCTGTCCCCTTTTTCCCCGAGCGCAGCGAGCCCCACCGTTTTCGCCAATACACAAGACGTGGTGGGGCTCGCTGCGCTCGACCCACCCTACAACGGCTGATCGGCCCCGCGAGCGTCTTGACCTTCCCTGGCGCAGGCAATACGATCATGATGCTCTCGCTTCGTCGTCAGTTGAAGCGTGCCCGGGAGAGTCAGCCATGATTTTGGATCGTCTTGAGAATGCGGACGAGTACCGCCCGCTGGGCGCGAACGTTGCCGCGGCGCTGGACTACCTGCGCCGGACCAATTTTTCGCAAATGCCCGCCGGCCGGCAGGAAGTGGACGGCGACCGGGTGTTCGCCGTCGTGCAGCGATATCGGCCGAAACCGCTGGCCCAGATCGTGTGGGAAGCACACCGGCAATACATCGACGTGCAGTACGTGGCCGCGGGCATGGAACGAATGGGCTACGCGCCGCTTGGCGACGAATTGCGCGTTCGGCGGCCCTACGATGCCGAGAAAGACGCGATTCTATTCGACGCCGACGGGCAATTGTTCGTGGTGTCGGCGGGCCAATTCGCCGTCTTCGCTCCCCGCGACGTTCACGCCCCCGGCCTGGCGACAGAACTCTCCGACGACGCGGCGGAGGTCTGCAAGGTCGTGGTGAAATGCCGCGCGAAGTAGGCGTCCGGCGGTGTTGCCGAGCGGACGATCGGATGGCCGGGGATGTTCATCGGCCCCAGCGTGACGATTCTCTGCATCGTGTATCCTTGCGGCACGTCCGTCTTCGGATCGAAGCGGAGGCGGGGAAACACGCGGCGGTTCAGCGCCAAGGCGCGGATATCCTCGGCGATCAAAATGCCCGGCGTCTTCGACGGCTTGAAATTTCGCGTGTGATGGTTCGGATTGTACGACATGAGCGACGGGTTCTTCTCCATGTCGTAGCCGTACACGTCAACGTGGGGCAGCCCGAACGCATGGCCCAACTCGTGTTGCAGCGTCGACTGAAAATTGGGGGCTCGATCCAGCCCGTACGACGACATTTCCACGATGCCGCCACCGCTGTTGATGCCGCCGTTGAACGGGCGAGCGCCGCCGCCCGGGTAGTCGTCGCGCGGATTCATCACGATCGCCACGAATATCAGAGGGCAATTGTAGCGGTTGTACTTGTAGCGTCGCAGCAACTCGTCGACGATCTGCGGCGCCGCCCCCTCCGACTGCGCGCGATAGTAGGCGGCGTCGTGCTCGGCGTGGTAGACCTGCGGCTTTCCCGCGGCCAGTGCGAACGTGTCGCGGCCCTTGAGCATCTGCTTGTACCGCGTCTGCGCCCACGTGACGTGCTTCTGAAGGCTGGCCTCCTGCCGCTCGGTCGGCGGCGATTCGCCCTTGGCGACGAAGAAGACCGGCAAGACCTTCACCTCCTTGGGCGGCCGATAATCTTTGCCGAAACCTTGCGACGACAGAACCAGAATGGCGATCGCGCAAAACCACAACTTCGATCGTTCCATCGTTCGACTCCTCTCGCGCGTGTAGGTGTGAGCGGCGGACCAAACGGCCGGCGCTGGGCGGTAGGCAAAAAAACGGCGTCGAAAACGACCAACGGATTATAGCAGACCCCGAGCGGTTTGTCAGGAGCCGCGGGGGTGTTGAAATGCGGTCGGAGAAATGCTAGAGTGAAGGCACGCGATTCCCGCCTCGAGTCCGTGAAGCCTCTTCCCGTGCGCGAAGAAGCGGGAAGAGGGCGACCGCCCACCTGAAATTCGCCTTCCCAAGAGTCTTTGCCACTTGGCAATGCCTGCGAAGCCGCAAGCGGCTTCCGCCATTTTCGCCCGCTTGCTTCCTCGTGAGGAGTAATCATGAACGCCTTCCTGTTTCCCTTGGTCGCGGCGCTGGCAATGCACGGCGTCGAACCGTCGGATGCGAACGTCGCGGCATGGTTCGTGCCGAGCACGCTCAAGGTCATGCGAGATGCCAGGCCGGACGCGGCCTCGGCGACGTGGAACCTCGCCGCAGCGAGAAATGAGGTCGAGTCATGTCAGTTGGTCCTCCTCTCTGACCGGCCGGTTCATGGCGTTTCCGTTACGGCGACGCCGGCGGAGGCGGCGGGCGGAAAGGGCGTTCTGCGGCCGACGCTCTTCAAGGTGGAGTATGTGCCGGTGTTGAAGGAGCGCATCCCATATCCCGATCCACTGCCGCCGCTTGCCGCTCCGTTGGACCTTCAGCCCAAGCAGGCGCAGCCCGTGTGGATTTCGGTGCGCGTGCCGAAAGGCGCCGCGGCGGGAATGTACCGCGGGACCATTCACGTCAAGGCGGGAGCGTGGAAGAAGGAGTTTCCGCTTAGCATCAAGGTTTGGGATTTCACGCTGCCCGAAACGCCGTCGTGTGCCACGGCGTTCGGGATCGGTTACGATCACGTCGCCGAACGCCACGGGGTGAAGAAGGGCTCGCCCGCGGCACGGGCTCTCAATCGGAAGTACTACGAATACGTGCTCGATCACCGAATATCGCCCTTCGACATCCCGGTCGATCTGATGTCGAAGGAAGCGATCCCGTATCTGGAAGACCCGCGAATGACGTCCTATCGGATTCCTTACCTGGAGAAGGATGCGGAGTTGAGAGCGGTCGTCCAGCGCCTCATCGACGGAGGGTGGTTCGCCAAGGGCTACTTCTATGTGGTCGATGAGCCGGTCAATAAGGACGCCTACGACGCCTTCGCCGCGGTCACCCAACGCCTGTGGAAGATCGAGCCTCGCTATCGCATCGTGGCCCCGTTTTACGGCAACCCGGACTTCGACGGCAAGCTCAAGGCGCGCGACCTGATGCTTGGCAGGCTCAACATCTGGTGCCCGCATCTCAATTACCTCCAGTCCGAGCCCGACTTCCGGTCGTTTCTCAGAAGCCGCAGAAACGCCGGTGAAACGATCTGGTGGTACGTCTGCAACAACCCCCGCAAGCCGTACAACAACCTTCACATCGACATGAGCGCGATGGCGAATCGGACGTTGCTCTGGCAGCAGAAGCGGGAGGCAGTGCAGGGGTTGCTCTACTGGGACGTCAACTACTGGGATAAGAAATTCGTCGCCGATCCCTGGCAAAACATGGACACGCTCGGCACCGGCTATTATGGCGACGGCTCGCTGCTGTATCCCGGCAAGAAGGTTGGGATCGATGGCCCGGTGGGATCAATCCGGCTGGAGGTACTGCGTGATGGCCTTGAAGATTTCGACTACCTGACGTTGGCCGATCGCAGGCTGGGTTCCGAAACGACGCAGAAGTTCGTCGGCCGCATCGCCTGGAGTCTGACCGATTACGAGCAGTCGCCGGCGCGGCTAGAGCAGGTCCGCCGCGAGCTGGGCGACGCGCTGGAGAAGGCGACGAGGGACCTTTGTCGGAAGTGAGATGGAAAATATCACAATAGCCGGGAGCCAACGGCTCCCGGAGAGCGACAGGCAGCGCACGCCCTATCCGGGAGCCGTTGGCTCCCGCCTATTGGACAACATTGACAACCTGACAACTCCGACAGTCAATCGCCCGTTACTTCGGCAGCCGGCCGCGATACGCCCAAAGCCCCAGCGCCGGGTTGCTGACGTAATAGATCCGCTCGCCGTCGGGCAGGTCGTTCCAACCGTCGCGGAGGGCCTTGGGATTGTAGCGAGCGAGCATCGGCTCCAGATCGGCGTAGCGATAGCCGACCGATTCGATCTCTTCGCGGCTGAGCTTGCCCGGGCAGTAGGTGATGGTAAATCGCCCCTCCGACGATCCGTGGATCATGTGGGCTGCCGCGGAGAGGTTTTTCGGCAAATCATCCGTCTGCTCGACGAACCGCACGATCTCGGGCGTCGTTCGGTAGCCGTACCTGCGGACCAAGCGGTCGATCTCGCGATCCTCGCCGAACGTGCCGACGCCGGGGGCCAGCACGAGCAACTCGCCGCCATCGGCCACGGCCATCCGCGTGCGGTAGATTGCCTTGTTGCCCAGCCACGTGCTGTGGAACTCCTCGGGATCGAGCCAGACGACGACCTTCCGCGGCGGTTCTTCCAGGATCGTGAAGTTGACCTCGACCGACAAAGCCGCCGCTTGCTCGAAACACTCGCCATCGTCGCCGATGAACAAGCCGCGAACCGCCAAACCAGAGTGGGGCAGACATTCCTGTCTGCCGCGTGCCTGGTGGGGCGGACATTCTTGTCTGCCGCGAGAAAGCCGGTCACTTGGGCAGACAGGAATGTCTGCCCCACCGGATACCGGCCCGACGACCGTCAGTACGAAAACGACCGGCAGTTGGGGGCAGAAGTGGGCCTGGGCGTAATTCAGGATGCGGCGGACCGGCGTGTCGGCCCTGCCCATGATGCGTTCCATGCCGTATGAGGCGGCGATGAAATGGCTCTCGTTGATGCCCTGCGATCCGCCGACGCCGACGAACAAGTTCTTGTTGTGGTTGGCCATGCCGATCACTTCGTGCGGCACGACCTGCCCGATCGAGAGGATCAGATCGTGCCGGCCTTCCCACACCAGCCGGTTCAACTGCACCGGCCACGGCTTGCGCCATAAGCCCTCGGTTGCCCGCGCAACGAACTCGGCCGGAACCTCGCCGATGGTCAACACGTCGCGCCGCCAATCGTGCACCCGAAACAGCCGCTTCGGCACGCCGGGAAAAATGGCGTCCAACTGTCTGTCGGACATCGGGGCGTGCGTGCCCAGCGCCGGCAGGACGTCGGTCAGCCGGTCGCCGAGATACTCATAGGCGAAGCGGGTCAGCGGGCCAGCCATGCTGTAAGGCCGGGTAAAATCGGGCGGAATCGCCAGCACCCGCCGCCGCGGCTCGATCCGGCCAAGCGTCTCGATCAAGGCCGCCCGCAGGTCCTCGCTGTCCAAACTTGTCGCTGGCGAACCGCGAGAGTAATACGTTGTCATGTCTGCGTCCAATGCCCTATGACCGGCCCGGGTGCCCGCCGCACGCGGGGGGCATAACTATTGCCGACAATTGTGAGTATAATTCAATTCGGATGAAACATGCAACGCAACGAAATCCTTAATTGGCTGTGGGAAAGCGATTCCGTACGGCTGGAAGACCTCTGGCGACGCGCCGACCAAACGCGGCAGAAGTTCGTCGGCGGCGAGGTCTACCTGCGCGGGCTGATCGAGTTGTCGAACTACTGCGTGCGGCTGTGCGGCTACTGCGGGCTTCGGGCGGGCAATCTCGGCCTGCAACGCTACCGCATGTCGGATGACGAAGTCTTGGAGTGCGCCGAAAGGCCGTCGAATTCGGATATGGAACTGTTGTGCTACAATCCGGCGAAGACCCCGAATTGACCAGCGAACGAGTAGCGGGGCTCGTCCGACGCATCAAGGCCGACACCCCGTTGGCCGTGACGCTGAGTCTCGGCGAACGCGACGGCGAGGAACTGGCCGCTTGGCGCGAAGCCGGGGCCGATCGCTACTTGCTCCGCTTTGAAACGTCGAACCGCACGCTTTACGAACGAATCCATCCGCCGCGAACGAGAACAGGACAAGGCGGCAGACAGGAATGTCTGCCCCACCGAATGGTGATTCTCGCCACGCTCGCCCGATTGGGATACGAAGTCGGCAGCGGCGTAATGATCGGCATTCCCGGCCAAACCTTCGACGATCTGGCCGATGACATCGAATGGTTTAGCAGACTCGATCTCGACATGATCGGCGTCGGGCCGTACTTGCCGCATCCCCATACGCCGCTGGCCGACCGCGACGTCTGGCCTCCGGCCCCCGACGGCCAGCAAGTACCCGCTAGTGAAGACATAACCTATCGAGTGATCGCGTTGGCCCGGCTGGTCTGTCCGCGGGCGAACATTCCCGCCACGACCGCGCTGGCCACGTTGAACCGGCACGAGGGGCGGGAGTTGGGGCTGGTGCGCGGGGCCAACGTCTTGATGCCCAACCTCACACCGCCAAAGTACCGCGCGCTCTACGAAATCTATCCCGACAAGGCCTGTATTGCCGAAACCGGCGAGGCGTGCCATCATTGTTTGAGCGGACGAATCGAAGCCCTCGGCCGCCAGACCGGCCAAGGCCGCGGCGACTCGCCGAACCGCAGAACGCGTTTAGCGGCCGACGGCGCGTCGGCCAGACCAGGAGTGGATTGATGTCGTTTGTGCTCGAAAAGGCGAAACTCAGCCGAAGCGGATTTGATTTTATCGACGATGAGCGTCTGCACGAACTGCTGCAACGCCGGGCGGATGCCGGAGCGGTGCGGGAAATCATTGCCAAGAGCCTGTCGAAACAACCACTTTCGGTCGACGAGACCGCCGCGCTGCTGGCCGCCGACGAGCCGGAACTGCTCGAACGGATCTTCGACGCCGCCCGGCAATTGAAACGCGATGTTTATGGCAACCGCATCGTCCTGTTCGCGCCGGTCTATATCGGAAACAATTGCACGAACGACTGCCTCTATTGTGCGTTCCGCCGGTCGAACAAGGCGGAGATTCGCCGCACGTTGGACGAGGACGAGATCCGCCAACAGGTGTTGGCGCTGGAAAATAAGGGGCACAAGCGGCTGATTCTCGTCTTCGGCGAGCATCCGCAGTACGACGCCCGCTTCATGGCCGAGTGCGTGCAACACGTTTACGCGACCACCACCGCCCGCGGCGAAATCCGCCGCGTCAACCTGAACGCCGCCCCGCTAGACCACGACGGCTATCGGATCGTCAAGGCCGCCGGCATCGGGACCTACCAGATTTTCCAGGAAACCTACCACCACGAAACTTATCGCCGCGTTCATCCGAAGAACACCAACAAGGCCAACTACCTGTGGCGGCTCGACGGCGTCGCCCGCGCAATGGAGGCCGAGTGCGACGACGTCGGCATCGGCGCGCTGTTCGGCCTGTACGATTGGCGCTTCGAAGTGCTTGGGCTGGTGAGCCATGCCTTACACCTGCAAAAGCACTACGACATCGGGCCGCACACGATCAGCTTTCCGCGGCTGCGGCCGGCGTGCGGCGTGAAGATCGACGAAAAGCACCTGGTCGGCGACGACGACTTCAAGCGGCTGGTGGCGATCCTGCGCTTGTCCGCCCCTTACACGGGCCTGATCTGCACGGCCCGCGAGCCGCCGGCGCTGCGCCGCGAAATCCTCGGCTTCGGCGTCTCGCAGATCGACGCCGGCAGCCGCATCGAGATCGGCGGTTACACCGAAGCGGGCGACGCCCAAGTCATGGAAGTCGAGCAGTTCGAGCTTGGCGACATCCGGCCGTTGGACGAAGTCGTCCGCGAGTTGTTGGTCGACGGCTACATCCCCAGCTTTTGCACCGCCTGCTATCGGCTCGGACGGACCGGCGAGCAGTTTATGGAGTACGCCATACCGGGCTTTATCCAGAACTTCTGCACGCCCAACGCGTTGAGCACGTTGATGGAATATCTGGTCGATTACGCCTCGCCCGAAACCCGCCGGGCCGGCCAGGCCGCCGTCCTCCGCGAACTCGATAAGCTGCCCGACGGCCAGCGGAAGCGGCAGTTGCTCGATCGCCTGCGGCGGATTTCGGAAAGCGACGAACGAGATTTGTTCCTTTGACGGCGTTCGCGCCGTTTAGCCCCGGCGTCCACGCCGGGAGCGTGGCCCACGCCGCGTGGACGCGGCGGCTAAACTACGTACACATGCCGATGACCGACCACCGCCGCGAAACCGACCTTCTGGGAACCTGCGACGTCCCCGCCGACGTGCTGTGGGGAATCCACACGCTGCGGGCGATGGAGAACTTCCCGCTGGCCAACCGGCCGGTCCATCGCCGGCTCGTTCACGGCTTCGGCGCGGTCAAATTGGCTGCGGCGCAGACCAATCACGAATTGGGGCATTGGGACGACGCCAAGTTCGCCGCCATCGAAACCGCTTGCCGGGAAATGATCGCCGGAACGCTCGACGAACACGTCGTCGTCGATGCCCTGCAAGGCGGGGCAGGTACTTCGACCAACATGAACGTCAACGAGGTATTGGCTAACCGCGCCCTACAGATTCTCGGCCGGCCGCTGGGCGATTATGCAGCCGTCCATCCGCACGACGACGTCAATTTGCACCAATCGACCAACGACGCCTATCCCACGGCCCTGCGCGTTGCGGCCATCTTCGCCCTGCACGACCTGGAACGCAAAGTGGTTGGGCTGTTGGAGGCGTTTCAGGCGAAGGAGAAGCAGTTTGCCGGCATCGTCAAGATCGGCCGCACCGAGTTGCAAGACGCCGTGCTTGTGACCCTTGGCCGCGAGATGGCCGCCTACGCCGAAGCGATCGCCCGCGACCGCTGGCGAATCTACAAGTGCGAGGAGCGTCTCCGCGTGGTGAACCTAGGCGGCACGGCCGTCGGCACCGGGCTCGGCGCGCCGCGGCAGTACATCTTCCGCGTCGTCGAGCACTTGCGGCAAATCACCGGCCTCGGTCTGGCTCGGGCTGAGAACCTCATCGAGGCCACGCAAAACGCCGACGCCTTCGTCGAGGTCAGCGGCATCCTTCGCACCCTGGCCGCCAACTTGCTGAAGATATCCGGCGATCTCCGGCTGCTCTCGTCGGGCCCGCGTGCGGGGCTGGGCGAAATCCGGCTGCCGCCGCGTCAAGCCGGCTCGTCGATCATGCCCGGCAAGGTCAATCCCGTAATCCCCGAGGCCGTCGCTCAGGCCGCCATCGCCGTGACCGGCTACGATCTGATGATTCTGCAAGCCGTCGGCGGCGGCAATCTCGAACTAAGCCAGTTTCTGCCGTTGGTGGCGGACGCCCTGCTCACCTCGCTCGACCTGCTGACGAACGCTTGCGACGTCTTCGCCCGGAATTGCGTAATGGGAATCGAGGCCGACGAGGACCGCTGCCGCCAAAACGTCCTCAACAGCACCGCGCTGTTGACCGCGTTGGTCGATACGATCGGCTACGATGCCGCCGAGCGGCTCGCCGCGGAAGCCGCCGCCGCGCCCGGCCCGACCGACATCCGCCAGTTGGCGATCGACCGCGGCCTATTGACCGCCGAGCAGTTCGACGAATTGACCTCGCCCGAGCGGGTGACAAGACTGGGAAGCGACTCGGCTGGAAATTGAGCATCATGCAGAGCACTCCGAAAAGCCTCCGCCTTCACATCGGTCTGTTCGGCCGCCGCAACGCGGGCAAGTCGTCGCTGTTGAACGCGATGACCCGGCAGGAGGTTTCGATCGTCTCGCCGATCGCCGGCACCACGACCGACCCGGTCGAAAAGCCGATGGAGCTGCTGCCGTTGGGCCCGGTGCTGTTCATCGACACCGCCGGCATCGACGACGAAGGGGCGCTGGGCGACAAGCGGGTGAAGAAAACGCGGCAAGTCTTCGATCGCACCGACGTGGGGATTCTGGTCGTCGATGCAGGCCAATGGGGCGAGTTCGAGGAGAGCATTTTCCTCGAGCTGCGCGATCGCAACATCCCGGTCGTCGTCGCGTTCAACAAGTCGGATCTCGCCAAGCCGCTTGCGGTTTCACAAGAGAAGCTGCGTGAGGCAAGCACCCCGTTCGTCGAAACGGTCGCCAGCAAGAATCGCGGCGTGCTTGAACTGCGCGAAGCGCTCGTCCAGGTTGCGCCGGACGAGTTCATGCAGCCGCCGGCGCTGCTGGCCGACCTGGTTCCGCCGGGGGAGATGGCAATCCTGGTCGTGCCGATCGACACCGAGGCGCCCAAAGGCCGGTTGATCGTGCCCCAGGTGCAGGCGATTCGCGATCTGTTGGACGGCGACGCCTATTGCCTGGTGGTCAAGGAGCGCGAGCTGCGCGACGCCCTCGGCCGCTTGAACCGCCCTCCGGCCCTGGTGGTGACCGACTCGCAGGCGTTCCTCAAAGTCTCGGCCGACACGCCGCCGGAGACGCCGATGACCTCGTTCTCGATCCTTTTTGCCCGGCAGAAGGGCGACCTGCGGCAATTCGTGGAAGGGGCGCTCGGCATCGAGCGTTTGCGGCCCGGCGACCACGTCCTGATCGCCGAAGCCTGCGCGCATCACCCGATCGGCGACGACATCGGCCGCGTGAAGATTCCGCGCTGGCTCACGCAGTACGTCGGCGGCCAGTTGCGGATCGACACTACGCAGGGACACGAATTTCCAGCCGACTTGAGCGACTATCGGCTGGTAGTTCACTGCGGAGCGTGCATGTGGAACCGTCGCGAGATGCTCACCCGCATGGCTGCCTGCCGCCGCGCCGGCGTGCCGATCTGCAACTACGGCATGACGATCGCCTACACGCTGGGGATCTTCGACCGCGCGCTGGGTCCGTTCCCCGACGCGCTGGAGGCGTATCACGAACTCAAGAGTCGCCCGCGCCGCCCTTCGCCGGCGGGGTCTTCTTAGACAGTTCCTTCAGGCGGATGTTGCGGAACTGCACTTTCATCGGCTCGCCGACGTGAATCTGCAACGCGAGGATCCCTTCCAGCTTCCGCCTCGTCGGATCGTTGTCGGTTACGTCGATCATCAGGCGGCCGTTGATCTTCTGCACGAGGTGATTGCCCCGGGCGATGATGTCGTACTCGTTCCACTGGCGGTGCTTGATGGTTTTCGCCAGTTCGTTGGGATCGGCGAACTGCTCGACCAGCGTCGGACGATGATCCGGTCCGATGACGGTCTTCTGCCCGCGCATGGCCAGGATGCCCCGCCCGCGCTCGTCGTAGAGGATGCCGGTGTACTGGTTTTCGCCGTCCATGTCGGCCTGGTATCCGGCGACGACCCAATGGCCGATTTTTTTCGGCTCTTCGCGGCTGCGGTATTGCACGCCGGAGTTGGCGAAGCCCGCGTTGGGCATGCGGAACTCGATTTTCAGCTCGAAATCGGCGGGCTTGCCGCCGCGCCAGATCAGAAAGGTGTTGTTTCTGGCGGGATTTTCGGCGGTCGTCTGGCCGGTAATCGTCCCGTTTTCGACGCGCCAGAGTTTGGGATCGCCCTCCCAGCCGTGAAGCGTTTTGCCGTCGAAAATCGGCTTGAAACCCTCGTCGGCGACGACGCCGCGAGCGATTAGCAACACGAACAAGCAAGCGAGCAATCTCGTGAAACATTGCATGACGATCTCCTGATAAAGTCAAGAAGCTGCCGGGGTGATCTCCTCGTTCTCCGCGATACGCCCCGGGCGAGGATCAATCGGCGAGCCGTAGCCGCGGATTTCCATGAGGTGGCGCACTGCGGCGGCGATGAGGAAGAGCCAGATGATCGCCGTCGCCGATGCCACGGCCCACAGCCCGCCGGCGCCGGAACCGTAGGAATGCATCCCGCTCCCCAGTACGAAGTTGACGCCGTAATACGTGAAGAGGATGGCGGTGAATCCGAAAACAGCCGGTGACGGCCATGAGGAAGTCGCCCGACCAGCCGAGGGATCGTATGCGGAGAATGAGGGAACGGAGGTGAAGAAAAAGGAGATACGCCAGAAGCGAAATCAACGCCCAGACCTCTTTTGGATCCCAACTCCAAAAATGTCCCCAAGCTTGGTCGGCCCAGAGGGCGCCGATGATCGTGCCGGCAGCCAGCAACAGGACTGTGATTTGAATCGCCGTGTAAATGAACCCCGCCAGGATTCCGCACGCCTCGGGCGGACGGCGACGCATATTTGTAGTTGTAGGGTGGGTCAAGCGCAGCGCAGCCCCACCAGGCTCGTTGTCACGCTCATCATCGCTTTCAGCGTTGTTCGTAGTGGGGCTGCGCTGCGCTTGACCCACCCTACTTCTGAACACGGTAGCGGCCGAAGAGGTAATAGCCCAAGGCGATGCAGCCCAAGATCAGCGCGATGGCGGCGGAGGCGTAGCTGGCCATGATCGTCACCACGTGCACGGCCAGCCAGCGGTTGTCGCGG
Source organism: uncultured Planctomycetia bacterium (assembly GCA_963719005.1). Classification (GTDB taxonomy): domain Bacteria; phylum Planctomycetota; class Planctomycetia; order Pirellulales; family Thermoguttaceae. The sequence goes on from CAVRAR010000014.1 coordinate 1,056,253, forward strand.
AGAATCGGGGTGACGGCCCCGATGTTCGGTGCATCACCGTTGCGGGCGCGTAATACGCCAGCACGGCGGCCGTGAAACTGACAATCGCGCCGGCCACGGCGAACGGCCGCCGCTGGAGGACCAGGTCAACACGAAATAGAAGCGAGGCATCACTGCGCGAACCACCATCGCCACCACGGCGTCAACGCGAACCACAGACCGAGCAGGCCGGCGTAGAGGGCCACGAATTCGACCGTCTCGAACATCCCAGTCAGCGGCACCAGGCCGGTAATGTAGTAGCGAAACCCCATGCCGGCGATGGCGAGCCCTTGGCCCGCGACCAACGTCGCCGCGCCAAGCCAGAACAGCGGCTTTCGCCAACGTCCGACCGCCAGCAGCAGGCAGAGCATTGCGGCCAGGCTCACGACCCACGACCAGAAGAACGGATCGAGCCGGTTGTAGAAGACTTCGGCGTCGGTAGAGCCCGGCGGCGGATAGGCCGTCGCGTCGATCAGCTCCTGGTCGCGATGCCGCAAGGGAAGCTGCTCGCGCAGCGGCTCGATTCCCGCGGCAAGAAGCCGAAGCGACTCGGCGAAGTTGTCCATCGCGGCTGGAGAACATGCGAGGCCGACTCGCCGCCCCGCGATCGACGTATGCGGCCTTCACCGCGGCAAACGCTCCGCGCACGCGGTTCAGTTCTGGCCGCGGATATGCACGCAGCAGATCGTGGGAACCGTACATCAGCGACTGAAAGCTAAGCCAGGGCGAGGCGTCGTCCTCCGGCATGCGGCTCTCCTCGAGCGCGCCCGGATCGAGCGCCGGAACCAGCCGCAGCGTCTCGCCGTCGTCGTACAGGGCCAATTGCATCTGCGCGACTTGATGGCGCAGATTGGCGGCCAGAGCGGTCAACGGGGCGTCATTGGAAGAATAGAACTGCACTGCCAGTTGATCGGCCCGCCGGCGGAATGCCGTCACGGCCGCTTCGGTCTTCTCCAGCGCGAAGTCGTCCTCGTGCATTACGCCGAGAACCTTCCGCCACGCCTCGGCGGCTCGGACCATTTCGTCGCGGGTCTCCGATTCGCTGCTGATTCGCTGCGCTACCCGCACGTCGCCGGCCAGTCTCAGCAGCGCATCTTTCGCCAACCGTGCCCGTTCGATGAACCGCTGCGGCGCGGCGTGCTGCGAGCGAGGATCGGCTGTCAACGCGCGATAGGCTCCGTAGGCATCGATCAGGCGATCGAGCTTCTTTTCGACGTCGGTCAACTGGAAATCTCTGCCTTCCACGTCGGCGCGGCGCATGATTTCGGCCAGGCGGCTCCTTACCGCCTCGCTCTCCTTGACGTAATGCGGCGAGATGCACCGCAATCGTCGGCCGGCGAAGTCTTCCAGCGGCAGTCCGAGGTCGCGGCGCAACTGCTCGTCGTCGGCCGGCAAGAATGCCGCGTCTTCCCACTTCTTCGGTTCGGCGAGCCAAACGAACAAGAGCTCGGCTGCGGAAAACTCCCGCTGCCGACGCTCGGGCGAGTCAGCCGGCTCGTTCAGCGTCGGATTTGGCCGGCCGCAGATCGCCCGAATGATCTCACGTGCAAACGTGTCCAAAGGCGCGACGCGGCCTTCGCTAAAGACCGGCAGATGCTGCCAAGTGCTCCAATCGAGCGGTTCCTCCGCTGCGTGGACGCTGCCGGTGGTGGAAAAGGCAGCGATGCTCGCCAGCGCGAGCGCCCAACAGAGCGTGCTCGTTGACGGCGGGTGCGAAACCGCAAGCGGTTTGCCGGCGGCGCGACCGCCGCGCAGATAATAGACGACGGCGATCCCGACGACGATCATCAGACAGCCGATGTACTTCAGCCATCTGCCGGGATCGTAGTTTATGCTTAGCCGAGAGAGATACACTTGATCGCGGCTGCGGCCAGGACCAGCCAACTGGTCGAATTTGGCGTCGCCGGGCAACCACGGCCCCTCAAAACTCGCCTGAAAGAAGCGATAGGTTCGGCCCGTTTGCGGGTCGGTGAAATCGGCCGGAGCGTTGAGCGTAATCAGCACGTTTTCCCGCAGTTTCTTCTCGTCTTTCAACGGTTTCAGCGGATCGCTGCGTTCGAGAAAATCGACCCGGCTCGAATAATGCGACGGCATTCCGGTGCCCGGATCGAGCCGACGGCGGAATTGGTGCAGATAGACCTGGAAACCCAGCTTCAGCGGCTCCGCTTTTTCCTGCTCGACGTTTTCCTGCGGCCGGTCGATCTCGGCGACGTGATTGGCATGGCCCTCATAGATTGACAACTGCGCCTCGACGCCAGCCCAGCGCGTCAGAGCACAACCGGCCAGCAACACGAGGATGCCGCCGTGCGTCACCAGAAAACCGATCTGCCGCCGCCGCCACGGAAGCCGAATGAGCATGGCACAAAGCACATTGGCGGCCAGGACGACGTGGATCGCCGCAAACCAAGCGGTGTCGTAGACCGCAGCGCGGGCCGCGGCCGCACCCTGGTACTTTTCAACGAACGTCGCCCCGGCCAACACCGCCAAGTAGACCGCAATCAGCGCCACCGCCAGTTGCAGCGACGCCATCGCGCGAAGACAAAGACGGAGGGCGGAAAAAAGAGCGAGGAAAACCGGGAGCGATGGCCGACCGGACGAATGCTCGCTGCGTACCGGGGCGTCGCGTTCGTCGTCGCTCATCCAGTCACCGCCTGTCACTCGCCGCGAGGACGCGGCGGCTAAACGTGCTTACTCCCGGATTTTACCACCGCAGGGGGACAAAGTTTAGACGCTGCCCATTCGGCCTCGCAATTCTCCTTCCAAGAAATCGCCGTTAGCAACGTGTTAGCCGGCCAGGTGTCGGAAAACTCCCAAACCCCTAAGAAACAAGGCTGCTTCTGAGTTTTGCCAGCCGCCGATGGCAAATGCCGCGTCCGAGGGGGTGCTCGCGCAACTTCCCTTGCCACAGGGTCTTAAGACGACTTGTCCGGGCATGATTGACCTGCATGAAGAAATCGTTAAACTTGGACGATCTCGACTGTATATTGTGGCCAGCCCTGGAATGGGATACAATATATAGTAGGAAGGATGCCCGAACAAAGTCCTAATGGAATAAGGAATCTTAGCATGGACAGGCCCGAACACGATACCACCGGGGCTGCGGTTGCGATGGCCGATCACCCGACAACGAAGATGAACAAACCCGCTGTTGCAGGGCTCCGCGTGCCCGCTCTGTTCTGCCCGGACGACGGCGCCGATCCGTTCGCCACCGTCGAGTGGGATTTGCGGACCGCCGCGATCAAGGGCGAAGGCGGCGAGGTGCTTTTCGAGCAGAAAGACTGCGAGATTCCCACCTCGTGGAGCCAATTGGCCACGAACGTGGTGGCCAACAAGTATTTCTACGGCGAGGTGGGCACCGGCGAACGCGAAAAGGGCGTCCGCCAACTCATCCACCGCGTCTGCCGCACCATCGCCGACTGGGGCGCCGCGGACGGCTACTTCGCCACCAAGGCCGACGGCGAGCGGTTCTACCGCGAGTTGGCCTGGCTCTGCCTGCATCAGCACGCCTCGTTCAATTCGCCCGTCTGGTTCAACGTCGGTTTGTATCACCAGTACGGCATCAAGGGGGCGATGTGCAACTGGCATTGGGACGAGAAGACCGGCGAGGCGATTCAGCCCGAGAATCCCTACGAGTATCCGCAGGCGTCGGCGTGCTTCATCCAGAGCGTCGGCGACAACATGGAAGACATCATGGAGTTGGCCCGCAGCGAGGCCATGCTCTTCAAGTTCGGCTCGGGCACGGGCACCGATCTCTCCACGCTGCGCTCGCACCGCGAGAAGCTTTCCGGCGGCGGCAAGCCCTCCGGGCCGCTGTCGTTCATGCGGGTGTACGATCAGATCGCGGCGGTGGTCAAAAGCGGCGGCAAGACCCGCCGGGCCGCCAAGATGCAGTCGATCAAGGACTGGCATCCCGACGTGATGGAGTTCATCGAGTGCAAGAATCGCGAGGAGAAGAAGGTCCGCACGCTGGTCGAGCAGGGCTACGATCCGCAGGAAGCCTACGACACCGTCCTGTTCCAAAACGCCAATCTCTCGGTCCGCCTGAGCGACGAGTTCATGCGGGCGGTCGAAACCGATCAGCCGTGGACCACCCACTGGGTCACCAAGCCGGAAATCGCCGGCCCGATCGTATCCGGCGCGTGAAATGTTCACGAAGATGTCGAATTCCACCTGGTGTTGCGGCGATCCGGGCGTGCAGTACGACACGCACGATCAACCGCTGGCACACCTGCCCGAACTCGGGACGCATCAACGCCAGCAATCCGTGCACCGAGTACATGTTCGTCGACGATTCGGCCTGCAATCTGGCGAGCATCAATCTGATGAAGTTCCGCCGCGACGACGGCACGTTCGACCACGAGCGGTTCACCTCGGCGTGCCGGCTGGTGTTCATCGCCCAGGAAATCCTGGTCGATCACGCCAGCTATCCGACGAAGCGGATCGCCACGAACAGCCATCGCTTCCGGCCGATCGGGCTGGGCTACTCGAACCTGGGCAGCCTGATCATGACCGCCGGCCTGGCGTACGATTCGGACGAAGCCCGCGGGCTGTGCGGCGTGATTACCGCGCTGCTGCACGGGGCGGCTTGCCACACGAGCACCGAGTTGGCGGCGGCCGTCGGCCCGTTCGACGATTTCGAGAAGAACCGCGAGCCGATGCTGCACGTGATGGAGATGCACTGGGAGAAGGTCGACGAGATCAAGGCTGCCCGAAGTATCTGCAAGAGGCGGCCCGCGACCTGTGGGACAAGGTTTTGGCCCACGGCCGGCGGCACGGCTTCCGCAACGCCCAGGCGACGGTGCTGGCCCCCACCGGCACGATCAGCTTCATGATGGATTGCGACACGACGGGCATCGAGCCGGACATCGCGCTGGTGAAATACAAGCAACTGGCCGGCGGCGGAATGCTGAAGATCGTCAACCAGGAGGTGCCGCTGGCCCTGCAAACGCTCGGCTACGACCCGCCCGAGGTCGACGCGATCGTGGCCTACATCGACAAGCACGACACGATCGAGGGGGCGGCCGAGTTGAAGCCCGAGCATCTCTCGGTCTTCGACTGCGCCTTCCCGCCGCGCAACGGCCATCGCTCGATCCCGTGGCGGGCGCACATCCAGATGATGGCGGCCGCGCAGCCGTTCATTGCGGGGGCGATCTCGAAGACGGTGAACATGCCGCGGGAGAGCACGCCCGACGACGTGGCCGACGCCTACATGGAGGGCTGGCGGCTGGGGCTGAAGGCGTTGGCGATCTACCGCGACGGGTCGAAGGAGGTGCAGCCGCTTTCGACGAAGAGCAAGGCGGACAAGGCGGCGGAGAAGCTGGTGGCCGCCCCGCGCCGCGAGCGCCTGCCCGACACCCGCCAGTCGATCACGCACAAGTTCAGCGTCTCGGGCCACGAGGGCTACATCACCGTCGGCCTCTATCCCGACGGCCGGCCCGGCGAGCTTTTCATCACGATGGCCAAGGAGGGGAGCACGATCGGCGGGCTGATGGACTGCTTCGGCACGGCCGTCTCGATGAGCCTGCAATACGGCGTGCCGCTGGAGGTCTACGTGAACAAGTTCTCGCACACCCGCTTCGAGCCGATGGGCTTTACGAAGAACCCCGACATCAAGATCGCCAAGAGCATCGTCGATTACATCTTCCGCTGGCTGGGCGTGACGTTCCTGCCGGGCTTCCGCGAGGCGAACAAGATGATGCCGCCTTCGCCGGTCGATCCGTCGCATCCCGAACCTGTGCCGGGGGACGCGGAAACAGAGCCCCGGCCCGCCGCCACGATGGCCGGCGGGCCAATCGCGGCCAACGGATCGGCGGGCGACGGCGGAGCGAACGGTTCGGCCAACGTCTCCGGCAACGGCCATTCGGGCCCGAAGCAGGCGGCCAAGCGCAACGGCTCGCCCGCCGGCGCCGTGAAGAAGGACCGTGTCGCCGTGGCCGTGGCGGCCGAAGCCGCGACCTCGCCGCTTTCGCGGAGCGAGCAATTCGCCGCGTTCCAGACCGACGCCCCCGCCTGCGACAACTGCGGCGCCATCACCGTCCGCAACGGCAACTGCTACCTCTGCTACAACTGCGGCAGCAGCATGGGGTGTTCGTGAGGGGCCAGGGGTCAGGGGCCAGAGATTGGGGATTAGAGACCGAGGTTCATCGTTTAGCCGCTGCGTCCACGCGGCGAAAGTGGGACTCGTTTTTGTTGCAGGATCATGGGCATAACTCGCCGAAGTGAAGTGCTTGAGACCTTAGGCCGCCACAAGCGGGAGTTCGCGGCTCGCTACGGCATAACGTCGTTGGGCGTCTTTGGCTCGGTGGCCAGGGACGAGGCCGATGAAGGGAGCGACGTGGACATCGTCTATGAAACGGATTCGCCCAACCTGTTTCGCACGGTGCGGATGAAGCAGGAGCTGGAGGCGCTTCTGCGCCGTCGCGTGGACGTGGTGCGTTGGCGCGACCGGCTCAGTCCGCGATTGCGGGAGCGGATTGCGAGGGAGGCCGTCTATGTTTGATCCCTCGCTGTTGCGGGAGCGGCTTGAAAGCGTGCTTGAAGCGTTGCAGCGGATTCCGCGACGATTGGCAAACGTCGCCTCGGCCGCCGCGTTTGTCGAAAGCGAGGAAGGCAGGGACCGGCTGGACGCCATTTGCATGATCCTCATCGCTGCCGGCGAAGCGTTCAAACAGATTGACCGCAAGACCGAGGGCAAGTTGCTGCCTCGCTATCCCGAGGTCGATTGGCCCGGCGTAATGGGCGTCCGCGACGTCATCGCGCACGGCTACTTCGAGGTCGATGCCGAGGAGGTTTTCGCCATTTGCCAGAAAGATATCCCGGCACTCATCCAAACGGTGCGCAGGATGCTTGCAGAGCTCTGCCCTCAACCCGACGCCGGCGAAGGCACGTGTTAGGCGCGGAGGTAAACGAACAGAACCAGAGAAGGTCGGCGCAAGGCAGTTACGTTGCGGCGCGGTCCGCTTGGAATCACCGCAGCAGATTGATATGGGACGAATTGCGGCAATCGCCGCGTGTGGCGTCGATGCCGCAAGTGCGGATTAACGCCAGGCTAATTAGCTGACAAAAGAAGCCGGGGATATAGGGCTGCGAGCAGCCACACGGCATGGAGCCGAGTTTCGTCCGCCAGCTTTGTGAGAGATACGCTCTTGGCGGAAAGAAGTCAACGTCGGGAGGAACAGAGGATAAGTCCGATTACCGAAGTGAGAGACGACAGATTCGCCACGAAAGGACGAAAGGACGAAGACACGAAAGAGACGCGGGGGAGAATGTTGCGATTTGCGGGTTTGCTGCCCGTTGTGCGTTTGGTGGTTTCGTGTCTTCGCCCCTTCGTTCTTTCGTGATTGCCCAATGACGATGCCGATTGGAAACTAGGGGGGCTGCGGTGGGAGCCAAGCGCTGTTACGGCCCGTTGGGCCTCGTGCGGTTGGGGGGCGGGCTTGATTCCCAGGCCGCTGGCCTGGGCTTTCGAGTGAGACGCTTTCAGCGTCGGAGAGCGGCGCCGTCGCCGTTGGCTCCCGGTTAAACGAAGGTAACTACTCCACCGTCACGCTCTTCGCCAGGTTGCGCGGCTTGTCGATGTCGCAGCCGCGGGCGACGGCGATGTGATAGGCCAAGAGTTGCAGCGGGATCACCGTGACGATCGGCTGCAAACATTCCTCGACGGCGGGAATCTCGATGATGTCGTCGGCGAGCCGGGCCGCTTCCGTGTCGCCCTCGCAGACGACCGCGATCACCGGGCCGCCGCGGGCCTTGATCTCCTGAAGATTCGACAACACCTTGTCGTAGACGTGCCCACGCGGCATCAGGAAGACGCTCGGCGTGCTCGGATCGACCAGGGCGATCGGCCCGTGCTTCATCTCGGCCGCCGGATAGCCCTCGGCGTGGATGTAGCTGATCTCCTTGAGCTTCAACGCGCCTTCCAGCGCGGTGGGGAAATTGATCTGCCGGCCTAGATAGAGGAAATTGTTGCACTCGGCGTATTTCTGCGCAATCTCGCGGACGTGATCGTTGCACTCGAGCGCCTGGCGGACCTTCTCGGGCAATTCTTGAAGCTGCTCGATGATCTCCATGCCGGCCGAGAAGCTCAGATGCCGCAGCCGGCCGAAATAGAGAGCCAGCATCGCCAGCAACGTGCATTGCGAAGTGAACGCCTTGGTCGAGGCCACGCCGATCTCCGGTCCCGCGCGAAGGTAGAAGCCGCCGTCGGTCTCCTGGGCGATCGTGCTGCCGACGACGTTGCAGATGCCGAGCGTGGGGCAGCCTTTGCGTTTCATCTCGCGCAGGGCCGCCAGCGTGTCGGCCGTCTCGCCGCTTTGCGTGACGGCGAAGACCAGCGTGTCGTTATCCAGCGGCGGATTGCGATATCGCAATTCGCTGGCGTATTCTACTTCGACCGGCATTCGGGCAAGCGCCTCGATCTGGTACTCGCCCACCAGGCTGGCGTGCCAACTGGTGCCGCAGCCGGTGATGATGATGCGGTCGAGCGAGCGAAGCTGCTGCGGCGTGTGGTTGAAGCCGCCGAACTTCGACGAGGCGGCGTCGAGGTCGAGCCGGCCGCGCATGACGTTTTCCACGGATTCGGGCTGCTCGAAAATCTCCTTGAGCATGAAGTGCTCGAACCCGCCCTTGGCGACGTCGCCGGCCTGGAAATCGAGCACGTGGACGCTGTGGTTCACGTGTCCCTGATCGCGATGAACCACGCGGAGAGCGTCGGCGGTCACGACGGCCAACTCGTGATCGGCCAGATAGACGATCTTGTCGGTATAACCGGCCAGGGGCGAGGCGTCGCTGGCCACGAAGTGTTCGCCCGCCCCGACGCCGACGACCAACGGGCTTCCCAGTCGGGCGGCGATGATCACCTCGGGCCATTGGCGGAAGAGGATCGCCAGGCCGTAGGTGCCCTGGAGTTGGGCCAAGGCTGCTTGCACGGCGGCGACCAGCGGCTGGTAGCCGACGGCCGCCATGTCGGCCACGGGCGGTCTGACGCTTCAGGCAACTGTCGATCAGATGCGCGATCACCTCGGAATCCGTCGCCGACTGAAAGACGTATCCCTCGCCCTGAAGTCGTTGTTTGATGGACTGGAAATTCTCGATCACGCCGTTATGCACCAAGGCGAGGGCACCATTGCCGCCCATGTGGGGATGGGCATTTACGTCGCTAGGGGCACCGTGGGTAGCCCATCGGGTGTGTCCGATACCGATATGGCCGCGGATCAGGCCGGGCAGCCAAGAGGGATTCGAGCCGGTCGATTCGGCCGGCGGTCTTGAGGACGGCGAATTCGCCCGCAGGCGTGATGGCGGCAACGCCGGAGCTGTCGTAACCGCGGTATTCCAGCCGGTGGAGTCCAACCAGCAGGAATTCGGTTGCGTTGCGCGGTCCGACATATCCCACGATCCCGCACATCGTATCTTGCTCCTTTTTAGGCCCAATGACACGGAAAAACGTGCAAATCAACGCGTCATGAGGCGTTTGTCATCCTTGGCGCAGGGGGGATTCTCGCGTGGAACGGTGCGGCGGCGGTCCTTCGCTGCGCTTATGGTGGCGGCCACTCTGCCGGCCCGGGAACGGTTACAGTGCCGGGTGAATGGAGAAAGTATAGCACGCCCGTCGAATTGGGGGAAGGTGTTTGGCGCTTGACAATTTGGCGCAATTCGGTCAAAGTGAAGTGGCTAGGGGACCAGACTTCCCTGTAGTTCTGGCCGCGACGGCGGCGCAGAAGACGAAACTTGCTCCGTGGACACCCCTTTTCAATTGGATGCCCGATGCCGCTAAGAGGACACCTTGATGTCTTCTGTCAACACGACTGTTGCGAAACGGCCAGGCCGCCGGTCTTATTCCGGATACTGCAACGCCTGAGATGCATTGCGGTCGGCACATTCGGAGCGAAAACGTGGAGAACGAGGCTTCGGCATATCCTTTGCTCTTATCGGCAACTATCGAACAGGACGGTCATTCGACCCGGTGATGCATGAACACGGAACCGAAAAGAGATCGCACCTGGCAAGAGGACTTGCGGCAATTTGTCCCGGGGCCCCAGGTGTTGGCGGCCACGGCGGTGCTGGCGATTTGCGTTATTCTGGTTCTGGTGGAAGACGGGCTTGTTCGCCGCCTTGGGTCGCACGTGGAAGCTGGACGACTACCAACACGGCCCTTTGGTGCCGCTATTCTCGCTGTTTTTATTGTGGTATCGGCGCGACATGATCATTCGTTCGCCGGGCGCGGAAGCTGGTGGGGCCTGGCGTTTCTGGCGCTTTGGATAGTAATGCGGTGGGCGGCGGTCTACTTCAACTTTGGAAGCCTGCCCGAGTATTCGATGCTTCCGTTCTTCGCGGGCTTGGCGTTGTTCGTGGGAGGGTGGCAGGCGCTGCACTGGGCATGGCCCTCGATCGTCTTTCTGCTGTTCATGCTTCCGTTGCCGGGCGACGTTCAATCGCTGCTGAGCCTGCCGTTGCAGACTGTCGCCGCACGAGCGAGCGCCTTCATCATTCAGACGCTGGGAATTGCCTCGATGGCGCAGGGCCACAAGATCGAAATCAGCGGCGCGCCGGAGCCTTTGGACGTGGCCCAGGCGTGCAGCGGATTGCGGATGATGATGATGTTCTTGGCGATGTGTCTCGGGGCGGCTTTTATTGTTCGCAAGCCGCTGTGGGAAAAGATCTTCATCATCGTCAGCGCCATACCGATCGCGGTGCTGGGCAACGTGGCGCGAATTGCCGTCACGGCGGTCTGCTACAAGATCGCCCTGAACAATCCGTCGCTGGCGCAACCGGACAAGGTGTTGCATTTTGTTCATAACTGGGCGGGCTACCTCATCGAAATGCCTGCCGGATTGTTGCTGCTGTGGATCGAGTTGACGTTGCTGTCGAAGCTGTTGATTTCGCCGTTGCCGGAGCGTGCCTCTGGTGATCGGCGGGCTAACGGAGGGCCTGGTGCTGCGGGGCGTCCAACAGAATCCGCGCTATCGGAAGTAAACGTGAAGAGGCAAGATCGCGCAACAGATCGCCGGCGCAAATCCGTCAGCCGGGATCCCGAACCAGGACGAGGATGAAGTATGAGTATGGCCGATGACCGTTTGTCGCTACCCAACGAAACCGAGTCGCAGTCCGGGGCTTTGCTGCCCATCAGCGCGTTGCCGCAGGGCAACGGGGAATGGAACGGCGCAGCCGTCAAGGAGCTATCGGCGCAGCCGGCAGGACCGGAGCTGATGGTCTACGTCCATGCCATGAGGCGGCATTGGCTGCTGGCGCTGGCGATCGGTCTGCTATGCGCGGCGATCGTCGGCCCCGCAGTGTTCTTTCGGCATTGGCACGCGGTACACCGCCTACTCGGTTCTGCACATATCGATGCAAAACGAGCAGATCATCGAATAACAACGTGCCGTTGGTGGACCGCGATCGTTTTGAAATCTACAAGAACACCCAGCAAGAATCTCTGCTGAGGAGGACGGTACTGCTGTCGGCGCTCCGTAAGCCGGAGGTGAGGGACATTCCCGTCGTCCAAGAGAAGACGCTATACAGCGATCCGGTCGATTGGCTGGCGGGGAAGCTGTCGGTTTCGTTTCCGGGAAAGGCTGAGATCATGATGGTGAGCTTGAGCCTCGAGAATCCGAAGGAAGCCCAATCGCTGGTGAAGGCCGTCGTGGAATCTTACATGAACGAGGTGGTCTTTGCCGAGACCGAACAGAAGCGGCGGCGACTCGATGAATTGGAGAAGATCTGCGGCGACAAGGAGCAACAGATCCGCAGCAAGCGGGAGGAGTTGAAGGGCCTGGTCGCCAGCGCCGCCGGGTCGGACAACCCCGACTCGATGGCCGCCCGGCAGAGAGGTGTTTTCGATGAGTTGCAGCTCTATCGCAACCAATTCGCGACAGCCTCGTTTGAGGTGGGCAGGGTAAGGGGCGAATTGGCCGCACAAGAGGCGCTTTTCAAGAACGTGGAAGATTCCGAAGTGCCGCAGATGGAAATCGACGCGCTGGTGCAAAGCGATCCCGTGGCGAAACAGCTCTTCACTGAATTGGGCTGGAAGAAGATGGATGAGGCCTACACGGAAGGGATGATCAAGCCCGGCGCCACCAGTGCGTATGCCAACCGCTACAAAGACGAAGTGGACAGGCTGCAGAAGCAGTACGACGAGCGGGTCAAGTTGGCGGAGACAAAGGCCAAGCAGAAGAAGCGCAGCACCATTCAATCGGAAATCCTCCGGCTGCGAGCGTTGGTGCAACCCATGGAGGAAGGGCAGAGAATGGCGGCGGCAAGAATCGCCAAGAAGGAAGAGGAGGCCAGGACTATCGGCCAAACGAGCGTCGATATTCAGATGATCCAGTCGCAACTGCGGAACATGGACCAGGTGCTGGGGAACTTGGTGATCGAACGTGAAAGGTTGGAGGTGGAAATCAAGTCCACGCCACGAATCATTGTGTCGGAACCGGCGGAAGAACCGCCGATGCCGTCGAATGCGGCTGGTGCGACTCGCATTGACCGGCCTCTCGGTGGTCTTGAGCCTGGCTCTCCCCGCGTTGGCCATCGTCCTTTGGGACACTCGCACCCGTCGCATCAATACGGCAGCCGACGTGTCGCGAGAGTTGCGGCTGCCGGTGATCGGCTCGATGCCGCTGGTGCCCACAAGGGTAATTCGCCAGTTGGGATCTCCGTCGCCGCATCATCGGGCATGGCACCTGCGGTTGACCGAATCGGTCGACGGCATCGCCGCCCGACTGTTGCGAAAGGCCGATACCGAGCAGTGCCGCGTGATTATGGTGTCGAGCGCAACCGGCGGCGAAGGTAAGACGACGCTGGCCACGCAGTTGGCGTTGAGCCTGGCACGAACCGGACGCCGCACCGTCCTGGTCGATTTCGACCTGCGGCGCCCCTCGTTCGACGAGATGTTCGGGATGCCCTTGTCGCCGGGCGTATCCGAGGTGCTTCGGCACGAGAGCGACCCCAGCGACCTTGTGCATCCGGTCGCCGCCGACAACCTGGCCGTAGTCACCGCGGGCCGCTGGGACCGCCAAGCCCTGGCGTCACTTTCCAACGGCAGCGTGGATGCCTTGTTCCGACAACTCCGCGAGGATTTCGACTTTGTGGTGGTCGACACCAGCCCGATTCTGCCCGTGGCCGATGCTCGATTCGTCAGCCAGTACGTCGACACGGTGGTTCTCTCGGTGTTCCGGGACGTCAGCGAAGCCGCGAAGATCCAGGCGGCCTGCGACATCTTGGCGGCGTTCGGCGTGCAGAGCGTCGAGGCGGTGGTCACCGGCCCGGGCAACGGCATGTACGGCAGACATACAGGATACGAATCCACGGTTTCCGCCTGATAGCGAGCAATTTCGATGATCAATGGGACTGCTGTGCGTTTGTGTGTCGTGGCTGCCCTGATCCCCGTTACTTATTGGGGCGCCAGTTTGGTGAAAGCCTCGCTGGAACCGCCCGCGACGGAGATGCCCGACTGGACGTTCCGCGACTTGCCTGTCCGAATCGGCGGTCTGGCGCGGCGAGGAGACGACGATGGACCCACTAATTGCCGTTGCAACCAACGCCAAACTCGACACGATTATCAACCGCGCGTACCAAGATGATTCGGGGCACGTCATCTCGATGCACGCAGCGATGTTCGAGGATCCGAACGGCGTTCTCCATAGTCCCTTGGTCTGCTACCAAGCCGCGGGATGGACGAGGCTTTCGGAGAGCCGCAAGTTGTTGCACCTCAATTTCCCCGATAAATCCGAATTGGCGCTTCCCGTCAGCATAAGCAGATGGGAAAACGAAAAAGACAACAGAAAGGTCATGGTCGTCTACTGGTTTCAGCTTGGCGAGCACTTCCTGTTCGGAAGGTGGGACTTGGGAATGAAGATCCGCTGGTCGCTGAGCGGGCAGGCCGAAATGGCCCGCGCTGATCAAAGTGATGATGGAGATCCCCGTCATCCAGGGCGAGGACCCACAGCCGACTGTTCTGGCTTTTGCCGAGCAAATCGCCGCGTGGGAGAATCAGCCGGCACACCGCGGCGGAAAAGGGATGCTTGGCGCCGCCAGCGGGGGCTCCAGCGGCCGCACGACGGCAAACCCATAGGGGTGGTCGTCAAGTCGCCAGCGATAGATATAATGAGCGTTTCGATTCTTCTCGTTTTCTCATCGCAACTCAGATCGCAGGACATCCAGATTCATGAGGCTCGTCAAACGAAGGATTCCCGACCCGGCCGTGTCCTCGGGCAGCCGTTCCGACACCACGCCGCGCGGCAGCCGAGAGCGATCGTGGAACGACGTCTTCCGCTCGGCGTTCGGCGGCGGCTTTCACCGCCTGGTTCGACAGTTCAGGACTCCCCGCGTCTGGCTGCTGGCAGCAGCGCACGCGGTGATCTTTGCGGCGGCCTATTGGTCGGCGTTCTTGCTCCGCTTTGATTTCTCGGTGTCCGATCAGGATTTCGCCACTTTCTGTTCCACGTGGGGATGGGCGGTGGGAATCCAGCTTATAGTCTTCGGGCTGTTGGGACAATTCCACGGCTGGTGGCGCTATGTAACCTTCGCCGACCTGATCGGCCTTGCTGCGAGCGTCGGTCGTCTCGCTGATCGTCCTGGCCTCGGCAAACTATTTTTTCTACCTGCCGATTCCACGCGGCGTCATCGCGCTCGACGGCATCCTGATGGTCGTCATGTTCGGCACCGTGCGGGCAAGCTGGCGGATGTTTCGCGAGGTGTTCCATCCGATGCTCAACGGCAAGGACTGCCGCTGGGCGCTGCTGGTCGGCACCGACCTCTCCAACGGAATTCTCGCCCATCAAATTCAATCCCACTTTCGTCTGCCCTACCGCGTGCGCGGGATTCTTGTCGACCGACGCATCGGTGGCCGCGACGCACATGGGACAGATTCCGATCCTCGGCTCCTTGGAAAACATCAGCCAGATCTCGCTTGCGTACGGCGTCACCGACGTGCTCGTGGTTGCCGGCACTCTGCCCGGCCCGCGGCTGCGAAAACTCATGGAGGCTTGCGAGAGCGAGAAGCTGAATCTGAAGATCATTCGTCCGCTTGAGGATCGTCTCGGCGGCGACGACCACGTGCCCGTCCGCGACATCGAAATCAACGACCTCTTGGGCCGCGACCCGGTGTCGCTCGACACGGAGAACATCGACAAACTGCTGGAAGGGCGGCGGGTGATGGTGACCGGCGCCGGCGGCAGCATCGGCTCGGAAATCTGCCGGCAAATCATGGCGTTCCGGCCGCAATCGCTGATCCTCGTCGGCCGCGGCGAAAACCGCATCTTCGCCATCGACAGGGAACTTCGCAGCCTGCACACGCCCACCACCATCTATGCTTGCATCGGAGACGTCACCAATCGCGAACGGATGGAGCAGATCTTCAGGGCACATCGGCCCGAGGTGGTCTTCCACGCCGCCGCCCACAAACACGTTCCGCTGATGGAATCGAACGTCGGCGAGGCGATCCGAAACAACGTCTTCGGCACCAAGTGCGTGGCCGACCTCGCCGATCGCTACGGCGCGGTCAGTTTCGTGCTGATCTCCACCGACAAGGCCGTGCATCCTTCGAGCGTCATGGGGGCCACGAAGCAAATCGCCGAACGCTACGTTCACACGCTCTCGCAGGAGTCGGCCACTCGGTTCACGGTGGTCCGCTTCGGCAACGTGCTGGGCTCGGCCGGAAGCGTCGTTCCGATCTTCCAGCAACAAATCCGGGCGGGCGGACCGATCACCATCACCGATCCGCGCATGACGCGGTTCTTCATGACCATCCCCGAGGCGTCGCAACTCGTGTTGCAGGCCGCCACGATGGGCGCCGGCGGCGAAATCTTCGTGCTGGAAATGGGAGAACCCGTCAAGATCGTCGATCTCGCCCGCGATCTCATTCGCCTCTCCGGCCTGCCCGAATACGCCATCGAGATCAACTTCACCGGCGTTCGGCCGGGCGAAAAACTATACGAAGAATTGTATTTCGACGACGAAGAAACCCTACCGACTTCGCATCCCAAGCTCCGCGCCGCCTACCATCGTCCCTATGTTCTGGCCGAAGTGCACCGCGCCATCGCACAACTGGAACGAATCGTCAACGACCCGGAGGAGCTGCTTCGCCGAAAACTGCGCGAGATCGTCCCCGAATTCACTTCTCCGTCGGGCCATGCCGACGAGAAGCAACCCGTTTTGACTTTGGAACACCAGGATGTGATTGTACGGGCATGATTGCGGTCGGTCAGGTGCGGTCTTTTTCCGGAGCTGGCGGTTGTCTCATCCAACCATCTGCGACAATCGACACAACCCTCGTCACGCCGCAATTCCGTCGTGCCGCCGCACTCAGATTAGGGCTGGCAAGTTGCACGGCCACGCCAACGCAGCCGCCTTGCCGAGCCGGCGCCAGGCGGCAGAAAGGCCGCTCGACCTACCAATGCAGAGAAAACAACCCTATACTGATGTATTGGGTGCCGTGGGGATGTGATAGGATGTCGCATTCCTCGCAAGTAGAGGTTCCCGGAAGAAGTATTTCCGGCGGATTGGATCGACTAGATTTCGCGCAATGAGGCGCAAGACAGACGCAAAACAACCGGTTTTATGGGTGTTAATGCCACCCACGGGGACGGAGTTTGCGCCGAGCCCGCCGTTTCTGCCGTTGAACAGTTTGCAACTTCTACGTAGACTGGCGTGACTTTCCTGGCACTAGCCCGCATCTCTCGCCTTGCGAGAATATCGCGCGACAGTGTGCCACTGCTTCGCGGAAGCGGTGGCGAGTCCGTCTGCCGCCCTGGCACTGCTCGTTCCAAGCAGTGGCACATCGTGGTGGGGAAAAAGGGGACAGGTCCAATTTGCCGGAACGGCCCGGAGGGTGCAGCGCACAAATTGGACCTGTTCCCTTTTTCCCCCGTGGTGAGAAGGCCGTGCTAGTCGCCGTCCACAAGAAAAACCGTTCAACCCCCATCATCGAAATGCCCCAACCGGTAAACGTTCCGCTGCTCGATCTGAAAGCCCAATACGCCACCATCCGCGACGAAATCCGCGCGGCCGTCGACGGCGTCCTGGAAAGCCAGCAATGCATTCTCGGGCCGGTCGTGACCGACTGCGAAGCCAAACTGGCCGAGTATTGCCGCTGTCCGCACGCTGTCACCGTCTCGTCCGGCAGCGACGCCCTGCTGGTGAGCCTCATGGCGGAAGAGATCGGGCCGGGCGACGAGGTGATCACGACGCCGTACACGTTCTTCGCCACCGCCGGCTCCATCGCCCGAGTGGGCGCCAAGCCGGTTTTTGTCGATATCGACCGCGACACCTACAACATCGATCCGGCGCAGATCGAGTCGAAAATCACCCCGCGCACCAAGGCTATCATGCCGGTTCACCTTTACGGCCAGTGCGCCGAGATGGACCCGATCATGGCCATCGCCGCGAAACATGGCATTCCGGTGATCGAAGACGCCGCCCAGGCGATCGGGGCGGAATACAAGGGGCGGCGGGCGGGCTCGATGGGACGCTACGGCTGCTTCAGCTTCTTCCCCTCGAAGAACCTGGGCGCCGCCGGCGACGGTGGGCTGGTCACCGCCAGCGACCCCGCCGTGGCCGACAAGCTTTGCGTCCTTCGCGAGCACGGCTCGAAACCGCGATATTGCCACTCGTTGATCGGCGGCAATTTCCGTTTCGACGCCCTGCAGGCCGCCGTCGTCGGCGTCAAGCTGAAATATCTGGACCGTTGGACCGCCGGCCGGCAATCGAACGCCGCCCGCTATCGGCGGCTTTTCCAGGCGGCCGGTTTGTCTCTCCCCTCTCCTTCCGGGAGAGGGGCCGGGGGTGAGGGCTTGGTCGGGCTGCCCATAGAAGTGCCCGGCAATCGGCACATTTACAATCAGTTCATCATCCGCGTGCCGCGGCGCGACGAGCTTCAGGCGCATCTGGTACAGCAGAAGGTCGGCTGCGCGATTTACTATCCCATCGCGTTGCATATGCAGAAGTGTTTCGCGTATCTCGGCCATCGCGAAGGGCGAGTTCCCCGAAAGCGAGCAGGCCGCCCGCGAAACGCTCGCCCTGCCGATTTACCCCGAGTTGTCCGACCAGCAGGCCGAGCGGGTCGTGGAGTGCATCGGCGAGTTTTTGAAGAAGTAAGGTCTGTGGCGGCCGTTCCCTGCCATCTTGGCGTCGAGCACCTTTCGCTGGAGAACGTGCGGGCGTGCCTGACGCCGGTGTTTCGGCGCTACGGCATCCTGAAAGCGATCGTTTTCGGCTCCGTCGCGCGCGGCGAGCCTTCGCCCTATAGCGACGTGGACTTGATATTGATCCAGGAAACCGCGAAACGCTTCTTGGACCGCTACGAGGGCTTGGATATCGAAATGGCACGAGCGTTCCCATTCGCTCCCATCGAAACGCTTATTTACACCCCGGAAGAAATGGAGTGGATGCGGAAGCGGCGTTTCATCGCCAACGCTCTAAGCGAGGGGACGGTGATTTACGAGTCAGAGTGAAGATTTCAAGCAAGCCCGGCGGTGGCTCTTGGAGGCGTTTGGCAATTGGCTCGAAGCATGGGAATAGCACAAAACCGCGGGTGCGGCAAGATTTCTTGGCGATGCCACGATTGCTCCGAAGGAGCATGGTTCGCCCAGCCCAGGGCAACGCCCTGGGAAGCGGTGGCAGAGAAAACGATGTTGCCGGCCCAACGGGCCAACCGTTCATCGAATCGTTGGCCCGTTGGGCCGATAACTGAACCTGGTGCCCTTCGTTCCCCAGGGCGTTGCCCTGGGCTGGGAGAACGGCAGGGCCTTCGGCCCATAGACTCCCTGCCAAGAAATCTTGCCTCTGCACAAATCCGCCAGTCCCTTGCCCAATTTGACCGATTCTGTTACTATGGACGTGGGTCAATCGGGCAGCGACGCATAGCGGAACAAGGGCAATCGTGCTTCTCACCGGACAGCTTGGCTGTCGAAACGGTAGCGATATGAACACCCTCTCCCTCACTAGCCGAAGCCGGTCCGCCGGCCGCGCGGGCTTCACGCTCGTCGAATTGCTCGTGGTAATCTCGATCATCGCGGTCCTGGTCGCCCTGACAATTCCCGTTGTCATGTCCGCGCGGAGGACCGCCGCCAACGGCGTCATCGTATACGAGCTCAAGACGAACCTCGAACAGGCGTTGCAGCAATACAGGGACAAGTTCGGCGAGTATCCGCCCGACTTTACGGACCTCTCATGGCCCGGTCCAATCACGCGGCATTTAGCCAAGGCGTTTCCACGCTATACTCCGCCAGCGGATTTGGGTGCCTTTAAGACAGCAACGGGCCTCACCGACGCTGACCTCACACCGTTTTCGGCCCTCGGCTTTTGGCTTGGGGGGATGAAGGACGCAAATGGCACTCCATCCGGCTTTGCCGCCGATTTGACGAATCCTTTTCAGACACCGGCGGCCTGCTCCAACCGCGTTGGCCCGTTTTTTCAATTTGATCCTAATCGTATGAACGGCTATCGCTATTGGCCGCCAGGGGCCACGGGGGACATGATTGCCGGCTCGATCGCCTACTTCCGCGCCGAGAACGGGAACTATTTTATGCCGGGGACCACCATAGCGAAGTCCTTCGTAGATCCCGGCGACACGCGGCAGAACGCTGCCGGAAAACCCATCCCCGGCATCGTCTATGCGGCGCAGGATTCCCGGCTTAGCACATACGATACATCAGTGACGCCGAACGTGTGGAGGCCGGTCTGGGTCAATCCCCAATCGTTCCAAATTTTTTCTTCCGGCTTGGGCGGGTATTACGGCTTTTTTGGGGATCCCACCGCCGCGAGTCCCGCCAATCCCAGCGGTGCGTTGAACTTCCCGAGTGGCGAGAATGGTTGCGGCACCGCTCCCAACTTCAACGGCCTCGGCTACCCGATGGACACCTACGACGACATCACCAACTTCAGCGGCGGGACGCTCGAGTCGGCGATGAAGTCCGGGGGAAAGTGACCAGCTTGTTCGCGGGTGTGAAAGCGATCGTTGCCAGCCGCAGGATCCATGAATCCTCTCTCCTTTTCTCTGTGCCGTGAATATCACGGAATCGTCTGATACTGTGAAGATGCCCGAAGCGCGTACGTCTCCGCCGCCGGAAGAGCGGCTGCCGGACTGCAGCTTGGCTATGGACGCCGAGGCGTGCGAAGAGGCGGTCGAGGCGGTAGCGACGGCCGAAGAGGGATTTGTCGTTCCCGCGGCGCACCCTTTGCCGCCGCCGCGCGGACGACTCATCGTCAATCTCATCTCAAACGTAGTCATTTTCGGCTTCAACGTGCTCATCGGGGTCTGGTACACGCCTTACTTGATTCGCCATCTCGGCACGAGCGCCTACGGGATGATACCGTTGATCTCGCAAATCACCAGCTACATGATTGTTATTACGGCGACGCTGAATTCGGCGACCGGCCGTTACGTCACGCTTGCCTTGGAGCAAAACGAGGAGGAGGAGGCCAATCGATACTTCAACACTTCGTTGTTCGGCAGCATTTTGCTCGTGTTGCTGCTGATTCCTCCAGCGGTCTGGGCCACCGTCGATCTCGGCCGCATCCTGAACATGCCCGAAGGCCTGGAAACGCAAACCCGTTGGTTGTTCCTCTGCACCGTGGGGGGGTTCTTCCTCGGCACGTTACAGTCGCCGTTTCTAGTTTCCTGCTTCTGCCGCAACCGCTTCGACCTGCAAAACACGATCGGGCTGGTGCAGCAAGTCGCGCGGGTGGGGCTCGTGGTGGTGTTCTTCAGCCTGCTGGCGCCGCAGATTTGGCAGGTCGGCGTGGCGGCGCTTCTGGCCATGTTCTTCGGCTGGAGCTGGTCGATCCGCCTGTGGCGCAGGCTGACGCCCACATTGAGCATTTCCCTCTCGCATTTCAGCCGCAGGGCTTTGAAGGATCTCTGTTCCATGGGCGGCTGGGTCGGCGTGAATTACCTGGGCACGATCCTCTATCTGAGCATCGACCTGGTGGTGGTCAATCGCATGTTCGGCGCGGAGGCCGGCGGCCGTTACGCTGCCGTATTGATGTGGTCGACCCTGTTGCTGACGCTCGTCGGGGTCGTCGGCACCATATTCGGTCCCAACATGATCGCGTACTACGCGCGGGACGACTTCGACGGACTCTGCCGCTACGGACGGCAGGCGGTGAAACTGGTTGGTCTGTTGATGGCCTTGCCGATCGCGTTGATCTGCGGTTTTTCCACGCCGCTGTTGCTGACGTGGGTCGGGCCCAAGTTCACCGACCTGACGTGGCTGATGACGCTGATGACTGCACATCTCGCTTTGAATCTTGCCGTCATTCCGCTGTTTTCCGTGCAGGCCGTTACCAATCACGTGCGGACGCCGGCGATCGTCACGGTCATTATGGGCTTCCTCAACCTTGGATTGGCGATTTTTCTTGCTGGCCCGATGGGTTGGGGGCTGTATGGCGTGGCCGCAGGTTGCGCGATCTCGCTGACGCTCAAGAATTTTGTGTTTACGCCGCTGTATGCCGCACACATCCTCCATCGCCGGCTCACCACTTTTTGGGGAGAGATGGTGCCGATCATCATTGCGACAGTCGCGACGGCCGCCGCGTGCAAATGGCTGGCCGCCACATGGGACGTTGCGGGTTGGGTGCGCCTGGCGATGGCCGGCGCCCTCGTATCGCTCGTCTATGCCGCCGCCGGCTATTGGATTCTTCTCACCCGCGAAGAGCGAGCGCTCGCCTGGAGCATGATTCCGAAGAACAGGTTCACGAACAGGGAGAAGGACTAATCCGACGATGAGGGGATTGCGATCGTTTCTTGTTAGGTGGCTGGAATCCGTCGGCTACTTTGCGCTGAACAGAATTACGGCCTCTTTTCCTAGCAGGCACGTTCGCATGTTTGTCCTGAAGCGATTTGGAGTCACCGTGTCGGGCCGAGTAGCGATGTATGCCGGATTCGAAATAAGGAATCCCCGAGGCTTGGTGTTCATGGGAGATTGTTCCATCGGTCCACACGTGCTGCTGGATGCGCGACGGGGTTTGGTGATAGGGAAGAACGTGACGATAGCGACCAATGCCATGGTCTGGACGCTGCATCACGATTATAATGACATCAATTTCAAGATGGTCGGCGATGAAGTGCGCATAGGCGACTACGCCTGGATATGTTCTGGCGCGATTATACTTCCCGGAGTTGAAATTGGCGAGGGAGCTGTGGTTGCAGCCGGGGCGGTTGTAACGAAGAACGTAGAGCCTTATAGCGTCGTCGGCGGAGTTCCCGCCAAGAAGATCGGGGAACGGGAAAGGAAAGCATACTCGTATTCTCCTTACCACGTGATGCACATGGTGTGAAATCGAGCAATTTCCGGTCAACGCAGGAATAGGGCTCGCAACCGCGAGGAAGTAAGCCGACATGCCGGCGACAGAATCCAAGACGTTGTTACAAACCGTTATCGAAGGCGATTACTGCATCGGCTGCGGCGCATGCGCGGCGATGCAGAATTCTCCGTTTTGCATTGCACTCGACAAGATCGGCCGCTATCAGGCGTCGGCCGACGCGGAGGCCGCAGCCAAAGCCGGGTGCCCCGTGCTGGCAGTCTGTCCGTTTTCCGGCGAGGGGCCGGACGAGGACGCCATCGCCAAGACGCTGTACGGCGGCGATTGCGGCTACGACAAGAACATCGGTTATCACCGCGCGACGTACGCCGGTTACGTGGCGGAAGGCACATTTCGCCGCAACGGCAGTTCGGGCGGAATGGGAACGTGGATCTGCGTCGAATTGCTGCGGCGCGGCCTGGTCGACGCCGTGATCCACGTGAAAGCCACGGCGGCAGCGAGCGGCCATCCCATGTTTGCCATGTGCGTTTCGCGCTCGGAAGAGGAGATTCGCGCCGGCGCCAAATCGCGATACTACCCCGTGGAAATGTCGCAGGTGTTGCAGGAGGCGGCGTCCACGCCCGGCCGATACGCCGTCGTCGGCGTTCCGTGCTTTATCAAGGCGCTGCGACGGCTGACGTTGCAGGAGCCGCGGTTCCAAGAGCGCATCGCGTTTTGCATCTCACTCATCTGCGGTCAACTAAAAACGACGGCCTTCGCCGAAATGATGGCTTGGCAAGTCGGCGTTCATCCCGACTCGCTGGCGAGCATCGGTTTTCGACGCAAGATCAAGGGGGTTCCCGGTGACAAGTATTTCACGGAAGCGACGGGGGTCAGCGAAGAAGGCCCCGTGATTGAAATCGGAGCGGATTGTTACGGCCTCTATAATTGGGGCGGGGGGCTGCTGAAGTACAACGCCTGCAACTACTGCGACGACGTCGTCGGAGAAACCGCCGACGTCTCTCTCGGCGACGCCTGGCTGCCCAAGTACTTGGGCGACAGCGGTGGAACGAGCGTTATCGTCGTCCGCAATCGTATATTTTTCGACGTTATCGAACGGGCGAAGAGCGAAGGCCGCTTGCACCTCGATCCGATCACTGCGAAAGTCGTGACTCAATCGCAGGCGGCCGGTTTTCGCCAGCGCCGCGAGGATATCGCCTATCGGCTGTTCCTGAAGGACGCGGCGGGCGTATGGCGGCCGCGAAAACGCGTTGCCGCTTCCGCTTCGTCGGTGTCGAAGAAGAGGCGGCGGATTCAGGATCTGCGGCTGCAACTCACGCCGTTGAGTCACGTCGCTTTTCAACAGGCGCGCGAGGCGGGACGTTTCGAGGTTTTCGAGGAAGTGCTCGGTCCGTTGTTTCGCCAGTACGCGAAGCTCTACCACCGGCCGTTGTGGCGACGAATCATCGGGCGGCTTTTCAGAGAAGTCAAGCAACGGGTTTTGCGGCGCTGACCGTTCGGCCATGCCCGTTGAATTGCTGGCGCAAGGGCAGGGTGAGCGGCGAGGAAGAGGCAGAAGAAGGTGATGGCACCGCGAGTCGGCATTCTCACGTTTCACGCGGCGAATAGCTGCGGCGCCGTTCTTCAGGCGTACGCGCTGTGCCGAACGCTCGAGGAACTCGGCTGCTCGCCGTGCGTCATCGACTATCGGCCGACGTTCATTTCCTCACGTCCCACGCCCCTGCGACGACGTCCGCTGGGGATTGTGAAGAAAGTGCTGCGAAAGTTGCGGCAGGGCGAGCTTGCGGAGACGTTGAAGGGCAGGCTGCGGAGCCGGCGATACGAGAGTTTTCGCCGGGATTTCCTGCCGACGACCGATCGTGCATATTGGAGCATCGAGGAACTGCGGGCCGATCCGCCCGACGTGGACGTGTGCGTATGCGGCAGCGACCAGATATGGAATTTGAATCTTTTGGGCGAGCGACTGGACCTGGACCCGACTTTCTTTCTGGACTTCGCTCCACCCGGAGTGCGCCGCGTCGCCTATGCGCCGAGCATGGGGGGAGTGGCCTTTCCGGAGGACGTTCGCGGCGAGATTGCGGCTCTTCTCCAGAAATTCTCGGCTCTCTCGGGCCGCGAAAACGACGTGGGCGCGCTGGTGAAGCAACTGACCGGCCGAGACGCGCCGACGGTGCTCGATCCGTCATTGCTCGTCGAAGATTATTCGGCCGTAATGAAGAAGCCGAAAAGACCTCCGAAGCGGTATATCGTCGTTTATCCGCTGGATTATTCGCAAGCGTTCGTCGAATGCGTGCAAAAGGCGAAGGAGTTGCTCCGCTTGCCCGTCGTCAACATCGGCAGTAGACATCTGCCCGGCGCCGACATCGACCGGAATTGCCTGGGACCAAGCGAGTGGCTGGGGTGGATGCGGGGCGCGTCGTTCGTTTGCACCAACTCATTTCATGGAACGGCTTACGCTCTGATATTTCAGCGCAATTTCGTGGCTTTTTCGTTTTTGCCGAGACCGGCCAACAACGTTCGGATGCAAGGCATCCTCGGACAAGTCGGGCTGGGCGAACGCTTCCTGGTGGATGCCGCCCAAATGGCCGCGGGCGGCCCGTGCCTTCAGCCGGTGGACTACGGCACAGTTGAGCCGTTGCTGCGGGCGGCGGTTTCCCGATCGCGGAATTATCTGAAGGAGGCCGTCTTCGCAACCCCGAACGAGGACGCGATCGGCGATCGAGAACTGGTTTCCGGGCGTCAATAGTAATGTGAGCCGATGAGGCGACGACATACGTGCCTGTTCATGTCCCGCTATTTCACCCCGATGATCGGCGGCAGCGTCGTCTATTACCGGTCATTGCTGTCGAAATGCACTGCGGAGGACGTGATCGTCGTCACGCTTCCGCACGAGAATTCCGCCGCCATCGACGCCCAATCGCCTTACCCGGTCCTGCGAAGCCGTTTGATTCCCAATTTCCAGAGCAAATCGTACCTCCACAAGTTCTTCAAAACGTTGACGCTGTTTCCGATGCTGCTGTTTTGGGTGTTGCGATACCGCGTTTCCGTGCTGCATCTCGGGAATTTGTTTCCGGACATTTTCGCCGCC
The DNA here is from genome assembly GCA_963719005.1 of uncultured Planctomycetia bacterium. Classification (GTDB taxonomy): domain Bacteria; phylum Planctomycetota; class Planctomycetia; order Pirellulales; family Thermoguttaceae. The sequence continues at coordinate 1,081,613 of CAVRAR010000014.1, forward strand.
TGGCCGATTGCGCGATTGACGGGCCGACGATTGACAATCACGATCCTCGGCGAAGAACTGACGATGGACGCGCCGGCCGCGCTTGGCCGATTCGGCCTGTTTCGAGCGTTCGGCGATCGGGCGGCGCGCTGGATGTTGCGGCGTTGCGACGTCGTTCAGACGATCAGCGGTTTTACAAAGTCCGAACTGTTGCGGCGCGGCGTGCCCGACCAACGGATTGTGACGATTACGCCGGGCATCGACGTGGACAAGAGCCGTTGCGGTCGCCGGATCGCGGCCGAAATCGCCGCGAAGCTCTGCGGAAAGCGCGTGATCCTGACCGTGGGGCGATTCACGGCGAGAAAGGGCCAAGACATGACGATTCGCGCCCTGCCGCGCGTCTTGTCGAGCCATCCGGACGTCGTGTACGTCATGGCGGGCGGCGGATATCTCGAGAATTACGAGGATTGCGTGCGTTTGATCGACGAACGCAATCTCCAAGCCAACACCCTCCTCCTGAAAGACCTGGACAACGGCTCCATTGCGTGGTTATATGAAAACTGCGATGTTTTCATCATGGCGAACCGCACGCTGGCCAGCGGCGATACGGAAGGATACGGCATCGTGTTCCTGGAAGCCGGGGCATGGGGAAAGCCCGTCGTCGGCGGCCGGGCCGGCGGCGCCATGCAGGCCGTGGAGGACGGCGTTACCGGGATATTGGTGGACGGAACCAGCGAGCAGAGCATTGCCGACGCCTTGAATCGACTGCTCTCCGACGGGGAGTTGGCCCGGCGGATGGGAGAAGCGGGGCGTCGCAAGGTGGCAGAAAATTCGTGGGACGCGAAATGCGACCAATACCGCGGCTTGATCGAAGCGTTGGCACGCCGCCCCAAGAAACGCGGTGAGCCCTCGCCGATCGCTGTTCCCGCGGTTTCGGGTATTTCCAGTTACAAGAAGGACGAGAATCCATGAAACGTGCTTGTATCACGGGCATTACGGGGCAAGACGGCTCCTATCTGGCGGAGTTGCTTCTGGAGAAGGGCTACGAGGTGCACGGCTTGGTGCGCCGCTCGGCGCTCGAGGATCCCGCCCATCGCTTCTCGCGGCTGGCTCGTATACTCGACAAGCTCCATCTGCACGCGGCCAGCCTGGAGAGTTTTCCCAGCATCTACACGAGCATCGGCCAGATCCAGCCCGACGAAGTGTACCATCTGGCGGCGCAGAGTTTCGTGTCTTACTCCTTCGAGGACGCCTTCTCGACGTTCCTCTCGAACATTCACGGCACGCATTACGTGCTGGAATCGGTGCGGCAGTGCGTGCCAAAATGCCGGGTGTACTTCGCCGGATCGAGCGAGATGTTCGGCAAGGTGGCGGAAACGCCGCAGTCGGAAACGACGGTGTTTCATCCCAGATCGCCCTACGGCATTTCCAAAGTCACCGGGTTCGATCTCGCCCGAAACTACCGCGAAGCCTACGATCTGTTTGTCTGTTCGGGCATTCTCTTCAATCACGAGTCGCCGCGGCGCGGGTATGAATTCGTCACGCGGAAGATCACCTCGTTTGTCGCCAGGATCAAGGCGGGGCAGGCCAGCGAACTTCCGTTGGGCAACCTGGAAGCTCGCCGCGACTGGGGGTATGCCAAGGACTACGTGCAGGCGATGCACCTGATGCTGCAGCAGGATCGGCCCGACGATTTTGTGGTGGCCACGGGCGAAACGCATTCCGTCCGCGAGTTTTGCGAGCGCGCCTTCGCCCGGGCGGGGCTCGATTATCGCAAGTACGTTACAGTCCGCGACGAGTATTTTCGTCCTTCGGAAGTGAACTTGTTGCAGGGGAACGCCGCCAAGGCGGAAAGGGTTCTGGGATGGCGGCCCACGGTCGCTTTCAATGAATTGGTCGATATGATGGTCGATCATGATATCGCCGTTGAGAGCGAACACAGAGCAGGTTCGTAAGTCTGCGAGCGGTTTTGCGACGGCATTTGCTGCCATGACTGTACAACACCCCACGATCACCGTGTTCTTGCCGAATCTTTGCGGCGGCGGCGCCGAGCGCGTTGCCGTCTATTTGGCGAACGGATTGGCGGAGCGCGGGTACGAAGTGACGTTTGCCCTGGGCGAGGCGCGGGGGCCGTATCTGGCCGACGTGTCGCCCAAGGTGCGCGTGATCGATTTGCAGGCAAAGCATATCAGGAGAAGCATCCTCCCGCTGGTGCGCTACCTTCGCTCGGAAAGGCCCGAGGTTCTGTTCTCGCACCTGGATTACGTGAACGTCGGCGTCTTGCTGGCTCGCTGGCTGGCTCGCGTCAACACGCGGGTAATCCCCGTCGTTCACATCACGCAATCCGAGAGCAGCAAACACAGCCGGTCTCGAAAGGAGCCGATCCTGCGCACCGCCATCAGGCGGCTCTATCCCACCGCGGCGAAGATTGTGGCGGTATCGCGGGGCGCGGCCGACGACCTGATCCGCACCGCGGGCGTTCCGGCGAGGCTGGTCAGAGTCATCTACAACCCGGTGATTACGCTGCAACTCAAGTCGCTGGCGGCGGAACCCGTCGATCATCCGTGGTTTGCGGCGGGTCAGCCCGCCGTCGTTCTCGGCATCGGACGCCTGACGCAGCAGAAGCAATTTGCGGTGTTGATTGGCGCGTTTGCCGTCTTGCGACAAAACGTCGATTGTCGGCTGGCGATTCTTGGCGAAGGAGAAGACCGCAACGCGCTGGAGGGGCTTGTGAGAGATCTGGGGCTGACGGAAAGCGTGGCGTTGCTTGGGTTCGTCAAGAATCCGTTTAGCTACTTGTTGCGATCATCTTTGTTTGTTCTGTCATCGGCGTGGGAGGCGTTGCCGACCGTGCTGATCGAATCCCTTTGGCTCGGTGTCCCTGTTGTGGCGACGGATTGCCCGAGCGGTCCAGACGAAATCCTTCACGGGGGACGCTATGGGAAGTTGGCGCCTCCGGGCGATGTCGAGGCCCTTGCAAGAGCGATGCAGGATGCCCTGGGCGCAGAACGGTGCACAGTCCCCGAATCCATCTTCAAGCCGTTTTCCATCGAGGTGGCCGTCAACGAATACATCAGACTGATTGGCGAGATCACTCATGCGTAGTATCCCTTTCTGGGCTGTTTGCGCCATCGTATTCATCATTCCCTGGGAGGAGATGGCCATCCTGAGCGATACGCAGACGGTCGCCAAGGCTGCCGGCTACCTGGCAACCGCATTGGCGTTTCTGGTAGTCCTGGTGACGTTCAGGATCAGGCGGCCTCCGTTGGCCTTCTTGCCGTTGGCGCTAATGGCCGTGTGGAACGCCCTGTCGCTTTTCTGGACCGTGGACCCCGAGGAGTCGTCGCATTACGTGCTGACCTACGTGTTTCTTCTCCTATTTGCTTGGATGGTCTGGGAATTCAGCGACTCCGAAAAACGCATTTGCTGGGTGTTTCGCGCCTACCTTCTCGGCTGCTGCCTCTCTTTGACTACGATGTTCCTTTCCTATGCGCCGGGCGCAGTTGGGGAGTTTGGGCATCTAGCCCGCTTCACGGGCGGCGATCTCAATGAAAACGACATGGCTGCAATCTTGAATATTGCCATTCCCATCGCGGCCTATCTTGCGTCTCAGGCCGCGCGTGGCACGCGGACGCGGACGATGTACTGGGCATTCATACCCGCTGCCGCCATCGGAGTGCTTCTAACGGGTTCTCGAACCGGCGTCTTAGTCCTCGGCGGCGGGATCTCCTTGACTGCGATCAGGGTGATGTCTAAAGGATTTAGGCCCTTGATACCGTTCGTCATCGTCATCGCTTTTGGACTCTGGTTGATGCCCAAGCTCGTTTCAGAAGACGTTTTCTCGCGCGTGGCGGAGGGAACGGAAGCAGGCACTTTCAAACTCCGACTCGTGTTCTGGAGGGCGGGATTTGATTTCTGGCAGAAGCATCCCATCGAGGGAGCGGGCGTCGGCGCCTTCGCAAAAACCACGTCATTGGAAGGAGTGACAAGACCCAACGTCGCGCACAACACCTTCATCACCGTGCTTGTCGAAGGGGGCGTTGTCGGTGCGGTCCTGATGCTGACGTTTTGGTTCTTGCTGTTTCGAGCCATCTGGGCCCAGCCGAAACAGGACAGGTTCTTTTGGCTTACGCTCTTCGCCATCTGGGCTGCGACCTCGATGGCTTCAACGTGGGAGTACTCCAAAGGCACCTGGTTCCTCTATGCCACCGCCTTGGCATTCTGTGCGCTGCCCAAGCGGAGTGTGGCTCCCAGGCAGATGATGCCTGTCCAACGACGGCCAATTACCTTTGAAAAGCGACCGGCATAAGCGGTCGGAAAGAAACGTGGCGAGGACGAGACCGCTTTTCGTCACCGCATCGATGCCGTTCGGCGCGGGCGAGACATTTTCCATTCCCGAAGTTTGGCAGTTGATCCGCCGCAGACACGCGAGTAAGCAAGGAGATGCCGCATGTCAGAAAAGGATGCACGACGATCGGAGTTTGCGGCTACGACGGCGGGAAGCTCAAACCGCCGGTCGATTGTTGCTTCCACGTAAGAATCCCCGACATGTAAATCGTCGAAGACGTTCATATCATACTGACGCACATACTGATGCGTGTGCTTTCCGTCGAGGGGGCCATTCGCGGCTGCTGATGCGGAGAGGTATCCTTGCAAGAAGAAGGGGCCGCGTTGAAGCCCGCAGCATCCTCGTCCGCAGCGGACGCGGAAGTGAACAAGAATTGGAGCGCCTCTCGGAGTGGAAGGATCGCTGCGCCGTTGTGGACGATCTGCCTGCCGCGGTACGGCTGATTGCGGAAGCGACGATCTCAGACCTTACAAGGACTAGCCCGTGAAACTTCTAGTGACCGGCGGGGCCGGTTTTATCGGCAGCGTCGTGACCGAGCAGTTGGTCGCCGAGGGACACGACGTCGTCGTGCTCGACAGTCTGAAGTACGGTTTTTCGCAGGCCGTGACGCCGCCGGCGCGGTTGGTGTGCGGCGACATTCTCGACGAGCCGCCGTTGCAGGAGCTTTTCCGCAAAGAACGGTTCGACGCCGTGGCGCATCTGGCGGCCGAGGCGTTCATCGACGATTCGATCCGAGACCCCGGCTTGTTCTATCGCGTGAACGTCTGCGGCGGATTGAACTTGCTCGACGCCATGCTCCGCGCGGGCGTGAAGCGACTGATATTCTCCTCGACCGCGGCCGTATACGGACAACCGGAGAGCATTCCAATCCCGGAGGACGCCCCGAAGACTCCGTGCAACTCCTACGGCGATTCGAAACTGGCTTTCGAGCACGCCTTGGCGTGGTACCAGAGGGCGCACGGCCTGCGTCACATCAGTCTTCGCTATTTCAACGCTTGCGGCGCAACCGAGCGATGCGGGGAATCGCGGAAGAAGGAGACTCACCTGATTCCGATCGCGTTGGCGGCAGCCGCGGGCGCCCGCAACGGCCTCGATCTGTTCGGCACGGACTACCCCACGCCCGACGGCACGTGCGTGCGCGATTACGTGCACGTGGCCGACATCGCGCGGGCCCACGTTTTGGCCCTGGATGCCGTCGATCGGATCGAGCCGACGGCCTACAACCTCGGCAATAGCGAGGGATATTCCAATCGGCAGGTGATTCGCGCCGTTGAAGAGGTGGTCGGCCGGGCGTTCGAGGTCCGCGATGCCGCCCGGCGGCCCGGCGATCCGGCCACGCTGGTGGCCGATTCCAGTCGCGCCCGTCGTGAGTTGGGCTGGCAGCCGGCGTTTCCGGAGTTGCAGCGGATGGTCGAAACCGCGTGGCAATGGCGTCGGCGGCACCCCGGGGGATACGCGTCATGATGCTCCTCGGCACTACCGCATCGATGCCTTTCGGTTTTGGGAAAGCCTTCCTCATTCCGGAAATGAAAGCCAATTATCCTCGAGATAAGGCTGCGGAGGCCGATCTCGCGTCCTTCTCCATCGAGGCGGCTGCCGACGCCTGTCTGCTGGCATCCGGCGGAAACGCCGGCGTGACGATGGCCGCCGATCGGAGGGGCGCGCGGAGCGCAACTCCGGCGGCCGAGCGAGACGCGGCGGAACGAAGACCAGTCTTGGAATCGAATGAAGGCGGCGCATCATGTCAAACTTCGTAGCTTTTCTGCCCGCGTCAGACTCGTCGCTATTTCCCGCGACGGAATTGGAAGCTATCGGGAAACTGTGGCAAGAGGTGTTCCAGATCCAGGACGTCAAGGTTCAGCAGCGCCGCGGCTTTGGTTTTGTGGCGGCGAACTTCCGGGAGGCGGACCCGATTCTGGCTTGTTTCAACGACGACGGATTTGCCCTGATCAAGGGCATCCTATTCGACGTTCGCTGCGACGATCCGACGGTCGATGCGGCTGGATTGCTGCGGGAGTTCATCGAAACCGGGCGACTGGACCGCGATCGCTACGAGGGCGCCTTCGCCGCGGTCGTATGGGATGCGCAGCGCCGCAAGGGCATCGTTCTGAATGATCACTCGGCAACGCTCAACGCCTATTACGGCGAATTCCCGCAAGGCCTTTACGTGGGAACGACGGCGTTGCCGTTGGCCCGGGTTTTGCATCTGCCGTTGACGCCGGAGGGTGTGTGCGACTTTCTCGCCCGCGGCCAGCTTCTCACGCCGGACGTGATATTTCGCGGTCTGAAGCGGCTGAGCTTCGGCGAGCAGCTTTTCTACGAAAAAGGAAAAGCCGCCGTCGAACGCTATTGGCTGCCGTACGCGACCACGAAGTACACTTCGATTCCTCGCGCCGCCGAGGCGATCGAAGAAGTGCTCGTGGACCGGGCGCGCCGCTATGGCCACGGAAGGCAGCCAATCGTATGCGACCTGACCTCCGGTTACGACAGTCGCTTGATGGTCTGCGGCTTTGATCGGGCGGGCGTGGATTATGCTCTGACGGTCAACGGCGCTCCCGACCAAAAAGAGACCGTCATCAGCAAATTGGTCGCCGAAAAGAACCATCGGCCGCTGATCTATTTCGGCATCCCCGATTGCTGGACCCTGCCGGTTAACGAACGCTTGCGGCGGGAATTGCTGTACCGGACCGACGCTGGAATGGTCTTCTCGGCCATCTACCACCACGCGGTGACGCGGCCGTTGTTGGCCCAGACCTTTGCGGCGCATTACATCGGCGGCCACGGCGACTTCATTCGCTACTTTCCGTGGAGTCATGAGCTTTGGAACATCGGCAAGCGTCAACCCGCCAACATCCCGCGGCTCCTGAAGTATCGCTTCCTGCAATCGCCGCTTCCGCCGCAGTCCCTTTTTCACCGGCAATGGCAACCGTCGTTCAAGAGCCGCCTTGCCGCGGGGGCCGAAGCGGTCGCTCGCCTCGGACCGGACACCGTCAACACCCAGCAGTTGGATGCGCTGCTCGTGTGGAAGGTAACGGGGTGGTTCACCGCCTTTTCGTCCACCCTGTGGGATTGGTTGCCGTCGACAACCCCCCTGGGCAGCGCCGGGTTCCTGAACGTGGCCTTCGCCACGTCTTGGAGAACCAAGTTGACGACGCGGTTGATCCGAAAGATCATGTACGATCTTTCTCCGGGCATAGCAAGTGTGAAGACCCAATACGGCGCTACGGGCGCTCCGCCGACGTGGAAAACACTTCACCTGGAGGCGATTCAGTGCGCAAAACAAGCCGCCCACTTGCTCGACAAAATCGATCGAACGGCGTTCAAGGGCGTCTGCGGCTCCGTTTTCCGGAAGAGAGGCGGGCATGCTTCCGTCCACGTACCCTATTTGACGCCGGAGTTCCGAGCGGAAATGGCGATCGATCGGTTTCGATCGCGCCGGCTGTACCGCGAGGAAGCCCTGGCGGGGCTTCTAAAATCGTCCGACGATGCATGGTACGCCAATGAAAGCGTGTTGTTGAAAATCGCGACGCTGGAACTGATTTGCCGCGAAGTCGGCTTTGATCCCGATGCGGATTTTTTGCCGGATCAAGTGACGGGGAATGCCACTTGAATCGTTTCCCGCGACTCAGAGCGGTCCAACTTATTCCTTTGCGGCGATTTGCCGCTGATTCTCCTGATATGGCGATTACCACATGAGACTCGTCTACATTACCGTTTCGATGCCATTCGGCTCTGGCGAAGCGTTTTTCATTCCCGAGGTCAAGGAACTGAACCGACGAGGGCACGAGTTGCTGATCGTTCCCCGTTCGCCCGACGACAGGGAAGTCGTCAACCGCGACGCCGATGCGTTTACTGCATTGACGCTGCGACGGCCGATCGTGTCTCTGGACATCCTCGGCGGCGCGATTCTCGAGCTGTTCGCGCATCCGCTGGCGTCTCTGCGAGCCTTGGCGGTGCTTTTCAGAAACAGGAACGTGTGGACGTTTCTGAAGAACCTGGTTGTGTTTCCGAAGGGGCTGTGGTTGGCGCGCCTCGCCAAAGGCTGGAAGGCGGACCACATTCACGCGCAGTGGGGCACGACGACGGCGACTATGGCCTTGATAGCCAGCCGCGTTTCCCGCATTCCGTGGAGCTGCACGGTCCACCGCGGCGACATCATAGCAAACAACTTGCTCGAAGTGAAGGCGCGCGAGGCCGAGTTCTTCCGCGTTATTTCCGAAGACGGCGTCGCACTGGCGACGGACGTTTGCGGACGGCCGCTGGAAGGAAAAGTCATCGTGCTTCGTCTCGGCGTCGAATGTCCCGTTCCGATTCCGCCGCTCCATCCCGTGCACGACCCTCCGGTCCTGATTTGTCCTGCACTCTTGATCGAGCGCAAGGGACACCGGTATCTGCTTGAAGCCCTGGACATATTGCGCCGCCGCGGCCGGCGCGTCCGCCTGCTACTGGCCGGCCAAGGGGGAATGCATAGATTCCTGGAATCGCTGGTCGCGCGATACAACCTCACCGACTCCGTGCAATTTCTCGGGCAAGTCGGACACACCGACTTGCTTCACATGTACCAAGCGGGAGACATCGACATGATTGTTCTGCCGACCCTTCATGAGGGCATTCCCGTGTGTCTCATGGAGGCGATGGCCTACAGCGTGCCCGTTGTTTCGACGCCGGTCGGCGGCATTCCCGAGTTGCTGCGCGACGGTGCGGGCATCATGGTTCCATCCAAAGCCCCGCTCGCCCTAGCCGACGCGATCGAACAGGTCATCAACGACGAGGAATTGCGGAAGCGGATGTCCCAAGCGGGGCGACGGCAAATTGAGGAGAAGTTCTCGGTCGAGGCGGTGATCGACAAGTTCGTCGACTACATCCAGAACGGCGTACAATGAGCTGCGAAGACGCACACCCGCTGGTTTCCATCGTCGTTCCCTGCCGGCGCGAAGCCGGCTGGATTGGGCGGTGCCTGGATTCGATCGCCCGCAACGATTACCCCAAGGATCGAATGGAGGTGTTGGTCGTCAACGGGATGAGCGACGACGGCACTCGGGCGGTCATCGAGGAATGCGCGTTGCGGCATCCGTACGTCCGTCTGCTTGACAACCCAAAGCAGATCACGCCGTCGGCGCTCAATATCGGCATCAAGGCGGCGAAGGGCGACGTCGTGATGCGAATCGACGCGCATTACGAGTATCCGCCGAACTATATCTCGCGGTTGGTCGGCTATTTGCAGCAGTCCAATGCCGACGACGTCGGCGGGATCGTCGTGATGGACCCGGCCAGCGATTCGCTAATTGCCCGCGCGATCGCCGTGGCGGTGTGTCATCCCTTCGGCGTCGGCAATGCTTACTACCGCATCGGCGTTTCCGCGCCGCGGCAAGTCGATACCGTCCCATTCGGCTGTTACCGCAAGGACGTATTCGAGCGGGTGGGGTTGTTCGACGAGGAACTGGTGAGAAACCAGGACATGGAGTTCAATTTGCGTCTGCGTCGGGCGGGCGGCACGATCATTCTCCTGCCGGACATCGTTCTGCACGGTCACGCCCGCGGCTCATTGCGGAAAATGGCGAAAATGTATTATCAGTACGGCTATTTCAATCCGCTGGTCATTCGAAAGACGGGCGGGCGCGTTAGCAGCCGGCAGGTTGTGACGCCCCTGTTCGCGGCGAGCGTGCTCTGCTTGAGCGCGTTGGCGTTGTTCTCGGCGTGGATGCGATTGGCGTTGGCGGCTTTGCTGGTCGCCTATTCGATCCCGCTGCTGACAAGCTGCATCCGCGCAGGCAGGAAACACGGCCCGGCATGCAGCCTGGCGTTGTGCATCGTGTTTCCCGTGCTGCACATCAGCCACGGGATGGGATTTCTGCGGGTGCGCTCGATTGCCTGGTTCTGCGGCGAAAACGGGGGAAACTTGCGAACGCGACGCCGTTGACGAGATAGACATGGCGAGTTATCTGAAACGGTTGGCCGAATATTGCGAAGAGGCGGAAATGGAGCATATCCTCCTCGGCAATGCTCCCTTGCGAATTCCGCGATTCAGCAAGCGGCGGCTCGGCAAACCCGTTTCGCAATATGCCGGTCTCTGCGGGCTGGACGGCGCTCGAACTCGTACTCGCTCCTAATGGAAAACGTTCGTTTGCAGGAACTGTGGCGGCAAATCGCCGATTTCTACGGCCAGGGGCGATGCTTCTTGCTGGCGAAGGGGCGCGTCGGACTGTATGCCGGGCTGAAAGCGATGAATCTCCCGCGAGGCAGCACGGTGCTGATGCCCGGCTACACCTGCATGGTCGTCCCGTCGGCCGTCCAGTTCGCCGGCCTGAAACCGGCTTACGTCGATATCGATCCGGCGACCTACAATCTCGACGCTCGGCGGCTCGCATCGGCTTTGCCGCAGGACGTGTCAGCGTTGATCGTGCAACACACCTACGGGATCCCCTGCGACATGGCGCCGCTTGTGCAGTGGGCGACGCCGCGCGGCATTCCGATCATCGAGGATTGCTGCCACAGCTTCGGCTCGAAGATCGACGGGCGGCTTTGCGGCACGTTCGGCGTCTTCGCCTTCATGTCGGGCCAATGGAACAAGCCATTCTCGACTGGTCTCGGCGGCATCTTGTTGGTGAACGACGCGAGCTTGGCCGATCGCGTCGGGCAGATCATCGAGCAGGACGCGTTCGCTCCGGGACCACTGACAAATGCGATTCTTTCCGCGCAGATTCTCGCCCACAAGCTCCTGGTTCGCCCCGCCACGGCGATCGCGGTCATGTTGCTGTACCGAGGGTTAAATCGGCTGGGGCTGGCCATCGGCAGTTCCTCGCGGCAGGAGCTGCAAGGAGAAATGCCCGAACGCTACCTTACGAAGATGGCCCCTTGTCAGGTCCGCCAGGGGCTTCGGGAAATGGCGACCATAGAAGACAACATTCAGCATCGCATTCGGCTAACGGCCTTCTACCAGGCGGAGTTGCCGCGGCTTGGCTTCGCGCCGCTCCCGAGCGCGGTTAGCGACGGCTTGCCGCTGTTGCGCTATCCCGTGCGCGTGGCGAACAAGGAAGAGGTTCTTTTGTTGGCCGGCAGATCTCGCGTCGAGATCGGCTCCTGGTTCGAGATTCCGCTGCATCCGGCGGGAACTCGCATGGAATCGTTGGGTTACCGGGAAGGCATGTGCCCTGAGGGCGAGGCCGCCAGCCGCGAGGTCGTCAATCTGCCGACCCACCGCAAGGTGAGCATGGCCGTCGCCGAACGAACCCTGGAGTTTCTGCGGAAGCGCGCTCGGGCTGGATGATGATAAAACGTTTGCTCGACATCGTGGCGGCCGGATTCGGCCTGTTGTTGTTGTCGCCGCTGCTGGCGTTGGTGGCGTTCCTGGTCAAGAGCGGCTCTGCGGGGCCGATCTTCTTTCGGCACGAGCGGATGGGAAGGGGATTTCGCCCTTTCCACGTTTTCAAGTTCCGCACGATGGTGCAAGACGCCGCGAAGCTCGGCGGGCCGATCACTTTCGGCGACGATCCGCGCGTCACGCCGATCGGCAAGTTGCTTGCGGAAGACCAAACTCGACGAACTGCCGCAACTGTTCAACGTGCTCAAGGGCGACATGAGCCTCGTCGGGCCCCGGCCCGAGGTGCGCCGCTACGTCGAGATGTTTCAGCGAAGACTACAGCGTCATTCTGCAAGTGCGGCCGGGCATCACCGATCTCGCCTCGATCAAGTATCGCGACGAGGCCGCGGTTCTCGGAAGGGCGGCCGATCCCGAGAAAGAATATGCCCGCGTCGTCCTGCCCGAAAAAATCCGGCTGGCCAAGGAATACGTCGCCCGGCGATCGCTTGGGCTCGACCTGGCAATCCTGTTTGGCACGGCGTTCAGCCTGACTTGCGACCGAGCGGCACGGTCTACAAACCGCAAGGGAGTCGAAAAAGCCCATGATGGGAAATGACAAGCAGATGCAGGTTCCCTACTTCCGTCCGTCGATCGCCGAAGCGGAGATCGCCGAGGTCGTGGCCTGCCTTCGCTCCGGCTGGCTGACGACCGGTCCGCGAACGAAGCAGTTCGAGACGATCTTCGCCGAGCAGGTCGGCGGAAAACACGCCGTGGCCGTGAACTCCGCCACCGCGGCTCTGCATCTGGCCGTCGACGCCCTCGGCCTGGGACCGGGGCAGGCGGTGCTGGTGCCGACGATGACGTTCGCCGCCACCGCCGAGGTCGTGCGCTACCAGGGCGCCGTTCCGCTGCTGGTCGATTGCGACCCCGTGACGCTGAACATGGATCTCGCCGACGCCGAGCGGAAGATCGAACAACTGCGCGCCGGCCAAACGCCGTTGGAACCGGGGCTCCGCGTGGTGGGGATCATTCCCGTCCACGTCGGCGGGCTGATGATGGACATGGCCGAGGTCCAGGCATTTGCCGCCGAGCACGGCTTGTGGGTGGTCGAGGACGCCGCGCACAGTTTCCCGGCGGCCTATCGAGAACTCCCCTCTCCCGACCAACCTTCGGTCGGCGCCCGGAAAGGGGCCGGGGGTGAGGGGGGCGCGAACGGCCCTCGCCCCAACCCTCTTCCAAAGGGCGAGGGGACCGGCTGGCGACGCTGCGGCGAGAACACCTCGGCGGTCGCTTGCTTCTCCTTCTACGCCAACAAGACGATCACCACCGGCGAGGGCGGCATGGCCGTCACCGACGACGAAAAACTGGCCGACCGAATGCGGCAGATGTCGCTGCACGGCCTGTCGCACGACGCCTGGAAACGCTTTGCCGGAAACAACCCCTGGGACTATCGCATCGTCGCCCCGGGCTACAAGTACAATCTGACCGACATCGCCGCCGCCATCGGCATTCATCAAGTCGCCCGGGCGGAAGACATGCGGCAACAGCGCGCAGGCCATTGCCCGGCGCTTCCGCGAACAACTGGCCGACGTGGAGCAGCTCGATCTGCCGCCCGATCCGCCCGACCGCATCCACGCCTGGCACTTGTTCCCGATCCGGCTGCGGCTCGATCGGCTTTCCATCGACCGCAACACGTTCATGGTGCAATTGCGGGAGCGAGGCGTCGGCTGTTCGGTGCATTGGCGTCCGCTGCATCTGCATCCGTATTACGAAGAGACTTTCCACTGGCGGCCGGAGCATCTGCCCGAGGCGTCGCGGCAATGGCCGAGGCTGATCAGTCTGCCGCTGTTTCCCGGGATGCGCGACGACGAGCAGAACCACGTAGTCGCGGTCGTCCGCGAATTGTGCGCTCGTCACGCCAAGCGGGAAGTTGGAAAATCACGATGAGCGTCAAGAGCATTTGGCCCGACGGCAAGCGGTTCGCCTTCACGGTGTTCGACGACACCGACTCGGCGACGCTCGAGAACGTGAAGGGCGTGTACGATTTCCTCGCCGATTGCGGTTTTCGCACGACGAAATCGGTGTGGGTCGTGGCGGGCGACCCCAACCGCGGCAAGAAGCGCGGGGCAAACCTGCGACGATCCCGACTACTTGCGATGGGTGCTCGATCTGCAGGCGAAGGGGTTCGAGATCGGCTTCCACAACGCCACTTGGCACGGGCTTCCTCGCGATGCGATTCTTGCGGCCCTCGACAAGTTCGCCGAGCTCTTCGGCCACGATCCCAAGACGGCCGCGAATCATACGGGCGTGGACGACGCGATCTACTGGGCCGACGCCAGGTTGACGGGCTGGCGCAGGCCTCTCTACAACCTGCTGACGCGGATTCCACAATCTCGGCAAGTATCGCGGGCACGTCGAAGGCGATCCGCACTTCTGGGGCGATCTGCTGCAAGGCCAGGATCAAGTATTTCCGCAATTTCGTCTTCCGCGACATCAACACGCTGAAGGCCTGTCCCGTGATGCCCTACCACGATCCGTCGCGGCCGTACGTCAACGATTGGTTCGCCTCGTCCGACGGCGCCAGATGCAGCGTCTTCAATTCGTGCGTCACGGAAGCGGCCCAAGACCGCTTGGAGGAGGAGGGCGGGGCCTGCATCATGTACACGCATTTCGCCGCCGGCTTCTTCGCCGCCGGCCGCTTGAACCCTCGATTCCAATCGCTCATGCAGAGGCTGGCCGCGAAGAACGGCTGGTTCGTTCCCGCCGGAGAATTGTTGGATTACCTGGTGCAAATCAACGGCCGCCACGAAATCTCGAACTCGCGAGCGGCGGCGGCTGGAATGCAAATGGCTCTGGGAGAAAATTCGCGTCGGAACGGATTGACGTTGCGCTGCGGATGATTCGCAGAAGCTAGCCCCCATGCTTAACGGCAAGACGATCACCGTGGTCCTGCCCGCCTACAAGGCGGAAAAGACGCTGAAGCAGACCTACGAGCAAATCCCGCTGGAGATCGTCGACCACGTGATCCTGGTCGACGACGCCAGCACCGACAGCACCGTCGCCCTGGCGCGGGAGTTGGGAATCCGCACGTTCTGCCATCACGAAAACCTCGGCTACGGGGCCAACCAGAAGACCTGCTATCGCGAGGCTCTCGCGTTGGGGAGCGACATCGTCGTCATGCTCCACCCCGACTACCAGTACGACCCGCGGCTGGTCACGGCGATGGCGGCGATGGTCGCCTCGGGCGTGTACGACGCGGTATTGGGATCGCGCATCCTCGGGCAACGCGGCGCTGCGCGGCGGCATGCCGTTTTACAAGTACGTTTCCAACCGCGCGTTGACCTTCCTGCAAAACTTGCTCTGCGGCGCGAAGCTCTCGGAATATCACAGCGGCTACCGCGCCTTCTCGCGCGAGGTGATCGACCGGCTGCCGCTTTTGGGCAATTCCGACGATTTCGTCTTCGACAACCAGATGCTCACGCAGGTCATCGCGTTTGAGTTCCGCATCGGCGAGATCAGTTGCCCGACGAAATACTCCCCCGAGGCCAGTTCGATCAGCTTTCGCCGTTCGTTGACGTACGGTTTCGGCGTCGTCCGTACCAGCGTGAAATACCGGCTCTGGAAAATGGGCGTGATCCGAACTCACCTCTTCGACGACCGCCCGACGTTGCGGCTTAGGCAAGTGTATTATCAGCAAGATGAGGGTGCAGGTTCTTCCGCGGCAGGCGAGGGAACTGAAGAGACGAGCGAATAGGCGGACGAATAGGCGCGAGTAGAGGCCTTCTTCAAGCAACACCCGCTATGCGGTTGAGAAGAATCGTTAGAAGCCTGCACGAACGGGGTATTGTCGGGTCGGCGGACCGCGTATTGAGCATTCTGCAAGAACGCTTGTTCGATTGGCGCTACGGCACGGACACCGTAACGCACGTTGACGTCGATTCTCTGACAGTCGACAGCCCCCATGCAGCCGAAGGGTATGGATACCAGCCCACGCGGTTGCGGCCCTTTCGCAAGCTGATGTCCGAGTTGAAATTCCCCCCCGGCAGCGCCCTCGTGGACGTGGGCTGCGGAAAGGGAAGAGTCCTGCTGTTGGCCAGCGACTACGGCTTTCGTCGGATTACGGGCGTCGAGTTTGCTAAGGAACTCTGTGCGATCGCTCGCGAGAACGTAGCGCGTTACCGACGGAAGACCGGCATGCAAACCGACATCTGCATTGTGGAGGGAGATGCCGTGGATTATGAAGTCAGGGACGACGACAACGTCTTTTTCATGTTCAACCCCTTTTCCGCCGCGCTCGTGGAGAAGATCGTTCAGAACATCGTACGATCCTTGGCAAGCAAGGACCGAAAAGTTTTCATCATCTACAACAATCCGCGCTGGGGCGAGACGGTCGAGCGACAAGGATTCTCGTTGTTCCTGGACCAGGACGGGGGCGAATGGTTGGTGTACAGCAATACCGCGCAATCGACTGCGCGTTGCAGGGGCGACTTGTTGTATTTGCCCCGATTTGTGATCTTGTACGCGCCCTTCCGTGTCCCGCCCGTGTCAAGACGCCTTCAAGATGTGCTGTTCTTTAAATCCACCTTGCGTTACGCGGTTTTGCGCACGACAGGCGTGAATAGTCCGACAAGACCGTGCCGGAGTGTCAGACCTTCCAGAATGTGTTGAGGTCGCTTCATGTTGCATTTCGAGCAATTCGACGGCACTATCGAAGAGTGGGATGCAGTCCTGCAAACCCTTCCCGACTGGGAAATCTACCAGACGTCGGCTTGGATCCGTTTCCTGGCGGAATCGCAACACGCCACTCCCGTCATCGCCGCGCTGAAGGACGGCAACGACACCGTCGGCTACTTTGCGGGCTTGACCGTCAAGAAATGCGGGCTGAAGATACTCGGTTCGCCGTTTGTCGGTTGGACCACGGAACGAATGGGCTTGCGGCTGCTGCCGGGAATCCCAAGAGGCCCGGCGCTGAAGGCGCTGGCCGATTATGCGTTCCGCGATCTCGGCTGCGTTCACCTCGAATTCTCCGATTGTTGCACGACGCGCGACGACGTGGAAGGACTAGGCTTTCAAGAACTCATTATCCGCAATCACTTCGTCGACCTCGCACCAGATGAAGATCAAATCTATCGCAACATGAACCGGTCGGCGCGGCGCTACTGCAACCGCGGCGACGTCGCCCGAGGAGTCGCCGTCGAGGAAGCCAACGACGACGCCTTCGCCGACGAGCATTATCTGCAATTGCAGGACGTCTTCGCCAGGCAGGGACTGGTTCCGACCTATGGGGTTACGCGAGTTCGGCTGCTGATACGATACCTGCAGCCGACCGGCAACCTGCTGCTGCTGCGGGCCCGCGATGCCGATGGACGCTGCGCGGCGACGGGGATTTTCTTCGGCATGAATCGGCACGCCTACTTCTGGGGCAATGCCAGTTGGCGGTCGAGCCAGCACTTGCGCCCGAATGAGGCGCTGCATTGGCACGCGATGATGCACTTCAAGGGCCGCGGCGCACTCGTGTATGAAATGGGCGGGGCGGCGTACACGGAAAAATACGGAGCGAAGCCCTTCGAACGACCACGGTTCCGCAAGTCCAAATATCGCTGGATCGCCTCGGCCCGCAACCTGGCCGCCAGCATGTTCTGGCTGTACCAGCGAATCGCAGGTGCAGGGAAGAAGACGCACGACGGTCCACAGAGCGAAAAAGAGGGCTAGCTTCCCGATGCCGGCGTCAACTCGCAGACAATCCGAAAACTGCGACGTACGCCGCGCGATCCTCCAAGAGTTCGGAAATGAGAGAAGATGGTCTTAGGAGCCAGCGGCTGGAATCGAACCAACATCCCCGCGATACAAGAAAGCGGTACTCTGCCACTTGAGCTACACTGGCTTGTTCGTCTTCGATTTCAGGCAAACCATGCCTAGTATAACTTCCGCCTGCAAATTGTCAACCTTCCTTTTTTCCCTTGTTGCCCTAGAGGTGAGAACAACAAGCCGCTGCCGGGAATACATGGCAACTTGGAAGAAACCGGTGAAATCGGAACGGCAGATTCAGGAACCCAATAATGACTGACCAACTGAAACGAGCGATTGCCGACGAATTGAACGTCGATCCCGCCGAACTGACGAGCGACAAGCGTTTGCAGGACTTGGAGTATTGGGATTCGGTCATGGTGCTTTCCATGATGGTGCTTATCGGCGAATCGGTGGGCAAGGAGATCCGGCCGGAAGAAATGTCCGAGCTCGAAACGTTCGGCGACATCGAGGCGTTGGTCGCCTCGAAACAACCCTGAGGATTCCCGCAATGCCGCTTACATCGACGATTCGCGCGATTGCCCACGCCTTGCCCGCCACCGTCTTGACCTACGAGGACCTCGCCGCGCGCTTCGGCGAAAAGCACGTTGCCTCGATCTATCGGATGTCGGGAATTCGGGATCGGCGGGTGGCGGCGCGGGGGCAGTGCGCCTCCGATCTGGCCGCGGCGGCGGCGCGGCGATTGTTCGCGCACGGCCGCGTCGATCCGAGCACGATCGACGCGGTGGTCTTCGCGTCGCAAACGCCCGACTACCGCAGTCCGGCCACCGCCTGCAAGCTCCAGGCCGACTTGGGGCTTCCCGAGAAATGCATCGCGTTCGACATCAACCAGGCCTGCGCCTCCTTCGTGTTCGGGCTGCAAACGGCGCATTCGATGGTGGTGGCCGGAACGGCAAACCGAGTCCTCCTGCTCAACGGCGACGCCGTTTCGGCGCTGGCCCATCCGCTGGATCGAGCGTTGGTGCCGATCGTCGGCGACGCGGCGACGGCCGCGCTGGTGGAAGGCTGCGATGCAGAAAGCGGCGGCATCGAGTTCTTCGAATTCGGAGTGGCCGGCAAGGATTTCGACAAACTGATCGTGCCGGCGGGCGGCGCACGTCTGCCCGCGAGCCGCGAGACCGCGTTGGAGGAGACGGACGAGGCCGGATGCGTCAGGACCAAGGAAAACATGTACATGGACGGGCCTGCCGTATTCCACTTCGCCCTTTACAAGGTCAGCGATTTTCTGGTGCAGTTGCTGCGTCGCCGGAACCTGTCGATCGACGACTTCGACCTGGTGCTAGTTCACCAGGCGGGCAAAACCATGGTCGATCTGTTGTACAAGCAGCTTCGCGTGCCCGCCGAGAAACGCTTCTACTATATGGAGCGGGTCGGCAACAGCGGCGGGGCTTCATTGCCCTCGCTGTTGGCCGAGGCATGGCGGCAGGGCAAGATCGGAGGCGGCCGGCGAACGCTTTTGTGCTCGTTTGGCGGCGGCCTCTCGTGGGGCGCCTTCTCGATTCGCTGGCCGGCGGATGCCGCCGCCGCCGTGCCTGGAGACGTTGACGTGCCGCCGCCGGCCGCCGCCGCACCCGTTGCAAATCCCGATCCAAATTGAGTCCGGCAAAGGGGACAGTCCCATTTTCGCTGACACGAAAATTGGGACAGTCCCCAGATTGAGTCCGTCCATCGCACCTGAAGCACCGTTCGAAAGTCGTGGGATGATCGATTTCGACGTCATGCAGCGTTGGCTTCCCGCCGATGCGGACTACGGGCTGCTGTTGGCCGCTCTGTACGTCAAGAATGGATGGCTGCTGCGGCCCATGCTCGAAATGCTCGACGAGTCGATGTTGCCCGAGTACTTTCTCGACGTCGCCGACGTCTGGCGGGCCTTGCAGGCGGTTCGCCGCGCGCCGCCGCAGGAACGAATCGACGAAGCCGTCAAGGGTCTTCAGTTCCATTCGCTGGAGTTCCTCAAGCGACAAATCCAATTCGCCAAGACGGGGCATTACCAGGCATCCGACGCCGAGGCGATCTGCCGCGAAATCTATCGGGTCGAGGAAACGATGCGGCAGTACCTCGACGGGCTCCTGCTGACGTACATCGCCTGGCCGAATCACTATCGCATGTTGAAGTGGTATCGCGACGCTTATCTCAAGCAAGGGCCGTACGGCCGATGTCTCGACGTCGGTCCCGGCCACGGTTTCCTGGCCTTGGAACAGCTTCGCGCCAATGAGATCAACAGCCTTACGGCGGTCGACATCAGCCCGCACTCGGTCGATTACACCCGCCGCGTGTTGCAGGCCCACTCGATCAGCCCTTCCCGTTACGACGTGCGCGTGGCGAATGCCCAGCAGGGTCTCGACAGCGATATTCCGTGCTTCGACCGGATCGTGCTCGCCGAGGTGATCGAGCACGTGGCCGACCCCGCCGGCATCGTCCGCTCGCTGGTCGAGCGATCGCATCCGCGAACTCTCTGGTTTATTACGACGGTTGTGAACGTGGAGGCTCCCGACCACATTTATCTCTTCCGCAGTTTGCAGGAAGTTCGCGACGTGCTCGGCGACTGCGGCTTGACGGTGACCGATGAACTGGACATGCCGCTGAAAATGAATCTGGATCTCAAGGAGCCCGCCTACGAGCTCGCGCTCGTCTGTCGGCCTCGCGCGACGATTGAAACGGGCACATTTGACGATTGTCTCGGCGGCTTGGAGAAAAATCGTGGGTAGATTCGAGGGGAAACTGGTGCTGCTGGTGGGCGGATACTCGGGCATCGGCGCGGCTGCCGCCCGACGGCTGGCCGACGAGGGGGCGTCGCTGGTCCTCTTGGGCCGGCAGGAAGAGAAACTCCGCGAGACGCTGGCGACGTTGCCCGGCGCGGGCCACGAAATCGTGGTGGCCGACGCCGCGTTTTCCGAGCAATTGCAGCCGGTCGTGCAGATCGGACGCAAGCGGGGCGGCTACGCGGGCGGCGTCGTCTGCGCCGGATCGCATACGGTTCGCCCCCTCTCCGTGCTCAATCGCGAGGGCATCGCCCAGGCGTTCGAGGCGAACGTGACGACGGCGCTGTTGGCTACCGCCGCGCTGGCCAAGGCCGCGGCCAAAGAAGGCGGCAGCATCGTCTGGTTTTCGTCGGTGGCGGCGCTGCGCGGCACGGCCACGTTTGCCGCATACTCGGCGGCCAAGGGCGGCGCTGATTTCCGCGGCGCGCGTGGCGGCCATCGAATTGGCCCCGCGCCGCATCCGCGTGAACGTGATTGCCGCCGGCGTCGTGGAAACTCCCATGAGCGCCGGTTGGCTCGCAATGTTGAATGAAGAGCAAAAAACGGCCCTGAAACAGCGGCACCTGCTCGGCATCGGAAAGTCCGAAGACATCGCGGGCGTGATCGCCTTCCTGCTCTCCGACGACGCCCGCTGGATGACCGGAAGCGTCTTGACGGTGGACGGCGGACTCGCGGCACAATAGGCGTTTTCATGGCTTTGACCCTGCATCACGTTGGAATCCTCGTGCCGGACATTGCCCAGGCCGCCGGACGATACCTCAAGGAATTCGGCTACCGCGTTTGCGGCGAGATCGTCCACGATCCCGTGCAAACGGCCCACGTGCAACTGCTCACGCTCAACGGCTCCATCCCCTTGATGGAACTGGTGACGCCGGACGGGCCAAACAGCAAGTTGGCCAACGCGCTCAAGAAAGGGGGCGGCTTGAACCATTTGTGTTACCTCAGCCCCGCGATTGACGACGAATGCCGCCGTTTGCGCGAGACCGGCATGCTGCTGCTGCAATCGCCGGTCGAAGCGCAGGCGTTTGGCGGCCGGCGCATCGCCTGGCTGATCGGACGCGACGGCATTCCGATTGAACTGCTGGAAACGGGAGACGGCGAGTAACCATTCACAGATCGTGACGTAGTAGGCACATGCCGTGTGCCGTTGTACTGGGTTCCCGCGAAGTTTCCTTCGATCCGCCAGACGGCACACGGCGTGTGCCTACTACGCCGCTGCGCAACAAGGAGTGAATCATGGATCGACTTTTCGCAATCCAGGAGATATTTCGCCAGGTGTTCGACGACGCCGGAATGGTCGTCACGCGGGACACCAGCAGCCGCAACGTCGCCGATTGGGATTCCGTGGCGCACGTAAAGCTGATCCTGTCGCTCGAAGAGGAATTCGGCATCCGCTTCAGCGAAGACGAAGTATCGTCGATCCAGACCGTCGGCGATTTCCTCGACACCATCGAAACGCACAAGACCCGCGACAATTGAGACGGCAAGCCGCTGAAAAGAGCTTCGTCTACCGCTGGCGATTGATCGGCTGCCCACCCGTCCGTCGGGCAATTTAATTTCGCGCGACAAGAAAACGACACTTTTGCATGGGAATGGGGTTAAACAGGAACGAGGGCAATTTGCGCTCGCGCTCTGCGCGGGGACCGGAACACCGCCAAGCCCCAACGTGGCTATCCCTGCTTCCCGGAATTCCGACTTCCACCTTGGGTCGAGCAGTGCGCCGCCAATGAAGCAGCAAGCCGCCGAAAACGAATTCGTCGATCGCCTGCTGGCCGCTACGCCGGCGGCGGAGCTTCGCGCCGCGGCGCGGGACATCGTTCAGCGTCAGGATGGGCTGTCGGTGGGCGTCGGCGAAGCGATCGCGCGGCAACTTGTCTCACGGTTGCACGACGCGGCAGCCCTGACGGGTGCAATACAAATGCTGGAAAAGCACGACAACGCCTCGTCGCGATTCGTCCGAGCCAGAGTTCTCGCCTACCGCGGCGAGTCGGCGCGGGCCATCGACGGCTTCCAGGCCGCGCTTCAGGCGGCTTCCGTTCCCGACGCCGACGTGCTCTTGCACCGTGCAAGATTGTTGGCGCGAGAGAATCGCTTCGCCGAGGCGATCGCCGACTTGCGGCTGGCCTTGCAGTTGTTTCCTCCTTATGCTTTTTTCGTCAAGAGCGAGAAGCTGCTGGATCGGATCGTGGCGTCGGGGCATTGGCGGCCGCGCCGCACGGCGAAACTCGCGATCCTGTCCAGTTCGACCACGTCGCTGTTGGCGCCGGTCTTGAGGGCGGCCGGCTTTCGTTGCGGCCTGAAGCTGGAAATCTACGAAGGCGTCTATGGGAACTACCGGCAGGAGATACTCGACCCTCAATCGGGCTTGTATCGCTTCAAGCCCGACTTGGCGGTCATCCTGCTGAACCACCGCGATCTGGCCCTGCCGCCGGTGGGTGGCGGCGAGCAGGCGCAGGAGTTTGGGGCCCGGCTGCGCGAATTGTGGACGGTTCTCTTCGAGCGCAATCCGTGCCATCTCGTGCAGATCGGCATCGATTCGCCCCCCGCCGGCGCCTGGGGAAGTTTGGAAGATGCGCTGCCCGAGGGGAGGCGAAGGGTAATCGCGTCGTCGAATCTGGCCCTGGCCGTCGATCTTCGGCAGGGCGTTTCGTTCGTCGATGCGAATGCCATCGCCGCCGAGATCGGCCAAGAGTACTGGTCGGCGGCGGAGTGGCACGCGGCCAAGCAATACCCGGCGTCGGCCGCGCTGCCGCGGCTGGCCGACGCCATCTGCGCCCACTGTGCAGCCGCACTGGGTTTGACCGCGAAAGTCCTGGCGGTCGATTTGGACAACACGCTCTGGGGAGGAATCATCGGCGAGGACTTGCTCGAAGGGATTCGCGTCGGCCCGTCGTCCGCCGAGGGCGAAGGCTACCGCGAGTTGCAGCAGTATCTCAAGGAACTGCAACAACGGGGCGTGCTGCTGGCCGTCTGCTCGAAGAACAATGCGGCCGACGCGGAATTGCCTTTCCGCCGTCACGACGAGATGCTCTTGAAACTGGACGATTTCGCGGCCTTCGTGGCCAATTGGGACGACAAGCCGACGAACCTGCAACGCATCGCGGAGAATCTGTCGCTGGGCCTGGATAGCTTCGTGTTTCTCGACGACAATCCGTTGGAGCGGGCGCTGATGCGGTCGCGGCTGCCGCAGGTGACCGTGCCCGAGTGCGGCCAGACGCCGTGGGAGATGCAGGCGGCGTTGCGCCGCGGGCTGTACTTCGAGGCGGTCACGCTGACGGAAGAGGACCGTCTCCGGCACGCGGCCTATTCCGGCAACGCGGCCCGAGCGGCCGCCGAGCAGAGCGCACCGTCGTTGGAATCGTTCCTGAGCGGGCTGGAAATGGCGGCGCGGCACGGGCCGGTGGATGCCCAGACCTTGCCTCGCGTTGCACAATTAATCAACAAGACGAACCAGTTCAATTTGACCGCGCGGCGCTACACCGAGGATCAGGTGGCGGCGATGGCCTCGTCGCCCGATTGGTGGTGCCGCTGGTTCCGGCTTGCCGACCGCTTCGGCGATCACGGCCTGATCGGAGTCCTGTTGGCGAAAAAGGGGCCGTTGCAGTGGCGGGTCGACACGTGGCTGATGAGTTGCCGCGTACTGGGGCGGCAGATGGAGGATTTTATGTGCGCCTGCCTGCTGTCGGCCGCGCAGCGAGAGGGAGCGGAAACGGTGGTCGGTGAATACGTTCCCAGCGAAAAGAACGCCGTTGTCAGCGGACTGTATGGGCGGCTCGGGTTCGAGCCTGCCTCCGCCGGCCGGCGGGAGTACGTCTTCGCCCTGGCGGATCGTCCGGCCCTCGCCTGCAAATTCATCCGTGACGAGTCGAGGAGAGGAAACCTGGCATGAAGCTCAGAATCGTTCCATATACCGCGGAATACGAAGAAGCGGTGCGAGCCTTCAACGCCCGTGTGGCGGCGAAGGACCTCGATACCGCCGTGTATTCGACGGAGTTTCCGCCGTCCCACGTTCCAGACTGGTTGCCCAAACGGCCGGGCTGCGATTTGTATCAGGAACCGTTCCTGGCCGCTCGACGACGAGTCGATCATGCGCGGCGGCTACATCCTGAAGCAGCAGCCGTTCCTGGTGAAGGGAAATCTTCTGCAGATGGCCGCCTTTCGACTGCCGATCTCCGAGGGGATCGTCGACCGTCGCTTTATAAACGTCGCCCTGTATCTCTACGCGGATGCCATTCGGCGGCAGCCGTACTTGTTCGGTCTCGGTGGGGGGGGCTATCAAGGGCCCGTCGTGAAATTCCTGCTGGCGGCGAGATGGCAGCCGGTGCTCGTTCCCTTCTGGTTCCGAATCGTGCGGCCCAACGTCTTTTTCCAGAACATCGCGGTGCTGCGGAACGCAGCGTTACGGCGGGGAATGTGCGATCTTCTCAAGTACAGCGGCCTCGGCTGGCTCGCGGTCAGAGGGATCCAGGGAGTCATCGGCAAGTATCGTCCTCCGGCCGGCGTGACGTACGAGCTTGTCAGCCGAGTTCTCCGACTGGGCCGACGCCGTCTGGGAGGAGTGCAAGGGCCACTATTCGCTGATCGCCATCCGCGATCGACCGGTTCTGGACGTTCTCTATCCCGGGGATAACGAACGGTTCAAACGGTTGAAGATCATGCGCGACGGCAAGGTGGTGGGCTGGGCCGCGTTGCTGAATACGCCGATGTCTGACCACAGGCAGTTCGGCAATATGCGGGTTGGGACATTGGTCGATTGTCTAGCGAAACCCGCCGATGCCCGCGACGTCGTCGCGTGTTCGCGAGACTTTCTCGTGGAGGATGGCGCCGACCTGTTGATCTCGAACCAGGCCAGCCAAGCGTGGTGTGCGGCTCTGAAGGAGTGCGGCTTTCTGGAAGGGCCCTCGAACTTCCCCTTCGTCGCCGCGCCCAAGGTCGCTGCTCTTTTGCAACCCTTCAAAGAGACCGCCAAGGACTTCCATCTGAATCGCGGCGGCGGCGACGGCCCCATCCATCTGTAAAGCGCGTTTGGAAAGCCGCGGCTTGCGGTCCCCTCCCCCGATGGGAGAGGGGAGATTCTCCAAATACGCTCTAAACGAGCACGCGGAGCTTCCCCGCTGGCACGTTCCCGCGCTCTGCCCGGAGAATGGGAACGAGTAACGGCAGACAAGAATGTCTGCCCCACCGCCTTCCGCGGCACTCTTGCCCCCGCCTTGCCTTCTGTGGTATCCTTCAGGCCGGCCCAATTGCCGCGGGAGGAGTGCCTATGGATACCGTTCTGGTCACCGGCGGCGCCGGCTTCATCGGCGGCTGCTTCGTCCGCCAGTGCATCGCCGAGCAGACCTGCCGGGTCGTCAACCTCGACAAGCTGACCTACGCGGGCAATCTCGATTCGCTGCGGTCGGTCGAAAACGACCCGCGCTACCGCTTCGTCCACGGCGACATCGCCGACCGCTCGACCGTCGATCGCGTGCTGGCGGAATACGAGCCGGCGGCCATCGTCCATTTCGCCGCCGAGTCGCACGTCGATCGTTCGATCGACGGGCCCGCCGAGTTCGTCCGCACGAACGTGCAAGGCACGTTCCAGTTGCTCGACGCCGCCCGGCGGCGCCTGGCTCGCCTGCCGGCCGAGCGGCAATCGGCCTTTCGCTTCCTGCACGTCTCGACCGACGAGGTCTACGGCTCGCTGGGGCCGACGGGCCGCTTCACCGAGACGAGCCCCTACGACCCCAGCTCGCCCTATTCGGCGTCGAAGGCCGCCGCCGACCATCTCGCCCGCGCGTACTTCCGCACCTACCGCCTGCCCGTGCTGGTCACCAACTGCTCGAACAACTACGGCCCCTACCAGTTTCCCGAAAAACTGATTCCGCTGATGATCCTCAACGCGCTCGAGGGAAAGCCGCTGCCGGTCTACGGCGACGGGCAGAACGTGCGCGACTGGCTGTTCGTCGAGGACCACTGCCGGGCGCTGTGGCGCGTGCTCGAAGCCGGCCGGCCCGGCGAGACCTACAACATCGGCGGCGACTGCGAGCAGAAGAACCTCGACGTGGTGCAGACGATTTGCGGCATCGTCGACGAACTGCGGCCGGGCCTGCCCCATGCCCCGTGCTCTTCGCTCGTCACGTTCGTTCGCGATCGGCCGGGCCACGACCGCCGCTACGCCATCGACGCCTCCAAGATCCAGCGCGAGCTCGGTTGGCGGCCCGAGCACGATTTCGCCTCCGGCATGCGCCGCACCGTCCAGTGGTATCTCGACAACACCGAGTGGCTCGCCCGGGTCGCCAGCGGCGAGTATCAACGCGAACGATTGGGGCTGTTGAACGAAGGTTGATTTTCGGAGCGCCAGAATCATGCCGCAGACGAGTTTCTTCTCCAAGGGAATCATTCTCGCCGGCGGATCGGGCACGCGGCTCTATCCGATCACCAGGGCCGTCAGCAAGCAACTGCTGCCCGTCTACGACAAACCGATGATCTACTATCCGCTCTCGGTGCTGATGCTGGCGGGCATCCGCGACATTCTGCTGATTTCCACCCCGCAAGACATCGGCGGCTACCAGCGGTTGTTCGACGACGGCGGCCGGCTGGGCCTCTCGATCTCCTACGCCGTCCAGCCCGAGCCGAAGGGTCTCGCCCAAGCGTTCACCATCGGACGGCAATTCATCGGCACGAGCCACGTCGCGCTGATTCTCGGCGACAACATCTTCTACGGCCAGGGTTTTCAGACGAATCTCGATCGCGCGGTCTCGCGGGAAGTCGGCGCCACGAATTTCGCCTATCGCGTCAAGGATCCCGAGCGCTACGGGGTCGTCGAGCTCGACGGCGACAATCGGGCCCTCTCGATCGAAGAGAAGCCCAAGCAGCCGCGATCCAACAACGCCGTGACCGGCCTCTATTTCTACGACAATCAGGTCGTCGACATCGCCGCTTCGCTCCGGCCCTCACCGCGCGGCGAGCTGGAGATTACCGACGTGAATCGGGCGTACATGCAGCGCGGCCAACTCTACGTCGAGCGTCTGGGACGCGGCTTCGCCTGGCTCGACACCGGCACCGAGACTTCGCTGCTCCAGGCCGGCGATTTCGTCCGCACGATCGA
Organism: uncultured Planctomycetia bacterium; assembly: GCA_963719005.1. Classification (GTDB taxonomy): domain Bacteria; phylum Planctomycetota; class Planctomycetia; order Pirellulales; family Thermoguttaceae. The sequence goes on from CAVRAR010000014.1 coordinate 1,108,900, forward strand.
AGAGCGGCAAGGGCAAAAAATCGCCTGCCTCGAAGAGATCGCCTTCAACAAAGGCTTCATCTCCGCCGAGCAGCTCGAAGCCCTCGCCAAGGGGTTCAACAATAGCTACGGCCAATACCTGCTGGGCCTGCTGGACGGCTAGCATCACTTCGTCGCGGTGCGGGGCAAGAGCCCGGCTTCGCGTACGTGCCTTCTTACTAGCCCGGGCGTTTCGCGCGGGGCTCGCGTTTGCGCCCGCCCGTTGCCCCAATGTCTGCCGTAGACAGTGGCCGGCGAAATATATACAATAGTACAGTCCACCGTTCTGCAACAGCCGCGGTTGGCCCACCCAAATCTCCAAATCTGAAATCTCCAAATTCCGCCTCCATGTACGCCGAACTGCACTGCAAAACGAACTTCTCGTTCCTCGAAGGGGCATCGCATCCCGACGAGATCGTTCGCCGCGCGGCGGAATTGGGGTATCGGGCGCTGGCGATCACGGATCGCAACAGCCTGGCCGGCGTGGTTCGGGCGCATGGGGCCGCCAAGGACGAGGGCTTGAAACTGATCGTGGGTGCCGAAATCACGCCCGACGACGCCCCGCCGGTCGTGCTTTGGGCCACCGATCGAGCCTCCTACGGCCGTTTCTCGCGGCTAATCACCCTCGGCCGCCGCCGCGCCTCCAAAGGCGAGTGCCGACTCCGCTTCGCCGACGTCGCCGAGCATTCCGCCGGGCTGCTGGCGGGAATAAGGGGAGAGGGGAGAGGGGAGAGAGGAGAGGGAAGAGATGAGGTCACGCTTTCCGTCCCTCTCCCCTCTCCTCTCTCCCCTCTCCTCTCCTACCGCGATCTGTTCGGCGACCGCTGTTGGCTGCTGGCCGAATTGCATTACGGGCCGGACGACCGCGGGCGGTTGCAGGCGGCTGCTGGAAATCTCGCGGCAAACGGGCATTCCGCTGGCGGCGGCCGGCAACGTGCATTATCACTCGCCCGAGCGGGCGGCGCTGCACGACGTGCTCACCGCCGTGCGGCACAACTGCACGGTGGCCGAGGCGACCGCCCATCTGTTTGCCAACGCCGAGCGGCACCTGAAATCGCCCGAGGAAATGGCGATCCTCTTCGCCGACGCGCCGCAGGCCCTTCGCCGCACGATCGAGATTGCCGAGCGATGCACCTTCTCGCTCGACGAGTTGCGATACGAGTATCCCGAGGAATTGGCCCCGCCGGGCATGACGCCCAACGAGTACCTGGCGCAACTCGCTTGGGCCGGGGCGAACGAGCGCTGGCCGCGCGGCGTGCCGCAGAAAGTCCGCCGCCTGTTGGAACACGAGTTGCAACTGATCGCCGAACTGCATTATGAGGCGTATTTCCTCACGGTGTGGGATTTGGTGCAATTCGCCCGGCGGCGCGGCATTCTCTGTCAGGGCCGCGGTTCGGCGGCCAATTCGGCCGTTTGCTATTGCCTCGGCGTCACATCGGTCGATCCCGAGCGGATGGACGTGCTCTTCGAGCGATTCGTCAGCCGCGAGCGGAACGAGGCGCCCGACATCGACGTCGATTTCGAGCATCAGCGGCGCGAGGAGGTTCTTCAGTATCTTTACGAGAAATACGGCCGCGAGCGGGCCGGCATCACGGCGGAAACGATCACCTATCGGCCGCGTTCGGCGGTCCGCGACGTAGGCAAGGCCCTCGGGCTGCCGGCGGAGACGATCGATGCGATTGCCAAGCATATCGAACATTCCCGCGAGAACTGGAAAGAGCAACTCGCCGACTTTCAATCTCCAAATCTCCAAATCTCCAAATCTCCAAATCTCCAAATCTCCCAATCGAGCCGGCCCTCACCCTAATCCTCTCCTAAAGGGAGAGGGGACCGCCATTGCCCACTTCGCCGATCTCGTTGACGAGCTAATCGGCTTCCCGCGGCATCTCTCGCAGCATACCGGCGGCATGGTCATCACCCGCGGCCGGCTCGACGAGCTGGTGCCGATCGAAAACGCCGCCATGCCCGATCGCACCGTGATCGAGTGGAACAAGGACGATCTCGATGAGTTGGGCATTCTGAAGGTCGATTGCCTGGCGTTGGGAATGCTCACGGCCATCCGCCGCTGTTTCGATCTGGTCCAACGGCATTACGGCCGGCGGCTCACGCTGGCCAATATCCCCGAAGGCGACGAAGACGTGTACGCCATGATCCGCCGGGCCGACACGATGGGCGTGTTCCAGATCGAAAGCCGTGCGCAGATGAGCATGTTGCCCCGATTACAGCCGCGATGCTTCTACGACCTGGTGATCGAGGTGGCGATTGTCCGGCCGGGGCCGATCCAGGGCAATATGGTCCATCCGTATCTCCGTCGCCGCAGCGGCGAGGAGCCGGTGACGTATCCGAACGACGCCGTTCGCGGGGTGCTGGAAAAGACGCTGGGCGTGCCGCTTTTTCAGGAGCAGGCGATGCGATTGGCCGTCGTGGCGGCCGGTTTTACGCCCGGCGAGGCCGATCAGCTTCGCCGCGCGATGGGTGCCTGGCGGCGGCCCGGCGTGATCGACCAGTTCCGGCAAAAACTGATGGACGGGATGCGAGCCAACGGGTTTTCCGAGCAGTACGCCGAGGCGGTGTTCGGGCAGATTCGCGGCTTCGGCGACTACGGCTTTCCCGAGTCGCACGCCGCCAGCTTCGCCCTGCTGGTGTACGTGTCGGCGTGGCTGAAATGCCACTATCCGGCCGCATTCACGGCGGCGCTGCTGAACAGCCAGCCGATGGGCTTTTACGCCCCGGCCCAACTCGTGCGCAACGCCGCTCAGCACGGCGTCGAAGTGCTGCCGGTCGATGTGAACGCAAGCGATTGGGACTGCACGCTGGAGAAAAGTCGGCAGTGGGCAGTCGGCAGTGGGCAGTCGGCAGTGGGCAGTGGGCAGTCGGCGGATAACGCTCGGCGGTCGGTTGTTGAACCGACAAATGTCAAACGATTGACGCCAATCCAGAACCCGGGCGACGATTTTTCTACTGCCGACTGCCGACTGCCGACTTTCCCCTCTCCACTGCCGACTGCCGACTGCCGACTGCCGACTGCCGACTTCTCCCTCCGCCTCGGCTTCAACATTCTTTCCGGCGTTCCGTCATCCGACGTCGAGCGGATCGTCGAGGCGCGGCGGCAAGGCCCCTTCATTTCGGTCGATGATTTCGCCCGCCGCACGGGGCTCAGTCGCGCGGCGATTGCACGCCTGGCGAAGGCGGGAACGTTCGGGTCGCTCGAACTCAATCGCCGCGCCGCCCTCTGGGAGGCATTGGGCCAAGACCAGAAGGAGTTGCCGCTGTTCGACACCAAGAAACGTCTCTTCCAATCTCCAAATCTCCAAATCTTCAAATCTTCCAATCCCCTTGCCCCGCATGTCGCCTGCCGAAGAGGTTCTGGCCGACTACCGAGCCGCCGGGCTGTCGTTGCGGGGGCATCCGCTCTCATTCCTGCGGGCGGAATTGGCCAAGCGAAACGTTGTGGCGGCGCAAGAGTTAGAAACGCTCCCCGACGGCAAGCCCGTCACCGTGGCGGGCATCGTGCTGGTGCGTCAGCGGCCTGGCACCGCCAAGGGCATCACCTTTGTCACTCTGGAAGACGAAACCGGCACGGCCAACCTGATTGTCCGGCTGGCGGTGTGGAAACGATGTCGCCGGGCGGCCATCGGGGCAACCGTGCTGTTGGCGCACGGTCGATTGCAACGCCACGGGCAGGTCATTCACGTGTTGGCGACCCAATTGGAGGATTTGTCGCCCTGGTTGGAGAAACTCGCCTCGCAATCGCGTGATTTTCGCTAGTCTGCCGTTCTCAGGCCCGTGTGCCAATACTTGGAACAGAGGGTGGGGGGAATTCGGACTGTAGGAGGCGACTCCTGTCGCCGATTCGTGGCTTTATACCACTGCCATCGGCGTCGGGAGACGCCTCCTACAGCCGCAGGTTACGCTTGGCACTGCTTCTGCGAAGCAGTGGCACACTCTTGGTCAATTTCTCGGGGGTGGCAGTGGCCTTAGCGGGGGTGCAAGGTATAATTGTGCAGGGGCAGGCCACTCATCTGCAAGGAGTCGTGTCATGCCGGTGAATAAACTCAAGGAGTTCCTCGACAGTCAGCGGATCAAGTACGTCACGATCAGCCATTCGCCGTCTTACACCGCGCAGGAGGTCGCGGCCTCCGCCCACGTGCGAGGCAAGGATCTGGCGAAAACGGTAATGGTCACGCTCGACGGCCGCATGGCGATGGTGGTGCTGCCGGCCTCGCGGAAGGTCGGCTTCGACCTGCTGCGGGAAGTCTCGGGCGCCGAGAACGTGCAATTGGCCAGCGAGCGGGCGTTCAGCGACATGTTTCCCGGCTGCGAGGTTGGGGCGATGCCGCCTTTCGGCAACCTCTACGGCATGGACGTCTACGCCTCGAAGCTGCTCGAACAGGATGCGGAAATCGCCTTCAACGCCGGCAGCCACACCGAACTGATCCGCCTGGCCTACCAGGACTTCGTCCGCCTGGTCAATCCGAAGGTCGCGCGGCTGGCGTTCGGCGAATAGACCGTCGCTTCGCTGTGGGAGTGTGGCGATTCATCGCCGCTTTTTCGTGCGGCGCGGCTGCGCGGCGGTTTTGACCGTTCTTGCAGAAAGCGGCGATGAATCGCCGCACTCCAAAGAAGCAGGCGAATCTATTGCCGCCGGAAAAAGCTATGCTTGAGTATGGCGATACTGGGGCAGTTTCCGCCACATCTGATCTTCACCATCGGCATTCTGCGGCCGATAAGGTGGCTGCGCGCCAAAACGCGGCGGCGACCATCCAAGAAACGAAGCGGCATAGGCGATCGGGCGGGAACACGCCACGTTTCTACGCGGCAGGCAACGGTCCGGCGGCAACCAGTTTTTTCCGGGCGGCGTCGACCGTAAAGTTCAGACCTTCCAAGGTTCGCGCCCCGAGGAGCAGCAAATCGCCCGGCTCGGCAAAAACGACTTCGTCGATCGTGAATTGCCGGTCAACCCGCAGAATCGCAAACCCGACGCTTCTGGTGACGAGTTCGCCGTTGGCCATGACGAACTGGATGTCCTTCTTCTCCCGTTTCACGCCGATCTGTTCGAGCTTAGCAGATGGCAACCATGTATACTCACTGCCGGTGTCTACCAGCAATTTCGGAATCCTGACGGATTTCGAGCGGTCAACGTGGTTCTCGACCAGACATCCTATGTGGAACGTGCCCATGTTGTCCTCGCAACGCTTATGCGACCAACACTTCCTCCTCTAAGTATGGAACATCGGATGGAGCCTGTCAATTGTTGACGCCAATACTCTGAGTCACCCGATCCACAGCCCTTCCAGCCGGACCTGATACTGATCGCCGACGCGGTTGAGGTAATTCAGCAGGCCGCTGTGCCGCCACTGCAACATGCACATCTTCGGCTGGAAGAAGTACCGCAGGCCGACCTTCAGCTCCGCGCGGGTGTCGTGGACCAAGCCCTCGTAGCCTTCGGCGATGTAGTAGCCGAGATCCTTGAAACCCTTCGCCCGCGGAGCCAGCGGACCGGTGACGCACCAGACGATCACGCCGGTGCGCATGTCAACTTGTATGGCCACGCCGCAATGCGTAACGGGGCAACCGCACGACATGCCCAGCGGCCGGCCGATCAGAATGTCGCCCACCCGAACGTCCATCTCCCGCGTGATGGCCGGATTGTGCGGAAGGATGATTTCGCGCGGGCCGGGGTCTTCGGGAAAGTGCTCCAAATAGAAATCGAACTCGCGGCCGAGGTTGTCGCGCCACGGCGCCCGTTCCATGTTCGTCCGCGGTCGCGCGATCGCGGATGCCGTAGTGCATCCGCCGCACGACGTTTGACACGTTTGCCGAGACAAGGGCGACAGTCGTCACTTGCGCGAGGTGCCCTTCGAGCCGCCCGGGCAAGTAGGGACTGTCCTCTTTTCCCGCCAAGGCCAAGTGAGGTCCGTCCGTCTTCGCCGATGTCTCGGGCCGAACGCTGCTTTCGGAGAGATGGATGCAGCGGCGGATCGACTCGGGCGACGCCGCCAGATGCCCGCGAAACTCGTCGCACGTGCGATAACCGCAAAGGCCGCAGTCGAGCCCCGGCAGTTCGATATTCTCGGTAGCCATAAGTGTTCCTTGATTGATGTTAGGCCTCGATCGCTATTCTGTCGTTCATTCTCCGCGATAAAACGTCTGATTTTCGAGCGCGCGAACCACGCCAAAGTGCGATTGCCAGCCGATTTCCTTCTTACCGACGCAGATCGTGCAAGTGCCCACCGGCGGATTGCCGCGCAGAAATAGCGGGGCGTCGATTTCGGGAAAGTCGAGAATTTCGGTCACCAACGGATCGATGCCGATGCCGTACAGGGCGTTCACCTCGCGCACGCGGACCTGCGGGGCGACGTCCTGAATCCGCGCACGAAACACCTCGCGCTCGGCCTGCGAAATGCGGTCGATTTTGGTGACCACCGCCACGTCGGCCAGCGAGAGCATCGGCCCGACCTTCAGCGGCAGATTCATGCCGCTGGTGGCTTCGAGCACCACCAGCCCCAGTCCGCCGTCAACGTAGGGCGAACATCGCAGGCACAACCCGGCGGTTTCGACCATCAGCGTGTCGCAGCCGTTCTGCTCCGCCCAGCGAAGGCCGTCGCCCAACACCATCACGTTGCAGTGGTCGGGGCAAAGCTCGCCGGAATAGACCTTCCGCGCGGGAATGCCGAACTCGCGGGCGAGCATCTCGTCCTCGTCGGCGTATTGAACGTCGAGCTTCAGGAACGCCGTTTTGTGTCCGGCTTGAAGCAGCTTTCGCGTGGCATGACGGATCACTGAAGTCTTGCCGGTGGTGGCCGGCCCCGCGAAGATCGCGACTCTCATGCCACCTCCCGCAGTTCGTCGAGTGTCCCGGCGTTGAGCCGCTCGCCCATCCGCAGCCTCTCGCGCAGGGCCGAAAGTGCGTCGTCGAGCCGGTTGACGTGCGACGACACCCCGCGCTCTTCGGCGCTGGTGGTCAGCACTTGCGTCACCCGGCCCCCCTGCATCACGATGCGGAAGTCGGAAAGCAGCGCGATTCGCGGGTCGTGCGTCACGAAAATGAAGATCTTGCGGTACTCGCGGAGCAACTGCACCGCCCGGGTGCGATGGATGCCGGCGTTCTCCACTTCATCGAGCAGCACCACGGGCGTACTGCAAATCACGGTAGCGTCGGCGATCAGCAGCGCCCGGGTTTGGCCGCCGGAAAGCTCCGTCATGCGGTTGTCCATGTCGATCGGCTCGCCGGTCAGCTTGTTGGCGAAGTCGATCGCCTGCTGGACCAGCACCGGGTCTTCGCCGCCGCCGGTCCGCACGCGGGAGTGCGTCAGCAGGAACTCGCGCACCGGCAGATCGGAGAGGAACGTGGTGTGCTGCGTAATCAGGGCGATCGGATTGCACGCGGGGTTGTAGCGAAACTCGGGCGGGGCGGGCTTCCCGTCGATCAAAATCCGCCGGCCGCTGGGCGTGTCGCCGTCGGCGAACAGTTCGATGTCGCCGATCAGCGTCGTCTTGCCCGAGCCGGTCGGGCCGACGATGCTGACGACTTGCCCCATCTGAAGATCGATCCGGCCGAACGACTCGCTCCGGCCGTTGCGACCGTGGCCGCTGAAGATGCTGATGGATTGAATCATGGACTGGCTCCTGGTTTGGAGGAGCAGAACGCAATCCGCGTGCCGGAGGTTCGATTACATTTCCGATCAAGCAGGCAACGGAGCGTTGCGCGGAACGCAAAGCGCGGTGCAAGAAGTTGCAAAAACTAGCCGGAGGCTAACAGCCACCGGAGGACCAGGAGCGAGCGCAACGCTCAAGAAAACAAGGGCGTGCAGCGTGACTCACGCGGCCAATCAGGATTTGGAGAGCAGCCCTTCCGGGGGCTGTTAGCCCCCAGCTATTATCTATCTGAAAAAGGCAATGTGAAGCCAAAAAACGCCTTTTTGGGATCGAAGCGTCGCCCAAGACCGCCGTGTCGGGCGACGGCTTTTCGGGGGCAGGCCACGGCCCGGCCCGTGACGGCTGGCGGTGGCACTCGGTGCGACGTCGTTCACAAAACGATCCGTTCGGCGAACCAGGGACAGGGCCCCACCTCCTACCGCTTCCACCCGGAGGAAGGGGCCGATAACCTTCGTATGGCCCTTGCCGCCCCCGGCCGCCGATGGTACACTGATAGATTCGATGCTTTTCAAGAGTCGGTTATCGCGTAGCGAGAAGGCGAGAGTGAGCCATGAAAGACAAAATCCATCCGAATTACGTGGTTACGAAAGTCACCTGCGGCTGCGGCAATAGCTTCGTTACCCGCAGCACCCAGCCGGAGATGAAGATCGATATCTGCAACGTTTGCCACCCTTTCTATACCGGCAAGCTGAAGTACGTCGATACGGCGGGACGGATCGAGAAGTTCCAGAAGAAGTTCGCCGCCACCGGCTACACGAGCCTCAATCGCGGCAAGAAGGCGGCAGCCCCCGCCGAAGCGGCCGAGGCGTCTTAACCTTTGTAGGAGGCGACTCCTGTCGCCGATTGCCTGGCTGCGATTAGGTTATGCTTCAGCATAACGCGCCGGGTTGTGCCGCCTTTCGTTATGCTGAAGCATAACCTACAATCAGCGAATGGTGGGGCTGCGCTTCGCTTGACCCACCCTACGAAAGCGTCGCCATGCCCAATCCGCTCGACGAAAAACTCGCGCGATTCGAGGAATTGGAGCGACGGCTCGTCGATCCGGAGACCCTGGCCAATCCGTCCCAGTTGACGGCCGTGGCCCGCGAACACGGCTCGCTGGCCAAGCTGGCCACGAAGTACCGCCGCTTCAAGAATCTCAACTCGCAAATCCGCGAAGCCCTTGAGATGCTCAATGGGCCGGACACCGACATGCGCGAGATGGCCCAGGCCGAGATCGACCAACTCAAGGCCGAGCGGGAGACGATCTGGAACGAGTTGCTCGACATGACCATCGGCGGCGAGGACGCCAACCGCACAAGCTGCATCCTCGAAATCCGCGCCGGCACCGGCGGCGAGGAGGCGGCCCTGTTCGCCCGCGATCTCTACGAAATGTACAAGCACTACGCCGAGGACAACCGCTGGAAGGTCGAAGTGCTCGACATGTCGCCGACCGAGTTGGGCGGGTTCAAGGAGGTGATTCTGGGCGTCGAAGGCGAAGGGGCATATCGCAAGCTCCAGTTCGAGAGCGGCGGACATCGCGTGCAGCGCGTGCCCGAAACCGAGGCGAAGGGCCGCATCCACACTTCCGCCGCCACCGTGGCGGTGATGGCCGAGCCGGAAGACGTCGAGATCGACCTGAAGCCCGACGACTATCGCAAAGACATCTTCCACGCCAGCGGTCCCGGCGGGCAGCACGTCAACAAGACCGCCTCGGCCATCCGCCTGACGCACTACGAAACCGGCATCGTCGTCTCCTGCCAGGACGAGAAGAGCCAGCATAAGAACCTGTGCCAAGGCCCTGCGGGTGCTGAAAACGCGGCTCTACGAGGCGAAGCGCGAGGAGGAGCACAAGAAGCGCTCGGACGAGCGGAAGACCAAAATCGGCTCCGGCGACCGCAGCCAGCGCATCCGCACCTACAACTTTCCCGACAACCGCGTGACCGACCACCGCATCAACTTCACGATCTACAAGCTCGACAGCATCATCGCCGGCAACTTGCAGCCGGTGATCGACGCCCTGATGGAATACGAGCGGCAGGAGCAGCGAACGGCATTTGGAGGAAATGATGAATGAGGAATGATGAGTGATGAATGCTGAATGCTGGCATCCGTCACGATTCCTTGTCCGTTCGTCATTCGTCATTCATAATTCATCATTCAGCATTCATCATTCCTCCCATGTCCACCGCCGAATCCTGGACCGTCGGCCGCTTGTTGCAGTGGACGGCGGACTATCTGAAGGGTCACGGGTCGGAAAGCCCTCGGCTGGACGCCGAAGTGCTCTTGGCCGAAGTGCTGGGCTGCCAGCGGATCAGCTTTACGCGACATTCGACGACGTGCCCGGCGAACAGCAGCGGGCAGCGTTCCGCGAATTGGTCCGCCGCCGCGCCGAGGGGACGCCGGTGGCCTACCTGGTCGGTCGGCGGGAGTTCTACTCGCTCTCCTTCCGCGTCACGCCCGACGTGCTGATCCCAAGGCCCGAGACAGAATTGCTCGTGGTGGCCGTGCTCGATCTGGCGAAAGGGAAAGAGGGGTCAGGGGTCGGGGGTCAGGGGTCAGGGTCTGCAAATCAGCAATCAACAATCAGCAATCAGCAATCAGCGATTTCCATCGCCGACGTCGGCACGGGCAGCGGCGTCATCGCGGTCTGTTTGGCGAAACATCTGCCGGCCAGCCGGGTGACGGCGATCGACATCAGTCCGGCCGCGTTGGCGGTAGCGCGGGATAATGCGAAGCAGCATGGCGTGGCCGATCGGATCGAGTTCGTCGAGAGCGACTTGTTTGCGGCCGTGGCCGCCGATAGGCGATTCGATTTCGTCGTGAGCAATCCGCCCTACGTCTCGACGGCCGAAATGGAGAAGCTCGCGCCCGACGTGCGAAAGTACGAGCCGAAGGGGGCGCTGTTGGCCGGTCCGAAGGGCACCGAGGTGATCGAGCGATTGATTCCGCAAGCGGCCGAGCGTTTGCGGCCCGGCGGCCACTTGTTGATCGAAATCAGTCCCATGATCCACGACGCCGTGCGTTCGTCGTTGAACGGTGACGGCCGATTCGAACTCGGCGCGACGATCAAGGACATCGCCCGGCTGGCGAGAGTGGTGCAGGCGAGGAGAAGGGATTAGAGGGCATTTCTCACCGCCGTGTGCCACTGCTTGGAACAAGCAGTGCCGGGGCAACGGATTACGCCTCGCACTGCTTCTGTGAAGCAGTGGCACACTGGTGGCCAATTTCCCCACGGTGCCCCACCGGACATTTTTCCCACCGCCTTTTCAACGTGGTATGCTGGGCGATGTGGGGGAACTTCCTTTGCCGCCGCGGAGTGCTAGAATGAGTAGTGCTGCCTCATGGAATGGGAGGGAAAAAGGGGACAGGTCCAATTTGTGCGAAGCACCCTCCGGGCCGTTCCGGCAAATTGGCCCCGTCCCCTTTTTCCCCTGGGATCCTAGTCGCGAATCCACGCCGAAGACCCGATGAACAGTCGTTGGTACAATACCGCGGTCGTTGTTCTGTGGCTTGCCACCATGAGTTGGCTGGTGGCGAAGAAGGTGTTGCCGCCGTTGTTGGTCGGCGAGCCGCCGAGCTATCGCCAGGTCATCGAGGCGCAGAACCGCGATCCGCCGGTGGGGTGGAGGGTGTTGTGGAAAGGGAAGCAACTCGGCTGGGCGCTGACCGATACGAAGGTGCAGCCGAGCGGCCTGACCGAGGTTCACGGCCGCGTCCACTTCGACACGTTCCCGATCGGCGCCGTGACGCCCGTGTGGCTTCAGCCTTTCCTGACGCTTGTCAGGAAGCCCGTTGAGCAACTGCATCTGGACGCCCGCAGCGAGATGTTGATCGACACGTTGGGGCGACTGCTGCGGTTCGATTCGGCGGTGCAATTGGCCCCGTTGATCGACAAGATTACCATGCGGGGGACGGTCGAGGGAGGGCAACTGGAGTTGGTGGTCAGTTCGGGGAATCAGTCGGTCAGCTACGAAGTCCTCCTGCCGCCGAAGGCGCTGTTGGCGGACGCGCTGACGCCGCAAACGCGTCTGCCGGGCCTGCACGTCGGCCAGACGTGGAGCGTGCCCGTCGTCAACCCGCTCTGGCCGAGCAAGAGTCGCATCGAGATTATTTCCGCCAAGGTGGAAAAATCCGAGTCCATCCTTTGGAACGGAGCGCGAGAAAACGCCTGGCTGGTCGTCTATCGCCGCGATTCGGGGACCGGCGCCGCAGACGAGCAGAACGTGCAGGGCAGGCTTTGGGTCCGGCGCGACGGCGCCGTGCTGCGACAGGAGGCGATGCTCTTCGACTCGCCCATCGTCTTCGTCCGCCTGACCCACAAAGATACCGTGCCGCTTCTGAAAACGGCCGGTCGGCGGTGGTGGGCATTCGGCCGCGGGCCGGCGGATCAATAACCATGATCGAATTCGACAACGCAACTCGAAGTTACGCCCACAAGCTCGCGGTCGACGGCTTGACGCTGACGGTGCCGTCCGGCGAGTTGTTCGCGCTCTTGGGGCCCAACGGCGCGGGGAAAACGACGACGATCAAAATGCTCACCGGGCTGTTGCGGCCGATGGGAGGCGCGGTGCGGGTGTGCGGGCACGACCTCGTGACCGATTGCCGCCGCGCCGCGCACTCGATCGGCTACGTTCCCGAGGAGCCCTTTCTTTACGACAAGCTCTCCGGTTTGGAGTTCCTCGAATTCGTCGCCGAAATGCGGGGCATGAGCCGGGCGGCAATCGACGAGCGCATCCGCCGCGAGTGCCAATACTTCGATCTCGGCGACTTCATCGACGACCTGATCGAAACGTATTCGCACGGCATGAGGCAACGGCTCGTCTTCGCATCGGCCCTGCTGCCCGATCCGCCGGTGTTGGTGATCGACGAGCCGATGGTCGGGCTCGATCCGCGGAGCGTTCGCGCGGTGAAGGACCGCCTGCGCGATCAGGCCGCGGCGGGAACCACCGTATTCATGTCCACCCATACGCTGGACATCGCCGAGGAGATCGCCAGCCGCATCGGCATCATGGACTGCGGACGTCTCCACTTCCTTGGGACCGTCGCCGAGTTGCAGGGTGAGTTGGCCGCGCACGACGCTTCGCTCGAACGGCTCTTCCTCGAATTGACCAGCGGAAATGGAAAAGGGAAAGGCGGAATGCGGAAGGCGGAGGGGGGAGAGAAATCGTGAACGACAACGAAGCGGCAGAGAAAAAGGGGACGGAGGAGGTCGTCGGAAAACGCTCCGCAACAGGGGAAGAGTCCTCCCAACGATCCCCGCCGTCCCCTTCGGCGCCGCCGCCGGATTTTCTGTCGCCCGAGAACGAAGCCAGGACCTTCTGGCGGATGCGGCACCGCATTCTCGTCACGCTGCTGCGACAGTTGTTCGCCCACTCGCGATTTCGCGTGTCGCTGATCGTGGTCTGACCAGCTTGCTTTGGGGCGGCATGTTCTGGATGTTCGGCGACGGTTTTTCCTTCCTGCAGTCGGCCTTCGTCTATCCGGAAACATACACGCTGGCCGTTGGGGGCCTGTTCAGCGCCTTCTTCTTCGCATTGATGTTGATGCTGGTGTTTTCCTCGGCGGTCATTCTCTACGGTTCGCTGTTTCGCTCGCGCGAGATCGCCTTTCTGCTGACGATTCCCGCGCGCACGGGCAGGGTGTTTCTCCACAAGTTTCACGAAGCGATCGTTCTGAGCAGTTGGGGGTTCGTGCTTTTGGGAAGCCCCGCGCTGCTGGCCTACGGGGTCGTGGTCGGGGCGCCATGGTACTACTACGCGATGCTGCCGCCGTCCCTGGTGGCTTTCATCTATATTCCCGTGGCCATCGGAGCGATCGCCTGCATGTTGATCGTGCGCTACGTCCCCGATCGCATCCTGAGCATTCTGATCGGCGCCGGGGTGTTGCTGTTGGCGGGCGGCGGGTGGATGGCGTGGCGAGTGCTGACCGGTCCGAAGAACGACCTGCTCACGGCGGGCTGGTTTCAGGAAATCCTCGGCCGCATGCAGGTCTCGGACCAGCGGCTGTTGCCAAGCTGGTGGCTGAGCACCGGGCTGTTGGCCGCTGCCGATCGGACTTGGTCCGAGTGCGTTCTGTTCCTGACGCTGATGATCTCCAACGCCCTCTTCTTCCGTCAATTGACGCTCTGGACCGCCGAGCGGCTTTACCGGCCGGCCTATAGCGGGCTGTTTGGAAAGCTGCGGCGGCGAAAACGCCCCCGCACCGTGCGGCTCGATCGACTCCTCTCTGGCCTGATGCGCTCGTTTCCGGCAACGGTGCGATTGATGACGATCAAGGATTTCCGACTCTTTCGCCGCGATCCTTTGCAGTGGTCGCAGATTCTGATTTTCGTGGGCTTTCTGATCCTGTACTTCCTCTACATCCCGTCCTTCAGCTACAGCACCTCTGCGGTCAGTTGGGTGAACATGGTGAGTTTCCTGAACCTCGCGGTCGTGGGGCTGCTGTTGTCCACCTTCACCACCCGCTTCGTCTTTCCCATGATCAGCCTTGAAGGCCGGCGATTCTGGATTCTCGGCCAGCTAGGGGTGCGGCGAGAGACGCTGCTCTGGGGCAAGTTCCTCTTCGCCGCATGCGGAGCCATCATTCCCTGTGCGGGCCTGGTGCTGATGAGCGACTTGTTGCTCCGCGTGCCGGTCCTTATCTTGTTGAGCCATCAGTTGACCTGTCTGCTGCTGTGTCTTGGCTTGTCGGGCATCGCCGTGGGACTGGGCGCCTGGCTGCCGAACTTGCGCGAGGAATCGCCCTCGCGGATCGCCGCCGGCTTCGGCGGAACGCTCACTCTGGTGAGCAGCACCCTGTTTATCCTGTTCGTGGTCCTTCTGACGGCCCTGCCCACCCATTTCTTTCTCGCCGCTCAGGCTACCGGTTCGGCCAGCGATTTCGAGGGGCGGGCGCATCTGCAAGCGTGGTTCTTGTGGTGGTGGATTGCGGGCACCGCCGCCAGCATCGTTCTCGGCGCCCTCGCCACCTTCCTTCCCTTGCGCGTCGGTTTTCGCGCATTCCGGGAAATGGAGTTTTAGCGGCGGGCGCGGCCAGCCGTGTAATTCGATTCAGCGCCCGGGACCGACAACCCCTTGGAGTTAACAGGTCGGATCCTCTTGGAGCGGGAGGTGACCAACGGCCCAACCGACTCGCCGCTTCACGCATTCGCCAAGATCGCAGGGACAGTCGCTCGGATTGACGTCGCGGGCGTGGATACTTCCAACTGCGAAGAGTATAATAGCCGGAATCGGAGCGGAGACTCGCTTTTCCGAGCTTTTCCCGAATCCGTCGTCTCGTTTGGAGGAGGCTTCTTATGAAACGCGCATTTTTACTATTGGCCGGCATCGTCCTCGCGATGAGTTTATCGAACGGTTCCCATCTTCGGGCCCAATCGGTCGCGATGTCGCTGACGGCGCCGGGTACAAAAAACGTCTTGACGATTAAGGTTCAGGCGAACACATCTATCGGAAACTCCTCGGATACGAAACCATTCAACATGACGGGCGGTTATACCGTCGATCTGGATTCGACGTACGACGCCGAGTCTCGGGCGGCCACGCTCGACAACCTGGCGTTCAACCTGGACAATCCCGGCAACATCCTCTTGAACGACACGGGCGGCGATTTTCACCTTAGCTGGCTTTTTGGCGCTCTCAAGGAATCCATCAGCACGACCACCCTTTACAGTTCACCGATGAGTCCGAACGGTCCCCAACCGGTTACGAGCCAAACCTCCTTCGATATGATGAATCATGGGTTCGAGATCAACAAGGGCACGATTTCCTGGTCGGGAGTATCCTCCACCGGCAGCCCTTGGGACTGTGCGGTAAGTCCAATTGACTTAATCCCCACCTCTTCCAGTTCCAGCACCATCCAGGTTACAAGAACCTCGGATGCCTGGACGTCGAGTTCTTATAGCACGTATGTGTACATGCCTATTTCCATCCCCTCAACACAACTGACCGGCGGCAGCATCGGGAGTCTCGGTACTTACACCGTCTATATGAGCGGTTCGGGGACCGTGGAAGCCAACGGCGCATTCACCCAAAGTTTTGCGCCCACCATCGCTTATTGGGACACGAGCCTTACCGCCGGGCTTCAGGCGGGCAGCGGCAACTGGAGCTTGGCGGCGGAGAAGTGGAGCGTCTCTTCCGCCGGGGCGGCTACGTTGCTGGGCTGGTATTCCGGCGGATCGAACCTGGACGTCTTCTTCAATCCAAGTGGAGCGTCAACCGTCACGGTCAGCGAAAACGTCGCCGCCAGGTCGCTGACCTTTAACGGAACGGGCTACACCGTCAACAGCAGCGGCGGCGCCAGCCTTACGCTTTCCGGCGGCACGATCACCGCCAATTCCGCCGCGACCATCAACGCCCCCCTCGCCGGAACCAACGGTCTGACGAAGAGCGGCCTCGCCAAGCTTACCCTCGGCGGCGCCAACGCCTATTCCGGCTTGACAACGGTATTGGCCGGAACTCTCGAACTGAGCCCGGCCGCCCAGAATTGTCTGCTCAACCTCGGCGGCGCCGATATTCAGGCCGGAAGCATCGTCTTTGACTACGCCGGCGGCGCGGATCCGGCGGCGACGATCCTGAACTTGCTGAAGGCGAGTTGCGACGGCGGCCGTTGGGACGTGGGTAAGTTCCGCGATTCGGCGGCGTCGGCGACGGGATTGACCCTGGGGTGCTTCGACGATACCGCCACGGACCAGGTGAAGGTGATGGCCACCTATCCCGGCGATTTCAACTTGGACGGTGTGGTCGACAGCCAGGATCGGGCGATTTGGTTTGCAAACGCCTTCACCGGCACGACGTGGCAGCAAGGCGACGCCAACTATGACGGCGTGGTGGATGGTTTGGATAGAGATCTATGGTTCTCACAGGTCGGTTCGCCTCCCATCGCCGGCATTTTGCCCGCAGCAGGCGGCACGCCGGCGCCCGAGCCCGGAACGCTGGTGCTCTTGGCGGCCGGCCTGATGAGCCTGCTGGCCCTCGCTCGGTGGAAGCCGCGATAGCCAGCGGTTACTGTCAAGCCGGCCATGCTCAATGTCGTTTCGCCGCTGATGCTGGTATTTCCGCCGGTTTTCTCGACACGCGCATCGTAGTGGGACCTACCGTTACACCGCCGATCGTCTGTCCTCGCCATTGCGGAAGTCGGGCAATTCGGCTAGTATTTCTTGGCGCGTTGTTGCTGATCTACAGGGCATTTTTGGGAGGGTGTATCATGGGCGATCCAACCGACAAGAATTCTTTCGATTTTGAGATGCTCAAGAGATACGGCGCCAAGTGGGCGGTCCTCGCGGCCATGACGGCACGCATGACCCAAAAGGGCATCGAAGTGCCCCGCGACGTTTTTCAGGCACTCACCACGGCGCGGAGCAAGATCGAATCGGGCTGCTTTTCATCTTGTGAGGTCGCCTGCGATCTTTCCCCGGCGGAAGGCCTGCTGTTCTCTCAAGGTTATCTCCTCGACGAGCAAGACTTTCAGCAGTGGAGCGACCTCCTGGCTGAGGCTATGCAGGGGAAACTGGACCACCAGCGGATCATGGATATTCCGGCCTTGGACCCCGTCAAGAACGATTGCGCGTTTCTTGGCTGCAAGTGCTCCTCATAGGGCACGTCTTTCCGCGGCGATCCGCAGGGTCGCTACGCCCACGTAGATGAATTGCACGGCCGCGGCAGCCAACACGTAACCCTGGCCGCCGCCGCCGAACCCGTAGCTGTGCAAACCCGTGCCGAACACGAAATTCACGACGTACCAAGTCGTAAAGACCAGCGCAAAGCCGAGCACGGAGAAGGCGGCCATGCCGAAATCGCTCACCCAGCCGACGCGGCGGGCGTGCAGGAGGGCCAAGTAGCCCAAGAGCGTGATCAGCGCCCAGACCTCCTTTGGATCCCAGCCCCAGAATCGCCCCCAGGCGTTCACGCCCCAACTTGCGCCGAGGAACGTGCCGACGATCAACAGCAGCACGCCCGCTTGCAGGAGCTTGTAGACAACGCCGTCGCGAATGGCGAATCGATTTGCGGGACGCCGCAGATAGACGCCGAGCATGATGTTGCCGATCACCCATGTCAGGGCAAATGCGGCGTAGCTGAGCATGATCGTTATCACGTGGATGGCCAGCCAGAAGTTGCTCCGCAGCGCGGGGGTCAACGGGCGAATGCCGGGGTCAAGGATCACCGGGCAGGTGTCGGCGAGCAGAAGCGCCAGTGTGGAGACGGCGGCGGCGGCCGTCAGAACATAGTGCTTGCGATTGATCAGTTCAAGAACGATTCCAAACAGCGCGGTCGCAAAGCCGACGAACACCACCGATTCGTACATATTGGTGACCGGCACCCATCCCGCGATGATCGCGCGGAGGCCGAAGCCGACCAACATGGCCAGCACGCCTGCGCCGCAGAATGCCAGGGCGGCGGCGTAGAATAGCCGCCGCCGCGAGGTCCAGTTCAGCAGCGCACCCAGCAGCGCCAGCGAAGTGCAAACCCAGGCGACGTGGAACGGCGCCCAGCGGTTGTAGGCCACTTCCAAGCCGATGATCTCCGCCGAGGGGTAGTTGCCCAACTGCGGGCCGAGCTTGCGCAGCGCGGCAATGAAGTTCGCCGACGCCGCGTTGAAATCCCCGGCGGCGCCTGCCAGATAGGCCGTTTGCGCCTTCTGCAGTTCGGCTTTCGCCTTGCGAATCTCGCCGGTGCGATCCGTCTTGTCGTCCCAATTGGTTTGCATCAAACGGGCAACAGAATCCCATTGCTGCATCTTGCTGTCCTTAACCGGCAGGACTTCAAGCTTCTGCCCGCGACGCACGTCCTGGTATGCCCAATATCGCTCTGCCAACTCCAATCCCTTCTTCTGTAGCTCATCGGGTCTCTGTGGCCCGTCGCGAAGGAGCGTTTGCGCCCAGACCAGGAAACGGCTCTTTTCGCCGGCCTGCGGAACTTCGATCATCGCGCGGGCAAGATCGACGGCCGAGATGTACTTCTGACCGGCCGGCAACCCCAACGCACTGCGCAGCGGCCGCGAGTCGACCCGTAGCAGCGGCTCGCGGTCCCAGGCGTCAGGTGCATGTTTGGCGGGCTGCCCCGGGCAGCCTTCGACGTTCGGCATTCCGTGGGGGCTTGCCGCGCGATCCCAAACTTGCCCGCTGAAGAACAACGTCAGATATAGCGCGGTGGGATCAAGCGTCTGCTGCGTCTGCGGGTCGGAAAAGCTGGACCTGTAGCTGATCGTGCGAAAGGTCTCGGAAGCTAGCGTATCCAGCGGTTTCTGGCGGCCGCCGTCTTGCACCGGCAAGGACTTCCACTGCCGCCAATCGAACGCGGCGACTCCGTCCTGCCCGGCGAGCGTCGGCGCCGCCCCCGCCGCCAGTGTCGCCAGTGAGAAGAGGGTGACTGCCACGGTTGGGCCGGCCTTTCGCGAGAGGGCTGCTCGACAGCGCCGCGCCAGTGCCACGATGAACGAACAGCTCGATCGCCCGTAGAACACGACGAAGACGCCAAAACACGTGATATAGCAGCCAAGGTACTTCAGCAGCAGGCCCGGATCACAGGCGACCTTGAGGACCGACACCGGCTTGCCGTCGGCCGCCTCGCCGTAGGACAACTGGCAGAAGGTGTACCCACCGTAGACGAGCGGCTGATTCATGACGATCTCGGCGGGCCGATTGACGTTGTGGGTTTTGTCGATGATGCGAACGGAGCTGGTGTAGGAGGCGTCGCCCATCATGCCGGGGTTCATTTCGTGCCGAAATTGCACGAGTTTCAGCGAGAACCCCAGCGGCAGCGTCTCGTAGCCGTAGGCGATCGCCAGCGGGCCTTCCGGGGTGCTGATCTCTTGATATCCATACTCGGGATCCGCCCGCTTCAGCCACACCTCGCCGGTTTCCCCCCCAGCCTCCATCTTGACCAACACTGCCGGTTCGGGAGCGGCCGCGTCGTTGTCCGTCGCGCTGACCGGGAGGAAGTTGATCTTTTGGCGGGCGTGTGGAAGGTATTTGACCACCAGAAGGCCGAGTTGGTCGGTTGCCCGAATCCGACTGCCCTCTTTCACCTCTCCGTGCGAGAGCACTTTGCCTTTTGCAACGACCCGGTAATGCAGCTTGCCGTCCGGCGTCTGCAAGAATTGTGTGCCTGCTTCCGGCAAGACCGCCGGATGGTGATACCAGAATTTGACCGGGCAGTTCCAGCCGTGAATTCCATCGAGGTTCAACAACGGGTTCTTCGCGAAGGCGATCTGCCGCAGCGGCTTGTCCTTGCCCGGCGAATAGACCTTCAACTCCAGCAGGGGATTGTTCGGCTTCCGGCTGGCGGTGGTGAAATGGGCGGCGGCGTCGGGCCGGGCGTCCGGCAGATAGGAGGCAATCTCAACGCGGATGTCGCTCTTGCCCACTGCCACCTTCTTTCCCACGTTCTCGCGCACCGGAATCCGGTACATCTGCCCTTCATAGTGCAGCGAGAGGATTCCGTCGCTCTTCTTCTCCTTATCCGCGCTTGGCGGGTTGACGAAATCCTCCAGCATCGAGGCCGCCGACGCGCGCTGAAACACCAGGCGAACCGGCCCCAGAAACATCTCGTCGGCAAACGAGTCCGCCACGAACCATTGTTGCACCATCGGCGTGCCGTCCGCACTGGTCAGCGCCACTTGGACGGCCGGGATACCCATCGAGGAGGGAACCTCGTCCCATTGTTCTTCAGTGCGGGCATGGCGGTAGTACTTCAACACCTTCAGTTTTAGGCCGCCGGCGCTACCCAATTGGAGTGCGGCGCCCTCCGGCCAGTCCGCCGGTCCGGGCTCGAAGACTACGGAAGAGCGGAGCCCTTTGCCGTGTTGGGCCCAGGCGGTTGTAAGCTGGTTGCGGTCGGCCATCACCAGCCTATCGCCGGACTGGCCTTCTTCCAGGCTGAGCTGGCCTTCGACGCCGGCGATGAAGCTGAGCAGCGCCCCCGCCAAGAGCACCAGCACTCCGGTGTGGGCCAGCAGAAACCCGGCGTGTCGCCACCGCCAAGGAAAACGAACAAGCATGGCGGCCAGGATGTTCAGTGCCAACAGCCCCACCAGGGCCATGAACCAGGGGCTCTTGTAGACATGCCACTGGGCGTACTCGGGGCCTTTGGCCACTTCGAGGAACGTGGCCACGGCCAACACCGCCGCCAAGCCCACAAGCAGCATCACCGCCAGCTTCAGCGACGCCAGCCAATTCAACGTCTGCCGCGCGAGGGCTCGCAGCGTGTGACTCGGGGCTGCCTGCGTCCGCGTCTCATCCATCGGCAGATTCCTCTTCCTTCAATGGAAACGATGTGCCGGCGGTGCCAAGCAGACGAAAGGTCCGCCTCATCGTTGGGGCTGTACCGATTTCCGTGGCAACGGAGCCGTCACCGCGTCAAATCCCGGCAATGGGGACAGTCCCATTTTCGCTGGCACGAAAACCGGGACAGTCTCCACGCCCATGGTAGTCGTTCGCCATAGCCCCGTAAACGCCGATTCGTAACCGGTTGTCGTCGCGAGCGTTCGATCAGTGAGTCGGCGTTATGTTCATTACAACAGCCGGTAGGTGTCAAGACAGGAAGGCTGGGATAAGTTAATGCTCCTTGATGACAAATCGACACGGCAGCACCCCCCAGAGTACCCGCTTCAGGGTGTGGAAACAACGATTTCACCAGAAATGACTCGTTTTCTGGTTAATTGGGGGGCGAAACTAAGAGTGACGAACTGCTGTCAGTATCGTCGGACATTCATTGTTACACACCTAATGTCTCGGCGCGGAGAAGTCGCTCACCTCGGGTGGGAGAGCGGCCAGAGGCTTGCCTGGAAGTTCATGGATGAACCTGGGCGTCATTCGGCCATTGAGGCCGGGCCGACGCCCAAACGCAATCGAGTCGCCGGTTGTCGCAAGGAGGTGAAACTGTGGGCGATAGAAAACGCGAGACGACCTCTGCCTGGGTCTCTCTCCTGGCGGTCTTAGGCGTAGGCATGTTGTTGCTGGTGGCGGTCTCCTGCCAAGCGCCACATGTCTCGACGCGCCGCACCGAGCCCAACCTCGATCCCGGTTTTCCGCGACCGAACAATTTCTTCACCCAAGTTTCCTACCCGCAGGTCAAAGGTACGCTACCGACGATCGCCGGCGCCGAATACGTCAATGACGACGAGTTGTGCGCGAACTGCCACGGGGCCTATGCGAAACTGTTTGCCGAAAACGTGCACCGCGGCGACTCGTGTGAAGGTTGTCACGGGCCGGCCAGCCGCCACTTGGAAACGCAAGGCAGGGAACCGGGCCTGATCTTCAGCTTCAAGACGGGTGATCCGGTGGTCCGCGCGGAAGCCTGCCTCCGTTGCCACGAAGAGAATGCCTGCACCCAAGGAAGCCGCTGGCGGTGCTCGAAGCACGCCAACTGCAAGGTCACGTGCGTCGATTGTCATCGCGGGCACTACAACGTCCCGCCGGGAACGCCGGCAACTGTCCAGCCGGGTGAAACGGCGGCCATCCGGCGGCTCCCACCGGTCGCGACCGTGGCCCAGGTGTCCTACCAGGCGCCAAGCAGCGGCAACGCCGCGGGCGGCCAAGGATATGTCCGTCCGACCAAGAATCTTCCGTCGCTGCGGGGGACTTCACAGCATCTCGGCGCGGTGGCGCCGGGGGTCTGCTACAAGTGCCACGGCGACATGCAGGAATTCCAAAGAATCGCCGGCCCACACCAGATTTGCGGTCCCAACGGCTTCAACTGCACGACCTGCCACGATCCGCACGGCCAGATCAAGGAATCTAGCCGGAAGGATCTGTGCCTCAGTTGCCACACGGGTGCGCCGACGATGGCTTGGCATTCCTCGATCCACGAGTTCAACGGCGTTGCCTGCACCGACTGCCACAATCCGCATCCGCACACCAACGTGCCGCAGTTCGTCAGCATCAGTCATACGAATATCACTCGCCCCAAGCGTTCGATGATGTCGGTCCAGGAGCCGGAGACGTGCTACAAGTGCCACCCGAAGATCTACGGCCTCAACGCACTTCCTTCGCATCACCCGATCAAGGAAGGCAAGATGGTCTGCTCCGATTGCCACGATCCGCACGGGCAGTATGGAAATGAAAACAACCTCAAGGAAGCGACCATCAACCTCGTGTGTTACAAGTGCCACGCGGAGAAGCAGGGCCCGTTTGCCATTGAACACCCACCGGTTCGAGAGAACTGCACAATTTGCCATGAGCCGCATGGAACGGTGACCAACAACTTACTGCGGCAGCCGGCTACGTTCCTCTGCTTGCGGTGCCATGCCGGGCACAACGGGCTACACCCGCCGGGAGGCGTTAGCCTGCAGCTCAAGCTGGATACCGGCTCCGGCCCTAAGGGTATTGCCCAGCCACTTTACACTGATTGCACACAGTGCCACGCCCAAGTCCACGGTACAGATCGTATCTCCCAACGCGGGGATGCTTTCTTTACTCGCTAGCAAACCAACCTCGACCCAGACCAGAAAATCTCTCGACTGTCATAGGGGGGAACTTATGACTCGGCCGCAACCAATATGCGCCGTTATGGTGCTGCTTCTGCTTCCCGCGTCGAGTCGTGGCGCCGATGGCCAAGCCTCTCCACCTGCCAGCCAGGCGCCCGCCGATCAGGTGTTTGGAGACATTCAGGCTCGCACCAACGGCGATCCGGTGCTCCTGTCCCAGACAGAGCGCGATTCGCAGTGGGACGCGCGGTTCGGCTGGTGGGCGATGTCGCACAGCGGTTCGCCAGCGAAGGTCGGCGAATACCAAAACCTGAACTCTTCGCCGTTCTTTGACGTGGACGGCTTATCCAGCGACGGCACTAAAACACTGGGCGTCACGGCCACGGGCACCGACCAGGAAACCACCGTGGGCAAGCTTTACTATTACCAGCCGGGCCTGAGCGCCAAGGTCGATTACGATCGCTTCCCGCACGAGCTCGATCACGATCCGCTGAGCAATATTGCCCCGACCAGCGCCTCGCAGGCGAGCCCTGCCACTACGAACCCAAAATTCATCGAGCAGGATCTTGGCGTCGGCCAAGACTACGCGGTGCGGGTCCAGGAAGTCAAGGCGTCCTTCAAAGGCGTTGTATCCGACAACCTCAAGGTCCGCCTGGATGTGTGGGGAATAGAAAAGGACGGAACACGCCAGGTCAACGGCGTCGGCATGTGTTACACCCAAACCGTCACTCTCCCGCCCGACCATCCTCCGATCAACACTTTCACGGGCGGCAGATGCCACGTGCTCAGCCAGCCGCAGCAGATCGACTGGACCACGACCGAGGTCAAGCCGGTGATCGAGGCCCGCCTGACCGATTCCATCACCTTGGAATACTCCCGCCCGATGCGAACTTTTACCTCCGCCGATTCGACCACGACGCGGTTCTACAACGGCGTCGGAAAGCTGAACTACAATGCGTCAACCAATCCGGATCCTTATGCCTACGCCGTCGTGCCGGACAGCTACACGCAGATGGATCAATTGAAACTGAGCGGCCGAATTTCGGAAGAAAACAAAGTCTACGCATTCTTGATGATCGGCAACACGGTGAATGAAGAGATCAGCATGAACCGTTGGTTCAACGACGTGGACATGCGATGGACCAACACTTCGATTCAAAACGTGAGTCTTACCAGTTACGGCACGATTTACAATGAAGACGAGCAGAACCCGAACATCACAACGCTGCAGCAGTTGAACCCCGAGACTTCCCCCAGCACCCTGTCGCAAGCGATCCGGGAGCCCATCGATTATCACAAGTCCGCCGTGGGCATGAGAGGCACGTGGCGGCCCTGGGGCGGCGGCTATGAGCAGGGAGGGCTGGCGATTGTCGGCGGCTATGAATACTGCGATCTCGATCGGCTCGACGCGATCTACAACTTGGCCACGAGCACTCAGCCAAACGTCCCTCCCGGCTCGGTGCTCGACCAGTCGCACACGATCACCAACAGCTTCCAGATCGGTCCAACCTATCGGTGGTCGGCCAAATTCGATACCTACCTCAATTACAAGTTTCAGGACGCCCAGCAGCCTTTGGTCGGTCTGAACGGCTCAAATACCCTTGGCGTGGCCAGCGGCGTTTTTGACACGTTGTTGCCGGTGTACGACCACATCGTCGAAGTGGGCTTCAACTGGTTTCCTTGCGACTGGTTCATGTGCAACGCCTGCATAGGCTTTGAGCGAGGCGACAACCATACGCAGTACGCCAATTTCGACGAGGAAAACTACCCGATGTCTTTCAACACCTGGTACGCTGTAAGCAACAGGTGGTCGCTGTCGGCCGGCTACGCAGTTTACTCGAACTTCATAGGGCAGGACATCACGGTGGCCGACCAACTCAGCTACACCGGCCCGGGGACCGCTGCCTCGCCGATTACCTCGCGGTGGAATTACGGCGGACAGGCCCATGTCGTGACGTTCGGCTCCCGCTATGCTTTGACCGAGCGGGTGACACTCACCGGAGACGTGGAATGGACGCGGGGACACGACCTGGTCTACGACTCGGTGATCACGGGAGTGCCGCTCACGCCGGCGCTGGGCTCCTACTCCGAAGTGCTCAACGAAACCACGCGCATTCGCGTGGGCGCCGACTGGAAAGTCCGTCCCCGCATGGTCATCTACGGCCGCTACGAGTTGTACAACTTTGACGACGTGGTTCCCGGCTACCAGACCGGTTTCGCGCAGGGAATTCTAGGCGGATTCTCGGCGCTGTTCTAAACCGAGTTTACCGCTCTGCTTTCTCCATCGGCGCCAATACGATTTTGGGCTCGGGCGCCTGATATCCAGGGCAAAGGCTTGGCTCATTTGATACAATGTCTTGGCGGCGCTCTCGCCAAGCAATGGGAGCGGGGGTTAGGAGAATGCTATGAAACAGCGGCATCTTGGCGGCAAAGGACATGACTCATGAACGCGCCGAAGAGAGGCAAACCCCAAGAAATGGAGGATACGAGCGGGCGGTCGGGCACCTTCTTGCAGACAGTCATTGACGCCATTCCCGATGTCATGCTGGTCATTGGCGCCGATTACCGCATCGTGCTGGCCAATCGTGCCGCCCGCGAGATGGCCGGAGGAATCGACCCAACCGTTGGTCTGACCTGTCATCAACTCTCGCACCGTCGCGACCTGCCGTGCGAAGGGAAAGACGAGCCCTGCCCGCTCTGTCAAGTCATCGCTAGCAAGACCCCCGTGACAGTGATGCACACGCACTACGCTGCGGACGGCAAAGAGCGCTTCGTCGAGGTCAGTGCGGCGCCGGTTCTCAATGAAACCGGCGAGGTGAGCTACATCATCGAAGCGTGCCATGACGTCACGGAGCGCGGTACGGCTGGAGCGGGCGCTTCGCTTGACCCAGTTCTCGGTCGATCATGCCGGAGACGCCGTGTTCTGGCTGGGTCCGGACGCGCGGTTCTTCTACGCCAACGCCCGCGCCTGCCGGCACCTGGGTTATTCGCGCGAAGAACTGCTGTCGATGACCGTACACGACATCGATCCAAACTTCCAAGCCGAGGTCTGGCCGAAGCACTGGGAGGAAACCAAGCGACGAGGTACTTTCACCTTTGAATCCCAGCATCGCACCAAGGATGGAGGACTCGTCCCCGTCGAAATCACCGTGAACTACCTGGAGTTCGAGGGGAAGGAATACAACTGCACCTTCGTTCGAGACATCACCGATCGCAAGCGGGCGGAAGAATCGCTGCAAAAAGCGCACGACGAACTCGAAGATAAGGTCCAGCAGCGCACTGCCGAACTGGCTAAAGCCAATGAGGATCTGCGGGACAAGGAGGCGACGGCACAACACCTGTTGAGCAAGCTGATTTCCGCTCATGAAGAGGAACGCGCCCGGATCGCACGCGAACTCCACGACGAGGCGGGCCAGAGCCTGGCGGCCCTGCTGTTGCGATTGGGTAGCCTGGAGGCGACGCTTCCCGCCGGCGCTAAGGAGACAAAGCGGCAAGTCATGGAATTGCAGGTCTTTACGTCCTCGATCGTGGAAGAGGTCCGGCGATTGATGCGAGATCTGCGGCCCTCGCTGCTGGACGATCTCGGGCTGATTGCCGCCGTTAGTTCGTTCGCCGAGACGCAACTGGTGCAGGCGGACGTGAAATTCACCATCGACATCCAAGGGAAGAAACGGAAACTTGCTCCCTCCCTGGAAACGGCGCTCTTCCGCATTTTCCAAGAGGCAATTACCAATATTGCCAAACATTCCGCAGCGAAGAACGGCCGCATCGAGCTGCGGTTCAAGGATTCTTCCGTCGAGGCCCGGATCAGCGACGACGGCCATGGGTTCAATCCCGTCGCCTCCCACGCTACCTGGAAAACCTTCGGCCTACTTGGTATAGAAGAGCGTGTGGCCATCTTGGGCGGCACGCTGCGGATCGAATCCCAAGACGGCCAGGGCACGCAAGTCTATTTCGAGGTTCCAACTCCGCCCGTGTAAAGGTGATACTGATGAAGAAGATTTGCATCCTGCTGGCCGACGATCATACGCTGATGCGTGCCGGCATCCGGGCCTTGCTCGAAAAACAGGACGACATGAAAGTTGTCGGCGAGGCAGCCGATGGCCAAGAGGCCCTGCAAAGCGTCGAGAAGCTGCGCCCGGACGTGGTGCTGATGGACATCGCCATGCCTGGCATGGACGGCATGGAAGCCACAAAACAAATCAAGAGCCAGTATCCCGACGTCCAGATCCTCGCCCTGACGATGCTCGAAGACGAGCGCTACTTCTTTCAGATGGTCCAGGCGGGCGCCTCCGGGTTTCTTATCAAGGGCGCCCTGCCCGACGAGTTGCTGTCGGCCCTGCGGACGGTCGCCGCAGGCGACATCTATCTTTACCCTGCACTGGCAAAGAACTTGCTCCATGAGTCGGCAAGCCAAGCTGACACAGACTGCGCGGACCTGGCCGGCGACGGCCTGACCAAACGGGAGCAAGAGGTCTTGCGTTTGATTTCTCAAGAGCGGACCGGCAAAGAGATCGCCAAGCTGCTTCAGATCAGCGTCCGCACCGTCGATCGTCACCGCGAGAACCTGATGGCGAAACTGGACCTTCACAGCCGTACCGCGCTAGTGAAGTATGCCATCCGTAAGGGCTTGATCGACCGCGACGCTTGATCCTTCCGTCCCCTCGTGCTTTCGGAGAGGGCCAGCGTGAGGGCTTGCTGCGTCCCCTCGCCCTTTGGGAGAGGGTCAGGGTGAGGGCATCCCGTGCGCACACTCGACTCGTTTCGTTTCCCCTCTTTTCTCGACTCCTGCCCCCTGATCTCCGCCCGCTTGCGCGCCGCGATGCCAGACACGCGCCGTCGTGAATGGGTATTTTACGCCAGGCGTATGGGTATTTTACGCCACGAAGATGGCGTGTTTTGCGCATTGATCCTCTTGTAGCAATACTTAAGATTAAGAGGTTCTAACAAAACTCCAGTACGCGGTTCCAGCAGATCATGGCACAACCGATGATTAGGAACGCATCGTGAATGTCCGGTCGTTTCTCGTAACGCACCCGCAGACGACGCCAGTTGAAGAGCCAATCGAAGCAGGCTTCAACGACGTAGCGGAATTTGCCCAGGCCGCTGCCGTGCTCGGTGTTGCGGTGAGCAACCAGCGGCTTGATTCTCCGCTTGCGCAGGGGTTTACGAATCTTGGCTTCCGCATCATAGGCTCGATCCGCGAGCAGTTCATCGGGACGCTTGCGCGGTGCGCCGCGAGGTTGCTTGATCGGTGGAACTGCGTTGACCAAAGGAATAGCCATCTCCGAATCGTGGCAATTCGCGCCGGTGTGGGTAATGGCCAGAGGCGTGCCGCTGCCGTCCACCATCAGATGACGCTTCGAGCCATTCTTGCCTCGATCCGTGGGATTTGGGCCCGTTTTTGCCCCCCAAAAACTGCTCGCACGGAGCAACTGTCGATCGCGGATGTTGACCAGTCGATTTGGCCTGCCAATCCCAATTCGTCCAAAAGTAGCTTCCATATCCGCTTCCAGACACCAGCCACGTGCCAGTCGCGGAGTCGTCGCCAGCACGTCATGCCGCATCCGCAGCCCAACTCCTGCGGAAGATATTCCCACGGACAACCCGTTTTCAATACGAAGAGAATCCCCGTGAGCGCCGCACGATCGGAAACTCGCGGTCGGCCTCCTTTCGGCTTGCCGCGTTCGCGCGGCAGCAAAGGCTTGATTCGCTCCCAAAGCGCATCGGGCAGCAGTGGCTTGGCCATAATATCCTCCCTGACATATCTGTTGGTTGACCAGGTTAGCCCGAGAGTTTAGCAACATTGGACAGATCAGGAAATACTGGTTTTGTTAGAACCTCTAAGAGATTAAGAGGGGAAAAGGGGACTCGTCGTCACTTGGCGAGGAGGGTCTCGTCGCAGTTGTGCGCGGCCGCGAGTTTCAACACTGTTCTATCCGACCAACATTGTTTTACCTGACGTGAGGAGACAACCTGCAATGCGGCACAAAATGAATCGGATGGTTCTTGCGGCGGCGCTGATGTCTTGTGCGGCGGTTGCACGGGCCGACATCTTTCAGTGGGCGTGGGTGAATCCCAGCGACCACAGCCAAGGCGTATACCAATCGACCAACCTTTGCCCTAACGGGCAAGGCTTATCCGCGGGGCCAAACACCGAACTTGGCGGCGGTTATGACCTCACGCAGGCTTACTTGCTAGGGGCCAACCTGACCAATTCCGATCTTAGTGCGGACACGCTGACCAACGCCAACTTCACGGGTGCCAATCTGACGAATGTCTACCTTGAGCAAGCGACGCTGACCAATGCCAATTTCACCAGTGCGAACCTGACCGGCGCCTACGTTGACAGCGCCCTGCTGACCAACGCCAACTTCACGGGGGCCAACCTGACCGGCGCCTACCTTACTTACGGCACGCTGACCAGCGCCAACTTCACGGATGCCATTGTGGCTGGGGCCTACTTTGACCATTCGAACCTGACGGCCTCGCAGCTCTATAGCACCGCCAGCTACCAGGCCCTCGATTTGCACGGCATCAGCTTGGGCAGCTACAATCTGACGGGCTGGAACTTTGCAGGCCAGAACCTCACCGGCGCTAATCTTTCCTCGGCAACTCTGGCCAAGGCCGATCAGACTGGCGCCCAGTTTAGCACCGACCTGCATGGTGCTAACCTTACAAATGCAAATTTGGCGGGCGCCACGCTGACCGATGCAAGCGGGGCCGCCGCTCGCTTGGATGGCGCCACGGTGACTGGCGCCGACTTCTCGATTATCTACAATCCTTCGTTGAATCCCCTCAACCCGGCGGCGCCGATCGGCCCGATGGGCAGCGGGATTACGGCCACGCAGCTTATGAGCACCGACAGCTACCAGAACAGCCACGACTTGAGTGGGATCGGCTTAGGCGGCTGCCAACTGCCGAACTTCAATTTCGCCGGCTATAAGTTGGCGGGGGCCGATTTCTCCACGGCCGTGAACTGGATGCCCGGCAATCCCTCCTACGGCCCGCCGCCAATGGTCACCAATCTAACCGGCGCGAATTTCAGCGGCGCGGATTTGACGGGCGCCGGATTCTGCGGGGCGGCCATGAGCGGCGCGATATTCACCAACGGCACGCTCAGCAATGCCAACTTTTCCAGCCCGATGGGATGGAACCCGACAGACCCGAATTATCAGGGCAACCCTTTTGTTGTCTACACCGACCTGACCGGCGCGGACTTCCGCGGCGCGGATCTGACCGGCGCGCAATTCTCGGCGCGAGCATCACCGCCGCCAACCTGAGCGGCGCCACGGCCCACGGCTTTACGAAGGAACAACTCTATAGCACGGCCAATTATTGCTGGTCGGCTTGGTTGTACAACGGCTATCTGAATCAGATACATTATCCCTCCTTTGTCCCGTCGGGGCTAGGCAGCATCGACCTTTCACAGAATGACATGACGGGCTGGGACTTCACCGCGCAGATCCTTGCCGGTGCGAATTTCACTTCCAGCACGCTTACGAACGCATGCTTCACCAATGCCGATCTTTCTTCGGCTGTGTTTGCTCATGCGGATCTTAGTGGCGCCAATCTGTCGAGCGATCCGATAAGCCCGAAGTATCCGACTGGCACGGAGGGCCTTTTTGTCACTAGTTTGGCAGGCGCCGACCTGAGCAACGCCAACTTGTCCGGCGCAAGCCTGGCTGGCGCTTACTTGACCGGAGCGGACTTGAGCGGGGCTACGGTGAAAGGGGCATGCTTCTCGATCATCTATAATCCTTTGGTGTCTTACCTCAACCCGGCGGTGCCGATCGGCCCGATGGGCAGCGGGATTACGGCCACGCAGCTTATGAGCACCGACAGCTACCAGAACAGCCACGACTTGAGTGGGATCGGCTTAGGCGGCTGCCAACTGCCGAACTTCAATTTCGCCGGCTATAAGTTGGCGGGGGCCGATTTCTCCACGGCCGTGAACTGGATGCCCGGCAATCCCTCCTACGGCCCGCCGCCAATGGTCACCAATCTAACCGGCGCGAATTTCAGCGGCGCGGATTTGACGGGCGCCGGATTCTGCGGGGCGGCCATGAGCGGCGCGAACTTGACCAACGGCACGCTCAGCAATGCCAACTTTTCCAGCCCGATGGGATGGAACCCGACAGACCCGAATTATCAGGGCAACCCTTTTGTTGTCTGCACCGACCTGACCGGCGCGGACTTCACCGGGGCCAATCTGACGAACGCACAATTCTCGGGAGCGATCGTCAAGGGGGCCAACTTCACCGGCGCCACCGCCAACGGCTTTACGGCGGATCAACTCTACAGCACGGCCAGCTATCAGTACCTTCAGAAAGGGGCAGGCGGTCCTATTGTGGCTTCTCCGGACCTCAGCGGCACCAACTTTTCGCAGAACAACATGACCGGCTGGAACTTCACCGCGCAAAATCTCAGCGGTGCTAGCTTTAGCAACGGCACGCTCACGAACGCCGTTTTCACCAACGCCAATCTCTCCTCGGCGAGCCTTGCCGGCGCAATCCTCAGCGGCGCCAACTTATCCAGTTTCCCGGACTACATACCGCCCTATCCTACGAACCAGGGCCCGCCGCCCCTTACTTCTCTTCCTTGCACCAATTTGACGAACGCCGACCTGACGAACGCCGATCTGACCTTCGCGTCGCTTGCGGGCGCAAATCTGAGCGGCGCCACCTTGGCAGGCGCCAAGGTGACGGGGGCCGACTTCTCGATCATCTATTATGACGGCCATAATCCGTCTTTGCTTGGTTTGCAGCCGCCGGGCCCGATGGGCAGCGGGATTGCGGCCACGCAGCTTATGAGCACCGACAGCTACCAGAACAGCAAGGACTTGAGTGGGATCGGCCTGGGCGGCTGCCAACTGCCGAACTTCAATTTCGCCCGTTATAAGCTGGCGGGCGCCAATTTCTCCGCGGTCATCCCTGTTTGGGATCCGACGATGTCTGAAGATCTCCCCGTTGCTATCACCAACTTGACGAGTGCAGACTTCACCGGCGCCGACCTGACGAACGCCCGTTTCTTAGGCGCGGCGATGAACGGCGCGATATTCACCGGCGCCACGCTAAGCGGAGCCAACTTCTCCAGCCCCGCAGGCTGGAATAACAATAACAATATCCATGCCGTCTACACCGACCTGACCGGCGCCCACCTGAATAACGCCAACCTAACCAACGCGAGTTTTACCGGCGCCGTACTGACGAGTGCCGACCTGACGGGCGCAACCTTGGTGGGAGCGGACTTGACGGCTGCCCAAGCGAATGGAGCAACCTTCCTCAATGCCAACCTTTCAAACGCCACGTTGACGAGTGCTAATTTAACGAACGCCACGCTAACGAATGCCACGTTGACGTGCGCTAACCTCACCAACGCCAATCTCCAAGGCGCGGTGTTCACAAATTCCAATCTTGGCGGCGCGGATCTGCGCGCGCCAGTCGGCCAACATCTCGGGTGCGCTAAACACCACCAATAGCATTTCTCCCCAGGGCACGATTTTGGGAGTGACTCTCGACCAGAACAACCCGTTGTTGGTCGTTCGGAACTCCGCCACTCCGATTCGGGTCACGAGCGGATTTCAGCAGACTGCTAACGGCACACTGCAATTCGCGCTTCAGAACAACTGGGGTTCGACCATTTCCTTCGACCAGGGGATTCCCGTTGCCTTGAACGGCACCCTCAAACTGAGCGCAGCGCCGGGAGTCGATCCGGCAAGCCTGGTAGGAACGGACTTTCACCTGTTCAATTGGGCGGGCGTGACCCCTACCGGACAATTCACACTGGTCAACGATCTTCCTCTCGGCCTTGTGTGGACGACCTCCAACCTCTACACCGGCGGTAACGTCGTCCTTTCCGGGAAGCCGCAAGCAATCACCGTCACCGATAGCAAAGGACCAACGGTCGTTGGCGGCGTAGGGGGAACCTTCAGCGAAGCGCAGAGTGGAACTCTCTCCGCGACCTTCCTCACGCCGCAGACGCCGGCTGAGCAGCAGCAGGCCCTCCAGGAAGTTGCCGCCGGAGCAGTCAATTTTGTCCTGCCCGGCGGCAATCTGCAACTTTGGGATGTC
Source organism: uncultured Planctomycetia bacterium (assembly GCA_963719005.1). Lineage (GTDB taxonomy): Bacteria > Planctomycetota > Planctomycetia > Pirellulales > Thermoguttaceae. Next base: position 1,142,052 of record CAVRAR010000014.1, read on the forward strand.
AGTTATACGGGCGCGCACTTCGGCGAGGTCGATTTGCTGCTGCACTACGATCCATCTCTCATAGGGGACACGCCCGAATCAGAATTGGCGGTCTTGCACTTTGAGAACGGCTCGTGGGTATTACCCGCCGGTGAGCAGGTGGATACGATCGACCACACGATTCTTGTGCCAACCGAAAGTTTTTCTCCTTTTGTCCTGTCAGTGCCAGTCCCCGAGCCATCCACCCTCATCCTGCTCGGCATCGCCGCCCTCGGCCTGCTCGGCTATGCGCGGCGGCTGCTGCACGCTTGAACTTTTTCACGTTTGCCCGTTACCATTTTCACAACTTTGCGTCGAAGTCAGAGGAGCAAAATCATGGTCACGCTTTCGTTTCCCAAATGTTCCGCTTGGACTGCTGCCTGCCTGGTGTTTTCGGCGCTGATTTTGGCGTCCGTTTCTAGCGCCTGGGCGGGCACTCTCACTTACGACATTGTCAATTACCCTTCCCTCCAGAATGGTTACACCATCGAAGGAGCAATAACCACAGATGGAAAATTGGGGGTCGTCTCCCCTTCGGATATCACGGGATGGTCTATCGGGCTTTCGGGTCCGACAACCCAATACTTCCCAGTCAACTGGGCTACGCCTATGACCCAAGCGACCAGCAATATGTCCATCGGATCGATCTACTACCCCTCATACAACGAGTGCCTGATAGCAACACCGGCCGGTTTAGAGGTGACCCAGGGGGCTGCCGACTCGCTCGTCGTCAGTTCCACGATCTACGGGGAGGATGGAAATTACACATCGGTCGTTTGGGGGAACAACGGGGACGCCTTTCCCCCTTCGGGCCCCAACCAATGGCTTGGTACGATCGAGGCCCCCTATACGACGGCCCTTTGGAACGCTCAGGGCGTCTTGTCCGCCATGGCGGCGCCGGACAATCCCAGTTATTTACTCATCGCAACCCCCACCCCCGAGCCCTCCACCCTCGTCCTGTTCGGCATCGCCGCCCTCGGGCTGTTTATTTGGCGGCGACGGGCTTTGTTGACATCGTGAGTTGCAAACATTGTTTTACCTGACCAGCACCTTTTGACGTGAAGCGAGGAGAAGAACCGCGATGCGACACAAACTGAATTGGATGGTTTTGATGGTGGCGTTGATGTCTTGTGCGGTGGTTGCACGGGCAGACGTGTTCAAACTGACCGGAGGACAGACGAGCCTGCAATTCGTCCCCGTGGGCAATCCGGGCAACGCGGCCGATCCGGCGACCGACTACGGCTCGCGGAGACCAGCCACGGGGGATTTGACTGTACAACATTTCCGTTTCTGTTTTTCCATTTTTGAGAAAGGGTGAAATCATGTTGAGCAAGTGGACTATTTTGTTCGGCGGGCTGGTGGCCTGCCTGTGGGGCGCGGCGGCAGCGGCGCAGACCACACCGGTTAATGCCTTCGGCTTTAATTACAGCCCGTTGGGCAATGCGACCTTGGACGCGAGCAGCGGTACGGGAGTTGTCGTGGGCAACCTTGGATCAGCAGGCCAGGACGGCGTTTCCATCAACCTTTCGGGCGTGCAGGGCAGCGGCCTGAATTTCGGGCTCGACACGAGTCTGGCTTCGCTGGGGACGCCGCCCATTGGGGCCTCCATGGAGCAGCAGGGCTATGGCAGCTTGGGAGGCGGCGTGAACCAACTGTTGTCCACTGGGGTTCTAACCCAGAGCAGTTCCGGCGTACAGGTGACGTTAGACCTTTCGCCCGTGTGGAACGGTCAGCCGACGACGCTCGACTATTACAGCGGTGGTCCAGGCGGCACGCTCGTCTACTCGGAAACGGAATCCGGTCCCACTACCAGTTTCGAGATCGCCCCGCCCAATCCACACCCAAACCCGCCCCCTTGGCCCATTTACACCTATTACAACGACTGGTATATCATCCACGGCGTTCCACTCCAAGGGGCAACTTATGGCATCGATGGATTCTTCGGATCAATCGTGCCCCCCCTCGGAACCGTACTTGCCAACGACAACATTGATTTCATCGATTTCAGCGTTCCGTCAACCGCGGCAGTGCAATACTCCTCAACGGCAATCACGGCCGGCGGAGGCATCAGTTCATTCGAGATCACCGGCGAGGCGGCGACCACACCAGAACCCTCCACCCTCGTCCTGCTCGGCATCGGCACCCTCGGCCTGCTCGGCTACGCGCGGTGGCGGAGGGCTAGAACTTAGCCGTTTGTCGGTTTCGTTGCGGGCAGTGTGGCGTGGAGTGTGTTTTGGATCGCAACCAGTTTTTCAACCAAGAGGAGCGAAGCGATGAAACATCTCAGTCTTGTGGCGGTGGCGGTGGCGGTGGTCTTGGCTGCCTGTTCGGCGCGGGCCGACGTGAGTCTCCCTACGGGATTAGCGCCCGGTTCTCAATATCAGATTGCTTTCTTGACTTCTGCAGGCACGACGGCGACAAGCACCAACATCGCCGATTATAACAGTTTCGTCACAAGTCAAGCCGCACTCAGTTCGTCACTGCCCACAGGCGTCACTTGGACGGCCATGGTGTCCACTCCATCCACGTCCCTGACATCCAACAGCGTCACCCATTCCAACGTGCCCATTTACAACACTTATGGACAGTTGGTAGTGAGCAATGGGACCACGGTCTGGAGTTCCTCCTACGCGAATCCGATAGACTACACCCAGAACGGTCAAATCGCTCAATCGCTTCCCTACGTCAACGATGGCGGCCACCGTGACAATGTTTGGGTAGGAGAACTCGGATTGTGGAATTACTTTTCAGGCCCGCCAACAGGATGGGCGACCAGCGGCAACATTACCCCGTCATCGTGCGCGGAGTACGGAATCGGGGACGAAATCCCCTTCTCGAATACTCTGCCCAGTAATGAATACTACGGATTGTACGCCCTCTCCTCGCCCATCACCGTCGTCCCCGAACCGTCCACCCTCGTCCTGCTCGGCATCGCCGTCATCGGGCTCGTCGGTTTCGCTTGGCGGCGGAAGAGGCCTTCCGTGGCGGTCTTGTTGGTGGTGTTCGGAGCGTTGATGTTCGCTGCCGCGGATCGAGCACGGGCTGAAAGCGTCTACTATGCAGGCGTCCCCAACGGCAGTGCCTGGTCTTTTGGCACGGTGAATTCTACGGGGCAAACGACGGTCATCGCGACGGGCCTCACTTTCGGAGGCGCTGGTGCGGAAAAGCTGATGTTTGCCCCCAACGGCACCCTGTATGGTTTTGATGCCGGTGAGAGCGGGGGTGGCGCATGGGGAAGCATTAATACGGCTACGGGGGCGTTCACCCAAATCGGTAACTTGAACACTTATTTTCCTTTCGGTCTTGACCACAATGAATCTTATGGGTTTTTGCTCGCATTTGGTTCATCAGGGAATCTATATGTGACCGGATTTGGAACCGACGCCAACTACGACTACGGGACGCTGAACCTGACGACCGGGGCCTTCACCAAAATCGCTGTTTCTCCGGTCAGCATCGCAGGTTCGTTGGTCGCACCCGTCCCCGAACCGTCCACGTTTGTTCTCCTCGGCATCGCCATCATCGGGCTCGGCGGCTTCGCTTGGCGGCAACGGAAGCAAGCAGCGTAACCCCATTACCGCAGGAGGCAAGGAACAGAACGGAAGAACGGGGTCGGAACGGAAGAACGGGATCGGGAGTCGTCTCTCTTGGCCGACATCGGCTCCTCCCGCCGTTCGCAGCCAGACTTACTGCCGCGGTTTCTCCACCGCCGGCAGCACGACCTTCGGCTCGGGTGCCTTCAAGTCGCGGCAGATTGTGACAACCTGCTCCAACAGCACGCGAGTCAACTTGCTGGCATAGTGGATGTTGTGGATGTCGTTCCCCTTGCGAAGGAACTCCAGGTCGGACTGGATGCGATCGAGTTCCTTGGCGATCGCCGCCGCGCGATCCGCGGGGAGCTTGGCCGTCGGGAGCGCCTTGCGAGCGCCGCAGACGGCCGACTCCAATTCCGGCACCGCGGCCCGCAATGCCTCATGATACGACCTCAGCCGGTCCACCTCCGAGGCTTCATGGCACATCACGCACACGTTAGCCGAAGCCTTCCATAGCACCGCTCCGGTAAGCGAAACCTCTTTCAGGCGGTGGCAGGAGCGGCAGTTGACGCGGGTCACCATCATGCCGCCGGCGTGCCCGGCGATCGTCTTCCCATCGAGGCCCTCGAACATCTTGATCTGCTCTTCGTGGTGGTTGGGATGGCAGCCCCCGCAGTCTCCCGCGGCGTGCGAGAGTCGCTGCTTGTCGAAGGAGTGCTCGATGCTGAGATGGCAGCTCAGGCAGTTGACGGCGTGTTCGGCCACGTGCTTGTTGTGAATGAAAGCGTGGTCCTTGATCCGCGCGAGATCGCTTTCGCGGTTATGGCAAACCAGGCAGCGCTCGCGCGGCACCTCGCCCGTGCCGCGAATCACGTCGGCATGGCAATTGATGCAATCGACGCCCTTCTTGTACGCCAGTGCATGGGTGAATTTGACGCCGCCGCCGAGATCGTATTCCTTTTTTGGGATTTGATGACAGCGGGTGCAGGCGGCCAAAGATTGATTGAACGGTTCGTCCTTGAAATGGCAGAGGAAGCAGGTCGACGTGGTCACCGCCATGTGTTTGCCCTGCACGATCTGACTATGGCAACTGGTGCATCGCAGTTGCTTGCCGCGGCGGAGTTCACCCATGTGCGGGGCATGATCGAAGTGGATGCCTTCGAACTCCACGCGGCCCGAAAGCAGGCGGGTTTCGTGGCAGCCCGACCGCAGGCAACTGGCGTCGGGCACCTCGGCCACCGGCCGCGGTCCCGCACTTTTGGTAACGTACTTCGCCAACTGCACCAGCCCCAACATCTTGCCGCGAACCTTGTTGCCCAAACCCGGCGCAAAGTGGCATTCGATGCAGGGCACGTCTTTATGCGCCGATTCCTGCCATGACTTGTAGTACGGCTCCATGATGTGGCAGGAGTTGCAGAACTCCGATCGCGAGGTGTACCACCCCGCCAATCCAACCATCAGCAGCAGCAGCAGCAGAAACGCCCCCAACAGTGCGGCAGCGCAAGAGGAGCCGCCGCAGTCTTCGCCACACTGGCGGCGCATATTTGCAGACGAATTCCCCGCACCTGAGTAGGTTGTGCTTCAGCATAACATGGTCCGATTCATTGTTGCGTTACACCAAAGCATAACTTACAGTTCTTTGCCCGCCGCCGCGAGCCTTACCCGCTGAGGCTCGCGAGAACGATGCCGGCCAGCAAGGCCAACCCCGCCCCCAGGGCGACAAATCCGGCCAGTTTCACCAGCCGCAACCGCCACTTGGAGGGCACCGTTGCTTGCAGCCGCTCAAGATCGCCCTGGCGTTCGAGCCGCTTGAAGTAGTCGGGCCGCTCGTCCAGTATCTCCTCTTCACTCACCAGTCCGATCAGCAGCGACATGTCGGCGGGGAACTTCTCGGCCCTTAGGTGAATCGTGAAGAAGTGGATCGCAAAGATGAATCCGGTAGCCAACAGCGCCTGTGTGGAATGGATCACCTTGGCGACGTTCAAGGTCACTCCGGGCAACATACGGCAGAAGAAATTGGGGCACCAGAGGATCAAGCCGGTCGAACCGATGATGACGATGTCAGCGCAGGCGCCCCAAAAATCGAACTTCTCCCAATAGGCCCAGCGCTCGAAGCCGGGCTTTGGCCCAAGCCCTACAAACCAGCGGATCATCTTGAAGAAGTCCTTCACGTCGCGCCAGTTTGGCACGGGTGAGTCGGGGCCAAAAATGATTTGCAGCCAGGGCATTCCGCGGCGGTGGCCGGCAATAAACTGCCGCGCGAGCCGCACCATATAGATACCGAAGCACGCGAACGTCACCAAGGCGAAGACACGATGCCAGAAGCTGGTGCCGTCAAAGCCGCCCAGGAAGGCCGCCGACGCCTTGGCCCAATCATGGCCGCTGTATTTCAGCGGCAAGCCGGTCAAAGCCAAACCCAGGAACGAGATCAACAATACCGTGTGCGCCCGCCGATGCATGGGCACGAACCGCACGTAGGCCTTCTCGCTGGGCACCAAGCCCTTCGGGCGGCCGTGACGCAACACGTCCACTAGTCCCCGCACAAACCAAAGCAGGCTGTGCAGCCCAAAAACTCCAAATGTCGTCAGCAACAGCGTCAACAGCACCCTGTACACCCAATAGACCACGGGGTTGTCGCATGGGTCGTGATAGTTGACGTGCGGATCGAAGCGGGCGAAATTGGCGTTGGCGTAAGGGTGGCACTTTTGGCAAGTTTGTAGCCTGCTTTCGGCCGAAACGCCGGAGGCTGGATCAGCACATGGCAGAATGCTGTGTGAGCCGTGGCAGTCGTAACAATTGGCGGCAGGCTCATAACCCAATTCGGTCAATTCGCCATGAATGGTCATCGCGTAGCGGCTGGACAGATCGCCGTGGCAATTGCCGCAGAGGTCTGGCAGTTTGTGGCGAAATTTTGCCGATGCGGCCAGGTAGAATTCGTGTCCCTGGTGGCACGAAGTACAGCTTGGGTGCTGCCGCGATTTTCCGCCCGGGGCCGGCCTCTCGGCCAATTCACCCGGCCCCGCGCCGCGGCCGTGGACACTGGCCTTTAGCCGTTCGGCAATGAAGCGATGGCATTTGCCGCAGGTAGCGGCCACGTTGGTCGTGTAAAGAGGGTTCCGCGTGTCGGCCGCAAAATAGATGGCGTGCGCACCGTGGCAACTGGCACAGGTGGCGGTTACCAACAGCCCCGATTGGTACAGGCCGTGGCCATGGGAGCTCTTGACGAAGCTGGCCTGGTGCTTCTCGTGGCACTTGCCGCAGGTCTCAACTTGGTTGTTGACAAACACCGGCGAGCGGCTGTCGGCGACCGGCAGGATGTGGTGCTGGTTCGCCCCATGACATTTGCCGCATTCCAACAGCGTGCCCGCTCCTTGCTCGTTTGGCGGGCCGGCATGGGCGTGGACGCTCGCGACCAGGTCCAACCCTTCGTTCTCGTGGCAGACGGCGCACATTTTCCGCGCCCTGCCGCGCCGCGGAAGCCGTTCTCTTTGGCATGCGCCTCGTTGACCTCGGTGGTGCCGGGATTGCCGCCGTGGCAGTCGCTACAGTTGACGCCCTTGGTCCAGTGGACGTCTTCGACCAGCCCGTCGCGGGCAACGTAAAGATGCCTGGTTTTGGCGTCCCAGAGATCGGGATCGCCGTGGCACTGGATGCAGAGGTTGTCGTCTGGCGGGATATGCGAGCCGGCCTTTGGCGGCAAGGCGGGCTTTCGCAGGCGGCGACGGTTCAGCCGGCTTGGCGGCCTGGGGTTTCGCCGCATCACCCTTCGCGGGTTTCGCGGCGTCTTGGCCGATCCCGACGGTGGCCAGAATGAGCAACGTCAGGATAGGCAGGAGCGTTCTCATGCTTGCTGGTTCAAACCACGTCGCCCACGGTCGCTACGGTTACTCTTTATCGTATTTCGGGTGTTCTTTGTGCCCCTTGCTCGCATGGCAGGCGATGCAGACGTTCCTTGGAAGAATCTTGTAGATCGAATCCCGAGCGATCTTCTCTTGCTCCGGCGATAGCTTCTTCTCATTGAGGAACGGCTTGCAGGCTTCCTCATGCTTGCTGCCGGGACCGTGGCACGCCTCGCAAGTGGTTCCGACCAGATTCGGAGTCGAGGCGGCATCCTTGAAACCGGTGGGCTCGCCGTAGCCGGTCGCGTGGCACGGCAGGCACTCGGCGGAGGTCCGATACTTCTCCGGCACGCTCTCCCAAGCCTCCTTGGCGTGCTTGGTCTTCTTCCATGTCATGTACTGCTTGAAGTGGCAGGACGAACAACGCTTGACCCCGATGTAGGTTTGGCCGGCCGGCGGTGCGGGCTCGGGCTTGGCATCCTTCGAGGCCGGCGGCTGCGACTTGACGGTGCTGCCGATCAGCAGGCACAGCAGCGCCACAGCGCCCATACCCGTTCCAACGACGACCCTTCGTGGAAGATGGTGCATACGCAAACTCCTTTGCAGATTCGGACTAATTTTAGGACACGGTATCCGTGTTCAGGACCAGACAGACCTCGCCGGCAGGCCGACGTTCGCCAATATATCTGGATAAGTATACCCTCGCGGTGCCGCCGGGCAAAAACGCAGAGCCACAATGCCGATTGACATAAGTCACCCTACCACGATACAGCCCGCCCTTCTGTTTGTCAATTGGCAAGCTCCACTGAAACTGTGGTATTTCAATTACAGCATGGAAGATGCTTGTAAGTGACGTGATAACTGATAGATAAGATGGGGTATGGACTGACTGGACTTTCGTGTCCGAACCGGAATGGTCAGTAGCCAGATAATCATACTGTGTCCCCTCACTGTGCTTTGACAGGCGTGAACGAATCTGCTAGACTGCCGCGCGACGACACTTGGCGACTGACGATCACTCTCGACTCCAAGAGAGAGCTGATGATGGCTGATGTCCGCGAGCCCATATCGAGGCGGAAGTGGCTCTTGCACGGCCTACAGGCGAGCATTGCGGCCACCCTGTTGGCGATCCTCTACCCCGTGGTCCGCTTTGTTCGACCGCGAGCGGCCACCAATTCCGGTGCGTTGGAGGTGGTGGCGCCGTACCGGGTCAACCAACTCAAGCCCGATGCGCAGGGCCGCTGGCCGCCGCCGTTCAACTTCGGCGGACAGCCATGCCTGGTCATTCGCACGCCGGACGGGGAAGTCAAGGCATTCAACGCCGTCTGCACTCATCTGCAATGCACGGTCGAGTATCGCCCGGCGAAGGCCGATATTTTCTGCAACTGCCATGACGGCGTCTACAACTTGAACGGGCGCAACGTTTCGGGCCCGCCGCCGCGCCCCTTGGAGGAATACAAGGTGACGCTACGAGCAACACCCGGACAACCGCCCGGACAGGAGGAGATCCTTGTCTCCCGAACTACCTGATCGCTCCTCCGCGAAGCTGACGCTGAAACGGCGCGTGGTGGCTTTCTTTTTCGAGCGTCTCGGGCTTGATAGCGCCATAGCGCTTGCCGCCAAGAAGTATGTCCCGATCCACCGCACGGCAATTTTCTACTTCCTCGGCGGCATGGCCCTGTTCTTGTTCGGCATCCAGTTGGCGACGGGAATTCTTCTATCGCTTTATTACAAGCCTTCTCCCGACCAGGCGTTCGAGAGTGTGCGAGCGATCATGACGGAAGTCGATTTCGGCTGGCTGATTCGCTCGATCCACGTCTGGAGCGCCAACTTGCTGATCGGCGTGCTGTTTCTGCACGTCTTGACCACGTACGTCATGCGCGCGTATCGCCGGCCGCGGGAAGTCACCTGGATGACCGGCGTTCTGTTGCTGGGCGTTTTCCTGGCCTTCGGATTCAGCGGCTATCTGCTTCCCTGGAATCAATTGGCGTTTTTCGCCACGCGGGTCGGCACGGCGATCGTAGGGGTGGTGCCGGTGATCGGTCAAGACCTGCTGCTGCTGGCCCGCAGCGGCCAGGACGTGACCGGCGACACCCTCGCTCGCTTCTACGCCCTGCACGTGATCATTCTCCCGCTGGTCGCCTTCGCGCTGATCGGGGTTCACCTGTACCTGGTGCAGAAGCACGGGATGACCGTCCCGGAGAGCGCGGTCAAGCGATACGGCCGCGCCGAGAAGGTGCCGTCGATGCCGTTTATCCCCCATTTCCTGCTCCGCGACATGGTGGGCTGGTATCTGGCGTTGGGAATCCTGGCGGCGTTGGCGGCGCTGTTTCCCTGGGAGCTCGGCCAGAAGGCCAACCCGTTCGGATCGGCGCCCGAGGGGATCAAGCCCGAGTGGTATTTCCTCTTCATGTTCCAAGCGCTGAAGAAACTGCCGGCTCATCTCTGGAATTTGGATTGGCTGGAGGGAGAGACGGTGGGCGTGTTGTTTTTTGGCTTTTGCGGACTGATCGTGCTGATCGTTCCTTTTCTGGACTTTAGCGCGTCGAGCCGCTGGCCGCGGCGGGTGTTGAATTTCCTGGCCGCCGCCGCCGTCGTGTTCTTTATCGTCATGACCGCCCGCGGCCTATCGGACGGCCTGGACGCATGGTTTTCCCGCTACTTATATTGAGCGCCCGAATGAAAACGCTGCTGACGACTTTGCCGCCGATCATGCTGCTGGCCGCGCTTGCGCTGGCGAGCCAGAACAAAGCGAGGTTGGAGCAGCCGCCAGCGCAGGAAAACTACTGCATCGAATGCCACACGAACGGCGATGTTTGGGACAAGAAGCAACAGCGCTACTTCATTACTGCGAAGAATTTCGACGGTGACGTTCACTGGCAGAAGGGGGTTCGATGCCAGGATTGCCACGGCGGCGATCCGAGCAATCCGGACGTGGCCGCGGCCCATTCGAAAGACGCCGGCTTCAAAGCCGTGAAATCGCCGGCCGACGTCCCCGCGTTCTGCGGCAACTGCCACGCCAACATCGAGTACATGAAGCACTACCAGCCCTCGCCTCGATCCGATCAGTTGGCCGAAATATTGGACCAGCGGTCACGGCAAGGCGTTGAAAGCCACGGGCGATCCCAAGGTCGCCACCTGCATCTCCTGCCACGGCAAGCCCCACGGATCGGCCGAAGATCCCGGCAAGCATGGAATATGCGCCGTCAGCGATCTGGATTCGCCGGTCTATCATACCCGCGTGGCCGAGACGTGCGCGACATGTCATGCGGATGCCAAGGTGATGGCCGGCTATCAATACCACGGCCACCCCTTGGGCCACGATCAATATGCCGAGTGGCGATCGAGCGTGCATGGCCGGGCGCTGATGGACAAGGGCGACCTGAGTGCGCCCACCTGCAACAACTGCCACGGGAATCATGGCGCCGTGCCTCCCGCCGTCGGCTCGGTGGCAAACGCCTGCGGCGCCTGTCACGGGAAGATCGCGGGCCTGTTTGCCGATACCCGCATGAAACACCGCTTCGAGCAGGCGAGTCTTCCCGGGTGCGCCACCTGCCACAGCAGCCACAAGATCCAACTGCCCTCGGATAAGATGGTCGGAATGCGAGATGGGGCGGTCTGCATGAAGTGTCACGAGAATGGCAAGTACGGCGCCACCCTGGCCGGCGCCGATGCCGCCCGCGAAATCCGTCACGGGCTGGAACACCTGAACCAGCGGATCGCCAAGGCCGAGACGACGCTCGCCAAGGCGGAACAACTGGGCATGGAGGTCAGCGCACCGAAATTCGAGCTCCGCAACGCCGTCAATGCCCTGACCAATGCCCGCACTCTCCTGCACTCCTTCCAAGTCAAACCGGTGGAGGCGGCACTTGCCGACGGTGAAAAGGTTGTGGTGGAAGTTCAAGGCAAGGCCGATCATGCCTTGCAGGAACATACCAGTCGCAGGGTGTGGCTGGCCGCGTCGCTGGTACCCATCTTGATCGTCATCGGCATGTTGCTGCTCTACATTCGGACGTTGCCCGAGACGCGAAAAGATGCTATGTGAAAGCCGGGTATCTGGAATACCCGGATAGCCGGTCTGTCGGGGCGAAGATGTGGAAGAAGCGCGAGTACAAGGAACTACCAGGTCTCAAGTAATGAAGACGATCGTGTTTCCCAAGATCGAAGCGGTGACGCCTCTGCCGGGGAAAAAGCTGCTGGTGCGATTTGTCGGCGGCGCGGACAAGGTCTATGACTGCGGCCCGTTGCTTGATCGAGAGCCCTTCGCCGCGCTCGCAAACGAATCGTTCTTCCGCCAAGTCAAGGTGGATGTCGGCGGATACGGCGTCTCATGGAGCGACAGCGTCAACTTGAGCGAATCAGAGCTTGGGCTGAACGGAAAGGCGAAGAACCAACGAATCGACAGAAAAGACTGCTGTAAGCGTTCTTGAAGCGTTCGAGGGCAAAATCTCGGCAAAAACGCTGACCCGCGCCCCCTCGGAATGGTGGCTCCGGGTGTCGATTCACCTTGCCGCATAGCTCCCACGCTGCTATAGTCTGCGACCCCAGCAGAGGCACTCTTCCCACCCGCGACCAGTAGTTGCGGCATTACAGCGACCTACCGCGATGAGAACCGGCAAGAAGATGCTGATTGGCGGCGCGATGGTGGCCGGCTTGACTGCCTATATGGCCTACCGCGGCGCCTCGGCCAGTTGGCAGTACTATCTCACCGCCGATGAATGTCGTGCCGAAAGCGCGTCGCTGATGGGCCGCCGCCTGCGCGTGAGCGGCCGGATCGCCGCCGGCACACTTGCCGTGGATCGTGACCGATCGCGGGCTTCGTTCGCCCTGGAAGCAAACGGGGCGAACCTGAAGGTCGTTTGCTCGGGCGCGTTGCCCGATAATCTGGCCGAAGGGATTGCCGTGTTGGTCGAGGGTCGGCTCGACGCCGCAGGTCTCCTTCATGGCGACAAGGTGTTGACGCGCTGCGCCAGCAAGTACGAGTCTCGCTTGCCTGCCGCGGTGGCACAGACGAACGCGGATGCACCGCGTCCTGAAGTTCCATCCAAGCCCGAGGGCACGCCGTGACGACCTTCGGCCAACTTTGCCTGCTTGCCGCGTTCGTTGCCTCCGGGTATGCGGGCTTTGCCTGTTTCGTTGGCTGGAAATGCCAACATCGCTTGCTGCAACGCGCGGGAATTGGGGCAGGAGTTGTCGGTCTTCTGCTGCTGACGCTGGTCGGTGCGCTCCTCAGCGTAGCATTGTTGACCGAAGATTTCCGTTTCGCTTATGCAGCTCAATACTCCAGCCGGCTCTTACCGTGGTATTATGCGATCTCGGCGTTTTGGGTCGGCCAGGCGGGTTCGCTGTTGTTTTGGGCATGGTCGGTGGGCGCCTTGGCAATTGTCTACCGCTTCTGGCCGCGGCGCACAGCCAGCCCGCTCCGAGAACCGGCCTTCGCCATCTTGATGGCCTACCAATGTTTCCTCGTGGCGATCATGGTGTTCGGCGCCGATCCCATGCAGCCCAGCCTGGTCACTGTGCGTGAAGGTGGCGGACTCAGCCCGCTGCTGCAACATCCCGCCATGCTATTGCACCCGCCGGTGGTGTTCCTCGGCTATGCCGGTTGCACGATTCCCTTTGCCCTGGCCGCGGCGGCGTTGCTGAGCGGTCGCCTGGACGCCGCCTGGGTCCGCGACGCCCGTCCCTGGGCCCTCTTCGCCTGGATCGTGCAGGGGATCGGCATCCTCGTGGGGGCGTATTGGGCTTATGAAGAACTCGGCTGGGGCGGCTATTGGAGTTGGGATCCGGTGGAGAACGGCTCGCTGATCCCGTGGCTCGCGGCCACCGCCATGATTCATGCCGCGATGGTCTACCGCCAGCGCGGCGGCCTGAAGCGGACCACGATCGTGCTGGCGGTGGCGACGTTTGCCGCCTGCAATTTCGCCGCCTTTCTTACCCGTAGTGGAATCTTCAGCAGCTTGCACGCTTTCAGCCAATCGCCGATCGGTTGGATGTTCCTGCTGCTGATCGCCGCGTTGGCCGCGGCGGCGGCAGCCCCTTTCGTGCGGCGCCGCGTCGCCATGAGGCCCGACAACCCAATTTCCGGCCTGCTGGCCAAGGAGGGCGTTGCCACCGCATCGGTCTTTGCACTGGTCCTCCTGGCGGCGGCGGTATTCATCGGCACGGTGAGCTTGCCCGTGTCGCAAGTCTTCTTCCCTCACCAGGTGCTCGTTGGCGCCGGCTTCTACAACAGCGTGCTGATCCCGATGGGCTTGTTGTTGCTGGCGGCGATGGCCGCCGCGCCGCTGCTGCGCTGGGGTGCGCCGCCGGAAGCGAAGCAGGCCAAGGCACTCTTGTTTGCCGCGGGCGCCGGCGTAATCGCCGCCGGTCTGGCCTGGCTTGGCGGCTTGCGGCACCCCCTGGCGATGGCCGTCGTTGGATTGGCGGTCATGGCGGCGATTGCCGTGGCCGCATCGTCGGTATTGGATGCCCGTAAGATCGCCTCGCCAACCCCCTCGCGAAATGTCCTGCCAGCGCTCCGCAATCGGCGGCGAACGTACGCCGGCTACGCGATGCATTTGGGCCTGGCCTGTCTGGCCGTCGGCGTGGCGGGGTCATCGTTGGGGACGCAACAGCGCGAGGCGACGCTCTCGAAGGGCGAGTCCATCGTCTGGGCTGGACGGAACGTCCGTTTCAACGGCATCCTTCAACATCGTCTGCCGGAGAAACTCGTCGTGCAGGCCGAGTTGGAAGTGACCGCCCACGGAAATGCAGCATATACGTTGCGGCCGGCACAGGAATTCTATTTCCTGCAAAACGAGTGGAGCACGAGAGTTGCCATTCACTCGATGTGGAGCGGCGACTTTTACACGATTCTCCACAGCGGTCAGGGGCAGGACCGGATTCAGCTTACCCTCGTCAACAATCCCATGATGCGGTGGATGTGGCTGGCGGGCTGGATTATGGTGATCGCTGCGGTCCCCTGGTTCTGGCCGTCTGCAAAGCGCTCGGTTTCGGCAGCAACGGAAAGCCATATCGCAGCAAACAGCCGCCGGCCAACAGCCGCCGGAGAAGTTGTCGGCAAGTCGCGGCGGACTGCGGCATAGTGCACATGAGAATTCACGAACGACCGATGAACGAACCTCAAGCGGCAATCCGAGCTACCCGATTGTCGAAGGCCTATAACGGCCGGACGGTGCTCGACGCGATCGACCTGGAGATCGCCGCCGGCGAGTGCGTGGCGTTGATCGGCGCCAACGGGGTCGGAAAGACGACCCTGTTGGGCTGCCTGGCGTCCGTGCTCCGACCTGACGCCGGCGAAGTGCGATGGTTCGGCCGACTTGTCGGCTGCGACGCGGCGCTGCGTCGCCAGATCGGCATGGCGCCCCATGAAGGCGGCCTGTACTCGCACCTGACGCTCCGCGAAAACCTGATCTTCGCGGCACGGATGGGCGGAATCGACGGCGCACCGCATCTCGCCGATCGGTGGCTCGACATGACCGGCTTGACGCCCCGCGCGAACGTCCTGCCGACAAAGCTTTCCCGCGGCATGAGGCAACGGCTGACCGTCGCCCGTGCCTTGATTCATGAGCCGCCGTTGCTGCTTTTGGACGAACCGTTTGCGGCTCTCGATGCCGCCGGCGGCGAATGGCTGCTGGCGTTGCTGGCCGACATGCACGAACGGGGACACACGATCTGCCTCGTCACCCACGAGCGGCAAAAGACGCATCGGCTGATTCAACGCGTCTTGGAGCTGCGCGACGGCCACGTCTACGACATGACGACAATGCAATGCGACCCTTTCGACTCTCTCCCGCAAAAACACGCGGCATGACACGGAGGCCATCGTGGCCGCACAGATCTGGTGGATGATCCATAAGGACCTGGTTTCGGAATGGCGGGGCCGACGGGCTTGGCCGGCCATGATCCTATTGGGCATCGTCGTGGCGGTAGTGTTCTCCGTGCAGATCGACCTGCCCTGCGAGTATCGTCGGCAGATAGCGGCGAGCCTGCTGTGGATCGCAATTTTCCTTGCCGCGACACTAAGCCTCGACCGCTCCTTCGCTGTGGAGCGCGAGGACGGCTGCTGGCACTCCCTGCTGCTCTATCCGGTTTCGCCGTCGTCCGTCTACGTTGCCAAACTGGCGGTGAACGTCGTTTGGCTGGCGGTGCTGCAATGTGCGCTCATCCCTTTGTTCGCCGTGCTCACCGACGTGCCGTTGCTGAAGCATCCTTGGGCCATGGCGTTGGTGGCCTTTTTGGGAAATCTCGGCATCGCCTCGGCCGGTACGTTGCTCAGTGCCTTGGCCGCGCGCGTCCAGAAGGGCGCAAGCCTGACGGCGCTATTGACGCTGCCCATGGTGATTCCCGTAGTGCTCGCCGCGTCGGAAGCTACGCGAATGCAAGCCGAAGGTCGGATCGACGGCGGCTGGTGGGACTGGAACGGCCTGCTGGCCGGCTTCGCCGCCATCTTCATCGTGGCCGGTATAGTGTTGATCGATTTTGTAGCAGAGGAGTGATCGCATGATCCCTGAAACGAACACCAATATGAGCACGCCTCCCGACAAATCCTTGCCGCACGGCCGGCAAGCCGCTTGCGGTTTCGCGTCTGTCGCGAGCAAGGTCCGCTGGGAGTTGCTCGTTGCGATTCTGCTGGCGGCCGCGGTGTCGGCGATTGCCCTGCTCGCTCCCACCGAGGCCACAATGGGCAATACGCAGCGGATACTTTACATCCACGTGCCGGCCGCCTGGCTCAGCCTGCTCGGACTGTTGACGATGGCCGGTTCCGGCGTGATCTATCTGTGCACGCGGAAGCAATTCTGGGACCAATGGGCGCAGGCGGCCGCCGAACTGGGGTGGCTCTGCTGCGGCTTGACGCTGGCGACCGGTTCGCTCTGGGCCCACGCGGCATGGGGAACGTGGTGGACTTGGGATCCGCGGCTCACCTCGACCTTCATTCTGTGGATGATCTACTCGGGCTACCTGATCCTGCGGGCGCAGTTGGACGACCCTCATCGACGAGGCCGGCTCAGCGCGGTCTTCGCAGTCGTCGGAATGCTCGATGTACCCTTGGTGATCGTGGCGGCGAGCTGGTTCCGCGGCATTCATCCGCCAACCGTGGCGATGGAGCCGGCGATGCGGCTGGCGCTGTGGCTGAGCGCCGCCAGTTTCACCCTATTGTTCGGCGTGCTGCTGGCGTGGCGGCGGTCTCGATTGCAGCTACAGCAGGTTCAATCGCCCCCCGCGTTACGCGAACGACAGGTTGCTTTATCCGACTTCACCGACCGCAAACCATAGGCCCCCGCAATGTGGTTCATCCTCGTCCTCATGACCGGGTCGGCACTCGCTGCCAGCCCACCGCTGCGTGACGGCATGATCGAAGGCGCGGTCGTCAACGCTGCCGATCGTACGCCCGTGCCCCGTGCCGAGGTCGTGTTGCGAGCCAAGGTTGACGGCCAATTGCTGCCCGTGGCGGAAACCACCGCCGACGCCCAGGGCAGATTCCGCTTCACGCGGCTTCCGGCCGACGGCGCGACCGTTTATCTGCCGGGCGCCAATCGCGGCGGCATTCATTATCCCGGCCCGAGCGTGCGCCTCAGTCCATTGCAGCGACGGGCGGAAGTGACGCTCACCGTTCACGACGCCGTCACGTTTCCTAATCCGTTGGCGGTACGCCGACACACGATCACACTCTGTCCCGAGCCGGGCGTGCTGCGGGTGACCGAGTCGATGCTCATCGACAATCCTAGTGCGGCGTGTTACGTCGGCCAAGCCGCCGGCGAAGACGCCGAGCCGGTGACGCTGCAACTGGCCATCCCCGCCGACTTCGCGCAAGTCACCTTCGCCAACGAGTTCTTTGGGCGGCGGTTTTCGCTCAGCGGCGGAAAACTCGTCACCGCCGTCCCCTGGCCGCCGGGCCAACGCGAATTGACCTTCTCGTACGTGCTGGCCAACACCAGCCGGCACTACGTCTGGCAGCGTCCCCTGGACCTGCCGAGCACGAAGGTGCGGGTATTGATTCGCCGCAACCAATCGGCTCGCGCGGCGGCCGATCCCGGCAAAGGGGACAATCCCATTTTCGTTGACACGAAAACTGGGACAGTCCCCACTCCACAGCAAGAGGACGGGGAAATCGCGTTCGATTCCGGCCGGCGCACCCTTTCCGCCGGATACCTGCTCTCGATCGAACTCGATCACATGCCCGTCACCCTCATGACATACGCCCCCTGGGCGGCAACCGCCACGTTAGTCGGCCTGCTGCTGGCGACGTGTCTGCCGGTGCTTCGCCGCAGGCGTGACGGCCGACCGACTCTTGCTTCCCTTCAGGACGGCGACGTCGGCCCGCACGGGCCGCTGCGTGGCGGTCGAACGCAAGGTTCCAACAGCAGGACGTGACTCTGCGTGTGGCCCGCGGGTGACGTGGGCGGCCAATCTCTCTACTGTTCCGTCGGAGAAAACGGGACAGGTCCGATTAAGTGAATTTGCGCAACATTAATAATCGCCTATTTTGTCAATATCGAACCTGTCCCGTTTTTGTCCCCAGTCGGGATTGTAATACGTCGCGCGGCCGTAACTGTCGTAGGAGTAACGCTCGATCACCGCACCGGTGTAATCGAGCACCGCCGTTACGTTGTGGTTCGTGTCGGTCGTGTAATAGATGCGGTCGGAGCCGACGATGTCGCCGCCGGCGGTGTACGTGTCGCGCAGGATCGGCGTGTCGACGTAGCGGAGCGACCAGACGTACTGATGCCCGCCCTGGAACTGGCTGACGCTGTTGTACGTGTAGACTTGCACGAGCTGCTGGCCGCTGTAGGAATACCGCTCGGTCGTCGTGCCGTCGCTCCGCACGGTGAGCCGGCCCGTGCCGTCGTATTGGTACGTGACGGTCGTCGTGCCGTCGCTGGCCGAAACCAGGCGGTTCCAGCCGTCGTAGACGCAAGTCCAGCCGGCGGCCGCGTTGCCCGGCTTCGGCGTCAACGTCATATTGCCCGCCGCGTCGTAGGTCGGCGTAATCGAGGCGGTCGTGGTGGCCGTCTGGTTCGCCGCGTCGAAGGTTTTGGTGTCGGTCGTCGAGCCGGTGGTCGAGGTCAGCCAATTGCCGACGCCGTCGAGCCCCCACGACTGATAATCCGGGTTGTTGACGCTGTCGCGCTTCATCGAAGTCAGCCGGTCGAGGGCGTCATAGCCATAGAATTCGCTCAGGGCAGTATCCAGCGCGTTGACGCGGCTCTGGACGGTGCCCGAGCGGTTGTAGGCGTACTCCATCGTGCTCCGCCGGTTCTGGTTGACGTTGTTAACAAATCAAAGACTCCCGACCCCTTTATGTGTTTCTGGGCACTTGTGCGCGGCAGTCCTGCGCGAGATTGACATTGGAAGTCAGTTTCCACCGCGGCCGAAAGCACCTGGCCATCGTCACGTTGAAGCGAGTTGCCTGAGTCGTGTGACCGCTCTCGTGTGGCAACTTTGCTTCCCGTGCGCGCCGACGGGGCGAACGCACGCGATTTCAAACGACTTGTCAAAGAACACTGCGATGTTCAGTCAAGGCTCTGATCGAACGGGCTCGTTTCGACCTCAAAACGCCCTCATTGTGCGGCATTCCCTTCTCCATCCCCTCGGTTGTCAAGCTCCGCTGGTCCAGGACAGCCGCTATTGGGTTCACTGAATTGGGACAACCCGGCCTGTCTGGGTTCGCTTTGTATCCCAATTTCTCCGCTTGGGCGAAATCGGCGTTCGCATTGGCTTGGTCGCCCTTCTGCCAGTACGAATAGCCCCGAACATAGAATGTATACCCATCATTTGGATCGATCTGAATCGCCGCTGTAAAGTCGGCGATCGCTTTGTCGTGGTCACCATTCTTGCCGCAGGAGATGCCACGATTGCAGTACGCCTTGGCATGCTTCGGATTGAGCCGAATAGCCTCGGTGTAGTCAGCAATTGCCTTGTTGCGGTCACCGCTCTGGCCACAGCACCAGCCACGGTCGTGGTACGCGTCCGCATGCTTTGGGTTGAGTCGAATGGCCTCGGTGAAGTCAGCAATGGCCTTGTCGAGTTCACCTTTCTTCGAGTAGGAACAACCCCGCCCATGATACACCTCGGCATAATTCGGGTTGAGTCGAATGGCCTCGGTGTAGTCAGTTATGGCCTTGTCGAACTCACCCTTCATATAATAAGGATGGGCGCGCCCATAATGCGCCTCAACGCATTGAGGATAGAGTCGAATGGCCTCGGTGTAGTCAGCAATCGCCTTGTCGAAATCGCTCTTTTCTTCATAGTCAAAGGCTCGCCTCCAATATGGCTCGGCACGTTGTGGCTCGAGCCGCATCGCCTCGGTGTAGTCAGCAATCGCCTTGTCGAAATCGCTCTTCTCGTCATAGGCGCGGCTCGCCCCAAATATGCCTCGACAGATTGTGGATTGAGTCGAATGGCCTCGGTGTAGTCAGCAATCCCCCTGTCGTAGTCACCCTTCCTCCGGTAGGAATATCCCCGCTCTTCATACGCGTCGGCATACCTCGGGTTGAGCCGAATGGCCTCGGTGTAGTCGGAAATGGCCTTGTCGAACTCCTCCTCCTGAGCATAAGCATGGGCCCGCCCATAATGTGTCTCGAAATGTCGTGGATCGAGCCGAATGGACTCGGTTAAGTCAACAATCACCTTGTCGAACTCGCTCTTCTCTCCGTAGGCGCGCGCTCGCCCCCAATATGCTTCGGCACATTGCGGATTGAGCCGAATGGACTCGGTTAAGTCAGCAATCGCATCGTCGAGCTTGCCCTTTGCCATGTAAGCGTTACCTCGATTGTAGTATCCTTGGGGAGACTTCGGGTCAAGCTGAATAGCCTCCGTAAAATCAGCAATGGCTTTATCAAAATCACCCCCTTGGCAATAGATGATTCCGCGGACGCAGTATGCCTTGGCATCGTGCGGGTCGAGGCGAGCAGCCTCCGTGCAGTCAGCCATAGCCTTGTCGAAGTCGCCCTTCCTGCCGTGGCAACTACCGCGCGCGCAATATGCCTCGGCCATCATCGGATCAAGCCGAATGGCTTGGTTAAAGTCGGCGATGGCATTGTTCAATTCGCCTTTTCGCAAGTAAGCCTGGCCCCGGTTGGAGTACGGCTGAGCGTTTTGTGGATGCAGACGAATGGCCTCGGTGTATGCAGCTATTGCTCCGTCGAAATCGCCGTTGTCCCGCAGCAAGTTGCCTTGCCTCATTGCTTCTTCTTCTGGTTCGCTCACGATGTATTCTCCTTCTGATGTATTCTCCTTCTCAGGAACACGTGCAAGTCTAATAAGACTCGGGGGGAGGCATCAAGCCCCAAGGATCAATTGGGTTACCACCGAGCGGTCCTTTTGGCGGAAGTCTCTCGGGTCCGGGTAGACGTTTATTGAATGGGTTAGTCGTACCTGCTCCACCTTCGACTGGGGCTTCAGTAGTCCCCGGGGCCCAAGATCCCTCTCCCCCGCCTGGTGGTGGCTCAAGCGTTGTTCCTGGATCACCCCATTGGGGGCCTGGTTGCACGTCTGGAATCCCCTCCCCAGCATCAATGGTACCGGTGCCCGGTATTTCACCTGGGGCCTTTGGTGGCCGATACCTCGCTGCCTTGTTATGGACGAGGATGCCCGCGCGGCCAACCTCGTAAACGTGTTCGCCGTGAACCTCGATGTTATAGACGATCGCGGTTCGGGGTGCCGGCGCGATTGTCGTAATGCGGCGAACACCGGCAGTCTGCGTGCGCACGTGCTCGCCAACGCGGAACTCACTGATAGGACTGTATGCCTGACGATCCTCCGACCAGAAGGGATGATTGGCCGTGCAATGAATCGACTCCGGCAGCCCCTCCACGGACACTTTCAGAAAACCGACAGAGTCGTCCGCCTCGTGGGCAAACGTGCCGGTCACAACGCTGCCTTGGCCCAAACCAATCGGCGGGCAAGGCTCAATCATCAGGACTTTGGCCGGTCCTTCGGCCCCAAATTCCCGAAGATTCAGTTGGATCGTGCCTCCGGGCCTCGCCCCAGTAGACTTGATCCATTCCAGCGGCCGCAGCAACTCGATGTCGAGAGTCTTCTTGGCATCCGCCAGCTTGACCATCCGCAAATGGAGTTTTCGCCAAGTTGCTTGGTTCGGCTCCAGGCCAAATTGCGCCCGATCAGCGTCCGTCAGTTCCGGGTTGTTGCCCAACACACGTTGCCCGACGCGGATCGTTTCGATGCTCCGGGCTAGCAGAGAATGAGCAGCGCTTTTCTGCTGCGGTGGAATGGTCGGACGCCCCGACGGCAAGAACATCGCGCCTCCCACGAAGAGCGATGCCAGCAGCAGACATCCAGCGAGCCACCAGCGACCGAAGCCGCCCGGTTTCGAGGAACACGTTGCCAATTGTGGGGCACTTTGCTTAGGTTGCGTCAGCGGTTCGACTGTGGGTTCCATGCGATCAGGAACGTGCAAAGTCGCTTGTCCGTGATGTTCGAGAGCACCCGTTGCCCGACGACATTCCGCCAGGGCTGGCTCCTTGTTGCCATCCTCGCTCCATCCTCTCCAACCATCACCGCGATCGGCGAACCTGGCCCACGGATCGGAGTCGCCGTTCGACGGCTCAGCGTCGTAGGCCGAGGTTGGCGGATAGTCATCCTCGTCCAGGAGATCGGTGCCGCCGAAGAGCCGGTCGATAAGTTCGTTCAGTTCTTCATCTTCCTTTCGCTTGCGTCGGATTTGCTGCCGTTCAAACTGCCAGCCACCGACTCCCGCCACGGCGAATAGAACACCGCATCCCAGCAGAACGCCGCGCGTGTCTCCGTCGGTCGTTTCGCT
The DNA here is from genome assembly GCA_963719005.1 of uncultured Planctomycetia bacterium. Taxonomy (GTDB): domain Bacteria; phylum Planctomycetota; class Planctomycetia; order Pirellulales; family Thermoguttaceae. The sequence continues at coordinate 1,164,227 of CAVRAR010000014.1, forward strand.
CGCCGTGATGGCAGCCGCCCCTTCGTCGATTTCGCCGGCCACAAGCACGGGTGTCCCCGCTACGAAACAACCGCTACCCCCGATACCGGCGCCACCCGGCCCTGGTTCGTCTCCGATTGGGATCGCATCGATGGCTCCGCCAAAAAAGTGGATTATCGCTCCACCGCCAACGATTACGACGGTCTCTGTCGCGGCGCGTTTGTACTCTCCGTTCAACGCGGAAATTAGCGGCAAACCCCATGCCGCGCACGGGCAGAAGATGGAAAACGTTGCCACCATGCCGCGCAGCACGTTGACTCCAATGTCGCCGAGACTTGGGCCATCATGGAAGTGGTTGCCATGAAGCCGCCCTATGCCCAACTCGCGGTTCACGTCGCTGCCGGCCGATAACCCCCTGTTTCTCAACTCGGATTCTGGAACCCTAATGTCGCCCAACCAGTGCGCCGCCCCGCTAATCTTGTTACCAAGCCAACCCATCTGCACCAGCGACGGATCAAGCGGCGGCCCAACCTGATCGGTGCGGTAGGGTCCGGCGATGGCGTCAAGGGGCGGAGAAAACGGGACAGGTCCAATTAAGTGAATTTGCGCAACATCAATAATCGCCTATTTTGCCAATATCGAACCTGTCCCGTTTTTGTCCCCCCCGTCACCTCCAAAACGCCCACCCTCGCCCGAGGGCTTCTAATGCTGCAATGAAACAATTGGGCGGAGAAAACGGGACAGGTCCAATTAAGTGAATTTGCGCAACATTAATAATCGCCTATTTTGCCAATATCGAACCTGTCCCGTTTTTGTCCCCAACGGTCCTCCGTGGCAACGGTGCCACCATAAAAACCACATCAATGGAACAAAAACCGCCAAACAACACCAGACCAGTTTTCACCTACCCACTCCCGACCGCTTTATGCGTTCTACTCTGGCTTCGGTCGCTTCCGAAACAGTTCAGCGAACGTCGTTCGTGGGTCCACCGGCTCAGGTGATCGGGACGGATCCAGAAACCTCTCCACGAATGCCCAGTCAACGCCCTGAGGGAAGGTGTTGATCGCCCCCGACTGCGTAAACGCCGCACGGAGGAAGCAGAGGCCGATGAATGCTGCCTTCCTCGTTTCAAGCGATTCGGCCTCATCCACTACCCTCCTCGCGAGCACGCATCCCACCTGCGAGTCGTCTGTCTCCCGGTAGATTATCCCGATCGCGCGCAACGCATCAAGTCGCACCTCGGCGGCGGCGTCGCGATGAGCCATATCAAGAATCCGCGCGGCGCAGGTGGTTCCAGGCGACACGTGCCATTGAAACGTCAATGCATGAATTGCGGCACGCCGCAACGATGAGACGCCACTTACAAGGAAGGTCGCCGCTCTGTCCCTGCTCTCAAGCAAACTCGACAACTCAGAGCCAGCCAATGCTGCGAGCATGTCACGTTGCGACTCACGCACTCGTGTCCTGGCGCGTTCCGCTCGCCTTTCAATATCGTCACGGTCCATTCACCATCTCCCAAGGGCCCCGCCGGCGATGGCCAGCCAGAATTGGGCGGTATCCATCATAAACAGCCACCACATCTGTTCCTGTACCGTGCCGTCTATTAACGCTATGTCAAGTTGCAACTCAGCCTGCTCAAACGCATAGGCGGACGTTGTCGCCGTTTCCTCCCAGAATGCGACCTGCTCCGCGGAGAGGGTTGCCTCCGTTGCAACGGTACCGCCCGCCTCCGTCGCCGCCGCGCCCCCTGGCAGCAGACCCGCTACCAAGCCGCCCAACCACCAGATTGCCGCCGCATACCCGGTCACGGCCGAGACGGTGGCTGCCGCGTCCGTTGCCTGTTGGGTCCACGTTCCCTGAATGCCGCTGGCCGCCCACGATGAAGTGTAGAAGCCGGTTGCACCGCAGTCATATCCCGTTATCCATTTTACTGGCCGCGAAAAGGCGTACCATACGCTCGACATGCCCGCCTGGAATCCCGTGGGCGGAAAACGGGACAGGGCCGATATTGGCGAGATGGGAAGCATTCGTCTGGCATCGTTATTCGATGAGGAGTTGGTGATTTCCGACTCTGGGCCGGCCGGTTGAACGATAGGCAGATTCCAGACCAAGACGTTTCGCTATGCGCCGCTGCCATTCCGGGGTGCCGAAGGGACGCCCGCGATTCACGCTGCGGCGCAGCGCCTCCAACTCCTTCTCGTTGTCCGCGCGGTTGACTCGTTCGATCCAATCGTTGGGCAACTCGACGGGGCACGTCGTTAGGATCGCTTTTTCCTCCGTACCGCTCCGAGAACGACGCCACAGGCTGCCCCATCGCCACTCCTCGGCGCGCTGCACCAAATTAGCGCAAAGCGCGTTACGCTCCACGTATCGCGCCACGGCCAAGAAGTGCTCGTCTTCCTCCACCGGAAATGATTTGTATCGCCCCTGGTACACGTGCCCCAGCCCCACGTAATGCCGGTGCTCCTGCCAGCGCCGTACATGCGTGATCGTCAACCGCTGCATGAACTTGGCCAAGTCGCCGTCACGCTCCGGCCAAAGCAGAAAATGCCAGTGATTGGGAAGGACGCAATACGCACAAATCCGCATCGGCGTCTGCCGCAACGTCTCGCACAACGTCCGCTCGAACGCCTCGTAATCCCCCGTGTTCTCGAAGACCTGCATCCGCGCGGTTCCCCGGTTGAGAACATGAAACGCCATCCCTCCCGGAGCTACCCTTGCTGTACGAGGCATCGCCAAAGATTAGTAGGCATTGCCTATTTTGTCAATATCGGACCTGTCCCGTTTTCTCCTTGCAGTCTTTGCAAGCGGAACAGCCGGGCCATGTAGACGCCTGTAATCGAGCCCAACATGACGCCTGCAACGACATCGCCGACGAAATGATAGTTCATCCCCACCAGCGCCACGCAGACGACCCCGGCGATGATCGCGTACCACCATCGCCAGCGTGGATAGGTCAACCATAGGATCGACAGCACGGAGCAGATCACCGCCGCGTGGCCCGAAGGGAAAGACTCGTAGGCAGCGCCGTAGTGAAACGGATGAAAGCCATAGTCGCCGCTGCCGATCAGCGAGGGATTCTTGTATGACCAGGTCTGAGGCCAGTACCGCCCGCAGCCCCATTTCAACAACTGTTTCAGGATGGTGGTCGCGATCAGACCGGCCGAGATGGCCAGCAGCACGGTCTGGAGTCGACCGCCCGGTCTCCAGAGCCACCACAGGATAACCAACAGAATGGCCGGCGGCGCGCAGGCCTTCAGCCAATCAGACACCAACGGCGGCCATCGCAAGAACCCTCGCATGAACTGACCGTGGCTGTGGACAAACCACGACACGGGCCGATCGACGAGGTAGTAGCAGACGGCCACCAGGAGCAACCCCAGCATCAATGCCACGGCTGTCTTGAACAGGAGCGTCCTCATTTTCACCACTTCCGACGATGCCAGCCGGGATATGCGACCTCGGCCCCGCAAAACACCTGGACGATGCCTGTCTTGACGCCCGAGCGTCCGACGATCTCCACGACTTGATCGGTGACGTCGGACATCTGCCCGTGCCCCGTTGTCTGGAAGGAGTATTGTTCTTGGTGGTTCATGACGGCTGCCGTTTGATCGAGTGGCCTGCGGGAAAAAGGGGACAGGTCCAATTTGCCGGAACGGCCCGGAGGGTGCTTCGCACAAATTGGACCTGTCCCCTTTTTCCCAGGATCGCGCAAGTCTATTTGGCAGCTACCGATGTTCTTCCCCAAAGTCGACCTTGGGCGCTTTCTTTGCCTCGCGTTCGGCCTCAAAGTAGACGGAGTCGGCGGCAAAGCCGCGCATCCCGGCGATAGCGCTTGCCGGAAACTGGCGGACGGTGGTGTTGTAGGCGCGGACGGCGTCGTTGTAGCGTTGTCGCTCGACGGTGATGCGGTTTTCCGTGCCCGACAACTCATATTGGAGATCGCGGAAATTCTCGTTGGCCTTCAATTCGGGATAGCGCTCGGCGACAAGCAGCAGCCGAGCCAAACCGGTTTCCAATTGGCCGGCGGCCTTCACCTTTTCGGCGGTCGTTCCCGCGCTTGCCCATTGGCTGCGGAGCCGTGCCACATTCTCGAACACCTCTTCTTCGTGTTTGGCGTAGCCTTTGACCGTGTTGACCAGATTGGGAATGAGGTCGTAGCGTCGCTGGAGGACCGTCTCCACCTGCCCCCAAGCGGAATGGACGTTCTCCTGCAAAGCCACGAGTCGATTATTCACCGAGACGGCCCACGCGATGAAGGCGACGGCGACGATCGCCACGACTGCCAAGCCGATGAGCAGAACTTTTTTCATGTCGAGGCACTCCCTTCTTGTGGATGAAGATGGCGGTCGACCGCCTCAATCACCTGTTCGATCGTCGTAAGATAGGACTGGAAGAGCGGTAGCGGGGCCACGTTGCGGAGCTTAAGCCGCCGGTGTCTCAGGGCGTCGATCTCGAGCAGCGGCCGCGGATCGAAAGGGACGTGCTGCACGAGCGATTGCATCGCATCGATCTTGTGCCGGGGCACGTCCTGTTGAAACAATCGCAACGTCGCGCGAAACAAGACCAGGAATCTCGCAACCGAGGAAGTGAGCAACTCGGCCACCAGCCGCGGCTTTCCGCCGGTCAGCAGATAGCCCTCCCGCAGCGCGAGCAGTTGCACTTTCAATTCCCGTTCGAGCTGAAGGCGCAAATGCTCCTCTTGAATCGCGATGCCAGCCAGCGGATCTTCTCCAAACAGGACGCGGTGCGACTGCCGCATGTCGAGCAACTCGATGGGAAAGACGTCGGCCGAGGCCGCGAGTTGCCCGGGCGTGAAGAGCAGCGGCGGCCGATTGCCCGCCTTGGCCCACCGCAACGCCGATTTCGACAGCGAGTTGAGTTCGGCCGAGCCGAGGCGATCGACGACCAGCAGTACGTTGTAATTCGACGTTCCGGTCACAAAATCGCCGGCCGCGGCCGACCCGTACAGGACGGCGGCCTGCAACCTGCCGGGCATCGTCTGAACAATCTGTTGCACAAGTTCTTCGGGAGTCATCGCGTCCATCCTTTTGCCTACCAGCTTCCGCTGGCGCCACCACCGCCGGAACAGCCGCCGCCGAACCCGCCGAATCCACCGCCGCCGAACCCGCCGAAGCCGCCGCCGCCGAATCCCCCGCCGCCGAAGCCGCCGCCGAAGCCGCCGCCGAAAAGGCCGTTGCCGATGGACGTCCATGCCCAACCGTGTCCGCCGTGTCTTCCGGCAAGACTTCTCGGCGGGGCGCAAAGACCTGCCCCTCCGCCGACAATTAGCGCAATCGCGGCGATCACGCAAAGCACTACGCAGCCGACCCCGCCTGTTGCGAAGGCTACCAGCAGGGGTATCCCACCAAGGAATAGTCCCAAGAGAACGGCAACGCCTTGCCGGCCCACGATGCCGGCCCCAACCAGACCGAATCCGAGGACGACGAAGGGGAAGAGAAAAAAGAGATCGGAGGCGTGGTCCGGTCTCGCTCCGCCCCTCCGTTGCTCTGCCGTGGCCGGCTCGTTTCGCTCGATGATCTCGGCGATGCGGCCGACGGCCTGCGTCAGTCCTTCGGCGTAGCGCTGCTGCTTGAAGGCGGGAAAGAGTTGCTCATCGAGAACGCGGCCCGCCAAGGCGTCGGGCAAAATCGGTTCGAGGCCATAGCCGACTTCCACTCGGGCCTTGCGGTCTTGCAAGGCCACCAGGAGCATCACGCCGTTGTTTTTCCCCTTCACGCCGACGCCCCACTTGGCAAGCAGCTTGTTCGTGAAATCGTTGATCTCGCCGCCTTCCAGCGACTTCAGAATCACGACGGCGAACTGGGCCGACGTTTTTTGCCGCAGTTCACCCAGTCGATTCTCCAAGGCCGCACGATCGTCAGGACTCAAGACGCCGGCATAATCGCTGACAGACCCCTGCGGCCGCAGTCCGCGGAGGAGCTCGTCCGATGGAATGGCGGCCGGCGCGGTAGAAGCAGCCAGCGACATCGCCGCGAAAGCGACGGCCACGAGAGCTGCTTTGACAAGAGAACGTTTCATGCCGGCCGGAATTCCAGTGTCGAAACAAGATGTTGCCACGTGCACAGAAGACCGCGGCTATTGTGGACGACAAAGACGAAGAAGTCAAGCGAGATAACTCCCGACTTATCCCCAGTTTCCGGCCTCCGTTCAGGAGCGCGTCGAGGAGGGCGGCAGGTGCTTGCGAGACAGTGAGTTCGAGCCGTCGGAGCATCTTCCTTCCGATGAAGAAGGCACCGCGGGCTTTCGGACCGTCGTTGCTGCACCACATCCCGGCGGTTCCTTTCGTCGCGGAAGAGTTCTTCGTTTGCGACAGTGGAAGAGCCGTCGCAGCGGCCCTTGCGCGGCATCGCTGACGTGCACGCGATCGTTGGCCGTAAACCGCCAGGCCCGCTTGATCGCATGTTTGGCGGCCCCGTCGCCTTCTTCGGCCGGCGACCTTTGAAGCTCCGAGAGGCTGACCCGGCCGATTTGCATTGCCGCCGAGAGCAAATCGCCGAGGGTTTTGGTCTGGCTTTTACGCAGTCCCACACCTAAACTGGCAATCCACAGCACGGCTTCCATACCGTTCATGGCGGTTCGCTCCGATAGTCGCGGTTGAGACGGTTGGATTCACACTCAATCTTTTACCAACTAACGACTTTCGAGGGACCGCCAGTTCTTCTGCTCCAGCGAGTGAAACTGGGGATAAGTCAGGCTGAGAGCGTCTTGCGGCGAAGCGTTCACCGTTGGAAAATGGTGTCATGAAGCACGTTTTGTGGCTCTGCCTGGCGTCTCTTGTTTGTGCCGTGTTTCTCGTCGGATGCGGCCGAAGGGGGGCGCACGCGCAGACGCCGTCGGACTCGCCTAAGCCGATCAAGGCGGCTTCTACGGCGCTGGCCGGCTCGAAGAGCTGCCAGGAATGCCATGCCGATTTCTACAAACTCTGGGTCGCCTCGCACCACGGCCTGGCCATGCAGCCGTATACCGCGGCGTTCGCCAAAGCCCGCCTGACTCCGCAAAAGAGCGACGTCGCGATAGGGGGACGCAAGTATCGCGTGGAGATCGGCCAGGGCGCGGGCTGCGTCCGGCAACTCGGCCCCGACGGCGAACGCAAATACCCGATCGCGCAGGTCATGGGCGGCAAGAACGTCTATTACTTTCTTACGCCGCTGGATCGCGGTCGCCTGCAAGTGCTGCCGCTGGCCTACGACGTGAATAAGAAGGCCTGGTACGACATGGCGGCCAGCGGCGTGCGGCATTTTCCCGATCGCCGCGACGAGGCCCTCGATTGGACCGACCGCACGTTCGCCTTCAACACCACCTGCTTCAATTGCCACGTCACCGAGCTGGCGACAAACTACGACCTGGCCACCGACACGTACCACACGACGTGGTCCGAGCCGGGCATCAGTTGCGAGTCGTGCCACGGCTCGGCCAAGGAGCACGTCCGCGCGATGGAGGCTGCCGCGCCGGGCAGCACACCGAAAGACATCGAGATTATTCGCGCCAAGCAGTTCACCCCCGCACAGATGAACGACCTGTGCGCCACCTGTCACGCGAAGATGGTTCCGCTCTCGCTCGCCTTTCGTCCGGGCGACAAGTTCTTCGATCATTTCGATCTGATTACGCTGGAACACGCCGATTTCTACCCCGACGGCCGCGACCTCGGCGAAAACTACACGTATACTTCGTGGCTGATGAGCCCGTGCGGCAAGTCGGGCAAGCTCGACTGCAACCACTGCCACACGCCCAGCGGCCGGCTGCGTTTTCAGGGCGCGGCGTCGAACCAAATGTGCATGCCCTGCCACGCCGCCGAGGTGAAGCAACCGGCCGAGCACGGCCATCACGTGCCGGGGAGCAAGGGGAACGAGTGCGTCGCCTGCCACATGCCGATGACGCGCTTCGCGGCAATGGGGCGAACCGATCACTCGATGCGCCCGCCCACTCCGGCCACGACCATCGCCTTCCGCTCGCCCAACGCGTGCAGCATCTGCCACAACGATCACGACGCGTCCTGGGCCGACCAGTGGGCGCGAAAGTGGTACAAGAACGACTACCAGGCCGAGGCGCTCCGCCGGGCCGAGTTGATCGATTCGGCCCGCCATCGACAGTGGCATCGCCTGCCGGAAATACTGGCCGACCTGGAGAAAAGCGGCGGCGACGAGGTCTACAGGACGTCGCTGGTGCGGCTGCTGGGCGGCTGCGACGATGATCGCAAGTGGCCGGTGCTGCTCGGTCGGCTGCAAGATCCGTCGCCGCTGGTGCGGTCCAGCGCGGCATCGGCTTTGGGGGCTCACTTGACGCCCGAGGTGCTTGACGCCCTGCTGGCGACCGCCGCCGATTCATCGCGATTGGTGCGAATTCGGACGGCCATGGCGCTGGCGGCGCTGCCGCCGCAGTCGTTGCCCGACCAGCGCGACCGTGCAAGCCTGGAGCGGGCGAACGGCGATTTCATCGCGGCCATGCGGGCCCGGCCGGACGATTGGGCGTCGTACGCCAATCTTGGCAACTTCTACATGGAAGGCCGCGACTTTCCCGCGGCCGTCTGCTGCTTCGAGACGGCGGCGCAGTTCGAGCCGCGGCAGATTGGGCCGCTGGTGAATGCCTCGATGGCCTACAGCAACATGGGGCAAAACGACAAAGCCGAGCAGAGCCTGCGCCGCGCGCTGAAGATCGAGCCCGACAACGCGGCCGCCAACTTCAATCTCGGCCTGCTCCTCGGTGAACAAGGCCGATCGCCGGAGGCAGAACGGGCGCTGCGGACCGCGCTAAAGGCCGATCCGCAAATGGCGGCAGCGGCGTTCAACTTGGGCGTGCTGCTGGGCGAGAAGAACCTGGACGAGGCGATCGCCTGGTGCCAAAAGGCCCACGACCTGCGCCCCGCCGATGCGAGGTACGCCCACACGCTGGCCTTCTATCTACGGAAGAAAGGCGACACCGCCGCCGCCGCCGAGTTGCTCCGCAAGGCGATTCAGTGCGATCCGTCGTACCTCGACGCCTATCTGCTGCTCGGCGAAATCCACGAGCAGCGGCATGATTTTCCGGCGGCCGCGAAGGTCTATCTCGACGCCTCGCGAATCGATGGATTGCCGCCTGCGCTACGCAGCCAATTGGAGACGAAGTCGCGAGAAATGCGATCCACCCCCGGGAGATAACGCAATGAACCGCTACCCTATCATCCTCGCCGTGCTACTGCCGGCGTTGCCGGCCACCCTGTTCGCCGCCGAGGCGCCGTCGCGGCCCAACATCCTCTACATCATGGCTGACGACCATGCGGCGCACGCCATCGGCGCCTATGGCAGCCGGATCAACAAGACGCCGAACCTCGATCGCCTCGCCCAGGACGGCATGCGCCTGGACGCCTGCTTCTGCGTCAACTCGATCTGCACGCCCAGCCGGGCTTGCATTCTGACCGGCAAATACAGCCACAAGAACGGCGTGCCGGTCTTCAATCGCTTCGACGGCTCGCAGCCGACGCTGGCCAAGTACCTGCACGCGGCGGGCTACTATACCGGCATCTTCGGCAAGTGGCACCTCGGCAGCGACCCGACCGGCTTCGACCGCTGGACGATCCTGCCCGGCCAGGGCGTCTATCACAATCCCGACTTCCTCGAAGCGGCAGGCCGCCGGCAGATCGAGGGCTACGTGACCGACATCATCACCGATCTTGCGATCGACTTTCTCAAAAACCGGCCGAAGGACAAGCCGTTCTTCCTGATGTGCCACCACAAGGCGCCGCATCGCCCCTGGGATCCGGACGACAAGCATTTCACGCTGTACGACGAGGGGGACGTTCCCGAGCCGGCAACGCTCCGCGACGATTACGCGACACGGACCGACGCCGCCCGTGAGGCGACGATGCGCGTCGGCCGCGATCTGAACCACCGCGACTTGAAGGGCGCTCCGCCGCCGGGCTTGAAGGGGGACGACCTGCTAAAGTGGAAGTACCAGCGCTTCATCAAGGACTACTTGCGCTGCGTCGCCTCGGTCGACGACAACGTCGGGCGGCTGTTGGATTATCTCGACAAGGAAGGGCTCAGCAAGAACACCGTGGTGATCTACACCAGCGACCAGGGCTTCTTCCTTGGCGACCACGGCTGGTTCGACAAGCGGTTCATGTACGAGCAGTCGATCAAAATGCCCTTTCTGATCCGCTGGCCGGGCGTGATCAAGCCCGGCACAACGCAGGCGGCAATGGTGCTGAACGTCGATTTCGCGCCGACGCTGATGGAGATTGCGGGGCTGAAGACGCCGGCCGACATGCAAGGCCGCAGCTTCGTGCCGTTGCTCGAAGGCCGTCGGCCCGCCGACTGGCGCACGAGTTGGTACTACCGCTACTACCACGATCCGGGCGACCACAACACGCGGGCCCATTACGGCGTCCGCACCGAGACGCACAAGCTGATCTACTTCTGGAAGAAGAACCAGTGGGAGTGCTACGACCTCGTGCACGATCCCGACGAGTTGCACAACCTGGCCAACGATCCGGCCCATGCCGATCTGGTGGCAAAGCTCAAGGCGGAGCTATATCGGCTGAAAAAGGAGGTGCAAGACAACGACGAATACGCCGAGCGCCAGCCGACGACCAGTTCCGACGGCCCGGCGGTTAAGCCCGCCAAGAGCAGGGGACCGAAGGTCAAGAAGTGATGGACAATCAAGACAGAATGCTCCTTTGTCCCTCCAGAGTGGGCAGAGCGACGTGATGCCACGCGAGCTTCGCCTTCCAGGTTTGACAAAAGGGACGCAAAAAGAGATAAAACGACAATGGGAGCCCAGCCATGACCAAGACCTTCCTCCATGCGTTTCTCTCGATGTTCCTCCTGCTGCTCGCCGAGTCGTCGCGGGCGGCCGACGCCGCGTCGCGGCCCAACATCGTTGTGATCCTCGCCGATGACATGGGCTTTAGCGACATCGGTTGCTACGGCAGCGAGATTCCCACGCCCAACCTTGACAAGCTTGCGGCGGAAGGGTTGCGGTTCACGCAGTTTTACAACACCGGCCGCTGTTGCCCCACCCGCGCCTCGCTGTTGACGGGCTTGTACCCGCATCAGGCGGGCGTCGGCCACATGACCGAGGACCGGGGCGGGGACGGCTACCGCGGCGATCTCAACGACCGCTGCGTCACCATTGCCGAAGTGCTCCGCTCGGCCGGCTACCGCACGGCGATGACCGGCAAGTGGCACGTGACGAAGTTCGTGGCGCCGCGCGACGAGGCGAAGAAGTACAACTGGCCGCTACAGCGCGGCTTCGACCGTTACTTCGGGATTATCCAGGGAATGGCCGACTATTTTCGCCCCAATCCGCTGACGTTGCAGAACGAGAACTTGCCGCCCGGCGACGGTTTCTATACGACCGACGCTTTTGTCGATCGCGCGATTCAGTTCATCGGCCAAGGGGACAAGGCGAAGCCGTTCTTCCTGTATCTGGCGTTCAATGCGCCGCATTTTCCCTTGATGGCGCCGGCGGATGAAATCGCCAAGTTCCGCGGCAGATACAAGATCGGCTGGGACGCGCTCCGCCAACAGCGGCACGCCCGACAAATCGAACTGGGCATCATGAACAAAGCCTGGCCGCTGTCGCCGCGTCCCCCGGCGGTGAAGGCGTGGGAGAGCCTTCCGCCCGATCAGCAGGACCGCTTCGATCACATCATGGCGATCTACGCGGCGGTGGTCGCGCACATCGACACGGCCGTCGGCCGGCTGGTCGACGGGCTGCGGCAGCGCGGCGAGCTCGACAACACCCTGCTGCTCTTCCTCTCCGACAACGGCGCCAATGCCGAGAGCGGTCCGAACGGTCGCCTCAAAGGCGCCCAGCCCGGCGCGACCGGCTCGACGGTGTTTGAAGGCCAGTCGTGGGCGACGCTCTCGAATACGCCGTTGCGGCGTTACAAACATTTCAACCACGAAGGCGGGATCGCCACGCCGTTGATCGTCCACTGGCCCGCCGGGATCAAGGCGCCCGGCGAACTCCGCTCTCAGCCCGGCCACCTCATCGACCTGATGGCCACTTGCGTGGACGTCGCCGGGGCGACGTACCCGAAGCAGTTCAAGGGCCACGCGATTCAGCCGATGGAAGGGAAGAGCCTCGTGCCGGCGTTCGCCAACCGGCCGATCGAGCGCGATGCGCTCTACTGGGAGCACGAAGGAAATCGGGCGGTTCGCATCGGCAAGTGGAAGCTGGTGGCCGCGTTTCCGGCCGGCAAGTGGGAACTGTACGACATGGAGCAAGACCGCACCGAGTTGCACGATCTGGCGGCGGCCAAACCCGGCCTGGTAGAAGCCATGATTGCCCAGTGGGAACTCTGGGCAAAAAGGACGCACGTGATCCCCTGGCCGTGGCGGCCGCCTTACGGCGGACGGCCTGAGGACATCGGCAGCCGAGAGACCGTGTTCCCTCCGAAACAGGGCGACAGCCTGCCGCGTGAAAACGCGCCGCCCGTCGCCGGCCGCTCGGCCGAATCGCCGAAACCGAATTTCATTGTCATCCTCATCGACGACATGGGCTACGGCGACATTGGCCCATTCGGCTCGAAGCTGAATCGCACGCCGCACCTGGACCGCATGGCCCGGGAAGGCATGAAACTGACCAGTTTCTATGCCGCGCCGGTCTGCACGCCGTCGCGGGCGCAGATGATGACCGGCTGCTACGCCAAGCGCGTCTCGCTGCCCAACGTGCTCGGGCCGGTTTGCCCGATCGGCATTAGCAGCAAGGAGCACACGATCGCCGACCTGCTTGAAACGGCAGGGCTATGCCACGATGGCGATCGGCAAATGGCATCTCGGCGACCAACCCGAGTTTCTGCCGACCCGCCACGGTTTCGATCATTATTTTGGCCTGCCCTACTCGAACGACATGGGCGGGCACGGGCAAGGGCCCTCGCGGCCGCTTGCAGCCGCTGCTGCCGCTGTTGCGCGACGACCGCGTGATCGAGGCCCCCGCGCACCAGGACACGCTCACCTCGCGCTACACCGACGAGGCAGTGAAGTTCATCAATGCCAACAAAGACCGGCCGTTCTTCCTGTACCTTCCGCATACCGCCGTGCACGTGCCGCTGCACCCCGGCGCGGGCTTCAAGGGCAAATCGGCCAACGGCACGTTCGGCGATTGGGTCGAGGAGGTGGACTGGAGCGTCGGCCGGGTGCTGGACACGCTCGCGCGAACTCAAACTCACCGAGCGGACCTTCGTCCTGTTCACCAGCGACAACGGCCCGTGGCTCACGCAAGGCCGCAACGGCGGAACCGCCGGACCGTTGCACGGCGGCAAAGGCACCACGTGGGAAGGCGGCATGCGCGAGCCGACGATCGCGTGGTGGCCCGGCCGTATCGCCGCCGGAACGGTGTGCGATGCGCCGATCGAGCGAGATCGACGTATTGCCGACGCTCGTCAAGCTGGCCGGCGGCAGCGTGCCGACGGATCGCAAGATCGACGGCAAGGACATCTGGCCGCTGTTGGCCGGCCAGACCCGAGAGTCGCCGCACGATGCCCTGTTCTACTTCAACGGCAATCAATTGCAGGCCGTGCGGTCGGGGTTCGTGGAAACTCGCCATCACCCCGCAAGGCACAGGCTTGCCGAAAGGCGCCGCCCAGCCGGTCAAGCACACCGGCCCGCGCCTCTACAATCTTGACGGCGACATTGGCGAACGGACCGACGTCGCTGCACGGCACCCTGAGGTCGTCGCGCGGCTGCTGAAGTTCGTCGAGCACATGGGCGCCGACCTCGGCGCGGCCGGCGCCGGTCCCGGCGTACGTACCCCGGATCGCGTCGAAGAACCGCAACCGCTTCTGAAACGTGTCAGCGCGGAATACGACTACGCGCCTTGTCACGCCTTGATTTTAGGATCGCCGAGAGGACAGTTGCCGTGATTATCCGACCGGAATCGAACCAGCAATCCTAAATCCTTGAGTTGACAAAGCACTAAATGACCTTGCACGATCTTGGGAGGGAAAAAGGGGACAGGTCCAATTTGCCGGAACGGCCCGGCGGGTGCTTCGCACAAATTGGACCTGTCCCCTTTTTCCCCCGTCGCAGTGATAGCGGGCGCCCCGCCGGATTATCGAAACGGACGTGGCGCTTAGCCATCCTTGTCATCCAGCAGCCCGCCAAGATCGTACAGCCAATCAATCTTGGCCGAATTGGAGAGGGCGGAGAGGCTTGCGGCGGCAGCCAGGGCATTCTGGGCGCCGGACGCCGCAGCCAACGTGAACGATCCGTTCAGGGTCGAGACGTTGCCCGACCCGTCGGTCGCGGTGATCTTATAGTTGTGGCTGCCGGCCGCCAGCGTGCCCAACGGCGCGGAGAAGTTCACTCCTGACGACGCGGTGTAAGGGCCGCCGACGTTCGAAACCGATACGCCGTCGATTGCCAATGTGGAGCTCTTCACGCCCTGGGCGTCAAAAGCGTTCCAACTGATTCGCCCTTTCGCCTGCGCCACTGCCACCTGGCTGATCACCGGGCCGTTCGTGATCGGGTTGGCCAAGGTGAAGTCGCCGCTCGACGTCGATACGTTGCCGGCCTTGTCAACCGCCGTAATCGTATACGTGTGGTCGCCGGCCGCGAGCGTGGGAAGCGGCGCAGAGAAGTTCACGCCGGACGACGCGGTGTACGGGCCGCCGACGGGTGATACGGCCGTCCCGTCGATCGCCACCGACGAGCTTGCCACGCCGTCGGAATCCAGCGCGTTCCAACTGATCCGGCCTTTCGTCTCCGACACCGCCACCTGGCTGATCGCCGGGCCGTTGCTGACCGCGGCAACCAAGGTGAAGGTGGCGGTCAGGTTCGAGACGTTGCCGGCCCTGTCAACCGCCGTAATCGTATACGTGTGGTCGCCGGCCGCCAACGTGGGAAGCGGCGCGGAGAAGTTCACCCCGGACGACGCGGTGTAAGGGCCGGAGACGTTCGGCACCGACTTTCCATCGATGGTGAGCGACGAGTTTGCCACGCCGTTGGCCGAAAAGGCGTTCCAACTGATCCGCCCTCTCGTCTCCGACACCGCCACCTGGCCGATCGTCGGGCCCTGGCTCACGATGCTAAAAGTGCCCGTTAAGGTTCCCACGTTGCCGAGCTTGTCGGTTGCCGTGATCGCATAGGAATGGTCGCCGGCCGAGAGCGAGCCGAGCGGGGCGGAGTAGTTCACGCCGGACGACGCGGTGAACGGGCCGGAGATGCTCGACGCCGACTTTCCGTCAATCGTGATTGTCGAGCCCGCGACGCCATCGGGGTCGAGCACGTTCCAACTGATCTTCCCCTTGCTCTGCGACACCGCCACCAAGCCGATCGTCGGGTCGGAGTTGGGCGGGGCGACCACCGTGAACGTGCCCGTGCTGGTGCCGCTGACCCCCTTCGAGTCGGTCGCTTGAATCGCGTAGCTGTGGTCGCCGGCCGCCCACTTTCCAATCGTGCACGAATAGTACACGCTGCTGTACGGGCCGCTGATCGGAGTAATCGTATTCCCATCCACGGTCACCGTCTGCGAAGCAAGGCTGTAAGCGCTCGTGATCTGCCAGGTAATCACCAGGTTCTCGTTCGATTCGAGAATACCGTTCTCCGCCGTCGCCTCGGCGACAACCACGGATGAGATCGAGAGGTCGTCGTTGACGATCGTCCCCGTGCCGGTAACGCTCGAGAGCGTGGCGTTGGTCGGATTGCTGAGGTTCACGTAGAACGTTTCGTCGGGTTCGACGGTGGTGTCGCCGTTGACCGTGACGCTGATCGTCTTGGCGGTGTTATCGCCGCCGGCCCATGTCAGCGTGCCGCTGGTGGCCACATAGTCGCCGCTGCCGGCCGTGGCCGTTCCGTCCGCCGTGGCATAGTCTACGCTCACCGGCAGGGTGTTCGCCCCCGAGATGCTCACCGTGAAATCGAAGGTCTTCGTCCCGCTGTCCCCTTCCGTCAGCGTGACGTTCCCGATCGACAGCACCGGAATGCTTGCCTCCGCAATGGTGTAAGCGTAATCGCTCCAACTACTCTCCAGCCCGCCGACGCTGTTGTATGCCATTACCCGCCACTTGTACGTATCGCCGGCCGTCAGCGGCGTGCTGGGAGTATAGGACGTGCCGCTGACCGGTGCGCTGCTGAGCAGCGTCTGGCCGCTTGTGGTGTCCACGAGGTCGAGGTAATACCCGGTGGCCCCAAGAACTGCCGACCAGGAGCACGTGGGCGTTAGCGTGACGGTAATCGGGCTGCTATCGACGGGCCATGAAAGCGTAGGCGCGGCAAGCGAAGTGAGGACCGTGAACGAGGCGGAAGAACTGACAGGCGATGATTCCAGGTTTGTGCCGCCGCCCGAATTTGCCAAGTCGGGGAACTGAGACCAGACGGAAAACGTGTAGCTGTGTCCCGAAATCAGACCAGTGGCGGAAGTCGAGAGGAGTGTGGTAACGCTTCCGGTCGATAAGGTCACGCTGCCGCCGGTCGTGTTGTCGGTCAGCACGACACTATACGAGATCGCGTCGTTCACGGCCGTCCAGTTGAACGTCGCACTTGTCGAAGTCAGTATCGAGGCCGGAGGCGAGGAAAGCGTCGGCGCAGGCACGTCCTGCCCCAGCCATTCCGCGATTGCATCCGCATGGGGCGTGCCGAGGCCGCTGGCATCATCATAGCCGGTGGTGGCCGCGTAGTAGTTATTGTCTCCAGCGGTGACGTCGTGAAATGCCATCGCATACCAATCGGAATTCTGGTAAGTCGCGTACAACGCCGGGATGGCTGCGTGTCCGAGGCTCGATTCGCCGGCTATGCTTGCTCCCTGGTTGGCAATGCCGATCAGCGCGGCCCAAGACGGAGCGGCCACACTGGTTCCCCCGTTTTCCGACCAAGGCGAGCTAGGAAAATCGTAAGAATCGTAAACATAGCAACTGCCGTACCCGTGGAACGAAACGTCGGGGGTGACGCGGTACAAAGAATCTGTGATGCCGGATTGCCAGGACGGCGCTGCAATCAACGTACTAGGCCCGCCGGCGCTTGCATCCTCCCGGCCGTCATTCCACACTTCTTCATGGACGTAATCGCCCGCCGCATCGACTACCGGCTGAGACGTCCCGTAAAACGCCGCTCCACCCACGCTGAGCGCATAGGTGCTCGTCGAAGGATAGTCGACGACTTCGCCGTTATGTTCGTCGCCGCTGGAAACGACAAACGTCACGCCGGGATGTTGCGAGCCGATCGTCTCGAACGCGGGATACCAACCGAGATCAGCAGATTGGGCATCGCTCTCGGGCGTGCCGAAACTCAGTGAAACCACGGAGACGCCGGAGATATTCGCCGCGGCGCCCATCGCCGTCACGATTTGGGCGTCAGAGTTAGCCTCGACCAAAACGATGTTCGCGCCTGGTGCCAGCGCATGCACCCACTCGACGTCCATCGATGTTTCGATCGCCAATCCGGTGGTGGGATCGGAGGGATCATAGGGAGTGGCCGCAGGCGGAAGAGTGGTGGTCGCGTTGCCAAACGAGTCAACCCCCATTTTCCTGAAGAACCCGGAATGCTCGGCGATGCCGAACTGGAGATCGAACGCATGCAGGTCGCTGGCGATGTTCGGATCGTCGAGTTCGTCCACGATGGCGATCGTCTGCCCGCTTCCATCGCCGTGGATGCCGCCGGCAAACTGAATCAGGTCGAAGCCATAGGCATGTTCGATCTGTGCAGGGGTCAAACCGCCGCTGGGGAGAGTCGCCGAGAGCAGCGACCTCTCTTCGAGCGACTCCATCCGCAGCGCCGCGAGTCAGATGCCGGCAAGCCCTCTTCCCCCCTTGTCCCAACCGTTCCGACCGCTTCGCACGCCGATCAAGAAATCGGGTCATAGTCTTCTCTGCCTAATGTCCCAAGAAAGCCGCCCAAGCTGCCGGTTTCAGAAAACCATCTTTGGGGTGACAAAGCGCTGTTTTGCCAATGCCCAGGCCGACAGTCTCCCTTATTATCCTGTCGGCCTGCGAAAGAATCAAGCGCCGACTCTGGTCGGTCGGCCATCAGCCATGATGGCAGCGCCTTGGACCTTCATAGTCTACCGCGCACTTTGGGGGGTGGCCCGGCGGGCACACCTCCGACGATCGGCGAAGCCTAACGTCTTGAAGCTGAGAACCTTAGGCGAAACCACACGAAACTCTGGCGAGCGCGAAAAGACCAAGGGGTGGCTGACCGGACTTGAACCGGCGACATCCAGATCCACAATCTGGCACTCTAACCAACTGAGCTACAGCCACCAAACAACAGCAACTAAGCCTACCACAAAGCCTGACGCTGACAAGCCCTCGCGCCGTTGCGGGCAACGCTTGAAACAGTGCGATGGTTCCGGGCTATTGGCCCGCATTTCCCAGTATTATAGCGAGAACAGGCAACAACGGCGCGTTCGGTGGGGCAGACATTCTTGTCTGCCGTGACTGCTGCACTTTTCGGAGCAGACAGGAATGTCTGCCCCACCGCGCGGCAAGGCGGGAGAACCTACCGGCGCTCCACGGTGTTAAAAAAACGGCACAACCCGCACTCAACTCAGCCACATCGTATGGGCCGTACAGTTACCACCTACAATGGCTTAGCTAATGTGGGTTGCAAGCAAGGGGCCGATCGTGCCATCGCAAACCATTTGCTTGACATAATTCCCACCGTTGCTTAGGTTAGAACCTTATGTGCCGACTGCCTAAAGGGGAGGGACGCCGGGGATCTTAGGGTGCGCACCGGTTGGGGAGTCTGGGCTGACTGCCTGTCTTCAAGGACTGCGGCCGTTTCTACTGGAACATCGGAAGGAGATTGGGGTTATGTCACGCTGGGGTCTGCTACGTTGTCGCGCGGTTGCCGAGCCGGTGCGGTCCAATCATCGCAAGCAGCGGGACGCTTCCCGTTCAAAGCTTCACCGCAGCCTTCGCATCGAGCAGTTCGAAGAACGAGCGCTGCTGAGCATTGGCGCGTGGATGCCATTGGGTCCCTCGCCGATCATTAACGGCCAGACGGAAAACGTCGCCCCACTTCTGTCGGGCCAGTATCTCAACCAAGTCGTCGGCGCCATTCAGGCGGTGGCCGTCAGCCCGACGAATGCCGACCTCATGTACGTCGGCACCGTCAACGGCGGCATCTGGCGAACCAACAATGCCACCGCGGCCAACCCCACCTGGACCCCGTTGACCGATAACCTCCCGTCGCTTTCGATCGGCGCGATCGCACTCGATCCGACCGATCCAAGCGGCCAGACCATTGTCGCCGGCGTGGGACGCACGAGCGATTATTATCGAGAAGGCTCCGCAACGCTGACCGGCATTCTTCGCTCGACCGACGGCGGCGTCACCTGGTCGCAACTCGCCGGCAGCGGAACCGTGACACTGACCAATAAGAACATTTCGGGCATTGCCGTGCGCGGCAACACGATTCTCGTCTCCGTCGACAATGCCACTTCGGGCAGTTATAACGACGTCGGCATCTTCCGCAGCACCGATGGCGGCGCCACCTTCACCCAGATCTCCAACGGCAACGGCGCCAGCGACGGTCTGCCGGGCGGCATCGCCTACGATTTGGCCGCCGATCCCGTCAATGCCAGCGTGTTCTACACCGCCATCGTCGGCGCCACAACCTTTAATGGGAAGAACGGAATCTACAAATCGACGAACGCGGGCGCCACCTGGGCCAAAGTCAGCGACACCGTGGTCGACGCCTTCATCAACACCGGCGGCGCCACCGTTACCCACAGTATCCGCATCAGCGTCGGCAAGGCAAATCAGGTTTACATCGGCATCGCCGACCAGGATCCGGCGGATCCCAACAGCGATCAACTTGTTGCCGTCTTCCGCGGCGCCACCGGCGGAGCCGTTTGGACGGAGATGGACCTTCCCACAACCACCGATGCCGGCATCCCCGACGGCATCGAGTTGCCCCACGTGCCTGTCCAGGCGGGCGATCCGCTGGGAACTTTGCCCAGTGGGAAGGGCTGCGTCGGTTTCTCGATTCTCGCCGACCCGAACAATCCGAACCTCGTGTATGTCGGCGGCGGCGCGCAGCCGGTGGCCGGCCCCGACTCGGAAATCGGCGCCCAGAGCCTCAGCGGACGGCTCTTCCGCGGCGACGCCTCACAGCCGACCGGAAGCCAATGGGTTTCTTTGACCAACTCCAATTCGCTAGGTCCGACCGGCGGCGGCACCGCCAACGACTCGTCGCCCGCCGCCGACTCGCGCGACATGGTCTTCGACAGTCTTGGCCGTCTGATCGAGGTCGATGGCGGCGGCATCTATGCTCGCACCAATCCAAAGAGCAACACGGGCGATTGGTATTCGCTGAACGGCAGCTTGCAAATCACCGAATTTCACGACGTCGCCTACGATACGATCTCGAACATCGCCATCGGCGGCGCGGAGGACACCGGCGTCTCCGAGGAGACCGCCACCGGCAGCACGACGTGGCGCGAGGTCAACTCCGGCAACGGAGGAGCCGTCGCCATCGACGACACCACTCTCGCCGGCCAGAACGAGTCCTACCGCTACACCGCCGGCGAGGATCTGGCAGGCTTCGAGAAGCGGACCGTCGATGCCAACAACAACGTGCTCGACACCGAGAATCCGGCGCTGATGGTCACCGATGCCGGCGCCGACTTCTATACGGTCGACGGCGGGCAGTTCGTCACGCCCGTGGTCCTCAACTCCATCGATCCGTCGCGGATGGTCATCGGCGGCTCGAAGGCCGTCTTCGAGTCGTTCGACCGCGGCGAGAGCTTGACCGACTTGACCCTCGTACCCAACGCCCACGCCATGGTTTACGGCGGCTATCTCGACGGCGTGGCCAATCCCGACGTGCTATGGGTCGTTTCCGACGCCGGCGTCTACCTGCGAACTTCCGCCACGGGCACGCTGACGAGATTAGCTGGCTACACCGGCGGCCCGGCACGCGACATCGTCGTCGATCCGACCGATTGGCAAAAAGCCTACGTCATCGACGCCAACAACATTTATTATACCGCCGACGGCGGCGGAACCTGGACCAACATCACGCACGGCGACGTCCGCTTGGTCGGTCTCCAGTCGGTCCAGTTCGTCGCCGCGGGCAACGCCAGCGCCATCCTGGTGGGCGGTCTCGACGGCGTCTTCGAGTCGCAGGGCGGAACCACCGGCGTCTGGAACAGATTGGGCGCCGACCTGCCCAACGTCGCCGTCCAGGACATGGTCTACGACCCGCAGGACGACGTGCTGATCGTGGGCACGCTCGGCCGCGGCGCCTGGGAACTCCGCGACATACGCCCCGCCGTGATTACTCCCTTGACCCTGCTCTCCGTGAGCACCAACACCACGACCTACACGAACCTGGCGACGGTCGCCACGATCACCGCCTCTCCGCTGCAACTGACGCTCCACTTCAACGACGAAGCAGGTCATCGACGCCACGACCCTCGCTGGAATCCAGATCACGCGCGCCGGAGCGGACGGCACGTTCTACGACCCCGTCACCAATCCCTACGACACCGACGACGTGGTCATCAATCCCGGCTACATCAGCCTCGGCGACAACCCGAACGACGTGATCATTCGCTTCAGCCAGGCTCTGCCCGACGATTTATATCACGTGACGATTGTCGGGCAGGGGACCGATGGCGTGCATACCTACTACGGCCCCGACGGCAAATCGGTGGCGCCGTTGACGAACTCCACCGGCATTCCCGTCCAATTCGGTCAAATCGGGTCGGGCAGCCAGAGCTATTGGGACGGGCGCAATTTCGTGTGGAGTTTCAACCTGACCTTGCCCCCCCAGGTCACCGCCGTCGTGCCGCAGCCGATCACTCGCGCCGCCGACGGCACTTTGTCGCAGGCTCGCAATCAGATCGAGGTGTATTTCAGCGGCGACATGAATGCGGCTTCGGCCGAAACCACCGCTTTCTACAGCTTGATCAAAACTGCAGAAACGGCGAACACCGCCGACGACCAGGTCATCCAGCCGACTGCCGCGGACTACGATCCGCTTGGCCAGGAAAGTCACCTTGACCTTCGGCAAAGACATCAACGGCAATCCGATCACCGATCTGGCCGATCTGACCGGCCCCGGTCTCGGCGTGGGCTCCTACCGCCTGCGCGTGGGCGACCCGTACAACGTCGTCGCAGCGGCAGACGGCGGACAGGGCGGAAACATCGTCACGATCGAACGCACCGACGCCGAGGCAGCCGAAAACGATGCCACCGACTCGACGTTCACAGGCGCGACCGACCTGGGGAATTACTCGACGTCCACGCCCGAATCATGGGTGATTTCGGCCGACATCGGCGCGAGACCTTATGTCTTGGAGTGGCCGGGCGGGCAGGACACCCCCGGCTCGCGCAGCCTGCCGGACGGCGCCACCGACGTCAGCGGCGAGAACCAGCGTTCCCGTCGGTTCCGGCGACGTCGGCCCCGATGGCGAAATCCCCACCCTCTATTACAATTTCCAGACCCTTTACGGCTACATCGGCAATACGCCGTTGTCGAACTTGATCACGGCGGCGCAAGAGCAGCGGGTTCGCGACTGCTTTTCGTTGTTCACCCAGTATTTCGGCGTCCAGTTCGTCGAGACCGCCAACCAAGGCGCCACGATCGCCACCGGCGATCTCCGCGCGTTCGGCAGCGACACGCCCACCGGCGCCGGCAGTCCGGCGGGCATGGAAGGCACCGGTTACAACGGCAACCCGCTGGTGGTCGTCAACAACTTCTACAACTGGGGCAACGACGAGTTTGGCGGCTCGTACATGAGCACCGTGATGCATGAAATCATGCACACGCTCGGTTTCGGGCACTCCTACGATCTGGCCGGCCCCGACATCATGGGCAGCGACCCCGACGTCGCCTCGTCGTCGGAAGCCTCCTTCCCCGACAACGGCGACATCGTCAGCGGCCAGTACCTGTACCGCCCGGACAGCATGGACATCGACCTCTACAAGTTCGAGGTCGGCGCCGGCGGCGGCGACTTCACCGCCGAGACCATCGCCCAGCGATTGCAGAACGCGAGTCTCGTTGAACTCGGCGCTGGTCCTTTTCGACAGCCAGGGAAACGTCGTCGCCCGCAACGACGATTACTACGGCAAGATTCGTTCATCTCGATGCATCTGGATCCGGGGACGTACTACATCGGCGTCAGCGCCAGCGGCAACGACCAGTACAATCCGAACATTCCCGACAGCGGCATCGGCGGCACGACCGAAGGGGCCTACCAGTTGCGGCTGGACTTGCAGCCGGACGTCGCCACGCAATTGACCGAGCGCGCAAGGCATTGCCCTCGACGGCGACGCCGACGGAACCGCCGGCGGCGAGTACAACTACTGGTTCAACGTCCAGACCGCCAGCAGCACGCCCGCGCAAAATCACACGCTGATCGTCGATAAGCGAACCGTGGGCGCCGCCACCGACACCGGCAACGGCACCCTGGCCAATCCGTACAACAACATTTCCACCGCGATCGCCGCGGCAAAGGCGGGCGACGTCATCCGCGTCGTCGGCAACAACTTCGCCAACGACGACCAAGGCAACGGCATTCAGGCCGTCGCCGGCAGCGCGCTCACCGACGGTCAGACCTTCACGATTTCCGACGCCACACGTCACCTACACCTTCGAGTTCGACAGCAACAGTTTCGTCGCTCAACGGCAACATCCGCATCCCGTTCACCTCGTCCGACACCGCCGCGACGATTGCCGCGAAGATCGCCGCCGCCATCAACTCGGTAAGCTGGATTCCGCCGGGACTGAGCCCCTTGACGCCGACCAGGAAAGTCGGCGGCCTGTACGCCAGGGCAACCGTTTCCACCGCCGACAACACCGTCGTCAACGTCGACGGGCCGACCGTGACGATCAATCTGGGCACGAGCAAGCTGCTGTCGACCCTGCAGGACAACAAGGCCTACGAAATCGGCACGGATCAGTCCGGCGCCGCGCTCAGCGACGGCAAGAAGCTGGAAGTGCCCAAGGGCGTGACGCTGATGTTCGACGCCGGCGCCGTCGTCAAGCTCCACGGCGCGAACATCGACGTCGGCAGTTCCGCCGTAACCATCGACCGCAGCATGGGCTCGGTTCAGGTGCTCGGCGTTCCCGGCGAAAGCGTCTATTTCACGTCGTATTTGAACACGCGGCTCGGCACGACCACCGTCACCAGCCCGTCGGCGCCGGCGGCGGCGGCCGGCGACTGGGGCGGGCTCGTCTTCCGCAACAACTACGATTACGAAGAACAGGCGACCGATCTCAGCCGGCAGGTTCTCGAACAACAAGGCATCTTCCTCGATTACGTCAACCACGCCAACATCAGCTACGGCGGCGGCAAGGTGACCGTCAACGGCGTGCAAGACGTCTACGACCCGATCGACATGATCGAGGCCCGCCCCACCGTCTCCTTCAACACGATCACGCACAGTGCCGACGCCGCCATGTCGGCCGACCCGAACAGTCTCGAGGAATCGTCGTTTTACGATCGATTCGGCGAGACGCTGTACACGAACGACTACGACCGCGTGGGCCCCGACATACACGGCAACGTCGTGCAAAACAACAGCATCAACGGCCTGTACCTGCGCGTCGCCACCAATGCCGGGCAGTCGCTGGAAAATCTCAGCGTGCCCGCCCGCTTCAACGACGTCGATATCGTCCTGGCGGTTCCCGAGAACGTGGTGATTCAAGGCGACTCCGGCGAGAACCTGCAGGTCACCGGCACTTGCGCTCTGCAGCCCGGCGGGCGCAACGAACTCGTGTTGCCCTCCGATCCGACCGATTTGGCCGACCGGCAATACTTCTACTTGAGCGACGGCGTGACCACGATGCGATTCGAGTTCGACCCGGCCAACAACGGTGTGAATTCGGGCAGCGTAGCGATTCCGCAGCCCGGCGACAAGAATCTGTCGGAGGAACAACAGATTGTCAACTCGATCAACTACGCCCACACCACCTACGGTTTGAAGATTGAGGCGAAGGTTAGCGCGGACGGCAACGTGGAGCTCGACGGCACGTCGGTCGTTGTCGGCGGTCTCAGCGGCGAACAAGCGCGAATTGCCGGCAGCCTGGTGATCGATCCCGGCTCGGTCGTGAAGCTGTCGGGAACGCGGATCGAAGTCGGAATGGGAGCGCAGTTGATCGCGGAAGGCACGGCCGCCTCTCCCATCGTCTTCACCTCGCTGATGGACGACACCTACGGCGCCGGCGGAACCTTCGACACGACCAACAACAAGTCGGCCGTCACGGCGGGCCCCGGCGACTGGGGCGGGCTCTATTTCAGCCCCACTTCCCGCGGCAGCCTCGACTATGTCCGCCTCTTCTACGCCGGCGGCAACGTCGCCATCGAGGGCGGCTTCGGCGACTTCGCCCCCGTCGAGATCCGCCAGGCGACCGTGCGCATCGCCGATTCGCTCTTCCAGCACAACATGGCCACGACTGCCGGCGATCGAAACGGCCGCGGCAGCATGCTCGATCCCGCCGTCATCTACGTCTGCTTCTCGCAGCCGGTGATTGTCAACAACGTCTTCCGCGACAACGAGGCCGAGGCGATTTCGATCGACGTCAATTCGCTGAACGGGCTCAATGTCCCCGATTGGGGGCGCAGCACCGGCGATGTAAGCTCCTTCGACCAGTACGACGGCAACTTCGGCCCGCTGGTCCGCGGCAACCAGTTACTCAACAACACCGTCAACGGCATGGTCGTTCGCGGCGGCACGTTGACCACCGAGGGCATCTGGGACGACACCGACATCGTACACGTGGTCCGCAGCGAGATCGTCGTGCCGAATCTCGACACCTACGGCGCTCTGCGTCTCGAGAGCAGCCCGACCGCAAGCCTCGTGGTCAAGCTCAGCGGCATCAACGCCGGCTTCACGGCCACGGGCACGTTGCTGGAGATCACCGATCGCGTCGGCGGCACGGTGCAAGTCATCGGTCAGCCCGGCCATCCGGTGGTGCTCACCTCGCTTTCCGACGACAGCGTCGGCGCCGGATTCGATCCGAACGGCAATCCCATGGACGACACCGACAATACGCCCAACTCCACCCCCAATCCCGGCGACTGGCAAGGCATTAAACTGGAACAGTACAGCAACGACAGCAACGTCGCGGTCGTCGTCGAAGCAGAGCCGACGACCGGCGCCTCGCAGGATTCCAACGGGACGATCAACACCGCCCAACCGCTCGGGGCATTGGCCAGCGGCACGGAGGCGGGCGACGACGTGTTGCGGTTGGGATTCGAGGTCCACGGCACCATCGCCTTCGACCGGCCCAGCGACGCCGACGTCTACAGCTTCCAGGGATATGCCGGCACCGAGATTTGGATCGCCATCGACCGCACCAGCTTCTCGCTCGATTCCGTGGTCGAGTTGATCGACGCCGACGGGAACGTGTTGGCCAAGTCCGACAACTGGCGGGACGAGACGAACACCCCGACCACGCTGGACAACTCCGCTTGGACGTACCAAGACGTGTACAGCACCAACCCGCGCGACGCGGGGCTGCACATCGTGCTGCCCGGCCCCGCGGGCCAGCAGCGGACCTACTATATCCGGGTTACGCAGCGCGCCGGCGCTTTCGGGAGCCGCGCAGACCAGCGGCGAATACCAGTTGCAGGTCAGACTCCAGCCCGTTTACTTGCATCCGGGGTCGACCGTCCAGTACGCCGACATCCGCTACGCGACCAACGGCATCGACACGAGCGGGCTTCCCGACCACAGCCCCTTGACCAGCAACGTCAACGAAGCCGAATCCAGCGATCCCAACGGATCTCAGCAGGAGGCGGACCGCACCAACGCCAACGACACCACCGCCAACGACTTCAGCAATGCCCAACCGATCGGCAACCTGCTCCAGTCCGATGAAGGCGTGATCAATGTCTGCGGCAGTCTCGACGACTGGACCGACCAACAGGGCATACTTCACCGCGACGTGGACTGGTACAAGTTCACCGTCGATTACGGCGATACGATCGAGAGGATCAGCGGCGTCACGACCAGCGGCTCCGTGTATCCGGTGACCTTCGACATCGACTACGCCGACGGACTGGCGCGTCCGGACACCTCGCTTTGGGTTTTCGATCAAAACGGCACCCTGATTCTCGACGGAACCGACTCGGGTCTTATCGACGATCAGCCGTCGCCCAATAGCGGCGCCGATCTGACCAACCTGACGGCCGGTTCGGTGGGAACCCACGATCCCTACGTCGGGCCGGTCTACCTGAGGGAAGGCCAGACGTATTACGTCGCCATAACGTGCTCGGACGTCACTCCCACGGCCGGCAGTGCAACCACTGCTCCGCTGGTGCGCTATGAGCCGGTCGATTCCGTTCAACGTATCGCCGAGGACAACATCGGCAGCCAGAACGCTTCCGGGCTCGATCCCGCTCCTTCGACGACGTTGTTTCCGGGAACAGACACCGCAACCGTGGATTTGTCGGCCGTGCCGTATCATCTCAGCGACGTGGTGATGTACGTGCAGACGGACGCCGGTCTTGAAACGGTAGATCCATTCACCGGCGCCGTCGAAACGACTTTGAGCAGCACGGGCAGCAACGTAGGCGACATCGCCATGGTTCCCGGGACAAACTCCGACGGCACGACGGGCGCCTACGCCGGCAGCCTCTATGCCATTTCCCGCGGCGCCACCAACAATTACGTCGACCAGAGTCAGGCCGCCGGTATTCTGTCCGACATCGACACGGGCACCGGCAGCGCCGTCAGCAGCGTGTGGGATGGACTCACCACGTACCGTTATTCCCAGGATCCTGCGAACCTTGGGCCGCCCGCCCTGGAGGAGGAAGGCGACAACAACGCCACCACCGTCGCTCCCGAGCCAGGCGGCGTCAGCATGGAAGCGATGGCTAACTCCGGGGGCAGTTGGTTCGTCATCGGAAATGCCGACAGGTTGTTTACCGATGGCGGAACGGACACCCCCTCCAACCCGCAAGGAAAAGACGACCCCAACCTCCCTGCTGAAGTCACCTACAGCGACAACCTCCTCTACATGCTGAACTCCAGCGGGACCGCCATCGACGCGCCCGGGCAGGTTGTCACCGATGCCGCTACCACCCCGCGATTGCCGACGAACATCATTCCGTTGGCTTCGTTGACAACGGATGACCACCTCGGCTCCAACGGCAAGCCGGACCACGATGCCGCATTCATCGGCAAGATCACGGGCTTATCGTTCGTAGGCGGCAGCTTGTACGCCGTCACCGACACCGGTAATCTCTACCAAATCCTCAATTACAGTTCGCCCGGCTTCACGCCCACGCCGAATCCGGAGGACACAACCAAACTCGAATCGATCACACCGACCGGCAGCGGTCCTACGTTGCACTACATCGGCACGATCAAGACGGATGGGACAACCCCGACGAACGTCGACTTCGCCGGGCTGACGACGGGACCCAAGGACGTCGATGGCGCCGCCTACGCCAACATGCTCTTCGGCATTTCGCGCACCGGCGACCTTTACGCCCTGGGCTTGACGACCACGACCGATCCAACGACGAACGTCACAACGACTACCGTCGCCAAACAGGGCATCTTCCTCAATTCCGCCACCCACATTACGATTCCCAGCACTTCCGGCAATCTGACAACCGTCTCCGGCCTGGCGTTTTCGACGCTCGACGCGAACCTCTGGCACGTCACCGACAACTCCGACGCCGGGCACTCCACCAACGTGACATACGACGAGAGCCGGATGACCCAGGTGCCCATCGACCCCACAACCAACGAGTGTTTCTACTTTGGCCAGAAAGACTCGGGTACCATGGCCACGCCCGGCAACTACGACGCGCCGGGCGGGGACTACGGCTCGTTGATCACGCAACCCTTCAGCTTGGCCGACTATTCCGCCAGCGACGTGCCGACGCTCTACTTCGATTATGCGCTCGACAACGGGGTTTCGCCCACTGGACCGCAGAGCAACTACGATACCGCACGCATCTTCGCTTCCGACGACGGCGTCACTTGGCACTTGCTCGGCGCGACCTTGGACAACCCCAACGGCGATTTGCCGAGCACCACGGTCACCACGAGCACGACAAACCCCGACGGCACGGTCACGACCACGACCACGGCCCAGTGGCAGCAATTCCGTCTGGTTCCGCCGCTGGACCCGGACCCGACTCCGGCCCCCGGCCAAGTGCCCGTTCACACCTGGTCGCTTGCCGATTTCGCCGGCGACGACAACATTCGGCTGCGGTTCGACTTCAGCACCGCCGGCGACATGAACGTCGGCAGTTCCGGAACTTTGCAATCGGGCGGCAGTTTGGACACGACCGGCGCGTATCTCGCCGCCCTTGCCGGCGAGTCGCTTAATGACGGAGATGCCTTCACCGTCAACCACCACACGTTCCAGTTTGACATGGGCATGGCGTTGGACTTGCCGAACGTGGCCGGCGACGTCATTCCCGACGGCGAGACTTTCACGGTCACGGGATTGCAGGGCGGCGGCAGCAAGACGTTTGAATTCGACTTTGACTCGCCCGCCAACGTCGCCGCCGGCCACGTGGCGATTCCCATTCAAGTCGGAGAGACCAGCGCGGAGGTCGCGACGGAAATCGCCGCGATCGTCAACGGCCAGGCTCTCACGAACTCCAGCGGCGTGAAAATCGTCGCCGACGCCTACGAGGACCGGGTAATGCTCAACGAGGCGGTGGGTGTCACCCAGCCGACCACGCATACCATCACACTAAAAGGCAACGGCAGCGGCAAGCCCGCCACGGGCGTCACGCTGGTTCCCATTCTTTCCACCTCGACCGCCCAGCAGGTTGCCCAGGCCATGGCCGACGCCCTGCAATCGGTGTTCGGGAAGCCGATCAACCTCGACGGCACGAAAGGGCCGGTCGTTCCGTTCGATTCGTTCAAGGTCAACAACGTCAACGGCGACAGCATCGTCCGCATGATCGGTCACACGGTCAATTCGTCGGGCCCCTTGCCCTATGCCAATCACTTGGCGGGCGACGGCGACGATCCGCTGGTCGATGCGGGCGTTGTCCAGTTCACTACCACTGCCCGTGGTCAAGACAACAACCATGGCGGTTTCTATATCGACAACGTGATCATCGGTTTCGCCGAACGGGGTGAAATGGTTACGGATGCTGCCGGGGGAACCACCGCCTTCACCAATCCGGCTCCCGCGAAGGACGTTCTCACGAAGGGGGCATACCAGCTTCAGATCCGCGAAGCGAGCCCCTATGCCACCTGGGATCCGACGAACACAAAGCAGCCGATGACGCTGACCAATTCGTTCGACGTGAACGACCGCCTCGACGACAGTTACACGTTGGTTGCCCCGGAGGCCTTCAACATTTCGCAAGGCGACACGTTTACGATCAGCGACGGGGTCACGACGTTGACGTTCCAGTTCATCGACTCGACCTATCCCGGCGGCGATCCGGACAATATCCCGGTCTACTTCTCCAGCGGCGACACGGCGACCGATGTGGCCGCCGCCATCACGGCCGCCGTCAATAGCGCCGCGCAAAACGGCCTGTTCAAGGTGACGGCCTCGATGCCGACGGACACCGACGGCAATCCGGTCGGCAGTCGCGTCAACTTGTTCGGCGCAGTCGAAGTCACAACTCCCTTCCCGACCATCAGCGGTTCCACGCCCACACACGGCAGCAAAGCGGAGGGCTTCAATGAAGACACCAGCGTTTACGTGGGCTTGCACGCGGTGGCCCAGCCTTATCCACTCGACAGCGCCGGAACGTATGTAGTCTACGACCCGTCTGGTAGTTACGGCGGAGGGATCAGCGACGCCGAAAAGGCGCTGCCGCTGGCCGCGACGGGAAGCACCGTCGGAACCGGCGACGACTTCATGGATTGGGCCGCCGCGGCCGCCAACGTCCTCGCCTGGACCGGCTGGGGCGAAGTCAAAGGCATGACCACCGCCGACGCCATCTTCCAGTATTTTCAGCAACATTGGACCGACCAACCCAATTGGTCGCTCGACGCCTGGATCTGGTGGTTCACGGGGAAGAACCCCGATCGGCGAACGCCCGGCGTCGCGACGGTCAAGGTTCCCGGCGGCGGCTTCTACCGCAGCTTGGACATATCGAACTACGTCCAAACGCAGACCGATCCCTCGTTGGCGATGTCGTCGCTCGACGAGTTTCTCCACAACGGCGAAGGCGTCGTGTTGGGGCTCCAGTGCAGCGACAAGACTGATGCCTGGTATCCGGTGTCCCATGCCGTTACCGCCTGGGGCTTCACCTATGACACGACAAAATCGCCGACCGACCCCAATTACTACACCGGCGTGTACATCACCGATTCCGACGACAACCAGGCTGCCGCCGGCACGACCCCGCCCGACGAGTTGAAATACTACACGATCACCTATTCCGCCAAGGACGACGTCTACTATCTGACGGATTACTACGGACGAAACACGATCTACATCAGCGACGTCTCTGGCTTGCAGAAGCGGTTCGCCGGCATACAGTCGAGGCAGTACACCGACTTGGGCGATCAGAACCAACTGTCCCCTCAGGGCGAAGTGATCCTCGCATCGAATCGCATCACCTACTCCGCCAATTTTGGCATCGTCGTCAGTTCGGCCGACGGTATGGGCGACGTGACGGACGGCAGCACCACCCCCTACGGCGCCATCGACTTGATGAGCCCCGGCCCGACCGCGCCGCTGCGCGAGATCAACACGGACGATCAAGTTCCGGGCGTGGTGATCGAGAACAACGTCATCGCCTTCGGCACCAACGGCGGCATCGACATTACCGGCCCCGACGCGACGACCGGCCCCTCGGCCGGCGCCGTGCCGTTCGCCCGCATCATCAACAATACGATCTACGGCCAAGGCGGCTCCGGCCCGTCGGCCAGCACATCGCTGTCCGGAACGGGGTCGGCGGGGAATGTCAAGTCCACGCTGGCGACGGTCAGTGCGGGCCGTCTCGACAATTTCAGCTCCGACACGAGCGCCTATGAGGGCCTCGGCGATGCCACGCCGGTCGGAAGTTCCTATTTGGTCTTCAACCAGTACGGCGGCACGTGGTCCGACGCGGAGAAGCAACTGCCCGACACGATTACCGGCGTCCCGCCCGGAACCGGCGACGATTTTATGTGCTGGGCGGCTTCCGCCAGCAATATCCTTGCCTGGACCGGTTGGGGCAGCGCCGGCGGCATGAGCGACGCCGACACCATCTTCAAGTACTTCCAAGACCACTGGACCGACTACGGCGCATGGCCGGTCAACGCCTGGACGTATTGGTTCAGCGGCGTGAATCCCGAGCAAGGAGCGACAGGCGCCTCACAGATCGACGTCCCCGGCGGCGGCGATTTCTACCCCACCCTCAACATCAACAACTACGTCGTATCGAATCAGAATCCGGCGCAAGCGCTGTCGGCGATCGATCAGTTCCTCCGCGCCGACTACGGCTGCACCTTGGGCATCTATTGGGCGGACAATCCGTTCGCCGCCCATGCGATTACCGTCTGGGGCTTCTCCTATAACCCGAAACTCAAGCCGACCGACGCCGGTTATTACACCGGCATCTACGTGACCGACTCGGACGACGACAAGGATACCAACGACGCTCAGACCGCGCCCAACCGCCTGCGTTACTACACGGTGCAGTATGATGCTGCGGACGGCGTTTGGTTCCTGCAAGACTATTATGGAGAGGATACCGCCTACATCGTTGAGGTGGACGGATTCGAATCGAAGTACGCCGGTCAGAAGACCCGCGACGTCGGGATCATGGTCGAGCAAAATGCCAGCCCGACCATTCTCAACAACGTCGTCGCCAACTTCAGCGTCGGCATCGACGTCGGCGGCGACTGCACCACCACCGTGGTCGGCACCACGGCCTACGCCTACAACACCACCGACATCACGGGCGCTACCGAGACGTTTGCCATCGACATCGGGCCGAACGATCCGTTGTTCGTCGATGCCGCGCACGGCAACTTCTATCCGGCCGAAGGCTCGCGCATCATCGACAGCTCGCTCGACTCGCTGCCCGATCGGCCCAACATGACCGTAGTCCGCGATCCCTTGGGAATTCCGCCCTCGCCGATTCTCGCTCCCGACTACGACGGCCTCGGCCAGTTGCGAATGGACGATCCCAGCGTGTCGCCTCCCAACGGCATGGGAGCAAACATCTATAAGGATCGCGGGGCAATCGACCGCGTCGACTTCGTCGGCCCGACCGCCACGCTGGTCGATCCCATGGACAACGACCCCGCCGGCGTCGATCGCAACCCGGCCCCCAACGACGTGACCATCGCCATGATCGGCGACACTACCGTCGATCATTTCACGATCCAACTGGACGACGCCGGCGCGGGAGTCGCCGACTCCACGGTCACTACCAACAACGTACAACTGCTCGAGGACGGCAAGCAATTAACCGAGGGATTCGACTACTTCTTCGTCTACGATTCCACCAACCACGCGATCACGCTGTCCGCCGCGGCCGGCGCTTTCGAATCGAAGCATACCTACACCGTCCTCTTGACCAGCGGCATTCAGGATTCGGCGGAGAATCCGATCCAGTCGAACCGCAGCGACGGAACGACGGAGTTCAACATCACGCTGGCCGGATACGACTTCGGCGACGCGCCGATGTACACCGATATCACGCACACCGTCAGCGCCACGACCTTGCCCGACGGCGCCAGGAGCCTCGTCGTTCCCGGCGTGTATCTCGGCGCCGGGGTCGATACCGAAAACGACGCCAACGTCAACGCGACCGCCACGGGCGACCTCGACGACGACGGCGTGGCGTTCCCGGGCGGCAATTACGTGATCAGCCCCGCCGGCCAGGCCGGAAAGGAAACGATCACCGTCACCGCCTCGTGCGCCGGCTACCTCGACGCTTGGATCGACTGGAACGGCGATGGCGTTTGGGAGCCATCGGAGCAGATTTCCTTCACCGATGCCGACGGCAAATCCGTCATGGACTCCAGCAACGGCGGCGCAGTGCTCACCGCCGGCCCCAACACGCTGGTCTTCACCGTGCCCGGCGATTTGGCCGACACGAGCTCCTTCAAGACGTTCGTGCGATTCCGCTTCAGCACGACCGGCTACTTGTCGGACGGCGTCACTCCGATGCAGGTTACCGGTGAAGCGTCGGACGGCGAGGTGGAAGACTACCAGATTGCGGTCATTCCGTACCTCTCGGATTGGGGCGATGCGCCCGATCCGACTTACCCGACCCTGGCGTCCAGCAACGGCGCGTCCGCTCGCGTCCTGACCGATTCGACGGGCGCCCCGACGCTTTGCCTTGGCCACACGGTCACGCCGCAGGTTGCTCCGATATTGAACGGCACGAGCTACGACGGCTTCGATTTCAGCACGGTCAATTTGATTCAAGGGCGCGACACCACCATAACGTTCTACGTCACGAACACGACCGGCCAGCAGGCCTACCTCAACGGCTGGATCGATTTCAACGGAGACGGCACGTGGAGCAACGGCAACGACAGGGTCGCCAGCAGCCTTAAGGTCCAGCCCGGCGAGAACACGCTCGTGATTCACGTACCCGGCGATGCCGTGGTCGGCAACACGTTTGCTCGCTTCCGTCTGAGCCTTCAGCCGACGTTGTTGCCAACCGGCGCCGACGCGACCGGCGGCGAGGTGGAGGACTACCAGGTGTCGATCCTGGCTCCGCCCCACAATATTACGGGCACAGTGTACAACGACCTCGACGGCGACGGCGTCCACGACACGGGCGAGACCGGGCTGGCCGGCTGGACCGTCTACATCGACGCCAACAATAACGGCGTGTGGGATGCGGGCGAAAACTTTGCAATCACTGACGGGTACGGCTATTACGCCATCCCCAACGTCTTCCCCGGCACTTATACCGTCCGCGAGGACCTCCAACCCGGTTGGAGCCAGACCGGCAGCATCTCGCACACCGTCACGATGGACACCAGCGGAGACCAGATCGGCAACGATTTCTTCGACCGCGACACGACGCCGCCCAAGGTCGTCTCCATCGTCAAGGGGAACGGCGTCGATCCCGTGGTCGATCCGACCAATGCCGCCGTGGTCCATTTTGCAGTCCTGTTCAGCGAGCCGGTCACCGGCGTCGATCCCACCGATTTCGCAATCGTCGCCCCGCTGTTGACCAACACGTCGATCGCCGGCATCACCTTCCACGACGGCATCTACGACGTCGCGGTCAACACCGGCTCGGGCGCCGGGTCGCTGCAATTGAAGCTCGTCGACGACGATTCGATTCTCGATCTCTCGGGGAATCGCCTGGGCGGCACGGGCATCGGTAACGGCAACTTCACCGGCCCGACCTACACGATCGACCACGTCGCGCCGACGCTCAAGTCGATTGCGCTGGCTTCGTCGAACCCCTCACACGCCGCCACCGTTGCCTTTACGGTCACGTTCAGCGAGTTCGTCACCGGCGTGGATGCCACGGACTTTACGGCCGGCGCCCTTGGCGTGGCCGGACCGTTCAATCCGGTTGTCACCGGCAGCGGCTCAGTATACACCGTCACTGTGAGCACCGGCACGGGAGACGGCACGTTGTGGCTGAACTTGGCCAACGACGGTTCTATCGTCGACGCAGTGGGCAATGCCTTGAGCGGCACACCGCCGCAGAGCCCGTCCTACACCATCGACAAGACGTCGCCCACGGTGGTCTCGATCGTCGAGGGGAACGGCGTCGATCCGGTGGTCGATCCGACCAACGCCGCCGTAGTCCATTTCGCGGTGTTGTTCAGCAAGCCCGTCATCGGCGTCAACGCCACCGATTTCACGCTCGCCGCCTCCCCGACGTTGACCGGCGCCTCGATCGCCGGCGTCACCTACCACGACGGCATCTACGACGTGGCGGTCAATACCGGTACAGGCGCCGGCTCCCTGCAATTGAGTTTGGTTGACAACGATTCGATCAAGGACGTCTCGTCGGGCAACCCCTTGGGCGGCGCCGGCATCGGCAACGGCGACTTCACCGGTCCGGCCTATACCATCGACCGCCTCGCGCCGACGCTCACGTCGATCACGCTGGCCTCGCCGACTCCCACGAACGCCGACACGGTCGCCTTCACCGTCACGTTCAGCGAGGCCGTCACCGGCGTGGACGCCACGGACTTCACGGCCGGCGTCTCCGGTCTGACCGGAACGTTCACTCCGGTGGTCACCGGCAGCGGCGCCGTCTACACGGTTACCCTGCCCACCGGCGCCGGAGACGGATCGCTGTGGCTGGACGTCGGCAACGACGGCACGATTGCCGACCTGGTGGGCAACGTCTGGACCGACGCGCCGCCGGCCAGCCCGTCCTACGCCATCGACAAAATCCCGCCGACGGTCGTTTCCAGCGTGCGCGCCGGGGCCAGCCCGACCAACGCGGCCACGGTCGTCTTCACGGTGACCTTCAGCGAGAACGTCACCGGCGTAGACACCAGCGATTTTGCGCTCAACACCACCGGTGCGTCCGGTGCGTCGGTGTACAGCGTTTCCGGCAGCGGCGCCGTCTACTCGGTCGTCGTGGGGACCGGAACCAGCGACGGCACGATCCAATTGCAAGTGATCGACGACAACTCCATCCGCGACGCCGCAGGCAACATGTTGGGCGGCCCCGTCGCTCACGACGGCGACTTCCTCACCGGCAAGAGCTACACTATCGACCACACCGCGCCGATGGTCGCGTCGATCGCGCTGGCCTCGCCGAACCCCACCAACGCCAGCACGGTCGCCTTCACGGTCACCTTCAGCGAGTCCGTCACCGGAGTGGCCCCCACGGACTTCACGGCCGGCGTCTCCGGTCTGACCGGAACGTTCACTCCGGTTGTCGTCGGCAGCGGCGCCGTCTACACGGTTACCCTGCCCACCGGCGCCGGAAGCGGAACGCTGTGGCTGAACGTTGTCAACGACGGCACGATCGCCGATCTGGTCGGCAACGTCTTGAGCGGCGCGCCGCCGGCCAGCCCGTCCTACACCATCGACAAGATCTCGCCGAGGGTCGTTTCCAGCGTGCGCGCCGGGACAAGCCCGTCCAACGCGTCCACGATTGTCTTCACGGTGACCTTCAGCGAGGACGTCACCGGCGTAGATGGCGGCGATTTCGCGCTCAACACGACCGGCACGTCCGGTGCGTCGGTGTACAGCGTTTCCGGCAGCGGCGCCGTCTACTCGGTCGTCGTGGGATGCGGAACCGGCGACGGCACGATCCAATTGCAAGTGATCGACGACAACTCCATCCGCAACGCCGCGGGCAACATGCTGGGCGGCCCCGCCATTCACGACGGCGACTTCCTCACCGGCGAGACCTACACCATCGACCACGGCGAACCGACCGCGCTGAACCTATCGAACGCGCGCGTCGCCGAGCACCTGCCGGTGGGCACTGTGGTGGGCTTCCTCACCAGCGTGGCGCTGCAAGGCGGCGATTACACTTACACGCTCGTCTCCGGCCTCGGCAGCAGCGACAACGCTTCCTTCCGCATCGTCGGCGACTACCTGCAAACCAACGACGTCTTCGACTTCGCCGCCAAGAGCAGCTATCAGATACGCATTCGTTCCACCGATTCGGCCGGCTCCTTCCTCGAACAGACCTTCACCGTCTCCGTCGTCGCCGGGGCCAATACCGTGGCGATCGGCGATCTGGCGTGGAGCGATCTCAACGGCAACGGCCTGCAAGACAGCGGCGAGCCGGGAGTCAGCGGCGCCGTGATCGAACTCTACGCTTCTCCCAGCGGGGTCGTCGGCGGCGCCGGCGATTACTTGGTGGCTCAAGCGGTCACCGACAACAACGGCAATTATCACTTCGACCACCTGCTGCCGCACGCGGACGGCGCCCCCGACGTGACCTATTACCTGGTGGCCATCGCTCCGTCGGGGTACACCTTCACGACGCCCAACGTCGGCGGCGACGATACGGTCGACAGCGATGTAAACTCCAGCGGCGTCAGCGCCGCCTTCACGCTCAGCGCGAGCATGGCCGACGGCCAGAAGAACAGCTTCGACGTCGGCCTGGTGTCCGGCCCATACCATTACGACTTCGCCCTGGACGCCGGTTCGACCGGCGACGATTCGGGCCAGGCGATCGCCACCGACGCGGCGGGCAACGTCTACGTCGCCGGCTTGTTCCACGGCACGGTCGACTTCGGCGCCGCCCCCGGCCTTCACACCCTCGTTAGCACCGGCGGCAGCGACGTCTTCGTGGCCAAGTATACGTCGGGCGGAGCGCTGTTGTGGGTTTGCGGCGGCGGCAGCTCCGGCGACGACTCGGCCAACGGCATTGCCATCGGCCCCGACGGCAACATCTACGTCGCCGGCGGCTACTCCGGCACGGCGACCTTCGGCGCCGGCACGACTTCCGCGAGCCTAACCTCCGCGGGCGGCGAGGACGCCTTCGTCTTGAAGCTTTCGCCC
Source organism: uncultured Planctomycetia bacterium (assembly GCA_963719005.1). Lineage (GTDB taxonomy): Bacteria > Planctomycetota > Planctomycetia > Pirellulales > Thermoguttaceae. The sequence continues at coordinate 1,202,485 of CAVRAR010000014.1, forward strand.
GACGGCAGCATGATGTGGGCCCGCGGCATGGGCGGCAGCGGCGCGGACGTCGCGAATTCCATCGCCATCGCCGCCGACGGCTCCGTTTACACCACCGGCAGCTTCCAGGGCACCGCCGATTTCAACCCGGACTCCACCGCCGTCAATAGTCTCACCGCCGTCGGCCCCAGCGACGTCTTCGTCGCCAAGCTCGATTTCGCCGGCAACTACGTGTGGGCGAAGCGGATGGGTGGAATCGGTTGGAGCCAGGGCACCAGCATCGGCATGGGAATCACCGTCGCCGCCGACGGAAGCGTCTACACCACCGGCAGCTTCCAGGGCACCGCCAATTTCGATCCGAACGGCGGCCAGCAAACTCTCGTCTGCGCCGGCGACACCGACGTCTTCGTCTCCAAACTCGATGCGGGCGGCAACTTCGTCTGGGCCCGCAGCATGGGCGGAACCGGCGCCGACTACGGCGCCGACATCGCCGTTGGCGCCGACGGCAGCGTCTACACCGTCGGCAGCTTCCTCGGCCTGGCCGACTTCGACCCCGGCGCCGGCGTCTTCAATCTCGACAGCGCCGGCTACCATCGCACCTTTATCTCCAAGCTCGATTCCTCCGGCAACTTCGTCTGGGCTCGCGGCGTGGGCGGGACCGGTTGGGATCAACCGACCAGCATTGCGATGGCCGCCGACGGCAGCCTCCTCATCGCCGGCGGCTTCTACGGCATTGCCGATTTCGATCCTGGCGCTGCGACCTACCAGTTGTCCAGCTTGGGGCAAAAGGACGTCTTTCTGCTGAACCTGACGACCGCGGGCAATTTCGCCTCCGCCGAGCGCTTCGGCGGCGCCGGCGACGATTGCGCCAACGCCATCGCCGTTACGCCGAGCGGAACCGTCTACATGACCGGATACTTCCAGGGCACGGCCAACTTTGCTCCCGGTTCCGCCACTTGGAACCTCACCAGCGCCGGCGGCGAAGACCTCTTTGTCGCCAAGTATCCCGGCCCGGCCGCCGGACCGTTGACCGTCACCGTCAACCAGGGGCCGACTCAGGCCGATCCGACCTTGACCGGGCCGATCGACTTCCGCGTCGTATTCAGCTTGCCGGTGACCGATTTCACCGCCGCCGACGTTACCCTCGGCGGCACCCTTGCCGGGTCGCTCGCCGACACGGTTGCGATGGTCGGAACCGACGGCACGACCTACGACGTGTCGGTCACCGGCATGTCGGGCACGGGAACCGTGACCGCTTCGATCGCCGCGGGCATGGCCCACGACGCGCTGAACCGGGCCAACGCCGCCTCCACAAGCACCGACAACTCCGTCACCTTCGGCAACGTCGCCGTCCCCATCATCAGCAACGTCACAGTTGCCGAGGCGTCCACCCCGAAGAACGGCATCCTCGAACCGAGCGATCTCCTGGCCATCAGTTGGAACGTTACGACTCCCAACGGCTTCGGCGTCCAAACCCTGACTGTCGATGGCAACTCCTACACGCCGTACACCGACGTATTCGGCGGCACCGTTACCTTCAGTTGCAATATCGGCTCCTGGCCGGTGGGCGCCCACAACTATACGATCCATTCGGTCGACACCCTGGGCGGAAGCGCCGACAGTTCCGGCACGTTCAACGTCGTCGCGCCGGTCGATGGGCCGGTTATCAGCGGTGTGGCGGTGTCGCAGACGAAAGGCAAGATCAGTTGGAACGCGGTCGACTCCCACGGCATGGCAAGCTCCACGCTGAAAATTGACGGGCTGGCCGTGCCGAACGTCGGTGGCCCCTACACCGCCGCGTCCGGTGTGAACTTCTCGGCGTCTTACGGTGTGCTGGCTGCCGGCGACCATACCTACGCCATCACCGCAACCGACAAGGCCGGCAATGTCTCGACCCTTAACGGCGCCTTTACCCTCATCAGCGCGGGTCCAACGATCGGCAGCGTGGCAGTGTCGCAGGCGAAGGGCCGGATCAGTTGGAACGCCGTCGATCCTGACGGCGTGGCAAGTTCTACGCTCAAAATCGATGGAGCGACCATCTCGAACATCGGCGGCCCCTACGCCGCCGCGTCCGGCGTGAACTTCTCGGCGCCTTACGGTTCGCTTGCCGCCGGCGACCACTCCTACACCATTACCGCAACCGACAAGGCCGGCAACGTCTCGACCCTAAGCGGCGTCTGTACCCTGACCGGTTCGCCCGTCTCTGGCCCGACGATCGGCAGCGTGGCGGTGTCGCAGGCGAAGGGCCGGATCAGTTGGAACGCCGTCGATCCTGACGGCGTGGCAAGTTCTACGCTCAAAATCGATGGAGCGACCATCTCGAACGTCGGCGGCCCCTACGTCGCTGCGTCCGGCGTGAACTTCTCGGCGTCTTACGGTTCCCTTGCCGCCGGCGACCACTCCTACACCATCACTGCGACTGACAAGGCCGGCTACGCGTCAACCGCTAACGGCGTCTTTACCCTGACCGGCTCGCCCGGCACGGGCCCGACGATTAGTAGCGTGGTGGTGTCGCAGGTGAAGAGCAAGATCACTTGGAACGCCGCTGACCCTGACGGTGTGGCAAGCGTTCGTCTGACGATCGACGGTGCGGCTGTGTCGAACATCGGCGGGCCCTACGCCGCCGGGTCCGGCGCCAATTATTCCTGGGGATTCGGTTCGCTTTCGGCGGGCGCCCACAACTACGTCATCAGCGCCACCGACAAGCTCGGCAACGTGTCGACCCTCAACGGTTCGTTCACCGTGGCCGCCGCCCTGATGGTCGCGGCCTCGGCGGCGCCGCGAGGCTCGGCGGCCGACCTCGACAACGCCGAGTTGGCCCCCATCGCCGCCGAAGCGGTCCATCGCCTCGAATCGCAATTGGGCAGCCAGGTCGAAACCGTCATGGCCGGCGTGAACATCAAGATCGCGAATCTGGCGCCCGGCATGTTGGGCGAAACCTCGGGCAAGACGATCTGGATCGACGATGATGCCGCCGGCTACGGCTGGTTCGTTGACGCAACCCCCGGCGACGACGCCGAGTTCTCGCCGCTTACGGCCACCGACCTTATCGCCCGGCCGGGCAGCGCGGCCGCCAATCGCGCCGATCTGTTGACGACCGTAATGCACGAAATGGGCCACGTCCTCGGCTACGAGCATTCCAACTCGTTGGACCTCATGGCCGCCACCCTGCCGCTTGGCCAACGGCGATCCCTGGCCGGCGGCGGCGACGCCTCCAACAACGGCGCCCTCGACGATGTGTTTGCCTCGCTCAATGCGAACGGCAAGACCGACTGGTCGTAAAGCGCCACCGATTCCGAATTCGTTCAGCAATAGCCGGAATAGCCGGGGGTCAACGGCCCGCGGTGGGACTGTCGGCGCGCATCGCCCGCGCCCTCACGCCGCGTTCTTCTCCTCCGCCAGCGCATGCACGAATTCCGCGCCGAGAAAGATCACGACGCTGGCGAAGTAGTACCAGAACATCACGCCCATCAGCACGCCGAGAATGCCGTAAGCGCTGTATTGCTTGCCGACCAGCAGCAACAACAGCAGCCAGCGGCCGAGGGCCCAAATCACCGCGGCAAACAGCCCTCCGCCAAACGCTGCTCGCCAAGGAACGTGGGTCTTCGGAATCACCCAGTAGATCGTCGCCAGCAACGTCGCGTCGCAGCCGACCGTGACCAGCGTCTGCGCCGCTTTCCAGGCGAGCCGGCCGGCGGGCAAATCGGTCAGATAGGGGCGAATGCTCGCCAACACCACGTCGGTCACAAAGACCACGGCCAGCATGACCCCGATGGCCAGCAGGGTGAGAAACGCCGAGAGCCGGCTCCAGATCACCTCGCGGATCGCGGCCAGCCAGCCGGTGGCGGCCGGCGGCGGCGTATGCCAGACGCGGGCGAAGACGTTATCGAGTTGCATGAAAACGCCGATGGCCGCCAAAACCAGCGCCGCCAGCCCGACGACTCCACCCAGCGAGGCCTGCGTCTGGATGCCGTTGAGCACGACGCCCAACTCATCGGCCAGCCAAGGGCTGATGTCCTTGGCCACGTGGGCGATCAGGGCGTGCTGTTCGGTCTGCACGAACGTGGAGTATCGGCCGACGACACCCAAGCCCGCGACCAGGACCAGGCAGAGCGGGAAGAGCGAAAACGCGCCATAATAGGCGATGGCCGCGCTCAGCATGCCGCCGTCGTTCTTTCGCCACCCGTTCCACGTCGCCACAAGCAGCCGCCATCCCCGCCGCCAGATTCGACCGAACATGCTGTGATTCCTCTTGCGTTTCTCGTTCCCACACTCCGCGTGGGAACGCCCCGTCTTGGACGCTCCGCATCCTCCGCGCTGCTGAGTTGCATGTCCGCCGCCCACCGGAAGCGACGCCGAGCGTCGGAGCCGGTGCATTCCCACGCGGAGCGTGGGAACAAGGAGTAACATCGTGTGATTCCCAGTTGCTACCCGCCGTCCCGTTTCGACTCCTGCGAAGCGTTCTTTCGGATGCAATAGATCCGAGACACCGTGCGGATGAGCAACCGTTCTCCGACCATGGCGGGCGTGGCCAGGCAGCCGTCGTCGTCGCTTAGCGGGTTCTTCCTCAGGAACTCGAACTTGTCGCCCGCGCGGACGACGAACGTCACGCCGTCCTCGTCGATGCAGAACACCCGGCCGTTGTTGGCCCAAGGGGAAGAAGTGAAGTGCTGGCCGCCGGGTAGTTTTTGCCGGTCATACAGCGTGGCGCCCGTTTGCGAGTTGTAGGCGCTGACCGTTCCGTTGTCGTAGAGGACATACAGTCGGCCGTCATAGACCAACGTCGTGGGGATGTACGGTGCTCCGGCCGGTTTGCTCCAGGCGATCGCCGAATTGCTCGTTTTGCCCGCCGCCAGCGAAATGTCGTCGCTGCCGCCGGGTCGAATCGCATAGATCGGTCGTTCCTTGTCCCTGGTAAAGCCCGAAGTGACGTAGACGAAACCGCCGTCTGCATAGGGCGTCGCCACGGTGATGTGCGACATCCCCCGGAACCACCAGAGCAGCTTCCCGTCGAGATCGTAGGAGCGGACTTTGTCGCTTCCGGGCGTGACGATCTCGGTGCGTTTTTCGTTCTTCCACACAAAGAGCGTCGACCAATTGCTCTTCTCGTCGCGATCCATACGCCACACCTTCTTGCCCGTCAGTTTATCCAACGCCAGCAGATAAGACTCCTGCTCGTTGTCGTTGACGATATAGAGCCGATCGCCGTAAAGAATGGGCGAAGCGGCGGTGCCCCAGCCGAACCGCATCGTGTGCGGCTCGATCTTGTATTGCCAAACCGGCTCCCCCTTGAAGTCGAAGCAAAAGACGCCCACGTTGCCGAAGTACGCATAGACGCGCTCGCCGTCGGTCGTCGGCGTCTCCGAGGCGTAGCTGTTCTTTGCGTGAGTCGGACCGGGAGGGGTGCCTTCGCGTACCGTCCGCTCCCAGAGTATCTTGCCGGAGATCAGATCGAGGCAGAGCACTTTCCATTGGTATTTTGCGTTGACGTCGGCCGGCGGGGCCATGAAGAAGCCTTTCTGCGGCCCCTCGGTCTTCTTGCCCTCTTCGACGACGGTGGTGAGAAACACGCGGTCGCCCCACACGATCGGCGACGACCAGCCGCGTCCCGGAATCTCCCGTTTCCAGGCCACGTTGTCGCCGGCCGACCATTGATCGGGCAGGTTGGCGTTGCCGCTGACCGCGTGCGAGCCCGGGCCGAGAAACTGCGGCCAATTCTCCTCCGCCGCCTGCGCAACACTCGCGTTCAGAGCGGCCAGCAGCATCGCCGCGGCCATCAGAATACCATGGTTCGTTTTCATCTCGGCAACTCCGGCATGGTTGGTGTCCAGAGACTTCCTCGACGCCGCTGCCGCCAAAAGAAGGGGTCGGTCAGCTTGCAGGCATCGAGATCAGATGTTAATTCTTGCGAATTTGTCTGTCATGGACAAGTGGGGCCCCGTTGGGATTGAGCCGTCACTCAATTTACCCAGTTCCCGCAGATCACGCCGCAGGAGGGCGAAATGCGCTTTTGCAAGCGACGAAAACTTCTGGACGGCCACACTAGCAACCGTCAAGAATCACCAGGGCGTCGGGCAACTCGTTGACGTCATCCGCCGCGCCGGGAAGAACCGCGGCAAGCTTCTCGCCCACGGCGGCGATTGCCTGGCATAACGCATCGGTCGGATGCGAACGGCGGAGATGGGCCGTCAGAGTATCGCATACGTCTTGCAAGGCGTTGGGACCAAGCTTATCCACAATTGCCTGATCGGCCAACACAACCGCCTTCCGCTCGTAGAGCGAAACGTAGAGCAGAACGCCCGTCGCGCCGGCCGTGTGATGGACCCGTTGGTCGAAGAAAACGGCCCTTGCCCGCTCGGTCACTTCGTCGCACATCTGTCGGCGGGGCGTAAACAGCCGCCGCAGCCAACCGACGCGACTTGCCACGATGGCCCCTACCACAAATCCCGCGACGGCCACCAGCACCAAGGCGGCGGGGAACATCCACGGTTCCGGGGAATCCCAGCTTCCAGACTCGCGAGAGTTCGGCGGCCAGAGCAAACAGGCGGCGACCAGAGTGATCATTCCCAGCCAAAGGCCGACGATGTCCTCGGCGCGGTCGTAGCGCCCGGACGACGTGGCCGCGCAGGGCACGATCTCGGCCGAGGTCTTGCGCTCGGCGGCGGTTACGGCCGCGGCAACCTGCCGGCGTTGTTCGGCGCTGAATCGCTGGCTTGCGTCTTTCATGATTTCAACTCACCAAGACCCGCTGGCTCCGCCGCCGCCCGAGAAACCGCCGCCGAACGAGCCGCCGCCAAATCCGCCGCTGTTCGACGAACTGTTGGTCAAGATCGTGTACAGCAAATACCCGACCAGAGCGAAAATGGCGCCCCAGAGGAGCCAAGCCCAACCGCCGGAACCGCGGCGCACGAGCGACACAATCGTAAAGACGAGCAACCCGAAGACGCCCGCGACCAGGGCGAAATGCCACCACGGCCGCGGCACGGCGGGCAGCGGTTTGCCTCGCGCCATGGCGTCGAGAGCTTTCACCCCGGCCGCAATTCCCCCGGCATAGTCCCCTTGCTTGAAATGGGGAACAATTTGCTCGTCCATGATCTGCTGGCACACCTGATCGTTGTCGTGCCGCCAGCCGGCCCCCAATTCGATCCGTGCTCGACGATCGCCGACGGAAACCAGAAGCAGAATGCCCGTGTTCCAGTTCTCGTTGCCCAGCTTGGCGATGCCGATTTGCCACTGGTCGAACAGCAGCCGCGCGAAAGTTTCAATTCGCAGGTTCGCCCCGCCATAGTCGGCCATCGAGGGGATCATCACGACGATGATCGGCGTCGCCTTGTCGGTCAGCAGCTTGTTGCATTCCTGCTGAATCTGGGTCTTGACGGCCGGATCGAGCAGATTGGCCTTGTCGAGGACGAATTCCCGCGGCCCCGGCGGATCGAGACGGATTCGCCCATCCGCGATGTCGCCCCGTGCAAGCTCGAAAGCCGACGCAACGAAGAAAAGGCACCACAGTGCAAGCCGCATGGACCGGTTCATAGCGCCTGTAAGTATAATCGTCTTGCCGGTCGCTGCACAATGGGTGCGCGGGCGTTGGGCGTGGCAAGATTTCTTGGCAGAGAATCTATGGGCCGAAGGCCCTGCCGTTCGCCCAGCCCAGGGCAACGCCCTGGGGAACGGAGGGCACCAGGCTCGCGTATCGGCCCAACGGGCCAACGATTCGATGAACGATTGGCCCGTTGGGCCGACAACATCGTTCTCTCTGCCACCGCTTCCCAGGGCGTTGCCCTGGGCTGGGCGAACCATGCTCCTTCGGAGCAATCGTGGCATCGCCAAGAAATTTTGCCGCACCTCGGGCGTTTCGCCCGCCTTAGCCGAAGTGGGCGAGAAGCTCGCTAGGTTCCAAATTCCGGCCGCCGCCGGGCGAGCTGGCCCTGCAAGCGCTGCACGATGGAACTGTGCATCTGGCTCACGCGGCTTTCCGATAGATTCAACGTCGCGCCGATCTCCTTCATCGTGAATTCCTCGTAGTAGTAGAGGATGATGATCAGCCGCTCGTTGCGATTGAGCCCCTTCGTGACCAGCCGCATCAAGTCGTTCTTCTGAATCCGCCGCGTCGGATCCTCACCCTTCTTGTCTTCGAGAATGTCGATCTCGCGAACGTCCTTGTAGCTGTCGGTCTCGTACCATTTCTTGTTCAGGCTGATCAGATTGACGGCATTGGCGTCGAGGATCATCTTCTCCAACTCGCCCACCGAAATCTGCATCTCCTGGGCCAGCTCGTTCTCGTTCGGCTGGCGGCCCAGCCGTGCCTCAAGGTTCTTGACCGCCTCGTTGAGCTTGCTCGCCTTCGAGCGGACCAGCCGCGGCACCCAATCCATCGTGCGAAGCTCGTCGAGCATCGCGCCGCGAATCCGTGGCACGCAGTACGTCTCGAACTTCACGCCGCGCGAGAGGTCGAACAGATCAATCGCGTCCATCAAGCCGAAAACGCCCGCCGATACCAGGTCGTCCAGCTCTACGCCCTCCGGCAGTCTTGCCCAAATCCTCTCGCCATTGTATTTTACCAGCGGCAGATACATCTCCACCAGGCGATTACGAAGGTCCTGGTTCGACATATCCTTCTTGTATTCGATCCACAGTTGCTCGACGTCTTCAGGAGCAATGGTGGCACATGACATAGGAATCCTCCGTGATGCTCCGCCGTGAACCGGCGGTTAGAAATCCATTTCCTCTCGTTCAGCGATTGCCTAACACCGCGTGCTACGCGCCGTTAAACTCAACGTGTCTTTGCCAGCTTGCCAATCCTTCGGCTACCGACACTCCTCGCATTGTATCGGCTAAGCGAACTTGAAGGTTTAATCCAATTACACCGCACCCCGAATTTCTGCCTGGCCGTCTTGCTAATGCCAAGCACCCCGCTGACTGTAGTTCGATTCCCAGCACCCGACGGCAAGTCCGGGCGAGTCGATAGTACACCGTTTCCGCTACGCGAGCGGTCGGCGCCATGTTCACTAGCAGGTACAACGGTGGCCAACCGCCGGGATTGGATCCCGAAACGAGCGTTTTGATGCCGGCGAATGCACCCACCACCGACGCCACGTCGCCGGTGGTGACCATGACAACGGCGTTGGCCTCGCGGCAGACATGCGGCACGACGCCATCGAGCACGTTGCCGGCGTCGATTAGCACCAGTTCGGCGTGAAGGTCTTGACGGTCGAGTTGTTCGAGCAAGTGCCCGGCGGCGGCGGCCGGATTTCGGCCGTCGTGCCAGCCGCGTTGGCCGGCGACTACTCCGACGCCCCGCGGCCCCGCGCAAATCGCGTCTTTCCAAGTCCGTCGGCCGGCCAGAACGTCGGCAAGCGTGTATCGTTCTTCGATGCCGCACATCAACGCGGCGTCGCCGCCGCGCGAATCGGCGTCGACCAGCAGTGTGCGTCTGCCGCTCTCGGCCAGAGCGGCGGCCAGTCCCAGCGCCACGGTCGTCGTGCCGACCCCGCCCTTGCCGCCGGCCACCACAACCAGCGCAGGCCGATCGCTGCAACCCGGCGATTCCGCCCCGTTGCTGTGCGTAGCCAGCCGTCGCAAATCATGGGCTTGGTCGACCATAACGAGGGCTGGGCGGTTCACCGCCCGGCAAAGCCGCTCGCGGCTTCGCAATTCTCAAATTTCCAGTTCCAAATTTCAAATCCCCAAAATCAGCCGTGCCAACCGGTGCGCATCAGCGATCTCGATGTCGTCGGGAACATTCTGCCCGTCGGTCAAGTAACTCAGCGGCAGCCCGCTGGAACGCAGCACCGGCAGCACGTTGCCGGGCGACTGGACCTCATCGAGCTTCGTGAGAATCAGCGACGTGGCGCCGACCATGGCGAATTGCTCGGCGGTTTGTTCCAGCGTTCGCGCGCCGGTCATGCTGCTGAGGACCAGATGCACTTCGTCGGCGGCCGCCTCGCTCAGGAATGCCTTGAGCTCTTGAAGCCGGACTTCATCCTTGGGGCTGCGGCCGGCGGTGTCCAGCAGGATCAGGTCGAGATGGCTCATCCGCTCGACGGTCTCGCGCATCTCGCGCGGCGTCGATACGACGTGCATCGGCAGGTCGATGATATCGGCGTAGGTCCGCAACTGCTCGACGGCCGCGATGCGGTAGGTATCGACGGTAATAAGCCCCACGCGGCGTTTCTCTTTAAGACGAAAATTGGCGGCCAGCTTGGCGATGGTCGTCGTTTTTCCCACGCCGGTCGGCCCCACCAGCGCCGCCAAACGGCAGCGGCCAGGCGTAATCTGGATCGGACCGACAACACGAATCTCCTCCTCGATCATGCCGGCGACGTGGGCTTTGAGCATCATCAAATCGGAAAGGCCCTCCGCCCGCGGATCGTTGTGCACCCGTTCGACCAGCTCGCGGGCCAACCCCTCACTCAGTTCGGTGTCGAGCAGGTCGGTGAACAGGCGGAACAATTCTTCCGGCCAATCGTTGTGGCCGCCGCCCTTCGAGTGCCGGCAGAGATCCTTCACCATCGCCTGCAACGTGCTCAACTGCCCCTGCACCTGATGCGTCAGCCGCGACTCATCGACGGGCCGCGTCGCCATTTTTCTGGGCGCCGGCGGCGGTTCGGGCGGCGGTTCGTCGCGTGGCGGCGCCGGCAGTCGGCTCGGCACGTTGATGCCGCGCGAGGCGGTCACTTCGATTTGCCGCCCGCCCGGCAGCAGGCCAAGCCAGCGCCCGCGGATTTCGCGAGTGTGCAAAACGGCCGCATCCGGCCCCAATTCACGACGCACCAGCGCCAACGCCGCGTGCATCGATGCCGCTCGATAAGTTCGAAGTTCCATGGCAGGATCGGGGATTGAAGATTTGTGATTTGTGATTGAAGCGCCAAGTACATCGTTTAGCGGCGGCCCGAAGGGAAGCGAGCCAGCGCGCTCCTTCGGATTACGCCGCGCGTTGACCGCTGACCGCTGTCCGCTGTCCGTCCGTCGACACCATGCCCACCGCCTCAATCTTCGTATCGCGCGTGATTTCGCTGTAAGCCGAGCACGACCAATTGCGAGACGTGTGCCGCGGCCAGTTGCTTCAAGGCCGGCCGAATCGATGGGCTGACCAGCACGATCGGCAAATGGCCGGCGGCAGTGAGTCTTGCGGTTTCGCCCTCGATCGCGGCACAGATTTCGTCCACGTCGTGCGGCGAGAGCAGGATTTCCAAGCCGTCGTCGCTGCTCTCGACGCCCGCCCGAATCCGCTCCTCCAACGCCGGATCGAGCGTAACGACGCGCAACCGGCCGCCCGCGTCGCGGTAGCGCAGGCAAATCGCCCGGCCGAGCCGCCGGCGAACGTGCTCGGCCAACTCGACCGTGCTCTTCGTGTGGGCGGCGTAGTCGCCGAGCGTTTCGAGAATCGGCTCCAACTGGCGGATCGAGACCTGTTCGCGCAGCAGCGTTTGCAGCACCCGCTGCACCTCGCCGAGCTTCATCACGCCGGGAATCAACTCATCGACCGCGGCCGGCGAACTGCGGCGAAGCTCGTCGAGCAGGTGTTTCACGGCATCGCGGGTAAGCAGCTCGTCGGCGTGCCGGCGGACCGTTTCGCTCAAATGCACCGCGAGCGTATTGCCGGGATCGAGCACGCCGGCGTCGAGCGTCCCCTGGGCGACGGCCATGTCGGCGATCTTGATGCGATACTGATTCTGATCGAGCCGCATGTTGTCGCGCACGCGGACTTTCGGCAGAATAATGCCGATTTCGGCGGCCAGGCTCTGACGGACCCGCTGGATTCGTTCGAGCAGATCGCCGCCCCGTTTGGGATCGGCCAGCCGGATCAGCCCGACGCCCAATTCCACTTCCATCGGATCGACCAGCCAGATAATCCTCGACTCGCTGCTGCGATCGCCGCGTGGCCTCGGTCTGCTTCTTGTCCTCCGCGGCGTATGCCTTGGTTTCGCGGCGGGAGAGCGTGATGGCCAAGCCGACGCACGCGGCGCCGATGAAAAGCAGCGGAATTCGCGGCAGATTCGTGAAGACCAAAATGCCGAGCAATCCGCCCGCCACGCGCCAACGCCTGCGGACGCAAGAAGAGCTGCCGCAGAAACTCGCTCGGCAGATTGGTCGCCTGATTGCTGCGCGTGACCAACATGCCGGCGGCCAGCGAAATCAGGAACGCGGGCACTTGCGTCACCAATCCGTCGCCGATCGTCAGCGTGGTGAACAACGAGGCGGCCTGGCCGGGGCTCATGCCGTTCTGCACGATGCCGATGAACAGGCCGCCGATGATGTTGATGAGAATGATTACGATGCCGGCGATGGCGTCGCCGCGCACGAACTTGCTGGCCCCGTCCATCGCCCCGAAGAAGTCGGCCTGGCCCGAAATCTCCTGCCGGCGGCGCTGGGCCTCGCGCTGATCGATCACGCCGGCGTTGAGATCGGCGTCGATCGCCATCTGCTTGCCCGGCATTCCGTCGAGGGTGAATCGGGCGGCAACCTCGCTGATCCGCGTGGCCCCCTTCGTGATGACCACGAATTGAATCAAGACGATGATCGAGAAAATCACCAGCCCGACGACTACGTTATCGGCGCCGGTAGCGCCGCCGGTGACGAACTGGCCGAACGCGCGAACCACTCCGCCGGCGGCCAACTCGCCGTCGGCGGCCGCGCGGGTAAGAATCAATCGCGTCGTGGCCACGTTCAGCACCAGCCGGAACAGCGTCGTGACCAGCAACAAGGAGGGAAAGATGTTGAACTCCAGCGGCGTCCGCACGTAGAGCGTCGTCAGCAACATTATCACTGCGATGGTGATGTTTGCCGCCAGCAGAAGATCCATCAATTCAGCCGGCACCGGCATCAAGATCACCAGCAAGCTGGCGACCAAGCCGATCGGCAGAATCAGGTCTTGAATCCGAGCCCAGGGGCCCGGCGCCGCAGGGCGCGGCATCGCTACAGAAGACATCGTGGCTCCGTGTGATAAGGAGCGGGAGGGTAGCCAAAACCGGCCCGATTGTCCAGGTCGGTTTGTAGATGGCCAACCCGCATTCCTTACCACGGTGGGGCAGACATGCCTGTCTGCCGCGAAAGATGCGGCACTTATGGCAGACAAGAATGTTTGCCTCACCGGACACGTAACCTGCTGTTCCGCACCTCCTCTGCGAAGCAGTGCCACACCACCTCGGGGACTGGTAGCAAATATCCCAACGGACAGACCTTGCCACACCCACGTATAATCTGTTACTATACGCGGCGAGCATGGGTTGAATGGCTCGCGTAGTCAATTTGGGAAGTATGGGATGCCGAGATGCCGTGTCAGCGGCTACAGGGCTTCCCCCAAGGAGCGGCAATGGGCACTGTCCAGGATGGCAAAGCGGCGGCGGAACAAAAGCCAGGATACAAGGATCGACCTTGGATTCCACGTTTCTGGGATGGAATGAGTCTGCGTGGGTGGTCGCGGCTGCTCTGGCGAAACCGGTTTGCCATGTCTCCCAGCCGCATTGCCATGGGGGTGATCATCTCCGCGGTCGCCTGCTTCAATGCCGTCCTTTGGTTCGTTCAGTTTCTCTTGCTCGGCCGTAGAATCGAACGGACCGAGATCAAGGACGATCCGATTTTCGTGATCGGCCATTGGCGTTCCGGCACGACGCTGCTGCACGAACTGCTGGTGCTCGACCCCAGGCATACCTTTCCCGACACCTACGCCTGCTTCTCGCCCAATCATTTTCTGGTATCGGGCTGGTGGACAAGGCCGCTGCTGAAGTTCCTCTTGCCGGCCCATCGGCCGATGGACAATATGCTGGCCGGCTGGGACCATCCGCAGGAAGACGAGTTCGCCATGTGCAACATGGGCGTTCCGTCCCCTTATCTGACCACCGTCTTTCCCAATCATCCGCCGCAGTATCAAGAGTATCTCGACATGCGCGGCGTGTCGGCGGCGGACGCGGCCCGCTGGAAACGGGCGCTGCTCTGGTTCCTGAAGTGCGTCACGCTGCGAAACCCGAAGCGAATCGTGCTGAAATCGCCGCCGCACACCAGCCGCATCCGCACGCTGCTGGAAATCTTTCCCAAGGCGAAGTTCGTGCATATCGTCCGCGACCCGTACGTCATCTTCCCCTCGACCGTCAATCTTTGGAAGCGGCTCTACCGTGACGAGGGCCTGCAAGTGCCGAAGTACGATGGCTTGGACGAGCACGTCTTCAAGACGTTGACGCGGATGTACGAAGCGTTCGAGCGCGACCGCCATTTGATCGCAGCCGGTCAGTTCTGCGAGATTCGCTACGAAGAGCTGATCGCCAGCCCGATCGCGCAGATGCGAAGGGTTTACGAGGAGCTGCAACTGGGCGATTTCGAGACCGTGCGGCCGGTGATCGAGAAGTATTTTGCAGGCCAGAAGGACTACAAGACGAACCGCTACCAGATGACGCCCGAATTGCACGCCGAAATCACCCGCCGCTGGTCGGCGTTCATCGAGCAGTACGGTTACGCGAAGGAAGAAGTCGGCAGTGGGCAGTCGGCAGTCGGCAGTGGGCAGTCGGCAGTCGGCAGTGGGCAGTCGGCAGGGGACAAAGAGAAAGCCGAAAAGCCGGCAGTCGCCGTACGCTAACCGGCGGTAAGACGGCAGGAGAACTTCCACGGTGTCCTCGTTTAGCCGCCGCGTCCACGCGGTGTTTCCGGCGGCGGCCGGCCCACGCTGGGGCAGCAGTGCAACCGCCGCTCCAACGTCGGCAGTTGCAGCACCAACACGGCGGAGAGAATTGCCGGGCCCCTACCGCTTGTCGAGTTCCAGCCGGGCGACGATCGTTTCGCCGCCGGGGGATAGGGCGCGGAGCTTGTCGGCGATGATCGTCTTCTCCGAAACCGTGGCTTTTTCCAGCTTTCGCACCAGGATCGAGACCTTTTTCTTGCGATGGCGACGGCGACGAAGTTCCCGCTTGCGTTCACTGCAACTCACATAAGCCTCCTTTTGGTCGGTTGGTCGAGACTTATTATTATGCCAAAACCCCCACGGCAGGTCAACGGCCGATCGTGAAGCCCAACGCCTCGATCATGCGGCGGTCCTCTTCCGGCGGTTGCCCCCCGGTGGTGAGGTATCCGCCGACGAAAATCGAATTGGCCGCGTACAGCCCCAGGGGTTGCAGCGGGCCCAGGTGCAGCTCGCGGCCGGCGGCGATCCGCAACTCGCCACGCGGATTGGCCAGCCGGAACAGCGCCAGAACCTTCAGGCAGTAGCGGGGATTCAGCGGCGGGAGTTCCTGGAACGGGACTTGAATCCCCGGTATCGGCAGCAGAAAGTTGACCGGCACCGCCTCGGCCTGCAACTGGCCGAGCCGCAGGGCCAATTCGACCACGTCGGCGTCCTCCTCGCCCATGCCGACGATCCCGCCCGAGCAGATTTCCAGCCCCGCCGCCCGCACGTTTTGCAGCGTGGCCAGGCGATCCTGGTAGGAATGGGTCGTGCAGATCCGCGGATAGAACCGCTCGCTGGTATTGAGATTGTGGTTGATCCGATCGACGCCCGCCGCCTTCAGTCGCCGGGCTTGCTCGACGTTCAGCAGGCCGACGGAGAAGCAGATCTTCAGCCCGTAGGCGGCCTTCACCTCCGGCACGACCTGGCTGAGCGTTTCGAGTTCCCGATCGCTGGGCGAGCGGCCGGAGATGACCGCGCAGTAGGTTGTGGCGTTCTGTTCGGCGGCAATTCGGGCCCCCTCACGGATTTCGTCGGCCGAAACGAGGCGGTAGCGGGGGATGTCGGCCTTCGACACCCGCGATTGCGAGCAATAGCCGCAGTCTTCGCCGCAGTGTCCGCTCTTGGCGTTGATCAGGTAGTTCAAATTCACGCAATTGCCGAACCACCGTCGCCGCACACGATAGGCTGCCGCCAGCAGGTTGAGCAGTTCGTCGTCGCCACTGCGGAGAATGGCCAGGCCCTCGTCCGCGGCCAGTCGCCGATCGTCGAGCACGCGGCAGGCCAGTTCGTGCCAGCGGAAGGCGGGATCGCTGGGCGAGGGGGGCGTCGTTTCAGGCATTTGCTTCGTTCGGTCAGGGATAGGGCGTCGATTGTCGCCTTTCGCTCCGCAAAAGCGGCGTTTCTCTCGCGGGGCGAAAGGCGACAATTGTGACAGTGTAACGTATCTTCAACCGCGATTGTAGGCACGCCAGGCAAACCAGATTCCGATCAGATAGAAGAGGAGAACCGCCAAGAAAATCGCGTGAATTGCAACGGGCGAGAACTGTGCCGCCAGGTCATTCACGTCGCCCGCGTTGCGTCGGAAAAGCTTCGAGTAATTGGCCGCCGTATCGATTAGCGGCGAAAGCAAACCGACGACGAAGCAGTTGATCCAGAGCCAGCGCCGCGCTCGAACGGCCAACGTGCAGAGCGGCAAGAACACGAGAAACACCGCCAAATCGCACAAGTACGGCGCCGCAGCGACCAGTGCATCGGTGTGCCCTCCGGTCCACACGACGTATCCCCAAAGGAATCCTTCCCGTTGGAACGAGGGCAAGACCTCGATCTGTGTGATCCGGGCTCCCTGCCAAGCCGCCACGACCGCATGGCTCAGTTCATGTCGAGCGGTACCGACAAGCTGATAAACCGGCCACGCCAACAGCCACCACAGATCGATCTTCTTCATAGGAGTATGCCACGTCTCTCGTGCCGCGAAAATCGTTTTTTGCTTCTCAGGTTGCTAGCGCTGGGCCGACACCCATTGTAGGGCGGACTAAAGTCCGCAACAATCGTTTAACTTGGAGCCAACGGCGACGGCGTTGCTCTCCGACGCTGAAAGTGTCTCACTCGAAAGCCCAGGCCAGCGGCCTGGGATCCAAGCCCGCCCCCCCAACCGCACAAGGCCCAAGGTGGAAAAAAGAGGACGGGTCCAATTTGTGCGAAGCGCCCTTCGGGCCGTTCCGGCAAATTGGACCTGTCCCGTTTTTCCCTCTCCTTTTCGGGCCCCGAGGCGGATGGTATGTTAAATGGGGTTTGTCTGCCGCCAGCCGTCGGGGGATAGACCCGGTCGTTTGCTTGTAGACTCCTCGGAACTGTTCTTTGAAGGGACTCCGGCGATGATCGCACGTGGATTGGGCTTGGTGGTTTTGGCCGTCGCCGCCTGTCTTTCGTGGACGGGATGCCAGCGAGCCGCTCAGCCGCCCGCCGGAAATCAGAAAGGCCGTCCCTCGGTGCAAGAGCAGGCCAGACCGACGGCCACGCGATTCAAATTGGACGACGACTCGATCCGTGTTCGGCAGCTACTGCTGGGGGCGGTTCAGAAGGATCTCGGCCTGACGGACGATCAGATCGGGAAGATCAGGGCTTTTGTCAACATCTCCAAAGAGCAATGGCAGGAATTCCTCGCCAGGTCGCGTGAGATTTTCCCCCCATCCCGGCGCTTCACGCACGAGGAGCTTGAGACGCGGGACCGGGAGTTTCGGGAATTGTCTGAGAATTGGAAGAGCAAGAACAAAGAGTTGGGGACGAAGATCCTTGCGACGCTGACACCCAGCCAACGCGAGCGACTCGAGCAAATTCATATCCAGATGGCGATTCCGGCCGCCCTGGCCAGGCCCGAGATCGTCAAGGCGTTAAATATCTCCGAAGAGCAACGCGGGAAAATCCGCACGCTGAGTGATCGCATGGAGAAGAGACAATTCGCCGAGCAGCCCGATCTCCACGGCCTCAACCCCAGGGAACGCCGCCGAAAGCTAATTGAATCCATGAGGGAGTCGCACAAAATCCAAGTGGAGGCGACGAAGCCCATTTTGGACGTTCTCACCCCGGAGCAGCGGGCGAAATTCGACAAATTGCAGGGAAGGAAGATCGAAGTGAAGTTGTCCGATGATGAATTGATACCGGAGGATGCCGAGTTTTGACCTGCCTGCCAGGCGATTCCGAGGAACAGTAAACGAAAAGGGAAAGGGGGCGGGCGTCTTTTCCGGCGATGGATAGAGCGGAGACGGGAGCAGAACTATTCTCCGGGGCCAAAGGCGAGTTGAATCCTGATAAATAGTCCTGCCCGGTTCTTCACCCCTATGCAAAAGACAATCTGCCGCTGGGGAATCTTGGGAACGGCCAACATCGCCCGGAAGAACTGGCAGGCAATCCGCAATGCGCCGAATTGCTCGTTGACGGCCGTGGCCAGCCGAGAACCTGACCGCTGCCGGCGGTTCATCGGCGAATGTCAGCAATATGTCCCCTTCGATCCGCCGCCGCGCGTGATGGGCAGCTATGAAGAGCTGTTGGCCAGCGACGACGTGGACGCCGTCTATATTCCCCTGCCAACCGGGATCCGCAAGCTGTGGGTCATCCGCGCGGCGGAAGCCGGAAAACACGTGCTCGTGGAAAAGCCGGTCGGCGCGACATCCCAAGACGTTCACGAGATTCTTGCCGCCTGCCGGCAGCATGGCGTCCAATTCATGGACGGAGTAATGTTCATGCACAGCCGGCGGATGGAGAGCATCCGCAGAATTCTCGCCGAGGGGCACGATATCGGCACGCTGAAGCGGATTACCTCGCAATTCACCTTCGGCGCCACAAGCGAGTTCTTCGCAAGCAATATCCGCGCCCACAGTCAGCTTGAGCCGCTCGGGTGTCTCGGCGATTTGGGCTGGTACAACATCCGCTTCATTCTGTGGGCGATGAACTGGGAACTGCCGGAAAGGGTAACCGGCTGTATCCTTGCCGAAGATCGTCGCCCGGACAGCCCAACGACAGTGCCGACCGACTTCTCGGCGGAGCTTCTCTTCGCCGGCGGCGTCTCGGCCGCTTTCTATTGTTCCTTCCTGGCGGAAATCCAGCAGTGGGTGAATTTGGCGGGAACGAAGGGATTCCTTTACGTGCCCGACTTCGTGCTCCCTTGGCGCGGCGGCGAAGTTGGCTTTACGGTGTCAAATCCCGTTCACACCATCACGGGTTGTGATTTTAATTTGGATGAACATCCACGGCGTTTCGTGGTCCGCGAAGACAGCAACAGCAGCGAGAATTCGCAGGAGGCGAACATGTTCCGCCGCTTCGCCGAATTGGCGCTCACCGGCAAACCGGATGATTCCTGGGGCGAAATGGCACTGAAGACGCAGCAAGTCCTCGACGCCTGCCTTCAGTCGGCGCGCTGCGGCGGAGACGCCGTCGCTCTGCGTCATTAAACGGGGGAGAAAAAAGAGGTCGCCTATAATCGCCTGCGGCAATTCTGGTGCGGCAATTCCGGGGAGAGAATTCTTGTTGTGGCGGGTTGGGCAATTCATCATGTCCGAACCGCTCCGAGACGCAGAGCCAACTTGCCTGTTTTGCCATAATTGGTTTATGTCCCCCGAATCCGCGAGGATCCCCATTCTCGTCCTCGGCCGTCTGCATTTGCCCGAAACCTCGCTGAAGGTCAGGGGTTTCTCCTGATAGAGACTGTTTACAGTGATGTTAGTTTGCACAGAGAAGGAGGGAAACATGAGAGTTTTGGCGATATTGTTCAGTCTGGTCGCGGCGTGTCTGGTGGCAATCAGTGCCGACGGCGCCACCGCCAAGAAGCACCCGTTGGCGGAACGTTTTCAGAAGATGGATACCAATCACGACGGCCTCCTGACCCTAGCGGAGTTTGTTGCCGGTCACCCAAAGATGGGTGCCACGAAGGCCACCGCCGCCTACAAGGAATTGGTGACATTGGGCGGGACTACCACCAAGAACGGCGTGACGGGAATGACCTTCCCGCAGTTCAAGAAGGCCCACAAACTCTGGAAACAAAGCCATCAGAATCAGGGGCAGAAGCAGAACGGCACTACGTAGCCGAAGCTGACTGCTGACCGAAGGTTTGATGAATCACGATCTGCCGAATGTGGGGAAGCCGCCGATGGGGGACACGGCGGCTTTCTTCTGGGACGGTTTCCCGAAATTGATCTTCATCATGAGCGACAACGTAATGTTGTGGGTCGGACCAACTTGCTGGGATTGCACGACTACGCGCTCGATTCTTGACACCTTTTCCGACGGCAGGTAGAATTGATTTTTGTAGCGGCGAAAACGGAACCAAAGAAGGGCAGGTTCCGAAATGGAACAGGAGCTACATCCATGAAATCACGGCGTGCAAGCACGAGAACGTTGCGTTGTGAAGCCTTGGAACGACGTCTGGCGTTATCGGTCGTGCCTGGACTATCTGCGGCAGTGGCTTCCCACGCTGTCCACATCCAGCCCGCAGCAGTAGAGGCGGCGAAGACCAACACCACCATTGCTCCCATCAGCAACGTTAGCTCGAACTGGTCGGGCTATGCGGTAACCGGCAATTCGGTGAGCTACGTCGCTGGATCGTGGACAGTGCCAACGGTCAGCACGAACACCAACGGCTACTCGGCGGTGTGGGTGGGGATCGACGGTTACACTTCCTCCACCGTCGAGCAAATCGGGACTGGGGAAGACGTCGTCAACGGCAAAGCCAGCTACTATGCCTGGTATGAGATGTACCCGTCGGCCTCGATAACCATCGCCACGACGACTAAGGGCACGGCCTTTACCGTAGAGCCAGACGATTTGATCTCTGGCTCGGTCGCCTACAGTGCGGCAAAAAAGGACTTCGTGTTGACAATCACCGATACCACGGAGTCCGAGAGCTTCTCAACCACCTTGACAGCGAAAACAGCGGCATTATCTTCGGCAGAATGGGTCGTTGAAGCCCCGTCTTCCAACTACGGCGTTCTGCCGCTGGCAAACTTTGGATCGGTGGCGTTTTCGAACGCTTACGCCACTGTCAGCGGCACAACCGGTGCCATCGACAACTGGCAGTCTTATGCCATCAACATCCAGTCCCGTTCCACGTTGGAGGCGTCAACCGGCTCGCTGTCGGACACTGCAGCACCTTCCGCCGACGGTTTTTCGGGAAGTGTGTCGAGCTTTACGGTGACCTATGCTGGAACCAGCATCGTGACCCCGACTCCGACTCCCACCCCGACTCCGACTCCCACCCCAACTCCTCCCACTCCGACTCCTCCCACTCCGACCCCTCCCCCTACTACTCCAACTCCACCGCAGCGGCATCATCACGGATGGGGTGGCTGGGACTGGGGCCAAACGGAGTTGGCATCGCAAATCACTGTTGGCCACAGCGGTGGCCTATCGCAGTTGACCTCTCTTGCCGATCAGATCGCCAAAGATCAGTTGTTTGCGACTTCCGAGATGTTCGACCTGGCGCGACTCAGGGTCTAACAGCGGCAAATTCGGCATTCGTTCTCTCAAACTGTCATCGGGCGGATCAAGAGCGGCCACTGGCGGGCGGAATTGGGTAGCCGGGGTTAAAGTCTCCTGATCTTCGCTAAAACTCCAGCAATTGGCAAGTAGTTACGGCTTCGGCGGAGACATCTGTGCTTCGCGGCCGGCCGATTTTGACGCCTTTTCGCCCGACGAGCCGGTGGGCGGAATGGCTGCCTTTGACTTCGCTTCAGCCCTCTCCGCCATCGGGGATGTGTTACACGACTACCAGGATCGGCTTCCCACCACCGGGCGAATTTCTCGCGGCTTGACATCCCCATGTCCGTCCTGCCGTCCAGCCAACTTACCAGCGATTCGGCCGCTTGCCGGACTTCGGGGCTGCCGTTGGGACAAAGAGCGCGTGTTGGAGGTTCTTCGCATGGAGCAACCAATGGCAGCCGTCCAACGAATCGTTTTCACCATTGGAGACTATCGACCACGCCGCACCCCGCCAAGCTTCCAGCAGCGCCCATGTCGCCTTGGGAACCTCCTTCACAGCCAACAGGTGATTCATCCGCTCGTGTTTGTCCCGAACCGTTGCGTACCGCCGCCGAATCGTCGATAATAGAAGATGGTACACGACCACGCCGCCCGAGGTTCACCAGTCGCCATGTCCTCCGATGCCCCCCCATCCCCGCCGCCCGCCCCCGATTCCGACCTTTCCGGCCGGCAATTGGGCGATTTCCGTCTGCTGCGGCGGTTGGGCCACGGGGCGATGGCCGACGTCTATCTGGCCGAGCAGGAACGGCTGAAACGCCGCGTGGCCGTCAAGATTCTCAAGCCGGAACTGGCCGGCGATCGGGTCTATCTGCAACGGTTCGAGTTGGAGGCCCAGGCGGCCGCCTCGCTGGTGCACGCCAACATCGTGCAGATTTACGAAGTAGGTTGCGTCAACAACTTGCACTATATCGCCCAGGAGTACGTGCAAGGGCAAAACCTCCGCGATTATATCACTCGGCATGGCCCGCCCGATCTGCCCCATGCACTGTCGATCATGCGGCAGGTGGCCTCCGCGTTGGTCAAGGCGGCCGAGCAGGGGGTGGTCCATCGCGACATCAAGCCGGAAAACATCATGCTCACCGCCGGCGGCGAGGTGAAGGTGGCCGACTTCGGGCTCGCCCGGCTGACGGGCGCCGGCGGCGGCAACGACCTGACGCAGATCGGCATCACCCTGGGCACGCCGCTGTACATGAGCCCCGAGCAGGTCGAAGGAAAATCGCTCGATCCCCGTAGCGACATCTACTCGTTCGGTGTGACCTGTTACCACATGCTCACCGGCTCGCCGCCGTTCGAGGGCGAAACCGCGCTGGGCGTGGCGGTGCAGCATTTGAAGAAATCGGCGCAGCCGATGGAATCGCTGCGGCCCGATCTGCCGCCGTCGCTCTGCCGCATCGTTCACCAGATGTTGGCAAAGGATCCGTCGCGGCGTTTTGCCTCGGCCCGGGATTTGCTGCGCGAGTTGCGTCGCGTGCAGACGGAGCATTTTGGCGACGATTGGCCGCAGGATTTGCCCGCTTGGGACTCGATCGCGGCCGAAATGCCCCCCGATCCGCGCATCGCGCCTGACGCGGCAGCTCGACGAGCTGATGAAGGCGGCAAGCCGCAGGCGGTCGCGGGGTTGGCGAGCGGCAGGCGTTGTGGTGGGTTTGCTCGCGGCGCTGGCCGCCGGCGGCGCGGCCGCGTGGTGGCTGGTGACGCCCGCGTCGCTGCTGGCCGAAGCCCGCGCGGCCACTCCCGCCATCCGCAAGGAAGATAATGTCTGGCGGCAGTGTTATCGAGCCAGCCAGATCAACACGGAGGCCGCCTGGCAGAGTGTGATCGACTACTTCCCCGATAAGGAATACGTCACGCTCCGAGCGCAACAACAGCTTGCCCTGATCTACCTGCGAAAAGGCGAGTGGGATCGGGCGATGGCAATTTTCGAGAAGCTGGCCAGCCCCAATCTCGACGCCGCAAACCCCAAGTTCGAAGTCGAGCTGAAGGCGTTCGGGCTGGCGGGCCAGTGCGGCGTGTTGAGCATTCGCGGCGAATACGAGGAGTCGAACAGCATTCTCAGCAAGCTCTTCGAATTGACCCCCAACGGTGACAAGCTCACGAGCGAACCGATGCGGAAGCTGCTGCGATTTGCGATCAACCGCAATCGAGCGAAATTGGGGGAGAATTCCGGCCGGGAGTGGAACAAGTGGCTCGAGCAGTTCCACGACGAGGGTTGACAGGCTGGACCAATGTCGGTAAAAATCGGTGTTCTATCGGCTAGGAACCGATAGCCAAGTAGGAAGCCCCCTTCGTCTAGTGGCCCAGGACATCGGATTCTCAGTCCGAGAACAGGGGTTCGACTCCCCTAGGGGGTACTGCGAGCCTGCCTTTCGCAGGCTTATCTTTTTTTGCCCGACAGGAAACGGATGCCTAGAGCGGTTTCATTTTAGGTGTAGCGGTATCCGCAGTGTTGAAAATAGTTTCGGCACTCGGATTCCGTGAATTGGTCGAGGATGCTGCCGCAGAGTTTCCATAGCTTATCGACGGTCCGTTCGGCTCCGTCACGGAGCAACTTTTTGAACTTGGAAAACGCCAACTCGATGGGGTTCAGGTCCGGCGAGTACGGGGGCAGGTAGCGCAGCTCGGCACCGGCCGCTTCGATGGCTTTGCGAACTCCAGCCACCTTGTGGCTGGAGAGATTGTCCATCACCACGATGTCGCCAGGTTTCAAGGCCGGTGCCAGATGTTGCTCGACCCAGGCGCGGAACAGTTCGCCGTTGATGCCGCCTTCCACGGTAAGCGGAGCGATGAATCCCTCGGCCCGCAATGCGCCCAAAAAAGTCGTCGTCTGCCAACGTCCGCAAGGAGTTTTTTCCAGCAAACGCGTGCCGAGTTCCGAGCGGCCGTAGGTGCGGGTCATGTTGGATTTAGCCCACGTTTCATCGATGAAAACGACTTTGGCGGGATCGATCGACTCCTGCGAAGCGCGCCATGCCGCGCGCTGCTCAACCACATCGGGGCGATCCTGTTCGCTGGCAATCAGCGTCTTTTTTTTCGCGACTGCTTGAGCGCTTGGCATGCGGCGCAAAGCGTTCCCAGGCAAACCTCTTCGCCGCGCTCCCGCTTCAAATCGGCTTGCAGTTCGCGCAGATAGATGTCGGGCCGAGCCGCGATCTTGGCGACGAGCCAGTCTGCCCAAGCATGCCACGCGGGCTGACGCGGAGCCGCCTTCTTTGGCGCCACTTGGCCGGTCTCGCGACGTTGTTGCTGGATGCGCCGCACCCAAGATTCTGAAACTTTGAAACGCAGCGCGATCACGCGCCGCTCTTCGTTCGTATCGCACGCGGCGAGCACTTCGCCGCGAAACTCCGCATCGTACGGTTTCATCAGGGTCACCTCCTTGAGTGAGATGAACCCAATTTACCGAGTTCGCCCAGAATGCGCTAGACCTACCGTGGAACTGCTCTAGAATACAGGCACTCGCATCCCGGGGGCGGCGGCACAATCGCTTCTGATGAGTCGCTTCTGTCGGCCGCTGCTGCCACGTGCTATCGGCTGGAGGAACTTTTCCGCCAGGGTTGGCGTCCAATAAGCGTCAGGCTATCTTCCTGACACCCCCTATCGCAAGGAAACTCTCATGTCTGGAAAACCTATCTCGCTCGTGGTGTCGGTTGTCACTGCCGCCGTCGTCTTCATCGGGTCTTGCGCCGCCGCATCCGACGCGGTCGAGCCGCCGCCGCCGACGGAGGCGGTCGTCCAAGGGAACAACGCCTTTGCACTGGCTCTCTATGCGAAACTTCAGGACGAGAACAAGGGCAACGTCTTCCTCTCGCCCTACAGCATCTCCACCGCCCTGGCGATGACCTACGCCGGCGCACGGGGCACGACCGCCGCCGAAATGGCGAAGACACTGCACTTCACCGTGCCCCAGGAAGAACTCCCGTCGGCATTCGCCGCCCTGGCGGCCAAACTGCACGGCGACGTCAAGAAGGAAGGCTATCAGCTTCGCATCGCCAACCGACTTTGGGGGCAGACTGGCGACCACTTCCTGCCGACGTTTCTGCAAGTAACCCGCGATGATTTCGGCGCCGAATTGGCCCAAGTCGACTTTGCCGGAAATGCAGAGGCGGCTCGACGCACGATCAATACCTGGGTGGAAAAGGAGACCGAGCAGAAGATCAAGGATTTGATCGGCCGGGGAGTGCTCAACTCGGCCACGGCGCTGGTCTTGACCAACGCCATCTACTTCAAGGGCGACTGGCAGATGAAATTCGAGGCCCGAGCGACGCAGGACGCTCCGTTCCAGCTAACGTCTCAAGAGAGGGTGAATACGCCGATGATGCGGCAGACGGCGATGTTCGCTTATGGGGTCGTCGGCGACGTGCAAGTCCTCGAACTGCCCTACGTCGGCAGGAACGTCTCCATGTTCGTGCTGCTGCCGAACGGGGTGGACGGTCTTTCCAAACTGGAAAAGAGACTATCGGCTGAAGCCCCCAAAACATGGACGTCAGGGCTGAAGATGCAGATGGTTCAAGTCTTGTTGCCCAAGTTCAAGGTGACTTCGGGGTTTCAACTGGAGAAGGTGTTGGGATCGATGGGGATGCCGCTGGCATTCACGCGCAACGCCGATTTCTCCGGCATGACCGGGAAGCGGGAATTGTTCATTTCGGCGGTCATTCACAAAGCGTTCGTCGATGTGCAGGAGTGGGGCACAGAGGCGGCAGCCGCCACGGCGGTCGTCATGACCAGAGCAGCGGCCCCCGGGCCGCATCCGGTGGTCTTCCGTGCCGATCATCCGTTCCTCTTCCTGATTCGCGACAACCGGACCGGCAGCATCCTGTTCCTGGGACGATTGACCAATCCAAAAGGATGAGCGAGAACGATGGGGCTCACACCGCCGTCGCCGTCGTCTCCACGACAGCGATATGGACGTCCGGGAATTGCCGCTCATACTGGGCGAGCAGTTCTTCGAGAATCTCGCCGACGGGCTGCGGTTCGTCGCTCCGGCTGTCTCGTCTTTCAGCGATATCGGTGATTCGGTTTTGCATGGCCTTGCCTCTCCGATTATATACGGGCGTCAACCGCTTCCGGTTTCTCGATGGAACGGGACGGTCACGTCGGCGTCTTGCGCAAGCTGGGTAATCTGCGACGCCTGACGAGTCTAATGGGCTCCAACAAGGCTCCCCTCGCCCGCTTGCGGGAGAGGGGCAGGGGGTGAGGGCGCTTGAACCCCGGCAAAGGAGACAGGCCCATTTTCGCTGAAACGAGAATTGGGACAGTCCCCGCAAATTGGCCGCCAAGGCACGGCGATTTGCCTTTCTCTATGCCCTTGCGAATAATGAATCCGCAGGGGGGCGATGCTTCAAAGCTTGGGAGGTTGCCCATGAGCTTTGAATTATCCCCAAGCGGTCGTGCGAAATCTCATCGAGTTTCCAACGGCAGCGGATTGTCGATCTTTGTGACACTGCTTTCTCCGTTGTTGGCCGTGCTATTGGCACAATACTTGAACACGTGGCAAACACGGCAGACGACGTTCAGGTTGCCGGTTCCGAACATAACCGCGAGCCTGCCCGCAGACCGGCAGCCAAAGCTCAGCCTGGAACGATCCACGGCCAAAGATTCGCCGAAGGATCCCGTCGGGGCATGGCAAGCGTTCGCTCTTCAACCTGAGAAGCAAGCCCGGGCGAAGAAGCTGATCGCCCGGGCCAGCGGGGCAAAGAGCGATCCGGCCAGCCGGTTCGTCATGTTGCGTCTGGCGAAGGACGTTGCCACCCAGGCAAACGATGGGCAAACCGCATTTCAGGCGATCGATGCAATGGCCGAGACATTCCATGCCGATGCCGACACGATGAAGATGTCGGTGCTGGCGAAGTTGGCATCCGTCGCCCAAAAGCCGGCGCAGCACGAATCCATTGCCGAGCAAGCCTTGAAACTCGGGGATCAAGCTATCGGGGAAGACCGTCTGATGGTTGCCACTCAACTCAGCAAGCTGGCCCTTGCCGAAGCGAAGCGAGGGCTCGATGGCGAGCTTCTTGCCAAAGCCCAAGGGCGGATTGCCGAGGTGGCCGACCAGGTCCGGGCAAGGGAACATCCTACAAGGCTCTCAGGAGACCGGCGAGAGTAGGCCGGCCCGCTTCATACAGAAACTTCAGCCCGAAGCCGAGCAGGACGACGGCGCAAATCACGGAGATGATCTTCTGGCTGCGAACGCCAAACGCCTGTGAGCCGTGGAACCCGCCCAGGGAGAGGATTTCCAACCATACGAGATCGCAGAGCCAGTGAACGACGCCGAATGTCAGCAACATAGCGGCGCCATATTCGGTGGCTTGAGTGGCCAGCGCCAATCCCACGGTCGCCCACCAAAACAGGAAGTACGGATTGGCCCCCGTCAGTACGATGCCCGTCATGAACGGCCGCCGTTGGACCGCCGCTTCGGCATCGGTCTCGCATTTTCGCAGGCTGAGGAGAAGTTGCACCCCCATGAGCACGAGGACTACTCCGCCGGCCAAGCCGATGCCGGATTTGACCGCCTGGGACTTGAAGAACGTGCCGACGCCCGCGGCCAGCAGCAGGATCAGCGGCATCTCGACCACGGCGTGCCCCAGCGCGATCAATGCGCCGGCGTGACGCGACCGCGCCCCTGCCGCCAACGTCGCCGCGGTAATCGGCCCGGGAGCCATCACGCCGGAAAGGGAGATTGCAACGGCGGAAAGGAGGAAATCGAACATGCTAGGCTAATCATAGTCTTTCGTGCCGCCAAATCCACCGCGGAAAAAGGGGACAGGTCCAATTTGCCGGAACGGCCCGGAGGGTGCTTCGCACAAATTGGACCTGTCCCCTTTTTCCCACCCGGCTCGCCGGCGGACCCCACCCGAGCCCGATCGGGCAAAACTGGTGTTCCGGCGTTGTCCCCCTTCCCGGTATGCTATCGACTTCGGCGATCGAAGCAACTTCTCCAACAATAGGAAGATCGTTATGCGTTTACTGATCAAACTGCTGGTAGTGTTGGTGATCTGTCTGGTCGGGATCGGGCTGTGGCAGGGGTGGTTCGGCATTTCGAGGAGCCCCAACCCCGACGCGAACGGCAACAAGGTCAACGTCAACGTCTCGGTGGATAAGGAAAAGATAAAATCGGACGTCAAGAAGGCGAAAGAAGCGGTCAAGGAGGAAGTCCGCAATCTTGAAGGCAAGACGAAGGCCAAAGAGGCGAAGTGAACCGCGATTATCCGCGCGGCGGGCGGCATAAAATCTTGCCCACCGCCCGCCTCTTGCCTCCTCCAGCACGCCGTGCTATGGTTCTTGGGGCTTTTCCTCACACCATTTTCAATAAGGGTCAACACCGATGGCAAAGAAATCACCGACAGCCAAAAAGCCGACGCCGGACAGTTCCAAGTGTTTGATTGCCGCAATCGCCACCGTGAAGCAGCTTCAGGATTTCGTCCAAGAACATGGCACCGTGGAGAAGGCCCTCGCCGCGGCAACCCGGGTACACGGTCTGATCGAAATGACGGGCGGATTCGAGCGGCTGAAGCAAGCCCTGGAAATCGTCGGGCAAGCATCCGCCGCGCCGCAAGGGCAGGCGACGGTGTAGCACGGGCATCTTGCCCGCGTTTTTCGGCCACGGGCAGGATGTCCGTGCTACGTAAATTGGAAAACTGATTGGCTCTGGCTACAACGTCAGCCATCCGTCGGGTGGTATATGACCACCCGTGTTGGGCTATCTGGGCACGACGATTCTCGTTATTGTTCGGCCCTTATGAAACGCCGGATTTCTCATTGGCTCTTGGTTGTCGTGCTGTTGCATGGTTCTGCGGCCTTGGCCCAATACGGTTCGGGCCCGCAAATCATGCCGAACGCAGCGGGACCGTCGCAGCCCGGGACGCCCCCGCCGCCGATGCCGTCGCCGCCAGGGCAACCGGTCTATGCGCCTCCTGCGCCGTCAAGCCAACCACCAGGATCCGTCTCTGCGCCGCCGGGTCAATCGACGACGTGGCCGCCGCCCGGTCAGCCGGCGATGCAGCCGACGACGCCCTATGTGCCGTCCGATCAGTCGGTGTATCCGGGCGCGGTGCCGTATGTGCCGTCCGATCAGGCGGGTTATCCGCCGCCGGGGCCCTACACTCTGGCTCCCGCTCAGCCCGCATATCCGCCGCCGGCGCTTTGGTTGGGGGCGCCCAGCCCTGGTCTGGGGCTGATACCGGGCGCCGCCAATCCGCACTGGGACGTCAGCGTCGACGCGTTGTGGCTGACGCGAGATACGGGAAAAGGAGTCCTCTTGGGCTACTCAGAGTATACGGGCTACTCGCCGCCTCCGCCGACACTGCGGCCCGACAGTTTATGGACCGACGACGTCCTATTCCCTCTGACGCCCGGCGTTCGGTTTCAACTGATCGGGCGAATTACCGATCGGATGGCCGTCGAGACGACCGCCTGGGGCTTCCAAGACTGGTCGGTTGGCCGCGCGATTTACGGCGACCCGACGGGCGAAAGCGTCTTAGCACATTCCGACTGGCTGCCGCAAATGCCCGATATCGACGACTCGCTGGGTTACACCTACAGCAGCCAGATCGCCAATGTGGAATTCAATCAGCGTTTCAAATTCCTTTCGTGGGATCCGTACCGCGGGTTTTCTTGGCTGTGGGGCGTTCGCTATCTGCACCTTTCCGACGACCTGACTTTGACAGGCTCCGACCTGTATACGGGCGGCCGGGAAACCCTCGACTGGCTAACGAAGAACAATCTGATCGGGGCGCAATTGGGACTGCAATGGGCGTGGGGTTGGGACCGTTTTCAACTCAGCACCGAGGCGAAAATCGGTCTGTTCGCCAACGTCTACTCGCAGCACGGCACCGATTCCGCCAGCGGGGTGGCCGGCTTCCAATCCTCCGATGTCTCTCATAACGGGACCGATCTGGCCGCACTCTTCGAGATTTCCGTCCTGCTGCGTTATCGCATCACCTCGTGCATGTGGCTGCGGGCGGGCTACCAGTATTACGGCGTGACCGGCGTGGCGCTCGGCCCTCGACAACTTGCCGACTACGATGCCAATGGCACTGTGGGATTGGATGGGTTGTCGCTGGGCGTGGAACTGACCTGGTAAAGCTGCCCCGTCCGCCGTCTTCGATGATGCCCCGCCGCGGCCGCAGACCCGCTCGAAAGAGCAGCCGGACGGCCATCGCACCCGCCGTTTCCCGCGATTTGACAATTCGTCCTCACGACCTAGACTGCTCTTAGCAGCGCAGTTCCACCACTGCGAGGGGCATTCATTGGGGGTAACAAGGCCGCCAAGGACCCAGGTGCCAAATGAGGCCACAACAAAACGTCTATTCCATCGGCAACGTAGACAGCGCGGGCATTTACACCATCCCCACCGATGATGAGCCGGATCAAGAGATTCCGGCAGACTATGACCCGGCTGGCGGCGCAGCAGCCGTCCAAAAATCAGCGATGGCGCGGCACCGAGAGGATCGCAAGTCAGTCCGCAATCAGGTGCCGCAAGCCCGCCAATCTTGCGAGCTGAAAGTCGGGGCCGATGTGGCGCCGGCACTGCTGGTAGACGAGTCGAGCGGCGGATTTGCCATCCTGATCGATCGCCTTGAGGGGCTGAAGTCCGGAAAGAGGGCCAAGCTCCATACAGACACGGGGTGGTTCGAGGTTCGCATCGTCTACGTCAGGAAGGCCGCGCCGCCTCCTGGCTCCGCTTCGAAGTCTGACACCTGGTTTCGGGCGGGGCTGAGAAAGAAAAGAAGTTTCTTTCTGTTCTGAGCCGTCGCGTCATCAAGGAACGGATCGTTCCCAACGTGCAAGGAATTGCGCGGAACCCGTCCGACAGCTTGCCCTACCTCGCATTTCTCGCCGCGGCGCGGCAGCGACGGAGCATTTCCACCTGCTCGCTGCAAAACGGCACCGGCGACCCAGGCGGCGGCGGATCGGGCGCCAGACGCCGGCCGATGGTTGCCAGCAGAACGTCGATCCCCTCCCCGCGGAGCGCACTGGTTGAGAGCCCTGCCGGCCGAGGGCCCGGCGGGGCCGGCAGATCGCATTTGTTGTGAACCAGCACGGCGGCGGGCCACTGTTGGGCCAACGCCTGATCCTCCGCCGACCACGGCACGCTCCGGTCAGTCACCAGAACCACCAGATCGGCCTGGGCGAGGCGCTGGCGGGCGCGCTCGATGCCGGCGCGCTCGGCGGCGGCGTTGGCCGCTCGCAATCCGGCCGTGTCGCACAACTCCACCGGCCACCCCTCGACGGCTGTCGTGACTGCGACCGCATCTCGCGTGGTGCCTGGCGTGGGATGAACGATCGCGCGCCCATAGCCCGCCAATGCATTCAGCAAGCTGCTCTTTCCGACGTTGGTCCGGCCGGCCAGCACGACGCTCCACGGCCGAGTCAAATGCCGGCCGAGTGTCTCGCGAGCCAGCAGCGCGTCGATCCGCCGTCGCGCCGAGGGCGCGTCGCCGCGAGCGACGTCCTGCCGGATTTCGTCCATGGCACGACGCAGTGCGCCGTGGTACTGGTCCAAGAGAATGGCGGCGGTCCGCTCGGTCCGGGCTTCCGCCAACGCCACGAGCGCGGCAGTCGCGATTGGATCGTCCGACCCCGTTTGCATCCAGTCGCGCCAGGCAACGCGCCGGCACCCTGCCGAGGCGAGCGATTCCTCGATCCTCGCCACCGCAGCCCTTCCGCCGTGGCAATGAAGTTCCACGGCCGTGTCGCCGCAGCGGCGCACAACCACCTCCTCGCCGTCGTTGCCGCCGAAACGTCCCACAACGATCTGGTCGACGCCGTGGGCAGCCAGGGGTCGGCCGCTACGGGCTCGAAAGCGGGACTCCACCGCTGCCACGGCGCCCGGTCCTTCAATGCGAAGCGTAGCCACCGCGCCGCGGCCGGGCGGGGTGAGCAGAACGACGCAAAGCGGCGGAGGATTCAGCATGTTTCACGTTCAGAGGCGAACGGGCTACGACTATCAAACCGCGCCGTGAGAATCCACCAGGTCCACGTCCGGCAGATTCTGGAATACTCCATCGAAGGTCGAGTTTTCCTTCAGCGCCCGCGCTACCACAGCCAGAGTTGCTCGCTCGCGCTAACCGGGATGATTCATCGCCGCGGGTACCCATATAGTGTGCCATAGCAACCCGAAGCGCAAGCGAGGCAGCTCTTTGTGCCGCCCTCCTTGCGCTTCGGGTTAGTATGGGGGCACGAACAATCCCGACTAATGAGCAGTCTAGTACCGCAGGGCACGGCGGTCAACGCGGCCGTCAGCGGCGAAAGAACCGAAGCGCCATCGGCGAGCAGGCGGCTGCTACGACGGCTTGTCGCGGCTGGCGGCGTCTTCGGCGGTTGGACTTTCACCACCGTTAGCGGCGGCGGACGATGCGGCGCCCGCGCCGCGAGAGGACACACCCTTCCAGGCGATGTCGAGGCGCCCCGACTTCTTAACGATCAGCCGGCCGGTCAAGAGGGCGTACTCCAGGCCCCAAAAGACAGCCACTACGATGGCTACCAGCGACGCGTATAGCGTCAATTTGCAGGCGCCGAACTCGCTCCACATCCAGAACAAGCCACCGCCTGCTATCAACGCCACGAACGCAACGGTCAGCTTGCTGTACATCGCGCGGACCAACATGCGACGTGAATGTTGCTGGATGGCGTGGCGTGCCGACATGTTGGCCAACTCGCGAAGCGCCGAGAGGTCGATGTGCTTTGGCGGGGTTCGCGGACGCGGTTGGACCGGTTCAGGCTCGTCCGCGGCGGGCGGGGCCGGAGAGGCCGCCAGCGTCGGCTCGGGTGCCGTCGCCTCGGCCGATGCCTCGCGAGCGGCGCGAATTGCCTCGGGACGCTGCTTCGCCCGGGGCGGGCCCTCCGAGTCGCTCGTGCTCGGACGTACCCGCTGCATCAGCCTGCTCATGTAGTCGTCGATCGATTCCTCCTCATCCTCCTTCTCGGCCGATGCGGCTGTCGCTCGACGCGGCGCACGTTGGTTGGCATCGGGCGGCGGAACGTTCCGCGCCGGCGGCGTCTGCACCGTTGGCGTCTGCGTCGGCGGGGCTTGTTCCTCCTCGGATAGATCGACCTTGGCGCCGATGCGGCGAAACACATCGTTGAGGTCCACCGGCGATTGTGCCGTCGGCTCCTGGAATTGCGGCTCCGGCGGTTCCGGCGACGCCGGCGCTACCGGCTCCGGCGGTTCCTGTGCGGTCGGCTCCGGCTGGGTCGGCGTTGGGGAAGGCTCGGCCCGAGCAACCGGCGGCTCTTGCGGGGGCAATTCCGCCCGTTGCAGTTCCCACTGCCGGCGCTGCTCGGCCAGCGCCCTCTGCTGCGTCTCCAAGCTCTCCCGGTCGGCTGCCAGGGCGGTACGCTGCGATTCGAGTTCGGCCAACCGGGTATCGACCTGCTCCTGCCGCTTGTCGGCACTCTGCTGGGCCTCTTGCTGAGTCGCTTGCTGAGCCTGCCATTGCCGACGTTCCTCGGCCAGCGCGTTCTGCTGGGCCTCCAAGTTCTCCCGCTCGGCTGCCAGGGCGGTACGCTGCGATTCGAGCTCGGCCAACCGGGTATCGACCTGCTCCTGCCGCTTGTCGGCACTCTGCTGCGCCTCTTGGTAAACCGCTTGCTGAGCCTGCCATTGCCGACGTTCCTCGGCCAGCGCCCTCTGCTGCGTCTCCAAGCTCTCCCGCTCGGCTGCCAAGGCGGAGCGCTGCGATTCGAGCCCGGCCAATTGAGCGGCCAGTCGGTCCCGTTGCTCGTCGATGTCTCGTTGAGACTCGTTATGCTTGGCCTGCCATTGCTGGCCCTCTTCCGCCAACACGTTCCACTGCGATTCGATTGCGGCCAATTGAGCGGCGAGTTGTTCGCGTTGCTCGTTGATTCCGCGCTGAGTCTCTTCGTACTGTGTATGCCACTCTTGGCGGTGTTCAGCGAGTGCGTTACGTTGGGCCTCCAAGGCGTTCCGCTCTGCGGCCAGGGCGTTCCGCTGCGACTGAAGCTCGGCGGCTCGGGCGGCGAGCTGCTCGTTTTGCTCGCCCATGCCCCGTTGCATCTCCTCCCGCTCGGCCAGCCATTGCCGGCGCTCTTCCGCTTGGGCCGCCAAAGCATCTCGCTCTGTTGCCAGGGCGTTCCATTGCGACTGAAGCTCGGCGGCTCGGGCGGCGAGTTGCTCGCGCTGCCCGTCGATCTCCCGTTGGGCCTCCTCCTGGCGGGCCAGCCACTGCGGACGCTCTTCCGCCAGTGCGTTTTTCTCGGCCGTGAGCCCGTCCCGCTCTGTTGCCAGGGCGTTCCATTGCGGCTGAAACTCGGCGGCTCGGGCGGCGAGTTGCTCGCGCTGCCCGTCGATTTCCCGTTGGGCCTCCTCCTGGCGGGTCTGCCATTGCCGACGCTCTTCCGCTAGCGCGTCTTGCTGGGCCGCCAAAGCATCCCGCTCGCTTGCCAAGTGGTTCCGTTGCGACTGAAGCTCGGCCAGTTGAGCGTCAACCTGGTCGTGCCGCTCGCCCGCGCTGCGATCGCTTTCCCGTTGAGTCTGCCATTGCCGGCGTTCTTCCACCAGCGCGCCGCGCTGCGATTCGAGTTCGGCCAATTGAGTCTCGACCTGTTGGCGTTGCTGGTCGATGCCGCGCAGAGTGTCTTCCTGCCGGGCCTGCCACTGGCGGCGATCCTCGTCCAGCGCGTTCCGATGGCCTTCCAACTCGCCCAACTGTGCGGCTAGGGCATTTGCCTGCGATTCGAGCTCGGCCGATCGGGCGGCGATTTGCTCGCGCTGTTCGCCGATCTCCCGCCGAGCCTGTTCTTGCTCGGCCTGCCGCTGCCGGCGATCTTCGGCCAGCGTGTTCCGCTGAGTCTCCAAGTCGTCCCGCTCGGTCGCCAAGGCACTGCGCTCCGCGTCGAGCTCGGCCAGGCGGGCGGCGAGTTGTTCGCGCTGCCGGCTTGCGGCGTTCTGAGCCTCTTCGTGCTCGATCTCCGCCTCTCGGGCCGGCGACGTCGCGCCGACGTCCAAGACCTCCAATTCGATCGGGCCGATGCTCAGTCGGTCGCCGCACGACAAGGAGGGCATCGGTGAAGGACTTGTCGTTGAGCCGAGTGTCGGCCGACCAACAGCGGACGACGGTGGCCGCCGGACCGCGTAGCAGCAAGCAATGCACCGGCGCCACGCCATGCGCCCGCAGCCGCAGCGTGCAATGCGGCGAGGAGCCGATCGTGCACTTGGCCGACTTCAGCCGCACGATCTGGCCGCTGCGGAGGGAGCCGAAAATGCGCAAAACCAGCTCGCCGCGTGCAAGTGTCCAGCAAGGGATACGCTTCGGTTGCAAGCGTTGTGGCCGTCATCATCCTGCGTCGTCCGGGGGGATCAGTGCTAAGTCCTCTACTGGATTTAGCTTACGCCACGCTCCCGGTCAAAACTTCCTCTACGGCGTCAGGACGGTCTGAAGCGATTGACGAAAAAGGGCTGTATATCTGTGCCGGATTTGACGATTATCGGATAGCGACGCGGGAGCGGCGGGTGGAAGCGATGGAATCGCCGGCTGCCGGGCCGATTGCGCGACGCCGCGCCAGTTCACGTCTGTGGGCGGGGACAAACAGGGTTTCCTGGCAAAAATCTCGACCTTGGCACCGGAATTCGCCGCGTTTTTTTGACCCGCACGCGGTCCGATTTGCGTAGTATATTTTGGTTGCAGACGAGCGGTTATCCAGGAAGGATTCGCCGCCCGCGGCGTAGGGGTCGGAACAACAATTTTTTTGGAAGAGAAGGGGTTCGAGAGGTTACTCTGAGGGGGGCAAGCCTTCAGCGCGGCCAGGATCGGACGCCGAGGTGACAACCTATGAGCCGCAAAGACGCGATCCTGAACATGCACCAGATCCTCATCAAACGGCGCGATGCATTGCGCAAGGCATTGGCCGGCGACTTGAGCCTGCTCAAGGAACTGCGGGCGCAAAGCTCCGGCGACGTCGTCGACGCGGCGCTCGATTCGGTCCAGGACGAGATCAGCTCGCAACTGGCCGAAGTGGAGAGCCGCGAGTTGGCACGCATCGAATATGCCTTGGAGCGGATGCGGGAAGGCCAGTTCGGCATCTGCGAAGGGTTGCGGGGCCGGCATTCCCATGGCCCGGCTGAACGCCCTGCCGTACGCCACGTACTGCATCACGTGCCAGCGCGAGGCCGAACGCCAAGGCGCAGTCCGCGTCCTCCGATGTCGATTGGGGCCGCCTGCTGGATACCTCCGGCGGCGACACCGACCTGTCGATCAACGACATCGAGCTGGACGTGTCGTGATGGTTGATCTGGGGCAATGGGGCGGGTAAACTGGGGCTATGGAAACCTCTACACCCTGCTACCGTCGTAATAAATCGGGAAAAAACCGGACACTGGGAATGCGTCAGTTGCCGCTGGGTAACGACATTTTCTCGCAGCCCGGTTGGCCCGCTTTCGGCCGGTTCCTCTTCCGGTCGTCGGCAGTTCGCCTCTGCTTCGTTCTCGCCCTTGTTCTCTCTCTTGCCGCCACGGCCAGTGCGCAGTCGTCGTCGGCCTTGCCGGCGGCTCTTGAGCAGCCCGCCGAGGTCCGGCCCGAAACGCGGGCGGAACTGCGCCGCGAACTGGATCGCCACGTCGAGGTGCTCGAAGCCCAGTCGGCCGTCCTGAAGATCGTCGCCAAGCTCGTCGGGCCGTCGGTCGTCCACATCGAGGCCGACATGCCCGTCGCCGACGCCGATAGCCAATACCCCCACGGCAAGCGCTTGGAAGAATCCGGCTCGGGCGTGATTATCGAGTGGAAAGACAAATACTACGTGCTGACCAATCGGCACGTCGTCCGCAACGCCGCCCCTGCGGCGGTTCGCATCCGTCTGGCCGACGGCCGGCTGCTTCATCCGACCAAGATTTTGGCGGACTACGACACCGACGTGGGCGTTTTGGCGATTTCCGCGCCCGATTTGGTCGCGGCGCCGGTCGGCGACAGCGATCGGCATGGAAATCGGCGATTTCGTGCTCGCCGTGGGAAGTCCCTTCGGGCTGACCAATTCGGTCACGTTCGGAATCATCAGCGCCAAGGGCCGCCGCGATCTTCGTTTGAACGACGCCACCGTCAAGTTCCAAGACTTTTTGCAGACCGACGCCGCGATCAATCCCGGCAATAGCGGCGGCCCGTTGGTCAATCTGCACGGCGAAATCATCGGCATCAACACGGCCATTGCCAGCAATTCGGGCCGCAACGAGGGGATCGGTTTCGCCATCCCCATCGACATGTTCATGATCGTCGGGCGGCAGTTGATCGAGACCGGCAAGGTAGCCCGCGCGTTTCTGGGCGTAAACCTGAATGCGAGGTTCGGCCCGGCGATGGCGGCCGAGCTGGGCTTGCCCCGGCCCGATCGGCGCCCACGTCACCAGCATCACGCCGAACTCTCCGGCCGTTGCCGCCAACTTGCAGGTGGGCGACGTAATCCTGGAGTTCAACCATACGCCCGTCGAGGACGACGCCCATCTGGTGAATCTCGTCAGTCTGACCCCGGTCGGCAAGACCGTGCCCCTGCTGATCTTCCGCGACCGCAAAGCATTCACCGTGATGGTGGAAGTGGGCGATCGGAGCAAGTTCGAGCCATAGGCGCACGTTCACTTTTACACTTCAGCGAACGGGCAGGCATCACGATCCTGCCGATCCATGCAGACGGTGCAAGTAGGCACTAGCAATATCAAAACGCCGCACCATCCCAATTACCTGCCGCTGCTGAAGATCGTTGACGATCGGCAACGTTAGCAGGTCATTCTCCACGAAGAGTTCCTGGGCTCGATCCAGAGTATCCTCGGGAGTCAGCGGTTGCACGTCGCTTCGCATCAAGTCGGTGGCAAGAACCAAGGTCGTCAAGGATGGGGCCTGAGAGGCAAGGTAAACTTCCTCGACATCGACCACGCCCAAGAGCCGGTTTCCTTCATCCACCACGGGCAAGACGGGGTAGGGTGCTTCGCTTAGCCGCTCGATGACCGTTGCCAACGAATCGACCGGACGGAGTACCGTGACGACCTGCTCGGGCGAAAGAAACTGGCTTACCCGCACTCCCGCCAGAACTTGCCGAACATACGTGCCTTGGTGGGCCGGCGAAAGCGAACGGCTCTCCACCTGCGAGGAATAGATCGATTGCTTGTCGGAGAGAATATAGGAGAGCGTGCAGACCCACAGAGCCGGGAGCAACAAAGAATAGCCGCCGGTCATTTCGCTCACGATGATGAGCGTGGAAAATGGTGTCTTCGCTGCGGCGGCAAAGAACCCGGCCATGCCGACGATGACGAAACTGGCGGGATGCGGAACGAGCCACGGGGAAAGGTTGTGGAACACGATTCCCAATGCACCGCCACCGCATCCTCCGATCACCATCGAAGGTCCGAAGACGCCGCCGGAGCCGCCGCTTCCGATCGTCAGACTCGTGGTGAGAATCTTGCCCAAGGCGATGGTCAAGAGAATCGCGGCCGTGACGTTGCCGTCTTGCGTCATGGCGTTTTGGATCGAGGAATAGCCGAAGGCGAGCACGGCCAACACCTGCGGATTCTGTCGCGCAGGAAATACAGAACAAGAGCTACCAATCCCGTCAGAAACGCACCCAACGCCGGTCGAAAATGACGGTGGATCGGCAAGCGGTCGAACAACTGCTTGATGCCGTAGAACGAATGCGTATACAGCATGGCCAACAAAGCCATGAACAGGGCCAAGACCAGGTATGGTCCCAACCGCAACGGATTGTTGAAGCTGAGCTCGGGTATCGTGAACAACGGTTCCCAACCGGAGTAGAGGCCGTAGATGCAGTAGGAAATGACGCTGGCAATGCCCGCCGGGATGATGACCTCCGATTCAAACTCCGGGGAACTGTACATCACTTCGGCGGCGAAGATCGTCCCCGCGAGCGGCGCCCGAAAAATGGCGCCGATGCCCGCTCCCATTCCAGCGGCCATCAGCACGCGGCGATCGGCGGGACGCAGGTGCAGCAGGTTGGCCAACAACGAGCCAAAGCCCGCTCCAATCTGAGCGATGGGGCCTTCCCTTCCGCCCGATCCGCCGCTGCCCAGGGTCAACGCACTGGCAATGATCTTCACCAGCGGCACACGCGGGCGGATTTGCCCCTGGTGATAATGGTACGCGGCAATGACGGAATCCGTCCCGTGCCCTTCTGCTTCGGGTGCGAACGTGTAAACAATCACGCCGCTCAACAGTCCACCCACTGTCGGTATTATCAGCAGGAGCCACGGATAAAGGGGATGCGCCACCACAGGCAGCCACGATATCGAAGGTTCCCCGCCCGGATGAGGCTCCGGGTAGTAACCTGCAACAACGCCGAGTGCGTAATGCTCCGCAATCCGGGTGGCAGCGTAAAAAACAACTGCGCCGAGCCCGGCCACGACACCCACCAGCGCCGCTAACCCCAAAAGTCGGATTTGGGAGCGAAATCGCTTTCCACCGAGGCTCAGAACTTCGGGAACCCAGGCGAAAAAACTCCCGCGAGAAAAAAAACGCATGAAGCGACGGTTCATAATTCAGGTTGGCTCCTACCATTGCGTCCATCACAGATGACGATCTATTATCGTCCCAAGCCCAATACTGGCAAGAGGTAGCGGCAAACCGAGAGATTCTGACAGACGGCGGCGGCAAGTGGGCCTCGGTTGGGGCGTTGCCGATGCCTCATCCAGACCTATGATTGCAATAGAAAGAATTCCTCCAAGGAGAGAAGACGTCATGATCGAGACACTTCAAACAAGTTCACCGAAAGTCATCGGTTTCAGGCTGAGCGGGAAACTGCACGATGAGGACTACAAAACATTCGTGCCCGTCATGGACGCCGCCGTGGCTGCCGAGGGAAAGGTCCGCCTCTTTGCCAAATTTGAGGATTTCCACGGCTGGGACTTGCACGCCGCTTGGGACGATTTTCGCTTCGGCCTCAGACACTACAAAGACATCGATCGCATAGCGATGGTCGGCGACCGCAAGTGGGAGAAGTGGATGGCCACGTTGTGCAGGCCCTTCACCAAGGCGAAGGTGAAGTACTTCGACGCTTCCGAAGTCGATGCGGCATGGAACTGGATAGGAGAAGGCTGAGGCAAACCGTCTATCTGCCGTCCCGACGTTACGAAGCGCGTATCTTCTTCCGCAACCCAGGGCCGATCAGTTTTTCGGTGTGCGGCAGATTTCGTTTAACCCGGAGCCAACGGCGACGGCGATGAATCGCGGGAAAATCGCCGTCGCCGTTGGCTCCGGGTTAAACGAACGGAAAACCGATTGACCCTGTTCCGCAACGCCGCGCCTTGAATTGCCCCGAAAAACGCCCTATGCTTAATGGTTTGCAGAGGGGTATTGGCGTGGCGAGTGGCATGAATAGTCCAGCTTCGACCTCGGATAAACGAACCGGCCCGCAGCTTTCGACCGGGGCGGATATCGTCGTCCAATGCCTCGTGAATCACGGGGTGGACACGATTTTCGCCTATCCGGGGGGGTCGGTGATCCCTTTGCACCAGGCCCTGACCCGCTTCCGCGATCGCATTCGCGTGATCCTGCCCCGCCACGAGCAGGGCGGCGGCTTCGCCGCCCAGGGCTACGCCCGCTCGACCGGCAAGGTCGGCGTCTGCATGGCCACCAGCGGCCCCGGCGCTACGAACCTGGTCACCGCCATCGCCGACGCCAAGCTCGACAGCGTTCCGATGCTGGCCACTCACCGGCCAGGTCGGCACGCCCGTGATCGGCACCGACGCCTTCCAGGAGACGCCGATCGTCGAAGTCTGCCGCAGCGTTACCAAGCACCATTCGCTGGTGACCGACGTGAACGACATCGCCCGGGTGATGCGCGAGGCGTTCCACGTCGCCACGAGCGGCCGGCCGGGTCCGGTGCTGGTCGATATTCCCAAGAACGTGCAAAACATGCAGGCGGTGCCGGACTACGACGTTCCGATGCAACTGCCCGGCTACCTGGCGACGCAGCCCCGCGCGACGCCCGACGAAATCGCCGCGGTGGCGGAACTTCTGCAACGGGCCAAGCGGCCGGTGATCTACGCCGGCGGCGGCGTGGTCATCGCCGAGGCCGCCGAGGAGTTGACCGCGCTGGCCCGCAAACTCCACATTCCCGTGACGACCACGCTGAACGGCTTGGGCTGTTTTCCCGGCGACGATCCGCTTTCGTTGGACATGCTCGGCATGCACGGCAGCGTCTACGCCAACTACGCCGTCGACAACGCCGACCTGCTGCTGGCCCTCGGCGTTCGTTTCGACGATCGCGTGACCGGCAAGGTCTCGGAGTTCGCCGGCCGCGCCAAGATCGTCCACGTCGACGTCGATCCGTCGGAAATCAACAAGATCAAGAAGGCCGACCTGCCGATCGTCAGCGACTTGAAGTATTTCCTGCACGAGCTTGCCGCGGCGGCCCAGCCGGGCGACACCGCCGAGTGGCGGCGCAAAGTGGCCGTGTGGAAGCGCGACGAGCCGTTCCACTACGATCCCGACTTCGACGGCATCCTGGCCCAACACGCCATCAGCGAACTGCACCGCCTGACCAAGGACCGCGACACGATCATCGCCACCGGCGTGGGCCAGCATCAGATGTGGTCGGCCCAATACTACAAGTTCTCGAAGCCGCGGCGTTGGATTTCCAGCGGCGGGCTGGGCACGATGGGCTTCGGCCTGCCCGCGGCCGTCGGCGCCAAGGCCGCCCATCCCGATCGGCTCGTCGTCGACATCGACGGCGACGGCAGCCTGCTGATGAACATCCAGGAGATGGCCACCTGCTACACCGAAAAGCTGCCGGTGAAGGTGATGTTGTTGAACAACATGCACCTGGGCATGGTCGTGCAGTGGGAAGACCGCTTCCACGCGGCCAATCGAGCCCACACCTACCTCGGCCACATCGACGATCCCGAGGCGATCGGCCAAGGCAACGGCATCTCGCCCGAGCATCGCTATCCCGATTTCGTCGCCATCGCCAAGGGCTTCCACTGGAACGGCCGCCAGGTGACGCAGAAGGCCGACTTGGCCGCAGCGATTCAAGAGATGATCGACTCGCCCGGCCCATATCTCTTGGACGTGCAAGTGCCCTATCAGGAGCACGTCCTGCCGATGATCCCGGCCGGAATGACGGTGCGGGATTTGATCAAAGAGTGAACCGGCGGGGGCAGTCTCTTCATAATAGTTTATAATGAGGGCGCGCGAGGGTGGCCCATTGAGAACGAGCTTTGGCGGCCCCGAGAAGCTGGGGCAAGAGAACCGCTGGCCAGCAACCCTTTGCTACTGTGGAAACGGCAGCAACACAACGCACTCTGTTGGACGAGTGGCAATGTCGGCTGGATCTGCTGAATTGCCGTCAGGGTAGTGCCGCGCCTTTCGCCAAAGAACGAGCCCGCGTGCTCAATTTTCTGATCCAGCGCTACCGCAAGTCGCCCGAGGCCCAGCGACCGGCGCCGGCCCGGCCAAAGCTGGATTTCCAGGTCAATCAACGGGCAATCGTTGTGCTCCACCACATCTGGGAAGGAAGGGTCGGCGGAGTTAAGAGTCCGCAAGAGGCGCAGACGCGAGTGGCGACGATTCTCAAACGGATAAGTTCGCCGGCTTCGGTTGACGAACCCGAAAACACAGCCCCAGAGGTCTTCGCCTCCGACAGTCCCGGCGCCGACACTGCCGTTAACCCGCTCGTCTCTTCCAACAACTCCCAACGGATTGCAAGCCATCCAGCCAAAGGTGCAAGAACAGCAGCGAGGCCGACCAGGGCGCCATTCCACCCGGAATCCACGGCACCAGATTTGTACAAGCGAATTGTGTTGCCGGGCGTGGACGACGTGCAGGCCGCGGAATTGCTTATACAACATCGGAACCGCGCCGCGATTAACTATGCACTCTATGCCTGGCGGGAACTGGCTGAAGCGGGCCGGACAAATCAGGCATGGTGCGTGCTGCATCGATTCCTGGCAACACCGGAGCCAACGGGAGTGGTGCTCGAAGGAGTGCGCGAGTCGCTTGCACACCGTAGTCCCCAAGTGCGCATAGCGGCCCTCGATATTCTTCGGCGTATCGGCGCCTTGGAAGATATCTCGCTTCTCGATGATCTGCTGGCATTGCCGCCGACAGCAGACGAGCATCCCGCGGAGCGGCCAGCGCTGCTTCACGCCATGCGGAC
This sequence comes from uncultured Planctomycetia bacterium, assembly GCA_963719005.1. Lineage (GTDB taxonomy): Bacteria > Planctomycetota > Planctomycetia > Pirellulales > Thermoguttaceae. The sequence goes on from CAVRAR010000014.1 coordinate 1,245,749, forward strand.
CATCGCCGAAGCGACACGTTAAGAGAGAGGAGAACAAATCCGCACCGCCGCGATTCCCAAGTCTGCTCCAAGAGACGTTCAAACGCCGCGTGGTCTTTTTCTTTGGGAGCAATTCCGTCCGGCCGACGGCTCGATTCGAGACATGGGACAGCCCTCCGGGAGCATCAGATGCGGCACGGCGCCCCAAGGCCCGCCGCAACTGCTTCGATTCGTCAACAAACCCGCCCATTCCCCTTTTCCCGCCCTTTTTCCGCTCCCCCAGTGTGCCCGGTGTCATTCAACGGCCATCTATGCTATGATAGCGGCAACATCCGTGATTTAGGGCACTGGGAAACATGATGGCGGAGCAAATCCAGCGAACTCGGCGGCGGCTGCATGTCGCTTTGGCGTACAACAGCGACCAGGAATGCGCCCGGACCGGCCGGAAGACCGCGGCGGCACGGCCGACCTCCGCTCGATGATCCGCCACATGGCCCGGGCGCTGCGGCGCGTCGGCTATAAGGTTACGGTCGTTCCGCTGGCTCGCGATTTGTTTGCCTTCCAGCGGAAACTGCGGCGGCTGGCCCCGGACGTGGTTTTCAACCAGTACGACGACGTGGTGCACGGGGCCCTCTACGAAATGCGGCTGTCGGCCCTGGTGCGGATGATGGGTTTCCCCATCACCGGCTCGCCCGCCTTGGCCCTCGGGCTGACGCGCTACAAATACATGACCGCCAGCCTGCTGCAAGGGGCGGGAATCCGCATCCCCTTCTGCACCGAAGTGCTCGAACGCCTCAGCGAGACCAACCGACGCATCTGGCCCTTCCCGCTGATCGTCCAGGCCAGCCAGGAACACGCCGGCATCGGGCTCGACCGCGATTCGATCGTCCACACCAAGAAAGCACTACGCGACAAGATGCGGGTGATCCTCCGCGAGTACAAGCAGCCGGTGCTGGTCCAGTCGTTCCTGCCGGGCAGGGAATTCAACGTCTCGATTATCGGCGGGCGGCGGCTGCGCGTCATGCCGCTGGCCGAGGTGAATTATTCGGAGCTGCCGGCAGACATCCCGCCCATCATGTCGTACGCCGCCAAGTGCATCGAAACCACCGTCGAGTACCAGAAGACCTCGGTGACTTGTCCGGCCGTCGTCGAGTCGGAGTTGGCCCGCGAGATCATCTCGACCTCGCTGCGGGCGTTTCGCGCCGTGGGGGCCTGGGGTTACGGGCGGGTCAACGTTCGCCTCGACGGCGAGAATCGCCCCTGCATTCTCGAAGTCAACTGCAACCCCTGCCTCGAAGACGGCTACGGCCTGTCGCGTCAAGCCGAGCGCGCCGGCATCTCTTATCCGCACCTGCTGCAAATGATCGTGAAAGCCGCGTTGGAAGGCATGCCCTACGACGCTGATATCCCGATGATGTGAAAAAGCCGCGTTGGTCAACGGCGAATTGAACGACGAACGACGCGGGGAGAGGCAGAATGAGCAAGTCTGGCCGGCCGAAACCGGGAAGCGCTCGCTCGACACCCCCGCAGACGTCCGCGAGGAGCAAGACGTCTTCAAAGTTGTTTGCGGCTGCGATCGTGCTCTTTGTCGTCACACGCTGCTATATCGCCTTCGTTCTGACCCCGTGGATTACCGACGTCACGCTCTACTTCGACTACTCGGCGCGGGTGATCGATCGAAACAGGACACCGTATCGCGACTTTGCGATCGAATATCCGCCCATGGCCTGGTGGAGTATATGCGCGCCGCGGCTACTCGACGAGCGTCGGCTGATGTTCGACCATTATTCGCCGGTCAACGCGTCGATCCGCCGCGATTACCATCATGCGTATCGGCTTGAGATGGCCCTTTTCGACGTGCTGTCGTTCGGTTTGTTCCTGGCGATCGTTCGCCGGCGGCGGCCGCAGTTGGCGGGCTGGGCGGCGCTGACGTACATCGTCACCAGCACGATTCTCTGTCACGTGCTCTACGACCATTTGGACGAGGGGACGCTGCTGTTCTCGATGCTTGGGGCCTACGTCTGGATACGAACGCTCGGCGCGGGCCGATCGCGCTTGGCGTGGTCGGCGACGGCATTCTTCTTCTTCGGATTGGGATTCTCCTATAAAATCATTCCTCTGATCGCGGTTCCGTTTCTGCTGCTTGCCCAGTCGGCGCGATGCGAATCGCGCGGGAAAAGGGGACAGGCACCTTTTGCCGGAACGGCCCTCCGGGTGCTTCGCACAAAAGGAGCCTGTCCCCCTTTCCCGTCGGAAGCGGCTGGCCGCAGCACTTGCCGGCTTGACGTTGGGGATGGTGGGACCGTTCGCACTTCAATACATGGTTTCGGGGCCGGGCGTTTTTGCACTGTTCGCGCATCACGCCGGCCGCGAGATCCAAGTCGAATCGCTCTATTCGACGTTGATGTGGCTCGGCTCGCTGTTTGGCCGGCCGATCTCGATTTCGCTGGCCGACGGAGCGTATTGCGTTTTCGGTGATTGGTCCTGGGCAATGAAAATCCTCTCGACCGGCTTGCTTTGCGGCTTTCTGGGCACAGCGGGCGTTTGGGCCATCGTCCGCCGGTCGCGTTTCCGCGGTGCGGCGGCTTTTGGCCTGGCGTGTTACGTATTGGGGGCGTCCGCCATCTTCTCGAAGGTGCTTTCGCCGCAGTATTTCGTCTGGTCGATTCCGTTGCTGCTGCTTGCCGCAGTCGAGGTATTGCCCGAGAAGGGCAAGTCAGCCTGGATTCTGGCGGGATTATTGATCGTGGCGGCGGGATTGACGACGTGGCTCTTTCCCTATCACTATTTCTGCGTCCCGCCCGGTCTGAAGGGAGCGCCGATGTTAACGCCCTACGGCCTCATTCCCGCGCCGGGAGATTCGTTGGCGCCCTCCTCCTTGGGCTACGCGGTGCTTGCGTTGCGGAATCTTCTCTATTTGGGAATCGTGATTTGGCTGGGGGCGGTGGTATGCCGCGGGAAGAGTGATGAATGATGACTGATGAGTGATGAATGGAGTTGGTCAGCGCACCGTCGGTTTTTCCAATTTCAGGTTCTCGACCTCGTCCCCTGTTGGCAAGGGAAAAGGGGAACGGTTCCGTTCCCGCCGACGCGGGAAATGGGATGAAGCCCTGGTGTGAGGGACTGTTGGATGAAATGCGCCGTGAACGGATCGAACCTCGCCGCAACCGCATCAACCCACGCGTCATCAAACGGAAAATGACGAACTGGTTGAAGAAGCGGCTAAAACATTGAAATCTACCTCATTGAAGAAAACCTTGATGGAGTCAGTAGTTATGACTATTTGAACGGCATTGACCCTAGCCCTCTTCCGGGGGGGGAAGGGACCACGCGCACTGTGACCGAGCGTACTTCGTCAACGCCGACACATTCGCCTCGGGGGTGTCGCGGGGGACTTCACAACCGGCGGCGACGATGTAACGCGGGCCGGCCTGGCGGTGGCAGTCCGTTACTGCTGCCGCGATCGTCTCGGGCGTGCCGTTGCGGAGCGTTTTCACCGGATCGAGATTGCCTGCCAGCACCACGCCCGCTCCCATCTCGCGCCGGGCCTGGTCCAAGGGGACCATCGAATCGATATCGACCATGTCGCAGCCCAGGCTGCCGACGCCCGGCAAAATGCGGCGGATGTTGCCGCAGATGTGCAATCGCACGCGCGTGCCCATCGCGTGCAGGCCGTCGATCAGCTTCTGCTCGCAGGGGCGAACGAACTCTTCGTAGATCTGCGGACCGACCAGCGACGCGGCGGCGTCGCCGACGCCGATCAGATCGGCGCCCGCCTCGACCTGGCAACGGCCGAACTCCAACGCCATCGTCACGTTGAACTCGAACAGATCGCGGACGAAGGCCGCATCGTCGAAGAAGTCGGTCATAAGCCGATTGATGCCGCGGAGATCGGCGGCTTCGGCGCATGGGCCTTCGATCCAGCCTTCGATCAACTTCTGCCCGCCGACACGGCGGCGGAAGAGCGCGGCGGCCTGAACGCGGTCCGTCATGCGGCCGCCGGCCAACGGGTCGGGCATCTTCAGCCGGGCAAGCACGGTTTTGTCGGCCAACAGGGCGTGGACTTCATCGACCGCCGGCGGCTGATCGTCGAAGTACTGAATCGCCGCGCCGCAGTCGGCGGCCTCGCAGCCGGGATCGGAAATGCACGAGACATAATCGAACTCGAACTTCTCGGCCGTGCGGATTTGCCCCTCGACCAGCACGCGGTGGTCCGCGGCGTACCGGCCGTAGGGCTGGCCGATCTGATCGGCCGCGAACATCATCGTGATCGGCATCAGTGGCAGGGAATCGACGGGCAGGCCGTCGAGGGCGGCGAGAATACGTTCGCGACCGGTCATGGTTGATTCTCTAATGTGGGGCTTTGGCGTGGACACCGGAGAGGAGCGCTTCCCTTCGGGGCGCGGCTAAACGAATCATGTATTGTCGCTCACTGCCTTGATGATCTTCTCGTCGAAACTGGCCGCCACGCGGCCGCCGGGCGGGACTACCAGAAAACGCTCGTCCTCCCAGGGGCTGTCGACCAACTGCCGCACCAGCGCCATGTCGCCGGCGAGCTTCTCGAACTTCCAGCCGCGATCGGCGGCCTGCTGGCGGGCCTGCCGCTCGAAGCGGTCGTCGGGCTCGACGCCCATCTCGATGAACGTCAGGCCGCTGTAGTTGCGGGTCATGTTGCAGAGCTGGTCGTAAAGGAACTTGGCGTTGTCTTCGCCGTACTTCGCCACCAACTCTTCATACGTTTGGATCATGCCTGACTTGTGGGCGATCGAATCCTGCCGATATTGTTCGAGCCCTTCGCCGCGTTCGATCCAGCCGCTGGTCTTGAAGTACACGCCGGGATGCGACTGGAAATAATCGAGGTATCGCTCCTTGTCGCCGAGAAAGAGCGTGATGCAGTCGTGGGCGCGGGGAATGACCAGGGGGATATTCCGCGCGGTCAGGCCCACCAGGCCGTTGCTGCACAGGGCATAGCCGAACAACACGGCCTCGTATTTCGTCTCGTCAACGCCGGCCAACACTTCGGCCAGCCGGGCCGACATGCTGGCCTGCCCCATGTCGTGCAGCCCCTTGGGAAGAAACTCGACATCCACTTGGTTCACCGAGCGTGCGACAACCTCGCACAACTCGCGATAAAGGATTTCGCAGGCAATGAGTTTCAGTCGCAACATGAACCTCCCAGCGGCGTCTCCCCGCATCCGGCGGATTATAACAGAATCGCCGGGCCAATTGCCAATGAATGTAATCTCGGGCACTCGGGCTGGGGGGTGGGTAAAGAGAACACCGAATAGGGCGGATGCGAGCTTGCGTGGCTTGCTTCGCCTCCGGTGCACGACAGGTTGGTTGAGTCAGACCGCTACACCTTCGCCACGGTCTGTGCTTCGGCGAGGACTTCGGCTTCGATTTCGGCGGGGGCGAGCTTCTTGGGCGGCGGCAGCGGCTCGATGATTTTGATCACGGGCTCGGCGACAACCGGCTCGTTGGCCTCCGCATTTTTCGCCGCCAACGCTTCGAGATAGCCCTTGAGCCATTGAACCGTCTCATCGATGGTGTCGGCTTGCAGAAGCACGAGTTCGCCGGGCTGGGCGGTGCTCAACGTGAGCTCCGCCGCTTTGTCGGCGCCTACAACCTCGATGATCTCCTTGGTGCGAGCGGCGGAGGCCAACCCTTTGCGGAGCAGGCCGACGATCTCGCCGTCGGCCCGGCCGCGTCGATAGTGGTCCTCGAAGAGAATCACGCGGTCGAAGGCGGCGCCGAGCAGCTCGCCCTGGCGGATGATGTCGCTGTCGCGGCGGTCGCCTGCGGTTGTATACATGCCGATGCGGCGCGCGTGGGGAAACGTGTTGATTGCTTCGATCACGGCCGCCAACGAGTGGGCGTTGTGGCCGTAATCGACCACGACGGTCGTCCCCTCGATTTCCAGCACGTTGAAACGCCCCGGCACTTTGTCGATGTCGGCGGCGATCGACTCGGCCCGCGTGCGGATCAGATCCTTGGGCAGCCCGAGACACCAGGCGGCGGCTATCGAGGCCAGCGAGTTCTCCACTTGGAAGGCGATCTGGCCGCCGAGGGTCAAGGGGAGGCGGGAAAGGGAGACGATCGGCTCTTCGCGGTCGCCTTCGGCCAGAACCACCTGGCCGTCGCGGACGAAGATCGCCCGGCCGCCCACGCCGCGGTGGCGGACGATGACCGGATGATTCGCATCGATGGCGAAGAAGACGACGTCGCCGGGGCAGTGCGCCGCCATCTCGACGACCAGCGGATCGTTCGCGTTGAGCACCGCGTAACCCTCGGGCGCCACCGATTCGACGATGCACCGCTTCACCTTGGCCAGCTCTTCCGGCGTGTTGACGTCGGAGATGCCCAAGTGGTCGCCGTCGCCGATGTTGGTCACCACGGCCACGTCGCAGTAGTCGAAGGCAAGGCCCTCGCGAAGGATTCCGCCGCGGGCGGTCTCGAACACTGCCATATCGACCGAGGGATTTATGAGAATGCTCCGCGCGCTCTGCGGGCCGCTGCAATCGCCGCTGTCGATGCGGCGGTCGTTGATGAAAATGCCGTCGGTGCAGGTCATGCCCACCGTCTTGCCCGTCCCGCGAAGCACGTGGGCGATAAATCGCGTCGTGGTCGTCTTGCCGTTCACGCCGGTCACGGCGACGATGGGAATTCGCCCGGTTTCGCCGCGGGGGAAGAGGATGTCGGCGATCGCTTCGCCCACCGGCCGCGAAATGCCGACCGACGGTTCCAAGTGCATGCGCAAGCCCGGAGCGGCGTTCACCTCGACGATGATTCCTCCCTGTTCGCTCAACGGGCGGGAAATGTCTTGCGCTACCACGTCGATGCCGGCGATGTCCAACCCCACGATCTTTGCCGCATCCACGGCGTTGGCCGCCACGGCCGGATGCACGCGCTCGGTGACGTCGATGGCCGTGCCGCCGGTGCTCAGATTCGCATTGCGGCGAATCAGCACCGTCGCGCCGGCCGGCGGAATCGAAGCGGGCGTGTAGCCCTGATCGGCCAGCACCGCCAAGGCCACCGCGTCGAGCTTGATCTTGCTAAGTACCGTAGCGTGATGTTCGGCGCGCCGGGGATCGGCGTTCACCTGCTCGACCAACTGCACGATGCTGTGGAAGCCGTCGCCCAACACCTGGGCGGGCTCGCGGCGGGCGGCGGCAACCACGCGGTCGCCGACCACCAGCAAACGATAGTCGTGGCCCGCGGCGAACTTCTCGACCAGGATCTGCTCGCTCTCCTGCCTCGCCGCCTCAAAAGCGCGAACCACCTGCTCGCGAGTCGTAAGATTGGTGGCCACGCCGCGCCCCTGGTTTCCGTCTTGCGGCTTGACGACCACCGGCACGCCGATCTCGCAGGCGGCCCGCCATGCGTCTTCGACGTCGCTGACCGGGCGGCCGCACGGCGTGGGAACGCCGACCGCGCGGAGCATCATACGGGTCATTTCTTTGTCTTGTGCAATCGCCTCGGCGATCGCGCCGGTCCGATCGGTCTCGGCGGCTTGGATGCGACGCTGCTTCCGGCCGTGGCCGAACAGCACCAGGCTGTCGTTGTTCAGCCGGCGATAAGGAATGCCTCGCTCACGGACGGCTTCGACGATGGCCCGCGTGCTGGGGCCAAGGCACACTTCATGGGCAAGATTTCGCAGCCGCTCGATTTCTCCGGCGACATTGAACGGGCGATCGAACACCGCCGCCAGCAGAAGCTCGCGGGCGACGGCAAGGCACTCGCGGCCGACAGTCTCGTCGGCGTATTCGATGATGACGCGGTAAACGCCGGTCTCCGAAGTTTCGCGGGCCTTGCCGAAACCCACCTCGGTGCCGGCAAGCGACTGGAGTTCCAGCGTAACGTGTTCGAGGATGTGGCCGAGATAGGTGCCGTTCCGCAGGCGTTGAAAGAAGCCGCCCCGCACGCCGATGCTGCAACGATGCTCGATCATCGTGGGCATCCAGCTCATCAACCGGTCGTTGAATCCCGGAAATTCGTTCGAGGGCTTGTCCAATTCGCCAAGATCAACCCACGCCTCTAACACGGGAAAGCTGGCCCAAACACTTGGTCCCCGAAGCGCCAAAACCTTACGGAATTCCATAGCCGTGACTCGCTGAATGACCTTGCAGGTGTCGCTGTGAAGCAGGATGGATCGAAATATCCTAACACGATCTACGCTGCAAACAGTCAAAAGGTTGTATCGGCATGTTTTTCCAGCCCGATAACAACGGGGAATTCGTCAATGAGCGCATCTCCCTTGCGTTCTGCCAAAGGTGGTACATCTTCACGTGTCGCCTCTTGGGGCAAGTTCTGCGATGCGAAATTGTGGAAAACCGCATGTGGCGGCCCACACAAATCGCCAGCCTTACCCAACTGACCAAAAACGTCGACACAGACGCAGACCCCGACCCGCGATGAAGCGTATGGAAGGGTAAAGCTTGGGCATCAGCAGGGAGCATCCCGTGTGTCAACACTATTGCCGTGACGGAACAGCTCCGCCAGTGGCAACGCAATCCTCCCATTTTAGCCAGGGATACCGCCGAAAGGCAACAGGCCGCCAGGGTTTTCGCAAATATCGAGGAGAAACGATGGCAATAACGCGGGGAATCATGCGAGATATACCCAATGTAGGGGGTTGCGTCTTCTGGCCGGAATTATTCATCCCCCATGCCAACCCGAAGCGCAAGCGATGGCGAGAGAAGCACTTGCCCTCGCTTGCGCTTCGGGTCGGAATGGTGCATTGGGCGTTCAATGGACGTTAAGCATGGATAATCCGGGTTAACGATGCTGCCCTTGGATGGGAAATCGTCTATGATTGGCTTTTGGTGTGTCCCGGTGGGGCAGATATTCCTGTCTGCCGAATGCGCTGGATTATCCGTGGCAGACGGGAATGTCTGCCCCATCGGGACGCTTTGACACCGCAGAACCGCCTGCCGGCCCGGAACCACTCCTGCGGGGGAAGACTTGAACGCCACCAACGGCTCTTGGGAGCACCTTCCAGACGATTTGCGGCGAGCGGCCGAGGCACACTTGGCGGGCGAATCCCCCTTGGCCTGGTTCGAGCTCGATCTGGACACTCGCCTGCACTATGCGCGAGGTCTGCTCGTTTTGACCCCGTCGCGGCTGCTGGACATCGGGCCGCTGAGGGCGATCGGCGATAACGCACTCCCCCCGGCCGCAGCCGACTCATTCCGGTCCTGGCCGCTGGATGCCACGTCGGGATTGCGCGTGAAGGACCAAAACGCCGCCGGGCGGCTCGAACTGCTTGGCCCCAGCGGCCTGTTGTGCCACTGGCGCTACACGATCGGCCGTTCGCCGCTGGCCCATCGACTGGTCAATCGTTTCCAGCGTCTCCACGATGGCGAGCTGTCGGGCGGCGACGAGACCGGCGAGGCCCCGACGACCGTTTGCCCAAGCTGCGGGGCAATTCTGGCCGCCTCGCAAGCGAAATGCCCGGACTGCGGCTCGTTGGGCGACAAACCGGCGATCAGTGCGCTGTATCGGTTAGCGGGTTTTGCCAAGGCGCGAAAGTGGATGATTCTGCTCGGATTTCTATTGATGGTGGCCAGTTCGAGCACCTCGTTGGTGCCACCGTATCTCACGGGCCCTTTGATCGACGGGGTTTTGACTCCTGCCCAGGGTGGCGCAATTGTCGGCATGTATCGCGCGGCGCCTTACTTGCTGGGATTCTTTCTCGCGCTGATTTTGGCTTGGCTGTTGGCATGGGGCCGCACTTTCGTGCTTGCCCGGGTAATCGAGCGGCTCGCCGTCGATCTTCGCAATCGAACCTACGGCCACATGCAGACGCTCTCGGTGCAATTCTTCGGGGGAAAGCAAACCGGCGACCTGATCGCGCGCGTTAGCACCGACACGGATCGCATCTGCTACTATCTGTCGGTATATGTGCTGGACTTCGCCAACGACATACTGACGCTCCTGTTGATGGCGGGCATTCTGTTCTCGATGGACGCGCAGCTTGCTCTGGCAACGCTTCTCCCCCTGCCGATTATCACGTTCTTAGTGCATGTCGTCCGCAGTCGGTTGCGACGGGGCTTTGCCCAGGGAAGCCGGGCTTGGGGTGAAATGACCAGCGTTCTGGCCGACACGATTCCCGGCATTCGCGTCGTCAAGGCGTTTGCACAGGAGCGGCGCGAGATAGAGCGGTTTCGCCAGGCGAACGACCGGGTGTTGCAGGCCAACGATCGCGTCAACACGGTCTGGACGTTCTTCGAGCCGGTGGTGACGCTGCTGACTTCCCTGGGGCTGTTGGTTGTGTGGGGGTTCGGCACTTGGCGGATCGTTCAACACGGACCGCTTACGGTTGGCGCCCTGATGGTGTTCATTCAGTACATCTCGCGTTTTTACAGTCGGCTGGATTCGATGAGTCGCATCGTGGCGGCCACCGAACGCGCCGGCGCCAGCGCCCACCGGATTTTCGCCATCCTCGATCGCGTGCCCAGCGTCGCCGAGCCGGTTCACCCGGTGCATCCGGGCAGGCTCAAGGGCGAGGTCGAGTTCCACGGCGTCGAGTTCCACTATGGCACCCGGCCGATTCTGAAGGAGATGGACCTCAAGGTTAGGCCCGGCGAAATGATCGGCCTGGTCGGGCCGAGCGGGGCGGGCAAAACGACGATCGTCAACCTGGTCTGCCGCTTTTACGACGTCGCCGAGGGGGCGATCACCGTCGATGGCACCGACATCCGCTCGTTCCCGATCGAGGAGTACCGCCGCAACATCGGCATCGTGTTGCAGGAGCCGTTTTTGTTCTACGGCACAATCGCCGAGAACATCGCCTACGGCCGGCCCGACGCCGCGCGGACGGAGATCATCGCCGCCGCCCGCGCCGCCCGCGCCCACGAGTTCATTCTCCGCCTGCCCGACGGCTACGATTCGCTGGTCGGCGAGCGGGGGCAATTCCTCTCCGGCGGCGAACGCCAGCGAATCAGCATCGCCCGGGCGCTGTTGATCGATCCGTGCATCTTGATCCTGGATGAAGCCACGTCGTCGGTCGACACCGAAACCGAGCGGGAGATCCAGTTGGCGCTGGAGAACCTCGTAAAAGGACGAACCACGATTGCCATCGCCCACCGTTTGAGCACGCTTCGCCGCGCCGACCGGCTGGTGGTCGTCGAGCGCGGGCTGATCACGGAGGTGGGGCCGCACGACGAGCTGCTGAAACGCGGCGGCACGTACGCCCGGCTGCATCACGCCCAGTTTGAGATGCGCGAACGGAAGGGGATAGTGGATAGTGGATAGTGGATCGTGGAAAAGGGAGAGGGGGAGAGGGAGGCGGTTCATTCGGCATTCTTGATTCATCATTCATCATTCAACTTGCACGTTCCATGACCACTGTTGCATCGATACCGCTGGATTTCTCTCTTGAATACGACGCCTGGGGTCAACTCGTGTTGAGCTGCGCCGATGGCCGCCGCTTTGTGGGGATCGAGCCGGTTCGGGCGTTTCCTATCTCGCACCCGCAGGGCTTGCTGTCGATTTGCGACGCCGAAGGACACGAGTTGACTTGCATCGAAGAGCCGAGCGTGCTGCGGCCCGAGGTGCGGCGGATGCTCGAAGAGGAGTTGGGCCGGCGCGAGTTCGTGCCCGTCGTGCGGCGGATCAATCGCGTGCTGGCCGACAGCGATCCGTCGGAGTGGCGGATCGTGACCGATCGCGGCCCGACGACCTTTCTGATGGAAGACAGCGACAACGACGTGCGGCGGCTGGGCGTCAATCGGATTCTGCTGGTCGACACGCACGGCATCCGCTACTTGATCCCCGACGCCAGCCGCTTGGACGCCGCCAGCCGCCGCATCTTGGAGCGATACTTGTAGATTGCTGAATGCTGATTGAAGCCGCTTGCGGCTTCGCACGTGCCTCACGCCAGCCAATCGCCCGACGGCAGCAGCATTTCGGTGGGCATGTCGAAGACGGAATCGATCAAGTCCGACTCGTCAACGTGCGGCTCGAAGTCGCTGCGATCTTCCGTCAAGAGCCGCCCGAAGCGGTGATCGAGCATCGTCAATGAAGTTTCCCGGCCGGACTGGGAATCCGCCAACGACAGCCCTGCGAGAGCTTCATCGTGCAGCGACACCGCCAGTGCATCGTTCGGGGCGATGGCCACTGCCGGGGCGCTCCACGCCGCGTCGAGCCGATCGCCGTTTTCGCGGGCCAAGCCACGCCATCGCCACGTCGGTCGAATCGCAGCGCGGCGTCGGCCGACGCCTCCGCTCCGCCGCCGACAACGTCGACCGTCGCCGTATTCTCGACCGCGCGGACAGACAGGCTGCTAGCGGTTGCAGCCGCGGCGGCAGCGACAGCGGCCGGCGATTGGGCCTGGTACAGAAGCGCGGGATTGGCATAGTAGTCGGCGCTGAGCGTGGCGACCAGCGTGCTGCCGGCGATGCTGCCGCCCCAGCGGTAAAGCGCGCCGTTGGGCAGGAGGAAGTACAGCCCGTTGCCGTTGCCCAGCAAGTATTTTTCGCCGGCCCCGCGGGCGTTTGCGTAGTAGGTCCCGTTCGGATAAGTGTGCAAGCCGAGTTGCTGATCGAGGTCGTACGCCTTCTGGGCGAAGGGATCGGCGACCGTGAAAGTGTCCGAGTCGGATTTCGAGCCGTCGCTGACGCTAACCTGAACGCAGAGCACGTCGGTGAAGCCCGCCTGCGCGCGTGATCGTCAGCGTGCTGCCCGAGATGGTTGCAACGACGCTGGCGCTGCTGATCGACGTGAGCGACGGCGTTTGGGCGTTGTACAACAGGGCGGGATTGGAATAGTATGCCGGACTCAGCGTATCGACGAGCGTGCTGGCGGCGATGCTGCCGCCCCAGCGGTAGAGCGAGCCGTTTGGCAGCACGAAATACAGCCCGTTGCCGTTGCCCAGCAGGTATTTCTCGCCGGCCCCGCGGGCGTTGGTGTAGTAGCTCCCGTTCGCGTAGGTGTGCAAACCAAGCTGCTGGTCCAGCGCGTATGCCTTCTGGGCCAGCCGGTCGATCGTCATCGCTTGAACCGAATAGGTCAGACTGTCGCCGTCGGCGTCGGAGGCGTGCAAGGGGATGGCGAGCGTCGTCTGGGAATACGGCAGCGTCTGGTTGCCGATGGCGGCGAGCACCGGGGCCGCGTCTTGCCCCTCGAGCGCTCAGCGTATACGTTCCCGTGTCGCTGCCGTAGCCGGCCACCACGAGGTAGTAAACGCCGGTCGCCGGCGCGGTCCACGCGATTTGCGAGGCGTTGCTCGATCCATAGTCGTCGTTGAAGGCCAACTGCTTGGCGCCGTTGGTGTCGTAGAGATACAAGCACGGAGTCGGGAAGCGTGCCAAGCCCGACGGTGAAAACGTAAGCCTTTCCGGCGACGGCCTGGAACTTGAACCAATCGACGTCGCCGCCGGTCTCGATCGCGCCTGCCGTCGAGCTGGGAACGCCGATCGCGGCGGCCGTGGCGGCACTGTTGCCGTAATCGTCGGCAGGCAGCACGGTCAGCGTCGTCGAAACGCAGGAGCTCCAGACGCCCGCGCTATCCTCCGCCCTGGCAAGGATCCGATACGACCCGGCAGCCCAGCCGCTGGTGTCGACCGTGATCGACGCCTGGCCGCTGGCGATCGACGAGGTCGATCCGAGCACGGTATCTGCCGCGTCGTACTGGCCGTTGTTGTTGGCGTCGAGGACGAAGGAGACGTTGGTCACGGCGCCGCTGGAATCGGCGATTCCGCCGGCGCGAAGCGCGACGGCGGCGCCGAAGTTGACCGAGCCCGGCGAAGCGACCAACGATCCGACCACCGGCCCTTGCTGCGATTGCACGCCGAGCAGTTGCAGGGTGTGGTAGGCGTCGAGCACGCCGCCGCTGGCGACTTTTCCCGTGAGCGCCGCGACCTTGTCGGCGCCGTTGAGAATGGCGTTGCGGACTTCGGCGACCGTGGCGTTAGGATCGGCGGCCCAGGCCAGCGCCGCCACGCCCGACACGAAAGGCGTGGCCATGCTCGTGCCCGAATAAATCGCGTATCGGTTGCCGGGCACGGTGCTGTAGATGGAAACGCCCGGCGCAGCGATATCGACGGTCGTTGCGCCGTAGCAACTGAAGCTCGCCAGGTTCTTGTTCTGATCGACGGCCGCGACGGAGATCACGTTGCTGTCCGTGTAGCTGGCCGGATACTGGGGGCTTGTGTCGTTGTTGGTTGCGCTGTTTCCGGCGGCGGCGACGAAGAGGATGCCCGCGTCGCCGGCGGCGCGGATGGCGGTGTCCATCGCGGCGCTGTACTCGCCGCCGCCCCAACTGTTGTTGATGACGCGGACGTTCACGCCGTATTGCGTCCGCATCATGGTGACGTAGTTGATCGCGCGAATGGCGTCGGAAAGGTAGCCGGTGCCGTCGCTGCTTGAGGAACTTCAAGTCCATCAACGAGACCGACCAGTTGACGCCGGCCACGCCCTGGCCATTGTTGGCCACCGCGCCGATCGTGCCCGAAACGTGCGTCCCGTGGCTGTTGTCGTCCATCGGGTCGCCGTCGTTGTTCGCAAAATCATAGCCGTGAACGTCGTCGACGAAGCCGTCGCCGTCGTCATCCTTGCCGTTGCCGGCGGTTTCGCCGGGATTCGTCCAGATGTTCGCTGCAAGATCGCAATGGGTGTAGTCGATGCCGGTGTCGAGCACCGCCACGACGATGCTCGGGCTTCCAGTAGTGATGTTCCAGGCATCCGGCGCATCGATGGCGTTCATGCCCCAGAGCTGACTGTATTGAGGATCGCTGGGGATCGACTTGACTTGATCGACCGCGTCGCGCTCGAAACTGGCGACGTTGACGTTCGAGCCGAGCCAGCTTTGCACGGAGCCGAGCGACGCGCCGGAACTGCGCGCCAGCACCATGCCCGTCATCCCCAATCCTTCGACGATTTGGAATTGGATGCCGCTGCCGGCCAAGAAACTCGCCGTTTGAGCGACGGAGCTAATGCCGCCCAGCGAGGCGGTGTTGAACTGGACGATCCAATCAAAGACGTTTTGTTGTTCGGCCGTCGAAGCGGTGGTCTGCGCCGCGGGGACGCCGTTGCTCTCGATCGTCCAATCGGCTACCCCGGCATGAGACGCGACAGCAGTGCTAGCAACGTTCTGAAACCAGAGCGGCGAGACCAACGAGGCGGCACCCGCGGCGTCCATAAGCTGGCGGCCTTCGAGCGGCTCGATTCGCAAGCGGCGGTGAATAACGCGGGCCCTATCTCCCGCGGCTTCGCCAAACAGCCAATCTTGACTGGTCAGAAACTTGGCGATTTCTCGCGGCATACGACGGATGCCGGAGAAGTTTGTACTGCGTCCATGGCCATGCATGGTGGAATTCCGTATCCCCCGTCCAGCGAGAACATCGCAGAAGACGAGAGGCTCTAGGTGACAAGACTTCTTGTGAAAAGGAATCGCCGAAGAGCGATCACAAGGCAAGTCTGTGTCAAAAGCCTCCCGAGGTCAAACGATGTGGCAAATAATCATCACGGGCGTGGCCGAGTGTAAGTATTCTTTCTCAGGTGTTGCTTTTTGGCAACCCCAGAAAGTCCTTACGAATAGAACGAAGCGAACCGGAAAAAGGTTCGGGGCTTTCCTGATGCTCATGCGGAGCGCAAGAAGAAGAGCGTGCTATGCCCAGGGCAGACTCGCCCAGATCCGTTCGGCGAGACTCTGCTGAGGCGGCGGCACTTCGGCCAGGTGGCGGCACGCCAATCGGGCCAAAACGGCAACCTCGCGGGGCGAACAGAGAAAATGAACCGCGCCGGCCTCGCGCATCAGCCACTCGTAGCTCGCCTGCGAACGATTGGCCACCACCGCCAGCCGCGCCGCGGGAAACTGACGCGGCTGCATCGCCAAAAGGCGAAGCAGCCCGGTGACGTTCGCCCCGAGCTCGATCACGGCGAACGAGGCAGGGTTGGCGATCAGCTCGTCGCGGCAGTCGGCCAGTGTGCGCGTCTCCCAGACTCGCACGCCCGGCTCCGCCAACTCGCGCCGCAGCGCCACGGCCCAGCGTCCGGTGCGCTCGCACACAATCAGCTTCGCGGCGGAGGAGCTTTCGTAAGTCGGCGTCATCGCGAGATTCGTTCGTGCAATTGGAATTGTGAAACCGCAAGCGGTTATCACTCAGCATTCAGCATTCAGCACTCAGCAATCAGCAATCAGCCTTCATTCCAGCCTCAACTGCACCATGCGGCGATAGAGGCGGGGACGCGTGACGCCCAGCAGCCTCGCCGCTTTGGCCTTGTTTCCCTTCGCCCGCGCCAACGCCCGGCGAATCAACTCGCGTTCGACGCGGGCGAGGTACTCGTCGAGCACGATGTTCTCCTCGGTTCGCCGCGGCTGGGCAGCGGCCTGCGCGGCCAAATGCAGCCGCTCGGGCAGGTCTTTCACGTCGATCTGCAACCCCGTCGCCCGCTGATGCGCCTCGGCAACCACCTCGCTTAGCTCGTCGAGATTGCCGGGCCAGGCGTAGGCGTCGAGCCGGTCGAGAGCGGCCTGGGAAAAGCCGCCGATCTGCCGCGATCCCGCCACATTCCGCTCTTCCAGGAACAAGCTGGGCCAACAGCGGCAGATCGTCGCGACGCCGGGCAAGCGGCGGCAACTCGATCGTGATCGTGCTCAGCAGGGCGGCCAATCCGGCGTGAAACGTGCCGCGTCGCGCCAGATCCAACAGCGGCTCGGCGGCCGTCGCTATCAAGCGCGCCTCGACGGGTTGTCGAGCGAGGAAGTCGGCCAGTCGCGTCTGAACCTCGGCCGGCAGCTCGTCGATCCGATGGAACAACAGCGTGCGCGATGAGGCTTCCTCGCGCCGCGCCGTTGCGCGTGCAATTGCCGCCCCCGCCGCTTCCAGCAGATCGGCGCCGAGCAAGGCACAATCCATCGGCGTCAGTTCCGACGAAAAGGTGTCAGGAACCATTGTTGCCGGCGCCTGTCCGGATTCTTGCCGAAAAAGGTTCCTGACACCTTTTTCTCCGTAATGGATGGCGGCGGCGAGATGGCGGCGGCCGCTCCCCGGCGGACCGACCAGCAGGACGCTCGACCGGCTCGCCGCGGCCAATTCAACCTGACGCCGAGCCAGCCGCATGGCGGGCCCCTGGCCGATGAGCCGCTCCGCCCGAAACCGCGCGGCGGCCTCCTGGCGAAATCGACGCAGGGCCTCGTGCAGGGCGATCGGATCCGTTCTGGCGGGCGCGGAAGGCTGCTCGGCAGCGGAATCGGGCGCTCGATCGGCCGCGTCGAGAACGGCGAGGATGCCCAATGGGTCTTCCCCCGCGGCCGCGATGGGCAGGAAACGAGCGCGGCGCTCGACCGACGTGCCGTCGTTGGCCACTCGAGCGACCGTGGCGGTGCAAATCTCGCCCGACAGACTCGCCGGCGGCGGGCAAAGCGCGGCGGCGACGGCCTCGGACGTGCCGACGGCGGGGCTGGAATGGTAGGCGCAGGTGCGGCCCAAAAGCCCCTCAGCCGCCGTCCCCAGCCACTCCTGGCACGCCCTGTTGAAAAAAACGATCGTCAAGTCTTCATCCAGCACGTAGATTGGCTGTTTTGCCGCGTTGAACAGCCTTACCAACTCGGTGGCGTGGATGCGTGCTTTGGACATGGGGAAAACCGAAACCTCACGGTAGCTTTTTTCGCACGTGCGAACCTAATTTGCATTGTGGTGACAACCGGTTGTCACTACCATCCTTGATAATAACAGCGCAGGTGGGGCTGTAGAAGTCGCGAGTCGACGAACGCTTTTTCGTCGCCGCCACTCCAGGTCACGGGGCAGACTGGAGTGGCGGCCTTTCTTTGGTAGTCGATGATTGGGAGGCAACCGCTTGCGGTTTCGCAGAGGAAGCTGCCGTCAGCCCACTGCTTGCCCGTTCCGCCTGACGCATCAAGCGGTCCAGGATACACCCCGACGCCGACAAGCAACAGGGCGCAGGCGACGGCGGCCCACCATGCCCCCGCGCCCCCCTGGGCGCGAGGCGTCGCCAAGGGAGTGCGGAAGTACATGACGGCCACGATCCGCAGGTAGTAGGCCGCGGCCACGGCGGCGTTCAACACGCCGACAATCGGCGGCGACGACAAACCACCATCGCAGGCCATCAGCGCCGCCGGCCGCAGGATCGACGGACAGGGCGCCGCCGAACACCAGGAATTTGCCCCAGAAGCCGGCCAGCGGCGGAATGCCCGTCAAGCTGAACAGGCACACCGCCAAGACGGCGGCCGCCGGCGGATTGCGTGCTTCCCAAGCCGGCCAACTCGTCAACGCCGTCGAGGCTGCGGTCGGGCCGGCCCAAATGCTCGAAGGCCGCGAAGGCCCCGATCGTGGCCACGGAATAAACAGCCAGATAGAACGCCACGGCGGCAACGCCGTCCCACGCCGTCGCGCCGCCGCCGACGGCCAGCGCCACCGCCAGGGCCAGCAGCATGTAGCCGGCGTTGGCGATCGACGAATAGGCCAGCAACCGGCGAAGATCATCCTGCCAGAGCGCCATGACGTTGCCGAAAGTCATCGTCAGGAGCGAGACGCCGAGCACGAGTTGCCACGACGTGCGGCGTCATGCTCGGGCATGGCCGCGACGAGGATTCGCGTCATCACCAGGAAGCCCGCCGCCTTGGGCACGACCGACAGCAGCGCGGCGTTCGCGTGCGTGGTTCCCTGATAGACGTCGGGGGCATAGAAGTGGAACGGCACGGCGGCGATCCGGAAACACAGGCCGCCGAAGACCAGGGCCAGGGCGATTCTGGCGAAGGCCGCGAAGCCCGGCGGCAACGGCTTTGTCCCGTCGAGCGCCGACCGCACGGAACTCAACTCGGTCGAGCCGGCGATTCCGTAGAGAAAACTGAAACCGTACAACAGAATCGCCGAGCGAGAATGCTGAGAAAGAAATACTTGGCCGTCGCTTCCTGCGAGGCCGCGTCGCGCCGGCCCAGGTAAAGCAGCACGTAGGTGGGAATCGAGATCAATTCCAGCGCGACGAACAGCAAGCACCAGGTCGCCGGCAACGCCGACGAGCATCAAACCGGCGATCGTCAACAGCAGCGAACCGACGTATTCCGCCGTGGCATCCGAATTCAGCCTGGATGTCAACAACACGAACAGAACGCCGAAGCCGAGGGCCAGCCACCGCGTGAGCCAGGCCAATTCGTCGAAATGGAGCGGTGCAGCGGCGTCGGCAGGACCGTGTTGGGTCCAGAGAATGACGGCCGCCGCCAGGATCGCCCCGCCGGCGATCCAGCGCCACACGTGCCGCGCTGTCGGGGAAAAATCGGACAGTCCCCATTTGCCGGAACGGCCCGGAGGGTGCTTCGCACAAATGGGGACTGTCCCCTTTTTCCCCGCCGAGAAAGCGCCGCCGAGATAAATCGCCACCGCGGCGGCGATCAGCACGATCTCGGGCAGCAGCAGATATAGCGTGGCGGTGGTCATGGGGCAGGGAGCGGATTGTTGATTGTTGATTGCCGATTGCTGACCGCTGATTGCCGATTGCTGACCGCTGATTGCGGATTGCTGATTGTCGTGTGATCCTCGAAAGCCGCTCGCGGTCTTGCAACGGAAGCCGCCTGCATCGCGGGCTTCATCAGATCATCGAGCGTCGGCGCCATCCGATCGAGGAAGAAGCGGGGCTGCAACCCGATCCAGAAAATCATCACCACCAGCGGCGTCAGGCAGAGCACTTCGCGCAGCGAGAGATCGCGCACGGGCTCGGTTTGCCGTCTTCCGCCGCGCTGCCGCGGCGAGGCGAAGAAGACTCGCTGATACATCCACAGCATGTACCACGCCCCCAAGATCACGCCGCCGAGGCTCAGCACGGCGATGGTTTGCAGTTGGGTCGCATGGGCGGGCGACGGCACGGCCCAGCCGCGTTGGAACACGCCCAGCAAGAGCGGAAACTCGCCGGCAAAACCGGCCGTAAACGGCAGGGCGATGCTCGACAGCGTCAGCACCATCGCGAAGCAGGCCAGCACGGGCATGCGCCGGGCCAGGTCGCCGAAATCGCCGATCTCGCGGGTGTGGAATCGCTCGTAGATCATGCCCACCACGGCGAACAGGCCGCCGGTGGCCAGTCCGTGGCTGACCATTTGCAGCACGCCCCCCTGAATGCTCAAACGATCGACGGCGAAGAGCCCCAACATGCAGAAGCCCAGATGGCTGACGCTGGAATAGGCCACCAGCCGCTTGATGTCGCTTTGGGCCAGGGCCACCAGCGCCCCGTACAGAACGCCGGCCAGCGAGATCCACATCAGCCAGGGCATGAGCACGGCGGTGGCCTCGGGCAGCATCGGCAGGTTGAACCGCGCGAAGCCGTAGGTGCCCACCTTCAGCAGCACGCCGGCCAGGATCACGCTGCCCGCCGTCGGCGCCTCGACGTGCGCCAGCGGCAGCCAGGTGTGCAGCGGAAACAGCGGCGTCTTGATGGCGAAGCCCGCAAAAAGAGCAAGGAATATGCCGATTTGCAGCCGCAGGTCCATCGGATGGCCCGCCAGCGCGGCATTCCGCAGCGACTCGGTCAATTCGGGAATGGAAAACGTCAGCGTTCGCATCGGCGGCACGGAATCGGAGTTGTAGTAGCTCCAAAGCACGACGGCCAGCAGTCCGAGGAACGTCAACAAGCTGCCGGCGAGCGTGAAGAGGAAGAACTTCACGGCCGCGTGCCGCCGCTGCTCTCCTCCCCATAGGCCGATCAGGAAGAACAGCGGGAGCAGCGTGAACTCGAAGAAGATATAGAACAGGATGATGTCGCGGGCGACGAAGACGCCCAGCATTCCGGTTTCGAGCATCAGGAGCAATCGATAGTAGAGCGACGCCCGCTTGTCGATCGCCTCCCAACTCACCAACACGGCGACAACCATGAGCAGCGAGGTCAAGGCGAACAGCCAGAGGCTCAAGCCGTCGATCGCGATGCTGAAACGGATATCGATTTCCGGGTCAGCCACCTTGAGCCAAGAGACGTCGGTTTCCGCGGCGAATCCGGTGACTTGGGACGCATGTGAGTATCTCGCCACCAGAACGGCCGTCAGCCCCAGCACGACGAGTGTCACGACCAGCGTGCCGACGCGCATCCAGTGCCGGCTGCCGTGCAACAGCAGGGCGGCTGCCAAGGGGAGGAACAGGATGACGCGGAGCAAGTCTGCCATGCTACATCAACAACACTCCCAGCAACGCCAAGAGCCCGAGCGCCATTGCCAGGGCGTAGAACTGCAACACGCCGCCCTGCACCGGCCGCAAAGCGGCGCCGAACGCCGAGGGCAGCCGGCCGCAGAAATCGACCAGGGCGTCGATAACGTATCGGTCGAACCAGGCCGCCAGCCGCGCCACGCCCAAGCAACGGCTGCACAATCAGCATGGAATAAATCGGATCGAAGAAGAACTTGCCGTACGACAGGCTATACAGCCCGAAGATGTTCATCAAGCCGGCCAAGCCGCGCCGCCTTCTTTCCATTGCCGAGATACACGACCGCCGCGGCCGCGATTCCCAGGATCGTGATCGCCGAGCTGACAGCAGCGATGCCCCAGTGCTCGGCGCGGAGGCCACGTGGCCGCCGATTTCGACCGGCGCACGGGCCAAGCAGGCCAACGAAGGCGTCGCGGCGAGGAAGTTGGCAAAGCCGTGCGTCCACTCGAAATATGCCCCCACCACCGCCGCCCCGAACGCCAGCACCACCAGCGGCGCGGTCATCGTGCCCGGCGACTCGTGGGCGTGTCGGCCGGCCTCGGGCGGAAGCCGTTCGGGGCCATGAAACACCAGGAAGAACGGGCGGAACATGTAGAAATCGATCAAGAACGACGCCTAAGAACAGCGGAGAGGAGCAGAAGCCCGTAGATTCCGCCCTCGCCGCCGTGGCCGGCCTTATCGGCCAACGCCGCCAGGATAGCGTCCTTGCTCCAGAAACCGGCCAGCGGAAAAACGCCGGCAATGGACAAGCAGCCGACCAGGAACGTCCAATAAGTGACCGGCAGCCGTCGCCGCAGCCCGCCGAGGCGGCGAATGTCGATCACGCCGCCGGCAGCGTGCATCACGCTGCCGGCGCCGAGGAACAGCAGGGCCTTGAAAAAGGCGTGCGTCACGAGATGAAACATGCCGGCCGTGACGCCCGCCAGCGTGCCGACGCCCAGCGCGACGAACATGTAGCCGAGGTGGCTGATCGTCGAGTAGGCCAGGATGCGTTTCAGATCGGTTTGCGTAATGGCGATGATCCCGCCCAGCAGGGCCGTGATTCCGCCGACGGCCGCCACGGCGTATTGGGCATCGACCGATTGCGGCGAACAGCGGGCTGCAACGGGCAACCATGTACACGCCCGCCGTGACCATCGTGGCCGCGTGGATCAAGGCGCTCACCGGCGTCGGGCCCTCCATCGCGTCGGGCAGCCACACGTGCAGCGGAAACTGCGCGCTCTTGCCGCACGCCCCGGCCAATAGCAGCAGGCAGATCGCCGTGGCTCGCCAGTCGCCGGCCAGCGTGCCGGCCGCCGCAAAGACGCGGTTGAAATCGAGCGTGCCGAACGTCGTCCAGATCAGGAAGATGCCCAGGGCGAAACCGACGTCGCCGATGCGGTTCACCAAAAACGCCTTCTTGCCCGCCGCCGCTGCCGCGGGCTTTTCATACCAGAAACCGATCAACAGATAACTGCACAGGCCGACCAACTCCCAACCGATGTAAAGCAGGATGAAATTGCTGGCCGAGACCAGCAGGGTCATCGAGAACACGAACAGGCTCACGTAGGCGAAGAACCGCCAATAGCCGCGATCGCCGTGCATGTAGCCGATCGAATAGACCGCCACCAGCGACGAGATGCAGGTGACCACCGCCAGCATGACGGCCGTCAGCGGGTCGGCCTGCAAGGCGATGTCGATGCGAAAGTCGCCCCAGCCTGCCGGCAGCGTGCCGCCGAGCCGGCTTCGGCATGGCGTCGGGAATGTTGTACCAGCTCCACAGCCTGACCGCTGCCGGCCTGTAGTGATCCCCCTGCCGTTCGATTTGCTGCTGCACCTGGAACAGCAGCACGACGCTGGCGACGAAGCTCAGCAGCAGCGCGGCGACCGTCGGCCAGTGGCTCCGCTCGCGCAGCACCCGCTTGCCAAGACAGCCGTAAGGATCGCGGCCGCCAAGGGCAGGGCGGGAATCAGGATCAGCAGCGTTTTGACGTCAAACATGACACGGTTTCTTGCGGTCAATCAACAATCATCAATCGTCAATCATCAATTTCCTACACTCGTGGTCGATAGTCGGTTTCTTCCGGCGGAATCTCCGGTGCGACGCCTGCGGGCGCCAGATGGGGCAAGGGCTCCATTTGGTCCCCGGGCGTCTCGGGCAGCGGCTCCTCGTGGAATTCCGGCTGGTTGGCCTCGCGCAGCCCGCGCCACTCGGCGACGTCGAGCTTGCCGCGGCGGTGGAACAGCATCAGCACCAGCGCCAGCGCGACGGCCGCCTCGCACGCCGCCACGGCGATGATGAACAACACGAGCATCTGGCCGCCGAAGTCGTTGTGAAACCGGCTCCAGGCCACCAGACTCAGCGACACCCCCTGCAACATGATCTCGGCCGAAAGGAACATCACGATCATGTTCCGCCGGCACACGAAACCGATCAGGCCGACGCCGAACAGCACGGCGCCGACCAGCAGGTAGTTGTTCAGCAGTACGAGTTCGTGCGACATGGGGAAAACTGAATGTCGAATACCAGAATAACGTAAATGGTGAAACGCCGCGAAACCGCAAGCGGCTTTCTAATCTTTGATCTCTGTCCCCTGATCCCTGACCTCCGACCTCTGACCCCTTTCCACAATCACGGCGGCACCGACCAACGCCACCAACAGCAGAGTTCCCGCCACTTCCATCGGCGATCAGGTGCCGGCTGAACAACTCGTCGCCGAAGCGAGCCACGTGTTGCGTCGCGAGAATGTTCGCGGCCATTGCTTCCTCGGTCGGCGGTGCAATTGGAGCACCCGACGTATCGTTCTTCGCGAAGCGCGCCGCCGATGCTGATCGACAGCACGCCGACGATAATCATGCCCACCGCGGCGGAGACCGACGCCTCCCAGCTTACGCGGTCGTACGACGCCTTCCCCTCGGGCTGGGCCAGCATGAGCACGAAGAGGAACGTGACCAGGATCGCCCCGGCGTAAACCACCACCGTGGCCACGGCGAGGAACTGGGCGCCGGCGAAGAAGAACAGCCCCGCGACACCCAGCAGCGACAGACCGAACCAGATCGCACAGTAGACCGGATTGCGAAACGTGATCGCGCCGACGGCCGAGATCACCGTGACCGCCGCCAGGATCAGAAACATGCCGTCGGCCATCCATTGTCCGAGCAGGGGGAGTTGCGAGCCGCCGAGCCCCAGCGCGATCATGCCCAGCACGATGCCGATTCCGCGTCCCCGCGCGTCGCCCCGCGGCAACATCAGCCACAGCGACACGCCGCCGAGCAGAACGGCAACGGCCGGGATCGGGATGGAACGGAAGTCGGGCATGGAAGGAATTGGGATTAGGGATTAGGGATTAGGGATTGGAGGTCGAGAAAGAAGTTGTCTGGCAAGCTCTAATCCCTAATCCCCAGTCCCTAATCCCTCCTACTCCGCATCGGTTCGGCGTCTTTGGTTCGGTCGTAAACGCTCAGCAGCTTCGCTTTGTCGAAGATCATCTCCTCGCGGCTCTTGCCGGAAAGATCGTACAGGCTGGTCAGCTCGATGGCGTCGACCGGGCAGGCCTCTTCGCACATTCCGCAAAAAATACACCGCAACTCGTCGATTGTGAAGGACTGCGGGTATTTTTCGCGGTCGGGCCAAGGGCTTTCGGCGGCAATAATGTCGATGCAATGGGCCGGACAGGCCGTGGCGCAGAGAAAACAGGCGACGCATTTCACCCGGCCCTGCTCGTCCCGATTCAGCCGATGCACGCCGCGATAGAGCAGCGGATCGGGAATCTCGTGACGCACCTCGGGCGATTGAACCGTCTTCTTGCGGCGAAAGAAATGACGCAGCGTCGTCGTCAGCCCTTGCAGGAACAGCAGCAGATACGATCGGCCCAGAGGGCCCCAATCGCGGCGCTTTGATCCATGCGATTTTCCGGTCGTCGGGTTTCATGGGCGCTAAACCGTTGAGCGATTATGGGAAGGTTTTGCGGTTGGATCGAGTATCGCAATTGCCAGCCAGCAGAGCAGCAGCACCGGCCATCCGACCGCCACCATGCTCCACTGGTCGGGAAGCCCCAGCAGCCGCGACACCTCGTGGCCGAACTCGATCCAGGCGGCCACGACCACGAAATTCACCAGCCCGCAGGGAATCATCACCTTCCAGCCGAGTTCCATCAGTTGGTCGAAGCGGAACCGCGGCCAAGTCCAGCGGGCGAACATGAAGAACAAAATGACGGCCATTACTTTGGCCAGCAACACGATCACCCGCAACAGCACTTCGATCCAGCCGGTCGCCTCGCCCGAGCCGGTCAGGCCCCAGAGGTGCCAGCCGCCGAGGAAGAGAATCACGATCAGGAACGAGGCCGTAATCATGTGCAGGAACTCGGCCACCATGTACATCATCATTTTGACGCCGGAGTATTCGGTGTGGTAGCCGCCGACCAGTTCCTGTTCGGCCTCGGGCAAATCGAACGGCAGCCGCGCCGCCTCGGCGAAGCCGGCCACGCAGAAGACGACGAAGCCCAGCGGTTGTGCGAACAAGTTCCACACGCCGGTCTGGGCCTGGTGGTCGATGATCGCATCGAGCCGCAGCGAACCGGTTACGGCCACGACGCCGAGAATTCCCAGGCCCAGCGGCAGTTCGTAGGAGATCAACTGGGCGCTGCTCCGCATCCCGCCGAGGAAGCTGTACTTGTCGTTGCTGGCCCAGCCGCCCAGCACGACGCCGTAGACGGCGATGCTGCCGACGGCGAAGACGTAAATCATGCCGACGTCCAGGTTCGGCGCGACTTCGAGGCGCACCGGCGCCGTGACGCCCCACGAGGCGGGGAAAACCCCAGGCGGAATCGCGCTGCCCAACGGGATGACCGCGAAGGCGACGATTGCGGCGACGAAAATCGAAATCGGCGCCACGACGAACAACACCCGATCGACCCGACTGGGCGTAAGCTGCTCCTTGAAGAGGAGCTTCACGCCGTCGGCGATCGGCTGCCCCAGGCCGAAGATGCGGATCTTCGTCAGCGGAATCCCCACGCGGTTCGGCCCAAGCCGATCTTGCACCCACGCGGCGATCCAGCGTTCGACCAGCACCAGATACGCCGCGGCGGTCATCAGGCCGGCCACGAGCACGGCGATCTTCAGTAGTGGTTCGAGTACGATGCGCATAGTAGTTCGATAAGCATTATTGCATTATTTGCAATTCGGGCAATAGCTCGATGATTAGAGGCAACTTGTCGTAGGGCGGATTTCAATCCGCCCCGTATTTGCCAGGCGGACTAAAGTCCGCCCCGTATTTGCCAGGCGGACTAAAGTCCGCCCTACGGTTCGACATTGCCGGAAAGGAAGGTTTCGACACCGCCGGGTGTTTCCAGCATGATTGCCCCGTCGGCGGCGATGCCGCGGCACACGCCCGCGATTGTGCGGCTGGTCCAACGCAGCGTCAAGCTCCGGCCGCGCTGCAGGCAGAGCGAATCGGCTCGGCCGGCAACCTCTCGAGGGTCTTCGCGCAACTGCGAAAACGTCGCGTCCAAGCGATGCAACAGGTCGATCAGCACTCCGGTCCGATCGTGCTCGCGGCCCGAGAGATCGCGCAGCGTGGCGGCCGTGTCTTGCAACTCCGCCGGCGCGTCGGCCAACCGGCTGTTCACGTTCAGCCCGATGCCGATCACGTGCTGTCGGTCGGGCAGCACTTCCACGAGAATGCCGGCCAACTTGCGGTCGCTATCTGGTGGGTGGGGCAGACATTCTTGTCTGCCGCGATGTGCCTGGTCGTTCCGGCAGACAGGAATGTCTGCCCCACCTTGAGATTGGCCAATGCGGACGCACACGTCGTTCGGCCAATGGATACCGACCTGATGCGTCGACAACAGCGCGGCGACGCCGTCGACCACGGCCACCGCCGCCGCCAAGGCCAGCAAGGGCGAACGGCTTTCGCCCGCCGCGACGGTCTCCGCATCGATCAAGAGGCTAAACGTCAGCGAGCCGGCAGCACTCCACCAGCGGTTCCCTCCGCGTCCGCGGCCGGCCGTCTGTCGGTCGGCCACGACCAGCAGCGGCAAGTCGATCGCCCCCTGCGCCGCGCACTGGGCCGCCCGATCATTGGTCGAATCGAGCGTGGGATGATACTCCACGCGGGCGATGGAAGTTTCACGCATCACTCGGACGGCGTCAATGGTCATATATCCCTTATCGTCTTCTATACCTCCCCTACGCCCTATCCATATCCCATTTTTCGCAAATCCTCTTCGGTCAGTCCATGATGGTGTGCCAATTCGTGAAGGATTGTGATGCGAATCTGCTTCCGCAGGCTTTCCGTGGAAATCCGGCCCCTGCGGTCGGCGGCCGCACGGAGAATGCCCTCGCGGTAGATGGTCACCACGTCGGGCATCGTGCCGGAATGCCAAATGCTCTTCTGGCCGATTGGGATGCCGGTGTAGAGGCCGCAGAGGTCGTCGATGTACTCGACGCCGGTCCGGTCCATCACCTCATCCGAGGGATAATCCTCGACGTGCAAGGGCACCCGTTCGATCAGTTCGTGGATCGTCGGCGGCAAACGCTCGAGCACCCATTCGAAATGCTCGTCGAAGCGGCGTCGCTGTTGCGGATTCAAGGGGTCGGCTCCGGATCGGATCATTCTGGGGCGAGGGGGACGAACGATAGTTATCGTGCATTTGAGGCAAAATGGCCAGCCCAGGGATTCTACCTTTCCTTTGCGCGCAATAATCCGGTGTCAAATTCCTACTTGACTGGCGAGAGCGTTATGCTATAAGTTGGCTTTCCTCCCCGTTTCACCATCAACCCAATACTCCCATGAACGAACCAAACCTGACTCAAATCAAGGACACAACGGCCAATCCCGCGCCGTTGGGCCTGCTTGGATTCGGTATGACGACCGTGTTGCTCAACCTGCACAACGCGGGCTTCTTTGACCTCAACAGCATGATTCTGGCGATGGGAATATGTTACGGCGGACTGGCGCAAGTCATCGCGGGCAGCATGGAATGGAAGAAAGGCAACACCTTTGCCGCCACCGCCTTCCTTTCCTACGGCCTCTTCTGGCTCTCGTTCGTGACCTTGGTCATCCTGTCGAAGTCTGGCTGGGCCGCGGTGTCCGATGAAACAGCCGTGGCCGCCTACCTGGCCATGTGGGGAATTTTCACCGCCGTCATGTTCGTTGGCACCTTGCGGCTCAACCGCGCGTTGCAAGTGGTGTTTGGCACGCTGGCGATCTTGTTCTTTCTGCTGGCCTACGGCGATTACTACCACGCCAGCGCCGGCTTCAAACATTTCACCGGCTACGAAGGAGTGTTCTGCGGCTTTTCCGCAGTTTACACCGGACTGGCGCAGGTGCTGAACGAAGTCTATGGCAAAGTCGTGCTGCCGCTCGGCGTGGTGAGAAAATAGTTTCCACAGCCGTGAAATGCCCCCACGCGTTGCCACAGCCTCCGCGGCACGTCCGGTGATTGTGTTCTCCGCGTGCGTCCGGTATTCTAACCGTTGGCAATGTCCCCCGCGACCGCACTCGCGGGGCGTTTCTCCGTATTGAGAGGAGTTGGCAATGATGTCACGTACACAATCGTTCTTTCTGTTGCCGCTGGTGGCGATTCTGCTTACAGTCGCGTGCAGTTCGCCGCTTCAAGCCCAGGGCCCAATCCAGACCGAGGCCGTCGCCGGAGAGCCGTTCGGCGTGGGGCGAATCACCCTCGACGTGCCCGAGAAGATGCTGCCCGAGCCGCTTGGCGCCGAAGGCATCGGGCTGGGCGAGCGGAACGGCCGCGTCTTCTATCCGGCCATCGATAGCCCGGCCTTCGGCAAGCTGATAAGGGACTTTCTCGGCAGCAACACTCCGCTGACCACCGGCGGGCCGCTGCGCGAACAGGTGGGCGGGCTGTTGCGCGGAATCTTCGATCGTCCGCCGCGGACCACCGTCTATTTCCTCTTCCGCGGCAGCGAACCGCTGCAAGTGACGCTGCAATTGCGGAAGCCCGTCGAGCTGACGATCGTTCCCACTCCGCAAGCCGCCGCGCCGGACGTCGGCCGTCGCCTCCTCCGCGGCGGTTCCACCGTGCGTCGCCGCTTGCTGGACCTTTGGTGGGCGCAATATGCGAAGACGCCCGGCTTGTTGCAGTCCAAGCCCGACTATCCGCCGTTGTTGGACACCTACCTGACGGCGACGCTCGCCAGGCGGCTGGGTCTTCCGTTGCCCAAGGCGAAGCAGATGCAGCCGGCCCAGTCGGATCTCAGTAAGGAAATCGGCTTCAACCTGGGGACCGAGTCGCTCCGCATGGCGATGATGCAGGACCGCATTCTGGGGCTGAACAATCTGGACGAGTCGGCCGACCAGCCGTTGCCCGAGCCGTTTGTCCCGCCGGAATTGCAGCTTCCCGAGTCGCCGGCCGGCATAAAGATCGAGCCGATCGCGATGCGCGTCCCCGCCGAGTGCTTTTACGTCCGCTTCGGCAGCTTCGCCAATTTCCTTTGGCTGCAAGATACGCTGGCCAAGTGGGGCGGCGACGCGCAAAACCTCATCGCCCTGCGCGGATTGGACCGCGGCATGAGCCGCCATATCGAAAAAGAACTGGTACTGAAGCAAACCGTGCTCTCGCGGATTTTGGGCAACACGGTCATCGCCGACGTGGCCATCATCGGAACCGACACCTTCTTCCGCGAAGGGGCCTGTTACGGGATTCTCTTCCAAGCCAAGAGCAATGTCGGCCTTTCCTCCAGCCTGATGCAACAGCGGCAGGAGCGGATCAAGGTCGGCGGGGTGACGGAGAAGAAAGTCAACATCGACGGCCACTCGGCCTCCTACCTAACCTCGCCCGACGGATCGGTCCGCTCGTACTACGTCGTCAGCGGCGATTTTCACTTCGTGACGACGTCGGCAGCCCTGGCCGCTCGATTCCTGGCCACGGCGTCGGGCGCGGCTTCGCTGGGCAAATCGAAGGAGTTCCGCCACGCCCGCTCGATCATGCCGATCAGCCGCAACGATACGATCTGGCTCTACGCCTCCGACGCTTTCTTCCGCAATATCACGTCGCCGCAGTACCGCGTGGAGATGGCGCGGCGGTTGCAGGCGGCGGCCGATATTGATCTCGTGCAGCTTGCCCGGTTGGCGGCGGCCGCCGAAGGCAAGCCCCGCGACACGATCGAGCAACTCAAGTCGGCCAGCGCTCTGCCGCCGGAGTTCGGGCCGCAGCCCGACGGCAGCCATATCGTCGTCAACGGGGCCGACGTTCACGATGCCGTGCGCGGCTGGCGCGGGGCCTTCATGCCGATCCTCGACATGCCCGTGGGTAACGTCACCCGGGCGGAAGTCTCCGAGTACCGCAGGTTCGCCGACTATTATCGGACAAACTGGGGCCGGATGGACCCGATGATCGCCGGCGTGAAGCGGACCGCGCTCGGCGGCAACCGCGAGCGGGTCGTAGTGGATGTGCTGATGAGCCCCTTCGCGCCGCAGCACTTCGCGATGCTGAAGCAGCAGCTTGGGCCGGCCGACGATCAGCAATTCGCCCCGATCGCCGGCAACATCGCAACGCTGGAAGTGGTGATGAGCTATGGGCGGCTTTTCGGCGGGCTATGCGACACGGCGCCGTCGAACGCGGGGCCGACCCCGGCTCCGCCCGCGCCAGGCGGATCCGACGGGCCCGAGGTGATTCCCACACCGCCGGCGGTCTCGGCGAGCGCACCGCTGCTGCAAGCGTTCGGCTTCGGTCGGATGCGCGATCTGCTGGTCGGCTACGCCGGCTCGACGGGCGAGTTGGGACCGTTGGCGGTCCTCAACATCGGCATTCCCCCGTCCGACCCCGCCGGCTACGCCAGGTCATTTCTCGGCGGCTGGCGGCGGCAGTACGACTATCCCGGTGGGGCAGGCATTCCTGCCTGCCAGTTTACGGTCTTCTCGTTCCAGCGCGACGTGCTCGAAACCGTGGTGCCGCAGCTTCGCTACGAGAAGGCCGCCCGGCCCGCGCAAGTGAGGCTGAAAGTGGGCGATCTGTCCAGCGCGCGGATCGAGCCGGTCATCAGCGATCTGGCCTACGCCCGATCGCGGGAGACGTCGTTGGGCAATCTGCGGCTGTTGCACGCCTTGAACCAACAGCTTCACCTGCCGCCAATCGACTGTCGCGAGGCCGCCGAAAAGCTGTTGGACGCGAAGCTGATTTGTCCCTTGGGCGGCAAATACGTCTTGCGGCAATCCGACGACGGTCCTCAGCGGTGGACTTCGACGGCGTTACACCCGCTTCCGGCATCGTCCGGCGGACTTCTGAAGGTCCACGCCCCGCAAGGCTACCTGTCGCCCCCGTTGAATTGGTTCCGCGGTCTCGATCTCGACGCAACCATGACCGAGAAGACCGTTTCCGCCCATGCGGAAGTCATCATGCAGTCGCCGGCGAAGAAGTGAGCGAGCGGCGGAAGAACGGAGCGACGCCGCAAGGCCCCGTTGCTTCGCCGGGTCGCCGAGAGTTGCGAGTTGGCATGATGTATAATGAAGGACGCTGATTCCGCGTTTTCGCCGGGAATCCATCTATGAGCCGCAAGAGGCGCACGAATCGTCCCGCGAACGTTCCCAGCGTTGCCGACCCGCCTTCGGCCGCGGCTGGCGGCGATCCGTTTCGTTACGCCTCCATTGTCGTCGCGGGTCTTCTTCTGGCGGCGGTTTTCCTCGTCTTCGGCCAAACGCTCTCACACGGGTTTATCAACTACGACGACCAGACGTACGTTTGCGAGAATCAACGACTGACGCAAGGCTCGACGATCCAGAAAATCGCTTGGGCCTTCACGACCCAGCGCGCCGACAATTGGCATCCGCTCACGTGGATTTCCCACATGCTGGACTGTTCGATTTACGGTGTCAAGAACGCCGGCGGACACCATCTGACCAACGTGCTGTTGCACGCGGCTTCGGCGATTCTGCTGTTCTTGGCGATGCGACGAATGACCGGCGATTTTTGGCCCGGTGCGCTGGTGGCCGCCCTGTTCGCCGTGCATCCGCTTAGGGTCGAATCGGTCGCGTGGGTTGCCGAACGAAAAGACGTCCTCAGCGGTCTCTTTTTCATGTTGACGCTTTGGGCCTACGCGGGCTACGCATCGCGGCCGTTTTCCTTGGCTCGCTATCTTGCCGTGGTCGCGTCTTTTGCCCTGGGATTGCTGGCGAAACCGACGCTGGTGACGCTGCCGCTGGTGCTGCTGCTGCTCGACTACTGGCCGTTGGGACGCTTCCGACGAGGACCACGGATCGACGCGGGCGGCGACGTGCCGGCCGGTCGCCGCTTGATTCTGGAAAAGATTCCTCTCCTCCTTCTTGCCGCCGGCTCCTGTATCGTGACGTTTCTGGTGCAACGCAGCGGCATCGACGCCTTCGTCAACGTCGCCCTGCCGTGGCGGATCGGCAATGCCGCCGTGGCTTACGTCGCCTATCTGATCCAGTTCCTTTGCCCCATCAATCTGGCGATCATGTATCCGCACCCCGGCAAGGGCTTGTCGCCCTGGACAATCGCCGCGGCGGCAGTCGTGTTGACGACGATCGGCGCCGCCGTCGTGCTCCTGCGGCGACGATCCCCGTATCTGGCCGTCGGCTGGCTATGGTATCTCGGAATGCTCGTACCGATGATCGGTCTGGTGCAAGTCGGCTGGCAGGCCCGAGCCGACCGCTACACGTATTTGCCGCAGATCGGCGTTTGTATCATGGTGGCGTGGGGAATTCATCAGGCCGCCGCCGCCCGCGTCGCTCGACGTTGTGCCTTCGCCGGGGCATTGGCGGCGCTGGTAATCCTGACGGGGCTCGCCTACCGGCAAACGGCGCTCTGGCGCGACGACGAAACGTTGTGGAGGCATACCCTCGCTTGCACCGAGAACAACTATGTTGCCCATCTCCACGTCGGAATGGCGATGACCGCGCAAGGGCGTTTCGCCGAGGCGATCGAACAGTACCATACGGCGAAACGACTCGAGCAACATCAAACGGCAAAACACCTTGCAGCGGACGACGCGAAAATCGCCAATAATCTCGGTCTTGCGTATTCGAAGCTCGGCCAACTCGACAAAGCGGTCGCCGAATACGAGCGGGCCGTGCAGATCGAGCCGAAACTGGTCGCGGCTCACGTCAATCTGAGCGCGGCTCTGATAAAACAAGATCGCTTCGACGAAGCGATCTCGCATTGCGAAGTTGCGTTGGACATCGATTCGGCCAACGCGATGGCGCACAATAATCTCGGTGCGGCGCTGCAAGCGCAAGGAAAACTCGTCGCAGCAGTCTCGTACTACGAAAAGGCCGTCGAACTGCGGTCGGGTTACGCCGAAGCTCAACGGAATCTCGCCGCGACGATGCGGCAGGTGCAGGAGACTCCGGCGGCGATCGTCCGCTGGCGAGAGTGGATCGACTTGCGGCCGAAAGACTATGTGCTGATGAACCAGGCCGCCTGGCTGATGGCGACCAGCAGCGACGCTTCGCTTCGCAACGGCAAGGACGCGGTCGAGTTGGCCCGTCGAGCGGCGCGACTCGCCGGAGAGAGCGAGCCGACGACTTTTGCCACGCTGGCGGCGGCCTACGCCGAAGCCGGGCGTTTTGCCGACGCCGTGCAAACGGCCCGTTACGCCTTGAGGCTCGCCCGCCAACAAGGAAAACTCGACCTGGTGAAATCCATCGAGGAAAAGCTGCCGTTGTACGAATCGAAAAAACCCTTTCACGAAACGCCGCCCGCGCCGCATTGACACTCCGGCCAAGAGGGGGTATCTAGAATATAGGAGTCGTGTTCTTTCCACGCACCTACCCCCTATATGAAGCACCTGTTGCCGGGCACTCTCATTCCAGGCGCTTTGGCGGTCGTCGGCATCGTGGCGGTGCTGCTGTGGACCGGCGTTGGGCCGACGGGCGGGTTGGAAGCCCGCGTGCCGGGGCTCGATCGGCCGAACGTCGCGCGAGGGCGAGCCCCCGCGAAACCGCTGGTCGGCACGCTGACCACGTTTCCGCACGCCGCTGCAAACCTGCCCGGGGCATGGCCGCGCTTTCGCGGCGAGCGCTTCGACGGCATCGCCGAGCCGGGCGAGCCGCTTGCCCGGCATTGGCCGAGCACCGGGCCCGCGGTGCTCTGGTCGATCGAGCTTGGCGAAGGGCACGCCGGCGCCGCGGTCCGCGACGGCCGCGTCTTCGTGCTCGATTACGACCGCACGGCCTCGGCCGACGTGCTGCGATGCCTCTCGCTGGCCGACGGCCGCGACATCTGGCGATACAGCTACCCGGTCGGCGTGAAGCGGAACCACGGCATGTCGCGCACCGTGCCCGCCGTGACCGACAAGTTCGTCGTGGCGATCGGGCCGAAGTGCGACGTGTCGTGTCTCGATCCCGCCACGGGCCAGGAGTATTGGCTGATCGACATGGTTCGGCAGTTCGGCGCGACGGTGCCGCAGTGGTACGCCGGCCAGTGCCCGCTGGTCGATCGCGACCGTGCAATCCTCGCGCCCGGCGGCAGTTCGCTGTTGGTGGCGATCGACTGCCGCTCGGGCCAGGTCGTGTGGCAGAGCCCCAACCCGCGCGGCTGGACGATGACCCATTCGTCGATCATGCCGATGGAGTTCGCCGGCAAGCGGATGTACGTCTATTGCGGCAAGGGGGGCGTGGCCGGCGTCTCGGCCGACGACGGCTCGATCCTCTGGGACACGACCGATTGGAAAATCAGCATCGCCACCGTCCCGTCGCCGGTGATTCTGCCCGGCGGAAGGATCTTCCTCTCCGGCGGATACAACGCGGGGGCGATGATGCTGCAGTTGGAGGAGCGCGGCGGCAAGATCGCGGCCAAGACGCTGCAAAAGATCGCTCCGGCGGAGTTCGGCTCGACGCAGCACACGCCGATCTTCCTCGACGGGCCATCTATACGGCGTCCGCGAGAAGGACAAGCAGTTGGTCTGCCTGGATGCGGACGGCCGCGTCGCCTGGAGCAGCGGATCGCAGCACCGCTTCGGCATCGGTCCGTACCTGGTCGCCGACGGCCTGATTTTTGTGATGAACGACACCGGGCGATTGACGCTCGCCGAGGCCACGCCGACGGGCTACCGGCAGTTGGCCGAGTCGCAAGTTTTCGACGACGGCAACGACTCCTGGGGACCGATGGCGTTGGCCGGCGGCCGGCTGATCGTTCGCGATTTGACCCGCATGATGTGTTTGGACGTGGCGGGGAAGCAACAATGACTGCGAAATTGTTTAGCCGCCGCGTCCACGCGGCGATCGTCCCGGCGAGGACGCCGGGGCTTAACGGAGGATCGACATGAGTTCCAAGAAGCCAATTCTCACCTTTATCTTTGTCGCCGATACAGTTGTTGTCTTGGCGATTATCGTCGGCGTGTTCGTGTGGATGCGGATCAATCCCTCCGGCGAACAGGGCAACAAACTGCCCAAGCAGTTCGACTACAATCTCGAACAGTACGCGAAGGTCGATCCCGCCCTGATTCGCTACGATCGAGAAAGCGACGATCCAGCTCGACATGACCGAGCCGCGGGCGGTGGCCGTCGGGCCGCGACGACCGCATCTTCGTGGCCGGCGACAAGGCCATCGCCGTATTCGACCGCCGACGGCAACGAACTCAAGACGATCAAGCTGGAACAAGAGCCGCATTGCCTGGCGGTCGCCAAGGCCGATCGCGCTTCGCCCGGCCGGCTGTACGTCGGCATGAAGGACCACGTCGAGGTGTACGACGCCGACGGCCGGCGGCAAGCTGCTTGGCCGACGCCCGGCAAACGCTCGGTGCTGACTTCGATCGCCGTGGGCGAGGACGACGTCTTCGTGGCCGACGCCGGATCGCTGGTGGTTTGGCATTACGACCGCAACGGCAAGGTGCTTGGCCAGATCGGCCGCCGCGATCCGTCGCACAACGTCCCCGGCTTCGTCGTGCCGAGTCCGTACTTCGACGTCGCCATTTCGCCCGACGGGCTCCTGCGGGCGGCAAATCCGGGAATGCACCAAATCGAGGCATTCACCTTCGACGGCCAACTGGAGTTGTCCTGGGGCAAACGCGGCATGGGCATCGAGGCCCTCTGCGGCTGCTGCAACCCGTCGAACATCGCCATCCTCAGCGACGGGCGGATCGTGACCGCCGAAAAGGGGCTGCCGCGAGTGAAGGTCTATAGCGCCACGGGCGAGTTCGAGTGCGTCGTCGTCGGGCCAAGCGTCCTCGCGCCTAACCCCTCGATGCTGACGGAATGCTGCGGCGAACAGACGCTCCATCCCGTCGATCTGGCCGTCGATAGCCGCGATCGCATCCTCG
Source organism: uncultured Planctomycetia bacterium (assembly GCA_963719005.1). Classification (GTDB taxonomy): domain Bacteria; phylum Planctomycetota; class Planctomycetia; order Pirellulales; family Thermoguttaceae. The sequence continues at coordinate 1,282,091 of CAVRAR010000014.1, forward strand.
TACTCGATCCGTTGGCCGGCTCGGTGCGGGTTTTTGTGCGTAAATCGGATACAATGAAGTCAGAAACGCGAAAATAAGTGTTCCGTGGTTCTTCCGTCGAGGACAAATCTTCAATGAGCGCCGAGAACGAAAAACGCGACCGCCGTGCATTCCTTGGCGACGCCCTGCGCGTGGCCGGGGCCCTGGGCATCGGCGGCGCGGTCGCCTCGCTGGCCGCGCGAAAGGGGCGATCGAGCAAGCTCGTCTGGCAACTCGATCCGGCGAAGTGCATCTCGTGCGGCAACTGCGCCACCTACTGCGTCCTCGACCAGTCGGCCGTCAAGTGCGTCCATAACTTCACGATGTGCGGCTACTGCGATCTCTGCACGGGCTATTTCCATCCCGAGCCGATCGCGCTCAATTCCGGTGCGGAGAATCAGCTTTGCCCGACCGGGGCCATCAAGCGGGCGTACGTCGAAGACCCGTATTTCGAGTACACGATCGACGAGCGGCTGTGCATCGGCTGCGGCAAATGCGTCAAGGGCTGCAACGCCTTCGGCAACGGCTCGCTTCAGTTGCAGGTGCGGCACGACCGTTGCCAGAACTGCAACGAGTGCGCGATCGCGGCGGCCTGCCCCTCGCAGGCGTTTCGCCGCGTGCCGGCCGACGAGCCGTATTTGTTGAAAGAACGACTTCTCCCCTCCCCCAATGGGAGAGGGGCCGGGGGTGAGGGCATCGCGAGTCTCTCGGCAACACGCCCTCACCCTAACCCTCTCCCAAAGGGCGAGGGGACCACTGGACAACGGCCGGAGAACGCCTGATGCGCCGGTCGTGGCTCCTTATCTTCGTCGTTTGCGGTCTGCTGCCGATTCTGGCGTCGGCGGCGATCGGCCGCGGAGCGTTTCCCGCCGCCCGACTTCTCCCATCACACCCTGCCGACGATCACAACTCCGCCGTCGCGGGCGGAGGTGTGGGAATATCGTCGATCTGGCCGTGTTGGCGGTCGGGCTGGGCCTGGCTTCGTGGCTGGCCATCGCAAAACGCTCGCGGCGGGGGCTGTTCGTGCTGGGCCTGGCGTCGTTGGTGTGGCTCGGCTTCGTCCGCCAGGGCTGCATCTGCCCGATCGGGGCGATCCAGAACGTCACGCTGGCCCTGTTCGATTCGCACTACGCGATTCCCTGGACGGCGGCCGCGGTGTTCGCACTGCCGCTTCTGTTCACGCTGTTTTTCGGCCGAACGTTCTGTGCCGCCGTTTGCCCGTTGGGGGCGGTGCAAGAACTGGTCGCCGTCCGTCCGATCAACGTGCCGAACTGGCTCGATCAGGCGCTCGGCGTGCTGGCCTACGTGTATCTCGGGGCAGGCGTGACCTTCGCCGCCACCGGTGCGGCGTTTGTCATCTGCCGCTACGACCCCTTCGTCGGTTTCTTCCGCCATAGCGCCAGTGCAGACATGCTGATCCTCGGCGGGTGCTTTCTGGTTGGCGGCATATTCATCGGCCGGCCGTACTGCCGATACCTGTGCCCTTACGGAGCGATCCTCGGCCTGCTGTCGAAGGCGTCGAAATGGCACGCGAAGATTCCGCCCGACGACTGCATCCAGTGCCGGCTTTGCGAAGACGCTTGCCCCTACGGCGCGATCCGCGAGCCGACCGCGCCGCAGACGGCGGCCGTTCGGCGACGCGGCCGGCGGTGCTTGGCGCTGCTGTTGGCCGCGTGTCCCGTGCTGGTCGTTGCCGGCTTCTGGCTCGGCCGTCAGTTGGAGACGCCGCTGGCCCGGGTGCATCCGGTGGTGCGACAGGCCGAACGCGTCTACCAGGAACAGACCGGCACGGTGCAAGGCACGACCGACGCGAGCGACGCCTTCCGCAACACCGGCCGCCCGCCGCGCGAGCTTTATGCCGAAGCCGCTCGGCTCCGCGCCGCGTTTCGCACGGCCGGCGGATGGTTCGGCGCGTGGGTGGGACTGGTCATCGGCGTCAAATTGATTTATCTTTCGGTTCGCCGTCGGCGGACCGATTATCGACCCGATCGGGCCGCGTGCGTCTCGTGCGGCCGCTGTTTCTGGTATTGCCCCTGTGAACAGGTTCAGCGACCGACATGAGTGAAACGAACAACAATGCCGGCTATCAGCTTGCCACGCGGATCGCGGCCGTGGCGGCGGTGTTTGCGATCGTCGTCTGCGCACTGTTGCTCTACGATTACGCCCAGCGACTGCGGAAGGATCCGCTCGATTCTCCGACCTACAAGGCGCTCAGCTGACGCGCTCGACCAGCACCGGACCGACGAGTCGCTCAAAGAACAGGTGCGCACGCTCGATCTGCAACTGCGGCGCGAGTACTTCCGCCAGCGGGCGTTTACCGACGTCGGGGCCGGGCTGCTGACGGTCGCGGTGGTTGTGTTCCTGTTATCGGCGAGAACGGCCGCGACGCTGCGCCGCCGCTTGCCGTCGCCGACCGTGCAGCTCGCTCCGCAAGACCGCGAGGCCGCCTGGACCCGCATGGCCCGCTGGGCCGTCGCCGCGACGTGCGTCGCAATGATCGCTGCGGCGGCGTCGTTGGTCCTGAGCGTGAAGTCGCCGCTGCCAGAAAGCGGCGAAGAATTGGCGGCGGTCCAGAATCCTCCGCAAGAATCGGGCACAGCCCAAAACGCTCCCCGATTGCAATCGGGGGGGATAAGAATCGCCGAGTAGCGCCCGAAGCTCTCACCAACGCCGCCGCTGAGTCGCCGCCGAGCGACGCGGAACTCGCCAAGGCATGGCCGCGCTTCCGCGGGCCCGGCGGCCTGGGGATTTCGGCGTACACAAACGTGCCCGAGACCTGGGACGCCGCCAAGGGCAAGGGCATCTTGTGGAAAACGCCCGTGCCGCTGCCCGGCAACAATTCGCCGGTCGTCTGGGGCAAGCGTGTCTTCCTCTCCGGCGCCGACCAACGCCGCCGCGAGGTCTATTGCTTCGACGCCGACAGCGGCAAGCTCGTTTGGCGGCAGAACGTGCCCGGCACGCCGCAGAGCAACGCCCGGCCGCCGAAAGTGAACGAAGACACAGGCTATGCCGCTCCCACGACCGCCACCGACGGCCGGCGCGTCTTCGCCATCTTCGCCAACGGCGATCTGGCCGCGTTCGACGTTGCCGGCAAGCCCGCCTGGGCGAAAAGTCTCGGCATTCCCGAAAACACCTACGGCCATGCCTCGTCGCTGACGACCTACAAGAACCTGCTGCTGGTGCAATTCGACCAGGGCAGTTGCCGAAGCGCCGAAGTCGAAGCTGCTGGCGTTCGATTCGGCCACCGGCAAACCCGTTTGGCAGGCCGATCGGCCGGTGCCGAACTCGTGGTCGTCGCCGATTGTGGTTCGCGTCGGCGACGGCGACCAGGTAGTTGCTTCCGGCGAGCCGTGGGTCATCGCTTACAATCCGGCCGACGGCGCGGAGATTTGGCGGGTGAAATGCTTGGGGACCGACATCGGCCCCTCGCCGACTTTTGCCGACGGCCGCGTGTATCGTGGCCAACGACAATGCCGCACTGTCGGCGATTCGCGCCGATGGCCGGGGCGACGTGACCGCCACGCACGTGCTTTGGAAGGGCGAAAGACGGAATGCCCGACACGTGCAGCCCGCTGGCCACGCGCGAGTTCGTGTTCCTGCTGACCTCCGACGGCGGGCTGACTTGCTACGATGCCGTCAAAGGGAAGCGTGCTCTGGTCGGAGGAATTCGACGAGACCTGCACCGCGTCGCCGAGTCTGGTGGGCAACCGGCTGTATATCATTGCGAAAAACGGGAAGGGGTGGGTCGTCGAGCCCAGCCGCGAAAAGTGCCGCCGCCTGGGCGAGTGCGATCTGGGCGAGGAATGCGTCACAAGTCCCGCGTTCCAGGACGGACGAATCTATCTGCGTGGAAAAAAACACATATTCTGCATCGGAAAGTGACCGCTTGCGGTTTCGCAACGATAAACCATAGATCATGTCCGAACTCGATCTCACCTTCGTCGACCAGTGCGTCGCCCGGCTCGGCCGCGGCCAGGATGCCGTGATTCCGATCCTCCAGGCGATCCAGACGCACTACCGCTACGTGCCCGACGAGGCGATCGAGCGCGTCTGCCGGCTGACCGACATCACGCCGGCGGCGATCGTGGGCGTTTCGACCTTCTACAACCAGTTCCGCCATCGACCCGTCGGCCAACACGTCATTCACGTCTGCCACGGCACCGCCTGCCACGTGAAAGGGGCCGAACTGATCCAGGACGCCTTCGAACGCCGGCTGAAAGTCGGCCAGGGCGACGACACCGATCCCGACGGGCTGTTCACCATCCAAAAAGTGGCGTGCCTCGGCTGCTGCACGCTGGCCCCGGTCGTGCAGATCGACGGCGTGACCTACGGGCGGCTCGCCCCAACGACGGTCGGCGACGTGATCGACGATTTCCTGCAACAACAGAAGAACGGCACGGCCAAGCGGCCCGCCGCGCCGATCGTTCTCGGCAAAGACGTGGGCGAAATTCGCGTCGGGCTCGGCTCGTGCTGCGTCGCCCAGGGCAGCGGCCGCGTTTATCGGGCGATCGAGGACGCGCTGGCCGAAACCGGCGCGCCGGCCGTGGTGAAACGAGTCGGCTGCGTCGGCATGTGCCATCAAACGCCGCTGGTCGAAATCTCGACGCCGTCGGCCGGCGGCGAGAAACGGCTTTTCGCCAAAGTCAGCGCCGACGACGCGGCCGACATCGTGCTGGCCCATTTCAAGCCGCGCGGGGCGTTGCGGCGCATCGGATGGGCGGCGTCGCGCTGGCTCGATCGGCTGCTGAGCGATGAAACCGGCGACCCGGCGGCTCGACACGCCATCGACGCCCGCGACGGGCCCGGTCTGCGCGTTCCTCGGCCCGCAGCAACACCTGGCCACCGAACATTGCGGCCAGATCGACCCGTTGGATCTGGACGAATACCTGCGGCACGACGGCTTCGCGGCGCTGCGCCGCTGCCTGGAACAGCTCACGCCGCATCAGATTATCGAACACATGCAGGCGAGCGGGCTGCGCGGCCGCGGCGGCGCGGGCTTCCCAACCGGCCTGAAATGGGCGAGAGTCCAGCGCCGCCAAGGGCGAAACGAAGTACGTCGTCTGCAACGGCGACGAGGGCGATCCCGGCGCGTTCATGGACCGCATGTTGCTCGAATCGTTCCCCTACCGCATCATCGAGGGCATGAGCATCGCCGCCCGAGCCGTCGGCGCCCGGCAGGGCATTTTCTACATCCGCGCCGAGTATCCGCTGGCCGTCGAACGCATCGGGGCCGCCCTCGAGCGCTGCCGCGAGCGCGGGCTGCTGGGCAAAGCGATCATGGGTAGCGATTTCGGCTTGGAGCTGTCGGTCAAGGAGGGGGCCGGGGCGTTCGTCTGCGGCGAAGAGACCGCCCTGCTGGCCTCGATCGAAGGTCGCCGCGGAATGCCGCGGCTGCGGCCGCCGTTTCCCGCCGACGCCGGACTTTGGAACAAGCCCACCCTGGTCAACAACGTCGAGACGTTCGCCATGACCCCCTGGATTCTCCGCCACGGGCCCGAGGCCTTCTCGCGGATCGGCACGCCGCGGAGTCCGGGTACCAAGGTGTTCGCCCTGGCCGGAAAGGTTCGCCGCGGCGGACTGATCGAGGTGCCCATGGGAATCACGCTTGCGGCAGATCGTCGAGGAGATCGGCGGCGGCGTGGCCGAGGCGACGTGCAGCGGAGTGGCGAAGCACCGGCACAAGAGCCCTCACCCCCTGCCCCTCTCCCAAAGAGAGAGGGGAGATGCGCGGCATCTCAAGGCCGTGCAGATCGGCGGGCCCTCGGGCGGATGCGTGCCTGCGGAACTGGCCGACACTACGGTCGATTACGACGCCCTGGCCCACGTCGGCGCGATCATGGGTTCCGGCGGGCTGGTCGTGCTGGACGACGCCGACTGCATGGTCGATATCGCCCGGTACTTCCTCCGCTTCACCCAAGACCAGTCGTGCGGCAAATGCACGCTCTGCCGCGTCGGCACGCGGCGAATGCTCGACATGCTCGACCGCATCTGCGAGGGCCACGGCCAGCCCGGCGATCTCGACGAGCTCGAACAGTTGGCCCTGACGGTCCAAGCGGGAAGCATCTGCGGGCTGGGCCGCACCGCACCGAACCCGGTGCTTTCGACCCTCCGCTATTTCCGCCACGAGTACGAAGCCCACATCGCCGGCCGCTGTCCGGCGGGCCGCTGCAAGTCGCTGATCCACTACCGCGTGACCGACGACTGCATCGGCTGCACGCTCTGCGCCCAGCACTGCCCCGCCGACGCAATTCCCATGACCCCGTACGCGGTTCACAACATCGACCAGGAGAAATGCACGCGATGCGACACTTGCCGCCAGATTTGCCCGGAAGGGGCGGTTGTGGTGGAATAGGAGGAATGATGAATTATGAATGATGAATGATGAATGTAAGACAGCGGCGATTACTCATCATTCATCATTCACCTCATTCGAGCGCTATGCCAAGACTAACGATCGACCATCGCGACGTGGAAGTGCCCGAGGGGGCTACGGTGCTCGATGCTGCGCGGAAGCTGGGCATCGATATTCCGGCTCTCTGCTTCCGCGAAGGTTGCACGCCTTCGACCTCCTGTCTGGCGTGTCTGGTGCGAATCGGCGACGAGGAGCGGCTCGTGCCCTCCTGTGCCACGCGGGCGGCCGAGGGGATGCGGGTCGAGAGCGAGACGGAGGCGGTGCATCAGGCGCGGCGCACGTCGCTGGAGTTGCTGCTGAGCGATCACCTCGGCGATTGCATGGCCCCGTGCCACCTCGGCTGCCCCGCGCAGATGGACATTCCCCGATGCTTCGCCAGATCGCCGCCGGGCAATTCCGCGAGGCCATCGCCACGGTGAAACGCGACATCGCCCTGCCGGCCGTGCTGGGGCGAATCTGCCCGGCGCCGTGCGAAAAGACGTGCCGCCGCGGCGATCTCGACGCCGCCGTGTCGATTTGCCTCTTGAAACGGCTGGTGGCCGACGTCGATCTCGCGTCGTCCGAGCCGTACTCGCCGCCGTGCGAAGCCGCAAGCGGCAAGCGGGTGGCGATCGTCGGCGCCGGCCCCACGGGCCTGTCGGCCGCGTATTACCTCGCCCAATTCGGCCACGCTTGCGAGATTTTCGACGAAAACGCCCGGCCCGGCGGGCGGCTGCTGCGGGAAACGACCGACGTGGAGTTGCCCCGCAACGTGATCGACGCCGAAGTGGCGGCGATCGAGCGATTGGGGGTCGTGCTGCATTTGGATAAGCGGATCGCTCCGAGGTCGGGCTTAGCCGACTTGCGGTCGCGCTTCGACGCCGTGCTTCTGGCGTGCGGCATTGCCGCCGGTGAGGCAAGGAGCAGACAGGAATGTCTGCCCCACCGGCGGCGTGGGGGCTGCCGGTTTCGCAACGGGGCATTCAGGTGACGCCGCGCACTTTTGAAACCGGGACGCCCGGGCGTGTTCGCCGCCGGCGGCGCCGTTCGCGGCAAGACGATGGTCATCCGCAGCGTGGCCGACGGAAAGGAAGCGGCCGTGGCCATCGACCAGTTCCTGCGCGGCTCGAAGCCGACCGGCCAGGCCGTGCCGCTGAGCGTAAAGATCGGACGGATGCACGGCGACGAGTTGCAGCGGTTCGCAGCCGCGAGCACGGAATCGCATCAAGCGGCAGTTGCGACGTCAAACGCCCCGCGACTGCGGTCGTGGGGGGAAGACGGGGAAAATGCCGACGACGCCCCCCGCGACCGCAGTCCCGGGGCGTTTGCAGAATGCCGACGGTTTGAGTAGTGCCGAAGGCATCGAACAAGCTTCTCGCTGCCTGCATTGCGACTGCCGCGGCGCGACCTCCTGCAAACTCCGCAAATACGCCGCGCAGTATGGAGCGAGCACGCGGCGTTTCAAGGCGGAGCGGCGCGTATTCCAACAGGACACACGCCACGCCGAAGTGGTCTACGAGCCGGGCAAGTGCATCGACTGCGGGCTGTGCATCCAAATCGCCGCAGCCGCGGGCGAACCGCTCGGCCTGACGTTCGTCGGCCGAGGCTTCGACGTGCGCGTGGCCGTCCCGTTGGATCGTTCGCTCGCCGAAGCCCTATCGAAAGCGGCCGCCGAGTGCGTGGCCGCATGTCCCACCGCCGCGCTGGCGTGGAAGTCACCGTAGCCGGCACGGCTCAACGCGGCTTGGGCGGCAACCCGAGCCGAAGCGATGCTTCTCGCTTGCCCTGGGAGATCGCTCGGCTGACGGCCCGCGCTAGTTCGGTGAAATCGGAACTCTTGCTGATACACGCCGTGGCGTATTGTGCGCGGCGATCGCTCATGCAGACTTCCTCATTGCCCGTGTACAAGATGATGGGAAGTGCAGCATTCACGGCGCTGATTTCCTCAGCCGCCTCGAGACCGTCTTTTTGAGGCATGCGAATATCGAGGATTGCCACGTCGGGACTCTCGGTTTCCACGACGCCGATCGCCTCGGTACCATCCTCCGCAAGCAAGACGCGATAGCCCTCGTCTTCGAGAATCCGGCGGCAGAGTTCGCGGGACGCGGCATCGTCGTCTACGTAAAGAACCGTCTTCATCGCAGAAGCCTTCGTCTCAAGACCATCTCTTACCCGCCACCCCCGCTCCCACATTGCCATCATATATTCTACGCACGCAAGTCAGGCATGTAAACGAAAATCCTACGATCGTCGGCCGACTCAACGGCGTTGCAGCTTTTGTATTAGCACATCCGTGGGGCAAGGGGAGGGAGCGACCGCTGCCTAATCAATGGCGGCCTCCGAATGTTCCGCCTACCGATTGATATGCACCACCTTGGCCGGCGGGAAGCCGTTGAACCAGGTGGACGAGGCCCGGCTGTAGGCGCCGATGTTCCGGCTATAGACGTAATCGCCCAGGTCGAGCTCGGGCAAGTCCTCGGCCAGCGAAATCGTATCGAGCGCGTCGCATGTCGGACCGAAAACCGAGCAGATTTCCGTCGGCCCCTCCTTCAACGCCGTCAGATGGTACTGGCAATGGTCGAAGATGATGCCGGAATAAGTGTGGTAAACTCCGTCGTCGAGGTAATAGCACCGCTTGCCGTCGCGGCGGGCCTTGCCGATCACCTTGGCAATGGCCGTGCCCGCGGTGGCCACCAGGAAGCGGCCCGGCTCGGCCAGGATTTCGAGATTCTTCGGGAAGAGCCGATCCAATTCGGCGTTGATCCGCCGGGCGAGGGCCTCGAAGGGCTGCACCTGGGCGTCGTAGGGGGCCGGGAAACCGCCGCCGATGTCGATCAGCGTCAGATGGAAGCCGCGATCGGCCGCCTCGCGGTACACGCCGGCCGCCAGGTTCAGCGCCTGCACGTAGTTCTCGAAGTTCGTCGTCTGGCTGCCGACGTGGAAACTGAGCCCCTCGACGACCAGCCCCGCCTGGTGGGCGGCTTCGATCAACTGCACCGCCTCGCCCGAGGCCGCACCGAACTTCGACGAAAGCTCGACCATCGCCCCGGTGTTCGGCACGCTCAGCCGCAGGGCCAAGCCGGCGTGCGGGGCGTGCTTGCGAATCTTGCCGATCTCCTCGAAGTTGTCGTAAGTCACCAGCGGCTTGTAGACGTCGAGATCGCGGAGCGTTTCGTTCGCCTTGATCGGGTTGGCGTAGATGATCTTGTCCCAGATGTAGTCCTGCCGCTCCTTCGGCGGCAGATCCTTGATGTATTCGTAGACGATCTGGAACTCGGGCATCGAGGCCACGTCGAAGCTCGCCCCGGCGTCGTACAGCGTCCGCACGATGGCCGGATCGGGATTGGCCTTCACCGCATAGTACGCCTGCACGCGGGGAAGCCGCTTTCGGAACTCGGCGTAATTCCGGCGGATTTCATCGTGATCGACGACAAAAAGCGGCGTGCCGTGCTCGGCGATGAGATGTTTGATTTCGGACTCTGGAACCATGTCGGGTATATTTCTCCGTCAAGCTGGCAGCATCATGTCGCGATCTCGTCTATATCGACATCACCGATTACCCGCCGGAACGCCGCACCCTCCCTCTCCGTCATCGTGGCGAAGATACGCCTTCACGGCTTCACGAATGTTGGCCAGGACTTCATCCATCGTCTCGCCCTGAGTCGCACAACCTGGAAGTTCGGGCACCTCAGCCCAATAACCGCCTTCTTCGGCCTTGTGAACGATCACTTTGAACTGCACTGTGCCAATCCTCGTATCGAGGCTCAGCGTATAAACGTCACGCGGTGCGCCGCACTTTGCGCGACCTGCTCAAAATCCCCTTGATCGCTCGTAAAGAGTTCGGCGCCAAACCGATCCGCCAGCGATAGGGCAAACGCATCGGCCAACGACATGCGATACCGGATCTTATGACGCCCCACCTGCTGCCAAAACGCTTCATCCATGTCTTCACGAACGATCAGGCCCACGGCGCGAAGGTCGTCAAGCGCACCCCGTGCCGCATCCTCGCCTGCCCGTTCCAGAAAGGTGTAAAACACCTCGCATAGATTCACCGCATGGGCCAGACAAGCCGGTGGTTCCAGGGCCAAGCAATTATCAACGATTTCTCCTCCGGGTTCGTCCCGGAGATAAGCGATCATTGCACATGCGTCGAGGACAAAGGCCACGGTTCAACGTTCCTCCCGTTTAGTCTCCTTTCGCTTCTCCCGCGCATAGTCGTCACTGCTGAATGGAATCCAAGCGTACTTGCCCCGCAACGCCCGCACCCGTTCCGCTCGCGTCAATGGCTTTGGCAAAGGAGGTTGGGGCACGGCTGGCACACTCGTCTCACCGTGGGTCGTTGATGGTTCCGACATGGCCTATTCCCCCTTTCCCGGTACTACGACCTCCGACTCAATTGTATCAGACTCCGGAAGCAAACGCATCAATCCCCGTCGGTTACCAGGAAATTCTTGAACTGCCACGGGTCGTCGATGTCCAGGTTGGGCTGGTGATAGCCGTGGAAGTTGTTCACGTAGTTCTTCAGCGGCGTCCAGTCGGAAGGAATCGAGAGCGACTGGCCGAGGTACGGGCGGGCGATCTCCAGCACGTACTCGTGCGGCAAATCGTCGGGCACGCACACGCCGCGGGTCGGATTCTCGACCATCCACATCGCCGCCGCCACCACCGAAATCGCCACCTGCATGGTCGTCGCGTTCTGATGCGGCACCAGCCGCCGCGACTCCTCGATGCTCAAAACGCTGCCGGTCCACCAGGAATTGTAGGCATGGCCCATCAACAACGCGCCGAGGATGTCGGTGCCGCCGACGATTTCGTCGCGCATGATCCGCTGGTTCGGCTGCAAGGCGTAGTCGCGGCCGCGCAATTCCTCCAGCGAGGTCATCGCACAATCGCAAGGGCAGTAGGCGTAATGGACCGTCGGCCGGTAGATCGGCTCGGCCGCCGTCCCAGACGGTCAAATAATCGGAAATGGTGAACGCCTCGCCGTGGCGGATGATCATTCCGCGGATGCAATAATGCGGCACCCAGGAGACGACCCAGGTGTTGATGCCCATCCGCGCCAGGCAGATTTGGTTTCGCGGCCCGTCGGCTATGGCGATAGGTTCCCGGCGGAAATTCCTTTTCGTGCGTTCCCCAGCCCATTTCGGCCGTGGTGATGCCTTCTTCGTGCAGTCCCTCGATGCACCAGGTGTTGACGAACTCATCGACCTGCTTGGGTTTGTCGGTGATTTGCGTGTCGCGCTCGCTACAGTGAATCACCTTCACGCCGAGTTTCATCGCCAGGCGATTGAAGGCGCGATCCGCGATCGACTGGCGAATCTCCTCGGCGTCGGCAGCCCTGCGCCTTTGCGTCGGCCAACAGCCGCTCGGCGATGTCGATCAGCCCCTGCTTGGTCCAGTGCGAGATCAAGCCCGGATTCGCGCCGTGTTCGATGACCGCCGTGGGGCCGGGCTCGCGCCAGCCGGCGATCATGCGGCGGATGTTCATGTGCCGCCAGTAGAGCGTCCGCTCGGTCGGATGTTTCTGCTTCGCGCCGGCGTAGGGATCCCAGACTTCGACCGACGTGTTGACGTAGAGCACGCCGCGATCGTGGCACCACTGCAGGATTTCGCAGCAGTCGATGTTCCAGGCCAGATCGACCAACAGATCGCCCGCCGAAAGATGCTTGGCCAACTCCGCTCCCAGGTTTTCCCGCGTGATCCGCCGATGGACGAAGCGGACTCCTTGGGCGGTCCAGGGCTTCAGCCGCTCGGCATGATCTTCAAAATCGAGGACCGTAATGTTCCCGGCGGGATGCGGAAATGCTTGACGAACAGCGGCAGCGCGCATTGCGCCACCGCGCCATAGCCCAAAAACAGCACCCGGCCGGCAAAGTCGATCATCCGCGACGCTCCCTCCTCGTAGTCCGACACGCCCAATTTGTCACGTAGGACGGATTTCCGAATCCGTCCAGTTTCTCGGGACGGATTTGGAAATCCGTCCTACGCTACCCGACACATCGGCTGTCTCGCACTACTAGACGAACTCCTGATCGGTCAGCCGCTCGTAGGCCTCGATGTACTTGTGCCGGGTCTTCGCCACCACGTCGTCGGGCAAGGCCGGCGGCGGGCTGTTCTTGTCCCAATCGGTCGACGACAGCCAGTCGCGCACAAACTGCTTGTCGAACGACGGCTGACCGTGACCAGGCGCGTAGCTGGTCGGCCGGCCAGAAACGAGAACTGTCGGGAGTAAGCACTTCGTCGATCAACAGCAGCTCGTTGCCGACGCGGCCGAACTCGAACTTCGTGTCGGCAATGATGATCCCGCGGTGCCGGGCGTATTCCGAGCCGCGCTGGAAGATCCGCAGGCTTCGCCGCTGCAATTCCTCGGCCACATCGCGGCCCACGATCTCCACCATCCGCTCGAACGAGATGTTCTCGTCGTGGCCCGCGGCGGCCTTGGTCGCCGGCGTGAAAATCGGCTCCGGCAGCCGGGCGCTCTCGGTCAGGCCGCCGGGCAGCCTGACGCCGCAAACCATGCCGTTCTGCTGATACTCCTTCCAGCCCGAACCGGCCAAATATCCGCGGACGACGCACTCGATCGGCACTACTTCCGTCTTCCGGCAGAGCGTGGAGCGGCCGGCCAGCAGACCGCGATCCACCTCGCTCGGCAGTCCCATCGCCTCCACATCGGTGGTGATCAGATGGTTGGGCTCGCCGAGCAGATTGAACCAGAAGGCGGCGATCTGGGTCAGCACCCGCCCCTTGTCGGGGATGCCGGTCGGCAACACCCAGTCGAAAGCGCTGATCCGGTCGGTGCTGACCAGCAACAGACGATCGCCCAGATCGTAGACGTCGCGCACCTTGCCGCGGTGGACCGGCAGCCCTGGCAGGGACGTCTCTCGAACAGGAGTGTTGGCCATAGGATTCGCTGGTAGAGTAATGAGAGTGATATTTTGCCAAATATAGCGGGCCGGGAACGGTTTGACCAGCGGGCAGCTTCGTCGTCCAGGGCCGATCAGTTTCCCAACCGAAGTAGCACGGGCATCTTGCGTGGCCGAAAAACACGGGCAAGATGCCCGTGGCCGAAAAACACGGGCAAGATGCCCGTGGCCGAAAAACACGGGCAAGATGCCCGTGCCACGGCAAATCTTGTTACCCAACTTGAAAAACTGATCGGCCCTGCTCCGCCGTCAATCCGCCGAATTCCCCGTTCTTGCAGCCGGCAGACTTGGGCATCGGCCTGCAAATCGCACCGGGGCTTGACGGGCGGCACGCCGGCAGTAGACTAGGGTGCAAGTGCGACAGAAGCACGTGGTGCAGATCGGCCTCCTTAGCTCAATTGGTCAGAGCATCTGACTCTTAATCAGAGGGTTGTAGGTTCGAGTCCTACAGGGGGCACTTGGCAGCTTGGCCACGTTTCGCCAACGACTGCCGCCACTTGCCGCAAGCCTTGGCCTTCCAAGGCTTTGCGCGTTTCTTGGGGCGATTGCGTCGTGACCGTGGAAAAGATCGGACATCGCGACGGCTTCTACGGAGAGTAAAACGATGATTGCGCAAACCATTGTGTTGGAAGGCAAGCCCTACGTGGTCTTGCCCCGTGAGGAATATGACCGACTGAGCACCCTAGAGCAGTTCCACGGTAGGTCTAGCGCATTCTGGGCGAACTCGGTAAATTGGGTTCATCTCACTCAAGGAGGTGACCCTGATGAAACCGTACGATGCGGAGTTTCGCGGCGAAGTGCTCGCCGCGTGCGATACGAACGAAGAGCGGCGCATGATGGCGCTGCGTTTCAAAGTTTCAGAATCTTGGGTGCGGCGCATCCAGCAACAACGTCGCGAGACCGGCCAAGTGGCACCAAAGAAGGCGGCTCCGCGTCAGCCCGCGTGGCATGCTTGGGCAGACTGGCTCGTCGCCAAGATCGCGGCTCGGCCCGACATCTATCTGCGCGAACTGCAAGCCGATTTGAAGCGGGAGCGCGGCGAAGAGGTTTGCCTGGGAACGCTTTGCGCCGCATGCCAAGCGCTCAAGCAGTCGCGAAAAAAAAGACGCTGATTGCCAGCGAACAGGATCGCCCCGATGTGGTTGAGCAGCGCGCGGCATGCGCGCTTCGCAGGAGTCGATCGATCCCGCCAAAGTCGTTTTCATCGATGAAACGTGGGCTAAATCCAACATGACCCGCACCTACGGCCGCTCGGAACTCGGCACGCGTTTGCTGGAAAAAACTCCTTGCGGACGTTGGCAGACGACGACTTTTTTGGGCGCATTGCGGGCCGAGGGATTCATCGCTCCGCTTACCGTGGAAGGCGGCATCAACGGCGAACTGTTCCGCGCCTGGGTCGAGCAACATCTGGCACCGGCCTTGAAACCTGGCGACATCGTGGTGATGGACAATCTCTCCAGCCACAAGGTGGCTGGAGTTCGCAAAGCCATCGAAGCGGCCGGTGCCGAGCTGCGCTACCTGCCCCCGTACTCGCCGGACCTGAACCCCATCGAGTTGGCGTTTTCCAAGTTCAAAAAGTTGCTCCGTGACGGAGCCGAACGGACCGTCGATAAGCTATGGAAACTCTGCGGCAGCATCCTCGACCAATTCACGGAATCCGAGTGCCAAAACTATTTTCAACACTGCGGATACCGCTACACCTAAAATGAAACCGCTCTAGCCAAGGCGGGAGAACTGCCTCCGCTGCCGCGGCCGGACGCCCAAGGCAATTACCTGGCGGTTGAGTACGCCCGAGCCAGTCTGGCACGGAAGATCATCCGCGACCGCGTGGCAGTTGGATTGAGCCAACGCGAACTGGCGCTAAGGGCGGGAGTGCGAGTCGAAACGCTCTGCCCGATTGAAACCGGCAAGCATACTCCCAGTGTGCCGACCGTAGAGAAGATCGACCAGGCATTGAAGCGGTATGCCAAATCGAAGAGCAAACATCGCGGCGAGCGGTGAACCGTCAGACTCCCGCCTGAAGGCGGAACTACGAACGGAGGTTCACCACATTCTGTGGCGTGCCGGCGAGGAAGGCTTTCACGTTCGCCACGGCCACGTCGAGCAGACGTTCGCGGGCGGCGCGGGTGGCCCAGGCGATGTGCGGCGTGATGTAACAGTTCGGGGCCGTTAGCAACGGATGATCGGCCGGCGGCGGCTCGTCGGAAAGGACGTCGAGACCGGCCCCGGCGATCCGGCCGGCATGGAGCGACGCGGCCAACGCGCCTTCGTCCACCAACGGCCCACGACCGGTGTTGATCAGATAGGCGGAACGCTTCATCATCGCCAATCGCTCGGCATTTACCAGTTTCTGCGTCTCGGGCGTCAAGGGGCAGTGCAGGCTGACAACGTCGCTCTGCCGGAAGAGGTCGTCGAGAGCAACGAATTGGACGCTCGCAGCGGCGAAGGGGACAGTCTCATTTTCATCGACCATCGCTGCGCGACGGTGCCCGCGAAAATCGGGACAGTCCCCAGGAAACGCCACTTTATCGAAGGCTAGCACCTTCATTCCCATCGCCAGTGCCACTTGTGCCGTCGCCCGGCCGATTCGTCCGAAACCGACCAATCCCATCGTCAATCCGGCCAGTTCCACCAACGGAAAATCCCAGTAGCAGAAATCGGGGCTCCGGCTCCAGCGCCCCTCGGCGACCCCGCGGGCGTGATCGGCCACGTGCAGCGTGAGATTCAGCAGATGGGCGAAAACCATCTGCACGACCGACGGCGTGGCATAGTCGGGCACGTTGCAGACCGGGATGTTCCGCTCCCGCGCGGCGGCGACGTCAACGATGTTGTGGCCCGTGGCCGTCACCCCGACGTACCGCAGCCGCGGCAACCGCGCGATGGTTTCCCGCGAAATCTCGATTTTATTGGTCAAGACGACGCCGGCCTTTGCCGCGCGGTGAACCAGTTCCTCGGGAAGAGTCCGTTCGTACACGGCGCACGACCCGAGAGCCTCAAGGTTGCCCCAGCTAAGGTCACCAGGATTGAGGGTGTAGCCGTCGAGAACGACGATTTGCATGGATAGGTTTCCTCATACGGAAGAGACGGGCGGGGTTGTCGGGAAGTTTCAGCTTCCGTGTAAGAGGGGGAAAGGGGGAAGGGGAAAAATGGGAATAAAGACGACGGGTTTTCAGTTCGTCATTGAAGGGCTTCGTCCCCTTTTCCACTTTATTCCTTTTTCCTTTGTTACACCGAACTTCATTTGGCTGACACCTTCTACCATTTCGACAACCTCCCTTCCGTCCCTCCGTCGCCTTCGATTTGGGGGTTTTCATTGGAATTTCCTGAGCGTACCCCCTGGGCAACTCCCGCACAAGTGGTAGAATGGTGAGTTACCTATTGAAATCGCATCTGTTGGAAGCGATTTCAAGAGACGCAAACGTCTGTTGAGATAAGAGCCCTCACCCTGCCCTCTCCCGGAGGGAGAGGGGACTTGAGAGAAGCCTGTGGGGAGCAAGAGGGGACTTAAGAGAAGCCATGAACAAGAGAGAATCGAACGCCAAGCTGGCGCAAGTGAAGGTGAAGTTGGCCGAGAAGTGCGAGCGGCTGGCCAAGGTGACGACGAGCACCCCGAAGCGGACGACGATGCTGCACCAGGCGGCCCGATTTCGTCGGCAAGCGGCCGATTTGACCCGACAATAGCGGAAATGGAATCGTTGGAAGGCCACCTGCTGGTCGCTGCGCCACAACTGCTCGACCCGAACTTCGCTCGGGCCCTGGTGTTGCTGGTCGAACACAACCAGGAGGGGGCGTTCGGCGTCATCGTCAATCGTCCGGTAGGCAAGACGCTTCAGGAGTTGTGGCGCGAGGTGGGCAGCGCGCCGTGCCATAGCCGGCAACCGATCTACTTGGGCGGACCGGTGCCGGGGCCGCTGCTCTCGCTGCACACGGTCCCCAGTTTGGCCGAGACGGAGCCCGTGCTCGGTGTCTATTTCGCCGCGAAGAAACAGCACCTCGACGCGCTGGTGCTTAGCGAAGAGCCGGCGTACAAAATTTTTATCGGTCATGCCGGCTGGGGGGCCGGGCAACTGGAAAACGAGCTGAAGCAGGGGGACTGGCGCACCCTGCCCGCCACGGCCGAGTACGTTTTCTCGACCGCCGACGATCTCTGGGAGAACGTTCTGCGGCAGATCGGCCACGACGTGCTCAAGTCGATTCTCAAGCTGGACGAACTGCCGCCCGACCCGACGGTAAACTGAGGAGCCGTAACAAAGTGAATTGACCGATCGTTGTAGGGCGGATTTCAATCCGCCCTGTATTCGCCGGGCAGACTGGTGTCCGCCCTACTCTGCCAGGCGGACTAAAGTCCGCCCTACGATGAAATGCGCAAGTTATTCCGTTACGGCCCCTAACTTTTCTGCCGAGGAAACCAAGCCGATGGGCACGATGCGATTCCGTGTCTTTCCAACAGAACGCATCACGGCGGAGATGATCCAGCAGGCGTATTTGTCGGGGATCGATCGTGTCTCGTGGCCCGCGCGTGCCAGCGCCGAAGGGGGAGTGCTGACCCTTCAGCGATCGGTCTCTGACTCGGCCAACCTCCACGTTCCCTGGCGGGTCGCAGGGCATGGGCTTTTAACGCTCACTTCGGCAAGCTTGATCGAACGTCCCGAGCCGTATCTGTTGCCGCTGGAGCTTGCCCGCGGCGCGGTCGTCCACGTTCGCAACCAATTGAGCGAATGGCAGATGATTGGGCTGGCCGTGCCCGAGGCGGTCCATACCAGGCTGGCGAAGGCGGTCAAGCGGCTCTCCTGGGCGTCGGTCGAGCAGGGCGACGCCGCGGTGTCGGCCGGCCATGCCGAGGAGGCGTTGCGCGCGGCCCTCGATGCCGCCAACCTGCTGGCCGCCGCTTATGCCGAGCAGGCAATCGCGGTCCGCCGCCGCAACGAAGGCACGCATATCGGCTTGCTCGCCGCGGACCTCGGCGTGACCCTCTTGGACGATTACACCTCGCGGCAATTCCTGCGATCGTTCAACGCCGCCGAGCTGCCCGTCTGCTGGCGCGACACGGAAACCACCGAGGGGCACATGACCTGGGTCGTCAACGACAAGCAGGTCGAATGGTGCCGTAAGCACGGGCTGAAAATCCTGGCAGGCCCCTTGCTGATGATCGATCCGCAATCGCTGCCCGATTGGCTCTTGCTGTTCGAGGACGACTTCGAGAGCGTGCTGGAATGCGTCTCGGCATTCATCACCGCCGCCGTCGAGCGATATCGCGGCCGTGTCGATTATTGGATCTGCGCCGGACGGGTCAACGCCGCCGAGATATTGACCCTCTCCGAGCACGAGCGGCTGCAACTGGTCGTGCGCACCGTCGAACTGATCCGTTCGCTGGATGCCGAAACGCCGATCCTGGTGTCGTTCGATCAGCCGTGGGCCGAATACATGCGGCAGCAACCCTCCGATTTTCCTCCGCTGCAATTCGCCGACGCCTTGGTTCGAGCGGGGCTCGATCTGGGCGGGCTGATGCTGGAGATCAACGTCTCGCCTCAGCCCGGCGGCACGTTGCTGCGCCACCCTCTGGAGTTCAGCCGGCAATTGGACGACTGGGCCAGGCTGGGACTACCGTTGTGGCTGTCGTGCTCCGCGCCCAGCGCCGACCATGACGACCCCCTAGCGCAGCGAAGAGCGGCGATGCCGCCCGCCGGTTGGACCTTGGTGGCGCAGCAGCGGTGGGCGGCGCGGTTCGTGCCGCTGGCGTTGGCCAAGCCGTCGGTGCGAGGCGTCGTTTGGAACCAGCTTCGCGACAGCCAACCCCACGATTTCCCGCACGCCGGCTTGTTCGACGCCGACGGCCAGGCCAAGCCCGCTCTGCGCACGCTGGCCGCCATCCGCAAGACGCACTTGACGTAGCCGAGCGTTGCTCATCGCGGCGGGAACGGAGGCACAACGCGCCATACCAACCCGAAGCGCAAGCGAGGGCGACATCTTCTGCAGCCCTCGCTCGCGCTTCGGGTTAGTATAAATGGCCGCAGACAATCCAGCCTGGCCGGCTGCGTCACGCTTCCGCGTGAAACGGCTTCTGCCCCTGTCGGCCTGGCCCGCTCTCGTGCCATAGGAGCCACGCTGCGAACAGCACCACGCCAAGCGGCAGCAAGATCTTGCCGGCGGGAAATATCAAACGCACCAGCATTTCCACATCGCCGGAAGAGAACAACGCGAGCATCGCCCAGGCTGTCACGGTCAGCCAGCGGGCACGCCGCTCATCGAAACTCACGATCACCGCCCAACTGGCCGACGGCGCAATGATGCCGTAGGTGAGCTGTTCGGCGCCCGGCCCGAAGAACAACTGCCACGACACCCAGATCGAGAAGATCGCGAGGAGCAGGTGGTTTGTTCCGCATTTTGGAAGGGGGTGGGGCAGACATTCTTGTCTGCCTCCCAGGCTCGCGGAAATCGGGCAGACAAGAATGTCTGCCCCACCCAATCGTCGATATTGCCGCCAACACCAGCCAAACACGCCCCCTGCCGCGATCAACTGCAACGCCCGGTATGCATGACGCTCAAACGGCGAAGCAAGCGCTCTCCAGGTGCCCGTTGGAGAAAGCGTTGCCCAAATCGTCCATGCGTCGCGGTATCCGGGCCAGCGGCCCTGGAGCGGCCCGGTCAATCCGTCGTACCACTGACGGTATTGCCACACGACCGTGCTCGGCGGCCGGGTCAGGAATGGAACCAGCGCCAACACCGCACAAGCGACCGCAAACCGCCAGATCAATTGCCGCGGCCAAAAGAAGACCAACAACACGACAATTGCCAGCGGCCAAATTTTGATGAATGCCGGCACGGCCAGCAGAATTGCGGCCGTCCACCATCGTCGCCTGACGATTGCGGCCAGCGCCAGCATGATCGCGGCGATGATGAGAGCGTTGCTTTGCCCCGACCAAATACCCACAATCGAGCCGGGCAGCGCGAGCATCAAGAACAAGCTCTCCTGTTGCGGCGGCCAGTCGCCGGGCAGCACGTCGCGCACAAACACGTGCAACGCCCAAACCAGCAGCACGATGCCGGCGACGTCCCAGATCATCGTCCCCAACCGAGCAGGCAGATAAGCCAGCGGCGTGAAGGCCACCGCGAAGGCCGGCGAGTAGCGATAGCCGTCGATGTGTTCTGTCGGCCAGTAATTGATATAAAGCGACTTGTCGGCCCACCAATGGTGCGAACTGGCGGCGAACTGCGGATAGACCGAGTGCGGGACGGTGCAAACGGCCGTCTTCACGCAGACCGCCACGGCCAGACACGCCCACAATGCCAGCGCTCGGCGCAAGTGCTGATCGGTCAGCAGACGGCAAGAATTCATGTCGTGGTTCGTTGTGATGTGCAACCTGTCTAACCAGACAGGGGGGAGTCTAGGGCAGAGCTTTCGTTCGGTCAAGGGCAGTCGGCTTGTCGGCCGTGCAATTTCGCGCGAGAATGTGGTTCATGGCGGTTTCCAGAAGACCTCTCGATTCCTCGCGGCTGCCCGAACCTCGTTATCAGCCGTTGGTGATCGTCTTGGCGGCCGTGGCGGCGGGTATTCTGGTCGATCGGTTCTTGCCGTTGCCGATGGCGGCATGGGGAATGTTGGCCGTGGTCGGACTCGTGCTCTGGGCTATCGTAACGACCTCGCGCTGGGGACCGCTTGCTCTTGTGCTGGTCGTGATTGCGGCGTGTCGAAGAATCAGTCCCCTCTCCCTTTGGGAGAGGGTTAGGGTGAGGGCTGGCGGCGGAAGAGCGGCAGCGGTTCCTGCGGCGCTGCCCATGAAGCCCTCACCCCCTGCCCCTCTCCCAAAGGGAGAGGGGAGATTCTCCCGACTTCTGCTCGGCAATGTTCTGTTGCTCGTGGCGGTCGCGGCGACCGCGGGGGCGTGGCGACATTGCTGCTGGAATCTGTTCTCCGCCGACGACTTGGGCTGCTATGCACGCCGCAAAGCCCAGCCGATCTGTATCGAGGCCGTGGCGGTTGAATCGCCGAGGGCGCTGCCTCCGCGAACGCCCGACTCGATGCGAGTGATGCCGCCGCATGAAGGCAGCCGGTTGGCCGTCGATTTGGTTTCGTTGCGCAACGGCGCGACGTGGCAGCCGGTCTCCGGCCGAGCGACGCTGCTGGTGCTGGGCGAGCCGCCGAACGTCGAGGCCGGCGACCGCATCCGCTGCTTCGGCCGACTCTCGGCGCCTGAGGGACCGCAAAACCCGGGAGCGTCCGACTCTGCCGCCCGACTCCGCGCCGATCGCGTGCTAAGTTGCCTTTCGGCCGAAGTGCCCGAATGCGTTTCCGTCGTCAAAACCGGTTCGGAATGGAATCTCTGGCGACAACTCGGTCGCGTTCGCTCGCACGGCAATCAAACGCTGGAGCGATACTTGAATCCACGGCGGGCCGAGTTGGCCGCCGCCGTATTGCTGGGCTTCCGCGAGGAACTCGACGCCGAGCGAAACGAAGCCTTTCTCACCACCGGCACGGTCCACGTCCTCTGCATCTCGGGCCTGCACGTCGGCATTTTGGCCGGCGCGCTGTTCTGGATCATGCGACGAACGCGAATCCCTCGCGGCTGGGCCGTGGCATCCATCGCGGCGATCACGCTGCTCTACGCGATCATGGTCGACGTAAGTCCGTCGGTGGTTCGGGCGACGATTCTCGTGCTGGTCGCGTGTATCGCCGTCTGGCTTGGCCGCCGCGCCCTCGGATTCAATTCGCTGGCCGCCGCCGCGTTGGTCGTGTTGGCGATGAATCCCGCCCATCTGTTCCACGTCGGCGCCCAACTGTCGTTCCTGTGCGTTGCCGGCTTGATCTGGTTTGCCGGCCGGCGACCGCACAGCGATGAAAAACGGACAGAACGTGGAAGCAACACTGGAGCGTTTGATCCTGCAAAACCTGACCTGGCCGGCGTGGATCTGGCGAAAACTGCGACGAAGCGTAATCGGCATCGCACAGGCCGGCCTGTTGCTTTGGCTGCTGGCGTTGCCGCTGGTGTTGGCTCGATTCCACGTTTTCTCGCTGGCGGGGTTGGTAGCCAACATGCTGCTCTGGCCGTTGATGTCGGTGAGCTTGTTGAGTGGATTCGGCGTGCTGCTGTTCGGCACGCTCTGTCCGCCGCTGGGAAGCCTGTGCGGCTGGCTGTGCGACGGGAGTTTCTGGCTGCTGGAAGGGGCCGTGGACGTTGGCCATCGAATGCCGGGGGGCCATTTCTGGTTGCCCGGCCCGGCCGATTGGTGGCTCTGGGGCTTCTACGGCGCTTTGGGATTGGCCGTTGCCTTTCCCCGGCTTCGCCCGCCGCGGCGTTGGTGCATTGCCCTGCTGGCGGTGTGGATCGCCGCAGGCTTCGCCGCATCGGCCTGGCGGCACGATCGCGACCGGCTCGATTGCACTTTCCTCAGCGTCGGCCACGGCAGCGCGGTGTTCATCGAGTTTCCCTCGGGCAGGACGATGCTCTACGACGCCGGCCACATGGGCGAACCCACGGCCGGCGCACGCGCGATTTCCGGATTCCTCTGGGATCGCGGCTTGGTGCATCTCGACGCCGTCGTGCTCTCGCATCCCGACATCGACCACTACAACGCCCTGCCGGAATTGCTCGATAAGTTCTCGGTGGGAGCGGTCTACGTTTCGCCGGTCATGTTCGAGAAAAACAACAAAGCGGTCGCGTCGCTGCACGCCGCCATCGAGCGCCACATGGTGCCCTTGCGCGAGGTTCGGGCGGGCGACCGTCTTCAGGCCGGCGACGATTGCCTGGTCGAGGTGCTGCATCCGCCCCGCCGCGGCATTCTCGGCTCGGACAACGCCAACAGCCTCGTGCTGGCGGTCGAGTATCGCGGTCGGCGGATCGTGTTGCCCGGCGACTTGGAATCGCCGGGGCTCGACGACATGTTGATGGAAGAGCCGCGGCAGTGCGAGGTATTGATGGCCCCGCATCACGGCAGCCGCAAGAGCAATTCGCCGGCCTTGGCCGCGTGGTGCAAGCCCCGCTGGGTCGTGTTCAGCGACGACGGCCGCTGGAATCTGCCCGCAATCAATGAAACCTACTGGGCGGTCGGCGGGCAAACGCTGCACACCCACGTTTGCGGGGCCATTCGCGTGCAAATCGGCGAAGATGGAGTCAAGGTGTCGCAGTTTGTGAAACCGTTGTAACATTCAACCGACACGGCGAAGACTACTTCGACTATTAGCAGAAGGTGATGCAACGGACGATGACGAACGATGAAGGAACATCCTGCCGCCCGTTGGTGCTGTTGGCGGTCGCCATCGCGGCCGTGATGTTCGTTTTCCCGCTGTTCGTCCGCTTTCCGCTGCTGGATCCCGACGAGGGACTGCACGCTTCGATCGCCCAGGAAATGGTCGAACGCGGCGACTGGATCACGCCCCGCTTCCTCGGCGAGTTCTTCCCCGACAAGCCGATCCTCTATTTCTGGATTCAGGCCGCCTCGCTGCGAGTATTCGGCTTCAACGAGGCGGCCGTGCGATTGCCGGGCTTGATGTTCGGCCTGCTCGGCGCAGTGACAACCGGACTGCTGGCGTGGCGGATGTTCGGCCGCCGCACCGGATGGATCGCCGGCATATTCTACGCGACGACGATCCTGCCGACGGCGTTGGCGCAGGCCGCATCGCACGACGTCGCGCTGGTGCCCTGGGTCAATCTGACGATTCTGCTGCTATGGGAGTGTATACAGCACACGCCGTGTGCGGGGGCCGGCACACGGCGTGTGCCGGATACTCTCTGCACGGTCGGGGCCGGGCTATTCCTGGGACTGTCGATCCTGACCAAGGGGCTCTTGGGCATGGCGGTCGTTGGATTGGCTTGCGGCGGCTATCTCTTGATCGCTCGGCGAGTAAGGCCCGGAGTGGTGTTCCAGGGGGCGGCCGTTCTCCTGATCGCCGCGCTGGTCGCCGCGCCCTGGTATCTCGCCGTCGAGTCGCGGAACCCCGGCTTCCTCCGCTATTACTTCTTCGAGCGCCACGTGCTCGGCTTCGCCACCGGCACCAGCCGCACAGCGACCAACCCTGGTGGTACTATCTGCCGATCCTGCTCGGCGGCGGACTGCCCTGGATCGCCTACGTCTGGTGGGCACGTGGCTCGGGGCGAAATGTCGATGACCGTTTGACGGTCGCGTCCACGCGACGTGGAGTGATCAATAGACTCCGCTGCTACGTACACGCCGCCGTCACCGCGGCGGCGCGGCGGCTAGCCACCGATCCTCGATCCTTGATGGCCGAGCCGCCATCCCCCGTCGCTTTCCTCTGGATCTGGCTGATCGCCTGGATCGTCTTCTTGACACTGGCACAGTCCAAGCTGGCGACGTACCTCTGGCCGGCCTTTCCGCCGCTGGCGATTCTGGCAGCCGTAGCGTGGACGCGGCTGATCGACGGTTCGCTCGGTGAGGCTGCCCGGCGATCGTTCGCCCGGGCTTTCGTCAGTTCTTCTTGGGGCGGGCCGATCGTGCTGCCCGCGGCCGTGGTGGTGCTGCAAAGGGTCTTCGCGATCCACTTCGGCTGGCCGGTCTGGCTGGCGGTCTTCTGGTAGCCGCGGCATCGCCGTTGCCGCTGATCCCTTGGCACGCAGGCCGGCGACAAGCGAGCATGGCGGCCGCGGCCCTCTCGCTGGCCGCACAGTTCGTCGTGGTCATGACGCTGATTCTTCCACGGCTGGCCGAAACGTACTCCGCCTGCGATCTGGCCGAGCATTTTAATCGCGCGGGTCGCGTTCCGGCACGGCTGCTGCTAGCCGAAGAGCGCGATCGGGTCGTTTGTGTTTTATCTCGACCCGCGGCTTCGCGTCGGGCTGACGGAGAAGCAAGTTCAGTACCTTGCCCCCGAGCCGCCGACGCAGTTGCGGCCGGGCGACGTCGTGGCCGTGAAGGAGCGAAACCTGCGGAAGACCGCCGAGTGGCTCGATCTCGGCGACAATCCCTATGAGCCGGTCGGGCGGTATCGGCTGTACCACATCGCGAAGCCGCAAGCGGCCGAGTGACGCCGCGCGATCACTTTGCCCGCCAACGCGATTCCAAGCGATCGAACCACACCGGCAGCCGGCCGACGTATAGGAAGAAGGTCGCCGCGAGGCAACCGGCGGCCGCGCCGAAACACACGTCGCTGGGAAAGTGTGCTCCGGAAACGATCCGCTGGCAGCCGACCAGCACGGCCAGCACGGTGAACAGCAATCGGCCTTGAGGGTAGAGCCAGATCAAGGCGGCGGCGAAGCCCGCGGCGGTGGCCGTGTGGGCGGAGGGGAAGCCCTGCAAGCCGCTTTGACCGCTGAGCATCGGCAGCCAACCCTGAACGTTTCCCCGACGGAGCCGGAAAAGCCGAGTGCGAGGTCGTTTGGCCGGGTGCGCATGACGATCAACTTCAGCAGATCGGCCGCCCCGCCGGCTGCCAGCGCGGAAGCCGCCACCCGTGGTATGGCCCAGCGGCGGGCGGGATCGAGTTGATGCAGCACCAGCAGCACTAGCACCACCCCAAGCCCATGCCCGAAAGGCTCGAACATGTCGAAATAGCCCAGATAGGCGTGAACGTTTTCGTTGCAGGCGGGGCCGGCTTTGTCGTTCCAATGCCTCAGTTTCATGGAAACGGGCAGATCCACGCCAAACGCGGCGATCCCGGCCAGCGCGAGCAGCAAGGGCAGGAGAAACCTCCGAGAAACTGGGCGGCTTTCAGGCATGACGGCGGAAGTGGTGTTGGCTTGGCAAGGCGGATGGCTTAGAGTGTGCACTCAACGCTCCCCTCTCCTTTTGGGAGAGGGGACTGTCGCCAGCGATCTCAAGCCTTGCTCTTAAACCTTCCGCCAAACCCTGTCAAGTCCAACGCCCGGCATTGAGGACCGCCGAAATGTCCCGACTTGTGCGTTATCAGCTTTGGGTCGCGGTGGCCGCGAGCGTGATTTTCTTCACGAATCTTGGCGGCGCCGCCCTGTTCGACATGGACGAGGCCCTCTACGGCACCTGCGCCCGCGAAATGCTCGACCGCGGCAACCTGATCGTGCCGTGGTTCAACGGCGCGATGTTTCCCGAAAAGCCGCCGTTGATGTTCTGGACCATGATGGGCGGATTCGAGCTGTGTGGCGGCGTCAATGAACTGGGCGCCCGCTTCTTTTCGGCCGTGTTGGGCGTCGGCACGGCCTTGGTGGCGTTCCACCTTGGCCGAATTCTCTTCAACCTGCGCGTGGGGCTTTGGGCCGGCCTGGTCACCGCCTCGACGATCGTTTTCACTATTTCGGCCCGTGCGGCCACGGTCGATTCGGCGCTGACGTTCTTCACCGCACTGGCATTTTTGATGTTTGTCGTGGGATGGAGAAAGTCGGCAGTGGGCAGTGGGCAGTCGGCAGGCGACACCGTTTCTAATCCCCAATCCTCAATCTCTAATCCTTCTTCCTCTCAATTCCCCTTGCCCTACGCCATCGCGGCCTACGCCTGTATCGGCGTGGCGGTGCTGGGCAAGGGCCCTGTCGGGATGCTGCTGCCGCTGGCCGCCATGGGATTGTTCTTGCTGTGGGAGAAAAAGGGGACAGGTACAATTTGTGCGCAGCATCCTTCGGGCCGTTCCGGCAAATTGTACCTGTCCCCTTTTTCTCCCAACGGCTGGCGAAGCCTCTTTCGCTCGGCCTGGTGGATGCGGCCGTTGACAATGATGCTCGTCATTGCCGTAGTCGCCGTGCCGTGGTACGTGGCGGTCGGTTGCCAGACGAACTGGGAATGGCCAAGGCAGTTCATCCGCGATTTCTGTCTGCGTCCGTTTCAGAAGCCGATCCAAGGTCACGGCGACGCCACGACGGCGATCGTCTCGATCTTGTACTACTTCTATCAGATTCCCGCCGTCCTGGTCGGCTTCTTCCCCTGGTCGGTGTTTCTCGGGCCAACGCTGGTCGATACATTCCGACGACTGAGGGAAGGAAAAAGGGGAAAGGGGGAAGAGGGGAAGGAAGAAGAGGAAGCGGAACGATGGCGGCCGGGCGTCATCCTGGCACTTTGCTGGTTCGGCGTCTGGTTCGTGTTCTGGTCGATCTGCAAGACGAAGCTGCTTCATTATCTGCTGCCGGCCTATCCGGCATTGGCGCTGCTGACCGCGTGTTTCATCGACCGCTGGGCGGCGGAAAAGGTGCCAGGAACCTTTTATGCGAAGCACCCGGAGGGCCGTTCCGGCAAAAGGTTCCTGGCACCTTTTCCGCCGTGGGCGCTGCGAAACGCCTGGATTTCCTTGATTGCCGTCGGCGCAGGCATCCTGATCGCCATCCCTCTCGTGATAGAGAAGCTGAAAGTCCTGCCCGGCGAGGCGTCGCTGGGACGATTGGGGCTGCTTCTGGTGCTGGGCGGCGGGTGGTGCTGGTGGAAAACGTCGCGCAGGCTGTATAGCGACGCGGCCATCACCTTCGCCATTACTTCGGTCGCATTTTTGACGGCCGTTTTTGGTTTCGCCGCTCTGCGAGTCGATCGGTTTCAGAACGCGAAGCCCATGATGGCGGCGATTTGTGCCGATGAAGAAAAGGGGTCGGGAGTCTTTACGACGCGCCCCCGATCGCCGATCGCCACGTATTGCTTTTTCCGCGAGAGCACGGTGTTCTACAGCGGCAAGCCGGTGACAAAATGCGACAACGACGAAGCCACCGGCCGTTCGGCCCAGCAAGCGTTGGCCCAATTCCTCGCGCGGCCGGGCCGCTCGTACGTGATCACCACCAACGAGTACGAGCCGGAGATCAAGAAGGCGTTTTCCGATCGGCTGAAAGTGATCCACCGCGAGCCGCGTTTTCTGGCGGACGGCGAGATGGTGATCTTTCGCCACGGCGATTGACGTGGGAAAAAAGGGACAGGTCCGATTTGTGCGAAGCACCCTCCGGGCCGTTCCGGCAAATTGGACCCGTCCCCTTTTCCCCTCCTATCCCAAAACCTTGGTTTGTCTCCAGGTAACGCAAGCGAAAGCAAAAAGAAGCATGGCCTCGTAGTTCGCCACGAACGCCGGGCCCCATCCCACCATTGCCTACTAGCACTGCCGGAAGAATTTTCACCTATCCTCGTTTGTTGTGGACAAAGAAATCTCAATATTCTAGAATGTGCCTTTGTGTTCGGTGGGCAGTGTGGTCGCGCTCAGGAATGACGTGCATCTTTTGCTGGTGGCCTGCTTCTCGCGGCGTGCGTTCCCGCAATAGTCTTCACGCACGACGCAAGATCCTCTGAAGCTCCGCTTGCTCTCATTTCTTACTGTCTCTTGTTTTTTGAAAGGAGTCTCTCTCATGAGGCGAAACCATGGTGGTTTCTTGTTCCAGGTTCTGTGTTCGGGAGCCCTGCTCGGGGCATCGTTCTTCTCGTCAACGCATGTTGCCTCCGCCGACAGTTTCGATTGGCGGACCGTCAACGGGGTAAATTGGAATTCGCCGGTAAAGTCACAGTGGGGGGGGACATGTTGGGATTTTGGAACCTGTTCCGAACTCGAAGCAAAATACATGCTTACCCGGAACGATCCCAACTTCGTCCCCGACATTTCGGATCAACAAATGTTGTGGGATACTCTTCCTGGCACGCCTCCAGGTGAGTTGGGCTTCGACACGATCCTCACCTACACATCGACGCACGGTCTTGTATCCGAGACAGAATGTCCGCTGGATACGAATAATGCGTTTTCACCCGGGCCCGGCGATCCTTGGCCTTTGGCCTCCGGTTGGCACAACCGTACCTGGCAGGAAGCGAATTATCAGTGGGTTTCCACCGCAAACCTGAAAAGCATGATCAAGAGCGCCGGCCCTATCGAGATGGGCTTCAACGCCGACAACATGTACGGCTCCGTGGCCGACCTGAAGGCGAATTACAAAGTCGTGGTCTATAACGGCGACGACCACACGGTTTCACTGATCGGGTATTGCGATGACGCGTCGTGTCCCACCGGCGGATACTGGATCGTCAAAAATAGTTGGGGCACCGGCTATGGCGACAGCGGCTACGGGTACATTCCTTACGGCGACGCCCTCAACCTGAACCAGCACACCTTTGCCCTCGGCCCCGTCTATTACGCCGGACCGATGTACCACACCGGCGCCTGGGACGGCACCGGCACGGACTACACGGGAACCGCCGCCACCAACACCTGGAAAGGAACGACCAGCGGCGTATGGGACACGACGTCCGGCACCAGCGGCAATTGGTCCAATAACGCGACCGGCCAGGCGTTCACTTGGGTGAATCAGGAACTGCAAGCCGTGTTTACCAGCAGCGGAAGCAACAAGGCAATCACCGTCAGCGGTACCGTCATCGCACACGGTTTGACGTTCAACGCCGGGGCCACCGGCTATTCGTTCAGCGGCGGCTCGCTGACCGTCACGGCCGGCGGCATCCAGGCCAACGAAAGCGTCTCGTTCAGTTCCAACGTTTATATCGGCGGCCCGCAATCCTGGAACGTGGCTTCCGGCAAGACCCTGACCGTCACCGGTCCGTTGCATACGATCGTCAGCGATTTGACCTTCAGCGGCGCCGGCACGACGACCATTTCCGGCGCGATCGACGGCGGCGGCCTGTTGAACAGCCAGGGAGCGGCGCCGGGCGGGCTGATCCAAGCCGGCTCAGGGCCCGTCCATTTGAGCGGCACCACGAATTTCAGCGGCAACATCACCGCGCAATCAGGCGCGGGAACGCTCTATATCGCACCGCCCGGCGCGGGTTCCGCCACTTGGAACGGCGCCTACTTTGGCGGAGGCACGATCAACTTCAATTGTTCGGCCCTCACGCTCGGCGGCGGGGCCTCGAACTTCACCGGCGCCTTCGTCTTCCAGAAGGCATGTTCGCTCACGTTCGACCCGATCAGCGGTACTACCAGCACGTTCGGTTGCGTCCTCAATAATAGCGGCTCGGTCACACAAAATGGCCCTGGAACCACCATCCTTTCCGCGAACAACACGTATAGCGGCTCGACGACCATTTCAAACGGCGTTTTGCAGGCGAACATCGGCAACGGCATCCCCACCGCGAGCTTCCTTAGCCTCGACGGCGGCGTTCTACAGTCCAACAGTTCTACTGCCGGGACTTTCTCCCGCGGCCTGGGCACCAGCGGCAGCACGTTCCAATGGACGACCAACGGCGGCGGCTTCTCCGCCGGCGCTGGCCCGCTGACCGTGCGCGTCAACAATGGCACGAGCACGCTCACCTGGAACACCACCGGGAATAACATTAAGGGGACGCTCATGCTCGGTTCCCCGACGTCCGCCAACGTCACGACTTTCCAGAACGGTCTCAATCTCAACGGCGCCAATCGCACGATCCAAGTGCTCGACAATCCCAATTCGACCGCCGATTACGCCGTCATCTCCGGCTCGATCAGCGGCACTTCGGTGGGAATCACAAAAACCGGCAACGGCCTGTTGAGCCTGACCGGAGCAAACACGTACACCGGCACAACGACGATCAGCGGCGGTCGTTTGCAGGCGACCATCGGCACGGGCATTCCCACGTCGAGCTTCCTCCGTCTTGACGGCGGCGTCTATCAAAGCAACGGCAGCTACACTTTCAGCCGCGGCCTGGGCACCAGCGGCAGCGCGTTTCAATGGACGGCCAACGGCGGCGGTTTCTCTGCCGGCACCGGCGCCCTGACCGTCAACGTCGGCAGCGGCGCCGCCCTGACCTGGGGCGCCACCGTCGGAAGCCAACTCGTCGGAACGCTGTACCTCAGTTCCAACTCGGCCACCAGCACTACCACCTTCCAGAATGCCATCAATCTGAACGGCGGCGCTCGGACCATCAATGTGGATGACAACACGAATTCGTCGGCCGACTACGCTGTTCTCTCGGGCGTCATTTCCGGCAGTGGCACGGCCTCGTCTTTGACCAAGACCGGCTTTGGCACGCTCTATATCCAAGGCTCTTCTGCAAACACGTATGGCGGCTTGACTACGATCACCGGCGGCAAGGTGTATCTGAACAAGTCCTCCGGCTATGCGATTCCCGGCAGTTTGACGATGTCGAGCGCTCCTGATGCCCCCAATGCCGCAGGGCAGAATTGGGCTTCCCCGCCGGCAACTTATGTGATTTGCCAGGGCGCAAGCCAGGTTAATCCGTCATGTCTGTTATCCTTCGTCAGCTTCAACGGCGACAACTACGGTCATTTCGAGCTCTACGGCCATTCCATGACCTTGGCGGGCCTCAACGGCGACGGCCTCGTCGAGAACACGGAAACCGAGACCGGCGTCGGCAACAGCACGTTGACACTTAACACCACCGGCAATTACACGTTCGGCGGCATTCTGCGCGACAACGCCGGCGGCAGCGGCGCGATCAGTGTGATCAAGACTGGAACCGGCTCGCAAACGCTCGCCGGCGGCGGCATCACCTATACAGGCTCGACGACCGTCTCGCAAGGCACGCTTGTCTTGCAGGACATCACCGATGCCGGCCTTTCCGCTCGTGCGGTTTCAGTCAGCGCCAATGCCATACTGAAGCTCGCGTCGGTGAATAACAACTTCACCTTCAGCGGCGTCGTCAGCGGCGCCGGCTCGCTGGCGACAGGCGGCGGCAACTCGTTCACAATAGGCGGTTCGAGCGGCAATACCTATACCGGTTCGACGACGTTTGGCGATAGTTGCAACGTTGTGTTGGCCAAGACTTCCGGTTACGCTGTCACGGGCGACTTCACCATTGCCAACCAGTACCTCGGTGTTGTCGTTCAAGGTTCCAATCCGCAGTTCCCCGCCACGGCCAATGTAACGTTCTCGGGCGGCGGCGAGCCGAGGCTCCAACTTTCCGGCAATACCGTGACCGTTGGAAGCATCTCCGCCTCTGGGGACACGCCTAGCGCGATTATCGAAAATCTGGGTTCAGGAGCCGCCACGTTTATCGTCGGTGGCACCGCGTCCACTTCCTACAACGGCGAAATCCGCGACAATTCCGCTGTTCCAGGGCTGAGCCCGCTTTCTTTCGTCAAAGATGGGACCGGCACATTGACGCTCCTCGGAGGATGGTGCGGCAACTACGCCGGCGGATTGACCGTCCGCAACGGCACGCTCGATTACAGCGGCGGATCGTTGCCGAGTTGCAATTACTCGATCACCGGTGGAACGCTGAACATCGGCTCATTGTCGCAGTCGATCGGCACGTTCCAAATCACCGGCGGCATGGTTAGCGGCGCCGGCGCGCTTACCGGCAGCACAACCTACGACGTTCAGGCCGGAACCGTCAACGCCGTCCTTGCCGGCAGCGTCGGTTTGAACAAGACCGGCCCGGGCACGGCGACCCTTTGCGGCGCGAACTCTTTCACCGGCAACGTCACCGTCAGCGGCGGCAATCTTGTCGGCAACGGATCCTACACGAGTGTTTTCGGAGTCGGCGACCCCTCTCGCACGGTTACGGTCAACACGGGGGGGACTATCACGTTTGCATCCGGAGACACTTACGGCGGCCACTACAACACCGCCATACCGACGTTTGACATCGAAGGAGGCGTTATAACCAACTCCGGCTCGGGCGTGCATAACGAGTTCAACAACCTGATTCTCAATAACGGTACATTGACCTCCGTGACGGACGCCGGCCAGTGGGCGGCGTGGAACATCAACGGCACGGTCACGTCAAATGGAACTTCGACAATGACCTATTCGGCAGGCAGCGGACAGATCATGCTGCAAAGCGGCGATCAAACTACGCCCGCCACGACTGTCAACATCACTGGCGGAACGTTGACGATCAACAATCCGCTGATCGACGGTTATAGCACCGCTGCGGTTCAACGCGCTACCGGCCTGACGGTAACCGGATCGGGCGTGCTCTGCCTGCAAGGTTCTTCGGGCAACACCTATACCGGCGTTACCACGCTCAGCGGTGGCAACGTCTATCTCGCCAAAACCTCGGGTTATGCGATCCCCGGCGATATCGTTTTCAGCGGAAGCAACAGTTTCATGGTGAACTTGCTCGGAAGCGGCCAGATCGCTCCAACCGCGAACCTAATCTGGAACAGCACCGGTGGCTGGCAGGAGTTCAAGCTCTTCGGCCACAATCAGACGGTCGCCTCGATTTCCGACAACACCACCCGCGGTGTGATCGAAAACACGTGGGGTGAAACCGGTTACGGCAACAGCGTGCTGACGGTTAACAACTCCGTCAACTGTTCCTTCAACGGCTACCTCCGCGACACGTACGCGGGCAGCGGAACGCTGGCCTTGGTGAAGACGGGCGCCGGCAAGCTGACATTGTCCGGCTCCAACATCATTTACACCGGCGGCACGACGATTTCCGGCGGTCTTCTCGCCATGAATGGCACGATGGCGAGCTCCGTTACCGTCAATTCCGGCGGTGCGTTCTCGCCCGGCGATGGTGTAGGCTCGGCTACGACCGGCGCGGCCGCCTGGAACAACGGCGGCAAGTATTCCTTCGAAATCGACAGCGCCACCGGCTCCGCGGGCTCCGCATGGGACTTGTGGAGCGTATCCAGTCTCTCGGCCTCCAGCACGTTCACGATTTCAGCGATCACCGAGTCGTCGAACGGCGTGCTGGGACAAATGACAAACTTCAACAACGCCAATTCGTATCAGTGGCTGTTGGCCTCGACCACAGGCACGATGCCAAGCAACCTGGTGAGCCTGCTGACCTTGGACGGCAGCGGTTTCCAAAACCCGCTCGCCGCAACGGGCCACATCTACCTTGCGGAAAGCTCCGATTACAAGAGCCTGTATCTGGATTACTCACCGACAGGCGGCAACGGCCACGCTTTCGCGTTGGGCTCCAGCTCTATGGCTCCGGTGCCGGAGCCCGGAACCCTGGCACTACTCGCCGCTGGCCTCGTCGGTCTGCTGGCCTACGCCTGGCGGAAGCGCAAGTAGTCAGCGAGTGTTGACTGCCGAGTGTGGATTGCGACGGGGGCGGCAAGCCCAATTGCCGCCCCCGTTTGTCTTGTTCGCTACGAAGCGCGATACGGGCATGACGATGATCGTCAATCCCTGCGCTCGCCCACCGATCATCGCTTGGTCATTTGAGGCGTGCGGAACGCTGGCCAAGTCGTAATCCTCGGCTTAGGCATGATTCCCGAGAAAGGTTCGGGCCGTCTTGCCTTAGTTATGCCCTAACTGAGATGCGTGCGGTCGATGTAACCAGAGCGCTTCTCCGAAGACACGGCGCTCTGGTCGATTTTGACAAGAAGATCCAGCAGCTTTCCGTGGATTTGGCTGAAGGTTTGACGAGAATGCTCTCGCGCTCCTCGAACACACGCGGATGTGATTCGTCGTGGCGTTCGATCCCAATCCGGCCGCCAGGAACGAGGACGTCACCCATCCGCATGTCCAGGATGAACAACTCTGCGAAGGCGACGGTTATTCCGCCATTCAGGCCGCCGCGGCTGAATGCCGCTTGGCGGATTTCCTCCTGGTGGTCTCCCAACTGCTCCATACGTACGGACGGGCCCCTTTGCCCGGATTCAGGCAGTTAACCGTCACACCCCGTTGGCTCCAGCCAGCACGGCCATGATCGCAATGACCACGACACTGTCGAGCGGATGCAGCAGGTTCACCGACGACCGCGGCTACTGGCCCCGTGGACGGCTGCCGTAGCAGTGAGGAAGCATTAAGTGTCCTTTAACCGTCGCCAAGGCCCGGAGGGTGGCCACGCCATTTCGAGCACGGTTCCTGCTGCAGCGGCGCGGGTGCAAGGCATGAGAAACTCGCCCAAGGCAATCGCAACATCACACAATTCGATTCCGCCGGTGTCGAGCTTGCTCTTGGTAACAAATGCTCGCCATTGAGCCTGCTTGCTTTGATCTTGCGAGAACTCGGTGGAAAGTGCCATTGGCACATCGGTGGGAACGATGGTGCGCCTTCTCTCAAATGTTGCCCGGATCGCCTCACATAGCACCGGCCCTTGGAAGTCGAACTGCCGAGCCAGTATCCACAGGTCATACAAATCCTTCATGCGGCTGTTGACCATGCCCAACATGACCATTGCTTGGGATTCTTCG
This sequence comes from uncultured Planctomycetia bacterium, assembly GCA_963719005.1. Lineage (GTDB taxonomy): Bacteria > Planctomycetota > Planctomycetia > Pirellulales > Thermoguttaceae. The sequence continues at coordinate 1,317,342 of CAVRAR010000014.1, forward strand.
GCCACTACCGATTCCCGCGAGTATGCGGCCAAGACCGGCGCGGGGAAATCAAGCAGGACGGGATAATTGACCTCTGCCGCCGCCGGCGTCACCACGTCGCCAAAGCCAATATCAATCTGAATTGGAATCCGGGCATTTTCCAGGTGGCCTTCAAGAGTGAGACGCAATCCTTCGTACTCTTGATCCTCTTTAATCACGTCGCCACGTACTGACTCCGCATCAAACACCAGGCCGTCATCCTCGACTGCTGTCGCACAGACTTCCCGAATGATTTGCTCGAATCGTGGAATCGAGATTTCTCCACGGCCGAGGAGGTCCAGATCGCGGGTGGGCCGGTGCGGCTGATTGCCCCAGAGTTGAAAGAGCATGGCACCCTTCAGAACGAACACATCCCGATGTTCGGATTGGCTCAGTCGGTACAAGAACCGTTCCAGAGCGTAGCGGGTGAGCACGAACTGAAAGTCTTCTCCCCGCGTCCGCGATAGGTTCAGCAATCGCTGCCGCACCGAGACCGCCAGATTACGAAACTTCTCCTTGCTCACGTCAGGGACTCCAGGTAGGGACGCATGACGTTCGCCGCTCGGCACACCTCAGCCGCAGCCAAAAGTTCGTCCATGGTTGTGCGTCGTTGCTTCCAACAATCTCGCAAGGCTTTCAGGGCGACATCCAGCCCGGTCTTGTTGCGATACTTGAAGCAGTCGGCAATCGTCTTTGCTGGGGAGTACACTCGCACCGCGACCCTTTCAATGCGATGCTCCTGAACGCCGAATTGAAGTGCCTTGCCGGAGAACCTTACGATTCGTATCGGCGGGTAATCCACTTTCGGCAGCCGTGCTTTCTCGTCAATTGCCAGCCAAACCTCGAAGGGAGCTTGTGTAGTCAGTTCATGAAACCGAAGGGCCGACAACAGACAGACAACCCCGTGGGATATACGCTTGCAGACTTCGGCGAGAGTGTGATTCGGGGTTGGCTTCGATCCGGCAACCACGTAGAGTCCGCGCCCCGTGCGTTCAAGCAGGCCCTCATCAAGCAGCCGCCGCAGATACTCCCTGGGAATACCGTCGGCATCCAGATCCCTAGGCCGCAGGACACCCGTTCGCTGCACCAGTTCAAGCACACGTTCTTTGCACGGCTTCATCGGCTTATGGTATGTTACGAAACGTCGGGGAATGCTGCAAACACCCGACTAATTGTAACATTTGACAAGGACGGTGGCGAGAGCAGCCTGCTGCCATGGCGGTGGAAGCTTCGCTTTGCGGTGGAAGCAGTGGAAAAGGCCGCTTTGGGGCGAAGCAACTTCCAAGTAAAATGGCCTGTTGCTCCGACGAGATAGGATCGTGGGCACGTTGCCCGATATCGACGACACGACGATCCGCCGCGGCCCGACGGGCTATCTTAACAGCCTTGTGCGAGTCTGCCTGCCCGTCCCGGCCCTCGCCGAACTTGCCAAAAGTCCATAACGCAATGGTCCCGGAACACATTGACGTCCATCACCGTTCTCCAACGGGGGCCAAGATCGCCTTGTTCCGCTCGCTCTTCCGCGGACGAGAGGATGTCTATCCTCGCCGGTTCGAGAGCCGTAAGAGCGAAAAATGCGGTTATCAGCCTGCATGCGCCAACGAGTGGGCGGCGGGCATCTGCCAGAAGCCCAAAGTCAAGTGCGCCGATTGCCCGCAAAGAAGCTTCTTTCCTGTCACCGATGATGTGATTCGCTGGCATCTTTCCGGACAGGACAATGCCGGGCGGGACTTCGTCATGGGTGTTTACCCGATGCTGCGCGACGAGACCTGCTTCTTCCTGGCTGCCGATTTCGACAAGTCGCATTGGCAAGAGGACGCGGCGGCTATTCTGGAAACCTGTCGCCGCATGAATGTTCCAGCCGCTCTGGAGCGATCGCGGAGCGGCAACGGCGGGCACATCTGGTTCTTCTTCGCGGAGGCGATTCCCGCCGCCCTGGCGCGCAGGCTTGGGGCGCACATCCTCACGGAAACCATGGAGCTCCGGCCGGACATCGGGCTGGATTCCTACGATCGTTTTTTCCCCAATCAAGATACACTCCCTCAAGGCGGTTTCGGCAATTTGATTGCCCTGCCCTTGCAGAAGCGGCCGCGAGACCAGGGCAACAGTGCTTTCATCGATGAGGCCGGGCTTCCTTACTCCGATCAATGGGCATTCCTGTCGGCGATTTGCAGAATCGATCGCGCCTCCGTCGAGGAAACTGTTCGTGGTGCGGAAAGGCATGGGCGAATCGTTGGAGTTCGCATCGCAATGCCGGACGACGAGGATTCCGAGCCCTGGACGCTGTCACCTTCCCGTCGTCCCAAGGAACTGCCTATCGCCGATCCACTGCCGAAAACTCTCGAATTGATCCTCGGCGATCAGATCTATATCCCCAAGCATCCGTTGCCACCGGCTCTACGCAATCGATTGCTTCGGCTTGCCGCGTTTCAAAACCCCGAGTTCTACAAGGCTCAGGCCATGCGGTTGCCGACCTTTGGCAAACCGCGAATCATCGCCTGCGCCGAAGACCATGCGAATCACATCGGCCTGCCGCGCGGCTGCCTGGAGGAGGTGGAGAGACTTCTGGCCGACCTTGGCGTCACGGCGAGTATCCGGGATGATCGGTATGCCGGCACGCAGTTGGATGTTCAATTCCACGGTGATCTGCGGCCCGAGCAGGAAAGCGCTGCCCGAGCGATGCTGCCCCACGCCACGGGCGTGCTGTCGGCCACGACCGCCTTCGGAAAGACCGTTGTGGCGGCCTGGCTCATTGCCCAGCGCGGCGTAAACACGTTGGTTCTCGTGCATCGTCGCCAATTGCTGCAACAATGGGTCGAACGATTATCGACATTTCTCGATCTGCCCTCCAAGAGAATCGGTCGGATAGGTGCTGGCCAACGAAGCCCCACGGGCTCGCTGGATGTGGCCGTCATTCAAAGTCTAGTGCGAAAGGGTATTGTCAGTGATTGCGTGGGAGACTATGGTCAGGTGATCGTCGATGAATGTCATCATTTGTCCGCTCAGAGTTTCGAGCAAGTCGTTCACCGCGCCAAGGCAAGATTCGTATTGGGACTTTCGGCCACGGTTACGCGAAAGGACGGCCACCATCCGATCATCTTCATGCAGTGCGGGCCGGTGCGACACCGTGTTGACGCGAAGGCGCAGGCCGCGGCGCGTCCGTTTCAACACACCGTGCTGGTCCGCCCTACGTCCTTTCGTCCGCTCGTGGCGGCCAATCCGGACGTGCGGATCCAGTTCCAGGAGCTGTACGGTGAACTCATTGCCGACGAACAACGCAATCGGACAATTTGCGACGAAGTGGTTCAATCCGTTCGCGAGGGCCGTTCGCCCTTGGTGCTGACGGAGCGCAACGAGCATCTTGAACGCCTCGCGGCCCAATTAGCTCCGAGCGTTGCTCATCTTGTCGTTCTTCGCGGCGGCACGCGGCCCAAGGACACTCAAGCAGTGTTTGCTCGCTTGGTGGCCATTTCCGAGAACGAGGATCGTGTGCTCTTGGCCACGGGCCGCTACGTCGGAGAGGGTTTTGACGACGCCCGGCTCGACACGCTTTTCCTGACGCTTCCCGTTTCGTGGCGCGGAACCATTGCCCAGTACGTCGGCCGATTGCACCGCCTGCACGACGGCAAACGCGAGGTGCGAGTCTATGACTACGCCGATCTGAACGTGCCTATGCTCTCCCGGATGTTCGACCGGCGCTGCCGGGGCTACGAAGCGGTGGGCTACAAGATTCTGCTCCCTGCCAGCGCGGTGCCGGGGTGGCCGGCCAACGTCCCGCTTCCCGTCGATCCCGAGTGGAAAAGCGAATACGCGGGCAGCGTGCGACGCCTCGTTCTGGACGGTGTTGACTCGCCGCTTGCAAACCTGTTCGTCCACGTGGCCCGGTCGGTCCCGCCCGACGCCGACGGAATCGAGCGAGCCCGGAGCGCCACCGAGGCGTTCCTTTACCGACGGCTCGAGCGCTTGCCGGAGACCGCGGGACGCTTCGGCCTCAACGTTGAACTGCCGATTCCTTTTGACGGCTGGGGCCACATGGAGGTCGATCTGCTGTGCCCCGATGCGCGCATCGCGGTCGAACTGGACGGCGGCCAGCACTTGGCCAGCGTCGAAGCCTACCGTCGTGACCGGCGTAAGGACGTGCTCCTGCAAGAAAACGGCTATTTCGTGCTCCGGTTCCTCGCTGAGGACGTAGGCAAGTGCCTCGATGCGGTGCTCGACGCGATCTTGCGGGCTCTGTCTGTCCGAAAGGCGCGACGCGGACCATGACGCATGAGATGGCTTCATGGCATCGTCATGTACTTGCCAGAAGCTCGGTCGGTCAGTGACTTCAAAGCGGATCGAAGTCCATCGGCGTAGAGGGCTCGACGGCGGATTTGCGCAAGAAGACGTCGCGTTTCGGCCGGTGCTGGCCGAGGGCGATCAACCGCTTCCAACGTTTCATCATTGGTACTTCCGACAACGCGCCAGGCGTGTCCGCGGCCCGCAAACGCTGCTGTGACCTCTTGGCGGGCTGCCGAGCGCTCTTTGCCCAAGAAAGGCCAGCGGCCGCTGAGGCGGCCACTTCCCAAGTCGTTCTAACGTCTGATCTTACACCATTAAGTCGGGGCGACTGGATTTGAAGCGGCGGACAAAATCGCCGTAACCGCTGACTGCGACTGCCCTTGCGACCTCCATCAGGGCTGGCGCTGCAATTGCGCTGCAAAATGATGGCTCCAGTTGTCTCGATGCGGCACAGCTTGACGCCGGTTTGCAGCGTGTGATTTCGGCCTGGGACGGGCTGCCGGAGGCCATTCGACGGGCAATAAGTAGCTTGGTTACGTCGCCAAGCTAGACGCCAATTTCTGAATCTGGCTTTTCTCGGTTGCATTTTTCCGTGCTAGTGTAGCGTCAACTTTGATTTTTCGGGTATCGGAACTCCGTCCGTCTCTTGAAATAGGAGGTTCGCGCATCTGTGAACCCCAAAGTTCAATGTTGACGCCACACTAGTGCGCTGGTGTGTTTTTTAGCGTCACCCTCTCTTGACAACCGGTCAGCGAGTTGGGATAATGAACTTTCAAATCTCTGGTCGGACGCACTTTCCGGTTTTTCTTGGGAGCGCCTGACAGTGGTGCGTCGGCCCGCCAGATCGCTGCTAACGTGGTTTCTCGCCGTTACGATTGGCGGGTTATCGCTTCTTGGCGAGGGCCTGCACGAACTTCTTGGATTGCACGAGGGACTAGTTGTTTCTGATTCCCGTCTGCTTGGGTTCGCCGCCGGTTGTTATTCTGGCCATAGCAACGCCCGCTATATTGGTGGGGACAACCATCGTAAAAACTGTCACGACAGTGCCACCTGCCCGATCTGTCAGTATCTGGCCCAGGGGAGATTGGTCGGCGAGCAAATCAAGGTCGTTTCGGTCGCGGTAAGCGTGCCGCATCCAAGCACCGTGATTCCGCTCTTCGCGCCGAGTACCGTTCTCCAGCCATTCCAGGCGAGAGCGCCTCCGGCTGTCTAGCCTTTCTTCACTCATTCAGCGCTCCGTAATCGACTCTGCGCATTGCTAGGTCAAGTGGCTTCGCGTGCGCTGGCTGACTCGCGGGATGGTCATCCGTATTCGGCGTGGCGTGCTAGCCCCACGAAGAAAACGGGGGCCAACACAAGAAACTCCGTCCGCGAGCAGCGTGAGACATGCTGAAGGTCCGACCAGATTTATCGGCACGATTGCGCTGCCGCGGCGGGGTGTTTTGCCAGAGATGTGGGTTGTTATGCAAATTGGCGTGGGTCGCCGCCAATCTGCGAGTGATGAAAGTGCGACCAAAGTGTGTGTTTCGTTTTTCTGGTTTTTCGCGTTTACCAATTTTTTACTAGGAGAATTGAGATGTTGAAGTTTCTTCGCAATCGCAAGGGACAAGGGCTTGTCGAGTACGCCCTGATTATCGCGGGCGTCACCTTGATTTCTGCTGTCGGAATCTCGGTGTTCGGCCACAAGGTGAGCGACATGATCTCGGCCGTGGCGGTGATCCTGCCTGGGGCTCACGACGGCGACAACGCCCCGATTTCCAGCGGTCACATCATCGGGACGACCACCGGATCGAACGGGGCCATCATCTTGGACCTCAACGGCATTAACAGTTCCAACGGGATTGGCCGGCTGGGCAACAACGTGCTCGGCGACCCGTCGAATGGATTCGATGGCTTGATCCAGGAAACAGGCGGAACGGCATCGAGCGGGTGATCGCCGTTTGTTGGCGAGATAGCTTGGGCCATCGGGATGATGGACCTCATTCGTACTCGGCATGGCAGCCACCCTCTGCGCCCCGGCTTCGGGGCGCAGAGGATTTGTCTTTTTCGTGGCGAGGTATGTCGTGCTTTGGATCATCCTATCTTTGGTAATCGTCGCAACCATCTTTGACCTTCGCACGCGCGAGGTTCCCGATTGGATTGCGCTGGCGATCTTGATCTGTGCATCGTTGGCAACGGCGTTCGGTTGGAGTGAAATCCAGTGGCCGGGCCTGATTGCCGGATTGCTCCTCGGTTTGGCGTGTTCGGCAGCCGTGTTTTATCTCGGCGGATTGGGCGGCGCGGATGTCAAACTAGTGGCGGCGCTGGGAGCCGCAGTGGGGCCAATCTCGCTTCTGTGCGTACTCTTCTGGACCGCGCTTGCCGGCGGTCTGCTGGCACTCGCGGCCAAATTTCGTGGAAAAAGGGACTTCGCTTATGTGCCGGCCATTGCCGCCGGGCTTCTGATTCAGACCTTGTGGCCGGAGGGACTTCGCCTTGTGCTGCTCCGCTAAAGGATCGCCGAACAGTCTCTCAAAACCCTCTCGCCGAGGCCGCCAGCGACGCGGCCAGGCGTTGGTCGAATTCGCCGTCGTATCACTGGTAATCTATATGCTGTTGGCCGCGATCCTGACCTTCGGCCAGATATTGTATTCCGCCCAGGCACTCCAGCAGGCAGTGGATGTCGCGGCCAGGGAAATCAGCCGCACGCCGCTTCCGGCGGCCCAGACTAGCAGCGGGATCGCCACTATTACGCTCACCCATGTCCTTTACGGCGACGCGAGCACGGATCAAAGTTTGCAAGATGTGCGTAAGCGGGTCTTCGACGATAATATGCTCGTGTTGACGATTGATCCGAACCCGGCTGGCACCGGAATCACGTTCAACGGTGGTCATCCAATTGGCGATTTTCCGTTGGTAACGCAACAACTCCTGCCCGTGATGATCTTTGACGAAGTGGGCGGCCAAAAATTACTCCGGTATCCGGGGGCGTTGTTCCAAAGTGCCCAGCAGGGTTACACGTCTCCGGCTGGAATCACGGCAAGCGGTTATGTTGTGCGTATCCCCATAAGCACGCCAGCAACCTCTGTCGCACCGGGTTGGAGTTGGGAATACCCCCTGGAAGCGATCCTCGATGCCAATAATGCCGACTCTTTTCCGGTCAATGCGGTGACGGTTTCCGGTCAACGTGGCATGGTATCGCTGAGGATCAATTATCCCTACCAGTCGGCAACCATGAGTGGTTTTCAGCCGCCAGCCAATCCAGCGTCACCGCCCGGCCCACCGAACAACCCAGTCGTCCCAATTCTTGCTGGTAGTAATTCCCTCGGGTCGCCGCCCGGTGTTGGCAGTCCCGTTGTGTCTGACTTCGCATACGGCCCATACGCGGGTGCAAACGGCCTCGGCCAACAGGCCGCTTGGGCGCAGACGGTCCGCCCATATCGGAGTCTGATTTCGGCCCAAGCGATCTACCGGCGCGAGGTCTTTCAATAACCAAACCTAACAAGCAACAAGACACCGTTCGGAAAGCATACTCAAAAAAAGGTTAAACCATGCGAGCGATCAAACCAAACACTCGTCGCCGGTCGGTTTGGCGTACTGTGCTACTGGCTGTTGTGGCAATTGTCATCGGCGGTGTGGGAACCGTAGCCGCACTGGCCTACTTGAATGTGATTGATTCGGCGAAGCTCGCATTCTGGAGAAACAACGACGCCATCCCCAAGGGCTCGATTCAAGTTCCCATGTGCGCTAGACCGATCCCCGCGTACACGATGGTCACACGTGATTATCTGATGAACCCAAAGACCGGCGAATGGGTCTTCCTTTACAGGCTACCGAAAGAAGTGCCGCAAGGAGTCATCACGAACAGGTCGAAAATCTTTGGGCGCGTCCTGGCCGCGAGAAACCCGCGGGGTACGTCTTTACAGAAGAGGACTTCCTGCCCGCGGGCACAAGACCGGGCGTGACCGGCGGCACGCCGGAAGGAAAACGCGCAATCACTTTGGACGCGGGCAAGCTCAAGGGTGCCCATGACTTGAAAGAGGGCGATCACGTTGACTTGCTCGCAAGCATTCCCGTGGACATGCCGGGGGCGGGCCATTCCAGCGCCGGGCGGTCGGGAACCAGCGTGGTGGCGACTCCTAATGCGACTTTGCTGCCAAAGCGAAGTTTCATTCGGCCGCTGGTGCAAGACGGAGTTGTCGTGACGCCCGAGCGAACCCGCGACGTGCCGATCAGTTCTAGTTCACTCATGCAAGGAACGAGCACCCACACCATGCCGGTACAGGAGATCGTGCTCGCAGTGGAGCCCGAGGAGGTGGCGCTCTTGGCCGAAGCAATGGACCTGAAATATGAGATCACATGCGTAGCGCGGTCGAGCCGGCCGCCGAAGCGTCCATTGCCCGCCGCGACCGCTTCAACGGGCGGCTCATCCGACTTCCTTGCCTTGCTAAAAAGGGTCTTCTCGAACACTAATAGGCTGGCGTCCCCCGGAAACACCAAGCCGGTGCCTACCAAATCGAAGATAGCCAGTCGTGCGAGCCGTGGCAGCGAGGGCAAGGACCACGTGGCGTTGGACATTACGCCTGGCCTCGATCCGTTTGCCAACATACGGTACTTGGAAATAATGATCGGGTCTCAACGGCAGTTTATGCTTTTCACCGGACCGGGTAGCAGTCCCGTTGTGGCTATGCAAGACGGCGGATTGGCCAACGCCGTTTCAGCAGCCGTGCCGGCTGGTGCGGCCGAATAGAGCAAACAATAGGGCGCGTTATGACACCACGTCGCAGAAAGCGGCCGAACCGCGCGGGCTACGCGCTCGTGTTGTTCCTGATGATGTTTTTCGGCCTGATGGGGCTGGCCGCGCTGGTGATCGACATGGGTTTTGCGCGACTCGCCCAGCGGCAGATGCAAACGGCCGTGGACTCGGCGGCGTTGGAGGGGTTGTGCAATGACCCCACTACGGTCTCCGGGCGGCAGCAGGCGAGCCAAATAGTGGCCGCCCTGTTCACCGATTACGTGGACGGCAGCGGGGCAACAGTGCATTACGGCGCTGGGCCGGTCGTGAACTTCAGCGGCGGGATCGGTCCCACGGAACTCGCTGCGTCCCAGTTGATGCAGCCGGGTACTCCGCCGGTATACCAGTCGCCAGGAGGGCTGGAGTTGAATACCAACAACGCCCAGGAAGGCGACATGGTGGCGGGAACCTACAATCCCGGCCAACCAAGCGCCGAAGGGGACGATTATGCGCGGGCTGATTTTGCGCCCGCGACCTCCGGCTCATCCACAGGCAACGCCTTCCTGGTTCGCATGAGGCGCACCAATAATACCAGTGGCCTTGACAATCAGCCTGGCGTCAGTTCCGGCGGTCCGACGCTGCCGTTTCTGTTCGGCCGCGGCAGCATGATGGCGCGAAGCGGCGGTAGGGGCCAGTTGAGTGTAGCGTCCGGCGTCACGGTCCGCGCTACGGCCATTGCCGGTCCCCAGCCGGCCAAAACCGTAGGCCCCATCTACGCCAACAACAGCGGCACCCTGACGGCGGTCGCCCAACTTCCGCCCTTTGCGATCCAGAGAAATCTTTGGACAAGTTTGACAGCCACAGGAGGCACGGCGAACATAACCATCAATCCTTTGGTAGCCGGCTCCGGTGCGATTATTCTCGACAACCAGTTCCGAAACGTGTTGACGGCGATCGGGCAACCGCTGGTCGCCTCGACCGACGACAACGCCTTGTTTGGTGGTCCGCAAAGCGCCCTGTATGTGCCGATCTATGCCGATTACGCCAGCCAGGCGGCGACGATCATTGGTTTCGTTTACTACAACAACTGGAGTTATCAGAGCGGTAGTCTGACGCTCGGCCCGGCCGCCGCCGGCGTACAAATTGGCCGTCAAAATGTGTCGCCGACGATGGCCTTGCCCCTGCCGACGGCGCTTGCTCCCGCAGACGCTTCGGCAATGTTTCAGGACCATGCGGGCCTTTTCTCGCAGTATCCGCTCTATGCTCCAGCCCTGGTCAATCGTTACACCCCTCCCTGACGAACACCCGTGCCAAACACAATCAACATTCTGATGGTGAGTTCCGATCCGCGGTTCCGCGCCGAGTTGGAAAGCGCGCTGGCCTCGCTGGATGAACTGCATCCGGTGATTCACCACGCCGACGACGTTCGCCAGGCGATCGAGGCGGCTCGCAGTCGCCGTCCGCAAATCGCGCTGGTGGAGATGGGAACCGACGTTCGGCCCCTGCAAGCCTTTGCCGAAGAAGCGGCAGTCGTCTCGCCCGAGACCACGGTGGCGGCGGTCTTTCGACCGGACTGCTTTGAGCCCGAGGTTTCGGAGAGCACGATTCTCATTTCCGCGATTCGCGCCGGGGTGAAGGATTTCCTGCGTCGGCCTGTGTCCAGCAGCGAACTGGCGGAACTGCTTCGCCGCATCCAGCGATCTCCTATTCGGGAATCGGACCGCGTAGGCTCGATCGTCTCCTTCATCAGCAATAAAGGCGGTGTGGGAAAATCGACGATGGCCGTTAATGCGGCCTGCGGCTTGGCAGTGCGTCACCCGGAGCGAGTGCTGCTGGTCGATGCGTCGCTCCAGATGGGCGTCTGCGCATCGCTGCTCGATCTGACGCCCACCACATCGCTGAGCGATGTTGTGCGCGAGAAGGAACGATTGGACGAGACCCTCATTCGGCAACTGGCTATGCCGCACTCTAGCGGATTGCACCTCTTGGCCGCGCCCGCCGATGCCGTGGAGGCTGCCGACATCGACGACGAGGTATTGTCGCGGATTCTCACCCTTGCCCGGCGCACGTATGATTTCGTGCTCGTGGATACGTTTCCCATGCTGGACAGCGCGATCGTGGCGGTGTTGGACCTCAGTGATCGGGCCTACGTCGTCTTGGAAAATGTCGTGCCCACGCTTCTTGGCGCTGTGAAGCTGGTAGCGGTTCTCCGGGGCCTTGGCCTGTCCAAAGAGCGCCAGCGCATCGTGCTGAACCGCTACACGACTCTGCCGGGAAGCGTAAAGCCGGCCGATGTTGCCAATCGGCTGGGCCATGATGTCGATCACGTAATCCCGTTTGACAAAGGCATTGTGATTGCCGCCAACACGGGGGAACCTTACGTGTTGCGGCCAAGCCGGTTCTTTGGCTGTGGCCGCCACTTGCGTCGGCTCGTCGATGACATCGACGCGATGGGCGCAGCCCGACCCGTTGGCCTGTTCTATCCGGCTGCGTCAGGGAACGGCGAACTCCTACAAGCCGAAAACGAGCACGCGGAGCCAAGCGAGGAGGAGTTGCCATGAACGAAGAGGCCCGCGAGCAATCACCCGAGATTAAGCAGGACTGGCAGCAACGGCTTCGGAAGTCGAGCCTCGCGCTGCCGGCGAGCCGCCTGCGAGCTACGAAGAAGGCAGTTCCTACGCGGACGATCACTGCGGCTCCCGTCGTTCCCCAACCCGTACATTCCGGCGGGGCAGAATACCTTTCCGTCAAGGGAACATTGCACCAAGCGTTGTTGGACGAACTCGACCGGCGAAACCTGCTGGCAGCCAGCGAGGAAACATTGACAGCATTCGTGCAGACGTTTGTTGACGAAGCGCTCCGGGCCGAGGACTTACCCCTGAACGAGGACGAACGTCGTCGGCTGGTCGGCGATCTTTTGGAAGAAACACTCGGGGTCGGACCGCTCGCGTCGTTGATGGCCGATCCGGCAGTCACCGATATTCTCGTCAACAGTCCCCAGCAAGTGTATGTGGAACGGTTCGGACGCTTGGAGAAGACCGACGTTCGATTTCGGGACGCGGACCACTTGATTCGCATTATTCAGCGGATCGCGGCCCGAGTTGGGCGGCGGATCGACGAAAGCTCGCCAATGGTAGATGCGCGGCTCCCCGATGGCAGCCGAGTCAATGCCACGCTTCCTCCGGTGACGATTGATGCCCCAACCTTGTCGATTCGCCGATTCGGCCGCCAGCGATTGCGACGTACCGACCTGATGCGCCTGGGAATGTTTTCGCCCGACATCCACGGCTTTCTCGACGCAGTGGTTCGTGGCCGAAAGAACCTGCTGATTTCCGGGGGCACAGGCTCGGGGAAATCCACTTTACTTGGTGCCATTGCCGAGGCCATTCCCGATCGGGAGCGGATCGTCACCGTCGAGGATTCGGCGGAATTGATCCTCGACCAAGAGCATGTGGTACGGATGGAAACGCGGCCACCCAACATCGAGGGGCGAGGGCTCATCACCGCCCGCGATCTGGTTGTGAATGCCTTGCGAATGCGCCCCGACCGGATCATCGTGGGCGAGGTGCGTAGCGGCGAGGCCCTGGACATGTTGCAAGCAATGAACACGGGCCACGATGGGGGAATAACTACGGTTCACGCCAACAGCCCGCGTGATGCCCTGGCACGCTTGGAGACGATGGTCTTGATGGCGGGGTTGGACCTTCCCTCGCGTGCCATCCGCGAACAGATCGTCTCCGCCCTGCACCTGATTGTCCACGTCCGGCGGTTCGAGGACGGCGTTCGTCGGGTGGAGACCGTCGCGGAGATCGTCGGCATGGAAGGTACGACGCCCCAATTGCAGGACATCTTTCGTTTTGAGCGGCACGGCCAGCGCGGGCGGCAGATTGCCGGAGAGTTCGTTGCCACTGGGATTGTCCCGCGCGTCGTAGAGGAACTGCAAGACCGCGGAATCGAGATTCCCCGAGCCATTTTCCAGAAGAGTAAATCGGCCATCCATGATTGATATTCTGCTCTTCTTTGGGCTGCTGTTGTTTGGCGTGGGCGTTGTGGCGTCGGTTTGGCGGAACGCGCGCGCCCGCCTGCTGGCCCGCCAACGGATGGAGACTCCGACGGCGGTCTCCCATCCATCGCAACGGGAGCCAATTCCCGTAGCCCGGTCGTATCTCCCCCGATACCGTTTCGTGCCCTGGATGCTCGGCCTCGTGGTTGCAGCGCTGATGCACTTCGCCCTCGGCTGGGCTTTGCCCTTTGTGATTGCAGTTGGGCTGATTGTCAGTCTGCTGGGAGGCCAACTGGAGTCGTATCTGGCTTCACGAAAGACCGCAAGAATTGAAACCCAATTGGCCGATGCCATCGACCTGATGGTGGCCGCGCTGGGGGCTGGAGCCGGCATCAACGATGCCCTGGACAATGCCATGCGCGAATCACGCGGCCCTTTGCGGCCCCAACTCGAAGAAGTGGTGGGCCGTATCCAGTTCGGAGAAAATCCTCGGACGGTCTATCACGGACTGACGCAGCGAGTTCCGTTGGAGACCTTTCTGCTTTTCTCGTCAGCGCTGTCCGTCCAATCGGAAACCGGCGGCAGTTTGGCTCCAACTTTGGCGAGCGTAGGCAGGACGATTCGTGACCGCATTGAGATTGCACGGCGCATCCGCTCCAATTCCGCTCAGTCGGAAGTTTCCACTCTTGCAGTGCTGCTGCTGACATACTTCATCGCGCTAGTGGTATGGCGCACCAATCCCGAGCAAATGGGGCAATTCCTTGCTACATCGGTTGGCCAATGGGCGGTCGCGGGAACGATCCTGATGCAGGCCGCCGGCTTGGTGTGGATGTCGCTTATCAGCCGCTTACGATTCTGAGGCAAGTCGATGAGATCAATCACAACAATGAGCCTTTGGCTGGTGCCGGCCATCCTGACATACCTGGCCTACATTCTTTTCCGTCGCCTGGGCACGACTCGGCGAAGTCTGGAGAGGCTTTTCACGGAACCGGCCGATTTGGCAGAACAGCCGGACGCCGATTTCGTGGTCGCAGGGTTTCTCCGCCGTTGGCTCTTCCTGGCCGGCTATCGCCAACCGGCTGCGTCTGCCGTGTTCGTCACTGCGATGCTCGTGGTAATCTGCATCGGGCTTGCTACGGCATTTGCCATTCGAGGCGCTGGCTTGACCGACGAGTTGTTCAAGAACATAGCGCGCCTTCCTCCAGGCGTTGCTGATCTCCTTATCCCGATCATTTGCTTAGCGCCTTGGACGGTGTTCTTGATCCTGGTGCTCATGCCGTGGCTGGTTATCCGGCGGTCGCGTCGGCAACGTGTGGAAGCAGTGGAGCGGGATTTGCCCATCTCGTTGGAATTGCTGGCGACGCTCAGCGAAGCCGGGCTGGGATTCGACGCCGCTTTGGCACGGGTTGTGGATTCGGTGACTGAGGATCGCCCCTTGGCCCGAGAGTTCCGCACCTATCAGTCGGACCTATTGGCTGGCAGAACCCGCGTCGAATCGCTGCGGCGACTGGCCCACCGCTTGGAAGTTTCGTCCGTAACGATCCTTGTTTCGGCGCTCGTTCAGGCGGAACAGTTGGGCAGTGGCATCGCCCAAGCACTTCGCCGGCAAGCCGATGATCTACGGGATCGTCGCCGTGAGCGGGCGAATGCGTTTGCCATGGCGCTGCCCATCAAGCGGATGTTTCCCCTGGTGGTCTGCTTCATGCCGGGCATCTTCGTGTGGACCCTCGGCCCGTTCTTCGCACGGCTTTTCCAATTTGCCGATACATTCATCCGCGTGAGGAATTTCTAACATGGCTAGCACTTGGCATTTGGTCAGCAAGACAACTGGGAAGACCGTGGTTGCCCAGTTGAGAATCGCCGATGGCTTTTGGTCTCGGCTGGTCGGGCTGCAATTCCGTCGTCCGCTGCCTTCTGGTGCCGCCCTGCTGCTAGTGCCTTGCAACTCGGTCCACACGTGTTTCGTGCGTTTTCCCGTTGATGTAATTTTCCTGGACGATCGTGGCTGTGTCTTGGCAATCCGCCATAATCTTCGCCCGTGGCGGTTCGCGTTTGGACCGCGCAAGACCCATGCCGTCTTAGAGATGCCCAGCGGCTCGGCAGAATTGCAGCCGGCCGAGATTTTGCGGTTGGAAGCAACTGACGCAAGCCAATCATCTATCCCCACGTCAGCGGCATTTCTGCAAGAATAGCTGGGTTGGGTAAAGTTTGCGGGCGCTACAACCGATACAATCCTCAGAGTCGGTGGCGACACCCGTGCCATCGCTCCGTCCAGACTGGTCGGACCGCGAAACACCATGTTGTGCGAATCTTGGGAAGACTTGGCAGGCTGCGCTGTCCCGATCTGATGGATACGGCAGAGAAGCTTGTCTTGCGGCGGCACCGTGGGTCGGTGCTTAGCCCAGATTCCACCGGGAGGAAGCGGTGCCAGACCAATCTTTTCACGCAACTGCCCCACGATTGAGAAGGCTGCGCCTTTCTCTAACATTACCGTGCAGCCGGCTCGTGACCGTACTGATCCGTGGCTGTGCCATCAGTCTGGTCATGGCGATTCCCGCCGCGAGTTCGGTGGCGCAAGAGCCAAACGCTGGTGGCGGAGCCGTAAATTCGCCGCCGGCGCAAACTTCATCCTTCGGCCAACCGTGGCCCGCAAGCCCGATTACACTCGTCGCGCAGAACACGGCACCCCCGGAAGCCGTTCGGCCTGGAGTCCCGGCCGGTCAGGGCGTGCCGCCAACCAATCCGCCGCCTGCGTATGAACCTGCGAACCCTCTTTCCGGTATTGGATCGCCGTTCGACCCGAGTCAATTTCGTCTGCCGACGCTTGGGCTTCCACCGGGATTGGGCACCCCGGAACCCACGCCGGAGATTCAGCGCGAATACGGGCAATTCGTCGAGCGCGAAATCCGCCCGGAGAATACGATCCAAGTCGTGGCGGGGCAAGCCAAGGTGATTGTCCTGCGAGAGAAACCTCGTCGTATCTACATTCCCGATGAAACCGTGGCCGGGTTTCAGATCGTCACCGACCAGCAGTTTGCGGTTGTCGGCAAGAAGATCGGCCGGACCGTCCTGAACCTCTGGTTTCCCGATCCCCGCTATTCCAACGATCCCAATCGAGATCGGACCTTGAGCTACTTGGTCGTCGTCTTGCCCGATCCCGAGCGAGCGGCGCTGGATGTATTGGAAGAAAGGAAGCGTTTAGAGGCACAGGTGAAAGCCTACTCTCAAGCGCTCAAGGTGTTGGAGCGAGAAATCAAGGAAGCGTTCCCCGACAGCGCGGTCCAACTCTCGTTGGTGGGCGACCAGGTTGTGGTGCGCGGTGAATCGAAGGACGTTATCGAAGCGGCACAAATTCTCCGCATCGTCGCGCAACACACGCCTACGGCAAGGCGGACGAGGGTCGAGTCCAGGAATGTCAACGTGGCGTTCATTCCCGGCCTGGGCGACCAACAGGCCGCGGTCAACGCCATCCGCGAAATCACGCAGGGAAACCCAAGTATGGTCAGCCTCCTGCGAGTGCCGGGCGAACAGCAGGTCATGCTCATGGTCACGGTGGCCGAAGTCAACCGGACCGCGGCTCGAACCATCGGCATGGATTTCAGCATCGTCAACGGGCGATTCGCCTTCGCCCAGTTGAGCGGCGGGCTCCTTACCCCTGGTGCGGCGGCCACCGGCGCTGCACAGGCCCTTACCAACGTCACCGGGAATCTTCCTACCGCGATCGACAACGGCAACGTGCTCTTGGCGATCCAGGCCCTGCGGACGATGGATTTCGCTCGCAGCCTGGCCGAGCCAAATCTGACCACGCTCAATGGGCGGCCGGCGAACTTCCAGGCCGGCGGCTCTTTCCCCATTCCAACCAGCGTCGTCACTCCGGGAGGCGCTGCGCAAAGCGTTAGCTACCAAAACTTCGGCGTTTCCCTGCAATTTGTTCCCTACATCACCGACCGCGATCGGATTCGTCTGCAATTGAATGCCAGCGTATCGACCCCCAGCGTAGCGACCACGGAGGTTAGCGGGGCACAAGTGCCCAGCCAGATTACCCAACGCCAGTTCAACACGACCGTCGAACTCCGCGAAGGCCAGACCCTTACCGTGGCGGGTCTGATCCAGAACAATTTCAGCGGCACATCGAAGCGCGTGCCTTTGTGGGGCGATCTGCCGATCATTGGGCGAACCGGAGGGCACGACAGCGTGAGTTCCGGCGAGCAGGAGTTGGTCGTTTTGGTGACGCCGCTGTTGGTGCATCCTTTGGACATGTGCAAAACGCCGCCACTGCCGGGCAACGACATATTTGAGCCAGGGGACATCGAGTTCTACCTATTAGGTCATCTGGAAGGCCGACGCAGCGTGGATTACCGGGCTTCGGTTCGCACCGACTTCGCCCGCCAAGAGCGTTACATCCACTGCAACGACATGTTCATCATCGGCCCGCAGGGTACTACCTACGGTTGCTGCAAGTCGGGCAGTTGTCCATGCCCGAATGCGTGCCCGACTCCCTGTCCGCCGACCAGCGGCAACAATTCGCCTCCGGCCTCGGCACCCGAGGTTGTTCAACCTTCCGCTGTTCCATAGAGGATAGACTTCATGTACTGCCTAAAAACAACTTTTCGGCTTTGCGGAGCTTGCTTGGTCCTGTTCGCGGTGACAGCGATCTTTGGCTGTCACACGTGCAATGAAATTACGCCTGGAGCCATCCCCCAGCCCAATGGGACGTATGACTGCCAGTGGATTCATGCACAAAGAACCCGAGCCGCCCAGGACAACTTCGTGATCTACGATTATGAATGGTCGGCGGATGTCACAAAGTTGACCCCGTTTGGACAGGGGCACGTTTCACAGATTGCTCAGGCAGCGTGCCATGTGCCGTTTCCGATCGTGATCGAGCCATCGTCCGACCGTCGTCTGGATGAGTTGCGTCGAATGGCGGTTTTGGAGACTCTTGCCAGCAGTGGTACTCCAGTGCCTCCCGACCGCGTGATTCTCGGGCGGCCGGAAGCCGAAGGGCTTTATAGCCAAGAAGCCCCAGGCATCGTCCGTGGAATGTTCGGCACTCAAGCAGGGGGGCAAAGCGCGGGAGCCGGCACGTCTGGCACAGGCGCGACATCGGGCGGAACACAGGGAAGCATGAATGGCGGCACCATCGGCGGTGCTGGGACTGGCGTCGGTATTGGCGTTGGAACAGGCGTTTACTAATGGACTTGTCCGCCAGCAACCGACCGCGAGATACTCAAACTAACGTGAGGTAGCGACAATGTTGCCGACTGTCCGCGCAAAGTCAGTATTCTGGGCCAGTTTGCTCGGCTTGTCTTCGTGCCTAGGCTGTGCAACACCTGGCCTCGTGTCCTCGCCATTCACCGGCTTATCGAAAGCGGCCGCCGAAGAATCGGATTTGCCGAAAGACGTTCCCGGCGAATTGCCTCCCAAGGAGGCCGCGCGAGCTTGCATGGCGGCCGCCGAGCAAATGCAAAACAATGGAAACGCGCCACAAGCTATTTTGCTCTACGAAAAGGCGCGACGCAACGATCCAAGCCTAAAGTCCGTCTCGCACCACTTGGCCGCGCTGTACGACGCCCAGGGCGACAGTACACGGTCGCTGGCCGAATACACCAAAGCGCTGGAGTGCGATCCGAAGAATGCCAATCTCTTGAGCGACTTAGGATATTACTACTACGAGCGGGAGAACTTCGCCGAAGCCGAGCGGTCGCTCCGCAAGGCCCTGGCGATTGATCCGAACCACCCCAAGGCCCTCTCCAATTTGGGGCTGGTCCTTGCCGGAGAGGGGCGATTCAACGAGAGCTTCGAGGCTTTCGCCAAGGTGGTCGGCCCCGCCGCGGCCCATTCCAACCTCGGCGTGCTCTTGGCCAGGCAAGGACGATACGACGAGGCGAAACAGGCATTCCGCCGCGCCCTTGCGATGGACGCCACCCTGCAACAGCCCAAGGCATTCTTGGCATACCTTGACAGTCGGGAGCCTCATGGCTGATAGCTGAGCCATAAGCACCAAGGTACTGCTCGATTTAAGTCTCACTTCAGCACCTCCCAATGTCCGCCTTTGGCTGGTCCGATCCTTGCGATCACCTGTAGTTCTCGTAGCTTGCGAACCTGTTTTTCGACGGCGCGTTGGGTGAGGTCTAGTCGAGCGGCGATTTCCGGCAAAGTGATTTGCGGATTCTCGCGGATAAGGGCGACAATCCTATCCGGCGTTTTCCCCGAACTTTCCCCCGAACTTTTCCCCGAACTCGTTTTGGTGGCGACGCCCTGCCGCTCGCTACTGGTCAGGGCAACGATTTCTGGTGGAAACGGAAAGTTCACCCATAGGCCGGTATGCTCGTACTCGAACTCTGGCTTGGGAGACCCGGCCTCGCGGCACGCGGTGAGCATCCGCCCGATCCCTTGTCCCCATGCCTCGATCTCGCCCGCCCGGAAGAACGCATTGGCGATGTCGGGATTGAAGGGCTGCGACGAATGCCTCCCCAGAAGCTTGGCTACAGTCCAGTCGGGTGGAAGCTGGCCCGGATTCCAAATCATCAGTTTGTCGGCGTACACACGGATTTGGATGGTCGCACCCGAGGCGTAGTCCTTGTGAATGACCGCGTTAAGCAACGCCTCGCGTAAGGCGTCGTCCGGCACTGGGAATGTCTCGATGCGCTGAATTCCCTCGTAGCGGATGCCGGCCTTGAGGTACTTGGTGTTCAGCAGGTCGAGCGTCTTGCTGGCCTGGGTGAACAGGTCGCCGTGGATTTCATCGTGGTAAAGCAGGTCGGCATTATTGCGGAAGAAGCCCACCTTGACGTATGCCCCGGTAGCAAAATGTTCCGGCCGGTCGTGGAAGAGGAGCAATGCCGCGCGCTTGAGATACTTTCCTTCGACCAGGTGCAGCTTTTCAAGCAGGGATGCTGCCGGTTCGCGGAGCACGGCCTTCTCCACGCGGCCGCTTTGCCTCGCCCGCTTACGGAAATTGTCGATTGCCGACTTGGAAAGATCGCGCACCGCAACGCCCGGCCACGGGGCGCTATCCCAAGTGCGGCCATGCTTGCGGAGCAGGAAACGGTCAAGTGCCAAGCCTTTAAGCTCCTGCTTGGTGCTGCCGCTGCGGTAGTAATATTCGCCCTTGTAGCTGATAGGAGTGGGGTAGGGCGCAACGCGGATTTCGACGAGTTCTTTGCCCGACTTCTGCACCAGCCTGACGTCGGCGATGATACCCAGCACGTCGCGAATCTTGTTGGGGAGGTCTTCGAGCAGCTTGCGGGCATTGGCGACGCCAACAGGCTTGCCCTGGTCGTCGCGGCCGATGACCAGCACGCCGCCCTCGGCGTTGGCGAACCCGCAAATCCACTTCAGGTATTCGTCGCGCCAAGTCTCTTTCCACTCAACCTGTTGATGCTCTATCATGCGAGCCGTATCCTTCCCGTCTGCAATTCATCCGTCATGCTTGGCCATCCGTGTGCCGCTCTATGTCTTTTTTGGGGAACGACGGTCAGTTTACCCCCGATAGCCGCATCCTGCAAGCCACCGATGCAATCGTAACTTTCTTACGCCATTGGGGTTACGTCGTGCTTCCTGTGGCAAGCCTGGGCTGACAGAAAAGCATTTTTACCTTCTCCGAAACGGAACACAGAGAAGAGGGAAGGGGGTGGGGGGTATTGGGGGCGGGAACTGGGGACGCTGGTCCCGCCTCCAACTTGCATCATGCTTCGGATCGAGGTCTGCGCACGAATTGATGGCTTCCGGCAGGATTTGAGGAGTCAAGACAGGCTCGGCTCCAGGTCTTTGCGTTGCCGTTCCATCGCAAGACGTTGCTGGAACGTCATCTGGGACTTCGGGGTTCCAGACCGGGGCGGGCTGGCGAGGTTGGATTCAATCCCAACAGAGGCGAGCTTCTCGGCAATGGTTTGCCACGTCGATTTGGTAGGCGAGGAGGTCTCCGCCTCCGGCATCGGAGCCTCGGGCGAAATCGCCGCGTCGGAAACGGGAACTGCCTCGATCCGGCGGCGAATGCGGGCGGTTACGGGTTCCTCGGCGGAAACCTGCTTCCGCCGGACGCGCTGCGGTGTGGCTTCGATGGTGTGAGCGGCCTTAAGGGCCTTGATCTTTTCGGCGAGTTCAGCGGCGGTGGGCTGCGAATCGCTGCCCGGCTCCGGTGCCTTGCCGGACAGGCTGGCCTTGAGTTGGTCGCGCAGGTCGGTCAGTTCGGAAAGATAAGCGTCGTGGAGGAAGGGAGCGCCCAGGCGGGCCTGGTAATCGCGCAACTGCGACTCGGCCAGGGCGAGGTCTTTGCGGATTCGCTCGCATTCGGTGCCGTAGCTGCCGGCCATGCGTTCCAGCGCGTTCAGCACGGCACGCGGTCCCTGGTGCTCCCGTGAAAGACCGGAGCGGCGGGTAACGGTGCCTTCCAGATAGACTTCGGCAGGGAATTCCGCGTGGCGGAGCAAGCCGAAACGCAGCCCCCGGTAGGTGCCGAGTGGGACGCGGGTCGTTTCGCGGACGGTCAGCGGCAAGGAATCAAGTTGGCCGGCCAGGACGGCGGGCACGTCTTCGCGCAGGCAGGTGCGGCCGGCGATGATTGTCGGGTCGGCGGCGTGGTCGGTGGCCGTGGCCTGATCCGCCGTGAAATTCGCCAAGACCTCGGACAGGCGGGCAATGGTGCCCGGTAAGTCGCGGACGCTCTTGCGGGCGAGGTATTGCTCGTCCATGTGGTTCTTCTTGAGGAGCGCGAGGCGTTGCAGTTCGGCGTCGGCCTCGGCCAAGGTCAGCACGGCCGGGTTGCCGGAGGCAATCGCCTTGACCTCGGCATAGGAGAGTTCCTGGCCGCCGATGTCCTCGGCGCGGCGGGCGGCGTTGTCGCCGGTGATAACCTGGCCGATGAAGCGGGCCTTGGTCTCCAGCGCCTGCCACATGTAGGCGTCGAACGATCCTTCCGTGACGTAGCGATAGACCGCCACTTCCTCGTTTTCGTTGCCTTGGCGGAGGATTCTCCCCTCGCGTTGCTCGACCTCGGCGGGCTTCCACGGGGCGTCGAGGTGGTGCAGGGCGACCAGGCGTTTTTGGACGTTGGTGCCGGTGCCCATCTTTTGCGTGCTGCCGATCAGCACGCGCACCGAGCCTTGCCTGACTTTCTCGAAGAGGGCCTGTTTCTTGGCGTCCGAGTCGGCGTCACCGACGGCCGCAATCTGCTCGGCCGGAACGCCGGCAGCGATTAGTTTCTTGATGATGTCGTCGTAGACGGAGTATCCCCACTGCGTCGGATTGACGCCCATGTCGGCGAAGATCATCTGCGTGCCGCGCTTGGGGGCGGTTCGCTCCCAGGTGGAGACTACGTTTTCCACGAGCCGGTTGACCTTCGATTCGGGGAAGTCGGGTGCCGTTTCGGAGAGCATCCGGGCGTCGGTGGCGAGCTTGCGGCCGTCGGTGGTGATGGCGAGGGCATTGTCAACGCGAGGGTCCACCTTCTGGGACCGCAGGCGGTCGTAGCGTTCCACCAGTTCCTGTTGTAGGGCGTATTGCTCGTCGGACATCGGGCAGGCGACGATGATCGGCTTGCCGCCCTGGAGGCGCGGCCGGGGCAGATTAAGCATCTCGGCCGTCTGTACGTCGGAGAAGGCCCGGAACATCTGCTGGAGTTCGGGCAGGTTGGTGAAGCGGGCAAAGCGGCTTCGCGGCCGTAGTCCCGCCCCGTCCGGGGAGATTTCCATCGTGTCGATGACTTCGCCGAAGGTGGCCGCCCAGGCGTCGAAATGCTCCAGGCCCCGGCTCTTGAGTCCCTCGGGGTCGAGGAACCGCTGCATCGTGTACATTTCCATCATCGTGTTGGAAATCGGCGTCCCGGTGGCGAAGGTCACGCCGTGGCCGGGATGCTGCTCGTGGAGGTAACGGGCCTTCATGTAGACATCGAAGGCCCGCTCGGAGCCGCCGGTCTGGATGCCGGCCACGCGGTCCATCTTGGTGGGCGTCTCCAGGTTCTTGAAATAATGCGCCTCGTCAATGAAGATGTGATCGACGCCCAGTTCATCGAACACCAGGCCGTCGTCCTTCTTGTGCTCGGCCAGCAGGTCTTTGAGGCGTTCTTCCCTGGCTGCCTTCTGTTTCTCGATGGTCTTGATGAGATTGCGGTTGGCTCCGCGGTCGGCGGCGTGCTCGCGGAGCAACTCGTCGTATTCTTCGATCTGCTCGCGCAGGAATGCCTCCTGGTAATCCCGCGACATGCCGATGCGCTCGAAGCTGCTGTGGGTGACGATGATGCCGTCCCACTCGCCGCTGGCGATTTTGGCCGTTAGCATCTTGCGCCGGTCGCGCGACAAATCTTCCTTGGCGGCGACCAACAGCTTGGCATTGGGATAAAGCTGCATGAACTCGCGGGAGAATTGCTCCAACAGGTGGTTGGGCACGACGTACATCGGCTTCTTGATGAGTCCGGCCTGCTTCATCTTCATGCCGGTGGCGGCCATCGTGAAGGTCTTGCCCGCGCCGACGACGTGGGCCAATAGCGTATTGCCGGAACTCATGCCCCGCCACACGGCGTCGTCCTGGTGCGGCCGGAGCGTGATGTTCTGATTCATGCCGGGGAAATCGAGGTGCGAGCCATCGAATAGGCGCGGCCGGAGGTTGTTGTAGGTGTCGTTGTAGAGCCGCACCAGCCGTTCGGTGCGGTGGGGATCGCTGAAGAGCCAAGCGCGAAACCGCTCCTTGATGAGTTTTTGCTTCTCGCGTGCGGCCCATGTGTCCTGCGGGTTGACGACGCGCTCTTCGCGGTCGCCGTTATGGACCGTGTCGTAGATCACCGGGGTTTTCATGTTCAGGGCGAGGTCCAGGAGCCATGTGCCGTTGGCCCGTGCCGTGCCGTACTCGGAGGTGGCAGCCACCGACTGCTTGGCGGCGTAGTCGGCGTCGATGCTCCAGACGGCATCTTTTTGCAGGTGGGCGACTTTGATCGTGGACGGATCGACGCGAAAGAGATCGGCGGCGAATGCCTGGATGTCGCGGGCCGGTATCCAGGTCGCTCCCAGGTTGGCGTCGATGTCGCCGGGCAACACGTCTTCGGGCTGGACGGCCCGCAGGGCTTCAGCGTTGCGCTGATAAGCCGGGGCGGCCCGTTCGGCGGTAGCCAGCTTGGCGCGGACGTTGCCGGAGAGATAGGCGTCGGCCGTCTGCCAGGTCTTTGTCTCGGGATCGTGGAAGATCAAGTCACCGAGTTCGGCGATGATTTGCTCTTCGGGCTTGCCGTACAGGGTGGCGATGTAGGGCAGGTCCACCGTGCCCCGCTGGTTGAGGGATACCAAGAGTCCTTCCTCGGCGCTCTCGACCTGGGTGACGGGCGGGGTCTTGCCCACGACATCCCTGGTCATGATGGCGGCCTTGGCCGCTTTTGCCGTTACTTCATCGTAATCCTCCAAGGACATGACCAGCATGGCGTCGGGGTCCTCGCGGAACTTGACGAGGTTGGGCATCCGGCGGATGACGCTGCCGTCGGCCGTTTCGCCGAAGGTGGTTTTGTTGATCGGGCCGTAGGCGGCGACGAAGCGGTCGTAAGCCCAGTTAAGTTCCCGGCGGGCGTCGTTGCGATTCGCCTCCGGCCAGCCTTCGTTCTGCGATTGCAGCACGCGGCGGGCGCGGTCGCGCAGGCCCAACAGGGCGGCCAGCCGCTTGCCCGTCATCGTGCCGTCTGCCCGCAAAGTGGTGCCGCCGTAGACCACGGGCACTGTTTGCCCGCCTGCCAGTTGGCAGACCGTGCGGTCGTCGGCGACGAAGAAACTGCCTTCGGTAATGTGGCGTTCCGGCGGCGGGGGCGTGAAAGCCGGGGCCGGCATTTCTCGGGCGCGGATGCTTGTAGCGGTGCGAATTCGGGCAGGCGGTGGATTGCCTCTGTAAGTTGACCGGCCAGGTCGCCGTTGCCGAGAACGCTAAAACCCTCGCCGCCGTAGAGGGTGTCCTTGCGGCTCCACTGGCCGAGGACCATTTCGGGATGGTTGAGGAAGTAGCGGTTGACAGGAACCTCTGCGCCATCAATCGCAAGCGGAGCGAGACTCAGCCATTCGTCGTCAATATGATTGGCCGGCACCCCAGGTGCCCGCTTGCGAAGGAATATGATGTCGGTCACCACGGCGGTTCCTTCCCGTTTGAAGGCGTCGGAGGGGAGCCGGATAGCGCCGACAAAATCAGCCTTGGACGCCAGGTACTCGCGGATGGCGGCATTCTGCTTGTCGAGCGTATAATGGGACGTGACGAGCGCAAGCACGCCGCCGGGCTTGAGGGCGTCGATGGACTTGGCGAAGAAGTAATCGTGCAGTGAAAACTTCTGGCTGTGGTAGTCGAGCGTGAGATTGGCGAAGGGCACGTTGCCGATCACCGCGTCAATGCGGTCCTCGGGCAGCCTGGTGTCGCGGAAGTTCTCGATGCGGATGTCGTGTTCGGGGTGGAGGGCCCTGGCTATGCGGCCGGATATAAAGTCGAGTTCAACGCCGATGAAGCGCATCGCTCGACCGCCGTAGTTCATGAAATTGCCGGTGCCGCAGCCGGGCTCCAGGACGGTGGCGCCCTCGGGGACGCCGAGGCGGGCAATGGCCTCGTGGATGGCGGTAATTACCGTGGGGGAGGTATAGAAGGCGTTGAACGTCGTGCGCTTGGCGCTGTCGTATTCGGTGGGAGTTAGCAGGGTCTTGAGTTCCTCGCCGAGCGCCTGCCAGCCGGCGTCCTTGTAGCGGCCGGTGACTGGATCGGGGAAAATCGACAGCGCGACCGGCCCGAAGCCGGCGAAGCGGCTAATGGTTTCTTTCTCCTCGGGGGTGGCGGGCCGGTGTTCGTCCTCGACCTGCTTCAAGGTGCGTATGGCAGCGATGATGTCGCGGGCCTTCGACTTTTCGCCGCCGGCGATAACGGCCAACTGCGGCCGCCGGGTCCGCGCAGGTTCAGCGGGCATCACCGTCGGTGGTGGCATTTCAAACTGAAAACTGAACTGGTTGCCTAGCATGGCGACGTCTCCTTCTAGCGTTTGCGGCCCCGCCATCGGGGCCTGATGGCGAGCGAAAGACTCAGCCCCAAGCCGGGGCTCCGCTCGCGCAGCGACCGGTCCAGCGGAAACTTGGGGGAGACCTTCAGGGGGAACCAAGTTTCCGCTTGCCCGGCCCGGCGGGCTGAGTAGCGTGCCATCGCTTAAGGCCCCGGACGGGGTTGCGGCCGGAGAAGGAAGATCGCCGGAGGAGGCACCAGGAGGCGTTGGTGGGACTGGTGACGTGGCGGCAGGGGGATCGAAGAGCGTGCGCGGCTTGCGCGACGCCTTCAGGCGCGCGACGAATGACGGCGGAGGAAAAGCATAGCCGCGTCGAGGAATAGCGCTTTGTCGCCGTCCTGGGAGGAAGCGGAGGGCAAACGATCCTCCATTTCCTTCAGCGCCATTTCCAGGGCCTCGCTGGCTATCTGGCTGCGGTCGCTGCCCGGCCTCAGTGGCGAGAGCAGTTCCGTCCAGGCTTCGTGGCTGGTCTTCAGTTCGTGGGCGTACATTTCCAGGGTCGGCAGGAGTTTGCGGCTCTTGCGGAGCTGGTCGCGCATCTCCGGCCGCTGTTGCAGGAGTTCGTGGACGATTGTCTTGTAGTGCATGGTGGTCTCCTTCTGGTTTGGATACTAAGAGGTTCTAACAAAACCAGTATTTCCTGATCTGTCCAATGTTGCTAAACTCTCGGGCTAACCTGGTCAACCAACAGATATGTCAGGGAGGATATTATGGCCAAGCCACTGCTGCCCGATGCGCTTTGGGAGCGAATCAAGCCTTTGCTGCCGCGCGAACGCGGCAAGCCGAAAGGAGGCCGACCGCGAGTTTCCGATCGTGCGGCGCTCACGGGGATTCTCTTCGTATTGAAAACGGGTTGTCCGTGGGAATATCTTCCGCAGGAGTTGGGCTGCGGATGCGGCATGACGTGCTGGCGACGACTCCGCGACTGGCACGTGGCTGGTGTCTGGAAGCGGATATGGAAGCTACTTTTGGACGAATTGGGATTGGCAGGCCAAATCGACTGGTCAACATCCGCGATCGACAGTTGCTCCGTGCGAGCAGTTTTTGGGGGGCAAAAACGGGCCCAAATCCCACGGATCGAGGCAAGAATGGCTCGAAGCGTCATCTGATGGTGGACGGCAGCGGCACGCCTCTGGCCATTACCCACACCGGCGCGAATTGCCACGATTCGGAGATGGCTATTCCTTTGGTCAACGCAGTTCCACCGATCAAGCAACCTCGCGGCGCACCGCGCAAGCGTCCCGATGAACTGCTCGCGGATCGAGCCTATGATGCGGAAGCCAAGATTCGTAAACCCCTGCGCAAGCGGAGAATCAAGCCGCTGGTTGCTCACCGCAACACCGAGCACGGCAGCGGCCTGGGCAAATTCCGCTACGTCGTTGAAGCCTGCTTCGATTGGCTCTTCAACTGGCGTCGTCTGCGGGTGCGTTACGAGAAACGACCGGACATTCACGATGCGTTCCTAATCATCGGTTGTGCCATGATCTGCTGGAACCGCGTACTGGAGTTTTGTTAGAACCTCTAAACTGTTTTCGGCCTCTGGCAAGATGGTTGGGCCGGAAGAAAAAAGCGAACGCTGTCGCGGGTCTGGCGGTTTCCGGGCCATCGTCAGGAACCACGAGCAATAGCCAGTTCCCGGTTTTCGTCGCGGCTACCGCCCGGTGGCCGGCCTGCCACCGGCTGATGGCGCAGGAATATGCCCAGCCGCTTCATCTGGACCTGCCATGTCTGTGGCGGCGGTCGGGCGTGCTGAATGCGTCTCTCAATACCTGGCTTGCGGCCGCTCCAGCCATGATAATCATGGAACCGATGGCGACGTACTGGAGAATCATTGCCAAGCGGTCGTTGCCGCAGTTCCTGGACATCGCCTGGGCCTGTGGGCCAAGGTCTTCAAGTTTGAAGACGGGCGGAGTGTTGGTCATGAGCGGACGCCCTGCCAACGTGCCCGGTTAGAAGGAAACCTCGGGTCCGGCCTCGATGCCCTTTTCCTCCCGGATCATCTGGCAGACATCCCGGTAAAGGCGTTCGGCATCAATGCGCGTGGCCATAGCCGAATCGGACCTGACCGGGTGGGTCCATAGTTTGTGGGAGGGGTTCCAGCGGTAGCCTGTCTCTTTCAACCTGTCGATTACGGCCTGGCTCGGCTTGTCTTCGCGGCGGCCCTCGCCGAACTTGATCTCCATGCGGCGGTCCCGCCTGTTCTCGGAGAGGTGGACGCCGGCTTGGTAGTCCGTGGCGATTCCGAAGGGATCGGGTCTGGAGGGCCATTTCTTCTGGCCAACTCGCTCGGCGAAGCTCGGGCCGTCTTCGTTGGCCTCGGCTGCCAGCGGCTCGGCTACTGCGGTTGAAATATCTGCGGAGTCTTTCTCGGGCGTGAATTCAGTTGGTGACATATCATCCTCCCTGTGTTATTGGGGGTTAATCCTTAACCCTTGTTAACGATTGTAGCGCGGTTAATGCGCATTGTCAAAGCTGAATTGACAGGTTCCAGTTTATTGGAGTATTCCTTCACTTTCCTTGGATAGCTCGGACACAACTGGGATGTATCGAGCACAATTTGGATGACTGAGAGGGAAGTTGGATCAGTCATACAGGAAGGAATTATGGGCAAAGAAGCGAAGCATGTGGTTCGGCTGGGAGCCAGGGACCGGGAATGGTTGCAGGCGTTAATCTGCAAAGCAGGCGTATCCGCCTCGGTATTGAAGCGGGCGCGCGTGTTGCTGAAGGCGGATGCGTCACCGCACGGGCCGGGATGGAGCGACGAACGAATTGCCGAGTTCGTGGACGTGGGGTTATCCACGGTGCATCGTGTGCGGCAGCGGTTCGTGGAACAGGGATTGGCGGCGGCCGTCGCCCGCAAGACAGCGGAAGGCCGGCAGTATCGTAGGTTGGACGGCGAGCAGGAAGCCGCCCTGATTGCGTTGGCGTCCGGCCCGGCACCGCAGGGCTGTGACCGTTGGACGTTGCGTCTGCTGGCGGATCGCTTGGTGGCCCTGGGGGTCGTGGACGCCATCAGCCACGAATCCGTGCGTAGAGCGCTCAAAGAAAAGAACTTAACCCTCACCTGAGGGAGCAATGGATGATTCCGCCCCGGCAGAATGCCGACTTTGTGGCGACTATGGAAGATGTGCGTCGAGAAACTCTTTTCGGACGGCTTGGCGAATGGCGGCTTCAGGCCGACCGCTCCGTTGTCTGCATGGACTTGGCCGGGATGCGCAAGTCTTCGGCCGAGATATTCGCGGAATCCTCGGCCTCACGCATCTCAAAGACGTAATTGTGCAGGTCGATCTTGACCAGGGACTCGGCCTGATCCAAGACCGACTTGTTCCCGAGGAAGTCCATGAGTTTGAAGGGATGTCATTCGTCTACGATTCTCAAGGTTGTATGCGGATCGTCGCCAGGGTTGGTGAGATAGAGCGTCAATCTTTCATTGTGGATACCGGATGTTCGCACACTGGCATCCTTATGCAACCGCTCTTTACGAGGCTTGTGGAATCGCGCCAACTCCGAATCACAGGCAAGAGAACCTATGCGACGCTGAGCGACCACGGTTCTTCGCCCGCAGGCCGGCTATCCGATCTTATGGTCGGTCCGTTCCTTCATCATAACCTGCGTTTTAGCTCGGGGGATGAGAACGTTCTGGGATTGGGCTACCTGCGTCGTTATCGGATGGTCATCGACTTTCCGCAGAGGAAGATTTATCTCGCAAAAGGGAAGCAATTCGCTGATCTGGACCGGGAAGACTTGAGCGGGCTGCATCTGCTCTGGAAAAGGGGAAACGTAGAGGTTGCATCGGTTGACGAAGCGAGCCCCGCGGCACTTGCAGGCATTCGGCCAGGAGACGCGATTCTCAAAATCCAAGCCAAGCCCGTATCCGAGTTTGGACTGGCGCGGATTCGCCTGCTTCTACGGTCGGGCCATGACGAGCCCATCACAATGGTCGTTGAGCGGGGAGGTAAAAAGATTGACACGAGTTTTCGACTTAGCGATACATTCGGGCGGTCGTCGCAGTAATCATTGCGCCCAAAATAAGTGCCAAAAACATCCTACCCTGTTCAACGGTGCATCCGGCAGTGTCAACTTGCACGAACCTCGTTCGGCCGTTCTGGCGTTCTCGGCAACGAAAACAGAATGTGCCAAAGTTGACTTCGTGCAGGGCTATGGGTACTGATTCCCTTCCCGTTCCACTCCAATCGAATCAAGGCCAGCCGCCGGAGTGGCAACTGCTAACGCTGGGGTCGAAGGCGGGAAGATCGCATAGAGCACGGGAAGAACGCAGAGCGTAAGCAAGGTGGAACTGAACAACCCCCAGACGATCACCGTGGCCAATGGTCGCTGCACGTCGGAACCCAATCCCGCCGCCATCGAGGCGGGCAGCAAGCCGAAAATCGCTACGATGGCCGTAATGAGAATGGGCCGAAGGCGCCCAAGCGCCCCTTGAACAATGGATTCCGCCAGTTCCATTCCCTGCTGGCGAAACACCGTAATTCCCCGGACCATGAGCACACCATCCATGATGGCGATGCCGAACAAGGCGGCGAAACCCACGCCCGTGGAGACGTTCATGTGCATGTCGCGCACGTACAGGGCCAAGACGCCCCCGATGCACGCGAACGGGATGCCGGCCAGCACTAGCAGTGCCGCTCGGAACGACTGGAACGTGGCCCAGAGCAAGAGGAAAATGAGCGCCACCGTCGCCGGAATTAGAAGGCGAAAGTGCTCGCGGGCGCGTGCGAGGTTCTCAAACATTCCCAGCCACTCGACGCGATAGCCATCCGGCAAGGTCGGGCGAATTACGGCATCAAACCTTCGTTGCGCCTCGGCGACGAAGCCCCCTTCATCGCGGCCTGCGATGTCGCAACGCACCGTAAGCCGCCGCCGGCTGCTCTCGCGGGCGATCATTGTCTGTCCGTCCACCACGTCGATCTTCGCCACCTGGGCAAGCGGCACCGGCCATCCCTCCGCTGTATGGACGGGAAGCCGTCCGATCGCTTGGGGTGACGCCACGTCTGCGCGGTCGAGCTTAACCACAATGTCAAACCGCCGGTCTCCCTCGAAGAGCGTTCCTACGGGCTCTCCGCCCAGCGCGGTGTCGATGAGCTTGGTCACGTCTTCGATGCGGACGTTGTAGCGCGCGCAAAG
The DNA here is from genome assembly GCA_963719005.1 of uncultured Planctomycetia bacterium. Taxonomy (GTDB): domain Bacteria; phylum Planctomycetota; class Planctomycetia; order Pirellulales; family Thermoguttaceae. The sequence goes on from CAVRAR010000014.1 coordinate 1,348,506, forward strand.
CCGCCGATCCGGCACAATTTGGAGTTGGGCCTGTGGCCCCTCCTGGTCGATGCTCGCGTCTTGCGCCCCCGGCACGCTCCTAAGCAATCTCAGCGTGCGCCGGGCCAAGCCCAACAGCACATCCGGGTCGGAGCCCGAGAGTTCGACCGCCAGGTTGGCCGAAGTCCCATTCGTGTCCTCTGTCACCATGTCAATAATCGGCTGGGTGAAGTTGAATCGCGTGGTCGGATATTCCTCGCGCAGCTTCTTTCCCAAAGCAGCCATCAGTTCGTGCTTCGTTTTGAATCGCGTCCACTGTTCTCGCGGCTTCGGTCCGATCATCATCTCCATGCGGCTGGGCGGGAATGGCTCGGTGCCGTCATCGTTTCGTCCTGACTGGACCGATATGAAGCTCACATCGGGGAAACCCAGCACGATCTGGCGGATGTCCTTGCCGAATTCGGCGGTCTGCCGCAGGGACGTTCCCTCCGGGAAGTTCGCGCGTACCCAAATGGTTCCTTCGTCCATGTAGGGCAGAAATTCAAGGCCCAGTCGTGGCACCACCCGCATCCCCACGAAGGCCAAGATGCACAGCACGGCCGCGACCACCAGCCAGCGGCACGCAATCAATCCACGCAGCGTCACTGCATACGCGGAACGAACCAGGGCCAACAACCGGCCCTTCCCTTCATGGTAGCCTCGGCGGAACATGATCGTCGCCAGGACGGGCACGACGAAGATCGCAAACAGAAGCGCCCCGGCCAGGGCAAAGACCATTGTCAACGCCATCGGCCGGAACAACAGCCCCTCGATGCTGGTCAGTGACAGCAAAGGCACATAGGCCACCATTACCATCAGCATCGAGAAAAATACTGGTCGCTCGACCTCCAAGGAGGCAGCCACCACCACTTTGAAAACATTCGGTTGCCCGTCTCGGCGAGTCGCCTCGCCCAGCCGGCGGGCAATGTTTTCCGCCACGATGACCGCCCCGTCCACAATGATGCCAAAGTCGATGGCCCCGATCGACAACAGGCCGATAGGGATGTTGGTCAAGTACATCAGCGTCAGAGCGACCAAGAGAGAAAAGGGGATTGTTACGGCCACCAAAGCTGCGATGGAGGGGCGGCCCAAAAACAGCAACAACACCAGCACCACCAAGGTGATGCCCAGGGACACACTGTGCGCAACCGTGTGCAGCGTGCTGTCAACCAGATATTGACGGTCGTAAAATGGTGTGATCTTCACACCCTTGGGCAGATCCGTCTCGTTCAACTCTTGGACCGCCTCCTTCACTTCGACCAGCACCCGCGAAGGGTTCTCGCCGCGAAGTAAGTTGACGATCCCCTCGACTGACTCGTCGGTACGGTCTTTGCTGTAGATGCTCCAGGGCGTCATCGCATCCAGTCCGACCGTGGCTACGTCCTTGAGATAGATGGGAGTACCGCCGACCGACTTGACAAAGATATTCTCGAACTGTCGAATGCTCTCCAGCGAACCGGCGCTTCGGATCACTAGCGACATGCTGCCGCGAGTTAGCATACTTCCACCCGCAGACGCGTTGTTGGTTTTGATCGCATCGACCAAATCGTTGAGTGTCAGGTCGTATCGTTCCAATTGCGCCGGATGATAGGTGACAGTGTACTGCTTGGCCAGACCACCGAAGTTGGTCACGTCCGTCACGCCGGGCACCCTCAACAGCCGCGGAATGACAACCCAATCATTGAGCGTCCGCAATTCCATGAGGTCGCAAGTTCCGTCCGCGACCAATTCATAGCGGTAAATCTCGCCGCAAGACGACACCAGTGGCCCCAAGTCGGGATGGACCCCCTCGGGCAACTCCAGCCCGGAGAGTTTCTCTTGAACGCGCTGCCGCGCCCAGTAGCTTTCCGTTCCCTCCTTAAAGACCACTTCCACGACCGAGAGGCCAAAAATGGTCCGCGAACGAACGACTTCAGCCCGCGGCACGCTGCGCATGGCAATCTCGATTGGAATCGTCACTTGCCGTTCGACCTCCTCGGGGGCGCGGCCGGGATAAGGCGTGGTGACGAACACCGCTTGGGCCGAGATGTCGGGATAAGCGTCGATCGGCAGTTGCCGGAAGGCATAGACGCCAAATCCCGTGGCGATGGCCACCAGGATCAGCACCAACCAGCGATGTTGGATGGCCTTCTTGATGAGAGCGGCGATCATAAGCGGCTTTCCCTCCACGAGCTATCGGTCTGGGCATGGATGGGCGGAGTTGAACCGGACATCTGGAGGGCCTCGACGATACACGGCTTCAAGAGGATCACGCCGTGGCCTGCAATCTTGTCCCCGGCACGCAAGCCGCCGAGCACTTCCACCGCGGTCTTCTGAAGTTCGCCGACCTGCACGTCGGTCACTCGCCAGTCGTCGCTTCCGTCGCGCACCAGCACGTAATCGGACCGTCCGACATGGACCACCGCCTCGGGAGGGATCAGAAGTGCATCTCGGACATCGGTGCCCAAGCCGATGTCCGCAAACATGCCTGGGCGAAGCTGATCGTGGGGATCGCTGATGGCAAATAAGACCCGCAGAGAGCGGCGTTCCTTGGACAACACGGGGGCAATCGCCCGCACCTTGCCGGAGAACGGTGCCTCGGGGAAGCCAAAAAACTTGGCCTCGCACCCCTGTCCGAGCTTGACTCTTGCCATCAAGCCCTCCGGCACGTCGGCCATGACAATATCGACATCCCACGTCATGGAACGAAGCAAGTCCGAGTCCAGGCCGCTCTGTTGAAGTTGCCGCGCCAGCGCAGCCTCAGTCCGTTTGGCGAGTCGCACCGCCGTCTCAGCCTCGTGAACATCTTTGCGTCCCTGAATCTGGGCCTGAATCAGATCGGCCTGGGCCGCGGCCAGGTCCTTCTCCGTGTCGGTGCCCGCCTCCACAAGTTTCTTCATTCGGTTCACCAGCTTCTGCTGGGCATCGACCTTCGTGTCGGCTAATTGTTTGATCTGAGTAAGCTGAGTTTCCGCAAAGGTGATGTCGGCGGTCGCCTTCTGCCAGTCGGTGAAGGCAGTCAACAACTCCGGCGAATTGAACTGCCAGTAGTCATTTCCCTTGCCATTGCCCGGTCGGAGGCTTGCGACCACTACACCAGTCACTGTCAACACTGGAGTGGTGATGTGACTCGCTTGGACGGTGGCCACTTGGAGCTTCCGACACAACGGACAGTCGGGCCGCAGACGAATGCACCGTGGCCCGATCACGCGAACATCGCTTCCGTGGTTTGATGCTGGTTCGCCCGTCGGCAGAAGCGAACCCGCGTCGGGAGTCCACAGCAGGTAAGCCAGCACACTGCCGACAATCACGAGGCAAAGGCCGAACTGAGTCCGCGCCCACACACGGCTCCAACGTGACTGAGTAGGAAGGGTTTGCGGTGACTGGGATGCTCGCCCTTGGCGCTCTTTGACTATCGCCTGAGTGTCTGTCATTGAGTAACCTGTTTGCCAATCGCGGAATTGTACTTGTAAAGGGACCGCCAGTAGTCGGCCCGGCTGCTAACGAAAATCCGATACGTTTCACGATAATCGCGCTGGGCGTCGAGTACGTCGATCAATGGCCGCCCGCCCACCTCGTAGGCTTTGCCGATGCTGTCGCGGACCTGACCGGCCAATCGCAGTTCATCGTGGGCCACCGATGCAGCGTTCTGCTTCGCCGTAACGAGTGATTGGACGGCTTGCGCAACCTCGGCCCGTAATTCGAGCAATCCGGTCTGTAACTCGTAGTTGCTTTGGCTGACCACGGAAGCGGCTTTGGCCCGGTTGCCTTGATTGCGGTTGAACAGAGGGACTGTCGTTTCGATGCCTATCCCCCATGTGTTGATGTCTGTAGTGCCGATCGCCTCCTGGAACTGATAGCCCATTCCCACGTGTGGCTTGACTTCCGGTAGTGCGTTGCGACGCTCGACCACGACATCGGCCTGTGCCTTTGCGACCTTTCGACGAAGCGAGAGGATGTCGGGACGATTTTCTGTCGCCATTGCATAGGCTTCGTGTGCTGGCAGCGCCTCCGCGGTGAGGGGACCATCAAGTGTTCCCACAACATCGCAGGTTGCATCCGCCTCGGGGCGGCCGAGCAAGGCTCGCAATTTGGCCTTGGCGGCAACCAGTGTCGATTCCGCATCCCGCCAACTTCGGCGGCTGCTGAGAAGCACCAAGCGAATGCGATTGAGTTCTACCTGTGGCCGACCGCCGTTTTCAACCGCCTTCTGCGTGACCGCCTCCACCCGCTCCAGGTTCTCCACGTCTTGCGCGCAACGTCCAGCAACGCCTGCGCCTCCAAAACGTCATAGAAGGCCAGGGCGACTTCTGTCACTCGCTGCCGTACCAAGTCGGCATAATCGGCCTCCGAAACGCACGTTCCCATCGACGCACTGGCCATTGCCGCAGCCCGCTTGCCGAACAAGAACCAGTCGATGGGATAACCCGCTTCCAAGTCAAACTCCGACGGACCTCCAGGCTGTGCAGGCGTGATGGGGCGACTCAGCGGCAGCAGCGTGCCGCCGACCGACATCTCGGGATTGGGTCTTAGCGAGGCGGTGAGCGCGTCGGCATGGGCTTGGTTAATAACTTCCAGCCCCGCGTGAATCTTTGGATCATTGGTCAAGCAGAGGTTGATCGCCTGGTCCAGTGTCAATGCCGAGGAAGGCAATGGTGTCGGTACGGCCTCGCTCTTCTCCGTCCCTGCGGCCACCGGTGACTGCCCCGGTGCAGGCGCGGCTCTTTCTGACACCTCCAAATGCTGAGCTTGAACGACAGTGGTGGTCCCCAAAGTCTGGCCCACCGACGTAGACGCCTCCCGAGGCGCAACCTTCGGAGTCCCCACTGGCTCGTGGGAAACCTGGGTAACGGCGCACCCGGAGCACGCTACAACGAATCCGGTCACTATGGCACGGAGATGCGGCGCGAAGGACGTGCTTCGCGGCCGGACATCGCTCATGGCTTGCAGGAAACGCATCTTACACCTCTGGGCATCCTTTGCCCGAAAATGGGGCGACTGACCGCAACGACGCCACGGCCCCGCTCCTGAGTCAACAATTGTCCCTTGGTGAACGGAATGGTCAGCAATTCATTCCGCCAGGGTCCGCAACGCCGTTGCTGGCGCGCACAATCCCATTTAAGTCTTGTCGGCAGACTCGATACGGGCGCTACAACACCTCCAACACCAATAAGACTCATGCCCAGTACAACCAGTATAATAGAAACATCTCTCCCAGACTAACGCCTCCACCGACGTTCGACCGCCCCCCCAACAACGGGCTTGCACCGTTGTGTTCCAGCACGGGAAGGCCAGATAACCCCCCATCTGTGCGGGCGGAATTGGACTCCTGCCATGTCATAGTCGATTGTTGTTGCCCCGGATGGCTAATGTCTGGTGGCCACCAGCAAACCGCCGCTTGCCGTGCGGAGCTATTTCCGATGAGACGGAGTTGCCGGTCAGCACCAGAACGACGGCTCACCAACCTTATTAGCGGCGAGGCCACTGCCCACCACCAGCACAAGGATGGTAGAATAAGCCTCGCCTCGCCGGACTAAACCGCATCAAAACCCGAAAGAAGGACGAGACAATGAAAGACGAGAAGAAGAAATTGACCACCAACGCCGGGGCTCCCGTTACCGACAACCAGAACGTGATGACCGCTGGGCCGCGTGGCCTAATGCTGCTTCAGGATGTCTGGTTCTTGGAAAAGCTCGCCCACTTCGACCGGGAGGTCATCCCCGAGCGGAGAATGCACGCCAAGGGTTCTGGGGCTTATGGCACGTTCACTGTCACCCACGACATCACCCGCTACACCAAGGCGAAAATCTTCTCCGCCGTAGGAAAGAAGACCGAACTCTTCACCCGCTTTTCTACGGTAGCCGGGGAGCGTGGAGCGGCTGATGCCGAGCGCGATATTCGTGGCTTTGCTATCAAGTTCTATACCGATGAGGGAAACTGGAACTTGGTGGGCAACAACACACCTGTGTTTTTCCTGCGCGATCCGCTGAAGTTCCCCGACCTCAACCATGCCGTCAAGCGCGACCCCCGTACCAACCTGCGCAGCGCACGGAATAACTGGGACTTCTGGACTTCCCTGCCCGAGGCCCTGCACCAGATCACCATCGTCATGAGCGACCGGGGCATCCCTGCCACCTACCGGCACATGCACGGGTTCGGCAGTCATACCTTCAGCCTCATCAACACCAAGAACGAGCGGCACTGGGTCAAGTTCCACTTGATGACTCAGCAGGGCATCAAGAACCTGACGGATGCCGAAGCAGAGGCCATCATTGCCAAGGATCGTGAAAGCCACCAGCGTGACCTGTACGAGAGCATCGAGCGGCGTGATTTTCCCCGCTGGACCATGTTCATCCAGGTGATGCCGGAGAAGGGAGCAGCCGACTGCCCCTACAACCCGTTCGACTTGACCAAGGTCTGGTTTCACAAGGACTATCCCCTCATCGAAGTGGGTGTTCTCGAACTAAACCGCAACCCCCAAAACTATTTTGCCGAGGTCGAGCAGTCGGCCTTCAACCCGGCCAACATTGTGCCCGGCATTGGTTTTTCACCCGACAAGATGTTGCAGGGACGGCTGTTTTCCTACGGCGATGCCCAACGCTATCGGCTCGGCGTGAACCATCACCTGATTCCGGTCAACGCCTCCCATTGCCCATTTCACAGCTACCACCGTGACGGCGCGATGCGGGTGGACGGCAATCACGGTAGCACGCTCGGTTACGAGCCCAACAGTTATGGCGAGTGGCAACAGCAGCCGGAATTTGCCGAACCGCCCCTTAGCTTGGAAGGGGCAGCCGATCACTGGAACCATCGCACGGACGACGACGACTACTCCCAGCCTGGGAAGCTGTTCCGCCTGATGAACACCGAGCAGCAGAAGGTGCTGTTCGACAACACTGCCCGCGCTCTGGGAGATGCCCCCAAAGAAATCAAGCTCCGCCACATTGGCAACTGCTTGAAAGCCGATCCAGCCTATGGCAAGGGGGTCGCTGATGCACTTGGCATCCCGCTTAGCGAAGTGCCCAAGTTAGCATAACCCAGGTAGCTAACGCGCCGCCGTAAACCGGAATGTTTTAGCGTCCCAGCGCTATCCCATCAGGTCAACCGTTTACTTGGAATCCCAATTATCGACCCAAATTCGAGACGCGTGTTTGTCGCCGTGAATCTCATCCGATGGCCCCCGGTTGGGCGACGATTGTAGGCAAGGGACTGTCCGATTTTCCATGCCTTTTCTGGAAACGGACATTCGCGGAAAACCCGTCCGAAACAACCGGCTGGAACGGTTCCAGCCGGCCTATGCAGAGCATAGGGAAGACGCCTGTTCATAAAATGCTCTGTCATGCCTGCAAGATTCTGAAATCTGCTCCCACTGGACTTGGGGTGTTCTCGGACGAATTCATGCTGGGTGTTCGCAATGCGACTGCAATGGCATTGAGGGAGCGTGGCCAACGGCATTCGGCACGGAGAAGGCCGTGCGGATCGGGGCAGCAATCCCGGTCCAGGCGGGGCGGCCCAGGCGATGGTTCGCCCGGTCAGTAGTCTTCGGGCAAGAGCACCGTTGTCACCGAACGATCAGCCTCGGTGATGACCCAAAAGCGGTGCTGGCCCTGCCCGTAGGCTGAAAACAGCCTGCCTCCCTGCTGCAAGGCGATGTCGTTCGCCAACGCGTCGTCAGGGCGCAGGTCGCCCCAGTCGCCGGAAGCGTGCCGGCGCAGGGCGGTCAGAACCTCTTCGGTCGCAAGCTGCAACCTGGCGTTCGCCGTGATGGCCACCTCACCGAGCGGAAAGCGAACAACGCCGGTCATGGCTGGTTCCCCCGCTCACGATCCTGAGTGTGTTCCCCGCCGGGCTGAAGCCCGTGCTGAAAATCAACGGCTCGTTGGGCGTGGGCGGCTGCCTGGAAGATGGCTCGCTTGTCACCCTTCAGAACCTGGAGCCAGTGGCCCAGGTAGGCGGCGTGGTCGTCGCGGGGCTCTGGGGTGATGCCGAGGTCGCAGCAGAGGAACGCGGCCCCGATCTCGGCGACCAGTTCTTCGCGGGCGTAACCATCGTCGCCGAATTTCCTTCGTCCGAACTCCCGGTCGAGGCGGGCCGGGTGCTTGGTCCAGTGGGTCATCTCGTGGGCCAGCGTCGAGTAATAGCTCTCGGCGTCCGTGAAGGACACGAAAGGCGGCATCTGCACATAATCCGGTGCGGCGGTGTAATAGGCGTGATTCCCGCCATGACGGATGTCGGCCCCGGTGTTGGCGAAAAACCGGTCGACCGCCTCGATCCTCCGCACCGTGTCGAGCTGGGGGCCGGCGGGGGCGTAGAAATGCGGCGGGAGTCCCTCGATCTGCTCGACGTTGAAGACAGTATAACCCTTCATGAAATAGATGTCGCGTTCACTCTCCTGGCCGTCGCTGGTGGTCTCGGTCCTGGTGATCCGGTCGGCGTAGACGACCAGGGAACCCTTGGAGCCCTTCCTGACGTTGGCGTTCCGTTCCTGCGCCTGTTTGAAGGTCATCCAGATGGGGGCGGTAAAGTTCTGGGTTATGGCCGATGCCCAGAGCATCATGACATTGATTCCCTTGTAGGGCTGGCCGCCGACTCGTAAGGGTCGGGTGATGCGTCCAGCCGCGTACTCGGTATTCCACGGCTTGAGCCACGGACGGATGCCTTTTTCGAGGTCGGCAATGATGCTGTTGGTGACGCGGTTATAGAGGTCAATGTGGGCCGTCATGGTAGGATTCCTTTCCAAGAATGAGTTGATTGTTGCCAAGGTGGCCGGCGGGCGGCGTGACCGCCTCGCCGGCATCCGGTTCAGGCTGCCGCCTGTGCGGATTCCTTGCGGGCCTTGGCGTCGGCCTGCTGCTGGTGCATGATCCAGGTGTGGGCCTGGTCGAACAGCTTGGCCATTGTCAGCAGGTCGTCGAAGCCGAGGCTGTCGGTTTCTTTCCAGGTGGCATCGCCCTGCTTGTAGCTGCGGGTGGGAATGACGCTGTACCAGTTGCCCTTTTCGCTCTGGTTGCGCCAGATCGTGACTTGCAGGACGCCGCTGCGTATTTTGTGTGCTGGTTGAGACATGATGTTTTCCTTCTCCTTGAGTTTCCGGTCCCGCTCATCGGGGCCTTGCGGCACACCAAAAGACCCCGCTTCAGCCGGGAGCGTCAGCGACGGTCAATCTGAAAAGCTGAAGGATTCCGCTTGCGGAAAGCGGTCTTTTCTGATTGACCGGCCGGCGGCGGGGTCATAAGTGCCGGTGATGAAGGCCACGGGCGGGGCTGGCTCCGGGAGAAGGGAACGGCAGAGATACGCGAAGCACACGTCCGTCCAGGCAGAGAGGGTCACTACGTAAAGAAGGGAAAGGAGTTGGGCGGAGCCCACCGCCGCAGGAAAGACTGTCTTGAACCAATTGGAAATGGAAATTCTCGGTCGCCTGGGTTAGAATCTTCCCCCAGACGAGGAGAATTTCATGAGTGGACAACGACGACATTTCGGCACGGACCAGAAGGCTGCCATTCTCAAGAGGTATCTGGTCGATAAAGTGCCCATCTCGGACCTCTGCGACGAGTACGGCATCAAGCCGAACCAAATCTACGCCTGGCAGAAAATCCTGTTCGACAACGCGCCGGCCGCCTTTCACCCGGTCGCCAAACGCGAGGCCAGGAGGCTTTCCGCCCAGGAGGAGGAAGTCGCCCGACTGCGGGCCAAGCTCGTTCAGAAGAACGAGGTCATCTCCGAACTGATGGAGGAGAACGTCCGCGCAAAAAAAGAGAATGGGGAACTCTAAACGGACGTTGGGTTCCCCACGACACTCGCGATGAAGTGGTCGATTACGTGCGCCGTTGGAACGAGCGCACGGAGATTCCCGCCAGAAAGTTCGTGGCTTGGCTGGGCATTGGCCAGAGCAAGTTCCACGACTGGAAGGATCGCTACGGCAAGCGGAACGAACACAACGGCTGGGTGCCGCGCGACTGGTGGCTCGAAGATTGGGAGAAGCAGGCCATCATCCGCTTCTCCTTCGAGTATCCACTGGAAGGCTACCGGCGTTTGGCGTTCATGATGCTCGACCGCGACGTGGTGGCCGTCAGTCCCAGCAGCGTCTATCGCGTATTGAAGGCGGCGGGCCGCATCGGGCGCTCGACGAACAAGCCGTCGAAGAAAGGCACGGGCTTCCAACAGCCGCAAAAACCCCATGAACACTGGCATATCGACATCAGCTACCTCAACATCCACGGCACGTTTTACTACCTGACGACGATCCTCGACGGCTACAGCCGCTACACCGTGCATTGGGAGATTCGCCGCTCGATGACCGAGCAAGATGAACTGACGATCCTGCAACGCGCGCGGGAGAAGTTCCCCAAGGAGACGCCGCGGATCATCAGCGACAATGGGTCGCAGTTTTTGGCGAAGGACTTCAAAGAGTTCATTCGCATCTGCGGGATGACGCACGTGCGCACCAGCCCGTACTATCCGCAGAGCAACGGCAAACTGGAGCGATTTCACGGGAGCATCAAGGGCGAGTGCCTGCGGCCGGGCACGCCGATCTCGCTGGAGGATGCCATCCGCATTGTGGCTCGTTACGTGGAGCACTACAACGAGGTGCGATTGCACAGCGCGATTGGCTATGTGGCGCCGGCGGACAAATTGGCGGGCCGTGAGGCGGAGATCTTCGCAGCCCGCGATCGCAAACTGACGGAGGCCCGCGAGCGTAGAAAGGAGCAGCGAGAGGCGGCCCGTTTGCGGACGGTTGCCTGATCGAAAGAAGGACGTTACGATGAGAGACGACCTGGGCGGAGGATAGGGCTCCGGTGGGAACCGACCCGAGCGCCGCCCCAGGGGTTGTGAGCGAGGTCCGGGCGGTGGTTCTGCTGCCGCCCACCTCCCTCGCTTACAACACCAAAGCGAAAAATCCAAGCACTACCAACCAACTTCAACACCCGGACGATCCTAGCAAGCCAATCGAAGTTTCCATTTCACGCTGAACCAAGACAAGACCATCACGACGCTGGATACGATTCACCCACAGCATTCCGGCAATGCAATAGCTGTAGCGATATTCGACACTTTCCAATTGCACATGATGCCACTGGCTGCTATTTGTTCCGGTGCCTCCGACCGTTACACGAGATCCCGCCGATGTTCGATAGCAAGCCGCGTTTCTCCCCGTACCTGACGTTGTTCCTCCTGTGCTTGCTATCCCACGGATTCTTGCTGCTCAACAACGGCTCCTATAATGACGGGTTGCTCTACGCCTATTATCAACAAACGAATTTTGAACTCTACCGCACACATGTAAACGAGGCAGGTTATCCTGTTTACTACTATTATCACAATGCGCTCACCGTCTTTCCCGATTTTGTGTTTGCCAACAAAGCCACGGCCCTGATCGGCATCTTGGTTGTCGCCTTCAGCAGTTTTACGCTGCTAAAACACAACACGCCGTTTTCGCCACAGGAAGCGCTGACTATAACGCTTATATCCTCGCTCTGGCCGTTTTATACGATCCTCACCTCGATCGCGATCCTGCCGCATATCATCTCCCTGGCGCTGTTCTATGGCGGTTGGCTCATCTACGCACAGAAAAGCGGCTTGTACTGGCGGGGAGTCGCACTGGTGATGATCTCGTTATCCTTCTTTCACAATGAACTGCTTATTTACCATTATGCATTCACCCTCCTCTATTTCCTTATTGAGTGCCGCCCAGGCAATCGGGGTGCCTTCGTGCGTTCCGCCCTTACTTTCGTCACAAAACACCTGCCGTTGTGCCTGATACCTATTCTATTTGCCATAGCTCAACGTATCTTTTTCTGTCCGTTCGGAAGTTTTAAGGGATATAACGCCATTGTCTTTACCGGCGGCGCGCCCTTCCTTAAAACACTCGGCTATTGTCTCGATCATTTTTTTAGGAGCATCGTCCGTGAGATGCAACCGCTGGAGGGTGCCGTGTTGTATCTATTGCTCTTCCTGCCTGTGACAATCCCGCTGGCCTGGTATTTCTATACACGCCCCGTCCGTCATGAGCCGGCTGCGTCGCGTCGGATGACCATTGTCACAGGGTTCTTCCTACTGGCCGCTTCCGTACTGGGTTATGTATTGGCGGCGAAAACGCCGCACTTGACATCCTATAGTGCCCGTCATGGACTGGTGGCGTCGTTGGGCGCTGCCATGCTGGTGTACGGCCTGTTCAACCTGAATAATCGCCGTATCGTGGCCGGGTTGTTGATGGCGGGGCTGGTTTTTACCGACATTGGTTTTTACCTATCCTGGCAAGCGCGGTGGGCGCAGGAGGAATCATTCGTGCAGCATCTGAAGCAGATTCCGCCACCAAAGGACATCAGCCTGTTCATTCTACACAGCAACCTCAATGCAGGTGTAGATCCGATTTACCACACATCGGATGCCACGATTTTCGTAGCCCGAGCATGGGGCGAGGAAAAATGGGCCGTGGTTCCTGATTTTATGCTCAGGAACATGGGGGAGCGCGAAGCGGCGATGTTATTCATCAAAAACAACGCCGCAAACCCCGATCTCGCCAGGCGGGTCGCACTCTCGCAATTCGACACGGAGGGATGCTGGGCGGAATTGACATTGTCACCTGTCGGGAAACCGTACCGGAAAATCCTTGGGTTTCCCGGCCCCGATGAAATGTTGACCGGCATCGAATATACCTATGACCGCTTCTTCCGGCCGCAAAACATGCGGGATTTTCTGGATCATTTACTGAAAGTGACCATTACCCCGCTGCATATCAACGCCAAGGGAGCCCCTTGTTAAAGGAAAATGGCCTGATCGAGCTGTACGACGATGACAGCACGAGGCTGGTTGTCGTTCGGTTGGAAAGGCCGACGGCGGACGGTCGCCCAGGCAGTGTGAGGGCAGCCGGAGCGTAGCCGCGATTTCAACGCCGGATGGCAAGGCGGCGTCCGCGACAGCTACCCGAAGATGCGAAAACAGTGCAAAGAACGTCAACCGAGTGTCCACCACGAGCGGTCAAGGGGCGACCGAAGAATTTTCGCCGATGACGGCAATTTGTCGGCACAGGGAACTGGCATTGCCGTTGCATATAGGTGACATTGCGAAAAGTCGAACCTCCGCAAACCCAGGCTGGCTGCGGCTGAGCGCGTCATCGTTAAGATTTCATTAACGATTTCGTGATAGGCTAAAATGAGGCATGATTCGTATCACGCAACAGAATAGTGCCGAAGGTGCCAAGCGTTACTACGCGACGGCGGATTACTACAGCGAAGGAAAGGAAATCATCGGCTCGTGGGGTGGCAAAGGGGCGTCTCTGCTCGGGTTGGAAGGCACGGTGGACAAATTCTCCTTCGAGCGGTTGTGCGACAATCGCCACCCCACAACCGGAGAACCGCTGACGGTGCGAACCCGTAGCGAGCGGACGGTGGGTTACGATTTCACGTTCTCCGTGCCGAAATCGGTCTCGCTGCTCTACGCCCTGAGCGGCGACCAGGACATCCTGGGGGCGTTCCGGGCGGCGGTCGATGAGACGATGCGTGAGATGGGAGCGGAGATGAAGACGAGAATACGAAAGGACCGCCAGGACACGGACCGCACCACGGGCAACATGGTCTGGGCGGAGTTTATCCACACTACGTCCCGGCCTGTTGGTGGTGTTCCCGATCCTCAATTGCACGCCCACGCATTCGTTTTCAATACAACCTGGGACGAGGAGGAACGCCGCTGGAAAGCGGGCCAGTTCCGCGACCTCAAACGGGATGCCCCGTACTTCCAGGCGGCCTTTCGCGTTCGGCTCGCCAACAAGCTCCAGGAGTTGGGCTTCGGTATCGAGCGGAAACGCGACGATTTCGAGATCGCCGGAATACCGGCCGACGTGCTGAAACGCTTCTCGCGGCGCACGGCGTTGATCGAGAAGGAGGCCGAGAAGCGGGGCATCACCGATCCCCGTCGCAAGGCGGAACTCGGGGCGGAGACCCGCGAGAGGAAAGGCTCTGCACAGGGATGTGAGAGTTTACGCAAGGGATGGAACGAACGCCTTACCGACCGGGAGCGTCAGACGCTGACTGCGGTTCACCGCCGTGAACGAGTTGCGGCCCGCCCGGAACGCGGCGAGGCCGGGGCGGTCAATTACGCCATCGAACATAGTTTCGTACGCGAGGCGGTGGTGCCGGAGCGAAAGCTCGTTACCGAAGCGTTGAAACGCGGGATCGGCGCGGTGACGGTCAAAGGCGTAACGCAAGAGATGAGTAAGCGTCCGCTCATCCGTAGCGATGTCACCGGCCGTCCGATGGCCACGACGGAGGAGATGTTGAATCTGGAATCACTGCTGATTGACTTCGCTCGCCAGGGCCGGGGACGCTGCCGCCCGCTTGGTGACCCAAAGCGGCCCTGTTCGCGGAGTTGGTTCAACGACGGCCAAAAAGCGGCTGTCCGCCATGTTCTTGGCTCCCGTGACCGGGTGATGATTATCCGTGGCGTTGCGGGCACGGGCAAGACCACACTCGAACAGGAAATCGGCGAGGCCCTGGCCGAGGCGCGAGTGCCCGTGGTCGCTCTCGCCCAGTCCGTCAAGGCCAGCCGGGAAGTGCTTCGCACCGAGGCGAATTTCCCCAATGCCGACACGGTGGCCCGGTTCCTGAAGGACAAGGAGATGCAAAAGTCGGCAAAAAACGGCGTCATCCTCGTCGATGAGGCAAGCCAGCTTGGCACACGGGACATGAATTCGGTGTTCAACGTGGCCCAGGACGTGGGCGCGCGGATTATCTTGGTTGGGGATCGCCGCCAGCATCGCAGCGTCACCGCCGGCGAGCCGCTGAAGCTTCTGGAGGATATGGCAGGCTTAAAAGTCGCTGAGGTTACGGAAATCCTCCGTCAGCAAGGCGATTACAAGAAAGCGGCACAGGCCCTGAGCGAAGGCCGGATCGTAGAGGGATTCGAGGAGTTGGACAAGCTCGGCTGGATCAAGCAGGTGGACGATGCTGACCGCTATCAAAAGCTGGCCGACGCCTACCTTGCGGCCGTCGCCGAAAAGAAGCGGAACGGCGAATACAAGTCGGCCCTCGTCGTGTCGCCCACGCATAAGGAGTTGGACCGGATCAGCGACGCCATTCGCGCCGGCTTGAAGGCACAAGGCAGGCTCGGCAAGGAACGCATCGTCACGGCCTGGGTTCCCACTCACCTGACGGATGCTGAAAAATCCGATCCGACGCAATACGATCAGGGCGACATGCTCCAGTTCCATCAGAATGCCCCTGGTTTCACCAAGGGATCGCGTTTGATCGTGGGCGAGGGGGTCGAGCCGCCGGTCAAGATTGCCAAGCGATTCGAGGTCTACCGGCCGACTGAACTCGCCCTGGCCGTGGGCGACCGCATCCGTATCACGGCGGGTGGCAAGACCAAGGACGGCAAGCATCGCCTCAGCAACGGGTCGCTTTACTCCATCGAAGGATTTACCCGGCGGGGCGACATCGTCGTCGATCACGGCTGGGTCATTGATCGGGATTTCGGCCACTGGACGCATGGGTATGCGACAACGAGTCATAGCAGCCAGGGGGTGACGGTGGACAAGGTCTTCGTGGGCGTGTCGAGCGAGTCATTTCCCGCGACTTACCAGCGGACGGCCTATGTCGCCCTGACACGCGGGAAAGAACAGGCTGTGATCTTCACGGACGACCGGCAAGAACTTTTGAAGGCGTTCGGCCGAACGGACGATCCCGTGTCAGCGACGGAGATTTCCCAAGACATGCAGCCGCAATTGCGCATGCGCGGTTGGATGAGGGAGCAACAACTGGCGCTGTCAGATGCGGAACGTGCGGGGAACACGCAAAAGCAACCTCGCGTCCGCGATTGGATGAAGACGCAACAAGAGTCCGTCCAATCCCCGGCCATATCGGGCCAGCGGCGTGACTTCGTGCAGCCGGATGTCGCAAGGAAGGGGATGGGAGAAAGGGAAATGGACCATGCTCGATGATGTATCACATCAGGAGCGATTGCGTCGAAACTCCCATCTTGACGAGCACGCCGCGTCTTCGCCGAAAAAAGAGGCGGAGGCCGAGGGAGTCGAAGCGTCGTGCGGGGCATTCGGCTATCTGCGGGGAATCCGCGATCAGTCCGCCGCCGTCGAGTTCCGCTTCCGCGACGGCAACAGCGTCTATTTTCCTTACTCATGGCTAGGTCCGTGGCAATATATTCCATCCGAAGGGCTGCTTCTGAAATTCTCCGGCGACTTGGTGTACCTTGTGCTGATTAGAGGCAGCAACCTCGACCGGCCACTGAATGAAGGCTCCGTCAATCTCACCCATGCCGGTTTGCAAAGGCATCGGGTGCTTTGGGTGCGTGAGATGAACGCGGAGGAGAGCCGGCAGGTGGGCGAAAGGGGGCCGACCATCGACAGCATCGAAGTGGCGGAATTCGAGAACCGCTCCGAACTCAAGGAGTGGTTGGGCAAGCACGGCCCGGAGTTCGAGTTGCAAGGCGGGCGATCGCCGACAACGTCCACGGCCGCAGCGCCGCCGTTTGCCTTGTCGTGACATGCAATCGCCCGAAAGGTCTCTTTCGTGGCTATAGCCAAAAGACCTTGGCTTGCCCGACAGTGGAACACCTCAGTCGCACTTTCCGGGTTTTTGATCCCCCATACCATGAAAGGTGGTTCCATTAGCCCCTTTCGCCTTCGCCGTCGCGTCGGCCCTCACCCACGGTCCCCGGGGCCGATGTGATGGTGAAAGAGGAAGGGGCGGCCCCCTTTTGCCGAGCCTGAGCGGAGGCCCGCGCTCGTCTTCCGAAGGCTTGCTGCTTTCCGCCACACCGTTCCCGTATAATTCCAAGGGCGGCTTTTGGCCTGTTTTCCACCGCATTTGTCTTGTCACACGTGATTTTCGCCGGGTGCCGGTCCTTCCGCCCAACGGCCAAATCGTCTATAATGCCGTGGTCAACGTCGATCCGGCGTTGGCGACAATTTGAATTGACGCGAGAGCGTCAAGTTACTGCTTCACAGAGAACAACCACCTTGGGCCGCAAGGCCCTTGACTAGAAGCAGCGCTTGGCCGCCCCGTATGGGCGTCGGCTGCGCTGTTCTAGTCGCCCCGTGGTTGGGGTTCTGTGAGCGGCCGGCTGACGCCTTTTTTTCGGGGACGCTGCCATGACTCGCCCGACAACGACGGTTGCCGATCCTCTCGGCGCTTTTCCTCCTTTGCCCTTGGGCAACGATCATTGGCTCGCCATTGTCCGGGCGATGCAACTATCCCCTCAGCAAGCGAAGATTGTCGAACTGGTTCTGCGGGGCCTATGCGACAAGCAGATCGCCACAGCGATGCGGATCAGCGAACCGACGATTCGTACTTACCTGCAACGCATTTCCGCACGCACGCAGACCCGCGGCCGCATGGCACTGGCCATGCGTGTACTGGCCGTATCTCACCAAGTGGACCGTGAACCAAGGTGTCGTCAAGAACAATGACATGTTCTCGATGTCATCAGAAATGGCGGCTTTCGGCGACTGTATCTTCTTCGTATGCTAGGGTCAAAGGCATGAGAGTGTCATCGGAACGGCGTTGTGACCTCCGGCGCTCGCCGGGCGACGCCATTCCCTCTTGCAGTGCAAGCGGTTCCTGTTCTTTCATCCCGTCACACTTTTGAGAAAGAGGTAGTGTCATGTTGTGTCAAAGTTTTCTTTGGAAAACGGCGGTTTTCAAACCCCGTCTGTTGCGTTTGTTGGCGGTGGCGGCAGCAGTCGCCATACTTCCCGCCCCGGTCCAGGCCGACATCATCGGTTTTGGTGATTTCTCGGGCTTCACGGTCAATCAGGCTGATTCAGGAAATGCCCCGACCATCTCCAACGGCACGATTCTTCTGACCAACTACGGAGGCGAATACCGAAGCATTTTCTGCAATACGCCGCAGAATGTCTCGCAATTCACCGCGTCCTTTACCTATCAGGCCGTCGTCGGTGATGCCTCTCCTGGCACAGGCGCTTGTTTCGTTCTTCAAAACAGCGCAGCCGGCGCAAACGCCGTGCAGCAGGGCTTCTTCGGTTATGGTGGCTTTCCTGGAAAAAGCCTCGCAGTATCCCTTGAATCGTATAATGCCAGCGGCTACTACACAAACGGCACTCTTGGCGGCGGCTCTCTCGCTACCAGTCCGGTCAATCTCACCTCCGGCGACCCCATCAACGTGACGCTTGCCTATGATGGCTCACTTCTTCAAGAATCTCTTTTGGATACGAAGACGTTAGCATCCTATAGCGCTTCCTACCTGATCCTGACCAAATTCCCGACGCTCCTTGGCGGGTCCACTGCGTATGTCGGCATCACTGCCGGCGCCAACACGACTATCGGAATAGACCAATCCATTTCCAATTTCCGATTCACGTCGGTCCCCGAGCCATCTACGTTGCTCCTCCTCGGCGTCGGTGCCATTGGTCTGCTGGGCTACGCATGGCGAAAGCGGGCGGCGTAGGACATTCAGCCGATCAGATCGCCGAAACCATTAAGCCATCCGTATTGTTGCGGGTGGCTTCTTTCGTTTGGGTGATCGAAGCCGTGTGCGGATGTGTTCCAACAACCCGAAGCACTCTTCAGGCTTCAATCAGAATTTGCGCAGCACGCGGAGGCAGGGTTGAAGCGGCGGCGACACCGTCGCCGTTGTGTTGTGGGAGGGGAGGGTTCTTAAATCCATTTTGGCTGGCGCGCCACTCGACGAAATCTTGCCAGAAGATGACCCCGCGAAAGGCCGGAAAACCGGCAAGGTGAAACCAGCAGCGCGCCGTTGAATAGGACACACCGGCGCAGACGGCAAACTCTTTGGCGTTCAACGCCTGATCCAAACGGCGTTTCTCCAAGACGGATTCAAGCGAGATGCCTTGCAGTTGCTTGTCCTGCCTTTGCGCCAAGAATGTCTCAGTGTGATGCGGTTCCATAACCTTTCTATCTGCCCTTTCAGTCGCGTCGCACACCCCATTAAGAACAGTATAGCAGAAATCACAGGCTCTGTCCCGTGGAAAATGGCTCTGACAGCCGATTTGGGAGTATTTGCTCGTCACTGCCGGTAAAGTAGCGGCGAGTTATGGCGAATTGTTCTTATGGACTCCGCTACTCGGGAAATTGCACCGCATCGCGCCACTCGGCCACGTCCTCGACCTTCTCGCGCTGATAAATCTTGTGAACCAACTCGGATGAATGATTCACCAGTCGCATGGCCACTTCACGCGGTACACGGGCACGGCGCAGCCGGTTGATGTAAGTGACGCGCAGGCAGTGGAAGCACAAATGTGGCTTTTTGATTCTATTGAAGAATATGTTCCACTGGCGCGACGGTTGGAACGGAAAGTCCACTGTGAATTCCCGCCCAGTCTTGCAGATGCGTTTTAACAACGGACGCAGGGCGGACGGCATCGGTACGGAGAACGCCCGGTCTTCGCCGCCCTTGGGCGAGGGGAACGTGATTTTGTTTTCCGCAAAATCGATGCAGTCGAGGGGCAGCCGTGTTTCCCGCAACCGGCAGCCCGTGTGCAGGGAAATGTCAAACGCGGTTTGCATCCATTCCGGCTCGGTTTTCAATGCCTCTCGAATGACGCGGATCTCCTCATCGGTCAATTCCGGCTTTTTAGCGGGTTTGTCCCGCCGCAATTTGAGACTTACTAACGGGTTCGCGTCGGCATGGCCGAGCCGCACGGCTTCGCCCATAATCATGGCGAGGATCTTCAATTCCAAGATGGCCGTATTGCGTCCGGCTGCCTTGCCCGCTTTCCGCTTGTAGCTTGTGCGCCAATCCAGATATTCGAGAACAACACGGTAAGTAATCGTGCGGGGCGAGTGGTAGTGCCTCTCTTGCAACCAAAGAGCCAGCCAAGCCCAAATGCTGTTGTAGCGTTCCAGTGTCTGAGGGTTTTCGCAGTGTCGTTCCAGATACTGTGGCACCCATGTATCCCAACCGCCGCCGCTGATTTCACCGGCCCTGCGAGTGAGTTCTTTGGCCTCAAGTCCAGCGCGCAGAGCGCGTGCCTTGACCGTCTCAGCCGGATTGTCCCATCGCAAGCTGGTGGATTTATTGCGCCGCTTGCCGTCGGTGTCAATGAACTGTATAAACCAGAAAGGTGAGCGTTGTTTCTTGTAAAGGGATGCCATAGCCGAGTGCAGTTTGTGCAGTAAGCTTACTGCAACAATGCGGAAATGTCCAGCAAAATAAGGCTTCCTGTACCACTAAGAACCACTATACCAGTATCGTGGGTTCAATTCCCGCCGGGCTTACCATTATAAATCAATGGTTTAGCAGTTAGTGCAGTAACAGTGCAGTAAAGTAACACGCCACAATCATTTCTTTTGTCGTTAATGTCCCCTCTTGCCACGCCGTGGAATAGCTTGCGGTAGCCCTGCCGTCGTCGTCGCCATCGTCGTTCGCCTCCTCACCCGGTGCTTGGGAGGCAATGACGCCCCCTCCAAATTCCTTTGAGTGCTGGAAGGTCATTCAGAAGAGAGAAGAACAATCCCCCGTCTTCACGCAGGAAGATGGGGATGGCGATTGAATGGCGAGGGGTTAAGGCCCCTAATCAACGAGAAACATCTGATGAGTGTTCTTTTGGCGGGGGTTGTGGCGTAAGCGATTTCAGAAGTTCTTGAGAAGTTGTCTGATACATTTCCGCAACTTTATCGACTACGGAGTCAGGCGGATCTTTACCCTCTCCTATCACAATGATTTCGCCGTATGGACTGAAAGCATGTATGTCTAAAGTGCCATCTCTATATGATGTTATAAAATGTTCATAGCGACTTGGTAAAACTGCTGCGAACAGCCAAAATGGGGTGCCGTTGGCCGTGACGCCGTAGAGTACTGCGATTGATCGCGTAAATTCGCCTGATTTATTAATAAGATGCAACCGCGAACTTAAATTAGTAACTTTTATGCCGGTCTGCTCCAAAGCACCTTTAAGAAGCGGTGATAGATTGACCGCCTGCTGCAATTGTTGAAGTGATTCCAGCGTTCCGTGAAGGGTGAGATCGAGAGTGAAAGCTGTTCTTTCCTGTTCTTCCGGCCTTTGGATGTCGGCTCTTAAGTGATTGCAGGAAACTCCGAGTGCTTTAGCCAACAAATCAATCGTGCTTATTCTGGCTTCATTCCCAGACAGGATACGTTTGAGCGTCTTGACGTGGATTTTGGCTTTCTTTGCAAGCTGCTCTAGGCTCAACCCCCGCGACTGCCTGAGTTGGTCAAGCTCATGGCCCCGAACGGGGTATTTAGGCTTGTGGTCAAATTCACGGGGAATGTCCACGATCGTTTCCTGTTACTGTCCGTAGCTTTGCTGAATAATGCGAGAAAGCCCCCATTATACCAGTGGAAGCAAAGACGGTAACCCCGGAGGTGAAGCATGAAAAAGCCATTGTCGTGGTTCAAAACAGACCCAAACCAGCCCCGAAAGACTTACGATGAAGCCAAATTGAAGCGTCTCGGTGAGTCCATGAAAGAATGCCAACTTCAGCCCGTCGGGGCCAAGCCAGACGGCACGTTGTTGTGGGGAGAGCGGCGATGGAGGGCGGCGAAGCTCGCTGGAATTGACGAACTGACCGTAACGATAATCGAGAAGGCGTTATCGGATACGGAGGGGCGGGTCATCCAGTTGACTGAAAACATGCACAGGTCGGATTTGACCGGCTATGAAAAATGGATGGCCTGTGCTGAACTCTTGTGTGCCAATCCTGATTGGATGTTGAAAGACCTCGCTGAACATCTCTGTCTCGACCAGTCAACCCTTACCCGCATAATGTCGCCGTCGAAATGCACCGCTGCATGGCAAGAGGCATTGAAGGCCGGGAAGGTCGGGATTTCCGATTGCTACGCTGCAAGCAAACTGCCGGAGTCCGAACAGGCCGAGTTACTTGCCCTCAAACTGTCCGGCATGTCCCGCGACGATTTGGAAAGGCATTCCCGGAAGCAACGGGCAAAGCCTTCGGTCAAGACAGGGAAGGTGAGGATCGCCATGCCTGACAATATCGCTGTGGTTCTGAGCGGTGGTGATTTCGGCATGGCGGAAGTCGTCGATGTTCTGGGCGATGCCCTGAAGGAAGCTCGTAAGGCGTCAGAGCAGTACGATGTGAAAACGTTCCAAAGCATGATGCGGGATCGTGCGAAACTCCAAAGGTGAATCATGTACACACTAAGTAGGTTGTTCTTGGTCTGCTCAATCGCGTTGTTTGCCCTCATCTGTGCCATTCTGCTGAAATGGCTGGCGTTCTGGGTTGCTGTTGGCATTCTCTGCCTGCAACTGAAGAAGCACGGGCAACTCTGGTCACACGGGACGGCACGCTGGGCCTCGGCGGATGATCTTCGCTCCGACAAACACGGATTTCCGATTGGGAGGATGAGGGTCAAGCGATCAGTTCTTTCGCTGTTCAATCCTCGCCTGTCAGCGAAGGACGCGGTTAAGGGAGTGTTTGGGTATGAAGCCACCATAAGGCTTCCAACATGCCATACGCTCGTCGTTGCACCATCGGGAGCTGGTAAGGGGACAGGGCTGATCATCCCCTATGTCCTGACCTGTCCTGACAGCATGGTTGTAAGCGAATTCAAGGGGGAAACCTCGGCAGCAACCCGGAAGGCAAGAAAGAAGCTCGGCCACCGGGTCGTCGAAATCGCCCCGTTCGATGGCGGGAAGGATTGTCTCAATCCGCTTGACTTCATTGACAAGAATTCACCTACGGCACTAGAGGAGTGTCTTGATCTTGCCAAATCGTTGGTCATTCGTACCGGAATGGAACATACGCCGCACTGGGAAGATTCTGGTGAGATGTTTATTGGATGCGTAATCGCCTATGTCGTTTATTTCGCGCCGCCGGAAGATAGGTCACTCCAAACAGTAGCCGGAATTCTTGCCAATCAAGAGGAGCTAAGTGCCGCCATCTCACACATGCAGCAATCGGATGCTTGGGGCGGAATGCTTGCCCGAAAAGCCAGCAGATTAACTCAGTTCATTGACAAAGAGCTGGCATCGGTGATGACGACTGTTGCGCGCATGATGAGCTTCCTTGACTCTCCGGCGATTGCGGCAGTTACATCGAAAAGCACCTTCGACCCCGCCGATCTTGCCAAGGGCAAGATGACGCTATTCGTGAATATCCCGCCAGAGCACCAAAAGGCACAAGCACCATTTGAAAGAATGATCTTGAACACTATCTTCCGCCGGGTTGTGTCTTGCGGCCTACAGAATAACCCCATTCATGTAATTGCGGATGATGCGGCGAGTTTGGGTCACATGGAAGCACTGGACGATGCTCTCGATAAATACCGTGCCTACGGCATCCGCTTGACTCTAGTGTACCAGAGTTTAGGCCAACTTAAGACCTGTTGGCCGAATGGCAATGATGCCACGGTCATGGGAAACACAACGAATGTGTTCGCCGGTATATCGGACAACGCCACGGCTGACTACGTTTCTACACGGATTGGAGAGCACACCATCATCGTGAACAGCGGCGGGACGAATACGAGCTATTCTCGCAGTTCTTCATTCTCCGGGAATAACAACAGCATTTCCCGGTCTGTGAGTTCCAGCAACAACTGGCAAGCAATAGGGCGCCGGTTGGCGAGGCCGGAAGAACTGATGGCTTTTGACCAGCGGGAATGCCTGACGCTAGCCCCCGGCATTTACCCAATCCGTACACGATTGGTTAGGTACTACGAGAGAGGCTTCCAGGAACGTTTTCTCAAGCGGTCATGGGCGGCTGTGAAAACGCTGGCAATCAGCTTTGTGATTTTCATTTTCATGTCAACCCTAACAGTGAAAGCCATCACGCGAAAGGAGGTGAGCGGTGCGACCGTGGATGCAAAAGTTGGATCAAGACTTAAAGCATGGAGTCGGGAGAGCGCTGAGCGAAATTGGGACGGAACTCAGGAGGCTAGGCGTGCAGGGCAGCACTGAAATTATGTCCGCGATTTACAACGGCAACGGCTTCGTACCATACGGGGTCGGCCAAGATGTCCATCGGTTCGAGAGAGAACGCGGTGGACGGGACATGTGATATCAAACGGGGCAACAACCATTTTTTCAAGGAATGTAACAATGTTTGAGACACTCATTATGTGTTTCCTTCTTCCCGGCCTGATTACAGGGATTATTTGTCTGCCATTCATCTTATGGCGGATGAATCTCGCCATCAATCACCCGGAAAAGTACGAACGTCTTAAGGGCTGGGAAGACGAGGAAACAGCCCGCCAAAAGAAGATTGCCCAAAAGGTTGCCTCGGCAGGCTTGGGACTCTTTAAGCGTTGGCCGCGCCGGTGAACTACGTAGGGAGAACCGCGGGGCAGGGACATGTGAGTCTTCAGGGGCAATAACCAGTTCTATCACGAAAGGGAGAAACTATGTTGGGTTACTTGATTGGTTTCTGGGTCGTGGTGTTGATCGTGGGAATTCTCGGCTGGAGTTGGCGCATCAATATGGCGCTGAATCATCCTGAAAAGTACGAACGTCTCCGCAAGCTTGAGGAAGATACGAGGGAGAATTTCTCCAGTGCATACAAGCCATTCGCGCCCGCAGCAAAGAAGGCCGGTTCTGTCGGAGCAAGGCTTTTGATAAGGATTTTGACCAAGCGGCGATGAACTAAGACAAACCGCTGGAAAGACTTGGGGCATGGATGCCCATTTTTCAGGTGCAATCATGCAAGAGATTCTCGACCGCCTGACACGAATAGAAAGCGTACTCAATAGTCTCGTTGAGTTACGTACCGTCAAAGACTTCTATTCGACGGCCGAGGTTGGAGCGATTCTCGGAAAGGCCGAAGCTACCGTCCGGGAATGGTGCCGCTGCCATAGATGCCGTGGAGAAAAACGCCGTAGTGGAAGAGGCAAATACCAGTCCTGGGTCATCTCCAGGGGGGAGCTACAGCGAATCGAGCGAGAAGGATTATTGCCGCCCGAAGACTAGCGGCATCGTCTTCGGCTCGGCGTCTCGGCAATAGTCCGGGATTCAATCTGAACTCAATGCTCAAAACCAAGACTGCATGGGTGATCGATATGTCGGCTGGCAACGAAACGATTGACGAGACTGCACAACCTCTCCTGATTACGGCGAGGAAACTCGCCCAATTGCTAGGAGTCTCCACCCGGACCCTATGGCGATTGCGCAGCGCCGGTCAGTTGCCGGAACCCATGCGACTCGGGGGAGCGGTCCGGTGGCGGTTCGATGAGGTGCGAGAGTGGATCGC
Organism: uncultured Planctomycetia bacterium; assembly: GCA_963719005.1. GTDB lineage: Bacteria > Planctomycetota > Planctomycetia > Pirellulales > Thermoguttaceae. The sequence goes on from CAVRAR010000014.1 coordinate 1,373,657, forward strand.
CGGGGGTTGCCAAAGAACCGCCCGGCGTGGACAATAACCCATTGGAGGACATGAAAAATGGCTTCGATTTTCAAGCGTAGCAAACGAAAGAACGAACCATATTGGATTCAGTACAAGGATCACGGCGGCAAACGCCGCACGGCCAAGGGCTTCACTGACAAGGGGTTGACGGAGGAACTGGCGGCTAGGTTGGAAACAGAGGCCCGGCTGCGCAAGACCGGCCTTATTGATCCCGAACAGGAGCGACAAGCTGCTACGAAACTCTGCCCGATCAAGGAGCATCTGACCGCATTTGAAGAAAGCCTCTCGGACAACTCACCCAAGTACCTTCGGCAAACCATGAACGAGGTCCGGCGGATCACCAAGGGCGCAAACCTCGAATCATTGGCAGACTTCGATCCAGAATCGGTGCAACGGTTTCTGCGTTCGCTTCGCACGGCTAACAACTTCGGCCATCGCACTTACAATCACTACCTTCAATCCATCGACACCTTCTGCAACTGGTGCGTTGCGACAAAGCGCCTTCCGAGCAACCCGCTCGCCAGCATCGAGCGGCTGAACACGGCCGTCGATGTGCGTCGCCTGCGGCGGGCGCTGGCCGCCGACGAAGTGTCCCGGATGATCGAGTCGGCCAGATCGAGCCGGACTCGCATTCAGGGCTACAGCGGCGAGCAACGTGCCAGAATCTATCTGCTATCGTATCTTACCGGGTTGAGGAAAACGGAATTGGCCAGTCTGACGGCGAGCAGTTTCAATCTGGTTGCCCAGCCGCCGACGGTGACGGTCGAGGCCACCGTATCGAAACACCGTCGCAAGGATGTTTTGCCGCTGCATCCGGAACTGGTGGCGCTCCTCCCGCAATGGCTCAAGGGGATTAGTCCGGGCCAGAGGCTTTTCCCCTTGCTTGCCCGGCGCAAGGCGGCACGTATGGTTAAGAAGGATCTGGAACGGGTAGGCATCCCCTACAAGACGCAAGAGGGGGTCGCCGATTTTCACGCCGCCGGGAGGCACACGTATATTACGGAACTCTTGCGGAACGGTGCCTCATTGCCGGAAGCGAAAGAATTGGCTCGGCATTCGGATATCGCGATGACCATGCGATATACGCATATCGGAATCAACGATCAGGCACGGGCGTTGGCGGCGATTCCGGTGCCGACAAAGCGGCCAAACGGAAAGGCCAGCAAAGGCGAAGAAAAAACTGCCGCGCTGCACGGGCGCTGCATTCCAGGTGGCGCAGGCGGTCACTTGCTGTCTCCGGTTGACAATGGCGCGGCAAGTGACACTCGTCAAAACCCTAGTAATAGCAAGGGTTTAGGCGTCAATTGTCATCGGCTGACGCCAACCGTCAAAGTCGGGGCGACTGGATTTGAACCAGCGACCTCTTGGTCCCGAACCAAGCGCTCTAGCCAGGCTGAGCTACGCCCCGATCCCAGCCCACTAGCATACCGACGCGGCCTCGCAGCGTCAACCGATTGGAGCCTTGGTTAAACCCAGGACCCCAGTTTTCCGTCAACGAAGATGGAACCATACACCTCCACTCCTAAACTCGCCTTGCCGAAACTGCCCTTCCGTTAAACTGGGAAACTTGCGATACTTCCGCAACCGCGAGCCGGTGATGCGTTTGCCATCCTCAGCGCGGCAAAGAATCTTGGTGATCGCGTACTTCTGAACGAGATTCTCTGCCTACGCCCGGGGCTTTACCGATTTCTGTGGCAATGGAGCCGTCACCGCTCCAAATCCCGGCAAAGGGGACAGTCCCATTTTCGCTGACACGAAAATTGGGACAGTCCCCTACGCCCAGGATAACGAACGGGGTTGTGAACGACTGCTTCGCAGCCATGCCGTTCGCGAAAGGTGGCCATGCCGAAATCCAAACCGCCAACAATCTTCTTCTCGGTCGGCGAGCCTAGCGGCGATTTGCATGGGGCCAACCTGATTCGGCAATTGCAGCAGCGTTGCCCCGGCATTCGGACGGTCGGCTACGGCGGCCCGAAAATGGCCGAGGTCGGCTGCGAACTCCACGCCGACCTGACCGCTTTGGCGGTGATGTGGTTCGCCCGCGTGCTGTTGAACTTGCACAAGTTCCTGGACCTGGCCAGCCGGGCGGATCGGTATTTTCGCCACCATCGGCCCGACGCCGTGGTGTTGATCGACTATCCGGGCTTCAACTGGTGGATCGCACGCCGGGCGAAGGTCCACGGCATTCCGGTGTTTTACTACTCGCCGCCGCAGATTTGGGCTTGGGCACGCTGGCGGGTCAAGAAAATGCGGCGATTTGTGGATCACGTCCTCTGCGGCCTGCCGTTCGAGGAGGCGTGGCTGCGTGGGCACGGCTGCAACGCGACGTTCGTCGGCCATCCGTTTTTCGACGAGGTCCGCCGCTATCCCTACGACGAGCAGTTCCTTGCGGAACATCGCGCAGAAAAGGGGCCGCTGGTGGCGATTCTGCCCGGCTCGCGGACGCAGGAGGTCACGCACAATCTGCACTGGTTTCTCAAGGCGGCGGCGATCGTTCACCAGAAAGTGCCCGATGCGCGGTTTGCACTGGCTGCGTTCAAGCCGCATCAGGCCGAAATCGCCAGGCCGCTGGTCGAGCAGAGCGGGCTGCCGATCGAGATTTGCGTGGGCAAGACGCCCGAGCTGATGCGGCTGGCCGACTGCGCGATGTCGGTCTCCGGGTCGGTGTCGCTGGAATTGCTCTACCACACCACGCCGACGGTCATCCTCTACTGGATCAGCCGGCCGGCGTACTTCGTGCAGACGTTCTTCCGCAAGGTGAAGTACATTACGCTGGTCAATCTGCTGTCGGCCGACGGGCTGGCCGACGAAGACCTGACGCCGTACGACCCGTCGCAGGCCGACGCCGACCGCATACTCTTTCCCGAGTATCTGACATATCAAGACAAGTCGGCAGAAATCGCGGGGCATATCGTCGAGTGGCTGACCGATCCGGCGAAGCGGGCGGCACGGGTCGAGGCGTTGGCAACACTTAGGGACCGCGTAGCGCACGGCGGGGCGTCGGGCCGAGCGGCCGAGTACATTTTGGGCGCAATTTCGGCGACCAGCGTGTTCAACGAGTTTGCCGGCTACAACCGGCTTGCCTCTGCGTCGTGACGGGTGTCGTACAATTGGACGGGGAACGGTTGCGAACCCGCAAGCGGCTGTTTTGCCTTTCCTCTTCCCCCGTTATCCCTTATCTTTCACTATCTTCCATTCATCATCCCGTGCCCTGGAGTCTTTCCGTGTTGCTTGGCGAGCCTTCGCGAACTCAGTACGATCTGAACTTCTCGCTGTTCGGCATTCCGGCGCGAGTTCACCCGCTGTTTTGGTTGGTGGCGGTGATCTTTGGCGCCAACGGGGGCGACGGCATCAGCATTTTGACGTGGGTGGTGGCCATGTTCTTCTCGATCCTGCTTCACGAATTGGGCCATGCGTGGATGATGCAATTGCACGGATTTCACCCGTGGATTGTTCTGTACGGCATGGGCGGATTGACCTCCTACGACCCGCGGGAGGCAATCGGATCGAAGCGGTCCGACACGCTGGCCAACGTCCTTATCGATGTGGCGGGGCCGGGCATCGGCTTCCTGTTTGCCGCGGCGGTGGTGGCGGGCTTCTACGCAACGGGACACGGCAATCAAGTGGGAGTCTACGGACCTTGGAAACTGGTGCCGTACGTGTTGGTGCCGAACGTGCGGCTGACATACCTGTTGTATGATGTGCTGCAAATCTGCGTCCTATGGGGCTTAATAAACCTGCTGCCCATCTATCCGCTCGACGGCGGACAAATTGCGCGGGAATTATTCATCCGGTTCTCCCCTCGCGACGGGATTCGGCAATCGATGTTGTTGTCGATCTTCGCCGCGATCGCAATGGCCGTGTACGGTTACGTTCGATTGAATCAGCCGTACATCGCTTTGTTGTTCGGCTACCTCGCCTACTTCAGTTTCATCGCGTTGCAGAGTTACATCGGCGGCAGTCGTTGGTGACTCCGTGCACGATTTTTGTGAAGGAGGGGAGAATTCTTCAGATTACCCCTTGCAGGAATTTCGGAAGTGGGTAAAACATATTGCACGCGGGAAGGATGCTGAGCTTCCGACGGTCGGATCCGTCAGCTCTCAGGCCCGCATTTAACTCTTGACGGAGGAGTGACTGTGGCAAAGAAGAAGAAGGCTGCCAAGAAGCGCCGGCCAAGAAGGTCGCCAAGAAGAAGGTGGCCAAAAAGAAGGTCGCGAAGAAGGGCATGTGCTGCTGCAAGTGATTGCCTAGCGCAAGGCCCAGAATCGCAGCGACTACGACGAGAAAGGGCCGCCGGGAGATTCGCTCCTCGGCGGCCCTAACGTTTTTCCGGCAAGCACTTATCGAGCATCAGTGACGCATCGCCGCGTCAACGAGAGGCCTCGTCACGGCGATTGCAGAGCGAATTGGTGGCGGCCTCGCATTCTTACCCCGCGAGCGCAGTCGCGGGGCGTTTGCCACCTTGAAAACACGTTGCTCAATTCCTCTATCCCAACACCGGCAACGTCGGCAGCTTTGGATGCGAACGCCTTTGCGCGGCCAAATTGCCCACGAAATTGCGGCAAATCGCCTGCAAATAGGGGCCGGCAAGCGGATGATCGAACGCCGCGGCGACGCGGCCCACGTCGGCCGAGACTCGTAGCTCCGTGCAGATCGGCACCTCGCCGAGAAACGGTACGCCGAGCTGCCCGGCCCGCTGCCGAGCCCCGCCGGAGCCGAAGATTTCGTGCCGCGCGTTGCAGTTGGGACAGACGAAGAAACTCATGTTCTCGACCATGCCGAGCACGTCGATATTCACCTTGCGGAACATGGCGATCGCCTTGACGGCGTCCAACAGGGCGACGTCTTGCGGCGTGCAGACGACGATCGCCCCGCTAAGCGGCGGCAATTGCGACAGCGAGATCGCCACGTCGCCCGTGCCCGGCGGCATGTCGATCACCAGGTAATCGAGGTCGCCCCAGGCCGTGTCGCGGAGGAATTGCGAGAGGGCCGAGTGCAACATCGGGCCGCGCCAGATCACCGCCTCGTCCTCGGGCACCAGCAATCCCATCGACAGCATCCGCAGCCCGTCAACCGACACCGGCTCAATTCGCTCGTCAATCATTTGCGGCGGCTCGTGGCATCCGAACAGATGCGGAATACTCGGGCCGTAGAGGTCGGCGTCCAACAGGCCGACCTCGCAGCCGGCTCGCTGCAAGCCGCAGGCGAGATAGGCGGCAATCGAACTCTTGCCGACGCCCCCCTTGCCCGAGCCAATCGCCACCACGGTCTTCGCCGCCAACCCGATTTCGCCCATCTTCTCCGGCTTGCGCCGATGAACCGCAATTGCGACGGCAACGTTCACGCAGGGAAACTTCTTTTGCAGGTGTTCGGCCAATTCGTTGCGGGTTTGTTCCCACAACGGCGCCGCCCACGTGGTGAGCCCGAGAACTACCGACAGGCGATCGCCTTCCAGATGCAGAGCGTGAACCTGTTCGAGCGTGACGACGCTTCGGCCGGTCTCGGGGTCTTTGAACTCGGCCAGCGCGGCGTGAACGGCGGCTTCATCGGGCTGATTCCTCGGCATGGTGCTCCTCTCAGTGGATATTCTCTTCCCTAATCTCTAGCTCTTCGTCTTGAGCAACCAGCCGCGTCTGACCAATACGAGAAACACAGCCAAGAGGGCAAAGGCAGCGAGTGCCGGCCAGTTCTTTTGTGGAAGCTTCAACAGGGCGTCGGCGGGCAGGGCCTTCGGTAATTTCAATTGAGCCTCGTTCAGATTAAACAATAATGACGCCTTGTCGGCGTTTCCAATCGCCGCTTCCGCGGCCTTGTAGAGCGGCATATCGGCCGGGACGGTGTAACGCTCTTTTTTGGGAAGTTTCAATGTCATACCCTTCGGCGCCAGCACGTATCGGCGCAGTTGCGACTCGTTGAGATCGTGGATTTCGCCCGCCATGTCCGCGATATGCTTGTCCGACGCCTTGGCTCCGAGTTCCTGCGCAGCCGCAGCCCGGCATTGATCGTCGAACGAAGCGGCGGCGGACGCGGGCATGGTGCGATATTGCCAGACGCCTAGGGTATTGATGATCGAATCGTTGAAATTGAGGAAGGCGATGAGGACCAGTGCGATCGTGCCTCCCGCGATGTAACCAGTCGAGAGCAGCGAACCGGGGCTCATCTCCGCTTCCAATTCCGAGGCCGGCTGCTCGCCCCGCTTCTTCGCCAATCGTTCGACAATATAGCGAGCCAGTCCGCCGACGAAAATTGGAGACGACGAGGAGAGCGGCAGATAAACTCCTACGGCGAACGCCAGGGACGAAACGCCGCAAAGCTCGACGACCGAGGCGATCGCCACGCCGAGCAGAACGAGCACCCAGGGGAGTTTTTGGCTGAGAATTCCGGTGGTGATTAGCGCGAACAGCCCGGCCTGTGGCGGATTATACTTCCTCACAGGAGTGCCGTCGTCTTTTTGAGTCAACTTGCCGCTGATGCCGGGATCGACCAGGTACGATAGTTTTCCCTTTTCGGAGACGAAGTACTTCGCCGCCTTAACGCCTTGCGGGTTGCTTTCCGGAGCGCGCCACACGTAGTACTGCGTGTCGTCATCGGGGGCATAGGCCCGCACGCCGGCGGCTTTCAGGGCTTCCATGTCGATCGGCTGTTTGAGCTGCGGCAAGTCTTTCGTCGTATAAACCGTGCTCGACGCATCCATCGCCATCAACACGGCCCCAATTACCACGGAAGACGAGACGGAGCCAATGACGATGGCCCATTGTTGCCACTTGGGCGTGGCGCCGACCAAGAACCCGGTTTTCAGGTCTTGCGAGGTCGTGCCCCCGTTGCTGGCGGCGATGCAGACTACCGCCGCTATCGAGAGTGCCAACAAACGGTATGGCAATTCAGTCCAGCCGAGCACCAAGAAGATCAGGCACGTCAGCAACAACGTCGCGATCGTCATGCCCGAGATCGGGTTGCTCGAAGAGCCGATTTCGCCGGTCAGACGAGAAGACACCGTAACGAAAAGAAAGCCGAATAGGACGATTAGCGCCGCGGCGGCGAGATTTACACCCAATCGCGCCGGAGCAAACATCGCGGCGAACGACGACGCGCTGCTGGTCTGGGGGTCGATATTCAGAAATAACCAAATGACGCCAACCAGCAACAGAGAGGCGATCAGCACAGCCTTCAGAGGTAGGTCGTGGTCGGTGCGGCGCACCTCGCGCTCGCCACCGACCGAACTACGAAGGTCGCGAACACCAGAAACGATTGAGGATATAATTAGGGGCATCGCGCGGCATAGACTGATAATACCGCCGGTAGCCACCGCCCCGGCGCCGATGTAGGTCACATACGCCCTATAGATCGCTTCCGCGTCCATCGAAGCGATCGTCTTGCCCGCTTCAGCCGGGAAAAGGGAACTGGCGAGGCCCTCGCCGAAGAACTTGATCAGCGGTACGAGCACGAATGCCTGCAAAATGCCGCCGGCCACCATGATGCAAGCGATTTTCGTGCCGATGATGTAGCCGACCCCCAGCAGAGCAGGCGTAGCCTCCAAGGCCGGGGTCGCGCCTTTGAACCAGTCGAGCGGACGACTGGCCACCTCTTTGCAGAGCCTCAATCCGCTGGCGATGAACTGGTAGACAAAAGCGATCCCAAACCCGATGAAGACGGTTTTCGCTGTAGCGCCGCCGGTTTCGCCAACTATCAACACGTCGGCGCAGGCGGTGCCTTCGGGGTAAACCAGCTTGCCGTGCTGCTTGACGATGAACGCGCGGCGAAGTGGGATCATCATCAGGATACCGAGCAACCCGCCAAGCACCGAGACGACCAAGACCCGCGTGATTTCCAACTCGAATCCGAGGATCATCACCGCCGGCATGGTGACGCCGACGCCGAAGGCGATCGACTCGCCGGCCGAGCCGGTCGTTTGGACGATGTTGTTCTCCAAGATGCTCGCTTGGCGAACGCCGAACATGCGGGAAAAGGCGCGGAACAGCGTGATTGAGAGCACGGCCACAGGAATCGACGCCGACACGGTCATGCCCACCTTTAGCACCAGATAGAGCGACGACGCACCGAAGATGATGCCGAGCACGGCTCCGACCAGCACCGCCGGCCAGGTGAACTCGGGCAGCGTAACGTGATCGGGGATATAGGGCTGATGGGACGACGTACTTGGGTCTGACATGGCGATTCCCCGGCTGTCAACAAGTCGGTTCTCCCAAGGGGAGAATCGCGGGAAATCGGCATTGTAGCAGGTTGTGCTGCCTGGGCAACCGCCGTTTTCTTGAAAGTACGAAGAGGAGAGAATAGCCGGGAGCTAACAGCTCCCGGAACGCGCGCAAGCTGACGCCTCTTCCGGGAGCTGTTAGCTCCCGGCTGTCTTTCGTGCATGATGTCAGCCTGTCACGCGCGGCGAACCAACTCTTCCGAGCCGGCCCGCGGGCCGTTCGTTTCTTGATCCCAATACGGCGAAAGCCGCCGCAGGTTCGAGATGACCTCTGGGAAGACCTCGATAATGCGATCGACGTCGGCGTCGCTGTTGTAGCGGCTGAAGCTGAAGCGAACGGAACCGTGCACGGCGGCGTCGGGGATTTTCATCGCCCGCAAGACGTGCGAGGGTTCGAGCGAGCCCGAAGTGCAGGCCGAGCCGCTGGACGCGCAAATTCCATGCTCGCTCATTTGATAGAGTATCCCCTCGCCTTCCACAAAATGGCAGGAGACGTTCAGCGTGTTCGGCAGCCGGGTGGCGCCGCGGCCGTTGACCACGATGCAGGGAACCCGCTCGATAATCGCCTGCTCCAGCCGATCGCGCAGGCCGCGCACCCGCGTCTCCTCGTCGTTGTAAGCCTCGGCGGCCAGTTGCAGGGCCTTGGCCATTCCTACGATGTACGGAACGTTCTCCGTGCCCGCGCGGCGGCCCTCCTCCTGGTGCCCGCCGATCATAAACGGCCGGCAGCGCGTGCCGCGTTTGATGTAGAGGGCCCCGATCCCCTTCGGAGCATGGAACTTGTGGCCGGAAAACGAGAGCAAATCGACGTGCTGGAAATCGCGGCGCAGGTCGATCGCGACTTTTCCGACCGATTGGGTCGCGTCGGTGTGGAAAACGATGGCCGGATCGGTCTCCTTCGTCAGCCGCGAAAGCTGTTCGACGGGAAACACGACGCCGGTCTCGTTGTTGGCGTGCATGATGCTCACCAGCAGCGTATCGGGCCGAAGCGCGCGGATGAACTCGCCGACATCGAGGTTGCCGTCGCCGTCCACGTCGAGAAACGTCACGTCGTAGCCGTCGCGTTTCAGTTCCTTGCAGACTTCCAGAACGGCCGGATGCTCGACGGCGGTGGTGATCACGTGGCGGCGATTCGGATTGGCCTTGGCCGTGCCGAAGATGGCCGCGTTGTTGCTCTCCGTCGCACAAGCGGTGAAGAGAATCTGCTGTGGATCGGCCAGACCGAATTGCCGGGCGATGTCCTTGCGGGCCTGCGCGATGGCCCGGGCCGCCGGCTTGGCCGCCTCGTACATCGAACTCGGATTGAAGTATTCCGCCGTCAGAAAGGGCGTCATCGCCTCAACGACTTCCGGCGCAACCTGGGTCGTGGCGTTGTTGTCGACGTAGATGGTTTTCATGGCTGCCCCTCAAACCCCGATGACCCGGATGCGTTCATCCACCATTTCCTTGAGGGTCTGTTCGACCAGCATCCGCAGGGTTTGCCCGGCGCCGGCGCAGCCTTGGCAGGCGCCGGCCAGGCGGCAGTAAACCAGCATGTCCTTGATGTCGATGATCTCCACGTCGCCGCCGTCGTTGCGGAGCATCGGCCGGACGTACTGGTCGATGGCCTTTTCGATCTTCTTGTCGAATTGGTAGGGCGAAAGCGTGTGTCCGTCGTCCTTCGGCGGCGCGGTTGACATTGCCGGAGCGGCGGCGAGCACGGGCAGTTGCGGCAGCGTCTTGGCCTTGCTCTCGGCGGCGCCCCAGGTCTCGTCCAGCAGGTCTTGCAGCCCGCCGGGGACGTGATGGCACGACATGCACGCTCCGCCGGCCTTGATGGCGTTGGTGATCTCGGCGATCGTGTGCAGGTTCAACTCCTTGATCTTGCGGCGAATGTAGGGTTCGCTCAGCGAGAAGCACTTGCAGACGATTCGGCCCTCGGCGCGTTCGTCGGCGTGCACGTCGATGCCGAGGCTTTCCAGATCGACGCCCCGTTTTTGCGCCCAGTTGAACACGGCCGCTTCCAGGGCCTCGGCCCCCATCACCGAGCAGTGGATTTTCTGCCGGGGCAAGCCTTCGAGATACTCGACGATGTCCTTGTTCGTGATTTTCAGCGCCTCGATCGGCGTGCGGCCCCCCTGCTCGATCAACGCGCAAAGCGCCTCCGAGGCGGCGATGGCCGACGTGCAGCCGAACGTCAGGTAGCGCGCCTCGGTGATGACGTCTTTCGTCGGATCGGTCGGATGACGTTTGACCCGGAAGGTGAAGCGGAGGGCGTCGCCGCAGGCGATCGAGCCGTGCTCGCCGAAGCCGTCGGGGTCTTCGATTTCGCCGAGATGCGTTCCCGGCTTGCCGTGGACGGCGTCCATGAAGATTTGTTTCGTTTTCTCGCTATATTCCCAAGCCATTGCGGCCCTCCGCGTCCTTGTTATGTTCGCCGGCTCCGACGGTCCACCCCATCTTCATTCTACCGGAGTCGTGTTCCTGAGGCGATGGGGGGCTCGGATAGCGTGGACGGGGCGAGGGGGACAGAGGAGGTTGTCGGAAGAAGTCGTCCTTGCCGCGAAACCTTCTGGCGACAACCTCCTCCGTCCCCTTCCGTTGCTTACTGCGAAGTCGTCTGCTCGACACTAGAGGCGTCGCTGCTCGAAGCCACGGGCGCCGGATCGGCCTTGGGCGAGAGGTGGCGGGCCACCTGCTGGACCAATTCGCCGCGATCGATGGGCTTGGCGAGGTAATCGTCGCAGCCGGCTTCGAGGCAGCGTTCGCGGTCGCCCCGCATGGCATGGGCCGTCAACGCGATGATCGGCAGCCGGCAGCCGGACTCGCGGAGTTGCCGAGTTGCCGCATATCCGTCCAACACCGGCATCTGCATGTCCATCAGAATGCAGTCGAAGGGCTGGCCGGCGTCGCGGGCTTGCAGCGTCTTCTCGACGGCGACCTGACCGTTCTCCGCCACTTCGACCACGCGCCGCGCTGACGGAGCAGGAAGGCGATCAGCCGCTGATTGTCCGGGCCGTCTTCCGCCAGGAGCACCCGGCCGGAAAGGGGAATTTTCGCCGCTTCCACTTTGGCTGGTTGTTTGGCCTTGATGCGGACGGCCTCGTCGGTTGCATCCAGGATTCGCGATGCCCGCCAAGGAACCGGTCTCAACGACCACAAGGAACGAACTGCCTTTTCCCGGCTCGCTTTCGCAGAAGATGTCGCCGCCGAGCATTTGGGCGAGGCGGCGGCTGATGGTCAAACCGAGTCCCGTGCCGCCGAATCGCCTGGTCATCGACGTGTCGGCCTGCGAGAAAGGCCTGAAGATCGAGGTCCGCTGTTCCGGCGTCATCCCCACGCCCGTGTCGATCACCTCGAAACCGATGTGCGGACTGAGGGTGGCGATCGGATCCATCATTCGCACCACGAGTCGCACGCCGCCTGCATGGGTGAATTTGATCGGCGTTGCCCAGGAGGTTGATGAGGATTTGGCGGAGCCGCGTCGGATCGGTGTGGATGGTCTCGGGGATCGGGCCGGCGAACTCGACCTGCAACGAGAGATTCTTGGCGATTGCGCGGGCCCGCATCAGGGAAGCCACTTCGCCCACGATGCTGCAAGGCGAGCAGACGAGCTGTTCGACGGTCATCTTGCCCGCCTCGATCTTGGAGATGTCGAGGATGTCGTTGATGATGCCCAGCAGGTGGTTGCCGTTGTGCTGGATGGTGCGGAGGAACTCGCTCGCGCTCGGCGCCGTCGATGTCTTGCTGCAAGAGCAAGTCGGAATAGCCGAGAATGGCGGTCATGGGGGTGCGGATTTCGTGGCTCATGTTGGCCAGGAAGTCGCTTTTGGCCCGGCTTGCGGCTTCGGCCGCCTCCTTGGCCACCTGAAGCTCGGCGGTGCGTTCGGCGACGCGATCCTCCAATTCATCGCGGGCTTGCTGCAACGCGTTCCGCCCTTGCTCGATCTGGTCGAGCATGGTGTTGAAGCCGTCGTTGAGAACGCCCATCTCGTCGTTGCTGAGGTTCTCGACGCGCACCGAGTAATCATCATTCGCGGGTGACGCGCTGCATGGCTTCGGCCAGCCGCGAGATCGGCGCGGTGAGAAATCTTTGCAGGCGTCGCGCCAATACCACGGAGACCGCCAGGGACACCGCCAACACGGCCACGGTGATCCCCACAAAGTCCCAAATCTGCTTGCGCAGCTCGCGCATGTCCGCGCAGATAGATCGTGCTCACTTTGTCGCCCCCCAAAGCGACCTTCTCCGCAATGTCCAAGCGGTCGGAGCCGATAAAGGTCGCACCGCTCGCCGACGGGACCATGGGCACGAAAAACCCTTCCGGAAGCTCGGCCGGATACGTGGCGAACAGGTGGCCGTGGGCATCGTACAGGCAAGCAAATTCGACCGTCGGCTGCTGGCGGAGCGACGCCAGGAGTTCCGTGGCCACTTTCGGGTCGTTGAATTCCACCGCCCCCGTCGTGTTCGCGCCCAAGATGGTGGCCAGGGTGGAGAACTCCCTCGACCTTCGAGGCGTGGATCATCTGTACGTTGTTGACGAAGAAAGCGATGCACGACAGCGACAGAGCGACGCCGGCCGCCACGGCGGTCAACAGGCTGAGCTTCGCATTGATCGTACGATAAAAGCGCATGAAGTCGCCGTTTCAGGCCAAGCAGCAAGAAATGCCAACCAGACTAGTCTACGACATGGGCGACCTGGAGCAACTTGGAGCTGATGGTCAAACCGGCACGTTCGGCGGCTTTTCGGGAGATGACCACGCGGATTCTGTTGTCTTCGACGACAAATTGCATCGTTCCACCCCTATCAATGAACCCATCGCCATCCCCCATGAGTAGCACACCCGGCCGCGCCGTCTTCCGGATAACCTCGGTCTGTGTTTCCGGGGCGAGCGATGCCGAAACGTACAAGATGTTGCACGGGCGCGTATCGGCGACCGACGAAAACCGCCGAATCCGAAGCGAGCGATGCTGGATTTTCTTGATCCGTGCGATCTGTTCGAGAATAGGGACGAGCGGGTCTTGTTCCAGCAGGCCGATCACGAAAGGAGACTTTTCGCTGGAAAACGCCTTGGCCGGCCACTCGACGTAGCGGCCCAGTTGGTACAGATAGGCCGCCTTGATTTGATTCTCGCGATTTGCTTGCGATTCCTCGTCCTCTTGGGCAATCAGAGGCATCCGAGCAGGCTGGAGCGCCAGCACTAAGACGCCGACGCCGGCGGCAAGAAACAGCCAGCGGGCCCTGCCGCCGCGCCGAGCGGGCAGCGGGGTTCGTGACGTTTTCGACGTTCGGAGATGTTGTCTAAGCAGGTTCACAGTTGATGTCTAGTATCGCCACGCGGCCATGCCATAACCGCATTAGTACCGGTAGCTGACCATTCCGTACCAGCCCGGGCTCGATTCGGTGGGCATACTCAGGCCCGGGGCCATGAATTCCGGGTGGTTGCCGCCGAACAAGTCCTGTCCCACGATGGAGGCTTCCAGGTGTTTGTTGGGATGCCACGCCACGCGCACATCGCCGAGGAAATAGGCCGGTTCTCCTATGTCCATGAGGCTATCCGCGTAGCGGAGCCCGATGTCGAAGTATATATTTTTCCCGATATCCCAACCCGATCGCAGATTGAACATATTGCGCGGGAAGTCATACTGATATCCAATAGCACCCATGCCTGTTTGAGTTAACCTGAACAACGTATAGTTTCCGGTCAACTTCCACTTGTCGTTGACTTGGTAATTGCCGGTCCACTCGAACCCGTAGGTATCGCCGGCGCCGCGATTTTGGAATATATATGTCCAGTAGGGCGATATGAACACGGGAGGAGCGACGTCGATCATGTTGTCGTAACGATTGAAATACACGGAGATATCCCAATAGAACTTCTCGGTCGCTTGCCGGCGGAGTCCTATTTCATAGGACATGGCGTCTTCCGACTTCAGATTCGGATCGCCGATAATACGGAAGGGCTCCACGCGGTCATCGTGCAACTGGAGCAACGAGGGAAGGCCGACCGTCCGGCTGATCGAGGCCCAAACCGAAGTCTTCTTGTCGGGAGTCATTACGATCTTCCAATCCGGCTGGTACTCAAAATTCGTAATGTCGTCGTATGCGAATTTGCAGCCCACCGTGGTATACAAGAAGTCTTCTTTCAGCGTGATCGTATCTTGGATGAAGTAGCTGATGATCTTGAAACTAAAATCTTGCGGAGTGTACCAGTAGTCCGCTTGCGTGGTGTAATTCCTGAAACCCGCGCCAAGCACGACGTCGTGGCGATCCGCCATATTGATGTGGTATTTATAGTCAAAATCGAACGTGTCAACGTTAGTAACGTCAGGTCTGCTCGCAACGACGCAATCACGATCCAAGTAATCGAAGTAAACCTGCACGCTCTGGTCGGAATACTCGGAAAAGGTCCGATTCCAGCGTAGGAGGGCATTTGCGCTGTTGAGTTGCGTGTTGACGGAGATTCCACCAGCGCCGCCGGCCAGTCCTGCCAGCCAATCACCCTGGAAAGTGAACAGATTGTCTCGATCGGCCTGCCAATCGATGCGGTAACCGCCCTGGCCGGTGGACAAACTGTCGCCAGGCACGACGCCATTGGGTAAGATTCCGTTGTTTTGGGCGTTCTGGGTGCCCCACACGCGCCAGGTCATGTTGCCTTCCCGTCCGCCAACGCGTCCGCCGCTGAAGAGCTTGTGCTGGTCGCCGCCGCCCGCCTCGGCGTATATGCCGGTAGTGTCCTTGCTGGACTTGGTAATGATGTTGATGACGCCGTTTACCGCGTTCATGCCCCAGATTGCGCCGGCCGCCCCTCGCACCACTTCGATCCGCTCCACGTCTTCGAGCAACACGAACTCCTGGTCCCAGTAGACGCCGTTTTTGATAGGCTGAAAGATGGCCCGGCCGTCGATCTGCACCAGGATCTTACTGGAGAATTGACCGTTGAAGCCGC
Organism: uncultured Planctomycetia bacterium; assembly: GCA_963719005.1. GTDB lineage: Bacteria > Planctomycetota > Planctomycetia > Pirellulales > Thermoguttaceae. The sequence goes on from CAVRAR010000014.1 coordinate 1,388,817, forward strand.
GAATAGAAATTGCCCAACTATCGGCGTTAATCCTTGCCACCTGCACACCGGGAACATAGCGTAATGCCTCTGGAATGTTTCGTGCCCCAGAGCGTTTGATCATCTCATTGGTTATCACGTAAACTGCCGCGGGCGTCCGGCTGATTGGCTCGGCCGTACGGGTAACGGACGTCACCTCGGTCGACATTGCCGAGGGGGCGGACCGGACCTCGACCTTGCTCAGTTGGTCGATGTCGAGATTGAGAATCGACTCCGTATCGGAGGAGGAAGTCTTCGTCGGCGCGGTGGCTCCGCTTTGCGGTGGGCCGTCTTCCGCGCGGGCCGCAACGGCCATGAAGCCGAGAGCCAACGACGTGAGAAACGTTGCTAGCGCGGGACGTTGCCGGGACGAGTCAGGACACCTAGCTCTCATGACCATTTCCCCCCTCTGCCCGCTATAGCAGTCTTCCTGCCTAGCGACCGATGGAGGCGAACAATTGGCGCTCGCCACCGGGGTTGCAACACGGAGGGGGGGAAGGTTCTCTGGCTCGCAGTTCTCACCGCTGCGTACTACTGCATGGAACAAACAGCGGCATGGCACCGGCTAGCGTTCGACACCTTGTTCCAGAGAGTCTCATCGACGGTGCAGCACAGTGGGCTAGTCATTGTTCTCGTCACGGCAAGGCACGATTCTTCGTCAAAGTCAAGCGCTGGCGAATTATTCGCTCCGCCTACGAACACCCTACCCGCTTCCTTCCGGAAAACCGAAGGAGATTTGCCAACCGGCAAAGTCAACTTTTTCGATTGCGCGTTTCTTGCCGGCGTTTAGCGGCGTTAGGGCAAACCAAGAAGACCGCTCAGGCGTCGGCCAAAGAGGGGAGCACGGCGGGGAAGCGGTCCTGCACGGCCTGCACGGTCATCTCTTTCTTGCGGAGCGCCTCCATGGCGCCGACGGCGGCCGTGGCACCTTCGAGCGTGGTGATGCAGGAGATGCCGTGCGAAACGGCGGCGGCGCGAATGCGCCCCTCGTCGGTCCTCGCCCCCTTGCCGCTCGGGGTGTTGATGACCAGTTGCAGATTGCCGTCGATCATGTAATCGACGACGTTGGGATGCCCCTCTTGAATCTTCATCAGGGTTTGCACGCGAATGCCCGCCTCTTCCAGCCGCAACGCCGTGCCCTTGGTGGCAAGCAGCTCGAAGCCCAGCGTTTCCAGCCGCCGGGCGAGATCGGCCACGCGCTCCTTCGAGCGATTCGTGACGCTGATGAAGACCTTGCCGCTGCTGGGCAGGACGGTGCCGGCCGCGATCTGGCTCTTCGCGAAAGCGATGGGGAACGTATCGCTGACGCCCATCACCTCGCCGGTCGATTTCATTTCCGGGCCGAGCACGACGTCGATGCCGGCGAATTTGGCGAAGGGGAAGACGGCCTCCTTGACCGAGTGCTGCTGGGGGACGGGCGCCTCGGTGTAGCCCTGCTCGGCCAGCGACACGCCCGCCATCACCTTGGCCGCCACCTTGGCCAGCGGCATCCCGATCGCCTTCGACACGAACGGCACCGTGCGGCTTGCCCGCGGGTTGACCTCGAGCACGTAGACGTTCGGATGCCCGTCCTCGCGTTTGACGGCGTATTGGATGTTCATCAGCCCCTTGACCTTCAGCCGCCTGGCCAAGGCGCAGGTGGCCTGGCGAATCTCCTCGACCACCGCCGGCGGCAGGGCGAACGGCGGGATGGCGCAGGCCGAATCGCCCGAGTGCACGCCCGCCTCCTCGATGTGCTCCATGATGCCGGCGACGATCACCTGCTGGCCGTCGGCGATGGCGTCGACGTCCACTTCGGTGGCGTCTTCGAGGAATCGGTCGATCAAGACCGGCTGCCCCAGCGAAACCAGGAACGCCGCGGCCACGTAGCGCTCGAACTGCGCGGCGTCGTAGCAAATCTCCATCGCCCGGCCGCCGAGCACGTAGCTCGGCCGCACCAGCGCGGGAAATCCCACCTGCGCCACCTGGTTCCGCGCCTGCGCCATGTTGCGGGCGATGCCGCTGGCCGGCTGCTTCAAGCCCAGCCGGTGCAGAATGTTCTTGAACTTCTCGCGGTCCTCGGCGTCCTCGATCGTGTCGACGCTCGTGCCGATGATCGGCACGCCGGCGTTGCTCAGCGCCCGGGCCAGGTTCAGCGGCGTTTGTCCGCCGAATTGCACGATCACGCCGTCGGGCTCGATGCGGTCGCAGATGTTCAGCACGTCCTCGGTCGTCAGCGGCTCGAAAAACAGCAGATCGGACGTGTCGTAGTCGGTCGAAACCGTCTCCGGGTTCGAGTTGACCATGATCGACTCGATGCCCAACTCGCGCAGGGCGAAGCTGGCGTGGCAGCAGCAGTAGTCGAACTCGATGCCCTGGCCGATGCGGTTCGGACCGCCGCCGAGAATCATGATCCGCCTGCGGCCGGGCTGTTTTCGCGGCGTTTCGTCCTCGTCCTCGTAGGTCGAATAGTAGTAAGGCGTGTAGGCCTCGAACTCCGCGGCGCAGGTATCGACCGACTTGAACACCGGCACGATCCCCCGCCGCTTCCGCTCCTGCCGCACGTCCATCTCGGTCATGCTCCAGATCGTCGACAACTGCCGGTCGGAGAACCCGAACCGCTTTGCGCGGCGGAGCGTGGCGTCGTCGCACTGGGCGATGCTGCCCAGCCCGCGCAAGTGGTTCTCCATCTCGACGATCTCCTGGAGATTTTCCAGGAACCACGGGTCGATGCCGGTGATCTCGTAAATCTCGTCGAGCGTCATGCCGTACTTGATGGCGTATCGCAGGCACCACACCCGCTGCTCGCAAGGCGTTGCCAGGCAGGAACGGACCTCCTGGATCGTCGGCTGCTCGGGCGTTCCCCACAGGTCCTTGCCGTCGCAGCCGAAACCGAAACTGCCCACTTCCAGCCCGCGGAGCGCCTTCTGGAACGACTCCTTGAACGTTCGCCCGATGGCCATCGTCTCGCCCACGCTCTTCATCTGCGTGGTCAAACGCGGATCGGCCTCGGGAAACTTCTCGAAGGCGAACCGCGGCACCTTCGTCACCACGTAGTCGATCGTCGGCTCGAAACAGGCCATCGTCTCGCGGGTGATGTCGTTGGGCAATTCGTGCAGCCGGTAGCCCACCGCCAGCTTGGCGGCGATCTTGGCGATCGGAAAACCGGTGGCCTTCGACGCCAACGCGCTCGAACGGCTCACCCGCGGGTTCATCTCGATCACTACCATCCGGCCGTTCTTCGGATTGACGGCGAACTGGATGTTCGAGCCGCCCGTCTCGACGCCGATCTCCCGCATCACCGCGATCGAGGCGTCGCGCATCCGCTGGTATTCCTTGTCGGTGAGCGTTTGCGCCGGGGCGACCGTGATCGAGTCGCCGGTGTGGACGCCCATCGGGTCGAAGTTCTCGATCGAGCAGATGATGACGCAATTGTCGTCCTTGTCGCGCATCACCTCCATCTCGAACTCTTTCCAGCCGATCACCGATTCTTCCAGCAGAACCTGGTGGATGGGCGAGAGGTCCAAACCGCGTTGCACCAGGCCGTCGAACTCCTCGCGGTTGTAGGCGATGCTCGAACCGGTTCCGCCGAGGGTGAAACTGGGCCGCACGACGCACGGCAGCCCGATCTCGACCGCCGCCTGCCGGGCTTCGCGCAGGCTGCCGACCGTTTGGCCGCGGGGCACTTCCAGCCCGATCCGCTCCATCGCCGCCTTGAATTGGTCGCGCGATTCGGCCTTCTCGATCACCTCGGCGTTGGCGCCGATCATCTCGACGCCGAACTTCTCCAGCACGCCGTGGTGGTGCAGGTCCATCGCCAGATTCAAGCCGGTCTGGCCGCCGAGCGTCGGCAGCAAGGCGTCGGGCCGCTCGGCCTCGATCACCTTCGCCACCATCTCCCACGTCAAGGGCTCGATGTACGTGCGGTCGGCCATCTCCGGGTCGGTCATGATCGTGGCCGGATTCGAGTTGACCAGAACGACCACGTACCCCTCTTCGCGCAGGGCCTTGCACGCCTGCGTGCCCGAATAATCGAACTCGCAGGCCTGCCCGATAATGATCGGCCCGGAACCGATCAGCAGGATTTTCTTGATATCGTCGCGACGTGGCACTGCAAGAGCCTTCCTTGACGTGGACACAAGAACAAAACCGCGGCGTTCCCCGCTACTTGGGGGATGCTCGCCGTGTAAAATCCCCTTAGTTTAGCACGATCACCTGGCTTTCTTCAAGTGGGTGACGGTCTAGTTGACGGAGATTGTCGTCGGTGGCATTATGAGACGTGGCAAGCGACAGCGTCTCTGCCGCGTCTCTCCGCTGTGAGTAAGTTAGGATGCCAAAGATACCCGTCGGGAACACGTTTCTCAAACGATCAGCGCCTCCGGCCCTGTTTGACCAACTTCCTCCGGTGGGTCTGCGGCATCGAAATTCAAAAGTGTGAAACGCCGGCGTCGCCGCAGGTATTCTATACCCATCCCAACGGAACCCTGTGGGTTGGCGACAGCGTCGACTGGTTAGAGTCCTTGAAACCGGCATCCGTGGACCTGATCTTCGCCGATCCGCCCTACAACATCGGCAAGGCCGATTGGGATGAGTTTGACTCCCACGACGCCTATATCGAATGGTCGCTCCGATGGATCGAACTCGCTTCCCGAGTCCTGAAGCCGCACGGCAGTCTCTATGTTTGCGGTTTCTCCGAAATCCTGGCCGACCTGCGGCGTCCGGCCGCGGAGTTTTTCGCCGGCTGTAAGTGGTTGGTCTGGTTCTATAAGAATAAGGCAAATCTGACAAAGGACTGGGGACGTTCCCACGAGTCCATCCTTCACTATCGCAAGAGCCGCAAGACAACCTTCAACGTAGACGACGTACGGATTCCCTACGGCAGGCACACGCTGAAGTACCCCGTTCACCCCCAAGCCGAATCGAGCCAATACGGCGGCGGCAAGCCAGCCGGGGAAGATTGGCAACCGCATCCGCACGGTGCGAAGCCGAAGGATGTTTTTGAGATTCCAGTCACGAGCAATGGGATGGCCGAGAAAACGCCACACCCAACGCAGAAGCCCGAGGAATTGATCCGGAAGCTCATTATTGCTTCCTCGAACGAAGGCGATTTGGTGGTCGATCCCTTTTCTGGGTCTGGAACCACTCTCGTTTGTGCGGAGCAACTCAATCGTAAATGGGCGGGATGCGACCTCAATGCGGAGTACTGCTCCTGGGCCGTGATGCGCTTGGAACAGGTGCCCTCTCGAACCGTGGAGGAGTGGCTCGAATTGGACCGGAAAACCGCGGCCCGCAGGGAAAGCATCCGATGAAACTCGACAAACTCGTCGCCATCGCCTCGGACAAGACCAATTTCACCAAGCTTTCCGACTATTTGGATTTCTGCGTCCAATTCCTCGATTTCGCATCTCGCGGCTTGCAGGCCGTGATTGTTTCGCAGAACGAATGCCATTATCGCTTCTTTCAATACAAGAAAGACGGCCATTTCAACGTCTCTCGCCCAATCAACTCCCAGTTGATGTATGATGCCGCGAACAGCAGCCTCATCAAGTCGCGGTTTGTCAGGACGTTGCGGCAGGCGAGAGACATTCCAGCCGAGGACAATGAAAGCCGCTGTCTCATCTGCAATTGCATCTACACAATCCAACAGTCGATCGGCGCGGCCCTTGACGCTCTTCCGGCGGGCAGGTCGAACAATGCGCGCAAGGTCAATGGCGACCTTTTCGAGCGACTGATCCGACTGCTCATCGCCGAATTGGGCATCGACTGTCGAAGCGGTGTGGTTAGCATTCCGGTCGTGGCCGATGGCGTCGAATTGTTCCAGATGAGCTACCAACACGACTTGGTGGTTCGTTTCCAAGATGAAGTGAAGGTCATCGGATCGGTCAAGACATCGAGTAAGGACCGTATCGACAAGATCTTCATGGACAAGTTCCTCTACAACCGCCTTGCGGAGACCGACATTCCCCATATCGCCGTTTTTCTGAACGACGTGCAGAGGAAGAAAAATCGGCAGGAGAACCGCTTCGGCGTGAACGCCACTTTTCTGCCCGGTCACTTCAAGGGATACACAATCAGGCTGAATCCGCTTGACGGCGTGTACTATTGCGATATCCGTCCTAATATGCAAACTGACCCTTTCCTCCGCTCGCATATCCAAACGATCGATCACCTGTTCTGCACGGACCTTTGGTCATTTCTCGATTAGCCAGAAGGTGATGTCAGATACGCCCGAGTTTCTTGGCAAAGGATGTGTAACCCATGAAGTGGATCGGCATTTTCAGCGCGGCGATGCTTGCCACCCTGAGCCTCGTTGGCATGGGAAATTGCCAAGACAAACCGACGCCGGCGAACTCTTCGCCGCAGACCTTCGCCATCGAGACCTACATCGGCCGGGCGTACAACTACCTGGACCGGATGGTGGACAAGGACGGACTGCCGTACTTCAACATTTTCTGGACCGATCCGGCCGAGGCCGCCCACGATTGGCCCGATTTCGGCGACGTCACCAGCCGACAGTTGCAGGGGGCGATCATGGCGCGGCATTTGACCGGCCGGGAAGCCCGAAATGAAAAGGTCTGGATGAAAATGGTGCTCTCGCGCCTCGACCCGACGACGGGCCTGCTCATGCGGCCGAAAACATCCTACTGCGACCCCGGCGCCGACGCCGGCGACCAAGCGCTGACGCTCTACACCCTTGTGACCGCTTACGCCGACTCGAAAGACCCGGCCCTTCGCGACGCCATCGACAAAATGGTTGCCCATTTGCCGGACGACGGCGATCGGGCGTTCATCATCAAGAGCCTGATGACGTGGGTGCGCCTGACCGGTTCGCCCGCCGCGCTCGAACAGGCGAGGAGACGGGTTGACGTCGCCTTCGGCCCGTCGGGGATGTTCACGCCCGACAACAAAATCCCGAGGTTGGGACATATCCACGGCAGCTTGCGGGCCCTGGTCGGCGCGGCCGACTATGCGCTCTACGTGAAAGACCCCGTGCTCTTCAGCCGCGTCGATGCAATCTACCGCTACATGAAATCGAAGGGCACGCGGTTCGGCTTTCTGCCGGAAGTGATGGATCGCCACGGCGATATCATTTCCTGCGAAACCTGTGCCCTGATGGACTTCGTGGGATTGGCGACGACGCTGGCCAACAACGGCCATCCCGAATACTGGGGCGACGTCGAGCGAATGCTGAGAAACCAGTTGGTCGAAAGCCAACTGGTGGACGGCTCGTGGCTGAAGCCCGGCGACAAGCCCGACACCGAGCAGTTCAGTTGGCGGGAGATCGGGGCACGAATGGGTCGGCGGCTACGCGGGCTGGACCTCGCCCACGCATTTCCTGGCCGCGCGCGAGGTGCTTTGCTGGGGTGGGCCGGAGCTGCGCGGCAAGACCCGTGCCTTTCAGAATTGCTGCGGCGGCTCGGGCACGCACGGTTTCTTCATCGTTTGGAAAAACGCCGCCCGCTTTGAAAAAGGGACGCTCTCGGTCAACCTGCACATCGACAAGCTCCTGCCGCAAGCCGAAATTCGCTGCTTCCAACCGTATCAAGGGCGATTGACGATCGTGCTGAAGCAAGACTGCAAGGTTCGGGTGCGAATCCCCGAGTTCGTGACGGCCGACGAGATGAAGGCCACTTCCGACCGTGGCAAAGTCGAGTCGAGGGCCTGGGGCAACTATCTGGAACTCGGCGACCGCAAGGCCGGCGAGAAAATCGAAGTCGCGTATCCGCTGCCGGTGTGGGAAGAAGAGATCGCGATCGGCAACGTCGGTTTCCGACAGTATCGCTACCGCGTAGCATGGAAAGGCGACACGGTGGTCCGCATGACGCCCATCGGCGAACAGGTCAAAACCGCCTATTCCGATTTCGACAAGAAGCAGGTCGAGGTTTTCTACGGCGAGGAAGGCCCAGGGCGTCTTTACCAGCGGGAGTACATGCTAAAGACCGCCGAGCCGAAACCGGCGGCGCTGCATCTGGACGATGGCTCGCTCGATTTCTGGCTGCTGCATTAGACTGGAAAAAATGAAACCCTACGAGGAACTGCCGTTCTCGGGTCTTCTGCACCACCTTCTCGCTATGGCAAAGGATGTCTCACCTGAAAATCTTGGACGTCCGCCAAGAACTTTTGTACATCCGCAATCGACAAAGGAGGCTGCAAATTGTGCGCACAGTGATTTCCAGTCGTAGCCAACGTGTCGGCTTACTTCATGCTGATCTTGTCTAGGTGGGTACCCTTATACAGCACTTGGTTCAAATCGTTAATTGTTGGCCTACCTGCCGGAAGACAACTGTGTCGTTCGCAGAGTCTGCGCAAGTGTTCTTCCAAGACGGCTCGGCCAAGCACGCCCGCAGCAAGACTGAAGCTCTTTTCGAGCAATTCCTCAGCCTGTTCCAAGAGGCTTGCAAACGCGTCCGCTGTGATCAAGTCCACAACTGGAGTAAGGGCGTCTTGGTCGATAGACTCCCGCAACGCCGCAAGATTGCCCATTGCAGTTTCCACATTGGACGCGAGACTGTGCTTGGGTGGTGGGAAGCTGTCCCACCACGTCTTGGCCGACTCGCCAATTTGGACGACGAGGTTTCGACAGCCCGTAATCCACTTCGTCAGCTTCTGCGAATCAACGCATGGTGGAGGGGGAATTGCGACAAAGTTGGGTCCACTCGTGACCGACCCGACAACTGTCGTGTTCAACACTTCCCGACCCTCGGCGATGAGCCTATCGGCATGTCGGAGGAATCTGTCCTTGGCTATGGGTGTCATCCTTTCCAATCCTCCCACCGACGGTTGTCGGGCGCAGAAACGATCTTCTTAAGCCTCCTCGCGCAGATCAAACTCCCAGTTGCCGCCCTTGTCGCGTATGGCGTCCAGACGATAGCGACAACCGAAGACGGCGGAAGGCTGGAAGCCGTCGACGTCGACGGAAACGGGCTCGAAGCCCTTCGGACCGGGCTGATGAATGATGAAGATGGGCTTTTCACCCCGAGCATCGACCAGCCAGAACTCGCGCACGCCAGCCTGAAAATACGCCGCAGGCAGCCGCCGCGTATCTTTCTTCACGGAGGAATCACTGACGATTTCGACGACGAGGTCAGCCATCCCCTCCACTTCGATGTAGCGGTCGGCATGATGGCCGGCTTTCGGCACGAGCCGAGCGAGGCCAGATTCAAGGGTTTCGTAAGAGATGAAGACAATATCCGGCTCGACGGACAAGTCGGCTTGGGGACAGGAGATACGCGTTCTATCGATTTGCAGATAGCCAAGTCGCTGTCTCTTTACGCGATGCGAAAGCACCCGAGCAAACTCCGTTTTGACGCCTCCATGACAAAAGAACTCCTCCGGCGCCATGTCTACCTCGATCTTTCCCGCAATAAAGTCAATTCGACCGGTTTCCGGAAATTCGTCGGACAGCGCCCATTGACGGAAGTCGTCCAATGAGCGCATGGTGAGCGGCACCTCGATCTGCTCCTCAAAGATGATGCTCGTCGCCACGGATGCCATGTTCGCTCTCTCGAAATTGCGGCCTTGTTGCAGTCGGCTGCGGCCACCATCATTCTATGTTGCGTCGGAAGTTCCTACAAGAACAAGGCGATATGCCACCCGGTGGATGGGGTGGTGGATGAATCGGCGTTCTTCCATGATTGGGGCGTCGGCCTCCGCAATGGCAGCCTTCCCCCGCTGCCCCCCTCGGCCGAATTGTGGTACACTTTTCTGATGATTTCTTAGGCAGTCTGGAGGAGTCTCGTGTGGCCGACAAAGCTTGGGGGGGAGTGTTCGAGCAGGCGACCGACCGTCGCGTCGAGGAGTTCACCGAAAGCGTGAGCTTCGACCGCCGTCTGTATGCGCATGACATCGACGGCTCGACCGCCCACGCCCAGATGTTGGCCAAGGTCGGCCTGCTGACGCCTCGACGAATGCCGCCAAATTGAGCAGGCGCTCCAGGAAATCCGCCAAGAAATTGAGCAGGGCCGATTCCCGTTCCGCACCGAACTCGAAGACATCCACATGCACATCGAGCGGGCGCTGATCGACCGGCTCGGCGACGTGGGGCGAAAACTGCACACCGCCCGCAGCCGAAACGATCAGGTGGCCACCGACCTGCGGCTCTGGGTCCGCTGGGCGATCGACCGGATCGACGAGCGGCTGGTGGCCCTGCAACGGGCGCTGGTCGGCCGCTGCGACGCCGACGCCGACGTGATCTTGCCCGGCTATACCCACATCCAACGGGCGCAGCCGGTCTTGGCCCCGCACTACTGGCTGGCCTACTGCGAGAAGTTCCAGCGCGACCGGCTGCGGTTGGCCGACTGCCGCCGCAGGGCGAACGTCCTGCCGCTGGGCGCCGCGGCCCTGGCGGGCACGAGCCTGCCGATCGATCGGGACGACGTTGCTGCGCGGCTCGGGTTCGAGGGCGTCGCCGCCAACAGCCTCGACGCCGTGAGCGACCGCGACTTCGCCGTCGAGTTCGCCTTCGTCCTGACGCTGGTGGCCGAGCATTTGAGCACCTGGGCCGAGGAGTGGATCCTCTGGTCGACCGACGAGTTCGACTTCGTGAAGTTGCCGCAGGAGTTTTGCACCGGCTCGTCGATCATGCCGCAGAAGATCAATCCCGACGTGCTGGAATTGATCCGCGGCAAGACCGCCCGCGTCGTCGGCAATCTGCAAACGCTGCTGGTGTTGATCAAAGGGCTGCCGCTGGCCTACAATCGCGACCTCCAGGAAGACAAGCCGCCGCTGTTCGATTCGTTCGACACCGTGTCGCGCGTCGCTGGAACTGGCCGCCCCGCTGGTCGCCGGAATGAAGTTGAACCGCGAGGCGATTGCCGCGCGGCTCGACCGCGGACATCTCGACGCGACGACTTTGATGGAATACCTGATTCGCCGCGGCGTGCCGCAGCGGACCGCTCACGGGCTGGTCGGCCGGCTGGTGCGCAAGGCGCTCGATCGCGGCGTGCGGCTGTCGGATTTGTCGCTCGACGAGTTCCGCGAGGCCGACGCCGGCCTGGATGCGAGCGTCTACGACGTGCTCGGTCCCGAGAAGGCCGTGGCGGCCATGACCAGTTTCGGATCGACCGGGCCGGAGCAGGTGAAGGAGCAAGTTCGGCGTTGGAAGAAGTTGTTGAAGCTGAAATCCTCTTGACTGTGAGCAATCCGATGTTGCGAGACGGCCTTTTCCGATTCATCCGCTTGGCGGCTGTCGCTTTGTGTCTGACGGCGATCCTATCCGCGAATTCTGCAACCGCACAAGCCCCGAAGGCCAAACCACCGAAGGCCGACGAGCCGGCGGCGGCGAAGGAGGAGAAGAAGACCGACATCGACAAGATTTTGTCGGACAAGACGCCGCCCGAGAACGCCGCCGTCGCGGCGATTCTCGATACCAAGCCGACCACGCCCGAGGAATGCGTCCGTGCGGCGAAATTGCTGTTCGATTTCGATCGGGCGGATCTGGCCAAGGGGTTTCTTGAAGAAGGCTCTCGACGCGAATCTCGATCAGCAACAGTTGGCCGATCTCGGCGAAGCAGATCGGCTCGCCGCTGTTCTTCGATCTGCGCGACCGGTCCGCGCTGCAGCCCGAGGCCAGGCAGCTTGCCGACGCCGTTGCCGCGGCCGTCAAGGCCAGGCTCGAAGACAGCCAGCGAATCGCCGGGCTGATCCAACAACTGCAAGACCCGTCGGCCGAGAAGCGTTTGCAGGCGATTATCGGATTGCAAAAATCCGGCGCGGCGGCCGTCGGTCCGCTGATCGCCGTGTTGGCCGATCCGGCACGCGCCGCCGAGCACGCGAACGTGCGAGCGGCTTTGGCCGAGATGGGCCGAGCTGCGGAGCCGCCGCTGGTGGCTGTCGTCGAGCAGGCCGATCCGAAGACGGCGGTCCAGGCGATCGAGGTGCTCGGCGAGATGAACAACGCGAGGATGGCGTTCTGCCTGCTGCGGCCGGCTCTGTCGGACAAGAGCGACCCGGCGGTGCGCGAGGCGGCGGCCGCCGCTCTGAAAAAGCTGGGCGTTGCCGTTCCCAGTCGAGCCGAGGCCGTCAAGCGGCTTGTCCAGGACGCGAAGGACTATTTTGAGCGTCCCGCTAACGTCGAGGATTCGGCCGCGGGTGCGGAAAAGACGCCGCTGTGGCGATGGGACGCGGCTCGCCGGCAGCCCGTGGCCCGGGTCTGCACGCAAAACGACGTGGCCCGGGCGTTCTTCGCCCAGGAGGCTCGCGATGCTTACGCCATAGCGCCGAACGATGCGTTGGCTCGCCTCCTCTACTTGGCTACGATGCTCGAACGGGCGGCGTACGACAACGGTTTGGATCGGCCGTTGGATGCGAAGAACCCCGCGGCGGTCGAGGCAGCTCGATTCGGCGCGAAACAGATCGAGGAAGTGCTGACGTATGCCATGGCCGACAATCGTCCGGCAGCGGCGGCAGCGGCGGCGCGACTGTTGGGTCAAATCGGCACGGCCGCCGAACTGCTCTACCGCGGCGCCTGGCCGTCGCCGTTGGCGCTGGCCGTCCAATCGCCCGACCGCCGCCTGCGCATGGCCGCCTGGAGGCCATCGTGCGGCTGCAACCGGCCAGACCGTTCGCCGGGTCGAGCTACGTGTTGCCGGCGCTGGGGTTCTTCGCCGGCAGCAGCGGCTCTCGCCATGCATTGGTCGCCGCTCCGAGCCTTATGGAGGCGCGGGAGTTGGCGGGCATGCTCGTCGGCGGCCGGCTTCGTCACCGATACGTTCACCAACGGCAAGGAATTGGTCCTCAGGGCCGCGCAATCGCCCGACTACGAGTTCGCGTTGATCGACGTGACGATCGACCGACCCGTAATCGGCATCCTCTTGCAGCAGTTGAGGCACGACGCTCGAACGGCGTCGCTCCGCGTGGGGCTCATCGCCCGGTCGGGCGATTTCCATGAGGCCGAACGTCTCGCGGGGCTCGATCCGTTGACAAAGGCATTCTCGCGGCCGCACGACGACGCGGCCTTCCGTTGGCAACTCGATCAGTTGGCGAGACTGTCGCCGCAGAGCTTCGTCGGCTTCGAGGCTCGCCAGCGGCAAGCGGTCGAGGCCCTCGATCTGCTGGCCGAACTCGCCCAATCGTCGGGCAGTCTTTACGATCTGCGGAGCGTGCAGAAATACCTCATCGCGGCGACGCACAATCCGAAGCTCGCCGCGAAGGCGGTCGCCGTGCTGGCCGAAGTCAACTCCGCCGAGAGCCAGCAGACGCTGGTCGACCTGGCGAGCCGCTTCACCTCGCCCTTGCCGCTGCGTCAGGCGGCGGCCAAGGCGTTTCGTCAAAACACCCAGCAACACGGCATCCTGTTGACGGCCGAGGAAATCCGCCGACAATACCAGCGATACAATGAGAGCGAAAAGCTGGATGCCCCCACACAGCACGTGCTAGGGCTGATCCTCGATTGTCTGGAAGTCGGAGCGCCGAAGAAGAAATAGAATCGGAGGAGAGCGAAGAAAATCGAGAGCAGATCGCTGCGAAGCCGCAAGCGGCTTTCCAATCCCTAATCCCTAGCCCCTAATCCCTGCCCCCTCCCATGCCCCGCATTCCGCCGAACGTTGATCTGAACGAAACCGGGCCGCCGATCCCGGGGCTGATCGGCTCGGGACCGGCGATGGAACACGTCTACCGGCTGACGCGGCAGGTCGCCCGGTCGAACGCCTCGGTGCTGCTGCTCGGCGAGACGGGCACCGGCAAGGAACTGATCGCCAAGGCGATTCACCGCCTCAGCCCGCGCGGCAGCGGCCCCTTCATCCGCGTCAACTGCGGGGCGCTCGCCGAAAATCTGCTGGAGAGCGAGTTGTTCGGGCACGTCCGCGGGGCGTTCACCGGCGCTGATCGACAACCGCACCGGACGGTTCGAGGCCGCACACACCGGCACCGTCTTCCTCGACGAAGTCAACTCGACCAGTCCCAAGCTCCAGGTCAAACTGCTCCGCGTTTTGCAGGAGCACGAGTTCGAGCGCGTCGGCGACACGCAAACCATCCGCGTCGATACCCGCGTGATCGCCGCGAGCAACTGCGACCTGCTGGAAGAGACCGAGGCGGGCCGTTTCCGCGAAGATCTCTACTATCGGCTGAACGTGATAACGATCTACCTGCCGCCCTTGCGCGAGCGGCGCGAAGACATTCCATCGCTGGTCGGCTATTTTCTGAAGATTTACAACGAAGAGAACCTGCGGCACGTGCCGCACGTCGAGCCCGCCGCCATGCAGGCGTTGCAGGATTACTCGTGGCCGGGCAACGTGCGGGAATTGCAGAACTACATCGAGCGCGCGGTCGTCTTGGCCCCCGGCGATGAATTGACCCGCGACCTGCTGCCCGAGGCGGTGTTGGGCGGCCGGCCGCGCCGCATCGGCCGCCTGCGGGCCGCCGACGTGGAAACGCTCGCCTCGGAACTGGTGCAGCAGGGCATCGAGACCGCCGGCGTCTCGGCCGAGAACCTCTACGCCACGGTGGTCAATCGCGTCGAGCGCGAGTTGATCGTCCAGGTGATGGCCGCCTGCGACAACGTGCAAATCAAAGCCGCCGAGCGCCTCGGCATCAACCGAAACACGCTGCACAAGAAGCTCAATGAATATGGGCTGGAGAAGTGAAGGAGATCGCCATGTATCTCAGCCGATTCGGTGTGAAGAACTACAAGTGTCTCGGCGATATCGACATCCCGCTGACGCCGATTCACGTGCTGATTGGGCAGAATGACTGCGGAAAGACGAGCTTGCTGGAAGCGATGGCGGCGTTCTACTCAACTGGGGAGAAGCCCGTGTCAGAGGTCTTTCCTGAGCCGTGGGCGGGGCCGGAACTTGTCCGTCACGGAGCGCGAGAACGGCGTGTTGAACTGTGGGGCGAATGGGCAAACCTCGCGGCAGGCGATCTCTCTTCGGCGTTTCCGACGTTTCGCTACGGTCTGTCCGTGGATTTTCCGCCTCCTGACCATCGTTCTCTCCACACAAGGAATGGATGGACCGAGACGAATGGTGAAAGACACCCGTTTCCCCCGGGGCAAGCCCTACGCGATTCTCTCGGCGAGGATCGCGTGAGAAACGAAGCGAGTGCACTTTCGATGGTCCTGATACCGGCGCACCAATACGCACTTGACGCGAGTCAAATGGCGCTGCCGGCGGGTTTTGATTCCTTGCGCAGATTTCGCCTTGCTCCGGACGGATTTGGTTTGGCGACACTCCTTGACGACATTCTCAGTTTCGACCCAAACCGATTTCTTCAAATTCAAGGAGAGTTTTGCGGTTTCTTTCCGCAATTCCGAAAAGTTCAACTAGAAACGGAGTACGGCATTGATCGCACGGTAACAGCAGACGGGCTACCTCAATCGTCGAGGGTAACGGGCAAAGGCATTTACTTGGAGATGAACTCCGGCCAGAGGGTTCGCGCTCGCCACGCCTCTGACGGAGCGATTCTATTCCTCGGGCTCCTTGCTCTGGCGCATTCACCCCAACAGCCAGGCTCACTCTTATTGGAGGAGCCTGAGAACGGCGTATACCCGATGCGGCTGGGGCAGATTATCAAGCTACTGAAACAGATGGTGACTCGTACCGAGGGCGTGCAGTTCCCGCAGATTGTAATAACGACGCACTCGCCCTACGTGCTGAGTTTCTTTGAGCCAGAGGAGGTAACGCTACTTAGTCGCATGTCGGGAGAGCCGGATGCTCCCGTCCGCGCCCGGCCGCTCCGCGACGCTCCGAACATCCGCGAACGATTAGGCAACGATTTCTATTTGGGCGAACTTTGGTATAACCTGAGTGAAGGAGAACTGTTCGGTGACGAGCCGCGCCAAAGTTGTGATTGAAGTGATCGGCGAGGGTCGCACGGACGTGGGAATGGCTGGAACCTCCGACGAACCGAGCGCCCCGTTGCCGCCGAACAAAGGCGTAGTGCCGATTATCGTTCATGCACTTTGCGGAAAGCCGGATACAATGCTTGTTGTGCGACGGCAGTATGCGTCCCTCCATGGAAAAGGGAAGACACGGGCGCAGAAAGTCCACTTCGCCAAACGCCAGGCACTCTACAACAACTCTACGGGGGTCGTCTTCCTGCTCGACTCGGAAGGTGATCTTAAAGGAAGAACGAGAGAACTGATCGAGGGGCGCGACCGCCAGTATCAAGAATATCCTGCGGCAGTCGGTGTCGCTCATCCTTGCATCGAAGCGTGGCTCTTGGCCGATGCCGCCGCTGTCGCGGAAGGTTTGAATCTCGCAAAGACGCCGGCCGTCCCCGCGAAGCCGGAAGAGTTGCCGGCGCCCTGCCACGACGCGAAGAAGAATCCAAAGGCGATGTTGAGAGAGATCGCAAAACGGGCAATCTCGGTCAGCGACAAAGACCGCATCGCCGCTATCGCGGATATATCAGTGCTTCGACAGCATTGTCCGCTTGGCTTTTCCCCGTTCGCCGATGAAGTCGAAAAGCACATTCGTCCTTTATTCCAAAAACCATGCTCTCCGGCGTAGGCACCGTCTGTTTCGCTTCCAGCTACGCGATCGCGTGGGCGCTGGAAATCTCGCGGCTGCTGTTCCGCAGCGGCGTGCGCGGGGCGATCATGCTCGCATTCGCCGCCGCGGGATTGATCGCTCATACGGCATTCCTCTATTATCGGGCCGTCAAGGTGGTCCATGCGCAAGGCGCACCGCTGTCGAGCGAAAGGGATTGGTTCCTCGTGGCGGCTTGGGCGCTGGTCGTGGTCTATCTTTGCCTGGCAGTTCTGCGTCCGAAGATCCCTTTCGGACTGTTTCTGCTTCCGTTGGCTCTCGGGCTGATCGGCGCGGCGACTTTTTGGGCCCCGACCGAACCGCTGGCACGCGAGCCGGCGTCGAAAATCTGGGGGGCGATCCACGGCGTCTCGATCGTGCTGGCAGTCGTCTCCGTGCTCGTCGGATTCATGGCCGGCCTGATGTACCTCGGCCAATCGCGACGGCTGAAACACAAACACCTCCCCGCCGGCCGCCTGCGGCTGCCCAGCCTGGAATGGCTGGAAAAGGCCAACAGCCACGCGATCGTTGCCTCGATGGTGATGCTCGGCGTCGGCGTTTTATCGGGCATGATATTGAATCTGATCAATAGCGGCAACGAAGCCGCACGTCTGCGATGGAACGATCCGGTCGTGTTGAGCACCTGGTTGATGTTTCTTTGGCTGCTGGCAGCGGTGGCGGCCATCGCGATCTACCGCCCCGCCCGAAAAGGCCGCAAAGTCGCCTACCTCACGGTCGCCAGCTTCGTCTTCCTCGTCATCATGCTCGCCGCCGGCCTGCTGATGGATAGCCGGCATTGGGGAAGAGGAGAAGGGAAGAATGCTGAATGCGGAATGATGAATGATGAATATTCGCAGGCGTCGGCTTCACGTAATTCATCATTCATCACTCATCATTCATCATTCATCGTTCCCCCCGGAGGCCGGCCATGTTAGCGCGCGTGGTCGGTTGCAGCCATCACGGCACGTCGATTGACCTGCGCGAACGGCTGGCGTTCTCGCATGAACAAGTGCGCGAGGCGCTCGATCATTGGCGGCGGGTGTTTCCCGGCGTCGAGGCGGTGCTGCTTTCGACCTGCAATCGCGTGGAGATTTACGCCGCCACCGAGCATGAAACGGAGCCGGGGCTCGATCAGATCGCCGGATTCCTCGCCCGCTTTCACGGCCTCGATCCCGGCGAAATCGCCGAGCATCTTTACCAATACAGCGACGAGGCGGCGGTGCAGCACCTGTTCACCGTGGCGTCGAGCCTCGACAGCATGGTGCTCGGCGAGACGCAGATCCTCGC
The DNA here is from genome assembly GCA_963719005.1 of uncultured Planctomycetia bacterium. Classification (GTDB taxonomy): domain Bacteria; phylum Planctomycetota; class Planctomycetia; order Pirellulales; family Thermoguttaceae. The sequence goes on from CAVRAR010000014.1 coordinate 1,406,567, forward strand.
CCAGGTGAAAGAGGCGTATCAGACGGCCACCGAGCAGGACAACACCGGGCCGCTGCTGCACGCCACTTTCCAGGCGGCGCTCCGCGTGGCACGGCGAGTGGCCAAGGAGACGGCGATCCACCAGCGCCGCGTCAGCATTCCCAGCGTGGCGGTCGCCGATTTCGCCCGGCAGGTCTTCGAGCGCTTCGACGACAAGCACGCCCTGGTCGTCGGGGCGGGCGAGATGGCCGAGGAATGCCTGCGCTACCTCCGCGATGAAGGCATCCAACGGGTGACGGTCGTCAATCGGCATTTTCAACGGGCGGCCGAGTTGGCCCAGCGATGGAAGGGCGAGGCGGCGCCGTGGGAGAATCTCGCCGCGTCGCTGGCCGCCGCCGATCTCGTGGTCAGCACGACCGGCGCGACGGAACCGGTGGTCACCGCCGAGCGCTTCGCCGCGGTCGAAGCATCGCGGTTTCAGCGGCCGCTGCTGATTCTCGACCTCGCCGTGCCCCGCGACTTCGAGCCCTCGATCGGCGATCGGCCCAACGTGTATCTCTATTCGATCGACGATCTGCAAGCGGTTTGCAATCGGAATCGCGCGGCGCGCGATCGGGAATTGCCCGCGGCGATGCACATCGTCGAACAGGAGACGATCCGCTTCATCGCCGAGATGCGCCGGCACGCCGTCGGTCCGGTGATCGAGCGGCTCAGACAGGGCTGGCAGAAGCCGAAGGAGGAGGAGTTGCAGCGGCTGCTGCACAAGCTGCCGGAGTTGGACGATCGCGCCCGCGACGAAATCCGCCGCTCGTTCGAGCGGCTGGTGAACAAGCTGTTGCACCCGCCGCTGGAGTCGCTCCGCGACGAGTCGCGGCACGGCGTGCCGCGGGCGCTGTTGGACGCGCTGGCGCGGCTGTTCCAGTTGAAGGATTGACCGATTCCGGCCAGAGAATGATGGAGTTTTGTGAGATTGTCGATTTGCAGATTATGAGGTAGAATTGGGTGTTAACGCCCGAGTGGCAGGTGAACAAACATGCCGATAAACACGATACAATTGCGGGACTTCAAGTGCTTCGCAGACAGCGGAGATATACCGTTTGCGCCATTGACGATCATCTTCGGTCGCAACAATACCGGCAAGTCCTCGATTCTGCAAAGCATCCTGTTGCTCCGGCAGACGTTGGATTCTCCAGAGTATGGTCCTAGGCTTGATCTTCGGGGGCCGCTCTATCAGGCAGGAAGTTACGCTGATATCGTGCATCAGCACAAAGCCAGCCAAAACGTCGTAATGGAGTTTCATGTTACTCCGAACAACGGCGCACCTGCAAAGATCGAACTGGAGTTCAGTTCGGATGAGCCCCAGCCAGCCAGATTGGTGCGTCTGAAGGTACATGGTCGAGCCGCCGATCCGCTGGAGATTAAGCGTGGTCGTGGGCGTGGCGGCCCATATGAATTGTTTATTGGCGAAGAGTCTCAGGGTTCCGAAACGGATGCACTCTTTCGATTTCCTCAAAGCGGTTTCTTTCCTCTTATAGGCCCTGAACCAGCCCGGCGAGGTCGCCCAAACAAGAAGCACGAAGAGATTCGCGACTTTACTCGGGAAAGCCTACAGAGCTTTGAGATCATTCTAAGGTCAATACGAGCGGTTGGGGCTTTTCGGCAGCAGCCAATTCGCCGTTACGAATACCAGGGACGCGCTTCGGAAACGATAGACGCCGCCGGTCGATCTGTTGTCGACGCGTTGATTGAAGATTCCTTGCGGCGGGGACAGAAGCGTGGCGAGTTGTTCAAGTCTGTCAATCGGTGGCTCAAGGCCGTCGGGCGCGTTCGAATTCTTCCATTCAGACGAATTTCCAAAACGGCGCGTATTTTCGAGGTCCGCCTGAGGGACACAGACTCGGGAAGATGGGCTAATTTTGCCGACGTGGGCTTTGGAATAGGCCAAGCGTTCCCCGTTTTCGTGGAAGGCTTGCGGACTCCTGAAGGTGGCACTTTCATTGTCCAGGAACCGGAGATTCACTTGCACCCAGATGCGCAACTCGGAATGGCGGACTTTCTTGTTAGCCTTGCAAAGAGCGGTCGGCACGTCATCGCCGAAACACACAGCGAGAACCTGCTTCTTCGGATCAGACGATTAATGACCGGTAAGACACCGATGTTTAACCGTAAGGATGTGAGTATCCTTTATGTGGCAAAGCGTCTCGACGGAACCAGCCACGTCACTCCGTTGGAAATCGACGAGATGGCACAGATCAGGAATTGGCCAAAAGGGTTCATGGAGGAAGCTACCGATGAGCGAATGGCAATTCTTAGAAGGATGGCTGGTGACTCCCCAAAGGGACGCTAAGTATGCCGAGTGAAGTCGTTATCGATACGACCGTACTGCAAAAGGCAAATGCGCCTATTCTCAATCCGCCGGGGAAGCGGTCACGATTTGCACGGCGGCTTAGACTTCTGAACAGTATACGAACTGGGGACATTGCCGTTCTCTTCAGCAAACGATTGCTTACCGAATACCAAAAACAGGTCAAGAGCCCTAGAAACGACTTCGTCAAGCTGTTCTTTGAGCTTCTCACCGATCCAGGGCGGGCGATCTACAACTGGCCAAAGTGGTCGGGGCAAGAGTCTGAGAAGGCGCGACACTGCCGATTTCCACGGGAGGACTATCATGTCCTTCGCACGGCCATCCGCCCCAATGCGACAACCATCGTGACTGAGGAGGATCGCATGCTTCGGAGAGACGACTGCATCTACCGCGAATTTCGAGTCCATGTTTGTGACATTCCTTGACGCCAAGGTCCATGGCGTTGGCACGCAATGAGTTGCGCAGGAGGCGCGTCTCCGATGCTCGACCCACAACTCAGCACCGGATTGCCGGGATTGGACCGCGTCTTGCGCGGCGTTCTGCCGGGCGACAATTTCGTCTGGCAGGTGGAATCGCTGGCCGATTTCATGCCTTTTGCCAAGGCGTTCTGCGAGGCGGCGCTGGCCGAGGGCAAGAAGCTGGTCTATTTCCGCTTCGCCGACCACGAGCCGCTCGTGCCGGAATCGCTCGAGGCCGACGTCCACGTGCTGCGCGGCAACGAGGAGTTCGAGCCGTTCGTGACCGAGGTTCATCGGGTCGTTCAAGCGGCGGGAGCGGGAACGCATTTCGTCTTCGATTGCCTTTCGAACCTCGTCGACGTGTGGTTCAGCGACCGGATGCTCGGCAATTTCTTCATGCTGACTTGCCCGGCCATCTCCGAGTGCCAATCGCTGGCCTACTTCCCGCTGATCCGCCATCGGCACAGTTTTCACGCCTCGGGCCCGATCACCGAAACGACGCAGATCCTGATCGACGTGTTTCGCCATCGGGGGCGATTCTACATCCATCCGACGAAGGTCGAGCACCGTTTCTCGTCGACGATGAACATGCTGCACCGCTGGGACGGCGACCGCTTCCTGCCGGTGATGGAAAGCTCGACGACCGCCGAGGTGCTCACCTCGCGGCCCTGGGCAGGGCTGGAATCCGTTCGCCTCCGCCCCGGCGAGTGGACGCGCACGTTCTTCCACGCCGAGGAGGTTTCCGACAAGGTCCGCCGCGGAAAGCTGCCGGCCGAAGCGGCGCGGCAACTGCTGCCCGAGTTGCTGCGGATGGTGATTTCGCGCGACCAGCGCGTCATGCCGCTTGGTCGAACGCTATTTCACGCTCCCCGACGTGGTGGAAATCTGGAAACGCATGATCGGCTCCGGGCTGATCGGCGGAAAGTCGGTCGGCATGTTGTTGGCCCGGGCTATCCTGAGAAACTCCGACCGACGCTGGAACGATCTGCTCGAAGCCCACGATTCGTTCTTCATCGGCTCGAACGTGTTTTGCTCGTTCATGGTCGAAAACGGCTGCTGGTGGCTGCGGCAGAAGCAGCGCGACCCCGCCACGTTTCTCGACGGCATCGAGGAGACCCGGCGGCTCGTGCTGGCGGGCCAATTTCCCCAGTATCTCGTCGACGAGTTCGCCGAAATGCTCGATTATTTCGGGCAATCGCCGATCATCGTCCGTTCCAGCAGCCTGCTGGAAGACGCCTACGGCAACGCCTTCTCCGGCAAGTACGAGAGCGTGTTCTGCGCCAACCAGGGGCCGCACTCGAAGCGATTGCAGGAATTCCTCTCGGCCGTCAAGACGATCTACGCCAGCACGATGAGCGAAAAGGCCCTGCGATACCGCGCCCAGCGCGGGCTGTTGGATCGCGACGAGCAGATGTCGCTGCTGGTGCAGCGGGTCTCCGGCGCCTGCTACGACACCCTGTTCTTCCCGCAAATCGCCGGCGTCGGTCTCTCGCGCAACCCTTACGTCTGGAACGAGTGCATCGATCCCGAGCGCCGGCGTAGTGCGGCTGGTGTTCGGCTTGGGCACGCGGGCGGTCGATCGCTCGGACGACGACTACACGCGGATCGTCGCCCTGAACGCGCCCGATCGCCGCCCGGAGGGCGATCTGGATTGCGTGCGGCAGTTCAGCCAGCGCAAGGTCGATCTGATCGATCTGGAGGCGAATCATCTGGTGTCGCGCGATTTCGTCGACGTGGCCGCCGCCGGCCCTCATCTGCCGCTGCATATTTTCGCTTCCGCCGACGACGCCGATACCTCCGGCGGTGAAGAGGGGAGCGAGACGCCGAGCAATCCGAACCTGGTTCTCACTTTCGACGAGCTGCTCTCGAAGACCCCCTTCATCGGCGACATGCGCGAGATGCTGCGCGTGCTTCAGACGGCTTACGACTATCCGGTCGATATCGAGTTCACCGCGAATTTCCCCGCGTCGGATCGCTACAAGATCAATCTCGTGCAGTGCCGGCCGCTGCAAGTGGCCGCCGACGGCGGAACCGTCGAATTGCCCGAGTCGCTCGATCGCAACGATTGCATTCTCGAAGCCCACGGCGCGGTGATCGGCAAGAGCCGCGTCAACCTGATCGACCGGCTGGTGTACGTGGCGCCGTCGGTTTACGGGCAGCTTCCGATCCGCGACCGTTACAGCGTGGCTCGGCTGATCGGCCGGCTGTTGCACCTCGACGAGCCGAAGCCGCCGGAGCAGATCATGCTGATCGGGCCGGGCCGCTGGGGCACCACCACGCCTTCGCTGGGCGTGCCCGTCTCCTTCGCCGAAATCGACACCGCCACCGTGCTCTGCGAGATCGTCGCCATGCGCGAAGACCTCGTGCCCGACGTCTCGTTGGGAACGCATTTCTTCAACGACCTGGTCGAGATGGACATTCTCTATCTGGCGCTGTTTCCGGGCCGCAAGGGCAACTCCTGGAACTATGCGTTCTTCGAGCAGACGCCGAACCGCCTGGCGGAACTGCTGCCCAACGACGGGCGATGGTCGGAAGTGGTCCGGGTGATCGACATGCCCCGCGACGGCGCCACGCTGAAACTCAACGCCAACGCCTTGACGCAGCAGGTGCTCTGCTATCTGGACAAGTCGGGCCACGTCGTCTAAGCGTTTCTCACTTCTGCATGGCGTCTTGGGCGCCATGGCCACGCTTCTCGCGGGCATGTTTCTCGCAGGGGACGCCGCATGGCCACGCAATGCGGCCACGGCACCCCGCTAGACTTCTCTTGCACGCGCTCGGAGGGAAAAAGGGGACAGGTCCAATTTGCCGGAACGGCCCGGAGGGTGCTTCGCACAAATTGGACCTGTCCCCTTTTTCCCGCTCCAGACGGCTGGTGATGGGCTGGCGGATCAAACGGGGATTACCAGGTAGACAGCGACCCCATCTTCCCAATTCCTCAACACCCCAAGAATAAAGGAAACGTCCCATGAGACACCTAATCGGCACCGCCGTAGGTATTGGTCTTTCGCTGGCCTGCGGTCTCTCGAATGCCGGCAGTCCGCATAGCGTTCCCCATGGCGGCGGCCATGTTTCGCATTCGGTCCACACGGGCCACCCTTCCACTGCTGTCCGTTCGGCCTATGCCCGGAGCCATGCTCTTACCGGGCATTCCCATCATGGCTCCTATCTTGACCCCCATCATGGTATGCACTATTCCCACGGCCATCTAGTTGTCGTGGCTGCCGGTGTGGGGACTGGCACCCGATCACTCCCCAACAGTTACGCCGACGCCCTGGAGGCATGGGACCAACACGATCTTGCCATGTCCCAGGCTGCCATCAACTGGCAAATCGCCAAGAGCATGGCGATTCAGAACCAACGGGAGGCGGCCAAAGCACGCGACGAAGCTCGTCGAATGAACGCAGCCCGATATCGAGCTCAGCAGGCCGAGCGCCTGCTGGCCAGACGCCGTCCAGCCGACGAGAACGGTCTTCCCGCAATCCCAGCCATGCTGCAACTGCCGCCCAACCAAATCGATCGCCAGACGGGCAAGATTTGCTGGCCGAGGACGCTGCAAGGCAGGGCGTTTGACGCCGCTCGCCGCGGACTGGAGGGACTTGCCGCCGCGGGCCACCAGGCTTCCCGCGACCCCGTTAAGAATGGCAGCCGTGAAATCCGGGAGCGGATCGAGGAGATCAAGGATCAGTTGAGGGAGCAGATTAACGAAATGCCACCCATGGAGTACATTGCCGCACAGAAGTTCCTCGACGGCTTGGTCGGCGCAGTTGCGATTCCAAGTCACAAAGTTCGACCAGGTGACGGACTCGCAGAGCAACCGTAAGGACTCGCCGGAACAGGATTGATTCAGCACAGCGGGGCGAGTGATGCCGCCACGCACCCCAGATTACGCACTCTTCCCATATCTCCTGACAACCGCACGAATCAGTGTGGAACCTTTCCGCGATCCCCGCTACACTATGGCGGCGTGTCTAAATGCCCTTGCACGATCTCGGGAGGGAAAAAGGGGACAGGTCCAATTTGCCGGAACGGCCCGGAGGGTGCTTCGCACAAATTGGACCTGTCCCCTTTTTCCCAGGATCACGCAAGTCTATTTAGCTTTCCGCTCTTGCCCCGTCAGCATGGAGGTGGCGATGTCTGGTTGGCCGTTTCGTTTCATCCATGCCAGCGACCTCCACCTGGAACGGCCGCTGATGGGCGTGGCCGAAGTGCCCGACCATCTCCGCGATCTGTTTCTCGAAGCCCCCTACACGGCGGCGCGACGGGTGTTCGACGCGGCATTAGTCGAGGATGTCAAATTCGTAGTTCTTTCGGGCGGTGTCGTTGCGCCGGGAGGTTCCGGTCCGCGGGGACCGTTGTTCCTGGCCGAGCAGTTCACCCGGCTGGCGGAACGGGGGATCGCCGTCTATTGGGCCGGCTCGGCGACCGATCCGCCGGAGGTCTGGCCGGCGTCCGTCCGGCTGCCGCAAAATGTTCATGTTTTCCCTCGGGGTCGAATCGAGGAACTGGTGGTGCAGGGCGATGGCGGGGCGAACGTGAAGGGAAGCGTCAAGGGGGACAGTCCCATTTTCGCCGAGACGAAAATCGGGACAGTCCCCGACACGAAAACTGGGACAGTCCCCGGGCCGCTGGCGCGAGTGGCGGGCGTCAGTCGCGATGAGCGGCGACCCTGGCAGCCCACCGACTTCCAATCCGATCCCGCCGGTCTGTACACGATTGTCGTCGCCCACGGCCAGCCCGATCTAGCGGTGCTGCCAACCCGCGGGATTCACTATTGGGCCTTGGGCGGGCGGCACGATCGAAGCACGCCGCTGTGCGCCGCTGCCGGCGGCGTTTTGCACGCCAGCTTGGAGACCGCCCCGGTTTTGCCGCAATCATCGGGCACTTCGCAAGTGGCCCATTATTGCGGCACGCCACAAGGCCGGCGGCCCGAGGAGTGCGGCATTCACGGCTGCACGCTGGTGCAAGTCGACGAACAACGCCAGACGCGAACCAGCCTGATTCCGACCGACTCGGCGCGTTGGATCGGCGAGCGGCTGCTGATTGACGAAACCACGACGGCCGAGGAGTTGGAATCGCGGCTCCGCGAGCGCATGCACGCGCTGTTGGAAGCGACGCCGGCGGTGGCCCTGCTGATCTCGTGGACGATCGCCGGCCGCGGCCCGCTGCTGGGCTCGCTGCGGCGCGGGGACGCGGCCGACGGGCTGCTCGATCGGCTCCGCGGCGACTACGGCTATCGACAGCCGGCCGCGTGGAGCGTGGCGATCGAGGTCGAGCTGTCCGAAACGCTGCCGCCCGAATGGTACGAACAGGAGACGATTCGCGGCGACTTTCTGCGGGCGATTCGCCAGTTGCAGATGAACCCCGACGAGCCGCTGGCGTTGGAGCAATACCTGGCCGAGGCGCATCGGGCGGGCACGCTGGCCGCGGCGGTCGCCTTTCCCGGCAAGACGGCCCGCGACGGCGTTTTACGCGAGGCGGCGGCGCTGGGCGTCGATCTGCTCAGCGGCGAGGAGGCCCAGGCATGAAAATCACGAACCTCGACGTCGATGGCTACGGCGTTTGGAGCGGCCTGCGGATCGAACGCTTCTCCGACGCCCTGAACGTCTTCTACGGGCCGAACGAGGCCGGCAAAACGACGCTGCTGCAATTCATCCGCTCGATGCTCTACGGCTTTTCGCCGCAGCGGCAGCGAGTATTTGCCGCCGCTGCATGGCGGACGGCCCGGCGGAACGCTCGACGTGGCCGGACCGCACGGCCGCTTCCAGATCAGCCGCCACGATTCGGCCGCCGACGGCACGCCGGGCGAGCAGCTTACGCTGACCGCTCCCGACGGCACCCGGCAGGGCGAGCATTTCGTCAAGGTGCTGCTGTCGAACGTCGACGAAACGGTCTTCAACAACGTCTTCGCCGTCGGCCTGCGCGAAATCCAGGAGTTGGCCACGCTCGGCGACACCGAAGCAGCCGAACTGCTCTACAATCTCACCGCCGGGCTGGATCGCGTCTCGCTGGTCGAGGTGTTGCAGGAGTTGGACGGCCTCGCGCAACCGCATCCTCGACGCCGCCGGCCGGCCGTGCCAGGTGCTGCAACTGCTGGCCGATTATGAGAAGCTTCGGGCGGAGATCGACGAGCTTGGCCGCGGTCGGCCATCGCTACGGTCACGTGGCCGCCGAACGCGAGCAACTGCACGCGGAAATCACGCAACTCGAAGAAGAAGCCAATCGCATCGAGCGGCTTGCCCGCGTGACCGACCTGGCCCTGGCGGTGCGCGACCGCTGGACGCAGCGGGCCGCGCTCGACGAGCAATTGTCGGCGATCGGGCCGCTGAAGATCATGCCGGAAGCGGCCGTCGAGCGGCTCGACGCCCTCAACGCCCGAATCCAGAAGCACCAGGAACACCTCGACCGCTTCGCCCGGCAGAGCGAGGCGCTTGCGGAGCGAATTCGCCGGGCTGGCCGTCAACGAGTCGCTCTGGCGTCAGGCCGCGCGGATCGAGGCGTTCAAGGAACAAGAGCCGTGGATCGCGCAGTTGCAGGGCCAGATCGGCGAGCTGGAGAAGGAAATCGCCGGCCTCGGCGCGGAATTGACCGCCGAGAGCGAGCGGCTGGGGCTGGGCGCTGAGAGCGTCAAAGAGTGCGGCGAAGGGGACAGTCCCATTTTCGCTGACACGAAAATCGGGACAGTCCCCCTGCTGCCGGAGATTTCGGCCAAGCGGCTTGCGTCGCTTCGATTGCCGGCCAAGTTGGTGCAACAGGCGCGACGGCGATTGCAGGAGGCGCGGCAAGCGGCCGCGCGGGCCGCCGACAACGTTCACGCGCTCGCCGAGCAGATCGAAACGGCCCTGGCCGAGCATGGCCAATCGAACCTGACTTCCGCCCTGGACGCCGCGGGCAATCTCGTCTCGCAGTACCGCCGCCGCGTGCAGATCGACGAGCGGCTCGACCAGTTGGCTCGCCATCGGACCGAACTGGAGGAGCGGAGCCGCAATTGCAGCGACCGGCAACTGCTGCCCGTCAATACGTTGGTCTGGACTTGGCGCCATGTTCGTCGTCGGCATGGTGCTTGGTGCTGGCGGGGCTCTTCCTGTCGGGCCCGATCACCGGCGGGATCGGCTGGGGATTGGTAGTGGTGGGGCTTGGCGGCATCGGGGCGGCCGTCGGCAGCAAGACGTTGATCGAACGCTCGAACGCCAAGCAACTCGAAGCCTGCCAGAAGCAACTCGCCACGCTGAAATCGCAGGTCGAGCAGACCGAGGACGACCGCGATACTTTGGACGCCCAACTGCCGCGCGGCGGAGGGCCGATCGTCAGCCGGCTTCAGACCGCGGAGAGCGACTTGGCTGCCTTGGAGGCAATCGCGCTCGCAGGACGCCCGGCGCGCCGCAGCACAGCAAGACGCCGACGTCGCCGCACGCCGGGCGGACGAGGCGGAGCAGTCGCTCAAGACCGCGCGACGACGCTGGCGCGAGGCGCTGGCCGCGGCGGGACTTCCCGAACACAATCGCCCCGAAACAGGCTCGCCGGCTGGTCGAGCGCGGCGATTGGATCGCCGAAACGCAGCGGCGTCTTGCGCAGCGCCGCGAGGAAGCTCGCCCGGCGGCAAGCGGAATTGGATTCCTTCGCGGCCCGGGTCGTTCAACTTGCCGCGGATGCAGGGGTGTCGCTCGCCTCGCTCACCTTGCTCGACCAGTTGAGCGAGCTTGCCGAGGCCGCCGCGCGGCAGGCGACGTTTGTCGAGCGCCGCGAGGAGATTCGCCGTCAAGCGGCGGCGCCTTCGTGCCGGACAAAGCAAGCACGAGGAGGCGATCGGCCGCCAGAAACACCGCCGCCGGCAGTTGTTCATCGAGGTCGGCGTCAAGGACGAGCAGGAGTTCCGCCAGCGGGCGTTGGAGTGCGCCAGGACCGACGTGCTGCGGCGGCAACGCGAGGCGGTCGCCCACGACATCGAAGCGGCGCTGGCCTCGCAATGCTCCGAAGACGCAATTCGACAGCAGTTGGAAGCCGACTATCCCGGCCTGCTCGAGGGGCGATCGGGCGAGTTGCGGCAGCGGCTGGCCGGCATCCAGGAGCAACTGCACGGGCTGCTGGAGAAGCGCGGCCGGCTGAGCGGGCAATTGGAATCGCTGGCCGCCGACCGGCGAATGGCCTCGAAGCAACTCGATCTGGCCGTGCTGGAAAAGCGGCTCGAAGACGCCGTGCACCGTTGGCAAGTGCTGGCCACAACCTGCCGCATCCTCGACGTGATCCGCGAGGCCTACCAGCAGCATCGCCAGCCGGAGACGTTGCAGGAGGCATCCGTCTATCTCGACCGGCTGACGCAAGGGCATTACCGGCGGGTGTGGACGCCGCTGGGCGATCGCTCGCTGCGGGTTGACGACGCCGAGGGGCGAGCCTTGCCGGTCGAGTCGCTCAGCCGCGGCACGCGCGAGCAGCTTTTCCTGAGTCTGCGGCTGGCCTTGGCGAGTTCGTACGCCCGGCGAGGGTCGCCGCTGCCGCTGGTGCTCGACGACGTGCTGGTGAACTTCGACGCCGAGCGGGCGAAGGCGGCGGCCGCCGTTTTGCGCGATTTCGCCGCCGAAGGGCATCAACTGCTCGTCTTCACCTGCCACGAACACATCCTCAAGTTGTTCAAGTCGCTGAAGGTTCCGGTCAGCCAATTGCCCAACAACGCCGAGCCCGGCCCGGCGGTCATCGTGTTGCGGCCGCAGGGCGACGATGACGAGAAACCGAAGCGCGAGAAGCCGCCGCGTCCGCGGCGCAAGACGGCGGCCAAGCAAGAGATACCCGGGCCGGATGACGACGGATTCCGCGAGGACGGCGGGGAAGAGGAGATCGGGGACGTGGACGAAGTCGCCGACGAGGACGATTCGCTCTGGGAAGGCGAAGAGGACGAGAGATTCGGCGAGCTCGACGACAGCGCGGCGGCGTAAGAACCTTAGTTTTGCCTAAACCGCCGCATCACATCCCGACCCTACCCGCCGTGTGCCACTGCTTGGAACAAGCAGTGCCGGGGCAGCAGGTTACGCCCCACACTGCTTCTGCGAAGCAGTGGCACACTGGTGGCCAATATCGCTGCACGGCGAGAAATGCGGGCTAATCTTTCGCCGGGAGCAGCCCTCGGCGCTTCAGGAATTGCAGGATCGCCTCGGCGGCGTAGCGATGCCCTTGGTCGTTGGGATGGTAGAGGTCGCGGCCGAGGGCCGAGAGACGGCCGTGCCGGCGCAACTGCGGCAGGAGATCGAGGTACTCCACGCCGATCGCGTCCAACAGGCCCTTCACGTACGTCAATTCGGTCTGTGCGTTGCCGTCGTCGAACAACGGGAACAGAACGACGAAGAACGGAATCCGCGTGGTGCGCGAGTTGTCGCGAAACCAAACAAACGCCGTCCGCTGTTGGTCGTTGCCGGGCAACTGAACGCCGCCGTTGAGGCTCGGCGAGTCGGAGGTGTGATCCCGCAAGAGCCAGAGAAGCCGCGATTGAAGGAAACCGGCTCCGTCGCCGGAGAAATCCGGCCGCCCTACGCGCGTTCCCACCAGCTCGTACTCCGGCCACTCGTTGTTGGGCCACGGCCGGCCCGGATCTCTTTTCTTCAACGACATCACGTCGGCGTCGTTCGAGCAGCATTCCAAGAGGAGCACGTCGGTCTGAATCTGCCGCCAGCCGTCGCGATAAAAATGCATCTCTTGCCACGTGTTGTATCCGCCGACGCCCAACGGCAGCACCTCGACCTTCCGGCCGGGCAGTTCCTTCGCGACCGCGGAGCGGAGAAAATCGGTGTAGTTGACGAATCCCGGCAGGTTCCACTCCTCGGTCAGCGAATCGCCCACGGCCACGACGCGGAACGTATCGGCCGGCTTGCGGAAGGAGAACTTCCGCAGCCGGTTGTCGGGGTAATGCACCGCCAGCGAACCCTTCCCGTCCGTCTCGAAGCCGCTGAAGGTGTAGTAAAGCGGGGAGTCAGGGTTCAGCGTCGGGCTGAAGTAGCCGGAGTTTCGCTGGATCGTATAGCGGATCGTAGTCCTCGGCGGGAAGAAGATCCGTGCGGCGATCTCCGCAGCCAGGAGCGCGAAGAACACGCCCGCCACGGCGGCCGCCAGGCGAAAGAGCCATTTCTTGACTTTCGGCGCGTTCATCGCCGGCAAACTTCTCCATGCGGCATTGCAGGGCAAGGGGCCGTCCCCATAAGGCGGCCGCGACCAACGGGTTTCTACACCGGCGCAGCGGCGATTGTCAAGAACGGCGCGCAGCGAGATTTCCGCAGGAGGACTGCAAAGTCGAGAAATTGATCGTGGCACGGGCATCCTGCCCGTGCATCACGGCCGGGATGGCCGTGCCACCAAGCACTTCGCAGTCCCGCCGGAGACTCCCGGCGGTTGCTTGTTGCGGCGTCAAAAACGAGCTATAATTTAGGGCATTGGGTAGCGAACGTCTTGCGTTCGCGGCAAACACGTTTCTGAAATAGTCGATTCAACGAGGCATGTCATGGTGAAAACGTTGCTTGCGGTAACGGCGCTCTTTTTCGCGGTTTCGGTCGCGCGGGGCGGGGAGATTGTCTTGTCGGCGGGAATGTCCCGCGCCGACGCGGTGGCGATGCTCGCCGGCGTCGCCATCGATATGGGCCCATTCATCGACGTCGCTTCACCGACCGGCGAAAAGCCCAAGCTGGTCTGTTGGGAAGTGAAACACAACGGCGCCGTCATTTGGCTCTACGAAACGATCGACGGGAAGATCTGGGCGTTTGGATACTGGCCGAAAGAGGCGTTTCAAGTCAGCCTGCGGCAAGCGAGAGCCCGCGAGCAAATGGTCGGCCGGATTACGATCGACACCGACAAGAACACCGTCAAGGTCGAGAAATCGCCGGACTACTTCGCCGGCAATGCGCCCGACCCGGTAACGGGAGCGACTTGCGGCGACCTGCTTGCCGATCTGAAGGAGCCGATCCTCGCCGGGAAAGAAAAAGACACGAAGGTTTCCGCACTTCGCGTGCTGTATTTCTCTTGCGATCCGGCGCACCGCGCCGTGGTGCGCTACGAAACCAGGGGAGATCGCTGCTACCGGCGTTCCATCCGGCTGAACGAGCAAACGTCGGGCAAGAAGGCGAAAGCGAAAGAGGTCGAGGCGCCGAAGAAGGAGTTGGAGAACCTGATGGCAGCGTTGGGGAAGACCGGTTTCGGGAAGATGCCAAAAGACGACGGCGTCAATGCCCCGGAACCATCGTCGGATCAGGACAACTCAGGCTCGCACGGAACGCTCTTCGTCATCGAGGCGATCAACGGAGGCAAGTATCTGGCACGAATGCGTTTGGGCCCGTGGTACCAGACCGAAGAACGAGGGCTTCTCCCCTTCGTGCAGTTTTACACGAAGGTCTTTCAAGAGGCGGGGGCGTGGAAGCAGCCCGAGAAGAAAACAGAGAAAAAGCCAGGTACGAAGGCAGATAAGAAGGCGGGTAAGAAAGCGGAGACGAAGGCGGGCAAGTAGGACGCAAGTCCCTGCAACCGTTCACATCTGCTTCTACCGTCGCATGCGCGAGAAGCACGAAGTCACGCCCCTCCCCGCGCCACGCTCATTTTCGCCAGGCTCGCTCGATTTCGGCGGCCAGCGGAGACCGGGGTGCAATGCCGCACACGTTTTCCAGCACTTTCGATAGTCCCTGCTTGGCTAGTTGTTCGGAAAGCGCGACCGACTGCGGGTCTTTCGGATGGCAGTAGCGCAGCGCCGCCGCAATGGCGTGGACGATCTCGCCGCGCGGCAAGCCGTACTCGACGGCCAGCGAGGCGGGGGCGACCAATCGCTCGCGCGGCGAGAGCTTGCGGATCGGATCGCGAATCACCCGCAACACCTCGTCGCGCATCTCGGCTATCGCGCCCCGTCGGCAGAGGTCTTGCTTGTAATGGTCGATCGACTCCGCCGAAAAGCCCCATTTTTGCCGCACGACCTCGCCTAGCTCGTCGAGCGCCGCGACCACGTGCCCGGCTACCTCCGGATCGGCCACGGCCTCGTGGATGTAGCGATGCCCGCGATGGAAGGCGAGGTAGCCGCACGTGGCATGACCGCCGTTATGGATAAAGAGCTTTCGTTCGAGCCGGGCCGTCTGGTTGTCGACCAGTTCGAGGGCCGAAAGGGCCGTCGGCTTCTCGCCGCGGAAAGACTCGCGGCGGACGGTCCATTCGTTGTAGTCTTCGGCGACGATCCTCAGCGGATCGGGCTCGGGCCGAGGGACGACGCGGCTGATCATGCAGTCGGGAAAGCCGGCATTCGCTTCGCACCAGTCGAGATCTGCGCCGCCGAGGTGCGTGCGAACGTGCCGCCCGAGCTGCGTCGAGCTATCCATCATGTTCTCGCAGGCGATGCAATTCAGCGGCGTCGTGCGGCCGGCGCAGGCGCAGGCCGAAATGCCCAGGGCAAGCGTTTTGGCCACGTCGTGCAGATTCTGATCGAATACGGCCGTGAGCACGAGCCGGGCGTCGCGGATTTCCTCGGCCACCGCCGCCCGATCGAGCGAATGATGGACGCGGTAGCCGGATACGACGATCTCCTGCGGCTGGTCGCCGAAGATTTTGACCGTGTAGCGGCCCTGCCGGCGGAGGGCCTCGACCAACGGCGTCTTTTCATCGACGAAGACGATCTCGAAGCCGGCCTGCCAGGCCAGCAGCCCGACGTGTCCTCGTCCCGTGGCGCCCGCACCAAAAAGTACGATCTTATCCGTCATATTTCTACCGCTGGGATTATGGTTCCCACGCCCTACATTGTCGGCAACCTGAAAAGCTGTAAACGATGTTAGCGATGGTAATCGTCCTCGACCCGCACCACGTCATCCAACTCGGGCGTGCTGACTTCCAGAATCCGAACGTCCTCGACGGCGGTGGCGCGGTGCTTGCGGCCCGGCTTGTTCTCGACGACGTCGCCCGGATGGAGCGTCAGGGTCGTCATTTTCCCCGATTCGTCCTCCCACTCCATTTGCAACACGCCGGAATCGACGTAGATGTGTTCGTGCTTGCGAACGTGGTACTGGAGGCTCGATCGGGTGCCCGCCTTGATCTCGATGATCTTGAAGGCGTACTTGTCGGTGTGGGCCACCCAGCGTTCGCATCCCCACGGCTTTTCCACGAGTTTGATCGGCGGATGATTCATTTGGCAAGCTCCGGGTATCGTTGTCGTAATGCTTCGGTCAGGGCGGTCAGATTCTTTGCCCGCGCGACGGCCGCCAGTTTAGGCAGATGGTCGTCCATCGACGTGTCGGCCAGTTCGCCGGAGCGATGCACCTGCAACGCCTGGAGCATGGCCTCGGCGCCGAGCTTCGGATCGGGGCGGCCCTGCGCGTTCTTGATCGAGTTGATCGCGGAGCCGGCGAGGAAGAGGACGTTGGCGGCAATGCCGCGGCGCTCGGCGTCGGCCAGATTGAGAATGATGTTGCCCTGATCCAACCCGCCGGCCCGCGCGATCATCGTCGGGCGAATACCCGGCAGATCGCGGGACAAAATCTCCTCCGATGCGATCCATTCGTCGCCGTAAGGGCGAATGAACGGCGGGCCGGGGCGAACGGGGGCGGTCTGGCGAATATCGATGCCGTCGAGCCGAGCCAACAGGTCGATCACTTCGCGGAAGATGCCGCCGCGGGTCTTCACGCCGATGCCGGCGTTGTGGCCGTAAATCGCCGGCGGACTGGGCAGGTGCTTCGTGGCCTCGCGAACCATGCGGACCGTGCCGCCGGCGAAGGTCTCGCTGAACATCACTCCGGTCGCTCCGGCCTCGACGACGGCCTGGAGCGTCTCCTGCATTTCGTGCGGGGCGCCCGTGATGTGCGGCGCGAAGATCAGTCCCTTGCCGCCGCGCCGCTGTTTCGCCCGCTCGATCGCCCCCACCGCGCCGCGCACGCGATCGCGGATGGGCGAATAGTCCAAGTTGGGGTAAAGGTCTTCGTCCTCCTTGACGAACAGCAGCAGCGGGCACTCGGCGGCCTCGGCGACCAACGCGGCGACTTCGTCGGCGGTGATGCCGGCGGTCGGCTTCAAAATGGTGCCGAACGCCGGTTCGTCGGGTGTGAAGTTGGCGCGCTCGCGCAAGCCGAAGGGACCGTAGGCGGGGCCGGGAAACGTCCGCAGCACGTGCTCGGGGATTTGCAGCGCCACCAACCGGGCGTCCTGGTTCTCGTACACGTCGAAGATGATCGCACCCGCCACGGTGTGCAGAATGTCGCAACTGGTGAGATGGCCGTCCGGTTGCAGGAGCATCTTCAACGGAAACGCCATGTGCAGCAGGCCAATCCGCCCCGTAGCGTCCCAGACGTCGACGCCGGCTGCGTGGGCGGTACATTGGGCCAGCAGCGAGCCGGGCGGCGGATTCTTGATTCCGCTGGTGGCGTGGTAGGCGATCTCCTTGGCGATCCGGGAAAGCTGCTCCGTGCGCAAGGCCAGGAAGTACGTGGCGACGATATGATCGTCGATCGCCGGCGGCGGGTTTTCGGCCATCCGCCCCGCAACCAGTTGCCGCAACCGCGTATCCCGCGCGTCGGCATCAAACCAGAGAAGATCCAAGGTGGAATTGTCGACGGGTTTCATGGGCGGGTGCTTTTCCTCGTGCGAGGCCGCCCATTCTAATCGCGAAGATCGTGTCTTGTCCATGACTCTCCGCGCATGCGAGTTGTGAATTCGCGCAGAGCGGGGTGGGAAGGCACGATCGCTTCCCTTCGGGACGCGGCTAAACGGCGGGCTAAACAGCCTTCTGCGGGTCGAGGTGACCATCGACCGGCGGCTTCGCCTCCGGTCGCTTGGAATCGGCGCCGTCGAGGTTGACGAATCGCTCGGGGAACTCGACGCCTCCGATGTCGCGCATCACCTGCATCATTGGCGGCAGGGTGCGGGCCATGTTGTGCAGCCAGCTCGCCGTGGCGCTCTTGCCGTCTTGACTGTTCCCCTCCCAGACCACGACCTTGTCGAATTTGATGTTCGAGATCGCCTTGGCGGAAGCATCGACGAGGTTGTCGAAGTGCTCGAGCATGAGCATTTTGAAGGCCTGCTCCGAGCCGCCGCAGGCGTCGATGATTCGCTGCAAGCCTTCGCCCTTCTTGGCGAGGATTTCGTACTGGCCGCGGGCCTCGGCCTCGAGCTTGACGAAGATGGCGGCGGCCTCGCCCTCGGCCTCGATGCGGCGTTTGGCGGCCTCGGCGGCGGCGTCGACTTCGACGCGGGCCCGCTCGGCCTTGGCGGGGGCTTCCAGCTCGGCGCGACGCTCGGCCTCGATCCGCTGGGCCTCGGCCAACGCGGCCTTCGCCCGGGCGAGGTGCTCGGCTTCCAACACGGCGGCCTCGGCGCGAACCTTGCGGGTTTCGCCCAGTTCGTAGGCTTCGGCCTTCTTCACCTGCAAGCCGGCCTGCGAGGCGGCGATGTCGGCCTTCGAGAGGTTTTCGCCCTCGACGGCCTGGGCGTCGGCCTGGGCCAGCTTGATGCGCATGTCGCGCTCGGCGGCCTTCACTTCGGCGTCGCGCTGGAAGCCGGCCGTCTGCTCGCCGATCTTCTGCTCCTTCTCCAATTCGGCCACGCGAACCGCCTGCTCGCGCATCGCCTCGCGCGTGCCGATCTCGCGGAGCTTGTGGGCGTTTGCCACTTGGACGGTCCTTTCGCGTTCGGCGTCGGCAACGCGGATTTCGCCCATCTTCTCGTTGTCGGCCACGTCGCCGCGGGCCTTCTGGATCGCCTGCGACGCCGCCTTCTTGCCGATCGCCTCGATGTAGCCCGACTCGTCGGTGATGTCGGTGATGTTGACGTTGATCAGCACCAGGCCGATCTTGCACAACTCCGGTTCGAGCGACTTCTGCACGGCTTCGAGGAACTTATCGCGGTCGCGGTTGATGTCCTCGATCAGCATCGAGGCGATCACCTGGCGAAGCTGGCCGAAAATCATGTCTTCCGCCTGCTTCTGAATGTCCTTGTTGCTCAGACCGAGCAGGCGGATGGCGGCGTTTTGCATCAGTTCGGGCGTGGTGCCGACGGCGACGGTGAACACGCTGGGTACGTTGACGCGAATGTTCTCGACGCTCAGCGCGCCACGAAGCGGAATCTCGATCTGCATCGGTTCGAGACTCAGCCAGGCGTAATCCTGAATGAGCGGCAAGACCAGTTTTGCGCCGCCGTGGATGCAAAGTGCCGCGTCGTGCCCGCGGCCCGCCTTGCCATAGATCACCAGGATGCGGTTGCTGGGGCAGCGTTTGTAGAACCTCGCCGCCACCCCGAAGACAATCAACAATATGATGGCCGTGACAAAGCAGAGGAGTATCACTCCGACCCAGAAGGAGCCCACAGGCGGATCGGCGGCGAAGAGGGCCAACGAGGAAGACGTTGAATGGAAGAGCGAAGCGATCATGGCGGTTTCCCCTAGAGTCGGAAGGTAGCGCGGTGTTGGTTGTTGTTTGGCTGCGGCGTGCTCAGTCGGCCTGAACTTCGAGCGTCGTCGGATTGACGATGCCCACTATGACTACTTTAGCACCGGTGGGGAGTTCGGGGCCATCCGTGACTGCCAAGTACTCCATGATCCGGTTTTGCAGATTAAACTGGATTTTCCCGCTGCCAGATCGGTTGGCGGGAATGCGGAGATAGACGTTGCCGTGTTGCCCGACGGACCGCTGGATTCGCACGTTGCCGTCGGCCTGCAACCGGTATAGGCACTGCATCAGCCAATAGACCGCGTACATAGCGGCCACGCCCGCCGCCACCGCCACGAGAAGTGCGGTTGGCGGCGACATTTCAGCCGATTGCGCCGTCCAGCCGGCCAGCCCGAAGAAGGTCAGCGCCGCGGTGATCGTGCGAAACGAGAGGACGTTGAAGAGCCAGGTGGAACCGTGTTGGATGCCCTGCTCGCTATCCGCCGAATCGCCGCCGGCGTGATCGGTGTGGAGGCCGGCGTCGCCGTGCAAACCGTCGCCGCCGGCGTGGAAGTCTCCGCCGAAGCCGTGGCCGACGTCGGCGGGCATGTCTGCGTCCATGAAGGCATGGCCGCCGAGCCCAATCAACATCATCACGAGCTGACAGACCAGAATGGTGCCGCCGATGGCGGCGCAGACGATGAATACAGAAGTCATGCCCAGTCCCCCTTTTTCAATTCCCGGCGAAATGAGGAACGAACAAGTCTACTCATCATGGGAAATCCGTCGCCGGTTGTCAATCGACCCCCCCCCATTCGGCCGTTGCTCTCATGCTTCGGCGAAGCCAGTTCCGTTCAACTGTAGTTCGCCGGCGGTGCAGGAATCTTGGGTGGCCCCTCCGTTTGCAACTCCGGCTTCGGCCGGATTCCGCGAGGGAGTTCTGCCTGAAGGCGGGGCTACGAACGGCGAGTAGCGGGAGGTACACTAGAAGAGGGTTTTTGCTTGGGAGGCCGTATGGCGGAAAGCACGACGTCGTCTCCATGGGATCTGTCGCCGTCGGTCCCAAAGTCGGCCACCCCCCAGCAATGCATCGCCGCATGGGTTGACTTGATGGACGCTTGCGAGCAGTTCTTGCTGGCCGGGCTGCGGCGCGAGATCGGACCGGACGGAGACCTGAAGGCCGCCTATCGCAAGTGGTACGCGGAGCAGACGCAAGAACACGACCGCACGGTCCTGCACATGATGCGGGAGTTCGAGCGGCGAGGAGGCGGCCATGTCCGGTGAACTTGTGCTTCAGACGTTGCAGCACGTTTGGCGAACGCTGAAGCCGCTCGGCATTCCGATGGCGGTCGTCGGCGGATTGGCTTTGGCGGCCCGGAAGCACGTCCGCGCCACGAAGGACATCGACCTGTTGCTCGGCATCGGCCGCGAGAATCTCGATTCGCTGTTGCAGCGATTACGTAGGGCGGGGATACGCACCAAACACAGCCCGCCGGTCGTCGATCTGGACCAATGGGAACTCGTCCAACTCGTCTACGAGCCTCCCGAATCCATGATGGAACTTCAGATTAATCTTCTCTTGGGAAGGTCGGAGTATCATCGGCAAGCACTTTCCAGACGTATTGCCACCGCACTGCCCGGCATCGACGATGAGATTGCGGTCCTCGCCTGTGAAGACCTGATTCTGCACAAACTGCTGGCGGGACGGGTGATCGACCGCGCTGACGCCGTGGCCCTGTTGCAGATGAATCGAGACGTGCTCGACGTCGATTACTTGGATCATTGGGCCGACAGCCTTGGGGTTCGCTCGGAGCTTGACGAGGCTAGGCTGCAAACGTCCTCAGGACACTAATCAGCACCGTGCATCAGCGGGCTACATCAGCGGGCTGAAGAGCTTGGCCAGATTCATCTTCAAGCGGCTGCTGCGCGTCTGCGAGGGCCATTGGCCGGGCACGGCTTGCAGCGATTTGTCCAGATAGCCTTCCTGCAAGGCGCGCATCTCCTCGACCGCCGAGCCCGCATGGACGAACAGATTCAACTCGAAGTTCAAGTTGAACGAACGGATGTCGTAATTCGCCGAGCCGAACATGCCCAACTCGTCGTCGATCGTGAGCGTCTTGGCGTGAAGCATGCCCTCTTGAAAGAGGAAGACGCGGACGCCGAATTTCATCAAATAGTCGCAATAGAAGGCGCCGGCGGCGTTGGTCACCCGATGGTCGCATCGTTTCGGGATGACGAGATCGACCTGCACGCCCCGCAACGCCGCCAGACGCAACGCCAGCAACATCGCTTCGTTCGGGATGAAATAAGGCGATGTGATGACGACGCGACGACGCGCCAGGAAGATCGACCTCACCACGAGATCCTGAAACAACTCGGTCGGCTGGTCGGGGCCGGTCGGAATCACCTGGATGGCGATCGAGCCGGCAGGATGGCCCGCCGGAAACAGGGCCGGATCTTCCAGCAACTCGCCCGAGGCGTAGAACCAGTCTTCCAGGAAAATGCCCTGAAGCTGCCGGACGACCGGGCCGGTGATGCGGGCCATGATGTCGAACCAGACGCCCGCCCGCTTGTGGCCGTAGCTGGCCTCGACGATGTTCTGCGAACCGGTGAACGCCACCGTGCCGTCGATCACCGCCAGCTTGCGGTGGTTGCGCAGATCGAGCCGCGAAAAAGGAATCCGCCACAGATTGGCGGGCAGAACCGGGAAAACTCGCACTCCTTGCTGCCGCATCGACGGCGCCAGGTGGCGGAAGAGCCGCCGCGAGCCCACGGCGTCGGCCAACACGCGGCACACGACGCCCCGCGCCGCCGCCCGGGCCAGCGCCGTGGCCACGCGATGCCCCACCGAATCGTCCTTGAAGATGTAGAACAACAGATGAACGTCGTGCCGGGCGGCGTCGATCTCGGCGATCAGCCGGTCGATCACCACGTCGGTATCGGACATCAGCGAGATGGCGTTGCCGCCCACGACCGGCAGGCCGCCGCCGTGCTCGGCCAGTTGCGACCAATACGTTATACTCGTCGCTGTCGTCGGGGACGATGCGGTTCGCTGCAACGCTCGGATGCTCGAAGACGTCGAGCAGCGGGCGAAGCTGCTGCCGACGCGTCAATTGCCGCCGACCCAGCCGATTCTCGCCGATCAGCAGGTAGAGCCCCAAGCCGATCCAGGGCTCGAAAAAGACGATGGCCAGCCACGCCAGACACGTGGCCGGCTTTTCCTTGCGCAACACAATCACCGGCAGCATGGTCAGGCGGATCACCCATTCGCTTGCCGCCAGCACTTGGGTCCAATAGGCGACGTTCATACGGCAAGTATACGATGCTCGGACAAGTGGGGCGGTGGAATCGCGGGTGTTGAGTGTCGGATATGTACGATCGGAACGCCCCGCGACCGCGGTCGCGGGGGATGAGCAGCGACGCCGTTTCACCCCGCGACCGCAGTCGCGGGGCGTCTGCCGATGCGCCGTAACGAACGCACTACAGCCCCAAGTCGAGCAGCCCCCGCGACGATTTCTTCGCCCCCGTTTTCGGCATTTCCTTGATCGGCGGCGACGGCCCTTCGATTCCCTTCGGCGCCGGCGGCGGGTTCAGAACGATTTCCAGCGGCAGACCGAATGCATCGACTTTGCCGTGCGGCTCGACGCGCACGCTTTCATCCCCCAGCTTCGTCGTCGGCTCTTCCTGCGACAAGCAACCGCCCAGCAGCACCAACACAATCACCGCGAACAACCATCTGCTGTTCATGTTCAGGATTATCGCCGATCGTGGGTGTGATGGGAAGTACCCCCGGCGGGTGAGTGGTACGGCGGAATTCCGCCCACTTGATCCTCGCTTGCTGCCGCATATAGTTTCCATAGGAGAAGCGTTGGGGATAAAGGGTGAAGATGGCGGGGGCGGACATTCTTGTCTCCCGGAGAAAATGTGGCAGACATGGCAGACAAGGGTGTTTGCCACACACAAGGGGATGACCTCCTATATGCGATTCCAAATCAGCCTCTTATCGTTGATAATCATCCTTATTGCGGCCGGTTGCAGCGGCCCGATGGATGCCGCCGCCGCAACCAAGCCGGGGACGAAGCCGAAGGAGAAAGCCCCAATGTCGTACGTGCGCGTTCGAGTCATCGGTGCCGATGGCAAGCTCACCGGCCCGGTGGAAGTTCCCAAAGTCGTCCTTTCCGACGCCGAGTGGCGGCTGCGCCTGACGCCGGAGCAATACCGCATCACCCGCGGCAAGAACACCGAAGCGGCTTTCTGCGGCGGGCTGCTGAATAACGACAAGCCGGGCATGTACCTCTGCGTCTGCTGCAATCTCCCGTTGTTCGAGTCGAATGCGAAGTTCCACTCGGGCAGCGGTTGGCCCAGCTTCTTTCAGCCCGCGGCAAAGGAGAACATCCGCGAGAAGCGCGATACCAGCCATCACATGGTCCGCACCGAAATCCTCTGCCAGCGTTGCGGCGCGCATCTGGGGCACTTGTTCGACGACGGGCCCCCGCCGACCGGCATGAGGTACTGCTTGAACTCCGAGGCCCTGCGATTTGTCGCCACCGATCAATTGAAGACTATCGCCGAGCCCGACGCGGCGCTGAAGGGGACAGTCCCATTTTCGCTGAGACGAAAATCGGGACAGTCCCCCGAGCGAGCCGAGGCGGTCTTCGCCGGCGGCTGTTTCTGGTGCGTCGAGGCGGTCTTTCGGCAGCTTAACGGCGTTCTAGACGTCACCAGCGGCTATGCCGGCGGAGACGCCAGCACCGCCAACTACGCGGCCGTTTCGACCGGCCTGACCGGCCACGCCGAATCGGTCCGCATCGTCTACGACCCGCGAAAAATCTCGTACGAAACGCTGCTGAAGGTCCATTTTGCCACGCACGATCCGACCAGTTTGAACCGCCAGGGAGCCGACGTCGGCACGCAGTACCGCTCGGCCGTCTTCTACGCCAACGACGAGCAAAAGCAGATTGCCGAAGCGATGATCGCCGACCTGACCGACGCCAAAGTGTTCCACCACCCGATCGTGACGACGCTGGAGCCGCTGGTGGCGTTTTATCCCGCCGAGGCCCATCATCAGAACTACGTCGCCTGTCACGCCCATGAGCCCTACATCCGCTCCGTGGCGCTGCCGAAAGTGGCCAAGGTGCGGGCGAAATTCAAGGACTTGCTGAAGAAGCCGAAAGTGGCGGAGCCAAAGTCCATCGCACGCTAGTCAACTCTCGCAGGGCACGTCACGCCGCTCGGCCGAGAATCGATGCAGAAGCGGCAGTTCGTGCGTCCTTCGCTTTCGCGGCACGGACTGTTGCCCAATCCGTTCGGGCGATCAGCACCATTGCGGCCATCAGCCATGCCGTAGTGCCAAAACCGAGCAGGCCGACGCGGCCGCCGTAGGGGAGGAGAATGTAGTGCAGAATGGAGAGCACCGGCAGAATTGCGGCCATGACGATGCCCGCCCGCGGCCGGCCGTGACGATCGAGCCAGAGCGGTACGAGCAGGATGGCGGGGGCGAGAAGCAGGAAGTAATGGGCACGCGCCACCGGCGAGACCGCCAACATCGTGACGCACGACAACGCAAAGCCCGTGGCCATGTTCAACTTGTTGCCGGGCTGCCGAGCAAGCTGAACGCCTAACGCCAGTAGGGTCAGGCCGAGCATCGCCCGCGACAAGAACAGAAATCGGTCGGAGGCCGGTGAATCCATCGCCATCTTCGGGGCGTCGAAGTTTTCGACCAGGCGATCATCGGGCCCGTCGGCGAAGACATGTGAGCCGAAGTTGCCCAATCGGTAGGCCGCGTTTTGCAGGCTCTGGTTGCGGGCGGAATGCGAATTGCCCGAGCGCGGGTCCATTCCGCCGTTGTCGGCCTTGGTGAGCATGAACCGCCCCCACGTGTCCAAATGATGCAGGTTCGCGTTCCAACCGATCAGCATCGCCGGAACAATGAGGAAGAACAAAACCAGTCCGAGAGAAAAGCCGAAACTCGACGACAGGAAACGAAGCCCGCACAACGTGGCAAGCTCGCCCTTCTCGCTGCCGTGTGCCACTGCTTGCTCGCAAGCAGTGCGGGGCGGCGGGTTGCACTCGGCACTGCTTCTGCGAAGCAGTGGCACACCAGTGGAATCAGGGCAGACAGGAATGTCCGCCCTGCCGGCCGCCCGCCGTTTCGCATAGTTCCATGCCCATTCGGCCAGTTCCAGGAAGAGGAGAAACCCGACCGGCAGCGCCGGCACGATTTTCAATACGACGGGCAAGGCAAGCACGACGCCGCCGAGCAGCCAGGCGCGATAGGAGCGGCCGCTAAGAGTCACGCGGAGCCCCAGCAACAGCAGGTACATTTTGACGACGCCCACCTGCCCGCGTTGCAGACAGTTCAACGTCGGCAGCGCGGCGGCTGCCACCGCGGCAACGCCCAGCCAGGGAAGCCACCGCGTCCACGCGGCGCGCACCCGCGGATCTTCGTCGCAGACGATCGCCACGATTCGGCGGCACTCGCGGTAGCAGCCCCAGCAGACCAACAGGTTCAAGAAGAACCAAACCGTCACCTGATCTTGCATCGGCAACGGATGCAGCGGGGCCAACAGCAGGGCGAACAGCGGCGGATAGAGATAGGTCCAGCCGCGCGGATTGGCAACCTCGTAGGGCTCGCGGCCGTCGAAGAAGGCCGCGCCCGCCTCGGTGTACACCGTCAGATCGGTCCTATGCTCTTCGGGGCAATCGGGATAGCAATATCCACGGCGGCGGACGTCGAGAAACCCCCAAACCGTCGCCGCCGCCAACAAGAGAATCAGCCATCGACCAGACCGACTACCCATAATGCCTTCGTACTTCGGTTTTTTGGGATGTACCGATTTCTGTGGCAATGGAACCGTCGCCGCGCCAAATTCCGGCAAAGGCAGTCCCCGTTTTTTCGTGACGGGCATGGCCGGCGATTGTAGCCGCGTCTGTTCCCCAGACGCAACCGCGATTTTCCTAGTTTTCCCCTTTTCGCGAACCCAGCGGGGCGATATGTTCACTTTCAGTCTTGCCGGCTGAAGCCGGAGCTACAAACACGATTGCTGGTTGTTTGGGAAAGTCTGGTCAATTGGAGGGTTCCGTGATGTCTACCCGCGAACGCTGGATCGTATATCCGCTGCTTCTCTTGACTCTCGGAATCGTGCTCCGCGACAAGATTGTGCCCCAGGGGCATTTTCAGGCCAACGAAATCGCGGCGGGGCGGATTCACTGCGGCCAGTTGCAGGTCGACCAGCTTGTCGACGGGCTTGCCGTTCGCAACCTTCGCTGTGGCGAGGAGTTTGCGGCGGGAAGGATTCACTGCACTCAATTGCAGGTCGATCAGGTGATCGCCGCCGGCGGCCTGGCTGCTCGGGGCATTCGATGCGGGGAATTGGTGATTAGCGGGCAAAACGGTCGGCCGACGGTTGTTGTTGCTACCGACGTGAAGAAGGGAGGTGTAATCCAGACCTTTTCTCCGACGGGAGTCCCGCTTGTTCTTGTCCAGCCTACCGACGCGGGGGGCATAGTCGTGGCGTCAGCGTTCGTTAAGTCCACCATCACGCCACCCAGCACGCCAAAGACGCCGTCAACGCCCAAACCGAAGTCGCCGTCGAAGGAGCCCGAAAGACCGCCTGCCAAGGCGGGCAAGTGAATCGAGAGTGCGGCGGCAGGCTTCTGCCAACAAGGGGGGATTTCTGATTGATGATTGATGATTTATGATTGTCGATTGAACATCGGCCCAACCCTTGTGGCAATCAACAATCAGCAATTAGCAATCAACGATTATCGATGTCCAGTTCCGCCGTACAACCGCTGCTGGCCTTGCTGGCCTGTCCCGTGGGGGGAAACCCGACGCAGTACATGATCGAGAAGGCCGTCGCCCATCACGACCTCGATTGGCGATACCTGACCTTCGAGGTCGGGCCCGACGATCTTGGCGATGCGGTGCGCGGCTTGCGGGCGCTGGGGTTTCGCGGCGCCCATTGTGCCCCGCCGCACCGGCAGGCCGTCATTGCCTTGCTCGATCGCACGACCGACACGGCCGCGATGATCGGCGCGGTCAATCTCATCTCTCGCGAAGAGAACGCGCTGGTCGGCGAAAATACCGAAGGCAAGGGCGCGGTCGAAGCCATCCGCACGGCGCTCGATCCGGCTGGAAAGACCGTGGTAGTGCTGGGCGCCGGCCAGATCGCCCGGGCCGTGGCCGTCGAATTGGCCGCGGCAGGCGCTGCCGGGCTGACCATCGTCAATCGCACGGACAGCCACGCCGCCGAGTTGGTTGCAACGCTATCGGGCAAGTTTGCCGCGACGGTTTCGTCGGTTTCCTGGTTGGACGATTATCACGTGCCGCCGGAGGCCGAATTGCTCGTCAACGCCACGAGCATCGAACACGGCGACAGCGACGCCCTGCTGGCGATTGTCACCGATACGCTGCGGCCGGAGTTGTTCGTGGCCGACGTGACCGCCAACTCCCCCGAAACCTGGCTGCTGGGCGAAGCCCGGCGCCGCGGCTGCAAGACCATCGACGGGTTGACCATGTTCATCGAGCAGGTGGCCATCGGCTTGCGGCTTTGGACCGGCATCGATCCCAATCGCCAGGTATTGCGCGAGGCGGCGGAAGAGTTTCTTGGATTGTAGAGAACAAGTGCCGGTGGGCAGACATTCTTGTCTGTCACGTCTGTGGCAGGCAGGAATGTCCGCCCCACCGACGTTGATTCCAATGGTTGGCCCTATGCCACGTCGAACTCCCGGACTGTTCATCACCGGCACCGATACGGGGGTGGGCAAGACCTACGTGGCGGCGATTATCGCGCGACGGCTCGCCGCCGACGGCCGCAAGGTCGGCGTCTATAAACCGGCGGCCAGCGGTTGCTCGCGCGTGGACGGCGTGCTCGTGTCGGACGACGCCGTGGCGCTTTGGAACGCCGCCGGCCAACCGGGCCAGTTCGATCGCGTTTGCCCGCAGTGTTTCGAAGCCCCGCTGGCGCCCCATTTGGCGGCCCTGGCCGAGGGACGCCGGCTCGATGCCGGCCTTCTCCGTCAGGGCCTCGAATACTGGCGGCAGCGGTCGGAGATCATCCTGGTCGAAGGCGCCGGCGGATTGATGTCGCCGCATGGGAGAAGACGAGTATGTCGCCGATCTGGCCGAGGAGTTCGGATTTCCGCTTGTAGTGGTTGCACGCAATGTGCTGGGGACGATCAACCAGACGCTGCAAACGCTGATCACCGCCTGCGTGTTCCGCGAAGGACTGGCGATTGCCGGCGTCGTCTTGAACCATCCGGCGACACCCCGGGCGGATGACGCCAGCCTCTCGCAAAACCGTGGGGAGTTGGCTGCCCGATGCGTGCCTCCGATCCTTGCCGAGGTAGCTTGGGCCGCCGATGAGACCGACGTGAGCGTGGACTGGCTCTCCTTGGCACGGTGAGGCCCCTGCAAGCCGCACATAGTTAAAGGCTGGGGAAAGTGGCTCGAATGAGGGGCTTCGGACTCGTCCCATGCGTGGCTCCAGACTTGCAACCGCCCTGTTTTCCATTAAAATGGATGTAACTGAGGCGTTCTGTTTCTGGGAGATCGATGCCGGGTGCCTGCCGTGGCGACGTTCGCACGGGCATTGGGAGTATAATAATTGCCTAGTTGGCAAGGGTCTCCGCTGAGAGACGCCCGGGGGCGCGTGGCGGTTGTGCAGACAGTCGGAGCGTCTGACCTTATCGTATTCACGGCGCGGCCCGAGGATTGGTTTGACTTTTGGAGTTTCCGTCGATTGAGGCCCATTTCCCTCCAGCAAGAAGCATCGAGTGTGTCCGAGCGCACAGGGACCGACGGAGGGAAGCTATGCAGTGGTTGATGAGGATTGTCTGCATCGCTATGCAGTGGTTGATGAGAATTGTTTGCATCGGTTATGTCATCTTTCTGACCATGTTGTTGCTGGCCAATCATCCGGAGTGGTTGATCGGCATAAAGGGAGAATGGCCGTGGTTATTGCAGATGCTGCATCCCGCGGCGCATATCGTCAGTTTTTTTGTGCTGGCCGTCTTAGCGTTGACGACTCGCTGGCCTTTGCCGCGATGGAGCATCGTGCCCATCCTGGCGATCTACGGCGGATTGACGGAGATCGGCCAGCACTTTACGGTTACGAGAACGCCGAGATGGACGGATTGGCTTCGGGATTTGGCCGGCATTGCGTTGGGAACGGCGTGTTGTTGGGGCGTCGCGATGCTCGCCGGCGCGCTGGTCGCAGCGAGACGAGGTCCGCAGCCCCCGCCGTCGGCGTCGTCCGATGGATGGGCCGTCACGCGGAGACTGCTTCAGCGTTCCTGCCCGAGCGGGCGGTCGTGGTGGAGCTGACCGCCGCCGTGGATGAGACTTGTTTTTGAGTTCAAACCGTAGTGAGACGCTTTCCATGAGAGTATTCAACGTTCGGCTGGCCGCCATCCTGCTCGGGATTGCGGTGGTTCTTGTCATCGGGGTTTACGTGCTGCACTCGTTCATGGTTCGCAGGAACGCCTCGTTTTTTCTGGTCGAGTCGAAGAAGGCGGAGCAACGCGCCGAAGAAGCCGCCAAGGACGGGGACACCGCGCTCGAGGCACGATCGAGGAACGAGGCCATCAAGTACCTGAATTGGTACGTGGGACTGATGTCCAGAGACTACAAGGCGATGGAACATCTCGGAATCTTGCTGGCCGACAAGGTGCAGAGCAGCGAAGTGATGGAACGCCGGAGTTTCTTTTTGGCGTATGACACGCTGGAGAAGACTGTGCGGCTGGACCCGGAGCGAACGGCCGCCCGACGCCGGCTGGTGACGTTGGCGATGCTGCCTCAAGTCGGTCGCTATCAAGACGCGAAGGATCACCTCGAGAGATTTCTGCTGCCCGACTCCCCTAAGGATCCCGACCTGCTCGAACAGCTCGCGGATTGCCAGGCGGGGTTGCGCCAATTCGACAGCGCTCAGAAGTCGTACAAGAAGGCGATCGAGAATGCGATCGCCAGCAAGCGCACCCAAGCCACGGCCTATTCGAAGCTGGCCGGACTGCTGCGACACCGACTCTCGAACCCCAAAGAAGCCGACCAATGGATGGCGAAACTGGTAAAGGTCAATCCGAAGTCCTATAAGGCCCACTATCTCCGCGCCGCTTACCTGGCCAGTCGCCAGGTGCATCTGGCTGACGAGGCGCTGCAAGAGGCCTGCAAGGCGAGGGAGCTGGCCCCGGACGACGTGGATGTCCTGTTGCTGGTGGCGGAGTGCAATGCGGCAAAGGGGAAGTACGACAACGCCCGCGATTGCCTCGTCCACGGCATCAAGGTGCATCCGTCGAGCATCCTCATGTATAGGGCGATGTCCGAAGTTGAGTCGAGAGCCGGGAATCGCGACAAGGCCGTGGCGGCGTTGCAGAAAGGCATCAAGGCCACGGATCGAAATCCTACTCTCTTGTGGGAGTTGGCCGGCCTGTTGATCGACACCAATAAACTGGACCAGGCGCGGCGGATCCTCGACGAATTGCGGAAGAGGTCGTTTCCCAAGCCAATGATCGACTACGGGGATGCGCGGATCGAGTTCGTTCAAGGGCACTGGAAGCCCGCGCTTGACCGTCTGAATGGAGTGCGCCCCGTGATCATGGACCCGCGGGATCCGCGGTATCCGCAGTACGTCATGCAGATCGACTATTACCTGGCGGTCTGTTATCGCCAATTGGGGAACCGCGAGCAGGAAGAGCAGGCCCTCCGCCGGGTTTTGGACGTCAATCCCTCCTTCGTCCCCGCCAAGAAGATGCTGGCCGAGATAGCCAGGCGGAAGGGCGACTATGGCGACACGCTGAAGGAGTTGTCGGATCTCGAGCGAGACGGCAAGCTCGATCCGGCCGGCAAGATCCAACTGGTGCAATTGCTTTTCCTCAACATCGTCCAACAAAAATCCGGTCAGCGGAACTGGAGTCCGCTAGAGAAGCTTCTTGACAGAGTGGAGAAATCCCTACCGGATTCACCCGACATTCCAGCGGTGCGGGCCAACGTGCTGACCGCGCAGGGCGCAGCGCCGACGCCGAGAAGCTCCTGTTGAAAGCCCGCGACAAGTACCCGAAGGAAACCGCTCCGTGGAAAGGCCTCGTCATCCTGGCCCTACGCGACAAGGACTGGGAGAAGGTGGAAAGACTCTTGACGGAAGCGCGGAAGGCGCTGGGCGACACCGTGGAACTGCGGCTGCTTGAATCGCAGTACGTCCTGCTTCGCGGCAGCAGAGACGCCGCCCAGCGTCTGCAAAAACTGGCCGAGAACGCGGAGCAGTTTCCCGATAGAGAATGTCTGCAACTCTGGTCCGGCCTGCTCGGCGCCGCCCTTCAGGTCGGCGACAAGGCGTTGGCCAACTCGCTGGCTCAGAAGATCGCCGAGAAGCAGCCCAACAACGTTCAGATTCGGTATCTCCGCTTCGAGCAGGCGGTCGCCGCGGAAGATATAGCCGCCACGGAAAGCGCGCTGAAAGAAATCGAGGCCGTCGCCGGCCAAGACTCTTACTGGCTTTACGGCCAGGCGGTTTTATTGTATCTGCAAGCCAGACACAGCAAGGATGGCGGGCCGCTGTTGGAGAAGGCTCTCGGCTACCTGAAAAGGGCTCACGAGGCGCAAAGATTGGTCGCGCGTTCCGCTGGCCGAAGCGGGGATCTACGACGAACAGCACAAGGTGGACTTGGCCCTGCAATCGTATCTGGAAGCTATTGAATTGGGAGACCGCACCGTAACCGGCATCCAGCGAGCAATCCAGATTCTCTTCCAATCGCAACGCTACGCGGACGCCCGTCGGTTGCTCGAACGCCTCGAAACTGAGCAGGGAGCGCTTCCCACCAGGCTGATGCAAGCCCTTGCCGAGTGCGACATGCATTTGGGGAACACGGCGCGCGCCATCGAAGAAACCCGACGAGCCGTGCCCAGCGACTCCAAGAACGGTAGGGATCAAGTCTGGCTGGGGCAAATGCTCGGCGTCGTCGGCCGGCGGGCTAAAGACGCAAGGACAGTCCGCCGAGGCCGGGGAACTGCTCGGCCAGGCGGAAAAAGCGCTCCGCCGGGCGGTGGAACTCGAACCGAAGCTCTCTGTAGTCTGGAAGGCGCTCGTGCAGTTCTTCGCTCTATCGGATGAGCAGGACAGGGCTGAAGCGACGATTCAAGAGGTCAAAGCAAACCTCCCCGACAAGGATCTGCCCTCGACGCTGGCTTATTGCTACGAGATCGTGAAGAATATTGATGCCGCGCAAGAGCAGTATGAAGTCATGTTGAAGGCAGCGCCGCAGGATATCGCCACGGTGCGGCTTGTCGTCGATTTCTACACTCGCAGCGGCAGGTCGCAGTCGGCGGAAGCCTTGCTGCAGGGCATCCTCGACGGCAAGACGCAGGCCAGCGACGTGGACGTGGCTTGGGCCCGACGGGAGCTCGCCAGGAGTCTTGGCGTCGGCGGCAAGTACCCCGACCTTCAGAAAGCCGTGAACCTGGTCGAACAGAACTTGTCCGGCCCGCTGGCTTCGGTTGCCGATCGCGAACTGCTCGCCAAACTGACGGCGGCCGATCCCAGACGGGGCGCGCGCGACAAAGCGATAGAATTGTTGGAGAGTCTGGGTGCGTCTGCGTCGCCGGACGACCGCTTCCTTCTGGCCAGATTGTACCTGAGCGCGGGTAACTGGATAGGAGCCAGCGACGTGCTTCGAGGTCTTGTCGCTTCCAACAGCAGAGAATCGCGGTACCTGGAGTTTTACATCGATGTTTTGTTGAAGCACAATGAGATGTCCAGTGCAAAAACATATCTCGATCTCCTGGAGAAGCTTGCCCCCAACTCGTTCGGCACGATCAGCCGGAAGGCCGACCTGCTTTGCGCCACGAACCAACGGCCGCAAGCGTTCGAGGCATTGAAGAACTTCGTCGATAACGTCGATGCAGAGCCTCGCGACCGCGGTTTGCGCCTCCGCATGGTGGGCGAGAAGCTGTCCGATCTCGCCGCGCAATCGACGAAGCCGGAACAAGCATCCTTCGCTGCGCAGGCCGTCGATCTCGCCGAATCACTGTTCCGAACCTTCGTCAAGGAGAATCCCGGCCGGGAACTGGTGCTGGCGGTGTTCCTGGGACAACACGGCAAGATGGACGAAGCCCTCGGCATCCTCGATGAAAGCCTGCAAGTCTGCACCATCGAGGAGTTCGCCCAGGCATGTTCGCTCCTGCTCGAAAAGAGCAAGGCCACCCCGGATCAACTGCAACGCATGGACAAGATCATGAAGGCGGCGGAAGCGAAATTCGAGCGAGTGCCTCGCCTGCTGTCGGTCATGGCGGACATGCGCAATCGCCAGACTCTCTTTTCCGACGCCGTCGACATCTACCGCGAGATCCTTCAGAAGACTCCCGACGACGCTTTTGCCATGAACAATCTTGCGGTGCTGCAGGCGCTGCAAGGGATCAAACTGGACGAGTCTCTGAAGCTCGTCAATCGCGCCGTGGATCTCGTGGGACCCCTCGGGGCAATACTCGATTCGCGCGCGACCGTCTACATTGCCATGAAGAATCCCGAGAGGGCCATCGAGGACATGAACGCCGCGATCGCCGACAAGGAGGGACCCGAGCGGCTCTTCCACCGAGCGCAGGCTTACGCATTGGCGGGAGACATCGCCAACGCCAAGAAGGACTGGGACGCAGCCCTGAAAGCGGGACTCAGCAAGGATTCGCTCCAACCGCTGGAAGTGCCCGCCTTTGAAAGACTGCGGCAATCCCTGCGATAGACTTCAATAGAATCGACCGTTGGTCCTGGCCAGCCTTTCCAGCATCGGGGTGGGGCCGCTTCGCTCTGCGATCGTGCGACGCGGGGAGAACATGTCCAGGATGCGCCGCGGTCCCAAGGCATCCGCCCACCAGAGCAGCCCCCCCTTATCGGCCGGAAACCCCAGGCCGAATAGCACGGCCAGATCGACGTCGCGAACGTCGCCGACCTTGCCTTCCTCCAGGATGCGCGTCGCTTCCAACAGCATCGGCAGAACGAGTCGGTAAGCGATCGGCTCGGCGGACGGCTTGGCTGGAGCGTCGATCCAGCGGGCGATGATTTCAGCGACGCTCTTATCGGGACCATCGGCGGCGGCAGGGTGCGGCGGCTTGCCGTACAGATAGAACCCCGCCCCCGCTTTTTTCCCCAGGCGGCCGGCCTTCACCATCGACACGAGCAACGGCGAAGAAGACGATCCGCTCGGGAAATGCAGCAGCCAGCACCCATCCGGCCTGCAACGCGGTGTCCAGCCCGATTTCATCCATCAGCCGCAGCGGTCCGATAGCCATGCCGAATTCGGTGGCCGCCCGCTCGATCGCGTCGGCCGGCACGCCTTCCCGCAACAATTCCAATGCCTCGCCGAGATAGGGAAACAGAAGTCGATTCACGAGAAACCCCGGCCCGTCGCGCACCACGATCGGCATTCTGCCGATGCGTCTCACGTGAGCCGCCGCAGCAGCGATCGTTTGCTCGCTGCTGCGCGGGCCGCGCACGATCTCCACCAGCCGGCGGCGGCGCACGGGGTGAAAAAAGTGCATTCCGCAGAATCGCGATGCGTCTGCGACGCTGTCGGCCAACTGCTGGATCGGAATCGTCGAGGTGTTCGAGGCGACGATCGCATGGGGCGTTACATGCCGCTGCAATTCCGAATATAACCGCAGTTTCGCCGGCAGCGCCTCGATGATCGTTTCCAACACGAGGTCGCAGCGGGCGGCCTCCGCCGCGTCGGAGGTCGTGCGGACCAATGCGGTGACGAGTTGTGGCTCCGAGCGAATGGCCGCCGGCAGATCGGCGCTGATCGACGCCGCGGCGCCGGCCAGGGCCGCTCGATTGACGTCGCTTATGACCACCGGCACCTGATGTTCGACGTGGGCCGCCGCAATCGATATTCCCATCATGCCGGCGCCGATGATTCCCACGTTCCCGATCGGCGGCGAAGCGGCCGACGCCGAATCCCCGCCGTGGTCCCCTCGGCTCCACTCCTCCAACCGGCGAACGTTCTCCAAGGCAGGCGTCATGTGTCGGTATGCTAGATGCCTCCGCCGCGAGGGCCAAGTTTATTGTAATCGCGCCCCTGAGCCTCCGCGTCGAGCACCGCGGTGCCGCCCTGCGAACCTACGCCAAACAGCCGCTCGATCGGACTGGCGAACTTTGATATAAAGGCATTGATGCCGACCGCTCTGTCGTCGCCGATGTAGACGCGGTCGCCCGGCAAGAGTTGGTAGTTCGTATCGGTTATGCCGGCATGCGCGATTTCGTCCCAATTGACCGGCAGGATTTGATCCCGGCGGCAATCTGCTGGCACCGGACGCGCCACCCATATCGTCTTGCTCGTCATGCGTCTGACTTGCCCCAACTGCGCAATCGCGTCCAAGACCGTCTCATTCCCGGTAATCGGAAACCGCAGCATTATCCCATCCCCAGTCGACGATTCATCAATAACAAAGTAACTCTTGCTGTTGAATTGCACCACCTCGACTCCCGCGCGGGGCGAGTCGAAGTATTGATTGAGCCGCGCCTCTACCGCCTCCCTCGCTTCGGTCACTGTCTTGCCGGCCAGGTATAGCATGCCGCAACTGCGAAGGTTCACTGTCCCGTCCGCTTGCACCGGGTAAAGGCCGGTAATTTGTTCCACGGTCGCGGATCGCGTCAACTGGACGGATACGACGGGCCGTCTCAAGGTCATTTTCAAGATCCGCGTGAGTTCCGCTTCGACCTCCTCGATTGTCAACCCCTCCACCCGAACCTTCCCGTACGATGCTCCCAGAATCACGGTTCCGTCGGCCTCCACTGGGTACTGCTTGTCAATTGGTTGGCTCTTGAGAGTCCCCAACACCCGGATCAGCAACACGTCGGCTGGCTCGATGCGGTGGGAAGCCCGAGGCACCAGTTTCACCGCCTCGATGCGAATCACGTCGGGCGGTGAAATGCGATAGACCGGCAGCGATACCATCGAGAGCTCCCGGGGCGGCTCCATTTCCGCTGGAATCGGGCTCTGCAACGACGGCGTGTAGAAGTCGATCGCGTGGCAACCCGCAACCGTTGCCAGCACGCCTACCGCCAGCACCGCCAGGAAGTGCTTTGTCATTGACCGACTGAAAAGATAGGCAGTCCAGGAAGATCGCGCAATGCCGTGCAGATTTTGCCAAATCGGCATCGTCGGAATAATCGGCAAACCCAGCCAGAAACTTGCATCTTTCCCAGAATGAGCCCCATCGCCCTGCCCTGGATTATTCACAAACGTCATCCTGAGCGGAGTGAAGAATCTCCGATACCTCCGAGCCAGCCCAGATTCTTCGGCACGCGAGGAAGACGCCGGGTAGAATCGCCAGCTACGGCAGGTGCCCCAGGTCATCCAAATCCTTGGGCCGGCCCACAGCTTGCTTGTTGGTTTTCAGATCCGCTAGGGAAATGACGCTCACTTCCACGGCGTCCAACAGCGTCACTGTACGATTCTTGAAGCTCCGGACGAAGTCGATTCCCTCGACGCTTGTGATGATGTCGATTTGCAGCGGCGGCACTCCAATCCGCAACACCTTGTTACTGGCCATAAACGTTGCCGCCGATAGCGAGTCGGAGCTGAAACCAAACTTCCGAAGCGCGCGCACCAGCGCCGCGGCGTTGGCGGGAGTTGCGGCAATCCAGACATCCATGTCGCCGGTGGCGCGTGGGTAGCCGTAATGTCCCACGGCATACCCGCCCACCAACAAATACTCAACTCCCTCCGAGTTCAACAACCGTAAGAACTCTTTGAAGTCGTTCGGCAGATGGATCGTAGCCATAGTGGATTTGCCGCATGAGTTCGAGGGCTGCCAGGCGTTCCTCCGGCGTTTTCGACCACCAACAAGTGCGATCCTCTTCGGCGGCCTCGGCGAATGTCATCACCGAGAAGGCCGTCTTGTCCATTCTTGTGGATCGCACGAGATCAGTCATGGTGTTCCTCAGAGTACCGACAACCGGCAGCGAAGTCAAGATAGTTCAACGCCGTGCGTTCCCTATACCGCGTCCCGCCCGTAGCGTTCCGCGATCTGCACGTGCAACTCCTTGATCGCGTCGGCGCAATCCGCGCGGCATACAAGCGTGGCGTCGGGCGTGTGCACGATCAACAGGTCCTCACAGCCGATCGTGGCGATCAGATGATTGGGATCGCTCGAAGCCGCCAAGGTGCGGTGCGTGTCCAACAACAGCGTCCGCTCGGCCGCCAAGGCATTGCCCTGCTCGTCGTGCGGGCATGTCTCGGCGAACGCGGGCCACGAGCCGACGTCGAGCCAGCGGAGCGGCATCGGAATCGCCGCCACCGTGACCGCCGCATCGCGCGACGCCGGCTCCATTACGGCATAATCTACGCTGATCTTCTTGAGCGACGGGTAGACTTCTTCGAGAACCGCCTGACGGCCGGCGCCGTCCCAGGCGTCGGCGATTCGCATCAAGCCCGCGTAATTCTCCGACGCGTAGCGGCGAATGCAATTCAGCAACGTGTCGGCCGGCCAAACGAACATCCCGCTGTTCCACAAGAATCGCTCCGGTCCAGCGACGAAATATTGACGGGCCGTGTCGAGATCGGGCTTTTCGCGGAACTGCCGCAGACGCCGGGCCGAAGCGTCAAACACTTCGCCGAGTTCCAGATAGCCGTAGCCGGTGGCCGGGCCCGTCGGCGCGATGCCAAATGTGAGCAGGGTTTCAGGATTTCGCTCGACGATGGCATATCCGCCATCGACGATCGCGCGGAATTGATCGACCGGCTCGATGACGTGGTCGGCCGTGAAGACGCCGATGACCGCCTCGGGGTCGCGGCGAGCGAGGACGGCGGCGCTGAATCCGACGGCGTTGAGCGTGTCGCGCCCGCACGGCTCGCCGAGAAATTGCCCAGGGCCAAGTCGGGGCAGGGCCCTGGCGATCGCGCCGGCGTGCATTTGTCCGGCGCAAACGAAGCACCGCTCCGCCGGCAGCAGTCCTTCCAGCCGCCCGACGGCAATCTCCAACAGACTTCGCCCGCCGACCAGCGGAATCAATTGTTTCGGCTGCGCCGCTCGGCTCATGGGCCAAAGTCGCGTGCCCGAGCCGCCGGCGATGATTACGGCATATCGCATGGAAATCCTCGATTTAAGTTTTCACAGCACGAGCAGGGCGGTTGTATCAGGCCAGGCGTTGGTTCACGCAACGTTTTGGCAACCGGTTTTCGTGCCCCAAGAATCTAACCGCCCGTGTACCAGCCGACAAGCGGTCATGGTTGCCTGCCTCCGATCAAAAACTGGCACTGCTGGTCCAGACATGCCCATTTGCGCAATAAGATGCAAGATTCCTTGGAAACCTCAGGGCTGCGATGCTGTTGCAGCAGCACCATCGTGTCCCCCCAACAAAGACTGTTGCCTAATTCGAGGCAGGCCGATACCATGAGGTGGTTCTTCGTCCGCGTGCGGAGGTTATTGGAGCGTGAGAAGCGCAATGGCAAGGGGATTTAGAACCACCCGATGGATGTAGGAGACAGATATGGACGCCTTTCTCCATGATCAAGATGAGTTTTCTTCGCTCGGACTGGTTTTCTTCGCCAATGGGTTCGTTCGGTTACTCGATGAGTACGCGACCACCGGAATACGACCGGCGACTTTATCGGCTGATTGCGACAAGGCGATCACCGCCCTCGAGAAGCCGCAGGAAAAGACCGCCAGCGTTGGTCCATTTTCCGGGTTGCTCAGTAGCGCCGATGAAATAACAATCCTGGCTGCGACGACCGAGCGGCTTTACGGAGTGCGAACCACCGAAGCTGCAACGAGTGCGCTTGACCGGATCCAGAAAGCCGTTGGGACAATTAAGACCCAAAAGGATTTTACCGAACACCTGAGAGAAAGAATCAACGACGTAGTACGGTTTTTTGAGTGCCTGGCTGAAGAGGGGCTCGCCAACTGTCAGCGGCGCGCCCTTGGAGACATGACGGAAGCCGAGCGCATATGGCAGCATTACGCGATGACCTAGCAACTGAAAGCACGGCCCTCCTCTCGATCGTTAGCCACGTAAAGGGTTTTCTTGACGACCGCCGCTCGGAAAAGAACTACCTTTTCGAGACGGACGAGTTCTTTGTGTACGTGAACGAGGCCCTTGAGGCTATTCGCAACTTCACGAAGGAAGTTGTTGCATGCAAGTCCTCCGTGCGCCGGTCCACATACCTCAAGGATCTCGCTGGATTGAAGATGGTTCTTGGCCCTCTCTGCCGTTTGGTGCGTCAAGTGTCGGACGCAGACATGCTTACGGTGCCATTTCCAATCTGTCTTGAACCAATTGGAAATGGAAATTCTCGGTCGCCTGGGTTAGAATCTTCCCCCAGACGAGGAGAATTTCATGAGTGGACAACGACGACATTTCGGCACGGACCAGAAGGCTGCCATTCTCAAGAGGTATCTGGTCGATAAAGTGCCCATCTCGGACCTCTGCGACGAGTACGGGATCAAGCCGAACCAAATCTACGCCTGGCAGAAAATCCTGTTCGATAACGCTCCGGCCGCCTTTCACCCGGTCGCCAAACGCGAAGCCAAGAGGCTTTCCGCCCAGGAGGAGGAAGTCGCCCGACTGCGGGCCAAGCTCGTTCAGAAGAACGAGGTCATCTCCGAGTTGATGGAGGAGAACGTCCGCGCAAAAAAGAGAATGGGGAACTCTAAACGGACGTTGGGTTCCCCACGACACTCGCGATGAAGTGGTCGATTACGTGCGGCGTTGGAACGAGCGCACGGAGATTCCCGCCAGAAAGTTCGTGGCTTGGCTCGGCATTGGTCAAAGCAAGTTCCACGATTGGAAGGATCGCTACGGCAAGCGGAACGAACACAACGGTTGGGTGCCGCGTGACTGGTGGCTCGAAGATTGGGAGAAGCAGGCCATCATCCGCTTCTCCTTCGAGTATCCACTGGAAGGCTACCGACGATTGGCGTTCATGATGCTCGACCGCGACGTGGTGGCCGTCAGTCCGTCGAGCGTATATCGCGTGTTGAAAACGGCGGGCCGCATCGGACGATCGACGAACAAGCCATCGAAGAAAGGCACGGGCTTCCAACAGCCGCAAAAACCCCATGAACACTGGCATATCGACATCAGCTACCTCAACATCCACGGCACGTTTTACTACCTGACGACGATCCTCGACGGCTACAGCCGCTACACCGTGCATTGGGAGATTCGCCGCTCGATGACCGAGCAAGATGAACTGACGATCCTGCAACGCGCGCGGGAGAAGTTCCCCAAGGAGACGCCGCGGATCATCAGCGACAATGGGTCGCAGTTTTTGGCGAAGGACTTCAAAGAGTTCATTCGCATCTGCGGGATGACGCACGTGCGCACCAGCCCGTACTATCCGCAGAGCAACGGCAAACTGGAGCGATTTCACGGGAGCATCAAGGGCGAGTGCCTGCGGCCGGGCACGCCGATCTCGCTGGAGGATGCCATCCGCATTGTGGCTCGTTACGTGGAGCACTACAACGAGGTGCGATTGCACAGCGCGATTGGCTATGTGGCGCCGGCGGACAAATTGGCGGGCCGTGAGGCGGAGATCTTCGCAGCCCGCGATCGCAAACTGACGGAGGCCCGCGAGCGTAGAAAGGAGCAGCGAGAGGCGGCCCGTTTGCGGACGGTTGCCTGATCGAAAGAAGGACGTTACGATGAGAGACGACCTGGGCGGAGGATAGGGCTCCGGTGGGAACCGACCCGAGCGCCGCCCCAGGGGTTGTGAGCGAGGTCCGGGCGGTGGTTCTGCTGCCGCCCACCTCCCTCGCTTACAACACCAAAGCGAAAAATCCAAGCACTACCAACCAACTTCAACACCCGGACGATCCTAGCAAGCCAATCGAAGTTTCCATTTCACGCTGAACCAAGACAGCATGACCTGGATACGAAAATTCGCAACATAACCACAAAGGCGTTCTTATTTGATGCATCTGCGATGCAGCAGCGAGCACGCCGAGTTGTCTTGTCGTGGTGTGAAGAGATATTTGCGGATCTGCTTGCGACGAGTCTCGTTGGTCCGAGCTACGCGATTGCATTTGACCGCTTGGTTCGTCTCACAGTTGCGCATTCCGACGTACATATGCGTTTCTCGGACATCCACCCCGCGAACCATTTCCGACGGACACAAATTGCCCAATTCCTGGATGAACAAGGCTGGTTTGCGGCAATTGATAGAGCAGACACGGCGAGAGCAAATGTAGATTTCGTCGCCGACATGAATACACTTAGGACGACCGGTGAGGTACCGGAGTACAAATTTCCGCTCGACAATTCGGCCTTGGCAAAGGTGTTTGTGGAGGCGTTCATTTCGCTCGTGCCACGGGTAGTCAGTGCTGTGAAGTCAATTACCGTCCATTTACCGCGGCAGATCGACGATTTTCTTCGGTATTATGGTGAGATAACAGAGAGCCTATTCCATCTCGTTGTTCCGAACGTCGTTTACGACCCAAAGTCTCATTCCATTTCTCCATCACCCGTTACTACGCTCATCTGCGGGAGTCTAGTGCTCAACCAGGATCTGGACAGCGTGTTTGCTCTTTGCGGACGCGACATGAACAACATTGAGGATCGACTTTGGGTGGAGAACCGGATTAATCGTCTTGTAATGAAGGCAATGGAAGATGCCATGGTGCTCGAAAAGTGGTGGCAAGTATGAGCGTTCTCGATACGGACAGAATCCGTGAGCTTCTCCGCCTGCCGATCAGTGACCCGCATTCGTTACGCGTTACCCCGCTCCTGAGTCCAGATGATCAGGTAAAGGATGATGCGGTCGATATCCGGCTTGGCAGTTGTTTCTTGGTGCCTCGCAGTGAGAAACGCAGCACGTTTGTTCCTGGCAAAACGCCCGGGCAGGATGTGGCTCATCGACTCCACTTGTCCCCAGGGCGAGAGCTTATCTTGCCAGGGAAAGGTGTGGTTCTAGCGAGCACCTTCGAGTATATCAAGATGCCGGTGCATGTGTCAGCCCAGGTATTGCCCCGTTCCTCCATTGGCCGAATTTTCGTGACGACCGCGACCGCGACATTGGTTCACCCCTTGTACCGGGGCTGCTTGACTTTGGAGATTGTCAACTTAGGCAACGCGTCTGTCGAGCTACGGATACTATCACGCATCGCCCAGTTGCAGTTTAGCGAAACTGGTATCAGGTCTATCGCCACGGACGGTGGTACACGGCCGGTGGCACCTGAGGACAAAGTCGCCGGTCGGTACGCAGCGGCAGTCGAACCGGAGTTTTCGGACTTTGCAGGTGACTCGTCAGAATACGCGAAGCTGCTGGCATTCCTTCCCGATACCCGTGACCAGGACACGTAGATGGCCATCGGTCGTCCGGCGTTCTTGCGCCGCATGTTGTCGTTCGGTATGGTGCCACGCTCCGACTATTATGGTGTAGATCGGTTGTCAGCCAGCAAAACCCAAACGACTGCCGCAACAGTTCATCGGGTTTCTCCCTGCGTCCTCCATTCTCCGTTCTTCCCATCTCGTAGCACTCGCCGATAGAGCGAATCCCGCTCGACCGGCTCGCGGCCGGCTTCAACGATGAGGGATTGCAGCTCCTCGACGCCCAATTTCTCGGGCGACGTGGCGCCGGCGTCGTGATGGATGCGTTCGCGGCGGACCGTGCCGTCGAGGTCGTCGGCGCCGTAGGCCAGCGCCGTCTGGGCCGTACCCACTCCCAGCGAAATCCAATACGCTTTGATATGATCGAAATTGTCGAGCATCAAACGGCTGACCGCCGTCACCCGCAAATCCTCCAAGGCCGAAACGCGTCGCAGGTACGACAGGGCGGTGTTCTGGGGATGAAACGCCAGCGGCACGAACGCCTGGAAACCGCCGGTCGCGTCCTGCAGCTGTCGCAACCGCACCAGGTGCTCGACGCGATGCTCGATGCTCTCGATATGGCCGTAGAGCATCGAGGCGTTGCTGCGAAGCCCCAGTTCGTGGGCGGTTCGGTGGATGTCGAGCCAAGCCTTGGCGTCGGCCTTCCGCGGACAGATTTGCGTGCGAACCTCGGC
Source organism: uncultured Planctomycetia bacterium (assembly GCA_963719005.1). Taxonomy (GTDB): domain Bacteria; phylum Planctomycetota; class Planctomycetia; order Pirellulales; family Thermoguttaceae. Next base: position 1,449,710 of record CAVRAR010000014.1, read on the forward strand.
GTCGAAGATCTCGGCCCCGCCGCCGGGCAAACTGCCGAGCCCTGCCGCGGTCAATTCTTCGAGTATCGCTCGCACCGGCCGCTTGGTCATGTGCACAAAGTGGTCGATCTCGACCGCCGTCCAAGCCTTCAGGTGCAGGCGGGGAAAGGCCGCGTGCAAATCGCGAATAATTCCCACGTACCAGTCGAACGTTTTCGACGGATGCACGCCGCTGACGATATGGATCTCGGTGCATCCGGCGTCGCCCGCTTCCTTCTCGCAGGCCAGGATTGTGTCGCGATCCATCGTATAGCACAAAGGCGAGTCCTCGTCGCAACTATAGGCGCACAGCGCGCAGCGAAAGATGCAGGCGTTCGTGGGGTTGATGTGCAGATTGAGATTGTAGTACGCCACGTCGCCGTTCTTGCGGCGTCGCACCAGATCGGCCAGCTCGCCGACCTCGTGCAAATCGGCTTCCGGCGAGAAGAGAAACTCGCCGTCGGCCGCCGAGAGGCGCTCGCCAGCTTCGACTTTCTTGCGTATCTGATCCAACATGGGAATCGGCTGCGAAGCCGCAGGCGGATTTGTTGTTATCCACGAACGAACAGATCCACGACGCCAATCGCCAACAATCCGAGACTCACAACCGCGTTGACGTGAAAAAACGCCCGGTTGACGCGGCTCAGGTCGTCGGGACGGACGAGCCAATGCTCGTAGGCCAACAGCAGGCCGATGGCCGCCACGCCCGCCAGGTAAATCCAGCCGAACCCATCGTACACCGCCGGCAGGAGAAACAACAAGACCACCGTGCCGAAATGACATGCCGCCGCCAGCCGCAGCGCCGCGGCCACGCCGAATCGGGCGGGCAAGCTGCGAAGCCGCATCTTCACGTCGAAGTCATAGTCCTGGCAGGCGTAGATCACGTCGAAGCCGGCGACCCAGAGCATGACCGCCGCCCCCAGCACAACCGGCGCCCAGGCCAATTCCGCCCGAATCGCCACCCAAGCCGCCAGCGGGGCCAACATCAGCGCCGTACCCAGCCAGAAATGCGACAGCACCGTGAACCGCTTGGCAAAGCTGTATCCGAACAGAAACGCCAACACCGGCAGCGACGCGAGAAGCGGAATCGGGTTGCGCGGCAGAAACAGAAGCGTGGACGCCACAAAACCCAGGGAGCACAACGCCGTAAACAGCGCGACGCTGCCGGTGGAAACAACGCCCCTGGGCAAGTGCCGCATTTGCGTTCGCGGATTCAGCGCATCGAGCCGCCGGTCGGCCAGCCGGTTGAAGGCCATCGCCGCGCTGCGGGCGAAGACCATACACGCCAAGATTCCCAACAAATCGAGCCAGCGAAACGCCAGCGGCGGGTCGGATCGCAAGTTGGCCGCCCACGCCATCGCCGCCGCCAACAGCGCAAACGGCAATGCAAAGACCGTGTGGCTGAACCGGATCAGTTCGAGCAAGTGGCGAAGCATGGGGGAGCGGAGTGTCCCGAGTTGCGAAGCCGCAAGCAGCCGAGAGTTGCGAAACCGCAAGCGGTGGAGTTCTTGGAATCCTTAATCCCGCATCTCTAATCCTTCATCTCTTATTCCCAGTCTCTTATTCTCACCCCATCGCTCAACTAACGCATTCGCGATCCCCAATTGATCGCAGATCCGTGAAACGACGAAATCCACGAGATCGCCGATGAGTTTCACGCCGTGATAGAACGCGGGCATGGCTGGCAGGATCACCGCGCCCGACTCGGCGGCGGCGGTCATGTTGCGAAGCTGCACCAGCGACAGCGGCGTTTCGCGCGGCACGAGGATCAGCCGCCGCCGCTCCTTCAAGTGCACCTCGGCGGCGCGATGAATCAGGTTGATGCTCGTGCCGTTGGCGATTGCGCTGAGCGTGCCGCCGGTGCATGGGCAAACGACCATGCCGTCGGTCAGGAACGAGCCGCTGGCGACCGGGGCGAGGCAGTCGCCGAAGTGATGGTAGTGGAGCGTGCCCGGCTCGCCCGCCCCCATGCCGAGCACGTTGCTCGAATCGCCGGAGATTCCGGCCATCGTTCCCAGGGCTTGCAGTTTGGGATCGCGGAGGGTTTCGCCGGCATCGAGCATCAGCATGGCGGGCGTAAAACTGTCCAGATCGACAATGAGGCCGAGCTCCTGTTTAAGCACAACCTGGCCGGCGGCGCTGATGGTCAAGTGGACGTCGCACCCGGCGGCCAGCAGCACTTCCAGCAGCCGCACCGAGTACGCCACGCCGCTCGCGCCGGTAATCGCCACGACAATGGTGCGTTTCATGGGAATGATGAATGATGAAAGGTGAATGATGAATGCTGAATGATGAAGATCGCGAATGCTGGCATTCATTATTCAGCATTCATCATTCACACTTCTTTCCACAATACAGCGTTGCCACTCCAAACGTAAACGGCCAATACTGTACCTCTTCCAGTCCCGCCGCCCGCATCCGCTCGGCCAGCGCTTCGCCCTGGGGGAAGCGGCCGACGCTCTGCGGGAGATAATTGTAAGCGGCCTGACGGTTTCGAGCCAGGGCCTGGCCAATGCGGGGCAAAACGTGCTGGAAATACCAGCCGTACATCGCCCCCAGCGGCCAGGCGGCGGGCGTCGAGAACTCCAGCACCGCCGCTCGTCCACCGGGCAGGCACACGCGGACCATTTCCCGTAGCCCGGCGTCGCTGTCGGCCAGGTTGCGTAAACCGAACGCTACGGAGACGATCTGAAACGTGTCGTTGGGAAACGGCAGGCGGAGCGTGTCGGCTTCCAACAGCGTAATGCCCGACTCCCCCAGCGCGCCCCCGCGGCGGCATTTTTCCCGGGCGATCGCCAGCATCGGCTGGCAGAAATCGGTGCCGATGACGGGCACACTGCCCTTCGACGCCTTCCAGTACGCCAACGCCAAATCCGCGGTGCCGGTGCAGACGTCGAGGATCGGGGCGTCGCCCACCGGCGGCACGAGTTCCACCGTTTTCCGCCGCCACGAGCGATCGATGCCCAGCGACAGCAGCCGATTCAAGAAATCGTACCGCCCGGCGATCTGGCCGAACATTTCCTGGATTCGGGCGGCGGATTTGTCGAGCGTCATGGCTTGGAGCGGTCCTGCCGCTGGCCTTTGAGATACTCTAGCCACATGTCGGCCGTCTCGCGTATGAAGCGCTTGAGGTTTTTTTCGTGCTGCGGAATCGTCCACGGGAAATCCACGACAACCCAATCGTAGTCTATTGCCACGAAGTGCAAACGTTCTCCGGCCTTGGAATAGAGGACGCGAACTCTGACCCCCTGCGAATTCCGTTTCACCCCCCTGTACCAGACGGCCGTTTTCGCTTCCGACGGGAAAGGCAGATCACGAGACCGACCCGCCGAAGACAAGCGAGCAGCGGAATCGGGCGGCTGCTCACAAATTTCGTATCCTTGCGTCACAAGCCAACGGTCGATATCGGTCAGGAAGGAGTCGGACAAGCGGCGGTCCGTCTGGCCGTAACCCGGCTCGGCATTCGTGCCGCATATTCGATCGGACTGGCTATGGTTCGTCAACTGCGTATATCCGGCCAAGAGAACGGCGGCGACAACGATCAGCAGGCCCTTCCCCAATGTCCGGCGGTCAAGCCAGATTGCCAACAGGCCAAGTCCCACGAGTCCTGCCATCGTGAGGTGCCAGAAGGGAACCGTCTGCTGAGAGACGCCGGCCAAGATCACGGCGGCCGCCGCCGCGAGGATCAGCAACGCTCGAATGCCGAACTGAACGGGCGGTCCGCGATCCAGGCCGAAATCGCTTGCCGACGGCAGTCTCTTCACCATGCCCTTCAGTCCGGCAATCGTTTGCCACAGCGAAACGAGCGACTGCATCCAAACAATTATCGCGATCACGAAGAGAATGGAAAGCGGAATCATCACGCCTGCGGGGGTGTAAACCGGGGAAATCACGCCGATCTCGCCCCGCACCGCCCAGAGGCTCAGACAACTCGCGCCTGCGTTGGCGGGCAATCCGACGCGCCACAACAAGTTGTTCCTTCGCCAACTTTTCTCCGCGCGCTTCAGAGACGCTGTTTCGCACATTTGCCGCATGACCGCGCAAAACCCCATGGCGGCCAGAGCGTTGAGAATGCCAAGTGCGACGCCGACGATCTTCTCCACAGAGGAAACCGCGCTCGAGCATTCGGCGAACGGCGCCCAGAGAGCGTCGAGCAGCGACACGATCGCGATGAGCTTTATCAGTAAGCCGTGGCGACCCGCCGCGGAAGCCTTGACCAGGCCGATCATCCCCACGGCGATAATGGCGTATCCGAGAACGCCGTTGAACAAGCCGGCGCCGCCCACCGAGACGACGATCGCCAGCAGCACGCCCCAGAAGACCCATTTCAATGATTGCAGAACAGACACAATGCTTCCTCACAGTTGCAGGCTCTTGAATTTCCGATTGCCACTGTCGCAGGACGACAGCCGGGAGCTAACAGCTCCCGGAGAGCAATCAGCGACTTCGCATATTCCGGGAGTCGTTGACTCCCGGCTATTCTTGTTGCTTAATTCGTTTACCTATCACAAAACAGTCTCGATTCGCAGCGTCACTCCGAACCCAGTTTTCGCGTTGCATCGATCGCCATCTTCTGCCCCAATTCCCCGATACGCGCCGCCGGGTCGAACGGGTCGGTCGGGCCTTGGTCGATAAGAACGTCGCGGGCGGGATTCATGTTGGCCGACACGGCCGCCAGCACGGCTTGATGGTCGCGAACGTCAACGTCGTCATCGACCACCACGAGTGTCTTGGCGAACATCATCGGCTGCAACCCCCATGCCGCATGAGCCGCACGGCGGCCCTGGCCGGCGTATGTCTTGCGAATCGATACCGACGCCCAATAACGCGCGGCGGCGGACTCGGGCATGTCGTAATCGACCAACTCGGGCATCGCCGATCGCGTGAGCGGCAAGAACGCACGCTGCATCGCCCGAGCCACCGTCACGGCCTCGTGCGGCGGCTTTGCGGGAACCATCACCACGTAAATCGGATTCGCCCGCTGCGTCAGGGCCGTTACGTGCATCACCGCTGCGGCCAGCGGCAGCGTGGCATGGCCCAACGGTCCGCACAACGGGCCAGCCGTCACCGGCGACTCCACGGGATCGACGCAACCTTCCAGCACAATCTCCGCCTCGGCGGGCACCATGAGATCGACGTCGCGGCAGGCGACCACATCAAGCGGCTTTTGCCGCAACAAACCCGCAACGGCGCAAACGTCGCCCCCGGCCGGCAGCGGCGCCGCCGCCGCCAACAGGAACGCCGGATCGCCGCCGATGACCACAGCCAGCGGCATCTTCCGGTTTCGCGCCCGATAGTCGCCCAACAACCGGGCGTGGTCGTCGTGCGCCGCCCAGCAGACGGCAAGCCGCGCGGCGTCGAGCTGTTGCAGATCGAAACGTCCCGCAACCGGCCGATGCGAGTCGGCCTCGGCAGAGAAAACCACTGCGGACGTGATCGCACGCAAGGGGACGGAGGACGTTGTCGGGGACTGTCCTAATTTTTGCGGGCACCGCGGCGAAGCCGTGGTCGTCGAAGATGGGACTGTCCCCTTTGCCGGGATTTTCCCGACAACCTCTTCCGTCCCCATCCGCGCAGGCGAGACGCCTGCGCCACAAGCCAATAGCGGCAGTTCGTTCAGATCGATGTCGTCGCCCAGCCGCACGATCTGCTGACAGGCCGCCGACTTGACCTCGCGCGGCGTCACAGCGGAAATCGCCGCCGCCGGCGAGCCGCTCTTGAGGCGCTCGAACCAGCCTTCCGGCGAGGAGACATCGACCAGCCGAGCGATTCGTTCGGTCAACTGGTCGAGCGTCGAAATGCCCAGCGCCCGGCAGATGCGTCCTTCCGTGCCCAGCAGGTTGGCGAGCACCGGCAGATCGTGCCCCCTGACGACCCCAAAGAGTAGAGCTGGTCCACCCGATCGTGCCGCTTGGGCGACAATCTCGCCGGCTTCCAGGCTTGCATCGACTTCGTTTTCCAGCCGGTTCAATTCGCCGTCGCGGCTCAGTTCTTCCAGAAACTCGGCTAGGCATCGGTATGGCATGGCGGCATTGTAGAGGGGAAGGCCGGATGGGGGAAGGTGGAAGCGGGAATTGGCATGAATTGCTCCCCGCCGACCGATAACAGATAATGCCCTCGGCGGGAGGGTGATCTTGTCAGGGGAGGAAGCGATGGGGTTGGATTCCGTCGAACTGGTCCTGGAAGTGGAAAACACCTTCGGATTCTCCATCCCCGACGAGGATGCCGCCGGGCTGACGACCGTGGGCAAGCTTTACGACTACGTGCTCGCCCATCGCTTCCGCGGCAAGCAAGACGCCTGCCTGAGCAGCATGACGTTCTACAAACTTCGGCGAGGCTTGATGTTGGTCCTTCAAGTCCCGAGAAATTCGGTGCGGGTCTCGACGGAGGTGTCGGCGATCATCCCCAAGCACCGACGGCGAAGCTGGCGAGCCCTCGAAAAAGCGACGGGCTTTCGCCTTCCCTTTCTCCGCCGCCCGGGCTGGGTCGTAACGCTCGGCACAGTGACGGCTATTGGGCTCGGCGTCGCAACGCCGGCATTGTTGGGACTCAAGCCATTTGGCGGCGGCGTTATCGTGGCGCTCCTTTCAATGGGTCTGCTGGCGTATGCCCTCTTTTGGCTGACAGAGATTCTCGCGTACGAGTTTCCTCCGGATGTTGCAACAGTGGGCCAACTGGCGAAGGCGACGCTTGCCCGCAACTACCAGCCGATTGTCGCGGAATCGAAGAAGTCGGCCACCGACGCCGAAGTTTGGGATATGCTGCAACGTATAATTGGGGAGCAGTTGGGGGTTCGGATCGACCAACTCACGAAAGAAGCGAACTTTGTCAAAGATCTCCACGTCGATTGACGCCGGCCGCTGAAGGGGACGGAGGAGGTTGTCGGGATAGATTTTCCCGTTATTCGGAGTTTCCTGCCGACAACCTCCTCCGTCCCCCTCCGCCACCAACAGTCGCCTTGCCCGGATATCTCCATACATATTCTCCCATGAAACCGACGCTGAACGTTTACGCCCTGCCGAGACTCGTCGATCCCCAAGAGCTTGTCGGCGGAACGGCCGTGGTGATCGACGTGCTTCGCGCGACCACCACCATTGCGTATGCCCTGGACGCCGGCGCCGGGCAGATCATTCCCTGCCTGACCGTTGCCGATGCCCTGACCGCCGCCGAGCAGTTCTCGCGCGACGAAATCCTCCTGGGCGGCGAGCGGGAAGGATCGCCAATCGACGGTTTTGATCTGGGCAACTCGCCCGACGAATATACGCCCGAGCGGGTCGAGGGAAAGACGATTGTTTTCACCACAACCAACGGCACCCGAGCCATCAACCACGCCCAAGCGGCCGACGAGGTCGTGTTGGCGGCGTTTGTCAATGCCGGCGCGATCGTCCGTCGGCTGGTTGATCGCCAGCACGTCCACATTCTCTGCGCCGGCACCGACGGGAAGATGGGCGACGACGACATCCTGCTGGCCGGCATGTTGGTCGAGCGGCTCGAGCGCGAGGGCGGACTGGTCTATTGCCAAAACGCCCAGGCGATGACCGCACGCGAAACGTGGCTCCATTCGTTCTCCCTGCCGCAAGCCCTTGGGGCCGAAGTGCTCGATCCCGACTTGCTGGCCTCCGCGTTGCGAAAGAGCTTGGGGGCGCAGAACCTGCTGTCGCTGGGCCTCGACAACGACATCCTCGCCGCCTCCTGGATCAGCCGGTTCGACATTGTGCCGAAGCTCGATACGGAGACCATGAGGATCAGGGCGGAGGGGATGAATGACGAATGACGAAATTCAAATGACGAGGGAATGACGAAATTCAAATAACGAAGAATCAAGCGGCAGCATTCGACATTTGAATTTCGGCCTTCGTCGTTCTTTCGACATTTTGATTTCGACATTCGTCATTTCCCTGAGACTGTAGCGTGGATATTGAGTGCCCGACCCCTGCCGGCTTGCCCGGCAGGTGAACGAGTTTGCGAGGCTAGCACTTCGGCTCCCACAAAAGGCGACCCCTGCCGGCTTGCCCGGCAGGTGAAGAAGTTTGGGAGGCTAGCACGGCCCCTCGCCCGACAGCCTCACAAACTTCTTCACCCGTGGGATGAACCCACGGGGGTCGGCGGAAGAAACGCCCGACACGCGGTAGCATTCCAAACTCATCCACCTGCCGGACAAGCCGGCAGGGGTTCTAGCCAGATAACCCAAAGCAGACCGGGCCATCCCGTTGGGACGGCCCGGTCGTGTTGCAGGTCGGACGCCGGCTCCGGCCAAAGCGACCCCTGCCGGTTCGCCCAGCAGGTGAAGAAGTTTGAGCAGCTACCGCTGGCACCCACCAAACGACGACCCCTGCCGGCTTGTCCGGCAGGTGAACGAGTTTTGGAGGCTAGCACGGCGGCCTCGCCAAACACCCTCGCAAACTTCTTCACCCGTGGGATAAACCCACGGGGTCGGCGGAAGAAACGCCCGACGCGCGTTAGCATTCCAAACTCATCCACCTGCCGGACAAGTCGGCAGGGGTTCTAGCCAGATAACCCCAAGCAGACCGGGCCGTCCGCTTGGAACGGCCCGGTCGTGTTCTACGCCGATCGGCCTTCGCGCCCTACGCCGGCTTCCGCCGACGCCATGCGTAGCCCAACAGGCCGATGGCACCGATGCCGAGGAGGGCAAGGGTGGAGGGTTCGGGGACTGGTGTATACACGACGCTTTCAAACCAGGTTGTCGATGACCCTGGCCACGCGGTGGCATGGAGCATGACAACGGTTCCAGAATCATAAACTCGATCGGCCGTCCACGTCAGGGATTCAAATCCTTCCGTGGGCAATTGGTGGTCCAACACGTCGGAGCCATCGACAATTAGATCCCAACCGCTGAAGTCTCCCATCTCCGTGTGGAACACATTGATTTTGAGCTGGTCCCCCGGCATGATCGCGCACTGGGTCGCCTGGGCGATGTCGGTCGCACCGGGTGCCCCATCAACGTAAATCTCGGCCGATCCGCCGTAGTCGCTGCTCCACTGTACACTCCAGGTTCCAATTGGGTCTCGCCCAATCGGGACTCCGACCGTCCAACCCGAAAGGTCTTGGTCGAAATCCATATTTTGAAGAAGAATGTCTGCCCGGGACTCATGCACGCTCGATATTAACATTGAGAATGCAACCGTCACCAAACATGCGGGTACAACAACAAACCCCCTCATCTGACACCTCCCTTGAAGTTGCGGGCGACTTTGCGCCCTGGAATTGAAGAAACAAACACGGAACATCTTCCACGTGGAACGCGGGAAATCGACTCACAGCGCGCGAGTCAGATCAAGAATGCAAACCCGGCCGATTCTGACGGGATCAGAATGTTGGGGCCGGCTGCCATTCGGCCTTAGGAACCAAGGCGCAACAAGAAAAAAAAGGAGCGCCGAACCAAGGCCGCTCCCAGAACCTCCGCGAAGAGGCACCAACGAACAGCACCCGGCCGGCGCCCCAACTCGTGGGGCGCTCGTCCAAGCACTGCTTCATTGGTTCAAGAGCCTTGCGGCTCAGGTTCGCGGTTTTCTGGGAAGCAGAAACTTGACGCTCGCGCGTCGTTCAATTGTCTTTGGCGGCCATCATGGGGCCGCCGCCATAATCGTTTACCTCATCATCGCGTTGCAGTTGCATTCCCCGCCGCCAATCACGGCGGGGGAGTACAACCGCCACCATACCAGGAATGCCTCCGAAGTCAACAATCCGACCGCCCAAAATGCGCGGGTTTTTAGGGGGGTACATTGGTGGACCGGTCAATCGCTTGGCAGCGATGCGGCGAAAAGGCCGGCCGGGGTGGCTGAGAACGTGTTTTGAAAATCTCCCCTCTCCCTTTGGGAGAGGGGCAGGGGATGAGGGCTGCCCGCCGCAAAACACGGAAAATCAAGCCGTTTGCCAAGCTCTGCCCTCACCCTAACCCTCTCCCAAAGGGAGAGGGGACTAATTTCCAAACACGTTCTGAGGCGTGGGCATGAGGTGGTCACGGCTCACGCGTATCTTGTCGAAGCGACATCCCAGTGCTACGATAAGTATATGAACGCTGCGGTTCAAGAAGTTCTGAATACGGCTCTCCAATTGCCCGAGAGGGACCGCGCCGATCTGGCCGCATCGCTGATTGAGAGCCTCGATCAGCCGTTCGACTCGGACTCGCAGACCGCCTGGGCAGAGGAAGTCGGTCGGCGCGTGGCCGAACTAGACGCCGGAACGGTAAGGCCGGTCCCTTGGGAAGAAGCACGCCAAGCCATCGCCGGTCGCGTCGGATGAGACCATTGGCCGTTGAGATTCATCCCGAAGCGGTGTCGGAGGCACGGGCCGCGCGAGAGTGGTATGAATTGAAGAGTCCGGAGGCAGCGGCCGCATTCATGGCGGAGCTTGATGTCGGGGTCGACAGCATTCGGGGCGCGCCAGAAATCTATCCGCCCTATCTACTTGGAACACGCCGCTACCTGATGCATCGCTTCCCGTATCTGATTGTGAACCGCACTACCCCAACGGCGATTCAGGTCGTTGCGGTGGCGCACGGACGGCGGCGGCCGGGCTATTGGAAAACTCGATTTGCCCGATAGAATTACGTCTGTCAGGTCGATGCCCTCACCCTAACCCTCTCCCGGCGGGGAGAGGGGACTACAACTGAAAAAACCATCTGGTGCAATTCTCATGGAAATGGATCAACTGGTGGCCCTCTGCAAACGGCGGGGGTTCTTGTTCCAATCGAGCGAAATCTACGGCGGCTTGCAGGGCTTCTGGGACTACGGGCCCTTGGGCGTCGAGTTGAAGCGGAACGTCCGCGAGGCGTGGTGGCGCGACATGGTCACCGGCCATAACGAGCTGGAAACGCCGCCCGGCGCCCCTTCGGCCTTCGAAATGGTCGGCCTCGACTGCTCGATCATCATGCACTCGCAGGTCTGGAAGTGTTCGGGCCATTACGACCTCTTCCACGACTACATGGTCGATTGCCGCGAGTCGAAAAAGCGTTACCGCCACGACCAGGTCTGCGGCCGCTGGGTGCGGTGCAAAGGGCAGCGGGTTTTCGTCGCCAGCGACGCCGCCGGCAACGAGGGCCTCGAATTGACGCAGCACAAGGCCATGAAGTTCTTCAACCTCCGCGGAAAAGACGCCGACGAACTGGTCTGGGACGGGCCGCTGGTGTCGCTGACGACCGTCAGCGACTTTTCGCACGTGCTGGGGCCCGACGCCAAGTCCCTCGGCACGCTGACCGAGCCGCGCGAGTTCAATCTGATGTTCAAGACCATCGCCGGCGCGCTCGGCGGCGAGGAAGACGCGGTCTTCCTCCGGCCCGAGACCGCCCAGGGCATGTTCGTCAACTTCAAAAACGTCTGCGACAGCACCCGCGTGCGAATCCCGTTTGGAATCGCACAGATGGGCAAGAGTTTCCGCAACGAGATCACGCCGCGCAACTTCACCTTCCGCTCGCGCGAGTTCGAGCAGATGGAGATCGAGTTCTTCTGCCATCCCAGCCAGTCGCCCGACTGGTATCGCTACTGGCGCGACCGCCGCTTCCAGTGGTACGTCAATCTCGGCCTGGCGAGCGAGCGGCTGCGGCTGCGCGATCACGACAAGGAGGAATTGAGTCACTATTCCTGCGGCACGGCCGACATCGAATACGCTTTCCCCTTCCTGTCGCAAGGCGAGTTCGGCGAGTTGGAGGGCGTGGCCCATCGCGGCGATTTCGATCTTCGCAGCCACGCCGAGGGCAAGCTCGTGCGGCAGGGCGACGAACTCGTCGTGGAAGTAGACGCCGACGGCAAGCCGCGGCATCGCGGCAGCGGCAAAGACCTCAGCTACTTCGACGACCAGACGAAGGAGCGATACGTTCCGCACGTAATCGAGCCGTCGGCCGGGGCCGATCGCGCCACGCTGGCGTTCCTTTGCGAGGCGTACAACGAGGACGAGGCCCCCGACGAAAACGGCAAGCCGGCGAAGCGGGTTTTTCTAAAGCTGCACCCGCGGCTGGCGCCGATCAAGGCGGCGGTGTTTCCGCTGGTGAAAAAGGACGGAATGCCCGAGGTCGCCCGCGAAATCTACAAGGCGCTGAAGCCGCAGATGCCCGTCTTCTACGACGAGAAGGGGGCCGTCGGCCGCCGCTACCGCCGTCAAGACGAGGTCGGCACGCCGTTCTGCATCACGGTGGACAGTCAAACGCTCGAAGACGGCACGGTAACGATCCGCGACCGCGACAGTTTGCAGCAATGGCGGGTCCACAAGGACGAGTGCGCCGCCGACTTGCGGCAGCGGTTGATGGCGTAATGGCGGTGCGCCACGTAGGTAGAATGCTGCGACAGAAATAGCAGGGGGCCAACAGCCCGCGGAATGTGCGCTCAGGACGACGACCATAGCGCCCTTCGCGGACCAATCCGTCTTACTTCCGCTTGCGCCACGCACAGACCAGCACGCCGATCAGGCCGGCGGCCAAGAGGGCCAGCGTGCCGGGCTCGGGCACGGGGGTGACGCCTTCGTCCGGCATCGCGCCGCCGGAGAGCTGCGGCAAACCAAGGTTGGCAGACAATAGGTCTCGATCGCGCCCGTTGACAATGCCGTCATAGTTCGCGTCACCCTTTTGCCACGTGCTCCCTGTGAAGGCGTTCGCGGCCCAGATGGCCTTATCCAGGTTGTTCACCACCCCGTCCAAGTTGAAATCGCCCGGATACGTAGCCATGACTTTCACCTGCTTCGCCGAGGTGTCGTCCATGTAGGCCAGCGTCAATCCTGTTGCCGTGGCCTTCGAGTCGCGGAACTGTCCGACGTCCCATTGGCCGCCATCGTAGCTTGCCGCCAGCAAGGCGCGGATCGTCGCAACCGGGTCCGCGCCGCCAGCGTAGTCGAAGGCCATCACTCCGGACTGGATATCGGCGCCGCCGAGGCTCAACACGCAATTCTCGGCGCTCAACCCCAGTTCGAGCGTTCCACCCGTGACGGTCGTTCGGCCGGTGTACGAGTCCGCGCCGGTGAGAACCGCCGCCGCCGAAGTCGATTTAGTCAAGCCGATGGAACTGCCGGCAAGGCTGACGCCGACCGTCCCGCCGCGAACGTCATACGCGGCGTTGCTGGTAAGCGTGCCCGTACCGATGACCGAGCCGCCGGTGATCTGGAAAGTGCCGATCGACCTGGACAGGGCGTTGATGTTCAGCGCGCCGCCGGAGACCGTGTAGTTGCCGCCGGGCAGAGCCCCCGTGAAGTTGAGCGTGCCCGCCGAGAGGTTCGTCAGACCGGTATAGGTCGGGCTATTGATCGTCGCCGCTCCGCCGCTGGTCTTGTTCAGACCGACCGAGCCGGCCAAGACCGCACTGACGGTTCCTGTCTGGATGTCATAAGCGGAGGAGCTAGTCAAAGCGCCGCTGCCGGTTACCGTGCCGCCGGTAAGCTGGAAGGCGCCGATCGACTTCGACAGGGCGTTGATGTTCAGCGTGCCGCCGGAAATCGCGTAACTTCCGCCCGGCAGACCGGCCGTAAAGTTGAGTGTGCCTGCCGACACGCTCGTCACGCCGGTGTACGTCGGAGCGGCGCCAATCGTGGCAAGGCCGGCCGTCGTCTTATTCAGGTTGACACTGCCGGCCAGGACGGCGCCGTCGGAGCCGGACTGGACGTCGTACGCGGTGTTGCTCGTCAACGTGCCGGTGCCGGAGACCGTGCCGCCGGCAAGCTGGAACGTGCCGATCGACGCCGACAACGCGCCGATATTCAACGTGCCTCCGGCAAGCGTGTAGGGGCACGGAGTAAGAGCGACCGGCGAAGTGGGACCGGTCAGTCCGCTCGATCCGTTGTATTGAGAGGGCGTGCCGGGCAATGCCGTTGCGCCGCTGTAATTGAGCAGTCCGCCGTTGACGGTCAGACCGCCGGTGTAACTGGCGACGTTCCCGCCGGTGAGCGTCAGCGTGCCGGCGCCGCTCTTCACCAGGGCGAGCAGACCGGCGCTGCCGCCGCTGGAGGCGAAGTCTCCGTTGCGGATAAAGCCGCTGTACGAGCAGCTTGTGGTGTTGTTGACCGTTAACGTCGCCGTAGTGTTAATGCCGGTTTCCGTCTCGGAGTTTTCGATCACGCCCGCGCTGGTGCTATCGGAAATGCCCGCCACCGTCAGATTGTTCCCGAGCATTTCGAAATAGGCCCACTGGGAACCATAGACGCCGCTGAACGTCATCACGCTTGAGGAAGCGATTTGGTTGACTCCGGCGAGTTTCAGATACGTGTTGGGGTAGGATCCATACGTGCCGGCCGCCGGGGTGGCGATTGTCAAGTTTCCGGGAATGGCGACGCCGCCGCGGAGTTTCGCCAAGTATACCGTGCCGCGGTTGATCGTGGTGCCGCCGGAGTAGTCATTGGTGGCCATACCGGCGATAGTGATCGAGCCGTATTCATCCGTGAGGGTGGGCGACGCCTTTCCGAGCACCAGGCCGCCGGCGCCGGTGATCCTGCCGCCGAGGGTGAGCGTGCCGTTGCCGCCGTAGTTGCCGACATCGCTGGTGGCCGCCAACGTGATCTGGCCGCTGACGGTGTAACCGCCGGCATAGCCGGCGTCGCCGTAGATGCTGGGTTTTGCGTATCCGTCGTTCGTCACGGCGATGCCATTGAGGATGAACGGATTCGTGATGGTCGGGGACGAGGTGTTCCACAGCGAGATGCAGGCGCCGCTGACGACGTTGATCGTGCTCGATCCAAAGGCGTTTGCACTGCGGACGTAAGCGACGGCACTCTGAATGCTGGTTGTGCCGCTGAAGCCGGATAGCGAGGTGTTGTAAGCGGTGCCGAGATTGAGGCTGTTGTTGGCTTGCCGGATGAGGACCGTGCCCGAACCGGTTATCGCGCCGGCGTAGGCGTAGGCGTCGGAGCGGTAAAAGGCGAGCGTGCCCGCCGCGGCGACCGAAGCGTTTGCCGCCGCCAAGGATCCGCTCGTTGCCCCGTTGCCGATCTGCAACGTGCCGGTGGAGACGGCGGTCGTTCCGGTGTAAGTGTCAGCGGCGGCGAGGATCGCCGTTCCCGTGCCGGTCTTGTTCAGACCGACCCCGCCGGCCAAGACCGCGTTGACCGTGCCGCCTTGGATGTCGTACGCCGCGGAACTCGTCAGCGCGCCGGTGCCGCTGAGCGTGCCGCCGGTGATCTGGAACGCGCCGATCGACTTCGACAACGCGTTGATGTTCAACACGCCGCCGTTAATCGTATAAGCCCCACCGGGCAAGGCGCCGGTGAAATTCAATTGTCCGGCCACAACGGTTGTGACTCCGGTATAAGTCGGAGCATTCACGGTGGCCGTGTTGTTGCTGTTTTTTGTCAGGCCGACCGAGCCGGCGAGTACCGCGTTCACCGTGCCGCTGCGAACGTCGTACGCGGCGTTGCTCGACAGCGCGCCGGTGCCGTTGAGCGTGCCGCCGAGGAGCGAGAACGTGCCGATCGACTGCGAGAGTGCGCCGATGTTCAGCGTGCCACCGTTGAGCGTGTAATTGCAGACGGGCAGCGCGCCGCCGCTGTAATCGAGCGTGCCGGCGTTGACGGTCAATCCGCCGGTATAGCCGCCGCAGTTGCCGCCGGTCAGCGTCAACGTGCCCGTGCCGCCCTTGACGAAGACGAGCTTGCCGCTGCTGCCGCCGAAGTTGCCGTCGCGGATGTATCCGCTATAGCTCGAGTTCGTCGAATCGTTCACCGTCATCACGCCGTTGGCGGAAACGCCGGCCTCGCCCTGCGTGTTTTCGATCACGCCGGTGCCGTTGGCGTCGGAAATGTTGGCGACGGTAACCGTGTAGCCGAGGAGTTCGAAATGCGGCCAATAACCGCCGTTGAAGTTGATCACCGCCGACGCGGAGAATTGGTTGTTTCCCTGCACGGTGGTAAACGTGGCACCGTAGGGGGCCGAGAGGTTTAACGTGCCGGCGATTGCCACGCCGGACGTTTTCGCCAGGCTCAGGTTCCCCTGGACGAGGTTGAAAGCCCCGGCAAAAGTGTTTGCGGACGCCCCGCCCAAGACCAACGTGCCCGCCCCCGTCTTGGTGAAGCTGGCGCCGCCGACCGAGTCGCTGATCACGCCGGAGAGCGTGGCGAAGTCGCCGGTCGAGTTGGGGTTGTCGTCGACTTGGACGGTGCGCGCCCCGCCGGTTAGGTCGATGCCGTTTTGGAATTCGACCTCACTCTGGGCTGAGGTCGAATTGAGGACCATCGTGCCGGTAAGAGTATGGGCCCCATCGGTGCCCCAGGCGATCGTGCGGCCGTCGCCGTAGAGATTGACGGTCAGTTTTCCGCCGCCGCCGGCGAAACCGCCGTTGTACCATTCGAGGAATCCCCAGTCGTACCAGAACCCGGTGTTGAACGTCGAGGCGGTGTTGCTTTGGAAGACGCCGCCGTTGAGCACCAGGCAGCTTCCGGCGGGCAAGCCGACGCCGCGGTCGGCCTGCAACACGCCTTGGTTGATCGTGGTGAAGCCGGTCCAGCCGGTGTTGTCGCCGTAGGTATTGGCACCTGTGAGCTTGAGCAGACCGGGACCGGTCTTGATGATTCCGCCGACGCCGGCTCCGCTGGGATCGGAGATCGGGCCGGAGATCGTGGCGAAGTCGCCGGCGGAATTGGGGTTGTCGTCGACTTGAATCGTGTGGACCACGCCCTTCAGGTCGATGCCGTTTTGGATTTCGGTCTCATACTGGGCCGAACTGGAGGACAAAATCATGTTTCCGGCGATTCCTTGATAGCCGTCGGTGCCCCAGTTGATCGTTCGGCCGTCGCCGAAGAGGTTGACGGTCAGCTTTCCGCCGCCGGCCGAGAAACCGCCGCTGTTCCAAATGATCTCTTTTCCGGTAGGAGCCCACATCCAGAAGGGATCATTGAAGGTGACGGCGCTGTTGCTCTGGAAGACGCCGCCGTTGAGGACCAGCCCGCTGTTGGTGGGCAGGCCCACGCCGCGATCCGCCTGCAACACGCCCTGGTTGACGGTCGTGAACGCGGTGTATCCGGCCGGATCACCGTAGGTGCTGGCGCCGGTGAGGATCAATCGGCCGGGACCGGTCTTGTTCACCCAGCCGGTGCCGCTGATGGTGCCGGTGTAAGTCATGTCAACGGCATTGGTGTTGAACTCCACCGTGGCGTTGTTGGCCATGGAATTGGCGAGGAAGCCCGCGTTGCTTTGATCGCGCAGCACGAGCGTTCCGCCGCTGACGGTCATTCCGCCGGTAAAGGTGTTGACGCCGGTCAAGTATAACGTGCCGGCGCCGGTTTTCGCGATGCCGCCCGCGGCGGAGCCGTCGGCGATGACGCCGGAGATCGTGGCGAAGTCGCCGCTGGAGTTCGGGTTGTCGTCCACTTGGATCGTGCGGACGCGCGCCGTTGAGATTGAGGGCGTTCTGGACTTCGGTCTCATATTGCGCGGAGGTGGAAGACAAGATCATGGTGCCCACGATGTTCCCGCGAGCGTCGGTACCCCAGTTGATGGCCCGGCCGTCGCCGTAGAGGTTTACCGTCATCTTGCCGCCGCCGGCCGAGAAGCCGCCGCTGTACCAGGTGACACTGTCGTTCCAGCCGTCGTACCAGAACCGGTTGGAGAACGTGACGGCGCTGTTGCTTTGCAGCACGCCGCCGTTGAGGATCAGGCCGCTATTGACCGAGTAGCCGACGCCCCAGTCGGCTTGCAGGGCGCCCTGATTGATTTGCGTCGCGCCGTTGTCGTAGCCGGCTCCGTCGCCGTAGGTGTTCACTCCGGTGAGGACCAGCAGGCCGGGGCCATTCTTGACCAATCCGCTGGCGGTGCCTCCCGCACCGTTGCCGATCACGCCGGACATGACGGCGTAGTCGTTGGCGGAATTGGGGTTGTCGTTCACGTAAATCGCACGGACCGCGCCGTCGAGGTTCAACGCATTCTGGAATACGACCGGGTTTTGGGCCGTGCTGGAATTGAAGGTCATGGAGCTGCCGATGCCGGTGTCGCCGTTTCCGGTCCAATCGACGGCGCTGCCGTTGCCGCGAAGGTTGACGGTCAAGGTGCCGGCGCCGCCGGCGAAGCCGCCGTCCCACCAACTGAGCCAGCGGTTCGTGCCGGAGGTTTCATTGCGGAACTTGTCGGTGTAGGTGGTGGTGCTGTTGCTCTGGAAGATGCCGCCGTTGAGAATTAGCGAGCTTTGGCTGGGCAATCCCACGTTGAGGTCTGCCTGAACGACGCCGCTGTAGAGCCGCGTCCAGCAGTTGTAGCTGTTGCCGCCGGAGAGGATGATCGTGCCCGAGCCGGATTTCGACACCCAGCCGCTGCCGCCGCCGCTGATCGAATTGGTATAGTTGGCGACGTTGCTTCCGCTCTGCTCGAAACTGAGATAGCCGGCGGAAAGGGTGAGGGGGACGCTGTAGGTGGCCGCTCCGGTCAGATGGAGCGTGCCGCTGCCGCTCATGGTGATTGCACCCGGTGCGTCACCCATCGCGTTGAGCGCGCCGCCGCCGTCGATGGACCCGGTAATGGTCGTATCGCCATTGCTGGTGAGATTCAACGAGCTGACAATCGTATGCAGATTGCCGCCGATCACCAGCGACTTTCCGCTGTCGATCGTCCAGGTTTGCGGGGCACCGATGCTGACCGGCACGTTGAACGTAACGCTTTCGTGGGCGGTGATGCCGCTGCTGGTGACCGTCAGGGCGCCGCCGTTGGCGCCGTTGAAGACATAGCCCGTCGCCCCGGAGCTAATGGTCACGCCGTGGGCGACAACCGGTCCGTTGACGGTGATGTTCGTTCCGCTGGACGCGTTGAAGGTCGCCGAGGCTTCGCTGTTGTCCCAGGTGTAGCTGGAGAGCGGATGCCCATACATGTCCGTGCCGGACCAGTAGTTTCCGCCGAGGCTCCAGGTGCCGTTGCCGCCCTTCCAGGTGACGGTGGCCATGGCGCCGCTGAAATAGACGAGACCGCTGAGGGCGGTGACGTTATGGTTGTCATCCAACCCAAAATAGTACCATGGTGGATCGTAGTAATCTGGTTCCGAGGCGTAGGCGATCTCGCCGTACCCGTTGCCGTTTCCGTCGCCGTTCCACCACGATCCCCAACTGTTTTTGATGATCCAGTATCCGCCGCCGGGAGCGCTCTCGCCGGGAAGATTGTCGTGATATCCGACGATATCCACTTCGTGGTTGCCTGAGCCGCTGCCGTCCTGAAGATTGTACCAGTCCTGCGGCACGACGCAGCGGAGCGTCAGCGGGCCATACGCTCTCAAGCAGGCCTTGACATAGTCAATATTCGTTCCCTGAGCAACCGTAATGTAATCGCCAGTGGCCTTGAAGACGCGGTTCCCCCAGCCGGCAGCCAAAGGCCACAACGGCGAGGTGTTTTGCTGCGTGTAGGGCAATTCCGATTCCGTCACTATGCCCGTCGAACAGGCATAATCATCGACGTCACATGCATTTCCGCCCGAAATGTTCCCCACCCCGGCGCAGCAAAGCTGCTGTTCGGAGACATCGGGCTGATAGGTCGTGTCGTTTCGTGTCAGCATGTACTTCGCTTCGAGGATGCCGCAGCCTGCGAAGTCCCAGCACGTTCCCGCGCCCCCTTGGTCTTTCACGCTGGTTACCCAGTTCACGCCGTTGACGTTTCGCCAGTCGAAGTCGTCGGCAGAGAGTGGGCAGTCCGACCAGAATGTCCCTGCTGCCAGAAGGACCAACAGCAAGAAGCCCCGACGAACAGAGAAAGCGAATACGGGATGACGCATGTGGAAACTCCAATCGGAAAAAACCGGGATTGAAGAAGGTTGTGCAAGCGCAAACTGCAACGCTCCCCATGCCAAGCCTTTGGCAAGAGGCCGTCTGCCGAGATGTTGACTCCCCGCGACGCCCCAAGAAACAGGCCGTTAACGATCTGAAACGACACCTTATAACCTACAAAACGCGGAGGCTTTTGCCAAGGGCGCATGAAACTATTCGGCCGTCACTCCCTCATCTCTCCCTCGCGCGAGGCGACGAACCAGCAGCCAAGGCACCCGAGCCTCTACCCTCCGGCCACGCAAAAGTACTAGTCGGCGGCCACGACAATATATTACGGCTACCGGGAACCGCATTTGCGCCGGGCCGCCTAACCGCTGCCGTCAGAGCCGCGGTAGTCTTAGCCCACAACATGTGTTAGGCGCTAATGGCCAGTATTAGGGGGCCTCCGGTGAAGCGGGTTTCTTGGACCCCGAAGCCGGCGGGGCCCAGCCTAGATGGTGCATCCGTGGTAATACCTGCCGCCTAGGCAAAATAATTGCCCCAATTGGTTGACAAAAAAAGCACGGGGTGTAGGATGGCGGGCGTCTCTAGACCTCGGAGGCTTGGCGTGTTTCGGGGTTTAGGCAGACTTTGCGCTTGCTTGTGAGGGTTTTTCGGCGGTTTTTTTCGTTGCACAAACAGTTGGCTGAATGACACGTTGACCGGCGGGGGGATCTAATCGTGCGCGGCCGTATCGGGATGGAGTGCGCCGTTGCGTATCTCGGATGTGCCGCAAAGTGAGTCTTCTCGCGAAAATCGCCCTCTGACTCAATCCCCGTCGCTGACGCGTATAACAGAGAAACCGTTACGAGTTTTTTGAGAGTTGTTGGATCAGGTTGAGGTCATTGGACTATCGAGTCATTTGGTCGCGCGGCAGGAACTCTTGCCTTTGAAATAATAACAGTGCCCCGAAACAGTCATTTTTTCTAAGGTTGACGGCGATGAAATCTTCTTTGCTTCACTTCCACAGGGGTATCGTGTTGAAACTGGCCTTCAGGGCATTTGCCTTTTTGCTGGTGGGGGCGGTGTCGGCGACGCCGCTGCTGGCCCAGTCGATCTGGACAGGGAGCAGCAGCTCCGCTTGGTTGACTGCCGGGAATTGGTCTCCCGCGGCAGTGCCCGGTTCAGGCAGCATAGTGGATATCAATAAGTTGACGACCTACACGCCGGTCATTAGCTCCAACGTAGGGAACATCGCGCAACTGGAAATTGGCTCTCAAGATGGCGGCGGAGCCAACGGTAATGCGGGTTATATGCAGATTAGCAGCACCGGCGCCTTGGACGTCACTTCCGCAATCTGGGTCGGCGTCAACGCCACTGGGGGCGCCATAAGCAGCGCTCAAAGCACCCTTGTGCTCAGCGGCGGCACGCTCACGAAGTCAGGCGCCGATGGGTCGAATATCCACGTCGGTTGGATGGGCGGCAATGGCTTGCTGTCGATGTCGGGCACCTCCCTTCTTCAACAGACGGCCGGCAATACCACTTTCTATGTCGGCTGCGGCGGAGCCGGCGCCATCGGCCAAGTGAACATGACTGACACGGCCTCTGTCGTTCTCGGCGGCGACAGTGTTTATGTCGGCGATGGGCTTGGCGTCTCTGGTGCGTCCGCCGGAACGATTTCGATGGCGAGCAATTCCAAGTTCACCACCACCGGCGCTGTCTGTACCCAGGTCGGCGTTGGGCCAGGCGGCACGGGTGTACTGGCACTTTCGGGCAATGCCAGCATGACCAGCGACCTGCTCAACTATGTGGCCATCGGAGTTTCCGCCGGCGGTGCCGGCACCATGACCATGCAAAACACGACGCACTTTAGCGCCGGCTCCCTCTACGTAGGGTTGGACGGCGGCGTCGGCACCACGACTGTGAGCGGGGGAACGGTTACCCTGGGCAATTATTATGGCAACGGCTACAACGGCTACCTACCCGATGGGACTCTCGTGATCGCTCGAAACGGCGGCAGCGGAGCGGCCACGTTTAGCGGAACGTCCGTCCTCAATGTCAATGGGCCAACCATGATCGGCGAGGCCGGCGCCGGCTATGGCGGCCCCTACGGGGCGGGTACGCCGTCCAAGGGCGCCTTGACGTTGTCGGGCAACGCCTCGATGGTCACCCAGCCCTCCTGGTACCAGGACGCCTGGGGAACTTGGTACCTGGACGGGAATGTGACCGTTGGAGACTGTCGCTGGTTTCAAGGCATCTCCGAGTGGAGTGGAGGAGAGAGCGGTTCGGGCACCTTGACAGTTACAGGTAATGCTACGCTGACTATCTCTGACCCGTCGAGCCAGCTTATCGCTGGCCGTTTTGGCGGCACCGGCACCGTGACGTTAAGCGGCACGGGCACGATCAACGCCCCGACCGTCTATGTGGGATTCGGCACCAACTACGAGGGAAATTGGGCCTCCCAGGGCTTCATGACCGTCCAGGACAAAGCGAAACTGACAGCCACTTTGTTGTCCGTCGGAGACAGTTGGGCCGTCGGAACCATGAACGTGTTGGGCACCAGCACGGTGGCAGCCACCACTTTGCTACTCGGAAATGTCGGCACCGGCTACATGACGGTCGGCGGCAACGCCACGGTGACAGCCACTACCATGATGATTGGAAGTGTTTATGGCAGTCTCACGGTCAACGGCGGATCGGTGACCGTAGGCGCTACCGATTTGCAGGTGGGTCCAGGGTCCGGTGCCAATGGATGCCTTGTCGTCAACGGTGGAACGTTTCATCACCTGACCGGATTGAATACCTATCTTGGCGGCGTCTGGTCGAGCTCCGGCGTCATTGGGTACGGAGAGATCGACGTTACCGGCGGCCTATATCAAGACGATGCCAATGTGTATGTCGGAGAGGTCGGCCGCGGCGTCATGAATGTTAGCGGCGGAACCGCTTCGTTTCCGACGTTGCTCGCGGTCGGAGCGGCCGGCGGCGCCGGAACCGTAACGGTTTCAGGGACGGGCCTGGTCAACGCCTTGGCCACAAGCATCGTCCTCGGCCATCAGGTAAGCACCGGTGTGTGGAACCAAATGGCCGGCACCACCACTTCCGCTTACGTAGTGATGGGCAATTCTGGCGGTTCCGCGGCGATCAACCTCACCGGCGGCGTCTTCGCGACGGGCTACGTGCTTGGCACCGACAACAACGGTGGCGCCAGCGCCAGCGCGATTATGAAGTTGGGCGGAGGGACGTTGCAAGCCCTCAGTACCCAATCCAACTTCCTCAACGCGAACGGCTGCACCAATTTCCACGTCTATGTCCAGGCCGCCGGCGCGGTCATCAACACCAATAGCTACTCGATCGGGATTCAGCAGCCGTTGGAGCAAGACCCCAATTCGACGGGCGGCGGCGTGACGGTCGGCGGCGGCGGAACCCTCACCTTCGGCGGCGCGACGGCGAACACCTACACCGGCGCGACCACTTTCACCGGCGGCACGTTCTATCTGGCCAAGACCGGCGGCGTTCTCGCCGTTCCGGGCAACCTCACGATTGTCAACGGGACCGCCCGAAGCTATGTCATTCTGAATGGAACCAATGAAGTCGCTTCCTCCGCCGTCTTCAGTTCTACAACGACGGCCCACTGGGGCGACCTTGAACTGAACGGCAACCAGCAAACCCTAGCAGGCATTACCAGCGACGATTGGGCGACCATCTCGAACAGCGGCACCACCGACTGCACGCTGACGGTCAACAACAGCGGCGCCTACACGTTTGCCGGCAAGCTCGTTGACACGATCAACTCCAACACCGGCAAGCTCTCGCTGGTGAAGAGCGGCTCCGGCACGCTGACCTTCGGCGGCACTGTTTATGCCAACACCTATACCGGCTCCACGACAGTTTCCGGTGGACGGTTGGTTCTGGCCAAGCCGGCCAACACCGTGGCCATTCCCGGCAACGTGACCCTCAACACCCCATCCAGCGCCAGTAGCTATCTGGTTCTGGGCGCCAGCGGCCAGATCGCGAACACGGCGACCATGACCTTTTCGCCGACCTCTCCTTACTATGGCTATTTTGAGCTTTACGGCAATTCACAGACCTTGGCCGGCATTTCCGACTCCGGCCGCGGTGTGATCGAGAACTCCGAAGCGGAAAGCGGAGTCTCCGCGAACGGCGCACTGACGATCAACAACTCCTCGTCCTGCTCGTTTAGCGGCTACATCCGCAACTACGTTTCCGGGAGTACCGGCTTGCTGGCCCTGGTGAAGACCGGCGCCGGCACGCTGACCCTTTCGGGCGTGAACTGCGGCGGATTCAGCGGCGGGCTGACCGTGAGCGGCGGCGTGCTCGACGAGACCGGCGGCACGCTGCCCGGACTCGCCAACGGCACCTACTGCCCCTGCACCATCAACGGCGGCACGCTCAGCATCGGAGCCGTTTCGCAGAATAGTATCGGAACCTTCCAGATCACCAGCGGCGTCGTCATCGGAACCACCGGCGTGCTGAGCAGCAATGCTGCCTACGATATCGAAGGCGGCACCGTCGGCGTTAGCTTGGCTGGCAGCGGCATTGCCTTGAACAAGACGGGCAGCGGCACCGCGACCCTCAGCGGGACTGTCGCCAACACCTATTCCGGCGTTACGACGGTCTCGAATGGAAAACTCGTTTTGGCCAAGTCGGCCAGCGTCGCGGCCATTCCCGGCAACGTAACCATCAACACCAACTCCACCGCCAGCAGCTACCTGGTTCTAAACGCGGCCGGTCAGATTGCCACTTCGGCGGTGATGACGTTCTCGCCTGGTACTTCCTACAATGGCTGTTTTGAGCTTTACGGCAATTCGCAAACGCTGGCCGGCATTTCCGACGGCACCGGCCGCGGCGTGATCGAGAACTCGGAGACGGAGAGCGGGCTGGCCGCCAGCAGCACGTTGACGATCAATGCCTCTTCCGCCTGCTCGTACAGCGGCTTTATCCGCAACTACGTCTCCGGCAGCACCGGATTGTTGAGCCTCGTGAAGAGCGGCAACGCCACGCTGACCCTTTCGGGAACGAATTGCGGCGGATTTACCGGCGGTTTGACCGTGGGCGGCGGCACGCTCGATGAAACCGGCGGCACGCTCCCCTCCTGCCCGTACGTCATCAGCGGCGGCACGCTCAGCATCGGCACGAAGACGGCGTCGATCACCGGCTTCCAAATCACCAGCGGTGCCGTTACTGGTTCCGGCACGCTCACTAGCGCTGCCGCCTACGACATCCAAAACGGCACGGTCAACGCGGTGCTTGCCGGAACGGTCGGCCTGAACAAAACCAATGCCTCCGGCACCGCCACGGTGAACGCCCCGATCTACACGGGAACCACCAGCGTAAGTGCCGGCACATTGTACTTCACCGGCGGGCTGCCAAGCGGCCCTTACGTTATCAGCGGCGGCACGCTCGACATTGATTCGCAGGCAAAGAACATCAGCAGCTTCCAAATCACTGGCGGCACCGTCAACGGCGCCGGCACGCTCACTAGCGCCGCGGCCTACGACGTCCAAAGCGGCACGGTCAACGCAGTGCTTGCCGGAACGGTCGGCCTGACCAAGACCACGTCCGGAACTGTCACCGTGAACGCCCCGACCTACACCGGAACGACAACCGATTCGTTGGGCACGCTCAACTTCACCGGCGGGTTGCCCGGCGGCGCTTACGTCATCGGCGGCGGCACGTTGAATATCGATTCACTCGCAAAGAACGTCAGCAGCTTCCAGATCACCAGCGGCACGGTCAACGGCGCCGGCACGCTCACCAGCGCCGCCGCCTATGACATCCAAGGCGGCACGGTCAGCGCGGTGCTGGCCGGATCGGTCGGCTTGAACAAGACCACCGGCAGCGCGGCCTATGTCAACGCCCCGACCTACAGCGGAACCACCAGCGTCACGGCGGGCGCGCTGTACTTGACCGGCGCCCTGCCCGGCGGGGCTTACACGATCGGCGGCGGAACACTGGACATCGATTCGCTCTCGAAGAACATCGCCAGCTTCCAGATCACCAGCGGCACGGTCAACGGCGCCGGCACGCTCACCAGTGCCGCCGCGTATGACGTCCAGGGCGGTACCGTCAATTGCGTCCTGGCCGGCAGCGGCATCGCTTTGACCAAGTCGGGCAGCGGCGTGGCGACGCTCAACGCCGCCGATAGCTACTCCGGCGCGACCAACGTCAACGTCGGCACGCTGGCGCTGGGCGCCAGCGGAACCTTCGCCGCCAGCCCGACCGTGAGCATCGCCTCCTCCGCCGTGCTCGACCTGACCGCCAAAGCCTCAACGTTCAGCTTCGGCGCCGGTCAGACCGTCAAGGGCTACGGCACCATCAATATCGGCTCGGGCAAGACGATCAATCTGGCCGGCGGCGGCACCTGGGCTCCCGGCGGCAGCATCGGCACGCTCGGCGTCACGGGCAATCTCGACTTGACCGGCGGCACCGCGGCCATCGAACTGGGAACCTCCGGCGGCAGCCACGCCGC
Source organism: uncultured Planctomycetia bacterium (assembly GCA_963719005.1). Classification (GTDB taxonomy): domain Bacteria; phylum Planctomycetota; class Planctomycetia; order Pirellulales; family Thermoguttaceae. Next base: position 1,475,862 of record CAVRAR010000014.1, read on the forward strand.
TGCCGGAACCAGCGACAGGACCGCCGTCACCGGCAACCTGACGCTCGGCGGCACGCTGAACCTCATCGACAACGCCGGCGCCAACGGCCAAGGTGCCGCCAGCGTCGGCTCCTACAAGTTGTTCACCTACACCGGCGGCGAATCCGGCTCGTTCGCCTCGATTACCGGCTGGGGCGTCAGCAGCAAGCACGTGGCGGTTGTCAACGTTCCGGCCGATCTTGCCGTCTATCTTGACGCCTACGACTACGCCACGACCAACACGCTTGCCACCCCGATCCCCTTCGGCAACATCCACGCTGGCACAAGCTTCGGCACACGCGGGATTACCGTGCAGAACACGGCCGGCAGCGGCAGCTATACCGAGAACTTGGCCGCCGGTTTTGGCACGCCGACTACGGGCTTCACGGCCAGCGGCTCGATTGCCGCTCTGGCTGGCGGGGGCTCCGACAGCGTGACCATGCAGGTCGGAATCAGCGATACCACCGCGGGTCATAAGAGCAGCAGCGTGCCGGTGAACTTCACCTCGCTGGCTGCCGCCGGCAGCGGTCTGTCGAACACCAGCGCCGGCACGCAAACCGTGCAGATGACCGGCGACGTCTACGGCTATGCCGTAGCCAACACGCTCGGCACGCCGGTTCCTTTGGGCAACATCCACGCCGGCGACAGCTTTGTCGCGCAGAACGTTTCCGTGCAGAACGTCGCCCCGAACACCGGCTATTATGAGAACCTGGAAGCCGCGGCGGGAAGCTGGGACGTCACGATCGCCCCCGGCGGCTCCGCGAATCTGTCGGCGGGGATTAGCGACAGCACTCCTGGCGCGAAGGACGTCCCGGTCACAGTGAGCTTCACCTCGAAGGCGATCGCCAGCGGTCTGTCGGACACGCCGCTGTCCTCGCAGACGGTGCACGTCACCGGCAACGTTTACGGCTACGCCGTGGCGAACACGCTCGGCACGCCGATCGATCTCGGCAACATTCACGCCGGCGACAGCTTCGTCGCGCAGAACGTTTCCGTGCAGAACCTCGCCCCGAACAGCGGCTATTATGAGAACCTGGAAGCCGCGGCGGGAAGCTGGGACGTCACGATCGCCCCCGGCGGCTCCGCAAATATGTCGGCGGGAATTGTTGACAACACTCCAGGCGCAAAGGACGTGCCGTTGACGGTCAACTTCACCTCGAAGGCGATCGCCAGCGGTCTGTCGGACACGCCGCTGTCCTCGCAGACGGTGCACGTCACCGGCAACGTTTACGGCTACGCGGTGGCCAACACGCTCGGCACGCCGATCGATCTCGGCAACATCCACGCCGGCGACAGCTTCGTCGCGCAGAACGTTTCCGTGCAGAACCTCGCCCCGAACAGCGGCTATTATGAGAACCTGGAAGCCGCGGCGGGAAGCTGGGACGTCACCATCCTGCCCGGCAATTCCGCGAATCTGTCGGCGGGAATTGTTGACAACACTCCAGGCGCGAAGGACGTGCCGTTGACGGTCAACTTCACCTCGAAGGCGATCGCCAGCGGTCTGTCGGACACGCCGCTGTCCTCGCAGACGGTGCACGTCACCGGCAACGTCTACGGCTACGCGGTGGCTAACACGCTCGGCACGCCGATCGATCTCGGCAACATCCACGCCGGCGACAGCTTTGTCGCGCAGAACGTCTCGGTGCAGAACCTCGCCCCGAACAGCGGCTATTATGAGAACCTGGAAGCCGCGGCGGGAAGCTGGGACGTCACCATCCTGCCCGGCAATTCCGCGAATCTGTCGGCGGGAATTGTTGACAACACTCCAGGCGCGAAGGACATGCCGTTGACGGTCAACTTCACCTCGAAGGCGATCGCCAGCGGTCTGTCGGACACGCCGCTGTCCTCGCAGACGGTGCACGTCACCGGCAACGTTTACGGCTACGCGGTGGCCAACACGCTCGGCACGCCGATCGATCTCGGCAACATTCACGCCGGCGACAGCTTCGTCGCGCAGAACGTTTCCGTGCAGAACCTCGCCCCGAACAGCGGCTATTATGAGAACCTGGAAGCCGCGGCGGGAAGCTGGGACGTCGTTATCGCCCCTGGCGGTTCAGAGAATCTGTCGGTGGGGATTAGCGAAAACACCGGCGGCGGCCACAAGACCGTCAGCGTACCGGTGAGCTTCACCTCGAAGGCGATCGCCGCCGGTCTGTCCGACACCCCGTTGGGCACGCAGACTGTGACCGTCACCGGCAACGTCTATGACTATGCCGTGCCCGCCTCGATCGCCTCGCCGGGCAACGTCGGCAAGGTCTACAAGAACACCCCGGTCAGCCGCACGCTGATGGTCGCCAATTCGGCTCCGGCAAGCGACTATTCGGAGGGTCTCAACGCAACGTTTGGCGCGACCGGCGGCGGCATGACGGGCGTGGGCGCGGTGGTGAACCTTGCCGGCGGCGACAGCAATAGCGCGGTTATGAGCGTGATGCTCGATACGTCCTCGGCGGGCGGCAAGCACGGCTCCGCGGTCGTCAATTTCGTGTCAAACGGCGCGAACAGCGGTCTGGGCGATACCGACCGCGGCTCGCAGGTGGTCACGATGGACGCCGACGTGTACGACCGCGGCGTTGCCTCCTTCGACGCCGCAGAACCGCTGGCCGTCTACAGCTTTGTCCTCTCCGGCTCCCTCAACGAAACCGTTACGAAGCAGTACGACATTTACAATCTGCTGCAAACTGCCGGGTTCACGGGCAAGCTGGACCTGACCGATGTCATCGGCGGCGGCGACACGGCGAAGATCAATTCCGGCCTTTCGACTTTCGTCAACTTGGCGGCCAACGATTCCAAGCAGTTCACGGCCTCGTTGGACACCAGCGCGGTGGGGAGCTATTCCGCCGACTTCATCGTGCATTTGACCGATTCGGCCAGCGACGGGATCAGCGGCGGAGCGGTGATTCAGACGCTCGACTTGCAGATCACCGCTCAGGTCGTTCCCGAGCCGTCCACCCTAATCCTCCTGAGCATCGGCCTGCTCGGCCTGTTGGGGTACGTCCGCCGCCGCTGCCGGAGTTGATCGGACGAGAGAAACTGCGAGAGAAATCGGCCGCAGTTGGAGGATATCCGCAGAGTGGGGCGGACATTCTTGTCTGCCAAGCGTACCGCGCCTTGTCGGCAGACAAGAATGTCTGCCCGACCCTCATTTCGCGACGCGCCGCCGAGCTTCACGGCGGTATTCGCCGGGTGATCGTCCGCTGAGTTTGCGAAAGACGATCGCCATTCGCTGCGGGCTGGAAAAGCCCGAGCGTTGGGCCACTTCCGACATCGGCTGCTCGCTGCCCGCCAGCAGCTCCTTGACGCGTTCGATACGTGCGCGGTGGATTTCGGCGAGAACGGAGCGGCCCAGCAGCGCGCGGAACTTCTGTTCGAGCACGCGGCGGCGAACGACCACTTCGGCGGCGATCCCGCCTACGTTGAGCGGTTCCGTCAAGTGGTTGCGGATGTAGTGCAACGCCGCGGTGACGATCGGCTCGTCGACGGCGAACATGCTGGTGGAATGCCGCGTAACGATATGCACCGGCGGCAGATACACGACGTCGTTCGACACCCGGCGGCCCGAAAGCATTCGGTCCAACCGTTTAGCCGCCTCGAAGCCGATTTGCTCGGCCGGAATCGCCACGCTCGACAGCGGCGGGAACGCCAATTGGCACTCCAGCTCGTCGTTGTCAACGCCGAGAATCGCCACGTCGTCGGGCACGCGCAGGCCGAGCAGTTGGCACATGTCGGCCAGATCGTGGGCCGCCACGTCGTGATCGGCCAGCACCGCCACCGGCTTGGCCAGCTCCCGCAGCCACTGGCGGACCTGCGCATTGACGCTCTTCCAACTGGCGCGATCGGACAAGCGCGGCAGATACTCGACGTGGCACGAGTGAACCTCGAAGCCGGCCCGCTCGACGGCCGCGCGAAAGCCGGCCAGCCGCACCTGGGAATAATGGGCCAGGCGGCTGCCGAAGTAGCCGAAGTTGCGGTAGCCGCGAGTGAGGAAATGATCGGCGGCAAGCCGGGCGACGGCCGCGTGATCGACGTCGACCGTCGGAATGCCCAAGCCCTGTCAGCATACACGCCGTATCGACGACCGGCCGGCCGAGTCTGAGAATCGCGCGGGCGACCTTCGCGTCATCCAGATGAGCGATGATCCCATGCGGATTCCATTCCGCCAAGGGGCGGAGCATTGCCATCGAGGGCGGAGCGTTGTGGAACAGCCATCGCTTGGCGTGGCCGGCGTAGGCGCGGATTCCCAGCAACACCTGCCGGTGGAAGCCGGCGTCCTGACTCATCAGCAGCGCAATCCGTCGGGGTCCGGTCATGCCCATGTCCATCGAAGTAGAGCGGGCCGGCACGGCGATTCGTTGGCGGGCCGGCATATCATCCATTGTAATTGGACCCCGCGGCCGCTGCGATAGGTGACATTCTCAGGGACGGTGTGCCACTGCCTTTCTTTCGGATATCCGCGTCGGGCACTACATTCCCAGATGCTTCCGCGTCTTTCGCACCGAGACGGCGTCGCTCATGCTGGGCATGTATTCCAGGCCGAAGACGCCTTGGTAGCCCAGCCGCTCGATCTTGCGGAAAACAAAGGGATAGTTGACTTCGCCCTGGAACAATTCGTGGCGGCCGGGCACGCCGGCGCTGTGGATGTGGCCGATCACGTCCAGGTTCCGCTCGACGTGCTTCAGCAGATCGCCCTCCATGATCTGCATGTGGTAGCAGTCGAAAAGGAGCTTCAGCGCGATCGGAGCCGAACTGCCGGCAGAAGGCCGCGCCGCGGTCGCTGCTGGTGAGCCAGTAGCCGGCGATGATCGTAGGGGGTGTTCAGCGGCTCCAACAGAAGCGTGATGCCGGCCGCTTCCGCCAGTTTCACCGTGGCTTCCAAGCCCGGCCAGAACCGATTTCTCCATCTGCCGGTCGCTCCGGCCGGGAACGACGTTGCCCGTGCAAACGATCGTGGCGGGGATGCCGGCGGCCTGGTTGAACGCCAGGGTCATCCGCACGCGATCGAGCCACTGCCGGCGGTTGGCCGGATCGGTCAGTCCGCCGCCGATGCTGCCGTCGGGCGAGCCGATGACGGTGTTGGTGATCTTCACGCGGTGCTTTTTCGCCAGTGCGGCCAGCTCCTCGCCGGTGCCGCGGAAACTGCCGTCGACGAACCACATTTCGACGTAGCGGAAGCCCGCCTTGGCCGCCGCGGCCAAACGCTGCTCGAAGGGCAGACTGGCAAACGCCATCTCAATGCACAGGCCGAGTTTCATGATACCTCCTGCAAAGCGCGGTTGATGCCCAGGGCGATGCGGTCGCAATCCTCGTCGCTATAATGCCAGTTGATCTCGATCATGATCGCCCGGCTCAACAGATCGAGCGTGCGCGGGCACATGTCTTTGGAATAGCGGCGGCAGTTCGTCGTCGGGCACGGCGCTCCACGGCAGGCCGTCGGCGGCAACCGGCTTCTTCTCCAAGATGTGCTCCCAGTAGGCGATAAATGTGCCAATCGCGGACCTTCTGATCGTAAATTCCGCCGGCGGGCACCCCCTGGGCCTGCATCGCCAGCATGGCCTTTCGCGTCGTCTCGCCGTCCTTGAGGAACAGGATCAGGCAGATGCTCGTGTCGCCCGACGGCGTCGGGCACGCGGCGGAACGTCAGGCCGGGAACCGGCTCGATCGCTTCCTTGATTCGCCGGAAGGCGCGGCGGTAGCCGGCCAACATGACGTCGGTCTTGCGGATTTGGGCCAAGGCGACCGCCCCCTGCAATTCGCTCATCCGATAGTTTTCGCCGCAGAAGAGCTCGCCCGGCTTCCGCTCGCGCGAGAAACGGTCGGGCCGCCAGCAGGCGGCCGTGTCGTGCCAGCTCTGTGCCCGGGTGTAGAGCCACTCGTCGTTCGTGGTGACGAATCCGCCCTCGCCGCTGGCGTGGACCTTGTAATAGTCGAAACTGAAGCAGCCGACCGTGCCCAGGCTCCCCAGGCGCTTGCCCTGGAACGAGCCGCCGCCCGATTGGGCCACGTCCTCGACGATCGGGATGCCCTTGCGGCGGCCGAGATCGAGGATGGCGTCCATTTGGGCCGGGGCACCGCGCATGTGGACCGGCACGATCGCCTTGGTCCGCTTGGTGATTGCCTTTTCCGCCGCCGCCGGATCGAGGCAGAGCGAATCGTCCACCTCGACGATGACCGGGATGGCGTTGCAGGCGACGACCGTGGCGGCCGTGGCGAAGAACGTGTACGCCGGCACGATCACCTCGTCGCCGGCGCCGATCCCCAGCGCCCGATACGCGCAGACCAACGCCGACGTGCAGGAATTGACGGCCAGGCAGTGCCGCACGCCGGTCAACTCGGCCAACGCCTTCTCGGCCGCCTCAACCTTGCTCGGCCGCGGATTGTAGTAGCGGAACAGGTGCGGCCCCTGGAGATTCCGGTCGGTCTTGACGAGCTCGGCGATCTGTTTTTTCGTCTCGGGCGAGAACTGCCACAGATCCAACACTTCCAGCAGCTCTTCGCTGCCGATTTTCGACGGAAACGGCCCCAACTGGGGCACGGCCTTGGGCGGGTTTGCGGTCTTGCCGACAGTCGCCATGACAAAAGCTCCCGTTATGTGGATGAAGGACGGTATTCAGAATCGCCCGATCATCTTCACTATAGTCGGAACGCTCGCTGGCGGAGCCCCAGGGCTTCGTTCTTCTGTTTTCGATTGCGCCATTCTTATAGCGATTTGCGACGGGCGGTCGAGGCTTCCATTGAATCGGGACGATGTGGAAGGAAAAAGGGGAAAGGGGGAAAAGGGGAAGAGTAGACGTTGAAAGCTCTTCCTTTTTCCCTTTTCCCATCTTTCCTTCCACAAAAAGGTCCAATCCTCTCGGCGTCCCCGCTCGCGATGCAAAACGCAACAAGCATCACGCAATTCAGTACAGATCGTACTTGTGATGGATTGTCGAGGGGATTGAGTGGCGTCACACTGAAGGAATAACGACGACAATCGCACTCCATCGCCCTTTCCCGACAGGACCGCGCGCATGCTTACGACGATCGACGTGGTGATTATTCTCGTTTCGATGGCGTTTGTCGTGGGGGTCGGCGTTGCGGCGGGGCGGAAGAGAGGCGACACCGCCCACGGCTACTTCCTCGGCGGCAACCGCATGCCCTGGTGGCTGATCGGCACGGCCTTCGTCGCCACCGGCATCTCCAGCGAGCAGATGATCGGCACCGTCGGCATCACCTACGACTACGGCATGGGCATCGCCAATTGGGAGTGGTTCGGGCTGCCCGCCTACACACTGGTGCTATTGTTCTTCATACCGATCTATCTGCGGAACAAGGTGGCGACCATTCCCGGCTTCCTCGCCGACCGTTTTGGGCCGGCCGTCGGCACGGCGTATTCTTGCCTGCTCTTGTTCTTGTACGTGTTCGTCTACATGGCGATGGTTCTGTACGCCGGCAGTCTGGCGTTTTCGCACGCCGTGTTTGGCGAAAACGTGCTGTGGTGGCAAACGATTCTCATGTTGGCGCTGATTGCGGTGGGCGTGGGGGCGTACACGATCCACGGCGGACTGACCTCGGTGATGTGGGCCGATCTTTTCCAGTGCATCCTCTTGATGGCGGGCGGCATCACGTTGTTCCTTTGTGCTTTGCATCAGATTCCCGGCGGCTGGGGAGCGATGGTCGAGGGGGCCAAGGCGGCCGGCGTGCCCGAACGCATGCACCTCTACCAATCGCCCGGCCATCCGATGGCGCCATTCCTGGGCATGCTAGTCGCCGTCTTCGGCGCAATGACTTTCTATCAGGTGGGCAACCAGGCGATGGTGCAACGCATCTTGGCCGCACGCACAACCTGGGACGGCTTGATGGGCTTGATCCTCGCGCAGGCCATCAACTTCCTGCGCCCACTTGTCACCTGCTTCCTCGGCCTGATCGTTTGGCATTGGATCAACGTGATGCACAAGGCCCCGGAGATGGCGGCTGTGCTGGCCAAGAACAAGGATCTGGCCTTTACTTTTGCCTTAAAGGAATTCGCGCCCGTCGGCGTGCGCGGCGTGGTGCTGGCGGGGTTGATTGCCGCGGTCATGGCCACCTTGAGCGGGCTGGTCAATTCGACCTCGACCATGTTCTCCACCGACATCTACAAGAAGTTGATCCATCGCGAGGCTACCGACCGCGAGATGGTGCGGATCGGGCGAATCGCGTCGTTTGTCGCCCTGTGCATGGCCGCGTGCATTTCGCCGATCGTCGGCGAGTTGGGGGGCGTCTTCAAGTTCTTCCAGAATGCCTTGACCTACATCGCCTGCCCCTTTATGGCGACGGTGTTGATGGGCATCCTGTGGAAGCGGGTCAATTATGCGGCCGGCCTGTTCGGGCTGGTGGGCGGATTTTTCATCGAGGTGATTTTGGGGATTGTCTTCAGCGGGCAGTTCAAGTCGCTGGGCATTCCCCAACTCCACTTCTTTTACATTGGCGGGATCGGCGAAGTGATCATTATCATCGGCATGGTCATCGTTACGCTGGTCACGTCGCCGCCTGACCCCGCCAAGATCTCCCGTTTCATCTGGCGGCCGCAACTCCTACAGGCCTTTGACGAAGGCGTTCCCCGGCCGTGGTACCAACAAGTGAAGCTCTGGTACGGCGTCGTGCTGGTGATCTGGCTCTTTCTTTACTGGCGATTCTGGTGAGGGGGACTCTTCGGTCTTCTCGACGTCTCGTCGATCGTTGTTGCCGCACGTGGTGGACTGCCCTATAATCAGATGCCGACCAGACGTGAACTGGTTCCCGCCCCCAATTCCATCCTGAACGAATGCCGTTTCTCTGACGACGAGGAGTTGCATCGTGATTGGTCTCCATTCCAATCGTGCCACGCTGACGATTCTCGCGTTTTCCGTCTTTCTCTCGGCGTTTGGCAGTGTCGCCGGGAGCGCGCAGACGCAGGACGCATGTTTCGAGCACGCGCGCGAATTGCTCCGTCAAGTGCCGTCCGAAAAGCAACCGGACCTGAAGATCGATGCTTCGCTGAACAATCCGGAAGCCTTCTCGATTCAGACGGACGGCGGCAAAACGCGAATCGTCGGCGGCGGGGCGGCGGGATTGCTCTACGGCGTGGGGCAATGGCTCTCCCGGCCGGATGCCGCGGCTACATCGGGCGTGGAGAAGCCGGATTTTGAGTTGCGTGGAACGGCGCTGTTCTTAATGAAAGACGGATCGTACGACTACCAACTCACGCCGCGAGAATTCCCCTGGTTCTACGACCGGCCGCTCTTGACCCAGTATCTCGACTGCCTGCAAGCCAACCGCTTCAACACGATCTTCCTCTGGAGCGGCCACCTCTTCCCCAGCATCGTGTCGATGCCGGAGTATCCCGACGCCACCGACCTGAAGCCCGCGGAGTTGGCCCGCAATGAGCAGCAGTTCCGCTGGTTCACCGACGAGTGCGCGAAGCGGAACATCCGCGTGCTGATGCACTTCTACCAAATCCATCTTCCCAGGGCTTTGGCCCAATCGCGCAAGATTCCGATGCACTATAGCAAGCCGAACGATTTTGTGAAGAAATACGTTCGCTATGCCTTGGGCCGGTTCCTGGCGGAATTCCATTCGGTGGGGCTTTATGTCTGTCCCGGCGAGGCGTTGAACCAGCAATATACGGCGGGGTGGATTCACGACGTGATCCTGGCGGCCGCCAAGGATAGCAAGCAAAATCCCGTCATCGTCGTCCGCGTCTGGGGGCTCGACGCCGAGGGGTTCAAGAAGCTCTGCGTTCCCGAGTACGAAAACCTCTATACCGAGTTGAAGCACAACGTGGAGATGGTCGTCAGCCCCGTGCCGGACCGCCGCCATGCGCAATGGCGGAACGTGGCGAAAAAACACATCGTCAATTTGCACGAAGTGGCCGATTTGAAGCCGTTTCGCTGGGGCAGCCCGATGTTCATCCATGAAATGGTCAGCGAGTGGAAGAAAGCGGGCCTCGACGGGGCCGAATGCTATGGCATGATCAGTTGGCGGTGGCCCTACAGCCTGGACAAGCTCGAACCGCGGCAGACCTCGTTCTGGCCGCAAGGCCAAAAGCTCCTCTCGTTCGAGCGCGATGCCGTCTGGTTCGAGGCGCTGGGCCGGTATCTGTGGAAGCTCGATCGGCCGCTGCGCGAGGAGATGGCCTACTGGGCGGGACGATTCGCCGAACGGTTCGGAAACGAGACCGCCGGCCAACAGTTGCTCGAATGGTACGTGGTTACAGGGCCGATTGTGCCGGGTCTTCAGAACCTCACGCACGTCCACAACATGAACTACTTTCCGACGGCGATCGGCAAGGAGCAGACGGTCGATGCGATGCTGAACACCGCCGCTTGCACCCGCGATTATCCGTCGCAGCCCGTCGATGCCTTTTTCTTCAATCGCTACAAGCAGAAATACGCGATGCCGGAATTGACCGACCGGATCACAATGCCCATCGACGCTTACGCGGATAAGCTTGCTGCGGGCCAAACGGTTCGCGGCGTCATGACGCCCGACAAGGTGGTGGATCTGTTGGTGGAGATGGCCGAAGAAGGCCGCGCTCTCGCCGAATCGTTTCAAAAGGCCGCCTCCGTCAATCCAGCAGAAGCGGCACGCTTCGTGACCGACAGCCAGGCGCTGGCTTACGTCGCCCAGGCATGGCGCGAAAAGGTATATGCGGCAATCGCCAAGCGATGTTACCAAGACGCGAAAGGCGAGAAGTATGCAAGGGCCTTGCTCGACCACCTCCGGCGATCGGTCGAAATCTACGAGAAACTAGTCGCTCTGACCGATCGGACGTACGTCAACGCCAGCGACATGGCGATGATTCTCAACTGGCATGAGGGGTTGAAGGCTTTCAAGAAAGACCGGGAGGATCAGAAGAGGTTCCTCGCGGCAAGATGACGACGTGGCGTACGGGGTCGAAGGCGGAGAGGACTCATATGGTTCTCCGCCATCTTGCCCGCCTTTTGCACTCGTTCAACCGGCGCGGCTCGTCAGGTTCAGCGGCCGCCTCTTTTCGGCGGTGCCGACGCGTGGGGGCCCGGCTCGATGTGGCAAGAAGGCAGCGCTTGGCTGAGGTCTCGGATTCCGACGTCGGTCACCTTCGTCGCCCAGAACTGCAGCGATTGGAGTTTCTTCAACGCTTTGAGATGCTGCAGACCGGCGTTGGTCACATTGGCGTTGGAGAGATTCAGCGATTCGAGTTCGGCCAGCCCTTGGAAGTTCTCCAGATTGCGGTCGGTCACCTGCCATCCGCCCATGAACACCGATTTCGCCGGCTTGGGCGGCGGGAGCGGCGGCTGCGGCGTCGGTTGCGTTGGCTGGGGCATCGGCACGTGCGGGATAAGCTCGGGCAAGGGTCGTGGAGCCGGCACTGCGATCCCTGCGATCCAATCGACCCCGAAAAACAACATCCATAGAGCCAGTAGATTCGCGACAAGAATGAACAGTATCACCGAGCCCATAAAAATCGCGCCGGTGGCTGACGTGGGGATAACGGCGGGTTTCGTCGTTACCCGCGGCACGTCTTTTCCCGTGGCCGCCTGCACCGCTTCGCGGATGGCGGCGATGCACTCGTCCGCGCGTCGCCGCGTCTCGCCCGGAGAGCAGAACCATAGAGAGCCGGGCATGAAGAGCAGGGTCTTCCGCTGGCCTTTGTCGTCGTAGATGATCGAGAGGAACTTGTGGCCCGGCGGGTGCATCCACCGTGTAACCCTCGCCGTTCCCAACTCTTGCAGGGACGCGAACGGGATTTCAGTCCGCTGCCAGTCCGAGGTAAAGAGCAACCGATCTCGGTAGAGTGCAAGCTCGCCCGACCCTTTCCACATCCAGAAGCCGCCGCGCGGAGTCAAGAAGTACTCCGGCGTCGCGTAACGACCGCGGCTGGATCTTAGCGGCGAATCGAGGCCCGTACGGGGGAAACCGCTTTGCTGCGGCGGAGTATTTGCAATCGTTTCCACCTGTGTCTTGACTTCGCTGGCCTGCTGGTATCGCTGCTCCGGCTCTTTTTCCAACGCTCGCAGCACAACCTCGTCGAGACGCACGTCGATTTGCACTTTCCGCGACGGCGGAGCGAATCGGCCGATCGGCAGCTCGCCGGTGAGCATCTGGTAGAAGACCACTCCGAGTGAATAGATGTCGGCGCGGTGATCGACCTCCGTCGGATGCTCGAATTGCTCGGGCGCCATGTAATGCGGTGTGCCCATCACTTGGCCAACCGCGGTAAGATCGGTAGCAGGCACACGCCGTGTGCCGTAGGTGTCGGCACACGGCGTGTGCCTAATACTATCCGACGCTCCCACGAGCTTGGCAAGGCCGAAGTCGGCGATTTTGACGCGGCCCTCTTTGTCCAGCAAAATGTTCTCCGGCTTGATGTCGCGATGGACCACGCCGTGGTTGTGGGCGTATTGCAGGGCATCGCAGATTTGCGGCACGATGGCCAGCGCCGCCTCGGGCGCGAGTTTGCCGCCGTCCAACAACTGCCGCAGGTTCAGGCCGTCGACAAACTCCATGAGGAAGTAGTAGAGCGGAACGTCGCTCGCGGCGATTCGGCCCTCGCCCTGGCCCGCGGAAAAGGGGACAGTCCCCATTTGCCGGAACGGCCCTTCGGGTGCTTCGCACAAATGGGGACTGTCCCCTTTTCCGGCCCCGCCCTGGCCCTCTCCTTGCGAAGCCGCAAGCGGCTTTTCCTCGGTATCACGCCGCGTGGACGCGGCGGCTAAACGAGAGGATTCCACCGACTCCGTTCTACCCTCTTCCCTCTCCTCTCTCCCCTCTCCTATCTGCGTCGTCTGGCCGAAATCATAAACCGCCACCACGTGCGGATGGCTGAGCATGGCCATCGCCCGAGCCTCGCGGGCGAACCGATCCGCAAAGGCCGGGTCTTGCGCGATCTTCGGCGAGAGGATCTTCAGCGCTACCAGCCGGTCGAGGCTTTTCTGTCGGGCCTTGTAGACGATGCCCATCCCGCCCCGGCCGACCAACTCCAGAATCTCCAGGTCGGGGAAATACGCCGCCAACTCGGCCGGCGTCGGCGGCACGAAATCGCTCCCCCGCGGAGCAGCACTTCCGCCGGTTCGCCCCGTCTGAGTCCCCAATCCGCCCTTGAGCAAGCAGGCCGGGCAGAGTCCTCGCGGCGCGTTGGCGGCCAGTTCGGCGTTACATTGCGGGCAGCGGTTCGTTGAGTCCATGAATTGGAAACCTTCTTGCCGAGTGTCTCCAGTACTTCCTAAGGCAAATCGGAAGAAAGGTTACAAGGAAAGTCTAAAATGCCCTCACCCCGGCCATCTCCCGGCGGGAGAGGGGACATGAAGCTGCAAGCACGACAAAAGACTACAAGCACGACAAAAGGTAATGGATTTCATTCCCGATTTCGTCCGGTCCGTCGACCGTTTGTGCGATTTCCTCCCGCAGCAGAGCCCGATAGCGGCGGCGCATGCGGTGGGCAGCCACTTTCACCGCCCCCTCGGTCATGCCCAACTCGGCGCCGATGGCGGCGTAGGTGATCGAGCGGCCGCCTGTTAGCGTGCCTTTCAGCGCCGCGAACAACGCCGATTTTCCATCGGCGGCCATCTCGGCGTCAAGCCGCGACAACACGCGATCCAGCAGCGACAGGGCCCATTGCTTCTCGAACATCCGCTCGGGCGTCAAATCGGTTGCCGGCTCCAGGCGATAGCGAGCCTCGGCATCCAGGCTATCGAACGAGATGACGGCCTTTCCTCCACCGCGTTTCTGGGCGCACGCCCGATCGCGCTCGTCCGCCAGAAAGTGCTTGAGCACTGCTAGAAGAAAAGACCGGAACCTCCCTTTCTGGCGGTCGGCTTTCGTCAGGATGCCTTGAGCCAGAAGGCGGGCGAAAAACTCCTGAGTCAGATCCTGGGCGTCTTCGGCCGAGTGCCCAGCCCGCCGCACGAAGGCATAAAGCGGGAACCAGTAGTTCTCGCACAACGTGGCCAGCGATCGGTCGGCTTCCGGCGAGCGGCCGCGCCCCGCACTCACCACCATGCTCCAGTGCGTGGTTGCAAACCGATCCCCGCGATTCGGCAATGGTTCGGGTCTGTCTTCGTCGGCCGTCATAGTCCCATTCTAGGACCGCAGCGCCCGTGTCGCAATCGGAATCATCGGCGGGTAAGCCGCTTGCGGGTTGGCAAGAAAACGACAACGGATGGCGCCGCTCGGATTTGTCCGGCAGCGCCATCCGCTTGTATTCAACAAGCGCCGCGTGCCGCTCGTTCTAGACCAATTCCTTGCGGACGGCCCAGACTGCCGCTTGCGTGCGATCGGAAACGCCGATCTTGCGCAGGATGTGCTGCACGTGTTCCTTGACCGTCTCGTAGCTGATGTGCAAGGTGTTGGCGATTTCCTTGTTCGTCAGTCCGTAGGCCAACTGCTTGAGCACTTCGCTTTCGCGTTGGGTCAACGGCACTTCGACGTCGGCGGTCAGCCGCGGAGTGGCCAGGGCGCCGGTCACGCGGCGAAGCTCGTCGCGGGTCCAAGCGCTTTCGCCGGAGGCCGCAATGCGGATGGTGTTGATCAATTGCTCGCGCGTGCAACCCTTCAGCAGATACCCGCTGGCGCCGAGGGCCACGGCCCGCGCCACGTACGTCGGGTTATCGAAGGTGGACAAGATCATGATCGGCAGGTTGGGCTTGTCGAGCTTGATGCGTCCCAGCGCCGTCAGGCCGTCGCCGTCGGGCATGCGGATGTCCAACAGCACGACGTCCACTTCGTTTTCCAAGGCGAACTTGACGGCGGCCGCGCCCGTCGATACTTCGCCCACCACTTTCGCCTCCGTGCCGACCAACATGGTCTTCAATCCGCTGCGAACGACTTCATGATCGTCGGCGATCAGCAATCGAATCTTGTTTGTCATTACTCGCTCCATTGCGTGTTCTCTGGACCCTAATAACGTTTCGATGATTTTTTGGGGGCTTTGGCGTTTCCCCAGGGGACGGCCCCTAAAGTAAGCAAGGCAGCTTACTACCCGTAATCATAGCAGAGTTTTGGCCGGGGGGTAGACCCCCTGGCAGAATTTTGTGGGAATCAACCAGCAATAATAGATAGAGAGATCTCGCTGCCCGCGGGCGACCCGGGGAAAGCCACCATTATGGGGGTAGCGAGATCTTCCGCCACTTGCCCGGCTGGGTCTGGGGACTGTCCCTAGTTTTCGTGTCAGCGACAATGGGACTGTCCCCTTTGCCGGAATCGGAAACCGGGCAGTGCCCGCGGCAATGGGCCCTACTTGATTCCCGCGCCCGGTTTGATGGCATCGCGGACGATTACGCCGGGATGCCGGGCGGCCTTGTCCATGAAGACGCCGGCGTCGTCGACGATCGGGCGAAGCTCGCGGCTGACCTGCTCGATGTTCCTGGCCGCCCTGTTCAAGCGATCGTACAGTTGCCGATCCTTCAGCAGGGCCCCCAGCGACCCTTCGCCCTCGTCGATCCGCGACATGATGTCTCTCATGAGTCTGGTGATCTCGTTGATGTTTTCCACGGTCTTGGCGATTTGGTCGGCGGGCGCCTTGTGGTACCGATCGGACTTGGTGAATTTCTCCAGTCGTTCTTCCACGATCTTGATCGAATGCTCCAGACGCTCGACGGACGATCTCCTGTCTTCCCCTGTTGGTTCGGTGAACGTCTTCAGCGCTTCGTCGGTTCTGGCGAACGTGTTATTCATTTTTTCGAGCGTGTCGGGCAGTTTGTTCAGGGCGTCGGCCAGCTTCTTCTGGTTGTTTTCGTCGCCCAGCCCTTTCCTGATGACTTTCATGGAAGCGGCGGTGTCGTCGATGATCTGTTGGATGCGAATCTGGGTCTTGTCGTTCAGAATATTGTCGACGCGCTCGGCGGCGGCGGCGAGCTTCTCGCTGGCCAGCTTCAAGGCATCTCCCGTATCCCCAACCGTCTCCATCGTCTTCTTCAGCGCCTCCCTCAACCCCGCCGGAACCTCGGATGGATTGGCCGTCAGCGGCTCGCCGGACTCGATGGGCTCGTGGCGAGCGACGCTGTGTTGCATTGGAGCAAAAACAATCGACGTATTGCCCATCAGATCGCGAGTGATGTAGGGCGTCTCGTCCTTGTAAATCCTTTTGTCCGACTGGATATCCAGCGTCACCAAGACCTTTTGGTCGTGGTCGGTCAGTCGAATGCCGGCGACGCGGCCGATGAGGACGCCGCTTTTGTACACGGGCGCGCCCGTCGTGATGCCGCCGGCGTTGTCGAAGCGGACCTGGACTGGATAGCTGCCGATGTACGTCGGCATCTTGCCGAACAGCACCAACAGGATGGCGACAAGGATTAGCGTGGCGAGAAAAAACACGCCCACGCGGAATTGCATGACGCGTTCGTCCATGACTCACCTCTCGTTCTGTTGCCGCATCTCCATCAGCCGTTCTCCGGCTTCGCCGCGGACGAATTGCGACACTCGATTGTCGGCCGCGCGCTCGATCCGATCGGGGGGGCCATCGTAGAGGATCTGCGGCTCGTCGGCCGCCAGCCGCGACAGCGGATAGAGCATCACCACGCGGTCGGCGACTTTCTGCGCCGTGCGCATGTCGTGCGTGACCACGATGCTGGTGACCGGATGCTTTTGCCGCGTGCCGAGGATCAATTCGTTGATGACGTCGCCCATGATCGGATCCAGCCCCGTGGTCGGCTCGTCGTAGAGCATGACTTCGGGCTCGAGGGCCAGCGCCGCGCCAGCCCCACCCGCTTGCGCATCCCGCCGGACAGTTCGGCCGGTTTTTTCCCCAAAATATCCTCCGGCAGTCCCACCTCGGCCAGCCGGGCCAAAACGACCGAGCGAATTTCGTCCGCCTTCTTATCCGAATGCTGCCGCAGCGGAAAAGCGACGTTTTGGGCGATCGTCATGCTGTCGAACAGCGCCGCCTGCTGGAAAAGGAACCCGAAGCGAATCCGCTGGCGCGTCAGCTCTTTCTCGCCGAGCGCGGCGAGGTTCTGGCCGTCGAAAAAAACCTCACCGTCGCCGGGCCGCAGCAGGCCGATGATCGTTTTCAACAGCACCGTCTTGCCGCAACCGCTCTCGCCGATCACGGCCAACGTCTGACCGCGGGGAATCGCCAGACTGACGTCTCGCAACACGGCCTGTCGCCCGAAATGCACTTCGACCCCCTGCAGTCGGATGAGCGACTGGTTCGTGCCGGCGATATTGGTGGAAGTGCTGACCATGATGATCGATCAAAACAGTTTTGGCGCCTCCGGCCAGAGCGTGAAGTAGACTCCGTCCAGGGCGATGCCCAGCAACAAGTCCAACAGCAAGATTATCACGAAGGAATAGACGAAGGCGGCGGTGGCGGCCCGTCCGACCCCCTCGGCGCCGGATCGCAATGAAAACCGCGGTAACAGGCGATGATCGAAATGGCGGCGCCGAAGAAGAGGCTCTTGAACACACCGGCGAACATGTCGAAGTAGCTTACGAAATGCCGCGAGTTCTCGATGTAATGGTGAAAGTCGATGCCCAGCAAGTAAACGGCGTAAAACATCGCGCCGACCACGCCCATGAAGTCGGCCATGATCGTCAGCGCGGGAATCAGCAGCAGGCAGCCGAGAAAGCGGGGCACCACGAGGTATCGAATGGGATTGGCGCCCATGGTCGTTAGGGCGTCGATCTGCTCGGTGACGCGCATGGTGCCGAGTTCGGCGGCCATGGCGCTTCCCACGCGGCCGGCCAGCATCGTGGCCGCCAATACCGGCCCCAACTCGCGCACCAGCGACATATTGATGACCGCCCCGAGCTTGGCCTCCATGTGCATATTGCGAAACTGCACGTAGCTTTGCTCGACCAGCACCATGCCGATGAACGTGCCCGTCAGCGCCACCACCGGCAGGCTCAGCACGCCGATCTGGTAGAAGCTGGGCAGCAGCGTCTCTTTCCGCGGCAGCCGCGTCAGCAGCCAGCCGAACATCCGCATCGTGAACGTGGCGATGTTCCCCAGGCCGACCACCCAGTCGACGATCACCTCGCCAAGGTCGGCGACGCGGTCGGCCACTGCCAGCAGCAGCCCCCGAGAGACGCCGTTCGTCTTTCGGAGCGGAGATTTCGAGTTGACGTTCATGACGACGGATTTTGCCCCTTAGGAGCCGCAACGAAGTAAATTGACCGAGTGTTGTAGGGCGGATTTCAATCCGCCCCGTATTTGCTTGGCGGACTAAAGTCCATCCTACGATGAAATGCGCAAGTTATTCTGGTACGGCCCCTTAACCCGGATTATTCACGCAACGCAAAAGCATCGTGAATTACCGATGCTTTGAAAAACATAGTGTCTTTGAGGGGTGCGTACTCAAGTGTCTTACTGTGTAACGACTTACAACGACATTCGTCTGGTGCATGAATAATGCGGGTTAACATTCTTGTCGGGTGGGCAATTCCGTACCGCCGGCGCAGTTCAGACTAGAACCCTCCCTCTTTTTACTTCGTCGCAGCAATGCTGCGGCTTGAAGGAAGTCTAGCGGCTGGCTCGTTCTAGATAGATGCGTAACATGGGAAGGACAGGTAGACTCCCATGCCGTTTGTGAAGCCGATGGGCCATCGGGAATGGCCGCGCGAGTGCATGGAAAGCAAGTGGTCGACGCGTGCAAACGAGTCTTGCAGTGCAGACGAGACGTCGTGAATCGCCCAGCTTACTTCTTGCCAGATTCCTTCTTGCCGGCTTCCTTTTTGGGGGCCTCTTTCTTGCCGGCATCGGCGGCTGGGGTAGTGGCGGCAGCCGCGGTTCCCTCGGCCCCCTCCTCCTCTTCCTTCTTCTTCTTTTTCTTCTTCACCGCCAGCTTGTAGACCCGCACTTTGGCCAACCCAAAGGGGCTATCCCCCTCCTGCCAACGGTCGGCGGATTTTAGACGCTGGATTCTCTCTGCACGGTTCAACACGCTCCGCGCGCGTGCCAGTCCGCGACGCATTTTCAGGCTCTTGTCCATCGTCATGGCTAATGCTCTCCTCGCTATCTCGATCTCTCGCCTGCCGTCGGCCGGCAAACACATCAGTATAAAGACAGTCGGCTGGTCTCACAAGGGGGATGGCGTCCATCACGGGTCAGATTTGTGGAATATTTGCAAGGTTGATTTGTAGGAGGCGATCGACAACTCGTAAGCCCAATGCCGACAATAATTTACGGGGAGTAGTCATAAAGAGCTTGACTTCCTCCCCCGCCGCGCGGATGATTAGACCTAGTCTCCTTACCGCCTGCTGCGGAGTGCCAACGGATGAAAACCTACGCGTCGCGATGGTTCGCAATTGTCATGGTCGCCGGCTGCATGGGAGTCGGCTTGGCCGTGGCTGCCGATCGGTCGGCTAGCCGACCAGCCGAAACCGCCAATTCCATCGGCATGAAGATGGTTCTGGTGCCCGCGGGCGAGTTCATGATGGGCGGCCAGGAATCGGCCAAGGAACTGGTCGAGGCCTTTCCCGCGTACCACCGCCCGGCGGATTTCTTCAAGGACGAATACCCTCGCCATCGCGTGCGCATCACGAAACCCTTTCAATTGGGCAAATATGAAGTGACCGTCGGCCAGTTCCGCCGCTTCGCCGACGAAACCGGCTACAAGACCGAAGCCGAGAAGGACGGCCTCGGCGGCTGGGGTTACGACGCCGCGCGGGGCAAGTGTCGCGGCCGCGACGTGAAGTTCAACTGGCGAAATCCCGGCTTCAAGCAAGCCGACGATCAACCGGTGCTCGACGTCACCTGGAACGACGCGACGGCCTTTTGCAAGTGGCTTTCCCGCGAAGAAGGAAAGACGTATCGCTTGCCGACCGAGGCCGAGTGGGAGTACGCCTGCCGCGCCGGCACGACGACGCGATACAACAACGGGGACGACCCAAGAAAGCTCGCTCGAGTGGCCAACGTCGGCGACGATGAAGGCCGCACGACGTTTCCCCACGTGCAGGAGCTCGACCTTCCCAAGGACGGTCCGGCGAAGTTCACGGTGCCCGTCGGGAAGTTCCCGCCGAATCGTTTCGGGCTGTGCGACATGCACGGCAACGTGTGGGAATGGTGCTCCGATTGGTACGGCGCCGACTATTACGCCCATTCGCCGGTGGACGATCCCACGGGGCCGGAGTCGGGCACAAAGCGCGTCCGACGCGGCGGCGCCTGGCACAGCTTTCCCCTCTGGGCGCGCGCCTCCTTCCGCAACTGGAACTCGCCGCGCAGCCGCTGCGTGAATCTCGGCTTCCGCGTCGCCGCCGAAGTTGCCAAATCGGCGTCAAACAGTCGAACGGCGGATATGCAAAGGCCGCCCGATCGTGTACAGTCTTGGGAACTTCGTATTCTAGTATTATCCGGTCGATCCGCCGGTCTGGACGGGCTGGATTGTGCGGCTCACCTTTCACCATTCAGGCCAGACCGATTTGGAGACGTTCGTGTTGCAGATTGACAAGGCGGAAACGCCGCCGCTGCCGTCGCGCACCGACAAAGGCAGCACATGACGTAGCCCGTCACAGGTTGGCAGTTCGCGTAGTAGGCACACGCCGTGTGCCGTCCGTGGCGGATTCACGAATGACACAAGAACGGCACACGGCGTGTGCCTACTACTTTACGCACCGACAAAGGCAGCACATGAGCGTCTACACGCGAACCGGCGACGATGGCGAAACGGATTTGCTGGGGGACGGTCGCGTGCCGAAGGACGCCGCGCGGCTGGAGGTCTGCGGCCCCCTGGACGAGTTGAACTGCTGGCTCGGCCTGGCGCGATGCGAGCCCCTTGCCGCCGAGGTCGCTTCGCTGTTGGAGGGGATTCAGTGCCGCCTGTTTGACGTTTGCACCGAATTGGTGACGGTTGCTGCGAGACGAACGAAGTCGGCCGGCATCACCTCGGACAACGTGCGATCGCTCGAACAGGCGATCGACCATTACGACGCAAAGCTCGACTCGATCACCACGTTCATTCTTCCCGCGGGAAGCCGTGCGGCGGCCCTGCTGCATCTCGCCCGGGCGGTCTGCCGCCGGGCGGAACGCCGGTTGGTCTCTCTGGCACGGAACGAGCCCGGGGCCGTTTCGGCCGATCTGCTGGCGTACGTCAACCGCTTGAGCGATCTGCTTTTCGTGTTGGCGCGAACGGCGAACGGCCACGCCGACGTCAGCGAGACGTTTTGCTGAGAAGTCGATCAGCGGATGCGCGCAAATCGGGCACCCTGCTTATAACCGACACTTCCAGTATGTTTGGACCGCTGCCCTAACATCTTATTATAGATCATCTTACGGCGGCATTCATCGACTTGTCCCATCGCCTGAGCGTTGGGCACGAAGATTGCATCTCCGAGCGATTTCTCCGTACAGCAATGTCGAGCCCAGCGCGACTAACCGCAACCAATACTTGTTGACGACTGCGCGTTTTCGTCGCCCAGGCATTTACCATTGGGAATTACAATCCCCAAGACCTAATTGCACAAAGAAGGCAGTTTCAGCATGAAGATCGGAAGAACACTGCAAAATGGAATTGTTGCGGGGATGCTTGTGGCCATCGTGACGACCTTGGCTCCCTCTGCGGCTCTCCTGGCCGCTGAGAACGACGGCGCGGCTGCCGCCTCCGCCGCGGCGACGCCGAACACCGGCGACAACGCCTGGGTGCTGACCAGTTCGGCCCTGGTGCTGATGATGACCGCGCCGGGCCTGGCCCTGTTCTACAGCGGGTTGGTTCGCAAGAAGAACGTGCTCGGCGTGATGATGCAGTGCATCTTCCTCATGTGCCTGATGACGGTCGTTTGGGCGCTGTGGGGCTACACGCTGAGCTTCGGCGGCGATGCGCTCAAACCGCCGCCGAAGTGGCTCGGCAACGGCAGCCATCTGCTGATGAACGGCGTTCAGGCCGTCTGGGAGAACGGCAAAGTCGGTGATTCCCGTCTATCCCGACGCTCGGCGATCAACCGGCTGACGCACATGCTCTTCCAGGGCATGTTCTTCATCATCACGCCGGCGTTGATCTGCGGGGCGTTCGCCGAGCGGATGAAATTCAGCACGATGGTGGTCTTTTCGGTCCTTTGGGGAACGTTCGTTTATTGTCCGCTGTGCCACGCGGTTTGGGGCGGCGGGATTCTGCAATACGTGCCGGCGGCAACCCGAATGCCGCGGCGTTCGGCGGCGGGGCGTTGGACTTCGCCGGCGGAACCGTCGTGCATATCAGTTCCGGCGTCTCGGCGCTGATCTGCGCCTTGGTCTTGGGCAAACGGCTCGGCTACGGCAGCGAGCCGATGCCGCCGCACAATCTGACGTACACCGCCATCGGCGCCGCCATGCTCTGGGTCGGCTGGTTCGGCTTCAACGCCGGCAGCGCCTTGAACGCCGGCGGGCTGGCGGCCAGTGCGTTTTGCGCCACGCATTTCGCCGCGGCCGCCGGCGGACTCACCTGGGCCGCGATGGAATGGATCACCCGCGGCAAACCCTCGATCTTGGGCACCTGCTCCGGCGTCGTGGCGGGGTTGGTTTGCATTACGCCGGCCGCCGGATTCGTCACGCCGATGCCGGCCCTGTTGATGGGCGTGGCCGTCGGCATCGTCTGCTTCCTGGCCTGCACGACCCTCAAGTCGCGGTTCCGCTACGACGATTCGCTCGACGCCTTCGGCGTGCACGGCGTGGGCGGAACCTTCGGCGCGCTCCTTACCGGCGTCTTCGCCACCCGGGCCACCGGCGCCTTTGCCGACGGCAAACCGCTCGGACTGCTGGAAGGCGGCCGGGTGCTGACCGCCCAAATCATCGCCGTCGCGCATGACTTGGGCACTGGCCATCGTGGCCACGTTTGTTATCCTTAAGGTGCTCGATGCGGTGATGGGCCTGCGCGTCTCGCGGGCGGCCGAAATCGAGGGCCTCGACCTCAGCCAACACGGCGAAGAAGGGTATATCTTTATCTAGCGAGTAGTTCGTCGAGTGCGTATGTGAGCAAAACGCCCCGCGACTGCGGTCGTGGGGCCAAACACGAGAGACATGACCCTTCCCCGCGACCGCAGTCGCGGGGCTATCGTCAGCACGATATCACATCTCCGATCCCAATCAGCGTATTTGATTGTTTACCACGGGAACTCCTCCGATGAAGAAGATCGAAGCGATCATTCGGCACTTCAAGCTCGAAGAAGTCAAGAACGCCTTGACCGAGCACGGCGTCACGGGCATGACGATCACCGAGGTCCGCGGTTTCGGCCGCCAGAAAGGCCATACCGAAATGTATCGCGGCACCGAATACGAAGTCGATTTCGTGCCGAAAATCAAGATCGAGGTGGTCGTGCCCGACGCCAAGCTGCAACTCGTGCTCGACACCATCATCCGTTCCGCCCAGACCGGACAGGTGGGCGACGGCAAGATCTTCGTGACCGATCTGGCCGAAGCGGTCCGCATCCGCACCGGCGAATCGGGCGAAACCGCGATGTGAGTAAGGGATTGGGGATTAGAGATTAGAATAGGTGGCCGGCGGCTGGAGTCGCTGAGCCTTCCTCGGCCATCTCTTCGCCGCGTGGACGCGGCGGCTGAAACGACCGCTCGATTCCTTTTTCCTCTCTAATCCCCAATCCCTAATCCCTTCGTCATCTATGCCTTCTCTCCGCCCCAACGTGCTCGCTGCCAAGCAACGGCTTGCCGAGGGGCACGCGGCGTTCCGGCGGCGACATGAAGACGGGTGTCCGGGCGTGGAACTCTGTGCGGCCATCAGCGACCTGCGCGACGAAGTGCTGATCGATCTGACCGAGGCGGCGCTGGCCGATCTGAACGAGGCAGGGCCCGAACGGGCTTTGGCCGGAGATCGCGCTGGTCGCCCACGCCGGCTACGGGCGCCGCGACGTCGCCCCTTATAGCGACGTGGACCTGATGATCCTGCATAGCCCCGGCGTCGGCGAGCCGCGTGGCGCCGCTGGCCGAGCGGCTGCTGCGCGACGTTTTCGACGCCGGGCTGATCCTCGGCCACAGCGTGCGGACGCCCGAGCAGGCGTGCCGGCTGGCGTGCAACGAGCCGATGATCTGCACGTCGCTGGTCGAATCCCGTCTGGTGCGAGGCAGCGAGACGCTGTTCGACCGACTACAGAAATCGCCTCCTGCGGCAAACGCATCGCCGCGCCCGTTGGCTCATGGCGGGAATCGAGAGAGACCGCCGGCAAGAGCGGCTGCGCTACGGCGAGACCGTCTTCCTCTTGGAACCGAACGTCAAGCGGTCGCGGGGCGCGCTGCGCGACATCCAATTGATCCGCTGGCTCGGGCTGGTCCGCTACGGAACCGCCGATTTCCGCCAGTTGCACGCCTTGGGCAAGCTCCACGAGGAAGACTTGACGGCGATTCTGCGGGCCACCGAGTTCCTGCTGCGGCTGCGCAACGAAATGCACTTCCACGCCGGACAGGCGGCCGACGTGCTCGATCGGGCCGAGCAACTTCGCATCGCCGAGCTGCGCGGCTATCCGCCCGCGGCCGGCCTGCTGCCGGTCGAGCAGTTCATGCGCGACTACTTTCGCCACACCGACGCCGTGAGCCACGTCGCCGCGCGGTTTGCGGCCAACGCCCAGTCGAGCGGTCGGAGAGAGCGGCTGGTGACGGTGATGTTCGGCCACCGCGTGGAGAACGGGCTTCACGTCGGCCCGGCGGGCTTGCTGGCCACGCGGACGCGGTCTGCGAAGCTTGCAGGGCGATCTGACGGCCATCGTGCGGCTGGTCGATCTGGCGAATCTCTACGATGCGCCGATCGCCGCCTCGACGTGGGAGGCGATTCGCCACGAGGCCGCGCGGCTTCCCGACGAGCCGCCGTCGGCCGAGGCGTGCCGCCATTTCCTTTCGCTGTTGGGCCATCCCGCTCGGCTCGCGCCGCTGCTGCGCGACATGCACAGCGCCGGCCTGCTGGAACGATTCATCCCCGAGTTCGAGCACGCCCGCGGGCTGCTGCAATTCAACCAGTATCACAAGTACACCGTCGACGAGCATTGTCTGCGGGCGGTGGAGTTCGCCACGGAGCTTGCGGCGGACCGCGGGCCCGTCGGCAGGGTCTACCGGTCGATTTCGCAGAAGCATCTGCTGCATTTGGCGTTGTTGATCCACGATCTCGGCAAGGGGCGTCTGGAGGATCATCGCGAGGTGGGGCTGCAAATTGCCGCCGACACGGCCGCCCGGCTGGGGCTTCCGCCCCACGAAACCGAGTCGCTGCGGTTCCTCGTTCACAAACACATGCTCTTGAATCACCTGGCGTTTCGCCGCGACACGGCCGACGAGCAACTGGCGGTTCAGTTTGCCGTGCAGGTGGGCTCGCCCGAGTTGCTGCAAATGCTCTACGTGCTGACGGCGGCCGACTTGGGGGCGGTCGGGCCGGACGTCTGGGACGGCTGGAAGACCGAAGTGGTCACCGATCTCTACCACCGCACCATGCAGTATCTCGCCGGCGACAGCCCGGAGACCACCGTTGACGACATGCTCGTCGAGCGCCGGGCGGAGGCTCGGCAACTGGCTCGGCGCGCGAAAGGACGAGCCCTGGTTCGCCGAACATCTCGACGCCCTGCCGGCGGCCTATTTCAGCGCCACGTCGCCGCAACAAGCCGCCGCCGATCTGTTGCTGCTGCACGCGCTCTGCCGGAGCGAAACGGAAGGGGACGGAGGAGGTTGTCGAGAAGAACCTTTGGCGAATGGGGAACGCCCACCCGACAACCTCCTCCCTCCCTCTCGTCCCGGCGAAGAACAGCGCGAAGGCAAGGGCGCCCGTGTACTCGCGGCGGCGCACTATCAGCCGGAGACGGCGGTAGTTCAATGCACCATCGCCACGTCGGAGCAGGTTGCCGCCGGCATCTTCCATCGGCTCACCGGCGCCTTGAGCAGCCTCGGCCTGCAAATCCGCTCGGCGCAAATCCACACCCTGCCCGACGGATTGGTGCTCGACCGGTTTTGGGTCCACGATCCCGATTTTGCGGGCGAGCCGCCGGCGGAACGGCTCGAACAGATCGAACGCTCGTTGATCGGATCGCTCGAGAACCCCAGCGCCGAGCCGCCGACGTTCCGCCGCATTTGGCAGGCGGGGAGCCATCGGCGCGTACGAGTTCCCGGCGTGCCGACGCGCGTGCAGATCGACAACAGCACGTCGAGCGGATTGACGATCATCGACGTCTTCACCCACGACCGCCCGGGACTGCTCTACGCGGTCACTCGCACGCTGTTCGAGTTGGAGCTTTCGGTCGCTCGGGCGAAGATCGGCACGTTCTTGGATCAGGTGGTTGACGTCTTCTACGTGACCGATCGGCAGAACCGCAAGATTCGGGATGAGGGCCGTTTGGACGAAATCCGGCGGCGGTTGGTTGACGTCATCGAGTCGGCCGGGCAAGTCTGACGTCGGAACCTGCCTCTCCCGCACCTCTTCGGCCACGGTACGTGCGCCCCCGAAAGTGTTACATCATACAAAATGCGACTTCTAATCTATTTTTTTTCGTCCGGGTGATTGACATTCAAGGAACAGGTGTTAAAATCGGCCCTACATGCTGATTGGCGTCCCAGGGGGGATCTACTCGGCTGTGGCTGTTACAGGCCGGCTCTTTTTTCTGATTTGTGCTGCTTGGTTCTCTTGCAACTTTGTATCACCGTCGCCGCAGTATTGTAGTCGCACTTTTGGGTGCTTGTTTCTCGATACGGCGGATCGGTTTTTAGGAATGTCAATAACTTCCAGGTAAGGACACCTTGTTGTCGCCATCATTGTTCATCCTTTTTAACTGGGAGGTGCTTGAATGATCGGGTTTAAGAAAGCAACGTGGGTTTTGGGGGCATTTGCCATTATCAGTCTAATAGCCGCAACTGCGTCGGCCGGGCTACTTGACACGGGAACTCCGTACGACGACGGGACCACGATATGGAGCGGCACGACTGGGTTCTCCGGTCAACCTAGCCCCGACGTGAACGGAACGGTGGATTGGGTAGTTTTCGCGCCGGGGGCTTTCCCCTTTAGCGGCTATACGCCGACGCCGGGTGATTTCACCTACGCTTATCAGATCCACTGCACGGGACCCGCGTCGCTCACCTATTTCAGCGTCGCCATTGAAAACGCTGCTAACAACATCGGTTCGTTCACTACGGGTGGTGTAACCGGTAATGCGCCTCTCGATGACTATATCGACCCTCCGCCGGACGGCGACGCAAGCTGGGACTTCGATGGGATTGTTGCAGGGGGCGAGAGTTGCGGGCTGGTGTTTTCGAGCCCGAATAAACCGATGGATTTCTATTCCATTGTTATTGATCACGGCGAGGTCCAAATCGCGGAGCCAGTGCCGTCACCAAGTCCCACTCCGATTCCCGAGCCGGCCACGCTCTGGCTTCTAGGAAGCAGCCTGGGCTTGGTCTTGGCGACGCGGCGCTTTCGGCGACGTAATCAGTCCGACCGCTCGTGAGGTAACGTAAGCTGACGGAGATCCAAAACGTGGCGCCTCAGTCGCGTACCATAGGAGTAGCGTCTTCTTAGACGTACAACATGGGTTGAGTGCGGCCGGCTCGCGGTAGCAAGAATAGGAGAGTAATAGCCGCGACAGACCGAGATTCGTCGCTGCCGCTTCGGGAAATGAAATTGGTTGCTCCGGAGTGCGCGAGTTCGCGTACTCAGGGTTAAGGAATGCAACATTTTTGCAAGGAGCGTGACCCATGTCTAAGCTTTCCGGGCATCTTAGCCGGTCCGTGGCGAACACTCTTGGGCTCGCTATTCTTTTCCTCATGTTGGCTCCAACAATCTCGCGCGCCGAGCTTATCGACTACTTTAGCGACGCGTTGCCCGGATGGTCAAATACGACGTCTCCCACCGCCTACTCTGGTAGCGGTCTCAATGTAACCCTATATTACGCGGTTTTCGGGCGGGAGACGTTCGATTCGACATTCGGTGGCGGCGTCTTCCCCGGTGACGATAATGATGGTTACGTATACGCCTACCAACTCGTCAACGCTTCCGGCAGTACCAAGGCAATTACGAAGTTTACCGTCGGAGTTGCTCCTAACGAGTTGCCTGAGGGCATTACCCAGAGTGTTTTGGGCGGGGCGTCAGGCACGGGTGCCACCGTAGCCGCGTCAGTTGCCTTTGCGAGCGGCACTACGTCTGCCGTTTGGACGTATAGCAGCCCCACTATTTCTGCAGGCGGCAAGAGTGAGATACTGCTGTTCACCAGCCCTTACGCGCCTGATCCCAGTTTGGTTAGCTGCACGATAGCCGGAAGTGGCGCATCTTCCGACCGCGGGTCGGTGCCCATCCCGGTGCCGGAACCGTCAGCGTTGCTCTCTCTGACAGTCGCGGGGCTTTGTTTCGTGTTGTTTTGTCCGATTCGATCGATGTTTTCTTCTTAATATTGCTCGTGAAGGCTGAACTGCGATAATCTACCTATTCTTTTCATCGTTCTCAAATTTCGACGCTTAACTAGAAACCTATCGTGGCTGTCGGGGTTTGGTGTTTCGTGAACGCCAGCAAGCCGAAGAAGTATTAAGGAGCAAGGGGTTTTTTCCAGTTGCTGCTGGCTCGTATTGGTGTTCTGGTTTCCGTGAAGGACTGTCCTTGTTTCCTTTGCGGGGGCTTGTTAACCGGAAACTGCAGCATGTATATCCTCCGGTGGAGTAGATGTTTTCTCTTCGGGAGCGTGCTGACGCTTCTTGGGGCTGTCTCTTCGCAGGGCCAGATGACCCCGTCGAACGTCCTGGTGCTCTATAACCAAGATGACCCGGATAGCATCCAAATAGCCGATTATTACGCCCAGGTTCATCCCGGCGTTCAGCTCCTGGGTCTGACCGGAGTGACCACGGACGAACAGGTCACCGCCGACTACTACCTCAGCACAATCCGTCCGCAGATACTCAACTCCGGCAAACTGACGAACTCGATCTCAACGATCGTGACGACCAAGGGGTTGCCCCTGCGCATCGACGTCACCGAGTCGAACCCAACCGCCTATACGGACCCGTTCGGTGTCAGCCGGACCGTGGGTTCCGGATGGTGGAAGCCCTATTCGAGCCTCGAAAGCGAATTGACGACGATTGACGAGGTCAGCACCTGGCAGCAAATGGGAGATCAAACGTACTACTCGCAGAAGGGCAAGCCGACTGTCCCCCAGCCCTCATGCAACCCCTACTATGACGTCAATACAAGCTTCAACTTCAGCAACTACAACATCCCGGGTTATGGGGGAATACGTCTGACATCTCGTCTGGACGGCTTCACCGTCTCGGATGTCGAGGGATCGATCAATCGTGCCCAACAGGCGTTCGTGCTCCCCTCCCCCAATTCCCAATACATCGTGATGGACGACTCTCCAACTTCCGTTGGGACCGACCGCATGCCCCAACTTAAGACGGTCCTGGATAATCTATCGTACCCTTACATCTACAACAACACCACTACGGCGGTTACGACCGCATCGAGACCGGTTATCGGCTACGTGAGCCACGGCACCAACGACGGTGGATCCCTGCAACCCGGATACATTCAGAACCAACTCAATTTCACGTTGGCGAACGGCGCGGTGTTTATGACTCACGAGAGCTACAATGCGTACAGTTTTCAGCCGGGTGGCAACGTCGATGGCCAGGGCCTCGTTGCGGAATGGCTGGCGAAGGGCGGGACGGCGGGGGTCGGCAACGTTCAAGAACCGATGAGCGGCACTTGCTATGAACCCAACGAAGATCAGATGTTCAAAATGCTGTTGAGCGGCTACACCTGGGGCGAGGCCGCCTGGAGTTCCATCCAACAACTCTCGTATGTCAATACGGTCGTCGGCGATCCGTTGATGACCTGGAAAACCTTGCTTCCCGGCGACGCCAACATGGACGGCACAGTTGGATCAGCAGATCTCGCCATATTGGGCGCCAATTGGGGAAAGACGGGGCAGCCGGGCGGCGCTATGTGGGGCCTCGGCGACTTCAACTGTGATGGCGTCGTCGGCTCGGCAGACCTGGCGCTGCTCGGGGCTGACTGGGGGAAGGTTGCCAGTTGGGCGGACAGCACTGCCGCCGTTGGACCGTTCAATTCCCAGGGGATCCCCGAACCATCCACGCTGCAACTCGCGCTGGTCGGATTCCTCCTCCTCCTGGGTGGCTGTCGTTGCCGACGTCGTTGGTTTCCGTGGCCCTCCCCCAATCGGCTTGGAAAAACGCGGAGATTCGGGCGAAAGATGCAGGCGGGTACTTGACATTTCGCGGCGCTTCCGAAATAATGACGGTCTCTTTTGGTTTTTCTCGCTAACATCGGAAAGGGTATCACCCGTGAAGCGCTCTACAGCCGCCCCCCGTCGAATGCCATTGGTTGTCCCGGTAGCTGTGGCCGTCATGGCGATCTTGTCCTGTCAGTTCGCTCAGGCGGATTTGATCTATACCAACGTTTTTGCGGGCACGAATTTCGATATCCAAGTTTCCAATCCCGTGAGTCTGCCGGGCACGTCGCTTGAGGCAGTGACCTTGAGGGCCGTGGGAGAAAACGGAGCCCTGCCTAACACTTTCGACAGCGACAAGAGCGGCCGGCACGGGACGGGTATTACGACCGCAGTGGGCGATTTGAATCAGATATGGTTTGCGAATGTTATTTCGACGCCCACCTTGACCAATGTTGCTTATTTGTCGCCGACGGACCAAACGCTCGACACCCATTTCCTGGTTTACGACAACAATTTATCAATACCCGCCGGTTTGAACCCCAGCGAAGATCTCAACGGCGGCACCGGAACCTTCCTGAAGGGGACGTTCACAGACATTACCGCGGCCAGTCCATCCTGGGATTTTGCCTACCTGGTAGTGCCCAACGGAACCACGGTGAATCTCGATTTTGAAATCGGCGCGGCCGGTTTCGCGTCAGAAACGGTGAGCGGCTCCTTCACGGTTCCCGAGCCGAGCGCGCTCGTCCTCTTGGCGGTAGGCGCCCTCGGTCTGCTGATTGGCCGCAGACGGCTTGCCGGCTGATCGTGCCTCGTCACCTGAACCGCAGCTTCAGCACGTAGGCTTCCCATTCGCGCTGGAAGGCTGTCATGTCCCTCCGGCCGAGGATTTCCTGGAGCGTGGCGTAGCCGGTCGGGTCTTTCTTGCGGTTTGCATAAAAGCGGTGGTAAAACTTCCGCAACACATTATGCTGCTGCAAGTAGTAGAGGAGGTATCGGGCCTGGGCGTAGTTGGTGCCGCGGTCCTTCTCGTAAAACTCCTCGGTCGTGGTCGAGCAGAGCGTCTTGAACGACGGCACCCGCTTCTTGCGGATCGCCTCTTGTAGGCCCGGCAGACGCCAATTGGTATGGCCGACGATCCGGCCGTTGCGTTCGTCGCTCTGCTCGTAGAGCGAGCCGAGCCCCTCGTTGAACCACGCGGGACACTCGGGAAAGTTCGCCGCCACGAAGGGATGCACGATCTCGTGGACCAACGTGCCGCCGCCGGTGTCGATGTTCATCACCAACGCCTTGTCGGACGCCGAGAAATAGCCGTAGGGCGTGTCCGGCTTGCTGCCGAAGAGTTTTTCGGCGTTCTCCTCGTAGCTTTCCTTGTCCTTGAAGAGCCAGATGTCGAGGATGTCGGCGGGGTCTTTGTCGAAGTAGGCGGCCTTGAGTTTTTCGACGGCCCACTGCACGGTGTTTTTCGCCCGCTGCCGCACCTCGGCCGGCTCGTCGTCGCCGATCACGACGAACGGCGGCGACACGACGATGGTGAAGCCGTCGTTGGGCAGCTTCTTCTTGAGTTCCCGCACGTGCTTGGCGAACTCGGCGGCCGTGTGGCTGCCGTAGCGGTCGGCCGCGGAAAGATGCAATGGGATCAACAGGCAAATTAGCAGAAGGCATCCACGAAAAAGCACGAAGGGCCACGAAGGAGTTCGTAGCCCCGCCTTCAGACGGAATGAGCGGCAATCGACCTTCCGAAAGGGAGAATCGCAATAGCCCGGGGCCAACGGCCCGCGGCGCGGTGTGACGCGCATTCCGCGGGCCGCTGGCCCCCGGCTGTTCTCCGCACCAACGTCTCCTTGCCTTACTCCACAACTGTTCCTGTTCATCGGTAGTCTCCTCGATGTTCCCCGCGGTCCAGGTCTTTGACGCTTCCCCTCCCCGATTTGTTCCATTATAACAAGCGTTGGGCGTTATATGGCGATGGAAAGGGAGCCTTCTGTTTCGGAGCCCGTCGCAATCGTCGCGTTAGCGATCGGCCCAGTGACCGGTGCGGCGCGATTGGCCGTGGGGAGGGAAAAAGGGGACAGGTCCAATTTGCCGGAACGGCCCGGAGGGTGCTTCGCACAAATTGGACCTGTCCCCTTTTTCCCACGCTACGGTACGATGGATATGGCTTGCGGGCACGCACCTTTCGGCCGCCTTGGGAGCGTGCATGGCCGATGCGAGGATGCGAGCGTGATTCTCGGCATCCGGCAGAGATCGCGAACTGCACATTGACGAAGGAGTGTTCCCATGCATGGATTCGAGCTTTCTCGCGGCGAAGTCGTCGTCTTCACGGTCCTTCTTTTCGGGCCTTTCGTTCTCGGCGGTCTCCTTTGGCTTGCCGCTGTCATTCTCCGTTCCTGGTTCCAAACGACGGCAGCGGTATGCCTGCTGCTTGCAAGCCTGTGCACCTTCACGGGCTTCTATGTTTTCACTGCCGGCAGGCCCTTAATGTCGTTATGGTCCCACGCGGATTGTCATGGCCCTTTTCTCGCCGGCATGATGGCGATCCTTGCAGCCGTGCTATCGGCGGCTGATATAGTCCTCCGTCGGCGGAGAGTTGCAGATACGAAGTGCTTCGTGCTGGCATTGCCGATAGCTCTTGCCGGAACGCTCATTCTCTTTGCCCATGGTTCTTTCTTTTGGTCATGGGCACAATTGGACTTTTTCTTCGCTATCGTGGTTCTGTTGATGGCAGGCGGCATGGCGGCTGCCGCCGTAGCTCTGCGGCTGCGCGGCAAACGAGGAGTATGGCTTTGTTTGTCTGTCGCCCTGGCGCTGATTTGTTGCCTGGCGGTCGTGATGTGGGGAGATTTGATCGTTGCGCTGGCAGGTCTGGCTGAGTGACCGCCGGCTCGGCGCCGCAGAGACCTACCGGTTGCCCAACTCGTGAACCGCCTCGACGAGCGCCCTTACGTGTTCCACCGGCGTTTGCGGCAGCACGCCGTGGCCGAGGTTGAAGATGTGGCCGGCCCGGCCGGCGGCCTGATGCAGAATCTCGCGGACGCGGCGGCGAATTTCGACCGGCTCGGCCAACAGCGCGGCGGGATCGAGATTGCCTTGAATCGCCTTGTCCGGGCCGATTGCACGCCAGGCGTCGTCCAGGCGGATGCGCCAATCGACGCCGACGACCGCGTCGCGCGGCTTCTTGCCGAACGCCTCGCCCAACAGCGGCAAGAGCGCCGGATTGCCCGTGGCGAAGTGGATCACCGGCACGCCGGGCCGTAGCGACTCGATCACCGACCGAGTGTACGGCAGCACGTAGCGGCGGTAGTCGTCCGGGCCAAGGCAGCCGACCCAACTGTCAAAAAGCTGCACCACGCCCGCGCCGGCGTCGATCTGAGCGTTCAGATACAGCGTGACGGATCGGGCGAGCCGGCCCATCAAGGCGTCCCAGGCGCCGGTGTCGGTGTACATCATCGTCTTGGCCAGCCGGTAGTCGCGGCTCGATCCGCCCTCGATCGCGTAGGCCGCCAGGGTGAACGGCGCCCCGGCGAAACCGATCAGCGGCAACGTTTCGGGCAGGCCTGCCCGGGTCTTGCGCACGGTTTCCATGACGAAGCCCAACGGCTCGACCGTTTCGAGCTCGAGCAGGCGATCGACGTCGGCGGCGGTGCGGACGGGGTTATGCAATACCGGCCCCTCCCCGGCTGAAAACTCCAGTTGGATGCCCATCGGCTCCAGAATCAGCAGCAGATCGGAGAAGAGGATGGCGGCATCGACCCCCAGCCGCTCGACCGTCACCAGCGCAATTTCGGCTGCCAGATCGGGGGTCTTGCACAGATCGAGAAACGGGGTCTGCCGCCGCACCTCGCGATACTCGGGCAGATACCGGCCGGCTTGACGCATCAGCCAGACGGGCGTGCGCTCGACCGGCTCGCGGCGGGCGGCTTTCATTAGCGGACCGTTCAACCAAGCGGGAGTGGGCATGGGAATGTCAGTTTGTGGAGCGCGGGCGTCTCGCCCGCATTTCTTGGCCGGTGGGGCAGACATTCCTGTCTACCGGGAAATATGCGGCACATCCGGCAGACAAGAATGTCTGCCCCACCGGGCCGCGCTGCTTGCTTTTTCCTGTGTTCGAATGCGGATTAGTCGTCCTTCTTCTCTCGCCCCACGACGATGGCGGTGGCCGTGGCGTGGGTGCGGCAATGCGAGATGGTCACGTGGATCTCGGTGGCGCCGAGCCGCTCGATCACGTCCTTCACGCCGCCGCGCACCGCGACGACGGGTCTGCCGCCTGGCTCGTTCCGCACTTCCATGTCGCGCCAGGAGATGCCTTTGCTCCAGCCGGTGCCGATCGCTTTGAGAATCGCCTCCTTGGCGGCCCAGCGGCCGGCAAAGTGCTGGGTCGATTGCTTCCGGCTCTGGCAGTATTTGATCTCCTCGGCCGTGTACACGCGGTCGATGAACAATTCGCCGTGCCGCTCGATCATCCGCGCGATCCGCAGGCATTCCGTGATGTCGGCGCCGACGCCAATGATGTTGGACATGGAAGGGGCCAGGGGTCAGGGGCTAGGGGTCAGGGTTCAGGTCTTCCTCCGCCAGTTCATCGAGAATCGCCATGACCCGGTTGCGTTTTTCGGCGTCGAGCCACACCCGCACCAGATCGACCGCGCCGTTGGGTTCTTCCCACGACAATTCGCAGTATGTCGGACCGCAGCCGGTGTGACAACACGAGAGACGGTAGC
Source organism: uncultured Planctomycetia bacterium (assembly GCA_963719005.1). GTDB lineage: Bacteria > Planctomycetota > Planctomycetia > Pirellulales > Thermoguttaceae. Next base: position 1,510,628 of record CAVRAR010000014.1, read on the forward strand.
GAGGCGAGCGCAGCCCGGCAGTCTCCTCGACCTCGCACGTCTCGGCCAGGCGCCGCGCGGTCGGCACGTCGATCTTGCCGTTGCGAACGGTGCGATACCAGGTTCGACAACGATTGCAGTAGGGGACGCGGAAGGCGGGAATTGTCACCGCCACGGCTGCGGCCACGGTCAGCATCGCGTCGATGGCCCAGCTCAGCCACGCCGCCCAGCCCTTGGCGACCCACTCGCCCAACAGAGGCCGCCCGCGGTCGGCTTGGGCACGAAGGTATCTGCCGAAGCCGGGCGGCAACTCACGGGCCAGCGCCGCGGGGACTTTCCCAGTTTTCGTCTCGGCGAAAATGGGACTCTCCGCTTTTGTGCTCGAATAATGGGAAAGGTAGCCGAGGTAATGCTGGCCGACGACTGCCACCGCGGCTGCCAACACGGCCGACAGCACGATCGTCGGGCGATGTCCAAGCTGGCCGAAGCGTGCCAGTCCGACAATGGTCAGGCCGGCAAAAACGCCCACAAGTATCGGAAAAAGAAGGACGGGAGCGGCGTAGGATTGCGTCTCTTCGGCCATCCAGGCCCAGATCAGCCCCACCGCCGGCCCGGCGGCCAGGGCCAGGCAAAAACCGCCGCGAGAGAATCTGCCGGCCGGAGCGGGAAATGGTTCGGACTGGTCGAGAGCGGGCGCGGGTTCCATGCCTACATGGTAAGAAACCGACGCCTCTCGTGAAAGCCCTCGGTCGTTGTAGGACGGATTTCCGAATCCGTCCCGCATTTCGGGGACTGTCCCCTTTGCCGGGATTTGACGCGGCGACCGCCCCATTGCCACAGGTTCCCGTACAGCCCCGTTTCGAGACGGATTTGGAAATCCGTCTTACGAGCCATCCCCCCATAAAGGGCTGTTGCGGATTTTGTCGGGATGATGATAATAGAGGTGTATGCTGCCTTTGTAGGCGGCGCGAAGTAACTCGGAATCATAAATGAGGAGAACGCTGATGTCTTACAGAAGGGGTTTGCGCGGGGGGTTTACGCTGGTGGAACTGCTGGTGGTCATCACCATCATCGGCATTCTGATTGCGTTGTTGCTGCCGGCAGTGCAGGCCGCCCGCGAGGCGGCCAGGCGGGCTACCTGCACCAACAACCTCAAGCAGATCGGGTTGGCCATACACGACTATGGCCAGGCGAACAGGAACTTCCCGCCCGGAACGATCATGAGCACGTACGGTGCTCCCGATTCTCACTACGGGGGCGCGGGCGGGACCGCGGACGTCTGGGCGGAGGCACAGGAGACGGCGACCGGCTTTCATGGCACCAGTTTCCTCCTGCAAATCCTGCCGTTTATGGAGGGCAACGCCAACTTTGTGTTGTGGCAGTTCAAGTACCCGGTTTCCGGCACGAATATTAATGCCAACATGACTAACGTTACCTTGGCCCAACGGGAGATCAAGTCGTTCTACTGTCCGACCCGGCGGACTGCGATTCGCCCCGGCATCGATATCGGCTTGCTTTCAACGGCGTGGTCGGGCGGAGGGAATGATTACGGCGGATGCGGCGGCCGCTTCGCCGTCGTCGGCACTAATACGGGCAACCATCCCATGGGCAACCCGGGCGCTATTTACGACACGGCGCCCTACTATCCTAACCCGCCCTTTACCGCCGCCAACGACGGCGGCGGCGTCAACGATCCGCAACGTATCGGTGTTTTCGGCCGGGTCAACGTAAGCACGAGTTTTGCCGAAATTCGCGACGGCTTGTCGAATACGATTGCTACCGCTGAACTGCAACGGCTTTACAACATGTCGCCGGTTCTCCTCAACTCCCATGACGGATGGGCCGTCGGCGGCGATGCAACCTTGTTCAGCACGGGCGCCATGGCCAGTTGGACCCGTAACGCCGACGGCACTTATTCGTCCGGTCCCGTGTCGTCCGGCGGGATGATGATGAACAACTACTTCTTCGGCTCGCCCGGCAGCTTGCATCCCAAGGGGGCCAACTTCGGCATGGCCGACGGCTCCGTGCAGTTCCTTCCAGACACGATCGATGCCAGGATTTTCTGCCTGATGGGCAGCATGGACGATAGCGTGGCGTTAGACACGTCGATAATAACAAAGTAATCGAATAACGTGAGCGGTTCACGGAGCGCGGGCGTCCCGCCCGCGCCGTGAGATCCGGGCGGCAGCAATGTCGCCCTTTTCTTTTTTTTGAGGTATTAGCTTCTGTTTTGTCGGACAAGACCTCAGGCAAGGTCGCAAAGGCGCGAAGAAAACGGAAGCAGAACGAATGGTTGCCAGTCTCGCGATCGGTTGCCGATCTTTCTTCCCAAAAAGACTCCTTTGCGTCTTGGCGCCTTTGCGTGAGTATCGCGTTATCGCCCGATAACGACGCTACCGCTTGCCCTGCTCTTCCTTGTCGAAGGCGGCGTCGAAGGCGACTTTGCTCGACTCGAAATCTACCTTCTTGACGAACTCGCACGCCTCCTTCGCGCCGTGCTCGCGGTCCATGCCCGAGTCTTCCCACTCGACCGACAGCGGGCCGTTGTAGCTCGCGGCGTTTAACGCGCGGATGATCTCCTCGAAGTTCACCCCGCCGCGGCCCAACGAACGGAAGTCCCAGCCGCGGTGCGGATCGCCGAAGCCGAGGTGGCTGGAAAGGATGCCGCTCCGCCCGTTGAGCGTCACGATCGCGTCCTTCATGTGGGCATGGTAGATGCGGTCGGGGAATGCGCGGATGAACTCGACCGGATCGACCCCCTGCCAGATCAAGTGGCTCGGGTCGAAGTTGAAGCCGAACTCCTCGCGGTAGTTGAGCGCATCGAGCGCCCGCTCGGCGGTGTAAAGATCGAAGGCGATCTCCGTGGGGTGCACTTCCAGCGCGAACTTCACGCCGCACTCGCCGAACACGTCGAGGATCGGGTTGAACCGCTCGGCCAGCAGCTTGAAGCCGTCGTCGATCATCTCCGGCGAAACCGGCGGGAAGGAATACAACAAGGGCCAAATGCTCGAGCCGGTGAATCCGTTGACCACCCCGACGCCGAGCTTCTGCGCGGCCTTCGCGCAGTCGATCATGTTTTCGGCGGCGCGGGCGTTGACCTCGGCCGGGTTGCCGTCGCCCCAAATATACGGCGGCAGGATCATTTTGTGCCGCGGGTCGATGTTATCGAGCACCGCCTGGCCGACCAGGTGGTTGCTGACGGCGAACACCTGGAGGTTGTTCTTTTCCAACAGTTCGCGTTTTTTGGCGCAGTAGTCGTCCTGGTCGAGGGCTTTATCGACCTCGAAGTGGTCGCCCCAGCAGGCCAGCTCGAGCCCGTCGTATCCGAAGCCGCTGCACTTGCGAGCCAATTCGGCCAGGGGCAGGTCTGCCCATTGGCCCGTAAACATCGTGACCGGTCGTCCCATTTTGCGAAGCTCCTTCTGGCGAATGTCGTGTGGCGAGAAACCCTCGGCGACTCCCCTCTCTCGCACGCGGGAGAGGGGCAGGGGGTAAGGGCTATTCTCCCAAATCCGCCGCCGGTTGCAACGGGGGGCGGTCGTCCCGTTCATAGCTTCTCAGATTACCAACGCTGGGCGGAAACCCAACGTAGGGCCGACTTTAGTCGGCCAAGTGCGGCGGACTAAAGTCCACCCTTCTCGCCGCGAGTGGTGCGGCAACGTTTCGTTTATCCCGCGCTGCATCTCCGGAAGACCTCATCGTGCGAACTGTGGAAGCCAAAGGAATATCACGAGCGTGAAAGCGCTGAATATCCACGCGCCAATGCATCGCCGCACTTCGCGTGGTTTCAGCGGCTCCTCGGAGAGACTGAGACGCAACAGCAGCCAAATCGCATAGAGCACCAGCGGCGGAAACCACAGGCCGAGGACGGCCGACTGCCATGCTCGAAGCACCGTCTCCTCGATGACGGTGTAGCCTTCTGACACGACCGGCTCAACAGTCTCCGCGACGAGGTCGGGCACGGCCACAGCGGGCTCCGCCCGATCGTCCGTCGCGGGCCAGAGACTTCGCAATGCAAGCATCGCGGCGATTGCGGCGCACCATCCCATTAGCAGCAAAAACGAACCGTGCGACAAGAGAAGCAACAGCAGCCCCGAGACGCCCGTGATGATCGCCCACGTTGTTTGAGAGAACTCCAGGGGAAACGCCAGGACGAGCGGCTGTTCAAAAAAGTTCGGATCTTCCTCACCATCCATCGCGGCGCCGCAATGCCAACAGGTCTTCCAATCTGCATCGATGTTCTGGCGGCATTTCAGGCACTTCCACGGCGGCAAGACGGCGGGAGCAGTTTCGTGTAATGGTCGAAGAACTGCGACGGCCCTTTCCGCGTCCGAGGAGGACACAAAGACCTTGGCTCCGCCTGTCGCGTTGCTGTAGTGCCAGAACCACGTCACAAAGGCGGCGTTCCCCAGAAAGGCAGGAATGTCCTCCATCGCCAGTTGCATCCGCGCCAGGTCGGCCTGGGCCGAGTTCACGAAGGAGGCCACGCGGAGCAATCGGGGAGTGGTCGAGGTTGCGTTCATGACTTGCGGAATGGGAGAAGATCGCCCTCTGCGCCTCAGTCCGCCCATACTATAGAGGTCACGCCGACCTGCGGCAAGTGGCGCGTCGCACCAAGGAATGCCCTTGGCGGGGCGGCCGAGCGAGGTTGCCTGTGCTACAATTCAGGTAGCATTGTCCCAAGAACCAAAATCCGGGGCGCGTCCATGCAAATCCGCCGCTCTCTCCTGTCGCTGCTGTTCGTTGTCGGCTTCTTTATCGCCGCCATGCCTGCCCGGGCCGGCGGGACGGTCGAGTTGACCCTTGTCGGCCAAGGGCAAGGATCGGCCCTGTATTTTCAAGAGTGGTCGCAGGCCCTCGGCAAGGCCGGCATCCGCAACGTGCGGATTCGCTCCGGCACGGAAAGCGACAAGCCGGGCATCGTCACCGAGGGCGAAGCCGACCGGCCCGTCTACCTCGTGACCGGCATCATCTCTTCGCGCAGCGAGATCGTCTTGCCCGGCGCCGATTCCGACGCGGCGACATGGCTCGGCTTGCCGCGTGGTTGAAAGACTTGGCCGAAAACGGTCCGGTTGCCGGCCGTGCGGCAAAATCGCCCTTGGGTTTGACGGGCGCCGATTTCAGCAAGGTCCGCAAAGACCTGGCCGCGACGGTCGACTTCTCTACCGTCGGCATGACGCAGCAGAAGGCCGTGGGGAAGATCGCCGCGCAACTGAAGTTGCCGTTGCGGCTCGATGCCGACGTCGCCCGCGACTTGGCCGACAGCAAGGTCGAAGACCAGTTGATGGGTTTGAGCTGCGGGACGGCGTTGGCCTGCCTGCTTCGCCCGGCCGGCTACAGCATGACGCCCCGGGCCGTCAACGGGCAGATCGTCTACGCGGTCGTGCAGGCCGAAAGCACGCCGGCTGCCTCGAACTTTGTCGAGGTGAACCTCGCCACGTTCAAAACGTGGCCGATCGGCTGGACGACCGACAAAACCGACAAATCGGACAGCAACGCGGTTCCCGGTCTGTACGAATCGCACAACGTCAACGTGCAGAACGTCTCGGCCGCCACGGCGATCGCGGTGATCGGCAAACAGCTTGCAATACCGGTCTTCTTCGACCGCAAGGCGCTGGCGAAGTGGAAGATCGATCCCGCCAAGGTGTCGGTGTCGTTTCCAAAAAGGCATACGACGTACAGTCTCGCGTTGCGGACGATGCTATTTCGGGCGAAGCTGAAATTCGAGGTCCGCTACGACGATGCCGAGACGCCGTTCTTGTGGATCACTACGAGCAAGCCGGCGGATTGAGCGACGGCGGTGAGATGAGAAGTCCCCTCTCCCTTTGGGAGAGGGTTAGGGTGAGGGCTGTTGGTGCGAGAGCGACGGCACTTCTTGGGGCGAAACCCGCCAAGCCCTCACCCCCTGCCCCTCTCCCAAAGGGAGAGGGGAGATTATGGTGCCCCTGTCGCAAAGGGAGAGGGGAGTGTTGCTAGAGCGTTTCAACTCGCACTTTACAAGCAAGCCGTTGAACCACAACCGCATCGAGCCGCCCCGTCTCCAAACGGCGAACGTTCTCGGCGGCGGCAGCGATGCCCAGCCGAACGGCGTCGAGCATCGGGCGGCCGTCGCGAATCGCCCAGGCGATCGCCGCGGCCAGCGCGTCGCCGCTGCCCAGTGGGTTGACCACTTTGTCGACTGGTAGGCAGTGCAGCCGATAGGCGTTCGACGCCGACGTGACCCAAACGGGCCGGCTGCCTTGCGTCGTCACCACCCACTGCGCCCCGCGACGGTTCAGCGAGCGCATGGCATCGAGCAGTTGGCTGTCGTCGTCGAGCGGCCGACCGAGGGTTTGGGCCAATTCCTCGCGATTTGGCTTGACCACCAGCGGCTTCAGGTCGAGCGTGGCCAAAAGCCCCTCGCCGCGAAAATCGAGCACCGCCGGGCAAGGCGTTCGCTCGACCAGTTCGCGATAAAACGCCCACGGCGTGCCGATCGGCAGCGAGCCGGTCACGATGGCCGCCGCGGCATGGGCCGCCTCCTCGGCGTAAACGCGGCGAAACTCATCGAGTTCCGCCGCCGCCAGCGGCCTGCTCTCTTCGATCAGCTCGGTCATCGTGCCGGTCGCCTGATCGAGAATCGTGGTGCATTGCCGCGTGGGCAATTGCGTGACGACCCAACGCCGCGCGACGCCCAACTCGCCGAGCTCGCGATCGATCGGCGTCAGGGGCGGCCCGCCAAGCGGGGCTAACGCCAGCGTCCGCCCGCCGAGATGGTGCGCGGCGATGGCCGCGTTGATCACCTTCCCTTGCGCGAGCCAATGCACCTCGGCGGCCCGGTTCACCTCGCCGTAGCGGAACGAGCGAAAGACCATGATCTGCTGCCAGGCGGGCGAGAGGCCGGCACAGAGAATTGCCGCGTCGTCGCGTGGATTCATGATGGGCTATTAGAGCAAGTGGCACGCGGAATTCAAGGCTCTTGGCTGCCGGCGGTTCACGGTATAGTATACTGGTTTTGTGGTGCAGCCGTCCGGGCTGCCAAGGCAGGCGAGACGTCTGCACCGCAAGCGGCCCGATTGATTGGAGGTTCCCGTGATTCGTTTAGCCATCGCCATGTTGCTCGGAATGAATTGCGTTTCCGCCTTGGCCGATCTCCCGCCGGGCATCGCGGATAAATCGACCTACTTGAAAGACACGGTCGCCGTGCTCCAGAAGCAGTGGCCGGGCAATCGGACGGTCAATATCGTCTGCCATGGGCACAGCGTGCCCGCCGGCTACTTCGTCACTCCCGTCGTCGATACATTCAACGCCTACCCGCACTTGCTCCACAAAGGGCTCAACGAAGCCTTTCCCTATTCGGTCGTCAATGTGATCGTGACGGCCATCGGCGGCGAGCAGTCGGAGAGCGGGGCGGAACGGTTCGATCGCGACGTGCTGAGCCATCGGCCCGACGTTGTCACCATCGACTACGGGCTGAACGACCGCAGCATCGGCCTCGAACGGGCGAAGAAGGCGTGGACCACGATGATCGAGAAGGCGAAAAAGGCCGGCGTCAAGGTCATCCTCCTTACGCCCACCGGCGACCTGAGTTCCAAGCTCGACGATCCGAACGATCCGCTCAACCAACATGCCGCGCAAATCCGCGTCCTGGCCGCTCAGTATCACGTCGGCTTGGTCGATAGTCTGGCGATGTTCCAGCGATATGTGAAGAGCGGCGGCAGGTTGCAGGACATCATGTCCCAGGTGAACCATCCCAACCGCAAGGGGCACGACCTGGTGGCCAACTCGCTGCTGTCGTGGTTTGCCAAGCTCTCACCCCCGGCCCCTCTCCCAAGAGGAGAGGGGAGAACAGTGACGACTTCCTTTTCGCACGATAAGGCAGTGCCGTGACCGACGCCATCGAAATCCGACCGACTGGACCGTTGCATGGAACCATTCGGCCGCCCGGCTCGAAGAGCATCACAAACCGTGCGTTGGTTTGCGCCGCGTTGGCCGAAGGGGAATCGCTGCTTGCCGGCGCCCTCGATAGCGAGGACACCCGGGTGATGATCGAATCGCTCGGACGACTTGGCATCGCCGTGGAGCACGATCCGGCGGCGGCCGCCGTTCGTGTCCTCGGCTGCGGCGGGCGAGTGCCGGCAAATCGCGCCGATCTCTATGTGGCCAACAGCGGAACCACGCTGCGCTTTCTGACGGCCGTCGCCGCCTTAGGGCACGGCCTCTTTCGCCTCGACGGCACCGCCCGCATGCGGCAGCGGCCGGTCGAGGATCTGCTCGCCGCGCTGCGGCAACTCGGCGTCGATGCGATCTGCGAGTCGCCCGGCGGCTGTCCGCCAGTCGTCGTCCGCGGCCAAGGTCTGCGCGGCGGCCGAGCGACGGTCGGCGGCGATAAATCGAGCCAGTTCCTCAGCGGGCTGCTGCTGGCCGCCCCTTATGCCGACGCCGACGTGGAGCTGATCGTCGATGGAGCGCTCGTTTCCCGGCCGTACATCGACATGACGCGAAGCGTGATGGCGGCCTTCGGCGTATCGATCGAAGTCGAAGTGCCGCGCCGGTTCAGCGTGCGTGCCGGGCAACGTTACCGCGGCACCTGCTATGCGATCGAACCCGATGCCTCGGCCGCCAGCTACTTCTTCGCCGCCGCAGCGATCACGCAGGGCGAAGTGACGGTCGAGGGGCTGTCCCGCGCCAGCTTGCAGGGCGACGTCGCTTTCTGCGATTGCCTGCAACAGATGGGCTGCGACGTGCGGTATGCCGACGACCGCATCACCGTGGCGGGAAGGCCGCTGCGGGGGATCGAGATCGACATGAACGCCATCAGCGACACGGTGCAGACGCTCGCAGCGGTGGCGCTCTTTGCCGACAGCCCCACCACCATTCGCGGCGTCGCCCACATTCGCCACAAGGAGACCGACCGGATTCACGCCCTGGCGGTCGAGCTGCGGAAGCTCGGCGCGGAAGTCGAGGAGCGCGACGACGGGCTGCGAATCGCGCCGCGCGGGCTGCGTGGCGCGGAAATCGACACGTACGATGACCACCGCATGGCAATGAGCCTGGCGCTGCCGGGGCTGGCCGTTCCCGGCGTGGTGATTCGCGATCCAGGCTGCACGGCAAAGACGTACCCCGGATTCTTTGCGGATTTGGCCGGTTTGCGATTTCGTTAGAACATCTATTTTTCGATTGACCTAATGATTCCGACACGCTAGGATTACATGATGGAATGGCGAGTCGTCGAATCGCGGTTGCTCGCACGGCAGGTCGAGCGGGCGCCTTGCGAAATTCAAGAGAAGTACGTGGTTTGGCGCAGCCTCGTGCAACAGTGGGGCCCGCAATTGCAGGGAGGTTTTCGCGTCCATGCGTTGCAAGGTGACCGCAAAGGACAGAAGTCAGCCTGGCTCAACCGGCAATGGAGGGTGATCTTCAAGGTCTTCGAGGGTGAACTTGTAGTGGAGGCGCTGGAATTGACGCCCCACAGGTATTAGGAGCGGAGCATGTCAACGGTTCTTTCATCAAAATCGATTCGGACGATCGAAAGAGGCATTAGCGCGGGGCGATGCCTGACGGTGATTCCGAACGCTCGGGGAAAAGCGCGAGTGATTGAGAGCGAAGAATTTCTTACTCCCGAGGAATCTGAAGCGCTTCACAAGAGCATCGGTCCGCCCACTCCCGGAATCTGTTTGGACATGTTCATCTGGGAGTTCGAGAGCGGCAGCGTCAAGGACTTCGCGGCGAAGGTCGGCTATCATCCCAACCGCATCTCCGCGCTGAAGTCGGCGACGCACGGTATTTCGCCGCGCCTGTTCCGCCGCATGGTCGAGGCGTACAGTCTCGGCAAGAAAGAGCGCGAGTTCTGGGGCAATCGCCTGCTGGGAATCTGACTATCGCGGCTGCGGTCTTCGCTGCGCGATCGATTCGAGCAGTTCATCGGCGCGGCGGAGCAGGGCGCTGCCCGACTCCGCACGGTCGCAACGGGCGTTGGCCGGGTCGGCGGCGATCAAATGCCCCTGGCAGTGTTGGCACACAACCCTTCGCCCAAGATATTCGACGCGAATTTGCAGCCGGCGACCGCAGGTGGGACATTCCTGGATGAAGTAGGTAGGATTGGCCATCGTCAGACCTCCTCCTTGACGCCTGCCGTTCCGTGCGCCAAGAACCTGATTATCGCTTTGTGAACGATTTTGTCAATTACAACGTCTGTGAGACGCGCCGCGATCAGAATGATCGGTTGCACGTGCTGGAATGTGAAACTGTCGCCGAATAAGTAACCTGCGGAGTATAATGTGTTTGGATAAGGATCAAACGCCTCAACTTTGCCCCAGGTACCCCCCTCCCATGCGACGACCAGCGGTATTCCTGCTCGCAACGCTCGCACTGCTAGCTGCCGCCGTCGCAGCGGCTGCGGACGCGCCGCCGACTGTTGTCAAACCGATTCCTTCTTTGTCGGAATTGAGGCAGGCGGTGTTGAGGTATTTCCAGGCGTAGCGCGATTATCGGCCGCGCGACTTCGTCACGCAGGACAAGGTCGAACCCCTCTTGCTGCAACTGCGGCGGAACATGCTGCCGCTTCCCGACTACAAGCAGATTCTGGAACGAGTGCCTGCGAAAGACGAGTTCTTGGCGGAGCAACTTCGCACCCCCGGCGGCCGAAAGTTCATGCGGCAGATTTCCCGCTACGACGACGCCTACGATCGGCTCGACCGGCTCAGCCGTCTGCCCCACGGACAACAGACCGTTATCGATCTGATCCGCGGTCCCGACGGCTATAAGATGCTCGAATACATGACGACCACGCCGGGCGGAGAAGCCTTGGGCGAGCAACTGTCGAACGCGCCGAAGGGGAAGAATTTCAATCGCACGACCGGCCGCATCTATACGGCCGAGACGCTCTTGAAGCGACTGGAGCAGAGCCGCGCCGCCACCCTGAAATCGGCCAAGCCTACCGGACTCGCCGGATCGACGTCACGATGATCGGCTCGGCCGGGGTGCGTTCCAACGTTGTCGTGTCGCGGAGTTCGGCGGCGTTGATCGCATCGACCACTTCCATGCCTTTGGTGACCTTGCCGAACACGCAGTAACCGTAGCCCTGGGCGGTGCGGTCCTTGTAGTCGAGCGAAGGATTGTCGACGACGTTGATGAAGAACTGGCTGGTGGCGCCGTCGATCGAATCGGGCCAGCGAGACATGGCGATCGTACCGCGGAGGTTTTTCAGTCCGTTGGCCGCCTCGTTGCGGATCGGCGTGTGCGCCGGCTTTGCGACCATGTTCGTGTCGTACCCGCCGGCCAAGATCGCCTGATCCTTGAACACCTGGTGAATGATCGTCTTATCGTAGAAGGAGCTGCCGACGTAGGAAAGGAAGTTGTCCACGGTGTTGACGGCATTCTTGCGGTCGAGCTCGACGGTGATCTTGCCTTTCGAGGTTTCGATTTCGACCACCGGGTGCTGCAAATCCACGTCTTCCCTCGCAGTCGTTGCCACCGCCCCTCCGGTAGACGGGTCGGTCTTCTTCGTCGCGTCCCCACCGGTCGTCGCCGCCGGGTTGCCGCCGCAGCCGCCCGCGACCGCAATCACCAGCAGGCTGAGACATGCTACAATGAGCTTCCAGCGATGAGACACCGTGCCGTCTCCCTACAGAAGGATTTTCAGGGTTCCTATGGGTCGCCAATGGGTTTCTATCATCCCCAGAACGGCGTTTAGGTGCAACGGCGATTCCGGTGGATTTTTCTCTTCAGGAGCGTAGAATTAGGCGGTCTTGACCGACGCGATCTACGGGTTTTGGGCAAGATGGTGATTCGTCATGTGGCAATGTCCAAACTGCGGTGAACGGATTGACGACGGCTTCGACGCCTGCTGGAAGTGCGGCACGGCTCAAAATGGGACTCGGGCGGTCGATTTCCACGCAGAGGCGAACGATCCGGCCGTGCCCGATCTCGGGCCCGATCGCGAGCCGCCGCTGCAGAGCGAGGAAGACCGCCAGTCCGACCGCATCTTGCACGAGCGGCTTGTCGAGGTGTGCTCTGCCGGCAATATCGTCGAGGCCGACGGATTGTGCGAACTGTTGGAAGAGGCGGGCATTCTCGCCCGGGTCGTCGGCGAGGGGCCCGGCGTCGCAGCGGGGGGATTGGCGCTTGGCGAGAACGTTTCGCCGCGCATTTGGGTGCGCGAGGACGACCTTGCCCGGGCGCGAGAGGTCATCGAGCAGTGGCGCGCGCGGCGGACGAACGAAGCGGTCGAGCTGCCGGAAAGTGAAACGCCGCCGGAGAGCGAAATGCCCGTCGAGGCGGAAGCGGCCCCATTGCCGTCCGACGTTCGATTCCGTTTTCTCAGCCAGGGGTTTTTCATCGCCGGCGCCGTGTGTATTCTCGTCGGCGCAGGCTGGGCATGGAAGAACTCGGCGGTGCTGTCAACGTATTCGGGCACGGCCGTCGGGCGATTCGACAGCATCCACATCGGCCAGGTGAAGATGGTTTCTCCGCCCCGCGAACGCGACGTGCCGTCGGAGCCCGTCGATGCAGGGCCCTCCTTTCGTTACTCGTACAACGTGAAATACGTCTACACGGCGAATGGGAAGACGTATGATGCGAGCATGACCGTCGATCGCGTCAACCAGGCTCTCGACCGCGTCACGATCCATTACGATCCCCACGACCCGGCAATGAACGTTGTCGGGGCAATTGCGCCGCCCTGGATGGTCTTGCTCTTCGCATCGCTGGCCGGCGCGTTTTTGTGCTTTGTGGGGTACCAGTTTCGCTGCCCCGACTGACATTAAGCGGACGATTCAGTATATTGGGGGGAATCCGCCGAAGTGGCGACTGCCGCGGCAGCAGTGGGCGTCTGTCAAAGCGTACGACGGTTGGCCGCTGCACCCTGGACACAGCCCTAGCTCGCCGTACGCAAGACGATTACAGGATTATTCAGAATAGCCGCTCGCGGCTTCGCAATAGACGCGAAGCCCAGTCGTTGCGAAGCCGCAAGCGGCCGGAGTGATTTATGCGCGATCCCTTTCACGCTCGCGATACGATGCGAACCGCCGGCGGAGCCGTCGGGGTTTATCGTTTGACCAGGCTGGAAGACGCCGGATTGACGCGGATTGACGCGCTGCCGTATTCGATTCGCGTGCTGCTGGAATCCGTGCTGCGGAACTGCGACGGCTACGAAGTGGCCGAGAACGACGTCTGCCGCCTGGCGGGCTGGCAGCCGGCGCGGCATGAGCCGATCGAGGTGCCGTTCAAGCCGGCCCGCGTGCTGCTGCAAGACTTCACCGGCGTGCCCGCCGTGGTCGATCTGGCGGCCATGCGCAGTGCGATGCGGCGGCTCGGCGGCGATCCTGGCCGCATCAATCCGCTGGCGCCCGTCGATCTCGTGATCGACCATTCGGTGCAAGTAGATCGGTTCGGGTCGCCCGAGGCGATGGCCGAAAACATGGCGATCGAGTTCCAACGAAACCGCGAGCGCTATGAGTTCTTGCGATGGGGTCAGCGGGCGTTTCGCAATTTCCGCGTGGTTCCGCCGGGGCTGGGAATCTGCCATCAAGTGAACTTGGAGTTCCTGGCGAAATGCGTGGTCCTGCGGCAGGACGAGAGCGGCCTGCTGGCCCTGCCCGACACGTTGGTGGGCACTGACAGCCACACGACGATGATCAACGGCCTGGGCGTAGCCGGCTGGGGCGTCGGCGGAATCGAGGCCGAGGCGATCATGCTCGGCCAGCCGTTGTACATGCTCGCCCCGGAGGTGGTCGGCTTCGAGCTTAGCGGCGAGCTTCCGCCGGGCGCCACGGCCACCGATCTGGTGCTCACCGTGACGCAAGTCCTCCGCAGCGAGGGCGTGGTCGAGAAATTCGTCGAGTTTTTCGGCCCGGCCTTGGCGGGCTTGAAGGTGGCCGACCGGGCCCTGGTCGCCAACATGTCGCCCGAGTACGGCGCCACGATGGGCTTCTTCCCCATCGACGAACAGACGCTCGCCTACCTCCGCGAAACCGGCCGTTCCGACACGGAAGTCGAACTCGTCGAGCGCTACACGAAGGAGCAGCAGCTTTTCCGGCCGATCGCGGCAACGGCCCAGGGCATTTCGCATCCACACTACAGCAAGGTGCTGCATCTCGACCTGGCGACGATCGAAACGAGCCTGGCCGGCCCCAAGCGTCCGCAAGACCGCGTCACGCTCGGCGATATGAAACGCTTCTTCCAACAGGCGTTGCGACTTCCGCCCAAGCAACGCGGATTTGGGCTCGCCGAGGAACAAGTTGCTCAAACGGCAGCGGTGGAGGGCGACGACCGGATCGGTCACGGCGCCGTGGTGATCGCGTCGATCACCAGTTGCACGAACACGAGCGATCCCGATGTGATGATTGCCGCCGGTCTCTTGGCCCGTAAAGCGGTCGAACGGGGCTTGAAGGTGCGGCCGCACGTGAAGACCAGTCTCGCCCCCGGCAGCCGCGTCGTGACCGATTATCTGCATGAGGCGGGCCTCGACGAGCCGCTCGAACAGCTCGGCTTTCACAACGTCGGCTACGGCTGCATGACGTGCATCGGCAACAGCGGTCCGCTGCCGCCGGCCGTGGCCAAGGCCATCGGCGAAGGTTCGCTCGTGGCGGCGGCCGTCTTGAGCGGCAACCGCAATTTCGAGGGCCGCATCCATCCCTTGACCAAGGCCAACTACCTGGCCAGCCCGCCGCTGGTCGTGGCGTACGCACTGGCGGGCACGGTCGATATCGATCTCACGTCCGAGCCGCTCGGCATCGGCGCGGACGGCCTGCCCGTGTTCTTGAAGGACATTTGGCCCAGCCAGACCGAAATCGCCGAGGCGGTTTCGCGTTCGCTTCGGCCGGAGATGTTCCGCCGGCGATATTCCGACGTGTTCGAGGCGAACGAAACGTGGAATCGCATTGCGGTTTCGGAAAGCGAGCTGTTCCCGTGGGATCCCGGCAGCACGTACATCCAGGAGCCGCCGTTCCTGGCCGATCTTGCCGCCGAGCCGGGGCCGATCCGTTCGATCCGCGGCGCCCGCGTGTTGGCGATGTTCGGCGATTCGGTGACGACCGACCACATTTCGCCGGCCGGCTCGATCGCTGCGACGAGCCCCGCCGGCAAGTATTTGCAAGAGCAAGGCGTTGCGCCGACGGATTTCAACAGCTACGGATCGCGTCGCGGCAACGATCGGGTGATGTCGCGCGGCACATTCGCCAACATTCGCATCCGCAACCTGCTTGCCTCGGGCAGCGAAGGGGGCGTGACTCGCCACTTGCCCGACGGCCAGTTGATGCCGATTTACGACGCGGCGATGAAATACAAGGCCGAGGGGGTGCCGCTGCTGATCCTCGCCGGGGCGGAATACGGCGCCGGCAGCAGCCGAGACTGGGCCGCCAAGGGCCCGTTCCTCTTGGGCATCCGCGCCGCCATCGCTTCCAGCTTCGAACGCATCCACCGCAGCAACCTGCTGGGCATGGGCATCCTGCCGCTGCAACTTTCCGTCGGCCAGTCGTGGGAATCGTTGGGTCTGACGGGCGAGGAGGTCTTCGACATTCCCGACCTGGCCGACACGGTGAAGCCTGGCGGCCAACTGACGGTTCGCGCCGCCGCGGCCGACGGCCGCGTCATCGAGTTCTCAACCAGGGTTCGCATCGACACGCCGGTCGAGCTCGAGTATTATCGCAACGGCGGCATCCTGCAAACGGTGTTGCGCAAGCTGGCGAAGCCATAACCGGTGGGGCAGACATTCCTGTCTGCCAGATCGACGCGCCGCCCCTGGCAGACAAGAATGTCTGCCCCACCAACCAATTTGATCTCTACGGGCGCGCTGCTCAGCTTCGCCGTGCAAACTCTTCCTCAACGAATTCCAGATCGCTGCGGAAGTGTTGCACCGCCTCGCTCGGGCTGAGGTTGAGGATCGCGCGGCCGTCGGTCTCCCAGTGGTCGAGATCGAAGCGGAAGACCGCGGTGCCGGCCTGGAGATTGCCCACCGCGTCGGACGGGCCGCCGGCGCCGCCGGTATTCTCCGAAGCGATCGTCACGGCCACAAACGCCGAAAGCTCGCCGGTCGTGCGGCTGCGCACGTAGGCCACGTCGTCGTCGAAGATGCAGTCGGTCCATTGCGGGGCGTCGGGCGTTGCGTGAGCAGAGGCCAACTGAATGAACTTCGCCTCAAGCCGCTCGCGTTGAACGTGGAAGCGCCGCTTCGCTTGCACCAACGGCGTCGCCCGCCGCGCGTTCCGCCGGATCAACCAAGTGGCGGCCCCTAGCGCCAACAAAACCACGGCGACAATTGGAAGCCACCCATACAAGGACATCGGGTTACCCCCCATAGGGAAACCGAAAGGACACGAGACGACGAGCCCACTTAGCTATTGTATACAACAATCGTCAGAAATTGCAAATGAACCGTCTTTCGTGCTGTCCCCCCTCGTTTTTGCCCACTCCCTCTGCTACCGTGGCGACATGGCCATTCTCGGCGCCCACCGATCGATCGCGGGCGGATACGACAAAGCGGTCGAGCGCGCACGGCTGTGCGGTTGCGACTGCGTCCAGTTGTTCACCAAAAACAACAGCCGGTGGGCGGGCGGAGACATCACAGCCGATGAGGCTAGGAGATTTTCCGAGGCATTGACGACATTCGGCATAACCCATCCGCTCGCGCACGATTCCTATCTTATCAACCTGGCCAGTCCCGCTGCCCGGCTCTGGCGGAAGTCGGTCGATGCTTTTGTTGCGGAATTGCATCGTGCCGAGATTCTCGGAATCCCCTATGTTGTCACCCATCCCGGCGCTTTTACGACGGCCGACGAGGCAACCGGCTTGCGGAATATCGTCAGGGCGTTGGACGAGGTCGCCGATCGAGCGTGCGACTTGAAGGCCCGCTGCCTGCTGGAGACGACGGCCGGCCAGGGGACGGCGCTCGGTTGGCGGTTCGAGCAGTTTGCCACGATTCTCGAGCGCGTGAAGCGACCCGACCGTTTGGGCTTCTGCTTCGACACCTGCCACGTCTTCGCCGCCGGTTATCCGCTGGGAACGCCGCGGGAGTACCACGCGACGATGGTGGCGTTCGACCGGCTGGTCGGGCTGGATCGGATCAAGGCGTTCCACCTGAATGACAGCCGTCGCGGGCTTGGCAGCCGCATCGACCGCCACGAGCACATTGGCCGCGGCCGGCTCGGCATCGAGCCGTTCCGCCTGCTGCTGGCCGACCCGCGATTCCGCGAGGCGCCGATGTATTTGGAGACCCCCAAGGGCGAGGAGAACGGGGAAGACCTCGACGCGGTGAATCTCCGCGTGCTGCGGGGCTGCGTCAAAACGTAGCCCCCCAAGCCGCTTGCGGCTTTGCAAACCCAACCCGGCCGCCCATATTCCCGGCACTTTGAGAACTATTTCTCTCTTGGCGTCGTCCAAAGACTTGTAGCCGCAAGCTATATCTGTACTATGGGGCAAGAACCCCACTGGCGGATGGTGCCAGCCCTTTGCTGGCTGACTGCCATCGGCGGATGTTGTGGACACTACGACTTTTTCGCTTTTCACCTGGTGAGGATGACAAAATGTGCTCTCGAATTCGTTCCCTGCTTGCCGCGGCAGCCCTTGGCGGCTTCGCCGTGCTGTTGATTACCTCGGGCGCCACCGCCCAGCAACGTTCGGACGACGACAAGAAGGCCGATCGTAAGATTCTCGAACAAGACATCTATATTCCTTACGAAAAACTGCGGCAGGTCTTCGAAAAACAGGGCCGCGGGGTCTTTTTGCCTTACGAGAAGTTCCAGGAGCTTTGGCAGGCGGCGCAGGACAAGAATCGGCCCGCCGCCGAAGTCAAGCCGCCGGTCGGCGCGCTGATTACTGAAATCGAGAACGTGGCGACGGTCGAAAAGGACGTGGTCCGCGTCAAAGCGACGGTGAAAATCGAGGTGTTGGCCGAGGGCTGGAACGAAATCCCCCTGCGACTGAGCGACGCCGCGATTACCAGCGCCACCGTCGCCAGCCAGCCCGCCCGAATCCTCGGCGAACCCGGCCAGGGCTACCGGCTGCTGATCGAGAAGAAGGGAAAGCAGCCCGAGCAGATCGAGTTGTCGCTGGAATATGCCAAGTCGATCACGCGGACGCCGGGGCAGAACAGCGTCTGGTTCCAGTCTCCGCAGGCGCCGGTCAGCCGCTGGCGAGTGGTGATTCCGCAGGCGGGCGTGAAGGTGAATTTGCATCCGCTGATCGCCGCCACCGAAGTGCCCGACGAAAAAGGGCCCGGCGCGGCCGCGGCGAAGAAGCCCGACGAAACCGTGGTGCTGGCGTTCGTCGGCGCGGCCCCGGAGGTTCGCATCGACTGGACGCCCAAGGCCGAAGGCGCCACCGGTCTGGCCGCCGTCGCCAGCGTTCAGATCGAACAGCAAGTCTGGATCAACGAGGGGGTCGTGCGGACGCGAACCGCGCTGCTCTACTCGATCAGCCGGGCGGAGTTGGCCCATTTGACCATCGACGTGCCCGCCGATCAAAAAGTGGTCAACATCTTCGACGCAAACGTACGCAAGTTGGTCGGTCGCCCGGGCCGCCGGCGGTCAACGGATCACCGCCGAGCTGTTCGAGCCGGCCAAGACGTCGCAGTTGGTGGTTGTCGAACTGGAGAAGTTCGCCGGCGAGAAGGCCAAGCAGACGGTGGACGTGCCGATGGTCAAGGCCGGCGACGTGGGCCGCCAGCAGGGCTTCGTCGTGGTCCAGGTGACCGACAGTCTGCGCGCCGAGGCCATCAAAACCAGCGGACTGTTGCAGGTCGATGCCGGCGAACTGCCCGGCGCTCTCCGCGGGGCCCGCTGGGCGTTCTCCTATCGCTATGCTTCGGTCCCCTACGAGTTGACGCTCGACGTCGAGAAGGTGCAGCCGCAGATCACCGTCGATTCGCTGGTCGAAGCCGTCGCTGCTGCCCGACCGGCTGACGCTCGATTTGACGGCGATCTACACGATCGAGAAGGCCGGCGTCTTCCGGCTGGAATTGGACGTTCCGGCCGGTTACGACGTGCAGAGGGTTCGCGGGGCAAACGTCGCCGGCGCCGCGCCGGTTGCGGTCGATAGCCATTATCTCGAAGGCGCGAAGAAGACGCGGCTGGTGGTCAACCTCTCGCGCAAGGCCATGGGGCGGGTGGTGCTGGCCGTGCAGTTGCAGAAGGACTTGCATCAGCCCGAGCTTCTCACCCCGACGGGCAAGACGCCGCAAATGCCCTTGCCGCTTCCGCTGGTCGCGCCGCGCACCGCCGAGCGGGCCACCGGGCGTCTGGTAATCTCCGCGCCCGAGAGTTTGCAAATCACCCCGGAAAAGACCGTCGGACTGCGGGGCATTTCGTTCAAGGAGGCGTATGAAGGAGTGAAGGGGCCTTATCCTGCTCTGCCCAACGAGCCGAGACCGGTTTGGGCCTACGCTTTCAACGGCGAGGAGCCGGTCGATTTGACGTTCACGGCCGAGCGCCGCAAGCCGCAGGTTACGATCGCGCAGCTCATGGTGGTGCGGGTCGAGGAGGGCGTGGTCAAGTACGACTTCACCTTCCACTACGACGTGCTCTACAGCGGCGTGAAGTCGCTGCGAATCGACGTGCCGAAAGCCATCGCCGACGGGCTGCGCGTCACAACGCCCGGCTACCACGAGAAGACGATCCGGGTCAGCGGCTACAGGGAACACCATCGCCGATCGCTTGCCAACCCCTCCAACGGGCACGGCAAGTGATCATTCGACGCACACCCAGCGTGCAATCGCGGAGGACGTGGCATGGAGCATCACCGGCGAAACGGAACTGATGGGCAGCGGCCAATTCACGCTGCACTAGGAGAAACCGATCGAAAAACTCGGCATCGGCAAGCCGGTCGATTTGCCCATGCCCTATCTGAAGCCGCGCAACGTCGATCGCGCGTGGGGGCAAATCGTGCTGGTCAAGTCGGAAACGATCGACGTGCAGCCCTCCGGCGAGCCGAAATCGCTGCGGCCGATCGACCCGCAGCACGATCTGATGAGCCCCGTGCCGTCGGCCGCCAGGGCCTTCGAGTTCCACGACGATTGGACGCTGGCCGTCACCGCCACGCGATACGAGCTCGAGGAGATCAAGCGGAGCAGCATCGAGTTGGCGCTGGTGCGCATGGTGGTCACTCCGGCCGACACGATTTCGGTGCAAGCGTTGTACCGCGTACGCACCGCCTGGCAGCGCATCGAGATCGAATTGCCCAAGGACGTCGCCTTCGATTCGCAGCCGCTTCGGGTCAACGGGCGGGCGGTCGATTTGGGAACGGGCGGGCCGAACAAGTATCTCGTGCCGCTTTCCGCCGCCAATCCCGACACGCCGGTGGTGATCGAGCTTCGCTACACGGTGCCGGGCGACGGCAGCCGGCTCGTTCCGCCCGCGTTTTCCAAGGACGCCGCGATTGTGAAGGAATACGTTGGCGTGTATTTGCCCGAGACGAGAACGCTGCTGGGCACGCGCGGCCCGTGGACCGAAGAGTTTAATTGGCGGGGCAGCCGCTTGATGAAGCGGCGGCCCTGGCCGAGAGTCGATCTCAACGATCTTCTTCGACACATCCGCGGAGGGATAAGCTCCTCCGCCGGCCCGGCCGACGATTTCCAAACCGACGGCCTGCTCTATCTATACTCCACGCTTCGACCCGTCGATGGGCCGCAGGGCGCGCTCGAAATGACGACCATCGACAAACTCGCGCTCAAAGGATGGGTGTTCGGGATCACGCTGCTCCTGGGGCTGGTGTTGCTGCCGGCGAGATTCGGCGTTCGCGTGGTTGCCGTCGGCGCCGCCGTGATCGGCCTGGTGCTGGCGGGCGTCTTCCTGCCGACGTTCTCCATGCAGATACTCGACGGCGTGCTGGTGGCGGCAGTCTTTATCGTCGCGGTGCTATGGACGCTGATGTGCGCCGTGCGGTGCTGCAAATGCCGCGCTCCGGGGCCGGTGAAAGCGACCGTCGTCGCCGCGCCGGGCGTCGATGTTCCGCCAAGTTCGCCGACGCCGCCCGCGGTCGAGTCCCCGTCTCCTCCGCCATCGCCCGTCGAGCCGGCGAGACCAGATAGCCAGGAGGGAGGGCAGACCAATGCGTAAGAGCCGCTTCCAACCTCTCTGCGTGATTGCCGCGACGGCGATCGCAGTCTTGTGCATCCCCAACGCAAGCTCTGTTGCCGACGAGCAATCACCTCCCGCGCGCGAGCGATCCATCTTTGTCCCCTTCTCAGATCTGCACGTGCTGCTGCAACAGCAGCCGAAACGGGTGCTGCTCGGCCGCGAGGAATATGAAGATCTGCTGAAGAAGGCGAAGAAGACGCCGGAAACTCATGCCCCGCAAGCGGCGCTGATCGTCTCGGCCGACTACGCCGTCACTGCGGCCTCGCAGAGGGCCGAAATCCGCGGCGTGTTGGCCATCGACGTTCTCGAAGACGGACTGCACGCCCTGCCGCTGGACCTCGGCAGCGTCGGCCTCGAAAACGCCACGCTCGACAAGCAAAACGCCTCGATCGGACGCGACGCCGCCGGGCGGTTGGTGTTGTTCGTCGCGGGAATCGGCCGGCACGAGTTGACGCTCGACATGGTCGCGCCGCTGGAAACGACCGCTGCGCGGCAAGTGCTGAACTTCCGCCTGCCGCGTCCCGCCGCCGCGAAACTGCGGCTGGCCGTCCCCGGCGACGTGGAGGTCCGAAGGCGGGGCCGACGTCATCAGCCGCACCGTCGATGCCGCGGCCAAGGTGACGCGCTTCGACCTGCTGCCCCGCCAGGGCGACACGTCGATCGTCATGACGCTGAACAGCCATCTCCAGCGGCAGAATCGCGCGGTGGTCGCCCGCAGCGTGCTGATCGACGAAGTCACCCAGGCCTACGAGAAACTCTACGCCACCGTGTCGCTGGGAGTTCTCTACCGGGCCGTCGATCAATTCAGCTTCGTCGTGCCCGAGGGGTTCGAGATCACGGAGGTGACCTCTCCGCTTCTGGCCCGCTGGGACGTTCGCCGGCAAGGCGGCCGCAAGGTGCTCGGCGTGAAGCTGCGCGAGCAGACGACCGAGACCGTGGTGCTGAAGATTGCGAGCGATTCGCACGCCGGCGAAGCTCGACGGTTGGAAAGCCCCGCGGCTGGAACCGTTGGACGTGGTCGGCAGCGTGTCGGTTTACGGATTGCTGGTCGAGGATCGTTTGAAGGCCGAATCGCTGGCGGCCAGCGGACTGATTCCGATCAACGCGACGGTTCTAAGCGGCGTTTTGCCGCCAGGGCTCTTTAGCGGCGATCCCGGCCAGCCGGTGCTCTGCGCCGTCGCGGCGTGGTATGCGCCGCAGAGCGATTATGCGCTCACGGCACAGTACAAGAAGCCGCCCGCCGAAATGGCCGTCACCACCAGCCTGTTGCTGGTCGTGGGCGACACGGGCCAGGAGGTGCTCGGGGGCTTGGCGTTCTTGCCGCAGGTCGAACGCCGCTTCTCGTTTGACGTTTCCGTGCCTGACGGCTGGCAAGTCGCCGGCGTCACGGCTGCCGACGGGAAGCCGCTGCCGTTCGAGCATTACGCCGACAGCGTGATCCGCGCGTCCGAGCGTTTAGCCCCGGCGTCCACGCCGGGAGCGGCAGAGCGACGGCGACAGCAGACCAACGCCGCCGGCCGAATCCGCGTCACCGTGCCCGGCGGCATGGCGGTGGGCCAGGAATACAAAGCGAACTTCCGCGCCGTTCGCATCCCCAAGGGCTGGTTGGGCGACTGGAAATCGGCGGCGGTCGAGTTTCCGAAATTCGCCGTTCTCGACGCCACACACGACGTGGGCGCGGTGGCCGTCGACGTCCGCGACGATCTCGACGTTCGGCCGGAAAAGCTCGCCCAACTCGTTCCGCTCGACGCCGGCGACAAGCCCAAGTACGGCCTGGCCGGCGTGAGCACTCGGCTGGCCTATCGCTACGACAGCCCGAAATATGCGGCGTCGCTGCTGGTCGAGCGGACCCGCCCGCGGCTGACGGCCCGCACGTTCTCGTTCATCCGCGTCGAGCCGAGCGCGCTCGATTGCCACTACGAGTTGGTCTACACGATCGCCGAGGCGCGGACGCAGAAACTCGTGTTCACGCTGCCGAAGGAGACGCCGGCATCGGTTTCGATCACGGCGCTCGACGGCGCGACGATCAAGGAATCGAATCCCGAGATCGTCGGCCAACAGCGGCGTTGGACCGTGTCGCTGGCCGAAGCCGCGCGCGATCGCGTTCGGCTGGCCGTCGAGTTCCAACTAGCCGCTGCCCTCGCGCGAGCCAATGGGCTACTCGCTGCCGATCATCGTGGCCGACGGCGTGGCGTACCAGTCGGGGCTGGTGGCGGTCGAGGGCTGCGCCGAGTTGGAGGTGAAGGTCGATACCCCGGCCCGGCAGGTCGACGTGGGCGAGCTGGCCGACGCCGAATATCAGCCCGGCCGCCGCTTGCTGGGGGCCTACGGGTTCGTCGGCGATCCGCCGGCGGTGAAGATCGACGTTTTGCGTCACCCCGGCTACGGCCTCTATCCGGCGATCGTCCAGGAGTGCGAGCTCGACACGAACCTTTCGCCCGACGGGCAGAGCCAGACGCAGGCGCGGTTCAAGCTGATACGAAGGCGTTGTTCCTGCAAGTGAAACTGCCGGCGAAGGCCGAGCTTTGGTCGGCCGAATTGGACGGGACGCCGCTTGAAGCCGCAGCGGCAGGGCGACAGCCTCTTAATCGACGTGCCGGCCGGCCGGACCGATGCACCGCAGACGTTGCAGATCGTCTACGCGGCGGCGGTCGATCCGGTGGCCTCGCGCGGCACGGTCGCCGTGCCCGCCCCGAAGCTGCTCTTGCGCCGAGGAGAAGGCGACGCCGGTCGAAGTGCCGCTGGCCGATCTGGTGTGGCGATTGCACTTGCCGAGCGGATACGACGTGGTCGGCACGGGCGGCACCGTGGCGACCGACGAACTGAAGCCTCCGCCGCCGGCCGCGGTTCAAGTTGCTCAGTTCCTCTTCGGCTGGAACGACAGTCTTTCTCGCTTCGGGCTATTGGGTTTTGCGAGCCAACATGCGCGCGAGTCGGCGAGAAGAGCGGCTGCTGACAATAACCTGAAGCAGATCGGTCTCGCGTTGCACGACTATGCTCAGGCCAGCAAAGTCTTTCCTCCATCCTCGGCAGTCGATGCCGACGCCATCACTGGCGCGGCCGGCCGTCGGCACGTCGGGATGACCCAAGAAGAGTTGGACCGCCTCGTGGCGAATGATCCCGTGGCGCGACAAATATCGACGGAGTTGGGCTGGAAGAAGATGGACCAGGCATACACCGAAGGCCGGATAAAGCCAAATGCACATGGCACATACGCCAACCGGTACGGCGAGGAAGTGAAGAAGCTCCAGAAGCGATACGAGGAGCGTGTGAACAAGCTGCGTCTCTTGGCTCGCAGTAGGGCAGCTTTTGCAAGAGACATGCGGTCGGGCAAAGACGAATTGTCGGCTCTTCCCTTGGACGATAACAAGCCGCTTGACTTCCCCGACGCCGCGGAATGGCAGCGGCTAGCAGCCGCGCGCAAAGATAAGTACAGTTCGATGGACCTGGCTGAGAAGACCGCGGACATGGAGAAGGCGGCGAGGAGAGCGGCGCCGACTATCGCTCGGGAAGAAGAAGAGGGGATCGTTCCGGAAGCAAGATCGGAGCCTCCGGCGGCGCATGTGATGGGCGGCTTGCCCACAATGGGCAAGCAGGACCTCCTCGGCACGCGAAGCCTCAAGATCAACCTGCTTCAGACTCCCCCGGTCGCGGATGACGTGCTCACCTTCCGCAGCCTGGGCGTCGATCCCGAGTTGGTCGTCACGCTGGCCAATCACCAGCGGCTCTCGGCCCTTGGCTGGGGACTCGCGCTGATCGTGGTGCTCGTCGGCGTGGCCATCACCCGGCGGCCGGCGCGAAAGAAGGCGACGCTGATCCTCGCCGTGATGGCGTGCTGGCCACGATCGTTCCGCTGCTGACCGGCGGCATCGAGATCGCCTACTTGTGCAACATGCTGTTTTACGCGGCCTGCTGGCTGATTCCGTACTACGTGGCGGCTTTCGCGGTTTGCGCATTGTGGAGATCATGTCGGCGGGCGTGCCCATTCTGCGCGCCGAGCACCACCAGCGCCACTGCGGTGAAATCGGCGACGATGCTGCTGATCGCAGTCGCGATTGCAGGAGTAAACGTTCTTGCGAAGCCGCAAGCGGCTTTGGCGGGAAATCCGGAATCGAGCGGCGGCCCTTACGTTGATCAAGTGGTTGAGCCGCTCGCGCCGGTCAACGTGCCCGACGATGCGGTGATTCTGCCTTACGATCCCGACTGGCGAAACGGGGCGAAAGACGCCGATCGCGTTCTGGTGCCGTACGACAGGTACGTCGAGCTGTGGAATCGGGTCCACCCGGACAAGAAGATCGAGACGAAGGCCCCGCCCGCCCCTTATGCGCTGGCCGGCGCGGCCTACAAGACGCTGTTGGAAGGCGACGAGTATCTGCTGGTGACCGGCCAGTTGCAGATCGACGTGTTCTCCGACGCATTCGTGCAGATTCCGCTGGGCTTGAGCGGCGGCGTGCTGGCGCAGGCCGAATTGGACGGGAAGCCCGCGCGACTCGAGCGCGACGCGCCGATCCGCAAACCCGCAAGCGGCGACCGTTCTCTACGTTTCCGGCAAGGGGCGGCACAAGCTGGACCTCTCGCGTGCGTCTGAAGCTCTCGCGGCAAGGCGGCTGGCGAGTCGTGCAGGGCGTGTTGCCGGCGGCCGCGGCCAGTTCGCTTTCGATCGTCGTGCCGAAGCCGCACACCGAGCTTCGTCTGGGCGAAGTGCTCGACCGCCGCAAGTACGATACCGAGAAGGCGGACGAGACGATCCGCACGGCCCTGGGTCCCGGCGGCGCGGTGAGCATCCAGTGGCGGCCCGTCGTGGCCGAGGGGCAAATCGACCGCAGCCTGACGGCCGTTTCCAACGCCGTGTTCGACGTGCAGGAGGACGGCCTGCGGCTGGCGTGGCAGCTTGGGCTCGAATTCCGCGGCGGCCAACGCGAGCAGTTCCGCGTGAATCTGCCGGCCGGCTATCTGCTGGAAAAGGTCGAGGGCAACAACGTCCGCGGCTGGGAAATCCGCAAGACCGACCGCGGCCAATCGGTCGAGGTCACGTTGCTCCAGCCGGCGAAGGATTACGAACGCTTCACGTTGCGGCTGTGGCGCGGCGGCCCGGTCGGGACAAAAGGAGATGGCCGCAGTTCGACGTGCCGCAAGTCACCGTGTCCGACGCCGCCTTGCACACCGGCCAACTGACGATTCGCCACAGCCCGCTGTTGGAACTGCGCACGCTCGACCGCTCGGGCGTAACGCGGACCGATCTGCCCGGCGACGCGGCCGGCGCGGCCGGCGGCGAAGATAGCCCGCTGGGCATTCAGACCGTTCGAGGCGTACACGTTCGCGGCGGTGCCGTTTACGGTTCGGCTGTCGGCCGCGCCGGTGTCCGCCCGCGTGTCGGCCACCGTGCAGACCGTGCTGAAGCTCGCCGAATTCGAGCGGAACCTGGAAAGCAACATCAACTTCGACGTGCAAGGCCGCCGCATCTACCAGTTGCGGATGCTGCTGCCCGACGGGCTGCGCCTCGATCGCGTGCTGGCCCCCGGCGCGTACCAGTACGCCGTGACGAAGCAGGGCAAGCGTTCGCTGCTGACGATCTATCTGGCCGACGGTCAGGAGGGCAACGTGCCGGTGCGGATTCGCGGGCGGCTCGGCGGCGAGGGGGCGATGACCGAGCTGCCGCTGCCGAGGCTCGACGTCCTCGACGTGGACCGCCAGCAGGGCGACGTCGCCGTCCAGGTCGATCCGGCCTTCGACGTCGAAGCCGTGAACCTGACGAACTGCGAACCGATCCTGCTTGGGCCAATTGTCGCCGTGGCTGAACCCCGAGCAGCAGCGAGTCACCCGGCTCGGGCTGCATTATCGCCAGGGCGACTACTCCGGCACGCTGCGGCTGCGGCTGCGCAAGCCCGAGGTCGACCTGCGACACGATCACCAACGTCCGGGTGACCGACCGGGCGTTGGAGGAGACGATCCTCTTGAATTTCACCATCCAGCACGCCGGCATTCGCAAGCTTTCGTTCCTGCTGCCCGCCACCATGGCCGACAGCCGTATCAGCGTCGAGAAGCTGCGGCAGAAGACGGTCGAGCCGGTTAGCAAGGAGGCGGGCTCGCCGGTGCGGGTGACGATCGAATTGCAGGACGAGGAGATGGGCCTGCTCCACGTGCTGGTCGAAAACGACCGGCTGCTGACGCCCGGCTCGCACGACGTGCCGATTCCGATGATCGCGAAAAGGGGGACTGTCCCCCTTTTCCGAACGGGTCGTCGCTACGTGGTGATCGAGAACGCCGGGCGCGACGAGGTAGTGGTCGAGCCCGACAACACGCGGGAGATGGAGCCGTTGAGCAATCGGCAGAAGGAATGGGCGACGCTCCGCGACATTCTCGGCCGCGAGATGACGATGGCCTACCTCGTGGCGACCGATGCACGCGAGCCCCGGCTTGCGTTTCACACCGAGTCGCACGCGGCGGTGGCGACCGTGAAGGCCCGCATCGGCCTGGCCGAAACCACGCTGGTGGTCGACGACAACGGGGCGTATCGCGGTCAACTGATTCTGCGGATGGACAACGCCACCGAGCAATTCCTGGAGATTCGCCTGCCCGAGGACGCCCGGCTTTGGACGGCCCGCGTGGCCGGCGACGCGGTCAAGCCGACGAACGTGCCGGGGGCGGCCAGCCCGCGGAACGTGCGGATTCCGATCATCAAGACCGCTCGCGGCGACTTGTATTACGACGTCGTGCTGAAGTACGGCGGCAAGATGCCGGCCTTCGGCGCGATCGGCTCCGTCGAGTTCCCTCTGATCCGTTGCCGAAACATCACGCCCGACCTGAGCCAGGTTCGCCTCTACGTGCCGACCGACAATCAGTGGTTCGATTTCGGCGGCACCATGCGGCGGGTCGGCGAAGAGGCCGACTTGCAGGCCGGATACGTCAAGTTCCAGACGAAACAGACCGAGCAAATCGTCGAGGCGCTGCAGCGGGGCGACAAATGGACAAAGATTCGCGCCAAGACCAGCCTCCAGGCCCAGCAGTGGCAAATGCAAGAGTACCAGTCGTCGATTGTACCGGAGAAATCCAATTCCGATTTGCAGTCCGAACTGTTCTTGAACAACAGCATTAACGAAAGGGCGAATCAGGAGTTGGCGAAGGAAGAGAGAGCGCCGGCGGAGGGTGAAGCCCAATACAACCGCCAGCGGCTCAATGCGGTATACCAATCGCAGCAGACGCAACGGGCGAGAAACGTCGTCAACGACGTCGGCGGCAACTGGGGCGACACCGTCGAAGAGAAGCCCGCCGCCGATTCGACCCGCGAAGGTCTATTCGCTGGCGAAGGGATGAAACAGAACAAACTCAGAAGACTGTTCAGAATGGACGTTGCGACGAAAGACCGGAATGTCGAAGACACGAAGGGCGATGCATCCGGCAACAGTAGCAAAAGATTCGCTGGCTTCGCAGGGGGTCAGTTCAAAGGCCAAATTGGGATCCAGAACGGCGGAAACGTTCAGCAGCAGCCTTCGGCCGCGCAAGTCCTCCATGTTGTACCGCAGTTTTCGCCGCAGGCGGGCAATTTCGCCGCCAACGCACAACCGCAAGATCGCGGCTACCAACTGGGCACGCAAGACAATTTCAGTCAGACCACGCAAGCGCAGCGCAGTGCGGACAACAGCGAGGCGTACCAGCGATACGAGCAGCGGCGGATCCAGCAGTTGGGCTTGGCGGGAGCATACACCAAGGGAATGGCCGACGTGAGCTACTATGGCAACGGCCTGACTCCGGGCGGGCGAGGCGTCCCCTCGACGCCTGCGGCCGCAACGCCCTTGCCACCCGCGCCCAGCGAGGCTTACGGGCCGCGCGGCCCGGCGAAAGCCGCCGAGCTGCCTGCCGAAGCCGAAACCGCCCTGCCGGCGCAGGAAGAGCCGACTCCGGCAGCGAAGGCGAAGGCCGTCCAGCAAGCCGACGCCGGCTTGGCCAGCCTCGATTTCGAGCTGCCCACCGGCAACCCATCGCGTTGGACGCTCTATCGTTTCACGACCCCGCGAGGCGACGAGCAGATCACCGTCCGAAATATGTCGAACAATCTCGTGTGGCGGCTCGTCGAAATCCTTTGCGTGGCGGCGGCGCTGCTGGTTCTATGGGCAGTGATTGTCATGATTCGGCACAGGCTGTTCCATTGGATGACGCATCCGATCATCGCGGCGGTGTTGATCGCCGTTGGCGTGATTTCGCTCTGCGGCGGTCTGATGCCGATCATCGGCGTGATCGCGCTGGTGGCCGGCTGCGCGGCGGCGATCCAGCGATTGACGTCGCCGAAGCCGTCAAAGCCGCTCGCGGCTTCGCAGCAGGCATAGTCGAAAGAAATCGGTCCCCTCTCCCAAAGGGAGAGGGGAGAAGGATCAGCCGCGAAACTGCGCCAGCATCTCGGCCAGCAGTTCCAGGGGGAGGCCGACGACGTTCGACTCGCTCCCTTCGACGACGTGGACCCAGTCGAGGCCGTCCTGATAGCCGAATGCCCCGGCCTTGCCCTGCCACTGACCGCCGGCGATGTACGCATCGAGCAGCTCGGGCGTGAGCGCGTCCATCCGCAACGTGGTCACGGCCACTCCCACCGCCGGCTCGCCTTCGGGCAGGGGCCAAAGACACAGGCCGCTGTAGACGCGATGCTCCTGTCCGCCGAGCAGGGCCAACATCGCCCTGGCGTCCTCCCGGTCGGCCGGCTTGCCGAGAATCTCCCCGGCGCATTCCGCCACCGTATCGCAGCCAAGAATCACTCGCGTCAACGGATCCTTGCGGACTCGCCCGGCAACGTCGGCGGCCTTTTGCCGGGCGAGGCGGACAACGAGTTCCGCAGGCGTTTCGTCGCCGCAAGTCCCGCTCTCGGCATCGTCCGAAGGCGGAAGAACCTCGAAATCGTAGCCCGCCGCCGCCAGCAGTTCACGCCGCCGCGGCGAGCGGCTCGCCAGAATCAGTTTCGGAAGGTGCTTTGCCATGCGGCTCGTCGTAGGAGGGCGTATCTGGTAGACTGATTGACGAACTGATCCGTTGTCGTGCGAATGAAACGCCCCGCGACGAACCAAACGCCCCGAGACTGCGGTCGCGGGGGAAATTGCGGTTGTTCTCGCACTTCTGCCCCTGCGACCGCAGTCGCGGGGCGTTTGACGTGACACCGTGGTTCCAGTCTCGTACAGTCGCTATCGAACCAGTTTACGCTGTTTTTCGCCCCTGATGAATCCCCCCTCGACGTTGCACGTCCTTTACGAGGACAATCACTTGCTGGCCGTGGCCAAACCGGCCGGCCTGCCCACGATGGGCACGCCGGAAGGCCGGCCGACGCTGCTGACCCTGGCGAAAGAGTACGTGAAACGGCGCTACCAGAAGTCGGGCAACGTCTATCTCGGTGTCGTCAGCCGGCTCGACGCCCCCGTCACTGGCGTCGTGCTGTTGGCCCGAACCTCGAAAGCCGCCGCACGCCTGACCGAACAATTTCGCAGCCGCGGCGTCGAAAAGACCTATTGGGCCATCGCTGAAGGCGTCGTCGAGCCGGCCGACGGCCGATTGGTCGATTGGCTCGCCGAGGACGAGCGGCACCGGCGGATGCACGTCGTCGGTCCCACCATGCCTGGGGCGAAAGAAGCCCGGCTCGCGTATCGCCGGCTTGGGGACTGTCCCAATTTTCGCGGGCGCCGCGGCGAGGCCGTGGTCGGCGAAAATGGGACCGTCCCCTTCAACGTTACCTGGTTGGAAGTGGAATTGGAGACGGGCCGCAAGCACCAGATTCGGCTGCAACTGGCCAGTCACGGCCATCCGGTAGTCGGCGATCGGAAGTACGGCAGCGTCGTCCAGTTCTCGCCGGGCATCGCATTGCACGCCCGGCGGCTAGTGATTTCGCATCCCACGACAGCCGCACGGATCGAGATCGAAGCCCCGTTGCCGCCGGCATGGCGACTGTTTGGCATTCGGGCGTAGCGGCAGCGCAGGAATTGCGTTAGACCAGCGGCGGGATTCTTGGCGGCTGGCGGCCGGCTGCCTGGTCTTGCCACGCCGCCAGCAACTCCTTTGCGTGCAGCGACGCCCATTCCAGCACCAGTGTCTTCGCACGCGGCGGGAGATAGCCTGCGACGAATTCCACGGGAGTGATGCTGAACGCCGCCCTGGCCGAGTCGTAGGCCACGTGGAACCGCGGCGGGGGCGAAACGCGGCGGTCGAGCATGATCCTCATGCCGAAAAAGCCGCTAATCTCGACCGCTTGTTCGACGTCAAAGTCGTCCTGCGCCTGACCGGCCGACGCGGCCTCGTCCTCCGGCCCTTCGAAACACTTCTCGAACCGCCGGATGACCTCGCTCTCCTCGGTGTCGTCGTAGATGACCCACCACTGGCCCTCGTGGCTGCAAAACGCCACCGGCCGCCGTCCGAATTCGACCTGAATAGGCGTTTCGATGGCGCGGTGCCAATCCTCGAACTCCTCGGGCGTGAGCACCCGGATGCAGTGTTCCGCCCCTTGCAGCCCGTCACGGACGCGGATC
Organism: uncultured Planctomycetia bacterium; assembly: GCA_963719005.1. GTDB lineage: Bacteria > Planctomycetota > Planctomycetia > Pirellulales > Thermoguttaceae. The sequence continues at coordinate 1,542,153 of CAVRAR010000014.1, forward strand.
CACTCGCCACGGCCGTCGTGCTCCTCGGGTGGGGGCTTGTTGTGGAAGTACTCCACCAGCATGTCAAAAAGCTTCTCGACGTAACGATAGTCCACGCTCTCGACCTCTCCTTTCAGCTCGCTCGGCAGGAATGAGGAAAAAACGGCTGCGCGCCTCCACCCCTCATTATACAGCGTTTTCCGCCAGCGCTAATGGGGGCGCACAGTCCCACAGCGCCACGCCAGCGGTAAAATGGGACGGCAGCCATCTTGAAATCCTGCGGCGAATCGCATATCGTGACTCAGTTTGCCGGGCGGGTGAAGCCGCAAGCGGGCAAGACGCCAATCGACAACCCCCAATCCCGTTTTCCACCATGCCTATCATCGTCCAGAAGTTCGGCGGCACCAGCGTGGCCGATAGCAAGAAGATACTCGCCGCGGCCCGAAAAGCCATTCGTACCCAGTTGGAAGGCAATCAGGTCGTCATGGTCGTCAGCGCGATGGGCAAGAACACCGATCTGCTGGTCGACATGGCGAAGGAAATCACCGACGAACCGCCCGCCCGGGAAATGGACATGCTGCTGTCGACCGGCGAGCAGGTGAGCGTGGCGCTGATGGCGATGGCGATCACGTCGCTGGGCCACAAGGCGATCAGCCTGACCGGGCGCAGATCGGCATCATCACCGATAGCACTCATACGAAAGCCCGCATCCGCTCGATTTCGACCGAGCGGATTCACCAGGCGTTGGACGAGGGGAACATCGTGATTGCGGCCGGGTTCCAGGGGATCGACGAATCGAACAACATCACGACCCTCGGCCGCGGCGGCAGCGACACGACGGCCGTCGCCTTGGCGGCGGTGTTGCAGGCCGACGCCTGTGAAATCTACACCGACGTCGACGGCGTCTACACCACCGATCCGCGCATCGTGCCCGAGGCCCGGCAAGTCAAGCAGATCAGTTACGACGAGATGCTCGAGCTGGCCACGGCCGGGGCGGGCGTGATGCACAACCGTTCGATCGAGTTCGCCAAGAAGTTCAACGTGCCGGTGCACGTGCGCAGCAGTTTCAGCGACAATCCCGGCACGATGATCGTGCGCGATCCGGAGGCGGCCGGGACCGCGGTCTGCGGGGCCGCGATGGCGAAAGACGAGGCCCGCGTCACGGTCCTCGGAGTTCCCGACCGCCCGGGCGCCGCGCTGAGCATCTTCTCGAAGGTGGCGGCGAAGAACATCGCCATGGACATGATCGTGCAAAACGAGGGGGCCGACGGACGGGCCGACCTTTCTTTCATGGTGCTGCGCGACGACCTGCCCGGCACGCTGCGGGCGGTCGATGCCGCCGTCAAGGAACTCGGCGCCGAGGGCTGCGACTACGACGAGAACGTGGCGAAGATTTCCGTGGTCGGTTTGGGCATGGCCACGCAGCCCGGCGTGGCCGGCGAGATGTTTCTCGCCCTGGCCGAAAAGGGGATCAACATCCACATGATTACCACCAGCGAGATCAAGATTTCGGTGGTGGTGGCGCGGGAATTCGCCCAGGAGGCCCTCCGCACCGTTCACGAGGCGTTCAAGCTCCACGTTCCGCCTTCCGCCGCGGCGGCCCATGCCGGCGGTGCGGCTGCCGTCTCCTCCAATTCCACCGCGGAAAGGCTCGTTGCCCGGCTCCAGCGGATGGAAAAGCTGATTATCGACGGCGTCGACCTCGACGAGTCGCAGTCGCGGATCACGTTCATCGGCCTGGCCGACATCCCCGGTCTGGCGGCCCAGATTTTTGCGGAGTTGGCCGAAGCGGGCGTCGTCGTCGACATGATCGTGCAGAGCATCGGCCGCGAAAACCGGGCGAGTATATCCGTGACCGTCGCACACCAGGATCTCGAAACGACCCTGCGAGTCGCCGCCGAACAGATGAGCCTGCTCGGCTGCCCGCCGCCGACGCACTGCCCCAAGGTAGCCAAGCTCTCGGTCTACGGCGTCGGCATGAAGAGCCATACCGGCGTGGCCGCCCGCATGTTCCAATCGCTGGCCGACAACGGCATCAACGCCGAATTGATCAGCACCAGCGAGGTGCGGGTGAACGTGGTGATCGACGGTCGCGACGGTCCCAGGGCGCTGGCCGCGTTAAGAGAAGAATTCGCCGACGCGATGGTGTAGTCCGCACTGGACGCGTGGGAAATCCGTTCGTAGTTCCGCCCTTAGGCGGACGTGCCGGTGTGCCACTGCTTGGAACAAGCAGTGCGGGATGCGGACTGTCGAGAGGGCACCGCTTGTTCCAAGCAGTGGCACACATCTTCGCGACGCCGTGGCCTACTGCTTCGGCCCGTAGCGGCGATTGAAGCCTTCGGGATCGAAGGGGTCGGCGGGCTGGTCGAACGAAGCCGGCGCGACGCCCTTGGCGGCCTTGCCCGGTGCACCGGCGTCGCGGGGCGTTCGCCGCCGCGCCGTCGCCGTTAACAGACGCCCCTTCCCGGCGTCTTGCGGCAGCCGTGCCGGCGCGGCCTCGTCGGGCGGCTCCGTAACCTCGGGCGGGCCGCGGCGCGCGACCGACTCGGGCTGATCCTCCGACTCCGGCCGCGCAATCTGGCTGGCCCAATCCAGCAGGCGCTGGTATTGCAGCGCCTGATGTTCGCCGAAGATCGCATGTTGCAGCGTGCCGTGCGGTTTGGCGGCGGCGGTCAACAGTCTGCTCGCCGCCGGATTCTCGCGATCGATCAGTTGCAGCGCGGAGTAGAGGTTCCGCTGCGTGGTCCGCCTGCTCGACGGCCTGCCCGCCGCAATGTGCCAGAGCCGCAGGCCCGTCTCCGACTGCGGACCGTGGCAGCCCGCCGCCGCACAATTGTTCAGAAGCAAGGGCTGCACCGATTGCGTAAACGTCTCGACGACCCCGCGCGGCATCCCGCGAATCATTCGATCCAATTCATCGTTCGAGGGGCCGGGCGTCAGCAGCTTCTTGGAATGCGGGTCCACGGGCGGCGGCGGCTCCATCGCCATTTTCAGGCGATGCTGCAACGCGGCGATCATCGGATTTTTCGGATCGGCGGCGGTGGCGTCGGCCAGTTCGACCGTGGCCAAGCCGAAGAGGTTATGCCGCATGCACCACTGCGCCAATTCGAGATGGTCGTGCACGTTGCCCACCTGGATCAGCGCCCGTTTCCGGCGATACCCTTCCTCCAGGCTGCTGCAAACCAGATCGACGTCGGCCTGCCTGATACGAATCCGGCCGTTCGGCAGATCGACGATGTAGATTCCCTCGTCGCGGCTGACCCGGCCTTCGATGACTTCGCCGTTGCGCAGCAAGACCATCCCTTGGACGGGCGGGGCGGCCGGCGATTGCGCCCTCGCCTGCGAGAACGCGGCGGCAAGGAGCGTCGTAACGACGGCAGTTCGCGCAAAATGGGCCAGCATGGGGGGCGGATAGTAGTCGTTCCGCCACCCCGCGTCAAGAGTGAATTCTAGCGGGGCAAAGCGAAGAAAGGGCATCTGTCGGTTAGTGGGGCAGACATTCCGATCGGTGGGGCAGACATTCCTGTCTGCCGGGAGAAATGCGGCACATTTGGCAGACAAGAATGTCTGCCCCACCGGCCCGAAAAACGTCTACACGTCCCGATCGGGCTCCTCCGCGGCCGCGGGGCGGATCGAGGCGAGGGAGCCGATTTTGAGGATTTGCGGCCAGATTCGCAGCGCGGCCAATACGACGAGGATCGTACCCACGCCGCCGCCAACCACCGAGGCGACGGGTCCAAACAGCCACGCCGTCAGGCCCGACTCCATGCCGCCGAGATCGTTCGATGCCACGATGAAGATGCTGTTGACGGCCGACACCCGCCCCCGCATTTCGTCGGGCGTAAGCATCTGCACCAGCGTGTGACGGACCACGACACTGATGTTGTCGAGCGCGCCAATCACGAGCATCATCAGCAGCGAGAGCAGATACCAGCGGGAAATGCCGAAAACGATCGTGGCCGCGCCGAAGCCGGCGACCGCCCAGAGCAGCGTCACGCCGGCACGCCGCAACGGCGGCCGATGGGCCAGCAAGACCGCCATACAAATCGCCCCGATCATGTCGCCCGCCATGAGCACGCCGTATCCAGCCCCACCAACGTGGAGCATGGCGGCAAAAACGGGCACGAGGTAAGTGACACCGCCCAACAACACCGCGAACAGATCGAGCGTGATCGCGGCGAGAATGAGGGGGGTATTCCAGACGAACCGAACGCCCGCAACGAGACTCTGCCACGAAACCGCCTGCTCCGCGTGAGCCGCGGCACGATACCGTATTCGGGAGATTGCCGCGATCGCCGCGATTCGGCAGAGCAACACCAAGGCGAAGATCGGCGCCATTGTTTGAAACATGTCCAGCATGGCTCCGCCGACGACGAGCCCCGTAACCGAGGCGATGTAGAACACCGAGCTATTCCACGCCACACCTATGGAAAAGAGTTCCGCGGAGATCAGATTCGGCAGCATCGCTTGCCGCGCTGGATTTCCTAGAGCCCACCCCACCGTGCCGATGGTCAGCAGCACGTAGTACCACACGGTGGCGTTTCCCGCCGACATCGTGACGACCAGCAGCCCGGCCGCCGCCACGATGCCCAGTGAAAAACTGCTCGTCATCAGCCGCAGTCGGTTGAAACGGTCTGCAAATTGCCCGCCCGGGATGGACAACAATATCACCGGCAGGGCCAGCACCAGTCCCAGGATGCCGAGCAACAGCGACTCATGCTTCGGATCGCCATACAGTTTCACCAGATAGAAACTGACCGCGACGAATTCGACGCGTCGGGAAAACGTAATCAGGAACCAACTGCCGGCATAGTACCGGTAGTTGGGGTTCCTCCAGAGGACGTAGGGGTCGGGCTTGGCGGTGACATCAGACATTTTCCAGCCATTTTGATCGCCACGCTGCCGCCGTGCAAGGTCATTGTCGCCCGCCGGTGCATCGAATACACTGAGTGCGCGCCATCACGTGCAACTTCAAGTCCCCTCGCCCTTTGGGAGAGGGTTAGGGTGAGGGCCGCGTCGCAACCCATGAAGCCCTCACCCCCTGCCCCTCTCCCAAAAGGAGAGGGGAGATCACCCTGTCCCCTGATCCCTGCCCCCTAGAGCAGTTCCACGGTAGGTCTAGCGCATTCTGGGCGAACTCGGTAAATTGGGTTCATCTCACTCAAGGAGGTGACCCTGATGAAACCGTACGATGCGGAGTTTCGCGGCGAAGTGCTCGCCGCGTGCGATACGAACGAAGAGCGGCGCGTGATGGCGCTGCGTTTCAAAGTTTCAGAATCTTGGGTGCGGCGCATCCAGCAACAACGTCGCGAGACCGGCCAAGTGGCGCCAAAGAAGGCGGCTCCGCGTCAGCCCGCGTGGCATGCTTGGGCAGACTGGCTCGTCGCCAAGATCGCGGCTCGGCCCGACATCTATCTGCGCGAACTGCAAGCCGATTTGAAGCGGGAGCGCGGCGAAGAGGTTTGCCTGGGAACGCTTTGCGCCGCATGCCAAGCGCTCAAGCAGTCGCGAAAAAAAAGACGCTGATTGCCAGCGAACAGGATCGCCCCGATGTGGTTGAGCAGCGCGCGGCATCGCGCGCTTCGCAGGAGTCGATCGATCCCGCCAAAGTCGTTTTCATCGATGAAACGTGGGCTAAATCCAACATGACCCGCACCTACGGCCGCTCGGAACTCGGCACGCGTTTGCTGGAAAAAACTCCTTGCGGACGTTGGCAGACGACGACTTTTTTGGGCGCATTGCGGGCCGAGGGATTCATCGCTCCGCTTACCGTGGAAGGCGGCATCAACGGCGAACTGTTCCGCGCCTGGGTCGAGCAACATCTGGCACCGGCCTTGAAACCTGGCGACATCGTGGTGATGGACAATCTCTCCAGCCACAAGGTGGCTGGAGTTCGCAAAGCCATCGAAGCGGCCGGTGCCGAGCTGCGCTACCTGCCCCCGTACTCGCCGGACCTGAACCCCATCGAGTTGGCGTTTTCCAAGTTCAAAAAGTTGCTCCGTGACGGAGCCGAACGGACCGTCGATAAGCTATGGAAACTCTGCGGCAGCATCCTCGACCAATTCACGGAATCCGAGTGCCGAAACTATTTTCAACACTGCGGATACCGCTACACCTAAAATGAAACCGCTCTAATCCCTAATCGCTCACAACCCGTGCCCCAAGTCATCCTGAAACCCCGCAAGGCGCGTCCCTTCTACGCCCGACACCCCTGGGTGCTCGATTCGGCCATCGCTCGCGTCGAGGGCGACCCCGCCGACGGGGACATCGTCGATCTGTTGGGCGACAAGGGCAAGTTCATCGCCCGCGGTGTTTTTAACAGCCGCAGCCGCATCCGCGTGCGGCTCTATACCTGGGACGCCGACACGACGCTGGACGACGCCTTTTGGCACCGGCGAATCGCGGCGGCCGTGCAGTTTCGCTCGCAACTCGGCTACGACGACCCCCAGGGCGCCGCCCGGCTCATTTTCAGCGAAGGCGACGGGCTAAGCGGGTTGATCGTCGATCGCTACGCCGACTATCTTGCCATCCAAGTGACGGCCCAGGCGATGGCGGTCCGGCTACCGCAGATCGTGCCGATGCTTGTGGAAATGGTTCATCCGAAGGGGATCATGATCCGCACCGAGCGCGGCGTCAGCCGAACCGAGGGCATCGAGCTCCGCGACGGACCCTGGGGGACTGTCCCAATTTCCGTGTCAGCGGAAATGGGACTGTCCCCTTCGCCCTGGGGCCAACCGCCCGACGGACCAATTTTGATCGTCGATAACGGCTTGAAATACGAGGTCGATTTGGCCGAGGGGCAGAAGACGGGCTTCTATCTCGACCAGCGCGAGAACCGCGTGGCGGCGGCCCGCTATTTCCGCGATCGCCGGGTGCTGGACATGTTTTGCTACAGCGGCGGATTCGCCATGGCCGCCTCGGCCCTCGGCGGCGCCCGCGAGGTCTTGGGCGTCGATACCAGCCAGCGTGCCGTGATGCTCGCCTGGGCGAACGTGCAGCGGAACGGCCTGCAGAACGTGCGATTTCAGGAGGGGGACGGATTCCAGACGCTGCAATCGCTGATCGACGCCGGCGAGCGTTTCGGCGGCGTGATTCTGGACCCGCCCAAGTTCGCCCGCAGCCGCAGCGCCGTCGAAGAAGCCCTGCGAGCTTATCATTGGCTAAACCGACTCGGCGTCTCGCTCTTAGAGCCGGGTGGCATCCTAGTCACATGCAGTTGTTCCGGCCACGTCACCCGCGAGGACTTCCTCTACATGCTAGTCGGCGTCGCCCAGCAAACCCACCGCGAAATCCAAATCCTCGACCAGCGCGGGGCTTCGCCAGACCACCCCATCAACGCGGCGTGTTTGGAAGGCGAGTATCTGAAGTGCTTCATTTGCCGGGTTGTTTAGGGCCGTTTGTGACCACGGAAGTCCGCCCTTTGTCGCCTCTCACTCTGTCGTTGTGCTCAAATTGTCCCGGATGAGCCCGCGGACGGCCTATCGCAACAACCGACGTCCGATGGCATAATAGTGGAGTCGCCGTCTAGTGAGGCCGTTCTGCGTCGCCTGACTGAGCACGGCACTTAAGGCACAACGAACCGAGGTCAACATGGACAAATACGAAGAGTACCACATGACTCCCGTGCCGAAAACGGACCCGTTTCCCTATACGGAAGTGAAAACAGAGCGGGGTGCCGATGCGGACCGAGATGAATTGGCGGATGACTTACTGAATTGGTTCGCATGGAATTATGTCAACCCGACAAAATGGTCATGGGTGTTTCGGGGTACGAGAAAGCACGACTACCAATTGGATAGTTCACTCGACAGGAGGCTGAATGGCACGACAGAGTTCAGCCGACAGAATGCCGAGGATTATCTTCTCAGTCAATTCAAGAAGGCCGCGCGACATTTTCCTGAGACCTTGATGGTCCAAGACGAAGACAAGTTGGAATGGTTGGCTCTAATGCAGCACTACGGAACTCCAACAAGGCTCCTCGACTTCACCCGTTCCCCATACGTGGCTTGCTTTTTCGCGTTGGAAGAGCTCCACACCGATGCAGCAGGGCAAGAAAAAGAAAACGGTGCGATTTGGGCTGTCGATACCGCGTGGTTGATACGGAACAGTCTTCGTTGTCTTCACGAGAGTAGCGACACGCTGCCAGAATTCACGGAGGATGGCCTCGTAAACGGCGGGGTCTTGTCGCAGAACTTCAATAGGCTTTTCGTCTGTAATCCGTGGCACTTGGTATTGCCCATAGGGCCGTCCCGCTCAAACCCACGACTGTTGGCACAGCAGGGGCTTTTTCTGTGCCCAAGCATAGCTGAAGCTGGTTTTCGAAAGAACCTTGCGTCGTATAGGGACTACACGCAGGATATGGCCGACCATGTGTTCAAGATTATTGTCGAAGCGCGAACGCGGATAAACCTCCTGTCGGAGCTGCACCTCATGAACATCAGCCGTGCAACCCTATTTCCCGGCCTGCCAGGATACGCGAAATCACTTGCTCACGAGGTTGAATTCAGGTCGGCCGATGAAATCAGGCGATTCAGGTAACCGTCTGAGCGGCGATGAACGGGGGGAGCCTTCTCGGTCGATTTGTCAGTCCTTCGCCTTTCCGTTCAACCAAAGTTCCGGTTCGCTCGAGTCGATGCTGTCGCTCCAGAAGATGCGGCGTCCAATGCGGACAACTCTTACGCCCGTGCACGGGCGTTTCCGCCGCAGGCGGTATTAGGCCCATGCTTTAGCATGGGTTCGCAGCTGTCGCCGTTCATTTCTATTCTTTCCTCATCCATTTGTCACGCCTGTTTACGGGCGTCCTCCTTTCATTAGCGTGTGGAGGCGGTGCTATCCCGAAGGGATTTCGTAAGGCAGCCCAGGGTTGCCGCGCAGCGGCTACCCTGGGTGACGAACATCGTCACGCATTTACCCCGAAGGGGTTGCGTAAGGGCGGAGCGACAATACGGAACCCTTTCAGGGTTCGCCGGACAGGCGGGCCGGTAACCCAGGGTAGCCGCTACGCTGCGCTCCGCGGCAACCCTGGGCTACCTTACGAAAGCCCTTCGGGCTAATTCCAACGTCACAACCGCTTGCGGAACAATACGCAAAAGGCGGATGATCTCTTTACAGGCGTCCTGCTCACCGATGGTCGAGGAGGCTCGTAAACGAGCCTGACAACCGACACACGTTTCGCGGCGATCCAAACCCGGCGTAAACGCCGGGCCTAATACCGCTGCGTGGAACGGGCCGTGAACGGCCCTGCAAAATGCAACTTGAACCACATCACGGTTCCCCAGGGCGTTGCCCTGGGCTTTCGGGTTTGACCCCTTCGGGGCCGCCATTTCAACGTCGTTCAGAATTCCAAAGGCAAAAAAAGCGGGCTGGCGGTTTTTCGGTTGATTCTTCCGTCTTTCCCGTTTCGTTCGACTAAATCTCCGACTCGCTCAGATCGACGCGGTCGCTCCAGGAGATGCCGCGCCCAATGCGGACAACTCTTACGCCCGTTCACGGGCGTTTCCGCCGCAGGCGGTATTAGGCCCATGCTTTAGCATGGGTTCGCCGCCGCCGTCCATTTCTGTTTTTTCCCTCATCGATTTGTCACGCCCGTTTACGAGCGTCCTGCTCAGCGACGGTGGAGGAGGCTCGTAAACGAGCCTGACAACCGACACATGTTTCGCGCCGATCTGAACCCGGCGTAAAACGCCGGGCCTAATACCGCTGCGTGGAACGGGCCGTGAACGGCCCTGCAAAATGCAACTTGAACCACATCACGGCTCCCCAGGGCGTTGCTCTGGGCTTTCGGGTTTGACCCCTTCGGGGCCGCCATTTCAACGTCGTTCAGAATTCCAAAGGCTAAGAGAGGGGGCGGGCGGTTTTTCGGTCGATTCTTCAGTCCTTCACCTTTCCGTTCGACCAAAGTTCCGGTTCGCTCAGGTCGATGCTGTCGCTCCCGGAGATGCCGTATCTGATGCGGACAACTCTTACGCCCGTTCACCGGCATGTCCGCCGCAGGCGGTGTTAGGCCCACGCTTTAGCACACGCTATGGGACGGATTTCCAAACCCGTCCCAAGAACTGGACGGATTTGGAAATCCGTCCTACAAGTGGAATTAACTCGCTCTGACGCAACGCGCTAACGCCCCTGCTCGTTCAGGAATCGTCTGCTGCCCAGCGGCAAGGTCGCAGCCATAAGATCGAGTGAATCGGAATGAGCGTAACCGAGGACGTACCCGATCTCGTGCATGACGGCGGTGAGCAAATCCGCTCGATTGGCGGCGGGACTGCCGGTGCGGGCAGACAGGGCGTGCGGACCGAGCAGATCGGCAAACTCGACGTCGTCGCCGGGCGTGGGATCGACGAACCAGCCATAGCCGGCGCCGTCGTCGTCGATCCAGATGGTCTTGTTCGACGTCTCGCCCAACACGCCGGCCGGCAGGCTCGCCACCTCGATGCTCACGCCGGCCATTGCCGTTTCGACCTGACCGCCCAATTGCGTCTCCAACCGCTGGATCGCCGCCGCGGCGATCGGGGCGAGCTGCGCGCCGGTAAGCAGGCTGGTGGCGCCTTGTGGGGCCGCCGCCCCCGCATCAACCGTCAGCGGGGCGGCAACCGTGAACGTTCCTGAACGATTGAATGTGAAGCCTATCGACGCGCTGGTTGCCGTGATGACGTAGGTGTGCGTGCCGCCCGACCACGCACCGATCGGGCAGGAATAATACAATCCGCCGTAAGGGCCGTAGATGGGCGAAACCGTGCGGCCGTCGATGGTCATGGCTTGCGACGCGATCTTGTAGGAACTCGACGCGGCCCAGGTGATAACGAGCATCTCCGTCGACTCCAAAATCCCGTTCTTCGGCGCGGCAGCTTCGGCCACCACGACACTGCCGATCGTCACGGGCGGCGTGGCAGGCGGTATCGGGTCGCTCACAATGAAGCTGCCCAAATAGGTCGAGCTGAAGCCGCTGGCGTTGGTCGCGGTGATCGAGTAGGCATGCGTGCCGGCCGACCACGCTCCGATCGAACAGGAGTAGTTGTGGCCGTAGGGGCCGCCGACTGTCGCGAAACGACGGCCATCGACCGTCACGCTTTGCGACGCGATGGGGTCTTGGCTTGTTGCCGCCCAGGTGATCCTGAGTGGATCGTTCGAATCGAGTGTGCCGTTCTTGGGCGTTGCGGCCTCGGCAACCACGGGGGAGGAGATCAACGGCGTCGGCGCTTGAGACGCGATCACCGTGAACGTTCCCGTGCAATTGAACGTAACGCCCTTCAAGTCGGTTGCGGCAATTACGTACGTATGGGTTCCGGCCGACCACATTCCGATCGTGCAGCTATAATAGGCGCCGTAGGGACCGTTGATCGGCGTGATCGGTTTTCCATCGACCGTCATTGTCTGCGCGGCGATGACGTTCGAGCTTGACGCCGCCCAAGTGATTCTCAGCTTCTCATTGTTTTCGAGAACGCCGTTTTTCGGCGCAGCGGCTTCGGCCACCACGACGCTGCCGACGTACGGCAGGACGGGCGCCGACACATTGAAGGAACTCGTATAGGTGAAACTGAGACCCTTCGTGTCGGTTGCCGTGATCGTGTAGGTGTGGATGCCGGCCGTCCGCGTGGCGATTTGGCAGGCATAGTACCGTCCACCGTAGGGTCCGGGAATATGATTGCTGCTGCTGGATGCAACCAGCGTGCCATCGACCGTCACGGTTTGCTTGCCGATGGGGTTCGAGCCCGTCGCCGCCCAGGTGATCTTAAGCCCGTCGTTGCATTCGTTGACGCCGTTCTTCGGGGCGGCAGCCTCGGCAACGACCAGGCTGCCGACGATCGGGGCTCCCTGGGAATGGTTGGCAGTCGTGAAGTTGCCGGTCGTACCGATTGCGCCATCTCCGCCTAGGTCGCTGGGGATAATGCAGATCTCGGCGAGGGAGTTGCACGTATTGGCGAGGTCGCTGCCGCCATCCCAAACGAACGTGTGCGAGACGCCCGTCGGACTGGAAACGAGAGCGTTTGTCCCGTCGCCCAGGCCAGAAACGGTTTTAGCAATGTTCCACTTGAGGCTTCCATCCGGATTCTTGCTTCCGTCGGCGTACTTCACAACGATGCCGCAGGTGTCCGAATCCGGATCGAACAGGCTGTAAGTAATCGTCACGTGGCCGGTTTGCGTTCCTGCGGGCGTTGCCGGCACGACCCACGGCCGCTGATTCACGTCGTCGTTGAGAATCGTCCCCTTTCCCTGCCCCTGCCCGTCGGCGATCGTCGCCCCCACGGGGTTGGTCAAGTTGACAAAGAAGAATTCGTCCGATTCGAGTGTTGTGTCACCGTTGACCGTGATGCTAACAGTCTTCGGCGAGGTGGCGCCGACGTCCCATGTCAGCGTTTGTGTGGACGCCACGTAATCGCTGTCCGTTGTGGCGGCCGTGCCGTCGGCAGTGGCATAGGTCACGCTCACGCCTTGGGCGTTCGTCCCCGACATGCTCACGGTGAACGTGAATATCTTTGTTCCGCTGTCCCCTTCGTAGAGCGTCACATTGTCGATCGAGAGAGTCGGCGGAGAAGAGAGGTACTCCATCGCTCCCATGTCAACTTGAGACGTGCCGTCTCCGTTGCCGTCAATTACGCGCGGGAAGCCTCGCTGGTCGGCGGTGACGTCGGAGGGGATCAGACTATTGTCGCCGGCGTCGATGGCCGGGCTGCTGGGCAGCAAGGCGCAGGTCAAGGTGGGCCCGCCGTTATCGGCCAGCGGCCCGAGCAAGGGGTCTTCGTCGAAGATGTTCCTGCCGTCACCATCGGTGATCGTTGCCCCCGTCGAGTTCGCGATCAAGCTCGATTTGGCGGTGAGCGGCCCCGAGATGTCCGAAGGCGACCCATTGCCCGTGTTGTCTGCCACAATCGAATTCTGCAGCAGAAGAGAGCCGTAGTATTCGATGTGGTCCTCGATCCCACCTCCCGGGGTTTCGCTGGAATCCGACGCCGAGTTTTGAGCGATAGTGCTGCCGATAACCGTCGTGATGCCGGCGTTGTTGTAGTGTCTTGGTTCAGCGTGAAATGGAAACTTCGATTGGCTTGCTAGGATCGTCCGGGTGTTGAAGTTGGTTGGTAGTGCTTGGATTTTTCGCTTTGGTGTTGTAAGCGAGGGAGGTGGGCGGCAGCAGAACCACCGCCCGGACCTCGCTCACAACCCCTGGGGCGGCACTCGGGTCGGTTCCCACCGGAGCCCTATCCTCCGCCCAGGTCGTCTCTCATCGTAACGTCCTTCTTTCGATCAGGCAACCGTCCGCAAACGGGCCGCCTCTCGCTGCTCCTTTCTACGCTCGCGGGCCTCCGTCAGTTTGCGATCGCGGGCTGCGAAGATCTCCGCCTCACGGCCCGCCAATTTGTCCGCCGGCGCCACATAGCCAATCGCGCTGTGCAATCGCACCTCGTTGTAGTGCTCCACGTAACGAGCCACAATGCGGATGGCATCCTCCAGCGAGATCGGCGTGCCCGGCCGCAGGCACTCGCCCTTGATGCTCCCGTGAAATCGCTCCAGTTTGCCGTTGCTCTGCGGATAGTACGGGCTGGTGCGCACGTGCGTCATCCCGCAGATGCGAATGAACTCTTTGAAGTCCTTCGCCAAAAACTGCGACCCATTGTCGCTGATGATCCGCGGCGTCTCCTTGGGGAACTTCTCCCGCGCGCGTTGCAGGATCGTCAGTTCATCTTGCTCGGTCATCGAGCGGCGAATCTCCCAATGCACGGTGTAGCGGCTGTAGCCGTCGAGGATCGTCGTCAGGTAGTAAAACGTGCCGTGGATGTTGAGGTAGCTGATGTCGATATGCCAGTGTTCATGGGGTTTTTGCGGCTGTTGGAAGCCCGTGCCTTTCTTCGACGGCTTGTTCGTCGAGCGCCCGATGCGGCCCGCCGCCTTCAATACGCGATAGACGCTGCTGGGACTGACGGCCACCACGTCGCGGTCGAGCATCATGAACGCCAAACGCCGGTAGCCTTCCAGTGGATACTCGAAGGAGAAGCGGATGATGGCCTGCTTCTCCCAATCTTCGAGCCACCAGTCGCGCGGCACCCAGCCGTTGTGTTCGTTCCGCTTGCCGTAGCGATCCTTCCAGTCGTGGAACTTGCTCTGGCCAATGCCCAGCCAAGCCACGAACTTTCTGGCGGGAATCTCCGTGCGCTCGTTCCAACGGCGCACGTAATCGACCACTTCATCGCGAGTGTCGTGGGGAACCCAACGTCCGTTTAGAGTTCCCCATTCTCTTTTTTGCGCGGACGTTCTCCTCCATCAGTTCGGAGATGACCTCGTTCTTCTGAACGAGCTTGGCCCGCAGTCGGGCGACTTCCTCCTCCTGGGCGGAAAGCCTCCTGGCCTCGCGTTTGGCGACCGGGTGAAAGGCGGCCGGCGCGTTGTCGAACAGGATTTTCTGCCAGGCGTAGATTTGGTTCGGCTTGATGCCGTACTCGTCGCAGAGGTCCGAGATGGGCACTTTATCGACCAGATACCTCTTGAGAATGGCAGCCTTCTGGTCCGTGCCGAAATGTCGTCGTTGTCCACTCATGAAATTCTCCTCGTCTGGGGGAAGATTCTAACCCAGGCGACCGAGAATTTCCATTTCCAATTGGTTCAAGACAGTAGCCAGAAAGGGGTGAGCAATGTGCGCAAATAGATTCGTTTGTCGGACTCTGCTGGTGACCACGTGGGTGGTCGGCATCGGATGTGCCGCTGCGGTGTTTGCCGCAGAAAACGGCGACAAACCGTCGGCTGCCGTTTCCCGCGAGTTGGCGATGCGTCCGCTACCGACCTACCGCATCGCTCCGCCGGACGTGTTGTCGATCGAAGTGTTGAAGCTGGTTCTTCCGCCGCCCTATAGGGCTGTCGTGTACGACACGCTGCAAATCCGCGCGACGGGCACGCTGGTTGACCAACCCATCGACGGTTTCTTTCTCGTGGAGAGCGGCGGGCAGGTGACTCTCGGGCCTGCCTACGGGACGGTTCGCGTGGCGGGCATGACCGTGCGAGAAGCCGGAATCGCTATCACGAAGAAACTCAAAGAGGTCGTCAATAAGCCCGAGGTTTCCGTGCAACTGGCCAAGTCGGGCGCGATCCAGACCGTCACCGGCGACTACCTGGTTGCATTGGACGGCACCGTCAACCTCCGAAATTACGGCCGAGTCCAGGTAATGGGCAAAACGATCGAAGAAGCCGGGGATGCTCTCCAGAAGCAACTCTCGAAGTACTTCGTCTCGCCCGAGGTCTCCGTCAACGTCAAGCAATACAACAGCAAGGTCTATTACATCATCACCGAAGGGGCCGGCATGGGCGACAACATCCGCCGCGTGCCGATCACCGGCAGCGACACGGTGCTCGACGCGCTCTCCGCCGTCAACGGATTGTCGCAAGTTTCCAGCAAGAGGATTTGGATTGCCCGACCATCCTCCAATAATCCGGCGAAAGGAACGATCCTCCCCGTCGATTACGCGGGCATCACCAAGCGCGGGGCCACGGCCACGAACTACCAGATCATGCCGGGCGATCGGTTGTTCATCGCGGAAGACAAGACAATTGCCCTGAACAATTGGGTGGCAAAGAAGACGGCGTCTATCGAGCGAGTATTGGGTCTGATCTCTCTGGGGACTTCAACCATCGAGAACGTCGAGAGGGTGTGGCCGAAATCGCCGGACGATCCCACGCCGTCGGAAAAGACGGAGCCGTGAGTGCCCGCCGCACTGTAATTTACCGGGCCCTTAGAAAGGCACTTTCAGTGCCTCGCAAAGAAAGCGCATGAAGGGCCGGCTCGCGACAAAATAGGCTGCCGCGCGATCCAAGAAGCCTTCATCGAGAACGTCTTGCTCGCTCAACTCGCGCAGCCCCAGGAAATCCGTCCGCTTGAGATCTTCGGCAAACCGATGATCGGGCGGGAAGCCGCGCGGCGGCCGCTTCAGGCTTCCACCCGCCAAGTCGAAGCACTGACGGAACTTCTTGTCGTCTTGCGCTCGCCGCCAACGATCGGGCCATTCGAGAATCGCTTGCCGAATCCGGCCGAGCGAATCGGGATCGGGACGCCATGAGCCGACCGCCAGGAAGCACTCGTTCGGCGCAATATGGACGTAGTAGCCGGGGGCATGAATGTCGCGAGCCGACTCGTGGCGGAATTGAATGCCGGCGTTGGTCTTGTAAGGTTCTCGGCCGCCGGAAAATCGCGCGTCGCGATAGACCCGCAGCAGCGAGCCGCCCATCCGCCGATCGCTGGCCAGAAAGTGCCTCGATATCTTCCTCAGCCGCGGTTGGAACGCACGAATGAACGCCAGACACGGCTGCAAGACGTCGTGCTCGTAGCGCCACTTGTTGGCCTGGAACCAGGGCCGGTTATTGTTGTCCGCGAGTTCTTCCAGGAACTCGAAGAGCGTCGGCTCGAAGCGGCGAAACCCCGGGCGGGAAGCATCGCTGGAAAGATGTCCGCCACGAAGATCGGCGCCGGGATAAGTGACTTCAGCGCCGCAGTCGCACCGCACGCTGCGGCCGAACTGGAACAACGTGGCGTCGAAATCCGCGCCGCAATTCGGACAGGTAATTGCCATAAGAGGGCTCTCCCAACGAATTCTAACGGCCGGCAGCGGGCGCGACTAGTTGGGACTGTCCCGAAGTGCAGTAATCGCGTGTGGCGGATGGGAGACGGAATGTCTATAGCTTCGCAGGTTGCCAATATCGTAAGGCGGACTTTAGTCCGTACTGTAGGGCGGACTTTAGTCCGTCAAGTGCGGCGGACTGAAGTCCGCCCTACAACGGGTGTCGGCCCAGCATTGGGCGGCCGGAAAAAACGGGTTATATCGAGCCGAGTTCGGAGCCTTGTCTCTTGGGTGGAAGGCTCGCGAGGCTCCCCGGCGGCCAAACTGACCGGCGAAGCCGCTGAAACGCGTCTCCATCACCCCCATCTATGCGTGGCAGCAGGGTTGTCTAGAATATCCCATAATATGGGGGCAGGAATCCGCTCGCCGAGAAGGCCGTCGTGCCCACGAAAACAGCCGCGAAAGCCCAATTATGCACGAGTTGACAATCGGTCTAATAGTGCTGGCCATCGTCCTCGGCGTGATCACGCTGGTTGGGCACGGGATTTGGGTGTTGCTGGCACTGATCTTCGGCGGGGGAAAGCGGCCGGCGGAAAATGCCGCCTTATGTGTCTTCTGCGGACACCACACACCGACGGCCGACCCGCGTTGCCAGTGGTGCGGAAGAGAACTTCACACTGTGGCGGCCGACGAGCTGCGCGACCTCGCGGCCGTCGAACGGCAGTTGCTGCGATGGCGGCAGACGGGCAGGCTTACCTCAAAGGAATATGAGAGGCTCCTCGATCGTGTCCGCGGCTATCGCGATGGGCTGCTCCGTCCGGCCGTCGCGCGGCAGGAGGAGCGACCGGCGGCTGCCCCGCCGGCGGCCCGCGCCCGGCGCCGGCGACGCCTGCGCGAACAGAAGAGCCCGTCGTGGCAACGCTCGTTTTACCGGCGAGCGTGGAAGCTGCGAGTCAGACGCCGGCTGCTGTGCCGCCTGCGAGACCGCAAGCGGTGAGATCGCCAGTGATTGCGAAGCCGGTTGCACCGCCCCAGCCGCTGCCGCCGCGACGATCTTGGTCCGAAATGCTCGCCGGTTTCATGGAGGAGCGAAACATCCGCTGGGGGGAGCTGATCGGCGGATTGTTGATCGTCGGTCCGGCCATCGCGCTGGTTATCAGTTTTTGGGAACAGTTGGCGGCGAACCCCTATCTGCAATTGAGCACCTTCGTGGCGACCTGCTCGGCGGTCTTTGGCATGGGCTTGTACGCCCATCATCGCTGGAAACTCCGTTCGACCAGCCTCGGTTTGCTTATCATTGCCACACTGCTGGTGCCGCTCTGCTTCCTGGCGATGGCCGCCGTGTGCAAGGGAAGCTGGGGGCCCGGCACTATTGCCGCCGACCTGGTCACGCTCGGAATTTTCACCGGGCTGGTGTGGTGCGCCGCGCGGGTGCTGGTTCCCGGCGGACCCTGGCTGCAAGTGATCGCCGTGTTGGGCGGCTCGGCCTCGACCCTTGTGGCGGCGCATTGGGTTCATCCCGAGTCGGCCGACTGGTGGTACATTGCCGCCGCCTGCCTGCCGGTGGCATGTCTTGCGACGCCCGTCGGCACGTATTTGGCAAGAATATCGCCGCGGAAACGGCTTTCCGCGGCCGACGTCGGCAGCATTTTCATACTGCTGGGCACCGCCGCGTTTGCAATGCTGATCGCGTTGGGGATGACGGTGGCTCGTTCCGCCGGCATCACCGCCGCGCTGGGGCGAATGTCAGTTCCCGTCGCTTTGGCAGGGATGCCGGTGCTGGCCTGCGGACTGACGGTCCGCCGCGGCGTCGCCCGCGATGCCGCGCTGGCCGGCTGGCACGTCTGCGCCACGACCGTGGCGCTGGTGGGCATGATCGTGATGCTGGCGGCGTTGGGGTTGGCATGGCCGCACCCGCTGGCGATCGTGGCCGTCGCCGCGATCGACTGCGCCGTGCTGGTGCTGGCCGCCTTCCGCTGGCGACTGCCGGCCCTGCACGCCGGGGCGATCGCCTGCGCGACGCTGGCATATCTGACCGGCTTCCACGTGATATATAGCGGCCTGCCGCTGTTCAGCTCCGATGCCGTCACGATGTTCCATAAGCTCATCAGCGGTCCCAGCGGCACGGCGTTGGTCGGCCTTTTTCTGCTGTTCGCCGTCGCCTCCGAGGCAATCGTTCGATTCGGCCGTCGCCGACACGCGCTGATCTATGCCGGCGGCGCCGGCGTGATGGCTTTGCTCGGCTTGACGCTGACGACCATTCACGGCCTGCAAGGCGGGGGCGATGCCATCCGCGCCGCCGTCCTCTGCACGATCTACGGCGCCGTCGGCCTGGCGGTCGCCGCTCGCTGGCGCAGAATCGAGGTGGTCTATCTCGGCCTGATCCTGTTGGCGGCCGCCCCGCTTTGGGCTCTTTGGGCGGAGCCGCAGAGGCACACGATCGAACCGCTCTGGGGCGCCGTGCTCGCCGCCGAGGCGCTGGTCATGGTCGCC
The DNA here is from genome assembly GCA_963719005.1 of uncultured Planctomycetia bacterium. GTDB lineage: Bacteria > Planctomycetota > Planctomycetia > Pirellulales > Thermoguttaceae. The sequence continues at coordinate 1,561,160 of CAVRAR010000014.1, forward strand.
ATTGCGGTCTTCTTGCGGGGGTGGGAAGAGGGGAAAAAGGGGACGGCCAGCTTTCCACTCTCTTCCGCGTCCCCTTGCTAAACACGACGGAGGCCATCGCGTCGATCGCGTTGTTGCTCAGCGGCTGGGCGGCCTGGCAAGATCGCCAGGCGATCGCCCTGGAACATTCCTCGGCGCTGCTGATCGCCACGGCGTGCATCGCCGCCTCCTACTTGATTCTGGCCTGGCAACGCCGTCAGCCGGCGGCAACGTGGCTCGGCTCGATGGTCGTGATGATCGGGCTGGTTCACGCCGCGGTGTGGAACTATCCCGGCGTCGTCGCGCAGCCGTGGCTGTTGGCGCTGTTGACGCATTCCACGCTGGCAGCGGCCGCCTCGCTGCTGCTGAGCGAATGGAGCACTCGCCGTGTTTCGGAAAGCGTCGGCGGCGAAATCCGCTGCGTGCTGAGCACGCCGCTCGGCGATTCCGCGGTGCTGTCGTCGCTATTGACATTGGCGGTGCTGCCGTTCGCCTCCTGGTCGGACACGGCGTCGTTGGCCGGCTGTCTCTACTGGCTGGCGGCGATTTGGCTGGTCATCGGCTGGCGGCGCCGCAACGTCCTGTTGTTTGCCGCCCATCAACTCATGCTGACGTTGGCGACCGGCGTAGCGACCGCCGCCTGGCTGAAGCATCAGTCCTGGCTTGCCGCCTGGCCCGGCGACCTGCTGCATCCTTACAGTCTCCAGGCGTTTGGAATTGCGTTGGGCGTGCTTTCGCTCTTGTGGATCGTCACACGAATGGCACTCCGCGGCGACGCGACGGCCGACGAATTGCTCAATCCAGTCGGGCCGACCGTCGATTGGATCGTTCGGCACGGCTTGATCGCGGCGCAATTGGCGCTGGCAAGCGTCCCTCTCCTTCCGAGCATTTTCGAGGAATTGACGGGAGCAATCACTGTTCCGCCTGGTCTTCGCTCGATGCAGCAGATGATCTGCGGCGGCGGGGCATGGCTACTGCTGGGCGTGCTAGCCGCCGCGCTGCTGGCGGCCCTCTGGCAGCGCTGGCGCAATGCCGAACTCGTAAGCTCGCTGCTATTGGCGGCCACCGTGCCGTGCCTCGTGGCCGGCCGGTTTGCCGGCGACGTCGCCGCGGCGTCGGCGCTGCGATGGGGGCTGGCCTGCTGTTTTCTCGTCGTCTCGGCGGCGCTTTGGGGGCGGACGCGGCTGGCAGTCGCGTCTGCAAAAGCCCGCATGAGCGTCGATCTCGATCGAAACGCATCGTGGATCGCGCACGGCGTCTCGCTGGCGACAACCGCTCTGCCAATCGTCGCCCTGACGATTGTTGCCGCGTTCTGTCAGTTTGCCGGCGCGAAGCCGGGCGGGCCGACGGTCAACACTCTCTTCCAGCGACTCGGCCCGAACATCTCTTATCTCGTGCCGCTGGTGATCGTCATCCTCTGCATGGTCGGCCACGCCGTGCGCGAGTCGTCGAGCGGTTATGCGTTTTCCGCCGGGCTGGTCGCCGAACTGGCTGTTGCACTCGGATACTCCCTCGGCGTCGTGTTGGCGCCGCGGCCGTTCGGAACGGCCGAGTTCGTCACGCTCCTGCAACTTGCGACGATCACTGCGGCGGCGTGGATGTTGATCTGGCTGGCGGCGCGGCGATGGATCAACGTATGGCGGGAAGCGGAAAAAGGGGACAGTCCCCATTTGTACGAAGCACCCTCCGGGCCGTTCCGGCGGGCACTGACCGAAGGTTGGTCGGGGACTGTCCCCTTTTTCCGTGCATCGTCGTCGGCGTCCACGCTCATGCACCTGCAACTCGCCATGAGCATCGCCGGCAATGTGCTGCTGATCGGCGTGGCCCTGTTTGGGTTGGCGTTCTTGCCGCCGACGGCGCAAGACTGGACGGCTGCCGCCGGCACGCCGCTGGGGTGGATCGCGCTGGTCGGGTCGGTGGCTGCCGCAGTATACCGATTGGTACAACGAGGCCGGCGATTGTCGGCCAATGCTATCGGTCTGCTCGGCATGACCGCCCTTGGGCTGTTGGCGTGCAGCGTCATTTGGATACTGCCCGCTCTAGGCTTGCCTGCCGACGCGGCCGAATGGGGTTATCGCACCTTGATGCTCGGCTGGGCGATTTATGCCCTGTTCATCGTGCTGGCCACGTGGTGGGTGGCGAGCCTGCGAACGTTGCCAGACGCCGAGGGGGAAAAAGGGGACAATCCCCATTTGTGCGAAGCACCCTCCGGGCCGTTCCGGCGGGCACCGACCGAAGGTTGGTCGGGGACTGTCCCCTTTTTTTCCCAGGGACCACCGCAAGCCCTCATTCGCGCCGCCGCCGTTTGGGTTCGAGTGGCCGGCATCTTCGCCGTCCTTCTCGGGCTGAAAACGGCGTTGATGGTGGGTGCGTTTCGGCAGGATCATCAGGAACTCCTCTGGGCCGCCGCCGCGATCGCGATTGCCAGCGGGGCCGGGGCGACGATGGCCGTCTGGCGGCGCCGCGAGGGTTGGGCTTTCTCCGCCGCGCTGGGAACGAATCTCGCCGCGTCGCTGGTCGTGTGGTACTTCCATCGCACGACCGTCAATTTCGGCGATTGGTGGCTGCAATTGGTCGAGGCCAACGTCATCGCCTCCTCGGCAGTAGCGTTGGTGTGGTTGGCGGCTCGAAGACGGCTCTATCAACTCCGCGGGTTGACGGGAAAAGGGGACAGTCCCCATTTGTGCGAAGCACCCTCCGGGCCGTTCCGGCAAATGGGGACTGTCCCCTTTTCCCGCGAACTAACGGCGCGTGAAAGCCCGCTTCTGGCCACGCAGATTGTGCTGCCGGTGGTCGGCCTGATCGCCGTGTTGGCGCTGCCGGTTGCTTCGCTGGTCGAGCAGCCGGCACATTTGCCGGCTTGGCTGGCCGACATCGCCGTGCGCCTGGCTGGCTTGCGCTGCTGCTGAGCACCGCGACCGTGGCGTGGTATCTTGCCCAGGTCTCGCCCGGAAAGCTTATGCACGTCGTTGGCGGCCTGGCGGTGGGGATGGGCGTGTTGACCGCCTGCCAAATCGGCCGCGACCAATCTGCCGCGGCCGATTGGCATGCCTACCATACGCTGACGACCGCCTGGGCGGCCGCCGCTTTCGCGGTGCTGGCAATTGGCTGGCTGGAAAGACGCTGCGCCGCGTGGGGCTGGCAGTGGCCGTCGTCGGCGATTCCAGAAATTCGTGCCACCGAGAAACGCCCCCCCATTGCAATGGGGGGGATTTAGGGAGCGCAGCGCATAGCGTATCACCGGCTGAAGCCGGCGCTACGAGCGCAAACGCGATCGTTCAGGGCTGGGTGACCGCGATCGGCATTGCCGCCTTCGCCCTGGCCGTGATGCACGCCGCCGGCGATCGGGCCGGCGCGTGGTGGTCGATCGGGGCAATCCTCTCGCTCAGCGTTACCGCCGCCCTGCTGGCTTTGTGGCTGCGGCTGCCGGGCTACGTGTTCGTTTCGGGGCTCCTCTTGAATGCGGCCGGCGTGGTCGGCTGGCTGGCTTGGGAGCCGCACACTCTGGCCACCTTGCTGCAAGTCAACGTGCTGTGCCTGGCCGTCGGCTCGGTGGTCTGGTCGCTGCTGGAAATGGTGCATCGAGAAGGCGTTCCACATTGGCAAGCCGATCGCCGGCCCTTCTGTTTCGCCCACCTGGCCGCCATCGTCGCTGTGGGGCTGCTGGTGGCGCATTCCGCCTTTGCCGTCGGCGCGAATCTGCTCGATCTGCCGCACCTCCACGCCGATATTGCCCGAATGGACTGGATCGTCCTGGGGGCGGCGGCCGTGGCAGTCGCCGTCTGTCTGTGGAACCAGAATGCCCGATTCGTGTTTGCGGGCCAATACGTGTTGGGCCTCTCGGCAGTGGCGATGGCCTTATGTGCGTCATGCCCGGCGACGCGGCTATGGTGCTGGTGGGCTGCGACGGCTCTGCCGGCATTCGTGCTGGCGGCCGCCGCGCTCGGCTGGCTGCTGCCGCGGATGAAACCGCTTGCCCGCCTGCTGCGAATTCCGGACCCGCCCGAGCGCTGGCCGGTGGAATGGTTCCCGCAGGTGCAATCGCTCTTGGCCGTCGCCTCCGCCGCGCTCGGCGCATGGGTCTCGCTGGATGCCGCTTTCGACGCGGTGGGCGGCCAACCACTGCTCGTCGCATTTGCAGGACGGCTGGCCGGCAACCTGAACGCGATCGTGGTGCTTCTGTCCGCGATCGTAATGGCTGCCCAGTCGGAAAAAGGTGCCAGGAACCATTTACAGAGGAACGAGGAGAACGAGGTGAGAGACAATGGTTCCTGGCACCTTTTTCTCCCCTGGCGGGCTCTATGGCAATACGCCACGTTCGCGGCGGCGGTGCTGCTGCTGGGCTCGCTGGGTTGGGCCCGGCTCGACCTGGCGACGGGCACGCCGACCGGCGACGCCCCCTGGCTGCATTGCTGCGTGCTCCTGATGGCCGCCACCGTCCTGGTTCTGCTGGCTGGCGGCCTCGGGCTGGGATGGATCCTGCCGAAGGCGAGCGATTGGATCGCCGCCGGCCGGCGAGCGGCCACGGTCCTCGGCGGCCTGTCGGTCGTGACCTTGGCGGCGGTGCTCGTGCAGGAACGAGCGTTTTTCGACCCGGCCGACGACGCCTGGCTGGCGCCCTGGGCGGCAACTTGGGAGATCGCCGTCGTGGCGGCCGCCATCGTCGGTCTGGTCGTCGGCTGCTTGATCTGCGCCCTGGTTCCCCGTTGGGATCCGCTGCGGCTGAGCGATCGCGGCCGCACGGCGTACGTCTATGCGGCCGAGGCGCTGCTGGCCTTGGCGGGGCTACATCTACGGGTCACCATGCCCGGCATATTCGCACTGGGAATCATTAGAACCTACTGGATGCTGATCGTGATGGTGATCGCGTTCATCGGGGCGGGCTTGAGCGTATTGTTCCATCGCCGCCAGATGGCCGTACTCTCCGAACCGCTGGAACGCACCGCGTTGTTCCTGCCCATCCTCCCGCCGATCGGCTCGCTGTTCATCAAGAGTTACGCCAACGCCGGCATGTGGTTTCTGGGCAACCAGGGCCCGGCCTTCTGGCTGCTGATGGGCGTCTTCTACGGAGTGATGGCCGTCCGCAAGCGGTCGATCCTGCTTACCGGCTTGAGCATTCTTAGCGGCAACATGGGGCTTTGGGTGACCTGGCATCGCTGCGGATGGGACTTCCTCGACCATCCGCAACTATGGCTGATCCCGATCGCGCTGGCCGCGCTGGTGGCCGAACACCTCGACCGCCGCCGGCTGAACGACGCCCAGCGGCTGGCCATCCGATACCTCGCGCTGAGCGTCATCTACGTCTCCTCGACCACCGAGTTCTGGCAGCATATCGGTGAATCGGCCGTCTTGCCGTTGGTCACGATCGTCTTCGCCGTGCTCGGCGTGCTCGCCGGCATTCTGCTGCGGGAACGATCGTTCCTCTACCTCGGCTTCACCTTCCTGGTCGTGGTGATCGGGCGGATGATCGTGTATGCGGCATTCCAACAGAAGCACATCTGGATATTCTGGGCGTCCTGCATCGTACTGGGCATGGCGATCATCGCGCTGTTCGCCCTGTTCGAGAAGCGGCGCAACGACGTGCTGGCCAGCGTGGAACGATTCAAACAGTGGAAGCAGTGACCGTGGGAGGGGGACTGTCCCAATTTTCGCGGGCACCGCGGCGAAGCCGTGGTTGACGAAAATGGGACTGTCCCCTTTGCCGGGATTTGGCGTGCTGATGGCTCCATCGCCACAAAAATCGGCACAGCCCCAGGGACGGGGATGTAGGAGGTTGTCGATAGCGCCCCTGCAAGTTGGAGAACGTTTTCCGACAACCTCCTCCGTCCCCTCCTGCTGAAGGCCGTAGCGATGAATGACGATCGCCAGCAGTCGAGTCGCCACCGACCGCCGCTGCAATTCAGCCTCAAGGCGTTGCTCACGCTTCCGGTCGTGGTCGGTTTGGCGTTTGGCACGCTGCGCTGGCTCGGGGTTTCGCCGCTAGCCTGCGCGATCGTCCTCGTCATTCTCACCGTGAGCGCCATCGCCGCCATCGGCTTGCTGGCAGCCATCGCCAGCGTGGACGACGACGAACCGTAGTGTTATCCCGCGCTTTTCCTCGCAGTGGGGCAGACATTCTTGTCTGTCGGGAAAAAGGCAGCAAGCCTGGCAGACAAGAATGTCTGCCCCACCAGAAACAGTGTCGCTTTTCAGCCCGAAGGCGTCGGGCAGGACGCCAACAGGCCCCCTTGACACTTTCCTGATACTTGCCACGACGGTTTTGACGGCATTTTGATCCGACTTGTGCGTATAATTGATCGTCGAGAAGCGGGCGGTCTTGGGGTGCGCAAAAATGGAACTGATTTGCTTGGGCGTTGTCTTCCTGTTCTTCATCCTTTCGTTTTGGATGATCAGGCTGCTGGAACGCCTGTAGGAGGTGAACAATGGAACTGCTTGTTTACACGATCGGCGGCATCGTTTCGGTGGCCTTGTTCGTCTATCTCATGCTGGCGCTGCTGAAGCCGGAGTGGTTCGCATGAACGCAAGCAGTCTGCTGCAAATCGGTCTGTTCCTGGCGGCCCTGCTGCTCCTTGCAAAGCCGCTGGGTTGGTACATGGCCCGGGTTTACGAGGCGAAGCCGTGCGGCTTGGGCTGGGCCATAGGATGGCTCGAACGGCTCATCTACCGCATCTGCGGCATCGACCCGAAGGAAGAAATGGCATGGACGGCTTACGCCAAGGCCGTGCTTTGGTTCAATCTGCTCGGTTTCGTTGCCGTCTACCTTCTGCAACGGATGCAGCATCTGCTGCCGCTCGATCCGCAGAACATGCCGCCCGTGCCGCCGGATCTGGCCATGAACACCGCCGTGAGCTTCGCCACGAACACGAACTGGCAGAGCTACGGCGGCGAGAGCACACTGAGTTATCTGACGCAGATGCTCGGGCTGACCGTGCAGAACTTCGTATCGGCGGCCACGGGAATGGCCATTCTCGCGGCGCTGATTCGCGGATTCGCGCGGCGATCGTCGCAAACGATCGGCAACTTCTGGTTCGATCTGACCCGCAGCACGCTCTACATCCTGCTGCCTCTGTCCCTGGTTGGAGCTTTGCTGTTGGTGTCGCAGGGCGTCGTGCAGACGCTTCGGCCTTACCAGACGGTTGCGATGCTTCAGCCGACGGCGGATACAAACGGGAAAATCGTCACGGAGCAGCATATTGCCCTTGGGCCGGCGGCGTCGCAAGTCATCATCAAGCAGCTCGGCACCAACGGCGGCGGATTCTTCAACGTCAACTCCGCGCATCCGCTGGAGAATCCGACCCCGCTGTCGGGCTTCGTCGAATTGGTCTCTATCCTATTGATCTCCGCCGCCCTTTGTTACACGTTCGGACAGATGATCGGAGACACACGGCAAGGCTGGGCCGTGTTGGCCGCCATGCTGATAATCTTCGTGCCGCTGTTGCTGCTGGGATACTGGGCCGAACAATCGGGCAACCCGAAACTCGCCGCGCTCGGGGTGCAACAGGCCGCAAGCGACCGGCAGCCCGGCGGCAACATGGAGGGCAAGGAAGTCCGCTTCGGAATCGCGCAGTCGGTGATCTGGTCGGCGGCCACCACCGCCGCCAGCAACGGCAGCGCCAACTCGATGCACGATTCGTTCACGCCCCTGGGCGGGCTGGTGCCAATGTGGCTCATGCAGCTTGGCGAGGTGATCTTCGGCGGCGTCGGCAGCGGGCTTTACGGAATGCTCGTCTTCGCCATCATCGCCGTATTCATCGCCGGTCTCATGGTCGGACGAACGCCGGAATACCTCAGAAAGAAGATCGAAGCCTTCGAGATGAAGATGGCCGCTTTGATCATTTTGATTCCGCCGATGGTCGTGTTGGCGGGCACGGCCGTGGCCGTCGCCACGGATTCGGGAAGGGAAGGCATCCTCAACAAAGGCGGCCCGCACGCCTTCAGCGAAGTGCTGTACGCCTTTTCCTCGACGGGAAACAACAACGGCAGCGCGTTTGCGGGCCTGAGCACGAACACGCCGTTCTATAACGTTGCCCTTGCAGTTGCGATGCTGATCGCCCGCTACTGGCTGGCGATTCCCACCTTGGCGATCGCCGGCTCGCTGGCGCGAAAGAAGGCCATGCCGGTCACGGCCGGCACTCTGCCGACGCACACGCCGTTGTTCGTAGTTCTGCTGGTCGGCGTTGTCATTTTGGTCGGCGCATTGACGTTCCTGCCGGCGTTGGCGCTCGGGCCGATCGTCGAATACTTGATGATAGGTGGGTAAACGATGGCTTCCGCCGCAAAAGCCCATTCACTGTTCGACCGCAAGATCGTCGGCCACGCGATCGTCGATTCCTTTCTGAAACTCGATCCGCGGCGGGAGCTTCGCAATCCCGTCATGTTCACGGTTTACGTCGGCAGCATCCTGACGACGGGCTTGTACGTTCTCGCGTTGCGGTTTCGCGGCGAGGAGCCGCCCTGGTTCATTCTGGCCATTTCGGCGTGGTTGTGGTTTACCGTGCTGTTCGCCAACTTCGCCGAGGCAATGGCCGAAGGACGCGGCAAGGCCCAGGCCGACGCGTTGCGACGCGCTCGGCATCACGTGCCCGCGAAGAAGTTCTTTATGCCGCCCACCGGGCCGCTGAAAGAGCCGTCGTCTTCGGCGATGCTGCAAAATCGGGATCTCGTGGTGGTGCCCGCCACCGATCTGCGCCGCGGCGACTTCGTTTTCGTCGCGGCGGGCGACTACATTCCGGCGGACGGCGAAATCTCCGAGGGCATCGCTTCCGTGGACGAGAGCGCCATCACGGGCGAAAGTGCCCCGGTCATCCGCGAAAGCGGCGGCGACCGCAGCAGCGTCACCGGCGGCACTCGCGTCCTCTCCGATTGGCTCGTCGTGCGGATCACGGCCAACCCCGGCGAAACGTTTCTCGATCGCATGATCGCAATGGTCGAAGGCGCCACACGGCAGAAAACGCCGAATGAAATCGCGCTCGATATTCTCCTGGCGGGCATGACTCTCATCTTTCTGTTCGTCTGCGTGACGCTGCTGCCGTTTTCGTTGTTCAGCGTCGAGGCGGTCGGACGCGGCACTCCCATCACGGTTACGGTGCTCGTCGCGCTGCTGGTCTGCTTGATTCCCACGACGATCGGCGGCCTGCTTTCGGCCATCGGCATCGCCGGCATGGATCGGATGATTCAGACCAACGTGATCGCGATGTCCGGCCGAGCCGTCGAGGCCGCCGGCGACGTCGACGTGCTGTTGCTGGACAAGACGGGCACGATCACGTTGGGCAACCGCCAGGCGGTCGAGTTCGTTCCCGCCGACGGCGTTCCGGTCAACGCATTGGCCGACGCCGCCCAATTGGCTTCGTTGGCCGACGAGACCCCGGAGGGACGCAGCATCGTCGTACTGGCGAAAACGAAATACGGACTCCGCGGCCGCAACGTGCACGAGCTTCGCGCCACGTTCATTCCCTTTTCGGCGCAGACGCGATTTAGCGGCGTCGATCTCGACGGCCGCCAGATCCGAAAAGGGGCCGCCGACGCGATCGACGCCTATGTGCGCGGGCATCGCGGCACGTTCCCCGTGGGTGTCGAGGCCAGCGTCGAGCAGATTTCCAAGCAGGGAGGCACGCCGTTGGTGGTTGCCGAGGGCGCCAAGGCGTTGGGCGTCATCCACTTGAAGGACATCGTCAAAGGCGGAATGCGCGAGCGGTTCGCGCAAATGCGGCAGATGGGAATCCAAACCGTGATGATCACCGGCGACAACCCCTTGACCGCCGCCGCCATCGCCGCCGAGGCGGGCGTCGACGACTTTCTCGCCCAGGCGACGCCCGAGAATAAACTCAGCCTGATTCGCAAATATCAAGCGGCCGGACATCTGGTGGCGATGACCGGCGACGGGACGAACGATTCGCCCGCTTTGGCGCAAGCCGACGTGGCGGTGGCGATGAACACCGGCACGCAGGCCGCCAAAGAGGCGGGCAACATGGTCGATCTCGACTCGAATCCGACGAAGCTCATCGAGATCGTCGAAATCGGCAAGCAACTCCTCATGACCCGTGGGGCGCTGACGACGTTCAGCCTGGCGAACGACGTGTCGAAGTACTTCGCGATCATACCGGCGGCGTTTGTGGGCACGTATCCCGCGCTCGGCAAGCTGAACGTGATGCACCTGGCGACTCCGACCAGCGCGATCCTCTCGGCCGTGATCTTCAACGCCCTGATCATCGTGGCGCTGATTCCGCTGGCGTTGCGGGGAGTTCGCTATCGCCCGATCGGCGCCGCGGCCCTGTTGCGGCGGAATCTGCTGGTGTTTGGTGTAGGCGGCTTGATCGTGCCCTTTATCGGCATCAAGCTGATCGATTTGGCGTTGGTGGCGCTGCATTTGCGCAGTAGAGGCCGATATGTTGAAACAAGCGAGGCAGGCGTTGATGCTCTTGGTCATCTTTAGCATCCTGACGGGAATCATCTACCCGTTGGCCGTGACCGGCATCGCGCAATGGCTCTTTCCTCGCCAGGCCAACGGCAGTCTGATCTATCGGAACGGCAAGCTGGTGGCATCCGCGCTGATCGGTCAACCCTTCACCGATCCGAAATACTTCTGGAGCCGCCCCTCGGCGACGTCGCCCGTGCCGTACAATGCCGAATCGTCGAACGGCTCGAATCTCGGTCCGATGAACCCCGACCTTGCGAAAGCTGTCGCGGAGCGAATTTCCGCCCTCAAGAAAGCCGACCCCGGCAACACATCCGCGATTCCCGTCGATCTCGTAACGTCCTCCGCCAGCGGGCTCGATCCGCACATCACTCCCGCCGCCGCGGAATACCAGGTGAGGCGCGTGGCAAAGGTACGCGGAATGAGCGAGGAGGTCGTCCGCCAATTGGTCGCTCGGCACACGGAAGGCCGCACTCTCGGCCTGCTGGGCGAACCGCGGGTAAATGTGGTAGAATTGAATCTAGAGTTGGACGCGCATCGGCCCTAACCATGGCGAACGTTCCCGCACCATGCCCGACCAACGCCCCGATCCCGACGCCTTGCTGGCCCGCGTGCAAGCCGAAGCGGCGAAACAGGCGCGGGGGAAGCTGAAAATATTCTTCGGGGCGGCGCCGGGCGTCGGCAAGACGTACGCCATGCTCGAGGCCGCGCGGAAGGTCGGCAAAGAAGGGGCGGACGTCGTCGTCGGATACATCGAGCCGCATTGCCGGCCGGAGACGCAAGCCCTGGTCCTCGGCTTGGATATTCTCCCCCGCCTCGAACTCTCGTATCGCGGCACGACGCTCTTCGAGTTCAATCTCGACGCGGCGCTCGCCCTGCACCCGCAGATTCTTGTCGTGGACGAGTTGGCTCACACCAACGCCCCCGGCGCGACGCACGCGAAGCGCTGGCAGGACGTGATGCAACTGCTGGAGGCGGGAATCAACGTCTATACGACGCTCAACGTCCAGCACCTTGAAAGCCTCAACGACGTGGTCTCGCAAATCACCGGCGTCGTGGTCCGCGAGACGTTGCCCGACTCGATCTTCGAGCAGGCCGACGAGGTGGAACTGGTCGATCTGCCCCCCGACGATCTGCTGGAGCGATTGCGCGAGGGCAAGATATATATCGCCCGCGAGGCCGAACGGGCGATGGCCAACTTCTTCACGAAGGGCAACTTGATCGCGCTGAGGGAGCTTGCGCTGCGTCAGACGGCCGAACGGGTGGGCGAGCAGATGGACGTCTACCGCGGCGAACACGCCGTGCGCGGAACCTGGCCCGCCAGGGAACGGCTGCTGGTCTGCGTCGGTCCGAGCCCCTTTGCCGGGCGATTGGTTCGGGCCACCCGCCGCATGGCGGCGAGCCTGAAATCGCCCTGGATCGCCGTCCACGTCGAGACGCCGACCAGCGCCGGGCTGGCCGACGCGGATAAGGCGCAACTCGCCGAGACGTTGCGGCTCGTCGAGCGGCTCGGCGGCGATACGGCGACTCCTCAGCGGCCAGAGCGTCGCCGACGAAGTGATCCAGTTCGCTCGGGTTCGGAATGCCACGAGGATCGTAGTCGGCAAGCCGAAACAACCGCGATGGAAAGAGTGGTTTCGCGGTTCGCTGGTGTATGAGCTGACGCGGAAATGCGGAGACATCGACGTCTACGTCATCACCGGCGATCCGCAGCCGGCCGCGCCGGTCATCTCGTCGTGCGCGCCTCGTTCCCGCATGGGTTATCTCTGGGCATTGGCGGTGGTTTTGGGATGCACGGCGCTGAGCGCCGCTCTCGAAGCCGTTCTATCGAAGGTGCTCATGTTTGGCCCGACCAATCTGGCGATGGTCTATTTGTTGGGAGTGGTGATCGTCGCGCTTCGCTGGGGGCGCGGGCCGTCGATCCTCGCCGCATTTCTGGGGACCGCGGCCTTCGATTTTTGCTTCGTGCCGCCGCGATGGAAGTTCAGCGTCGACGACGCGCAATACCTGTTGACGTTCCTGGCGATGCTCTCGATCGGTTTTGTGATTAGCACGCTGACTGCTCGGCGGCAGCAGCAAGTGGAATCGGCGCGACGGCGGGAACGGCGCACGGCGGCGCTGTACTCCATCAGCCGCGAGTTGGCGGCCACTCCGAGTCGAGAACAGATCGCCCGAATCGCCGAGCGGCACGTCAGCGAAGCCTCGGACATGCGTGCCATGGTCTTGTTGCCCGATGCGGAAGGGCGGTTGATCTCCTCGCAAACGGACGCCGTGGCCGCGCTCGACGCTCACGAGGAGGCCGTGGCGAAGTGGGTGCTCGAACACGGCCAGACGGCGGGACGCGGTACCGCCACCCTGCCCGGCTCGCAAGGCGTCTATTTGCCCCTTTCCACCTCCCGGGGAATCGCCGGCGTGCTCGGCATCCGTCCGTCCGAATCGGCACAGGCCATCGACATCGAACAGCTTCATCTCTTGGAGGCTTTTGCCGGCCTGATCGCGCTGGCGCTGGAACGAGCCGCTCTCGAAGCGGAAGCCGACCAGATCCGGCTTGACATCGAGACGGAACGTCTACGAAGCTCCCTGCTCAGCGCCGTATCGCACGATTTGCGGACGCCCCTGTCGGTCATCACCGGAGCGAGCAGCACGTTGCTGGAAAGCGCGCAGACGCTCGACCACGACGTGCGGCAAGAGCTTGCCGCCTCCATCCTGAGCGAATCGGAGCGATTGAACCGGCTGGTGGCCAATCTGCTCGACATGACCCGCTTGCAGGCCGGTGCCTTGGAGATACGCAAGCAGTGGCAGCCGGTCGAGGAGGTGATCGGCGCTTCGCTGGGCCGGCTCACGCGACAATTGCAGGGCCGCGCGGTCGCGACGCATGTTGCGGCCGAGCTGCCGTTTGCCCCGTTCGACGACCTGCTCGTGCAGCAGGTGATCGTCAATCTGCTCGAAAACGCCGCCCGCTATACGCCGGAGGGCACTCCTATCGACATTTCCGCCCGGCAGGAGAGCCATTCGATCGTGATCGAAGTGGCCGACCGCGGTCCCGGCTTGCCGCCCGGCGATCCGAATCGTCTGTTCGAGAAGTTCTATCGGGTTGCCGACTCCCGATCGCATGTGGGAGCGGGCTTGGGTCTGGCGATTTGCCGTGGCATCGTGCAACTGCACGGCGGTAGAATACAGGCGGAGAATCGCCCCGGCGGCGGCGCGGTGTTTCGATTCACGTTGCCCCTGGAGGGCGAGCCGCCAAAGCCGCCCGTCCAAGAGTCGATGCCGCCGCCGCCCGATGCTTCAACGGAAAACGCCGCTCCATGACTAGCGAAGGCCCCAAGATACTTCTGGTCGAGGACGAGCAGGAAATCCGTCGCTTCTTGCGGGTGTCGCTTGGCGGGCACGGCTATCGGCTCGTCGAATCGGCCACCGGCCGCGACGGAGTGATGCAAGCGGCCAGCCAGCAGCCCGACCTGATGATTCTCGACCTGGGATTGCCCGACATCGACGGCATGGAGGTCATCCGACAAGTTCGCGAGTGGTCGCACATGCCGATCATCATCCTTTCCGCCCGCGGCCAAGAGCATCAGAAGGTGGAAGCCCTCGACGGCGGCGCGGACGACTATCTGACAAAGCCGTTCAGTGTGGGCGAGTTGGTCGCCCGGATTCGCGTGGCTCTGCGCCACGTGGCGGAGGCAACGGGGGAGTCGGGAGAACCTGCCTTTGCTCTGGGCGATCTGAAAGTCGATTTCGTTTTCCGGCAAGTCTTCGTCGGCCAACAAGAGATCCATCTCACGCCGATCGAGTACCGCCTGCTGACGACGATGATCAAATACGCGGGCAAGGTGATAACGCACAGACAGCTTCTCAAGGAAGTCTGGGGCCCGGACAGCGTTTACGAAACGCACTACCTTCGCGTCTACATGGCCCAGTTGCGTCGCAAGATCGAAACCGACGCGGCTTGCCCCAGATTCCTGCTGACCGAACCCGGCGTCGGTTACCGTCTGGCATTGCCGTGACGGCCGGCGATCTGCATCTCTAGCAGCCCGCCCGACGCCAATTGACAGGTGGGGCAGACATTCCTGTCTGCCGATTGGCAGGCAAGAATGCCTGCCCCACTGTTCCTGCAACCCGTCGTTCCAGGTCGGGCGGTCCACTGGCAGCCCGCCGGCGTTATTCGTGTGGACTAGAGCGCGTCCGACGTCAGCCACTCGGGAGTCTATCGTACTGCGAGCTGGCGTTGCCCTCCTTCTGCGGCACCCCATTCCCCGCTTACGAGGTTGTAAAGACTCGCTGGCTCGTGAGTGGGTTGCAGGGCATCTTGGCGTCGGGTATATTGAGCACATGACCATACATGAGCAAATGCCCACATCCACCGACGCCGTTTCCAACCACCTGTTGGTCAAGATCGCTGAACTCTATTTCCTCGACGAGCTTACGCAACTCCAGATCGCCCGCCGGCTGGGGCTATCGCGGCAGAAAGTCCAGCGGCTGATCCATGCGGCAAAAGAAAAGGGCATCGTCCAGATTACGATTCACCCGGTGCGGAGAACGTCGTCTCCGATCGAGCGGCAGCTCGAGCGGCAATTCTCGCTCCGCGAAGCGCTAGTGGTCGAAACGAACGAGTACGACGACCATGATGCGGTCACACGGGCGTTAGGGCCGCCGAGCGCGGAGTATCTGTTGCGGGTGGTCGACGACGGCGACTCGATCGCGGTGAGCTGGGGCAGCACCCTCCGCGCGGTCGTCGATGCTCTGCCCGTGCTCGGCAAGCCGCTGCGGAACGTGCGCGTCATTCAGGCCCTCGGCGGATTGGGCAATCCCAACACCGAGATTCACGCCGGCGATTTGACGAAGCGCATGGCCCGCATCTTTGCCGCCGAAGCCATCCTGTTGCCTGCGCCGGGCGTGGTGAAGACTTCGGCCGCGCGAGCGGCGCTGCTCGAAGACTATCACGTGGAACGGGCCTTGACCGCCGCTCGGAACGCCACGATCGCCGTCATGGGCCTCGGCGTGCCCCGCCAAGACTCGCTGTTGATGCGAGAAGGGCAGATCGTTAGCTGGCCCGAGTTGATGCGGCTCCGCAAGCGGGGCGCCGTCGGCGATATCAATCTTCGCTATTTCGACGGGCGAGGACGGCCGATGCCTTCCGACCTGGACCGGCGCACCATCAGCATCGGCATCGAAGACATTCGCCGAATCGAGCGCGTCATCGTGATCGCCGGCGGGCGCCGCAAGTTCGACGCCATCGCGGCCGCGTTGCGCGGGAGTCTCCCCGATGTCCTCGTTACCGATTCGACGACGGCCCGCCGGCTGCTGAAAACTTCCTCTGCCAGGAAGGCCGCAGCGGTCCCCCGATAGGAACTCCAATTTACGGCAAAGCCGCCATGAGCAAAAAACAGATCGTCGTTCTCGCGACACTCGATACGAAGGGCGATGAGGCCCGCTTTCTGCGGGAGCAGATCGAAGCGTCGGGCGATTCGGCCGTCGTGATCGATACCGGCGTGACCGGCGCCCCCGCGGCGAAGGCCGACGTCGCCCGCGAACAAGTGGCGGCGGCCGGCGGCACTCCGTTGCAGGTCCTGCTGCAGAACCCCGATCGTGAAATCGCCGCGCCCGTGATGGCCGACGGGGCGACCAAAATCGTCTGCGACCTGCTCGAACGCGGCGAGATTCACGCAATCATCGGCCTCGGGGGCACCCAAGGCACCACGCTTTGCACGAAAGTGATGCGGGCGCTGCCTTACGGATTTCCAAAAATCATGGTGTCGACCATGGCCTCGGGCGACGTCTCGCGCTGGGTGGACATCAAGGATATCACCATGATGTTCTCCGTCGCCGATATTCTCGGACTCAATCCTCTGACGCGGAAGATTCTGGCCAACGCCGCCGGCGCGGCTTGCGGAGCGGCGAATTCGCCGGTGACGCTCGATACCCGCGGCAAACCTCTCGTGGCGGTCACCACCGTGGGCATCACCACGCTGGGGGCGATGAAGGCAATTGCGGTGCTCGAAGCGGCCGGCTATGAAACGATTACGTTTCACGCCATCGGCGCAGGCGGCCGCGCCATGGAACAATTGATGCGGGAAGGCGTGATCAACGCAGTGCTCGACTACTCGACCATCGAGGTGTCGAATCAGATGTACGACGCCCTGCTGGCCGCCGACGACGACCGGCTGACGACCGCCGGCCGGCTGGGGCTGCCCCAGGTGTTGTGTCCGGGAGCGATTGAAGTGCTGGTTTTCGGTCCCCCCGATACCGTGCCCGCACGCTACAAAGGCCGCACGCTGATCCGACACAGTCCGCAGATCACCGATCTTCGCCTCAATAAAGAGGAGATGATTCGAGTGGCCGAAGAGGTGGCCGCGCGCTTGCGGCATACACGAAGCGACGCGGTTTTCATGATTCCCACGGCCGGTTACGACAGCTACGCCGTGAAGGGAAAGGGGTTTTACGATCCCGACGCGGACCGCGCGTTTGCCGATGCGCTCAAAGCGGCGCTGCCCGCCAATATCAAGGTGATCGAGCGGAACACGCACATCGACGACCCGGCCTTCGCTGCCGAAGCGGCGGGCGAGTTGATTCGGCTGATCCAATCCAAACGAAAGGCGTAACGACCATGGCGAAACGATATTCGCGGCAGGCGTTTCTGGCTCGATTGCGGGCGGAAATCGCTCGCGGCCGGCCGCTGGTGATGACCGGCGCAGGCAGCGGCATCTGCGCGAAATTCATCGAGCGCGGCGGCGTCGACATTCTCGGCGTTTACAACACCGGCTATTTCCGCATGCAAGGCTACGGATCGTTGGCCGGCATGTTGCCGATGGCCGACGCCAATCAGATGGTTTTCGACATGGGGCGACGCGAAGTGCTGCCGCAGGTGAAGGAAACGCCCGTGGTGGCCGGGCTGAACGGCGTGGACGTGCTCCGCGACATGCCGCTGTTTCTCGAAGACTGCAAGAAGGTCGGTTTTTCGGGCGTTCACAATTTTCCTACCGTAGCCTGGTTCGACGGCGAGTTCCGCCGCACGTTGGAAGGCACCGGCCTCGGCTACGAGCACGAGATCGCCATGCTCAACGCGGCAAGACAACTCGACATGCTGACGATCGGCTACGCCTTCAACGAAGAGGACACGAAACGATTGATGCGCGAGGCCGCACCGGACGTTTTCATCTTTCACGCCGGCATTACGCAGGGCGGCTCCACCGGCTACGGCGGCGGCAGTGCCATCGAAGAGATGGTGGAGCGCAGCGAAAAACATTTCGCCATCGCCGCACAAATCAAGCCCGACGTGATTCTGCTGGCGCACGGCGCGGCGCTCTGCGAAGCGTCCGACGCGCAGTTCATCCTCGATCGCACGCGCATGCCACGGCGTCCAACTCGGCTCGAGCATCGAGCGGCTGGCCATCGAACAGCCCTTGCAGCAGCGAGCCGCCGCATTCAAAGAGATTCGGTTTCCCGCCGCGGACTCGGCCGATGCGACACGGAGAAGAGCGACATGAGCTTGAGAGTCGTATACTTCGGCAGTTCGCAGAACGTGTTCAGCCGGCGTTTCTACGAGGCGCTGTCGGGCACTCGGTGTGAAATTGCCGCCGTCGTTGACGTGCCGCCGGCGAAACGCTCTTCGACCAACGCGGACGAGGGCGGCTGCGGCTACCGCCGTGAAGCCGCCCGCCGCGGAGTGCCCGTGTACGAGCCCGACGGTCCCAATCTGCCGGAGTTCGTGGCGACGATGCGCGCGCTGCGGCCGGATCTGTTCCTCGCCGTCGGCTACATGTTCCGTCTGAAGGCGGAGATTCTGGCCGTGCCGCGGATCGTGTCGGCCAACGTTCACGCCTCGCTGCTGCCGGCCTATCGCGGCCGCAGTCCGGTTTTTTGGGCGTTGCGGCACGGCGAGCCCTATTCCGGCTTGACGATCCACTCGATGGACGATCGGTTGGATACGGGTGATCTGCTGTATCAGGTTCGGGTGCGGACGCGCAAGGACGACGCGGTCTCGACGCTGTACGCCCGGATCATTGACAAGGGGGTGAAGCTCGTGCCGCGGTTGATTGCCGACGCCGAGCGCGGCCGCCTGCCGCGGCGATCGCAGGCCGGAATGCCCGGCTCCTATTTCTCGGCGGCGAAAGAGGAGGATTTCCGTCTCGATTGGTCGCGCGACGCCGAAGAACTGCGGCGCTGGATCGCGACGACTCCGGGACAATGCTTTCTCGACGTTCGCGGGAATCGCGCGTTCGTGCAGGATGCAAAAATCGCGGCAAATCGCAGCGGCGGGGCCCTGGGGACATTGCTGGCAATCGCGGCGGCGGGCTGCACGATTGCAGCCAGCGACGGCGCTTTACGGATCGCGACGATCAGGACGCGTTCGGGCGAGTCGCTGCCCCTGTCGCAGTTTTGCCGAGAAATGGGCTTGTCGGTCGGCGATTGCATGATCGACTCAATCGCTCGCGACGCTTCGCCGAAAGGGGTGCGCTGATGCCGCTGGCGCCGTTTCATCAGTTGATGGCCGCCGCGGAAAGCGGGAACTACGCCGTCGGCTACTTTGAAAGCTGGAATCTGGAGTCGCTGCTGGCGGCGGCCGATGCGGCGGAGGAAGCCCGCTCGCCCGTCATCCTGGGATTCAGCGGCATTTCGCTGACCCATCCGAATCGCATCGTGCATGACCCGCTCTCCGTTTACGCCGCGATGGGCTTGGACGTTTGCCGCCGCCTCTCCGTGCCCGCCTGTCTGCTGTTCAACGAATCGCCGAGCTTGGATTCCGTGCTGGATTCGATCGAGCGCGGGTTCAATCTAGTGATGTATAGCGATGAGACGCTGGACCTTGCATCGCGGAAGGAACGCATCCTGCAAGTCTGCCGGAATGCTCATGGCGTCGGCGCGGCCGTGGAGGCGGAGATGGCGGCGCTCCAGGGACTATCCGGGCAAATCAGCGAACGGCCGGCTGAAATGCCGCTAACCGATCCCCGGGAGGCAAAACGCTTCGTCGCAGAGACGGGCATCGACGCCCTGGCGGTCAATATCGGCCAGGTTCACCTTCACGGGCGGGAAAAGGTCCGTCTCGATTTGGAATTGTTGGCTCGCTTGAAGGACGTCCTCGACCTGCCGCTCGTGTTGCACGGGGCCACTTCGGTCAACGCCGACTCTCTCGCCGCAGCGGTCCGCCGCGGCATTCGCAAGATCAACGTTGGCAGCATTCTGAAGCAAGTGTATTTCGCCGAGATGTACGCGGCGTGCCTGCGCGTCGCGCCCGACGCCAATCCCTACGAGATCATCGGCTCCGGCATGAAACACGACGTGCTGGTCGCCGGCCGCCGGGCCCTGCAAAGCGCCATCGTCGATCTGATGCGGCTCTTCGGCAGCGCCAACCGTGTAAAGCAGGAGTCCACATGATCGACAAGATCATTATGCCGAGTCTGGGAGCGACGGGCGAAGACATCACCGTTGTCGAATGGCTGGTCGGTGAAGGCGACTTGATCGAGGCCGGCCGCCGGATACTGGTGGTCGAAACCGACAAGGCCACGACGGAAATCGAAGCATTTCGCGGCGGATATATTCGCAAGGTTCTGGTCAAAGCAGGAGAAAAGGCCACCATCGGCGACGATCTGGCGATCATTGCCGATTCCCTCGATGAACCGCTGGATGCTGAAACAGGCAATATGGAAACGCCCGCGACGGAACCGCCCGCACAGCGGCAAGTCGATTCTGCCGCGCCTCCAGCTCCGCCGCCTGCATCGAAGGGCGGACGCATTCAGGCTTCGCCCTTGGCTCGGCGACTCGCCGAGGAGCGTGGAATCGATTTGGCGGCCGTCAAAGCTTCCGGACCGATCCACAAGGCGGACGTTCTGGCGGCCGCCATCTCGCACGGCGGCGGCCAGCGGCGGAGCGCGCTTTCGCCCATGCGGCGGGCGATCGCCGCGCGGACCTTGCAGAGCAAGACGGAAGCTCCCCACTTCTACGTCACGGCGCGAATCGACATGACCGAGTCGCTGGCAATGCAGCGCAAACTCGCGGCAAACGCCGAAGGAGCCGCCAGGCCGACGGTGAACGATCTGGTGATTCTCGCAACGGCGACGGCCTTGCGGGAGACGCCCGAATTGAATGCGTCGTATCAGAACGGGGAGGTGGTGCGCTACGACGACGTCAATATCGGAATCGTGATCGCGCTGGCCGGCGGGATGATCGTTCCCGTCGTGCGGAAAGCCGACGCGATGGATTTGGGCGCTTTGGCGGCGACGACGAAGCGGCTGCGCGACCAGGCGCTGAAGGGTCTTCTCGCGCAGAGCGATTTGACGCAAGGCACGTTCACGATTTCGAACCTGGGGATGTTCGGCATCGACAGTTTCATCGGCGTAATCAATCCGCCCGAAGCGGGACTGTTGGCGATCGGCGCGATTCAACCGCAGCCCGCGGTTGTGGACGGCTGCATCGTCGTGCGCTCGCTGATGACGGCCACGCTTTCGGCGGATCACCGTTTGGTGGATGGAATCGTCGCGGCCCGCTTCTTGAGCCATTTGCGCGATTTGCTGGAAAACCCCGCCCTGTTGCTGCCCGCAGCCAAGGAGATTCGTTCATGACCGAGCAGGCGATGCTGGAGATGTTCCGCAAGATGGTGCTGATCCGGCGATTCGAGGACTATTTGCATCAGTTGTTCTTGCAGGGGAAGGTGCCGGGCACCCTGCACCAATATCAGGGGCAGGAGGCGGTCGCCGTCGGAGTATGCAGCGCGCTGCGCGGCGACGACGTGACGTTCAGCACGCACCGGCCCGTCGGACATTTTCTGGCGAAGGGCTGCTCGCCGGCCAAGGTCGCCGCCGAGCTTTGGGGAAAAGCTACCGGGTGCGCCGGCGGAAAAGGGGGGCAAATGCACCTGACCGACATGTCGGTCAACGCCCCGCCGTCGAACGCCATCGTCGGCGCGAACGTGCCGATCGCCACCGGCGCGGCCATCGGCTTCAAACTCCGCGGGCTTGATCGCGTCGCCGTCAGTTTCTTCGGCGACGGCGCGGCGAACATCGGCGCAGCGCACGAGGGGTTCAATCTTGCCGCCGTGAAGGACGCTCCCGTCATTTTCGTTTGCGAAAACAATCTCTACGGCGCCTCGACGCACCAATCGAAAGCCATGCGCATTGCCGACATCGCCAAACGGGCGGATGCCTACGGCATGCCCGGCGTGATCGTCGACGGGATGGACGTGATGGCCGTCCATCAAACGGCTTCCGTGGCGGTCGGGCGGGCACGGCGGGGCGAAGGGCCGACCTTCATCGAATGCAAGACCTACCGCTTCACCGGCCATTCCCGCGGCGATCCCTGCGGATACCGCAGCAAGGAGGAGGTCGCCTACTGGAAATCGTGCGATCCGATACCGCGCATGCGCAAGCTGCTCGCCGAAACGCAGGCGAAATCGCAGGCGGAACTGGACGAAATCGAACGTCAATGCCAGACCGAGGTCGAGGAAGCCGTGAAATTCGCGCAATCCAGTCCCGATGCCCCGCCGCAGTCGGTCTACGAGCACGTCTTTGCGAAACGGGCAGAAAAGGAGGCGGCGCGATGAAGGCCAGACGAATGTCAATCGTCGAGGGCTTGCGCGATGCGATCCGCGTGGCGATGCGGTCCGATCCGACCGTGTTCGTCATCGGCGAAGACATCGGAATCGCCGGCGGCTTCGGCGGCGGGTTCACCGTGACTCTGGGATTGTCGGAGGAGTTCGGCCACGACCGGATCATGGATACGCCGATCTCCGAAATCGCCATCGTCGGCGCGGCGGTGGGGGCGGCGATGACCGGCATGAAGCCGATCGCGGAAATGCAGTACGGCGATTTCATCTTCTGCGCCATGGACCAGATCATCAATCAGGCCGCGAAAATGCGCTACATGAGCAACGGCCAGGTCGCCGTGCCGATGGTGCTGCGGCTGCCGGTCGGCGCATCGTCGCGCGGCGCGCAGCACGGACAATGCACCGAGGCGTACTTCATGCACACGCCGGGGCTGAAGGTTGTCTGCCCCTCCAATGCCTACGACGCCAAGGGCCTGATGCTGGCGGCGATCCGCGACGGCAATCCCGTGGTGTTTCTCGAACACAAGTTGCTGTACGGCGCCAAGGGCGGGCGGAAGGAAAAGACGTCGCTCGACGTGTCGATGGAAGTGCCCGAGGGGGATTACGAAGTCCCGTTGGGCTCGGTGGCGGTCCGCCGCGAAGGAGCGGACGTGACGATTCTGGCCAACATGCTCATGCTGCATCGCGCCTTGGCCGCCGCCGAACAATTGGCGACCGAAGGCATCGGCGCCGAGGTGATCGACATGCGCTGCCTCGTCCCCTTGGACATGGAGACGATCCTGCGATCAGTAGCGAAAACCAACCGCGTGCTGATCGTGGAAGAGGACACGCTGACCGGCGGATGGGGCGCAGAACTGGCCGCCAGACTGGGCGAGGCCGCGTTTTACGACCTCGATGCGCCGATCGCGAGGCTGGCGGCGCCGGACACGCCCTTGCCGTGCGCTCCCGCGCTCGAGCGCGAGTACGTGCCGAGCGTCGAGCGAGTGGTCGAACACGCTCGGCGGCTCGTCAAGGAATAACGGTTCCCTTAATTGTATCCGTCACCCCTTTCAAGCGAGAAGGAAAGATCATGATCGAACTGGCGATCCACACCGACAATTGGCGAGTGCTGAGCGGAAGCTACAAGAAGGCGGTCGAATCGGCCGTCAAATACGGGCTGTCGCACATCGAACTCGGCGTCATCCACGGACAGTATTTCATGAACGGCCTGGGCTTCGATCCGGCCGTCTCGATGCAATCGAATCCCCGCGCGATCCGCCGCTATTTGGAGAAGAACGGCATAAGAATATCGCAAATCGACACCGCCTATCCGATGATGGGCCCCGACGGCTCGACCTTCGGCGTGCAGTACGTGCAGCAGGCGATCCGTTTTGGCGCCGAACTGGGCGCCCCGATCGTCGATACGACCGACGGCCCGGCGAAAATCGAAGGCTACAGCGACGAAGAGATCTTCCGCATCACTTGCGAGAACTACAAGCAGTTGCTCCCCTGGGCCGAAGACTACAAGGTCATCATCAACGTCGAGCCGCACGGGCCGTACACCAGCAACGGCGATTTCATGGAGCGCCTCTTAAAACATTTCGAATCCGAGTACCTTCGCTTCAACTTCGACACGGGAAACACGTACATCGCCGGCTTGGACCCGTTGGAGTATCTCAAGCGCTTCCGCAAGTATCTCACGAACAGCCACATCAAGGACGTCAGCCCCGCGCTGGCGGCGGCGTCGCGCGGCGAAGATACGGGAATCGCCGCCAGCGAAATGGCCATCGGCGAGGGCGTCAACGCCGAAAATATCGCAAAGTGCATCGCTTTTCTGCGGGAAACCAAGTGGAGCGGCGTCATTTGCATCGAATGCCACGGCAGCGATGAAAAGATCAAGAAAAGCATCGAGTTCTTGCGAGCGCTGTTGAAGTAAACGCGATCGCAGCGGCTTGGATTTGCCTATCGGCGTCGCCTTCCGACTCGATCTTGACTTTGCCCGCGAAATCGACCGTCAGTTGCGCCGGCCGATCGCCGGGCGGTCATCGGCAAACTGGATTTGCGTGCGATTGCTCGGAGATCACGGCGATGAGGGCGCCGCCCAGCGCCCCGCCGAGCAGTGCCAGGAACAGGGTAAGGGCCTTGCGCGGGTGCACCGGCAGGACCGCCAGCGTGGCCGGTTGAATAATACTAATGTTGGAGATCCGTCCGATCCGCAACGCCTGGTCCATGCGGGCCTCCTCTTTGTTCTCGGCACAGGCAAGATACTGCGTCTCGATCTGCCGTACGTTCCGCGTCAACTTGGCGATCCGGACTTCGTCGTCGTTGAGCGTCGCCAGGCTCTTTTTCAGCAGGCCGAGTTGGGTTTGCAGGTTTTGTTTCTGGGCAGCCAGCGACGCCTGGTTGGCGGTGTCCTGGGCGGAGATCGCCGCGATCAGGTGCGCGCGATTCGGTTCTTCGTGATTCAGCGTCTGGGTGACTTCATGAACCTGTTCGTGCACGGCCGCCGCGACGGGGTGCGAGCCGGTGTACTTCGAGCGGACCGCCTCTTCCTCGACCTGGAGCTGAAACAGCTGGCCGCGCATGGCGGCCAGGCCGTCGTTGGGTATGCCGCCCACCATCTGTTTCAGCAGCGACTCCGGCAGCAGGCAAATCACTGCGCCGAGCGCGCTCAGCTTGGCCTCCGCAGCGGCCAGTGCGGCGCCGACCTCGTGGATCTGAACTTCCACCGCGTTGATCTGGCCTTCGATCGCGGAACGCCGATCTTCGATCGAGGCGATTCCGGCTTTGTTCTTGGCGTTGCGCAGCGCCTCCCTGTGCAACCTCCAACTGATCGTCCAGACTCCTGGACTGGTCGGTGAAGAACTGGTACGACGTCTGCGAGCGAGAGATTCGCATGTGTTCTTCCAGGTACACCTCGACCATGGCGGCCACGATCTTCTGCGCCGCTCGGCGCTGCGCGCCCGGCCTTGGACGGCGACGACAGTGGAAGAGCGCGGCGACGTGACGTAGAGCGAGTCGCCCAGTGCGATCAGGGCTTCTTCCCGCGCTACGGGATCGGTGTTGGCCGCGTCCGGGTCGAGTTTGGCCAGCGTCCGCTCGAGGATGTAGCGGCTGCGGAGATGCTCGACGATCGAGTTCATTTCCTCCTCGCGGGAGGAGTTCACCGCCATCGTCTCGCCCCTGGTGAGAGTCGGGTCGAGGGCGGCGTTTTCGCGGCCGATGCGGACAAAAAGCTTGGACTCCGAGGCGTATTGTCGCGGCGCGAACAACACGTAGAGCGCGGCCAGGAGCATCGTCAGCGCGAAGAAAGCCGCGGCTCTCCATCGATAGCGGCGGACCGCATGAAGATAATCCCGAATGGTCCAGAACTTAGGAATGTTCATGATCGTGCGATGACCTCCGAAAACAGAACTCTAGAGTGCAGGGTATTCGTCATAAGCATAAGGTGATCGGCATTTTGGGCCTGAGCGCTTCGGTTACATATTCGCTCGCTGCTGGCGGAGGAGACGCGCCGTCGCCGCGCGACGGGGTTGGGAGTCCACGGGGGGAGTCGTCAACGGCCGATGTTTGCCCGTTGCGCGGATGATCCGGACGATCCGGGTCAGATCGTCGCCGTTCAGGTTGGAACCGCTGGGAAGGCACAGGCCCTGTTCGAAAAGCCGCCGGGCAACGTCGCCGCCGCGGCTGCGGCAGCCGGCGAAGACCGGTTGCAGGTGCATCGGCTTCCAAACGGGGCGCGACTCGATGTTTTCGCGTTCCAGCGCCAGGCGCATGTCTTCTCGTGTGGCGCCAAATTGCGCAGGGTCGACCGTGATACAGGTCAGCCAGCGGGTCGATCGTCCCTGTGGCAACTCGGGCATGAAGGCGATCCCCGGCAGGTCGCCAAGTGCCCTGCGGTAGAAGCGGAAATTGCGGCGCCGCTGCCGGACGCGCTCGTCGAGCACGCGAAGTTGTCCCCGACCCAACGCCGCCAGGAGGTTGCTCATGCGGTAGTTGTAGCCGATCTCGGCGTGCTCGTAGTATGGCAGCGGCCCCCGGGCCTGCGTAGCCAAGAAGCGGGCACGATCGGCCAACGTCCGCGACGCAGTAGCCAGCACCCCGCCCGAACTGGTAGTAATGATCTTGTTGCCGTTGAACGAGAAGCAACCGATCTGTCCGAACGTGCCCGCCGGTCGTCCGCAGTACGTTGCCCCCAAGGCCTCGGCCGCGTCCTCAACCAGCGGGATCTCGTGCCAGCGGCACAACGCGCGGATCGCGTCGTAATCGGCGCATTGCCCGAGGACGTCGACGGCGAGCACGGCCTTGATCGGCCGGCCGCGGCGAGCCGCGCCGTCCAACTCCTCGGCCAGCAGGTCCGGATCCAGATTCCAGCTACTCTTCTGGCTGTCGATAAACACCGGCGCGGCGCCGACATAGCAGATGACGTTGGCCACGGCCGCGAAGGTCAGGGTCGCCGTGGCCACCTCGTCCCCCGGCCCAAGGTCGAGCAGAATCATCGCCAGGTGCAGGGCGGCCGTGCCGCTGGACAAGGCGACGACGTGTTTGACGCCGATCTTCTCGGCAAATTCCCGTTCGAACGCCTCGACTTGCGGCCCCATGGGCGCGATCCAGTTCGAATCGAACGCCTCGAGCAGCAACTCGCGATCCTGCGCCGACATGTGCGGCGGTGAAATGTAGATCCGTGCCGATTTCGCCGGGCGATTGTCATTGTTCATGGCTCTCGTCCTCCCGATGCTTTCTGGTCTTCCGAGAATCTCTCGTTCCAATCGGACACCGCGTCGCACTCCTCGTCGGAGGTAGCAAGGTAAACGTCGCCGATCCGCCGTGGCCGGATGATGCGAGCGGGGGTTCCGTAGGCGGTGACGCGGGAGGGAACGTGCTTGAGGACGGTCGAACCGGCGCCGATTACGCTATGTGCGCCGATGCGTATGCGATGGATGATCCGCGCGCCCAGGCAAATGGCGGCGTAATCGCCGATTTCGACGTTTCCTCCGGCGCAGGCTTGCGGCGCCAGGCTCACGTAATCTCCCAGCCGGCAATCGTGGTCGATCGAGCAACTGGTGTTGAGGATGCAGAAGTCGCCGATCGTCGAGCCGCAATTCACGACGCATCCGGCGAGTACGACGTTGCCCTCGCCCCACGCGACCTGACCGGCCACCACGGCCGACGGGTGGAAGACGTTGGGAAACTGAATCTGCGGGGCCACGGCTCGGATGGCTTTGACCTCTCTGGCGCGAGTCCAGTTGTCGCCGATGCCGATCACCAGCCCAGCGAGCTTTTGCCGGCGCATCAGGGCGGGAACGTCTTCGATGCTGCCCAGAATCTTGTAGCGGGAGACTTTCTCGCCCAACCCGCGTTTCCCATCGAGGAAGCCCAGCAGGCGCAGCGAAGCGGAGCGCTCGATCGCGTCGGCGATTACCGCGCCGTGGCTGCTGCTGCCTAAGACGGCGACGTTCATCTTTTCGGCGACGCGTCTGTTCATCGAACGTTACCCCCTTTTTCGGTCCCCATGAACTCCGGCATGGTCACGTCGTTGGCCGAATTGATTCCATCCATTCGCAAGACCCGCCAGACGCTCAGCCAGAGGATGCGGAGGTCGAGCCACAGGCTCCAGTGATCGACGTACCACAGGTCGAGTTGAAACTTCTCCTCCCACGAGATCGCGTTTCGCCCGTTGATTTGGGCCCAGCCGGTGATGCCGGGGAGGACGTCGTGCCGCCTGGCCTGCTCCGGGCTGTAGCGATCGAGGTACTGCATCAGCAGCGGCCTGGGGCCAACCAGGCTCATTTCGCCCCGCAGCAAATTGAACAGTTCCGGTAATTCGTCGAGGCTCGTCTTGCGCAGCAGCCGGCCCAGCCGCGTCTGTCGCCGGACGTCGGGCGGTAGGCGCCCCTGGCCGTCCGCGAGGTCGATCATGGTGCGGAACTTGAGAATCTCGAACGGCCGTCCGTGCAGCCCGGGCCGGCGCTGCCGGAACAGAATCGGACGGCCGATGGTCAGCCAAATGGCCAGCGCGATGCCGCCGAACAACGGCGACAGCAGCACCACCGCCGTTACGGCCACAACCAGGTCCAGACATCGTTTCAATGCGTACAACGGATAACCTCCGTCCCGACTCCATCAGATTTCACGCCCCCTTGGCTTCGGGACAATCGCCGATAGGCGGGGAAGAAACCGTCGGCAGCCTCGTCCTGACTCCCGGCCGTCGGGGAGCGGCTGGCGACCAATGCCTGATAGGCGTCGGCGTCTACGACGGCCCGCCACGTGAGGAACTCGCCACACGCATTGGAGAACCCGGATTTGAAGAAAAAGAGTGAATCGCGGCGAGCACCCAGTCCCCCTCCAAGATGAAAGACCCGGTTTCCGCGCCCTTTCGCCCAGCAGCGAACGAAATGGGTCAGCAGCTTCATGGGCGCCGGCGACGTGGTCTCCTCCCGGCGGCCGGCAAGGTGAAATTGAACGATCCCGCAGACCTCGGAGAACAATCCGGCGCAAACCAACTCATTGCCGATCCGCACAATCCCCAGATGGAGCTTGTCCCCCAATGCATCTTTCAACTGGTGGAAGTATTCGCGGGAGAAGAAGTAGTCCGGGTGCGCGTTGACCCGCCGCATCGTATCGGTGTAGAGGTCAAAGAACTGGTCCAAGCGGCTCCAGTGCTCGTCCATCTCGGCAACGTATCCCAAGCGGACGGCGCGATTGATATGGTTCCTGTGCTGGGCGCGGGTCTGCCGCCACCACTCCTGCTCGGACTCGGTCAGGTCGACGAACACCGTCTCGCCGTGCCGGACCAGCGTCCCCTGGCGGCAGAATGGCTCGCGGGGAAGCGGCAACAGCGGATGCAGTCTCAAGTACAGGCTGACGACACGGCGCTCGCGCAGGGCTGCCAAGAGCGACTCCAGGGCGCGATCCAGGAAAGCCGTGCGTTTCTCCTGGCTTTCGCCGCCGGCCAACAGCGGCGAAGGATAGCCGTAGGGGCTGGTCGCATCGTACAACATGCCGCCAGCCGCCCCATCAGGATCGATCGGCCGAACAACCAGCGGGACGAAGAAGCGGTGCTCGCCATCGCTGGCCACGAAGGCTTGCGCCGAGCCGCCCTCGCACTCCGCGCAAAGCCGCACATAACCCGGCATGTGGTAGAAGTCGTGCGGCATCTCCGCCAGGCATTCCTGCCAAAGGTGAGATTCAGGATGGACGAACTGAATGGACGTCATGCGCATTCCCTCGCCGGTTGAAGCGGAGTTCTTGCCTGACGCATCAACGAAACGTATTCCTGGTACAGCGCTTCCCAGACCGTCTCGGGACGGAAGTCCTGCATCACGCGCTGCCGTGCCGCGGCGCCGTGCGCGCGTCGCAATTCGGCGTCTTGCAGATAGCGGACGATGCCGTCGGCCATGGCCGCGGCGTCTCCCTTCGGCACCAGCGTGCCGGTCACGCCGTGCACTACGGCATCGACCGTGCCGGTGGCGGCGAAGCCTACCACCGGCAGGCCCGCCGCGGCCGCCTCCACCAAGACGTCGCCGAAGCCTTCTCGCAAGGAAGGAAAGGCCATTACGTCCATCGCGTGGAAGTATGCCTCCACTTGATCGCCGAAGCCGGCGACGCTGATCTGCGGATGCGACAAGAGCCTGCGGGCGGTTTCCGGGGAGACGGGATCGCTCGGCTCGAAGTCGCCTCGCAGTAGCAGCCGGGCCGCCGGGATTCTCATTTGGACGATCTCAAAAGCCTCCAACAGCTTCTCGATCCCCTTGTCGCGAGTCAGCCGGCCCACAAATCCAACCACCGGCGCCTCTGGGGGAATGCCGCGCTCGCGGCGGATGGCCGCGGCCCGCTGCCGCAATTCCGGCGTGGACTGGAAGCGATCGGCGTCGACCCCGCGCGAAGAGCCCGCGCCCAGTACGACGGTCTTTCCGGCCGGCGCCAGCTTCAACTGTACGTAGAGTTCCCGCAGGCTCTGGCTGATGCAGATGACTCGCGTGGCGCAGGCCGAGGCGGTCCGCTCGGCCAACCACAGGATTCGTCGCTTCAGGCCGCGGGTCGTTTCCAGACGCAGGCCATACTGGTGATAGACCCGCACCGGCACCCGGGTGAGGCGGGCGGCCAACATCCCAAGCAAGCCCGCCTTGGGTGTGGCGGCAACAACCAATTCGGGACGGAGCGAACGAAAAACCCGCACCAGGCGGTAAAGGGTCGCGGCGTCTTTGCGGAGGTCGATCTCCCGCGACATCGGCACCTCGTGCGTAAACATGCCGTCCCGGTGAGCTTGCTGCAATTCGTCGCCGGGTGATGAAATCACATGCACTTCGAAACCCCGGCCGCGAAGGTAGGCCGCTTGGCCGCGGAGGAATATCACCGACATGCTGGCCGTCACGAGAAGAACTGCTTTGGGCCTGCCGCAGGATCGAGAGACGTGGCCGCTGGTCGCCGCTCGGGCTTGGAATGGTAGAACCCGAGAATCGCTCGCCGCGCAGAAATCGGCGGTAGCCTTGCGGACATATTGATAGAACGCGGTTCGCCGACGGCCGAGCACGTCCTCGCGATAGTCCTGGACGGCTTGCAGATTCCGGGCCGACATCCGCGCCATCCGCTCGTGGTCGGTGACGACTTCGCGGATCTTCCTCGCCAGTTCCGCTGCATCGTTCGGACGGACCATGTCCTCCGGCGGGAGCAACTCGGGAATCCCGCCCACGGTCGAACCGATGCAAGGCAGCCCGCGGGCCATGGCCTCGATCATTGCCCGAGGCAAACCTTCCTGCCGCGACGGGAGCACAAACAGATCGGCGCGGTCCAGTTCCTCCCGGACGGCTTCCCCGGGGGCGAGTTGGCCACGGAAACAGACGCGGTCGCGCAGGCCGAGCGCCGCCGCCTGCGATTCCAACTCGGGCCGGTGTTTTCCGTCTCCCACGATCGTCAGCCGCAGATCGAGCCCATCCCGCGTACATTGAGCGACGGCGTCGATCAAAACGTCTGGCGCCTTGTACAAGTGTCCCAGCCCGCCGACCAGGACCAAACCGCACGGTGGCGGGCAGGCCGCGGGACGCGGGCGCTCGGCGATCGACCCTTCAATCTGCACGTCGGAATAATAGACGCAATGCGTGCCCGGGCCGGGGGGATATCGCCGTTGCAGGGCCGTGGCGGTTACGTAGGCCGCGGCGCAGGCGTGGCGACAATGCCGCCGCAGCGCCCGCACGAACATCGCACGGAACCAAGGCCGCAACGGATGTCGCACAGCCCCCGGCGCAAATGCGTCGTAGGGATCGCCCACGACTTCGACGGCATACGGATGCCCGTTGCGTCGTAACAGCGGGAACGCCAGCGACGCGAGGTTCGAAGGGACTCGCAGGATCACCGCGTCCGCGGCAGCGATGGCCTTGCGGACCGCCCGCCGCACTGAGCGGGCTTTGCGGACGTACTCCCACGGCCCAAGGTAGTGAGGCACCGCCGCAAAGGTCACGCGCGGGCCGTCGGCGCGCACCAAGCCCGGCCGCGCGTCGGCCGCCGCCGTGACGCGGGCAGCGACACACACCTCATCGAACACATCCAAGTATCGCTTCCAAAAGGAATACTCGCCTGGACCATCGGTCCACACACACCCGTCGGGCGTCTGACAAAATCGCTGTTCGAGCACGACGACAACTCGCATCTTAATTCCCCTCCAGGTACAACTGTTCCCAGGAGGCCGCCATGCGCCCGGCCGTGAACATCTCTGCGTGCCGAGCGACACTGTTGCGCGACAGCCGCATCCACAAGCCGTCCTCCACGTCGATTCGCTTCAAATGAGCGGCGATTTCCTCAACCGTGTTCCGGCGTAGGACGTATCCGTCTCGGCCGTCCCGAACCGTCTCGGCGCAGCCGCCGACGTCGGAGCAAATGCAGGGCACTCCGCAGGCCATGGCTTCCAGCAGAACTTGCGGATGGCCTTCGCACTCCGAAGGCAACAGCAGCACGTCCAGCGACGGGAAGACGCGTCGCTCGGGCTGTTCGACGTGCCCCGGGGCGGTGAGCCATTCGGGACGCTCCGCGGCCAATCGTCGCAACTCGGGAGAGTCGGGCCCGTCGCCCGCAATCGAGCACACAACCTTCATTCCGTCCGCGCGAAGTTGTGCCACGGCGTCCACGACCTTGCGCCAGCCCTTGGCCGGCATGACGGTGCCCACGAAGCCGACTCGCAACGGATGGCCGCGGTCGCGCGTGGCCGCCAGTCCCGTCGCGTCGGGCGTCGTGCCGTTGTACACGACGCGGAAATCGCTTTCGCGGCAATGGTATATCTCCGCGCAGTCTCGTGCGCCGCGTGCGCTCACGGAGACGAGCGTGAACCCCTTCTGTTGCATCGCGGCGACGCCTGCCACGTGCAGCCGCCGCTTCAAGCCGCTCTTGAAGATGCCGCGCGTGTCGCCAAAGCTCCCGCGCGAGCCATGGAAGGTGGCCAGCCATTTTCCCGGCTGCGGCTGCCGCGGCAGACGGTACACCCAGGGCGTAAAGGGCCCGGCATGGAAATGATGAACGACCGGGGCCGCTTCGTCCTCGATCCGCAACGCCTTTAGCGCGACGGCCACACGCAGCGGCGCCAAGTAGAAAATCCCCGGAATCGGCGGACGGCGAACGAAGATCCAGCGGTCGAACAGTCGCACCGCGTCGTCGGCAATCCCCGGGCCGAGCGCGCCCCGGTGCACGCCCACCAGCATCGTCTGCCAGCGCGGCCGGTGGCAGGCGGCCAGCGTCTTCACCACGGACCATACCCCGCCGCCGACGTTGGTGACAAAGTGCACGATCGTTCCACGCCTGTCCGCGTCGCTCATGTGCTCGCCTCCACGATTCGTGGATTCGCCACCTCAGCCGCCGGCCCCGTGACCACGGCGGCGCTGCGGCGGGTCGCGCAGACGACGTACAAGAACACGAACGGAAACATAGCAATGTGCTCGACGAACCAGACGACGTTGTCCGAGTCGTTCACCAGGATTCCGAAGAGAATGATAATCGCCCACGGCAACAGCAATCGCCGGGCGTCACGGCGGCGCCAGGTGAGCGTCCATCGGCGGACGCGGCCCGCCAGCAGGCCGAACAACGCCATCGCCGCGGGAACCGAGCAGGGGCCGAAATTCATCATCGCCTCGCCGGCCAGCCCGTAAACCCGCGAGCTCATTCCGATGAAGCGGTCGCGCTCGAGAGTCGAACTGATCGGCCGCTCGCGATAGCTTCCCGCCCCGTGAAGAAGCTCGGTCCCTTCCTTGACCTTCGTCGGCGGCCGCTCGCGCCACAGCGGGCCGGGAATGAGCGTCAACGCCGCGCCCACGTAAGTTCGGCCGAAGGCGTACTGGTAGTCGCAGCGGGGTTGGTTCAAGCGGTAGAGCAAGTAGGCCTGTACGTCGCTTCGGCCCAGGTCGTCGAGAAGCGTGGAGGAGAGAGGGCGGCGAATCTTGCCCTCAACCGCAGCGCGCGCTTGCGACGACTCGAAGGCCTTCTGCAGCCCGTCCACCCCGGCGCTCTTATAGAACCCGTAAACGTACATGAACAGCACCAGCGCGACCATCCCCGTCACCACAGCCATCCGAGAGAGAGGCCGAATCCAGAAGTGGATCACTCCCACGGCCGAAAACACGGCCCAAACGACCTCCGCACGGCTGCCCTGAAGACCGCCAAATAGCAGCTTCAGCACCGCGAACGCCAGCAGTACCAGGTATAACGTCGGCCAGGCGGGCGTCTTCCTCCGCGCCACGACCACCATCGCGTACGCGAGGATCAACAGGACCGGAAAGCTCCCCGAGAGCATCCCAATCCGGTCAATTCCCAAGAACGCCTGTTCGCGGTGCTCGGCGGCGGTTATGTAGCCCATCAGCCCGCCGTAGCGAGCGTAGACCCAGATCTGAAGTGAAATCGCCAGTGCCATTCCAACGCCCAACGCCCACCAGAACCGTTTTGGCCGCAAGTGCCATGCGGTTGTGGCCTTCGGCATGGCGAGTGTGCCGGCGTCGGCATGCGCCAGCGCGGCGCGGTACGCCAACAGTCCCACCGCGTTCAAGAGGGCCATTGCGCCCAGCCAGCACCGCCAGTCCGGCGGCGGCAGCACCTCGTCGATCCAGTGATCCCAGCGTACGTGGAAAAGGGGAGCGAGGAAGAAGAAATAGACTCCAAACAGACCGATCAGGCCGACGGGATCGAAGGTGTCCACTTCTCCCGTAAACCACCGAACCGCATCCACGCCAATGAGAATTCCGCACAGCGCGAGCGGAAGCAGAAACCAGTGCAAGCATTCGTCGCTCCCCCGCACGGCCTCCGCGACGCCAAAAGCCAACAGCACCACGCCGCAAAAGACACAACTGAGAAACCAAGGATTGTGCCGTTTGCTTGCGATCATGGCCGAGACGCCTCCCACGCAGGCAATGCGGCGACCGCTGCGCGCATCGCGTAGGCAATCACCAGTCCTCGGCTGAAAAGCTGAGCCGTGCACATCAGACACAAAGCGATTGCCGCGCCGGTCAGCCCGGCACGGGGAACAAGCCACCAGCAGGCGACCGCCGTTACGGCAGCCACCAGCAACGAGGAGGGAATCTGAATGCGGAAGTACTGAGCGGCCGTTACGCCGTAGCCGGCCACTGCGGCCACATAGCCGATTGCCGCCGCGATCATCGTCCACACCAGCACATTGCTATGCTCGGCATAGACGGGCCCGTAGAGAATCGATAGGATTGGCCGGCCGGCCAGGATCGCGATCGCGACGCCGACCGCGCCGAGCGCTGCGCCGACGGCGACGAGCTTCGCCAACAATCGCGCAAACGCCGCGGTTTGACCTGCGGCATAGCAACGGGCAAGGCGCGGCATGGCCGACTCGCCCATGGCCGTAATCACCATCGTTCCCACGAGCCCCAGGTAGTCCAGCGCGCCGAAAATGCCCAGGGCTCGCTCGCCGGCAAAGTGATCGACGAAATACCGCGGTATGTTGACCAGCAGCACGATCAGCATCATGCTGATCCCAAGCGGCAGCGACAACCACGCCATCGCCAGCAGCTTTCGCGCCTCCCACCGCGGACGCAGTCCGGTCGGGGCAACGCGACTGCGCAGCGCCGCGGCCGCATTTGGCAGATCCCAGCCAATCAGGACGCCGCCCCGCGTTGCCGCAACGGCCAGAATGCCGTAGAAGACGCTCCCCGTGGCCACGACGACAGCGGCCATCGCCATCAGGGAGACCACGCCCTTGATGATCAGCGACTGTGCAATCCGCCCCATCTGCTCGTGTTGCTGCAACAACCCATAGACGATGTCGCTCACCGAATCGACGGCCGCCGAGATCGCGGCCGCAACAATTACCAACGTCGTCTCGCGCCGATAGCCGTACGCCAGGGCGATGCACACAAGGGCGACGAATGCCCCGGCTGTGGTCGCCAACCGTAGGGCCAGATAGTCGCGGAAGTGGTAAGCCTGCCGTGCGTCTGTGGCCTGCACGGCGCGAAGCTGGAGCATGAAAAATGCCATCACGGGCGTGGTCACCGATAGCGCCAGCACAAGCTGGCCGACCATATCCGTCGTCCCCGCCCGGGCGAGTACGGCCACCATCGCCCACTGGCAACCTGCATACACCGCGTTTCCTGCCAACATCCACGCCGAATTGCAGCGGAGCGAGGCCTCCGCCGAGGCCCCGCGCTGACACGCCTGGACTGTTGCCGGCGGCGGGTTTGCCGTCTGCGTAGCGGCAGATGGGTCGGCAATCATGGGCGTCGGCCCTTGTCAGGGAGGTGTTTGATAGTAACCCGCAAGCGAGCCCGTACATTATAGCAATAAGGCTGTGGAAGTAAACGGGGCATTGTGGGTTAATAACATATAATACGGTAGCTGTGCAATCTAGGGCGAAGTCTGCGCTTGGCGGTGGTGGAAAACCTGCTAGAATATACTGATAGCTGGGCAATCACCCCCTCCGGTAGGTATAGATCACTAGAGCAGTTTCATTTTAGGTGTAGCGTGTTGCGTGCCCTGCCCAAGCTTACCGCGGGCATGTTTTCCCGAGGAAAACCGCTATATGGCGACGCGAGCGTGGCCATAGTGCCCGTCCTAACCTGCCAAGTGTACCCAGATATCGCCAGACCGATCGTGAAACCGCTCTAGTCCAAATGCGCAGCAAGTCATCATCACCGTCCTGCCCGTCGGTGCCGGCCTATCCTGGCCGGCGGAGGCATTTCCGCAAAGGGGACATCGTCGAGGTTCTCAGCGAAACCGAAATCCGCAACCTGCTCAACGGCCAGGGCACGCTCGACAACCTCCCTTTCATGCCCGAGATGTTCCAGTTCTGTGGGCGTCGCTGCCGGGTGCTATCGCGATTGGATAAGGTCTATCTCGACGGCTACCGCTACATGGGCTATCTGGCGGACACCGTGGTTCTCGAGGAGATTCGCTGCGACGGGTCGGCCCACGCAGGCTGTCAGATGGGTTGCCTTGTCCTTTGGAAAGAGGCCTGGCTGAAGCCGGCCCAAGAGGCCCCGGATCGTCCTGCCCCGGTTGCTCCCCAGTTGCTGAACTCGGTGGGTGCGGGATGCGTCGAGGAGGTCTTCTTCTGCCAGGCAACGGAATTGGTGCGGGCCGTAAGACGAATCTCGCCTTGGGCCTTATGGCGCTACGCCCGCGACCTATGGCAGGGCGACCGCAGCCTTCCGGAGCTTGCCGACATGGTGTTCCTGTTGATCGCCAATAAGATTCGCCGCAGGTTCAAGCGGCGGCTGCACGGTATGACGCCGGGTGAGTTACAGAGCACTCCGGCCGTGAGCCTTGATCTGAAGCCGGGCAGCCTGGTGCGCGTCAAGGATCGCGAACAGATCCGCGCGACCCTGGACACGGTCGGCCGCAACCGCGGGTTGGTGTTCCTGCCCGACATGGTACGGTTTTGCGGGCAGACCTTCCGCGTGGCCCGGCGGATCGAGCGAGCGGTGATCGACCATTCGGGGCAGATGAGGTTTTTCCACAATACGGTGGCGCTCGAGGGTGTGTATTGCAGCGGGCTCTCGTTGGGCGCATGCGGACGTAGTTGTTACCACTTGTGGCGGGAGGCGTGGCTGGAAAAGATCGACGTCGAAGTTGAGGCGGCCGCGCCGGCGGGCGATGCGGGCACGCCGACGAACCGGTTCAGCGACGGTCTTTCGGTACGCGATGGGCCAAGCGGGTCATGCCGGCCGTCCTAAAACGGCTGATGCGTCATTCGAGCATTGACACGACGATGGGCTACTATGTCGCCCTGGATTCTGCCGACGTGGCCGACGAGCTATGGGCCAAGTTTGGGACGAAGGGCACTTACAACAACCCGTACAACAAACGGCCCCAGCAGGCCCCAGCAACAGAAACGGCCCCCGCCGATGACTCGACAGAAGCCGTTAAATCATAAGACGTTAGTAGCGGAGGGCACGGGAATGCAAATTTCCGCAAAAGGCCGACGAACCGGAACTACATTTCTTCCCGCAGAACTGGACACTTCTTTGATTCGGCTTGTCCCAGCGTCAGTTTAAGACGCCGTTCTTATCGGACTTTTGACCGCTCGGCTATCGGACTTTGGCGGCGGCAGGGCCGAGGATCGACGGGTTGGCGGCCACTTTCTTCCACAAATTCTCCAGCGTTTCAATTTACAACCGGCAGCACTCGTGTATAATAGGGGTAGCGGCAAGAGGATCAGCCCTAAGTCCACAGTGCTTTCTTTGCCACGCTGGCACAAAACCTCATCAGCGGTCGCCCGTATCGGGCATTGATTCTCCATCGGTTCGTCTGCCGAGGCTCTCAGAGTCTAGGCTGGGGCGGTAGCCTTTCGACTGGCTGCTACGCCCAACCGCTTCGGAGACTGCCCAGCGGGTTTATATTTCTTGATCCCTGAAAGAGGAGAAAACCATGCGTGAGGCAGTGAGAAAGGCGGCCCCGGTTAAGAGTGGTGGCCGGGCCAAGCCAGCTTTGCGAATCGCAGAGATGGGCGAAGCGGCGTCAACCGTGGGGGGTTGTAATGGGTCACAGCAAGAAGGCAAGCAACCGAAATTCACCTGGAAGGTCGAGCGTGGAGCAGCCCCTAATTACAGGGGACTAGGGGAACTACTGGCGGCGACCGGCAACCTGTACCGGCACCACGCCGATGGGCACGCCCTTGTCCAGGTGTTGGCTGGCGGCAAGACCCGATTGATCGCCAAGGGCGACCAGCTAGCCCCCGTAATCGTAGATCGGGTCAGAATGACAGTCACCAAGAACGGCAAGACCGTCAGCGAGTTGCCGACTGCCGCCCACCTCAACGCCATGCTGAAGTCAGAGGCGTTTCTCGGGCAGTTCATCCCCGTCGATGTCGTTACAACCCACCCCGTCTACCTTGATGACTTCTCGTTGGCTCAGCCCGGCTTTAACGACGGGGGGCCGGGCAACCGTATTCTTTACATCGGCCCCAAACCGGAGATTGCTCGCACGACCGAGACCATCGAACGGTTCTTGGACGTGATGGCCTTCGCCTCAAACGCCGACCGCACAAATACAGCGGGGGCCGCATTGACGGTGCTGCTGCGTCGTCTGTGGCCGGGCCAGAAGCCGGTCATACTCGTGACGGCCACCATATCCCACTCGGGCAAGGGGACGATCACCGACTTCGTTCGTGGCAACGTGGCGAAAGCCGACGTTCTGTACGAGGCTAACGACTGGCCGATGAAATCCGAATTTCAACGGCAAATGAAAGGCAACCCTGAGATCGGCGTTGTCCTCTTCGACAATGTTCGCTGCGACAGTGCGGGGGGGCAAGCCCAGTTCATTCGTTCAGCCTTCATCGAGTCGTTCATCACGAATCCTGAGATTACTCTCGCCTCACCCGGTGTGGGCGAGGCCATTCATCTCGACAACCGATATGTCATGACCATCAACACCAACGATGGCCGACTCAGCCCTGACCTCATGAATCGAGCACTCTCGGTCCATTTGGCACCAAAGGGGACTGTGCATGACAAAGAGACCACAATCGGCAATCCCAAATTGGAATTTCTCCCGAAATACCGGGATCAGATTGAAGCAGAGTTGCATGGGATGATCGAGCGATGGAAGGCGGCGGGGCAGCCCTTGGACGAAGATGCCAAGCATTCAATGACGCCCTGGGCACGCACAATCGGCGGAATTCTAATCGTCAACGGCTTCAAGGATTTTCTGGGCAACGTCAACACCCGCAAGGCCGCAGACGACCCAATCCAAGAAGCGTTGGCAATCCTGGGGGTCGCAAAACCCGACAAGAAATTGCGGCCCGGCGAATGGGCGAAGGTCATTGTGGACGAGGGGTTGGCCAAGAAGCTGCTTCCGCCGAATGAACGGGATACGGAAAAATCTCGGGCCAGGGCTACCGGCGTGATCCTCAGCAAGTACATCGGTGTAGCGTTCCTTGGTCGCACCGAGACGACGCTCTATCATTTTCGCCTGGAGGGTGGATACAAGCGATGGAACGAGGGCAAGAACCCGCATGTCCGCTATGTGTTCACCATCATCGAGAAGGAGCCGATTCCGACAGACGACGGCAGTGTACACGCCGTTGACGTTGACGGTGGCGTGACCGCCGAGGTTAAAGGTGAGCCTGTTGCCGCTGTCGCCACGAAGGGGCAACCATGAAAACAGAAGGAAGTGGTTCAAAAAGCGCTTTTCGCCGCTTTGCGGCGACAAGGCGGCACTGATCTCCGATTTCCGGGCACGCAACCGCCATGCTTTCGTGCGATGGGTTGGCATTCATGACGGCATCATCAAAAACATTTCGCCGTTCGACATTGTTGCGGCGGCGGGGTGTGATGAGCGGCGGTATGCTCCCAATGGTGGTCTCGTTGCCGAGGACTGGCCCGACCTGAAAGCATGCTGCGGTCCCGAGGACGATGAACTGACACAGTTGGACCGCAACGAAATTGTTGCCGCCATTCTGAAGAACGCTCTCCTTAAAGCAGGCTACTCTGTCGGGGTTGTCAGATATGTCGTCGAACACTTGACGGACGAACTACAGGACAGCGAGCTTTGGGCTGCCGTCGAGCAGTCATCTTTTGCAGGGGTAGCCGCCAATGTGAGCAAGCGTGCCGCCGCCCTGACTAAGAGCAAGGCGACGACAGGCACGAATGATCTCATCATCGACCGCAGCACGTTTACCGTGTCGTACAAGGGGCGATCTTGCTTCCTCGGCTACACCAAGCCGTTCCAGCTTATCGAACGGCTAAACAAAGCCCGTAGGTATTTTAGCCTCGGTGAGTTGATTCAGGACGTGTGGCCCGACAACGTTATCCAGGGCGAGACTGTACAGCGGCATGTGAGTATCCTTCGCAAGAAACTCAAGAAGGCGGGCATCGAAGATATAGTAATCGATGGCAGTGAACCCGACCACTACCGTCTGGTTCTCCGCTGATTCTCTTCCACGGCATTTCCACGCATTTCCACGCCGATTCTTCGGTGCTACCCGAAGCATTTCTACGGCCTGTGGCATCATCGGGAATACTACGGTCCAGTTCACGATCACATGCGTGATCGCTGGACCACACAACGAATAAGGAGCGATTGAAATGTCTAAGAAACCTGAACCCGACTACGGCCACATCCAGATCAAATGCAAGTGCCTGCGTTGCAGCCTGCATTTTATCGTTTGTACGCAATGCCCCGACCGTCATTCGAGCAATACCCTGTATTGCCCCGAATGCGGGCAACATGGCGATGATGCCGCTTGGCTTATATGGACCGAGGCCAAGCCCGAACTGATCTTCCAGGTTGTTCCCGGCCAAGCGACTTTGGCCGGAATGGTTTTGCCGAAGGGGGAAGTGAGCCATGAGTAGATTGTATGGGATGCAACTTGTGGTGTTGGGACATAACCCCGACAAGATCGCAAACATCGAAGCGGCTGCGGAAGGAGAATGGCCGTTTGCAGATTGGGTTATCGAGGACGGTGAAATGGAAGCAACAGGAGATGAGTTCCTGTGCGGCGGCGAATCGGAAGAGGAATTCGCAGAACGTCTTTCCAAGGCCATTTGGCTCGCCAACGGAAGCTACTGCCATGTTGTTGTTCGTGCCACGTTCTTGGAGAACCTCCCATTCGACACGCATGAACTGACGGAGGACGATTATGTTCGCCTGATGAGGGCATGATTGGAAGGCTGGCATGGATGCTCAGCCGCCCCGGCCTCATTCGCTGAGTGGTGCCGGGGCGATTGAGCCTCAGTAGCGATGAGCGGGAATGGTCGCACGTTTTTCCTCCCTCTTTGTTTGGAGGTGTAATTGATGAATTACAGATATGAGTTTCGCCAATGCGGTTCAACTGGCTGCGAGATTTTGGATTTCGATGGAACTGTGTTCGCTTGGACAATTGATCCTGCCTGGGCGACGGTGATCGTGACCATGTTGAATTGGTTGGAGGAAACACGATGAACAATTCCCGCATGATCCGAGTTCCCGAGCAATTGCACCGACGATTGTGTCGGCTTAAAGCGGAGATTCTCGTGGCGAAAGAGAAAGCCCAAGGCTACCACACTGTTCCCCTTGTCGAACAGGGGGAAAAGGTCTGGGTGTCGCATGCCTCAATAATCTCCCTCGCATTGGATGCGTTTGAGGACCACAGAGCGAGGTCGAACCCTAGAAAAAATGGCAAAACGCAATAACAAAAACAGGTGTATACACCTTGCGACCTGAATAATTTGGAAAAAACAATTCGAGGTTTCAGTCGCCTCCACCTCCCAGAATTAAAAAATAAGCGGCTGGAGCCCCGAAGTGCAGCAACGTCAACCACAGAACGAGTAAGACAAACAATGAGCAAACACAAACGACAAGATCGCAAGAAGCGAAAGGCAAACGAACGCAACAAGCGACAAGCCGCCTTCAAGAGTAACCGTCCACATCTTTGCGGCGAATGCAGGGTGTGCTGCTACCATTTTCCCCTGCTCGACAAGCCCGCAAAACAGTGGTGCAAGCATTCGACACCAACGGGCTGCGATTGCTACAACGACCGGCCACCAGTCTGTCGGCAATATCAATGCGGCTGGCTGTTATGGAACACCCTTCCGAATTATCTCAGGCCGGATAAGTCGGGCATCATCATCACACGCCGCTTTGCGTTCAAAGGGCATCTGGTTGTGTTTCTTTCCGAATTCAGGCCGGGTGCGTTATCCACCGCAATAGGAAGTGAATTGATTGCCAATTTGAAACGATGCAAGATCATCATCGCCACCACAGAACAGGACGGCGTCGGATTCCGTTGCAGGCACGTCGGAATCAATCAGGACGAACTCGAAGAACTGTTCGACGCACTTCACGCCGATTCCACCACAGAAGGTCAACTGCTCGTTGACCACAACTCACACTTCAGTTTTGCAGGCTAATAAATGAACGAGTTCACCTACCGCCGATCCGGCACCTGCGGCTGCGAGATCATCGACGCCGATGGGCGGGTTTTCGCCTGGGCGGTCGATGCCGGATCGGCGGCGGCAATAGTGGCGGCGTTGATGGGTGCCGGTTTCTCTCGCCCCGCCCCATGCCATTTGGACAATCTCCCCTGCGGGGCGATTGAGCGAACCGGAGGTTTCAGTCATCCATCTACTGCAAAGGATTAAACAATGACACCAGAAGAGAAAACGAAAGAAATCCGCAAAGCAATGCGGAAGTGCGTAAACGATATGTCTTGGCACAAGCTTACCGAGTGTTGCCATGATTTTGAGATTGTGAACGGTAGAGGAAACCGAGAGTTTTGGCGTATATCCGTCAAACGACTAACAGAGGCAAAGTACAACAGGGGACACATACGCAATTAGAGCGGCACTCCTGCCCGGAGGGGGATTGCAATCAGCACGAAGGAAACCAAACGGCGTGTGGCGGCGAGCGGACACTGCCAAGCCCATTACAGAACCGTCCGCACATGAAAGGTTCTTTGTATGAAGCCCGAGACTGTTAGCGTGATTAGTTGCTCCCTCAACCCGGTGGAGATCGAGGATTCTCAATTGATTCCCGAGCGAATCAAGCCGTGGCTGCGAGACTTGATGACAGAGTGGATCGCAAGCCGCCATCAAGTCAAACCTGCCGATTATTGGCAGGATGGTGCCGGGAATCCGATGCCGGAAGTCCCACAGGAAGTATGGGATGATTTTGATGCAGCATCGCCCGAGCAGGTGGCAGCCGTGGTCAAAGCTTGCGTGGTCGCCCACTGGGCAACCGCTATTGCCTTGGCAAAGGAAGTCGCTGAAGGAACGGTCAAGGATGATATCGTGTACGACCGTATTGCCCATTGGTTCGGCAGTTGCGGCGAATTGGCGGTTTTGATTCTTTAACCCAAGGAGTTGTTTTATGAGTGCTGAAAGTGGTGCGACAAAGGTCGTGCAGATTCGGCTCGAAAGGCAAGCCGTCGAAGAAGTATCCCTTGAGGTGCGTTGTCCAGCGGAGTGGGGCAAAGCAGCAATCGAATCCCAGGTACGGGATAATCTTGAGCGTCTGTTACGACATATCGGTGACAGTGATTGGGACTATATGGACGACACCATTTCGTTAGTCGA
The DNA here is from genome assembly GCA_963719005.1 of uncultured Planctomycetia bacterium. Classification (GTDB taxonomy): domain Bacteria; phylum Planctomycetota; class Planctomycetia; order Pirellulales; family Thermoguttaceae. The sequence continues at coordinate 1,604,595 of CAVRAR010000014.1, forward strand.
GGTCGGTGCAGAGGTCGCTGGCGAGTGCGTGCAACTTGACCTGACCTAGACGAAAGCGGCATGGGCAAGGACGCTCAGCCGCCCCGGCCTCATTCGTTGAGTGGGGCCAAGGCGACTGAGATCATCGACCATCACTTGGGGTGATGGAAGGGGCCGGTCGCAGACTATTTCAAGAAAGGAAACAAGTCATGGGTACTGGATACGGTTTTAAGGACTGCGTGGTGTGTGGAGCGAATGGGGCGATGTTGGAGTTAGCGGAGACTAACCGGCCATTTATGGTCTACGAATGTTCTCGATGCGGCTACTACGAAGAGCACCGCCAGCACAACACGCTGATTGGATTTACCCGAGGGAATGATGACGAACTCAATCCGGCAATGTTTCGCAGGGTCGCTGAGTTGATGGACGAAGAACTGAGCAAGGCTCAGGAACCAGACAAAGACCCGTCATTGAATACTGACGAAGCCGCAAGTCACTCGGTTTCCGTTCCACCGGCGTGCAACGCTTTTGTTGACATTCTCGAAAAGGCTCTCGAACGCCGCCACGAGCCGGATGTTGCCAATGTGCTGGCGAAGATGTTCAGCAGCATTCAGTGGGAAGAAGTTGCGGCCCTGGGACTTGTAGATGAGTGGGCAGAGAGCATTACGGAGAAATACCAGCAGGAAGCGACTATGACCGACGAAGCCGCACAATATTTACGCTGGAAATATGGACCGCCCTACGACGAAATGAAAGACCACGGCGTCGAGGTTGTGGCATTGAATTCCAAACCGACCGTACATGTCGTGTTTGTTCGGGGACCGGAAGTTGGCTATATCGAGAAAAGAGAGGACGGCACCTACAACGCCATCGCCCTGCTATCTAACCCGCCCGAATCGGAAGCCGAATTGAGACGGGAGGGTTTAACTCGTCAGGATGCCATTGATTTCATTGTGGGCGTGGCGGAACACCCGTTGACCGCCGAAGAAAACCGAACCTTTTTGGTTGTGTTGAATTATCTTGCCGACGAACCGGAATACTGGTCGGAGGAATTGAAAGTGATGGCCCGGATATACAATCGCCTAAATCCCTCCAACCCATGCGAATACGCAGACCGTTCGGAATCGGCAATGTTGGGTGTCTCCCCTGACGACGACGATTACGACTTTGCCTGTGGACTGCTTGGCGAAGGACATTGGGAAGTCGAAGGTCATGCGGTGGCGGTGACCGACCCAGCGTGGTCCGACCGCTATGCTCCCTTCGAGAAATTACGAGACGCTATCGCCTCACAAGGCGAATTGCAGCCAGAGGATTTCACATGGTGCGAGTACCACGAGGTGGGACACTCGATCACATTGGTACGGACAGGCATCCATCCAGCAAGAACGGCAGAATAGGAAGAACTGAATCCGAACATGATGTTGGGATTCAGCCCATTGGCCGACGCCATTCGGTCACTCGGCTGCGTCCCAACGGAAGACTCAGGAGCGAAAGTCATTTACAGGGAAACAAAAGAATGAACCGCAAATCGATTTGCAATTATTTTCTTTTTCTGATATACTCCGGCTATCAACTAATCCGCCTATCTAAAGTGGCACGATGCCCTGACGGCGTGATTCTGGCCTCGCTGGCCAAACCCTTCCCGATCCTTCGCTTCGCATTGTTTGGTGCGTTTGTGGTTGTCGGGAAAGCCGATGGAGCGGCCAAATATATTTTCTTTTTCTTTGTTGAGGTGAGTGATGACTTCTGTATGCGGTGTGCGAGCATTGACTGCCGGTGACATCCGACAGCGTGCGGAGAGTTGGTTTGATTGGGATGAGGTTCGGCTCATTTGTGGCGAGCAGTGCTTCTCCTTGGAATTGGGCTGCAATCGCTACCATGATTTCGACTGGACTGACGCAGCCGACTTCAAGTTGATGCTCGAAGAAATGGGCGATGATGAGCCGCTCCGTTTTCGCTGTGACGGGCGAAGCGTCGTTGCCGTCGGCGTTGAGGACGAGGGCGAGCCGTTTCTGGTGGTAGAGGAGGTGGAGGCATGAAGAAAAGCATGAAGACGCAAGTCGCAAGCCTAAAGGGGAAACGGGCTGAATTGTTGATGAAGGTGTCGATGTTGAGTTCCCTGATGAGGGACTTACGGGTTGAGTCCGAGTGTCCCATTGAGGTCCGTCTGACCATGATTGGGCACATGACACTCGGTACCAAACATCGTAAACCGGCCTTCAACGGTGTAGCTCTTGCGGCGACCGTTATCGAGGACATGCTTTATGGTGCAGAGCCTGAGGTGATCTCTCGTTACGCTGTTTTGGCTGGGCAAGTCGTTATGGATTGGATTGACATCGAAAGCCAATTGTTGCTACTGGCGAGAAACCCGAAACTCAAGCCGTTACTTGCATGTTTCGAGACTCTCGAACAGCCGCTTGGGTTCACGTTGGACTCTTCGGAGGTCTTTTGGGAAGAGGGGCAATAGCCGAATGGTGTGGGCACGGACTCGCCCCGCCCCTGCCCACGGTCAAAGGTGGGTGCGGGCCGGTCGAGGTGCTGCCGATCACTTGTTGCGATTGGTGGTGTCGGGCCAAAAAACAGAAAGTTCTTACTCATATACATAAGGAGGTAAACAACATGTTATCTGATTTACTGTGTGAAGCATTGCAAGAGATTGAATACTACGAAAGGGAATGTCCCAACATTGATTTCCCTGCGGCTGAACAAGTCCGCAGGCTGAAGATCGAGATGCGACTGTTACAACTCCACTATGATCTTCCACCTCCCGTTGCTAAGCAATACACCCCCGCTGACTACGATTGGGTGCGGACGGAAGCCTTGAAGCGAGCCGAGACAAAAGCCTCCCATCAATTCAGTGAGGTGATCGATGAATGTATTGCTGAACTCGGGGTCAAGAAGATCGATGTTTGGGAAACAGCACGCAAAAGCTAAGAATGGGCAGGTCAAGGACGACCTCGCCCCGCCCATGCTCACCGGTGACGCTAGGGCAATAATCTGCGGCGATGGGCTCGTGAGCATGGCAGAGTATGCCGTGATGTGCCGCTGCGGGATACATTCCATGCACAGCCAAAGCCCGCAGGGCCGAAGGCCCTGGCGGGCAATGCCAACACAGTCGAATGCATGGGAGATGGGGGTGCGGGGGCTTGGCCCCCGCTTCACATCGCTCCGCAGTAATCTTACTTCGCAACTTAAGTTCAACTTACACAATTATATGAAGCTAATAGAAGTTTATTGTATCGGATTCCAGGACACTCATCTCACGGATTGTAGGACAAGCCTATCGGTTTTTGGGACAAGTCTATCGGATTCTGACTCATCATCTCACGGATTATAGGACAAGGCTCTCGGAAAGTAGGACAACCCTCCAGGCAGGATAAGCATGAACAACCAGGAAAGATTAGCCCTCAGGGACAAATTGTTCGGCAAGAAGCGAAAGCTGTGGCTGTGGTTCTCCACCCCAAACACGCCGCTCAAGTTGTCAGCGATGATGGTGTATGGCTATAGGGTCTACCAATCGGAATACGAAGCCGCCGTACCCCGAATACGCAAGATCGCCAAAGCCACTGGACTCAGCAAACAAACCATCGCCACTGCGGATCAGCAACTGCTGGACGTGGGGCTGCTGGACTCGGATCGCTGTGTGATCCAGCCGCCCGATGGCTGGTTCCTCAAAAAGAAAAATGAAACCATCGCCAAATTGGGTGACAGACATTGGCGACATGGCTACACGAACTGGGAACTCTACATCCGACACCCCAATAGCCAGATTACCCACGTTCAGGCAGCCCTGCTGAGCCTTTTGTGGCACTGTTTCGCCACCAATTACGAGCCTCGGGAAGGGTGGTCGGTCGCATACTTGGCGACAATTCTCCGCTGTCGCTGGGAGACCGTGCGGGAAGCCCTGCAAGTTCTGGAAGTCCGGGGAGCCCTTCAGCACAAAATCACCAAAGAGAACGGGCTGACATTCAGCTTACGGCGACTTTCGGAAACCCAACTTGCATGGTTCCAAGAGGCCGGATCGCAAGAATATGTTCAGAAGGATTGCAGCATCGGGTATTGCGATGAAATCGTGGCGGATACCTCCGGTGTTCGTGGCCCGCCGAAGACGACGGTGGACAATTTGGCAAACTCGCTGCAACGAGACGGGGTCAAGTATGAACTGGCCTACGAATATGCTGCGGCGATTGTGAACAGCACGGATTGGGACACCCATTGGCACGAAATCGGCATCTACATTCACCGACGCTTGGAGCACTTACGGATGCCAGAACGAATTCCGGCCATCGAGGAACTGGTGAAGCAAGCAAAGGACGGCACTCTCCAGAAAACGGTCCTAGATAGCATGGGGCTTTAATAAGAAAAGTGTTCTTTCCCTGTACGGTTGCTGCAAAGGAGTTAAATCACCGAGGAGCAGCCAAAGAGCCTTTGAAAAGAGTGCAGTGCTACACCCCATTATTAAAGACAAGCCTGGAACACGACCCTAGTCAATTATTTGCCTAAGGTGCCGACCGCATTTTCCAGCATCGGGCTGTAGACGCCCAATCGTTTATTTTAATTTCGCCGCCCGGCATGGTGTTCCGAGCCGTTTTCCCTCTAAGAATTGAAAATAATGAACGTGGCGGCTTCTGAGGGGCATCGATGAGGAGGCGAGCCTTGCCGATGGGACGAGGGGAGACAGATGGAAAGGCGGAAAACCGAAACCGTCCTTCCCAGAGTGGAACCGGAACGCCACTTATCCTCTGTCGCCTGGGTGCCAGATCAAAGGAAGATCGGCTATACTGCCAGGATCAACACATTCACTCAGGAAAATCCATCATGAGCCAACTCAGATGGTTATTGGCGTGCCTTGCCGCCTTCATCCCGGCAACGGCTGTGGCCCAGCAGCCCAAACCCAAGGCAATGGTTGGAGCCTACTTCTTCGACGGCTGGAGTGGCGGGACCAACGAAATCCACATCACCAAGCTGCTGACAACCGAGTATGCCGACCGCAAGCCTGTCTGGGGTTGGAAAGACGACACCGTGGAGATCATGCAGAAGCAGATCGACTATTGTGCCGACCACGACATTGCCTTTTGGGCTTTCGACTGGTACTACCCCGAGGAAAAGACCAAGACGACGCCGCTCAATAACGCCCTCGGATTGTATCTCAAGGCTCCCAATTGCCGACGATTGAAGTTCTGCCTACTGGTGGCAAATCACGAAGGCTTCCGCATTGGGCCGAAGGACTGGGACACCTGTTGCGAGAAGTGGATCGAACTCTTTCAGAAACCAAGCCATCTGCGATTGGACGGGCAGCCGCTCTTGATTATTCTCTCGTCCGATGAATTACAAAAAGCCTTCGGCAGCGTGGATGGTGTCCGCAAGGCATTGGATTCTTTACGGGACAAGGCGAAGAAGGTCGGACTGCCCGGCGTATCCATCGCCACCTGCACTAGCCCCGGAGGGCATTTGGGCGATCTCTCTCGCTCGGGCTATACGCTGCTGACCGGCTATAACTATCCTCTGGGCGTGTTCAACGGCAGTGGCAGCCAGCCATTCCGAAAACTGATCGAAGGCAGCCAAAGGATTTTCGACCAGTTTGCCGAGCAGACTCCGCTCCCTTACATTCCGGTCATCACAGCCGGTTGGGATCGGCGGCCTTGGGAACAGGGGCAAATGCCGCCCGAGAAAATGTCGGTCTGGTATGCCGACCGCACACCGCAACTGGTTGAAGAATTCATGCGGCTGGGCGTCCGCTGGATGGATAAGCATCCCGACAAGACCACGCCACAGCGGCTAATGCTGATCTACGCCTGGAACGAAAACGGCGAAGGCGGATACTTGACCCCGACCAAGAAAGACGGCACCGAGTATCTCAAGGCGGTGCAGCGGGCTGTGAGTGGGGAACCGAAACTGGTTCAGATCGAGGCCAAGGACAAGGATGGTGCGGATTTTGCGATGAGAGCGACGGAAACCGAGAGGGGCGACAAAACCTCCACGATCACGGTGATCCGCAAAAAGAGGCTTGGTTCGGTTGGCTCAAGTATGTTCGTCATGCAAGCCTTCTATGAAATCGCCAAGGCAAGGAAATGCGAATACTTCGTCAACTTGAAAGAATGGGACGACAAGGAAGGACACCGAATCTATATCGGTGGGTTCACCAAAAAGAAAGATGCCGACCTCAAGCGGGAATTTGGCGACCAGTTTGAATACAAGAACGAATCCGGCCAAGAGCGAAAGCTGTTGAGCGTTTCACAGTTTGCCCCCTTGATTGAACAAATGCGAGGAGCCGCCAAACCGTCTGCCGATTCCAAGAAGGAGCAGCCCAAGGATGGAAGGATTGAGATTCAGGGCGATCAGCGGGATCGAATCGTTACGGAACTTGAAAGCATGGGCTATCGAGTGAAGCGAGTTGGAGGATGAGTGCGATGACGGACATCAATGGTGACCGGCTGCAATGCATCGAAATCCACCCCAACGAGCCGATGGGATCGTGTGATGGATAATCGGAATGGCCAGTGCGAACTCTTTTCTCGATGTGGCGATGATTTGCCCGAATGTCCCCATCGCTGGAATCGGTCTGCACGACGATCCATCACCCCAGGGGATTGGCTCTCCATTGAGCATGAGGGCAGAACCGTTATCGGCATGATCTATCGATGCCAGGATGAGACATTTACGTTTGTGTTCTGGGACAATCTCATTCTGCGATTTGGCACAACGACACGGGATCGCATCGGCCCGTGGGACGAGGAACTGACGGACCTGTTCAGGGGACAAATAGCAGTTGCCCCCAACTACCTTGAGAAGTGTATCGCTGCCTGGGTAATGCAGCCCGAGAAGCCCGTCAAGACAAAATGGAAATCAGGGAAGGACGAACCAATCAAGGTGCAACAACGCCTCTTCCCTGAATAGGGTGGGCACTGACCAGCGTTTTCCATTTTTTCCGCCCAATGCTTATCTCCTGCCGGAAGCAGCATTCGGCGTTATACCCAACAGCGGAATTCGCCATAATAAGTGGAGCCAGTCCAGCACCGAGATAGGCCGATAATCGGGAGATTCCAATGGGAAACCGCCGCTCAATCCAACGAATCTTGCTGTACATGGTCGTGGGCGGGTTGGTTCTGGCCGCCCTGGCAGGAATTTATGTGCTGCTTTTCGGCACGTTCGGGAAAACGGAGCAGAAAATCCTTCTGACAACACTGGGCATTTCTTATTTCAGTGTCACCTCGCTGGCTTGTGCCGCAGCGTATGAGAGAAGGCAGCATGGTCTGCTATCAATACCGGGGCTTGCCCTGAGCATCGCTGGATTCGCACTGTTCCTTCCCGGCATTTGGGCCGAATGGTTGGATTCTGATGCCATTTCCAAAATCATTATCATTCTCGCTGTCTTCTCATTCTCCTTCGCCCAAGCCTGCTTGCTTTCGCTCGTCAAATTGGAACGGCGTGTGGTCTGGGTCTACTATGCCGCTGTGGTGGCAATCCTGGCACTTGCCGCAATCATCTCTACGATGATCGTGTACGACGAAGGGGGATGGATGCTGCGATTTGCCGGGGCTGTGGGGATATTGGATGGTTGTCTCTCCCTGTGTATTCCGGTACTCCATCGGCTTGGCGGCACACTTGCCGTGCCAACGACAGCCGAGGTGTCCCAGCAAATTGAACTTGTCTGCCCCCGATGCGGTCAACGGGGCAGCTATCCCATCGGGTCGATCAGTTGCCGTCGCTGCTCGCTTGCGATTGACATCCGTATCGAGGTGGATTCGCACGAGCCGATCCCGGTCAAAGAGAAAAAGTGATTTGCCCATCTTAGGTCTCGCCGTCAAAAGAAGAAGCCCTGGCGTCATTTCCAGGGCTTGGCTGACTTTTCAGAATGGCGGGTAGCTCAAAACGGGATTGCGTCCGTTTCGGTTCCCGAGATCGCTTCCAGCAAATCCTTGAACTTTTTCAAGCCGCCAACTTCCTTGATGAGGCCAAGGAGTTCATAGAGGCGAACGGAGCCGCCAAGGGTCTTGACCGTGAGTGCGACCGCTTTGACATGCTCAAGCGTGACTGTGTCAGCAGCTTTTGTCGGCTTTTCCACGGCTGCCGGTGCTGCTGCTTCGACTGCGGCCTGTTTCTTCGCCGCTTTCTTGACGGTGCGTTTCTTGTTGATCTGAGTCTTGATGTTGGCGACGTGGCCCGCCGTGATTTTGATGCCCTTTGCTTGGTCAACGCCGTAGCGATCTCTCCGCTCATGGCCTTCGGATGGGTCTTCAGGTAATCACGTACTGCCTGGGTCTTGTTGACCTTCTGTTTCTTCGCCATATCGATATCTCCGATTCTGGGTTACAACTGAATGAACAATTATTAGCCGCAGAATCGAAGGAAGAATCCGCAAAGCGAGGCCAAAGCCCCCATTCAGTGACATAGGTTCTGAATATGCTGAAAAAGAGGGCAGAGAAGGCTGAATCTGTTGCCAAGCTATTTCGCAAAAACCTTTTCAAGGTTGTCTACCTCGTCAAGGATAGGAGTGGCGATACTCTTGTACTGCTGGGGTGACTTGGCTGCGTTGAGTTGGAGCATCAGCCCGTCGAACGTCGTCACCTCCGCAGTGCCACCGTGTTTCTTCACGGACGGACGCACCTTGTCCCACGTCTTCTTCAGGGCGTCGGCTGTCTCGATGAGTTTGGCCTCGTTCTTCACTGCCGACCAAAACTCCAATTCACGACCATAGTAGTCGAGCCTCGCAATATCCACGGGGACTTGTGGATGGAACGGTTCAGTGAGGTTGGTAGCAATCAGCGTTATCTGGTTCGCCTCCTGCATGGTGACTTGCTGATCCTTCACACCACTGGCCTTTTCGAGGGCTGCGATGCTCTTGCCGAGTTGCTTCTTCGCCTCCTTGGTTTGCGACTTGAGTGACTCAGATTCCTTCTTGAGCGAAACCAATTTCTCCCCGACCTTGGTCCAATCCTTGTCCTTCGCCAGATCGTAGATGTTCTCACCGAGTTCACCAACCTCGGCAATCACCGCCGCCGTTAGATACCGATGGGCAACACCGTGGGCAATCTCGCCTGGGTTCGCTTCGCCCAGGTTCGCCAGGACGATGACGGTCAATTTGTCGTCCACGAAGCGAGTGATGTAGGTCTGAAACCCTTGCCAAGCCCCACTGTGCTCGACAACCTTATGGCCCCGGAACTCTCCGATGCTCCAGCCAAAGCCATAGGGATGGGACTTGCCATCGGTTGTCTTCACCGGCGTCCACATCTGCTCCCGGCTCGGACGCTTCAGAAGTTTCTCTGTATACAATGCGGCGTCCCACTTCACCAGATCGAGGACAGTAAGGTAAAGCGATCCATCGGCAGTGGTGTTCAACGACGGCGAGACCCATTCTTGGTTCTTGAGCTGTCCCTTAACGAGGCGGTAGCCAGCCGCACGGTTTGGAACAATGTCTTCTTCACTGATGATGCGGGCCGTTTCCATGCCCAGTGGTGTGAACACCCGCTTACGTAAGTAGTCGCCGTAGAATTCCCCCGAGGCTCTGCGGATAATAATGCCCAGCAGCATGTAGCCCGTGTTGCTGTAGCACCACTTTTCCCCGGCAGCGAAATCCATCGGGAAGGACACCACCTTTTGGAGAAGTTCCTTCTCGGCATAATCCTGCCGCAGGTTCAGGTCTTCGGGACCGTAGTTCTTGATGCCGCTGGTATGGGTGAGCAGGTGCCGCACCGTAATGCCCTTCCATGCCTGCGGCGTCCCGTCAAGATACTTCGTGATCTTATCGTCCAGTCGTAGCTTGCCCTCTTCAACCAAGAGCATCACCGCCGTTGCCGTAAACTGTTTGCCAAGGGAGCCAGATTGGTAGATGGTCTCGGGCTTGGCTGGAACGTTGTGCTCGACATTGGCCAAACCGTACCCTTTGGCCAAGATGAGTTTTCCCTTTTTGACGACGGCTAGCGACAGGCCCGGAATGTGCTGTCGCTGCATGTGGGATTGCACGTAGTCGTCGGTCTCGTCACCCCAAAGCCCTCCAGCAGCACTGAACATCAAAAAGGAGACGGTCAGCACCCATTTGAGCGTGGCGGCGATGTTGGGCATGGTGGGCACTTCTTTTCCAAAGGTGGCATCTGGAGAATCTGGGCATTCTACATTCGACACCCTTGCCGGAACAGGGTGTGTCGGCAAGAATTGAGTGCTGCACTGGTGTTTGGGAGACCGCATGAAGACTCGTGAAAGTGGCATGCCATCGGAGGAGGTCTGGGAAGGTTTCTTCAAGCCGGAAGAGACGCTGAAGAAGTTGGGGCTGACGGCGGATTGCATGGGAGTTGTGGACTTCGGCTGCGGCTACGGCACTTTCACAATACCCTCCGCTCGAATCGTTCGGAGCATCGTGTATGCTCTCGACATCGAAGCTGAAATGGTGGCGGCAACGAAGGCTAAAGCCGAAGCCGCCAATCTAAAGAATGTGCTTGTCTGCTTGCGAGACTTCGTTGTGGAAGGTTCTGGCTTGCCCAATGGATGCGTAGACTACGCAATGCTCTTCAACATCCTTCACGCTGAGGAAACGCCGGTGCTCTTGCGGGAAGCGTGGAGGGTCTTGCTGCCGGGCGGCAAGTTGGCAATCATGCACTGGAACTACGATCCAAGCACGCCACGAGGACCGAACATGGATATTCGTCCTCGCCCCGAACAATGCCGTGGTTGGGCAGAGCAGGCCGGATTCCAACGTCTGTCGCCCGGATTCATTGACCTACCGCCGTATCATTACGGCTTCGTTCTTAAGCGACCGGAATGAACTGCCTTTCAGTTTGCGGTTGTGTGGTCGGGTGACGTACTGTGTCCAACCGAATAACCAGAGGAGGTCTTGCGATGAACGACGCCTACCGAGAAGGGCATGTCGCTTTCGAGAAGCGTTTGCCCCAAAGCGACAATCCCTACAGGGAGGAAACCGCAAAACAACAATGGGATGAAGGCTGGGAGGATGCCAAGATGGACGCCGACATCAGCCGACCAAAACCTTGCCACCCCAGAACGGAAGGGCCTTAAATGCTTTTCTTCGACGGATTGTCGAGATAGGGTGGAAAGCAAACCCGAGTCAACGAGCATACCTATCTCCATGACCTTCAACGCTTGGCTTCTCAAGAAAGAAATCCCCGATTCCGACCGTCTCGCCATGCTCATTCAACAGGCAGGGGCAGCAGGCATCCCAGAAACAAAACTGCGATCTGGAATTGAACTGCCGAAGAAACTGGTGGATGAGCTTCTCCAGGCGTTGGTTGGCAGCAGGATCGTCAGAGTGGTGGAGAGGGATGGGGTGCGGTGGTATTTCAGCCCTTTGTGATCCTTCTCTTTGCAATCGCCAGATATTTCTTCTCTTTGTCGATGCCGATGACCTTTGATGCTCCACGATCCAAGCCAGCCGCCAGTATTGTGCCCTGAACCGACAGAACGGATCGAGCAGCACTCCCCGTGGCGGGAGAATGTACCGGCACCACCATGCCGCTACGTCGTAGGGGGTTGAAGCAGGATGATGCTCGGCACCGCCCGGTTGGGCACCAGTTGAGATTGGCAGCAGATTGAATGGAGTGGTGCCGCCTCGTTCGTCAGCTGCTCTGGCAATCGTGCTGTTGCGATATGTTCTCCCGCTTGGCCCCGTGCGAAGTGCGTGGTCAGCCCGGTGTTTCGTTGACATGGCTTGCGATGGGGTCCACAGCACCGCATCTTGGTTGCGATAGCAGTCGGGCGAACCGAGCCACACGCACATCTTTACGCTCTGACGAAGAAGGCCGTACTTCCGATCTGTTCCAGCCAGCGGCAAGGCGTCTATCGACCACCAATACACGTCTTGAACAAGGTTCCATTCCTTCGCCGCCCAGGCAACAAACTCCCACAGGCCAGGGTCGCATGTGGCCGATCTTTTCGTAGTTGGGCTGGAAGATGAAGACCGCACTGCCCTTCGGCTTCAGGATGCGGCGGCATTCGACAACTACGGCCTGCATCAGTGAATGCCATTCTGCTTCAGTTATCCGTCCGTATTCCCGCTTGACCTCAGGGTAGATCGGATCGGTGATGATGGCATCGACGCTCTTCGACGGCAGTTCCTTCAATCTCTTGGTGCAATCGCCATGAATCAGCGTGGCTGCGTTGATCCGGCTCTTTCTTTCGTTGGCTGCACGATGGACCGGCTTCGGTGCCTTCGGGGTGCTGAACGCCTTCCACTCCCGCAGGAACTCCCCATTGTGGCTCTGACCGTTCACCTGCCGCAGCAATTCCTGGCGTTTCTCTTTGGGGATGTCGGCCAATCGCTTCGCATCGGGGACACTTAAATCCCCAGCCCTCACTTTTTCGATCAACTCAGGGGCGGTTTTGCTGATCGCCTTCAACGCTGCCACATACGCCGAGTTGCTTTTGGTCAGTCGAGCGGCAATCTGGCTCGCCTTTCCCTTGCCGTTGGCTGACAGCTTAGGCAATGTTTTGCCTGAGGTCTCGACGTTCTCCTGCCTCCCTTTCCAACATGGGCAGAATATCCAAGGCAATGACCGCCCGTTGGCTGGAAGTAAGGTGGCGGCGAACAAGGTTCTCAGAAAGTACCCAGGCCAATCGGTGATCCCGAACCGTTCCATTGGACGAATGTGGGCTTCACCTTGGCAATTCGGCATGCCAGCCATCGATTCCGCCCGTCGAGAATCTTCCCCTCATACAAGACAATGGAATTCTGCAACCCGTTGGCCTTGATGTCGGCAGCCAGTGCCTTCAGTTCGTCCTTGGGCAACTGGGGAAACAACTTGCAGGCTGGGTGGAGACTGAGTTTCTTCATAGCCGTCCATTTTACAGGCAGAGCAGGATCGTCACGGTCATGGAGCAAAGCGGGATTCGACGGTATTACATCCGTCTGTGATTCTCAATCCAAAATCCACTCAATCCGAGCCTTTCCTTTGTATCCTATCTCCCAGACCGCCCACATGGTCCCAAATGGGGCGTGGGATGCCTGGTCTGTGCCAAACGTCGAACGGCGAGAACAGATGTAGATCGCCTTGAGAGGCTCCTTGGTGAACAGTTCGTGCCGTTGCACCCCCTCAAGAAACCACATTGGCAGAAGCATCGCCACTTTTTTCTTAGCGAGTTTCAAGGCGTGGCGGCAGAACTTTTCAGCCATCCCATCTGCGTATGGCGGATTCGTCACGATGTTCGCCACGGACTTCTTTGTTTTGAGGAAGTCAATTCCTCTGGCAATGTCCGTTCCGGTGACGTTGTATCCTGCCTTCCTCAGCACCCGCATGATTGCTCCATCACCAACTGCTGGTTCGTGGATCATTCCCTGGAACCGCTCTCTTGCGATCAGGGACTCGATGAGGTGCTCGGGCGTGGGGTGAAAATCCCGTGGATTGTCGGCATTTCCTTTGCGTTGGTCCCAGTAATCCTTTGTTTGACGGAATATCTCCCCGTTGTGGCTCTGGCCGTTCACCTGCCGCAGCAATTCCTTGCGTTGATCCTTGGGGATGTCGGACAGTCGCTTGGCATCGGGAACACTCAGGTCACCATTGCGGACTTTTTCGATCAACTCAGGGGCGGTTTTGCTGATCGCCTTCAACGCTGCCACATACGCCGAGTTGCTCTTGGTTAGGCGAGCGGCAATTTGGCTGGCCTTCCCTTTGCCGTTGGCTGAGACCCTAGTCAATTTCTTGCCTAAGGTCAGCCTTTCCTTGGCTTCCTCCTCCAACATGGGCAGGATGTCCAAAGCGATGACCGCCCGTTGGCTGGACGTAAGATGGCGGCGAACAAGGTTCTCGGAAATCACCCAAGCCACCGGGCTTCCTTGGCCCTTCCATTGGACGAATGTGGGCTTGATCTTGGCAATTCGGCACGCCAGCCAGCGGTTTCGCCCATCGAGAATCTTCCCTTCGTACAGAACAATGGAATTCTGCAACCCGTTGGCCTTGATGTCGGCAGCCAGGGCTCTCAGTTCGTCTTTGGGCAACTGGGGAAACAGCTTACAGGCTGGGTGGAGACTGAGCTTCTTCATAGCTGTCCATTTTAGCGTCGTCTGAGGGCGTGTCGAGATAGAATACTCCCACTGGCAACCCCCGCCTTTCAACCGATGCGATGCAGAGGAAGCGGCTATGATGCCATGATACCAAGGGGCAGCATGGGGGTTGCGGGGCAGGTGAGCGAGGAGTAGCCTTACTTGGAGCCGTTCTTGCAGGTTCGTCCACCATTAGTTGTCGGAAACAGCCATGCCAACTCCACATCTCGTCGAACAAGCCGCCAACTTTCTGAAGAGCAGTTCGGCCACTCCGAAGGAAAAACTCATCATCGGTGGCAAGTTGCTCTGGGCAGCCACGATGGTCTCGAAAGACTGGACGCCGGAACTGCTGGAGCGGGCAAGAACGGCGTACAAGTTTCTCTTGAAGTGCGGCAACATGAAGAGAACGTTGGAGGAGATGAACGAGAAGGATGCAAGCCGATGTCTCACACAATTCACAAAAGATGTGACGCAACTGGCGACCGACATCGAGCAGGCCAGGAGCCAGCAACCACGACCACGCAAGTCGTAGAACTGCCGATATGCCACCCCACTTGCCTAATGGCACCGTAATGGGCTATACTGCTGTCAACCAACGGACGGCGGCCTGTCGGCAATCTTAAGCCAGGTGGCGTCAATCCAAACAATCGCTACAGGAAACGCACAAATGGCGGAAGGCACTATCAAAAGGTTGACGGACAAGGGTTTCGGATTCATCAGCACGGGGGGTGGAGAAGACATGTTTTTCCATTCATCGAGTCTCCAAGGCGTCAGTTTCGACGCCTTGCGTGAAGGCCAAAAGGTGTCGTACACGGAAGGACGAGGTCCGAAAGGCCCTCGTGCCGAGAACGTCACGCCGGTGTAGTTCCGCCAGCACTGCCAGCACGTTAGGTAATTGGCTGATGTCATGCCCCGTAGCCCAACCGGGGCATAGCCGAATGTCCGAACCGTGCTAGGATATATGTAGAGGGCGTGCCAAGAGGAAGGGCCGATACACCGGGTTTTTACCGCCAGCCTGAGATAGAAGGGCAACAGGTAACCGAGTTCGGCGTATCGCCTCTCCTTCAGAAAAGCACGTAACAGGAAGCCCGCATCTTCGGTGTGGGCTTCTTGCTTTTCTTGGGGACGATGTTCCACGCTGCTGGTGAACCTCGCTGCAAAGGGGTATAATTGAGCCCAGCAGAAAGAACAGACCCATGCAGAAGCGGGACAAACTCGAAGTGATGCTGCGGAAGATCACTGACCAGCAATTCAATGCCATTTGGAACGAGACCTATGGCTATGTTCCAATCGGTGATCGTGCGGATTTGGTAAGTGACTTTGTGGCAGAGCAATATGACGAGGAGTTGGACGGGGATATCGAACGTGCCGAGTCATTATTGAAGCCCGCTTCAAAGCCCAAGATCAATAGGTGGCTCGTTCCTCGCTAGCCGACACCCAGACCCACCAGCCAGCCTGTGTTGATCCGAGTTCACGACGTAGTCTTCCAAGGCCGTCAACTATCGTCTTCGTCGAACTGGTCTTCGTCGTCCTCCTCGTCATCCTCCTCTTCGCTCTCCTCGCTCACGGCGATGCCATACGCAGTGCCGGTGGCTTCCTTGACCGCCGCTCGGAGTCGCATGTAGACGCTGTTACTGACCGTAATCATGCCGTCATCCTCGACATTCTCAGCGTCTTGCAGCAATTCAATTGTGGTGCTCAGCACGTTTGTGAGGGCCGATTCCGTGGGTTTCTTCTTCGCCATGACAGAGCTTCTTTCAGTTGGTGCCCAGTTTCGTTGTCGATTGGTATAGCCCTTCGTCGGCTGGCCGTCAAGGCAGTCACCTACGACAAGCCCAATGCCATCCCTCGGCTACGGCGAGTGTGAACGATTACGTTTGGCACGTCGCCGCCATGCTATGCCAGCATCACAATTCCAACCTCGGATCGTTTTCGTAAGCCGACCCTATATGGCATAGATGGTCCAAGACCTCGGCAAAGAGTTGGTAAAGCGATTTCAGCCGGTCCACTTCTTTGATGACGCCGAGCACGCAGAAGTAGAGTTCGTCCACACCTTCGGGAAAACTCATGCCAAACCAACCCTCATCGTCCTTGACTGTCAGATGGATGTTTGGCTGCACCTCAATCAACTGACGTAATCTCGGATTGGCGAATAATGCTCGCAGCTTTCTCTCATCGTTGCCCTTGATGATGAACGCCTCGTCGAATTCGGGGTAGCCGACCTCCACATCCTGCATTCCCAGGAGTTTGCCGAGGTCGCTGAAGAAGCCCTTTCGGTAGATCGTGAACCGGAAGTCGTCCTTGTTGACATAGGGAGCCCGTAGGCGGGTGTACGTCGTCGAGGTCTTCCCGTTCGATACCGTGAAGGTGTCCAGAGTGATTGTCCATTGCCCGTGGTTGGCCTGTACCTTGTCACCTTTCCAGAATCCACCCTTGACGTACTCGGCCTGAGTCTCGCTGCAAAGCTGCCGCCAGATTTCTTTCCTGCTTGGCCCAAATAGTTGCCGCAGGATTCCCATCGTGTTGTCTCCCTACGCCCGTCTCTTCTCAAACATTTCCAGTGCCACGGCGTACTCGTTCGAGAGATCGAAGCTGGCAGCACATTCCGGGGCGATTCGCTTGAAGCCCACGTACATGATGCACACCATTTGCAGCCCGCTGAACTTGCCGGGCATCGACCGAAGCTGATACTGTTGGGCGGGATCGTTGACCTCGAACCCCTTCGTGCCGAGCATACCAATCTCGAACGTAATCCTCTGCACCTCTTCGTCGGACAGAGTCCGCAAAATGCTCCAAGGCCGAAAGGCAGTACATCACGGCGTCCGGGCGACCCGTCGTACCGCCCTTCATCATGAAGCCGACACGGGCGAGGGCTGACAACTGCTGTTTTGCCCGCTTGGCCATGTCATTGAACTCGTCAATGGCGACCACCTGCCGGTAGGCGGTGTCGGCGTCTTCAAGCCGCTCGGCGACCCGATATGCCTCACCCAATCCGAAGAACGCTTGCTGGTCTTTGGGATTCAGTTGGGTCGCCCGCAGGAGACAGGAGATGGCACGGTCAACTTCCCTCAAGGCAAGCAGGCAACCACCGAGGTTGCGTTGTGCCCAAGGATTGTTCGGTTCGGCGGCAACCGCCTCTTCCAGTATCTTCACGGCTTCCTGGTTGCGGCCTTCCTTGGCATAGGTGACTCCCAAGGCAACACGGGAATTGACGTGGCTGGGATGGAGCCGAATCGACTCGTTCAATGTCGCCCTGGCATCCTCCAGCCGACCGAAGTTGCTGTAGGCCAATCCCAGGTTGTAGAGAAGCCGAAGATCATCGGGATGCTCTTGCCGCAGAAGTTCCAGCATCACGATGGCAGGGATCATTTCCCCGCTTTCCAGTTTCATCACCGCCGCTTCAATCGGGTCTTTCACGGACGGCGGCGGCGTCCATTCCACAAGAATGGAATCTTCGGACACCACGATGCGTGCGTCACCCTTGAAGCCCGCAAACTGCTCTTGGAGGAAATGATGGACGGCTGCGGCGTAGTCCTTCGATCCCTTGGCCGGAGAGCCAGACGGCAGCAGCGAAGCATCGAAGGTCTGCAAGGAGATGTTGAAGTGGTATTCGGCCATGAAGGAATCCTATGCGTGCTGCGGGCCTGGGTAAGGAACCCACACGTACCCGTTCGTCAATTTCAATTCCGCCCCCCACGCATCAATCAACGCCCGATCCGTCCTGCCCGAATCCGGCAAATCATGGAGAATCTTCAGCAGCTTCTCGCCAGCCGCCGCATAGCCGCTGGCCTTGTAGGGCAATGCCAATTCAGGCTGGTTCCATTTCTCGGCCCAGAACTGAGCGAAGGCGGCGTTGATCGCCATCGTGGCATCGAAGACTTGGGGAGGACACACGCTGCGGAACTTCTCGTTGGTTGAGCGGGTGTTCTCTTGGAGTTGGGGCTGAATGGCGGTCCGCTGCATCTCCACGAGTTCGGGATGTTCGTTGAAAATCCAGTTGTCGAGTCGCAGCCCGAGCGGAATGGAACGCAAGTGGGTCATAATTCCGTTGAGCAATTGCTCGCACATGGCGAAGATGGCAGCTTCGCCCAGCCGCTTGAAGGTGGGCATACGTTCGAGCATTTTGCGAAACTGATAACGTCCCTTTTCCCCCACGCCGAAGAAGAATCGCTCTTCGGGCGGGTTCTCGAAGAACCGCTGGACCATGCCGCAATAGTAGACAATGTAATAATCGACCGCAGCCGGGGCCTTCGGGTGGATGCGAATGATATGGCCGGGGCGATCTGTGGTGGCCATCAGGACGCCCGACATCATCGTGAGGGTGGCGTCCACAGTCACGACCACTTGGCAGCCGGTCGCCTGCTCCGTCTCGGCCATCAGCTTTCGAGTTGCGTCTCGCAGTTCCACTTCATGCTCCGGTGCTGGGGATCGGCCAGCGAATCAGAAACCCCCATTTTACCGATTCAGAGGTATCCTACAAGCGACCCCTTCCCGATGGGCTGAGGCAGAGTGGCGTTGTAGTTGCGTGTCTCAGAAGGCCCAGGATATATCCCCGGCTCCACGCCCAATGTACAGGAAAACTATTGTGCTTGGCGGGCAGCCGTTGCCTGCCGACGTTTTTTGACGGTCTGCTGCTCGGCACTGAATGCCCGATCTACCATATTCAAGAACCCAGCATCGCCGGTCTGCTGTGCGAATTCGTAGGCGAGTTGTTTGATGGCTCGGGTTTCCCCTTTAATATAATAAGCAGTTGGCGTGCCATACTGCGACTTTCCGATCATTTTGTTGGCATCCTCGCCAGCGAGTTTTTGATCGAGGATTTCTAACGCCAGCTTCCCCAATCGCTGACCAACCAACTGGCGGAACTGGTCGATCAAGTCGGAATAGGGCTGCCGTCCCGAGAATTGCCCCGCCATGATGCTCGGGTCAACGGCGGTCATCCATCGTCGTCGGTTCCGAGCCTTCTCGGTGATGTTCCTGATGCCGTTCCAAACGCTTCTCTTGAATCTTTGCTCAAGAGGCCCGTGCCTTTGCGGCTCCCATCCCCGGAATAGCCTGCCCGGTTCCACAAGTAGCTTGACGACGATTTGGTGGAATGCTTCCTGCTGGTCGTCGTCACGGAGCCCAGCCCGAAGCAATGATCTGGCGATGTAATTTGCCCAATCGAAGCCCTTTGTCTCAATTGCCTGACGCATTGCCTCGCTGTCGGGGAGTCGGCGGATCAGCTTCTCCAGTTCGCTGTTGAAGGCGGCGTTGTAAGCCTGCGGGTCGAAATACTCAGCAGATTCCAGCAGGTGGAGCAGGGTCGCAGTGTCACGGTGCATCATCCAGTCGAAGAACAGGGCCATGCCTTATCTATGCTCGCCGTTGGATGTTTTTTGCCAAGTCGCTGACACCTGAGACTGCCAGCACCATAGCCGCTCGTCGCAAAGCTCTAACTACTTCTTGCGGAGAGACTTGCAGCGAAGCCACGGCAGGCCATTGCAGTATCAAAACGCCCGTATCACGTCCAGTGTCAGCGGCAGGCTGAAATCTCGCCAACAACTTTCTCGCCCTCCACCGCACCCTTGGCGGTAATGAAGAGAAAACAACCCGCTTTCTGCGGTTTCCCATATTCGTAAGTAGTTTTCCTGTACATCAGCAATGCAGAAAGAGGTGAATATGACCCAGAACGAACGTGAACGACTGGAAAAGGCCCACCACGCCGCCCAACTTCTGCTGGCCGACATTCGGGACATCTATGCCAATGCCGAGTCCGTGATCTTGGAGGAGTTGATTGTCCCACACATCAAACAGGTCGCCAACATCGAACGAATGCTCGGGAGATTGTCCGCACAGAAGTAGTTTTCCTGTACATCAGGTTGAAGGAAGCGAACAACACAACGAACTGAAAGGAAAACTGCGATGGGATTGACAATCCATTATGGACTGACGAGCAAGACACGCTCCACGGCAAAAGCCAAGAGCCTTGTCGAACAGATGCGGCAGCTTGCTCTTGATCTGCCCTTCGAGTCCGTCGATGAACAAGTTCGGCACCTCGGTCCCGACGTGTGCCAAAAGCCTCTGGACGATCTACGCCAAGACGATCAGTTGTTCTCTGCTGTCTTGGACGGCTGCAAACATGTCCCTGTTCCTTGGCACCGCAAACAGTCTGGCAGCATAAGCGTCCAGCCATTGGAAATCTTTTCGTTCTGGACAGTCCCTGGTCCGGGTTCGGAATGGGCGAGCTTCGGTCTCGCTCGATACCCCGCTGAGATCGAAGTGACCTACTGCCCGATGGACGACGACAAGTTCACCAAAACAATCACGAAAGGCGGTAGCACCCGTTGGGAGTTCGACTGGCAACGTTGGCGACGATGGCTGCAAACCAATGGCCACGACCGATGGGATGCTCCCGACGATGAGAAGTACCAAGAGCAACGGAAGATCAAGACCAGATTGGGCTCGACTTGGCGATATGGCAACTTCTGCAAGACGCAGTATGCAAGCGATGAGCGATGCGGGGGGATCGCTAACTTCGTCCGCTGCCACTTGTGCGTCATTCACCTGCTCGACCGAATCGGCAAGCTGCCGACGATCAAGGTCGAGATCGACGACGAAGGGAAGTACGGACGGTCGTACTACACCGATGATCCGTGGGCGGAAAAGCGGGTGTATACGTGGCACGATGGCAAGTACGACGTGAAAGCCCTTGTGGAGGAAGTTGGCGAATGGAACGAAATGATCGCCGCCACGTTCGGGGCAATCAACGATGCGGCGAAGGCGAACGACTCCTCTTTGGACGCACCGATTATGGGATTCCCCAACTTCGAGCATCTGGAGTTCAAGGGGCAGCAGAACCAGCAGCATCTCGCCCCATTCCTCCAAGCAATGAAGCAACTGGCTGACCGGGGAAAGAAATAGTTTTCCTGTACATCAGGATTTCAGAAGGAGCCAAGCCATGCAAACCGTGAGCTACGCAGCCACTCGATACGGCTACAGCGTTCAAGTTCTCGACGATGGGCAAATTGTCTACGAATACTCGGCGGGCAATTGTTGGAAAGACTCCCCGACTGTCATCGACCCCAATTCACCCCACGCCGTGCGGCGATACAAACTGCGATGTTGGGCAAAACAGACGGCAGGGCAGATCGCCAAAGAGAGAGGCATTCCGCCCAAGCAGATCGCCTACGACGCTGATTTGGAGACTCAAGTCAGCGATGCGTGATTTCTTCGCCCTCCGCAGCCACCGTGGCGGTTTGTTTTCTTGAAAGGGTCAACTGATGAACAAGAACAACGGACACAAACGCTTCAAGGTGGCTGCCATCAGCAGCAATGCCAATTCCTTCGGCCTGAATCGCTTCGTATTCGTCGCCCGTGACGGTGAAGCGTGGGCGGGACACAAGGCACAGCAGTATGCCTCGTTGAAGCAAGGGCAGGTTGTGCTGTTGGAAGCACCCTTCAATCGGGCACTGACAAAACGTGGCTTCGAGATTCCCGAACGGCTGTCGCCAGATTGCCCACCAGGAGCCGTGGAAGAAATCTGGGGCAACGACTGATTTCCTCGCCTTCCGCTTCGCCGTGGCGGTTATGTAATGCAAAGGAGCCAGAAATGAACATTCCCGATGGAACCAAGGTGGGGCTGATCGCCCTGTTCTTCGATGCCAACAACATCGAGATGCCCTGGCTGGTTCAAGACAACCGCAAGGCATTGAAGAATGAACATCCCTGTGCGACCAAAGCAGACGTGTTGGACAAGATTGCCGAAATCTTGGACGACATGCAGCATCCTCCGAGCAAATTGGAGCGAGACAACAATGAGGCCGAGGTGGTGGTGGCCGTCACATTGCAGGCCAGTTTGTGCGATTTGGGGGATGAGGTCAACACGCTCGACCTACGGGCGGCAGCATCGCAAGCGGTTGAAAACGCCGTGCAGCACCATGAGCAAGAGGGATTCACCCACGCCCTTGCCGACAAGGTGGCCTTCGGCGTGAGGGAAGTCAGAGCCTTGGGTGTGGAATAGGGGCGGATTTTGTCGCCCTCCGTTTTCATCGTGGCGGTTATGTAATGCAGAAGAGCAGGGCAACGGAAACCAAATCATGGTCGCAAACACAGCAAAAGACGGAACCGATTTTCTGGTTGCCAATCTCGGTAGCATGGTCGCTCTCACCCCTATCTCGGCAGACGCAGCCAAAGCCTGCGATGTCGGCGTCATCGACTACGAGGAGTGGCAGGTGATCGGAGGCTCAATAATGGTCGATCCTCGGATGGCCAGCGACTTACTCACGAATCTACAGCGGCAAGGCTTCACCATTACCGAAGAGTGAGACCAATGGAAACCACCATCGTCATTTTCCGCAGAGACAAAGAGGGCATCATCTTCGCCCTCATGCCCGAACTGCCTGCCGACAATCAGGGCTGGTATTGCACCTGCTATCAGCACATCGGCCAGCATTGTGCCGCCGATTACTATCGGCTGCATCGCCCAAAGCCGTTCTGCCAAGCCTGATGAATACTCCGACCTGCTCATTGAACTTGAACGTCGTGGCTACCACGTCGAAGTGCGGCAACGGGCTACGCCTGTAATGCACGAACGTCGGCGTCGGTTTGCCCGTGTTTGACAAGGAGAACGCCAATGACCATCACTCTTCCGTGTTTTGGAATCGCCGTCGAACTCACCGGCAACGCTGGCAAAATCGCCAGCGACCTCAAGAGCGATGGCGACAATCCCGAACTGACGGCGGCAATGGACGCTATCGAGTCGCTCATCCTGGCCCATGCCTGTGCGGGTGTGGACGTTGCCAGTCCCGCCTATGTCGAGGGAATCGAAACCACCGTTGAGACTTGTTGGAACAAATTGGGATGAAAATCGTCGCCTTCCGTCGCCTTGCTCCCGGTAATGATCTCTGGAAAGGACAAACACAATGAGCCAACACGAAATCCGAGAACAAGTCACAGCAAAGATCATCGCCGCCCTTGAACACGACCTTCTGCCGTGGCGAAGGATGTGGAATGCAACCGGACCCGGCAGACACACCAACGTGGTCAGCAAGAAAGCCATACTCGGGCGTGAATCCACTCTTGCTGGAGATCCATGCCGCCGCCCACGGCTTTTGCAGTCAGTGGTGGGGAACATTTCGGCAATGGAATCAGCTTGGTTGCCGAGTGAAGCCTCGTCCGGCAGATGTTGAGCCGGGGCAATGGGGCTGCGGCATTGTGGTCTACATTCCCGATCACGAAAGAGATTGAAGACCCCAAGACGGGCGAAGAAGAAGAGGAAACGTATTGGCTGCTGCGGAAGTTCACCGCTGTTCAATGCCCAGCAAGTCGAAGGATTGCAGGCAGACCTGTATCAAGCCTTTGAGACGGCCGACAGTGACCGAGACTGCGACACCTGACTTTGAGCCCGCCGAGCAATTGATCCAGGCGACTGGAGCCGACATTCGCTTCGGCGGCGACCGTGCGTTCTACCGCTGCCCAACACCGGAAGGCAGTTGGCCTAATCACCAGATGGCGATTGGATTCAGTGCCGCCCAAATCGTCATTTGTCGGCGGTGCTTATTACGCCACCGTTTTGCACGAGTTGGGCCATTGGAGTGAAGTGCGGGTCGGTTGGGATCGTGCAAAGAACACCTATGCGGCTGGCGAGTTGGTGGCCGAAATCGCTTCCGTGCTTCCTGGCGACCGAACTGGGTGTGCCCAACACAGAAGCCCTCGAAAACCACGCCGCCTACGTCAAGAATTGGCTCGGCTGCAATGAAGGACGACAGCAATTACATCTTCAAGGCCAGTCCCGCCAAGCGTCGAAAGTGTGCGACTTCCTGCTCTCCTTCGTGAAACAAGATGCGACCGAACCGAAACCCGAATTGGTTGAAGCGGCATAAAGGAGCCCCCAATGGCCAAGTTCACCGTGGACGTGAAAGAAGTGTGGTGCCATACCGTCGAAGTGGAACTGCCCACCGATGCGACCAAGGAGCAAATCTTGGCAGCGGCAAATGACAAGATCGAGGAGGGCGACGACGGCAACACCGAATACAGCCACACGCTCGACCCTGAAACCTGGACCGTCCGTGATTCGCACGGCAAATACCTGTAAGTTTTCCTGTACATCAGAACTGCAAGGACGAAAGAAATGATCGCTGAACTGCCACTGTTGACCTACGAGCCCATGCCCGTCATTCCCACCGACGATGATCTGCATCTTCAAGCCTACGAATCCAAGCTGACTCTGATTCGGGATTATGTGCGGGGCGTGGTGCTGCGGTTCGCCACGGGCTTTTTCCTCTGTGGCAACGGCGGCATTTCCAAATCGCACACCGTTCTCAGCGAATTGGAGAAGTTGGGAGCCGACCACAAGCTGTTCAACTCTCGCATGTCAGGCCGGGGACTATTCCAAGCCTTGGCTGAGTATCCCAACACCACGCATATTTTGGAGGATATGGAGCGAGTTGTTTCCGACAAGGATGCCCAGGGCGTGCTGCGGAGTGCCTTGTGGTCGCAACGTGGCGAGGATGGAAAACTGAAGCGGGTCATCACCTGGGGCACGGCAAGGGGAATCGAATCCACCGTCTTCACGGGCGGCATCATCATGCTCAGCAACCGCCCGTTGACCGACATGCCCGAATTGCGTGCCATTCGCACCAGGATCAGCCACTTGCACTTGCAAGCCACCGACCAGGAAATCAGTGCCCTGATGCGGCAGATCGCCTGCAAGGGCTTTCAGCACGGCGAGCAGGCGATGACGCCGGATGAATGTCAGATGGTCTGCGAATACCTTATTGCCGAATCGCAGACGAAGCTAGCCCACCTTGATTTGCGGCTCTTGGACAACGCCTTCAGAGACTTTCTGTTGTGGAAAGCCGGTCATTCCCATTCTCACTGGATGGTTCTCGTTGCGACCCGATTGGACGGACGGCGGGATGACGCTCCGAGTCTTTCCCAAAGATCGCCAGCAGGATGACGATCTTCGCACTTTGGAAGCCGTGCTTGCCCAATTCCCCAGCGTGCTCACCGCACAGTTGGAATGGTGCCGCATGCGGGGCAAGAGCCGGGCCAGTCATTCTTCCGCTACAAGCGAGCCCTGGAGGAGCGAAATCGGTCGGTCTGCCGTGATACAAATTGAGACTTCGGAAAAATGTCGCCTTCGCCACGATGGTCGGCGGTATTGTCTCTTGAAAGGAAAAACGAAGCATGTGCAACATCGAACTCGGCTCTGGAACGGTGGACTACGAAACGATCCGTCAAGCGATGAATGGCGAACCCTTCACGATGAGCCTCACGGATGAGGACGAAATCCAGGCCGTCATCGAGGCTGTCAACGAAGGAATCGACGCCCATCTTGAGGCGTGCTACTGCCCAGATCGGGGCGACAGATATGAGGGTGGAAATCGAAGGGCCGGGAAGCTGGTTCTTTGTCGGACCCTCGAATGCTCCATCAGCCCAGAATCTTTGCCCGTTCTCCTTCGTCGTTTGTGCGAATCGGAATTGGGAGGGGATGCCGAAGTCCAGGCTGAGGGAAATCGGCTTGCCAGCGACATCCTCATGGTGCTTGGGATCAACGAATACGGCGAGTTGGTTGGTCGAGAAATGCTGGTGTAGGGGAAAGGACCAATTATGAAGATCGTTCGCTTGTTTGACATTCAATGGGACACTGACGGCGAAGACCCGACCGAATTGGGTTTGCCTCGTGAGCATATCGCCGTTGTGGATGATGATTGGAATCCGGAGGATGATGCTGCTGACCTGCTCTCCAACGCCTTCGGCTTCTGCGTCAATGGCTGCTCGTTCAAGGTGCTGGATGATCCGCACCTATCCGAATCGGGCTACGAATTGAGCGACGGCGGCGTAATCGAATACCCAGACGGCGGGACGATCCGGCGACGGGATGCTCACGGCAATGTGGAGGAAGTCCGTGAGCCAAACGATCCCAACTATCAGGAATGGAAACAGCTTTTTGAGTGAGGATTGTCGCCCTGCGATCGCACACAGCGGTTCTGTATCTTGAAAGGACACTGAAAATGGGAATGGGATCAGTACCTTGCCACGCTTGGACCATCAGCTTGGATGGATTGAAGGCTATCTGCCCCAAGGAGGTCAAGGCATTTGAGACCGTGTTGGAGCAATGTGGCGACGATTGGGATTCATTTGCCTTGGGAATGGAGCAAGTGCAGTTCGATGATGATGCCGAGTCCGAGGAAATGGTCAACGCTTGGAAGAAGCTGCAAGCGGCGTTCAGCAGGGCAACCAAGGTCGGAACGTCGCATCTGGAATTGGGAATCGGCCACTACTCCAGCGACGACGGCGACCGATACGACGACCTGGAGCAAGGCTGCTACTTCAGCGTGGATAACGTGACTCAGTTCACACCAGCGGGCGAGAAGTCCACGCCCACCTTCGAGGAAAGAAGCTGGACGGTGTTCGGGTGAGACCCTGAAAACATCGCCTTCCAACTGGCTGCTTCCGGTTATGTCTCTTGAAAGGGAAACGATGATGGCAAAGAAGACCTACTACGTCAGTTTCACCTTCGGGGCCTCGATCCCCGTTGAGGCAGCCAGTGAGGAAGAGGCAGAAGCGGCAGTGGAAGAAATGGAAACCCAGGAACTACTCGACCTTGCCGCCGATGGCTTCGAGATTCAGGGTGTGACAACGGAGGAAGGGAAATGAACAAGTTTCCTTTCGGTCAAATTGTTGCGACCCCCGGAGCCCTGGAAGCCTTGCCGAATCGGGGCAGACCGCCGATTTCTTCCTTGCCAAGCACGCCAGTGGCGATTGGGGCGAGGTGTGTGAGGGGATAAGAGGCTGAACGACGAAGCCCTGGTCGATGGAAGCCGCTCTTCTCGGCATACCGCACATTGAAAAACGAACGCATTTGGGTAATCACCGAAGCAGCCGACGAAGATGGCAAGCGATTGGCCACGACGATTTTGTTGCCGAGCGAATATTGAGGCCGAACATGACATACGAAGAAGCCTTGCAGCCGCCGAAAAGGGGTTGGAAATACGCCAACGACGAGCAAATGTTGGCGGTTCTCTCCGAATGTTTGGGAAATGCGTGCTGTCTCCGTCCCGACACCGTATTCGATTGGGCCAAGAAGCACAGCAACTATCGTGACCTGCGGAAGGCGTCGAAGCGGTTGATCGAAAACGCCGTGGGGATGGAATTGCTGGATGCCGTGTTGAACGATCATCCCTTGGAATAGTTTTCCTGTACATCAGGAAGCCAGAGGGGTCAAGCATTGCTGCGATTATTGAAAGGAAATCAGCCATGTCCGACGAACCCGAACACAAGAGCCTGCTTGAGACAGTCGGGGACGAGATTGCCGAATGTCTGCCCGAGCGACTCCGCAACGACAAAAAGTTCGCCTACCGCTTCGGGCAGTTGCTCGGATTTGCCGCTGGCTGGTTCGTGGGCAAGAAGGTCATTGAACTGCTCTTTCCAAAAGGAGATGACAAATGAAGGGGATTGTTTTCATCGTGGCGGTGGTGTTGAGTCTCGTCATCTTCGGAGTGCCCATCCTTGCTTGCTTCATGGGACTTCTTGGCCATCGTTCTGGGCATTGGGGTGGACGCTGCGTTGCCAGTCGGCGATGGTCATGACCGTCATATTGGTGGTCGGCATTTCGGTCAAGTGTTTCTCGATGGCATGATATAAACGTGCGACCCGAAATCTGTAAACAGTCTACATCCGTCAAAAACCAGCCTCCCGACCCCTGAAATCAAACGACTTACGACGACGAAAAACGAAACGCTTGACGTCATAAAAGAGATTTGCCAGAACAAGCCATGAAACACACCGCAATCTACGTCAGAGTATCCAGCAAAGCCCAGGACCACGCCAGTCAGTTGCCCGATCTGGAACGCTGGGTTGCCACTCACGACGGGGCGGTTCAGTGGTACAAGGATAAGTTCACAGGCAAGACGATGGACAGGCCGGGCATGGAGAAGCTGCTTGCCGATCTACGGGCGGGATTGGTGGAGCGGATTGTGGTTTGGCGGCTGGATCGGCTGGGCAGGACGACCAGGGGGCTTTGCCAGTTGTTCGATGAACTGGGCGAGCGGAAGGTGGACTTGGTTTCGTTGAAAGATGGGTTTTCTTTGGCTTCCCCCGCTGGTCGGCTTCATGCTCGAATCCTCGCCAGTGTTGCCGAGTACGAAACGGAGGTCAGAGCGGAGCGGGTTGCTGCCGGTCAAGCCGTCGCAAGAAGGAAGGGCAAGAAGTGGGGCGGCAGCAAGAAAGGCTGGCGGTGGAAAGTCACCGACGATCAGGTTGCTGCCATCAAAGAAATGAAGGCGGCAGGGAAGAAGGTCACGCACATTGCCAGGATCACGGGGCTTTCAAGACCGACGATCTACAGGGTGCTGGAGGGAACGACATGACCAACTATCTCATTCCCTGCCAAAACTGCGGCAAGATGCTGCCCCAAGACTGGCGTTGGTTTATCTGCGACAAGTGCGGCTTCCGAGTCTGCCCGCACTGCCTGTCTCAGCATCGTAGCCAATACGGTAATGGCTTCAAGTGCAGCCGGTGCCCGTTTGGTCAGATGAAGAGGGCGAAATAGTTTTCCTATACATTCCGTGTACGGAAACGAACAATTCAGAAATGTTCGGGAGAATCCCTGGGGGCTGGGGTGCCTTGGCGGGCTGGTGGAGGAACAGCGGGGAGCGACACTCTTGCTCGACTCGTCGATGGTTTTCCCCTGCGTTTCTGGGCCATCGAACAGTGTTCCTGACCATAGCAGAGAAGAGTGAATCCAGAACCAGCACTCCATTCAAGGGGCCGTCTATTGGCAACTACAATTCATTTCACAGATGGGGCGGTACGAACAACAACCTTTCTGCAACCGACATGCCCAAATTCTCCATCGATGATGATCGGGCCCTTCAACGAGACTTGTTCATCCACTCGTTGGCGAACAACATCCTTGTTGTCTATCTTGATGACAAGTATACGGTCTCGATTCACGACAAATTCGATTCGGTAAAGGTGATTGGGAACTGCTTTCACATGTGGCAACTCAATTTGTCGGTTCCCAAGACGCAGTCTCGTGCGAGTATTGCTATAACAGGCGTAATAAAGCTGAATGTCAGCGAAACCAGGGAAGATGTCGAAAGGATGGTCTGGCAGGAAGTACATCTGGTATTCGATGAAGATGGGATACGAAAAGATGGCTTTACTTGTGGCCTTTGACGGAGGGCCATCTCTAAACACCAGTTCGTTCGACACAACATCCCAATTACCTTGCATGCCAAAGTCTCTGAGCACAGCTTCACGACTGCTAAACTTGTAGGTGAATGTTGAAGGCTTCGAGTCTTTAGGCATACTCAGTTCTGGTTTCACTATTTCCCGTGCTGGGGAATTCGAGGCAGACTTCTCGGGAACGTTATTCGCATCATCCGATTTGCCCCCTTGGTACGCATACCGCATGGCGAAGAAGATGCTGGCATACAGGTTGGCATCCACGTCATTGGGATGCGAGAACCGAAGCCCCTTGGCGTTGAGATGGTCGATCAATTCCCCCAGCGTTTTGCCACGGAAGGCATACTTAGACAGCTTCTCCGAATCGAGCCTGCTGGTATCTCCGAGAGTCTTGGTGAGTTCACGAATGAAAGCCTTGGCTTCCTTTCGCCACTTGTTCTCCACGGCACGCACATTGGGAGAGTCCGATAGCGGGAGGCTATCGAGTGTCTTATCTATTGCGTCAGTCTGCTTCAAGAGATCGCCTATTGTTTCCGGCGACGGCGAATTGTTTTCGTTGATTTCCTTTACGGCTTGGTCACACAGTTTCTCGAACTCGCCCCGTTCCGCCTGAAACTCCTTCCGTTGGATCAGGAATGGCCATTTGAACGACTCCAACCTCGTCTTGCCGGTCTTGCCGGAAAAGGTATTCGATCCATCGGTCAAGAAAATCGCATCCAGTTGCTCGGAAGTGAGTTCCGTCTTCATGACGGGAATGTTGGTTGCTTTGAGGGATTGGCGGGTAAACGTCTCCAGCAAATGGTTCATCTCGCCGGTGAGATCACCAATTCTGGTGTGTTTCATGACGGCTTTTTGCTCCAACTCGCTACGAATGTCGGCAAGCTGCTGATTGAACTTGATGATGTCGAAGATGTGTTCGTACTTGTTTGCGAGGGCTTCCTTGCGTATCTTGCTAAGAGTGGAAAACCGCTTGTAGACCACATCACATTCCCGAATCAAATTCTCAAGGCGTTGGGCGATAGCCTGTTCGTGAATCAACCGGGCTTGGCTGAGAGCGATAACGGCATCTGCCCGACCTCTCAGAATGTTCCCTTCCGCTGTTGAATCATGGTGATAAACCTCAACCCGTCGCTGGGCATGGAGGATGCTGGGCATCAAGCAGAGCATAGCGGCAATCAGCAACCCGACAGAGTTCTTGAGCATGACATGGGCCTTTTGTGTGAGAGTGTGGCCTCGCTTGTTTTCCGGCACAAGGATTTTACTCCGTTGATCGTCGTCGCCAACCGAAACCGATCAGGCTAGCGGCACCGATGCCGAAAAGGACGAGGGTAGAGGGTTCGGGAACAAACTCGACGACGTACCCACGAGTGACGGATTGCCTGTGGTACTCATCATCCCACATCGGTGTTCGGTCTTTCACCGTTGTACCACGTCCGTAGAACAACACTGAGTCTTGACCCCCACCGAAATCGTCGTCAGGTTCGCTTGGATACCAGTTTGTGTACACAAATGGTTCTCCATTGAGCCATCGCCAGCCGCCAGCCGGTTCGGAGTAATCGGGAGCAGAAGTGTCCTGATATGCACCAAGCCAAGGACCGGCGATGTTGTAGACGGAGCCGTAGCTGCACCCAACTACCCAAAAACGGTCGTCGTCCACCAGGGAGTAAACGAAGGAGTTTTCTTGGGCAGAGACAATCGTCGCCAAGTATCCGCCCATCGCCGTGGCAGCAGAGTCTGCATCGGTCCGAGCGATTCCGCCAGGGACGCAGATGGCCTCATAGTAGTGTCCATTTCCACCCGCCGACACGGACCACTGAACAGCGGCGGCGTTTGCTTCGCCGCCCACAAACATGACAACCATTGCCACCAGACTGGCCAACAACCGTCTCATTACATATCTTCGCCGCAGCGAGCCGAAACCGATCAGGCTGATGGCACCGATGGCGAGAAGGGCGAAGGTGGACGGTTCAGGGACGGTCTCCACAATGTACCCGCCTATCGGGATGTCGGTGAAATATGGGGCGATCAGGGCGTTGCCGTCCTCTGGCATGTCGTTCCACCATCCTCGTCGGTCGTAGAAGTCCTCGCTTGATGTCTTGGTCCACAGTATTTCCGTGCGATTCTCAATGCCGTTCCAGTTGTTGGGTTCCCCAGCAAGCCAGTGTGTGTACTCAACCGCTTCGCCGTTATTCCACACGAAATCTCCCTCTGTGGCCTTCGTTAGACCTATCCAGTAGCCGCCAGTGCTTGCTCCCGTGTCGATAAGCAAGTTCTCGATGAACTGCTGTTCGGCGGAAGAGGTGATTGTCACGAGATAACCACCGGCACTCGTCGCCTGGGTCTGGGCATCGTCCCAACCTCCGGTGTAACTGACAACCTCATAGAAGTGCCCGGTCTCGGCAAAATATGTGGGCGATGCAAGGAGAACGCTTGTGCCCAGAGCACTTGAGACCACGATGGCCAAGGGGACCAGAAGACGCCTTCCAATCAACACCCTCCTTCGCCAACCGAAACCGATCAAACTAACGGCACCGATGCCGAGGAGTGCAAACGTGCTGGGCTCGGGGATGGTATAGGACAGCGTGGCGTTGAGGGCAACGTCAGTGCCGTCGCCCCCCCACATGATTCGAGTCCCAGAGTCCTGATTGTACCATCCTGTATTGTTGACGATGAGAAGTAACTCGTTCTCCCCGGAATGAAATCCACTTGCGATTTGTCCGTCGGTGACAAATGTGAAGGTATAAGGCACGTCCACCGCAGCCGTTGTAAACGACATCACACCCGGCCCGGCATGGGCATTTAAGAAATAGTCGCCCAATATAGTACCGCTCAACTCCAGCACGCAACGGTCGTCGGCACGCAGACCACTGAAGCTGAGACTGATATTGGTTGCATCTGCTGGGATGTTGAAAGTTTCTTTTGCAGCCCAAAAGCCATTGAAAGTAGCTTCGCTTGCACCCGACACCCATTGGCCGCTCACTGTGCTATTCGATGTGATGCTAATGGCATTTGTCCAACGGCTGACACCGGCGGGAAGCAAAAAAGGAGTGTCACCACCGCCACCACCGACGGTAACCCACCAGTTGGCAGCGTTATCCGTGCCGAGGTCTGTATTCACCGTTTGGGCTGATGCCCTTTGCGGAAGAACAACAGCCACGGACGCCAGAAGCATAATTGCAAATCTTCTCATCGCACACCCCCATCAAAGTTGCGGGCGACTTATCGCCCTGGAACTGGACAACAATGCATCACGCCGTCTGTCATTGCCGCCGCCAACCGAAACCGATCAGGCTGGCGGCAGCGATGCTGAGGAGGAAGATGGTGGCAATCATCTCGACTTGTTCAGGAGCTTATTGAGGTCATCCTCCTCCTTGAAACGCCCGGTTACGATATCGTACCCCGGAGTCCCGCCACGTCGCAAAATTCCTTCTTCAAAGGTCAACACTATACCAAACTCTTTGTTGGATGCTGAAAGATAGACCCACGTTTCCATTACTGGTCCTCCGCCAGCGGAAAGGTCTGTGTGTATCTTCTTATGGGGTGATCCCATCAAGGTAGAAATGTGCTGGAAACTCATTCCAGGGTGGACCTGCTTCACCAAGACCGAGCACAGGTGTTTTACTCTTTCTTCCGATGCTCCGCCGCTACTACCTTCTGTGGCCTCTGTGTTCCCTTTCCGACCACTTATGTTTTCATCTTGTGAAACCCTTTCTTTATCCTGCCGTTCTGCCTGTCTCGCCAAACGCCTTTCTTCCTCCGCTCGCTTTTTCCTGGTTTCTTTCTCGTCTTTCACTTGCGTCAGAAGAGCCACTGCCTTTGGCGACTCCAAGGATAACGCCAAGTTGTTGTCGAGTGCTTTGGCAATTAGGGTCTTCGCTTCGTCGGCATTCCCTTGTTCGGCGTCAAACTCAATGACTCGTCGAAATACTAGAGGGCGGTCAGTCTCCGTGAGGTAGGTGTAACTCTTGCCCAACAACACCCGGTACCTATCAACTGCGTCCGTCTTCTTTCCAGAATCCCACAGTGCGTTCGCCTCGGCAAATGTCTGTGCCGTCTCCCTTTCCTCCATGCAAACACCAATGAAGCCAATCAACATTACGCCTATCCAGGCCGCTGTCCAAATCCATTTGCTCCCATTTGCCCAAGTCGAATGTTTCCAGACGAGGAATAACCCAATTGGAAAACAGAATAGCAGCAAGACACCAATGAAGATTGGGTTCTCCCAGAATCTGGCAACTTGTGCTATCAGGTCACGAGATTGCTGCGTTGTGCTGCTCTGAGTGCTGGGCTGGGCGTTCAACGGGGGCGGAAAGATGTGACTTGCTTGGGTCCACTGAGCCAGTCCTTTCTTCCAAACCAGATTGGTCGGTCGGATTTGGTTTGAGGAAAGCAATTGCCTGATCTGCTCTTCGGGCACGGGCCCTTTACGCTGCCCTTGCTGAGCGTAGTACCATTGCTCTGCCATTGCGTGATCTCCTATGGACCTAAACTCTGAGGCTGGATTCCACGCTTCTTGAGTGCTGCAATATAGCCAGCGAGTTTACCTTGCCATGACTCTCTTGCTTCTCTTAGGTACGGGTCGTCGCCACTGCAATCCTTTATAGCTCCGAGGAGTTTGTTTACCTGATCTTGGATATTGCTTCTGGCAGCAGCATATTCTTTTTCGGAGGATGATCTGTATCCTTCCTTAGCAAGTCTTTCAGCGGCGTCGAGAATACCAAGTGCAGGTTCGGCAAGCATTACACCACCGTCGAAGCCCTTTTGATATACTACAGAACTGGTCGTGTCATAGAGGAGCGTGCCATCCTCGTCCCAATGTGTTGCTGGCCCTGGTTTTCCGTTCGTGAACGGTGTCTTGTACGAGAGTTGACCATTTGGATACCACCATGTCCAAACGCCATCCGGTTCATAGTCTTTATAGGTGCCTTCGGCCCGTTTGCTGCCGTTCTTATAGTATTCTATGGTGTGCCCTTGAAGCTTATCATCAACAAAGAGCACTTTGGTCTTCAGTGAACCGTTTTCATGCCACTCACGGGCCAGCCCATTTCGCTTGCCGCCTATGCATGGAAGTTCAAGCCATTTGTTCCCGTTGGGATACCACTGCTGTAGTGTTCCCTCAGGTACTCCGCCCCAAAAGTACATCTCGCCCTTTCCTTGAAGAACAAAGAACTCGTGCCATTCATTGCCCCACCTGAAGGAGTCCGACCCAATTTCGTTCGTCCAGGTGATCTTTCCGTGCTGGACATGATGGCCATTTGCGAGAATGATCTCATTGTCTTTGAGGATTGTTCCCGGTCTACCATCCAATGATTCCACTCTCTCTAAGCGGTCGCCTTCCTTTACCCTATAAATGGTGAATGCTCTTGGCACTTCACCGTTTGGCCCCTTGGAATAATCACTCCTTGGCGGACCAGATGGTGGTTCGACGGCAAATTCCTCGTCTTCTGCTTTGCCGCTGATACTCCCTCCCCTTTGGTCCTGCCCGTGACTCCCTATCATCCCAACGATCACCAAAGCCGCAAACGCCCCGGTCCAAATCCACTTTGTCTTGCTTGTCCAAACGGAGTGCTTCCAAACAAGGAATAGCCCCACTGGGAAACAGCAGAGAAGCAAGGGTCCGATGAAGAGTGGATTCTCTTTGTTCGCATTCCAGAATGTTCTCACCTGTTTTGGCAACCCTGAGCCTTGCAGCTTAGACAACTCGCCATCAAGTGCTGCAACCCTTGCCAGCAGATCAGTGATCGGTCGAACCAATTCCTGTGGCCCGCTTTGCTCCCCGTAGGTCTCGAATGCTGCCTTTCCAAGCTGCCCTACGGCGTGGTTGGCTTTCATTTGCAGCACTTTCACCTGTGCGGCGTCTTTGGTCGCCTTGGCTGCCGCTGCGGCCTTGTCAGCAATGCCCGCAGCCTTTGGCTGACTGGCTGATCGAGCCTGAATCGTCTTGATTTCATTGAGGAAGCCATCGATTTGTTGGAAAGGGGTGGTAAGATCGTTTCGGTGGCTGCCCGACTTATAGACGTGTTTGCCGAGTGCTTGGTAGGAACTGGGAAGATTGATCGTGGTAATCTTGGTTCGTTCTGCTTGCTTGACGGCGAGTTGTGCTGCCTCCTTGCCACGGCTCAAGAGCGATGCTGCTAATCCCTTGGCTTTGTTGCCAGTCTCTGAAGGGACTGGTGGCAGGGCGTTTTGGTCGGATGACGGCGGTAAAAAGACTTGGCTTGCTTGGGTCCACTGAGCCATTCCCTGTTTCCAGACCAGATCGTTCGGTTGGACTTGGCCCGAGGAAATCAACTGCCTGATCTCTTGTTCCGACACTGGCCCGTTACGTTGGCCTTGTTGCACATAATACCACTGTTCTGCCACAATCTACCTCCCAAACGTAAGTGTCGGCGTCTTGACGAACCCCTCGTATTCACCGATGCTCTCATTATTCCAGCGTTGTGTGTAACCAGCGTTGTTACAGAGCTTTCACCTTGGCGTCGTGCTCTTCCTGGCTGAGAATGCCATTGTCCAAAGCCGCCTTCAGTTTGGCCAATTGGTCTGCTTTCACCTTCTGATTGCGTTCCTTATTGATGGAATCCCGAACCAATGTCTCCAAGGCGGCGACCTTGGAATCGTATTCGGTCTGATCGAGAATTCCCGCCGTCAAGGCATCCCTTAGCTTGACAGCCTTTTCTTCAACAACGAACTGAACTTCGTACTCATCGACTTTCGCACTGATAGCAGCCTTCTTGGCGTTGTACTCATCGTCGTTTAGAATTCCCGCCTCTTTCGCTGCGTCCAGCTTCTTCATATCCTCTCTCACTCTCTCGATTGCCCGGTCTCTCGGAGAAAGCGGTGTTGCAGCGACTGGCGTAGCTTCAACCGCAGTGCCAAACTGAGGAGGTATAGGAGGCGGCTCCATCGGGAGAACTGGGGGTGGGGCTGCCTGTGTTACCGTCCCCTTGTCATCAAAGGTCTTAGTCTTCTTGAACTGGAGCGTATGCTCCATGTACTCCACGATGTCTCGCTCGACCTTCGCAGTCCATGCGGCTCCTGCCGCACCAGTAATTAGGGTCAATCCTCCAGTGAATAGGGCTGTGACGCCAGCACCTGTGATATTTTGCATCCACTGCCCAGTTGCACTCTCGAACACAAATTCGTTGGGCTCCTCGGATAAGTACAGGCTGATCTTGAAGGCGATGTTAGTGCCCATAAGAGTCCGCAACTTTCCAGTCTTACGAGCCTGAATGAGCCATCGATCATCCGACTCCACGGAATCAACTTCGTATTCGTGCTCTTTGAACCAAAACACGAGCCGCTTGGAAATTGTTGCTAAATCAGGGTTCTGTGTCTGGAAGTAATGTTTGACCATGTTTCTCCGATCTCCTATGATTGGTTTGCACGTTATCTGTATAGGTCTTGCTTCCGGCAGTGGTGTTTTTACAGCAGCCAGGCGTGGTTATTTGGTTTCCCGAATTGCGGCCACCGTTTCACTGGTTCTCCAGGCATTCCGACTTATTGCCGCAGCCCCCCCTAAAAATGGCAAGATGAAAAGTCCTACGACAAACGGGATGGTGACTACGCCAACCACCAACAGAATCCAGTAGATTGGCTTTACCTTCCAATAGCCTGGATGCCCCGGCCTAGTCGTCGCACTCTCAAAGAGTTGCGGCCAAACGGTGTTGATGGCATAAAGCTGCGGTGTTCTCTGAACTGTGGGACTAGCCATCTGGGTCAACGACACGCCACATTTCACGCATACGATTGCTGCTGGATTGGTCTCGGCACCACAATTCCGGCAGAACTTGTTGCCGTTGGTCGGGGCTAATCCACAAGACATGCAAGCAACTGCTTTCTCATCTACGGGCTTGCCACAGTTGCGGCAGAACTTGTGTCCAGTCTCAGCAGTGGGCGGTGGCGGGCCAGCGGATTCAGCCGCACATGGGAAGAGTCCAGCATTACTTGCCGAAGTCCAATTGGTCATGCCTTGCTTCCAGACGAGATCGGTCGGCTGGAGTTGACCGGATGCCACAAGCTGTTGGAGTTGAGCTTCGGATACCGGCCCTACACGCTGTCCCTGCTTCGAGTAATACCACTGATCTGCCATCTCAAAGCTCCTGAAAGAAAATGGATTCTGCCGGGTAGTTCATATTGAGTCACAGGATGAAGTCTCAAGAAAGAAAAGAGGGGAGCACGCCGAAACGCCATCCCCCTGGAAGCCCTGCGACAGGCTGCGGAAGTAGCAGCGTCCAACGGCTCCCCAGACCGGGAACCTGTTCGAACGCCGACTTCCGCATGAAAATGTCGCAGTTTTCCAGGAACAACGGCAAACTAAGGTTATATCGAGTTGTACGGCGTCTACACGCCGTTGATGAAGTCTCCTTTTCATCACGTGGCTCGGCTCCCCAAGAACCAGCGGGGAACCCATCCCCTTAATGTAAGGACTGCTCGGCCTCACGTCAATTACCCTCGTTCCAGGCACCCGAACATCTCATTTATCCGGCTGGGGGCGGCAAGTCGTGGAAAAACAGACCAATCAAGGGCAGGTGGGGGCCAGTCGAAACCAGCCCCCACCTGCATCGCAGGGCCTCCAGAGGAAAACCCTCTGCTTAGGAAAGCGGAAGGGAAGGCATTTTGGGGACAGGCGGGACGGAGAAGTTTTTGTCCCCAAATCCCAACGCCGGTCGCTTCTCCATGTAGAAGCCCGGCTACAGTTGTCGGGTTTTCGGTGGTAGGATGCTCGCAGAACACCGAGCATCCTTCCAATGACCGAAGGCAACACCACTCAACTTCAACGGTATCTGGACTTGCTCCGGGCGGGCGACGAGCCAGCCCGAGGTGCTTTGATCCAACATTCGTGTGAGCGGCTGATGCGTCTGACCAGAAAAATGTTGAAGGGCTACCCGAGGCTGCGGCGGTGGGAACAGACCGACGACGTGCTGCAAAACGCTCTCATGCGTCTGCACCGATCCTTGGCTGAGATAAGGCCAGAATCGGTGCCGCAGTTCCTCGGTCTGGCCGCTACGCAAATTCGCCGTTCGCTGATTGACCTTACTCGACATCACCTTGGACCGGAGGGCTATGCCGCTCGTCATCACACCGATGGAAATGACACCGGCAGAAATCTGATCGTAAGCCAGGAGCCCGACAAAACCGCCGAGCCCGAATCCTTGGAGCGTTGGAGCAGGTTCCACCAACATGTGGAAGCATTGCCCGACAAAGAACGGGAGATATTTGACTTGCTGTGGTATCAGGGGCTTTCGCAAAGCGAAGCCGCAGATGCCCTTGGGGTTGACCTGCGGACCATCAAGCGGAGATGGAGATCGGCCCGCATCATAATTTACGAAGCCCTGGATGGCCAATCGCCTGAGAATTGATATGCCTGAAGATCCACGAATTGAAATCATTCTCGAACGGTGGGAAGACCTTCGGCAGAACGATGCTGAGGTGTCCGTTGAAGAATTGTGCCAAGAGCATCCCGATCTTCTCGATGTCATCCGGCAGCGTGTCAAAGCCCTTCAGGGGATGGAATGGCTCGATGCCTCTGGTGCTGACGACGGCGAAGAAGACAACCTGGAGCCAGTGCCCAAGACTCTGGGCCGCTATCGACTGGATTCCCTGATCGGAGCGGGTGGTTTTGGGCAGGTCTGGAAAGGCTTCGATCCCGACATTCAACGGCCAGTAGCAATCAAAATCCCTCGCTCTGGTCGCTTGGGTTCTCCACAACAGGCTGCACGATTTCTTGATGAGGCCCGCAAGGTCGCCCAACTCCGACATCCGGGCATCGTGCCCGTTCATGACGTGGGCAGCGACGGGGACTACTGCTACATCGTTTCAGAGTTCATTGACGGCGGCAATCTGGCTGAACATCGTGAGACGCTGCCTTGGCAGGATGCGGTTCGATTGATCGTGAAGATCGCTGGCATTCTACAACATGCCCATGCCAACGGCTTCGTTCATCGAGACATCAAACCGGCCAATATCCTTCTCGACTCGGACGGATCGCCGTATCTGACCGATTTCGGGATTGCAGTCACTGGAGAGGAACTTCGGGAAGGCGGGACTGGCACGGCAGGAACATTGGCCTACATGTCGCCGGAACAAATTGATGGTCGCCAGATCGACGTCTCGCACCGACATCTACAGTTTGGGTGTCGTTCTCTTCGAGTTGCTCGCTGGGCAGCGTCCCTTTGTAGCCGAAAATCCCGTTCAGCTTCGTCAGGCTATCCTGGTCGATGACCCAATGTTTCCTGCATCGGTTGAGGTTCCGCTTCGTCTGAAAACCATCTGCCTCAAAGCCTTGGCCAAAGAATCCACAGGAGAGGTACGCAACGGCCACACAATTTGCCGACGAATTGAAGACTCCTTTGCGAACCACGGCAGAAAAGGCTGCTGTTGTGGTCGGTCATCGGCGTTGTTCTGCTGACAATGGGTACGATCTTCTGGCTCGCTTCCCAACAACACGAGAACCCACTGCTAGACCCGAAGCCAAACGCCGAGGAGTTGGCTGCGACTGAGCAACGTATACGAGAGCAAACGGCCAAAGCTGATGATGCTCGTAAGGAAGCAATGGCCGTCGCCAAGCGAATCACCAATCCGATCCACGAATCAGGCACTCCCTCTCACAAACAAGTTACGGAGGCAGACTTCAAGCGATGGGGAGGAAACCCTCTATTGCGGCGGCTGATTCTTGCCGACACGACAACCCAGGATTCATATCTGGGTTACTTGAAGGGTTGCCCGATGCTCGAAGAGATTGATCTGAGCCGTTGTCCGATTGGGGACGATGGCTTGGTTTCCATTTCCGACCTTCCAAGCCTTCGGCGTTTGGTGCTGGCAGGAACAAGAGTTTCCGATAACGGATTGAAAGCACTTCGCCCCGGATCGTTGCAAACTCTTGACCTGAGCGGCACCAAGATCACCGATGCCGGATTGAAAAATCTTTGCAGTAGCCCTGGCATTGCCGAACGTCTGACCGAGTTGAATCTGAACAACACGGCTGTCACCGACAACGCCATCCAATGCCTTCGGAAGATGCCGAGGCTGAAAAAGCTCTGCCTGAAGGGTACGAAAGTCTCCGACCAGAGCGTGGAGAAATTGCAGCAATTGCTTCCCAATTGTCGGATAGAAAGGTGAGGGGGAACGCAGAAGCATCACCGTACATATTGATTTAAGGGGCTATAGAACACCAAGGAGATCAATAATGGCCAAAGCCAAGAAGAAAGCCGCCAATGCAGCAACGAAGAGGCAGGCGGCGAAGAAGAAAGCAACGGACGAACGCACTCCTTCCAAGAACGCCACACACGAAGAAATGATGGAGTGGCGAATCAAGATGATGACCAAGGAGGAAGACCTGAACCCGAAGCTCAAGAAGTATGTTGACCGCTCATCTGGCCCTTTCGGCTCGTTGCTTCGCCACCCGCTACTAATCACACAGGTTGACCCTAAACGGGCAGCTTGGGTCAACTGGTGTGTTGAACACAAGGAAAAGGAACTGGCTAAGTTTAGGGCAGCGAGGGATTGGAGAGGAGTCCTTGGCTGTTATGAGACCCCTTTCCTTGTCGAGGGTTTTTGCAGTGAACTGACTGGCTGCGATGATGCCAGCTATTGGGAATTGCTGGCCTTCGTCTGGACCGTCCCTGAGCAACTCTGGCCGTACAACAAATTGTTCCTTCAATTCTTCAACTCTCCCCGTCCTCAACGTAAGAGGTTGATGGACGCCGACGAACATAAGGCCCTTGCCAAGCTGCCCGATACTCTTCCCGTGTATCGGGGGTTCATTGGCACTCATGGCAAAGGTCTCTCTTGGACAACCGACAAGAAGAAGGCGATCTGGTTTGCCAAGCGGTTTGCCGTGTTGACTCGCTTGGGAGAGCCCCGATTGATGGTTGGTGAGGCGAGCAAAGCCGACGTGCTGGCTTACTTCACCAGACGGAAAGAGGCCGAAGTGGTCATCGACCCCTCAAAGGTCAAGGGGAAGAAAGTGGTCAACCTGTAGATCGATCTCCCCTGTCGAAACGACTTTCTTTCTGCCCCAGTCTCAAAACGAACAATTCCCAATTTTGGCTTGATTTCCCTGACACCGGGGTTCCTTGGGCCGGGCTGTGGAGAATTGGCGAGGGCGGCTTCTTTCTCCGTGGCTTCATGTGCAGCCAAGAAACCCGTGGACTTTTGGACTGCCAATTCTCTTCGATAGAAGCCAGCCATCGTAGCAGACCCAGCCAGCACCGATGGCGATGAAGGTGGGCACGAGGGGCGGAATCCGTAACGCCGAGGAGTAAGGGCTGCGTCCCCCAAGAATAGCCAAGGAGACAGGTTGGATTTCAAGACAGTTTACATTCATTACAGTGCATTGTGGACCGACTGGATTTTTTGGAGGATTGGTTGAGGCTGAGCGACCCGAAAACCCCCGTTTGTGAATTCACAAGAATGTACCTCCTTTCACCCACACGACGACCGAAAGTAGGCGAAAGCGGCGAAAGAAATACCGGCCACAAAGTGAAGCACCGACTGGATTTAGCGTCATAAGTGCTGTGAAGACAACGACTTGCAAAAACCCCTACCGCCAAGCTCAAAATCCAGTATGGGCAACCATGTGAGGGTTCAACTCCCTCCTCCGGTACTTCATGAGAGATAAGGGGTTAGGTGCGATTGCCGACACCTGCCCCTTGTGTCGTTTCTTGGCCAGTGTTGCCAAGAGTGTTGCCAGCCGGGCCCGTGTTGCCGACCGTTGCCCCGTGGTTGGCCCACAAGTCGGCCCCAATCTCATCGGCCGACAACGAAACGTAGTAGCCCATCGTGGTCGAGATATGGGCGTGCCGGGCCAACCGCTGTAGAACCGCCGGCATGACCTTCCTTGCCCATCGGGAGCAAAACGCCCGCCGTAGGTCGTGTGCCCCCGCAAACAGCTTGACGGCCTTCTTGACCCGCTTCCCGCCTTCCTCGACCAGCTTGTCAGTCTGCCCGACCACAACGCCGGCCTTCCGGCCAATGGCCGACACGACGGGGCCGATGGTGTGAAGTGACAACGGCTTGCCGGTGCTCGCATCGGCCAGCTTGAACACCTTGCCCACCCGCTCGCCCTGGGGTATCTCGGCAAGAATCCATTCGGCAAAGTCGGGAGTGACGGGCACAACTTCCGCCCGTCGGCTCTTTTGCCCTTCCGCCTCGATATGAAAGGCGGGATGCTTCCCCGTGGTGTCGAGAACAAACGGCCCATCGTTCCAATCGAGGGCCACGGCTTCGCCCAAACGCAAGCCCGACAGCCACAAGCCCCGTAGCAGCCGTTCCCACGCCGGGGCATCATTCGGCCGAACCTTGGGGACCGCCGCAATCATCCGGTCAAACTCTTCGGCCGTCACGGGCCGATGTTTCGCCATAGATTGCCCCTTGGCCAGCTTCGGCATTTCGATTGCCGGGGCCTTGGCCAGCAACCCTTGCCGCTCGCCCCATCGCAACGCGCCTTGATATGCCGTAGGTGTCGGGCAAGGGTGGTCGCCTTCATGCCTTCCTTGCGGGCGTCGGCTTGAAAACGGCTAATCACTTGCTGGCGTCAACTTGGCCAGTCGGTCGGGGTCGATAATCCGCTGCAAGTGGTCGAGGGCTACGCGGTAGGCTGTCTGTGTGGACTCTGGCATTGCTGCCAGCCGTTCGGCCTTGTGCCGCTCTCTGAAATTGCTGCCACGTCAACTTGGTCGGGGCGGCATATCGCCCGGTGTTCAGTTCATCCTGCCAGACAGCCGCCGCCCGCTCGGCCGCTCGCCGGTCGGTTGTGCCGCTGGTCTTGGCCACCTTGCGGCCGGTGGTCGGGTCATTGTACGTCATCATCAGACAACGCCCGCCGCCGTAGCTGGCAACGGCTACTCTGATTTCGTCACTCATGGGGAACGCTCCCAAGAAAGACCGTGAGCCGTGATACCCGCTAAAAAGCAGCTTGAGACTGCCGCCCGGCCTTGCTCCCCGCCTATGCGGATCGTCGCTTGGATACGGGCACGGATACCACGGCTCACGGCCTGATTGAACATCACAGAATCTCAAGTAGGGTTTCTAAGCCCTGATGGTCAGTCGAATCGACCACCATAGGCATTATCGGCTCTTCACGCCCTGGTTGTCAACAGGGTTTGCCCACGCCGCCCACGCCGTCGTCAACTCCGTTGCCAGCCGGGCTGACACCTCGACCGCGAACACGTCAACGCCGTTGCCGCCGAACACCACGGCGTCAACCTGCCACAACCGCCCATCGGCGCCCGGGCCGATGTAGCTGCCGACCGCGGGAACCGCTGCCAGCTTCCACCGCTTACTTTTCGCACCTCGATAGCGGAGTTGCACGTCAATCATCGCTTGCTTCCGAAAATCGGGCCCGCCCTTGCCCCGCTGTTGCGTTCCGATGGGTTCGGTCGATGTTTGATACCTTCCGCACAACAGCCCCTCAGAATCGCTCCTACGCGATGGCGTCCGGGCAGAGCCGCGAAGGCGGAGAAAACCTTCGCGGCTCCTATGCCGCAAGTCGGCGGGTAAGTCGCCGACCGTTCCCTGCCGGCCACCCGCCGACCGTTCCGCCGAATTATCGGGCCGCGTCTTCCTTGGCAAGCAGCGTGACGTTGTCATAAAACGGGTCGCCGGGGCCAGTCGAGTTGGTCGGATGGCCCCACGTGGTGCCCTCGCCAAATAACGGCGAGAACAATTCGCGAAGCCCGACCAACTCGGCCTGCACCTGCTCTTTGTGACGACGGCCATCGTTCATGCCAGTT
>CAVRAR010000015.1:0-269659 GCA_963719005.1 uncultured Planctomycetia bacterium
TAGAGCGGTTTCATTTTAGGTGTAGCGGTATCCGCAGTGTTGAAAATAGTTTCGGCACTCGGATTCCGTGAATTGGTCGAGGATGCTGCCGCAGAGTTTCCATAGCTTATCGACGGTCCGTTCGGCTCCGTCACGGAGCAACTTTTTGAACTTGGAAAACGCCAACTCGATGGGGTTCAGGTCCGGCGAGTACGGGGGCAGGTAGCGCAGCTCGGCACCGGCCGCTTCGATGGCTTTGCGAACTCCAGCCACCTTGTGGCTGGAGAGATTGTCCATCACCACGATGTCGCCAGGTTTCAAGGCCGGTGCCAGATGTTGCTCGACCCAGGCGCGGAACAGTTCGCCGTTGATGCCGCCTTCCACGGTAAGCGGAGCGATGAATCCCTCGGCCCGCAATGCGCCCAAAAAAGTCGTCGTCTGCCAACGTCCGCAAGGAGTTTTTTCCAGCAAACGCGTGCCGAGTTCCGAGCGGCCGTAGGTGCGGGTCATGTTGGATTTAGCCCACGTTTCATCGATGAAAACGACTTTGGCGGGATCGATCGACTCCTGCGAAGCGTGCCATGCCGCGCGCTGCTCAACCACATCGGGGCGATCCTGTTCGCTGGCAATCAGCGTCTTTTTTTTCGCGACTGCTTGAGCGCTTGGCATGCGGCGCAAAGCGTTCCCAGGCAAACCTCTTCGCCGCGCTCCCGCTTCAAATCGGCTTGCAGTTCGCGCAGATAGATGTCGGGCCGAGCCGCGATCTTGGCGACGAGCCAGTCTGCCCAGAGCATGCCACGCGGGCTGACGCGGAGCCGCCTTCTTTGGCGCCACTTGGCCGGTCTCGCGACGTTGTTGCTGGATGCGCCGCACCCAAGATTCTGAAACTTTGAAACGCAGCGCGATCACGCGCCGCTCTTCGTTCGTATCGCATGCGGCGAGCACTTCGCCGCGAAACTCCGCATCGTACGGTTTCATCAGGGTCACCTCCTTGAGTGAGATGAACCCAATTTACCGAGTTCGCCCAGAATGCGCTAGACCTACCGTGGAACTGCTCTAGTCCCTGACCCCTTCCCCAAGAAAGTCAAGCGGCCCGAT
Source organism: uncultured Planctomycetia bacterium (assembly GCA_963719005.1). Classification (GTDB taxonomy): domain Bacteria; phylum Planctomycetota; class Planctomycetia; order Pirellulales; family Thermoguttaceae. Next base: position 1,078 of record CAVRAR010000015.1, read on the forward strand.
CGAATTCGACCGGGCCGCTCGATAATTGTCGTAAAAGAGTGCCGCTCAAACTGACTTCACTAACAGCTTGAGCAGCCTCGCTTCAACGCTCTCATTTGCAGCAGGCGGGCGCACAGCAAGCGGGCGCACAAGCCTTGACCGTCTCGCAGCATCCGACCTCGCAGCAGCACTTCGGACGGCAGGTGCGGCACGCGATGGCAACGCTCGCGGCAGACCTTCTCGCAGCAGCAGGAGCGCAGCAAGTCGGGCGCAGCACTTCGGCGCAGCAAGTCGGGCGCAGCACTTCGGAGCGCCAGCAAGTCGGGCGCAGCACTTCGGAGCGCAGCAAGCCGGAGCGCAGCACTCGGTCGCGCAGCAGCACTTCGGACGGCAGGTGCGGCAGCGATGGCAACGCTCGCGGCAGACCTTCTCGCAGCAAGTCGGAGCGCAGCAAGTCGGAGCGCAGCACTTCGGAGCGCACAGCAAGTCGGAGCGCAGCAGGCCGGAGCGCAGCACTCGCGTGCACAGCAGGTCTTCGGACGGCAGGTCCGGCAGCGATGGCAACGCTCGCGGCAGACCTTCTCGCAGCAGCAAGGCTCGCAGCACTTCGGAGCGCAGCAAACGGGCTGGCAGCATTTCGGAGCGCAGCAGGCTGGCGGCGCAGCAGGTCGGCGGCGGAGCAGCACTTCGGACGGCAGGTCCGAACGTGATGGCAGCGCTTCGGGCAGCAGGCTCGTCGCAGCAAGTCGGCTCGCAGCACTTCGGAGCCGCGCAGCAAGCGGGCGGCACAACAAGCGGGCGCACAAGCAGGCTGGCTCACAGCAGCCCTTGCCGAACATGCCCGCTTGAGCGTTGGAGACACTGACCACCGCCAACGCGGCTACGGCCAGTGCCGGCAACAGAATACGACGCAACATGGGAGGTACTCCTTCGTTAGGAAAGACCGTTAGGGATACTCACGCAAACTAGCGTAGGTACGGGTTCTGGGTCCAATCTAGCGATTCCTATCGACGGACAACCCGACTGCACTTAACCAGACAACCAAGTTGCGACAGAACTTGTATGTTATCCAGTATGCTTATAACGCACATTCCATGTATGACGGCGGGTCAAGGGCGCTGCCAGGCTGCCCATGGTTGGTTGCCAGGTCGCTTTCTTGAGTAGATGACTCCCCTGTGGAGGCGTCAGGCGCACGGCTGGACCACTTCTCCCGAATATGACGCCTCTGGCTCCGGCCGGGAGAACTGCAAAATGGCAATCTTGGACGACGCCGTGGAAATAGTCATTCTGAACGCAGCGAAGAATCTTCACGCCGCGACGCAAGCCCCGGCGCACCAACGAGATTTTTCGCTGTGCTCAGAATGACGTTTCGGCGGACTTTGCGGTTGGCATGCGTCTTTGCCGCAGCGGCGCGCAATCGTCCCGCAGCATGACCTATGTTTGCGTGTTGCCGTTCGCTTCTGTATAACAAGGGGGTGGGGGCTCCAGTCGCCCACGCCGTGGAGGTGTCACATCATGCTTCAGACAAACGCCGGCGCCGACTGCGTCTATTCTTCCCTTGCATCCGATCCCGAGCTTGGAGAGATCGTCGATATGTTCGTCGAGGAGATGCCGCGACGTGTGGCGTCTCTGTTGGACCACTTCAACCGGAAGGATTGGGACGGCCTGCGGCAGAGCGCACACCAACTCAAAGGCGCCGCCGGCAGCTACGGATTCGCCGCGATCTCCCCCTGTGCAGGGAGGTTGGAAAGTGTCCTCCGCGACGGCGAACCAGAACACCGAATCTACGAGGCCGTCACGGAATTGGTCGATCTTTGCGGTCGCGTTCGCTCCGGCCAACCGACGGCGAGCGTCTAGTACATCATCCAAGGAGCATCTGCCGCTCGAAACGCCCCGCCATTGCAATGGCGGGGGAAGAACTGGCGACAAGAGCTTCAGGGAAGTCTTAGTAGGGCAACTTATGCGGGCAAGGCCCCATCGCTTCGGCTGCCATCCTTAAGGCGACCAGATAGGGCACCGGCTCGCTGCCCAACGCATTGAGCACCGTTCCACCGGCGGTGAAACAGTAGGTGATCCAGTTCGGCTGGCCATACTTCTCCAGGGCCGTGCCCCCTTCGCCGCCGCCGACGTAGACCTTGATGCCGGCGTCGGTCATCCGCTTCAACTGGGCCATGAACTTCCGCGTGCCCTCTTCAAATCGCGGATCTTCGAACATGCCGAACACGCCGTTGTGAAACACCACGGCCGCCGGCTTGTCCGACTTGTGCGCGGCAATGAAATCGCCCACCGCTTTCTCATACAGCGCGCTCGAGGCGGGACCGACGTCGAACTGTTGGTTGCCGGGACCGATTCCGGCGGAAACGTTGCCGTTCTGAAGCACAAAATCGACCGGCAGGACGAACTCGATTCCCTTGGCCCTTCCCTCGGTGAGCATCCGTTTCGCCTGCTCGATCCTCTCTTGTGGAATGTAATAGGGTTCGTCCTTGTGTGCCGGATCCTGTGATACGCCAAGGTCGAAGGGTTTGCCCTCGATCTCCATCGCGGCCTTCTTCAGCCCGGCGGCCAGCGAGCCGGCGGCAATGACCTTACGAATCTTCCCGCGGTCGATCATCGCCTGGAGATCGTCGAGTTTGTCGATTTTCAATCCGCTGAAGATGACCATCTGGGCGTTCAGGCATTCCTTCAGGTGGCCGTCGAACTGCTCGGCCTCGTACTTGCCCAGCGCCACCTTTTCCATGGCGGCGGGAACGACGACGCTCGATGCGTCGAGGCTGCCTGCGGAAAATGCCTCGTGAACGTAGACTTTGGCCACCTTGGCGGCGAATTGGTTGGCCAGCTTGGCGAGATTTCCCGCCAGACGGTCGACGTCGGCCGCTTTCGCCTTCCACAGGACGCGCTCGATGTCGTACTTTCGCGTGTTTTCCAGCATGATGACGCTGCCCGGACTGCTTTCGGCGATCGTCTTGGCGGCATCGTCCTTGATGGTCACGGTGGCCGGATCGAGCCAGTCGGCGATGAATGTGACGGGGCAGCCGAGGATCTCGCCCAGCCGGGCGGCGACCTTCGCCAGCGATTTCTCGGGCTCGCGGCCGACGTGGCCGAAGATGATCTGCTTCCAGCCGCGCTCTTGGCCGTATTTCAGCGTCTCTTTCATCGACCGCAGACGGATATCCCCCTCGCCGACGGTCTTGCCCGGCTTGGCGTCGGTATCGCCGCGCACCAAGACCGGCGTACCGCTCGGCAGCTTGCCGAGACACTCCATCCGCGGGATGCCGGCCAGGTATTGTTCCAGCGTCAGACGCGGTGCATTCGGATCGGCCCCCAAAAGCTTGCGGCACCAGGCCGCCATCGATTCGGTGGTGACAGACATGACAAATCTCCGGTTTTCTCTGCATCCAGGGCTGATTGTGGTCAATCAGAACCGTCGGCAGCATAGCAAACCGCCGTCAGAGAGGCCAGGGGGGGGCTGGCCGCGAGTGTAATCGTCATGGCCTAGTCCCGGCAGGGCCCACAAGACGAATTCGCGAGCGCGATATGTCTTGCCGCCAAAGACAGACGTCCCGGCGGTTCAACGAGCGGGTCGTCCTGATGCTCGGACGGCTCCGGCGCGGAAGACAGAAGCCCGACGCCTTGGTCGCCAGTCTAGGTGAGCTTAGCGAGAATGTCCTTTGCACCTTCGTGATTGGGGCCCTCTTCGGCTCCAACCGTCTGATAGAATTCGCACTTTAAGCAGTTGCCGACTTTGCTGGCGAACGTTCCCTGCGCTTTTCCCCCGCAGAGCGTTCCGGTGATCGCCCAGCAGGCACGCCCGCCGTTCCTGCCTCCGTTGACGCCATCCGTACGCTCTTCCGTGGCTGCCGGACATACGCCCAGTTCTTTGGCCTTGGCACCACCTGGCTCTCGTCCGCACTTCTTAAACTCCCAGCAGTTCTGTTTGGCCATTGCCATCACCTCTTTTTTCGACTCTCAATGACGGTTTCACTGTCCGTGCAACTATAGGCTATTGCCTCAGCCGAACGGCGATAGACTGCTCCTTTGGCAGAAGGCGATGAACGCCATTTCATTTATGCCTGTCGTTGCAGGCATTTTCGGGGGAAACGTTTCTGCAAGAAATGCGTTTCGGGATGATAAGGAAGGGGCGGCGTGAACCGAAGTCCATCGATCCCCTACTCCACCTTCCACGCTTCCAGGCCGTTGGGTGAGGCGACCACCAGCACGGACTGGCCGCCGGCCTCGAACGCCGCCAGCCCTTGCAGCACCGCGCCATAGTTGAACTTGTCCAACAGTTTGCCGTCGGCCGAAAGGATGTGGATCGAACCGTCGGGACCGGGCAGCAACCATTGGCCGCCGTCGTCGCGCATCACCTTGCCGGTGATGATCGGCTCGATCGGCTGTGACGGCACTCCCACGGGCAGCGGATAGTTCCACAATTCCTCGCCGGTCCGTGAGAATCCGATCGCCGTAACCACGCCGAGTTTTGTCGCTGCCAAGCCGCACCACAGCGGTTTCCCGTCCCCGCGCAGGTCGGCGTCGGCAATGCGGAAGAAGAGATGGTTGCCCATATTTACGGTGCCTTGATTCTTCCCTCCGGCGTCCAAGATCACTAGGGCGCCGACTGCTGTCGGCGCAATACAATTCCCGTGTTCCGAACTTGCTACTGGGGGGGCTGATGGCCAGACAGGCCACGCTGGAAACGGCGGTGCGATTCGACCAGAGACGATGTCCGTCGAGCGAGACCCCTTGCACGCCGACCACGCCCCAATAGCTGACGTACATCTTCAGTTTTCCGTCGCCGTCGAGGTCGCCGAGCCGCACGTCCGAGATGCCGGCGTGGGGATGCTCCAAGGCGTCTTTGGGAAAATGGGCGACGAGATTCCACTTCTCATCGAAGATGTGGCAGCGTTGCTGCGAGACCAGGAAGGCGACGAAGTAGCGTCGGCCGTCGCCGTCGACCGCGGTGCGAAGGCTGCCGACGACCTCCTTTTCCGCCAGTTCGAGCGGGTGCAGGGCAATCAGCTTGCCGTCCAAGCCAACCTCGGCGACCGACGTGCCGTTCTCGATCACCAGCAGACGCTCCGGTCCCTTGGAGCCGTCGAGGACGAGGATATTGCCCGGCATCTTCAGATCGGCGCATTTCCACGCCGGCGCGAGCTTCAGCGTGCGCGGCTCGCTCCGCGGGGCTATCGCGGTCTTGGGAAGCGGCTCTTCCTTCACCACGACGGCGTCGCTCGGTTTGGGCTCGGGCGGATCGGTTGCCGTCCATTTCGCGTACTGGCGCAGGTTCTCGACCTGCTCGAGAAACTGATTCAGCGGCTCTTGAGAGATTTTTTGCCCCGCCAAGACCTTTCCGAGCCTCGCTTGCAGCGATTCGGCATACTTGGGGTTCAGTCCGCCGCCTTCGCAGTGCTGCACGATTCCCTTGTCGTTGATGATGAACGTAGTCGGCGGTTCGCCGAGGTTAAAGGCGTTGCCCGACGCATCGACGTCGCGAACTATCGGAACGTGCACGTTCATTTCGGCGATGGCCTTCTCCAGATCCGCGTTGCTCAGTTGCGGCGGATCGCGGCAGATGGCGTAAAACGCAACCTTGGGGTCGTCTTTGTACTTCCGGTACACCTCTTCCAGTTCTTTCAGCATTTGCCGGCACGAATCGTAGCGGAGCGACCAGAAGACGAGCACCGCCGTCTTGCCGGCGATCGCTTCCGGCCCAAGCGGCTTGCCGTCGAGATGGACGAACTTGAAGTCCGGCACTCTCTTGTTCAATAGTTGGCCCATGTGCGGCGGAACGAGGTATTCGACCAGTTTTGCGTCCTTGGGCGCCTCGAATACAAACGCGTGTGGATCGACGTCGCCGTTGAGCTGCGCACCGGTGAAATCGGCCACGACCGAGAGGTTGCTGATTGGACCGGCTTGGCTCATGGCCTCGCGCAGACTGTCGGTTGGCAGCACGATCCGCCGCAGCACGTAGCTTTCTTGATCGATCCAGAACGTGGTCGCTTCGCCGCCCTCTTTGAACTTCACTCGATAGCAGTCGTGCTCGCCGATCTTTCCCGGCTCCGACAACCCCGGCTCTCCCAGGTCGTGCATCAGCATCTTCAGCGGGTCTTCTCCAAATAAGAGCGGAATCTGCGGCATCCCCCCGGCAAAGCCCTGAAGCATCGCGGCCCTGACGACAAAGTCCGGCTGGACGTTGATCATCGTCAGCCGCTCGGGCGCCTTTCTGGTGAAGACCTGGTCCGGCACGTCCTTCACATAAGCGTACAGCTTCTGCCCGTCGCACACCACTTCCGCCAGGTACGCCCGGATACGCACTTTGTTCGGACGAACGAATGCCAGCGAGAAATTGGCCGTCTCGTCCTGGATCGTCTTGCCGTCGGCCTCGGCCAGCAGATGCACCGTGCCGACGTCGACATAACTCGACGCCTTGCGGTAGGCGGCGATCATGCGGTCGAGCACCTCGCGGGCGGTCGGTTGCTTGGCCGTCGTCTTATCGGCGTTTTTCTCCGATCTTGCCGCGGGCTCGGCCGCCGATTCCTTCGACTTCGCCGGCTCGCCGCGTTGGCAGCCGGCGGTTGTCGCCAATGCGAGAAAGATCGCGGCAATCGCGGCGCCGCGCAACGGAAATATGTTGAAATGAACAATAAGAACCCGCATCATCGGATTTTTCTCCCAAATGAACCGCAAGGCAACGCGAGGGCCACATTATTCTCAAACCGGCCTCCGGCGTAAAGCTCGACTTCTTGACCAAAGCCGGAAACAGACGGATAATGAGGGCGGTGCAAGGAGTAGGGTGGGACAAGCGAAGCGCAATCCCGCCATGCGTCCTCGCCCGCGGTCACGGTGGGACGACTTTTGCCCAGTTACCTCAGTTTCGCCAGTATACTCGATGGCCATTCTGCATTACGGGGACAATTCGAGCGTGCGGTTGGAGTTTGCCGACGGGGCTGCGCTGGAGTTGGGCGTGCCGCGAGGTGAGCCATTGGCCGATCTTGGGGCGGCCACCGCCGCCGCGCTCCGCGAGCCAATCGACTATCCCGCTCTTGCACATTGCACGACGCCCGGTGATCGGGTGGTGCTGGCGCTCGACCGTGGCCTTCCCCAGACCGCCGAAGTGACGGCGGCCGTGGTCAACGCGCTTCTCAACGCCGGCGTCGATGCCGACGGAATCACGGTGCTCCAGTGCCAGGCCGATGGCCATGCCGACGGCGGCGATCCTCGGCGGTTGCTGTCGGCTGCCTTGCGACAACGGGTTGCGCTGACGGTCCACGATCCCGACGACCGCCGCGAGCTGGCCTATCTGGCAGCCGACCGTGCGGGCGAACCCATTTTGATCAATCGCGCCCTGCACGAGGCCGACGTCGTTCTGCCCGTCGGCTGCTTGCGTGGCGAGCAGTCGGCCGGTTACTTCGACATTCATGGCGTGGTCTATCCGACGTTTTCCGACACGAAGACTCTCCAGCGGTTCCGGGCGGTTGGAACCCTCAACGGCCAAGCCGCCCGGCGACGCGAGTTGGTGGCCGATGTGGACCACGTCGCCTGGCTCTTGGGAATCACTCTTACGGTCCAACTCGTTCCGGCTGCCGGCGAACAGGTCTTGCAGGTTCTGGCCGGTCTGAGCGATTCGGTGCGACTGCGGGGACACGATCAATACCATGCCGCCTGGGATTGGCCCGTCACGCGGCAGGCCGATCTCGTTCTGGCCGCCATCGAAGGGGGTCCCGGCCAGCAGACGTGGGAGAACCTCGGCCGGGCGCTGCACGTCGCAGAGAATTTTGTTGACGAAGGGGGCGCGATTGCGCTGTGCTGCGAATTGTCGGCCCCGCCTGGTCCGGCCATGCAGCATTTGGCGGGCGAATCGTCGCGCGAGGCGGCCCTGCGCCACGTCGCGAAGAAGCGGCCGGTCGATGCCCTGCCGGCCGCTCAGTTGGCTCACGCCTTGGACCGCTCGAAGGTCTATCTGTTGAGCCGGCTCGACGCCTCGCTGGTCGAGGACTTGGAGATGATCCCGATCGATGGGGCCGACGAGTTGGTCCGGCTTGCCAAGAAGCACCGGTCGTGCATCCTGCTTTCCAATGCCGCGAACGTGACGGTCGTGGATCAGAAGGAAAAAAGGGATGACCGATGACGCCGCGCGGATTGCCGAGAACGTTGCCGAAGTCCGCCGGCGAATCACCGACTCCGCCGCTCGCAGCGGCCGGGCGGCCGATGCGGTTACGCTGGTGGCGGTGACGAAATACGTGTCGGCCGACGTTGCGAGTCTGCTGGTCGAAGCCGGTTGCCGCGATCTCGGCGAGAGCCGGCCGCAACTGCTTTGGGAAAAAGCCGCCGCATTGGCCGGTTTGCCGCTCCGCTGGCATTTGATCGGCCATTTGCAGCGGAACAAGGTTCGCCGCACGCTGCCGCTGCTGGCAATGTTACACTCGGTCGACAGCGAGCGATTGCTGGCCGCGATCGACGAAGAGCATCTGCCGCCGCTTGCGGTTCTGCTGGAAGTGAATATCTCCGGCGAAACGGCCAAGCACGGTTTCTCGCCCGGTGAGGTTGAACCGTTTCTGTCGAAGGCGGGCGATTATCGGCACGTGTCGATCCGAGGGCTGATGGGCATGGCGAGTCTCGAAGGGGGGATCGACGTCGCCCGGCGTGAGTTCGCCGCTTTGCGAGAGTTGCGCGATCATCTGCAGGCCAACTGTCCCCCGGCGGTAACGCTCGACGAACTTTCGATGGGCATGAGCAACGACTTCGAGGCGGCGATCGAAGAGGGCGCTACAATCGTCCGCATCGGCTCGGCACTGTTCGAGGGGATTCAATGACTTCGACACGAACGGTCTGGCCGACAACCAACCCTGCACTTTACGGGGGTGTCGGCAACCGATAGAATGATGAAGTGGAGCGGGGGCGAAATGCCAGCTTGCCTCGGTTTCCAGGAGGCTAACAGATGTCACAGATCGCAGACTTCGTAGCGTATAGCCCGGACGGACAAATTGCGCTTATCGCCGAGGCAAAGGGGAGAATGAACAGGTCGCGATCCTGGGCAGCAGAATTGCGCCGAAACATGCTGGCACATGGGACCGTTCCCAACAGCCGCTTCTTCCTGGTCGCGCTCCCCGATCGGCTTTACCTATGGAAAGACGCGGGCAACGCACCTGACCTCGTAGAGCCGACCTACGAAGCTGATGCCGCGCCGTTTTTTCAGCCGTACTACGCTTCTGCGAAAATCCCACCGGAGCAATTGACCGCTCAAGGTTTCGAGATGATCGTGGATTTCTGGCTTCATGAACTTGTCAGTTTAGGCGTTCCGACAGATCTGCCTGAATCGCAGAGACGCTTTCTTGAGGAATCAGGGCTGGTTGGCGCAATCAAAGGTGGAAGTCTCCAGGCCGAAGCTTCTCTATGAACGTGTACGTCGAGACCAACTTCATCGACGAGCTTGCGTTCGTTCAGAACGACTGCGGCGATTGTGATCGAATCCTGGCTTTGTGTGAAGCTGGCCGAGCGATGCTTGTGGTTCCTGCGTTCTGTCTTGCGGAGTCATTCGAGACGCTGGGGCGGTGCGCGAAAAAGCGAAGAGAGATCGCGAACGACCTAGACGAGCAGTTGGCGCAACTGAAGCGTTCCGAACCATACAAAGACGAGGTCGATGCCCTTCCGAGGATCGTGGGATTGCTCGCGCGAAGCGCCGCAGAGGACTACCGGCGCTTGACTGCGGCATTGGACCGAATATCGAGAACCGCAACGCTCATCCCGCTGGATGCGGGCATCATCTCAAGCGCAACCTCCTCCCCGGAAGCGTCCGTGCTGGAACCGCAAGACCTGATGGTTTACTTGTCGGTCACGAACCACTTGGCGGCGGCTGGCGGGACGGACAGTTGTTTCATCAGTAGAGACGAGCATTTCTTTCGTAACCCCGATCTGAGGCAGACCATAGAAGACCTGGGATGTAAGATGTTCCAGAGCTTTGGGAACGCCCGCCAATCCTTGGAACACCGCTGTGGTTCCAACTCAAAAGCTTGATCCATGCATGGGCGCCGACGGCGTCCCGATCGTCCGCTCATGGTTCACCTCGACGCACATCCCGACGGCACGATTCTTCCCGTGCGTGCCCATCCCGGCGCGCGGCGCAACGAAATCCGCGGCGTGCAAGACGGCATGTTGAGAGTTTCCGTGACGCAAGCCCCGGAAAAGGGCAAAGCCAACAAGGCCGTCGTCGAACTGCTGAGTAAGAAGCTCGGCCTGAAAAAATCGCAAATCGAGCTTCTCTCCGGCGAAACCTCGCACCAGAAACGTTTTCTCGTGCGAAAAATCAAGCCCGACGAACTGGCCGAACGAATTCGCGGGCTGCCAATGTGACGCGATCCGAACCGCCCATGCCCGGCCATGATCGCCCGAACGCTCCGATTCCACGCCCACGGTCTGTTGGCCTACTACGACTACGCCATCTCGACCGGTCCCCTGGAAGGCGCCAACAACAAGATCAAGACCATGAAACGCCAAGCCCACGGCGTTCGTGATCACCGGTTCTTCATCCTGAAAATCTATGCAATCCATGAATCCAGGTGCGCTTTAGAGCGGTTTCATTTTAGGTGTAGCGGTATCCGCAGTGTTGAAAATAGTTTTGGCACTCGGATTCCGTGAATTGGTCGAGGATGCTGCCGCAGAGTTTCCATAGCTTATCGACGGTCCGTTCGGCTCCGTCACGGAGCAACTTTTTGAACTTGGAAAACGCCAACTCGATGGGGTTCAGGTCCGGCGAGTACGGGGGCAGGTAGCGCAGCTCGGCACCGGCCGCTTCGATGGCTTTGCGAACTCCAGCCACCTTGTGGCTGGAGAGATTGTCCATCACCACGATGTCGCCAGGTTTCAAGGCCGGTGCCAGATGTTGCTCGACCCAGGCGCGGAACAGTTCGCCGTTGATGCCGCCTTCCACGGTAAGCGGAGCGATGAATCCCTCGGCCCGCAATGCGCCCAAAAAAGTCGTCGTCTGCCAACGTCCGCAAGGAGTTTTTTCCAGCAAACGCGTGCCGAGTTCCGAGCGGCCGTAGGTGCGGGTCATGTTGGATTTAGCCCACGTTTCATCGATGAAAACGACTTTGGCGGGATCGATCGACTCCTGCGAAGCGCCATGCCGCGCGCTGCTCAACCACATCGGGGCGATCCTGTTCGCTGGCAATCAGCGTCTTTTTTTTCGCGACTGCTTGAGCGCTTGGCATGCGGCGCAAAGCGTTCCCAGGCAAACCTCTTCGCCGCGCTCCCGCTTCAAATCGGCTTGCAGTTCGCGCAGATAGATGTCGGGCCGAGCCGCGATCTTGGCGACGAGCCAGTCTGCCCAAGCATGCCACGCGGGCTGACGCGGAGCCGCCTTCTTTGGCGCCACTTGGCCGGTCTCGCGACGTTGTTGCTGGATGCGCCGCACCCAAGATTCTGAAACTTTGAAACGCAGCGCCATCATGCGCCGCTCTTCGTTCGTATCGCACGCGGCGAGCACTTCGCCGCGAAACTCCGCATCGTACGGTTTCATCAGGGTCACCTCCTTGAGTGAGATGAACCCAATTTACCGAGTTCGCCCAGAATGCGCTAGACCTACCGTGGAACTGCTCTAGTCGGATGAACCAAAATCCTCATCGACACAGCCGTTCCGAAACGGCGTCCCGTGGAGCCCTGTCGAGTGGCGACGATTCAGCCAGGACTCGCCGATCTCTTCGAGGGTCTTGTCCTTTGTCTCAGGGAGCATGCGCCACACGAACAGCGCGCACGACAGGCAAATGCACAGGAAGACCAGGAACGTACCGCCGGGATGTCCGTACTGCGTCTTGCACCAGTCCATCATGGATGAAAACGTTTGCACGGCGGCGTACGCCGACAGGAACATCAGTACGGTGGCCAGCGACATGGCTTTGCCGCGAACGCGGTTTGGGAAGATTTCCGAGAGGACCACCCAACTCAGAGGCGCTAGCGTCAACGTGAAGGCTGCTGAGGTGAACATCATCGCCGCAAGCGTAAGCGTGGCCGGCAAGTGGTGCGCGAAACACAGATATAGCAACAGATGCCCGACGGCCATGGCGATCGAACCGTAGATGATGATCGGCCGGCGGTTGAAGGTGCGGATGACCCAAAAGGAGACCGCCGTGCAGAGCGTGGCCCAGCAGCAGATGTAAATGTTGTTCATGATGGCGTCCGACTGCTCGGCAATGCCCGATTCAACGAACAGCGTCGGCGCGTACATGTGGATAATGGTGGCTCCGCTGATTTGCGAGAAGACCATCAAGATGATTCCGATGATCAGCGCAACGCGAACGCCGGGCTGAAACAACTCTGCGAAATCGCCGCTCTCGTCGCCCAACTCGGCCCGTATGTCGCTCAAATCCCGTTCGGCCTGAGCCTGCCCGTTGATCTTGGCCAGCACTCGCAGGGCACGGCCATTTTGGCGCATCATGGCCAACCAGCGGGGGCTTTCGGGCACAAACAGCAGGCCAAAAAACAGCCAAAAGACGGGAACGGCCTGGCTGGCAAACATCCAGCGCCAGTGTCCGCCGTCGGAGAGCAGATAGGCCACGAGCGCCGACAAGGTGCCGCCCACCACAATCGCCAACTGGTTCACCAGAACCAGTCGTCCGCGCAATCGGGCCGGGGCGACTTCCGCGATGTACATCGGCGAGACGGTCGCGGCCAAGCCAATTCCCATGCCTCCCACGAACCGCCATACGATGAACTGCATCATATCGCCGGCAAGCGCGCAGCCGACGGCAGAAACGAGAAACGCAGCGGACGAGAGAATCAGCGTCTTGCTTCTTCCGAACCTGTCGGCCAACCAAATGCCCGCAAGCGGCCCGACCGGGCAGCCCAAGATCGCGCTGCCCATTACCGCACCTTCCCAGAACGGAGTGAGCGGGAACTCTGCCTTCAGGAAGACAATTGCGCCGGAGATCAACTGTATCTCGTAACCGAAGAGGAACCCGCCTACGGCGGCCACGAGGACAATCATGTACAAGTACAACATGCTGGTCCCCTGTTCTCGACCGAAGGAACCGGCAGTCTCTTCCGCCATCAGGTTATCGTCTTGCATCGCAGCACCTGATATTGTCGATGACGTTGGACGTTAGGGCGATGCGGCGGCCTCAAGCGGACCCATTGCCGAGCAACGCTCTGCACGTCGGGTCCGCCGAGCGCGGAATGGGCCAGCATGGCGGCGCCCAAGCTCGTAGGCTCGGGACAGCCGGTTGCGGCCGTGGTTGCCCCCGACACGTCGGCCTTGATCTGCAACCATAAATCGCTGCGGGCCGCACCGCCGGCGCAACGGATTTCGTCGGGCGGAGAGCCGTCGCACAGCACCGCCATCTGATCGCTCATGGCATAGGCGGCCGCCTCCAGGATGCAACGCACCAGATGGCCGCGAGTATGCCGGGCCGACAGGCCGTCGAAGACTCCTTGGGGATTTGTCAATGCAACGTCCGTTCTCAACCTCAATCCTTCGGCGCCGGGCTCGATGCGCTCCGCCGCGGCGATCAGTCGATCGACGTCCGGCCGATCCGGCAACTGCTCTCGATACCACTCGAGATAGTTGGCCGAAACCTGTCCGAACGACATTCGCCAGCACAGTCCTTCCTGAAAGGCCGGTCCCTGGAGCACCGTCGGACCGAGTTGCTCGGAAAACCGATCGGCGCATTGCACGGTTGCCAGCACCGTGCCGGTCGTCTCCGAAATCTTGCCCTGATCGACGTTGCCCACGCCGAGAGCCCCGGCATACTGATCGAGACAGCCGACCACAAAGCGGCACGCAGGAGGCAGTCCGAAACGCTGTGCGGCGTGGGGACCGATCGGGCCCAAGTCGGTTCCTGCGCGAGCCACCGCCGGCAAGCGGCCCGCGTCAATCCCGAATCGCGCGAGCATATCGGGCCGCCATTGGCGGCGATGGATATCGAGCAGACCGGTCAGCCCTGCCACACCGGCCTCCGTCACGTGCCTGCCCGTCATAAGCAGCGTCAGGTAATCGCTGATAAGGCACAACCGGCTCGCCCGCTTCCATATTTCGGGCGATTCGTTCTGCAACCAAAGCAGCTTCGCCGCCATGCACTGGAAGTTCAATTGCGGGATGCCGCTCATCGCGGAAAACCCCGGAACGTCGCATTTCGCAAGGACTTCTTTCTCCAATCGCAGCGCGCGTCCGTCGGGCCAGAGAATCAGCGGCATAAGCGGGCGGTTCTCGGCATCCAGCAGCACGAAGCTGTTGGTCTGCGCGGCAAACGTGACGGCCTCGACGTCGCTCAAGTCGTCGCCGGCGCGGCTGCCGAGTTCCGCAACACCGCGCGCAATCACGTCGCTAAAGGCGTCAGCGGGAAGTTCCACGTAGCCGGGGCTCGGAGCGACCGTCGGCGGCGCGATCCGCCGGGTGTCGCACAATCGCCCGCTGCGATCGAACAACGAGATCTTGAAATACGTCGTTCCCAGGTCGATTGAGAGTATTCTTGCCACGTCTCGCTCCACTTGCTTGTGGAAACGCAAGCGACTTGACTACTGCGAGAGCAACTCCAACGTCGTTGCCGCAAGCAGTTCTCCGGATTCAGGGCTGGCGAACAGCGCATTCAGCGCTTCATACCAGCCTTGCTGCACCGCCTCTTCAGTGACCAGGTATCCTTCCAATTGGTTGTTAACCAGGCTGATCACGTAGCAATTCGGATGCAACGCTCTTACTTCCAGGGAAAACTCCACGAAGGCTTCGCCGGGCCAGCCCGCGAAGGCCCAGGGGCCGATGCGCATCAAGGTGACTTCGGCGGGCATTACGGATTCGATCGCTTTGCGCAGGCCGCCTGTTGCCGCCTTTTCGGCCAGCAGCAAACCGAACTTGGCGCGCAAACCAATCGCACTCCGCCGTCCGCGTCTGGCGGCGGTCAGCTCCCGGCTGCCGAAGCGACTCCAGCCGCTTGGCTGCCTGATCGAGTCGTCTCTGTGCCTGCTCGACGGCCGGAAAGGTCCGTTCCGGCAAGTTGATCGTTCTATGATCGCAGCTCAGTACAATATCATCGCTGAAAGTGAGCGAGCTGAGTGTCTTGGCGATGGAGCGCCCGAGCAGACTGCCAAGCCGCTCGGCTTCAGCAAACGTGTTCGCCCTGGTCACGTGCCGAGGGCTCTGATTGCCGCTCGGCCCCGTGTGGTAGAGCACCGGGCAGTCTCTTCCGAAAACATGCTCTTGCAAGTATTGTCGCGTCATGGCAGGGAAGTCTCCACTGAGGAGCGTCGAATCCTCGTGCAAGACCGTCGGATGCATGGAGCAGACCAGCATCGCCGCCAGGACCTTCTCACTTTGAGTTGCGCGGACAACCAGCACGGGAACTTCCAAGTCCGAGGGTCCGCCAGGGTCGTGGCGGTTGGTGCCGATGCCCGACGCGTGAACCGTCGTCAGACCGACCATCGCCGGATGGGAGTTGCGACACGCCATCACCGCCGCCTCAACGATGCCGTCTTCGAGGCGTTGGACGTATTGCGGATCGGCCTTGGGAACGATCGGGTCGAGTTCGCTGCCAAGCGTGTCGGCGGTCAACGGTCCGGAATGTGTATGGGTGGCGGAGATTATCATATTGGCCGCGGGGATTCCCGTCTGCGCTTCGATGCGGTTTCGTGCCCGGTGAGCCATGTCGCGGCCAAGAAATACCGCGTCGTTGGCCGCCAGCAACAGCGGCGTTCGGCCGTCGGAGAGGAACAAGGCCGAACTGAGCAGGTCGTCGTGCACGCCCGTGCTGAACCGCTCGGCGAACGGATAGCCAAAGAGGAACTGCGAGTCAGCGGGCGTAATATCGGCCACGGCGGCGCCAGCAATCAACGGCTGTGTCATGACGTCTGCTCCACCCTACCCATAGATCTTTTCGAGCCTCTCCGTAACACGTCGGTAGTTCCGCTCGGCGTGTTCGGGCACATAACCGATGTGCGCGATAAGACGCATCCGCGGCGAGGCAAGTTCGTCAATGGCAAGCAAGGCCTTTTCCAGATCGCTATCGAAGCGCGCCTTCACAATCAGAGAGGAGTCTGCAACCGCCCGGCGGACTTCAGCGGGCAGGTTCAGATTCGGATCCTGGTCGCCGCGTCCATGTCCCACCGCGCAGTCAATCGCCGTGATCTTCTGAAAGTCGCGCAGCATGGACATCGTGTGAGTCCAAACGCCGCAAGAGTGGATTGTCAGTCCGCCGAACTGCTCGGCGAGTTGTCCGTCCACAGGCAGCGCGAACCGCCGATTGATCTTGGGAGAGGAGACGGCGAGATTGTCGTCGGAAATAGAAATCCCCGCTCCGCCCACGACGCTTGGCATGAGGTGTCCCGGCTGTGCCAGCAGGCCCGGCCCGATCTGCTCGATTTGTACGCGGGAAAACTCCGCGATCAGGTCGGTGATCTTCTGGAGGAA
Organism: uncultured Planctomycetia bacterium; assembly: GCA_963719005.1. Lineage (GTDB taxonomy): Bacteria > Planctomycetota > Planctomycetia > Pirellulales > Thermoguttaceae. The sequence goes on from CAVRAR010000015.1 coordinate 17,444, forward strand.
GCCGGCGACGATCTCGGGTTCTGCATAGCAGGCCGCGAAAAACTCGGCCGCATCCAACACCAGCGTGGCCGTATCGAACGGCGACTGTGTGTCGGTGAGCGCAATGGGGAGACTGTCGTGCGTCCGCTCGCGAAAGCAATCGATGCAATCGAGCACCATCGACATGATCGGACTCTTGCGGTAGTCGGGGTATTCGACGCCGCGGAGTTCTTCGATCTTGTGGTATCGGTATCGCACGTGCGGCGCATTGTCTTCCCGGAAGTGGTACTGGCAGCCGAAGGCATTGGCATAGACGCCCGTGCCGATCCAAGGCTCGAGGAACGGCAAATCGTCGGTCCAATCCAATCGGAGCTTGTCGTCCACGTAGGCCATGTTGTTGCGGTAGATCTCTTCGACGCTATTGCACGGTCCAAACACTTTCAGCAAGTTCTCCAGAGGGTGCTGCACCACGAGAAAACCGGGCCGATCCGTCACGAGGAACTCGCGCAGGCGAGGCTCGCGCCGTTCACGGCGCCGCGCATAAAGATCGAGCCGTTCTGAGAGATCCATCAGCTCTTTTCCCCCGAATCGCCGAAACGCTCATAGCGCAAGGCCGGAACGTACCGCGCCGCTTCCTCCAAAACGTCGGCGAAGTGGCCGTAAGAACAGGAGCAGTGATGAATGTAAGGGCCGCGGACGAGTTGCCGCTCCCAGGCCGGCCAGTTGTCGACCTCCATCCAGGTGTAGAATTCTTGCGTGTAGGGGCCGGCGACCGTGCGCCCTTCGCCGCAGCCGAGGCGGTAACCGTCGCCGTCGCCGGCAAAACGGCAGAACGTAAGCGGTCCGTCCTTGAGCTTGAAGTGCATCCCACCGGTGGGCAAATCCTTGAGTATCCACGGCAAGTCGACCTTCACCCGGCTGTTCGCAACGCGCAGACTCAGCGGCGCGTGACCATGCCACAGCAGAACTGCATTGTCGTTCTCGGGATGCCGGATCGTGGGCTCGGGAAGGAACGACGGCTCGCCGCCGGGACTGGCCGCCTCGACCAATACCGAGCTGACGGCCCCGTGCAGGTCCGATTCGGGAGCCACCGGATAGCCCGCGTCTTCGACCAGGCTGCAACCGAAATTCAGAAAGGAATGAAACTCGTTCGGAATAGAACTGAATGTCTGGAAACAGAATCCATCCAGGTCGTTCTGCCGGGCGGCGTCCAGCATCACGTCCCGCAACGAGAAGTTGTGCAGGATATCGTCCTCGTCCTTGTAGTGGTTGAAACAAATCCACTTCTGGAACTCCACCAGTTCCTTGCGGTAGGCGGCGCGGTCGGATTCAGTTCGCTTCCGGACGGTTCGGCACAAGTCGGCCAGGTCAATCGGCACGACCTGGATGCCGAACCGCTGCAACAAGTCGGCCTCGTTGGTGATGGTCGACCAGAAGAAGTCGATCCGCTGTCCGATCTGGCCGATCTTCATCGCCCGGAGCCTTTTGACCACTCGGGCGGCACGGACGAAACGGTCGACGCCACGCCGGAACTCCTCGTCTTCCACACGGCAATTGTCGATGTAGCTGAAGCGGACCCGCAGAGTGTAAAGCACTCCGCTGGTGGCCAGCGTGCCGCAGAGCGAGTCGCGCAACCGGCTGCCGTCGGGCAACGGCGCCTCGTCGCGCGGCGCCCACAACAGCGTGGGCACGCCGCACTGCTTGGCGATCATCCCGGCCGCCCCCTCCGTGCCGAAATTGCAGTGCGGGATGAACAGCGCGTCGATCCCTTGCTGCCGGAAGAACCGCACCGCCGGCTCCACGTGCTTCTGATCGCGTACCATGCCATCCGGCAGCACGCCCTCCAGGTCCACGCAATGGACCTTCCACTCATCCAATTTCGCGCGGACCAATCCCTTCAACCGCATCGCATCTTCGTGCGAGAAGACGAATTTCCCGATGGGACAAAAGCCGATCAACGGTTCGATTTGAATGGGCATCGTTCGCCAGCCTGACTCTTTCTTTCTGGAAGTGCGCAGGCGCCGACCTGTGGCGCTGCAATCTTGAGCGCAGTTTGCAGTATACCAAGGCGCCTAGCGAGCCGCACTTACGCAATCGCGTGAAACTTTTGTGGAATCGGCCGGAAGGGAAAAAGGGGACAGGTCCAATTTGTGCGAAGCACCCGCCGGGCCGTTCCGGCAAATTGGACCTGTCCCCTTTTTCCCTCTTGTGTGGAATCAGCCGGAAGGAAGAGGCGGGCAACGCCTGGGACGCTAGCCTGCTGCCGGAAAGAACGGATCGGACTGCGGCGAACAACGGTCCAGCGCCGCTTGAATTTGAACCTGGATTTCTTCCAGCGAGTTCAGCGGCGCCTGCGGGGCTTCCAGCGGCGTGACTCTTCCGGATTCCACGTCAAGATCGACGGGACCATAGCGAATGGGCCGACCAATACGGCGGGCGCACTCTTCGAACACGTCGCCGCTACTGTAGTGCCAGAACTCATAAGGGTACTCCACGAAACCGCTTTCCCGCATGATCGCGGTGATTTCCTGACGGTTGCGCCTCGCCTGCGGACTGACGAACGGCGAGTTCATGGGAGTGCGTTCAGACATTTCCAAATACAGCCCACCGCGGTCAACCTCCGCGGCAGTGGCGCGATCAACCACGGAGATGTCGATGGCGGCGCCCGACATGTGCGTGCCCGTCTTGGGAATCTGAGCCACAAGGGTGAGCAGGCGTTTGAACAGGAAGGCGGGGTCGGGCGTCCGGCCGCCAAGTTCCCAGACCACCTTGCGCAGGATCACGTCGAACAACGATGGCATTAGGCCGACATCTTTCTGCATGGCTCGAGTTCGGTAGCCGTCTTCCACCCGCATGATCCAGCCGCGCTGGTTCAATCGGCGGGCAGCGTCTATAAAATCGGCGATCTGACCATCGCGAAGGACGAAGATGCGCGGCAAGCCGTGGACGTGCGGACGCGCAGAAAAGACAACCTCTACGCCCGCTTCTCGCGCCGAGCCGGGCAACGACACCAGCCGCTCGCCGCATTCGGCCACGGGGAAAGCGGCCGCCCTCATCATGAAGGCGTGGGCTTCGTCCAATTGGTTGGTCCAGTAATCTCGTCTAGCCGTTTCTTCATCGTGATTCATGGCGGCGATCATATTCTCACGTGCTTGCGGTATTCTGCCGGCGTCCAACCGGTGTTCTGATGGAAGATGGTGGTCATGTAGTGAATGTGGGCGAATCCAGCGAGAGCGGCAATCTGCTTGATCGGCAGATCGGTGGTGGCCAACAGGGAGCGGACGCGATCGATTTGCAGGCGTTGGATTTCGTTGTGCATCGTGCGGCCCGTCACTGCCTTGAACTTCGTCTCGATCGTCGAACGCGAGACCCCGACGGCCGCCACCACGTCGGCGATTCGGATCGGCCGGCAACTGTTTTCGTGAATGAAGGCCATGGCAGTGGCCACCTCGGGGTCGGCGATCGCCAGAATATCGGTGGATCGCCGCGTAACGACTTCTTTCGGCGGAACGAGCGTCTTCAACTTCTTCGCTTTCTTACCCGCCATCAGCCGGTCCAAGAGCGCCGCCGCTTGATAGCCGAGGTTCGCCGCGCCGTGTTCGATGCTGCTAAGCGGCGGGTCGGTCAACTCGCAGATCACCTCGTCGTTGTCGACGCCCAGCACGGCGACGTCCTCGGGCACGCGCAGACCGATCGCCCGACATGCTTCCAACACGTGGCGAGCCCGGGCGTCGTTTGCCGCCATCAGCCCTACCGGCTTCTCCAGCGATTCCAGCCACATCGTCAACTCATGTTGCACATTGATCCATTTCCGCACGGTCGTGCGGTGCCCGGCGTGGATCGCGCATGGCAGCCCTTGCTCCTCCGCATACTGTTGGAAGCCGGCAGCTCGCTCGGCCGACCAGGGACTCCAAGGGGCGGAAGGAAAGCCGCAGAAGGCCAGCCGAGTGAAGCCGCGCTCGATCAAGTGTTGGGCCCCGAGCCGCCCGATTGCCAGATCGTCGGTGTCGAAAGATGGAATTCGCCAGGCCGGATCGTAGCAAGGGCCCCGCCCTTCGATTCCAACCATCGGCAGCCGCGGCTTGCGGGCCGCTTTAGCCAGGCTCCGAATCCAAAACGACAGGATGATCCCGTCGCCCTCCCAATGATTCAGATCGGGAAGCTTATAGAGTGGTTCCTCTTCGATGTACAGACTCCAGTTGCCGATTTCATGTACGTAGGCGCCGATCCCACGAAGAATCTTCCGGTGATAGGCCTTCTGCGACGCGACGATCACAGCGACCTGCCGCTGCCTGGACATCAGAACTTCTCCTGCAAGAGATCCGAAAACGTTTGCAGGGCGAGGGGGACAGAGGCGGGTGTCACAAAAAGTCCTGCAAGTCGTCGAACGCTTTTCCGACAACCTCCTCGGTCCTCTTCCACAACATGTCACTCTGTCATTTTGTTATACATAATGATCTCCGTCAATGTTCCCTCGGTCGCTTCTTGCTGCAAAGACACGGTCTCTTCGGAAAAACGCAGCCGTGCCAATGTGTTCGCCAATTCCAGCCAACAATTCCAGGGAACACAATTCCATAAATAATAGAGCAATTCCAGGGAGCAATTCGCAAAGCAATTCCAGACCGGGTAGCCTCGGGCGGGCAACCGCCCGAGGCCACCCGGTCCGGAATTTCCCCCGGAATTTCCCGGTAAACATTCGCCCAACCCGTCAAATTTCCTACCCAAGTTCACCAAAGTGAATTCATAGTTCGTCGTAACTTGCTTCCAACAAAGTGATTGCTACGAAGTTTCCCAAATTGCCCAACGGGTTGGACGAATATTTATCGTTCCCACATCGCCGGAATGTTTCCAAAACGAAAAGGGGAGTGAAAAACAGAAAAAACTCCTCGCGATGCGACCGCCCCCATCGCGGGTCCACCTCCGGCAACACGCACACTCGGAATGCTCCGTGATGGAGCAAAAAACTGGCCTTTTCCACCCGGCTTGTTTTTGGTATGAACCGCACCCGCTTGTTTCGCCGCAAGGCGCCTTTTCACTCGCATGTACCCCCTTCAGATGGGGAATCGCCATGAAAGTCCTCCTCGTCAGGCTCGGTGTATTGGGAACCGTGGTTGCCCTGGGGTGGATCACGATTGCGAACGCCCAACGCGATAGCGAGGGCGGGAATCCGCTTCGTGCTCCGGCGGCGACGTCGGACGACTCGACAGGGACGGCCAACGAGCCGGCCCCTAGCCGGCCGCCGGCCGCCGATCCGTTCGGCCTTCAAACCCGACATGTACCGCAGCCGGCCGCTGGTTCTTCCGACGCTGGCGACACAATCCCCAACGCGGCCTCAGCCGGATTACCGCCTCTGAAGGAACCGACCCCGGCGCGATCGCGATATGGGCAGCGTCCAGACGTTTCAGCGTCGCCGACAGGGCCGGCGTTGACCTCCGCCAATTCCGGTCGGCCGGCCGATGATCGCTTTGCCCGGTCAGCGCCTCGCGATGGCACGGCAAATCGCGTCGGCAGCCGATATGGCGATCCACCGTCAGCCACGACCCTGCCCGCCGTCTCGTCGGCCGGAACGCAGGAGCCGCCGCGTCTTCTTCGCGCCGATCCGTCGGCGATCCCAGCCAACCCGATGTTGGACGCGGCGCCGAAACGCGACAGTTTTGCAGGCCCGGCCAGCAATCGCGTCGCAGAGGCTCCCGTCGAGGGGGAGGGCGTTGGTCAGCCGGGCGATGCACAACTTGAAGGCGTACAAAGTCCGCAGTTGGCGATCCAGAAGTTTGCCCCGAAGGAAGTCCAAATGGGCAAGCCGGCCACGTTCCGCGTCACGGTACGCAATACCGGCACGATTCCCGCATGTGAGGTTGAAGTCTGCGACCAGGTGCCGCGCGGCGCCCGGTTGGTTGCCACCATGCCTCAGGCCAAGCGCGGCGTGCGCGGCGAGTTGGTGTGGACGTTGGGAACCATCAAGCCCGGCGAGGAGACGAAAGTCGAGATGCAGGTGGTGCCGACCGCCGAGGGCGAGATCGGCAGCGTGGCCACGGTCCACTTCGGCGCCGACGCCTCTGCCCGCAGCATCGTTACCCGGCCGCAATTGCTCGTCGAGACCAAGGCCCCGGGTCAGGTGATGATCGGCGAGCAGCGTGACGATGTCGATTACGGTGTCCAACCCCGGCACGGGCATCGCCACGGGCGTGGTTCTGTTGGAGCGGATTCCGCCCGGATTGCAGCATCCCGCCGGCGCGGAGTTGGAGTATCAAGTGGGCGACCTGAAGCCCGGCGAAAGCCGCAAGCTCGATCTGCCGTTGGTGGCTGCTCGACCCGGTGTCGCCGCCAATCTGCTCAGCGCCCACGGCGACGGTGACCTTCATGCCGAAAATGAATGCAAGTTGGAAGTGCTTGCACCGCAGTTGGACGTTGCCGTGGAAGGGCCAAAACGCCGCTACTTGGAGCGTCAAGCCACATACCAGTTCTCGGTCACGAATCCGGGCACTGCGGCGGCCAAGGGGGTCGATCTGGTGGCGCAATTGCCGGCGGGCTTGAAGTTCATGAAGGCCAACAATGCCGGCTACTATGAGGAAGCGACGCGAACGGTGCATTGGCGGCTCGAAGAACTGCCCGCCAACGAGACCGGGAGCGTCGAATTGGTGACAATGCCGATCGAACCCGGCCAACAAGCGTTGAAGCTGCGCGGCACCGCCGAAAAGGGGTTGATTGTCGAAAAGGAGCAGCCCGTCCTCGTCGAGGGCATCGCCGCGATCCTCTTCCAGGTTTCCGATTCGGCCGATCCGGTCGAGGTGGGCGGCGAAACGACCTACGAGGTTCACGTGGTCAATCAGGGGTCGAAAGCGTCGGCCAACGTGCGGCTGGCAATCGACCTGCCGCCGGAGCTAAAACCGGTGGCGGCGGAAGGGCCGACGCGGCACTTGCTCGAAGGCACTCGAATCACCTTCGACGGCCTCTCTCAGTTGCCGCCGAAAGCCGACACGGTCTACCGCGTTCGCGTGAAGGCCCTGAAGCCCGGCGATCTCCGCGCCCGTTTCCAACTGTCGACCGACGACATGCGAACGCCGGTAACGAAGGAAGAGAGCACGCGGGTGTACGCGGACGAGTAGCCGGCGACGGCCACAGAGTGGGGCAGACATTCTTGTCTGCCAGGGAAGACGCAACACTTGGCAGACAAGAATGTTTGCCCCACCGGAGACACTCTTACCGCATCTCGCCGCACGCCGTCACGCAATCTTGCGCATTTTCAGCAGATCTCCCAGTTCCCGCGTCATGGGGAAGGTCGCGGCTGCCGGCTCGTGCCGCAGGACCGCGACCACTTGGCCAAGCTGCTCGTCGGGGCTGAGGTCGAGATCGAGGAAGAGGAACTTGCGGCCCTTCAGTTCGCAGCCGCCCCCACCGCATCCGGCGAAGAAGTCCTGCCGAATGGCGTAGCCCAACCGCTTCGCCAAATCGATCGCCTGATCGAGCAATTCGACCGTGTGCATCCCAGCTTCTCCAGTCCGCCGTTCATCGGCGGCCGGATTATAGCCGCTTATTCTACAGTTGACGAGGCGAGTTCGACGATACGGGCAAGCGGGTAACCAGTTGACTGGTCTAGGGTTAAAGCACGCTGTTTCGGAAAGAGGGCAAGAAGGCAGGTCCTGGGATAGCCCGGTTGAGATGGTGCTCTGCGTGAACTTGTGTAACTCTCGGAACTTCAGCAAGAGCGGAGAGTGAGTCGTGACGAACGGTGGCAGCGACGAAAGTCTGAGTCTTCAGCAACAAGTCGAAGTGCTCAAGCAACAGCTTGGTCAGGCCCAACGGCTGACGGCCCTGGGCGAGCTGGTCAGCACGACGACGCACGAGTTCAACAACGTACTGATGACGATTCTCAACTACGCGAAGATGGGCGCGCGGCACAAGGACGCCGCGACTCGCGACAAGTGCTTCGAGAAGATTCTGGCCTCGGCCAATCGTGCCGCGACGATCACCAACACCGTGCTCGGCATGGCCCGAAACCGCGCCGCCGGCCAGGAGCCCACCGATCTGGTGAAACTGGTCGACGACACGCTGCTGCTGTTGGAACGGGAGATGAACAAGTATCGGGTGACGGTCGAAAAGAGCTATCAGGCGATTCCGCCGGCGTTGGTCAACGGCAACCAGATTCAGCAAGTGCTTCTGAATCTGTTAATCAACGCCCGGCAGGCGATGCCCAACGGCGGCCGGCTCTGGATCAAGCTCTTGCACGACGCCGAGAGCAACATGATCGATCTGGTGGTGCGCGACAGCGGCTGCGGTATTCCCGCCGACAAACTGCCGCGGATCTTCGAGTCGTTCTACACCACGAAGAAGGGCCCCGACGCCAGCGGCAAAGGCGGCACCGGCCTCGGGCTCTCCATGTGCCGCGACATTCTCGAATCGCATCACGGGCGGATTCGCGTCGATAGCACGGTCGGCAAGGGCACGGCCTTTACGTTGAAACTGCCCGTCGCCGCCAAGACCACTCCGCCGCAACGACCTGTGCCGATGCCGGCGATTATAACGCCCTCCAATGTGGCTGGGCAATCGACAGTAGGCAGAGGGTAATCGGCTTTTCTTGGGGGGCATCCTCGCGAACATCTTGTTTCTCAGGCGCCCGACCGGTGAATGATCGCGGCAAGGCCGTCGTTCACGCAGGGATTCGAACATCAATTCGAACAAATTCGTCGAGGAGGGCAAACTGAAGAAACCATGGCGCATCAGCAACAAGTAGAATTCTGCAAGTCCGTCAAACAACGCATTCCAAAGTTCTTTGCGAACCGGCTGGTCGTCAACATCGGCGCCTTGGACATCAACGGCAACAATCAGTATTTGTTTGAGGATTGTCTGTATTTGGGCGTCGATTTGATGCCGGGGAGGAACGTCGATCTCGTGGCCAAGGGCCATGAGCTGAACTTGCCCGACGAAAGCGTGGACGTCGTCATTTCGACGGAATGCCTCGAGCACGATCTGTTTTATCCGTCAACGCTGGGAAACGCCGTCCGCATGCTGAAGCCCGGCGGGCTGTTGCTGCTGACCTGCGCGACGACGGGCAGAGGCGAGCATGGCACTCGGCGGACTACGCCGGCCGATGCTCCGTTTACGCAACAATTCGGCGAATGGGGCGACTATTACAAGAATCTCGAGGAAAGCGACATTCGAGCCGTCCTGGACCTCGACGCCATTTTCGACGGCTACTCGTTTTCGACGAATTCGAAAACGCACGACCTCTATTTTTGGGGGACAAAGAAGGGGGAGCTGATCGACCGTTACGATTACTCATTCCAACTCCAGCAATCCGCGCTGTATTCCGCTCTGAGATCAAGAGAGAACTTCATCACCGAATTACTGAAGGCGGTCAGCGAACGTGATAGGCGGCTTGTGCATCTCAACCGGGCGGTAGCCCAACGCGACAAACAGCTTGTGGATATCAGCCAGGTGTTGGATCAGCGCGACATACAAATCGCGCAGTTGCTTTCTTCCCCTTCTTGGCGTCTGACCAAGCCCTTGCGATTCGCTCGCCGCTTGCTGCGAGGCGACCTGAAGACGGCTTTCCTGCCCCTCAGGGGAAAACTGGTGGGACGCGTCGCAAGAATGGCGAGTCGGACGCGCCGCGCGGCCGGTTGCGTCCTGCGCGGGGACGTCAACGGCCTGGTCAGGCAGATCAAAGCGCGCAAGCAGCCGTCCTGGGGCATCATGACGACGCAGCACGCTCTGTTTATCGCACACCTTATTGCAGACCGTCTGCGGGTCCATGGCTGGAACGCCGATATCATGACGGAAGCCCCGGTGGGTTTCCACCACGATCGGTACGTGGTGATATGCCCGCAGATGTTCAAACGGCTTCCCCCGGCGGGAAAAAGAATCGTCTTTCAGATGGAGCAGTCCGTGAGCTCGCGTTGGTTCACCAATGCGTATCTTGGGTTGTTGAAGAATTCGTTGGCCGTGTTCGAATATGCGCTTGCAAACGTCGATTTTCTGGCAAGTAAGGGAGTCGCCTACCCCCACGTGCATTACCTCCCCATCGGCGCATCGACGACCTACGGCGATTCGATCGTCTCGTCGAAGAAGAGCGACGACGTTCTGTTTTACGGCGATATCGCCAGTTCTCCACGCCGTCGGGAAATGCTCGACGTCCTGAAGCGGCATTTTAGCGTGCGCGAGGCGAGCGAGCTGTTCGGGCGCGACATGCTGGAGGCCATCAAGCAGTCGCGGCTGGTCGTCAATCTGCACTATTACGAAGACGCTTTGCTGGAAACGCCGCGGATCCAAGAGTGCCTGACGCTCAGCGTGCCGGTGGTGTCCGAGTCGTCGCGAGATCAGCAGGATTATCCCGAACTGGCCGGCGCGGTGCGGTTCTTCGAGCAAGGATCGATTCCCGCCATGCTGGATGCCGTCAAGGCTGCGCTGGAAGACCCGGTCCCGACGGAGAAGATCGCGGAGGCCGTGGAGCGAAGTGCGCAGCGATTCGCGTTCATGTTCGATCGGGCATTGCTTGCGATGGGTTTCCTTCCGGCGTCCCATGTAAGCGACATGAGCCTGCCGCTGTCAAATTCGGCGGACCGCGTCGTGCTTTCCTTGCCCGAAACGATCGGACGCCGGCGTGCCTTCGAGGCGGAGCAGCCGGCCGGCTGCACGATGTTCGACGGAATACGCTGCCGTCCCGGCTGGGTGGGATGCGGCCTGAGCTACATGGCAATCGCGCAGCATGCGATCAAGCAGGGCAAGCGGCGTCTAAGCGTCATGGAAGACGACGTGATATTGCCTGCCGATTTTGAAGCCAAGATGGCCGTGGTGAATGAGTTCCTCGATGCCCGTTCGGGACAATGGGACGTCTTTGCCGGGGTCATCGCCTCGCTGCATCCCGAGGCGGGGATCCTTTCCGTCGAGGTATTCAAGGGTGTCACCTTCGTTACGATCAACAAGATGACGAGCACGGTTTTCAACGTCTACAGCGAAAAAGCGTTGCGGCTTCTGGCGTCCTGGGATCCGGAGAATCAGGACGCAACATCCAATACCATCGATCGCTTTTTAGAGAATCAGGCCGATCTTCGAGTCGTGGTGGTGCTCCCATTCCTTGTCGGCCATCGCGAAGAAGCGTATTCGACCCTCTGGGGCTTCCAAAACGTCCAGTATGTCAACATGATCGCAAACAGCGAACAAATGCTGAAGAACATGATGCTGGCCTACTACAAAGCGCCACATGGTCGGAAACGGGCCGGCTAGCCCAAGTTCGCCACTTTCATTGCTAGCAATGCAATGCTATCAAGCCCTCAAGTCGGGAAATGACAATTGGTTACGTAGTTTTCCAACAATGCTACCCAAAAGTATGTAGTGAAGACCTGTAGTGAAGACTCTTTTTGGCCGGGTGTTGCTGCATAAGGACTTACGTCAACACGGGCTACACAACTGGCGAACTTGGGCTAGACATCGAAAATCTTAGCCGCTGTCCACGCATAGCTTTGGAGTCTTGTGGTGCAGCCGTCCCGGCTGCCAAAGCAGGCGAGACGCCTGCACCACAAGTTATTTTGGACAAATCCTTACCCGCTTTCCCCGCGTCCGTCATCCCGCCCCCACGCCGCGGTCGAAGGCGTCTTGATCGCGCTGGTAGAGCGCCAACACCGACTCGAACGTGGCGCTGGAGATCTTCCACACCGGCTGCTCGTCGGTGTAGGCGTTGCAGTGGGCCGTGAAGAGGCGATACATGAATTTGAACAGATGCCGCGGCACGCGCAGCAGCGAAAAGGCGTCGATCAGCCGATGGCCGTCAACGCCCTCGAACAGATCGGTCAGCTTCGGCGAACGCCCCTCGGCCGCGCAGGCCGCGATCCGGGCGTTGGCCATGTCGTAGAGCGATTGGCCCGTCCAACCAAGCGAGCGGATGAGATTCTGCTTGTCCAGCCGGGCGCGCTGGTGAAAATCGCGGCTCTCGCGATCCAAGAGCCGCTCCAGCTCGATCGGCAGCAGCATTTTCAGGCCGAGACCGGGGTGTTTGAGGAACTTGTTGTCCAACATGGGCCAGACCAGCGCCCGCATCAACTCGGTCGAGCCGTTGATCAGATACGGTTCATCGACGCGATCAACCAGCACGAGGATTCCCTCGAAATGCAGCGAGCGGAGCACCCCCTGGAGCTTCGAGAGCAGTTCGTAGCGGTCGTCGGTGCGGGGGAACGCGGGTAACGGCTGGCCGACGATCCGCCCGCCGGGGAAGTTCAACAGCGTGCGGCAGAGCAGTTTTGCGCTGCGGTTCAACACGCGGGTGTTCCGCGAGACTTGCCACGCCCTCCAGCACCAATGCAACAGCCGCCAACAGCGCGGGGCCCAGCCGGCCGCCACCACCAAGTACGGCCACGGATGTCCAAACGCGGAGATTCCGCCAAACCATGCAAACAGGCCGATCGCGGCCACGGTCGCCAGGACGCCGACGCCCAAGTCCCACTTCGACCGCCATGTCGAGAAGCGCAGCTTCTTGCGCAACCGGCTCCAACGCTGGAACGAGTTCTCGGCGGTCGATTGGTCGTAACATGCCGCCAAAAGCATCGCGTCGCGCACCTGCGCTGCGTCGAGAGATGTAATCGCCAGCGCGTCGTCGCGGGCCGCCGGGTGTCGGGCTTGCTTGTTTTCAAGAATGCGATCGACCAACTGCGTGACGGCCAACGATAGAATCGCGTCGATATGGTCCCAGAGCCGCCACTGTTCGAGCAGCCGCTCGGGCCGGCGGCGACGGCCAGAAAAATGGTCGCGGAACCGATCCAGAAAGGCGTTGAAGTCGTCGTACTCCACGACGAACACCTGGTGTTCCGGCTGTTCGGCGTTGTGGTCGGCCAGATGCCGGGCGAGTTGCAACCGGATGGCCGTCTTGCCCGAGCCCTTCTCGCCGAACACGACCGCCGTGGCCGGCTCCGACGGATCGCCGTAGATCTTGTCCCAGGTCGGATGGTAGGTGTTGCGGATGCAGACGCCCTTGAAGACCAGGTCGGTCTGGGCGTCTTCGTCGGCGAAGGGGTTGCTCGCGATCCCGTGATGGTCGAGGAATGGTTGGATTCTCATTGTTTGAAGATCGCGTAAAAGATGAAGAATAGGACAATTACGGTCAGCGTCAGCGAGGCGATGAAGACGATCTGAACGATATTCGCCCGTTTGTGACGATAATTGGCAGCGCCCTTTGGGCGGGTGGAAGTGTCAACGAGGTCGGGCTGCGCGGGCTCCGGGTCCGAAAGGGCATGGGCGGGCGAAAGTTGCGGAAAGACATTGCCGGCCATCTGCCAATTGCGCCACCCTTCGCGCCAAACCAGGGAATCGGCGGCGATGCGTCCTTCGGCGATCCACGCCCGCATCACGTCGGCCGCCGCGGGGCCGAACTGCCCGCCCGAGGCCGGATGGACGTACCAAACGACGTCTTCCTCTTCGGCCAAAGGATCGCGGAAGATTGCACGACTTGCCGGTGCTGGCCAGCCCGGCTGGGGGACCATCCCAATTTTCGCGTCAGCGAAAATGGGACTGTCCCCTTTGCCGTGATTCGTCTGGGAAGCCACCGCGCCCAGCATGTTCCCCCCCCCGTGACGGGACAGCCGCTGCTTCGAGCCCAGCCGAGTGCTTTCCAACGGGATTGGCATTTTCACCCCGCAGAAGGGACAAATCCCGGTCTGTCCAGCCTGGAAGTCCTTGACATTCAGTTTGTGGCCGTTGGGGCAGAAGAAGCGAATACCCATAACTTCACCGCGATCGGCCTTGCCCATTCGATTATACCCAGAACAGCCGACGTTCACCACAGCAGAGAACATTCAGCAATCGTCCGGTTGAATCGCCGAGGGGCGCGGATTATTATGGAGGGTCTGTCAGCCATGGGGAGCCAATGATGCGAATTGCGGTGGGGAGCGATCATCGGGGGGTGGACTTGCGAGCGAAGTTGATCGATTATCTTCGACAACTCGGGCAGGAGATCGTCGATGTCGGCACGCACGAAACCGCGGAGGTCGATTACCCCGATATTGCCGCACTGGTCGCTCGCAAGGTTGCCAGGCGCGAAGTGGATCGCGGCATTCTGGTATGCGGAACGGGCGTGGGCATGTGCATCGTGGCCAACAAGTTTCCCGGCGTGCGCGCCGCCCCTTGCCACGACCACATCACGGCCGAACTGAGCCGCCGCCACAACGACCTGAACGTGTTGTGCCTCTCCGGCGATCTGATCGGCGAGAAGCTGGCGGATCATCTGGTCGAAATCTGGCTGAACACGCCGTTTGAAGGGGGCCGCCACGCCCGCCGCAACGTGAAGATCGAAGTCCTCGAAAGCCTCGACGGCAAGGCGAGCTAGCCCGCATTTCTGACCGCACAGGCAGAGCCGGCAACGGCATTTTCGGTGGGGCAGACATTCTTGTCTGCCATAAGTGCCCCATCTTTCGCGGCAGACAGGAATGTCTGCCCCACCGTGGCGAGAAATGGCCGCTATATCTGCTCGACGTGCAGCCCGCGGCGGCGGCGCTCGGCGAGCCGGGCGTCGTCGAAAAGGCCGGCCACGCGCTTGATGTCCTCGATGCCGTGCAGCACAAGCTCGGGATCGGATCGATCGTGCGAGGCGATTCGCAATGTGCCGACACCCGCCAGTCGCTCCCAGAGCGTTTGCTCGTAGGTGATGTCGTCCACGTCCAGCAGCTCGATGCGATCATTCGTCCGCCGCAAAAAGCCCCGTTCATGGATGAACCGCTGCGTGCTCAGCACGTAGCGAACGCTCATCCGGCGGTGAGTCAAGACTGCCAGACAATAGAGCCACGGCAGCAGAATCGCCAGCACCAGAAGCAGCCATAACGTGAAATCTCGCACCCAGAACAGACCGATCAGCAGCAAGAGAAGCGACACGCACCCGCTGATGACCCAACTGCCGATCATGGCTTTCGACGAGTAGCCGCCGCGCCAGAGTTCTTCCTCGGGCTTGTCCTTGTCTTCCCAGCGCGCGGCGGCAAACTGTTGAAACGCTCCGGCCGAAGTCGGCGAGACGTCGGCCGCCGGCGGGGTTCCTGAAATCCCATCGCCCGCGGAATCGAGCCGGTGGCCGCATTTGTGACAGTAGACCGCCGCGGCAACCACTTCCGCACCACATGCCGGACATTGCATCGCAGCACCCCCTACTAGTATCAGGTGAGCCGAAAAAGCCGCCGACAGTATAAACGGGGAAGGCGGAACGGGGAAGAGGGGAAAAATGACGAATGGCGAAATCAAAATGACGAAGGAATGACGAAATTCAAATGACGAAAACTCGTTGCTCTAGCCCTTTTTCGGCCTTCGGTATTCGTCATTTTTTTGACATTTTGATTTCGACCTTCGTCATTCTTTCGTCATTTTGATTTCGTCATTCGTCATTTGCCTCTTCCCCCCTCGCCTTCCCCGCTGTACAGTGAACGGCACCATGAAATGCCCCTTCTGTCTTGCCGATAACGACAGGGTCTTGGATTCGCGGGCAAGCCAGGATGGATTCGCCATCCGGCGGCGCCGCGAGTGTCTGGGCTGCCGTCGGCGCTACACGACCTACGAACGGATCGAGGCTACGACCGTCAAAATCATCAAGAAAGACGAGTCCCGCGAGCCGTTCGACCATGCCAAGATCAAACGCGGCTTGGAAAAAGCCTGCTGGAAGCGGCCGATCAGCGACCAGCAACTCGAAGCCGTGATAGCCGCGGTGGAAAGCGAGATCGAGTCGAACTTCGAGTCGGAGGTCGAGAGCCGCCACGTCGGCGAATTGGTGATGCAACAACTCCGCTCGCTCGACGAGGTCGCCTACGTCCGTTTCGCCAGCGTCTATCGCCAGTTCAAGGACGTCCAGGACTTCGTCAAGGAACTTCGGCCGATGCTGGCCGAAGCGGAGGATTGTGAGTAGCTCGTAGTCACAGCCGCTTGCGGCTTCGCAAGGGCTGCCGACACCAAGCAGTTTTTTTGCGAGTTGTTCATCGGAAATGTGGGATTGGCTCCAATCGCACGAGGTCTTGCTGGGATGGCTGTCGGCGGCCTCGGTGCTGATGTTTGTCGGCAGCATCTCGCTAATCCCCTGGCTGGTAATTCGCATTCCCGCCGACTACTTCCTTCGCCAACGGCATTACGCCGACCGCTGGAAGCCGCGGCATCCCTTATTGCGCATCGCCTTCCTGGTGACGAAGAACTTCATCGGCGGCGTGTTGTTTGTCGCGGGCGTAATAATGCTCGTTACGCCGGGGCAGGGGATCCTGACGATTGTAGTCGGCTTGCTGTTCCTCGATTTTCCGGGAAAGTTCGCCCTGGAACGGCGTATGGTCCGCATGAAACCGGTGCTAAAGGCAATCGCTTGGGTGCGCGGCAAAGCCGGCCGGCCCCCACTGGAATTGCCGGAAAAGCAGGATGACGCTGCAAGCCGGAACTGAGGAGCCGTACGCCGTGCGAAGCCGCGAGCGGCTTACTGCCGGCGATCGACCACAAACTCGGTCAGCCCCACCAGCGATCGGCAGGCGTCGCTGCCCGGCAGCGCCGCCAACTCGCCGCAGGCTCGCCGCGTGAACTCGCGGGCACGCCCCTGAGCGTACGCAATTGCATCGTGCCGCTCGAACCAGGGCCGCAAGACGTCGCGGTGATGATTGCCGGACCGAGAGAGCAACGAGGTAATCTCGCTGCGTTCCGAGGGGCTGACGGTTCCCAACAGCCGAATCAGCGGCAGCGTGGCTTTCTGCTTCAACAGGTCGGTGCCCAACGACTTGCCCACCGCGGCCTCCTCGCCGACCATGTCGAGCACGTCGTCGGCGATTTGGAATGCGACGCCGAGATCGTGGCCGTAGCGGACTCAGCGCCTCGCAAAGCGGCAATTCGGCGCCGGCGTAGTGCGATCCCAGCCCGCAGCAACAGGCGGTCAGCGTGGCCGTTTTCCCGGCGATGATCTCGAAGTAATCGCCCTCGCTGAGGTCGAAATTACCCCGGCTTTCGATTTGCCGCAGTTCCCCCTCGCACATGTGCCGGGCCGATTCGCTGATCGCCCGGCACGCGAAGTTTTCGTCCAGCGAACTGGCCAGGCAAATCGCCCGGGCCAGAAGGTAATCGCCCAAGAGGATGCTGACCTCGTTGTTCCAGCGGGCGTTGACCGTGTCGAGATGGCGGCGGATCGTGGCCTCGTCCAAAACATCGTCGTGGATCAACGTGGCCGTGTGAATCACCTCGACCATCGCGGCCAGCGTCAGATGCTCCGGCCGGACGCCGCCGCAGGCCTTGGCCGACAACAGCACCAACGCGGGCCGAAGACGCTTCCCCCCCAAGCGGGCACCGTGCTGGGCCAGCCGATCGACGAAGGGATTGTCGCTGGAAAGCTCCCGCTGAAGGAGGGCTTCGACCTCTTCAAGCTCCGAGGCCACCGGCTCATACAGCCCACGCAGAGCCTGCGAAGCCGTCACCCGCTGTTTGCCTGTTGAATCCATGAAGATGCTCTCGGGACAAACGATGTATTCTAGTCTGCCGGGCCGGTACGTCGAGGGGGGCATCGGGCACGGGTGCAGTAACGGATGATGGCGGTCGCCTCCGAACCGTTTAACCGCCGCGTCCACGCGGCGCTGCGACTGCTGGCGATTCTGCGCCGCGTGGACCCGGCGGCTAAACAGTCTTCCCATTTTGACCATCGACAATTACTGCGCCCTCGGGAACGGTCAGCCAGCGTTCCCGCAGAAACTCCGCCAGCGGGGCGGTGAGGACTACGCTATGGCCTGCGGCTGTCGACAATCCGCCGAGCTGCGGCCAGGGCATTCTTGTCGCCGGTTCGGGCGTAGCCGTATAGCAGACAGAGTGTGATCTCGCTCAGGTCCACTCCCTTGGGGTGCCCCATCCATTGTTCTTGCCCGAGGCCGGTGCGGGTGTTTCCGGTGACGTTGATCTCCCCCTCCGGCCCGATGCGGCTCAGCTCCCAGCGAACCGCCCGATCGATGGCGGCCTCCAGCTTCTTATCGGGGAAGTAGAGCGTCCAGATTTGCAACTTCAGTGCCGCCACGGCTTGATAGCTCGAATCCCATCCGCCTTTTTCAAGAAAGACGCCGTCACTGCTGCGGTATTGCGTCATCGCCAAATCGACGAAGCGGCGACCGATCTTGCTTCAACTCGTCATCGTCGCAGAGAACGCCCGACAGCCCGTAGGCCAGGGCGTCGAACAGCAGGCGATTGGGGGCGTCGGCGTCTTCGTGTTTCAGGCGTGCCCGATTGCTAGGCAGGGCAAGCCAGCGGGCGGCCTTGTGAATTTTCGCCACAAGCAGGTTGATTCGCTCTTTGTATTTCGGCCCCAACTCGCTTTCGCGCAGCACCAGCACGGCCTGATCGAGTTCGGCCAGCCAAAACGCCGCCGCCGAGGGGCCGCCGTGCGGGGCGCCCTCCCGGCCGAAACCACCCTGCTGGTTCTGATAGCGGAACGTCGCGTCGATCGCGCTCCAGCCTTCGGCCGCGCATCGTTGGTCGCGCCGCACGACCGCCCGAACCAGATAATGCATGGCCCCGGCCTGAAACTCGGGGCTCTTGAATCCATCCCGGTTGTAGCCGGCCATCCCCTCGGCATTCGGCCGCGCCCCGCCGGTATAACGCAACAAATCGGCCGGCATCTTCGTCAGCAAAGCCAATTGCTGTCCGAAAGAAGACACTGGCAAGCAAAAAGTCGCAACGACAACCAGTGGCAGTATCAGACCTTTGCGCCTTGCGCCTTCGCGTGAGCCCCCCGGCAACTCAAGGGCTCACGCAAAGGCGCAAAGGCGCAAGAAAGAGGAAGAGTTGCCGGCCAGGAAAACGGTTGCGCATGCGTTCACCCATCGACGAGCAACACGGCAAGCCGCTTCGGCCCGTGAACGCCGAGAATCAGAATCTTCTCGATGTCGGCCGTGCGGCTGGGGCCGGTGACGATCACGAACTCGCCCTGCATCGCCGCATCGGCCACGCGGGGAGCCAGTGACGCCCAGGCCGCCGGAAGATGTTCGGCCAACTGGCCGGTGCGGGCGACGACCACGCACGCCGGCGGCAGGTAGCACAGCAGGCGATCCTGCGCCGTGGGACAGGCGATCACGCACGAGCCGGTGTCGGCCAGAAGCGCCTCGGGCTCGATCACGCTCGCCGAAAGCTGGGCCATCCGCGCCGCGGGCCAATCGGCCATCTGCCAATTCACGGAACTGGCCGGCAGATTGCCCGCCGCCTCGCGGACCATCGGCCGATCCATCGCGCCGATCGAGGTCCAACCGGCCTGCGAAACCAGCTCGGCCAAGCGTCGCCGCGCGTCTTGCATCGTGCCGCAGCGGATTGCCTCGCCCTGGACGGCAGCCAATTCCGTGGCGAACCGCTCGGCCATATCGGCCGGCGTCGGAGCGGTCCGCGGCCAAACCTCGAACGTCGGCGGGGCTGCCACCGGCGGATATTTCGACAATTCGCTATGCACACGCTGCAAAATCGCGTCACGACTGGTCATCTTTGTTACTTCCCGACACACGTAGTAGGCACACGCCGTGTGCCGTCTAAAATCTCGCGAAAAACACATAACGGCACACGGCGTGTGCCGACTACTTACCGAATTGATCCTTGTTCTTCTTCCACCAGCTTCGGAAATCGTGCTTGGGCGATTTCGGCAATTCGCGGCCGCGCGTCCAGGCGCCCAACATGCTCGGATGCCAAGGGAGCAACTTCGTCAGCGGCATACCGAGCCTCGCGCCGACCATGGCCAGCTTGTAGCGAATCGGCCCGGCCATGAACCATGCCCAAACCGTCCAAATCATCCGCTGCACGATCGAGTTCATCGGCGAGGGCTCGTTGACGGCGCGATGGCGCAGGTGGACGAGCTGATGCGGGAGGTCGATTTTCGCGGGGCAGACCTCGGCGCACATTCCGCACAGCGAAGACGCGAACGGCAGCTTGCCCGCCTTCTCCAAACCGAGCAGTTGCGGCGTCAGCACCGAGCCGATCGGGCCGGGATAGACCCAGCCGTAGGCCCAGCCGCCCGCACGCCGATACACCGGGCAATTGTTCAGGCACGAGCCGCAACGGATGCAGTAGAGCGACTCGCGGCCGGCCGGATCCTTCAGCACGTTGCTCCGTCCGTTGTCGAGGATAATCACGTACAGTTTTTTGCCCGGCGCGGGCCCGCCGATCAGATGCGTGTAGCTCGTCAGTTTCTGGCCGGTGCCGCAACGGCCCAAGAGGTTGAGAAATAGCGGCAGGTAATCGAGCTTCGGCAGCATCTTCTCGATGCCGACCAGAACGACGTGAACGGGCGGGGTGGCCGTGGAAAGGCCGGCGTTTCCCTCGTTCTCGATGACGACGATCGTTCCGGTGTCGGCCACGGCGAAGTTGCAGCCCGACATGCCCATGTCGCGCCCGGAGATACTCCTCGCGCAGCCGCCGCCGGGCGATGTCGCAGAGCTTGTTGTGGTCTTCGGTGAACGGCTCGCCGAGTTCTTTCTCGAACAGGCGGCCCACATCGGCGGCCGACATGTGCAGGGCGGGTCCGACGATGTGAACCGGCCGCTGATGGGCCACCTGTACGATGTACTCGCCGAAATCGGTTTCGACGGCGCGAATGTCCGCCGCTTCGAGCACGTGATCCAGCTCCATTTCCTCGCTAACCATCGACTTCGACTTGACCACGCTGTGGACGTTGTGCTCTTTGGCGATGTCGAGCACGTGTTGGTTGGCCTCGGCCGCATCGTTGGCCCACAGCACGGTCGCGCCGCGGGCGGTCATGTTCCGCTCGAATTCAACCAGCAGCTTATCGAGGTTGGCGATCGCATATTGTTTGATCTGATGGGCAGCCTCGCGCCAGTCCTGAAAGAACGGCACCGCCTCGGTGGCATTGCTGCTTTGTTTCGCCGATCGTTCCATCGTCTTGCCGAGGGCCTGCGACGCCGATGGCTCGGCAAGACCCTTGGTCAACGGGGTAAGGAACTCGGCGCCGCTGAAATGTACGGATGTGGACATTGGATAGAAATCAATAAATCGCGGATTCAACAGGAGCGGCTTGTGGCTTCGTATTAGCAGTGACAACTACTCTCTCAACGCCAAGATCTCTCTTACGTCTTTCTCCGCCATGTCGCCATGCTCTCCAAGCTTCATTCCGCGCTTGCCGATGCGCTTGGTGACGATTTCGATTGCTTCGTGGGGGATATTATAGTCCGAAAACCGCGTACCGACGCCGAGGGAACGGAAGAACTGCTCGGTCCGCTCAATCGCTTGCATTGTTCGGGCGTCTTCGTCGCCGTTGCGGATTTTCCACACGCGATCAGCATATTGCAGCAGCTTCGCCTGCTTGCGGCAGCACTCATGCTGCAAGATGCCGGGCAGAACCATCGCCAGCGATTGAGCGTGATCGATGCCGTAGAGCGCGGTGAACTCGTGGCCGATGCCGTGCGTCGCCCAATCTTGCGGAACGCCGCAGGAAATCAGGCCGTTGAGGGCTTGCGTGGCGCACCACATCAGATTCGCCCGAACCGCGTAGTTTCGCGGCTCGGCCAACGCCTTCGGCCCTTCCTCAATCAGCGTCAGCAGAATCGCCTCGGCTTGCCGATCCTGCAGCGGGGCATCGGCCGGATACGTGATGTACTGCTCGATCGTGTGAACGAACGCATCCACCACGCCGTTGGCCGTTTGACGCGGCGGCAGCGTGCAGGTCGTCTCAGGATCGAGAATCGAAAATCGGGGGAAGATCCTTGGACTAACGAAGAACGACTTGTCTTTCGTCGATTCTCGCGTGACAACCGATCCGCCGTTGGCCTCCGAGCCGGTGGCGGGCAACGTCATCACGCAGCCGATCGGCAGCGGATTGGCCGGCACCAAATCCCAGTTCGTCAGCATGTCCCACGGGTCTTTGCCTTGGTACGGCACGGCGGCGGCGACGAACTTGGTGCCGTCGAGGACCGAGCCGCCGCCGACGGCCAGCAGGAAATCGGCGCCCTCGGCGCGAACCAACTCGACCGCTTTCACGCATGTCTCATAGCGCGGATTCGGCTCGATGCCGCCGAACTCGAGCACTTGCCAGCCCTTCAGGGCGCGAGTCACCTGGTCATATACGCCGTTGCTCTTAATCGACCCGCCGCCGAAGCTCATCAGAATCTTGGCGCCGGCGGGCAAGAGCGTCGGCAACCGTCCGATCGAACCTTTGCCGAAAACGAGCGTCGTTGGATTGTGGTAGGTAAAGTTCTGCACGCTCTGGTTCACTCCTTCCCGTTCCAGCCCGCCACGAGTACCTCGGCAATGTGCATGCAGCGGATGTGCCGCGTCTCGGGCTTGCGACGCATCATGCCGCCGATGTGCATCAGGCAACTGATGTCGTTCGACACGACCACCTCGGCGCCGGTACGAACGATGTTATCGACCTTCGTCTCGCCCATGGCCAGCGACGTGCCGGGCATCTTGACGCTGAACGTGCCGCCGAAGCCGCAGCACTCGGTGATATTGCCCAATTCGCAGTACGTCAGTCCGCGAACACTCTTCAGCAGCCGCATGGGCGGATCGACCACGCCCAACTCGCGGCGGCCGTGGCAGCCGATGTGCATCGTCACTTTGTGCGGAAAGGTCGCCTTCGTGTCGGTCACGCCGAGCATGTCATGCAGGAACTCGGTCAGCTCGAACACCCGCCGGCCGATGCCCACCACGCGCGGGTCGGGGTCGGCATGGCCGAAAAACACCCGGCACATTGCCGTGCAGGAACCCGAGGGGCAGACGATCCAGCGGTGCGGCTCGAAAACGTCGCAGAAGTGGTGAATCACCCGCCGGGCCTCCTCCCAATAGCCCGAGTTGAACGCCGGCTGCCCGCAGCAGGTCTGCCCGGGCGGAAAAACCAGCGGCACGCCGTACCGCTTCAGCAGTTTGGCCGTCGCCTGGGCGATTTCCGGGTAAAACTGATCGATATAGCAGGGGATGAACAACGCCACGGGCTCGCCCGGCCGATAGGGCGGATCATCCTGCCGCGGGGCCACGCTTGAGGCTGCTTGCGTCATGGGCATCGGGGAACGACGATTGCGGAGCGAAAGCGGAGAATACTATCACGTTATACCCCCTCCGCCGCTTCATGGCCAGTGGCCGCAAACTCGTTCATTCGTCCCCATCCTGCCGTTTGGCCAGCGAAGTTGCTCGCCGGGCGACAGGTTGGGATGGCAGTTGTAATGCCATCCTAACATTCCTGCGCTGGCAAATTCCTGCGGGACGACGTACAATACGCGCGAGGGGGATCCGGGAGGCCCGAACATGATCCACTGCGTTCTACTGTTGACTTCGCTGCTGGCCGGACAGATCGAAAAACCGGCCGGGGAAGAATTGAAAAGCGACGTCCGTCGGCTGGTCCGCCAGCTCGACGCCGCGCAACTGGCCCAGCGCGAGGCCGCCGAGGTCGAACTCTTGAAACGTGGCCCGGCCATTCTCGATCTGCTGCCGCAGCCCAGCGATCGCCAATCGGCCGAGGTGCGGCAGCGTTTGGGCCGTATCCGCCAGAAGCTGCAACAGCAAGCCGCTGACGCCGCCGCTCAATCGTCCACCATCACGCTGCACGCCGACGCCATGCCGCTGAAGAAAATCCTGGCCGAGTTCCAGCGGCAGTCGGGCAACACGATCGTCGATCAACGAGGAAAGCGGGGCGACGGCGAACCCGAGGTTCCCAGTCCCATGCTAAAAGTGAATTTCGACAAGACCCCGTTCTGGCAAGCGCTCGATCAACTGGCCGATCAGGCGGAGCTGGGGGTTTCTCCCTTTACCGAGAAGGCGGCGATTAGTCTGACCACCTTGCCGAACGGCGGGACCCTCTTGCTGACTGGGACGCCGGCGACCGCGGGCGTTTCTCGCGTCGGCCGCGCGTGCTACAGCGGCCCGTTCCGCTTCGAGCCTGTCACCGTTGTGGCGCGCCGCGATCTGCGCGGGAGCCGTCTTCGCCAGCGTGACGGGTCGCTTTCGGTAAACGTCGAAATCGCATGGGAGCCGCGGCTGCGGATCATCGGCCTGTCGCAGCGCATGGCCGACGTCAAGGCCATCGACGAAAAGGGCAATCCGCTGCCGGTCGCCGATGACGAGGCGCAACTGGAGATTCCCACCAGCGGTGACGCTGCGGCCGTCGAACTGAATCTGCCGCTGCAACTGCCGTCGCGCGACGTGCGGCGGATCGCCAGCCTGAAGGGCAAGCTGCTGGCTATGATTCCCGGCCGGATCGAGACCTTTCGCTTCGATAACCTCGCCAAGGCGAAGAACGTCGAGAAACGGATCGCCGGCGTCACGGTCACGCTCGAACAGGTCAGTAAGAACAACGAGGCATGGGAAGTTCGCATGACGGTGCGTTTCGACGACGCCGGCGACGCCTTGGCTTCGCATCGCACCTGGATTTTCAACAACGACGCCCATCTGGAAGGCCCCGACGGCAAGCCGATCGCCTACGACACCTTCGAGACGACCGCCCAGGAGAAGAACGAGGTCGGCATCGCTTATCTTTTCAACACCGACCAACCGTTGGACAAGCTCACGCTTCGTCTACAAGACCCCCGGCACGATCGTCAACAGCGGGTTCGATTATGAGTTGAAGAACATCGCACTGCCGTAACGGGCGGGATTTCTCATCGCGGGGGGCAGACATTCCTGTCTGCCGGAAAAGACGCCGCACATTTGGCCGACAACAATGATATCTGCCCCACCGTGCATGCCGAGTACGATGCCGGTGGGTTATCGATTGTGCCGATTGTAGCTGAAACTACGCGGGAGTCCCCTTCTTTCTCGGCGGCCTCTTTACCCCTCGAGGATTCCTCCCCGGGGAACAGCCTGGCCGACCTATGCTTTCCTTAGGTGCTTCGTGTCTGTGTCTCGATGCATTTCAGGGCCCGTTTCGGGATGTTGGGCGTTGACCGGAGGCTGTACGGGTACGGCACTTTCCGTGAAGTACTTCATCAAACGCTATTCCCTGCTGTTGATCGCCCAGACCGTCTGCTTGGCACTGGGGCTGTGGCTCGAGTACCGTCTGGTTCTTTCCTCGGCGGCCGGCGACGGCCGGCGCAAC
This sequence comes from uncultured Planctomycetia bacterium, assembly GCA_963719005.1. GTDB lineage: Bacteria > Planctomycetota > Planctomycetia > Pirellulales > Thermoguttaceae. Next base: position 42,411 of record CAVRAR010000015.1, read on the forward strand.
GAGAGTGCTTCGGCGTCGGGCAACGCCAAGACGGCCGGCGGAGTCTCGGGTGCCAATGCGCCGCTTGTCTCCGTTGAAGCAGCACGCCCGGCAATGCCCGCGGTCGCACTCCACGTGATGGCCTTCCTCTGGATTGCCGGGCTTCAGGCCGTTGTTGCGTACCTGGTTCTCACGCGAGATCAAGAAGAGGCTTCTCGCAAGCACAGCAAGGCGGAAAGCGTATCGCTGCGGCAGTACAACGAGTTGTTGCGCACGCGCGACGCCGTCATCTTCGGACTGGCGCGGCTGACCGAGTCGCGCGACCTGGAAACCGGCAACCACCTGGAACGCATCAGCATCTATTCGACGCGTTTGGCGTCGGCGGCTCGCCGCGATCCGCGCTTCTACAGTCAAGTCACGCCGTCGTTCGTCAGACTGATTGGAATCAGCTCGGTATTGCACGATATCGGAAAGGTCGGCATCCGCGACTCGATCCTGTTGAAACCGGGGAAACTCGAGCGGCAGGAAAGGCCCCTGATGCAGTTGCACGCGGAAATCGGCGGCAAGTGCATTCGGGAAATCGAGTCGCGCCTGGGACAATCAAACTTCCTGACAATGGCGCGAGAGATCGCCTTCAACCACCATGAACGCTGGGACGGCCGAGGCTATCCCAAAGGACTGTCCGGCGAGGAGATACCCCTGGCAGCGCGGATTGTGTCGATCGCCGACGTCTATGACGCATTGTCCACGAAGCGAGTTTACCGCGGGGCGCTGCCGCACGAAAAATGCGTGGAGATGATCCGCGTCCAGGCAGGCCAGCAATTCGACCCCGCGCTGGTGGAGATCTTTCTCAAAGTGGAAGCGGAATTCCGCGACATTGCACAACAAAACTGCGGGGATGCGTGCGAACTCGAAAACGCCCAGCCGGCGCCCGAGTCGGAAACGCCGATCACCGCCGCAGAGACCGAAGCCGCGCTGGAGTCGCAATTTGCGATGCTCCAGGCGGCAATTGATCTGTGCGCCGACAACCCGCCGTCGGCGACGGCGTCTCCGCGGGAGATCTCTCACCCGTCGGCGGAATCGACGGACGTGCCCGCGTCCTCTGGCCGTGCAATCGAGTCGGGACCATCCACGGTGGAAGCGAACAAAGTAGACAAGGAGCCCGAGTATGTCGCATAAAACGCCTGCACAGCAAAAGTTCCTGGAAATCACCTTGATTGTAATCTGCGTGGCTCTCTGCTGCCTGCTCTATCGAGTGGGCGAGGAGCGCATGGTCGTTCTGAACCTGTTCTACCTGCCGGTCGTGCTATGCGCCTTCTTCCTTGGGCGTTATCGCGCGGGAGTCCTCGCCCTGTTCTGCATGGTATCCGTCTCCGTGGTGATCGCACTGAATTTGGACGCGGTCGCCGTCGACACTTCGCCGCTGATTGTCGCTCTCGTGCTGACAATCTGGGGCGCGGTGTTGGGCATCAACGCGATTCTGGTGGGAACCCTCAGCGATGAAAGCAATCAGAGAATTGAAGAGCTTCACGACGCCTATCTGGGCGTGGTCGAAGTGTTGGGCCAGTACCTCAACAGCGCCGATCCGAAACTCGACAACCGCGCGACCAAGGTCTCCGAGCTAAGCCGCCAGGTCGCAATTCGCATGAGACTCTCGGACACGCAAATCGACAACATCCGCGTGGCCGCCTTGCTGCAAGACATCGAAAGCCTCGAAGTGACGGCCAGGGTCATTCAGAAAGCGATGGGGGAGCTCGCGCAAGGCGATGGAAAGAAGGGGTTGGAGCACACCTTCAACGGCAGCGATCTTGTCCAGTCGCTCGGGTCGGTGCTCACCGGAGCCCTGCCCCTGCTGGTCGGCCGCGGAGATTGTCTCCATACGGACGACTCGCAGGACGGCCTGAACGCGCCCCCTGAGCAGACTCCGGGGGCGGCAATCCTCTATACCGTGAGGAGATATCTGAAATTGCTCTCGCAAGGCCCCGCGACCACTCCGCGCAAGCGATCCAGGCCCTCAAGGACGATTTCGAGTGCGATCACCATCCCGCCGTAATCCATGCTCTCGCGCAGACGGTGCTCCACGGCCCGGAAGTGACGATCGACAACGGCGAGGAAGAACTGGTTGCGGCCGACAACTGATCGCCGCATATCTACCGATAAGGCGGCGCAGGCAGATCGACAGTCACTTCGCCGAGTTTCCGACGCCAGTCGTACTCTGCGGGCGCGCCGGATACTGCGATCTCCCGCGCGGCATTTTGGAGCAAGAGTCTACGCGGGCTTCGCAGAATATGGCGGTGGGAAAGTAAGCTCTCCTTGCCGACCACGATCTATGGGCAAGATACGTAAAGTCTATCGCATGTAGCGGTTTTTCTCACAAGCTTAACTTGCAGCGGCGATACATCCAAAGGAACCGCGCTTTTTCTTGCCAATCGTCAGACTCTTCCAGGCCCATCATCTTGACCTCGAATGGCTTCAGGGTTTGGCTGCGGTCACTCGTGGGTCCCCGGGATTGGGGATGCACCCTCCGTTCGGGGTTGCGCGTAGCGGCACACGCCGGTCTTGCCTTGGCGGGCCTGATAAGTGCCCTGTTGATGCCAATCGGAATCGGGTCCGCCGAGGCGCAGTCGCCGACGAACAACCCGCCGGTGCAAAGCAATGTGGGGGACAGCTTTCTCGTCCCGGTGACGCGCGGGACGCCGCCTCTCCAGCAAGCCGAACCCCTGACGTGGCTTACACCATGCCCCGATGCCGATCCTCATTGTTTTCCCGTTCAATACGAAGAGGTCTTTGCCCCGGCCCCGGTTCCGGAGATCAACGGTCCCTTGGTCTCGCCAACGGAGCGAGGTCCAGACGCCGCCTTGCCGATCCATCTGACGCCTATGTCGCCATATTCGTGGAAGGTAGACGGCCTCGCCCGCGGCTACTATCGAAACGATCAGCGCATCGCGTGGAGTGGAGTGGAAGAGACCTTTGTGGCGGAAGGGGTGATTACCGCGCAGTTGCGGCGGCAGTGCGACAATTGGGAGATCTGGCTAGACGGCGAGTTCTACATCAACCAGCCATTCGATCAGAACATTATCACCGCCACACAAGAGCAGATATCTTATCTCGGCAATTACCACGTCAACACGTTCGAGATCTCGAAGTTGTCCATCTCCTGCCGCCACGACGACTTCACTCTGACCGTGGGCAAGATGATGACGCCCTTCGGCAGGGTCTATTTCCCGCTGTACACCAACGCGCGTATCGACGCACCCTATATCCGCACCGAATCGATCTTGTGGCGCGAAACGGGATTCCTCCTGCGTTACCAACCCGGCATTTTGGTCGCCGACGTGGCAATGACCAATGGCACGGAAGATCTGGACACCAATTCGTCCAAGGCGTTTATCTCGCGCATAGGGCTGCAACAGGACAACTGGGCGTTGGGGATTTCCGTTAAGTGCCAGGACGGCATCGGCTCGGAGAACCAGAAAGAGTTCAAGAACCACGCCGGCGCCGATGCGATGATTCGTTGCGGGCGATTCCAGCTTTCCGGCGAATTCATTTACGACGAATACGGCTTCCGTCGCCCGTGGTTCAATCCGGATGATATCTTCTGGCAACACAGCATCTACTACCGCGATCTGAATTTGAGAGATGGCGTACCACTGACGGGCGTCGGCTACTACGTGAATCTCGGGTACTGCGAAGAGCGCTGGGATGTCAACGTTAATTACGGCGACTTCTATCCGGTCGCCATGGGCAATCCCCAGCACGATGAAGTCAATCATCGGGGCATTGTAAAGTGCTGCTATCACCGCACGCGATGTCTGGGGTTGTACGGCTGCGTGCTGATCGAGAATTCCGGCTGGATCGCCCAACTCGGCGAGCCGCGCCAAGGCTACATGGTCCTCGGCGGCTTGCAGTACAACTTCTAGAATGGGAATGAAGGAAAGGGGATGACTCCAGTTGTTGACAGGAGCCCTACCTCGATTACACCGAGGCATGATGTCGCAGGGAGTTCTCTTCTCACGCCGCCGGCCGCTTCGCCTTGTAGAGATACGGATTCAGCGTCGGGTCGTTGTACATCTTGAACTGGTGGTAGACCTTCAGGCGTTTCCGGCCGGCGAAAATGTCGGCCAGCAATTCGGCTAGCGACGCCGACAGATCGGCGCGCTGTTGGCGAAGAACCACCAGCCGGGCCTTGACCTTGGCGATGTGGGCGGCATCGACGTCGGCCCGCGCGGCTTGCTCCTCCATGTGATACAGACGCAACGCGAGGATCGACAGCCGATCGATCGCGCTGCCGGGCGTTTCGGTGTTCAGCCGGGCTCCCGACCACGCGGGAACTCCCGTGTCCGACAATTCGGCCAGCAGGCAATCGTCCAACTGCTCGATCAAGTCGTTCCGGTGCTGGTTCAGCTTGTCGATCGCACGTTTCACCCGGGCCATGTCGGCGTCGGTCACGTCGGGGCTCCGGGCGATGTCCTCCTCGTGCCAAAGGCGGAAGTTCTGCTCGTGCTGGAGGCAAACGACGTGGAGAAACCCCTCGTAGGGGTTGTCGATCCCCCGCTTGTGCCACTCAGCCACGGCCGTTTCGTGAAGGTCGAGAATCGCTCGGACATCGATCATTTGGCCCGTCTCCTTCTTGAAATCGCTCTTGGTCGCCGCCCGGCAGCACAGTATGATCAGTTTCGCTCGCCCGTCGGGTAGAACGAGCAGGGCGGAAATGCGTAGGTTATGCTTCAGCATAACGCCGGCTTCCCTGTGTCTTACCTGTTCCGTTATGCTGAAGCATAACCTACGGATTTGGTTTCCCGCGAGGCCGGGGCGGTAGAATACACGACAGAAGGGGTTTGGGGCAAGATGGAAATAAATGCCGGATCGCCTGCACTTGCGTTGCCGAGATGGTCGACCGACAATGAACCTATGAATCGCAAAGCGTTCAGCGTCAAAGGGGACAGCCCCTCTCCCGCCGGCGCCGGAAATGGGACAATTCTCCGCAAAATCCTGATTGCGGCGGCCTTGGTGGGAATCGCCGTCGGATCGGCGGCCGGCGTGTTGGTGTATCTCGAAGGCCGTCCGAGCGACGAGGCTGCGGCGGCCGTTTCCACGTTGAAACTCGACGAAATCCCCTTCGACGGCGCCCAGGCGTACAAATACTTGAAGGATCTCTGCGCCATCGGCCCGCGACGGAGCGGCTCGCCCGGCATGGCGGCGCAACAGAAGCTGCTGATCGCCCATTTTCAGAAAGCCGGCGGCGAAGTCTTCCTTCAGCGGTTTCGCGCGAGGCATCCGGTCAGCGATTCGTGGGTACCGATGACGAACATCATCGTGCGCTGGAACCCGAAGGCCACGGAGCGGATCCTGTTGTGCGCCGATTACGACACGTTGCCGTATCCGCTCATGGATCCGGAGGATCCGCGGGGCAAGTTCGTCGGGGCGAACGACAACGCCAGCGGCGTGGCGATCCTAATGGAGCTTGCCCGCGACATGCCCGAGCTGAAGACCAAGTGCGGCGTCGATTTCCTGATGTTGGACGGCGAGGAGTTCATTTTTTCCAGAGACGACCGTTTCTTCCTCGGCTCCGAGTATTTCGCCCGCGAGTATGCGAAGAAGAAACCGTGTTATCGTTGGGGGGTGCTGTTGGACATGGTGGGCAGCAGCAAGCTCCGCATCCTTCAAGATCGCAGCAGCCTGACGTGGAGGGACACCCGCCCGCTGGTCGGCCAGATCTGGTCGACGGCGGCCCGACTGGGCGTGCGCGAATTCGTGCCGCGGCCGATGCGCGAGGTCAATTTTCTCGACGACCACGTCATGTTGCACGACGTCGGCCGCATTCCGTGCATCGACGTGATCGACTTCGACTACCCCCCCTGGCACACCCGCGGCGACACGCCCGACAAGTGCTCGCCACTGAGCCTGGCGAAGGTTGGCTGGGTAATTCGGGAATGGCTGAAGACGGCGAAGTGAAGGGCCGCCCGGGTTTACAGTGGGGCAGACATTCTTGTCTGCCGGGAAAGCACGGCTCACTTGGCGGGCAAGAATGTCTGCCCCACCGGCTGCTGCGCGACGCTTACTTGTTCGGAATGACGCTTACTTGTTCGGAATGAAGTGGCCTTGCAAGAGGCACTTCACGCCGGCGGGCAGGGCCGCGGAAACGGAAAGCTCCACGCTCTGCGGCTCGCTGGAAGGAGGAAGGACGATCCGCCAGGCCTGCCAGCAACTTGGATACGTGCCCTTGCCCAGCACGGGCTGGCACGACACGGGTTGGCCGGCGAGCTTCGCTTCGGCGGAAAAGCACGTGCCGATGTTGCCAAAGGAGACCGATTCGGTCCCCTTCTTCAATTCCGCGGCAACGACGAACGTGCCGCCGCGGTTTGTGGCGGGCGTTCGGGCCTCGATCGCAAACCGCTGTGCGTCCTTGATGATGGGACGAGGGAGCGGCGGCTTCGCGGTGGTCACGGATATGCGAAAACGGCCGATCGTGTGGTCGGCCGGCCCCTCGCGGTAGCCCTGGTCGAGCGTAAACGTCAATGTGTCCCTTTCGGCCAACTCGACGCGCTTCTCGGTTTCAAATACCGCCGTTTGGGACTCGCCTTCGCGTGGATCAATCGACCACGCGGTCCTGGGATCGCCGTCGATGGCAGCCGCGATCGGCCAGCCGCCGTAACTTGCTTGCGAGAAGCTGGCGGAAGGGCTATGCAGTCGAATCGGCCGCGGCTGCGTCGCTTTGTCGCGCGGCGTTGCGGCCACGCGGAACTCGCTGAGCGCGAAGTTGCCGTTAACGGCCCGGCCGGGGCCACGGGACGGGAGCGTCGGATCGTCGAGAACCTCCAAGCGGATTCCCGTGATGCCGCTGAGCTTCGTGTCGGCGGTAACGACGTAGGTGTCGGGCGAAGGGCTCTTGCCGCCGGCGAGGATCGATCCATCGGGCTGCTTCGCCAAGGTTGCCCCGCCCTTCGAGACGGCGCTGGATGGTGAGAGGACCGTCCAGATCGCGGTGTCGCGCTTCGACGGCCGGTTCTTATCACGGATCTTCAATTCGACGGTCCGGCTCGATTCGACAAAAGCAGTCGGAATCGGCTGCTCGGGAAATGAGCGATCCAACGACGGGTGCTCGCCTGCGGGAACGACTTCCAAGAGCACGACCTCGAACGGTTTGAGCATGATGGCGGCCTTCGGGCCGAAACTGGCGGCATCGCCTTTCAGCCGCGCCGGCTCGGGATACCAGCGGAACAATTTCCAACGCTTTCTGTCGGGCAAACCCCACGCCGCGTTCAATTCCAGCGGCAGCGAGCGGTCCTGCCACGTGCAGTTGTTCAGTGCCAGAAACGCCCGGCGGCCGTCGCTGCAGCAGTATCCGTAGGGCTCGTCATTCATGGGATTTCCGAGAATGAAATGAGGATTCTCGAAACACTTCGGCTGCGCCCGCAGCAAAGCGACAAAATCGGCCAACTGCTTCCATTCCGGCGGCGAAAGCCAATCGTTGTCCGCCCAGATTTGCGCCATCAAACTTCCCCGGCAGATATCCGTCACAAAGCCTTCTTGCCAACGCTCCTTGCCGATGGAACTGTTCCATGCCCAATTCGACAGCCAAATCCCCAGCGAGTCCTTGCCGAGTGCGGGCACGTCGCAGGCGTGACGCTGGGCCTGGTCCAGCTTCTGCGTAACGCTATCGCGGGCGTAGGGTGCCGGCTGCGACGAGGGGCTGGCCGCTTCGATGCCGATGCCCGAGTCGAACAACGTGTCGCCGTGCAGTAGCCACCACGGCGAACGGTATCCCCAGTAGAGAATCAGGAAGACGTCCGGACATTCCTTGTCCAAATCGTGGAGAAACTCGATAAGCGAATTCTCGATTGCTTCGGTCGAATAGAGGCCGGGCAGGTGATCGTGATGCGGATTGTTGCACTCGGTGTGGAGATTATCGAACTTCAGTTCGCGGACGCCGTTGTGCCGAATCTGATAGAGAAATCCCTCGCGATACAGTGTTTTGATCGGTTCGCTCGCTCGGCAGAACCAGCCGGGATTGTCGCTTATGGAGGGGCGGGCGTCGGGATTCAGGCCGATGCCCCAGCCGCCGTCCCACGTGCCGGAACTGTCGATCCACAAGCCCGGCGCGGTGCCCAGGGAATCGAGAATCGGCTTGATATTTGCGATTCCCTTGGGGAAATAAACCGGATTCCAGCGTTTCGAATCGCCGGCCGGATCTACCCAGAAATGGATGTTGCAGAAGTCGAAGCGGCAGCCGGTGGCCTTTTGGCTTTCGGCGAGCAGGCGGAGGCTGTGCAGTTCGAACTTGTCGGAATTGAACCAATAGCCCGACGCGCCCGACGGCCACGAGCCGAAGTTGTCGAAGATGGCGTAGGGTTTGTCCTGCCCGCGGACGACGCGGCGCATGCGGCTGCGGACGTGGGCGACGAAGGTTTCCCGTGCGGCGTCCTTTTCTCCGACGCCGTAGACGGTTTCCATGCAATCGAACTTGGCGCCGGCAGCGAGTTTCGCGCCGGGATACTGTCGCAGGCTGACGGTTCCATTCTTGGCGGTGGCCCAACCGGCCGGGTGTGCCAGGCTCATGAAATACTCGCCGTTGAGATAGACCGGAAAGCCCTGTTCGCGGTCGGCGACCTTGGCGTCGGTGGGATAAGTCCCGAGACGGACGTTCAAGAGGCTGAGCTCTTTTCCTGAGAGGTTCGTGATGTAAACGAACTTACGTAATACCGGTTCCTTGTCATTCCATTGATAAGCGATGCGGGCCGAAAGCATGGGCTTGCGGGAATGCAAGGAAAGATCGAGGTAGCATTGATGGCTCTGCGGAGTCCCGGAGCCGGACATAACCGCTTGCCACTTCGGCGTCTGGTGCGGTCCGTCGAGCGGTCCGACGTCCACGTCCAATTCTGAACCGCGGCCAAGCGAAACGGTTTTGCCGGTCAGTCGATTCTCCCATTTCACGGCATGAAGGCCATCGGCGGTGTCGAGGGTGAAGACGAAGAAAGGGGAATGGAGTTCCAGCCGCGAGCCATCAGCAACAACGCGGCAGCCGGATTCTCCGGCGGCGGCCAGTGACGGCGAAAGGGAGAAGGCGATGAAGAGGAGAAAACCGCGAACGACGATCGGTGGCGTTTTCATCGGAAAGTCGCTAAGAAAGGCGGGAACGACGAAGAAAGTTCGATGGAAGGTGAGCCGGGGGGAGTAAAGAGAGTCTAACACGTCTTGCGGACTATGCAATACCGCGTCTGTCTGTTTTGGAATGGTCAGATTGGAGGACGCTCGCTTGCGACGCAGGAGCGGGAGGCGTAGGATGACTTGGCGACGACTACCCGAATGTTGCCCAGTATGAATCACGAAAGCGAGCCGGCTGACGCAATGAGTTCTGATCCTCCTGCCGCTGCCAACCTTCCACCTTCTTACGATGCTCTGCTGCTGGTCTCTTTCGGCGGTCCCGAGGGGCCGGACGACGTGATGCCGTTCTTAGAGAACGTTGTTCGAGGGAAAGACGTGCCTCGGCAGCGGCTGCTGGAAGTTGCACGGCATTACGAATTGTTCGACGGCGTCAGTCCCATCAACGGCCAAAACCGTGCGCTGCTGGCGGCATTGATCGCGGAATTGAACGCCAACGGACCGCGTATGCCGGTCTACTGGGGCAACCGCAATTGGCATCCGATGCTCGACGAGGCCGTTGGCCAGATGGCCGAAGACGGCGTGGAACGGGCGCTGGCGTTTGTCACCTCTCCGTTCGGCTCTTATCCCGGTTGCCGGCAATATCTCGAAGATATCGAGCTCGCGCGGCAGACGGTTGGGCCCGCCGCGCCGAAGATCGACAAACTGCGGCTCTTCTACAATCATCCGGGCTTCATTGATGCGACGGCCGAGCGTGTCGCGGCGGCGTGGAATGAAGTGCCGGCTGAGCGACGCGATCGAACGCTTCTGCTCTTTGCCGCCCACAGCCTTCCCGTCGCGATGGCCGAGCGATCTCCATACGAGCGGCAGTTGCGCGAGGCGTGTCGGCTCGTAGCAGACGCGCTTGCGTCGATCTCCTCTCTCTCAACGGGAGAGGGGACGAGTGCCGCTTGGGACTTGGCCTTCCAAAGCCGCAGCGGTCCGCCATCGCCGCCGTGGCTCGAACCGGACGTCTGCGATCGCATCCGCCAGTTGCCAGTCGAGGGCATCCGAGACGTCGTTGTCGTGCCGATCGGTTTCCTGGCGGAGAGCATGGAAGTCGTCTATGACCTGGATGTGGAAGTTGCCGGGCTGTGCGACGAGTTGGGCGTCAACATGATCCGAGCGGACGTCGTAGCCAATCATCCGCGCTTCGTGCGGATGATCCGCGAGTTGGTCATCGAGCGTCTCGATCCGGCAGCGCCGCGGCTGACGTTGGGCTCCGATGGCCCCTGGCCCGACGAGTGCCCCGCCGACTGCTGCCGCTCCCGCTAGTCCGAATTGTTCGTGCCCCGCGTGGACTGCGCCCGAATAGTTCCCGACAGTGTCGGAAATGCGCAACCGCTTTCTCTACAAGGCGTTACGGACACTATAATCCTCCTCCTATTGACAAGAGATATTGATATGATATCATACCGATATTGAACCTTGGTCATCTGTCACGTTTTTTGCGGGAGGCGAGAGCCATGAGTCAGGAAAAAGCGGTGCGTACGTTGAACGGTTGGGTCATGTTGTGCGTGGAGGTCGTCATCTTCTGCGGCGGGGCGGGGTTGCTGTGGCTGTTTATCTGCTCGGCAATCGCGGCCGAGGCGACCAAATCCTTGCCGAACTTATGGCTGCTGGTGGCCAGCGTGCTGGTCGTGGCCTTCGGCATCTTCTGTTGTTGCGGCCATTTCACGCTGCAACCGAACGAGGGCCGCGTGCTGATCCTCTTCGGCGCGTATCGCGGCACGGTGCGGTTGCCCGGCTGGCATTGGACCAACCCGCTGAACACGAAGAAGCGGATTTCGCTCCGGGCCAGAAACATTAACGGCGAGAAGCTTAAGGTCAACGACAAGCGCGGCAACCCGATCGAAATCGCGGCCGTCATCGTCTGGCGTGTGCAAGACACGGCCCAAGCCTGCTTCGACGTGGACAACTACGACACCTACGTTCACATCCAGAGCGAGTCGGCCGTGCGGCACCTGGCTAGTTCTTATGCGTACGATCACGGCGAGGAGCACGAGTTGACGCTTCGCAGCAGCGTGGACGAAGTTTGTGTAGCCTTGCAGAAGGAGCTTCAAGACCGGGCAGCCAAGGCGGGCGTGGTGATCGAGGAGGCCCGGCTGACCCATTTGGCCTACGCCCCGGAGATCGCCGGCGTGATGCTTCGCCGTCAGCAGGCCGAAGCCATCATCGACGCCCGGCAGAAGATCGTCCATGGGGCCGTAAGCATGGTGAAAATGGCCTTGCACGACCTGGCCGAACAGGGCGTTGTCCAACTCGACGAGGAACGCAAGGCGACGATGGTCAGTAATCTGCTGGTCGTCTTGTGCGGTGAAAAGGACGCCCAACCGATTGTCAACGCCGGCACGCTCTACACGTAGGGCGGAATTCATTCGGCCCGAATCTGCAGGGATGTTTTTTGATCGCCACAGCCTCTTCGCCGCATGACATCCGCTCGAGTGAAGGAAACTGTGTTATGCCCGAAGCTTCTTTGCCTTCTTCGAAGTGTTTCGACCATGATCCAAGCGACGTGGAATTGACGTGTCTGCTGGAGGGTTCTTCCGGGCTGGCCGGAATCAAGCTCGTCGAAACCGACGGGATGTTACAAATCAGACCGGGACTATTGCCCGTAACGGGGATCATGTTGTCGATGATCCTCGGCGCCGTGTTTTTTACGGGCGTCATGATCTTAATCTACAAGACGGATCCGGCCTTCTTTGAAATAGCCTTCTGGATTATGGTGGCTTTCACCTGGTTGTTCCTGATTCCCTTCTGGTGGATCGTTCTGGTTGTCATCAATCGCGCGATCGCCGCAAACGATGACTTCATTCGCGTAGACATGGGAAAGCGGACTCTGGAATTGTGTGGAGAAGGTCGTACGTTTCAGGGTGCCGAGATTCTCGCGTTCACTGAGGTATTCCGCTATTACCACTTCAGCCCCAGCCGCCGCGACTGGTCGCCAAGACTGCAAGCCGGCGTTTTGGTGCGTGGCGAAGACTTCCAGATCGAACTCCATGCGATGGTCGATGGAAAAAGCCACCCGCCGGTAGCCGATCGGCTGGCAAGCATCTTTGGGGTGCCGGTTCGTAGAATCAAGTTGAACAGATCAGAGAGTCGCGCGCTGGATGATTGTTGACAGGGTTCCAACTGCGAGCATTAAGCATCGTCGAGCCCTCACGCACATTGGAGCATCGGGATGAACGACCGCCGCATCATGCGTTCCATTGCGTGGTTCCTTGTGCTGACGTTCGGGTTGGTGTGGGGGCTTTGGAGTCTTCTATTCTTGCATGGGGTGCAGCAAGTTCCCGGGCTTGCCCTCATGCTGATGGCCGTTGGCATGTGGGGACCGGGGCTCGCCGCCATAGTGACGGCGAAGTTGGTGCTGTGCGAATCGTTGCGGACCACGACAATCGGCCGCTTGGGGCGGAAGTGGTATTACCTCTGGGCCTGGCTGATACCCGTAGCAGGCACGCTTGCCGCCATGTACTTGACGGTGCTCTTCAGAATCGCCCGGTTCGATCCCGAGTTTACGTGGCTCCATTCGCAAATCGCCGCCAGTGGGCGCAGGGACAGCTCCCCTTGCCGCTTGGCGTGCTCGTGTTGATCCAGACGGTTGCGGCTCTGACCATCGCACCGTTGATCAACTGTCTCTTTACTCTGGGCGAGGAATTGGGCTGGCGAGGATTTCTGCTGCCGCGGCTGATTGAGGCCGGCTGGGGGCAATGGTGGGCGCTTATTGTGTCCGGCGCCGTGTGGGGCCTCTGGCACGCCCCGGTGATTCTGCTCGGCCACAATTACCCCGACCACCCGTATCTCGGCGTGTTGTTGATGACCGTATTCTGCATCCTGCTGGGCATTATTTTCGGCTGGCTGCGGCTGGCTTCGGGAAGTGTCTGGACGGCGACGCTGGCTCACGCGACGCTCAACGCCGTGGCGGGCTTCCCGTTGATTGTGCTGACGCCCTTCGACTCCGCCTTGGGCGGCGTGATGACCGGCGTCATCGGTTGGATCCCGCTGGTTCTGTTCATCGTTTGGCTGGCATGGTCCGGCCGTCTGCCCGTGCGAACCCACGGTGGCGAGGGATTGGATGAAATCGCGCAAGACATTCCTGCTGCGGATTAGCCCCGCGCTCTACGAAGAACTCGAAACGTGGGCTCAGCAAGAGCTGCGCAGCGTCAACGGGCAGATCGAATATCTACTCAAGGAGGCAGTGCGGAAGCGAGGGCGTTCGATTGACGAATCCGACGATCGCCAACCGCGAAATGAATCTAGACAGGCGGATGACGCCGCAGGGGAGACGTCCTGACAAGGCATGTGAGCGAATCATGGAATACCAGAACAGCAAGCACGTGTCGGGCGAGGCGAGCGCGGCGGCCAAACGGATCGTCGATGCCCTCGCAGCGGTGGGGTTTCGGATTGCCGTCCAGCAAGACGACTCGGTGGAACTGCTCGGGCCGGGCATGCACAGCTCCCGTCAAAACCCGCTGGTCGGCGCATCGAAGGTCGTAGTTCGTTCCCACCGTCGTGAGGTGGCGATTGAGGCGGACTTCGGTGCCGTCCGCCGGCTGATCCGCACGCTGGGCTTTTTCTTCGTCGGCATGGGCGTCTGCTTCTTCGTGCTGTTCGGTTTTGTGATTCACTCCGACAACCCAACGCTTGTGACGCGGTTCGTCCTTCCTCTATTGCCGCTGGCGCCGTGGCCGGTCTTGCTTCCGTGGATGAGTTGGCTCTTTCAGCGACGGACCGCTCGGGCGTTTGACGCGCTGCTCGAACGCGTTGGCGCTGAGGGATAAGCTGCATAGTCGTTGCGATGCCGCCCAAGAAAAAACACGCCCACGGCAAGCGTGGGCACGGCCCCCGCAATGATTTTGGGCGGCACTAGCGGATTAGCTTCTTCACTTCCGCTTCCAGATCGGCGGCGGAAATGCTGCGGCTGACCACCTTGCCTTGCTGATCCACCAGAATCATGGTCGGCACGGTGAGGATGCCGAGCACGTTCGCCGGACGGCTGTCCAATCCGCCGGGCTCGAAGATCTGCGGCCACGGCAGCGGGTTCTCGCCCAGATAGGCGTTCAAATCCTTCACGTTGTTGTCGAGGCTCACGCCGATGACCGTGAATTGCCGGCCGTACTTGTTCCAGAGTTCCTTCAGCGTCGGCATATCGGCCTTCGCCGGCCCGGACCAGGTGGCCCAATACTGAATCAACACGACCTTTCCGCGATAGCTCGCCAGATCGACGGGGCTGCCCAGGGGGCTTTGCCCGGTTAGCTCGATCGCTTTTCCGACCGAGTCGAGGCGTGTCTGTGCACCGGTCGCTTTTTTCGCCGCCGGCGAATCGGGGAATTCCCTGACGATCCGCACGTACCATTTCCGTGCGTCGTCTTCTTGGCCAGCGTACTCCTGCGTAATCGCCATTTGCAGCATCGCCTCGGCGGCATCCGGCGCCGTCGGGTACTCGCCGACGTACCGTTCGAGCGTCTTGAGCCACTCGGCTTGAATCTTGCCGGGGTCGGCCTTCGGCGCCTGCATGCTCAACACGTAGGAGGCGGTCAAGCTGGCGGAACTTGACGTAGGCCGCCAGATTCCTGTCGGCGTTGTTCCGTTGCAGCTTCGTCGAAGAGCGATTTCAAGCCGGTCGGCGCCGTCGGGGCACGTGCCCGACTGCACGGCGGCGCTGACCATGTCGGCAAGCTGCCGGAGCCACATCGCGCGATCGTCGGCGCTGCGAGCCGCGTCCGCGATTTGCACGAGCAGATCGGCGCGGCGGCCGGTGTATTGCGCCTGTTCCTCGGGCGTCGTCGCTTTCGTCGCCTCGCTATCCAAGGCGGAAAGTTCGCCGAGCAGTTTTTGCAGCGCCTCGCTCGGTCCCGCCGCGGCCGGCTCGTTGTGCAGCGGCATCGAAGCCTGGAAGAAGAACCCGTTGGCGGTGACGTCGGCCTGGCCGTCGATCAGGGGCTGCGGCATGTCGATCACCCGCCACGCGTCGCCGACTTGCACTAGCGTGCCGATCTGCACTTGTCCATGTTTTCCGGCGCTTTCGACGATCGCCACCACGTTTTCATAGACCCGCATGTCCTTGGTCGACTGATCGGTTCCGGCCGGAACGATGCCGGGCCGAGTGGCGCTGAATTGCAGCCAGGTGGTGTCCGCGGTAATCGTTGTTTGGCGAGCCGCCATCGTCGAAAACTCCGTCGCCGCTCTGCTGACTTTCTGGGCTACGCCGTCGGCACGCGACTTGCCGAGTCCCAGCGACTTCAACTCGTTGGTCGTAAGCAGCAATCGCCGGAAGCGTTGGGCGTCGTTCGTGGCGATGGCCGCGACGATTTCCGCCGTGACCTCCTCGGCCGAAATCATCTTCCACGCCTGGATCACGCCGGTTTCTCTCGGGTCGAGCCCCCAGCGGCTGCCGCCGGTGTGGAACCAGCGATATTGATCGGCCTTGCCGTTGAAGTTGGAGTCGATGTCGCGGTAGACTTCGATCCCGTCTTTGTAGTAACTCCACTGATCGACGACGTTGTCGTCGTTGGTGTCGACGAACTTCCGCAGAATCATGCCGCTGGGACTTTCAACGACCCAGCCGACATGGCCGTTGACCCTCCTGGCGATGATCTTGCACTTGGCGGCCTGTTCGGGGGTTGGCCGGTCGTAATCGACGCCCGGCTGAACCGGGGTGAGTTTCAGGGCCTGTTCGGCCGAGGGGGAACCGCCCCAAGCCCACTGCGGCGACAGGGCACTGCTCAGCAGACCAACGAATACCACCACAGAAGGGAGAAGTCGCTTCATGCCACGATTCCTTCGCTTCGAGTTGCTAATTAGGGTACGCCGGCGCAGAAAACCGGCGGATATCTCTCATTATTTCGGCTGCGGTGACTGATAAACATGACCGATTGCGAAGATTTTTCCGGTTGCGACGATAATACCGGCGCTGGACGCTACCGCAGCAGCGAACGAAACGGCACAATGGAACTTGTAGGAGGCGACTCCTGTCGCCGATTGCCGTGCCGCAGCCGCAGGATCGGCGACAGGAGTCGCCTCCCACAATTAAGAATCGCTCCGTCGCGTTGGAGCACCCCAGTTTGCCAATTCCTCTGAAGAACCTCACCGCCGTCGAGTTGCACGCCGCCCTATCGCACATCGGCGTCACGCCGCGCCAGGCGAGGCAGATTCACGCCGCGACCGTTCGACGCAACTCGCTTCCCACCGCGAACGAAGGCATTGCCGCCGACCTGTTGCAGAAAGTACGCCAATGCACGGCGATCCCGAACCTGACGCTGGTCGAGAAGAAGGTTTCGCCTCGAGACGGGTTCGCCAAGTACCTCTTCCTCGGCGATGGCCCCGAGCCGTTGGAGGCCGTGCGAATTCCGCTGCTACACAGGCCCGATGACCTCAAATACGTCGTCTGCGTCAGCTCGCAAGTCGGCTGCGCCCTGGGTTGCGAATTTTGCGCCACCGGCCGCATGGGCTTCCGCCGCAACCTGGCGGCATGGGAGATCGTCGACCAGGTCATCAAGATTCGCGACGACTCGCCGCATCCCGTCCGCGGCGTCGTTTTCATGGGCATGGGCGAGCCGATGCTCAACTACGACCGAGTAATTCAGGCTGCCAGGATTCTCACCGAATCGTGCGGCATGGCCATCGGCGGAAAGGCGATCACGATCTCGACCGCCGGCATCGTGCCGGGAATTCGGCGATTCACCGCGGAAAGGCACATCTATCGACTCGTCGTCTCGCTGAACTCGGCCGATCCCGCCCAACGCCGCGAGCTGATGCCCGTCGAAAAGGCGCATCCCACGCCTGAACTACTCTCGGCAATGCGGGAATATCACGAAGCGACGGGCCGGCGCATCGTCCTGGCCTGGACCATGATCGCGGGGGTCAACACGCGGCCGAAAGACGCCGAAATGCTGGCCGAACTGACTCGCGGCCTTCCGATCAAACTCGATCTGATTGAGGTGAACGATCCGACGGGCCGATTTCAGCCGCCGTCGCCCGAAGAGCTTCGCGTATTCCGCGATGCGCTCAGCGCGAAGCTCGGCGTACCGGTCGCTCGTCGCTACAGCGGTGGGGCCGACATTGCCGCTGCCTGCGGCATGTTGGCCGCCGCAGAAACCGTTAATAGCGTCTCAGGTTGCCAACATTGTAGGGCGGACTTTAGTCCGCCGCCTTTGGCGGACTGAAGTCCGCCCATCAAGCGGCGGGCGCAAGGGCCGATGCTCCCCTACACGTTGCGGGCGGCACGGCCCGTGATTACAATGGAAGCGAGCGAGCATCGGCGAGTTCTCTGGTCCTTAGGCGGTAAACATGGAGCGCTTTAGCATTGCCATCGACATCGGCGCCGGGCTGGGCGTAAAGCTCGGTCTGTTCGCCGATCCGCACCACCAGATCGACGACGGGCTGCTTCAGGGCGGCGGGTACGAGGACAACTTCGACAGCTTCGCGGCGTGTCTGCTGGAAAGAGTCGAGGGACTGCTCGAGAAGAACGGTCGGCGCATCAGCGACGCCAAAGCGATCGGCATTGCCTCGCCCGGCCTGTTCCGCTCCGACGGGAGCTACCGTTTGGCGGCGAACCTGCCGTTTCTCTGCGATCAGAACCTTCAACGCTACATCCAGGAAAAGACCGGACTGCCGACCGCGATCGACAACGACGCCAACCTCGGTGGACTGGCCGAGTGGTCCGTCGTCCGCACCGATCTCTTGTATTGGGTGTTTGGCGGCGGCTGGGGCGGAGCTTGGATCGACAGGATCGGCCAGGTCCGCTTTCCCGCCATTGATTGGGACGGCGACGATCGCAAGCTCCACTACACCAACGAGCCGGGCTACGGAATCCCGTTGGACAAGTTGACGCTCAAGGCCCTGTTCTACCAGTACGGCGCCTCGTTCGATCGCTTCGAGCTTATCGCCGCCGAGGCTCTCGGATTGCCCGATGGAAGGCTGACCGGCCCGGCCGGCGATCCCGATTCGATCCGCGCCGAAGTGATTTTGTCGGGGTCCGGCCGCTGCCGCCTGTTTCGTGCGGTGGTGGGCGATGATGATTTCTACGAGCGGTTTCTCGACATCCATGAAACGGGACAGATGACCGATCCTTCGATTGCCGGCAAACTGATTAGCAAGTTGAGCAACATGCGAGTGGAGCCGGCGGTGAACACGGACCGGTTGTTCGGCCGAATACTGGCCGAAGCGGCGCTAATCATGTACCGGCAGGCGCGTCGCGACGGCCTTCCCGAGGGCGTGCCGATTTGCCTGGGGGGCAAGCCCGCCTATGCACTGCCGTATTTCGGTCCTTCGGCGCAGCGGCGTCTCGGCGCGGCGGGGGTGATGAGTTATTTGCGGCCTTCGGTGATCGACGAGCGCGGCTTGAATGCCAACCTGGTCGGTGCCGCAGTATTGGCAGAAAAGATCGCGCAGTAAAATGGCTGACCGGCGGCGCTTGCAGCGATGAGTGGGAGTTGGTAAACTGGGGGTGTTGGTTAGAGCCTTGCACGAGTGCGAGGTTCCGGCGCACGTTGCCCGCCAATTATCCCACTCCGTTTCTTCTATTGCGCGGTGGAATGCACAGCAGCCTGCCACCGTGGAAAGCGCAGCGAAACCATGTCAGACACTGATGACGCACGTACCGTTGGGCGATCCTCCCGCCGCGATTTTCTGAAAACCACTTCGGCCTTGGCGGCCGCCGGAGCGTTGACCGGCAGCCTGGCGATCGGCCGTAGCGCGCATGCCGCCGGCAGTGACTTGCTGAAGATCGGCCTGGTCGGCTGCGGCGATCGCGGCAGCGGCGCGGCGGTCAATGCCCTTGGGGCCGACAAGAACTGCAAGCTCGTGGCGATGGCCGACGCCTTCGCCGATCGCGTTCAGTTCAGTTTGGACCATATCAAGGCGGAGCTTGGCGAAGAGGTGGCCGGCAAAGTGGCCGTCGCCCCCGACCACTGTTTCGCCGGCCTCGACGCGGCCGAGAAGTTGATCCGCAGCGGCTTGATCGACGTGGTGATCCTGGCCGAGCCGCCCCACTTCCGCCCGGCGCATCTGAAGGCCGCCGTCGAGGCGGGCCTGCAAATCTTCTGCGAAAAACCGGTGGCCGTCGATGCCCCCGGCATCCGCAGCGTCATGGCCACGGTCGAGGAGGCGAAAAAGAAGAACCTCAACCTCGTCTCCGGCCTCTGCTGGCGCTACGATCGCGGAGTGCGCGAAGTGATGAAGCGCGTTCTCGATGGCGCCATCGGCGAGATCAAGAGCATCCAGGAGACCTACCTGGCCTCCCCGCTCTCCTATCGACCGCGGCAGCCGCAGTGGACCGAGATGGAGTACCAGTTGCGCAACTGGCAATACTTCGTCTGGCTCTCGGGCGATTTCAACACCGAGCAGCACGTCCACAGCCTCGACAAAGCCTCCTGGGCCCTCCGCGAGCAACTGCCCGTGCGGGCCTGGGGCGTCGGCGGACGGCAATGCCGCGATCCCAAGCAGGGCAACGTCTACGACCACCACGCCGTCACCTACGAATATCCCAACGGCGTTCACGTCCACTCCTACTGTCGCCAGATCGCCGGCTGCCCCTGGTACGTGAACGACGTCATCGTCGGCACCAAGGGGCGGGCCATCGTTTTGGATTTCCGCATCGAAGGCGAGACGAACTGGCGCATGCCCGGCTCCACGCCCGGTGCGTTCAGCAAGCCGCTGATGTACGACGTCGAGCACGAGGAACTCTTTAAGGCGATCCGTTCGGGCAAGACGATCAACAACGGCCACTACATGGCCCAGAGCACGATGTTGGCGATCTTCGGCCGCATGGTCGATTACACCGGCCAAATATTGACGTGGGAGCAGGCGATCAACTCGAAGCAGCGGTTGGCCCCGAAGACCTACGCGATGGACGCCGTACCGCCCGTTCTCCGCGACAAAGACGGCAACTATCCGGCCGCCCTGCCGGGTGTTACGCAGTTCGAATAGGAGAATTGTCCGAGAATTGCCAACACAACGTACTCTTCACGCTCCGCGTGAAGCGATTAGAGGCGGCGCTTCCCTCTCGCGGAGTGAGAGCAGTACAGGTTCTGTCAGGAATCCCGAATAGGAGGAATCGACGTGACTTCACATTTTAGCCGACGCGAGTTCCTGGCGGTTTCGGCCGCCGCCGGCGCAGGTTTGGCGCTGGGCGGCCGTGCCGTCGCCGCAACGGTGAAGACCAAACTGCACAAGGCGATGATCGGCGTTCCGAGCAAGGACTTGCTAAAGAGCTGGAAAGCCGCCGGGTTCGAGGGCATCGAATCGACCGAGTGGCAGGCGTCGGCCCGCGATGCCGCCGCCGCACGCAAGATGGCCGAGTCGCTGGGAATGCGAATCCATTCCGTGCTGTTCGGCTGGGGCAACATGAACGAAAGCGATGCGGCATTGGCCGATTGCGTGGCCAAGATGGAAACCGCGTTGCGAACCGCAAAGGTGTACGGCGCCGATACCATGCTGTACGTCCCCTGCTATGTCGGCGGTATGCCAATGCCTGACCCCTGGCTGTTCGATATCCGCTTCGACAAGAAGACCGGCCACCTGAAACAGGTTGTCGCCGACAGCAACCCGAAGTACCAGAAGTACATCGACGCGCACAACCACGCCACCGACACGTCGCGGGAAGGCATCAAGCGGCTGATTCCAACGGCGAAGAAGACGGGCGTCATCATTGCCGTGGAAAACGTGTGGAACAACTTCTGCGTGAAGCCCGACCTGGCGGCCAATTTCGTGGCCTCGTTCAATAGCCCCTGGGTGAGAGCGTACTTCGACATCGGCAACCACGTGCGGTACGCTCCGCCGCAGGATTGGATCCGCACCTTCGGCAAACTCGTGGCAAAGTGCCACGTCAAGGACTTCAAACTCAATGCAAACGGCCACGACGGCACATTCTGCAACATACGCGACGGCAGCGTCAATTGGCCGGCGGTGCGAGCGGCTCTCGATGCCGTCGGCTACAAGGGTTGGATGACGATCGAAGGCGGAGACTTGTCGCTGGCCGAAAACAGCAGACGTCTCGATCTGATTATCGCCGGCAAATAGCATTCCGTTGGGACGGGCGCGACTGATGACTCCGCGTGAACGGCTTATGTCCACGCTGCAAGGCAAGCCGGTCGACCGGCCGGCTGTCTCGTTCTATGAACTCAACGGCCTGGACGAGAACCCGAGCAATCCCGACCCGTTCAACATTTTCTCGCATCCATCCTGGGCGCCGTTGATCGAGTTGGCCCGCGAGAAGACCGATCGTATCGTGCTGCGCGGCGTCGCCTTCAAAGAGATCGCGCCGGACCCGATCGGTCATCTGGCAACGGATGAAACGTGGGACGATTCCCAGGGGCGCCGCTTTACCAGGCGCACGATCGCGGCGGGACGACGGACGTTGAGGATGCAAACCCGCCGCGACCGCGACATCAACACGGTTTGGACCACGGAGCATCTGCTGAAAGACCTGGACGATCTGGATGCATTCCTCGAACTGCCGGTGTTCGGAGCGGGCGAGAGCGTGGATCCGACGGCGGTGCTGAAGGTTGAAGCGGCGCTCGGCGACAGCGGCATTGCGATGATCGACACACCCGATCCGCTGTGTCTGGCGGCTTTGCTCTTCGACCTTGGCCAATACACGGTGATTGCCATGACCGAGCCCGAGCGGTTCCACCGGCTGTTGCAACGGTTTTCCGAGGTGCTGCTTGGCAAGACGGCGGAAATTGCCGAAGCGCTGCCCGGCCGTCTGTGGCGCATCTATGGTCCGGAGTTCGCCGCTCCGCCATATCTGCCGCCGCGATTATTTCGCCAGTACGTCTGCCGCTACGTGACGCCGATGATCGAGATCATCCACCGCGGCGGCGGCTACGCCCGAATCCATTCCCACGGCCGGCTCAACGACGTTTTGGACGACATTGCTGCGATGGGCGCCGACGCGCTCGATCCGATCGAGCCGCCGCCGCAGGGCGACGTCGAACTCGCCTACGTCCGGCGGCGCTATGGCAGGCAACTCGTTCTTTTCGGCAACCTGGAGGTCGCCGACATCGAAAACATGCCGACGGCGCGGTTCGCCGAGAAGGTGAAACGCGCGCTCGACGAGGGGATGGCCGGTGATGGCCGCGGCTTCGTTCTCATGCCCTCGGCGTCGCCCTATGGGCGCGAACTGTCCTTACTCGCCTTGAAGAATTACGAGACGATCGTGCGCGTTGCGGCGGTGTGAGAGATTTCGCCCGATCGCTGTAGAGATGTCGAGTCGCAAACGCGACTTCGACAGGGTTGGCTGCCGGCTTTCAAGAGGCCCCAACGGGCTGCATTATGTCACCGTTGGGAGCCATGTCATTCGGCGGCACCTTGCCATGTTCGATCATGTATGCTTTTCGCACGCACTGATCTTGTCTTGGCCCGGTGCAATACTCCTGACAGAACCACTGGCTTGCCAGGTCATCGCCGCGGTGTTTCTTTAAGAATCCGCACAGATGCAGCATCTTGCACTCTCGCCTCACAGATACCTCCTTTCCGCATGGTTGCGAACTTCAGAGCAAACGAATCCATAACAACTCTAGCTCGCAAACGCAGGGGAGGCAACTGCGTTCGGCGCGGCCTGTTGGGCAGCCTGCCGCCGGCGGCTAATGCCATGCGGCTCAAGGCGATTGAATCGCCACGCTAGAAGCGATGGGGACGGAAGAGCTTGTCGGCCATCACAACTTCTCAGTTTGCCGACATTGTAGGGCGGACTTCAGTCTGCCGCATTTGGCGGACTGAAGTCCGCCCTACCTTGGGCGTTCGCACGCCAACCTCCTCCGTCCCGCTCGCTGCGTCGCCCCTTAATGTCCTTCTTCCAGCGGCAGCTTGTAGCACGCCGCTTCTTCGGCGTTTCGCACCAGGAGATAGGGGCCGTAGAGCGCGATGTTATTCCACGTGAGTCCCTCGATCGCCTGGAAGCGGCCGAGGACGTTGTTTTCCCTGTCGGGCGTGGCCTCGACGAGCACAACCTCGCCTTCCTCCGAGAGCACCAGCAGCAGATCGCCGACGCGGAGGATCTGTCCGTGCCCGTAGTGGCCCTGTTTCCATTTCCTCTGTCCGTTGGCCGCCTCGATGCATTCCAGAATGCCATCGGAGAGGCCGTAAACGTAGCCGTTGAGAATCGCCACGTTGGCGAACTTGGTCTTCATGAGATGGTGGTTTTCCCAAACGACTTTCGTCTTGAAGGCGCCGTCGGCTGCCGGATCGAGCCGAAGGAGCATCGCCCCGCCGCCGTAGTAGTCCTTCGATAGAAAGACGAGATTTGGCGTGATGGGAACCGCCTGAGACACGTTCGGATCGCGATCGGTGTGTCCCGGCCGTTCGTGCTCCCACAGCGGTTTTCCCGTTTTCGCGTCATGCCCGCTTGCCGTGTCCTCGTTGACGATGAGGATTTGCACGACGCCACCCAGGGTCGCCACGGTGGGCGAGCAGTAGCTGATTTGGCGTTGGCCGCCTTCCCAAAGCAGCGTGCCGCGGCGCTTGTCGAAAGCGGCGAGGCTGACAAGAGGCCCGCCCTTGCGTCCGCCGATCGGCACGATAACTTGCTCGCCTACGATCAACGGCGACGCAGATCGGCCCCAGAGCACGACCGCTTCCTCCTCTGTGAGCGGAATGCCGAATTCGTGCAGGAGGTCCTTCTCCCAAATCGGCTTGCCGGTTGCACCGTCGAGACATGCCAGATGGCCGCGGACGCCGAGTGCGAAGACCATGCCGTCGTCGATCGTGGGCGTGCTTCGCGGCCCCACGCCCCCCGCCACTCCTTCATAGCGGCCGGAAGTTCCATGCGCCCATTCCAAGTGACCTGTTTCAACGTTGTAGCAGGTCGTCATTTCCATCTCGCCCCGTTGCTCCATTGTCACCGCATGGCCATTGACGACGGAGAATGCCGACCAGCCTGCCCCGATCTTCTGCTTCCAAACGCGCTCTGGAGGTTGAGCAGTCCAGTTGCGAGCCAGTTTGACGTGATCGACCGACTCGCTACGATGCGGGCCGAGAAAGCCCGGGAAATCGTCTTTGGTCGTTGTGCGAAGGTCCACGTGCACGTTTTCGGCATCCGTAAGGTTAGTCGGCGGAATCTCCAACAACCGATCGGGCTTTACCGAGAAACGGTACGCGAAGATCGGCACCAATTCGCCGCTGAACCGCTCGATCGGAAACAGAAAGCACAACAAGGCTACGCTCGCCACGCAGCCAACGGCCACCAGTACCCTCAATAGCCGGCCGTAACCGCTGAGAAACAGGAACCAGACCGACAGGATCACGATGGCAATGAAACATAAGACTGCCGTGGCAATGTTGGCGAACGCATGGTCTTCAATGACGTCGGTGCCGCGTACGACTGCCGCCAGAACCCCGAGCAGCACCAGCACAATCCAAACCCATATCGGCGGCGTCCGCGGCCTGCGGTGACGAGTAGGAGCGGCGGACGGGGACGGCGGCGGTGCAGATCCGTTGGAACTCATTGCATCGGCTCTCATGCCAGCGGGTGCACGGCGATGAGGTACTCGTCAACGACTCGTCCACCGATGAGATGCTCCTGGATGATCCGTTCGAGAACGGGTGGACTGCATTGTCCATACCAGGCCCCTTCGGGGTATACCACGGCGATCGGCCCGCCCGAGCAAAGCCGAAGGCAATTGGCCTTGGTGCGGTAGACGTAGCCTTCCGGCCCGGCCAGTCCCAGTTCGTCGAGCCGCCGCTTCAAATATTCCCAAGCGGCAAGCGATTCTTCCTTGTTCGCGCACTTGGGAATCGACTGGTCGCAGCACAGAAAGATATGCCGCCGAAGTCGCGGAATTCCGCGGGCTTCCGCCATCGCTTGCTGCCTTTGTAGCATTTTCTCATCCATAATCGTTCTCCCGGGGGTCGCTTCAATGATTGTCGTGACGAAGACGGCCGCGGTCAAGTGCAGTAGCTCGAGTGCGCCGTTCAGCCCAGTTTCCCACCGGCAAACAGCCGAGCGAAGTGCTCAAAAGAGCGGTCATAGGTGTGCTCGGCCGCCGGCGGGAAGAAGCACCCCGGCAACTCGCGGGCTTTCAGATGATAACTCACGCAGTCGCAACAGAGCCCTTTGCGCGAGCAAGACCCGTAACTGCACGTGCACTGCTTGAGATTCTTCGTTTGTTTGCATTCCATGAAGGCGCCCTCCTTGTCAGGTTGTATGTAGTCTTCAATCTGTTATGCATCTTTCTTGACAATTTGCCGGCCGGCCTCGCGGATCGCTTCCAGCAGGCGATCGAGGTGCTCCGCCGTGGTCAAGGGATTGATAATCGTCACTCGCAACGCGCCGATGCCGTCCAGCCGCGTCGAGACGATGTAGAATTCGCCCGACTCGATGATCCTCCGCCGCAGCTCCAATTGAAATTGGCCCAGACGTTCCGGCGGCGCATCGCGGAGCGCCGGGGGAACATGGCGAAATACGACGATGTTGCACTGCGGCTCGTGCAAGGCAGCGAAGTCGGGCGCCGCCGACAGTTTTTCGTAAAGCACGCGGCCCATCGCGAACGTGGTCTCCACCAGATCGGTGAACAACTGGGGGCCAAACATCGCCCACATTCCCCACAAACCGAAAGCAGCCGCCCGCTTGGTGCATTCGACCGTGCCCATGGCGCTGTCGTACTCGGCCAATCCCGGCGCCGCCGGGTCGAAAAGGTATGGCGCATCCTGACGAAACGCCTCGAACTTGTGAGCCCGGTTGCGGTAGAACACGAAGGCACATAGGCCCGGCACAAACAGCATCTTGTGCGCGTCCCACACGATGCTATCGGCAAGGTGCAGACCGTCAACCAGATGCCGGTATTTCGCACTCAAGCAGGCCGCTCCGCCGTGCGCCGCATCGACGTGCAACCAAACGCCGTGCCGCCGGCACACGTCGGCAACCTCATCGAGCACATCGAAAGCCCCGATCGGCGTCGAACATGCGCAAGCGACGACGGCGACGATCGGTCGGTTCTTACCACGCAATTCGCCAAGCGTCTTCGCCAGTTGATGCACGTCCATGCGGCGACGGCGGTCGAGCCCGACGCGGATGACATTATTGGTCCCCAGACCGAGGATTCCCGCCGCGCGGGCTACGCTATAATGGGCGTCGGCATGAACCACCAACACCGCAGACCGATCGGGCTCGGCCGCGCCTTGCTCCCAGGAATCTTGCAGAGTCACGTTGCGGGCGGTCAGCAGGGCGGTCAAGTTTGCCAACGACCCGCCGTGCGTCGCCAGCCCGGCAAACTCTCCGCGGGGCCAGCCGATCCGTTTGCCCAATTGCTCGACCATCGCCCTTTCGGCGGCGGTTGCCCAAGGCCCCATGTCGTAGGTGGCCATCACCTGATTCGTCACGGAGCCGACGGCGTCGAACAGCCCGGCCAGCGGCACCGACGCCGCGACCTGATGGCCGATGTACCGCGGATCGTGCAGATTGTGCCCCCGATCCAGCATGGTCCGCACCAGCCCGGCGAAGCGATCGGCCAACGCATCGTGGTCCACCCCCGATCCCACAGCCTCATGGAGAGTATCGGCGGCCGCCCGCACGTTTTCCGATGGCTCGTACCACGGCAGCACCGCTCGTTCGGACGCTTGGGCTCTGGCCAGATGGTCTGCCAAGAGGTCCGCAAGCCGCCGGCCGGCAATGCGCAGCAACTCGGGATCGTAGGCCGCTTCGATCCTGCGTTGTGCCTCGCGAAAATCGGTGGAATCGGACATGCTACAATTACCTTGGAGCTTGATACCCCGTTCCCATTATCGTGCCGTGCCGTCGGCTTCGCAAGGCTCTCCGGCCTCGTAGAAAGCGGGCATGATACGATGGTCCGCCAACGAAAACGGCATTCGATGAACGATCCCGTTCCGCCAAGACCGGTCTGCCGTCAATGCACTGCCGTGCTCGACGCCTTTCGGCGTCGCGTCCGGCGTCTCTCCTCGCGCCAAACAGCCTGCAATATGGGAAAGCCTTTGGGTCGTCTTGCCGTTGCTCTTTTTCGTGCTGGGACCGTTGGCGCTGCCTTTGTTGTGGCGAAGCCACCAGTTCACCCTGTTCTGGAAGGTCGTGCTCACGGCCCTCGTGACGATGTTGACCGTGCTGCTGATAGGGATGACCTTGATCTATGCGCAGCAAGCGCTGTCGCCATTGTTGAAAGCGCTCGAGATGAACGGTTTCTGAAGATTTGCTCGATCTCCGCTTCCGATGACTCACACACACGCCTCGACCCGATCGGTCAACGAAGCTCGTCGGGCCGCGCGGTCGATCCGGGCGTGAAGCTCGCTGAGATACTCCTTTCGCGTCGGTGCATCGAAGAGAATTCTCTGATAGTGCGGCAGCAGCTCCGGAAACTCCGCGCGAAGCAGATCGGCCACCGCGTGCCATACCCTCGGCCGCGGATTGAGCGCGTCGACCCAAATGGCGTCAATCCCCAGATCGGCGGCTCGACGCAACAGGGCGTCGATGTGGGCTTGGCTGTCGGAGAGAAAGGGCAAAAGCGGACCGAACATCACGCTGGTTTCAAGGCCCGCCCGCCGCGCCTCCTCGATCACGTGGCAACGCCGGTCGACGCCGGCCGCTCCTGGTTCCCACAACTCCCGCAAGCGCTCGTCGAGCGTGGTCAGCGTAATTCCGACTCGCACCGCACCCTCGCGGAAGAGATCGAAGTCCCTCAGTATCAGGTCGCTCTTGGTGAGCACGCTCAAGCGGAACCCTCGCTCCAACAGAAGCTCGCAACAACGGCGAGTCAGCCGCCGCTGGGCCTCGATCGGTTGCCAGCCGTCGCACGCGCTGCTGACAAATACCGCGCCCGGCCGCGCCCGGCGCAACTGCCGCTTGAGCACCTCGACGGCATTCACCTTCACGTCGACAAAATCGCCCCAGTGCTCCTCGTGGGGATGGAATCGTTGCATGAACCTGGCGTAACAGTAGACGCAGCGGTGGGTGCAGCCCGTGTAACAATTCAGCGAATAGTCGCTCGAGCGCGCTGCGGTTGAGAATCGTCTTGCAGACCGTCTCGCGGACGACGGGTTCCGCAAGAGCATTCTTCAGAGGTTGGCTGTCGGACAACATCGAACGACTCTTGTGTCACGGGATAGCTGGAGTCGGCGGCGCCTGCGTCGTTGGTGTGGCCGTCGCGCCACCGTCCCAACGAATCCGCCCACTCCCAGTTTAAGCGACAATTGGACCAGAAGCCATTGTTGCCGGCATCTTCCTGGTCTACCACAGCAGCGCGACGAGGACCGTCGCTACCATCATGACGCCGAGGAGCATTTTGGCGAAGGTTCCGACGAGCCGCCCCCGAAACGCCGCCTTGCCGATCCGCCAACTTGTCTGCCAATTCTTTCCAGCCCAGAGTTCGCCCAGCATCGCCCCAGCTAGGGCCCCAAGGCCCGCAAAGAAGAAGCGCGGCCAAGATCGGCCCTACGAGTGGGACGGGGATGCCGACGAGTATCCCAACAACGGCGCCGATGATCGAGCCGGCCAGGGCCAACGCGGCGCCCCGCCGGCTTCCGCCTGCCTTGGCCGTTCCCAGGGTTGCCGCCAACAGTTCAACGATTTCGCCCAAGAGGGCCATGGCAAAAAGAATCGCGACAGGCCTCCAACCAATCGCGGCCGGCGACCGCGCGGGCGTCAAGCACGCATAAACCACGGTTACCGCAACCATCAGCCAGTTGCCGGGCATGCCAAACACTGTCAACGCCAGGCAGGCCAACAACACGACGATCAGCAGCAGGACAAGAACGATAGTCAACGTGGCAATCCAACCCTTGCGGATTCGATTCTTCTCGATTGGTTCACTTTCGCATCGTACGCCAGGTCCGCCTGCCTTGCCAGCAGTAGACCAACAATCCCAACAGGGCGGCGGCCAAGAGCGAGAGCGTGCCGGGCTCGGGCACCGACGATAGACCTGAGACTGCCGGCAATATGCCCGTAATCTGCGGCAGACCGACGCTCGCAAACAAGAGGTCGCGATCGCGGCCGTCCACGACGCCGTCATGGTTCGCGTCCCCCTGCTGCCACGCCGTCCCGCTAAAGGCGTTCGCAAACCAAATCGCCTTGTCCTGATCGTCCACCACCCCGTCCAAGTTGAAATCGCCCGGATACGTCGCCATCACCTTCACCTGGTCCGTCGCGGTGTCGTCGATGCACCCCAACGTCAGCCCCGTCGCCAACGCCGTCGAATCGCGGAACTGACCGACGTCCCAGTGGCCGCCGTCATAACTCGCCGTCAACAACCCGGCGATCGTCGCCATCGGATCCGAAGACCCGGCATAGTCGAACACCATCATTCCAGATTGGATGTCGGCGCCGCCGACGTTCAACACCGCACCCTGGGCGGCAGGACCGAGTTGCA
Organism: uncultured Planctomycetia bacterium; assembly: GCA_963719005.1. Classification (GTDB taxonomy): domain Bacteria; phylum Planctomycetota; class Planctomycetia; order Pirellulales; family Thermoguttaceae. The sequence continues at coordinate 71,840 of CAVRAR010000015.1, forward strand.
GCACTCCGCCGTTGAGCGTCGTTCGGCCCGTGTACGAGTTCGCGCCGGTGAGCACCGCCAACGTCGCACCCGTCTTCGTCAAGCCGATGCCAGTGCCGGCGAGATTCGCGTCCACCCGACCGCCGCGAACGTCATAGGCCGCGTTGCTGGTCAACGTGCCCGTGCCCGTCACCGTGCCGCCGGTGATCTGGAACGCCCCGATCGACGCGGAAAGCCCGCCGATCTTCAGCGTGCCGCCGTTGATCGTGTACGGACAGGGCGTGATCGCCGCCGGGGAAGTCGGACCGGTCGGACCGCTCGGGTAGGCCAGCGGCGTGCCGGGCAACACCGTGGCGCCGCTGTAATCGAGCGTGCCCGCGTTGACCGTCAGACCGCCGGTGTAGTTGCCGCAGTGCGACCCGATCAGCGTCAACGTGCCCGGCCCGCCCTTGACCAACGCCAGCAGGCCGGTGCTGGCGCCGTTGGCGGCGAGATCGCCGTTGCGAATGTAGCCGTTGTACGAACAGTCGCTGCTGTTGTTGATCGTCAGCGTCCCCAGGTTCGCAATGCCCGTCTCCTGCTCGGCGTTCTCGATCACCCCGTTGGTCGTGATATCGCCGATCCCCGCCAACGTCTGATTGTTGCCCAGCAATTCAAAATAGGCGGAGGCCCCGCGGAGAGGCAGGAAAGTCAGCGTGGCCGAGGAGGCGATTTGCTCGCTGCCGTTGAGGATCAGGTACGTGCTGCCCGTGTAAAGGGTGAGCGTCGTGCCGATGGTCACGTTGCCGGGAATGGCGATCGCCCCGCCCGTCTTCTGCAAGTACACCTGGCCGCGGTTGATCGTCGTGCCGCCGCCGTAATCGTTGCTCGCCGCTCCCGAAAACGCGATCGGCCCGCACTCGTCGGCAAGCGTCGTCGACACCTTGCCGATCACCAGGCCGCCGGGGCCGCTGATCTTGCCGCTAAACGTGAGCACGCCGTTGTTCTTGGAGTTGCCCAGCTCGCTGGTCGCCGCCAGCGTGATTTGACCGGAAAACGTATCGACCGTCGCGGTGCCCTCGCCGTAGATCGACGGTTTCGCATAGCCGTCGATCGTGCCGCCCAGCCCGTTGAGCGTGATCGCGTTCGCAAAAGTCGCCGGCGCCGAGCTCGTCACGTCGCAGACGGCTCCGCTGGCGACGTTGACCGCTCCGCTGCCCAAGGCATTGCTGCCGCCAAGATACACGCCCCCGCTCAGCAGGCTCACCGGCCCGCTGAAGCTGCTGGACGCGTTCAATGCAATACTGTGCGCCGCCGTGCTTATCTGCAGCGTCCCCAAACCGCTAATCGGGCCGTTGCAGCCCACGCAACTGCTCGCGCAGTTGAAATACAAGGTGGCGCCCGAGGCGATGCTCACGGCGGAACTCGACGAGATCGAGCCGGTGATTTGCAGCGTCCCGCCGTCGATCGTCGTCGTGCCGCTGTACGAATCGGCATTGCTCAGCAGCAAAGTGCCGCTGCCGCTCTTCAGCAGATTCACCTTGCCCGTGCCGCTCCCCTGCGCACTGTTGCGGATCACGCCGGCAAACGTGCAATCCGCGGCGTCGTTGAGCGTCAGCGTGCTGTCGGTGTTCAAGCCGGTGTTGTCGTAGAGGCCCTCGATCACCGCATTGGCGTCGCCGCTGATGGCCGCCAACGTCTGCGTGTGCCCGTTCATATCCAAATGCGCGCCCCCCAGCGGCGCGTTGAACGTCAACACGCACGACGACGGCAGCTCGCTGTTTCCGTTCAGTTGCAGCGCCGAAACGCCGCCGTAGCCCGTCTCGATCAGCGTCACGTTGCCGGGAATGGCGATTGCCCCGCCCGTCTTCGCCGCCACCAGCGTGCCCTGGATCGTCGTCCCGCCGGAATACGCGTTCGACGCCGTGCCTTGCAGGTAGAGCGTCCCCGCGCCGGTCTTCGCCAGCGAGCCGCCGCCCAGCGAATCGCTGATCGCCCCGGAAAACGCCGTATAATCGCCGGTCGAGTTCGGATTGTCCGCCACCTGGATCGTCCGCGCGCCGCCGTTGAGATTGACCGGGTTGACGAACGTCAGCGAACTGGTGGACCTCGTCGAGCCGAAGCTCAGCGTGCCGACGATTTGCGTGCCGACGCTGGTTCCCCACACCAACGTCGTGGGCGTCGTCTGCCCGCCGACGTTGATTGTAAACGGATTGGAGGTGGTGGAGAAGCCGCCGCCGTTGCCGGTGTAGCGGAAGGTGCCGCCGCTTGAGCCGAGGCTGCGGCTGAACGTGCCGCCACTGGCGCTCTCATACACGCCGCCTTCCAGGCTCAAGAAGCTAGTGCTCGGCAAGTTCTCCTGCAAAACACCGGCGGCGATCGTGGTGGTGCCGTTGTAGTTGTTGCTGCCCGAAGTCAGAGCCAACAGGCCGTTGCCGGTCTTGATCAGTCCCGCCGTGCCGGTGCTGTTGGTCACTGCCCCCTGCATGATCGTATAGTCCGCGGCGGTTGCCGGATTATCGTCCACGTTGATCGTGCGGCGTGGTCCCGTTGAAATTCACCGGGTTGCGGAAGATGGTCACGTTCTGCGAGGTCGGCGAGCCGAACTTCAGCGCACCCTGGATGTTGGTGCCCGAGGTGGAGCCCCAGACCAGTGACGTAGGCGTTCCCTGCCCGCCGATATTGATCGTCAACGAGCCGGCCCCCGCCGAAAACCCGCCGCCGCCACTGCTCCACTGGAACTTGTTCGATCCCGAGGTAGCCAACCCCCGCGTGAACGTGCCGGCGCTGCTGTTGCTGGCCTGCAACACGCCGCCGTCAAGCGTCAGAAAAGTTGACGATGGCAACCCCGCGCCGAAATCCCCCTGCAACATGCCGCCGCCAATATAGACTGCCCCGTTGTTGTAAGTGTTGCTGGTCGAAAGAACCAGCGTCCCCTGATCCATCTTGTAGATTGTGCCCGTGCCATTGCCACTAATCGTGCCGCTCCACGTTCGCGTCTGACCGGCCGGCACCGAGAAATACAGTCCTCCCGTCGAATTGTATACGAGATTCACCGGTACCGTTCCGCTGCCGGTTGCGTAAAGACTGCCCGCCCCCGAAAACGTGATGCTTCCCGGCGTTGCCCCGCCGGCGTTGAGCACGCCGCCGCCGTCGATCGCGCCGTTGACGTAGAGGTTGCCGGCGGCGTTGATCGTCAGATTGCTGATGATCGTGTGGATGCCGCCGACCGTCAGGCTTTTGCCGCTGTCGATCGTCCACGTTTGCGGGGCGCCGATGGTGACCGGCACGTTGAACGCCACGGTTTGGTGGGCGGTGATGCCGCCGCCGGTGACCGTCAACGCGCCGTTGTTGACGCCGTTGAACACGTATCCCGTCGCCGCAGCGGCGATCGTCACGCCGTGCGCGATGACCGTTCCGTTGAGGCTCATGCTGCCGCCGACGGTGCTGAAGGTCGCGGAGGTCTCTTTATTCTCCCAGGCGTACGTCGGCAGCGAGTTCCCATATTGATCCACTCCCGACCAATTCCCCCCGCCGCCTGCCCACGTCCCCGTGCCCCCACCCCACGTCACCGTCGCCATCGAACCCGTGTAATAGACGGGGCTGGCATAAGCTTGCGTGCTCGAGTGATTTTCGACGTCGCCGTAAGGGATGTACCCGTAGCCGCTGTTACCCCAACCCGTATCCCAGCTATTCTTGATGATCCAGTATCCACCGCTAGGGACGTTCGTATCGTCCTGATATCCAACGATCACCACGGCATGATCGACCCCGGACTTGGGCCCACGGTAATTCGCAATCAGGCTGGCGACCGAGTCATACAAATCGTTGGTGGACAGAATGCCCGTCAGCAACGGACCTTGAAGCTTCACGGCGGCCTTGATTCCGCTGGTGGTGGAAGTGACAAACGGCGTGGAGCCGGTAGTGCTGATCCAGGCGCGGTTTTGCCAGCCGGTGTTCAACGGCCAATAGGGGGCGATGCCGACATCGGGGCTGGACGATTGATAGGGGCATTCGCTCTCGGAAACAACCCCATGGGAGACGCAGTAGGCCATCGCGTCAACACCGCTGCCGCCGCCGGTGCCGCCGAGATCGGGACTTGTCTCCCAGCAGAGTTGCTCTTCGGACAGATCGGGATTGAAGGAGGCGTCGTTGCGGGTCAACTTGTATTTTGACTCGAAGGAGCCCACGGCGGCAAAATCCCAGCACGTCCCGCCAAATTGGGATTTTACGGTCGAATTCCAGTTCAGCCCGTTGACGCTCCGCCAGTCGAAGCTGTCGGCCGAGAGAGTTCGCGCGGACAAGAATACGCTTGCCGCCAGGGCTGCAAGTACCAGGGAGACTCGACGAAGGGAAATCATACGGCCATGCATAACCCAGACTCCTATCGAAAAACACTGGTGCAGAATGCGCAACGATAATCGACGAGAATCCATTCTGCCATATTGTCGCGAAGAACGCTACTACACGCACGAACAGTAACAGAGCGGCGGATGCCAAGAGGCGGACAATCTGGGCCTTCGCGTGGCCCTCAAAAGGCTTACGATTCTTGGCGACGCCGCACAACGTGTGCATGTACGCATTCGGTGGATGCGACCCCGTTCGGGTTCCCGTCGCGTAGCCGACCCGCCCGAACGAAGCTGGAGATGCTCGTTTCAGCAATCTCTTGCCGAGACAGGAATCCGTCGATCCGCCGGCGAGGAGCAATCGGTTCGGTCAAGCGGACGACCTCGCATTCGTCTGTGGCCACTGACCGCGGAGGTCGAGCGGGAAGCCGGCCGGACTTCCGAGGCTTCGGACCGCCGTGCCGTCGTGGTGGACACAGTGAAGGTCGCCGGCGATTATGCGCTCGACAGACCGACCATGCTGGCGCCGTTGTCGCAACCGTCATTCCCCGCCAGCGCAGCGATCAGTCTTTTTGAGCAACGGATTCGTGTGGGACCTATCGTGAGGGATGCGGATTGTCTTCGCCTAACGGCGACCGGCGCATGGCTCTCGGCCACGATGTTGCGAGAATGTACGTGTCCTGGGCCGCGTGACCTTGGATGCGGACGGTCGATAGCTGCTGCGGAGACTGCTCGATTACCCGGCAGCGTCGGGTCGATCTGCCGCCGTTCGAGAAGGCCTCTCCGGTAAATGGGGTAGACGTTATTGACATTTACTGGTACGTCGGTACAATGGTCGGCATTTATACGCCACTTTTGAGGGGTTGGGACAGCAAAAAGAGCACGATTTACGGTCGCACGCGACCTGGCGGGACCGTTTCGGCATACTTTTTTCTGGAAGGATAGACCATGAGACAGTTCTCTACTGCGCTGGATACTTCACGAGGGTCGGGACATCGTGCGAGCAAGGGGAACCGTGGCGGCAAGCGCCGCGCGAACCGCGCGCCTTTTCATCAGAAGTTGCGGCTGGAATCGCTGGAGGAACGGACATTGCTAAGCGTTTGCAGCTACCCGTTGGCGCCCGCCGCGCCTCAAGCCGGTACAGCAGTAGTCGCCATGCCCCCAGCGCCCCCGCGCCGAAGCCTGTGGTTGGGCCGGTTCTTGCTGCCCCGGCGTTGGCCGCCAATCCCGTTACGCATCTTTCGGCCTATTCGACGATTCCCGTGCAACATGGCTCCGGCGGCGCCGCCTCTTCCGCGGGCAGCCTTCCTACTAGCTTCGACCTCCGAAGCGATAACGGACACAATTACGTCACCTCCGTTAAGAACCAAGGGCAGTACGGAACGTGCTGGGCGTTTAGCTGCTACGGTTCGTTGGAGAGCTCCATTCTGATGGCCGGAGGCGCAACGACCGACTTTTCAGAACGCAACATGGCGTATATGCACGGTTTTGATTGGGGCTATGACGACGGCGGGAATAGCGAGATCAGCGAGGCATACCTCAGCCGATTCTCGGGACCGATCAACGAGTCGGACGATCCGTACAGCCTGATGGGTCAAAGTGACTCGGTTACCGGACCCGTGCAAGACTATGTCCGCGAGATGGCCCGTCTCAGCAGCCCGACAGAAATCAAGACCGCCCTGATGAACTCCGGCGCGGTCGAAACGTTTATCTACTTCGATCCCTACAACAGTTCTTACTATAACCAGTCGAATTACACGTATTGCTACCAGGGGTCGGAGGGTACCGACCATGGCGTGACGATTGTGGGCTGGGATGACAACAAGGTCACTTCCGGTGGCACCGGGGCATGGCTAATCAAGAATTCCTGGGGCACCACGACCTCCTCCTGGGGAGGCGTGGCGAACGCCAACGGCTATTTTTGGTTATCTTACGCGGACACCTACGGCGGCAAGACCGGCGAAATCTTTTACAACGCCGTGCCGGCCAGCACCTACGCCGGTATCTACGACTGGAGCAAGTTTGGCGACGTCACTGAGCTTAACACTCCGTATGGTCTCAACGCGTATACGGCCACTTCCAACTCGTCGCTCAAGTCGGTGGGATTCTTTACCGAGGCGGATGGCGCCAGTTACACCGTGCGCGTCTACCGCACGTTCTCGGGCGGAACCCTGTCCAACATGGTGGCTTCCACGACCGGCACCGAGACCTATGCCGGATATCACACAATCGATCTGCCCACATCGGTCGCATTGACCTCGGGCAGCAATTTCTACGTATACGTTGGTATCACAAACGGCGGCAGCTACCCGATGGCGACCGATGTCGCCGATTCGGGCTATGACTCGGCCTCCACGGCCAGCCCGGGGCAAAGCTACTATAGTTTCGACGGCAACACATGGACGGATACGACGACCTGGAACTCTACGGCCAATTTCTGCATCAACGCTCTCGTGCAGCCGCAGACGCAGATTAGCGCCACGCCCGGAACGCCGGACCTGGCGAACGCCAGCGACACCGGCATCTCCAATACCGACAATATCACGAAGCTCGACAATAGCGCGGCGAACAAGACGCTCCAGTTTCTGGTCAGCGGAACCGTCTCCGGCGCCACCGTCACGATCTATGCGGGCGGCACCGCCATCGGCAGCGCCACCGCCTCAGGCGCCAGCACCACCGTCACGACCAACGGGTCGTACGATTTGGTCGACGGTTCGCAATCGATCACCGCTCGTCAGACCGAGTCGGGCAAGAGCGAGTCCGCCGATTCAACTGCGTTGTCGGTGACAATCGACACGGCCGCGCCGACAGCGCCCGCCGCGCCGGATCTCGAGGCCGGCAGCGATAGCGGAATCAGCAACACCGACAATATCACCAACCACAACACGCCGACGTTCGACGTTTCGGTGTCGAGCGGCACTTACTGGCGGATTTACCGCGGTGGAACGTTGGTGTCGCAACCCCCGGCAACGGGTTCGGACGGCGGCGTCTACAAGGGACCGGGGGCTGCCAGCGAGACGCTGCTCACCCAGGCGGACGGAACTTACAGTTACACGGCACGCGCCGTGGACGCGGCAGGCAACGAGTCCGGCGATAGCACCGCCCTGTCGGTAACCATTGATACGACGGCGCCGGCCGCCCCCGCGTTAGACCTCGAAGCCGCCAGCGACCTCGGACCATCCAACAACGACAATATCACCAGCGACAACACGCCGACATTCGACGTGACGGGCGCGGCGAGCAATTACTGGCGAATCTATCGCGGCGGCACGCTGGTTTCTCAGCCGCCCACGTTGGGAAGCGACTTGGGCGTCTACAAGGGGCCCGGCAACGGAAGTGAGACACTGCCGACTCAGGCGGACGCGGTCTACACGTATACGGCACGAGCGGTCGATGCGGCCGGAAACGAGTCGGGCGACGGCGCCGGCCTGTCCGTGACCATCGACACGGTCAGCCCGACAGTGACCTCCAGCATACCCAGCACGCCTGGCCCGACCAATCTGCCTAGCGTGACGTTCACGGTGGTCTTTGGCGAGGCGGTGTCGAATGTGACCGTGGACGACTTCCAGTTGACAACCACCGGGACGGCCACGGGCTCAGTCGCCAGTGTTGATGTTTCCAGCGGAACAAGTTTCAACGTGACCGTCAACACGATCACGGGTGAGGGTACGCTCCGGTTGGACCTCAAGAGTGGCACCGACGTGCAGGACACGGCTGGCAACATCGCAAGCGCCTACACAGGCGGAAGCACGGTCACCATCAGCCGTACCGACAGCCATACCAAAACCTGGGACGGCGGCGGCGGGACAGACAAAAACTGGATGACTGCGGCCAATTGGGCATTCGACGTCGCGCCGGTCGCCGGCGACCGGCTGGTGTTTACCACAGCCCTGACGACGTTGTCCAATAACAACTTCCCCGCCGACACTGTTTTCGACGGCATTACCTTCAGCAGCGGCGGGGTCACCCTCACCGGCAACAGCGTGAAGCTGACTCCTGCCGGCGGCGTCGCGATCGATAACGTTTTGGGACAAAACCTGATCAATCTGCCGATTGCATCTGACTCGACCGGCACCACGGTCGTAGAGGCCGGCACATTGCAGCTTGGCCTGAACGCCCAGGGCATCGTGCTCAACGGCGGCGGGACGGACATCCGCAGCGGCAAACTGGTCTTCAGCTACTCTGGCGGATCTACACCGGCGGGAACGATCCTCAGCTTGTTGACGGCCAGCTACGACGGCGGGGCTTGGGACACCGGCAAGTTCCGCAGCACCACGGCCATCGCTAATGGCACGACGCTCGGCTGGAACAGCAATGCACGCCTTTTGCAGGTCACCGTGATGGCCACGATTCCCGGCGACTTCAACCTCGACGGAACGGCGGACAGCGCCGACAAGTCGATCTGGCTCGCCAATGCCTGGACCGGCACGGCGTGGGCACAGGGCGACGCCAACTATGACGGCGTGGTTGACGGACGGGACCGCGACATTCTGTTGGCGAATATTTCCAGGAGCATCAACCCGTCGCCAAGCCCCGTTGTTTCGCAGGGGGATGCTGCGGCAGTGGGATCGGATGACCAAGCATCGAGCAGTTCGGCATCCCAAGCCACGCCGGCTGCCGGGAGCGTGCTACAGGCGGCGCATGATGCGGTGTTCAGCGGGGTGGCAACGGACCCCGACAGCCTTCTTGACGGAGAGCTTGTTGGCGAAGGGCTCGTTGTCGGCTAACCGCAGCCGCCGACCGTCGGCCGAGCACAATGATAGCGGCAGTTCGACGTCAAGTTCTCTCCGACGAGCCCGCATCGGGATCGGGCGGGGAGAGTACGACTGCTTTGCGGCCTTGACACGCCCCCGGCTTGCCGCCAAATCTGGGTTGGCCGTCGATCGACACGACCGCCGGACTGTCGGCAGCGGTCTCCGTGACGATGACGTCGCCGACACACAGGCCGGCTAGCTCGCTTGCGGCAATCGAGGTGCTCGCCAGCGCGACGGCCACCTCGACGCCCAGGCTGCAATCGGCGGCATCGTTGGTCGAGCCCTCCCCCGACACGCTCGTCGAGGATGGCTGCATACGGCATCGGGCGGTCAGCTTGTCGGCGATCCGCCGAATTGCTCGGCAGGGCAAACAGAGCCGCATCATGCCCTGCCGATTGCCGATCGTCAACGCAAAGCTCACCAGCACCACCGTTTCGTCCGACGGCAATACGCGGAGCAGGCGAGGATGACTGCCGACTTGCAGCACCTCGAACCGCAGGGGGAGAACGCCCCGCCAGGCCTCGTGAAGGTCTTTGAGAAACAGGCGGACGATGCGGCCCGCCAGCGGGAGTTCGATATCGGTCGGGGGGCGGCGCGGCGGCGGGTCGTCGCCATGGCCGCCCAACAAACGGTCGAGGATCGGATAAAGAATCGCCAACTCGACGTCGAGCATCAGGCGGTCGCCCAACGGCTTCGGCCTTCAGCACGCTAAAATAAGAGGGGTCTTCCAAGCCGTGCACGAACTTGCCGTACGCGAGTTGATCGACGCCGGCGAGACGCACTTCCAGCGGAGTTTCGCAACACGGTCGAAAGCGACGTGCCGAAGGCACGAGGCAAACCTTCGTGCAGGGTTTGCAGCAATCGCAGTTCGCCGACCGTCAGAGTATCCGACTGCGGGACGTCGCGCGTCGCTTCTCGGCCCATCGGTCGATCCTTCCGTGGTTAAACAACTGCCGGCAGTGGGCGGTGAACCGCCCACCCCTCTCCCCGCGACCGCAGTCGCGGGGCGTTTCTAATCCCCAATCCCTCTTCTACTCCCGCACTTGTCCGGCCCCGTATGCGACGTACTTGTAACTGGTCAGTTCATTGACGCCGCACGGGCCGCGGGCGTGAAACTTGTCGGTGCTGATGCCGATCTCGGCCCCCAGCCCGAACTCTCCGCCGTCGTTCAGTCGCGTGCTGGCGTTGATCATCACCGCCGAACTGTCGATGCAGGCCGCAAAACGCCGCGCGGCGGCCAGGTCGCGGGTCACAATCGCTTCGGTGTGCCGCGAACTGTAGCGGTTGATGTGCTCGATGGCCTCGTCCAACGAATCGACCACCTTGCAGGAAATGATCGGGCCGAGGTATTCCGCCGCGAAGTCTTCGTCGCTGGCGGGTTTGGCTGCGGAAAGCAGTTGCCGCGTCCGCTCATCGCCGCGAATTTCGATGCCGCGATCCAAGAGCGCCCGGCCGACTCGCGGCAGCAGAACGTCGGCCGCGGCCGCGTGAACCAGCAACGATTCGGCCGCGTTGCATACGCCCATCCGCTGGCACTTCGCGTTGACGACGATCCGCTCGGCCATCTCCGGGTCGGCCGACTCGTCGAGATACACGTGGCAATTGCCGGCGAAATGCTTGATGACCGGCATCCGCGCCTCCTCGCTGACCCGGCGAATCAGGCTCTCGCCGCCGCGCGGAATGCACAGGTCGATATACTCCGGCATGCGCAGCAGGCAGCCGACCGCGGCCCGATCGGTCGTGCCGACCAACTGGACGGCGTCGCCGGGCAAGCCGGCTTGAGCGGCCGCCTCGGCCAGGATTGCGGCGATCGCGGTGTTGGAATGGATCGCCTCCTTGCCGCCGCGGAGGATCACGGCGTTGCCTGCCTTCACGCACAGCGCCGCGGCGTCGGCGGTCACGTTCGGCCGCGATTCGTAGATGAAGAAGATCACGCCCAACGGCACGCGGACCTTTTGCACCTCCAGCCCGCTGGGCCGGATGGAACTGGAAATGATTTCGCCGATCGGCTCGGGCAAGGCGGCGATTTCGCCAAGGGCTTTGGACATGTCGGCGATGCGTTGCGGGGTCAATCGCAGGCGGTCGACGGCGGCATCGGAAAGCCCGGAGGCAGGCGCGGCGGCAACGTCCAATTGGTTCGCTTCGCACAGGGCTGCCGTTCGTTCCGCCAACAGCCGGGCGCAGCCGTCGAGCCATTGCCGCTTCTGCCCGCCGGTGAGCAGCGCCAAATCGGCGGCGGCACGTTTCGCCCGTTGGGCCAGGTCGAGACAATACTGCTGAATGTCGCTCATACGCAGAGAAGTATCGCCGACCGTCGCCGCGAAGTCAACGTCGGTTCGGCCCCCCGTATCAGGCAACGCCGTGTGCGGTCAGTCGGCCAACGGCACACGACGTGTGCCTGCTACAACGAGAACCCGCCGGCGGCCTGAAAGAGCAAGAGGGCCTCGTGCACGGCGGCAACGTCGTGGACGCGGAGAATTTGCACCTCGTGCCGGGCTAGCGCCAGTGCTACGCCAATAGTGCCCGCCGTCCGATCGGAGTCGTCGCGCCGGGTCACTTCGGCGAGAAACCGCTTCCGCGAATGGCCGAACAGCAGCGGGCAGCCGAGCCGGTGAAATCGCCGGGCGTTGGCCAGCAGTTGGAGATTGTGTTCGGTCGTCTTGCCGAAACCGATGCCCGGATCGAGCGCGATGCGATCTCGCTCGATGCCGGCGGCCAGCAGGGCGTCGCGGCGGGTGCGGAGGTATTCGAGCACTTCGGCGACGACGTCGGCGTAGACCGGATTGTCTTGCATGGTTCGAGGCGTGCCGCGGCAATGCATGGCACACACGCCGCAGCCGGTTTCGGCCGCCAGCGGAATCATGGCCGGATCGCCGGCGAGCGCGGTAACGTCGTTGATGATGTGGGCTCCCGCGTCGATCGCGCGTCGGGCCACCGACGCCTTCGACGTGTCGATCGACACCGGAACTTCGGTCTTCTTGCACAGTCCTTCGACGACGGGCATTACGCGGCGAAGTTCCTCTGCGGCGTCGACCGGCATCGAGCCGGGGCGGGTGCTCTCGCCGCCGACGTCGAGAATATCGGCCCCCTCGGCGGCAAGCTGCAAGCCGTGCTCCACGGCCGCCGTCGCATCGAAGAACCGCCCGCCGTCGGAGAAGCTATCCGGCGTGACGTTGACGATTCCCATCAACAGCGGGAGCCGGCCCAGCGCGAGCGTGCGCGAGCGGAGTTTCCAGTGATCGGCGGAAGGAGGAACGAATGGCGGCATGATCGCCCTTGCGAAGCCGCAAGCGGCTGCGAGCAACGTTTTGCTTTACCACGGTTTTTCCATCAGCCCCACGATCTGCTTGGCGACGCGGCAGATCGCCTCTTGCTGGGCGGTGGCAACCGACTGGCCGACTTCGGGAACGAGGTTGCCGGTGCCGCTGACGTCGGCGATTTCCTGCGGAAGCGGAATGTTCTTGTCGTCCCGCATCTTGACGCCCTTGTTATCCGCCCAACTGACCTGCACGCTGATGGCCGTCTGAACTTCGCGGGCGTCGCCGCTGAGGTCCGGCACCAGAACGGTCTTCGTCTCCTGCACGATGGCGCCGGAGAGTACGGTATCGGCGTGGGCTTCGTTGACGACCTTGTACGGAGTGGTGGTCTCGATCTCTTTCACCACGGCTTCCGTCAGCCGCTCGCCCAGGTTGCGGCGGAAGCTGTTCGACTTGAACACCGGCACGTAAACCGTGCGGACTTCCTGCGGATAGAGCGATTGGTTGCCGATCTGATAGCCGGCGCAGCCGCAGAGGAAAAGCAACGCGAGGAGCGATCCACCAAGGGCGCGAAGAGCACGAAGGGATGCGACCTCCGAAACCGTCATCGTTTCTTCCCTCCGAACAGCGACTGGAACAGCGCGGGCGGCTCGTCGGGCTCGTTGCGAATCTTCTCCATTTCCGCTTTCGCTTTCCGGGCGCTCTCGGTTGTGGGGAACTCGTCGATCACGCTGGTGAAGTACAAGCGGGCGGCGCCGTAGCAGTGCCGTCCCTCGTAATACTCGGCGCGGACGAAATCACGATTCGCCTTCTCTTCTTCAATCTGCGCCTGCGCTTTGACGACCCGCTCCCGCTCGTTGCCCAGCTTGTCGCCGAACTGGCTCAGCGTCGTCTTGGCGAGTTTGCCGGAGTCTTTCAGCGGCGTATCGTCGTAGGCCGAGCCCTGGTATCGCCGCATGTTCGCCTGCAGCGCGAACAAGTGAGCCTTCAACTGGAATTTGCTATCGGGATACTCCTTGATCAACAAATCGTAGTTGTAAGCGGCGTCGCCCCATTGGCCGCGGAGAAAATAGGCGTTGCCCAGGGCCATCAGACTGGCGTCGGCCAACGGGCCCTTGGGATCGTAGGTGCGCACCCGTTCGTAGGCCTGGACCGCATAACCGAAGGCGTCAAACATCGGCCGGGTGCCGTCGGTCACGTTGGGAGTGATCGGCCAGGAGGGCTTGGCCGTGTATAATTGCTCCCAGTAGCGGCCCATGGCGAACTCGCGGGCGATTGCCGTGTCGAGGTGCCGCGTGTTGGAATACTTTTTCAACAAACCGCCGATCGTGTCGTGCGCCTTGGGATATTGATCGGCGAAGAACTCGCTTTCGCTTTGCAGGAACAGGGCGTCTTCCTCCAACGGCGAGTCGGGCCAGCGGTCGGCGGCCGTGGCGAACTTGGCGCCCGCCTCCTTGTACTTCTTGGCTTGGAACAGGGTCTTGCCCTCCTCCATCGCCGCCTTGGCGATCTTCTCGTCGGGCCCGTAGCCGGCCGCGTTCTTAATGTTCTTGTAGACGTTCTCCGGCGCGAGGTCCGACAGATCGAAGCCCGACTTCTTCTCCTCCTCCTTCTCCTTGAGCTTGACGGCGCTGATGCTGATCGCGCCGGCGGGCGGCGGCGGAAGCTCGGCGGGAATCGTCGGCGGCGGACCTGCCGCGACTCGACGGCCCGGCCACCAAGCGGACCGGCGTCCTCGGGAGGCGGCGTCCACGCCGACGCCTGCTGCACGCCGGAGGGGGGAGTGGTCTGCGAGACGCCCGACGGTCCGGCTGGCGGGTTCGCTTGCGGAGCGGGTTGTTGTGCGTCGGCCGGCTTGTTCCGTTTTCCGGTCAACGACTTGAACGCCCAGCCGTCATACTCGTCGGTCCCGTCGCTGTTGACGGCAGCCCGCGAATTGCTATTGGCAGGCGGAGCACTGGCACAACCACTAAGAATGCCAAGAGAGCACGCCAGCGTCAGCAAGAACAGCGATCGGTCGATCGACATAGAGGACATCCTTGTCCACGACAGGTGGGTGCGTTCCATGCACCGGTTTCACTGCTTCCAGCACTCTTCTAGGTTACGGACCAGCCCGGCAGAAAGTTTTCCTTGCTCCTGCCGTCTCTTCGCACCCTACTCATCTTCCCAGCATTCGCAGGTATTCGTGCATCCTCGGTTTGCGGCCGAGCAAGTGCGCGAAGTAGTGATTCAACAAAGCTCGCATCTCGCCCAGCCCGCTCGGACCAATCTCTACTCGCCGCCAAGCGACGCCGTCGGGTTCGGCCAACAGCGCCATCGCCTGGAGCACGCCGGCACTGACTTGCACCACCTGCTTCTTTCCCGCCCTGCACTTCGGACATAGGACGCCGCCATCGAGCAGCCCGAAGGCCACTCGGCCCGTCGGCGTCACTTCGGTCCCGCACTCGACGCAAGCATCCAGCGACGGTGCATGGCCCAAGAGCCTCAAGGCGCCCAACTCAAAACGCACGAGCCACTTGGCGACCGGCTCACCGGCGGCCAACGCCGCCAGGGTCTGGTCGGCCAAATCGAACAGATCCGGATGAGGATCGTCGTCATCGGTCATTTCGCCCAGCAACTCGGCGACATAGTAGGCGGCATACAATCCCGCCAGATTTCGGCCGGCCGGCCGGAACCTCCGCAGGAGCTTCGCCTCCGTCAACAAGTCTAGGGCTTCGGACGATTTGTGGAGGAAGACTATTCGACAGAGGGCCAGTAGGTCAAGAGCAGACTCGAAAGGACTTTTAAGCCGTCTCGCCCCCTTCGCCAAAGCCCCTATCTTGCCGAACTCGCGAGTGAACAGCGTCACCACCAGACTGGTTTCGCTGAACTCGACGGTTCGGATCACGATGGCAGTGGCTTTTTCAGAGGGCATGACGATGATCTGAGACGAGCGGACAATTCGTTTAGCCGCCGCGTCCACGCGGCGTCGAATGCGGCCCCGACTCAGCACCGCGTGGACGCGGCGGCTAAACAGATTTATTCACCTCTTCTCGCCAAGTATTCCGTTTCTTTCTTCCGCATGACCGCGCGTTGCCGCGGCGCGGTGTCGTCGTAGCCGACCAGATGCAGCGTTCCGTGAATCACGTACAGCAGCAATTCGTCCTCGGGCGTTGAATTGTGCTGCGGGGCACAGGTCCCGGCGGTATCGGCGCTGACGACCACCTCGCCTTCCAGCGATTGCTCCGATCGTTCGAGCACGAAACTCAGCACGTCGGTGGGCTCGGGGTCGTCGAGAAATTGCCCGTGCAGCTTGGCGATCGTCGCGTCATCGACGATGGCGATGCTGATTGTCGCTTCGGAGATGCCGGCGTCATCGAGAATCGCTCGGACGACTCGGCGCATGCGCCGGCGGTCGAGCGGGAGCGTCTTCTGACGGTTGGTGACGTGGATGGCGATCACAATGACGAACGATTTGTGCGAAGCCGCAAGCGGCAAACCCCTGACCCCTGACCTTTGACCCCTGCCTCTGATCCCTTGTCACTACGCCGACCTCTGCTCGGGATACTTGATCCGGCCATGATAGATCGAAGTAAGCGACATGACCATGCTCTTTTCGATGGTGCGCAAGCTCGCGGAGGGTCAATCCGCTTTCGTCGAACTGGCCGCCGTGCAGGCGATACTCGGCGATCTCGCGCACAAGGCTCTCGATCCGCGCCGGCGTGGGATCGACCAGCGTGCGGCTGGCGCTTTCGACGGCGTCGGCCAGCATCAGCACGGCGGCCTCCTTGGTTTGCGGCTTCGGGCCGGGGTAACGGTAGCTGCTTTCGTCGACCTCGCCGCCGTTCGGGTCAGCCTGTTGCTGCTCGGTCGCCCGATCGTAGAAGAACTCGACGCGCGTGGTGCCGTGATGCTGGGCGATCAGGTCGATGATCGGCTGGGGAAGGCGATGCTGCCGGGCCAGGTCGGCGCCGTCCTTGATGTGGGCGATGATGACCAGCGTGCTCATGGCGGGCGCCAACGCCTCGTGACGGTTGTCGTCGGGGCCCTGGTTCTCGACGAAATAGTCCGGCTTGAGCATCTTGCCGATGTCGTGGAAGTACGCCCCCACGCGCACCAGCAGGCCGCGGGCGTGGATGCTCTCGGCGGCGGCCTCGGCGATCGAGCCGACGGTGATCGAGTGGTTGTAGGTGCTCGGCGCGCGGCGGACCAAGCTCCTGCAGCAGCGGATGGGCCACGTCGCCGAGTTCCAGCAGGCTCAAGTCGGTCAGCACGCCGAAGAAGTGCTCGATGAAGGGGAGCATTCCGAAAATGATAAGGCTGGCGGCAACGGCCCAGCCCCCGTTAAACAACGCATCGGAACATAGCCAGCGATTGATGGGCTGATCGTCGATCAAGCCCACCGTGAGCCGCAGCAACACGGCCACGCGCGCCGGCGAAGAAGCCCGACGTAAATCAGCTTCTTCCGGTTGCGGATGCGCGCCAGGTTGAGGACGGCGGCGGCGGTGACGCCCATCATCAGAATGAACTCCGTCAAGGCCGTGCCCGATGCCAAGCACGACCACGAGCGCCACGGTGCCGGCCAACAGCAGGGCAAGATCGCGCGGATAGACGATGGCCATCACCATTCCAAAAAGCAGCACGGGGAGCAGTTCGCCGCGCAAGTGCGTTCGGCGGAGTTGCCGCCCAACGCGACAAGCGCGACCGCGACGACCGCCATCAGCAACAGAACCAGCAGCCGGGTCAGACTGGCCAGCGGTCCGCGCTGGCGGTATCGCATGTAGATGCCGCACATCAGCAGCGCGACGAAGGCCAGCGCCAAGACGGCGGCGGCGCGAGTGGCCATCTTCCCCAGCGGCCGCTCCTCCATCGCTCTGGTGTATTCGAGACGCAGCAGATCGATCTGATCGTTGTCCAACGGTTCCCCGGCCTTGGCCAACACCTGGCCGATCGCATATTCCGACCTGCACTTCGCCAACGTCGTTTTTCGGCCTCGTCCATTCGCTCCTTGGTCAATTGGTCGTCGGGGGTCAGCGTGGGCTTCATCGTCTTCAGCCGCCGCTTGATCCAGGCGAAGAGGCGGTCGGCCACGGGCGAAAGCTGAGGGTGTTTGCGGAGAGCGTCGCAGATCGCCGTGCCGTCGCCGATCAACACCTCGCTGATCGGCACCACGCGCTGCAGCCTGGGATGTCCCGCGGGATAGACGAGGATTTCCTGCTGATTTCCCGGCCCGTTCTTATCGCTAAGCTTGTTCAACAGCCCGCGATCCTCGAACGGGGCGAAGACCTCGGCGATGGCTGTCGGCCGCACGGTCGAGCGACTCCTGCGGCGTGAAGGCCGCACGGAACTTGCGAAACTGCTCCTCCTGTTCCTTTTCGGTCGGCGGCGCCGCGCCTTCGGCCGGCGGCGGCTGGAATTCCTTCCACAGTTTCGGGTCGAGCTTGTCGAACGTCGGTGCGGCCGTCAATTCGACCAGTGCCGTCCGCAACTGCCCGCGCAGTTGCACCAGCGGCTCGGGATCGCGCGAATAGACGTATCGCGTCTGCGCTTTGGCTTGTTCCCGCTTGGCCTGTGTCGCCACGGGATCGTCCTTGGTGAACTTCACGGTGCTGACGATCGCTCGCGCCGCGGGGTATAGCCCGTGCGAAAACGGAAGGGCGGATCCCAGCCGCGGATCACCGAGCAAAGCGAGGCCGCTGCCAACAGTGCCAGAGCGATCCGTCCGAGAACGTCGCGACGGCGCAGGCTGATCCACGCCCGCTCCCATTGGCCGGGCGGAAGCTCGAGCGAAGCCACTCGCTCAAAACGTTTGCGTTTTCGCAGACCGAACGGCATGGAAAAATCTCTCGCAAGTTGTAGCAGGCACACGCCGTGTGCCGTCCGTAATTCTCGGCACACGGCGTGTGCCTGCTACGTTTCCTTAACGGCGTTTCTTGGGCTGTTCTTCGTAAGCGTGGACGATTTTCTGCACCAGGGGATGGCGGACGATGTCGGCGGCGGCGAGCTTGACCGATCGCGATGCCGTCGATGCCGTCCAGCCGCGACAGGGCATCGACCAACCCGCTGCGGGCATGGGGCGGCAGGTCGATCTGCGTCACGTCGCCGGAGACGACGATTTTCGAGCCGGCCCCCATCCGCGTCAGAAACATCTTCATCTGTGCGACGGTGGTGTTCTGGGCCTCGTCGAGAATGATGAAGGCCTCGTTGAGCGTCCGGCCACGCATGTAGGCCAACGGAATCACCTCGATCAAGTCCTCTTCGGTATAGCTCTTGATGAGGTCGTGATCCATCATCTCGTGCAGGGCATCCAGCAACGGCCGCAGATACGGGTTGATCTTGGCCTGCAAATCGCCCGGCAGGAAGCCCAGGCTTTCGCCGGCCTCGACCGCCGGACGGACCAGGACGATCTTGCGGATGGCCTGCCGTTTCAGGCCGGCGACGGCCATGGCCACGGCCAGATACGTCTTGCCGGTGCCGGCCGGGCCGCAACACAACACGATGTCATTCCGCCGGATGGCCTCGACGTAGCCTGCCTGGCCGGGAGATCGGGGGCGAATCTGTCGGCCGGCGCGAAAGACGTCGATGGGCGTCTGGTCGTCGGCGGGCAGACCGTTTTGGACGCCGGCCAACACGCGGCTGACGTCGTCAGCCGAGACGTCGCCCTGGCGGTTGACGCAGGTTTGCAGCCGTTGGAGCACCTCGGTGGCCTGGGCCACGGCGGGTTCTGGCCCCTCGACGTGGATCCGGCCGTCATGCACCGTAATGCTCACGCCCAGTGCATTGCGGATGCGCCGCAAGTGCTGGTCGCAGGCGCCGAACAGCGCCAACAGCGTCTTGGAACTGACGACCGAAAGGGTTGATTCTATCATCCAGATTGGCGCCGGGAGCCGGCCGCCCGAATGCAAAGCCGCGACCGATAGTCGCCGAGCGAACCGCGACCACTGGCCGCGGTTCCATCCCAAACACAAGTATACTAGAAGTCGCTGAGGTTGGCGATGTAGGTGTGACAGTGGGGGCAGATATGGGTGCCGACGGAGACTTCCTGATTACAACGGCTGCAAGTTTTTTTCGGAAAGGGCAGGCGGTGTATGCCCGACTCGGATGCAGCCAAGAGCACCCCCGAACTCTCGGCGGCAGCCCTTTCGGCTTGGCTCTGCTTACCCAACAGACTCAGAATGACATCTTCCGATATTGCCTTTTTTCCGAGTTTGGGGACATCGACCCTTCCCCTACAAGAGGGGCACAGGCCCGAGGTTCCCGCAAGGGAGTCTTTGACTTTCAGGACGTGCCCGTTCTGACAAACGCATCGTATCGACATGGTTGGACCTCCTTCGCCTTGCCCGAAAGGCGTCTCTGTCGAAATACGCTGCAAGAAAATAAGTGCGGTCGGAAGGCTCCCTCCTTCAAAATGGTTATGAATGCTGCCCTTCGCTGTCTCGAACGGACCCACGCGAGAACCAGATTCGTATGGATGAGGCACAAACTTCATCATACCCGATTTTCGGGAATGTCAATAGCCCGCCGGAAAACGTGGGGGCCGATCAGTTCTTCCTTGTAGGAGGCGACTCCTGTCGCCGATTGCCGAGAACAGCCGAAGAATCGGCGACAGGAGTCTCCTCCTACAGTCGCATTCTGAAAACTGATCGGTCCTGTGGGCGCATGATCGCCGATTGATTTCCCGCCTCGGGGCGGCTACGATGGGGGGACGAAGGCGATCTTGGACGGAGCCGAGACCGCTTTCAGTCGATCACACCTTGCGTTGGCCCATTCCAGCCTGCCACGCCTATCATCCTGGGGAGCATACGATGACGATCCCAATTCTCGCCGGCTGGCCGCCGCCCGTTCCGAGTCCCGAAATCACGTCGTTGAACAAGCAGGAGAAGCCGTAGGGTACGATCGGCCGTTGCGGCGGAAGGGGACGGAGGAGGTTGTCGGGAAAAGACCACGCAAGACGGGGAATTGTTGCCCGACAACCTCCTCCGTCCCCCTCGCACGTGGGCGGCTGGTGTCAGTTGCGCAATTTCGAACGTCGTTTGCGCATTCTCGAAAAATGCCGAGTATGCGCTGATATACAATGTAGGAATCCCCGTCGAAGCTCCCTCCACCTGTCGGCCCACCTTCTTGAGGAGTGAATCCATGAATGATGTTCGAATGAATCGTCGTGATCTCTTGAAAGGCGCAGCCGTGGCCGTCGCCGCCCCTTACGTCATCACTTCGACCGCGTTGGGCAACGCCGACACGCCGCCGGCCAGCGAACGGGTCACCGTTGGGTACATCGGCGTCGGTTCGCGGGGGCTACCGTTCGATTTCCTGCAATGCAAAGGAATGCAGGCCGTCGCCGTGGCCGACCCGTACCGCGACCGTCGCGACGTCTGGGCGAAGAAGATTAAAGGGAAGGCCTACGCCGACTTCCGCGACGTTCTCGCGCGGAAGGACATCGACGCCGTGACCATCGCCACGCCCGACCACTGGCACGTGCCGATCGCGATTCTGGCCGCCAAGGCGAAAAAGGACGTCTATGGCGAAAAGCCGCTCGGGCTGACGATCGAGCAGGATCTCGCCTGCCTGAAGGTTTTTCGCGAGACCGGCCGCGTGTTCCAGTACGGCACGCAACAGCGCAGCATGCCGAATTTCCGCTTCGGCTGCGAGTTGGTCCGCAGCGGGCGGATCGGCAAGGTTCACACCATTGAAGTGGTCGCGCCTGACGGTTCGGCGGGCGGCAGGACCGACAAAGCCCCCGTGCCGCCGACGCTCGACTACAACATGTGGCTCGGCCCGGCGCCGGTCGCGCCCTACACGGCTGATCGCTGCAAGAACCCGGGGCACTTCTTCATCCACGACTACTCGATCGGCTACCTGGCCGGTTGGGGCGCCCATCCGCTGGACATCATGATTTGGGGAAACGACTCCGATTTGTCCGGCCCGATGACCGTCGAGGGCACGGGCACCATTCCCACGGGCGGCCTCTACAACAACGTGATGAACTGGGACATGCGGATCCAATTTGGCGACGGCGTGAAAGTGACTTTCAAGCCCGGCCGCGATTCGACGAAGTTCATCGGTCCGGAGGGCTGGGTGCGAGTCTGGCGCGAACAGAACGGCATCGACGCCGAACCGAAGTCGTTGCTCAACTCGAAAATCGGCCCCAGCGACGTGCATCTGATCGAAAGTCCCGGCCATGCCCAGAACTTCATCGACTCGGTGAAGTCGCGCAGGCCGCCGATCGCCCCGTTGGACCAGGCCGTGCGAAGCGACACGATCAGCCAACTCTGCGACATCGCCGTCCGCACCAAGCGGAAGATCACCTGGGATCCGAAGACCAAGGAGATCGTCGGCGATGAGGAAGCCGCCAAACTAGCGCACCGCTCAATGCGGGCGCCGTGGACGCTGTGACCCCGCGAATCGGGAAAGGGGACGGAGGAGGCTGTCGGGGAGGACTCCAACAGATGGAAGATGCTTACCGGCAACCTTCTCCGTCCCCCTCGCCCGCGAAGGACTACCTTAGGAGACTACCATGCGCCGACTTGCGCTGACTGCGTTGTTGTTGAGCCTCTGCGCGACGATGGCTTTGAGCCCCGCCGTTGCCAAAGAGCCGGCGGGCAAGATTCGCGTCCTGTTGACCTACGGTGGGCATGGCTTCGAGGAAGGGCCGTTCTTCGCCATGTTCGACGCGCTGCCGGGCATCGTCTACACGAAGGCCCCGATGCCGCAGGCCGCCGATCTGCTCAAACCGAGCTTGAAGAAAGACTACGACGTCGTCGTCATGTACGACATGACGCCCGGCTTTACGCCGGAACAGCAGAAGAACTTCGTTCGACTCCTCAACGCCGGCATCGGATTGGTTTCGCTGCACCACAACATCGGCTCGCATCAGCAATGGGAAGAATTCCGCAAAATCATCGGCGGAATCCACATTCCCCATGTGTTCGTGGTTGACGGCAAGAAGTACGGGCCGTCGGGCGCGACCGACGATCAAGACATTCCGGTCACCGTCGTTGACAAGCACCATCCGATCACGAGAGGCATCAGCGACTTCACAATCCACGACGAGACGTACCACAAATACTACACGGCGCCGGACGTGAAGGTACTGCTGAAGACGAACCACCCGAAAAACGAGCCGCCGATCGCCTGGGTGAAGCAGTACGGCAACAGCCGCGTGTTCTACCTCATGCTCGGTCACGGTCCTTCGTGTTGGATCAACCCGAACTACCGTCGAATCCTCGCCAACGGCATCCACTGGGTGGCGGAAGAGAGCGAAAAGACCAAGGTGTCGGCACTTCTTCACAGGGAAGAGCCGCAGGAAGCGGATGCCGGGTTCGCGGCCGCTGTGCGACGCGTCGATGAACGAGGAGGGCAGCTCGGCTTCGACGTCTCGGGCGATCTGACAAGCATCGATCTGGCTGCCGAGCGCGTCTCGGTCGGCCGACGCCGATCTCGCCCGCCTGTCGGCGCTGCCGCATCTAAAAAGCCTCAAGCTCTCGGGCAGCGGCATCACCGACGCGGGCGTTCGGCAGGTCAGCTCCCTTGCCGGGCTTACGGAACTCTCGCTGTTGGACGCCCAAATCGACGACGCCGGCTTCGAGCAACTTGCTCGGCTGACGAACCTCATTTCTCTTTCCATCCGACGAAGCCCCGCGCTGACCGACAAGGGGTTGGAGAACCTGAAACGGCTGCCGAAGCTGGTCCGTCTCGGTCTGCTCGATCTGGGGATCACCGACGGCGGATTGAAGCAGATCGCGGCCCTCGCCGGTCTGCGCTCGCTCGATCTCCGCGGCGACTCGCAATTGAGCAACGCCGGCTTGGAGCAACTTCTGACGCTGAAACGTCTGGAAACGCTGCGGCTTGGCGGATACCAAATCGATGACAACGCGCTCTCGGTCGTCAAGCGGTTTGCGACGCTCAACGGCCTGACGATCGACGAGGCAGCCGTCACCGACGCCGGGCTGTCGCGGCTCGTCGGGCTCCCGCTGCGGGAAATCACTCTCTCCCGCTGCTTCAGCATCACCGACGCGGGGTTTCAGCATCTCGGCGGCTTCAGCCAACTGCGCCAGCTTACGCTGCAAGGCATCCCGCTAAGCGGCAGCGGAATCAAGCATCTTGGCAACAAGAACAAGTTCGTCTCCTTGCGATTGAACGAGACGGGCATCGAGGATGCCGCCGTGGAACCGCTTCGCGGCCTGACAAATCTCGCCCGGCTCGAACTGCGGCAGACGCAGATCACCGATGCCGCGATCGACGTCCTCGCCACGCTCACCGGCTTGAAAACCCTCGACATCGGTCAAACCGGAATCACCGACGCCGGCGCCGAACGGCTCGGCAAAGCGTTACCGCAGTGCAAAATCGCGCGATGATCCTCCCCTCTCCCTTTGGCGGGCACCACGGAGTGGTCGGGGCCGGGGGTGAGGGCATCGCGACTTCATGACGTTCCCCTTGTTCCCACGCGCTGCTGCCCGGCAGGGAAAACGGTCAAACCGCAAACGATAACACCGACAAAGCCCAAATTGCTACTGATTCCTGGCAACCCGAAAGCCTGTCATGCCGTGCCAGCAGTTGACGCCCTGCGAGCCCCAGTAGCGTTGGGCGGAACGGGCGATGATCGGCCCAGACGACCAGGCACCACCACGAATGACACGCATATTTCCGGGGCATGCGCCATCTGGGCCAGTTGGATCGAATGCGGGGGATTCGGCGTAGTATTTCCCGGAATACCAATCCGCGCACCACTGGAAGACATTTCCATGCATGTCGTAGAGCCCAAAGGCGTTCGGCTTGAATGAACCCACGGGAGCCGTGAACGCATAGCCGTCGTTGGCTTTGATCGTGACCATATACGAGAACTTCGCCTCGACCGCCGGATCGGCAATGTTGGGGACATTGGCCAGGATTTTCGCCTTGTGCGCCGCATCGGCCACGTTGCCGACTTTAGCCAGGCTTTCGGGATCATTGCCGCTGTAGTACCGCGTTGTCGTCCCTCCACGGCAGGCGTATTCCCACTCGGCCTCCGTTGGCAGTCGATAGGTCTTGCTCTCCTTTTTGCTGAGCCACTTGCAAAACGCCACTGCGTCGTCCCAATCCACGTCGACCACCGGGTGCTCGTCGGTCTGCTTGAAGCCCGCATTTCGCCAGGAACAGTGCGGGTTGTATATGTCCCCCTCGTACTTGAGGTCCGGGCCAGGTTTCTCTCTCTTCTCGGCATCGGTCTTGTAACCGGTGTCTTTGACAAACTGTCGAAACTGACCCCGCGTGACAGTGTAGATGCCGAGGTAGAACGGCTTGGTAATATACACGTGGTGTTGCGGATGCTCGACCGCGAAACCCCACGCCTCGACCCGACCACGGGCCGCCCGACTACGGAAGTCCCCGATTTTGTTGAAGAACGCAGCCGTCTTCGCCGCCGATTCTTCGCCGCCCATCATGAACTCCCCAGCCGGGATGAGGACCAGTTTCATCTTCACCCCGCCGCCCAGGTCTACCGCGAGCTTCTTCGGCGGCTCTTTCGTCGCGCTGAAAGCGGTCCCCGCCATTGTGAAAAGCACGATGCACGCAATCGCGAAGTTTCTCATAACGTGTCCTCCCATAATAGATTTTACTGGCCCGGCGATGCTGCCATCGCTACTTGCTGCTGGCCTCGACAAACAAATACAACTGCGGCGAGTCGGCGGCTTGCTCCTCGCCGTCGGGCGTTTCGGTGGTCAGGCCGCCGACCAAGGTCGGCTCGTTCAAGGGCACTTTCAGCGACGTGGCCAATTGCGAGACGACCATGTTGACGCGATCGAGCGTGATGCCGCGAGCGGGCGATTTGTCCGCGTCCTTCTTCGCGCCATGACCGTCAAAGCTGTAAAAGCGAATCGTCTCGGGCTTGTCAACGGTGCGGGTGACGGAACTGCAAAGGTCGAGCATGGCCCCCTGCGTATTTGGCAGGAGTTCCGGCGTGACTTGCAGCAGGGCGCCGGCTTGCGGTTGACCGATTTGCGGCTGATAGCCCGGCTCACCACCGCCGTCCACCACGGGAACGGCGCTGATGATCGCCGTGCGGCTACGTCCCGAGGCGATGTGAACGGTCTGGCCGCTGAGGCAGGTGATGGCGCCGAGATAGCCCTTGGTCTTGCCGGCCATCTCGTACAACGCCTTGCGACCGATGCCCCCTTCGTTTCCCGGCTTGCTGTGGAGGAGTTGATCGAGTTGCTTGAGATCCAACTGGAGCCAGACGGCGCGGATGGAGACGACCCGAAGCCCGGGGCTGACCGCCCGAAGGTTCGTCAGCAACGCATCGATTTCTTCATGCACTTCTTGCGTCTGCGAGACAACCAACATGCCGGCTGCCGGCATTATCGAGCCGGGACCGCCAACTCCATCCCAACTGGTCGGTTTGATGGTGGAGGTTATTACCTCGATCAGATCATCCATCGCGAAGGTCAACTCGGCTGGACGCGGCGGCGCCATCATGCCTCCCGTGCCCCCTTGCTCGCCGCCGGGCGTACCCTTTGATCGACGCGGTTGCGATTTGGGAGCGCTTCCCGTTTGCGCGAGGAAGGCGTCGCCGACGCGGTTGTTGACTTTACCGGGCTGCAAATTGTCATGCACACTGAACATGCCGCCGCCCATGCCTCCCAGGCCGCCGTTGAATGTGCTATTGGTGCCGGAGGGAAGCGTCCGCGGGAATCCGCCGGTGGTCAGGCCCGGAACAAACATCCCTTCAAAACGGTAAGATGGTTTTGGGGCAATCATGTCGTACACGGGGTAAACCTTGGTGGTGAGTTGGTTGTCGGCCTCCTCGCGCGTCGTTATCACCACGACGTTGTCCTTGATAAGCCACGTGAGGTTCACCTCGTGGAGTATGAGCGCCAGAGCCGACTTGGCGGAGATGCCCTGGGCGGAAAAGGTGATCGGAACGTCGGTCCCGATGCCTACGTCGCCTAGTGCCTTGCCGTCAAGTAGCATCTCTTGTTTCGTCAATTTCTTGAACCACTGAACGACCTCGCTCAACGGGAATTCCGTGAAGTCAAAGTTCGACGTCACCTGAAACGCTTGCCGGATCGCCTGTTCGTTGGCCCCCGGCATGATCACAACCACTCTCTTAGGCCCCGCTTTTTTGGGCTCTGCCTTCTTGGACTGGATGGGATGACGAGGCGGCTTCGGGGCCGATTTGGGCTCCGCGAAAACGCTCGTCGCCGTCATCAGAACGGCGACGATCGCCAGAAGTGTTCCAAGTGCGTGAGTCGATAGGCAACGTCTCACTCGATTCGGGTCGCGTCGCATGATTAAGATCTCCACGTGAAAGGATTCTGAAGTTGACGTTTCGCGTTCCAAAGGCTGGCCGCGAGCATCCGGTTCCGCTCGGCATTGGCCAGGAACTGCCGCGCGGCGGGCTCTGAACTCGACAACAACGCAATCATAGCTTCCTGCCGATAGGTTCCGCGCTCGATCATCGCGATCAACCGGCGGGAAACCGCCGGCCGGTTCAATCGTCCCAGGGCCAGCGCCGCGGCGGTCCGTTGGCCGGCCGTTGGACCGCGGAGGCATCGAAACAACAGTTCCACGGGCGGATTTGCCGCGGATGCCAGACAATCGAGGGCGACGGCGGACGTACGCTGGTCTTGCACCCGCTCCAAGAATGTCCGCACCGATTGCAGGTCGTTTTTTGCCAAGAGCGAAGACAGTTCTTGCCGCAGCGCTGCATCCTGTTGCTCGGCGGCCGGTTGCTCCGGGGCTTGTTCGACAGGGGGCTCAACCGGCGGCGGCTCGACCCGTCGCATTTTGCTCTCCTGCATTCGCCGATGGGCAACCATGACGAAACTCTCATACACATTCGGCGGCCGCGACGTCGGCGCCGCGAACGGACGGTGTGGTGAATGTTTTCGCACCAATAGCGGACTGGGACGCTGCTTCACCACGCGGACCGGCTGGTGGATCGACGGCGGCGGCGATGGGGTGGCGTTCTTCACGGTCATGTCCGTGAGAGCCCGCTGATCTACCGCGGACCCGCTTCGCAGCCAGGACGTCAGCCCGACGGCCGCCAACAGGATCGAGGCGGCCATCAGCAAGCAAGCCAACCGCCGCCGCCGCGTTCGCCGGACCATCAGCCGCCACCAGTGGCCTTGCAGCCGGCCGATCGTCTCGGGCGTCGGCTCGGCCCATTGGGCTTCGGCCAGCAGGCGATCCAGAAAATCGGGATCACCATCGGGCTTTTCCGGTTGCCAGTCCATCTTACTTCTCGCTCAAATACGGCGCCAGTTCTTGGCGGAGCCGCGCCCGCGCGTAGTGCAGGTTAACGTGCACGTTCGCTTCGCTGATGCCGAGCACTTCGGCCACTTCGCGCGGCCGCAATTGTTCGTAGCTGGTCAACACCAACACCTCCCGTTGCCGTAGCGGCAGGGCCGAAACTCGCCGGGCGATCAAATCGCGCAATTCGCCGGTCATCGCCGCGGCCGCCGGATCTTCCCCGCGCGGGTCGGCCAACTCGTCGGTCAATTCACCCGAGCAGCTTTGCCGCGCCGAAGCGGCCGTGTGATCGTGGAAGGCGCTGATGATGATTCGGTAGAACCAGGTGCGGAACTGCGACCGGCCTCGGAATGAGCCGATGCCGCGGGCCGCACGACACAACGCCTCCTGCACGATCTCGGCCGCCGTCTCCTGGCAGCCACACAGGCGCAGGGCGAACCGCAACGCCTCGGGCAAGTGCTCGGCCACAAGCTGGTCGAGCAACCCTTGATTGCCAGCCAGTCCCATGGAGACGCCTCTTCTCGTGCCGGTCGGCGTTGCGGGCCCTGTCTATTAGACGCGAAATCGCCGCAAAACTTAAAATGCCCGAGCGAAAAACGCACAATCTCGTTCCCACGCCCCGCGTGGAACGAGCCGAGCCCGACGAGAAACGGGGTTGTTCCGGCCTATCCCCGCCGCTCATCCTAACCTCGCCCACCGCGCGACGCAAGATGCGGCAAGGCTAAAGAGGCAGGAAAGACAACGGGAAAGAAGATAGCCGGGAGTCAACGACTCCCGGAATGCGCCGCGCACTATCGCTGCCCTCCGGGAGCTGTTAGCTCCCGGCTATTTCTGCACGCCGTCGCCTATTTGCCGCTCGGCAGCAGCGCGTCTTTCAGCGGCTCGATCCACTGGCGGCGATCGGGGTCGTAGATGCCGAAGCCGGAGCAGAATTCCCAGTAGGCGAAGCCCATCTTTCGCTTCAGGGCCTCTGCGGCGACGAAGCGGGTCCAGCGGGCGCGGGAGTCGAGGGCGGCCTTGCTGTACGCGCCAAACTCGCCGAGCCAAATCGGCCGGCGATGCTTGACCGCCCAGGCGATCGCCGCATCGAAGTCGCGTGCAACGGCTTGTTTCTCGGCCGGCGTGCCGGTCCACTTCGTGCCGAGCCATTGTTGCGAGTCGGGCCCGACCCAGCTTGCCCCTTGGTGGGTGAAGTGGAACGGGTTGTAGTAATGGACCGTGACCACCAGATGGCGATCTCTTTCCGGCAACTCCAGGCTTGGCAATTCCTTGATGGCGTTCCAGGCGATCGGGCCGACGACGATCTCGCGGGTTGGATTTGTGCGGCGGACGACCTCGATGGTCTCGGCCAGGAGCTGGTTCCACTTGTCGGCGGTCAGATTTCCGTTCGGCTCGTTGAACAGCTCGAACGCCAGCGCCCGCGGATAGCCCTGGTAGTGCTCGGCAATCTGCTGCCAGATGGCCACGAATCGCTCGCGATGTTTGTCGGGCTGCTGCACGAGTTCGTCGTAGTTGTGCATATCCACGATCGGCACGATTCGCCGCCGCAGTGCCTGGTCAATTGCCCAATCGACGCGAGCGAAGAACTTCGGGTCGATTCGGTAAGGGGGCGAGGCGTCAGCATGGGCAGGCCAGCAAACCGGCAGCCGCAGCGAGTCGAAGCCGGCCGACTTGATCCGATCGAAATACTCTTCCTTGAGCACGACGCCCCAGTCGCCCTCCTTCGGCGCTTCCAGCGCGTTGGCGAGATTGATGCCGCGTCCGAACGCGGGTTTCAACTGCTTGTAGAATGGATCGTCGAAGACCTCTTTCATATCGGCGCGATCGAATCGCACGGCGCGAATGTTATTGACCATGAAGCGATGCGAGTGGCCGGCCCGATCCAGCATCACCTGAAGCGAAACGATGTTCTTCAGGTCGAGTGGATAGCCGAAGTCGCCGTGCCAATTGCCGAACGGCACCACCAAGGTCGCCCGGCCGCGCCGCGGGACATTGACCGCATCAGTATTGCAGTGGTTCCGTCCGTCGGCGCCGGGATTATTGACGCTCAGCAGCACGCGGACGGGCACGTCTTGCGGATTGTACACGTCCATCTCGACCCCCTCGAACCCGCTCAAGTCCCACTTCCCCTCGCGCGGCTCGATCAGCACGCCGGGCCACGAAGCGGCGGCCTCGGTCGTGATCTGCAACGCCGGCTTTCCGGCATGTTGCGCCATCACGATCTTCGCCTGCATTGGAGTAAGCTTGATGTCGTTCGTGCTCTTGAAATCGACGATTACTTTCGGCGGTGTGGGATTTTCGCCAACAGCGGCGGCGGCCCATGCCAGTAGAAGTCCCGTTGCGAGCGAGATCATGTTTCGTTGTGTCATCGTGCCAATCCTCGGCGCGTGGGGAGCAAATTGTCGGGTGAGTCTCTTCATGTCGCTGTTAGACGACATTGCCAACCTGACAATAGTAGCGCGCTTTCCCACGCGGGGCAAGTGATGCGGGGCCTATCTTCCGACCAACCCCGACGCCCAGCAGAACCACGCCACGGGGGCAGAAAGGAGCAGCGAGTCGAGAATGTCCAATACGCCGCCGAAGCCGGGCATCCACGTGCTGGAATCTTTCACGCCGACGTCGCGTTTCAGAAACGACTCGGCCAGATCGCCCGTCATGCCCGCCGCGCCGACCAAGAGGCCGAAAATGATCCACCTCCACGTGTCGTGTGATTGAAGCTCCGAGTGTTTCATCGTGAGAGGGACAATCCACTGGAACGCCAGGCAAGACGCAAGGCACGAGAAGGCCAGGGCGCCGATCGCGCCCTCAATTGTCTTGCCGGGGCTAATAAGCGGCGCCAGCTTGTGACGGCCGATCAGGCGTCCCACGAAATACGCCCCCGTGTCGCCCGTTTTAACGACGATCACCCACACTGCCAGCGCCCCCACGCCCCAAGCGATCCGCATCTGCACGGCGAACCCGAGCATCAGTCCAATGTAGACGAGGGCAAAGACGCCCGCGGCAAGATTGGCGGTATTGCCGCCGGGCTTCTTGTAGCATGACATCGCGCCGAAAACCACCAGAAACACCGCGATGCCGAACGAAAAGAGCAATGGCGTCTGCCAAATGGACGCGTCCGGACTCAACGAGAGCCCGAGTAGTAGGCGCCTTGGCAGCAGAGACCAATCCAAGAAGGTTAACCAGGTGCTAATCACCAACAGCACGTTGCCGACGTACACCGTCCATCGCGGCGGGTGCATTCCGGCCGACGCCGCAAGATCCAATATCTCCTTGGTGCCCAACACCGCGGCGACCACCGCCACCGGCAGCAGCCAGGCGCCCGGCATGGCGGTCGCGCGGTTATCCAGCCAGCAGAGCGCAACCAATGCCGCGATAATGAGCGTGCCTAAGAGCAATCGCCAGCGGAGCATAGTTGTTCGTCCCGCAGGGACGCTTGATAGTAGCCCAGCAGTTCAGAGACAGTCCAGCTTTTAAGTCGTTATTTCTTCGGTGGTTAGCGTGGCGTCCATAGTGTTTTGCGGTGGTGGTTTGGCGCGGTGAACGACGAGGAGGTTATGCACAAGTATTGTCAGTCCAACTTGCCGTTGCGCGCGACACCGGCCTCGTCCGGAAAACTGACGCAGCGAACGATGTTGCTTGATGTCGGCAAATCCCAATTCCACCGTCTGTCCCCGAAGTCGGTAGAGTTGCTTGGCCTCCGTCGTTTCCATTCGCGCTCGGTGGGCCTCGACCAACGCCTCGTGTTCGCTTCGCTTGACGGCTCGGCCGCGGTTCGGATTGGTGCTACACAAGACTTGCCGCGCGCACGCCCGACAGTGTTGTGGCGAACAACGGTAGCTATGCACGACGTTGATTTCGCCGTCGCTCTGCCGCCGTTGTTCTCGGCCGATCCAAGGCATCGGATGGCCCTCCGGACAACGATACATGTTGTGCTCCGGAACCCAGGTGAAGTGTTCCTTCCCGAGCGGACGCGGCTTCGCGCCTTGCTTCTTTCTCTTTTGCGAGAAATCGTTCTCCTGCCACGGGCCATACAACGCGATTCCCGCTTGGTCGCAAATCGCAAGATTGCACGCCGTCACATAACCGGCGTCGACAAGCATGGCCTTCGGTTTCACGCCCGTCGCATTCGCGAATCGTTCCAACATCGGGCCCAAGGTTCCGGCGTCGGTCGGTTGGGCGAACACTTGATAGCCCAGGCACAACTGGGAGTCCAAGTCGCGAATCAACTGCACGTTGTACAACGGCCGAAACACATGGTGCTTGTCGCGTCCCAATGCCGCCTCAGGATCGCTGACGCTGACCACGATGTTCTCGGCTTTTCGGCGTTTTTTCGGGTTTTGCCGGTTGTTGACCGCGTGCAACTCGTCCAGTCGCTCGCGGGCGCGTCGATAACGTCGCCGTTGCTCTTCGCGCGTGACGGGCTTCTTCGCCATCCACGTCGGCGCGTTGGCCGACGATTGGCCTGCCGCATCGGCTTGGCATGCGACGTCCAACTCCGTCAAACGCTGCTCAAGCGTCGTCTGGTTCAACAAACGATGACGCGAGGCGTTGGCCGCGACCGCCGTGCCGTCCAGCGAAGCACGTTCGGCCCGAGTAACACCTTGCTGTCGAGCCGCCTGAAGCAGGGTCGCATTCCACGATTCCAACAACGGCGCAATGCGGTCGGCGAAGTTGTACCAACACGAGCGCGAGGGCTGAATTCCAAAGCCAGCCCATTGAATCACGATATGCTCTTGGGCGTCGCGGAACCACTGGCAGGGTTGAGATCGCCCCAAGCGGATTTCGATCAACACCACAGCCAACATCAGATCGGGCCGGATCGGTGGCGAGCCGGCCCCAACGTACAGATTGTACAACGGCGTCAAATCCAATTGTTTCATAGCCTGCACCACAGCTCTCGCCACATGATGTGCCGGTACTTGTCGATCACGGATTTGCCACTCGGCCGAGCGTTCATTCCACGGCGGCTCAGCGAATTGAATTTCAGCCCTCTTGTCAGGCCGCCTCGTGCAGCCTACCATCGGTTAGCCTCCTTGCATTCGGGAGCAGACGGTTGTTTTGGTCTTAACCAGTCTGCACAAATCGCCCGAATGCCGGGAGGTCAATTATTTCGCCATTATGCCTCCATTACCCAGAAAGCTGGACTGTCTCTTCACTGCTGGGAAGACTTCACGAGTGTGACGGCAAACACCCACATCCGCAGATGGAAAACACCTTCCGGCGGCGGTTGATCTTCGGCAATATCGATGCTACTCACACCACTGCCGCCCGCGCTTGGAGCGATCGGCTGCTGACGATCGACCAGATCAATTCCGCCACGTCTTGGGCGGCGTTGGGCCGGGCCGATTGGTGCATCGCCGCCGACATCCGCCGCCGCAACGCCTCGTTGGCCAGCAGAAAACAGAGCATGTCGGCCAGTCGATCGTCCAGCCGATCGGAAATCTCCCGCTCGTCGATTGTAACGCAGCCGCCGCCGGCCGAAAAGGCCCGCGCATTGGCCAACTGGTGATCGTCGGTGGCGTGTGGATAGGGCAACAAGACGCTGGGCACTCCGGCGGCCGACAACTCCGCCAGCGTCGTGCCGCCGGCCCGGCACACGGCCAGGTCGGTCGTGCGAAGCATGGCGGGCATGTCCTCGATGAACGGCACGACCGTGGCCGGCAGATCGAACTTGCGGTAGAGCGATTTCGTCGCGTCGAGATCGGCCGAGCCCGTTTGATGCACGATGTACCAGTCGGCCAACTGCCGGCGGACCTTGTACAACGCGCGGGGCACGTTTTCGTTCAGCGACCGGGCGCCGCCGCTGCCGCCGAGAACGAGGAGTTGACAGGGGGGAAGCAAACGATGAAGACCGGGAGACCGGGAGGCGCGGAGACTGGGAGACGAGCGGTCGCAATGCCGAGATAACTCAACTGGCGAGTCTCCCTGTCTCCCCCTCTCCCCCTCTCCCCCTCTCTCTTGCCGAGCGGGAATTGTCGAGAGCGTGACCTGCGTATCGCGGTCAAATCCAAATCGGATCGGATTGCCGGTCACGCGCACGGGACAACGACAGCGAAGTCCGGCGGCGGTCTCCGTCGAAGGCCGTGCAGATCAGCGTTGCCCGACGAGCGAGCCAGCGGGTGGCTCGGCCCGGAACGGCGTTCTGTTCCAGCAGCACCAACGGCACGTCGCGGCGGGTTGCGGCGCGGGCCATCGGCACGCTGACGTATCCGCCCAATCCCACGACTGCCGAAACGTGCTCCTCTCGCAGAAATCGCCTGGCAGCCAGATAACCTGCCAGATTTTCGACGACGAACGAAACGGCCTCGCGAGCAGCATGTGGCAGCGGCCGCGACGGCAGGGCGAAATACTCGAAGCCGGCGTCGTGGGCCGCTTGCCGCTCGAAGGGCTTCCCGCCGCCGCAGAACGTAATCCGCACGCGAGGAATCATCGCCGAAAGCTGTTCGGCGACGGCCAAGCCGGGAAACAGATGTCCGCCCGTGCCTCCGCCGCTGAAAACGATGTGAACGATGTTGTTTTTCATGATAATGACGGCACACGGCGTGTGCCTGCTACACTTGACGGCACACGGCGTGTGCCTGCTACTTGCTCATGTTCGCGTGGCGAGGGGGCACGTTGGAGATTGTTGCCAAGACGCTATCAATCTTGCGTCGATTTGCCCGACAATCTCCTCCATCCCCTTTCTTTCCCCCATCCTGCCGCGGCGTCCTCACTTCTTGAAACACCGGATTGCTGGATACGGTTTTGCGGGTGGAAAGGTTCGCGTTCTTTTTCGTGGCAATATCGAGGGGCGTTTCAGACACTCCTAATTTGAGCGAGGCAGCGCCCAGCAGCGCACATAATGCCGAGGCGATCCAAAAGCGGACGACGATCTTGTTTTCCGCCCAGCCGAGGAACTGAAAATGATGGTGCAACGGGGCGCATCGCAACAGGCGACGGCGGCGCCACTTGTAGTAGCCCACTTGGACGATGACGCTAAGGGCCTCGACCACGAACACGCCGGCGATGAGCACCAGCAGCAGTTCCTGTCGTGCGACGACGGCCAGAAACCCGAGCAGCCCGCCCAACGGCAGCGCCCCGGTGTTGCCCAAGAACACTTGGGCGGGATGGCAGTTGAACCAGAGGAACCCGAGGACGCCGCCGATCATTGCGGCGGCCAGCACGGTCATTTCGCCGGCGTGAGGGATTCGCGGCACGCCGAGATACGCGGCCCACTCGGCGTGTCCGGCGGCGTACACCAATCCGGTCATTGCGGCCATCGCGGCCACGAGGCATCCGCCGGCCAGTCCGTCGAGCCCGTCGGTCAGATTCACGGCGTTCGACGCACCCACGATGACGACGATCGCCAGCGGCACGAACCACAGCCCGAGCGAGAACGACGTTCCGGCCAGCGGCAATCGCAACGATAACCCTCCCGGCACGGCGGCCTGCTGCTGGTAGAGCAGCACGGCGGCCGCGCCGGCCACCAGCAGTTGTGCCGCGAATTTGGAACGGACGCCGATGCCCTTGGCGGCGGTGCGAATCTTCACCAGATCGTCGACGATGCCGACCAGCGTCAGTCCGACGGCCACGACCAGGGCCGGCGCCATGATAGCCGTTATGCAGGTCGCCGAACAGCAGCAGCGATGCAACCAGCGCCGCGACGACGAACAGTCCGCCCATCGTCGGCGTAGATTGTTTATCGCGGTGCAATCGGGCGACCTCGGCCGAATCGCTCTTGATCGACTCGCGGAAATGCCGCCGCAGCCAGGCGATCCACCACGGCCCCAGCAGCACCGCCACGGTGAAACTGATTCCGGCGGCCAAGGCGGCGCGCGGCGTGATCTTCGCCCAACCGCCAAGCGATTCGGTCGACAAGAGCGGTCAGGTGATTGAGAAACCACAGGAGCATAAATGCACAATGACGAAGCACTGAATGACGAAGGACGAAAAACGCACCCCTTTCGTCATTCGTCATTCGCACTTCGTCATTGGTTCCCTATATCCCTGAGCGGCCGGGACGGCGCGGTGCGCCGCCCCGGCGCTCAGTCTTGGACTCCACTGCGAAGCGCCCGCCGACGCGGCCGACCCAGTAGCCGTAATGTCGGCGGGCTTTTGCTCCTACCCAAGGAGGGGAGGGTATGCATCCGGTTCCCGCAAACCCGACGCAAACAGCGGAGTCCTACTCATTGGTTCGTTTGTGAAGCCGCCGTATCCGTCACGCGGCGCGCCGCCGCGGCTTCTGTAGCAGCGCTTCCACCACTCGCTCCATCGCCATCACCCGCGAGCCCTTCACCAACACCACGTCGCCGGGCAACGTCGCCGCGCGCAAGTGCGGCAACGCTTCCTCGACGCTTCCGAAGGCAATCGCCTGGCCGGGCGGCATCCCGGCGGCACGAGCGCCGGACGCCACGTGCTTGGCGAATTGTCCACACGCGATAAGCAACTTCGCTCCCGCCACCTCGACCGCTTGTTGGCCCAACTCCCGGTGCAAGGCAATCGACTGGTCGCCCAACTCGGCCATGTCGCCGCTGATGACGATGCGGCGGCCCGGCGAGTCGAACTCGCGCAACAACTCCAATGCCGCCCGCATCGCCGTCGGGTTCGAGTTGTAGGCGTCGTTGATGATCGAGACGCCGTCGATCTCCTGAACCTGGCAACGCATCGGCAACGGGCGAAACTTGTACAGAGTTCGGGCCATCGCGTCCAGATCAAAACCGATCATTTGGCCCACGGCCACTGCCGCTAGCACTGCCGTCACGTAATGGCGGCCACGCAGCGGCAACGAAAACTGGCAGCTTCCAACTCGGAACGTCAGTCGCCCGTTCGACGTTGCGGATTTCGGTCGCCCTCAGGTCGCAGTCCTCGCCGACGCCGACCCAGGTGATTCTCGCGGCCGACTTCGAGGCGACGCTCCGCAGCCAGGGGTCGTCGCCGAGCACGGCGCGGCCGTCGGCCGGCAGGGCCGCCAACAGTTCGGCCTTGGCCAGGGCGATTTGCTCCCGGCTGCCGAAGCCGGCGAGATGGGCGTCGCCGATGCACGTGATGACGCCGACGCTGGGCCGAGCCAACTCGGCCATCGCGGCGATTTCGCCCGGTCCGCTCGCGCCCAATTCGAGCACGGCGTAGTCGTGGTCCGGCTCGATGGCCGTCATGCTCAGCGGGACGCCGAAATGGTTGTTGAAATTAGCGGGGCTGGCCGTTCCCCGCAGCTTCGAGTTGCAGCACGGCGTGGATCATTTCCCGGGTAGTGCTCTTGCCGGCGCTGCCGGTCACGCCGATGACCGTGCCCGCGAATTGTCGCCGCCGCCAACGGGCCCAATCGTTCGAGCGCCCGATGCGTATCGTCGACGCGGACGATCCAGGGAGTGGCTGACGCAGTTCTCTCGTCCTTTGGAAAATGGGAGAAATCGAGGGCAACATCCTTGTTGACCACTGCGCCCGCCGCTCCACGAAAAAACGCTTCGCCGATGAAATCGTCACCTCTGTGGTTCGGTCCGCGTAGCGTCCAGAAGACGTCGCCGGGTTTGATCGTGCGGCTATCGCTCACGATTGGGCCGACGACCGTGTCCGATGGATCCGCAAGCGCAGCGAAACCGCAAGCGGCGTGGCGGCCGTCGATCGCGGTGCAAAGATCGGCGAGAGTTGCGAAGCCGCAAGCGGCTTGTTCGACAACGTGAACCGTTTCCACTTTACCCTCTCCCCTCTCCCCTCTTCACTCTTCACTCTCCACTACCTACTCGCTACTTCCCCATAAAGCCACTGCCGTGCCACTTCGCGGTCGTCGTGCGGCAAACGTTCGTCGCCGACGATTTGACACGTTTCGTGTCCTTTGCCGGCGATCAGCACGCAATCGCCGGGCTCGGCCATGCCGAGCGCCCGGTGAATCGCCGCCGTGCGATCGGGAATCACCTGCACGGTGTCGCGGTTGACTAGCCCGGCGAGCACGTCGCGAAAGATCGCCAGCGGGTCTTCGTGACGCGGATTGTCGTTGGTGAGGATTGCGACGTCGGCGGCTTTCTCGACGGCTCGGCCCATCAGGGGCCGCTTCTGGCTGTCGCGCTGGCCACCGGCGCCAAAAACGCAGATCAGCCGGCCGGTCGTCACTTGCCGCACGGTCTTCAACACGCCGCTCAGCGCGTCGGGCGTGTGGGCGAAATCGACAAAAACGCTGAACGGCTGCCCGCACTCGATCCGTTCCAGCCGGCCGGGCACGTGCCCGATCGATTCCAGCCCGCGAGCCACCGTGGTCAGTTCGATTCCGTAGGCCAATCCGACCGCGGCTGCCGCCATGCAGTTGTAGATGTGATGGCGGCCGATCATCTGCGTCCGCACCGGCACGGTTTCGCTGCCGGCCGTCAAGAGGAACGTCTGTTCGCTGGCGAATTGCTCGACCGGGACGGCCGTGATCTCGGCCGGCGAGTCGATGCCGATCGTCAGCGCTGGCCCGGCGTGGCGGCGCAAAAACTCGGCCGAACCAGGGT
Source organism: uncultured Planctomycetia bacterium (assembly GCA_963719005.1). Classification (GTDB taxonomy): domain Bacteria; phylum Planctomycetota; class Planctomycetia; order Pirellulales; family Thermoguttaceae. The sequence goes on from CAVRAR010000015.1 coordinate 109,822, forward strand.
CGTCGGCGTTGAGCACCGCGAATCCCTCGATATTGAGATGGTCGAATATCTTCGCCTTTGCCTGGCGATAATCGCTCAACGTGGCGTGATAGTCGAGATGGTCGCGGGTGACGTTGGTCACGCAGGCGGCGTCGAACTCCAAGCCGGCCACACGCGACTGGTCGAGCGCGTGGCTCGAGACCTCCATTACGGCGTGGGTGCAGCCGTTGCGGACCATCCGCGACAGCAGCGACGCCAGCCGCTCGGGCGGAGGCGTGGTATGGGTCGATTCCTCGACGATCCGGCCATCGAGGTATCCCAAAGTTCCGAGCACGCCCACCCGATGGTCTGCCGCCGAGAGCACGCCGGCAATCAGGCAACTTGTGGTCGTCTTGCCGTTGGTTCCGGTCACGCCGATCAGTTTCAAGTGCCGGCTTGGGGATCCGGCCAAGAGTTGGCACAGCCGGGCGAACGACTCGTGGGGATTCGGCACGACGCACGACGGCACGGGCAATTCGGCGATGGGCCGTTCGGCAAGCACCGCCGCGCAGCCTCGGGCGACGGCGTCGGCCGCGAAATCGCGCCCGTCGCAGCGGCTTCCCGGCAGCGCGGCGAACAATTCGCCCTCACGGAGTTGGCGCGAATCGCTGGTGCAGCCGGAAATGTGGACGTCGTCGGCGCCGATGATTTCGGCCTCCGGCAACAACCGGCGCAGACTAACGACTTGCCCCAATTCGGGACAGACTTGCATGGCCGCGGCCTCCCTGCCTTCGACGTTGTGAGCCGTCGTGGTGGGACCGCGCTGCGCTTGTCCCATCCTACGCCCTGCGCGGGAACAGACATCCCTCATCCCTGCCCTTCCCACCCACGGTTGGCGGCTGAGGGATTGTCCGAAATCCGGCCGTCCTGTCAAGGGAGAAATCGACTTGGGATGGACAGAGGGGTGGACGGCGGCCAATAATAGGGCCATGCCGTACCGCGATTTTGACGTCAACAGCCTGGCCCGCTACTTGCACACGACCCCCCAGCAGGTGGAGAAGCTGGCGGAGCGGGGTAAGCTGCCCGGCCGCAAAGTGAGCGGCCAATGGCGTTTTTCCAAGCCCGACATCCACCACTGGTTCGAGCGGCGGATCGGGGCGTCGGACGAGTTGGAATTGCTCGAAGTCGAGTCGGTTTTGCAGCGGTCGTCGCCGACCGAGGACGAGTGCGAAGTCTGCATCGCCGAAATGCTTCCGGTCGAGGCCATCGCCGTGCCGCTTTGCGCCGAACCCGCAACTCGGTGATCGACGCGATGGTCGAGCTGGCCGCGCAAACTGGCTGGCTCTGGGACACGAAGGAGATGGCCGAGGCGGTGAAAGTCCGCGAAGACATGCACACGACCGCGTTGGAAAACGGCGTGGCGCTGCTGCATCCGCGGCGTCCGATGGCGAAAATCCTCAGCCAGCCGTTTCTGGCGCTGGGTTGCACGACCAGCGGCATTCCCTTCGGCGGCGACGGCCCCTTGACCGACGTCTTCTTCCTGATCTGTTCGATGGAAGATCGCGGCCATCTCCGTGTGTTGGCACGGCTCAGCCGGGTTCTCACCTCGCCCGGCTTCCTCAATGCGTTGCACCAAGCTCCCGATGCCGCGGCAGCGCACCAGTTAATCGTCGAGACGGAGGAGAAGCTGTGAACGTGCAGAATCGAGGGCAGGGAGGGCTGGACACTTCAGTGCCCAGCGAAGCTGACGCGGAGGATGCGGGGCTCTTGATTCTCGTCCTCGGCGACGCAACCCGCCCAGAATTCCGCGAAACGCGGGTCTGTTTGGGAAGATGGGGAAACGTAGTAGACTTTTCTGACGCCAATTCGGCAGTGGCGGCGTTGTCGGAAGATCGTTTCTCGCCCGACGTGATCGTTGTGGCGCAGGCATTTCCCGGCCAGTTCTCGCACGAGACGATCGATCGTCTGCGGCGATCGGCCCCGTTGGCCCGCGTGCTGGGCCTGATGGGAAGTTGGTGCGAGGGGGAGATGCGGAGCGGTTCGCCTTGGCCGGCGACGGTGCGAACCTATTGGCATCAATGGCCGGCCCGCGGCAATCGGGAGTTGTCCCGTCTGGCGACTGGCCAGCCGTGTTCGTGGGCGCTGCCTTTGACGGCCACCGAGGAAGAGCGGCTGCTGGTCGATGTCACCCGGTCACCGTGTTCGCCAACGTGTGCCACTGCTTGGAACAAGCAGTGCCCGGGGCAGACTTCCGCGCCGTCACTGCTTGTTCCAAGCAGTGGCACACTCGTTGTGGTTCGCTCGCGTTCGCGTGAGATGGCCGAATGGCTGTCGGCGGCCTGCCGCAGCCGCGGACTTGTCACGATCTGGCAGCGTGACCCGGCATTCGCTCGCGTGGAAGGAGCAGCGGCAGCGATTTTCGACGGCACGGACCTTTGCGACGGCGAATGCGACGCGCTCGGCCGATTTGTCAGGGCGTTGCGGCCCGCCCCCGTGATCGCGCTGGTGTCGTTCCCGCGGATCGAGGATCACGATCGCGCCCTATCGGCCGGTGCCTCGGTCGTGCTCTCGAAGCCGTTGCTGGTTGAAGATTTGCTGGCGTCCCTGGACCTTTCGATCACGGCAGAAGCGGTGTGACAATAGCCGGGAGTCAACGACTCCCGGAATGTGGACCGACCCGCGACCGCCCACCGGGAGCCGTTGGCTCCCGGCTATTCTCATGCGTTGTTGCGTTGCCCATCCAAGCAGCAGCCGGCCTTACCACGGCTGTACCGGATTACGGTCGGCCCGCTGGAAGAGATAGCGAAGCGTCTCGATTTGCTTTGCGTCTTTCGGCCATGTCATGTAATGGACCGATCCGTCGCAGAAGCCGAGGTTGAAACCATCCTTGTAGAAATGGCCGAGTCCCTTCATGGGATCGTTCGGATCGAACTGTAAGTCTTCCGGCTTGGTCCAAATCACCGCGTGTTCGTCGTCCGCCTCGACCGTCATGATCGTGTTCGACGTGCCGTCGGTGATGTCCTTGAATTGCGTCGGCTTATTGGCTTCGAAAACCGCGCCGCCGCCGACGGGCATGAGATAGTTCGTGCGGCCTTTCTCCGTTTTCGACATCGGCATACGATAGACTGACGGCATTTTGTCGATCAGCGTGCGGTTGTGCGGACTGTCCCAAGGCTCGTCGAGATGGAACTGCTTGAAGAAGGAATTCTGGTCGATGAAGGGAAGAATGTGGACTCGCCAACTCAAAAGCGGCTTGCCGTCCTTGCCGAAACTGGCAGGCAAGGGGAGATGGCTGTTCGCGCTGTTATAACTGTGCATCGCCAAGGCAATCCCCATGAGATTGTTCCTAGACTGCAATCGCGCGCGCGCTGGCTGCGCATGACCTCGATCGGCGGCGTGACGAGCGATAGCAGTTTTTCGACGCCCTGGTTCTGCTCATTCAAGACCAAGACAAGGCGATCGCCTTCGACCTTCGGCGCGAGCACGGCGGCGGCCTCGGCGAACTTGGGCAGGAGCGATCGAACCTCTTTGCACGCGCCGGCCAGTTGCAGCATTTCGGCCAGCTTCGTGCGGAGCGCCTCGGCCGACTGCGCGTCGGCCGACTTGATCGTCAGCCGCAGCGACAGGTGCGGCGGCAGATCGATTCCCGCCGCCGCCCATAAAACGCCGCGGGCGAGGACGGTCGTCGGTCCGCCGCCAAGCTCCTTGGGAACTTGCGGCAGTAGTTCTTCGATTACCCGCGACGTGTACGCCGGGGGAATGAGAGCCACTTGCACCGCGGCGTCGCCGGCCGCCCAAAACGCCGCCGCCAATTCGGGGCGCGCGGCCGGCTGAAACTTGCCGAGGGGTGTGCCTGGGTCATCAAAACCGAATGCCAACGCGCCGTCGACCACTTGGCCCGCCCCGGCCGGAACGCGCAGCGATCGCTCGGATGGCTGTCACATCGGCGTCGGGCGGCAAGGGAACCACCGAGAACACCTTCGGCATCCAGCCCACGTCGCTTTGCCCGCCGGGGGTTGCGATCACGTAGAATTCCTTGATGCCGGCTCGAATCGCCTCGTGGAGTTGCTTCGCTACACGCTGCTTTTTCTCGGCGAGTTCGCCCTGGGGGATGGGTTGGAACCGCGCAAATATGTCGAACGCGGCGGACGTATCGACCCGGGTAAGATCGAAGCGTACGACGACGGCCGTTTCGGCTTCGATGAACGGCGCGATCGCCTTCGCCCGAGCGGCGGCGTCAGACTTGGCATCGGCATGGGCGAGAGCCGACGCGGCCAATAGAACAATTGCGGACAGGCAACGGATCAACGGTTTCATTATTTGTTCTCCTGAAAGTCGGTTATTTTGTCTTGGGCATGAGCGTGATTTCGTATCGCCGATACCAGTTGTTTGGTCCCGTTTCCGCCGTCAAGACGGCCTTGTTGCCTTCTCGATGGTAAATGAACGATCCGCCGTCATAGGGGTTCTTCGGAATGGGCACTTCCGTAACGTCGCTCAAACGGTCGGGCCACTGGCCGTCGTGTGCGGCGGCATGAAGCCGCATCGCCTCGAAAACCCGCAGAATGGCCATCGCCCACTCGCATCGCGTTTCGGCCTCTTTTGCCGCCGCGCTCGCGGGAAGCAGCAGAGAAGCGACCGGGATGATCTCCTTGGCGCGAACTGTCGCCGCCATTTGCCGTTCGGCCAATTCCTGCCCTCTCCTCCCCTCCGCCGCCGGCAAGAAGAACCATTTGAACTGTTCGTCGCTAAGTTCGTTATAGACTTGCACCGTGTAGAGGAGGATGACCTGGGCAACGGGCATTGCCTCGACTTCGGCCACGGTGCGCCCGTTCTCGATCAGATATTGTTTCGCGCGGGGATAGCCCTGAATTGCCGTGATTGCGACCAGCGTCGTCGGATCGCGCGTTATCGGGTAAGTCCGGTTGTCGGAGAATTGCAGGACATTTCCGACGACCTTGATCAACAACTCGCGCCACTCATCGGGCGAGAGCTTTTTCTTATCCAAGTCGCGCAGCTCGGGGAACTGGAGGTAGAGCATGTTCGACTCCGCCTCGCCGCCCGGCCGCATATCGACCAACGGGCGCGGGAGCGTGCTCAAGGCCCAGTAGAGGTTCGGTGCGTCGGGCTGCTGCACGAACTGCTGCACTTGCCACGACATGATCGATTCGATCGTCACGCCGACCAGCCCGCTGACGAGCGTCTGCGATTGGGCAACGTGCCGCGCCTGTGCGTATCCGCTTTGCAGCGTTCGCACCGCCTCGTCATACTTGCCCTCGGCGATCTCCAGATGCGCCTTGGCCGACAACAGCCGGGCATAGGAGCGAGCCTCCTGGATCTCAGGAAGCAGAATGGCGATGTAATTACCCTCGTGAATCGGTTGCTCCCAGTCGCACGACTCGAATCGCGCCGCCCGTTCGATGTCGGTAAAGATTCCTCCCGGTCCGAACATACCGATGTCATTCGCTAGCAGTTTTTCGCGAGCCGCTTTCTCTCGCGGATCGCCGATCGGGATTTCCATCCACTTTTCGGCCTGGAACCAGGGGCCGCCATCCGCATAGAGCCTGTTGAAGAAGCCGTTCCGTTCGGCGGGGATTCGGTTCCACCAGACGGCCGCATTGCCCGGCCGGCGATCGGGAAGCGGCGGCAGGAGTTGATACTTCAGCGCCGGCCGAGCTTCGGCCGCCGGATACAGCACGATTTGCATCGTCGTCTGGTCGTCCGCCGCGCCAGGCGATTCTGCGGCCGCCGTTTGACGCAGCGCCGCGGGCGAGAGAACCGCCGCCAGCGTTACGAGAATTCCAACGAGAACTCGCATGATTGTGCTCCTGAATAGTTTTGGGTTCTGATTCCTGCGCACCGCATGGAAGCGAGGGTTCTTGCGACGTTCGTTCTCGGAGAGTCATCGCTACGAACCGTGTAGACTCTCCTGCTTCAACAGACGATCCAGTTGCTCTCGATAGCTTAGAACCGGCTCCGTGGCGTTCGTCGTCGCGGCAACCGCCGAGGCCGGCGATCTCCACGAATCCACACCAAAGCGGAGCACTTGATCGCGGAGATCCAAATAGGCCGTTTCGTCGGATCCAGAAACAGGATAATTCCTCGCTACGTTTCTGGCGGGCAACCAAGACTCGGGGGCGGCCTGTCTCCCGGCGGACGCCGCCATCGGAAGCGAAACGCCGTCTCCGCCGCCCGGCGCGGCAGCAGGCGGCGCAACGCGGGCGGCCAACGCCACCAGCAACGCGGCCGCTACAGCAGTCATTGCGGAGAACGCCGCCGGCCACGCCCAACGACGTTTGTCGCCTCGGCGGGAGGAAACGGCGCCGCAGCGACTGCATAGGAATTGGCCGGCCACCTGAGAGTCGCCGCCCGACAGGTTTTGGTTCAGCGTCGCCTCTTGAGCCAACAGGAACCGCCAGCGGGGGTCGAGCCCATCGGCACGAGGGCGAAGCGAGGCCAACGCTTCCTCGAACGTCTTCAGGTCTTCGTTTTCTTTTTCGTCCCCGAACATGATGCATCCAACCTTTCTCGCAAAGCCGCCAGCCCCCGCTGGTAGCTGCGGTAAACCTTGCTCAGCGACATCTCGCTTACGCGAGCGATCTCCTCGAACGGCAGCCCACCCCAGAGCCGGGCGACGATCACCTCGCGCTGCTCGATGGGCAGGCGTTTCAGCGCATCGGTTGCCGCGGCGGCGTCCAAGCGGTCGCCCTCGGCCGGCTCAAACCAGGGCTCGCCGCGCGCGGCCGCCGCCGTCTCGCGACGCGACTGCCGACCTCGCGATCGCGCGGCGTTGATCGCCCTGTTCCGAACGACCCGATACATCCAACCTACCGGATTGTCGGGAGCGACGACCTGGCGGACCAACAACAGGAACGCCTCTTGCACAACGTCCTCCGGTGCATTGCACCACTGCCGCGCGTACAGGACCAGCGCATTGCGGTGCTCGTCCCAAAGCCGCGTCACTGCTTGTGGGCTGAGGATGCTCATCCGGCGTCTCTTGCAACAGCGGTCTCCAATAGAAAGACACCGCCGGGCCGGCGATTTTTTCGCGGGGTTGGAGAATCCGCGCGAACGTGAGGCAATTCGCGTGCGAAACCACAGGCGATTTGGCGGCTACTTCTCGATTTTTCCGAACACCATCCGGCCGGCGCTGGTTTGCAGGACGCTGGTGACGGCGATCGGGACGGTTTGGTTGAGCCGGTCGCGTCCCGATTCGATAACGACCATGGTGCCGTCTTCGAGATACCCGATGCCCTGGCCCGGCTCCTCGCCGACCTTGACGACGCGGACTTCGATCCGTTCGCCCGGCAGGAATACGGGCTTCAGCGAGTTGGCCAGGTCGTTGAGGTTGATCACGGTGACGCCCTGGAGTTTGGCGACTTTGTTGAGATTGTAGTCGTTGGTGATCAACTTGCCTTGGAGGTGTTTGGCCAGCGCCACAAGCTTCAGATCGACGGAGAGGCCGGCGAACTCGGGCAGGTCGCGTTCGTGGATAACCAGTTCGATGTTCTTGTTGCCGCGAAGGCGGTTGAGGATGTCGAGCCCTCGTCGGCCGCGGCCGCGGCGAAGCCGATCGGAGCTGTCGGCCACCGCCTGCAATTCGCTGATAACGAACTTGGGCATGATCAATTGCCCGTCGAAAACGCCGGTCTCGACGACGTCGGCGATCCGCCCGTCGATCACCACGCTCGTGTCGAGAATACAGGGCTTGAGCCCTTTGACTTCCTTGGCAAACTCGACGTAAGGGATGATGAAGCGGAAGTCATTCTTGGTCTGTATCAAGATGCTGATGCAGATGTAGCACAGCCCGGCCCCCGTCGCCAGTTGAATAAAATGGTGCAGCAGTTTTTGGGGTTCGGTGGGGTGCTCGGGCATCAGCGGCGCCCATGCCAACTCCAGAACCGTCGTCGTAAGCAGGCCGACGAGCAGGCCGAAAAAGACGGCCGAGATGGTCTCGATCCGTTTTCGCCGCACGATGACGTCCAGGCTGATCGTTGCAAGGGCAAGCACGATGATGCCAACGAAAACACTGATGTTGAGAGAGAGGTTGTCTTGAGGAAGCATGCCGGACCGGATGACGGAGACGCCCAGCCCGGCTGCCACCAACACGAACACGCAACGGAGGATGATTAGGCCCATAGGAGTGGTATGGATTGGGGTAATGGATGGTGGGTATAGATCACGATATAGAGAGCCGATGACAGGGGACGTCGGGCCACCGGCGCAACGCCCAGTTGCCGTGCTTCAATAATACCTCGATTGTAGGTGTCAGGAATGGAAACAGGAAGTGCCCCCCCTTTATTGATTTCCGGCCCCTGGCCACAATAGCCTTATGAGCACAGTCACACCCGCACTCGCCCAGTTGGAAGCCGCCGCTGCCGCCGGCAAGTTGTCGGCGTCGGCCGCGGCCAACATCCGCATCTGGCTAACGCAGCCGTACCTCCGCGATTACTCCCCCCAAGTGGCGGAGCACATCGCCGCCGAGAAATGGGCGGAATTGGAGGAGGCGTTTTGGACCACCATGCCTTTCGGCACCGGAGGGCGCCGCGGGCGGATGTATCCGATCGGATGCAACGCCATCAACGATCGTACGATCGGCGAAACCGCCCAAGGGCTGGCCGACTATGTGAAGCAGTGCGCGAAAACGCCGTCGGCCAACGGCGGCACGCCTCACGATCCACAGCGACGTCTCTCGTGCGCCATTGCCTACGATACGCGGCATCGATCGCGGCAGTTCGCCGAGCTTTGTGCTGAGATTATGGCCGCGGCGGGCTTGACCGTTTTCTTTCTCAACGGTTACCGCAGCACGCCGGAACTCTCCTTCACCGTGCGTTACAAGCGGTGCGATTGCGGCATCATGATCACGGCCAGCCACAATCCGCCGAGCGACAATGCCGTGAAAGCCTACGGCCCCAGCGGCGGCCAATACGTTCCTCCCGACGACACCGATTCGGTCGCCATGATGGAACGGGTCACTTCGATCGAGCGGATGCCGTTCGCCGAGGCCCTGGCCGCCGGAAAGGTCGTCTATTGCCAAGAGGAGATCGACGCCGCGTTCATCCGCGCGGTGCTGGCCCAGAGCGTGGCCGGTCCTCGCAATCTCAAGATTCTTTATTCGCCGCTGCACGGCGTTGGAGCGTCGGCGGTGTTTCCCGTGCTCACCGAGGCCGGATTCCGCGACGTCGAGATCTTCGGGCCCCACGCCACGCCCGACGGCGACTTTCCCAACATCCCGAAACATGTGGCCAATCCGGAGAACCCCGCTGTCTTCGATAGTATGATCGTGCACGCCAAGCAAACCGGGACCGAGTTGATCCTGGCGACCGATCCGGATGGCGACCGGCTGGGCTGCGCCGTGCGGCGCTCGCTCGCGGCGGACGCTCCCTGGACCACGTTGACCGGCAACCAACTTGGCTCGCTGCTGGTCGATTTCCTCTTGGCCAACCGCCGGGCGGCCGGCACGCTCTCGCCCGGCAATTTCGTGGTCAAAACGCTGGTGACCACGGAACTAATCCGGCAGATAGCCGACTCCTATGGTGTGCAGACCGCAGGCAATTTGCACGTCGGATTCAAGTGGATCGGCGCCGAAATGGACGCGCGCGGGCCGCAGGATTTTGTTTTCGGCGCCGAGGAGTCTTACGGATTCCTGGCGGGCGATCACGTGCGCGACAAGGACGCCGCCGTGGCCTCGATGCTTGCCGCCGAGATGGCCGCCAAGCTCAAGGCCGAGGGAAAGACGCTCTGCCAGCGGCTCGACGAATTGTTCCGCCAGTATGGCTGCCACAGCGAGGGCCAATTAAACGTGCAAATGCCCGGTGAGAAGGGGATCGACGACATGCGGTCGTTGATGACGCGTGTTCGCTCGGCCCCGCCTGAGGTTCTCGGCGGTCTGAAGGTGGCGAAGGCCCGCGACTATCTGGACGGCGTCGAAAAGGCATTTCCCAGCGGAACGGTTTCACCGCTCGACGCGCCGAAGGGGGATATGGTGATTCTCGATCTGGAACCCGAAGGAAACTATTTGGCCGTGCGGCCGTCCGGCACGGAGCCCAAGGTCAAAATCTACCTCTTCGCCTACGATCCGCCGGCTGCCGCCGCCGACCTGGATGCGACGAAAGCGGCCCAGACCGCGCGGCTGAAGGCCATCGGCGACGATTTCCGCAAGTACGCGGGCGTGTAACGGGGCGACGCCCGATGTAGGGTGAAACTATGAAAGAGAGGAGGTCGGGCCGAACACGGTGTCCTTGAGCACGTGGTAAATCTGAGAAGAAGGTTTATTTCCTCAGTTTCCACACAAGGAGTCAAACCGTGCATTATATCGGCATCGACCTCCACAAGAAGACTATCAGCTTGTGTGTCATGAGTAAAGGGCGGAAGGTGTTGTGCGAGAAGGTCTTGCGATGCGACAACGAAGCGGGAATCATCGAGTTTTTCGGCCGCTGGACGCCGTTTCGCACGGTCGTCGAGGCCACTGCCAGCTACGAGTGGTTGGTACAGTTGATCGAGCCGCTGGCGAAACGCGTGATCCTCGCGCATCCGAAGAAGCTCCGCGTCATCGCCGAAACCAAGAACAAAACCGACCGTATCGACGCCCGGGTGTTAGCCGAATTCCTGGCATTAGACATGATCCCTCAATCCTATCGGCCCACGCCGCGGTTGCGAGCCTATCGTCGCCTGGTGCGTTACCGGCATTTTGCGCGGTCGGGTGACTTCCGTGCGCTGCAAGATTCGGCATATACTCAGCGATTACAACCTGGATCGGCCGAACCTCTTCACCGCCGAGGGCTTGGAATACTTGCAAGCCGTCGAGGTTTCTCCGGCCGACCGCTGGGTATTGGAGCAGTTTGTGTCGCAGTGGCAGCAGCATCGCAGCCAGGTGCAGGCGGCCAACAAGCAACTGCGGGAGTTTGCCAAGAAAGCGCCGTTGGCCGAACGCGAACACCGCGAAGTGCTCCGCAGTATTCCGATGATTGGCAGCGTAACGTTGGACGTGGTACTCAGCGAGTTGGGCGACGTGCGGCGTTTTCATTCGCAAAAGAAAGCGGTGGCTTACGCCGGGCTGGATCCGGGAGTGCGGGCGTCGGCGGATCGGCGAAAAGAGTTGCACATCACCAAGGAGGGATCGCGGCTGTTGCGTTGGGCTCTGGTGGAGGCGGCTTGGCGGTTGGTCGTCAAGAGCCGCTATTGGGGATTCCGTTACGAACGGCTGAAAGGTCGGATCGGGGCCAAAAAGGCGATCGTGGCGACAGCGCGGCGGCTACTGTGCGTGATGGTGGCGATGCTTCAAAGCGGACAGCGGTATCGCCTGTCGGCGGCGTGAGGTGAATTTTCATCGTTCTTTCAGAACAACCCTGGAGAAATCGCAGCGTACAAGATCAAGCCGAAACTGGTGGACGTGACGACTTGAGGACGACCCCGACACAAGTCCTGAATGGCGGCCGCTTCGGCGACCGACCTTCGATAGGGTGAATGGTGGCGTCCTTTGAAAACTTTTTTCATGGCGACGTTCGGCCCAGCCGACGATCCCGAATAGATGGTTGAGCGTACACGTTCACGTCGGCTCAGAACTCGAAATCAGCAGGAGGGAGCGAGTTCTTCCTCCGCCTCGGGCTCAGGGAATGTGTGGCAGCAGCCGCAGGAACCGCCCGCGGACCCTCGGACGAACGTGACCAGATCGACCGAGGCCGACGGCGAGGGGAATGTGGCAGACATCTGCCTCACGTTTCTTGCACCGGACGGCTTGACAAAAATGCTTTCATAGATGGACTTTAGGCTGCCTGATCAGGCGGACTGAAGTCCACCGTACAATGTTGGCGACCTGGGACGCTATAAACGAGTTGATTGGGAATCGCGTCTCTTTTGCTTCTGCGGCCAGAAACAGCATCGGGAACCGTCTCTTCGAGAGAGGCGGTTCCCAATGCGGATTTTTCGCGGGCGGCTCCCGACAACCGGCGTCAGAAGTCGCCTCTTGCAACCAAAGTATTAGGCCGCGGTCTCCGTTGGAATCCTGCGAATCGCCAACGACAACGTGATCCAGGTCCAGCCGTTGAACAGCATCTCGATGCCGATCAGCAGTCCAAGAACCCAGAGGCTCTCTTTCGGAAAGTGCTTGCAGATAATCACGCCAAGGAGGAACGTGACGACGCCGTTCAGCAGCGCCCAACCCCAATATGGGAAGCGGACAACCAACGCCGCCAGCGCGAGAACCGCCGGCGACGATGAAAAATGCCGCCACGAACATGGTCATCGTGATGGCCGAGGCGACGGGAAGCTCGCGGATCAGCAGCCCTACGACCAGATAGAGAACCCCCACGAACATCTGGAGCAGCGCCCCGCTCCATTTCCCCGCCCAGAACGCCGTGACGATCGTGACGATTCCGGCGATCATCAACACCACTCCCAGGACTACCATGGCGGCAACGGATGTCAGCGCCGGGAAGACGATTGCAACCGCACCGCAGACCGTCAGAAGCACGCCGTACAGCAAGAGCCACCACCAATCGGCCCGAAGGTGCTCGAACTCGCGTCGGAGCCGTTCGGCACCTACGACTTCGCAGACGCATGTCTGAACGTTCGTATTCTCTTTGCTCATGGAACTATCCTTTCGATTTTTTTGATACGGGGACCGGCAACGGGTCCTACCCGCCCGCCGTTCAACCATAGGTTAGAAATCGAATTCCGCGGCCGGAGCGGGTTTGTGCGGATAATCCCGGCTTTGCCGATCTTTCTGAAGATTCGGAGGGCAGAGACAAGGCATCTCACGAGAATAGCCGGGGCCCAACGGCCCGCGGCGTGCGCCGAAAGTCTCCCCTCTCCCATTGGGAAAGGGGACAATTGCCTGCGCGCTACGGAATTCGGCCCCCGTTTCCTGAGGCGACGCCGCCCTCGATGGCGGCTTTCGCCACGGCCTTGGCCACGTCCGCCGCTACCCGCTTGTCGAACACGCTGGGGATGATGTAGTCGGGCCGAATGTGATCTTCGGGGATGATGTCGGCGATGGCCCTTGCGGCCGCGATCTTCATCGCCTCCGTCACGCGCAGAGCCCGCACGTCCAACATGCCGCGGAACAAGCCAGGGAAGCAAAGCACGTTGTTGATCTGGTTCGGATAGTCGGAGCGGCCGGTGGCCACGACCCGCGCACACGACATCGCCGCTTCCGGCTCGATTTCCGGGTCGGGATTCGCCAGGGCGAAGACCACGGGGTCGGCGGCCATGAGTTTGACGTCCTCGACGGAGACCAGATCGGGGCCGGAAACGCCGATGAAGACGTCGGCCCCGCGCATGGCGTCGGCCAGCGAGCCGGCGATTCCTTCCGGGTTGGTGTTTTCGGCGATCCACTGTTTGACCGGATTGCCGTCTGAAGGGCGCTGCCGGCTAATGGCCCCCTTGCGATCGCAGAGCACGATCTGCCGACAGCCCATCGAAATCAGCAGCTTGGCGATGGCCGCCCCCGCCGCGCCGGCGCCGAGAATCGCCACCCGCACGCCATCGAGCTTTTTCTCCACCACTTTCAACGCATTGTGCAGCGCCGCGGAAACCACGACGGCCGTTCCGTGCTGGTCGTCGTGAAACACGGGAATATCGAGTTGGGCGATCAGCCGTTGTTCGACCTCGACGCACCGCGGCGAGGAGATGTCTTCGAGATTGATGCCGCCGAACGTCGGCGCCAAAAACGCCACGGTCTTGACGATCTCGTCGACGTCTTGCGTATCGAGGCAGATCGGAAAGGCATCGACGCCGCCGAATTCCTTGAAGAGCATGCACTTGCCCTCCATCACCGGCATGGCGGCCCTCGGACCGATGTTGCCCAGCCCCAAGACCGCCGACCCGTCGGAGACGACGGCCACCATGTTCTTGCGGATCGTCAGTGAAAAGCTTGCTTCGGGATCGGCGGCAATCGCGCGGCAGACGCGGGCCACTCCTGGCGTGTAGACCATCGACAGGTCGTCGCGCGTCTTGACGGGCGCCTTCGAGCGAATCTCGATCTTCCCGCCGTGGTGCAAGAGGAACGTGCGATCGGCCACGCGAACGATCGTCACGCCGGGGATTTGCCCCACCCGCTCGACGATCGCTTCTCCATGATCGACGTCGCGGGCGCTGACGACAATGTCGCGGGTAATTTCGCCCTTTTCCATCTGGACAATGTCGACCGAGCCGATCAAACCGTCGGCCTCGCCGATGGTCAAGCAAATCCGGCCCAGCAGACCGGGCAGATCGGGGTAGCGGAGTCGGAGAATAGTGCTGTAGGAAGGACTGTGCTGCTTCACGGTGTTTTGTGCTGCCGGTGACCGGGGGTCTCGCCGAATTGTCCTCTCCCTCGTGCTTCGTTTAACCCGGAGCCAGCGGCGACGGCCTGACTGGCTACGGCTTGCTAGCCGGCATCCTATTGCTGCTCCCGCAAACGTCGTCGCCGTTGGCTCCGGGCTAAACGAAGGTTTGGAGCGGAAAACCCATAATTGTAACCGAACGCAGCGTGCACCTCAATTGGTCTGCCGCGTCGTCGCGGGCGGCTGTCGCAGAATCGCCGGGCCGTACATGCGTTCGAGCGCGGCGGCCACGCTATCGGCCAAAATCTCATTTCCGGCGGCGTTGGGGTGAATCCCCCCTTCGTCCGTCAAATAGGGCGGACCACGCCAACTGCCGGGTGGAAGTATTGGGCTGTGAAGAAAGATGATCCGCAACGCCGTGTCCGGGATCAGCTCGACGTCCTCCTCCCGTGCAATCTCGCGTTCCAGCCCCCAAAACGGATCGAATATGTACGCCCGCGGGGTCTCCATCAGCACCACTTCGGCCCCCATCTTCCGTGAGGCGTCGATGATCTTCTTCAGGTTTGCCTTGGTCTCAGCCCGGGTATTGGAGTTGAGGTAGTCGTGGGCGCCAAGTTCGATGACCATTACCTGGGCATTATGTCTTGCAATCTCGGTCAAAAGTGTGCGCGATTCGACTACCTGCTTGGCCGACCAGCCATACGTCGCCTCGTCCACAACGGGAAGCGAAATCCGCTTCTGCAATACTTGCGGGTAGCCCCCAAACATCTTCAGTGAAGTCATGCTGTCGCCAAAACAGACCACAGGCCGGTTTCCTTTCAGCGCAACGGAATGGCGTATATGGGCGGCGTGGATCCAGTCGAATGTCATGCCGCCCCAGCCAATCCATAAAACGATCATGCTAATCCAGACGAACCGCCATGACGGGCGGCGCCCCTCGCGGCGGCGGACATGAAACAGCCCGATCCCAATGACCGCGAGCATCACGGCCAGAAGCATAAGAAGCCCCGGGGCCGGCGTCAGCCCTTTCGCCACCAAGACAGCGGTACAAACACCCAGACAGACGAATCCGCGGCGTCCGCCGAGAGCCAGCAGTGTGTACGCCAGCAGCCACGCGGCGATCAGCCACGAAATGCCGTTCGGAAAAACCAGCAGCGAGGCCGTCACGATCACACACCATCCCAGAGCCCGACACACCTGCCGCAAGGTGGTAAGAAGTCGATTTGAAGGTGCGGACTTGATCATAAGTCACCCGTAGTGCCCGCGGACGTACGTTTCGGTGTCGGGCTGCTTCGGTTTGAGGAAGATGTCGAGCGTCGAGGCGTGCTCGACGATCTTCCCCATCAGCATGAAGATGCACTCGTGGCTCGCCCGGCGGGCCTGGCCCATGTTGTGCGTTACCATGACGATCGTGAACTTCTCCCGCAACTCCTCGATCAGCGACTCGATTCGCTCGATCCCCTCGGCGTCGAGCGCCGAGCAGGGCTCGTCCATGAGGATCACCCGCGGTTTGAGCGGCAGCAGCCGGGCGATGCACAACTTCTGCTGTTGCTCCAGCGTCAGTTGCGTGGCCCTGCGGCGGAGTCGGTCTTTCACTTCATCCCAAAGCTGCACGTCGCGGAGCGCCGATTCGACCATTTCGTCGCGCTGCCGGCGGGTAAACTCGCCGCGGGGCGTATGCGAGCGGACGCCGAACAGCACGTTTTCATAAATCGAGATCGGCAGCGGATTCGGCCGCTGAAAGACCATGCCCACCGACTTGCGCAGCGTGCTCAGCGACACGTCGGCGTCGTAGATGTTCTTGCCGAGAATGGTGACCTCTCCGGTGGTGGTCACTCCGCCGTATCGCTCGTTGATGCGGTTGAAGCAGCGCAACAGCGTGGTTTTTCCGCAGCCCGAGGGGCCGATCAACGCCGTGATGATGCCCGGCTTGATGCTGACCGTGACGTCCTTCAACGCCTGAAAATCGCCGTACCAGAGGTTCAGCCCCCTGGTTTGCAGGGCGTAGGTCGGGGTTGTGGGAGGAACTTCGCTCATAGTGCTCATCGTAGGTTATGCTTCAGCATAACATCCGTCTCGTGGCGATCCACTCACACGAACATTTGCTCTTCTTGCTGGCCTGTTATGCTAAAGCATAACCTACTTCTCTACCCGAAATCACCCGTCACGTAACGCTCGGTCAGGCGGTTCTTCGCCCTGGTGAATATATTCTCCGTTTCGCCGGCCTCGATCAAGTGCGATGCGCTGAAGAAGGCGGTGTAATCGGCCAGGCGGCGGGCCTGCTGCACGAGGTTCGTCACCAGCACGATCGTCATTTCGTCTTTCAACTCGCGGAGAATGTCTTCGATCCGCATCGTGGTGACCGGGTCGATGGCGATCGAGAATTCGTCGAGGCAGAGGATTTCCGGCCGCAGCGAGAGGGCCCGGGCGAGCGTGAGCCGCTGCTGCTGGCCGCCGGAGAGCTTTGTGCCGAGGATATTCATGCGGTCTTTCACTTCGTCCCAGAGCATGGCCTGGCGCAGGCATTTCTCGACGATTTCGTCGAGATCGAGGCGACTGTGAATGCCGGCCCGTCGCGGGGCGTAGGCCACGTTTTCATAGACCGACAGCGGCAGGCCGACCGGCAGCGGGAACACCATGCCCACGCGGCGGCGAAGCTGGTAGACGTTGCGGATTTTGAAGACGTCCTCGCTGAAAAAAGGGGATAAGTCCAATTTTTCGGAACGGTCGTGCGGGTGCGCCGCAGAAATTGGACTTATCCCCTTTTTTTCAATCAGCACGCGCCCCCGCACTTTGGCCGCGGGGATGAAGTCGATGGTGCGGTTGATGCACTTCAGCAGGGTCGTCTTGCCCGAGTTCGCCGGGCCGATGATGGCGAAAATCCGCTTCTCGGGAATCTCCAACGAGACGTTGTCCAGCGCCGTTTTCGGCCCGTAGCTGACAGTGACGTTCTCGAAGCGGACGTGGGGATTCATGGTCGGACTATTGCGCAACTTCGCCTCGATTACGGCAGTCTTTCACTGCCTTTCGCCGAACGAGAATGGAACAGACTTCTTGGACAATGCCGAAGCTGAACAGCGCAGCCAGGAAAATCCCTCCCGGGCTCCTTCCGACCAGGACGAGAATCGCGCCGACGACAGTAGCACCCAACCAAGCAGCTATTCCCCACCACAACATCCTAGTGGTAGGAACATACAACATTTTTCCGTGGCGTATTCCCCAATGAACCAGGTTCGCAGCCGTACAGAGTAACATACCTATGGCAAGCAAAAAAATGACGTCGTACATGGTTTGTCTCCACTGCTACGATTGTGACTTCGTCACCACTTTTTTCTTGATCGCAGATAGCTTCGCAAAATGATGGAAAGCGCGTTGACCATGAGTACCAAGCCCACCAAGACGACGGCCGTGCCGTAGACGACGCCGTCCGAGACGTTTTGCACCTGGGTGGCCAGCGTGAACAGGTGCATCGACAACGCCATGCAGGAATCGTGCAGTCCGTAAGGAAACCACCGGTTGACGCCCGGCCGGTCCAAGTTGATGTAGAAGACCGCGCCGGTGAAGAGAATGGGGGCCGTTTCACCGGCCGCCCGCGACACTTGCAGGATCACGCCCGTCAGGATGCCGCTGATCGAATTGGGCAGGACGATGGTGCGGATCGTTTGCCAGCGCGTGGCGCCCATGTTCCAACATGCCTCGCGGAACGACATCGGCACCGCGGCGAGGGCCTCGCGCGTGCTGGTGATGATGACCGGCAGCGTCATCACGGCCAACGTGCAGGAAGCGGCCAGCAGGCATTTTCCCAGGCCGGCGAACAACACGAACGCGCCGACGCCGAACAGCCCATGAACGATGCTCGGCACGCCCGCCAGATTCATTACGGCCAAATTGACCGACCGTGTAGCCCAATTATCACGGGCGTATTCGTTCAAATACACTCCCGCCAGGATTCCAATCGGCGCGGCCAGCAGAAGCGACGTTAACACAAGGAAGAAGGTTCCGATTAGAGGCGCCCAAACGCCGCCGGCGGTCATGTTGTTCTGAGGATTCTGGAAGAGGAACGAGATGCCGAGCACGGGCCACGCCTTGACGACCAGGTGTGCAAGGATGGCCACGACCGGCAAAACCAGCATCAACGCGATCGCTCCCAAGACGTAGCGGGCGATCGTCTCCTTGATCTTCTTGCGTCGCTCCAGCGGCGAGGGAGCAAAGGGGTTTGCCGCAACACTCCCTTCTCCCTTTGTGAGAGGGGACTCCATTGCTCTATCGCTGTTCATTGCGAACCCCCTTGACCACCAGGTCGGCAGTCAGGTTGACGGCGAACGCGATGACGAACAACACCAGCCCGATGGTGAACAGCACGCGGTAGTGCGGGCTGCCGGCCTCGGCCTCGCCGAGTTCCGAGGCGATCGTGGCCGTCAGTGTGCGGACGGGATCGAACAGGCTATGCGGGATCTTGACCGCGTGGCCCGTGCACATCAACACGGCCATCGTCTCGCCAATGGCGCGGCCGACGCCCAACAGCACCGCCGCCAGCAGGCCGTTCTTCGCCGCCGGAAACAACACGCGATAGACGATTTCCCAACGGCTGGCCCCCAGCGACAAGGCGGCTTCACGGTACGAATCGGGCACCGCCTTCAGTGCGTCCTCACCCAACGAAACGATGATCGGCACGCTCATCAGCGCCAGGATGATCCCGCCGTTGAGCAGATTCACGCCCACCGGGCGCCGGTCAGCTTGATGATGATCGGCCCAAGAACCATGTAGCCGACAAATCCCCAGACGATCGACGGAATCGCCGCCAGGAACTCGATGATGATCTTGAGGGTCTCTCTGAGTTTGCCGCCGCAAAACTCGGAAACGAAGACCGCGGCGCCGAGCCCCAACGGCACGGCAATCACCATCGCCAACGCCGTGACCGACACCGTGCCGACCATCAGCGCGAGAATGCCGTATCGTGGGTGGACCTCGGACGACGGATGCCACTGGATGCTGGTGAAGAACTCCTTCCAGTCGAGTTCACGGAATACGGGCGCGGCCTGCCAGAAGATGAACAAGAATATCAAGAAGACGAAGACGATCGCGCTCCAACCGCAGATGCGGATTATCCACTCGACCAATGGCTCGATGAAATCGGCAACGACGCCCAATGCGTGAGCCAACGAGCGATCTCGCACGCGTTGCCCCTCGCCCGCACCCGTGCAGGAGGAGCCGTGAGACAACGCCGTGGTTGGCGGAGCGACGGAGTTCTGCCGAGCGTCACTCATGCAGTGTTTTGGGCACGTAGCCCAGATCGAGCACGATCTTCTGGCCCTCGGGCGAGCGGATCCAGTCGAGATACTCCTTGACCGGACCGGTAGGCTCGCCGATGACGTAGATCTGGAGCGGCCGGGTAATGGGATAGGAATTGTTCTTCGCGTTTTCGATGGTTGGCGCCACGCCCGGCTCGCCCCGCTGTTTCGAGACCTTCAGCACCTTTACGTCGGGTGTACGATAGCCCATACCGCTGTAGCCGATGGCCGAGGGAGTTCGGGCGATGAGGGCCACCACGTCCTTCGAGCCGTTCTGGTCGATCGAGCCGAGCTTGTAGTCCTTGCCGGGCCCGAGGATGACCTCGCGGAAGTAGGTGTAGGTGCCCGAACTACTCTGCCGGCTCACGCGGGTCACGTCCTGCTGGCCGAATTTCGGGATCTTTCACCCCGAGTTGCGACCATTTGTCGATCTTGCCGTCTTCGCCGTAGATGTCGGCGAGTTCCTCGATCGAGATAGTGTCCAGCGGGTTGTCCTTGTGAACGTAAATGGCCAGGGCGTCGTATCCGACGATGATCTCCTTCGGCTCGCCGCCCCGTTTGGCCCGCGCCCGTTGGATCTCGGTCTTGCTCATCTTGCGGCTGGTGTCGGCCAGGTCGCAGTTGCCATCGATGAGGCTGGCGATACCGACGCCCGAGCCGCCGCCCTTCACTTGGACGCTCACCTCCGGGTGTTTCTTGCTGTACTGTTCGGCCCAGGCTTGGGCCAGATTTACCATGGTGTCGGAGCCGTCAACGCGAATCACGTTCGTGGCGGCGTTGGTCCCGCCCCCCGGCCGATTTTCTCCGCCGCACCCCCAAGCAAGGATGAGCAAGAGCCCCGGCGCCGCAACGATAAGAGAACGTCTGAAAATCACCATTCGGATTCCTTTCAACGCAATGGCCTAACAATGCAGAAACCAATTGATAACAGACGATCCGAGAGGCGTCAATGAACCCCCCTTGCGGAA
Organism: uncultured Planctomycetia bacterium; assembly: GCA_963719005.1. GTDB lineage: Bacteria > Planctomycetota > Planctomycetia > Pirellulales > Thermoguttaceae. The sequence continues at coordinate 130,300 of CAVRAR010000015.1, forward strand.
CTCTCCGTTTTGTATAACCAGGGGGCAAGAAATGCCCATTCCCCTACCCCGCGTCAATCTGTAAACTTAACTGCTAGCGCGGATCGGTTTTCCCGGCTTGTCGGCGTTCGAGGATTCCGCATGAGAAATGTCGTTACGCTGGTGCTTGGCGGCGGGCAAGGCACCCGGCTATACCCCCTGACGAAATACCGCTCGAAACCGGCGGTTCCCGTCGCCGGAAAGTACCGCTTGATCGACATCCCGCTGTCAAACTGCATCAACAGCGGTCTGAATCGCTGCTACGTCTTGACGCAGTTCAATTCGGTCAGCCTGCACCGTCACATCCGCTCGACCTACACGTTCGACCCGTTCGACGGCGGGTTCGTCGAAGTGCTGGCCGCCCAGCAGACGTTGGACAACGCCGACTGGTATCAGGGCACGGCCGACGCGGTCCGCCAGAACCTCCGCTACGTCGAACAGCCCGGCATCGAGTACGTGCTGATCCTCTCCGGCGACCAGTTGTACCGGATGAACTATCAGGACATGCTCGTTTCGCACATTCAAGCGGCGGCCGACGTGACCATCGCCGCCGTGCCGGTGCACAGCCGCGAAGCGGCCTCCTCGGGCATCATGCGGTTGGACGACGCCGGCCGGGTGGTCGGCTTCCTCGAAAAACCGAAGACCGAGCACGAACTGAGCATGGTGCGCACCGATCCGGCCTGGATTGACGCCCGCGGCATCGCCAGCGGCGGCCGCGACTGCCTGGCCAACATGGGCATCTACCTGTTCAACCGCAACACCTTGATCGATGTGCTTCGCAAGACCGACTACCGCGATTTCGGTAAGGAAGTGTTTCCGGCGTCGATCCGCTCGCGGCACGTCCAAGTCCATCTGTTCGACGGCTACTGGGAAGACATCGGCACGATCAAGTCGTTCTACGAGGCAAACCTGGGGCTAACCAAGCCCGACGCCCCCTTCGACCTGGCGTCGGCCGAGGCGCCGATCTATTCGCACGCCCGATTCTTGCCGCCCACGCGCGTGGATGACGCGGTCGTTCGCGGCAGCCTGGTGGCCGACGGTTCGGTGATCGAGCCTGGGGCGGTGATCGAGAACAGCCTAATCGGTCTGCGTTGCTGGATCGGCCGCAACGTGGTGATTCGCAATTCGGTCGTGATGGGGGCCGATTTCTACGAGACGCCGGACGCCATAGCCGCCCATCGCGCCAACGGTTTTCCGCCGCTCGGAATCGGCGAAGGGACGCACATCGACGGGGCGATCATCGACAAAAACTGCCGCATCGGCCGCAATGTCCGCGTCGTGAACGAACAGGGCCTCGACTACGCTGAAGAAACCCCCCACGGCATGATCAGTGACGGCATCGTCGTCATGGCAAAAGGGACCGCACTGCCCGACGGCTGGCGGATGTGAACCGTCAGTCTACAGAGTGTGTAGTCGCTCGAGAATCCACTGGCGAACCAGGTCAACGTCGTGCAGACCTCTAAATTCCGCCAGTTCCTTGATTGTCTCGGCTTCCTTCAGCGGCAACGGTATCTTTACGACCGTCTCACGCTCGAAGACCGGCTCGGAGACTTCCTCCAACTGGTCTTCAAATTCGGTCAGGTCGTGGCAACTCCAGAATTGAGCCAATTCTTCGATCGAGTCGGTATTGGGAATTTTGGACGTGCTCATCGGTTCTTCCATCAAACATACTACAGAAGGCTTTTTCGGACAACGGCGCCCAATCGATGGAGGCGTGTATAACGAATATGGCAGCGATCCTCGAACATTTCCGGCTTACGGCAGCAGGCCGCGGGCGACGATACCATCGACCACTCGCGTGACGGCGATGTCCATCGCGGCGGTGCGCATCGAGCGACGAATCGGCGTCAGGAGACGCCTCCTACAATTTGCATCTTCACAAACTGATTGACCCAACCCCGGGGGGCTTGACTTCCTGCCGGCCGCACGGGACGATAAATAGTGGAGGTCAAGCCAATGTCCACGAGCCGGTTTCCCGCCACCGCGCCTACGCGTTCTCAGCCTGAGCCGGCGCTGAGTGCGAGTGGTTCCCGTCTCAGGAGGAAGAGCATGAAACGCGTCGGTGTTATCCTAGCGGTGACTATGGCCGCTTGCATTTCGTTAGACGCGCGGTGTCGCGTGTCGCTGGTCGAGGGCGCGCGTGGGGCCGGGCCTGCGCGCGTGCCCACGAAACGGATAACGAAAACCCGTTCTCACCGGTTCTCACGGAGGAAAGCGTCAACGATTGGATTGACTCCCAAAAGCAGCAGACCGACCGTGCGAAACGAGAGAACGACAACCGAATTCGCGCTGCAAGAAGGGGAAGAATCAATCCGAACTGGAAGGGCAAGTACGGTTGGGATCCGAGGCTGAAGCGATATGTGTTTGCGTCACGTGCGGACCGTGACGCAGAAGTCAAACGACTCGAAGACACGCCACCGTCCATAAGCCTCCCAATCATCTGGGTTTTCAAGGTGAAGCAAGGGCAAATCGGTTCGCTCGACGACCCGAGCCAGCATCTGTGCTCCAACGGTGTTATCAACGGTCTCGTGATCAGACCGCTATACCACACGATGCAACTGATTGACACAAAGACCGCACTGATCTTGGCGACCTATGACGTCGCTTCCGGTAATGGTAGCGCTCGGTTTTTCTTGGTGTCCCCGCGGGTAGCTGACCTTCAGGAGGACGGGGAGTTTTACAGTTTCCCCGGTGTTTTCCGTGTAAGTGGAACGCGGAAGTATACCACAACCGCCGGCGCCTCCAGCGTGATTCCTGTCGTTGAATCTTACGAATTGCCCCGCCGCCCGAAAGTGAAGAAGCAAGGAAAATGAGAATTTGCGCCTGCCTGCCCGGCAAACGGCGGAAGTGGAGGGCGTCGGAACGCAGACAAAGCCGCAATGAAATAACAAGAGGAGGGCACTATGGTCCACATGACAATCGACATGCCGGAGGAGGCGTTGACCGCGCTTCGGACCGATTCCGTGGATTTTGCCCGCCAGTTGCGGTTGGCCGCCGCCGTGAAGTGGTACGAACTGCGGCGAGTCAGCCAGGAGCGCGCAGCTAGAATCGCCGGTCTCTCCCGCGCCGAGTTCGTGGCCGTATTGGGCCAGTTCGGCGTTTCGCCGTTCCAGTACACTGCTGAGGAAGCGCTGGAGGAGGCCGGCCGTGAGTGACGTCTGGGTGGTCAATGCCTCGCCCGTCATCGCGCTAGCCAAAATCGAGCGTCTTCATTTGCTGGGCGACTTGTGCAGGGAACTGCTCATTCCTGAGGCGGTTGCCGCGGAAATCCTCGCAGGTCCCCCGTCCGATCCCGCGCGGCAGGCATTGGAACGCGGCTGGGAACCAACCGCTGCCGTCGGTCAAATTGCTCCCGAGTTGCTCGAATGGGGGCTCGGAGCCGGCGAAACAGCCGTGTTGGCCCTGGCGATGGAACGAAGGCCGGCGACCGCCGTGCTCGACGATGCGATGGCGCGCACCGCCGCCAAGGCCCTGGGAATCGAGGTCATCGGAACTTTGGGCGTAGTGCTCAGGGCGAAAAGAAGAGCCGTTATCCCTTCAACCGCCGACGTGCTCAAGTCGTTGTGCGCCGCGGGCCAGTGGCTGGACGACAGTGTGGTCCGCGCTGCGCTCGAGGGCATCGGAGAGACTTGGACGCGAGAAACGTAAGAGTGTCGGCTGGCTGTCGCGCCTCACGGTAGCAGCCCGCGGGCGACGATGCCATCGACCACCCGCGTGACGGCGATGTCCATCGCGGCGGTGCGCATCGAACCGCCGGTTTGCTTGAAGCGCTGGTACACTTGCTCGAACGTGTTCGCCATGCGCTCGTTTAGCCGCTCGTCCACGTCGTCGCGAGTCATCTGATCTCGCTGCGTTTCCTGGGCGTATTCGAGATAGGAGACGAAGACGCCGCCGGCGTTGCAAAGGATGTCGGGGATGATGAAAACGCCGCCGGCGTTGAGGATTTCGTCGGCCATCGGCGTTAGCGGAGCGTTCGCCCCCTCGGCAATCAGCTTCGCGCGAACGCGACCGGCGTTCTTCTCGGTGATGGCCGAGCCGCCGGCCGCCGGAATCAGCACGTCGCAATCGGCTTCGAGCACGGCGTCGAGCGGGACGTCTTCGCCGCCGGAGAAGCCCTTCACGCTGCCGGTCTTCGCGGCGTGTGCGGTCAGTTTCGACACGTCGAGACCCTGCTTGCGGAAGGTTCCGCCGCCGATGTCGGAGACGGCCACGACGGTGGCGCCGCGGTTGGCAATGGCCAGAGCGACCACCGATCCGACGTTGCCGAAGCCCTGCACGGCAATGCGCAGCTTCGGCAAGTCGAGGTTCAGGTGTTGACCGGCGGCGGCGATCGTGGCCACCACGCCGTTGCCGGTGGCTTCGCGCCGGCCGACGATGCCGCCGATGACCAAGGGCTTGCCGGTCACGAAGCATCCGCCGGGAATCGATGTTCCCTCGCTGTAGGAGATGCAGTCGGTGATATGTCCCATGTCGTGTTCGTTGGTGCCCATGTCGGGCGCCGGCACGTAGATTTCCGGCCCGATGTGCCGCCGCACGCCGCGGGCAAATGCCCTGATGAGCACCTCCTTCTCGGTCGGCTTCAGTTGGGCGGGGTCATAGCAGATTCCCGACTTGCCTCCGCCAAACGGGACGCCGATCAGCGACGTCTTCCACGTCATCTCCATCGCCAAGCCCGTCACCTCGTCCAGGGTGACGGTCGGCGTCATGCGAATGCCGCCTTTGGAGGGGCCGAGGACGTCGTTGTGCCGCACTAGAGCAGTTCCACGGTAGGTCTAGCGCATTCTGGGCGAACTCGGTAAATTGGGTTCATCTCACTCAAGGAGGTGACCCTGATGAAACCGTACGATGCGGAGTTTCGCGGCGAAGTGCTCGCCGCGTGCGATACGAACGAAGAGCGGCGCGTGATCGCGCTGCGTTTCAAAGTTTCAGAATCTTGGGTGCGGCGCATCCAGCAACAACGTCGCGAGACCGGCCAAGTGGCGCCAAAGAAGGCGGCTCCGCGTCAGCCCGCGTGGCATGCTTGGGCAGACTGGCTCGTCGCCAAGATCGCGGCTCGGCCCGACATCTATCTGCGCGAACTGCAAGCCGATTTGAAGCGGGAGCGCGGCGAAGAGGTTTGCCTGGGAACGCTTTGCGCCGCATGCCAAGCGCTCAAGCAGTCGCGAAAAAAAAGACGCTGATTGCCAGCGAACAGGATCGCCCCGATGTGGTTGAGCAGCGCGCGGCATGGCGCGCTTCGCAGGAGTCGATCGATCCCGCCAAAGTCGTTTTCATCGATGAAACGTGGGCTAAATCCAACATGACCCGCACCTACGGCCGCTCGGAACTCGGCACGCGTTTGCTGGAAAAAACTCCTTGCGGACGTTGGCAGACGACGACTTTTTTGGGCGCATTGCGGGCCGAGGGATTCATCGCTCCGCTTACCGTGGAAGGCGGCATCAACGGCGAACTGTTCCGCGCCTGGGTCGAGCAACATCTGGCACCGGCCTTGAAACCTGGCGACATCGTGGTGATGGACAATCTCTCCAGCCACAAGGTGGCTGGAGTTCGCAAAGCCATCGAAGCGGCCGGTGCCGAGCTGCGCTACCTGCCCCCGTACTCGCCGGACCTGAACCCCATCGAGTTGGCGTTTTCCAAGTTCAAAAAGTTGCTCCGTGACGGAGGCGAACGGACCGTCGATAAGCTATGGAAACTCTGCGGCAGCATCCTCGACCAATTCACGGAATCCGAGTGCCGAAACTATTTTCAACACTGCGGATACCGCTACACCTAAAATGAAACCGCTCTAGAAAGACCGACGCGTGAAGCATCGCCCCGTTTGAGACCTGCGGATGGATCGCCGTCCTTATTTGTTCCTTCGGCTCGACGATTCTGCGGGTCAAATCCGGGTTCAGGTTCAGCCGTTGGGCGGTCTGTTCGACGTTCCATAGGGCGGTTTTCAGGATGGTATCGCAATTCTTCGATGCAACGTCTCGCGGCATGTTCTCTGTGCTCCTCGCAGTGTCAGGGATCTTTCTTTCCGGGGGACGAAGGGCAAAGGGGAACGGAGGAGGCCGCCGAAGAAAGCCCACCGACCGGCAGGCGTTTTTTCGACAACCTCCTCCGTCCCCTTCTGTCTTCGGTCTCCCATGAACGACGATATTTTGGTGACGAAACTGCAACGATTGTAACGCAATATTGAGCCACCGACAATGGAAATTCGGGTTATTGCACTTCTCATCGATTTCTTGCTTGCCCAGCGTTCAGGGATACCATCGAACGGTCGTGGCGGGTAAAATGGCTTGTTGCGGCACCCCGTGTAAGGAGCAGCCCATGCCGAAATATCAGGTAATGGTCATCCGCTGGCCGGAGAGGTGGAAGCCCGAGTGCGCCGACGATGTGCCGTTGGAGCTTAACGGGCCGGTGGAGGTGCTGGTCGAGTCGGACGATCTCTTCACCGCCTTGGATCGGGCGATCGAACACAACGAAAGCGCCGAGGCGCAACGCCGCGGCCGCTGGGCCGTCGTGATCGAACCGGGCGGCATGGGCCGCGTCTGGCCCGCCGCCCGACTCTGCTCGCCGGTGATCTACAAGGTGACCGCCATCTGGTGGCCCGACGGCTGGGAACCCAACTCTCCGTTGGATGTGCCCAACTGCGTCTGGAAGTCGCGCGAGCAGGTGAGCGGCGAGTGGTTCGCGTATCCGCAGGCCGAAGCCACCGTGTTGGCGCTGAACCGACAGTGCATGGAGCATCCGGGCGCGTACTGGCACGTCGTGGTGGCGATCGAGAACGAGCCGATCTCACGCACGGTTTCACACGATCCGTCCGGCGTCGAGACGACGGTCGAGGTCCGTCAGATGCACGTCATTCGTCCCGAACAGGGCGGCCACGGCGAGTGTTCGCATTGTCCCGCTCATGCTTTCCAGTGTGCCAAGGCGGATTGGTCGAGCCAAATGCAGACGATGTCGGCCCGTCACAGCCGAGCGTTCGGAGCGACTGCGATGTAAGCATGTAGCAGGCACACGCCGTGTGCCGTCCGCCGCTTCGGAGGTTTGCCGCGAAAGAGCAGGAAGACAACGACACACGGCGTGTGCCTACTACTTTGGATGTCTATCATGGCCGACACAGTTCCCTCGCCGTCACCGTCGCCTTTGCGTGTCTTCCTCCTCGGCGCCGGAGGGCGGCCCGATGTGCTTGCCGAGGCCGAACGCCTCCGTCCGGCAATCGAGCGGCACGCCCGGATCGTCCGCACCGATTTCACCGGCATGGAAGACCTCTCGAACGTCGAGGCCGATTTGGCGATCGTGCTCGGCGGCGATGGCTCGATTCTCCGCGCGGCACGTCAAATGGGACACCGTCAGGTTCCCGTCGTGGCCATCAATTTAGGCAAGCTGGGATTCTTGGCAAACCTAACGCCCGCCGATCTCCCCAACGTATTGAAGGACTTCTCCGCCAATCGGCTGCACACGATCGAGCACTTGATGTTCGAGTGCTCGCTGGTGCGCCGCGGCGAGGTCGTTGCGCGGCAGCTTGGGCTCAACGAGGCGGCCATTCACGCCGGCACGCCGTTCGCCATCATCAACGTCGATCTTTACGTTGACTCAGATTTGGTGACTACTTATAGTTGTGACGGTTTGATCGTCAGCACGCCGGTTGGATCGACCGCCCATTGCCTCTCGGCGGGGGGGCCGATCCTGCGGAAAGACCTGCAAGCGTTCGTCGTTTTGCCGCTAAACCCCCACGCGTTGACCATGCGGCCGGTGGTCGATTCGGCCGATCGCGTGTACGAGTTGGAGGTGGAGCGACCGAGCGAAGGGACGTCGCTGGTGGTCGATGGCCGCGTGCTCGGCCGCTTGCAGCCGGGCGACCGGGTGCGAGTCGAGCGGTCGGAGGCCCGCTTCAAGCTGGTTTCCGACCCGAGCCACACGTATTACCGCGCCCTGCGCGAAAAACTCGGCTGGGGTGGGCGATTGAAACTGAACGACGTTTAGCCGCCGCGTCCTCGCGGCGAAAAGCCTACGACTCGAAAGGATGCGAGTATGAAGAATCTTCTTTGTGGCATGGCGGCCATGCTGTTGTCGATCGTTTTTGTCCTTTCCGCCGTCGCCGACGAAGGGCAGAAGTATACGCTTCGCTACAAGTTTCATCCGGGCGAAACCATTCGCTGGGAAGTGGAGCATCGCTCGATGGTGCGTGCCACCGTCTCGCGCGAAACGCAAACGACCGAGACGCTGAGCACTTCCGTCAGCCTGTGGCGGGTCGGCAACGTTCAGCCCGACGGCACCGCTACGTTCGAGCATCGCGTCGAATGGGTGGATATGCGGCAGAAACTCACCGGCCGCGGCGAAATGCATTTCGATAGCCGGACCGACAAGACGCCGCCCCCGGGCTTCGAGGATGCGGCCAAATCGGTCGGCGTTCCGCTGTCGGTGGTGAAGATGGACGTTCGCGGCAAGGTGCTGAAACGCAAGGACCGAAAGCATAATCCGCAGACCGCGGCCGCCTCGCCGGAGTCGGTTGCGGCGAACCACAACTGGATCACGATTCCGCTGCCCGACGAGCCCGTGGCCGTCGGCCACACCTGGTCGCTCCCCCAGGACATCGAGGTTCCGCTGCCAAGCGGCGCCGTCAAGAAGATCAAGGCCGTTCAGCAGTTCGTGCTGGAAGACGTCAAGACCGGCGTGGCCACCATTCGCGTCTCGACCGACATCCTCACGCCGATCACCGATCCGGCGGTCGAATCGCAACTCGTCGAGCGCGAGGCGTCGGGCCGGGTGCGGTTCGACATCGATGCGGGTCGAATCCTCGGCGAGCAGATGGACATCGACAAGCACGTCGTGGGCTTTCGCGGCGACGCCAGCAGCATCCACTACATCAACCGCTTTTCGCAGCGCCTGCTGCCCGAGCCGGGCAGACGGTAACGCAACGCACTTGATCGGTGCGGCAGACATTCCTGTCTGCCAGTGTTGCGCGTTTGCTCCGGCAGACAAGAATGTCTGCCCCACCAGAGCAAGAACACGCCGCCTACGCCATCTTGAGCGGTTGGCGAGCAACCGCATCGAGATAGGGGGCGAATTTCCTGTCTTGGTTCTGGATGTGGCGAACCCACCAGTTCTTCACGAATTGCAGCAGGTCGTTCTCGGTAAGGGTCTGCGGATTCGCCCGGAATTCGAGCGAGCGCCGCCGCATTTCATCGTGAATAGCCTTGTGCGCGTCAAAGTCGGGATAGCCGCAGGCCCACATCACGCGCTCCTCATGCTCGAAATGGCTCATGGTGTACTCCACGAGTTGTTCGACGATCGCTCGGACCCGAGCCGGGTCATGGTCCATCTGGGTCGCCACGTACAAGCCGTCGATCATGCCGAGGAGCCGTTTGTGTTGGTCGTCGATCGTGGTGTCGCCGACGCTGTAGAATGGTTTCCACTCGACGTAGTGTCCCATGATTTGCTACCCCATGAGCGAGCCAATTCGTTGATTGTCCAAGAAGAGTCTAGATTACGTCCGCAAAGTGTGATCTGCCTCCGGCTCTGATGATGCCGGTCGTAACGGTTTTTCCGCCGCGTTTTCCCGGCTGGCTCCGTCGAGAGCGATACTACGACCGCCGGGAAGCGTCTGATTGTCTACGTCGTCCAATAGCCGGGAGCCAACGGCTCCCGGAAGCGGGCGGTTTTTTGTTGCTCTCCGGGAGCTGTTAGCTCCCGGCTATGCTTACACGACGTCGATCGGCAACCGATCTCTCATTCCGTCTGCTGGATCGCCCGATCGAGCAACTCGGTCAGTTCGGGGAGACGGCGGAGTTCGGCCACGAGCCGCGGATGGGCGAAGATGCGGACGCGCTTCACGTAGTCGTCGAATTGCTCGGTGGCCAGCGCACGGATCACCGGCGAGACCTCGCCCAGCGGACGGTAGCGATTCTCTTTGGGGAAATGGATTTCGACGTCGAACTGCACTTCGCGCGTGACCGGCGGGGCGTCGAACAGCAGTTCATGCGGGGCCACGACCCGGCCGAGCGGCGCGCTGACAACTGCCGCAAAACGCTCGGCACACGCCACAAGCCACGGATAAGGACGCCGGGCCAGCCGCTGGTAGAGGTCGTGGTGCTCGACGAAGCTGTACTGGGCCAGGCGTTTGTAGAGATGCCGGGCGGGACCAAACAGCCCGTCGAGCAGTTCGCCGGCAGGCCCTGCGGCGGCGGCGTGCTGCAATTCGTCGATCATCTCGTGCTCCGTCATGCGAAACAGGGCGTCGAGATCGAGAAGGCCGTGCAGGAGGTAGAATGCCCGTTGAAGCATGGCCGTCGCGGCGCGGACGCCGTGGTGCCAGTAGACCTCGCTGAACATGACGTAGCGTGCGAAGACCATCAGTTCGGCGGCGGTTTTTCCCTTGTCGGCCACCGCCAACCCGTCGCCGGCCGCGTTCAGGCAAAGGCTGCCCAGCAGCCGCTGCTGATCGAAGTGCCGCCCGTAAGGAACGCCGGCGTGGAGGCTGTCGCGGAACAAGTAGTCCATCTTGTCGATGTCGATCGGCCCGGAAAGCATGCTGGCGAGGATTTTGCCGGCCGTGTCACGCGGTTTCTCGCTCAGCAGGGCGACTACGTCGCGCGGGTTGACGTCCCAATCGTGCCGCAGCACGTCGGCGACTTCTCCCTCCAGCAAGAAACTGTTGGCGAACAATTCGTGGCTCGGCACGCTCGGCAAGCGGATGTCTTCGATCGGGTGGCAGAACGGCCAGTGGCCCAGGTCGTGCAGCAGCGCGGCGACGATGAACACCTCGACCTTGCCGGCATCGACGGCGTCGGCAAATCGCTCGTCGTGCGCCAATTGCTTCGCGTACAACAAGGCGAGGCGATATACGCCGAGGCAGTGCTCGAACCGCGTGTGGATCGCCGCCGGATAGACCAGCGACACCAGGCCCAACTGGCTGATTCGAGCCAGCCGGCGAAACTCGGCGGTGTCGATCAGTTGCCGCACCCGCGGCGTCAGCGGCACGTCGACCTCCGGCGGAATCCGCACCAACGCGCGCCGGGTGTCGAGCGCGACGATCTCGGGAATGTCGAGAATCTTGATCATGTCGTACCTGATGCGGCTTTCGGCGGCGATGCGGACGGCCCGGCGTGGACGCCGAGGCGATGGCTTCTCGGGTTGCCAACAATGTAGGGCGGACTTTAGTCCGCCTTATTTGGCGGACTAAAGTCCGCCCTACATTCGGCGTCGGCACAGCGTTGGCAATCTGGGAAGCCATAAACGAATGTCTATTATCCTTGCGGCGTTGCCGGCTGCAAGAGTGGCTTGAGATCCAATCTCTTTAGCCGCTTGGCTGAGGTGGGACCGGGGCCGATGCTCAGGTGCAGGACCAGCTTGGCCGGCTCGAAGATCATCGTCTGGATCGTGCGGCTGCCCTGATTCACCGCGTGCAGCAGCCGGGCGACGTCGCCGACGCCGAGTTGCTGGATGTCGCGGCTCGTGGCCAGCGTCTCGTAGCGTCTGCACTTCGGGTTTGGAAACGCCATCGGAGCAAGCCGGTAGTGATTGGTGCAATAGACCAGCCCGTCGTCGGGCTCGCGGACGCCGATGTTCTTCGTGGTGAGCTCGTACACGCGCTGCTTCTTCTGGTCGCAAGCCAGGAGCAGCCCGTGCCCGGTGCGGGCGTGTCCGCGAATCCAGCGGTCGAAATCATCGACCGAGCCGCACGTCTCCATCACCTCGCGGGCGGCGACGGAGTAGGGCACGCCGTCGGGATTGAAGCCTGGGGCGCCGTCGGCCGATTTCGAGGCGGTGTTGGCCCCGAGCGTCAGGCCGTCCTGGTTTATTCCGCAGTTCGACGCCAGCACGCCTGGGAACGTGACCATCGCGAACGCTTTTCTGCCCGTCGGCCGGTACACGATCACCAAACTGTACTCTTCGATCAGGTCCGTAAACGGGAAATCGCAATTTCGGCCGTAGAGCGTTCCGCCCGTGGCGCTCCGGCTCGGACTGACGATCAATCCGGAGCAGCCCAACAGGAGTTGTTCCAGATCGAACGCGGTGTTGCCCAGCACGACCAGGTTGCGATCGGCGCCGGAGGACTTGACCATCGCTTCCAACTCGCGGCGGTATCGCTGGGGAAAGCGTTGGTAGAGGGCCTCGGACGCGGCGAAGAGGATCGGAGAGAGACCATCGAGCCCCTTCTTCTTGAGGAAGTCGCGAAAGTGCGCGACCAACGGCAGCGACGGCTTTACCGCCAACGCCCCGATCTGCGCGCCGATCTCCTCCGGCGAGCCGACGGCGGTCAGAACCGGCAAACCGTGAATGTAACGCAGCTCCCCCTTGCCGTAGCGTGCTTCGGGAAAGCGAAAGGGTTCGGCCGCTGAAGCGGTGATCGAGCCGAGACAGAGAATTGCGAGAGAGAGGACGTATAATCGCCGCAAAGTCATTTGTCGAACTCCCCGTTGTTCAATTCTGGTTCCCACACTCTGCGTGGGAACGAGGGCAACCGCGGGCCGTTGGCCCCCGGCTATTTATCCTATTGATGCGCCGTCCAAATCGGCGCCATTCCCGCCGCCCAGCGCAGCAGCAACGTCGCCACAAGATAAAAACCGCAGTGAAAAAGACCGTCGCCGAATTCGAGATCGAAAGCGCCCATCGGCACCAGCGCGCCGATCGCCACGAACGGCAGAATGAAGAACCAGTTCCACACTTCTCCGGTAACGATGTAAGGCGACAGCATCGCAAACGCTCCCCAAAGCGAGGCATAGCCGCAGCCGCAGGCGGCAGATCGGAGATAGAGCGACCAGCCGCGGTACGGCTCGAACTCGTCGTCGCGCAGCATTTCGTAAGCGGCAACGGTCAACGGCGGCGAGATCACCAGCAGCCCGATGGCCGCGATGGCGATCCCGTCGAAAAGACCCGCATGGCCGAGAGCCCACGTGGCGACCAGCACAATCACCACGGCCGCAGCGAGAATCGTTGTCGCCACCGGCCTGAGTTTGGCGTTCACCCGGGCGATAGGCTTGGTGATGAGTTTGCCTGCCGCGCTCTTTCCGCCGCCCGCAAACGCCTCGGGGGCATGAACGACGACCTCGGTCTCCTTGGTCGGAACCTGTAGGATGCGTTTGCACTTGGGGCACGGACCCGACTTCCCCGCGAACTTGTCGCTTACTTTGAAGCTCTTCAGGCATCCAGGGCAAACGACGATGATCGACATGCAGCAACTCGGGCCGGGGCCTGCTTCCGTGGTTTCCACCCTTAGTGTCGCACATGGCGGGGGGCTGTCAAGGACGGCTTTTCTCGACAAATGGTTTGTCTCGCCTGTTACGGTGAGGTACTATCTGGTAGGAATCCCCCATGATCGAGTTTCTTTGCCCCAACGGGCACAAAATTCGTTGTCAGGCGGCCCAAGCGGGTAAGGCGGCGAAGTGCCCCCGCTGCGGAGTGAGATTCCGCGTCCCCGAGGCGACCGATCAAAACCGCCCGAAAACGGGCGATTCCGACTCGAGCGTCTCGCAGCCCGATTTCACCGATTCGAGCGTCATGGGAAAATTGGCCGTCAACACCGGCCGCACGGCAGGAAGAGAAGCCGATTTCGAGTTCCTCTGCCCCAATGGGCATCGTCTGCATGGCCCCGCGAGCCTTCAGGGACGACCGGGCGAATGCCCCGACTGCGGCTCCCGCTTCCGCATCCCCACTTATGAGGACATCCCCGCCGAAGAACAGACCGAGCAGGAAATCGGCGTCGGCCGGGCGGATGGCCGCGAAGGGTCGAATATCGGTGCCCGGGCGACGGCGCCCGGCGCGGCGTTCGGCCATCCAGCCGGGGCCGAAGCTACCGAGGCTATGTTTGCGCGACTTTGGAAGATGCGTCCGAAGGGAACGACGGTCGAGCTTCGGCTGCGAAGCGGCGAGACCATCGTGCCGCAGCAGTTCCTCGCCGCCGCGTCTCGAAAAAGCCGCCACGGCGTGTTCGCAACCGTCGAGGCCGACGCGACCGTTTCGTTGATCGTCATCCCCTGGGATACCGTCGATCGGATGACCATCCGCGGGTTGAGCGAAGTGCCCAAGGAATTGGCCGAATAGTAGGTCATGCTTCAGCATAACACGATGGCGTGCAACAACTCTTGTTATGCCATTAGAGCGGTTTCATTTTAGGTGTAGCGGTATCCGCAGTGTTGAAAATGGTTTCGGCACTCGGATTCCGTGAATTGGTCGAGGATGCTGCCGCAGAGTTTCCATAGCTTATCGACGGTCCGTTCGGCTCCGTCACGGAGCAACTTTTTGAACTTGGAAAACGCCAACTCGATGGGGTTCAGGTCCGGCGAGTACGGGGGCAGGTAGCGCAGCTCGGCACCGGCCGCTTCGATGGCTTTGCGAACTCCAGCCACCTTGTGGCTGGAGAGATTGTCCATCACCACGATGTCGCCAGGTTTCAAGGCCGGTGCCAGATGTTGCTCGACCCAGGCGCGGAACAGTTCGCCGTTGATGCCGCCTTCCACGGTAAGCGGAGCGATGAATCCCTCGGCCCGCAATGCGCCCAAAAAAGTCGTCGTCTGCCAACGTCCGCAAGGAGTTTTTCCCAGCAAACGCGTGCCGAGTTCCGAGCGGCCGTAGGTGCGGGTCATGTTGGATTTAGCCCACGTTTCATCGATGAAAACGACTTTGGCGGGATCGATCGACTCCTGCGAAGCGCGCGATGCCGCGCGCTGCTCAACCACATCGGGGCGATCCTGTTCGCTGGCAATCAGCGTCTTTTTTTTCGCGACTGCTTGAGCGCTTGGCATGCGGCGCAAAGCGTTCCCAGGCAAACCTCTTCGCCGCGCTCCCGCTTCAAATCGGCTTGCAGTTCGCGCAGATAGATGTCGGGCCGAGCCGCGATCTTGGCGACGAGCCAGTCTGCCCAAGCATGCCACGCGGGCTGACGCGGAGCCGCCTTCTTTGGCGCCACTTGGCCGGTCTCGCGACGTTGTTGCTGGATGCGCCGCACCCAAGATTCTGAAACTTTGAAACGCAGCGCGATCACGCGCCGCTCTTCGTTCGTATCGCACGCGGCGAGCACTTCGCCGCGAAACTCCGCATCGTACGGTTTCATCAGGGTCACCTCCTTGAGTGAGATGAACCCAATTTGCCGAGTTCGCCCAGAATGCGCTAGACCTACCGTGGAACTGCTCTAGCGGGTTTGGCTTCGGCGAAGCTGGCGATGTTGCACGGCCGCGAACGGAGGGCCGCCGTTCGGCTCACAGAGAAGGGCGACGTTCTCGCAAGGGCGCTGGCCGGGCTGGTCAACGTGGATGCCGGGCATTTCAGTCTATGTGAGGTGATAGCGCTTCACGATAAGATGGCAAGTGAGCTCTGGCTTGCACGGCTCGACAACTACGCCGACACCGACGAATGCCGCCATGAATTGGTGATCGTGCAACACCTCTTAGCGCCGGCTCTTTGGCGCGGCTGGGTCGAATCCGGTTCGGATTGTCACGGCCGGGTGTGGTACTGGGCGACTGACCAGGGCCGCCAAGTGGCGAAGCTGCCGGAACCGACCTTGCCGACCGACTTGCCGCCAATGGACGAAGACGCGGCCAAACTGTACGATGGCGAAGTGATAGCCTATCGGGAACGGCTTCGGCACGCCAAGCCGGATTGTTCCAACGAACTCGGCTACATTCCGCTGAGTGCTTCCATTCCACTCAGACCGAAAGGCGAAGTGACAAGGCGAACTCCATAGCGACTATCGGGAAGCCGTCACCGGGTGGCCACCTGGCACGGCAAGCGGCTCGGGCCGGACGGCGCGTTATTCGCCTTTCTCGCCGCCGGCTCGGGCCGACCCGTTCAATGAAAGGCGAAATCATGGTCTACCCACCGCTTCCAACAGAAGCTATTTCAGAGACATACCCCAAAACCGACGCCGAAGCCGACTTTCTCAGACCCGTCATTGCTGACTTGCTTCGGACGACCCCTGAAGTATGGACCGCGTTTGATCCTGATGGGCAGACCGGTATCAAGGAACGCGCTGCATCGTTGTTGGTAGCCGCCGGCATGGTGGAACGGCGTGGATGGTATCGTATCTTTTTTACGAATCACCCCGTTTGTTTCGAGATACGGTGGGAAGCAACGGGGGAGAGTGGTTACGGCGAGGTGGCGGAGCGCGTTTCGGCCGATGAATACGCGACGTGGGGCGATGCGTGGCGGGCATGGAAAGCCGGCGAAACGGGAAACGTCTCGCCATTTCACACCGAACACTTGAAATCGCAAGAGTGGCGTTTAACCGACCAAGGGGCGATTGCTCGCAAGGAATTGGAATCGGATTCGGATAACGTATTGGATTTTGTCTTGAAGCGCGGTCCATACGGGCCGGGTTACTATGTCCGAAAGTACATCCAAGAACCTGCCTTTGTTCAAGAGCACAAGGAATTGTTGGAGAGATACACCGTCGCCGGCTTTGACTGGAAAGTGCTACCACGTCTCCCGCTTTGCGGTTACGGCCGTGTTGTCGAGATTCGGCGAATCGAGAATCCGACTGGTTCGCAACCCGTCAATCTGACGAATTGGGCCGAAGGCGGGGACGCCTTGGCCGCCGCCTTCGGCAGGATGCTGGGGCCGATGTTTGAGGCAATGAGTAAGAACCAGCAAGCGAATACTTCCCCTTCGGCAGTAAACGACAACGCCGGAGCGGAAACGCCGGCCTCCAAGACGGAGCAAGGCGAAGGGAATGGCGGGGCTGACTCGACACCAGGGCAGCCGGCAACGGACCCCAACGCCAACCGAAAGGAAGTCTTGGCCGGGCTGCAACCGGCGGACAGAAAAGCCTACCTCGCCTATCAGTATGCCGAGACGATGGCAGAAAAGCTACTCAAAGCCCACGAAGCCCACAAATTCCTGAAAGAGCACGGAATCGACCCCGACAAGGATGACACGGGAGAATTGACTGATTACGAACCGCGTTCTCTCGAAACTTGGAGTCGGCAAGTCCGCAAAGCCCGGCACGCTTTGGGAGAGCAAAGGTACACTCGCCGCGGCGGACGCGCTACCGGCCGAAGCATTGTCTCGGGGCGAGAAATCGAGTATCGTGGCCCGAAGTCCCAATAATCACAAGAACCAGTCAGCAAGACGGCCATGTACTTCTTCTACGTCGATGAATCTGGAACTCTCGACCCGACCGTATCCGGTGAACGCGCAGACGGAAGCACCTTCGCAAAGGACCACGTCTACGTTCTTGCGGCGGTTTCACTGTATGAACGCCGATGGCACGGCTTCGACAAGCTGTTGAACCGAAAGAAGTGGGAACTGATAGACATCATCTATCGTGCCAAACTCTTACCGTCCAAGCTCGAACTGGCCGACTGCGAAATCAAGTCCACCTGGGCTCGGATTCCGAAGGAAAGAGCAAAGCGCCCGTTTCTCGCCAACTTGACTGACGCGGATTTGAGGCAATTGACTGACCTGTACTACCGCCAGTTGTCCCATCATTACATGCGGGTCTTTGGTGTCGTTGTCGATAAGCGGCACCTCCACGACTACATGGACTCGGCAAAGATGCACCGCAAAGCATGGGAACTGCTACTTGAACGCATCGAGGCGTATCTGCGGGAGGAACACCCGAAGCATCAGGGCGTTCTGATAACCGACGACGTTAGCCGCCAGCAAAACCGAAGTTTGGCAATGAAGCACGCCTACATTCAATCGGAGGGAACCACCGCGGGCATCTGGCTCAGCCACATTGCCGAAATGCCACTATTTGTGCGGAGTGAGTTATCCAACGGTGTTCAACTTGCCGACCTGTTGGCGTACAACATCTACCGATGTTTCCGGTACGAAGACCCGGACTACCCGTTCTTCGCACAGACCTTACCCCATATTTGGGTTTCCGAGAAAACGCCGACCGGCGTAATTGACGGTCTCCGAGTGTTTCCGCCAGAAAGCCCACTGGCATCACTCCTGCCGACCATCGCAACAAAAAGGGCCAGCAGTAACACCGCTGGCCCTTAGCGCACAAATGGGGTCCGGCTGGGTTGACCATATCGAGCCGACAAGCGGCACCGGACTCTTATATAGTATAGCTTTTCGGCCATTCTGGCAATAGTCCGCACCCAAACCGGCGCAAACCGGATTTTTTTGGAAATCCGGCTTGGCTCTCCGCCTTTCCGCAAGTCCTATCCAGTATAAGAGTTGCGGCTTCATTCATCCACTCTGGCGTTGGGTCCGGTTTGATCCGGTTTGTGGTTTACATAGGGCGCGTTTGGACCAGCGTAGGTGACGCCGGGCAACTCGCCTCAGATCATGAAAGGACTTGTTATGACCTCCGCCATGATGCCCGAAAGGGCGACCATCCGCAAGCTGGGCGACGTGAGGGCCGTTGCTGAAAAACTCGATTGTAGCCCTCGCCACGTCTACAGATTGGCCGATGCCGGGCGCATGCTCTTGCCGCTTCGGCTTGCTTCGCTTGTGCGATGGGACTTGGAAGAAATTGACCGCTGGATTGCCGACGGCTGCCCCTCAGTTCGCCAAGTGCGGGGAGGTGGAAAGTGAACTGCAATCACAACTGCGATCCGTGCAAGAGCGGGGCTATCGAGAGTGAACGTCGAAAGCTGGACGCCTTCGCCGTGCTTACCGCGAACCGCGAAACCGTGATTCGTCGGGCGCAACGCGCTCTGTTAACGGTGCTCCTCGAAACCGGATCGGGAACCGCTGACGACGTTCGGGAGTTGGTCGAACTGCCGCCGGGGATAAACGCCAAGTGCTTTGGCGCTGCCCCTGGTGTGCTCGCCCGTGCGAACATCATCCGCCCCGCCGGCTTCACCAAGACGTGCCGACCCGTGGGCCATGCTCGCCCGGTAACCGTTTGGGAACTGGCCGACCGCACTGCCGCCGAAAGATGGCTTCGGGATCATCCCGCCGCGCTTGACCCCGCTGCCGACAACAAAAGCAAAGGGGCCGCCGCTTCACAAGGCTGTCTGTTCGATCCACAAGAAAACGCAACGCCGATGGCTGGCACCGTCGGCGCTGGTTAATTCCATTCGAGAAAGGAAATTGCATCGTGCGAAAATCTCTCTCTGACATTCTACGCGAAGGCGACCGGCAAAATCTATCCCGTGCATGGGGTGAAACTCAGGCCGCCGAAGATTTTGCACCGCTGCCGCCGGGCGAATATATCGCCCGGATCGTCGGCGGGGAATTAGCGACCAGTAGGACGAAGGGCACACCGTCCTACAAGCTAACCTTCAAAGTATTGGAAGGCGAGCACCAGGGCCGTCAGTTTTGGCATGATGTTTACATCACGCCGGCCGCGCTGCCGATGGCGAAACGTGACCTTGCCAAGCTCGGGGTAACGGCGCTGGAGCAATTGGAACGGCCGTTGCCGCCGGGTATCCGCTGCAAGGTGAAGCTCGCCCTTCGCCGCGATGATGATGGGACGGAGTACAACCGCGTTCGGACATTCGAGGTAATCGGGATCGACCCGCCGGACGTTGACCCATTCGCGCCGGTCAACTCGCCCTCACCCCCTGTCCCTCTCCCAAAAGGCGAGGGGACCACACGAGAACCCCTTGCCGCCGCGAACGTGGCAGGGGGCGAACATGACGATTTCTAATTACCGCTTCGGCTTTCGGATCGTCGGCGGGTGTTTCGAGAACCGGCGGCTGGTGGACGCCACCGCCGCGCTCTCGGCTCATGCCGCTGCCGATCCACGATGCGAACCGAACAAGGAATGTTACCTCTCGGCTTTCCGATTCGATGATACTTTCCGCCGGCACCTCGAAGACAATCAGGGATCGACGGCCGGTTACTCGGGGCCGTGCTGGTCGCCGTGGTTATGGTTTGACCTCGATAACGAAGAATTGCAGTATGCCCACAAAGACGCCGCCGCACTGGCCGTGTTCCTGGTGGAACGGTATGCCGTGGAACCGGGCGAACTGCTGACGTTCTTTTCCGGCTCGAAAGGTTTTCATCTTGGGCTATCCACGGCGTTGTGGTTGCCGTTGCCTTCGCTTGACTTTCATCGGGTTTGCAGACGGTTTGCCGAGAATGTCGCCGAACTGGCCGCCGTAACGATCGACACGGGCGTCTATGATCGTGTTCGGGCCTTCCGTGCCCCGAACTCTCGGCACCCGAAGACGGGCTTGCACAAGCGGCACCTGTCTTTGGACGAACTGACAGGACTGCCCCTCGATAAGATCATCGAACTATCGAGGGAACCGGCACCGTTTGACTTGCCGATGGCGACGCGGCATAGCGACCAAGTCGCCGCCGACTGGCAAACGGCCGTTGAACAGGTGGCCGGAGAAAGCGAAGCGAAGGAACAACGCCGCGCCGCCGGCAACGACACGCCGATCTTGAACCGTGCAACGCTCGACTTTATCCGCGAAGGCGCGGGCACGGGCGATCGGCACCGGCTCTTGTACTCTGCCGCCGCGAACCTTGTCGAGTTTGGTTGCCCTTCGGCGCTGGCCGTGGCATTGCTCGAAGAATCGGCGCTCGACTCGGGATTACCGCCGAAAGACATTCGACGCGGTATCGAGTGCGGACTTGCGGGCGCGGCTTCGCCTTCGCCGCTTATCGAGGATTCGACGCCGGCCGCCGTGGCAATGGTCGAAACGCCGCCGGCCGTCGATATGCAAGCGGCGTTGTCCGCGCTCTGGGGATCGCCGCCGATCGCTGCCGTGCAAAACCCTCACCCTAACCCTCTCCCAAAAGGCGAGGGGACAACGTTGCCGCCGTTGCCGGAACCGTTGGCACCGCTGCCACCTGGGGCCGTCGGCTCGGGCACGCTCGATAGACCTTGCAAGTGCGGCTCTCGGGAGTTTGTGGACGTGGCCATAAGCGAAGGCCGAAGCCGCCGCGATTGTCGCAAGTGCGGCCGGTTTCTCGGCTGGGGCCAGTGGTATGAGAAAGGGGGCGCGGCATGAACGAACGCAAAGCAAACTACGTCGCCGCGGCCGACGCCTTCGAGGGCTGGCGCGATGACGTGCATACCGGCGCACCGCCCGTGTTCTATCCGATCGGCTCGGGCGAACTGGTGAGAATCGAAATCGGGCCGAAGCTGGTAACGCTCATCGGCGGCGCACCGGGGGCCGGAAAGACCGCGTTCACCATGCAAGCCGTGGTTGACGCCTTGCGGTTGACGCCCACCTTGCGGGTGCTGGTGTGCAATGTCGAAATGACGCCGGCCGTGCTGTTGGATCGGCAGCTATCGAGGCTCTCGGGGATCGACCTGGGGACGATTCGCTATCGCCGCTTCGAGGCCGAACACGCCGACCGCTTGGACCAAGGATTGAACACCCTCGAAACCTCGGCCGAACGGCTGGCCTTCGTCAAGCCGCCGTTCAATCTGGAAAACGTCGCCGCTTCGGCCGACGCCTTCCATGCTGACTTGATCGTGCTCGATTACATCCAGCGAATCCCGCCGCCGGGCGACCACGGGGACAAGCGGGGATCGGTAGACGCCACGATGAATTACTTGCGGCAATTCGCCGATGCCGGAGTTGCCATGATCGTGGTCGCCGCCGTATCGAGAGGCAAAGACAGCAAGGGCCGTTCGACCTACGCGGGCGATGCGTTGACGCTGGCCAGTTTCCGCGAATCGTCCGAATTGGAGTTTGGGGCCGATGATGCGTTTATTCTGGTGCCCGACGAAGATGATACGGTTGTACTTCGCCACCTCAAGGCGAGACACACCGAAGCGAAAGACCTTGTGTTGCAATTCGACCGCCGTTGCCAACGATTCGAGGTTGCCGGGGACCAGCGAACCAAGGGGCGGAAATCGTCGGGCAAGCTGCAATCGGCCTTGCGGAGTGCATGGGATCGGACGCCGCCGGCCGCCGATGATGCCGACGGCTTCCACGGCTTCGAGGAATTTCGAGACTTCGCATGAACACGCAAACAAAACCGCCGATCCTCGAAGGCTGCGACGTTCTGCCACCCATGCACCAGGGTAACGGCTCGCCCCGCCGGCACCAGGGAAACACCTCGAAGGCGAAGGGAAAGCCCTCTCGCCGCAACACCGCCGACCGCTTCGCCGTGCTGAATGGCTTTGTGGACGCCGGCATGGTCGGCTTGTCGAGAGTGGAGGCGCTGACCTGGCTGGTGCTTTACCGTGACACTCGGGACGGGACGGCTTGCACCAGCGAAGAGAACATAGGCAAGCGGATCGGTTGCAGCAAGCGGGCAGTCACCAAAGCCGTCGGGCGACTTCGCCGCCGTGGCCTACTGGTCCAAGTGTTCAAGGGCGGTATCAATCGGGGACCGTCCCGATACCGCGTCGTACCGATACCCAAACCACCAAGACACTAGGGAACTGGGGTTCCCTATGACTGGGGAACTTTCCGTGCATTCACTGGGGAACTGGGGTTCCCTCATCCCATAAGGGACCATAATTGCGTCCCCTTGAGTGTCCTACGGACACGGGGACGCAGAGAAAGAAAACACAGCCGGCACCGAAGGCCGCTTGACAGAAATGCCGATAGGTGCTAAAAAGGACCGCATGGGCAAGAGCAAGAAACCGACGCTATCCGACGTGCTCCATAAGGCAATAGCCGAAAGCGGGCTGACTTTGTACCGAATCGCCAAGGATACAGGGGTTGTCAAAACCTCCTTGATGCGATTCATGGACGGCAAAACCTCCCTCCGGCTCGACAAGGCCGACGTGCTGGCGGATTACCTGGGGCTGGAACTGACAAAACGAAAGTCGAGTTGAACTGTGCGGACAACGAAGAACGGTCTGTTTATCGTGATAGCGTTACTGGTTGCCGCCGTTAGCGGCTGCAAGCCTACCGATGCGAACAAGGGGCGAGCGAAATGCAACGGATTGCTTCAAGCCCGGTGGTATGCAGAGCAAGGTGATTATGATAAGGCAATCGCCGACTACAACGAAGAAATCCGATACTTTCCCCCTGGTCCTGTAATTCCCGTAATTCCCGGAACGGGCACATCTTATTTTGGAAGGGGCAAATGTTACTTGGCCAAAGGAGATTACGACAAAGCAATTGCCGACTTTTCAGAAGACATTCGGCTTGATCCGAAGCACGCAGAGGCATACTACGACCGCAGTGCAGCGTACAAGAAACAAGGGCGAAAAAAGTAAGGCCGAAGCCGACTTTGAGAAAGCCAAGGAACTCGGGTTCTCTCCAACAAACAAAGCGAAGTAACCGGCTCGACGCCGGCAGAACCTAAAGGCGAATCATGGGAACCGTGTTCAAGAAGACCGCAACCAAGCCGCTGCCGGCTGGGGCAAAGATCATCGTCCGCAAAGGCGAACGGCTTGCCGAGTGGATCGACGCCAAGGAAAAGCGCCGAACGGCACCCGTGACTACGGGTAAGGATGGCACCGACCGACTTGTGATTACCGCCCGGACCTACATGGCGAAGTATCGGGACGGCTCGGGGATCGTGCGGGAAGTGGCCACCGGCTGCCGGGATGAATCGGCCGCCCGGTCGATACTCGGCAAGTTGGAGCGCCGGGCCGTGCTGGTCAAAGGCGAAGTGCTCACCGCCGCCGAAGATGCGATAATCGACCACCAGGGCACGCCGCTTGCCGATCATATCGACGCCTTCATTGACCACCAGAAAGCAAAGGGCGTTTCCCGGCGGGTGAAAGACACCCTTTCACAACTGCGCCGGGTTGCCGCCGGTTGCGGTTTCCGTCGGCTGGCCGACTTGGACGCCACCGCGTTGGAACGCTGGCTTCTTGACCGCAAAGCCGAAGGCATGAGCGCGGGGACCATGAATCAATATCGCTCGGCTTGGGTGGCCTTCGGTAACTGGTGCGCCCGCAATGGCCGGCTGTTGGGCAATCCGCTTTCCGTGCTGCCGAAGGCCGACGAATCGGCCGACCGCCGCCGGACCCGTCGGGCGCTAACCGAATCCGAATTGATGCGACTCTTGGACGCGGCACGTCGCCGGCCGCTGTTGGATCGAATGACCGTCTACCGTGGCAAGCGAAAAGGCGAAGTCTACGCCAAGCTGCGCCCGGAAGTGCAAACGCGGTTGGAACGGCTCGGGCGCGAACGGGCCTTGATCTACAAGACGCTGGTGCTTACCGGACTCCGCAAGGGCGAACTGGCTTCGCTCACCGTCGGGCAATTGGACCTCGACGCGCCGACGCCTTCGCTGACGCTCGAAGCTGCCGACGAAAAGAATCGGGACGGATCGACGATACCGCTTCGGGCCGATCTTGCCGCCGATCTTCGAGGATGGCTTGCCGACAAGGCAACGGGCTTGCAGGAAGCTGCCCAACGTGTTCCGGCCGTTCAATTCGACGCGAAACACCAGAAATGCGGGAAACCCAACCAGGGCGATTCTACGGGGCGAGAGGGGCAATCTTGTCTGCCGTTGACTCGGCTGCCGGCCGATATGCCGCTGTTCACCGTGCCCGTTGTCCTGGTAAGAATCTTGGACCTTGACCTTGTTGCCGCCGGCATTGCTCGCCGGGTGGAAGTGTCGCCGGGCAAGTGGAAGATCGAAAAGCGAGACGAACGCGGCCGAACGGTAGACGTTCATGCCTTGCGGCATACCTTCGGCACGCTGTTGAGCGCTGCCGGGGTTGCACCGCGAACCGCACAAGCCGCAATGCGTCATTCCACTATCGACCTCACCATGAACGTCTACACCGATCCGAAGTTGTTGGACGTGGCCGGGGCAATGGATTCTCTGCCGGCGCTGTCTCTCACCGCAACGCCGGAAGCCGCAAAGGCAACGGGCACCGATGATTTGACCGCTTTCCAGTTTGCACCAGAGTTTGCACCAACTATCGGCAAACCATGCACATTGCAGTCGATCATGGACAAGATTGCAAGCGCAGGCAAGAAATCGAGTGACAGCGAAGCCGTTGACGTAACCGCTTGTGTAGTCAAAAGAAAAGACGCGCTGACAATCGCAGTCAACGAGTCTTGGAAGTGGGCGGCACTGGACTCGAACCAGCGACTTCCACCGTGTGAGGATGGCGCTCTAACCAACTGAGCTAGCCGCCCGAGAGTCTGGTAGTCTAACGCAGCCGCCAAAAGAGTTCAAGAGGATGGTGGCGGCTCAAACTTCGGCGCGGTCGCCTCTTCCCGCTCCTCCGGTTCGTCATGGCGTGAAACCGTAGGGGTCGAGGCCGCGGAATTGATCGCCCCCTCGATGTCCTCCTGAATGCTGCGGATGCCCCGCTTGAATTCCATGAGACCCTTGCCGACGGAACGAGCCACCTCGGGCAGCCGCTCGCCGAACAAGAGTACAGCGATGACGCCGAGAATCAGCATCATGACTGGGCTGTCGAGAAAAGCAAAGAGGGCGGGCATCACACTACCTTGGGGCGGCGTCACTGTGCACCGCTTCTTCCTTGGCCGGCGGCGGGCTCGGCTGCTCCTCGATTCTGCTCGAGGTGCTGCCCGATTTTTTCACGTCGTCCTCAATGCCCTGCAAGCCCTTCTTGAACTCGACAACGCCCTCGCCCAGCGATCGCATTACGCTCGGCAACCGGTTGCCAAACAGTAGGAAGACGATCGCCGCCACGATCAGCCAATGCATTGGCCCCCAAGCACCAAACATAGCAATACCATACACTAAGGTTACGGAGCGCGAACAGGCACGAAGCCTATCCATCAAAGTCTGATGTCATTATACCGCACTCGATTGCACTGTCAAAGGCGTCGTAACGATTGACGATCTCACATACCCCAATAGTATTGTTCTTTCGGATTGACAAGACTGATTTACGCAAGGAAACGCCGCAACCCTGTAAAATCGTCCAGTTGCATGGCAGTTCAGGCAGAATAGACGGAATAACCGGTTTTCGTACAATCGCTCCGTCCTCGCGTTCCGCTCATTTCACCGTTACCGCGGCAGATTGTACCGTCGCAGCCGGGGCACGGCAGAACAACTGCCACCCCAACAGAAGCATACAATCAAGCTTGGCGGACCGCTACTCGGTGGCGGTATTCCGCTTTAGCATTTCAGCTAGGTGCACCGCCACGCAATCGCCGAGGATCTTGGGGTCGTACCCGCCCTCGAGCACGCTGACGATCTTCCCGGCGGCGTAGGTATCGGCCACGTCGAGCACCATATTGGTCAGCGGCGTGAAGTCTTCGGTTTCCAGGCCGAGATTGCCCACCGGGTCGAGGCGATGGGTGTCGAAGCCGGCGCTCAACAACACCAACTGCGGCTGCATTTTGGCGGCGAACTCTTCGAGGCGGTCGCCGAACAAGGTGAGATAATCCTTCCGCGGCGTGCCGTATTCGACGGGCAGATTGAGTTTTGTGCCCAGGCCGCGGCCCCCGCCCGTTTCGTCGCTGTCACCGGTGCCGGGGTAAAACGGCCAGCGATGGATCGAGAGGAAACCGACCTTCGGTTCTTCCCAAAACGTCGCCTGGGTGCCGTTGCCGTGGTGGATGTCCCAATCGACGATCAACACGCGGTCCAGCCCCAGCACGTCGACGGCCAGCCGGGCGGCCACGGCTATGTTGTTGAAGATGCAGAAGCCCATCGCGCGGTTGACCATCGCGTGGTGGCCGGGCGGGCGCACCAGGCACAGGGCCTGGGTGTCTTCGCCGCGCAGGAGCCGCTCGACCGCGTCGCACACGCTGCCGGCCGCCATCAGAGCGACGTCATAGCTGGCTGGGCTGACCACCGTGTCGCCCTCGATATAACCTCCGCCCGACTTGGCGTAGGCCCAGACTTCATCGATATAAGCGGGAGAGTGGACCCTTGCGAGCCGCTGCCGCGAAACCGGCTGGAAATCGGGCGTGCGGCATTGGGCCGATAGCCCTGCCGCCGCCAGCCGCTCGGGCAGGTGGCGAATTCGGTCCGCCCGTTCCGGGTGGTTGCCGGTCTCGTGGTCCAGGAAGCAAGGGGGACAATAAAGCAGGGTCATTTGCACAATCTCCCCACACAGATTACTGTACGGGTGGCAGCGGCAATTGTACAGGGAGGCGGTGCAGGGGAATCGCAACAAAGTCACGCCCGTTATAAGGGGACGGAGGAGATTGCCGGGAAAACGTCTCGATTCTTCCATGTTTCTTGACGGCAATCTCCTCCGTCCCCCTCCCTCGCTTCGGTTTTGCGGTTCTCTTGCCCGATTCGGTCTGCTTGACAGTCCTCCCCCATCGTTGGTAGTCTATAGATTGGAACATGCTATTTCCGCGGGGCAGCGAAAGGCCCATGAAATGCTAAGACTCCCCTTCAGCGGCGTGAAGTTGGCGCCGTGCCAAGTTGCGCTCGTCTTGATGTGCGCAGGGTGTCTGGCGGTGTGCCAGCCGGCTGCGGCGCAGCGCGGCCACACGCCTGCCGGAGGCCCGCCGGGAGGGCCGCAGGTTGCGGCTGAACAAGAAGCTGGTCCCGCTGACGTTGAAGAGGGCCAGCCGGAAAAGAAGTACGATAGCCGCCCGGTAGATATAGGGCTGAAGAAGGAGGACAGCAAGATTCGGGCGATCCTGCGAGAAGGAAAGTTTGCCGATCCACAGGCGAAAGCCGATTTCGACGCCTTTTATACGGACTATTTTCTGTCTCGCTGGTCGTTGCAGGGGGACGTCACGAAACTAATCAAGTATCGCCAGGATTTGTCGAGCCACTTTCGGACAGCCATACCTGGAGAGGTTCACGATCATCTCGCTCGCCTGGTGCTCGATTTCCTGACGAAGTTGGCTGGCGGCGATTATCACCCGGCGGTGAGAATCAACGCCGTGCTGGCAATCGGAGAACTCAACAGTGTCGAACCGAGCGGGCACGACGCGGCCGTGCCGCTGCCCGAGGCGCTCGATGTCTTGATCGCCGCGGTCGAAAGCAAGAAGCTCTCCGACGGGCTTCGGGCGGCGGCGATGGTCGGCATTCTGCGGCATGCGTCGGCCGGCATTTCAGGCGGCGAGGCTAAAAAGAAAGTAAATGACCTCATGCTCCGACTGGCGACCGCCGACGTGCCGGCGGGTTCCGCTCTATCCGCCCGTGCGTGGATGGTTGCGCAGGCCGCCGAAACGCTGGGGGCTCTCGGCGCGGTCGGCGAAAAGAACGATGCGTTCACGGCGCTGCTGAAGATCGTCGCCGACACCAAGCTCCCCTTCCTCGTGCGATGCGCCGCCGCCGACGCATTGGGAAAACTGAACTATTCATCGGCCGGCGGAATCAATCCGGTGGAAACGGCGGCCGCGCTCGGCCAGTTGGCGATCGACGCCTGCAAGGACGGGCTGGAAACGACGAAGGACACCGCCAGCGTTGCATTTCGTCGCCGGATGTTGCGTCGTCTCGATGCCGTGCTGACGGCGCTTGGCGGCGATGACGAAAAGTCCCCCAGGGGAATCCAACTGCTGGCAAAAGAGCCTCCTCAGAAGACTTTTGTCGACGGGTTGCAGAAGGTCACGAAGGAAGCGGTCGAGAAGCTCGACTATAAGCTATCAGAAGAAGAGGACATGAAGGACACCGTCACGACGCTGCAGAAGCAGCTAGAGGGCTTGCTGCAAAAGAAGCCGTAACGAGGCGCCGTCGCGCGACGTTCGCATGGTATACGGCGCACCACTTCCTCGTTCAGAAAATTCTCGCCGGCGAGAAACGCCCCCCGATTGCAATCGGGGGGGTTGGAAAGCGGCGAGAACTTCTTGGTGGCCGCACTACGGCAGCAAGATGCACTCGCGGTTCGGCCATTTCATCGCGGGTTGACGTGCGCACCGCCGTGCGATAGCCCGGCCGCAGCGCCGCGGCGCTCCATCTGGCCCGACGGATGCACGGCAACGATCACCGCCTGATCTTCCTCGACGAGTTCGTAGCTGTCGGCGATGCGTTGGATCACTTCGCGTGCGGCGTCGGCGGGCGAAGCGCCCCGGCCGAGCAATTCGACGGCGAGAAAGCTGCCGCAAACGCCCATGATCAATTCGCCCTTGCCGGTGGCCACGGCGGCGCCGCGGCGCGGATCGACGTACAGCCCGTGGCCGATGATCGGCGAATCGCCAACGCGCCCCGGCGCCTTGAACGGCAGCCCGCTGGTCGAGCAGGCGCCGGAGAGCGTGCCGCTGGAATCGATCGCCAGCACGCCCACCGTGTCGTGATGGCGATTGTGCGGCAGGTTTTCATCGTCGCAGGGAAACTCATCGTCGCACGGAAGGGGGACAGTCCCATTTTCGCTGAGACGAAAATTGGGACAGTCCCCGGCGGAACGCTCTTCGTGGTTGCTCGGCGGAACGTAGGGTGCATCGTCGCGGCATTGCAGGTCGGGATGCTCCTGGGCCCATTTCCGCCATCGCTCCTGCGCGCTTTCGGTCAGCAGATTGCACGGCGGCAATCCCTGCCGCATGGCGAAGCGGTCGGCCCCGTCGCCGGCCACGAGCACGATACGCAATCGCTCCATGACCATGCGGGCGATCGTCACGGGATGCTCGAACCGTCGCACGTAGCAGACCGACCCGCATCGGGAGGGCGATTGCATGATCGAGGCATCCAACGAAACCTCGCCGGAGCGATCCGGGCAGCCGCCCCGGCCCACGCTTGTCACCTCCAGATCGGACTCGACGGCCCGGCACCCCTGTTCGACGGCGTCCAAGCTCGATCCGTTCGGCCCGCCGAGGTACGGCCAGCCCGCCGCAGTGGCGATCTTTCCAAAAGTCCAAGTGGCGAGAATGATCGGTTCCGGCATGGGTGACATGGTGCAATATCAGGGTGCGGGGTTCATCGAGCGACGCTATCGGCAGAGCCAAAACAGCATAAGGATGACACAGCAGACCTGGCGGTGTCAATATCACCGACGCTTGGCCGGGCAGCGTTCGTAGTCCCGCCTTTAGGCGGAGCCGCCGCAGGGCGACCGACTGAAGCCGGAACTACAAACGACTTCGTACTTGCGCGAGACGTTTGCCGCCCGACTTGACGCTTGGCCGCAAAACCGCACAATGAGGGGGACAATTTCGCAAGAATGGGAGACGCCGACGTGTCAAAATTCGCCGTGATTCTGCCTGCCGCCGGCCGCAGCCGCCGGTTTTCCGACCGCAGCTACAAGAAAGTGTTCGCCCCGCTGGCCAACAAGGCCATCTGGCTCCACTCGGCCGAGCGGTTTTTGGGCCGCAGCGACGTGATCCAGACGATCCTCGTCATCGCGCCCGAGGACCGGCCCGACTTCATGTTCAAGTTTTCGGCCAACATCGCCATTCTTGGGCATCGAGGTGGTCGACGGCGGGGAGGAGCGTGCCGATTCGGTCGAGGCCGCGTTGGCGCGGGTGAAGCCGCAGGCCGACTTCATCTGCGTTCACGACGCCGCCCGGCCCTGTTTGACCGACGCCTGGATCGACCAGGTTTTCGCGGCCGCCGAGAAGTCGGACGCCGCGATTTTCGCCATTCCCGTCGCCGGCACGCTCAAACGGGTCGACGCCAACCGCAAGATCGAGGAGACCGTCTCGCGCGAGGGGCTTTGGGAAGCGCAAACGCCGCAGGTCTTCCGCCGCCAGCTGTCTGCTGGACGCCTATGCGAAGCGTGCCGGCTTCCAAGCCACCGACGAAGCCCAATTGGTCGAGCGGATCGGCCATCCCGTGACGGTCGTGCCCGGCTCGCCGATCAACATGAAGATCACGACGAAGGAGGACCAGCGGCTGGCCGAGCAGGCGTTGAAGGCCTTGCCCAAGCCAAAATTGCCCGGAGGGGTGAATCCGTTCGCGGATGATGATAAGTGGAGGTGAGGGGAGAGAGGAGAGAGGAGAGAGGAGAGGGGAGAGCAAACGATGAACGAACCAAACCGGCAAACCACGATTCCTGACGCGGACTATACAGTGGCTTGGGACGACTACAAATATCGTCGCCGGTGGTGTCTCGGAATCTCTCTTGGCGGATTGGCGTTCATAGGTGTTGTTCTGATCTTCTCTCCCTTCGAGACCGTTCGAGAGTATGATTTTGGCATTCTCGGCCCGATCTGGTTTGTCGCGTCCATAATCACCGCATATCGCGTGTCATGGTTCAGATGTCCCCGCTGTGGTCAGCGGTTCTTTGAAGCTTTGTGGTATCATAACGGGTTTGCCCGACGTTGCCTTCATTGCGGCCTGCGTTAAGTGGGCCAAGAACGATTTGCCGGAGGAAGATTCATGACTGTCGTCAAGGACTATCGCGATCTGATTGTGTGGCAGAAGGCAATGGATTTGGTGGAAACGATCTATCGGACCACTGCGGCATTTCCACGAGAGGAAATCTATGGGCTTACAAGCCAGATTCGCCGTGCCGCCATCTCGATTCCGTCGAATATCGCCGAGGGAAACGGACGCAACACAACCCGTGACTATGTGCATTTTCTCGGCATGGCTTATGGTTCCGTCAAAGAAGTCGAGACTCAGGTGCTCATTGCGGAGCGGCTGCGATACATCAATTCGAGCGACAGCAACCGATTGGTGCAGATGACGACCGAGATTGCCCGGCTGATCAGTGGTCTTGCGAACTCCTTGAAGAGAAGGATTCCCCAATGACGTCCAACATCGTTCCCTCTCCCCTCTCCTCTCTCCCCTCTCCCCCTCAGTCCGACGTTATCGCCGAGCTGTCCTGGCGCGGCCTGATCAACCAAACCACCGACGACGCAAACCTGCCGAAGCTGCTCGCGGAGAAGCCGCGGACGGTCTACGCCGGCTTCGATCCGACGGCCGACAGCCTGCACGTCGGCCATCTGATGGCGCTGATGATCCTGCGGCGGTTTCAGAAGGCGGGGCATCGGCCGATCGCGGTGGTCGGCGGCGCCACCGGCATGATCGGCGACCCGAGCGGCAAGAGCGAGGAACGAAACCTGCTCTCGGTCGAATCGCTGCGGGCGAACATCGCCGGCATGGAGCCGCAGTTGCGGCGGTTCCTCGACTTCGATTGCGGCCCGCAGTCGGCCGTTCTGGTGAACAACTACGATTGGATGGGCAAGTTCGGCTATCTCGAATTCCTCCGCGACGTGGGCAAGCATTTTCCGGTGAACGTCATGCTCGCCAAGGACTCGGTTCGCAACCGGCTCGACCGCAGCGAAGCGGGCATGAGCTACACCGAGTTCAGCTACATGCTGCTGCAAGCCTACGATTTCGTGCATCTCAACGAGCAGTTCGGTTGCGAGGTGCAGGTGGGCGGAAGCGACCAGTGGGGCAACATCACCGCCGGCATCGACCTGGCCCGGCGGCTGCGCGGCGTGCAACTGTACGGCTGCACTTGCCCGCTGTTGACCAAGAGCGACGGCACGAAGATGGGCAAGAGCGAGTCGGGCGCCCTGTGGCTTTCGGCCGAAAAGACCAGCCCCTACCAGTTCTATCAATACTGGATCAATCTGGACGACGCCGACGTGGGCGTCTGCCTGCGATTCTTCACCGACTTGGAGAAAGGCGAAATCGACACGCTGCTGGCCGAGCATCAAGCCGATCCGGGCCGGCGTTCGGCGCAGCGCCGGCTGGCCGCCGAATTGACGCGATTGGTCCACGGCCCGGAAGGCATTCGCACGGCCGAGCGCGCGACCGAAATCTTCTTCGGCGCCGAAATCAGCGACCTGAACGACGCCCAACTGGCCGGCATCTTCGCCGACGTCCCCAGCCGGCAATTGCCGCGCGAACGGCTGTCGGGCGAAGGGCTGCCGATCATCGACGCCCTGGTCGAATCGGGACTCGCAAAGAGCAAGGGGGAGGCCCGGCGAACGATCACCCAGGGCGGTGCGTATGTGAATAACCGTCGCGTCGAGGGGATCGAAACGCAACTGACGACGGCCCATCTTGGCCAGCGAATCGACGATGATCTTGCGTTCGGGAAAGAAGAACTACGCTCTGCTGCGGTTTGCGTAGGATGGCGGCCCCTCCCCCGTGTTCGGATCGGCCCTTGCCAAGGACCGCAAATCATGGTAGAATAATCATAGATTCCGATAATCTGATATTCAGGGATTGTTACGCAAAGGGTGGGTTCATGTCGTCCCGGGAAATCAGCAAGATCGGCAAACGCGGAACCGTGGTCATCCCCGCGGCGCTGCGTCGCCGCTTCGCTCTGAACGAGGGCGCCACCGTCATTATCGAGGAAGGCGAGGATGGAGTCTCGGTGCGGCCGGCGGTTGCTCTGCCGGTCGAGGTCTATTCGCCCGAGAGGAGGGCTGAGTTCCTTCTGAACAACGCCGTGACGAAGCGCGATTACCGCTGGGCCGTCAAGGAAGTGTGCCGGATGGGGCTCGATCCGGACAAAATCGCACACGATAAACCGCCCGGAGTATGACGATTGGACCGCGTATTTCTGGACGCCAACGTATTATTCTCCGCCGCCTATGCGCCCGAGAACTGTTTTCTTGCGTTGTGGAAGAAAAAGGGCATTCGGCTCCTTTCCTCCGAGTACGCCGTGCAAGAAGCGGAACGCAATCTCACCGGCATCGCTTGTCTGCAACGGCTCAAACAACTGGTTTTGGTCGTGGAGATTCTGCCCGGCCACGCAGCGGCGGCTCCGGCGATTGCGCCGTTGGTCGTCCACCTGCCGGAGAAGGACCGACCGATTCCGGCTGCGGCGATCGCCGCCCGTGCTACGCATCTCTTGACGGGCGACAGGCGGCACTTCGGCCAGTTGTACGGCCGGCGAGTCGGCGGAGTGCTGATTCAATCCCCTCCCCAATATCTTCATGACGAGCCGAGACGGCGCAAAGGAGTGTAATTGCCATGTCGCGAAGATCGCGTCGAATCGTAATGATCATTGCGTCAATGGCGGCTCTCGTTGCTCTGGCTCTGCTAAGCCTGTATTTCGCCGTGCGGCACAAACCGGCGTTCTACCGCGAGGCGATGACGATCGAACAACCGGTGCTCGAAAAGGCGAGCGGCCGAATGCTCAAGAAGATCGGCGCGCTGCAAAGCGCCGCGAACTGGCTTGGGCGTTGGCAGGCCGTCATCACCGCCGAGGAGATCAATGGCTGGCTGGCGGTCGATCTGCGCAAGAACCATCCGAATGCCCTGCCGCCGTCGGTTCACGACCCGCGAGTGGTAATCGAGCCCAGCGAGATGACCGTGGCCTGCCAATATGAGCGGGGAGGCATCGACACAGTTTTGAGCCTGACGTTTCAACCCTATGTGCCCGAGCCGAGCGTCGTCGCGCTGCGGATCGTTCGAGGCCGAGCCGGCATGCTTCCGCTGCCTCTGAAAGACGTTCTCGACGGCTTGTCGAAGGGGGCGGCCGACATGCAGCTTCGGCTCAAATGGGCGCAGGCCGGCGGCGATCCCGTCGCCTTGATTTCGCTTCCCGGGGACGACGCCGATCGCGTCGTGCGCATCGAATCGCTCGAGCTTCGCAAGGGGGAAATCCATGTGTCGGGGGTTACGGAGCGACGGAAGCGATAGAGCCACCGGACTGCGGGCCGTCTCTGAGCGAGAAACGCCACTGCTTCGTATCGTCGGCCGAACATAGAAGCATGGCGCGGCCCACAAGTCTCTCGCCGGCAAGCGCCACGGCCCATTCTCGGTCGTGCTGTCGTTCGACCGTATACGTGCCGCGATCCCAGCAAGTCACGACGCCGCGATCGCCGGAGATCGGGCCCTCGTAGTCGAGATACGCCAAGCGATGATCCGCAAGGGCCTCACAGTCCATTTCAACGCCGGCTTCCGGCGACGGGGCAACGCCCAGGTCTTCAGCACGCCGGCGGCTTCGAGCATGAAGTCGAAATGCTCGCCTCGCGGGCTGTCATGGCGGAGGATCACGAATCGTGGCATGTGATGTGTGTCCGGTGGGGCAGACATTCCTGTCTGCCCCGTTTGCCGTGTTTTTCGCACGGCAGACAGGAATGTCTGCCCCACGTCGTTAATGGTGTCTACCCACCACGGCGCGTAGTTGCGCACCTCGGTCTCGTCGGAATCCCCCGCCACCGGCTCGGGCCAATCCGGGGTGGTCATTTTGACGTGGAGATGATACCTGCCCGACTGCTTTGCCAACACCCGGGCTCGATACGTCAGCGTCTTGCCCGGCGACAATTCGGCGACCGGATTGAAAGTAATCACCTGCCCGTCGATCTTCGCTCCGGCGGTGCCAAGCGCGACGGGCGTCATGCCGTCGGGCAGTGTCGCCGTCACGACAATCTGGTGGTAAGGAATCGTATCCTTGTTGGTCACTCGGATCTCATACGTCAATTGACCGCCGGGACGCACAGGATTGGAAAGCCCAGCCGCCGACAGCAGCAACCTTTCGACAGCCGGCTTGACGGGCATTGCGGGAAGCGCCGGGATTGGCGGTTTCTGCTTCTTCAAAATGTCGGGGATGCCATCGCTGTCGGTCCCTCGCCTGACGCTGGGCAGCGGAAGTATCTCCAATGCGGCCTCACCGCCTGCCCGGCCGCCGTCGGGCAATGAGACGGTGACGTGATTGCATGCCTTCGCCGACGCCGCTTGGCACCTGCATTCAACCACGAACCGAGCTACCTGACCGGCCAACAGGCTATCAACGTTCCACACCAGCGATTCGTTGGCGATCTTCCAACCGTCCGTGGCCTTCGCCGGAACCAGCGCCGGGTCGCAGCGGCTGACGACTTGCACGTCTTGCAACGTCGCCCCGCCCGTGTTCGTCACGTCGATCGTGAACCGTGCCGTGTCGCCGACCGTCGGCGACTTCTGAGGACCGCTTATTGCGACCGACACTGGAACCGCCGCCGAGCCAATTGCCGTTACGACCGCCTGCGCGCTGGCCGGAGCGGAGTTTGGAGCGCTTACCTCCACCGTCAGACCGAGCCGCCCCGGAGCGGTCACTCGCATCGCCAGGGTGAATCGCTGCATCCCGCCCGGCGACAGATCCCGCACTTCGTTCTCGATAACGTCCTTCACCTTGGCCTTGCCGGCATAAGCCAATCCCGGATCGTAACGCACCCTGATCGTCCCGCCAGTCACAATCGCCTGCGTCCGATTCGTGACGACTATATCGAACGGCACCTTGTCGCCCACGTTCGCCGTCGTTTGCACCGGAGCGATCGCAACGCCGAGCGCGGGCGCGCCGCGCGACGTCGGTGGCGCCGCGGACGCCGTCACTGAGATCGTCGTGCTGGCGCAGTCGCGGACCTTCAATCCGCCAGCGGCCGTCGCATCGCAGCAGACGACCGCGCTGCCCTGTTTCTCGGTGCGAAAAGCGATCTCGATCGGCCGCCGCTGTCTGGCCCCAAGATCGCCGAGCGGCCAGCGAAGCTGCCGGCCCGTCACTTCCGCCGCCGGATTGCCGCCGACGTACGTCAGCCCGTCGGGCACGTCCACGACGGCCGTCACGCCCTTGGCCGGCAAGTCGCCGGGGTTGGAAAGATCGATCTGGTAGCTCAACCTGGCGCCGATGCTCGCGGTGGGCGGGCCCATCACGTGAACCGCCAGGTCGGGCGCCGACCAGGTTTTCGTCGTCGTGCCATTACCCACCACCAGCCGCTGGCCGCCGGCGCCAGGCGCGTCGGCCGGCCGGATCACTTGAATGTTTATCCTGTTCACGCCTGAAGCAGGCTGCTTCTGGACGATTTCGACGCACGCCTGACCGGCGGAGTTGGTGCGGACCTCGGCCGACATGGCGCCGGTAGGCGAAAAACCGGCCGGCGGACCATCGACGATTTCGTAGCGAACGATCCAGTTCTCGCACGGTGATTGGTTCGAACTCCGTGTCACCGTGGTCGTGAAAACGTGTTTTGTGCCCG
This sequence comes from uncultured Planctomycetia bacterium, assembly GCA_963719005.1. Lineage (GTDB taxonomy): Bacteria > Planctomycetota > Planctomycetia > Pirellulales > Thermoguttaceae. The sequence continues at coordinate 166,818 of CAVRAR010000015.1, forward strand.
CCGGATTGATCGCCGGCGGCGGATAGATCGCCAAGGCGTCCACCCAGTGAACGGCGGCGGTCTTTCTGCGGGCGTCCCAGTTGCGGACTTCGGGCGCTACGACGTTGACGTAACTCGTGCCTTCCGACGGCGAAGTGAGGCTGATCCAGCCTTCGCCGCGACGCACGAATTTGTCGTTTTCCGGCGTGGGGGCGCCGCGGTTGAGCCTGACGTTGCTCCGCGAGGTGCTGCCGACGGCCGTGGTGGCGTTGATTAGCCGCGGCCAATTGAAGTCGCCCAGGAAAGGATCGATGAAACCGCCCGGTTCGACGGCCACGAACTGCCCGACGCCCCCCGGCGCGATCGACCACTCCAGCCGGCGATTGGTTCGCAGGTATCCGTCGGGACCGAGCACGCCGGCGATAAGGACTATCTCGCTTCCCACCGGCGCAACGATCTCGCGCGGCTCGATCAGTACGGCGACGTCGTCCCAGGGCAACGGGCCCATCGGATCATCGAAATACCGTTCGTTCGGCGGATAGGGACTGACGGGAGCGGCGGCCACTGCGGTGGGCGGAGGAGGCGCCGGCGTGAAGAAGTGCTCGCCGGTCGGATCGATGCCCGACGACTGGAAACTGTTGCAGCCCGCGATGCTAGCCGCGCAGAATACCCCGGCAACTACCGCCAACCAGCCAGTCGTCCATGAGCGCGTCATGGCCCTATCCTCGGGACCACTTTACTCCAGTATCCAATTCTACCACGTTTCCTGGCAGGATGGGGATTTTTCGCAACATGAAACGATGCGAAAGGAAAACATGGCGAAAAAATCGCTAGAATCGGAACAGTCAAGGCTTTGGAAGAGTGAGGCAGAGATTCCTGTCTGCCCCTCCGGCCGGGACCGCCCGCTATAGGCGGAAGCGGAGAAATGCCATCAGCGACGTCTGATTCGACGAGACCGATACTCCATTGTCCCAGCTTGAGTCCTCGCCGAGCAGCAGATTCTGGAGACGATGTGTTCCCGACGTCCGGATTTCCAGGTGGTCACATTGAAACCCCATGGAAACGTGACAACCCAGCGGAACTTCCGCGGTAAACCCGAGGTGCCACGTATTGCCCTCCGTGGACTGCATCAGGTATAGGTCGCCGTCGCGGTCCAGATGATGGTCGATATTGTAACCCCAGGTGTATCCCCAATCCGCTTGAAAAGTCAAGCAGACTGATCTCAGCTTCATTCGGAACTGGCCGCCAAGATACCCGATGTAGAATTGCTGGTTGAAAGTGATTACGTCGCCGGGATACTGGTCGGGCGGGTCGAGCCATTGGTTGTCATATTTCGACTGCACGCCGTCGTAACAGGTGAGGTCGAATCGCTGCCAGCGGAATCCGATTGTCGGCCAGATTTCGATGGGAAGCTTGAAGACGCAGTCTGTCAACAGGAAGTCCAAGCCCAGATCGATCATCTGACCATCGACCCACCGTTCTTGCGCGGATCCCAGATCGCTGTACTCCTGGCCGGCGGACCTCCAGTCAAGATCGGAGAGCTGCCCGTCGATGCTCTGCTGCGGTGCCATCCATTCGAAATGGGCTCCCCAGTTCAACTCGTCGAATCCAACCCGCACGCCGTGCCAGCTTGAATTGATTGGGAAGTTGAGCTGGCTCAACGGAGCGTATCCAGTCGGAGGCGGGTCGCTCGTGCCGAAACTGCTGGTAACGCCGCTGCTGACAAGCGCACGGTAGCGGTAGTCGATGCTCCAGCGGCTACAACCTAGCCCGTCGAGCCAACTCTCAAATGCGGAGACTTCCTCCGAGAACTCGCTCCCATCGTCTTCCAACGCAGGCTGCGTCGGGGCGTTGGGGAGCTGAGATGGTGCTCCGGGAGGCTCGGCGTTGGGCGAGCGAGAGATGGGTTGGGCGAGCGAGTCCACTTGGACGGTTTTGGGAGTCTGGGGCGACTGCCAGGACGCGCCGACAACGGTGACTTCCCCACCGCCCTGTGCCGGGCTGCCAGCGAAGATGGCGGCGATCACAACAGCTATGCGACAGGCTGTCGTCCAGATTCGAGTCATCGGCACCATTTCCACTTTTCGGAGGCGCCTCCCGCCGCGACACCCCCTACCAAGGGATGAATAGCGGTGCAACGCCGGCAGAGCCGGAGGGCATCTCCTAATGTTTCGGCCTGGTTGAGGGCGGAACATAATCCGATTACGAAGATTCTTCCGATTGCAGCGACAACTGCAACCGATGTGGGGGGTGTAAGAGAAAAGCCGCCCCAGGGGGCCGTCACACAGTGGGGTGAGCTATAGATGATTAGCATTGCCCAAACGACCCACCCAGCGACTTTCCTGCCTCTTACCAGATGGAAGGAGCTTGTGATGTCCACGGCCATTGTTCCCTCCCGCAATCGCTACAAACATCGACGACACTCGGACCAGCGCAGCCAGGCCGCCAGGCGCGACGCATTCCACCGCTGGCTCCGCTACGAGCCGCTGGAAGATAGATGTCTGCTGTCTGCCGGTGGCTCCGAGGTCGCCACCATCGGCGATAAGATCGTGAACATCTCAGCGCCCGACGCTGTAGCGGGAGAGCCGTCGGACAACGGAACCTTTCGTATCACCCGCTCGAACAGCACGACCAACCCGCTTACGGTCAACTTCTACGCCACAGGTGACGCAGTGCGCAGCCTCACGGGGACCGGCGGCGACTACTGCCTGTTGAAGGACGGCACGACGCTCCTCAGCGGCAACACCGTGACGATCGACGCCGGGCAGGCGTACGTGGACATCACATTGGAACCCTATGCCGATGGTCAGCATAAGCCGACAAAGACCGCCAATTTGATCCTACAGACCGGGACCGGCTATGACGTCGGCACGTCCTACGAAGCGAGCATCACCCTCAAAGACGAAATCTCCGGCGTTCTGCCCGCCGTAACGGTGGTGGCGAGCGATGCTACGGCCGCGAATCCGTCCAACACCGGCACCTACACGATCAGCCGCCCGAGTACCGACATGAGTGCGCCGCTGACGGTGAACTTTATGACCGGAGGCGACGCGGCGCGAGGGACGGATTATACACTCAGCGTTGGCGGAACGATTCTGACGAGCAGCTCGGTAATAATTCCGACCGGCCAGCAAAGCGTGGCCATCACCCTGACCGTCGTTCCCAGCGTTACGGCGGAGCCGGCCGAAACAGCCACGCTGACCGTGACGAGCGGCGGCAGCGGATACGCAATCGGCACGCCCAACACCGCGAGCATCACCGTCACGCACAATGGCAGCACCGTTGTTTCGGTGGCGGCGCCCGACGCCACGGCTGGAGCGCCATCGGACAGCGGCACTTTCGAGATCACCCGCGCGGCCCCCGACAACACTTCACCGCTCACGGTGCAGTTCCAAATGAGCGGCACCGCCGTGGAAGGAACGGACTATACGCTTAGTTGCTCTAACGACACCGTGACGATTCCCGCCGGCGTCAACAAAGTCGATATCACCTTGACGGCCGCCAACAGTGCCACCACCGCAACGGAGACGGCGCTGTTGACGTTAGAAAGCGGAACCGGCTACGGTGTCATCGCGCCTCCCAACGACACTGCGACCATCAACATTATCGACGAAAACCCGGATGTCGTTACCGTGTCGGCGCCCGACTCCTCGGCCGGTGCGCCGTCGGACACCGGCGTCTACCGGATCGCCCGCACGGGCAGTTTGGTTTCCGCGCTGACGGTAGGCTTCACAACCGGCGGCAACGCCACGCTAGGCACGGATTACACACTCAGTGTCGCTGGAACGGTGGTGACGGGCAACTCGGTGACGATTGCCGCCGGCCAGTCCTACGTGGATGTCACTTTGGCAGTCGTCGCCGGCACTACGACCAAGCCGAGCGAAACCGCCTCGCTAACGATCCAGGGCGGAAGCGGCTACGACATCGGCGTATCTAGCAGTGCGGCTATCAGCATTGCGGCCAGTAACGTGTTTTCGCTGTCCGTTGCGGCGGTTAATAGCCAGGCCGCCGAGCCCTCCACCAACGGCACTTTTCGCATCACCCGTACCGGAGACACAACCGGCGCGCTCACGGTCGACTTCACCATCGATGGGACGGCTATCCGATACACGGACCCTCTCGCGGACCCTGCAACCTCGGATTATGAACTGGAGACCGCTTGGACCGCGGGTGGCGGTGGAACGTTGGTGACGGGTAATTCCGTCACCATCGCCGCCGGTCAATCGTCGATCGACGTCACTCTCGTCGTCATCGACAACACCACGGCCAACTATCCCAGAAGCGTCACCATGACGCTGACCGACGGGACCAGCGTCGCCAACAGCGCCACGATCACCATCGCGGATGACGACGGGAAATGGCAGACGGTCCTTCCGAAGGACTTATGCTCGGCGGCCGGACAACCCATCAGCATCCCCGTTCAATACACCACCTCGACGAACGATAACACCATGTCCGGGCTGGGGCTGAAACTGTACTACAACTCGCAGTTCATGACTTTCACCGGTTTGACCAACGTATTGCAGACGGGACTTGTCTCCCAAGAGGCCTCGCAGGCCGATACTACGAACGGCGATTCGGACGGCAGCACCGACCAATACGTCATGGTGTCTTGGGCGGACCTGGCCGGCAATTGGCCGAATCAAGCGTTGCCCACGACCTTGTACGTGGCCAACTTCACTTTGAATCAGAGTGTGACGGGAACGAGTGCCGTCAACTTCACCGCGACCGCCGCCCCCGACTATAGTTTTCAACCGCGGTCGACCACTGTTACCGTAGCCCCCATCAATCTCGACGTCAACGGCAACGGTACGTGCGACCCGTTGACGGATGGCATCCTGATCATGCGATACTTGTTCGATCCTGACGGGAATTGGTCGACGGCGGGGGCGATTGGCCCGGGTGCAACAAGAACCACGTACGATCAAATCAATTCCTATCTGGACGCCGCATATTCGACGATGCTCGACGTCAACGGCAACGGTACGCCCGATGCCCTGACCGACGGCATGTTGATCATGCGATACCTGTTCGATCCTTCCGGAGGATGGACAACGACTGGCCTGATCGGCACGGGGGCGACGAACACTACCCAAGCCGCAATCAAGAGCTTCTTGGATTCGTTCAATCCCACAGTGAGCTCGTCAAGCCTGCATTTGCAGCAGCTAAGCGGGATCGCCTCACAGCAAGAAAGTTCGGCAACGGCTTCGGCAGTTTCGACAAGTGCTGAGGCGGTGCAGAATCAAATCGTTACGCCCAGTCAAACCAACATCTCGGTGTCTCCGGGAGCGCACGCCACTTTCGACGTCAACTACAGCACCAATCCCTCCGACCCCACGCTCTCGGGCCTGGGCCTGCGGATGTACTACAACTCCTCGTTGCTGACGTTCAACGGCTTGAGCAACGTCCTGGCAAACGGAATGATCTCGCAGGAGACGCCGCAACCTGATACGAACGACTCCGACGGCGACCCGAGCACCGACACATACGTGCTGGTTGGTTGGGCCGACTTGAACCAGAACTGGCCGGGAACACAGTCTCAACGGCTCTACTCGGCCGATTTCACCTTGAACTCGGCCGCAACGAGCACGACGCACGTCAATTTCGACGCCAGCTCGACGGCCGCCGGATGGACGTTCGCTTCGACCCCGGTGACGATCACTCCGAATGCCGGCCCGGCGATCGGTTGCGTCGTGGTTTCGACGGCGAACAAGGTGATTACTTGGAACGTCGCCGATTCCGACGGCGTGGCAGGGTCCAGCCTCAAGATTGACGGCGTGAATGCTTCGCATGTCTACGGGCCGTATGCGGCAACCTCGGGCGTCAATTACTCCGGAGCCATCGGCACACTCTCCGCCGGCACGCATACCTACCTGATCACAGCGACCGACAAGACCGGGCACTCTTCGACCTACTCCGGTTCTTTCGATGTGGTGGCCGCGCTTAACAACGGCCCGGCGATCGGCAGCGTAGTGGTTTCGATGGCGAAAAAAGTCATTACTTGGAACGCCGCCGACGCCGGCGGTGTGGCCGGTTCCAGCCTCAAGATCGACGGCGTGAACGTCTCGCAGGTCCATGGCCCCTATGCGGCAACCTCCGGCGTGAATTACTCCGGAGCCATCGGCACGCTCCCGGCTGGATCCCATCAGTACGTGATCACGGCCACCGACAAGGCGGGCCACTCTTCGAGCTACTTCGGTTCTTTCGACGTGGTGGCCGCAGTCAACAATGGCCCGACGATCGGCAGCGTGGTAGTTTCGGCGGCAAAAAGAGTGATTAGCTGGAACGCCGCCGATGCCGACGGCGTGGCCGGTTGCAGCCTCGCGATCGACGGCGTGAACGTCTCGCAGATCCGCGGGCCGTATGCCGCGGTGATCGGCGTGAATTTCTCCGCGGCCATCGGCGGGCTCGCTGTCGGCGCCCACACCTACGTCATTACGGCCAGAGACAAGGCCGGCAATTCATCATCCGTCACCGGCACGTTCAGCGTGTCGGGCGCGGCGAGATCCGCCCCCAGCGCGACGTCTCTGGCCAGCGATGCCGTGTTGGGAGCTTTGGCGGAGACGGCCGTTTCCGCCAAGGCAGCGTGGCTCTACAACGACAGCAACTTGCTATTGGCGTGAACTGCTCGGCGGAGAGCCTGGCGATCTTGCGATCCCGCCCGCGATGCCCGATCAACGTTCGCCCGGCCGGTTGACAAACATGCGATACTCCGTACAACAAGGGTTGGACGATCCACCGTACTGACCCATTCCTTTGTTGCGCGAGGGACGTATGTGTTACCGATTTCGGCGTAGCTGGCCTATGGCCATTGTGATTTCAATGGTTGTCCAACTGAGCTTTTCCCTGCCGCAGATTGCGCATGCCGACGATGAAGCCGACCTGCAAGCCGCGTTCGCCGAGGGAGAGACTCTGTATGCGAAGGGCGACTACCCCGGCGCGGCCCGCGCCTACGAACGAGCGCTGGCGTTGGCCCCAGAGGTCTTCGGCCTCGAACACGAAAACACCGGCGTTATCCTGAACAACCTGGCGAATCTGTATGAAGCCATGGGACAATACGCCAAGGCGGAACCGCTTTACCAGCGGAGCCTCAAGATTCGCGAGTCCAAGCTCGGGCCGGATCACCCCGACGTGGCGACGAGCCTGAACAACCTCGCGCTTCTGTACGAGGCCATGGGCCAATACGCCAAGGCGGAACCACTCTACCTGCGATGCCTCAAGATTAAGGAGTCCAAACTCGGGCCGGATCATCCCCACGCGGCAACGTGCCTGAACAACCTGGCGATTCTGTACCAGGAAATGGGCCAATACGCCAAGGCGGAGCCGCTTTACCAGCGGAGCCTCAAGATTCGCGAGGCCAAGCTCGGGCCGGATCATCCCGACGTGGCGGCGAGCCTGAACAACCTGGCGATTTTGTACAAGGCCATGGGCCAATACGCGAAGGCGGAACCGCTCTACCAGCGGAGCCTCAAAATTCACGAGTCCAAGCTTGGGCTGGATCATCCTGACGTGGCGCAGGGCCTGAACAACCTGGCAACTCTGTACCAGGCCATGGGCCAATACGCGAAGGCGGAACCGCTCTACCAACGGAGCCTCAAGATTCGCGAGTCCAAGCTCGGGCCGGATCATCCCCACGTGGCAACGTGCCTGAACAACCTGGCGATTCTGTACCAGGAAATGGGCCAATACGCCAAGGCGGAACCGCTCTACCAGCGGAGCCTCAAAATTCACGAGTCCAAGCTTGGGCTGGATCATCCATTAGTGGCGGCGAGCCTGAACAACCTGGCAACTCTGTACCAGGCCATGGGCCAATACGCGAAGGCGGAATCGCTCTACCTGCGAAGCCTCAGAATTCGCGAGTCCAAACTCGGGCTGGATCATCCCGACGTGGCAGCGAACCTGAACGACCTGGCGGCTCTGTACAGGGCCATGGGCCAATACGCCAAGGCGGAACCGCTTTACCAGCGGAGCCTCAGAATTCGCGAGTCCAAACTCGGGCCGGATCATCCCGACGTGGCGACGAGCCTGAACAACCTGGCGCTTCTGCATGCTGGAACCGAGCGACGGTCGGAGGCCGTCGGCGAGATAGAGCGAGAGCGGCGGATTGTCCGCCGCCATGTTTCCTGCACCCTGCCGGTCCTGAGCGAAAAAGAACAGATCACTTTCCTGCAAACGCAAGATGAAGGGCAATTCCACGTTGCCTTATCGCTAGGGATGAGCCAGCGGGATGACGTTGAGACTGTCCGGCGCTCGGCGGGCTGGATCCTCAACGGCAAGGCGGTGGCTCAGGAATCGCTCGCCCAACGGAACATCCTGGCGGCCGAGGGGACGAACCCGGCACTTGCCGATCTGGTGAAACAACTGTTGGCTGTCCGCAGCCAGTTAGCCAAATTGAGCATGGGGATGCCCAAGCCTGGCCAGGAGGCCGCCTATCGTCAGCAACTCGATGCCCTGGCGGGTCAGGAGCAAGAGCTTTCGCGTCGGCTGGGCCAAGCCACCGGCCGCACCGCCCCGGTCGATCCCTGGGTCGAACCGGCCGCCGTGCGGCGCTGTCCTGGCCAAGAACTCGCTCTTGATCGAAATTGCCCGGTTCTGGGTTGCGAACTTCCAAGCCAAGAGGAAGGAAGACCGTTGGTTTGCACCCCATTACGCCGCCTGGCTCATTCCGGCCGCGGGGCAAGGCGAGATTACCATCGTCGATCTGGGCGAGGCAAAGCCGATTGAGATGGTCGTGCAGGTGGCCCGCAAGACGCTGGAACAATCGGAGAAGACGATCCATGACGAAAGCGAGGCCAGGGCCGAGCGGCAGGTTCGCAAGGCGATGCAGGCCCTCACCCGCTTGGTCTTCGAGCCGCTCGAACGGCATTTTGGCAAAGCGCGACGGCTGCTGATCAGTCCCGATTCGGCCCTGTGGCTGATTCCCTGGGGGGCGCTGCCTTTGGAAGGCGGGAAGTACGCCATCGAAGAATACCAGATCAGCTACCAAATCAGCGGCCGCGACCTAATCCGCCAAACCAGCGGCAAGAAGCAAAAACTCTACACCTCGACCCTGTTCGCCAATCCCGATTATGACCTGGGCCTGCCGGAGGCGGAGGCGGCCACGCGGGCGGTGCTGCGCAGCGATGCGCCGCAGGAACAAGTCGCCAGCAGCCGCGGGCTGGCAAGCCTGAGCAGTCTGCCCAAGGTCGATCGCCTGCCAGGCACGGCCGAGGAGGCGGAAGCCGTCATGCCCAGCATCGAGCGCTACGCCGGCGTGAAGCCGGTGCTCTATCAGAACCAGTTTGCGTTAGAGGGCGTGTTCAAGGCGCTGCACCGTCCCCGTGTATTGGTGCTCAGCACGCACGGCTTCTTCATGCCCGACCAGGAGGTCGCCCGCGACCAACGGGACGCCCGGTTGGCGGAAGAGAGCAACAAGGGCCGCGCGGTGCTCACCACCGAGGGCAAGCCGCTGGAGAACCCGCTGCTGCGTTGCGGGCTGCTTCTGGCCGGCTGCAATCAGCGGGCAGAAGAGGCCGCGGAGACCGGCGACGATGGAATCCTGACGGGTCTGGAGATCGTCGGCACGGACCTGCGGGGTACCGAGTTGGTGGTGTTGAGCGCCTGCGAGACGGGATTGGGGCAGATTCGCAACGGCGAGGGCGTGGCGGGCCTGCGACAGGCGTTTCAGTTGGCGGGGGCGAAGACGGTGGTTTCGACGCTGTGGAGAATCCCCGACGAGGAGACGGTGCAGTTGATGAACAGTTTCTTCGCCAATCTATCGGCCGGCCAAAGCAAGGCGGACGCCCTGCGAAACGCGCAGTTGCGCGGATCGAGGCCCGTCGTACAGCCGGCGCCGCCGCCCATCCCTATTACTGGGCCGCCTTCACGCTGACGGGAGAATAGAGAAACCGTTGGCAGACAACTCGGGAACCGCGGTAATGTCCAGCCGTCGGAAGATCGCCGTGTTGGTTGAATCGTCCCGCGGCTACGGGCGCGGCTTGCTGCACGGGATTGCGACCTACGTCCGCGAGCATCGGCCGTGGACGATCTATAACCACGAGCGGCGACTCTATGACGCCGCGCCCGAGTGGCTAGGGCATTGGCACGGCGACGGGATCATCGCTCGCATCGCCACTCCGCGGTTTGCACGGCAGATTGCCCGATTGCACGTGCCCACGGTCGATCTGCTCGGTTTGCATCGCATCAAGAACGTTCCGGTCATTATTACCGATCATCGGGCCGTTGCACGATTGGCGGCCGATCATCTCCTCGACCGGGGACTGGTTCACTTTGCCTTTTGCGGATTCGCGGGCATCCACTTCAGCGAGAGGCGATCGGAATACTTCGTGGAGTACCTGGCGCAGCATGGTCATTCGGTCAGCGTCTACGCCGATCCGGCGCCGGCTCGAAAGTTCGATGCCGCCACGATCGAAGCCGAGCGTCTGCCCCCCGTTACCCACATCGCAGCGTGGCTCAAGTCGCTGCCCAAACCGGTCGGTTTGATGGCCGCCACCGACGATCGCGCCCACCACGTGTTGAACGTGTGCGGGGAATGCGGGATCGCAGTGCCCGACGAAGTGGCCGTGATCGGAGTGGACAACGACGAGATGCTTTGCGATTTGTGCGATCCGCGGCTGTCGAGTGTGGCCCTGAATCCGCTGAAGGTCGGCTATGAGGCGGCCGCTCTGTTGGACCGAATGATGCGCGGCGCGTCGCCGCCAAGGGCCAGGACGGTGATTCCACCCCTGGGGGTTGTCATGCGGCAGTCGACCGACATGCTGGCGATCTCCGATGCGGACGTGGCCGCCGCCGTGCGGTTCATTCGAGAACGTGCCTGCGACGGCATTGCCGTCGCTGACGTGGTGCGGCAGGTGGGTCTTTCCCGCAGCACGTTGAAGCGGCGTTTTGCCGCGGTGCTCCGCCGCTCGCCGAAGGACGAGATCGATCGCGTGCAAATCGACCGCGTGATGCAGTGGCTCAGCACGACCGAGTTGCCGTTGGCAAAAATCGCCGATTTGGCCGGTTTCCGCCACGTCGAATCGATGTGCAAACTCTTCCGCCGAAAGACGGGCATGACGCCCGGCCGCTACCGCAAGACGTGGTCTGAACAAGGGACGCGAGGCGGATGAGCCGGCCCGGCCGCAATCGCTCCGGACGTCCCGCCGGCAGGAATCGCCAGTCTTCGGGGACCTGTCCCAGTATTCGTGTCAGCGAAAATGGGACTGTTCTATGTATGAACCACCATCCGGTTCATAACCAATACAGAGTTCAATAAGACACCGACCTTCTCGAACGGTCAATTGAACTCCAATTGCAGTATGAGATCGTTCGTCCCGGGGTGGACTGCCGTCCCGACGATGTCAATCCAGCGGCACATCATCCCTCGATTGCGAGGATAGCGATAGGCTTGCACCTCGACGGGTTGGCCATTGATCCAGGCAGTGATCTGCTTCACCCTGTCCTGATCGACGAAGGGAAGGGCGACCAGGGCGTGATCCTCGAACCTTCCTTCGGTGCCCCCCCACTGGGCCAACGGCGTCGTAAACTTGGTCTGCAACCACCACGATCGGTTCGCGTCCTTGATCAAGGAGCTTGTCGCGGCCGGCAAATCAGGCGGGGTTACGTTGTTCAGCGTTTTCAGACCGGTTGCCTCAGGCACGGCCGGCGAAGCACCGCCTCCGGTCTTCAGATAGATCACGGTGTCTTGGTCCTCGCTGAAGCCATTGTCGAGATAAGCGCCGCAGAAGTTCGACAAAGGACCGTTCCCGTCCTCCTTGAGCTTCGCGGCGGTTACCGGAGAATCGCTCTTCGCAAACAGCGGGAACGTAGCCTCCGTGGCTTGGGAAAGACCTGCCTGCCAGTTGGCCTTCATGCCTTCGTCTTTGCTTCCGGCCCGCACCGACCAGCGGCGCAGCTCGGTTGACGGAGCCTTTCTTCGGAACGTCAGTTCAACCAGCGCGCCCTGCTTGCCGCTTGCGACCAGCTTAAGCGCCGTCGGATCCCATGACCATTGCCTCCTGTCCAAATCTGGAATCTTCTTCTCTGCGTCGATTTTAGTGATTGGTCTCGATCCGTCGGGCAGCAGAACCGCGAATCGTTCCGTGGTTCCCTGCGGTCCGCTTGTCCGCAAAACATAACCGTCCGCGCTCTCGGCAATTTCGCCGGGAATTCCATAGAGCCTTGGGGCGGATACTGTCCGCGGTCGAGGACGGATTTCAAGGACCACGACCGTCTGTGCCGGGGCGTAGACGGGCAGCTTCGTTCGAAGCTTCGCGAAAGGCCCTTGATCGGTCAGCCGCAGTCGTTCCCAAGGATACAACTCCGCCACTTCGCACTCGCCGCGACCGGCAAAGCCGAGGTCTTCGTCCAAAGGAAGATCGACTCTCCTGCCCCAATAGTTCGGATTGACGATGAAGACGTATCCGTGATTTTCCCGGATGTGGCTATAGATCTCGACCGCACCCGGGCCGGGATCGCCGCCCACGTGATACGTGTGTTTCCAGAGAGGGAAGTTGTTCTTCACGAACTTCGTCCACTTGTCGTAGAATGCGATGACGTTCTTCTTGTCTCTTTCGCTCAGGTCGTCGAGCCACGGCCTGATCTCAGCAAGGCAGAGATTGGGCGTGACGGCCAACGACGAAAGCGCGCCGTACTGATAGTTCCGCACATCCGGGACCGCGGAGTTCTGAACGAAGAAGTACTGGCAATTGGTGAAGAAGCGATAGGGAATGAAGTGCGAGTAATGGAGCACGACCATCTGCTCGCGGCGGGAATCGTCGAACAGCCTGGTCATATTGAGGCCTTGCCACGGCGTGTAGATGTAGGGGTCTGTCAGGTACTGCGACGGGGCATACCACACGACCTTCGGAAGCAGGTCTGCCCAGCAGCCCGAGTTCGGCCAAATGAGCATCTCGGGAGATACGGAAGCGATCCGCTCCATTAGGTCGCAGAGTCCTTTGATCTGGCAGTAGATGCTGTCTTCACCGATCGGATGTCCGTGGTTGGGATTGTTGCACACGTCGAGGGTCAAGAAGTCGAGGGTGTGCTCCTCGAAACCGAACTTGCGGGCCGTCGAGGCGACCTTCTCGGCGTACCAGTTCACGAATTTTGCGTTGCCGAAGCAGGGTTCGATGCCGGTTCCCGCCAGAGAATTCAGATACTGATTGTAGTGCGGGCAGAAGACGGTGTTGCATCCCGAGTAGTCGCCCATCCGCACGCCGTTCTGGCGGGCCCAATCCATCGCTTCTTTGACCTGCCGGTCGCTCGGGTCGTTGGGACCCCAGTCGAAAACGCCGGGGTATACGCAGTAGAACTCGATGCCGAGCTTCGGCATCAGGCTCAGCTCCCGCTTGAGGATGTCGCGGTGGAACGTCAGCGTAGGGTGGTCTTTCATCGTGTAGAATACCCAGTTGTTTTCCAACTGAGTGTAACGGTTTACGATGCTGGCAGAAACGTTCAGCGGGCGCTCGAACCGTGGCGAAAAGCGTTTCTGGACATAGGAATCGACCGCGTTTACTTCGCCCTCATAGTAGCCGAATCGTCTTCGGCCGGCGGGGCGGGTAACGCCCACGGTATAAGAGTGGCAAGCGTATTCCTGTCCCGCTTGAAGTTTTATGTGCGGTGGGTAGGATATCGCGGTCGCGCCGCCGTGCTCGACAATCTTTGAATAGGGAAAGTCCAAGGAAACGAACAACCCGACGGGGCCGCCGCGGTAGAATGCGGCAAGATCCTGCAAGCGTGTCTTGGGAACATTTGGCTTTTCGGCGCTGCGGCCGTTGAACAAGAAGACCCTTTTGACAAGGACCGGCCTCTCCGGCTTCAAGCGAACGGCGACAGTGACAGTCCCCGGCGCGATCCTCTCGCACCGCGCGGACCAGTTCATCTCTCGCGCTCTCCCCGACAAGACGATCGCGCCGTCGCCGGTCTTGGACACAGCCACCTTCGCGCTGTCGGCGATCGACAACTCGCCGGAGTCTGTTTCGAGGGACCAAAGAGCACTCGCCAGGTCTGCGTACGGCCGGCCGTCCGCTTCAAACTCGGCACGCACGACGGCTGCGTCCCGCAACGTCAAGGTCATCTTGAGGAGATTGTCGCCCACGGAGTATCGTTTCTCGGCTCCATAAGCGAACGCAGACGCCGCCATGAGATGAGTAAGCATTACGACATGAACCGCAAACCAACGCCGCTTGATCATGGATGGCTCTCTCGTTAATTGAACTCGGCAAAAGGACGGCCGATCCACGGCTGAGGAAATGGATGCAGATCATCACGATCCACATGCCTCCTGAACCATCTCGGTCAGCCGCCATTCTATTGCGCGGTTGCCAATAATCCCAGTACCCCATCATCTGCCAGAGTGTTGCATGGTAACTCCTTCACAGAAACCGATTGGAGTTGCCAACCGCGTCGCCGCTCCTATTAACAATCGTTCGTTTTGCAGTCCCCAACCGCCTGTTCGCCGTTTTACCTGATTTGCCGGCAGGGAAACTCCAAGATCGCCATCTCGGACGTCAAGTCGTTGGAAAGCCGTCGAAAATGAGATTTCCGACACCGGCTGGCCGCATTGGGCGGAGCCAAGGCCAATCGTCGGCTCCAAGGCATGTCTTTGAACGACTGACTGGCCCTTCATTCCGCGGGGGAATATCGAGCAGGATGAGCCAAAAGATCAACGATTTTGGCCCATAAGTTCATTGACCCGGCGAGAATTTCGGTCATATTGAGGGACGCGGCGCTGGACGGAAGAGGTGCAGCATGAAAATCGCCAAACTGGAAACGTTTCTCACGAACGCCGGATTGCGAAACTACCTGTTCGTTCGATTGACAACCGACACCGGCCTGACGGGTGTGGGCGAGGCGTCGTTGGAGTGGCAGGAGAAGACCGTCGAAACGCTGATTCGCGAATGGGTGGAGGACCGAATCCTCGGAGTTGATCCGCGCGACGTCGAAAAGATCGTCGGCGACCTGATCCGCGACCAATATCAGGGCGGATCGACGGTGCTGACCGCCATCAGCGGCGTGGAAGTCGCCCTCTGGGATCTGATCGGCAAGGATTGCGGGCAGCCCGTCTACCAGTTGCTCGGCGGACGGGCTCGGGAGCGACTGCCGGCTTACGCCAACGGTTGGTATGGCAATGCGCGAACGCCGGCCGAGTATGCCGAGCGTGCCCGCGAGGTCGTCGCCCGCGGGTATCGCGCGCTGAAGTTCGATCCGTTCGGCATTGCGTGGCAAGAGCTGGCGCCCGACGAAATGGAGACGGCCGAAGCGCGAGTGGCGGCCGTCCGCGACGCGGTTGGACCGGATGTGGAGATTTTCATTGAAGTTCACGGGCGGCTCTCGGGCGATGCGGCCATTGCGATGGGACGACGGTTGGGGGAATACCGGCCGGGTTTCTACGAAGAGCCGGTCTCCCCCTACGATCTGGATTTGCTCAAGCAAGTCAAGGCCGCGCTGCCCTTTCCAATTGCCGCCGGCGAGCGGCTGTACATGTTGGAGGAATTCGCCCGCTTGACCTCCTTGCGGGCCGCCGACGTCGCACAGCCCGATTTGTGCCACTGCGGCGGGCTGTCGATGGGCAAGAAAATCGCCGCCCTGGCGCAGGCCAACGGAATTCTTCTGGCTCCGCACGTGTCGATCGGGCCCGTGGCGCTCTGTGCAGCCGTGCATTTCGGCTGGTCTACCCCGAATGTCTTCATGCAGGAGAACTTCTCCGAGTATGACGTTCCCTGGCGAAGCGAGTTGGTATTCGGTTGGGACTTGATCTCGCGCGGGGAATTCCGTTTGCCGGGCGGCCCCGGTTTGGGAATCGAACTCAACGAAGCAGCGTGCGCCGCCCATCCCTACCGAAAGAACAGCTTCCCGTCGTTGTGGGACCGGCGATGGCTCGAACAATTCACACAGAACAAGAAAGAATCATGACCCCGCAAGCCGTTCCGATTTGCCGCGACAGCAACGAGCTGCGCGAAGCGATCATCCGCACGTGCCTGTTCCTGCGCGACCGTTTGGGCTACTTCGTCGGCTCGTGGGGGAACATTTCCGTGCGCGTGGAGGACGGGCTATTGGTGACTCCGTCGCGGATGAGCTACGATCTGATTACGCCGGACGATTTGGTGGTGGTCGGCTGGGAAGGCGGCGTCGTACGAGGCCATCGCGTACCGACTTCCGAGATGGAACTGCACCGCCAGGTGTTACGGCAACGGCCGGACCTGGGTGCGCTCGTCCACAGTCATTCTCCCTGGGCGTCGGTCTGTGCCTGTGCCCACCGCTCGATTCCGGTGCTTACCGACGACGTGGCCGAGGTGATCGGCGGCGAGGTCCGCTGCGCCCTGTACGTTCCGGCGGGGCGTCATCGCGAGTTGGCTCAGGCCGCCGCTGAGAACATCGGGCCCGATGCGTGCGCGGTGCTCTTGGGCAATCACGGCGTGGTGGCCGGCGGTCGCGATCTGGCCGAGGCGGTCGTGGCCAGCCAGTTCGTCGAAAAAGCCGCAATGATTCTCATCCAAGCGGAGGCAATCGGCGGCGCGCGGCCAATCGCCGAACAGTCGTGGCGAGAAGAGCGGCATCGCTATCTCTACAAATACGGCCGGCCGGAGGATTTAGAGGGCATCATTTAGCGTCTCGCATCGATGAGGTGTCTTGCATGTACGACGTGGTGACTGTGGGAGAGGGCATGTTGCGGCTGTCGCCGCCGCGCTACGAACGGATTCGCCGCGCGCGGACGCTGGACGTCCATATATGCGGATCGCAAGGCAACGTGGCCAGCAACATCGCTCGGCTCGGACTGAAAACGGCCTTCGTCACCAAACTGCCCGACAACGCCCTGGGACTGCTGGCAAAAGACCACTATATGAGTTGCGGCGTGGACACGTCGCACATCCAATTCATCCCCGGCGCGCGGCTGGGCGTGAATTACATTGAATTCGGTGCGACGCCCCGAGCCAGCGCGGTGGTCTACGATCGCAAGAACAGTGCGGCGAGCACGATCGCGCCCGGCGATTTCGATTGGGACATAATCCTCAAGGGCGCCCGGCTGGCCTACACCGACGGCATTTTTCCCGGCCTTTCGCCGACTTGCCGCCTGGCGGCCGGCGAGTTCATTGCCGCCGCCAAGCGAAACGGCTGCCTGCTGGGTTTCGACGTCAACTACCGCGAACACCTCTGGTCGCCTGAGGAAGCCAGGAGCGTGATGTCCGAGATCATCAGGAATGTTGACATCCTTATCACCACGCAATGGGACTCGGAGATCGTCTTCGGCTATCGCGGCTCCTATGAAGAGATCATCCGACAGTTCCACAAGGATTTCGGCTGCAAGATCGTGGCCATCACGTTGCGCGAGGTCTACGACGTGCTCCGCGGGGCATGGAACACGATGGTGCTGCACGAAGGAAAGGTGCTGCACGGGCGGAAGTTCGATCTCGACGTGATCGACCGCTTCGGCGCGGGCGATTCCTGGGGCTCGGGCTTCCTCTACGCTTATCTCACCACCGGTGACGTCGAGTACGCCATAAACTTCGGCAATGCCGTCTGCGCACTGCACCACACCATTCCCGGCGACGTGGTTCAAGTGACGCCTAAGGAAGTTGAAGCCATTATGAACACCAAGGATTTTAGGGAGAAGCGATGAAACTCCGAAACACCGCGGCACATTTGTCGATCGCTCTGATCTGTGCTCTCTCTTGTCTCGCTGCCGGAGCACGGGCGGCGGAGCGACCGGTCGCGTCATTGCCGGCGCATCTTGCCGAGAGCGGCGTTCCGACCGAACGCGAGATTGCCCTGGCCGAAGGATGGCTCAAAGCGATCACGCCCTCCGAGGCCGGCAAAGCGTCGTCGCAGACCTGGTTCGACGGCTGGATTGGGACGCGGCTGCCTTTTAGCTTCTCCTGCGACGGCCGCGCGTTTTCCGCCGCCGACAATGCTTGGAGGTTTCAACGAGGAAATGTCCGGCGAGAAGCGGATGTCGAAACGCAAGATTGGAACTGGCTGTACGCCAAGACCGGCCTGAAGGTTGTCTGGCACATCAAGCGCTATTTGGACTTTCCGGCCGTCGATACGCTCCTGACGTTCGAGAACGCCGGCAGCAACGATACGGCGTTGATCGAGGAGGTGGAAAACCTTGATTTGAACTTGACTCGAACGCAGCCGGGGAAGGCGTTCACGGTTCATGGGCTCAACGGCGGCCGTTGCGGTCTCGACGACTTCATGCCATTTTCGCAAACGGTTCACGCGGTCGACAGCCGGTCCGAATCTCGGCCCCGGCCTTCGTTGCAGCTTCTTCGCCAAGACGCTGAAAATTTGGAGGTCGGCAAATCGATCCTCGGAACGCCCTTGACGATCGGAGAGCGGAAGTTCGAGCATGGCCTGGGCACTCACGCCACCAGCCGGATTGTGATTCGTTCGCCCCAGCCGATCGAGCGGTTTTCGGCGTGGGTCGGCGTCGACTACAACGAGCGCACGCGCGGCGGCGCCGGTTCGATCGTGTTTTCCGTGTCGGCGGGAAAGGGCGAGTTGTTTCGCTCAAAAGTGCTTCGCGGCGGCCAGGCGGCGGTGCGAGTCGACGTGGCCGCCAAGGGGGCCACAACGCTCCGCTTGAACGTGGACGATGCCGGCGACGGGATTCAGTGCGATCACGCCGATTGGGCCGACGCCGTGATTGTGCTGGAAGGAGGGAAGACATTGCGTCTCGACGATCTGGCGGGCGCCCCGTCCAACACCGTGCAATTTGGCTCGCAGACGTACTCCAGCAACGATAAACTGCCGCTATTCGGCATCGAGAGCCCTGAAGGCCGCGGCGTTCTGGTCGGCCTCGGGTGGACCGGCAATTGGCTGGCCAGGTTCATAGGCGTCAACGCGCAACTGGAAGCCCGCGCGGGAATGCCGCTGACGAAGTTCCGTTTACATCCCGGCGAAAAAGTCCGCGGGCCGCGCGTGCTGCTGCTCTTCTGGAATGGCCGGCGGCTGCACGGAAACAACATGCTCCGCCGCCTGCTGTACGAGCATTATGTGCCACGTCTTCCCGGTGGAAAGCCGCACGAGCCGCTGGTCTCGGTCAATACGTGCTTCACATACCACGGGGGAGGCGGTTATCTGGAGGCGGTCAGCCAGCAGTCCTTGTCGGCGCTGGTTCCGCCGTTCATCGAATTGGGGGCCGAGGCTTTCGTGATCGACGCCGGATACTACACCTGCAAGAGTTGGCTGGACATATACAACACGAAAGACTATTCCTACTGCAAGGAACGATTTCCTCGCGGCTTTCGCCCCATCTCCGAGCCGCTGGCCAAGGCGGGCGTGGCCTTCGGTTTGTGGTTCACGCCGGAAATCTTCGGGAACATGGCAGATCCACAAGTCAGGGAAAAGTTCCTCGGAGTGGTCGACGGCTACGTCAAAAAACAGGGTATGACGATGTACAGGCAGGACGGCGGCGAAACGCCCGGCGGAACCGGTCCGGATCGCTTGGGTATCCCCGAAATGCAGCACATCGCCGGCCTGTACGAAATGCAAGACCAACTCCGCAGCCGCTACCCGTCGTTGGTGATGGAAGGTTGCTGCGGCGGCGGCCGGCGAATCGACCTCGAATCGCTCTCGCGCTTTCTCTGGCATCAGAAGTCCGACAGTTGGTTCCATACGGTCAGCGACCAGACCGACTTGTGCGGAGCCAATTTGTACCTGCCCGGCGGAGTGATCAACGTGCCTACCGAGGCCACCGACAATTTCGGACTATGGTCGAGCTTCGCGGGACAATTGTGCCTGGCGTGGCATCCGTTGGACAAGGATTTTCCGATGGAACTGGCGAAGCGGCAAGTGCAACTCTACAAGCGCGTGCGGCCGCTGTTGTCGGGTGACTTCTATCCGCTGACCGACTGCACCTTGGCGAAACCGTGGCTCGCCTACCAGTTCCACCGCACGGACTTGAACCAGGGATTCGCCCTGATCTTCAAACGAAAGGCATCGGAAGGCGATACGTTTCTCTTTGCGCCCAAGGGACTTGAACCGCAATCGCGCTATGCAATAAACTGCCAGGCGAGCGGACTCAAAGCAGTTTACACCGGCGCGGAGTTGGCCGGAGGCATTCGGCTCACGCTCAAGAAGACGCCCGACGCGGAATTAGTGATCTACGAAAAGCAGCCGTGAAAGGAAAACGTGCAGATGGGCCGAAGCGACAAGACGCTCAAAGAAACTGTGATCGAGCAGACGAAGGCGGCGGGCGTATTGCCTTGCATCAAGCTGAAAGCAAAGGACGACTTCCTCGCCTACGCCCAGGCGATGTACGACGGCGGCGCCAGGGTCATCGAGGTGACGATGACCACGCCGGGGGCATTGGAAGCCATCGAGGCCATCTCCGCGACGTTCCGCAACCGGCTCTGGGTCGCGGCGGGCACCGTCCTCGACCCGACCACGGCCCGCGAAGTCATCTTGCACGGCGGCAGCGTGATTGTGAATCCGGCGGTTGTGCCCGACGTGATCGACATGGCCAATCGCTATTGCGTGCCCGTCTATTCCGGGGCGTTCACCGCCACCGAAGTCCTAATGGCAATGCGGGCCGGCGCGTCGATGATCAAGATATTCCCCGCGCAGCTTGGCGGGCCGAAGTATATGACAAACTTGCGCATGGTCTACCCGGAAGTCAACCTGATTCCCTCCGGCGGCGTCAATTTGGAGACCGCGGCCGAGTTCATCCGTTGCGGCGCCTGTGCCGTATCGGGGGCCCGCACGTTCATGGATCGCGAGCGAATCGCCGCGGAGGGGATCGGCTGGATCACCGGCCAAGTGGCTCGCTACGTCGAAATCGTCCGCAAGGCCAAAGAGAATTTGCCGGAGTTGCCCTGATGCACCGATATGTCTGGCTGTCGTATCCACTGACGCTCGACGGTCCCCGTCCGCCGGCAATTCCGGCCCCCGAGTTGACGGCGTTGTACACGGTTGCCAAGGACGGCGCCGGCGTGCAAATTCTTCGCGTGGCCAATCATACTGGCACACACGTCGATTCGCCATGCCACGTGGTGGAGGGCGCCGTGCGGATTACGGACTATCGCCCGGAGGAGTTTGTTTTCACGCGACCCACGGTGATCGATCTGCGGCTTCCCGATGCGACGGTTGTGATGTCGAGCGACTTGGAACCGTTTGTCGCACGATTGCGGAATGCCGACCTGGCGTTGTTTCGCTTCGGCTACGGCGAGATTCGGCGAACCGATCCGAAACGCTTTAGTATGCGATGTCCCGGCTTCGGCGTCGAATCGGCCCGCTGGCTGCGGCAGACTTGCCCCAATCTTCGCGCCCTGGGACTCGACGTGCCGTCGGTCGCCGTGATCGCATGTCTGGAAAACACCATGCCGGCCCACAATGAATTGCTGGCCGGCGAAGGACGACGCTTTCTGATTATCGAAGAAATGAACCTGGATCAAGACCTGACCGAACTTGTCGAGGTCCGCCTCAATCCCTGGCTCGTGCAGGGAATGGACAGCGGGCCGTGCTCGATTGTGGGAGTGCTCGCCGAAAAGGAGTAACCAATGCTCGAGGACACTTACGGCCATTCACCCATTCACAAAATGTTCGACCTGGCCGACGTCTACGGCGTCGGCTACGACCAACAGCGGGCCAGCCGAAAACGACTGCGGCTCGGCATCATCGGCGCCGGCGGCGTGGCGGTGTCGAAGTATTATCCGGCCGTTAAACGATTGCAGACCATCTGGGAGCCGGTCGATATAGTGGCCTTCAGCCGGCGCGACGAACGAGCCGGCCGGAACATCGAGGCCACGTGGGGCGGACGCTGGTATCGCGATTATGCCGAAATGCTCGACAAAGAATCGCTCGACGGCGTGATGATTCTCGGTCCCAACCAGCTCCACGCCGAGCACGGCACAGCCTGCATCGAACGCGGGCTGCCGATCCTCGTCGAAAAGCCGTTCACGCTCTCCTTGGTCGATGGCGAGCGGCTCTGCCGGCTGGCCGACGATCGCGGCGTTCCGATCATGACCGTGGCCAACAAGCGGTACAGCCCTCCTTATCGCCGCGCCAAGCGATTCGTCGATGACGGGCCGGTCAGCAATCCGGCGATGTTCGCCGCCAAGTTCAATCTCGGCTACGATTACGTGGTCCATATACTCGAAGCAGGCACGATCCACCTCTTCGATCTGACCCGCTATTTCATGGGCGACGTGGCCCGGCTCTCCGCGATCGGAGTGAACAAGTACGGCCGCAATCAGGGCAAGTATCCCTTCGACAACGCGATGATCTCCTTCGAGTTTTGCAGCGGCTCGGTCGGGCAGCTCTATACGAGTTCGACCGCGGTCAGTCTGAAGCCCTGGGAACGAGTGGAAATCTACGGCAACAAGGCCTGGCTGGCGGTTGAAGATCAATACGAATTGCGGCTCTACGATTCCGAAGAGGGCCCGGCGAAGTCCTGGCGGCCCGTCGTGCCCAACACGCTGTTGTTCGACGAAGAGTTTGGCGGTTTCATGGCGCTGATCGAGAACTTCTTGCAGGTAATCCGCGGCGTCGAGGCTCCGCGGGTGACCGGCTGGGACGGCCACCGCGCCTACGAGTTGAACGTCGCCACGCTGCTGTCGCTCCATCGCCGCGAGCCCGTTGCCCTGCCGCTGGACCCCGGTACAGCCGACGTCGAGCGAGCCACCGTTGTTCAGTATTGAAAACGGTATGGGTACGCTCTCCATTTGGAAAACGCGGCCGTTTTTTGGCGGAAGCGGGTGCATCAGCGCCCTTGGAAATGGAATGCGTATGAGGGCGATTAGAAAACCCTACAGCAAGGACGTGCTGAAATAGCGCTCGGCGCGGTCGGGCAGGACGGTGGCGATGTTGCCGAGGCCGCGGCGGGCCAACTGCCGGGCCGCCCATACGTTCGCACCCGATGAAATGCCCACCAACAGTCCCAGCTCGCGGCCGAGTTGCCGCGTCGTGTCGATCGCATCGTCGTCGCTCACCTCGATCACTTCGTCCACCAGCGAGATGTCGAGCACGGCCGGAATGAAGCCGTCGCCGATGCCCTGGATGCGGTGCAGGCCCGGCTCGTGACCCAACAGCGCGGCCACGTTTTTCGGCTCGACGGCGACGATGTGCGTGCGCGGCTTGTGCTCCCGCAGAAAAGCGCCGACGCCTTGCAGCGTGCCGCCGCTGCCGACGCCGGCCACCAGACAGTCGATCCGCCCGTCCAATTGCTCCCACAGTTCGCGGGCGGTCGTTTCGTAGTGGCAGCGGGGGTTGTCGGGATTCTCGAACTGCTGGGGGACGAAGACGCGGGGGTCGGCCGCCGCCAACTCCCGCACGCGGGCGACCGCCCCGCCGATGCTCTCCCCGTCGGGCGTCAGGATCAGGTCCGCCCCCAACGCGCGAATGATCTTCTTGCGTTCTTCGCTCATTCCCTCGGGCATGACGATGCGGACGCGGTAGCCCTTCAGTCGCCCGATCAGGGCCACGCCGATGCCGGTGTTGCCGCTGGTGGGTTCGGCGATGATCGAATCGGGCTTCAGCCGGCCGTCGCGCTCGGCTCCTTCGATCATGGCCAGGGCGACGCGGTCCTTGATGCTCCCGCCGGGATTGAGGAACTCGGCCTTGGCGTAGATGTCCTCGCCCCGCAGCCGCACCAGCGGCGTGTTGCCGATCAATTTCAGAACATTGTCGGTAAGCATGGCCCCGGCATTTTATCGCACGTTCCCCGTGTGGTGAAGACCGATTCGGGCTGCCTCATCCCCACTTCTTTCCACGGGCCAAAAGAAGGGCGGCGGTTCTCCGTAATCCATCTCGACGGATATGATGGCCGGGGGGAACCCGGCCAAGCAGCGGCAAGACCACGACAGCGCAGTTGACCTGCAATCTACCCCTGCCGTACAATACACGCACTCGGATGGGGTCCACGACGGCAACGCGGCGTATCTGCGGCTCGGACAGACCACCTATCCCGACGGCCAAGAGATTGAGTACAACGACGACGACGGCCCGCCGGCGGCCGTGGATAAAATCATGTCGAGGCTCGGGTCCATTCGCGACAACCAGAACGACACGACCTCGAGTACGCCTCCCTCGAGGATCGCAAGCGCAGAGAGAAGCGCAGAGACGCTCAGAACTGTCTTCTAGGGGTTGGAAGATTGGAAAGAGCAGCGATAAAGACTCCCGCCCCTTTTTTCCTTCAAAGCTTGCGATTGCACGCCCACGACTCAAAGAAACACCGATATCGGGGGTATTGCACTCCTGGGCACTGGTGGTAAAATGGGCAGTGTTTCGCGACGGTCCAACAATTGTTGTCTCAACGCGAGCGCGATATGCGCCCGTTCGAGCAAGCAGGTTGGGCTTATCAATGTCTTGCTTTGCCAGTTTCTTCCAGGACGTTGCGCGATGAGAAAAGTCCTCTTGTTCGTTCTTGCCACAGCACTGTTCCAAAGCACTGCGTTCGGCATGGTACTTTCCGCGTGGAGCAAGACGGTGAACGGGGATGACGACATTTGGACCTTGACGATGGTCCCCTGCGGTGGTGAGGTCATCACAGCGTTCGACATCTGGGTGCATACCTCCAGCACTGAGTTCGCCATCAACCCGAGTCCCCCTATCGCCCCCGCCGGCAGCGCGGATTGCTACGCCGGCGCGGACGAGTATACCCACTTCCTGATTTCCTTAGGCCACGGAAGCGGCAAGTCTGGCGTCAACGACGCTTCGGAATTTGGACCCTACTCCGGCATAGACTCCACTGACCTGTATTCCGTAGTTGTTGCCCTTCCGGGCGGGGCGTATGACCACACGGAAACCGGCGGCCAGCTTGGTTGGTCCACTACCACCGCCGTCTTCCAGCTAGCGGTGCCGACGGCCAGCGATCCGTTCTACATTGATTGGAGCTGGCCGAGCGGATTGAACGGGCTGAGCGCGGGTAGCGCCGATGGTATTTTTCCGACGAACGACAACTACTTTGTTTGGTTCGACACAAGATGCATCCCCCACCAAGTTGTCTCCATACCGGAGCCTGGCACACTCGCGCTGCTTGGCTGTGGCCTGCTAGGTCTGTTGGCTTGCGCTTGGCGTACGCGGGGGGAGAAAAGGGGATAAGTCCAATTATTGAGAAGAAAGGGTGATCGTGGTAGGTTCAGGCCATGCCATGGACAGCCCGCATAGCTCCTGGGGGAATGATTTTTCAGGAGTCGAAACGGGGACGCAGCTAGTATTGGCAAGATGGAATGTCGCTTTCGTCAACAAAACTAGCTGCGTCCCCGTTTCGACTCTCCCCGGCCATGTCTGGCAGTGCGCCGCGAATGTCGCCGATTTCGATCCCTCGAAGGCTCCGCATTGAGCGCGCCTTCGATTCAGCCCTTATAATCGTCTCTTTCAACACCACTTCCTCCGGCACCCATCGCACGCCCGAGGTGCTAGGATTGAGTATCGAAGGTGTAGAGGCGTTCCCACACCGAAAGCGTCCCACGCGTCTATCGAACGCCGAGCCGCCTGCTGATGATCGGCTGGCCGGCGCCACGCGATCAACCACGCATTCAACTATGCACACGCCGGCAGAAAACGTCGCAGAAGCAGAGAACGGCGAGAAAGTCATGCCGGGCTGTAAGGTAGCGGCTCGCCGCGGCCGGATGTTGGCGATGGGAGAGACTCTGTGTGGCCATGAGACCAGCGACGCTCTGGCGGGCTGGATGGACATGGATGTCGAAACGGCCGAGAACGACCGAATCGCCAGCATCTTGGCGACGATGTCGTTGGTCGAGGACAGGCCCTACGAGGCGGTTCTCATCGACGTGCAGATGCCGGACGCAAGCGGACTGGAAGCCGCCCGGTGGCTTCGGCGGCACGGCTGGCTCGGCCCAATCATCGCAACCGGCGACGCCGCCGGCAACGAAGCCCGCAAGCGCTCACTGGAGGCGGGTTGCGACAGCTTCATCGACAAGCCGCTGAGCAACGAGAAGCTCAAGGCGGCGTATGCAAAACAGCTGGAACAGGGCGCCAAGACACACCCTGCCGCTGCCCCGAAACCCGAAACGACAAGACGCGAAACGTCGAAACCCGAAACGCCCCCGAGCGATGCCACGACCTTCCGGCGGCGCGCCCGAGCGCTGGTCGTCGACGATGCTCTCTGCATGCAGACGATCATTACGGTGTTCTTGCAGAAGATGGAGATTGAAGCCGACGTGGCCGAGAACGGCCAGGCTGCCTGCGATATGGCCATGCAATCGCTTGCAGCGGGACACCCCTACGATGTAATCCTGATGGACATCCAGATGCCGAAGATGGACGGCAAAAAGGCCGCCAAATGGCTTCGCGAGAAGAACTGGAACGGCCCAATCATTGCCATCAGCAGCCATGCCACGCCTAGGGACCACGCGGCATTCCTGACCGCGGGCTGCAACGAGTGTCTGGCAAAGCCGATCACCAACGACGTCCTATGCGGTGCCCTCTCGCGTTACGTGCAATGCTGAAGGGAAGTCGCGGCACTTCCATCCTATGGCACCCACAGTGGGGCAGACATTCTTGTCTGCCGGGGAAAACACCTTTCACTTGGCAGACAGGAATGTCTGCCCCACCGACACTCTACCGGCGCGGCTTGAACACGCACACGCCCAACGGCGGGTAGGTCATTTGGATCGAGACCGGCCGGCCGTGGCTTGGGATCGGCTCGGCCATCTTGCCCGGCCCGTTGCCAAGGTTGCTGCCTCCATAGAACGACGAGTCGCTGTTGAACACCTCCTCGTACCAGCACTGTTCGGGCACGCCTAGCCGATAGCCGACACGCGGCACCGGCGTGAAGTTGCAGGCGATCACCAGAAAGTCGTTCGGGTCTTTCGCCCGGCGAACGTAGCTCAACGTGCTGTCGTCGTGATTGTGGCAGTCGATCCACTCGAAGCCGTGGTAGTCGAAATCGACCTCATAGAGCGATTTCTCGCGGCGATAGAGGTGGTTCAGATCCGTGACGCACTTCAGCAATCCCCGGTGCGACTCCCACTGCATGAGATGCCATTGCAGGCTCTCGTCGAAGTTCCACTCGTTCCACTGACCGAAATCGCTGCCCATGAACAACAGCTTCTTGCCGGGATGCGTCCACATGTAGCTGTACAGCAGCCGCAGGTTGGCGAACTTCCGCCAGAGATCGCCGGGCATCTGGTCCAGCATCGAGCCCTTGCAATGGACCACCTCGTCGTGCGACATCGGCAGCACGAAGTTTTCGTGGAAGGCGTAGATCAGGCTGAACGTCAACTCGTCGTGATGGTAGCGGCGATGCACCGGATCGTGCCGCATGTAGCCGCGGGTGTCGTTCATCCAGCCCATGTTCCACTTCAGGCTGAACCCCAGGCCGCCGAGATACGTGGGCTTCGACACGCCGCCCCAGGCCGTCGATTCCTCGGCGATCGTCAGCACGCCGGGATGTTGGAAGTGGGCCTGCTCGTTCAATTCCTTGACGAACGAAATGGCCGCGAGGTTTTCGCGTCCGCCGTATTCGTTCGGCAGCCAATCGCCCTCCTCGCGGCTGTAATCGAGATACAGCATCGAGGCGACGGCATCGACGCGAATGCCGTCCGACGTGGTACTTATCCATCCAGAACAGGGCGTTCGAGATGAGATAATTGCGGACTTCGTGCCGGCCGTAGTTGAAGATTTGCGTGCCCCAGTCGCGGTGCTCGCCGCGTCGTGGATCGGCGTGCTCGTATAGGGCGGTGCCGTCGAACATGTCGCAGGCCGTGACCGTCGCGGGGGAAATGGGCCGGCACCCAGTCGAGGATCACGCCGATGTCGTTCTGGTGCATGACATCCATGAAATACATGAAGTCCTGCGGCGTGCCGTAACGGCTCGTGGCGGCGTAATAGCCGACCGTCTGATACCCCCAACTCGCCGACAACGGATGCTCGCTGACCGGAAGCAGCTCGATGTGCGTGTAGCCCACCTCGTTGCAGTATTCGGCCAGTTGGTGGGCCAAATCGCGGTAGCTCAGCCACCGCGAGGGGTCGTCGCCCGGCCGCCTCCAACTGCCCAGATGAACCTCGTAAAACGACAGCGGACGTTCGAGCCAATTCGTCTGTTGCCGCCGGGCCATCCAATCGGCATCGTGCCAGCCGTAGCGGCTCAGATCGGCCACTTTCGAGGCCGTCCGCGGCGGCACCTCGGCGGCGAAACCAAACGGGTCCGCCTTCTCGAACACCCAATCGCCGTGACGAATCTGATACTTGTACAGCGTTCCCTCGCTCAGTCCCGGCACGAACAATTCCCAGAAACCGCTGGGAATGTGCTTGCGCATGGGATGCCGGCGGCCGTCCCAATTGTTGAAGTCGCCGACGAGGCTCACGCTCGTGGCGTTCGGCGCCCAGACGGCGAAATTCACGCCGTCGATGCCGTCGATCTTCCGCAACTGGGCCCCAAGCCGGTCGTAGCACCGCCAGTGCCGCCCTTCGTTCAACAAGTGGCGGTCGAAGTCGGTCAGCAGATGGGGGAACGAGTAGGGGTCGTGCATGGTCGTCATCTTTCGGCCGTTTTCTTCGGCCACGCGAAGCATGTAGCGGGGCGATCCGTCGCCCTTGGGCAACGGAC
The DNA here is from genome assembly GCA_963719005.1 of uncultured Planctomycetia bacterium. Taxonomy (GTDB): domain Bacteria; phylum Planctomycetota; class Planctomycetia; order Pirellulales; family Thermoguttaceae. The sequence continues at coordinate 195,289 of CAVRAR010000015.1, forward strand.
AAATCGCCTCGAAAAGCCCCGCCGGATGGATTCGCCGCATCGGCAAAGCCTGGTCGGCGTGTGCCGGATCGACCACCCATGCACTGGGCGACATCGGCAAGAACGCCCTGACCGCCATCGCTCGACGCCCCGACTGGTCGACATCGTGCGGACCAAGCAGCTCAAACGGATTTTCGTGTCGGCCTTCAACAAGTTGACTTATCGTATCCAAAGACGCCATCGTTCGCACGCGAACCTCCTTGAATCCAAGATGCCGCTTTTGTCCTAAGTGCATGCCAAGCGGCCATTGCCAGGGCACAGTATTTTACCCATTTGTCCCCGGCAAAGCCACCAACCAGTTCTTTTCCCCTGGGCCAGCCCCCAATGCGGGCCATCGAGCGGTGCGTGGCCTGCGTCGAACCGGCGTCGCCCGCAATCGACCCGATGGAACTGCAGAATTCGATCCATCCGTTGCCACAGATCGATGTCCCGCACCGGTGTCATCTGCCCAAAACACTCCCAACGCCAGCCGCTCTCCTTCCATTCCGCAATTCCAAAGACGATGCCTTGCTCGACGTACCGCGTGCAACCGACCAACGTGACCCACGAGGGCTGATCCAGGGATTCCAACGCCCTGACAACCGTCAGCAGATCGAGTCGCTCACCCCATACATCGGGCTCAACGTCGGCGGCCTCGATCTCGGGCGAGCCGTCCAGCGGCCTGAGCACGAACCGCCACCGCCCCGAACCTGCCTCCCGGCTGGCTTCGGTCTTCAACAGATAATGCGGTGTTGGACTACTATTCATCGTGGTTTGCACGTCAACACTATGGGGAACTTGGGTAAGACTGCGCAATCAACAAAAATGATACGACCGCATGCGGTACCACTGGGGATGGGTTGTCGTTGCTGGCTTTCGGTAGCGGCTACGTAGTCGGTAAGCATTCTGTGATCGTCTCATTTTCATTCGTCGGCATATCTTACGTAGGCTCTCTAGTATATCGCCCGCGCGGGGAGCCAAAAAAGCCACCCGCACCCCTTTTTCGCTTGCGATTTCGCACAGCTTTGAGATAATGAGAAACGGCAGGTTGCAACGCGGCATCGGGACTAGGGCTATGCCCGAATAGGGGGATGGCCGCTGCACTGCCGGCTCGGGCGATGATTTCACTGTCGTTCCAACAATGGAAGGAGAGGTGATCATGGTCGCAAGGCGTGCGTGCGATGGCTGGCTGCGCTGGGCAGCCGTGGGACTGTTTGTGAGCGTTGCGACGGCCGGCGCGGCCCCCGCATCGCCGCCCCAAGAGCAGCAGGAACAGCTTCGGGCGTTTCTCGAAGCCGGTGAGTTCGCCCCGGCCGTGGACTTGGCTCGGCGAACGACCGATCCGCAGCAGCACGACGCCTTGCTTGGCCAGATTGTCCAGGCCCAGGCGTCGGCAGGGGCCAGAGAGGCTTCGTTGCTGTCGGCCTCCGAAATCGGCGACGACCGCGCCCGCAAAAAGGCTCTCGATGGCAGGGCGCAACGCCACGAGGAGCCCAAGGCGGTATGGCCCAACCCGACTTCGATTCTCTCATCGACTTGATTACTTCGACGATCAAACCCACGTCATGGGACGAAGTGGGCGGCCCCGGCTCGATCATGCCGTTTCCCACGGGCGTTTGGGTCGATCCCGGCGGCACGCTTCGATCCGTGACGCCGCAAGAGGCGAACGATTTGGGCGCCTTGCGCGACGCCAGCAAGCCGCGAACCGGCCAGGAGGACGTCCGCCGCAGTTCGCCGATGCGGATGGTCTCGCTGCCGCGATTGGAGAAATGCGTGCAATTGCGTTTGGCCGCGGGGCAGCAGCCCACCGAGGAAATGCAAGTCCTGGCGGGGCTCAACCGCGTCCGTTGCGTTTTCATCTATCCCGAATCGGGCGACATCGTGCTGGCGGGCCCCGCCGGCGATTGGACGTCGGGGCCGGAAGGGGCCATCGTCAACGCCGAGAACGGCCGGCCCGTGCTCCGTCTGGATGACCTCGTGGTCGTTTTCCGCCAGATGATGAGCGGCCCGGATGCGAAGTTCGGCTGCCGGATCACGCCGCGGGAAGAGAATCTCGCTCAGCTTCAGGCCTTCCTGCAGCGCACGCAGGGCCGGTCCATCAATGCCGATTTCCGCAGGGCATGGCTCGATCAATTGCGGCGAAAGGTGGGCAAACAGGACATCGAGGTCTACGGCCTCGATCCGCGCACGCGGGCCGCGCAGGTCATCGTCGAGGCCGACTATCGCATGAAACTCGTCGGCATGGGCCTCGAACCGGGCGTTCCGCGGCGTCGATCAGCTATCTGAAGATGGTCAAGGTCGGGCCGGGCCATCCCCCGCCGCCGATGACCGTGCTTCGCTGGTGGTTCACGCTGAATTACGATGCCGTGCAGTGCTCGCCCGACCGTTTGGCCTTCAGCGCTCCGCGGCCAAGGCGTCAAGGTGGAAAGCGAGAATGAGTTTCTTACGGCCCAGGGCCAACAAGTTCACACCGGCACGTCCGACGAGTTGAACCGCAAGTTCGCCCGGAGTTTCACCGAGCATTTCGCAAGAGCTTTGCGACAAATACCCGGTCTACGGCGAACTGCGAAACATCTTCGAACTGGCGATGGTCGGCGCCTTGATCCGCGAAGAGGCCGCCGGCGAAAAGGTCGGCTGGCACTTCACCTGCTTCGGCGATCCGCAAGCCTTTCAGGTGGAACTGACCGAAGCGCCGAAAGAGGTCGAGTCGGTGGTGAATTGCCGCGTCATCGGCGGCAGGACCATCATCGCGGGCGTCAGCGGCGGCGTTCGAGTGCAGCCCCGAGTCGCTCGTCTGCCGGCAGTCGATCGGCGTGGACCGCGATTCGACGCGGCGGAATCAGCGATCCGGCGCCGCGGCCAACAACCGGAAACTCCCCGACGACCGATGGTGGTGGGATTGAATCCTCGGCGCAGTTTCGACCACGACGTCTTCCATCAAGTCACAACAAGCCGCTTGCGGCTTCGCACGTGTCTCTACGATCCTTTCAGCAAGTTGCTCTCGTCGGTACTCGCGTGCGTGGCCGTAGTGCAGACGGTTTCGGCCGCCGATCGTGAAGCCGTCGTCGCCACCGTCGGCAGCGACCCGATCCGTGCGGGCGAAGTCGAGCGGCTCGTGGCCAAGGCTACGCGGGGAAAAAGGCTCGATCCAGACCGCCTGCGATTCCTTCAGGCGCAATCGCTCGAGGAAATCGTTGCCCGGCGATTGGTGTTGGCCTACGCCCGGCGAACCGGCGAGACGGCCGACGCGATGAGGAACTGGCGGCGGAGCGGGCCGCGCTGAAGTCGCGGCTTGCCGCCCGGCGCCGCTCGATCGACGATTTCCTCAAGACCGAGTCGATCCGCCAGTCCGATCTCGACCGCCAGCTTGCCTGGAACGTGGTGTGGCGGAAGTATGTCGCCCGCTACGCGACCGACAAGCGTCTGGCGACTTATTTCGCCGCCCATCATCGCGAGTACGACGGCACGCAACTGGTCGTCAGCCACATCTTGCTGCGCCCGTCGCTCCGACGGCGCGAAAACCCCTGAGGAACTGTTGAAGCAGGCCGAGAGGATTCGCGAGGAGATCGTTGCCGGCAAATTGACGTTTGCCGACGCGGCGCGGAAGTATTCCGCCGGTCCCAGCCGCAAGGACGGCGGCCGCTTGGGATCGATCGGCCGGCATGGCCCAATGGACGAGTCGTTCTCTCGGGCAGCCTTTGCACTCGATGCCGGCCAGATGAGTCAGCCGGTAAGAACGTCCTTCGGCGTCCACCTGATCCGCTGTGACGAAGTCAAGCCCGGCGGCAAGCAACTCGCCGACGTTCGCAAGGAACTGGAAGACGCCTTGAGCCAGGAACTGCTCGAAAAGCTTGCCAAGGTGCAGCGGGAATACACGCCGGTAGAGTACACCGGCGTCTTGCCGCACTTCAAGCCGGGCACACACGAGTTGGCCCCAACATCAAAGCCGCTCCCGTAGCGTCGGTGGGGGTGAGTTTGCCGACGCTCTGGATCTGTGCAAGAATAACCTGTGGTGCAGGCGTCTCGCCTGCCCTGGCAGCCGGGACGGCTGCACCACAACCACAAAACCACAAAAGCGGCCAAGAATTGCAGTTGCATTTTTCAACGAACCACGCTATTCTCCTCGCCCTTCGGCCGGGGCAAGGATGTCCCGACTTAGCTCGCCACGGAGGGTGTAGCCTTGAACGGGCAACGCAGTGTGCTGATCGTCGATCGGTCGGAAGAGACTCGCGAAGTGCTGCAAACTGTGCTGGAACGCCGCGGAGTGCGAACCCTGGCGGCGGGCCGCGCGGAAAAAGGGCTGGAATTGGCCCGGCGGCACCATCCCGATCTTGTCGTGCTCGACCTGGAAATGGACGACATGCCCGCCGAAGAATTTTGCGGTGCAGGCGAGACGCCTGCACTACAGTATCAGCCGCAATTTGTCTTATTGGGTAGTCTGCGCCGACAGGGTAACTGCCTGCCCGGGGGCGAGTTTGTCGCCAAGCCCTATCAATACGGCCCCTTGATTCGTAAAATCGAAGAGTTGCTCGACAATACACGGGAGTCTGGGCCGTGCCGACATTGTTCGTCATCCGCGGGGTCGATCAGGGCAGCCGCTTCGAACTGACCGAGCCCACCATCCGGCTGGGGCGCGACCCGTCCAGCACCATCCCCCTGCACGACACCGAAGTCTCTCGCCATCACGCCGAAATCCGCTGGACCGACGGCGAATACGCCATCTCCGATCTGAACAGCTCGAACGGCACGTTCATCAACGGCCAGCGGATTCGCCATCAACAACTCGCCAGCGGCGACCAGCTTCAGGTGGGCAGCACGCTGATGCTCTACACCGGCCCCGCCGAGGAATCGCAGGAGAATCTGGCCGAGGTCGTCAGCATCGGCTCGCCGGCCGAGCCGCCCGACAACTCCCGCATCGTCCGCTCGGTGACGCAGCAAGAGGGAAGCCGCATCTTCGATCTCGCCTCCGAGCTTCCGCAAAACTCGTGGCTCGCCCGGGCGCGAAGCAACTTGCAGGTGATGTACCGCACGGCGTTGGCCGTCAGCCATACGTTGGACATCGATCAATTGTTGCAGCGGATCATGGAGTTGATTTTCGAGTGGGTCGAAGCCGACCGCGGCTGCATCATGTTGATGGATCCCGAGAGCAAGACCCTCCAGCCGAAGGTTCGCCGCACGCGAAAGGGCGTGCGCGCCGACGAACGCATCTCGATCAGCAAAACGATTCTCGATTACGTCACCAACCGCAACGAGGGCGTGCTCACCAGCGACGCCCGGCAGGACGACCGCTGGAGCGCCGGCGGCAGCATCGTGCAGATGGGCGTGCGCGAGGCGATTTGCGTGCCGATGCGAGGCCGCTACGACGTGGTGGGCGCAATCTACATCGACACTTCCACCTCGGCCCAGCAGTTGGTCCAGAAGGGGGTCGCCAACAAGTTCACCGAGGACCACCTCAAGCTGATGATCGCCATCGGACATCAGGCCGCCTTGGCGGTGGAAGACACCCGCTATTACTCGGCCATGGTTCAGGCCGAGCGGCTGGCGGCCGTCGGGCAAACAATCGCCACGCTCTCGCATCACATCAAGAACATCCTGCAAGGCATTCGCGGCGGCAGCTATCTGATCCAGATGGGCCTGAAAGACCACGACGAGGAGATCACTCGCAAGGGCTGGAACATCGTCGAGCGGAACCAGAACCGCATCTCCGCCCTGGTGATGGACATGCTCACCTTCAGCAAGGAGCGCGAGCCCGACCTGACGGTCGCCAACGTCAATACCGTCGTTTCCGACGTGATCGAGTTGATGCGGGTCACGGCCGACGAGGCGAAGGTCGAGCTCCAGTGGCGGCCCGGCGACCCGATGCCCGAGTTGATCTTCGATCCCGAGGCCATCCACCGCGCGGTGTTGAACGTGGTCACCAATGCCATCGACGCGGTGAGCGAACGCGAGACGCCCGGCCGCGTCGCGGCCGCCACGCAATACCTCCCCGCCGAGAAGTTGGTGCGAATCACCGTCGAAGACAACGGACCCGGCATTCCCGCCGACCAGATGGAACACCTGTTTAGCCCGTTCGTTTCGTCGAAGAAGAGTCGCGGCACGGGCCTGGGGCTGCCGGTGAGCCAAAAAATCCTCGGCGAACACGGCGGGCGAATTCTGGTCGAGAGCGAGCCGGGGCAGGGCTGCCGTTTCACGCTCGAATTGCCCGCCACGCTGCCGCCAACCGAATCGGTGACAATGGCGCATAAGGTCGCGGACAAACCGGGGAAGCCCGAGTAGGGCGAAGTGCGATCGTTCAACCCACCTGCCATTCTCTGGTTCCCATGCGGCGCGTGGGAACGAGTGCACGGGCTGTAACGATTTTGCGGGTGGTATGTGCACTGGTGGCGGGGTTGTACAGATTTCCGTGGTAATGGGGTCGTAGCCGTGCCGGGCAAAGGGAACAGTCCCATTTTCGCTGACACGAAAATTGGGACAGTCCCCAGGTGGCGGATGTTTGACGGCGGTCGTGGGCGTAATTAGCATAGGCGCTATACGCCCGAAGGCACGTCGCCGGAGGGCATCTCCTCAACGTCGTCGCCGCGGTGTCACGCTCATGCCCAATCTTCTCTCACATCTCTTGTCGGTTCTGACTCGTGGTCTCGATTTTCGCCGGTGCTTTCTTGCTGTCTCGTTCTTGACGGCGGTCGTGCTGCTGGCCGACGCCGCTTGGGCGCAGGATTTCGTTCGCTATGACCAGCAAGTCGCGAGAAGCTGGACGTTGCACAGGATCGCGGTGATCCAGGCGGACCGTGGCGACGTGGTGGGGGCGAAAAACACCGTCGCCGAAATTACCGAATTGCAATGCAACCCGGGGCCTTCGGAGGTGACGAGCGTATGGTTCTGCAACGGCATGGTGATGTACGATCATCCGCCCGCCTTCGCCCGCCGCCCTTGCGAGGTCCGCCCGATTTACCGCGACCTGTCTCCCGCCCGCGTTCCCGCCGAAGTGCCGCAAGGCCTCCCGGCGAATTACCTCGCCGCCGACCCGCATCATGGGGCCGTCGTCGACTTCAGGGACGAGTACGACTCCTACGGCACCCGCGCGACCTACCGCCGCTATGCCGACGGTTACGCGGTGATCGAAACGCCCCGCTCCGCCAAGAGCGATCGCTGAGCAAACTCTTCGCGCAGTCGGCGTCATCCCGGAATAGCCGGGAGTCAACGACTCCCGGAGAGCCGCCGGAACTTTCGGAATTCCCCGCGGTATTCGCTTCTCCGCTTCGTCGGTTGTCGAGTTCCCTTGGACCAGCACGGCGTTGTGGCAATCCTGGGGCAACGGTTGCGAAGCGCTATTGCCTCCCCCTGCGACAGTTTTCGCTTCCGATCACGGATCGGAACTCGCGGCGTTGGTGCGCGAGCTGCGACAAGAGGTAGCAGAACTACGCCGAGAAGTCGTCAACCTGCGGCAACAGGTCGGCTACTGGCGGACGATGCATGCTCGGGCGGTGGAAAAGGGTGAGAAACTTCAGCGGGAAATCGACCTGCTTCGCGGTGAAAACCGACAACTGAAAGACCGGCTCTACGGAACCAAGTCGGAAAAACACGACGACTCCAAGCGTTCTTTCGCTCTCGACGATTTGCAGGCCGCCGAAGAGAAGCCCAAACGGCGGCGCGGTCAACAACCGCAAACTCCCGGCCCGCGTCGGCGGGACTACTCGCATCTGCCGGTGGTCGAGGAGCCGGTGGTGTTGCCGCCGGAGCAATGTGTGTGTCCGCAATGCGGCAAGCCGTTTGCGGCGATGTCCGACAGCGAAGATTCCGAAGTTGTCGAGATCGAGGTGCGGCCGTATCGGCGACGGATCTGTCAACGTCGTTATCGTTCCACCTGCAAGTGTGCTGGCGTGCCGCGAACGCTCGTGGCTCCGTTGCCGCCGAGATTGATCCCCAAGGCCGGTTACGGCATCTCGGTCTGGGTGCATTTGTTGCTGGAGAAGTTCGCGGCTCATCATGCGTTGGGCAATGTGCTCGATCAGCTTGGCCGCTACGATTTGACATTGCCGCCCGGCACGGTGAGCGAGGGTCTTCGGCGATTGACGCCGCTTTTGCAGCCCATTTACCAGGCTTTTCTGCAGCGAAACGCGTTGTCGGCGTATAACCAAGCCGATGAAACCCGCTGGCTGGTGTTCGTGAATTGGGACGGCAAAACGGGGCATCGTTGGTGGTTGTGGGCGTATCTCGGCGAGGACAGCGTGGTGTTTCGCATCGCGCCATGGAGCGTCTGTTTGACGGCCGCGATGTTCTCGCTAGTGGCGACGCTCAAGCGTTGGGACTTGAATCCGCGAGGTTGGTTGACATGGTACTTGCAGAGTTGTGTGGCCGCCGGCGGCAAACCGCCAGCCGAGATCGAGAGTTTTCTGCCTTGGAACCTGTCGGCCCAGCGTCGTCAGGAGTTGGCGAGCCGTCCGGGCTCTGCCTTCCGGCCTGGCGCCTCCTGATGGCTCTTTCTCCCGATAGCGTCCCCGCGATTCAGTTCGCTCGCATTTCACCCCGCCCACCGACCACCCCGGTTTGACGGGTTGGGCGAATGTTTACCTTACGAAAGCCCTTCGGGCTAATTCCAACGTCACAACTGCTTGCGAGCCAATATGAAAAAGGCGGACGGTCTCTTAAGGGGGCCATTGGAAAAGGGTCGGGGGTGGTGCGGTGTTCTTCCCGCAGGCGTAAACGCCTGGGCTGAGGAAAAGGCACGCGGTCAACGACGAACATTAAGGATTCCTCCTCAATCTCAAAACCTAGAGCGGTTTCATTTTAGGTGTAGCGGTATCCGCAGTGTTGAAAATAGTTTCGGCACTCGGATTCCGTGAATTGGTCGAGGATGCTGCCGCAGAGTTTCCATAGCTTATCGACGGTCCGTTCGCCTCCGTCACGGAGCAACTTTTTGAACTTGGAAAACGCCAACTCGATGGGGTTCAGGTCCGGCGAGTACGGGGGCAGGTAGCGCAGCTCGGCACCGGCCGCTTCGATGGCTTTGCGAACTCCAGCCACCTTGTGGCTGGAGAGATTGTCCATCACCACGATGTCGCCAGGTTTCAAGGCCGGTGCCAGATGTTGCTCGACCCAGGCGCGGAACAGTTCGCCGTTGATGCCGCCTTCCACGGTAAGCGGAGCGATGAATCCCTCGGCCCGCAATGCGCCCAAAAAAGTCGTCGTCTGCCAACGTCCGCAAGGAGTTTTTTCCAGCAAACGCGTGCCGAGTTCCGAGCGGCCGTAGGTGCGGGTCATGTTGGATTTAGCCCACGTTTCATCGATGAAAACGACTTTGGCGGGATCGATCGACTCCTGCGAAGCGCGCGATGCCCGCGCGCTGCTCAACCACATCGGGGCGATCCTGTTCGCTGGCAATCAGCGTCTTTTTTTTCGCGACTGCTTGAGCGCTTGGCATGCGGCGCAAAGCGTTCCCAGGCAAACCTCTTCGCCGCGCTCCCGCTTCAAATCGGCTTGCAGTTCGCGCAGATAGATGTCGGGCCGAGCCGCGATCTTGGCGACGAGCCAGTCTGCCCAAGCATGCCACGCGGGCTGACGCGGAGCCGCCTTCTTTGGCGCCACTTGGCCGGTCTCGCGACGTTGTTGCTGGATGCGCCGCACCCAAGATTCTGAAACTTTGAAACGCAGCGCAATCACGCGCCGCTCTTCGTTCGTATCGCACGCGGCGAGCACTTCGCCGCGAAACTCCGCATCGGTACGGTTTCATCAGGGTCACCTCCTTGAGTGAGATGAACCCAATTTACCGAGTTCGCCCAGAATGCGCTAGACCTACCGTGGAACTGCTCTAGACGCGTTAATTCTTCTCTTCTTACCCCAGCGATTCTTTCCGCTCCGACCCTGGCAACGGTCCCAGCCACAATAACGACAAGGAACCGTGCCCTCACCCATTCAGCTTGAACTAACAAGGCTGCTTCCTTTTTTACTTCATTTCACACTGGCTTCCGCTCGCATGGATGGAAGGTGGTGCGATGATGTATCCGCCGTCGGCGAGAATGTCGATGCCCTCTACCACGGCCGGCCGACTAGAAGCGGGGCAGCCGGGATGCTGGAATAGCCCTTGGCTGCGACCGTTTCCTCCAGCCGTAGACCGACAATCCCAACAGGGCGGCGGCCAAGAGCGAGAGCGTGCCGGGCTCGGGCACCGACGATAGACCTGAGACTGCCGGCAATATGCCCGTAATCTGCGGCAGACCGACGCTCGCAAACAAGAGGTCGCGATCCAGCCCGTCCACGACGCCGTCATGGTTCGCGTCCCCCTGCTGCCACGCCGTCCCGTTAAAGGCGTTCGCAAACCAAATCGCCTTGTCCTGATCGTCCACCACCCCGTCCAAGTTGAAATCGCCCGGATACGTCGCCATCACCTTCACCTGGTCCGTCGCGGTGTCGTCGATGCACCCCAACGTCAGCCCCGTCGCCAACGCCGTCGAATCGCGGAACTGACCGACGTCCCAGTGGCCGCCGTCGTAACTCGCCGTCAACAACCCGGCGATCGTCGCCATCGGATCCGAAGACCCGGCATAGTCGAACACCATCATTCCAGACTGGATGTCGGCGCCGCCGACGTTCAACACCGCACCCTGGGCGGCAGAACCGAGTTGCAGCACTCCGCCGTTGAGCGTCGTTCGGCCCGTGTACGAGTTCGCGCCGGTGAGCACCGCCAACGTCGCACCCGTCTTCGTCAAGCCGATGCCGCTGCCGGCAAGATTCGCGTCCACCCGACCGCCGCGAACGTCATAGGCCGCGTTGCTGGTCAATGTGCCCGTGCCCGTGACCGTGCCGCCGCCGATCTGGAACGCCCCGATCGACGCGGAAAGCCCGCCGATCTTCAGCGTGCCGCCGTTGATCGTGTACGGACAGGGCGTGATCGCCGCCGGGGAAGTCGGACCGGTCGGACCGCTCGGGTAGGCCAGCGGCGTGCCGGGCAACACCGCGGCGCCGCTGTAATCGAGCGTGCCCGCGTTGACCGTCAGACCGCCGGTGTAGTTGCCGCAATGCGACCCGATCAGCGTCAACGTGCCCGGCCCGCCCTTGACCAACGCCAGCAGACCGGTGCTGGCGCCGTTGGCGGCGAGATCGCCGTTGCGGATGTAGCCGTTGTACGAACAGTCGCTGCTGTTGTTGATCGTCAGCGTCCCCGGGTTCGCGATGCCCGTCTCCTGCTCGGCGTTCTCGATCACTCCCTTGGTCGTGACATCGGTGATCCCCGCCAACGTCTGATTGTTGCCCAGCAATTCAAAATAGGCGGAGGCTCCGCGGAGAGGCAGGAAAGTCATCGTGGCCGAGGAGGCGATTTGGTTGCTGCCGTTGAGGATCAGGTACGTGCTGCCCGTGGCCTGGACGAGCGACGTGCCGACGGTCAAGTCGCCGGGAATGGCGATCGCCCCGCCGGTCTTCCGCAAGTACGTTGTGCCGCGGTTGATCGTCGTGCCGCCGCTGTAATCGTTGCTCGTTGTTCCCGAAAGCGCGACCGGCCCGTACTCGTCCCCGACCGTCGGCGACGCCTTGCCGATCACCAAGCCGCCGGGACCGGTGATTTTGCCGCTGAATGTCAGCGTGCCGTTGTTCTGGTAATTGCCGACGTCGCTGGTGGCCGCCAGCGTGATTTGACCGGAAAACGTATCTACCGTTGCGGTTCCTTCGGCGTAAATTGCCGGCTTCGCGTAGCCGTCGATCGTGCCGCCGATGCCGTTGAGCGTGATCGCGTTGGCGATCGTCGTGGTGCCCGAGCAGGTCACGTCGCAGACGGCTCCGCTGGTGACGTTGACCGCTCCGCTGCCGAAGGCATTGCCGCTGCCAAGATACGCGCCCCCGCCCAGCAGGTTCACCGACCCGCCGAAACCGCTCAGCGACAGGCTGCCGCCGGCGCCGACCGTAATCGCGTGCGACCCGGAATTGAACTGCACCGTTCCCAAACCGGTAATCGCGCCGCCGCAACTCACGGAACCGCTGGCACCGTTGAAGTACAACGTGGCGCCGGAGGCGACGCTCACGCCCGCGTTCGACGCGAGCGCCCCGCTCACCTGCAACGTCCCGCCGTTGATCGCCGTCGAGCCGGTGTACGTGCTGGTGCCCGACAGCAGCAAGACGCCGTCGCCGCTTTTTACCAGATTGACCTTGCCCGTGCCGCTTCCCTGCGCCTTGTCGCGAATCGCGCCGGCGAACGTGCAATCCGCGGCGTTGCTGACCGTGAGCGTGCCGCTGGTGTTCAAGCCGTTGTTGTTGTACAGGTTCTCGATCACCGCATGCGAGTTGCCGTTGATCGCCGCCAACGTCTGGGCGTGGCCGTTCAAATCCAGTCGCCCGTCGGCCACCGACGTGCCGAAGTTCATCATGCACGACGAGGCGATTTCGTTGTTGCCGTTCAGTTGCAGAGACGTGGCCGTGCCGTCGCCCGTCTCGTTGATCGTCACGTTGCCGGGAATGGCGATCGCCCCGCTTGTTTTGGCGGCCACCAGCGTCCCCACGATCGTCGTCATGCCCGAATACGTGTTCGACGCCGTGCCTTGCAGGTAGAGCGTTCCCGCGCCGGCCTTCGCCAGCGAACCGCCGCCGAGCGAATCGCTGATCACCCCGGAAAGCGCCGCATAATCGCCGGTCGAGTTCGGATTGTCCGCCACCTGGATCGTCCGCGCGCCGCCGTTGAGATCGACCGGGTTGACGAACGTCACCGTACTGGTCGACCTAGTCGAGCCGAAACTCAGCGGGCCGACGATTTGCGTGCCGACATTGGTTCCCCACACCAGCGGCGCGGCGCTGCCGCCGACGTTGATCGTAAACGGAGAGGAGGTGGTGGAGAAGCCGCCGCCGTTGTTGGTGAAGCGGAAAGCGCCGCCGGTGCTGCCGAGGGAGCGACTGAACGTGCCGCCGGTGGCGCTCTCATACATGCCGCCTTCCAGGCTCAGAAGACTATTGGTCAACAAGGTTCCCTGCAAAAACCCGGCGATGATCGTCGTGGTCCCGCTGTAGGTGTTGCCGTTCGAGGTCAAGGCCAAGATGCCGTTGCCCGTCTTGGTCAGCCCCGATGCGCCGGTGCCGGTGATCGCGCCCTGCATGATGGTATAGTCGGCCGTGGTTGCTGGATTATCGTCCACATTGATCGTACGAGCCGCGCCGTTGAGATTCACCGGATTGCGGAAGATCGTGACGTTCTGCGAACTGGCCGAGCCGAACTTCAGCGTGCCGACGATTTTTGTGCCGACGTCGGCCGGCGCGGCGCCCCAGGTGAGCGTGCCGGCGGTCGTGCTGCCGCCGACGTTGATCGTCAGCGAGCCGGCCCCCGCCGAGAATCCGCCGCCGTTGCCGGTCCACTCGAACTTGTTCGCCCCCGACGCCGCCAAGCCGCGGGTGAACGTGCCGGCGCTGCTGCTGTTGGGTTGCAGCACGCCGCCGTCGAGGCAGAGCAAGCTGGAAGAGGACAAACCAGTGCCGTCGTCCGCCTGGAGGATGCCGGAGGTGATCGTCGTGGTTCCGCTGTAGTTGCTGGCGCCGGAGAGCACGGTGGTGCCGCTGCCGTTTTGGGTAATCGAGAGCGTGCCGCTGATGGCGCCGCTGAACGTGGCCTTGACGCCGGCCGCGGGCATGAACTGCATCGCGCCTCCGCTTGGAAAGGCGATCGGCCCGGAGTACGTGGCGTTGGCGGCGGGCGCGAATTGCAGCGTGCCGCCGCCTTGCGCCGTGATCGAGCCGGGGTAGTTCGAAGCCCCGGTGAGAGTAGTGATGCCCGACGAGTTGACAACCATTGCGCCGCTGGCGCCGCCGCCGAAGGAGGCGGGACAAGTGACGTTTGCGCCGCCGGCGGGCGCGATGTCGAGCGTGCCGGAGTTCACGATAATGTTGCCGGTGTAATTCGGCGTGGCGCTGGTGACCAACACTGTGCCGGAGTTCACGGTAATGTCACCGGCGTAATTCGCCGTAACGCCGGTGAGCGAGAGCGTTCCGCTCCCCGCTTGGATCAATCCGCCCGGCTTCGCGCCGCCGTAGGTGTTGAGCACCCCGCCGCCGTCGATCGCTCCGCCGATGACCGTGTTGCCCGTCCCATTGAAGGTCAAATCGCTGACGATGGTGTGCAACGGTCCGCTGACGGTTAAGGTTCTTCCGCCTGCCACGGTCCACGCCTGCGGCCCGCCGACGAAAACGTCCGAACTGATCGAGACGTTTTCGTTGGCCTGGATGCCGCCGGCGGTGACGGTCAGCGAGCCGCCGGAAAACGAGTAACCGGTCGCGCCGGTGTTGAAGGTCAGTCCGTGGGCAATAACCGTGCCGTTGACAGTAATTGCCCGGTGGCTTCCGGTGTTGTCGAAGACGGCTTGCTGTTCCTGATTGAGCCACTGGGCGGTGCCGATTCCGTTGTTCACCCAATTTCCGCTGGTGCCGGAGGTGGTGTCCCAGACGGAGTCTGTCGTTCCTTTCCAGGTGTTCGTGGCATCGTTCCCCGTGTACTGCGTGCCGTTTTGCTGCCAGCCCCAGACGCCGGTGCGGTACATCGGTCCGGTGTAATAGACGGCGCCGGTAATGGCGCTAATGTCGCCGTGAACCTCAATGTTATTGTAGGGGATGTAATAGTAGCCGGTTCCGTTCACTCCAACGCCGGTGGCCCAACTATTCCTGATGATCCAATATCCGCCGCAGTGGTTTGCCATGTTTGGGTCGTCAACGTAGCCAACCAGCGACACTTCATGGTCCATCGCGGAGGTCGTCCCGCCGGTATACCCCTCCACGGCCGCCAAGGAATCGAACAAGTCGCCCGTAGTGTCAACGTCTCCCTGGCAACCAACCTCCAACGGCCCATACATCTTCAGATAACTTTTGATCTTGGCGGTGGTGGCGGCGCTGACGCCCCCAGCGAAACCAAGTTGGACCGATGTACTCTTATAAACGCGGTTCTGCCAGCCGGTGGCCAAAGGCCAAGGATCGCCGGATACTGTGGGAGGATCAGTGAACTTTTCAGGACATTCGGCCTCCGACACCACGCCATGAGTGGTGAAGTAGTTCAAGACCGCTTGGCCTGAGCCGCCGCCCATGCTACCCATGTACCCCTCCCATTCAATCTCCTGCTCGGAAACGTCTGGATCGAAAGAAGGATCGTTGCGGGTAAGCATGTACTTCGCTTCCAACGTGCCGCATGCGGAGAAATTCCAGCACGTCCCGGAAATCTGCCAGTTTGGCGGCGAATTCCAGTTGGATCCATTGACACTTTGCCAGTCGAAGCTGTCGGCCGAGAGAGTTCGCGCGGACAAGAACACGCTTGCCGCCAGGGCTACGAATACCAAAGCAACTCGGCGAAGGGAAATCACACGGCGACGCATAACCCAGACCCCTAGAGAAAGACAGTGGTGCAGAATGTGTTACGACAATCCATTCTGCCATATTGTCGCGAAGAATAATATAGTGGAGGCGCCAACAGTAACACCACGATGGCGAAAGATGGACAATTCGGTCGTACCTGGATCCCTCACAAGGCTTATCACTCTTGGCGACAGCGCCGTTTGCCGGGTAATTATCTCGGAGGTGTTTACGACCAAGGTCCGCGGCCGGGCCATGTCGATCGCAAGCGCGTCGCTCGGCACTATCGCGTATCTCGGCAATCGGGTTTACCCGCTGATGCAGAAGCACCTGGGCCACAGCGGCACGCTCTGGTGTTTCAGCGGCGCCGCCTTGATCAACCCGCTTTGCGTGTTGTTCTGGGTTCCAGAAACCAAGGGACGGTCGCTGGAACAGAGCGAAAAGACTTGGACGATGCCCGGCTGAGAGAGGCCGAAGTGACGTGGCGACCCCCTCTGTTTTCTCGCCTCCCTGTAAGATGTCACGGTTGAGCTGCTGTCGCCCGGGACTTCGCAAGCCGGTAGGCCACTGCTGAATTGACCTCCAAACGGCGGGCCGCAACATTCCCGTGGCAAACGACACGGTCATACGTTCCGCAGGCATTCGTCGGGCGATCATCTTGTTTTTTTTGTGCGCTGCGTCATTATAGGGGCTGCTTTTGACGCTGTTTGTCGCACCAGCGGAGGTTCGCATCTTGCCCACGAAACTCGATCAGCTTGCCTTGTTCATTGTCGTCATTGCAGGGGCGGTTGGCCAAGCGCAGCCGGCCGCGTCGGCGGCCAGCGACGACTACCGCGTGGTCCGGACCTTCCGTGTTGGCGGCGTGGGCGGATGGGATTACCTGACGGTCGATGCCCGACACCACTTGCTATACGTCCCCCGCGGCACCCATACGATGGTCGTTGACGCGGCCAGCGGCAAGACCGTGGCGGACATCGCCGGCCAACGGCGGAACCACGGCGTCGCCATTGTGCCCGGCGCCGGCCGCGGGTTCATTTCCGATGGCCAGGACGCCTCCGTGACCATCTTCGATCTGAAGACGAACAAAGTGCTCGGAAAGATCAATGCCGCCGACGATGCCGACGGCATCATCTACGATCCGAACTGCGGCAAAGTCCTGGTCTCCTGCGGCGATGCCCATGTGATGGTGGTGATCTCACCCGACGTCGATCCGCAGACCGGCAAGGCCGAGGCGGCCGTGGCCTTGGGCGGCAAGCCGGAGTTTCTCGTCGCAGACCAGGACAAGATTTATGTAAACCTCGTAGACAAGGATCAGGTGGCGGTGATCGACTCGAAGAAGATGAAGGTGATTCACAAGTGGCCGACCGCCCCCGGCGGCTCGCCGGTTGGCATGTCGATGGATCCGGTCAATCGCCACTTGTTTGTCGGCTGCCGCAAGCCGCAGAAGCTGATCGTCATGGGCGCCGACGACGGCAAAGTGCTGGCCGATCTGCCGATCGGCGCGGGGGTGGACGCCACGCAATTCGACGGCGAGATCTTTGCCAGTTGCCGCGACGGCACACTGGCCGTTGCCCGCGAGACGTCGCCGGGCAAGTTTGCGATCGTGCAGACGGTGGCGACAAGGCGAGGCGCCAAGACGATGGGCCTCGACCCGACGACGCATACACTCTATCTTCCCACGGCGGAGTTGATGGGCGAATACCGCGGGAAAACGCGGCCGGCAGCGAAACCCGGCTCGTTCATGATCCTGGTGGTGCGAGCGGCAGGAGAGTAGGGAGTATTCTATCCGACGTGTGCCACTGCTTGGAACAAGGTGGCACACGACGATGAGAGATGGGGTTAGCCGTCCCGTTCGTAGTCCCAGCTTCAGCCGGGCTGTCCGCCCAAAGGCGGTCCTACAAACTCAGAGAGCCGTCGGCAAATCCCCAACGTCCGTAACACGGCCGGGAGGATCGCTATTGGCGGGTGGCGCGGCGGCGCCGGCCGACGGCTTCGGCCCCGCAGCGTTCGCAGCGGCAACGTTGCCGTCGTCGAGCGGCCGCGGAGCGCGGTTGTCCGGTGAAGTGCCCATCGGATTTGCACCCGCGGCAGCCGCCGACCGGAACTCCGGCGGTGAACCGACCGGCCTCGAACCGCGAAGCGAGACACCGCGAAAAACGGTCCCGCTGTCCGAGGAGGAGGGTGGCCCGCTCATGCCTGGACCGGCCGGTACGCCGGGCGGCGAAGACGCTGCCGCAGGCGAGGCGGGCGGTGGGGAAGCGGCTGTTGGCGCGACGGGCGGCGCAGAACTCGACGATGGCGAAAATGCCGCCGCCGCCCCACGCGAATCCGTCGGCCTCGATGTGACGCCCGGAGAAGAAATGGGTTGTCCAGGCGGTGTGGCGGTCGTTCCTGCCGCTGGGGCCGCCGTGCCCGTCGGTTGCCACCCGGACGGCGACGGCGGCGACAGCGGATAGGCTGGATCAGCCGTGCGGCCAGCCGCCTCGCCCGTCCCCGGCGGCGGAATTCTCGTCCGACCTACCAGAAATGGGTCGGAGTTCGGGGCCTGACCGGGGCTCGTGCAGCCCGCGATTAGCAGCAGACCAACCAGAATCGGCGCCAAACGACAGTTCATGGGGCCGATAGGGTAGCAATTTTTGCGCACGTGTCTAGGGCGATTTCACCAGAATCGGGCCCGACCATAGCACAATTGCGCACCGTCAAACGCTAGGTGACTGCGGTCGCAGGGGTGAATGCGGGTAGTCCGCTCATTTACCACCACTTTGTGGTGGTGTGATCCGGGGTTCTTTCGCGTTCTTCTCGTCAGAGGGGCCAAGCTTCGGCATCACGTAGGGTCGGTCGGATCCGGCGACTTTGGGAACCTCGAAAACCACATTCCCAAGGTCGCTTTTTGACAACTCAGGGCCGCACCCCCCAAGAATTAACGTGAGAACCGCCAATCCGGCAGGCCGCAGGACTATCTCGAAAAATCGCCCTTGGCTCTCCACACGGTCGCGTTGCACGACAAAGTCTCCCGATGGGACGAAGGAAATGGATACAATAATTGTACTCCGTCGCAATCCAGTCCGAAAGTACCGACCATGAGCGCCACTTCACTTACAGCCGCCCTGAAAGAGGAGTCGTTGCGGTTGGGCTTCGATCTGGTTGGCGCCACGCCGGCGGTCGCTTCGCCCGACTTCGATTGCCTGCAACGTTGGCTCGCCAAGGGTTATGCGGGCGAAATGCGCTATTTTGCCGACCGGCTCGACGTCTATCGCCACCCCAATTCCATTCTGGAGGACGCCAAGAGCATCTTGATGCTGGGCATGAACTATCGCAGCGTCGAACCGGCCGACGCCGGGCCGGGCCAGGTCAAGGTGGCTCGATATGCTTGGGGCGCCGATTACCATGAAGTCATCCGCGTTCGGCTGCGCCGGTTGGCCGATTTCCACCGACGGCTCGAGCCCACGGCCGGGGTGCGCGGCGTCGTCAACACTGCTCCGCTCTTCGAGCGGCGATTCGGCCAATTGGCTGGACTAGGCTGGATAGGCAAAAATACGGCGCTCATCAACCATCGCCTGGGCAGTTGGTTCTTTCTAGCGGCGTTGCTCACGACCGCGTGTCTCGATTACGATGAGCCGGCCGCCACGGACTGCTGCGGAACCTGCCGCGCGTGCCTCGATGCCTGTCCGACGGGCACCCTGGTCGAGCCGGGGCTCCTCGATGCGCGCAAGTGTATCAGTTATCTCACGGTCGAAACACGGGGCGAGCTCCCCCAGCAGTATCGCGAATCTTGCGGCAACCGGCTATTCGGTTGTGACGCGTGCCAGGAGGCATGCCCCTGGAACCGGCAAACGCCGCCCACCCGCGAAACGGCCTTCTATCCCGGCCCGAAAATGAACCCGGTAGAGGTTTCCGGGCTGCTGGCGCTCGATGAGGAAGGCTTTCGCCGGCGGTTCCGCCACACCCCGCTGTGGAGGGCAAAACGCGAAGGGATTCTACGGAACATCAACTGTAGCGATTAGACAAAGTTTATCGATTATGCCTAATCTTCCGGCCAGTTTCCTGCCGATCCGACCAATGTGATGCCCTTTCGGGTCGCTCCGACGGCCTTCGTCGTTTCTCAGTGCTGGTCGGCCGGTGGCCCATGCCAATACGACCAATTAGCGGGGGGACAAGGTCGTGCTACAACGCGGGATTAGGGTCGCTCAACTCGTTGTTGCGGGCTGCTGTCTGCTGGCGGCCACCACGGGATGCAATCTTCACCGCAGCGCACACGGCTACGTCCTACGGGGCCAATGGGCACTGGAATGCGGTGACGTCGGCTACTTGCCGGCCAACGGCGTCGCCGGGCAGTGCGACAACTGTTCCGATTGTGCCGCTTGCCCCGCCGACCAGGCAACCCCTGAGGTTTTGCCCTGGCGCACCCGCCTGAAGACCCAGATTGGAGATCGCCTCTTTCATCGCGGGGAATTTAGCGTTCAGCAATGTTCCAACGAAGAAGCGGCCGAGGCAGCCCGTCAGCCGATGCAGCCTGCGCCACTTCCGGCCGCACCATCCAACCCTCCAGAGAAGCCCCGTGTTCCAGAAGCGTCGCCGCCGGCCAAGACCACCGATCTAGAGATTCCCAAGACCGACCTCTCGAAGCCGGAATCCCATCGCCCCGACCTGGTGTTGGAGTAGGCGGCAAACTGGGCATTCTGTACGGGGCGTAGCGTTGGTTATCAAGATGCCGATTGTGACGGGACGATCTATCGCAGGTGTCAACGCGTTCGCGCGGAGGCGATGATTCCGCGCGTTGGTCATCATCCGCGCATAGACCGCGAGGCTCGCAACTCGCGATCTCTGCCGAACACCGGCGACAGACATCTCATGACCGATCGACCCTCGCGTTCCACCCCGTCTCGATGGAGCAATCCCTGGCCGGTGTCGATCGCGCTGGCTTGCTGCCTTGTTCTTTCCGCCAGCCTGAGGGCTTCGGAGCTGCGGGAGACGCCGATCGTCAAAGCGATTCAACGGGTGCGCGGCGCGGTGGTGAACATCCGCGGCGAGAAGACCATCCCTGCGCCGTGGTCGCGCCCGCCGGACCGGCCACGACACCCGAGGGCGGCCGCCGCGTCAACGGCATGGGCACCGGCGTGCTGATCGATTCTCGCGGCTACATCGTGACCAATTATCACGTCGTCGACGGCGTCCGCGAGATCTTCGTCACCATGGCCGACGGCCAGCGACACGTCGCCAAGCTGGTCGCCCGCGATATGGAGACCGATCTGGCAATTATCAAGATCACCGTGCCGGGCGCGCTGCCCGTCGCTCCCATCGGCACGTCGTCCGATCTGATGCCGGGCGAGACGGTAATCGCGGTCGGCAACGCCTACGGCTATGAGCATACCGTCACGCGCGGCATCGTCAGCGCGTTGCATCGGGCCGTGCAGGTGAGCGACGCCCAGTTCTACGACGACCTGATCCAAACCGACGCCAGCATCAACCCCGGCAACTCGGGCGGCCCGCTGCTGAACATCGACGGCGACGTGATCGGCATCAACGTGGCCGTCCGCGCCGGCGCCCAGGGCATCGGCTTCGCCATTCCGATCGACAAGGTGGTGTCCGTCGCCGCCGGGCTGCTGGCTACCTGCAACGCCAACAAGACGTGGATCGGCATGGAGTCGTCGACGAAGGCTTCGCCGCGCCATGGCATGGCCGTCGGCGCCGTCGAGTCAAGCAGCCCCGCCGACGAGGCCGGGCTGCGTGCCGGCGACGTCGTGACCGCCATCGACGGTCTCGACATCGAGCGGCCGCTGGATTTTCAGCGGGCGATGCTCGATCGCAACCCCGGCGAGATCCTTCGTCTGACCGTGAAGCGCGGCGGATCGGAAACCCCGATGAAATTGAGCCTCAAGCTCGGTTCCGTGCCCGACCGGCAGCAAGCGGCCGACCAGCCCGCCTGGGACGTGCTCGGGATGAAGCTGAAGGCCATCCCGCCCGAGGAGTTTCACAAGAATCGCCAGACCCGCTACCGCGGCGGCGTGAGCGTCACGGAGGTGCGGCCCGACAGCCCCGCCGCCAGTCAAGGGATTGTGCCGGGCGACGTGCTGGTGGGCATGCACGTTTGGGAAACGGCGACGCTCGAGAACGTCGCGTACATTCTCAAGCGTCCCGACTTCGTCAAGCTCAGTCCGGTGAAGTTTTTCATCCTCCGCGGCGACGAGACTCTCTTCGGCTATCTGCCGGTCGCCGCGGCCAAGACGACGCAGCGGTAGGTTTCTGCGGTCCTCACAGTGTCTGACGCCGAGTAGTCAAAACCTCAGCGAAGGCCGGGATTTTCAGTCTCAGCCCCCAGACGAGGGTTAACCGCTTGAACGCCCTGAATATCGGGTGTATATTTGGCATAGTCGACTCGCTACGCTTTCGGTGTCGAGACGGAGACCTTTTTGGGAGAGGATAACCATGACGGGACAACCCACCATCGATGAACGTGAAATCCAAGGGGCCGTCCAAGACGTGATTAATCGGCTTATGGACTTTGACGAAGGTGGTCGTCGTCGAATTCTCGATACTGCGGTGACTTTCTTTCAGATCGCCCCTTCCCAGCCAGTTCTTGCGGGACGGCCATCTGTGGTGAAGGGTGGTCGCGACGTTGCTTTTTCAGATCGAGCAGAACTTCCTCCGAAAGATTTTCTTTTTCAGAAAAGTCCTCAGACCGATGTTGACCGTGTGGTATGTTTGGCTTACTACCTAACGCATTTTCGAGACACCCGCCATTTTAAGACGGTCGATATTAGTCTACTCAACATGGAAGCCGCTCAGATAAAATTTTCAAACCCGGCATTTGCTGTGGTGAACGCTACCAACGCTGGTCTCATCGTGCCCGCGGGAAAGGGTTTCAAGCAGCTTTCGGCGTCAGGTGAGCGCTACGTCGACGCACTCCCAGATCGTGAAAAGGCCAAGGAAGTTCTCTCAAGCATTCGCTCTCGACGCAGCCGCAAAGGTTCCAAAAAGACCAGGGAGTCCGCAGCTTGACTTTTGCCAGGGAGGAACACGCTTGAGCGACCATCCGATTCGTCTTACTATCTACAACCATAAGGGTGGTGTCGGCAAGACTACGCTTGCGGTCAATATTGCGTACGCACTTGCTGAACTTGGCAAGTCGGTCCTGCTTGTTGACACCGATCCTCAGTGCAACCTTACGTCCTACCTGCTTTCGGACGACGTCGTTGATAGATTGTTGGACGAATCCGATGGCCCCGATGGCCAAACGATTTGGACTGCGGTCAAGCCAATCTTCGACCGCAACGGAGATGTCAGAACGATAAAGGGTGAGGATGTCGGAAAGATAAAGCTGTTGCCCGGCGACATCCGAATGTCCGAGTATGAGGAGGTTCTCGCGGAGGCTTGGACGGATAGCTTCAAACGTCGGCTTGGTGGTTTTCGGGCCACAACTTCCATTGCAGACTTAGTGACCAATGTCACCGACGCCCAGAGACAGCCGTTTGATTTCGTCTTTTACGATACTGGGCCTAACATTGGGCCGCTGAATCGCGTTCTTCTGCTTGACTCGCACTTCTTTATTGTTCCTGTCGCCTGCGATCTTTTCTCGGTCAGGGCACTGAGTACGCTTGGACAGACATTGAAGAAGTGGATTCTCGATGCAAGAGCGATTGCTTCCCTTGCTCCAGACGAAGCCATTTTGTTGCCTGCCAGACCCAAGTTCATGGGTTACATACCACAGCGATTTAAGGTTTATGGGAGAACCATGGCACGTGAACCGACAAACTATCTTCGGCAGATCAAGAAAGAAATGTACAAGAGCATCACGTCCATATTGAACGAGATTGACCCAACCTTGGTCCCTGAACCGGCGGCCGATCGGATTATCGGCCGAGTCCCGGCTTCTGAGTCGCTGGTGCAGATCGCACAGCGGGAGGGCGTTCCTCTATGGAATTGTTCTTACACGTCTACTGAGCAGAAGCAAACTGCAAAGCAGACGTTCGCTGACATCGCGGGCTCCATCGTTAGCGCGACCGCCGCGCCAAATCGGCAATCAGCGGTACGAAGGAGGCAGTGATCTTGGCTAAGCTCCGGTCGATTAAGACATCGATTACTCGCATCGAAGAGGCCATCAAGCACTTTGAAGCGAATCGCAGTCTATTCGAGAGTTTTGCGCAGGCTTTGATGGGTTATTGTCGTAACGATGCCACATTGTCCCACGAAGTGCACTTCTTGAAATACCGCATCAAGGACACGGATAGTCTTCGCAAAAAATTGGTGCGTAGGGTGGGCGAAGGTCGCATAATCGATGCCTCCAATTTGTTTGACGAGATAACAGACTTGGCAGGGATTCGGCTTATCCATCTTCACACGCAACAGATACGCAGTATTCACACGGCGATCCAGGGAATTATTAAAGAGTGGCAATTGAGCCTGATTGGGGAGCCAACCGCCAATTGTTGGGATGTCGAGTATCAGCAACTGTTTCAAGACTTCGGGCTTGCGACTCGGTCACGCGACTCGATGTATACGACGATCCACTACGTTGTTCAGCCAAACAAAAAGTCGAAGGTGGCGTGCGAGATACAAGTTCGGACGCTTATGGACGAGGTGTGGGGCGAAGTCTCACATAGGGTCAACTATCCGGTCGCGTCACAAAATGAGACATGCCAAGAATTGCTCAAGGTACTTGCCCGTCTGACCACTGGTTGCACTCGATTGGTCGATTCAATTTTCACCTCTCATGGTCGGTCGTTGAAATAGCAGGCCCTTTTTCGCTTTTCGACGGCGGTTTGCGCGGATGCGCCTGAGCACAAAAGGAGCAGAACAGGGGGTTCCGCTCCAATCGGTCCTATTGATAGTTGCCCCCCCCGCATCTTCCCATGGAACGCGAACTCATCTGCTGGCTGCGCGAGCATCTCCCGCCGCATCCGCTGCTGCGGCTTGGACTGGGCGATGATGCCGCCGTGCTGAGGACGGCCGACGTGGACGAGTGCGTCATCACGGTCGATATGCTGACCGATCAGGTCGATTTTCAACTGTCGAAAGTCGAACCGCGACGGGTCGGACGCAAGGCCCTGGCGGCAAACCTGAGCGACCTGGCAGCAATGGCTGCAAAACCGTTGGCCGGCGTCGTGGCTCTGGCTTTGCCCCACAAGGGAGCGTTGGAGTTGGCGGTGGCATTATACGAAGGCATGTTGCCGTTGGCTGAGGAGTACGATTTGGCCATTGCCGGCGGCGATACGAACAGTTGGGACGGCCCGCTGGCGATCAGCATCACGCTGCTGGGCGCGGTGACTCCCGCGGCCCCCTGCGGCGCGACGGCGCCAAGCCGGGCGACCGCATCCTCGTGACCGGCTCGTTCGGCGGCAGTATTTTGGGGCGACATCTGGATTTTGAGCCGCGGGTGCGCGAGGCGTTGGAATTGCACGCACGCTACGACTTGCACGCGGGCATCGACGTGAGCGACGGCCTGTCGTTGGACCTGTCCCGCATCCTCGAAGAAAGCCGCTGCGGGGCGGCGATCGACGTCGAGGCCGTTCCGATCGCCGACGACGCCCGGCGTTTGGCCGAACGCTTGGCCGATGGTTCGACGCCGCTGGACCATGCGCTTTCGGACGGCGAGGATTTCGAGTTGGTTTTGGCGCTTCCCGGCGATGAAGCGAGAAGGTTGCTTCAGGAGCGGCCGCTAGCTGTGCCGATTACGGACATTGGCGAATTCCTGGCCGAGCCCGGCTTGTGGCAGATCGATCGAAGTGGCGTCCGCTGTCCCCTCGTTCCGCGCGGCTGGCAACATACGTGAGCACAATGACTAGTTTCGTTTTCGACGCCGCCGACGAAGCCGCCACGGCCGTTTTCGGCGCCGCGATTGCCGAAGTCCTGCCGCCGGGCACGACCGTGGCCTTGTACGGCACGTTGGGCGCCGGCAAGACGCGGCTGGTGCAGGCCGTCGCCGAGGCACTCGGCGTCGAGCGCCGCAACGTCGTCAGTCCCACATTCGTGCTCGTTCAGGAACATCACGGCCGCCGCGACATCTACCACATCGACGCCTACCGACTGCGCGACGAGGACGAGTTCCTCGCTCTCGGGCCGGAGGAGTTCTTCGAGAGCAATGCGCTGGTGTTCGTCGAATGGGCGGATCGCGTGGAGGGCTGCCTGCCGAAAGATCGAGTCGAAATTCACATCGAAGTGACCGGCCCGCAGTCGCGGCGATTCACGGTCGTGCCGATCGGCGCACGATACGCCGAGGTAGTCGAGCAACTCGCGGGCGTTTCTTGCTGACCAAAGTGAGGCGCATCGGCGGGACTCTTGCAAATCGCTTGCCAGAAATCGCCTCATTTGGTCAAATGGCGGTGGCAATGCAAGGCGCGACGCCACGGCACCGCGGCAGGAGGGCGTTCTCCTTTCTTCTTTTGCGAAACAGCGTTTGCGACCGCGGGATGCAAGGCTTCTGCTCATGTTACGTGGTACGCGATCCATCCAAGGAGGTATCGTCCTATGCAACCTACTTTTCGATGCCTATCGGCGAGTTGTTTGGTTCTTCTAGGCGTTCTGGCCGTCGTTGCTCCGGCCTTTTCGCAGACGACATTCAACGTCTTCCCGCAGTCGCAGTCGGATTACTTGCCTGGGACGTTCGTCGTGCTGGCCAATCCCACGACGGGCGACAACTACTTGGCGACCATTACCGACCCGCTTACTGGACAAACGCAGACGGGCTATTCCTACCCGTCGGTGCTCGACACCGGATCGAGCGGCAGCGTCATTTGCGCCACCGAGGCCGTGGGAAGAGGTCTTCCCACGACGGGCGATATCTACGCCGACCAGGGCATCGGCGGCACCGAGAGCTTTTATGTTTCCTCGCCCACGACCGTGAAACTGGCTGCGGTCGACTCCGGGGCCGTAACCGTCTCTTGGGACGGCACGACCGTGACCGAAAACGTGAACATGTTCAATGCGGTCGGCGTCAACAAACTCCAGATTCGCGAGTCCGACCCGACGCTCGACGTCGGATTCGGCCTTAGCACGACGATAATGGTCAACACGATCGGCACCCCTTTGCTCAACCAGTACGTGATGCACGTCAAGTCGGGGGCGGCGGCGTTCGCATGGCAAATGGACACCCTCGGCTCCGCCCCGGTCAACTATGTGCCGTCGGAGCTGGTGCAGAAGTCGGCGGTTCCGAGCGGTCTGAATCTCGGCAGCAGCGAATTGGTGTTGGTGCCGAAGGTCGGTGGGACCGCCAGTGCGATGCACGTGCCGCTGGTCTACCAGAACTATGTCACCGACCCGAATCCGGCCCCCTCGGTATCGACCAATCCGACGATCCCCGGCGTGGTTGCTTCGCTCGGGACCCATTCGGCCACGAGCGACTGGCTATTTGATAGCGGGGCCGCGGTCACGATGATGGGACGAAATCTGGCCACGTCGCTGGGCATCAACTTGAATCTGCCGGGAATCACTTCGACGACCGTGTTGGGCATCGGCGGCACCGTTTCGTTCCAGGGCTACCAGATCGACCAATTGGCCCTGAACACGGCCAATGGCGGCAAGATCGATTTTAACAATATCGTGGTATTCGTGCCGGGCGCGGCGCTCTGCCGGCCGATTTCCCCGGCATTTTCGGCATGAACCTGATCAACAATTCATTCAGCGGCGTTTCAGCCGATCTCTTCGGCGGCATCACCGAAGAGAACCCCGTGTCGAGTCTCTTCAGCGATTGGTACGTCGTTTCCGGGTCGCAGTCGACGACCGTCGCCTGGCAGGGCGGCAATGGCGCCGGGCCGACGAAGTGGGACGTCGCCGCTAACTGGAATCCCAACAGCGCCGCGCCGAACGGGCCGGGAGTCTCCGTCACCTTCGGCAACCAACCGGCGGCCAACAATGTCGTGGACATGGTCTCAAGCGGAAAGAAGGTCGGCAGTCTCGTATTCCTCGGCATGACGAGCACCACCATTCGTAGCTCCGGCGGATTCGCGCTGACGCTCGACAACGCCGGCCAACTCTCTACCATCGACGTGACCGGCAACCATACGATTGCGGCCCCGGTGGTTTTGGACAACGACGCCCGCATCTCCGGCAGCGGAACGCTCACTCTGTCCGCGGGAATCAGCGGGGCGCACGATTTGAACGTCACCGGCAACGTCGTCGCCAGCGGCATCCAGGTCTCCAGTCTGGCCATCGCCAGCGGCGCACAATTGACGGTGGTTGCGGCCACGGACAGCGCCTATGCCGGTAGTATCCGCGGCGACGGGACCTTGATCAAGTCGGGCGCCGCCAAGTTGACGCTCAGCGGCACGAACACTTACAGTGGAGTAACGGCCGTCACCGCTGGAACGCTCGTGCTGACGCCATCTGCCCAAGACCCCGTCTTCGACGACGCCGGCGCCGACATCCAAGGTGGAAAGATGGTCTTCAGCTATGCCCACTCACTTGATCCCGCCTTTGTCGTGCGGGGTATGCTGGTCGCAAGCTATCACCGCGGGCTTTGGAACAGGGGACAGTTCATGGATTCGACCGCGGCGTCGACGGGATTGACGCTCGGCTGCGTCGATGACACTTCGTCGAGTCAGGTGACCGTCATGGCAACCTATCCGGGCGATTTCAATCTCGATGGCGTGGTTGACAACCTCGATCGCAGCATCTGGTTTGCCAACGCCTTCACCGGCAGCACGTGGCAACAGGGCGATGCCAACTATGACGGCGTAGTTGACGGCCTGGATCTCGAACTATTGTTGGCGCACGTCGGCCTGCCTCGGCTGGCAAACGGGTTGGCCGCCGGCGTCACGCCCGTGCCCGAGCCGGGAACGCTTGTTCTGCTGGCGATCGGGCTGGCCGGCTTGTTGGCGTATGTCAGACAGAGTCACAGTCCCGCAAAATAGTCGAAGTCATCGTAGTTCCCTGCGGCTGCCGACGTTTTCGACAGAGGATTCCAGCGGGACGCGGGGCTACGAACGTCTGATGGGGACATCGCCGTTTCTCGTAGGCGGCCGGCTGGGGTCTTGAACGGTGGCAGAGGATTCTGTAGACTGACGGCGCCCCACCGTTATGACACTCCCCCACGCATTGGAGCCTGCCATGAATATCTCTCGGCGCGAACTTCTGGCAACCGGCGTCGCTGCCGCAAGCGCCGCAGCGATTCCTAGTCTGTCGCTTTCTACCGCGACGTCAGCCGCCGAACCGAAGGCGAAGCCCAAGGCCACGCTGAAGCTTTCCTGCCAGGTCTGGCTGATTCCCGGCAAGGACCTGGCGGAGAAGCTGGCTTTGATGGAGAAATGGGGCTTCGACGCCGTCGAACTGCCCGGCGATATTGTCGGCAACGAAAAGAAGTACATCGACGCCGTCCAGCAGACAAAATTGAAGGTCAGCGCCATTTGCGGGGGAACGCCCAACGGCGATATCGTCTCGGAGGACGCCGGCAAGCGTGCCAAGGCCATTTCAGTCCTTAAACGGATCGTCACGTCGGCCGGTGCCGTCGGTTCCATCGGCCCGATACTCGTCCCCGCCTTCAATGGGCAGACGAAACTTGGCAACCAGGAGATCCGCAAGATTCTCGTCGACACGCTGCCGGCCATCGGCGAGCATGCGCTGCGGGCCGGCACCCGCGTGGTGATGGAGCCGCTGAATCGCCGAGAGGCGTTCTTCCTGCGGCAGGTGGCCGACGCCGCCGCGATCGCCCGCGACTGCCACAGCGACGGCATCGGCGTGATGGGCGATTTCTACCACATGTTCTACGAGGAGACGAGCGACTTGGGAGCGTTCATTTCGGGCGGCCCGCGCGTGCATCACGTCCACTTGGCGTCGGGCGTCGACCGCATCTTGCCCGGCCAGGACGATCGGCAATTCGTCGACGGATTCCGCGGCCTGAAGTTCATCGGCTACCAGGACTATTGCAGCTTCGAGTGCGGAGTGCGCGGCAATCCGATGGTGGAGATTCCCAAGTCGATGGCGTTCCTGCGGGACCAGTGGGCGAAGGCTACGCCGCTCGTGCTGTCACAAGGATGACGATGTAGGGTGGGACTCATGAAGCCGATCGTCGCAGACGTTAACCTGACGGCCTATTGCGGCCTGTATTGTGGTGCATGCGGGTCATACCGCCGCGAGCGTTGCCCCGGCTGCCACGAGAACAAGAGAGCTGGTTGGTGCAAGGTGCGGGCCTGCTGCACGGAAAACGGCTACTCCACTTGCGCCGACTGCCGCATCGTGGCCGACCCCCGCGATTGCAGGAAGTTCCACAACTTCATTTCGAAGTTGTTCGGCCTGATCTTTCGATCGGACCGTCGAGCGTGCGTTCTCCAGATACGCAAGATCGGGCTGCGAGGACACGCCGAGCAAATGGCGGCTTCCCAATTGCACAGCATAAAACAGTGAAAGGCCGCTGCCGACGGCGGTATCCGGCACACGCCGTGTGCCGTGCGGCGAATCGAAGACACGACACGACGAGAATTCGGGCGGCGCCCAGGCGGTGCTGCGAACGGCGCACGGCGTGTGCCGGATACTCTCTGGACAACACATTCCACACAGGAACCATAATGCCGACATTGCGACCCGCCCGCCGCTCGTGGGCCGAACCGTGGAAGATCAAGGTCATCGAACCCATCAAAATGCGCTCGCGGCCGCAACGCGAGACGGCACTGGCCGAAGCGGGCTACAATACCTTCCTGCTCCGCTCCGAAGACGTCTACATCGATCTGCTGACCGATAGCGGCACCAGCGCCATGAGCGACTGGCAGTGGGCGGGCATGATGCTCGGCGACGAGGCCTATGCCGGCAGCCGCAACTTCTATCACCTCGAAGACGCCGTACGGAACTACTACGGCTATCGCCACCTGGTTCCCACGCACCAGGGACGCGGCGCCGAGCACATCCTCTCGCGATTGCTGATCAAGCCCGGCGATTCGGTGCCCGGCAATATGTACTTCACCACCACGCGGCTTCACCAGGAGCTCGCCGGCGGGAGTTTTGTCGACGTCATCATTCCGGAAGGGCACGATCCGGCCAGCGAACATCCCTTCAAGGGCAACGTCGATCTCCAGGCTCTCGAAGATCTGATCAAACGGGTCGGCGCCAGCCGTATCCCGTATATTTGCGTTTCGGCGACGGTGAACATGGCCGGCGGGCAGCCCGTCTCGATGGCCAACATCCGCGAGGTCCGCCAGTTGGCCGATCGGCACGGCCTGCGGATCATGCTCGACGCCACGCGGGCCGTCGAGAACGCCTATTTCATCCAGCAGCGCGAACCGGGCTATAAGTCGCGGCCGGTGGCCGAAATCCTCAAGGAGTTCTGCTCCTTCTCCGACGGCTGCACCATGAGCGGCAAGAAGGACGCGCTGGTCAACATCGGCGGCTGGCTGGCCATGAACGACGACACACTGTTCGAGGAAGCGCGAAACATGGTGGTCGTCTACGAGGGCTTGCATACCTACGGCGGGCTGGCGGGACGCGACATGGAAGCGATGGCCCGCGGAATCGTCGAATCGGTCGAGGACGATCATATCCGCGCCCGCATCGGACAGGTCGAGTATCTGGGCCAACTGCTGATCGACTGGGGAATCCCGATCGTGCGTCCTATCGGCGGGCACGCGGTCTTCCTGGATGCCAAGGCGTTTTATCCGCAACTCAGTCAGGATCAATTTCCCGCGCAGACGCTGGCGGCGGAGTTGTACCTCGATTCCGGCATTCGCAGCATGGAGCGGGGGATCGTCTCGGCAGGCCGCAACAAGACGACCGGCGACCACAATCGTCCCAAGCTGGAACTGGTGCGATTGACGATTCCCCGCCGCGTCTACACGCAAGCCCACATGGACGTGACGGCCGAATCGGTGGCGACGGTGTACGACCAGCGGCAAGATGCTGCCGGCCTGCGCATGGTCTACGAGCCGAAGTACCTGCGGTTTTTCCAAGCGAGGTTCGAGCGGCTCTGACCCGCATTTCTCACCAGACGGAGAGATTGGCCAACAGTGTGCCACTGCTTGGAACAAGCAGTGCGGGGCGGAACCTGCTACCCCGGCACTGCTTGTTCCAAGCAGTGGCACACCGCGGTGAGAAATGCGGGCCAACCTTGATTTCCCACCGCGGTGGGGCAGACGCTCCGTTTGCGGGGGGAAGCTGTGCGCTTGACGAACGGAAGTCTGCCCCACCCGACGCGCTCTTTCACGCCTGGCCGCAAAGCTCGCCGACGGCGTCGCGATCGCGCCAGATCTCAAAGCTACTCGGCGGCGGGCTGCCGATTTCTCTCCTTTGGATTTCGACCTTCTGCGGCGCGGTGAAGCCGAGTCTGACCCGGCCGCCGCTGATGTCGAGCACCGTGACTTCAATGTCTGAACCGATACACACGGACTCGCCGCTCTTGCGGGATAGAACAAGCATGGGAAACCCTCCTTGAAAACGACGTTCCTTTTTGGGGGCCAGCCGGCCTAAGCCGAGGCGAGCATCTCGCGCTCCCTCCGGCCGGTCTTGCTGTCTTGGAGATCGCGAGGCGTCGCGACTTCCACGCGATTGTGGATCTCGATGACTCCAGGCACGTCGGCGACGGCCGCCTGCGCACGCTGCTTCAGATAGTACGTCGGCACGCGCCCGTGCAACGTCAGAATGCCGCCCGAAAAGTCGCAGGAGACGTTGCGGAGTTCAAAATAGGCGGACCGCCGCAATGCGGCCTGCGCGATCTCTGCAATCTCCTGAAACAGCAGGGCGAATGGATTGGGACGCATCAGAGTTGCGTCTGCTCGTTGAAGGGGAGACATCTGGTTCTTCCTTGGATGAAAAGTCCGTTTGGGGCGGCATCACGTTCCGCCGTTTTGTTCCTTGCGAAAACGCATGAACTCATCATAGCCGGCGCGACGGCACTGCAAATCGAGAATATGACGATCCAGGCATCGAAAAAGTGCCCGCCTGCGCATCGGAAGTTTTCCTACCTCGCACGGGTAGAAAGTCGGGTTTATCCCGAAAACCCTGCAAAAACGCGAGGTTGAGCGTCAATCGCCGCAGTTGGCTGCTGACAACCTGGGGGCAGCCGTGTAAACTGAAAGGGGTCTTGCTTCAGCGATTTGGTCGGAGGATTGCCGTGATTCAAAGTGCCCGCAACCCTAAGCCTCCTGCCAAAATGCGCCGGCTGCTCTTGTTGCTGGTGCTGGTGGTCTTGGCTCCGCTCTTGTTGGTGCAGGCCGGGATTTACGCCGCCTGGTACTACGGCCGCTTGGTCATCGAAGAGAACGCGACTATGAACTCGGCGCGGGTGACGGCAGTCATGTTTGAGGATTTTGTAAGCGACGTTCACCGCCAGGAGATTGCAATCGGCGAGGCTCTCGGCGGCTTGCATCCCTATTCCAACGAGCAGGCGCGCGATTATCTCGCCAAGAACGACCTGGAGTATCCTTCGGTTCATGCTTGGCATTGGGTCGCTGCCGACGGCACGATTATCGTATCGACCGACCGGAGAGCCATCGACCGGAACATCGCCGACAGGGACTACTTTCAGAAGCTCAAGAAAAGCCGCCGATCCTGGACGATCAGCGACATGCTGACCGACAAGATAAGTGGGAAGCCCGCCTGCGTGATTGCGTACCGAGTCGACAAGGGCGACAAGATGCTCGGCATGGTCTGTGCGACCGTCGACGTCGACAAGCTCGGAACGCACCTTCTCTCGACGCATCGCCAGGAAGAAGGATTCATCAGGGTTTTCGACGGCCGCGGGGTGCTTGTTTACGACAGCACCGACAAGGCAGCCGTTCACCGAACGCAGGACGACGATCCCATTCTGAAGGGCGTGCTTAGCGGCGGAGTGGAGCAGTCGGGAACACTCGTTACGCCGGGCGGCGAAGAATACCTCGCTGCCCGCGTGCCTGTGGCGAAAACTGGCTGGGTGGCGGGCGCCCGACGTTCCAGGCGGGCGGTAACGGGTGACGTTTGCAATGCGCTGTGGGTTGTCGTGGGGGTGAATCTGCTGGTGGCCGTCGGCGGCGGCGCCCTTGCAACGTTGATCGGCAGAATGGTCATCGGTCAACTCAGTCGCTTGCAGACGCACGCACAGGCAATCGGCCGCGGCGACTTCGGGCACGTCGCCGAGACCGGGAGAATCAGCGAACTAGCCGCTTTGGCGACCGAATTCAATCGAATGGGCGCCAAGGTCCGCGCGGCACAAGACGATTTGGCAGCCACCAACGCCGCCCTGGAGGACCGCGTCCGTCAGCGCACCGCCGAATTGGCCGCGACCGTCCGCACGCTTGAACAGACCCAGGGGGAGTTGCACGCCGCGTCGCTTTATGCCCGCGGGCTGCTCGAAGCAAGCCTCGATCCGTTGGTGACGATCAGCCCCGAGGGCAAAGTCACCGACGTGAACGAGGCCACCGAAACTGCCACCGGCGTGCCGCGCAGCCGACTGATCGGCACCGATTTCTCCGGCTACTTCACCGAGCCCGACCTCGCCCGCGACGGTTATCGGCAGGTCTTGTCGGAAGGACTCGTCCGCGATTATCCGCTGACGATTCGCCACGCCTCCGGCGGCACGATGGACGTGCTCTACAACGCCGTCGTCTACAGGAGCGAGGCGGGAGAGGTGCAGGGCGTATTTGCCGCCGCACGCGACGTGACCGAGCGAAGACGCGCCGAAGCGGAGTTGAAAAAGCACCGGCATCATTTGGAAGAATTAGTTCAGCAACGCACCGGTCAACTGGAAGCCGCCAACTCGCAACTCCAGGCACTCTTCGACGTCGCCAACGTCGGCATCCTCCTGCTCGACGATCGCGGCGCCGTCAAGCGGGTCAACAACACGCTATCGCGATGGATCGGAAAGGATTTGCCGACAAACGGCGAGCGTCAGCCGGGCGACATCCTCGGCTGCGTCCATGCCGTCGGCGGGCAAGGAACCTGCGGCGCAACCGCGCACTGTGCCGGCTGCCCCATTCGCAAATCCTTCGAGTCGGTGTTGCGTTCCGGGCAACCGGTCCATGACGTCGAGACGGAGGCGGTCGTCTCGGTCGATGGAAACGAGCAGCACCTGTGGCTCGAGGTCAGCGTCGATCCGGTTACTCTCGACGGCAAGCGGCACGCCATCCTGGCAATGAACAACATCACCGCGAGAAAACAGGCCGAGGACAACCTCAAGCAGACGGCGGAGCAGTTGGCGCGATCGAACGAGGAGCTCGAACAATTCGCCTACGTCGCCTCGCACGATCTGCAGGAGCCGTTGCGGGTGGTCACCGGCTACGTGCAACTGATCGAGCGCAAGTACAAGGACCGCCTCGACGCCGACGCCGGCCAGTTCTTCTTTTTCATCGTCGACGGCGTTGCACGGATGCAGCAGTTGATTGCCGATCTGTTGAACTATTCGCGCGTCGGCACCCGCGCCGCGGCGTTCCGCCGCGTCAACATGCAGGCGGTTCTGGATCAGGTGCTGGCCAATCTGAAGTCGGTCATTACAGAAAACGGCGCCACGGTGACGCACGACTCGCTGCCGACCGTCGAGGGCGACGAAACGCAACTGGTTCAGGTGCTCCAGAACCTGATCGGCAACGGGATCAAGTTTCACGGCGACGAGTCTCCGCGGATCGGCGTTTCCGCTCGCCGCAACGGCGAGGGCTGGGAGTTTGCGATCCGCGACAACGGCATCGGCATCGATAAGCAGTACTGGGAGCAGATCTTCGTGATTTTCCAGCGGCTGCACACGCGGCAGAAATACGCCGGAACCGGCATCGGGCTGGCGATCTGCAAACGCATCGTCGAACGCCACCACGGCCGCATCTGGCTCGACTCGGAGCCCGGCCGGGGGACAACCTTCTATTTCACGCTTTCCTAAGTCTCGGAGAACGTCGCATGAACCTCAAGCCGATCGAACTGCTCTTGGTCGAGGATAGCGAGCCCGATGTGCGCTTGACGATCGAGGCGCTCCACGAGGCGAAGGTGAAGAACCGCCTTTGGGTGGTCGAAGACGGCGTCGAGGCCATCGATTTCCTGCGGCGGCAAAACAAGTACGCCGATTCCCCGCGCCCCGACCTGATCCTTCTTGATCTGAATTTGCCGCGCAAGGACGGCCGTCAGGTGCTCAAAGAAATCAAGTCCGACGATTCTTTGAAACGCATCCCCGTGGTCGTGCTGACGACCTCGAAAAGCGAGGAAGACGTGCTGCGGGCATACAACCTTCATGCCAACTGTTACATCACCAAGCCGGTGGATTTCAACCGCTTCATGGAAGTGGTGAAGTCGATCGAGACCTTCTGGCTGACGGTGGTCAGACTTCCGGATGAGGAGTAGCCGATGCACCCACTACCGATTCGCCTGCTGTTGGTTGAAGACGGCGCGGCCGACGCGCTGCTGCTGCAATACATGCTGGCCGAAGTGAATGAAGAATCGTTCCAGGTGACACATGTCGAGATGATGGCGGACGCCGTTGGCCGCCTGGCCAACGAGCCGTTCGACGCGATCCTCTTGGATCTCTCCTTGCCCGATAGCCGCGGCCTGGGAACGGTCGAGCAGATCAACGCGGTGGCCCCGCATCTGCCCATCGTCGTGATGACGGGTCTGGACGACAAGGAGACGGGCATGGAAGCCGTGCGTCAGGGCGCTCAAGACTTCCTGACGAAAGGGCAAGTCGGCGGCCGTCTCCTGGCCCGCGCCATCCGCTACGCCATGGAGCGAAAACAGGCGGAGCGGCAACTGAAGGCGCTGAACGAGACGCTGGAACAGCGTGTCGCCGAGCGCACGGCCACGGCCACCCGCCGCGCGGCCCAGTTGCAGGCGCTGGCCGCCCAGCTTACGCAGACCGAGCACCGCGAACGCCACCGCCTGGCGCAGATACTTCACGACCACCTGCAACAACTCCTCTACGCGGCTCGCCTCGGTTTGGAGACGCTGCGGCACCGCGACTCGGTCGATGCGGCGACGCGAGAAGCGATCGATCAGGTCGACTCCTTGCTCGGCGAGTGCATTGCCGAGTCGCGATCCCTGACGGTCGAGCTCTGCCCGCCGGTTCTGCACGAGGCCGGTTTGGCGGCAGCCGTCGAGTGGCTCGCCCGGCACATGGAGCAGACCTGCAGCCTGAACGTTGAGATCGACGTCGATCCGCGGGCCGAGCCCGAGAGCGAAGGGATTCGAATTCTGCTGTTCGAGGCGGTGCCGCGAATTGCTCTTCAACGTCGTCAAACACGCCGAGACGGGCCGTGCCCAAGTGGCGATGACCGTCACGCCGGACGACGGCGTCCGCGTGACCGTCTCCGACCAAGGCGCCGGCTGGGCCAAGGCCGACGCGAGGCTCGATAGTGCAACCACGTCCGGATTTGGTTTGTTCAGCATCCGCGAGCGCCTGGGACTGATGGGCGGCCGGCTGGAAATCGAGACCGCGCCCGGCCGCGGAACCCGCGTCAGCATTTGGGCTCCACGCTGCCAAAACGACGGCAAACCGCAACATCGGCATTCCGCCCCGTTGCGGGAAACGTCGGCTTCTTCACAAGGAACACTGACATGACCGGAAAAAGCAACCTTCACAACGGCTCGGGCAAGAAACATCGGATTCTGCTGATCGACGACCATCCGGTCGTCCGCCGCGGCCTGGCCGATGTCATTGGCCGCGAGCCCGATCTCGAAGTCTGCGGCGAGGCCAGCGACGTGGCGGAAGCCATCGGCGAAGTGGAGCGCACGCAGCCCGACATCGCGGTGGTCGACCTGACGCTCAAGACCGGCCACGGCATCGAACTGCTGGAAAGACTCAAAACCCGGGCTCCCAATCTGAAAACGCTGGTGTCGTCCATGCACGACGAGACCCTGTTTGCCGAGCGCGTGCTGCGGGCAGGCGCCAAGGGTTACGTCACGAAGCAGGAACCGCCCGAAGTGCTGGTCCGCGCCATTCGGCAAGTGCTGCGGGGCGAATTGTATCTCAGCCCGCGCATGACCAGCCGGCTGCTGAACCGCGTCGTCGCCGGCGCCCCGACGCAGGAGGACCCGGTGCAGGGCCTCTCGAACCGCGAAGTCGAAGTCTACGAGATGATCGGCCAGGGCTTGACGATCCAGCAGATCGCCACGCGTCTGCATCTCAGTCCCAAGACGATCGAGACGCACCGCGAGAAGATCAAGCAGAAGCTCAACGTCCGCAGCAGCGCCGAGTTGAATCGCCGCGCCGTGCAGTGGGTGCTCGAACGCGGCTGGGCTCCCGTCGCGCCCGACAGCGTGCAGCCGACGCCGACATGATCTGCCTGCCTGCTACCAGAGAGCGACGCGGCGTCAGCGTCCCGAGCCCCAGGGAACGCCCATCCAAAGCTCGTGTGGCCGCGGCAGCGATTTGACGGCCGTTTCGATCCACGGCCCGAAGCACGACTGCACCAAGAATGGAATTGCCGCCGCCAGCAGGACGCCTATTGCGAACGGCAGCCACGCATCCCACTTGCCGCCACCGCCGCGAGCCTGACGCACGGCGGCAGCCGAGTTTCGCGCAAACACAACGCAGGTTAGAAACGGCGTGAAGCCTAATAGCCCGATCCCGTAAAAGAACGTCCCAATCAGGCTGATCGGCGAGAGCAGCACGCCTACCATTCCCGCGACAACGGCCCCGACGGAAAGGCCGCCGCCAAACAGGGCGCTCCAACGGCCGGCGTACCGGCCGGCAACCATCCACAGCGGAAGAATCAGCATTTGCAGGAAGATGGCGACCAAGGCAACGGCCGTCAAGCGATCGCGGGGCGAGTCGTGGAAGATGCCCGGATCGTAGACGAGGCACATCGCTGGCAGAACGACGCCGCCCATAAGATCGACGATGCACCGCTTCAGTTTCTTCTTCCCCGGCTGCACCCGCACGAAGCAGAAAACGAGCGTGGCGATGAAGATCGCCAACAGTGCGAAGATGCCGATTGTGGCAAACAGGCCAAGGCACGCCGCGCAAACGGCCTGGGCGATCAGCAAATCGCGGATGCCGAATTGCAGCGGAGCCTCCGCCGACGGCTCGACATGGCGCAAGGCAAGTTCGTCCATTCCAGAAATTATCGACCTGCGGACGGTCGAACGCAAGAGGCCAGGAGAGTTGGAAATCTCCCGGGAATCTGCTACACTAATGCGTAGCTCGCGGGCCTTCGCGGGCGACACCATTTGTCCCTCCCCTGCAATTCCCTCCCTCTGTTATGCAAAGGAAAGAAACGATGCACGTACTGACGAAATCGGCGGACGTTTGTAAGCGGCTCTTGGCTGCCGCTTTTTGCGTGAGTTTCGTGGCCGGCTTGCTGCCGACGGCCGTGGCGTCGGACGCGGGCGATCGCTTGGAGCAGGGCTTCCTCTCGCCGCCTGCCTCGGCCCGGCCGCATACGTGGTGGCACTGGATGAACGGCAACGTAACGAAGGAGGGGATCACCGCCGATCTCGAATCGATGCAGCGGGTGGGCATCGGCGGATTCCAGGTGTTCAATCCGTTGGAAGGCATTCCCGCGGGGCCGGTACCTTACATGAGCCCGCAGTGGCTCGACATGATGCGATTCGCCGCATCGGAAGCCGACCGTCTTGGGCTGGAAATGTGTTTCCACAACTGCGCCGGCTGGTCGAGCAGCGGCGGCCCGTGGATCAAGCCCTCGCAGGCCATGCAAACGGTCGTCAGCCGCGAGACGAAGGCGAAGGGCCCGGCGAAGTTTGACGCCGTCCTGCCGCAACCGCACACCAGCCACGGCTATTACCGCGACATCGCCGTGCTGGCGTTCCCGACTCCCTCGGCGACAGCAACCATCGATCAACTGCCGCCGAAGACGCTGTCGCAGCAGCAATATGAATACGGAATGCAGCCGGACTCGAAGAAGGTGCCCGCCGCGGCGATCGTGGTACGCGATAGCGTCGTCGTGCTGACTTCCAAGCTCGGAGCCGATGGAAAGCTGACTTGGGACGTGCCCGCGGGCGATTGGACGGTTCTTCGCGTCGGCCACACGCCGACCGGTGCGCAGAACGCTCCCGCTCCCTTGCCCGGCCGCGGGCTGGAATGCGACAAGCTGAGCCCCGAGGGCGTCGAGGCCCATTGGGCCGGCGGAATCATCCCGATCCTGAAGCATCTTGGCCCGCTGGCCGGCACAGCCGTCAACGATGTCTTGATCGACAGCTACGAAGTGGGCGACAACAACTGGACGTCCAAATTCCGCGATGAGTTCATCAGACGCCGCGGCTACGATCCGATTCCCTTCTTGCCGACGCTGGCCGGCCGTTACGTGGGAAGCGGCGAGATGACCGAACGCTTCCTCTGGGATTTCCGCCGCACGCTCTGCGACCTCTTCGCCGAGAACTACTACAACCGTTTCGCCGAGTTGTGCCACGAGCACCATCTGAAATTCTCAGTCGAGCCCTACGACGGCCCGTTCGAGTGCCCGCAAGTTGGCGCAAAGGCCGACATTATCATGGGCGAGTTTTGGGCCACAACCGACTTGAACAACATCGGCGCGGTCAATACGGTCAAGCTGGCGGCGACGGTGGCCAACACGCACGGCATTCCGATCGTCGGCGCCGAGTCGTTTACCGGTTCGCCGGGCCCGTATAGCAACTGGCTGGGCCATCCTGGCATGTTGAAGCCGGAGGGCGACGCGATGTGGTGTCTGGGCCTCAACCGCTTCATTTTCCACACCTACGCCCATCAGCCCTGGCTCGACAAATTACCCGGCATGACGATGGGCCAATGGGGGACGCATTTCGGACGCACCAACACGTGGTGGGAACTATCGAAGCCGTGGATGCAGTACATCGCCCGCTCGCAATTTCTGCTGCAACAGGGTCACACCGTGGCCGACGTGCTGTTCTTCTCCGGCGAAGCGGCCCCGAACGGCGGCGTCTATCGGCCCGACCTCAAAGCCAAGGGCTACGAGTACGACGTGATCGGCACCGATCTGATCATGCAGCTTTCGGTCAAGGATGGACGAATCCGCACGCCGGTCGGCGGCAGCTACCGAATACTCGTTTTGCCCGACACCGCTTGGATGACTCCGGCGCTGGCGAAAAAGGTCGCCGAGTTGGTCGAGGCGGGCGCCACGGTATTGGGCCCGAAGCCGACGACATCGCCGAGCCTGGTGAACTACCCGACGTGTGACGCCGAAGTGCAGAAGATCGCCGACCAGCTTTGGCCGACGACGGCGGGGGAACGAAAGGTCGGCAGCGGAAAGGTCATCACCGGCCGCACCGTCGAAGAGGTCTTGGGCGAATGCCAACTTATGCCCGATTTCAACTCGCTCCGCGCCGAACTGAGTTACATTCACCGGGTTGTGGACGGCGTGGACATCTACTTTGTGGCCAATCCGAAAAGAGTGCGGCAAACGGCCACTTGTCTTTTCCGCGTCACCGGCCGGCAGCCGGAGTTGTGGGTCGCCGAGACCGGCAGGATTCGAGCCCGCCCCGATGTGGTATGCTTCGGGCCGCAATACGGACGTCACCTTGACCTTGGAGCAGGGAGAGTCAGTTTTCGTTGTTTTCCGTCAGCCGAGCAAAGAGCCACGGCGCTCTGAGTATCGAAAGATCACGGCGCCAATCGACGCCGCATCGCGGAAAACACACAAACTTGAAATACTCAAGGCAATCTACGGCGTTTTGAATCAGCCGAACGGCGGGACGATCGACGTGACAGCAAAGCTGGCCGGGCAGGCCAAAGGCGGCCAGTTGGAGGTTACGGCCGACAACAACCTCACCGGCGACCCGGCGGTCAACGTTGCCAAGCAGTTGCGAGTCGATTATGTCCTCGACGGCGTGGCCAAGTCGGTCACGGTCGCGGAAAACACAGTATTGCGGTTGCCGCCCGAGGAAGTGCTGGACTTGCCTCCCGCGCCGCGTCTCTTAGTCGCGAACGGAAACACCTGGTTGACTGTCGCTGAGCCCGGCAGGTACTCCTTGGACTCGACATCGGGCGACGTCAGCATTGGTTTCACTGTCGCCGACTTCCCCAAGCCTGCCGAACTATCCGGCCCCTGGGAAGTGACCTTCCAAGAGGGCCGCGGCGCGCCGGCGAAGGCGGTTTTCGAGAAGCTGATCTCGTGGCCGGATCATGCCGAGAAGGGGATCAAGTATTTCTCCGGCACGGCGGCGTATCGGAAGACGATCAACGTTCCGGCTGAACGACTGGCGGAGAACCGCTCGCTTCTGCTCGATCTCGGCAGCGTGAAGGAGATTGCCGAGGTGCGGCTCAACGGCCAGGAGCTGGGCATCCTGTGGAAAGCCCCGTTCCAAGTGGACGTCACCAAAGCCGCCAGGCCGGGCGAGAACGAATTGGAAGTTCGCGTGACGAATCTCTGGCCGAACCGCTTGATTGGCGACGAGCAGTACCCCGACGACTGCCAGTGGGACGGAATCCACCTGAAAAACTGGCCGGAGTGGATGGTGAAGGGGGAACCGCGGCCCGTCAAGGAGCGTTTGACGTTTACCACGTGGAAGCACTGGCATAAGGACTCGCCGTTGCAGCCCTCGGGCCTGCTCGGGCCGGTGAAGCTGCTGACGCTGCAAAAAGTGCCGGTGCAGTAGCCGTCGCGCGGGGACTGTCCCAATTGGGGACTGTCCCAATTTTCGTCTCAGCGAAAATGGGACCGTCCCCTTTGCCGCGATTCGGCGCGGCGGCGGCAAGGATTCACCGGGGCAGTGAGTTTGCCGTGAAATCCTATTGTAGGAGGTCACGACGTCCGGGCGTGCAAACCAGGGCGGAACCGGCTACGTTTCTTGCACGAAGGGCTTGCCCGGCTCGTATAATTACCGCGGGTAAAAACGGCTGCTAATCCCATTTCAACAAGGTGCAAACATGAGCGCTGATCTGAGCACAACGTATCTCGGCCTCCGACTGAAGAACCCCCTGGTGATCTCGGCCTGTCCATTGACCGCGCAGATCGACCAATTGCGGCGCTTGGCGGAGGCGGGCGCGGCGGCGGCGGTCCTGCCGTCGCTTTTCGAGGAACAGATCGAACATGACGCGGACGAGATCTCCCGAGTCTACGACTTTCACACCGACAGCTTCGCGGAATCGCTCACCTACTTCCCCGAGCAGCAGGATTACACCACCGGCCCGGAAGAATACCTCAAAACCATCGCCCGGGCGAAGAAGGCGGTCGATATTCCCGTCATTGCCAGCCTCAACGGCTCGAGCAAAGGGGGCTGGATTCGCTATGCGAAGATGATGCAGGACGCCGGCGCCGACGCCTTGGAATTGAACGTCTACTTCGTGGCCGCCGACGCCGAGTTGACGGGCCGGGACGTCGAATCCCGTTACCTCGATCTCGTGGCAGCCGTGAAGCAGTCGATCTCGATTCCGCTGGCGGTGAAGGTCGGTCCGTATTTCAGCGCGATGGCCAACATGGGCGTGCGGCTGGCGCAAGGTGGCGCCGACGGCCTGGTGCTGTTCAATCGTTTCTTCCAGCCCGATATCGATCTGGACACGCTCGAAATGCGCCCGCAACTCCACCTCAGTTCGCCGTCCGAGTTGTTGACGCCGTTGCGGTGGATCGCCATTTTGCACGGGCGAACCGACGCTTCGCTGGCCGCCACCGGCGGCATCCACGACGCCCCCGCGCTGCTGAAGGCCCTGCTGGCCGGCGCCGACGTCGGAATGGTCGCCTCGGTGCTTTACCAAAAGGGCGTGGCCGAGGTCGGCAGGATTCTCGCGGCCCTGCGCGAGTGGATGGATGAAAACGAGTACAACTCGGTCCAGCAACTCAAGGGGAGCATGAGTTATGAGAATTACCCCGATCCGGCCGCCTTCCAGCGAGGCAACTACATGAAGACGCTGACGTCATACGTTGGCAAGGCGATCTGATCCGTCAATCTTTCGCCCTTGCGTGCAACCAGAGTCACGCTTCGCTCTGGTCTAGGAGTTCCCCGCAAGATTGGCTTGCAAGTCTGTCGAAAACAGCGCACAATTTCCCTTGTGCCTTTCCTTGCAGCCACTTGTTTCCATCCCGCCTGCAAAACTCCCCGGAGAGAACCATGCGAGCAAGCTCGACGTTAGCGGCGATATGGCTGTTACTCTTGTCGGCAGTTACCGGTGGACGTGCCGATTCCGCCGACGCCGCCAAGAACCTCTGCCCCAACGGCGATTTCGAGCGACTCCAAGATGCCGTCGCTCGGCCGCTACCGCAGAATTGGGACGCGTTCGGCCAGGGCGCGACCGGCCGGGTGGAGATGTCTGACGATGCGTTCCAGGGAAAACGTTCGCTGCGCACCGCCACCACCGCGTCGGATCGAGTGGGGGCCAATAGCGCGATCATCCCGATCGGCTGCGGCCGCATCCGGTTCCACTACAAAGTCCTCAACTCGTCGGTCGGCGGCGCGAATCTCGCGCTGTATGCCATCGGGCTTGCCGGCCTCGGCGGCGGCGAGGTAACTCGCCAGGGTCTGGTGCCCCCGAAGAAACACGTGGGTGACGGCAAATGGCACCAAGGCGACCTCAACTTCGACTTCTCGCCGAAAGGCGTCGGGCACGCTCTAATCGGCATCAGAATCAACGAGGGTGGAGCCATCGGCAACGGCGATTGGCTGATCGATGCGGTCGAAGTCTATTTCGCGCCCAAGGGCCCGCAACTGAAATTCGCCAACGTCTGGAGCGACAAGCCCTTGGCCCGGCAGGGAGACGACATCCGTTTCAGCACGTGGGTCACGAACATCGGCGATCAAGAAGCGAAGGACTTCCCGGTTCGGCTCGAATCCTCGCAGGGCGTCCGCGTCGATCGGCCCATCCAGACGATACCACTCTTGCCCGAAGGCTCGTGGCGCCGCATCGATTGGAACATCAGGGCCGAATCGCCCGCCGCGGTCTCGTTGAAAGTTGCGGCCGGGCTCAAGTCGTCGAAGGATGACGACACGGCACAATACAAGATTCTGGTAATCGACCGCAGCGCCAATTATTCGCGGCAGCAGCTTTGCACCGACGATGCAGGCTCTTGGCGCATACTGGAGAAGCCGACGACGTTGC
This sequence comes from uncultured Planctomycetia bacterium, assembly GCA_963719005.1. Lineage (GTDB taxonomy): Bacteria > Planctomycetota > Planctomycetia > Pirellulales > Thermoguttaceae. The sequence goes on from CAVRAR010000015.1 coordinate 239,459, forward strand.
AGGAGGGCAATTCAGCGCCGCTTGCCACGATCGCGCACAAGAAATCTTCCGAGATCAAACGGAGCCCTTACGGCATCTGCACGCATCTGCCGCGGGCGAAGGACTACGAAGACCCTTTCAACCCGTCGCACCTGATCGATGACGACCCCGAGACTTGCTGGTCGAGCCAGCAGAACTCCTCGACGTTCCCGGGCAGTCCGCCCTGGGTGGAGATCGATCTCGGCCGTGCCGCCGCGGTGACGCAGATCGATCTGGTTCCTTACTGGCGGAACAGCAACTTTCCGCTTGGTTTCTCGGTCCGGACTTGCGTGGACGGGCGAAGCTGGCAGCCTGTTCTGTCGGTCAAAGAGCATCGGTTTGACGTCGGCGGTCCCCGCCGAGCCGACAAAATCGCCCAGTGTTTTCCCCTGCCCAAACCGGTGCAAGCGCGGCGCGTTAGGATCGATTTTGAACACTTGCCGCTGTCGGGCGGCAACTACGCCGAGGTGTCGGAGGGCTACAAAGCCCGGCTGTCGGGCATCGAGGTCATCGACGACCAGCATCGCAACGTGGCCTTGAAGAGCCAAGGCGCCGCCGTCCGCGCCAGCGACGTTTTCACCGGTTGGCAGAACACCGCCAAGACGGTCACCGAATCGTTCGATCGCCTCTTCGACATCGGCCTGAAGTGGCTTCGCGTCGGCCAATGGGGCGATCAGACCGAATGGGCCGCCGTCGAGCGCCACAAGGGCAAGTTCGAGATGGAGTCGGTCACCGACCGCGCCATCCAGAAGTGCGCCGACAACGGCGTCGATCTCCTCTACGGCCTCAACTACGGCAACGAGCACTACAGCCACATGAGCCAGCCTTGGCTCGACATCGGACCGATCTACCACGAAGGATGCCCTTTCTACAAGAACCGCGGTCCGCGAACCGAAGAGGAGCGACAGGCGTTTGTGCGCTACGTCGATTTCGTCGTGCGAAAGTACAAGGACCGCGTCAAGTACTGGGAACTTTGGAACGAGGAGAACGGCTGGTACCCCGGTTTCGAGCCCGAACTGTACGGCAAGCTGCTGCTGGCCGTCGCCAAACACATCAAGTCGATCGCTCCAAACGCGAAGGTGATGTTCGGTGGAACGGCCGCTCCTGCCCCGATCACCACCGAGATTTCTCTCCGCGAGGGGGCGGCCCGCTACATAGATCTCGCGGCGTTCCATCCCTATGGAATCGACAAGCCCGAAGGTGGAATGGGAACAATGGAGCAATATCAGGGCAGAAACCTCAGCCAAACTCCCGAGCAGACTGGCTGGAAACACGTCGAGGAAGTCATCGAAGGCGTGAGAAAGCCGTATGTCAAGCACGGCAGACCCGACGTCAAGGTCTGGGAGGACGAATGGGGTACCAACGTCACCGGCCTCGATTTCACCCACAATCCCCACATGGGCGAATACGGCTGCGCCAAGTACATCATTCGTTTCTACGTCTACAGCGGCTGGCTCGACGTGCCCACGGCATGGTGGGCCTTCTACAACATGAACAAAAGCCAGGACTGGGGAATCATCGACATCAATGACTACGGTTTCCGGCCAATGTCCTACGCGCTGCAAAACGTCTGCACGGTCGTCAGCGACGTCACGCCGCTCCGCGCGCTCGACTATCGGTACGAAGGCCGGGCGCCCGATCCGAAAGTGATCAGCTATAAACGCGACGGCAGCGACGATACGTTGGTATTGGCATGGGCCGCGGAACGGAACACCGATCAGGTCCGATCGTATCCAAGCAAGCTCTCGTTCAAGCTGCCCGCCCGGCCGAGTCGGGTGACACTGACCGATCTGTACTGGGGCGTTTCGCAGCCGGCGGTCTGGTCGTACGACGGCGGCAACTTGACCATCGACGGACTGATCGTGCGTGACTACCCGGTGGTGATCACTTGCAAGTAGACCGGTCTTCCGCAGATTTCCGCGATCCGGCTCACAACTTCAGCTTGTTGGCGTCGATCGGCAGGCCGTCCTTGCGATTGCCCAGCCGGTGATGGACCGCCATGTCGAGCGAGTAGCTCATGAACTGGACGGAGCCGTCGCAAAAGCACATGTTGAAGCCGGTGGGATGGGCGCTGCCGAAACGCAGCCAGTTCTCCTCGCCCGGCGTGTCCTGCTTCGGCGCGAAGAGCAAGTTGGTGGCGTATCCGCTCGAGTTGGGATCGAGTTGCGTCTCGTCGCAATACGTCAGGCGGTGACTCTCGTTGTCGTAGCCGCAGAACAAGAACTCATTATCCCCGTGATCCTCGCCGTTGTAATAGAAGTCGGGATTCAGGTACTTTTCGCCGACGAGATACGTATTCGAAGCGCCATCGGTGATGTCGGCCATCGTCACCTGGCTGCGAAAATAACAGATGCCGGTGGCAGGTCCCACGCCCGCGCCCCCGGCACTCCCATTTTCGATGTTGGGCCAGCTATGTTTAGCGTCCCAGTCCAGGGCCGTGTTCCAGTCAGGCGGGCACCCGCCGCCCCAACAAGCCGATTGATCGCCGGCGTTGGCCCCGTAGTCCGAATGCGCGCCCAAATAGATCTTCCCGCCATTGAAGGGAATATATCCCCCGTCGCTCTGATAACAGGGAACCCCCAAGGTCGCCCAGGTTGACCAGAAGGGAAACAAGAGGGCCTGACGCCGCGTCGGGCAGTTGAAAACTGTCAACGGTTGTTGGGCGCGAGCCACCGATCCGTCCAATTGCGTCTGCGTCACAGTATTTCGATCGCCGTCCATCCCCAGGTCATGGAGCGGCTGTTGCTCGATATAGGGCAGGATAGCATAGATCCAGTTGCCGGGCTGATCTCTGCCGGTGCCGCGGTCGGGGTCGCCCGACCACTCCCAACTCCATCCGCCGGAGGGAAAGAACTTGTAGTGCTCCTCGTGCGCGAGCAAGCCGATCGCGATCTGCTTGACGTTGTTGGTGCATTGCACCCTACGCGCCGCTTCTCGCGCCGCCTGCACTGCCGGCAGCAACAGCGCGATCAAAATGCCGATGATCGTGATGACCACCAGCAACTCGACCAGTGTAAAACCAAAAGCTCCGCGACTGCCCGTTTGCGGTTTGTGATCGAGACGGTTCACGACGCACCTATCGAGGTAAATGAAAGAGCCTGAAACGGAGTTGTGGCGGCGAATGTTAAACTACCACATTTTTGTGTTGTGTGTCAACATACTCTGGGGAAAAACACCGCACGAGACAATGTGACACAAAGCCGTGGCGGCCTATCGCCGCATTCCAAGGATTGCCAATAGGGGGGCACACCCGCGTTCTCAATCCGCGTGTTGCGATACGCCGGCGGCAGGACCGCAAATCGCGAGACGCAAACCGAGCCTTTCAGCTTCTTTCTTCCCATTTTGCCCCTTTTCCGTGCGTTCGGATCGGTGCAAAATTGGTACAATGGACGATGCTTCACCCGGACTGCCGATCCTGGCAGCAATCGGTGCTCGGACCGACATGAGCAGCAAACGGCCTCGAATGCTTCTGGTTTCCATCTTCGCCGCGACGGCTTCGTTGGCTGTTGCTTCGGCAGGGGCGGACGAACCGATCCACATCCAACCGTTGGGCGATTCGATCACCGCGGGATACACCGACAATCCGACTTGGAACGTGCCGTTCGGTTTCGGTTATCGAAGCGGTTTGTACACGCGATTGAGCGCCGCAAATTACCCCTTCCAGTTTGTCGGGGGCAGCCAGGAGCCTTGGAACGGAACGTTCGGCGTTCCCAAGACCGTTTCCTTGCTCGATCTGCGAACGGTCAACCAGGATGGGAATCGCGGATACGGCGGGCAGACCGCCGATTACCTCGCGCCAACATCAACGACTGGCTGACCGCCGACAGTCCCGATGTGGTTCTGCTGATGATCGGCATCAACAACATGACCGAGGGAAGCAACGTTGCTCCGACGGCTGCGGAGAACAGTCTGAACGCCCTCGTTCAGAGAATCGTGGTCGCGCGCCCCACGGCGCAGGTCATTGTCGCACAGATTACTCCTTACGCGCAGTACACGGGCTCCATCGTTCAGTACAACAGCTACATCAAGAATACGCTCGTCCCGTATTTCGACAGTCTGGGCAAGAACGTCACCACTGTGGATCAGTACGCGAATTTTGGATCCGGCACGACTGTCAATTCCAGTCTCTACTCGAACGGGATCAACCATCCGAACGCCACGGGCTACGACATGATGGCACAGACGTGGTACGACGGCATTCAATCGCTTGGGACGGTGGTGCACGTAGCCGCCGCCGCGGTTCCCGTCTTGGCGAACGGGGATTTTGAGTCGCAGCAATACATTTCCACCTCCCACAACATCAATCCCACCGGCGCCTCTTGGGATTTTACAACGGGATCGTCGGGCGCGGGTACGGGTATCGACTACGGCAACCCTTACGGCGTCACGAACTGCACGCCGGCGACCGGCTCGCAAATGTGCTTCCTGCAAGGGGCAGGCGCCGGCTATGGGACTAGCAGCGCGTCGCAGACGATGAACGGTCTGATCGTCGGGAAGACCTACACTCTATCGTTCGCGGCCAAGGGAATCGCCGGCGCCGGATTGGGCGGGGCAGACCCATTCTCCGTTTCGATCAACGGTTCAACGCTCAATATCGGCGGCAGCACTACGCTTTCGCCCGCCGCCTCTTCCACCTACACGACGTACAGCACGACGTTCGTCGCCACGGCGTCGTCGATGCCGCTGCGTTTCTTCGACGCCGGCAACGCCTCCTCGACCAAAGTGTCGTGGATTGACAACGTGAAACTGGGTATCTCCACGCCGGCGGGATCGAACTTAGTTGCCAACGGCGCCTTCGAGAACGTCGTTTACGGCAACAACACGCACAACACGAACCCCTCCGGCGCCGGCTGGACATTCTCTGCGGGCAGCACCACCGGCATCGGCTCCGGCATCGACCGCGGCAATCTCTATGGAAGCCCGAATGCAGCGGCTTTCGAGGGCTCGCAGTATGGGTTCATTCAAGGAGCCGGCGAGGGGGACGGAGTCACCAGCATCTCGCAGGACGTTTCGGGATTTCAGGTCGGCAAGAGGTATGCGCTGAGCTTCGAAGCGGCCGGCATCGAAGGCTACAGCCTAGGATTCGGCGGCGCCGATCCGTTCTCTGTCTCCGTTGGCGGAAACGCCGTCACCTTTGGCGGGAGCAACTGGTTGTCGCCGTCGTACAGCTACGGCCTCTATTGCAGCGATACGTTTGTCGCCACCAGCAGCACGATGACCCTGCGATTCTACGATGCTGGAAACGTTCCGGTCACGTATGCGTCCTTCCTCGACGACATGCAGATCACGGCGGTGCCCGAACCGTCAACCGGCGTTCTCCTGCTCGCTGTGGCGATCATCTCTTCTTTTGCGGCGGTCGCACGTCGATTGCGAAGAAGGGGCGGGGCCGCTCTTTTGTAGAACTGCACAACGCCCCTTTACAGCGATTCAGATAGAAAATGCCCAATAACCGGGGGCCAACGGCCCGCGGAACGTGCTCATCACCGCCGGCGCCGCTCGCCGGCCTCGCCTTGCCGGCAGACATTGACAATCTGCCGTCCAGGTTGTCTGCTTGTCTGATTCCCCGTCGTCTTCCCCGCGATTTTCCGCCCGGCGTTGAACCAAACCGCCCCGGCCGGCGACCTTAACGTGTCTCATGGACCAACGCGAGCGAATTGAGAACGAATTGCTCGTACTGCGATGTCAAGAAGGCGACGTCGCGGCGTTCGAGCAATTGGTCGATCGCTGGCAGCAGCGGCTCTGGCGGCATGCCTGGCGACTCACCGGTGAGGAGAACGCCGCCTGGGACGCCCTGCAAGAGGCGTGGATCGGCATCAGCCGCGGACTGCACCGGCTGGCCGAGCCCGCCGCCTTTTCCGCCTGGGCCTACCAGATCGTCGGCCACAAGTGCCGCGACTGGCTGCGGCGCCACCGGCGGCAGCGGCAACTCGATGAGCTGTACGGCGAAGAAATCCACGAGTCGTACGGGCCGGAACAGGAACCGGAGCAATACGCCGACTTGAGAGAGGCCCTGGCCCGATTGGCGGGCCCCGACCGCGCGATTATCGCGCTGCACTACGAAGACGGCTTCGGCACGGCCGAGATCGCCGCGATTCTCGGCGTGCCGGAGGGCACGGTCAAATCGCGATTGTTCCACGCACGAAAACGCCTCCGCATCTATTTGGAGAAGACCGATGACTGAACGCGAAAATGAACTGGCACGCGCCTCGGCTGAAAACGGATCGTTCGATCCCGAAAAGGCCAAAAAACTGACGACCGACGCCGTCTCCCGCTTCCACTCGCGGCTGAAATGGGCGGCACGGCTGACGTGGATTTACCTAATCGCCGGTGTGGCCGTAATGATCTTCTCCTGCAACAGCCTTCTGGCCGCCACCAGCACCAAGGCGATCGTCGGCTTTGGCGTTCTTCTGCTGGTCGCTTACGAAACCACGATCCTGGTGAAACTCTGGTATTGGATTGTCAATACGAAAGTAACATTGCTGAGAGAGCTGAAGGAGTGGAAATTGCAGATGGTTCTCTCGTCGTCGGCCGCTCGCTTGCCCGCCGAAAACGAAACGTCCCCTCGCACCCTCGGCCTTTCGCGCTTCGAGCGAATCCTATGGTTCGTCATCCTGATAGCCGCCTGCTTCGTCGCCGCCTATTTCAGGCCGCACGCTGAGGCAACGCCCGTAACGCCCGCAACCATTGTCGAGTGCGTTACGTTGAAAGCCGACGGCGCCGCCACGTCGCTTCTGCAGACTGCCGGTCGGACGGAACTGGCGAGCAGTTCGTTTGATTTCGCCTTTAGCCAGCCCGAGAATGTCAAATCCGTCCGCTGGCTCGACGATCGCGGCCGCGAACTGCCCTTTGAGGTTGCCACCGAGAACGACCAGCGTGTCTACACGGTCCGCCTGATTGAGCCGGACATTCCGCACGAGTGGCAGCGAATGACACGAATCACCGAATATCGAGCGGCGGCGACCAAGAGGGACGGCGCATGGACGTATGTGAATGACTACCAGCACGGATTGTTTCGCACGGAATACAACATCGCTATTGAGCTTCCGCGCGGAGCGAAGGTCGTCGCCGCCGATCCCAAGCCCGTTGCAAGATGGACCAGCAACGGCATCGAGCGTCTAGCGTTTCAAGCAACCCGAGGACCGAGCGAGCACTTCCGATACAAGATCGAGTATCGGCTTGCGGATAAGGCCGGGGGCGACAACAAGGCGGCTCGTTCGGGCGACGAGGCGGCATCGAAATAGCCGGCGTGATCCCGGTAAGACGGATTTCCGAATCCGTCCAGGAGAACGGGACGGATTGGGAAATCCGTCCTACGGGCGATTCAGATTCTCTTAGGTGCTTGGCATTTTGCGTTCAACAAGTTCGTCCCTGCACAAATAGACGTTAGGGGCCGCGGGAGCAGAGACATGGAACCGCGCAATTACTCGGATGAGGCGTTGATGCGGGAGGTGGGGCTCGGCGGAACCGAGGCCATCGGCGTCCTGCTGCACCGCTATGCCAGCCCGCTGTTGACGTTTATCGAAAGGACGGTCGGCAACCGGCACCGTGCGGAAGATCTCTTTCAGGAAGTCTTCCTCGACGTGTGGACTTACCGCCGCCGTTACTGCTACCCTCGCCCCTTTCGCCCGTGGCTGTTCGGCATCGCCCTGAACAAGTGCCGGGCCGATATGCGGCGGAGCAATCATAGGCCGATGCGGTTGGACGATTGCCCGACGGCTAGTCCCATCGCGTCCGATCCGCCACCCTCCGAAGCAGCAGCCGGCGCGGAAACGGCCGCACTCGTGGCGGAGGCCGTCGCCCGAATGCCGCCCACGCAACGGGCTGTCGTAACCATGCGGGTCTGGAACGGCCTCTCCTACGCCGAAATCGCCGAGGCCATCGGCTGCGCCGAACCAACCGTTCGCTCCCACATGTTCCACGGCCTCGCTTCGCTCCGCAAGCATCTGGAACCGCGTTTGAAATAAATCGAGGAAGCCGATGGTGAAGTCTTTCCATGCTGTTTCATGTCGGCTGCTCGTTGCGGCGATTGCCGCCGACGTTGGCAGCAAGTGCTGCTGCTTCGCTGCCATGAGCGCCGCGGTAACCGCGGGAAACGCAGGAGGGCATTCTGATCGGGCAGGTTATGAACTCGCCATGCGAGAATCGGACATCGCATTGTACTTGTGCGCTTGTCTTCTTGGCGCCGGTTGGTGTCTCGTGGGAACTGGAGTGCTTTGCTGGCTGTGGTCGATATTCAAGCGCGAACCAAACAAGTCGGCCGTGCCGCTCGTACTGCTGCTTGTATACGTCATGCTGTTTTTCGTGATGTTGTAAGGAACAAGAGGTTTATCCCGAGATTGCAGGATGGGGCTGAGTTCGCTCAATACCTCGTCCGTTCGATCAAGGAGCCCCAGCCATGTTGGATCCAAACGACCACGTACTGAATTGCGTCGATGCCTATCTTCACGACGTCTTGTCGGCGAAGGACGCCCAGACTCTGGAGCGGCACTGCGCCCGTTGCCGAATCTGCCAGGTGGCAATGGAAGAGGCCCGGCGGCGGTTGGCGGCCTTGCACGAATTGCCGCCCATCGAGGCCCCCGAGTCGCTCGTCCGCGCCGCCGAAGCGAAAATCGCCGACTTGCGGCGGCGGCGACGCACCGGCGTTCGCGTGGCCTGGCTGGCTGCCGCCATCCTCCTGATCCCGTTCGCCGGCTTGCATATCTACTATCTGACGCTTTCGCCCTCCCCTTACGATCTGCGAATTCTCGGGCAAAGCGCGTTGGTGGCCGACACCGGAGGTTCGCTGCGCGTGCTGCTGGTCGATCACGATAGCGGCCGGCCGGTGGAAGGCGCCCCGGTCGAAATCGAGCTGGCCGATCGCAAGACGGATCGCACGGTTCACCTGGCCAGTTTCACGACCGACAAATGGGGAAGCGGCAGCCCTCGCTTCCGGCTGCCGGATTGGGAATCGGGCGAGTACGAGTTGCGAGTCTCGGCCCATCCTGGCCGCGGCAGCGAGAGCATCTTCCGCACGGTGAAGCTCAAACGATCGTGGCAGTTGATGGTCACCAGCGACAAGCCCATCTATCAGCCCGGCCAGGTGATTCACCTCCGCAGTCTGGCGTTGGCCCAGCCCGAGTTGAAGCCGGTCGCCGGCCACAACGTTTCCTACGCGATCCGCGATCCGAAAGGCAACGTGATCTTCCGTAAGCAAGACGTCACCAGCCGTTTCGGCATCGCTTCGGCCGACTGCCCGCTGGCCGACGAGATTATGGAAGGCCCGTATCAGGTCCAGTGTCAGGTGGGCGACACCACGAGCGACGTCACGGTCGAAGTGAAGAAATACGTCCTGCCGAAGTTCAAGATCGAGATTTCGCTCGACCAGCCGTATTACCAGCCCGGCCAGAAGGCCCACGGCACGATCGACGCCCACTATTTCTTCGGCAAACCGTTGGCGGACGCCGAGGTAGAGATTGCGGTCGATGTTCGGGACATCGGCACAACGAACGTTTGCCGCTTGCAGCGCCGCACCAATGCCGCCGGTTTCGCCGGCTTCGAGTTCACCGTGCCCGAGCATCTTGCCGGGCGCGAGCAGCTTTCCGGCGACGCCTCGCTGTCGATTCGCGCCGTGGTCGTCGATTCGGCCGGCCAGAAGATTGCAAGAACGCTGTCGCGCGTCGTGACCGCCCAGCCGATCCACATCGAGGTCATTCCCGAGTCGGGCACGTTGGTCAAGGGCGTCGCCAATGTCGTCTATCTCTTCACCAGTTATCCCGACGGGCGGCCGGCGCAGACGCGGATCAGCATCAGCAACGTCCACGACGAGTTGGCCAGCAACCGCCTGGGAGTGGCGCGGCTGAAAGTTACGCCCGAGCGTGACGAGGTTGCATGGACGATCCGTGCGACCGACGCCGAAGGCAAGATCGGCCGCCGCGAAGTGACCCTGACGTGCGGAAAGGCCGACGACGACTTCCTGGTGCGAACCGACGCGGCGGTCTACAAGGGCGGCCAGACGATGCACGTCGTGGCACTCGGCGGCGGTAATGAGCCGGTGTTTCTCGACCTGATCAAAGACGGCCAGACGATGCTCACCGATCTGATCCCGATGACCGACGGCCGAGGAGAGTACGCTTTCGACCTGCCGCCCGAGCTTTTCGGCACGATCGAGTTGTCGGCGTATCGCTACGCCGCCGCGGGCCTGCCGCTGCGAAAGACGCAGGTGATTTACGTCCGGCCGGCGCGGACCGTGAAGATCGAAACCGCGTTGGATCGCAAGGAATATCGCCCGGGCGAGCGTGCGAAGATCCATTTCAAGCTCAGCGACGCCAAGAATCGTCCCCTGCCGGGCGCGTTGAGCCTGGCGGCGGTCGACGAAGCGGTGTTCTCGGTGCTCGGCCAGCCGCCCGGCATGGAGCGGACCTTCTTCACGTTGGAGCAGGAATTGCTCAAGCCGATCTACGCCATCTATCCCTGGTCGCCCGACATGCTCCCTGACGCCACTCCCGCCGACCGCGTCTGCTTGGAGAAAGCCCTGTTCTCTCGCGCCGCGCAACGACCGTCGGACCGCGACGCACTGCTAGCCAAGCTCGTGAAGGAGTACGGCGAAGGCAACACGCGAATGCTTGACGTATTGCAGCGGCCCGACCTGGATAAGTTGATGGAATACATGGAGATGCCGGAGGAAATGAAAGCCTTTCTGTGCGACAAGACCGGCGTCTACAGTTTGCGGGGGACGAGCTATCCGGCCAGCGTGCAGAAGTATGAACGGAACCGCGAGGCAACGTGGTCGGTCATCAAGACGATGTGGTGGGGACTGGCAATCGTCGGTGGCATCGTGCTCCTGGTCATTGCGTTCCGCACGACGATAGTCGAGGTCTTGGTGGTCATCACCATCATCGGGGTGCTCATCGCCCTGATGCTGCCGGCGGTTCAGGCCGCGCGGGAGGCCGCCAGACGCATCACGGCAATGAATGACTTGAAGCAAATCAGCCTGGCGCTGCACAATTCTGGACAGGCGGGAAAGTTGTTTGGCGTGCAACAGCCCGAAGGCACCTCGCCAGTCCGGGTTCGCGATTGGTTCCCCGAAACGCTGCTCTGGCGGCCGGAACTGATTACCGACGACCAGGGCCGGGCTACGCTCGATCTCGATCTGGCCGACTCGATCACCACCTGGCGGCTGTCGGCCAGCGCCGTTACCGCCGACGGCCGGCTCGGCGCCGATCAGGCGTCGATCCGCGTCTTCCAGCCGTTCTTCGTCGATCTCAATCTGCCGGTCGCACTGACCCGCGGCGATGAGGTCGCCGTGCCGGTGGTCGGTCTACAACTATCTCGACGGCCGCAAACCGTGGAACTGACGCTCACCGACGGCCGCTGGTTCAAACTGCTCGGCAAATCGGCGCGAAAGCTCGAACTGGCGGCGGGCGAAGTCCGCAGCGTCGCCTACCGCATCTGCGCCGAGAAGGTCGGGCGTTTCGATTTCGAGGTATCCGCCCGCGGCTGGCGGCATCGCCGACGCCGTCAAAGCGGCCCATCGAAGTCGTGGCCGACGGCCGCCGGGTCGAACAGGTCTTCAACGGCACGCTGCAGCAACCGGCCGACGGTCGAGTGTTCCGTGCCGCGGCAGGCGATCGAGGGGAGCGTCAAGGCGATCGTCAAAATCTATCCATCGAGTTTCGGCCAGCTTGTCGAAGGGCTGGACGCGATCTTCCAGCGGCCCTACGGCTGCTTCGAGCAGACCTCCTCGACCACGTATCCCAACGTGCTCGCCCTGAGCTACCTGCGGCAGAACCGGAAGAGCCTGCCCGAGGTCGAGGCCAAGGCGCGGCAGTACATTCATCTCGGCTACCAGCGGCTGGTGAGCTTCGAGGTGGCCGGCGGCGGTTTCGACTGGTTCGGCAATCCGCCGGCGAATCGGACGCTGACCGCCTATGGGCTGATGGAGTTTCAGGACATGGCCCGGGTGCATGACGTCGATCCGAAGCTGATCGAGCGGACGCGGAAGTGGCTGCTCGATCAACGGCGGGCCGATGGCTCGTGGAATCCGGAAGATCACATGCTCCACGACGGTCTCGCCCGCGAGATGGGCGACAACGCCCGGCTCGGCGCCACGGCGTACATCGCCTGGGCGGTGTTCAACGACGGCAACGCCCCGGCGGAGTCGCTGGCCACGCGCGAGTTCCTGCTAGCTCATCGGCCGGCGGAGATCGACGATCCCTACGTCTTGGCGCTGGTGGCCAACGCCCTGTCGGCCATCAATCCCGACGGCATGGACGCCGTGCCGTACATCGATCGATTGGAAAGCTTGAAACAGTCGTCCGCCGATGGGAAGCTCGCATGGTGGGGTTCGCCCGCGGGCGGAACCATGTTCTACGGCGCCGGCCGCAGCGGCAGCGTCGAGACGACGTCGTTAGCCACGCTGGCGATGCTTCATGCCGGTAGCCATCCCGCCATCGCGCGCGCCGCCCTGGCGTGGCTGGTCGGCCAGCGCGACGGCGGCGGCACGTGGTATTCGACGCAGGCCACGGTGCTGGCCTTGAAGGCCCTGCTGGCGGGCACCGGCAAGCCGCTTGGCGACGGCCGGCCGCAGCAAGTGGAAATCCGTTGCGACGGAAAGCTCGTGCGCGACCTCATGGTCCCGGCAAGCCAAGCCGACGTCGTTCAACAGATTGACCTCTCGCCGTTGATGGCCGAAGGCCAGCCACCGACTGACGCTGACGGATCGCAGCGACACAGCGGCCGTCTACCAGGTTGCACTCCGATACCACCTGCCGGAAGTCCGTGGGCCGGCCGAGCAGGAACCGCTGTCGATCGGATTGACTTATGACAAGACCGAGCTGAGCGTGAACGATTCCGTGGACGTCACGGCGCGAGTCGTCAACAAAACCGACGATGCGCTGCCCATGGTAATCGTCGATTTGCCGATTCCGGCGGGCTTTGCCATCGCGTCTGAGGATTTGGAGAAGTTGGTTGCCGCGGAGAAGATTGCCAAGTATCAACTGACGCCGCGCAGCGCGGTAATCTACTTACGGCAATTGTCGCCGGCCGAGCCGCTGGTGCTGCATTACCGCCTGCAGGCGACGATGCCGGTCAAGATCACCGTTCCTCCGGCCCGGGTCTACGAATATTACAATCCCGACAAGCAGGCCTCCGGCGCCGTGGTCCGTTTGACGGTCGCCGCTGAAAAGTGACGCGGAACCCGCGACCCACCCTACAGTTGTCTCGTTCAACCGGCTGGCGATTCTTTCGCCGGGGTGATAGAATCCTGGGCGATGTCGGTCGTTTCCCGTTGAACCCCTCAAACCCGTTGGTTGGGAGGATGCGAGCATGAAACCCGAGCAGAGTGCGGCCGTATTTGCCCAGGCGGCGAAGGAATTCAACAGCCAAACTCGTCGCAGCGACGGCGATCGCGTGGCCGGCAGCCTCAACGCCGGGCTGAGTCTCTTGCAAGAGTGCCTCCTTTCTCGGCTCTACGAAGACGTCGAGCGCATCAGCGGCAAGGACTCCATGCTCATGCCCGTCTCGGAACTGAAGGCTCGCAAGGCGACGAACACGGAAATCGCGGTCTACCAGATCGCCGAATCGAGAGTGGCCGCGGAAAAACTCGGCTGCATCGGCCCCGACGATCACTGGTACTCGCGCTGGCTCGCCAGCCTGCGGTTGGGCGAAACCCACGTCGACGCCGGTTTGGTCGATCAACTGACCGGCTATCTATCGAAGACGCCGCAGCAGCGCAAACTTGCCTTCACCGACGTGTTGGTCCGAGTCATTCCCGACTCAAGGCGAGCGCCGTTGATCCTGTTCGAGTTGTTCCCGCTGTGCGTGCAGATCGTGACCGCGATGGCCCTGACCGACCACGCCAGCGCTTTCGAGCTACGTCGCCAGCAATTGGTCCAGCAACCGGCCATCGGCGACTGTCATTCGTGCCGCGGCCAGGTGCTGGAAAACGGCGAGCAATGCCAGGCGTGCGGAAACCCCCTGTGGAAACACGAGTGGCTGGTGGCCGAATAGAGCGAGCCGGCTCGGCGACCAGTGCATCTCCCGCGAGACTCTTTCCGCTTCCTAGACTAACACCCCCCGATTGCAATCGGGGGGCGTTTCTCATCGGCAACAACCGTTCTGGCGGACGCACTAGTCGATCGTCTTCGACAGATCCTCGACGGTCTCTTCCTGGCCCATCGAGATCGTCCGGAGGCTCTTGGTGTTCAGGTCGACCTTGCCGAGGTCGATCATGCGAATGACGCGGCTCTTGTAGGTGTTGAAGTAGTAGCGAAGGTGTTTCATGTCGGCGGCGGTCGTCCAATTCGTGTATTCGACGGCCGTCTTGCCGTTGTCCTTGGCGCGGATCGCTCCGCGCGGCAGATCGAACTGGTTCAGGATATGGAACGCCTGCTGCACACATTGTTCGGCCGTGTCGGTCGGCGTCGCGGTCTGGGTGAAGGCGACTGCGCGGACAAAGCGGGAAGGCGGAGTGAAATCGCCCGGTAATCCCCACATGCCCGTGCCCTGGCCGAAGCCGGTCAGCGTCTCGCCCGCCTCGACGATCGGCTTGGCGTTGTCGGGGCTAAGGTGAATGTAGTTGCGAAGGTTTGTCTGCTGCCAATCGAAAGTTGGCGAGTTGGTGATGACGCCGAGCGGATTTTTGTGAACGTGGAGTTGGCCGCCGACGTACTCGATCACGGCGCTGTGCCCCGCGGCATCATGGACGGCGTAGTGGAGTTGCATTAGCGGACTGGGGAGCCCCTGCGTGACCAGGCCGACGCGCACGTTCTCGACGGCCGCAACCGCATCCTTCACCGTGGCGCACGTGCTGAGCAGATAAACGGCCACTTGATAGGAGGCGAGCGTACGGTTGGCGTTCGCCGCATCGATCTTCTGATAGCCGGCGCTGCCGGGGAAGAGGAAATTGCCGACGGCCAGCCCCTTCTCGTTCATGCCGTCGCAGACGAAGGGAAGCCCCTCGGCGTTCGGGCCGACAAACGCGTATTTCGTCGTCCAACGCAGACCGGGCGTCCCCATCGGCGTGTCGCCGACATAGGAATAGCCGCGCGGAACGATAATGATGTTGGAATCGAGATCCCCGCCCAATTCCAGCGTGCGAGCATAAACAGTCGTCCCGTCCTTCGCCGTCAGACGAATCCCAGTGCACGCCGACGTCGGCGCCGAGCAGAACAAGGAACAGCCCAGGCACGCCACGATGGTGATCCAACGCTTGGCAACAGTCTTCATCGCTCTTACCTCCAGGATATGTGTGGTTTAGAAAGTGATTCACTTGGCAAACGTCAAGCCCGGATCGCTCGGGTTGCCGCCGGGCAGCTTGAAATTGAACTGCCCGTTCGGCAGCGCACTTACCTGACCGACCATGACCGGCGAGTCTCCCTGCTTAAGGATCAGCAGGTTGTCGGCCACGCTGTAGGGCCCGGCGTACTGCTGCGGCTTGCCGTTCTGGTCGAACTTCCACGTGTACTTTCCATCCTTGCCAAGACTCAGTGCAATGGTCACGCCATCGACCCGCGTGGCTTTCCAGTTGCCGACCAGTGCGGCGGCATCCATCGGCTTCGCCGGCGCGACGGGCGGAGCGGCGGCCGTCGTCGCTTTGGACGTTGCCGACGTCAGCATACTGAGGAGCTGAGCCGACAGCCGATCCTTCGGATCGAGTTCGATCGCCGCGTTCAATTGATTCGCCGCCGCGTCGTCATGCCCGCAAATCATGTAGTGGTAGGCCAGAAGGAACCTCAGCGCCGGCGTATTTTGGTTCGCCGACGTGTATTCTTCCAAGGCACGGAGCTGTTCCGTGTAGACGTTCACTTCGGGATAGAAGCTGGTCAGCGTCGTCCAATCCCAACCGGGTCCGGCCGACAGCACGGCGTAGACCGCCCCCGCCGCTTCGTTGTAGCGATGAAGGGCGAACAACGCCAGCCCGCGGAATTCGTGCAGCAGGGCGTCGTTCGGTTGCAGGGCGATGGCCTGGTCGCATTGCTTCAACGCACCGGCGTAGTCGCCTTGATAGAAGGCGTCGTGCGCGGCGTCGACCAATTCGGTTGTCTGATCCGACGTTGACTGCGAATCGGCAGCGCTGGCAGCCGGCGCGGCCAACGCCAACGGCTGCGAGTAGTCGATCGACGCCCCGTCCGCCACGACGGGCTCGCCGCAGTAAGGGTTGCTGTAGGGCAAATATCCCCAGGCCCAGGGCGCGAAAGCGGTGTCGAACGCCGCGCCCGCCACGAAACCCGCGCCCCACCATCCGGCCGGCCAATGATTCCACGGGTGATTCCAGTGGTCGTTCCAATGGCCATGGTACCAGTTCGGATGCGGCCCGGGATGCGGACCGGGACCAGGGTGCGGACCAAGATTCGGGATGCGAGTTAACGTTGGGATGCGAGGCGAACTGCGACCGCTCGCCCATCCCCGACCGAGCGCTATAGTTCGACCAAGCGGTCGAGCCGCCGTTCGAGCGGAAGTGGTCTTCATTCATCCGTGGCTCGTTAAACGACGGCGAGTGCGCGCCGCCGTTCCAACTCGTCACGCCGCCGTGGTATTCGCCGCCGCCGGAGTATCCACCGCCGTGGGATGCGTTGGAAAATCCGCCGGAATATCCGCCGCCGCGATATACGCCGCCACCGCCGCCGGTAAACCCACCGCCACCGCTGTGGAAGCTACCACCGCCGTGGAAGCCCGCTCCTCCCCCGCCGCCGCGGCCCAGCAAAGTTCCATCGGAGGCCAAAAGGACGATTAGAATCAATGCGGGAAGCAATTTCATGTTCGTGCTCATTTCGATTCTCCTCTCGAATCGCGGTGGACGCTCGACGGCGACAAGCCGGGCTGCGGCGGCTTTCGCACGATGACGATTTCGTCGATGTTCGGCTGCACTTCGTCGCCGACCACGCGGTCGCGCGATTGCCAGGTCATGCGGTCCTTCGTCACCCTCGTCGTGACGTTCGTGGCCGACGCCGCGCTGCCGTCGCGCCTGGTTCCCGTCAGCTTGACGATCCACTGGTTGCCGTTCCGCGTCCAGACTCCCTCGGCGAACCCGCCTTCGGAGTCGAAGAGCCAGGAGTGGAGCTTCTTCGTGGACGGATCCCAGCTAATCCGCTGCGAACCCGTCATGGCGGGCCGGCCGCCGACTTGGATCTTGAACTCGCTGAGGATGGCTCGCCTGTCGGCGTCCCAGCGATAAGACGTGATTACAAGCGCGGCCGGGCTTTCGTCGACCCACTGGCCGATCAGCCATTCGAGTTTGGCAAGTTCGTCGCTGCCCGAGTTTTCTTCGTCGGGCAAATCGCGTGCACTGGCCATCTGCCAGCGGCCGTCCTGCTTCACGTGGACGACCATGTAGCGGTTGTGTTCGGCGCCTTCGCCCGAGGTGTTCATGATGGTGGAAGTGCCGTCTTCGATCGCCACGGTCGTGCCGACGAAGCGGATGGATTGGACCGTGACGCCAAGCCGCATTTTCGGATGCGCCTGGAAGACGGCCGCGAAAGTCCGCTCGATCGCCTCCCGGCCCTGCACGGCGTGCCGCTCTTCGTTGACCAACTCGCCGTCGGGTGTAAACAGCGCCGCCAGCGCCTTGGCGTCGTGGGCGTTGGCCGCCTTGGTGAAAGCGTCAACGTTCCGTCGAATCGCATTTTCGTCCTCCGTGCGAGATTGTTCGGGGGAAGCCGCCTTGACGTTCCCCGTTGTCGCCACAACTGCCGCGACCAGCGCGGCCGCCACGATTGCCATTGTTCGCATGGCGTAAACCTCTTGTGAAGTAGTAGGCACACGCCGTGTGCCGTCTGTGATAGCGGACGTAGTAGGCACACGCCGTGTGCCGTCGAGCGTTCTCGCGAGTTCCCTCAATCCCGGCGGACGGCACACGGCGTGTGCCTGCTACTTAATTTGCCGCGCGGTGAACGGGGATCTCTTACACGTGTTCAATTCTAGGTTGAGGAACGGGGAAACAGGGGTGTGGCATCGCCCGAAACTGACGAGAAGACCGACAAATGCGGAATTGTCGCGTGCCGCCGCAAGGACCCTCCACCAAACGGAGGGGCCAGGGCCCGGACGAGGTGTCGAACCGGAGAACCTTCAACGACTTCTGGCGTTAAATGTCTTGGTGGGTTATAAGACAGGGAGACGACCGTTCACAGGCGAACGCCGCCCGATCGGGTCATGCAATATGAAGTCACTGCTGTTGGTTGCGGCTGTCTTGGCGGCAGCCCCCGGCAATCGGGGGACGCGAGCGCCGATATTGCCGTTTGAGGGCCCGAGCAAGCCCGTCGCCCAAACCAGAATCGACAAGCTGGTCCTCAAGAAGCTGAAGCAGTTGGGCATCCCGCCCTCCCCCCTCTGCTCCGATGCCGTCTTCGTCCGCCGCGTCTATCTCGACGCCATCGGCACGCTGCCCACCGCCCAGGAGACGAGGGATTTCCTGGCGAGCCAAAACCCGAAAAAACGGGCCCTGCTGATCGACCGCCTGTTGGAGCGGAAGGAGTTCGCCGACTACTGGGCAATCAAATGGTGCGACCTGCTCCGCGTGAAGTCCGAATATCCGATCAACCTGTGGCCCGCCGCAGTGCAGGGCTATCACCATTGGATTCGCACGTGCGTCAAGGAGAACATGCCGTACGATCGGTTCGTGCGCGCGATGCTCACCGCCTCGGGCAGCAATTTCAACGTCCCGCCGGTGAATTTCTATCGCGCCGTTCAGAGCCGCGAGCCGACGGCCATCGCGCAAGTCGTGGCGCTGAGCTTCATGGGCGTGCGGCCCGAGGGCTGGCCAAAGCAGCGATGGGCCGACATGGCGGTCTTCTTCTCGAAGATCGGCTACAAGACCACCGAGGAATGGAAGGAAGAGATCGTCATTTTCGATCCCGGCAAGAACGCCAGCCAAGCGATCGCCGGCGAGCCGGTCGACGCCGTCTTGCCCGACGGCGCCTCCGTCCGACTTCTTCCCGATCAGGATCCGCGAACGGCGTTTGCCGATTGGCTCGTCGCTGCGAAGAACCCCTGGTTTGCGCGTGCCGCGGTGAATCGCGTTTGGGCGTGGCTGCTGGGGCGAGGCATCATTCACGAGCCCGACGACATCCGTCAGAGCAATCCGGCGAGCAATCCCGAGTTGCTGGCCTATCTGGAGCACGAGTTGATCGCTGCCCGGTACGACTTGAAGCACGTCTTTCGGCTAATCTTGAACTCCAACGCGTACCAGTTCTCTTCTATACCCGCCAGCGATCGTTCCGAGGGGGACGCCTATTTCGCCCGTTACCGCCCGCGGCGATTGGAGGCGGAAGTGCTGATCGACGCCATCTGCCAGGTGACCGGCACGACGGAGAAGTATTCCAGCCCCATTCCCGAGCCGTTCACGTTCATTCCCGACGGCCAGCGCTCCATTCAGTTGGCCGATGGCAGCATCAGCAGTTCGTTTCTCGACATGTTCGGGCGTCCGGCTCGCGATAGCGGTCTGGAATCGGAGCGGAACAATCGCCCCACCGCCGCCCAAGAGTTGCACTTGTTGAATTCGAGCCATATTCGCCAGAAGATCGAGCAAAGCCCCAATATCCGCCAATTGCTGCAATCGAGGCGCAAGCCGCGCGAGATCGTCGACGAGCTTTACCTGACGATTCTCTCGCGTTTTCCCACCGCGGACGAATTACAGACCTTCAGGAACTATGCCCAAGCCGGCCAGCAGGGCAGACGGCCCATGATGGACTTGATTTGGGCGTTGCTCAACAGTGCAGAGTTTCTCTACCGGCATTGATTTCGCAGTATCGGGCACACGCCGTGTGCCGTTTGTCAGATCGAGAAGACCTCGCGAAAACAGAAGAGACGGCACACGGCGTGTGCCTGATACGTTCCGATGGAGGTGCGAAATGGTCCTATCACGGCGCGAAATGATGCAAAGCAGCCTTGCCGGCGCGGCGGCGTTGCTGTGCGGCGTCAAAGGGGACAGTCCCATTTTCGCTGAGACGAAAATTGGGGCAGTCCCCGGGAGCCGGCCGACGAAAGCCAAGGCCAAGTCGGTCATCCAGATTTGGATGTGGGGCGGCCCGTCGCATTTGGATACCTTCGACCCGAAACCGGCGGCGGGCTATGACTATTGCGGCCCGCTGAATAAGCCCATCCGCACCAACGTGGACGGCATCGTCATCGGCGAGTTGCTGCCGCTGCTGGCCAAACAGGCCGACAAGTATTCGATCATCCGCAGCATGACGCACGGCATCAACGCCCACGAAACGGCGGCCTACATGGTCCAGACCGGGCGAGACCCGAACCAGCGGCTCGTCTTCCCGAGCGTCGGCGCCGTCGTTTCGCTGTTCAAGGGCGTAGGGGCCGGCTACCGCGGTCTGATTCCGCCCTACATCGTGCTGACGGAACTTCAGGGGCGATTTTCCGAGGTGGGCTTCCTGCCGTCGCGCTACAAACCCTTCGCCACCGGCGGCGACCCCGCCCAGGCCCGATTCGTCGTCGAAGGCATCGTCGCCCAGGGCGTCACCGATTCGCAGCAACGCGATCGCCGCGATTTGCTCCACAAGTTGAACACCTTCGGACGTCTCCTGAAGAACGATCCGTCGCTCCAGGCGTTGACGAAATCCGAAGACGAGGCGTATGAGTTGATCCTCGGCGACGGCGCGAAACTGTTCGATCTATCGACCGAAAAACCCGCTCTGCGCGACCGCTACGGCCGCAACAAGTTCGGGCAGTCGTGTTTGATGGCCCGGCGTTTGGTCGAGCGCGGCGTCCCTTACGTCACGATCAACTACCAAGGCTGGGACACGCACAAGCAGCATTTTCAGACGATGCGACGAAAACTGCCGGAAATGGACAAGGGAATGGCGACGCTGCTCCAGGATTTGTCGGATCGCAAGCTGCTGGACAGCACGATCGTCTGGTGGAGCGGCGAATTCGGCAGAACCCCGAAGATTCAATGGGAAGCACCTTGGAACGGCGGCCGGGGACACTGGGGCCAATGTTTTTCGGCCGTATTGGCCGGCGGTGGATTCAAAGGTGGCCACGTCGTAGGATCGTCCGATGCAAAGGGGGAGCAGGTGAAGGATCGGCCCGTCTACCCGTGCGATCTGATCGCCAGCATGTACGAGCAGCTCGGCATCCCCCTAGACGCGAAGTTGCCCCATCCCCAGGGCCTGCCGGTTCGCGTAACCCCGACCGCCGACGAAGGCGTGAAGACGGGCGGACGACTCAAGGAAATCATGTAAATGCCGAGAGAGCAAACCATGACTTACACGTTCACTGTAGTCTTGGCAGACATAAATGAAATGACCACCAATCTGGCCGATGCTCTGTTCGCTGCCGGGTGTGATGACGGCCATCCTTGGTCCGGCGACGGCGTTTCTGCGATAACCTTCGACCGTGAGGCCGAAAGCCTCATTACTGCGATCCGTTCTGCAATCGTGGACGTACAGAACGCGGGCTGCATCGTGCGAAAAGTGGAGATAGAGCCGGATTTCGTCCCGGCATTCGAATGAAGCTTCGTCGATTTGGGTGGACACGCGTTCTTGGTAATAAGTGATGTCCCACTTTACACGGGCATATTTTTCGTCGTTCTTCACGCCTCTGAACGAGGATTTGTCAGATCACCAAACAGGGAGCCGTCCGAATGGAAGACGACTTCATGGACCACACGCTCATCGAGCCAAACCTCGCTTCATACGAGCAGTTCTTTGACCACGCCTGGTGCAAGCGCATCTTCGAGTTGGTCAAGAGCTCCCCACTGCAACACGCTATCGACACCCTGATGGTCGCTTGGCGCTCGACCAACGGGGTGCATATGCTGCCGTGGCTTCTGATTCAATCATTGAGGGCATTCGCAAACGGTGAATATAGAGGCGGATTAGGGTTCCGCGCTGGTTACTCCGGTACGGTTGTCAAGGGCATTTGTGACAAGATCGAGGCGCGAATGCCCAAACTAAACTTCGAGCAACGGATGGCGCTGGGGCGCGCCGTGACCGGCATTGAGGAAGATGCCTTTGTCGCTTTCAGGGCGGCGGAGCCCCAAGCCAAATTGGACGTTGAACGTTACATTGAGCAGTATTGGGAGTCTATCACCAACAACTCGGAATTCATGTTTTCCATCCTTGGTTCACAGCGTATCAATTACGGCTCGCTCTTCTTCGCCTACGAGGATTTTCTTGCGAATACAATCAGGACTAAAGACCCTTCCTATTCGTCAAGAAACAACCCAATTAAGGACGCGTTCGCTGCGTACTTTGGCGCTCCGCTTAATGAATACTGTTGGAACCACGATGAGGTTAACGTTGCGAGGCTCGTCAGAAATGCGTTGGCCCACAACGGCGGACGTTTTGCGTCTCCGCTTAACAAGTACAAGGCCCGTTTCGTCAACGCGACCGGGACGCTCCCCCCGTTATTGCTGGGCGACGTATTCTACATCGTGGATGACAAGATACAGATTACCCCGTGCAATACAAAGTATCTCTTCGGTCTGCTGAAGGACCGCGTCACGAGGATCGTCGACGAGTTGGTGTAAGAGCGGCTGAATCGGAAGGGAAAAATGAAGCTGCGATGCGGAGTTGGATTGGTTACAATGGATTGTTTGGCCCGGTTTCAATTTGAGCACCTTCCCGTGAGTCTATTTCCACGGTATCTCGTTGGCGTGTTGTGGGCCGTACTGGCGGCCGTGCCGGCGGTGCAGGCGCAGCAAAACGTGCCACATGCCGGCTACGCCTATCCCGCCGGCGGCCGACAGGGGGAGACGTTCCGCGTCACCGTCGGCGGGCAGTTCCTCGAGCGGACGACGAACGCGTATCTCTCCGGCCGCGGCATCCAGGTCAAAGTCGTCGAGTGCATCAAGCCGCTTACACCGAAACAACTCAACGACTTGAGAGAGCGGCTCGATGAGCTCCGCAAGAAGCCAAAAGACGCCGACACCGTCAAGGAAATGTTGGCAATCCGCGATAAGCTGAACGACTTTCAGAACAAGCGGGCGAATCCCGTGCTGGCCGACAAGGTCATTCTGCAACTGACCATCGCAGCCGACGCGGAACTCGGCCAGCGCGAGTTGCGATTGGCCGCGCCCAATGGATTGTCGAATCCGCTCGTGTTCCAAGTCGGCCAACTGACGGAATTTCGCAAGCAGGATGCAAAACCGACGCCACCACCGTCAGGCGACGGAAGACCCCAGGCCCTCAGGAATCTCGCACGCGGCACGTCAGAGCCGGAGATGAGCATTACGCTGCCGGCGGTCGTGAATGGGCAGATTATGCCTGGCGGGGTCGATCGCTATCGCTTCCAGGCGCGACGAGGGCAACATCTGGTCGTCGCCGTCGCCGCCCGCGAATTACGGCCGTATTTGGCCGACGCCGTGCCCGGCTGGTTTCAGGCTGCTGTGGCGATTCGAGACTCGGAGGGCAATGAACTGGCCTACAGCGACCACTATCGTTTCCGTCCCGATCCGGCCCTCTACTGCAAGATTCCGAAGACCGGGCAATACATGCTTGAGATCCGAGACACCCTCTATCGCGGCCGCGAGGACTTTGTTTATCGCGTCGCCCTGGGCGAGTTGCCCTATATCACCGGCATTTTTCCGTTGGGTGGCCCGATCGGAAGGGAGACTTCCGTCGAGTTGATCGGCTGCAACCTGCACAACGCCAAGCTGACCGTCGATGCCACGGACCACGCGGTCGGCATTCTTCCGATCTGCACCCACACGGGCAAGCTGATCTCCAACTACGTGCCATTTGCCCTCGATTCGCTGCCGGAATGCGTGGAACAAGAGCCGAACGACGATCCGGCCCATGCGCAGCCGATCTCGCTGCCGATGATCGTCAACGGCCGCGTCGATCGGCCGGGCGACGTAGACGTTTTCCGCATCGAAGGCCATGCCGGCCAAAAGATTGTCGCGGAGGTCGATGCCCGCAAGCTCGGCTCGCCGTTGGATTCGATCCTCCGGCTGACCGATGTCGGCGGCCGGCAATTGGCTATCAACGACGATTACGACGACAAGAGCGCCGGGCTGCTGACGCACCACGCCGATTCGCTGATCGCCGTCACCCTGCCCGCCGACGGGGCGTATTATCTCCATTTGGCCGACGTTCAGCAGAAAGGGGGCCCAGAGTATGCCTACCGCCTGCGGATCAGCGAGCCGCGGCCGGATTTTGCCTTGCTGGTGATGCCGGCGAGCATCAGCGTGCGCGCCGGCGCATCGGTTCCGATTACCGTCCACGCCGTTAGAAGAGATGGTTTCGCCGGCGAAATTGCCGTCAGGCTGAAGGGCGCTCCCAAGGGCTTCTCGCTCGGCGGCGCCCGCGTACCGGCCGGTCAAGATGAAGCCAAGCTCACGCTGACCGCCCCGCGGATGCCTTCCGATGAGCCGATTGCCCTGCATGTAGAAGGCCGTGCCACGATACAGGGGCGTGCGATCGTCCGGCAGGCCACGGCCGCGGAAGACATGATGCAGGCGTTCATCTACCATCATCTCGTTCCGATGCAGAACCTGACGGCGGCGGTAATCGGCCCGCAGCGGTTTCGGGCTCCCTGGAAACTGCTCGACAAGGCTCCCGTGAAGCTCCCCGCCGGCGGGACCGTGTCCGTCCGGTTTTCGATGCCTCGCGGACCGCAATTGGAGAAGGTACAATTGACTTTGCACGATGCCCCCGCGGGCGTGTCCATCCAAAACATATTGCTGACTCAAGATGGCGCAACCATCGTGTTCCGAACCGATGGAGAGAAGCTGAAGCCCGGCCTGAAGGGGAACTTGATCGTTGACGCCTCCGTCGAAAGAACCGTGACTCCGAAGAACGGAAAAGCCAAGGCACAGAAAAGAACCGTGTCGCTTGGCAGTTTGCCCGCCATACCGTTTGAAATCGTTGCACGACACCCATCGAAGACAGAACCGGCGGGAAAACCCGATCTCCCATGATCCGCAAAGAACTTGGCACCAATGTGGGCTATTCCGTCGTCGAGTTCGAGGGCGTACGGCGTGTTTTTGCCACCGTTTCGCCCAGCCGCGGCGTTACGCTGCCGGAGCAGACCGAATCGGCGTTGCACGCCCTCCGATCGCTATTTCGCGAAGAAGCGAGCCCCGGATCGATCGTGATGCAAGCGGTCTTCCTGGAAAACAGCGATGATCGAGCCGCCTGCCGAACGATTGTCGAGGAGTTTTGCGGGCAGGAGTTGCCGGCCACCAGCTACGTTTTCCAGCCGCCCTGCGACGGAAAACTGCTGTCGATCGAAGCCTGGGGGCTCGCCGACGGAGGCGATGACCTCCAGATCGAGCGCCACGATGGCACAGTGGTGACCGCGCGGCACAACGGCGCCACCTGGGCCTATCTGGCCGAAGTCTCTCCCCACGTTGCGGCAGGATCGTGCTACGATCGATCGCTCTCCGCTTTCCGCGCGGCCGGCGAACTCCTGCATTCCATCGGCTGGCGATTCGACGACGTGATTCGCACATGGCTCTACCTGGGCGACATCACGGGCAAGGAAGGGCAAACCACTCGGTACCTCGAATTGAATCGGGCTCGAACCGACTTCTACCGCAATCTCAAGTTCGCCGCCGGCCTGCTCCCGAGCGAGGGGAACAAGGCCGTCTTTCCCGCCAGCACGGGCATCGGCGCCCTCGGCGACGACCTGCTGATCGGCTGCATCGCCTTGCGGGCCGACCGCCCCGGCGTCGCCTTGGTTCCGCTGGAAAATCCGCTGCAAACTTCGGCCTACGACTACGCCCATCAATACGGAACCGAGACGCCCAAGTTTGTCAGGGCGATGGCGGTCGTGACCGGCCAGTTGGTCACCACGTTCGTCTCCGGCACGGCCAGCATCACGGAATCCGAGAGCCGGCACGATAAGAGCGTCGAACAGCAGACGCACCAGACGATCGAAAACATCGAGGCGTTGATCGCCGCCGATAGTTTCCGCCGGCACGGCCTGTCCGGCGTGGGGGCAACGCTCGACGACCTCGCCCTGGCTCGGGTCTACGTCAAGCGACCGGAAGACTACGCGGCGGTCAGCTCGATATGCCGGGCAAGGTTGGGTGAATTGCCGACGACGTACGTCGTAGCTGATATCTGCCGCCCGGAGTTGCTGGCGGAAATCGAGGCGATTGCCTTCTCGCGACGGTCGTAGGGCTCTGTCAATGGTGTTCTGGTGGTTGGCACGCCCTGAAAGGGCGTGGTGAGCCATCCAGCCACGCCCTTTCAGAGATTGTCCGCCTTTTGCGTACTGGCACGCAAGCGGTTGTGACGTTGAAATTAGCCCGAAGGGCTTTTGTAAGGCGGCCCAGGGTTGCCGCGGAGCGCAGCGTAGCGGCTACCCTGGGTTATGGTCCCGCCCATCCAGCGAACCCTGAAAGGGTTCCGTATTGCTGTCTTGGTTCAGCGTGAAATGGAAACTTCGATTGGCTTGCTAGGATCGTCCGGGTGTTGAAGTTGGTTGGTAGTGCTTGGATTTTTCGCTTTGGTGTTGTAAGCGAGGGAGGTGGGCGGCAGCAGAACCACCGCCCGGACCTCGCTCACAACCCCTGGGGCGGCGCTCGGGTCGGTTCCCACCGGAGCCCTATCCTCCGCCCAGGTCGTCTCTCATCGTAACGTCCTTCTTTCGATCAGGCAACCGTCCGCAAACGGGCCGCCTCTCGCTGCTCCTTTCTACGCTCGCGGGCCTCCGTCAGTTTGCGATCGCGGGCTGCGAAGATCTCCGCCTCACGGCCCGCCAATTTGTCCGCCGGCGCCACATAGCCAATCGCGCTGTGCAATCGCACCTCGTTGTAGTGCTCCACGTAACGAGCCACAATGCGGATGGCATCCTCCAGCGAGATCGGCGTGCCCGGCCGCAGGCACTCGCCCTTGATGCTCCCGTGAAATCGCTCCAGTTTGCCGTTGCTCTGCGGATAGTACGGGCTGGTGCGCACGTGCGTCATCCCGCAGATGCGAATGAACTCTTTGAAGTCCTTCGCCAAAAACTGCGACCCATTGTCGCTGATGATCCGCGGCGTCTCCTTGGGAAACTTCTCCCGCGCGCGTTGCAGGATCGTCAGTTCATCTTGCTCGGTCATCGAGCGGCGAATCTCCCAATGCACGGTGTAGCGGCTGTAGCCGTCGAGGATCGTCGTCAGGTAGTAAAACGTGCCGTGGATGTTGAGGTAGCTGATGTCGATATGCCAGTGTTCATGGGGTTTTTGCGGCTGTTGGAAGCCCGTGCCTTTCTTCGACGGCTTGTTCGTCGAGCGCCCGATGCGGCCCGCCGCCTTCAATACGCGATAGACGCTGCTGGGACTGACGGCCACCACGTCGCGGTCGAGCATCATGAACGCCAAACGCCGGTAGCCTTCCAGTGGATACTCGAAGGAGAAGCGGATGATGGCCTGCTTCTCCCAATCTTCGAGCCACCAGTCGCGCGGCACCCAGCCGTTGTGTTCGTTCCGCTTGCCGTAGCGATCCTTCCAGTCGTGGAACTTGCTCTGGCCAATGCCCAGCCAAGCCACGAACTTTCTGGCGGGAATCTCCGTGCGCTCGTTCCAACGGCGCACGTAATCGACCACTTCATCGCGAGTGTCGTGGGGAACCCAACGTCCGTTTAGAGTTCCCCATTCTCTTTTGCGCGGACGTTCTCCTCCATCAGTTCGGAGATGACCTCGTTCTTCTGAACGAGCTTGGCCCGCAGTCGGGCGACTTCCTCCTCCTGGGCGGAAAGCCTCTTGGCTTCGCGTTTGGCGACCGGGTGAAAGGCGGCCGGAGCGTTATCGAACAGGATTTTCTGCCAGGCGTAGATTTGGTTCGGCTTGATCCCGTACTCGTCGCAGAGGTCCGAGATGGGCACTTTATCGACCAGATACCTCTTGAGAATGGCAGCCTTCTGGTCCGTGCCGAAATGTCGTCGTTGTCCACTCATGAAATTCTCCTCGTCTGGGGGAAGATTCTAACCCAGGCGACCGAGAATTTCCATTTCCAATTGGTTCAAGACAAAGCGCGAATACAATCTTTTGGCAACCCTGGCAGCAAGCCAAGAAGCATTTTCATGTTCCGCTCAGTTTCTTGTTTCAGTGTTTTGGTTGATGGGAGCATGTCGCTTGCAGGAATGGCTGCACCTGTGCAACTCACTGGGAGCCCCAGGCGCGACCATTGAACGAATCATCGTAGGCGTTTCAGCAGACCTTTGCTCCAAGATGTTGAATTATTCCCGCGCCGCTGAGGCGCATCGCGTCTCTCGCGGGTGGCTGTATCCCGTGGCCGAGAAGAGGCATCTTTCGGAAACAATCAGCCGAGTGTGTGATCCTATCGAAACAGCAATTGTACTCGGCTTGGAGGTTGTGGAGGAGCTAGGTGAACATCTGGGGCATTGGACCCAGTTACGGCCAGTCGGTCAACGCATTCCAGCGATGCGACCGAACGAGGTCTATAGATTGAACGGCTTCCAGCACATCTATGCTTCTTGCTTTGGGGGTCAGCCCATCTCGACAGCCTGGTTGGATGCCATTAGTTCGACGTTTCGGGACGGGCAGCTTGTTGCTGATTTAGGTGCGGGGACTGGGAGATTGTCACTCGAACTGCTGAATCTGGGATTGAGGGTGGCTGTAATCGAAGAACACTCGTCATTTGCCGAACGATGTCGGAAGGTGCTCATTACCAATGGCTGGACAGACCGGGTAACCCTTATTGCTGGGCAGTTTCCGAGCGTGGGCGTACACGGCAACTACGACGGGATGGTCTTGCACCAGAATGTCTTCCTGGAACTTGTGAACGAGTGCCCGCTTGACTACATTTGGAAAGCCTTGTGGCAGAGCGTTGCACCAGGCGGGCACGTTGTTTTCGATTACCCAAAGGAGTTTTGCCCTCCAGCAGCCGGGATGTTGAATGTGCTTGTTAGAAATCTACCGGTAGAAGCTGGGAGTCTATGCTACGGATACACTTATCTTCAAGGTTTCGGGCAGACGCATCAGGTGCGGTTACATTTAGAACAGACCTACGAAGATGGATTCTCTGTTGTGCAAGCACCGCTTATGCTGGTCGAAGTACCGTCGCTTAACGACGTTCTTGCGTCGGCAGAGAGAACAGGCTTCAAAATGGCGAAAGAAGCCGATCTTGAACAACAAACGTTTTATCCGGGTAATATGAGTCTCGTTTGTTTGCAGAAATAAGTTAAGGTGGGACCAATGAAGAATAATCTCGGTGCTGCCCTCATAATCTGCTTGGGTACTTGTTTCGCGCTGATGTTCGTCTCGTTTTCAGCCCCAGCGTCAAGTTGGGCAGTTGATTTGTTCGGACAACGACCGCTATTCTTTCTTGCTGTTATGGCACCTCCAGTGGCCTTCTTCCTCGTTCTGCTAGTACGATGGCTCTCGGCACAAGACCCGGAAAAGGTCATATTCCCTGCTCCGGTTGTTCTGTTGAGTGTTTTGCTGAGTTGGCTTCTTTATGTCGTCCTGTTTACGGGAGGAATCTACGAATCACCATTGGTGCCAGTGTGCGGGATGGTGCCATTGATGGGAGGGCGATTCTTCGGTGCTGATACGCGGCGACGGGTACTTAGGTGGTATTTCTGGGGTGTTGCAGCGGTTGGCGTCGCGTCTCTTCATTCGTATATTGCGCCCCCGGCTAGCTATCCAACAAAGATGTTTTGGGACATAAAGGAGTACTGGCAGTTCATGCGATTTGTGGACGTTAATGTGGTCATAACAACTTGCCTAATGATAATAGCGATCGCAATGGAACTGGCGTTAGAGCGAATGGGATCACAAGGATCGTCGGTCGGAGCCCAAGCAGGGCAAACCTCATCTCAATCGCCATCACCTTAGTAGCCCATCCGGGGTGTTGATGCCAGACCAAGGAGCGATTGAACATCGCACGGGCGGTTTGTCGGTAGGGATACGGTCCCGTTGATATTACCTTTACCGAATGCAGAAGATAGAACCATATTCGGGGTATGTAGGCTACTGCCGGCGGCGTGCATGGACACCTATATGCTGATGCTCCCCGAGTTGTTTCGACACCTGGGTATTGAGCCGAGCTATGAAGCGTGTAACTGCTCTATCATGTCAGTGCGCAGTCGCGGAAGGTTCCCTGCTGAGAGCGAGTTACCAGTCTTGTGCGATAGCGTCAGGTAGTGCTTGATGGTTTCGGGCCGGGTGTCAAGACACTACTCGTGGTCCGATGAGGTTGTCAGGACACATGGCATTAAGAACTACATTGCGGGGCCACAAGCCAGTGCGAACGGTTGGATCATTTGTGACTATACTGCTCTAGGACCGATTTGTCCATCTGC
>CAVRAR010000016.1:0-313977 GCA_963719005.1 uncultured Planctomycetia bacterium
GCCGCAGCCCTGATAACCGGCGGGTTGGTTGAAGTAGAGGGTGCCGCCGGAAGCGATGCTGGCGCCGCACGACGCTTGGATCGAGCCGTCGATTTCCAGCGTGCCGCCGTTGACGGTCGTCGAACCGCTGTACAAATTGACGCCCGACAACAGCAATGCGCCGCCGCCGTCCTTGACCAGGTTCAGCTTGCCCGTGCCGCTGCCCTGCGTGCTGTCGCGGATCACTCCCGCATACGTGCAGTCGGCGGCGTTGTCGACCGTTAGCGTGCTGTCGGCGTTCAGGCCGGTGTTGTCGTACAGTCCCTCGATCGTCGCGCGGCTGTTGCCGCTGATCGAGCCCACCGTCTGTGCGTGCCCGTTCAGCTCCAAGCGGGCGTAGCCCACCGAAGTGTTGAACGTCAGCGCCGCGGAGGCGCCGATTTCGTCGTCGCCGCCAAGCTGCAAGATCGTGTTCGTGCCGTCGCCGGTCTCGCTGAAGACGACGTTGCCGGGAATGGCCACGCCGCCGCCGCTTTTCGCGGCGTAGACCGTGCCCATGATCGTCGTCGCGCCGGAGTAGGTGTTCGACGCCGACCCTTGCAGGTAGAGGCGCCGCCGCCGGTCTTGCTGAACGAGCCGCCGCCGATCGAGTCGCTGATCGCGCCGGAAAGCACGGCGTAGTCGGCCGTCGAGTTCGGATTGTCGTTGACCTCGAGGGTGCGGGCGCCGCCGCCGAGATTGATCGCGTTCAGGAAAGTCACCGAGTTGGTGCAGGTCGGCGAGCAGAGCCGCAGCGTGCCGACCAATTGCGCGCCGACGTTGCTTCCCCAGGTAACCTGGCCGCCGCTGCCGCCGATGTTGACCGTGCAGGGACCGCCGGCGGTGGAAAAGCCGCCGCCGCCTGCGGTCATTTGAAACGAGTTGCTGCCGCCGCTGCCCAAGCTCCGCGTGAACGTGCCCCCCGCCAAAGTTTCCAACATGCCGCCGTCGAGAGTCAGGAAGCCGCTGGCGGGTATGGTCGCGCCGAAATCGGCGTCCAACGCGCCGCCGGAGATGGTGGTCGAGCCGCCGAAGGTGTTCGCGCGGGTGAGGATCGCCGTTCCCGCCCCGGTCTTGTGGATGCCGACCGAGCTGCCGCCGAGGACGACGTCGACCGTGCCGGCCTGAACGTTGTAGTCGCTGCTGCTGGTCAGCGTGCCGCTGCCGCTGAGCGTGCCGCCGCTGATTTGCAGGCCGCTGATCGACTGCGAGAAGCCGCCCAGGTTCAACGTGCCGGCGGAGATCGCGTAGTTTCCGCCGGGCAGATTCTTCAGCAACGAGACCGTGCCCGCGCCCGTCTTGTTCAGACCGACGCTGCCGCCCAGCGCAATGTTGACCGTGCCGGCCTGAAGCTGATAAGCGGAGCTGCCGGTCAGCGTGCCGCTGCCGCTGAGCGTGCCGCCGGCGAGCGTGAGCACCCCGGCCGAGCCCATCGTCTTGCTGAGGCTGCCGAAATCAAGCGTGCCGCCGTTGACGCTGAAATTGCCGCCGGGAAAACTGCCCGTATTGCCGCCGTAACTCAACAGGCCGGCGTTGACCACGAGATTGCCGGCGAAACTGTTCGACCCCGACATTGTCAGCGTGCCGCCGCCGTCGTTGACCAGCGTGCCGCTGCCGCCGATCTTGCCGCTGAAGCTGACCGCGTCGGAGTGATTCACGTCGAACGTGCCGGCCGAGTTGATCGTGATGCTGCCGGTGCCGGCCACGCCGGCGGTGCCGCCGACGCCCACTTGCAGTATGCCGCCGTTGATGGTGGTCGTGCCGCCGTACTTTTCCGTGGCGGTGATGATCGCCGTCCCCACGCCGCTCTTGAGCAGACCGATCGAACTGCCGCCGCCGAGGATCATGTTGATCGTGCCCGACTGGATGTTGTAGTTGTAGCCGCTGGCGGCGGTCAAGGTGCCGCTGCCGCTGAGCGTGCCGCCGCTGAGGGTCAACGAGCCGCTCGCCATCGTCTTCGTCTGCGTGCCCAGGTCCAACGTGCCGGCGGAAATCGCGTAGGGCCCGTTGGGCGGGGCCTTGGTGAACGACACCGTTCCCGGCGTCGTCTTCGTCAGCCCGACGCTGCCGCCCAGCGCGATGCTGACGGTGCCGGCCTCGAGATCGTAGGCGCTGCTGCCGGTAATCGTGCCGCCGGTCAGCGAGCCGCCGGTCATCTGCAAGACCTTCATCGAGCGATTGCCGCTGACGTTGAGCGTGCCGCCGTTGAGCGTGTAATTGCAGTTCGGCGCGGTGCCGGTGTAGCTGAGCAGGCCGGCGTTGACCGTCAAACCGCCGGTGTAGGCGCCGACGTTGCTGCCGCTCAACGTCAAGCTGCCGGCCCCGTTCTTGACCAGCGCCAACGTGCCGCTGCCGCCGGCGTTGTCGCGGAGGTAGCCGCTGTACGACGAAGAACTGCCGGCGGCGGTGTTGACCGTCAGCGTGCCGTTGCTCGACACCGTCGTTTCCGCCTCGGTGTTTTCGATGATGCCCGCCCCGGAAATGCCGCCGACGGTCGCGTTATTGCCGAAGACCTCCAGATGCGGACTGCTGGAAAAGGTGACGATCGTGCCGGGGGAAAACTGCGGGTTGGCGTTCTGAACGACGACGTAGGTGCTGCCGCCGGAGATGGTGAGGTTGCCGGGAACGGCGTAGCCGGAGGTTTTCGCCAAGAAAACGGTGCCGCTGGAGATTGTCGTCGCGCCGCTATAGGTATTTCCGCTGCTGCCGCCCAGAGTCACCGTATTAGCGCCGTTGCTGACGCTAACGCCAACGTTCACCGAGCCGCTGCCGCCGATGGCGCCGTTGAACGAAAACGAAGAATACACCGCGTCGAGTTCCAGCGTGGCGTTGTCGGTAACGGGGCAAGAGGTAAAGTTCGTGTTGGTCACGTCCTGCAAGACGAGCGTGCCGCCGTTAATGGTCGTTCCGCCGCTATAGGAAATACCGCCGAGCCAAAGGGTCTGCGTCCCGCTCCCCGTTTTCACCAGGCTCAACGCCCCGCAACTGCCGGAGCAGGTGTCGCGGAGCGTGCCGTTGAAGCTGAACGAACTGCCGGTGGCAGTGTTGATCGTCAGCGCGGCCGCGCCGTAGCCCGATTCACTCCAGGTGTTTTCGACCGCGCCTTGCTCCGTAGTATCCGAGAGTCCCCCCACGGTTTGGTTGTGGCCCAGAAGCTTGATCTCCTGCCATGCGCCCGTGCCGTTAAAGGTCCACTTCGAGGTGGGTGCGATCTGGTTGTCACTCTGAATGTTGACCCACATCTGCGTGGTTCCGCCCAGATACAGGTCGCCGGGGATCGCGTAGCCGGAGACCGACGAGTTGTTCAAATAGACGTCGCCGCCGGAAATCGTGGTCGCTCCCGTGTAGGTGTTCGGCGAAGACCCGCCGATGCAGAACACGCCCGGCCCCGTCTTTGTCAAGGAGCCGCCGCCGATGCTGTCAACGATCCCGCCGTTAAGATAGACGGTGTTGCCGCCCACGACGACCGAGCGCGCCCCGCCGTTGAGGTCGATCCCGTTCTGGAAGGTCAACGCATTGCCGGACCCCGAGGCGTTGAGCATCAGCGTGCCGACGATCTTCGTGCCGACGTCGGCCGAGCCGGAACCCCAACTAAGCGTGATCGGGGTCGCCTGGCCGCCGACGTTCACCGAGAGCGGATTGGCGCCGGCGGAAAAGCCGCCGCCGCCAAGGCCCCACTGGAACGTTGCCCCGCTGGTGCCCAGGCTCCGCGTGAAGTTCGCCACGTCGAGGACTTGCAGCATGCCGCCGTTGATGTTGATAAAACTATTCGACGGAATTCCGCTGGCGCCGCCGACGCCCGCCTGCAACACGCCGCCGGTGATGGCCGTCGTGCCGCCGTAGGTGTTGGCGCCGGACAATTTCAGAACGCCCGCCCCGCTCTTGATGATGCCGGCCGCACCGGAAATGCTGCCCGAGATCTCCGCGAAGTCGCTGTCCGTGTTCGGATTGTCATCGACCGCAATCGTCCGATCGACGCTGCCCAGCGCGAGCGAGTTCTGAAACGTGGTGGCAGCCGCGGCGCTGGTCGAGCCGAACTTGAGCGTTCCAACGAGCTTGGTGCCGACGTCGGCCGGCGCGGAGCCCCAGGTGAGCGTGTCCGGGGTGGTATGGCCGCCGATGTTGACGACCATTGCGGCGGAACCGGCGGAAAAACCGCCGCCGTTGCCGGTCCATTCGAACGTAGTGCCCGAAGTGCCCAGGCTGCGGGTAAAGTTGACAGTGCTGCCGCCGTTGCTCTGCAAGACGCCGCCGTCGAGCGTCAAGAAACTCGCCGCGGGGATGGCGGCGCCGATGTTCGCCTGCAACGCGCCGTTGCTGATGGTCGTGCCGCCGGTGTAGTTGGTCGCGCCGGACAGAACGGTCGTGCCCGGCCCGTTTTGCGCGATCGAGCCGCCGCTATTGATGACGCCGGCGAACGTGCTGGTCACTCCGGCCGCCGGAACGAATTGCAGCGTGCCCGGCTGCAGCATGTTCAACGTGCCGGTGAAGTTCGACGCGCCGCCGCCCAACGATAACGTGCCGGAGCAACTGATGTTGACTGTGCCGCCGCCGAACCAAGCCCCGCTGTACCCGGCGGAGACGCCGCCGGTGGGCGAGATGTTCAACGGGCCGGCGCCGGAATTGACGGTGATATCGCCGGCGAAGTTTTGGGTGTTGTTGAGGGTGACGGTCCCCGAGCCCGCCTGGATCAATCCCCCCGGCTTCGCGCCGCCGTAGATGTTCATCACCCCGCCGCCGTCAATCGCTCCGCCGATGATCGTGTTGCCCGCCCCGTTGAAGGTCAAATCGCTGATGATCGTATGCAACGGGCCGCTAGCGGTCAGGGTTTTTCCACTGGCCACGGTCCACGCCTGCGGCCCGCCGATGAAAACGTCCGAGCTGATCGTAGCGCTCTGGTTGGCCTGGATGCCGCCGGCGGTGACGGTCAACGATCCGCCGCTGAAGGTGTAGCCGGTCGAGTTGATAGTCACGCTGTGGGCGATCACCGCACCGCTGATGGCGACGGCTCCTCCGGTACCTGCGAACGTCGCGGCGGTTTCTTGATTCTGCCACGCATACGACGAACTCCAATTGGTTCCGCCCTTCGTCCACGTCCCCGCCCCGCCGTTCCACGTGGCCGTTGCCATTGCGCCGGTGTAATAAACGGCGCCGGTGATGGAGCTTATGTCATTGTGAACTTCGATATCGCCGTAGGGAATATAATCATAGCCGTTTTGGCCTTCACCCGTACCCCAGCTATTCTTGATGATCCAGTAGCCGCCGCTTTGAACAGCCGGATCGTCGCAGTAACCGACCAGCGAAACCTCGTGATCGAAACCCCAAGGGGCCGGCCCGCGGTAATTCGTCTCCACGTCCGCCACGGAGGGATGCAAATCCCAGCTCGCCCAAATTCCGACCTCCATCGGCCCGTATAACTTTAGGTCGGCCTTCATCGTGTTGGTATCGTTCGTGAAATCGTTCAAATTGGAGGTGCTCTTCCAAACACGGTTTTCCCAGCCGCTGGCCAATGGCCAGTACGGGGCAATGCCGACATCCGGGCTTGAGGATTGATAGGGGCATTCGGTCTCCGAAACGACGCCGTGCGTGGTAAAATAGCTCAAAACAGAAGGGCCCCAACCCCCGCCGGTACTCCCCATGTCCGGATTCGTTTCCCAACAGATTTGCTGCTCGGAAACGTCGGGAACGAAGCTGGTGTCGTTACGGGTAAGCATGTACTTCGCCTCAAGGCAGGCACACGAGGAAAAATCCCAGCACGTCCCGCCAAACTGGCTCTTTATCGTCGAGTTCCAGTTCTGCCCGTTGACGTTCTGCCAGTTGAAGCTGTCGGCCAACGCACTTTGCGACGACCACCATGCACCCATCACCAACAGCACAGTGATGTAAAAAGTCCGATAGAAGAATGCCATGTGACGTCGCATAAGTGAAACTCCATTCCGAAAAAACAGGCGGCAAAGAATTCAACGATTACTCAACGGATGTCAAGTCACACTGATGATGTCTAACACAACGGTAGCGCCCTCACCGCAGCGAATAGCTCGCCGACACGGAGGCTATACGGCCCCACGATTTTCATTACCTCCACCCCCGCAATCAGAGACTACTTCCGTTTCCTCCAGCCGTAGACCAACAATCCCAACAGGGCGGCGGCCAAGAGCGAGAGCGTGCCGGGCTCGGGCACCGACGATAGACCTGAGACTGCTGGCAATATGCCCGTAATCTGCGGCAGACCGACGTGCGCAAACAAAATGTCGCGATCCAGCCCGTCCACGACGCCGTCATGGTTCGCGTCCCCCTGCTGCCACGCCGTCCCGCTAAAGGCGTTCGCAAACCAAATCGCCTTGTCCTGATCGTCCACCACCCCGTCCAAGTTGAAATCGCCCGGATACGTCGCCATCACCTTCACCTGGTCCGTCGCGGTGTCGTCGATGCACCCCAACGTCAGCCCCGTCGCCAACGCCGTCGAATCGCGGAACTGACCGACGTCCCAGTGGCCGCCGTCATAACTCGCCGTCAACAACCCGGCAATCGTCGCCATAGGATCCGAAGAGCCGGCATAGTCGAACACCATCATTCCAGATTGGATGTCGGCGCCGCCGACGTTCAACACCGTACTCTGCGCGGCAGAACCGAGTTGCAGCACTCCGCCGTTGAGCGTCGTTCGGCCCGTGTACGAGTTCGCGCCGGTGAGCACCGCCAACGTCGCACCCGTCTTCGTCAAGCCGATGCCAGTGCCGGCGAGATTCGCGTCCACCCGACCGCCGCGAACGTCATAGGCCGCGTTGCTGGTCAACGTGCCCGTGCCCGTCACCGTGCCACCGCCGATCTGGAACGCCCCGATCGACGCGGAAAGCCCGCCGATCTTCAGCGTGCCGCCGTTGATCGTGTACGGACAGGGCGTGATCGCCGCCGGGGAAGTCGGACCGGTCGGACCGCTCGGGTAGGCCAGCGGCGTGCCGGGCAACACCGTGGCGCCGCTGTAATCGAGCGTGCCCGCGTTGACCGTCAGACCGCCGGTGTAGTTGCCGCAGTGCGACCCGATCAGCGTCAACGTGCCCGGCCCGCCCTTGACCAACGCCAGCAGGCCGGTGCTGGCGCCGTTGGCGGCGAGATCGCCGTTGCGGATGTAGCCGTTGTACGAACAGTCGCTGCTGTTGTTGATCGTCAGCGTCCCCAGGTTCGCAATGCCCGTCTCCTGCTCGGCGTTCTCGATCACCCCGTTGGTCGTGATATCGCCGATCCCCGCCAACGTCTGATTGTTGCCCAGCAATTCAAAATAGGCGGAGGCCCCGCGGAGAGGCAGGAAAGTCAGCGTGGCCGAGGAGGCGATTTGCTCGCTGCCGTTGAGGATCAGGTACGTGCTGCCCGTGTAAAGGGTGAGCGTCGTGCCGATGGTCACGTTGCCGGGAATGGCGATCGCCCCGCCCGTCTTCTGCAAGTACACCTGGCCGCGGTTGATTGTCGTGCCGCCGCCGTAATCGTTGCTCGCCGCTCCCGAAAACGCGATCGGCCCGCACTCGTCGGCAAGCGTCGTCGAACACCTTGCCGATCACCAGGCCGCCGGGGCCGCTGATCTTGCCGCTAAACGTGAGCACGCCGTTGTTCTTGGAGTTGCCCAGCTCGCTGGTCGCCGCCAGCGTGATTTGACCGGAAAACGTATCGACCGTCGCGGTGCCCTCGCCGTAGATCGACGGTTTCGCATAGCCGTCGATCGTGCCGCCCAGCCCGTTGAGCGTGATCGCGTTCGCAAAAGTCGCCGGCGCCGAGCTCGTCACGTCGCAGACGGCTCCACTGGCGACGTTGACCGCTCCGCTGCCCAAGGCATTGCTGCCGCCAAGATACACGCCCCCGCTCAGCAGGCTCACCGGCCCGCTGAAGCTGCTGGACGCGTTCAATGCAATACTGTGCGCCGCCGTGCTTATCTGCAGCGTCCCCAAACCGCTAATCGGGCCGTTGCAGCCCACGCAACTGCTCGCGCAGTTGAAATACAAGGTGGCGCCCGAGGCGATGCTCACGGCGGAACTCGACGAGATCGAGCCGGTGATTTGCAGCGTCCCGCCGTTGATCGTCGTCGTGCCGCTGTACGAATCGGCGTTGCTAAGCAGCAAAGTGCCGCCGCCGCTCTTCAGCAGATTCACCTTGCCCGTGCCGCTCCCCTGCGCACTGTTGCGGATCACGCCGGCAAACGTGCAATCCGCGGCGTCGTTGAGCGTCAGCGTGCTGTCGGTGTTCAAGCCGGTGTTGTCGTAGAGGCCCTCGATCACCGCATTGGCGTCGCCGCTGATGGCCGCCAACGTCTGCGTGTGCCCGTTCATATCCAAATGCGCGCCCCCCAGCGGCGCGTTGAACGTCAACACGCACGACGACGGCAGCTCGCTGTTTCCGTTCAGTTGCAGCGCCGAAACGCCGCCGTAGCCCGTCTCGATCAGCGTCACGTTGCCGGGAATGGCGATTGCTCCGCCCGTCTTCGCCGCCACCAGCGTGCCCTGGATCGTCGTCCCGCCGGAATACGCGTTCGACGCCGTGCCTTGCAGGTAGAGCGTCCCCGCGCCGGTCTTCGCCAGCGAGCCGCCGCCCAGCGAATCGCTGATCGCCCCGGAAAACGCCGTATAATCGCCGGTCGAGTTCGGATTGTCCGCCACCTGGATCGTCCGCGCACCGCCGTTGAGATTGACCGGGTTGACGAACGTCAGCGAACTGGTGGACCTCGTCGAGCCGAAGCTCAGCGTGCCGACGATTTGCGTG
This sequence comes from uncultured Planctomycetia bacterium, assembly GCA_963719005.1. GTDB lineage: Bacteria > Planctomycetota > Planctomycetia > Pirellulales > Thermoguttaceae. The sequence continues at coordinate 8,764 of CAVRAR010000016.1, forward strand.
CCGACGCTGGTTCCCCACACCAACGTCGTGGGCGTCGTCTGCCCGCCGACGTTGATTGTAAACGGATTGGAGGTGGTGGAGAAGCCGCCGCCGTTGCCGGTGTAGCGGAAGGTGCCGCCGCTTGAGCCGAGGCTGCGGCTGAACGTGCCGCCGCTGGCGCTCTCATACACGCCGCCTTCCAGGCTCAAGAAGCTAGTGCTCGGCAAGTTCTCCTGCAAAACACCGGCGGCGATCGTGGTGGTGCCGTTGTAGTTGTTGCTGCCCGAAGTCAGAGCCAACAGGCCGTTGCCGGTCTTGATCAGCCCCGCCGTGCCGGTGCTGTTGAGGATCGCTCCCTGCATGATCGTATAGTCCGCGGCGGATGCCGGATTGTCGTCCACGTTGATCGTGCGCGTGGCCCCGTTGAGATTCACCGGGTTGCGGAAGATCGTCACGTTCTGTGAGGTCGTCGAGCCGAACATCAGCGTGCCGATGATGTTCGTGCCCACCGTGCTCCCCCAGGTGAGCGTGCCGGCGGTCGTGCTGCCGCCGACGTTGATGGTCAGCGAGCCGGCCCCCGCCGAAAATCCGCCGCTGCCGCTGCTGCTCCACTCGAACTTGTTCGATCCCGAGGTGGCCAAACCGCGGCTGAACGTGCCGGCGCTGCTGCTGTTGGCCTGCAACACACCGCCGTTGAGGATGAGGAAGCTTGCGGCAGGCAAGCCCACGCCGCTGTCGGCCTGCAGCACGCCGCCGTCGATGGAGGTTGAAGCGCTGTAGGTATTGGTGCCGGCGAAAATCAGCGTTCCCAAGTCGGTCTTGTGGATCGTCCCCGTACCGCTGCCGCTGATCACCCCGGTCCACGTCCTCGTCAGACCGGCCGCCGTCGCCAGATACAATCCGCCCGTGGAACTGTTGACCAGATTGACCGGAACGGTTCCGTCGCCGCTGGCGTTGAAACTGCCCGCCCCCGAAAACGTGATGCTTCCCGGCGTCGCCCCGCCGGCGTTGAGCACGCCGCCGCCGTCGATCGTGCCGTTGACGTACACGTTGCCGGTGGCGTTGATCGTCAGATTGCTGATGATCGTGTGGATGCCGCCGACGGTCAGGCTCTTGCCGCTGTCGATCGTCCACGTTTGCGGGGCGCCGATGGTGACCGGCACGTTGAACGCCACGCTTTCGTGGGCGGTGATGCCGCCGTCGGTGACCGTCAACGCGCCGTTGTTGACGCCGTTGAACACGTATCCCGTCGCCCCGGCGGCGATCGTCACGCCGTGCGCGATGACCGTTCCGCTAAGGCTCATGCTGCCGCCGACGGTGTTGAACGTCGCCGAGGTCTCTTTATTCTCCCAGGCATACGTCGGCAACGAGTTGCCGTACTGATCCACCCCCGACCAATTGCCGCCGCTGCTAACCCACGTCCCCGTCCCTCCACCCCACGTAACCGTCGCCATCGAACCCGTGTAATAGACGGCGCCGGTGATGGCGTATAGGTGTGCCATTCCTTCGATAGAGCTATTGTACGGCACATAATAGAAGCCGGTTCCGTCTCCGCCCGTTGAACCCCAGCTATTCTTGACGATCCAGTATCCGCCTGTCGGGCAAGTGGCATCGTCGCAATATCCCTCGAGGGAGACGGAATGGTCGTCCGTAACGGGTTGAGCCTGATAATTCGCTTTTAGATCGGCCACGGACGAGTACATGTCGCTGGCATTGAAGCCGATGACCAGCGGGCCGTTGCTCTTGATCATGCTTTTCAGATTTGCGACGGAAACGGACTGATATCCCGACGACTTCCAGACGTGGTTGGTCCAACTGTCGGGAGCGGAATAGATCTTTGACAACGGCCACGGATCGCTGGGCGACGGAGTATCTTGATACGCCGTATTGGTTTCCACGGGGCAATCCGACTCAGAAACGTCGCCGTGAGTCGCAAAATAGTTCAAGATCAAGTCAAACCCGCCTCCGCCTGCCGTGGAACCCATGTCAGGACTCGTTTCCCAGCAATTCTGCTGCTCGGAAAGATCGGGGGCGAAGCTGGTGTCGTTGCGGGTAAGCATGTACTTCGCTTCGAGGGCGCCAGTTGGCCCAAAATCCCAACATGTCCCGCCAAATTGACTTTTTGCCAAGGTGTTCCAGTTGTAGCCGTTGACGTTCCGCCAATCGAAGCTATCGGCCGAGAGAGATTGGGACGACAAAATCGCGGTCGCCGCTAGGAGAGCAACCATCAAGGAGGCTCGATAAGAAACTGCATGGCCATGCATCATCAAGATCCTTTGGAAGAAGAACGGCACAAGACAGTAGGGCGCAGCGGCGTACCTTCAGAATCACGCGGCCTGGGGAAGAAAAAAAACGCTCCCCGTAGCGCAGCGGTTTTCGTGCTGCGCATACCGAGACGACGACGTATAAAGATGTGGCGCATTGTTCCGGAGAATCGTGGAGAACGCACGCTGGCAAATGACCAAAGGCTGCTACATGGAGTCATCCATGAGCGGACGCCGCCTTTAGTCAGTCGGGAGATGCTGCCCCAATATTACAGACCCGGTGCCCTCGCCCTCCAATTTATACGCATTTGCAATTTCCGTCAATACCCCTGGGAAGTTTTGTCGCGTGGAGAGAACGCGAGCATCCAATCATAGCCGCGAGCGTTGCAACGCACCCTCCTGAGGACCTACTTTTTGACAGGTCGCGTGGGCTTTTTTGACACGTCGCGCGAACGGCGACGCCGTGCCAACCTGCACAAATGCACGATTGAGCAACTGGCGTCAACACGTGCGGCGGGCTTGAGAGGATCGCACGGCAAGGCTTGCGAGGTCGCAGGCCGGGACGAGCCGAGCTTACTTGGCCGCCGCCGGCAACGTCTTGACCTCGTCGGGGCTCATTTTCTGGACGTGAAGATCGGCGTAGATGACGTGGAAGCGGTTAGCGCCGGTGGGTTTGTACCAGAAGATGGGCCGATTCGGCGTCCCCAATTTCACGCCGGCGCCGGCGTAGTGCGCGTCATTCTCCGGCTTCAACGCCATGTAGAAGAGGATACCCTGCATGTATTTCTGTTCGAGAGGCAGGGTCGAGAGGACGACCTCGGCAGCTTGCTCGTCGCCGGACGCCGCAATCGCGTCGATATCGGGTTCCGCGATTGCTTCGAGAGCATCCATCACCTCTCGATTCACTCCGAGTTTTGTCGGGAACATGCCCTTTCGCTGTTCGGCGACGGCACGCAAGGTCTGGATCAGCCCATCCTCGAGAGGCAGGCCCACATCCATCGTCTGGCATAGATAGCCCGGCGGCGGTTCGAGGCTAAACAGCGACGGATCCAAGTCTAGGTCGTAACGGAAGTCGTTCAAGACGCCGCGGGCTTTCATCGCCGGCATGTTCAGTTCGATGCGGACGGGTTTGGCAGTTCGCGGATCGGCCCAAAGAGTCATGTCGCCCATGGAACAACGCACAAAGAAGCCGACGACCTTCTGGCCGTCAATCTGCTTCTTGCCAATTGGCGTGACCTTGCCGGTACGGCTGCGTCCTTCGCGCACAAAGCACCGCATCATCTCAAACATACACGCCATCGGATTCTTGACTTGGTCCTTGATCTTCGCGCTGTCAACGAGGACGGCCACTTTCTGCGTGCGCAGCAGCACAATGCCCTTGGCCGTTTCGTAATCGGCAATAATGACCATGTCGCCGTAGTTGTCGCCCTTTCGGGCGCCCTCGATGCGCTGACGCGAGGGAGCCAGAAAAGAGCCTTTTGCCCTCATGGTAACGGCTCGGTCTTTGCCGGTCATCTCCATGGTCATGTCGAACGTAGCGCTCTGGAGGTGCTCCAGCACGTAGGCGACGTTTGCGAATGCGATGTTCGACGGACCCGCGAGCCAAGAGACGAAGAACCCCACGGCGACCAGAATCGACGCGGCAGCGGCGATCCTGGCGATTCGGCGCATCTTCTCCGCGCGTTTTTTCGCCGACAGCGGAACGGCGCGCATTTCGAGGCCGGCAGCCAGCGCACGAGCAACCGCTTCCGGCGGCGGCCCCGGGGGGACCGGCAGGCAGCGGAGCGCTGCGGTGGCGCGGTCGAGGAAATCGTCGGTAGCGCTGTTTTGCCGATCTTCCACTTGTGGTCCTTAGTTCTTGTCGCTTGTTCCGGTATCGACCGAAACCAGCAACTCTCTTAACCGATGCCGCGCCCGGTGCAACAGCACGCCGACGGCATTCGTCGTTACTCCCAGGCGTTCGCCAATTTCTTGGTAACTTAGGTTCTCCAAACAACTGAGGCAAAACACGGCTGCTTGATCTTGCGATAAGTGCGGCAACGCTGCTCGCAGCCGCTCGCACAATTCACTCGCTTCCGCCTCCTGCACGGGGTTAGCTTCCCGGCTGACGGCGCCATCCGAACCGATCAATGCATCTGTCCGGTCGCGATGTCGGTAGCGAACTCGCAGCAAATCAATCGCCCGGACCGTCGCCAAATGTCGCAGCAACGCGGACCATTCACCCACCGGTTCCTTGCGCGAGATCTTGACGGCTTCCAGAAACGTATCCTGGAAACAATCCGCCGCATCCTCGCAATTACCGACGAGCCGATAGGCCGTCGCCCACACCAGGCCGCCATGTTGCTCGACAATCCTCTTCCAGTCCGTCACTGACAGTTGCCTGTGCGAAATCCGCACGTCATAGGAATAGTCGATACCGCTTATCGCTGTATTACACGAGAATTTGGAGCAAACTGCAAGCCCCCCCTGCGTCGGGTCCATTGCGATGCACCGAAGTCCTTTGCAGCAAACATATTCTGAATCCCGCGGCACGCAACGGGGATGTTACGAACCCCGGGCGTTTCGACGGGATTATAACGATTATGGCGAAAAAATCTACTGTCTGTAGGAAGATTCTATTCGTACCCGATCGCCTTTAGCAGCCCCCCGTAACCGCCCTTGGGTTGCGCCGCTGGTTTGCCGGCGTCCCGGGCGGCGCATCGAAGCATGTTCCGCAACAATCGCTCCGCCGTCGGATCCCGGCCCAATTCCTGCCGCACCCGGAGCGAATTCAGGATAAACCGGCCCGCGCCGAGATCATACACCGAAAGCATCAGTTCCGCATGACATTCCGCCATATTGGAATTCCGAAAAGCGCCGGCAACGGACTCCGCGGGTATCTCTTGTCCCCAGTATCGCCAGTCAGGAATGATCTCGCGGTAGAAGGTGTAGTCCATCAGGCCGCCGCAAGGCAGTCCGTCGAAAAGCGGATGCCTTTTCGCCCATTCGTCCTTCAGGTAGACCTGGGGAAACGTATATTCGCTGACTCATTCCCATCGCTCCTTTTCCCGTAAGCGGCAGCCAGCCCAACGGGTTGTCGCCCTTTTTGAAGACATCCAGCGTAAGGAAAACTGCCGTCGATCCTTCGGCAATTCGCGTGGCCAGATCGCGCCATGCTTCGGCACGGCCGTCGCCGTCGGGCGCATAGGAGACGAGGATCACCTGGCGGGCAGTACGACTTGCCCGGCCGGTACGGATGAACCTTGACGCCATGCTCCTTAAGCCAGTTGAGAAGTTCCGGGTCGTTGCCCCAGAGTGCCACGTCGCTTTCGACGGCAGGCATGTCGGCGGGATCGGTCACGTAGAACTCCGATTCGCCGCCGGACGCCGCAACGCCCTTCTCGAACGTAACAAGGAACCGATACTTGCCCGAGGGACCGTCGATGGGCACTTCGTCAGAAAATACGGGGATGGCAAATGCGGGCTCGCGGCCGTTTTTCGCGGGCGGGAATCGTGACGGTAATCGACTTGCCAAAAACCTTTCGGTTGCCGGGCCCGACAACTTCGAGCCTCGCAGGATACTGGCCGGGTTGGGCCGCGTCTTCATTGGCGAGCACGGCTTCAAGACGCACTTTCGCTCCACGATAGACGCTGACCGGCTCGGCGAACGTACACCATCGCACGGGATAGAACCCGTCGAACAGCGCGTCGGCGGTGCCTGGCTTAAGCTCGCGAAAAGCCGTTATGAAGCCTTCGCCATAGGTAAAGCGGGTCGTTGCATCCGGTCATGCCGTAGCCGACGATGTTGGGGTTCGAGCGGATCGCGTTGATGCCCATCCGCTTCAATCCCGCCTCCTTCGCGACGACATTGCTTGAAGAAGTCCTCCGGGCTGGCAAACGTGTCGGCGAGTTTCAGCTTGTCCCATGCGTACATGAACGTGGCCAGCCTTGCTCTAACTTCGTTCGCAGCGTCGCATTTATCGATTCCGGCCTGCTCGCATTGCCGCAGAAAACGGGGAAGATCGACCGCGCTGCCGATGCCGTATTCGGAAAGAAATTGGTGGTGATCGTTGCCGGCGAACGTGCGCAAGCGGGCGATCTCGAGCTCGCGGTGCGGGACTCGCGGGTAGAAGTGCGTATCGGCCAGGACGTCTTCCCAACGGTCGGAGCCGGGATTGCTTAGCCCGCCGACGACTTCCCGCTTCTCGGTTTCGCACTTCGCGTATGGCTTGAACGTCGAGGCGTCGGGCGACGGCGCCGGCGGCCAGCCAGCCATAAGCTCCACGCGCCGTTTGGGTTCCTCGAGTTGGAGAAATCGGCGGCCAGATCGTAGGTCTTGCCGGCTGCCGAGGTAATTGCCGCCGCGATCGTCGTGTTGGCGTCCCATCGCATGCACCAGTCTGCTCCGGCCGGCGTCCGTCCGCCGACGACGAAGTCCAACGCCTGCCCCTTCGACCATGTGCAGAGTCCTTCGACAAGAGCACCGATCGTCGCGCCCCTGGAGGTTGATGAAACTGCCGTAGATCGGTTTTCCGCCTTGGAGAACGCGAACGTCGGTCGTGGTGAACGTGCCGCTGCCCCGGAATTTCACCGACACGGAATAGTCGCCGTCGGCGGGGGCAGTCCAGCGGGCCGCGGCATACTCGCCGTTGACGCCGGGAATCATCGCGACTTCGTTGGGCCTCCAAAGCGCGATGATGCAGATTGCATACGGCTTCGGGTTGTGGGTCAGGCAGGGCGCCAAGCCGGCCGCGGCCCTCCACGCCTCCAAACCGTTGGCGAAATTGCCCGGCGCGTCGAACCGCCCGCTGCCGAGCACGACGACTCTCGAATCGTCCAGCCGCCGCATCAGCGGCAGCGAAGCCACGGCGTGATTGAACACGTTGCCTAGGCCCGTTTCGTTGAGAAGCCCCCACATCACGACGCTCGGGTGGTTTCTGTCGCGCAGAAGCATTCCGCTAAACGAACGGTCCATCCGCTCGCCGACTTGCGGCGAATCCTGGAGTTGCCATGAGGCGTAGCTCTCTTCGTAAACCATCAGGCCGATTTCATCGCACAAGTCGAGTTGATAGCGTTGCGGCATGGTCGAGATGAAGCGGATGCCGTTGAATCCCATCGCCTTGAGGTCGAGCAGGTCGCGGCGGAGAAGATCGAGATCGCGAGGAAGTCGAATGTTGCCGGGCCCGTCGGAACCGGTGTGGGCGCTGCGCCAGAACACGCGGCGGCCGTTGAGTCGGAAATAGCCGTTTTCGAAACGGAAATCCCGAAATCCGAATCGCGTGGACGTCTCGCCCACCGGCTTCGACCCCGTCGCAGTCACTTGCCCCGTCATACGGTACAAATACGGATCGTTGAGCTGCCACGGCCGCGGGTCGGCAAGCCGCATCTCGGTGCTGATCTTGTTGATGCCCGGCTTGAATTCGCGTTGCAGGGCGACCGAGCAGATCGGCTCTCCGCCGGCTGCCGGGGCGACCGAGAATTCGATCGACCCTTGCACTTCGCTCTTCGATGCGTTGCCAACTTCCGCCTCGATCCGCATGTTTCCGGTTTTCGGATCCGCGCGGACAAACAAGTCGTCCATTCGCACCTGCGGGGCGACGATAATCTCGACGGAATCGACGATTCCGCCGATGTTGAACGGCGTATAGCCCCCGTGCGGCGTTTGCCAGCGCACAAAGCCGTCGATCGGCTCGTTGAACGGCGACAACACGCGAACGGCGATGCGATTCACGGCGCCCGGTTTGACGGCCGCGGTCGCGTCGAGCGTGAATTTCGCCTGCGCCCCTTCGTGACGGCCGACGTGCGTGCCGTTTACCCACACGTCCGCCAAATAATCGACGTCCCAGAATCGCAGCAGATAGCGGCCCCCTTCGGGCGGATTCGCCGGAATCGTCACGTCGCGCCAGTACCAGGCCGCGCCGGCGTAGCCGGGAAAAACGTCCTGGATCAGCCCGGGAACTTTCGCCGGTCTAGCCTCCGGTCGGGGCCGCTCGAACCATTTCTCCGCCACGCCGACGTTCTTCGCATCGGCAGCAAGTTGCCAGTCCCGGCCGTCGAGCGGGATGACCGGCCCGGCAACCGGAGCCGCGACGGCGGCGGCGCCGGCAAGAGAAATGCAAAACGCCACCGCGATTTTTGCGAGCATGGCACGGTCCTTTCACGACAGTAAATTGACCGATTGTTGTAGGGCGGATTTCAATCCGCCCTGTACTTGCTAGGCGGACTAAAGTCCGCCCTACGATGAAATGCACAAGCAATTCCGTTACGGTCCCTAACGTCGGTTGGCCGTAAACGACCTTCGGGGAGTGCTTGCGCCGCAGAATTCAGCCGACTCGCTTTCTTGCGGGTGTGATTTCGGCGGGAATGTCCGAGTAGACTCAGTATACAGCGCCAAGCATCGACATGCCACCGGGGTCGGACAAGCACGGCTTAACGCGCTCGTAGTACCGCCTTGAGGCGGAAGAACCGGCTGAAGCCTGGACTACGAGCGAACGCGCGGCTGGGCTGATTCATTTGTCGCTGCTTAGCGCCTTGACGATTATCTCCCGGCTTTTCTTCGCGTCGGCGTTGTTCGGATCGAGTTCGAGCACCTTGTCGAAATCCGCCAGCGCCCGCTGGTAGTCGTTCTGAAGATAATAGACGTAGCCGCGGTTGGCGTACGCCGGAATGTACTTCGGATCGAGGCGGATCGCTTGCGTGTAGTCGGCTATTGCCTCCGCCACCTCATCCTTCTTGCGATGCGCCAAGCCGCGGTTGTAGTAGACCTCGGGATAACGCGGGTAGAGCTGCAACGCCTTGTCATATTCGGCGATCGCCTTGGTCAGGTCACCTTCCCTGTGCAGCTTCGCGCCGCGCTGCGAATGCACCTGTGCTTCGGCCTTGGCCTTTTGCAGCAATCCTTCCAGCCGATCGACGGCCTGCGCCGCTGGTCGCGGTCTTCGCTTCGCCCCCAAGCCTTATAGCCGTCGGGCGTTTGCGGGTCGGAGCGGATGGCTTCCCGATAGTCGGCCAGCGCCTTGTCCATGTCGTTCTTTGCCAGGTAGATCAATGCGCGATTGAAACGCGCTTCGGCAAACGCCGGATCGAGCTTGATGGCCGCGTCGTAATCGGCCGCCGCCTTGTCGAGATCGCCCTTGACGGCGAAAGCGCGGCCGCGGCGGAAGAGCGCTTCATGGTCCTCCGGCACGAGCTTGATCGCCTCGTTCAGATCGGCCATCGCCTTGTCGGCTTGCCCCTTCGCCGTCCAAACCTCGCCGCGCTCGCGATACGCCTCGCCGAAGTCAGGCTGCAACCGAATCGCTTCGTTCAGATCGGCCATCGCCTTGTCGAGATCCCCCTTTTTGCGATAGACGAACCCGCGGATAAAAAGGCTCTCCGGCTCCTTCGGCGCCAGCTTCAACGCCTGCTCTACGTCGGATAGGGCGGATTTGTAGTCCCCTTTCATTGCCCGGGCGTTCGCGCGGTCGCACCAGCCGGCGGAGTCCTTTGGATCGAGTTGGATCGTCTGGCTGTAGTCGGCGATGGCGAATTCCCACTGGCCCATCTCGCAATACGCCTTGCCGCGGCTGGTGTAGGCGGCCGCATCCTTCGGCGCGAGTCGCACGGCCATGTTCAGGTCGGGCATGGCGCCGGCCGGGTCGCCGCTGAGCACGCGGACGTAACCCCGATCGCGATACGCCTCGGCATAGCCGGGATGCAGGCGGATGGCCTCGGTGTAATCGGCCACCGCCTTATCGTATTTGCCTTTCTGATAATAGGCGAAACCCCGGTTGAAATACGACCGCGCCGGCGGGCGCCAGCCGGATCGCAGTATTCAGATCGGTGACGGCCTTGTCCAAATCTCCTTTGATGACCAGGGCAAGCCCTCGGTCGCAATAGGCCGGGGCGTATTTCGGATCGAGTTGAATCGCCCGGCTCAGCAGGGCGATGGCGGCGTCGGTCTCGCCTTTGTCGAGGGCTTTGACCCCCTTCAAATACGTCTCGGCCGCCGGCGAACTATCGGAGTCCTCCTCGGCTTCTTCCGGGTTGGCCGGCTCGACGCGAGCCGCCCCCTCGGTTTGCCGTTCCTTATCATCTCGTTCCGGTGTGCGCAGTCCCGGCCGCAGCCGAGGGCCCTGCGCCGCAGCCGGCAGCGGCGACAGCGCCAGTCCAACGACGCCTACAAGGGCAACGATCAACAAGCGAGACAGCCTGAAAATGCCCATCGCTCATCTTCCTTAGAAAGGGGAACTGCCGTCTCCAGCACAGTGCGAAGCAGTTCTCGCGGAATCGCGCCAGAGCACGACCTCGCTGTCAGTCTACCGTTTCTCCCCTTCAAACCGCAAGGGCAAACGATTCCTGACGCCTCTTTGCCGCACTTTCTTGCCGATCGAGAAGCGATCGCACAACGCCCGGGTACTTGACGAGCCGATGGTTGTCGGTGATCACGTAGGGGCACTTGCGAATCTGATTTGAAGAGTATCACCGACTTTGTCCTCTGGACCCTGGTTTGCTGATACGAGACATTACGTAGGTTTAACGGACGGTATTCCGCGCAAATGCACCTCATCTGAGGACAGGGCATCGCGCGCCGCTGGACCAGCCGTACCTTGCTTATAAAGAAGCGCCGGTGGGAGTCGAACCCACTTCGAACCGCTTTGCAGGCGGTTGCCTTTCCGTCTGGCTCCAGCGCCATGCTGTTGAGCGCCCCGCCGAGGAATCGAACCCCGTCTTGCAGATTCGTAGTCTGCCGTGCTATTCCGGCACACTCGCAGGGCGTGAAAAAATGGGGACAGGCACCTCGCGGGATGCGGCTGTGTTGGCGTTAAGCGAACCGGCTCAGAGCCAGTCCCCATTTTTTCAAGCGTCTCGACCAGGAATCGAACCTGGACCTGGACCTTCGGAGGGTCCAATGCGATCCGTTACACCATCGAGACCGAAAAGCGTCCCGACCTGGAGTCGAACCAGGACCAGGGCCTTAGGAGAGCCCTGTGCACTCCGCTACACTATCGGGACGTGGTGAGTTATCAGCGGTCAGCTTTCAGCTATCAGCGATCAGCTTTCAGCCGTCAGCCCTCCGTGAGCACAGTTCGCTTGCCGCTGAAAGCTGACCGCTGATCGCTGAAAGCTGAAAGCGGACCGCTGATAGCTTGTCAAGAGCCGACGGCTGGATTTGCACCAGCATGATGCGGTTTACAGGACCGCCGCCTCGCTGTTCGGCCACGTCGGCTTATTCCCAAGCACGAGCGCGAGGATTCGAACCCCGTCGGACGGCTTTGGAGACCGTCTGCTCTCCCAGGAGCACGCTCGTGTGTCGGCCCCCGGCCTCGCGGCCGAGGGCCTTGGCGTAACGACTACTCTCGCAACGTCACGTTCCAATAGGCTTCGCTAATGAACTTCGACCAGCTTTCGATCCGGGCGGCGTGGTCGCTGTAGAGCGGCCTCCACGTCGGCCGGGCCGGCTTGTGCCGCAGCCGCATCCGGGCTTGCTCCGGCGTGCGGTCGGCCTTGCGCTTGTTGCAGGCCACGCAGGCCAGCACGCAGTTCTCCCAACTCGACACGCCGCCTTGTGACCTCGGCACGACGTGGTCGATGGTCAACTCCTCGCAAAAAGTGGACAGGTCCAATTGGTGCGCAGCACCCTCCGGGCCGTTTCGGCAAATTGGACCTGCCCCCTTTTTGCCCGGCTGGACGCCGCAATACTGGCAAGTGTTGTGGTCCCGCTTGAAAATGTTCCGCCGGCTGAAGGTGACGGTCGCCACCGGCACACGGTCGTAGCTGCGAAGCGCCACTACCTCCGGAATCCTCAGCCGGAAGCGAACCGCGCGGATGAACGGCTCGTCGCCGCACGGCCGAAGCTTCGACCAGTCGGCCCAGGTGTAGAGCTGATAGTCGCGCGGATCGACCACGCGAGCCGACTCGTTCCACAGCAGCACCAGCGCCCGGGCCACCGTGGCGACGTTCACCGGCTGCCAATTGCGATTTAAGACCAGCGTCGGCCGCTGGAGCACCTTCGGAGTCATGTTTGCTTCCCTTCGTCATTCGTCATTTGGATTTCGTCATTCCCGCCAGGGGTGTCCGGGGAGAGTCGAACTCCCACCCTCTGGTTCACAGCCAGCCGTGCAGCAACCGCTACACCACGGACACCATACGAAGCGGACAGTGGGTGGTGATTAGTGGATAGTGAAGACACTGGCAGCCTTTGTCGCGAGATACTACCCACTATCCACTAACCACTATCCACTTTCTCAGCACCCCGACCAGGAGTTGAACCTGGATCGCCTCGTTAGAAGCGAGGCATGATATCCGTTTCACTATCGGGGCAACGGAAGCTGTCAGCTATCAGCCGTCAGCTATCAGACACTGGCTCTCAAATCTCGGCTGCTTCCTCTTTGCTGAAAGCTGACGGCTGAACGCTGACCGCTTTTGCAGCGGAAGGCATGGGATTTGAACCCACATCCCCGTGAGGGGGCACGGTTTAGCAAACCGGCTCGGCCAACCCTATCCGACTACCTTCCAGTAGAATGATGAATACGGAATGATGAATGATGAATTGGCGACCGGCATTCATCACTCATCATTCATCATTCACCATTCCCGTCAGTGGCGGGTCCGGGGGTTGCACCCGGCGATCAGAGCTTATGAGGCTCCGCTGAGCGCTGGCTCACCCGCGTCCTTGTCTCTCCTCTCCCTTTTGGGAGAGGGGACGTCTTCAGTGGCCAAGGGGAGAGTCGAACTCCCATGCCGACCAACGCTTCGCGTCGGTGCCCGGGCGCGACGTTCTGAGCGTCGGGCGTCTACCAATTCCGCCACTTGGTCATGTTCAGCAGCCCGTGCGAGAATTGAACTCGCCTTTCCGGCGTGAGAAGCCGGTGTCCTTTGTCCGATAGACGAACGGGCTATGTTTGGTGCGCCGGGCAGGAGTTGAACCTGCACAGCCCGAAGGCGGCTGCTTTACAGGCAGTTGGGCTCACCGATGCCCAGCCGACGCACGTTCCCGAGTGGCGCAGGCGGGAGTCGAACCCGCATACACGAAGGTCTGAGCTTCGCCGCTTTGCCGATTTGCGTACCGCGCCGTCATATTCTCCGGCGAGCATCGAAGGGGACAATCCCATTTTCGCTGAGACGAAAATTGGGACAGTCCCCCAAGCGTCCCCGGCGGGATTTGAACCCGCGATCTCCTGCGTGACAGGCAGGCGAGCACTCCAGGCTGCTCCACGAGGACGGAACAAAATGATGAATGATGAGTGATGAATGATGAATTGAAAGTCTGGCATTCATCATTCATCATTCCCACTTCATCATTCCTCCCAGTGGTCCCGGATGGAGTCGAACCATCGTTTCCTGGGTGTGGACCAAGCGTCGTCGCCGTTGGACCACGGGACCGCGGGGGAAATGACGAAATCCGACTGACGAATGTCGAAGCGGAAGCCGTGAGACTCGAACTCACAAGCGGCATCGCGCCGCCACCTGTTTTCAAGACAGGCTCCTCATCCGGCCGGATGGCTTCCGTGAAGAAGAATGCTGAATGATGAATTGCGATGACTGCATTCATCATTCCTACTTCATCATTCCAAAGCTGCGGTGGCAGGAATCGAACCTGCGACGTGACGCTTAACAGGCGCCCGCCCGTACCAACACGGGCCCCACCGCAATCGAAGTCAGGACGGTCGGATTTGAACCCGCACTCTCGTGCTCCCGACGACCACCGCCGCGCGGCGGTGCCCGGCGGAATCCAAGACTTTCCTACGTCCTACAGCAAAAGCGCCCGGCGGGAGTTAAATCGCAATTTCCCCCGGGAGAACCGACGCGGCACCGAGGTACGCCTATCCGTCTGCCGCCCACGGCGGCTGTGGCTTGAAGCTGGATCAACATTAGCCATGTGGCAAGCCAGTCCAGGAAGCCGGGCGTCGCCACAATCGCCCTGCGCTCGTCTCGAAAGACGATTCCTGCTGCGCAGGGTGAAAATGACCCATGAGAGAGTGCATTGCGGATTCGGCGCACGTACTCTGAATTGAGCAGTGCCTTCACGCGGCCGCAGCATGGTTTGCCAAGTCTCGCACCGCCAGAGACCATTTCATTTAAGGGGCCCTCTCGCATATAAACCAAGGACACGTAGAGCCTAAGGACGAGTGATCCTTGGACGGTCAATTGCACCCTGACCGGAAGAGGAAGATCGATCCCGTCAAACGCACTCAGCGGCAAACCGTCTTGCCTCCGGTCCAGCGAAGCCGCCAGCGCAAACCAGAGGACGCCGCTGGACAGTCCCTCAAACGCCTCGGACGGGGGCTGGACCGTGGATAGCTCACGCAGCAACTCGTTGCTCGTCAGGCGCGTTGCAAGATCGTCAAGAATCTCCCGACAATCGCGGAAATCGCGTAGAAGAGCGGTATCGCGCAAGGCATCCCGTAGAACCGCCTCTTCGGACTGGGGCAACGCCAAGGTGCCCATGGCAGCCGTAACGTTGAATTCGGAGGGTGGTCCTTCATTCGGAGTGCCAAAGGCCGCGTAGAAGTCTCGCAAGAGGTTACCAAGCTGGTCTGGTGCTGGAGCGCTCATTTTTTGGGTCCATTTGGGTTACGCATCAGTTGAGCATTGTCGACACTTTCGCCAGAAATGTAAACACGTCAGTAGCGGGCATTGCCACGACCGTCTGCAATCGGGGTAGCTAACGACCTGGTTCCCCCGGTGAGCACTGCTGCGCAGCGGTTCCGGGCTGAATACCGGGCCCTCTCGCATCCCGCACTGCCAGAGCGCCCAGCGGGAGTTGAACCCGCACTTCCGCCATGCGGGCACCGCCGCGCAGCGGTGGTCGGCGACAGGCTGCCGCTACATCATGGGCGCTTTCGTGGTGTGCCGAATTGTCAAAGAACTCTCGATTCAGTGGGACCAGAGGGACTGGAACCCTCACCTCGCGGATCAAGAGTCCGCTGTGCTGCCGCCGACCAACCTTCGGTCGGTGCCCGCCTTGATCCCGTCTCTCCGCTTGTTACGCGCAGAATCAGCGCGGAGGGAATCGAACCCTCGACCTTACCCTTATAAGAGGTCTGCTCTCACCACTGAGCTACGCGCTGTCGAGTGGGGCCGAAGGGACTTGAACCCTTGCCGTCCGGATTAAAAGTCCGGTGTGCTGCCGTTACACCACGACCCCAAGTGCGGGTCGGGCGTATGCGTTTCAGACGTGTCTGCTTCATGGTCATGCTCCTTCTTGCGTTGTGATCTGTGGTAGCCCTGAGAGTCGAACTCAGCGCCACCCGGTTATCAGCCGAGTTTGGGCGACCGGCCCTCGACTACCCTTTACCCGCTGTCGATCTCCGTCGGTATCTTCTGTTGGATTCGGGTGGCACGCCCTGAGGCACGAAAAGCGTGGCGGACGGCCTAGACACGCCTTCGCTGCACTCAGGGACGTGCCACCCACGGCCAACGTCAGTCTCTATCAAGTCGGGATGGCAGGACTCGAACCTGCGTCTCCGTGCTCCCAAAGCACGTGGGTTCGCCGCTACCCTACATCCCGTTGTCGTTTTCAATCAGGAGGACGGAGGAAACTGTCGCAATGGCGTTTCCATCTTGCGAAATCCTTCCCCGACAATTCCCTCCGCCCCGTTTTGTGCGCTTTGTGACCCGTACCGGAGTCGAACCGGTCTTTTCGCCGTGAAAGGACGACGTCCTCGAACCGATAGACGAACGGGCCTTGCGTCGGCGCATATTTTCCACGCAGTTGACTCATGGATTTTTTGCGCACCTTTCACGCAGTGGGCCGGGCGGTGCTCGAATCCGCGTCTGCGGCTTTTCAGGCCGCCGCTATTCCATCTCAGCTACCGACCCAACGAAAACCAACAAAAAAAGCCCGATGTCCTTATGACACCGGGCTTTCGGTATTCTCAATTTGTGCGGCCCAGTGTCACGTGTGCAATGGATAATCGCAGAGCATATTCGCCGGATGACCGGCGAACTGTTCTCTCGATATCCATCGTTTTGTGATACTTAGGCGGAACATCGAACTGTCTAATTCCTTCCCGCGAACAAACCGTGCAGCTTTCAGACTGCTTACTTCTTCAACTCTTTAGATACCCCATGGTATCGAAAGATTCCCAAGAATTCTCGGCAATTTTCCGGCAAAGCGTTAATTTTCTTCGCCCGCAATTCCAAGGATACTCGGATTTTACTTCGTTTTTCGAGTTTGTCAACTGCGATCCACGGATTTTTCACCAGCCGGTGCGCAGACCATCGCGGGGAATATTCATCACATCAGGCCCCGCGCCGCCACTAGCGCCGCGAGGATTACCCCCATGATGCTCTCGCCCGCAATGCAGCCGGAGGCGATGGGAATCGTGTACATGTCGTGCCAGTTGGGCGCCTTCTTTTCGAGGGCCCAAGCGATCAGTGCGCCGAGAAACATGGCAAGGCCGGTGGAGCCGGGAATGGTCAGCGCGATGCCCAGTGCCGCGGGGGAGGGCGTATAGGGCTTGGCCTTGGGAAAGAAGTAATCGATGGTGACGATAATCGCGCCCACGACGAAGGCCACGGCCATCGCCAGCAGCGCGCCGGGCGGGAGAGTGTGGAGGCCCTTCGAAAGCACCTTCGCCACGCCCATCCACACCAGCGCGGAAGGCGCCGGGAACTGCTCGCCGCCGAGCACGTCCGCGTCGGGGACGAGGATGAAGTACGCCGGGACCGCCAGCAACGCCCCGGCGAGCACGCCGAACAGTTGAGAGATGAACTGTTTTCGCGGGTTGGCGCCGACCATGTGGCCGACCTTGAGATTTCCGACGGTATCGCTGCAACTGCACGCGGCGCCGGCGGTCAGACCGGCCGTCATCAGGTTTGCCGTAATGTTGCCCGGCGCCAAGGCGCCGTAGGTGAGCTGCGTGACTTTTCCCATCGCGCCGATGGGATTGATGCCGATTTCGGCGCCGGCCCGCGCCGCGACGGCGGCCAGGAAGAACGACACCACGACGGCGATGGCGCCCATCCACCAGTAAATCGAAAAAATCCAGCTTAGCAGCACGACGGCGATAAAGCCGGTGACGAGAAAGCCGACGACGAACCAGCTCATGGGGATCTCGATGTGATCCAACGGGCCTCGGGCGGCGTCGCCTTTGCCGCCGAAGCTGGTGAAGATGCTGGCGAAGGTCCGGCCCATCGTGCGCCATTGAAAAGCCAGCGCCAGCAGCCCGCCGACCACCAACACCATCGCTCCCGGCCAGAGCGACCAGGCACTGATGTTCCTGAAGCCGCCGATTTCCATCAGGGCCTTTCGTTCCCGCAGCGCGGTCGCTTTCTCAATGTCTGACTGGCTGGCATCCAAACCGAGTGTGAGCCCGAGCGCCGCGAGTATGCCGCGCGGCTGATCCTCCGGCAGGGAAAGCTTTGCCTCCCAGGCGGTGGCCGCGGGCGCTTCGAGGAAGAGCGTTTCGACGTTCTGCTTCCGGTTCAACTCGTCGCCCACCTTGAAGACGTCGTGAAACGGATTGGGCGAACCATCTTCCAGGCGGGGCGCATTCAAGTCGCGTTCCAGGTCGGCCATCTTGTTGTAGACGGTGCGCCGCGTCCAAGTGTAGCGGAGAACTTCGCTGCACACAGCGGACGCAAGCGCGGGATCGGCTTTCAGCTCTTTGGACGTGGGGAACTCGGGACGACCGACGGCCTCTTCCAGCCCGATGGCAAGCGTCTGCCCGGCCTCGACGGTCAACGGCATTTCCGGCTTGACCACGGCGACGAGCTTTGGCGGATCGTGGCGAATGATCTTCTGTTCGATCAATCGCGGCGCGAGGATGCCGTAGTTGAGGACGACTCCCAGCAACATGCTCAAGCCCACCTTGATGCCGAACAATGCGCCGATGCCGACGAAAATCAGGCTTGGCTCGAGGCCGAGCGTAAGCTTGCCCATGGCGATGCCCTGGAGACGCCAAGGGATGGGGAACTGGGCAGGCAGCCACTTCAAGCCGTCCCGCAGCCCGGCGACGAGCACTCCCAAAACGCTGGCGATACCCAGCGACACCGCCTTCTTTATCGCCTGGCCGCCGTGCGAGTACATGACCAGGAGCGTTTCGCCGGTAGGAATGTTGGCGGGAAAGCGAAGCGCATCGATTTGGATCATCTGCCGCTTCAGCGGAATCGCCATGAAAAGTCCGAGGTACAAAATGACCGCGATAAACAGGGTGAGCTTCCACCAGACAAACTGGAAGCCGGTGAGCATCGTGAGCGCGGGCACCGCCGACACGAGGCCGGCCGAAGAAATCCAACTTGCCGCCACGGCCACGGTCATCATCATGGTGTTTTCCATGAGTCCGAATTCCCGCCGGGCAAGGCCGATGCCTTTTAGGGCTCTGAAGACGGCGAAGATGACGACGACCGCGGCGATGTCCACGCCGAGGCCCCAGCCCGTTTTGAGGCCGACGTAAAGGTTCGACAGCGACATCAGTCCGCCGAAGATCATGCCGGCCAAGATTGCGCGGACGGTGAGATCTCGTTCTTTGTCGCCGCGATAGACGGTGGCGAGCCACTCGCGGTCGCGCTCTTCCAGGGACTTTAGTTCTGCTTGTGAATCTTCTGCCATAGCTATCGGGGGCCTGTGTTTCCAAGAGACTGGATTTATGCTCCCAAGCTATTCCATTAGCGGCGTTTTCGCAACAGAGAATTCGGGCGAGATGCCGGATTTTCCGAGAATTTCATCGCCACTTATAGCATGGGAGCGTTGGCTACCGGTTGCAGCCGGGGGACTGTCCCAATTTTCGTGTCAGCGAAAATGGGACTGTCCCCTTTGCCGGGATTTGGCGCAGCGACGGCTCCATTGCCACAGAAAGCGGTACAGCCCCCAGTCGGCAGAAACACGGTCGCAGCAATCCGACTATAACGGCTTGGGCGAATGTCGGCGCGGCCCGCCCTTGGTTGCGCCGGGAAAGTCGATCCAGGCGGCGTCGTTCAAGTACGCCCGGACGTAGTCGTAGGTCATCATGCCGTCGCGGCTTGGGCCGGCGGAATTGCGGATGAGAAACACCCCACCGCCCGGTTGCGTCCCGTCGTTGCGAAAGCCCACCAGCAAAACGCTGTGGCCGTCCATGACGGCCCTTCGCGGGCACTTCTGCAAAACGTCCTGCTTCCACCAATGGTTCTCGTGTTTCGGCCAGAGAAACCCGCCACAGACCGGCCACCGCCGCTTAAGCGTCTGCTTGATTTCTGCGAGTTGCTCGTCGCTGGCTCCCCGAGTTGGATCCCATTGCTTGATCCAATGGATTTGCAGACCGAGAGCGTGAATTTTCGCGGCATCGGCGACGGGCCTTCTTGTCCGGCTTTCGCGCGGGATCGAAACTGTCGGCGTAGGGCATGTCGGCCTCGGGGCAGACGCCGTGGGCGGCATAGCCGGCCCAGAGTTCGGAGAAGCAGCCGCCATCGACCGCCGCGCCGACGGCTTCGTTCGAGGCCCAATTGAGAAACTCGACGCTCAGCCGCGTGCCGCGCCGCTGTTTCGTGGCGACGGCGAATTCGAGAGCGGCGTTCATCGCGAACACCGAGCACGTGCCTCGGCCGCCCTGCGAGCGGGCGTCGAGCTTCCATTTCTGCAGGATCGGACGGAGATCGACGGAATGGCGATGATCGGGCGTCTTGTCGGCGACCGGTTTGGATTCGGCCGTTGCGCAAAACGCGCCGCCGGAGATTAGCAGTAACGCTAATGTTGCCGAAGTGCATGAAAGTAGATTCCAAATCCGCATAGTGAATACCTCCTACGGAAAATGGGTCCGTACCTGCCTCAGAGAGACTACCTGGCCATCAGCCATGCGCCACTGCTTGTTTCAGGTAGTGTCATACAGTTGGCTGTGGAATGTCAAATTCGGCGGGTCGTTCCCGCGCGGATAGCGGAAACGATGTACTGTCGGTGGGACTTGTGGGGCGGACGCGCCCGGGTTCTGGGTTGCTCTCCGGGAGCCGTTGGCTCCCGGCTATTCTCTTGTCTCACGAAAGCGATGACCTGACACTCAGTAAGTGTTTTCTCTTGGCGCGACAGGTTGACTATCGCCGCGGGTCGAGTCCTGTCCATTGATGCTTCCAATGAACGGGACCGACGCTCTGGACAACCATGTAGTCTCCTTCGCGCCATGCCTTCAGCGGCACGTCGTTTTCGTCCTTCAAGTACTTTTTCGGCATGATGCCTGCCTTGACCATCTCTTCGAGCGAGTCGGGCAGCTTTCCGTAAACGAGCCGGTAGGCGTAGAGCGAGCGGCCGATGCCCAGCCGCACGAAATGCGCCTCGTTGTCGGTCTTGACTTCTCGCACGGCCTTCTTCGGCAACTTCAGCAGACGCAACGCCTCGACGGTCATCGATTTGGCTTTGTCGGGTTGGCCGGGAGCGGAAATCGACTTCGCCTCGAAGATGAGCTTGTGTTCACCCTGCTTTAGCCGACGCGTGCCGAGCGGCAGGTCCAGCTCGTTCTCCTCCGGCCCGCGGAAATCGGCTTCGCCCACCTTTTTCTTGTCGATGAAGACCGTGTAGAGCCCGTACGCGGGATCCTGCATGGCGCTGAGACGCAGGGCATATTTGCCGTCTTCGGCGACGGTGAACGGGAGCGTCAGCCGGGCCCCGACTTCCCTGTTGCGCCATCGCAGAAGCGGCCGCGCGCCGAAGAAGCCCTGCGCCTCCACGATCAGCTTGCCGCCGGTCGTCTTGGCGTTGCAGAAATTGGCGGACCATATGGTGGTGCTGCCACGGCACGCAGCGATCGGGCCACGGCGGCAACTCGCCAAACGGCTTCGGCTCGCCGGTCTGATACCAGAAGGCGACGCTGCTGATGAAATCGGGCCGCTCCAGATAGAACGCCTCGGTATCCTCTTCGCCGTTCCCCTTGTGTTCGATCGCCACGCGAAGCGACTTGTTGAATCCGACCGGATCGAGCACGTGCCAGCGATAGCAGGCGCTGCTGTCGCCGGGTTCCTCGCCCTCCGCTCGCGGCGAGCCGAACCAGTGGCTCGATGCGCGGCCGCAGCCCCCAGGCGTCGTTGAAATAGTCCTCGCTGCCGGTCCCCTGAAGGCTCGGCACTTCTTCGCCGTCGATGTAGAAGTAATCGTCCCCCTCGCCGAACCAGCCGGGCTGGGCGTTCGTGACGCGACATCACCGTGCCGACGTACTGGCCGCGGCCGGCCAGATCGGCGATGAGATAGTCGCCGGGCTTCGCCGGATACTCCTGGCGGTATTTCGCGTGGAAATAGCCGACGTCCTTCGGCAGCCGATCGACCTGGACCCAGTCGATCTGCCAGTACAGGCCCGCGCCGCGGTCGGGATTGTCGTTGCGGATGACGATTCGCGCCGACTTGGCGAACGGCATCCGCCAGAAGCACGTCAGCGCCCCGGTGGGCGAGACCTGCACGGGAAAACTCTCGACCACGGCCGGCTTGCCCTGCCCGACGGCGAAGAAATCGCCCAGCGGCGCCTCGACGGCGGGCTCTTTTCGCCCGTCCCAGTAAATGCGGATGCTCAGGGCGTTCAATTCGTTGGCCCAGCCGGCGTGACTGGTCATCCATATATGCGTAATGATGCCGGGCCCTTCGAGCACGGCACTTCGACCGCCTCGCCGGGTTGCAGCCAGGTCATGTCCATGTTGCCGTCGTGCCAATTCGGCTGCTCGTTGCTCGAGACGCGGCGGTTGCGGCCGATCGGCGGCGCGGTCAGAGCGCCGAGCGGATCGCGCGAGAGCAGGCCGGGGCCGAGATCGCCGCCGAGCGTTCGATGCGATGCCCTGCATGGCGGCAGCGCGACGGGCCGCCCTCGTTTGCCCCGGCATAATCGATCCAGATCGCGTCGTTCATGTACGCTTTCGCGTACTCGTAGCTCAACATGCCGCCGCGGAACGGGCCGCTGGAGTTGCGGATGAGAAAGACGCCTCCGCCCGGCTGCCGCTTGTCGTCGCGATAGCCGACCAACAGCACGCTATGGCCGTCCTCAACCTCTGTCGCGAGGACACATCTTCAGCACGCCATTTTCCCACTCCATGGCCCTCTTCTTCGGCCAAAGAAAACCGCCGCCGACCGGCCATCGCCGCGCAATCGTCCGCTTGATCTCGACAAGCTGCTGGTCGGTCAAGCCCCTTGTTCGGATCCCACTCCTTGATCCAGTGGAGCCGCAAGCCCAGGTCGCGCAGCTTTTCGGCATGGGCAATTGCTTCCTGTGCTGGGCTTGGTGGTCGAACTCGAAGTATTCCTGATACGGCATTTCCGTTTCTGGACAAATGCCATAAGCGGTGAGAGCCTTCCACAGTTCGGAGAAGCAGGCGCCGTCGAGCGCTTCCTTGCCCGTTTGGTTGCCGGCCCAGTTGAGAAACTCGATGCTCAAGCGGCACCGCCGCGTTCTGTTTGGTGGCGACGGCGTATTCGACGGCCCCGCACACGGCAAACAGGGAACACGTGTTCCGTTCGCCCTGAACGCGCGGCGCGAGCCCCCAACTCTTGAAGAAGGGGCGAAGATCGACGGATTCCGGCAATCCGACCGACGCGGCGTTCTTTTTCGAGGGCTCTTCGGCCGAGCAGCGTGTCGCGTCTGCAACCGCGATGAACGTTGATGCCGCCAGGAAACACGCGGTCCAGGTTGATCTCGTCACGTGAAATGCCTCCTAAGGAGAAGTGGTCGTTTCGCGTCCGACTGTCTTCTTTACGCGGGTGGTATGGCCCGGTATACTGGCGGTGGATGCAAAGATGAACGGGAAAGGCGGGGTAGTGCGGCAGCCTCTGCATTTTACATTGGTGTTCCGCAGGATGCAACGTCGCACCAATAGAACGCCCCGCGACCGCGGTCGCCGGGGGAGGTGCGATTCTTCTTTTGTTCTCGCCCCCCGCGACCGCAGTCGTGGGGCGCTTCCGATGCTATGGTGTTTCTCTGAGACTCCTAAAATGCTCATGACCCTAGTCCCTTTGCACATCGGACCGCTGCTGATTGATCCGCCGCTGCTCCAGGCGCCGATGGCCGGATTCACCAACTATGCTTACCGGCAAGTGATTCGGCGGTTTGGCGGCGTGGGGCTGCCGGCCACAGAGATGGTCAGCGCTCGGGGGTTCTTGCACATCTCTGCGCCGAAGGGGACAGTCCCATTTTCACCGACACGAAAACTGGGACAGTCCCCTCGCGACGGCCGCTTCCCCGATCGGCTCTGGGGAGTGGCCGACGAGCCGCGGCCGCTGGCCGTGCAGATTTGGGACAACGATCCCGACACGCTGGCCGCCGTGGGGCGACGGTTGGCCGAGGAGTTTCGCGTAAGCGTCGTCGATATCAACTTCGGCTGCCCGGTGCGCGACGTTTCCGAAAAGGCCCAAAGCGGCTCGTATCTGCTGCGATATCCCGATCGCGTCGGCGAGATCGTCGCCCGCGTGGCGGCGGCGTGCCGGCCCGTGCCGGTGACGGCGAAAATTCGCTTGGGGGCCACGCGCGACACGATCAATGCCATCGACGTGGCCCAGGCGATTCGAATCGGCCGGCGGCGCGGCGGTGACGGTTCACGGCCGCACGGCCGCCGATCTGTTTCGCGGCTCGGCCGACTGGGAGGAGATTGCACGCATCAAGCCGCATCTGAGCGATTCCGCTGATCGGCAACGGCGACCTGAAGACGCCCGAGGCGGTGGTCGAGGCCTTCGACCGCTACGGGGTTGACGGCGTGATGATCGGCCGGGCGGCGCTCAGTCGGCCGTGGCTATTCCGCCAAGCAGCGGCCGCGCTGCGCGGCGAGCCGATTCCGCCCGAGCCGACGCCGCTCGAACAGCGGCAATTGTTGCTGGACCATTTCCGCCTGATTGTCGAGCGGTTCGGCCCGCTGAAGGGGACGATCTTGATGCGGTGTTACGCCTGTTGTTACGGCCAGGGCCGCAAGGGCGCCCGCGCGTTTCGCCGCGAAATCACGCAAGCCGCCGCGCCGGAGGAGTTCGTCGCCGTGGTGGAGCGGAACTTTCCCGTAGGTTATGCTTCAGCATAACAAGAGACTCGTCGATTTGCCGGTCCGTTATGCTGAAGCATAACCTACTTGCCTGCTACGTTAGCCACTTGTGGCAGGCGGCGGCGCAGAGACGGCCTTGGTTGATGGCGTGAACCACCAACGACGCGCCGCGAACCGTGTCGCCGGCGGCGAATACGCCGGGGACACTGCTCATCCAATCCTCGACCGCTACGTTGCCGTGGCCGTCGAGTTGCAGGCCAAGATCGGTCACGAGTCCGGAGTGAACCACGTGAACGAAGCCCATCGCAATCAGCACCAAATCGGCTTGCAGCGTAAAATCGGAGCCGGGCACCTCCTTCATTTCCCAGCCCTTCGGGCCGCTGGCCCACTGGATTTCGCAGGCTTCGAGCCGGGCCACGCGGCCATCGACGCCGACCAGGGCCTTGGTCAGCGTGCTCCAACGGCGGTCGCAACCTTCCTCCTGCGACGACGAAGTCCGCATGATTTTCGGCCAGAACGGCCAGGGGCTCTCCGTGTTGTAGCCCTCGGGCGGACGCGGAAGGATTTCGAGTTGCGTGACCGATGCCGCCCGCTGGCGGATGGCGGTGCCGACGCAATCGCTGCCGGTGTCGCCGCCGCCGATGACGATGACGTGCTTGTCTCGAGCATCGATCACCGCGGCGGGCTCGACGGCTTCGTCCGCCACGCGGCGATTTTGCTGCGGCAGATAGTCCATCGCAAAATGCACGCCCGGCAGGTCGGCGCCGGCGAGCGCGAAGCTCGCGCGGCTGGCCGGCGCCCATGCACAGCACGATCGCGTGGAAGCGGCGGCGCAAATGGTCGGCCGAAATGTCGACGCCGACGTTGACGTTCATCTCGAACTCGACGCCTTCGAGCATCAACTGTTCGAGCCGGCGGTCGAGAATCTGCTTTTCCAGCTTGAAGTCGGGAATTCCATAGCGGAGCAATCCGCCGAGGCGGTCGCTCCGCTCGAAGACGACGACGTCGTGCCCTTGCCGGGCCAGTTGCTGCGCGGCGGCCAGCCCGGCGGGCCCCGAGCCGATCACCGCCACCTTCTTGCCGGTCTTCGTCTTGGGGCGAATCGGCTCGATCCAGCCCTCGGCGAACGCGCGATTCGACGATCCGCAGCTCGATGTTCTTGATGTTCACCGCCTCGCGGTGGATCGCCAGCGTGCAGGCGGCCTCGCACGGCGCGGGACAAACGCGGCCGGTGATCTCGGGGAAGTTGTTGGTCGAGTGCAGGTTCTCGGCCGCCTCGCGCCAGCGATGGCGGTAGACGAGGTCGTTGAACTCCGGAATGCGATTCCGCAGCGGACAACCGATGCCGTGGCAAAACGGAACGCCGCAATCCATGCAGCGGGCCGCCTGCTGGTTGAGCGTCTCATCGAGCAGATCGCGGTCGATCTCGTGCCAATCGCGAATCCGCTCTTCGATCGGCCGATGTTCGATTTCAACTCGCGGATATTGTAGAAATCCGGTTGGATTGGCCATAGTCCCTACTCTCTCTCTCCCGGGAACACTTCTTCGGTCGCGGGCGTCTGATCGGTGCCGGCGGCCTCGCGCTCGCGCAGCCGATCGAGGGCCTTGCGGTAGTCGATGGGCATGACTTTGACGAACTTCCCGGACATCTCCTGCCAGTTGTCGAGGATTCGCCGGGCCTGCACGCTGCCGGTCCACTCGGCGTGGCGGCGAATCAGATCGCGAAGCGCGTTCTGGTCTTCCTCCTGGTAGATCGATTCGAGATCGACCATGTCGAGGTTGCAGAGCGTGTCGAACAACTGATGCTCGTCGAGCACGTAGGCGACGCCGCCGCTCATTCCCGCGGCGAAATTGCGGCCGGTGCGTCCGATGACGACCACGGCGCCGCCGGTCATGTATTCGCAGGCATGATCGCCGACGCCCTCGACCACGGCCACCGCGCCGCTGTTGCGCACGGCGAAGCGCTCGCCGACCAGGCCGTTGATGAACACTTCGCCGGACGTGGCGCCGTAGAGGAGCGTGTTGCCGGCGATGACGTTTTCTTTCGGATCGAAGGGGGAAGTCGGCGGCGTTTGCACGATGATCCGCCCGCCCGAGAGGCCCTTGCCAAGGTAATCGTTGGCGTCGCCGATCAGCCGCAGCGTGACGCCGGGGGCCAGAAACGCGCCGAAGCTCTGGCCGGCCGAGCCGGTCATGGTGATTTGCAGAGTTCCGTCGGGCAGGCCCGCGCCGCCCCAGCGCCGCACGATGCGATTGCTCAGAATCGTGCCCACGCTGCGGTTGATGTTTCGGATCGGCATCGGCAGCCGCGTGGGCTGCCTGGTTTCGATGCAGTGTTCGACATTCTTGAGGATCTCCCAATCGAGATGATCCTTGTGAACGTCGCTTTGCGGCCGCACGCGGCGCAAGGGGCAGCCGTTGGATTGATCGGGCGGGGCGAAAATCGGCGACAGATCGAGCCCCTTGGCCTTCCAATGGTCGATCGCATCGCGGCAACCGAGCCGCTCGACGCTGTCCGACCATGTCGTCAAACTTGCGGAAGCCGAGTTCCGCCATGATCCGCCGCACGTCTTCGGCCACGAAAGTGAGGAATCGCACCAAATGCTCCGGCTTGCCGGCAAAGCGTTTTCGCAAGTCTTTGTCCTGCGTGGCGATGCCGACCGGGCAAGTCCCGAGATGGCACTTCCGCATCAGCAGGCAGCCGAGCGACACCAGCGCGGAAGTGCCGAAGCCGAATCGCTCGGCCCCCAGCAGAGCGCCGATCACCACGTCGCGGCCGGTTCGCATCTGGCCGTCGACCTGAACGATGATCCGATCGCGCAGGCCGTTGAGCACCAGCGTCTGCTGCGTCTCGGCCAGACCGAGCTCCCAAGGCGTTCCGGCATGTTTGATCGAGCTAAGCGGGCTGGCGCCGGTTCCGCCGTCGTGGCCGCTGATGAGCACCTCGTCGGCGTTGCCCTTGGCCACGCCCGCCGCCACGGTGCCGACGCCGACTTCGGAGACCAACTTCACGGAGACCAGGGCGTCGGGGTTGGCGCACTTCAGATCGTAGATCAATTGCGCGAGGTCTTCGATCGAGTAGATGTCGTGGTGCGGGGGCGGAGAAATCAGCGAAACCCCGGGCGTCGAATGCCGCAGCCGGGCGATTTCCGCGGTCACTTTGTGCGCGGGCAACTGGCCGCCTTCGCCGGGCTTCGCACCCTGGGCCATCTTGATCTGAAGAATCTTGGCGTTGGCCAGATACTCGATCGTCACGCCGAACCGGGCGCTGGCCACCTGCTTGATCCCGCAATTCATCGAGTCGCCGTTGGGCAACGGCCGATAACGCCGCGGATCCTCGCCGCCCTCGCCGGTGTTCGAGTTCGTTCCCAGCCGGTTCATGGCGATGGCCAGCGTTTCGTGGGCTTCCTTGCTGATCGAACCGTGCGACATCGCGCCGGTGTAGAATCGCTTGACGATCTCGGCGGCCGGCTCGACCTCTTCGAGCGGAACCGGCTCGCCCGGCACGAACGTGAACAAGCCGCGGAGCGTCATCAGATCGCGGCTCTGGTTGTTCACCGCCTCGGCGTACTCGGCATAGATTTGCGGATTGTCTTGGAGGACGGCGTGTTGCAGCTTGACGATCGTGTCGGGATTCCAGAGATGCTTTTCGCCGTCGAGCCGGAACTGGTACTCGCCGCCGAAATCGAGTTCGAGCGCACCGGGTTCGAGCGGCTGGAAGGCGGTGCGGTGCCGCGCGATCGCCTCGCGCGCGATCACGTCGAGATCGCTGCCGGCGATCCGCGAGGGCGTGCCGGTGAAATAGCGGTCGATGACGGAATGATCGAGCCCGACGGCCTCGAACTGCTGGGCGAATTGGTAGCTGCGGAGCGTGGAAATGCCCATTTTCGAGATCGTCTTGAGGATTCCCTTCTTGACGGCCGTGATGTACTGGTCGGTCAGGACGTCGGCGGGGACGCCGGGCGGCAGATCGCCGTCGGCGTGGAGTTTCTGGATCGTCTCGAAGGCGAGGTAGGGATTGATGGCGCTGGCGCCGTAGCCGCAGAGCATACAGAAGTGCATCACCTCGCGCGGCTCGGCGCTTTCGATCACGATGCCCACCTGGCTTCGCAATTGGCGGTGCCACAGATCGTGATACAAAGCGGAGGCGGCCAGCAGACTGGGGATCGGCGCGCGAGTCGGCGAGATGTCGCGGTCGCTGGCGATCAGCATCGTCGCGCCGTCGGCAATCGCGCTGTCCGCCGCGTCGACCAGGTCGTTCAAACCCGTCGCCAGCGCCCGGCCCGGATCGGGATCGGTCGCCGAAAACAACGCGGGAATCGTAGTAACTTTGAAATCGTCGCGCCGGGCCGACCGCAGCCGCTCCATGTCGTCGTTCGTCAGGATCGGGTGCGAAAGCTTCAGTTGCCGGCAGTGCTCCGGCGTCTCGTCGAGCAGATTCCGCTTGCGGCCGGTGAACGACATCAGCGACATGACCAGCCCTTCGCGCAAAGGATCGATCGGCGGGTTGGTCACCTGGGCGAAAAGCTGCTTGAAGTAATCGAACAACAGCTTGGGGCGATCAGAGAGGACGGCCAGCGGCGTGTCGGTGCCCATCGAGCCGATCGGCTCCTGCCCGTTGGCCGCCATCGGAGAGACGATCAACTGCAAATCTTCGCGCGTGTAGCCGAAGCATCGCAGCCGCTGGGCAAGCGTCTCCGCGTCCATCGGCGAGGGCTTCGAGGGCTGAAACAAACCGCGCAACTCGATGCGGTTCTCTTCAAGCCAGCGCCGGTAGGGCTTTTGCCGCGAAATTCGCCCCTTGATCTCGCTATCGACCACGATTCGGCCTTCCTCGGTATCGACCAGGAACATGCGGCCGGGCTGAAGACGGCCTTTCTGTTGGATTTGATCGGGTGGAAAATCGACAACCCCCACCTCGCTCGACAGCACGGCCAGCCCTTCGGTCGTGACGACGTACCGGCAGGGACGCAGCCCATTGCGATCCAACGTGCCGCCCACGAGGCGTCCGTCGGTGAAAATCATCGCGGCCGGGCCGTCCCAGGGCTCCATGATCGCGGCGTGGTATTCGTAAAACGCCCGCTTGTCGGTCGACATGTGGTACTGCGGCCCGAACGCCTCGGGAATCATCATCATCATCGCGTGCGGCGTCGATCGGCCGGCGCGGACCAACAGCTCGAGGGTGTTGTCGAAGCACGCCGAGTCGCTTCCGCCGGGCTCGATGATCGGAAATAGTTCGGTGATGTCGTCGGTCAGCGTCGGCGCGACCATCGATCTGCCGCGGCCTTGAATGCGATTGGCGTTGCCCCGCAACGTGTTGATCTCGCCGTTGTGGGCGATCATGCGGAACGGCTGGGCCAGCCGCCAACTCGGGAACGTGTTCGTGCTGTAACGCTGGTGGACGATGGCCAAGGCGGTTTGCACCCGGGCGTCGGCCAGATCGGGATAGTAGGCGAACAACTGCGGCGCCAGGAACATGCCCTTGTAAAGCAACGTGCGGCCGGACATCGAAGGAACGTAGAACTGATCGGCCCGCTCGCCGAGCATTTCGCGCACGCGGCGTTCGGTGCGTTTGCGGGCGACGTAAAGGCGTCGCTCCAGGTCTTCGTCCTTGCTTCCCCGGCCGTCCAGGAACGCCTGGCGAATGACGGGTTCGGACGTTCGGGCCAGTTCGCCCAAGCAGCGGTTGTCGGTGGGCACGTCGCGCCAGCCGAGCACGGTCAATCCCTCGGCGTCGGCCTGCGCCGCGAGGGTCTGCTCGCAACTGGCACGAAGCTCGCGGTCGTGGGGCAGGAAGAACATCCCCACGCCGTAATGCCCCTGCGGTGGAAGCGAAAAGCCCAGGCTTTCGGCCTCGGTGCGAAAGAACTCGTCGGGGACTTGCATGAGAATGCCCGCGCCGTCGCCGGTCGATTCGTCGGCGCCCGCTGCGCCGCGGTGCATGAGATTCAGCAACACCTGCCGGCCGTACTCGACGATGGCGTGGCTGCGGCGTCCGGAAATATCGACGACGGCGCCGATGCCGCAAGCATCGTGTTCCCATTGCGGGTCGTATAGACCTCGAGCGCTTGGCACGGTAAAAGCGTCTCCGGTGGAATCTTGACACTTAAACTTAGGACAGGGTCGGCAAACAAAGCCGGCGGCGCAGGGGGGAACCGATCGAATTATTATACCATAAGAGGCTCTAATGTCAATGCGATTTCACTATTAGCAATCCTTCATTCTTGGTTGCGTTTTCGCATTAGTCAAGGGCAACACCGTCCTTGCGGCGGCACGAGTCGTTCGGTCGGAAGCTGCAAGTCAGTCCCATGAGTTGTCGCCGTGGGGGCTTGGCGGCTAGAATCAGTGAGTATGGAAAACGGTCTTGGACTCTCCGCCGGGTGGGATTCGGGAGTCCGTGCAGCAGCGGGAGCGGAACTCGGGTGAGCAACGGCGAATCATCGATGTTTGAGCGATGCGCCTTGGCGAGCGGTTTGCTGACGCAGCAGCAACTCGACGAGGCCCGGGCGGGCGTGCGCTGGTCGGAGGGGGACGAGCCCGACCCGAACGCTCCGCCAAGCGATCGCCAGCTTGCCGACCGCCTGGTCGAGATCGGTTTGTTGAACGTTTGGCAGGCGAAGCAACTGCTCGACGGCCGCACCAAGTTCAACCTCGGGCCCTATCTGATTATCGACTCGATCGGCCAAGGCGGGATGGGGCAGGTCTTCAAGGCGCAGCGCGGCGCGGCGGGACGCGTCGTGGCGATCAAGGTGTTGCCCCGCCACAAATCGACGCCCGAGGCGGTGGCCAACTTCACTCGCGAAATCCGCGCCTTGGCCAGCCTCGATCATCCGAAATTGGTCGCCGCGCTCGATGCCGGAGAGGACGGAAACGTCCACTATCTGGTCACCGAATACGTGCCGGGCACCGACCTGCGAAAACTCGTACGGCAGGGCGGGCCGCTGGGCATCGCGGCCGCCGCGTCGATCATCTCGCAAGTGGCCGAGGGCTTGGAGTATGCCCACGCCCAGGGAATCGTGCACCGCGACGTGACGCCGGGCAACGTGCTGGTCTCTCCGGACGGAGAGGCGAAGCTCTCCGACTTGGGGCTCGCCGGCTCGTTGGCGGGCTCGTCGGAGAGACGATCCGCGGCACGGCAAGATCGTGGGGACGGCCGACTATCCTCTCGCCGGACCAGATCCGCGACCCCTGGAACCCGGCGCCGGCGTGGGACATTTACTCGCTGGGCTGCACGCTTTACTACGCGGTGACGGGCAAGGTGCCGTTTCCCGGCGGCACGACGGCCGACAAGGCCCGGGCGCATTGCGAGTTGCGGCCGTTGGATCCGCGGCGGCTGAACTCCCGGCTCAGCGCCGAGTTCGTCGAAGTGATGGCCGACATGATGGCCAAGGAGCCGTCGCAGCGGATCGCCTCGGCTGGCGAAGTGCGGGCGCGGCTGGCGTCATTCGCGAGGGCCGAAGCCGTCGGCGAGGCGGTCGCGGCCGACGGGCGAATCCCTTTGCAGCCGCTTCGCCTGGCGATTCCGACGCCGCCGCCCATCGTGGCGCGGCTGCCGGCCGACGAGCCGGATTCGTCGCAGGAGATGCTCATTCCGGTTCGGGGGCGATTGGCGGCGGTCTATTGGCCGCTGGCGTTCTTCGTGCTGACGCCGCTGGTGCTGGCCGGCGCGGTGCTGCTGCTGTGGTGGTTGGCGCGGATGCTGTTCTAGCCCAGTGTCACTTCTCGCCGCCGGTCTTCGCTTCGCGCAGATCGTGCTCCAAGTCGTCGATGATTTGCGGATCGAGGTACTTGTCGATCAGTTGGCGGGTATCGCCCATCAGCATGTCGATTTTCTTCTGAATGCTGGGATCGTTGGTGGCCAGTCTCTCTTGTTCGGCGACAAGCCGCATGTCGAATTGCTGCGCCGTGGGCAAGCCGCGGAGTTGGTCGACCAATTCCGCCGCTTTGTCGAAATCCTTCTCTTCGATGCGTCTGTGAGCCATGGCGATGAGGATTTTCTGGCGGGCGACGAGATCGAACAACTCCTCCTGCAAGCCCGTGATGAATCCTTCGGCCCCGAGGCGTTGGTCGTCGTTGGGGATTTCGGCCGTGACCTGGCGTTCGAGCCCCGGCACGATCGGCAGCTTCGCCAACAGGGCGTTGCCGTCCTTGACCAGCAGAACCCTGCTTGGCTCCCCTTCAGCGACGGCACGAGCAGCAGGCCCGCCGGTCGGTCTGGCCGATCAGCATCACGGCGTCTCTCTTGTCGGGCGGATATGCGTAAATGTCGCAGCCGGCCAGCGGCTTCTTGGGCTCGACTCGCGATTGCAGCAGCACTTTAGTGGAACCGCCCGGGGATTGCACTCGCAGCGCCAGCGACTCGGCCCGCCCTTTGCCTTTTGTGGGCATTTCCCCGCCACGCATTCCGGAATGCACGCGGCACCGCACTTCCTCGGGCGTGATCTTTTCGACGATGCAGAGCGACCATCGCGAGCGAGAGGCCCCGAGAAACTTGTTGTCGCGGTTCCGCAGGCGAAGTAAGCGGCCGGAACACGTCGCCCGGCTGAAGCATCTTCAGGTTGGGATCGCGGGTGGGCAACCCCGCGGCTTTCACCCGCAGCACGGCAATCATCTCTTTGACGATCTTTGGCTCTTTGTTGGGTTTTCCGTCTTTGTCTTTTCCTTCCGGGGCGACCTTCGTGTCCTCATACTCGATGCGATCGACGCGAGCCAGCGGTGCAAAGGCCGAGAACAGTGCGTCGAGCGAGGCATCGCAGAGCGAACCGATCTGCCAGACCGGCCGCGTGACGTGACAGCTCAGCGTGCGCGTATGCACGTCGAAGTCGCGAGCCGTCACCGTCAGGCCGCCGGGAACGACGGTGACCGCCAGCAGCAGGATTTTGTCGGGTTCGGGCGAGGGGATCGGAATGCTCTTGTCGGCCGCAAGGCGTCGACGCCGTGCAGCATGTCGCGTCGCAGCGCGGGCGGCGCGGCAGCCACTGTGGCGTCCCACGGCGGCCCGACCACCGCCTCGATCCGCGCCGACAAATCGTTCAACAAACTGGCCTCGAGCCGCGGCGTCAGCGGGGTCTGGTGGGCCACGGCCACCAGCACGCGCACTTTGTAGGGCGTCAGCGGCCAGACCGACAGATCGGCGGCTCCGGCCAGGGCGGGCCAGAGGAGAACGACGGCAGCGAGAAATGTCGGCAGTTTTTTCAACACGTTCATCTGTCCGCCGGGTACTGGAAAGGCGGCCGCCATTGTTCGACGTTCTGGTAAAGCGACACGGGCCTGGCGGCGACTCCTCGGATGCTGCTCGTGGCAGGCGAAGTACTCGACCAACTGCCAAAGGGGTATAATGGCCGCGTCGTCGTACGAAATGCGATGCACGGCGTGCAGGCACTCTCGCACCTGCTTCCAGTCGACCGCCTCGTCGAGCTGCCGCAAGGCAAGCGTCATGTACGGGCTGCATCCGCCCGACATCCCTTCTTCGCCAAGGACGCGCCGGGCATCGACCAACGGCTCCCACATCGGCAGTTCGGCATAAAGCAGATCGACGTCGTCGGGAACTCGCGCGGGCATGGGCCCGTCCAGCGGCTGCAACTTGATCGGGATATCCACCAGCTTCAACTGTTTCTGGATGGACGCGCACGCCGCAGCGGCGATCTCGTCGGGCGGATAGGCCAAAACCATCGTCGGCAGCTTCTTGATCTTCTTCGGGTCGGCTTTTGTGGCGTCGATGTAGTTCTTCAGCGTAACGCTGGCCAGGGCGATCGTCAGCCGCGGCTGGTAAGGGACGCGGCTCGATGCTGTCGTCCGAGGCATAACCCATCGGATCGCTGGGATCGATGCCCAGCGGGAAGGGACTGCTGGTCACTACACAGCCGGGCACATCGACCCCGCCGAGCATCTGCTGCAGAATCCCCTGACGGAAAATCCCGTAGGCCAGCGCCCGCCGGAAGGTTCGATCCGACACGATCGGCCGGCGGAGGTTCGGAATCAGGCAATGAATCAA
The DNA here is from genome assembly GCA_963719005.1 of uncultured Planctomycetia bacterium. Taxonomy (GTDB): domain Bacteria; phylum Planctomycetota; class Planctomycetia; order Pirellulales; family Thermoguttaceae. The sequence goes on from CAVRAR010000016.1 coordinate 42,871, forward strand.
GGGGCAGGCGTAGGGCTGGACGACCAGATGCGAGTCGGCGCGAAGGGCCGCCAAATTCCAGGGATTGACGCGATCGAGCACCTGGATTTCACCGCGCTTCAGCGCCTCGATGGCTTTGGCGATGGAGGGATAGCGGCGTTCGACGATTTCCTTCGGCTGGCCGGCGTCGGCGGCGAAGTAGTGGGGGTTGGCGGCGAAAACGGTTTCGTTGGCCGATCGCGACTGGACCGTAAACGGCCCGTTGGTCGGCGGCAGCTCGCCGGGCTTCACCGACGCTCCCCGCGGCGTGAGCACGATCTGCAACATGGCTTCGGGACGAACGTGGGGGCGACGCAGCTCCACATCCAGATTGTAGACGCCGTGAGTTGACACCGCCATCATGAGATCCGCCCAATCGATGCGGTAGGCGCTGTTGTTCGGGTCGGCCATCGCCAAGAGACGCCGCGCCACGTCGGAATTGGTCAGCGTGGCATTGCCGACGGCCCAACCGATCTTGGGCTTCAACTGGATCACCAGCCGCCGGCCCTGATCCACAGTGGAGACTTCGCCGACCGGGCAATCGTACTTTCCGCCCTCCGTGCTGGCGCCGGCGAACTCCGTCAGCGTCCGAAACAGCAGCCGGCTGGTACGCCGCATCGTCCAGTCGTCGAGGCGGTCGGGCGCGATGTCGGCGGAGAGGCTTCCCACCCCCACGACCACCCGCGGGTATTTTCGGTGAACGATCAGAGCCAGTTCGCGGGCGCCGGAGAGTTCGGGCCAGATGGTGGCGACCTGGCGAGTCAGCGCGGCCGCTTTCGACCATTGGCCCGCATCGACCGCCTTATTGGCCTCGGCCAGCAGCGGCGCCGCCTGCTGGCTTAGGTGTTCCCGCCATTGGGCGACGACCGGATGGTCGGGAAAGTCGTTGGCCAGATTGCGCAGCAAAACCCGTATTGCGGGATAGTTCTGGTCCTTCTCATACAAGAGCGGCCAGTTCATCGGTCGTGCGGCCCAGCGCCTTGTCGAGTCCGGGGCGTCGCCGGTTGCGATCGTGCAGTTCTCGCAGCAAGGCCAGGGCGGCGTCGTATTGCCCGTTGAGTTGGCAAGTCTTGGCCTCTTCGTACAGAGACGCTTCGATGGACTTGGCGAGGTCGGGCAGATTGGGCTTGTTCGTTTCGAGCTAGACGAAGTAGTCGTATGCCGTCTCGAAGTCGTGCGCGGCGCTCAGCTCGCTGGCCTTCTTGAGAATCAACTGCTCGAACAACTCGAGCTTGGCGATATTGCGCCACAAGACCGCGTATTCCTTGTCGGGCTTGTCGAGGCGGCGGATCACCAACTTGTCGGTCGGCCTGCCGCGCCGCGGCGGCATGCGATTCGGCACGTCGAGCGGCTTGATTTTTATAACCTCGTTGTTGTTGGCCGCATCGAGGGTGATCTGATCGTAGGGCTCCTCCTCGTATAGCGGCGGCGCGGCGCAGCGGCGCCAAGCACAGCAGCCACAGGACGCCGGCGGCTAGGAATGCGACTTTGCTCATGGCTGCCGCACTTCGTAGAGTGTTCCGTCGTGGCCGCCGACCAACAGCTTCTGCCCGCAGAGCACCGGTCCCGTGGCCAGTGGATAGCCCGCATCGACTTTTGCCAGCTCCTTGCCGGTGGCGGCGTCCGCGCGCCAGACGACGCCGCTTCGCGAGGCGAGAAGGAGTTGCGAGCCGACGCGCAACGGGGCGCCGGCCAAGGGGCCATATTCCAGCGGGATGCGCCACAGGCGGGCTCCTTTCGGGTCGAAGCAGAGCAATTGGCCGTCATCGGTCGATACCAGGACGTTGTCGCCGACGCGAGCGGGCCCCCAGGCGCATCGCCCGCCGAGGGCCGCTTCGTTGCCGTGGGCCAGCGCCGGCAGGGCGAACACGACGAGCCCGCCCGCGACATCGACCGTGAAGACGGTTTGGCCAACGACGGCGGGCGAGACTCCCAGCGGTTTCGCCAAGGCCGCTTGTCCAAGCCCCGCCAGGTGCGGCTTCGGCTGATCTTGAACGCCAAGAAGGTAAATCGACGTCTTCCCGTCGTATACAACTGCTTGCGTGTCGCTGACGGTCGCGGGAGTCATCCAGTCGATATCGACTCCCGGCTCGATTCGCGGCTGGAACGGCTCGGCCAATTGCTGCTGGTCGCCGCTCTTATTCGGGTCGGAATCGAGCCAGTACACCTGGCCGGCCTTGCAGGGCGCCAGCAGCCCGCGGCCGAGCGACGGCCGGCGCACAAGCGAGCACGCCGGGCACTTTCAGCCAACGCATCAGCGGCATATCGCTTGCCGGCTCGAAGACGCCGATCTGCTCGCCCCCCTTGCCGCCGCTGATGGCCAACACGCCGCCGGCGAGCCGGCCGACGTAGCTGACGGGCTGCTTGAGAACGAAGAAATCCGATACCACGATCGGATCGTTGGCCACCGCCGAGCCATTCTGGTTCGTATCGATCCTGAAAGCACCGCCGTTTGCGGTGACGGCGACCAGCTTGCCGTCGTTCTTGCCGTCCGCGTCCATGACCAACGGCTCGCCGGCCAGCGGAGAGGCAATCCGCGTCTCCCAGAACGTATTGGATTCCTGCATGGCGAGGGCCGACACGATGGCGCCGGGCATTCCCAACTTGCGCCGCACGGAGACGACCGCCTGGCCGATGGCCACCGGCGGCTGGAGGAATGCGCTATCGACGCAGTCGATCGACTTGGGCATCAGGCGGCCGCGGGCGGCCTGCACGTCGTACTTGGTCAGCCGGTTGTCGGCGATCCAGAACTGGCCGTTCTGCATCAGGGCGAATCGCGTCAGATTCTCCGCCGCCTTCGATGGCGGTGTTGGCGACCTCGCGGAGCGGATTCTTCACGTCGGTGGCGCTGAGCTCGAAAACGTGCACGACGCCGGAGTTGGTGGTGACCAGCACCCGTTGCCCTTCGACCAGCGGCGACATCTGAAGATGCCCGCCCAGCGGAATCTCCTGCACCAGCTTGAGCCAGGGATCGGGCTTGTCCGACCGATTCGGCTCGATCGTGTATGCCCGCAACACGCAGTCGCTGGCGCCGCCGTTGACGGCCACCAAGAGGTAGTCGCCGATCATCACCGGCGCCGTGGTAATGCTGGCGGCTTCGTGGCCGAGGTAGCCGACGTGCTTGCAGACGCCCTGGTCGAGCGCGAGGATGAAGAGGTTGGTATGCGAGGCGACCTGGTAGATCAGCCCGCGGTGGACGTCGACGACCGGAGCGACGTTGAGCTGCTGAGGGAAGTGGATGTAGCCCTTCGATTCGCCCGCTGGCGGCGGCGATGGTGATCAACTTGCCGCTGCGTGTGGCGACGAGGATTTTGTCGCCGGCGATGACGGGATTGGCGTCGAACGGCTCGCCGACGACGTAGCGCCACTTCAGGCGACCGGTGGCGGCTTCCAACCGCAGAAGCTCGTTATGGGCGGTGGCGACCACCAGCGCGTCGCTGCCCGGCTCGGGCGACAGCGGCGTGGGCGGGAACGTCGCGGCCTGCGGATTGGCGTCGAAGCCGACCATCCGCCGCCAGAGCACCCGGCCGGTGACGGCGTCCAGCCCATAGACGGCCCCGTCCACGGCGGCCAGCGCGATTTGCCCGTCCGCGTCGCCCACTTTGCCCTTGGCGTCGCATTGGGCCAGCGTTACGCTGCGGATCGTGGCCGTCTGAGCTTCGTCCTTGGCGGCCGATTTCGCTTCCGAGACCGGCTGCACCAAAGCTTGCTGCGCCGCCGAGACCGCCAGCAGCATTTTCTTCAGCCGCGGGTCGTTGGTCATGTCGGGATACTGATGCAGCAAAGTGCCGCAGGCCGCGTACGCATCGGCGGTCTTTGACGCCTTCGTCGCCTTTTGCATGGCGGCCAGCGCCTTGTCGAGCTCATTGCCGCGGGCCAGCTCATGCTCGGCGATCCCGAGCGACGCTCTGGCTTCGCCCAGTTTGCTCTCGGGGCGCAGTTCTTTCGGCACGTATCGCGGATTCTCGGCCATCTCCAGGGCCTTGCGGGCCTTAGCGACCAAGTCCGCCGTCGGCTTCTTTCGGGCTTCGGCAACCAGGTTCTCGGCGATCTTCGACAGCAAGGAGGCCAGGTCGGAATGGGCGTCCTTGAAGGCATTCTCCATGGCCATCTTGTTCACTTCTTCTTCGGCCACTTGCAGCGCCGTCGACCAATTCGCTCCGTTGGGGGTCGCCTGCCACAGTTTTGCCAGGCCGATGCGCACGCGCGCCAAGCTTGCCCGGTCGTCCGCTCCGAACTTCTCGATAAACGTGTTGTATTTGGCGATCGCCTGAACGTAGGATCCGCCGCGGTAATCGCTGTCGGCGGCGTCGAACAGTTTGTCCTTGTCGGTGCGCATCATGATCCAGACGAATAGCCCGATGAGCAGGAGGAAGACCACCAAGGCGCCGCCGCCCATGACCATCAGGCCGCCGCCCCACTTTTCTTCCTCGGTCTTCTTCGCGCCCTTGGCTTGCGTTTGAGGAGACTCCAAAAGCTCTTGCGAGCGGGCGCCGCGGAGGCCAAGGGGCTGTCGGCGGCGGCCGCGTCGGCCATCAGAACGCCCAACGGCTCGGACTCGGACAAAACCACGACCGACTCGGGCGCTTCCTCGTCGAGCAGCGAGCCGCTTGGAGCGGCCGGCGCCCGGGCTGCCGGCCCGGCCGCCGGTCTGGCTGTCGCTTGCCGCGGCGCGGCCTGCTTCCTTTCGCGCGCTCTGGCCGGCTTGTCGTCCGCTTCGCCCTCGGTCGGGGCGAAACCGAGATCGTCGCCGCGCTTCGGGCGGGGCTTGGCGGCGGGTGATTTCGACGAACTCTCTCTCCCCTCTTCCAGCAAGCGTTTCGCCTGCGATTGGGTGAGGCGGCCGTGCTTGATCAACCGCTTGGCGAGCGCCGCGGCAGTAATCGGCTCCGCCGAATTGGCGATCTGCTCGCGGAGGCTTGCCGCCGTGCGCGGCGATAACAGATCCTTCTCTTCGAGAAGTGCGATGAATCGTTCGGGAGAAATCATGTTTGTACCTGCCGCGTCGCGGTGTCGGGGCGGCAATTGAAGTGCCGACCCAGCGTTGCTTATTCGTGTTCGAGCGGGAGTTCAACCGCCGCTCCAAGGTCGTTTACCTCTTGAGGGATTGCTCCAATACGAAGAACTCAAATCCGCCGCCCTCCGCTCGAACGCCAAAACGGGTTTTGCGGATGCGCTTTGCGTCTCCTCCAGCATAGGTCTTTTCGAGCTCGATCAATCGCTGCTCGACCTCTTGCGGAAGAAACTTCACGACAAGAGAGTCGCCGACTTCGACACCCGCCCGCGAGAACAACTCCCGATCCGCCTGCTGCATTTCGCCGCTGCGCCAGGTGAGATAATAGCGATTTTCACTGGCGGCGGGATTAGCAACCGTGCGGGTATCGGGCTTCGACTTCGTGAGATTGTGGGCGTAGATAATCTTGTTGTCGGGCAGGAGAACGCCCAATTCGATCTTGAAAAAGTCGAGTTGCCGGGCATAGGCGTCCAAAGTGCTCTTGGAAAAGAGGACTTCCCAGGTTTTGGCGGGCGGAAGCGGGGCGCCGGGGCGTCGTCCCCGACGGTCGCCAAGGCCCTCGCCGGGGCCGGTTCCGCCATAGTCTCCGTCGCCAGTTCCGATGCTGCCGGCCTTTTGGTTGACTGCGGCGACGTCCAACCGGTTCAGTTCGTCTTGAATATCCGGAGCCTTGTTGTCGTTTCTGAACCCGGGTTCATTGGAAGGGGTTTCAAGCTGTGATCCGCCCGGGGCTAGGCGGTTGCCCCCGTCTTCGCCGCCCTCCCTGGCGACGTCGATGCGGTCAACGGGAACCCCGACCCGCGCAGGAGCAACTACTTTGCCGGTCAGCCAAATGACGAAGAGGAGGACCGTCACGGCTCCGGCCGTCAGCAACAGAGCCAGCAAGAGGCTGGAAGCGCGGTCATAGCGCGACACTTGTAGTTGGCGTCCCGCGGGGCCGCCCGCGGCGGCTTTCTCTGTCTTGACCGGCGTTTCTTGCATGGGCGAATCGTTTAATGCTTGATGGCTTGCTCCAGCACGTAGAACTTGAATCCGCCCCCGTCCGGCTGGACGCCGAAGCGCGTCTTCTTGATCTCTTTCGGCGTGAGGTTGTTGAAGGCCTTTTCCAGGCCCATCAACTCTAGCTCGACCTCCTTGGGGAGAAACTTCAAGATGAGACGATCTCCGGGGTCGATCCCGGCCTTGGCCAACAAGTCCCGATCCGCCTGCTGCATCTCGCCGTTGCGCCACGTAAGATAATAGCGTTTTTCGTTGAGGGCGGGGTTGGCGACGACGCGGGTGTCGGGCTTGGGATGGGCAAGATTGTAGGCATAGATGATCTTATTGTCGGGCTGGAGGATGCCCAGTTCAATCTTGAAGAAATCGAGCTGCCGGGCGTAGACGTCCAAAGTGGCCTTGGAGAATATGACCTCCCAGTGCCGGGGCCAGCCGGGCTTTCCGGGGCCGTGGCCGAGTCCTCGGCCGTCGCCGAAGCCGCCGTAAATTCCGCCGCCGGAGCCGAAACTGCCGTGCCGCGTGGGGGCCACCAGTTCGGGATCGTCCAATTCGACCGACTTGGCGGCGATGGCCGCGCCGAGCACGCTGACATCTTGTTGGATGTCGATTGTCTCTTTATCTTTTCCGACGAAGGGTTCGTCGGAGGGGGTGTCGAGCTGCGAACCTCCGGCCGGCCGCCCGTCGCCGCCGCCTTCCCCGTCCTCGGAGACTTCGATGATCTCGGCCGGAACGGCGACCTGGGTCACGAGGACGTGTTGGCCCAACCAGAGGATGAACAGGATCGTCGCTGCGACGCCGCTGGTCAACAGCAAGGCCAACAACATGCTGGAAACGCGATCGTAGGCCGAAACCTGCATCCGGCGTCCCGCAACGACGACAGCTTTGACTTTTGATGTCACGGCGCGTTCCGCGAAGAAGGTTGTTTTTTGTGGATTGTGGGAGGACCAGGTTTGTCGCAATCATCGGCGACGGGAGTCGCCTCCTACAGGGTTAGGATTCGTCGTCGACGGCCCACTGCACCTGTTCCATGCCGACGTCGTTGCCGGCGTCGAGCACCTGCACGACCGTGCCGTGTTTGGCCTCGCTGTTGCTGAGCACGAGCATCCGATTGGACGCCGAGCTGCTCTGGCGGATCTCGCGAAGCCGAACCAAAAGCTCCTGTTGACTGTTGACCTCGACGTCGTTGAGCCACAGGGTGTTGTCGCGATCGATGCGAACGACCACGTACTCCTTGTCGCTCTCGAAATCGGAGACCGATCGCTTTCCTGAAGACGCCGTCTTCTGCGGGTCGGGCGAAGGCATGTCGATCGACGAATAGACGCCTTCCATGGAAGTCACCATGAAGAAAATCAACACAAAGAAGACGATATCGACCATTGCGGTCATATCGACCAGGTCTTCGACCGCCATTCGCTTGGCGCCTGCCATGGGAGTTCCTACCTTTTCTCGATGACAGCCAACATGAGTTTCGTACCCTTACCGGCCGTGGCGACGTTGGCGATGTGCGCCACGTCGCGGACGAGCACGTCTTTTTCGGCTTTGATCAGGATGATGTCCTTACCCTCGCGTACGCCGTCCTCGACGGCGGTGGCCACTTTCTGATCGACTTCGCCGGGGCTTAGCTGGCCGTTGCCGGTCCCGTCGCCGATGTAGATGTTCGCCGCCGTCGCCGCCGTCCCCGTGGGGGCCGTGATGGTGAAGACGATGGACCGGTCGCGTTCGGCGGCGGTGCAGTGGCGGCAGGTCGGCAGATCGATTTCGGCCCTGGCCATTTCGGCCCAGGTCACCAGGAAGAAGATGTTCATCATGAAGACGAGGTCCACCATCGCCGTGACGTCGAAGCGGGCGTCGTCGGCCAACGACTTCTTCGGCATCAGCATGTCCTCGTCGAACGCCGAGGGAGCGGAACTGGCGGCAGGAGCTGGACCGGCATCCATTTTCTGTTCTCCGTTGTCGTTCTGTAGCAGGCGACTCCTGTCGCCGATGGAACGTCAAATCTCGAAAAATCGGCGACGGGAGTCGCCTCCCACATTGTCTTACACGTACTTGGCGGTCACCGTCTTGAAGTGCTCGAGGAACCGCGTCATGCCGGAACTGAGCGAATCCTGCAGGTTGCGCACGCGGATGTTCAGGTTTGCCAGCAAGATAGGTGAAGGGGATGGCGGTCATCAGACCCATCGCGGTGCAGATCAGGGCGATGCTGATGTCGTAGGCGATTTGCTCGGCCTTGATTTTCTCGCCGGTGCCGATGCGTCCGAACGCGGCCATCATGCCCAAGACCGTGCCGAACAGCCCCAGCAACGGACCGCTCTTGATGACCGTGGCGACCCAACTGAGCCGCGATTCCAGGTCGGCGAAGATCTTCCGCTGCATGAGTTCGGCGATCAACTGGCGGAGTTGCGGTTCGTTCAACTCGCGGTTTTCGATGGCGGCCAAGGTCAACTGGGGCAACGCCCGCTCCTCGGCCTGGCAGACTTCGGCCGCGGCGTCGAAATCGCCGTTTTCCAGGTGGTTCTGCACCTCGCTGAGGAACTGCGCCTGCGATTGCTCGCTGGTGAATCGCAAGGCGAGCACGCGGCGCCACAGCAAGATCACGCAAAACAGCCCCCAGAGAAAATTACAGGACAAAAACACGTAACAGGCGTCTCCGAGCTTCGCGGCCAGATCATTGATGTTGTGCATGACGGTTTACCTACCTCTCGAATAAGTGCAGGCGCAAAAAACGCCGGTCAATACTTCACTTCCGCGCTCGGCCGGATCGTCTGATACCAGGCCTTCCATTTTTCAACCAACAGACGGCGGTCTTCCTCGGAGAAATTATCGGGGAGCACGACGACGGCCGGGATCCGCCGTATCCGCAGCAAACCGTCGTTGGCGGCGCGAACGACCCGATAATCGGGATCGGTCAGCGCGTAGATCAGCGTCTCGACGTTGTCGAGATCGCGGGTTTTCGCCAGGGCCAGAACCGCCGCCAATCGCGCTTCCGGCGACTTGCTGCCGACCAGCCGGCGAATCTTGTCGCCGTACTTGGCCGCCAGCTTCTCGACCTCGTCGGCCGGCAACTGCGCCAACAGGTCGACCGAATTGTCGAAATCGCGGCCGTCGGGCTTGTCCAGGGCGGCCAGTAGTTTTTCCGCGGGGCCCAACAGCGGTCTGGACACGATATTGCCGTTGCGAAGCTCGATGCGGTCGGTGTTCTTCGGAATGCCTCGCCCGCCAATCATCGTGCCCGTGCCGTAGACGGTCGCCACGGTGATCGCCTTTTGCGTCGATCGCATCAGGAAAAGGGCGGCGAAGGTGGTGTTGGGCACGACGCCGCACGGGTCGCCGACCATGTCCCAACTTCCATCCTTGTTCTGGTACTTCAAGAGAAACTCGGCCGCCTCGTTGTACCACGCGGGTTCCTTTTCGGACCTGTGCTCATAGAGATCGCGAAAGGTCATGCAGCGTTCCAAGGCATAGAGGTAATAGTAAGCGAAGATCTTGATGTTTTCGGGCTTGCCGTTGTCTGCCAGCCATTTCTTCGCGCGGTCTTCGCGTTTCGCGCACCGACGCGGGTCGATCCGCGATTTCACCCGATTCTTGGCGGCTTCCTTTTCCTTCCCTTTGATTTCCTTCAATGCGGAGGGGAGCTTCTCGTCTTTGTCCTTCTTTTCGATCAGGCCCAGCAGGCTGGCGCAGATATAGAGGCTTCCCGAGGCGGCGGCGGTCATGCTGGGGCGAATTTCGTTTTGCGGCACCAAGGCGTTGATGGCGCCGATGTTTCCCTGGTAGCCGAACCCGCCGCCGGGGTCTTGCGTCTTCAGGAGCCATCCGGCCACGGACTCGATCGATTGCAGCGGGACGTTGAATCCCGCCTGCGTGGCCGTCCAGGACCCGAGCACGCCGTACTGGGTCATCGAGGTGTCGCCGCTTTCGACATATCCTCCGACCGGATAGCCCCAACCGCCGTGCGGCTTCTGCCGCTGGCGGAGAGAGGCCAACAGACACTCGATTTCGGAGTGGTATTTTTTCGGGTCGAGCTTGACGAGAAAAATGATCGACAAGCCGGTACTGTAGATGTCCCACTTGGACGCATCGAGTTTAGCGGAATCGAGCGCTCCCAGCGCCGCTTGGAGTTTTGCCGCCGCGGCGGTGACCTTGACGTGCGACTTGTCGGCCCCGTAAATCAACAGGGTGTAGCCCACCAGGGCCTGGGCGCCGAGCCTTTCGTCGTGATCGGCTGCGGGGTTGGACTCGAGAAACACGGTGGCTTTCTCGACTGCCTCCTTTACCTCGGGGCTGTTGGGCGTAAGTCCAAAGCCCTTTTCGGCTCCCACGGCAAGGAATATCCCAGCCAGCCCGATTCCGTAGGCCAACACCACCATTCGTCCGTGTCGCAAGACCGGATTGAGCATGCCAAGTCTCTGTCTGAAAGAACCTTGTTCCGGCAAGGCCGCCCTCCGCCCAAGCCGATCCAAGAGAGGGGGGGTGAGGTGGAAGTCCGTACAAACATTGATGATAAAGTGTGGCATGGCCAGTTGTCAAGTGACCGCCTGATATTCCCCAGGAGGACTGCAAGGTCCGCTGAGGCGTCATTCTGCACGCGGCGAAGGATCTCGCGTGGAAGGGTGTTGCGTCCCAGATACCTTGCTACGCTCAGGATGACAACCGCGCCGGTCCGTGAACGGTCTCAGCCGCATTAACGGTCCTTAAACGGTCACGACGAACAAGCAGACTCCTGCCGCGTCCGACTGACGGGCTTTTCGACGGATGGGGTGCCCGAAGGCAACATTTCTCGGCTTTTTTGCTTGTCGCCCATCGATCGCCAAAAACGGCGCGACACCTGATGGCCGGCGGCGGGTTTACTACATTTGGACGCTTTGGGACGCCAATTGCCTCGCCGGGATGCTTCAGCGACAAACGGGCCAGTCCAGACTGGCAAACCCCTCGGCAGGGAGGTACAATAAGATCGTGCGACTGATTCGCCGTTGATCGGGGTTTTCGGGCCGTCTTATCGGGGGTTTCGGTATGTTGAAGCACTTCTCTTCCAATATCAGTCTTAGTCCGGCCCTTCTGGCGATTTTTGCGGTCGCAGGGCTTCTCTTGGCCGCGGTTGCTCGTGCGGCCGAGACACCGGCTGCAATTGGGACGTCGCCGACGGCCGTGCATCGGGCGGACCGGGCAACCTCGAATCCTGGCAAAGGGGACAGTCCCATTTTCGCTGACACGAAAATTGGGACAGTCTCCAAGCCGGCGGCCCAGCGGCCGGTCGAGGCGACCAAAGAGCCGCTGCTCGAGACGCCCCCCTCGAATCCGCAGAAGCTCCGCTTCCAGTTCCGTTTTCAGCCCTGGAAGGACGTGCTCGATTGGTTCGCAAAACAGGCCGACCTCTCGTTGGTGATGGATGCGGTCCCGCCGGGCACGTTCAACTACAGCGACACCCACGAATACACTCCCACCGAAGCCATCGACCTGTTGAATAGCGTCCTGCTGACGAAGGGCTACACGCTCATTCGCCGCAACCGCATGTTGATGTTGATCAACCTGGAAGACGGCATTCCGGCAAATCTGGTCTCCACGGTGCCCGTCAATTCGCTCGACGGCAGGGGCGAATTCGAGGTGGTTCGAGTGATCTTCGATCTGGAAAAGCTCAAACCGGAGGAAGTGGAAGGCGGAGATCAAGAAGCTGCTCGGCCCGCAAGGCTCGGTCGTCTCGTTGGGCAAATCGCGGCAAGTCGCCGTGACGGAAACGGCCGGTCGCTTGCGGGCAATCCGAACGATGCTCGCCCGGATGGAAGGGACCGACGGAACGATCCAAGGCGGGCTGAAAGCCATCGAGTTGAAGATTCGCCCGGTCGGAAGACGTGCTGCCCATCGTCCGTCAGATGCTCGATATTCCAGAAGACAAGAACATCTCGACCGATGGTTCGATCCGCATCGCCCTGGAAGCGGGCGGCGGGCGATTGTTCGTTAGCGGCCAACCGGAAAAAGTCGCTCGGGCCGTCGATATCATCAAAGGGCTCGACGTGCCGACGCCCGGCGTCGATGCGGCCGGCCGACTTGCCGGGACGCCTCAGATCGAGGTCTATCCGGTTCCGAACGCCGACGCGCAGGCGGCGATGTCGGTGCTTCAGACGCTTCTGGCGGGTCAGCCCGACGTGCGTCTGATGGTCGACCCGAAGACGAACAACCTGGTCGCCCTGGCCCGGCCCCCTCAGCAAGCCACAATTCGCGCCACGCTGGCGCAGTTGCAGCGCGAGGGGCAGCGGGTGGAAGTGGTCCGGCTGGCGCGCCTCGATCCAGACACCGTCCTCGCGTCGATCAACAAACTGTTCCCCTCCGGCGATGCCAGCAAGGGCACGGCGCCGCTTGGTCGACGCGGATGCTTCGAGCCGGCAACTGATGATCCGCGGCACCGAGGTGCAGATTTCGCAGATTCGCGGCATGTTGGAGAAGATGGGCGAGATATTGCCGGGTAGCGGCGGTTCGACGCAACGTGGTCGAGTGCGGACGCTGACACTTAGCGATTCCAACGCCCGCGCCGCCCTGGAACGAATTCAGGAAATCTGGCCGACTCTGCGGTCGAACAGAATACGCATCGTGAGCCCGTCGGCGGCGGTTGACGAACAACCGGGAAGCGACAGGCCGCCCGAGGGCATACCGCCGGCATTGCTCGAACGTCTGCGCGAGTTGAGACGGCCGGGTGAATTGCCGCCGAGAAGCGCCGCGCCGGACGAGAAACCATCCGGCGACAACAAACCGTCTCGGCAAGGGCCCACAACCTCGCCAACCGCCGAAAAATCGACGCAGTTGTCGCATGCCGCGCCGATAGTCTACGTCGCCGAGCAACAGGCTGCCCTGTCTGCCGAGCCCGCTTCGCCGCCGCCGATTGTCGTGATGCCCGGGCCGCACGGCTTGATTATCGCCTCGGAAGATACCGAAGCGCTCGACGAGTTCGAGCGTCTTCTCGACATGCTGGCCGAAGGCGGAACGAGCGGCCACAAAATCAGCGTGTTCTATCTTAAGTACGCGAAGGCCACGGACATAACGGCGACGCTGGGACAAATCATGGCTGGCGCCGCGGCGAGCACTCCCGCCCCGGCGAACTCCGGCGGAGGAGGTGGCGGCAACCCCATGGCTGACATGTTCGGCGGAGCATTCGGTCCTTTTGGCGGAGGATTTGGCGGCGGTGGCGGCGGACGCCGTAATCGAAACAACGCCGCCGCCGAGGCTTCGGACGGAGCATCCGCCACAACTGCAACGGTCAACCCTTCCGCCGGCCGAACGGGGCTCGCCACCGGCCCGGTCAAGATCACCGCCGATCAGCGGCTCAACGCCCTGTTGGTCCGAGCGAACCGCGCCGACCTCGACACCATCGAGGATCTCTTGAAGGTGCTCGACCAGAAGGATAGTCCGGAGGATATCTCCGTGGCGAGCAGGCCGCGGATGATCGCCGTCGAGAACAGCAGCGCCCAGGAGATTGCCGACATCGTCAAACAAGTCTATGCCGACCGAATGGTCGAAAATCCCAATCCGACCGGACGAGGGGCATTCTTTACCATGATGGCGCGTGCAAGTAATCAGGGCCGTCAATCGAAAGACGACGTCGTCAAACTGTCGATCGGCGTCGATACACGAACCAACTCGCTGATCGTCGCCGCGCCGGACGCCCTGTTCGAAGAGGTCAGGCAACTGGTGACCCAACTCGACACGGCGGCGGGCGAACAAAGCCAGACCGTGCGCGTGGTTACCTTGCACCGAACCAGTTCCGAGGCCATTGAGGAAGCGCTGGCTGCAATCGCCGGCAGTTCGGTGCAGGTGAGCCGAACCACGGCTGCCGTCAGCAACGCACTGGCACCCTATCAGCCCTTCATCAACCAGCAACAGCCTGGCTATTCCCGGCAGGGGCAATACGGCCAAGGGCAATACGGACAGGGGCAGTACGGGCAAGGGCAGTACGGGCAGGGGCAATACGGGCAGGGGTACGGGCCGGGACGCTACGGACAAGGGCAGTATGGACAGGGGCAGCGGCAATACGGGCAGGGGCGGTCCGGACAGGGACAATACGGAGGGGCACCGCTCCAGCCTCGTGGGGGAACTGGCTCCTACAACCAGAACCAGCAAGGAGGCAACCGAAGGGGAGGGCGCTCTGGGCAACTCCAGCCGCAAGGCGGCCAGTAGACTTGTTCTTTTCTGAACCGCAAACGCGATGCAGCCGTAAGTCGGTTTAGTCGTCGTTCCAATCTTCTTTCCGACGGAACGAAATAGACTCGGTGAACGTCTATTATCTGCGACCCGATCCGTCTCGGCCGGGGTTAAATCGTGAGAGTGGGATGGTGCGGCCATTGCTGGCACGAGCTTGATAATTCGGCCAAACCACAGTATGATAGGAGTCACCATCCCCCTAGAGAAGAGGACTCTAACATGATGCGATCCCGCTATTGCCGTCGAAAAGACGGCTTCACTCTGCTCGAAGTCATGCTGGTCTTGGTGATCCTGGTCATCCTTGCGTCGTTTGCGGTCGTGCAGTTCGCGGGCGTCAAGCGCAATGCATACCTCCAACAAGCCCAAACGCAGGTCGGTCTGATAGATACCGCCATACAGACGTACGAGGCGTCGGTTAACAGTTATCCGTCCAATTTGCAGGCGTTGCTCGCCCAGCCGAACGACTTGCCGGATCCGACCAAGTGGTCCGGTCCCTATCTGAACCACGCCATCCCGCCCGACCCCTGGGGCCGTCCATACAAATACGCCGTGCCCGGAAACCATAACCGCGAGACTTATGATGTCTGGTCTTCCGGCCCGGATGGCGTCGATGGCACTCCGGACGATATCGGAAATTGGACTAAGGAGGCAGGACAGTGAGGCACCGTCAAGGAATGACGTTGATGGAGGTTCTGTTGGTGCTGGCGATCGTGGCGATTACGGCCGCGCTGATGTGGCCGGCGCTCGAGAGACCGTTGGCCACTCGTCGTCTGCATTCGGCGGCCGACGAAGTGCGCACCGAGTGGTGCCAAGCCCGCATCGAGGCGATGCGTTCCGGCCGCACCTATGCCTTTCGTTACGAAGTGGGCGGTGACCGCTTCTACACCGAGCCGGAAAATGGGCTGGACGCGAATGCTTCGGAGGGCGTCTTCGCACCGGTGAATTCGACTGCCGGCGGAGCGCAGTCCGCCGCAACGGCCGACGCCGCTCGGCCGGCGGAAAACAAGACGCTGCCCAGCGGTGTCAAGTTCTCCGCCGAGCAAGCCAGCCGGAGCATGACGCCGACGCCGGCTTCCGTCGCGGCCCCGTCACAAAGCCAGCCGGCGGGCGGCTGGTCCGATCCGATCTTCTTCTATCCGGACGGAACCGCCTCGGACATTCAGTTGGTGTTGATCTGCAACCAGAGCTGCACGTTGCGCGTTATGCTGCGAGGGAGCACGGCCACGGCGACGATTGCCGACGCGGGCTCGACCTTGGAGTAGCGGCAATGCGAAAGGCGGGATTCTCGCTGCTGGAAGTGATTCTGGCCTTGGCTATTCTCGCCGGGTCGATCGCCGTGCTGGGCGAATCGAGTCGCTTGGCGCTGAAGAACGCCCAAGTCGCTCGCGATCTGGCGCACGCGCAACTGCTTTGCGAAAGCAAATTGGCCGAAATCACCACCGGCATCACTGCCGCCGAGACGGTAAGCAACACGGCGTTCGACGCGACGACGACCGCTTCGCTCGATCCGAGCGAACCGGCGTGGATGTATTCCATCGAGACGCAGCCGACCGATGAAGAGGGTTTGATCGCCGTGCGCGTCACCGTGACCCGCAATCTTCCGGCGGAGAAACATCCCGTCACTTTCTCGTTGGTTCGCTGGATGCCCGACCCCAATGCCACGACTTCAACCGGAAGCGGCACTTCCACAACCTCATCGTCAGGGAATTAGAACGATGGAACGCCGCAATCATTCCGCCTATACGCTCCTGGAAGTGATTCTGGCCCTGGCGCTGACCACGGTGCTTCTTGGCTTGATCGGGATGGCCATGCACATCCATCTCGGCGTGGCCGACAAGAGCCGCGGGCAAGTTGAAGAAGCCCAACTCGCCCGGACGCTCTTGCAACATATCGCCGAGGATATCCGCAACTCGGTTCCTTTCACGCCGACGGCCTCTTCCGGTTCGGCGGCGGGGGAAACGTCAACTTCGTCAGAACCCGGGACATCGACGGTGGAAGCATCGATTTCGCCGGAATCCGGAACGTCGACGGCGTCGGGGACGTCCACAACGTCCGATTCCGGGATAGTGATTCCCGCCGGAATCTCCGGCACCGCCCAAATCTTGCAGATGGACACCAGCCGCCGCGTGCGGCCAATCGGCATGGCGAAGCCCGCCAGCGGCGACAATTCGCTCTACATCCCGCTAGGCGACGTGAAAACCGTCACGTACAGTTTCGGCGATCCGGGCACGGTCGCTCCGTCCCAACGCGGCGACGTATCGTCCGATGCACAAAGCGGACTGTTTCGCCGCGAAATCGATCGCCCCGTCTACGTCTCCGCGATGCAACAGGGACAGGCGGACATCTTGACGCAAGCCACGGCCAAGCTTGCGCCCGAGGTCGTCGGCGTGCAATTCACTTACTACGACGGCACGACCACGTACGACCAATGGGATTCCAACACGCAAGGCGGCCTGCCTATCGCCATTAAAGTGGCCATCATGATCCGCCGCACAGTTGCCAAGTTGCCGAGCGCCGGCGCATCGGCCGACAATTCGTCATTTGCCGTCTATGACATCCTTGTCGATCTGCCGAACTCGCAGGTGCAGGGGGCCGGGCAGAGTTCGGGATCGCCGTCATCCGGCGGGACGGCGACACAAAGCACTACGCCCTCTACGTCGCCGTCACTGGGGAAGACGTCGACCACGCCGTCGACGAATTCGCCGACCAAGTCGTCGGGCAAGCCATCGACGTCGGGCGACACGAAGAAGGCCCAGCCGAAGAAATCCCGTTAGGAATGCAAGGCCATGAACGCCAAGAGACGCCGCGGCATTGCCGATGTTTTGTGGTGCGGCCGTCCCGGCTGCCCAAGCAGGCGAGACGCCTGCACCACAACGCATTCTTGGAAAGCCGCCAAGAGACGCCGCGGCATTATCTTGCTTCTCGTGCTGGTGGTTATCGCCATGTTGGCGCTGGCCAGCGCCACCTTCTGCGACCTCATGCTGAACGAGCGGCGGGCGGCCGAAACCGCGGGCCGGCAGGCCAGGGCCAGAGTGTTTGCACAGTCCGGCGCCGAACTGGCTCGCCAGTTCCTCGACCGCGATCCGCAGTCGCAACTCGACGCCGGCGGAGTCTATGACAATCAGCAGCGATTCGCCAACGTGCCGTTGACCGACGACAAAACACCGCAGGACCGCGGCTATTTCACCGTCATCGCCCCAAAGTATGAAAACAACATCATCACGGGCGTCCGCTACGGCCTGCAAGACGAATCGATGCGGATCAATCTCAACATGCTGCTGGCAATGGATAAGTCTTCCACGGGCGTTGTCAGTGCCAGTGGCAGCGTCACTACCGGTCCCAATCCCACTGCCAAGGCGATGTTGATGGCGTTGCCGAGCATGACCGACGAGATCAGCGATGCGATCCTCGACTGGCTCGACGCCGACGACACGCCCCGCGACAACGGCGCCGAGTCGGATTATTACACCTCGCTCACGCCGCCTTACGCCCCGCGGAACGGCCCGATCCAGTCGATCGAAGAGCTTCTGCTGGTGCGCGGGGTGACGCCGCAGTTGTTGTTCGGATTGGATGCGGCCCCGATGGGGTTGATCGAGGCAACGCCGGACGGAACGCTCGATGGCGTCGACAACTCCGACGGCTCGATGGATCACGGCTGGGCCGCCTACTTCACGCTCTACAGCGCGGAATCGACGTTGAAGTCCGATGGAACTCAGAAGATCAATCTCAACGGCGACGATCTGCAACAACTCTACAACGACTTGAAGGACGCCCTCGACGAAAACTCGGCATTGTTCATCGTGTTGTATCGGAATGGCGGCGTAAGGGCGCCCGACAGTGCAAACGGCCAGCCCCCGCCAGCCGCGGTCGGCGTGAGCACCGTTGCGAGCCTGATCGACACCTCGCAACTAAATTCGACACTAACGGCCAAGGTCAAGTTGAACAGCGTGTTGGACTTGATCGGCGCCACTGCGCAGTTCTCCGTTACAAGAACGACGGCTGCGACCCAGCACGGGCCCACCACGACGGTGACACGATCGATCCCCGTTGCGTCCCCCTTTACCGAAGGGACGATGGCTAGCGATCTCCCGAAGCTGATGGAGAACACGACCACAAGCACCGAGCAGACAATTCAGGGTCGAATCAACATCAACCAAGCCCCGCGGGCGGTCCTGTTGTGCATTCCGGGGATGACCGCCGACATGGCCGACTCGATCATCGCCAAACGAATCGAGGATCCGAAGGACGACAGCCAGGATCATCGTTACGAGACATGGCCCCTATGCGAGGGGATAGTGCCGCTGAAGACGATGAAAAGCCTCTTGCCGTTCATTACGGCCGGCGGCAGCGTCTATCGGGCCCAAATCCTGGGCACTTTCGAGGCCGGGGGGACGACCGCGAGGCTCGAAGTCATCCTCGATGCTAGCAAATCGCCCACCAAGCTATTATCCTGGAAAGATATGAGCCGCCTGCCGACCGGTTTTCCCGTGGAGGCCGCTGCGCGCGGATTCTCGACGAAAAACCCGTGAAAGGCGTAGGGCGGACTTCAGTCCGCCTGAAAGTTGTAGGGTGAAACTATGAAAGAGAGGAGGTCGGGCCGAACACGGTGTCCTTGAGCACGTGGTAAATCTGAGAAGAAGGTTTATTTCCTCAGTTTCCACACAAGGAGTCAAACCGTGCATTATATCGGCATCGACCTCCACAAGAAGACTATCAGCTTGTGTGTCATGAGTAAAGGGCGGAAGGTGTTGTGCGAGAAGGTCTTGCGATGCGACAACGAAGCGGGAATCATCGAGTTTTTCGGCCGCTGGACGCCGTTTCGCACGGTCGTCGAGGCCACTGCCAGCTACGAGTGGTTGGTACAGTTGATCGAGCCGCTGGCGAAACGCGTGATCCTCGCGCATCCGAAGAAGCTCCGCGTCATCGCCGAAACCAAGAACAAAACCGACCGTATCGACGCCCGGGTGTTAGCCGAATTCCTGGCATTAGACATGATCCCTCAATCCTATCGGCCCACGCCGCGGTTGCGAGCCTATCGTCGCCTGGTGCGTTACCGGCATTTTGCGCGCGGTCGGGTGACTTCCGTGCGCTGCAAGATTCGGCATATACTCAGCGATTACAACCTGGATCGGCCGAACCTCTTCACCGCCGAGGGCTTGGAATACTTGCAAGCCGTCGAGGTTTCTCCGGCCGACCGCTGGGTATTGGAGCAGTTTGTGTCGCAGTGGCAGCAGCATCGCAGCCAGGTGCAGGCGGCCAACAAGCAACTGCGGGAGTTTGCCAAGAAAGCGCCGTTGGCCGAACGCGAACACCGCGAAGTGCTCCGCAGTATTCCGATGATTGGCAGCGTAACGTTGGACGTGGTACTCAGCGAGTTGGGCGACGTGCGGCGTTTTCATTCGCAAAAGAAAGCGGTGGCTTACGCCGGGCTGGATCCGGGAGTGCGGGCGTCGGCGGATCGGCGAAAAGAGTTGCACATCACCAAGGAGGGATCGCGGCTGTTGCGTTGGGCTCTGGTGGAGGCGGCTTGGCGGTTGGTCGTCAAGAGCCGCTATTGGGGATTCCGTTACGAACGGCTGAAAGGTCGGATCGGGGCCAAAAAGGCGATCGTGGCGACAGCGCGGCGGCTACTGTGCGTGATGGTGGCGATGCTTCAAAGCGGACAGCGGTATCGCCTGTCGGCGGCGTGAGGTGAATTTTCATCGTTCTTTCAGAACAACCCTGGAGAAATCGCAGCGTACAAGATCAAGCCGAAACCGGTGGACGTGACGACTTGAGGACGACCCCGACACAAGTCCTGAATGGCGGCCGCTTCGGCGACCGACCTTCGATAGGGTGAATGGTGGCGTCCTTTGAAAACTTTTTTCATGGCGACGTTCGGCCCAGCCGACGATCCCGAATAGATGGTTGAGCGTACACGTTCACGTCGGCTCAGAACTCGAAATCAGCAGGAGGGAGCGAGTTCTTCCTCCGCCTCGGGCTCAGGGAATGTGTGGCAGCAGCCGCAGGAACCGCCCGCGGACCCTCGGACGAACGTGACCAGATCGACCGAGGCCGACGGCGAGGGGAATGTGGCAGACATCTGCCTCACGTTTCTTGCACCGGACGGCTTGACAAAAATGCTTTCATAGATGGACTTGAGTCCGCCTGAAAGGCACGGGGCGGACTAAAGTCCACCCTACGATGACGAACAACCCGTGAGCCCGACGCATGTCTCAGCTCCTCGCTCTGGAATGGAACAGTCATGAGATTCGCGTGGCCGCGGCCTCCGCGCACGGCAGCCGGATCGTTATTGAACATGCCTTCCTGATTCCCTGGAACGAGGAGGACGCCGCCGACGTCAAAGGGGACAGTCTCATTTTCGCTGAAGCGAAAATCGGGGCAGTCCCCGATCAGGCCGAGCAGCGCGTCGGCCAACGGATCGCCGAGGAACTGGACGCCAGAGGGATTTCGCGTCCTCCGGCTCTGGTGGCGGTGGGGCGCGGCAGCATCGAACTGCGACAGCTTCAACTCCCGCCCGCGCCCGATGAAGAGCTGCCGGACATGGTTCGTTTCCAGGCCGCCAGGGAGTTCAACGAGTTGGACGAACACTGGCTGTTGGACTTCGTGCCGATCGACCAGGGGGCCGAAGGTTCTCGCACGGTGTTGGCGATGGCCATTGCGCCGGCGGTAATCCGGCAGATCGAAGGGGTCTGCCAACAGGCGGGTCTGAAGATGCAGCGGCTGCTGTTGCGGCCGTGTGCCGCGGCGTCGCTATTGACCGGCGAGATGGCCGGGGCAAAGGGGGAGTTGCGGCTGCTGGTCGATCTGCTCTCCGATGAGGTCGATCTGACGGTGGTTTGCGACGGCAAGGCGGTCTTCTTGCGGACAATGCGGCTGGGCGGCGGTTCGCCCTCTCTGCCCGCTCTGCTGGCCGAAATCCGCCTGACGATGGCCGCCGTGCAGAGCCAATTGGCCGGGCGAAAGGTCGAGGCGATCGTGCTGTGCGGTGAGGACGAAATGCACGCCGATCTGGCGCGTAGCGTCGAAGCCGAACTGGCGATGCCGGTGAAACTGTTCGATCCATTTGGCGGCTTCGAGCGCGGGCCCGCGCTGCGAGGGCTGCCGTTGGAGCATCCCGGCCGCTTCGCCCCCCTGCTGGGGATGTGCCAGGCGGAACTGCGGCAAGAGGGGCACGCGGTCGATTTCCTGCACCCCCGCCACCGCGCCGAAGCGCCGAACAGACGGCGAAAATGGGTCATCGCCGGCTCGGCCCTGGCGGCGTTGCTATTGCTCTATGTCGTGGTCGCCCGCGTTCAGCACTACGTGCTGGCGTGTGAGGTCGAGGCGTTGGAGAATGAAGCCAAGACGCTAGACACCAAAGCGAACTTGCCCAATACGAAGCAGACTCGCGAGGCCGCGGCCGCGATTGCGAAGTGGACGGCCGACGATACGATTTGGCTCGATAAGCTTCTGGCGCTGAGCGAGAACTTTCCGCCCGCCCAGGATGCGATTCTCTATGAGCTGACGGTCTCTATCCGGCAGAACGAGAGCCAGATCGGCTTGAGAGGCGCTGCCCGTAACGCCGGCATCATCGCCAAGATGGAAGAGCAGGCGCGCGCCCGCGTCGGGCGAATCGCCCCCAAGAGCAGCGGCCAGGATCTTACCGCCAAAGATTATGCGTGGCGATTCGACGATACGGTGAAACTGGACCGGGGGCGGAAGCCATGACGCTACAGCGCCGAGAGAGAATCCTGGCGTACTCCGCCGGCGGGCTGCTGGTCGTGCTGGCCGGCTACTTCCTCCTCTTTGCCGGTGAGAGCCGTTCCACGACGGAACTCAAAGACGCTCTCGACAGCTTGAACAACGACCTGGTGGCCAAGCGGCAACTGGCAGCGGACGACGCCCGCGACGCCAAGAGGATGATCGAGTGGCGCAGTTGCGCGTTGCCTTCCGATCGGGCCACCGCTCTGACGCTCTACCAGAACTGGCTGTGCGCCTGCGCCGATCAATGTCACTTCCAACACCGGATCGTCGAAGCGCGAGAGATGGAAAATCGCGCCCACATGTACACACGCATGTCATTTACCGTTCGCGGTCACGTATCGCTGGCCGACTTGACGCAGTTCTTGTTTGACTTTTACAGCGCCGGCCACCTCCAGCAGATTCGGCAAATGACCATGAAGCCCGTGGAACACACGAGCGAACTGGACGTGGCCATGACGGTCGAGGCCCTGTCGCTGCCGAACCCCAGCCGCAAAGATCAGCTTAGCAAGGAGCCGGGCCGTGGGCTACGGCTGGCCAAGGTCGAGGATTACCGCGAGCCGATCGTGAAGCGAAACCTCTTCGCCCCTTATACGCCCCCGCCGGCCGTCGGGCCACGGGTGGCCAACAAGAAAGCCGACAAACCGAAAGAGTCGGTCGATACAGCCCAGTTTACCTTCGTGACCGGATTCACCGAGATTGACGGGTTCCGGCAGGTATGGATTCAAGATCGGATTGGGGGCAAGACGTGGCAGCTCAACGAAGGGGGGGAATTCAAAGTCGGCGCACTCAGCGGCAGAGTTCGGAAGATTGCCCCCACTCACGAAGTCACGCTCGATTTCGACGGTCACCGCCGCCGGCTGCGCGACGGCGACAACCTTCGCGGCGGCATCGAGGTTGACGGGTACGGCAAGAATTGACGATTTCACGGAAACCGTGTACGATACTGTAATTGGCGGGACAGCAGTCCCAAGCGTTAAGGAGACCCGATCATGCGATTGACTCTTGCAATCTCGGCCATTCTGTTCGCCGCCCTGGCGAGCGAGCCCCCGGCAGCCTGGGGACAGATGGGCAGCAGCGGCATGTCGGGCTCGTCGGGTATGTTCGGCAGCAGCCGCAGCTTCGGCTCGGGCCTCTCGGCCGGGCAAAGCTCCGCCTTCGGCAGCTCCTTCGGATCCTCGTTCGGCTCGGGCATGGGCGGGAGTAGCTTCGGGAGCATGGGCGGTAATAGCTTCGGGGGCGGCGGGAATAGCTTCGGGAGCATGGGCGGCTCTAGCTTCGGGAGCATGGGCGGAAATAGCTTCGGCGGACAATCCCCGTTCGTCGGCGTGAACCAACAGCAATTGAGCGGCCGCGGGTTCGTCGGCGCTAACCAACTCAATGGCGCCGGCATGAATCCAGGTATGTCAGGCTTGGGCAGCGGCGGAATGCAGGGGCTTGGGATGCCCGGCATGCAGGGCATGGGCAACAGGGCGTCCTCGATGTATCCGAACGATTCGGGACAGTATCCCAACGGTCAAGGTAATATGCCGGGCAACGGCCGCGGTGGCGTGACGATCCGCACTGTTCTGAGCGTGAACTTCGAACCCCCCGCGGTCGCTGCGCCGCGGTTCAATTCTGTGGTGTCGAAGCGTTTGGCTGATTTGCCGGCGATCCATTGGCGCAGCCCGAACCAGGTTGAGATCCGGGGACGGACGGCGATCCTTCGCGGGGTCGTTGCCACGGAGCACGATCGCGACTTAGCGGAACGAGTGGCTCGCCTAGAGGCCTCTGTTGACCAAGTGGATAACCAACTGGTGGTGGCGTCGAGCCCGTCGAAGCCGGCGAAGGCTGCTGGGGCGGCTGATAAGCCGGCGGCATCGCATTAGAAGCCCGCTGATTCCACCAAGGCGGCGGCGGCCAGTACGGCTGTTGTCCGGCCGGCTGCTGCCAGCTTGCAGGCGGTGCTTCCATAGCCGCGGCGCGCGACGCCATGTTTGGCGGGATCGCGATGGTCGAGATGGTCATTCGCCTCGGATGCCCGCCGTCATTCTGCGGCATCGCCGCGTCGGCCGCAGCGGCGGCTTCGTAAGACGTGCGCCGCACGTCGCCGGAGTCGGCCGAGCCCGGATCGCCACCCGCCAAAGCCGCACGCATACTCGCCGCGGAAGGCAGCGTCGGGCCGGCGGGGATAGGTTGGCGCGGCGTTCCCGGCAGCAGCAGCCGGTGTTGATCGCCCACGATCGCCGGGCTGTTCTTCGGTTCGAAGCGTACGATCAGCGAAATCTCTTTTTGCACGCCGCCCACCTCGTCCCAGGGGATCCATACGCTGTACGAATGTCCGAGCTTCGACTTGCTGTAATGGGCGGGAAGCTGTTCCGGCGTGAAGACGTATTTTCGGTCGGGCCGGGCGCTGCTCGGATCGCGGCCGTTCTCGTCGAAAGCATAGACGACCAACACCCCATCCACCTTGGTCGGACTCTCCTTCTTCCCCTCGTAGAACATCAGCCGTCCGCCGAAACCGCGAACCGGCGGCGTATTGCTCCGCGTCAACACCGTGTCGGTCCAAAACGCGATGATCCTGTCGGGCTTTCCGGCCTTTTCGTCGCCAAACGGCCAGATCCCGCCTTCGACCGACGTCGCAAGCCATGCCAACAACAGCAGACATCCCAGGGCTTTTCGGGCGTTCGGAAGCGGAAAACCGTCTCGTTTCATGGATAGTTCCAACATGAGACATCCCTTTGCGGCACTAACGAAGGGGCCGTAACAATGTAAACTGACCGATTGTTGTAGGGCGGATTTCAATCCGCCCCGTACTTGTTTGGCGGACTGAAGTCCGCCCTACGATGAAATGCGAAGTTATTCTGTCACGGTTCCCAACGAGAGAATGAACCTCGTTGCGGTTGTTGTTGTCGCTGTTGTTGTTGCGGCGCCGGTTGCTGATACGTTGCCGGCTGGGCAGTGTTTGGATCCGACGGTTGTTGATAGATCGCCGGCTGAATCGGCCCGCTAGACGCAGGCGAACCGTTGGTCGGGCATTGAGCCTGTTGTTCTATCCAGCGGCGACGGGCGTTCGCCTCCGAGTCGTTCGGCGCGGGATCGCCGTTCGAGGGTGGGAGGCGAATCGCATCGGAACTGGGCGCGATCACCGCGGGGCCTCGCGACGGCGGCGGACCCGGCGGGTTGGCCGACGGCGGCGGGGTCGTCGGTTGACGGCCCGGCGTGCCGGTGGGAGCGGGAACCGGCTCGGCGACGTCCTTTTCGGGAGGCAGCGAACCCGGCTCGTATTTCAAGTCGGGGTAGATCACCTTGGTCTCCGAGTCGGACCAGTTGTCGGTTCGTTTGCGCAGGCCCGCTTCGCCGTAGATCGCCGTCACGTCGCACAGGCACCAACTCATCCGGGCCGCTTCCGCCCGCTTGATCGCATCGGCGTCGGCCTCGTTCCTGACGATGTGCGGGGTCATGATGATCAGCAATTCGGTTCTGGTGTTCGAGGTGCTGTCGTAACGGAACAGGTGGCCCAGCAGCGGCACGTCGCCCAGCAACGGCACCTTGCGATGCGACTCGTTCTTGGTCTTTGCGATCAATCCGCCGAGCACCACCGTCTGCTCGCTCATCGCGCTGACGGTCGTCTGCGCCACCGTGGTGTCGATGATCGGCGAGCGGATGACCTGCCGCCGGTGGAGGCGTAGATGGGGATGCCCGTCGCCTCGGGCTCCAAGGCCGATTTCTCGGCGTCGATTTGCATGACCACCAACCCGTCGGGGCTGATCCGCGGAGTGACGCCCAGGATCACGCCGACGTTCTGCGGTTGCACCGAGTTGGTCACTCCGGTGGACGTGGTGCTGACCTGGTTGATGGTCGGCACTCGCTGGCCGACCTGGACGAAGGCCGGCTGATTGTCCAACGTCATGATCTGCGGCCGCTGGAGGACTTCGATGCGGTGGTTTTCGGCCAGCGCACGGAGCAGGAGGCTGACGTTTTCGCTGGCCAACGACAGCACCAGGCCGCCGTAGCCGAGTTGGCCGTTCTGCCGGCCGAGGCCGAAGTTCGACAGGCCCTGCCCGCCGACGGCGTTGGCATTGAGGTTGCCCGTGGCGTTGTTGCCCAGCGGATTGCCATTGTTGAAGTTGAAACCGGGATTGGCCTCGGCCGATGCGATGCTCTGCACGGTGGTTCCGTTCGGCAGCGTCGTCGAGGTGTTCTGGATGTTGCTCAAAGGCTGCGGTCGAACAGCACGGAATCCTGCAACCCAAGCTCGATGCCGAACTCGTTCGTATTGCCCAAGTCGATCTCGGCGATCAGCACCTGGATCATCACCATCGGCGGCCGGGCGTCGAGCTGGTCGATGATCCCCTTGACTTCGTCGAAGAACCTGCGGCGTGGCGCTGAGCATCAGGCTGTTGCTGACGACTTCCGGCACCACGACCACTTCGCGCTCGATCTGCTCGAAGGCGCTGGTCATGCCGGGAACTTGCTCGACCTGACGCTCGCTGCTGAGGAACGTGTTGATCGTGTTCGGCCACCTGCAGGGCGGGCGAGTTCTTCAGGCGAAACACCACGCTCTTGCGGTTCCGCACGCTGTCGTCCAGCCGCGTGAGAATCGCCTCGACCACGTTCAGATCGGCCTTCGACCCGAAGGCGATGATGCTGTTGGTGCGCGTGTCGACGGCGAATCGCAAGGGCACCAGCGTGTTCCCGGCGCCCGAGGCCGTCGTCTGCATCGCCGCCTGTTGCCGCCGCGCCCTGCGCGGCTTGCAGTGAGAAGAGCGCATCCAGCATGGACGACAGGTTCTTGGCGTCGCCGTTGACGATCGTGAACACCTTGATCTGCGGCCTCGGCGGCCGGCAGATCGTCGAGCTGTCGGATGAGCGCTTCGAGCAAATCCAGGTTTTCCGGCGGCGCGGAGACGACCACGGCGTTCGAGCGAACGTCGGCCGTGATGTGGACGTCGCTGAGAATGCCGGAGTTCAAGCAGCTTCCGCTCCTCGGCGTCGACGGTAAGGAAGCGGAGCATGGCCGAGCGCTGGTCGCTCTGCTGCTGGTTCGGCTGGCGCGCCGGGCTGGGTCGGCTGCCCCGGCATGTAGGGCTGGCCCGGCTGGCCGACGCGGCTGCCGGTCGCGGCGCCGATCGCCTGCATGTAGAATCGCCGCCAAGTCCTGCGCGGAGGAATGCTTCAACTGGATGATGCGAACCTCGTTGACCGCGGCGCTGGTGGCCGTGTCGATGCGGTGGATCAGATCGGCCACCTCGGCCATGTCGCGAGGACTCGCCTGGACGATCAGAGCGTTCGAGCGGGCGTCGGCGGTCACGTGAACCACCGTTCCCAGTTGGGCCGGGTTTTGGTAGAACTGCTGGATCGTGCCTTGCGCCGTGACGGCCGAAGCATACTTGAGGCGGAACACCTGGAACTGCGTGTTCGGGTCCACCGGCTGATCCAGGCGCTCGACCAGATCTTTCACCGTCCGCACGTTTTCGGGCCGGCCGACGATCAGCATCGCGTTCGGCTTCACGATCGGCGTGATGCTGACGTCGCCTTGCCGCGACAGGAAGACCTCGTCGTAAAGCTGCTGCACCAGGTCGGCCATCGCCTGGCAATCGACGTTCCGCAGCGGCAGCAGTTCGATCGCCGGCTTCGTCTCGGCGCTGAGCCGCTCGATCTGGTTGATGATCTCCATCACCTGCTCCACGTCCTGCGTGTTGCCGCGCAGCACGAGCACGTCGAGGCCGTCGAGCATTTCAATCTGCACCGGGCTGAGCAGCCCGGCGTGACCCTTGCCGTCGGCCGGCCTTTCGGCTGGAGCGATGACCGGCAGAGTCTTGGGTTGCGGCGCCGCCGCGCCTTCCCGCGGCTGGAAAAGCATGGCCGCCAACGGCGGACCGGCCGGCTGCGTGCCGGTCGAATTGCGGATCACCTCGGCCACCTGCTGGATGCTCGGCGACGTGCGCCGACTTCAGTGGAAGCAGACGGACGTCTCTGCCGCCGGCCTCGCTCGGGCTGTCGAGGACTTGGATCAATCGGGCAAATGCGCCGACCAGCGCGGCGGCCCCTTCCGCATTCACCTTGGAAGTCGTGGGATCGATCGTCACGTCGATATCGCCGCCCGACAGCGTCAGACGGTATTGCTTCGCCGGCGGCCGCTGCACCGACGTCGGGGCCAGCCGGCTGCCCAAGATGCTCGACAAAGCTCGGTCGATCTGCTGCGGGGTTGCATAGTGAAGCGTAATGTTGCGCGATTGAGGCGTGGCAATCGGGGCCTCGCGGTTGTCCGACCGTCGGACGGCGGCCGCAGGCGCGGCTGCCGACAATCGTTGACCGACGCGCGATTGGATTTCCGCCGGCGCCTGCACGATGACCTGAGAGGTCCGCTCGTCGGCCGCAATTCGGACCCCGGCAAATACGCCGAACTCCGTTCGCAGCCGGTCGGCGGTTGCCGGCGCTTGGCCGGTCGGGCATGAATAGACGCGGACCGTCAGGTCGTTCTGCGCTGAGGCGGAGCGGGCGGTGAAGGACAGGGTAACGAACAGCCCAAGAACCACGTACAGCATCTGTCGAAAGGGCTGCCTGCAAGTGCTTGTCTTGAGTACTGTATTCACTTGGAGTTGTTCCTTGTTGATCGGCCGATCGCTTGGAACCCCGGTTTGCCTCCCCCGCGCAACCGATACATTGCGATATTACCGTCGCAGGACGGATAATCGGCAAACTTTGCGCAGTTCTCCAAGAGAAACAGGAAATCTGCGATTTGCCTGACCCTAGATTGCCCAGCTTATACCATTCCGCTCATCTTGATCACCGGCACCAGCAGGGCGATCACCAGCATGAGAATGACTCCAGCTAGCACTAGCAGCAGAATGGGCTCGATCAGGCGGACCGTCAGATCAAGGCGGCGCCAGGTGCGGCGTTCCATCGAATCGGCAACCGAGAGGAGCACATTTTCGAGGTTGTTGGCCTGTTCGGCCACGGCGATCATCTCGACGACCACCGGAGGGAATTGTCCGCTGGCGCCCAACGGGGCGGCCAGAGACTGGCCGGCCGAGATGTTCTCGGTGGCGTCGCCGATGGCGGCGGCCAAGACGCGGTTGCCGGTGGCGTCGCGAGAAATCTCCAGCGAGCGAAGGATGGGAACGCCGTTGTGAAGGAGCGTTCCCAGCACGCGGCAGAAACGGGCGACCGCCAAGCCCGAGGAAGACGGGCCCGAGCAACGGCAGGCGAAGCCGAATGCGATCTTGCCACCAACGGCCCGGCTCGGTTTTCAGCCACCGTCGTGTCCACCAGACGCCGGCGACAATCACCGCCAGCAGCAGCAGGCCCCACTGCCGCAACGCGGAGCTGGTGGTCAAAAGTGCCTCCGTAAGGAAGGGCAGTTCGTCACGCTCGCGCAGGCGCGCGAACAATTCGCCGAACTTCGGCACGAAGAAGATGACCAGAATGGCGACGATAATCGTGCCGGCGGCGGCGAGGAACGCCGGGTAGACGATGGCGCCGATGGTGCGCTTCTTCAGATCGTCCTGGGATTCGGTGAAGTCGGCGACGCGAGCCAGGGCCTCTTCGAGGAATCCGCCTTCGCCGCCGGCGCGGACCATGCTGACGGCCATTTCGCCGAGCACCGGCTGGAAGTTGGCCATCGCGTCGGCCAGCGTGCTGCCGTCCTCGACCTGCCGCCGAATTTCGTCCACGATCGACTTCAATCCGCCGTGGGACGTCTGCTTTTGGATCACTTCCAACGATCGCAACAGCGGGACGCCGCTACGCAGCAGATCGGCCATTTGACTGTAGGTGATGGCCAGGAGTTGCGTCGGCACACGGCGCACGCGGAGGGGACTCGACCGCGTGAGACGCGTCGTCCACTTGCAGCGGAAAGATCTGCTGCGAGGCCAGCGCGGCAACCGCTTCGCCGCGGCTGGCTGCCGCGATCGTGCCGTTCAGTCGCTGGCCGGTCTGGTCGCGGGCGATGTATCGGAAGTCGGGCATGGCGGATCCTAGGTTCCCTCGACTTTTCCCTTCGTCACGCGCAGCACTTCGTCGATGGTGGTGCGGCCGGCGAGGACTTTTACCCAACCGTCCTCGCGGAGCGTGTGCATTCCCTGGCGAACGGCCGCCTGCTGGATGGTCCAACTGCTGACGCGATCGTGCGACAATTGGCGGATTTCCTGGGTGGTTATCAGCAGTTCGTAGAGCCCGACGCGGCCGCGATAGCCGACCTGCCGGCACTCGCGGCAGCCGACCGGCCGATAAAGCGGCATTCCCGTCGGAAGCTTATCTCGCGGGAAATCCGCCGGCAAGTCGCCGTTTTGCGGTTGATAGGGCTGTTTGCAGCGCGGGCACAGAGTCCGAACCAATCGCTGTGCCATCACGGCCTCGACCGTGCTGGACACCAGGAACGGCTCCAGGCCCATATCGACCAGCCGCGTATAGGCCCCGGCCGCGTCGTTGGTGTGCAGCGTGCTGAAGACGAGGTGGCCGGTCAGCGACGCCTGGATGGCGTTTTCCGCGGTTTCCAAGTCGCGGATTTCGCCGACCAGGATGATGTCGGGGTCGTGACGCAGAATGCTCCGCAACGAATTGCCGAACGTCAGCCCGATCTTCGGATGCACCTGAATCTGGTTGATGCCGTCCAACTGGTACTCGACCGGGTCTTCGGTGGTGATGATCTTGGTTTCGTCGCTCTTGATTTCCAGCAGAGCGCTATAGAGCGTAGTGCTCTTTCCCGAGCCGGTCGGGCCGGTCACCAGAATGATGCCGTGCGGAAGGCGGATGAGTTCCTGGAACTTGGCATGAAGGTCCGGCTCCATGCCGAGATTGCCGAGCGAGAACTCCATCGCCCCCTTGTCCAACAAGCGCAGAACGAGCCCTTCGCCGTGGATCATGGGGATCACCGAAACGCGGATATCGACCTCGCGGCCGCCGGTTCGCAATTGGATGCGGCCGTCCTGGGGCAGGCGGCGCTCGGCGATGTTCAACCGCGACATGATCTTCAGACGGCTGATGATGGCCGCCTGGAAGCGATGGATTTCGGGCGGCATGGGCTGGGCATGCAGCACGCCGTCGATGCGGTAGCGCACTCGCAAGCCCGACTGCTGCGACTCGATATGTACGTCGCTCGCCCGAAGCTCGATGGCCTCCAACAGAATCTCGTTGACCAGCCGCACGACCGAGGGTTCCTGGGCGAGCGCCGACAGTTCATTGTCGGCCTGCGAGCCCTCGGGCAGCTCGATGCGTTCGTCGCCGTTCTGGGCCAGCAGCAGGTCGATGGTCTCGCTGCCCACGCCGAGGTGCGTCTTGATCCGTTTGGCGATTTCCTCGCGGGTGGCCAGCACCGGAACGACGGTCAGCCCGGTGGCGATGCTCAGTTCGTCGAGCGGATACAGATTGAACGGGTTGCTGGTGGCCACGACCAACGTGCCGTTGGAGCGGCGGATCGGAAAGAGGGCTTCGCGATGGATGAACTTCGAGGGGAAGTCTTGCAGCAAGCTGAGATCGATTTCGGCGTCGACCAGATCGACGAATTCCAACCCGACCTCTTCGCCAAGCACCCGCAGCGCCGCCTCCTCGGTGAGGAACCCGAGTTGGACGGCGGCCTCGTCGAGCCGGATTCCCTCCGCCTGGGCGTTGCGCCAGTTGGAGCTGTCGCTCGTCGAGGAGCCCCTTTGCGGAGGAGCATTTCACCAACGTCCATCAGAAGCCCTCGTCGGAAGTGAAAGGATTTGTCTGGAGCGCCTTCACGGCTCCTTCGCCGCCGCGCATTGCGCGCGGACTATGACTATTATAGCCCAGGAGGGCCCCAATAGTACAAACACCGGCTCGGGGCCAAGGTGTCGGCGTGGGGGCAAGGGGCCCGTCATGGAATACGCTGGTCATTGGCATTTAGGACGGAGTTCCGGATTCGTCCCGTCGTGGGCGGGATGGGACGGTTTTTCCCGTGCCACGACACGTATCATTTTTTGGCGGCCCCTGCCAAGGCGTCACAACTGACTATTCGTCTTGATCTGCGATTTCTTGGGGGGCCCGCCAAACGCCGCCGCCACACGTTGGGGTGGCGGGAGCAACTGCCACCTCAGGGACGACGGTGCAGCCGTCGCCCCAATTGGAGGCGGCAAAAAGTCCTTCAATATCACGCTACTCGCTGCTGGAGGCATGGGCCGCCGCCGCCCCCCCTCCGTTCCCCGATGGTCTCGATCCTCGCTTCGGGCCCGGCTGACGCGTCGGCGGTGTGGCCGCCGGGGCCGATCCGCCGGATGGCGCTCGGCCCTGAATGGCGTCGATGATTTCGCGCAAACGTTCGGGGGTGACGTCGTGGCTGACTTTTAACACGCGCACCGTGTCGTTCGCCTCCGCCACCTTGTCGAGATTCTCGATCATTTTCTTCACGTCCCGAAAAACGTACGCCGGGGCGGAAACCACCAGGGCGTTCGACTCGTCGAGGATCCCGATCGACAGCGATCCCTTGAATTTGGGAGTTTTCTGCCCACCCTCGTTGTCGCCCCCGGATTCGTCGAAGCCGAATGGGGAGTATCTGTGCCTTTCTCCGCGCTGTTGATTGTTGGCCAGCGCCTTGTCGTTCTCGCTGAGCAGGTCGCGGAAGACTTCTTTGACGGCGTCGCGCACCGCCTTGGCTTTGGAATGCCGCAGATAGAAGATGTCCGTCTGACGGGACAATTCCGAGTCGGGCGGCGGCTTCTGGTCGTACAATTTGATCAGTTCGTCGATCGTCTTCAGTTGGGAAGCGGTGGCACCCGAAACCAAAATGATGTTGGCGTCCGAATCGGAAAGGAACTTGAGCTTCCGGCGTTTCGACAGCCCCTCACCCTCGTCGCCGCTGCCCTCCAAGTCGCTGTCTTCGAGGCCGTACTCCCACTTTATATAGTCGGGCAAGCGAATCTTGTCCTTTCTCGGCTCCTCCTTGAAAAAATCCTCCAGGATGAGCGATACGTTGAAGGCCGAAGCGTTTCGCAAGTGAAACACCTTGTACTCTTTGCGCGGAGTTGCCAACTCGGCGGCCAATTCCTCGAAGAGGTCGAGGGCTTGCGCGTCCTTGGAGGAGACGACGAGTTTTCCGTCGGGCCCCACCCGCACGTCCACGGGGCCGGGCGTTCCGGCGGCAGTCTTGCTCGTAGCGTCAACGCTTTCTTCCGCCGTCGCCTCGCGGCGGAGCTCCGTCAATTGCACAATCGTTCCCCTCGGCGGCGCAGCAGTGGTCTTCGACGGCGGCGCGGGCAATTCCGCTTCGGGATTCGACTCCAGCGGCGGCGCTTCGACTTTGCCCTTCTCCGAAGCCGGGAGAGGCGTGGAAAGCTTATTATTCGGCGCCACCAGCGGCCATTCGGCGCGGATGCGCTCCAGCAGTTCTTTCGTTTCCTGCACGTTGCCGCCGTCGATCACTATTCGTTTTGTTTTTTCGCTGCCATTGGTCGGGGGGATCTCGCCCAGTTTCACCAGCAGGTCTCGCACGTCCCGCAGCTCGACCTTGTTGGCCCAAAGCAGGAGCCGGTTGTGTTCCACGTCGGCGTGGACGTGGAAATCGCTCGTCTTGTCGGTGGTCGATGAGGAATTGTCGTCGTCCCAGGGGTTCCAATAATGGTGACTTTCCGTCTTTTTCTTCTTCGAATCAACGCCCAACATGAACTCGATGCTGGCGGCCACGGAATCGGCACGCAGCCGCCGCAAACGAATCACCTCGAAGCTGCGGTCGCTGCCGCTGAGTTTGTCGACGAAGGCGCGAATCGTTGCCTGATCGGCCGGCGAGGCGTCGGCGATGATGAGCTTGTTCTTCTTGTCCGGTTTGAGGTGTGCGGTGGGACCCAAATGGCCGATTTCCTCCAAAGCCTGGACCACCGGCTCGGGTTCGATGCCCGCCAGCCGATAGACCTGCGTTCGGCTCGCATCGGGATCAGACGAGTCGCTATCGGCCGGCACGTCGACGGCCTTGATCACCTGGACGATGATCGCCATCTTGTCGGGCGGCGCGGTCACCAGGATGCTGTTTTCGCGCGGGTTGACGGCGAAGGCAGTGGGGATCTTCGACGCGGCTGCTGCGCCAGGCGGCTGGCCCGGTTGGCCCGGTTGGCCCGGTTGGCCCGGTTGTCCGCCTTGCTGTGCCTGCTGCTGCATCGCCCTCATCATTGCGGCCTGTTGCGCCTGCTGCGAGTTCTGGGGCTGACGCCCCGGAGACGATTTGGCCTCGCCCCCCACCATCGCTTGGAGGTCTTCGAGGACGTCATCGGCGCGGGCATAACGGAGCTTGAATTTCTGCACCAATCGCCGTTGGTTTTCGACCGACTGCTCTTGCTTCAATAGCGCGGCCATGTCTCGCAAGTTCGCCACCGTATCCATAGCCTCGACACGGTTGACATCGACCATGGGGGTGAGTTTCCCGTTGTTGCTCTTCAGCACCGAAAGTTCGCGAAAGGCCGTATCGGCCGTGAGGCTATCGAGGGGGAATAAGACCTTGACCCACTCATAAGGGTCGCGGTCGCGTTGGTCGAGTTCCTTCGGATCGATGCGCGGCACAAGAGCGGGTTCGAGCTTCTTGATATTCACGAGTCGCAGCGATTCGCCCTCGCAGAGCAGCGTATATCCGCGGTCGAGCAGGTGCCGGTTGATCATGCCTCGCACCTCCCGGATCGTGTAGCTGCGTTGCAGCCTGAGATTGAGATAATCGCCGGGGTACTCCTGCCAATCGAGACTCATGTTGGAGTGATCGGCCAGCCATTGCAAGACCGGCAGCCAGGGTTGCCCATTAAAAGTGAACTTGTACAAGCCTTTTTTGTCCGGTTGAGCCTTCAGGAACTCCTTAGGATCGGGCGGCGTTTCTGGTTTGGCCGGACGTTGTACTGGCTTGGCGGTTTCGTCGGGTTTGGCTGCATCTCCCGGCTTGCCCGGCGGCCCCGGCGACTTCGGCCCGTGAGGCCCCGTCGTGGGCGGAGCACCGGGCGTGCCGCCCATAACAGGCTTGCCGTCCGGGCCCATAACAATAGGGTTGCCGTCCGGGCCCATAATAGGCTTGCCGTCCGGGCCCATGACAATCGACTTGCCGTCCGGGCCCGCGACTAATTGAACGGGGCCCTCCTGCGCACACAGAAGATGCGTAGACAGGATGATCGCCCCAGCCAGTAACGAGTACCGGCAAAACGTCGAGCAAGTGGCGGTCATAGAGGTCATCCAATCCAGAGGGGGGCAGGCTGTTCCGAAACCACCAGACGTGACTACCTGAGTATGATTTGTCGGATTAAAAATTGCAACCCGTCGTCCGTGGCATCGTGGCTGTTTAGACGCGCCGGCCGCCACGAACGTTCCCGTGTCGCCCCATACCCCCCTCAATGTGGTCTTATACGCTGGCTTTCCGCAAAAGTTCGCTCGATCACGACGGATTTTGGCCGGATCCTTCGGTGGAACGACACCTGTTATTCGTGGCGGGGTTGGTATTATTGTGGGCGTCCCGGATTACAATGGAACGTGTTAGCCACGTTCCGAGGAAGAGCAGGGGATGGCGATGGCCGGTAAACTTTTCGTCGCGTTGACGATCATTCTCTGTGCGAGCGCGGCTCTTGGCCAGGACTATCGTGGCGGCCGCAGACGAAATCGCGGCGGTGATCGGGCCTCAGCCAGTCGCTCCTCCCGGCGCGCCGATCCTACCACGGCGGCGTTTCTGCGGAGAGTCGACACAAACGGCAACGGAATGATCGACGAGGACGAAGTCACCGGTGAAGCCAAGGTGATCGTGGAAAAGAAACTGACGGAACTGGGAATCGAGCTGAAATATCCGATTCCCCTCAGCAAAATCATTTCGGCCGACGGCGGTCGGCGCCGCGGAAGCCGCAACGATGACGACAGCGAAACGTCATCTTCGGAGGACAAGTCTTCTTCTGACAACGCGAGCGCTACGCCGTCCCAGAACGGGTTTGCCGCGCCGAAGCCGTCGTTGCCCGCGCTGCCGGGTTTTGGCCAGCCGAGCGAGCGGCCTGGCGGCAGCGAGAGCAAGGCTGCCCACTCTTCAAAGCCAGCGGCAGCCGCAGCGTCATCCACTCCATCGACACCAGCCAAGTCCAGCCACACCTCTTCAGGATCGGCTGCTGCCAGTTCCGATTCCGATCCTCCGGCGGATGCGCCAAAGCGAGTGGGACCGAAGTCCGGGCGATTCCTGACGCCCCAGGAACGGCTCTCCAAGGAACTGCCCGAATGGTTTCGGGAGAAGGACATCAATGGCGACGGCCAAGTGGACATGGCCGAGTTTGCCAGCGAATGGACTCCGGAGCTGGTCGACGAGTTCAACCGCTATGACCTGAACCACGACGGCATCATCACACAGGCGGAGTGTCTGAAAGCCATGGAAGGCTCACACCGCAAAGCGAAGTAAGCCACCTTATGCCCCCACAACCTACGGGGACTCTCTTCGAACGTCTTCTCGCGGAACCCGTACCGGTTAGGCGGATTGTAGCGAATATTCTGATGGTAGGGGTAAAAACAGCCGACGTTGTCTGATGATAACGGCCAGGAAAGCTTCCGTTGACCGCATTTCTTGCCTGGCAAGAACCTATCGGGACCAATGCTATGGAGAGCCTCTGGCGACGGGCCAAACCAGTGGTGCGAGGATTGGCAGTTTGGGTAATACTGGCAGGATCAGCAATCGCACAAGATGGCAGCATCGCTACCCAGCCGGCGGGGCCGGACGGCGGGCCCAACGTCGGTGTGCCGAACGCCGATGCGCCCTGCGGTTGTGGATACTCTCAGAAGGAGTGCCGACAGTGCGGCGTTCCACAGGTAAACTTGGCGCTTGCACCGGACGAGTGGGCGCCGCCGTGCGCCGGGTGCGACTCTGCCGACCCGCTGCGATCATGTTGCCCGACGCAAGACGAGCTTTACATTATTCCGCCTCGCCCCCGCTTGTACGTCGTGTCGGAGTTGGGCGCCGTTACCCGCCAACCTACGCATAACTTCGATTTTGCCTCGCTCGGCCTGCTGCCAACGAGTACCGTTGGTCCCACGGACATCGTGCTTTCGACAGGCGATTTCAGGTACGATTTCACCCCAACGGGGCGGCTGACTGTCGGCCACACGTTTAACGAGTGTCTTCAGGTCGAAGGCGTCTATTTCGGCGTTTCGCAGGGCGACAATACGATGGCCGTGCGCGACAGTACGCCGAACGCCCACGGAGGCATCGGAAACCTCTTTTCACCGTTTGGCGGCTTCGGCAGCACTCCCATTCTCGGCTTGGATTTCAACAACTTCGCCCAGATCCAGTACACTTCGTCGCTCTTCGGCGCCGAGTTGAACATCCGCCGCAAGGTGCCGATGTCGCCGCCGGACAAGTTGACGACGTCGATCCTCTTCGGCGTCCGCTACACGGGCCTGCCGGAAGACTTCGATTACAACACCAACTCCGATATCACGAAGGCTGGCACGGTTATGGCGAACGGCTCCTTGAATTCGATCCACGTCGCCACCAGCAACGACATGGTCGGTCCGCAGATCGGAGCCCTCTTCGAGTTCTACGTCGATAACCGCTGGTGGGTGAACGTCGACATGAAGGCGGCCGTGATGGACAATCACTCGCACCAGTCGACCACCTACACGAACGTCGACGCCGGAACCACAACCGTGTCTACAGGCACCGCACAAGGGGACCACACGGCGTTTGCCGAAGAGATAGCAGTGACCGCCGTCTACCGCTGGACGCTGCATTTCACCACGCAAATCGGCTACAGGGCCCTGTGGATGCAAAACTTGGCGCTGGCGCCGGACAACCTGAACACCAACATCGACATCCTCACGCTGGGGCCTGCCCAATTGAACCACGGATCGTCAACTCTCTATCACGGACCGTACGCGGGCGTCGTGCTGGCGTGGTAGCCTTGCGGGCGTTGCGGGACAGTTCCCGTCGAGAGAGTGCCGTACCCCTGCACGACCAGCCGGTTGTCGATTCGCGAGACGTCGGGTTCGAGCCCGAGGACGTTTCCGAGCACCGTGCGATCGGCGGCGGTGCGTACGACGCCCTGCACCAGCGCGGCGTTGCCGCTCAGGTAAACGTCGATGGCATGGCCGGCCAACATGCCGCGAATCCGCGCGATCCGCGTCAGGCGGGCGGACAGTTCCGGCGAATGCACGTATGGCTCAGCGCGGGCGGCTCCCGCTCGGTTCACGCTTCGCCCCAGCGCATAATTCCAGGTCGCCCCTGCTGCTACGCCCGACGGCACATTGGCGCCTTGCTCGGGAGAAGGCACGGGGGCGTTGTATCCGGGCGGGGGTAATTGAGCCGGCGGACCAATCTGCACGGACGGCGTCAGCGTTCCGGCCGGAGGCGCGACTTGCACGGCGCCGACGGGTTGTTGCGGCGGAAGCGTCAGTTGCGCCGGCGGCAACGCAGCGATGGCTTGATCGATGACGCTCTGATAAGGGTGCTGCCAAGGCGTGGCAAAATCATTCCCGCCGTTTGGGCGCCCAACGAACAGAAAGCTCCCGGCCACGTTGGTTTGAATGCCGCTGCCAAACATGCCTTGGGTCGGCACCAACGGTTGTCCGAGAACCCGGTAGCCGAACGTGCCTGGTTGGGAGGAGAATTGACCTAAGGCCGTGTCGGATCGGCAGAAAGCCAATGACAAAGCCGCCATAATTGCGAGCAGGCCGTTTTTCATAGGTACCTCGATGCGATCGCTTCCGCCCCGTTTTGTTCCCTTGTATCAATTATAGGCCCCTTTGACGTTCGAGGCGGCAAAGTCATCCTGGACTGGGCCGCGGGGCTTGGGGTGATAATCCTCCGTCACCGGTTGGACACTTGCACTCTGCAACAGACGCTTGTGCGGTTCACGAAGCAGGCACGTTTGCGCCCTGGAGAAGAGCGGGCAAGGCGCCCGCGCCAAGCTGCAATCGAGGCTTGCCGGCGCCCCCGGCAGAACCCGCAAGTCCGGCTCACACGCCCGGCATTCACGTTCTTGACTTTGTGCAGTCGATTGGTAGCATACTGACGGCTTGTGTGCGCAGGCACATCCGAAGGGCAAGAGGCGGCAATGTCCGGGCAGGGAGTGTTTCCTGCCGACCCGTCTCGCTCCCAGAGAGGGGTATGGTAAGAATCGAATTGCCGAAAGAGACTTTCTTTTCGCAACTTTTTCGGCTCCGGCGGGTTAAAGGTGTTCGGACCGTCTTGCGGTCGGTTTGCCGCATAAGGTCTTTTGACATGTAGGAACGTTTCCTTTCCTTTTTTCACCTCGGGAGATGATTATGATCCGTTCACTTCGTATTGTCTCAATCGCGGTAGTGTCGCTTGCGGCGCTTGCCCTGTGCGACACCGCGTGGGCTCAGCCGGGGCCCGGAGGCGGAGGCCGCGGGTTCGGCAGAATGCCTAGGCCGTCGTTGTCGATGATGTATGGAATGCTGTTGAACGCTCCGACCGTCCAAAAAGACTTGGACTTGGTCGACGACCAGAAGGCCAAGATCAAGGAAATCACTGAGAAAGCTCGGACCGCCATGGGAGAGATCTTCTCGGGCATGCGCGATCTGACTCCCGAAGAGCGCGACGCGAAACGGGCAGAGAACATGAAGAAGATGGAGGCCCTCGGCGAAAAGACCACCAAGCAAATCGAGGGCGTTCTTCTTCCCGATCAGCTCAAGCGCCTCAAGGGCCTTGCCCTGCAGCGTATGGCGGCTATGGGCATGGGCGCTATGGCCCTCGGCGACAAGACCATCCAAAAGGATCTCAAGCTGACGGACGACCAGATCGCCAAGATCAAGTCGATCGGCGATGACGCCAGGAAGAAGGCCGGTGAGTTGTTCAGCTCGGGGGCTGACCGAGACGAGATGCGCAAGAAAGCCGAGGAAATGCGCAAAGAAACCGACAAGAAACTGACGGACGTGCTCACCGCCGATCAGAAGACCACGCTCGAAAACATGAAGGGCAAGAAGCTCGACATTCCCCAATCGGAACTTCGTATGGGGTTCGGTGGTGGTCGTGGTGGTCGTGGCGGCGGCGGTGGTGGCGGCAACCCTCCGCCCGTCGATTGATCGCTGCGCGATGTCCTCTGCGTTGGATGAACGAAAGCCGAACGCCCCGCGACAACCGTCGCGGGGCGTTTTCTATTTAGAGGTTCTAACAAAACCAGTATTTCCTGATCTGTCCAATGTTGCTAAACTCTCGGGCTAACCTGGTCAACCAACAGATATGTCAGGGAGGATATTATGGCCAAGCCACTGCTGCCCGATGCGCTTTGGGAGCGAATCAAGCCTTTGCTGCCGCGCGAACGCGGCAAGCCGAAAGGAGGCCGACCGCGAGTTTCCGATCGTGCGGCGCTCACGGGGATTCTCTTCGTATTGAAAACGGGTTGTCCGTGGGAATATCTTCCGCAGGAGTTGGGCTGCGGATGCGGCATGACGTGCTGGCGACGACTCCGCGACTGGCACGTGGCTGGTGTCTGGAAGCGGATATGGAAGCTACTTTTGGACGAATTGGGATTGGCAGGCCAAATCGACTGGTCAACATCCGCGATCGACAGTTGCTCCGTGCGAGCAGTTTTTGGGGGGCAAAAACGGGCCCAAATCCCACGGATCGAGGCAAGAATGGCTCGAAGCGTCATCTGATGGTGGACGGCAGCGGCACGCCTCTGGCCATTACCCACACCGGCGCGAATTGCCACGATTCGGAGATGGCTATTCCTTTGGTTCGACGCAGTTCCACCGATCAAGCAACCTCGCGGCGCACTGCGCAAGCGTCCCGATGAACTGCTCGCGGATCGAGCCTATGATGCGGAAGCCAAGATTCGTAAACCCCTGCGCAAGCGGAGAATCAAGCCGCTGGTTGCTCACCGCAACACCGAGCACGGCAGCGGCCTGGGCAAATTCCGCTACGTCGTTGAAGCCTGCTTCGATTGGCTCTTCAACTGGCGTCGTCTGCGGGTGCGTTACGAGAAACGACCGGACATTCACGATGCGTTCCTAATCATCGGTTGTGCCATGATCTGCTGGAACCGCGTACTGGAGTTTTGTTAGAACCTCTTAATCGCTATTCCTGGACGCCCGCTTTCCCCGCGTCTTCCGCCGCGATCGGAATTTCGACCTGCTGGCTCTTCTTCGGATCGAGCGTCATCGTCGCGTTCGGGGTCGCGGTGGCCCAGGGGCTGAGGTGAACGACGATCTTCTCGCAGGTGGGATCGCTCAATGGCTCGACCTTAAGTGTGGCTTTCGAGCCATCGTCGCTAACGCGAAGCGAACACGTCAACGGACCGAAGGGCGTGACGATCTTGTCGAGCCGCGTAACCATGCCGGGCTTGGTCCACTGCTTCGGCAGACCTTCGAAAAGGTGCATTTCCTTGCCGCGGTCCAGGGCGAGCAGGTGGACCGTCAGGCGGATGAACTCCGCGCTGGCCCAATTGTGCGGGAAATCGCCGTTTTCGCGGATCGGCTCGTTCTTTAGCCCCTGCTCTTCGATCCAGGCGTACAGCGGCGAGGCATGGTTGGCATAGGCGTAGAGCACCTCGGCAGCCTTCTGCCCATCGCCCTGCCAGAGCCAAGCTGTGGCCGTAGAAGGAGGCGAAATAGTTCCAGATTCCGCCGGTGAGCCAGCCGGTCGTGGTGACCATGCCCTCCTTCTCGTAGGTCTTCAGCATTTCGAGGTTGCCTTTCACCAGCGGATCGGTCTTGTCGAACAGTTGGCCGGGATAGACGGCGTGGCAGAACGCCCATTGCGCCTTGCAGGGGAGATACCATTGGGCGTCCTCGCCGTTGAGGAGGATTCGGTCTTCGATCGCCATCAAGGATGGGCAGATAGCGGTTGCCGTGGATGTCGTAATGCCGATCGCGGCGTTCGCACTTGCGGAAGGTGGCGTAGAAATCGTCGTATTCCTTCTGCCACTCGGTCGGCCTGCGCGTCTTTGCCGAGCCAGCGGGCGGCGTCGATGGCGGCCTTCAGGCCCGTCAGGTTCCAATACACGTTCGAGTATTCGTACTGATGGTCGCCGCCGATGCCGCCGTCGACGCCGCCGGGCGGCATCAGGCCGTCGTTCAGCGGCGAGGCGTCCTGGTAGCTTTCCTTGCGGAGGCGCTTGATGAAGGCGACCGTCTTTTCCAGCTTCGGCCAGATCGACTCGCAGCCATTTCTTATCCTGCGTCAGCCGGGCGTGCCGCGTCCAAGTCCAAAGCACGATTCCGTTTTCTTTGAAGAACCGCGGCAGGATCTCGAAGCGGCCGTCCGGCTGCTGAAACGTCAATTCGTAGGCGATGCCCGCCCGGGCTTGATCGCCGGCGCCGAGAATCGTCGCCGCTTCGAGAATAAACGCCCCGTCGACGATCCACAACCGCGATAGCACGGTCGCGCCCGACCTGGAACGCCGGCAGGCCGTTCTTGATCTCGCGGGCCTGCCAGATGTTGCGGATGGAGCTGTCGAACAGCGCCTGGATGTTCTTGTCGGGCACGATGAGGTGGTCGTACGGGAGATTGGCCGTCTGCCAGAACTTCACTGTCGCCCGCCGCGCCTTTTCCGCGTCGTGAAGCGTCATGGGCGTGGCATCGACGCGCCCGCCGCCGCAGTACACCACCGCGAACGAGACCGTCTTGCCGGGCTCGATCCAGATCGGGCTTAGCGGTCATTACCGCCTCTTCGCCCCGGTCGGTCTTGCGCTTTGCGAGCGACGCGACTTTCTCGGTGCAGAGAACCCTCTCGTGCAAGTCGACCGAATCTGGTCGTCGTCGTCAAGCGTTTCGAGCGGCAAGGCCGCTTGCGACGATCACTCTTCGGCGAAATCGTCTTCGCGGAACCGGTGTTGTTCGTCACGTGGACGAGGATGAAGTCCTTGCGCGACTGGAAATCGGGCTGGCCCGGCATAATTCACCGAAGCGCCTTGCGCGTCGAGACTGCCGGAAAGCACCGCGGTGCTATCGGGTATCTTCGAAGGCTTCGAATACCCAAAAGCCGTTGAGAATCGTGTTCTTGTCCTTGGCGTCTTTGGCCGCCTTGACGCTTAGGTCGATGAGGCCGTCGCGGTTGACGTCCTTGGCGTCGAACCAGAAGAGGCCGGCGACGTTCTTTCCCAGATCGGCCACGGTGTCGACGGTTCGCGGGCTCGCCCCTTCGACGGTGATGTCCAGCACTCGCTGGCCGATCTGATCGTGCCATCCTTCGCACAAGGCGACGGCCACCGCCGCCGAAGCGCCCGGCTTCGTCTTGATCTGGTAGTAGATAGGCGAGGGGTTTCCGCCGGCGATCGTTGCGAGTTGCTTTGTGACGTCCGCCGATAGTTCGGCCCAGTTGCGCACCAGTCCGTTTCGTTCCCAGGGCATACCGGTGCGAACGGCCGCGATCTTGAAGGGCGGCTTCTCGGGCAGTTGCTTCTCCGCGGCGAAAGCCTCTTGCACAATGGTGAAGTTGCCGGCCTCGAATCTGGTCTGCACGATCGGAAGCCGCGGCCCGATCATCTTCTGGCCTACGATCTTCTCGCCATCATCGACGACCACGCGGACCGACGTGGCGAAATCGGCATTCACGCGACCGTAGTGATACAGCAGGACGCCCTCCTCCGTGACCAGCGTCTTGTACGTATCGTCCGGCGGGCAGATGGCGGTGCGCCACTGATGCGGCCGATAGGCGAAATCCACCACCATGTCTTCCGCAAACGTCGTAGAGACGCTATCGACCAGTACGAGCAGCAAGAAAAATGTCTTCAACGGAGAATGCGGCATAGCCAAAGCCTTTTTCCAAAATGGCGGGTGTCTGGCGGGAAGGAGTTGCACAAACCTATTATAACCCTAGCTTGGCACTTTTTGCACTAGGCAGGTCGGGATCGTGCGGTTGGGGGATGTCGAAGGAGGAGACTCAATAACGTGTAACCATAGCCGGGAACCAACGGCTCCCGCAGGGCAGCGGCAAATTCACGGACCTTCCGCGGGCCGTTGACCCCCGGCTATTCCGGAAGTTCGCTTTCTGGCGATCGTCAGTCATGAGGCTGCTTTTGCGCTCGCCATAATCGTCATGGCCGCGATCAGCAGCACGACCGCGAGATAGATCTGGCGTCGCGGCACACCCTCGTCGCCGCGCCCGCCGCCCGCGGACGATTGGGGCCACGACCGCGACGGCGATTCGCACGATCAAACGCCGTCTGCCGTCGAGCCGCGGGAACGGGTCTATGTGGACATCGACACGTTCGAGGCCACTTTCTAATCTCCACCGACGCCCGTCGGCCGTGGGCGGTGCGCGCGTGCCGCGCGAGAAACCGCCGGTCGAGCCAGTTTTTCGTGGCATCAACGGCCGGCAATGCCGCCCATGAACCCCAGAAACGGGCAAGGTGGCCATGAGGGGGAGTGCGGCCATGGCCGCACTCCCCCTCATGGCCACCTTGATTTACCACTCCCTACTGGCTAGACTCAGTCCTGTGAGACAAATCAAATTTCCTAGCAGTAGGCTCGTCGCCGCTGGAAACGGGCCGCTCGCCGCGCCGCGACTGCCTCGTAAGTGATGGCGACTCTTCCACGGTTTGGCAAGGATGTGGTTGTTGAAGGATGTGGGTGGATGCCGTAGAATCTGAGGTTAGCGAAGGAGGAACCCATGCTCCAGGAAAATACACTGGCGAATCGTCGACGACTCCTTGTTGCTGTCGGAATTTT
The DNA here is from genome assembly GCA_963719005.1 of uncultured Planctomycetia bacterium. GTDB lineage: Bacteria > Planctomycetota > Planctomycetia > Pirellulales > Thermoguttaceae. The sequence goes on from CAVRAR010000016.1 coordinate 87,390, forward strand.
GCTTGTCCTCGGGATCGGGCGACTTTCCGCCGCTGCGCAAAGCCCGCGCGGCAAAAGCTCGGAGAGTTCATGGATCACGTTCCTATCAGGACGCACGGGAGGGAATGTCCTCTACAAGATGCGCCGGACGGCAGCCACCTAACCTCAGTTTTCGGCGGGGAGATTCGTGACGTGGCGGTCGTAGTCGAAGGGGTGACGCTCTACCGCGAACCGCATTGGACCCGCCAGAGCCCAAACGGGCGTTACTTCGCCAGTTGGGCGTATGATACCGGCGAGCCGTATTCCAAGTACCAGGGACTCACGCGATTTATGATCTACGTTGGCAGCCTGGGCCGGTCCTGGTGCCGGGTGTTGGATCCGGACGGAGACGAAGAGTTTGCCTGGTCGCCAGATAGCACGAGAATCGCACTTTCGATCAGCGCTGGAAAGAGAGTTTTCAGACCATCCGGCCAAGGCTACTATCAAAGTGCATTGCCGCGGAGTACCGAGATCTACGTCGTGGGGATAGACGGCAGCCGCGGAGCCTACGTGTTAGAGCAACCTGGTAATTGGAGAGTCTGTGACTGGTCGCCTGATGGAAAGAAGCTCTTACTTCTGCAAAAGAGATCTACCGAGAAGGATCAGGATCTGTCGGACCTCGTGGAGTTCGATCTGGAAGCCGCCGTATCGGCAGGGGCGAAGTCCGGCCTCGGGGGCCGAGTCCGTGGAAACAGGTGGGCGGCGGGCGGCGCAGTTCGCTATCTCAGGCCGCTGCTCCGCGGTGTAAGTGAGCGGGATCCCGAGGGTGCCCGCTACTCGCCTAGCGGAAAGTATCTTGCAGTTGAATATAGCGATCATGCAAAGCTGTTTCTGCCAACCAAACATCGTGGCGCACGGCAGTTCCTCGGAAAGCTGGCCGTCTTCGAGATCGCCACCGGCGGGATCAAGACAATCGCTGACTACCCGGACGGCTTGCGCGGGCCGATTTGCTGGTCTCCAGATAGCAAGGAGATTCTCTTCTCTCGCTATCGTTCAGGGGGCGACGACCGGGAGGACGCAAAATCACGCGATCGGCTCGCGATCTGGGCAATCGGTACAAATGGCAACGATGCACGATTGCTTACCGACGGTTGGAGCCCCGATTGGAGGTGAGCGCAAGAGGTTACGGACAACCGATCTTGCCTGTCTTGCTTGCGTAGCGTGAACAATGTGGTCCGCCGTTCCGCCAGCGAAGTCGGGACTGTGGCACGCGATGGCGATTCTTCGTACAGTCTGTCGCCATAGTGTTGTCAAGAAATGAAATGGCAAAAGTTAACAATTCTGGACTTCCTCTTGCTGGCGGTTGGCTACGGTATCTCAGGCTATATCATTGGGTTAAGGGGTGCCGAAGGGTCGAAAACAGATGTATTCTTCTCCGTCATCATTTCGGGAAGCAGTTGTGCGTGTCCTTTCATTTTCGCAGTACAATACTGCTTTCGTCACCGCAGGACGTGGCTGAGCGAGGGTGAATTGTTGTGGGTTTGTTCGTTTGCGTTCTTGATGCTCACGCGCATCGTGCCAGACATGGGGTGGTTTTTCCTGCTCGTAGCCATTCTCTGGATCTGTTCATTTATGGCATTGGTGTGCATCGGTCTTCGGTTGGGTGGTATATGGGGGTGGGCAACTTGCCGTTGGACAGACTTGTTCGGCTCCTTGGTATGCCTATCTGCCGGAGTTTGGATGTGGTACGAAATTGCGGCTCATCCTCTGCAAATATGAGAATGGATATTCCGGTGTCCTGGGCCAGCGGAGCTTGACAACCGAGGGGACGGAGGAGGGGATGCCGCAACGCCAACTGACCCGACAGGGCTCAAAATGAAGCCATCGTCAAACCGCAACACTGACAAGGGTTCTGACGAAAAGAGGCAAGGTGCTTTGCCACCTTCCAAGGGTGGGCATAAAGACTGAAATGCGAAGCAAAGAATGCGAAACACGACCGACGGCGCAGACAGCGAGACAGGACTCGATGAACTGTCTGCACGCCGACTCACGCTGCTCGCCGTTGATTTACCACTCCCTACTGGCTAGACTCAGTCCTGTGAGACAAATCAAATTTCCTATCAGTTTTCCTATCAGTCAGAGGCGACAACCATGCCGTACGACCTGTTTGTTAGCTACTCGCGAAAAGACAATCAACATGGGCGCGTGTCCGAGTTGATCGCACAGATCGAGAGTGACTACCGACAGTTCGCGGGCGAGGATTTGCGGTGCTTCTTCGATCTCAGCGAGATCAACGCCATGGACGACTGGCGCAACCGCATCCTGGCCGGCCTGCGCGAGTCGAACATCCTCCTGTTGGTTCTCTCGCCCGCTTACTTGGCGAGTCCCTATTGCGAATGGGAAATCGTCGAGTTCCTGAAGTATGAGAACTCGCGAGCCGTGCAGGGACAGGGTGTTGCCCAGGTCTATTTTGTCGAGATTCCCGGCTTGGATGCGCCGGGGTTCGAGCAGCAGGCCACGGCTTGGGTGACGGGAGTCCGGCAGCGCAACCACGTCGATCTCCGTCCGTGGTACGATGAGGGGACCGATGCGCTAAAACGTGCCGATGTTCGTAAGCGGCTCGACGACCTCGAATGCTCGCTGAGCGAGCGGCTTTCGAGCCTGCGGCGGATTGTCAATGCCCCGGGCAACCTTCCCGCCCACAATCGCCGCTTCGTCGGTCGGGAAGTGGAAATGGAGCGTTTGCACAAAGCCGCGGGACTTGGCCAGTTTGGTGTTCTCACGGCGGTGCATGGCGTGGGAGGCCTGGGCAAAACGGCGCTGGCCATCCAATACGCCTACGCTTATGGTGATTTCTACCCCGGCGGCCGCTGGATGATCGGCTGTGCTGGCCGACCCAGCCTAGCCTCTGCCGTGCGGAGCCTCGACGGCGAACTGGGCATCCAGTTCTCCGACGAGGAGAAACTCGACGAGACCCGCGCCGCAAAGCGCGTGTTGGCCGTGCTCCAGGATCTGGCTGAGCGCAATGCTGCCGTGCGGGCAGGCGAAAGAAATCCTCCCGCGCCGCGGACCTTGCTGATCTTCGATAATGTGGACGACGCCGCACTGCTCCAGCCGCCTCACACCGATTTACTTTCCGGGCGGAAGTGGCTGCACGTGCTGGCGACCACGCGACTTGATCCGGACAAGATCGGCGCCGGTTCTGAGCGACACTGTCACCTACCCGTTGACGAACTGCCCGAGGAGGACGCTCTACGTCTGATCGAGAGCTACCAACCGGAGGGCCGGTTCGCCGATGAGGCCGAACGTAAGGCCGCCCGCGAGATTGTTCGCTTGCTTCAGGGGTTCACCTTGGCGGTTGAGGTGGTGGCGGTTCATCTGGGCGAGCGCAGGGGACGGTTAACGTGTGCCGACCTGCTCAAACGGCTACGCCGGGAAGGAATCGATGTGGTGGCCCGGCAGACCACGGGCGCGGTGAGCCACATGGAGAAACTGATGTCAGCCACTCTGGCCCCAACGCTCGAAATGCTCACCGCCGCCGAACTCCTGGCGGTCACGGCGGCGTCCCATTTCCCGCCCGATAGCGTGCCGTTGCCCTGGCTCCGCACGGTTGTGGCCGAAACCTATCCGGAACTGGACATCGACGCCGAACCTGGATATGACGACCCCTGGCTGACGGTCGTGAATCACCTCGTCGGCCTACGTCTGCTCCAGGTCGTCGAATGGGCGGACGACGGCCGCATGCCGCGAATTTGTCGGATCCATCGGCTGCTCCAAGCCGTTGTGAAGCAGCATGAGGCTAGCGACGAACCGTCCATTGAGACCCGTGTGCTCAACGTCGTGACGGCACGAGCGCAATTCCTCGAAGGGGGGTGGCTTGGCTGGGATTGCCGCTGGGAAATTCCCCCCTTAGTCGCTTTTGCTACGCACGCATTGGATGGCGGCAACATGGATGCAGCCTGGCTTGCCAGCCGCGCGGCATTGTGCCTCTACAAACTAGGGGACTACGCGGGCGCGGAGCCGCTGAATCGGCGGGCGTTGGAGAGCTACGAGCGGGTGTCGGGACCGGAGCATCCAAACACGCTCTCGAGTGTGAACAACCTGGCCGAATTGCTGAGGAGCAAGGGGGACTACGCGGGCGCGGAACTGCTGATTCGGCGGGCGTTGGAGGGCTGCGAGCGGGTGTTGGGGCCGAGCCATCCGGACACGCTCACAAGCATGAACAACCTGGCCGGATTGCTGGAGAGCAAAGGGGACTACGCGGGCGCGGAGCCGCTGTGTCGGCGGGTGTTGGAGGCCCGCGAGCGTGTGTTGGGACCGGAGCATCCGAACACACTCACGAGCGTGAACAACTTGGCCCTCTTGCTGGAGCGCAAAGGAGACTACGCAGGCGCGGAGGTGCTGTATCGGCGGGCGTTGGAGGTCCGTGAGCGGGTGTTGGGGCTGGAGCATCCGGAACGCGCTCACGAGCGTGAACAACCTGGCCGGATTGCTGGAGAGCAAAGGGGACTACGCGGGCGCGGAGCCGCTGTCTCGGCGGGCGTTGGAGGCCCGCGAGCGGGTTTTGGGACCGGAGCATCCCGACACGCTCACGAGCGTACACAACCGGGCCGCATTACTGGGGACCAAAGGGGACTACAACGGTGCGGAGCCGTTATATCGGCGGGCGTTGGAGGCCCGCGAGCGTGTGTTGGGACCGGAGCATCCGGACACACTCGCGAGCGTGAACAACCTGGCCGGATTACTGGAGAGCAAAGGGGACTACGCGGGTGCGGAGCCGCTGTATCGGCGGGCATTCACCGGGTTTGTCGTCATCAGCCGCCATATCGGTCGGCCACACCCGCACCTGCAACCCAGCCTCAACAATTTCGCTCGCCTGCTGACTGCAATGGGGCACAGCCGCGATCAGATCCAGGGCTGGCTGCACCAGATAGCGCCGGACTTCTTCGAGTAGGGCAACGTTCTACGGTCAACACAACATTCTGAGTTTTCAATCTGCCTTGAGCCGAGGAGAGCCTTATGTCAAGCAAGCCATTTCGTCTTGCAGTGCGTGCGGTGATTCGCGATGACCAAGGCCGTTGCCTCTTGCTGCGGCGGTCGAATGTCTGTAAGTCGTTCGTGGGCACTTGGGAATGGCCGGGCGGAAAGGTCGATCCGGGCGAGACGTTCGATGCGACGGTGCTGCGAGAGGTTCGCGAAGAGACCGGGTTGGAAATCGAACTCGTCGGCGTCGCTGGGGCGTTTCATATCGAAATGGCCCAGCAACATTTGGCTGTGCTTTGCATGGAGGCCAAACCGATCGGCGGCACGTTCGCCTTCAGCGAAGAGCACGACCAATCTGTCTGGGCGCCCCTGCCGGACCTGCTACAGTGGAATCTGACCGATGGTTTTCGGGAATTTGCCCGAGAATACGTCAAACGCATGGAACATATTCCAAAACACCTTCAGCACAAATGACGAGTGATCACGCAAGGAGAGAAAAGGGGATAAGTCCAATTATTTGTGTTTCTTTGGTCTTCCACGATGTTTCGCGTATCACCCGCTCGAAGGCTGCATAGTCGGCGTACTTGGCGAAAATCCTCGCACGCGCATTGGCGCGGTTCAGCACGTGAAAAATCATTCCCCCAGGAGCTATGCGGGCTGTCCATGGCATGGCCTGAACCTACCACGCTCACCCTTTCTTCTCAATAATTGGACTTATCCCCTTTGTGCGTCCGACTTTCCTTGACCAGGACAGTCGGTTATATTGGCAGAATGATGGCCACCGTTAAATACAAACGCTGCTGTCAATTCAGCCTTCGGACATTGTTCTTGTTTGTTACGTTGTGTGCGCTGCCGTGCAGTTGGTTTGCCGTGAAGATGCAAGAAGCACGGAGGTCAACGCGAATCGGTCGAAGCAATTCGGAAGCTGGGCGGGCAAGTACGGTACGATTATGAAATTACAGAAGCGCGTAACCCCGCCCCGCCCGGACCGGCTTGGCTAAGGGATCTCGTCGGCATTGACTTCGTCGCGAACGTCGGAGATGTGGTCCTCTGCAAAACGCAGGTAACAGATGCCGGCCTTAGCCACCTTGACAGACTTACGAAGCTGCAAGCCTTGTGGCTCCACGATACCAACGTAACGGACGCTGGGCTAGAACATCTTAAAGGACTGACTCAACTGAGAGTCTTGTCTCTCAGCGAACATACCACAGACGCCGGGCTTGAGCACCTAAAAGGACTGACCCAACTCAAAACGCTATTTATCTACAAGACACAGGTAATGCATAGAGGTGCGAGTAACCTCCAGCACACGTTGCCGGAGTGCAACATCAAACGCTGAGGGATTTTCCGCGGGCCGTTGGCCACCGGCTATTCGGAAGTTCGCTTTCTGGCGATCGTCAGTTATGAGGCTGCTTTTGCGCTCGCCATAATCGTCATGGCCGCGATCAGCAGCACGACCGCGAGATAGATTTGCCGTCTCGGCGCACCCTCGACGCCGCGCCATTCGCCGCTGAGGAAGCCGAGGATTTGCCCGCCAAGTATTAGCGTGCCTTGGACCAGCCCCCAGCCCACCGAAGCCCCCAGCGATCCCATCCGCAGCGTCCCCTCGCCCAACAGCACGGTGGCCGTAAGGAAGAGAACCCCGTAGATCACCGAGAGCCCCGCTTCCCGAGGGTGCGAGGCGAGCATTCGCCAGGATCCGTTCCGCGTCATTAAGAGAACGGGATATAGCACGTTGGGCAACGCGGCGCCGGGCAGCGCGATCGCCCAGACGGCGATGCGGGCGGGAAAACCGGCCGCCCCGTGCGCCTTCATTGCTGCAACGATCGGATCTTGCGAATACGTAAATGCAAATCCCCATCCGACCGAAAGGACGCCCGCCGCAACCACCATCATCAATCCGACGGCGAACCGGCCCGTGCGCTTCGGTCCCTGCGACTCCTTATTCGTCCGGTTCTGCATTTTCTCGCGGCCCGCACCGGCCAGCGACGCGAAGACGACGCCGAGCACCATGACCACCGTTCCAAAGAGGATGATCGCACCCGGCATCGAAAGGAGATCGGGCCCTTTCTGGAACACGCCGGACGCCTTGACGATCATCGGCACGATGACGCCGACGGCCGCGCCGATCGAACACAGAATGCCGTACGTCAAGCTGACGCCGATGCGCACAAAGCACAGCATCGCCAGCACCTGGGCGATTCCCCAGCAAAGCGCAAAGAGGTTCGCGCGCAGCACAACGCCGCCGTTGACCTCCCGCAGCGCGGCAAATGGCTCGGGACAGAACGCCAGCGTGATCGCCCAGGGCAGAACCAACAGCGCCAGAAGCATCGAGATGAAGCCGAAATGCTCGTAGCGGAAATGCCGCATCAATTTCAGCGGCCAGGGGCTCGTGCCCATGATCAGGCCGGCCAACACGATGACGATAATGCCGGTCAGGGTGGTCTCGGGCATGGGAAAGCTCCTCCTTCTGTCGCTAAATGACCTTGCACGGGGGGAAAAAGGGGACAGGTCCAATTTGTGCGAAGCACCCTCCGGGCCGTTCCGGCAAATTGGACCTGTCCCCTTTTTTCCTAGATCGTTTTCGCCGTCTTCGTCAGGACTTCCACGCCGTCCGCCGTGACCGCGACGTCATCTTCCAGCCGGATGCCGCCGAACGTCGAACCATACAAGCCCGGCTCGACGGAACAGACGTGGCCGACCTTCAGTTTCATGGTATTGCCCGGCATAAGGAACGGCTCGGGTTCGTGATAGCGGAAGCCGAGCCCGTGGCCCGTCAGATGGACGACGTACTTCACGAAACCGGCTTCGACGAGGACCGCGGTCGCCGCTTCGTGTGGAACGCGGGCTTCAACGCCGGGTGCAATTGCCGCCGTCGCAGCCCGCTGAGCGGCTTTGACCGCGGCGAAAACGTCGCGTTGAAGCGGGCTCGGTTTGCCGGCCGCCTTGACGCGGGTCACGTCGGCCCAAAAACCATCGACGCACACGCCCAGTTCGAGCAACGCCACTTCGCCCTGGCGCAATCGCCGCCGGCCGGTTGTGACGATCGGCCGCCACGCCCGCTCGGCGTTTCGGCCGGCCGAGACCTGCGGAAACACGTTGACATGCCGAACCTGGCGCAGCCCCGTCCCGCGGGCAAGACAGGCTGTGTAGACCGCCGCGGCGATCTCGGCCTCCGTCATTCCGGGCTCCACCGACTCGTGAAACTCCTCCAGGCCGAAGCCGGCAACTCGCTGCGCCATTCGCAAGCGGGCAATCTCCCCCGCGGTCTTGGTGGCCCGCAATTCGTGCAGCAGCGAAGTCGCATCGAACCACCGAGCGGAAGGAATCAACGACCTGAGGAACGAATTCGAGCTTTCACACGGCACGATGACCTCGCCGGCGTTGTGCGACGGGGCAACGCACTCGAACGATCCTTCGTAGCCGATCCGCGCACGCGCGAGCTTGTAATGCCGCGAGACGTCGCCGATCAAGCCGCGAATCGCCTCCAGCGGGTCGCTCATGGCCAGCCGAGGCCACGTGAAGAACCGCACGCCCGCCCAGCAGCCGCCTATTTCCTGGTCTTCGCAGGATGGAGCAATCAGCGCGACAGGGCCCTCGTCGGCAGTAAAGACGGCGTAGGAAAAGCCGTTCATCGGCCAAACGCCAAACCCCATGACGACGTTTTCGGGCAGCCGCAGCACGAGAGCATCGAGCTTGGCGTGATGTAGCGACGCTCGCATCCGATCGACGCGGTCTTGGTCCACGATGTCTACTCCGTCCAATACTTCGCACCGGGCAGGCTGCCGTCCATGACGTAGCCGCCGTCGAGCGTGAGGTCCTGGCCCGTCATGTACCGAGCGTCGTCGCTGGCCAGGAAGACGACGCCGGCGGCGATCCAGGACGCTTCGGCAATCTCCTTCAGCGAAATTCGCTCGAACAGCGCCCGCTTGACCGACGGCGTGTACATCGGCACGGTCAGTTCGGTGAAAGTGGCGCCGGGGCGAACGAAATTGACGGTCACTTTGTGGGGCGCCAGTTCGGTGGCCAACGTTCGGCAGAACGCCTCGATGCCCCCCTTGGCCGCGGTGTAGTGACCGCAGTTCGGCTCGCTCAGCACGGCATGGATGCTGGAGATGGCGATGATTCTTCCGCCGGTCTTCTGCGCGATCATTCGTTTGGCGGCCTCTTTCGAGCAAAGGAAGACGCTCTTGAGGTTGTTGCGGAGAATGAAGTCCCAGTCCTCCTCCGGCATATCGACGATCGGCGATTGCCGGATCAAGCCGGCGTTGTTCACGAGAATGTCGAGGCCGCCGAGTTGGCGATCGGCCTCGGCGAAGGCGCGGGCGACCTCGTCGGAGAAGCCCACGTCGCACTGGACCGCGCATGCCTTGCCGCCGAGTTTGGAAACCGCCTCGACGACTTTGTGGGCCTTGTCGAGGTGGAGGTCGAAGACGGCCACGTCGGCGCCCTCGCGCACAAACGCCTCGACAATCGCTTTGCCGATACCGGCCGCGCCGCCGGTGACGATTGCCCTCTTGCCTTGCAGTCTCATAGCGATTTCTCCGGGATCAGAAGAAAGGAACTGTCTTGTCGCGAGTAGGCGTGCATTATGCACAATCTGCGATAAGACGTCAACCGGGCAACGTAGGGACGTAGGGCGGACTTTAGTCCGCCAACTCAGGCGGACTGAAGTCCACTCTACAATCAAGTACGGCGGACTAAAGTCCGCCCTACAGTTTTGGCGTCCTGACGAGGCATGAACGGGCAAGGAGCCCTACTTCGCCCGCTCGTCGGGGGCGACTTCGGCATAGAGCGGCAAGAAGCGGTAGTAGACTTCCAACGTCAGCGTAGCCAGCGCGGTGGTATAGACGCGGCCGCCGTGGCCGCCCCAAAGATCGTCGGTGTCCCAGGAACCGGCCTGCGGCCCGTCTTTTACCTGCCGGCTGACCACCGCCTCGCGCAAGCGCATCGTTCCACCGCTGCCAGTGGACGCCCTGCAACTGGTACATGGCCAACGTCGCGTAGTACCAGTAGTACAAATTGGAGTTGCTGTCGTTGGGTAGTTCGCCCAGCAGGAAGTCGCCCGCCTCGTTGCAGGCGGGGTTTTGCCGCGAGAGGCCGAGAAATTGCCAGCAGACCAGGGCCTCGGCGGTCATGGTTCGGCTGGGCTGTTCGCCGGGTCGATACGATGCCCTGCCGCCGTATGTCCCCGATGCTACGCTCTGCAAATAGCGGATGATGCCTTGACGGGTGCTGTCGGGAATGGGGATGCCGGCAAGTTCCGCGCTCTTGAGCGTCATGAGCTGCCAGCCCATCTGGCTGGTGTCGCCGGCGTCGCCCGGCTTGTATCGCCAGCCGCCGCCGATCGGGTCTTGGGCCCGGAGAGTATAGCCGACCGCCTTGCGAACCGGCTCGCGCAGGCGGGGATCGTGCGTCATTCCATAAGCCTCGCTCAGCGCGCAGGCGGCCATCGCATGGCAGTACATGAACTCGAACGGGGCCGCCTGCCCGGCAAGATTGCCGTCGGCGGCTTGGGTGCGCATCAGGTACTCCAGCCCGCGGCGAACGTCGTCGCGGTAAGGGCCGTCGAGATGCGTGTGGCCGGAGGCGAGGAAGGCCAACAGCGCCAGCCCGGTCATGGCGCTATCGGCGCGGCTTCCGGCGTTTTGGCGATCGCGCCCCAGCACGTTGGTCTCCTTGCCCGCGCCGTGGGTTCGCGGATTCCAGCGGCCGTCGGCGTCCTGATTATCGGCGAGCCAGTGAAGCGCGGCCTTCACGGCCGCCTCGGTTGCGGCGGTGCCGCCGCGGCTTTGCGCTATGCCGTTTCGATTGGGAGCCACGCGAAGTCGATAGGCGTCGGGCACTGCGCCGCCGAATTCGTGGGGAATGCCCGTCAGTGCGACTTCCGGCGAGCCCGATCCGCCTTCGCCTCCGCCCGGCCGTTTTCCATCCGAGCCGGCGAGCGACGCCCCCGCGCCTGTTCCTTCACCGGCCGCGTTGCCGCCGTTGGTCGAACCATCGAAATTGACCGCAACGCGCGGAGCGGGTTTCATCCGAATCGCCGCCGTTGCGGCGCGGTCGAGTGCTCCGGGTTCGCTGGGATCGCTATCGGCCATGGCCGGCAACGTAGCGAACTGTTCGAGCAGCGATTGCGGAGTATCGTCGGATGATACGCGCACCGGCCGGCCCGGATTGTCGCTTGCCAGACGATCGGTGTCGGGCGCGGCGCTCGGGATTGTCGGGGGCGCGGCTTCGCGACGTTGCGGCGGCGGCGCGTCGATCGACTCGGCCGGCTTGGCGGGCGACGACTCCCGTGCCGCATCGACGGCCGCGGGCGTCAAAGGTTTTGCATCGGCCAACGCAATTCGATCGAGCGCGGGATCGCCGGGCAGCCGCGCGTCCTCCGCGCGGACTAGGGGCTTGGGCTCGGCCAGAGGATCGCTCTTTCCCCGCTCCAACCCCGTTTCTTTCGGTTGGGCTGCCGCGTCGTCGGGGAAAACCTCCCAAGGCTGGCCGACCGCGTCGGCGTTCGGCGATGCCCCGCCGCCGGCGGCCTTCTCGAACGGGCCGTCGCCGATCGAGACAGATAGCGTTTGCTCGGCCGGTTGTGAGAGCGGCGCGGCGATGTGGATCGTCGCGGCGTAGCTCGCCAGAATCAGATGGGCCAGCAGCGAAAGCCCCATGCACTTGCGCAGCGGACGGTACTGTCCCCAGCGAGTGTACATCAGGACGGCCAAACCGGCGGTGAAAAGGAGAAGTCCGAGCCAGAATATCGCCATCACCGGTTCCATGCCGGCAAGGAAGTCGATTACGCGATGGAACCGTGGGATGTTCATGGCTAAGGCCAATGCCGCCCAGAGGCGGAACTGTGAACCAAATCGGCGACTAGAGTCGCTCTTGCTGTAGGGCCGACTTTAGTCGGCCTTGCCTTGCTACAGTGAGGCCGACTAAAGTCGGCCCTACAGTGAAACCTAGTGACGCTGCCTCCTACCGAGTTATCGTTTCAGCGGCATCGAGCGGACGGTAATGCCCAGGTCTTGAATGCCCGCTTGCTTGCAGGCGGTCAAGACGGAGGCGACATTCTGGAACTCGCCGCGGGCGTCGCCGCGCACCAGCACGCCCAGATCGCTATATTGCCGCCGGGCGGCCGCCAATCGCGTGGTAAGCTCGTCGAGCGTCACCGCCTTCTTATCGAGGGTGATCGTGCCGTCGCGGTAGACGTTGACTTCGCGGCGAGCGGGTGCGGCCGTCAGCGTGCCGCGATCGACCACCTCGGGCACGCGCAACCCGATCTTCCGCTCATCGTCGATGAATCGCGTTCCCAGCATGAAGAAGATGATCAGCAGGAACATGACGTCGAGCATGGCCGTCAGGTTCAGCGTCGGTTCGTCGTCGAGATGGGTTTTCAGTGGCATGGCAGGGACAGCGGTCAGGACCCAGGGGTTCACACGACAATGACGAAGCTCAAATGACGAATGACGAAGGAAACCCGAAATCCGAAGCCGGAAATCCGAATTCGTCATTCGTGGTTGATACTTCCTTCATCATTTGGATTTCGGATTTCGGTTTTCTCTCTTACGCCGCGGCGGGCGTGTTGGTCCGCCGCGATTTCGGCCCGGAGGTCTTTCTTTCCATCAAATCCTCGGCCGAGATCACGTTGACGACCTCTTGCGCGAGTCTGTCGATTTCGATCACCAGCCGATCCACGCGGCTGACAAAGAATACGTAGAGGATCGAGGCGGGAATGGCGATGGCCAATCCGCCGGCGGTGTTCAACAGGGCCTTGGCGATGCCGCCGGCCAAGGGGGCGGCCCGGCCGAGCGCGTCGGACGCCGGATCGGCGATCACGTTGAAGGTCTGGATCATGCCCAGCACGGTTCCCATCAGCCCCAGCAGCGGCCCGACGGTGGCCACGCCGTAGAACACGCGCAGGTATCGCCGCAGCCCGTTGGTCGCACGTTCGCCGGCGTCGATCACGCCCTGCTCGACTTCGACGCCCGGCCGTCCCCATTTGCGCACCGCCCCGGCGAACACGCCGGCCACCGGGCTGCCGTTTTCCTTGCACAGTTCCAAGGCTTGTTCGCGGTCGAGCTTGCCCTCGCGCAGTTGGGTCAGGAATCGCTTGACGAAAGGCTTGGGGATCACACGGCCGCGCCGCAAGCTGACGCAGCGCTCCAGGAAGAACGCCACCAGCAGGAACGAGCAGAGCACAATGGCGTACATCAGCGGGCCGGCGTCGTGGATGATGTTCCGCAAATCGGTTGTCGGAATCAGCGCTCGCGCCTCCGTTGCCGGCGTGCTGACGGTCGGCGCCGCGGTTGTCTGGTTCTCGGCGCATGTTGCCGGGATGGCAGTGAGGCAGTATGCACACGCTAGCAGCGCCAGCAGCATCGCTAAGTGTCGCAAAGACGTCTTCTTCACATTCATCATGTTACGATTCCCTTCGCAATGGCCGACGACGGACCACATTTCCACAGCGGTGGGGCAGACATTCCTGTCTGCCGGAAGAAATGCAGCGATCCAGGCAGACAAGAATGTCTGCCCCACCAGACCGTTCCTTTATCTGTTTTCGTAAATTCAGCGGTACGCGGGTAAGCGAAACTGCCGTTAATGCCGCGAAGTCGCCGCTTCAAGCCTGGCGAGCTCCTTGGCGGCATCCTTGGCGAACGAGGTGCTCGGATAAGACTTCAGAATCTTCCGGTAAGCTTCGGTGGCCCTGGCGGGCTCGCCCAGGCGTTCGCGGCACTTGCCCGCCTGCAACAACGCCGCAGCTTGCCAAGTGGGATAAGCGTAGACGAATTCAATTCCCGAATACGCTCGCAGTGCGGCCTCGAAGTTCTTTTGGTGAAAGTAGCTTTCGCCGATCATCCATTGGGCCATGGCCGCGGTCTCGGTGTTCTCGCCGGCCGCGGAACGAATCGCCTTCTTGTATTCCTGCCGCGCAGCATCGAATTCCCCCCGGTTGGCGAAACACCGCCCAAGCAGGTAATCCACCTCGTACTGCTGCTCGAAATCGGGGAAGTCTTTTTCAATCCGGGCGGCTATCGTCTGCGCATCGGACCATTGGTTCTGTTTCGCCAGCGCCTGGGCGTGTCGCATCGGGATGACCGCCATCCAAGCTTCCCGCTTTTCCTTCATCCGCTCGGCAAGTCGTTCGAACCGCGCAATCGCGGCGGCGTAGTCGCCCTGGCGATAGTATGATTCCGCAATCCAGTATTCCGCCACCGGTCGCCGCTGGCTGCGGGGATATTCTTCGATCAATGCCTCGAAAGCTTCACGCACTTTCGGCCAGTCGGCCTTGGCCACGGCGATCTGGCCCCGCAAGAGCATCGCATACTGGCGAACCTCCCGCTCCGGCTGCTCGACCGCGCCGCCGCGATCGGCCGTTGCGGGTTTCTTGGCGACAACCTCGTCGGCCAGTGTGCCGGCCCGCTGGTAGTCCTTTCCGCGGAGTGCTTGCAGCGCCAGCCGGCAGGTGGCATCGGCCCAGAATCGACTCTGTGGATACTCCTTGTGCAGACGCTCGAAGAGCCGGGTGGCGTCTTCCGGTTTGCCGAGATCCTGCATTAGCCATGCCCATTCGTATACGGCGGCGTCGAGCTTGGGGAAGCTGGGGTAATCGGCGGCCAGACGCTGGTAGGCCGCGGCGGCGGCAGCAGGTTGCTTCAGTTTCGTTTGCAGCCGGGCGGCCGCCAGCAGGGCGTCGCCGCGGTGTGGGCTGCCGGGGTATCGCTCGATCAGCGAATCGTACATGGCCAACGCGGATTCGTTCTGACCCAGTTCCTGCAAGATGCGGCCGCGCATGAAGGCGGCCTCCGCTGCGATCGCTTCGGGCGGATTCTTCTTGAGCAGTTCCTCGAATGTCGCGTCGGCCTCGGCCAGCTTTCCCGCCTTGAATAGGCTCCAGCCGAGAGTCAGCTTGCCTTTCAACTCATACTCGGCCGATTTGCCGGCCGCGGCCAGGCGTTTGGACAATTCCGCCGCCCAGGCAACGTCGTCGGCGTCGAAAGCCGCCTCGGCAAGCCGCTCCGTCGTCGGAGCGATCAACACGTGCTGCGGGTATTTTTCGAGCAGCTCGGCGTATCGCTTCTTGGCCTTGTCGATCTGTTTGGCGCGGGCATGGCAGATGGCCAAGGCGGCCAGCGCTTTCGCCTCGACGTCGCCCGTGGGTCTATCCGCCAGGAACGCATCGAGAGGGGCGACCGCCTCGGCATGTCTTTTCAGCGCCATCAACAGCGTGCCGCTGGTCAATTGTGCGTCGGACTTCAGCGGGCCCTTCGCGTAATCGACCACCGGCTTCAAGGCCGCCAGGGCGTCTTCGTAGCGGTTCAGCCCTTCATAACCGAGGGCCAGCAGATAGCGGCTTTCGAGGTCCTGCTGCCGACTGCCGCCGGCGGGAATCTCGCCAACCGACGGCTGCAACAAAGCGACGGCACGCGCCGGTTCCTTCCGCTCGATGAGCGATCGCGCCAGCATTCGTCGCACGTCGCCGGCCAACGGGCTGTTGGGAAACCGTTGGTCAAATTGCGACGCTTCGCGGTCGACGGCGGCGTAGTCTTTCGTCTGCAACGCCGCCTGAATCTTGCCTTGAATCGCCTGCTGCACGACATCTTCGTCGGCCGAAGGAATTGCCATCGCGGCGTCGAACCGCTTGATCGCCTCGTTCGGACGGCTGAGTTTCAGCAGAACCAGCCCGCAATTCAGGTGTGCGTTGGGCCGCCAGGGGCTCTTCGCTAATCGTCCCTCGAAGGCCGAAAAACTCGTCAGCGCCTGATCGTACTTTCCCGCGGCGTATTGCACGACGCCGAGGTGGAGCTGGGCGGCGTCGGCCAAGGGGTTGCCCGGTTTGCCCGCCACCGCCGCGAAGAGCCGCTCGGCCTCCTCCAACTGGTCCTGCTTCGCCAGCGCGCGGCCGAGCCCGAAGCGGCAATCGTCTTGCAGCCGCCCGTCGGGAAACTGTTCGAGGCCATCGCGAAAGTAACCGGCCGCCGCAGCCGCATCGCCGACTGACAGCGCGATGTCGCCCAGGTACGGCAGTGTGAAAGCGTTTAGAGGATCGTCGGGGTATTTCTGGCGGAAATCCGCCAGATCCGGCTTTGCGGCGGCGAGGTTTCCCGCCAGGTAGGCGGCTTCCGCCGCGCCGAACAGCGCGGCCGCGGCGTGCCTGCCTCTGGGCTCACGGCCGGTATATGTTTGGAATTGCCGACGAGCTTCATCGAACTTGCCCAACTGACGCAGCGTCTCGCCGAGGAAGAACACGCACTCGCTTGCCCTTCGCTCGTTGGGATACGCTGCCAGGAACGTGCGGAACTCCTCGGCGGCGAGTTTCCAGTCCTGATGTTGGTAGTGACCCGCCGCAATGGCGAACTGATCGTCGGCTTCGCCGGCCCTTGCCCCCTCGGCGGGAGCAAGCATGGCCCAGGCGACCAACGCGACCGTCAGCATTCGACTAACCGCAGTCAACATGACAAAAAGTGTACGGGGATTCGCGAAAAAGGCAATCAGTCCGAACGAAACAAACCCCAATGGCCTCGCGGCCACCGGGGTTTGTTACGGCTTCTCTTCGCCACAACCGAAGGTGGCTAGGTCAACGTTGCCAAGACTCAATAATTGCTGCCAGGCCCCGGATCCACGTTCCCGACCATGTGCAGATGGTCGTGGTCGATGTAGAGCACCTCTTGAGCGTCCTCGTCCGTGTTGGTGTAGGGAATCGGCCAGCCGACACGTGTAACTTCCGTATAGTACACGATGCACTTATAGTGGGCATGATGGAGCTGCACGGGCCCGACCAACGGCATTACACGCACGGGGTCGACGTAGTCGGCGACGGGCTCGACCACGATTCGCACGTTGCTGCGTTGAATCTCATGCAGGAAGGGAAGCCCGCCTTGAACGGGTTTCGCTTTCTCGAGGGCTCGCATTACCTCGTCCTCCGACGGCGGATCCAACGCCGTTTCGGGCGAGCCGGGCGTGATTGGACCGAGGATGGGCATCCGATCGTAGCGCCTATGGTTCCAGTACCGATCCTCGGCCTCTTTCTGGAAGTAAGGCGACACGGGAATCGGGAAGTTGAGTATCCCAAAGTTCGGACCCGCTACGCTGCTGCAGCCCGTAGCCGACAGTAGCGACATCAGACCCAAAATACCGAGCAATGTGGAAGTGGCCTTCTTAGACATCCGTGTCTCCTCGACAAACTGTGACCAGAGCCGTGGTTGCACTATTTATCGTGTTAAACTAGGCCGAACTTGCGGATTTTTTCGATTGTAGGGGAAGATTCATTGGACGGTGAGGAAAAATGGGGCGTTTCGGACGACCCGGCCCGATTGGGCACCCCCCTTCTGAACTCACCGCCGTCCTAACAAGAAAAGAGAGCCCCCAACGTCGGGTTACCCGACTGGGGGCTCTGATTGCTCATTCGCTCGATGAATAGTGGCAACTACCTCTGCCAGCAGCTTGCCGGCTGATCTTTGAAGTCGAGGAACCACCAGCCGCTGTCCCATTCCAACGTAACCTTACGCCATCCCAACGGAACCTGCGGATAGGGATAGAAAGGTCCGATGTACGGCCAAGCCGTTGGCGAGTACTGCTTCGGATAGGTGACAGCCGCATAATTTGGGTAAGCGGCATAGCTTGGCCAAGCGTAGTTCGGCATGCAGGGCTGGTCGTAGCGTGCCGGGGCCACGCCGGCCTGGGCGGCAGCCGCCTGGTACATGGGCATCGGCGCGCCATTCGACGCCACCGGGCCACGCACTGGCTGCATCATCGCTACTCTGACCGCAGGTCTAGCCTGCTTCGGCGCCGGGAGTTCTTGCGGCTCTTCGGCCGCAACTTGCGTGATGGCTGACGGCTTGGACGAGTTCGGCTGCTCATCGTCGCGGGCAGGAGCCGCTTCACGGATCGGCAACGATTGTGATGAAGCCTCCGACTTGGAGTTCCGCCGCACGGCCGCTTCCAGACGCTCCATCAGGCTCATCTGCTGGGGTTGCTTTGCTTTCGCGGCTGATCCAGTGTCTCGGTTGCGCAACGGGTTGTAGCCCGCCGGCGTCGCGCGGGCACCAGGATCGTTTGTGCGGGCCTTGGCCAACTCGGTCTTGGCGGGCTGGGCGAGCTCGGATGGAGTGATGTTCAACTCGTTTACCACTCGATCGACGCTGGCCGTCTTAAAGACCAGCCGCAGAGCCGTTTTCATCTGCTCGGGGCTGGAGACTCGCCCGTGAAGCCAAGCCGTCCCATTTTGGTACTTCACACCAATCTTGTAGTCGCTCATTTGCCCGCTGGTTTTCAGCCGGTTGGCGATTTCATCGGCAACCTGTTGGTTGTTGGCCAGTGCCAGCGCGGGAACGACCGCGATGGCAGCGGCGACCACGAAACCCGTAAGAAAACGTCGCATTTTCTCCCTCCTCGGTGGCTGCACCCCGGAGAAAGCTCCCCCGGGGAAGTCAGTGAATTGATCAGGTCAGCCCAGCAACGAGACCGGTCGGACCATCGTGGGGAGGGCCTGTCGCGTCACAAAGCGAGCGACAGGATTGCGGAATTGCCCCCCCGGCAACGCCCGTATCCGATGATTGCTGCCTGAATATAGGTTTCGGTTGCCGGTTCTACCGAAAGGAAGCTTTTTTTCGATTTTGGCGGATTGCGCGATCGTAACGACGCGGTTTTCCAGCAATTTAGAGAAGCTGGTGGAACAAATCCGTCGCGACTCACCAAGTTGCCGATTCCCGGCCTCGCCGGAAGTCGCAAGTGACCGTCAGAATCATGACGGCCAACGTGCCGCGCAGCCCAACCAGCAGCCCGGCCCGACGGCCAAGGCCACGAGCGTAGCGGCCCCCATTAGCAGTAGAACTCCAAAAAACAGACCTTGGCTGACGCCCTGGCGTCGTGATCCCTCGCTAAACCTTGCAGCGAAGCCAGTTAGGACGCCGAGAAATTGCGCGGCCACCAGAAGCCACAGCGCGGCGGGAGAGTCGAATCCGTTCATGAGTGCCAGAATCCTTTCTGTCTACGCCCCATGATACCAGAAAGCGGCCGGCCCAAGAATACTGATCTTCGGCACCCACCGTTTGTAGGGTGCGACTTCCGTCGCCGATTTTTTATGTGGCAACGCGATCGGTGACGGGGACTCGCCTCGTGCAACGCGGTGCTCGCATTCTTTTTTTTACGCGGATCACGGAAAGGCGGACTTCGCGGGTCGTCCGTCCCTCCCCTCGCCGCTTGGCGTTTGCCCTTCTATACTGTGTGCTTATGGCACGGGAACCGATTCTGCAGCCGTCCGCGGAGTACGACGATAAGGACCGCGACCTGCGCCCGCAGCACATGCAGGACATGGTCGGCCAGCGGGAGGTGTACGCTCGGCTGGAAATCGCGGTCGATGCGGCGTCGAAACGGGGGGAGGCGCTGGGGCATATTCTCTTTGACGGTCCGCCGGGCCTCGGAAAGACCACCTTTGCCATGTGCATTCCCCGCGATCTGGGCGTCGGCTTCCAGATCGCCAGCGGCGCGGCCCTGGCTGCCCCCAAAGACGTGATCCCGTACCTGACCAACGCCGAGGAGCGATCGATCCTCTTTATCGATGAAATCCATCGCCTGCCGAAGGCGGTCGAGGAGTTCTTGTATCCGGCGATGGAGGATTTTCGCATCGACTTGACGCTCGGCGAGGGGGTCAACGCCCGGGTCATCAACATGTCGCTGCGCCCTTTCACACTCATAGGGGCCACCACCCGCAGCGGTCTGCTCTCGGCGCCGCTGCGCGACCGCTTCGTGATCCGGGAACATTTAGACTTCTACACGGTCGAGCAGTTGGCGGAGATCGTTCGCCGCAACGCGAAGAAGCTGCGGGTGAAGATCGTCGATGACGCGGCGACCGAAATCGCCGGCCGCAGCCGCGGCACGCCGCGGTTGGCGAACAATCGGCTCCGCTGGGTCCGCGATTACGCCCAAAGCAGGGCCGACGGGAAGATTTCGCTTTCCGTCGCGCGCGACGCGCTGGCGATGCAGGGCATCGACCCGCTGGGGCTCGATTCGCAGGACCGGAAGTATCTCGAAACGATCGGCCGCGTGTTTGTCGGCGGTCCGGTGGGGGTCGAGGCGGTGGCCCACACGATGAACCTTTCGCCCGACACGCTGATCGACGAGGTCGAGCCGTTCTTGTTGCGGAGCGAATTGCTCATTCGCACCTCGCGCGGCCGAAAACTCACGGCGGCCGCGTACGAGCACCTGGGCATCAGTCCCGCTGAAGAGCCCGACGGGCCGGGACAGCGTGCGTTGTTCTGAACGTGCAAGCCGCTTGCGGCTTCGCAACAAACCAGCGATAGACCAGAACCATGAAAAAGACGTTTCCCTTATCAAAAGTCTACAGCCTGTTGGAACCCGGCCCCGTCGTGTTGGTTTCGACCGCGCACAAGGGCCGGGCGAACATCATGTCGATGTCGTGGCAGACGATGATCGATTTCGAGCCGCCGATCGTCGGCATCGTCGTCAGCGAGCAGAACCATTCGTTCGGCAATCTGAAGGCCACGAAGCAATGCGTCATCAACATTCCGACGGTCGAGTTGGCGGCTGAGGTGGTCGGCGTCGGGAACACGTCGGGGCGGAAGGTCGATAAGTTCCGGAAGTTTCATCTGACGCCGACGCCCGGCAAGCTGGTCGACGTCCCGCTGATCGAGGAGTGTTACGCCAATCTGGAATGCAAGGTGATCGACGCGAAATTGGCCACGAAGTACAACTTCTTCATCCTCGAAGTGGTCAAGGCGTGGATCGACCCGGCGAAGAAGCAGCCGAAAACGATCCACCATCGCGGCAACGGCGTCTTCGCAGTCGACGGCGAGACGATCAAGCTGCCATCGGGCAAAAAGTAGCTGGCGTTTCTGACGGCGCGTGGAAGATTCGCCACATCGTCTCGGGTGGGGTAGACATTCTTGTCTGCCGGAGAAAATGCCGTACGCCTGGCAGACAGGAATGTCTGCCCCACCAGACCGAGATTTCGGCCACCGTTACCGCTTCCGTAGCGATTATTTCTTGCGGAACGTCAAGAGCGAGGCGACGCCGATGTCGAAGGGGTGGTTGTCGTCGCTCTCGAAATCGAGGACGGAGAGGACGATCGTGGTCGCACCGTTCTTAGTGATGTAGCGGACCCAGTGCCCTTTCTTGCCGCCCGCATTGCCTTCGACGGTATCTTTGACGAAAGGCATGCCGCCGATCTGGCCTGGCTCGCGCCGCCCTCATGCCACTGAGAGTTCGCGTGTACGTCCTCAACCTCGGACATGATCGAGTGGATTTCTCCCTGGGCGACTTGTGCCGCAGTGGTGTCGGCTGGCAATTCGGTCGCTGTCAGCACCGACAGCACGAATCGAGTGCCGTCGCCGCGCAGCCGTCCTGCCCAACGCTTGATCTTTGTGTAGGAAGAATACTTGCCGGCGAGGTTTGAGGTCGGTTGCGGCTCGCAGAACTTCGGGACGCGAATTTGGTAATCGCCGACGTCCCGATAGTCGTCGAGCTCGCCCAAGAGTTTGGGGTCCGGCTTCCATTCGGAAACCGGTGGGGGGCTGGGCTGAGTCGAGGATGGCGGCGGCGGGGGCGGGGGCGGCGGGGCGGGAGCAGGTGTCGGTCGGTTTTGCCGCCCCGAGTCACAACCGGCGGTCAGCAAAGTTGCCGCAATGAGAAGTATCGTTCCACAGAAAACGAGCCGCTGTGACGTGTCCATCGGTTGTCCTCCCAAATCGAAAAGGGGCAAGATGCCTAGGGAGCCAAGCGTTCCCTGCGGGGGTAAACCGCAGGAATGATGGCCTCACCATCGGCAAAGCAATTGCCAATATTGTGCATTGTAGCAAGTTCCGCATTGACTTGGCAACACCAGGGGGCTGCGAGTGCCACCATTGTTTGAGCGTCTTGATTGTGGGTGGGAAATTCGGTATTAAGTTGCTTTTGCAAGGAGGTTTACCTATTTTCCGCCGAACCAGGAGGGGAAGGCTATGGATCGCACGCCTGAGGAATTGGCCGAAGTCCAACGTGTACATGATGTTTTGTCGAAAGCGATGGATCGAGAGATCTGGCAAATCGCCGAGTTAATGGTTGGTAAGCGGGACGACCAGTTGTTTGGCGAGACCGAGTTCATTTTGCGGGACAAGGTGCTGCGGATGGGGGCGCAGGCTTTGGAAGCAACGGTCAACGACCGAAAAAAAGGGGGTACCAAGGCAGCAGCGTTGTCTGCCCCGATTGCGGCGGCGACGCACGTTTCGTCGGCTGGCGGACGCGGGCCATCGTGAGTTTGATGGGGCCGATCGGCGTTGACGCGGCCTACTATCACTGCCGGCATTGCCGATGTGGTCACAAGCCGTGGGAGCGCGCCCTGCAATTGAAGCCGATCAGGCTGACTGCCGCATCAGAAGAGATCGTGGCGATGGCTGGCATGTTAGGCAGCTTCGCCCACGGCGCCGAGTGGGTGTTGCAGAAAATGGCAGGGCTGCGACTAAGCGAATCCACCGTCGAGCGAACCACGGAAGCCGCTGGCCGGCGCGTTCGCCAGCAACTCGACGCGGGACAATCTCTTGGTCCAACGCGGGAATGGCAGTGGCAACGCGATTCGCGCGGACAACGCTGTGCCTACATCAGTCTCGACGCCACGGGTGTGCGTCAACAAGGTCCCGGCGGCATACGCGCCGAGGGCCGAATGGCTTACGTGGGCATGGTCTACAACCCGCAAAGCGAGCACGATCCCAAGCGTCCGCCACCGCGTCAAGTACGCTATTTATCGGGGTTTTTCGAGCTCGACGACCTCGGACGGCAACTTCACCGCGAGGCATTGGAGGTGGGTTGGGCCAGCGCCGATCAACAGATCGCGCTGAGCGATGGCGGCGCGGGCTTGGAGTCGTTCTTCAAGCGATTTTTCCCCAAGGCAGTGCGCATTCTCGATTTCTACCATGTCAAGGAGTATCTGGTGGAATTAGGGCAGGCGCTGTATGGTGAAGACGAAGCCTCGCGACAAACGTGGCTCGACGACATGTGTCATCGCTTGAAACACGAAGGTGGCCAGACGGTGCGGCGGCGGTTGGAAGAGATGGAACTTGCAGCGGCCTCGTCGGCGGTTCGGGAAGTGCATCGCAAGACGCTGCAATACTTCCAGAATCACGAGCACCGCATGGACTATCCGACCTATGTCGGCAACGGTTGGCAGATAGGTTCAGGCCCGGTGGAGTCGGCCTGCAAAACAGTGGTGGGAAACCGACTCAAAGGAGGCGGGATGCGTTGGGGCGAGGAAGGCTCGGATGCCGTCTGCCACCTCCGTGCCCTATACCTCAGCGAGCGCATCTGCTGGGACTCCTTCTGGAATCCTCCCCCCAACTGACGCCACCACAAATCTGACGCTCACACGCCACCATTGACCCAACGGAGTCGCTAGGCGCTCTCGGCCTTCCAGCGGCGAGTGGAGGGACGCTTTGCGGGAGCATGATCCTCGCCGTCGGATTCAGCGGCCGATGCGGCTTCGTCTTCTTCAGATTCGTCCTCTTCCTCGATCTCGTCCTCCTCTTCGTCCGAGGAATCCTCCGCCTCTGAATCGTCGTCGGCGTCGTCTTCATCCTCGTAGGATTCGTCGCCGCCTTCGTCCTCTTCGACTTCCTCTTCTTCGGAGTCGTCAACGTCGAAAGGCGGCTCCTCGTCGTCCTCTTCGACGTTCTCTTCCTCTTGCTCTTCGGCGTCTTCTTCGACAAAATCCTCTTCGTCGTCAACCGGCTTGACGGTTCGCACCGTGCCGGGCGACATGACGATTTTGCCGCTGCGTTGCGGTGGCGGCGATTCCGCGGGGGCGGCGCTGCCTTGGCCGGTGATTTGGTCCCATTGTTCGAGCGTCATGAGGATTTCGCGGGCCTGCGAGCCGTTGTAGGGGCCGACGATGCCGTCCTCGGCCATGAAGTCGATCAAGCGCGCGGCGCGGCCGTAGCCGATGCCCAGCGAACGCTGCAAGAGCGAGACGCTGCCGCGGCCTTCGCGCACCACGATGTCAATCGCCGCCTCGTACAGGTCGTCGCGGTCGCTGAACTTCTTCCGGTCGCCGTCGGGCAGCGTCGCCTTCAGTTGCACCAACTCTTTAACGTACTCCGGCTCGCTGGTGGCCACGGCGGCGATGAGCTTCGTGATTTCGTCGTCGCTCAGGTAGGTGCCCTGGCCGCGGAGCAGCGTGCTGGTGCCCGGCCAGAGGAAGAGCATGTCGCCGTTGCCCAGCAGCTTGTCGGCGCCCATTTCATCGAGCACCACGCGGCTGTCGGTGCGGCTGGCCACCTGGAACGCGATTCGGGCGGGCAGGTTCGATTTGATCAGGCCGGTGATCACGTCGACTGTCGGCTTTTGCGTGGCCAGCACAAGGTGGATGCCGACCGCCCGGCTCTTTTGCGCCAGGCGGATGATGTGCCCTTCGACCTCCTTGGCGGCGGTCATCATCAGGTCGGCCAACTCGTCGGCCACGATGACGATGTACGGGATGTGCGTGGGAATCTGCTTGCGCTCTTCGTCGTCCTCCGGCTGGATTCTCTCGATCAGTTCGTCTTCGCCCAACTGGTTGTAGACGCTGATGTGCCGCACGCCGGCGCGGGCCAGCAGGTGGTAACGCTCCTCCATTTTTTCGACCGCCCAGCCCAAGATCGCCTCGGCCTTGCGCATGTCGGTCACGACGGGGTGCATCAGGTGGGGCAGGCATTTGTACGGGCTAAGCTCAACCATCTTCGGGTCGATCATCAACATGCGGACCTCGTCGGGCCGCCGGGTCATCAGCATCGAGGCGATGATCGAATTCAGACAGACGCTCTTGCCCGTGCCCGTGCGGCCGGCGATCAACAAGTGGGGCAGCGTCGTCAGATCGACGACCAACGGGTTGCCGGCCACGTCCTTGCCCAGGTAGACGGGGATGCGCATTTTGGCGGCGCGGGCGGCGCCCTGTTCCATCACCTCGCGAAGATGGACGAGCTGCCGCTCGTTGTTCGGCACTTCGACGCCGACGGTGTTCTTGCCCGGCAAGGGGGCAACGATGCGGACGCTCGGCACGCGCAAGGCAATGGCCAGATCGTCGGCCAGGCCGGTGATCTTGCTCAATCGCAGCCCGGCCTCCAATTCGACCTCGAACTGGGCGATGACCGGACCGGTTTGGATTTCGACCACGCGGACGTTAAAGCCGAAATCGGCGAAGGTTTTCTCCAGGATTCTCGCCTTGCGGCGTACGTCCTTCTTTTGTTCCTCGAAACTGATCGGCTCGCCCCGCAACAGCAGGTCGAGCGAGGGCAATTCATAGTCGGTCTGCTTTCGGCCCGGGACCGATTCATCCAATTCCTTGAAGACCTCCCGATTGTCCTTCGGCTTCGGCCGGCTGATGCCGACGCGCGAGCCCAGGGCTTTTGCGGGGTCGGCCGCGGGCTTGCCGTCCTCGACGCCGTTCGGTTGCTGATCCCCATCCGCCTCGTCACCCTGCTCCACGGCCGTCCGGCCCGACATGCGAATGGCGACCTGGCCGCCGTTTTCCACCAATTCAAAGTCGTCGAGATCTGAGCGACGTTGGTTGAGCTTCTGAGCATAAGCCGTGCTGACTTGAACCACGCCGCGGCCCAGTCTTCTGGTCAGCTTGGCAACGATCCAGACGAACAATCGCACCAACGCGTAATCGGTCGAGAGCAGAAGCCCGCCAAGCAGCAGGCTGATGCTTAGAATATAGGAGCCGACGCTGGCGAAGTGCGTTTGCAGCAGCGCCCGGCCGGTCACGCCGAGGTATCCGCCGGCGCCGATGACCGGTCCGGGCGAAAGCCAGGGGACGGCCAACGCGGCCAGGGTAGTGAAGCCGGCCAGGGAGAGCAGCCATCCGATCGTGCGGAGCCAAAGGTGATTGGTGTCGCGCCGCAGGAGCAGAACCGCGTCGAATGCCGCCAGCGAAACCAACACGTAATATGCTCCGATGCCGACCGCCTCGAACAACAGGCGGCTGACGACGGCGCCCCAATAGCCGCAGGCGTTCGCCGGGTGGCTGTGCGGCGGAAAAACAAGCTTGGCGGGCGGATCGGCCGGGTCGTAACTAATCAGCGCCGCCGCGAGGAAGATCACGGCGGCCAACAGCGCCAACGCCAGCAAATCGCGTTTCAGACTTCGGTTTTCGAGCATAGTGCGGCTACTCGGCTTAAGTATCGACGAACTGGGCGTCCGGCGAACAACTTACGGCCCATCCGCGATGCAGCTTGCCCGAGAGAGATTACACTTGAAACCGTTGCGGCAGGTGCAACCGGCAATACCGCTACGCTGAGCGCGCGAATCAACCAACGGCAGCATCTCCCCTCTCCCTTTGGGAGAGGGCCGGGGGTGAGGGCTTGGTGGACGGAACAGAACCACATCCGGTTGCGCCATAGGCCCTCACCCTAACCCTCTCCCAAAGGGAGAGGGGACATCGGCTGGCTGCTTGCCCTTTCCTTGGTTGCTCCGCAGTGCTCGCAATGGTCCAACAACGAGTGCCGCGCCTTCTTGCACGAATCGCAGACCTCGAACACGGCCGTGCCGCAGGCGGGACAAGTGTAGGCTTCTTCGACGACCGAGCAGTCGCCTTGCGGCAAAACCTTGTGGACGGTGCGTCGCGTCCAATAAAGGAATTTGCGCGGACCGGTGCGAATCGGGTATTCGCACACCGGACAAAGAAACCGCTCGTACGCCTCTCGATACTGTCGCTTCATCCACGCCGCTTTCGGAAACGCTACCGTGCGAATCAGGTGGACCAACAGCCGAGCCACGACAAGTAGGAGGACGAGAATCAGGATGTACTTGAAATACCGTGAGGGGAAGTACTCGTGGACGACCAGCGCGACCTTCAGCAGGGTTGCCCCGCCGACGGCCAGGAAGAGCGGATAGTACAGACCGCCGCGCCGCTTGACTAAAGGGTATGCCGTGGCGAGCAGCAGCGGCACGAGGATCAGGAGTTGATAGAACGCCAGCCGCAGCCGATGCGCCTCCGTCAGCCGGTCATACTCGCGCGTCGCAGGCTCTCGCTGCTTGGCGATTTCCCTCTCGACCCGGCTCCTTTCGCTCGCCAGCCGCCCCTTTTCCGACGTCAGATCGGAAATGGTCTGATTGATCTTCTGATAAGTCTTTTGGCTGTCAAAGAATTCATTCAGGCTCGCGGTCAAGAGCTTCGCGTCGGAATCGGAAAAAGAGACCGATTTTTCGACGCTGATCTTCTTGAGTTGCAGCAGTTGTTGAATCGTGCGTTGCAGGTTTTCGGAGCTATCTCGCACAATTTGTTGTTGTCCGGCTTGTCCGGCGATCCGTTGCTCCAACTCTTCGATCTGCTTTTGAAGCCGATCGTTCTGTTCAACCAACTTGGCGTCAACGTATTTGTGCTCGATCTCCGCGAAGGTCGGCCCTGGAATCGCCTCGATGTCTTCGACGACGAAACCAAGCAACCAGAAGAACAACACGGCCAGAATCACCGTGAAGAGCCGAATGAGCTGACGGGTAAGCCAAGTTCCATGTCGGACGTTCTCTTTCATGGTCATCTCCCGAAAAAATGCGCGGGATTGCCGGACAACCTCCAAGCCGCGAAAACCACTCTCCCAAACTATAAGGCGGCGGAACCCGGACAATATAACGCTTCAGCCGGAAAACGAGGAGGGCAGAAAACAGTGGTTCTTGACAATGGTTCCTAACACCCTTGACGACGAGCATTTGGCCATCTACGATGTAGAGAGGCTGGGCGGTGCTTCTGCGAACAAGGCAAGGCGGCAAGAGGGGTTGCAATGCCAGCGATTCAATTCAACCGAGATGAGATGGCACGTTGGTATGCCCAGCGGCATCTGAGAACCGATCCGGGAATTCGGACGCTCTACTATCTGCCGGCCGGAGCGCCGGAACGAGAGATTCGCTTTCTGGAAGTCAACGACCTATTGGCTGTCCGCGAGGACGACCCCATGCAGCCAATCGACTTCGGCGTTGATATCGGCGGCGAGGATGCCCATACCCTGATGGTGCTCGACGTCACGCCGGCACAATGGGAGAATATCCGCGACCACAGGTTGTCGTTGCCCGACGGCTGGTCGCTCGACGGCGCAGTCTCGTTTTCTCGGTGATGGAATGAATCGCTATCAGCAGGTTTGGTGGGAGCAAACGCGCGCCGATCACATCATTTTGCAGTTGCTACGCCGAAAAGGCGCCGCGCCGTGCCACCAGCTTCACTACCTGCAAATGGTCACGGAGAAACTTGGCAAAGCATATTTTTGGCGGACGGGTTACCCACCGCGAACGACGCATGCCTCTCTGGTCCAGTTTCTGCAGGCGCTCGATGATAGACGGGGACCGGACGCAGACCGAATTGCTGCGCTGCTCGGTTTCGGAAGGTCGCAAGACCTGCAAAACTGGATACCGACGATAACGCCCTTGGCATACGATCTGGAGCGGCTGGCTCCGAAACTCGCCGGCTACAACAGTCCGAATCCCGAATACCCGTGGCCGCACGCAGCACCCCTTTATGCTCCGGTGTCGTTCCAGTTCGCAGTCTGGGCAGACCTCACCGAGACGAGTCGCGGTCGGCAGTTGCTCCGTGTGATTGATGCGGCAGTCTTGAGATTTCCCGAATACGGATAAACACCGGATCTGCGCAGAAGTGGAAGGGCTCGGATTACGCACGGACCGAGCAACGACAACGCTCGCTTCGCGCGGCGAACTCTCACGGAAAGCAAGAGAGGGTGGGACGATTGCATTATCGGCCACCCTTTTGATTCACGCTGTCAACCGCTGTCACTTGTTCTTCTGGCAGAACTCGAGCATGAAATCGCGGAGCAGTTTGACGCCTTCGACGGGCATGGCGTTGTAGATCGACGCCCGGCAGCCGCCGACGGACCGATGGCCCTTCAATTCGACCAGTCCGCGCTCGGCCGCTTGCTTCACAAATGGCTCGTCGTGGGCCGTGTTGGCAAGACGGAAGGGAATGTTCATGATCGACCGACTGGTCGAGTCGGCATGGGCCTGATAGAAACCGTTCGAGCCGTCGATCACTTCGTAGAGCATCGTCGCCTTGCCGCGGTTGATCTCGGCCATCTTCTCCAGGCCGCCGATCTCGTTGATGAGCCACTTTGTGACAAGATTCATCACATAGATGGCGAACGTGGGGGGCGTATTCAACAGCGACTTGCCTTCGGCAAATACCTTGTAATTGACCAACGAGGGGAGATCGGCGGGCGAACGCGCGACCAGATCGTCGCGGATTATCACGACCGTCACGCCCGCGGGCCCAACGTTCTTCTGGGCACACGCGAAGACGATGCCGTACTTCTCGATCGGGATCGGCCGGCAGAGGATATCGGACGAGCAGTCGCAAACCAGCGGCATGTCGCCCACCTCGGGCTCTTTCGGCCACTGAACGCCCTGGATCGTCTCGTTCGAGCAGATGTAGGTGTAGACGGCGTTGGGATCGAGCTTCAACTCGTTCTGCTTGGGCACTCGGTTGTAGTTGCCGGCCTTTCCGTCCCAGGCGACGTTGACGGTGCCTTGGGTTTTGGCTTCCTCCGAGGCTTTCTTGCTCCAGGTGCCATCGACGATGTAATTGGCCGGCTTGCCGGAGCCATGCAACAGGTTCATGGCCACCATGCCAAATTGCAGGATCGCCCCGCCCTGCATGAAAAGCACCCGATAGTTGCTGGGTATCTTCAGCAGGGAGCGGAGGTTGGCTTCGGCCTCGTTGATGATTTTGTCGAAGGCCTTCGAGCGGTGGCTGATCTCCAGGATCGAGATGCCCGTGCCGGGCAGGGCCAGCAGGTCGCGTTGGGCCTCCTGGAGCACGGGGAGGGGGAGTACGGCCGGACCGGGGGAGAAATTGTATACGCGCTTTTCCATGATTGCATCCTGATTCGACAGAGTTGTATATGGGAACGCTGGGGACCAATTATCGAGAAGCCGGGCCGTTAATGTTTAGCCAAACAGCCGAAATTATCTTCCCGAGCATTGATCGTTCTCAGTGTATCGAAAGCGGCGTGGGTGTCTAGGGGAGGAACGAGGCGTCAGGAGTGGTTATTGACGCCCGTCGCAATAAGGCCACAGATAGCTGCCCCCCCAACCGCGATGGCTGGCGGGTAACGGGGCGGGGATGGGGAGATTTCCCGCCCGATTGGCCGGCGCGTCCCTTTGTGGTAAGACTTAGGGAGTGAGGCGTCTGGTCCAGGTGACACCACATGAGCCGCAGTCCAGGGAAAGGCGACTTGCCAAGAGACGGCGATCGGCGCCGACGAAACAAGGCCTCCCGGCCGCCGAGTTCGCTTCAAGCTGTGCCGGATTCCGTTGCCCCCTCGCTTCTGCGGGCCATCGCTCAGTCCGCCGATAGAAAAGAATGGCTGTTTGCCGCCGCGCTTGTTGTCGCGGTATTCTTGGTGTATCAGCCGGCGTGGTATGGCGGGTTCGTTTGGGACGACGATCTCCACCTCTTGAACAACCCCGTGCTCAAACCCGGAGGCTTGCTCCAGACGTGGGCGCCGGGCACGTACATCAATTACTGGCCGCTGACGTTCACGGTCTATCGGCTCGAGTTTGAAATGTGGGGCTTGAATCCTCTCGGCTTCCACTTGGTGAACATTGCGTTGCACGCCATTTCGGCGCTCTTGGTGTGGAGAATACTGGAATGCTTGCGGATTCCCGGGGCGATGTTGGCTGCGGCGATCTTCGCGCTGCATCCCGTCTGCGTCGAGAGCGTGGCGTGGATCGCCCAGTTGAAAAACACGTTATCGTTGGCGTTGGCGCTCCTCTCGGTGCTCTTCTACCTGCGGCACGAACGAGAGGGAGGTTCATGGCGATTTGCACTGTCGCTCGGCTTGTTCCTGCTGTCGGCCTTGGCCAAAGGTATGGCCTTGACGTTGCCGGTGGTATTGCTCGCTTGCGTCTGGTGGCAACGGCGCTCGCTCGGGTGGCGGGATCTGCTGCGCGTTCTCCCCTACCTTCTGATCGGGGTGTTGATGGTCGGCATGGAAGTGTACCAACAACACGTGGCAGCAGGGACAGGCGTGGTGCGGTCCGACAGTCTTCTGAGCCGTGCCGCCGTGGCAGGCTGCGCCGTATGGTTCTACCTCTGGAAGGTGATCTGGCCGACTCATCTAAGTTTCGTCTACCCGCGATGGAACATTAGTGAGCGAGACCTCTGGGCGTATCTGCCCGGCGTGCTGCTGGCGGTCCTTCTGGCGCTGGCATGGTGGCGCCGCAGTTTGTGGGGACGGCCGGTAGTGATGTTGATAGTTTGCTACGTGGCGCTGCTGTTGCCGGTGCTGGGCTTTGTCAGCATCTACTTCATGGAATACTCTCTAGTAGCGGATCACTGGCAGTATGCGGCGATGATCGTGCCTTGCGCCGCAGTGGCCGGGGCAGTCGCGACGTTGGGCCGCCGACTCCGCTTGCATGGTCCGGGCAGCTACGTGTTGTGCGTGGTACTCGTGGCGATTTTGGCGGAGCTAACGTGGCGTCAGAGCGGGATGTATGCCGATGGCGAAACCCTCTATGAAGCGACGATCAAAGAGAATCCCGAATGCTCGCTTGCCCACAACAATCTCGGTCTGGCTCTGGCCAACCGCGGGCTGATTGATGAAGCCCTCGTCCATTACCGCAAGGCAGTGCAGATCAATCCCAAAGACGCCGTGGCCCACAACAACCTTGCCACGGCTCTGGAAAAGCGTGGTCTGATCGACGAGGCCGTCGCCGAATATCGAAGGGCGTTGGAGATCGATCCTGGCTACGCGCACGCCCGGAACAATCTCGGCGAAGCCCTGGCCAAGTCTGGGCGGATCGATGAGGCCATCGCCTATTACCGGAAGGCCGTGAAGGTCGATTCCAGGGACGCACAACTTCAGAACAATCTCGGGGCCGTTCTGGCCAGGCGCGGGCTGATCGACGAGGCCATGGTCCATTATCGGACGGCGTTGGACATCGATCCCAACGACGCTCTGGCCCACTACAATCTCGGCGGAATTCTGGCCAATCGCGGGTCGATCGACGAGGCCATCGAGCATTATCGGAAGGCATTGGACGTCAATCCCAACTATGTCCGGGCCCGCGACAATCTTGGCGGAGTTCTGGCCATGCGTGGGCGGATCGATGAGGCCATTGCCCAGTACCGGATGGCGTTGCAGATCGATCCCAACGATGCCGTGGCCCATTGCAACCTCGGCGGCGTTCTGGGCAACAGTGGGCGGCTCGACGAGGCGATAGCCCATCTCCGGGCAGCACTGAGAATCAATCCCGACTACCAGCAGGCTCGCCGGAATCTCGGCATCGTCCTGAAGATGAAAGACAACGGGAGATAAGAGCGCGGAGGCCCGATGGCTCGGTGATTCTTTCACTCCGCAGAGTTGGCAGACGTCATCTTCCTCCCGCGGCCGCGGCGGAGGGCGGCGGCGGAAGCGAAGCATGCGATCGCCAGCAACATCGCCCACGTCCCCGGCTCCGGCACCGACAAACCGGAACCCGTCAGGAAATACGAGCCCATGTCGTAATAGTAGGTCGTGTTGTAGCTGCCGAGGGTCTGGGTGTGGCCGCCGTAGCTGTCGATCTCGGCGTAGTAGTTGCCGGCGGGCAGGGTGCCGGAGTACGTTTCGGAGAGCGTCGAGGATGCCTCGGTCGCCGTAGCCACGAGCGCTCCCGAGTTGTTGAGAATCTTTAACGTGCTGCGGAGCATGGCGCCCGGATCCGCCGTCCCGGCGGCGAGAAACTCCGACCCATCATAAGCCGTAAGGTTGATCGCTCCGCCGTTGCTGTGAAAGCGGAAGAAGTCGGTGGTATAGTTCGATGCGCCGATGGGGGTAGGCGAGGCCATGCTTGCAGGCGTAATGATGCCTTTGGCTTGCGCGGCGTTGACGTTGCTGCCCGACAAGGGGATGGTCGTGGCCGTGGCCAAGGTGTGGCCGATGCCGTCGTCAACGAAGCCCCCGATGCCGTTGTTGCTCAAGATGACGGCAGGATCGTTCTGGGTGTGATTGGATTGGCCGTTGTCTGAGTCGCCAAGCCGCCAGGCGCCACGCTGCGTGTAATAGGCGGCGCCAATGATCGGGGCGTATGTGCCGTTGCCACTGTTGTCATCGCCCAGGCTGTACTCGTTTTTCAAGGTGTCGCCGCTGTAATCGCTTTGGTGAGAAAGGCTCAGGCCATGGCCGTTTTCGTGGGCTGCGGCCTGCCCGCACGCCAGACCGGTTCCCACGCCGTCGGTGAAGACCCAGTCGGTCTTCCAACCGGCGCCGGCGCCGTTGTTATAGCCGGCGGGGCTATACGAATCCTGGTCGACACCCACGTACGAGATGCCGCCGTATGGGCCGCACCAATTATTCTGCTGCTGCCCGATAACCGTGTGCATCATCTGCGGCGTTTGGTCGTAATAGGCTTGACGATGGGCATCGGTGTCGGCCTGTCCGGCAGCCGCGGCCGGGTCGATTGTGGTTACGTTCACGTTGAACGGGGTGTAGCACTGAGCAACGCGAGCCCAGACCTGGGAGATGTCGTTCTCTTGGCCAGCGGTGAAACTTCCGCCGGCGTTCTCGAAGGCCGGCGTGTTGCCGGGCATCTCGCCCGAGCTACCCCAGGAGCCCGTAAAGTTGAATCCAGCGAAATCCAAGTAAATGGTGTACGGCGCCCCGGAAAGCTGCTCAATTGCGGCACGCCGGTAGTGTGGGTGTCGGCACGCGCTTGCGGCGCGAAAAGACCACCCAAGATGCCAAAGACAATGGCGACGGAGCAGAATGAGGCAAGAGCGGATCCCCCTGCCCAACTCGTTCTTGCCAACACGTCCTCTCGATTCACAGTTGCCGATCGACGATTCGACCTTCTCATCACACTTGTCCCCTCGAAGTTGCACAACCTGGTGCCATGACACGGAAACAACGACATCCCAACGACTTTGAAATCCGTTACCGGCCATCCTAGCAGTTTTTCTAACCGCTACAATACTCACCCCCCGCGAGTGATAATCGCCAAGGGAGAGTTTTGCCAACAGGCGTCAGGCCGGAAGAGCGGTCGGGGAACAACGGCCGAGCGGCCGGCCAGACGACATTGATTGCCCTTCCCGACTGCCAACGGCTGCGATGAAAACAACGGTTTTGACATCTTTTCCGTCCATCCGGCAAGACGGGCGTGCAAGCCTGGCGCTGAACGATAAACAGTACGATCTGATCGCACGGCAGCCTTTGTACCTGAAGCAGGCCGGCAGCAACATTCTGCCTTCCCGCGAATAGATGGAGCTGGTCAAGAAGCGATTGAAGAAGAATCGCGTTTTCTGCATCTACAGCAACGCGCTGGGCAATCGGGAGCAGACGCTGTTTGTGTGGCGGACGGCCGCCAGCGTCTTCCCCGACTGCGAGAGTTCCGGCGGCGGATACATGGTCGTCGCCTCCAATAGTCCGTCTGCCTTCCACCCCGACCACTTCAAGAGCGCACGGGCTCGGACCGGCTAATCGCAGAGATATGCCTGGTCGGCGTCGAACGAATAGCCCGCATCTCTTGGCGCACGTGGTACACTATAATGCCTGCCATTTAGCGTAGTCCAACGCCCGTTTCCGTCCTTGCACAGGCATACCGTGAGCAACATCCCGACTGGATTCCAGACGCAACTGACGAGTCTTGCCGGCGCCATGAACGGGTGGCGGCTGACCCGCTGGGCTTCGCTGCTCCCGAAAATCGCCGCCCTCGAGCCGGAACTGCAGAATCTCGCCAACGATCAGCTCCGCAAGCGGAGCCTGTCGCTGCAATACCGGGCGAAGAGCGGGGAACCGTTGTCGCGCCTGCTGGTCGAAGGCTACGCCCTGGTGCGCGAGGCCGGCCGCCGCACCATCAACATGCGGCATTTCGACGTGCAGATACTCGGCGGCATCGCCATGTTCCACCGTTCGATCGTCGAGATGCAGACGGGCGAGGGAAAAACGCTGGCCGCCACGCTGCCGCTGTATCTGCACGCCTTGATGGGCCGCGGCGCTCACCTGGCGACCGTCAACGACTATCTCGCCCGCCGCGACGCCGATTGGATGGGCCCCATCTACCGATTGCTCGGCCTGAGCGTCGGCGTAGTCGAAACGCAGATGCCGCAGCCGCAGCGGCGCAAAGCCTACGCCTGCGACATTACTTATGGAACGGCGAAGGAGTTCGGTTTCGATTTTCTCCGCGACCGCTTGCTGCTGCGACGCATCGCCGAAGGGCAGACCGACGTGCTCGGCGGAATGCTGGGACAAGGTCACGCCGCGGTTGACGAAAAGCCGGTTCAACGAGACGCCCATTTCGCCCTGGTCGACGAGGCCGACAGCATC
Organism: uncultured Planctomycetia bacterium; assembly: GCA_963719005.1. Classification (GTDB taxonomy): domain Bacteria; phylum Planctomycetota; class Planctomycetia; order Pirellulales; family Thermoguttaceae. The sequence goes on from CAVRAR010000016.1 coordinate 122,585, forward strand.
CTGATCGACGAGGCCCGCACGCCGTTGATCATCAGCGCCCTGCCCACCGAGGAAGAAAAACTCGCCGTCGAATGCTACAAGTGGAGCGCCTCGGTCATCAAGGAGTTCGTCGAGGACGACGATTACGAGTACGAGCACGAGAAGAAGAAGGCCGAATTGACCCGCGAGGGGCGGCAGAAGGTCCGCATGATGCAGAAGCCGCCGGCGCTCGACACGGTGGGCATGGTCAACATCTACCAATACATCGAGCAGGCGATCGTCGTCGACCGCGAGTATTTCTTCGAACGCCAGTACGTTGTGCGCGACGGCGAGATCGTGATCGTCGATGAGTTTACCGGCCGCTTGGCCGAAGGGCGAAAATGGCGCGACGGCGTTCACCAGGCCGTCGAGGCCAAGCAGGGGGTCGAGGTCACGGTGGCCACCGGCCAGGCGGCTCGAATCACGGTGCAGGACTTCTTCCTGCGCTACAAGCACCTGGCGGGCATGACGGGCACGGCGATGGGCTCGGCCCGCGAATTGCGGCGAATCTATCGCTGCCACGTCATGCCGATCCCGACGAACAAGCCGGCGATCCGCCAGCGAATGCCGACGTGCGTCTTCGGCGACGCCGACACGAAATGGGCGGCCATCGTCGAGGAAGTCTGCCAAATGCACGCCGCGGGACGCCCGCTGTTGATCGGCACCCGCTCGATCGACAAGTCGGAGCTGCTCTCGAAGATGCTCGCGGCGAAGGGGATCGAGCACCAGGTTCTCAACGCCAACCACGTCGCCGAAGAGGCCGACATCATCGCCGGCGCGGGGCTGCGCGGCAAGGTGACAGTTTCAACGAACATGGCCGGCCGCGGCACCGACATCAAGCTTGGCGACGGCGTGCAGGATCTCGGCGGACTGCACGTGATTTGCACCGAGATGCACGATGCCAGCCGCATCGACCGCCAGTTGATCGGGCGTTGCGGCCGGCAAGGCGACCCCGGCACGTTCCGCCAGTATCTCGCCTTGGACGACGATCTGATCCTCGCCGGGCTCGGTCCCGACAAATCGATCAAGTACAAGGAGCTTGGCGAGAAATCGTTCGGCCCGTTCGACCGTTTTGCCCGGCAATTCCGCAAAGCTCAGAAGAAGGTGGAGCGTCGCCACTTCCGCCAGCGCAAGGCGATGATGTACTTTGAGAAGGAGCGGAAGAAGGCGCAGCGGCAGATGGGGCAGGATCCGTTCCTCGACACGCCGGGATAGCCGCACGTTTTCCGGCAAGACTCCTTAGGAATCGTAGCAGAACGCACTCGTTACGCTTCGCGCGACATTTCCGTTTTGTAAGCGATGAACAGAGAACTGAGCCGCTTTGGGGTTGGGCCAAGCATCATGTTGACGGCGGCGGCTTATGCCGTCGTCGCCGGCGCGGCCACGCGGCTATGGCCGCAGGTCTGCGTACTCTCGACGATCCCGTATTGGGTGTTTCTCACTGCGGGGATGGCGTTGGTCGTCATCGGCGTCCCGATGTTGATCCTGGCTGCAAAGACGGCGATGGCCGCCTACAATTCCGACAAGCTGGCGACCAACGGCATTTTCGCCATCGTCCGAAATCCGATCTACTCGGCGTGGATCGTCTTCATCATTCCGGGACTGGTGTTGTTCACCCGCTCCTGGCTGTTGTTCCTGACGCCGCTGGCGGCGTATATCATGTTCAAGCTGCTGATTCGGCGGGAGAACGAGTATCTGGAAAAGCGATTTGGCGACGCCTATCGAAAGTACCGGGCCGAGGTGAACGAATTGTTCCCGTTGCCGAGAAGGCGGCGTTCCGCGTGATTGCGCCCCACCGAACTTTCTTGCAGTCTTATCGCCGATTGCAACGATCGAGAAATTGCCGGGCCGCCTGCTGGGCTGACACGGCGTTGGGACTCAGCCAGAAGCCGAGATGCGAGCCCTCTTCGATCCAGAAACGCTCGGCGCCCGGAATGTGCTCGTACGCATACACGCCGTCGCAGAACTTCACGTCGGCGTCGTGCGTGCCGTGAATGATCAGACTCGGGCAGCGAACGCGCTCGACCGGGAGATGGCGGCACTCGCGGAACTGCTCGATGTCGTTCTCCGTGCCCGGCTTGCGCAGCCGGTAGGGCGACATCGAGTCGCTGAATGCCTTGAGGAACACCAACAACCGCTCGTCGGCCATGACGTGCTCGATGTGCTTTTCCGTCTGCTTTTTTGTGAAGAGCGATTCCGATTGGAAGAGGCCTTGCAGCACGACGCGCGGATTCCAAACGCCGACCTTCACCAACATCTTCTGTGCGAGATCGCCCAAGAAGATCGCCTGATTGAGCAGGTCGGCTTCGGGTATGTCGTAATGGCCGCTGACGCCGTCGATGACGATCAGGCCGGCGACGCGCTTGGGATGTCGAACGGCAAGCAGATAGGCGGCCGGTCGCGCCTGCCGAAGCCGCGACGACCGTCGTCCGCTGGATGCCGAGAATGTCCAACAGCGCGGCCAGCGCGTCGGCTTGCTGCTCGATAGTGCGGCCGGTTTCCAGCGGCGTGCCGAGATATCCCGGCCGGGACGGCGACAAAATATGATAGTGCGACGGATCGATCCACTCGGTCAGGATACGAGCCTGGTCGCAGCCGCCAAACCCGCCGTGCACGGCCAGGACGACCGGCCCGCGGCCTTCGGTGCAATCGAACTCGATCGGCCCTTTGGCCGTGTGAACGATCTGGGGATGGATCGTGATTCCCGGAACCACTTCCCGCGATGGCGTGGTCGTAGATGCAAGGAAAGAATACATGACAATTGCCCCTCCGCCGAATGAACAATGCTTATGGAGTACGGGAAAACGCTGGTGGATAGTGATGGAAGGATGTCTACGGAAGTATAGGTTGCACTTGCCTTGATTCCAAGAAATGGCCGCAAGGAGGGACAGTACCCCCCTGCGGTCTGCCTCGTGTCGCGAGTCGATTGCTCCGTTGAATGCCACTACGGCGGTTTCTGAATTGCCGGCGTGTCGTTCAGAAAGTCCCTGCCGGCGAGAAACGCCCGCCGATTGCAATCGAGGGGCCTTGGGAAAGCGGCAAGAACTACTTGGAGCCCGGACTAGGCCGGGCGATAGCGATAGACGGCGTTTTCGTCGCGATCGATTTCATCGAGATTGGCCACGGTCAGTTCGCCTCGCTGGTGCAGGTACTCGACGCGCGAGCCGACGTCGGTCACTGCCAGCACTGCCCGAAAACTCGTTACTTCCGGATACGATTGCCGGGCAATCTCGTCGATCGACAACGGGCGGCCGGCCTTGCGGAGCATTTCCAGCATCCGTTCGAGCCGCCGCCGGTGGGCCGAGCGAATCGTCTTGATCCGGCCGTAGACGTCGTGAATCACCTGCTCGTGTGCGGCCAGCGTGCACTCGAAACCGGGCGTCCGCTCGATCTTCCCCAACGATTCCAAATAATGGCCCAGGCCGGTGTACGCCGCGGCGGATTCCGGCCACAGATGGGGCAGAGTTTGCGACAGAATGTGGTCGCCCGAGAGAAGCAGGTTGCCGACGCCGATGCACACGTGCCCGGGTGAGTGGCCGGGCGTGTGCAGGATTCGCAGCCCGTCCAGTTCGTCGCCGTCTTCCAAATTCAGTCCCACCGGCACGTTCTCACGGGCCGTCCAGCGGTACGGCGACATCTTTAGCAGCTCGCCGCGCCGGGCCGCATCGATGCCGGCTCGACGGAAAAAGGCGTTCAAGCGGACGGCGCTGGTGACCACGTGCTCGCGGCACGACGCGACGGCCGCGCGATCCAGCGGATGGACGGCCACCTCGGCCGGCATCGTTCGCAGCAGTTCCGGCAGCCCTCCGACGTGATCGACGTGGCCGTGGCTGACGATAATCCGCCGCACGTCGCCGGGACGGACCGTCTCGCCGAAATCGTCGCGCACCGCTTCGATGCCGGCAAGAATCTGTTGCGTCGAAGCAGCGAGGCTGCTGCCGGCGTCGAGCAGCGTGGGCGATCCCGCGCCAACGAGCAGGTACACCCGGGCGGAAAGCGTCTCGAACACCTGGCAGGGAATGCGGTAAATTCGCACGCCGGAGTTCGACAGGAATCTCTTGATGGGTGGCGAAGCGGACATTCGTCAATGTTTACTCGACAGGCGACGTTTCCGCAAGGCCGGTCGTGGCGCCCCTTGCCGGCAGGCGGCTTGGCGGGAAGAATTCAATTGGATTACGAGGGGGTGAACGTATTGACGAGCATATCGAGCCTATTCAGACGAGACCGCCGATGCCGCGGATCTTCGCAAGAGCATATCACACGAAGGAGTCAAGAACGATGAGAACGACAACACTATTTCCGCTCGTGGCAGTTGCGATCGCGCTGGTTGCGTTGCACGCCTTCGGCCAAGAGGTTGTTCCAGCCCCAGCCCCTGCTAACGCAGCCACAGTCGGCCCGCATGTCAGCGCCAAGGCAAGCGACCAGTCTGCCTCAACTCCGGCAGCGAATGCTGCCACCGCTCAAGATGCGAATCGTTGGCGCTACCGCTGGTCCAACGGCCGCTGGTGGTATTGGACGCCGCAAAGCCGCTGGATGTGGTACAGCGAGGATGGGCGATGGGTCGATTACGATCCGAATGACAGTCCGCCGCCAGTCGCGGAAGTTGACCGGCCGGCGGCCTACGGATATTTCTATCGCGCCGCCTATCGATATTGCGGCTATCCAGGTTACTACCCGCGCGACGGCTACTGGGACGGATATTTCTTTCCCGGCGTTGCGGTTGGGGTGCGACCGTACGGCAACGTTGATGTCGGCGTCGGGCGGCGGATCGGAGTCGGCGTCTGGGGCCCTCACGGCGGCGTGCGCGTCGGCAGGATCTACGTGGGTTGGTGAACTACCAGGCTACGTGCAATCCTCCGGCGGGGCCGTCAATTCGGCGGCCGACTCGATCGCTGACGGAATGTCCGGGATGAGCCCTTCGCGGGCGTAGATCGGGTGTACGCTCGCACGCAGCGCCCGCAAGCGGAAGGCAAACACCAATGCCCCGCCAAGGCAGATGACGCCCGAGATCCCCACCGTCCAGGGCGTACCGATCGCGTCGGCCAGTCCGCCCGCCAAGAGACTTCCGATGGGGGCCGTACCCATGAAAGCCATCATATAGAGACTCGTCGCTCGCCCTCGCTTGTCCTCATCCACGATAGTTTGCAGGATGGTATTGCTGGCGGCTACCGCGATGATCACGGCGAAGCCGATCAGCGTCACCAGAACGAGCGCGACTTCAAGCACGTTGGTGCAAGCGACGCCGATCGTCGCGGCGCCGAGCAGTGCAACCATCAGAACCATCAACCTGCCGAGCCCCACGATGCTCTTCCGCGACGCAAGGAACAAGGCGCCGGTCAAAGCCCCGAGGCCGGAGACGGACAGCAGCAGGCCGTACGTTTTCGAGCCGCCGAGCAAGACTTTATCGGCGTACACCGGCATCAGCACGCCCAGCGGCGTGCCGACCAGACCAACCATCGCCACCACCCCTAGAACCGTGCGAATCGGCATCGAGCGAAAAGCATAGGCGACGCCTTCACCGACGCCGCGCAGAACGTGACTCGACGGCGCCTTGATAGTTCGAGGAGGAAATCGCATCGCCAGCAGAGCCACAAGAACGGCCAGAAAGCTGATTGCGTTGAGCAAGAAACAGGGCCATTCGCCGACCGTCGCGATCAGCATTCCCGCTACCGTAGGGCCGATCAAACGAGCGCTGTGAAATATCAGCGAGTTCAGCGCGATGGCGTTTCCCAGGTCGGCGCGATCTTCGATCATGTCGACGACCAACGCCTGCCGCGTCGGCATGTCGAGCGCATTGATCAGCCCGATCACAACGGTCAACGCGATGATCTGCCAAATAGTGATAACGCCCGTGGCTACCAGGATGGTCGTCAGCACCGCATGGATCATGGAGAGCGATTGCGTGGTGAGCACCGTGCGATGGCGATTCCAACGGTCGGCCAGCACGCCGGCCACGGGACTGGCCAAGAATGCCGAAGTCTGGCCGGCAAAAGCCACCATTCCTACCAACAGGGCGGAATGAGTCAGGCGCCATGCCAGCCAACTCAAGGCGGTTTGCTGCATCCAGGTGCCGATCAGCGAAACGCCCTGGCCGAAGAAGAACAACCGGTAATTGCGATGCGCCAGCGCGCGGGCGATCATGGAAAACGTGGGGGCCATTCTATTCTGTTGGGTGCTGCTCATCGTCGGCCGCCACAAACCTCTTCCATTCCTAGGGCGGACTTCAGTCCGCCACGCAAACACGGGGCGGATTGAAATCCATCTATGAAAGCATTTTTGTCAAGCCGTCCGGTGCAAGAAACGTGAGGCAGATGTCTGCCACATTCCCCTCGCCGTCGGCCTCGGTCGATCTGGTCACGTTCGTCCGAGGGTCCGCGGGCGGTTCCTGCGGCTGCTGCCACACATTCCCTGAGCCCGAGGCGGAGGAAGAACTCGCTCCCTCCTGCTGATTTCGAGTTCTGAGCCGACGTGAACGTGTACGCTCAACCATCTATTCGGGATCGTCGGCTGGGCCGAACGTCGCCATGAAAAAAGTTTTCAAAGGACGCCACCATTCACCCTATCGAAGGTCGGTCGCCGAAGCGGCCGCCATTCAGGACTTGTGTCGGGGTCGTCCTCAAGTCGTCACGTCCACCGGTTTCGGCTTGATCTTGTACGCTGCGATTTCTCCAGGGTTGTTCTGAAAGAACGATGAAAATTCACCTCACGCCGCCGACAGGCGATACCGCTGTCCGCTTTGAAGCATCGCCACCATCACGCACAGTAGCCGCCGCGCTGTCGCCACGATCGCCTTTTTGGCCCCGATCCGACCTTTCAGCCGTTCGTAACGGAATCCCCAATAGCGGCTCTTGACGACCAACCGCCAAGCCGCCTCCACCAGAGCCCAACGCAACAGCCGCGATCCCTCCTTGGTGATGTGCAACTCTTTTCGCCGATCCGCCGACGCCCGCACTCCCGGATCCAGCCCGGCGTAAGCCACCGCTTTCTTTTGCGAATGAAAACGCCGCACGTCGCCCAACTCGCTGAGTACCACGTCCAACGTTACGCTGCCAATCATCGGAATACTGCGGAGCACTTCGCGGTGTTCGCGTTCGGCCAACGGCGCTTTCTTGGCAAACTCCCGCAGTTGCTTGTTGGCCGCCTGCACCTGGCTGCGATGCTGCTGCCACTGCGACACAAACTGCTCCAATACCCAGCGGTCGGCCGGAGAAACCTCGACGGCTTGCAAGTATTCCAAGCCCTCGGCGGTGAAGAGGTTCGGCCGATCCAGGTTGTAATCGCTGAGTATATGCCGAATCTTGCAGCGCACGGAAGTCACCCGACCGCGCACAAAATGCCGGTAACGCACCAGGCGACGATAGGCTCGCAACCGCGGCGTGGGCCGATAGGATTGAGGGATCATGTCTAATGCCAGGAATTCGGCTAACACCCGGGCGTCGATACGGTCGGTTTTGTTCTTGGTTTCGGCGATGACGCGGAGCTTCTTCGGATGCGCGAGGATCACGCGTTTCGCCAGCGGCTCGATCAACTGTACCAACCACTCGTAGCTGGCAGTGGCCTCGACGACCGTGCGAAACGGCGTCCAGCGGCCGAAAAACTCGATGATTCCCGCTTCGTTGTCGCATCGCAAGACCTTCTCGCACAACACCTTCCGCCCTTTACTCATGACACACAAGCTGATAGTCTTCTTGTGGAGGTCGATGCCGATATAATGCACGGTTTGACTCCTTGTGTGGAAACTGAGGAAATAAACCTTCTTCTCAGATTTACCACGTGCTCAAGGACACCGTGTTCGGCCCGACCTCCTCTCTTTCATAGTTTCACCCTACAACAATCGGTCAATTTACTGTGTTACGGCTCCTTACGTTCCAACCGGTCGGAGCGTGCTCTCGGCCAGCAGGAATTTCTTTCGGCCTGCCGGCGGAGCGAAATCGACGGTTGCCTTGCGATTCTCTCCGCTGCCGCTTAGCGCGATGATCTGCCCCAATCCGTAGCCTTCGTGTATCACCAACATCCCCTGGCGGAAAGCGTCGGGCGCCGGCGGCGCAACGGGTTCGCCGCCGTTGGCCATCGCCGCCGCCGTGGTCAGGGAGATGGGACGCGCCGCCCGCGCGGGCGGCGCGACGCTTTCACCTTCATCCGAAACGTACTCGTCTTCGCCAAAGTCGTCCTCGCACGAATCGCCAAGCCCCTGCTCCTCCTGCCACGACTCGCTCGGAAGCTCTTTCACCCCGGCCCAATCAACGTCCATCTCGCCGCGTGGCAGTTCCATGAGGAACGAGCTGGGGATCGTCAGCTTGCGCTGGCCGCGGAAGTCGCGGTATCGGGCGGTGCTAAGCTGAAGCTCCTGCTGCGCCCGCGTAATGCCGACGAACATCAACCGCCGCTCCTCTTCGAGTTGCTCGGGATGCTCGCGGCTCCGCTCGTGCGGCAGGATTCCCTCTTCGACCGCCGTCAGATACACCACCGGAAACTCAAGCCCCTTCGAGGCGTGCAGCGTCATCAGCGTGACGCGGTCGGCGTCGGTCTCCCACGCGTCGGTGTCGTTGACCAGGCTCGTCTCCTCCAGGAACGCTTCGAGTTGGCCGGCTTCGCCCTGCCGCTCGTCGAAGTCGCGGGCGACGGTCAACAACTCCTCGATGTTGGCCAATCGCTGCTGGTCCTCTTCGTCTTCCGACTCGCGAAGCCGCTTCTGATAGCCGGTTTCGGCCAACACCAGCCCGAGAATCTCCTCGATCGGCCCGGCAACGGCCGCCGAGAGACGATCGAACAACGCGACGAACTTCGCCAGCAACGCCGCGGGCCGGGCTTTGATCGACTCGATGCGGCCGGCCTGGCGCGCGGCTTCCAACAGCGGCAGCCCATGACGGTCGGCGTAGTCGGCCAAGCCGGTCGATCGTCGTCTTGCCGATGCCGCGAGGCGGCGTGTTGATGACGCGGCGGAGCGCGACGCCGTCTTGCGGATTGTTCAGCAGGTGCAAATACGAAAGAATGTCCTTGATTTCCTTGCGCTGGAAGAACTTCGAGCCCGTTGACCATCTGGTAGGGCACGCCGCGCTCGCGCAGGGCGAACTCGAACGCGCGGCTCAGCGCGTTGACGCGATAGAAGACGGCGAAATCGCTCGGGCGGCGGCCGGCGGCAATGTCGGCGGCGATTCGGGCGGCAATTCCGTCGGCCTCGTCCTTCTGCGTTGGATAGGTCACAAGCCGCACCGGCACGCCCTGCCCGTTCTCGGTGAAAAGCCCTTTCTCCTTGCGGCGGATGTTGTGGGCGATCAGTTCGGCGGCCACGCGCAAGATGCGTTGCGTGCTGCGGTAGTTCTGCTCGAGCCGCACGACGTGAACCTCGGGAAAATCCCGCTCGAACTCGAGAATGTTGTTCAGATTCGCCCCGCGCCAGCCGTAGATCGACTGATCCGGGTCGCCGGTCACCGCCAGGTTGGGATGATCGACCGACAACGCGCGGGCGATGGCGTATTGGGCCAGATTCGTGTCCTGATATTCGTCGACCAGGATGAAGCGGTAGCGCTCGTCGAGGCTGGCGCGGATTTCGGGATTGTCGCGCAGCAGCGTGGCGACGTGAAACAGCAGGTCGTCGAAATCGGCGGCGTTCGATTGGGCCAACTGGCTCTGGTAGGCCGGATAGGCCGCCTCGACGACCTGCCCCAGGGCGTGGCCCGGCCGCGGCTTGTACTGCTGCGGAGCGATCAGATTGTTCTTCGCCCAGCTTATGGCCTTGGCGACGCTCTCCGGCGTGAACCGCTCGGCGTCGATCTTCAGGCGTGCCAGCGCCTGCCGCAACGCCTGATGACTGTCGTCGGTGTCGTAGATCGTGTAGTTCTCTTGCAGCCCGACCAGCGGGGCGTATTTTCGCAGCAGCCGGGCGCAGAAGCGATGGAAAGTGCCCACCCAGACGGTCGGATCGCCGGTGAGCCGCTCGATCCGCCGGCTCATTTCGTCGGCGGCCTTGTTCGTGAAGGTCAGGGCGAGAACGTGTTGGCCGGGGATTCCCTGCTCCAACAGCCAGGCGACGCGATGCGTGACGACGCGGGTTTTGCCGCTGCCCGGTCCGGCCAGGATCAACAGAGGCCCGTCGAGGTGTGTAACCGCTTCGCGTTGCGCGTCGGTGAGTCCATCCAAAGAGATCATAGACAAGCAGTATAAACGAGGAGGGCGGCGGAGGCGAGAGGAGAGCGGCAGCAGCGGATTACGGTTACGGGAATAAAAGAATGGTAAGAATGTATACTGGGACGGTCACCAAGGCGCACAAAACAGCACGGTCCATACCAAGCCAAAAGCATAAACGACAAGAAACTTTCTCCACGTCAGCCGTTCCGCGGCCTTATGTCTGATCAGATGCACACTGATGAAAGCTGCACTTGCACCGAGCACCGCGAACAGATCCCCGATACCTTCGTGCCGAACCTTGTACCGGTAGAGGCAGTCTAACAAGAGTCCAAAGTAGAGAATGTAGTAGCCCCATTTGAAGGCGGCGTTCTCAACGGCCACCGTTCGCTCGTCTCGAACCACGGTTTTTGCGGTATTCATTGCTTTTCCTCCAGATAAAGAAGGTCTTCCCCCCGGTCGTTCGTCGAACCGCTGCACCAACCGAGATTCACGTGGTTTTGGTCATGGCAAGAATGAATCCGACGACGGCGAGGATTATCAACGTAACAGCGGAGACGATCGCCACCTTCCAACCAAACCTCTCTCCCACTTCCCATACCTTGTGCCGGACCATATACACCGTGCTGATGGCTCCGCTTATGGCGAGGATGGCGCACAAGTCCAAAACCGCCTCGTGAAAAATGAAACGCCGGCACATGGCATCTATGAGAAGTGCGACGATGATAAAGACATGGGCCACTGTGTTGGCTTCACACGTGACAGCCGTCGTCCGCTCGTCTACTTTGACGCTTTGCTGAGTGTTCATGGCTTTTCCTCCAGATAGAAAAGGTCTTCCACCCGCTTGTCCAGACGTCGCGCCAAGACCAGGGCTAGCAAGGCCGAGGGGTTATATTGGCCGGTTTCAATCGAACTGATGGTTTGGCGCGTCACGGCCGCCAGCAAGCCGAGTTGCTCTTGGGAGAGGCATTTCTCCGCCCGGGCGACTCTTAGGCGATTGCAAAGGCGGAAATCCGACATGGTTTGTTCCTCCGGCGGCTATCCTACTCAATCGTCCATGGAATGTCAAGTATACTTGTCACAGTGACTGGTAAATAAAACATTATGGCTCGTGTACTTGGCATGAGTTGATGGAAAACTGTGAAACACCACTTTTGGGCCAATCCAGGAGAACGGCGGGGGCCAGTGACCCTCAGAATGGCTGCTACGAGCGATTGCCTTGCCTGGGGGAGTAATGCCTGAGAGCGGCAATCTGCGCGGCCGATGCGCTGCTGGCGGCCACGGCCGTCGAATCGCAACTCGTGCTATGCACCGGCAACCGCAAGCACTATGGCCCTATCGGCGAACTCGATGTCAGCGTGTTTCGGCCGTAACGGTTGGGGGCGACGGCGTTGGGCGGCGACTTTCGCGGCGCAGCGGCGGGTGGCTTCACCGTCCAGAGAAATCGGGTGTCGATGATAAAATTCGTCAGCGGATGCCGGATGATCTCCACGAGTTCCGGCGATCCTTGCGAGTACCGTTGCGCACGCCTCATCGACAACCACTCGTCGTAGATGAAGCCGATGCGGGCATCGGACAAATACTGCTCGAATCGCTTTGCCTGCCAGTACGGCACGACCGCGTTGTTCACCAGTCCGTCGAGATTGATGATCTGCCGCCGGCTGAAATAGCCGGGAATGCCCGCGTTGAAACAGCCGACGCGAGCGCCGACGGGCAATGCCCTATCGACCGGCTCGATCGCCGTATAGACGTCGCGCTGCCAGGCCCAGAATCCCTGCTGCCAGGTCTGCACATATCGGACCAACCCGAGTATCGTGAAGATGCCGGCCGCAACGAGGGCCTTGAAGGCCCAGCTTCTCGCTCGCTCCGCGTCGGCCGCCGTCAGCCAGATCGCCGACCCGACGACGATCAGCACCACGTACATCTCGAGATACGGCAGGCTCAGATACCAGCATTGCACGTCGCCGAAACAAGAGGAATAGATCGCGCCGGCGACGACCACGTGAGCGAGCGGATAGGCCACTGCGGGAAGAACGCCGCCGATTGCCCGCCGAACTTGCGCCGGCGACCGCTTAACGTAAACCGCCACGGCAGCCAGAAGACCGATCCATGCGACCGTGGTCGCCACGATCGAAACGATTCCGCCGCCCCAAGTCCAGGGCATCGAGCACGCCAGCCAGGCGGCGAAACGCGCAGCGTAGACGCAAAGACGCTCGGGCAAGTTGAAAACCGACATCTCGCCCTGCATCCAAAGCATCTTCATGACGCCGCTGGCTTGCCGAATCGTGCCGAAGGTGTGCAGACTGTAGAGGAGCCAAGGGAGTATTACCGCCAGCGCGGCCGCGGATGTCAGCACGGCGCGCCGGCACGCTTCGATCATCGATGAACGAGATAGGCTGACGCTATCCGTCCATCGTTTTCCGGCGACGGACGGAATCGCCCCGGGCCACACGAAAATAGCGGCCACGCCGAGCCAACAGACCGCGCAGGCCAGCAGCGCGATCGCTTCGGTGCGCGCCCAAAGGCACAAGCCCAGGCTCAGGCCAAATAGCAGGAGATTTCGCGTGGGAATTCGGCTTACGCGGTTTTCGCCCGCCGGCCGAAGCCACGGCTCGATTCGACCAAGGTAGATCCCGTAGCCCAGCAGGAAGGCGACGCAGTATAGGCTGATTTCCAGTGCGAAGCTGGCAATGACCAGCGGCAGATAGCCGAACATCCAGAAACCCGCCGCCAGCGCCGCGGTCTCGCGGGAGACGAACCGCTGCAAACAGCGATAAAGCAGCCAGCCCGCCAGGGCATGCAGCCCGAGCCCCATTGCGACGACGACGCGAATCAATTGGTCGCCGTCCGAAACAAAGCGGGCGGCCATCGTAACCAGCATCATCCATCCGGGGTGATAACCGCTTGCCAGGTTTTCCCCGTCAAACGTGGAGACGCCCGTCGTGGCGATGTTGCGGCCGATAACCAGGTAGTAGAAAGTGTCGTCGGGCACGACGCCGACCAGCGTCGTCATCGGGAGAGATGCCACCACGATCACCAGAATCACCGCCGCGGCAAAAACGCCGGTGATGATGGTCTTTTCTGCCGGCGGCTTCATTCCGTGTTTTCTCGACATGATCGAAGTGCTCTCCGGGTGTTAGAAAGCCCAAGACCGCAAAGCACTTACGTCTTGTCCGCTCTGTCTAAGCCGCCTGCATGGGTGGTGCATTACCACTTTGATTGGGGCAGCTCCGTTCTTGCTGAAACGAAAATCGGGACAGTCCGCGGTGGCAACCAACTAATGATAGGTCACACGGCCGGTCGAGGATTATGATGCGGTGGCTTGCATCTTTCCACAATACCGTCATAATCTTGCAGAATTCTGAAAGAATATGCTTGCAAACCGTCAGATTCTATGAAATACTCCACATAGCGGAACCATTTTCTCATTTTCGGACGGGTTTCATGCTGGCTGAACAACGTCGGAACACCCTGTTGGAGCTGGTCAGAGTTCGTCGCTTCGCCTCGTTGCCGGAGCTGGCCGAGCAGCTTGCCGTGTCGGAATCGACGGTCCGGCGCGATTTGGATCAATTGGAAGAGCAAGGCGTGGCCCGACGTCTTCACGGCGGCGTGCTGTACACCGGCGTTTCCCCCAAACTACCCCATTTTGACGCCCAGCAGCCCACCGATTGGGAAAAAAAACACGTAATCGCGATGGCTGCGACTCGGTTGATCGACGACGGCGACACAATTCTCTTGGACGGCGGCAGCACCACCTACGAGCTCGCGCGGCTTCTGGTCGGCCGCCCGCTTGCACGTTGTTACGACCTCGCTGCCGGTGGCCAATCTGTTCGCCTCGGACGGCAGCAGCGATCTGGTGTTGATCGGCGGCAACATCTGCCCGCGAACCGGCGTCGCCCGCGGCCCTTACACCGATCGAATGTTGTCGATGGTTCGGGTGCGGAAGACGATCTTTAGCGCGGCGGGGGTCTGCGAGGAGGGTTTCTTCAACAACGACCTGCTGTTGGTCGAGACGGAGCGGGCGATGATACGAACGGCCGCCGAGGTGATCGTGGTCGCCGACAGCACGAAATTCGGCCGTCAAAGCCTCACGCATCTCTGCCCGTTGGACGCCGTGCAGCACTTGGTGGTCGATGACGGCATTACGCCCGAGTGGCGAGAGAAGGTAGAGGCGGCGGGCGTCGATTTGATCGTCGCAGACGCTAACCCCCAACAAAATCAAACGGCTCGCTGATTTGCACAATGAGCACTACCGCATCCCCAGATCGACGCTCCATCGACCGGCATCTCATCGAGCAGATCGTTCGCGAGATCGTCCTCTCGCAGATCGGCGGTCCGCCGGGCAAGCCGAATCTCGTGGTGAGCGTTTCGGCGCGGCACGTTCACCTTACCGACCAGGACGTCGAGACGCTGTTCGGCGCCGGCCACAAGCTGACCGTGGCGAAAGATCTGTACCAGGACGGTTTCTTTGCCGCCGAGGAGACGCTGATGGTGGTCGGCCCGCGGCGGCGGATGCTGCCGACGGTGCGGATTCTCGGCCCCACGCGGCCTGAGAGCCAGGTGGAGCTGGCGTTTACCGACGGCATTTCGCTGGGCATCGACTTGCCCGTCCGATCGAGCGGCAAGATCGACGGAACGCCCGGCTGCGTGCTGGTTGGGCCGAAGGGGGTCGTCGAGCTGAAGAAGGGCGTCATTCGCGCCGAGCGGCACGTCCACATGGGCCCCGCCGACGCCGAGTCTTACGGCGTCAAGGACAAGGATCACATGAGTCTTCGCGTGGCGTCGAGTTGCGACACGACGTTCAACAATCTGTTGGTGCGGGTGGGCAAGAAGATCAAGCTGGAAGTTCACCTCGACACCGACGAAGGCAACGCCTGCGACATCGACCACGCGACCAGTGTGGAGTTAATCAAAGCGTAGCGTTATCGAAGGTCATTTAACCCCCGGGAGTTTCTCGTTTTTGGAGAACCGTATCATGGCAAAGAAAATGGAAGCGTTGGGAATGATTGAGACCAAGGGCTTCGTGGTCCTGGTCGAGGCTACCGACGCGATGCTGAAAGCGGCCAACGTCCAGTTCTTGGGCTGGGACAAGGTCGGCAGCGGATTGGTCAGCGTTTTTGTCACCGGCGACGTGGCCGCCGTGAAGGCCGCCACCGACGCGGGCGCCGCCTCGGGCGGACGCATCGGCGAGGTCGTCAGCGTGCAGGTCATTCCCAGGCCGCACGAAGACCTCGACATCGTGTTGCCGATGCCGGCCAAGAAGTCGGCCGATTAACCACGTATCCCGCACACGCCGTGTGCGGACCGCGGCATTTCGCACACGACGTGTGCGGGATACAGAGCTGCGAACTTCCAAGACCATCAAATCAACGACCCAGAGAACAAGGGAAACCACTGCTATGCAAGACGCCATTGGATTGATCGAAACGAAGGGCCTCGTGTCGCTGGTCGAAGCGACCGACGCGATGGCGAAGGCCGCCAACGTGCAAATCATCAAGCGAGTTCAGATCGGCGGCGGACTGGTGACCACCATCGTCCGCGGCGACGTCGGCAGCGTGCGCGCGGCCGTCGAGGCCGGCGCGAACGCCGCCTCGCAGGTCGGCGAGCTCGTGGCCAGCCACATCATTCCTCGTCCCGCCGACGGCGTGATCGAGGCGTATTTGAAATAGGGATCAGGGGCCAGGGGTCAGGGGCCAGGGACTAGGGATCAGGGATTAGACAGACGATCTCAGCCGACTGCCAACTGCCCACTGCCAACTGCCCACTATCATGAAGATTCTGGTCGCCAACCTCGGCTCGACGAGTTTCAAGTACCGGCTGTTCGACATGGCCGGCAACGTGCAGCTTGCGCGCGGAGGAATCGAGCGGATCGGTTCGCCGGAGAGCCGCTGCGTCGTCGAGATTGCCGGCCGGCGGCAGGAGAAGACGCTGCGGGTGCCGGACCACGCCGAGGCGGTTCGCCAGTGTCTGGCCCAACTGACCGACGGCGAGCATGGCTGTCTCAAGGATGCGGCGGAGGTGTCGGCCATCGCGTTCAAGGCGGTGCATGGCGGACGCTTCAGCGGCGTGCAGCGGGTGACGCCCGAGGTGCTGGCGGCAATGGAAGAGATGAACGACGTGGCCCCCGCCCACAATCCGCCCTACATCAACGCGATGCGGCTGCTGAGCGAAAAGCTGCCCAAGATTCCGCTGGTGGCGGCGTTCGAGACCGATTTCCACCGCACCATTCCCGACGGCAACCGCTACTTCGCCATTCCGTACGACTGGGCAGAAAAGGCCCTGGTGCGGCGTTACGGATTCCACGGCGCCAGCCACCGCTACATCGCCCAACGGACGGCCGAACTGCTCGGGCCGGGCCTGAGGATCATCTCCTGCCACCTGGGCGGATCGAGTTCGTTGTGTGCGATCCGCGACGGCCGCAGCGTGGCGACCAGCATGGGCTTCAGCGCCCAGAGCGGGCTGCCGCAGAACAACCGCGTCGGCGATTTCGACCCGTTCGCCCTGCCGGTCATTATGAAGCACACGGGCAAGTCGCTTGCCGAAGTCCTTGCGATTCTGGCCAACCAGGGCGGACTGCTGGCTCTCAGCGGCATTAGCGGCGATCTGCGCGACATCGACGAAGCCGCCGCCGCCGGCAACGTCCGGGCGAAGCTGGCGATCGACGTCTATTCCTCCGCCGTGCGGCATTATCTCGGCGCGTATCTGGTCGAACTCGGCGGCGCCGACGTGATCGTCTTCACCGGCGGCATCGGCGAGAATCGGCCCGCCTTCCGCGAGACCGTCTGCCGCAACCTCGAAGAACTGGGAATCGTGCTCGACCCGGAGGCCAATCAGTCGGCCAAGGGCGAGGCCCGCGTGAGCGCCGCCAATAGCCGCGTGCAGATTTGGACCATTCCGACCAACGAAGAATTGATCGTCGCCCGGCAGGCCGCGCAACTGTTGTCGAAAGGCTAACGCCATGTTGATCGCCAAAGTAACCGGATCGCTGGTGGCCACCGAAAAGGTCGGCTCGATGGTCGGCTTCAAGCTGCTGCTGGTCGAGCCGTATCGCGTCGATCCGAAGACCCGCGGAAGTCTCGTGACCACCGGCCGCTCGATGGTCGCCGTCGATACCGTCGGGGCCGGCGAGGGCGAGTTCGTCCTGATTACCCAAGGCTCGAGCGCCCGGCTCACGCCGGAGACCAAATCGCTGCCGGTCGATACGGTCATCATCGGCATCATCGACACCGTCCACGTCGCGCACGATTGCGTGTATCACAAAGAGAGAGAAGGGATTAGGGATTAGGGATTGGAGATTTGGAGATCGCCAGCCGCTTGCGGTTTCGTACTGCCGACTGCCGACTGCCCACTGCCCACTGCCGACTGCCCACTGCCCACTGCCCACTAACTGCTGACAATTATCATGCAAGTTGACGAAAAACTCATCCGAAGCGTCGTCGAGCAAGTGCTCACTCGGCTTGGAAACAACGGCAACGGCCACGTGGGCCCGACGGGCGGCGGCTACCAGGGCCGCCTGGGGCTGTTCACCGACGTGAACGAAGCCGTGGCCGCGGCTCGCGAGGCGTTCGAGCGGCTCTCGCGCCGCACGATCGAAGACCGCACGCGCATCATCTCCCACATCCGCCGAATCGCCATCGAGCAGTGCGTCGAGCTGGGCACGATGGAGATGCAGGAGACGAAGATCGGCCGGCTGCCGCACAAGATCGAGAAGCTCAAGACGCTGGGCGAGCGATCGCCGGGCGTCGAGTTCATGCGCAGCGAAGTCTTCAGCGGCGATCACGGCCTGGCGGTCATCGAGCACGCCCCGTTCGGCGTCATCTGCGCGATCACGCCGGTGACGCATTCGCTGCCGACGCTCACCGGCAACGCCGTCAGCATGATTGCGGCGGGCAACACGGTCGTCTTCAATCCGCATCCGAGCGGCCGGCGCGTGGCGGCCGAGGGCGTGCGACGCTACAACGAGGCGATCTACCGCGACCTGGGCATCGACAATCTGCTGTGCGTCATCACCGAGCCGACCATCGAAAGCGCCGAACGCCCTGTTCAAGCATCCCGACGTCAATCTGATCTGCGTCACCGGCGGCCCCGGCGTGGGCAAGGCGGCCATGCAGCAGCAGAAGCGGGCAATCGTCGCCGGGCCGGGCAATCCGCCTGTGGTCGTCGACGAAACCGCCGACCTCGACCGCGCCGCCCGCTGCATCATCCAGGGCGGCGCCTACGACAATAATCTTCTGTGCATCGCCGAAAAGCAGGTGTTCGCCGTCGAGCAGATTTTCGATCGCCTCATGGCCGCGATGGAGCGGGCCGGCGCCGTGCGGCTCAACACCGCCGAGATCAACGCCCTGACGAAGGCGGCGATCTCCTCGGTCGGCGAAGGGGCGGCGAAACACGACGTGGCGAACAAGGATTTCATCGGCAAGGACGCCGCCGTGTTGGCCCGCGCCGCCGGCAAGAACATCCCCGCCGACGTGGAAATGATCTTCGGCGAAACCGACGAGTCGAACCCGTTCGTCCCGGTCGAGCAGATGATGCCCTTCGTGCCGTTCGTGCGTGCCCGCAACATCGACGACGCGCATCGAGATGGCCCGGCGGAGCGAGCACGGCTTCCGCCACACGGCTTTGATCCACTCGAACAACGTTCGCAACATGACGAAGATGGGCAAGGCCGTCGATACGACGCTGTTCATTAAGAACGGGCCGAGCATGGCCGGATTGGGCCTCGGCGGCGAAGGATACTGTTCGTTCTCGATCGCCGGTCCGACCGGCGAAGGCGTGACCACGCCGCTGACGTTCACCCGCGAACGGCGTTGCTCGATGATCGACGATTTGAGGATTTTGGGGAAATAGAGCGAGAGAATGTAAAGCCGCGACCAGTGGTCGCGGAAAACGCCGATCCGCGGCCACTGGTCGCGGCTTTATACGAGGATAGAAAATGTTTCTCGGCCGTGTCATGGGCAACGCCACCGCCACAGTGAAACATCCTTCGATGGAAGGATGGAAGCTGCTGTTGGTGATGGCCCTGCAGGCCGACGGCCGAACGATTGAAGGCGATCCGATCCTCGTGATCGATTCGGTCGGGGCCGGCAGGGGAGAGACGGTGGTGATTACCAGCGACGGCATCGGCGCCCGCGAATTGATCGGCGACAACACGTCGCCGGTTCGCTGGTCGGTATTGGGGATTCGCGACGAATGAGTCCATCAACGCTTGACATCGAGCTAGTCGTCCGCGAGGTTCTCGCGCAGCTTCAGCTGCGCCGGAGAATAGCTTTGCAAAGCCGCAAGCGGCCGCAGGGCTGGGCACTTCAGTGCCCAGTGAAGTCGGCAGCCGGCAGTCGGCAGTCGGCAGTGAAGCGACAACCGTCGATCAACCCTTTACTCTTACAGTTTCCGCTCGCGTGGTTACGATGAACGACGTCGCCGGCCGGCTGGATTCCATTCGCCGCGTGGTGGTTTCGCGCGAGGCGATCGTCACTCCGGCGGTTCGCGACGAATTGCTGCGGCGCGGAATCGCCCTGGAGTGTGCGAAGTCGGCCAACGGCGCTCCGGCAACGGTTCATCTCAGCTTGATGATCTCCGGCATCGACTTCGATCCGGCGACGTTGACGGCGGCGTTGGCCCGCGAGGGGTTCCAGGTCACGCCGGCGAACTCCGATTGTCTGATTGCCGCCGGCGATCAGTTGGCCACAGAAATTCGGCACGCGCGACACATTGGGCGTGTTGTTGACGCGACACGCGGCAGCGGGATTGTGTTTGGCGAATCGGCTGCCGGGCGTCCGAGCGGTCGGCGGCATCGACGCCCCCGCCGTCGCAGCCGCAAGCGCCGCGGTCGGCGCCAACTTGTTGGTCGTCGATCCGCGGGCGGGCACGTTCTTTCAATTGAAGCAGGCCATCACGGAATTCGCCCGCGGCGGGGTTCGCCCTTGCCCCGAGGTTTTCCGCAAGAGATTAGCGTAGGAGCCGAAGCGATGCGAATCGGCGACGTGATTGGAACCGTGACGCTCAATCGCGCTCATCCGAGCCTTTTGGGCGCGCGTTTCAAGCTGGTTACGCCGCTGAGTTGGGACAACCTCGCCGGCCGCTGGGATGAGCGGCTTGAGGAGATTGCCGTGTTCGACGAATTGGGCGCCGGCGTGGGCAGCCGCATCGCCATCAGCGAAGGCCGCGAGGCCGCCATGCCCTTTCACCCCGAAATCAAACCGCTAGACGCCTACAACGCCGCAATCCTCGATAACTTGGAGTATGTGACGCCGGAGACTGAAAAATCATGATCAACATCCAGAAAATCAAGCAGGAAATCTGCGACATCGGCGACCGGCTGTACAAGAAGGGTTTCGCCGCGGCCAACGACGGCAACATCAGTTACCGCGTCGGCGAGAATCAGGTCGTTTGCACGCCGACAATGATCTCGAAGGGTTTTATGAAGCCCGACGATCTGTGCGTCGTCGACATGGAGGGCAAGCAGCTTAGCGGCAAGCGGAAAATGACCAGCGAAGTCAAGCTGCATCTAGCGATTATGAAGGAGCGGGCGGAGATCAAGTCGGTGGTCCACTGCCATCCGCCGCATGCCACGGCGTTCGGCATCGCTCGCGAGCCGGTGCCCGGTTGCGTGCTGCCCGAGGTCGAGATCTTCCTGGGCGACGTGCCGATCGCCAGGTACGAGATTCCCGGCAGCCAGACGTTCGCCGACACGATTCTGCCGTTCGTGCACAAGTCAAACGTCATTATTCTGGCCAACCACGGCACGGTGAGCTTCGGCGAGACTGTCGAGCGAGCATATTGGTGGACGGAAATCCTGGACGCGTACTGCCGCATGTTGATGCTCGCCCGCGGCCTCGGGTCGGTCAACTATTTCAGCGAGCCGGAAGCCCGCGCGCTGTTGGATCTGAAGCAGAAATGGGGATTTACCGACCCGCGGTTGGAGATGAAGAACTGCGACATTTGCGCGAACGATTCCTTCCGCGAGAGTTGGAAGGCGGCGGGCGTATCGCCAAAGGCATTTCAGCCGCCGACGCATGCCGCGGCCTCCGACGGCCATTCCACCGCCGGCCCAGCGGCCCCGGCCGAGCAGGAAGCATTGATCCAAGCGATCACCGATCGCGTCATGACGATGCTGGAGAAGCGGGCATAGCCACAGGAGCCCCTGGCTCACACGCAGATGTGCTCATTTTGGCGGCGAATTCTCTTCGCTCCGTGGCATTTCCTTGTCCGCCTTCTCGATCGTCATGCCTCGCTGCTCTCCGATGGACCCCCTCCTCAGCGATTTCCGAAACACGAGAACAAGAACGATCGCCGATATTCCAAGAAACGCTCCGTAATAGATGGAAAACATGAACAAGTCTGGCGGACTGATTATCAACGCCAAGACAGACGACGTCGCAATAGCAAAAGGAACGGCGAGAGCAAATGTCCAAGGCCGACTCATTATAGCACCTCCTGCATCCAGCGCACCAGATCCGGTCTACTCTGACGGACGATTCCGGAGATTCTCCAGGAATGCCGCCAACTCATCATAGTATCCCGCCGGCAGCGGATCGTTGTGGTCGTGGCCGGGATAGACGATGAACTTCTTCGGCGGATTGGCCGCCGCGTGAAGGCTCTGTGCTAATCGCAGCGGCACAATCGTGTCGGCGTCGCCGTGCACCTGCAACAGCGGGCCGTGATAGTCGGCGATCTTCGCCGCCGAGTCGAGACGCGTTCGCATCGCCCAGCGAACCGGCAGCCAGGGATAATGGTAGGCGGCCACGTCGGGCAAGTTGTTGAAGGTGTTTTCCAGCACCAACGCCCTGGCGCCGTCGCGGGCGGCCAAATCGACCGCCACCGCCCCGCCCAGCGATTCGCCCATCAGCACGATGTCGGTCTCGGCGATCTTCTCGCGGTTGGCCAGCCAATGTCGAGCGGCCCGGGCGTCGGCAAGTATGCCGGCCTCGTTCGGCTTGCCCTCGCTGCGGCCGTATCCGCGATAGTCGAAGATCAGCGTCGATACGCCGACGTGCCGATTGAGGATTTCGAGGACGGGAAGGCGATGGCTCAAGTTGCCGGCGTTGCCGTGGCAGAAGAGCACGACCGCCCGCGGGTTCTTCGTCGGCACGTACCAGCCGTGCAGCCGCGTGCCGTCGGCCGACTGAAACCAAGCGTCCTCAAACGGAAGGCTCTTCTGATTCCAGTCACCGGCCGGATAGCGCGAGGGGAAGAAGATCAACGAGTTTTCCAGGAACATGGCGGCCACACACGATCACGAGATAGGCAATCAACAGCGCACGGATGGTGCGCCAAATCCACGAACACCGCTTGGTAGTCCGTTGCCGGCCGGCGCTTGCCGCTGGCATCGCTCGTCTGACACGCCTTCAGGTCGGGAGCGTCGCGCATCGGCTTCTCCGGTTATGGACACGCCAATGATAGCTATGATAGCACGACCGCGCAGACTGTAGGAGGCGACCCCTGTCCCCTTTGACCGGACAATCGACGACCGGAGTCGCCGCGTACAGATAGAATGCGACCCCAGGGGGGTTGTGAAGAAAGCGGTCGGTGATACGATTAACGGTTAGCCGGACAACTCTTGGCGTTCCGATCATTCATAGCGTAGAAGGAGAGACGTTATGTTGGCGACGGCTCCGGGTTGTGAGTTGAACGTCGAACGCGGACCTGGTTGGCTGTTGGTGCGGGTCGCCAATCTCGACACGGCGGATTCCGACGCGCCTCCACTTGGGGAACGGATTTGGCGCCTTCTGCAACAGCACTTCACCTACCGCCTGGTGCTGGAACTCGATCAAGTCCGCCTGTTGACCAGCCGCCTGATTGCGCAGTTGGTGCAGTTGCATCGGCGGATCGACGAGCACAGCGGCGTGATGAGGGTGTGCGGCCTGTCGCCGCAGAATTGCCAGGTATTGCACACCTGCCGCCTGGATGATCGGCTGACGCCGTACCACGACCGTCAGGCAGCCATCATGGGGTACGAGCAGCCGCGGCAGCCGCGGTAGAGCGCGTTGCTCAGGCTGATGGGGCAGACATTCCTGTCTGCCGCGAAAACAGGACTGCACGTCTGGCAGACAGGAATGCCTGCCCCACCGGACGCAGTGCGGTCATCCCCAGCACACTTCCAGTTCGTTGGCGATTTCGTCGACGCCGTCGATGTTACGCAGCGACTCTTGGGCCATCTGCTTCTGGAAGTAGGTGTTGACCACGCCCCGCAGCGTGACGCGACCGGCACTGGTTTCGAACCGCAAGTTGCGGCGTACAAGGTAAGGGTTTCGCTCCAACGCGGTGAGTACCCGATCGTCAAGCGGCATGTCGATCATCTCTCTTCAAGCCTTCTCAAAGAATCCCAGTGAAACAACCAGCCCCTTGGACGGGTGGCATCATGGGTGCCCGAATCGCCAGCCTCAATGTCGTTCGCTATCTTCCATCGGCAGTCTGCACGAATCTGGTAAACCTTAGCCAGAAAGAAAACTGCGCATCCTGCGTAAACTGGTTGAGATTTGCGGATCGTGCCGGCTATCGGTCCGTGCGACTGGTGGGCGGCCACGTTCAGCCTACCGGGGCAGCCCGCGGGGACATTGGGCCATGATGCGAACCCGTTGTTGAAAAGCTAGCTCGCGGTTTGGCACAGAGAAGAATTCTGCAAAAAATACGGCCAGAGAAAGCCGGCGAAGAGTTTGGCGGGGCAGCGGTTGGTTATGCTTCAGCATAACGTCAGCATAACGAAAGGCGTTGCAGTGAAAGATGTTATGCTGAAGCATGACCTACGCGGCTACGCGGATTGATCTCGACTGCCCGCGTTTTCCGTGTCGGCAAACACGCGAGCGGCGGCTGCAACGGCCGCACCCAACGTCACTCCATAACCCATCTCGGTGAGCACTAATTCGATGCCGGCCAGACTGGCGAGGATGTCCAACTCATCGACCATTCCCAGGTGGGCGATGCGGAAGATACGGCCTTTCAGCGGGCCTTGCCCTCCGGCGAACTTCACGCCGAACCGAGCTTCGAGGCGATCCAAGAATCGCTTCCCATCCAGGTTTTCGGGGAAATAGACGGCGGTCATACCATCAGCGGGCCGGGCGGCGACGAATTGGAGGCCGAGGGCCGCAATCCCCGCCCTTACGGCGCGGCCCAAGACCCTCGCTTTTGCCCAGACATTCTCGATTCCGACCGCCCGAATCGCTCGCAAGTTCTCAGCCAACGCCCTGACCAACGGGATCGCGGGGGTGTATGGCGTGTCGCAATACCGCGACGCCTCGCGATAAGCGAGCAGGTCGAAGTAGAACGCCGGCCGGTCGACCGACTGAACCTGCCGCCAAGCCGCATCGCTGACGGCCAGAAATGCCAGTCCGGGCGGCGTCATGAGGCCCTTTTGCGCGCCGACGGCCAGCACGTCGATGCCCCAGGCATCCGTTCGACATTCCGTCGCCCCGACGCCGCTGATTCCATCGACGACCAGCAGGGCCTCGCTGGGTCCGACCACGCGGCCGATCGCCTCGATGTCGTGGCCCATGCCGGTGCTGGTTTCCAACAACGTGGCAAACACCGCCACGGTGTCGGGGTGTTGTTCCAGCAGTCGGGCGACCTCGGCCGGGTCGAAGGCTTCGCCCCAGGGAACCTCATATCGCACGACTTCAATGCCGAAGGTCTCGCAGATCTTCCGCCATCGTTCGGCGAACTTGCCCGATTCGAGCACGATCGCCTTTCCGCCCCGCGGCACGAGGTTCACCACCGCGGCTTCCATCGCGCCGGTGCCGGAGCTGGCCAGCACGAGGACGTCGTTTTCGGTGGCGAAGACGTATTTCAGGCCCAGGAAGACTTCAGCCAGCAGGCCGCGAAACTCGGGGGTGCGGTGGTGGCGCATCTGCCGAGCCATGCCCAGCAATGCCGTTTCGGGCACTTCCGTCGGGCCGGGGGTCATGAGGCGGTGTTTGGACATGGGAAGGAAAGAGGGATCAGGGGTCAGGGATCAGGGGTTAGGGGTCGGCGACGGATGGCCGAACAACCGCTTGCGGCTTCGCACCCACTCCTGTCCCGTCACTCTTCATCCGGCCCGCGGAGCGATCCGATCGCAAGGGTCAAGACGAGGGAAATCAAGTCGATCGCCCAGAGGATTCCGCCGGCCAGGGCGATTCGATTCAGAACGGCTCCGCCTGCGGCATCCCCCATTTGGGTCAGCAGCGCGGCGACACCCAGCACGACGCACAACGTTATCGGCAGGAGAACCGCGATAACGATCAACGACAGGACGATTCGATCGGGGATTATTGGGCGGTTCATGGTCTCGTTCCACCAGTCTCCCCAATTCTGTTGACTGGCGTGGTCGCTGTCAAGACTTCCTGCTTGACTTCCCCAAGCGTTGAATGACAATGAGGTACGATTGCCGAGTACGGAACACGGGAGGAGATTCTTATGCGGCCCAGGAACATCCAGCGTCTCGGCGTCTGGCTGAAAGTGGTCTTGTGGGCGGCTTGCGCCGGCATCGCGGTCGAGGCGCACGGCATGGAGTATGTCTTCAAAGACGGCCGCATCCTGCACGGAACGCACGCCAAGACCAGTTCGCTGTGCGAGGCGCCCAGAAATCCCGATGGGTCGCCGTCTCAGGCCGATAGCGGCGACGGCATCGAAAACATCGTGGTATTGGAAGACAATCTGCGGCGGACCTTCTTCTCCGAGCAGTTGCTGCGCGAGTTCCACCCCGAAGAGAACCGGCAACTCGATGAAAAGTTCTCGATTCACCAGCGCGTGGCCCGCGGCGGCTCGTCGGTCAAGGTGATCGGGCAGCCGCTTCGCATTCAACCGTTCGACGAGTTCGGCCGGCGAACCTTCTCGATGATGACGGCAAAGGGGCCGGTCCACATCGTGCAAGGCATTACGGAGTTGACGCCCCAATGGACGAAAGTGGAAGGCATCACGCACGTATGGGACATGCGGATGGCCACCACCTCCATTCCTCGCGACACTCTGCAAAGGATTCTGCTGAAGCAGATCGATCCGAAGAACATCGAGCACTACAAGAAGATCGCCCGCTTCTATCTGCAATGCGAGCGGTACGAGGAGGCCAAGCAGGTTCTCGACGATCTGGTGAAGGCGTTCCCCGATCGCAGCGACTTGAAAGAGCAATTGGCGCCGTCGCTTCGCGCGATCGTGCAACTTGCGGCCGAGCGTCGTTTGCGTGAATTGAAGCTGCGCAGCGCCGCCGGCCAGCACCAACTCGTTTTGGCCGCTCTGAATCGATTTCCCACCGAAGGCGTGGGCGGCGAGGTTCTTCAGGGCGTTCGCGAGATGAGCCAGGACTACCAAACCCGCGCGGCGCGACGCCAGGAGGTCGTCAAGCAGCTCCGCGGCTTGGCCGAACGCCTTTACGACACGATCTCGAAGGAGAACCTCAAGCCGATCCTCGACGAGATCGCCGCCGACATCGGCGAAAACACGCTCGACCGCCTGGCGGCGTTTCTTCAGACCGCGTCGAATCCCAAGACGCCGGACACCGAGAAGCTGGCATTGGCCGTCAGCGGATGGCTACTCGGCGCCGATGCGGCCACCGACGAATTGCCGGTGGCGATCTCCGCGTACAAGGTCCGCCGCTTGATACGCGAGTACCTCAACGGCGCGTCCTCGCCCGACCGCGAGCGCATCTACAGCTACATCAAGCAGGAGGCGGGCGGCGAAATGTCGATGGTGGCCAACCTGCTCTCGCACATGAAGCCGCCGATCAGTCCGCCCAGGCCCGTCAAGGGGAAGCCGGGCTACTTTGAAATCGAGGTCGCGGGGTTGGCCAAGGAGGAGCCGTTCACTTACTGCGTCCAACTCCCGCCCGAGTACGACCCCTACCGGCTCTATCCGACCATCGTCACCCTGCACGGCGAAGTCGCCACGCCCTCGCAGCAGATCGACTGGTGGGCGGGCGACTGGAACAAGGCCGGCCAGCGAATCGGCCAGGCTGCACGATACGGCTACATCGTCGTCGCGCCGCAGTGGGCCGAGGAGCATCAGAAGAGCTACGGCTATTCGGCCCGCGAACATGCCGCCGTGCTCAACTCGCTCCGCGACGCCTGCCGGCGATTCTCGATCGACACCGATCGCGTCTATCTTTCCGGCCAGTCGATGGGCGGCGACGCGGCTTGGGACATCGGCCTGGCGCATCCCGATCTGTGGGCGGGCGTGATCCCGATCGTGGCGCAATCCGACCGTTACTGCACGTTTTACTGGCAGAATGCCCGCTACGTGCCGTTCTACGTCGTCGCCGGCGAACTCGACGGCGGGAAGATGGCCAAGAACGCCCGCAGCACGCTCGACCGCTGGCTGCGTTACGGTTACAACGCCACGGTGGTCGAGTATCTCGGCCGAGGACACGAAGACTTCTACGACGACATCTTGCAGATGTTCGACTGGATGAGCCGCTACCATCGCAACTTCTTCCCTCGCAAGTTCGAGTGCGAAACAATGCGACCGTGGGACAATTACTTTTGGTGGGTGGAAGTGCGGGGGCTGCCGGTGCGATCGCTGGTCGATCCGTCCGACTGGCCGCAGCCCGGCGCGCAGCCCGCACAGATCAAGGCCGGCAAGACCGATAAGAATGGGCTGAACGTTCGCGCGGGCACGAGCCAGGTGACAGTATGGCTGTCGCCGAAGATGTTGAATTTCAAGGAGCGGGCGACGATCACGCTGAACGGTCGCCGGATTGGCGGCGACCAGATGATCCATCCCGATCTCGGCACGCTATTGGAGGACGTTCGCACCCGCGGCGACCGCCAGCATCCGTTTTGGGCCAAGATCGAAAGCACCACCGGCCGCGCGCGGGGGCAGTAGCTCCTGGCGCGTGTCTGCAAAGTGGTCCCCTCTCCCTTTGGGAGAGGGTGAGGGCTATCCCTTGTTTCCACGCGGAGCGCGGGAACAAGAGCGAAGCGTGACGGTTACAAAATCTGGAGGTTAACGTAGTGACCCGCCGTCGCAGTATCCTCTCCGGCTTTCGGTTGGTGTCTAGGGTCCGAAAAGAGTTCCGACCCGTTTTCTGTCCCGTTCCGGCGTTGTTTTATCCTGGAAAATTCGAAAACCCGGGCCTTGACTCAGCGGCAGTTATGGGTGTCCCCTTTATCTTCTTATTCTTCCCTACCAGTTGTCTGGTGACGGCTCCTTGTTGCCCAGCGTGAGGGACATACCTCACCCGTTGAGCAGGTGCTACGATACCATGCGACGGCCTATGGACAGTGCCTGGCGAGCAACCCACTCCGACCGCGTGTTGCCACCTAAGCAGTTTGCGCATGTCTCCTTCGGTGGGCGTAACCGATGGAAGGAAGCCACGAAATTTCTGACCTCCGGACCACGGAGAATGTCCCGTAGCGACTTGTCTTTTGCGTTGCCGAGCGTCGTGTGGCCTTCGTAGTCCAAGCAACATGCGGAGACCCTTCCGTCGGCGAGAACCGCAAACTCCTTCTCGAAGCCGTCGCAATAAGAGACGATAGCCGGGTATTTCGTTACGGCGAGATCGGCTTCTCGCTGCCAGAAGCGCATTATTTGATGCGCATCGATGTATGCCTTTGGCGTAATGGGGATGTAGCGTTTCTTTGCGAATCGCCCTGGATACTTCTTCCGTAGCACTTCCGGGGACAACCCGCAGATCTCCTTCCCCCAATGTTTGAGGTTCGCGATAATCGCATCGGTATCATAGAGGCTGTCTTGATGCGCAACTTTTTCGCGGAGCACGTCAGAGAGTTGCTTTTGAAATACGCGAACGGCGATTGTGGTGGGAGAGTCCGGCCCGCGCCGGTGGGATTGTTCTATAAGACAGCGGATGTTCTGCAAATACGCTTCATAGTCAAGCTTCGTGATGCTCTTTTGAATCTCGGAGTAGTAATCGTCATTCGAGCTTCGTAGACTGATGGATACCTTGTCGAGGCTCGTGTCGAGCAATGCGCGATTGGCCGCCTCCGAGAGACGACTGCCATTTGTGACCAGCCCCACCTTGAGCCCGCCCTCGGTCGCCACACGACAGAACCTGAACACATCTTTGTGGAGCATCGGCTCGCCCATGAGGTGGAAGCTGACGGCGTCTGCCAAGCGGTCGCGCCGGATCTGCTCAAGAATATCGAGGACCATCTCGCTGGGCATCGTCGAGGGCGGACGCTTCATGCTCACGAGCGGGCAGAACGTGCAGCGGAAATTGCACGCGGCAGTTATTTCGATGTAGGCGATGATCATTCGGTCTTCCCCATTTTAGTGATAACGGCGCGGACCTTCCCGGCCTTAGTTCGTTCGAAGCGGCCCACAACCTACTGGTCCTGCAAATACTATTGTAATCGTTCACACCCCGGTTAGTAGTGAGGGGGCTGATTGATGGGCGAAGAAAGAAAAGGTGATAGCCACCAAATATGGGCAGGTTGGGCATTGCCTATTCTTGCTGGATTTGGTGGCTGTCAGCTTTTCTGCCCCCCTTTTCTGCCCCCTGGAAAGCTAATCCCCGCTGATCGACACCGATAGAGTCTGCAAACAAAACGTACCCTTCACACGCCGCGTGGAAACGAGAGTGGACCTACGGTTTTTTGGCCAACTCAGCATTGAGATACTTCACGGCCGCCTGCAACTGGCGATCGACCAGAGCGGGCGACTTGTTCTTCGCGTCGGCTTTCTTCTCGCCGTCCTTGCCGGGCGGCTGCAGAATGTCGCGATCGCGGCGATCCTCGATCAGACGGATCATCTCTTCGTCGTCCAGATCGATCTTGAAACCGGCATCGGGCATGACGCCCCACTCGTCGCTCTCCTTGGCGTCGGGAAAGCGATGGATGTTCTTGCCGCTGGGCCGGCGGTAACTGGCGGTGGTGAGCTTCAAGACGCTCTTCCCGTCGTCAAGCTGAATGAGAGTCTGGACGCTCCCCTTGCCCCACGTTCGCTCGCCAATCACGACCGCGCGCTTGTGATCTTGCAGGCAGGCGGCGACGATTTCGGCGGAACTGGCGCTGAAACGGTTGACCAGCACGGCCATGGGAAAGCCGGAGAATGTGCCCTCTTTGTGGGCGTCCCAGGCGTGTTCGGGACTGTTGCGGCCCTTCGTGCTGACGATCCGGCCCTCGGAAACGAACAGATCGCTTACCTCGATGCCCGCGCTCAAAAGGCCGCCGGGATTGAAACGGAGGTCCAGGGTCAAGCCGCGAAGTTTGTCCTTTTGCAGTTGCGTCAAGACGCGCTGCAATTCGGCGGCCGTGTCGGAGCTGAAGGCCATCAGACGCACGTAGCCGATGTGCTGCTTGGGATCGAGGACGTATTCCCAGTGGCCGTCCGGTTTTCGGCGATCGCCGAGCACGGTCTCGAGATGGATTCTCTCGCGGACGAGCGTGACTTTCGTCTTCCGATGCATGCCGGGATGCACAACAGCGAGCGTCACCGCGGCCCCTTCCTCGCCCTGGAGCCGCCTGACGGCCTCATCGGCGTTGATGCCGTCGGTGCTGCGGCCGTCGATTTCAACGATGCGGTCGCCGGCAAGGATGCCCGCACGGTAGGCGGGCGTGCCGTAGATCGGGCTGAGCACGGTCAGTTGGCCGTCGTCGGCGGCGATCTGGATTCCGATGCCGCCGAACTCGCCTAGCAGCCTGGCGCGAAACTGCTGCGCCTCGTCCGCCGCAATGTACGTGGAATACGGATCGAGCTTGCTCAACATGCCGCGGATGGCCGAGTCGATCAGCTCGCGGCGATCCACCTTCGTAGCGTAGTTGCGCTCGACCTGATCGACGGCGTCGATAAAGGCATTGAAGAGGTCGTAGTCGCTTTCCCGCGGCTTCTTTGCCGGCTCCGCGGACGCCCCCAGGACGGGCAGCGCCCAGCCAAACACCAAGACCAACAACAGCCGACGGCAGATGAATCGAACCATAGGAACAGCGCTCCCTTCGCACGGTGAGTCAATCTCCATCGTACAAGAGGGCAATTGGCCGGACAAGGCGATCGCTTCCCTTCAGGGCGCGGCTAGACGGCAGGAAGAGAATGAAAACTACCCGTCGTGAGCACTCAGAATTGCTGCGCCCGGCGTTGCGGAGCCTATCCCCCGTTCGGCGGCGCACGGATTCATCATCTGGACAACTCCGGCGTTGGAGCACATGATGGTTGTTGGCCGGCCAAGCGAGGCCGCTTGGCTCGGCAAACAGCCACGAGGGACTCTCCGATGCGATCCGACGTTCTGCGACAGCTTTTCCAGGCCGGCAATCCGATCATTGCGATCGAAACGCCCGATGAACCGAGGGCGGCGGCCGCGGTTCGGGAGGTCGCCCAACAATTGAGGCTGCCGCTGTCGGAATGGACAGTCACCGAAGGGCTCGTGGCGGCGCCGCCCGCCCCGTCGAAGCCGCTGGTCGAACCGGGCAAGGTCGTGGCCGCTCTGCGCTATGTCAACCAGTCCACGCAGCCCGCAATCTATCTGTTCAAGGACGTCGGCGCCCATTGCAAGGATCCGCAGGTCGTCCGCTCGCTGCGCGATCTATATTTCTCGTCCAATTCACGGCCGTGGACTTTGGTTCTGATCGAAGCCGTCGCGTTGCCCTCGGAGGTGCGCCGGCTGGCCGTCCCCTTCGACGTGGGTTGGCCGGGCGAGGAAGAGCTCGAGGAGATCGTCCGCACGACCTTTCAAGAGGTGCGGCAAACCAGCCTTCAGCCGGTGGAATCCAAACTGACCAAGCGCGAACTTGGACACGCTCGTCCAGACGCTGCGCGGGCTGACCAGCGAAGAGGCCGCCCGCGTCGTCGCCGGCGCGATTCGCGACGACAATGTCCTTGACGTGGCCGATCTGCCGCGCATCGTCGATGCCAAGCGAAATCTGCTGGGCACGACCGGCTGTCTGGAGTCGATCGCCGCCGACGTTTCGCCGGACGACATCGGCGGGCTGAGCAATCTGAAGCGGTGGCTGAACACGCGGCACGGCGGTTTCTCCGCCCGCGCACGCGAGTTCGGGCTCGATCCGCCGCGAGGAATCCTGTTGCTGGGCGTGCAGGGCTGCGGCAAGAGCCTTTGCGCGAAGGTCGTCGCGTCGGCGTGGCGGATGCCGCTGCTGCGGATGGACCCCGGCGTGCTCTATCAGAAGTATATCGGCGAGAGCGAAGCCCGGCTGCGCGAGGCCCTGCAACAGGCCGAGTCGATGTCGCCGGTGGTCTTGTGGATCGACGAGATCGA
Organism: uncultured Planctomycetia bacterium; assembly: GCA_963719005.1. Lineage (GTDB taxonomy): Bacteria > Planctomycetota > Planctomycetia > Pirellulales > Thermoguttaceae. The sequence continues at coordinate 154,857 of CAVRAR010000016.1, forward strand.
GAAGGCGTTCGCCTCGGCGGGCAGCGACTCGGCCGACGGCGGGTTGTCGCAGCGAATGTTCGGGACGTTGCTGTCGTGGATGCAGGACCACCGCGCCCCGATCTTCCTGATTGCCACGGCGAACAACCTGACCCAACTGCCGCCGGAGTTGATGCGCAAGGGCCGCTTCGACGAGATCTTCTTTGTCGATTTGCCCGGTCCGCACGAGCGGGAAGCGGTTTTTGCGGTCCATTTGAAGAAGCGCAATCGCGACAAGGCCAACTTCGATTTGCCGCGCCTGGTTGCCGCCTCGGAGGGCTTAAGCGGCGCCGAGATCGAGCAAGCCGTGATTTCCGGGCTGTACGCCGCCTTTGCCGACAAAACGGAATGCACGACCGAGCACATTCTGGCCGCCATCCAGGCCACGCAACCCCTTTCGGTGGTCATGCGCGAACACGTCGAGCATCTGAGAAGCTGGGCCAAGAACCGCTGTGTGATGGCCGACTGAGGGTCACGGTGGGAGCGGGCGGGATGGGGACTGTCCCAATTTTCGTGTCAGCGAAAATGGGACTGTCCCCTTTGCCGGGATCGTCCCGTGCTCCGCAAGGGCTGTAACAGCCGTTGCGAGCGGTGCTTTCCCACTCTTCGATTAAGACCGCAAAATCGCTCCCTCTCCGTGCTCCTCTCCAATACGCTCAGGTAAGGGGGAATTCAGCGGCGATCGCGGAATTCGTTTGCCTAATCGGTAGAGTCGGTTCATAATGAGGGAACGTTTGCACGCTGCCGGCCGTGGTCTAGGGCGGGCCGACGGCGCCGCCCCGCACGATGCGGGAGCATCCGTCCACAACTCTTCACTACCCTCGCCGATGAAAATGCCCATGTCGAAATCTCGCTTTGGCCGCTTCGGACAGACGCCTCGCCGCTCGAAGAACCCCAAATCTCACTCTCAACAATTCCCGCGCGGCGCGTTCGAGGAGCTCGAATCGCGGCTGCTTCTGACCGACGTGGGAATCGGCGCTCCGGTGCTCGTCGCCTTCAACGATCCGACCGCCACGGCAAGCACGATCTTTACGCCCAAGAGCGAGAACCCCGATGTGACAGCGACCGTGCTGAATACGACCCTGCTGAAGATGCAAGTGCATACCGTCAACAGCAACGGTTCGATCGGCACAAGCGGCGAGATGGATTTCCTCCTGCTGGACGATTATGCCCCAAACAACATTGCACATATTGAGTCGCTGGTAAGCTCGGGTTTCTACAACGGTCTGACGTTTCACCGCATCCTCCAGGACTTCATGATTCAGGGCGGCGACCCGCTGGGCACCGGTAGCGGCGGCAGCGGTCCCAACGGCACGAAAGGGAGCGTGCAGGACGACGAATTCAACGTTGATATCCGATTCACCACCTCCGGCGTGCTGGCTTTGGCGAACAGCGGCGCCGATACCAACGATTGCCAGTTTTTCATTACCGCGGGCCCGTTCCGCAGTGGCGACTACACGTACACGATCATCGGCAAGCTCGTTGCCGGCGACAACATCCGCCAGGCGCTCGCCAACGTACCGGTGGTAGACAACGGATCGGGTGAGGTCAGCAAACCGGTTAATCCGCCGATCATCGACTCGATCACCATCGATACCACGGACTACCAGTACGGCCTTGTGATGCTCAAAGCGGGGCCAGCGGCAACGGCCGGCGAGAACAGCTCCATCTCCGTGGTCGCCAGCGACGGCAGCACCGTCACCTTGACCGACACCGACGGAACTGCCAGCCACGCATCGCTGAACGTCGCATTGATCACCGACACGCCGTCGCAGAGCGATCATCCCGCCTTCATCGATCAGACAATGCCCGACGTGCATACGACCGTGAACACGGCGGTCACTTTCCCGATCGCCGTGGAGGAAGGCGACCCCGGCGTTCCGCTCGTCTATGCCGCGTTCGAGGACTCCGATACGACTGACGTAGCCTGCAACGTTGCAAGCGATGGCAGCGCAAACGCGACCGCCACGCCCAGCGGCGGCGTTATGGGCGTGTACAGCATTGCCCTCGTGGTCTACGCGACCGACAACAGCAACAGGGGTTTTGACGAGCAGCACATAGCGCTTTTTGTTGATCCGGTTGCACCGACCGCGCTGACTCTCACGACCCCCGGCATCACCGTGGGCAGCACGACGAACATTAACAATGGTCTGGCTTTTCATGTTGAGGGCGTGACCGACGGCCTGACGGTGTCCATTTTCGCCGATGACGGCACCACCCCGCTCGGATCTGCTGTCGCTTCCGGCGGCGTGGCCGATATCGTTACGACTGTGCCCGTGCCCGACGGGACACATACGTTTGTCGCCAAACAGTCGTCCCATTACGACCAGACCGTTGTGGGCAACCGCACAATTCCCGCGGGCAATGTATATAGCGATGCCTCCCCCGGCTTCGGTCCGCTGACGATCGAGACGCCGCCCACGGCCGTCGCCAAGCTGAGCGACGTAAAGAAGACCGATACGGGCGTCACCTTTGTAGTAACCTATAGCAATCCCGGCGATACGATCGACACTTCCACGATCGACAGTAGCGACATTCTAGTGACCAACGACGATCTTTCCGTCCAACAGTATGCCGACTACGTCAGTTCCGTGGTGAGCACCGACGGGTCGACTGTGACGGCAACGTATGCGTTCAAAGCGCCGGGTGGGGGGTGGAACGCGACGAACCTCGTCAAGTACACGCTCAACATGCAGGCGAATCAAGTGAGCGACGCTCACGGCGAGTATGTTGCCGCAGGCGTGCTACTCACCTTCAACCCCACCGACCTCACCGAACTGACGGTGACGATCGATCAGGCGACAGGGCAAGCCGATCCGACGACAACCTCCCCGATCAATTTCACGGCAGTGTTCAGCAAGCCCGTCGCCGATTTTACCGCAAGCGGCGTCACGATCTCCGGCACCGCCGGCGCCACGACGGCAACCATCACTCCCGTCGGCACCAACGGCATGACCTATACCGTCAGTGTTAGCGGTATGACCAGCGACGGCACCGTCGTCGTTAGCCTCGCGGCAGGGGTTGTCCACGATGCGCTTGGCAACTCCAGCGATGCCTCGACAAGCACCGACAACAGCGTGACTTACGATAGCAGCGTATTGTACGTAACGATCAACCAGACGGCTGGACAACTCGATCCCACTGCCGCGTCGCCAATCCATTTCACGGTCGTCTTCAGCAAGACGGTAGCCGATTTCTCCGGCAGCGATGTAATTTTCGGCGGCACCGTCTTGGGAAACCTGGTGGCCACCGTCACCGGCAGCGACACGACCTACGACGTGGCGGTGGCGGGCATGGCCAGCACCGGCAAGCTCATCGCCACGATTGCCGCAGGCAAGGTCCACGACAGTCTCGGCCTTGCGAATGTGGCATCCACCAGCACGGACAACACCGTCCAATTCAATTTGGCCGCCAAGCCGACCTTCCGTTTGACGGCGCCAACCTCGGGAACCTTCAACGTCGGACAGCCCATTGTCATTGCCTGGTACGACACCAATATCATCGTCGGCACAAAAATCAGCCTCTGTTACGATACGGACAAGACGGCTAACCACAATGAACACTGGATCGAGGTCGACCAAGTCAGCGCCGCCAACGGCTACGGCACCTACACCACGTGGGATACCACCAACGTCGCCCCTGGAACGTATTACATCGGCGGCTACCTGTTTTCCGGCACAGCAATCCGATCGTACTGCGGCACGTCGATCACCATCGCAGCGCCCAAGCCCGTATTTCATCTGACAGCGCCGACGGCTGGCAGCTATACCGTCGGGCAATCGGTTGTCATCGCTTGGACGGCCAGCAATATGGCCGCAGACGCCACGGTGAGCGTTTGTTACGACGCGAGCTCGACGTTCTATCGCAAGGACGAGACGTATGTCGAGGTCGACCAGGCGTCTGCCAACAACATTGGGATTGGCAACTACGGCGGCTACCAGTGGGATACCACCGGGATGAAGCCGGGAACGTACTATATCGGCGCTTATCTGTGGTCAAACGGCAAGCCCACCTACTCGTACCTCACCCAGCCGATCAAAATCGTCGATCCCCCCGTGAGTTTCCGCTTGACCGCACCGACGTCGGGAACCTACGTCGATGGGCAGGACGTGACGATATACTGGCTGGCCAGCAATTTCGCCGCGAATAGCACAATCAGCCTTTGCTACGATCAGGACACCGCGATCAACGGCAACGAGCACTATGTCGAGGTCGACAAGGTGACGGCCGCCAACCCCGGCGGCTACAGCAACTACACGTGGACCATCGGGGCGCTTCCGCCGGGCAAGTACTATGTGGGCGGGTATCTATGGTCGAATGGCAGGCCGTACTTCTCGCACCTAACCCAACCGATCACGGTCGCCGCGGCCCTGACGGTCGATGCTGCCACGCCCCCCTCAGGTAACGCCTCGCCGTTAACCGAAACGCAACTTCAGCCCATCGTCGTCGAAGCGGAACGACGGCTGACGGCCGCCATGGGCATTCAGGTTGCCGCGGCCATGACCGGCGTGTCGATCGAGATCGGCGATCTGCCGGGGAAGACGTTGGGCGAAGCGGCGCCGAATGCCATCTACATCGATCGCACCGCGGCCGGCTACGGCTGGTTCGTCGATCCTACCCCGGCCGACGACAGCGAATTCAGCGATCCGCTCGGCCCCTACGCCCTGGCCGCCCCTAGCGGAAGTCCCGCGGCCAACCGCGTCGATCTGTTGACCACCGTGATGCACGAAATGACGCATCTGCTCGGCTACGGCCACTCCGATTCGCTCGATCTGATGAATCCGGACTTGCCGCTGGGCGAAAGGCGGCTTTTCGACGACCAGTTGTCGCCCTCGCTCTCGTCGCTGAGCGGCAGCGGTTCTTTCGATAATCCGCTGGCGGAAGCCAACGCAGTCGATCAGGTCTTCTCGTCGGCCGGCGATGCCAGAAGTTGGGTCTTGCAGTAATTCAGGAGCCCACGTGATTTCCCGTCCGTTCAGGCAACGGGCTCACGCCGCACGTGATGGACCCACGCGGGTGTGACATTCAGCCAAACGGCGTCGCGGCGGATTTCGTACCGATCGAGAACTGCTCGCATCGCCTTGGCGACTCCCCGCAACCTCGCCCGTTCCGCTCGGCCGCTCACCAACGCGCGGGCGCGCCGCACCGCGATGTACTCGAAGAACGAGAGCGTTCCACCTGGCGACAGGAGATCGACAAGCGCCGCCAAAATCTGCTCCACCAGCCCCGCCGAGAAATTGTTCAGCGGAAGACCCGACACGATGACGTCGTACGTCTGGTCGTGCGGCAATTGCTCGACGGGGCAGTGCAACACCCGGGCACGGTCTGCAACCCCCTGAAACGCCGGCTCATGCTCGAAGCGATGCTTCAACTGCTTCACGAACGTCTCGTTGAGCTCCACGAGATCGAGCGAGTCGGCCTTGCCCATGCCGGCAATGATGCGGCGAGTGACCGCCCCGGTGCCGGGCCCGACCTCGAGAATCCTTCGAGGTTGCAGAGTGGGGGATGGCCTTTCTCCGGGGACTGTCCCAATTTTCGCGGGCACCGCGGCGAAGCCGTGGTCGACGAAAATGGGACTGTCCCCTTTGCCGGGACCGTTGCTGGACCGTTGGCCGACAAACCGGGCCAGCGCCGCCGCGAGAAACCGCCCGCTCGGCAGAATCGCCCCCGTGCTGTGGAAATTCCGCAGGTATTCGCGAAAGAACAGCGCATTCTCGGCGAGTCGGCGACGCATGGCCGCCGATTCTACCGCAAGAACACCGGCGGTGCCACCCCGTCGGGCAGGATGGCGCCGGCGGGAATGACCAGTCCAGGCCCCGTCTCAGCCGGCGCCGGATTCTTCTGGCGGAATGTCTTGGCCACGTGTTTTTGTTTCGCCTTGGGCTTCGGCGGCGGCGCAATGCGATCGAGCGTCCGCTTGAAGGTCAGATACTCTTCGTGCGAGAGCACCGACTTGGCCCTACTGAGGATCAAGATTCGGTAGGTTTGGCTGATAGAGCCACCGGACCTGGCATAACAGATCAGGTCGCAGAGATCCTGTCGGGCGGCCAGCGCCGCCAAGTGACCGGACTCGGTCTGCGTAGCCAGGGATTGGCCGCCGACGGCCAGCGTCGCGAACAGAAGCGCAGCACCCAACGTCCATCGCAGTCGCATGATTCCCCCCTTGAATGGCACCGTTATTAACGGCAAATCCAGTATTCTCATCGGAACCGTATTTCTCGGAACTTAACGCACACAGCCCCCAGGCGTCAGAGTTTAGCCGAGTCCGGGCGAAAAACCGGCAAAACCGGCAGGGTCTTCGCGAACAGCCCATCTTAACCGTCGTCGGCGCACACGCCGGCAAGACCACGCTCGCGCCTGACGCGCGTGGCACGGTCGATATTACGGGATTGCGCGGCAAGTTCACGGTGCGGTTCGACGCGAACAAGGGGGAGCGATGAGCACAAAACCAAAGCACGGCAATGGAAGCCGAAAAGGGGCAGGATTAGGTGGCGGCTACGTTGTTTCCGCCACCTTTTTGCCCTTAAATTCGTACGAACGACCGTTTTCGATACATATACAACAAAATCAGCCAGAGAATGGCGAAGGCGGCCACCTCGGTCAGAGCCGCGCCCCACGTCGGCCCCGGGCAGGGGCCTTCCCACTTGTCGAGGTGATCGGTAATGCCGCCGACAAATCGATTGGCGATATGGCCAAAGTCGACGGTCTCAGCGAGCATATAGGCCGTGATGGAGTTTGCACCGAACACCATGAAGAAGAAAGCCCATTTGCGAAATCCGAGCACGTCGACGACCAGATAGAAGATCGCCAGAAGCAGATAGCACCAGCCGGCCGCCCAGAGGACCATCGAGCTGGTCCAGAGATGCTTGATGATTGGGAACCGCCACGCGTCGAGCCAACCGAAGCCCCCGGCCCAAATCCAGCCCAAAAGGAGGCAGACGCCGCCGGCCAACAGCAGCCCGCCCGTCTTCTTCCACGCCGCCCATGAAGTCCGCAGCAGGTGGCCGGACATGACGCCCAAGAGCACGCTGCCGGCGAATCCCAGTCCGCTGAGAATCCACGTATACGAGTAGTCGGGCGAACGGTCGCAGAAACCGTGCAGAATGACGTCGTCCACATAGCGGGCGAGATTCAGTTTCTCTTGCATCGTCCCCGCGGGACAGCCCGGCGCGGGCACGAGCATCATCAGCAGCCAGAATCCCACCAGAAGAACGCAGGCGAGGGCAAGCTGACCGAGGATCGGCAAATACATTAGCGCCAGCGAAGCCACCAGATAGCCCACGGCAATCGCTTGCAGCGTGTTGGAAAACAAGTAGAGCTTCGAGAGATCGAAGTCGAGCAAGTTTCCTTGGGCCACCATGCCGAAAACCCAAAGAATCAGCACCCGGCGGATGACTCTCACGTACATCTGCTTTTTGCTCTGCCCCTCTGCCGTGCGTTTGCCGAAGGAGAAGGGCATGGCCGCACCCACGATGAACAAGAATAGCGGCATGATCAAGTCGCAGGTGGAGAATCCTTCCCAACGGACGTGCCGCATTTGATCCAGCACGCCTTTGGGTATCACGAAAAATGCTCCTAGAATAACCGGGAAGCTAACGCCGCCGATGAGCAGAAACAGGTCGAACGCCCCTCAAAGCGTCGATCGAGGCAATTCGCGTGGGAGCGGCAGCGGGTTTGGCGGCGGTCTCAGCAGACATTACAAGTCCTCCGTCGGCGGAGACGAAGAGAACAGACGACGCGGCGGGATAACATGGAAACGCCTTCTCTCAGAACTCCTCCTGATACTCCCCGAACTCCTCATAAGGCTTCTGCGAGAAGTTCTCGAAGCAGGTGAACTTGTCGAACCAGGCGAGCTTGATGTCGCCGGTGGGGCCGTTGCGCTGCTTGGCCACGATGATGTCGGCCTGGCCGCAAATGCCCTTCTCGACGGCCTCGTCATGCGTGTGATAATACTCCTCGCGGTGCACGAACATCACGACGTCGGCGTCCTGCTCGATCGCGCCCGACTCGCGGAGATGGCTCAGCCGCGGGCGATGCCCTTCCTTGCCTTGCTCCGCCTGGCGGTTCAACTGCGCCAGACAGAGCACGGGAATCTCCAACTCGCGGGCCAACCCTTTGAGCCGCCGAGCCATCTTGGCTACCTGCTCCTGACGCTGGTCGCGCGGGTCGTCGGGCTGGATCAACTGCAAATAGTCGATCACGACCAGCCCAAGCTTGTGCTTCCGCTGCAACCGCCGGGCACAGGCGGCGATCTCGGTAATCGTGCGCGAAGGAGTATCGTCGACAAACAGCGGGGCCTTGCCGAGCTTGGCCGACGCCTCGACCAGCTTCTTGCGGTCGTCGCCCGAGAGAAACCCGCTGCGAAACTTGTTGGCGTCGATCCGCCCCTGCGAACAGAGCATGCGCTGAGCCAGTTCGAGCCGGGCCATCTCCAAACTGACGAACAGCGTCGCCACGTTGGCCTCGATGGCAACGTACTCGGCGATGTTGGTGGCCAGCGCGGTCTTGCCCATGCTTGGCCGGGCAGCCAACACGATGAATTCCGAATCGTGCATTCCGCCCGTCAGATTGTCGATATCCTTGAAGCCGGTGGGTATGCCCACGCCCTCGCCGTGATCGAGTCGGGCGTCGATGCGGTCGAACGCCTCGTGCAGCAGGTCTTGAATCGACGTGATTTGATCGGTGCTTCGCTGGTCGTGGACGGCAAAGATTGTCTCCTCGGCCCGGCTGACAATTTCGCGCGGGTCGACGGTCGGCTCGTAGGCGTCGCGGAGAATCTCGGTGCTGGCGTGGATCAAGTCGCGCAGCGTGGCCTTCGCCCGCACGATCTCGGCGTGGTAGACGGCATTCGACGCGTACGGCGACCGAGTGGAGGACTTCGGCCAGATAGGCCGCGCCGCCGATCAGTTCCAGATCGCCGGCCGAGCGCAGCCGCTCCAAGAGCAACGTGGCGTCGATGCGGTGGCCCTCGTCGTGCATCGCCAGCAGATGGCGGTAGAGCTTTTCGTTGGCTTCGGCGTAGAAGTCATCGGGCCGGAGCACCAGCGCGACGTCGTCGGCCAGGTTCGGGTCCAAGAGGATGCTGCCGAGCACCCCTTTTTCGGCGTCGAGGTTGTGCGGCGGCAGGCGGTCGAGTATTTCGGAACTAACGCGGGCGGGTGTGCTGCCGGCGTCCGTGCGATAGGCGGTGGACATGGGAGTGAGGATTGATGATTGTTGATTGCTGAATGATGATTGCTGAGGGAAAAAAGGGACAGGTCCAATTTGCCGGAACGGCCCGGAGGGTGCTTCGCACAAATTGGGCCTGTCCCCTTTTTCCCCCTATGTATCTGAATGGGCAGGATCAGAGTCGCATGATAGAGCGTGGCGAGCAAACTGGCAACCCTATGCCCAAATGGTGGCAGGGCCGCCGAGTACGATGTGTTGGCCGTGGATAACATGTTGGGTCGCCTGGGGAAACTGGCGTGTCAAATTGATTATCGCGAGTGAGTTTGTTACGATGGGTGATGCCTCCCGCCGAGAGCGCATTCGAGGGAAAAAGGGGACAAGTCCAATTTGCCGGAACGGCCCGGAGGGTGCTTCGCACAAATTGGACCTGTCCCCTTTTTCCCACGTTAGATCGAAGGTCCGAGATGCCGTTCAAGCTGACACCATGCTCCATCTGTGTCGGATTCCTCCTTCTCGGCTTTTCGGCGGGGGGGCGCGCCGACACCCCGAACAGCGGGAGAGACAAAGCCCCATCGGGCGCCGCCGTGCCTGCGGATGTCCTGGCTGACTGGCGGGCGCAGGACGGCCTTGACCGCGGCAAGAACTATGAAGATGCGATCGCGGCGATTGCCGGTGAACTGGGGACGAAGGCATCCAGGCTGCGATTGCAGGTCCGGCAGTTGCGGAATGTCCCCGCGGAAGCTCCTTCATGGCAACGGCTCTATCGCAACGCCTGCATGCAACGCCGCGCGGCGCGGCTTCAAACCCTGTTGAAAAAATGGCCGCGCATCGTCTTCACCAAGCACTACGATCTGGGCGGCTCTCATTACGCCTACACCGAGGGCCAGTCCGACGCGCAAAGCGAGAGGACTTTCGTGCCCGGCGCGAGCCTCTGCCTTCTGACGATCAGCGGCCTGTTCGGGCGAGTTCGCACGCTGGTCGACGATCCGGGCGGCGTGTTGCGCGACCCCGACGTGTCCTACGATGCAAGCCGGGTGTTGTTCGCATGGAAGAAGTCGCTCGACAAGGATGATTATCATCTTTACGAGCTCGACGTAGCCAGCGGCCGCGTGCGGCAGTTGACCTCCGGGCTGGGATTCGCCGACTACGAGGGCGTCTATGCGCCGAACGGGCAGATCATCTTCAGTTCCACCCGCTGCGTGCAAACGGTCGATTGTTGGTGGACCGAGGTGAGCAACCTCTACACCTGCGACGGAGACGGCCGCTGCCTGCGCCGGCTCTGTTTCGATCAGGTCCACACCAACTATCCGACGGTCCTGCCCGATGGCCGCATCATTTACACGCGCTGGGAGTACAACGACCGCGGCCAGATATTCCCGCAAGGTTTGTTCCAGATGAACCCGGACGGCACGGGGCAGACCGAGTATTACGGCAACAATTCGTGGTTCCCCACGGCGTTGCTGCACGCCCGCGCCATTCCGGACAGCGAAAAGGTCATGGCGGTCTTCAGTGGCCACCACACTTTGCAGAAAGGTTGGCTCGGCATCATCGATCCGTCGCGCGGCCGGCAGGAGAATGAAGGCGCCCAGTTGATCGCGCCGCTGCGCGAGACCCCGGCGGACCGCATCGACGGGTATGGACAATCGGGGGACCAGTTTCAGTATCCCTACCCCTTGAGCGAAGCTGAGTTCCTGGTTTCCTTCAAGCGGGGCGGCGCAACGAGCCCCTTTGCCATTTATTGGATGGACAAGGATGGGCGGCGCGAATTGCTCGCCGCCAGCGCGGAGATTTCGTGCAATCAGCCGGTTCCGCTCGCCGCGCGGCCGATGCCGTACGTCAGGTCCAGTTCCGTCGATTACCGCAAGAAGCAGGGCCTCTGCTACATGCAAGACGTCTACCTGGGGCAGGGCCTGCGAGGCGTGCCACGCGGCGCGGTGAAGAAGCTTCGCGTCGTCGCGCTCGATTATCGCGCTGCCGGCATCGGCTACAATGAAAACACAGGCATGGACGGCGCGGCCCTCGCCTGCACGCCCGTCTCGATCGGAAACGGCGCGTGGGACGTGAAAACCGTGCTGGGCGAAGCGAAGGTCTACGACGACGGATCGGCATTTTTCGAGGTTCCCGCCCGAACGCCCGTCTATTTCCAGGCGATCGACGAGAAGGGCCGCGCGATCCAGACGATGAGAAGTTGGACGACGTTCCAGCCGGGCGAGGTCGCGTCGTGCGTCGGCTGTCACGAAAACAAGAACACCGCGCCGCCGATCGGGTCTTCGGTCCCGCTGGCCCTCAGGGCCGACGCTGAACAACTCGCCGGTTTCTACGGACCGCCGCGAGGGTTCAGCTTTCGCAGGGAAATCCAACCGATACTCGACCGCCATTGCATCTGCTGCCACAAAGAGCCGCCCACCGACGCGACTCCGCCGCTAATGGTCCCGGCGCGGTCGTCGGGCAAGCTCGCCGACAAGGCCTTCAGCCTGCTCGATACCGAAGTGCTCGATAAAACGGCAAAACGCAGGTGGAGCCGGGCCTACCTGACGCTTACCGCCGCCCGGCGGCAATCGGGCATCGAACGATCCAACGCCTACCGCGGCGATCCACAGAACACGATGGTCAATTGGATCAGTGCGCAATCGCCGCCCGCCATGCTGCCCCCGTTTTCTGCCGGCGCGGCAAAGAGCCGGTTGATGACCCTGTTGGAGCAAGGCCACGGCGACGTAAAACTGTCGCGGGAGGAGATGGATAAGATCGCGTGCTGGATCGATCTCTTGGTCCCGTTCTGCGGCGACTATCTCGAAGCCAATACATGGTCGAAACAAGACTTGCAGAAATACTCGCACTTCCTCGACAAGCGAAAGCGAATGGAGGAAGCCGAACAACGCAACATTCAAGACTGGATCCGCACGCAGACGAAGTGATTGAAGCGATGAGCATTTCGATTCCCATCTTCATCCGGTTGAGACTCCTCCGCCAGTTTGCAGCGGCACTCGTTTTGTTTGCCGCCGCGGAAAGGTTGACGGCCGCCGAGTATCTCGGGCCGGACGCGATTGTGGCCTCCAAGGACGGCAAGACTCTCTACGTCACCTGCAAGGATTCCCGCGAACTTCTTGCCGTGGACGTCGCCGAACGCCGAGTCGTTGCAAAGACCGCCATGCCGGCCCAGCCGACCGGCGCGGCCTTGAATCCCGAGGGAAACAACCTCTACGTGACGTGCAGTGGCGGGCCAAGTGCTATCTGCGTCGTGGAAACTGCCTCATGCAACGTCGCCGGTACGATGTTGGCAGGCGTTATGGCGATCGGTCCCGCGGTTGCGCCCGACGGCAAACGGCTTTACGTCTGCAATCAGTTCGAAAACAAGGTCGCGGCGATCGATTTGGGCAGCGGCCGAGAGATCGCCTCCGCACCGGCGCCGCGAGAACCCTGTTCCGCGGCCGTGACGCCCGACGGGAAGTCGGTTTTTGCCGCGGATCTTCTGCCGCACGACCCTGCCGACGCCGCCGACGTTGCGGCCGTGATAGCCGCCGTCGATACGACCACAAACCAAACAACCGTCATCCGCCTGCCGAACGGCAGCATGAGCGTGCGAGGGCTGTGCGTCTCGCCCGACGGCAAGTATGTGTACGCCGTTCACATTCTCGCCCGGTACCAATTGCCCACGACGCAGTCGGACCGCGGCTGGATCAACACGAACGCCCTGAGCATTGTCGATGCCCAGAAGAAGAAGCTCATCAATACAGTGTTGTTGGACGACGTTTTCCGCGGCGCGGCCAATCCCTGGAGCGTAGCATCGACGGCCGACGGCAAGTGGATTTGTGTAACCCACGCCGGCAGCCACGAGCTCAGCGTCATCGATGCGCGGGGACTGATCGCGAAACTCGGTAAGCGTGGCGGTGCTTCTCCGACGCAGGCGACCGATGCGGCAAGCGGCGTGCCGAACGACCTCGCCTTTCTCGGCGATCTGCGGCACAGGGTCAAGCTCGAAGGAAACGGTCCGCACGGCTTGGCGATCATCGGTTCCAACGCTTACATTGCCGAGTATTTTTCCGATACCGTCGCCGTGGTCGATTTGCGATCGATCCCGCCAAGACCCGCCGGGCGGATCATGCTCGGCCCTAAACCAACGATCAGGGCAAAACGCCGCGGAGAGATGCTCTTCAACGACGCCACCATCAGCTTCCAGCATTGGCAAAGCTGTGCGAGTTGCCATCCCGACGGCCGGACGGACGGTCTGAACTGGGATTTGCCGAACGACGGGCTCGGCAATCCGAAGAAGGTGCGTTCGCTGGTGGGCGTTTTCGAGCGCGGCCCCGCCATGTCGCTGGGCGTGCGGAATTCGGCGGGGGAGGCGGTTCGTGCCGGCCTCCGCTCCGTCCTTTTCGCGGTGCGGCCGGAAGAGGATGCCCAAGCGATCGACGAATACCTCCGTTCACTCACGCCGTTTCCCAGCCCTCACCTGGTCGCCGGCAAGCTCAGCCCGGCCGCCGAGCGCGGGGAGAGAATCTTCTTCGACAGGAGAGTCGGATGCACGCGATGCCATCCCGCCCCTACATTCACCGACAAACGAGCCCATGATGTCGGCAGCTTCGGTCCGTTGGATAATCCGGGCGACCGCTTTCAGACCCCGTCGCTCGTCGAACTCTGGCGCACGGCCCCCTACATGCACGACGGCCGCTACCGCACGGTCAAGGAGGTCTTCACAGAAAACTTACACGGAGCTATGTACGGAAATCTCAGTCGTCTTTCCAGCGGCGACATCGACGACTTGGTCGAGTTCCTCTTGTCGCTGTAGCGTAGCACGGGCATCTTGCCCGTGTTTTTCGGCCACGGGCAAGATGCCCGTGCTACGCCCTTTAGCGGGGGCACGTTGCCTACTCGTCGGCGACCTCGAACGTGCAGCATGGGTCGCCGTTGCGACGGCACGCGACTCGGCGGACGTGCCGGCCGACTACGCCGTTGATCGTCTCCTGGTCGATGCGGCACACGATTTGGCGGGTGTCGGCCACGTTGGCGAAGGGGCAACTTCGCCTGTGAAGCGTCCAACGGCCGTTTTGACTCTCCACCAGTTCGATAAGCTCGCCTTCGCTGGCAAAGTGAGTGATCAATTGCCGCAGTCTTTCCAACGGTTTCTTGGCGGTGATCTTCTGGTTGTAATAATCGGTCATCGCACGGGTGACCCGCTTGAGAATCTTCTTCGCCGCATTCTCGCCGCAAACGTCGAAAACGGCTCGCCACAGGGCGGACATCACCACCTGCTGGTCATTGGCGAACAGCAGCAGCGCGGCGTCGGTGGCCTTGTAGACATGTCGGGGCCGTCCGCGGCCGGGCAAACGCTCGACCGACCGTTCGACGAGTCGCGCTCCAACCAGGTCGTTGAGTTGCTCGGTCACGGCCGTACGGGTCACGCCTGTAATCCGTATTAGGGCAGCCACAGTTTTGGGGGGCTGCCCCACCAACAACTTCACGATCCGCAGGCCAGCCGGGCTGACCGTGGTATCCTTCGCCATTATTCTTTCTCCGCATGCAAACCGTTCATGGCATGATAGGCTGTTGCCCGAGAACAGGCAATAACCCCCCCCAAGAAAGGTCGCCAACAAAGGTCGTGGAGGCCGGCCCATTTGTCGGTCTGCCCCGCTCTTGTCACCACGGCGGGGCAGACACTCCTGTCTGCCGGGAAAAGAGCAGCACATTCTGGCAGACAAGGACATCTCCGCCACCGCGGTCGCTTCAGGCCGGGACAAATGTACGCAACGTGCTGCTAAGCAATGCTTTAGGCGAACTCAATGAATGAATTGCCGCTCGATCTGTTCCAGCGTTTTCCCCTTGGTTTCGGGGACGCGCATGAGCACGTAGAGAATCGCCAGCGGAGTCGTCAAGCCGAAAAGCCAGAAGGTCCAGGAGGGGCCGTAGGCTGCCAAGGCCGCCGGGAAGGTCAACGCGACAAGGTTGCAGGCAGTCCAAAGCGAGAAAATCGAAATCGACATCGCACGACCGCGAATTGCCGTTGGAAATATCTCCGCCATGATGATCCAGCAGACCGGGCCATACGAAAAAGAGAAGCAGGCCAGGTAGCAGGCAAATACGACGAGTATGGCTATCGAAGAGGCGGAAACGGCGAACATCAAGCCGGCAAGGAATAGCATCAGTCCGACGCCGGCAACGCCGACAAGCAGCAGCGGCTTTCGCCCCAGCTTATCGACCGTGAAGATGGCCGCCAGCGTGAATACCGTGTTGACACACCCAAGAAGCACCTGGAACAACAAGGCGGCGTCTTTGGATAAATGGCCGGCCTCCAATACTTTCGGCCCATAGTAAATGATTACATTGATGCCGCAAAGTTGAGAGAAGAAGGGCAAGAGGATTCCAATCCACAAGGCCGTCTGAATTCCCGGCTGGAGCAACTGTCGTATCGAGCCGGTTTCCAGCAGCAGCGTCGCTTCGATGTCGCGCATCTCGCAAGCGGCCTGTTCCCGCCCGCTAACACGTGTAAGAATCGTCATTGCTGCGTCGTTGCGCCCTCGTTTGGTCAGCCAGCGGGGGCTTTCCGGTATGAAGAACAACAGCCCCAGCAGCAGCGCCGCCGGAACGACGCCGGCCAACAACATCCCCCGCCACACCTCATCGACGAAGATCCATCGCCAACATCCCGTGCCGTACATCGTCGCCTCGCTTCGCGCCAGGAAAGCCAACGCGTAGTTCGAAAAGAACGCCATGACAATGCCAATAGTGATCGCCAACTGGTAGGTGGAAACGAGCGCTCCGCGCAGCCTTGCCGGAGCGATTTCGGCGATGTACATCGGCGAGAGCATCGAAGCGATGCCAATGCCCGTCCCGCCGACGATTCGCGCGACGACGAGGTGCCACGGCGCCGTGGGCACGGCGGAACCTACGGAGCAGAGCACGAAGAGGACAGCCGCCAGGAGCATGATCTTCTTGCGGCCGAATCGATCGGACAAGACGCCGGCGATCGCCGCTCCGATCAGACATCCGACCAACGCGGAACTGACGATCCAACCTTCCATCAGCGGGGACAACTGGAATTGCTTTGTCACCGGCCCCTCGGCCCCGGAGATCACGGCCGTGTCGAAGCCGAACAGCAGTCCGCCGAGCGCGGCCACCAGACATGCCAGAGAAAGGTACGCGAGACTCCCGCGGTCCTTGTTCATGCGTCAGCGCTCCTAGCTGGCTTTTTCACGTTTGGGAAACGGCAAAAAGTGTGCCACTGCTTCGCAGAAGCAGTGCCTTTGTACCTGGCAACGCCCGGCACTGCTTCTGCGAAGCAGTGGCACACCGTGAGGACGCACCCATTAAGCTCCCTCGTTGGCGGCGTCGAACATGGCGATGACGTTCTCCGGCGGCACGTCGGCCAACACGTTGTGAACCTGCTGAAACACGAAGCCGCCGCCTGGCGAGAGAATCGCAATCTGCCCGCGAACGTGCTTGCGGACTTCCTCGGGCGTGGCGTGCGAGAGGACGAAACGGGTGTCGCAGCCGCCGCCCCAAAACGCGAACCGGTCGCCGAAATCGCGTTTCAACCCGGCGGCGTCCATGCCGACGCAACTGATCTGGACGGGATTCGACGTGTCGAGCCCCGCTTCGATCAAGTCGGGGATCAGCGGGCGGATGCCGCCGCAGCAGTGGAGCATGACCTTCACCTTGGCCAGTTCCTTCGCCCGCCGCCACATCTTGGCGTGCCGCGGTTTGAAGAACTCCTGGTACATGGCTCGCGAGATTTGCGGTCCGTTTTGCATGCCCAAGTCGTCGCCGAAGGAAATGACGTCGATGTACGGCCCGACCGCCGCCAGAAATCGCTCCAGGTTCGCCAAGTGGATTTCGACCAGGCGGTCGAGGAACTCGTGTGCCCGTTTAGGATCGCCGGCCAGCAGCATCAGGAAGTTGTCGTTGCGATAGAGGAACTGCCCGACTTCCAACAGGTTGCCGCCGAAGAGGCCGATGATGGCGCGATCGGTTCTCTCCCGCAACTTGCGGGCCCCCTCGGCGAACACGTGCTGCCCGTCGGGGCCGCCCACAAGCGGTCCCGGCGGACTCGCAATGGCACACCACATGTTCTCCCCGAGCGCCTCCGGCAGCCGGTCGAAATCGTCGTTCTCGATGAACGGCCAGTAACACTGCTCGAAGTAGATCGCCCCGTCGGGCATCTTCGCCAGGATGCGGCCGCTGGCCGAACGCAGCACCCATTGTTTCTCCTGCCGTTCGGGCAAGGCCCAAGCCGGCATTTGGCAGGGCGTGCCGTCGGGCAACGTCCAATCGGCCCAGTCTTTATCGTCGAGCGCAAATCCGCGCGCCCAACTCGATCGTATCGACCTGAAACCGTTCGAGCACGTCGTCGTCGATAATGGCCAATTGCTGGATCGGGTCGTAAACGCGGATCGGCCGCGCCTTCAAGCCCAGGGCCTTGCGCAGCTTGGGATAGGCCATCGCGGCGATGCCCGACGACCGATGTCCGCCAAAATCGATCGGTGTTTTGTCGGGCTGCCGATGATTGAGCGCGGCCAGCACACGTTCTCTCGATGTCATGTCTGCGTCTCGGCAAAAAGGGTGGGGAAGGAACGGTCAATATAGCAGCGGCAACGTACGTCGTCCAGCGAGCCTCCGAACCGTTTAGCCGCCGCGTCCACGCGGCGCTGCGACTGCGGGCGATTCTGCGCCGCGTGGACGCGGCGGCTAAACAGTTTTCCCATTTTGACCACAGACGATTACTGCCCCGCTCGTTTATGGCTCCTGAGGCGCCAACATGGTAGGGCGGACTTTAGTCCGCCGCACTTGGCGGACTAAAGCCCACCCTACATTGCTCGTTTTCCGATGGGTAGCGATCCGAATGGCAAAGCGATATACTTAAGGGACAGTCCTGCTTGAAAGACGATCCAGCCAGCAACTTCCCACCCCCGTTTCCCGCCCAGGAGCAATTCCGATGAGCACCCATGACAATTCTGCCTCGCGTCGTGATTTCTTGAAGAGCACCGGCAAGATCGCCGCGGCCACCGCCCTGGCGGGCGTCTTTGTCCCGCCGGTGTATGCCGGCGAAGACAATACCATCCGCGTGGCCTTGATCGGTTGCGGCGGCCGAGGCACCGGCGCGGCGGCGGATGCTATGTCGGTCAAGCATGGTCCGCTCAAGCTCGTCGCCATGGCCGACGTCTTTCAGGATCGGCTCGACGACAGCGTCAAGTACCTCAATAGCGAGGGCTATGCCGACCGGATGGACGTGCCGAAAGACCGGCAGTTCGTCGGATTCGACGCCTACAAAAAGGCGATGGACTGTCTGCGGCCGGGCGACGTGGCGATCTTCACAACGGTGCCGGCGTTCCGCTGGGTCCACTTCGGCTACGCCATCGAGAAAGGGCTGAACGTCTTCATGGAGAAGCCGGTGGCCGTCGATGGTCCCAGTGCCCGCAAGATGCTCGCCCTTGCCGAGAAATCGAAAGCAAAGAATCTCAAGGTGGCGGTCGGGCTGATGTCGCGTCACGCCCGGCCGCTTCAGGAGCTCGCCAAGCGCATCCATGACGGCGAAATCGGCGAGCCCATTCTGTTACGCGGCTATCGGATGCACGATTCCGCCGCGTCGTTCCGATCGGTGCCGAAGCCCGCCGACATCAGCGAACTCGACTACCAAATCCGGCGATTCCACAGCTTCTTATGGGCGAGCGGCGGGTGCGTCAGCGATTACTACATTCACATTATCGACAACTGCTGCTGGATGAAGAACGCCTGGCCCATCAAGGCCGAGGCGCTTGGCGGCCGCCATTATCGGCTAAGTCCCGAGGGCATCCCCTACATCGATCAGAACTTCGACGTCTATTCCATCGAATACACGTTCGCCGACGGCACGAAATTCATCTTTGACGGCCGTTGCATGGCCGGTTGCGAAGAACGCTACTACAACTACGTCCATGGCAGCAAAGGTCTGGCGATCATTTCCAAGTACGGCGATTGCGGGCCGCCTTCCAGCACGTATAGTGGCCAGCAGCCGGAATTCGCAAAAGGCGATGATGCGCGGCCGCTGAACATGATCTGGCAATCGAAGAGCAAGCCAAGCGACCCAACCCCTTATCAAAACGAGTGGAACGACCTGGTGGAAGCCATCCGCAACGACAAGCCCTACAACGAGGCGCCTCGCGGCATCGCAGCCAGCCTCGTGACCGCGATGGGCCGCATGGCCGCCCACACCGGCCAGGAAATCACCTACGACCAGATGCTCGATTGCAAGCATGAGTTCGCCCCCAACGTCGATAAGCTCACGGAAAAGTCGCCGGCGCCGCTGTTGCTCGGGGCCAACGGCAAGTATCCCGTTCCAATGCCCGGCATGAACACAAAGCGGGAGTATTAGAATTCTCGCAAACTCCCCTCTCCCGCTTGCGGGAGAGGGGCCGGGGGTGAGGGCGGTTGGCAGTTGTCTGAGCCTTGAGCAGGGAGTATTGAGAATGACCAAGGAGTTCGACTGCGTCCTCTGCGGCTCGTGCGTGGCCGACATCCTCGTGCGACCGGTTCCGCTGGGGGTGGCCATCGGTTATGGCCGGCTGCTCCATGCCGAGCCGATCACGGTCACCACGGGCGGAATCGTCTCGAACTCCGGCATCGCCATGTCGCGGCTCGGCATGAAGACGGCCGCCTTCAGCTACGTCGGCCGCGACGATTTCGCCGCCGTCATCCGCCGGCGGCTCGAAAGCGAGGGCATGGATTGCAGCCTGCTGCTGACCCATCCAACCGCCGCCACCAGCACCACCGCCGTGCTGATCGATCCGAACAGCGAGCGGAGTTTCGCCCATTGCGTCGGTGCGCCAAAGCTGATCGAGAAATCGCTGGTGCTGGCCAATCTCGACGTGTTCGCCCGCAGCCGCATGATGCTGATCGGCTATTACGGCCTGATGCCGAACCTCGAGCCCGACTTGCCGGAAGTGCTGGCCGCGATTCGCCAAACCGGCTGCCGCACCGCTCTGGACGCCGCCGGCGACGGCGGCACGATGCAGCCGTTGGACCGCATCCTGCCGCATCTCGACGTCTACTGTCCCAGCCACGACGAGGCGACCCATCAAACCGGCGAGACCGATCCGCGCAAGATCATCGACATCTATCGCCGCTGCGGTGCGCCGGGCCTGCTGGGCGTGAAATTGGGGTCGAAAGGGGCACTGCTGAGTCCAGCGGCGGGCGAGTACATCGAACTCCCCTGTGCAACGCCCCCCGGTCCCGTTGTCGACACCACCGGCGCCGGCGACAGTTTTTTTGCCGGGCTGCTCACGGGCTTGTTAAAGGGCTTCGACGCCACTCGCGCCGGCCGCTTGGCGGCGGCAACCGGCGCTTGTTGCGTAACCGACTACGGTGCCACCGCCGGCCTGCGGGGATTTGAAGAGACCGCCCGGGTTGCGGGACTGTGAGAGGTATACCAATAGTCCCCTCTCCCTCCGGGAGAGGGCTAGGGGAAAAAGGGGACAGGTCCAATTTGTGCGAAGCACCCTCCGGGCCGTTCCGGCAAATTGGACCTGTCCCCTTTTTCCCTCCCACGGCTTCCAACCTCACACACACGCCTCCATTTCCAAGTAGTCCACGACGCTCGACGGTTCCGGAATGGGAATGCCATCTTCCTTCATTCCCTCCAGGTGCAAAGCGATGGCTTCGCGCAAGAGGCGTTCCGTCTCCTCGACCGTGGCGCCGGTGGCCACGCATCCCGGCAGGTCGGGCACGTAACCTCCATAATTCGCCGTCCCTTTCTCAACGACAATCGCATATCGTTTCATGGCATTTACCTCTTGAGACCAGCCTGCTTTAGTATACTATTGAGGGTACCTGGTGGCAAATCATCGCTTGGCTTGCCCGCGACAGTAACTCGTCCCGGCTTGGTCGGATGCGTGAACTGCCGATGGCTGCCTCGCGTTACGACCAATCACCAGCCGTCTGCCTCTAGCATTTTCAGCACGTCGCGAATCGTCATGCTCTCACCGCGTTCCGAGAATCTGTCTATTCTTCACCTTCCTCAAGTGACTCCATTGGGAACGTTTCCTCATCCTGATTGTCTTCCGTCGTCTCGCGAGGCCCAGCTATCACGTTTACTGCATCAACACTCTTATTGACGAGGTCTATCGCCATGATGATTGCACGATTGTCCAAAGGACGGACGTTTCCACCACCAATATGATTTAACATCTCCTGGAAATCTGAGACGCCACGGATTGCGAAGCCCACGTCCGAGTGAAGGAGTTTGTAGAAAAGGCTGCCCCATGAGTCGTAGTTCATAGTGTAATTCCAATGGCTGCGATGAGCGCGTCGCAGCTTGTGGTCCAAGATGCGATAAGGGATTGACCCGCAGGGCAATTGGCGAAGCTGTTCAAGGAACTGGTTGCAGCCCCCGGCACCCGGATAAAAATGCAGGAAGTAGTCGTCCCACATAAACCACTTTATGGAATGTTGGCAGATGGAGGGGCACACAAAATGGGAATGATACAATGCATTTCGGTATGAACTAATCTCCTTCATGAACGGGAAGCAATACCATATGAACCGGGAGAAGTACTCCTGACTGAGCGTCCTGTGCTGGCCGGAATCGAGTTTCCAGCAGATAATGTCGCGGCGTTGGTAAGGAGCCTTGAATTGAAGCGCAAATACAAGGAGTTCTTTATTCCTTCGGGCAGCGTAGATTCGATCCAGGGGGACAATTGCCTCCCGGATTTCTTGGACCGTATTGGCAACCATGCGGAACCCAATTTCGTCGAAGAATCGAGAAAGACCATCCGACACCCACTGCACGGCCATCGTTTCATAATAAAGCAGTTTTGGCATCGCGCTGCCTCCTTACGTGTATGCACCCAACTTGCCCCGTAACATGGTTCCTACATCTGTCAGAATAGCCGGGTGCCCACCTTCCCGCAAGTGGGGCTAGCTTCTGTGTTTGGTGAAAGCCTCTATGACACGGGAGCGGGGAGGTGGCCAATTTCTTGATCTGGACAATTCCATCGCCTTGCCGCATCATGGCCGACATGACTTTACCGTCAGAACAAGAGACGGCTCGCGATGCCATCGGTGGCCGGCACGATCACTACGCCTCACCATCCAGCGCACGTTGCCTCGTTTCATCAAATCGCGGGAGTCATGAGTGAGCCTAAACTTGGAAATTCCGACTTCTGCTGACCAACTCGATCACCCCTGGGCGCACCGGCTGGCTTGGGCGCTGGCGATCGCGGTCTTTCCGTTGATCTGGATGGGCGGAACCGTTACGACCTACGACGCCGGTATGGCGGTGCCCGATTGGCCGACGACCTATAGCTCCTGGTTCTACCCGGTCCACCTTTGGCTGGCCGTTTGGGATGTCTTCTTGGAGCACGGCCATCGGCTGCTGGCCCAACTGGTCGGCATTCTGGCCGTCTTGCTGACCGTCGCAATTTGGCGATCCGACGAGCGGAAGTGGATGCGGTGGATCGGCGTGGCGATTGTGCTGGGAGTCGTCGCCCAAGGAACGCTGGGCGGCATTCGGGTTTGGGCCGGAGCACACGAGGGAATATGGGCATGGGCCAACGATCGGCTGCTGGCCCGAATCCACGGCTGCATGGCCCCGCTCTATTTCGGCCTCTGCACCGCCGTGGTGGCGTGGACGTCGCGGCAATGGCGGACTGTCCCAATTTTCGTGTCCGCGAAAATGGGACTGCCCCCTTTGGCAGCGGAGGTCGCTTGCGAGCAAGCCGTGGCACACAAGCGATTGTCACGCCTCGCCTGGTTTGTAACGGTTGCCATCTATCTGGAGATTGTCTTAGGGGCATTGTTGCGTCGTCCCTCGGATCTCGGCATTGTCGGCGATGTGAAACTCTGGGGCTGGCTGCAAACGCTCTCGCTGGGCCAGGCCGCCACTTGGTTCGAGTTGTGTGTCTGGCTCAAAGTTCTCAACGCCGTGCTGATCGCGATTAGCTCGATGTGGCTGGTGGTCGGCGTGCTGAGGCGGCTCGGTCCCCTCTCCCTTTGGGAGAGGGCTAGGGTGAGGGCCGTCTTCTCGGGTCGGCCCTCACCCCCGGCCCCTCTCCCGCTTGCGGGAGAGGGGAGGATATTGCTCGCCCGGCCTGCGACGTGGTTCGCGGTGATCGTGTTGGTGCAGTTGCTGTTGGCGGCCGTCACTTGGGTGGCCAACTACGGCTGGCCCGCGTGGTTCACCAGGGGCGTTTGGCCGTTGGAATCGTCCGTCATGGCACAGGGTCGGCTGCTGGTGCTGGTCACGACCGCCCACGCCGCCATCGGATCGCTGACGCTGGTCGCCGCTCTGAGTTTGACGCTATGGCTAACGCGAGTCCTCCCCTCTCCCGCAAGCGGGAGAGGGGCAGGGGGTGAGGGCGGAGCGGGGTTCAGGGTTCAGGGTTCAGGCTTCAGGGACTCCAAATCTCCAAATCAAAACCCTCACCCTAGCCCTCTCCCGGCGGGAGAGGGGACGTTTTTCCTGCTCGACTATTGGCATCTGACGCGGCCGCGGATCGTGGCCCTGGTTTTGCTGGCGATGGCGGTCTCTGCCTGGATGACGGCCTCCGGGCGGTTGGCGTGGATCGACTTGGCCCGCGCAATGTGCGGCACGGCAATGGTGATCGTCGGCGCGATCGCATTGAACCAGCGACTGGAGTGCGCGGGCGACGCGAAGATGCCGCGCACCGCCGGTCGCCCGCTGCCCTCTGGACGGCTCGGCCGCCGACAGGTCACGACGTTCGGCTTGGCCGCGACCGGGCTGGGGCTGGCGTATCTGATGATTATGTGTGGACCGCTGCTGACGCTGTTGGCGTCGAGCGGCTGGCTCATCTACGTTGGAATCTATACGCCGTTGAAGACCCGCACCGCCTGGCAGACGCCCATCGGCGCGGCGGCCGGCGCCATGCCGGTGTTGCTGGGTGCAGCCGCGGGCGGTCAATCGCCCGGCCGCTGGGCACTCGTGCTATTCGGGATCGTCTTCTTTTGGCAATTTCCACACTCGATGGCGATCGCCTGGCGTTATCGGCGGCAATTCGCCGCGGCAGGCGTAAGAGTTGCCGCAGTAACCGACCCGACTGGCCAAACCGCGGGGCTCCTGGCCGTATTCGGGGCGACGGCTTTGTTGCTGGTCAGTCAGATTCCGCTGCAACTCGGGCTGGCCGGCGCGGCGTACGACGTTGCGGTTCTCGTCTTAGGCACAATGTATCTCGCGACATCGGTCTGGTTCCTCTACCGCCGCGACGACAAGACCGCTCGGCTGCTGCTGATCGCCTCGCTAGTCTATTTGCCCGCAATGCTGGCGGTATTCCTCCTCGCTTCGTAAGGTATCGAGCGTCATGTAGTCAATGCGGTCCAATAGCCGGGGGGCAACGACTCGCGGAATGTGCTGGCCATCACGACCGCGGGTCGTTGACCCCCGGCTGGGCCGCGCAAAACTGTGCTTCTTCGGCTATGGCCGTTTATCCGCATTTTGTTCCGTGTCGAGATGTGACAACGTCGCCCCGAAAGGGGCCGCAGTTCTCCCAGCCCTGGGCAACGCCCAGGGGAACGGGGGGAGTGTGCGACGGGCTATCGGCCCAACGGGCCAACCGTTCGCCCGAGGAGAGGAGAACGGTTGGCCCGTTGGGCCGGCGCGGTTCTCGGTGCGCACTCTCTACCAGGGCGTTGCCCTGGCCTGGGAGAACTACAGGGCCTTCGGCCCGTCCGTTGCTGCAAGCCTTGGAGCGAAACCGGCCGAGAAATCGGATTCCGTGGCGGTGGCAATTTGCCAGATTTTGCGCAGCCCACTCCCCGGCTATTGGACATTATCCATCTTGCTCTCCATAACCGACCCTTTTCGCATGAATTGCCTTGCAAACCCACGGCAAAGCGATATACCCCAAAAACGCCGCAAATAGTATATTCCACGCTGCTCGTTGACTTGAGCCTCTTGGCAATTACGGAGGGGCGCCGTGAAAATCAGATTCTGCCTGTTTGCTGTGCTGCTTGGGTCGTCTCTATTCTCCGGCCGGTCCGACGCGGGCGTATTTCGATCAAGACTGGCAAGGCAGCGGCCAGCCTTCAAGTTGTGCCGCCCGACGGCCCGCCTTCTTTGTCGCCGGTTCAGCCGCCGCCCGTGCGATGCTGTCAACCCCGTGGCCGCGGCGCTCGCATCGGGTGATTCGCTTCGTGCCAAGGAGGACTGGGACGGCGCCATCGCCGCCTACACCCATGTCATCCAACTCGCCCCGACGTCTGCCAAGGCGTATTACGGCCGCGGCCGGGCCTACGCCAACAAGGGTGACCTCGACAAGGCTAAGGCCGACTGGACCGAGGCGACGCGGCTTGAGCCGAAACTTGCCGGTCCCCACGCGTCACTTGGGCTTATGTACGGCCTGAAGGGCGACTTCAAAAAAGCTCTCGCGGAATGCTCAAGGGCGATCGAACTCGATCCGAAGGACTCCTACGCTTATTCGGCTCGCGGGTATGTTTACGGCTATTGCACGAACGACAAGGACGATCTCGCCATCGCCGACTTCACCGAGGCCATCCGCCTCGATCCAACGGATGCGACGTACTATGCCAACCGCGCCGGCGTATACACCACGAAAGGCGATTATAAAGCGGCCATGACGGACTGCATGGAGGCGATCCGTCTGAATCCGAAGGAAGACAACGCCTACAACACTCGCGGCTGGCTCCATTGGATTCGTCAAGAGGTCGATGCGGCAATCGCCGACTATTCGGAAGTGATTCGAATCAACCCAAGCCACAGCAGAGCGTACGGCAACCGGGGGTTTGCCCTGCTCGGAAAGTGCGACTATGACAAGGCCATCGCCGACTTCACTAACGTCGTTCGACTGGACCCGAACGCCTTCAACGGCTATCTTTACCGTGCGTTATGTTTTGGGGAGAAGGAGCAATACGACAAGGCCATCGCCGACCTTGATGCGGTCATCCGAATTCGCCCCGATTGGCCGTGGCCCCATGAGATGCGCGGTGCTTTTTGGGTTGCCAACGGGAACCCCGAGCGCGGACTTGCCGATTTCCGCGTCATGCTACGACTGAACCCCAAGGATTCGGCGGCAAGATTCGAAGCCCAAGAGAAAACCGCCATTTCCGCGGCGAATCTTCGACACGGCGAACGGCAAGTTCGCCAAATGCTCCACGACCGTCCCGCGATGGCAAGCCTAGGCAAGAAGGCCATGCCGCTGTGTCAATGGGCAGCGCGGAAATTCGCGGGCGAAGACCTGCACGAGAAGGTTTATTGGGATTCTTCCGAGCCTCCACAGCAGACGATGGCGGATCATCAGTCACCCGAGCCAGGATTGCCCGGCCGGATTCGTCTGGCGGCAAAATATAACTATGGGCCAAAGAAGGGCGAGGAGCGGTCCTTTGAAAAAATGTGGCGAGACGCTGTGTTTGAACTCCACAACATCGCCCTTGTCGAGATCTTCCACTGCATTTGCAGCGATGCCGGCCAGGGCAAGTTGTCGAAGGCGGAGTTTGTTACAAAGATGATAGAGACCGAGTCCCTGGCGGCGGAGCAGACGAGGGCCTTCTATATTGGCGTGTTTCTGCCGTGGGCGAAGGAATGTGGCGTGCCCACCCATCCGGACATCTGGTATGTCGCCCGCTCCGATCGCACCGCGGATATCGTTCTTCCCTATGTAAGCAAGACGGACGCCTACTGGCGGCATTACGAGGATGGGTACGACGGAATTGTCCTAAACAAATTGGCTGAGAAAGGTGAAAATCAAAGGGTCGTCGAACTTGCGTCGGAGATGGAAAAGCAGGCCGTGACAACCGAGAAAAAGGTCACGGCTTGTTTGGCTAGAGGCAGAGCCCACGCGCAAATGGGCCTGTTCAAGAAGGCGATCGCCGATTTCGATACGGCGATTCAACTGGATGCGGGCAATGCATACGCGTACGTCTCCCGAGGACACGTATACATCCAAGATCGCCAGTACGAAAAAGCTCTCGCCGATTTCGCCGCGGCAATTCGGATCAGTCCCAACAGGCGCAACCATATTTGTGGCGGGCAAGCGCGTATGTTTGGAAGGGAAACTACGACAAAGCGATCGCTGATTGCAACAAAGCAATCGAGCTTGATCCAAAATACAATTCCTATGGAACTCGGGCGGCAGCGTACGCCAACAGCGGCGAATATGACCAAGCCGTCACGGACTACAACGAGGCCATCCGGCTCAGTCCGAAGGACTCGCAATTGCACGTATATCGCGGCACGGTGTTCTCGATGAAGGGTGCTTTCGATAAGGCCCTTGCTGACGCCCGCACCGCCATCAAACTTGATCCAACGAACGAAGAAGCCCGAAGCCTCCGCGATTGGATCAACCGACGGACGGCGCAAATCATCAAGGACTCCGAGGGTTTCCCGCAGCGCGCCACTACCATGCCAACTCCCTCCTATCACTTCGGCGAATCATTGAACGGTACGGTCAAGTAGCATCGAGGTAAGGCAACGTGAAGGGGACGGAGGAGGTTGTCGGGCGAACGTCTTGCAGGATCAAAAAAGCTTTTCCGACAACCTCCTCCGTCCCCCTTCCGCCAGGAGCCGCGACACTCACGCGGCCTCGGCTTTGGGCTCTGCTGCTTGATAAAGCGGCGTCGAGAGATATCGCTCGCCGAAGCTGGCGGCGACGGTCACGATCACCTTGCCGCGGTTTTCCGGCTTGGCGGCCAGGCGAGCTGCGACGGCCAGGTTCGCGCCGGTGCTGATGCCGCCCAAAATGCCTTCATGGGCCGCCAGCCGCCTCGCCCAAACAAACGCCTCGTCATTGGTGACGGTTTCCACGCCGCTGAGCAACATGGTGTCGAGGTTCTTCGGAACGAAACCGGCGCCGATGCCCTGAATCTTGTGTGGGCCGGGCTTGCCGCCGGAAATGACCGGCGAATCGGCCGGCTCGACGGCGATCGCCCGGAACGCGCGGTTCTTCGAGCGGATGTAGCGGGTCACTCCGGTGATGGTTCCGCCCGTGCCCACGCCGGCGACGATCAGATCGACCCGGCCGTCGGTGTCGTCCCAGATCTCCTTGCCGGTAGTTCGCTCATGCACCGCCGGGTTGGCGGGATTGTCGAACTGCTGCGGAACCCAACTGTTGGGCGTCACTTCCGCAAGTTCCTTCGCCTTGGCGATCGCACCCTTCATGCCGTCCTTGGCCGGAGTCAAAATCAGCTTGGCGCCGAGGGCCTGCAACATGCCGCGGCGTTCGAGGCTCATCGACTCCGGCATGGTCAACGTCAGCCGGTAGCCCCTGGCGGCCGCCACGAATGCCAGGGCGATGCCGGTGTTGCCGCTGGTCGGCTCGATGATTTCGGTGTCGGGCGAGAGAATCCCTTCCTTCTCGGCGGCCTCGATCATCGCACGGCCAATCCGATCCTTGACGCTGGAAAACGGATTGAAAAATTCGAGCTTCAGCAGCACCGTGGCCTGCTCGGCGGCAAACAGCCGGCCAAGCTTCACCAGCGGAGTGTCAAATGTAGTCTGAGCAACGTCGGAGTATGTCTTGTGACGCGACATGGTCTTTGCCTTTCAAGCGATTGTCGTTGAAACATCACCAGGCTGCGTAATCCGCGGCGCAGATCAAATCGCGTTTCCGAGCGAACCGGTCCACGCCGCGGATGCCGCAGATGCCGTTCTGTTGGTGAATTCGGACCGGCATGGCCAGTACCTTTATCTAAATACTGCGCTTTATCGTTAGTGCATCAATGATGAATCGGTACCCCATGCGGGTGGCCCCTCGGAGCTTTCTCTGGGATCGCCCCATCACGTCTCCAACCGTGAGCTATGTTCCAGTAAGCACGTTTGTAGGCACACCGATCGCGAGACTTTTTCGCATACAATCTGCCGACCACCGGCAAAACAAGAAATCTTGCCGCACATTCAGCAGACGCAGATCACGAGGTGTCCTTTGAGAACAATTTGTGGGCGGCTCCGCATGCACGGGGGCCGTGATCTTGCCGGGCAAGAAAGAAATAGGTGATTTCGACTATGAAGAACACGATTTCTATCAGTCCTCTAACTCGTATTGAGGGGCACTTGGCCGTTCATGCCAAAACCGAGCCAACCGCCAACAGCAAGAACAAGAAGGAAGCGAAGGTCTCGGAGGCGTTCTGTGAAGGAGAGTTGTTTCGCGGCTTCGAGACGATTCTAACGGGCCGTGATCCGTTGGACGCCCAGCAGATCACTCAACGCATCTGCGGCGTGTGTCCCACGCCACACGGCATGGCCTCGGTCCAGGCCCAAGAGATGGCCTACGGCATCAAGCCGACCCACAACGGCCGGCTTCTGCAAAACCTGATTCTGGCGGCCAACTACATGGCCTCGCACATCGTCCACTTCTACCAACTGTCGGCCCTCGATTTTGTGGACATCAAGGCGCTGTTGGCGTACAAGGGCAAAGACAGAACGCTGCTGGGGCTGAAGCAATGGGTTGAAACCGCGATCGCCCGCAAAGACGTTTTTCCGGCGGCGCCGTTCCTGCCGCGCTACGAAGTCAACTACATCAAGAGTCTGGATCTGAACGTATCGCTCATTGCCCATTACGTGCAGGCGTTGGAAGCCCGCAGGATAGCCGACGAGATGGCGGCGGTGTTTGCCGGGCGCGTGCCGCACTCGACGGCCCTGGTTCCCGGCGGCGTGACGCAAGTGCCGAGCATGGAACGCATCTTGTCGTACCGAGCGCGTTTGCAAAAAGTCATGGCGTTCGCCGAGAGCGTTTACGTACCCGACTTGCTCGAGGTCGCCAAGGCGTTCCCGCAATACTTGGAGATCGGCCGCGGCCGCAACAATTTCCTGTCGTACGGCGTGTTCCCGATGGACGACAACGGCAATAGGTTCATCAGGGCGGGCGCGGTGATCGACGGCAAATGGGAGGCCCTGGATCAAGAAAACATCCTCGAAGAAGTGGGCTACTCCCGCTTCTCGCAATCGCCCGGGCGGCATCCGAAAGACGGCCGGACGATTCCCGAAGCCGGGAAGCCCAACGCCTACACCTGGATCAAGGCGCCGCGGTATCGCGGCCAAGCGATGGAAGTCGGCCCGTTGGCCCGCGCGATGGTCAACTATCTCGATCCGTCGGAAACGTGGATCAGGAACGAAGTCAACGCGTTCCTGGCCGCCGTGAAAGTTCCGGCCGCGAAGTTGAATTCGGTGCTCGGACGCCACGCCGTACGCGGCCTGGAGGCGCTTTGGGTCGGCAAGCAGGCCGACAAGTGGCTCAGCGAACTGGAAGTCGACGGCCCGCCCGCTCAGGATTTCACTATCCCGAAGACGGCCTCGGGCTATGGACTGACCGAAGCGCCCCGCGGGGCGTTGGGGCATTGGCTGTCGATCGACAACTATCTGATCAAGAACTACCAGTGCGTCGTCCCGACCACCTGGAACTGCTCGCCGCGCGACGACAGGGGACAGCCCGGCCCGGTCGAACAGGCTCTGGTCGGCACGATCGTCGAAGATCCGGAACAGCCGATCGAAGTTGCTCGCATCGTTCGATCTTTCGACCCCTGCATCGCGTGCGCGGTGCATTGATCACGGCTGGGACACACCATAACCAATTTTCAAGGAGCAACCATCCATGAGTCAATACTCGCGAAGAGAGGTACTCAAACTTGGCGCCCTTCTGGCAGCGGGGCTTGGCCTCGACTCTAGCTACTCTGTCGTTTTTGGCGACGGTCTTCAGAAAATCTCGACGGGCGAAGCAAAAGTGCTCTGGCTGCAAGGCATGTCGTGCAGCGGATGCTCCGTCTCGTTGTTGAACTCCACGGAGCCGGGAGCGGCCGAGATCATCACGAGTATGATCTCGCTGGTCTACCACTCGACGCTCTCCGCGGCCCAAGGAACGGACGCCATGCGGGTCATCGAGCAGATGATCGCCGGCAACGACTTCATCCTGGTGCTGGAAGGAGCCGTTCCCGCCGGAATGCCCGAGGCCTGCACGATGGGTGACCGCACGCTGGAGGCCATCCTGGTGCCGGCGCTGAAAAACGCGAAGGCAATCGTGGCCGCCGGCACCTGCGCCTCGTTCGGCGGCATTCCGGCCGCCGAGGGAAATCCGACCGGCGCCGTCGGCTTGAAGACGTTCATGGAGCAAAAAGGGATCAGCCACCAGAACCGTCTGGTCAACTGCCCGAGTTGTCCAGTTCATCCGGAAAGCATCTGGGGCACGTTGGCGTACGTTGTCGCAAAGGGCTATCCGGAAGTCAATCCCATCCTCCTGACGCCGACGATGTTCTACGCCCATTCGGTTCACGACGAATGCCCTCGCTACCACTATTGGGAGAAAGAGATCTTCGCCAAGCACTTCGGCGACGAGGGATGCCTGTTCAAGTTGGGCTGTCTCGGTCCGCTGAGCCATACCAGGTGTCCGCGGCGACAGTGGAACGGCGGAGTCAACTGGTGCATTCGGGCCGCGGCGCCGTGCGTCAGTTGCACGAGCGAGTTCTTTGCCAGAAGGCGCGACTTCCCCTTCTACCGCAAGGGCGAGGCGCTTCACCTGGTGAGCTACCAAGAATCGGACCGTAGGGAGGTGACTTCATGAACTGGAACAAGATGAGCCTGCTAAAGAAGATCGCCGGCACAATCATGGCGATCACCGTGGTTTCGACGGTGGCCCTTTCGTACATCCAGTATCGCCTCTACACCAACAACTTCGAGACGATCTTCAGCAACCTCGAAGACTCGGTGATAACCATGAAGCGCGACAGCGCTCGCGACATCCTCCGCGAAGTGAAGATCGCCACGCAAGGTTCGCTGGCGCGAGGCGAATTCGATGTCTTCACAAACTTCGCCAAGAAGCAGAAAGAAATCGGAGAGATTCAGGCGTTCTCGTTCTACGGAAAGACGGGCAAAGTCGAACTGTCCTCGGATTCCAGCCGCATCAACGAGGCGATTGCCTCGGAGTTGTGGAACCAAGCCGAAAAGACGAACGAGATGTTTCTCAAAGAGCAGACGGGCGCCTTCTCGTTCTATTATCCGCTGCACGTGGACAACGACATGCGCCGCCTGCACCCGACGTGGAAAGTCGGCGAACTATACGGCATGCTCTGCCTCGAGTTCTCCAAGAACAAGATCAATGAGATGTCCGCGGCCGCGCGCAGCAACTATACTGCGGCCTCGTGGCGAGTCAGTTGCGTCGTAATCTGCGCCGTGGGCGTGGCGTTGTGCATCGCTTTCGGATTGGCGCTGTTGATCTGCCGCGCGATTCTTCGCCCGCTCCGCGCTTGCATGGACGCCGTCAAGGGGCTGACCGGCGAAGACTTCAGCGACGCGGCGAAAACCGCCGGCAACGACGAAGTCGCGCAAATGATCCGCGTCATCAACGCCACGGTCCAATCGATGCAGACCAGGGTCAACCACATGCTCGAAGTCCTCGGCCGCGTGGCCAAGGGCGACTACTCCGAGGAACTTCAAGTCGTCGGGAAGGACGCCCTCGCTCATCTCGGCGAGGGCATGAAGAAGTTCTTCCACGAAAAACAGACGGCGGAGCGGCGGGCGGCCGACATCGCCGAAAATGACCGAAAACAAGCCGCCGAACTGCGCCGCAAGGTCGATGGACTCCTCAACGTCGTCGGCGCGGCGGCGCAAGGCGACCTCACCAGGGAAGTCAGGGTCGAAGGGAACGAACCCGTCGACGAATTGGCGTCGGGCATCGGCAAGATGCTGACCGATCTCTCTCACTTGATCGGGCAAGTGACCGAGAGCACCGCCCAATTCAAGGAAGGCTCCCGCGTGATCGCCGAGAGCACCAGTCGCTGGCGAACGGCGCAAAACCAGAGCGCGTCGGTCGAGCAGATGACGGCCTCGATCGAATCCCTCACGCTCTCCTTCGACGCGGTCACGAAAAGAGCGCAAGACGCCAATCGCCTCGCCCTGGAAACCAGCAGCTTGGCCGAGCAAGGCGGCTCCGCGGTGCAAAAATCGATCCAGGCGATGACGCTGATCCGCGAGAGCTCGCGGCAGATCGGCGAGATCATTCGCGTGATCTCCGAGATCGCCAGCCAAACGAACCTCCTGGCCCTCAACGCAGCCATCGAAGCCGCCCGCGCCGGCGAGCACGGCATGGGATTCGCCGTGGTGGCCGACGAGGTCCGAAAACTGGCCGAGCGATCGAACCAGGCCGCTCGCGAAATCTCCTCGCTGATCAAGGAATCGAGTCAACGCGTCGAAGAGGGATCGCATCTGAGCGATGAGACGGCCGCGGCGCTGAAGGAAATCATCCACGGCGTTGAAGCAACGGCCAAGGAGATTGCCGAGATCGCTTCGGCCGCCGTCGAGCAGACCGCCAACGCCCAGGAAGTCTCCAGGGCAATCCAGAACGTCGGCCAGGTCACCGAGCAGGCCGCCGCCGGCAGCGAGGAAATGGCCTCCAGCAGCGAAGAGTTGGGCGCCCAGGCACAGAGCCTTGGCGAACTGGTCGAACGCTTCAAGATCGACACGTCCTCGACCGGACGATAGTCGGCATACCCAGCAGTATACGTCTCCGGGCGGTTGCCCGGAGACAGTCGCGTCCTCCACCGGCAAGAGGTCGGTGGAAGGACGGTGAGCTTCCGGTGGGCGTGAAAAATCTCTCGCCGGGGTTGGCATGATCCCGTCTCATGGCCACCAAGATCACTGGCCATCAAGTTTAAGGTGTCCCCAATCCACATAATCACCACCACTGGTCCTGCCAGGAGGTCTGGTGACGCCAGTCTCAGCGGCGAGGTTCATTGGGATTTCAGTTC
The DNA here is from genome assembly GCA_963719005.1 of uncultured Planctomycetia bacterium. Classification (GTDB taxonomy): domain Bacteria; phylum Planctomycetota; class Planctomycetia; order Pirellulales; family Thermoguttaceae. The sequence goes on from CAVRAR010000016.1 coordinate 188,709, forward strand.
TCGAAGCAGGGCTTCCAACTCTTGTCGCCGCGGCTCGTAATAGGTATGCAAGTACCAGCGGCTGAACCACGAACCGCCCAAGGTGAGAATGACCAGGAAGCCCAGCATTCTCAATGCAAGCGGAGACACTAGCCAATGCACTCCCTGCGTCCAGGCTAAGGCCAAGACGGATGCTTCCACTCCCAGGGCGAGAGGAAGCAGATACCACCAGAGCACGTTGCCCCAAAGTTGGATTTCGTGTCGCACCAGGGCGAGATTCTCTTCAGCACATGCCAGGACCGGCGCGGAGAGCGACACTCGCCGCATTTGCCGAAAGCGGTCCAGTGCCGTGTACGCTGCGATCGCCAGGAGGATTATCCCCAGGAGAAAGAACCCAGACATTGCTTCCCAAGGGGCCCCGCGCCGTACCATGCAAAAAATACCGAATCCGATGATCCCGAAGGCCATGACAACCCACCCGAGAATCATGAACACGGCGCTCCAGAGGATTTCCGAAGTGAAGCGCGCCTTGTTGCCACGGATTTGCTGCAAGAGCACTTCCGCGTTCATCGTAATCTGGCGCGGCAACGGCTGCGCCTTCCAGGCCGATTTGAGTTCGTCGTCAGGAGTCATTGGCTATCTCCTCTTTCATGAGTTCCGCTAAGGCTTTTCTCACCCGATTCAACTTCACGCCGACGTTCACTTCGCTGATACCGAGGATCTCCGCGATCTCGCGGTAGCTCAAATCGTCCAGGTGCAGCAGCACCAGCGAGACGTCTGCTTTGGGCAATCGCCGGATGGCGGCGTGTAGCCGTTCAATTCTCTCCCGCTGATGAGCCTGTTCGGTTTCGTTTTTTGCCACGTCCATGCCCCAGACGAGTGGCTGAAACTGCCGTCGTCGCTGCCGCTCATTGCGTCGTTGCCACGCGAAGGCCGTGTTAAGCGCTACCCGGTAAATCCAGGTGGACGGCTTGGCCTTCCGCTCAAATCGCGGAATCGAAAGCCAGACTTGGAGCAGGATTTCCTGAACCAATTCTTGACAATCCTCCTCGGTATCCGCGTAGCCCCTAGCCACGCGGCCCACGAGAGCGAGGTGCTGTCCGACCCAGGCGTTGAACAATGCCTCTCGGTCGTCCTCATTCATGATCGGACTTCTCCTCTACCCTATTAGTGACTGTCCGCAGCAATTCCTTACATTCCAGCATGTTTTTACAGCGGGCGTGAAAGATCTTTGACGGGCCGGCAGTCGTAGCCGGGAAAGATCGACCGGGATCAGGAGGTGACAGCAGAGGGCGATGTGCTACCGGCGACCGTCTGCCGGTAGTTCCACGGCATCCAGCTCTGCGAATTCGAGGATAGCTCACCAGCGTGCCATTCAAGCTCAGTCAGGTAGTCGAACGGATTCGTCCCGCACAACTCGCACGTATGGATCAGGCTCATAAAAACGTCGCCTACGTGCGCACCGTGACCGGTCTTGTAGAACAAGGCGTTCTTGCGATGCAAAATCGCCTTCTTCAACGCACGTTCACAGATATTGTTGTGCAACGGCGCTCCGGCCACGCGCAAGAACAGCGTCAACCGCTCCCAGTGTTTGAGCAGGTACGAAATCGCCCCGCCCAGCGACGAGTTCGGCTCGACCAGCCGGTCCTCCAACTGCCGGCCAAGCCAGACGTAAAGTTTCTCCATCGTCGGCCCGCTCTCCGACTGGTGAAAGTGCCAACGCGCCGATGGCGACAGGTTCCGCTCCTGGGCGATCGCGTCGTTACGGTAAATCACGGAGAGCGATTCCAGCACATATCGGCATTCTTCGGGAAACTGCTCGGCCACGTCCACGAACTGACGCCGGCCGTGCGCCAAGCAGTGAGCCACGATCGTCTCCAAATCTGCCGGCAGATTCCGCGACAAAGCATCGCACATCTGGATCGGCGCGGCCAACATCTCCGTCCGATGCAACAGCACGTCCTTCAAGTTCTCGCCGGCGTGTTGTCGCCCGCTGAAGAACAAGGCGATCTTCCGCCCTTCCCGAGTCGATACGATGCCCGAGGTGAAAAGCCCGCGACGGTCCGGCTTCTTTGGCAACGACTCCTCGGCGTCTTTGTTCGACGAATCTTCCGCAAGAGCCTCCGCTTTCGCACGCTCCCCCATCATCTCCAAAATCTTCGCCGTCGTGTCGTCGTTGTGAACTACTTCGCCGTCGGCCGCTTGACGAATCAGCTCCTCGAACGCCGGCTCGATCGTTTCGGCCTTTGCCTCCACGATGTCCCATTGCGTCGAGGTCGGCAACGGTATGCCCAGGTTGGCTTGCAGGCCCTCCATGCGGTTAAAGGGCATCCCGGTGCCGTATTTCAGCAGGGCTACCATGCTACTAGAGGTCGCGTCGTATTTCTCCGTGCCGATCCCCGCCGGCGCTTGGGCCGTGAATGTCTCGCTGCACAGGTTGCACCGCAACTTTTGAAGTTCGTAGATCGTGGCCTAGATCGGCGACTGGCCCACCAAACGCACTAGCACGCTGGGCCGACCCGTCTCATAAACCGTGCCCTCCTCGCACTTCGGACACGGATCGCCCGGCTTGAGCGATTCGTGACGCACCACGACCGTTTCCGCGCCGGTGTAGGCGTCGGCCCCGTTGCGGCCGTGACCCTTGCGTGGCGTTTGCTCGACGTTTTCCGCGTCTGTTGACGAAGCGGAAATCGTCTCCGACGTGGAAGCGGCCACCGCCTGTGGCGGCAGCGACTGAGAATCCTTGCCGTTGCCGACCACGGCGTTGGTTTTCTCCGTCGGCGAGCCGAAAAGCAGCTTCCGCAAACGAGCAATGGTGACGTTCTTGCCGTCCACCAACTCGGTAATGGTGTCGTAAGCGTCCACCACCGCCCGGAGAATCACATAATCTCTCTCGTCGAGTCTTTCCTCGGCGCGCCGCAGAGCGTCCTCCAACGCGGTCATGTCGATCTCGATGGCTGAAACTTTCGTTGCCATGATGATACCAGCAATGGCCGCCGACGAAAACCACCACGACGTTCATTTCACGCGGGCGCAGCATAACGTGAAGCCGCAAAACATGTAAAGAGCGATTGCCGCGCTTGCGGACGTGGGATGGCACTGGTTCCGTCAATCGGCTGGACCGACAGGTCGCCATGCCGGCGCGGCTTGTGTGGCTTCGGGATTGCCCGCCGAAAGAAGAACCTGCAACTGATGGGCCGCCAACGTCTTCGACGCCGCCGTCGAGGAACATGGCCACCATCGAAACCGGCCACTGGAAAGCCGTTTGTGGCAAAGCCAAAAACCTTGTCCGTCGTACACCAACACTTTCAACGCCGTCGCCGACCGATTGCGGAACACGAATACCCACCCGCGAAACGGATCGTGCCGGAGCACGTCTTTGCACCGTCGGGCCAAACCGTCGATCCCGCAACGAAAGTCGGCCGGCTCGACGGCCGCCACAATCCGCATCTGAGGCGTGATCTGAATCATGGCCGGCGATTCCAGAAGCTCTGACTGAGCGCCGCCAGATCGGGCACGGCGATGCCCTTCACATGGACTCGCATCTTTGCACCGCCAATGTTCTCCAGCTCGAAAAGACATTCGCAACCGCCGACGGACGAAAATGGAGTCAGTTCGACAAACCGGGCCGTGCCTTTCGTTTCTGACGCGCCGGCTGCGGCAACCGCCTGCCGTTCAACCCTCTTCTTGAGCCCGTAGTAGTTTAGTCGTAACGCTCGGGCGGTTCGGTTCATACCGTAGGCATTGGCCATTCTAACAGCGGCAGCCCAAATCGCATTGGGAATGGGTGAGCGGACCTTACGAGTCTGCCGCCACCGCTGAATTCGCCGCCGAACGCCCTCCAACCTGCCAGGAAGCTCGCGTGTCTTCTTGATCCCCATCGGCCGTCCTCCACATCGTCGTGTTTTGACAGCCCACGATACCAGATGCCTCAAAACGTTTCATACACGCTTGCCGGAAGGACACGAAGGACGCGATTTGATTTGCCTATCGCTTACTTGTACAAGAGTTTCGGGCTTTGCCGCCAGTCCTTGTCCTTGTCGTGGCCGTACTTCTCGACGCGGGGACGACGCTCGCGGAGACAGACCGATTCGAGCCCCAAAGATAGGCCGTCGGAAAGCTTGTTCTTACCCCGGTTCTCCAGCCGCAGAACGTGCTTGCCCGGCTCGGGCCAGAGGTCCAAAATCGGGAATTCCTTGGCTGGTGATCTCGGCGGCGTAGAAATCCATCGGCTCGCCGACCGGCACGCCGTCGAGGATCGCCTGGTAGCGGCCGAAGATCGGGCGCACAGGTGGCCTTCAGCAACAGCCGCAACGGCTCCTTGCGTTTCACTTCCAGCGGAATCTCGATCCACGCCTCCTCGGGCGTCCTCGGGGCGGAAGAAAAGCTGCGGCTGGTCGTACAACTTCGGCAATTCCTGCGGGCCGGCATGGCCGCGGCCGTGGTACTTGGCGTCGGTAAATCCTTGGCGTTGACGGTCACCCGCTCGATGCTCGGCAGGCGGCGCTGGTCGGCCGACGGCGCTCGGGCGGCGAAGGTCGACTCGCCCGTCTGATACCAGTACGCCACGCTCGAAAAATCGTCTTCCCGCTCGTTCCAATTGATCAGCTTGTGATCGGGGTTTTCGTCCACCGAGGTCCAGCCGTAGTGCTCGAACGTCACCTTGATGCCCTTCTGGAAAACGATCGGATCGGCCAGGTGCCAGCGGTAGCAGCAGATGTGGCTGCCGATGAGGCGATAGTTCTGATCGTAGTAAGGCGTGCCGAAAAATGGCGTGCAGGTCTTGTTCAGCCCCCAGGCCTGAAGGAAATAGTCCTCGGTGCCGGTGCCCCAGATCGACGGCTTCTTTTCGCCGTCGATCAGGATTTTCTCGTCCCCCTCGCCGAACCAGTTCGGGCTTCGCGTGCGCACCGAGAGAACCGTGCCGACGTAATGGCCCTTTCCCTTGGTGTCGAGAATCACGTAGTCCTTGCCGTTTTCCAGCGGATATTCCTGCCGGTATTGGGCATGGAAGTACGGCGTGTCCGCGGGCATCGAGTCCTTCTTGATCCAGTCGATGTTGAAGTAGAGCAGATTGATCGGCTTCTTGCCCTGGTTGACGACTTCGATGCGGGCCGGCCTTGCGAAACGGCATGTACCAGAAGCAGTTGTACGAGCCGGTCGGGCCGACGACCACCGGCATGCTGGCCACTTCGTAGCGTTTGCCGAAGGCGTTGCAGAAGAAATCGCCCATCGGGGCTTCGACTGCCGGACGCTTCTGGTCGTCCCAATAGATTCGCAGCAGCATCTCCTGGTTCGTCGCCGAGCCCTCCGGCGCCCACTCGTGCGGCTCGGGCGGAAAGAACGTGAACCAGATGTGCGTGATCGCGCCGGGGCCTTTGGCGTCGAGCACGACCTGCGTCTTGCCGGCCGGCACCCAGAGGCAGTCTTCGTTGCTGTCCTCGGTTTTGTCGCCCAGCGGGTCGGCCTTCGGATCGTATTTCCCGTCGGCCCCCTTGCGAAAAGTCGAGCTTGCCCTCATGCTTCGCCCCTCGATGGGCTTGCCCAACTCGCGAAGCAGAGCCTGTGCAAAGAGCGGCTCGCAAGCCATCGAGGCTGATAGTCCGATCAGAACCGAAATCGACAAGCTCAAACGAAACGTGCGGTGTAGATTCACTGTCGAATCCTTGCCTTTCTTTCCAGCCACTTGTCAGTGCTGTGTTTTTGGGAGATTCTCCTGCTCGGACCGAACGATGCCGAGCATTTGGCGGGCCCCAGCGTAGTCGGGATTGATCCTCAACGCCTCCTGAAACTGTTCCGCTGCCTCGTCGAGCATCCCCCGTTTGACCAAGACGATGCCGAGGTTGTAATGCCCCTGCGCGTAGTCGGGCTTAAGTCTGACTGCTTCCCGGAAATGATCCATTGCCTCATTGGTCTGTCCACGCTTGGCCAGAGCTGCCGCGAGGTTGCTGTGGGCCTCCGCGTAATCCGGACTGGTCTTCAATGCCTGACGATAATGAACGATCGCCTCATCGATTCGTCCACCTTTGGCCAGAGCCACGCCCAGATTGTTTTGAGCCTGCATGAGGCCAGGACTGATACTCACGGCCTGCTGGTAATGGGTAATTGCCTCGTCGATCTCCCCGCGCTTTTCCAGAGCGACGCCGAGGCTATAATGGGCGTCCGAAAAGTCGGGCATTATTTCCAGGGCTGTGCGGTAGTATCCAATTGCCTCGTCGATCCGTCCGCGGTCGGCCAAACACTGGCCGAGGTTGTGTTGGGCCACGGGATTGTCGGAAGTGGAGGCCAGTGTTCGTCTCCACAGCGATTCACTGTCGCGCCAATAGCCCGTTTGACGCCACGCACAGCCCATCAAGATCCCGACTACCAACAAGGACGCAACCGGCAGCAACCAACGCAGTCTGGACCACGAGCTCATGGTCCTCGCAACTCCCCAAGCCACGGCCACGTACAGCCCGATTTGCGTCACGTACGTGTAGCGATCGGCCATAAAATGGGTGCCGAGCGGCACCAGCCCGATCATCGGCACGAGCGTGCCCACGAACCAGAACCATCCGACGAAGAACCAGGGCCACGTCCTCCGCCGGGCGATCGCGGCAGCCGAAATCGTCAGCAGGATCGCCGCCGCGCCGAGCGTCTGCCATAACGGCGGACACTGCTGTGGGCGGAGATAAATCGGCGACAAGTTCGCGGGCCAGAGGAACTGGCCGAGATATATGACGTAAGCGACCAGCGCATCGCCGATTCGCTGCACAATTGGAACTTGACCGACGGAGGCGACGGCCGCTCCTTGCGTCAACGGCGCCGCCACGCAAGCGGCAACCGCCAACGCCAACATCGGCAGCTTTTCGACGATCAAGCGAGGGAAACAGCCCGGCGACATGCGACCGAGCGGCCAGTAGTCCAGCAGCAATAACAGGAACGGAAGCGTTACCAACACCGGCTTCGACATCAGGCCCAACACGAACATCGCGATCACTAGCAGGTAGCTCGCCCAGGAGAATGGCCACCGAACGAATCGGACGTACGCGGCCAAAGTCAACACGAAAAACAGTCCGCTGAGCACGCCCTTCCGTTCCGCGATCCAAGCGACGGTCTCGACGTGCAGGGGGTGGATTGCAAACAGCGCCGCGACCAACGCGCTCGGCCAGAGATTGCCGGTCATGCGCCAGAAGACCCAAAAGAGCGAAATTGTCGCAAGCGAATGGAGCAACACGTTGGTCAGGTGATGCCCCCAGGGTCGAAAACCGTAAACGTGGCAATCGAGCAGATGGGAGAGCCACGTCATCGGCCCCCACATGCTGCCGTAATTGGTGCGGAAGGCCCAGCCGATGGAAGAGGCCGTCAGGCCCTCGCCAACGTTCGCACGGTTGTCCAAGAGGTAGAGTGTGTCGTCATAATTGACGAAATCGTGTTGCAGCGTCTGACCGAAAACGGCGGCGACGGCGAGAAGGAGAAGAGCGCAAATAGCCAGCGCCAAATAAGAGCTTCGCGGCTTTGTTTCTGAGCCGGCCGACCCGCAGTCTAGGCGCGGGCGATTCTCCTGTTGGCCGCGGCTGCGGTCATCCGGAGATCGCTGCTCCTTTCGTTTTCTGCTCATTCGACTGCCTGGCATTGGGGCTAATCATCCATTATTGTGTTCCCCGCCGGCATTTTCAAGACAAAGCCCGCGCACAAGAGCAACGCGCAGCGGCCGCTATTCTGGTGATGCCTTCCCCCTTGCCCGCCAATTGATGTCCGAATAGCCGGGAGCCAACGGCTCCCGGATGGGCACGGTCGTTGGACGATCCTCTGGGAGTCGTTAGCTCCCGGCTGCCACGTTTCGAAATCATCCATCGCACGATTGCCAGTGGAATCAGACCGAAGACGCCAAACGAGCAGTCGATTAGCTGCCAGCCGAAGGGGATGCCGCGGATCGGGCCGCAAATCAACGCCAACGGGATGACCATCACGCAGGCGATCATGCCAAACTCCACCACCCAGACGTTCTTGACGGGGTCCTTCAACGGTCCCAGGAAAGCGACGGCGATCACCAAGTGGGCGAACGCCAACCAGTCGGTTCCATAGGCAAGGAAGGGATATTCGCCTCCCGTGGTCTCAAGGCCCTCCCGGACGCGCGATAGCCAATGTGCCAAGCGCGGAATCGCGGCGCCGACGGCCGTCCCGTCGCCAAACCAGGACGTCAGCAGTCGCAATTCCCAGCGAAGCGGAAACGCCGTCAGCCCGCTGAGAACCAGACCGACGACAAACAGCCCCAACAGGAGGCGAATCCACCTCAGCCGTCGTCGCGTTCGGATATCCGTGGCCTTCATACTGGTTCAATCTCCTCCCGACGGCAGAGACACCTTGCTGTCGGCTCCAACATATCCAGATCTCAGCGAACCGGCAACCGGCAAAGGGTCGAGTCGGATACCTGGGTTGCACCGCGCTTGCCCCAAACGCACGTTGCGTATATCATGAGACGCACTTGCTGCCAGCACCGCGTTCCGGTGCGAGCGATTGGAGAAGGGTGACGCGGTTCCGCGGAGAATGGAGTATGTCCAGCACAGGCAGCCTTCCAGACGGTCACGTGGAGTTCCGGCGAGGCCAATCGGTCACCGTTCGCAGTCCGAGCGAGATTTTTGCCACCCTCGACGCCGACGCGAAGCTGGAAGGGATGCCTTTCATGCCGGAAATGGTCCCCCTTTGCGGCAAGACCTTCCGCGTATTTCGTCGCGCCGAGAGAACTTGCGTCGAAGGTCTCGGCATGAGGAGCATGAAGAACGCCGTGTTTCTCGAAGGGCTCCGCTGCGACGGCTCGGCCCACGGCGGCTGCCAGCGGGGCTGCCTTTTCTTCTGGAAGGAAGCATGGCTGAAAGCAGTCGGCAGTCGGCAGTCGGCAGTCGGCAGTGGGCAGTGGGCAGTCGGCAGTGGGCAGTCGGCAGTCGGCAGTGGGCAGTCGGCAGTGGGCAGCGGGGAGACTGCCCCTCAATTGCCCACCATGAAGGGCGACCGCTTCTACTGCCAGTCGACCGAGTTGGCGCGCCGCCAGCGGCGATCTTCCGCCCGGCAGACTGCGGCACTTCCTGCACGACATGTGGATTGGCGAGATGAGCCTCGGGCACTTCGCCTACCTTGCATGGCGGGCGCTGGCCAATCGCGGCTCGCGGCTGGTATACGGCCGCCCGTTCTACGAGGTCAGCGGCGAACAGAAGAAGACCACCAGCGCGGGTCTCGATCTCCAGCCCGGCGAACTGGTCGAAATCAAGAGCCTTGCCGAGATACAGGCGACGCTCGACTCCCGCGGCCGAAATCGCGGGCTCTCGTTCGAGCCCGAGATGGCCTTGCATTGCGGCCGCCGCTGCCGCGTGGCCACGCCGCTGCGCACGATCATCGCTGAAGATACCGGAAAAATCGTGCAATTGAACAACACCGTCATCCTCGAAGGGCTCGTCTGCCACGGCATCTGCGCAGTAAATTGCCCTCGCGCCAACTATTTCTATTGGCGCGACATCTGGCTGAAGCGGGTCAAGAGATGCTAGGGAGCCGTAACAAAGCACATTGACCGGTTGTTGTAGGGTGGATTTCAATCCGCCCCGTATTCGTTTGGCGGACTAAAGTCCGCCAAACGATGAAATATGCAAGCTATTATGTTTCGGCCCCTAGACTGATCGCCCTGCGAGAACGTCTCGATAGACCTTGGCTACTCCCGCCGCCATGCTCTGATCGGAAAACAGTTGGGCCTGGCGGGCCGCGGCGCTTGCCCGCAGGGCCGACCAATCGAACTGGCCCCGCACAACGCCGGCTATGGCGATGGCCAATTGCTCGGCATCGCCTGGCGGGACGATCAGGCCGTCCCGCCCGTCCCGAATGGCCTCGGCAGTGCCGGCCACGTCGCTGGCCACGACCGGCACGCCCGCCGCCATCGCTTCCAAGACCACCATCGGCAAGCCCTCGCCGAACAAACTCGGCAGGACGAAGAGGTCCATCTCCCGCAATTGGGCGTCGATGTCTTGTTGAAAGCCGGTCCACACGACGTGCCGGCCCAGGCCGAGTTGCTGCGTGCGGCGGATGATTTCGGCCTGGTACTGCGGCGACTCGAATGCTCCCACCGCCCGCAGATTTACCGGGCATCCTCGCCTGTAAAGGATCGTCATCGCATCCAGCAATACCTCAAGACCTTTGCGGGGGCGAAACAGCGCCGTCATGCCGAGCGTCCAGACGCCACTCGGCGGCCGCCGCTGCGGCAACGACTCCGGCGAAGGCACGCCGTTGTGCACCACGCTAATCCGCCGGGGGTCAAATCCGTTGCGGATCAGGTGCGCCGCGAGCGCTTGCGAAACCGCGATTACTCGGCAGACGCCACGCAGCGAAAGCCTTTCGACGACGTTGTTTACCCTATTGTGCCAACGGCGAGTGCTGTCGTTCGAAGTCGGGCTGTGCGAATGATGCACCAGCCGGACGCCGGCCAGCGCCGCCGCCAGGCCGCCGACCAGCGCGGTGCGAGGGCTGTGGGTGTGAACGATCGCGTAACGCCCGCCGCGAATCAGCTTCAGCAGCCGACGGACCGGCCGAAGATCCCACCGCGAGCGCATCGGCGCGTCGTACAACTCACTCTGTTGCGATCGCCGCAATTGTGGAAACCGGTTCGGCTTGACGCACGCGAAGTCAACGTCAAATCCCAGAGCGGGCAGGCGCAGGGCCAAGTAGTCCTGCACCCGTTCGGCCCCCGCGTAGTGCTCTCCGTTGATGACGTGGAGCACGCGAACCGTCGCCGCGGCCTTCATGTCTGCAACGCTCCTCGACTCGTGAACACAGGTTGCGTCCATAATTTGTCATGGCCGTGTGCCACTGCTTGGAACAAGCAGCGCCGGGGCAGCGGGTTGCGCTTGGCACTGCTTCTGCGAAGCAGTGGCACACTGCGTCAGCGCGCCGCGGTCAGTCTCAATGGGCGCCGCGACCGCTGATGACTGCCCAAGGCGTTCGTAGCAGGAGTGCAACGTCCGTGAGCAGGTTTTGATGCTTGACGTACCACAAATCCATTTGCATCCACCGGGCGAAACGAATGTCGTTGCGGCCGCTGACTTGCCATAGGCAGGTCAAACCGGGCCGCACCGCGAGCCGCTTTCGCTGCAACGGTTTGTACTGCATGACCTCTTGGGCCAACGGCGGGCGCGGACCGATCAGCGACATGTCGCCACGAATGACGTTGAACAACTGCGGCAACTCGTCGATGCTGGTCTTGCGAAGAATCCTGCCGATCCGCGTGATACGCGGGTCGGCGCGGTTCTTGAACACCGGCCCTTCCTGTTCGTTCTTTACCAGGGACCGCAGCCTCTCGGCATCGAGGACCATGCTGCGAAGCTTGTAAAGGCGGAAGGGGCGTCCGAGGAATCCCAGCCGCTCCTGGCAGAAAAACGGATGCCCTTTCGTCGTGACCGTCAGCACCGCCAATATCGCGAGCAATAGGGGAGAAACCAGCGTCAGCATCGCAATCGCTCCGCTCACGTCGATGATTCGCTTGGCAATCCGATAGCCGCGGGATCGGTTGCCGGCCGGCGCGATGTGCCACCGGCCGGCGCACGCGGGCTGCTCGCGGTCGGCGGCGGCGAGGCGACGTCGTCGCGCGGCCGGCTTCCGATCCGTTGCGATGAAGCGGGGCTCGGGGAAACGCCTTACTTTATGTTGCGCCGGGCGGCGTGTCGGTTGTCGCAATTGCCGCGGTCGTATACCTAGCGACCCATTCTTGCTCATGGGAGTTTCGTTATCTGTCAGGGTGTTGTCCGATCCGTGTCATTCGATGTCGCGCCGGCCGGCCATCACGGGTTCGCGAAGACGAGTCGAGATCATTCGTTGCGCATTCGCATGACGGGCCGACGCTTCACGGTCACTGGTCTCCCGCAGCGACGACTGCAAGACCGCATCCTCGCGCCGGCCGATCGGGGCGGTAAGAAGCACCACGCCGAAACCGGCCATGAGGCTGCCCAGCAGCCCGCTCAGGCCGACCAACGCGCGGCTCGGGCTTACCGGCCGCAAGCCCCCGTCGGGAGAATCGACTCGGCTCAGCAGGCTGCTGGCCGTGGCCGCCGCGCAGGCCGCCCGAGCTTGGGCCAGGTTTCGCTGCGATTCCTCGACGAGGCTGCGGCGCTGTTCGACCTGGGCTACCAGATTCGAGTATTCGGCGCGAATGTTCGTCAGCCGGCTAAGTCGCTGGTTGAGTTCGCCGACCTGCTTTTCGAGAGTCGCATAGCGCGTGGCCGCCAGTTCGGCGGCCGCGGAAACGCCTTGGATCGCCGTGGACAACTCTTGCCGAATGCCCTCGCGAATATTCTCTTCTTCGCGGCGAAGAATGACCATCTCGGGGTGGTCCTCCGACAACTTGCTGGCGCCGGCGAATGAGCGGAGCCGCGATTCGCTCAGCCCCTGGATCAGGCGAGCCAGGCCGGGATGGCAATCGAGCAATTCCTTCGGGGCGGCCAAGAGAAGCAAGGGGTTCTCCTTGGCCTTCTGCAACATGGCCAGCAATTCGGCTTGCTGCGATTGCTCCTCGCGGGATCGGCGCAGCTCATCGAGGCCGCTGGCCAACGTGTGATAAATGGGGACGTCGCCGACCGGCGACTGATGCAACATGCGCAGAGCGACCAGATCGACGCCCGCCTCCTTTTCAACCTCGGCCAAACGCCGCGTCGCCTGATCGAGATTGGCCGTCGTCAGCGCCACCGACTCCTTCAGTTCCGAAATCGCGTTCTGGCTCATCGCCGCCCGTAGTTGACCGAACGTGCTGCCGAGTTCCAGGTAGATCGCTTCGGTCAAGCGAAGCGCCCTGTCCCGATCGCGATCCTTGACTTTCAGATAGAAAACCGCCGTCTTTCCGAACTCCATGCCTTTCGGCGGGGCCAGACTGACCGCACGGCGGAGGCCGTCGATCGCCTCCTCGGACGGCCAGGACTCGGTCGAAGCGTCGGCGGCCGGCCCCACGCGCCGCAAAGCGTTCCGCAGCACCGAGCGGCTGGTGACGATCTCCTGAAGCGTCTCCTGCGTATTCTTCACGTCCTCGTCTTCCCGCAATCGCCCCATCGCGCCGGATTGAGCCGCGGCGTCGCTGCGGACGATAATCGCCTGCGACGCCATCCAGGAAGGCGGTGCAAGAACAGCATACGCCGCCGTCAGCCCCAATACGACGATCATCGTTGCCGCGCACCGCCGCCGGCAGCGCCATATCGTTCGGACAAGGTCCGAAAAAGCGAGGTCGCGATGTTGAACTGAACGCATGGCGTTCTCCTTTGTCGTAGTCCCGGGCGAGCGGATCTACTTCACGTTTTGCGCGTCCGGCATACCGCTTCGAGTGGTGGGCCAGACGGGTCAACCGAATTATTCGCCGCCGCGTGGCAGAGAGACTAGACGCAATCCGGTGGAACTCTGGTGGAGATTCGCGGAAGAGCCGGCGGCGCACGGCCCGCTGTTTGTGCATCATCGCCGCGGATCTTTTTGCCTTCGACCTGCGGCCTCCTTAGAATCGCTCAAGCTAGTGCGTCGTTCAGAGGGTTCTCGTCCGCGAGAAAAGCCCCCCGATTGCAATCGGGGGGGCGTTGGAAGCGGCAGGAACTCCTTGGAGGCCGAACTGGTACAAGCCGCGGAAAACGGCGGAGGTTGTTCCATGTTCCGAATCGACCTTATCAAAACAAGCCGAAGCCGCGAACGGCTTGCGGACGTGGCACGGCCGGCATCGGTTCCCGATCCTCGGCTCGCGATTCTTGGAGTTGCGATTACCGACGCCTCGACGTCGGAGGCCATCGAAATAGTGCATGCCATGCTCCGCCGCCACGACGGCCGCACGCGGCGCGTCTACTTCGTCAACGCCCACTCCTTGAACATCGCCGCTTCCAATCCCGTATATCGCGAGATTCTCAACGCGGGCGACACCGTGTTCGGCGACGGGACGGGCGTGCGCTGGGCGGCCAGGCTCCGCGGCGTTCGGCTGCGCGACAACGTCAACGGCACCGACTTCATTCCATCGCTATTCCACGCCACTTCGCGTTGCGGTCATTCCTGCTTCCTTCTCGGGGCCGACGCCGCAACCATTGAATTGGCCGCCGATTTCGCCCGGCGAACGTTCCCGGGTTGGAAGCTATCGGGCTGGCACCACGGCTATCTGGCCGACGAGGCGGCCGATGCAGCCGTCGTCGAACGAATCAACGAAGCGAAACCCGATCTGCTGTTGGTGGGCATGGGAAATCCCCTGCAAGAGCAGTGGATCGATCGGCATCTGCCGGCGCTTCACGTGCCCGTGTGCATCGGCGTGGGCGGGCTGTTCGACTTTTGGGCAGGCAACGTCAGCCGCTCGCCGTGTTGGCTGCGGCGGCTTGGACACGAATGGCTTTGGCGGCTCTGGCAGGAACCTCGTCGCATGGCCCGCCGCTATCTGATCGGCAATCCCCTCTTCTTGGGACGAATCCTCTTCGAGCAGAGTCAAAATCCATAAGTGTCTCATCGCGCTCCGGGCCGTGATCGACTGCGGGATTTGGCTGAATGACAGATCGGGAGTCTGCCGCGCCCACTATAGGTGTTTTCCTTCGCCCGCCAGTGGCAGTGCGGCGCGTGCGGGAAGCACGAAATACGACGAACACCGCCAACCGTGGCAAATTGCCTGTTTTCTTGGGGAAATATCGCCCCCGGCCAAGAGCGCGAGCGAAAACCGCGCCGCTGACCGGGCCACCCCGGGGCTGAAATCGCCAAGTGAATCGCCCTCGTCTCCTTCTTGCGGCACTCGTCCGATGTGCAAGTACACAATTGCCTTCTTCGATCAGATGCATACCCTGATTTCAGTGTCGGACGCGGTTTGAACCTTTGCAGGATCGCACATTTCAGGGGTATCATCATGATTGGCGTAGCAGAGAAAGCGGAAGTTTGGGATCCCTGTCAACCCGACGAATCGGTCGGCCTCCGGTCCGGTGGCTGCATGGTCGACGACGAGGTGTCGTTGCAACTCGGCCTTGGGCTGTTGATGCTGCTGGAGTCGTCGGCCTACGCACGCATTTTGGACGAGGATCCGTGGCAGTTCTCCGTGGAGTGGCCGGAACTTCAGCGCATCGGGTTGACTTGCACCGAGGGCCGCTGGCTGATCCACAGTGCTCTCGTCGACCATGCCCACGAAGTGACGTCGCTCGAAGACCGGCGGCGGCGCTTCGTCGCAAGCCCAAACCTGAGTTTGTCGAGGCAATCCTGCCTCGTTCTTACCGAAGAAGGGCGCACGCTCGCGCGGCGAGTCGCCGACACGTCCGACGACGACCTCACCAGTGTGGCGGGCACGCCTGCGGTGGTACACCTTGTCCGCGAACGACGAACGAATGCCGCCGCGGCGACGGCGCTGCGATCGCCGGCGTGGGATTCCGACCGGCGGCAACTCCGGGTGGGTTCGCACATCGTGAAGGAATTCAAAGTGCCGGCGATGAATCAGGAAATCGTGCTGGCCGTGTTTGAAGAAGAAGGATGGCCGCCGCGGATCGACGACCCGCTGCCCTGGAAGTCCGACATCGATCCGCAGCGACGGCTTCACGATACCATCAATTCGCTCAACCGCCGCCAGCGGCAGCGGCTCGTGCATTTCAGCGCCGACGGCCTCGCCCAAGGCATCCGCTGGGAGTTGGTCGAGAACGGCGGCGTCAAAGCGTAGGCCTCGCCGACGGCTTCTTTCCGCCTGGACCGGCGCAGTAATCGTCGATCGTCAAAATAGGAAGACTGTTTAGCCGCCGCGTCCACGCGGCGCAGAATCGCCCGCAGTCGCACCGCCGCGTGGACGCGGCGGCTAAACGGTTCGGAGGCGACCGCCGTAATCCGTTGCCGCACCCGCCTAGACCAACAAGACGCATGTTGCTATTATGGGGCGATGGAATCGGAATCGCTGATCGCAATCGCGCTTCTGGTCGGCGTCGTCTGGGGCGCCGGTGATCTTCCTGCGCGGCGGCCTGTTGGCAGCCGCCCTGACCGTGCTCTTGGCCGGAACGTGTTTTGGATACTTCGCCATGCACGTTTCAACGGGCCCCGTGCCGCTGACTAGCGATCGCGTTCTCTGGGCTCTGCTGATGGTCCAACTCGTCGTCTGGTGGCGTCTGGGGCTCACCGCATCGCACCGCATCGGTCCAGCCGAAGCGCTCCTGCTGGCTTTCGTCGGCGTGCTGGCGGTAAGCGTGGCGATGCACGATTACACGGTCCGCAACGATCAGCCCGTGTCGCAACTGGTCTTCTACTACCTGATGCCGCTGGGCATGTACTTGGCGGGCTGGCAGGCCAGGATTAGCGAGCGCGGGCTGAAGATCATGTTCGCCCTGTTCGGCGTTTTTGGCGTTTACCTGGCCCTGACGGCGATTGCCGAACAACGGCAGCTAACCTCGCTCGTCTTCCCGCGCTACATCATGTCGTTGGAGCTCAAGGAGTTCAAGGAGTTTTTCGGAAGGGGGCGCGGCCCGCTGTTGAATCCCATGGCCAACGGGATGCTGTTGGGCATCTGCCTGGGCGGCGGCTTGATGGCCTGGCCGCGCGCGCCGCGCTGGGGCCGACTGCTGCTGATCGCCTACTCCGCCCTGCTCTGTTGTGGAATCGCCTGCACCATGACGCGAAGCGCTTGGATGGGCGGCGCGCTGGGGCTGTTCCTCGTCGTCCTGCTGGCGCTGCCGCGACTCTATCGCCCTTGGTTCTTCGCGGCCGCCTTGCTCGGCTCGGCGGCGCTGGTCACCGTGCAGTGGGCCAATCTCCTCGAATTCAAGCGCGATAAGTACGCCAGCGCGGAGGACACGGCCTCGTCGGCACAACTTCGTCCCATCCTCCTCGCAATCGCCTGGGACATGTTCCGCGATCGGCCCCTGCTGGGCTGCGGGCTGGCTCACTACGCCGACGAGCACGGCAAGTACCTATCGGATCGCGATACCGATCTTCCCAAGGAAAAAGCCCGCGGCTACATACAACACAACGTCTGGCTCGCGCTGTTGACGGAAACCGGCTTGATCGGCATGGGGCTATTCACGCTGTTGATAATTGCGTGGCTGCGGAGCGCCTGGCGGTTGTGGCGGTCGGACAACGCGCCGCTATGGATGAGGCAACAGGGGCTCTTCTTCCTCGTCGTCGCGGCAAACTACCTCGTCAACGCGATGTTCCACGATATGAGCGTCATTCCAATGGTCAACATGTTTCTCTTCTTCCTGGCCGGCGTCACCGTGAACGTTCAAACGCAAGCGGCGGAGGCCGTCGTTTATTGCGCCTCGGAAAACTAATGGCGAATGAACAGACTCATGCCGCCGACGTGAACACGTCGTACAGCCAATTGCCGATCAGCAGCAGAATCAGCCCCCAGGCGACGATCGACGCGAAGCGACGGCCCAACGGATAGTCCTTCTTATAGCGAAGCCCGACGATGCAATAAGGGAATTGGGCGAGGATGGCCAGGGCCATCACAAGTCCGACGCGGTGCATTCTCCACGAGCCGCGCCAATCGCCGTGCGCCAAATAAACGATGCTTCGCGTCAGCCCGCAGCCGGGACATTTCACGCCGAAGACGCTCCGCGACCAGCACGTCTCCGGCAGCGGAATGCCCGGCAAGCAGCGAATCTCGACCCGCTGATCGTCGCGCACGTTGAACAGCACCGATAGCACAACCACGACGCAGGCGACGGCAAGCATGGTGCGGTGCCGCGACCGCCGACCGCTGCTAAGCGATTCCACAAGAATGACTTGCGGTGCAGGCGTCTCGCCTGCCTCGGCGAGTTTCTCGTCCACTACGGCGGCCGGGACGGCTGCGCCACAAGACTGCGACGCTGTTTCCGGTCGGCGGCTGGGAGAATCCTCGCTCATGGCTTTTCGGCGGGGGCGGTGACGACAATCACCTTCTGGCAGTGCGAACATCTCGCCCGCTTTCCAATATGCGCGGCCGAGACCCGATAACGATGACCGCAACCGGGGCAGACCATCGCGATCTCGCCGGCGGCCGGTGCGGTCGGCGCTGCGGCCGGCGCGGGAGCTGGCTTCGGCGTTTTCGGCGCCGCAGCGGCCGGTTGCGGGCTCGGCTGCGATGCGGCCCGCGCAGGCGCCCGCCCAGCGGCGGGCTTCGCCGCGGGCTCGTCTAATTGCATGCTGACCCGATCCAACGGCAGCCGCGCCAGGTTCTGCTCGACCCATCGCGCCGCCTCGCCGTTCAAAGGGCTCTTCGTGTTGTAACTCTGGTAGGCGATCATCTCCCCGATCCGCGCCGCCATCGACCAAAGCGGCTCGCCCGCGCTCCAGTGGTCGCCGATGCAGATCGCGTGCGGAGCGATGTTCGGATGGAAGATCGGCGTCAACATCCGGCATTGCGGCGGCGTACGCGGATAGTCGCGCGGCAGGCGAATCTCCACGATGTGATTCTTCACCACCTGCAACTGATCGTCGATCTGCCGCAAGCCGACAACCTGGTACTCCAGTTGGTACAACTCGGGCGGCTGGCCCTCGAAGCTGATCAGACGCAGCCGGGGGTGTCGCCGGGCGTAGTCGCTGAGCTTTTCGAAATCGGCCTGCAAGCGGCGAAGGCGTACCGTGCTCATGGCCCCTCCTTTCGCTTCGACGCGGCAAGAGCCCGCAGCGGCGGCGGATCGAGTTTCAGCAGCGTCTCGAACGTAATGGAGAAACTGATCCCTTCGCTGGCCCGCTTGTCGTTCGTCCAGGTGTTGATGGCGATCAGGCGGCCCTGCTTGTCGTACAGGCCGCCGCCGCTGTTGCCGGGATTGATCGCCGCATCGGTCTGAATGACGCGGACCTTCCTGGCGCCGCAGGTTTGCACGCGGAACTGGGAGATCACGCCGCGGGCGGCCGACCAATCGAGATGCTGCGGATTGCCGATCGAGAAGACCTCGTCGCCGACCGCCAGCCGCGGTTTCTCTTGCCAGACGGCCGCCGTCGCGTCCGCGGTGTGCGCGGCGACGCTCACCAGTGCCAGATCGATCCCGTCCGGAGCGATCCAGAGCACTTCGCCCGGCATGGCCAACTGGCCCAGCAGCTTCACGTGCAGCCGCCCCGCTTCCTTCCGCTCGGACGCGCGGGCGGGAGCGGCCGCGGAGAAATCCGGATCGACGACGTGCCGATTGGTGACGATGATCGCGTGGCCGTCGGCGATGCGTAGAATGACGCCCGAACCGATGCCCGAGCGGCCCCAGCCGAATTGCGTCTCGACGAGCACGTTCGCCCGCATCGCCCGATTGATCGGCGGCGGCATGTTTTCGAGCGCCGTCGGATCGGGGTCGAAGTCGGTGATTGCCAGATTCGTTCTCGGCGAGCTCAGGGCCAGCGACAGAAACACAATCCAGCCGACCACATCGAAAAGCCCGAGGAATATGCCCGTCAGAGCCAGCCATATCCCTTTTTGCCGCGTCTGCTGGATTCCGCCGAGCGCGACGCTCCCCAGCACCGTGGCAACCAGCCCGGTAACGACGCCGAACATCGGAATGCCCAACAACGCGGTGACGAACGCCGCGATGGCCAGACGATTGGTGCGGCGTGGCGCAGCATCGAAGCCGTACCCGGCCAGGGCGGGCGAGAAAGGCACGCCGCGTCGCGCCGGCGGCGCCGGGGCGGCGGCCAGGTCGTCGGCGGTGATCCGCAGCGACGGCTGGTCCTCGGTTGACCACACCCTGCGGGCCGGGGCGCACTCATAGGAGCCGCAGCCGTCGTGTTTCAGCCAGCAGGCCTCGTGATTCACCCCGCCGCAGCGCGGACAGACGGCGATCGACTCGCCTTGCCGCACTTCGTTGTTGCAGTGCCGGCACTGCGCCCCGGCGGCGCGCCGATCGGCGAAGCGGATATCGGGGGGCGAATTGGCCAACGGACGGCCCCTAAAAAATGACAAACAGGAGCATCAACAACGAGTATACCACGGAAAGCCCGGCCGATGAATAGGCGAGCACTTGGAACAGCGGCGGGAGCCTGCGAACGTCCTCTCGCCGCGTCAGGAAAAGAACCACGTTCGCAATCAACCCGAGCGGCGCGAAGCACCCGATCAGGTTCACGATAAAGAGGGCAATGACGATCTTCTGCAAGTTCGTGAGCTTTTCTTCCTTGTTCATCTTCCGATGAACGTCGGCCAGCGTCAAAGGATTGACGGTGTCGAACTCGGTGTGGCAATAGCGGCAGCGGGTGGCGACCGCCTTGATCGTCTCGCCGCAGACGGGGCAGCGCTTCATGTCGCCCCAGGCCGACATCGGCTGCTCGACCTCGGGGGCCTTTTCGTGCGAAGGCGCCTGCTCGCACCCGTAAGTCCCGCAACCGCCGACTTCCGCCCAGCATTCGCGGTGGTGGATCTGCTCGCACTTCGGACAGACGACCGTGAACTCGTCGCCGGCGATCGGCGACTGGCAGATCGGGCACGTCGCCCCCGCGTCGCCCGGCCCGAGCCGGCGCGAGGAGAGCACGGTGGCGCCCACCGTCAACGCGATCCCATTCTTGCAGATCGGGCAGCGAAACTTCCGGTTCGCCTCGTTTTCGGGCAAACGGACGTCGGCGCCGCATGAACAGGTAACGATCTTCGGCATGGACGCATGCTCTCGCAACTTCTCAGATTAGCGAACGCCAGGATGAGTGCCCACGATAGCCAATTGTATAATGACATTGAGGACGTTCCAGATAATGATGAACAATATGGAGACTCCGATCATTTTGAGGCCCTTGGGTTTTCCCTGGATAAGGTAGATGATTCCAACAATGCACCCAATGGCGGAACAGAGGATACAGATTACCCATTCAAGCGCCGAGGGGTCATCGTCGTCGGAAGAAGACGACGAACTGCTCCGTTTCTTCTTACTCGACTTACGCAGCTTGGAGTCGAAGATGGCGTCGCAGAAGCGGCACTTGGCGGCCCCGATCGCGATCATCTCGCCGCAACGAGGACACGGCCGGCGTGCCGGCTCGGCAGAGGCGGACGAGAAGGGCGTGCCCGGGGTTCCGCCGGAAAAGTTCTGCGACGCGGCGATCGGGTATTCGTCGCTCATCATGTCGTCGAACCACTCGCCCTTCTTCGCCGCCGCTCCGCCGGGCGTTCCCGGAACCGCTTCGGCATCGACGACCTGCCGGGGAACTTGCCAAACGTGGGCGCAGGCCGGGCATTTCACCCGCTTCCCCGCCATCGAATCGGGAACCTGAATCGCCTTTCCGCAGCCCGGACACTTCGTGCCGAGGGCGACCGGTTTCGCCGGAGCCATCGCCGCTTGATTTTCGGCGGTGGGCGCGGGCACTTGCCATAGATGCGCGCAGGCCGGGCACTTCACCCGCTTACCCGCCACCGAGTCGGGAACGTCGAGAATCTTCGCACAACCGGGACACTTCGTCTTGAAAGGCATTGTCGTCTCCGCAAAAACTACGATTACCCGATGTCAAACAAGTGTAGCAGGATGTAGGACGGATTTGGAAATCCGTCCTACCTCACTTCATCTCCTTCAAGGCAAACTCCAACACGGTCTTTCCCAGCACGATCTTGTCGCCGTTCTTGAGGATTTGGCGAGAGATCGGCACGCCGTTGACGTAAGTTCCATCCGGCGTCTTGCAGTCTTCGAGCTCGAAGCGGCCGCCGCGATTATACAACACGGCGTGCCTCGGCTCGATGGCGTCGTCCTTGAACAGATAGATGTCGGCCTTGGGCGAGCTGCCCAATACCGTTGCGTCGCGATGCAGCACGAACTGTTTTCCCGCCAGCGGGCCGGCACGCATCAGCAGCCAGGCCGTCTTCGTCCAGCCCTCGACCAGGCCAACAAAGAGCCCCACGGAAAAGCCGATGACCATGAAGCCGATGCAACGGCTGAGCGTCGCCCTTCCGTCGGCGCTGGAGAAAATGACGCTGATGGGATCAAAGAGCAGCCCGCCGAGCATACCGCCCAACACGGCTCCGACGACGCCGTTGAAGATCACTTTTCGCTCGCGCAGGGCGATCCCTTGGCCGAGGCCGGCGGGAATGGCGGCCAGCGCCCAGGCCGCGGCGCGCCCCATCATCACAATCAGAAACGCGAAGCCTTCAGGCGGGGCTTCTCGGTTCTTTTGAAACGCATAGGCGACAATGTTCATTACTAAGAAGAGGATTCCGGCCGGAATCAGAAACACCAGTCCCAGGCCGAAGCCGATTCCGAGTCCCACCGAACCGCAGAGCAACGCCCGCAAAACGTTTCGGCACATCAGCCCTTCCGCCGCGCCGAGAAACAAGCCCACGAAGCCGGCCACCGTCGGAAAGAGGAAAAGCCCCGCGATATTGCCTTCGTGCTGAGCCATGGCGCGGTCGTCGAAGAAAGGCTCGAGGATGGCCCAGGCGATCAGCGCCCCCACGGCGCTGGCGATCGCCAAGTAGAACCAACTGGCGTAGATTACGCGGATCAGCAGCGGCTCGGCCGCCAGGTCACCCACGTCGCGGCGCATCGACGCCTGCACGTCCAGGTATTGCTGAACCTGGGGCGAGTTCAGGTCGGCGTGCGTCAGCCGCAGCGGTTCGTTCGGGGCGGACATGCTCGCTACTTCTTTGGCGTCAGGGGTGGCGATTTGCCGGCGTTTTTCGGCTTGGGAGCAGGTTTCTCTTCGGGCGGCGTCTTCTCCTTCGCCGGTTTCTCCTTGGAGGGAATGCCAAGCTCCGTCAGCTTGTCGGCAAGCTGGGCTTTTAGCGCGTTTTCCTCGGCCGGATCGAGGCCGTAGACCTCGGAGAGAACGCAAAGGTTCTCGCGCGTAGCGTGCATCGCCTTGAGGACTTCGGCCCAGCGGGCCTTCACTTCCGCGGCGTCGTCGCCCGCCGTCTTGGCGTGCTGCTCGGCCAGTTGGCCGACCGCGGCCTGGATCACTTTCATGTTCTCGGCCAGTTTGTCGAGGTTCTCCCGCAAGCCCGGCCGCAGGCATTTCCAGTTTCCAAAATGGGCGACCGTCCCCTCGATGATCCGTTGCCGCTCCCAGCCCGACTTCATGTCGGCCAACAGATAGCCGATCAGAAACATGCAGGCCAAGGGCAACGCCCACCAGAACGTGCTCCAGAGTGATGGGCCGGCT
Source organism: uncultured Planctomycetia bacterium (assembly GCA_963719005.1). Lineage (GTDB taxonomy): Bacteria > Planctomycetota > Planctomycetia > Pirellulales > Thermoguttaceae. The sequence goes on from CAVRAR010000016.1 coordinate 211,698, forward strand.
GGCAGCCCAACCTCGGATGACCGCGCACCGCCGGCCGGCGACGGGCGCGCGGCCTCGGCCGACGGCTCTTCGACGGCCGACGTGCAAATCCGCTCGCCCACCCAATAATGCGAGCAGGGTTTCGGCTTGCTGTTGCGCCACACGAACACCCCCTCCGTCTTCTGTGTCGGATCGACCACAAGCGCCACCTGCCCGGGATTCGAGAAGAAGTGCTCGTGGATGAAGACGTCCCGCTCCGAGAGAAAAACGCCGAAACCGGGATGGGAATGATACCAGCCGACGATCTTCAGATCGACGAATCGCGTGTCCATCTGGCGATTGATCGTGGTCCAGGCGTCGTGGGTGAAGGTGACCTCGCCCGATTTCTTCGCCGCCTCGTCGCAGCGAATGCTCTCGGAGACCAGGACGAAGGGGCCGTTGGCGTCTTGCTGCCAGCTTCCCACCAGGACGCCGCAGATCTCGAACGACTCGTCCTCGGCGGCATGTTGGACGATCCGCACGTGTGTCTCCGCGTCGAAATAGACGCGGAAATCGCTGCGTGCCGCGGGAAAGCTGCCCTGGGGCAAGCTCTCGTCCGCAAGCTGCCGTGCGTCTGGCGTTCGATGTTGTTCGTTCATTTCTGCACCTGAGCAGCCGCAGTTGTAGGGTGGACTTTAGTCCGCCCCCGTTTCCTTGGTGGACTAAATTCCGCCCCCGTTTCCTTGGCGGACTAAAGTCCATCTATGAAAGCATTTTTGTCAAGCCGTCCGGTGCAAGAAACGTGAGGCAGATGTCTGCCACATTCCCCTCGCCGTCGGCCTCGGTCGATCTGGTCACGTTCGTCCGAGGGTCCGCGGGCGGTTCCTGCGGCTGCTGCCACACATTCCCTGAGCCCGAGGCGGAGGAAGAACTCGCTCCCTCCTGCTGATTTCGAGTTCTGAGCCGACGTGAACGTGTACGCTCAACCATCTATTCGGGATCGTCGGCTGGGCCGAACGTCGCCATGAAAAAAGTTTTCAAAGGACGCCACCATTCACCCTATCGAAGGTCGGTCGCCGAAGCGGCCGCCATTCAGGACTTGTGTCGGGGTCGTCCTCAAGTCGTCACGTCCACCGGTTTCGGCTTGATCTTGTACGCTGCGATTTCTCCAGGGTTGTTCTGAAAGAACGATGAAAATTCACCTCACGCCGCCGACAGGCGATACCGCTGTCCGCTTTGAAGCATCGCCACCATCACGCACAGTAGCCGCCGCGCTGTCGCCACGATCGCCTTTTTGGCCCCGATCCGACCTTTCAGCCGTTCGTAACGGAATCCCCAATAGCGGCTCTTGACGACCAACCGCCAAGCCGCCTCCACCAGAGCCCAACGCAACAGCCGCGATCCCTCCTTGGTGATGTGCAACTCTTTTCGCCGATCCGCCGACGCCCGCACTCCCGGATCCAGCCCGGCGTAAGCCACCGCTTTCTTTTGCGAATGAAAACGCCGCACGTCGCCCAACTCGCTGAGTACCACGTCCAACGTTACGCTGCCAATCATCGGAATACTGCGGAGCACTTCGCGGTGTTCGCGTTCGGCCAACGGCGCTTTCTTGGCAAACTCCCGCAGTTGCTTGTTGGCCGCCTGCACCTGGCTGCGATGCTGCTGCCACTGCGACACAAACTGCTCCAATACCCAGCGGTCGGCCGGAGAAACCTCGACGGCTTGCAAGTATTCCAAGCCCTCGGCGGTGAAGAGGTTCGGCCGATCCAGGTTGTAATCGCTGAGTATATGCCGAATCTTGCAGCGCACGGAAGTCACCCGACCGGCGCAAAATGCCGGTAACGCACCAGGCGACGATAGGCTCGCAACCGCGGCGTGGGCCGATAGGATTGAGGGATCATGTCTAATGCCAGGAATTCGGCTAACACCCGGGCGTCGATACGGTCGGTTTTGTTCTTGGTTTCGGTGATGACGCGGAGCTTCTTCGGATGCGCGAGGATCACGCGTTTCGCCAGCGGCTCGATCAACTGTACCAACCACTCGTAGCTGGCAGTGGCCTCGACGACCGTGCGAAACGGCGTCCAGCGGCCGAAAAACTCGATGATTCCCGCTTCGTTGTCGCATCGCAAGACCTTCTCGCACAACACCTTCCGCCCTTTACTCATGACACACAAGCTGATAGTCTTCTTGTGGAGGTCGATGCCGATATAATGCACGGTTTGACTCCTTGTGTGGAAACTGAGGAAATAAACCTTCTTCTCAGATTTACCACGTGCTCAAGGACACCGTGTTCGGCCCGACCTCCTCTCTTTCATAGTTTCACCCTACAATGTACAAGTTCTTCTGTTACCGCCCCCGAGTCTTCATGCCATCAACGGCCCGAGAACCTCCTGCCGATCGCCGGCGAATTCGTAAAACCGCTGTTCCAGCCCGCGACGGCCCGCCAACACGTCCCATGGCGGCACGCCGATCTCGCCCAGCGTGCGGTCCAAAAACGACTCGCGGCCGTCGATGGTGTGAAACGTTTTGGGCACGCGGTGCTCGCCGCAGCGTGGGCAGCGGCCCTGCTTCTCGCTGACGCGGCCCAGCGAAGTCAGCAACTCCTCTTCGCTATCGCACTTGGGACAGCGCAGCGAGCCGAGCAGATCGGTGTTCATTTCGACCACCGCCTCGGGCCCCAAATCGCCGCGCACGCGTTCGACAAAATCGCCGATCCGCGTGTCGGCCACTCGCCAAGCGAGCACTTCCGGGTCGTCGTCCGGATCGTGGGAAGGGCAATCTTCCTTCCGCGTGTAGGCGACGATGTGGCTCTCGTGCGACATGCCCTCGAAGACGAATCCCCGCCCGGCGAGCGTTTCCAGCCCGTGGATCAGCTTGACGGCCTCCTGGCACTGGATGCCGGCGATGATCGAGGCGGTGGTCGGCGTGGTGGGAACTTTCCCCTCCGCCATATCTTCGCGCGACAACAGCGCGCAACTCCGCCGCGACTCGAGCATCTTCCAATCGATTTCGTTCATCGTGCATTCGTAGCATGGCCCGCAGGCGGGATCGAAGACCCGCGCGACGCCGTCGAGCCGCTCGATGGCGCCGTCGATCCACACCTTGCCGGCGCGTGCCGCCGCCCGATTGATCGCCACCCGCGCCTCGCGATTGTCCAAAGCGGCGAGAATCACGTCGGCCCAGCGGTAGAGGCCCAGCCCCAGTTCGTAGACGATATTTCCGCAAAACGGTTGAATTCGCATGTCGGGATAGATGTCCGCGCCGCGCCGGGCGGCCACTTGCGCCTTCGGCTGCCCGCAGTCTTCCTGGCGAAACAGCACGGATCGCGACAGGTTCGAGGTTTCCACCAGGTCGCGGTCGGCGACCAATACGTTGCCGACGCCCAACAGCGCGAGATTCTTAAGAATCTCGTTCCCCAAGGCGCCGGCGCCGATCAGGAGGATTTTGGTCCGGGCGAGACGCTGTTGGTCCCACCAGGCCATCAACTCGAATCGTGCGAAGCGGCCGTCAGTGTTGCCGAGTTTTGCGACGTCGTTCATGGGGCAGGAAAGTCGCGTCCAATGGGTGCGCATCCTGCCGTGATTTCCGGTTGCAGGCGAACGATGTCCCCGTCGCGCACCCCGGCCGACGCGAGTGTCTCGGTATCCAGCAACTGCCGGCCGGTGGGGCGATGCTGAAACTTGTAGCTCATCAATTGGCCGTCGGGACTGTGCTGGGGGAGATTCATTTTCTGCACCAGCACGGCCACCACGCGGTTGACGGCGGCGTCGGCAGGCAGTTGAACCACTTGCTTCTTGTTTCCCGTGGCGTCCCAGACTTCGATCGAAATATCAGGCATGGGCTTAGTGTAAAATGAGCGTGTGGCACCACACTTTGGAGGCAACTACCCAACTAACAGGGTAATTACGGGGCGACCCGGTGTCAATTCCCCCTCGAACGGAGAGTGTCATAATGGATTTCGGATCCCGGTCCATCGACGGCTGGCGGAAACGTTGGCCCTGCGCTCGCCGCCGTGTCGGCGGCGGCTAAACCAAGAGCGACCGTTTCTCGTCCTTGCCAAGCGAAAACTAATAAACCCAATTTACACGATTGGGCTCCGCTTGTCACCCCTTCTCGCCCTCAATTGCCATCAGCACGGTCGCCACGATGGCGGCCACGATGCCGACGGAGTTGACGGTCTTGGCGGAGTTCCAGACGAGTTCATGGTACAAATATGCCGTCAACAAGGAGATAGCGACCGTGACGACCGGCCCTCCGGCGTTTGTTAACGGAGAAACGATGATCGCTTTGCCATAGCGGAATGCGTAAACCAGCAGCAGCGCCCCGACGGAGTTGAGGATTTGGATCATGGCCGCCAGCCAAGGCCCTTCGAATCCCCAGTTGATCGCCGTGCGATAATTGGTGAAGTCGGTCATCGCCAGCGCTACGGGAATCAGCAGAATGCTCGTCAGCATCATGTAGAAGAAGATGCTTTCGGCTTTCATACTCTTGTTGGCATGGGAGATGGCAAACCCTTGAATGCCCCAGGCGAGAAGGACCAATGACGCCAAGAAGACCCAAAAGAAGCGAGATGGGGCCTTTCCGGAATCCCGCTGAACCGGCAAGTCGGCCTGTTTTTCGCTCGCCACTGGAGAAGGCGCAACGTTCGTCTTCACTGCGACGACGTTTTGCTTCGCCGTGTCCTCTTTCTTTTCCGGCGGCACATCGTAGGCCAGCAGAACGCCGGCGACCACGGCCAGCACGATGCCGATCCACCCCTTCATCGTGGCGCGTTCTTTGGAGAGAATCAGGGCCATGACGATCGTCACGACCGGCGATAGGGCAATGAACGGAAACACGAGATAGGCGGGGGCTAACCGCAACGTCTTGAAGAGAATCAACTGCCCGCCGGCCCCGAGAAAGCCCGCGACGCAGCCCCAGAAGATCGACTTGGCGTCGTACTCGACCTTCCAACCGACGATCCAGAGAGCGACCAGCGCCGGCGGAATCATCACGAACGCCCAAACCACGTAGCCCAGCGTTTCCGGGAAGTGATGTTGCGCGGGCGTGTCGATATACGCCCCCCACACGCCCCAGGCGACGACGGTGATCATGGCATATAGAAGCCACAGTCGATTCTGTTTCACGATGCATTCCTATGTCTGCTGCATGATGCAGCGGCTATGGGAAAAAGGGGATAAGTCCAATTTGTGCGAAGCACCCTCCGGGCCGTTCCGGCAAATTGGACTTATCCCCTTTTTCCCGCATTTAGAATGTCCTTTCCCACTCGCGGGCCACAAAGAGCGGTTTTCCTTCGGCGGTGAAGTATGGATGCGTGTTGGTTGTCGGCGTGAATCCGAGCTTCTCGAACAGACTAATCTTCTCTTCGTCCACGCCCGAGAAGAGGAGCCGGCACGGGCTGGGCCGCTCGGCCGATTGCTCGATGCGCGTCAGCACCGCATCGACCAACGCGAGCACGGCCGGCCGATTGGCGGCCAGGAATCGCGGCAGGCAGTAGAAGTCGATTCTCATCACATTTCGGGTGAACGGAAACGCCCGCTGGGCGGCGCAAACCGCCACGATCGCCCCATGCCGATCGCGCACGGCCATCGAAGCGTCTTCGAGCCGGTCACAATCGGCCAGCGCCGGACGCACGCCGACCAGGTAGCATCGCTCCATCTCCGGCCCAAGTTGCACGCCCCAGGGAACAAGCTTGACGCGGAAATCGTCGGGCGGACAGAGATTCATCAGCAGAAAGAGGTTCGCCATGTCGCCTTGGCTCACCGGCGACGTCTGGCCGTCGCTCAGCTTCCGGGCGAATTGCTCGCGAACGTCCGCAATGAGAGTCTGCTGCATGTCGGCAACGTCCCGGGGAGTTGCTTGGGGAAAGCGTCCCCCGCCCGCCTGCTTCTCTTGTTGGCACCGCTCGAAAAGCCGCCCGTTGACGACCATGAGCCACTCGATGGTGTCGGTCAACTGTTTTTCGGCCAGGATGGCGTAACCGAGCTTCGCATACATGCCGCAGGCGGCCTTTTCGCCCTGCTGGATGCGGTAGCGTTTGTCGTCGGTGCCGAGAACGACGAGCTGCGCCCCTTGTTGAAGCGCGGCGCGCGTGACCTGCTCGGTCACGAGGCTGCCCAACCCGAGCCCACGACAGGCTTCGTCGGTGCGGATGTGGGCGACCAGCCCGGCCCCGGCGTGCGTCTTCGATTGGAACACGCTGCCGTGAGCGACCAGCCGGCGCGAAGATTTGTCCCAAATCAGCGAAAACGTGCCCAGCGAGTCGTCGTACAGCGCCAGGTATTCGCACAGGATGGCGTTCGTCCAGTCGGCCCCCTTTTTGACCAGCAGGCGATGGACGATCGAATCGAGCACGGCCGTGCCGTTTTGCGAGGTTTCGCCGGCGATTCGCTCGACAACCTCCCGGCCCGGCCCGGTGAAGACGAGCCCCTCAAAACGGCTTCGGGTTTTCGGGTGAACGAGGGCGACGTCTCGAACTTGGACCGGGCTGGCTTGATTTTGCATGGCGGATGCGGAGACTTGGTTGTCGATCGAGAAGAAGTTGTAGGTTATGCTTCAGCATAACGAAAGGCGTTGTTGGCAAATGTGTTATGCTGAAGCACAACCTACGCATACTCAGGAACGAAGGGCGTGGAAGGCGATTCATCACACCCTTCGTTCCTCAGGGCGTGCCACTCGCTGATTGCGGACCTAGGGCTTTGTCACAAGCGCCGTTACGAATTTGCTGGGGGGAGTTCCGGGCGGGAGCACGGTCGTCGCGTATTCGGCGATCGCCGAGTTGTAGGCGGCAACCGCATCCAAGAAGGCGGAAGTCTGCTCCGTCTGCTCACCGACGCCCTCGATCGCCTGGTCGATCGTGGCGACGCCGACGGCGTACTTGTCGATGGCGGCCACGCGAGCGGCATCGGCATCGACCACCGCCGCGGCACGCTCCTGCACGTTCTCGCCCAAGCCGGGCATCGTCGCCGCCAACCGGCGCACCGGCCACGACTCGGCCAGATTGGGAGGCTGCCTTTCGAGTTTCAACGAATAGCTGCCCGTGTGCGGAACAGTGGACGCCAACGGCCAAGTAGCATCGGCCAATGCGCCAATCCGCAGCGCCAGGGCATATTGAGCTTCGATCAGGGCCACCTGGCCGTCGCGCATCGTCGCCTTGGCGGCCAACTGTGCCGTTTGCAGCCGCAACATGTCGGCTGCTCCCGAGGGCTGATTGCGACGTTCCAACGCGACCGGCCCGATCGCGTCGAGCAATTCTACTTGCTCGGCGAGGAGTTGGTACTCCGCCGCCCGTTGGCGCACGAGCCAATACGCTTCGATCGTTGCCCGGTGGTCGACGCTGCCGTCGCGCAGCAGGCAGTCGGCAAGACCGATCGGTTTGCCGGAGTCCTTCGGCAAGGAACGATCCCAATAGAGCGCGACGGCCAACTGCTTGGCGCGGGCTGTCGGCGTCGCGGCAACCAACGCCGAGTAAAGCGGGGCGGCGGTGGCCGTGGACCCAGCCAGGTCGCCCATAGACGCCGGCGGCCGAATCGGCTTGTGCGTCGTTCTCGACGTTGGCGCCGACGGCGATGGCGACGGGATCGGCACGAGCGGCTTTTCGAGGATGCTCGAGGCATCGCTCGGCGGATCGGGCACGGGCGGCCTCAGCGGAGGTTCGTTCTTGCCGACCGGTTTGAGCGGGTCGGGAATGGGCGACGCCCCCGGCTCGGTCGCCTTCCGACGGTCGCGAGGCGGCGCCAACGTCGGTTCATTTCCAGACCGCATGGGATTCGACGGAATCGGTTCGTCGGCGCTGGTGGCTCGCACCGGCTGCTCGCCGGTAGAGCCCGCCGCGGGGGCCGTCTTCGCGGGCGGGCCGATGAGAGCCTTCACCAACTCCTGCGGAGTCATCGTCGGCGGGACGACCAGCAAGGCGTAGTCGGCAATGTTGCGATTGTAGCCGCACACGGTCTTGATAAACGCCCGCTGTTGACGCAACAATTCACGGCTGCACGCGATCGCGGCCTCTGCATCGCTGCGGCCCCTCTGGTAATCCTCGGTGACGGCCGCCAGCGCGTCGTCCGCAGCCTGAACCGCCGAGGCCCGATCCTCGATCGCCTGATGTTGAATGGGAAGCGTTTTGTCCGACAGCCGCGCCCCGTCGGGAGGCGTCTTGCCCGCGAACAACTGGTTGAATGCGGTGTCGTATGGTAAGACCAGAGGAGCATTGGCCGGCAGCGGCGGCGACGAGTTGGCCGGCAGACGAGCCAACTCCGCCAGTTCGTACTGGGCGTGCACTGCGCCGAGTTCGGTGTCGCGGAGTTCCGCGGCCGCCGCGGTTGCCGCCAGCCGCAACGTCGCGCTCCCCCGGCCGCCCGTCTTGAGTTCAAGCCCCTTCATGTAGTTCCGGCAGAACGTATAATCGGCCGCGGCCTGCACCAGCCGCCAATAGGCGCGAACGATCTTCAATTGCTGACCGCGATCGGACGTCGAGCTTATCGCCGCAAGCAGCGTCAATCGCTGGCCCGTGACGGTGCTGCCGGCGGGCAACTGCATTGCCTCGCCCACGATGTCCGACGACCGGGCGCTATGCGCGTCCGAAGCCGAAGCGAACAATAGACATCCGAGCAACAACCCTGCGACGTGCATGATCGGAGCCTCCTGTGGAAAACCTGACAGTCCCCCTCTGCGGCAACCCTATAAGTTGACAGGTCGGCCGCCCCGCGTCAATGCGGCCGGAGGACCGCGAGGCCGGAAATTTCGCATCCCACGCCGCGAGAGTCGGCCGTGGGGACTGTCCCAATTTTCGTGTCAGCGAAAATGGGACTGTCCCCCTTTGACGCTGGGAGTCACCCGTTTGACGCAGAAACCGAGACAGACCCAGGCGGTGTGGGATGCGATAAGGTAGGTTACGTCCGGTTAGAACCAGTGAGGAAGGTCCCCGGCCGTGATGTGAACCTCCGTCGCCGGATAATAGAACTCGAAGGTCGTATCCCGGTTCGCCCGACGGCACACGGCGTGTGCCTGCTACGACATCTCAGCGAGGCTTGCGGCAGTGCCGCACGACCGGCGGCGGCGGCGCCTCGACGTCGTCACGATCGTTGATATGCCACAGGGGTAGCCCTCGTTCGACCCGTTCGGCCAGCATACATAGTTTTTCTCTCGTGCCGGGCATGGCGTTGGCGGCGTCGAACTTGCTGTAAGCCACCTCGCGCGGCTCAAAGTCCCAAATCCCCATTTTGATCGCTTCCAGCACGGACCTCGGCACGGTGGCGCTCCTTCTTGATGGTGATAAGAGACAAGCAAAAGTGACGGTTAGTATCTAACTATCCATCACAATTGTCAAGCAATTTGCCCGTTTTTGTCGTCATGTTGAACGCAAAACCGCGACCGTTGCGTTGTCTAGAGCAGTTCCACGGTAGGTCTAGCGCATTCTGGGCGAACTCGGTAAATTGGGTTCATCTCACTCAAGGAGGTGACCCTGATGAAACCGTACGATGCGGAGTTTCGCGGCGAAGTGCTCGCCGCGTGCGATACGAACGAAGAGCGGCGCGTGATCGCGCTGCGTTTCAAAGTTTCAGAATCTTGGGTGCGGCGCATCCAGCAACAACGTCGCGAGACCGGCCAAGTGGCGCCAAAGAAGGCGGCTCCGCGTCAGCCCGCGTGGCATGCTTGGGCAGACTGGCTCGTCGCCAAGATCGCGGCTCGGCCCGACATCTATCTGCGCGAACTGCAAGCCGATTTGAAGCGGGAGCGCGGCGAAGAGGTTTGCCTGGGAACGCTTTGCGCCGCATGCCAAGCGCTCAAGCAGTCGCGAAAAAAAAGACGCTGATTGCCAGCGAACAGGATCGCCCCGATGTGGTTGAGCAGCGCGCGGCATGGCGCGCTTCGCAGGAGTCGATCGATCCCGCCAAAGTCGTTTTCATCGATGAAACGTGGGCTAAATCCAACATGACCCGCACCTACGGCCGCTCGGAACTCGGCACGCGTTTGCTGGAAAAAACTCCTTGCGGACGTTGGCAGACGACGACTTTTTTGGGCGCATTGCGGGCCGAGGGATTCATCGCTCCGCTTACCGTGGAAGGCGGCATCAACGGCGAACTGTTCCGCGCCTGGGTCGAGCAACATCTGGCACCGGCCTTGAAACCTGGCGACATCGTGGTGATGGACAATCTCTCCAGCCACAAGGTGGCTGGAGTTCGCAAAGCCATCGAAGCGGCCGGTGCCGAGCTGCGCTACCTGCCCCCGTACTCGCCGGACCTGAACCCCATCGAGTTGGCGTTTTCCAAGTTCAAAAAGTTGCTGCGTGACGGAGCCGAACGGACCGTCGATAAGCTATGGAAACTCTGCGGCAGCATCCTCGACCAATTCACGGAATCCGAGTGCCGAAACTATTTTCAACACTGCGGATACCGCTACACCTAAAATGAAACCGCTCTAGACGAGTTTATCTTAACCATTTTCACACTATCCCAACGCCGCACGAGCCATCACTTGATTTTTCGCCCAAAATCGAGTCTCTTTGGCGCAGTCGAAGAGGAAGCCGCGCTGGCGAGACGTGGGGAGATTGCACGACGCACCTATCGTCGGCGCAACAGGAGCCAATTCCGTGGACGATACATCCGGTTCCCCGGCGCGCAACAAGGCGATGTTGGCAACGATCGCCATCGTCTTAGCGGGCTATCTGGCAGCGGCCGCGTTCCATCTTCCGCAGCGTGGGACGGAACTGGTTGTCGCCGGCGGAGGGCATGGAGAGACGTTGAAACACCGGATCGCGGGCGAGGGAGGGGCGGCGGCGCGGTCAGCCGCCCTTAGACACCCACCCTACTGGGTGGTGACGCCCTTCGTGCTGCTGCTGGGCGCGATCGCGCGTGCTGCCGCTGATTCCGGCCACGGCCCACTGGTGGGAGAGCAACCTGCACCGCTTCTACGTGGCTGGCGGTCTGGCGGCGATCACACTGGCATACTATCTGACGCTCCACGCCCATCCCCTTCAGACGCATTGGCCCGCGCCGCACGTTGCGCTGCCTTCGCCCAGCGGGCTCAACCTCACCCAAACCGGCGAAGTGCTGGCCAACGCGATCTTGAGTGAATACGTTCCGTTCATCATCTTGCTGTTCAGTCTGTACACGATCAGCGGCGGGATTCGCATCGAGGGCGACTTGCCCGCCCATCCCGTAACCAATGCGGCGTTCCTGGCCGTCGGCGGCCTGCTGGCGAGTTTCATCGGCACGACGGGCGCGGCGATGCTCTTGATTCGCCCGCTGCTCGAGACCAACCGCGAGCGGAAGCACGTCAAACACACGGTCATCTTCTTCACGTTCATCGTGTGCAACTGCGGCGGGTGCCTGCTGCCGCTGGGCGACCCGCCGCTGTTCTTGGGATACTTGATGGGCGTCCCTTTTCTCTGGACGCTGGTGCTTTGGAAGGAATGGCTCTTCGTCAATGCCGCGCTGCTGATCATTTACCTTCTCTGGGATCGTTATTGGTGCTACCCGCGCGAGAAAGCCGCCGACATCGCCCGCGACGAAACCCGCCGGCACCGACTGCGCTTCAGCGGGGTGTGGCCGAATGCCCTGCTGCTGCTCGGCGTGATCCTCTCGGTGGGGTTGCTCGATCCGGGCAAGGCGGTACCCGGCACCGACTGGCATCCGTGGATGTACCTGCGAGAGATGGTTCAACTGGCGCTGGTGGGCCTGTCGCTGGCCGTCGGGGCCGGGCACGCGCGGCGGGCGAACCGCTTCAACTACGCGGCGATCATCGAGGTCGCCGTCCTCTTCTTCGGCATTTTCATCTGCATGCAGCCGGCCCTGCAAATCCTCGGCGTCGAGGGACCGAAACCTGGGGTTGACCGAGCCGTGGCAGTACTTTTGGGCCAGCGGCGGCCTCTCGTCGGTGCTCGACAACGCCCCGACCTACGTCGTCTTCTTCGAGACGGCGAAATCGCTGTCCGCCGGCCTCGCCCCCGGCGCTTTGCCGGCCGGCGTCGAAGAACGCCTGCTCGTCGCCCTCAGCCTGGGGTCCGTATTCATGGGCGCCAACACGTACATCGGCAACGGGCCGAACTTCATGGTGAAATCGATCGCCGAGAAATCGGGAGTTGCGATGCCCAGCTTTTTCGGATATATGTTGTATAGTGCCGCTGTACTTCTTCCGTTGTTCATTCTCGTGACGTTCCTGTTTCTCTGATCGCTGATTTCTCCGTTTAGCGGCCGACGGCACGTCGGCCCGAACTTCGTCGCAACCCGCCGTGCAATACCGCGATATCACCACCGACGAGCAGTTGCGGGAGTATTGCCGCGAGCTTTCGCAGGCCAAGAGCATCGCCTTCGACACGGAGTTCGTTTCGGAGCACACTTACCGGCCGGTGTTGTGCTTGATCCAGGTGGCCGCCGACGGCCGGTTGGCGGTGATCGACCCGATTGCGATCGGCGACGTGGCGTCATTTTGGGAGGCCGTTGCGGCGCCGGGGCACGAAACGATCGTTCACGCCGGCCGCGGCGAGTTGGAGTTTTGCTTGCAGGCGGTCGATCGTTGGCCCGAGCGGCTGTTCGACGTTCAGATTGCCGCGGCCTTGGCCGGCGCGGAGTATCCGGCCGGATTGGGGTCGCTGATCTCGCGGTTCTTCGGTCAGCCGCCGCCGAAGCATGAAACCCGCACCGATTGGCGTCGCCGGCCGTTGTCGAAGCGGCAAGTCGAATATGCCGTCAACGACGTCCGATTCCTGCAACCGCTTCGCGACACCATCCACGCCAGACTCGACGAAATGGGCCGGCTCGGTTGGCTCGCCGATGAAATGGAGTCGTGGCGGAAGGAAGTCCTCCACTCGCTGTCGCAGGAGCGTTGGCGGCGGGTTTCGGGCAACTCGGGGCTCGACGCGCGAACGCTGGCCGTCGTCCGCGAGTTGTTCCATTGGCGCGATGCGGAGGCCAGACGCCGCAATCAGCCCGCTCGGCGAGTGCTTCGCGACGATTTGATCGTGGAGATCGCCCGGCGAGGCTCGGCCGACGTGAAGCATATCCAAGCGGTGCGCGGCATGGAGCGCGGCGACCTGCAACGCCGCATGGGAGAGATCGCCGCCGCGGTGCAGCGGGCGTTGGATCTGCCGGACGCCGAATGTCCCGAGCGCCCCTCGCGCGAGCGCGTGCCCGAGCTCTCCGTGCTGGGCCAATTCCTCTTTGCCGCGCTGGGCAGCATCTCACGCCAGGCCCAACTCGCTCCGAATTTGGTCGGCACTCCCAGCGACATCCGCGAGTGGATGGCCTATCGATCGGCGAAAGGCCGCGACAACCCGCCGCAACTGGCGCGCGGATGGAGGGCCGAGTTCGTCGGGCGGCTCTTTGAAGATCTGCTGGATGGAAAGCTCTCCATCCGCATCGACGATCCAACTTCCGATCATCCGCTGGCGTTCGAGCCGCAGTAGCTCGTCTATTCCCGCGGCAGAAGCGGCGTCAGCGCCGAGCCTTGAAGCGGCCGCGGGGGTGGCGTCTTGCCCTGCGTTTGATTGTCCGGCGGCGCGGGGACATTCGTCACCGCCGGGTTCTGCGGCGTTTGTGTGGTTGCCGGCGAATCGCTGTAATACAGGTTCGTCGCCTCGCTGATGAGCCGGGCGCTCAACTGCCGGCAACGGGCTTCCGCCCGGAATACGTGGCTTCCCTCGACCTCCGCTTTGGCATGGACTTTTAACACCGCCTCCGCGCCGGGCGCGAGCGACGCAATCGGCTGGAACACCACCTGCCCCGGCGCCAGACGACTTGGAGCGCCCTCGGCGGCCGTCGGCTCGATGCCGCGGGAAAAATAGCCGAACACCTCGACGTTTCGAGCCTCGCGGGTGCCGCGGTTGCGCACGCAAACCTCGTACACGGCCTCGTCGCCGACCGGCACGGGCTCGGTCGGGTCTTTCACCTCCATCGTCAGAGCGGCGGCAGTCTCGACCCGCACGATCGTTTCGGCGAAGGCGGTCACGTTGTCGTCGGCCACGGCGCTAAGCCTGATGCGACTTGCGCCGACGTCGGCCAGGCGGCACTTGATCGCGAATGTCCGCTCGGCGCCGTCCGGCAGCGTGTCAAGGGCCCACACCAACTTGTTTTCGGCCGCAACGAGGCGGGCGCCCTCGATGCCCGAAAGATACTTGGCGCCGGCCGGCAACGCGAGCGACAAATTCACGTTATGAGCCGCCGCTGTTCCCGAATTGTGAACGCGGATGGAATACGTTGCCACAGTGCCGACGAACTGCACTTTTGGTCCGGCGAGGTTCAGATCCAATCCCGCCCAGCGGACCAACACCTTCTCGACCAATTCAGCGTGCGAGCCGCCGTCGGCCCGGGCTTCGGCCTGGATCGTCAGCAGCCCGCCCTCCCGTGCGGTAAGCTCGACGTCGAGCGACTTCTCCTCGCCGACGGCTAGCAATCCGACTTTATGCGAGGCCGGCATGTTTTCGCCCGTTCCGATGGGCGTCATCACGATCGTCACGTTCTCGGCGTCGCCGCTGCCCTTGTTGGCGAGTTTCAAGCGGTAGAGCTCCTTCCTTCCGTAGAGCACTTCATGCGGCCCTTCGAGCTTCAGAGACAGCTTGGGCTCCTGCACCTCGATCATCGCCTGCGAGGCGACCGGCTTGTAGTCCCAGCGCACGGCCAGATCGAAGGGGCGGCTCTCGCGCGGGACGATTCGGATCGTCAATCGTTCGTGCGACTTTGCGTCGAGGCGGCCCACTCTCCAGTCGATGGCCCCTGCATGTGTCGCCTCGGGCGGTTTGGCGTCGCCCAGGCTGGCCTTGAGGCGGGCGACTTCGGTCCATGCCGGCAGCGTCACGTGCACGACTACTTCTTCGGCGGCAACCTCGCCCGAGTTGGTAAGCTGCACTTGGTAGGTCGATTCTCGGCCGACGGCGATCGTTCGCGGTCCCAGCGTCTCAACGCTTAGCACCGGCCCATTGCGGCTGAAGAGCGTTCCGGCGCCGGCCGGATTCTCCGTGGGACGCGAGTCGCCAGCCACCGGTGTCGGGGCCGGTGTCGGGACCGGTGTCGGGACCGGTGTCGGGACCGAAGCCGGGGCCGGAACCGCGGCCATGCGGTCGTTTTCCGCATCGTAAATGGGCTCGGCGGGCTGGCCACTTCCTGGATGCGCCGCCGCCGCAACATGCTGCGCGACGGTAGGCTGGGGTGCGGGGTAAGGCGAGTCAATCTCTGAATCGCCCTTCTCCTTCTCGACGAGCAAATCGGACGGTCGCTTCGGCGGCGCGCTCAGGCGCGAGCCGGAACTGCCCTCGTCGCCAGAGTCGAAGGGCGATTTGCGATAATCCGCCATCCGCTCGTGCAGCGACCGCGCCACGGGCTTCGGCTTCTCGGCCACTTGAGAACGAGCCGGCGGCGGCGTTTTCTTGGGCAGGAATTCCTCCATACTCAGAGTAGGGTCGTAGTCGGAGGACGATTTCGGCTTCGGCTGCGAAAAAATGCTGCCCGCACGCGGAGTGACGGGCTCCTGGTCCGAATCCTCGGCCAGCATCGAGCCGCGCGTTACGACGCGAGCGCCTTTCTCGGGCGACTCTGATCTTTGGGGCAATCCTGAATCCTCGGACGTTTTCGAAGGCTTGGGAACATCTTGTTTGGCCGGAAGGATTCCGCCGAAAATCGTCTTGCCGAAGGCATCGAGACGCTCGACAAACGTCTTTGGCTTCTCGGGCTCGTCTTGCGCGAACGCCCTGCCTGGGATCGTGAGAATTCCAATGACCGCCGCAATGACGAGGTGTTTTCTTACCAACATGGCTGAATCTTGCCTATTTTCAAGACAGAGCATCCGTTATCAGAAGTCCGTCAGGCCGTATCGGTCAGGAAGGTTTTGGCGGTTTAGCAAACTTTTCCGAATTGCGGAGAAACTCCGTTTGCACAAACTTGGAAAGCTTCGCGGAGATTAGCACATCGTGAAGATGCGCAAAATAGATCGGATTGGCAAATCACCCCAGCAAGCCGCCTACGGTTTCGCAAGCAAGAGCAAATCGGCGACTGGAATCGCCTCCTGCAGCAAGCGGGCCGCCCGTCTTACTGCGGCTTGCTGTAAAAGCTGCTCAGAATCCGCACTCGTTCGACCAAGTACGCGACGATCATCGCAAGAATGATCATGGCGACGGCAAAAATCACGTGCCGGTCGCCCGCCGCATAAGGTTCTACGCGCAGTTCCGGCCGCAGCCAGTAGAAGTCGATCATCAACACGCCGTACGACAGCAGCGACAGCACCGTAACGAACCAAACAAATCGCACGCGAAACCACAGACCGGAGGCGACAATCACCAGCGGATAGCCGACCACCAACGGACTGGCAGCGCCGTTGCCCACAAGCAGCACGTTCAACAAGGCGAGCGAGTCGAGCGTTCCCCAGGCGTAGCGGGCGGGAAATGACCACTGGCGACTCTCGAGTAAGCGTTGGCAGGCTATCGCGGCGATGATCCACAGGGCCACGACCAGCGACACCGAGCGGTGAAAGCTGGCGTCGTGGTGGACGGCAAGGTAATTGACGGTCTCGACGAGGTAGAAGACCCCTAGTGCCCCGAGCCTGGAGGCCAACCCCGGCTGACGTCGCATCCAACTCCAGCATCGCTGTGCCACGGTCGGCGGACGCACCGCCAGCACCTCGCCCCGGGCGAAACGATCGAGGTCGTCGGCCAGCGCCGCGGCCGACCCATAGCGATCCCGCGGCTCCTTGGCCAGACATTTTAGGCAAATCAATTCCAGTCCGCGCGGGATGCGAGGATTGAGCGATCGCGGCATGGGCGGGTCGCCGCTGAGAACGGCCATCAGCGTGTCGAACGTGCTCTCCTCGTGGAAGGGTGGCCTGCCGGTAAGCAGTTCGTAGAGGATCGCGCCGAGGCTGTAGACGTCGGTGGCGGGGGTGATTTCCGCCCGGCGCCCCGAGGCCTGTTCCGGGGCCATGTAGCTCGGAGTGCCGGCAATCACGCCCGTGGCCGTCACGTCGGCGCCGTCGGCGAATACTTTCGCCAGCCCGAAGTCGGTTACGTAAGGCTGGCCGTCGGCGTCCAACAAGATATTCGAGGGCTTCAAGTCGCGGTGAATGATCCCCTGCTGATGTAGATGCTCGACCGCGCGGGCCACAGTGGAGACCAACCGCGCGGCGTCATTCACGTCGCTCGGGCCTTGCTGGATTCGTTGGGCAAGGCTAGGCCCTTCGATGTACTCCATCGCGAAGAAGTGTTGCCCGTTGAACTGGCCGACGTCGTGGATGTGAACGATATTCGGGTGCCGCAGCCGGGCGGCGGCCCTGGCTTCGGTCTGGAAGCGGCGAACCAACTCCGGCGAGGCGAGATGACCGGCCAAGATCATTTTGACCGCCACCGAGCGGTCGAGCCCCTTTTGTCGAGCCTCGTAGACCACGCCCATCCCGCCGCGGCCGATCTCGCGGATCAGCTCATAGGGGCCGAAATCGCAGGGCATCGCAGCCAAGGGGGGCGAGATGTCGGAATCACCGTAGACCTGCGTCGGCTCGCGCTGCACGGGCGGGGCCAACTGTTCGAGGGCTTCCAGGCAATCGAGCGCCGAGAGCAATTCAGGATGTTCCCGCAGGATTGCAGCCCGATCCGGCTTCTCGCCCGCTTGCAGCCGGGCGAGATACGCTTCGAGAACGTTCAGGGCGTTTTCGTCGAGCGGTTCGTCGGTCATTTTCGCATCAGCGTGCTCACGTAGCCGAAGTAGATGGCGACGGGGATGAAGAACATCAAGAGCTGTTTCGTCGTGAATTGTATCTTTTCCGGTTGCCTTGTGCCACATGCGGCAGTACCGCTTGCAACCGCGCCTACCTGACAAACAATGCTTCCCAACGCCGCGAAACCGACCACTTGCTCCAAGTGATTGATGGTTGGTTCCCTGCAGTTCCACAGGAGCGCTGGTAGCCCGACTAGGCACGCGCCGACAAGACTCGCGCGATTTGGGGTGCGGGCGGCGGTGCCGATCATGCCGACGATATAGCCGGGAAACACGCCGGCGAAAGCGCCGGCCGCTAATGCGGGGAGACGGCCGGCCGGTGCGTTTTCCGGCTCAGCGGCCCAGAGCCCGATCGCCCCCAGCACGACGCCCGCGAGCGCTCCGGCGAAGCCTGCTCTGTCTATCCACTTCGACTCACGCCGTTCACCGTCGTTCATTGCTGCGCCTGAATTGGCGATGTGTTCAGTGGCACCGAGGAGTACCGCGAAACCACAAGCGGCTTCCGTTGTGAACACTGCGAGACGCCGCGTGGACGCGGCGGCTAAACGGAGGAGACTTTCTCATCCGTTCATCATTCCTCTTCCATCTTCTCCTGCAATTTCCGAATCGCCCGCATCCAGAGCATCTGGACCGCGGGGCGGGAGCGGGACATCCGCTCGGCGACTTCATTGAACGACAGCCGCTCCAAGTTGCGCAAGACGACGACTTCCTGATAGTCGGGCGGAAGTTCGGCCAGCGCGGCGGTCACGCGCAGCTCCGTGTCGAGCAACAAAAACTCCTGGCTGGGCGTTGCCTGATCGGCGGCCGGCTCGGGGCGCCGGGCGAATGGCTGTCGGCCGGATCGCGGAAGGGCACTTCGCGGCCGGCGGCCCGCTTGGCCGTGCCGCGGTAATGCCGCACGAAATCTGCCGCGTTGTGATTCAGAATTTTGCGGAGCCAGGCCAGCCATTCCTGCTCGGTGCGGCCGTCGAAATGCTCGAAGTCGCGATAGGCTTCAAGCATCGTCTCCTGCACCAGGTCCGAGGCGTCAACCTTCCGCCGCAGCCACGTTTCGACCTGCGATCGGGCGACGAAGCCCAAGTACGAGCGGCACAACTCAAACAGCCGCTCCCGGCACGCGGCGTCGCCCCGCCGAGCCCCCTCGATCAGTCCCGAATATCGCGTGGAATCGCTGTCGCCCATAGGAAGCAGTCTAACGCGCGACGGCGGAGATTTCCAGACGGGTTGCGTACGTGTTTCACAGACGGCGACGGCTGTGTGTTACGCGTGAATTCCGGCGTGAGGGACCGGCGTCATGGATTCCGCCAGCAATGCCGCGCGGGCTTCCGGCACACCGAAATAGACGCGGAGGTAGCGGTCCATTGCCCGCGATTGTGTCAGCGCGCCGGTTTCCCATCGCGAGATGGTCTCAACGGCGACGCCAAGGTACTCGGCCAACTGCCGTTGACTTAGGCCAAGTTGCTCGCGGTTCCGCCTGATCTCACGGCATGAGAGCAATCCAAGCTGCTCCCGCAATGCATGGGCGATTTGCTCGTCCGCGGCGTTGTCGAACACCAATTCGCCGCACGCCTCGCACCGCGGAACCCGCAACTTGGGAACCTCGACCACGTACAGACGACCGTCGTGCTTGATCTGCGACGTATGCGCCACCACCGCCAATCGCACTTCCCTCTTTCCACACTCCGGGCAACGCCACGGGAATGGCCGGCTCTTTCGATTCGCCTCTTCCTGCTGCTTTGTCGGATCAGACGTCATGGATACTCACTACGTGTACCGTTGGATCGTCAGGATCGTCTTCAATCAGAATCATCTCGATGTAAAGCAGTCGCCCCTCGATCGGAATGCGGAAGTCGTAATGGAACCAGCGGTCACTCCACTCAGGGCGCGACTCCTTGACTTCGTCGATTTCGCCACCGGCGTTAACGTGGCGAAACATCTCTTCGCCGAGCGCGCGGGTGGTGAAGCCCTCCAAGTTCCTTTCAACCCATTCGCGTGCCACGGACTTCCATGTGACGTAGCCGGTGCAATTCCACTCGCTAAGAGCAAATCGGAACTTCGCCAAGAGTTCGGGATTCGTCAGCGGCGCCATCCAGTCTGCTCTCCGCCGGTGGATTTCACTACAATTATCACACGGCGCATGACTTACGTCAACCAGTCCTACGGGGTAGACGTGTCGTCTAGTTACCGCTGAAACCCCGGCACGACATTCGCGTGCCCGTCATCCAGCATCCGCGACGGCGACCACCGCCCCGATCTTCTCCGCCCAGTGCGCCATGATCCGGGCTTTCTTGCGCATCATGGTTTCCTCATGCGAGCGCAAGCCGGCGACGACAACGCGAGGCATGACATCTGTTCCTCCAAGAAACTGGTCAACGAACTGCTCCCCCAACTCAGTCTGGGGGACTGACACGATGGTTACCTTGACACACGCAAACTCAGGGCTCCGCTGGAACTGCTGATAGAGTTGAGCCAGATACCATTGTTCGGCGGAAGAGACGACTTCGGTCCTTAAGAACACGGAAACTGAATCGCAGCAGACCAACTCAAATTGGCCGAGCATCACGTCAGCGAGCGATAGACCGCTCACGACCGGCAACGGGCATCTCTGTTCGGAGAGATCGGTCGCCTTCCCTGGCGATATGCCGGGTATTCGTGCCAGCGCTCGCACAAGACGGTTCGTGTCGTTGCCACCACGCAGCAAGACCAGTGTGAACAGGCCGGTGATGGACGGGGCGAGTTTTTCCGGCGGAACCTGCTGCAACATCGCTTTTGTTTCTGTGTCGAGCCATTCGGTCATGATCGCCACGTCCCTTCTGCAATTGAGCCGCAAGCGGTTTGGATCGCTATTGCTGCGATCTTCCCTCCAACATCTCGACCTGCTTCTTCACCTTCGCCGCCAGCGGGCTGCCGGGGTAATCCTTTAATAGCGAGCGAAGCGTGGCCACCGCTCGGTCCTTTCGACCCAGACGCATCTCGCTGTCGGCGGCGAGATACAGCAAGCGGTCGATGTAGGGCGAGTCGGGATTGACGGCCTGCAACTGCTCGGCCTGGGCAATTGCCTGGGCGTACTTGCCGCGGCCGGCCCAATAACGGGCGAAAAGCAGCGTCCAATAGCCGTCGAGCTTCTCGGCCGGGAAATCCCGCTGCCAAGCGCGAAGCTCTTCGATCGCGCGGGCGTGATTGTGGGCCCTGAGAAACTCCTCGGTCGATCGGGCGTAAGCCCCGAGCCACGCGGTTCGCTCGACTAAGTCCGCCTGCGAGCCGGCTACCTGCTGGGCCTCGATATATTGCTTGCGGGCCGATTTTCCGTCGCCCGTGGCGGCGTAATAGTCGCCCCAGACACGATGCAACTCGGCAGCCACCGGCCCGGATTGAGCGGAAAGATGTTTTGTCGCCGCATCGAGCAGCGTTCTGGCCGCGGCGGCCTTCACGAGATCGTTCAGCGCGACGTCGGCCGCGGCGATTTCGCACTCCGCCTTGCAGTCGCCCGTGCCGATGCGTTCTGCGGCGCCGCGCCAAATCCGGCCGGCCGCGCGGGCGTCGCCCAGCCGGAATCGGGCCATCGGGCCGATCAGTTGCGCCAGTTTTAGTAGGTCGGCGTCCCCATTGGCGGCCGATTCGCCGATGAACGCGACCGCGCCGACTTCGACGGCTTTGGCCAAGTATTGATCCGACTCCGATAGAAGCTCGCCGGCCTCGATCCTGTCTTCGCGCGGCTGCGCCAGTTCCACGCCCGGCCGGAGATCAGGATCGTCCTCGATCGCCTCGGCCATCCGCACGGCGTCCTTGCTGCGGTTGGTCAGGGCCAACGCCTTCGCTTCCAATAGGAGCACCATTTGTCGCAGCGACACCGCATCGAGTGCCTTGGGATCGTACGTCTGCACGATTCGCAGGTACTGGTCGAGCGTATGCGGCTTGTTGGAATAAGGGGGCGGCGGTCGATCGACGTAGATCCGATTGCTCGTTTCCAGCGACTTGCCGCCGCGGCGAAGCGAGAGTTTCACCGCGTACAGACCCGGCCGCAGGTAGACGTGGTCCACCTCGGGCCGGCTGCTCGTCTGTCCGTCGCCGAAATCCCACTGGAGCTTCCCCTGCATCGCAAGCGACTTCGGCGAGTCGTCGCGGAGCAACACGCCGACCAGCGGCACGTCGTCGTCGGGCAGCGGCACGTCGCCGATGATCTTGACGACGAAATCGGGCACATAGCGGGCGGTGCGCAACGACACGTTGCCCGCCGCCAGATGGCCGACGCGCGGCCAGTGAAAGGCCCCGGGCGGAATCGGCATCGGTCGGGTCGGGTTCGGCGACGTCGGATCGGCTTCGTAGAGGGCAGCCATGATGGCGTTCGGGCCGGCCGCGGCGTGATCGTACTCGAATTGGTGCAGGCCGGCCGAAAGGCGGACGTCGTGCCGGCTGCCCGGCCACGCCTGCCACATCGGGCCATGATAGCCCGGTGCGGAGGCGACCAGCTTGTCGTCAATCGACAGAAAACTGCAATCCTGGCTCGACGTAATGAAGCCGAAAATGCCGTCCTTCGGCAGATCGAGCAATCCGGTGTAGCGGCTGAGGAACGGTTCCCGCTTCAAGCTGAAGGGGTTGAAGCCCTGGAACACGGTTTGGACGTAATCGGCGCCGATCGGCACGGCGGCATCGAACGCCTTTCGCACCGAATCGAGACTGTTGAAATCGCACGGCCGAAGCTGCCGCGTCTCCAGCAGCAGGCCATCCCGGCAGGTCCAAGGAGGCGGAGCGTCACGGGGCGGGTCGCCGCCGTAGAAAACTTCGTACTCCGAACGGCCCTTGACCGTCTGAAATGCCAGCCGGCAGAAGTCGCCCGGCCCGACTTGCAGAACTCGAAACGGCACTAGCTCTCTGTTTCGCGCGGCGACAACCACGTTGCGGCCGTCGCCACCAATCTCGCCCTGGTGCAGGAATTCGACGACGACAATCGTGTAGGACTGCTCGTCGGGAACGATTACTTGCCTGACGGCGTTGAATTCCGTCCCGGCGACGCGGAAGGATTGCGCCAAAGCGCCGTCGGCATACCGAGCAACAGCGGCAAATGCCATCACGCACGCAGCAACAACAAAAGTGCTTCGCATCGTCTTGGCGGAGTAAAAGAACTGTGGCAATTCGCCGCCTGTTGCGTTCACAAATCCGAGCTCGTGTAATAGTAGCCGGGAGCTAACAGCTCCCGGAGGGTCATCACGAACCCACGCACGTTCCGGGAGCTGTTAGCTCCCGGCTATTGCATGAATCGTCTTTTTGGCGTCAACAAACCGGCGCACGTTGTTCAAGAAACCATTGATCGCACGTCCGCTATCCACTAATGTATTAGGATATGCTCGCGGATGGAAGGATCGAGCTCAAGGAGTATCTTCATGTCGGCGGCCACCCCCCCAATGAGTCCTGAAGAAGCGGTTCGCCGGGTCGCCCAGGCTCGCGAGACTCTTGTCGGCGAAGTCCACAAGGTCATCATCGGGCAAGACGAGATGATCGAGCAGATGTTGATCTGCACGTTCGCGCGGGGGCATTGCCTGACGATCGGCGTGCCGGGGCTGGCGAAGACGCTGACAGTTTCGACGCTGGCCCAAGCTCTGCACCTGAAATTCACCCGCATCCAGTTCACCCCCGACCTGATGCCCAGCGACATCACCGGCACGGAAATCATCGACCAGGATCCGGCCACCGGCAAGCGCAGCTTCCGTTTCGTGCACGGGCCGGTCTTCTCGAACATCCTGCTGGCCGACGAAATCAACCGCACGCCGCCGAAAACCCAAGCGGCCCTGCTCCAGGCGATGCAGGAGCACGAAGTGACCGTGGCGGGCAACACCTACAAGCTCGATCCGCCGTTTTTCGTCATGGCCACGCAAAACCCCATCGAGCAAGAGGGAACGTATCCGTTGCCCGAGGCCCAGTTGGATCGTTTCATGTTGTCGATCAACATCGGCTATCCGACGCGCAACGAGGAGCGCGAGATTGTCATGGCCACGACGCAGTCGAGCCGGCAGAAGATCCATCCGGTGTTGCAGGGGCAAGACATCCTTTGGATCCAAAAGCTCGTCCGCCAGGTGCCCACCAGCCAGCACGTCGTCGATTACGCGGTCGATCTGGCGCGGGCGACGCGGCCGAAGGAGCCGTCGAGCCCCGATTTTGTGAAGAACTGGCTGGCGTGGGGCGCCGGTCCGCGGGCGGCGCAGTACATGATTCTGGGGGCGAAGGCCCGAGCGATTTTGCACGGGCGGTTCGCCGTCGAGGCCGACGATGTCCGCGCCATGGCCTATCCGGTCCTGCGGCATCGACTGTTCACCAATTTCAACGCCGACGCCGAAGGAATCGACGTGGATCAGGTGATCGCAAAGCTGTTGCAGACGGTGTCGGAGCCCAGCTACGGCGAGACGCTACCGGCGAAGCCGCGGCAAGCATCGCGGGCACAGCCGACCGCGCCACCGCGCGCGGCGGAATCGCCGGGCCCGTCAATCTTCGCGCCGCCGGAGCCATAGAAAGTAGAAACAGCCCGGATTAGGGTAATTCGTCGAGGGCTTTCTGGATCTTCGCCTTCAAGGCCGGCAAATTGCTCTTGAGTACCGACCAGACTGCATCCGCGTCGATCTCGAAGTAGTGATGGACGAGAATGTTGCGCATTCCGATGATTCCGCTCCACGGAAGGTCGGGATGACTATTCCGGAAATCCGCCGACAGTGCGCGGACGGCCTCGCCGAGAACGCGGAGGTGGTGGAGAACCCAGGTCTGTATGAGTTCGTCGGCCTCCAACGCCTGCTTGTCGTCGGGGGAGCGTCGTTCGATCCTCTGGATCGCTTCCAGAATGTCCAGAAGACGTTCTCGATCGCTTCTCATAGCGGAATCGCCTCTTGAAGCACGCGATTTCGGATGCGGGCTCGCAACCCGTTCTCTGTAACGACGTCAACGCGACAACCGAGCAACAACTTCAGGTCTTCCAGAAAAGCCCCAAGATCGAAGAGACTTCGGCCGGGCTGCAGATCGACCAACACATCGACATCGCTATCGGACGTGGCATCGCCGCGTGCAACGGACCCAAAAATGCGGACATTTGACGCTCCATGCTGTGCCGCTAGAAGAAGAATCTCCCCCCTCTTCACCCGCAGTAGTTCCGCAAGGTCCCGGTCCATAGTATCGTTCCTTCCCCAAGAGATTATTGCACAGAACAGATAGGGTGGCAACCTGGTCTACGTCCTGCAAAGGTGCTCCGCTCTCAACGGCGGCTAGCCGGGGTCAAATCGTCCTGCTTCGGGCTGAATCGATTCGACAGAAACGTCTCGAACACCAGGGCGATCAGCACGGCCGTGAGAACGACGCCCCACAGACTCTTGCCCTCGCGGAGCCGGGCGAATGTGCCGGAAAGATCGTCGGGGTTCTCGGCAACAATCAGAGGCGCACCGCCGAGTTGCTCTTCAAGCTCGGCCGGCTCGATCGCCGCCGGCTCGGCTTCGTCGGGGTCGAAGTTCACCGAGTAGGCAATCTGCCGCGGAGGCGTCACGCCGAGTTGCCGCAACAGGTAGATGCCGATTTCGTGCGTGTCTGCATATTGGAACGCCCTGGCGGGCTTGCCGTTCTCGCCCGCGGCACTGAGCCGCAACGTCCCGCCGCCGGGCGGAACGACTTCGACCGTTGCCGGCGGCCCGCCCGTCGCTTCGTCGGATTGCGCAGCCGAGAACGGCCGAGCAACGGTGTTGAACACCAACGGCTGGCCGGCAATCACGTCGGCGCGGGTCTGCTCGACGTCGGCAAGATCGAACGTCAACTGGGTGACCCACGGCAGGAAGATCGTCCGCAACGGCAGATTCGACCAGCTCACCTGGCGCTGGTGCCGAGCATCAATACCAAGCCCTTGCCCACGTTTCGCTGCACCAGCAGCGGCTCGGCGTCGTCGAGCCGCGCCATGATCCAAGCGCGGCCGTCGGTAGTCATGCGAACGTGCTTGTAGACCAACACCGACTCGTACAGCGACGCCGGCTCGACCAGCCGGGCGAGCGCCGGATGCTTCTTGTCGAGAAAGCCGACGTGCCAGCTATCGCGATCGCCTTTGGGGCTTGGCACGCGGACGTCCAGCAGCGCCGCCGGCAGCAGTTGGCCGCCGGCCTGCTGGTTCATGGCGTTGTAGGCGTCCGGCCGCACGTTGTCGCCGCAGATCCACACCACGCGGCCGCCGCCGGCCACGTAGGCTGCAAGCCGATCGGCAGCCTGGGCGTCGAGCGCCGGCAGATTCACGCAGAATAGCACTCTGAACTTTTCGAGCGGCTCTTTCGCCAAATCGCCGGCCAGAAGCGTCGTGGCGGCGATTGCCCCGCTGCCGCCCCGCCCGGCGGAAAGGGCCTTTTCGAGGTAATACGCATCGTCGAGATACGGGATTTCGTGGCGGCGCGACTTGACGACCGCGACCGGAACGCCCTGGTCGACCTCCAAGGCGAAGAAGCGGCGGTCGTCGTATTTCGAGCCGTCGTCGCCGACCAGCCGCACCTCGCCGCGGTGCAGCCCGCCACGATTCAAGGTGAACGCAAACTCGTGCTTGACGCGCCCCAGCGGCGGCAAATTCAACTCGGGGCTGCTCGACTGGCGGACGCCGTCGATCAGCAACTCCACGACCCGCTGCTGCGCGACGGTCGAAGCGTTCAGCAGCGTGGCGGTGGCCTTCATCGGCAAGCCGGTGACGGGTATGGCCGCCGCAATGTCGATTCCCTGCACGGCGACGTTCGGCTTCGGCGCATGGTTGCAGTTGACCAGCACGACGGGGATGGGGGACGAGAGGGGGAGAGGGGGAGACTTGGAGACGGGGAGATGCGGAGACGGCGGAGTGCCGTTTTTCTCCTTTTCTCCTTGTCTCCCAATCTCCGAGTCTCCCCCTCTCCCCCTCTCGTCGGTCTTTCTACTGGGCACTGAAGTGCCCAGCCCTCCTTCGGGCCAGGAGATTCGCTGCATGTCGGTCAGTATGTAGATTTGCTTGTTCGGCGCTTCCGACTTGGCCAACAGGTCGCGGGCTTGCCGGAGTTTCAACGTCAAGTCGGCTCGCTCGTAGCT
Source organism: uncultured Planctomycetia bacterium (assembly GCA_963719005.1). Taxonomy (GTDB): domain Bacteria; phylum Planctomycetota; class Planctomycetia; order Pirellulales; family Thermoguttaceae. The sequence continues at coordinate 238,403 of CAVRAR010000016.1, forward strand.
GACGCGGCACTGGCCGAGCATCTGACGGACGGAGTCTTGCGTTCGGGCGAGCTTGCCGGCGTCGGGAAACGACGGGCCGCACGTCGGCAGCAGCGCCACCTGGTCGCCTTCGACAAGTTGATCGAGGACTTGGGCGGCCGCCGCGGCGGTGCGCTCGAAGCGCGGACGATCTCCGTCGATCGTGCCCATGCTCGCCGAGTTGTCCAACACGATGACCGCGGCGGTGCCGGAGTTGCCCCAGAGGGCGCCGAACGTCGTGACCGTCGGCCGGGCCAGGCCGGCGGCGATCAGCAGCAGCACCGCCGCGCGGAGCAGCATCAGCAGCACGTCGTGAATCCGCTTCCGCCGTCGCGTCTTCTCGACGCTGATCTTCAGAAACCGCAGCGTCGAAAACGGCAACTGCTTCGCCGTGCGACGATTCACCAGATGCAGCACGATCGGAATCGCAGCGGCCAAAGCGGCCATCAGGAACAGCGGCGCGGCAAACGTCATGGGCGGCTCCGCTTGGCGATGTATTTCGACAGCATGAAATCGTAAGGCGTCGTCGTCTCGCTCAACACGTAATCGATTTGCGCCTCGGCGCACGCCCGGCGATAGTTCTGCAAAAACGCCTCGACCTGGGCCACGTACTCGCCGCGGACGTAGGCGGGGTCGATCTGAATCCGCTCGTTGGTCTCGAGGTCGTGGAACGCGATCGTGTCGCGGAAGGGAAAATCGATCTCGGCCTTGTCGAGCACGTGAAACAGAATCACTTCGTGCCGTCGATGGCGGAAGTGGTGCAACGCCCGGATCACCTCGCCGGGCTCGTCGTATAGATCGCTGATCAATACGATCAGGCATCGGCGTTTGAATCGATCGGCCAATTCGTGCAGCGTCGAACCGATCTTGGTCTCGCGGCCGGGGGCGACGGCCTCGAGCTGGTGCATCATCTCGTTGAAGTGCCGCGGCGAGCTGTGAGCCGGCATGTCGAGCCGGATTTCCGAGTCGAAAGTGGTCAGCCCCACGGAGTCCTGCTGCCGGGTCATCAGATACGCAAGGACGGCCGTCAAGTAGCAGCCGTACTGGAGCTTCGTGAACGTTCCGCTACGGCTGTAGCCCATTGACCCGCTGGTGTCCAGCAGAATCTGGACTCGCATGTTCGTCTCTTCCTCGTACTGCTTGACGTAGAGCCGGTCGGTGCGGCCCAACATGCGGTAGTCGAGATGCCGCGGATCGTCGCCGGCGGTGTATTCCCGATGCTCGGCGAACTCGACGCTGAAGCCCTTGAAGGGGCTCGAATGCAGACCGCTGATGAACCCTTCGACCACCCCGCGCGCGACCACCGAGAGATTTTTCACTCGGGCAAGCGCTTCAGGTTCGAGAAATTGATAGCCGGTTTGCATGGAGGAGGCTCCGGTTAGTCGAAGCCCAAGTCTTCGCCTTTGTGCGTCGCCAAGCCGATCTGTTCCAGCGTTCCATGCCGGCCGTTGTACCAGAGTAGCCATTTCTTGCCGTCAAAGACGGCGTACGGCTTGTAGCACGCGTCCTGATCCCATTTGTTCTTGCCCATACGGACGATGGGATTGGCCCGGTGACGTTGCCAGCCGCTGATCCCATCCTTGCTGCGTGCAATGCCGATTTGCGCGGTCTGCTCGTCGCGGAAGCCGATGTAGAACATCACATACCACTCGTTCTGCCGAATCACCTGGCAGGCCGTTACCTTGTGCTTTTCCCAGTCGTTCTTCGGATTGCGCACGAAGATCGGATTGGCCTTATGCTTGGTCCAAGTCAGGCCGTCGGAACTGGTGGCGCAGCCGATGGCGTCGGGCTCCCACTGCTCGCCGCCGGAATACCACATGCGGAAGCGTCTTGTCCGCTCGTCCCAGAGAACGTGAGGACACATGACGGCGGTCTTCTCCCAGGGACTTTCGGGCGAAAGCACCGGCTTGTCCGACATCCGATTCCAGGAAATGCCATCGGAACTGGCAGCGTAGCCGATCCAGGAGTGGTCTTTGGTCTGCCCAGTGTACCAGAGATGATAGCCGTCGGTTCTCTTCACGACCACTGGGCGGTTGACTTCGTCTTCCCAGCCGGTTTCCTTGCGCGGACCCAGAACGATCTGCGGCTTGGACCAGTGCATGCCATCCGTGCTCTGGACCAACGCGATGCTGGCCTTGGGCCGCCAGGAGACCCACATGCGGTACGTGTTGCCCTCTGTGAGCACGCTGATGTCGAAACAGGTGCCGTATTGGTCGCCCAACACTGGGTTGCCGTCATACTTGATCCAACCAGCCGATGTCTCGGCACTGGCTGACGCGAACGGCGAAGAAGGACGATCGGCAGCGGCACTGACGCTTACACATACCCACAGCAAAAACGCACCGATTCCTGCAATTGTCTGCACGGCGAGTTTCCTTTAGGCCAGTTACTCAAGTGGGTGACAAACAGGAGAAGATTCCCTGGTTTTGGGCAATACGTCATCAATCCGATGGAGGCAATGGTATGATATGCATAATGCACCACCTATTTCGGCAGGTCTCCACGGCGACCTTCATCGAAGTTGGTATCTCCTTCTCAGAATCCATTCCATCGTGAGCACTACCACGAACAGCGGCCAGACGCCCGGCGGCCAGTAGAGTTGACTTTCGACGATTACGGTTTTCTTATGTTTGCTGCGGCTGAGTTGATCGATGAAATGATCGGCGGCGGAGAGCGGGACATAGCGGCCGCCGGTGCCGGCTGCGATGGCGGCGAGCGTCTTCTCGTCGAGATCGAGCCGCTCGAATTCGAGATTTGGACGGCCGACCTCGACCGACACCTGTTCCGAGCTTAAGGCCAATTCGCCGAGCCGGGCGTCGACGACCATATCGTACCGGCCGGCAATTCGCGGCTCGAACGCCCCGCTGTAATGCCCGCTTGGCCCGGGAACTGCGGAGAGTGTTACGCGATCGCTGCTTCCATAGGGCCCTTTGACGGCGGCCTCGACCTTGGCGTTGTCGGCGCCCTGGCCGTCGCGATTGCGAACGATGGCCGCCAGGTGGATCGTTTCGCCGGGCTGATAGACGGTTTTGTCGGCGCTGGCGTCGATGCCGGCTTGCGTTTGCAGGGTTTCAGCCCGACCGGCCAGCCAGCGAACCATCTGCCCCCAGAAACGCAGGAAAGGGGAATCCTGACCGAGCGCCCGCGGCCCCTGCTGCCAATTTCGCGTCGTGTCGGCAACGAACACCGCCGAGCGGCCGCGATCCAACGGCTGCACGGCCAGCACCGGCATTTCGCCAGCTTCTGACGGCAAGGTGGCCAGCACGGTGGCGCCCGGCCGGGCCGCCTCGACGCGCGTGCAGCCGTCCAGCGGCGGAAGTCCCGGCGTCTTGGCGCCGCCCTGTCGCGTGGGAAAGAAGCCGGCGATGTTGGCAAAGATCGGATGATGCGAGCCGTCGGGCGTCAGCACCGGCAGGAACGACTCGGTGTACTGGCCCAGTTCACGGCCGCCCAGCTTCAGCGGCAAGGCGTCGCCCAACGGCGCGCCGGTGTAGCCGCCGGGGCCGAGGCTGTGGTAGCCGCCGAGCATTATCGCGCCCGCCCCAGCGCGAATCCGCTTGACGAACATCCGCTGCTGCTCGGGGCGAATGTAGGAGCTGTCGATATCGCCGAAGATGAAGACGTCGAATCGGTCGATCGTCTCCTGGTCCTTCGGGATCGCCGCAAGCTTGAGATTGTCCATGTTCGTCCGCCGGGTAAACACGTTTGGCCGGTTTTGGACCAACGCGCAGAACTCCAGGTCGGGATCCTTGGCCAGGAAGCGATTGACCAGGGCGCCGTACTCGCCTCGCAACGTCCCCTCGATGTACAGCACGCGAATGCCCGCCTCGGCGACCATCGCCACGGCCGACCGCTGGTTGTTCTCGACGATCTTCTCCCCCTCGACCGGCTCGACGCGAACGGTGTACGTGTGGCGTCCCTTCGTCGTCGGGCGAAACTCGAACGCGACCTGCTGCGAGCCCTCGACGTCGTCGAGCGTCAGTTCGGCTTGGGCGACTTGCCGGCCGTCTTCCTCAAGCATCGGCTGAATGACGCGGCCCCCGAGCCCGACCGCGTCGATCGAGCCGGTCACTTTGGCGAGGTTGTTGAGGATAATATGATCGGGGCAATCGATCCCGGTGACTTGGATGTCGCGATACGAGGGATTGTCGCGGAGACTCGCGCCGACGCCGACAGTGTGAACCGTCATGCCGGTCTTTCGCGCGGCATCCAGCGGGTTGCCCGCCGAGTTGTCGATGCCGTCGGAGAGGAGGACGACCGCGGCGACCTCGTTGGGGGCGAATTGCCTCGCTGCCGCCGCCATCGCCCGCGAGAGCGACGTCGCTCGCCCGGTCGGCGTCAAGGCCGGCAGGCCCTGGGGGCCGTCGAGCCGCTCGGGCTGTTCGGCAAAGGCGATCAACCGCAGGCGGAAGTCCTTTTTGAGCATTTCGCACCATTTCGCCAGCTTATCGCGTGCCTGGTTGAAACGCGGCGAACCCGTGGCGTCGTCCGCGATGCTCATCGAGGCCGACGTGTCGAGCAGGAAGATGAGAGCGGGCCTCTCGGCCGGCGAATCTTGGTAGCTTAGCACCGGCCGAAACAGGAGCATCACGACCAGCAGAATTGCCGCGGACCGCAAGCCCAGAAGCGTCCAGAACTGCCGGCGTGGCAGCGAGCCGAACGCCCGACGGTAAAATGCCCCCGCCAGCACGATCGCCGCGGCGGCGACCGCCAACATCGTCGCAATGCTATGACCTTGGGCGAGGCTGAGGGACATGGCGAGGGGCTAGGGGTCAGGGGGCAGGGATCAGGGGTCAGGGATTAGGGATTGGGGATTAGGGATCGGAGCCGCTTGCGGCTTCGCGCCGCGCCGCCCTGCTTTCTGCTTCTTCTTCCCATCCTGAAGAGCACGTTCGCCGAGCGTAATCCGCTTGACGTAGACCATCGACTTCAGGGTCTTTCCCACTTCCCCTTTATTGCGTTTATTCAACAGAAACCGCTCGGGTTCTTGCTGCGGCGCGAGGCGAACATACACGATCGCCGCCAACGGGCCGGTGATCGTGCGCCCGTCGCCGAGCGTGATCGTGTGGAGATATTCGCGGGCGGGGTAACTGCGACCGGTGAGGATTTTCTCGTCACTGGTGGTCTCCTTGAATTTCCACTCCTTTTCCATCCATTCCTTCTTGACTTTGCAGTCGATCCGCCTGACCACCTGCAACGGCACCTCACGCTGCCGCTCGAGCCGGTCGTCGTAGATCTTTAGCCGCTTGTCGCGAGTCAAGTAGATCATCCCCGCGTGGAGCGAGCCGTCGGAAAGTTCGACGCAACCCGGCAAGGCGTCGTCGCGTTCGGGTTGGCCTTCCGAAGCGGGGGGACCGAAGGGGTTGATCGTGGGCGGCTCGGCGGCGGAAAGAGCTGCCGCCCAGAAGACAACGGCAGAGGCAACCAATCCGAAGCAAGGTCTGCTCAATCGAAGCCGAGCAACTCGCATGGCTGTGGAGGCTATTGAGTACAGAATGGTCGCCCTCGCTACAACGATGACAGCCGGGAGCTAACAGCTCCCGGAGGGCAGAAAACAGACTCACGCTCCGGGAGTCGTTGACTCCCGGCTATTGGGATTCTCTCTTGTTCATTGTACCGCTTTGCCCCTGCGATTGTCAGACTGCTTGCCCCGAGCAATGGTTGTGGCATCGTCGGACGCGACGCTGTACAATGAATCGTGTTCGAGTTGCCGGCTCGCCCCCTCTCGCGGGCGTACTGGCGCAACCGAGGCGGCTCTCTGCGATCCGAAGCGTGGAAGGAGAAAGCCATGGCCAAGTCCGATGGGGAGTGTCGCGGCGACGTTTCGCGGCGGAAGTTTCTCGAACGCCTTGGGCTGGCGACGGCCATCGGCGGCGGCATCGAAGGCGGCTTGGGGGTGCCCACGTTCTGCTGGGCCGACGAAGGCGACGCCGGGCCGGTCGATTGCGGTCCGCCGCCCCAGGCGCAGCCGCAGCATCAGACGGGCGGCGAGTCGTTTCCGCCGTTGCCACTGCCCGCCACGCCGTTGCGCCGCAGCGAGAAGAAGCGCCCGCCGAGTCCGCCCGCCCTGGTCGGCAAAGCCGCGCTGGGCAAAACACGCTGGATGACCAAGGACGGAAAACGGGTCCAATACCGCGACTGGATGACCGATCCCGCCGATGTTAAGACTCTGCTCTCCTGGACCGCCGGCAAATTGGGGATCAACTATCGCGCGGTGGAGCTCGATTTCGACCATTTCTCCTTCGATCCGCGCGAACTGCCGGTGTTGCTCTTCGCCGGACACAACAAGTTCACGTTGAACGACGAACTTCGCCCGAAGCTCGCCCGCTTCGTCATGGACGGCGGAACGATTCTCGGCGACGCCTGCTGCGGCTGGAAGGATTTCGCCGACTCCTTCCGGCACGAGATGGAACTGATCTTCCCGCAGCGGCCGCTGCACAAGATGTTGCCCGACGAGCCGGCGTACGCGTCCTATTACAAGCTCGGCAATTTGACGTACAAAAGAGGCGACGGCTCGACGTTCAGCGAGCCGCCGTGTCTGGAAGGGATCGACTTCGGCTGCCGCGCGGGCGTCATCTTCTCGCCGCGCGACTTGACCTGCGGCTGGGACGGCCACGAACATCCCCGCGGCACCCGCGTGCTGATCGAAGAGGCCCGGCAAGTCGGCGCGAACCTGATTACGTACATCCTCGGCACGTTCCAGCTTGGCCGATTCCTGAGCACGACGAAGGTCTACCAGGAGGCATCGGCCCCAAGCCGCGACGATTTCGTCTTCGCCCAGTTGATGCACCAGGGCGATTGGGATCCCGACCCGTCGGCCGTACACAATCTGCTGAAATTCGCCCGCGACAACTCGACGCTGGAGGTGAAGTTCAAGCGGGAGAACGTCAGCCTGAAAGACCCGAAGGCGGCGACCTATCCGCTGCTTTACATCACCGGGCACCGCGATTTCCTCTGGAGCGCGGAAGAAGCCGCCGCATTGGGACGCTACCTGAAGGCCGGCGGGCTGCTGCTGGCCGACGCCTGTTGCGGGCGGCTGGCTTTCGACGCCTCATTCCGTCGCGAAATCGCCAAGGCCCTGCCGGGCACGAAGCTCGAACGCCTTCCGACCGATCACCCGCTATACCACAGCCACTACGACATCAAACAGGTGGAGTACACCCCGCGGGTGCGCGAGGATTTCGGTGCAATGAATACGCCCGAGCTGGAAGGCATCACGTTGGACGGTCGGCTGGCCGTCATCTACAGCCGTTTCGACCTCGGCAACGGCTGGGAGCAGTTTCCCCACGCCTACAGCTACGGCCTGAAGGACGAATCCGCCCTGCGCATCGGCACCAACGTGCTGATCTTCGCGGTGACGCATTAGAATCTCCCCTCTCCCTCCTGGGAGAGGGGCCGGGGGTGAGGGCTTCGTGGGCTGGCGGCCATCGGGTGGGGAAATTCTGGCAGGCCCAGCCGAACGATTAGCCTTGACCGAACCGCCCCAATTGTCCTATGCTGCCGCCGTTCCGGTCTTGGGGCGCGTTCGCACATTGCCCGGCTCGGTCAAGTCGTCAGGTAGGCTGAAATGCGAATCATCGACCGCTATTTGCTGCGGCAGTTTGTGCAGACGTTCTTGATCTGCTTCTTGAGCCTCGTCGGAATCGTCATCGTTTTCGACCTCTTTACGAACTTGGATGAGTTCGTCACCGCCGGCAAGGCCACCGGCGGCGTGATGCGGTTCATTGCCCGGTACTACATGTTCCAGACCATCGGGTTCTTCGATCGCGTCGGCGGGCTGCTGGCGCTGGTTTCGGCCATGTTCACCGTCTCGTGGATTCAGCGGAACAACGAGATGACGGCGCTGATGTCGGCCGGCGTATCGCGGCTGCGAGTGTTGACGCCGATTATCGTCGCGGTGGCCGTCGTCAGCCTGATTTTGGCGGCAAATCGCGAGCTTGTCATTCCTCGTTTTCGCCGCGAATTGTCGCTAGGCTCCAAAGATCCGTCGGGCAGCAAACCGCAGTCGCTGGGGTCGCGCTACGACGGTCGGACCGACGTTCTGTTGCACGGCCGCAACAGTTTTGCCAACGAACAGCGGATCGAAGAGCCGGATTTTCGCATGCCGAGAACTCTATGCTCCTATGGCGACAAACTGGCGGCCGACAATGCCTATTACAAAGCCCCCTGCAAGACACCGGGGGCCGAGCGACCGGGCGGATACTTGTTCAAAGGCGTGCGACTTCCGAAAAACCTCGACACCCGGCCGTCATTGCTGCTCCGCGGGACTCCGGTGCTTATGACCCCGTGCGACACTCCTTGGCTGAAGCCGGACGAGTGTTTCTTGGCGAGCGACGTCGATTTCGACCAGTTGACGGGCGGCAAGAGCCTGACCCAACTGTCTTCGATGGCTCAATTGATCCGCGGTTTGCGCAATCCGAGCCTCGACTACGGCGCGAGGGAGCAAGTGGCGATTCATGCCCGGATCGTGCAGCCGTTGTTGGACATGACGCTGCTATTCCTCGGTCTGCCGCTGGTGGTGACGCGCGAGAATCGTAACGTGTTTGTCGCTATGGGGATATGTATGGTGGTCACCACTGCGTTTACGCTGGTGGTGACGGGGGTGCAGAGCCTTGGCGCGATCTCTTATTGGTTCTTCACTCCCTCGCTGGCGGCATGGGCGCCGTTGATGATTTTTGTTCCGCTGGCGGCGTGGCTGGTGGAAGGATTGTGGCAATAAGCCGGCAGCGCAGGTCAAGGAATCGCCGAATTCGCGGAATTGCGGAAAAATCGCCAGCCCCTCTTCCCCTCGCCCTTGTCGGCGTGGTATACTACCTAACGAATGGGGTGGCGGTGGCTGAACCCTCAACTCCTTCCGAGGGTCCGGCCGGGTCACACTGCGTTTCGCGGAAGCGGCGTTGTTTCGATGCGGCTCTTCGATTGCGGTTGATTTGCTCCCCTCACGCGTCTTGGTTGGGACGGTCGTTCAAGGAAGGGGATGCTGAACGACGCTTCCCAGCCTATTTTGTGCTTCACGTTTCTGTTTTTTCGAGGAGTGGCAAACATGCCGCAGGGTACGATCAAGAAGTTGATCATGGACAAGGGTTTTGGCTTCATTCAAGGAGAGCGTGGGGAGTTGTTCTTCCACCACTCCGCTTTGGATGGCGTAACAATCGAGGAATTGCGCGAAGGCCAGAAGGTCGAATTCGAGGAAGGCCGCGGGCCGAAGGGACCGCGTGCCGAGAACGTCAAGGTGATCGCTTAGAAGTCGCTTGACGCGTCCGTGATTCAACGGCGATTAGGCCCCCGGAGAGTGAAAACCCCGGGGGCCGTTTCATGCGCCCCCGTAGCACGGGCATCTTGCCCGTGCCTGCAAATGCTGCAAATACGGGCAAGATGCCCGTGCTACGCCAAGAAACCGCGTCCACGGTTCCCAACAAACCTTCGCTCCGCTATACTGGCGGCCTTGGAAAAGGAACTCTGAAATGACGCAACCGTGGATCGAAGGTCGTTTTGAAGAAGGGGTCGTGCTGACCACCCTGGAGCAGTCGATCAACTGGGCCCGCCAAGGCAGCCTCTGGCCGATGACCTTCGGCCTTGCCTGTTGTGCGATCGAGATGATGGCGGCCGGGGCCAGCCGCTACGACCTCGACCGTTTCGGGGCGGGGGCGTTTCGGCCCAGCCCGCGGCAATCCGATCTTGATGATCGTCGCCGGCACCGTGAGCCACAAGATGGCCAGCCGCGTCCGCCGACTCTACGAACAGATGGCCGAACCGAAATACGTGATCGCGATGGGCGCCTGTGCGACGGCCGGCGGCCCCTACTTTGAATACGGCTATCACGTTGTTCGCGGCGTAGATCTGGTCGTCCCGGTCGACGTCTACATTCCCGGCTGCCCGCCGCGACCCGAATCGCTATTGGAAGGCATCATGCGTCTCCAAGACAAGATTCGCGGCCAGCGGCTCGCTCGCGAGCGGGACGACGCGCAGAGCGGCTGGCTGAGCCACTCCGTCCGCCGCGGCCGGAAAATGGACGACGAGTTGCCCGTGCCGCATCAAAGCGGCTTTGTGCGGGTCGAGAGCGTTCGGCCGGTCTTCGAGCACCAAAAAGTAAAGGAAAGGGACGCAAAGTAGAATGAAAGCCAGGACGATCGTACTTCTCGTTCTTCTCGGGTGTGGCGGCCTGCTCGTTGCGATGGTCGCTCTTTGCGCGGGGGTGCTCTTCTTTGCCTACAAGACGACCGATGCGTCCGTAGCTCCAAACGTCGACGCCCTGTTCGCCAAGATCGACAACGGCACGTTCGGCGAGACCTATCTGACCGAAACAACGCCGGAGCTGCGAGCCGGTGTCTCGAAAGAGAAATGGGAGCAGATTGGGCTTGCAGTGAAAACGCGTCTCGGTCGGCTGCAATCGAAATCGATGACGAAATTCAACGTCAAACAGGTCAATGCCGACACAGTTTTCGATGCCGGCTACGATGCCGCGTTCGAGAAGGGCGCAGGCACAATCTCCGTGAAATATAAGAATGTCAATGGGCAGTGGCCTCTCGACAAATTCTCTGTAGACTCGCCGCTGTTGGCCGCCGGGAAACCGATAAAGGACGACAAGTCCGCCCGGCCCGACGCAACGAAGAGTAAGTCGAAGTCAGCGATAGCGCGATGAATCGGAGCGCGGGGGAGGACAAAGGTGACAGCCACCAAATCCGGGAAGGATAGGCAGTAACACAGTCTCCATAATACCCAGATTTGGTGGCTGTCACCTTTTCGGGAGCTTTCACTGTGTCCGTGGCTCAGCTTTTGGTTATGCTGGAGACACTTTATGAAAAGAGACATCCCTGGGCCGCTATGGATCGCGATTGTGGCGCTGGGCATCATTAGCCTGTTGACGTTGGTGGCGATGCTCAAGAGTGGTTCGCTTGTGCTGCTGGCCGCTGCTGCGACCAACATCGCACTACTGGCTGGTCTAGCGATGGGGCACAAATGGGCGTACGTGTTGACAGTCGTTCTTTCCGTTCTCGGCGTGGTTGTTACATTCGGCAAGAGTCCCTCGCACGGTTTGGCGGTGATGGCCGGCAATAGCCTCGTGTTGATACCCGTACTTATCAGCACGAGGTTCTTCTTTCCGATTCAGCGGCACGAGGAAGATCCGTGAGATTCGGACACGCGGAAGGCAAGACGGGGACGAGTTCCGGGGACGCCATACATAACTATTGACGCCGAGAGAGGGTTTTGTAGAAGCGTTGCGGCCTACTTCACTTGCCGCCATTCATTCAATAGTCGGAGAACAGCAGCCCCGATTGCGGGAAGGCCCGAGAAAAAGCAGGGTGGCTCGCCCCATCAGGGCGGACTTCAGTCCGCCGCGTGTGGCGACATTGGTTTGCCGCACCTGGCGGACTGAAGTCCGCCCTACGTCGGATGTTGAGGCGGCGGAGTGCAAAGGGCAACGTTTCGTCCGCCCCTTGCCGCCCGCCGCCGATCGGGCTATCCTGCAATCCGCGTCTGCCACATCCGACCCGCGGAGGCCCCATGACGCTCGATGATATCATCACGCCCGGAACCCAGCCCGAAGTCCTCGGCCAGGGCTACGGCTTCACCGAAGGCCCCACCGCCGACCGCGACGGCAACGTCTTCTTCTCCGATGGTCAGAACAACTCGATCTACCGCTGGCGGCCCGGGGACTGTCCCAATTTTCGCGGGCACCGCGGCGAAGCCGTGGTCGGCGAAAATGGGACTGTCCCCCTTGGACGCCGCCCAGCGATTACTCTGTTCACCGACGACAGCACCGACGCCATCGGCATGATGTTCAACGCCGCCGGCGAGCTTTACGTCTGCGAAGGCGCCGCCCACCGCATCGTGGCTTTCGATGTGAAAACCAGTCCCCTCTCCCCTTGGGAGAGGGCTGGGGTGAGGGCGGGCAGCGCGGAAAACGCCGGTATGCTGCCCTCACCCCCTGCCCCTCTCCCAAAGGGAGAGGGGAGTTGTTCACCAAGCGAAAACGTAACTCGCCCCCTCCGCCCCGCCAAACGCATCCTCTGCTCCGAGATCGACGGCCAGCACTTCAACGAGCCGAACGACCTGGCGATCGACTTTCACGGCGGGTTTTATTTCTCCGATCCCAACTATCAGCATCGCGGCCAGCCGACCGTGATGAAGCAGGACGTCTACTACTGCTCGGCCGACGGCCACGTCACGCGGGTATCGACCGTCTGTTTCAAGCCGAACGGCGTGCGACTCTCGGCCGACGACCGCACGCTCAACGTCGCCGACGCCCGCGGCCAGCGGATCTACCGCTACGACGTCACCGGCCCCGGCCAACTCGCCGGCGAGCGAATTTGGATCGATCTGTTGGCCGCCAATCCCGACGGCATGACGCTCGACGAGCACGACAACTTGTACGTCTGTTGCGGCAAGGCTGGCCTGAAGATTTTCGACCGCGACGCCCGACCGATCGGCAGAATTGAAGTCCACGCCGCCAACTGTGTTTTCGGCGCCCCCGACTTCCGCACCCTCTGCATCGCGTCGGCCGACAAGTTCCTCGCCCTCCGCACCAACGTCAGCGGCATGAAGCCGCTGGAGCTGCGCCTTTCAAAAAAACACCCCTGATCTCGGCGACGCCACTCATGTTCGCTGGATTCGGGTGCCACTTTTTTTTCTTTCTTTTTCCAACGCCATCTGCCGGCGAGTCGCGGGAACGGGTGTATGTGGACATCGACACGTTCGAGGCCACCTTTTAATCTCCACCGACGCCTGTCGGTCGTGGACAGTGCGCGCGTGCCGCGCGAAACAACGCCAGTCGAGCCACGTTTTCCCTACCGGAGTGCGACCTCACCGGCTGGCAATCGCGTCACCAGCGGGCAAGGTGGCCGGGAGGGGGAGGGCGGCCATGGCCGCCCTCCCCCTCCCGGCCACCTTGCTTCACCTCTTCCTACTAGCTATACTCACTCCTGTGAGAGAAATCAAATTTCCTATCAGTTATCAGTACGCACCGTGAAACCCGAAAGACCGAGGAGCACTTGTCTGTTTCACGTTCATCAATTCCGGCCGTTGCCGGCTCTCTTGAGAACAGCCACTTCCTGCCGGTCCCCTTTGTTGACGCAGTAGGCAATCCACAGTTTGCCGTCCTTGGCATAAGCTGCCGATGGGAATCGCGGATTTCCATGGGAAACCAGCGTTTTCGGGTCCGTCCAGACGCTCTTCTTGCTATTCCACTGGGCCAGCCGTCACCGGCGATTCGTTCTCTTGGATTGTCCGAATCAAGGCGTCGAGCGAAAATGCCGCTACACGGCGAGGGAATTCAATCGGCTTCGGAGAGGAGTCGAGATGTGGTGTAAGGTCTGCGGTTTGCACCTGGATCAGGAGTCGGCCTTGGAAGAGGACGGGTAGTCCAAAAGTCCACGGGTTTTTTGGCTGTACGAGGAGCCAGTGCAGTGGTCGGTAAGATCACGCACGAGATCCGCACCGCCAGCATTTGTCCACGGAAGAACAGAACTGGATTGTCCTTACCGAGACCACCTACCACAAACTCGGTGCCGCCGAACGCCTCAGAAAGTCGATTGGGGTCCGGGCAGTTTGTTCGGTATCACGGCCCGCTTTGACAAACGAAGCGGCCCGTCCTGCATCATCACCTGGCAGCGTATGTTTGTTGCCGCTCTCGTCATTTGAGGGAGAGACGGTCGGCTTGCATTGGGGGCTCAATGGTGCGAACGCACCATGTTTTGCCCCAGAAGTCGTGGGTATTTTACGCCATCTGGAAGAACTTTGCATTCGGCTGATTGACTTTTTTGTAGCGATTTCTTACGGTGACAGATGTTGTACTTCGTCGGGCGGCGAGTTTACTTGTCTCGTTTTCTTTTGCTTTGAGCAGCAGCTATGAAACGGCTATCGACTTCCGTGGCGGTCTTGCTCGTGGTGTTCGGGGCGTTGATGTTCGGTGCTGCGGATCGGGCACGGGCTGACAACCTTTATTACGCTGGCGTCTCGCCGAGCGGTCCTTGGTCCTATTCTTTGGGCACAGTGGGCTCGGCGGGACATGCGACCACTATCGCCACAGGTCTCAGTTTCGGAAATGCCAACGGGGAAAAGCTGATGTTTGCCCCCAACGGCACCCTGTACGGATTTGATGTCGCTGAAGGCTCATCTGGCGTATGGGGACGCATCAATCTGGCCACGGGTGCGTTTACCCAACTCGGTAACTTGAACACTTATTTTCCCAGCGGAATTGACCACAATGAAGGCTATGGGTTCTCCCTCGCATTTGGCCCGTCAGGAACCCTATATGCGACAGGATACGGCAACGATGGCAACTGGGACTACGGGACATTGGACCTGACAACAGGGGCCTTCACCAAGATCGCTGCCTCCCCTGTCTTGTACGCAGGTTCGTTGGCCTCACCCGTCCCCGAACCTTCGACCTTCGTCCTTCTCGGCGTCGGTGCTTTTTCTCTGCTTGCTTACGGATGGCGGCGGCGACGGACGAAGTAAGGCGGTTGGTTGGTGTTGATCGAGCATCATGTGAGTTCCACAATTCTATTCAACTGAAGTGGGGACGGAACATACAATGTGTCACAAACTGAACTCGGCTGTCTTGCTGGTACTGATTGGGACATTGATATTCGGTGCTGCGGAACGGGTACGGGCTGACAACGTTTATTACGTCAGCGGTGGTAACGACGGCAGCCATTATAATTTTGGCACGGTGAATTCTTCAGGGAATGCAAACACCATTACGACAAGCCCTCCTGGTCCTCCCAATGTGAACACGCTGATTGCTGCTCCCAACGGCAACCTTTACGGGTTTTACACCGGCGAGAACTGGGGAAATGGCGTATGGGGAAGCATCAATCCGGCCACGGGTGCATTCACCCAAATCGGTAACTTGAACACTTATTTTCCCGGTGGATGGAGTGACCCCAATCCGAGTTGGGGTTTCTCGCTCGCATTTGGTCCATCAGGGACGCTATATGCGACAGGAATCGGCACGGACAACAACTGCGACTTCGGGACATTGAACCTGACGACAGGGGCTTTCACTAAGATCGCTAACGCTCCGTTCCCATTCGCAGGTTCGATTGCGGCATCGGGCAGCACCCTTTATTACGTGAGCGGCGGTAACGACGGCAGCCATTATACTTTTGGCACGGTGAATTCTTCAGGAAATGCAACGATCATTTCGACGAGCCCTCCTGGTCCTCCCTATGTGAACACGCTGATTGCTGCTCCCAACGGCAACCTTTACGGGTTTTACACCGGCGAGAACTGGGGAAATGGCGTATGGGGAAGCATCAATCCGGCCACGGGTGCATTCACCCAAATCGGTAACTTGAACACTTATTTTCCCGGTGGATGGAGTGACCCCAATCCGGGCTGGGGTTACTCACTCGCATTTGGTCCATCAGGGACACTATATGCAACAGGAATCGGCACGGACAACAACTGCGACTTCGGGACATTGGACCTGACAACAGGGGCCTTCACCAAAATCGCTACTGCTCCGTTCCCCTTCGAAGGTTCGATTGCGGCCCCCGTTCCCGAACCCTCAACAATTGTTTTGTTGGGCGTCGGTGTTTTCTCCCTGCTTGCTTACGGATGGCAGTGGCGACGGGCGGCGAAGTAATGCGGTTGGTTGGTGTTGATCGAGCGTCATGTGATCTCCAATAGCGTTTTCAACTGAAGCGGGGATGGAACATACAATGTGGCACAAACTGAACTCGGCAGTTTTGTTGGTGATCGGGACGTTGATGCTCGGTGCTGCGGATCGGGCACGGGCCGACAGCGTTTATTTCGTCGGCACCAACAACGGCATCAACCACACTTTTGGCACGGTGAATTCTGCGGGGCAAACGACGGCCCTTGGGACGGGCCTCAGTTTCGGAGGTGCCGGTGCGGAAAAGCTGATGTTTGCTCCGAATGGCAACCTGTACGGATTTGATGTCGATTATGGCGGCGGGACTGGGGCATGGGGACGCATCAATCCGGCCACGGGCTCGTTCACCCAAATCGGTAACTTGAACACCTATTTTCCCGCCGGTGCCGGTGACTACACTGAACAGTATGGATTCTCGCTCGCATTTGGTTCATCAGGGAATCTGTATGTGGCAGGATACGATTCGAGCGGCAACTACGACTACGGGACATTGAGCCTGACAACAGGGGCCTACACCAAAATCGCTGCCTCTCCGCTCGGAGCCGAAGGTTCCTTGGCCGCATGGGGCAACAATGTTTATTATGTAGGCACCAATAACGGCATTAACCACTCTTTTGGCACGGTGAATTCTGCGGGGCAAACGACGGTCATCGGGACGGGTCTCGGTTTCGGAGGTGCCGGTGCGGAAAAGCTGATGTTTGCTCCCAATGGCGACCTGTATGGGTTTGATGTCGATTATGGCGGGGGGACCGGAGCATGGGGACGCATCAATCCGGCCACGGGCTCGTTCACCCAAATCGGTAACTTGAACACCTATTTTCCCGCCGGTGCCGGTGACTACACTGAACAGTATGGATTCTCGCTCGCATTTGGTTCATCAGGGAATCTGTATGTGGCAGGATACGATTCGAGCGGCAACTACGACTACGGGACATTGAGCCTGACAACAGGGGCCTACACCAAAATCGCTGCCTCTCCGCTCGGAGCCGAAGGTTCCTTGGCATCAGCCGTCCCCGAACCGTCAACAATTGTCCTATTGGGCGTCGGTGCTTTTTCTCTGCTTGCTTACGGATGGCGTCAAAGACGGGCGAAATAAGGCGGTTGGTTGGTATTGATAGAGCGTCGTGTGATCTCGCCAGACCGCTATTCTTCCTAAGAAGGGGGGCAGGCATCTCTGGGTCGAACGCCTTTCTCTTTCGATCATCGTTGTTCGTGGATACACCGGGAACGACAGCGAGATCGAGGACACAGCAGAACATACTTCGGCTGCAATGATGCAGGAGTTTGAAGGACGTAATTTCCCGTACCCACGCTTTGGAGGAATAACAAATGCAGTTCGACTTTGCAACAATGAAGGAGCGAGTGCAGACTGGCACTACTACGCACCTTGAATGCCATCAGGAGATCAATCCGTCTACCGGACAACCTCAGACCGTATGCAGCACGGTGCATGTGCCCGTCTACGACGACGTGTACCGCCTTCTTGCACTCAAGAAAAATGGAACGCCTCGCAAGAGAACGGAAGTCCATTTAATGGATGGCAGCACAAATTTTAGGGTTTTCGCCTACCAAGGTGACACCGCTCTCCATGAGACCGATAATACTTTTGCGTTCACGATGCTGGGCAATGACCTTGTTGCTATCAAGAAGTCGGGAACTCCAAATAAGAAAACCGAAGTTCACATCATGAGTTGGGCCAGTCATTATTCTCGGTTTTCGTATCAAGGCGAGACTGTGCTTCATGAGACCGACAATACTTTTGCGTTCACGATGCTGGGCAATGACCTTGTTGCTATCAAGAAGTCGGGAACTCCAAATAAGAAAACCGAAGTTCACATCATGAGTTGGGCAGATCGCTACAAGACGTTCGTCTTTCAGGGTGAGACTGCTCTCCATGAGACTGGTGATACTTTTGCGTTCACGATGTTGGGCAATGACCTTGTTGCTATCAAGAAGTCGGGAACTCCAAATAAGAAAACCGAAGTTCACATCATGAGTTGGGCCAGCCACTATTCTCAGTTTTCGTATCAAGGCGAGACTGTGCTTCATGAGACCGGTGATGATTGGTCATTCGTTATGCTAGGGAATGACCTTGCTGGTATCAAACGGTGGAACACGCCCAATAAGAGGACTGAGGTTCATTTGATGGGCTGGCAGAATTGTCTTGGTTCAGCGTGAAATGGAAACTTCGATTGGCTTGCTAGGATCGTCCGGGTGTTGAAGTTGGTTGGTAGTGCTTGGATTTTTCGCTTTGGTGTTGTAAGCGAGGGAGGTGGGCGGCAGCAGAACCACCGCCCGGACCTCGCTCACAACCCCTGGGGCGGCGCTCGGGTCGGTTCCCACCGGAGCCCTATCCTCCGCCCAGGTCGTCTCTCATCGTAACGTCCTTCTTTCGATCAGGCAACCGTCCGCAAACGGGCCGCCTCTCGCTGCTCCTTTCTACGCTCGCGGGCCTCCGTCAGTTTGCGATCGCGGGCTGCGAAGATCTCCGCCTCACGGCCCGCCAATTTGTCCGCCGGCGCCACATAGCCAATCGCGCTGTGCAATCGCACCTCGTTGTAGTGCTCCACGTAACGAGCCACAATGCGGATGGCATCCTCCAGCGAGATCGGCGTGCCCGGCCGCAGGCACTCGCCCTTGATGCTCCCGTGAAATCGCTCCAGTTTGCCGTTGCTCTGCGGATAGTACGGGCTGGTGCGCACGTGCGTCATCCCGCAGATGCGAATGAACTCTTTGAAGTCCTTCGCCAAAAACTGCGACCCATTGTCGCTGATGATCCGCGGCGTCTCCTTGGGGAACTTCTCCCGCGCGCGTTGCAGGATCGTCAGTTCATCTTGCTCGGTCATCGAGCGGCGAATCTCCCAATGCACGGTGTAGCGGCTGTAGCCGTCGAGGATCGTCGTCAGGTAGTAAAACGTGCCGTGGATGTTGAGGTAGCTGATGTCGATATGCCAGTGTTCATGGGGTGTTTGCGGCTGTTGGAAGCCCGTGCCTTTCTTCGACGGCTTGTTCGTCGAGCGCCCGATGCGGCCCGCCGCCTTCAATACGCGATAGACGCTGCTGGGACTGACGGCCACCACGTCGCGGTCGAGCATCATGAACGCCAAACGCCGGTAGCCTTCCAGTGGATACTCGAAGGAGAAGCGGATGATGGCCTGCTTCTCCCAATCTTCGAGCCACCAGTCGCGCGGCACCCAGCCGTTGTGTTCGTTCCGCTTGCCGTAGCGATCCTTCCAGTCGTGGAACTTGCTCTGGCCAATGCCCAGCCAAGCCACGAACTTTCTGGCGGGAATCTCCGTGCGCTCGTTCCAACGGCGCACGTAATCGACCACTTCATCGCGAGTGTCGTGGGGAACCCAACGTCCGTTTAGAGTTCCCCATTCTCTTTTTTTGCGCGGACGTTCTCCTCCATCAGTTCGGAGATGACCTCGTTCTTCTGAACGAGCTTGGCCCGCAGTCGGGCGACTTCCTCCTCCTGGGCGGAAAGCCTCCTGGCCTCGCGTTTGGCGACCGGGTGAAAGGCGGCCGGCGCGTTGTCGAACAGGATTTTCTGCCAGGCGTAGATTTGGTTCGGCTTGATGCCGTACTCGTCGCAGAGGTCCGAGATGGGCACTTTATCGACCAGATACCTCTTGAGAATGGCAGCCTTCTGGTCCGTGCCGAAATGTCGTCGTTGTCCACTCATGAAATTCTCCTCGTCTGGGGGAAGATTCTAACCCAGGCGACCGAGAATTTCCATTTCCAATTGGTTCAAGACAGAATCGCTACAAGAGTTTTATTTATCAAGGAGAGACTGTTCTTCATGAGGCCCATTGAGCCGTCGGCTCAGGAGTTTTCTGAAGAGTGTGACCGGAATTCCTACACGAGTGTCTTCCAGCCATTTGGCCCTTGGTCGAAGTTGGGGAAAGCAGCCCGTCAGTTGCCGGACCGTGATGGGCCGCCTTATTCGCCCAAGTAGTTGCCTAGGCCGAGTTTGACCATCACCGTCATGACATTGTGGTCGGCTCTTGTCGTGCAGCAAAATACAGATAGCCGACACAATCAGCGAACCAATTGGTCGGCAGCAGTTGGTCACTCCTCCCGTCTCATCTCTCCAAACGCATAGCGAGTTTATTTCATCCGGCTGTCAAGTGGTTCTCGATGGAGCCCGACCGAGGAACCCCTCCCCACGGCCCCGATTTTTCGCCGCCATTTTTTCGGGCGACCTTTCTGGCAGAGATTTCAGCCTGTCAGAAGACCACCACGGTTCTGGATTTCCAAAAATGCAACAAGAGGGCTGATAAGAAAAGGCGGTTGATTCGGAATGGGATTGCCGAGGCCGGGAGGGTGCTTGGGGGTGGTTCTGATGGTGGTGGCGGTTATTGTGATGAAGTGACGGGCTGTTTGCATCGTTCCGAAGCAGGAAAGGGAAGAACGTAATGGACTCTCAGTGGTATTACACTGACCAAGGGCAACGGGTTGGTCCTGTTTCTTCGACGCAACTGAAAGAACTGGCGGCATCCGGTCGGCTTCAACCATCTGATATGTTGTGGAAGGAAGGAATGGGCGACTGGGCACCTGCGAGTCAAGTCGAAGGGCTTCTCCCAATGGGAACTGATTATGAGAGACTAAGAGGTTCTAACAAAACTCCAGTACGCGGTTCCAGCAGATCATGGCACAACCGATGATTAGGAACGCATCGTGAATGTCCGGTCGTTTCTCGTAACGCACCCGCAGACGACGCCAGTTGAAGAGCCAATCGAAGCAGGCTTCAACGACGTAGCGGAATTTGCCCAGGCCGCTGCCGTGCTCGGTGTTGCGGTGAGCAACCAGCGGCTTGATTCTCCGCTTGCGCAGGGGTTTACGAATCTTGGCTTCCGCATCATAGGCTCGATCCGCGAGCAGTTCATCGGGACGCTTGCGCAGTGCGCCGCGAGGTTGCTTGATCGGTGGAACTGCGTCGAACCAAAGGAATAGCCATCTCCGAATCGTGGCAATTCGCGCCGGTGTGGGTAATGGCCAGAGGCGTGCCGCTGCCGTCCACCATCAGATGACGCTTCGAGCCATTCTTGCCTCGATCCGTGGGATTTGGGCCCGTTTTTGCCCCCCAAAAACTGCTCGCACGGAGCAACTGTCGATCGCGGATGTTGACCAGTCGATTTGGCCTGCCAATCCCAATTCGTCCAAAAGTAGCTTCCATATCCGCTTCCAGACACCAGCCACGTGCCAGTCGCGGAGTCGTCGCCAGCACGTCATGCCGCATCCGCAGCCCAACTCCTGCGGAAGATATTCCCACGGACAACCCGTTTTCAATACGAAGAGAATCCCCGTGAGCGCCGCACGATCGGAAACTCGCGGTCGGCCTCCTTTCGGCTTGCCGCGTTCGCGCGGCAGCAAAGGCTTGATTCGCTCCCAAAGCGCATCGGGCAGCAGTGGCTTGGCCATAATATCCTCCCTGACATATCTGTTGGTTGACCAGGTTAGCCCGAGAGTTTAGCAACATTGGACAGATCAGGAAATACTGGTTTTGTTAGAACCTCTAATGAAACCGAGGAGTTTTATCAGAACATTCAGTATGTATGCGGCATCCTTTGTATCGCCATTTGGAGTGCTGGCGATCTTCATGCTTGCAACCCAGAAGGCAGACTTTCTCACCGTCCTCCTGTTTACTCTGGTGGCAGTCGGTATCGGCCTCTGGTTCAGCTTTGTGTGTGCGGTCATCGTGCGGAACATCGAGGTCAGTATTCACTTTCGTGACCGGGACGAGTTCTTGGAAAGGCTCCGGTCCACGCTCGCAAAATTCGGTTATAGTCCAGAAAGCGAGAGCCAATCGTTCCTGACATTCAAAGGCCGCTTTTTCAGGATACTTCCGGCAGCCATCGCAGCCCACAGAATTTCGGTTCAGCTACAGCGAAGCGAAGCAAGAATCGTCGGACCGGCTTGGGAAGTCAACGAGTTAGTACGATATCTCGGTGATTTGACGGAGTAGTATCATCTCTACCACAGCCGAAACCACGTCGAGGCGTCCGCCGGTCGAGTCCGCCGCCCTCGGCATCTCCTGTTATTCCGAACCTGCGACGATGGTCGGATCGAGATCGGTCGGGTTCTCCACGACAACATGGACCTTTCGCGGCACCTTCCCGAAGGATACGAGGCCGAACCCAGCGACCAAGCACCACCCGAACCATTGTAGGAGGGAGAAAGTGGAGGGAGAAAACGGCAGAGTCGCGCTTATTGACGGGTTGTTGCTCAGAACTACCGCAGAGACTACCCCAATCGCCTCCGTGCGTCAATGATCGCGCCCGCCGCCCTTCTCCTTCCCGTTAGCGGGCACCCCCAGATTTGGAATGACAAAGAGGGTGCAAGAGCCATGCGTCTTTGTGGTCACCCTTGGAGAAGTGATAAAGGCTGCGGCAGCGGGGCTATTCAGTATCATTGCCTTTCCATCTTTCTTCAACAAGGACGGCAGCAATGCCAAGAAACGTCTCAGGATACTTCCATCATCGCCATCGTGAAAATCAAACTCTTTGATCTTGCCTCCAGTTACAAGAAACGGCATGTTCCACAGAACATAATCAAAATCTTTGAAGTCGTCCGGCAACTTTACATCTCTGATGTCTCCCACGATTAGCTTGATCCGAAAGTTGCCTAAGCGCGCGGTAGTCCTGGTATTGACGATCGCCAGCGGATTTACGTCTACTCCATAAACAAGGTCTTGTGATTTCAGCGACGCTGCCCAAGCATCAGTTCCAGACCCGGTGCCAACAACGAGGACTTTGTCACCCCGCTTAATACCGCTCTGCAGAATTGCGTCGTAATAGAATTTATCATCCATTGTTGGCGGAAAAACGCTCGGAAATACGGGAATAACTATTTCTTTCCCAGAGGCACTTAGGCGCCCCAGTCGGTTATCGAGGTCTTGAAAACTGCCAACAGCGCCGGTGGACCAACCGTTTTCATCGACTTTCGAATAATACCAATCACACTGGAGATAGAACTCGCGAGGAGGCCAAGGCTTTTGATTGACCACATCGGCTGGACGTTTACGAATCGAAGGACGCTGTCCGAATTCCTGCCGCCAATTACGAATCGAAAGGCCCTGCGGAAATATGCAAAGAGTGGCGCCCAATACACCGAGCAGCACCCCCAGAATCACAGGACGCAAGACGCCTATGCCAATTTCTCGTCGCTTCATCCTTACCTCATCACTAATGCCTGCTCTGGACCCGATAACTCCACGCCGGTTCAGCTCCTCGTCATCGTGAAATCCTGCCGGCTTCGACCGCAGCACGGTTGCGGGCCTCGATCGCACGGGGGCGTCGAGCGGCCCCGCGCGATCGCCGATCTCAGCGGAAAGTGCTTTTCAGATAGGCCCCCAGTGGATCCTGGCCTGCCTCTCCACCACCTTGCCTGCCCTAATTGTATCTTCTAAGGTGTGCCTCCGAAATGTCAAGGGGGGAGACGATGAAGGGGACAGGCTTGTTGACGGGTTGTTGCTCGCAAGTCACAAAGTTCTCGATCTCGTGAAGCCGCGAAGCGGTTCGACAAGATAGCCCAGGGCGGCGCTGCGCTTGCCCTGCTGACCAACTCCATTCCTACCGCAGCGAAGCCGGATCGAGCGGCCGGTAGAGCTTGTCCTTCCACGCGGGATCGTCCACCTTCGCGTCGGTCGCGTTGCCCTCCTGACGCGGCCAAACGATCATCTCGCCGGGCGCTCGATGGTCCCAAGCGTAGTAGGGCGCCGCCGTAACCTTGCGGCCGTCGGCGGCCGTGCCGGTCACTACCGTTACGCCGCCGAGCAAATCCTTGCGATGCTCGACGGCGAACTTCGGATCGCGGGCCAGCACAATATCCTTCGCATGGCCGCCGTTATCGACCGCCTCGAAGCAGTAGACGATCGGCCCGCGCTGGACCGCCACGTGGCCACGGTCGGCTTGAACGTGCGGATTGGCCTCGATGCGTTCGACCGGCATCGGCATGGTGAGTTCGATCACATCGCCCGACTGCCACTGGTGTCTTACCATCGCATAGCCCTTGTCCATGTCGATGGGATCGACGGCCTTTCCGTTGATGGTGATTTTCGCGCCTTGACACCAGCCGGGGACTCGCAAGGCCACCGTAAACCTGCCCGGCGTGTACGGCTCGACGGTCAACCGCACGGTTCCATCCCAGGGATACTGGGTCTCTTGCGTAATCGCGACAGTGTTGCTGCCGACGGCGATTTTCGCCGATCCCGCGACATACAGATTCACGTAGACGCCGTCCTTGCCGCTGGCGTACACGTAGCCGGGCAGCGACGCGAGAAAACGGGCGACGTTCGGCGGGCAGCAGGCGCAATCGAAGAACGGCTCGCGGTGATGCTTTCCATCGCTGGCCAACGGATTCACGTAGAAGTACTTTCGGCCGTCGAGGCTGACGCCGGAGAGGATGCCGTTGTAAGCCACCCGCTCGACGACGTCGGCGTACTGGGCGTCACCGTGCATGAGGTTCAGCCGATGCGCCCAGAGGGCGAGGCCGACGGCGGCGCAGGTTTCACAGTAGGCCGAATCGTTCGGCAGTTCATAGTCCTTGCCAAAAGCTTCGCCCTCGGATCGGGCGCCGATGCCGCCGGTAATGTACATCTTTCGCTGCGTCACGTCCTGCCAGAGCCGGTGCATGGCGTCGATCAACTGCTGGTCGCGCGAGATGGCCGCCACGTCGGCCGTGCCCGAATAGAGATACATCGCCCGAACCGCGTGGCCGACGATTTCGCTCTGCTGCCGCACCGGAATATGATCCTGATGGTACTCGCCCCAAGTCTCCCGTTTCGACTTATCGCCGCGGGTGTCGATGAAATACTTGGCAAGGGTCGCGTATTTCTCTTGCCCGGTCGCTTGCGAAAGCTTGACCAGGGCCAGCTCGATCTCCTCGTGACCGGGCACGCCCTGCCGCTTCGTCGGGCCGAAGACGGCGTCGATGAAGTCGGCGTACTTGATCGCCACGTCGAGCAACGTTCGCTTGCCAGTGGCGTGGAAGTGAGCCACGGCCGCCTCGATCAGATGGCCGCAGCAGTACAGCTCGTGCATATCGCGCAGATTTGTCAGCCGTTTGCCCGGCTCGGCGAGCGTGAAATAGGTGTTCAGGTATCCGTCGGGCTGCTGGGCGGCGGCGATCTTGGCGATGATCTCATCGACGGTTTTCTCCAACGCCGGATCGGGATGGGCGGCCAGCGAGTAAGAGGCGGCTTCGAGCACCTTGTAGACGTCCGAGTCGTTGAAAACCAAACCCTGGAACTTGCCTTCGATCAGCTTGCCCGACTTTGCGAAATTGTCGATCCGCCCGGTCTTTTTGCACCACTCGATGTTATGCGGCAGCGAGGCGGTGCGGTTCGTCTCGATCCGCGGCGTCCAGAACTCGTCCTCCAGCTTCACGTCGGTAAACGGCACGCCGGCGAGCAACCGGTGCTTCGGCGCGTCGTCGGCCGCGATAGCAGCGGACGCCAGTAAGAGAAACGGCGTGAAAAACAGCGGGAGATTCATTGTGAGACTCCTTCGGATTGGTTTTGGGAGGCAGTTCGGCCCCCATCGGTGGGCAACCGCAGAAATCGCAGCGGTCGTTATGGCGGCAGCATAACGTCAAGATACGCGACATTGTCGCACAATGCAACGATCTGCCAGAGGTTCGTAGTTCCGCCTTTTGGAGAGCGGGTGGCGCACCCTTTCAGGCGCGCCACCCGGTTCAGTTTCCCAAACCCATAAGGCGGAAGGACCGGCAACAGCCGGAACTACGAACAGAGTTGATTACGACGGTCCGGCGTCCTCTAATTCGTAGCGGCGGATTTTGCGATCGAGCGTCGAGCGTTCGATGCCGAGGATGCCGGCCGTCTTGCTCTTGTTCCAACCGGTGTGATTCAAGGTGTCGAAGATGTGGCGGCGCTCGACGTCGTCCAACGAAATCGGCTGGAACTTGCCCGAGCCGTAGCCGGGCATTTCCGTGTCGCCGGCCGTGGCGAGCTTCGTCAACAGCAAGTCCTCCGCGTCGATCTCCTGCCCGCGACAAAGCACCACCGCCCGCTCGACCACGTTCTTCAGTTCGCGGACGTTTCCGGGCCAGAGGTACTTGAGCAACTGCTCCTTGGCGGCGGGCGTGAATCCCTTGATCTTTCGCCCGGTTTCGGCGTTGAACTTTTGCAGGAAGTAATCGCTCATCAAGGGGATGTCTTCCTGGCGTTTTCGCAGGGCGGGCACGACGATTTCGAGCACGCGGAGGCGGAAGTAAAGGTCGCGGCGGAACCGCTGCTCGGCGACGTCGCGCTCGAGATCGCGGTTGGTGGCGGCGATCACGCGGACGTCGACCTTGACCGGCTTGCTGCCGCCGACGCGCTCGAAGGGATGCCCCTCGAGCACGCGGAGGAACTTGGCTTGCAGGCCGGGGGTCATCTCGCCGATTTCGTCGAGCATCAGCGTGCCCTTGTGGGCGGCCTCGAACTTGCCGATCTTCCGCTCGGTGGCGCCGGTGAACGCCCCGCGCTCGTGGCCGAACAACTCGCTCGCCAACAGGTCGGCCGACAGGGCGGCGCAATTGAGGCATACAAAAACGTTGTCGCTCCGCGGGCTGTTGTAATGGACGGCGCGGGCGACCAACTCCTTTCCCACGCCGCTCTCGCCGCGGATCAGCACCGTGGCGTTGCTGGCCGCCGCGCGGGTAATCTCCTCGGTCACTTGCCGAATCGCCGTGCTGCGGCCGATGATCTCGCTGCGGATGCCCAGCCGCTCGCGCAGCTCGACGTTTTCGGTTCGCACCCGCGTCAGATTCTCGGCCAGTTCCTGGCGGCGGCGAATGTTCTCGATGGCCACCGCCACCGTGTCGGCCACCGCCAAGGTGAATTCGAGGTCGTCGGGATCGGGCACGACCATGCGGTCGGTCGAATAGAGATGGATCAGGCCGAACACCTGGTTGCCGCGTCGCACCGGCGCAGATGACGCTTGTGGCCAGGATTTCGCCGCGGCTGTCGCGGGTTCCCAAGGTGCTGTCGTCGATGACGTTGCGGGCCAACACCGCTTCGCCTTCGCGCATGACCGTGGTGGCCAGGAAGTTGGAAACGCGGTGGTAACGATGCGGAGAGGAACTTCGGGAGGCGACGACTTCCAGGTCTTCTCCCCGCGGCTCGCCCGGCGCGTTGGCCGACAAAAGCAGCAATGCCCCGGCATCGCTCTGCGTTCCCTCGGCCAAGCCCGCCAGCGCCAACTCGGCCATCGCGGCCACGTCGGCGGCCTTGGCCAACTCGAAGGCCAGGCGGCAGAGCTTCGCCGCCGCGCGGCCGATCTTCGAGACGCCGCTCTCCTCCTGTTCGCCCGGGGCCAAGAGTTTCGTTTTCCCGCGACGATGCGTGATCGTCGTCGGTTCGCACGTTGCGAGCACGTCGGCGTCGTCGTCGGCCGGCGGCGGCGCCTCCGGCGACATTCGCCGGATCACCGAGCTGCCATCGCCCGACGAAATGAACGCGTCGGAGAGCTTGTGAACGAAAACCAGTTGCGTGTGGCCGATGCGGACGACGTGGCCAGGCTTCAACAGCCAGTCGCCGCGGACCATCTCGCTTCCCACCATCGTGCCGTTGCGGCTGTCGAGGTCGCGCAGCATCCACTGCCCGCTCGACATGAACACCTCGGCGTGGTTTCGGCTGCACCGCTCATCTTTCAAGACGATCTGGCTGGTCGGAGCGCGGCCGATGGTGACCGATTGACCAGGCACCAGCCGGAAGACGTCGCTCCATTTCGAGCCCTCGCGAATCACCAGATACGCCAACTGCGACACAGCCTTGCCCTCACCGTGTGTGTAGCAAAATCGCACACTTTATTTAGCTTAACTCGACTGCGAGGGGGTCCGCAAGGGCCAAGATGACCAATAATGCTGCGCACGGGGGCAGCTACACCCCAACGGGTGGACAGGCGTGCTTTCTGACTGTGGAAGGCGACTTCTGTCGCCGATCGCCCGAGAACACCGGCAAATTCGGCGACAAGAGTCGCCTCCTACAGTCCCATCTCAAAAGACTGATCGGCCCTGTGGAGGGGGACGTTTTCCTTGCATTTTCCGCAGCGGGGGACTAACTTATCTATGTAACCGGAGTTACCAGAAGAGGCGCCGCCCGACCCTGCGCCGCCGGCAGGGGTGGTTATCGCCCGCCATTTCCAGGAGCCTGTCCATGTCTTACCGCTTTTTTGCGGCCAAGTGTCGCTATTGTTGCGTTCTCGCATTGGCAGTTGCTTGTGCGATCGTCGTGATGTCGCCTGCGTCCACTCGGGGGCAGGTTATTGAAAGCGCGGTCGGCGGAGTGTCGATCGACGCCGACGGCCTGGTGAACAACGCGACAATCGACAATATGAACAAGCTCAGCGACCTGAGTCGCCAGGCGTTGGCGAAGATTCCCGGCGATCTCAGGGGGGCCACGGAAATGCGAGAGATTTCGCTGCGGCGTCTGGAGGCGGCCATCGACGAGTGCGGCAAGACCAACAAGCCACTGCCCGATGCGATCAAGTACCTCGCCGGTTTGCAGCATATCCGCTACGTCTTCGTCTATCCCGAGCAGAAAGACATCGTGTTGGTCGGGCCGGGCGAAGGATGGAAGGTCGATGGGCGGGGGAACGTCGTCGGCGTCACGACCGGCCGGCCGGTGATGCTGTTGGACGACCTGCTGGTAGCGCTTCGCACGGCCAAGGCCGCGGCGCAGGGCGGCATTACCTGTTCGATCGACCCGACGCCGGAAGGGCTCGCACGATTGAGCCAGGTACGAGTTCAGCCCGGCACCGATTCGGCGACGATGGCGGAGGAGTTCGAGAAGGCGATGGGAATCCAGCAAATCCGCTTGCACGGCGTGCCGGACACGAGCCATTTTGCCCGCGTCCTGGTGGCGGCCGATTATCGCATGAAGCGGATTGCAATGGCGTTGGACAGTTCTCCGGTGCGTGGTCTGCCCAGTTATTTGCAGATTGCCAAGCCATCAAAGAAGATGGTTTCGCCGCGATTCTGGCTACAGCCGAAGTTCGACGCCCTGTTGGCCGCTCCCGATGGTCTGGCGTTCGAGTTGTGTGGATCGAGTGTGAAGGCAATGACGGAGGATGATTTCATCGCGGCCAACGGCGGGGTTCAGCACAGCGGCAAAACCGGCGTCATGGCGCAGAAATGGGCCGACATGATGACCGACAAATATCCCGAATTGGCCGTGGCCGATCCCATTTTCGGCCAGTTGCAGAACTGCATGGAATTGGCGGTCGCCGGGGCGATTGTCGTCAAGGACAATCTGCCAGAGAAGGCAGGTTATGACTTGCCCGTCCTGCTCGGCTCGTCCGCAGTGAAGCCCGACGTGTATAACGCGCCCAAGCAGGTGCCGACCATCGCCAGCATTCTGAAGAAGGGGCGGGGGCAGATCGCCGGCGTCTCGGGCGGCGTGGCGATCAACTCCTGGGTCTACGCCGACAAGGTCAAGACCAGCGACAAGGTGGCGGCCGTTCGCACGAAAGCAGCTTTTGATAAGACCGCCGACTGGTGGCGGAACTGATCGATTCGCGCCGAGATTGACAAATCCGTCGCGACGGGGTCAAATGCGGGATGAAGATGGAGCGGTCCTGCTTCCCGTGTTTTGCCTCACGACGGAGATGATTTCGTGCCGCGTTTGAGAAGCCTGCCTGTTTGGTCGTCCCCTAGGACGATGTTTCGATCTTATTGGTTCCTGTCGATGACGCTGGCGGCGCTGCTCGGCGCCGGCGCTCTGTGCGGCTTCGGCGAAGACTCACCTGCATCGCCGGCGGTAACGGCGAAGAGCCTTGCGGGCCTTCGCGTGAACGTCGAACTTCGCTCGGGAAAGACGCTGAAGGGCGTGACCATCGAAGAAGCCCGGCCCGGCAAGATTCCCGGCACGTTCAGCAATCTGCGCGTGACCAATTCCGACGCGGGCTTCGAGGCCCTCCTCGGCGCGTCGGCGATCGCTCGCGTAACGGGGGTCGATGGGAAGTGCTATCTTATCTTCGACGCCCCCTCGAAGGCGTTGGCGCCGCCCGACGCCGAGCAACTCGAAGCCATTCACAAAGCGGCCGCGACCGCCGGCGAGAAGCCAGCCACGCGACCCGCACCCGTCCGGAAGAATGGCCACGTTGGCAAGAGCCGTTCGACGCGATCACGGCGCGGCGCGGGATCGGCCGCCGATGCGGAAGCCCGCCGAGCGGAGAACGAGGCCAAGCGGCTGGCTTATTTCAAAAAGAGCGGCGTTTGGCTCTGGCCCGAGGTCACGGATGAGGAGCAGGAGAAAGGGTTGGCGAAGCAGAAGGAGTTCTTGCGAAAGGTCAACGACAAGTTTTCGTCGCTGCACCTGCGGCTCTATGAGACGCAATACTTTCTGTTCCTCAGCGATCTGCCGCCGCAATGGGTCAAAGTCTACACTTCTTGCCTGGATGCCATGTACGACCAGTTATGCACGGCGTATCAGATCAAGGACAGGGATCACGTCTGGCTTGGAAAGCTGCCGGTCGTCGCGTTTTCCGACAGCACGCCGTTCGAGGAGTGCGAGAAGACCTTCTTCGGACATCCCATCGACGGAAAGACGTTTCAGGGATTGGCACATAAAGCGATGAGCGGCGAAGTAGTCGTCACGTGCCATTGCGGCAAAGACCCCTACTACTTCGCCGCCGTGCTCGTGCATGAAACGACGCACGGGTTCACCCACCGCTACGTGTCGGCCGTACAGCCTCCTTCCTGGCTCGACGAGGGAATCTCCGACTGGTCCGCCATGAACGTGGTTCGCAAGGACACTGCCGTACTGCGAAAGGTGCAGGCCGCCGTGGCGCAGGCGAAGACGCAGGGCAACTTGGGCGGCAATTTCTTCACCGACGGGAAGATCCAACCTTGGCAGTACGGCATCGCCACGGGCATGGTCAATTTCCTGCTGAAATCGAACGGGAAGAGCTTTCGCAAGATGCTCAATTCCATCAAGATGGGAACGAAGTGGCAGGACGCCCTCGAGCAAGCCTACCACGCCACGCCCGCCGACTTGACCGCAGCCTTCGGCAGATCGGTGGGCATTCCAAACTTGCAGCCGTAAGCCGCCTGATGAGAGTTCTGGAGTGCGGCGATTCATCGCCGCTTTCTGCGAGAAGGTCGGACCGCCAGCAACGTTGCCGCAAAGGAAGAAAGCGGCGATGAATCGCCGCACTCCAAAAGGTGGACGGTCTCTATGGCGGGGTGGGGAAAATTGTCGCGGCGAGTCATAGGGGCCAACTTAAGGAAACGGAGGCTCAATTGGTCTCAAAAATGGGGTTGAGAGGGGAACGCTGATTCTCACTAATCTTCGCTAATCCTCTGAATTAGCGTCGATCAGTGGTGATTAGCGTTCTGTAATTCCTCCTTTTCCCGCTTGCAAGAGCGTTACTGTCTTAAGTTGGTTCGTATGGGGGAGTTGTCGCGACGAGTTCGTAAACATTCGCCCAACCCGTCAAACCGGGGTGGTCGGTAGGCGGGGTGAAATGCGAGCGAACTGAATCGCGGGGACGCTATCGGGAGAAAGAGCCATCAGGAGGCGCCAGGCCGGAAGGCAGAGCCCGGACGGCTCGCCAACTCCTGACGACGCTGGGCCGACAGGTTCCAAGGCAGAAAACTCTCGATCTCGGCTGGCGGTTTGCCGCCGGCGGCCACACAACTCTGCAAGTACCATGTCAACCAACCTCGCGGATTCAAGTCCCAACGCTTGAGCGTCGCCACTAGCGAGAACATCGCGGCCGTCAAACAGACGCTCCATGGCGCGATGCGAAACACCACGCTGTCCTCGCCGAGATACGCCCACAACCACCAACGATGCCCCGTTTTGCCGTCCCAATTTACGAACACCAGCCAGCGGGTTTCATCGGCTTGGTTATACGCCGACAACGCGTTTCGCTGCAGAAAAGCCTGGTAAATGGGCTGCAAAAGCGGCGTCAATCGCCGAAGACCCTCGCTCACCGTGCCGGGCGGCAATGTCAAATCGTAGCGGCCAAGCTGATCGAGCACATTGCCCAACGCATGATGAGCCGCGAACTTCTCCAGCAACAAATGCACCCAGACCGAGATGCCGTAACCGGCCTTGGGGATCAATCTCGGCGGCAACGGAGCCACGAGCGTTCGCGGCACGCCAGCACACTTGCAGGTGGAACGATAACGACGTTGACAGATCCGTCGCCGATACGGCCGCACCTCGATCTCGACAACTTCGGAATCTTCGCTGTCGGACATCGCCGCAAACGGCTTGCCGCATTGCGGACACACACATTGCTCCGGCGGCAACACCACCGGCTCCTCGACCACCGGCAGATGCGAGTAGTCCCGCCGACGCGGGCCGGGAGTTTGCGGTTGTTGACCGCGCCGCCGTTTGGGCTTCTCTTCGGCGGCCTGCAAATCGTCGAGAGCGAAAGAACGCTTGGAGTCGTCGTGTTTTTCCGACTTGGTTCCGTAGAGCCGGTCTTTCAGTTGTCGGTTTTCACCGCGAAGCAGGTCGATTTCCCGCTGAAGTTTCTCACCCTTTTCCACCGCCCGAGCATGCATCGTCCGCCAGTAGCCGACCTGTTGCCGCAGGTTGACGACTTCTCGGCGTAGTTCTGCTACCTCTTGTCGCAGCTCGCGCACCAACGCCGCGAGTTCCGATCCGTGATCGGAAGCGAAAACTGTCGCAGGGGGAGGCAACAGCGTGGCGTTCAAATGGCAACGAATCCTCTTTCGATGTTGGCAAACCCGTCAGCGATACGACGAGCAACGTTACCTAAAAAGTCTCCGCGCCCGCGGCTCCCAACTACTGCACTTCCTACCCCCTCAATTTGTGGATAACCCTTGACAGACCAACTCAGATATCTGGGCTATCTTACAAAATCCCTTCGGGATAGCACCGCTTCCACACGCTGGTGAAAGGCGGACGGACTCTTCAGGGGCGCCACCCATCAATCGACGACTCACAAGGAACTGGGCAGCGGCTGTCACGGCTGTGAAAACCGCTTCATCCCCCCTCTTGCAACGACCTGTCTATCATATTATCATAGGACAAACCGATGATGCCCACAGCACTTTCTACAAAGAACGAGGGGGGTTAGCAAGATGAGCTCCGGTCCGTTGGCCAAAATCCACCGCAAACGATTGAGCGAGGAACTGACGGCCCAACTCCGAGAACACATCACTGACAAAGGCCTCAAGCCGGGGGATTCGCTGCTTACCGAGCAGGAGATGATGGCCCATTTCGGTGTCAGCCGAAGCGTCGTCCGCGAGGCCACCAAAGCCCTCGATTTCCTGGGCATCATCGACGCCGTCCCGTCACGCGGCATGGTCCTCGACGAGTTCGATTTCGACCGTGCTAGCGAGTACTTCGGCTTTCACTTCGCATTGAGCAACTATCCGAAGCAGCAATTGCTTCGCGCGCGCGTCGTTATCGAGACCGGTTCTCTCTTCTACGTGGCGGAAGCGATGAAGGAGGATCCGGGCGTTTACGCTGCCCTGCGGAGGTGCGCCGAAGAGGGCCCAGCCGCTGACAAGTCGGCCGACGAGCCGTGGATCGACTACGACATCGCCTTCCATCGGGCGTTGGTGGGCGCCAGCGGCATAGCTCCCCTAGCCTCGTTCTGTGATTTGCTCGAGGCGTTTTTCCAAAAGATCCGCGGCACGATGCCCAGCAACCCTCGCGTCACCGATATGCACGTTGAGATCGTCGAGGCCCTGCGGATGGAAAAGCTCGGCACGGCCGTCGATCTGTTGCGCAGCCACTTCCGCTGCTACGAGGAGAGCGAGAACCATTAAACGCGCGTTTAGCAGGCGAGGCATGAACATGAGCAAGGCAGGACTCCGCACGATCGCGATCGTATTGGCGGCTACGTGGATTGCGTCGTCTTCGCAGGCCCAGTCGATCACGCCGACTCCGGAGGAGATGGCGAAAGCCCGGCAATGGGCGACGAAGTTCGACCGTGCCGTTGCGGCGAAGGATGCAGAGCCGCCTTTTTCCTTCGTCTACGACGGCAAGCCCTCGGCCGAGCTACTTGGAGAGTGGAGCCGGAAGGACGCAAGTCGCCGACTCGACGACCGGCGCAGCGAACGAACCACGGTCTGGACCGATCCGAAGACCGGGCTCGAAGTGACGTGCGTTTCGGTCGAGTACTCCGATTTTCCCGTCGTCGAGTGGACGGTCTACTTCAAGAATACCGGACAAGTCCGCCACGCCGATCCTGGCCGACGTGCAGGGCATGAACGTCTCCTTCCGCCGCGACGGCGACGGCGGCTATATCCTGCACAACATGCGCGGCGACGATTGCTCGGCCGCCAGTTATCAGCCGATCGTCGTCAATATCGACAAAGAGACGAGCCATCGGTTCGCCCCGGCTGGCGGGCGGCCGACCAATGGAACAACGACGCCCTATTTCAACGTGGAATGGCCCGGCCAAGGCGTGATCGTCGTGCTGGGCTGGCCGGGGCAATGGGCGGCCCAGTTCGCCTGCGACAAATCCTCGCTGTTGACCGTTCGCGGCGGGCAGGAACTGACCAGAATGAAGCTCCTGCCCGGCGAGCAGATTCGCACGCCGCTTTCCGTGCTGATGTTCTGGAAAGGCGACGCCGTCCGCTCGCAAAACCTCTGGCGGCGCTGGATGTTCGCCCACAACATTCCGCGCCCGGCGGCAAACTCCCGCAGCCGTTTACGTCGATCTGCATGGGATTGCAGCAATCCGAAGCCGGCGAGATCAAGAACATCCATTCCTATATCGATAACGGCGTAAAACAGGATTACTGGTGGATGGACGCCGGTTGGTATCCGTGCGACGGCAACTGGGGGAAAACTGGAACTTGGGAGCCCGATCCGAAACGCTTTCCACATGGGCTCAAGTCTCTTTCCGATTATGTCCACTCGAAGGGCATGAAGATGGTTCTCTGGTGCGAGCCCGAACGGGTTGCCGAAGGCACGTGGCTGTCTATGAAGCATCCTGAGTGGATTTTCGGCAGGGCGAAAGGCGGCCTGCTGAACTTCGGCAATCCCGAAGTCCAGAAGTGGGCCGTCGAGCACTTCGATCTCCTCATCAAGACCCAAGGCGTGGATCTGTATCGTGAAGATTTCAACATCGATCCGCTGCCCTACTGGCGGGCCAACGACGCGGCCGATCGGCAGGGAATTACCGAAAACCTCGACGTCCAGGGACATCTCGCCTACTGGGATGAGTTGCGGCGAAGACATCCCGACAAACTGATCGACACCTGCGCCTCGGGCGGGCGCCGCAATGATCTTGAGTCGCTGCGCAGAGCGGTCCCGCTGCTGCGAAGCGACTTCCAAGGCGCTGCCGACCCGAGCGACGTCACGAGGTTTGCAGGCAACCAGGCGCACACGTATGGGCTCTCGCTGTGGGTGCCCTACTACGGCACCGGCGAGTATTACAACAACGGCTATTCCGCGCGAAGCCATTTCTGTCAGGGAATGGGCATCGGCTACAACCCCGACATCAAGCCCGTCGATTGGCCGAGATTGAAAAAGACGCTCGCCGATTGGCGTGCGGTAGTCGAGGAATTCTACGGCGACTACTATCCGCTGACCCCGTACTCGCTCTCCGAGGACGTATGGATGGCTTGGCAGTTCAATCGTCCCGAGACCGGCACGGGCATGGTCCAGGCATTCCGCCACATCAATAGCGTTTACAAATCGGTGAGAGTCGATCTTCAAGGTTTGGACAAGAATGCCGTTTATACCTTGACCAATCTCGATGTGCCGGGAACGTCCGAAATGACCGGCCGCGAGCTTTGCGAGAACGGGCTGGTAATCGCCATCAAGGAACGGCCGGGATCGGCGCTGATTACCTACAAGAAGAAGCCCTGATTCAAGAGCCAATACCCGAGACCTCAACCGGCGAAACTTGTGGAGCAGACATGGAGTTAAAGACGATTCCCGTTGCCGATCTGGAGCAACTCTGCCGGGCGGTGCTGCGGAAATGCGGCCTCAGCGACGCCGATGCGCAGGTGGCGGCCGACGCTTTGGCGACTACCGACACCTACGGCGTCTACACGCATGGAACCAAGTGTCTGGCCGGCTATGTGGCGCGACTAAAGGCGGGCGGGCTGAAACCGAACGCCGTCCCACGCGTCGAACGAGAAGGGCCGGGCTGGGCCATCGTCAACGGCCAATCGGCGCTCGCTATGGTGACTTCCGTGTTCGCCATGAATGCCGCCGTCGAAAAAGCCCGGAAGACCGGCATCGCCTACGTGGGCGTGCACAACAGTTGCCACTTCGGCGCCGCTGGCTACTACGTGAACCTGGCCGCCAAGGCCGACATGATCGGTTTGGCGATGGCCAACGACACTCCCAGCATGGTTACCCCCGGCGCCCGAAAGCCCGTGCTCGGGACGAATCCGTTTTCCTACGCCGTGCCCGCCGGCCAGGAGAACCCGATCTTCCTGGATGTCGCATCGAGCGCAGTGGCCATCGGCAAGATACGCATCGCCAAAGCCCTGGGACAAAAAGTCCCGGACACCTGGCTCGTCGACCCGGATGGTCTGCCGACGGGCGATGCTTCCGCTTTTCCACACGCGGCCGCGCCGGCAGCCGTTCGCCGGGCACAAGGGCTACGGCATCGCTTTGATGATCGAAGTGCTGGCGGGCCTGCTGGCCGACGGCGGCATCCGCTGGGACGTCACTAGTTGGATCGAAGGCGACACCGCAGTGCCGACAAACCACGGCGGCGCGTTCCTGGCCATCGACGTGGGCCAGATCGTTCCGCTGCAAGCCTTCAAGAATCGCGTCGACACGATGATCCGCGACATCCGCGAAACCCCACCGGCGAAAGGCGTCGATCGCGTCCGTCTCCCGGGCGAAATCGAATGGGAGAAGCGGCGGGCGGCCCTGGCCGACGGCATCCCGCTGCCCGAGGACGTGCGGGCCAGCCTGCAAACCGCGGCGGCGGCCGTTGGGCTGACGGCGGATTGGCTATTGCAATAGCCGGCCGAACGAGAGGAACGTTGCGAGCAAGGATCGAAGACATGTCCGCGTTTGAGCCGCAACCCGATTATCGCCGTTTCGTCGATGCAATATGGCGGCGTGAGCCCGATCGCGTGCCGTTGGCCGAGATCGGCATCGACCTGCCGATCAAGGAGCAGGTTCTCGGCAGACCGATCCGCGACGTAAAGGCGGATGTCGATTTTTGGCGCCGCGCCGGTTACGACTACATCTACCTGCGTCCCGCGTATGAGTTTCCGCACACGATGCCCGCGGCGACCACCACCGGCAGACCGCAATACGACAAGCCCCAGGAACACGAGGCGGCCAGTGCGTGTCTGGTCGGCCCTGGCGTCATCGCGACGACCAGCGATTTGGATGCCTATCCCTGGCCCGATCCCGACAACGACGACTACTACAAGCCCTTGAAAGAAGCCGCGGCCTGCCTTCCGCCGGGCATGGGGCTGGTCTCTGGCGTCGGCGGCATCTTCACCCGCACGTGGATGCTCCTCGGCCTCGAGCAATTCTGCTTCGCTCTTGCCGAACGACCCGACCTGGTCGCGGAAGTCTTCCGCCGCGTCGGATCCATCCAGTGCGCGGTCCTGCGGAGGATACTTAAGGAACACAAGACGGTGGCCGTTTGGTACGGCGACGACCTGGCGTATGCCGACTCGACGCTCGTTTCGCCAAGAGTCTATCGACAATATCTGTTTCCCTGGATGGAGGAACTGGCCGCCATCGCTCACGCGGCGAACCAGCCGCTCATCTTCCACTCCGACGGGAAGGTCTGGGACGTCATTCCCGATCTGATTGCCGTGGGCGTAAACGCCCTGCATCCGATCGAGCCGAAGGCGATGGACATCAACCTCGTCAAGGCCCGCTACGGCGACAAGCTCGCCCTGATCGGGAACATCGACATGGACTTGTTGTCGCGCGGTACGCCGGAGCAGGTGCGGCAACAGGTCCGTCAGCGCATCAAGGACTTGGCGCCGGCGGCGGATACGCGGTCGGCGCCAACCCGGGCATCTCCTATTACGTCCGCCGCGAAAACTACGACGCCATGCGTCAGGCCGTTTTCGATTTTGGTAAGTACCCGATCGAGTTGTGAATCGAAAGGATTCTGGAATGAAAGCGCTGGTGCTTAAGACGATCGAGACGCTGGAGGTCATGGATGTGCCGATGCCCGTGCTTCAGCCGGGCCTGGTGCTGGTT
Organism: uncultured Planctomycetia bacterium; assembly: GCA_963719005.1. Lineage (GTDB taxonomy): Bacteria > Planctomycetota > Planctomycetia > Pirellulales > Thermoguttaceae. The sequence continues at coordinate 276,178 of CAVRAR010000016.1, forward strand.
AAAGTCGGCAAGTGCGGCATCTGCGGCAGCGACGTTCGCTACTTCCACGGGGAGAACCCCTGGGCGAAGCAGACGCTTCAAAAAGAGATCCCCAATCCGCCCAATATCATTCTGGGACACGAGCTGGCCGGCGTCGTGGTCAACGTGCATGATCCCGGCGATCGGCATCTCATCGGCAAGCGCGTCGGCATCAACAGCTTCATCACCTGCGGACGGTGCCACTTCTGCCGCATCGGTTTGGAAAACCTCTGCCGTCAGACGAAACACCTCGGACACGGACAGGGATGGGGAAAGATGGAATTCTATCCCGGCGGCATGGCCGAGTATTGCCCCGCCTTCGCCAGCCAGGTGTACGAGTTGACCGATCGGGTGAGCGACGAACAGGCGACCTTTCTCGACCCGATTATCGCCGCGATGCACGCGGTGGACGTCGCCGGGCCGCAAATGCTCGATCGGGCGGCAATCCAGGGCGCCGGGCCCATCGGGTTGCTCATCACCCAATTCATGAAGCTGCACGGGGCCAAGTCTGTGGCCATTTCCGACATCGCCGAGGCGAATCTGACGGTGGCCAGGTCGGTCGGCGCCGATTACGTCGTGAACGTCGCCGACGGCAAGCAGAGCCTGCTGGACGTCGTGATGAAGGCTACCGGCGGCCTCGGCGTTCAAAAGGTGTTCAACACGGTCGGTTCCAGCGAAAGCATCCTCGAATCGCTACGGATGCTCGCCAGCGCCGGCGTCGTGGTCTTGATGGCCACGAAAGACCCGACGTTCACCGTCCCGTCGTTAATGATCTCCGGTGAACGGACGGTGAAGACTTCTTCCAACGCGATGCTCAGCGATTTCCCCAGAGCCGTGGAACTGCTGGAAGCCGGAATGCTGAAGGTCGATCCGCTCGTGACGCACCGGTTCCCGCTGAGCCGCGCGATTGACGCTTTCTCGGTTGCGTGCGGCAAGGACCAGAACAAAGCCATCAAGATCATTATCGACTGCCAATCGTGAACCCCCTGTCTCTCGAAATCACTGAAGCCAAAGTTGCCCCCGGTTCTCTCCGCATCTGGTGGATCGGCCAGGAGGGGTTCGTCATCAAGTCGCAGCGGCAGATCATCTATATCGATCCGTATCTGAGCGATTACGCCGAGCGAATTACCCGGGGGCAGCCGAACGAACACGTGCTCATTACGCCGCCGCCGCTGCGGCCGGAAGACGTCGATCATGCCGACCTGGTTTTCTGCACGCACGACCACGCCGATCACATCGACCCGGATGGCATCCCGGTGATTGCGAAGAGTTCGCCCCGGGCGCGGTTTGTCGTGCCGCGGTGCGCTCTGGATACGATGTTGCGGCTCGGCGTGTCGCGCAAGCGGATTCTGACGCTCGCCGGTGACGACTGCCTGCCGATCGGCGACCTGGAGATTCACGCGATTCCGGCAATGCACGAGCGATTCGACCAACATCCGCAGCTCGGTTTTCCATATCTCAGCTACATTATCAAGATTGACGGGCAAGTCGAGAAAGTCATCGCCCACCGAATCGACCTGGCCTTCGTGCCGATCAACGGCCGGGACGACTTCCGGCACAGTCTGGCGTTTGAAGGCAATTTCACTTGTGACGAGGCGGTGGCGTTCGCCGCCGCGGTCCGAGCAGGTTTAACCGTTCCGATGCACTACGACAAATTCACGCTCAATACCGGCGACGTCGGCGAGTTCAGCCGGCTGGCAAAGGAGCGTGGTCTTCCTTATCGAGTGATGCAAGCAGGAGAATCCTTCGTTTTTCGGGAGTTCACAAAATGAATGACAAGCAGAAAGTCGTCCTTGTGACCGGCTCCAGCCGAGGAATCGGCCGGGGCATTGCGATGGAAATGGCCCGGCAGGTTTACGCCGTGGTCGTTCACGGTTCGAACGACTCGGCCATGCTGCGATCGGCATATCAGGAGGTCAAGCGGTTGAGCCCCGCGTCGATCTGCGTGGTGGCCGAGCTTTCCAACGCTGCGGCGATCCGCGAGATGTTCGACGTGATCCGCAGCACGTTCGGCCATCTCGACGCTCTGGTCAACAACGCCGCCACGCAGAATCCGAGCCCGATGCTCGAACTAAAGGAATCGGACTGGGACCGCATTTTCGCGGTGAATCTCAAGGCGCCGTTCCTCTGCGCCGAACAGGCCGCGCCGTTGATGCAAGCGGTGGGCGGCGGGAAGATCGTCAACATCAGTTCCGTTCACGCCACCGATCCGAAGCGGAACTTCGCCCACTACAGCAGCTCGAAGGCCGGGTTGGAAATGCTTTCAAAGTGCATGGCCCTCGAACTGGCCGCGTACAACATCCAGGCGAACTCGATCATCGTCGGCGCGATCGGCACCGAGATGACGCCGCCCGAGCGGCAGGCGATCGTGCTGCCCGCCGTGCCGGCCGCTCGAATCGGCGCCGTCGAGGAGATCGCCCGCCTTGTGGCATTCCTCTGTTCCCATTCGTGCGATTATATGACGGGTGCGAGCATCGCCGTGGACGGCGGCTTGACGACGCTCGGCTTTTGCGCGTCCCGTCCGGAATTGTGATAATGAAAGAACCCGCTGATACACCAAGAGGTTGAGCATGAGCAAAAGAGAACTGAGCGGCGTCGTCGTTCCCGCAATCACGCCTGTCGATAAGAAAGAGAACGTCGACGAGCCGGTGTTTCGCCGAATTCTCAGGCGGTTGATCGCGGCGGGCGTACACGGCATCTTTGTCGGCGGATCGGCCGGCGAAGGACCGCTGCTGGTCGGCGCCCAGTGGCGGCGGATGGTCGAAATCGCCTTCGACGAGGTTGGCGATGAAGTGGCGCTGCTTGGTGGAGCGACCGACACTTCCGCCCGGCGAGTCTGCGACAAAGTCGCGGCTTTGCGAAGCATCGGCTATCGCTACTTCGTGCTCACGCCGACGTACTATATCGCCAACAGAGCACCGACGGAACACCTGCGGCTTTTCGGTATGGCCAAGAAAGCCGCCGGCAAGATGGAGATGGTCGCCTACAATATCCCGCAGTGCACCGGTTCCGTGCTGTCGATCGACGCGGTCTGCGAAATGGCTCGCCGCGGCTGGATTCGCTGCTGCAAGGAGAGTTCCGGCGACTTGAAGTATCTGAAGAGCCTGATCCGTCGAGGAAAACCCGCGGGGCTCGACGTGCTGGGGGGCGACGAGGCGACCATGGATCAAGCATTGCTGGCGGGGGCCAAAGGCATCGTGCCCGTCTGCGCCAACTATGATCCCCAGTTGTACATCCGCCTCTATGAAGCAGGCGTGAGACGGGATCGGAAGGCATTGGCCGATCTGATGCCCAAGCTTCTTCGCCTGCGCGAGACTTTCCTGCTTTCCGGTGCATGCTGGATTTCCGGCATAAAGTATGCAATGTCGGTCCTCGGCTTCGGTTCCGGCAACTGCTTATCTCCGCTGGAACCCGCTGAAACGGAGCGAAAGAAACACATTCGTGCGCTAATCGAGCGCATCGCGAAGGCTCGCTGAACCGCTGAAATAGTGAAGGGATGTCCGCATGGTAAAACAGTGGACCGATCTGAGCGTGTTGATCGCCGGCTGCGGAAGCATCGGCAAACGGCACGCCCGGGTGCTGCGAAGCCTGGGAGTCGCCGACGTCAGGGGTTGCGATCCTTCTTCCGCCCAGCGTCAATCGCTTTCGGCGGAGTCACCGGGCGTTCGCATGTACGATTGCTACCGAGCCGGCCTGCGCGATCGGCCCGATACGGTGCTGCTTTGCACTCCGCCAGAAATGCACGTTCCGATGGCCTGCCAGGCGATTGCGGCCGGCTGCCACGTTCTCACCGAAAAGCCCCTGTCCGACACGCTCGACGGGATCGACGAGTTGGAACGTCTGGCGATCGCCGGCAACAGGAAGGTCATGGTCGCCCTCTGCTTCCGCTACCACGAAGGTCTGCTTCGCGCGAAGGAATACGTGGACTCGGGCCGCATCGGCCGCCTGGTTTCGATTCGCGCATTGATGGGCGAACACCTGCCCGACATACGCCCCGACTACCGCTCGCTGTATCTTGCTCTCCACAATGGGGCCTTTGAGTTGATGCACGACCTCGATCTTGCCCTCTGGTACGCGGGGCAACCGGTGAAGAGGTCCTACTGCGTTTATGGAACCTACAGCGACATCGGCATCCAATCGCCCGACGTGGTCGAGTTTCTGCTGGATTTCGAGGATCGCTGCACGGCCAGCGTGCATCTGGACTTTTTCCAGAGTCCGCGGCGGAGGCAAATCGAGTTGATCGGCACATCCGGCGTGATCATCGTCGAGTTCGCCCGCTGGGAGCAATGCAAGCTCTCCGTATATGAGCCTTCGAGCAGGAACTGGACTCACGAGGAGTTGAGCACCAACCGGGACGACATGTTCCGTGCCGAGGACCGCGAATTTTTGGAAGCGGTGGCCGGAGACAAACCCGTCTCTTGCACCATCGCCGAAGGACGAAATAGCCTGGAAGTCGTCGTTGACGCACAAGAAGACCGTGCGGCGTAGGTGCGATTTCGCGGCGCTAATGATCCGTCGAGAGGGAAGAATCATGAACGTGATGAAGATGTTCGACCTGTCCGGAAGGGTTGCGATCGTCACCGGAGGAGCGCGAGGATTGGGCCGGCAAGCGGCGCTGGCGTTGGCCGAAGCCGGCGCGGACGTCGCCATTTGCGGTCGGACCACCGACGGCACGCCGGTGGTCCGCAAAATCGAAGCGCTGGGCCGCAAGGCGTTCTTCTGCAAAGTCGATCTGACCATGTCGGCCGAAATCGAGCCGTTCGTCGACGAAGTCGTCCGCCGGCTCGGGAAGATCGATATCCTGGTCAACAACGCCGCCATTGGCACGCGGGGCCAGTCTCTGGAGACCGTGAAGGATGAGGAGTGGCACGAGTTCATCGAAGGCATTCTGAGCGTTGCCTTCTACATGTCCAAGCCGGTGGTCCGACACATGATCGCCCGAGGCGAGGGCGGGGTCATCATCAATGTAAGCTCCATGACCGCCGTGAAAATCTCCAACCTGGCGCCTCGCTACAACGTGCCGTACTGCGTCGCCAAAGCCGGCGTTTCCCACATGACCAGGGGCATGGCCGCCAACTGGGCCCAGCACGGCATCCGCGTCAATACGATCCAACCGGGCTTCATTCCGACCGAGATAAGCAGTTCACTTCAGGCATATCCCGAGATCATGGCGCGGCTGCTGGCCGGCCAGCCCACCGGACGCTTCGGCCAACTGGAAGAGATCAAAGGGCCGATCCTGTTCCTCGCCTCCGACGCCTCCTCGTACATGACCGGCAGCGTTGTCGTCGTCGACGGCGGCGCAACGGTCTGGTGATCTACCGACCACACTGAAGGAAAACCGATAATGACGCCGCGTGAGAGAGTCTTGACCGTGCTGAACCACGAAGAGCCCGACCGAGTGCCGCTGTTTCTCGGCGCGTCGGGCGCCACGACGATGTTGACGCCGCTGTACGAGAAGGTAAAAGCCCATTTCGGCATCGACTCGCCGACGGAGTTTCTTAATCAGCCGTCGCAGCAAGTGAAGATCGATCCGCGTCTTCGAGACCTGTTGGGCGCCGACGGGCAGCCGGTCATGCCGAGGCCGCCGATTGCCCCGCTGGCCAGCACGGTTTCCGACGACTGCTACGTGGACGAATTCGGAACCACCTGGCGGAAAGCGCCGGGCGGCATCTACTTCGAGATGCACGACTATCCGCTGCGTCACGCGACGATCGACGATCTCGATCGCTTTCAATGGCCGGACCTTGCCCACCCGTCACGATTCACGAATCTTCGCGCGGAGGCCAAAGCACTGCACGAGCAGGGCCAGGCGGTGCTGCTTTACACCGGCGTCGGCATCTTCACGCCCGCCTGTCAAATGCGGAGCGTCGAACAAATCCTCTTCGATCTGGCGGCCGATCCGGAGTTTGTGACCGCGCTGCTGACGAAGATCGGCAAACTGACCTGCGACTGTCTGACGGCCGCGCTGCGGGAAGCGGACGAGTACATCGACATCGTGGTGACCGGCGACGACGTGGCGTCGCAGGCCGGCCCGATGATGTCGCCCGCGATGTATCGCCGCCTGATCAAGCCGCATCACGCCCGGATGTTCGCCGCGATTCGCGAGAACAGCAAGGCCAAGATTTACCTGCACTCCTGCGGAAACGTGTATCGCCTGATCGGAGATTTCATCGACGTCGGCGTGGAGCTGCTCAACCCGGTGCAGGTTTCGGCCGGCGAGATGGGCGACACCGCCCGGCTGAAGCGGGAGTTCGGCAATCGGCTATCGTTCCTGGGCGGCATCGACACGCAGTGGGCGCTGCCGTTTGGAAGCAGCGAAGACGTCAGAGCCGAGGTTCGCCGGCGGATCCGCGATCTCGCTCCCGGCGGCGGATATATCGCGGCCGCCGTGCACTGTCTGCAGCCCGACGTGCCCCTGGAAAACGTGTTGGCAATGTGCGACGAAGTGATGAAAGCGGGACGCTACCCGCTGGCTATCTGAGTCTCCCGGTTGGCGACATCGGTCCCATGCTCTTGCGGTAGTGGAACCGGGGGACGCGGTTACACAACCGTGACCAGTTTATCCGCAAGAACCCCGTCAAGGATGTTGTCGGGATCCTCTGCTAGCCCGTTGAACACCGCATCATGAGCCGACTCGACCGCACCGCTGGCTGCCGGCGCGCTTTGGGAAGCCGGGCTGCTCGCCGTCGGATCATCCGTTTTCGAATCGCTGGCCGCGCCATTGCTCGCCAGGGAAACGACAAGGCTCGGTGAGCCGCTGCCGCTGACGCTCCTGGAAATATTCGCCAACAGAATGTCGCGGTCCCGTCCGTCGACCACGCCGTCATAGTTGGCGTCGCCCTGCGCCCACGTCGTGCCGGTCCAGGCATTGGCGAACCAGATCGACTCGTCGGTGTTGTCCGCCGTTCCGTCGAGGTTGAAGTCGCCGGGAATCGTGGCCATCACGGTGACCTGCAAAAGGCGCGCATTGTCGTTCCAGCCGAGCGTCGTGCCATTGGCAATGGCCGTGGTGCTGCGGAACTTGCCGGTGTCCCAAGCCCCGCCGTCGTAGCTGGCGGTCAACAAGCTGAAGATCGTTCCCGCCGGTGTAGATCCGCCACTGTAGCTGAAGACCAGTTTGCCGGTGCGGATGTCCGTCCCGCCGCCGCCGAGCACGATGCCCTGGGCGTTCAGGCCAAGCTGCAATGTGCCGGCCTCTACGACCGTGGTGCCGGTCGAGTCGGATGCAATCGGCAGATTGATCAGGTTTTGTCCCAAAACGTTATCGATCGCGACGCCGCCGGCAGGAGTCAGCTTCACGCTGTTGCCGGTGAGGGTGAACCCGCCGCTGCTGAAGGTAATGCCGTCGAAAACAGTGCCGGCGGGGAAGTTGTTATTGGACAACGTCGTCGTGGCCGTGGTAAACACCAGCCGGTCGCCGGTGGCCGGCTGGACGTCGCTTGCCCAATTGGCCGCAGTCATCCAGTTCTTGTCTGCCCCGCCGCCGCCGTCCCAGGTTCGTGTGTTGCTGATCACGGTCGCGGTATCCGTGACGGTTGTCCCATACAGAGTGTTGTCATACGGCGTGACTGCGACGGTGACGACATCGCCGGGATCGCCGTTGCCTGGCAGGCTCAGGTTGAACGTGTCGGTCAGGGCGGTGGTCGTGTCGGTCTGTTTCACCGTACCGTTGACTCTCCAGACATAGGTCAAGCTCACCGCGTCGCCGTCCGCGTCCGAAGAGGTGGCCGTTGCCGTCAACACGTCGTTCGTCCGCGGCGTGTGGCTGTTGAGGCTGACGGTGGCTGACGGGGCCGTGTCGGCCACGGTCGCCGAATCCGTCACGGTCGTCCCATTGAGGTAGCCGTTGTTGGGGGTCACCGAGACGACAACCACGTCTCCCTTGTTACCGTTGCCGGCCGCGCTCAGATTGAACGTGTCGGTCAGGGCAGTGGTCGTGTCGGTCTGCTTCACCGTCCCGTTGACCGTCCACACATAGGTCAGGCTGACCGAGTATCCGTTGGGGTCTGACGTGGTGGCCGTCGCGGTCAACGTGTCGTTCGTCAACGGCGAGTGGTTGCTGAGGCTGACCGTGGCGGTGGGGGCGAGGACGTAAGTAACCGAATTGTCGGTGCTGGTGGACGCCAAGCTGGCGTTCCCCGCCAGGTCGTGGGCGACCCCGGCCGCCAGGCTGACGGTGACCGTTCCCGCATGGCTCATCCCGCTGACGGCCACATTGTAATTCATGTGGTCGCCCAAGCGGTTCGAAACGACGACGTTGTTTGCGCCGGCCGTCCCGCCGAGCGTTACGTTGCTGGCAATAAAATCGCCGACCTGTGCGCTGAATACGACGCTAAAGTTGATCGATGAGGCGCCGGTCGGGTCGGCTTGGGTGGCCGCCTGGTTGGCGGTCACCGTGGGCGGGGTGGTGTAGATGGTGATCGTCAGCCCCGGAGAGGCCACCGACTGCGCCAAGCCGGACACCGTTTGCCGCGCCGTAATCACGTGGGTGCCGTCGGCAAGCGTAGGGCTGCCTGTGGTGGTGATGGTCGTCGACGTGCCGCTGGCCGTGGCGCTGCCGATCGCCGTGCCGTCGGAGTAAATCGTCACCGTCGCGCCGGAAGTAGTGTTGGAGACCGTGAACTGAAGCTCCGAGCCTGTGTTGTGGTTGTTCAGGTTTGTAATGTTGTCGGTGTTGCTCGACCCCGTGTCGTAGGCGGCCACAAGGTCCGGCGTGCCGGGCGTTGCACTATACGCCAGGGCGGGCAACAGCAGGTTGGTAAGCGGCGTCCCGATCCCGGTGCAAAGGTCGTAACCCGTCGAGCAGCTATAGGCGGGCGAACCCCCGCCGGTGGTAACGTCGTGATAGTACCCTAACGGATTGTAGTTGGCCGTCGATCCGGCAAAACCGTAAAGAAGAGTCTGGGTTTGGGTCGGACTTCCATAGGGATCGAGCGTTCCCAAACCGGCACTTACGCGGAATTGATTAGCGATGGCGATCATGCCGGCCCAGCAGGGGGCGGCGACGCTGGTGCCGCCGACGTTCCACCACGCTCCCCCTTGCCCTGCATTCCATGAATCGTAAACCAAGACGCCCGAACTCGGATCGGCGTCGAACGACACGTCCGGGATTTCGCGGTAACTGTTGGTTTGAACCGCACTTTGGTAACTCGGCCTCGATATGTAGCCGCTTACGCCGCCGCCGCTGCCGCTCCATCCCGACTCGGTGTTGTAGGTGCCGCTCGAGTCCTGGATATCCAGTGTGGTGCCGCCAATGGCCAGGACATTTGCCGACAAGGCAGGATACTCGCCCGGGCGCCGTCGTCGCCGGTTGATGCGACGAACGTTACCCCAGTGTGACTCGACGAATAAGTCTTGAAGTACCCGTCGTAGGCAAGCTCGGTAAAGTAGTTCTCGCTGCCGCCCCAACTCATCGACACCACGCTCGTCACTATGGAACCGTTGGAGTATTTTCGGGCGGTGTTGACGGCGGTGTATAGATCGCTGCCGTTGCTGTTCGCCTCGAACAGAACGATGTTGGCATTTGGGGCTATGACGTGGGCCCATTCGACGTCCAGCGCAATTTCCGTCGACCACCCGGTGCTGTCCAACGGCACGCCTGACAGGCTAGTGCCTCCATTTTCATTGAGCACCGTGAAACTCGGCGGGGCCGACAGGCCGAAATTGCTGTCAAAAGTCGCCAGATCGCTTACAATGTTGGGATCCTGGTAGGCGTCGACGATCGCAATGGTTTGACCGGTGCCATCCCCGGTAACCCCATTTACCGTGATCGGTGGGTTCAGCCCGTAGGCTGTGCGAACCTGACTAGGAGTCATTTCGCCTGTTACGAAGTTCGGAGAAATGCCCCCTTCACCGCCGCTGCTTCCGACCGGGCCCGCGACCGGATTGGCGATATGATGGTAAGTTGCCGGCGGGACGGGGGTGGCGACTGTTACTGGGGCCAATGGGCCAATTGGGACTGGCGGGGCTATTGGAGCTGGCGGGGCTATTGGAGCGGGTGGAGACAATGGGGCTGGCGGCAACACCTTGCTGACCGGTAGGCTGGGGCCAACGACGACACTTAGCAACGCTCGGTCTTCGAGCGGTTCCAGTCGGAGCCTGCGCGACCGATCCGGGTAGTTCGTATAACTCTTGCCGCGGCAATTGCGTCGGCTCCCCGCACGATGTCCCACCGCTCGCAAACCACTCGATGCTGTAAAGAACCCGTCCATGACAGTCTCCCCTCACTATTTGGTTCGGTGTTACAATACCCAGAAGAGTTGGCAACTCACGCGAGACGCCCATACGCCCGCTCTTCTAAGAAAACTCGTGATGATCCCCCAGTATTAGAAGCTCTACAAATCAGAAAATCAAGAAGTCCGCGGTAGAAGTGCCTGACATGATAACTGAACGACATCTCCCCGCGCACAAAGGAGTCGGGTCAACCCCCGCTGGACTTACAAGAAAGCGCCTCAATTGTATAGACGAAACCGCCCCTGCGGCAAGAATTAAGAGGTGGCTTCTTGCAGAAATCGCCCGAAACTTGAACCGTGGTGGGACGGCGTGGGCCCCTACGCTTCCCCCGGAGCAAGGATCGAGTAGGCTGCCTTTTTTCTCGCGTTTTGCGGTAAAGGCATGGCGGAGATGTTGAGAGGCGAAGTCAAATTCGCTAAGATTCGAGAAGAGACAGTGGCCGGTTGTGTCCGGCCTTGGCGTCTGAAGAAACGAGCGAGACTGAATCGCGACGCGGCGGGGGCGTTGCTGGAAGCGAGTGGCGAATAGCCACTTTTGGCATTTTGGGCCCGTAGCTCAGTGGTCAGAGCAGGGGACTCATAATCCCTTGGTCGGAGGTTCGACCCCTCCCGGGCCTACTTATGCATACACCTGGAGTGGTGACATCGAAACCGTTAGGTGGATTGGCCGCCAACGCCCAACTCCTGATAAGCCTCCTCCACGACTCCCGCATCGATCTGAGCGAGATTCTGGCCGGCCCCGGCCAACAGAGCGAGGTCGGCCAATTGGGAAACGCGACGCGGTATGCCGTGCGAAAGCTCGTGCAGACGATCGACCGCCGGGTCGGCGAACAGCGGCGTCCGACGGCCGGCCTGAGAAAGCAACGTGCTGACGTATTGTTCCGTGTCGGCCCGCTGCCACGGTTCCACCTCGATCCGCAGGTCGGCCAGGCCCAGCAGCGATTGCCCCAGCCTTCCGAGGCATTCCTGGCGACCGGCCAACACGATCGTCAGCCGCATTTCGGGCGATGGATCGAACCGCGTCAGGCGCGTGACGTGCTGCAACGTCCGCGGCTCGGCCTGATCGAGGTCGTCGAACAACACGACCGTTTCCAATTGCTGATAGCGGTGCTCGATCAAGCGGTTGGTCAAGGCTCGCCAAAGAACCGGCGCCGATTGCAGCGATCCGACTGGCAACTGCCATTCGGCTGCCAGCAGCGAGAGCATTTCGGTCGGCTCGACGTCCAGCAGACTCAGTTTCGCCACCGATCGGCCCTGCCGACGGAGTTGTTGGGCGAATACCTCGAACAGCAGCGATTTGCCGCTGCCACCGGGGCCGATCAGAAGCCCGAGGCGGCGGTGCTGTTCGACCAGGAAGTTCAGCCGAGCCAGGGCTTCCTCGTGCGTGGGACTCTGGTAGAAGGATTTCGGATCGAGATGCCCCCGAAATGGCGGATCCTTTAATCCCCAATATGCTTGATACATAGCTTGTCGGCCTCCGAGAGACACTACTTCCCGTGTATCCATTCTTGTCGGTAGAATCTGTAAAGGAACTTGATCGAACCTGGGGGGTAGCGGTCAGCGGTTCGTGCGAAACCGCAAGCGGTCTGCAAATCTCACATCTCAAATCCCCAATCCCTGACCCCTGATCCCTGACCCCTGATCCCTGATCCCTGACCCCTGATCCCTCTCCATGTCAGATCGCTACTTCGTCGAGCAACCGATCACTGCCAATCATGTGACGCTCTGCGGGCCGGAGGCGCATCACTTGATCCACGTGATGCGTGCAACCGCCGGCACGCGAGTGACGCTGTTCGACGGCGGCGGCGATGAATTCTCGGCGGCCGTCGAGCGCGTCGGTCGCGCCGACGTGAAATTGTCAATCCTTGCGCGGCATTCCATCGACCGAGAATTGCCGTTCGAGTTGACGCTCGGCGTGGCCCTGCCGAAGGGCGACCGGCAAAAGTGGCTTGTCGAAAAGGCGGTCGAATTGGGTGTTACGCGAATCGTGCCGCTACGGACCGGGCGCGGCGTGGCCCAGCCGGTCGAGCAAGCCCTTGCCCGATTGCGGCGGGCAGTGGTCGAGGCGTCGAAGCAATGCGGCCGCAACCGGCTCCTGCAAATCGACGAGCCGCGAGCGTGGGCCGATTTCGTAGCCGAAGCCGGCGCGACGCCGTATCGCTTCGTGGCGCATCCCGGCGGAGAAGAAAACACTCGGCAAATTGCGGACCGTGTGCCACTGCTTCGCAGAAGCAGTGCCGGCAATAGGGTTGACCTCTCCGGCGGCACTGCTTGTGAGCAAGCAGTGGCACACGGCGAAGTCTGCTTGGCCGTCGGGCCGGAAGGGGGATTTGCGGACGAGGAAGTCGCCCTGGCGGCTGCCGCTGGCTGGCACGCGGTGGACCTTGGCCCGCGAATTCTTCGCGTCGAGACTGCCGCCTTGTTCCTTGCGGCCGTAATCGCCGGCGTGGACTGCGACCGCGGATAGTGGCGTTTCGCACGCCAATTCGAGACCACACCCCCTAAAATAACCGCTTCCGGGCCGCACGCACCCGCGGAATGATCGACTTGCAGACCTCGGCCAATCTGATTATCCTTTATCGTTTATTGAGTGTGAAAAGCAATGTCGTGGGAAAATAGCCGGGAGCTAACAACTCCCGGAGAGCGAGTGTGGAATCCTGTTCCCTCCGGGAGCTGTTAGCTTCCGGCTGTACTGCTAGCTGCCGGCTATTACGACATTCCTTTTCTCCGACTCAATTCCCCGCGTCACACGGCCGGAACGAGACACTCGACAGCCCGACGAATTGAGACCCGCCGCCCTGGGAGCGAGCCATTTCCAGGGTATCTCTCTGTTCTGCCTGGGAATGCATGCTGACCGAGAGCCCCAACCATGTACTGGATCAGCAAGAGCATTCACGGCATGAGCAGAATGAAGCGCCGCGGGCTGATCCTGCTGGCCGTGGTCGGGCCGGGCATCATCACGATGGTGGCCGACAATGACGCCGGCGGCATCTCCACCTACGCCCAAACCGGCGCCAAAACCGGCTTCAACCTCCTGTGGGCCTTCATCATCCTCCTGCCGATGGCCTACTATGTCCAGGAGATGACCGTTCGCCTCGGCGCCGTAACCAAACGCGGCCACGCCGAGGCCATTTTCGACGCCTTCGGGCCCGTCTGGGGATGGTTCTCGATCTTCGACCTCGCGCTAATCAATTGGCTTACGCTGGTGACCGAGTACATCGGCATGACCCAGGCCATGCGGGTTTTCGGCATTCCCGAGTGGATCACCTTTCTCGGCGTCACGCTGCTGATGTTCGGCATCGTGATGTCGGGCAAGTATTGGACGTTCGAGAAAATCACCCTGTTTTTCTGCCTGTTCAACCTGGTGTACATTCCGGCCGCGATCTGGGCGATGCAGACCGGCAACGTCAAAGAGGGCTGGACAGCCGTCGGAAGAGGATTCTACAGCCCGACGTTGATCGGCATCCTGCCAGGGGCAGCGATGATCACGCTCATCATGGCCAACATCGGCACTACGATTACGCCGTGGCAGATATTCTTCCAACAGTCCGCCGTCGTTGACAAAGGCATGGATGTCCGCGATATCAAGGCCGGCAAGATCGACACCTTCTTCGGCTCATTCCTCACCTGCATGGTGGCGGCATTTATTGTTGTCGCCGCTGCTGGCGTTTTCTACTTCAACCCTGCCAATCCGGCACCCGCGATCGTGGCGGCAGACAAAGAAGCCAAACTCCCGACCGAGGGGCCGTGGCAGGCCGTCGATCCCGCCTTGCATACCTGGCGCGATGTGGATTCAGCCGCCAAGAGCGCCGTGGCCATGCCCGCTGTCATGCCAAACGCTGCCTGGGGAAAGTGGGCCAAGGTGCTTTTCGCCATCGGACTGTTCGACGCCGGTTTGCTCGGCGCGCTCTGCATCTCCCTTTCCACCAGTTGGGCCGTCGGCGAAGTGTTCGGTTGGGCCCACTCGCTGAACAAGAGCGTCCGCGAGGCCCCCTGGTTCTACGTCGTTTACCTGCTGATGCTCATTTCGGCGGGCATCGTGTCGCTCCCCTTCGTGTCGAGCATCGAAGTGCAGGACGGCATAACCGTTTTCGTGCAGGTCGTCGCCGTCACCCTGTTGCCGGCGGCTTTGGTCTTCCTGATTCTGTTGTTGAACGACAAGCCGCTGATGGGAGAATACGTCAACACCCGCTGGCAAAACTTCGTCAATTGGGCCATCGTCGTTTTCGTGATCGTCATTTCCACGATCTACGCCGTTTCCGTGTTGTTTCCCGAGCGGTTCTCCTGATTGCGAGGTGACGTGATGACAGGAAACGCAAACCCGCCGAAGCCCGCCGACGTCTTCGCGGCCACGCGCGACCATCGCTTCCTCTATTTCTCCGAGTTGCTCGGTCGTCCCGTCTGTGCCGGCAAGATCAAGAACCGCCTCGGGCGGCTGACCGATCTCGTGTTTTCGCTGAGCGAGCCCTATCCCGAGGCCGTCGGCGTCTATGTCGAACACGGCTGGGGCAAGCCCACCGAGTTCATCCCCTGGGATCGCGTCGTCAAGATCGACGACGACGCCGTCTTCGTCCAGCCGCCCGAAGGCGAGAAATACCCCCCCTTCGTCGATCATCCCGGCTGGATGCTGCTGAACGAGCACCTGATGGGCAAAACCATCCTCGACATGGACGGCCGCCGCACCGAAGTGGTCAACGACGTTCATCTGCTCGAATCGAAGGGCCGCATGATCGTCGTCCACGTCGATATTTCCTTCAACGGCTTTCTGCGCAAATGGGGACTCGGCTGGTTCCGCCCAATCAAAGACCGCTTCATCTCCTGGCGATACGTCCAGCCCCTTTCGCTCGAAGACGCCGTGGCCAGCGACACCCTCTCGCTTTCGATCACCCGCGATCAGGTCAAGGAACTGCCCAGCGAAGACCTCGCCGACGCGCTGGAAGAGCTGTCGGGCAAGGAGCAAACGGCCGTGTTCTCGCTGTTGGATTCCGAGAAGGCCGCCGAAACTCTGATGGAGGCCGAACCGCGGGCGCAGCGGCAAATCATCGCCAACCTGCGCCAGGAACGCGCGCGAACCATCTTGACCGAAATGTCAACCGCCCAGTTGGTCGACCTGTTCGCCGTTCTGCCGCACGACGACAAAATGGAACTGCTCGCCCTGTTGCCGAAGGATCAGGCCGGCCGCGTCGAGGAGATCCTCTCCGAGCGGGAAGTAACCGCGGGAGCGTTGATGTCGGCCGGCTGCGTCACCATGCCCAAAGAGACGACCGTCGGCGACGCCTTGCGGCACCTGCGATCGTCGCAGTACGATCACGACATGGTTTCGTACATCTACGTGACGGCCGATCCCGATCGGATGCTGCTTGGCGTGGTCGATTTGCGCGAACTGGTGCTTGCCCCGGACAATACGCTCCTCGGCGATCTGATGGCCTCGCCGGTGGTCGCCGCCGAATCGGACGACTTGAAGGACGACCTGGCCGAACTATTCGCCAAGTACCACTACCGCATGATTCCGGTGGTGAACGAGAAGGACTGCCTGCTGGGCGTGATCCATTACAACGACATCATGAAAGGCTTTACGCCGCGAACGAGAGTGTGACCCATGCCCCGCATCCAAACCACGCGCACCGTCAAGATCGCCCTGTTCGCGCTGCGAGTCTATCTGGTTGTTATGCTGGTGCTGATCCTCGTAAAGTTCTTGAGGATTTTCGGGTAGCGCGGAGGACGTGGGGGACGGAGGAGGTTGTCGGTCGAACGCTACGCAAGCCCCAAGACGTTTTGCCGACAGCCTCCTCCGTCCCCCTCCGCGTCACTTTCCCGCCAGTTCCGCCAGCCGGTGGGAGACCGCATCCAAGCGGGCCAACTCGGCCCGACGCTCGACGTCGTCGCCGCTGAATTGCGAATCGTTGGCGCGGTTGCGGGCCTCGACCACCCGAGCGCTGAGCTGTGAAATCGCTGACCGCGGCGTTTCCAGTTTCGTAACCTCCGCTTGCCGCTCCTTCGGCAACGCGTCGCGGAACAGCCCAAGATCGTTTTGGCGAACGACCAACGTCTTCAAGCGGTCGGCCAACGGTTCGAGCTTTGCGGCCGTCCACGCGGTCTTTTCGGTCAGATCGGCCTCCAATTCGCGCAAGGCCAGATTCGACGCGGCGATTTGAGACTCCAACTCCTCCACGTTCACCTTCACCACCGTAGCGGCCTCCGCCGCTTGCGACTTCGCAATTCTTTTCGTCCGTGATTTCGCATCGTGCTTCTCGGCCGCTCGCGGCTTCGCAACCGCTATCTTGACCGCCTTCGGTTTCGCCGTCCCGTTGGCCGCCTTCTCGCGAGCCTCCGTATCTTCAATCACCTCGCGCAGCACCTTCCACGTAACCGTCTTCTGATGCAGCAGCGCGTCGGTATGGGTCATACGCCGGGCAGCCTCTTTAGGCGAGAGCGTCAGCCGAGCCGCCCGTGCGGCACGTTGCTCCAACTGCCGCAGCCACGCCTGTTGTTCGGCCGCACTCATCTTCGCAACGCGGTCGAACTCCGCCTGAACGCGGTCTTCCGCCCGAGCAACGACGCTCGTGGCAATCCATACCACGAACAGAAACGCCCGAAGGGCCGCTGCCGACACCCATCGCGAGCCCGGACGCCGCAAAATCCTCACGCAAAGGCGCCAAGGCGCAAAGACACTGGTTTGACGAATCATAGTTGCCTCTCTTAGCGCCTTCGCGCCTTCGCGTGAGCCGCCTCCCGGGCCTCCCGTAGGTTATGCTTCAGCATAACGAACCGCCGGGCGGCCGGTGTTATGCTGAAGCATAACCTACATCTCTCCGCTTCCCCCTCAATAGTAGGACACGCCTTAGCGCGGTCAACCGCCGGCTGTCAAATTGGCAGCCGCCCGCCGTGTTTCCCGCCCGCTTTTGCCATCCTTGACGGCCCGACCCGTTGCCGGCAAAGTTGTCCAAACGCCTAACCCATTGCACCGCCGCGGCTTGCAGCACGGCGTCCCTTTGGCGCGCCGATTGCATCCCTGCGATGCCGCGGTGTTTCGTGCGCGCCGCTTTGGCAGATTACGTTCCCCTTTCGAGCAGTTTTTCGGAGACTATCAGGCATGGCTAAAGAGAAGAAATCTTCCGACCCGACCAAAATCAAGCTTCAGCCGCTGGGCGACCGCGTCGTCGTCGAACGCGAGGAAGCGGAAACGGTCACCGCTGGCGGGATCGTCCTGCCCGACACGGCCAAGGACAAACCCGCCCGCGGAAAAGTCATCAGCGTCGGCGATGGCCGGATGTTGGACAACGGCGCCCGCAGCCCGTTGCAGGTGAAGGTTGGCGACCGAGTCCTGTTCAGTTCTTACGCCGGCGACACCTTCAAGCTCGGCACCCGCGAACTGCTGCTGATGCACGAAGAGGACATTCTGGCCGTAATCAAGTAACAACGAAGGGGACGGGGGGCAGAGGTCAGGGGTCAGAATGTCCGATCCCTGATCCCTGACCCCTGGTCCCTAATCCCAAATAATACAAGGAGTTCCGTTCCCATGGCAAAAATGATTGCATTTGACCAAGAAGCCCGCGACGCACTGAAACGCGGCGTTACCAAATTGGCCCAGGCGGTCAAGGTTACGTTGGGCCCGCGCGGCCGCAACGTCATCCTGCAGAAAAGCTTCGGCTCGCCCACCGTCACCAAGGACGGCGTCACCGTCGCCAAGGAGATCGACCTTGAGGACGTCTACGAGAACATGGGCGCCCGCATGGTCCGCGAAGTCGCCAGCAAGACCAGCGACGTCGCCGGCGACGGCACGACTACCGCCACCATCCTCGCCGAGGCCATCTTCAACGAGGGCCTACGGGCCGTCGTCTCCGGCGTGAATCCCATCCAGCTCAAGACCGGCATCGAGCGGGCGGTCGCCGACATCACCGACAAGCTCAAGAGCATGTCGATTTCGGTGAAGAACAAGAAGGAAGAGATCGCCCAGGTCGGCAGCGTCGCCGCCAACAACGACGCCGAGATCGGCCGCCTGCTGGCCGACGCGATGGAAAAGGTCGGCAAGGACGGCGTCATCACCGTCGACGAAGGCAAGAGCCTGGCCACCGAGGTCGAGTGGGTCGAGGGCATGCAGTTCGATCGCGGATACCTCTCCCCCTACTTCGTCACCGATCCGGCCAAGATGGAAGTCGTGCTCGAAGACGCATACATCCTCATCAACGAGAAGAAGCTCTCCAGCATCAAGGATCTGGTGCCCGTGCTGGAGAAGGTCGTCAACTCGGGCAAGCCGCTGTTGATCGTCGCCGAAGACATCGACGGCGAGGCCCTGGCCACGTTGGTCATCAACCGCCTGCGCGGCACGCTCAAGGTGGCCGCGGTCAAGGCGCCCGGCTACGGCGATCGCCGCAAGGCGATGCTCGAAGACATCGGCATCCTCACGGCCGGCCAGCCGCTGTTCGAGAGCCTCGGCAAGAAGCTCGAAAACGTCACGTTGGCCGAGCTTGGCCGCGCAAAGAAGATCGTCATCGACAAGGACAACACGACGATCATCGAGGGCGCCGGCAAGAGCAGCGACATCAAGGATCGCATCGGGCAATTGCGCCGCGAAATCGAGAACTGCACCAGCGACTACGACCGCGAGAAGCTCGAAGAGCGTCTGGCCAAGTTGGCCGGCGGTGTGGCCAAGATCAACGTCGGCGCGACGACCGAGAGCGAGATGAAGGAGAAGAAGGCCCGCGTAGAAGACGCCCTGCACGCCACCCGCGCGGCCGTCGAAGAGGGCATATTGCCCGGCGGCGGCGTCGCCTTGCTGCGTGCCTCGGCCGCGGTGAAGCCCGACGGGCTAGGCCAGGACGAAGAGGTCGGCTACAAGATCGTCTTGCGTGCCTGTCGCGCCCCGCTCACTCAAATCGCGGGCAACGCCGGCCAAGACGGCGGCATCGTCTGCGAAAAGGTCGCCGAAGGCCGTGGCGCGTTCGGCTACAACGCCCTGACCAACGTCTACGAAGACATGGTAAAGGCCGGCGTGATCGACCCGACGAAGGTAACCCGCACCGCCCTGCAAAACGCATCCAGCGTAGCGATATTGCTCCTAACCAGCGACGCCCTGATCGCCGACAAGCCCAAGAAAGACAAAGCCCCCGCCATGCCGCAAGGCGGCGATGAGGATATGTATTGAGGAGGGGCCAGGGATTAGGGGCCAGGGATTAGGGGCTGGGGATTAGCGATTAGTTCACTCTCTCCCCTCTCCCGCTTGCGGGAGAGGGGCCGGGGGTGAGGGCGGTTTGGGATAGTGTAGTCCCGTGCCGCGTTACGCACCATCACCAAAGATCAACACTAAGAAACGCCGCGAGGCATCCGTCTCTGGGCGTTTCTCATACCGGCTGTGTGCCGCCGTGTACTGGATTACCGCCACGGAGTATAATCGTATACGGGAGCGGTAGACCTATGACGAAGCTAGATGTGCGTCAAACGCCGGTCAGCGTCGATGAGTTGCTGCAAATGGCCAGTGATGATGCGGTGCTGGTCGTCAATCGCGACGGCAACGAGTTCGTCGTCGAGGCCGCGGATGCCTTCGACCGCGAGGTTGCTGAACTGGCCGCAAGCGAAAAGTTCATGTCGTTCCTGGCCGAACGTTGTAAGGAACCCGGCAGCGCGGAACGTGTCAATGGGTTTGAGACAACTGCGGTACGAAATTAGTGTCGCGCGGTAGTTGTAGCATACGGGGTTCCAGCCCATCGGCCGGAGGGTTGATCCAGACTTCGCTTGGCAACGCCAGCGGACGCGGCGGTGCGCCGACAAAGCGTTCGGGATGGGCAGCATAGGCCGCGGTGAGCACCGTCTGCCGAGCAGCCAGTACCGCGGCGGCCTGACCGCAATGCACCATCGCTGGAGTCAGCAGGCCAAGGCCCCAGTGATGATGCTCGTGGTTCTGCCAGTGGATGAACTTGCCGCAAAACTCCAGGCCGTGTTCCATGCTCGTGAAACGGTCGGGGAACTCCGGCTGATACTTCATCGTCTTGAACTGGCTCTCCGAGAATGGATTGTCGTCGGATACGTGCGGCCGGCTGTGCGATTTGGTGATCCCCAGCGTGGCCAGAAGTTGGGCCACGGTCTGCGATCGCATCGACGGCCCACGATCGCTGTGGATCGTCAGTTGGTCCCGAACAACGCCTTCCTTGACGACCGTCTCGCGAATCAACCGCTCGGCAAGATGTTGGCTTTCACGACTGGCCAGCATCCAGCCCACCACGTAGCGGCTAAAGATGTCGAGGATCACGTAAAGGTGGAAGTACGTCCATTTCGTCGGCCCCAAGAGCTTGGTGATGTCCCAGGACCAAACCTGATTGGGAGCGGTGGCCAGCAATTGCGGCTTGTGATAGGTCGGGTGTCGCAATTGGTCGCGCCGCTCACGAACTTCTTTCCGAGAGTCCAGAACGCGGTACATCGTGCGAATCGAGCAGAGATACCGGCCCTGATCCAAAAGTGCCGCATAAACCTCGGCCGGAGCCTTGTCGGCGAACGGCTCGCTGTCGAGCACATCGAGGACCTGTTGCCGTTCGTACTCACCCAGCGCTCGTGGCGGCCTGGGCCGTGTCGCGGTTTTGGGCTCGATTGGCTTTGGCTGACGATGCCGGTAGTGCGTTGCTCGGGCCACGCTCAAACTGCGGCAGGCTGCGGACGTGCCGACCTGCGGAGCAAGTTCTTCGATGGCGTTCATGGCTCGCTCCCGTTGTAGTCGGACGGCGGCAGGGGAATCCCCAGTATCTCCGAAAGTTTTTTTTGGATATCGATGATCGTTTCGGCTTGGCGGAGCTTGGCCGCCAGCCGATGGGTTTCGCGAGTGAGCCGCAGGTTTTCGGCGATCAAGGGGGCATCGGGATTGGCCTTCCGCCCACGCCGCTTGGGAGTCAGGCCAGCCAGCATCCCTTTGCGACGCTGCTCCCGCCACGTACTCAGGAGCGACGAGTACAAGCCCTCGCGACGCAGCAGTGCGCCGAGTTGGCCGGACGCGGTGCAACGATCGGCCTCCTGGAGGATGCGGAGCTTATATTCCACCAGGAACCGTCGCCGCACGGGTTTCTCCAAAACGGCAGGGTCAGGCATCCGTCTTCCGTTGCCAGTGGCCGTCCCGTCCGTAACCGTGACGGCCGGGGTGGTAGGCGGAACTCCAGTCGGGCTACGCCCTCCTTTCGTTCCGCCTACCACCCCATCTTCTGTTCCCAACATCCTTGCATTCTCCATCGTTCTACCTCCTTACCCTCTACTGTAATAAACCAGGAGGCAGTTGTCTCACTCATTATTGGCACGGAGGGGCGTGTCGCTCGAAGAGATCGAGCGACGCCTTGGGGCAGAGCCACAATGACAAGCGGATAAAGGGGCCACTTGTGGGCGGCGCAGCGGCGATCGGTTACAATAGCGACTGTAAAGCCGCGACCACCGGTCGCGGAGCGTGTGTCGGGCCGGCAGTTCCCCTGCCGCCCCACGCGGCGTTAGACGATTTCACCAAGATTAACACCAAGAAACGCCCTGAGGCTTCGGTCTCTGGGCGTTTCTTCGTAGTGCCAGGCCCAAGCGGCGGTTCTGGCACCCTCAAGCTTCCAAAGGAGCCCAAGATGACTGACGACTGGCGCACCGATATCGACGCGGTGTATAAGGCAACCATCCGCCTCCTCGAACCGCTGGAGTCGCTAAGATCGTTCCGTTATCGCCACAAGCAGGTGACTGAGTTCCGGTTTCAGGAATGCTCGGAGCCGCAATGGGAAAGCACGAGCGAGGACAGTGGCGTGGTAACTATTGATCCTGCCAAGCACCAACGATTCTGCATTGCGCACCTCATGGGGCATGGCTTCCACGAGTGCTTGCGGCGGGATCTGCCCAAAATCTGGCACGACGACAAGAATGAAAGCGAAACAGTCGCAGAAACGATTCGGTACTTTGTTGAATCGCGACTCCTCGGACGCGACGGTGTGCCGCGACTGCCAAGGGCAGAGTACGCAGACGTTCTGGATGCCTGCGGCTATGACGTTGGCCAGTTCAACAGAATGTTGTTCTTTGAGTGGACCCCTGATCGCCTTCGCGAGCAGCGTGCCAAGGATGCGGCGAGTCGTCTCGATCCCACTAATAGGCTGATGGAGGAAAAGGTAACTCGGCAGACTGAGGCCGAAGAGATCAGACGTGTGCGTGAGCAGCTAGGCTGCCACATTGTCTTGGTCTTTCGGAAGGGCGGGAGGATAAAAGAAGAGAAGCGATACGACAGCGAATCGGACTGTTGTGAGGATGTGCGCGAAGTGGGGCTCACAATGCATGTGCTGCGCAAGAGTAATGAAACGATCGGAACCAATCTCATCGGCCGTGGGTCTTGGGGGCTCCTGCCATGGGACGACCACACAAGAATAAACGCTCTCACACCGGAGGAGCAATTCGACGCTCATGGAAACGTCCGTGTCGCCGACGTGTTCGAGAATACCCAGAGTGGTGTCACGACGATCTATTTGGAAGCGACCTGAGCGGGGCAGAGAGGGGGGACGCAACGAAGGGGCGCTGAAAGCGTAAGAAGGGGAAAAAGGGGGACACCCATAACCGCCGCTGAGTCAAGGCCCAGTTTCGTGTTTTGTCAACATGACGATCATGTTGCTGCTATAATTGCTTTGCCCGGTGAAGCGGAGTCAGGCTCTGCGGGGACGCAACCCGACGGGGGATTCGGGGGACGCAAACCGATATTGGCGATCGAGGCAATGTATAAAGTCTCCCAAACAAGCATAATTGGTTCGTGTCCCCTCTTGTTGACCAGCGAGACTTGATAAGCGACGGGAGCTTGAAGGCAATGCCGCAGAGTGAGGGCAGATCGAAGTTGACATGATCGTGCTCCGTCAAGTTGCTGACGGAACAGCGTAACGTCAGTGGATGGACGCTTTCTACGCGACGTAGGGCGGACTTTAGTCCGTCTGAAAAGCCGGGGCGGATTGAAATCCACCCTACGACCTTTTTCCTATCAGCAAATCACTCATGTTCGGGAATCGTTCAACAAGGAGCGGTAAACGTTTTCGTATTGTGCGGTAATCGTTTCCGCATTACATACTTGCTCCACATAACGGAACGCGGCTTCGCCGAGCCGGCCCCGCTGGGAAGGATCGTCTAGCAGCCGTTGCATGGCATCCGCCAAAGCGGCCGGTTGTCCCGCGTGCACGGAACGTGTAAAGGGGTCGGGAGTCGTTGTTACAGACGGGAAGGGAAAGGCGGTAGAGCTATGACCAAACTAGATGTGCGTCAAACGCCGGTCAGCGTCGATGAGTTGCTGCAAATGGCCAGTGATGATGCGGTGCTGGTCGTCAATCGCGACGGCAACGAGTTCGTCGTCGAGGCCGCGGATGCCTTCGACCGCGAGGTCGCTGAACTGGCCGCAAGCGAAAAGTTCATGTCGTTCCTGGCCGAACGTTGCAAGGAACCCGGCACCGTGTCGCTCGAAGAGGTCGAGCGACGTCTTGGGGCGGAACCACAATGACAAGCGCGGCAATAAAGGCGAAAAAGGGGGGAACTATTTTCCGAGCCCAAGAGCGAATTGAACTACGAAAAGCGCTTCGGGCCCCCTTAACGAGGTGAGCATCATGGCAAAACGCCTTCCGAAGGGCCTGCCCAGCAGTTTCCCAGCAGTAAAGCTGTACCGTCGCGACCTGGACGACATTGTGCAGACAATTGAGGAGGCGTACCAGAGGCGCGGACATCTCTGACGGCGAATTTGAGTACGAATCCCTCGATGAACTCAAGGAACAGAAGGGACCGTCGGTTGAAGCCATCCGCATCTGCGGGCGAGGGAACTGTTGGGCGAGCCTTTCAGTCGATCGCTATGGAAATCGCCTGTCTGCCCCGGAAAACGACGAAGGTAGACGTGCGTACCACAAAATAAGAGACGTCCTCGACGCTAACCGGCGGTGGTACTGTTGTCTTCCCGATCTCCCGCAGCCGCGACCCATCTGGATGCTCGGATGCGCCGTCATCGGTTTGATCGCGGTGTTCGGCGCAGCTTCCCTGCTCGGCCACGGAGCGGCCTTCGCAACCGTTTGCGTTATCAGCGCACTGTGGCTCGCGTATTGTGTGCTCAATCTTCTAAGCCTCACCGTGCGCAACGGCTGGGGCTCCAAGGTGTATCTCTGCCATCGCCATGAGGCAAGCGATGGCGTCTTGCTGAAATCGTGGAAAACTCTCGTTTACCCGGTTCTGTTGATGATATTGGGGGGAATCGTTACGAAAGGCTGCGACTACACTTGGGCTAAGGTGTCGCCCGGCCCGCCTGCCGCGACAACGACTGTTGACCAGTCTGCTGGTGGCCACACAGTTGTGCCACCACCCTCAACCCCTGGTGCGTCGTCGTTCGCTGAGTTTATGGCAGCCAGGGATAAGGCATCTGATGACAGCACCCATGACCAGCAGGAGTTCGCACGACGGTGGGGCCATGCCAAAGTCCGTTGGGAAGGATACGTTTCGAACGTGATTCATGACGGCGAAGGCACCGCCATTGTCATCGAAATCGGGCCCAAGAAAGAAGACGCTCATGTCGGCGTCGCCCTTACGGTTTGTCGGTATGATGTTACGCCCAATTTTTTGCCCGTTTTCGACGCCATTCGGAAGAGTGATAAAGTTTGTGTCGAAGGCGAACTGAAGAAGCCTCTTCGGCCTGAATTGGTGCCGACCCGAATCGAGCGCATGAATTGAATGGCGGGAAAGGGTGTCAGGATGAAGCGACAGGGGCGTCCGGCATATACTTTGAACACTGGTATGAGGCGCACGGCAAAGGCCGGAAGAAAATGAAGATCAAGCGAACCCTGGGGTGACTCCGATGCCGACAACCAAGCAGAAACAATTCGTGCTCTGCCTCAAGAACGACCAGTGCGAGGATTTGGTGTTGCGAAAAGTCTATCAACTCTTGTCGGACAGCAAAGAAGAAGAAAAGGGGGACACCCATAACCGCCGCTGAGTCAAGGCCCAGTTTCGTGTTTTGTCAACATGACGATCATGTTGCTGCTATAATCGCTTTGCTCGGTGAAGCGGAGTCAGGCTCTGCGGGGACGCAACCCGACGAGGAATAGCCGGGCTAGGGCGGGTGAATGACCCGTAAGGCCCTGCCGGCTCAGGCTGTCAGGGCCGTTTTGCCTTCTTGCTTCATTCATTTGCCCTACCTATCCCTCCGAAAATCCGACGCCGCAACGCACCGAGCATCTTTCGCCGGCGGGAGCACCCATTGCCATCTCCGCCGTTTGCCGTCGCGCACAAGGTAGACACCCATTCGTGCCGTCCGGGCTTTCGCTCGTCGCACAGGATAATATTCACCGGCCGTAGTGCCCAATCAGGCGCTCGATGCGAACCTTTGTTCCATCAGTCCCGTTGCCGGGCCAACAACGACCGTATAGGTGCGCGAAGCATTAGTTCCTTTCTACTCTCTACGCTGCTTGCTCGGCGCGGGCGCGATGCCAATGCCGCAGCCGTTTCCAACAAATCTCCGCCAGCTTCCGGGCCACTGCCACGCGTGCCTTTTTTGCCCCCGACCGCTTCCGCACCCGCGTGTAAAACTTCTTCAGTGCCGCGTCATCGCGGGTCGCCTTCATCGCCGCCTGCACTAAAATCCAACGCAGCCAAGGGGAACCTTGACGCGTAATTGGCCCTTGGTAGCAATGGCCGCCGGACTGGTGCACGCGGGAAGTCAGCCCGCCATACGCGCCGACCTCCTTGGCGGTGCGGAAACGTTCCACCTCGCCCAGTTCGGCCACGATCAACAGCGCCGAGAACAAAGCGATGCCGTGGATGTCGAGCAGCGCTTCCGTCTGCGGAAAGTCGTTAGCGATCTCGGCGATCTGCTGATCGAACACCGCGATGTGCCGGCCAAAGTGCTTCATCCGCGCCAATAGTTCGTCGCGGGTGAGATTCTCAATCGGTCCGAAATCTTGTTGGCGAAACCACGCCAGGCCGCGAACGCCAAAAGGCATCCGAAACGGGGCTTGGCGATTCTGCCGTGCCAGCAATGCCCGCAGTCGGATTTTGGCCTCCGCCAATTCGCGGCCCATTCGCGCCCGGCATCGCACCAAGTCGCGCAACCGCTGGTATGGTTCCGGCGGAATGTAGGCCAAGGGAATCTGGTTGATTCGCAACAAGTTCGCCAAGAGTTGGGCGTCCAGCTTGTCTGTCTTGGTGCGGCGTTGTATCATGGCCCGCAGCCGAAGCGGATGAGCTAAGAGAACCGTGCCGTGCGGGCGCAGCAGATCATAGAGCCAGCGATAGGTTCCGCTGGCCTCGATGACGGCGCGAAATCGGCCGAGAGTGCGAACGGTGTTCACAATGTCCTCTGTTTCGCTACAAGCGATTCGCATCGGCTCCATGACTTCACCGTTGTCACGAACGGCCGCCATAACGATGAACTCTCGATGCAGATCAATTCCCACGTGCCACATGAATGGGTCTCCTTGTTTGGTGGATTTCGGAAGGATTCAACATCACAACCTTAGTCCACCAGCAAGGGGCCTTTTCCACGCGGCGGTTATAGTATCAGGCGCGCTTATTCGGGCAACGGCTAATAAGCGCGCCTTTCCCCCCCTTTCCTTTCCCTCTTGCGGTGGTTCGGTCCGCGTTCAATCCCACGGTGGCCGGTGCCGATCATCTTCGTCCGTGGGGCCAAGCGACCCGAGAAGCAGCCACCGCAGGCCGAGCATCGCCAGCGGGATCCCCAGGAAAATAATGAGATTGCCGAGCACCATGCCGCCATTATAGAAAAATGCTGCAAAGTCGTCAAACGATCGTCGTCGCGGACCGGAAAAGGGGACATCACCGATTGTGGCAGAATAGGTAACAAGTAGCTGACGTTCAATATGCGGCCGAAAAGGTGGTAAAAACCGTTCTCGCAGAATAACGCGGGAATGCCGACGCCTTTTCCACCCGTTCGGCGATTCGGCATTCACCGAAAATCCACCGCAGTGGCACAAGAAAAAGGGTTGAAGCGGGCCGTCGCACATGGTATACACAACGCCAGACACTGTCCGGCGATAGCCGGCAGGCCAACGGCATCGGTGCAGGAGCCTAGAAAAGCGAAGGAACTCGTCAGCCAGCCGCGTAACCGTTCACGGCCCGAAAAGTATCCGGCACACGCCGTGTGCCGCTGCCTGCGGGCGATTCGGGGCGACGGGCGGCACACGGCGTGTGCCGGATACGTGCTTCACCACCCTGTGAACGGTTACGCCAGCCGCTTCCCCCGCAGGCTTCGACCGATCAAACAAGGACACATGGTTGGCAAAAGGAGGCTGCCCACAGCGAACCACCTCGCGTCAGAGTCTCGACGCAGGCCAACAGACCCTCCACCGCCCCACCGTCTCGCGTAACACCGAGCGAGCGAAGCGGGGACTCTCCCAATTGTCGTGCAAGCGAAAATGGGACTGTCCCCTGTGCTCCTTCGCCGTCGGCAGCGCGGGCATCGTCCCTCCACGCTGTGCACGGACGGGGTAAATGGCTGGCAACCACGTGGAAGACCACCTGTCCCTGCCAACGACAAGCTCTTTTGGCAGACGCAAGACCCCGCTGACCCAAAACACCGCGTCTGGTTCCCACACCCGAAGACGCCCCAGCGCGTTCGCGCTCCTGGTGCTGCGCCGTGCCCGAATTTCGGCTTTTTCCATTGTTCCCAAAATGAAAGGGTATGGAAAAACCGAAAAAACTCCGCAAACAAGGAAAGAATCCCCCTGCCGCCGGTCGTAAACGGGCTCGGGAGTCTTTTCCCGAGACAAAAGGGGGCAGAACTGTTTCGCGCCCCCACGATTCCCCCCCCGGAAATGAAAACGTCGCTACATTATGAATAGATGCCTACTGGTGATGCTCACCGCGGCATTGGTCGTGTGCGCCGGTTGCATCGTGCGCTTGCCGGCGACGACTACCGAAGAAATCTCGCTCGCCGGGCCAACGATGGGCGGCGACGGCAAGGTGCTCGACCCGAGCCTTTGCCTGACCGTCATGCGCTCCACGCCGAGCAGAGTGATCCTGCGGGACAGCGCGGGCCGCCAACTGTTCACCCGGAGCGTGCCCGGCGGCAAGTCGGCCTTCACCATCGCCTTCGAGCGCGGCAATCTCCGCATCAAGCGAGCGTCGGGCGAAACGCTCGCCAAGATCCCCGTCTCCGCCCCCGCAAATGCGGTGCTGAAACAGGAGTGCGATCTGCCCAAGCTACACCAGGGCATGTCACTGCGGTTCCCCTTCCGCATCGGCTCCCGCCCCAGCGATCCACTTTTCAACATCACCGTCGAGCCCGCCGCCAGCTAGGGGGACGGAAGGGTCGAGACGCTGGTGGAACAACCGACTTGGAGCGACAGGTTACAGGAACGGCGAGGCAGGCTTTCTTGCCTGCCCGTGGGCAGACAGGAATGTCTGCCCCACCTGTCAATTGAGGCCGGGCGGTGCACTAGGAGCGGCCGGGAGCATTTTCCAATTGACGGCGTCCCGTTCCGTGCATTTTTCACGGCCGTTCACGGTCGTTTCCGCACCAGCGGTACTAGGCCCGCGCGTTTACGCCGGGTGGCGAATGTCACCGGCGCCTCGTCTACGGAGTGAGCGCTCGCAGCACGTTTCGCACCGGCTGCCACGGCTCATAGACCTTCGGCGTTCCGTAGATGCTCGTGCCGCCGACGCCGTAATAAACCACAGACGACTGAACGGCCGGCGCGTAATACGTCGCATAAGGTTGCACCGCCGGCGAGGCGTAATATGTCCTGTAGCCCGGGGCATAGTACGTCGTGTAGCTCGGCGCCGCCGGGGCGTAATACGTCGTGTAACTCGGCGCCGCCGGGGCATAATACGTCACCTGCGGCGTCACCGGCGCGTAATAGGTGACCGGCGCCGCCGGGGCATAGGTAACTTGCTCTGTCGGCGCATAGTACGTTACCGTAGAAGGGTAATACGCCGAGTAACTCGACTCGGCCGGCGCATAATAAGCAGTCTGCACCGATCCACAGCCGCACTGGGCGAAAACCCCGGACGCGAAAAAACCCATCACGATGGCCATTGCCGCGAGAAGAAGTCGTCTATACATAACTATCCCTCCCATTTCTGCGATGTTGTGAATGGACTGCCCCCGACCTGTTCATTATACGCGGCCGGGCACGCCTTTGGTCATCCCTCTTGTTTTCCGGGGCTGCACCAATCTGAAGACGCAAAAAGGCGGCGAGCGACGGAAAAGGGCGACGGAGTAGAACGGAGTAGAGTCGAGAAGGGGGAAAAAGGGGGGGAAAAAGGTGTCAGGAACCGTTTCTTGGGCGAACTCCTTTTCCTAAGCCCAAGCGTTCACGCCGGTGGAGGTGGATTACCCACTGCATCTCCTTTTTCGTCCAGCCCCAGAGTCGAAACTGGGACGCAGCTAGTATTGGAAACTGGGATGGTGCGAATTAGCGCCGTCCCCGTCGCGATTCTGCACCTGGCCCAACAAGGATCGGAGAGAACTGGAACAAGGCACACACATGGCAGCCCGTGTCAGGTGCTTGCACGTTCAATGACTGCCGTCGATAATGGCGGCGGTAGACCGGTGGAGGTGCCACGCTAAACGAGGTCGGGAGTCTTTTCTGTTGACTGCGATAGCGCCTTTTCGCAGACACGAGAGGACCGGGCGAGTCGAGTAACGAGCATTGATCGCATCACCGAGTGGGAAGCGGCGCCTTTGCACGTTTCAATAT
This sequence comes from uncultured Planctomycetia bacterium, assembly GCA_963719005.1. Classification (GTDB taxonomy): domain Bacteria; phylum Planctomycetota; class Planctomycetia; order Pirellulales; family Thermoguttaceae. The sequence continues at coordinate 306,092 of CAVRAR010000016.1, forward strand.
GGCGAAACCTACTCCGTCTCCCTCGTGTGTCTTGAATGCCGTGGGCCGTTGGGTAGTGTCTTTGCCAAAAAGGTTGATGCACAGCTTGAGTTGCCCATCTTTCAGGGAGTAGATTCCGGCCGCGATTTTCCGCTTGCCCCGTTCCTCAATCGGACTCAGATCGATCGTGTGCGGCGTCCTGCTAACGCCTAACTTGAACTTGCACTTCTGCCCCTCGCCTTCCGACTTGACGGCGAAAACCTGGTCTCCCCTGAAGACGATCTGCAATTCCTTCACCTGATCGTCCGGCGATTTCTTCCCGTTGGCTTCCAGATAAACTGCTTGCCACGTCCCTTGCAAGTTCTTGGCATCGTTTGCGCTCTTGTCGCCCGCAAGAGCGATCGCCGTCGAGAGAAGGCACGCCGCAAAGACGCACGGTATCCGATGCAACATTGCTGCTGTTCCTTTCTGAAAAAACCTGGTTCACGGTCCCGCCATCCCATCGGATTCCCAGGATGCCGGCGACCTTCCCGCACCTCGCCGCGTCCACGGAATCGAGGCAAGAAGCTCGGACGATCCAGGCTGCCGAGCCACTCTTCAACCTGGAGTCTACTCGGTTTGGCGACGATGGGGCAATCTCAATTTTCAGGGCGGGCAGCGGAGGAAGCGACAAAGGCCAAAGCGACAAAGGAAGCGACAAAGGAAGCGACAAAGAAGCGACAAAGGGGTCAGAACTTTTTTGTCAGCTCCGAGAACGAACTGAACGATGAAAAACAGTTCTGACCCCTTTTCTGCTTGTAATCGCTGGAACTCCGAGACGGGCGACTGGCATCGTTGGAAACTGGCGGGTAAGTTGGTATCATTTGGAACGGGCAATTGGCTTGGAGGACACCCAATGGAAGCTACGACACTTATTGACGGCTACCTTGCCGGTCCCGCACTGCTACGGCAGGCTGTGGCTGGTATGACCCAAGAGCAACTTGTTGCTCGTCCGATCCCCGGCAAATGGTCCACGTTGGAAGTCGTCTGCCACTTGGCCGATTACGAAATCGTCGGTGCCGACCGCATCAAGCGAACTATCGCCGAGAACGAACCAACGTTGATCGGCGGCGACCAAAGCCAGCAAAGCCGGTTTGCTGCTCGGTTGGCTTATCACGAGCGGCCAATTGAAGAAGAGCTTCTGCTCATCGAGATGATTCGCAAGCACGTAGCTCGGATTCTACGAACGTTGAAGCCAGAGGATTTTCAACGTCGTGGCATCCATTCCGTAGCCGGGCCGATGACGGTGGAGAACTTCGTGGAGCGACTGACACGCCACATTCCTTACCACCTCCAATTCATCGAGGAGAAGAGGAAGGCGCTGCAAGCTTGACGACATCGTTTCGTTGGCGAGGGCAAGATGACACCACACATCCAAAACACCGAATTCGGGTTCATCACGGTGGACGGCGAAGAACTCGACCACGACATCCCCCTGTTGTTGACCAGCGAGACTTGATAAGCGACGGGAGGTTGAAGGCAATGCCGCAGAGTGAGGGCAGATCGAAGTCGAAATGATCGTGCTCCGTCAAGTTGCTGACGGAACAGCGTAACGTCAGTGGAGGGACGCTTTCTACGCGACGTAGGGCGGACTTTAGAGCAGTTCCACGGTAGGTCTAGCGCATTCTGGGCGAACTCGGTAAATTGGGTTCATCTCACTCAAGGAGGTGACCCTGATGAAACCGTACGATGCGGAGTTTCGCGGCGAAGTGCTCGCCGCGTGCGATACGAACGAAGAGCGGCGCATGATCGCGCTGCGTTTCAAAGTTTCAGAATCTTGGGTGCGGCGCATCCAGCAACAACGTCGCGAGACCGGCCAAGTGGCGCCAAAGAAGGCGGCTCCGCGTCAGCCCGCGTGGCATGCTTGGGCAGACTGGCTCGTCGCCAAGATCGCAGCTCGGCCCGACATCTATCTGCGCGAACTGCAAGCCGATTTGAAGCGGGAGCGCGGCGAAGAGGTTTGCCTGGGAACGCTTTGCGCCGCATGCCAAGCGCTCAAGCAGTCGCGAAAAAAAAGACGCTGATTGCCAGCGAACAGGATCGCCCCGATGTGGTTGAGCAGCGCGCGGCATGACGCGCTTCGCAGGAGTCGATCGATCCCGCCAAAGTCGTTTTCATCGATGAAACGTGGGCTAAATCCAACATGACCCGCACCTACGGCCGCTCGGAACTCGGCACACGTTTGCTGGAAAAAACTCCTTGCGGACGTTGGCAGACGACGACTTTTTTGGGCGCATTGCGGGCCGAGGGATTCATCGCTCCGCTTACCGTGGAAGGCGGCATCAACGGCGAACTGTTCCGCGCCTGGGTCGAGCAACATCTGGCACCGGCCTTGAAACCTGGCGACATCGTGGTGATGGACAATCTCTCCAGCCACAAGGTGGCTGGAGTTCGCTGTCTTGAACCAATTGGAAATGGAAATTCTCGGTCGCCTGGGTTAGAATCTTCCCCCAGACGAGGAGAATTTCATGAGTGGACAACGACGACATTTCGGCACGGACCAGAAGGCTGCCATTCTCAAGAGGTATCTGGTCGATAAAGTGCCCATCTCGGACCTCTGCGACGAGTACGGGATCAAGCCGAACCAAATCTACGCCTGGCAGAAAATCCTGTTCGATAACGCTCCGGCCGCCTTTCACCCGGTCGCCAAACGCGAAGCCAAGAGGCTTTCCGCCCAGGAGGAGGAAGTCGCCCGACTGCGGGCCAAGCTCGTTCAGAAGAACGAGGTCATCTCCGAGTTGATGGAGGAGAACGTCCGCGCAAAAAAAGAGAATGGGGAACTCTAAACGGACGTTGGGTTCCCCACGACACTCGCGATGAAGTGGTCGATTACGTGCGCCGTTGGAACGAGCGCACGGAGATTCCCGCCAGAAAGTTCGTGGCTTGGCTGGGCATTGGCCAGAGCAAGTTCCACGACTGGAAGGATCGCTACGGCAAGCGGAACGAACACAACGGCTGGGTGCCGCGCGACTGGTGGCTCGAAGATTGGGAGAAGCAGGCCATCATCCGCTTCTCCTTCGAGTATCCACTGGAAGGCTACCGGCGTTTGGCGTTCATGATGCTCGACCGCGACGTGGTGGCCGTCAGTCCCAGCAGCGTCTATCGCGTATTGAAGGCGGCGGGCCGCATCGGGCGCTCGACGAACAAGCCGTCGAAGAAAGGCACGGGCTTCCAACAGCCGCAAAAACCCCATGAACACTGGCATATCGACATCAGCTACCTCAACATCCACGGCACGTTTTACTACCTGACGACGATCCTCGACGGCTACAGCCGCTACACCGTGCATTGGGAGATTCGCCGCTCGATGACCGAGCAAGATGAACTGACGATCCTGCAACGCGCGCGGGAGAAGTTCCCCAAGGAGACGCCGCGGATCATCAGCGACAATGGGTCGCAGTTTTTGGCGAAGGACTTCAAAGAGTTCATTCGCATCTGCGGGATGACGCACGTGCGCACCAGCCCGTACTATCCGCAGAGCAACGGCAAACTGGAGCGATTTCACGGGAGCATCAAGGGCGAGTGCCTGCGGCCGGGCACGCCGATCTCGCTGGAGGATGCCATCCGCATTGTGGCTCGTTACGTGGAGCACTACAACGAGGTGCGATTGCACAGCGCGATTGGCTATGTGGCGCCGGCGGACAAATTGGCGGGCCGTGAGGCGGAGATCTTCGCAGCCCGCGATCGCAAACTGACGGAGGCCCGCGAGCGTAGAAAGGAGCAGCGAGAGGCGGCCCGTTTGCGGACGGTTGCCTGATCGAAAGAAGGACGTTACGATGAGAGACGACCTGGGCGGAGGATAGGGCTCCGGTGGGAACCGACCCGAGCGCCGCCCCAGGGGTTGTGAGCGAGGTCCGGGCGGTGGTTCTGCTGCCGCCCACCTCCCTCGCTTACAACACCAAAGCGAAAAATCCAAGCACTACCAACCAACTTCAACACCCGGACGATCCTAGCAAGCCAATCGAAGTTTCCATTTCACGCTGAACCAAGACAGACCAATTCACGGAATCCGAGTGCCGAAACTATTTTCAACACTGCGGATACCGCTACACCTAAAATGAAACCGCTCTAGTCCGCCTGAAAAGCCGGGGCGGATTGAAATCCACCCTACGACGTTTTTCCTATCAGTAAATCGCTCATGTTCGGGAATCGTTCAACAAGGAGCGGTAAACGTTTTCGTATTGTGCGGTAATCGTTTCCGCATTACATACTTGCTCCACATAACGGAACGCGGCTTCGCCGAGCCGGCCCCGCTGGGAAGGATCGTCTAGCAGCCGCTGCATGGCATCCGCCAAAGCGGCCGGTTGTCCCGCGTGCACGAGAAGGCCCGTGCGGCCGTCGTCTATGATTTCCGAAGCGCATTCCACGGTGGAAATCACCGGGAGTCTCGCGGCCATGCCTTCGAGGATCGTGTTGCTCAGTCCCTCGCGTTTCGAGGGGTGCACCATCATGTGCGCGCTTGCCAGTAACTCGTCGATGTTGTCCACGTCGCCCAAAAAACGGACGTGGCGATCCACTTCTAATGCGGATGCCAACAATTCCAGGTTCTTGCGTTCCGTCCCTTCGCCGGCCAGGATCAACTCGAACGGCTTATGTTCGGCGGCAAGAATGCCGGCCGCGCGAAGCAGGCAATCGTATCCCTTGCGTTGGATCAGCGATCCGACGGCGAGGATGCGAGGCGTGGGAGCCGGCTCTGTGGCGTTCGCTCGCCCATGAGGTTTTACAATGTTGAGAATAACCTCGCTGCGCGGAAGTGTTATCCCTCGCCGGCGCAGACTGTCCAATGCCGACTGCGAATTGCTTACGGCGCAATCCGCATGGATCAATGGGTTCAGAAAGGGTATTTTGGAAAGCGGCTCTCCTGTTCCAACAGCGACGGTGAGATCGATTCGCACGCCGTAAAGCGTTGCTGCGCTGCCTTGCCAGCGCGTCCAATACGCATATTGTGCCACGTGCGGCGACCAAGTTTGCAAAATCGCCGGTCGTTCTCGACGCACAATGCGGAGCAATTGCCACAATCGCCAAGGTTTGATGGGGTGTCGCGGGATTTCGTACAGAGAGACTCCCAAGGCTTCGAGGCGTTGATTCCAAGCGTCGCCGCCGCCGAAAGAAACGACGGCCTGCGGCCAGCCGCGCGCGGCCAATTCGCCGGCTAGGTGGATGAGTTGCCGCTCGGCGCCGCCGCGTCTTAGTTGCCCGATCAGGTGGACGATCTTGTTCGACATGCGGTTTCGGCAAAGTATTCAGAGGCAATCGTGCACGCCGATGGTCTTATCGACGACCAACCGAACCCATAATTCCAGAATCAGAAGCGTCCACAAAAGTGTGTCGTTATTCCTGCCTTGTCGATGTTCGGCGACGATGCGTTCCAGCGCATTGCGCTGAAACCAGCCGCGTCGTTCCACATGGCTTCCTAGAATCAAGTCATTCACAATACCCGCCCAATCTCGGCGCAGCCAAAGTTCTATGGGAATTGTGAATCCTTGTTTACGGCGATTCACCGCATGAGCGGGAATGTATCTTCTTGCCAACCGCCGCAACAGTCCTTTCGGCTCCCTACCGCTGAATCGAATCGTTTCGGGAATGTGCATTGCCAAATTCACCACGTCAAGGTCTAGAAACGGACAGCGAGCCTCAAGACTGGCTCCCATTGTCGCTAAATCGACTTTTGGCAAGTATTCATCTGCGAGACGGGTCAGAACCTGCATTTGCATGAATCGGTCCGACCATGGATATCCTTCGCTAACCGTCAACGCATCGTAAATATGTTGAAGCGGATTGGAAGATTTCAGGGCATTGCGAAAATCCGCAGAGTAAAGCGAGTTTCGCACGGCCGCTTCCGTGGGCCAAAGGGATCCGAGCGACGCCGGCATAGAGTGACTGGCGAGACGGAGAAGTGTTCCGGCTCGCCGCACGGGTTTCGGCCCTTTTCGCAGCAGCTCGGCGATTGTAGCCAGTGGGGCACGACAAGAACTGGGCAGCGATCGCCAAATCCGATCGGCCAAGTGAAACGCCCACGCTTCCGTATAACCGCCGAATCCTTCGTCTCCACCGTCACCGGTCAAGACAACCGTAACCGACTCTCTGGCCATCTTGGCTATGGCAAACATATTGGCCGCCGATAGGTCCGTCATCGGTTCGCCCATGGCGGCGACCAATTGGACCAGATCCTTGCGGATGTCGCTGCGTACAGGCAAAACATGATGTCGTGTGCCGTATTTCCGTGCGACCGCAAGAGCATAATCGCTTTCGTCTTGTAATGGATTTTCGTTCGATACGCAGAATGTACTAACCTGACTTATCTGCGTTGCCGCCAGTGCCGTCACCAAGCTGGAGTTGACCCCGCCGGACAACATGACTCCGACGGGCACGTCGGCGACAAATCGGCGAGCTACCGCAGTTCTCAGAGTCTCTTCGGTTTTGTCCAACCAACTTTCCGCGTCCGGTTCGGCGTCGGGATGGAAGAAATCCGGCTGCCAATGAACGATTTCATGCATAGAGCCGTCTTGGCCGATGCTTAATGCGCGGCCTGGAAGCAGTTTCTGTACGCCGAGAAATATCGTCCTCGTGCCGGGTATGTAAGAGTTCCAAATCAACGTGTCGATGGCACAAGGATCGATGTCCGGCGTTGCATCGAGCCCCAGCGAAAGGGCTCGGGCGGAAGACGCAAATGCACATTCGCCATCCGCAAAGCGGTAGAAAAGCGGTTTCTTTCCCAGTGGATCCCGCGCAAGATGCAATTCGTTTCGCTGGCGATCGACGATGGCAAAGGCGTACATTCCTCGGATGCGTTCCAGCAAACGCCCGAGGCCCCATTCTTCGTATCCATGAATCAGCGCTTCGGTGTCGCCCTGCGACCGAAACTGATGCCCAGCACGCTCCAATTGCGGACGAAGCTCGCCGAAATTGTAGATTTCACCGTTGAAAACAATTAGAATACCGCCATCTTCGTTTGTCATCGGCTGACTGGCAGCGGTGGACAAGTCGATAATCGACAGGCGACGGTGCCCAAGAGCAAAGCCAGGACCGCATTCCAATCCGCAACCGTCCGGCCCGCGAGGGACCATGGCGTCGCGCATGCGGAGAACGCGATCGGCGTCGATGGGCCGACTATCTGACCGAAAAATCCCGCAAATTCCGCACATGGTTTACTTAAGGACGCAGACGGTGGTTTCTTCCGAAAGGTGAATGCAAATTCCAACTGCAACACTCCAAACCCGGCGTTTCTTGAGCAGCAGCCTCGGCAGACCCGGCAATCTGGGACGTTTGGCTAGCTCGCACGTCGAAATGCTCAAAAAAAGGGCTGTTGCAATTGCAATTTGAACTCACCAACTGATAGGAAATTTGATTTCTCTCGTAGGACTCAGTATAGCCGGCAGGGAGTGGTGAATCAAGGTGGCCATGAGGGGGAGTGCGGCCATGGATGCACTCCCCCTCATGGCCACCGTCCCCATTTCTGGGGTTCATGGGCGGGATTGCTGGCCGTTGATGCCACGAAAAACTGGCTCGACTGGCGGTTTCTCGCGCGGCACGCGCGCACCGCCCACGGCCGACGGGCGCCGGTGGAGATTAGAAGGTGGCCTCGAACGTGTCGATGTCCACGTAGACCCGTTCCCGCGGCTCGGCGGCAGATGCCGTCTGACCATCCGGGGCGTCAAAGGGGACAGTCCCATTTTCGTTGACACGAAAACTGGGACAGTCCCCAGCGGGCGGCGGCCGCGGCGAGGAGGGGCGCCAGAGGCCGCAGGGACGTAGAATCTTCTCGATCAGCGCGCCCTGCGGCGGCTCAAGAAAGGCGATCACCACAAAGCCAAGAAGGAAGTCGGGAACACTAATCAGCACTGATTCTCACTAATCCAGGCGATTAG
>CAVRAR010000017.1:0-234600 GCA_963719005.1 uncultured Planctomycetia bacterium
AGTGGCACGGCCGTTGTGGCCGTGTTTTCTTCACGGGCTGGAAGCCCGTGCGACAGGGGGCGCGGGACGCGGCGAGGATGGCGGCGGAGACGGCTCATGCGCAGATCTCCACGGCGGTGCGGCGCAGATGCGATCCTTGCCGCTCGATGCCGCTTAAGCCCAAGGCTGCCAATACCTCGCGAGGGCCGACGCTCCCCCGGCTGTCCACGTGGAGCCGCATCTTCAGCACCCCCTCGCCAAACGTCAACTCCGAAAGGAGCGGACGCAGGTCGATCGGCGCACGCCCGCGGGGCGCTCGATCGGCCACGACGAGGCGGCCAGAAGACGCTCGATCCGCCCACCCAGACCGGCTTGGTCGGGCGTGGGAATCGGGGCTTCGTAAGTGACGCTGTGGACGCTGGCTTTCTTGCAGCCCTCGGGCAGCACCTCCACCGAGCGGAACGCGAGCCCTGGCGGGGCGTGCGGCGCTAGTCGCCGCAGCAGTTCCTCGGTGCCGGAAAAGGGGACAGTCCCCTTTTGTGCCAAGCACCCTTCGGGCCGTTCCGGCAAATGGGGACTGTCCCCTTTTCCGGCTTCGGCGGTGGTCGTTTCGGCCAACTCCAATTCCATCACCTCGTCATCGCCCTCGATTCCGACCGCCAGGGCCAGGGGAAACGTCATCCGTGGTTTCGGATGGAACCCCTCGCTGAAGCTCAGCGCCAGCCCTGCGCGGCGGAACAATCGCTCCAGGCACCGCATCAGGTCGCGGTGCCCGATCAGCCGCAGGTCTCCCTGCTTGGAAAAACGAACGCGTACTCGTAATCGAACCATCAGTCCGACTCTCCCCGCCACTGCCGTTGTCGGCGGGAAACCAAAAAATCTGTTTGTTCTCTTGTACTAGGTTCTGGTTGCCACGCTCTGCGTGGGAACCACCTTCGTTGGTTGGGCAATAGTCCGTAGGTTATGCGTCAGCATAACATTTGGGGGATTTGTTATGCTGAAGCATAACCTACGTTCTACCCCCTCACCGCTACTCGACAATCTCCCGAACGTGTTTCTTCACTTCTTCCTTCAGATAGCTTCTCACATCCCGGGCGTTTTCCAGCATCTTTACGCGGGCGGCGACGGCCTGGCATTCGGCCAACGACACGCTGCGGCAGAGATTCTTCACCTCGGGAATGGAACTGGGGCTTACGCTGAATTTCCGCAAGCCCATTCCCAACAGCAGCATCGTGTACAACGGACTGCCGCTCATCTGCCCGCACATGCTGATCGACACGCCTTTGCGGTCGGCGGCCTCGAGCGACATGGCGATCAGTTTCAACACCGCCGGATCGGCCGGATTGTACAATCCCACCACGTCCTTGTTGCTCCGATCCACCGCCAGCGTATATTGCACCAGATCGTTTGTGCCGATACTGAGAAAATCGACCTCCTCGACGAAATGGTCGATCATCATCGCGGCGGCGGGCGTTTCGACCATCATCCCCACCGGCACGTTGCGGTTGAACGGAATGCTGTGCTCCTGGAGGTCTTCCATCACGTCGGCAAGCACCATCTTCGCTTGGCGCAGCTCCAGGAGGGTCGAAACCAGCGGGAACATGATGTGAACGTTGCCCAGCGCCGTGGCCCGCAGCGTCGCCCGCAACTGCGTGCGAAAAAGCGGCAAATTCCGCAGCGCCAGCCGGATGCTCCGCAGGCCGAGGCACGGGTTGCGTTCGTCGTCCGGCCGGGCCATGTTCGGCATCTTGTCGGCGCCAAGGTCGAACGTGCGAATCACCACCGGTTTTTGCCCCATCGCCTGCACAACTCGCGAATACGCCTGAAAATGAACCTCTTCGGTCGGCTCGATCTCGGCGCCGAGGTACAGGAATTCGGTGCGGTACAAGCCGACTCCGTCCGCTCCGCGATCGACGCAATGATCGACTTCGTAAGGAAACTCGATGTTGCCAAGCAGTTCGATGTGGACGCCGTCGAGCGTCTGGGCGGGCAGATCGCGGAGCGGCTCCAGCTTGCTCGCCTGGATGCGGGTCTCCTCGGCCCTGTGACGATAACTGGCCAGCGTCTCTTCGTCGGGCTGCAGGATCACCAGGCCCTTGTCGCCGTCGATGATCGTCAACTCGCCGCCGGAGACTTCGGTCAGGAACGGCCCGGTGCCGACGACGGCCGGAATTTCGAGGGCCTCGGCCACGATCGCCGTGTGGCTGCCGGGCCCGCCGATCTCGGTGACGAACCCGCGGACGAAGCGGCGGTCGAGGTTCGCGGTTTCGCTGGGCGTGAGATTGTGGGCCAAGATCAGCACGGGCGAAGCCAGGTTTGAAATACCTTCCCGGCGGCGGCCGAGCAAGTGCCGCAACAGACGTTTCTCGATGTCGAAGATGTCGTTCGCCCGCTCGGCCAGGTACGACGTTTCCAGTCGCTGGAAGACCTGGGCGTAGCGGCGGAGGATGCGGCTGACCGCGTATTCGGGCGAGTAGTGCCGCTGGCGAATCATCTCCTCCAGTTCGGCGCGGAGCCGCGAGTCCTGGAGCATTTGCAGATGGGCCTCGAAGATCGCGCCGTATTTTTCGCCCAACTCGGCGGAGACTGTCTCGCGGTGGTGGGCGATTTCCGCCGCCGCCGCCGAGATGGCCTTGTCGAGCCGCTCCAGTTCGTCGACGACCGCGTCGCGCGCCACGAAACGGCGAGGGATGCGGAATCCCTCGGTGTCCATTACCAGCGCCTCGCCGATGGCCACGCCGGGCGAGACGGCAATCCCTTGTAGTTTTTGCATCGACGCTTATTCGGATTTCTTGGCTTCGTCGCCAAACTGGCCGGCGAACAGCGGTTCGAGGGCGTCCAGCACTGCGGCGGCGTCCGGCCCCTCGGCCTCGACCTCGATCCGCTCACCCTGGGCGGCCGCCATCGTCAACAACTGCAAGACGTCCGTCGCTTCGATTCGCCGCTGGTCCTTCACCATAATCACCCGCGACTTGCCCTGACGCACGGTTTCGGCGATGGCGACGGCGGCCCGGGCGTGAATGCCCTCCGGATTCGTGACGACCATGCTGCGAGTAATCGACTGCGACATGGTTGTTTTACGATCCGAACTGGTTGGTGTCGGCCTCGTTCAATAGGGTCTGGATCTCCTCCACGTTCTTGGCCTGTTTGAGGAATTTGCAGAAGGTGTCGTCGCGAAGCTGGCGCGAGATGTTCTCCAGCGCCCGCAGGTGATCGCCGGGCCGGTCGGGGGGGGAGATGAGGAGGAAGAACAGATGGACGACCTCGCCGTCGAGGCTGGCGAAATCGACCCCCTGGGGGCTGACGGCGACCGAGCCCACCAGCCGATCGACGCTGGGGTGCTTGGTGTGCGGAACGGCAACCCCTCGGCCGATGCCGGTGCTGCCCAATTCCTCACGCTTGAGGATCGCCTTGACGATGCTTTCATACTCCTCTTTTTCGACCTTGCCCGCCTTGCAGAGCGACTGGACCATTTCTCGAATGGCGCCCTCCTTGTCGACGGCATTGAGCTTGGCCAGGATGGCGTCGCGACAGATAAAGTCGGCAAATCTCATTGTTTCTCCTTGGTTATTCCTCCCGGTGCCCGGCGTTGCGATGACGGTCTTGGACCTTCTCCTTGTGCTTCCGCAGTTGCTGCTCCATGTGATCGACCGCCAGATCGACGGCGACCAGCAGGTTTTCAGCCTGTCCGGTCGCCACAAAGTCGTGTTTCTTGGCCGATACCTTCAGGTCAACCATGGGGGCATCGCGATGCTCGACGTTGACCGTGAGTTCGATCGCGCTGATGCGCTCGTAGAGACGGGTCAGCTTGTCCAGCTTCTCTCGAATCAACGCCTGGGTGGCATCGCTGACATGACCGTGCCGGACCGAAATGTTCATCTGCACCGAATCGGCTCCTTGGTAAGATAAACGTTCAATTTTAGCGGATTGCCGCCGGCGACACAAATGCAAACGTGGCGGACGCCTCTCGGCGTCGCCAGCTTGTCTCTCTCACAGTCTACCTTCTTACCGGTGCGGCGCAAGGGGGGCTTGCCGGGTGTTTCCGCGGCCTCAACAGCGGAATTATAGCTCTGTGTGGGGGTGCGGGCAAGCTCACGGCCATGGGGATCGGGGTCAATCACTTTTTCACAATGGGACTGAAGGCGGCGACTCCTACATAGAAAGTGAGAGGAATCTTGAAACCGTTGACCATCAAGTCTCGCATTCTCGCGCTAAACGGCGGAAATCGGCGAGATTCCGCGCCTTTCGCACGGCCGCGCGAAACTCGGCATAGTTGGGCAGGAACTTGGCGAAGTAGCAACTCGTCCGCGGCAAGCGGCGTAACGCCAGCGTCGGGCCGTAGAAGCGAAACTCGTCCTCGACCAGGTTCAGCATCGCGCGAACCCGCTGCCGAACCGTCGGCTCCGGCGGTCTTGGCCCGCCGCTCCAAAGCCAGCGTGCCTGCTCGAAAATCCACGGGTTGCCGAGGCAGCCGCGGCCGATGGCGACGGCGTCCGCGCCGGTTTCTCGCAACATCCGAACCGCGTCGGCCGCCGCGCGGACGCTGCCGCCGCCGAGGACGGGAATCCGCACCGCCTCCTTCACCCGCGCAATGACGCTCCAGTCGGCTTCGCCCACGTATCCCTGCGCCACGCTTCGGGCGTGAACGCTCACGGCGGCCGCACCCGACGCTTCGGCTTGGCAGGATACTTCGACGGCGGTTTCGTGGGCGTCGTCCGGCCCGCTGCGTATCTTGAGACTGACGGGAATCGACACGGCCCGAACGACGGCCGCAACGATTCGCCCGACGCTGGGCGGATCGGCCAGCAGGGCGCCGCCTTCGCCGCGATCGAGCAGGCGTCGCACGGGGCAATCGAAGTTCAGATCGACGACGTCGAAATCGAGCGACTCGACGATCTTTGCGGCTTCGGCCATCGTTGCCGGATCGGCCCCGCTGATCTGGCCGGCCCGCGGCGATTCGCCCGGCTGAAGCCGAGAGCGTCCGCAACGCCCGCCGATCGTCGCCGAACGACGTGCGAGGCATCGACCCGCTCGCTGCACGTCAGGCTAGCGCCGTGCCGCTTCATCAACATCCGGAAGCACGCATTGCTGTGTTCTTCCAGCGGCGCTTGCGTGAACGGGTGTGAGATTCGCACGCGGCCGATTTGCATGGGATGTGGACTCAATTTGTTTAGCCGCCGCGTCCACGCGGCGATAGGAGCGGTCCCGCTTTACACCGCGTGGGCGCGGCGGCTAAACGGTTTTTGCTGCTGTTCTTGAAAGATCAGCCCTCAGCGAAGATCGCCCACTGCCCTCCGCCGAGCGATTTCGCCCGATACATCGCCCGATCGGCGCGATGCAGCAAATCGTGAACCTGCCGACAGTCTTGTGGAGGCCCGTTTAACGTGACACCGATGCTGGCCTTCACCGTCACGTCCCGACCGTCGATCGTCGCCGGCGCCTGCAAGCGATCGAGAATGCGCCGGGCCACAAGCCCCGCGTCGGCTTCGCTGCGCAGGTCGTCGAGGAAGACCGTGAACTCATCGCCGCCGTACCGCGCCGCCATGTCGCCGGGTCGAACACAGCCGACCAGCCGCCGAGCAACCTCGCACAAAACACGGTCGCCGACTAAATGCCCAAAACTGTCGTTGACCGTCTTGAAGCCGTCGAGGTCGATGAAGCAGACGGCGAATCGGTAGCCCTCCTGTCGCTGCGACGTTCCATTGCTCGATCCAGCCGACGATCGAACAGCCGGCGGTCGGGCAAGCCGGTCAGCGGATCGTGGCCGGGCAAGCCCAGCCCAAACGATTCCACCTGCAACTCCCGGGAAGCCTCCACATCCTCGGCGGGCGGCAGCGTTCGCGCCACGACGACCCAGTACTCGACCGCCGACTCCCGAATCCGCGACACGTGCCACTCGGCGAGCATTGCCAGTCCGTTTTTGCTTCGCTGCATGGTGCGAACGATTGCGGCAGCCGCCTGGTCCGCAGCGGCGCCGTTGAGCTGTCTGGCCAGGGCAACGACGTCTTGCGGAGGGCATAAGTTGCGTAGGTCCATGCCCTGGAGCTCGTCGGGCGTGTAGCCGAGGCAGGCACAGGCCGCCCGGTTGGCTTCAATCAGCGTCAGACCCTGCCTTTCGACGCAGAAAGCCGCGTCGGGCAGCAGGTCGAACACCGCTTGCATCCTCGGCAATAAAGGCATAGTGCGCAATTCTGGTGAGAAGGTCACGAACAAGCAAGGGGGAAGAAGAGAGTTCGCCGATACGTCGAGCCGGATACCAGCCGTAAGGGGGGCACGAAATACGGATCGAACGATGGCCTATGCTTCAGCGGGGAAACCTCCACATTGATACCGTGCTCCCGATCATGAAAACTCTAACGCCCGCCGCCATCGCGACTGGACAGCCCCCATTCTCGTCCTGGGCGTCCGAATTCGCAACGTCACGCAGCAAGAGGCGATTGCGATGCTCGAGAAGATCATCGAGCACCACGACAGTTGGGCGGCCAGCGTCTTCTTTGTCAACGCCCATACGCTAAACGTCGCCGCGGCCGATCCGTCGTACCGGGCGATCCTCAACGCGGCTAATCTGGTGTTCGCCGACGGCACCGGCGTCCGCTGGGCAGCCCGGCTCCAGGGCGTTCGGGTAGTCGAGAACCTGACGGGCACCGATTTGGTGCCGGCCTGGTTCCGGGCGACCTTCGATCGGGGTCATTCGTGTTTCCTGCTGGGCGCCGACCCCTTGACGATCGAGTTGGCCGCCGATTTCGCCCGGCGGACGTTTCCTGGCTGGCGGCTATCGGGCTATCACGACGGCTATCTGACCGACGCGCTGACGGATGGCGTCGTGGTTGACGCGATCAACGCGGCCAAGCCCGACGTGCTGTTGGTCGGCATGGGAAACCCTCTGCAAGAACAGTGGATCCATCGGCATCTTGCCGGAGCTTCGCGTGCCGGTGTGCATGGGCGTCGGCGGCTTGTTCGACTATTGGGCGGGCAACGTGAGCCGCTCGCCGAGTTGGCTTCGCCGGCTTGGCCATGAATGGCTGTGGCGGCTCCTTCAAGAGCCACGTCGCATGGCCCGCCGCTACTTGCTCGGCAACCCGGCGTTTCTCGGCCGCGTCTTGCGCGAGCGATTGCGGTCGTAGCGGACGGGGTTGCTCGTGTGCAGACCAGAGCGGCGACCTTCGGTCGCACGGCTAAACGACCGGTGATCTGGTTGCCCACATTACCCATGCTTCCTGGTCCTTCTTGACGGCATTGTTTCAACACTCGATAATCCCCGCCCGACTCACGTTGCGAAGCATCTCGGCAGAGTCCCTGAAGCCCGTCATAAGGAGATTTCCGTGGCACGGACGCCATTCCTCTGCTGTTGATCGCTTTGGTTCCGGCGGTCATGTCATCGGGCTGCTGTTCGAACAACACGGATCGAGGGGCCTTGACCGGCGGTTTGGTCGGGGCGGGCACGGGCGCAGTGGCGGGACATGCCATGGGGAGCACCGCCGCGGGAGCGGCGATCGGGGCGGGTGTCGGCGCCCTGGGCGGCGCCGCCATCGGCAACAGCATGGATCAGGACGAGGCAAGGAATCGGGCGTTGATCGCCCAACAACTCGGCCGGCAAGTCGACCCCGGCGCCGTCTCCATCAGCGACGTGATCGCCATGAAGCGGGCCAACGTCCCCGACGAGTTGGTCATCAATCACATCCACGCCCACGGAATGGCCGCGCCGCTGCAAACCAACGATCTGATCAATCTGCCGCAACAGGGCGTCAGTTCGCAGGTGATTGCCGCCATGCAAGAGTCGCCGCCTGCGCGTGGTTCAGCCGCAGCCCGTGATCGTCGAGGAATATCCCCCCCTTGCTACGGCCCGCGAATCTATATCGGGCCGCGGTATCATCACCACTGGTGATGCGGATTTGTCGCGTGGGCATAAGCGGATTGCCACTGGTCGAAGAACTCTTGCCGGTGCCGCGGCCGGAAGACGTGTTGCTGCGAATGGCACGGCTGCCGCACTGTCTATTCCTCGACAGCGCGATGACGCATCCGACGTTGGGCCGATATTCGTTTTTGGCGGCCGATCCGTTCGATTTCGTCGAATCTCCGGCCGACGGCAGCAATGCGCTTGGAGTCTTGGAACAACGATTACGCAAGGTCTCGCAAAACAGTGGGGCAGACATTCTTGTCTGCCCTAGACAATCCATGGAAACGGGCAGACAAGAATGTCTGCCCCACCTGTCAGCCGTGGACGGGCTTCCGCCGTTTCAGGGCGGGGCTGCCGGTTTGTTCAGCTACGATCTTGGGCGGAGCCTGGAACGCTTGCCGACACCGAAGGCCGACGAGTTCGGCGTGCCGGCTTTGGCCGTTGGGCTCTATGACGTGGTCGTGGCGTTTGACCATGCGGCAGGGCGAGCATGGATCATTTCGCAGGGATTCCCCGAGGTCGAGCCCTCACTCCGGCGGCATCGCGCGGCCAAGCGGCTTGCTGAGGCCCGCAATTGGATTGTCGCCGCCCCGGCGACCGCAGTCGCCGGGCGTTCCAGTATGGACGTCGCATCTCTGACGCCCCAATACTCCGTGTTGGGCGTGCCGGGCGTGACCAGCAATTTCTCCAAGGACGGATATTTGCGGGCCGTTCGACGAGTGATCGACTACATCTACGCCGGCGACGTTTTCCAAGTGAATCTTTCGCAACGGCTGCTTGCCCCAGCCCGCGACGACGCCGTCGCGCTGTACCTCCGGCTGCGTCGCTGCAACCCGGCGCCGTTCGCCGGTTACTTCGATTTGGGCGAATTCCAGATCGTCAGCGCCTCGCCCGAACGATTTCTTCGCGTTGCCGATCGCGAGGTCGAGACGCGGCCGATCAAGGGTACGCGGCCGCGCTCGGGCGATCCGGCCGTCGACCGCGCCGCCGAGGCCGAGTTGTTGGCCAGCGAAAAGGACCGCGCCGAGAACGTGATGATCGTCGATCTTATGCGGAACGACCTCGCGCGGGTGTGCGACGCCCACAGCGTCCGCGTCGGGCAGCTTTGCGGCATCGAGGCCTACGAGCACGTGTTGCATCTGGTCTCTTCGGTGCATGGCCGGCTCGGCGACGGCCGAACGCCGATCGATCTGCTTCGGGCGGCGTTTCCCGGCGGTTCGATCACCGGGGCCCCGAAGATCCGCGCGATGGAGATTATCGCCGAATTGGAGCCGACCGCCCGCGGCGCGTACTGCGGCTCGCTGGGCTATCTCGGCTTCGACGGTTCGATGGACCTGAGCATCCTGATCCGCACGATCACCGCCGGCCGCGGCTGGTGGCAATTCCCCGTCGGCGGCGGCATCGTGGCCGATTCTGTCCCCGAGCGGGAATACGAAGAGACGTGGCACAAGGCCGAAGGATTGCTGCGGGCGCTGTGACCCGTAGGTTATGCTTTAGCATAACATCCCTTGCTACTCTTGTTATGCTGAAGCATAACCTACAGAGTCTCGTAGTGCTGGACCAACTGGCCAACGGTCTTCCGAATATCGAACCGCTCCTCGGCGCATCGCCGTGCGGCAGCCCCCAGGTGATCGCGTAATGGGCGGTTCCCGAGCAATTCGAGAATCGCCGAGGCGAGCCAAGCGGAATCGTCGGATGGAACAAGCCGGGCAAGCGGTTTTCTGAGGGAGAATCTCCCGCGTGCCTCCAACATCGGTCGCCACGACCGCCACGCCGGAGGCCGCCGCTTCCAGCAGCACGCGGCCAAGCGGCTCCTGCCGAGCCGGATGGGCCAATAACGTCAACTCGTTCAACAGCGACGGGACGTCGTTGCGGCGGCCGAGAAAATGAACGCGCCCGGCGAAGCGGGTGCCGGCAACATTGCGCAACGTATCTCCATACTGCCATGATTCTTCCTTGTCAGAGTTTCTCTCGCCGACGATGAGAAAATGAGCGGCGGAGCATCGATCGACGACCAATCCCGCGGCGGCAAGCAGCACGTCTTGCCCCTTGCGCAGGCCGATCTGCCCGATGGTTCCGATCAGTTGGGCGTCGGGCGGCAAGTCCGAGTTCTCGATGGATATAGCCCGTCGGCGTTCGCGGGCGAAACTCATCGAGATCGACGCCGTTGTAGAGCACGTGCGTCTTCTCGGCATCGAGTCCGCCGGCCACGTGGAATTCACGAGTGGCGGCCGAAACCGCCAGCAGCCGCCGATGCCGGTTCAGATCGGCCACGGCTTGGGCGCTGAGGCGGACGATGTCGCGCAGGTGGGCAATGCTCGGCAGCCCGCAATCCGCGGCCACCGGTCCCGAAAGCCTCCCCATCGCCAGGCTGTTGGCGTGCAGCAGAGCGGGACGCCGGCGGCGAAGAATTTCGGCCAATTCCTCGCGGAGCCGATTCTGCGCAATGCGCGTTCCGTCGGCCGCGCGACATCGAAACGGGATCAACTCGACGCCGCGAGCCGCCAACTCCGCCGCCAGCGGTCCGTCGGGCGGGGCGATCACCGC
Organism: uncultured Planctomycetia bacterium; assembly: GCA_963719005.1. Classification (GTDB taxonomy): domain Bacteria; phylum Planctomycetota; class Planctomycetia; order Pirellulales; family Thermoguttaceae. The sequence goes on from CAVRAR010000017.1 coordinate 10,424, forward strand.
CGGCGCAAAACCGCCCGCCCGAACGCCGTCGAGCGTTGCCAGCATCGACCGCTCGCCGCCGTTGAGCGTGGGGTATTCGCAGAGGATGAGTATTTCGGGCATCGGATCGGAATGTTTAGCCGCCGCGTCTACGCGGCGATCGTCCCGGCGAGGCCGCCGGGGCTAAACGGTAATCCCGCCAAACATGCAACGACCGCTAGTTCTTCAACAGCCCGTACCGCACTAGCGTTGCTCGCAGTTTTGCCTCCTCCGCGGCGCTGAGGCGAACCAGCGGCATGCGCAGATCGCCCGTGTCGCGCCCCAGCAGTTGCATGGCGGCCTTGATGGGAATCGGATTGGTCGACAGCCCGAGCATGTCGCGGCAGAGGGGGAAGAGCTTGTGGTGCCAACGCCGGGCCTCGGCAACGTCGCCCGACTCGAAGGCTCGGATCATGGCCAACATGTCGCCCGGAATGATGTTGCCGACGACCGAGACCACGCCCCGGGCGCCGACCGACATCAACGGCAGCGTCATGCTGTCGTCGCCGCTGAGAACCGTCAGGTCGGTCGCGCTGATGATCTGCGACGCCTGATCGAGCGAGCCGGTCGATTCCTTCACCATCGTGATATTCGGCAACTCGGCCATTCGGGCGATCGTGTCGGGCTCGATGTTCTTGCCGGTCCGGCCGGGAATGTTGTAGACGCAGATCGGAATCTCGACCGCCTGGGCCAGGGCCTTGAAATGCTGGAAAAAGCCCTCCTGCGTGGGCTTGTTGTAATAGGGGGCGACGATCAGGGCGGCGTCGGCCTTGGCCTTGGCGGCCCAGCGGGTCAGCCGCAGGGCCTCCTCGGTGCTGTTCGAGCCGGTGCCGGCCATCACCTTGATCCGCCCGGCGGCGGCCTCGACCACGGCGGAAATCACCCGCTCGTGCTCCGCGATAGGAGAGCGTGGGGCACTCGCCGGTCGTTCCCACCGGACAGACGCACGTCGTGCCCGCGGCGATTTGGAACTCGACGTGGCGCTGCAACGCGTCGACGTCCACCTGGCCGTCGCGGAACGGGGTAATCATGGCCACCGAGAGGCCGGCAAAATCTTCGCTGCGTGTCATGACTGAGGGGTTGGGGATGTGTTGGGGTCAGTGGGCGGTAGGCAGTCGGCAGTGGGCAGTCGGCGGTGGATGGTGATGCGGAATTTCGGGGGAGGGCAGGGAAGCGATGCGATTCTTCTGAAGGCCGAATTGTCCGAATCACCACTGCCGACTGCCGACTGCCGACTGCCGACTTTCCACCAATCGTTTCATTTCCCGCACGGCTTCTTCAAGCCCGACCATGATTGCGCGGGCAATGATGCTGTGGCCGATGTTCAACTCATGCATCCTCTCGATTGCGGCGATTGGCCCGACGTTGCGGTAGGTCAAGCCGTGGCCGGCGTGCAATGTCAGTCCGGCCTGACGGATCAAGGCGCTCACGGCTCGGGCGGTGTCGAGTTCCTTTTCGCGTGCCGGTCCCGGCGTGGCCAGGGCGTATTGGCCGGTGTGCAACTCGACCGCATCGACCTTCAAGCGGGCGGCCTCTTCGATTTGCCGAGGATCGGGGTCGAGAAACAGGCTGACCGAAATGCCCGCCTGACGGAGCCGGTCCACGGTTCGGGCGACTCGGTCGCGGTTGCCGCGGACGTCCAGCCCGCCCTCGGTGGTGATTTCCTCCCTTTTTTCGGGCACCAGCGTAGCTTGATCGGGTTTTGCGTCGCAGGCGATTTCGAGGATTTCAGGCTCGCAGGCCATCTCGAGATTCAACTTGACCGTGACGGTTTGCCGCAGGATTCGCAGATCGCGTTCGGAGATGTGGCGACGGTCTTCGCGCAGATGGAGCGTGATGCCGTCGGCGCCGCCCAGCTCGGCCAACGCAGCCGCCCAGACGGGGTCCGGCTCGTTGGTTCGCCGCGCTTGCCGCACGGTGGCCACGTGATCGATATTGACGCCAAGTTGTGGCATGGGGGGATTATAGCAGAGCGAAGGGGACGGAGGAAGTCGTCGGAAGAGACGTTCAGGAAGCGGAAAGCCCCCCTGCCCGACGACTTCCTCCGTCCCCCTTGCCCCGCCTGCAAATCTTGTCACAATAGCCGGCGGCCAACCGCCCGCGGAATGTGTCCGTCAGTGCGCTGCGGGCCGTTGGCCTCCGGCTATTGGGATTACGGTCGCCTTCGGCGTTGCAGAACAAAGAGGAATCTCGGATGAATCTTGACGAACCGCGATATGCCGAATTCGCGTTGGTCCGCGAAATGCTCGATACGGTGGGCGTGGCGCGGGGATTCGACCCCGTCCAGACGGCCGAGTTGGCCCGGGAAATCAAGGCCGCCGGACGGCTGATGCTTACCGGCGAGGGCTCCAGCCGCATCTTTCCGGCAAAAAATGCCATCCGCAAATCGCTTACGTGGGGCCTGAATCTCGCCGTCGCCACGGAAGGTTCCCGGCAGGCCGCCCAGTATGATCTGGCCAATTTCGCCGTGTTCCTTGCCTCGAACTCCGGCCGTACAAAAGAAGTCATCCTGTTGGCCAAGAAACTGGCCGCCGAGGGCAACCGCCGCCGCTTCGCATTGACGGCCAATGAAGACACGCTCCTGGCTCAGGAGGTCGCCACGACCTGGGTGCTCAAGTGCGGTTGGGAGCAGGCCTGCGCCGCCACGAAGAGCGTCGTCGAGCAGGCGCTCTTCTATCAATCGCTGGTCAGTCACGTCGCCGGACGCAACATGCGGGACGATCTGGCCGGCCTCGATGAGAAGATCAGCAAAGTGCTCACCATGCCGATCGACGCTCCAATCATCGACCGTGCCTGCGAGGCCGCGACCATCTACTTTGCCGGCTACAACGACGGGGTGGCCGAGGAGTTGACGCTCAAGACGAACGAAATCACGCGGAAGAAATCCGACTACCTCGAAGGCAGCTACGCCGTGCATGGCATCGAGGAGGTGATGGACGCAAAGGACGTGGTTTTTGTTGTCGATCCGATCGAAGGGGAGATCGAGAAGTTCCAGGAGGTGCTCGTCAGAGGGGTGGGGCTGACCGTTGTGGCGATTGCGGATCGCCCGACGCCGTTCCCCACGATTCGCGTTCCCGCCGCCGGCGAACTGACGCCCTGCCTGTATCTTTGTGCCGGCTGGAACCTGCTGGTGGAGATTGGGCTGCGGATGAAGATCGACCTCGACAAGCCGCAGCGTGCCCGAAAAGTGGGCAACGAGTACGTCGCCGGGTGATGCCCAGCCGTTTGCGGTTTCGCATTGAAGCGGCCAGACGAGCCATTGCCGCGAATTTCGGCTAGTGGTAAACTGTCTGCTATCATGACGCCGATGGAAATACAACGTCTGAAGCGGCAATACGCCGGCAAGCGGGTGACGGCTGACACGCGCCGGCCCGAGTTGATGCGGTTCGCCGGAATGGGGGGCCGCGTCGTGGCCGTCAACTGCAACGGTCAGGCGCTTGTCGAGTTTGAAGGGCCAAACCCCGCCCGGTACGACGTCGCTCCCGAGTTCCTGCGATTGGAGCCCTCGCCATGAGCACGGATGACGCCAATAAGATCGACAAGAGCGACCAGGCGCAGACCCAACAGAAGCGGCCCGGCCGGTTTCGCCGCTTTTTGCGACGGCTTCTGTTGCTGCTGCTCGTGATTGTGATCGTGGGCGGCGGCGCGCTCTATTGGGCCTTCTTTCTCCGCGTATACAACCTGGAGGTCTGCCGAGACGCCATGAAGACGATCGCGGCCGACAAGGGGATGCAGGAGACGCTCGGCCAGCCGATCAAGAACGTCCTCCTGCCGTCGCAAGGGACGGTGCCGAACGCCCGGATCGAGACAGACGAAATCGACGTGATTTGGCACATCGAGGGGCCAAAGAAGCAAGCCACGGCGCATCTGCTTGCCAAACGAAGGCAGGGCAGATGGGATACGGTCATGCTCGAGGTGACGCCGGTCGGCGGCAAGAGGGTTTCGATTCACGGAGCGGACGATGGCGAGGACGCCCCACCACCATTCCAAGGCGCGACTCCCGAACCGCCGAAATCCGACGCGAAGAAGCCTGAGACGAAGAGCCCCGACATCAACATCGACCTGCCGATTCCATCGGGCGACGCGCCAGCGGGGTAAAGGATATCTAAAAGCAACGGTCGTGCATGTCCCGCCGTCCCGGCGACGCCAGCACGTGTTCATGCCCGGCCTTACGGAGTCGCAAGGTGCCCCATGTGTTCCTCAGGAGTGGCAGCCACGATGATCTGAATCTGCCGCTTTTCATCGGGTTCTAGGTTGCGGTCGAGAGCGTCCCATATCATGTTTTGACGATCGATCGATTCTAGGCCCTCGAACATGGGGGAAACGAGCACCCCGATGATGCCATCGTCATCGTGAATCTCGAGCGAATCCAATCGGGGAAATGCATTCCTCAGGATTCGTTTTACTTTTTCGGCAAGCTCGTCCATATTACGGCTCCTCTTTCAATTAACATCTCAGCGGAATTCAATAATCGACACGCACCTGCTTTCAACATGTCGCCCTTGACCCCGTGAATCTTCCTCCTGGAAGTCAACTCCGACCTAAGCCGATTCTCTGATGCATAGCGGTAGTCGTTAGCCCAAAGGTTGTAGACGTCACTCATCCAAGCAGAGATATCCTGCGCAGACCACGACGCTCGCCGCGACGAATGTTGCTTTTCGATAAGCCCATCGTTAAGCTGCCGCATTCGGCTGTGTGCAAACAGCGCCAGCAAATCGTGCCTTTCATCGAATTCGGTGGTTTGCAACAGCTTGAACGCCCGAAGCAAACACTCCACTGCGACACCGGCCGTATACATAGCGATAGCATAACAGTCGTCGTCGCTCCTCCGGTACAGTATCCTCGCTTGTTTGATGCGTTCCGTGGCGGCACGAAAATACTGCTGCGCGTTAAACTTCATTTGTCTTCACGATCTAGGATCGTTTCATGACGTGCAGCCATCAACAGTTATTATTCTATCTCACTTCCAGCATCCGTTCCAGCGCCTTCAGCGCCCATCGAGCGGTTTCCGGCTCGACTTCGATCACGTTGACCGGCGTACCGGCGGCCAGATTCTCCAGCGCCCAGCAGAGATGCGCCAGATCGATGCGAAACATCGTCGAACAGAGACATTCGACCGGCGACAGCAAGTGAATTTCCTGCTCGGGATGCTCGCGCTTCAGCCGGTTCACCAGGTTCGGCTCGGTGCCGATGGCCCAGCGTGCGCCGGGCGGGGCCGCCTCGATCTCGCGGATGATCTTGCTGGTCGAGCCCGCCGCGTCGGCCAGATCGACCACCTCCATCATGCACTCAGGATGAACGATGACCTTGACGCCGGGGCATTTCGCGCGAATCTGCGTAACGTGCTGCGGCAGAAATACCTGATGAACGCTGCAACAGCCGTTCCAGAGGATCACGCGGCCGCGGCGCAGCTCGTCGGGCGAGTTGCCGCCGAGCGGCTCGGGCGGATCCCACAGCGGCATTTGTTCCAGCGGAATGCCCATCGCGCGGGCGGTGTTTCGGCCCAAATGCTGATCGGGGAAGAACAGCACGCGGCTGCGGCGGGCGAATGCCCAATCGAGGGCTGCCCGGGCGTTGGCCGAGGTGCAGACGATCCCGCCGTGCCGCCCGCAAAACGCCTTCAGGCTCGCCGCCGAATTGACGTAAGTGATCGGCGTCAGGTCGTTGGTGTCGATCACTTCGCCCAGTTGTCGCCAGCAATCTTCGACCTGGGTGGCGTTGGCCATATCCGCCAGCGAGCAGCCGGCGGCCAGGTCGGGCAGAATCACGGGCACGCGCTGCCCGCCGCGCTCGGCAAGCCGCTCCGGCCGATTGGCCAGGATGTCGGCCGTTTCGGCCATGAAGTGGACGCCGCAGAAGGCGATCGCCCGGCACTCTTCATGCTTAGCGGCCATGTCGGCCAGCTTGTAGCTGTCGCCGCGGAGGTCGGCCAGGGCGATCACGGCGTCCTGCTGATAATGATGCCCGAGAATCAGCAGCCGCGGGCCCATCTCGCGCCGCACCCGTTGGATGCGGGCGCTGAGATCGTTGTTTTCGAGCGATTCGTAAGGCGGCAGATCGAAAGTCGGCACGGCGAGTCGTTTGGTGATCGTTTTCGAGCGAGGGGGACGGAGGAGGTGGTCGGGAGGGAGCTTTCCATTTTTCAGAGGTTTCCCCCGACAACCTCCTCCGTCCCCTTCCGGCTACTTGGACCATTCTACGCCGTCTAGACTTCTGCGGCAACGGGACGATGGTGCGACTTTGGCCGGGTGGGGTTGAAGCGAAAATGCCGGTGAATCCGATTGCAGCAGACGATTTCGCTTCGTTGGCGGCATCCTGCCGTCGTTCCGGTCGCGTATTCGCATCTTTCGTGCAGTTTAGGCCAACGGCCGATGTTGCAGCTATGTTTTTGGTGTGACACGGCCTTACACGGCGGCCTGTTGCCGTGTATCGTTCCAGACGAAAGCAATGCAAACCATGCCCGTGATTGAAGAAGGAATCGAGCAGCTTCAACAGGAATTTGCGGAGGCGAACATCCCGACGGACGAGCCGGGCTTCTACGAAGATCCCGCGTTCATCCGCCGTGAGGCAAAGGTGCCGCATTACTTGGATAACTACGCTAGATTCGTCCAGCAACAGCCGTACAGTCTGTCGTATCTGGACCGTGCCGAACCGATCATTCACGTCGTCTCCGAGGAGTTGCAGTTGGCGCTGAAGGAAGATGGAACGGCCGAGGCGCACGCCGAAGCGACGTTCGTGATGTCGCGCATCCTCGAACGCGAAGGCGTCTGGAATTACGTCGCCAGCGGATCGCTGGCCATGACGTTCCCGGCAGGCTCGGGCTTCGAGCCCTTCTCATTCCCAGCATTCAACCTGCAATGCGGCAAGGCGCTCGACTGTTCGTATCACTGGGTCGTCGCCCCGCCGTTTCAGATCATCGACATAGCGGTTCAGGCGTGCCGCTATTCCTATCCGTTCAACCATCTGTTGCCGAAGATCGTCTGGGAGACCGGCGGCGACCCGGCCACCGCCGAACTGAGCGACTTCTTCGGCGCCAATGCCCTGAAGGAAATCGCGAAGAGCGGCATGACGCTGGACGAAGCGTTGGATCGCTTTCTCCCCGATTATCGTGGCTGCTTCGCGCCCGATTTTCCGCCGCGAGCCATCACCCGATTGGATACGCAGTTGAAGTACGTGCCGACCGGCGTGGTGGTTGCCGAGAATTCGCTGGAGCAGTTTACGGGCTTTAAGTCGCGCGGACTGACCGCCGCGCAAATCTACGCGCAAAAGATACGCCCGCGATTGTTCCAGCCATCAATGTAGCCAACGAATACTCGCCTACCACTTCAACCCATACTTGTCGCCGGTCTTGCGGCCGATGCCGCCCAGCAGCGGGCCGGCCGGCTTGCTCTTCTTCGACGTGGTCGCCGCCGGCCCAGCCGGCTCCTCTTTCTTCTCGGGCTCGGGCGGGGTTGAAAGTTCCTTCATCGAAAGGCTCATCCGCCGCGCCTCGGCGATCGACCGAGCGGACCATGACCTCGACCTCTTGGCCCTCCTTCACCACGTCGGAACAGCGGAATACGCGCTTGTGCGACAGTTCGGAGATGTGGACCAGCCCCTCGACGCCCGGCTCAACCTCGACGAACGCGCCGAAGTCCATCAGCTTGGTCACTTTTCCGCGGGCGACCGTGTTGGGCGGATACTTCGAGGCGGCGGCGGTCCAGGGGCTTTCCTGCAGATCGCGGTACGCGAGGCTGATCTTGCCGGTCTCCGGATTGACCTTTTCGACGCGAACTTTGATCGCCTGGCCTTCTTTTAGCACGTCGCTGGGATGCTTCACCCGGCCCCAGGCCAGTTGGCTGACGTGCAACAGGCCGTCGACGCCGCTGCCGAGCTCGACGAAGGCGCCGAAATCCATGAGCTTTCGCACCACGCCGTCGAAGATCTGGCCCGGCTTGAGCGACGCAAGCATTTGTTGTTTCGCCGCCTCTTGTTCGCGCTCCAAAATGGCGCGGCGGCTCAACACGAGGTTCCGCCGTTCGGGATTGGCCTCGGTAATCAGGCACGTGAACCGCTGATCGACGAATTGGGCGAGATCCTCGACGCGGTACAAGGCGATCTGGCTGACGGGAATGAAGCCGCGGATGTGGTTGACTTCGCATTCCAGCCCGCCGGTGTTGTGGCCGGTCACCCGAACGTCGACCATCATCCCTTCGGTCAGGTCGGACCAGTCGTCGACCTGCACGGCCTTGTTGGGCAGCGAAAGCTCGTAGAGGCCGTCTTCGGGATTGAGCCGCTGCACGACGACCTGAACCTGCGAGCCGATCTGCGGCGGCACGTCGAACAGCCGCAGCGAGACGATGCCCTGCTCGCGGCCGCCGAACTCGACGAAGACGTCGTCGCGGCGGATGGCGGCCACTCGGCCGCTTTGCAGCGACTCGGGCTCGAAGGCCTCACCGCTCGGACTTGGCCCCGGCCCCATCAGATCGTCCATCGAATCGCTGCCCATCGCCCGATCCAATTCGTCTTCCAGCTCGGGCGAGAGCTTGTCGCGGACGCTGGGACGCGGCAGCGGGGCGTCGGTCTTGCCGAGCGCGGCCGCCAGTTCGGAAATCAAATCCGCCGCACTCAGCCGGGACCGGCCGGGCGACCGGGCGGCGGGGTTGGGGGTGGAGGTCTTGAACTTCGGCGTCGGGTGCTCGGGTTCAACGGCGATTGCCGACTGCCCACCGCCGACTGCCGACTGCCCACTGCCGACTTGACTAGGCACTGAAGTGCCCAGCCCTTGATTCTCGGCCTTTTGCCCTTCAGCCTGCTCGTCGTCGATGGGCTTCCAATCACGGCGCTGCCGGGCGCGGTAGGCCGCCGGGTCGCGCTGCGAGCCGATCAGAATTTGTCGTCGCGGCCCCTCCGCATCGGACTCCTCCTGGACATCAGCAGGCGACGGAGTCGGATCGGCCGACGGCAAGGTAGTGGTGGATTGGTTCTCGACCGGCCCTTCCAGGGCTTCGATCGGACTAGCTTGGTTGCTCGGATCGGTGAATGTCAACGCGTGTCCCCTCGATACGCACATTGCCTGACGTTAACGAAATCGGTTGACTATATCGTAGTAGACCTATTGGGTGGATGCAAGGGCCTTTGCACGATCGGCCAATAGTTGGCCGACTTGGCGACATTCGCCGAGCGTCTCGGCCGTGGGCCGGTAGTGCGCCCGGAGCGGCTCGCGGAGAATCTCCCAGTCGAGCCGCCGCAGGGCCTGATCGACGGCCTCCGGCCCGCCGGGGCCCCAGCCGTAGGAGCCGAAAGCCACCGCCGCCTTGCCGAGCGGCCGCAGCCCTTCGAGGTAGCAGAGCGTGGCGGCGGCCATCGGCATCATCCCTCGATTGAGCGTCGCAGATCCGAAGGCCACGGCCGCCGCGTCGAGCACTTCGCTGGCGATGTGCGTCAGATTTGATCGGCGGATCGAGATGAGCGAGGCGCTGACGCCCGGCTGCGTCGCCGCCGTCGAGAATCGCCTGGGCCATCGCCGCGGTGCTCTCCCACATGCTGTCGTAAATGACCAGCACCTTCGGTTGCGGCCGATGGTTGGCCCAATTGCGATAGGCCGCTAGAATCGTCGCCGCCAGATTCCGCCGCCAGATCAGCCCGTGGCTCGGGGCAATCATCGTGATCGGCAGGGCGGCGAGCGGCATCCAGGGTTTTCAGCACCGCCTTCCCGTACGGCATCACGATGTTCGCGTAGTACGTCTTGGCCTCCTGCATCACGACGTCCGGATCGACTTCGTCCTCGAACCGCTCGCTGGTGGCGTAGTGCTGGCCGAAGGCGTCCATGGAAAACAGCAGCTTTTCCTCGGGCACGTAGGTCGCCATCGACTCGGGCCAGTGAACCATCGGCGTTTCGAGAAAGCGGAGCGTCCGCCGCCCGAGCGAAATCTCCTCGCCACTGGCGACAGTCCGAATCTTCCATGCCGAGGTATCGAAATGTTCGCCGAGCGTCGCGGCGCACTTCTTGTCGCACAACAGCGTGGCCTGCGGCATTGCCTTGAGCACTTGCGGCAGCGCGCCGGCGTGATCCAATTCGGCGTGATTGCAGACGACGTAATCGACTCGCGACGGATCGCACAGCGCCGCGACGTTTTGCAGCAGCCGATCGGCGAAGGGGGCCTTCACGGCGTCGATCAGCGCGGTCTTTTCGTCGCGCACGAGGTAAGCGTTGTAGGTCGCGCCGCGATACGGTCTCGTAGCTGTGAAAATCGCGGATGTTCCAGTCGATGGCGCCGACCCAGTCGATGTTGTCGTAGAGCGTGGTGTTCATGGCGACGGAGAGATGATGGTTGGATCGAGGAATCGATTGAAAATAGCCGGGGGCCAACGGCCCGCGGGGAATTGCGAGCAAATCTTCACCGCGGGCCGTTGGCCCCCGGCTATTGCCATTGATCTTACCCGTTGGAAGGCTCGTCTACAACGCTGCGTGCACTGTAGCCGACGGATTTCACCGCAGCGACAAGCTCGTGCGATTTCAGATCATCGCCGCCGACCGACGCCCTGCCTTTGGCGAGATCGACCTGGACCGATGCGACGCCACGGCATTCCTTCAATGCGCGGGTTACAGCGGCGACGCAATGGCTGCACGTCATGCCGTCGATGGCCAGTTCCAGCCGTTGTTCCGTCCCCGATTCGTGGGAATGCTGGTCGGCGACCTCCTCCGTCCTTCTCTCCTCCTGCGAGTACGTAGCGGCGAACGAATAGGCCAGCACCGCCAGCAGCAGGACTGCCCAAGAAGCGGAAACCCACCCGCCTTTCATGGCGTCGTGACACTGTTCGCCCAGGTCCGGCACCTTGATCTGCATGGTGGGCAACAGCCAATCGAGCAGCAGCCCCGCGCCGACGGCGCTAACGGCGATCGTCAGCAAATAGAGAAAGATCGTTCGCCTGCCGAGCAATTTCCACACGGTGGTGATCGTGGCGGCGTTCGACGCTGGGCCGGCGATCAGGAACGCCAACACCGCTCCCGGCGAGGCGCCGGCGTGGATCAGTCCCGCCGCGATCGGCACGGAAGCCGAGGCGCAGACGTAAATCGGGATGCCCAAGGCCATCATCAAGAGGATTGAAAGGACGCCGCCGCCGAGATAGGGCTTCCACTCGTTGGCGGGCAGAAACGCCGTAATGGCCCCGGCGATCACTACACCGCCCAACAACGGCAGGCCGATGTCGCGGGGTAGCGTGACGAAGCCGTACTGCAACGCCCGCCACGCGATGTGTCGCTTCGCACCGTCTTCCGAGCAGCAGCTTTCGTGGCACTCGGGCGGTGGCTCCTCGGCAGCGTCGCCGTTGCGGTTCGAGCGCGCGAAGAGCATTACCAGCAGCCCGCCGAGTAAACCGGTGGCCAGGGCGATGATCGGGCGATAGACTGCGAACGCCGTTCCGAGCAGGGCATAGGTGATGGCGATGCTATCGACGCCGGTTTGCGGCGTGGAAAGCAGGAACGAGGTAGTCGCGGCGCGGCTGGCGCCGTGGCGACGGAACGAAGCCGCCACCGGAATCACCCCGCACGAACACAACGGCAGCGGCACGCCGAACAGCGCCGCCTTGACCACCGGCCCGAAGCCCCGGCCGCCGAGGTGCCGCTCGATGAACTCCGGCGAAATGCAGATCGACAGAACGCCCGCCATCAGAAAGCCGAAAAGCAGGTAGGGCGCCATTTCGCCCAGCACGGCCCAGCTTTCCAACGCAACTCTGACAATGATGTCAAGCATGTCTACGGATGCTCGAAGACCATCCGTTTTACCTCCACGCCCTGGATCGCCGAAAGCCGCTTTGCGAAGGCGTCGGCGCGGGCCGCGTCGCCCAAAAACTCGACCAGCAGCAGCCCGTTGGGCGAACAGAAGCCCTCGTGGACGTCGTGCAGGCCGAGTCGGGTCTTGATGTTGTCGCCGTATTCGGTCAGCACCGTCTGCACGGTCGGGGCGTGTTCGCCCCGATCGACGACGTGGATGCCGAAGATCACGTGCGGCATGACGGATGCCATAACAACTCTCCCTGTAATTATACCGCGTTATGTTTTCTGGTTCCCACGCTCTGCGTGCGAACCCACTCCCTTGACGCTCCGCGTCAACTTGGGCAACGCGGAGCGTCGCCGCCGGTGCGTTCCCACGCAGAGCGTGGGAACGAGAGGCTTGTTACTTGTCGTGCTTCGCCAGGTACGACGCCACGCCCTCGGCGGTCGGCTTCATCGCCTCTTCGCCCTGGTGCCAATTGGCGGGACAAACGTCGCCGTGATCCTCGTGGAATTGCAAGGCGTCGAGCACGCGAATCGCCTCATCGACGCTGCGTCCGATCGGCAAGTCGTTGATAAGCGCGTGGCGAACGACGCCCGCCTTGTCGATCAAGAACAGCCCTCGCAGAGCGATGCCGGCGTCGAGCAGCACCCCGTAGTCGCGGGAAATCTGCTTGTTCAGGTCGGAGATCAACGGGTACTGGATCGGGCCGATGCCGCCCTGCTTCCGCGGCGTGTTCTTCCACGCCAGATGCGTATAATGCGAATCGACCGAGCAGCCCAACACTTGCGCGTTCTTCTTCTGAAACCTCGTCAACGCCGCGTCGAACGCGATGATCTCCGACGGACATACGAACGTGAAGTCCAACGGATAGAAGAACAACATGACGTATTTTCCACGATACGACGATAGTTTCACTTCGCCGAACGAGTTGTCGGGCATGACCGCCTGCGCGGTGAAGTCGGGGGCCTGTTTGGTCACTAAGGTACACATTTCAGATTCCCTTTCATCCGGTTATGGTCAAACAACTGAAGAAATTGCACCACGGAGGCACGGAGGACACAGAGAAGGAGCCGACCGCGGACGATGCAGAGGACGCAGGGGGATCGAAATATCCGTCCTAAACTCATATCGCTTCCCGAAGAATGTTTCTTATCGTTCAAATCTCGTTCCTCTGCGTACTCTGCGTCCTCTGCGGTCGGTTCTCGTCCTACCCCTTCATTTTCCGTGTTCTCCGCGTCTCCGTGGTGTTCTCGTTTGCCTCGTCCCGTTCTCTTGCTCTAGCCCGCCGTGCGTTTGCCGAGCTCCTGGTCGAGCAGGTACAGCCCGACGCCGTTGTCACCAACGCGCTTCAGTTGGGCGACGATCAACTGGGCGTTGGCCTCTTCCTCGACCTGCTCGCGGCAGAACCATTCGAGGAAATCGTGGCCGGCGCCGTCCTTCTCGATCGCCACCAGCGTGAACAACTCGTTGATCATGCCCGTGATCTTGATCTCGTGCTTGTAGGCGTCCTCGAAGGCCTCCAGCGGCGACTTCCACTCGTTCTTGGGGGCGTCGATCTGAGCAAGCGTCACCCGGCCGCTGCGATCGTTGATGAAATCGTAGAACCGCATCGCGTGGGCCTTCTCCTCATTGGCCTGGATGTTCATCCAATGGGCCATGCCTTTGAGGTCTTTCGACTCAAAATAAGCCGCCATCGACAGGTACAGATACGACGAATACAGTTCGGCGTTGATCTGCTTATTGAAGGCGTCTTGAACTTTCGTACTCAACATGATCGGTGCTCCTATCGTGGGTTAAGGCGGGTTTTGGCACTGCGGACAGACGCCGAAGAACTCGATTCGGTGTCCGAGGAGGCAGTAACCGTTGAAATCATTCTTCACACCCCCCAAAAGTTTAAGCTGGGGGGCGTGAATATCGTTAACGCGGCCACACTTCACGCAACGAACGTGATAGTGGGGGGTCGGATTGCCATCGAATCGAGCCTCTTCGCCGCCAAACTCCAACTTTTGTATTATGCCTGTCCTAGTCAACAGATCGAGATTCCGATACACGGTTCCCAGGCTGATCTTGGGCCGCCGCTGACAGACAATCTGATACAAACCCACCGCCGTGGGGTGCGAGGTGAGCTTTTGGAGTTCTTCCAAAATCACTTGACGTTGTCGGGAATGGCGTTGCAAATGGCTGTTCATTATTCTCTTGCTCACTACTAATAATTATTACTAATCTCGTCAAATTGTCAAGTCTGATAGGAAGGAATTCTTGGAAAAATCCTCGCGACGACATTCTGGGAACCGTGACCGCCCTTATCCAGCGGCCGATTCTCGTCGCGGCAAGACCGTTCGGTTGCTAATCGATCCCCCTGGACTGCCTAACCCGGATTATTCACGCAACGCAAAAGCATCGTGAATTACCGATGCTTTGAAAAACATAGTGTCTTTGAGGGGTGCGTACTCAAGTGTCTTACTGTGTAACGACTTACAACGACATTCGTCTGGTGCATGAATAATGCGGGCTAATCTGCATTTGTCACCACATAGGCGAAAAACGGGCAACAATATGTTCGGCGGGGCAGACATTACGTTCGGTGGGGCAGACATTCTTGTCTGCCAGAAGTGCCGCATTTTTCGCGGCAGACAGGAATGTCTGCCCCACCGTGGGGAGAAATGCGGGCGGACAAATAATCGGCTTGCTCCCACCCTGATCGAAAAGTGTTCCGGTGCCCCTTTTCGTCGATTCGGGCCTTACGTTGGGCGCGAGACAATACCAAGCCGCAACCTGCATCGCGAGAATGAGGAAATTCCCCAACGCATGAAGCAAGACCGGCACAACGACGGTCTCGCTCTTCAGGTATGCCCAGGCCAAGAACAACCCCCCAACGGCGTTCTCCGGGCTGGGGTTGCCATAAACAAAATGCAGTGCGGCGAAGATCACGCCGCTTACAACGATTGCCGTCCAAGGCCGCTTCCAGCCGGCCAGCGGAACGCACACGAGCAAACGGTAGAGCGTCTCCTCAAGCACCGGTGCAAAGACGCACATGTGCAGAAAAGCAACGCCGAGAAACTGCGGGGGCATGGCGCGTAGCGTCGTCGCGTGCTTTGAGCCACAGAGAGCCAACAGGCCCAATCCCGCCGCAACGATGCCGGCAAACGCCAGACCGATAAGAAGTGTTGCCTTAACCCAATACCACCAACCTTGAATCGGGCGAAGCGTCAGCCCAAGAGACTTCAGGTCGCCTTGCACGAGGTAGATGTAGGCGGCCAGTCCGAATAGCGCCACCGCGCCCCGTCCCTCTGCGGCATTCAAGTAATGAAGCTCCTTGCTCCACCACTCAAGTGCAAAATCGGCCGCAACTGCAAGAGCCCCGATCAGACCGGCAACGGCCAGCCTGGGGGAATCGTGCAGCGTCTGGCCAATCGTCGTCCGCATGGACTGAGTCCTTTTCCTCGTGGCGAAAGACCACTATCTTCATCGCCGGTTTCGCAGAAAAGGTGCTTCTTTCACGCCACTCCAAGTGCCGACCTGAGGCAGCCGTTGATCCGTTGCATCAGGGGAATGGAGAGAGAGCCAATCTTTGTGATTATCAGCCGCTGATCGTACGTCAACAGGTTCTCGCACTGGATCATTGAGTTCTGCCGCAGGCCGGTCTCACCGCCTTCTGGCGTGGAAATGTCGATAAACAACTGCTCGGCCGATGCCCGGTGCGTTGAACGGCTGATGGCGGCCAGAATCGTGTCGGTAATCCGTTGGTTGAGGCCGTCAGCCTGCACGACCAGAGCGGGACGGACTTTACTTCCCGTTCGATCACTGAACGGGTAATCGACCAAGACGACGTCCCTCGGGAAACGCTCATGACTTCCTGCGCGGATCAAGATCATCGTAGACATTCATTTCCGGATCGTCCCATCCGGCGCGTTTTCCACACTGCTGAAGCTGAAACAGTCGCTCCTGTTCGGTCACTGGATCTTCCTCGAACAAGGACTTGAATCGCTCGTATACATCTGCTCTTACGAGCACGAACGACTCGCTCTGGGCCGGATCGCAGACTCGCACGGGAACTTCGCTTCCTTGCGTCACATCGGCCCATTGTGCTTCGCTTAAATGGATTGGCATAGGCAAGACCTCAACAGGACATCTTCCGAATGAGAACCCCACGCAGACCTCAAGCCTCGCAGCATTCTCAGCGAGTACGGGTAGCACCGTTGGAAGTTTCTCAACTCGAAGACGACTGCGGCTTGGCGGTCAAGTTTCATGGGCTTATCGGGACTTTCTAGTTCAACAAGGTCGTGGACCAGTCTATGGAATACCTCAAATTCTCTCCAATAATGGGTTTCCTTTCGCTCGGAGAGATACTTCCAAATACCCACTATGAAAACGACGGCAGCCGCAAGGGCACCCACTTGACTGCCGTAGTCTTTTAGTATGCCTAGAATGATGCTAATAAGTGTTTGCCGCAGTGACGCTCGGTGCTGTAATACGGATTTTGGTGATAAGACCCCACTATGACGATTGGCAGACGCACGCGATCCTGCATCAGCACGTGATTGTTCACAGCCCGAACTCTTTGATCTTCCGATACAGCGTCCGCTCGCCGATGCCGAGCATCTTGGCCGCTTCCTCGCGGTTGCCGGCGGTTAGACGGAGGGTTTCTGAGATGAAGAGCTTTTCTAGCTCGGTCAGAGGCTTGCCGACCAGAGCCGTAAGCGAGGCCGCCGAAGATTCGCCGGTCGGCTCGGCGGGACCGGAAAACTCCTCGGGCAGGTCGTCAACGTCGAGTAGCCCGTCGTAATCGACCACCACCATGCTCTCGACCACGTTGCGAAGCTGGCGGACGTTGCCGGGCCAGTCGAAACTCAGCAGCTTTCGCCGCGCCGCCGGCGACATACCACGAATCTGCTTGCCGTGTCTTGTGGCGAACTGACGGATGAAGTAGTCGATCAGAATCGGGATGTCCTGGCTCCGCTCGTGGAGCGTTGGCAGGCGGATCGTCACGACCTTTAGCCGGTGGTAAAGGTCGCTGCGGAACGTGCCTGCTTCGATCGAGTCTTCCAGATTCCGATTCGTGGCCGAAAGAATCCGCACGTTCACCTTGATCGGATGATTCGAGCCGACCCGGGTGATCTCGCCATTCTCCAGCACGCGGAGGAGCTTGATTTGCGTGGCCAGGGGCATGTCGCCGACTTCATCGAGGAACATCGTGCCGCCGTGGGCGTACTCGAACTTGCCGACGCGGTCGGCCGAGGCGTCGGTGAACGCCCCCTTCACGTGGCCGAACAATTCGCTTTCGAGAATATTTTCGCTTAAAGCCGCGCAGTTGAGCGCCACGAACGGCTTGTTCTTCCGCGGGCTGTTTTGGTGGATCGCCTGCGCGACCAGTTCCTTGCCGGTGCCGGTTTCGCCTTGGATCAATACGCTGGCGTTGGTCGGGGCAATGCGTTTGAGCCGCTCGATCACGTCGCGCATTTGCGGGCTGTCGCCGACGACCCCCTCGAAGCCGAACCGCTCGTCGAGCCGGCGTTTTAGTTCGATGTTGGCGCGTTTCAGCCGCGAGCTTTCGACCGCTTTCTCGGCGCTCGCCCGAAGCTGAGCGATATCCAACGGCTTCAGCAGATAGTTGAACGCCCCGTTGCGCATCGCTTCGACGGCCGAGGCGACGGTGCCGTGGCCGGTCATGAGGATCACTTCGGCGTCGGGCTGCTCGGCCTTCGATCGGGCGAGGATGCCCAGGCCATCGATGTCGCTCATCACCAGGTCGGTAATCACGACATCGAAGGGTGACTCTTCGATCAGCCGTGCCCCTTCGTTGCCGGAAGTGGCCACCCGGCAGCGAAAGCCGACGCGTTCGAGGCTGTCGGCCACGGTCTCGGCGTGCGACTGGTCGTTGTCGATGATGAGGACTTCGGCGGGCGGATCGAAGGCGTGGTTGGTCGGTTTGACTTCAGCGGCGCTCATGCCGGTGATGATAGCGTATTAGCGGGAAGCCGACCAGAACCACCGCCAGAGAGGGGGCAGCACGCGATGTAGATGGACCCGAATCTGGCGTCGCTTCCGTGATGGCTCAGAGGAATCCAGAGCGGCCGAAGGGATTCGGACCCTCGACACTCGGCTTGCGAACGCAAGGCGAGAGCGGCCGCGTCGCATCTAAGGTGTTATGTCGCAAGGTGTTGCGTTGTGTCCCAAACTTCAACAGACACCCAACTACACCCGAGACTACGTTATGCCGGTGCTGGCCGAGACGTTGTCGCTGATGGTTTCCACGCGGGAGAGCACGTCGTCGGTTCCGTTGGCAGTTCCGTAGTCGTAATGCACGCTGCGGCCGTTGGGATAGACCAGGTCGGTCAGGCGAACGCGCAACGCCGACACAATCGTCATCCGTGAATCATCCGACAAAGCAAAAGGTTCATTCTTGTTTTCGTTTGCTGACGGTCAGCTGCCCATCTTGCCATAACTAGTATTGTGTCCCCCGATTTCTTCGTACCAACGGTAGCCGTTGTTCTGAAGGCCCGTGGCTTGGTCCGACGGCCGGCCGGTGTAACCGAACTGACAAGCGAC
Source organism: uncultured Planctomycetia bacterium (assembly GCA_963719005.1). Classification (GTDB taxonomy): domain Bacteria; phylum Planctomycetota; class Planctomycetia; order Pirellulales; family Thermoguttaceae. The sequence continues at coordinate 28,750 of CAVRAR010000017.1, forward strand.
GGCCGAGTTCGTCTGACTCTCCAATACGCCGAACGCATTATGCACCCGATGGTTCACGACGGTAGTGGTATTATTGCCGGAATCGTAGGTGGCCAGGTCGCGGACCGTCCCCTCGCTATCCACCAGCGGCCAAACTACGCTGCGCGATGGCCTCAGGAACAGAGCACTTCCATCACTGTTGCCGCTTCCATCCGCCTAGGGTCACGGATACATCCGGTTTCCATAGATCACTCAGATGGTCGGCTATTGCGTCCTCGGCTTGTTCGAGAGTGAGGCCCTTGACGATGATCGAACCAGCGACCTCCCGGAATTGGATTCTCCCCGTCCTATCTACAACAAAGTCGTCCCTGATCGGATGACCAAAGTGCGCACCAGCGACTTCGATTCTCAGTAAATCGTTTTGGCGGATATGGTAGGGCGATGTTGGTATCTCCCCCTGCCACCGCACGGCGTGGCCGGCAGGGAGGACTTCCACGTCAGGAACACTTAGCACCTCGTTTACGTGTTCTTTGATCGCCGCTTCGGCTTCCGCGACCGTCAGCCCGGCGATTTTCACTCGCCCGTAGGGCGCGCCAAGGGCTAAACCCCCGTCAGGTTCCACTAAGCACCTCTTTTTCAGCGGCCAATCAGCCAACGCGCCCCTTACCCAGACCGAAAGTACGTCAAGGCCCTTGATGCGCCATGCTGCAACTCCACCACCAGTGCTATCACTGTTCTTCGCGCTCCCGGCCACGTCCTTAGCAATTTCACCTTGACTTCCTCTCTGTTTGACCCGCGTTTCCGGGGCGAGTTCCTCGGTGATTTGCTTCACCTCCTTCCGGTGGTTCTTCGCCCAGGCAACTAAGTCGTCGTATTTATCTTCGTAATACCGCCAATATGCGCCCTTCCTGTCTATGTTACCGAGAGTCAACTCTCCTGTTGCACCTGACTCCGTACCGAGATACCACAATGACGGGTCGGTCGCGATGCGATGTAGTCTTGCCCAGGGAAGGAACGCGTGAATGTAAAAGGAGCGAGTCTTCGCTACGGCACGCTGCTCCATCTCCATCGTCGCTGTCACATATTGCTCCTTCGAAATGCTACCCCCGACCGTTTGCCGGCGAAGGCGAACGAACTCCTTGGCGCTCGCAATATTATAGAGTTCCAATACCGCGTTGCACCACATTTGCTCGAATGATCGCTTGGTAGCCACAGGGCGATCACTACACGCGTTGCGCACACGGATCCACCCCGGTGTTTCATCCAAGGGTATCCCGTGACACGCGTCGAACTGGCCAACTGGTTCTGCATCATCCCAAAAAACCTCCTCGCCCAGATCCTCTCCTGCGAATTTTCGCACCGCCCATTGGCAAAAGGGCTCCGCCAGCTTTCCATACCTCCCCATTTCCTTGCGATCCCTCAGCATCTGAGCTACCTGTCTTTGGCCGTGGCGCAAGGCGTCTGCCGAGAGCGGCGCCTTTGGCCACGCTTCAAATGTCCTAGCCTGATCTTTCGGGTTCAGCCGAATCGCCTCGTACACGTCCGCCATCCCTCGCTCGTAATCGCCGCGGGCGATGAGAAGCGAGCCTCGTTGCTCGTAGAGACATGGCGAACTCGGACCCAGTGTAATAGCAGTTGTGTAGTCAGCAATTGCTCTGTCGCACGTCCCTTGCCGTGCATAAGCGTCGCCCCGACTCCGGTATATCCATTGGTTCTTGGGATCGAGGTCCGCCGCCTTCGTCAAGTCGGCTACGGCTTTCTTGTAGTCGCCCATCAGGCTGAACGCGTAGCTGCGGTTCATATACGCGTCCACGCACCTTGCATCAAGGCGAATCGCTTCTGAACAATCAGCGACGGCCCGATCAATGGCGCCTTTCTTGGCATAGGCAAGACTTCTATCGCAAAGCCAATCGGCGCGGGTCGGATCTAGCCGAATCGCGCTTGTGTAATCAAGAATGGCCTTCTCATGTTGACTCTTCGCCAGCCACGCGCCGCCACGACAATAGTATGCCTCGGCAAATCCCGGATCCAAGCGAACGGCTTCAGTGAAGTCCGCAATCGCTTTGTTGCCATCGCCCTTTACCCCGTAGACATACCCTCGGGCAAAGAACGCTTCCGCGCTCGTCGGCGCACGGCGAATGGCCTCCGAGTAATCGACGATCGCTCGGTCGTATTCCCTCGTTTCATACCAAGCGTTGCCGCGGGCGCAGAGATCTTCGGGGCGATGTTTGGCCGCGATTTCGCGGCCGAAGAACACGATGGCTTGGTCGATCGGAAGCAGGTCACGCGTAGCTATCCAACCGGTTCTGCCCCATGTGGTACGAACCCCACTGTTGCTGACCCCCTCAACCGTCAATACGGTACCACGCGGTATTGTGCCGACAGCTTGACCGTTGACCTTGAGATCAGCTTCCTTTGCAGCGACTACGATCACCGTGTCACCAACTTGCTGTCCCCTCGAGAACGTCGCCGTGAGGATCACGGCAAACAATGGGAAAAGACGTGTGATCACAGCCAACAGTCCTAACAGGTAATCAACCCGGATATGGCTTGCCGCCTATCGAGGCGGGCGGATGGTAAGGACAGGGGCCGTTCCCCGTCGGCCCACATGGCGGGACAACTCGCCATAAGTTGTCTGATGGCAGGACCTCACCTGGGCGCCGCGGCGGCCTTTGGGGCCCTCGGTCAGCTGGTGGGTGGTCGGGATGCGGTGATGGTTGCAGTGGCTGTGGTTGACGTGGCGGGACAGCGTATATGTCCCCGTTTGGCTGCACTCCAACCCCTCCTGGTCCGCTAGAGCGGTTTCATTTTAGGTGTAGCGGTATCCGCAGTGTTGAAAATAGTTTCGGCACTCGGATTCCGTGAATTGGTCGAGGATGCTGCCGCAGAGTTTCCATAGCTTATCGACGGTCCGTTCGGCTCCGTCACGGAGCAACTTTTTGAACTTGGAAAACGCCAACTCGATGGGGTTCAGGTCCGGCGAGTACGGGGGCAGGTAGCGCAGCTCGGCACCGGCCGCTTCGATGGCTTTGCGAACTCCAGCCACCTTGTGGCTGGAGAGATTGTCCATCACCACGATGTCGCCAGGTTTCAAGGCCGGTGCCAGATGTTGCTCGACCCAGGCGCGGAACAGTTCGCCGTTGATGCCGCCTTCCACGGTAAGCGGAGCGATGAATCCCTCGGCCCGCAATGCGCCCAAAAAAGTCGTCGTCTGCCAACGTCCGCAAGGAGTTTTTTCCAGCAAACGCGTGCCGAGTTCCGAGCGGCCGTAGGTGCGGGTCATGTTGGATTTAGCCCACGTTTCATCGATGAAAACGACTTTGGCGGGATCGATCGACTCCTGCGAAGCGCGCCATGCCGCGCACTGCTCAACCACATCGGGGCGATCCTGTTCGCTGGCAATCAGCGTCTTTTTTTTCGCGACTGCTTGAGCGCTTGGCATGCGGCGCAAAGCGTTCCCAGGCAAACCTCTTCGCCGCGCTCCCGCTTCAAATCGGCTTGCAGTTCGCGCAGATAGATGTCGGGCCGAGCCGCGATCTTGGCGACGAGCCAGTCTGCCCAAGCATGCCACGCGGGCTGACGCGGAGCCGCCTTCTTTGGCGCCACTTGGCCGGTCTCGCGACGTTGTTGCTGGATGCGCCGCACCCAAGATTCTGAAACTTTGAAACGCAGCGCGATCACGCGCCGCTCTTCGTTCGTATCGCACGCGGCGAGCACTTCGCCGCGAAACTCCGCATCGTACGGTTTCATCAGGGTCACCTCCTTGAGTGAGATGAACCCAATTTACCGAGTTCGCCCAGAATGCGCTAGACCTACCGTGGAACTGCTCTAGTCTGTTCCTCATTCCCGCGATCTGCGGCCACGGAATGTGCGGAAGTCGCTCGCGCGCCTCGGGCGAAACGCGAGTCGCCGCCTCTCCGACGATTTCAACAAGGCGGACGAGACTCAGTTGCAGCATCCGATCGGCGTCCAGGTCGGAACGGCTGCGCCGCTCGGCCAGTGCGATCGCCTCGCGCGAATAGTCGAGCATGTGGCGCAATCTTACCTGGTCATCACGGCTCGACATACTGCAGTTGCGCCTCCTTCTCTACGGCGGCGCGAAAGTACCGGCTGAGGCAGCGGGGGGTGTTCATATCTACTCGCCTGCCGCCCAACATTGCGGACAGCTCCAACTCCATGCCCGCCAGCCGGATCAGCCCCGGGGCCTTGCCTTCCTCGAACTCGACGAGCACGTCAACGTCGCTGTCCGGCCTGAAATCATCGCGCAGCACGGAGCCAAAAAGAGAAAGCTTCCGAATGTGATGACGTGCGCAGAAGTCGGCAATCCGGCTGTTTGTCAAGTCGATTTGCGCGGCCACTTTGCTCATGATTGCCTCTACAAAGCCGGTTCACAAGTCGGGGCGACAAGACACCAGTTGAACTTTTTGCTCGCTCTTGCGGCGAAATCGAGATTCTTGGCCTGGGCTTGTCGGACTGAATCCCCCAACTCGCTCTTTGCTCACACCACGCGAACGTTCTTGGTAGAATGGGAAACCTTCTCTACGCCAGTGGCAGTCTTCCTCGTTCCAATCCTGGCGTAGCAGGGTCTCAAAATCATGTCACCTTCAAGTCTGCCAACGTTTTGCACATTGTACCCACATGAAGAGGTTTGTCCACCCCCTCCTGCTGCTCCTGGCCCGACTCACCGAAAACGAACTGGTCCAAATCGTCGAGTATCTCAAGGCCGAAAACCGGATGCTCAGGAACAAGCTTCCCAAACGGATCAACGTGACATCGGCGGAAAGGGCATTATTCTGAGCCCTGTCGCGACCCGCTCAAAAACCCACTTCGGTGAACCGGAACAAAAGAATTGTCGCTGGTTGCACCTCTTTGTATCCGAGCTCTTTGGCCCTCTTGAGATCCTGGTCCGCCTTTTCAAGTTCGCCCTTACTTTTGTACACTTGGCTGCGGTTATAATACGCTTCCGCGTACTCGGGAAATACGTCAAGGGTCTTGGTGTATTTTGCTACGGCCTGCTCGAAGTCGTGATCCGCCTTGTCAAGTGAACCCTTACTCTTGTACATCTGACCGCGATTATAATATGCTTCCGCGCAGTTGGGGAACAGGTCGATAGTCTTGGTGTATTCCGCGATGGCCATGTCGTAGTCGCCTCGCATTTGATAAGCATAGCCACGCCCGAGGTACGCGGAATCAAACTTGGAATCGAGCCGTATCGATGCATTGAAGTCATCCACGGCCTTGACGCACTCGCGCTTCATGGCGAAGCACATACCCCGCTCGTAATATGTCGCGGCCTCGCTTGGATAAGCCCGAATCGCCTCCGTATCGTCGGCGATTGCCTTTTCGTACTCGCCAACCGCACGGTATCCAAACGCTCGCATGTAATGTGCCATTCCATTGTGTGGATCAAGACGAAGAACCGCCGTGCAATCAAGGATGGCCTTGTCGAGATTTCCGTTTGCGATATAGAGGACCGCGCGGCGGAGGTGATAATTAGCCTGCTTCGGATTAAGAGGTTCTAACAAAACCAGTATTTCCTGATCTGTCCAATGTTGCTAAACTCTCGGGCTAACCTGGTCAACCAACAGATATGTCAGGGAGGATATTATGGCCAAGCCACTGCTGCCCGATGCGCTTTGGGAGCGAATCAAGCCTTTGCTGCCGCGCGAACGCGGCAAGCCGAAAGGAGGCCGACCGCGAGTTTCCGATCGTGCGGCGCTCACGGGGATTCTCTTCGTATTGAAAACGGGTTGTCCGTGGGAATATCTTCCGCAGGAGTTGGGCTGCGGATGCGGCATGACGTGCTGGCGACGACTCCGCGACTGGCACGTGGCTGGTGTCTGGAAGCGGATATGGAAGCTACTTTTGGACGAATTGGGATTGGCAGGCCAAATCGACTGGTCAACATCCGCGATCGACAGTTGCTCCGTGCGAGCAGTTTTTGGGGGGCAAAAACGGGCCCAAATCCCACGGATCGAGGCAAGAATGGCTCGAAGCGTCATCTGATGGTGGACGGCAGCGGCACGCCTCTGGCCATTACCCACACCGGCGCGAATTGCCACGATTCGGAGATGGCTATTCCTTTGGTTAACGCAGTTCCACCGATCAAGCAACCTCGCGGCGCACCGCGCAAGCGTCCCGATGAACTGCTCGCGGATCGAGCCTATGATGCGGAAGCCAAGATTCGTAAACCCCTGCGCAAGCGGAGAATCAAGCCGCTGGTTGCTCACCGCAACACCGAGCACGGCAGCGGCCTGGGCAAATTCCGCTACGTCGTTGAAGCCTGCTTCGATTGGCTCTTCAACTGGCGTCGTCTGCGGGTGCGTTACGAGAAACGACCGGACATTCACGATGCGTTCCTAATCATCGGTTGTGCCATGATCTGCTGGAACCGCGTACTGGAGTTTTGTTAGAACCTCTAAGTGTGATTGCCTGCGTGTAGTCCGCAATAGCCCCGCCAAGGTTTTCCGTATGTGCATAGGCATGGGCTCGGTTGACGAAAGCGTCCTCGCATTTCGGGTCGAGTTCGATGGCCCGCGTGGCATCGGTGATCGTCTGGCGATAATCCCGGCTCCGCAGCCACGCCGTGCTGCGGTTTTGATACGCTATGGAATCTCGCGGATTAAGTCGGATAGCTTCGGTCAAATCGGCAATCCCCTGCTTGTAATCCCCCTTCTCCATATACGCTGCGCCACGGTTGCTATAGGCCCCTTCATCGTTATGATCAAGCCGAATGCACTCCCTCGCATCAGCAATCGCCCGGTCGTAGTCACCTTTTCCGTCGAACGCTGCGCTTCTGTTTCGATAAGCTATGGCAAGTTGTGGATCAAGCCGAATAGCCTCGGTTGCATCGGCAATCACTCGGTCGTAATCCTTAGTCTTCAGATAGAGACAACTCCGATTACTGAATGCTATCGCATCCTTCGGATCAAGACGAATCGCCTTGCTAATGTCGGCCATCGCGCGCTCAAAGTCGCCTCTTAACTGAAACACCGCGGAACGACAAATGAGCGCCCTCGTATTCTTGGGATTAAGTCGAATGGCCTCGTTGGCATCGGCCATACCCTGAGACATCTCCCCAACCCTGCAATTCATTGCGCTTCTGTAACTATAGGCATTATCACAACGCCAATCGAGGCGAATCGCTTCGGTGCAGTCGGCGATCGCCAACGCATATTCCCCTTTGCGCCCGTATGCCTTAGCCCGGCCAGTGTATGCGGCTACGTTCTGTGGTTCCGTTGAAATTGCTTTCGTATAGGCGTGAACTGCCTCCTCAAAATGACCTTGTTCCACCAGCAAATCTCCCCTGGCGACCGCATCAACGGCAGATGTCGTGTCCTTGGCGATAGAGTCTCTGTAACAGACGAGTAAACCCAAGACAACGAACAACCGAATGACAGAGAGCCTGAACCTATTCATATCAAACTGCCTCCATACACAATGATCAACAAAAGGGAGATTACTGGAGCCCAAAGCCCCAGAGTCATCGCCTCTTGCCGACAACTGCAACTATCAGTAGGGAAATAGCACACCGCCGTTAGGTATCACGTGGCCCCGCGAGTCCACATCCACGCTGCCCCAAATGATAATCGTCAGACCACCGATGGTCAGGGGAGCCTGAGCTTTACCGGATGCTGTCACTTTGCCATTCACAACCGTAATACCGTGTCTTGAACCAATTGGAAATGGAAATTCTCGGTCGCCTGGGTTAGAATCTTCCCCCAGACGAGGAGAATTTCATGAGTGGACAACGACGACATTTCGGCACGGACCAGAAGGCTGCCATTCTCAAGAGGTATCTGGTCGATAAAGTGCCCATCTCGGACCTCTGCGACGAGTACGGCATCAAGCCGAACCAAATCTACGCCTGGCAGAAAATCCTGTTCGACAACGCGCCGGCCGCCTTTCACCCGGTCGCCAAACGCGAGGCCAGGAGGCTTTCCGCCCAGGAGGAGGAAGTCGCCCGACTGCGGGCCAAGCTCGTTCAGAAGAACGAGGTCATCTCCGAACTGATGGAGGAGAACGTCCGCGAAAAAAAAGAGAATGGGGAACTCTAAACGGACGTTGGGTTCCCCACGACACTCGCGATGAAGTGGTCGATTACGTGCGCCGTTGGAACGAGCGCACGGAGATTCCCGCCAGAAAGTTCGTGGCTTGGCTGGGCATTGGCCAGAGCAAGTTCCACGACTGGAAGGATCGCTACGGCAAGCGGAACGAACACAACGGCTGGGTGCCGCGCGACTGGTGGCTCGAAGATTGGGAGAAGCAGGCCATCATCCGCTTCTCCTTCGAGTATCCACTGGAAGGCTACCGGCGTTTGGCGTTCATGATGCTCGACCGCGACGTGGTGGCCGTCAGTCCCAGCAGCGTCTATCGCGTATTGAAGGCGGCGGGCCGCATCGGGCGCTCGACGAACAAGCCGTCGAAGAAAGGCACGGGCTTCCAACAGCCGCAAAAACCCCATGAACACTGGCATATCGACATCAGCTACCTCAACATCCACGGCACGTTTTACTACCTGACGACGATCCTCGACGGCTACAGCCGCTACACCGTGCATTGGGAGATTCGCCGCTCGATGACCGAGCAAGATGAACTGACGATCCTGCAACGCGCGCGGGAGAAGTTCCCCAAGGAGACGCCGCGGATCATCAGCGACAATGGGTCGCAGTTTTTGGCGAAGGACTTCAAAGAGTTCATTCGCATCTGCGGGATGACGCACGTGCGCACCAGCCCGTACTATCCGCAGAGCAACGGCAAACTGGAGCGATTTCACGGGAGCATCAAGGGCGAGTGCCTGCGGCCGGGCACGCCGATCTCGCTGGAGGATGCCATCCGCATTGTGGCTCGTTACGTGGAGCACTACAACGAGGTGCGATTGCACAGCGCGATTGGCTATGTGGCGCCGGCGGACAAATTGGCGGGCCGTGAGGCGGAGATCTTCGCAGCCCGCGATCGCAAACTGACGGAGGCCCGCGAGCGTAGAAAGGAGCAGCGAGAGGCGGCCCGTTTGCGGACGGTTGCCTGATCGAAAGAAGGACGTTACGATGAGAGACGACCTGGGCGGAGGATAGGGCTCCGGTGGGAACCGACCCGAGCGCCGCCCCAGGGGTTGTGAGCGAGGTCCGGGCGGTGGTTCTGCTGCTGTCTTGAACCAATTGGAAATGGAAATTCTCGGTCGCCTGGGTTAGAATCTTCCCCCAGACGAGGAGAATTTCATGAGTGGACAACGACGACATTTCGGCACGGACCAGAAGGCTGCCATTCTCAAGAGGTATCTGGTCGATAAAGTGCCCATCTCGGACCTCTGCGACGAGTACGGCATCAAGCCGAACCAAATCTACGCCTGGCAGAAAATCCTGTTCGACAACGCGCCGGCCGCCTTTCACCCGGTCGCCAAACGCGAGGCCAGGAGGCTTTCCGCCCAGGAGGAGGAAGTCGCCCGACTGCGGGCCAAGCTCGTTCAGAAGAACGAGGTCATCTCCGAACTGATGGAGGAGAACGTCCGCGCAAAAAAAGAGAATGGGGAACTCTAAACGGACGTTGGGTTCCCCACGACACTCGCGATGAAGTGGTCGATTACGTGCGCCGTTGGAACGAGCGCACGGAGATTCCCGCCAGAAAGTTCGTGGCTTGGCTGGGCATTGGCCAGAGCAAGTTCCACGACTGGAAGGATCGCTACGGCAAGCGGAACGAACACAACGGTTGGGTGCCGCGTGACTGGTGGCTCGAAGATTGGGAGAAGCAGGCCATCATCCGCTTCTCCTTCGAGTATCCACTGGAAGGCTACCGACGATTGGCGTTCATGATGCTCGACCGCGACGTGGTGGCCGTCAGTCCGTCGAGCGTATATCGCGTGTTGAAAACGGCGGGCCGCATCGGACGATCGACGAACAAGCCATCGAAGAAAGGCACGGGCTTCCAACAGCCGCAAACACCGCATGAACACTGGCATATCGACATCAGCTACCTCAACATCCACGGCACGTTTTACTACCTGACGACGATCCTCGACGGCTACAGCCGCTACACCGTGCATTGGGAGATTCGCCGCTCGATGACCGAGCAAGATGAACTGACGATCCTGCAACGCGCGCGGGAGAAGTTCCCCAAGGAGACGCCGCGGATCATCAGCGACAACGGCTCGCAGTTCTTGGCAAAAGACTTCAAGGAGTTCATCCGCATCTGTGGGATGACGCACGTGCGCACCAGCCCGTACTATCCACAGAGCAACGGCAAACTGGAGCGATTCCACGGGAGCATCAAGGGCGAGTGCCTGCGGCCGGGCACGCCGATCTCGCTGGAGGATGCCATCCGCATTGTGGCTCGTTACGTGGAGCACTACAACGAGGTGCGATTGCACAGCGCGATTGGCTATGTGGCGCCGGCGGACAAATTGGCGGGCCGTGAGGCGGAGATCTTCGCAGCCCGCGATCGCAAACTGACGGAGGCCCGCGAGCGTAGAAAGGAGCAGCGAGAGGCGGCCCGTTTGCGGACGGTTGCCTGATCGAAGGAAGGACGTTACGATGAGAGACGACCTGGGCGGAGGATAGGGCTCCGGTGGGAACCGACCCGAGCGCCGCCCCAGGGGTTGTGAGCGAGGTCCGGGCGGTGGTTCTGCTGCCGCCCACCTCCCTCGCTTACAACACCAAAGCGAAAAATCCAAGCACTACCAACCAACTTCAACACCCGGACGATCCTAGCAAGCCAATCGAAGTTTCCATTTCACGCTGAACCAAGACACTGCCGCCCACCTCCCTCGCTTACAACACCAAAGCGAAAAATCCAAGCACTACCAACCAACTTCAACACCCGGACGATCCTAGCAAGCCAATCGAAGTTTCCATTTCACGCTGAACCAAGACAACCGCCAGTAATCGTCACGTTCGTGCCGCCAACAGGAACATTGCCCTTTATGCCCCCAGTTGCGACAAGTGTGGGGCGTCCTCCGTTCCCTGGAAACAAGATGGTTACTCCACCGTCCACTGGAATAGCAATGTTGCTACCAGAGACGACAGGTTTCTGACCAGCGACGCTAATGGTTACAATGGTTACCAGGCCGCCTTTTCCATTCGGTTTTGCCGTGATTGTACCCTTGACTGTTCCGTTATTGCTGGAAACCGTCCCCTTGCATGTGCCATTTTGGAATGTGACGGTTCCCTTAACTTGCCCATTGTCAAAACTCACGTCTACCTTTTTGCCTGTTGGTATCTGATTCTTGTCTGTGTAAACCTTTATAGACGTGCGGCCGTTTCCAACAATTGAAAACCACTCCCAATATCCGCCATCCCGCGTTGGCACCCATATCCACATCCCCGCGCCCAGCTTATTCACGTCTAATCCAATAGCGCTCAGCGCCGCCCTTGATCTGACCCATCACCTCCGGCTTCATCTTGTCACTCGCAAGCCGTGCGGCCCCACCAGACTGGTCTACCACCGCCACCGTTGCCCCGAAGGCGATGTGGGCCCCGCCGGTCTTGCTTCCCGAATCGGTCCAGACAGTATTTGTGCCTGCATTGCCACCCGTGTTTCCACCCGAATTGCTCGCGGCGATCGTGATTTGGAAGGCCGTGCTGCTAGCGGACGTAGCCTCGCCCGTTATGGTTGTTGTCGTATAGTACTGAAATTCCGCCAATCCGGTTGGATCGCAATCACTCGTTGGATCATTGCCCACGTAACGGTAAAGGTTCGCGTCGCCGGCGGAAAAACCGCTCGGATCGGTGCTGATAAACTTGCCAAGCGACGGATCGTACCACCGGGCGTCGTCGTAGTAAAGGCCGGTTGCGAGATCGTACTCCTGGCACGTGTAGAGATACCGCGTCGCGGCCAGGCTGCCGACGACTGCCGTCGCGTTGCCGTAGGTATCGTAACTGAAGGTCGCCGTGATCTGACCGGTTGAATCCACGAGCGACCGGGTACTGCCCAAATTGTCGCGGACGACGTATTGCACGTCCGCCGGGCTGCCATCGCCGACGGTCTCCTGCGCCAGGAGTTCATCGACCGCCTGCGGATTCCAAACGTAGCGGGTGGCAAGAGCCAACGGGGCGGAACTCGTGCCGCCGCCGAGGCTGTTGGTGTCGCCATCGGGATCGACAAAATCCAGCACCACGTTGTCGTCCTGCCAAACGTATCGCTCCACACGGTCCGTCACGCCGTCGCCGTTGCTGTCGTAGAGGCTCGCGATCCGATGATCGAAGACGTCATACTCGTAATCCACCTTCCAATCAATCGACTCGCCGAACAGCGCCTCATGCGTCACTTCCGTCAGCCGGTTGCGGCTGTCCCACGTGTACTCGGTCACGTCGGCGTCGCCCGAGTCGAGCACCCCGTCGGAATTCTTGTCTTCAAACTTCTGGACCAGATTGCCGTCCGCATCATATACATACGTATATGTGCCGTCGGAACTCGTTTGGTTCGCGCCGCCGGTCGTATACGAATCGCCGTTGGACGCCACGCGGTTGCCGTTCTCGTCGTAGGCATACGACTCGTCGCTGCTGGAGGCGTAATCGGCCGACAGCAATTGCCCGTTGGCGTCGTAAGTGTACGCTGTCACGTCCTCGGCCGCAAGATCGGAATTGGTGCTCGTGACTCGCCCGTCGGCGTCGTAGGTCCAACCAAAACTGCGAATGACCGTCGAGCCCTGGTCCCTGTAGACCAGGCCGGTAAGCTGGCCGACATCATTGTAGTTGTACGTTGCCGTCATCACCACGTGAGCGAGCAACCCGTCACAATTGTTGTAATACGTGATTGTGTTGTATTGGCCGTCAGCGTCGTAGGTGAAGTCGATCCGTTTGTCTGCCACGTCGGTCGAGCCATGCTGCTGAATCGACGTGACACGTCCGGGGGATTCCGGGGACACAATACTCATTTTGGTATTCTGCGTAACTTTGGGGGGCGGCCGGCTTTCTGCGGTGTCAACAGGCGACCGACCATCGCCTCCAGCCGTTCGATAAACGTCTTGCTGCCGAGCGGCCGACCGGTTCGGGCGTGTTGACGCAGATCGTGGAGATCTTCTTCTCGTAGCGCGCTCTTCAAGAAGGTGTCTTGGTTCAGCGTGAAATGGAAACTTCGATTGGCTTGCTAGGATCGTCCGGGTGTTGAAGTTGGTTGGTAGTGCTTGGATTTTTCGCTTTGGTGTTGTAAGCGAGGGAGGTGGGCGGCAGCAGAACCACCGCCCGGACCTCGCTCACAACCCCTGGGGCGGCGCTCGGGTCGGTTCCCACCGGAGCCCTATCCTCCGCCCAGGTCGTCTCTCATCGTAACGTCCTTCCTTCGATCAGGCAACCGTCCGCAAACGGGCCGCCTCTCGCTGCTCCTTTCTACGCTCGCGGGCCTCCGTCAGTTTGCGATCGCGGGCTGCGAAGATCTCCGCCTCACGGCCCGCCAATTTGTCCGCCGGCGCCACATAGCCAATCGCGCTGTGCAATCGCACCTCGTTGTAGTGCTCCACGTAACGAGCCACAATGCGGATGGCATCCTCCAGCGAGATCGGCGTGCCCGGCCGCAGGCACTCGCCCTTGATGCTCCCGTGGAATCGCTCCAGTTTGCCGTTGCTCTGTGGATAGTACGGGCTGGTGCGCACGTGCGTCATCCCACAGATGCGGATGAACTCCTTGAAGTCTTTTGCCAAGAACTGCGAGCCGTTGTCGCTGATGATCCGCGGCGTCTCCTTGGGGAACTTCTCCCGCGCGCGTTGCAGGATCGTCAGTTCATCTTGCTCGGTCATCGAGCGGCGAATCTCCCAATGCACGGTGTAGCGGCTGTAGCCGTCGAGGATCGTCGTCAGGTAGTAAAACGTGCCGTGGATGTTGAGGTAGCTGATGTCGATATGCCAGTGTTCATGGGGTGTTTGCGGCTGTTGGAAGCCCGTGCCTTTCTTCGATGGCTTGTTCGTCGATCGTCCGATGCGGCCCGCCGTTTTCAACACGCGATATACGCTCGACGGACTGACGGCCACCACGTCGCGGTCGAGCATCATGAACGCCAATCGTCGGTAGCCTTCCAGTGGATACTCGAAGGAGAAGCGGATGATGGCCTGCTTCTCCCAATCTTCGAGCCACCAGTCACGCGGCACCCAACCGTTGTGTTCGTTCCGCTTGCCGTAGCGATCCTTCCAATCGTGGAACTTGCTTTGACCAATGCCGAGCCAAGCCACGAACTTTCTGGCGGGAATCTCCGTGCGCTCGTTCCAACGCCGCACGTAATCGACCACTTCATCGCGAGTGTCGTGGGGAACCCAACGTCCGTTTAGAGTTCCCCATTCTCTTTTTTTGCGCGGACGTTCTCCTCCATCAACTCGGAGATGACCTCGTTCTTCTGAACGAGCTTGGCCCGCAGTCGGGCGACTTCCTCCTCCTGGGCGGAAAGCCTCTTGGCTTCGCGTTTGGCGACCGGGTGAAAGGCGGCCGGAGCGTTATCGAACAGGATTTTCTGCCAGGCGTAGATTTGGTTCGGCTTGATCCCGTACTCGTCGCAGAGGTCCGAGATGGGCACTTTATCGACCAGATACCTCTTGAGAATGGCAGCCTTCTGGTCCGTGCCGAAATGTCGTCGTTGTCCACTCATGAAATTCTCCTCGTCTGGGGGAAGATTCTAACCCAGGCGACCGAGAATTTCCATTTCCAATTGGTTCAAGACAAAGGCGTCCCAATCGCTGACCATTGCCAGTAGCGGCGAAACTTCGACTAAGCGGTCGTCGCGGCCCGACAGGTGCGCTTTGGCACTGCTCCAGGGCCACTGCTCGGCAGTAGACACGAGTTTCGCACGCACCGGATTCAACTCGACGTACCGCGCGGCCGCCAGGAGATACGATTCGTCCATGACAAACGAGCCGAAGCGTCCCTGCCAAAGGTAGCCACGCCACTTCTCGCGGAAGTTGATCCGCCGCGTGTAACGACGGTGGGCTTCGCCAATGGCCCGTCGCAGACCGTCGGGCGTTGCGGGCACGGCAATCAAGTGGATGTGATTGGGCATCAGACAGTAACTCCAAAGCTCGACGCCCTCTTCGTGACACCACTCGGCCATCAGTTCCACGTACGCTCCGTAATCGCCATCGTTGAAGAACGTCTGCTGTCGGCGGTTGCCGCGCTGCGTTATATGATGCGGCAAACCGGGAATCACCAGTCGTGCTAATCTTGCCATGCAAGAACGACTACCAACTCCAACCGGTCTTGTCAATCAGAGCGTAGTCGAAATCGCTCCGGCCGTCGATAATCGTCGGCGTGGGCCAGTCGCCAGTCGGAAGGAGAACGAAAACGAAGACCGCTCGGCATCCAAGGGGTCCGGCGTAGTAGGGCGCTATTGATCAAAGCGGAGGGCAAGGGATTCGAACCCTCAACCGGTTACCCGGCACCTGATTTCGAGTCAGGCTGCTAACCATTCGCGTACCCTCCGGGCAGCGTCCCGTAATATATCTTACCCGCTCCCCGAAGACAAGAAGAAGTGAGAATCCGATTTGACTGTGACAATCCCGCGGCAAAATCCGAATTGCCTGCATCTTCCTACTCGGCGGGAGATCGGTCGTAGCGACGATGGCTGCCACGCGGCTTCTGCGGATTCACGGGAATGGCACTAATCTGTCGCCGGACCCAAATTGCTTCGGCCGAACCACTTAGCAAAGCCGATACCGACCCTGACGACCGCCCGGCAACAGGAGAACTGCAAAGTCCTGACGCGAAGGGGACAGGTCCATGTTTTCGGCCAAGCGTTTCTTGGCAAGACGCGTTTTCTCGCCGAACAATGGACCAGTCCCCGGACTTTGCAGTTCTCCCCCATGCGGCAAGGGCATCATTGACGGGGGTAGCGGCGCGGGGAGGCTGTACCGATTACTGTGGCAATCGAGTCGTAGCGCGCCACCACAAAGGGGACAGTCCCCTCGTGGGCAGACGACAACGCCCGAACACGTCGGTAAGCAATGGGGATTGAAGCACACCAACAAGACAACAAGGAATTGGATCCAATGAATAAAGACACTTTTCGCGTGGTCACTCGAGGGGCCGACGGCCAGATTCGCATCCGTGACTATGATTCGCAGGAAGCCCTGCTGAAACGGCATTGCCAAGTGGGCGTGGACGATTGCAGCACGGATCTGGAACTGCGCGGTCGGCCCGTGTTCCGCGGGCTGATTGGCCCCATGCCGGAAGGGCAAAACGTCGTTCGCTACGAATCGCCCGAGGTCTTTGAGACCTTGACCAAGGACTGGAGTTCCGCCAAGGCGCCCCGCCGCCGTTCCCGCACGCCTTCGTCGACGATGTAGCCAGTTTGATCTTGCGTGCGGTCCGACCTGGCCGAGTCTCCCATGATCGACAAAGCGTTGCTGGCGATTCTCGTCTGTCCGACGGACCACAGTCCTCTGCGTCTTGCTAGCGGACAGATGATCGCGCGGATCAACCGTGCGATCGCTGCGGGCGGGGTCAAGAACCGAGGTGGCCGACATATCAAACAGGCCATCGAGGGGGGCCTGTGCCGCGTCGACAACCTGCTATTCTACCCGATCCTTGACGGGATTCCCCTCCTACTGCCGGACGAGGCCATCTCGCTAGTGGAAATCGCCTAAGCGAGACTGCAAGCACGTCAGTCCGTGCCCGGCGGGCTCCATCTGCCGAATCGCCGTTTCTTGATCTGCTTCCGATTCAACGTAACTCGCCATGCCAGCATGGTTTGCGGCGACGGGTTCTTGCGGAACTGCCCTTGGTCGTTTGCGACCGTGCTGTTAGAATACGGCTCGCACCCCTGGCAGAAAAGGGGGGATCGATCCGGTCGGGATGTCGTTGGCAAACCGACCGATCTCCTTTTTTGTCGGGCGGCAGGATGCCGCGCGCAGCGGGGACTCATTTTCTCGCCGGGAAGGACATAATGCCCTGGGAACGGACGCCGCAGGTGGATTCTTCATGGATGTCAGCCCCTCTGGAGCGGTTCACCCGGCTGGTGATCCGCTTTCCGGTAGCCACGTTGGTTCTGGCCGGCATTGCCGCCGCGGCATCGCTGTGGCTTGCCACGACGCAACTCGGCTTTCGCACGAGCCGCGCCGAGTTGCTCAGCCCCAACAGCGAATACAACCGCCGCTGGCTTGTCTACACGAAGGAGTTCGGCGACAAGGAGGACGTGGTTGTCGTCGTGGAAGGGGAGAGCCGCGAGCAGATCGTTCCCGCGCTGGACGACGTGTGTCGCGAGTTGGCCGCGCGAAAGGACTTGTTCGGCGCGGTGTTGCATCAGACCGACGCTCCGAAACTTCGCAGCAAAGGCCTCTACTATCTGGAGATGGAGTCTCGCGACCCGAGGGAGCTCGATCTCGCAAAGATCGACGTGCTGTTGAACAAGGCGGGACCGATCCTGCAAGGCGATTGGTCCGCGCTCAGCCTGGGCAACATGACGCACTGGATGGGCTCGGCGATCAACGGCGGCTCGCAGGTGCAGCGACGGCAGATTCTTAAAACCATGCAAACCGAATTGCCTCGCGCGATCGAGGGATTCAAGGCGGCAATCGGTCGGGCCGGCCCGGACCGATCGTCGGCCGTCGCCACCGGTAGCGGCGGCCCGCGGGCGGCGAATCTGCCATCGCCTGGCGACTGCGGTTTGGCATCGTCCTCGATGTTTCCCTGGCCGGAAATGCCGCTGTCGAAATCGCTGACGGCCCAGTCGGCCGCGACCCGCCTGATTTCGGACGACGGGCGAACCGGCTTCATCCTGTTACGCTTCTTGGAGGAAGACAAGCAAAGCTTCGCGCAGAACGACGAATCGATCAGGGTTCTGCGGCAATTGACGGCCGACGTTCGATCGCGGCATCCTCAAACGAAGATCGGCCTGACCGGCCTGCCGATCATCGAGCACGACGAGATGCAGTCGAGCGAGAAGTCGATGTCGGCCGCCACGTTCTTGTCGTTTGCCGGCGTGCTGGCCGTGATCATCGTCGCTTTCGGCGGATTTCGCCACGGCGTCATGGCGATGACGGCGCTGGTGGTCGGGATGATCTGGGCGTGCGGATGCGTCGCCCTGACGGTCGGCCACGTGAACGTCTTGAGCATCGCCTTCGGTTCGATCCTTTTCGGCCTGGGCATCGACTACGGCATTTATTACGTCGCGCGTTACTTGCAATTGCGGCGAGACACCGAATCGACCTCCGACGCCCTGGCGGCGACGGTTGCCAGCACGGGGCCGGGCGTTTTGACCGGCGCGTCGACTTCGGCCATCGCCTTCTTCGCCGCGGGGTTCACGGAGTTCCCCGGCGTGGCCCAACTCGGGCTGATCGCCGGCGGTGGAGTCCTTCTCTGCTGGCTCGCCCAAACGACCGTCCTGCCGGCGATGATCCGGCTGGTCGATGCCGACGGCGTCATGCGGAACCTGCCCGAACCGCTGAATCTCCGCTTCTGGCTGCGGCCTTTGTTCGCCTATCCGAGGTTGACGCTGCTGGCGGCCGTCGCTTGCACGGCGGCCACCGCCGTCGGCGTGCATTATCTTTGGTACGACTACAATTTGCTCAACCTTCAACCGGCGGGCCTGGAGAGCGTCGAGTTGGAGCACAAGCTCTTCAAACAGACCAACCATAGCGCGTGGTTTGCACTGTCGATCGCCGCCACGCCCGAGGAAGTTCTCGCAAAGCGAAGGGAGTTTCTGAAACTGGCGTCGGTGGAGCGAGTCGAGGACGCCGTCTCGAAATTGCCGTGCGATTGCGCGGGGAAACAACCGATCATCGAGCGCATCCACCAGAAACTGGCGAATCTCCCGCAGGAAGTGCCGCAGATTCCCGTCACGCCGCTCGCCGATCTCGACCGCATGCTGGCCGGGCGCCAAACGATGTTCTTGTCGATGCCGGAAGCGGCGCAAGCCACGGATGGCCTGCGGCAGTTGCGCGAGATGCTGCGGTCGATCCCGCCGGAGGAGTACGACCGCCGTATCCGCGAGTATCAACAAGGCATGGCCGCCGATCTGCTCGCGCGGCTGCGAACGCTTCAGGCGGCCTCCACGCCGGAGCCGCCGCAAGTGAGCGATCTGCCGGAGAGCGTGGTCTCGCGCTTCGTCGGCCGCTCGGGCCGCTACCTCATGCAGGTCTACAGCAAGGCGAACATCTGGGAAGTTGGCCCGATGGGTCAATTCGTCAAGGATGTGCGATCGGTCGATCCGGAGGCCACCGGCAATCCGCTGCAAGTCTACGAGGCGGCGTGGCAGATGAAACGGAGCTTCGAGGAGGCCGCCTGTTACGCCTTGTTGATGATCGTGCCGGTGGTGCTGGTCGATTTCCGCAGCCTCAATCATACTCTGCTGGCGGCGCTGCCGATGGCGGTGGGCTTGCTGCAAACGCTGGGCCTGATGGGCCTGCTCGACATCCCGCTGAATCCGGCCAACATGATCGTTCTGCCGCTTACGCTCGGCATCGGCATGGAGAGCGGCATCAACCTGCTGCACGAGCTGCGCTGCCAGCGCGGACGCTACCGCGGCCCCGGCAACGCGGTGATGGTCGCGGTGGTCGTCAATTCGCTCACTACGATGGTCGGCTTCGGCGCGCTGATGATCGCCAATCATCAAGGGCTGCAAAGTCTCGGCCGCGTGCTGACAATCTCGATGGGCTGCTGCCTGCTAAGCTCGCTTCTCCTACCGAATCTGCTCGTGCTCGGGCGATTCAAGAACGACGACGATGAAGATGACGCCGAGGACGGCGACAGCGAAGACGATGAGGCAGACTTCGAGAGCGACGAGGAGGCGGCGGAAGAGCGGTCGGTTTCGTATGCCGCGTAGCAGTCGTCCAACAGTTAGAAGCAGCGTCAGGGCAGCGGGTCACGCCCCGGCACTGCTCGCTCCAAACCGTGGCGCACAGTCGCTTAGAGGTTCTAACAAAACCAGTATTTCCTGATCTGTCCAATGTTGCTAAACTCTCGGGCTAACCTGGTCAACCAACAGATATGTCAGGGAGGATATTATGGCCAAGCCACTGCTGCCCGATGCGCTTTGGGAGCGAATCAAGCCTTTGCTGCCGCGCGAACGCGGCAAGCCGAAAGGAGGCCGACCGCGAGTTTCCGATCGTGCGGCGCTCACGGGGATTCTCTTCGTATTGAAAACGGGTTGTCCGTGGGAATATCTTCCGCAGGAGTTGGGCTGCGGATGCGGCATGACGTGCTGGCGACGACTCCGCGACTGGCACGTGGCTGGTGTCTGGAAGCGGATATGGAAGCTACTTTTGGACGAATTGGGATTGGCAGGCCAAATCGACTGGTCAACATCCGCGATCGACAGTTGCTCCGTGCGAGCAGTTTTTGGGGGGCAAAAACGGGCCCAAATCCCACGGATCGAGGCAAGAATGGCTCGAAGCGTCATCTGATGGTGGACGGCAGCGGCACGCCTCTGGCCATTACCCACACCGGCGCGAATTGCCACGATTCGGAGATGGCTATTCCTTTGGTCAACGCAGTTCCACCGATCAAGCAACCTCGCGGCGCACCGCGCAAGCGTCCCGATGAACTGCTCGCGGATCGAGCCTATGATGCGGAAGCCAAGATTCGTAAACCCCTGCGCAAGCGGAGAATCAAGCCGCTGGTTGCTCACCGCAACACCGAGCACGGCAGCGGCCTGGGCAAATTCCGCTACGTCGTTGAAGCCTGCTTCGATTGGCTCTTCAACTGGCGTCGTCTGCGGGTGCGTTACGAGAAACGACCGGACATTCACGATGTGTTCCTAATCATCGGTTGTGCCATGATCTGCTGGAACCGCGTACTGGAGTTTTATTAGAACCTCTTAGTCTCCCCGAGCTGAAAAATGTTGAAAGAACAATCGTTCCGACCCCTCCCTCTTTGCCCGCGCATCGCAGTTTACTCAATATATGCGCCCGTCCCCTTTATCGTGCCTTTATCGTGCCCTGTCCTTCTCCATCTCCTCGGTTGTCAAGCTCCGCTGGTCCAGGACAGGGCGAAGCAAAAGCCAAGCGGCCACGATGACGGGAACGCTGATGACCCAGGAGGGAACGAGCGGATGGCGAAGACAAGCGTGAGCTTCGCAGGTCAGTTGCGAGGCCCAGCGTTGGATGGCGGCGAGGGACGTTGGTTGGGGTATCGTGCCGCTTTCTGTCTACGCACTTTGATGAAATTACTCACATATCCGTTCCTGTCCCCAACGGCGGCCACAATCGGGGTAATATCTGGTATAGGTATCTCCGAAGTGCCCGGTTTGATCCGAATGTTGACTTCTATCCCGACCTCGCTCCGCTTCACACTCCCCAACCGTTGGATGTCTTCCGTTGAGACTTTCCGAACTGACACCCCACGCAGGGTGACGAGTGACGCCTCTTTCCACGCCCCATTAAGGCTGTAGACAACTCGAAGTAACTCACCCGTTGCTGTCTTCCCAGCGAGGAGGAGTCGGTCTGTTTCCCGTCTGGTATTCAGTGCGCTGAATCTAAGAATCGGCTCACGCTCACCATGCGGCAACAACACAGCATCCAGCATTAGCGGACTAGCATTTGCTTGTTCACAATCCTGAACGGCCCGCTCTTTCGCCAACTCGCAGTTTACGCCTAACAACACGTTGTCAGGATCAGTCCTTTTCACCGAGTTCAACATGTGCAAGCAATCACCCATCAGGTTGTCACGAAGTGCCTCGCCTTTATAGCGTAGCGGCTCACGAAGGGAAATCGTCTCTGTCGCACCCGTCTCAATCTTGTTTGCTTCGGTATGCTGGCTGAATGCAGGCTATCTTCCCATCGAGAACACGATGCCGAAGAGTAGCGCAACGACAATCGGAGCCAACACACCTAGAACGAGAACCGTTCTGCTCTTATGCTGAAGTCCAGACATAACGTCACTCCTGTCGGGGATCGACCAGTCTTCTCCTTGCTCTTGCGCCAATATGGCGGTCATTTGCACGATTCCTCGGCTTGCTCCTTGCACTGGCTCTTAATTTCATTCAATTCCTTCAGGGACACTTGCCCCCACTGGAACATCCCTCCTTTTCCGTTGTCTTCTGGCCAAAGGGGACGATAAAGGGGACACCCATAACCGCCGCTGAGTCAAGGCCCAGTTTCGTGTTTTGTCAACATGACGATCATGTTGCTGCTATAATCGCTTTGCTCGGTGAAGCGGAGTCAGGCTCTGCGGGGACGCAACCCGACGAGGAATAGCCGGGCTAGGGCGGGTGAATGACCCGTAAGGCCCTGCCGGCTCAGGCTGTCAGGGCCGTTTTGCCTTCTTGCTTCATTCATTTGCCCTACCTATCCCTCCGAAAATCCGACGCCGCAACGCACCGAGCATCTTTCGCCGGCGGGAGCACCCATTGCCATCTCCGCCGTTTGCCGTCGCGCACAAGGTAGACACCCATTCGTGCCGTCCGGGCTTTCGCTCGTCGCACAGGATAATATTCACCGGCCGTAGTGCCCAATCAGGCGCTCGATGCGAACCTTTGTTCCATCAGTCCCGTTGCCGGGCCAACAACGACCGTATAGGTGCGCGAAGCAACATCTCCTTTCTATGCCGCTTGGTCGGCGCGGCGCGGTGCCAATGCCGCAGACGTTTCCAACAAATCTCCGCCAGCTTCCGGGCCACTGCCACGCGGGCCTTTTTTGCCCCTGACCGCTTCCGCACCCGCGTGTAAAACTTCTTCAGCGCCGCGTCATCGCGGGTCGCCTTCATCGCCGCCTGCACTAAAATCCAACGCAGCCAAGGGGAGCCTTGGCGTGTGATCGGCCCTTGGTAGCAATGGCCGCCGGACTGGTGCACGCGGGAAGTCAGCCCGCCATACGCGCCGACCTCCTTGGCGGTGCGGAAACGTTCCACTTCGCCAAGTTCGGCCACGATCAATAAGGCCGAGAACAAAGCGATGCCGTGGATGTCCAAAAGCGCTTCCGTCTGCGGAAAGTCGTTAGCGATCTCGGCGATCTGCTGATCGAACACCGCGATGTGCCGGCCAAAGTGCTTCATCCGCGCCAACAATTCGTCGCGGGTGAGATTCTCAACCGGCCCGAAATCTTGTTGGCGAAACCGCGCCAGGCCGCGAACGCCAAAAGGCATCCGAAACGGGGCTTGGCGATTCTGCCGTGCCAGCAATGCCCGCAGTCGGATTTTGGCCTCCGCCAATTCGCGGCCCATTCGCGCCCGGCATCGCACCAAGTCGCGCAACCGCTGGTATGGTTCCGGCGGAATGTAGGCCAAGGGAATCTGGTTGATTCGCAACAAGTTCGCCAAGAGTTGGGCGTCCAGCTTGTCTGTCTTGGTGCGGCGTTGTATCATGGCCCGCAGCCGAAGCGGATGAGCTAAGAGAACCGTGCCGTGCGGGCGCAGCAGATCATAGAGCCAGCGATAGGTTCCGCTGGCCTCGATGACGGCGCGAAATCGGCCGAGAGTGCGAACGGTGTTCACAATGTCCTCTGTTTCGCTACAAGCGATTCGCATCGGCTCCATGACTTCACCGTTGTCACGAACGGCCGCCATAACGATGAACTCTCGATGCAGATCAATTCCCACGTGCCACATGAATGGGTCTCCTTGTTTGGTGGATTTCGGAAGGATTCAACATCACAACCTTAGTCCACCAGCAAGGGGCCTTTTCCACGCGGCGGTTATAGTATCAGGCGCATATACTGGGTAAACTACATTGAGGTCACGGACATTCTTTGCAAGGGCGACCGCGACGACGAAGCGTGGATTGAAGGCCCAACTGCTCCGCGGTTTGCTTGGGGACGATAAAGGGGACACCCATAACCGCCGCTGAGTCAAGGCCCAGTTTCGTGTTTTGTCAACATGACGATCATGTTGCTGCTATAATCGCTTTGCTCGGTGAAGCGGAGTCAGGCTCTGCGGGGACGCAACCCGACGAGGAATAGCCGGGCTAGGGCGGGTGAATGACCCGTAAGGCCCTGCCGGCTCAGGCTGTCAGGGCCGTTTTGCCTTCTTGCTTCATTCATTTGCCCTACCTATCCCTCCGAAAATCCGACGCCGCAACGCACCGAGCATCTTTCGCCGGCGGGAGCACCCATTGCCATCTCCGCCGTTTGCCGTCGCGCACAAGGTAGACACCCATTCGTGCCGTCCGGGCTTTCGCTCGTCGCACAGGATAATATTCACCGGCCGTAGTGCCCAATCAGGCGCTCGATGCGAACCTTTGTTCCATCAGTCCCGTTGCCGGGCCAACAACGACCGTATAGGTGCGCGAAGCATTAGTTCCTTTCTACTCTCTACGCTGCTTGCTCGGCGCAGGCGCGATGCCAATGCCGCAGCCGTTTCCAACAAATCTCCGCCAGCTTCCGGGCCACTGCCACGCGTGCCTTTTTTGCCCCCGACCGCTTCCGCACCCGCGTGTAAAACTTCTTCAGTGCCGCGTCATCGCGGGTCGCCTTCATCGCCGCCTGCACTAAAATCCAACGCAGCCAAGGGGAACCTTGACGCGTAATTGGCCCTTGGTAGCAATGGCCGCCGGACTGGTGCACGCGGGAAGTCAGCCCGCCATACGCGCCGACCTCCTTGGCGGTGCGGAAACGTTCCACCTCGCCCAGTTCGGCCACGATCAACAGCGCCGAGAACAAAGCGATGCCGTGGATGTCCAAAAGCGCTTCCGTCTGCGGAAAGTCGTTAGCGATCTCGGCGATCTGCTGATCGAACACCGCGATGTGCCGGCCAAAGTGCTTCATCCGCGCCAATAGTTCGTCGCGGGTGAGATTCTCAATCGGTCCGAAATCTTGTTGGCGAAACCACGCCAGGCCGCGAACGCCAAAAGGCATCCGAAACGGGGCTTGGCGATTCTGCCGTGCCAGCAATGCCCGCAGTCGGATTTTGGCCTCCGCCAATTCGCGGCCCATTCGCGCCCGGCATCGCACCAAGTCGCGCAACCGCTGGTATGGTTCCGGCGGAATGTAGGCCAAGGGAATCTGGTTGATTCGCAACAAGTTCGCCAAGAGTTGGGCGTCCAGCTTGTCTGTCTTGGTGCGGCGTTGTATCATGGCCCGCAGCCGAAGCGGATGAGCTAAGAGAACCGTGCCGTGCGGGCGCAGCAGATCATAGAGCCAGCGATAGGTTCCGCTGGCCTCGATGACGGCGCGAAATCGGCCGAGAGTGCGAACGGTGTTCACAATGTCCTCTGTTTCGCTACAAGCGATTCGCATCGGCTCCATGACTTCACCGTTGTCACGAACGGCCGCCATAACGATGAACTCTCGATGCAGATCAATTCCCACGTGCCACATGAATGGGTCTCCTTGTTTGGTGGATTTCGGAAGGATTCAACATCACAACCTTAGTCCACCAGCAAGGGGCCTTTTCCACGCGGCGGTTATAGTATCAGGCGCATATATTGACGAAGACAGGCAGCTTCGGTAGGATTGCCGGCATGCCTCGAACCGCAAGAGTCTCGCCGGGAGGAATGGTGTTTCATGTCCTCAATCGCGGCGTGGGGCGAATGTGCATCTTCCGGGCGGAAAAGGACTTCGATGCCTTTCGCCGCGTGGTCGAGGAGACCTTTCGCGTCGCCCCTATCCGCATTTGCGCCTACTGCTGGCTGCCAAATCACTGGCACTTTGTCTTGTGGCCCGAACGCGACGGCGATCTGTCGCGGTTTATGCAGCGAATGGCCAACATGCACACCCAACGTTGGCAACGTGCAAAACTCCGCGTCGGCTATGGGCACCTCTATCAAGGGCGGTTCAAATCGTTTCCAGTCGATAGCGACGAGCATTTCTATTCGGTCGTGCGATACGTGGAACGCAACGCCTTGCGGGCGGGACTCGTCGAGCGCGCGGAGGATTGGCGGTGGGGAAGCCTGCACCAGCGCATTCGAAAAGCAGACGGGCCGCTGTTGTGCGATTGGCCGTTGCCGCAGCCATCCGACTGGTCGGAGTACGTCAATCTGCCGCAGACGGAAGCGGAGCTTGCGGCGATCCGACGCTGTCTTTCCCGCGGCAGTCCTTACGGCAACTCCATCTGGACCAAGCAAACCGCGGAGCAGTTGGGCCTTCAATCCACGCTTCGTCGTCGCGGTCGCCCTTGCAAAGAATGTCCGTGACCTCAATGTAGTTTACCCAGTATATGCGCCTGATACTATAACCGCCGCGTGGAAAAGGCCCCTTGCTGGTGGACTAAGGTTGTGATGTTGAATCCTTCCGAAATCCACCAAACAAGGAGACCCATTCATGTGGCACGTGGGAATTGATCTGCATCGAGAGTTCATCGTTATGGCGGCCGTTCGTGACAACGGTGAAGTCATGGAGCCGATGCGAATCGCTTGTAGCGAAACAGAGGACATTGTGAACACCGTTCGCACTCTCGGCCGATTTCGCGCCGTCATCGAGGCCAGCGGAACCTATCGCTGGCTCTATGATCTGCTGCGCCCGCACGGCACGGTTCTCTTAGCTCATCCGCTTCGGCTGCGGGCCATGATACAACGCCGCACCAAGACAGACAAGCTGGACGCCCAACTCTTGGCGAACTTGTTGCGAATCAACCAGATTCCCTTGGCCTACATTCCGCCGGAACCATACCAGCGGTTGCGCGACTTGGTGCGATGCCGGGCGCGAATGGGCCGCGAATTGGCGGAGGCCAAAATCCGACTGCGGGCATTGCTGGCACGGCAGAATCGCCAAGCCCCGTTTCGGATGCCTTTTGGCGTTCGCGGCCTGGCGTGGTTTCGCCAACAAGATTTCGGACCGATTGAGAATCTCACCCGCGACGAACTATTGGCGCGGATGAAGCACTTTGGCCGGCACATCGCGGTGTTCGATCAGCAGATCGCCGAGATCGCTAACGACTTTCCGCAGACGGAAGCGCTTCTGGACATCCACGGCATCGCTTTGTTCTCGGCGCTGTTGATCGTGGCCGAACTGGGCGAGGTGGAACGTTTCCGCACCGCCAAGGAGGTCGGCGCGTATGGCGGGCTGACTTCCCGCGTGCACCAGTCCGGCGGCCATTGCTACCAAGGGCCAATTACGCGTCAAGGTTCCCCTTGGCTGCGTTGGATTTTAGTGCAGGCGGCGATGAAGGCGACCCGCGATGACGCGGCACTGAAGAAGTTTTACACGCGGGTGCGGAAGCGGTCGGGGGCAAAAAAGGCACGCGTGGCAGTGGCCCGGAAGCTGGCGGAGATTTGTTGGAAACGGCTGCGGCATTGGCATCGCGCCCGCGCCGAGCAAGCAGCGTAGAGAGTAGAAAGGAACTAATGCTTCGCGCACCTATACGGTCGTTGTTGGCCCGGCAACGGGACTGATGGAACAAAGGTTCGCATCGAGCGCCTGATTGGGCACTACGGCCGGTGAATATTATCCTGTGCGACGAGCGAAAGCCCGGACGGCACGAATGGGTGTCTACCTTGTGCGCGACGGCAAACGGCGGAGATGGCAATGGGTGCTCCCGCCGGCGAAAGATGCTCGGTGCGTTGCGGCGTCGGATTTTCGGAGGGATAGGTAGGGCAAATGAATGAAGCAAGAAGGCAAAACGGCCCTGACAGCCTGAGCCGGCAGGGCCTTACGGGTCATTCACCCGCCCTAGCCCGGCTATTCCTCGTCGGGTTGCGTCCCCGCAGAGCCTGACTCCGCTTCACCGAGCAAAGCGATTATAGCAGCAACATGATCGTCATGTTGACAAAACACGAAACTGGGCCTTGACTCAGCGGCGGTTATGGGTGTCCCCTTTTCTCGGTCCTCATCAAACCACAATAGACAAAGCACTATGGGCAAGCGTTGATGCGGGCGAGAATCTCTTCGGCAACCGCCAGGGCGTCGCGGCCGGCTTCGCCGGTTACGCGCGGCGGGCGAGGCGTTCGGATCGATTCGATAAAATCGTCGATCTCCAACGCCAGGGCGTCAACGGCGTCGAATGTCTGACAGATCTTCGGCAAATGCTCTTCGGCAAAATGGGCGCGGCAATGTTCGAGCTGTTCCGGCGTTAGAGAATCGACGGAAAACTGCCGGCTCAAGAGCGTCTTGCTCGGGCGGACGGTCGTGGCGGTGCGAGCGGCGAAGTCGACGGCCACGAAACTCTCGGCCGACCAGACGTGCATCCGTCGGACCGCCTCATAGCTCACCCGCGACGCCGAAAGCGACGCCACGCAGCCGCACTCGAACTCCAGCCGGGCGTTGGCCACGTCTTCATGCCCGCCGACCACCGAGGCCCCCAATGCCTCGACCCTGCGCAGCGGACTGCGGACGATCGACAGCACCAGATCGATATCGTGGATCATCAAATCGAGCACCACGCCGACGTCGGTCGAGCGGAACGTGAAGCCGCTGGCGCGCACCGCCTCGATGTACTTCGGATTGCGAATCTGCGAAGCGGCGGCATGAAAGGCCGGATTGAATCGCTCGACGTGTCCCACCTGGAGAACGACGCCGCGCCGCCGCGCGAGCAAAACCAGCTCGTCGGCATCGCCGCTTTTCGTGCAAATCGGCTTTTCCGCCAGCAGCGGTACGCCGGCTTCGAGAAACTCCCGCGCGATGCGATGGTGCAAACTCGTGGGAGCAGCGATCACGGCAGCGTCGAGCCGATCGAGCAGGCCGGAGTAATCGGCCAGCGGCTGGCAATGGCACTGAGCCGCAACTCGCTCGCGGCTCGCCTCGATGGGATCGACAATCGCTACGAGTTCAACATCTTGCCGGGCCGCAAGTTTTTGGGCGTGGAAGCCGCCCAAACGCCCGGCTCCGATGACGGCCATGCGGAGTCTGTTCATGGGAAGTTGATGTCAGTGCGTCGGTTCGCTAGAAAAGTTGGAAAGAAAGCATCGAACGTAACTGGGGATGCAATGCGAAGCCGCAAGCGGCTCTCGGAGAGTGCTTCCACTGCCCACTGCCCACTGCCGACTGCCGACTGCCCACTGCCGACTGCCCACTTTCTTACGCCGCCCGGCGACGTTCGCGGCCGCGGCCGTGCTGGCCTTCGTGCTGCCCCTGGACGAAGCTCAACAAGTGGTTGACCTGCGGCACGAGGTGGCCGTTGGCCCGCAGGATTTCCCAGGCGTTCTCCAGCCCGACC
Source organism: uncultured Planctomycetia bacterium (assembly GCA_963719005.1). Classification (GTDB taxonomy): domain Bacteria; phylum Planctomycetota; class Planctomycetia; order Pirellulales; family Thermoguttaceae. Next base: position 57,657 of record CAVRAR010000017.1, read on the forward strand.
TTCGAGCGGTAGAGCAAGCGGTGGGCCTCGACCAAGGCTTCGATGACTTCCGGCGAGAAGTCGTTGCGCTTCAGCCCCACGGCGTTGATGCAGCGCGGCCGGGCGGGATAGCCCTCGACGAGCATGTACGGCGGCACGTCGTTTCGCACGGCGCTCAGTCCGGCGACGAAACAGTAGCTGCCGATGGTGGCGAATTGATGAACCCCCACGCCACCGGAAAAAGCAGCGTGGTCGTGAACGTGAACGTGGCCGGCGAACAGCGTGTTGTTGGCGGCGATGATATGGTTTCCCAGTTGGCAATCGTGAGCGACGTGGCAGCAGGCCATCAGGAAGTTATGGTCGCCGACGCGGGTAATGCCCTCTTCCTTTTCCGAGGCCCGGTTGATGGTGACGCACTCGCGAATGATGTTGTGGTCGCCGATGATGACCTTCGTGTCGCTTCCGCCGTAGCTGATGTCCTGCGGCTCGCCGCCGATGACGGCGTTGGGGTAGATGTGGTTGTAGCAGCCGATGGTGACGTTGCCCATCAGGGTGACGTTGTTTTCCAGCCGCGTGCCGCGGCCGATCCGCACCTTCGGCCCGATGACGCAGAAGGGGCCGATCTCGACTTCGTCGTCGATTTCGGCGCGGGGATCGATCGAAGCGTTTTCAGCGAAGTAGCTGGCCATGTGCGCGACTCCTTCACGCTGGTATGCAGGAGGCGACTTTCGTCGCCGAATGTTCAAGAGGTTTATGGGTCACGACGGGCGACTAAAGTCGTCCCTACATCTTCGGCGACCGCAGTCGCCTCCTACAGGCTGTCAGGCACAACGTTGAATCTTTTTTGCAGGCTCGTCCTCGGCGGCGATGGTTCGCACCAACTCGGCGTTGAGCCGGTGGCCGCTGCGGTAGGCGACAAATCGTCCGACCAGGTCGCAACCGGCCAGGGCGAGATCGCCGACCATGTCGACCATCTTGTGCCGCACGCATTCGTCGGGAAACCGCAACTCGTTGTCGATCGGTCCGCGCGGACCGAAGATCAGCAGGTCTTTGCAGGTGGCCCGCTGGCCCAGTCCCAGGGCCTTGATCGCCTCGGCCTCCGACTGCAACAGGAACGTCCGGCTGGGGGCCAGATTGATGTGAAATGTCGCGGCGAAAGGGAGACTTCCAGCGATTGGCGTCCGATCGAGCTTCCGCTGCCGTAATCGAGGTCGTAGCGGAGCACCATTTTTCCGGAGCAGCAGGGGCGAGCCTCGATCCAACTGTTCTTCGTCGCCGACGCGAACGACGCGGCGGATGACCTTCCGCCGCCGCGGGGCGGCCTGCTCGACGATGCCCGCGGCGGTCAAGACTTCGAACGAACGGGAGGCTCGAGCCGTCGCAGCCGGGCATTTCCGGCTGATCGACCCAGAGTTCGCAGTTGTCGATTTGCAGGCCGGCAAGGGCCGCCATGATGTGCTCGATCATCTCGACGGCGGCCTCGCCGCAGCGAAGCGTCGTTCGCCGCGGCGTTTCAAGACGGTGCTCGACGGTGGCGGGAATTCGCGGACATCCCTTCAGGTCGGCCCGCACGAAAACGATGCCCGTCTCCGGCGGCGCGGGGCGAAACTCGATGCGGACATCGCGTCCGCTCCAGTATCCCACTCCCTGGATCGTCGCCGGGGCGGCTATCGTTCGCTGGTTTCGTGTTGCTTGCATTCCGAGGCGCCAGTCATCCATGACGAATTGAAAAGAAAATTCTCGCCCACCGTCCGGCCGTCCCTGGCCGGCGGTGGGCGACGTGCCGCATCCGTTACCTGCGATTGCCGCCGAAGGGGCTCGGCGGCTGCCCGTTGCGCTGATCGGCCGTGCCGGGATTCGCCGCCGGACGGTTCACGTCCTGCAGAATAAAGTCGGTGATGTCCAAGCCGGGGTCGTACCAAACGACCGGGCGGTTGATGAACGTCAAGACGCTGTCGGGCCGTTGCACGTCGACTGGCTCGCCGTTGAAACGCAGCACCATGTCGATGCCGCGCTGCTTGCAAAAGTAGTCGGTGGCTTGCAGGATTTCCTGGTACACGGTGTGGTAGATCATCGACTCGCGCTGCAAGAAATCGCTCTTCTGCCGGTTGACGTCAACCGCCAGCTTGGCTTGCCGATTGGCGATCTGCTCTTCCATCTCGGCGTACTGCTGGGTTCCCTTGTTGAGGCTGGGCAGAGCCTCGTTGCATGAGCTTGTTGATGGCGTCGCGTTCCGCCTTGACTCGATTCTCCGCCGCCTGCACGTCGCGCTTCATTTCTTCCATCATTTGCTTGAAGCGGGTGTGGGTCTTGAAGATGCGGGTCACGTCGATCAGGGCCAGCCGCGGGCCGCCAGCCATCGGCTGCCCGGAAGGGGCGGCCGACGTGTTTTGGGCCACGGCCAGCGAGATCAGATAGCCGAACGACACGAGAATGGCCAGTATGGCCCAGCGATGGGACTTCTTCACGTCAGCACTCCTTGCTGTTGCGTCGGTTGTCTCCCTACAGAGGCGGTCTTTTCCATCAGACCCCTTACCGACTGGATCCTTCCGTTCGAGCAGAATTGGCTCCCAGGGAGGCGATATTCTGCCGACTAACGGCTTTTGGGTAAATAGCAGATAATTGGCTGCGAGACATTCCGCCGTAACACATTGAGAGCGAACGGGTTACGATTGCGTTATCGCTCGGCAATCGGGCCGTCGCCAAGAGCGTTCGGCGGCCTGGGAAACGAAATTGTCCTTGCCCCGCCACCTTGACATCCGTGTTGGCTACCATGACACTACCTGGAGCACCACCTCGGACGGCATCTTGCGACCAAAGACACCTTCCTGAGCGATGCGAGCGTCGTTCGGAGCGAAGCCCGGAATCCAACCCCCTTCCCCAATCACTCCAGATTCCCTGCTCCGATCGCACTGACGCACGGTGGAGCAGACATCCCTGTCTGCCCCAAGAAAGACACGGCACACTCGGCAGGCAATAATGTCTGCCGCACCGAGCTTTACAAGGGCATTTCCGATGAGAATTCTTACGATCCTATCCGTCATTTGGTTCATTATTGATGGAGGCATCGCGCGTGCGGCGGTGGCCGACGGCGCATACATTAGCTCGGGTGGGCATCGGTGGACGCTGGGGACCGCCGTTGTCGAGCGAGTCATAGCGTTCGAGGATGGGAAACTCCTGCTAAAAAGCTTCAAGAACAAGGCTACAGGCCGAGAACTGATCGCCGATGGCGTGCGCTGCGACGAGTTCTTCGTCGGCATCGACGGTGCGAAGCAGCCGCTGACGGGCTCAAGCGGATCGTGGAAGTTCGTCGGAGAGAAACAGGCGACGCTCAAGCAAGGCGCGGTGCAGTTGGAATTGACGCTCGAGCGCGACGCGCTCCGCGTCACAAAGACTTACGTTGTTTATCCCTTTTCGAGCATCATCCGCCAGTGGGTCACGTTCACCAACGTCGGCAACGGCCCTCTGAAGATTGTCGAACCGGGGTTTCTCGACGAGACCGTGCGGCTTGGCGATGCCGAGGCAACCGACTTCCATTGGATGACCGGCGGGGAAAACGTGCCCGGCTCGTGGATGCTCAAGACGGAGAAGCTCAGCGCACCAAAGCCGCGCACGTTCGATTCCTACGAGCCATTTCCCGCGGCCCCAACGTTTCCGGGCGATGGAATCAAGGCCAGAGATTCTGTTGAACGGCCGTCAGATTTGGCCGGGCAGAGGTTGGCAGAGTTCTGCCAATGCTACGGTCTCGGCGCCGGTCGATTTCAGCGTGAATGTGGCCGCCGGCGACAGGCTGGCGTTTCTGGTCAACATGAACGGCAATATCGGCTATGATACAACCGCCTTTGACCCGACGATCCGGTACGACGACGGCGAATCGCATATAGCCTCGAAAGAGTTCAGCGACAAGCAGGGCGCGAACGGCTGGCGCTACCAATACGTCGAGCAGGGCAAGTACGTCGATCTCGTCTATTACCCTACGCCCAAGCAGTGGCGCAAGCAGCAGGACAACGCCACCGGCACGCCGTTCGTCGGGGCCGGCGACCAGCATCCCGACGTGAACCAGGACGCGGCTCGCGTCTGGACGGCGCCCAAGGCGGGTCGGGTGCGAGTGACCGCCACGCTGTGCAACAGCGGAAATCAGCCGGTCAGCAGCGGCAGCTATGGTCCGCGAATGGGCTCGCAGAGCTACGCCCCCTGGTATGCCCTGCTGGCCAAAGACACGCACGAGGGCGTGGTCGTCGGCTGGGACTACTTCGGCCACTGGGCCTCCTTGTTCCGGCAGCATTCCAACGGGGCGGTTACGATCCAGTTGAAGGTCGCTGGCCACAAGCAAACGCTGGCGCCCGGCGAGTCGGTCACGACGCCGAAGGCGTTTGTCGGCCTCTTCCGCGACGACCTCGACGAGGCCGGCAACGAAGTGCTCGACTGGCAGTACCGCTATCTCTGGGATTACACCCGCGAACCGTGGTTTCCGGCGATTCGCGTGCTGGGCTATTGGATGAAGGGAACCGGCTGGTTGCAGCCGGGCGTGGGTTGGACCGGCGGCAAACCGGACTGGGGAAGCACGTTCCGCAAGGTCTTCCGCGTCGCCGATCTGATGCGCTACATCGGCGGCGACGTCTACCATCGCGACTGGGGTTGGTGGGACCGGGCCGGCGATTGGAACGGCCCCGATTTCGCTGCGACGGGCAAGTACCTGAAGAAGTCGGGCATGGGGCAATTGATCTACGCCTTCCTTTATACCGTTGATCCAGAGTCGAAGGTCGCCAAGGAACATCCCGACTGGGTTATCGGCGGAACCCTCGATATGTCAAAGCCCGAGGTCGTCGAGTTCATGAAGCGGCAATTGGACGACTTTCACAACCGCTGGGGCGATTTTGAATGGCGGAACGACAGCATGCCGACTGCCCCGCGCGGCAACGACGACACGTGCCTCCTCGGCCAGGATGTGGGGCTCCGCAAGGTCATCCGCGATTTTCTCGACAAGTATCCCGGCTCGGCATTTCAAGGCGTCAACGGCGGCGGCCCCGAAACCGGCTACGATTATGCGCGGTATGCTTCGACGATCTCGTTCAGCGACGGCGCGGTCGGCATCCTCCGCAATTATTACGAGTCGCTCCTACTCCCGCCCGACAAGTCGAGCGACATTCCCGACGTCTGGAACCCGAACGACTACAACAAAGCCACGTGGCGCGGACTGCTCTGCATCAACTTCGACATGACCGGCGACACCTGGGACCGGACCAAACTCGAAGGACTCCGCGAGTTGATCGATATCTACCATTATCTGCACCGCCAGGGTGTCGTGGGACGATGGGTGCGCGTCTATCGCCCGATTATCTCCGGCGACGATTCGACCATGTACTTCCAGCGGCTCAGCGGAGACCGGCGGCGTGGCATCATCATCGTCAAGCGGCCTCCTCCGGGCGCAGTCACCATTCGACCGAAGGGACTCCTGCCCGGCGAGAAGTACACGGTCACGTTCCATGAGTCGAATGTCTGGCTGCGACGGGCGGGCGCCGATCTGATGAAACGCGGCATCGCGTTCGACAAGATGAGCCCCGGTGAACTGATCTATCTCAACTTGCCGCTCCACCCGGGCAGCAAACTCGACAAAGAGCCTCCCACCTCGCCAAGCGACGTGAAGAAGCAGCCGGCCGAAAACATGGGCTATCCGGGGGTCGAATTGACTTGGAAGCCGGCCGCCGACAACAATTGGATATCGTACTATGAGGTGTTCCGTAACGGCACGGCCATCGATCGGGTGGCCAAGGGCCTCTACTACTTCGACCATTCGGCCGCCGCCGATCCGGCCGCGAAGTATGAAGTCCGTGCGGCGGACGGCGCCGGGAACGTGTCGCCGACCGCGTTGGCCGACGGTCCCCCCGCCAAACGGTCGCGGATCGTCGATGACGCACCAGGCGGCGCCGTCGCCTACAGCGGCGCATGGCAATCGAGAAGCGGCTTCCTCCCCGCGTTTCTCGAGACGCTCACCGCCTCGAAGCAGCGTGGAGCGACCGCCAGCCTTGCTTTCAACGGCAAGCGCGTGCTCTGGTTCGCCAAGCTTGGCGCCGACGCCGGCAAGGCCGCCGTCAGCGTGGACGGGGGCCCCGCGGAAATGGTCGATACCTATTCCGCCGACGACATTTGGGGCGTTTGCGTGTTTCGCAAGCAGTTCGCAACACCGGGCCAGCACACGCTTCGGATCACGGTGCTTGGTCAGCACGGCCCGCGAGCCACCGATTCCACCGTAGCGATCGACGGTTTCCGCATCGAACCGTGAGCCGTCAATCGGTCACGGACCAATGGCGGTCTCGCCCGAATCTTCTAGCACGGCTACCCCAACCCATCGGAAGGGTGGTCAACGGGGCTCGGGACAGGGTTTCTGCGCTTTATCGCGCAGATTTGCCCATGCCCATAAGAAGGCGCAGTACCAGCCCGGCGAGGCCGTGGCGTGGGATGGCGCGTCGAATATCTGTGTTGGACGAACATTCGGCCATGATTGCCAGGCGCAATAGCGTGCCCCGTGGATGGCACGATCCGCTGACGTAGGCGAGTGGAGCGCTTCATGGGTGGGGCCGGGTCGAGTCGCTATCCTCCCTCAGCGATTCCCCGGCCCCTTTTTCATTCGGAGACAACTATGGACTTGAATTCACTTGGCTTGGCTTGGCTTGCACCCGTCTTTCGGAATGTGGCGAATCGCCGCGCCGACAAAAGCCACCCCAACCCAAGCGGTTGACGGCGGTCGGAGTCCAGCTTGCTCACGTCTTGGGCCGATCTGTGTCAACACAAGAGGCGGAGGATGTTGCGGTGATTGCGAGCGGGTTACGAGGGAAAGACACGATTGGCCGCGCGATAAAGCAATACCTGCAAGAGTCCCGCAGTCGTTGATACCCGGCGTCTTCGCAACGGCGGCAATCGACCACCGACGCAATTCAATAGCGTCAATGATCCGATGATTCAGGCAGGTGACAAGGTGGGTAGTTAACAAAAAGTGGGCAGTGGGGCATACTGACTGACTACACTCCACCACACCTTTTTGTCTGACGCGGCCAATCGTCGTAAGTCGTTGCTACGTAAAGAGCGGCAGAAGGGGTTTGAACCCTCGACATTCGGCTTGGGAAGCCGATGCTCTACCAACTGAGCTACTGCCGCAAGCCTTACGGTGTAAGGACTTACGGAAGTATGATTCATTTCCGGGGAGGTGTCAAGTGGTGTCAAACTGACACCCGCGAAGAATCGGTAAATCGTCGGCGGCAAAGTGCCTTCCAATCGACGCCCGCCGCCCCGGTCAACGATCCAAGGATGGAAGGCCAGTCAAGGGGCGGGAAGTTTAGCGGCAAAGCCCTTGCCCCTTTTCGTCGCCGGTATCGCTCGACCGCTTCGTCATAGGCCACTGCCGCTTCGCGTGCTGTAGGGTAGATGTCGGGAAGATACTTGACGCCCTTCTTGATCGCCAAGTACGCTTTCCAGCCTCCGTGATTCTTCTGAACGCCATGCAGTAGCCCTTGCTCTTGCGCATCCCGCAGAAATTGGTCAGCGTCTTTTCGGAAGTGTCCATAGTGCTTGTCCCAATTCTCTGACCGCCGCCGACTCTCTTCCGCCGTGACTATCCGCCCGTGAATGCCTTCCCCGCCGTCTGTCAGATTCACAAGCGGCCCTGTTTTCAAGTCAAGGCGACCGACAGCCGCAATGAAAAACTTCTCTAAGGAACGAGACTCCCCGAAAGTCAGCCCCTTGTGAAGGAAACGAACCTTGTGGGGCCTGCCTTCCCGTTTCAACTTGGCAATCTTCCTTTCTAAGTGCGAATTCTTGTCATGGGGTCGATAGTCGCGCGGCCCCTTCCCTGCCCCGATGTAGAAGGGCACGCCCTGCGGATCAAAGTAGCCGTAGACGTAGTAATCGCTCACAATACCTCCGAGAATCTAGTAGTCAAACGCCGGATGTACTCCAACGTCTTCCGCTTGTACGTCTTGATTGCTTCCGCAACCGCGTCTTTGCCCCGACGATGTTTGCAAAGCGCGGCCACAGAATCCAACTCCTCTTGACTAGCCCGCCGACCCAAGAAGCTATTGAGTAGAATTTCGATGTCACCGATTCTTCGCGGCTTGGGTGCCTTTTGTCTGCGCGGCGAGTCCCCACACTCCGAAAGACGGGCGCAAGCTAAGCCAAGTGAATTCAAGTCCATAGTTGTCTCCTTGGAAAAAAGAGGGCGGCCGGGGGAATCAAGCGGGGCGAGAGAAAATCCGCGATTCGACCCCGGCCGCTGTCGAGCAAGCACTCCACTCGCCTACGCCAACACGTCGGGCCAATCCACACGCGGCCTTACCCGCCCCGACTCGATATGCAGCGTGTTCGCGTCGATAGCGCGTCCGATGGTGAAGATTTGCTGCGCATCGTCCGTTGTGATTTTGCCGCGCTCTGTATAGGACGAAAAGTACAGAGCATCGGGAACCAATGCCGACCCGTCAACCGTGACGCCGGTAAAGTCCCCAACCACGTCGCCTTGTGTGCGCACGGTGATTGTGTCATTCAGGTCGCTTGCGGACAACGCAAAACCGTTGCAGATACAGTCCGAAAGAATGAATTCCGCGTTCGTCCCGTCGCGTTCAACTTGCACGGGCGAGAGCCAGGAATTGGCCCGAAGACATTCTTGGCGGCAACGGTGTCGAGTGGTGGCATGGGTTCCACGTATCGCCCGTCCCCCTTCACTTCGATCATCAAGCCATCAATTACACCGTAGCCGATGTAGGCTTGCCATTTCGTTGCCGGGGTCTGCCCCGCGTAGACCGTGCCATCATCGCCCAGCTTGTAGATTTCCCACTCCGTCAGACCCGACATCGGATAGAAGCCGGTACGCTGAATGGTGGCTGTCTGATTGGGGAATGACGGCGTTCGCGTCACGCCAAGGATGTCTTTCGACTCCTCCGCCGAATTGAAAGAGGCAACGGCGAAACCATCGCCGACCGCCCGCACAATGACGCCCTTGTCGATATAGACGCCCGACAGATTTACTCTGACGGTGCCCGTGTCTTCCACCACCTTTTCAACTACGGTGCGCGAGGAAACGTATGTACCACCGTCTCCGCCCTTCACCCCCTTGTCGCCCTTGTCGCCCTTGGAACAAAGCATAGACCACCCGCGCCCAGGCGGTTCGATGGTGACACCATCGGCCGTGGCCACGTAAGATGAGCCCTCAGAACAGACGACACTACCCTTCGGATACTTCGTTCCACGCTTCCAATCACCACAGAAGACAAGGCCGGGGGCAGCGTCTTTTCCCGGCGGCCCCACTGGTCCCCGCTCACCTTGCTTGCCGTCAAGGCCGATTCCTGGCACCGTCAACGCCGTCACGCCCAGCCGGCCCCGGAATTAGTTGGACCGTATCGACGGATTCGGAAACCCCGTCAAGACGTGTCGATAGATCATCTATGCGGCCGTCAAGCCGTTTGATTTCGCCGCGGCCGCCTCACCCGTCGCCGTAAGATCAGCGTCGGTTCTTTCAATGGCCGATTGTAGTTGCAAAAGCGTCGGGAAAAAATCAGTCACTTCGTATGGCATCGTGAAACCTCATTATGGTAGAAAAGGCCGCCCGCTGTTGTCTACCTCAACAGCGGAACGGCCCCGAATCAGCGCCGACCGGCAAACTACTGAACGGCCGGCGCACCCGGCTACACGCCGGGCTGATAGATGGAACTATTCGGACAAGTGCATTCCAGTCGGTAGGGCGGTCGATTCGCCGGGACAGAATTGGGTTGTGCTTGCGGGCAGTGTGAACGGCGTTTCAAGTTGCGTGATTTCCGACGCAAGGGTTGCGGCCTTTGCTTGCAACGGCGCGGCCGTCGCCTTGCGTTTCGCGGCCTCTTCTTGCTGATGCTGCCGCCGCAAATTCTGATAGACAAGCGGGTTGCCGACGCGAGCAAGCCGCTCCATGAATTCCGCGCCTGACCTCCTGCGCCGTCGCCGTGGGATCAAAGACGACTGCTAGTGCTACAGCACCAGCATCCTCCATCGCGGCGATGCGTCGGGGGTCAGCCATCTTTGCATCGTGTTCGATCTTCTCAGCGTCGGCCGCTTCCTTCTTGTCTTTCAAGTCAAGAAGCATGGTCAAACGCGAATCTTGTTCACCTCTCAACTGACGACGCCTTTGCGCATTGCGTTGTCGATTGGATCGGTCGGCTCCTTCGGTGTCGCAAGCGCGGCCTGCCACTCCGATTTCTGTCGTAGTTGCTCTGACACTCGTTGGGGGTCCGCGTGCGCCACGCCTCTGACAAGTTCCTTGTCGGTCGGCGGTCTGCCCAGCTTGTCGGTGATCTTGCCGACAATCTCTGTATAGGCATTGCGGCACTGTTGGACTGCCTCTTGCTCGCCCGCGCTATCGACATAGTGCGCGGTGTAGGCGACACGGCCTCCGAGACAGAGTGTCTTGCGGTAAACGCCGCCGGGCTCCTGACTACTAGCGATGAAATCATCAATGTTCATTGTCACTCTCCAAAACGGAAACACTGTCGGCTGTTCGGTTGGCCGCCGTCTCGCCGGATCAATTCTTCCTCAACTTCCTCAAAAGCCCGCAACTGCACTCGCCGAAGTCTCGCGGGTACATCGTCGCCCCAGAGGGCAAATTCGCGGCCGGATTTTGCAACGGCAAATTGCTGGCCGCCTCGCACGGTGAACGAGAAAATACTGTCGTCGCCGTCAAGCGGATGCTTCCGCTCATACGCGGCCTTTGCTTTCGCGGGCGAGTCTCTGACTGTGGCTGCGGCAGGGCAGGCTCCACCACTTAACTTCGTTCACCGCGCCCCTCCCGGATGTCACGTTCAACGCGGGTGCCAAAATGCCGGCGCAGCCCGCGAATGAAGTAGTTGTCGTCAGATAAGCCCAGCGCCGACAATCGCGCAAGCCCTTCGCGGAAGACGTTCGTTCCGTCGTAGGGCGCGGTGTCGTAGACCGCGAGCACACTGAACAAAACGTAGTAACTCGCAAACACACCTTGCGATTGTTCGGACAATTCAAGTCGGTCGATAATTCGGGTCCAAGGGTTCATTACTCATGCTCCAGAAAAAAAGGGGTTTAGTAAACGGGGTGTTCGGGTGTAACTTTTCGTTCCCATATCGCGGGATGCGTCTTGCGCAGTACGTCGATATTCTTCCGTGCTTGCCGCTCCGTCGCCGGGATGGTGTGTTTCAAGTAGCTTTCCAGCATGGGCCCATCGACACACTTGGACTCCCGGACAAGTTGCCTGACGATATACAGCGGAAGTAGATCATTCATCAAAACACTCCTCGCAAAGTGCAAAGTAGCGACACAACAACCTTTCGCGCCGCCACGTATTGTGAAAATGAACACCGCACCGCTTTCGCTCAGCTTTCGTCGGCGCGGCGAAGACGCGCCCGTCTTTGTGACGACGAAGCCCTGCCGCTTGAACGCTTCCAACAAGTCTTCGTCGGGGATCGGCCACACCGCGCCGAACGTCAAGACGTAGATGGGTTGCGACGTTTTCATTTTCTTGAAACACCGCCTGACGTAGCCATCGGCGTACCCCTCACGCTTGACAAGCTGTCACCGATTGTTTCAAGGAAGGCAAGATGCTCTTCGATTTCTTTCAACTCTGCGGCGATGATAGACACTTCACACTCCCGCTCCGCAGCGTCGATAGTCGCCTGACACTCGGCCGCAAGTTCCGGGTGTGCTTTTGCCCGGATGGTTTCGGTGAGCGTGACAGCAAATAGTTCAATTAGGCTCATGGTGTTCCTCATGCGTCAATTGCAGAATGGTTTCGCGTGCCGCCACACCCCAGCGCACCATGATCGCGTCACAGATTATTTCGTGGTCTGTGATACCGCGCGCTTCCAATTCTTCCGCAACACATTCGCCAAGACGGAAGGCGAAACGGTAGGCGTCTTCCTTCTTGATGTACTCTGCGCGGCGAATTCGTTGTTGCTCGACTTCTTTTGCCAGCTTGCCCGCCGTGACAAGAAAATTGTTTGCGAGCGCCAGTAATTTCCGGCGGCCACAGATTTTTCAATGAGCATGTGGCAGGCTGCCAAGCTGTCTTCCAAGTCCCCGACCTTGCCGACACTTCTTTGCCGGTCTAATGACGGTTGCTCGTCGCCAATTCGGTATCTTTCGATCATGGTGTTACCTCTCTTGTGTCTGCAATCCGCACGTCGATAACCCACGAAACATCTTCGTAGGCTCTTTGTGCTGCGGCCTTGGCTTGTTTTTCGGTTCGATAATGCCCGTAGAAAGTTTCACCGTGGATCGAAACCAACATCGCTTTCCACGGCCTTCCCCGTGGGTCAATGTGGTCAACCATTTCTTGCAAGTGCTGCAAAGTCATGTTGTCTCCTGAAAGAATGCGCCGGGGACGAGCCGTTACCCTCATCCCCGGCGCAAGTTGCGGGGTGAAGGGTCAGGACACCCCGAGAAGTCTGATACCGACGAACCCACGACGTTTCCCGTCAGCGGTTGCGCCCGTTCCTGTCGCAACTCAGGCGCGGCCGTCCGCAGCGCTGGAATGAAGTCTTCTAAGCTGCCCGTGGGAATGTGCCGATCATGGCAAAACCGTTCCCACGCCTTCCACAGTTCGTCTGTCGGCGCGAATGCGTTGGGTTCGATCTTACATACTTCCTTGATGAATGTTTGGACGGGCGAGCCGGTCGCCCGGATGTCGTCAAGAATTCGTCTCGACACGTCGGGGAGTGTGAAACCGCCGTTATCTCGCAAACGCTTCCACCCACGCAAAGCAAGCAAGACGATTCCCGGCAACGCGGCTTTGAGTTTTAGGGGAAAGTTGGGATCGGGTTTCGCAAAGTCGTCCACCCGGCGCGTGAATTGCAGAGGGATGAGCCGATCAAAGAGTGCGCCGATTCGTCCATCAAGCGAAGCAAGTTGTTGCTCACAGCAAGTATCTTGCTGTTGAACCGCACTGACAATGCGCCCTTGAATTTGCGTTTGACGTTCACGCAATCATTGCCGGTAAGCCGCTTGATCTTGTCAACGATTGCGTTGGTGTACCGTCGATCTACGTCAGCTTCCGAACACAAAATCAGTTTCTTGCCGACGGCCTCTTGCAAGCCGAAGTCTGTCGCAAAATCCCGCAAGTCAACTGCACAACGGTTCTGTTCACCCACACCTGACTCAATTGTCTCAACGATGCTCGATTTCCCCGCAGCGCCCTTCCCCGTGAATGCGTAGAAGACTCGCATCCGGGGATCACCCATCAGGACATCGCCGAAGATTTCTTCCAACAACAGGTGATTACGAAAATCAGTCCACTCATTCTGACAATATGCCATGAAGTGGAAGGGCGCAGCGCTTTCGGATCGAAGTCATAAGGCAGGAGCCCGAGTGAAAAGTAATCCGGCGTCAATGATGTCTGCGCCTCACCACCTGCCAAGAACGTGGGAACGTGCAGCAAACAATTCTTGAACGCTAGATATTCATTCGCGTCATATCGTTGTGTGCGCCAGTGTGGCACCTCTTCCGCGCGATCAAAGTTGAGGGCTGCGGCTGCCGCTTGCACGTTGTAGACCAGACCCAACGTCACATTCGGCGTCTTCTCAAAGCCCAACGAATCGAATATTCTTCTTTGCGTGCAAGCTGATTTCCGCGCGGAGCGACGCATCTTCTTCTTTCGCATAGCTACCATCCCGGTAGCCGTGAGGGATACCTTGCCAGAACACGAGAGGCGGGCGGGATTGCACATAGCCGCGAGCAAGGCGGTAGCTATCGTCAAAAGTCTCGGGAGCTTGCGCTGCTGAGTTCCGGCGCAGATTACCGCCAGAATGTCAGGGAAGCCCTTCCCGTGACACTTGCCGTGGTGACATCCGCCGGAGATACCTTCCGTGGGATGTACGCATATCCAAGCCTTTGCGTCTTTTTGATCCGGCCGGAAGGGGCAGTCGAAGTGGAACCAATGACAGCGGACATACCTTCTTGTTGGTGTCTTCACTGTGGGTGTAATTGATCTTCTTGGCTTGCAACAGACCGTGGATACTAACTACTTAATCCGCGCAGGTTTTTCCGAAAGTCAAACTTGTGACTTGCTGTTGAATGCGAACATCTTCGCTTTGTTTTTTCGGTTCAGGCCCGAACGCTGCTAGCTTTTCCTCGGGAATGATTTCCAGTGTGTCGGGCGTGCTGATGATCTTTGATTGCCTGCCCGTACCACCCTTGCAATTATCAGTCCCGATGAAACGACAGATACGGGAGATGTTTGCGACTTTTTGATCTACCTCGATGTCAGCGCGGCCCCACTTGTCTTTGACGACCTTCAGGAACCGCTTAACCAACGGTGAATCCGGCGGCAAGTCGATTCGCCCGAAAATGGCCGCCCCGTTGCCACTTGATACGATCATCAATTCGGGAAAACCCCAGCCCTCGCGGAGTTGTGTTTCGATGAATGGAGCAAACTCGATTGCCGTTTTGTGTTGCTCATCGGTTGAGGGCGTGCCGGATTCCCGAACCGGATCAAAGTCGATATATATGGTGGTGCGGTGCAAGAATGTCCGTCGCCTTTGTACACTCACCGCGTTTTGCACCAGTGAGGCAATTCGGCACGGGATGATCGGCCGCGAGTTGGTTTACATTGATGTAAACGCTACCCTTCCACCCCGCCGCAACGTCCAAGGCTTTTTCACGGTCGTCAAAGTAACCATGCAAACGGGTGACGCGCCCGCTGACCTCATCCTTGCTATCAAGACGTAGCTCGATTACCTTGTCGTCGGGCTTGACCAACGACAGAAATTGACGCATGACATTGATGTCGCTCATGTTGACCCTTCCAAGTAACGGATTAACCCAAAACCAATTCGCCCTCGCGGGCGTGCCAACCTACGGTTGGAAGTCCCACGCCGCCGATCCGCAAACCGTTTCGGACGACGCCGAATGAGAAACGGCCCGTCAACGCTTGGATGATCCGGTGACGAGGCCATTGCTTAGCCTCGTCACCCGCATAGGCACGGAAGGCCGCAAGAAAGTCGGCCGCCTTGCACGTCGCCGACGGCGCAACGTCACATTGTTCGCTGATAAACCTGTTGAGTGTGTCCACGATGGATCTCCGTTGAAAGTGGAATCTGATACATAGACCTAACGGCAAAACTTGAGTTTTGCTTAGAAAAACCTGTGAGATTCCACAAGATGGAACCATTGACGCCGATCATCGGCGGGGGTGGCAACGAGACGACGGCAAAGAGAGTCGAGTTTCGCGCAGGTGCCGCGTCAATCGGACCACCGGGACCGGGGTTATAAGCGTGGGGCATTACGGCGCTATATATACACACTGACACTGTGTCAGAGTGCAAGGTAGGTCGCGTAATCCCCATCCCTTATAACCCCGGTCCCGGTGGTCCGTTCGACGCGGCATAGAAGTCTGCGCCCTCAGTCTCGCGGGGTTAGAGCGTTTACACGGTTAGAGAATTCGGCCGCCCGCCGGTAGGGGCTGCCCCAGAATGTTCGACCCCCAATTTGCGCAACCCGACCGCTCGACACGCGGCGGCAATTGATCGGTAGACCTCAACCCCGCCGTCCCCTTTCACAACCCACGTTCGCCGTGGTCGCCTTTTCACTGTTCGTTCCCGTAGAACGGTGTCCCCGGCTTCGTCGGCAAGGAACCCCGCGAGCCGTTTCGCCGTCCCCGCGTCAAGTCTCGACAACACGGTATGTTCTACGGGCGGCCGGGGCAGCGTTCGGAACCATTGGGCCAAGGGGTGGTCGCAAACCTCGCGGTGAGTCCACACGGCAAGCCAATAGGGCTCTTGCGTGTCTCTGACGGCTTCCACCCAACGTAGGCCGTTAGCGTCCAAGAGCGCCACAACGCGAGCCGCCGACCAATAGCGCGGTGTGTAGGCGGCTTCCCGCTCTTGCCGATGGGCTTCCCACCACCGGGCGAATTTCTCTTTGCCTGATAATGCCACTTTTGTCTCCTTTGACGCCTTTCCCGTGTGAAAATGTCCAGGAAGTGCGTTACATTTCCTGGACTGAGGGTTCCGAGGTATGCTATAATTCAGATAGAAGGGGAACGAAAATGAAAACGATAATCGCCTACTACCGCGTGTCCACAAAACGGCAGGGCCGATCCGGGCTTGGACTAGCCGCACAAGAGGCCGCCGTCGATTCCTACCGCCGCGAGAGTGGTTGCCGCCTCTTGGCATCCTACAAGGAAATCGAGACGGGCAAGTCCGCCACCCGCCCGGAACTAGACCGGGCCATCGCTCACGCCCGGCGGTCGGGTGCTACCCTGGTTGTGGCGAAACTTGATCGTCTTGCCCGTAACGCGGGCTTTCTTGCTCACGTTGCAATCATCCGGTCTGCCCATGCTCTTCCTTGACTTGCCGGCGCCAACGAATTCACCGTGGGCGTCATGGCCCTTGTCGCCCAGCATGAAGCCAAGCTAATCTCTGAGCGTACAAAGGCCGCCTTGGCGGCCTATCGTCGCCATGGTGGTGTGCTTGGCGGTCGGCGTCCAGAATGCAACACGCTAACAGATAAGTGCCCGTGCCAAGGGCAGGAAGGCTGCCGCCGCCGTCATATCGGCCAAGGCGCTTGACGCTTACGCCGATCTTACCCCGGCCATGCAAACGTGGCGGCAAGAAGGCGTGACCTTTGCTGACATCGCCTCACGCCTCAACAGCGAAGGGCACACAACGCGACGTGGCAAGGCATGGAACCCCACGCAAGTCATGCGTGTCTTGGATCGTGTCGCGTGACTTCCTGCCATCACCCGCGAGAATCTAGTAGTCAGTGGCTCATCCCTCACACCTGATTAGATGCGTAGTCTCATCATCCCATCGTGTCTTCGATTGTCGAGTCTGTGAGTCTGTGAGTCGTTGAATCTCGCGGGTGACGACAGCCGGCCGGGTAGCCGGGTGCGGTCAAATCGGACGTGGGCAGCCCGGCAAATTGAAACCAGCGCGTCGGCAGCAGTATTGACTGTCGGCGCAGAATTTCAAGGTCGAATGACGCGGCACGCTACAACGTCGTAGGATGCGTTCTGAGGGCACGGTCAAAAGGGGCGTGATTTGACGCCCGCCGTGGCTGTAAATCACGCCTGTGGCGAGCCCCGGCAACCTGCCCGCCCCGGCCGCCTTGCTGCCCCGGCGACCCGCGAGAATCTCGACACCATCGCCGACGTACCGATGGGGCTACCACAAAACTGGCGAAAGGCCCGATACCTGCCCGACGCCCGAACCGTTGCCGTGGCGGGTCAGACGGTCGCCGATTCATCGAACCATTGCCGCCAATCCGCAACGACTGTTGCCGCCGTGGTCAATGACTGACGGTTCGCGGGTGAACTATTTGATACCGGCGTCTTCGCAGGTCCGTCTAATCATTTCCCTCACCCTTTCCTCTCCAGTCTTGCCGGCATCTTCCGCGATTTCGTCCAGCAACCAAGCTGGTTTCAGAAACACAAACTGATGCTCGGGGAAAATCGGTATACGACATCCGTGGTGGTCGCACAGCCAATCCGCAAAATCATCCATCAATTGGGCGGATTCGACTTCCTTGTCTCCTCCCTCATGCGCCGCCCCGGCAAGAAACTCATCGTAGAGTTTTTCCATTTTCAGGGCCACTTCTACCGGCGCGTCCACAACACTGTGGGACGTAGTGTAGATCGTGTCATGTAGGCACAGCGTAACTAGCATGGTAATCTCCTTGTGTACGGGCAAGTACGACGTGTACTTTTGCCTCTATAAGCTAAATCGCTATCCCGCCGGATTTTTGGAGCGCAGAATCTTGGATTCGGCCGGCAAGAGCGTTTACACGCTTCGGCGTCACCCTACAGACCGCATTCCCGTCAATTATATTGGTGTAAGTCGGTCTACTATTCGGTTCGATTGTCAAGCACCGTGCAAACGTGGGCGACGGAGCGCAGAATAGAGGTAGAGAACACCACACCATGAGGCGCAACCATGAGAGACTTGATTCGCAGACTGAGAATGCAGCAGGCATCGGACAAAGCGCGTGGCGTCGTAATCGACGAAACAATCTTGTCCCGACTGACGCCCGCCGAAAAGGAAATCGTTCGCCTTGTCGATTTCCAGGGCCATGACCTTGAATCGGCCGCCCGCGAATTGGATATGTCACGGGTCACGGCGGAATGGCGCTGACCGAAGAGCGTTCCGCCACTTGATGGCCGTGGCTTGATGGGCGTGACGCCCGATGAGATTGCGGCGGCCGAAAGGGTCGCCGTAATAGAAGGCATCCCTATCGCTACTTCTTTAATTCGGGTAGCTCATTAGGGCAAGTGACTGGTTGTGGTCGATCATCTTCGTTTTGGGCTTCTCTCGCGGCTGTTTCAAGCGTCTCTCATAGCGACGGCAGGAACGTCAACCTCGTTGACAAAGGCACGCAATAAGATGTCCAATTCTCGTTGGGCCACTGCCGCAAGCCGAAATGATGCTTTCGCAATCCGGTCTACATCGTCGGGCTTATCTAGTGCCTGTCGCGTCCATTCACAAATAGCGTCAGTGAAGTTCCGGCGGCCATTCAACCACGTCTCAAAAAGTCGCGTGGCCGTATTCAATTTCTTCCGCCTTGGCATGATTGGCCCCTGCTTACTGCCGAGTGGCGGCATCGGAAGGCGTACCGTCACTTGATGGTGTGATTGGTTCCACAGCGAAACGCCGGTAAGGCAAGTATTCCTGTAGCCGCGCCTTGACGATCCCCGCGAGTTCCAAGTCAGTGAACACCTTATCTGTTGCCAACTCTTTGACTTCGGGCTGATCGGGCGACCACTTGACTATTCGGTATTCCATCGTACAACGCGCTGCCCCGGCCGGGCCGGTGGGGCAGGAACCGGACCACAGCCGGGACAGTCGCAATGAGGTTTCAAGAAATGAAAACGGGCGTCGTACCGAAACCGCCCACGGGGCCTCCGCCAAGAGGCACAGTTGAACAGCCGGCCGACGCCCTTTTCAGGGCGCGGTCAAGCTGTTCCAACTGTTCAAGGGCCTTGCGGCCCACGTTGGCGGATTCCCGTGGAACAATTGACGCTGCGCGTCATTTCAAGTTGTCGGCTATACTCTACTACATTCTGACTCCTGCTGCAATGGGGCTTCTTCACCCTCTTATTACGATTCGATTAGCCGTGTAGCAAGAGCCACAATCCAATGACCGATCCTATCGACGCCAGTATGGCGAGAAGGGCGACCGGCCACGTCAGCCATCGCCGTGGCTTCGTTTCGTGGGCGGCAGCCACAACCAGCATTGCGTCAAGGGTGTCGTCTCTGTGGCCCATGCCTGCTATTTTACCAACTGTTCGTCTTGCAAGTGCGAAATGTCGAGTGATACGAACGGCAACGGTTTGGGTTGTCTATCGGCCCAATACGTCGGAACCCCGCCCAGCCATTTCTGAATGTGCTTGACGACGCGAATCAAACGGGCATCGGAAATTCCCTCCCGATACGTTGCCGCCATATCGTTTGCACGGGGCGCGTGCCCCATCATTGCTTCTACGGCGTCCCGGTCGCCAGCGTTGCCGCCAACCGTGGCGAAGGTGTGGCGAAGGGCGTAGAAGCCCCGACCTTCCTGAATGCCAAGATCGTGTAGGAATTTCGTAAACTTGTGGGATATGGGGGATGTTGTCTCAGACTTGCCTTTCGGTGTCCACAACGCCCCCTTCTTTGTCCGAAACACGTATTCATCCCCTGGACGCACAACGGCCGCTAACGCTTCTTGCGTGACTTTCCAGAGTGGTATACGTCGCATAACCTCTGTCTTGCTCCGTGGGTAGACTACCCACGCCCCTTTGATATGCTTTGTCTGTAGAAGGGCGCAATCCGCATTTCCTAGCCCCGCTTGCAAACCTAACAAAATCATGGCGCGGAGGGTCGGTTCCGCGTAAGTCAGCATCCGTTTCAACTCTTCCGGTGTGAAGAGTTGCGGAACACGTTCGTTGCGACACTTCCGCAATGACTTCTGACTCGGCTTCTTTAGAGCAAGTCTTGGCAACTCCGCGATGATCTTCAACTCCTTGGCGTAATTCAGAAACGCTTTCATGCGCCGAAGATAGTTGTCAACGGAAACAGCCCCGTTCGTCTTGGCTACAGAAGCCCGCCACGCGCTGTAATCTTCCTCAGTGAGATATGCGAGTTGCTTCTCCGGGCCGATCATTTCCGCGAACGCTTCTAGCGTTCTCTTCACGTCCTGGACGTGACGCCTACTCACGTCGCCCGAGACAGCCCGCCCTTGCTGGTAATTGAGGTAGCGTTGGACGACTTCCGCAACCTTTGTATGGCGGTCGCCCTTCTCCGATTCGTACCGCTGAAGCGCGGCTTGCCAGCCGTTTTTCCATGATCCGAAGTAGCGGATTTTTCCTTCGATCTTGCGCGCCCACGCTTGGTTGCGTGGGCGAAAAGTGGGAAGTCGGGGTAGGGTTTCTGCGGCTTTTCGCTCGATTGCTCGGCGGGCATGGTGTCAACTCCGGTGTCAAGGGGACATTTAAGTCTACCTTACGGTGACACAACGTATGTCACCGTAAGCCCTTACACCGAACGCGGCACAACCCCCTTCTTGTTGGGAAGCCGATGCTCTACCAACTGAGCTACTGCCGCGTGCCGCCCGGCCATGTGGGCCGGGGCGTCAATCAGGCGCCAAAAGGGGACAGTCCCATTACCGCCCCCGCCCCACAAAGGGGACAGTCCCATTTTCGCTGAGACGGAAATTGCAACAGTCCCCGCGTCACCGCTGGCTGGCTCCCAACGATTGGGGCTGGGATTTGGCCAGTTGTTCCAGGTTGAGATAGTCGGCGGTGATCGCCATCGCTTCGTCCAAGTAATAATCCCGCTTGACGCCGCTGTCAAGTAGCAGGTCGATGGCTTTTTCTTCTTCGCGGTCCGCGTTCAGTTCGCTCCGTTCCTTGAGGAACTTCGCTTCGTTGAGGGTGATGTACTTCTTGGCTTTTTGCTCCTTGTAGCGGGCGATGTTGCGGACGACCTTTTGGAACTTCTCGGAGTTCTTCACCCGCTGCTCGGAGAGCCGGCGGAGCTGCTCGCAGATCGGCGGATTCACGTCGTCGAATCGTTTGTAGTCGGTCGGTTCGACTTTGTCAAACGGCAGGGGATAATCGAGATCGGCTTCGCCGACGTCCAGATACGTGGTGATGGATGGGAGTTCGACGTCGGCCAGCACGCCGCGCCGCTGGGTGCTGTCGCCGTCGGGACGGTAGAACTGCTGCATCGTGATCTTCAACGCCCCCATCGACGGCGCGTTGGGCGTTTGGAACCACATCTGACCGAGGTCGAGCAGGCTCTGCACCGTCCCCTTGCCGTGGGTCGAGTGATCGCCGACGATCAGGCCGCGGTGGTAGTCCTGGATCGCGCCGGCGAGGATCTCGCTGGCGCTGGCGCTGAACTTGCTGATGAGCACGACCAGCGGGCCCGTCCAGGCGACGGTCGAGTCCTCGTCTTCATAGGGGTGCACCTGGCCATAGGCGTCTTTCACTTGCACCACCTTGCCGTCATTGATGAACAGACTGGTAAGGCTGATGGCCTCGTTCAGCGCCTCCGCCGCCGTTGGTGCGCAGATCGAGAACGACCGCGTCGACCCCCTCGCCGCGAAACTTGTCGAGGATGACCCGGACGTCGTGCGTCGCGCTCTTGAAGGCGGGATTGTGGCGGTGCTCGGCGTCGGTGTCACGATAGAAGCTGGGCAGGTCGATCACGCCGATGCGGTACGGACGGCCGTCGGGCTTCTTGCCGATGTCGAACACCTTGCCCTGCGCCTCGCTGTCGGTCAACGCGATTTTTTCGCGAGTAATCTTGTAGATCTTCTTTCCCGAGCCGTCGGCGGGCACGACTTCCAGCCGCACGACGGTGTTCGGCTTGCCGCGGATCATCTCGACGACGTCGCTGAGCTTCATGTCGACCACGTCGACGATTTCGCCCTTGTCGTCTTGGCCCACGCCGATGATTTTGTCGTCGATTTTGAGTCGTTTGTCCTTGGCCGCCGGACCGCCGGGAACGATCTTCTTGATCGTGGTGTAGCCGTCTTCGCTCATCAGCGAAGCCCCGATTCCCTCCAATTCCAGGCTCATTTGGATCTTGAAGTTCGTGTACGAGCGCGGCGACATGTAGTCGGTGTGCGGATCAAACGACATGGTGAAGGCGTTCAGATAGATCTCGAGCAGTTCTTCGCTGCTGGTCTGATGCATTCGTTTGGCGAAGCTGTTATAGCGGCGGGTCAGCTTGTCGCGGGCTTCCTGCCCCTCTTTCTTTTCTTCCTTCTTGTCGGCCGACTTCAAGAGAAGCATGTCATACTTGATCCGCTGCCGCCAGCGATCGGCGGCCTCGGCGGGCGTGTGCGGATAGCGGGCGACGTCGCGGTTGACCGCCATCTGTTCGTCGCTGCTGAAATCCAACGGACCGGCCAGTAGTTGATTGACCGTTGCCACCCGCTCGTCCACCCGTTGCAGGAACGTGCGAAACACCGTGTAGGCGAAACTGATGTCCCCCTTGACGATCGAGTCGCATAGTTCGTCCTTATGCTTCATGAACTCGTCGACGTCGGATTGGTAGAAGTACACCTTCATCGGATCGAGCGACTTCACGAGACTCGTTAGACACCGTTCGGAAATCTCTTTGTCCAACGGGTGCCGGGAGAGATGCTCCTTGTTGACCAGGGAGGTGACCGCCAGCGTGATTTGTCGATCACTGGGACCAGGCGCCACCGGATCGGCCCAGGCCAAAGAGCCCAACACAACCATCAATGCGCAGACAAGCAACCAACGGGCAGTAAACGATATCCTGCAAGTCATTCGGGAGTCCTCAAGAAAGAAGCCTGGTAAAATCGCCGGCTCAAGCAGGCGGGCAACCACTGTATCGTAATCGGCGGGAGCAACGGAAACAAGGTCGAACTGTTTCCCCCTCTTTCGATGGTTGCCGCGTTACGCCGGTTCTTGCAAGCCAACTGCGTCGAAACGGTCCTTTTCGGCTGTAATCATCGGCTTTTTCCAATTGTGGGAGGCGACTCCTGTTTGTCGTCGCGGCCTCAGCCGGTTTCCATCGAAGCCATCCAATGAGTCTCAACAAACAAGAGCGGCGGTCAGTGGGGGTGGCACACCCTGAAAGGGCGTGGTTCGCCGGACGCGACCCTTTCGGGGCGTCCCGCGAGGAGATTGACAAATAGTGTGCCACTGCTTCGTAGAAGCAGTGCCGGGCGTAATTCGCTGTCCCGGTGCTGCTTGTTCTAAGCAGTGGCACACAACGGCATCGCAGCATCGCAGCAAGGCAGCGGAATCGCTCTTCCCGCAAATGCCCCCTTTTGCGACAATGGCGGTCCTCACTGGAGTTGAAAGGACGCTCTCCATGCGGCGCCGACGGATTATCGATTATCTTGTGTATGTTGCCGTGCGCGTGTTGATCTGCGCTGTGCAGGCGATGCCGGTGGAGACCGGCCGCCGGCTTGCACACCTATTGGCCCGGCTATTCTGTGACATGCTGCACGTTCGCAGCCGCGTGGTCGACGACAATCTGGCACATGCCTTTCCCGCGATGTCGCCGACCGAGCGGACTGATCTCGCCCGGCGGATGTGGGAACATCTATTCTTGCTTGTATTGGAGGTCGCCCACACGCCGCGGAAAATCCACGAGACGAACTGGCGCGACTACGTTGTGCTGCACAATGAAGTCGAACTGGTGCGCGATCTGCTCGACGATCGTCCCTTGCTGATTATCGCATCGCACCTGGGCAATTTCGAGGTTGGCGGCTACGTGCTGGGCATTTTGGGGTTTCCCACGTACACGGTCGCCCGGACGCTCGACAATCCGTATCTCGACAGGTTCGTGAATGACTTTCGCGGCAGAACCGGCCAGCACATGATTCCGAAGAACGGCGGGTTCGACCAAATCACCGGGATATTGGCCGACGGCGGCACAATGACCTTCTTGGCCGACCAGTACGCGGGTCCCAAGGGCTGCTGGGTGCAATTCTTCGGCCGGCCGGCCTCCGCCCACAAGGCAATCGCCCTGCTGGCGCTGGACAATAACGCCAGAATGTCGGTTTGCACCGCGCAGCGCTTGGGCCGGCCGATGCGTTTCGAGTTGTGCAACTATGCGATGATCGACCCGCAAACAGTCGGCAATTCCGCAGGCGCCGTCCGCGAACTGACGCAATGGTATACGACGCGGCTGGAAGAGCTCATCCGGCGTGTGCCCGACCAATACTGGTGGCTGCACCGCCGCTGGAAAGACACGCGAGAGAGGAAGCCGCAGAAGAAAGCGGCGTGAAAAAAATGATGAGTGTTGAATGATGAGTGATGAATGAAGTTTGCAATTCATCATTCATCATTCAACATTCATCATTCCTTCCTCCACACTCCCCCCTGGCCCGTCCGTTGCAGCCCGAGCTTCTGGAAGACGCCGAGTGCGATGGCGTTGGCTTCGCCGGTCTGAGCTTCGACGGACATGATGCCCTGCCGAAGAAGCTGGCGAAAGGCTTCGCTCAGGAGAAACGTGGCGAGGCCGTGCCGCCGCTGGTTCTCCGCGACGGAAAGCTCGATAAGGCCCGCGGCGTGCCCGACGCCCGTTGTGACGCTGGGCTCCATGCTGCGGAACAGGGCGGTGGCCACGGCCTCATCGCGGCCGCGCGCCACGAGATCGAACCGCGTCAGGTCGAACTCGCCGACGTTGAAGGCTTCCCATCGGCTGCGTGTGGGGGCGTCGGCCGTCACCTCGACCTGCATCTGCCGGCGAATCTGCATCTGCCGGCGATCGACCTGCGACTCAAACCCGTCAAGCTCGCGGTGGAACAGCACGGTGCGTTCGACCTCCCGATAGCCCCGAGCCGCCATCGCGCCGCGCGTCACCGTGTCAGAATCGAGCACACCCGGCAACTCGCTGCCGCCGTAGAGACCGATGTAGAAAGGGCAAAGCGGCTGCAAGCCGCCGCCGTAGAGAACCTTGGCGCCGCGACGGCGGAGGTACTGCTCGCAGCGATCGAGCAATCCGTCTGCCACCTCCGCCTCCGGCCAGTCGGGGTCCGTCACCACCACACAGATGACGCCGGTTTCCGTGGAAATCCAGTTCTTCCGCGCGTCCGGCCCAAAGCCGGCGTGCGCAAACCCGACCAGCCGGCCCCCATCATGGGCCAGGACAAGCCCGCCGTAGTCGAAATAGAGCTTGGCAAAGACGAGTTGCTCGAACAGGTCGGGCGACACCGGCTGCACAAACCCTTGCTGTCCGGCACGACTCCGCCAGAGCGCTGCCAGTGCCGGCGGGTCGAAATTGCGAAACGTGCGGTACGTCAACATGCACGTTCATTCTAGCGAAAATCGCGAAGAAGGGTAGCCGTCGCGTGTCACTTCCCGCTATCCAACCGTCGGATGTACTCGATCATCGCCGCCTCGGGCTGATCGAGCATCGCCGACAGACGCGCCGAAAGCGGGGTTGCCACGCCGTCGCGCCGCAGTTCGGCCAGGTAAGCCCGCAACGCATCGAGCGTCTCCGGCCGCGACTCCATCAGGAAATGGGTCCACGCCCAGGCCTCGGCGTAATCGTCCTGGGTCATGTTGTAGTCGGGGGAAAAATGTTCGAGCCGCCGCAGGTCGGGCTGCCAATGCTCGCGTTCGATCCGGGCGATCGTGCGATCCAACAGCGGCCGGTTCACCCCTCGTTGGCCCCGCGAAACCTCGTAATACTTCGCAATACCCTCGTCCAGCCATTGCGGCATGTTCTGCACTACGGCATGCAGATAGGCGTGCGTGACCTCGTGCCGCAAGTCGTCGGCCATGCGGTCGCCCCAGCGAGCGTAAATCGCCAACTCGCTGTCGGTCTCGACGAAAAACGCCCGGCGATCGGGGAACTGCGGATAGTGCAGCTTGATGAAACCGTCGAATCGCTCGGTGCTCTCGAACAAGTAGACGTGGATCGGCTCATCCGAGCGGGGCAATTTCAGCCGGCGGCACAGGTCGGTCCGCTGCGAGGTCAACTCCTCGAACAACCGATGATGGGCGGCCACCGGAAAATCGCTGTGGATCACCAGTTGGTCGCGGACCAACGTGTCCCGATTCGGCAGCGTAAGCCGGCTGGCCAGCGTGCCCGCGCAGCCGCCAAGCACGAGCACGATAAGTAATCGCGGAACAAGTCGCATGGGGGGGATGATAGCAAATCCCCCAGACCGCCGCTACATCGAATTAGGGCGACCAAGAGTCCCCTCTCCCTTTGGGAGAGGGTCAGGGTGAGGGCCGCTTGCAGCTTCGCAACAACTCCATCAAGCTGGCGCGATAGAGCTCCGGATCCCTCCTGTCCAAGTCTACGTGTGTCGCCCCCTCAAAAACCACCAGTTTGGCACCCGACCGCACGCGACCGGCCACAGCCTTCACGTCGTCAAGCCGTGCGTGACGATCGGCCGAGCCCGGCGATAATCACAACCGGCACGCTCGGGGGGATCGCAGCGATATGGTCGTACGGCGAGATCTGATCGGGACCGACCGGCAGAAACGCCGGCGCCCAAAGCCTCATGCCGCGGTACGCCACCCAATCCAAGACCGGCGGAAGGTGGTTTTGCAGCCGGTTCCACACGGCACTCTTCAGATCCTTGTACGGCTGCTCCAGGAAGTATCCGGCCACGTCGGTCTTCAACTCCTCGGCCGCAAAGATCGCCGCCGCCGCGCCCATCGAACGCCCGACGATGAAAACGGGCCGGTTCGGGAAACTCCTTCCGCAGAAAGCCCACGGCCGCCACAACGTCGTGCCGCGCGCTCCAGCCGATGTCGTTCACCTCTCCCGTCGAATCGCCGTGGGCGCGAAGGCTGATCGCCAGCACCGTAAACCGCGATTCCGCAAGCCATCGCATCACCGGCAGCATCTCGCCTCGCGACGCATTCATGCCGTGCAGCAGCAGAACGCACGGCTTGTCGGCGTCGCCGCGCGCCAGCCATCCGCCAATCTGCTGGTTGTCGCAGGTCTTCAGCCGAAGGGATTCGGCCGCGGCCCCGGCGATGACCGGCGGCAGGCTCGGCGAACGGCCCGCTGCCGCGCCGCGTGAGCCGCCAGGCAACCAATGCCGACACCGCAAGCCAGAGCGTTATCGCTATCAGAACGACGACCGCCAGGAGTTTCAGCTTGCGGCGTTTCAACATGCGGCGATCAGCTTATCGAGTTCCACTTTCAGCCGAACGAGAACCTCATCGAACGAAAACGCGCCGAGCGACTGGCCGCGCCGCTTGAGATGGACCGAGTCGGGCCCGCACCAGAGGCCGAGATCGGCATGGTCGGTTTCGCCCGGCCCGTTCACGCGGCAGCCCATCACGGCGATCGTGATCGGATACTCGGCGGCGTAGCGAGTCGCTTCGCGCACGCGCTCGGCCAGTTCCACGAAGGCCTCGTTTTCGACCCGCGAACAGCTCGGACAACTGATGATGTTCAACCGGCCGCTTGGTCTTTCGTCGGGCGAAAGCAGCCGGCCGGCGGCAACGTCGGCCAGGATTTGCCGGCCCGCCTCGATTTCCTCGTGTTTCCGCGCCGCGGGCACGGTGAGCGAAACGCGAAGCGTGTCGCCGATGCCCTGCGAAAGGAGCGGCTCGAACGCCATTCGCGTCTTCAAGATTCCCTCGGGCGGCATTCCGGCCTCGGTCACTCCCAGGTGCAGCGGCACGTCGGGCCGCCGCGCGGCAAACCGCCGATTCACTTCCACCACGCTGGCCGGATTCGAGTCCTTCAGCGACACGCAATACCGCGTGAAACCAAGCCGGTCGAGCAATTCGCAATGCTCCAGGGCACTTTCGAGCATCGCTTGCAGTAGATCGGCCCTCACCCCCTGCCCCTCTCCCAAAGGGAGAGGGGAGTCTTGTTGCTGCCCTTCTCCCAAAGGGCGAAGGAAATGCGTCTTGGCCGGATCGACCGAGCCGCAATTCACGCCAACCCGCAACGCACAGTCATGCTCGCCGGCCACATCGACCAGGAACCGCACTTTGTCTTGCCAAGGCCGGTTGCGCTCGTAATGGTACAGATGGCCGGGATTGTAGCGGATTTTATCGACCAGCGGCGCCACATCGGCCGCCAGACGGTAGTTTTCTTGAAGATCGACGGAGAGGGTTGCGGTCGTACGTCGCCGAATTTCGCGAAGGGCCTCGACATCGCGCGGCGTATCGGCAGCGATTCGCACGATGCCCGCCCCCGCCTCGGCCAACTGGTTGACCTGTGCCACGGTCGCCTCAACATCGGCGGTTTTCGTCGCGCACATGCTCTGCACCACGATCGGGCTGCCGCCGCCGATCGTGACCGATCCGACCTTCACGGGCCGGGTGGGATTGCGGGGAGCCAGAAGAAGCGGGGATTCCAAGATGGACATGTCAGCCGTTAGCAGGTTTCGATTTACGCCGAGGTTGCTTGGCGTCGGGAAGAATGTCTTCGCTCTCCCCAATGGGCCCGGACATCGTGCCAAAACTCACGTCCGAAAGAGCTTTCCGAAGTCGTTTCAACCCTTGCGGACTTATGGCCGCCGCTCTGGTATCGACGTTGCGTAGCCGCGAAAGGCGTTTAAGTTGGGCAACGACTGTGTCAAGTTTGTCGTCATCAATTGTACAGGGGGGCAACTCAACGGAATATACGCGGGCCAGCCCGACCAAGCCTTCGATTCGCGTGCATCGGACAGGGCTGCCCAACAACGTCGCCAGCGAAGCCACGGCTTCGGTTTCCGACCGGTGTTGAGACCATTGGGGAGCCAGCAAGCCAAAAATCAGTGCCCAAACGGCCGTAAGGGCGAACAGGTTCTTGAGGCCAAACTGGAATCGGCCTTGTCGAACGAGAAATACTTGGCTGACGAGTGCAAGGAACCCGCCCAGAAGAGAAAAGAGAACGAGACGCGAAGGATTCATAGCTCGAACGTAGCCGCCCGCGACTTGTGAGTACTCGGCTATCGCGCCGACAGCGAGTCCAACCAAGATTCCTAGGATGGTCGCCGTAGTTTTGTCGGGCCGAATGCCTCCCCGCAAGTATCGGGTGGCCAACCATGTCAGGATAAGTCCCAGCACGCCGAAGCCGAACCAACCTTGCTCGACAAATTCGGCGACGATCCAGAAGCTATCCGGGAGGTCGCTCTTGTGGAACTGGCGACAGATGGGGCCGTAAGTGCCGTCATCGGCAACGAGAAGCACCGCCAACCGGAGCAGAACTACGACGAACACGCCCGCAAGGAGCGTCGCCGTCGTACGCCCTTTCCTCGTGCAACACCGCTGCAAATCGCCGAGAAAGCAGCTAAGCAAAACCGCCAACAGCAACAACTGTAGAGGAACGCTAATGGCCATTCCGGTGATAGTTGGAATGTGGTTCACCGTCAAGCCGCTCGCATTTTCATCGAGGCTCCCTGGACATGCTTCAGCATAACACCGTTCGTCGCCAGCCGCCAATGCCTCACTCTGAGCCACTGAGTCCTGCAATAACAGCCGAGACGGGCTTATCTTAAACTGCCCATTTTCCCATTCCCCTTTTTCCTTTTGCATCCTTCCTTTCCCCTTCACTGCGGGTCGCCGATACCCTTGCCCAATCGCGTCTCAAACTGGAGAAACCAGGCCGACTTTGCCGATGATTGGGCGGTGTCGAATCGGGGACGATTCGCGCGTTGTCCGATGGCACTTCTTGCGGGGGGATAGTGCTGTCACGCCCCGCAAAAAGAACGCTAATCCGCAGGGTTTAGCAAACCAATCGCCCAGTGGTGCGATCGCGGTCGGCCGACCGATATACAACTTAGAGAAGGCCGCTTTCAACGTCGCCGCGTGAGGAGATATCCACCGTGAGTCAGGACATCAACGTGTTGGCTTTGGTGAAGGGGACGGAACGCTACGTCTTTCTCTACGACGACGCCAACCGCGCGGAAACGCTGCGAACTCTGGGGCGATTCGCCTCGAATCCCGACTTGAGCTTCACCTGGTACGACGCCGCCGTGCTGAGCCAGAAGATTCGCCAGGACAGCCACAAGTTCGTCTCCGCCTCGCGATTCGAGGTGCCGCTGCCGAGCGACGTGAGCGACGACGAGTATTGAGAGAGGGCAGGGGTCAGGGATCAGGGATCAGAGATTCAGCAAGACCGTTCCGTCGGTCTCTGATGACTGACCTCTGACCCCTAGCCCCTGACCCCTTGCCCTTCCCATGCGTACCGCCATCGCTCGCTTTCTCCAATTCCTGGCCGTCGAGCGCAACGCTTCGGCCTACACGGTCAAGAGCTACCGCGAAGACCTCAGCGCGCTGGCCGACTATCTGACCGAGGCCCACGGCGGCCGGCTTCCCTCGCCGGGCGACGTGACGGTGTTCGATCTGCGCGGCTACGTGGCGGCATTGCACGAATCGGGCTACGCGAAGACGAGCATCGCCCGGCATCTGGCCTCGCTGCGCGGTTTCTTCCGTTTTGGCCAGCGTGAAGGCTGGGCCGAGACGAATCCGGCCAAGCCGCTGCGGAATCCGCGCAAGGGACGGACGCTGCCGCACTTTCTCTCGGCGGAAGACCTGGGCCGACTCTTCGATGCCCCGCCGGCCGACACGCCGATGGGTCTGCGCGATCGGGCGATCCTCGAGACGATGTACTCGGCCGGATTGCGAGTGAGCGAAGTCGTGGGCCTTGACGACGGCGACCTGGACTTCGACGCCGCGATACTCCGCGTGCGGGGCAAGGGCCGCAAGGAGCGGCTGTCGCCCGTCGGATCCTACGCCACCCGTGCCTTGGAGCGTTGGCTGCACGTGCGACAACTGGCGGCGTCTACAGAAGAAGCCGCGTCAAAGGGGACAGCCCCATTTCGTCGACCACGGCTTCGCCGCGTGCCCGCGAAAATCGGGACAGTCCGCGCCGGTGTTCGTCAATAAGTTTGGGCGGCGGCTGACGACGCGAAGCGTCGGGCGGATGCTGGAGAAGTATCTGAAGCTCACCGGCCTCGACCGCCGCACGACGCCGCACTCGCTTGCGGCACAGTTTCGCCACCCACCTGCTCGACCGCGGCGCCGACATTCGCAGCGTGCAGGAATTGCTCGGCCACAAGAGCCTGGTGACGACGCAGATCTACACGCACGTGAGCACGGCCACGCTGCGCGAAGTGTACGAGCGAGCGCATCCGCGGGCGAAGCAGGCCGAAGCCGCGCGCACGAAGTAATCGCGCGCAGCGGCGCGAGAGTATCGGCAAACGCATTCCGGGGGCCGTTGGCCCCCGGCTATTGCCTTTTCCCCGCACCGACACGTTGCAGTTCTACACCAAGCCCTTGCGCACCGCCCAAACCGCGGCTTGGGTGCGATCGCTGACGGTGATCTTGCGGAGAATGTTCTGCACGTGTTCCTTGACCGTCTCGACGCTGATCTCCAACGACTTGCCGATCTCCTTGTTGCTCAGGCCGAGCGCCACGTGCCGCAGCACTTGGGTCTCGCGTTGCGTCAAGGGAACGTCGTCGTCGTCCAAGACCTGGCGAACCTTCATGGTGGAGGCGATCTTCTTCAGTTCGCCGTGCCGGCTTGGCGATTCGCCCGCCGCCGCCGCCTGAATCGTGCCGACGATGCTCTCGCGGGGAGAGCCTTTCAGGACGTAGTCGGCGGCGCCAAGGGCCACCGATCGCGCGACGTACGTCGGATTGTCGTAGGTCGAGAGCATGACGACTTTGCTCTCCGGCACTTTCGCCCGAAGTTTCTCCAGCGTCGACAAGCCGTCGCCGTCGGGCATGCGGATGTCCAGCAAGACCACGTCCGGCTTGTCTTTCTGTGCCAGCCGAAGCGCGTCCTTGCCATTTGCCGCCTCGCCGACGATTTCAATGTCGGTCCCGGCCAATAAGCTGGCCAGACCCGTGCGAATGACTTCATGGTCATCGCAAACCAATACTCGAATAGCCATCGCAGTCTCCAGGAATGTGTGAGGTTGGATACCCGTCCAACGGAACAACTATACCACTCTCTTGCGCTACACACGATAATTCTAAACCACCATCGGGCAGGATGAAATCCCTCTGCGAAACGAAATACACCCCCCGACCCAGCGGGATAAAGGCAGGGAATTTGGCCAAGTCGAGGGGAAAATAAGGCAAATGGGGGAGCAGAAGCACTGATCGCGACCTTTGGCAGACTTGCCGCGATGATATTGCTTCGCACGGGCGGCCTGTTCTTCCCACGGCCGTAGTGAATTCTGCCGCCGCTCTGTCTCACCGCCTCCACTTCCCGCATTTTGACTTTGCAGGCCCTGTAACGTAGATAGTTGACGACAGTGTGTATTTTTCGCACCCGCCGAACACCGGCCGTCGTAACCGGCACAATCATAACAGAGTAAAGAGGGGAAAAGGGGACAGGCACCTTTTGCCGGAACGGCCCGTCGGGTGCTTCGCACAAAAGGTGCCTGTCCCCTTTTCCCTTTCCCGGGCAGGCCCCAAGGTGGTCATCATGAAACAACTCGGTACGCTGCTGCTGGTCGACGACGATCGCCACTTATTGGCCTCGATGGCCGATTGGCTTCGCGATCAGGGATATGCCGTTGACGCCGCCGCGAGTCTTGCCGAAGGCCGAGCGGCCGTCGATCGGAAGCCGTACGACCTTGTGTTGGCCGACATTCGTCTGGGGGCCGAGGACGGTTTCGATCTGTTGGGCTACTGCCGCAAAGTTCGGCCCGCCACGTCGGTCATCATGATCACCGGTTACGGCACGGTGGAAGCCGCCGTCGACGCGATCCGGCTCGGCGCCTTCGACTTTTTAACCAAGCCGCTGATCGACGAGGAGTTGCTGATGGCCGTGCAGCGGGCCCTCGACCAACAGCGGGTCATCGAGGAGAACCGAACGCTGAAGGCCCAACTCGATCTCCGCTTCGGCATGGAGAACATCATCGGGCACGATCACCGCATGTTGAAAATCTTCGACATGATCGACGCCGTGGCCGACACGAAGGCCACCGTGCTGATCAGCGGCGAGAGCGGCACCGGCAAGTCGTTGATCGCGCGGGCGATCCACCGCCACAGCGGACGCCGCGATCGGCCGTTCGTCGAGATCGCCTGCGGCGCCCTGCCCGAGACGCTGCTGGAAAGCGAACTGTTCGGCCACGTGGCCGGCGCATTCACCGGCGCCGTCAGCGAGAAACTCGGCAAGTTCCAACTCGCCGACGAGGGGACGATCTTCCTCGACGAAATCAGCACGGCCAGCCCCGCCATGCAGGTCAAATTGCTTCGGGTGCTTCAGGACCTCGAGTTCGAACAGGTCGGCGGAACGAAGACGTTCCACGTCGACACGCGGGTGATCCTAGCCACGAACGACGACCTCGGCCGGCTGGTCGCCGACGGGAAGTTCCGCCAAGACCTCTACTATCGCATCAACGTCATCAACGTCGAGCTGCCGCCGCTGCGCGAGCGGATCGCCGACATCCCACTGCTGGCCGAGCATTTCCTGAAACAGGTGTGCGAGGAGACGGGCAAGAACGTCACCGGTTTTACGGACGAGGCGATTGCCGCGATCCAGCGCTACCGTTGGCCCGGCAACGTCCGCGAGTTGCAGAACGTGATCGAGCGGGCGGTGCTGCTGGGCAAGGAGAGCGTCATCGGCGTGGCCGATTTGCCGGCGACGCTCGCCATGGTCGGCAGCGTCAATCTTGAATCCGCCGCCGGCCGCACGTTGAAGCAATCGCTGGAAAACCCCGAGCGGCAGATCATCCGCGACGTGCTGGAAGCGAATCACTGGAACCGCAATCTTACCGCCGAAATGCTGGGCATCAATCGCACCACGCTCTACAAGAAGATGAAGCGGCTCGGGCTGGAAGACATCGCCGTGGCGATGGGGCGATAACTCAGTGGGGCAGACATTCCTGTCTGCCCGGAAAGCATGGCAGACAGGAATGTCTGCCCCACCGAAGAAGGCTCCCGCAAGAAAAAAGCTGGGGCGGCAGTTAAACTGCCGCCCCAACTTTCGAGTAAGCCTTATCGAGTGTTATCCCGCTCGCTTGCGAACCCACAAGGCTCCCGCGCCAATAGCGGCCAGTAGGAGCAGCACGAGGGTGCCCGGCTCGGGAACCGGAGCGGCCGCTCCGCTGAACGTCGCGCCCCCGTCCACCAGGCCGGTGCCCGGATCAATCGGGTAGCTCTGGTTCCAATTCCCCAGCAACGCCGAGAAATCGAGGCCGTTCACCGTACCGTCGTGGTTGAAGTCGCCATCCGTCCACAAGTTGGTGGTGGCACCCCAATGTCCGAGCATCCGCGAGAAGTCGAGGCCGTTGACCACGCCGTCCAGGTTGGCGTCGCCCTTAAAGGCCTTCACCAGGATGACGGCGTTGGCCGTGCCAATCGAGACGCCGGGAACGACGCCGTCAACGTATCCGATGCTAACTCCAGTCGCAGCGGTCGTGGAGGTGATCGCACCGGAGAACAACCTGGCCCGGATGGTAGCCACCGGGTCGCCGGCCGGCGCGGTCGGCGAGTAATCGAACACCAGCCGGCCGCTTTGGAGGTCGGCGCCGGCGACGTTCGTCAACACCGGGTTCTGGGCGCCGGCGCCACTGAGCACGAGCGTACCAGCTTGGACGGTGGTCACGCCGGTGTAGGTGTTGGCGCCGGTAAGGGTGACCAACCCTGAGGTCGACTTGGTCAATCCAACGGTGCCGTCCAGGATCGCGCTGGCGGAGCCGCTCTTGACCGCGAAGCCGACAGTGCTGGTGAGCACGCCGCCCGCTCCGCTAATGACGCCGCTGTTCAACGTAACCGCAGCCACGGTGGCGTTGTTGACGTCGAGAGCGAGCTCGCCGCCGTTAACGACAACGGGGGTAGTGGGGATGGCATTGGCGACCCCCAAGGCCAGCGTGCCGGCGTTGACAGTGGTTGGCCCGGTATACGACTGGTTCGTAAACAGAGCCAACGTGCCGGCGCCGAGTTTGGTCAAACCGCCGTCCAGCGCGGGCCCAAAGCCGGATCGTGCTGCAACCAGAGGGCTTGGTAGACAGTATGGCCGCCGGTATCGATATTTGCACCGCCGGTCGAAACATACAAGTTCAGGGTGTCGCCGACGCCCTGGGTAGTCATAAAGCCGGTGAGGTTATCGGCCGAGGCCGTCAGAGTGCCGCCGTCGAAATAGACGGTGCCGTTCCCAGCTGGATAGACACCGGCGGCAAGGTAACTATCGGGCCGAATAACCGGTGTTACCAACACTCCGCCTTTCAAGGTGAGCGTGCCTGAGCCAGCGGTTGTCCCATTGTAGTAATCCCACTGGCCGACGCACATGCCGGTGCCGCAGGTCGTGGTGCCGCCGTTTTGGGTCCAGTCGCCGATAGAGCCAACGGCTCCGAGGACGACCCATCCGGAAACGTTGACCGTGCCGTCGTTCACCGTTACGTGACCGACGCCCTGATCGGTGCTGGGGCTGCCGCCCCAAACGAATCCCGCCTGGATGTCGACGGCGTTTACTTTGGCGGTGTGGCCATTGACGGTCATTGAACCGGTGCCACCGACAAAGCCCAGCATAATGTCCGAGGCCGTGGTAAGCGTGGCATCGGTGACGTTCAAGGTTCCCACGCCATCGCCGCCGTTGTTGTCGGACTGGCCAATCGTCACCTGGCCGCTGGAGTACACCGTCGTCGTAGCGTTGGAAATGTTGATGGTTCCGGTTGAGGCGTAAGTTCCCCAAGGAAGACCGCCAGCGTTCAACGAACCAGTCGTATAGGTCGTGGCCGCCGTTGACTGGAAGCTCATCGTGCCGCCACCGATCACAAGGGCGATACCGGCATAGCCCAGGTTGAGGTCGATGGTGGCAGGCACTCTGGATCGAAAGATCGTGTTGCCACCGGTCACTTCGAACTGGGGTATCTTCATATACTCAACGTTAGGGGTGTTATAGTCGAGAATCAACGTGCCCGAGCCACCCGTCACCAACACCCCTGGAACTCCATAAGGAAAGGACGGTATGACCCCCCCTGGAAGAAATGTGGAATTGTCCAAGGGAACGGTCAGCGCGCCGCTGCCGGTCACGTAGAGGTACGTGGCAGCCTGTGTCGACGTGATGCCGCCGGTCGCGGTGCTTCCGGCCGATCCCGTGTAGGTTAGCGAGGCGCCATTCCTGAGGAGAATGTTGCCGGGCGTTATGTAGCCGGTTAACCACGCGGCACCGTTGACCGAGACGGGTCCGGTATAGCTGCTGGCTCCATTCGGCATGATCAACGTGCCGCCGCCATTCGGGCCGCCGACGATGTCTAGACCCGCAACGCCGCCATTTGGGGTGAGCGCACCGTTGGGGGCCACGCCGACTTGGCTGATCGCGCCGGTGAGGGTCAACGTGCTGCCCTGGTCCAGATAGACCTGCGGGCAACTGGTGCCGCCGAGCGGGGCGCCCAGGTGGATGTCGGGAGCGACTTGGTTGACGCTGCCGGCGCCGCTGGCGGTGCCGAGCACCTGGATCTGGGCCTCTGCCGCAGTCGTCGAATTCACCGCGCTAAGCAGGATGTACTTAGAGGGGTCAGCCGACTGCACGACGCTGAATCCACCCAAGCCAGCGGGCGAGGCGTAGAACAGCATCGAATTGGTGGTCGCGTTTTGGTCCAAAACGCACGTGGTTCCACCCGGGGAGAGCGGAACCTCAACGAACCACGCCTCGGCATCCGGACTGTTGACGTAGGTGTAAGGAACGCCAGCCGGGGTGTAAAAGTTGCCAGCATCAAACCAATTGGTTGGGACACTCGGTATTCCGCCGAAGCCCTGAGCGCTCGCATTCAGGATTCTCTCAACGACCGAGTTGCCCGAATACTTGGGGGAGACGTTGTAGAGTCCGACGGCTGCGTACCTCGCAAGCAGGGCCGGCGGGGTTGCTCCACCAGGATTGTAGGTCAACACAGGCACGTCGACAGACGTGTCGATGGGTATCGCCATGCCAGTAAGGTCACGGCTGCCGATCAAGTCAACGACCATTGTCGTGCCTGCAACGCCCGAGAAGGTTCCGGTGAGTGCCAGGCAGTTAATGTTCGTGCCGTTGGTCGTGGGCGCGAAGACCGGCATGTTGAGGCTGTAACGGCCGCCGTCCGGCAATGGAGCCGCGCCGCCGACCGTCAGGTTGGCAATGGCGTTAACCACGCCGGGGCCGCCGGCAAGAGCGACGCCAAGACTTCCGCGATCGGTAACGGAGATCTGTGTCGCCGACGCTGAACACGTTCGCGGCGCTGAAAGTGAGCTGGCCGCCAGCAACGGCCATCGTACCCGTGAAGGTATTGGTAGCCGCCAAGGTCAGGTTACCGTTGCCAGCCTTGGTGAAAGCGCCGCCGCCCGTAATCCCGTCGCCCAACGGCTGAACCACGCCAACGTCGAAGCCGTTGGTGTCGAACGTCCCGCCGGCGCTGGTGACTGTGAGAGTCAAGGCTCCGGTGTTGTCATTGAAGAAATTGCCGTTATCCATCAGGGCCCGCATGGTGCCGCCATTGAAGATGATGGCGCCAGTGCCGCCGGGACCAGTGATGCCGCCGAGAACAGCGTTGGTGGCGAAGACGCCGCCGTTAAGCCTGAGCGTGCCGGCGCCGTAGGCATCGCCCACGCAGAAGTCGGAGGCGGCGGTCGTGATGCCGCCGTTTTGGTTCCATATTCCGGTGCCGCCGGCCCAACCGAGAGTAAGCGGGGTCCAGTAGTCGGGACGATACGCGTTCACGGTGCCGGAGGTGTTCACGGTTCCGACGCCGCCTGCGCCAACTCCAATATTGCCGTACCACCAACCGTAGTTCACGGTGCCGCCCGGGCCGATGTCCATCTCGGCTGAACAACCAGCGCCGACATCAAGTCCAATTGCAGTGAGCGTGCCGCCGTTGATGGTCGCCAAACCGGTTGAACCAGCGCCAGCGCCGACCTGGAGGGTCCAGACAGAATTGAGCACGCCGCCAGTCATTAGCAGCGAGCCGTTGCCGCCATTTACGCCGATGTAGCCACTGCCACCGTTGACGTTGACCGTGCCGCCGGTGATGGTCATGCTGCTGGCGCCGCCGGGGAAATTCCCTACTTCCAAGTATGTGGTGTTGAGCGTGGCTTGGTCGTTCACAACGAGACTGCCAGTACCGTAATAGCCGACTTCCAAGTCTGAGGCGATCTGCACATTGGACTTGCCGTTCAACGTCAGGCTGCCCGTTGAGGACAATAGGCCTACGTACATATTGTAAGTACTCATGGTTGGGCTATCGGCGAGGTTGCCAAGCGTGCCCATCGTCATGTAGCCGGTACTCACACTCCACTGGCCATTGACTCCGCCATAGTCGCCGCGGAGGTTGCCGCCCACCACGAAGGCGCCGGCGATGGCCAAATTGGAAGTATCGTACATGTTCAGGTAGCCGGTGCTCCAGCAGTTGCCGACGCTGGCGTTAACGGCGTTCACCTGGGCATTGCCGGTCATCGTCAGAGCACCGGTAAGGCCGCTAGGCGTGTCGACGATACCGAAGCCGACGTTGAGATCGCCGGCGTGGGCGTCGCCACCGATGTAGTCGGTGGTGATGTTAATGACGCCGCCGTTGCTCACGGTTAGCGAGCCGCTGGCGGCCGGACTGCCAATGAAAAGCTGGTCGAGAACATTGCCTGAATTCGTGCTGGCGACTGGGCTGTCTGCGCCCGTCGTGTTGATCGTCGCCAAGCTGCCGGGGCCGATTCCCGCACTCCAGTTGCCGCCTGTGTAGAAGTCGGTGTTAGGCGCTACCCCCGTCCAAGTCGTGGGGGTTTGCGCTTGCAATGGCACCACCATTACAACTCCCACAAAGCACAGGAACAGAGACAATCTCAAGAGTAACCTCATTGCTGAAACCCTCCCTACAACAAGTGAAAAAGTGAAAAGTAACCAAAAACCCAAAAGCTGAGTGCGGGATAAGGGGCCTCACTCTTGTGCAGACGGACCATCTGGTGCGTGCTCGCCAAATCGTATGGCAACGTCAAGGAAATCGGGACTATGCGCAAGATTTGCGTGCCCTTAATCCACCAGATTCCCAAGGACATCCACCACTTTACCCTCACTCACAACGAGAATTCACCAGCCACCCCCGGCCAATCAGTATACGAGAACCCGCTGTCCCGACCTCAGATTACAACCTTGAGCATAATCGCGACTGCGCTGATATGCGTTCAACTTGGGATGAACATACAATATGAAACAATTGTTTAAACTTGCACGGGGGGTAGGCATGCGAATACAATATCAAACATGGAAGTGCCTTTCCTGGATATTGTGGCGACGTATTGCGATGCACCCCACCGGCGTCTAGTCGATTTGCGCCAGGACGGCCTGGCGGAAATCCCCACGTTTGGACGGTTATGCTATGCCAAGGCCCGGCCCGACCTGCCGATCCACCGCCATTTTGGTTGTCTGGAGGTCCATTTCCGCGATCGAGGCGAGCAGCACTTCCAACTTGGAGATCAGATGTATCTCATCCACGGGGGCGATCTATTCCTCACCTTGCCCGACGAGCCACACAGTACCGGAGGGTGGCCGGTCGAAGTAGGTACGATGTATTGGTTCACTCTGAAGCTGCCGCCGAACGGCAAAGGGATGCTTGGGCTTTCCCTCGAAGAGAGCCGGGCTGTTCTCGATCGCCTGCTCAACCCGCCCTGTCGGCAGTTTCGCGCCACGAGCCGCACCAGGGCATTGTTTGCCGAGATACTCCGTTTGCACTACAGCCAGCAAGTCTTCATGCGGACGGCTCGTATGCGGCTGGCGATGTGCGGCCTGCTGCTGGAGATCATTGAGAGCGCCGCCCACCGCGCAGGATCCCAGATGTCCCAGCAAGTAGCGGAGGCAATCGTCGCGATCCAGCAAGCCCCTCACGAGCCGTGCAGCATTCCTGACTTGGCGCGGAAGGCCCACCTATCCGCGTCCCAATTCAAGTGTCGATTCAAGAAGGAGACGGGCGTCTCGCCCCGTCAGTACATTCTGAATGCGAGGATCGAAGCGGCCAAGCAACGCTTAACCGCCGGAGATGAATCCATCACTCAGATTGCGATGGATTTGGGTTTTGTCTCGTCCCAGTATTTTGCCACGACCTTCAAGCGGATCACCAGTGTTACCCCGCACGCCTATCGCCGCGGCGCCTTCCCCCACGGACCGACGCAGCGGCGCGACGATGGCCAAGATTGAAGCTAAACACTGGCCCGTTTTCGATCAGAGCAGTAATCTCCGCTAATCGACGCCGACGAAAAAATCAGCGAAGATTAGCGGCGATTAGTGCTCTTCCTCGGCAACCGTTCACGGGCGGCAATGCGGGGGGAAGGGCCGGAGGAGGTTGTCGGGCAAAACTCCTGCAAATGGACGGCGTTTTGCCCGATAACCTCCCTCGTCCCCCTCGCCCCGTGAACGGTTGCTGTCTCAGCCCTAAGGATAATCTGAACCACGTTCACATGCGTTCGACCTGGCATGAACATACAATAACATACAATGTAAAACAAATGTTCAAACTTGCATGAGGGGCAGGCGCGAGGATACAATATTACACATGGAAGTGCCTTTTTCGGATATCGTGGCGACGTATTGCGAT
This sequence comes from uncultured Planctomycetia bacterium, assembly GCA_963719005.1. Taxonomy (GTDB): domain Bacteria; phylum Planctomycetota; class Planctomycetia; order Pirellulales; family Thermoguttaceae. The sequence continues at coordinate 98,046 of CAVRAR010000017.1, forward strand.
TTACCCCACCGCCGTCTAGTCGATTTGCGTCCGGACGGCCTGGCGGACGTTCCCACGTTTGGGTGGTTATGTTATGCCAAGGCCCGGCCCGACCTGCCGGTCCACCGGCATTTTGGCTTATTCGAGGTCCATTTCCGCGATCGAGGCGAGCAGCACTTCCAACTTGGAGACCAGGTGTATCTCCTCAATGGGGGTGATCTATTCCTCACCTTGCCGGATGAGCCGCACAGCACCGGAGGGTGGCCATCGGAAGTAGGTTCGATGTATTGGTTCACTCTGAAACTGCCGCCGAACGGCAAAGGGATACTTGGGCTTTCCCTCGAAGAGAGCCGGGTTATTCTCGATCACCTGCTCAACCCGCCCTGTCGGCAGTTTCGCGCGACGGGTCGCACCAGGCCATTGTTTGCCGAGATACTCCGTTTGCACTACAGCCAGCAAGCCTTCATGCGGACGGTTCGTATGCGGCTGGCGATGTGCAGCCTGCTGCTGGAGATCATCGAGAGCGCCGCCCGCCGCGCAGGATCGCAGACTTCCCGGCAAGTAGCGGAGACAATCCTCGCGATCCAGCAGGCCCCTCACGAGGCGTGTCGCATTTCTGACTTGGCGCGTAAGGCCCACCTGTCCGCGTCCCAATTCAAGAGCCGATTCAAGAAGGAGACGGGCGTCTCGCCCTGGCAGTACATTCTGAATGCGAGGATCGAAGTGGCCAAGCAACGCTTGACCGCCGGAGATGAATCCATCACCCAGATTGCGATGGATCTGGGTTTCGCCTCGTCCCAGTATTTTGCCACCACCTTCAAGCGGATCACCGGCGTCACCCCGCACGCCTATCGTCGCGGCGTCTTCCCCCACGGACCGACCCAGCGGCGCAACGACGGCCAGGACTGAAGCCAAACACTTGGGCCATGGCAGCACAACGGCCAGCGGGTAGATCAGATTTCTCGCCGTAGCGTGCCACTGCTTGGAAAAAGCAGTCGCCGGAGCATGCCCGAATGCACAACAAGCCCGCGTCGGAGTGGCAGGTGAACTGCCACTCCAACTACGGGCATCGTTGTCAACTACTTTCGCTTACTTTCGCTTCCGCCAGGCGTAAGCGAGCAGACCGAACAGGCCGCAGCCCAACAGGGCGAGCGTTCCCGGCTCGGGAACCGGAGCGGCCGCGCCGCTGCAAGTCGCGCCCGCATCTACCAGGTCGGCGCCCGGATCAATCGGGTAGCTCTGGTTCCAATTCCCGAGCAACGCCGAGAAATCGAGGCCGTTCACCGTACCGTCGTGGTTGAAGTCGCCATCCGTCCACAAGTTGGTGGCGACGCCCCAATGTCCGAGCATCCGCGAAAAGTCGAGGCCGTTGACCACGCCGTCCAGGTTGGCGTCGCCCTTAAAGGCCTTCACCAGGATGACGGCGTTGGCCGTGCCGACCGAGACGCCGCTGACAACGCCATCGACGTAGGCGATGTTGACTCCAGTCCCAGCGGTCGTGGACTTGATCGTATTGGCATGGAGATCGGCCTGGATTGTAGCCACCGGGTCGGGCGTGCCGCCAGGCGAGTAATCGAACACAAGCCGGCCACCCTGTAGGTCGGCGCCGCCGAGGTTCAACACCGGATTCTGCGGGCCGGCGCCGCTGAGTTGCAGCGTGCCAGCTTGGATCGTCGTCAGACCGGTATAGGCGTTCGTGCCGGTGTTGTTAATCGTTAATTTGCCGGCGCCCGATTTCACGAGCGTGGTGCCGGCGCCGATGATGGCGCCCGAACCCGTGAACGTGTAAGCGCCGCTGCTGCTGACGATCACGCTTGTCGGATTCAGGTTGCCGGCTAAGGTGACCGTGCGGTTGGTGACCGCGGCGTCGGTGAAGCGGACCGTATCGAGGTGATAGAAGTCCGCGGGCGGGTTCGGACTGGCGGTTTGCGTCCAGTGCTGCGTTCCGTCATTGAAAGCCCAGGTCGAGACGGCGCCGTCGGCCCAGGTGATATCCGTGGGACCGCGGGGGGCGAAGAGGGCGGAATCGCCGACTCCCGAATACGACATGTAGTTCTCGGCAAACGAGTTCGCCGCCGCGCCGTTCGTGTTGCCGCTGATGACCTTAAGGGTTGCCCACTCCGGATGGAAGACGAAGCTATACCCGCCCGAGCTATTGCAGGTAAGAACCTGCTGTCCGAGCAGGAAAGGACCGGGCACGCCAACGTTCATGTAGGCCGCATAGTCGCCGTAAGTGTTGCCCTGACTTCCACCCGTGCTGGTGCCCATCGTCAGCGAGAACGTGTAGCCTCCCCCGCTCCCGCCCGCAGCACCGTTAAATCCACTGAGCGTGGTGTCGCACCACGATGCGGAGGGCGCGTCGGAGGAGGGCGACCCCATCGCCGGCGGATCGACTATGGAGGGGTTCGTTGTGAAGCTTGTGCTTCCACCCGTCGTCACGCCGCCGCTGCCCGTGCCGCCGAACAGCAGGAACGTTACGTTCTGGTCCGAATTCAGGCCGGTCACCGTCGCGTAGACGTTGAACACGTGATTCACGTACGGGCCGCCGGGCGTCAGATTCACCTGGGATAATGAAACACCATTTCCCGGGACGGCCACGTTCGGAAGCACGACGTTGTCGCCGAGCCCGTCATTGCTGTTCACGTACGCCAGGCTGATGTTCAACTGGACCTGGGCCGAGGCGATCGTCGCCGGCGTAAACGCGAGCACTGCGGCCAGTGCAAACCCCCAATTCAATCTCATAAGCGCTCTCCTTCGTATGAAAAAAGAACTCCAGTTGCCGGCTTGCCTCCGGCAACCCACCTCATCTCGGCCAGCACGCGGTTGCCGCACTTGCCGCCCGACTGCTTCGTTTCGCACGAAAACTGCAACACGCCCCAAAATCCCTCCTAACGTGACGCACTCAACGTAGGACGGATCTCCGAATCCGTCCCTATACTTCGGACGGATTCGGAAATCCGTCCTACGCAACACATCGCCGAATCTATCATGCCTAAACACACAGACCGTCACCGTGAGCGTAGCGAGAAACCTCGGTCGCACCACCCTCCTACGCGAGATCCTTCGCTGCGATCAGGATGACGGCTGAGCCGTAAGCGCTTGTCTTCTTTCCGGACGTCAGAAACTACGGCCGCAGGGTCGCTGCCTGCTACTTGCGACACGTTTCATTTCTTCTGCCGTTGCTACCCTAAATTGGGAGTAGGTAAACGCCGCCCCCATCAAAAAATCCCGTCGGGGCCGGCCGTATGCCGACCCCAACGGGGAAACCCTCCGTCTTAGTCGCCAGGACCGGGATATTTATTACTGCCGGTTCAGCAGTTTCATCATGGCCTGACGAAAAAGAGTGAAAAACCGCTGTTGGGGTGGCAGCCAAGCTGCCACCCCAACAGACATTATCAACAACCCGCGCCAGGGTAGCGGTGGAGTTGCCACCCTAGGCTACGGGAGTTGTCGTTAACTACTTCCGCTTACGCCAGGCGTAAGCCAACAGGCCGAACAGCCCGCAGCCAAGCAACGCAAGCGTGCAGGGCTCTGGGACAGCATTAAATACGACCTGATGACCTATCGAGTCCGGATCAATCCACACGATGTGGGCATTATCGCCCACGACGACGCTGTCAGCGGCGCTAGCAGACAGTCCGTGCAGGCCGCTCCCAACCGTGGCGTCGGGGTAGAACGGATCGCCGGCCGTCGGAACTGCTACCTGGAGGAGAGCGAAGGCGCTGGTCCAGCCAAGAATGCCACCGTTGTAGTAGATACCGCCAGCATTCGGAAGGGCTCCAACTAAAGCATAGAGGTCGGTGGAGTCTACGCCAGAAGCTAGGCTAACTTCCAAAGCGTCGGTGACGCCAGTCTTGCCGCTTCCATGACCCAACTGGACTAGGAAGTGGGTGTACGCGTCAACGACGGCGTAAGTATCCGCGCTGCCGGGGGCTGGGCTGCCGCTGATCGGTGGGCTCGGGTTGACGTCGAACGTAGTCGCCGAGGTATACACCCAGCCATCGAACGTACGGATGTCCTCGCCAGCCATCGGTTTCACGGTCAAAGTCCAGACATCGGTGCTCCCGGTGGTGGTCTTCGCCCATGAGCCGACCACGTCGCCGAAGGCAACGCCTTGCAGCAGTGCCGCGACGCAAAGAAACAACAGAACTTTTCTCATCTTCACAGTCTCCTGAAACGAAAGGTGTAAGAAAAAGGGTAAACACGAAACACTCGCTATCGCGACGTGGCTGCCTTGGGCAGGCACGCCGCAGCTCGCCCGCGTTGGGGCGGCAGGTGAACTGCCGCCCCAACTTTCGGGCAAGAGTTAACTATCCTCTCTGTTTACGAACCCAAAGGACTCCGGCGCCAAGTGCAGCCACGAGGAGCAGCACAAGGGTGCCAGGCTCGGGAACCGGAGCGGCGGTGCCGCTGAACGTCGCGCCACCTTCCACCGGGCCGGCGCCCGGATCAATCGCGTAGCTCTGGTTCCAATTCCCCAGCAACGCCGAGAAATCGAGGCCGTTCACCGTACCGTCGTGGTTGAAGTCGCCATCCGTCCACAAGTTGGTGTTGGCGCCCCAATGTCCGAGCATCCGCGAGAAGTCGAGGCCGTTGACCGTGCCGTCCAGGTTGGCGTCGCCCTTAAAGGCCTGCACCAGGATGACGGCGTTGGCCGTGCCAATCGAGACGCCGGGAACGACGCCGTCGACGTATCCGATGCCAACTCCAGTCGCAGCGGTCGTGGAGGTGATCGCGTCTGAGTGCAACTCAGACTGGATGGTTATCACCGGGTCGCCGGCCGGCGCGGTCGGCGAGTAATCGAACACGAGCCGGCCGCCCTGGAGGTCGGCGCCGCCCAAGTTCAACACAGGATTCTGGGCGCCAGTGCCCGTAAGCCACAGCGTACCGGCCTTGACCACAGTCTTGCCGTTGTAGGTGCTGTTGGTAGCGCCGCTGTTAAGAGTCAACGTGCCAGCGCCGACCTTTGTCAGGCCGCCGTCGACAGGACCCAAGCTCGCATGGAGCAGGGGTTGGTTAATGGCCACACTGTTGCCGGCCGTGTTGATGACGGCGCCGGAGCTCGCAGTCGCACTGCTCCCCAGCACGTTCAGCGTCAAGGACGCGTTGGTACCGGGTCCAGCGTAGCCAGCGATCGTGATGAAGTCCGGGTTAGTTGCCGTGGCGGTCAAGGTGCCGCCGTTGAAGTTTACCACGCCGGTGGTGATGCCGCCGACGTTGCCTGTCCCGGCCGAGTTGACGATGATTCCTGGGCACTGGAACTCGCCACCGTTGAGGTTTAGAGTACCCGCACCAGGGCTCGCCCAACCAGAATTAGCACCGTCCATCCAGTCGTACTCGCCGACCACGACGGGGTTGGCGCTGTACGTTGTGCCCGCGTTTTGGTTCCAGACGCCAACGGCGCCTGCGCAACCGATAACCAGGGTGGCCGGGAATGACGCATCCGTCCATCCGCCTTCGACGAGAGCATAGGTGCCATTGCCGTAGACGTTGACATGGGCGGTGGGGCTGCTGACGGTAACGGTTCCGGACGCAACCTGCGAGATGCTATTGCCCCAATTCACGCCGACAGCCAGCATCTTCTGAACATTGACGGTGGCGCTGCCACCGACGTTCAGCAGAACGTTGTCGGGACCGGATCCCATCCAGTTAACCGTCAACGTGTTGGTATTGATCTGCGAGTGGTCGACCATCGTGAGAACGGTGTTGGCATACGAAGCGCCATACTCGCAACTGAGTTCCATCTCGTTGGTGTTAATCTGGGAGGAGCCGCTCATGTTGCCGGTAAGACTACCGCCTCCAAACCGGGCCAGCCCCGCACAGATAAGGTTTGCCGAATCGGACATGGTCAGGCTGCCGCTGCAGCCGCTGTAGACCATTCCAAAGTTGTTGCCGCCGTTGTTGAACGTGGACGTTCCGCTCATCGTGAGATTGAACGTGTTGGTTTGGGCGTTGTTCCCATAGCCAAGTTGCGTCCACTCAGGATTGACGGTGCCAGTGTTCAACGTGCCATGGTCGCTCAAAGTGATGCTGGCGTGGCACTCCATGGTGCCATCGCTCCAAACTCCGGCGGCGTAGAAATGCCCGCCGATGTTCGCGGTGGCCGTGCCACCGATGTTGATGTCGGCGCCAATGACGCCACTTCCTCCCACGTCGGCAGCCATCTCGAAACCTTGGCTGCCCATCGTCAACTGGGAGTGACCGTCCATTTTCAAGTAACCATAACTACCAGCGGTATAGCAGCCCAGTTCGGCGGTGCTGGTTTGGGTTAGCGAGGCGTTATCGGTCAAGGTCAGTGTGCCCTTGGCGCCGAAACCCGTATTGCCACCGTCCCAGCAGCCGATGTTGAACCATTGGCCGACGGTGAACGAAGTGTTGCCAGCCAGGTTCACGGTGCCGGCGCCGCTATCGCGACCGATACTGAGTTCAGCACCGGTGCTGATGGTGGTGTCGCGGATATTAAGGGTGCCCGTTCCACCAACGCCGTCGTGTCCACCGATATACAACCAGTAGTTGTCGATGAACGTGCCGCCTTGAATGGTCACGTTGGTGTTGTGTGCACCGTAGCCAGCGAGGCGGACCGCGTTGCACTGGAACGTCACATTGGACGACATCAGGAACGTGCCGTTCGTATCGTCGCCGGTATCCACCGGTCCGAATCGATCATCGACGGTGAAGAGCGTCGGAACGGAGGCGTTCAGGTACAAGGTGCCGCCGCCGACGATGTTCACGTCATGGGCCAAGCGCGGATCTGCCACGGGGGTGTTGTAGGTCAACTCCAACGTGCCGGCGCCGCCCTTGATGAAGAGGCTGTCCACCGCCCACTTGGTGCAGAGGTTGTCCAGCGCGACAGTAACCGTCGAGGCAGCCTGGGTGACGTTGATGGTCACGTTAGTGCCCACCACCGTCATGCCGTTGTTGGCGGTGTAGTCGGCCGCGCCCGTATAGGACAGGGTCGAATTGTCCACCGTGATATGGCCCGGCGTCAGATAGCCGGTGCTTACGACGGCGTTAGCGATCGACAGGCATCCGGTGTAGCTGCTGGCCTCGCTCGACATGGTCAACGTGCCGCTGCCATTCGGGCCGCCGACGATGTCTAGACCCGCAACGCCGCCATTTGGGGTGAGCGCGCCGTTGGGGGCCACGCCGACTTGGCTGATCGCGCCGGTGAGGGTCAACGTGCTGCCCTGGTCCAGATAGACCTGCGGGCAACTGGTGCCGCCGAGCGGGGCGCCCAGGTGGATGTCGGGAGCGACTTGGTTGACGCTGCCGGCGCCGCTGGCGGTGCCGAGCACCTGGATCTGGGCCTCTGCCGCAGTCGTCGAATTCACCGCGCTAAGCAGGATGTACCTAGAGGGGTCAGCCGACTGCACGACGCTGAATCCACCCAAGCCAGCGGGCGAGGCGTAGAACAGCATCGAATTGGTGGTCGCGTTTTGGTCCAAAACGCACGTGGTTCCACCCGGGGAGAGCGGAACCTCAACGAACCACGCCTCGGCATCCGGACTGTTGACGTAGGTGTAAGGAACGCCAGCCGGGGTGTAAAAGTTGCCAGCATCAAAAAAATTGGTTGGCACACCCGGTATTCCGCCGAAGCCCTGAGCGCTCGCATTCAGGATTCTCTCGACGACCGAGTTGCCCACATAAGCCGTGGTGACGTTGTAGAGTCCGACGGCTGCGTACCTCGCAAGCAGGGCCGGCGGGGTTGCTCCACCAGGATTGTAGGTCAACACGGGCACGTCGATAGAACCGTTGACGGGTATCGCCATGCCAGTAAGGTCACGGGTGCCGAGCACGTCAACGACCATTGTCGTGCCTGCAACGCCCGAGAAGGTCCCGTTCAGTGCCAGGCAGTTAATGTTCGTGCCGTCGGTCGTGGTCGACAAGATCGGCTTGTTGAGGCAGTAGCAGCAACAAGGCGGCAAGGGAGCAGCGCCGCCAACCGTCAGGTTGGCAGGGGCGCCCAACGTGCCGTTCCCGCCGTTATAGGCAAGGACGAGATTACCGCGGTTGGTAACCGTGATTTCTCTGGTTGCGACGCCGTTGAACACGGGAGCCGCGGTCAAGATGAGCTTGCCGCTTTGGACGACCGTCGGGCCAGTGTAGTCCTGGCTGGCCGGCATCGTCAGCGCGCCGCAGCCGACCTTCGTCAGACCGCCGTCGGGGCCGCTTACCAGCATGTCCTCGGTAATCGTGACGTTGTTCACGCCGGTGTCGAAAGTCACACCGCCAGCGCCGAGGTTGACGGTAAAACTGCCGTTTCCTTGCGCGTTGAAGAAATCCCCTGCATCGGTGGTAGCTTGCACCGTTACGCCGTTAAGCTTCACGGTGCCGACGCCGCCGCTGACCGAGGTGATGTAGCTGGTCGTGAGGGTCCCGCCGTTGAGATTCATCACGCCTGTGCCGAGTTCAATAAAGGGGGTCTGAACCAAGGTGCTGCCACTCATGGTAAGATTCCCCACGCCGCCGCCACCGGCTCCCAAAGTCAAGCCGTTAACGATGAACTGGGCGTTGTTAGTCATCGTGATGTTCAAAATGTCGGTCGATCCGCCGACCCAATCGCCGCTCCACCAGTGGCAGTAGCGATCGATGATCTTCGCGTTGCCGCTGAGGTTGACCGTGGCGCTGCAACTATTGCCGGTATCCCATTGGTTGGCGGCAATCAGCAGTCCCCAGTACGTCGAGGACTGGATCTTGAGGAGGGAATCGCCGGACATGTTGATCACGGCGCTGCCGCTGTCGGTGCCGATGCCGTCCCAGCCGCCGGCCCCGTGGCACGTAATGGTGCCGCCGGTCATCGTCAGGGATCCCGAGCCGCTCCAAGCACCAATGTTGAACCATTGGTTCACGGTGATGTTGGCATTGCCGGAGACGGTCATGCTGCTGCCCGGCGAACCGTTGCCTACTGCGAGAGCTTCGCAATAGACGGTGGCGCTGCCGCCGATGGCCGCAGTTCCGATGCCTCCGTTGCCAATGTACAGCCCGCCATTTGTATGCACGTTTGCATTGGTGTCGATTGTCAGATTGCCAACGCTCACAGTGCTCACAGGGCTAAGAGCAGTTCCGTTACCGACGTTGATGTCGCCGTTAACGAAGACCGTTGCCGAATTGGTGAATATCGCGGTGCCAGTGCCGCCTTGGGTACCGATCTGGAGCTGGCCGCTGCCGATCGTCAAGCTGGCGTTGTCCTGGACGGTTAGCGCGCCGACGCCGCCCGCGAGGTTTTGAGTGCCGGCGTTATTAACGCCGTTCTCCGCCGTGGAGCAGCCGACGTACACGTCGCCGCCGTCCCACCAGGCCCAATAATATGGGCCTGATCCCACAGCGCTGGAAGCGTTCTCGCCGGGGGAGGTAACCATGCTGGCGCTGCCCGCTAGAGTGAGCGAGCCGTTGGAGAGGTTGGAGCCAACGCCGCCGCTAGCTTCGTTGCCGATGTTGGTGCGGCCTCCGACGTTCAGGACGCTGTGGCCGGTGAAGAGGACCGTGCTCGTGCCGCCCATGCGACCGATATTGAGACCGAATTCGTCATAGAAGTCCCAAAAATGCTCTGAATACACGCTGACCGTGCCGGCGCCTGTGGCGAAACCGGTGCTGGAGTCGAGGCCCACCGTGAGGTTGCCGATGCTACCGGCGCCGTTGCCGAGTTGGAGCATCTGGCCGCATTCCAACTTGGCGTTGTCGTACACGTTTACTGTGCCGGTGCCGCCAGCGTTTCCAATGTACATCCGGCATTGGGAACTGGTCTCGCCGTCGCTCATGAGAAACTGGGCGTGGCCTTTCAGTTCGACGTAACCGGCGTTGCCGGCGCCCTCGCCGATGCGGGTGTAGCTGTAGGCGCCGCCACGGTTGATGGTGGCATAGTCGCTCATGGACAAAGTACCAGCGGAGCCGGTGCTGCCGCCGCCGATGTACATATCGCCGCCGACCATTTGGTTGTACACGGCGCTGCTGCTCATCGTCATGACGCCGCTGCTGCCGTTGACGCCGACGTTGAAGTTGTAGTTGCCGGTCGTCTTGTTGAGCGTGCCGCCCGACATGTCGAACCGGCTGACGCCGGTGGCGCCGTTGGCGCCGACGGTGAATTCGGAAGCGTAGTTGACGGTGCCCCCGGTCATCGCCGCGTAGGACGGATTGCTGTCGAGCTCCCCGTCGGTGGCGTTTCCGATGTCGAGATTGTTGATCCAATTGGTGGGATCGGGGCCAGAGCCGAAATCCAAACTGGTGTCGATCGTGACGGTTCCCGCACCGTGGATGTTCAGCCAGTCGCCCTGTGTAAAGTTGCTGACGGTTCCGGTGCCACCAATAATGAAGCCCCAGTTACTGAAGTCGTTAATAGTCGTCGTCGCCCCTAACGTAGTCAAGTTTTGCTGGGCTAGCAACGGCGTCGTCGCCAGACCTACCAGCAGCAAGACCACAGAAACCCTAAAAAGTAACCTCATTACTTAAACCCTCCAAAATGAGACATTGAGGAATACACGTAGAAGCGCTTCATCGTCCCTGACGAAATCCATTTTTTCGTTCCCTCGATCCTTCTCGGAAACATTGGCAACTGCGATCTTAGCAAGAAAGGAATTAAATTGCAAGGAAAAATACAACGATTAGGAAAAATAAGGGTGTCCGGGTTGCGCCGATCCTATAAAAAAGGGGGGAATTCCTGAAGTTTTCCTAGGGCCAGGGCCGAGCGGCCCTTTAGGAATCCTACCGACAGCGGGCACATCGAAACCAGTCTCATGGGTGGGATGATTAGCCAGGTTACCGAGACTGTGCAGAATTCTGTGGCACGGGCTTCCAGCCCGTGAAAAACCACGGCCAAGATGGCCGTGCCACATCACTTGACACAAAATTCCGTACCGTCCCGCAAAGGCCCCCTACAACCCCTTCTCTCCAAGAAATCACGGCCTCGGAAGCCAATAACTCCAAGCTAACCTTGAGAGTAAGACCGAGACGGGGTACATAGTATATATGAGCATCGAACAGCCTCTGGACCCGCAACTGATCGAACAGACGAAGCAGCAAATCCGCTCCTTGGTGGGGGAAATTGCGCAACTGACCAAAACCGACGTTGCCCCGGAGGAGTTCTATGGTCAATTCCTGCCGCGGGTGGTCTCGGCGTTGGCGGCGGTCGGCGGGGCCGTCTGGACGCTGAATCCCGAGGGCCGCCTGGCCCTCCAATATCAGATCAACATCCAGGAAACCAATCTCCGCGACAGCGAGGAGCGGCAGGCCCAGCACGGCCGGCTGCTGTACAAGGCCCTGTCGGGCGGCGAAGCCATCATGGTGCCGCCGTACTCCGGGCCGGGAGAGGCTCGATCGCACGGACGGCGAGGTGCCCGCCGCCAACCCCACCGAGTTTCTCCTGCTGCTCGGTCTGTTAAAAACCGACCTGGAGAACGTCGGCCTGGTCGAGGTCTTTCAGCGATCGGACTCGAGTCCGACGACGCAAAAGGGTTATCTGCGGTTTCTCGGCCAGATGTGCGAGTTGGCCGGCGATTTCTTGAAGAGCCACCAACTGCGGCACTTTTCCGACCGCCAGACGCTTTGGACCCAGTTGGAAGATTTCACCCGCACGGTTCACGTTTCGCTCGATCCGCGCGAGGCCGCCTACACGATTGCCAACGAGGGCCGGCGGCTGGTCGAGTGCGACCGCGTGAGCGTGGCGATTCGCAAGGGAAGAAAGTGCCACATCGAGGCGGTCAGCGGCCAGGATTTGTTCGACAAGCGATCGAACATGATCCGCCTGCTGGGAAAGTTGGCTACGGCCGTGGTCGCCAGCGGCGATCCCATGTGGTACACGGGCGACACCCGCGATTTGCCGCCGCAGGTCGAGGATGCCTTGCAGGAGTACGTTGACGAAGCGCACTCGAAGACGGTCGCCGTGCTGCCGCTGCGTCGGCCGCCGCCTCCCGAAGAAGACGATCCGAAGAAACGGGTCGAGCGCGGAGGCCCCGATCGGGGCGCTGATCGTCGAGCAAATTGAAGACAGCCGCGTGTCGGCAAGTCTCACGCACCGGGCCGAAGTCGTCTGCCAGCACAGTTCGACCGCCTTGGCCAACGCCTTGGAGCATCAGAATTTGTTCCTCATGCCCGTGTGGCGGACGTTGGGCAAGACGCGCTGGATCGTGGAAGCCCGCACCTTGCCGAAGACGCTCAGCATCGGCGGCGCCGTGCTGGCGCTGCTGCTGTTTCTGGGACTTTGGCCCGCCGATTTCACACTCGAAGGCAAGGGCACGCTCGAACCGGTGGTGCGTCGAAACGTTTTCGCCAACGTCGAAGGCATCGTCGAACGAAATCCCCAAGGGAATCGACCACGGGGCCATGGTGACCAAGGGACAACTGCTGCTGCGGCTCCGCAGCACGGCAGGTCGCACAACGCTCTGGAGGAAGTCTCGGGGAAACGGATGGCGACCAACGAAGAATTGTTGAGCGTGCAGCGGGAACTGGCGGCGGGGAGAATGCTGAAGCCCGAGGAACGAAACCGCTTGATCGGCCGGCAATCGGAATTGAAGCAGACGTTGGCCTCGCTGGACACCCAATGGGAGATCTACAAGCAGAAGCAAGCGGAGTTGGAGGTCCGCAGTCCGATCGACGGCCAGATCATCACGTGGGACTTGCGGAATCACTTGCGCGCCCGGCCCGGTGCAGTGGGGCGGCCAGTTGATGCAGGTGGCCGACCCGAGCGGCCCGTGGCGGCTGGAAGTCCACATGCCGGAAAACCGCATGGGCCACATCACCGACTACCAACGGGCCATGTACGAGAAATCGCGAGAGAAGCTGCGCGAGTTGCTCCAGGAAGAAACCCGCGGCAAGATGGGTGAAGCGGCGCCGGAAGAAGATATTAGTAAGGCGGTGGAAACGGAACTTGCCGGCGTGCCCGACGGAGAGCTGCGCGACAAGCTGCTCACCCTCGTTCACAATCGTCTGCGTAGCGGACTTCAGCCCATCTTGAAGGACGTCAGCGACGAATCGCTCCGCGCAAAACTCGATGAAGTGCTGCGTGCGGAGACCTGCGACGACGCTCGGCCAAGCTCAAGGAAGTGCTGCCGGAGGTGACGGACGCCGACCTGAAGGCCCGATTGCAGGCTCTGGCGACTTCGTGCGACGTGCCCGACGATCGGTTGGACGTCACCTACATTCTCGCCATGGAACCCGGCACGACCCGCCACGGCAAGATCGAGGAGGTCCACCGCAGCGCGGAGGTGCGGGGCGATGAAGGAAACACGGTGTTGATCAACGTCTCGCTCGACAAGGCCGAGATGGAGCAACTCCGCACGGAGCATAAACTGAAGCAGGGGGCGGCCGTGTCGGCGAAAGTCCACTGCGGTCGTCGCGCGCTGGGCTACGTGCTGCTGCACGACGCAATCGAGTTCGTTCAGTCCAGAATATTGTTCAAGTTCTTCTAGAAAATCTCCCCTCTCCCACTGGGAGAGGGAACCGATCGCCGCAACCTGCATATCGTTCAGCATTTTTCGAGGTAACGTCATGCGATTCATAGTGTTCATGCTAGGCGGCCTGTGGCTGGCTCTCTCGGCGTTGCCCTTGAGGGCGGCGGATACGGCGGTCATCTCAACCTGCACGCTTGTGCCCGACGAGGAAGCGGAGATTCCGGCGCAGGAAGCGGGAGTATTGACCAAAATCCTCGTGCGGGAAGGAGAGCAGGTGTCCGGCAAGCAACTCCTTGCCCAGATCGACGACATTATTCCCCGCACGCAACGGGACGTGGCCGACTTCAAACGCCAGGCGGCCACGAAGAAGTCGGAGGACGACGTCGATATTCGCTTCGCCCAGGCGGCAGCCGAGGTGGCCGAGAAGGACTACGAGGTGGGCGTGGATGCCAACAAAAAGGTGCCGGGCACAATGACCCAGTCCGAGGTGCTCAGGCGGCTGCTCGATTGGCACAAGATGGAGCTGTCGATCGAAAAGGCGAAGAAGGATCAGGTCGTCGCCCGCTTGGAGGCGAGGATGGCCGAGGCCGAGTTGCACACCGCCGAGGCGAACATCGAACGCCGCCAAATCGTCGCCCCTTGCTGGTTCGACCGGGAAGGTCACCCGTTGGACGCCGTCGTCGTCGAGCTTAACCAGCACGTCGGCCAGTGGGTGCAAATTGGCGAGCCGGTGATGCGGTTGATCCACATGGGCCGCCTGCGCGTCAACGGCGTGCTCAATGCCAGCCAGTATCGCCCCTCGGAGATCCAGGATCGCCCGGTCGAGATCGCCGTGACCCTGCCGCGTCTCGGTCGGCAGACGTTCCCGGGCAAGGTGGTGTACGTCAAACCGGTTATCGAGGGCCCCTATCTTCAGGTGCGGGCCGAAGTGGAAAACCGCAAACTGGACGGCGTCTGGATTCTGAATCCCGGCATGAACGTCGAAATGACAATCCAATTGAAATGATGAATGCTAAAGGATGAGTGATGAATGATGAATGAACAATGAACGATGACGGACAGACTCTGCCGTTCATCATTCATCATTCAGCATTCAGCATTCCTCATTCCCCCTCATGGTCACGCTTCAAGACAGCCTGCTATCCAGTTCCGCCCGGAACTCGCCGATTCGGATGCGGCCCGATCTGATTGCGCAGCGGCAGCACTATCTTGGGCGAACCTATTGGGTGGTGAAGGATCCGGTGGGACTGGCCTATTACCGATTCCAGGAAGAGGAATTCGCCATTCTGCAGATGTTCGACGGCGCGATCAGCCTCGACGAGGTCAAGGACCGTTTCGAGGCCGAGTTTCCGCCGCAGAAGATCACGCTCGAGGAATTGCAGCAGTTTTTGGGCATGTTGCATCGGAGCGGATTGGTGATCGCCGACGTGCCCGGCCAGGGACACCAACTCCGCAAACGCCGCGACGAGCGCAAGCGCAAGATGCTGCTGGCGGCCGCAAGCAACGTCCTCTGCATCCGCTTCAAGGGGTTCGATCCCGAGCGGCTGCTGAACTGGCTCTATCCGAAACTCCGCTGGTTCTTCTCGCCGCTGGCCGTGTTCTTGTGCTGCACGTTGGCGCTGTCGGCGGCGACGCTGGTGGCGGTCGAGTTCGACGAGTTTCGCTCGAAGCTCCCCGAGTTCCACCAGTTCTTCAGCGTCCACAACGCCTTCCTGTTGGCGATCGTGCTGGGGATCACCAAGGTGTTTCACGAGTTCGGGCACGGGCTGAGCTGCAAGCACTTCGGCGGCGAATGTCACGAAATGGGCATCATGGTGCTCGTGCTGACGCCTTGCCTGTACTGCAACGTCTCCGACTCCTGGATGCTGCCGAGCAAGTGGGCGCGGGCGGCCATCGGCGCGGCGGGCATCTACGTTGAAGGCGTGATCGCCTCGATCTGCACCTTCATGTGGTGGTTCTCCCAGCCCGAGACGATCTTCAACAACCTTTGCCTCGACGTAATGTTCATCTGCTCGGTCACCACCATCGTCTTCAACGCCAACCCGCTGCTCCGTTACGACGGCTACTATATCCTTGCCGACTTGATGGAGATCCCGAATCTGCGGCAGAAGGCCACGACGATTCTCAGCCGTAAGCTGGGCGAGTGGTGCCTCGGGCTCGAGCCGCCCGACGACCCCTTCCTGCCGCAGCGAAATCAGTTGTTCTTCGTGCTCTACTCGCTCGCCGCGGCGGCTTACCGCTGGGTCGTGGCGCTGTCGATCTGCTGGTTCCTCTACCGGCTCTTCCTCTCCTATCATCTGGAGATCATCGGCAAACTGATGGTGGCGGCGTCGCTCTGGGGGCTGTTTTTCATGCCGCTGTGGCAAGTCTGCAAGTTCTTTTACGTGCCCGGGAGGATCGACCAAGTGAAGAAGCCGCGTTTCTATATCAGTCTGAGCGTGCTGACGGCGCTGCTGTTGGCGTTTTTCTTCCTGCCCTTGCCGCACAGCTTCATCTGTCCCTTGGAAATCCAACCCCGCGACGCCGATTCCGTCTACGTTGACGTGCCGGGCAGGCTGGTGAAGCTCGCCGTGAAAGCCGGCCAACAAGTCAAGGAAGGCGATTTGCTGGCCCAGCTCGAGAATATCGACCTCGATCTGGACCTCGCCAAACTGCAAGGCGGTCTCGACGAGAACAAAACGAAGTTGAAGAACCTGATCGAGCAGGCTTTTCTCGACCCTCGTGCCGCGGCACAGATCCCGCAGATCAAGGAGCAGATCGACGCGCTGAAGAACGAGTTGGATCAGAAAGAGAAGGACAAGCAGCGCTTGCGGCTGACGGCGCCTTCGTCGGGCACGGTCTTCTCCCCGCCCTGGACTCCGCGCCGCGACGATCCGAACGAGAAGCTGCACACCTGGTATGGAACGCCCCTGGAGCCCGAAAACATCGGCGCACGTCTCGTCGAACGCACGCTCTTCTGTCAGATAGGCGATCCGCACAAACTCGAGGCGGTGATGGTGATCGATCAGACCGACCGCAGCCTTATCAGCGACGGCGAGAAGCAGACCGTCGACATCAAGCTGGAGGGCTATGCCCGCCCGGCGGAGACCCTGCACAGCGAGATTGTCGAAGTGGCCGAATCGGAGCTTAAGGTCGCCCCGAAGCGGCTTTCGACGAAATCGCAGGGCGAAGTGCCGACGAAGACCGATCCGCAAACCGGCATTGAGAAGCCGATGAGCACGTCGTATCAGGCCCGGGCGCCGATCGACGATCCCAAGGGTGAGTACCGCATCGGCCTGCGCGGCCAGGCCCGCGTGCATACGAAGTGGATTTCGCTCGGCGCCCGGCTCTGGCGGATGTTGACGCATACGTTCAACTTCAAGCTGGGATAGGCCCCACGGTCCCCTCTCCCGCTGAGGACAGGGTCAGCGCGCAGTTTTCACCGCGCGAGCAGATTTGATCAACAGTGTGCCACTGCTTCGCAGAAGCAGTGCCGGGCGTAACCCCACGTGCTTTCTGGAGACCGAAGCGATGAAACGGTTGTTCTGCGTTGCAGCCGGAGTTGCGGCGCTGGCTCTGATCTTGATCCTCTTTTTCCCATTGCTCCCATCCCTCGTGGTCGACCTCATGCGCAAGCCGGCCGCGCTTCCCACCCCGCCGAGGGGGTTTGACGTGCGCCGCAAGGGAATTGAGCACGGCAAGGTGGAGACGGTCGAGTACGACTCGAAAGCGGCCGGGCGCAAGCGGAAGATGTGCGTCTACACCCCGCCAGGGTTCTCAAAGGACCGGAAGTACCCGGTCCTTTATCTCCTGCACGGCGCCATGGGCGACGAAACCAGTTGGGTGAAAGATGGGGCGGCGGACGCCATTCTCGACAACCTGTACGCGGACAAGAAACCGGTCCCGATGATAGTCGTCATGCCCAACGGCAACCTATACAAGGCGGGCGGGGAGTCATGGGACGCGAACTCCGAATGCGATGGCTTTGGGCCGGACCTGCTAGACGACGTTATCCCGTACGTGGAGAAGCACTTCCCCGTGAAGGCCGATCGCGAACACCGGGCGCTGGCCGGCGTGTCGGCGGGCGCTCTTCAGACGCTTAACTTCGGACCCACCCACCCGGATACGTTCGCCTACATCGGCGTCTTCATCGGCGGCTTGGAGAACTGCGAGCAGTTCGAGAAAAAGCACCGAGCGGTCCTCAACGATCTGGGGACGAAAAAGAAACTGAAGCTGCTCTGGGTCGCCAATGGCAAGAACGACATCAAATACGAATCCTGCCAAGACACGCTGGGACTGTTCGACAAGTACAAGATTCAGTACGTCTACATGGAGGGCAAGGGCGTCCACGGTTGGGAGACCGCACGGAACGACCTGTTTGTGTTTGCCCCACTTCTGTTCCGCGATGCGAAGTGAGTTTCCGCTATTCTCCCCCCATCTTCCCGCGATGACGTAGCGGGCATTTCTCGCTACGCGGCGGCTGAGTCCGTGCGTCACCAGCGATGATCTGTCGCAGTCTCTTTTCGTCGAGCACCGCCAGCCGCCAGCGTTCGTTCCGTTTTGCAAGCGGATTCTCATTTTGGTCTTTCTTGGCCATTGCCTCTCCATGATATACATGCGCCCATCTATAACATGATGGCCGCGAGACTTCAAAGAAAGTTCTTCGGCCAGACGCGACGCAGAGGCGGGACGATGATCCACGAAGAACACGAAGGGCACGGAGGGGGAGCGGCGAACCCAATGGAACATTGCCAAAAAGCAGGCAAGGGTCCCGTTTGCGATTTCACCCCAAAAAATAGGAGTTTCTAGGTGTCCAGGGAGAGATGAGACGTCGGCCTTCTATCCGCCTTTCCCACGTGAGGCGGAGAGCAACGTTGCCAGGAGCGTTTGTTCGAGAATTCGCCTAGCCAAGTCCCCGATTCTACCCATGCTTCCAGCAACACTCCTAATAGGAGCCCAACAAGTCGGCATAATTCCCACGTTCACCGCGGACAAACCCCTATTTTTCAGCGTCATCAGCGAGACTGCGCCCGATGCGAGCAATTGTCACAACTCGTGATCCCCTAATCTCTTACGGGCATGCTTCGGATAACGGCTCTCAGAGCGCGCTCGCTCGGGAAAACCGCACCCACGGCTTTCTGACAGCCCCACCTGTATATTTTCTCTATGTCGGTCACTTGTCGAACGCTGGATTCCGTCTGCCGCCGAGATTCGGCCGCAAGAGCGATCGCCTGACCGAGTGACCGGCAGCGATCCTCGTGATCGTGACTGTCGCGTGGCAAGTTGAGTAACGCGGACGCGTTCCGTCACTCAACAACCTCCTGCCTTCTTGTGACTCACACAGGGGCGGGAGGATCCTGCGGGGTGCGTTGCTGATTACGTCCTGTGACAATCTCGATTAGTTCCGTTGAAGAGCGTCGTGACCGTGCCAACCCGTCTTGGCTCGGAGTTTCTTTGCGTACAACGTCAAGTGTGCTTACACTCAAGGAGAAAGATCATGAAGGGTATCTATCGTCTGTGGGCGGTGTTGTTCGTGTCGGCAAGCCTCGTTTACTGGGGACTGGCGTCCCTCTCGAGCGCCGCCGCGCTCGGTGCTCATAGCCACCACTCCGCTAGCAGCGGTGGCCAGAGCGC
Source organism: uncultured Planctomycetia bacterium (assembly GCA_963719005.1). Classification (GTDB taxonomy): domain Bacteria; phylum Planctomycetota; class Planctomycetia; order Pirellulales; family Thermoguttaceae. The sequence continues at coordinate 117,020 of CAVRAR010000017.1, forward strand.
GCACTCCAGCAACGGCACCGGTGGACAACAAGCCGCAAACAACCAGGCCGCAAAGGGCGGCGCCAACAACAACAACAATAACAACAACTCTGGAGGCGCCAACAACAATAACAACAACAACGCCGGAGCAGGCGGCGCCAACAACAACAATAACAACAACGCCGGGGTTGGCGGCGCCAACAACAACAACAACAATAACAACAACTCTGGAAAGGGGGGCGCGAACAACAATAATAATAACAACGCCGGGGCGGGCGGCGCCAACAACAACAACAATAACAACAACGCCGGAGCAGGCGGCGCCAACAACAACAATAACAACAACAACGCCGGGGCGGGCGGCGCCAACAACAACAATAACAACAACAACGCCGGGGCGGGCGGCGCCAACAACAACAATAACAACAACGCCGGAGCAGGCGGCGCCAACAACAACAATAACAACAACGCCGGAGCAGGCGGCGCCAACAACAACAATAACAACAACGCCGGAGCAGGCGGCGCCAACAACAACAACAATAACAACAACGCCGGAAAGGGAGGCGCCAACAACAACAATAACAACAACGCCGGAGCAGGCGGCGCCAACAACAACAATAACAACAACGCCGGAGCAGGCGGCGCCAACAACAACAACAATAACAACAACGCCGGAGCAGGCGGCGCCAACAACAATAACAATAACAACAACGCCGGAGCAGGCGGCGCCAACAACAACAATAACAACAACGCCGGAGCAGGCGGCGCCAACAACAACAATAACAACAACGCCGGAGCAGGCGGCGCCAACAACAACAATAACAACAACGCCGGAGCAGGCGGCGCCAACAACAACAATAACAACAACGCCGGAGGCACCAATAACAACAATAACAACACTGCTACGGGAGGATCCGCCAACGTCACGAACATTGTCAAGGGCGGAGGTGGCGGTGGAGGCGGCGTCGTCGCAATCCCTGCCTTCGGTGGCGGCGGCGGCGGTGGTGGTGGTGGCGGTGATAGCGGGGGCGGCAGTGGCGATGTCGGCGGCGGCGGCGCTGGCGATAGCGGTGGCGATTCCGGACGCGTGGTTGCCGCCGGGGCGGTGACGCCTATCATGACCCGTGAAGATCGTCAACCCAGCGGCGACGAACTTCATCCTGTCGTATTCGATCGACGGGCAGTCGTTCAGTTTGCCGGCGGGCAGCGCGCAGACGTACCATGTTCCATCGGACGCTGTGGTCGAATTCGGCCGCGGCGGAGACTTCGGCACTGGCAAATACGGCTTGGTTCCCGGAACCTACACGTTCGAGTCTACGCCAAAAGGTTGGGAGTTGTATCACGGCAACGGGGTCATCACGCCTACGATGGCGGTGAGGATCGTCAATCCGCCGACGACGCAATTCACGCTCACGTACTTCATCGATGGACAGCTCTATCGCCTGGAGTCAGGGAAGGCCCAAGACATCAATGTCGAGCCCACATCGACGATTGAATTCGGCCGCGGCGGGAACTTCGGCACTGCCAAGCACCGCCTGAGCGCCGGAACCTACGCGTTCGAGTCTACGCCCAGGGGCTGGAATCTCCGTCAGATTGGCGAGGTTCGTGCTCAATCTCGCACGATGGCGTCGTCGCCAGGAGCCGAGAAGCGATAGGCTTTGCGCAGCCCGATTATGATATATCTCCACGGTCGCCCTGTTTCCGTCTTCGGGAGCAGGGCGACGTGGATATCGGCTGCGAGCATGCGGTTTCGACGGCTACGGATGCAACCACGCCGGTACGTCGGCGCCGCGGAGGAGGTTTGTGATTGCCTTTATCTCTTCCGGCGTGAACGTGGCGTTCTCGATCTGCTTGGTTGCGGCTATGCAATGGGGTTCGGGGTCGGGAATCGTCCGCGTCGAATCGAAGGGCTTGTCGGTTAGCGCGGCGACCACCCGGCGGCGCATCGCCTGGAAATCGGGCCGATTGGCGGCGATGCCCTGCGGATGCTCGACGACGGCCGTCAACTGCCGCTCTACTTCCTCCGTCTTCAGAATGACTCGCGGCGGTTTTTTGATCTCCAACTGCGTGCCCACAAGTTCGGCGTTCTTCAATTTCATCAGCCGTTTGGCTTCGCGAATCTGATTGCGGAGATTTCTGGCCTTTTGCAGCACGACGGCGTCGGCAAACGTGCCGGCCTGCTGCAATGCAACCGTGACCGGCCGGTCGATGGCGTAAGCGTCCGGCAGCCGAATCGTGGTGACGCGAGCCTTCGGATCCCAGGTCCAGCCGGCCCCGCACTGGTCGTCGCCGGTCTCGGCCAACTCCGCCTGATCGACGACGACGGCCGTTGGTTTCAGCAGGCCGTGCACGCGAAGCAGGTAATGGCGGCGATCGAGTTGTCCGGCGAACCGCCCGTCGGCCGGGCCGATCGTCAGCGTGTAATCGCCCGCTGTATCGGCCGGCTTGAAGGCGATCGCCGTCCAGGCATGGGCGCCCTTGCGATAGTCGAGCGAGACGCCGTCGTCTTCATAGAGCTTGAACTCGGCCGGCCGGCTGCCGGCGTACACGTCGAGGGTCAACGGATCGACGGGCTTTTGATCGCTGTAGTCCATCTTCGGCCCGGTGGGGATGATCGAGCCGGCCCGCGCGAACAGCGGCATTCGATCCAAGGGACACTGGTGGATGATCTTGCGGCCGCCCCGGTAGATGTCGCCGGTGAAATAGTCGAACCAATCGTCGCCGGCTGGCAGGAGGACGTCGGTGTTGACGGGCTTTCCGCCGCCCGGCTTCGTTACCGGGGCAACCAGTAGCTCGCGACCGAATAGATACTGTTGATCGCTGGCGAACGCTTGTTCCTGGTCGGGATAGTCGAGATACATTCCGCGCACCAGCGGCAAGCCCGTGTCGTGGGCGATGCGCGAACAGGTGTAAGTGTACGGCAGCAACGCATAGCGCAGGCCGACGAACTTCCGATACGTTTCCATGCCGGCCTCTCCGTATTCCCAGGGCAGCCGCAGGCCCCAGATGCCGTGGAACCAAAAGACGGGATGGAACGAACTTAGCTGAACCCAGCGCTGGTAAAGTTCCGGCGGCAGATTGGCGACGTGCACGCCGCAACACAGGTTGTTCATATAGGGCATGAGCTGATTGCCGCCGCGAATGGTGGCGGCAGTCATCACCGGCAGCGACTCCCAGATTCCCGTCAGATCGCCGGTGAAGTAAATCCCGTAGCGGTGCGAGCCGACGGCCGTACCCAGGCGGCAGAACGCGGTGGTGCGCTTGCCGGTGATCCGTTCGGAACCGGTGTACTCGACGTGCCGCGTCCAGAGATACGGCTCCAAGCCTTCCATATTCGTTCCCGCGCTGCCGTCTTGCCACCAGAACGCCATGCCCTTGTCGAGGTCAGGCTTGTGCAGAATGTCCATGAACAGGGCGGCGTATTTCTTGTTCGAGATGTCGTGCGGAATCGCTTCGGTGTTCTCCGGCATTCCCATCGCCTTGCGAATCGTCTCGAAGTGCGAGTCGCTCACGCGGGTCAGGGGTTCATAGTGCTCGTTGATCGTCACTTTGATGCCGCGCTGCTTCATCCAGGCCAGAAAACCCTTCAGGTCGGGCATCTGTTCGAGGTCGTGATCGTAGCCCCCCCAAACCACCTTCGACCCGGAGAGGGAATCCAACACAAGCATATCGACGGGCAGCCGCTCTTCGCGGAAGCGATCGACGATCATCCGCCATTGCTCGTCCGTATAGTTCGCGCGCGAGCCGAACCACGAGCCGAAGACATATCGCGGCAGCATGGGAATCGGCCCGAGGAGCTGAGCCATTTCCTTCAACTGGCCGGCGAAATCGTTGCCGTAGACGAAGAAGTACCAGTCGAGGCTCTCTTTTTCCGGCCGCGGCTTGACCCAATCGTTCGTTTTGTCGAACAGGGCGGTGCGGCTGTCGTCGAGCCAGTAGTAGCCGTTGCGGGTCAAGGGACCAGGCTCGGTCACCGCCACCATGCTGCGGTTATCCATGTTGCCGGGCACGCCGCCAAGGTTTTTGGCGTCCAGGTCGCCGGGCTTCCAGGCATGTTCGCCCGATTTGTCGCTCCATGCGATTCGCGGGTTGTCTTTCGAGAACGGCCCCGAGCCGAGCTTGTAAGAAACGGTCATTTTCCCGGTCGAAAGCGTCAGCCAACCGTCCTTTTCCGAGGTTTTGGGAGCAACGCCGGAGAAACTCGCTCGCCCCACGACCGCCGCGCTCGCGTCGTCCACAAACTTGGCCGTCGGCGAGTATTCCATCCGCACCAAGCCCGGCGAGAGCACCTGAAAACGCACATTGTCCTTGACGACCGATGCAGAGTCGTCCGCGGCAAACGACCTATCGTAAGCAAACCACGACGTCAGCAGGGCTGCGACAAATAGGGCAGTAGCAAGCTTCCGGCGAAAACACATCGTTCGATTCCTCTTGTAGAGAATACGGATAACACTGATGACCGCGGATGGCCCGAAATCGGACCAACCTTTCTTTTCGACCTCTTTCCTTCGCTCACTGACACGACCAGTATAGATGATCTCGCCTAAGGCAACAAGAAGCGAGAGCCGGTCAAATCGGCAGGTTTCCGGCTGCACCGAACGGCAATTCGCACGATTCGGTGAGAATCTCCAGTTCGGGACGTTGCTGGGCTTCGGCGAGATAGGCGACGGAACATTCAATCTCGCTCAAATGTAGCGTGTCGGGAATCCAGAGGAACTTGGCTTGCAGCGGAGCGGTCAGGCCGATCGTGGCGAAGGCGGCGGAGAGCATCTCGCGATCGGTCGAGTAGTCCAACGGCAGCATGGCGGCGGAAATGTGGCCGGAAGTTAGCCCAAGTTCGCCAGTTGCGCGATCTGCGTTGACGTAAGTCCTTATGTACCAACACCCGGCCGAAAAAAGTCTTCACTACAGGTCTTCACTACATACCTTTGGGTGGCCTTGCTGAAAAATGACGCAACCGATTGTTATCTCACGACTTGAGGGCCTGCTAGCATTGCATTGCTAGCAATGAAAGTGGCGAACTTGGGTTAGGACGTTCAGCCGCGTGGCGGCTACGTCGATCTGGGCGAGCAACTGACTGCGGCAGAACTCGACCATGCCGATGCCGATGGCGTTGCCGTGGCTCTGCGGCGTCAGAGTGCGCACGGCGATTCGCTTCACCTTGGGGAACTCGTCCTCGACCGCCTTGTGGTCGTTGAACTTCCGGCCCACCACGTTCGGGTCAAGACCCGTGCCGCTGATTTCTTTCCCGATGCGGTCGATCAAGAGCACGTCGACATGGGAGAACGGCAGACGGGGCATGAGGCGCTTGGCCAGCACGAGCAACTCGCTCTCGCGGGCCTCGAACCGCTCGGGCGGGACGGCTTCGATGCGCGCCGTTTGGTCGTAGGCGTTTTCGACCACGGCGACGCCGGCGAGGATGCGGCACTTGGCGAGCACTTCGGCGGCCGCGCGGCGAACGATGCGGTCGAAGCCGAAATCGAGCATCGCCCGGTGATAGATCGTCGCTCCCTCGGGATTGCCGAGGCCGATGGTGAGCATCTTCAGCAGCCCGCTTTCGATCGGGCCGGCGAAACCGGTATGGGGCTTCACGCGATTGCAGGCGACTACGTGATCGGCCTCGAAGGCGAGGCGATCGAAGTGGATGGGGAAGGTGGTCGCGGGACCGGCATCGATTCCGGCGCTGAAGGGGACAGTCCCATTTTCGCTGACACGAAAATCGGGACAGTCCCCGACGACGACTGTCTCGGTGCTGGAACGGATGGGGCAGCCGACGTACTGCTCGGTGATGCCGAACGCCTCGACGAGTTGTCGCTGACCATCGGCCGTGCCGCCGCCGTGGCTGCCCATTGCCGGCACGATGAACGGCTTCGCGCCGAGGCCTTTGAGATGCTCGACAATCGCCCGCGTGATGGCTGCGACATTGGCGATGCCGCGGCTGCCGGCGGTGACGGCCACGCTTTGGCCCGGTCGGACGTTCTTGCCCAAGTCGAGCCGGGCAAGCTGGGCGTGAACCTCGCCCGGGGCGTCTTCGACGTGGGCGGCGTCAAAGGTTTGGCGGAGGCGGAAGGTTTTCGGGAAATTGGTCATGGGATTCTTGAAAATGGTGGTCGCCGTCGGTGAATCGTTTGGCCGGCGAGTTTGCTCGCCGTGCATGGTGGCGACTGTCACCGCGGCGTCAAACGCGGCAAAGGAGTCCGCCGGCTGCACTGCCGATTCAGTGCCCCAACCGCGGAAGTTTCGACAAATCCAACTTGTACATGATCTGATTGTAGTCGTATCGCGGCGTCAGATCGGAATTGCCGGAATACGTGGCGGTGTACGTGCCTTCGAAGTAGATGACCCGGCCGCCTTTGCGATCGAAGTAAGGGTGGTGCCTGGGATTGTAGAAGCTGTAGCGATCGTGGGTGACGATCTTGCGGGCGGGGCTCCACGGGCCCATCAACTCCTTCGCCTCGGCGTACCAGATCTCGCCGAGCATCGACGTGCCGCCGAACTGGCAGAAGATCATGATCCAGCGGCGGCGATAGTCATTCCAGGCCACCGAGCCGCGATGGGCCAACACCGGCTTGCCAGTCTGCACGTCGCCGAGTTGAAAAGGAGTCTCCCGATCGCGAATCTTGCCCGAGGAAATCAGCTTCTGAAGTTCGACCGGACCGACGGCGTCGGTATTTGCTTTCCAAGCCCAGCGGAGCGTGGCGTCGGCCGCCCGATCCAGTTCCGCTTCTTTGATGCCGTGCGTCGCGGCGTCGGCATTAAGACGACCTCCCGGCTTCAAACAGGTATAGGCCTCGTAAGACTCCGGCCGTTTCAAGGCGTCGATCTCCGCCCGGACACGGATTCGCGGGAACGGATCGCAAAACACGAAGTATTCCGTTCCGCCGTCCTTATATAGCAGCGGGTGTCCGCCGGTTGGAAACGGGCCGTGCATCGGAAATGTGACCGAATGGCGAAACGTCTCGGTTTTGTCGTCGTATTCGACAAGTCCGCGTTCGGCGCTGCTGAAATTATCGGCCGTGCCGCGGATTTTGTCGTAATAGGCGAACATTCGCTCGCGCCGCGATGCGTCGCGCAGCACCACAACGCCGCCGACCCACACCGGCCCGGGACTCTCCAGCGGCGCCATCGACTTGACGAAGCCGGAAGCATCGGTGAAGTAGTTCAGATCGACTCCCACGTCGGGTTCGAGTCCGCCGCGGCCGGGCAATTCGGAGGTTGCGCCGGTCATCTTGAAATTGCCCAGCGGATACGCCGGCCGGCTGGTGTCGCCCCAGAACCAGTAGAGCTTGCCGTGATAGAGGGCGTTTTGCACGCTGTCGCAGCCGAAGACCTGGCCGTTGAGCGTCGGATGCCGCAGCGGAACCAGCCGGCCGACCAGGATGCTATCGGCATAGATTCCCCCGCCGGTGATGCGGTAGAGCCGTTCGGCGACGTTGACCCGATCGATCTCCAGCCGTGCCGTTCCGCCGGGCGCAACTTCCAGAGCCTTGCCCCGGAGACCGAAGCCGTCCTTCGGAAACTCATAGCCGTGGCTTTGGACGTAGAAGAAGACCTTCGTGTGCATCAACCCCGGCTCGGCGAAGGCGACAATGCCGTTGCTGTCGGTCAGATATCGGAGATGGTTGACGGTCGTCAGTTCGACCATCGGCACTCCCCGGCCCGTCTGGCGGTCGACAACTTCGATCGCAAACGGCTTTTCCGCCCCGGCGGCGAGCACCGCCGCCAGGAATCCTCCCAGAATCGTGAACATTATTGCTGCTCCTTTGGTCGGATTGCATCTTTCCGTTGGAAGAGAGGCAATCTCGCCGCCTTGGCCGGTACGCCATCACCCAGCCCTGCTGTGGATCAGGCTACGCGAATCCCAGCCACGAACGGACAACGTTCTCCACCGCTGACAGTTCGGTGGGGGAAAGCGTGCCAAGCCTTCGTACAAACCTTGGTGTGGGAACGGTGATGAGGTTTTGCGCGTCAAATCCGCCCGATCGAAGAAATCGTGCGCGGACGGCTATCTCGAACCGGGATCCACGAACGCTTGTCGTATGTGGAACGATGGTCGCCAGCGCACGGTCCTGCTCCTTTGCGGGAACGCTCAAGACCAGACACGGTCGTGTCTTTGCCGCCATGCCGAGATCGACCAGCCAGACATCGCCGCGGATGGGACTAGGAGGCATCCGATTCCTCACACAAGTCAAGTTGCAGGAAGATCTCCTCCGCGATGCCGACAAGATCGTTGTCCGATAGGGGGGGGATGTCCGTTGCCAGTTCGCGACGAAGGATTTCGACGGCTACTTCCCGTTTGTCGCCATCCGGCAAGAGATCGAACGAATGCAGGATTTCCTGAGCTTGGATTGTCATGGCCCACATTCTCCTCGATTTCCCATATTAGCGCGAACACTCGGACCGCGTCAATAGCGTTGACTCCCGCCCGTGATCCCCATACACTTGACGATCAAGCCGTCTGCGGTCCCCCTGATAGAGAGTGGGCGGCGGCGCTGGTATGCCGCAAGACTATCTCAAACACCGACACCGCGTGGACGCGGCGGCTGAACCGGCTTTCTAGCCCCTGTCGTTCCCATTCCCCCCAATCATGGCCCAAAAAACAATCGAGCAACTGGCAATCAACACGATCCGCACCCTGGCGATGGACGCCGTGCAGGCGGCCAACAGCGGCCACCCCGGCACGCCGATGGCGTTGGCCCCCGCCGCCTACGTGCTCTGGAATGAGGTGCTCCGCTACGACCCCGCCCAGCCGGCGTGGCCGAACCGCGATCGGTTCGTCCTCTCCTGTGGACATGCCTCGATGTTGCTCTACTCCGTGCTGCACCTGGCGGGCGTGAAGCAGTTGGACCACGACGGCCAACCGACCGACGAGCCGGCGATCCGGCTCGACGACATCCGCCGCTTTCGCCAGTTGGATAGCCGTTGCCCCGGCCATCCCGAACACGGCCACGCCAGCGGCGTCGAGACCACCACCGGCCCGTTGGGCCAGGGCATCGGCAATAGCGTCGGCATGGCGATGGCTTCCCGCTGGCTCGCCGCACAGTACAATCGGCCCGGCTTCGATCTGTTTGACTTTAACGTTTACGCATTCTGTAGCGATGGCGACCTGATGGAGGGCGTCGGCGGCGAGGTGGCTTCGCTGGCCGGGCACCTCAAGCTCTCGAACCTCTGCTGGATGTATGACGACAACCATATCACGATCGAGGGCCGCACGTCGCTGGCGTTCAGCGAGGACATGGCCACGCGGTTCGCCGGCTACGGCTGGAACGTGCTTCGGGTGGCCGACGTCAACGATTTGGCGGCGCTTCGCAAGGCATGGGAAGCCGTCCGCAAGGGGGACTGTCCCGATTTTCGTGGCACCGAAGATGGGAATGTCCCCTTTCACCGCGACCGGCCGACGCTGATTATCGTTCGCAGCGTGATCGGTTTTGGCGCCCCGCACAAAGCCGACAGCCACGAGGCCCACGGGGCACCGCTGGGCGAGGAGGAGGTCCGCCTGACGAAAATCGCTTACGGCTGGCCGGAGAACGAGAAGTTTGTAGTGCCTGGCGAGGTTCTGGCCGATTTCCGCCAGGGCATCGGTACGCGTGGCGAAAGGCTCTACGCAAAATGGGAGGCGATGTTCGCTCGCTACAAGGCTCAATATCCCGAGTTGGCCGCCCAGCTCGAATTGATCGACCGCCGCGACCTGCCCGCCGACTGGCAGGCCGACATTCAGGCGTTTCCCGCCGACCCGAAGGGCATCGCCAGCCGGGCGTCGTCGGGCAAGGTGCTCAACCAAGCTGCCAAACGCATCCCCTGGCTGCTGGGCGGCTCAGCCGATCTGGCCCCGTCAACCAATACGCTGCTGAAGTTCGCCGAAGTCGGCGACTTTGAGGCCGGCCAATACGCCGGGCGAAACCTCCACTTCGGCATCCGTGAGCACGCGATGGGGGCTATCTGTAACGGTATGTCGCTCTGCAGCCTGCGGCCGTACGGCGCCACGTTTTTCGTCTTCACCGACTACATGCGCCCCTCGATCCGTCTGGCCGCGATCATGGGCCTGCCGGTCTTCTATATATTCACGCACGATTCGATCGGCGTCGGCGAGGACGGTCCAACGCATCAGCCGATCGAGCATCTGGCAGCCCTCCGGGCGATCCCCAATCTGCTCGTCATTCGCCCGGCCGATGCGAACGAAGTGGCCGAAGCGTACAAAGTCGTCCTGCCGCTGAAGGATCGTCCCGCGGCGTTGATCTTAACGCGGCAAAACCTGCCGACGCTCGATCGCACGAAATACGCCGCAGCCGAGGGCTTGGCCCGCGGCGCTTACGTCCTCGCCGATGCTGCCGACGGTCGCCCCGACGTAATTCTAATCGGCACCGGCAGCGAGGTTTCGCTCTGTATCGAAGCCTACGAGAAGCTCAAGGCCGAGGGCGTAAGAGCTCGCGTCGTAAGCATGCCCTGTTGGAAACTCTTTGACGCCCAGCCGCAATCGTATCGCGACGCCGTCCTGCCGCCGTCGGTCACCCGCCGCGTAGCGGTCGAGCTCGGCATCAAGCAAGGTTGGGAGCGGTTCATCGGCCAAAGCGGCCAATTCATCGGCCTATGCAGCTTCGGCGCCTCCGCTCCCATCGGCGCGTTGCTGAAGCACTTTGGGTTCACGGTCGAGAATGTCGTGGCGGCGGCAAAGAAGTCAGCAGGGGCATGACCTTTTATCCATCTTATGGAACAATACCATGAAGCAGATCGGGCGTGCGTGTTCTGCGGAACCACGGAGGGGCTTACGAGCGACCACGTTCCTCCCGATAACCTTTTCCCAACGCCGCGGCCCTCAAATCTTATCACGGTTCCAAGCTGCCACGAATGCAATCACGGCTCGTCCAAAGATGACACATACTTCCGTGATAGCCTGCTTCTATGGGACGTCATCTACGATCACCCACAGGCTAGGAAGGTCGTGCCTGCGGTCCTGAGATCGTTTGGTAGGCCAGAACAAAGGGCGTATAGCCGCTCGATATTCGACAGTATGCGGCAAATCGACAAGCTGAGTCCCGGCGGCATCTATCTTGGAAAGGGAACCGGCGTAAAGGTGGACCTCCTGCGGCTTGGAAGAACTGCTTCCAAGATCGTCAAAGGGTTGTTCTATCACGAATGGGGAATGCGTCTTCCCGATGGTTGCACTGCTCACGCAACGTTTCTAGTGAATGAACTTCTCGCAAAGGATGCCCAAATGGGGCATTGGATCAGGGAAACATGCGATAACCTGATGAGGACTGCGCACACGACTATCGCGGATGACGTGTTTTCATATTGGCATCATCGCCTTGAGGGTCACGCCAGCGCTAGCGTGTGGTTGTTGATCTTCTACAAAAAAGTGACGTTCCTTGGGATCACAGGCCCAAAAGATATCATTCCAGCATTGTAGGCAACCGGCCCGAGACGGAATCCAGGCGTCCACGGGCGGGGCATGAACAAGGTGCCAGGAACCGCTGAGCCTATTGCCTTGCTTTTGCGGACGCCTTGTCTGACCTTTGACACCCCATGCTATTGCTGCTTGTCGCGCTGCCTGAGCCATTCTTGATCTTCTTTGCTAAGCTTTTCCACAGGCAGCTTGATTATTGTGCCATTCTTCTTTTCCAAGCTGACAATGCCGTTGACGACGCCACGGAATTCCGCCTCCACTGTGTGGCTGCCCGTCGCATCGGTCCAGGCCCGGAATGATCGTTCGGGCTTTTGGGGAGTTTCCTTTTTTGGTGGCGGCCGTTTTTCCGACAGGCTATCGTTGGCGCATTGATCCAAGTCTCTTACCTGTGGCACGACATCTACCCGCAGGACGGTCTTCGCTGCCCCGAGCACGGTTGTATACTGCGCCGTGCCAGTGACAGCGACGGCCTGCCTGACCCATACGACATCGTTATCTGTCAGGTTGGAAGTATCAATTCCGTGAAGGATGTTGGGATCGCCGTCTGGATGACCTGCCAAAATCGTCCCGCGTGAAATGACTTGTCGAATCTTTACCGGGGAAACAAAGAATCCTGCGTCTCCAACTTGCATGTGAAATTGGTCGATCAAAAAATGCACGTCGCCACCGTTTTTCAACCTGACGATTTCGGCCTTGATTTCCTCGTTTGTCCAACGATTGCCCCCCCAATCGAACTTTATGGTGGTGCGTTCAAACACGCAAGGCAGCGGTAGTCCCACAGGGTAGTGACTTTTTGATGACGGTGCAGCGGCTTTCGCTTTCGGTTTATCTGCGGGTGCCCTTGCGTTGGTCGAATGCTGTTTGTGCTTCTGCGCGATGGACTTATTACGCTTTGCCTTTTCCTCCTTGATTTTGTTTTCTAGCTGCGATGTGAGAAGGCGGACTGCTTCGTCGCGGTCGATTTTTGCGTTCTTCACCGCCTCCTTGTAGACGGCAAGGGCTTTATCGTCGCATGTATCGGCTGCGACGGCGGGTATTACACCGGCGAAGACAAGGACCAGCAAAGTGACGATACGGGAGGCTTCGATTCTGGTTGACATGTTGCGGCTCCTTTCGCCTCCACCATCCCGCGCCGTCAGCAGGAAATCAAGTCCCCGGCGTGCCATTCCCACGTTGAAATGGGATACACCCGTTGGTGCGGGTGGGTGAGCAAGAGGTGCCAGAAAGCGTTTTTTTTCATACTCACGATGCCCCGAGGACCTTCTCGAGACAAAACGGTGCCAGGAACCGTTGTTTTCTCCAACCACCAGCGTCCTCGTGGTGGAGAAATCGAGGAAACGGCAATATTCGCGCCCGTTCACGGGCGTTCCCGCGAAGCGGTATTAGGCCCGTGCTTTAGCACGGGTTCGCGTTGTTTTTCGATCCTGTTGTCACGCCCGTTCACGGGCGTCCTGCTCGCCGCCGCCGCACGAGGCCCGTGAACGGGCCTGACAACACCACAAAAGGCAAAACAGAGGGGCTCCGTATCACGCCAACCCGGCGTAAACGCGCGGGCCTATTACCGCTGCGCGGAAAGGACCGTAAACGGCCCTCACGATTTCTAACCGTTCGCTTGCGGGCAACAACGAGATCAACGCCAAGCTCCGCCTTAATCACCTTGCCCGCCTGTGATCTATAAGTTACAATAGACATGATGCACGAAATCCGCCATTACCTCACGGCGTCCGGCAAAAACCTATTCGAGGAATGGTTGGATTCCCTCCGAGACGCCAAGGCTGAAGCGCGGATCATTGCGAGAATCACCCGGCTGGTGGCAGGCAGCTTCGGCGACTGTAAGCCACTGATGGATGGAGTCTGGGAGCTGCGAATCGAGTGGGGACCGGGCTACCGAGTGTACTATGCCATGAGCGGTCACACGTGCGTGCTGTTATTATGCGGTGGCGATAAACGCAAACAGTCGGCCGACGTCCACCGCGCGGTCGAATATTGGAACGATTATCAACGAAGGAGCCGAAAACCATGAAGGACAAAACCAGTATTTCGCACGACGAGGTGATGGTCAAGAAACTGCGGAAGGATCGAGCCTTCGCGGTCGAGTATCTCAAAGTGGCGATGGAAGACACCGACGAGCCGCAAGTGCTGCTCGTGGCATTGCGGCATATCGCCGAGGCCCGCGGCGGCGTGGCAAAGATCGCCAAGGCGGCGGGAATTGAACGCGAAAGTCTGTACCGCGCCCTTTCGCCACGCGGCAATCCCCGACTTTCCACCCTCTTGGCCGTCACAAAAGCCATGGGATTGACCCTCACGGTCGAGAATGCCCAACCGTCACATCGTTGAACGGTGCAGGTGGAGCGATCGTATCGGTCCTAGCGAATCTCGCGGCGGCCGTCGCCGGTGGGCCGCCCGATCTGAACGTGCAATCGGCACATTTGGTCTCCGCCTTCTGCGAAAAAAGACTATGTTTTCGTAACGGAGGCATCCTCCGCTTTTTGTTTGTTGGGCAATGCGTCAATTGCCGCGAATTTCGTCTTTCGGACCCCCGGCCTCCTCTTGGACGACTTCCATCGGTTGGCCACGTTTCAAGTTTCAAGGAACAAGCTATGAGAAAGCATCTTGTCATCGCGATCTTGGCGTCAGGACTGATTTGGTACACAGGGACGGCTAATGCCCAGCAGGCGCCGGCACATGGCAGTCATCATAGTGCGTCTAGCGGCGATCACAATGCGCAGGGCGGTCATCACGATACGCACGCGGCGCATCACAAGCCGTCCCATTCGGTCAACCACGACATCCACAGACTGGACCGCGCTCATCAACAGGTCCAAAGGGACAGTCACGCACTGCATCACGACTACGCCAAGCAACACCACGCGCATCGCCAGATGGAGGCCGCATGGAATCGAATCAAGGCCGACATGGCTTCGGGCAATAAGTCGCAACTGCAAAAGGACATGGCGGAATTCCAGCGGTATCGGCGGGAGTACTTCAGGGATCGTGCTCATAGCGAGGCGGAGCGTCAGCAGTTGGCGTCGGACGAGCACCGCGTGCATCGCGACCAGCGGCAACTCGGCAGAGACCTGCATAACGCCAACAGCCAGCAAAAGACCGGCCAGCAGGCCAGCCACAAGGCGTCGCCGTCGGTTCAGCAGGACCGAGGCAATCTCGTCAAGGATCGGCAAACACTGCACGGCGACTACGCCCAACAGCACCAGGCCCGTCAGAAAGTCGATGCCGATTGGAAACAGATCAAGTCCGACATGGCGTCGGGCAATACCGCCCAATTGCAGAAGGACATGCGGCAATTCCGGCAAGACCGGAACGCGCTGCGGCAGGATCGCGAACAAACCGAGGCCGCACGACACGAGTTGTCGTCGGATGACCGCCGGTTGCATCGCGATGATCGGCAACTGAGCAAAGACCTGCGCAACGCCGACAACCCGCAGAGAACAGGGCAGCAGGCCAAGAATGGGACTCCGACGTCGTCGCAGCAGGCGTCCGCCGCGCCGTCCTCCCGCTCCCCGAGCCAACAAGCTTCCGGACAGGTCCAGCAAGACGCGGGCAATACCGCGCAGGACCGTCAGGAACTGCAAAAGGACCGTGGCCAGGAGCAATTGGCGCGTCGGCAACTCCAAGCCGATTGGGGACGAATTGAAGCCGACATCGAGTCGGGCAACGTCGCCCAGTTGCAGAAAGACATGCAACAGTTCCAGCAGCACCAGCAAGCGTTCCGCCTGGATCGTTCCAAGACCCAGGGCGATCGCCAGCAGTTGGCGTCGGACCATCAGCAGCAAGAGCGTGACGAGTCGCAATTGTTGCAGGAGATGTTGCTGGGCAACACCGGCGGCGGCGAGAACGTCAGCACGGCGACTTCGTCAGAACAGTGAGCGCAGCCATCGGGCACGTGCCACACTACCGGCTAGCGTGTACGTCCTCCGCTGCTCGGGCCCCGTGCCCGCGTGCAACTCGTTCGACGACGATTACAGCCAGCGCCGCCGCAGGCCAATGAGGCCAAGCAAGCCGATCAGCGCCAGGACGATCGACGCCGGTTCGGGCACGACGGTGAAGTTTCCGCCCGTCCAGTTGTTGCCGCTATAGGAAACCCAGTTACTTGGATTTCCGATACTGGAAATGAGTTGCGATTGAGTTCCTGTCAACGGGCCGTTGTAGATGACGCCGGCGAAATTGGGGGCTGCGGTGCTGAAACCGATCAGCGCCGTCGGGAGGGCCGATTTGTCGGCGGTTGTCGTATCGCTCTTCCAACCTCCATTTCCCCAATTGATCCCCCAGACCAGCCCCGTGCCGGGGTTTGTCGTTGGGGCACTATCCGACGTGCCATCGTAAAACATTACGGATTCGCCGCCGTTACCCAAGCCGCTGGCAAGACTGACGGTGTTGACCGTGCCGGCGGGAATGCCTTCCGCGGGAGCGGTGATCGTGTTTTGTCCCTGCTCACCCGTCGGGTAACCTAGGAAACCTCCGGCGGCCTGCCAGCCTTCGTCGGTCCAGGTGAAGGAGGCGCCTCCCGGAATATCCCTCAGCGCGACCCAAGTAAAGCTGTCGCCGGTCCCTTGGGCTTCGACGATGGCAATGTCGCCAGGATTAAGGAGAGATGCCTGGGCCATCGAACCAAGAACGATGGGCAGTGCATTGACGACGACGAATAGAAAACTCATTTTCCTCGACATTTGAAAGTGCCTCCGGAGAAAGTGAAACCTGTTGTAAAGACGCGGAATACGAGAGCGAGACGCACAACACCGCTTCCGAACATGCCGGAAAAGGTCGGCATAAGCGACACCTACGTCCCTAGGAATTCATTAGACAAAAAAACCGTAGATTTCAGGAGAATAACGGGCTGAAACGCTGACCGCCCTTGCGGTCGCAACCGCCGTGATCGGAGCCAAGACGCCGGCAAGACTCCATCGCCGTCAAATCATCGATCATTTTCCTGGGGTGAAGGGACACAGAGAGCCTCCCTTCCCTCTTACCAACTCTGTCAAGACGGTCGCAAACGACCGCAATTTCATTTGCCAGCCTAACACCCGCCAATACCAGAGTCAACGCAATTGTGCCGACGGCTGGAATTCTGGGACCGGTCGATGCTCCCCGCCGTCGCCATTCTAACTCGTCGCTAACAAACCCTTCATTGTGGTGGCAACAAAAGCTTCGCTGGTATTGCCGAGGACTGCCGCGGCCGCAGCAACGCTCTTTTTGGCTGGCACCATCGACCAATCGGTCGGCGGAGCAGGCATTTGTGCCTGCCAAATATGCGTTTGGCCCGGCCGAGAAGAATGCCTGCCCGTCGCTGGGAAATGCGGAATGGCGCTAACCGTAAAGCCCGCGAGCCGCCATGTAGGCCGCCACGGCAAGCAGACTGGCCGCGGCGATCGTCTGGGATCGCGTCGGCCAACGAAGCATGGCGAACATCGAGGCGGCGAAGATCAGCGTGGCGCCGACGTCGCCCCAGCGGACCAGCGGATAGGCGTACGCCGTGTCGGAGAAGGGCCAGCAGAGCGGAACGCCCCAGATCGGCTGGCCTCTGCCGGCGGAGAAGACGATGTCCATCAGTAGATGGCTGTAAGCCGCGACGACGCCGACCAGGATCCACAATCCGAGCCTCGCAACCGACCGTTGCGACGGCGGCTGTAGAGGTTGTGGTGGCAGGTTTAGAGGTTCTAACAAAACTCCAGTACGCGGTTCCAGCAGATCATGGCACAACCGATGATTAGGAACGCATCGTGAATGTCCGGTCGTTTCTCGTAACGCACCCGCAGACGACGCCAGTTGAAGAGCCAATCGAAGCAGGCTTCAACGACGTAGCGGAATTTGCCCAGGCCGCTGCCGTGCTCGGTGTTGCGGTGAGCAACCAGCGGCTTGATTCTCCGCTTGCGCAGGGGTTTACGAATCTTGGCTTCCGCATCATAGGCTCGATCCGCGAGCAGTTCATCGGGACGCTTGCGCGGTGCGCCGCGAGGTTGCTTGATCGGTGGAACTGCGTTGACCAAAGGAATAGCCATCTCCGAATCGTGGCAATTCGCGCCGGTGTGGGTAATGGCCAGAGGCGTGCCGCTGCCGTCCACCATCAGATGACGCTTCGAGCCATTCTTGCCTCGATCCGTGGGATTTGGGCCCGTTTTTGCCCCCCAAAAACTGCTCGCACGGAGCAACTGTCGATCGCGGATGTTGACCAGTCGATTTGGCCTGCCAATCCCAATTCGTCCAAAAGTAGCTTCCATATCCGCTTCCAGACACCAGCCACGTGCCAGTCGCGGAGTCGTCGCCAGCACGTCATGCCGCATCCGCAGCCCAACTCCTGCGGAAGATATTCCCACGGACAACCCGTTTTCAATACGAAGAGAATCCCCGTGAGCGCCGCACGATCGGAAACTCGCGGTCGGCCTCCTTTCGGCTTGCCGCGTTCGCGCGGCAGCAAAGGCTTGATTCGCTCCCAAAGCGCATCGGGCAGCAGTGGCTTGGCCATAATATCCTCCCTGACATATCTGTTGGTTGACCAGGTTAGCCCGAGAGTTTAGCAACATTGGACAGATCAGGAAATACTGGTTTTGTTAGAACCTCTTAGACGTCTTGCGAGCCAGCGTTGGATTCGCGTGAGAGCGTCGGTGTAGTACGCGGCAGCGGACACCACTGCCGCGGCCAGGCCGGCCACGAGCAGGTTGTGTGCCCAGAGCCGGTGCCCTTCGGCGTAGCATTGCGGCCCGAGAAGGATTGTGAGCCCGTCGAAATCGGGCAGCACGGCGGCGAACCCCGCCAACGCGACGATCTGCCATCCGTGCCGCCGCCGAAGCCCCAGCGCCAGCATGCCGTTGATTCCAACCATCGCGTGTTCGTAGATCGTCATGAACGCATTGCCAACGCGTCAGGCCGCGGCCGACAAGTCGTTACAGTGCTCTCTTCGCATCGATCGCCTGATCGTCGTTGCGGCTGCCAAGATACAGATGCACCGTCGGGTCGATCGAATAGCTGATCGATTGGACGGAGCCGTCGCAAAAAGCCATATTGAAGTTGTTGGCGTGCGCGCTGCCAAAGTATCCACAAAGGTACAGCCCCGCAGTATCTTGTAACGGCATATAGCAGGTCCAGCCATGCCAATCGAGGTCGTCGCCCCCAAGCGGCGGGTCGTCGTCATTGTAGCTGTCGCCGGTGTAGTAGTAGTCGGGATCACAGTATTTCTCACCTACTAAATACGTGCAACTCGTACCGTCGGTAATGTCGGCGATCCTCACTTGGCTGCACTGGTGGTTGATTCCGTTGCAGTTTTTAAAGTCGCCTAGACTCAGGAAGCCACTCTTGCCAGGCCCCACCGGTCCGCCGGGCCAGGGGGTTGGCCACGTGGATGGTCCACCGCCCCACATGATTTCCACCGAGCCGCCATTGGTTGCGTAGTCAAAGCGGCACCATCCGACGTTCAGGTCGCTCGGTTTCGAGCAGTTGATCGGCCAACTCCGACTCGATCGAACCGCATACACGAGCGCCTGACGCCGGCTAGGACACATCCATACCGACAAGGGCGTCTGATTCATTTGCAGAGCCAGATCGTTTTTCTGTGTTGAGCCATCGGCCAGGCCCAGGCCGAGATCGTGCAATGGTTGTTGATCCATGTAGGGCAGGCAGTTGTAGCCGAAGCCGCCCGGCTGGCTCATTCCGAAGCCGTCGTCCGGGCTGCCGACCCACATGAAGCTCCAACCGCCAGTGGGAAACCAACCGTTGGCGTGTTCGTGGCCGAGCGCCGCCAGAGCGATTTGCTTGAGGTTGTTTGTGCATTGCACCCTTCTGGCCGCCTCGCGCGCCGCTTGCACCGCCGGCAACAACAACGCGATCAGGATGCCGATGATCGTGATCACCACAAGCAATTCGACCAACGTAAAACCGAATTCTTTTGATCTGTGCTTCATGTCGCTGTCCTTTCGATGAAGAAAATGAAGGCGCCTCCACAAACGATGCGAACATCTCGCCTTCCGGGCGCTCGCCAGTGGGTGCTATACACAAATAGACGCTCCTGAACGCGTGCTTGCCGATCGCATCTCCATCTCCTGCCGCCAACTACCTTCTTTCCGACAACTTATCGCTGCTGGCCGCTTGACCTTACTTCCATGACGTGCGCGGCACTTTGCCCTCAGGTTCATCACCGGCCAAACCCGGATCCTTCGCGGCGTGCCCCTCCAACTCGGCGCGGAAGCTCATTCGACTGCCGAGAACGCGACGCTGAGCGGGTGGTTGGGCAGGATTCGAGTTCAATACGTCGAATTCCAGCACATTTGTCCCCCTTACGAACCCCGAGGACACTTGGAAGCTGGTCCATTCGAAGAACGGTCCGGTGTCTCGGTGCCGAGGAACGCTCAGACGGCGACCGTTTAGACGGATGCTAACGATATGATCGTCGCCCATGAACTTGCCTCGTACCACGGCCGTCAACGGCAGCATTCCGGTCAAATCGAACGTCGTGCGAAATACGTAGACGACGTCTTGCGGAACCTCGACAGCCCCGGGCAAAAGTGAAATCCATTGCGAGTGAGCCGGATCATCCGGCATGAAAGTGCCATCGCGCCATCCCCTGACCACGGCCGCCCGCGGCTTGAAACCGGGGTCGTCGCTGCGGGCGGCAAGCTGCCAGTGCGGGTCCGCCTGACCCCCTTTCAAGCCCACGCCGGTGTTGAACAGCAGGATCGGAACCGACCTGGGCAATTCGCGCACGAGCGTGTCCTTTTCATTCGCTTGGCGAACCAAGGCGACAACCCCATCTTTGCCGGTTTCCACTCGGGCCGATTCGTTCGCTGTCAGTAAGATCGTCTTGGAGTCGCCGGCGCCGAGGATCCGCATCTCGACCTTGCCTTGGTACACGCGTGTCTTGCTGACGCCGGACTCATCGACTTCTACGCCGAACTCCGTGCCAAGATCGGTGATTTTGGCGGTGGGAGTACGAACGGAGAAGAGAGGAGAGGGGAGAGAGGACAGGGGAGAGGGCGGAAGGCGGAAGGAAGAGGGAGATTGATGACTGATGATCGTTGATTGCTGATTTGCAGCGATTCTTTCTATCTGCCCGCTGCGTCTTCCCCTCTCCTCTCTCCCCTCTCCTCTCTCCCCCCTCTTCTCCACCCTGGCCGTCAGCCGGCCTAGCGAGAGGTAGCCGCCGCTCTGCGATTCGACGTTGTACGTGCAGGGGCCTTGGAGAATGACGTGAGCGCCGCTGTGGTAGCTGATTTCCATCAGTCCGGCGACCAGGGCGTACTTCCGGCCCAAGGGGACATCAGCGTCAGCGACGGTTCCCGTCTTGGGGTTCGCCCATCGGCAACCAATCGTGCCCGTAACGCGGCCGACAAAGACGACTTTAGACTCGGTGGGGACGTCCGTCGGTGTGGGCCGCGGGCCGACTTGGACGGATTTCCAACCGTCGAACCGAGCAATGGACATCTGGCGTTGCCAGCCGATCAGCAGTCCGATTGCGATGATTAGAGCCGCCAACGAGTAGGAGAACAAATAGCCGCCGGGCGAAGATAGACCCGTGAGAAGTGGAGCATGGGCTACGGACAACGAAGGTGCCTCAAAAATGACGGGAAGAGTGGAGGCGGAAGGCACTGCCGCCTCGGCGTCTTGCCAACGCCAGAGCAGCAGACCGTGCATGCGAAAGTACGTGGCGTAACGCCGGGCGGCGTCTTCGTCAGCCAGCAGCAGCGCATTCAGCCGGGCGTACTGCTCGGCCCCGATCGTGCCGTTGCAGACCGCTTCGGCCAGCGACCAAAGCTCGCAGTTGTCGGCCGATTGTTCTTCCGGCGGAGTCATCGAATGCACCCCTAAACTTGTGCTGCATTCTCCATACAGTCGATCAAGATCCGGCGTATGCGCTCCAAACGTTTGTAGAGCGTATTGGCGTCGAGACTGAGCCGCGCCGCAAGATCCTTCATGGCGCCATGATGGGCGTAGCATCGCATGAGCGTCTCCCGTTTCTCGGCCGGAAGCAACTCCAGGCAATTCGTCAATCGATCGAGCAGCGCTTCGATTTGGCCGGCCGCCCTCAATTGAACGCTTGCCAACGAATCGATCACGGCGTCGTCGAGTTGCATTCGCTCGCGAGGGTGGGCACGGCGAAACCGCCGCACCTCGTTCAACGCGAAACCGCACGCCCACGAAAAAAACTCTCGCCCCAGATCGTATTCCGCCTGCTTTTCCAGCAACGCCAGACAGGTTTGCTGATGAACGTCCGCAGCGTCATCCCGGTTGGGTATCAGCGTGACGATGTACGCGAAGATATCCTTCTGATGCCGGAGAAACAGCTCGTTAAACGGTTTTGGTGACGGAAGACTCATGTTTCAACTGATTCTTTGCCATCCCCCCGTCGTGAGGCCGCTGATACCGCAACGAAAGAACCCCATCTTATTATCGCGCCGAAGCCGCAAAACCTGACCGAGGCGGCCCCTGCTTCCTCTGATGGCTACACCACCCCGCCCGTCGGCGCCGGGGACACGCGAGCTGTTGTCATGCTAAAGCATAACCACGGGCTGGGCAACGCGGCCCCGTCACTCTTCGCGGATCATCAACCCAAGAAACGCAGGCGGCCGAACCTCTTCATGAAGTTCGGCCGCCCTTCTTCGTTAGACCAAGCCTCCGGCCCTTTGCCGGAAGGCGTTAACATTTCCCAGCCGCTCGGGCTAGTTGCAGCACGCCGGAGCACACGTCCGCGGGGCTTCGCAGCACGGCGGAACCGGGCAGCATACCTGCACCGGTACCTGCTTGCACACCACCACCGGAACGCACTTCGTCACCGTGTAAGGCACTTGCACCGGAACCAGCCTCGTGCAGTTGATCGTCTTCGTGTAGCACACCGGCTTGCACACCGTGTACGGCACTTGCTTGACGCACTGCTCGGCCACCATGTGGCAGACCTGATAGGTGCAGGTCTTCACGCGAGTCTCGGGAACCATCCGGCAAACCGTATAGTTGCAGGTCTGCACGCGGTTCTCGCGGACCATGTGGCATTCCTTCCAGCACACGGTCTTCACGCGAGTCTCCGGAACCATCTTGCACACCTGGTAGGTGCAGGTCTTCACGCGAGTCTCGGGAACCATGTGGCAGACCTGATAGGTGCAGGTCTTCACGCGAGTCTCGGGAACCATCCGGCAAACCGTATAGTTGCAGGTCTGCACGCGGTTCTCGCGGACCATGTGGCATTCCTTCCAGCACACGGTCTTCACGCGAGTCTCCGGAACCATCTTGCACACCTGGTAGGTGCAGGTCTTCACGCGAGTCTCGGGAACCATCTTGCATACCGTATAGGTGCAAGTCTTCACGCGAGTCTCGGGAACCATCCGGCAAACCGTATAGTTGCAGGTCTGCACGCGGTTCTCGCGGACCATGTGGCATTCCTTCCAGCACACGGTCTTCACGCGAGTCTCGGGGACCATGTGGCAGACCTGATAGGTGCAGGTCTTCACGCGAGTCTCCGGAACCATCCGGCAAACCGTGTAAGGAATCTGCTTCTCGCAAAGCTCCTTCACCATGTGGCACACCTGGTACGTGCAGGTCTTGACCCGCTCCTCCGGAACCATCCGGCAGACGGTGTAGGGAACCGTCTTCACGCAGGTCTCGCGGACGTACTTCACGCACTCGATCTGCCGCTGTTGGACCTCGGGCACCCACACACGGCACTGGCAGGTCGGGGCGCACGGGCAGCACGCATTGCAGGTGCACGCCGGCTCGCAGCAGGCAACTCGGGTTTCCCAATGCCCGCAGCAAACGTTGATCGTCTTGCAGTAATGAACGGGCTTGCAAACCTGATAGCACACTTCACGCTCGCAGCACTCCTGCACCGGCACGCACACCGTGTAGTGAATCTCCTTGGAGCAGGTCTCCCAAACCGGCTTGCACACCGTATATTGGCAAACCTTCACTCGGTTCTCATACACCGGCTTGCACACCGTGTAGCAATACTCCTTCGTTCGGGTCTCCCAGACGGGCTTGCACACCGTGTAGCAGACTTCCTTCGACTTGGTTTCCCAGACCGGCTTGCACACCGTGTAGCAATACTCCTTCGTCCGAGTCTCGTACACCGGCTTGCACACCGTGTAGCAGTACTCTTTCGTCCGAGTCTCGTACACCGGCTTGCACACCGTGTAGCAGTACTCCTTCGTCCGGGTTTCCCAGACCGGCTTGCACACCGTGTAGCAGACTTCCTTCGACTTGGTTTCCCAAACCGGCTTGCACACCGTGTAGCAGTACTCTTTCGTCCGAGTCTCGTACACCGGCTTGCACACCGTGTAGCAATACTCCTTCGTCCGAGTTTCCCAGACCGGCTTGCACACCGTGTAGCAATATTCCTTCGTCCGGGTTTCCCAGACGGGCTTGCACACCGTGTAGCAGACTTCCTTCGACTTGGTTTCCCAAACCGGCTTGCACACCGTGTAGCAATACTCCTTCGTCCGAGTCTCGCACACCGGCTTGCACACCGTGTAGCAATACTCCTTCGTCCTGGTTTCCCAGACCGGCTTGCACACCGTGTAAGTGCATTCCCGATAGCAGGTCTCGGGCACGTACTTCACGCAGTTGACAGTTTTCTGCTCGCAAACCCGCTCCAAGCAGGTCTTGTAGCAGGTGTACTGTCGCTTTTCGTACACCACCTCTTTGCAGGTCTTCATGACCGTGCAGCACTGCTGTTCGCAGCAAGGTGTGCAGCAGCACTCGGCTCTGCAGCAACGATACCGCGCCGCACCGCAGTAGCACGCATCCGCCGTGCTTGCCGCGATGGCCAGCAGCACCACCGCGATTAGCGGCAGTCCCAGTAGTAACCTTCTCATCGCATGCCTCCTTCAAGCATCACGAAACCGGGTAGGCTTGGTCTAATGGACGGACTCCGCCTTTAGAGTCCGCCTTCTTATTATTCGGACTACCCATATCACCTACATTAGCCGTATTGCCCACAATAAACGCTCAAACCATCCGCCAGCGCCAACGTAGATGACGTAGAGTCCTGAATTTTCGCCAATCATCGTTTCTATCGTCCAGAATGCGACCTTTGCTTGATGTGCGTCGTGTGAGAATTTTGGGTGTAACGCGGCATATAGGCAGTGCAGGAGTACTTCGACGAGGGCTCTGATTGCGACGGGTTCGGCAGCGTGGCCGATTCTGATGGCTTTGCGGACTCGTTGACTGCCTTCCCCTAGCCCGGGCGGCGGTGCGCGGCGATGGGATTTTCGTGGCAAGTGCGGACTTGCTACGATCCCAGGCAGGTGGACTATCCTTGCGGGATCCCCTTGTCGGAACCGGTCAAAAAAAATAGGATAGTGGCGTTGAAGGGGAACCACCGGCCGACGAAATCGCCGGTGCCCCCCCACTACCCGGTGGTGTAATGGTAACACAAGGGATTTTGGTTCCCTCGTTCCAGGTTCGAGTCCTGGCCGGGTAGCTCTCTTTTCTCTCCTCTCCCAACGTCCTATTCTTGATTTTCATAAGCTTGGCGGTACGATACCCATACACACACATACACACATTGAAGTGGTGGGAATCCAATGGCAACCAAGAACATTTCCATCGACTTGGAAGCGTACGAACGCCTGCGTTCCGTCCGACACGAAAACGAATCGTTTAGTCAGACGATCAAACGGGTGGTGAAGCCGCCGTTCGATGTAACGGCGTACCTAAAGCGCATTCGAGAATGTCCGCTAAGTGACGAGGCGGCTGTCGCGATCGAAAAGCACGTTGAGCAGCGTCATAAACCCTCGCAACGGAAGCGCTGATGGCCTGTCTAGACACGACTTTTCTCATCGACCTGGGTCGCTTTCGAGGTGACCTAGGCAGGCGAGCCGCCCGCAAAACAGTGGGGCTAGCGTTACAGGGCGAAATAGTCGTCACCACCCAGTTCAACGTTGCGGAACTTTACCTGGGAGTGCAGCTTGCGGGCGTGAAGCCAAGAGCGTCGAGCGAGTTCTTAGCGGGCTGGAAGTCCTTGTATTTGACGACCGCGCCGCATGGTTATTTGCCGAGTTCACCGCACGCTTGCGTCGTTTGGGTCGGCCGGCCGGCGACATGGATGTTCTGGTCGCCGCTACTGCCGTGGCATTCGGCCACAAACTGATTACACGGAATCCCGCCCACTTTTCCGACATCCCCCACCTGCGAGTGGAGTCTTACTGATCGGTTGACGTCTACGGCTTACTCTGGTAGCCTATTGGGTTTACCGTCTTGAACGGTCCAGGGCGGTGATGCTGTTTACCCGACCGAACTATCGACCTAACGCCGGACGCCTCCATCGTAGCCCGCGCACGCCGTGTGCGGGATGCGGCACACGGCGTGTGCCGCCTACGTTGCGAGGACTTCGCCGGTGTGCCTTGTTAAGGAGTTTCCTTTGGCTACTGTTCTTGTGAAGGACTTGATTGAAGCGGGCGTCCATTTTGGCCACCGGGCCAGCCGTTGGAACCCGAAGATGCGGCCGTACATTTACGCCCGCCGCAATCTCATCCACATCATCGACGTCCGCGAGACGATCCGCGGTCTGTTGCGGGCGCGGCGCTACTTGCAGAAGGTGGCCGCCCAGGGGAGCCTGGTGCTGTTTGTCGGCACGAAGCGGCAGGCTTGCGACACGATCGAGCAGCAGGGCATTCGCAGCGGAATGCCGTTTGTCAGCGATCGCTGGCTGGGCGGCACGCTGACCAACTTCCGCACGATCCGCAGCCGGTTGACGCGGCTCGAAGAGCTTGAGGCCCTGCGGAGTTCCGACAAGATTTCCGAGTACTCGAAGAAGATGCAATCGTCGCTGAACCGCGAGTACCGCAAGATGTTCCGCAACCTCAACGGCATCCGCTCGATGAACCGCCTGCCCGAGTGCCTGGTGATCGTCGATCCGCGGAAGGAGAAGAACGCGATCGGCGAGGCCCGCAAGCTGGGCATCACCACGGTCGCCCTGATCGATACCGACTGCGATCCCGGACCAGGTGGATTTGCCGATTCCCGGCAACGACGACAGCATCCGCTCGATCGAGTTGATCATGGCGTTGTTGGCCGACGCGGTGTTGGCGGGCAAGGCCGCCGGCCGGCGCGTTGAAGCAGGAACAGTGCCGAAGGGGCGGCGGTCGCTTCGGTGTAGACGGCATCGTCGTTGCCGGCTCTTGCACGCCAGCAGAGACGTAGGTCGATGCTTCGGCCATAACCACGGGAGCAGTTGCGCCGGCTATACGGCAGTGTGTCACTGTTCTGAAGACATAACCGACGCTGAATTACGTTTGCACAACCGGAGGAAATCCCAAATGGCAGAAATATCCGCCGCCGCCGTCAAAGTCGCTTCGTGAACGCACCAACCTGCCCATGATGGACTGCAAGAAAGCCCTGACCGAGGCGAACGGCGACGTCGATAAGGCCGTCGAAGTGCTTCGCAAGGCGGGGGCCAAGCTGATGGAGAAGCGGGCCGGCCGGGCGACCACTTCCGGCCGAATCGCCGTCTACGTGGCTGCCGGGGCCAATGTCGGCACGATGATCGACCTGCGTTGCGAGAGCGCCCCGGTGGCCAACAACGAGCATTTCGTGCAGTTGGCCAACGACATGGCTCAGCAACTCGCCGCAGGCCCGGGGGCGTCTTCGCCCGAGGCCCTGTTGGCCCAGCCGTCGCCGAGCAAGACCGCGCCGACGCTGAAGCAGCAGTTCGACGAGTTGAACAACAAGATTCGCGAGGTGTTCAAGCTCGAGCGGATCGTGCGGATCGACGGCCGTTGCAGCCGGCTATGCCCATCACAACGGCGCGGTCGGCGTGCTGTTGCGGTACGACGGCGGCAACGACGAACTGGCCCGCGACATCTGCATGCACGTCACCGCCATGCGGCCGGCCGTGCTCTCGAAGGAGGAGCTCGATCCGGCCGTGGTGGACAAGGAGCGTGAAATCCTCTCCGCGGCCGCCCGCAAGGAGGGCAAGCCGGAGAACATCATCGCCAAGATGGTCGAGGGACGCCTGCGGAACTTCTACGCCGAGTGCTGCCTGGCCGAGCAGCCGTTCGTGAAGGACGACAAGAAGACGGTCGGCCAGGTGGCGAAAGAGGCGGGCATGAAGTTGGTGAGCTTCGTTCGTTGGGAATTGCCGAAGGAGTGACATCGATGGCCGAGGCAGAGAAATCGGCGGCGCCGAAGTATCGCCGCGTCGTGTTGAAGATTTCCGGCGAGGGTTTCGTGCATCCCGGCGAGCGCGGCATCGCCATGGACGCCGTGTTGCACATCGCCCGGCAGACGTACAGCGCCGCGCAGCACGGCGTGCAGATCGCGGTGGTGATGGGCGGCGGGAACATCCTCCGCGGAGCCCAGTTCACTTCCGGCAACTCCTGCATCCACGAGGCGACCGCCCACTACATGGGCATGTTGGCCACGATGATCAACGGGCTGGCCCTGCAAGACGCCCTGGAGTCGTTGGGTTGCGACACGCGGCTGATGACGGCCGTGCGGACCGACGGCGTGGCCGAGCCGTACATCCGCCGCCGAGCGCGGCGGCATTTGGAGAAAGGCCGCATCGTCATCCTGGCCGGCGGCACCGGCAGCCCCTTCGTGACGACCGACACCGCCGCGGCGCAGCGGGCTTTGGAGCTGGAAGCACGAAATCCTGTTGAAAGGCACCCGCGTCAACGGCGTCTTCAGCGACGATCCGGAGAAAAACCCCCACGCCGTCCTTTACAGCGAATTGAGCTACGACGACGTCCGCCGGCAAAACCTGAAGGTGATGGATCGCGAGGCGATCACGAAGTGCGCCGAGTACAACATGCCGATCTTGGTGTTCAACTTCCGCAAGGAGGGGAACATCGAAGCCGCCGTGTTCGGCCAGCGCGTCGGAACGCTGATTCACGAATAGGAATTGGATTCGACCGTTTAGCCGCCGCGCCCACGCGGCGATTGAGTTGCTCGCCGGCACGGTGACGTGAAGTTTAGCGGTCGCCGGTACGGCGACCCGGAGCGCTACCCCCCATGACCACCGACGAAATCCTTCTGGACGTTGAAGAACGCATGGAGAAGGCCATTCGCAAACTCAAGGGCGACTTGGCCGGAATACGCACGGGCCGGGCGAACCCCGGCCTGGTCGATTCGCTGCGGGTCGAGGTCTACGGCTCCGCGGTGCCGATCAAGCAGGTGGCCTCGGTCGGCGCCGCCGAGCCGAATCAGATCGTCATTCGCCCCTACGATCCCGGCACGATCAAGGACATCGAGAAGGCGATCCAGACCAGCGATTTGGGCTTCAATCCGCAGAGCGACGGCCGGCTGATCCGGCTGAACGTGCCGCCGCTGTCGACGGAGGTTCGCCGCAAGATGGTCGGCCGCATCAAGGAGCTGGCCGAGGAATCGAAGGTGGCGATCCGCAACATCCGCCGCGACGGCAACAAAGCGGCCGACTCGGGCGAGAAGGACAAGGAGTTCTCCGAGGACGACCGCGACGAGGCGAAGGAAGAAATCCAAGAGCTCACCAAGACTTACGAAGCCCAGGCCACCGAATTGGCGAAGGCCCGGGAGCAAGAGGTTATGGAGGAGTGACGATTTCAGGAGCCGCTCGATGAGGGTGGACACGCCTGAGGTGCGAGAGATAGAATAGCACTTATGATCGACGTGGCCAAGCAGATTGGATTCTGGCGAACGGGGGCCGACGAGGACTTGGCTGTCGCCCGCGAACTAGTTGGCCGAGGCAGAGTTCGCCATGGTCTGTTCTTCCTGCACTTGGCATTGGAGAAGGCGCTGAAGGCGGACGTTTGTCGCGCAACGAAGGATTTGGCGCCTCGTATGCACAACTTGGTGCGGCTGGCTGAACTGGCGGGCTTGCCATGCACTCGGGCGCAGATCGATACGTTGGCCGAGTTGAACGCATTCAATATCGAGGGTCGCTATCCGGAATTGCTGTTGCCTGCGCCAACGCCCGCCGAGGCATAGGCATTTCTTGCCAAGACAGAAGGGATTATGCAGTGGTTGACCAGTCGGTGGTAATCGCCGTGCAACATTACCTGCGTGCCCTGCAAGCAACGGGGATGGCGGTGCGTTTTGGAGTGCTCTTCGGCTCGTGGCCGGCCGGAAAGGCGGGCCCCGGCAGCGATATCGACCTTCTGGTGGTATCGCCGCAGTTCGATGGTCCTCTCAACCGGCAGGATGTAAATTTCCTCTGGCGTCAAGCGGCGCAAATCGACAGCCGGATCGAACCGATTGCCTGCGGCGAGCAGCAATGGCAACAGGATGACTCCAGTGCAATTATCGAAATCGCTCGGCGCGAAGGAACGCAGATTGCCGTCGAACAAGGGTGAAATCGAGGAGTGGATGACGACGTCAGCTACTTCTTCACCGGCCTGATTCTCGCCGGCAGGCTCTCGGCATTCAACACGCTCACGATCCTATCGACTTCTTCACTGGTAAAGGAACCAGTGATTTGGCCGCTGTCATAGATCGTGCTCTGGATGGCCGGAGCAGAATACACTTTGTCGTCGAGAATAATCGCCAGTTTGTAGGAGAAGCCGGTCAGCTTGTCGGGCAGGTGGCTGCCGGTCAATTGGCCGAAAAGTTGTCCGCCGGCGCTGCTGAACCCGAAGGTAATGCACGGTTTCCCCTCGCTATCGACGCTCGCTTTCACCCGTGCAAGGTAAGCACCGGTAATGTTGTAGTCGTCGTTGAGCACGAGGATTTCCGTGGTGCGGCGGCCGGCTTTCGTCTTCTCGCGCAGGGCAATATCGGGAGAACGGGCCACGCCGGCGTCCTGTCCGGCTTTCACGGGCACCCACCATGCGACAAGCTTGCCTTCTTTGTCCTTGATTTTGGCTTTTGACGGATCGGCCGACGCTTGGTCGATGAGATCCTTATCGTCGCGCACGTTTGCCAGGATGCGGAACTCCAGGGTGCCCGCACGTGCCAGCAGTTCTTCCACCCGCTGTCTGTCGGCTGGGCTCTTGCCGACAACCGCCACTTCGATCCGTTGGCCGTCCAGTTTCCGAACCTGGCCGAGCCTGTTCCATCCAACATTCAGCCGGCGGTCGATCGCTCTCGCCAACTTGTCCATGTCCACCGTCTGACCCGGCGTCAGGCTGTCGGGATCGACTTCGTAGACCAAGACCGGGCCCTTCGGCTGCATCATGGATTGTTGGATTTGGGGGAAGAAGACGAAGGCCGCCACGGCAATCAGCATGAACAATGCCACCACGACGATGCCGGCGACCAGCACTATCAGCCACGTTTTGCTCATGTCGGCTCCTTCATTCAAATAGCCGGGAGTCAACGACTCCCGGAATGTACGGGTTTGCGGCGGTTCTCCGGGAGTCGTTGACTCCCGGCTATTGTTGGCTCGCGGCGTACCGACCGCTCGCTTCCCTTCGGGGCGCGGCTAAACAAATTCCCTCGTGACTACTTCTGCTCCCCCTTGCGATACTTCTCGAAATCGACCGGTTTGAAGTCGGTCATTTGTTTTTGGATTCGCGCGACTTGCTCGAGGTCGGCGGCCGTCAGCGGGCGGACGACGCGATGGGTGCTGCGAATCGTCTGCCTATGGTCCGACTTGGGTGATACGATCGTCAGCGTGACCTGCGCGGCAATCGCTTTCCGCTTGGCAACCACCGCGTTGACCGCCAGCCGCGCAAACGGCGGCAGGGCGCCCGGCGTCAATAATATGTTCAGCCGGGCATACCAATCGGAGAACTCGCGATACTGCCCGGCCGCCGCCTCGTTTGGACCGGCCGCAAGTACTACCGTATAAGTGACCAGAGGGCTGCTGAGCGTCAACTTGCCGGCCGACTCGTCGTAGCGTTCCTGAAACTTCGGGTCGGCCATGAACTGGATCAGCGCGTCGGGCTTCTTGGCAATGATCGACTTCAACCGGCTCTCAAACCGGCTGATAAAGTCGGTAACCTCGCGCGTGGTCAACTCGGCGCGGGTGCCGCTGGCCATGTTCAACAGGACAAATCTCTTGGTGGTCTTGTCGAAGACCACGGTCTCGGCGGGCATCTTCATGCAGTCGTAGACGATGCCGTCGTGGAAGATGGTCACGCTCCGGCTGATCGGCTCCTTCTTATCGCCGGCGAAGACCGTGTTATCGACGCGGAAGTCCTCACCGATGGGAATTAGCGAGTTGTCGACGCGGGGTTCCTCGCCAAGAATCGGGCTGCCGGCGCCCAACACGACGCCCATTGAGACCGCCATGAGCGAGATAGTAGTTGAAAACCGGAACATATTGAAACCTCAACGATTAGGGAGGGTGGGCAAAACCACGGTCAGCATAGGAGGATACCGCAGGGGTCGGTTGCGTGTAAAGGCGGAAAGCAGCAGTACGGTGTTGGCCCCGGTCTTTTGCGACCCTCCTTGACACCAGCGGGGGATGGCAGTAGTTTAGTTGTTTCGCGGTTGCTGGTATTGGCCTCAGAGGCTGGCCGGCGATCTGCGGGGGATTAGCTCAGTTGGGAGAGCGCGACAATGGCATTGTCGAGGTCAGGGGTTCGAGCCCCCTATCCTCCACTTCTCTTAAAGTCCCCTCGCCCCTTGGGAGAGGGCCAGGGTGAGGGCGGTGCGGCTGCGACGGGTGCCTGTTTGCACGACTCTGACGGCCTTCATACCCCGCGAGCCCGCTTTCTGTAACATCGCTCGCGAGTCTTTTGCCTCCGAGGACCGGGCGAGGCGAACCCCGTTGCGTTGCCAATGCTGCTTGCTGCCCCATGCCGCACGGGGTAGGATGGGCGAAACCGACCATCGATTGGAAGAGCGAATTTCTATCGCTTTTTTCCGGAGGCTGATTTGCGATGGGGATGTTCGAACAGGATTTCCTCGCTGAATACTCCAATGAGTCACTTGTTCAAGAGATCCAGCGGGTAGCTGGGGTCGTAACGACTGGCCCGCTGACAGAAAAGGAGTTTGGCAAATTTCCGCGCGTAAGCGTGTCTACAATTCGCAGGCGCTTTGGCGGCTGGCAACAGGCTCTGGCCGCTGCCGGGCTGGTGGAAAGGTATTCGGGCATTTCGATTACTTCCAAGATGCATCAGCAACAAGGCAAAGGCTCTTCCCCAGAGGAAATCCTGAACGAAATCCGCCGAGTGGCGTCGATCATCAGCGGCAGACGTCTGACTGTCGCAGAGTTCAACTACGTTTCTGCATTTTCAGCAAAGGCGGTGAGAACCGCCTTCGGTTCTTGGCCTCGCGCCCTAGGTCTGGCGGGAATCTGCTCGCGCAATGATGTCCAACGTGTTAAGACGGCGCAGCGGTACTCGGGTATGTTGAAGACTGCGGCGTCGAGATTGGACGGGCGCGCTCCAACGATTGCCGGTTTCAATGCCCTTAAATTGGGGGTTTCGGCACACACAATCAGACGGTTTTTCGGCACCTGGTCAGAAGGTCTTAGTGTTGCTGGTCTTAACTTGAGGCGAACATGGAAACAACCGTTCACGGAACAGGAATGTCTCGACAACCTTGAACGCCTGTGGGCAGCATTAGGGAGGCAGCCGCTTTATAGCGACGTTGGCCGACCGCCATCCACAATTGGTCCCAAAGCGTACGAGCGTATTTGGGGGACATATTCACATGCACTCACGGCGTACGAAAGCGCGCGCGGGCATCCTACTGGCCTGAACCGCCGAACAACAACGCTAACAGCGGACAGAGGCTCACTGCTGGAGGAATTGCAGCGGGTTGCCCGTTTGGCGGGAACCACGACGATAAACCAGGAACACGTCAGCCAGTTTTCAAGAATTGACGTTCGCACGTTTTCGAGGCGATTTGGTTCTTGGGAAGCGGCTGTGAAGCAGGCAGGGCTGCAACTGTCCATTCACGCAAATCGTTACGATGACGATGAGCTATTTAAGAATCTCATGGCGGTTTGGGAAGCGTTAGGGCGGTCTCCAAAGCACCGGGAAATGGAATCCGCCCCTTCTCGAGTTCCTTCAACAGACAGTATATTGTGAGATTTGGCACTTGGCGCCAGGCGTTGTTGGCATTCTTGAAATGGGTGGAGACCGAACGGTCTGAGGCAGTGCCGATTGGCAGTGAATTGTGTGATTCGGAGATTGAGCAGATCTCGGGAGGAGTAGAGCTTTCAGAAACGGTTTCAAGAAGCAAAGAACGAGAGATGCGGCTGCCAGCCGGCCAGCGGGATCGTTTGAGGGTGGCAGGCCCCAAGTTGCGGTTTCGCGTCATGGAGAGAGATCACTTTAGATGTTGCGTTTGCGGAAGATCCCGGCGAGAGGAGGCTGTCCTTGAGGTTGATCACGTCATTCCGTGGGCGGACGGTGGGCGGACGATCTTAGATAACCTTCAGACATTATGCTGGCTCTGCAACAAGGGAAAGGGTGTCTCCCCTGCAATCGCAGCAGTCACGTAGGTTGTGCTTGAGCGGGCAATTCCGGGGCACCGTGCGCACTTCCGGCTATCGCGCGGGCGGGAACGGCTTGCGGGGGCTGGCCTTCGACTTGGCTACCAAGCTCTGAAATTCGGGGTTGGATTCCAGGAGATCATCGACCAGAAATCCCCGGGTCGTTCGGAACGACCCGGGGCTAATAGCTGAGATCCCTTCGGGATGACGCAACGCCACCACTGACATCCCTTTGGGACGAGGCAACGCGACCACGCCTCTTCTGCCACTCTTCTGAACAGCCGTTGTATTTCTCCCCCCCAGCGGCTAGAATCCGTCGAAGTCGGCGTTTTCGGCGAGAAATCCACCCATACCAGCCTCTCAGCCTTGGGAAGTACACATGAATCACGATTATCTGCGAGTCAGCGCCTTGATGTTCTTGGAATTCGCAGTTTGGGGAGCGTGGATGCCGGTGCTGGCGATGCGGCTGCTGGGGCCGATGAAACTCAGCGGGAAACAGACGGGCTGGGTTTATGCCACGTTCCCGCTGGCGTGCATTTTCGCCCCCGTCGCCTCCGGCTATCTGGCCGACAAGTATTTCAACGCCGAATGGATCATCATGGCCTCGCACGCAATCGGGGCCGTCCTGCTGTTCGTTGCGGCGAAACAGACGAAGTTCTGGGGCATGTTCTGGACGATGCTGGCCTACTCGGTGTTCTATACCGCCACGTTGCCGCTGGTCAACAAGGTGCTGTTTGAACACATCTCCGGAAGCGACGTGGTGGTCTTCTTGTCGCTGCCGATCTCGAAGCAGGCATTGGTCTTTCTCTGGGCGCCGGTGGCTTGGGCGTTGATCGGCTACTTCCTGACGGGCATGCGACAAGTTCGCAAGACCGGCGGGGACGGGCCCGACGCTCTGTATCTTGCTGCCTTCCTCTCGGTTGTCATGGCGTTGGTGTGCCTGATCCAGCCGCCGACTCCTGCTTCACATCTTGCCATTTCGACAACGGCGGCGAACGCGGCCACAACGAATCCGATGCTGGCGGCCCTGGATATGTTGGGAAACACCAACTATCTGGTCTTCATTCTCGTGCAGTTGGCCGTCTCCGGCATGATGCAGTTCTACTTCCTTGGCACCGGCCAGTTCATGCAAGACCGCGGGGTTAGCGGCAAGAATGTTTCGGCGGCGATGGGCATGGCACAGGCCGTGCAGGCGGTCGCCACCATCTTCCTTCTCGGATTGCTTATCAAGGAAGCGGGATTCCAATGGACGTTTGCCGTCGGCGCCTTGTGCTGGGCCGTCCTCTTCGGCGCCTACGTCGTCAGCAAGCACAGTCTCGGAATCATCCTCGTCCAGGCGTTCCACGGGTTGGCTTACGTGTTCTTCATGATCGGCGGGCAGATGTTCGTGGGCGCGATGGCCCCGAAGGGAATCGGCGCCTCGGCCCAATCGCTGATTTTCATCGCCACCAACGGCATCGGGCTGTTTCTGGGAACGCAGCTTGCCGGATTCGTGATGGAAAAGAACTCGGTCGGCGGGAAGTTCCAATGGTCGAAGATCTGGGTGGTGCCGCTGGCGATCACGCTGGCCGGGGCGATCGTCTTTGCCGTGGCGTTCAAAGTGCCAAGAGCCGGCGACTTCCAGAAAGAGATGCCCCGGAACGAAAAGGCCGTGGCGGTTGCCTTGCCCAACGGATTCTAGTAGGACCCAAGCTGCCCTCACCCCCTGCCCCTCTCCCGCAAGCGGGCGAGGGGAGTTCTGTTAGAACTCCGGAAGCTTTCAAAGCCCGCCGTGGGGCCGTCGGATACCTCTGGCACGGCGGGGCGTCATCTTTTTTGCCGCCTTAATTGACAAGCCACCCTCGGCGGGTATAATGCGGAATTCTTTCAGGCGGAACCGTTCCGCGTCGAGTCAGACAGTCGAACCACACCATTCACCTTATTCGTTCGGAGGAAGTTACTGATGGCAGAGGCAAAATCTGGGCAGATCGTCAACGTGATGAAGGAAGAGCGATTGTTCCCACCCCCCAAGGAGTTTGCCGCCAAGGCCCACGTCAAATCCCTGGAACAGTACGAGAAGCTGTGGAAGGAGGCGGCGGGCGACATCGAAGGCTTTTGGGGGAAGATGGGCCATGAGCTCCACTGGTTCAAGCCCTACACGAAAGTCCTCGAATGGAACGAGCCGTTCGCCAAATGGTTCGTCGGCGGTCAGACGAACGTCTCGTACAACTGCCTCGACGCCCATCTGAACACGCCGCGACGCAACAAGGCCGCCATTATCTTCGAGGGGGAGCCGGGCGACGTCTGCGTTTACACCTACGAAATGCTGCACCGCGAAGTCTGCAAGTTCGCCAACGTGCTGAAGGGGCTGGGCATCGGCAAGGGGGACGTGGTGACGATGTATATGCCGATGGTGCCGGAACTGGCCGTCGCCATGCTGGCCTGCGCCCGGATCGGAGCCGTCCATTGCGTGGTCTTCGGCGGATTCGCGGCCGAGGCCATCGCCGACCGCAACAACGACGCCAAGGCCAAGCTGATGATTACGGCCGACGCAAGCTGGCGCCGCGGCAAGCAAATCCCCTTGAAGGGCAACGTCGACGCGGCGCTGGCCAAGTCGCCCGGCGTCAAGCAATGCATCGTCTACAAGCGGACTGGCTGCGACGTGACGATGCAGCCCGGACGCGATTTGTGGTGGCACGATCTGATGGCCGAGGCCTCGGCCGATTGCCCCGCCGTGCCGCTGGACAGCGAAAACCCGCTGTTCATCCTCTACACCAGCGGCTCGACCGGCAAACCGAAGGGCATCAAACACACGACGGCCGGCTATAACCTCTTCGCCAAGAAAACGATGGAATGGGTGTTCGACATCCGCGACGAGGACGTCTACTGGTGTACGGCCGACATCGGCTGGATCACCGGCCACACCTACGTCGTCTACGGGCCGCTGACGGCCGGGGCGACGGTCTTCATGTACGAAGGCGCCCCCGACACGCCGCACCAGGGCCGCTGGTGGGAGATGATCGAGAAGTACAAGGTGAACATCCTCTACACCGCCCCGACGGCCATCCGCACCTTCATCAAGTGGGGCGACGAGTGGGTCGACAAGTACGACATCTCCAGCCTCCGCCTGCTGGGCACGGTGGGCGAAGGCATCAACCCCGAGGCCTGGATGTGGTATCACCGCAAGATCGGCGGCGAGCGCTGCCCGATCGTCGATACGTGGTGGCAGACCGAGACGGGCGGAATCATGATGACCCCGCTGCCCGGCGCGATTGCCACCAAACCGGGCAGTTGCACGAAGCCGCTGCCCGGCATTGTGCCGGAAATCGTCGGCGAAGACCGCAAGCCGGTGCCCGTCGGGGCCGGCGGCTGGCTGACGATCACGAAGCCCTGGCCAGCGATGCTCCGCGGCATTTGGGGCGACGACGAGCGGTACAAGATTCAGTATTGGACCGACGTGCCCGGCAAATATCTCTGCGGCGACAATGCCCGTTGCGACGAGGACGGCTACTACTGGATCAT
Source organism: uncultured Planctomycetia bacterium (assembly GCA_963719005.1). Classification (GTDB taxonomy): domain Bacteria; phylum Planctomycetota; class Planctomycetia; order Pirellulales; family Thermoguttaceae. The sequence continues at coordinate 154,195 of CAVRAR010000017.1, forward strand.
GGGCCGCATCGACGACGTGCTGAACGTTTCGGGCCACCGGCTAAGCACGATCGAGATCGAGAGCGCCCTGGTGAGCCACGAAGCGGTGGCCGAGGCGGCGGCGGTCGGCCGTCCGCACGACATCAAGGGCGAGGCGGTCACGGTGTTCGTCACGTTGTCCAGCGGTTTCGATCCCTCCGAGGAATTGCGGAAGGCGCTGAAAAACCACGTGCGCAAAGAGATCGGCGCCTTGGCCGTGCCCGACGACATCCACTTCACCGCCTCATTGCCGAAGACCCGCAGCGGCAAGATCATGCGTCGCCTGCTCCGCGACATCGCCGCCGGCCGGCAGACCGTGGGCGACACCTCGACGCTGGAAGATTACAGCGTATTGGCGCGGCTGCGGACGGACGACGAGTAAGCGGCTCGCGGTCTCCCCTCTCCCGTCGCGGGAGAGGGGCAGGGGGTGAGGGCGGCGAGGAATAGCTCAAACATGGAGCGTTGGTGTATAATTTGGTAAGGAGGTGCCGCCATGCTCAGTTACGAATCGTTGCTTGCCGACGCCAGCCGCTTGCCGGTTGCCGATCGCATCCTTTTGGCCGAGGCCCTGTGGGAGACCGTGCCTGCCGAATCGCTTCCGCGGCTGACCGATGAATGGCTCGAAGAGGTGAAACGGCGATCTGCGGAGTACGATTCCGGTGCGGCCGAGACTATTCCTTGGGAGCAAATCCGAGCGGACGCTTTGCGCCGCGTTGGAGTAGTTGAGCCGAATGCTACCAGTTGACTATCTTCCCGGAGCCCGTCGCGACTTTGACGAGTCGTTTGATTGGTATGCCGAACGGAGCGTGCAAGCGGCAGTAGGCTTCGCGAATGCCGTCGATGTGGCCTTGTCCGCGATTGCAGTCGATCCAAAACGATTTGCCGCCATCGACGAGTCTCACCGAGTGTGCCCGGTAGGACGTTTTCCCTTTCGCATTGTGTACCGAGTCGCGCCAGACCGCATTGTGGTCGTGGCCATCGCCCACGCAAAACGACGCCCCGGCTATTGGAAAGGCCGAAGCTGACTTGGAGTTGAAGCTGAAACGAGGGTACAACGGGTTTTGGTAATCGCGATCATGGAAAACCGGCTGCGCCACCGTCTCGACTTCCGACGCTGGAAGATTACAGCGTTCTGGCGCGGCTGCGGACGGAAAACCAATAGACGACGCGTGTTGAGTCACGATTGTCAAGAATAGCCGGCGGCTGACAGCCGCCGGTGAGACGGGATTTTCAGACCAACGGAGCGTTATATCGCCGATCCGTTATCGCCTATCTCTTGAAACGGATGCAAATCGTCGCTTTCCAGAGTTTTTCTCCTCGCTACAGAGGGAGGTTCGTCATGCTGTTCATAATGCTTCTGGCAGTCACATTCCTGACTTCTCTTTCCGTATCGTTCGTTGCCGTGCGGATGTTTCGTAAGCCGATTGACGCCATTCTGCAGCGGGTCGTCTCGGAAGAGATCAGCGCAGCATGGTCCAAGTACATACGGTTTGCAGTATACGTCACCGGCATATCCTGGGGAGTGGACCTTTGGAAACTTGAATTGTACATAACGGCGCCAGAATGGTCTCATGCAGGGATTCTTGAGCTCACCGGAAGCCGATGGGTATTTGAACTATATCGGACCGTAATCGAGACGACACAAGGTGTTGCCTGGGTGCTGATGGTCTTTTTCGTCGTTGCCTTAATAGCCTACGTGATTGTGCGCACTTTTGAGTACCGAAGAAAAGGGGCGTAGAGGGCAAAACCGAAAACGGGACATCGCTGATTTCGACAAGGAACCGCGCAGTTCTCGGAAGATGGGCGAGGAATCCAATGGCGGAAAAGCTGACCCTGCAATATGACCGCGAGGCGGATATCTTTTACATAGGCAGCCGCGAGCCTTATGCGGAGCAGGAGTCCGAAGAGTTGGGCGACGAGGTCATCGCTCGGCTGAATCCGCACACGGGCGAAATCGAGAACCTGGAGGTGTTGTTCTTCTCAACACGCCTGCTGCGAAACGACATTCTTGAACTGCCGATCTCCGCGGAGTTGCACATGACGGCCCAAAGTTAGCGGCCCGAAGAAAAGGCGGCCACGTCTCAAAGCGGCAAATACCAGACTTGGCTGTTCAACTCCATCTCCGAGGCGCATTCGACCGCTAGAAGAATATCTTCAATGGCTCGGCCGAGCGCAAGAGTCTGCGGGACCGAGATGACTCCTGCCATTGGTACGCCCCCTCGTATCCGCTCATACGGCAACCCAACAAGAGTGTTAACGTCATGAGTGATGACCACGCGGTTCAACGAGGCTCCATGACTGAGCACTTCCTTGTCGTGTGCCTCTGCGAGTCCGATGTCTCGCACTCGGACAACATCGACCTCCGGATTACGTAGAAGAACGCCTTTGAGAATTCGTTCGTCAAAGTCGTTATCTGCCAGCAAGCGGATCATCGCCGTTCATTTTCCAGCGCGTCGTGCTAACAGTTGATCGCGGGCGGGTCTTGTGGGGCAGTTGGCCTCGATCTCTTGGCGGATTGCGTCGGCCGCCAGCCTTCGCGCATCGAGATACGCCTCGACCTCTCGTGGAAAGCGAAGATAGTACCCAACCACGGCGTAAGCGTCGGGAAGCGAAAGGTCTGGAAACCGCTTAACGATTTCCTCCGGCGGCGCGCCATCGCGGTAGGCCAAAACAATCGTGTCCAATGTCAACCGAGTGCCGACCACACGGATTGTCCCATCCGGGTCGGCCCGGAGCGGGACGGGATTGGCCTCGATGAGCAGCGTCATAGCTTCCACCTCTCTAAAACTATTATAGCGTTGGCCCGACTCGCCATGCCAGGGCGGGGATACGCCGGCGCGAAGGAAGGCGGCCCCAAGCCGCAGTATCCGGCTCATTCCGTTGTCAACCTGCTGCAAATCGCAGTAACCGCTGCGGGGTATCTTGCGTTTTCCCCTCCCGCGTGGCAGAATAGATAGAATGCGGCGGCGATAGGGCCGCGCTTTCCTATGGCATACCCGCCTGTCACACCTACCTTTTGAGGGGGAAGCACCATGCGTTGTCTTTGTCGGTATGGGGTTCTATGCGTATTCACGTTTGCTCTGATCGCCGTCCCTGCGTTCGCCGATCCGCCGGCGGCTAAGAAATCTGTTGCATCAAAGAAAGCCGATAAGCCGGCAAAGAAGACGGATAAAGCAGCCAAGAAGGCGGACAAGACGGCCAAGAAAAAGGCCGCCGAGGAACCGGCGAAGAAAGCTGACGAAGCTAAGAAGCCCGCCCCGCCGGCTACGCAAAAAGTCAAGAAGGGCCTGATCAAGATCACGCTCGAATTGGACGGCGTGCTCGAGGCCGAAAACGCCCAGGAGATTGCCGTTCGGCCAGACGAGTGGTCCTCGCTCATCGTGCTGCACGCCGCGCCGCACGGCGCCTACGTGCGGAAGGGGGACGTCATCCTGGAGTTGGACCCGGAGAAACTCGACCACGCCATCACGGACCTCCGCAAGGACATGCAGATCAATGCCCTGTCGCTTCAGCAGACCGAGGAGCAATTGAGCGCACTGGAAAAGACGACGCCGATCGACATGGAGGCCGGCTCGCGCGCCGCGCGTCTGGCCAAGGAAGATCGGGATTTCTACTTCGAGATCGATCGCCCCTTCACTGTCAAAGCGACGGACTTCAGCCTGAAGTCGATGAAAGAGTACCTGGAATACGAAGAGGAAGAACTGCGGCAGTTGGAGAAAATGTACAAGGCGGACGACATCACCGAAGAGACTGAAGCCATCGTGCTGAAGCGCGGGCGCGACGCCGTCGATCGCGCCAAGTTCGGGCTGGAATCGGCTCAAATCGGCCACGATCACGAGATGAAGTATGCCATTCCGCGAAAGGACGCGGAGGTGCGGGAATCGACGCAGCGAAGACTGATCGACTGGGAGAAGAGCAAGGTGCAGATTCCAACAGAGTTGAATCGGGCGCGATTGGAACTCGATAAGCTGCGGTTGCAGCGGGCGCAAACCGAGGATCGGCTGAAACACCTGTTGACCGACCGCGAGCAGATGACCATCAAGTCGCCGATCGACGGGATTGTGTACTACGGCAAAATCACCCGCGGCAGGACAAGCGATGCCGGCGGGCTGGCCGAATCGCTGCGGCCTCGCGGCGGGATCGGGCCGAACCAGGTGGTGATGACCGTGGTGCAGCCCCGTCCGATGTGCATTCGAGCGACGATTAACGAAGGCGACCTGCACGACGCGCGTCCCAATCTGAAGGGGATCGCCACGCCGCCCGCCTTTCCCGACGTGCGGCTGCCGGTGACGCTCGACACGACGAGCGACATTCCGACCTCTCCCGGCTCGTTCGAGGCGAAGCTGAACGTCGAACTGAACGGCGGGACGAAGTTGCTGATGCCGGGCATGACGTGCAAAGTGAAGCTGACGCCCTACTTGAAACAGGACGCGCTGACGGTGCCGCCGAGCGCCGTAGTGACCGACGAGTTGGACGATCAGAAACAGACGGTCGAAGTGCTGGAGAAAGACGGCACGACCAAGACCCGTCCCGTGGTCGTCGGCCGGAAGACCGACAAGCAAGTGGAGATTCTCAAGGGACTGAGCGAGGGCGAGCAGGTCGTCACCGAGCCGAAGAAGGGGTGAGAGGGAAGGGATCAGGGGTCAGGGATCAGGGGTCAGGGATCAGGGGTCAGGGATTAGTTCGTAGGTTATGCTTCAGCATAACGATGGGCGTTTCGCCGTGGTGTTATGCTGAAGCATAACCTACGTTGCTTCGGGCGTCGTGGTCATAGGTGATTGGAGGCTGCAAATGCGATGGGCATGGCTGACGGCGCTGGTTTTCATCTGTCTGCCGGTTTTGGCGGAGGACGCTGTGCCGCCCACTCCGCCCGAGGCCGCCGTGACCGGGCCGAAGCCCAAGGCGATCGTGCCTCCCACGCGGCGCGACATCGAGCAAGCGATCAACCGCGGCGTCGCGTTCCTCCTGAAGCGGCAGAACAAGGACGGCTCGTGGGGGTCGGCGAACATCACGCGGCCGTATGAGATTGATTCGCCGGTGCCGGGGGCGCATCAGGCATTCAAGGCGGCGGTCACCTCGATGTGCATCTCGGCGTTGATCGAGATCGGCGGCGACAACCCGGAAGTTCCCCGGGCGATCGATCGGGCCGAAGTCTGGCTATTCGAGCACTTGCCCAAGGTGCGCCGGCAAACGCCCGACACTTTCTATAACGTCTGGACGCACGCCTATTCGATTCAGGCATTGACGCGGATGCTTGGCCGCAAGCCGGGCGACGCGGAACGCCAGCAACGGATTCGAGCGTTGATCGACAACCAAATCGACAAGCTGAATCGTTATGAAGTGGTCGACGGCGGCTGGGCGTACTACGATTTCGACTACCACACCCAAAAGCCGGGCGGATCGTCGATCGGGTTCCTTACGTCGGCGGTGCTCGTGGCGTTGCACGACGCCAAGCTGGCCGGCATCGACGTGCCCAAGCGGCTGGTCGATCGCGGCACGGCGTCGATCCTGCGGCAGCGAAAGCCGGATTTCTCGATGGACTACGGCGAGTATCTGAAGTACCAGCCGCAACGGCTGATCAATCGTCCGTCGGGCAGCCTCGGGCGTTCGCAGGCGTGCAACATTGCGATGCGGCTTTGGGGCGACAAGCTAGTGACCGACGACGTGCATGAAGACGTGGCTCGATCGGCTGTTCGCGAGAAACCTATGGCTCGACATGGGCCGCAAACGCCCGATCCCGCACGAATCGTGGTGTCAGGTGGCCGCCTACTTCTACTATTTCGGCCATTATTACGCCGCGCTGTGCATCGACCAGCTTCCGGCGAAGGAGCGGCCGTACTTCCAAGATCACCTGGCCCATATTCTGCTTCCCTTGCAGGAGAAGGACGGTTCGTGGTGGGATTTCCCCATGTTCGACTACCACCAGCAGTACGGAACGGCGTTTGCGCTGATGTCGCTTGTGCGCACGCGGAAAACCGCTGAGAGTACAGCTAGTCGCTAGAGACGAACGGCTTTCTCGGCACAAGCTTCTTGGTAGGGGCTGGTCGCTGCTGCAATCAGTGGGTATATTCACTGCTTTCCTACGGGGAGATAATATCAACGCATTACAGGGACCAAACCCATGAAGACCCGCACGCATCTCGGTGTGCTCGTTGTGTTTTCTTTCTGCTTTGCATTCGTCGCCATCGCTTCGGCGGCCGAACCGCCTCGCTACGAGAGCGTCCAGCGTCTGCCGGACGACGTCACGCTGGCCACGCTTTCCAACGGCTTGACGGTCATCGTGCAAGAGAACCACGTGGCGCCGGTGGCTACCGTGCGGTGTTTCGTCAAGAACACCGGCAGCGCCTACGAGGGCAAGAATCTCGGGGCCGGCTTGAGCCACGTGCTCGAACACGTCGTGGCGGGCGGCAGCACTCTGCATCGCAGCGAGAAGGAAATCGCCAAGATCATCGACACGTTCGGCGGCGCCACGAACGCCGCCACCTCGACCGACCAGACGATGTTCTACATCGACTGCCCGGCGAAGAACACCATGACGGCTATCGAGCTTCTGGCCGACGCGATGCAGCACGCCAAGTTCGAGCCGGCGGAGTTCGCCCGCGAGATGAAGGTCGTGCGGCGCGAACTGGCCGACGGCGAGGTGAACCGCCAGCGGGTGCTCTGGAAGATGTTGCAGCAGACGGTCTACAGCATGCATCCCGCCCGCATCCGGTGATCGGCTACCTCGACGTGCTCAAGGCGACGACCAACCAGACGATCATCGACTTCTACCACGAGCGGTACGTGCCGAACAATCAGGTGTTCGTGGTGGTAGGCGACGTGAAGACGAAGCAAGTGCTCGACGAGGTGGCCAAGCAGTACGCCGGCACGCCGCGCGGCCGCGAAACATACGTTCCGTTCGAGGACGAGCCCGAGCAGCTTTCGCCGCGAGAGGCGGTGCGCGAAATGGAGGGGGCCACCTACGACATGGTCTTCGCCTGGCCGACGGTGAAGCTTTCGAGCCCCGATCTGTTCGCGCTCGACGTGGCGGCATCCATCCTCGGCGAGGGCGAAAGCTCGCGGCTGACCGAGCGGCTGCGCAACCAGGAGCAGGTCGTGTTGGGAGTCGACCGCCGTCAGCGATACGCCGCACTACGTGGCCGGCATGTTCGCCGTGATGGCCGTCAGCCCGCCGCAAACGTGGGAGAAGGCGGCGGAAGGGATTCAGCGCGAGGTCTATCGGCTCCGCGACGAACTGGTCGGGCCGGAGGAGCTTGCGAAGGCGAAGAAACAGAAGGCCGCCGAGCTGGTCTTCGGCCGGCAGACGGTCGCGCAGATGGCCGACAGCCTCGGCCGCAACCAGCTTTCGGCCGACGATCCGCTGTTCGACAAGACTTACGTCGAAGGCATCCAGCGGGTGACGGCCGAGCAGGTGCGCGACGTCGCCCGGCGTTATTTCGTGCCGCAGCGGCTCAACCGCGTCATCGTCGCTCCGCCGGGCGGCGCGCCGAAGCTGACGGGAAAAGCGGCCGAGGCCACCGAGAGCAAAATCCGCCTGGAACGGCTGCCCAACGGCTTGCGGGTATTGCTCAAACGCGACGCCCACCTGCCGATGGTGAACATCCAGGCCGTGGTGCTCGGCGGATCGCTGGCCGACGACGTAGAAACGGCCGGGCGTTCCAGCATGGTCGGCGCGATGCTCGACCGCGGCACCGCCAGGCATTCCGCCCGGCAAATCGCCGAGTATTTCGATTCGATCGGGGGCAATTTGTCGATGGGCGCGGGGCGGTTCACCGTGTTCGGCAGCGCCACGACGCTGCGGGCCGATTTCCCCGCCGCGGCCGCATTGTTCGCCGAGTGCTTCACGCGAATCGACGTTTCCCGAGGATGAGTTCGCCAAAGTTCAGCAGCTTGAACTCGGCGCGATCGCCCGCCGGGCCGACGATCCTCAGCAGGAGATCGGCGAGTTCTTTTTCGACAATCTGCCGGCCGCCTCGCCGTACCACGTGATCCAGGGGGGCACGGCCGACTCGGTGAAAAAGCTCACCGCGAAAGACCTGCGGGAGTATCATGCGAAATACTTCGTGCCGAACAACATGGTCGTGGCGGTTTTCGGCGACATCGACCCCGACGAGGCGCTGGCGTTGGTGAAGAAGCACTTCGGCGCGCTCAAAGCCAACTCCGGCTTCCGGCCAGTGCAGTTCAACCAGCCCAATGCCGTCGCAAAGACGGTCGTTCGCCACAAGAAGATCGCCAAGGAGACCGGCATGGTGATGCTCGGCTACCCGACGGCGAGCATTTTCGACAAGAAGGAGTATGCGGACATGACGGTGTTGGGGGCCGTCATGGCGGGCTACCAGTATCCGGGCGGATGGCTGCACGAAGAGCTTCGCGGCGCGGGGTTGGTGTACTACGTGCACGCCTTTCAGATGACCGGGCCCGTGCCGGGCTATTTCACCATTCTCGCCCAAACGCGGCCCGACAAGGTCGGCGAGGTCGTCTCGCGAATCGAGGCCAACGTCGCGCGGGCGAAAGAGGGTCGCATCGGCGAAGACGAGTTCCAAGTCGCGGTGAAGAGGGTGATCGCCCTTCATGCTCAAGAAGACACCGCCATCAGCCAGCAGGCCCAGGAAGCGGCCGTCGATGAGTTGTACGGGCTCGGCTACGACTATCGCAAGACGTTTGACACGCGAATCGAGGCGGTTAAACTAGAAGACGTGGTCAAGGCGGCGCGGCGGTATTTCGGAAATCACGTGCTGGTCACGTCGTCGCCGGACGGTGACGCGCGGTAAGTTGCTCGATTAGTCTTGATGCGAAGCCGCAAGCGGCTTTGTGGTTTCATGTTGCCCCAGATCATTGGCGAACACCCGATGGCGCGAAGCGGCGACGGGAAACTCAAGTCCCGCATCACCACCGTATTCCCCTACGGGAACGCGATCGTGACGTTGCCCGGCATCCACGCCACGCAACGAATGGCCTACGTCGACCTGCTGACTCGCCAGCGGTTGGAGCAGGGCCTCGGGCCGTTGAGCCGCGAGGAAGAGGCGCGCGAATGGCAGAATTCGGTCGATTTGATCATCGAGGACGAAACGATTCTGATTCGCCCCGATCCGAGCGACATGGGGCTGAGTTTTCGGGCCGACGATCTCTTGCAGGAGTTGGTGCCAAAGCATCGCGTGCGGTTTCTGCTGGTGCGGAATCAGCAGGTCCGCACCGCGATCAAGGAGCGGGGCGAGTTGTGGCGGATCAGCCCGCTGCCGAAGACGCCCGACGAAATGAATCGGATGATCGGGGCCTCGCGCATCGCCATCCGCGGCAATGAGTTGTACTACTACAGCAAGGCAACCGGCTCGCGACTGCTGACGTACGAGTCGTTCTCGGAATTGAAGGGGCTGGGCGATTCGTCGCTGCGGCAGCACCTCGCCGAAATCCGCGAGTTCTCGGCCGGAGTGAATCGCTACGGCAGCCCGGAGATCAGCTTTTTCATGGCGGGCGAAGGCATCTCGAAAGCCGATTTCGCCCCGCACGACTTCGCCGCGATCGACGCGGAGACGCTCAGAAGCGTTTACGACGCCCTGCTGCGGAAGTTCGCCGACTCCGTTTCGCCAAAATTCCATCACGACAGCGTCGCCAACCTGGAATGGCGCAACGCCATGTACGCCGCCCTGATCGGCGAAGACGAAAAGACCGCCTCCGAGGAAGCGTTGCTCGGGCTGGGCTCCGAGTTCTTCATGCAGATCGAATGGTTGCCGGGCGGAAGGATTGAAGAGGGGGAACTGATATTCGATTCCGTTCTCGACTTGGCCGAAGAGACGAACGATCCCGAGTTGCGGCGGCTGTGCGACGACAAGTGCCGGGGGTTCATTTTCAATTTCGTGCGCGAATACGGCGACCTGGAATACGTGAACATCGGCCGCGTGGTCGGATCGCTGTCGTATCGCACGACGTTCTCCGGCCGCCGCGACGTCTACATCGCCCAGGTCAAGCAGCGAGGCATCCCGGAGGAGATCGTCAAGATCGTTCGCATGCAAAAATGGGGCATCCGCGAGCATCTGAACGACGGAAAGAAGCTGCTCGACGCCATTATGCAGGCGGAAGAGTACACCGAGTACATTCTCGACCGCCGGCTCGGTTGCCGCCAGTTGGGCATGAACCTGCCGCCGCGCACGACCGCCAAGCGGATCAGCGAGCGGTACGTTGGGCCGCGCCGCGACCTCTGCAACGCGGTCATCTGGTCGCCCTATTTCGAGCGCGACTTCATCCGCGGCATGGCGACCGACAAGATTCCGCCACAGCGACTGGCCGACGCGGCGTTCGCCTCCCGGCTTGCCCGGCTGCTAGGCCTGGCGGCGGCGTCCAACATGATCGTGGGGCGATGCGACACGCAGGGCAGCGTGGTGTTCGATGACGGGGACGAGGTCGTCGTGGAAAACGACGGCGGATTGCCGGTCGAAATCGTCGTCGCCGACCAGATGGGGACGTTCGCCGACTATCGCACCGAGTTGGAGCACTTTGCGGGGGAGTACGCCGGGCCGGTCAACCGCCGTCTTTCGCTCCTGGCCGATGCCAACGAGTTCGCCTCGCTGTACGTCAACGCTTTCGTCGGCCGATTTTCCAGAATCCAACTCGAGTATCGGAAACGCAAACGAGCGTTCGACACCCTCTTCAAGCATCGGCCGCGGGACGAGGCGGGCAGCTTCGCCTATCGCTGGGAATGCGTGCTGGACCGCCTGCGACGCGCCTCGCCGCAAGACCTCGGCAACCTCATTCGCAGCCACATTGCCGGGCCGTGCGATTGACGGGGACTGTCCCAATTTTCGTGCCAGCGAAAATGGGACTGTCCCCTTCGCCTGGCTCGCAGCGAAAACGGCGCCGCCGACTGCGATTTTTTCGCATTCCACCCATTTGTGGCGACCACCGTCGTCGCTTCATCCGAAATGAAGTATCAAAGGGAGCATTTTGTGGAAGGAACGCTCAAACTGCTATGGACTTTTCCGCAAACGATACTACATTAGCGTGGTGTTGAGTCATCCCTGTTTAGCCCGGATTATTCGTGATGTGGGCTGAAGGACACGGACCGGTGGTCGGTTAGGGGGAGTCGGCGAGGATAGGCCGATCGGCAACGCCGTAGGCCAACAATCCCCCCTTTCCCCCAAGACGTTCGAGCCTTGGAGGCGGCGAGGTACGAGGATGATGCGATGGTCATCCGCTCTCAGGAACCGGCGGCAGCGAGCAACCGAGAACGGCCTGCGCGACCTGCCGGTAGTGATCGAGGTAGGGCCAAGAACTGGCCAATCGGACGATAACCCGTCGGGCACGGACCACGATCTCCGCGGCGACCTTGATCAGCCGCGTCCGCCAAGTGCAAGGCTGACCTTCGCCCAACGGATCCCGTTCGCGACGGTGATTGAGGTAATCGTGACGCTGCTTGCCGGCCAGCGCTTCGGTGGGCAACGGGGTGACAATGGCCGGCGGGGGCGGATCGGCGACCACGCCGCGCAGCCGCGCCAGAAGATTGGCGGCTAGGGCGTGCAGGTAGAGACGAAAGAGATTCGCCATGTAGCGGTGGTCGCTCAGCCGATCCGCCTGAAGCCCGCACTTCAGTTCCTTGTTGCGATTCTCGCTTTCGCCGCGCTCTGTATACTCGTCGTACGTCGCTTGCGGCAGCACCCGCGCACCGGGCCGATTGGTCACCACCGCGCGGCGATTGGTTCCCTGGGCATGCGCTTCGGCCTTGATGATCGTCCAACGCGGCTCGGGCCACGAAGCGGCCTGATATTCGAAGGCCGTGAAGAGCCGTTGCGGCTGGCCTGTTTCCTGGTAATTCCGCAGCGCTTCCGCCAAGAGTTCCTCGCTACGACGCTTCAACACGGCGTTCATCGCCAGGCCCAAGGTGTAGTCCACGCTCCCTTCTTCCAGGAGCAGATACGTCTTGGGAACGGCAAAGCCGCTGTCTCCCCGCAGGCTGATCTGCACGTCGGGCCACACCTCGCGCAGCCGTCGCAGCAGATATGGCAAGTCGTCCTCGATTCCCAACGCGGCATGGGCCGTGCCGAACAGCAGGCAGACCATCACCACCAGATCGTTCTCCTTGCAGGTGATGGCCCGCGGAAGGTATTGGTATTGGTCATAATAGCCGTGGAAGAAGGTCAACTGCTGTTGTCCATGCGTGGGATCATCGAACACGTCGATGTCGAAGGTCAGGTGCCGCGGGGGCGTGGCGAACGAGGCGATGAATTGGTCGATGAAGACATCCTCCAATCTCCGCAGCGAACGGACGCTGACGGCGTTCTCGAACCGGGACAAGGTGGGCTGGCTGGCCAGTTCCCGGCCTTCGGGCGAACGGCCGGCGAGAAGCTTGAAGAGGGGATCGTGGCGGAGCACGTCGTGGTCGTTCTGGTCGGGGTAGTCGGCCAGGATGCCATAAACCCGCATGCGGACCATTTGCAGAAACGAATGGATGCTGATGTCCGGGTTGCGGGGATCATCGAGGGCGGCCGCGAACTCGGCGGTCAGGCCGAGTTGCTCATCCAACTGCCGGATCGGCAGCAGCCCGGCGTCACTGGTCAGTTGTGCCTGTTGCGGTTCGACAACGACAGGCTTATGATCGAAGAAACTGAACGACACCTGCCAATCAGACTGTTGATTCATTCTTGGGCCTCCTTGGAGCGGACAAGTTGCTTTTGTTCAACAACTTAGACGCTCCAGGAGGTTCAAGAATTACAGAAGTCACGAATAATTCGGGTTAGTCGGGTCTCTTTAACACAGAGGCAGCCGTGGGGCAAGCGGCGCTCTTGAAATTTGCGCGTGGACGGCTCGGACAACGGGCCGGCTTCTGTACGACCGGGCTCGGTCCGAGTTGGTGGCGCTGCGCCGGGCCATTGCATGCATTCCAGATGGGATGGCGATTACCGCCCATCCGCCGGAAGGGGGCACGCCGCGGGTGGTTTTGGCCAACGCGGCTTTTCATGCAATGGCGGGCTGCGCAAGCGGTGATGCGGCCGCGGGCTACATAATCCCGCCCTCCGACGGCTATCTTTCCGACGACAACCCCCTCTGGATCAGCCTGAAGAAGAGCCACTTGTGCGACGGCGTCTATTCGGACGAGATTGGCTGCCCAGGCAAGGGAGGCTCGCCGACGCTGCTGCATCTTCACTCCGAGCCGGTTCATGACGAATCGAGACGGATCACGCATCGCGTCGCGGTCTTCCGCGACAACACGGAGCGGGCCAACATCGAGGACTTGATTCGCCGAAATGAGCGGCTAGCTTGCGTCGGCCTGCTGGCGGCGGGCATTGCCCACGAAATCAACAATCCCGCCGGCGCGGCCCTGCTGGCTGCCGAGACCGCTCTGGCGATCAAGGATTTGCCGGACGCCGGAGATCGGCTGACCGCCTGTTTGCAGAATATCGTCACCTCGATGGACCGCTGTGGCCGCATCGTCAGAACGCTGTTGCGGTACACGCGGCATGAGCCGACGGAAAAGCAGGCGTGCAGTGTCAATGACGTGGTCGAGCAGGCGATGGACCTGGCCCGCCCCTACGGCAGTGCTCATGGGGCGAACTTGCGGCTGGACCTCGATCCCGCCATTCCACTGGTCTCCATGAATCCGCTGGAAATCGAGCTGGTGTTGGTCAACTTGATCCGTAACGCCATCGAGGCGGGGTGTGGAAGCGTGGAGATCACCGTCGGCACGATGCCGACCGAAGGCGGCGTGCGCGTGGTGGTGCACGACAGCGGTTGCGGCATCAGTGAAGAACAACTTGCCCACGTCTTCGACCCATTGTATACAACCCGCCGGCATCTCGGCGGATCGGGGCTGGGCATGAGTATTGCGCTTGGCATCGTTCAGGAACACGAAGGACAATTGGAGGTGCAGAGTCGTGAAGGCGAGGGCACAACCGTAATCATCGATCTACCGGCCACGTCGGGCTGTGCGGAACCCGGCGGCCAAAAAGGGCAGGACAATAATGACTCGAATTCTGATTGTCGAAAGTAATCCATTCTTCGCTAATGTTTTGGCTTGTACGTTGGGGCTGGAGGAATATGACGTGACGGTGGCCGGCACTGCCGCCGAAGGAGTTCGGCTCGGCGAGGCAGGTCATCCTGACGTCGTCGTCGCCGCGTGGTCGCTGCGAGGCGACGTGCACGGCGGAGAAGTGTGCCGGCGGATTCGCGCCGCTTCGCCCGGCACGAGAGTCGTGATCATCACCGGCCGCGACGAATTTGTTTTTCAGGCGAAAAAGTATTGTCGGTGTGCGGTTGCGGTTCTGACGAAGCCGTTTCACCGCGAGGACATTCTCGGGGCGGTTCGCAAAGCCTTGCGCAGCAACGTGGCTGTTCCGCCGCCCCGCCCGCTTGCGGCCGATCTGCCCGACGTGGCGGTGAACACAATTCTGATTCCCAGGTGACACTATGACGACTGCGACGCCGACGGTGTACATCGTGGACGATGATCCACAGGTGTGCGAATCTTTGAGTCTGATGGTAAACAGCGTCGGCTTTGAAGCCCGCACGTATACGTCGGCCGAAGCATTTCTGGACGACGCCCACGACGTGCCGACCTCGCCGAAGTGCATGGTGCTGGACGTGCGCATGCCCGGGCTAAGCGGCCTGGGGCTTCAGCAGATGCTTGCGGCCAAGCGGCCGAGAATGCCGATCATCATGATTTCCGGCTGCGCCGACATTCCGATGGCGGTGCAGGCCATGAGCGCCGGCGCCCTGGACTTCCTGGAGAAACCGTTCAACAGCCGGGCATTGCTCAGCCGCATCCAGGAGGCCATCGACCAGGACGTCAATGTCCGGCACCAATACGTGCGAAAGGCCGAGTTGGACACCCGGCTGGAGAAGCTCTCGTCGCGGCAGCGCGAGGTGCTGGAACTTTTATTGGCCGGAAAGCACTCGAAGCAGATTGCCGGAGAGCTTGGCATCGGCGAGAAGACCGTCGCCAAACACCGCGCCAGCGTGCTCGACAAGATGCAGGTCGACAACGTCATCGAGCTCGTTCGGCTGATGGACGACGCAAGAGTCGCGTAGCGCCGCCGGACGGGACGAATTCCCGTTTCAGCGGCATCGGTAAACGCCCCGCGACTGCGGTCGCGGGGTGAAATGGGGGCATTCTTTCGCCCCCCGCGAGCGCAGTCGCGGGGCGTTCTGACCGCTTCGCATGGACTTGCTTCATCCGCTCGATTCGCGGTATCATTGGCGCCATGGAAACGCCAAGCGGTCGCCGGGTGATCGAAGTGCAGGGGCGGGTCGTGGGACCGACCGAGCCGCGGCTGAAGGTGGTGCGGCCGCGAAAGCTGAGCGACTATCCGCACGTGCCGGGCGTCTATCACGACGTGGCCCGGCAGCTCTCGAGTCCCGCCAGAATGGGACCGCCGGTGTGCGACGAATTGATGGCGCTGGTGCAGCACCTCTTTAGCGAAGAAGAGGCGGGCGTGGTGCGGCACCTGGGTCTGCTGTCGGGCCGATCCGCCGCGGACCTGGCCCGCGCCGAGCATCGGCCCATCGATCAGGTCCAGCCGATTCTCGATCGGCTGAGCAACGAGAAGCGGGTGGTCGTTCGCAGCGGCGGCCGCAAGGAGGGAACGGCCCCGGTGTATCGCCTGCTGCCCATCGTGCCCGGCATTTTCGAGATGATGTTGATCAGCCACACGCCGGAGTCGTTGACCGAGTGGCATCGCCGCTTCATCGAGCTGTTCGAGTCGCTGTACGAGACCGGCTATTCGCTCGACTATCAACAGAAACACCCGGCGCCGTCGGTGCGTTATCTGCCGGTCGGCAAGGCGATCGACGCCCATCCGATGGCCCTGCCCACCGACAAGCTCGAAATGGTGCTCGACCAGTTCAAGGTGTTCGCCGTCGGGCAATGCCAGTGCCGCATGGCGATGGCCGCCCTCGGCCGCGGATGCGGCAAGCCGCTTGGCAACTGCATGGTGATGGGCACTTGGGCCGAGCGCGGCGTCGCCGACGGCTGGCTCAAGCTCGTTTCCCGCGACGACGCTCTGGAAATCAAGCGCGAGGCGGAATCGCACGGCATGGTCAACTGGATGATGAACGTGCAATCGACGAAGGGGCAATGCTCGTGCTCGTGTTGCGGCTGCTGTTGCCACGCGCTGCGGATGGTCAACGAGTTCAACGCGCCGGGCTTCATTGCGCCGCCGCATTTTCTCCCCCGGCTCGACGGCTCCCGCTGCACCCACTGCGGCAAGTGCGCAAAAAGCTGCCCGATGGGCGCGATCGTCGTCGATACGCAGCAGAAGAAGTACACGCATCTGCGGGAGCGCTGCATCGGCTGCGGACTGTGCGCGTTGGCGTGCGACCGGCAGCGGGCGGTGGAGATGGAGCCGGTGGCCGACTATCGGCGGCCGTACCGCAGTTGGTTTTCGCTGATCGCCCACTCGCTGCCCGGAATGCTCATGACCAATTGGAAAGTCCAGCGGGAGCGGCGTTCGTGAGTTTTCCGTTCGTCTACCCCACGGTGGAGAACTGATCGCCCCGCCGGCCACGGCGAGCGTGTTGCACTCTGGGCGTGAAGTGCTATACTGAATATCCGTCCCGCCGACGCACATATCTCGCCTCAAGCCTGCCTGGTCCCCCCCCGGAGAACCCTTCATGCAGATTGACATCGCAAGAACGTTCCGTATTGTGGGCGTTGTGTTGGCTGCCATCGTAATCTCCGCAGTCTGCCGGCCGGCGGCGATCGTTGCCGCCCCGCGCGAAGCGGCTGTCATCCTGACGCCAAAGCCCGCGGCCTCGCCCCGGATCAACGGGGCCCGGGTGTTCGGCGTGCGGCCGGGGAGTCCGTTCCTGTTTACGATTCCCGCCACCGGGCCGCGGCCGATGGAATTCGCGGTTGAGGGCCTGCCCGACGGGCTGAAAGTCGATGCGAAAACCGGCCAGATCACCGGTTCGCTGGAGAAGCGTGGCGAGTACGTCGTCAGCTTCCATGTAAAGAATGCGAGGGGTGAGGCCCGCCGGCCGTTCAAGATCGTCTGCGGCGACACGCTCTCGCTCACGCCGTCGATGGGCTGGAACGACTGGTACGCCTACTACGGCAGCGTTACCGACAAGCTGGTGCGCGAGGCCGCCGACGTGATGGTGCAAAAAGGGATGGCCGACGTCGGCTATCAGTACGTCGATATCGACGATTGCTGGGGGAACACGCAGAACAGCTCCGACCCGAAGCAGATTGGTCCGTTCCGCGATGCGCAAGGCAACATCTTGCCCAACAAGCATTTCCCCAACATGAAGGGGTTGACCGACTACATCCATTCGCGCGGGCTGAAGGCCGGCATCTACACGTCGCCCGGCCCGAGGACCTGCGCCGGCTTTGCCGGAAGCTGGCAGCATGAGGCCCAGGACATCAAGCAGTTCGCCGATTGGGGATTCGATCTGCTGAAGTACGACTGGTGTTACTATCCCGAGGTTTGCGGCGACAAGAAAGACCTCGCCACGTTCAAACGCCCTTACATTCTGATGGGCAAGCTGCTGAAACAGCAAAAACGCGACATCCTTTTCAACCTCTGCCAGTACGGCATGGGCAACGTGTGGCAATGGGGGGCCGAGGTCGGCGGGCAAAGTTGGCGCACGGGCGAGCGATTTCGGGAATATGAAAGACAAGCTTTACGAAGTCGTCTTCGCGAACGCCAAGCACAGGGCATACTCCAAGCCCGGCGCTTGGAACGATCCCGACTACGTGATCATCGGCAACATCGGCATGGGCGAGGGCAAAGTGGGGCCGTCTCCCTGGTCGCCGAACGAGCAATACACCTACATGTCGATGTGGTGCATGATGGCCGCGCCCTTGTTCTTCAGCGGCGACATGAACACGTTGGACGCCTTCACGCTGAACGTCCTCTGCAACGCCGAAGTCATCGAAGTCGATCAGGATTCGCTGGGCCAATGCGCCGAGGTTGTGAAGTTGTCGCCGAAGACGTTCCTGATGGTCAAGAAGCTCGAAGACGGCGGCCGTGCCGTGGGGCTGTTCAATCGCGACACGGAAGATGCCAAAATCACCGCGAAATGGTCGGACATAGGGGTCACCGGCAAGCAGGCTGTGCGCGATTTGTGGCGGCAGAAGGACTTGGGCGATTTCGACGGCGAGTTCACCGCCACCGTCGGCCGCCGCGGCGTGGAAATGATCCGCCTGGAGCCGCCGACGCCGGCCGCCGTCGAAACGGAAGCCGGCTTCACGCCGATGTTCAACGGCCGCGACCTGACCGGCTGGGACGGCGAGTTGGACTACTGGTCGGTCGAGGACGGCGCAATCACCGGCAAGACTACTGCCGAGAAACCGCTCAATCGCCAGTCCTACCTGTTCTGGAAAGGCGGCGAACCGGCCGATTTTGAACTGCGGGCCTCTTTCCGTTTCATCGGTTCGTGGGGCAACTCGGGCATCAACTTCCGCAGCCGGCGGCTGCCCAACTGGGACGTGAAGGGCTATCAAGCCGACATGGAAACCGGGCCCAATTACACCGGCATCCTCTACGAGTGCAACCAGCGCGAGATCATGGCGCTGCGCGGCCAGAAGGTGGTGATCGACGAAAATGGCCATCGCGACGTCACCACTTTTGCCGACGCCGCGGAATTGCAGAAACGCATCAACGCCAACGGCTGGAACGAGTACAAGATCGTTGCTCGCGGCCCGGAGATGGTTTTCACGATCAACGGCGTCGAGATGTGTCGCGTCATCGACAAGCAAGAGGGCAAGGCCGCCACCAAGGGGTGCATTACCCTGCAAATTCACCCCGGCCCACCCATGAAAGTGCAGTTTAAGAGGTTCTAACAAAACTCCAGTACGCGGTTCCAGCAGATCATGGCACAACCGATGATTAGGAACGCATCGTGAATGTCCGGTCGTTTCTCGTAACGCACCCGCAGACGACGCCAGTTGAAGAGCCAATCGAAGCAGGCTTCAACGACGTAGCGGAATTTGCCCAGGCCGCTGCCGTGCTCGGTGTTGCGGTGAGCAACCAGCGGCTTGATTCTCCGCTTGCGCAGGGGTTTACGAATCTTGGCTTCCGCATCATAGGCTCGATCCGCGAGCAGTTCATCGGGACGCTTGCGCGGTGCGCCGCGAGGTTGCTTGATCGGTGGAACTGCGTCGACCAAAGGAATAGCCATCTCCGAATCGTGGCAATTCGCGCCGGTGTGGGTAATGGCCAGAGGCGTGCCGCTGCCGTCCACCATCAGATGACGCTTCGAGCCATTCTTGCCTCGATCCGTGGGATTTGGGCCCGTTTTTGCCCCCCAAAAACTGCTCGCACGGAGCAACTGTCGATCGCGGATGTTGACCAGTCGATTTGGCCTGCCAATCCCAATTCGTCCAAAAGTAGCTTCCATATCCGCTTCCAGACACCAGCCACGTGCCAGTCGCGGAGTCGTCGCCAGCACGTCATGCCGCATCCGCAGCCCAACTCCTGCGGAAGATATTCCCACGGACAACCCGTTTTCAATACGAAGAGAATCCCCGTGAGCGCCGCACGATCGGAAACTCGCGGTCGGCCTCCTTTCGGCTTGCCGCGTTCGCGCGGCAGCAAAGGCTTGATTCGCTCCCAAAGCGCATCGGGCAGCAGTGGCTTGGCCATAATATCCTCCCTGACATATCTGTTGGTTGACCAGGTTAGCCCGAGAGTTTAGCAACATTGGACAGATCAGGAAATACTGGTTTTGTTAGAACCTCTAAGAACATCAGGATCAAACGACTATGAAACGCTACAACATCAACCGGCGTGGTTTTTTGCAGACTTCCGCCGCCGCCGTGGCGGGAGTCTCGCTCCCCTACCTGATTCCTTCGCACGTCCTCGGCGGGCCCGACCGGCCGGGCGCCAATGAAAAAGTGCACGTCGGCGTGATCGGCTGCGGCGGGCGCTCGCGGTTGATCAGCGAGGCAGCCGACGTCAAGGCGTTTCAGGTCGTGGCCGCCTGCGATTGCATGTTCCCGCGGGCCGAGGCCTTCGTCAAGGAGCTTTCCGGCGGCGCCAAGTGGGGTGCGTACCGCGATTTCCGCAAGATGATCGAGAAGGAAAAGCTCGACGGCGTGATGGTCGAAACGACCACCCACGCCCGGGCGTGGATCGTCATTCAGGCATTGCAGGCGGGCTTGGACGCATATATCGAGAAGCCGATGTGCCTGACGATCTCCGAGGGCCGGGCGATGGTCAACGCGGCGCGGAAGTTCAACCGTGTTACGCAGATCGGCACCCAGCAGCGCTCGATGCCGATCAACAACTGGGCCAGCGACCTGGTTAAGAACGGAGCCTTGGGCAAGATTCTGACCGTGATCGCCCCCGACTTCGTCGGACCCGAGCGCTGGATCAACCAGCCCGCCGAGCCGATGCCCGACGGTGGAAGCGCCAACTGGTGGGACGTCTGGACCAATCAGGCCGAGTTCCGGCCGTATCACACGTCGATTCATCGCGGCTGGGATCAATGGTGGGATTACGACGGCGGCGGGCGGTGCTTCGGAGTGACCGGTTGGGGCACCCACTCCTACGACCAGGTCAACCGCGGGCTGGGCACCGACGACACCGGTCCGGTCGAGATCGTACTCGAAGAGCCGGTCAAGATGAAAGAGACCGGCAAGTTCGCCCGCAAGTTGCGGCCCGGCGGGCTGATCGCCGCCGAAGACACGGGCACGGACTACCACTACATGGCAAAACTCGTCGGACCGCGCGCCAAGGTGACGATGAAGTTCGCCGGCGGCACGAAATTGCAGCTTCATCTCGATGGCGACCGCGGGCCCGGCTTGGGGGCGATCTTCGTCGGCGAAAAGGGCAAAATCGAGATCAATCGCAACAAGATCGCCAGCAATCCGAAGGAGATTGTCCGCGCGAAGGACAATCCCGGCCCCAACAAGCGGCCCGAGACGTCCTACCACATCGAAAACTGGGTCGAGTGCATTAAGAGCCGCAAGCGCTGCAACGCCGACATCGAGATCGGCCTGCGGGCGACTACGCTCTGTTATCTGGTGAACATCGTGCGCGAGATCGGCCGCGTCGGCGAGCCGCTGAAGTGGGATCCGGCCGCCGAACGCTTCACCAACTGCGACGAGGCGAACAAGCTGCTTTCGCGACCCAGGCGGAAGGGCTACGAACTGCCCGATCTCACGTAGTCGGGCCAGAATGTCTCGCCGCCGTGTGCCACTGCTTGGAGCAAGCAGTGCGGGGCACCGGGTTTGACCCGGCACTGCTTCTGCGAAGCAGTGGCACAATCTTCGTCAATTCTCCTCGTTCCCATGCAGAGTGTGGCAACGAAGGTGCTCTACAGGCCCAGCTTCTTGGCATCGACTGCTTGGTCGTCCATGCGGTTGCCGAGCCAAGCGTGAATCTGCCTGTCGATCGTATAGGGGATCAGATGCACGGAACCATCGCAGAAGACCATGTAGCAGCCGTTGGTGTGGGCGGCGCCGAACGCACTGACGTCGTCGTAGCCGGGCGTGTCCGTCACGAAACTAACCATCGTGCCCGACGACCGGTTGTTGTCCCAGTTGTTCCCTCCCCACATGCAGTCGTCGTCGCCTCCCGACAATCCGGTTGTGTAGCAGTCTGGGGAGAGACTCTTCTCGCCGCCGAAATAGGTGTTGCTCATGCCGTCGGTGACGTCGGCGGCCGCGATGGTGCTCTGTTGAAAACAGACGCCCGTCCCGCGGTCATTGCCCTCGATCCACGCCTCGTCGCCTGAGCATGCGGCATAATCGGAACGGGCGAGCAACGGGAGCAGCGTGTAGCTGACGCCCTCGTGGTCGCGATTGATGCCGTTCGCATACAGGATCGGGGCGCGGCGCGTCGGGCAGTTTGCCCAGGTCAAGGGCGTCTCCGCCCGCTTTATCCTGCCCGCGGTATCGGTCCCTCCGCCGAGTTCCCACAGGGGGCGCTGCTCCATGTAGGGCAGGATGCTGTAGACCCAGCCACCGGTTTGCTGCCTACCGGTGCCCAGATCCGGATTCCCGAGGCCCAGGGTGTTCAAGCCGCCGGCGGGGAAATGTCCGAGGTGCTCGAGACTGAGATTGGCGCCGACGCCTATCTGTTTCAGATTATTGCAGCATTGCGCCTGCCGGGCGGCCTCGCGCGCCGCCTGCACCGCCGGCAACAACAGCGCGATCAATATGCCGATGATCGTAATCACCACAAGCAACTCGACCAAGGTGAAGCCGGGCTTTTTCGATGTGCGTCTCATATCTTCATCCGTACCGTGTAAATGTGTCAGGACAGGGGGCCAAACTACGATGTTCTCTGCAGTTGATTGTAGAGCAGATTTGCAGATTTGTCTGCGTTTTGGGGACGGATTTGGAAATCCGTCCTACGACTCGCCGGCGTCTTCTTCTTTTCGCGGGCCGGCGGCTGCGGTGCTTTGCCGGAGGGATCGCCGCCGCCGAGACCGGGATCGCGGCACACCTCACCTTCCAACTCCACGCGGCAGCTCATTCGGCTCTTCATGAGGCGGCGTTGGCTCGGCGGCGAGAAGGGGCCGGCGTTCAAGACGTCCACCTCGAGGACGTTGATTCCCTTGACAAACCCGGTCGTGGCGTGGAATTCGGTCCAAAAAATAAAGGGCTCGCCGTCGGGCTGCAACGGCACGGTCAGACGCCGGCCGTTGAGACGAATCGCCGTAACCCGGTCGTCGGCGATGCACTTGCCCCGCAAGACGGCCGTGGACGGCAACATGCCGGTCAGATCGAACGTCGTGCGGAACACGTAGGTAACGTCCTCGGGCAACTTGACCTCCCCGCCGACGAGCGATATCCATTGCGAGCGGGCCGGATCGTTCTCCAAAGCGGCGTTGCCGGCCACCCTCACCCGGCTGGGACGCGACTTGAACTTCGGGTCGTCGCTCCGCGACATGAGTTGCCAGTGCGGATCGGGGTCGCCCTCTTTCAAGCCGACGCCCGTGTTGAACAGCGTGATCGGCACCGACTTGGGCATCTCGCGCAGCAGCGTGCTCGTCCGTCGCTCTTGACGAACCACGGTGACGGCGCCGTCCTTGTCGAAATCGACTCGGGCCGATTCGTTCGCCTGTAGCGAAATCGCCGCCGAGCCGCCGTCGATCGCCCGCAGTTCGACCTTGCCCTCAAAGACCTCCGCTCTGCTGACGCCGGACTTCTCCACCTCGACGCCGAATTCCGTGCCGAGATCGGTGATTTGGGCCGTCGGAGTGCGAATGACGAAGAGGGGCGAGGGGAGAGGGAAGAGGGGAGAGGCGAGAGGGGAGAGAGGAGCGGGAGATTTGCGATTGTCGATTGTTGGTTGTTGACTTGCCGCTCTCCCCTCTCCTCTCTCCTCTCTCCCCTCGCCTCTCTTCTCAACCCTTGCGGTCAACCGGCCGATCGAGAGATAGCCGCCGGTCGGCGATTCGACTACATACGTGCATGGCCCCTGGAGAATGACCCGGTCGCCCGTGTTGTACGTGATGTTCAACAGGCCGGAGGCCAGGGCGTACCTGCGGCCCAAGGGAACATGCGCGTAGGGCGCCGTTGCGGTCTTGGCATCGACCCATTGGCAATCGACCATGCCGGTCACACGGCCGACAACGATTACTTCGGGTTTGGGCTGGAAGATCTTCGCCGCGGGCAGCGGGCCGACGTTGGCCGTCTGCTGGCGGTCGACGCAAGGATTTGGAACTCGATACACCCAGCCGATCATCAGTCCGAGCGCCACGATCACCGCGGCTACCAGGTAGGAAAACGCGAAGCTGCCCATCGGGGAGTAAAACGCCGATACGGGGGCGTAAAGCGGCGGAGGACTCTGGATGACGATCGGGGCGGAGGGAACGGCGTCCGCCGCGTCGTCTTGCAACGATGACGGCTCGCCGGCGCATGTCCGCTGCCATTGGCGAAGATGCAGATGCAAGTCGAGGTAGTCGAAATAGAGCTGCCGCGCGGCCGCCTCGGCGCCGAGCCGCTGTTGAAGCCGCCCGTGCTGCGCGGGCGTAATGACGCCGTCGCATAGCGACTCGAACAGTTCGAACAGTTCTTCTCGGTCCGTGGTCATGTCTGTTGCTTCGTCTCTTGCCGCTGCATGGCGGCTTCAATGCACTCGAACAGCGTGCGGCGGATGTGGTTCAGCCGGTTATAGAGGGTCTGCGGCGCCCGGTCGAGCTCGTCGGCCAATTGCCGGATGGTCTTTTCGTCCTCGTACGTGCGAAGGAGCAGGGTCCGCTGGTCGTCGCTAAGTTTGGCGATGCAATCGAGCAGGAACTCACGCTTCCGGTTCGCGGTTTCCGGGCTGATAACTCGTTGTTCGGCCAGTTGCGCGAGCACGGCATCGCTGAACCGCAGCCGATCGCGGCCGGCCACGCGCTGAAAGTTGCGCACCTCGAAGAACGCCACGCGACAAGCCCACGCAAGGAAGTTGCTCTGCGGCTGAAACTCGCCGAACTTTCGCCACAGCACCAGGCTGGTCTGCTGAAACACGTCTTCGGCGTCGGACCAATGGGGCAGCAGCGTGAAGATGTAGGCGAAGAGGTTCTCGCGCACCCGGGCGAACAACTGCACGAACCGCTCGTACTGAAGCGGGTCGTTCGTTCGATCGTAGTCTTGGCCGTGCTCGCTCGACAATGCGAATCCCCTTCAAGACGGAGCGCCGCCGCTTTTCGGCAGACACCCGGCCCTCCTCCCACACTATATTCCAACTATAAACGTACAGGGCACGCGGAGTTTACCGAATTCCGGCGGATATACCACGTTTGGGGAAATGTCGCGCTATTGGACGGGGGCAGGAAACCCCACGCCCGTCGTTGGCGGAGGAAACAATTACGACAATGCCCCGCGACTGCGGTCGCAGGGCGTTTGGAGACGCAACATCTGCTGCGACGCCGGAGCGGAACGGCGTCGATCGGACGCCGTCTTACCACTCGACCGAGATCGCCGCCGTCGTCATGCCTGCGCCCACCGAGCAGAGCACGAGCTTGTCGCGCGGCTGGAGGCTTTTCTCCATCTCGACGATGGCCAAGGGGATGCTCGCGCTGGAGGTGTTTCCCACGTGCTCGACGTTCAGGAAGAATCGCTCGAATCCGACGCCGCTGCGTTTGGCGGCGGCTTTCAGGATGCGGCCGTTGGCCTGGTGCGGAATGATCCATCGCGTTTCGTCCACGCTCCAACCGCTCTTGGCCAGGGCCTGGCGGATGACGGTGGTGAAACTTTCGGTGGCGAAACGGAACAGGGCGTGGCCGTCGATGCGAATCCAGGGGTCGATGTTGCACTGCCCGTTGCGGACCACGTAGCCCGGCTCCTCGCGGCGGGCCATGTGCAGGCCGCGGGTGTCGGAGCCGAGCACCACCTGGTGGATGCGATGTCCCACGCCGCCCGACGAAACAATCGCCGCCCCGGCGCCGTCGCCAAACAAGAAGTAAGCGCTGCGGTCCGATTTGTCGAGCAGTTGCGATTGCATGTCGACGCCGACGGTCAGCACGTTGTGCGCCGTGCCGGAAAGGATCATCCCCTGGGCCATCGACACCGCGTAGAGCCAGCCGGAGCAGGCCGCATTCAGATCGAACGCGGGAATGGTCTGCAAGTTCAAGCGGTCCTGCAAAATCGCCGCGGTCGAGGGCATGGCCACGTCGGGCGTCGTCGTGGCGACGATCACCGCGTCGATTTCCTTCGCGGCGATGCCCGACTTGCGAATCGCCTCGAGCGCCGCCTGATAGGCCATGCCCGAGGGCTTCTCGTCGGCCGCGGCCCAGCGGCGCTGGCGAATGCCGGTGACCTGGTAGATGTACTCGGCGGTGATTTCGGGAAAGCTCTCGACCAGTTCTTCGTTGGTCACCACGCGATCGGGCAGATAGGCGCCGAAGCTGAGGAAGACGATCGGCTGGCCCCAGCGGTCCGTCGTCGGGACAGCGGCCCCCGGCTCGACCGTCGTCGCCGGGCGATCGGCGGCGGCCGCCGGCGGAATCCAGTCGCGCATCGCCGGGTCGTCGGTCTCGATCTCCATGATCGGTTCCGTCATCGGCAGGGTCTCGCCCTCGAGGTGATAGCGGCGAATCACCAGCCCGTCGCAGGGGGCCTCGAAATCGAACACCGATTTCGCGCTATCGACCTGCACCAACGATTGCCCCTTCGAGAAGCGATCGCCCTCGGCGACGCGCCACTCGATAATCGTGGCCTCGACCTCCGACGCGCCCTGGGCCGGCAAGTACAACGGCATTTTGAACAACGTGGCGTCCATCAAGCCTCCCGGATCATCTGATCGGCGGCCGCCTCGATCCGCTGGCTGTTCGGCCGGAAATACGACTCCAATTCCGGCGCGAAGGGGACCGGCAAATCGGGGGCGGCGACCAATTTCGGCGGGCATTTCAACGCGCCGAGCGCCTCGCGGCACACCCGCGAAATCACGCGGTCGCCCAAGCCCTGCATCGCGCCGCATTCTTGCACCACCAACAGCCGCCCCGTCTTGCAGACCGACTCCAAAATCGGGCCCATATCCATCGGTTGGAGAACAAAGGGGTTCCAGACTTCGATCGAGCGCGGGCTGCGAGCCGCCGCCGCCAACGCCTCGTGGACCATCGCCCCGAAGGCCACCAGCGTCAAATCGGTTCCCGCGGTGTAACGTCTCGGCCGCCAGATCGCCTCGACGTTGCCGTCGAAATCGATCTCGCCGGCCTTGCTCCAGTAGAGCAGCTTGTGCTCGAAGACCAGGCAGGGGTTCGGGTCGTGGAATCCGGCGACCAGGGCCTCGAACGTCTCTTGGGCGGTGGCGGGATAGAGCAATTTCAGGCCGGGGAAGCGCGACCAGAGCCCTTCAAACTCGCCGGAGTGAAACGCCCCCATCGTCAACCCGCCGCCGCACGGCAGCCGCATCAGCATCTGCGCCGGCTGGCCCGCGCGAAAATACCACGTGCTGGCATTGAGACCCAACTGCGAGGTGGCCTCGGTCGAGAAGTCGGCAAACTGGAATTCGACGATCGGCTGCCCGCCCGTTTGCGATGCCCCCAACGCGAAACCGGTAATTGCCGCCTCGCACAGCGGCATGTCGAGCACTCGCTGCGGCCCGTGTCGCTCGATCAGGCCCTTGCAAGTCTTGAACGCCGAGCCGTACGTGCCCACGTCGAGCCCGAGCACGAACGCCCGCGGATTGTTCTCCAGCAGGTAGTCCAGCGCCCGGCCGACGGCCTCGCCGTTCTTCACGTTCGGCGTGCGATACGGCTTTACCAACGGCGCCGGCGCCTCGGCGAATACGGCCATGCGGTTGCTCAGGGGGTCGGGACGGCCGATGGCCATTGCCCGGGCCAACGCCGAGCGGACCTCCTCCTCGACCGCCTGCTCGATTGCCGCCACCGCGGCCTCCGACATGCCGCAGGTTTCCATCATCTGCCGCCGCGTGGCGGGCACGGGGTCAAGAGCCCGCCATTGGCGCATCGTTTCGGCCGGCACATAATCGCCCTTGTCGTAGGCGGCGTGGCCGTGCAGCCGCAACGTCATGCACTCGATTATCGCCGGCAGCGACGTGCCCTGCATCGCCTCCAACGCATCGCAGACCGACGAATAGACTTCCCACGGATCGAGGCCGTTGATCGTCACGCCCTTGATGCCGTAGCCGTGGGCACGATCGGCCAGATGCCGGCACTGGTACTGGAAACTCGTGGGCGTGGAGAACGAATAGTGATTGTTTTCGACGATGAAAAGGACGGGAACCTTTCGCACCGCCGCGAGGTTGATCGATTCGTGGAACTCGCCGGTGCTGCTGCCGCCGTCGCCGATGACGGCCAGGCCGAACACGTCCTCGCCCTCGCGCCGGGCGGCCCAGGTGCCGCCGACCACCAGGCTGAGCATACGGCCGAGATGGCTGATCATGGGGAAGCGTCGCCGGGCGGCGTCGCCGTGGTGGCAGTTCCCCTCGCGGCCGTGCGTGGGGCTCTCGGCGTTGGCCAAGTACTGGCAAAACATGTCGAACGGCGTGGCACCCAGCAGTAGATGAGCGGTGAAATCGCGGTGCAGGAGCGAGACGACGTCGCGCCCCGGCCGCAGCGGCATGGCAAAGCCCACGGCCGTGGCTTCGTTGCCGTCGCCCATCGTCACGGTTCCCTTCACGTAGCTCTTTTGGAACAATTCCAGCAGCCGCTCTTCCATGCGGCGTGAAAGGAGCATGAGCGGATAGGCCGCGGCCAGAAACTCAGGCTGCGAAAGCCGTTGCGGAAACCGGGCGATCTCGGGAATCGCGCGGCGGCCGGCGTCGATCCGCGACAGGGCGTCAATGTGCGAGGGAGTGGCGGTCGCTTCGACCTTGTGGAGATGCGCAGCTCGCCCGTGCCGGCCTGTCGTCGGCTCTTTCGATTGCTGTATGTCGGTGGGCAAAGCCAAGGGCGTGGCCTGTTCTTGCTCAGTTGAAACCGCGGAGACACCGCCACCCAGTCCTCAATGGGCTCCAACTCGGCGGCATTGTAACGCTGCCGGCAATTACTGTCACGTCCAATTACGCAGGTTTTACCAAGACCACCCAGAGATTCGCAGACCACGGACCCAGCGCCACCTTACTATCCCCCCCCACCTTGTTTAACGTTTAGCCGGCGGACTTGTTCGCCGTGGTTTACGGACGTTTTGCAGTCAGGTAGAATGCGCCGCGAGGACGTGAGCCATGAGAAACTCGGCCAAAGTGGCAATCACCGGGGGAATTCTCTTTGTGGGCGGTATCGTAGTCGGGATCGGCATCGCGGTTGTCGGCGTCGCCTGCTCTCTCAACGCCGTCACAAACTCTCCTGACACAGCACGTTCGAGTCAGGTCGCCGCTGGATTGAGCTATCTTTTCACGGCAACATCGATTGGCCTCTGCGTTTCCGCCCTCGGCTTCTGCCTACTCGTCGGCGGAGCGATTGCGTACGTGGTGGGGAGAAAGCGATGCCGGGCACCGCAAGAACGCGACCCCCGCGGACCGCAGTCCGCGGGCGTTACCAATCCCTAATCCCCTATTCTCACACGCTCTCCCCCGCCAGCCAGCCGGTGCTGAAGGCGGCTTGAAAGTTGTAGCCCCCCTCGGGTCCATTGAGATCGAGCAACTCGCCGGCAAAGTAGAGGTTTGGCACGATTTTGCTCTGCATGGTTCGCGAATCGACTTCATCCAGAGAGACCCCGCCGGCGGTGAGTTCGGCCTTGCGGAAACCCATCGTGCCGGCCACTGGAATGTCGAGTCGCTTGACGGTTTGCAGCAATCGCCGCCGCTGGGCCTTCGAGAACTCGCCCAGCGGCAACTCCGGCGGCGTTCCGCTCAGCGCCACCACAGTTTCGCCCACGCGATGCGGCAGCCAGAGGTCGAGCAACGAGGCGGCGGGCCGCTTGCCCGTCGCGGCTTGTTCGCGTGCCAAGAGATCGTCCAGTTCCCGCTCGGTGAATGCCGGCAGCAGGTCGCACCGCAGCCGCAGCGAGGCAGGCCGAGGGTGGCCGCTCACTGGGTGGCTGACGTTCAAAACCGCCGGGCCCGAGACGCCGAAGTGAGTAAACAGCAGGGCTCCGCGGCAGCTTGTCAATGGCTCTTGGGGTGGGGCGGACATTCTTGTCCGCCTCGTCAATCACCTCGACCGCGACGTCGGCCAGCGTGATCCCCTGCAATTCCAACACCCAGGGAGCATGACTGGTGATCGGCACAAGCGCCGTATGCGGCGTGACAATGCGATGGCCCAGTGCGGCCGCCCAGCGATATCCGTCGCCGGTGGTTCCGCAGCCAGGGTACGATTGCCCGCCGGTGGCCAGCACGACCTTTTCCGCTTCGATCGACCGCTTAGTTGTTCGCAATTGAAAGCCGGCGAAACGATTCCCGTTGCCGGTCTCTTCGTTTAGCCGCCGCGTCCACGCGGTGCTCTCCCCGGCGAGGACGCCGGGGCTAAACGGAGAAGTCAACTCCACCAGCGGCTCGGCCATCGCCAGCGTGCAGCCGGCTCGTTCGACGCGGCGCACGCAGCGCATCGCGGACATCCGCCGCCCGATCGCTGGCGGGAAACACCTTTCCGCCCGGCTCGACCTTGGTCGGCACGCCTTCGGCCTCGAACAATTCAACGACTTGTTGCGGTCCTAGGGCGGCCAGGGCGGAATGGAGGAATCGGCCGTTGGGGCCAAAGGCCTCGACGATTCCCCGTGCGTCGGTGGCGTGGGTCAGATTGCAGCGAGTGCCGCCGGAAAGAAGGATTTTCACGCCCGGCTCGCGGTTCTTGTCGAGCAGGATCGTTTTGCGTCCCCGTTCAGCCGCCCGAGCCGCGGCCATGAGCCCCGCGGGTCCGCCGCCAATGATCGCCACGTCCCAATGCGTCATGTTTGTCGAGCCGCCGTGCCGGCGGCTGCTAAACGTGCCAGTTCATGTCAACCGCAGCCCCTTTGGCAACGATTCGCCGAAAACGAGCCCTTGCTCGTCGCTGTCCAAGCTGCCGCCGGTGCGGACTAGTTCGACGAAATGGGGCGGAGCGTTTTCCAACGTCAGCCAATCGGCGGCCTCGCGGCGGAGCTTTTCGGGCAGGTCGCGGTAGCGGTCGTCGGTCCGCCGGGCGAGCTGCATCACCGCCAATTGACACTCGGCCGACTGGTTTTCTCTGTCGCCAATCAGTCTTGTGAGCCAATCTGCGGCCGTGGCAGGCCGGCACGACCGTATTCAGCGGGCCGTACATCGGCGATCGCGCCCCGAGCCGCCCGATGGCCCAGATCATCGCCGGCCGCACCGGCTCCATCTTTCGCTTCGGCAGCACGTCGAGCAGCATCCCGCCAAGCTCGGTTTTCGCGGCGGCGGAGAGCAATTCCAGCGAGCCGAGCAGCCGCCACATTTCGGCGGTTTCGTGCATGGCGAAGCTGAACTCGCCGCGGCCCTTGCCGGTGGTCAGTTGACGATGCAGCCCGCGAACCAGCCCGAGCAGCGGCTCGGCCAGGGCCTGTTGTTGACCGGCGGCCAGCCCGCCGGCGATGCGGCGCCAGAGAATCCAGCCTTCGACGCGGACATTGGCGGCGGCGTGGGCGAACTTGCCTTGCAGCGTAGTCCACGTTTGCGCCACGCGCCAGTCATCGACCGCCAGCCCGTAGCCCGGCCGCAAGGCGAAGCCCAAGAGGTTCAGCCAGCGCGTTTCGTGGACGGCGCTGCGGCGGCGGCCGGCCTCGAACTCCATCAGCGCCTCCCACATCCGCCGGCAGAGCGAAGTGGGCCATTGGTTGCGGCTCATGCCGGTGGCGGCGGCCAGGCGTTTGACCAAGCCCTCGGGAGAAAAAGGGGTCAGGTCCAATTTGTGCGAAGCACCCGGAGGGCCGTTCCGGCAAATTGGACCTGTCCCCTTTTTCTCCGCCGCGGTGGGACCGAACGTCCGCTCGATCAGCGCATGGCACTCGCGCCAGACGCTCTCATCGACCATCCCTTCGCTTTCGGCCTGCGACTCGTGGGCGGCGACGTCGGTCTGCGTGGCCGAGCGGACGTCGAACTGAAGCCGCCAACTCCGCCGCCCGCCGATCTCGCTGCACCACAGATCGAGCGTGCCGATTTCGGTCAGCCGGGCGTGCAGCGCCACCGAAACGGTTTCCGCCGAAGAAAAAGGGGACAGGTCCAATTTGCCGGAACGGCCCTCCGGGTGCTTCGCACAAATTGGACCTGTCCCCTTTTTCTTTCGCAGCACGGTGCGCATCGGCGGCAGCGGGGTCATGCGCTCGCGGTCGATCGGGGCCAGTTCGCCGGGCTTGTCGGTCAGCCGCGTGCTGGAAACGAACAGCGGAAACTCCGCCGGCTCCGACACCAGCAGATCGAAGCGCCGGCCGGCCAGTTCCACGTCGTGCCCCGGCTCAATTCCCGCCGGGAGGAGACAAATGGCGGAAGCAAGGGGAGAGGGGAGAGAGGAGAGGGGAGAGGGTTCAGCAACGCCCCCGGACTGCGGTCCGGGGGGCTGCGGCTCGGCGGCTGCCGCCGATTCGACCCCGATGTAATACGTGCGGGCCAGGCCGGCGGCGATGCGCACGCCTTGGCCGCGCCGCACCATGCCGTAGTAGGCCGCGCCGCGGGCGACGGCCAGATCGAGGCGGTCGTTGTCGAGGACGATCGGGCGCCAGGGGATGGCGGGCTTGGTCGGCGATTCTCCGGGGGCTGTTAGCTCCCGGCTATTCTCTTGCGAATTGTTGCGCGTATCTTGCGAACCGTCGAACCAACTTTGCAGCACTTCCAGCAGCCGATCGCGGAGCAGGGGCGACTCGAAGACGCCGCCGTTGAACAGCACGACGTCGGGGCGGGCGGGATCGTGGTCCGCCGGCCCTTCGCTCTCCTCCATCGCCACGTGCCGATGCGCGGTGAGAAACGCGGCCAAGTATCGCGTGATCGCCGCATCGGGGGCGAACGGCAGACCGAACTCCTGAAAGCCCGACCGCCGGCTGACGGGCTTTTCGTCCAACGCCACGCGCGGAAAGAAGCCCTCGACCAAGCACGTCGCGGACCTCTTCGCCGGTCAATTCCACTTGCACGCCGGCCCCGAGCAGTTTCGAGCCCGAGCCGGGCAGCGTGAGCGTCAAGCGATCCGGGGCGTCGGGGCCCAGCAGCGTTTCCTTCACCGCGCGGCAGGTCCGCACGAGCACGGCCCATTGACGCGGTTCCAGCTTGCCGAGTTTCTGCTCGACGTGCTTGGCCAGCGCCAGGTCGAAATTGTCGCCGCCGAGGATCAAGTGGTCGCCGACGGCGACGCGGTGGAATTGGACCTTGCCCCCTTCGCCGCGTCGGACGCGAATCAGCGTGAAATCGGACGTGCCGCCGCCGATGTCGCAAACCAGGATCTTCTGGCCCGGCTCGACCAATCGGTCCCAGTCGTCGGCGTGGGCGTAAATCCAGGCGTAGAAGGCCGCCTGCGGCTCTTCGATCAGCACGACGCGAGGCAAGCCGGCCAGCGCCGCCGCCTGCACCGTCAACTCGCGGGCCACTTCATCGAACGAGGCCGGCAAGGTCAGCACGAAATCCTGCTCGGCCAGCGGATGACGAGGAAATCGGGCGTTCCAGGCGTCGCGCACGTGGGCGAGATACCGCGAGCTGACCTCGACCGGCGAGAGCCGATCGACGTCGGCCGCCCCCTGCCACGGCAGCAGCGGCGCCGTCCGATCCACGCCCGTGTGACACAGCCACGATTTCGCCGAGTTGATCAGCCGGCCCGGCGCCAGCGCGCCTTGGTCGCGGGCGAAGAAGCCGACCGCGTAGTTCGGCTCTTCTTTCTGCCACGGGCATTTCAGCGGAGCTCCCGGTGCCAGCTCGCTCGCGGCCGCTTGATAATGGAACGAGGGGAGCGTCTCCCGCGCTTCGATCTGTCCCGGGGCGACCACCTGCGGAACGGCAAACGTCTTGATTTGCCACGGCTCTTCCGCGGTGTCGACGTAGGTCGACCGCCGAGTTGGTGGTGCCCAGGTCAAAACCGACCACGTAGCGGCTCGCGGCCGGGGATGACGAATCGCCGTGTTTCAAGACCAATCTCCCTATTTCCGTTGCAATCCCGACCGTCAATTTAGCCGAACCACTCAGGGTAGCACGGGGGAAGGAATGTTCAAGGGCCGGTGGCGGATCGCGGTGGGATGCTGCTTGCCAAGACTCTTAGCCCTCCTCGGGCGGCGAAGACCGTGAGGCGGCATCGCAGAATTTCGCTATTGCCTCGGCTGAAGCACTGAATTACGATCATGGTTAGTGCGACGTTGATTTGCACTTCTCTTCGAGGCCGGAACAATGTTACTGACTTTCGCTCTGTTGGTGGTGACGCTATCGGCAGTTTTTGCCATTCTTACTCAGTACCTCTCTGGTGGTGCTACGGCGTCCAAGTGGCAAGAGCCAACGAATTATCGGAAGGAGATGTTGCCAGCGCGCTTCTCAGGCCGGTGTCGTAATGGCGGCTCGGCGCAGCACGGGTCATAGACCGGCACTTTTCTGCTGGACAACTCCCGCGGGGCGAGCGGCTGGCCCGCATTCTCGTTCAGTTTCCACGCTGGAGCGTCGTCAACGAGAGTCCGGACTACTTCTTCTCGATCCGCATTCGCAGCCGTTCTCGCTTGGCCTTTTGCGTATCTGGCTCGGCGGCGGGATCGACGTCGATCGGCTCGCCGAGCAGCGCCGCAAGCTGCCGGGCGGCGGTCTGGCGAGCGGCCTTTTCCGGCCGGTCCAGCAGAGCCAGCCAAACCGCGAGATTATGCAGCAGCGACGCCGCCACGGCGTCGGCCGAATCGTCTTCGCTCTTGCCGGCAAGCTTGCGAATGATCCGGCTGACGCGAAACTGCTGCTCGGCGTCCAATCGCTCGAAATCGAGTTGGCGGAGATAATTCAGGGCCGAGGCCGCGCCGGCTCGCAAGGCCCGATCGGCCGCCTCGCGCTTGGTGAATTGGTCGTCCCCCAATTGCTCGACGAGCGCGGCCCAACGGGCCCGATCGGCCGTCGCGTCCTCGCGGGCGCGGGCCAACAGACACGCCTCCACGCGAGCAACCATCGCCGCGGTCTTCCAGTCGGGACGCAGCAAATCCAACAGGGGAAACAGGTGCTCGCGGCATTCCTTCGACTGGACGATCGCCAACTGCCAGAAATCCGCCGCCTGGAGCACCCGCCGATGGTCGCCGGCGCCCAGCGTCAAGGTGGTTTTCTCAGCGGGACTCTGTTGAAACTCGACGGCCGTGAACGCCGACTTGCCGAGCGGTGTGCGGCTGATGGTGATTTTGTCGCTCGAACCGGCGACATTGACGACGAATTGCTCGTTTGGCGTAGTTCGTTCGTATCGCAATGTCGAGCGGCCGTTTTCGTTCCCGAGGTTGATTGCCTCCTTTTTCCCTATGCCGTGGAAGGGCCGGTTCTGAAAACTGGTGAGGTTCCTGCATGCGAAGGTGACGCGGCCTTCGACGATTCTGAAGCGAAAGAAGGGGGGATTGTACTGCGTATACTGCCGCAGCAGCGGGACATCCTCCGGCGGCTGCGCCGCGGCAACCGACGCCAGCCCGATCAAAACCGCCGCCAGCAGATTGGTTCGGATGGGAGCCATCGTTTATACCGCTCTTTCTTCACCCTCATCCGAATGCAGCCCCTCCGGTTGGCAAGAACGCGATTTCTTTCCGTCCCCATTGTCGGAAGGCGAGTGCTTCATCTCCGCGCTGCTGCTAACCGATCCCTTTCCCTCCTTTTTGCTGGTGGGCGGCTCTTTCTTGGCCGGGGGGAGCAGGACGTCTTCCAAACGCTTCTTGCCGGGTGAGGCCGATTTCTTCCGACGATACCGCCGCCACAGAAAGAAAGCGACACAGGCCACAGCGATCACCACGCTGATCGTTAGCCCCAACTGGCCCCGCCGGATCCATTTGGAGATATTCGCGCCGAAATAATAGGCCAAGCCGAAAAACGAGCTGACGACGGTTGCCGCACAGACCAGGTCGATCAGCACAAACTTTTTGAACGAAAGCCGCAATATGCCGGCGGTGAGATAGACGGGCGTGCGCAACCCGACCAGGAATCGCGCGACAAAGAAGACCTTCAGCCCGTGCAGATGGAACATCTCTTCGATATGTTCCTCACGTTCCGGCGTAACCCACCTCGAGAACCAGCGGCGATCGCGCAGCACACCGCGGCCAAAGTGGTAGCCGATCCAATACATGACGCAATCGCCGACCAGGGCGCCAAGCAAGCAGCAGCCGAGCGCTATGAACGGATTCACGTTGGCATCGGGTGTGGCCGAGAGTACGCCCGCCGTGACGATGAAAACTTCCTCGGGCAGCGGCAATCCCGCTCCCGTCAGGATCATCAGCACCGTGATGGCGATATAGGTGTGCGCCAGGAGTAACTCGTTCATTTTGCGGTTCTTGCCACGAAATGGGGGGGCGCTGCAATGCAGTCATTCTACTGTTTGGCGGCCTTCGTCAAAAGCCCATCAAAAGGGCGGGGGCGGTCGCGGATTATAACGGCAGCGAAAAAGGCCACTCGCTGACGACCGCTCGTCGCACATCGTCAGTTGCTCCCCGTCGAGCCCCGCGCAATGGATTTCGACGCCTCCGCCAGAACCCCCGGGACAAAGCATCATCATTCCGATCTCCGAGCGGGTTCGGCAGTAGTCCAACGACGGCTGCGGTCCCAGAACGTAAAAGGCGGTTGACAGGGCGTCGGCCAGCGCGGCCGTCGGGGCCACGACCGTCACCGACAACACGTCTTCGGCCGGCCGACCCGATCGCGGATCGAGAATGTGGCCGTAATGGCGTCCCTGGTGGCGAAACGACTGAAACTGCCCTCCCGACGTGCCCAAGGCCCGGTTGCGGAGTCTGACAACCGCCAGCCGCCGCCCCGGCTGGCGAGGATCGGCTAGTCCAACCTCCCAGGGGACTGCCCCAATTTTCGTGTCAGCGAAAATGGGACTGTCCCCTTTGCCGGCCCTTTGGGAGAGAGGCAGGGGATGAGGGGCTGAGGCATCAGAAACCCTCTCCCGGCAGGAGAGGGGACTATCTCCCGCCACCGTCGGCAAGCCCCTGGCCAGCACGCTGCTCTGGCCGCCGTGGAGCAGGAAGTCGGGCATACCCAATGCGAGTAGCCGCTCGGCGCAAACGTCCAGTGCATATCCCTTGCCGATGCTGCCGAGGTTGATTTTCACGCCCGGTTTGCAGAAGCGGATAGTCCGCTCGGCGGGATTCAATTCCACAAGCCGGCCGCCCACGCACGACCGCGCCTCGGCCAGTTGTGCGTCCGTGGGGATTTCGCCGGCCCTGCGAGCAAATCCCCACGCCTCCCAAAGCGGGGCCGACGTGATGTCGTAGGCCCCGCCGGTCTCGTCAAACAGCCGCATGGCGAAACAGAGCAGATCGAACAATGCCGGCTCGACCTCGACCGGCGTTTCGGCGGCCAGCCGATTGATGCGGCCGATTTCACTTTCGGGGCGGAAATACGACAGGCGGTCTTCGAGCGATTCAACCAGATCGAGCGATTCGAGGGCGAATTCAGTGCCGCCGTCGCACTTTCCCGCGGGAAAGCAGACCTCAAACTCGCAGGCCATCGCCCGGCGCGATACGCGGATCAAGGAGTCGCTCATGATTGTTGAGTGTAGATTGCTGATTGTTGATTGCTAGTTGGACATTTGCAGACGCCAATCAACAATCATCAATCAACAATCAGCGATCCTTCAGGAACGCCAGCGGCTTGAGTTCGACCATTTCAGCCAAGCCCGCCGCGGCCAGCTCCGTGCCGGTTACATAGCGGTGCGCCTGCGACCAGGATTGAATCGTCTCCAACGGGCAGTGGAACAACTCGGCCAGCAGGGCGTCCATGTCGGTTTCGAGTTGGGCGAAATGGCGTGCCCATTCCGCCGCTTCGCCCAGGCCGACGTTCTCCTCGCTCTGCCATTTCATCGGGTGAAACAAGAGCACGCTCAACGGAGTGACCAAACGGCGCGAGCAGGCGGCCAGCGGCCACAGCGCAGCCGAGGAGCATTCGCCCGCCACAATGCCGGTCGCCTTCAGCCCGCGAAGCAGGATCAGCGCCGCCAGGGCGATGGCGCTATAGGGGCTGCCGCCGAGCGAGTCGAAATAGAGAATGCACTCACCGCCCGGCTCGACGGAGAGCAGTTTCTCGCACAAATCGGGCGCGTTCTCCGTCAGATCGCCGACCAGGGCGATCTCGACCGGACCTTCACGCTGACGATCGGACTTCATCACGATAGCTCGTATTTCCCACCCTACGGTGAAGCAGACAACTGGTGGGGCAGACATTCTTGTCTGCCAGCAGAACGTGGCACATTTGGCAGACAAGAATGTCTGCCCCACCATGCGCGGGTCAATCGAGGCTAATGGCTTCGACCGGGCACGCATCGATGCACGAGCCGCAATCGCCGCACGTTTCTGCATCGACCACGGCAAGGCCGTCTTTCATTGCAATCGCTTCCAAGGGGCATGACTCCACACACGTTTCACATCCGGTGCATTTTTCTGCGTCTACTACGGCTGCCATTGACTGTCTCCAAGAAATGCGTTGAAACCAACAAACGCCAGAATTCTTTTGTACTCGCAAACCGGGGGCGAGAGCCATACCTCCCTGATGCCCCGACAAACCACCCCGACTAGCGGAAAGACGGACTTCCGTGGCCTGCCACCATAACGAATCGCCAGGGCGAGTCAAGGGGTGAGCCGTAGCACGGCCATCTTGGCCGTGATACACGGGCAGGATGCCCGTGCCACTACATTCGCTCGTCACTCTGAACAAAAAGGGCCGCGAACCGAGAATCTGGGTCTAAAACGGCCGCGGCCCACATGTCTCGCCCCGAGATCTACTCTCATGCTGTTTGGTCTCGGGGAGGAAGAGACAGCTATCGCAAGTGTACCAAGGGCACCGCCATCGTCCACCCGCCACGTGAGGGGTAATGGATTCCACTCTGCAAGCCCCGACACTCAACAACAAGGGCTTGCTTTTCCTTTGCGGCGTGGCTCGGATTTCATTCTTGGTGTAGGCTTGACTATGCCTCGCGTTTCGGAGATTAACCGCATCGACCAACTCGCTCAATTTCGCGAGGTGTGGCAGGATCTGCTCCGGCAAACGGCGGGGGCGTCGTTTTTCCAGTCGCTCGAATGGCTGGAGGTCTATTGGCGGCATTTCGGCCAGCGGCAGAAGCTTCGCGCGCTCGTCGTGTTTGTCGAAGACCGTCCGGTGGGCATCCTGCCGTTGGTCGTACAGCGTGAGAAATCGAAGGTGGGGCGCGTCCGCACGCTCACCTTCCCCCTGCACGAATGGGGCTCTTTCTATGGGCCCATCGGGCCCGACCCGGAATTGACCCTGACCGCCGGACTGGAACATATCCACCGCACGCCGCGCGATTGGGACATCGTGGAACTGCGATGGCAGGGGGCCGTCGGCACCGACCCCAGCCAAACCCAACGTGCCATGCTCGCCGCCGGGTTCCAAAGCTATGCGACCCTGTCGAATCGCACGGCAATCGTCGATTTGGACGGAAACTGGGACGCTTATTGGTCGGCGCAAGGGGGCGTGGCTGCGACGGTTTCGTCACGACGAGCGAAAGCTCGCCGAACAGGGCAGTGTTTCCTACGTGCGATTTCGCCCGACTGGCCACGACAGCATTTCCAACCGCTCGGGGAATATCGGCGGTGGGGCAGACATTTCTGTCTGCCTGGAAAAGTACAGCACTTCTGGCAGACAGGAATGTCTGCCCCACTCGCCTCGCTGGGACCTCTACGACGCCTGCGAGGAGCTCGCCCGGCGAAGTTGG
This sequence comes from uncultured Planctomycetia bacterium, assembly GCA_963719005.1. Classification (GTDB taxonomy): domain Bacteria; phylum Planctomycetota; class Planctomycetia; order Pirellulales; family Thermoguttaceae. The sequence continues at coordinate 193,336 of CAVRAR010000017.1, forward strand.
CAGGCGACGGCCACCGACGGCACGACGCTGTCGCATGAGGCCGTTCGCGGTTTTCTCCGCGAAATGCACGAAACCGCGGCCGCGGCCGGCGCCGTCGATCTGAACCTGCTATTGCTCGACGACGTGCCCGTCGCATTCATCTACGGCTATCACTACCGCGGCTACGTTTACGGCTTGCGGCGCGGATACGACGAGCATGGATCGCGGGCGGGAGCGGGAAACGTGCTGCTGGCCTACACGCTCCGCGACAGCTTCGCCCGCGGCGACCGGGTCTACGACATGGGCGTGGGCTCGTACGAGAGCAAGCGCCATTTTCAGACGCGGCTGATTCCCATCCTGCGCTACAGCCACTATCCGCCCGGGGCGCCGCGGACGCAAGTGCTGCGGCTGAAGCGCTGGTGGCAAAGCCGTCGATTGCCCGCGCTTCTCGCTACACAGGGCAAGTAGTCGAGCGGCGTGCCACTGTTTCGCAGAAGCAGTGCGGGGTTGCAAGCTGCTGCCCCGGCGCTGCTTGTTCCAAGCAGCGGCACACGTTGTTGCGGAATCGGGGGCTCCCAACGTCCATCGCGGTCGGCCGTGTAGCGGACCGTACGGCCGACGCGCGATGAACTGGTATGGCGGAACCACGGGAGGCGATTCCGGTCGCCGAGAGGTGCGGGCCAATCATTGGCCGCACACGATTCATCGGCGACTCGAGTCGCCTCCCGCCGCGTTCGCGGCGGCGCGACGCAATGAGCGGCTACTTCACCATCACCGGGCCGGGTGTTACCATTGGAGCACCGCCGCAACCGCAACCGGCCGGCTCGCTGCCGACGCACGGATCGCATGGGTCGACGACGACGCACGGTTGGGCACGCGGAGCGAGGCGCTCGGGATGGAATCGGGAATTCCAGGCATACTCCCAGCATTCCCCGACATGGCAGCCTGAGGCGCCCACCAGCAGCGTTCCAAACACCAATAGAGTCATCAGTTTCTTCATGGTTGGCCTCCTCCCAATCAACGTGGCACGTAGGTCGGACCGGGCGTTGTCACGGTGGCTGCGCCACCGCATGGATCGCAAGCGTTAGTCGGTTGGCAAGGGCTCGGGCAGACAACGGCGCCCGCCGGTTGGCAGGCTGGCTGGGCGGGTGGTCCACCGCGCCACAGGCAGTCCATGAATCGACACCCGGCCATTCCGCCGAGCATCAATCCTAAAACCGTTAGAATCAGCAGCTTCTTCATTCCTTGAATCTCCCATCGAAACGGACTTTTTCCATAACGAAGCTATCGCCACCGAAACTCTACAACAGAATTGGCGATGTGCAAATGCAACGGTTGCGGTTTTCAGGAAACCTGGCGGTTGCACTTTTGCCACCAAGGCGTGGATTTCGGGCTACACTTCGTATATAGTTATTCCAGCCGCGTGCGACGGAGAGGAAGAGGACGGAGGAGGTTGTCGCCAGGGCGTTCTTCGTCTTGTCGAGATCGTTTCCGACAACGTCCTCCGTCCCCCTTTGCCCCCCTCCGTATCCGCACACCATTTCCCGTCAACTGCCCGAGAACCATGACGATCACTTCGCAGCGTCTTGCACTGATCCTTGCGATTCTGCTGGCCGCTGCTGCCGTTCGCGCCGCCGACACGTCGCCGCATGTCTGGCTTCTTAGCACGCGAGAGGCTGCGCATTGCGGCCAGTTGGATGACCCGGCCGAAGCCGTCCGCTACTGGCGGCTCGGTAACGATTGCGATTGGTCGCCGGCGGAGGCCAAGGATTTTCACGCCGGCGAGCTGGCGGCGCCGACGGTCGTCTTCGTGCCCGGCAATCGCAGCGACGTCGACGACGCGGTGGCGAAGGGATGGTACGTCTATCAGACGATCCGTTCGCAAGCCGACGGCAAGCCGTTTCGCTACGTCATTTGGTCATGGCCCGCCGACCGAATGTGTCGTCGCAATCGAGCGGATGCGCAACTGAAAGCCGCGTACAGCGACGCGGAAAGTTATTACCTTGCCGGGTGGATTCACGGCGTTCGCCCCGGCGCGAAAGTGAGCCTTGTGGGCCACAGTTTTGGGCCGCGGATCATTACCGGCGCGCTCCACTTGCTGGCCGGCGGCGAGCTGGCGGGGCGAACGCTGCCGCCGGCCGCCGTCGCCGAAAAGGACTCCACGAAACCGATGCAGATCCGGGCGGTGCTGCTGGCCGACGCCGACGATGCCGATTCCTTTGCGCCCTGCGGACGCAACGGGCTGGCCCTTTCGTTGCTCGACGAGGCATTGGTGACCTGCAACGGTTGCGACCGGGTGTTGAAGTGGTATCCGCGGATGTACGGACGCGGCGGCCCGGAGGCGATCGGGTTCGTCGGGCCGTGCGGCATCGACGACCCACGGAAGATCGTCGTCGTGGACGTCAGCTCCGCGGTCGGCAAGACCCACGACTACCGCTGTTACTGCTCGGCGTTGAGCACGTGCGGCTATTGGGCGCACTACACGTTCTTGGACGACGCAGCGGCAAGAGGTGTCGGAAGCAGAAACACCCGTTGAAATCCGCCTTCCATTTGTCTAGCATTATTGCGAGACGTGTCTGCTGCCCTTGGCCGCGAATATGCAACGCCATCATCACAATCTTGGTGTCTCCGCCGAGCAAATAGCCGAGTTTTGCCGGCAACACCATATCCAAAAACTCATGCTGTTTGGCTCGGTTCTCCGGGATGATTTTTCCCCAAGCAGCGACGTGGACGTGTTGGTGGAGTTCGAATCGGGTTTCACGCCCGGCCTGGCGTTCTTCTCCATGCAGGAGGAATTGAGTCTCCTGCTGGGCAGAATTGTTGACCTGAATACGCCAAGCTGTCTCAGCCGCTATTTCCGCAACGAGGTACTGCACGAGGCCGAGGTGCTCTATGCCGCATCGTGACGACTCGCTCAGCATGCGACAGATGCTCGATCATGCTCGTGAAGCCGTTGGCTTGGCGGAGGGTCACACACGGGCCGAATTAGATCACGACCGGTTGCTCGGTTTGGCCTTGTTGCAACTGTTGCTGATTCTGGGCGAAGCAGCGAGCCGTGTATCGTCGGCCCGTCGTCAGAGCCATCCGGATATTCCGTGGGGACAAATCATCGCGCTGCGCAACCGTCTGATCCACGGTTACGACACGATTGATTTTGACATCTTGTGGAAGATCATCACCTCAGATCTTCCGCCGTTGATTGCGGCGTTGGAAACGTCGGTTTCGTCCGGGGAGGAATGAGCCGACGGCGCATCACGTCACGTTCGTATACTCTTCCAGCAACCGCAGATAGACGCGGTATTGTTCGAGCGACACGCCGGGCGGCGTCTGGTGATCGACGCTGGGAATGAATCCGCCGGAGCGCATCAGCGGCAGCAGTCGCTCGAACTCGGCGCGGACCGCCGCTTCGCCTCGGTTCATCACCATCTTGTCGAAGTGCCCTATCATGCGGACTTCCTTGTAGCGGCGTCGCAGCGCCATGCCGTCTACGCCCGCCTGGCGTTCCAGCGGCAAGACGCCGTGAATGCCCTCACGCATTAGCCACGGGACCAGCTTGGTGACGTCACCGTCGGTGTCGACGATGATCATGGCGCCCAACTCCCGGAGCCGAGGCACCATCTGCCGATAGTACGGAGCGATGTACTCGTCGAAGTGCCGCTCGGAAATCATCGGCCCGTTGTTGTACGACATGTCCTCGGCGATGGTGGCGAACGTCGGCCGGCAGACCTTCGCCATGCGATCGAGAATGCTCAGATTGAAATCGGTCAGGTCTTGGTTGATGCGATGGATCAGATCGGGCTGGTCGTAGAGCGCCAGGCTGACCTTTGTGAAGCCCATCAGGGTGCGGGGAAACCAGAAGCAGCCTTCCAGCGTGATCCAGACGACGGCCTCTCCGCGATCCTGGCGTGCCGCCCAGGGACGCATCGACTCGATCGCCGCTCCGTGGTCGGGAAAGAACTGCGGCCGCAGCCGCACGTAGTCGTCGATGTTCGAGACGATCCCCTCGACGTGATGCTGCACGGCCTCGATCGTGGGGTCGGTCGTCGAGAACCAGAACTGCTGGTACGGGTCGAGCCCAAAATAGTCGGAAATGTCGATAACCGTCTCCAGCGTGCCGGGCAGCCCCTCCCGTTTCCATCGCTCGATGGTCTTGTCCCACCACATGGCCCATTCCCAGCGAGGCAGCCGATCGACCGGCTGAAAGTCCATCACCGCACGAAATCGCTCGACGTGATTCATGTCGTTCTCCACACAAACTGCGTTCGTAGTCACGGCTTCGGTGAGCGCGAGGTTGCCGATGGTGCGCTGAGAATAGCCGGGAGCTAACGGCTCCCGGAGGAGCGTACGCTTGAGGCTGCTCACCGGGAGCCGTTGGCTCCCGGCTATTCCACGACTCATCGTAGCATACCTACCGCGACTGCTCAACATCCCGCTATAATACCGGCATGGACGAGCCACTTGCGTTTCTCAATGGGGAGTGGATTCCGGCCTCGGCGGCGGCCGTGCCGGTTGCCGACGCGGGCTTCGTTCAGGGAACCACCGTCGCCGAGCAGTTGCGAACCTTCGGCGGAAAGCTCTTCCGGCTGCAAGAACACCTCGTCCGATTGGCTCACTCGCTGGAAATCATCGGCGTCGAGCCCGGAATGACGCTAGGCGAACTTGCCGGGATTGCCGAGAAGTTGGCCGCCCGCAATTATTCGCTGTTGCCGCCGGGCGACGACCTCGGGCTGTCGATCGTCGTCACACCAGGCGTCTATCCGACATTTGCACTGCCGGCCGTGTGCCACTGCTTGGAACAAGCAGTGCCAGGATCACCGGATACGCTTCGCACTGCTTCTGCGAAGCAGTGGCACACTACCGGGACAGTCCCCCAGTCGCGGCCGACCGTTTGCCTGCACACCTACCGGCTGCCGTTTCACCTCTGGGCCAGGAAGTATCGCGAGGGGCAGCGGCTGGTGACCACCGGCGTCGAGCAGGTGTCACAACGATGCTGGCCGCCGGCGTTGAAGTGTCGCAGCCGCATGCACTACTACCTGGCCGATCGTCAGGCGGCGGCCATCGACCCACAAGCCCGGGCCCTGCTGTTGGACGCCCAGGGCTTCGTCACCGAGGCGTCGACGGCCAACGTGCTGACTTACCGCGCGGCCGAAGGCTTGATTTCGCCACCGCTGCCGAAGATTCTACGTGGAATCAGCCTGTCGGTTGTGGCAGAGCTTGCCGGCCAGATCGGAATTCCCTTTGCGGAGCGCGATCTAACGATCGACGACGTGGCATCGGCCGATGAAGTTCTCTTGACCAGCACTACCGTCTGCATTTTGCCGGTGACGCAACTCAACGGCCGGCCGATCGGCTCCGGGCGGCCGGGCAAAGCTTTCCAGGATCTGATGACGGAATGGAGCGAGATGGTAGAGCTTAATATAGTCGCCCAGGCCGAACGACAAGCCCGGGGGTGAAAGATGGCAAGGCGACAGGCAAAGCGCATGTGGCGCCAGCCCCTCGCCGCGTTTCAACGACTTCCCCACGCATCGAACTTTGCTATACTGTATAAGGGGGTGGCGGATGACGGATATTCTGAAGCGGATCAAACGCGCAGTTCTGACGGGCGATTACGCCTTCAGTGAAAAAGCTCGGATCGAGATGGAGGCCGATCAGATTACCGAGTTGGACGTCGCCGAATCAATACTCAATGCCGTGGCGATCTATAAGACCATCCGATCGATCAGTCCCCATCCAGGTCATCACCGGGAGATGTTGCACATCATCCAAAGTACGAACTTGAACGGCCTGGCCATCTACAGCAAAGGAAAGCTCGTCTCCGACGCCGGTCAAGATACCTACTACTTTCTGATATCCTCGAAAAGAGCTTTATAGGCGGCCATCATGAAAAAAATCACGAAATGCCCATCCTGCGGTAGTATGAAGATCAAGCAGGTGCGACGGAAATGGTCGGGAGAGTGCAGAGGCCAAAGTTACACCGTCGAAAACCTCGAATTCTACGAATGTCCCAACTGCAAAGAACAAGTCTATGATCCCGAGGCAATGCGAGCCATCGAGGCCAGCTCGCCTGCCTTTGCAAAAACCGTCGCGACTTGAGGTGTAGCAACGCACCCAAAGAATACGGCTGCCTATTCTCGGCGGTCGCTCGCGGGTATACACCGCCGCTTTGGAGTCTCTGCTGAATCACGGCGGACTTGCGCGGTGGCTATGCCGCGTCGCCGACGACCACGCAGCCCAGGAATTGGCCGCCGCAAATCGAAATGACGCGGGCGGCTTCCTTCACGGCTCGTCGCGGCGTGTGCCCTAGACGCACGACTAAACATACGCCGTCGCAATGCCGCAGCACCGGGGCCGTCTCGGGGTGTTCGAGCGACGCCATGTCGAGAATCGTCAGCGGCCAGCTCTCTCGCATCTCCTCGATCCAGGCAGCATCCGCGCCGCGGCTCTGTCGTTGACGCGACATCGGCAAGACGTTCAGCCCGGCAAGATCGGTCGGATAAATTAAGGAGGAGCCAACGGGGTTGGCTACCGCGGGAATCGCCAATCTCGCGGTGAGATCCGACTTGCGAAAATCGGCGTCGACGGCCAGCGCGCCCCCGGACGTGCGGCTGGCCAACTCCGGGGCCAAGACCTCGACCAACGTGGTCTTGCCGTCGCCGTCGCCGGGGCTGGTGAACGCCACGACCGACGGACGATCGGCCGGCAATCGGCCGCAGACCGCCTTGGCCAACTTGACGCCGGCCCGCACGGCCTCGGTGCAGTCGCACTTCGGCCAGACGGCGTACGGCAAGCCGTCGAGCGACCATTCGCCGTGCCGCGGCGCTACCGCGGGAAAGGTGAACTTTCTCACCTGCGATGCCCGCTGCCCGCCCGCTTGAAGCCCTTGCGGCGTTTCCCAGCCGGAATCCCTCGATGCCCCGATAGGCAGAATCACCGGCGACACGCTCCCGTCAACGTGCCGCGGCCAACCTGGCGTCATGTTCATGAGATTATCCTCGGAGGAGTTGGGCGAACAGATGTCGGTACTCGCGCCGCTGGGTCGGCGCGATCGGCGATGTCTTCTTCGGCGCAGGCTGATCTGGAGGCGATTTCGCATCGTCCACGGGTTCTTCCTGCATCGGCGGGATACTCGGTAAACGCTCGGAAACCGGAGGTGTGGGGCAGGTCTCTTGTGCGACCTCCGTCGCGGGGAATTTCTCTTGTGCAACCTCGGCTGCGGCCTTCGGGGCATAGCGGCCCGACACTACCTCCTCGTGCTCAAACTCTTCTTGGAACGGATGAAGCGTCTCTTCCAAGTGCAACTCGATCTCGGGACCGATCGAGCCGGCCGGTTGGAAGTCGTCGTCGGCCTTGGCCAGCAGCTCTTCGATGCGATGGATTTGCTCGGAGGGTTCAAGGTCGCCGGCCTCGGCCTCCTCTTCTTCGACCGAAGCGACGCGAAACACCCGCGCCGAGCTTGCCGTGCCTCCGGCAGCACGGCCGGTCGTTTCCGGCGAGTCGTCCAACGAGCCGAATTCGATGACGCCGCTGTCGGCCGCCTCGCTCTTCGCCCCGCCACTCCAGGGCGTCGGCAATTGTTGCAGATCGGCCCAGGCCTCCTCGACGTTCGCCGGCTCGATCATCTTCCGGCCGGCAACGTAGGCCAATAGCAGGGCGTGATCGCAAACCTGATTGACCAGGCGAGGGACGCCGCCGGTGGCCTGGAATACGGTCTGGCAGGTCGCCTCGGGAAACACATCGCTACCCAAGCCGCCTGCCGAATCGACTTGCCACTGAATGTAGTCTTGCGTCTCCGTACGGTTGAACGCTTCGAGATAGCATCGAGCGCTCAACCGCTGATTGAACGAGTCGAGCTTGGGATTGGCGAAATGCTCTTCGAGCACTGCCGCGCCGGCCAATACGAGCCGCACCAGCGACTGCCCGTTGCGAGACAAGTTGCTCAACAGACGGATTTCTTCCAGCAGCCGCAATGGGAGGGTGTGCGCTTCGTCGATCAGCAGCAACATGCCTCTCTGACTGCCGTCGGCGGCCGTCAACTGCTCGACGATGGCCAAACGAAGCTCCCCTTCGTCCATGTAGCGATATGGCCGCCCTAGTGCGTACAAGACCGCTTGAAACAGGGCGCGGCGGGTGCTCAGCCGACCGCTGGCCAACATCGCAACCTGGAAGGATCGCCGAAACTGCTCCGCCAGCAGCAAACAAAGCAGCGTCTTGCCGGTACCCGACGGCGCAACAACGAGCCCCGCCCCTTCACCTCGCTGAATGCAGCGGGCGAGCGTTGTCCTTGCCCCTTCAATCGCCTTGGCGGGGAAGTACTGGTCCACCTGCGGCACCGACGCGAACGGTCGCCGAGTGAGGCCGAAGCAGCCGTCGTACATCGTCTATTTTTCCTATAGCACCCAGACATCTATTCCGGGCGCGCTGAGTGACGGTACATTTTCCCATTCCATCCATTCGGCAGTCACCGGATGAATAATAAGCCGTCCCTCGGAAACCGAGAGCAAGGCCGCACGCTCCTGTCAATCTCCGCGGGCAGCGGCGAGTGCGGGCGAGAAGCGTGCTCGGAAAACTGCATTGATGGGGGCGTTTGTGGGAACGTGGAAATGCTCGTGTCGTCGCCGGCGTTCGGTGGGGTAGGCATTCCTGTCTGCCATCAGTGCCGCATGTTTCGCGGCAGGCAGGAATGTCTGCCTCACCGTGATGAATCATGCGGATTAGAGCCCCATGATTCCCCAGGTCGCCACGACGGGGCAGGCGAGAATCAGAACCACTCCGCACGTGATCGCCGTCCGGCGCAGTTGCGCTTGGCGATGAATCCCGGTTGTGTCCGGCACCGGACCGTCGAAGGGGAGAATTCCAAGGACGGGCTCGTCCAGGTCGTCCTCCACCTCGTCGATGGTGGCCACGGGAGGATCAAGGCCCGCTCCCAACGAGACCAAGGCGATGCCGAAGACCATTAGCAGGCTCGATGCGAACGTCGTCCACAGCAGACGCCGCCAACCGTAGTCGACTTGCGGCGGGTTCTGCACGGGCTCGGGCTGCTCGAAGACGAATTGCGGCGGCGCCGCCAGTTCCGCACCGGCTTGTTGCTCGGCACGCTCGGCCTCCTTGCACGCCAGACGCGACTTTTCGAGTGCCGCGGTCAGTTCGTCGAGCTTTCGGTTGTGTTCTTTCGCGGCCAGGTCGTCGATCGGAGACGGCACGATCACCGGGGTCTCCGGCTGCGGCCCCGTTCTTGACGCGGTTGTCAGGGATTTGTCGCGCAGTCGCGGCGAACTGTTCCTTGACTTCGGCCAGCCGCCCCTCGATCTCCTGCACCGACGGATGCAGCGGCGTACGATCCACGAGCAGTTGATCGCGCCGCCGTTCGAGGTCGGCGGTCTGTCGTTGCCGATCGAGCCAGACGGGGTTGTCGATCATCGCCGGCTGAACTGTCGGTTTTGCGATTGGGTCGGTGAGCGACGGCCCTTCGCGCCGTTGCAACTCGAACGCCGCCAAGCGGGCGGCATTGTCGCGGCACTCCTGCCGGGCTTTCTCGGCAGCGTCGCGGGCCTTCTGACACTTGTCTTCCGCGTTTCGTCGCCACTCGGCCAGGCGCTGGGCGGCATAACGCTCGGCAAGGACGCCTGCGGCGGCCTTGGCCCGGCGTGGATCGACGTCGATCGCCGTGAAGGGGGTTCTCGCGCCCGTTGCCGTCTCAACGGCGTGTGCCGTGGCAGTGTACGTCATCTGCCGATTGACCGGAACCCAACGTTCGCGGCCCCAACGATTGACGACGACCGCCGTTACGGCAAAGATCAATGCGCAGACGAGGACGGGTATTCTGACCGACGAGCGCGGTCGAACGGTTTGTCGCTTCAGCAGACGCATCCATGCGGTAAACACAGGCGACCCCCAACTGCGCACTCTGCGCAGACTTTCCCTTGATTCGACATCGTCGCACGGGGGGCTGGGGCTTGAGAGCGTGTCTGGAAAACCTCGAAGTGCTCTACAACAACGGTCGGGTATCGGCCTTCAGCGGTCAGCTATTAGCTGTCGGCGATCAGCCGGACGATTGTCGGCGTCGCTGCGGCGTCCTCATAACCCACTCGGCAGACGGCAGTCTGGCCCGCGACAATAGCCGAAAGCTGATTGCTGGCCGCTGATGGCCAGCACGCCTCACCAAGCACGCTCTGAGACAACTCTTGCCAACCCGACGGCAATGGGGGAAGATGGAATGGTATGTTTCGGATCAAGATTTGCGGCATCACGAGCGTGGACGACGCCTTGCTTGTGGCTCGGGCGGGGGCCGATGCAGTCGGGCTGAACTTCTATCCAAGCAGCCATCGATGTATTTCGTTTGACGCTGCACGGAAGATCGTTGCCGCCCTGCCCAAGGAGATTGTGAAGGTAGGAGTCTTCGTCAACGCCCCCCCCGCAGACGTTTGTCGAACATACACCGATCTTGCTCTCGACCTGATCCAACTACATGGCGACGAGCCGCCTGAGTACCTCGCACAATTGGGCAACCGGCCGGTGATGCGGGCGTTCCGCGTCAAACCGGGCAACCTCCACCCGATTACCGAGTATCTGGCCTGCTGCCGCGGGTTGCAGGCGGGGCCCAAATTGTCGTTGATCGATTCATTGATTCCGGGGGAGTATGGCGGGACCGGCAAGACAGTCGATTGGAGCACCGCGCGGCAGTACGCCGCCCAGCCCGGGCTGCCGCCGCTGGTTCTGGCAGGCGGACTAACGCCCGATAACGTCGCCGAGGCGATTGCGGCGGTTCGCCCTGCCGCAGTCGATGTGGCCAGCGGGGTGGAATCGAGTCCCGGTCGGAAGGATCCAGCGGCAGTCGAGGCGTTCGTTCGCGCGGCGAAGGCGGCATTCTAGGGTTGCTGGTGGTCCAGGGCGACCAGTTGCATACCCTTTAGCCAACTCAGGACGATCAATAGCAGACCCGCTATGGTGGCTGACACCGCGAGTGCCAAGTCCAGAGCGTCGCCGCTTCTCCTCCAGTAGGTCGTGAACAGCAGTCCCGCTGAAAGCAACCAGCATGGCCCTATTGTCGTGCCCACTTGTCTGAGTGATGCAATTCGTTCGTGTTCCACGTCGGCGCGATCACTCATCGGTTTATCAAGCAATTCACTTTGGTGGTTTGGCGTGGGGGCAGGAATGTCCCTCCACGGCCTGTCTTCAAACAGAGCGTAGATCCGTTGGAGAAGCCAACCAGGGCGGAAGTGCGAGCGTGTGGTTACAATACCGAGAATGCTGCACGTGTCCTGAACCACATACCCGACGACATAGGCTACTCCCGAACTGAAGAACAACGTAGGAAGGCCAGGGTCCGCAGTAGGAACACGATCAACCAAACGAAGCAGGCTGAGGAGGACCGATGCCCCACCGACGATGTACGCGATGTCTCGATAGACGAATCGCTTCAAAAACCGTCCTAATTCGTCCATTGTCGGTCATCTCCCAACAGTTTGCGGCTGCCCCGATGCTTCGAGGCAAGTGCGCGACACCAACCTCATGGCGGCTGCTTCGTCTGAAACAGCCGCAGCCCCGTCAGAACGCCTTGAATTCTTGCAAAGTATGCATCGCGTGTCCAGAATACTCGATCAGGATCATATCATGCTCGCCGCGCGAAGCTCTTTGTAGGCCTCGGGGTCGATCAGGTCTTGACCCGCGATTCGGGCAAGGGCAGAGTAATCCCGCCCTCCCGCCGCTTGTTGCGCCGGGGAAAGCGGTTCTTCCAGAACGAGGATTTCCACTTCTTTGCCAATGAACTCCCTGAGTTCCGGCAATTGAAGAGTTTCTGAGTCGACCCACCGATGAACGCGAATGACACGCATGACCTGATCTCCCGGTTCGACGCCTGCTACCCCTCAATTGTACATGCCGATGCCGCGTATGGTAAGGGAGGTTCTGGTGCGGGCAAGGCGGGCAGGTTTTGCCGCTTGCGGCATTTTGGGCGAATTCCTATCATAATGTGGTACATTTGACTTGGCCCATTTGCCCTCCAAGAAAAAGGGAGCCCTCCGTGCCACAGGTTGAAGCAAAAGTGAAGATGCCTTATAAAGTCGCTGATCTTTCATTGGCCGATTGGGGGCGAAAAGAAATTCAGCTCGCCGAACGCGAAATGCCCGGCCTGATGGCACTGCGAAGAAAGTACGGCCAGACGAAACCGTTGGCCGGGGCTCGCGTGGCCGGATGTCTGCATATGACCATCCAGACGGCCGTGCTGATCGAGACGCTCAAGCAGTTGGGCACCGAGGTGCAGTGGAGCAGTTGCAACAAGTTCTCGACCCAGGACCACGCGGCCGCCGCCATTGCCGCCGCCGGGTTCCCTGTCTATGCCTGGAAGGGCGAGACCGACGCCGAGTACGATTGGTGCATCGAGCAGACGCTCTATTTCCCCGACGGCCAGCCGCTGAACATGATCGTCGACGACGGCGGCGACCTGACGGCGATGGTTCACGGCCCGAAGTATCGCCACCTAATGTCCGGCATCCGCGGTCTGTCGGAAGAGACAACCACGGGCGTTCATCGGCTCTACCAGATGCACGAGCGAGGCGAGCTTGGCATCGCGGCCATGAATGTCAACGACTCGGTCACGAAGAGCAAGTTCGACAACCTCTACGGCTGCCGCGAGTCGCTGGCCGACGGCATCAAGCGGGCGACCGACATCATGATCGCCGGCAAGGTGGTCGTAATCTGCGGCTACGGCGACGTCGGCAAGGGCTGCGCCCACTCGATGCGGTCGTACGGCGCCCGGGTGTTGATTACCGAGATCGATCCGATCTGCGCGTTGCAGGCGGCGATGGAGGGGTTTGAAGTCACGACGATGGACGAGGCCGCGTCCCGCGGCAACATCTTCGTGACCGCCACCGGCTGCCGCGACGTGATTCTCGTTAAACATATTCAGCAGATGCCCGAGGACGCGATCGTCTGCAACATCGGGCACTTCGACCTCGAAATCGACGTCGCCGGCCTGGAATCCATCCCCGGCGTGAAGAAGGTGAACATCAAGCAGTTGGTCGATCGTTACACGTTGCCCAGCGGCCGTTCGATCCTTCTGCTGGCCGAAGGTCGGCTGGTGAACCTCGGCTGCGCCACCGGCCACCCGTCGTTTGTGATGTCGAATTCGTTTACGAACCAGGTGATCGCGCAAGTTGCGCTTTGGACGGAATCGGACAAGTATCCGATCGGCGTCTATACGCTGCCGAAGCACCTCGACGAAGAGGTGGCTCGGCTGCATCTCGATCAGCTCGGCGCGAAGTTGACGAAACTAACCCCCAAGCAGGCGGAGTACCTCGGCATTTCCGCCGCCGGACCGTTTAAGCCGGATTACTATCGTTACTAGCGGTTTGGGAACCAGGATCACCCGAGACGAAGGAACGCCTGCGATGAACCGAAGGGCGATGGCCGCTTGGCTGTATTTCCTCGCTGTGGTGCTATTCCTTTCCCGCTATGTCTTTGCAATTTGGTATCGTGGATCGAACTTCAACGTCTGGGGGCATGATAACTTTGCGCAGTTCCTGGACTACGTCGGAGTCATGCCGTGGGTGCTTGCGGTCGTATGCCTGATTGCCGGAATCGTCTATGCGGTCTTGGCAGAACGCGAAAAATGACTCCACCCCTTTGGCTACTGCCCACCAATCCCTAGCCCCTAACCCCTAGCCCCTTAGCTATGCCCGAGATTCAAGCCTTCCGTGGAATTCGCTATAACCTTGGCCACGTCGGCGCGCTGAGCGACGTCGTCACCCCGCCCTACGACGTGATCGGACCGGAGCTGCAAGAGCATTTCTACAAGCTGCATCCGAACAGCTTCATACGGATCGATCTGAACAAGATCGAGCCGGGCGACGACGACGAGCAGAACAACCGCTACACCCGGTCGGCGAAGACCTACAAGCAGTGGTGCGACGAGGGCGTGTTTCTCACCGAGGGCGACCCGGCCATCTACGTGTACCACCAGGAGTTCACGGCCGAGGGGACGACCTACATCCGCAAGGGCTTCCTGGGCCGTCAGCGGCTCACCCGATTCGGCGAGGGGCAGGTCTTCCCCCATGAAGAGACCCTGCCGGCCGCGAAGGTCGATCGGCTGATGTTGATGGTCACGACGAAGGCCAACCTGAGCCCGGTGTTCGGACTGTATCCCGATCCGAACTGCGAGGCCGACACCCTGCTGGACCAGGCCGTCGCCGGCAAGACGCCGCTGGTGGCCACCGATCATCTCGGCGTGGTCCATCGCCTCTGGCCGGTCACCGACGTGGCGGTGATCTCGATGCTTTCGGCCGTCATGGGCCCGAAGCCGATCTTCATCGCCGACGGCCACCATCGCTATGAAACGGCCTGCAACTATCGCGACCAGATTCACGACAGCGGGTTCCTTTCGCCCACGCATCCGGCCAACTACGTGTTGATGATGTGCGTGGCGATGGACGATCCGGGCTTGATCGTCATGCCGACGCACCGGCTGTTCCGCGGCGTGCCCTCGCTCGGCAGCGGCGCGTTGGCTACCAAGCTGAGCCCCTATTTCACGACCCGGCCCGCCGGCAAAGGCCCCGACGCCGCGACATCCGTTTGGGAAGACATCGAGACGGGCGGCCAGCAGGGAGCGATCGGACTGTACACGCAGAAGGACGGCCGTTGGCTGATCGCCACGCTCACCGCCACCGGAAAAGATCGGATGGCGGAAGTGGCCAAAGAACACAGCGAGGCGTGGCGGTCGTTGGGCGTCAGTCTGCTCCACCGGCTGATTATCGGCGATCTGCTCGGCTGCAAGGATCTGCCCAAGCTCGGCTACGTTCACCTGATCGAAGAGGTAACCGAAGGATTGAAGACCGGCGAGTATCCGCTGGCTGCCGTGGTGATGCCGGCCACCGTCGAACACGTTCGCACGATCAGCATGGGCGGCGAGCGAATGCCCGCCAAGAGCACGTACTTCTATCCGAAGCTCCTGAGCGGGCTGGTCGTCAATCCGTTGGAATGAGCCGTATCGCAGTCAGCCGCGTTGGGATGACAGAACCCGTGGGCTATGCTTCAGCGTAACAAAAACCAGGCTGTTATGCTGAAGCATCACCTACCCGTTTGCCGCCGTGGGTTCCACGTGAAACCGGCCAGATGAAGCAGCATTGAAGGGCAGAGAGTCATGCGTCCGCCGCCGCCTACCAAGTGTCTTCGCTATCCGGTCATTACTTGCGTCATCGTGCTGTCGATTGCCGCCACGTTCCAATCGTGGTTTCAGACGTACATCGACCCCGTGTTTCTGAGCGACACGGGCAATTGTCTGCGCGAGCCGTGGCGGTTGTTGACGCCGACCTTCTTCCACGGCGGACCGCTCCATCTGATTTTCAATGTCTGCTGGCTTTGGGCCTTCGGCACGTTCGTCGAAGCCCGGTTCGGCCACGCCGCCACACTTGGCATTTGCCTCTTGCTGGCCGTGGGCTCGGTGGCGGCCGAACTCGCCCTTTTCCGTTGCGGCCTCGGGCTCTCGGGCGTCGTCTATGGTCTGTTCGGTCTGCTCTGGGTGCTCAGTCGAGCCGACCCGCGCTTTGAGGACGCCGTCGACGAAAAGATCGTCGAACTGATGATCGGTTGGTTCATCCTTTGCATTGTGCTGAAGGTGGCGGACGTGTGGAACATCGCCCTCGTCTCCCATGCCTCCGGTTGCGTTCTCGGAGCGTTGCTCGGCTGGACTATCGTCGCCGGCAGGCTGAGTTACCGTATAGGGCGCGGCGCCATTCTGGTCACCACGTTTCTTCTCTGCCTGGTAGGCGCGACCGTTGCCCGTGAGACGGTCAATCTTGTCAAAGACGTCGGACCCATGCACGCTGAAGATGGCCGGACTGCGTTGGATCGCGGCGATGCCAACAGGGCCATCGACTTCTACTTGCAAGCCGTGAACGCCAAACCCGAGGTGTACTCGTGGTGGATCAACCTCGGCCGTGCCTACCAGAAGGCCGGTCGGAAGAACGAGGCTACCGACGCCTACAAGCACGCTGCAGAGTTAAGGGAGCGTCGCTTCTCCAAACCAGCGGCCACGGGAGCATACGCACAATGAACCTTGGCGACCACGTTCGCGTTGACGCCGAACCCAAGTCCGCCGGTTCAAACTGCGGGTTTCACGTGAAACGGGCAATTTGATCAGAATCTGCTCTGCCAGGACTACTTGCAGACGTCATCCTGAGCGCGGCGAAGGATCTACGACGCCTCCCACGCAACCAAGATTCCTCGCCACGATCGGAATCACTCTGTAGGTACAACGTCCGATGCTCTCGCGTTGGATTGCAAAATTGCACCAGACCCGACACAATCGACGCCATGCAAGAAGCCGATCCGCAACCCAACGCCGAAACGCTTGGCCTCTCTCCATTCACCGAGCAGCTTCGCGTGCCGCAGTTCGGCATCATCCATTTGATGATCTGGACCGCCGCCACGGCTGTGCTGCTGAAGGTGTTCATGGCGTTAACGGGCAATTCCCTCCGCCAATTCCCAGCGGGGCAATCTTGGATATTCCAAGCCTACCAGACTGTGTATGCAATCATGCTGGCCAGCATGGCGGTCGGTGCGGGCGTCCTCATTCGCCTTCGCTGCTACACCATGTTTGGGAGACTTCAGCCCGGACACTGGCTGGTGCTGATCGCAACCGTTGAGTTCATCGTCGAGTTGGCGGTTTCGCTGCTGTACTTGCTTGCTACGGTCATGACGTACCGGATGAATGTCGCCAGTCACGTCGTCCAGCACGTTGGCACGCTGGTCTTCATTTTGGCTGCGGCCGTCTACCCATTTGCGTTCTTCCAACTACGCGACGCCCGGCGGTGGAAGATACTGATCGGGGCGAAGGGGGCTGGCGCCGTGACGGGTGCTGCGTTGGGGGTTGTCTTCCTCGTCGCTCGTCTCTTCAACTTCTCGCCGCCGATCTTCTCGATGTGGTCAACGTGGGGTGTGACGAGATACTGCCCAATCGTCTGGTCCGTAGCGGTGTTCATTGTCCTACTGTCGGCCGCCATCTTGGATCTGTACCACCGAACGGCCCGCGACTGGGTGCACTGGCTGGGAGTGAGCGTCTTTGGGTTGACCTACGTCCTCACGTTCGCCATGCAGATCTATTTCATGTTCTTCTTCCGATTGCCGCGTTGAGGATGACGGCCCCCCGGTTTGGAGTTTCACGCGAAACGGGCGGCCCTCTCATAAACTGGCATTCCCCGACACGCCAGTTCCTTGCTAAAATCCGCATCGCCAAAGGGACAGTCCCATTTTCGCCGCGACGAAAAACGGGACAGTCCCCGGTCGGTCTGCAAGGAGGCGTTACGTGGTTCGGACCTTTTGCGTTGCCAATCAGAAGGGGGGGGTGGGCAAGACGACTACCGCCGTCAATCTGGCCGCCGCGCTCGCTCGATCCGGCAAGCAAACGCTCCTGGTCAACCTCGACCCGCAATGCAACGCCACAACCGGCCTCGGCCGACAGCCGACCGACAGCCATCCGCTGGTTCGCTGCGCCCCCATCCGTCAGGGGGTCACTGCTACTGATGTTCCTAGGCTTGACCTACTGCCCGGAAGTCGGAGCTTCCGCGACGTGGAACTCTTAACGCGCGACGACCCGCAACAATCGGCCCGGCTGCGCGAACACCTGATGACCGGATTCAACGCCTACGATTTCGTGTTGATCGACTGCCCGCCGTCGCTGGGGCCGCTGACCAGGACGGCGTTGAGCAGCTCGACAGAGGTATTCATGCCTATCCAATGCGAGTATTTCGCGATGGAAGGCCTCACGCAGATGATCGTGGTCATTCGGGACGTGATGCAGTCGGGGACGAGTCAGCTCCAGTTCGGCGGGATTGTGCTGACGATGTACGACCACACGCTCGAATTGACGCACGAAGTGGACAAAGAGGTTCGCGACTTCTTTGGCGAGATCGTGTTTCGCTCCGTCATTCCGCGCGACGTGACCGTCTCCGAGGCGCCGAGCCACGGCAAGCCGGTGATCGATTACGCACCCCGCTCCCGAGGTGCAAGGGCTTATGTAGAACTCTGCATGGAGGTACTCGAACGTGAATAGCGAACGACGACTTGGGCGGGGCCTGGAGGCGCTGTTGGGGCAGCTTCCGGTGCGCAACGATTCAACCCAGCCGACCCAACAGGCGCGGCCGTCGGAGTCGTCGGAGACGCCCGACAACGTCGTGGCATCGGCGGCATCTGGCCCGGCGACGCCTTCGGCGGAATCGCTGTTTCGGCTGGACATACCGCATAGCGCCTCGGACCAGTTCTTCGCACAGCCGCATCATTCGCTCGCCCCGGCGTCCGCCAGTGCAATCGCCGCAGTTGCGTTGGAAGACGCAGTCGGCTCCGAGATCGCGACCGCCCCGGTCACTTCCGCGACACCCAGCGGGCAAGATGCCCGCGCTCCGGCTGGCCAACGGGAGATCGGCGGTCCAACACGGGTGAACATCCGCCAGATCGACAGCAATCCGGCCCAGCCGCGTCAGGAGTTCGATCCGGCCGAGATGCAATCGCTGGCCGAAAGCATTTCGACGCACGGCCTACTGCAACCGGTGGTGGTGCGGCGCGTCCATGAACGTTACCAACTGATCGCTGGCGAGCGCCGGCTTCGCGCGGCAATTCAAGCCGGATGGGTCGATGTCCCCGTCAACATCGTCGAGGCCGACGACCGGCAGGTGGCCGAATTGGCCATCGTCGAAAACCTCCAGCGCAAAGACCTCAACGCGTTGGAAAAGGCCGCTTCCTTCCAGAAATACCTCGACCGGTACGGCTGCACGCAGGAGGAGCTGGCCGGCCGGCTGAAGCTGGACCGCTCGACGATCGCCAACCTAATTCGGCTCTTGGAACTGCCCGAGCCGGTGCAAGAGGCCATTCGCCGCGGCAAAATCACCCAGGGCCACGCCCGGGCGCTGCTGCCGCTGGGCGACGAACGCGAGCAGATCGAGTTTTGCGGGCGGATTCAGCGCGAAGGCTTGAACGTTCGGCAGACCGAAACCATCGTTCAAGAGATGATCGACTCGGCCGACCGCGACCCGCTGGCTGCAGTCGAAACGCCCGCCAAACCGAGCCGTTCACGTGCGAAGAACGAGAACATCGCCGCGTTAGAGCAACAATTCCGCACCGCGCTGGGCATGAAGGTCAAAATCACGCACAACGCCCGCGGCCGCGGCAAGCTGGTCGTGCAATTTCGCAACCACGAGGAGTTCGAGCAGTTGAAGAAGCACATCTGCGGGGGATAGGGGCCAGAGGCCAGGGGTTAGGGGTCAGGGGTCAGGGGTCAGAGAAGAGAGTTTAGGGGCCGGACGAAGGGAAGAGAGGCGAGTTGAGCGTAGTCGTCCTCGATCCGAGGGCTGGGTTCGAGGGCTGGGCACTTCAGTGCCCAGCAAGCAGCAAGCAACGGGTCGGCCCGAAAGCCCGCATTTCCGGCTTTTCAGGGCTCTTGGCGTCGCGTCGGAAAGCGAGTAGCATAGAGAACATACGGGGCGTGGCGCAGCCTGGCTAGCGCGTCTGGTTTGGGACCAGAAAGTCGCAGGTTCAAATCCTGTCGCCCCGACTTTAATCGACAACAGCTCTTTGCCGACCTTCGGCAGAGAGCTGTTTCTCGTTTGGCACCACGGCTTTACGCTTGATTTGCAGCAGGGGCAATCCGGGCCAATCAGCCAGCCGAGTTCGGCTCCGCGGCGCGACAATTTCCTGCAACCCGTTTCATAACAATAGGTTGCGGAGTTCAAATCCGGTCGCCAGCTTCGCACCAATCGAACGATGCCGTCGAACAGTAGTCTCGCGCTGGGATAACGCTCGAAAAGGCGCATCGGTTTGTCGCATTGATGCGTGCAGGGGGGCTTGAGCCATCCGCTGTTGAACAGTAAGATTAACACCCGCCGCGATAAAAGGGCGTTTGCACGACCATGAGGAGCGACCAATGAAACACACCAACCCCAATTTGGTGCCGCCAATCCCGCCGGGCCTGGTCGAGTACGCGCAAAAGTCTGGCCAGAAACTCATACACGTCTCCCTCGCCAGCAAGCCGCCGATAGAGCAACTAATGGCGGAAGGAATGAAGGCAATCGAGGGGGGGACGTTTTGGGCTGTGGCGGATTTCACCCCACGAATTGGAGAGTTCATCCGAGCTCAGAACGGCAAGCTTTGCAAAATAACGTTTGTTGCCCACTCGGTTCTCCCTCTTGATGTGGATGGAGAAACGCGAGCACTTATGCTTGTGCCGTGGGTCGCCGCAGTGTTAGAAGAATAAGCCCCGTAGGGCTGGCAGGTCACGAATGCCGCGCCGTCGCTGAACAACGCCCTGTACATGCCCGGGTGTTCCTTCTGGTTTCAGGGGGTCGAAACGGGCGGGAGTCGAAGTGACAACGAAAACTAGCTATGTCTTCGTTTCGACTCTCGTTTCAACTCTGAGTACCGTCCGACTACAAGTTGCTGATCTTGGTTTTCCGGATGGTGCCCTCACAAGGGAGATCATCGGCTCGGAACGAGATAGGGACTTGTTCGGCCATCCGGCTCCATTTACTGGCGGCAGAGGTAATCGACTCGACTTGGGGCTCTGTCCCCCTCAGGTAGGACCTGAACTTCGCTTGCAATACGACGATCAGCCGTTGGGCAAGCGCGTATATATCGCCATGAAGCCGATCACCGCAAGCGATGGAGAGCCACGCATCTTTGTCCTCGGGTGCAGTTCAAACGGATTATCGCTGGACGCCGCTCGTGCGCGGCCTGACGATCACTGGCCACCGGAGGCCCTTTTCGTGTTCTGCCCTCGGGAATCACCGGCCGACAAGGAGATGCGTGACTGACATGGGTGACACCCGCAATCGCGAGATCGCGCAGTTCCACATCGGTGACCAAGGCGAGTTGTGGTTCGCCGCGGCCCTGCCGCTTGGCTGGATTTGGCAGCCGCCGCGACGTGACTTCGGGAAAGACGGCCTTATCGTGATCCGTGACGGGAGCGAACTGCACAACATCGAGTTCTCCGTTCAGATCAAGACATCGGCCAAGCCCCGCATCCGGGACGGACACGTCGTCATGTCTGGCATATCGCGATCCTCTGTCCAATACTGGTTCGCAAGTCCGCTACCAACGCTTGTTATCGTAGTGGACATCTCCAGCCATAGTGCGTGGTACGGCTGGCACCTCGACCTCTTCCACTCACCTAAGGAGGTGTTCGGGACCGCCGCCGACACGGTTACCATTCGCATACCAGAGAAGAACCAGCTCAATGACGCAGGTTGGAAGGCAATCCGGGCGGACCTTCTTCAACATTTTCGAGCGATTCAGCGCGCCCTCACGTCGGATACCGTGGCGCCCCACGTAATGGTGACTTTGCACAACATTGCGCGGATCACCGGGAATCTGATTCGGCTCGGAGCGACGGCCCCGCCGGATCCTCCGTTGACGGAAAGCGAGGGCATGGCAATCCTAATCGAGCAAATAGAGCTCCGTGATCTAATCGATACTGTCCGCACTCTCCTTCAACGCTTGCCCGACGGCTCGGATGCCTGCAAGCAGATTGCGTTTTGGCTGAAGTCATTCGAGCAGGCTGCGCTCGACGCGTATCCGACGATACGAGCGATTCCACCGCGCGGGAGCGACATTCCAGCCGATCTTGAATTGGGATTTGCACCCAAACGACTTCTGGAGGTACGGCCGCGCCTCGTGCTTGCAGCGGTCGATCTCCTGAGGCTCCTGACCTCGCCGCGGCCGACTTCAAGCTCCGAGGCCGGGGCAGGCTAACAAACGCATGAAGTGGACCGACGCGCAACCGACCTCCTTCTATCGAATGTGCGCGGGCTCGAGCCACCCCCGCGCCATGTGTTCGCTGCGTGCTTCGGTCGCCCCCACCGACGCACCAAATCGCAACCCGCTTACGCGTAGCGGGCACATGGACCGACGCGTCCAACGGCACGGTGGAACCGACTCCGTTCCGGTCATTATGACGACGGCTGCTCGGAGCAGAACGAATCGAGAATTGCCGCAAGTACTTGCCTCATAATGCTTAGCTGCGACGCGAGCGTCTTGACGCCCTCCGTAAAAAGTTCAATAGCCGTCTTGTTGTCCCGACTTGTGAACCGGCTTTGTAGAGGCAATCATGAGCAAAGTGGCCGCGCAAATCGACTTGACAAACAGCCGGATTGCCGACTTCTGCGCACGTCATCACATTCGGAAGCTTTCTCTTTTTGGCTCCGTGCTGCGCGATGATTTCAGGCCGGACAGCGACGTCGACGTGCTCGTCGAGTTCGAGGAAGGCAAGGCCCCGGGGCTGATCCGGCTGGCGGGCATGGAGTTGGAGCTGTCCGCAATGTTGGGCGGCAGGCGAGTAGATATGAACACCCCCCGCTGCCTCAGCCGGTACTTTCGCGCCGCCGTAGAGAAGGAGCGCAGCTGCAGTATGTCGAGCCGTGATGACCAGGTAAGATTGCGCCACATGCTCGACTATTCGCGCGAGGCGATCGCACTGGCCGAGCGGCGCAGCCGTTCCGACCTGGACGCCGATCGGATGCTGCAACTGAGTCTCGTCCGCCTTGTTGAAATCGTCGGAGAGGCGGCGACTCGCGTTTCGCCCGAGGCGCGCGAGCGACTTCCGCACATTCCGTGGCCGCAGATCGCGGGAATGAGGAACAGACTAGAGCAGTTCCACGGTAGGTCTAGCGCATTCTGGGCGAACTCGGTAAATTGGGTTCATCTCACTCAAGGAGGTGACCCTGATGAAACCGTACGATGCGGAGTTTCGCGGCGAAGTGCTCGCCGCGTGCGATACGAACGAAGAGCGGCGCGTGATTGCGCTGCGTTTCAAAGTTTCAGAATCTTGGGTGCGGCGCATCCAGCAACAACGTCGCGAGACCGGCCAAGTGGCGCCAAAGAAGGCGGCTCCGCGTCAGCCCGCGTGGCATGCTCGGGCAGACTGGCTCGTCGCCAAGATCGCGGCTCGGCCCGACATCTATCTGCGCGAACTGCAAGCCGATTTGAAGCGGGAGCGCGGCGAAGAGGTTTGCCTGGGAACGCTTTGCGCCGCATGCCAAGCGCTCAAGCAGTCGCGAAAAAAAAGACGCTGATTGCCAGCGAACAGGATCGCCCCGATGTGGTTGAGCAGTGCGCGGCATGGCGCGCTTCGCAGGAGTCGATCGATCCCGCCAAAGTCGTTTTCATCGATGAAACGTGGGCTAAATCCAACATGACCCGCACCTACGGCCGCTCGGAACTCGGCACGCGTTTGCTGGAAAAAACTCCTTGCGGACGTTGGCAGACGACGACTTTTTTGGGCGCATTGCGGGCCGAGGGATTCATCGCTCCGCTTACCGTGGAAGGCGGCATCAACGGCGAACTGTTCCGCGCCTGGGTCGAGCAACATCTGGCACCGGCCTTGAAACCTGGCGACATCGTGGTGATGGACAATCTCTCCAGCCACAAGGTGGCTGGAGTTCGCAAAGCCATCGAAGCGGCCGGTGCCGAGCTGCGCTACCTGCCCCCGTACTCGCCGGACCTGAACCCCATCGAGTTGGCGTTTTCCAAGTTCAAAAAGTTGCTCCGTGACGGAGCCGAACGGACCGTCGATAAGCTATGGAAACTCTGCGGCAGCATCCTCGACCAATTCACGGAATCCGAGTGCCGAAACTATTTTCAACACTGCGGATACCGCTACACCTAAAATGAAACCGCTCTAATCCACGGCTACGATTTCGTCGACTACGACATTCTCTGGCAGACCGTCGCCGAAGATCTCCCCGCGTTGGTTGCGGCGCTGGAAGATTCGTCTCTCGGCTAGCAGCCCATTGAAAAAGGCCCACAGGTGGCAGATGCTAGCATCGAATTCCTCGGGAAAAACGCAGCTGGCAGTGCTGGCAAAACCGACTTTTTCAACAGGCTGCTAGCCGAACATCCGGGAGACCCCAGCGGGGGTCAAAATCGTGCCGACCGATCCGGCCGGCGAAACCGGCGCAGCCGGCTGCTCCTTCGTCGGTGGTCGGCGCAGAGGAGGGGTAACGGACGCGGCCAACAGCGCGTTTATACGCTGTTCGTCAGCCACCTTCTTGATTCTTGTCGCTTCGACGCTATAACGCCATCGCCCGTTCACCAGGATACAAGTGTCAAGAAGGTCCAGCCAAGGCCCCTGGCGTCGATTCTGGCAAGAGCCACGTCAAAGGACAGCAGCCCACTGTGCGCGGCCCTCTACGGCCCTTTGACGCAACGTAGGCTGTATCTTGGCGTCGAGAAGGTGACCGGCCGTGGGAGAGACAGAGATTTGGCCCCGACGCAACACCATTGCACCGCCCTAGCCCAAGTTCGCCACTTTCATTGCTAGCAATGCAATGCTAGCAGGCCCTCAAGTCGTGAGATAACAATCGGTTGCGTCATTTTTCAGCAAGGCCACCCAAAGGTATGTAGTGAAGACCTGTAGTGAAGACTTTTTTCGGCCGGGTGTTGGTACATAAGGACTTACGTCAACGCAGATCGCGCAACTGGCGAACTTGGGCTAATTCTGGGGTGGGGTGCCTTGGAGGAAGGCGAGAATCAGGCGTCGGATGGCCGGCGCAATTGACGCGGCACCCCGGAAGAAGAGTTCAATTGGCGTCTTGTCGCTCCGACTCGGATGGGTGCTGTCGGCGGTCGTTTGGGCCATTGGCGGTCGCAAAAGGAAGAGTGGCCTATGGATGTTCAGGGAGCCCTGAAAAGCCAATACCACGCATCGCTGGCCATGCTGAAACAGGCCATTGAGCGATGCCCGGACGATCTCTGGGCCGGAGGTTCCTACCCGATCGCATTCTGGCGAGTTGCGTACCACACGCTGTTCATCACGCACCTGTACCTCCAGCCCGACCTCGAAGCCTTTCGCCCCTGGGAACACCATCGCGACGAATATCAGTTTCTCGGTGCGTTGCCTTTTCCGCCGCATCGCCAGCCGAAGATTGGAGAGCCATACTCGAAGTCGCAGATACTCGACTATTGGCGATTATGCGATGAGATGATCGATGCCGCAGTCGATCGGATCGATCTCGATGCTCAGGAGTGCGGATTTCCCTGGTACAAGTTGCCCAAGCTGGATCACCAGATCAACAACATCCGCCACATCCAGCACCATGCGGCATTGCTTTCCGGCCGGCTTCGATTGGCCGCCGGCACGGATATTGAATGGGTAGGCTTCAGTCAGGCTTGAAACCGCCTGCGCACAATCCCGAGAAACGCCCGTCGCACGGCCAAAACGAAAAAGGGCTCCTGCAGGCGGTCCTACAGAGCCCTTGCGAAGTCGGGGCGACAAGATTTGAACTTGCGACCTTCTGAACCCCATTCCATCTAAAGGTAGCATACCAGCTTGAAACCACCCCGTAAATAGCGGAGATTTGCGGGAATCGTTGATGCGATCCCTGTCCGGGAATCATCGACCCGGGCAGGGATTGTCAACACTTGCGTCAACACAAGCGGAAAGGCAACGGGGCCCCCAGCCGCTTCGGGTTTTGTTCCAACCCCCTGGGGTCGCGCAGCGGATACCGGGTGTATCTATACACCTCTCCCTAAACACCCATTTTCGACTTCACAATGGGTAATCTTGTGGTTGCCGACACTGTGTAGCCAGAAGACATTTCCACCCTAGCATTCCGCGCCGAAGCGTACCGCGCATGCACGCAAATCGACCATTATGGGGTCAAATTGACAGAAACTTCCGAGGCAAGGTGGGTAGCATGACAGCGGCTAGATAATGTGTCGATCCCCTCGCTTGGCTGAAAATGCCGCCGAATTCCGGCCACAGTGTATACATTTCCGTCCCAAGAGACACAAAAGAAAGACCGTCACGCGCGAGCGCGCATGCGCGCGCGGCACCTCTTAGGGCAATTAGGGGGGTGGGGCAGTGGGAGCCGGACTCGACCGCGCACGGCCAATGTTGGGCTATCTCGTGGAGAGCCATGCACCAAGAGGGGCGGGCGGCGTGGTAAGTGCTCTTCGGTTAGGATGCCTTTTCGATCCTGGCGACGATCTTGCCTGCCGACGTGCCCATAGCCTTGCAAAGGCGAATCAGCATGTTCACGGTCGGGGACTTCTCGTCCAACTCAAGTAGGCTGACGTACTGGCGAGACACCCCCGCCTTGAACGCCAATTTCTCTTGCGTCAGTCCCGCGTCGATTCTCGCCTTGCGAATCTCTTCCCCCAACATGGTAGGCGAAGACTAGCCGATTGACGCTGGCAAGTCTTCCAACTATAGTTGGAATCCAATTGCGATGCGCTGCTGACGTAGGATGCCGGGGAGCCCCCTCACCTGCCCCTTGATGGTTGCCCGCTGGGCCAAATTCGGTCTTGGGGAAGGTGGGTTCTGTGGCCGCCGCGAATGCTCTTCCATCCAGGCCCGCAAACCAGCGCCGACTTGACGTAGCGAACCCCAGACACAACGGTCCCTTCGCGTTGATTTAGATGCCCACGCTCGACTGGATCGGAAAGAAAGCGGTTGCGAACCACCACCGGGAGGTTCCCTACCACTTGCTGAAATGCGACAAGGCGCTGTCGGTGGGCGACCCCGGCAGCGGCAACTTGTTGGTCCAGGGGGACAACCTGCTGGCGCTAAAGGCCCTGTTGCCGTACTACGCCGGCCGGGTGAAGTGCATCTACATCGACCCGCCCTACAACACCGGCAACGAGAATTGGGTCTACAACGATGCCGTCAACAGCCCGGAGATACGGAAGTGGCTGGGCAAGGTGGTTGGGGCCGAAGCCGAAGACCTCTCCCGCCATGACAAGTGGCTGTGCATGATGTATCCACGGCTGGCCCTGTTGCGGGAGTTTCTGCGGGAAGATGGGGCAATCTTCGTCAGCATTGCGGACCATGAAGTTCACAACTTGCGCCACGTCATGGACGAAATCTTCGGGCCGCGCAACTTCGTCGCGTCCGTTATCTGGCAAAAGATTTTCTCTACCAAGAACTCAGCGCGGCACCTTTCGGAAAGCCATGACTACATCATCCTATACGCGAAGAGTGCGGACTTATGGAAGCCGAACCTAATTCCCCGCGCCGCCAAGCAAGATGCGAGATACCGGAATCCAGACAATGACCCAAGAGGCCCCTGGACCTCTGGTGACTGTTCGGCTCGCAACTTCTATGGCGCGGGAACCTACGCGATTAACTGTCCATCAGGGCGTGTGATTGAAGGGCCACCCAAGGGCATGTACTGGCGGTTCTCGAAAGAGACATTCGACGAATTGGACGGGGACAACCGCATTTGGTGGGGCAAGGATGGAAACAATGTCCCCCGATTGAAACGGTTTCTCACCGAAGTCAAGCAAGGGCTTGTGCCTGACACGATTTGGTTACACGGTGAGGTGGGAAACACACAAGAGGCGAAGAAGGAGCTTGTATCGGTCTGCGATTTTGAGGATTCCCCTTCGGTCTTTGTTACCCCCAAGCCTACCCGGCTAGTAAAGCGAATCCTCGAAATTGCTGCCAACAAGGATTCCCTGGTCTTGGATTCGTTTGCGGGTAGCGGAACCACGGGGCATGCGGTCTTGGACTTGAACAAGGTGGACGGTGGTAGCCGGCGGTTTATTCTTGTGGAAATGGAAGAGGCCATTTGTCAGCCTGTGACGGCGCAGCGGTTGACCCGGGCAATCCAAGGCCATAACGACTTGCCAGCCTTGGGCGGTGGGTTCCGCTTCTGCCGGCTGGGGAGCGCGCTGTTCGATGCGGCAGGCAGCATTGCGGACGAGGTGCGGTTCGCCGACTTGGCGGCCCATGTGTTCTTCACTGAGACTGGCAGCCCGATTCCCAAGCGGGCCGACGGCAAGACGCCCCTGCTGGGCGTGCATCAAGGCCGCGCGGTCTATTTGCTCTTCAACGGCGTATTGGGCGACCGGCGGCCGACGGGCGGCAACGTGCTGACGCACGACGTAGCCCAAGCGCTGCCGGCGCATCCGGCGGGCAACGGGGCGTGCGTAGTGTACGGCGAAGCCTGCCGGCTCGGGCCGAAGTCCTTGGCGCGTTATGGCATCACGTTTCGGCAGATTCCCTTTGCACTGAAAGTGGACTAACCGATGGCCGGGTTGGAACTAAAGGAGTATCAACAGGAATCGCTAGACGCCATCGCGCGATTCTGTGACCTGGTGCGCGGTGCGGCGGAGACAAACGCCCTGCGCCCGGTCCACGATGCCTACTACGCCGCGTGCGGCCGAGATTTCTTGGAGGTGCCGCAACTGCCCGGCATCCCCTACTTCTGCCTGCGGGTGCCGACGGGCGGAGGCAAGACCCTGATTGCCTCCCGCGCGGTTGGGGCGATTGCCAAGCATCTTGGCCACCAAGACCGCCCCTTATGCCTCTGGGTGACGCCTACAACCACGATTCGTGACCAAACGCTGCGCGGCTTGCAGGACCGCGAACATCCCTACCACGATGCCCTCCGGCACGGACTCGGCGGCGAAGCGATTGAAGTATTGACCATCGAAGAAGCCTTGACGACCAACCGGGCAATGCTCTCGTCGTCGTCGGTCATCGTGGTGACGACGATCCAAAGCTACCGCATCGACGAAGAGGCCAACCGCAAGGTATATCAGGACGATGGCTACCTGATGGACCATTTCAGCGGGCTGCCGACCTGGCTGCGGGAACAACTCGCCGAGCCGGAAAGCGGCCAAGTGGCTCTGTCGCTGGCCAACGTGATGAAGCTGCGCGGTCCGGTGGTCATCATGGACGAAGCCCACAACGCCCGCACGCGGGTATCGTTCGACAGCCTGGCCCGGTTCGGTCCCCTTGCGGTATTGGAGTTGACGGCGACGCCCCAGCAAGACCACGATCCGGCGCAGGAGAGGTACGCCAGCAACGTGTTGCACGCGGTATCGGCGCTGCAATTGAAGCGGGAGGGGATGATTAAGTTGCCGGTGGAACTGGAATCGCGGGACAACTGGCTTGACGTGCTGGCGCTGACCGTACAACGACGCAACGCCCTGGAAGAGCGCGCGCGGGCCTGGCAAGCCAAGAGCGGGCGGTACATTCGGCCGATTGCTCTGGTTCAAGCCCAACCCAAGAGCAAGACGCGGGAAACGCACACCGTTGAGACGATCAAGGCGGCGCTGGTCGGCCAATTGGGCAAACTGAATGTGCCGGCTGAGCATATCCGTATCGCCACGGGGGACCATGACGACTTGGGGGCGGAAGACCTCCGTAGCGAAGATTGCCCCGTGCGATACGTCCTTACGGTGGACAAGCTACGGGAAGGGTGGGATTGCCCCTTTGCCTACGTGCTGGGGTCGGTCGGTAACGTGGCCACGGAAACGGCGGTTGAACAATTGCTGGGGCGTGTGCTGAGGATGCCGCAAGCAACACCTACGGGAGTTGCCGAACTGGACCGCGCGTATGCGATCGTGCAAAGCCCTGACGTGGCGAAGACAGCCAAGAGTCTGTGCGACAGCCTGGTGAGCCGGTGCGGGTTCGACGCCGAAACTGTTGGCGACGCATTGCGGGTGCATCGGACAACGGACCCCCAAGGCCGGCTGCCCTTGACAACGATTCCCCTTTCGACGCCGCCGGATGTTGAGCGGTTGCCATCGGCGCTACGAGACAAGGTGAAGTACGATGCCGGCTCATCATCGCTTCAAGTGCAACAGCCTTTGACGCGCGAAGAAACGGCCCTATTGCGCGATGCCCTGCCCCAGGCCGACCACGCGGCGGTGGAACAATACTGGCAATGGGAGCGCGAGGCGGGCACGGCTGCGAAGGCCCTGGACGAGTACGCAAAGCCCTTGCGGGTGCCGCAACTGGTGGTGCGGGATGGCGACCGAAGCTGGCTTTTCGAGCCGTTGGAACTGGACGAGTATACCTGGAATCTCAACCAATGTGATGTGGCCGTAACCGAAGGCGAGTTCTCCACTGAATTGACCGTTGGGGGGCGAGTGCTGGTCGGCTTGAATGACGCGGGCGGGGTGCGGGTCGGCGGCGTCCAAGGAGTATTGGCCCGACAACTGGCCTTCTGGGCGCAAGGGGACGATTGGAGCAAGACGCAACTGGTGCGGTGGCTCGATAACGAGATTCACCACGGCGGGGCGATGGCGGGGCTGGCTAAGAGCGAAAGCCAAGCCTGGTTGCTGCGCGTGGTCGATTCTCTGCTTACCCAACGGGCGGCCGATTTGCGGGTGTTGGTTCGCAAGCGGCACGATCTGACCCGCGCGGCGGTTACGCGGCTTTCGGACCACGGCCGGCAGCAAATGCGGGCGGCGGCGCAAATGCTCATCGACGGTCGATCCCCGCGGCGACTGGAAACCTCAATGGACGCGGCGGCGGCGCTGGAGGAACAGGATTACAGCCCCTATCGGCCGTACCGGGGCACGTTTGCGTTTCCCAACCATGCCTTCACGCTTATTGGTGAGATGAACGACGAAGAAAGCCAGTGCGCCAAGCGAATTGACGATCATCCCAACATTCGGCGCTGGGTTCGCAACCTGAGTTACGAAAACGCTGGCGGGTTCAGCCTGCCCTTGTCGCCCGGCCGTTTCTTCCCCGACTTCATCGCAGAGCTAAAGGACGGGCGCATTGCCATCGTCGAATATAAGGGCAAGCAGCGGTACGAATTGGCAGAAGAGTTGCACAAAAAGGACGTAGGCGAATTGTGGGAGGCGCGATCCGATGGCAAATGCGTTTTCGTCTGGGTGGTAGATCGGGATTGGGCTACGCTTGACGTGGCCCTAGCGGCCAAGGCATGACGCCTACACACCGAAGCCGTGATTCACAGCATGGAAGCCGGTGGAACGCAGACCGCGCCCGGCTGTCCGCCGCAATGCTGGCCGGCGTGGTTGAACGGCTGATGGGCGTTATGGACTTGTTCGACGCTGTGATAGGGCGGAGGGCGCGAGATTGCGGCATCGACTTTGGGGCATCTAGCGTTGCGTGTTAGACGCCACGTTGGCCGTGGGACCGGAAAGCACTATTGACGCCCCCTCTCCGATCAACCACGGCATTTCTTTTCGCGCCAACTCCACGTCAATCAAACCCGCATTGGGTCCATTGTAGAACCGGTCCCAAATCTCGGACACACGTGGTTCTCTGCAATCAAGGGTAATGCCCATGTCAATGTCCTCCTCGCCAGATACCAATAGATTCCGAAAGTCCTTTGTGAACGATCCAACGGAAACCGCGATCAGGTGTTATGGCGGCGATCTCGATAGGGCCACCAATGCTCGCAGGTCCACCCCTGTACCGGTGGAGCTTTATCGCCGAGTACACGAGAAAATGCACAAAATCAATTGCGTCCCTTAGCGGCATCCAATTGACATTGGGGATCGCGCCGAACGGTTGGGCCAACGCTTGAAACTTCGCAACGTCCATTCCGGCAGCAGCCATAGCGTTTATCAATCCAACGTCGTATCCGTAGAGGAGTCGAGACACAACCTCAAATCCTCCGTTGATAAACACGTTTCCAACAGTCAGCGGCTCGACTGTCGCCTTTTGCAACTCTACCCGAGCGCCATCGACCTCTGCACAACCTTGACTGATGCTGGCAACAAGGAAGCCTGCGTGGGGTATAGGTTCAGTCGCCCCAACCTGGCCTAATCGTTGCAATCCGGCCCAGCACTCTTGCAGAAATCCGAGAAACTGGTGGGCCACATCGCTTGCGCGGAGCCGGCTTAATACGCTCCCGATAAAAATTGCTGATTGCGGCGCGCCAACTCACGGGACCAAGGCTTCCAGCATCGTAAGTAACTATGGCACCCGAAAAACATTCTCCCGCAACAAAGTGATGCCACACGGGGCCAATTTCATAAATCTTCTGGGCTGAATTGTAGAGTTGTCCGACTTGCCCCGGTTGAACAAAACAAGTCGTCGTCGAATCAGCACCTAGCACCACCCCTTCAGGCGTTTTGAGACTGATCGCTATCGTCATTACGTTTCCTCGGCCAAAGGCGATCACAAAACAGACAAATTGTATCACTGCCCGCACTCCTGTCAATGCGGCTTGCCCCAATAGAAGGGGGCGAGTGCCTTTTCGTGTATTTCGCACCTTTTGTCTGAAACTGTACCACCACCCGGCAACGCACCTCGTAGACTGACCTGGCTTCGTTTCGGTACAATCGGGGTGTCGGGACGGCCGGCGGTGCCTGCAGCGCTCCGGCCAAGCGGTCCCCCGGCGCGTCGGTACTCTGCCTTTCGTGCTGGTGCGTTGGGGGGCCGGCCTGACCATCGAAAGGTAACTTCTATGGACCCGTCCGTGCTGGTTCGGATCGACAGGGTTCTTGGTAAGACCAAAGCCCTAATAGAAGCGGCGATTTTGACAGAGAACGCGGACGATGCTTACGAGAAGTTCTGGAAGCGCATGGAAATGCCCTTCCAGCGAACAGCGGAGGAAGATTCGGATGCCTACCGCGGCTTTGCCTTCGCATACGAGGAGTTCCGTGCAGAGCGCGACACGATGCCGGCCGTAATGCTTGATCTAAAAGACATCGGCTATCGGTGCCCGGGAGTAATTGAGACCCAGTACACGGCAGTTGAGAACCCAAGGGCTTGGGCAGGGGCTTACACATCGGCCTTTGAGCAGCTACATCCCAACGAGAGCGAGTGCGCGGAAGCATTGGCCAAGATTCAGAAATGCGAACAGGAAACGGACTGGCACCCGCCGAGTCTGTTGGAAAACCTTGGCGACCTCGAACAGTTGCTGCTGGAGGCCCGTGCATTTTGTTTAGAGGCACATAAGCGGCCAAGACGGCCGGCGATTCCGATGACGGCAGAGGACGGGTTGATCTTGGCAACGCTGGCCGAGGCATTCCCCGAGGCCGTCAATCAGCCCGACCTTGAAGGGTTGACCGGGCTTTCGCACCAGATAATCAGCGACCGCTTGAAATGGCTGGAGTCCAAGCCAAGGCGATACGTCGTGCGCCCGGAGGGCACAAAACGCAAGGGGCACGCAATAACCCCGGCCGGCTTATCTGCTATTGGGCGGCCTGTGGAAAGCCCGCACTAATCGGACGTTAATCAACCTTACGGTTTGGGTTGCCCCTGATAAAACAGGGGAATCATGCTTACTCAACCCAAACTTTTGCCAGTCGGGCCAACGGCCCGACGATTCCGCGTGCCCGTGCGATGGCTTCGCGCTGAGGCTGAGGCCGGGCGGATTCCGTGCGTCAAGGCCGAGCGCGTTCTATTGTTCGACCCCGAGACCGTTGAACGGATTCTTCTTGAACGGGCACAATCGGCGGCTGTAGCTGGGGAGGAAAAGCCATGAAGCCCGCCCCTCACAAACCCGCCAAGCGTGCCCCTGCGGTCGTCCGAGCCGGGGAGGTCTATTCACTGGCCGAGTTGCGGCGGCGGCTTGGGTGGCAGGAACACGCGGTCAGACAGGCCCGGGTGAACGGCTTGCGGCTGGTGGTGTTCGGCAGGGCAAAGTATTGCTTGGGTTCCGACGTGCTGAAGTTCTTTGAACGGCTGGCCGAGCGACAGGCCACGGGCGGCGGGCAGGGAGGCACCGGCCATGACTGACCAGGCGATTGCGGGAGCCGGGCGACTGCTTGCCGAGCGACTCGGGTTGACGATCATCCGTCAAGACGGTCACGACCTGCGCGTCGCGTGCGTTCACGGTTGCGGTTCGGCCGACAACGGCCATATCGACATCGACAGCGGCGTGTACGGCTGCTGGAGTTGCGGGAAGGGACTCAGCCCGTGGGACTTGTGCAAGGTGGTCTTACGAGACCCCGAAGCGGCCAAGCGGCTGATGATCGACGTGGGGTTGTTCCGGGACATGGGACACGTCGGCAACGGCAACGGGCAGCCGGCCGTCAGTGGTGGCAACAAACCGAGTGATAACGAGATCATCGACAAGTTGGCACGGCACAAGGGGACCGGCGGCGACGGGTTCCGAGCTTATGGGGCTGTGGTCAAGAACGGAAACGTTGTTTTCCCGACGTTCAAGCTGGACGGAGAGAAGGCCGTCGAGCGAATCAGCTACTTCTCCATCGATCCCAAGAATCCGAGCGACAAAGGCATGAACGCGGCGGGCAAGCCGGCCGGCGTGTTCCTTCCCGTCATTCCAGCGGCGACGGCGATCGACAAGCCCCATGTGCGCCGGCCACAACCGGGTGAGACGTGGATCATTTGCGAAGGACCAAAGAACGCGGCGGCCTACGCCACGCTGGGCTATTTGGCCGTGGGATTGAACGGCAAGCACGTCAAGAAGGATTTCCTACCGGGATTCGTTGCGGCGCTCAAGGGCATTGACGCGGTTCCGACACCCGATGGCGATTTGCAGAGCGCGGACGCCTTCAAGAAGCTGGGGATTGGATTGCAGGGGACCGCCAAGTCTGTACGGATTGCATCCCTGCCCTACGGCGGCGAGTTGCGCGACACGGGCGGGGACGATGTACGCGACGTGTTGAAGCAATTCGGAGCCGATGGCCCGGAGAGGGTGCGCCAAGCAATCGCGGCGGCCAAGAAGATCGGGAAAGACGGCGAGACGGAGGAGCAAATTGACTTCGGCATCATCACAGCGGCCGAGCTACTGCGGCGGGATTGCTCTGTTGAATTCTTGATTCCGCACATTCTCGCCAAGGGCCAACACCACATTCTCGGCGGTCCCCTCAAGTGCTGCAAAAGTCTGATTGCAACCGACCTTGCCGTATCACTTGCAATGGGCGGCGCGTTTCTCGACCACTTCTCTGTGACAAGGCCCGTCCGCACAATCCTACTTTCTGGTGAATCGGGCTGGCCGGTCTTTCAAGAAAACATCCGGCGAATCGGCAATGCACGGGAAGCCACGGAAGAACAACTCGAAAACCTGTTGACGGGCATTCGCCTCCCGAAGTTTGGCAATGCTCTTCATCAGGACGCGCTCGGGGCCTACATCGTCGAACAGAAGGCCGAAGTCGTCATTCTCGACTGCGCGTATCGGTGCATCCCCGGCGATTCGGTATCAAACCAATTCGCAATGGGCGAGGTTCTCGATTCCATCGGAAACGCCTTGGAGTCTGCCGGGGCAACCCTGGTTTTGCTCTGTCACACACCGAAGCATGTTGCCCCTGGCAATCCCCTGGAATTGGACAATCTCGCCTTCGCCGGTTTCTCCGAATTCGCGGCGCAATGGTTCATCGTGAACCGTCAGAAGGCATACGAGCCGGGCAGCGGCCGTCACTTCTTGTGGGCCGTGGTCGGCGGTCGCGCCGGGCATAGCGGCACATACGCCTTGGACATAGACGAGGGTGAGTTCCACCAGGGCGAAGATCGGGAGTGGCGAGTGGCCGTAACCAAGGCGACGGAGGCCCGCAAAGAGCTACGCGGCCGGCGAGACCAAGAGCGGGAGGCCAAGCGGACGGAAAAGATGGAGGAAATGAAAAAGCGAATCCTGAACACGGCGGCCAAGTTCAAGGGGGGCGAGACGAAAACCCAAATCCGCGATTATGCCGGTGTCAATTCCCATGACCCCCACTTCAATCCGGCCTTCGCGGAGTTGCTGGACGGCGGGGAGATGGTCCTCACTGACATCATCAAGAGCAACCGGAAAACGCCCTTTAAGGGCTATATTCTGGCCTCCTATCAAACCACCCAGGGGTAGCTATGCGGACACAACGGACAGAGCATGACGGACGAGTTGCACCACTGATGCCACCACCATCAGTGAGGACACCCCCTTGTATAACAAGGGGTGTCCGCAGTGGTGGTGGTGGTAGGAAAAAGAACCATAGCGGACAGGATGCAGAGTTGTCCGTTATGGTCCCTTCCACTTCCCCGCCTTCCACTGACACCACGGAACGGCAGGAGCGCGAACCGGCCGGCGGACGTGCGGGCGGGAAAGCGGCCCGTCGGAGAGCAGAGGAGTGGCGGTGGCTCGCTGCCGCCTACGGCGACCAGGTTCAAGAGGCCACCGTCCGGGCCGCGTCGAATGCGCCGGGCGCGCGGTTGCGGCGGCTGCTGGCAGACGCGCCCGGCGTGACTGCCGGTGACAAACTGGGGGGGGCCGCGATGATGCGTCGGCGAATCTACATCAGCGGCCCGCTGACCAGTAGTGGCAGCGTGCTGGACAACCTCGCCCGCGCGATGGACGCGGCCCGGGCGCTGATTGCCGCCGGGTTCGCCCCGTTCTGTCCGCACCTCACCTACCACGTCGATCCTGGCGGGGAGTATCCGCACGATCTGTGGATGGAAATTGAGTTGCCGTGGGTGGCCGTGGCCGACGCTCTGTTGCGGCTGCCGGGCGAATCGCTGGGGGCCGACCTGGAGGTTGCCAGAGCGGAGGCGCTTGGCATCCCCGTGTTCACAAGCGTCGCGGACTTGGCGGCCCACTTCACCGTGAATTGAAGCCGGCTGAGTGCGAATCAGTCGGCAAGGGCTGAAAAGCCCGGAAAAACAGGCCCCGAACGAAAATCTGTTGACGTACCTGTTGACAATTCGGAAGAAAAGACGATACTTTCCCTTGTCGGCCAATCATCGGTGGCCGGCAAGGGCGTAAGAACCCTGACGCGAGATTCTAAGATGGTTTCCGACAAACAGGCCCCAGGCCGTGGTATCCGTGCGCGTAACCAAGGGATGATCCGGGAAGCCGGGGACCGAGGCCGCGCGGCAACTCGCGTTGCTTCTTACCGGGTATCACGGCCCGCGGTCTTTCTTGGAGGTTCTCACGATGAGTGAGGAAATCAGAGTTACCGTTGTTTCTGTTGGGCAGGGGCGGCCGTTGTCTCTGCGATGGATCGACCCTGGCACCGGGCGGCCGAAGTTCAAGAGCGCGTAAGACGCGGAAGAAGAAGGAAGCCGAGCGGGCGGCGGCGGCCCTGGAACACGACTTGCGGGAAGGCAAACTTGCGACGAATGCCCGGATGGGCTGGCAAGACTTCGTTGTGAAGTTCACGGAACAAGTCTTGCCGGGCCGGGCCGTGAAAACCCGTGCGATGTTTGAAACCGTCTTCAATGCGGTTGACCGGCTGGTGAAGCCCGAACGGCTTGGAAGCCTGAACGCAACCCGCCTTGACGAGTTCTCGGCGCTGTTGCGGAAAGAGGGCAAGGCAGAGGCCACAATCAAGACCTACCTCGCACACTTGCGGGGTTCTCTGGTTTGGGCAGCCAAGCTGAAATGGATTCGACAGGTTCCCGAGTTCCCCGAAACAGTACGGGCACCCAAGGGCGATGGGGCCATGAAAGGGCGGCCGGTCACGGGGGAGGAGCTTTGGAAGCTACTCAAGGCCACCAGGAAGGTTGTGGGCCCTGCCGTGGCAAAACACTACCGGCGGCTGCTCGTCGGGCTCTGGTGGTCAGGCTTGCGGCTTGGCG
Organism: uncultured Planctomycetia bacterium; assembly: GCA_963719005.1. Taxonomy (GTDB): domain Bacteria; phylum Planctomycetota; class Planctomycetia; order Pirellulales; family Thermoguttaceae. Next base: position 230,519 of record CAVRAR010000017.1, read on the forward strand.
AGGCCGTGGCGTTGCGGTGGGATGGTATGTCGGTCGGGCTGGTCGTCGATATGACAGGCCGGCGGCCGATGCTTCGGATTGATGCGGCAGCCGAGAAGGGGAACCGTAACCGGCTGTTGCCCCTGGCCCCCGAGTTTTGCCGGCTGCTTGCCCGTGTTCCGATGAGCAAACGGCGGGGGCGGGTGTTTTCCGTTCCTCAGTCCAAAACAGGGCGGCAGTTGCCGTGCGATGAGGTTTCCAAGGTCATTTGCGAAATCGGCCGGAAGGCGGGCGTCAAGGTCCGTTCCAAGGTCAAGAGCAAGATCGACCCGGTAACAGGCGAGCGGCGGCCCGTGGAAGTGGTGAAGTTTGCCAGCGCCCACGACTTGCGGCGGTCCTTTGGCGAGCGGTGGAGCGAGCGGGTTCTCCCCAAGGTGCTGATGGAATTGATGAGGCATGAATCCATCGGAACCACCTTGCGGTTTTACGTTGGGCAGAATGCCCAGCGGACGGCCGATGCGGCATGGGCGGCTTATGAGGCGGTCCAAGCCCGTCAACAGGCCGGGGGAAAGACCGGCCCTGTCAACACTTCTGTCAACAGTCAGGCATCCGAGCCCCTGGAAGCCGAGACAAGAAACGACACAAGCCCCTGCAATGCAAGGGCTTGTGATGTCGGGGCGACAAGATTTGAACTTGCGACCTTCTGAACCCCATTCAGACGCGCTAGCCAGACTGCGCCACGCCCCGAAATGTCGTTAATTGCGGCCAGGCCTGACTTCTGCACTCGGCAGAGACGTCAGGATGACCACAGCAGAGATTCTATCACATCTCGTCGCCCCGACAAGAGGACGATCCTCGACATAGGTTCGGGCGTGAACGCATTACCCCCCAGGCGAGGCGGCGGCGAGTCGATGGGCGGCGGTGGGGGCAAGATGACGTTGACCCGCGGCTCTCCGGCGGCTGTTAGCCGCCGGCTATTTTCTTTCTTCTGGTGCGGCTGGACCTCTTCTCTTGTTTCAACGGAGTCATTCACCGGCCCCGGCTGCCACGCTCTTCAGCCACTTCTCGATATCCGCCGCGACGCTGTCTTGTTTCTTCGATCGGGCGATCTCCAACGCTGTCCTGCCGGCTGCCAGGGCTTTGGCGTTTTGATGGGCAATCTGGTAGCATTTCGCCAGCAGGAAATGGGCTTTGACGTAATCCGGCTTCAGGCTCACCGCCGCCTCCAAGTGGTTGATCGCTTCCTGAATCGCATCCATCTGATACAGCAAGCCGGCGAGATTGTAATGGACCTCGGCATAGTCGGGTTTGCATTGCAGCGCCTGTTGATAGCAGTTCCCCGCCTGCCGAATGTCGCGGAGATGATAGTAGGCCGCTCCCAGGTTATTGAAAGCCTCGGCGTTCCGCGAATCGAGGTTGATTGCACTTTGAAACTGCTCGATCGCCGCAGGCCACTGCCCAGCCTGCATCAATGTCAATCCGTAGTTGTTGTGATACATCGAACTGCGCGGGAACAGCTCCACCAATTGCGAGTCAAACTCCAGGAGCTTGCCGCTCTCCTTCGTCTGCCGGTATGAAGTTCGGAGCTGTTCGATGATCCGAGGTGTTCGTCTCCCGGCGGCAAAGGCCGATTCAAGCTCCTCGATGGCTTCGTGAGTCCGTCCGAGCTCGAACAGAGCCCTGGCGTAGGCCTCATGAATCTGTCCACGGTCTGAATCCTCGCGTGGATGCAGCTCGAGCGCCTTGAGGAGATACCCGATCGACTCTTGCGGCCGATGGTTATTGATTTCCCAGGTTGCCAGCGTCTCGTGGATCATCCAGCAGTCGGGATTTTTCTCCTTGGCCGCCTGAAAGAGGGTGAAGCGATCGACGTACAGTCCGCTCTGGCGCCACGACAAGAAGGAAAGAGCGGCCACAACGACGACCGCCGCCGCAATCGGCGCCCAACGTATGCTGTTGGGCAATTTCGCCGACGCGATTCCAATTGCGGCCGCCGCCAGGGCGACGACCGCCAAGAGCGGAACGTGGAGATATCGATCGGCCACCAAGGTGTACTTCATGAAGCCCACGTCGCACAAGCCCATCACGGGGAACAGTGCGACGCCGAAGAAGAGCCAAGCGAACCAGAAGGGTGCTACGGCGTTTCGCGTCTGCTTCCAGGGCTTCGCGGCGGCCAACAGCGCGGCCGTCGCGAGAACGGCCCCGCAAAGCGGCATCCACCAACGCCACTCCGTGGCGTCGATGTTCCAACTCGGATAGATAAACGCCAGATCGAGCGGCCAGATCGACTTATACAGGTAGAACCACACGACGCCGCCGGCACCGAGCACGCGATCGACAAAATCGACGTGGCGAATGATCTTATCCGTGTCGTGCGTCTGGAACCAGACGTTCACTCCGGCCAGTGCGACGGCGGCGGCGAAAAACGGGAGCATTCGCCGCAGATCGCGCCATTCCAGCGGCCGTTTCCACCAGAGAATGCAGAGAAGCAGTGCCGGCAGCACCACCGCCGAACCTTTTCCAAGCATCGCCAGCACGAACGCCGCAAAACTCAGCCAATACCAGGCGCCGGCGAATTCGTCGCTCGAAAAAGCCATTGCCTGCGCCCAGATGTCTACCGATTTGCCGCCGTCTTCCTTCGCCCGATCGCCCCTTCGGGCCGAAAACTGCATTTCCGCATTCAGATAGAACCACAGCGAAAGCAGGAGAAACAGCATCGCCACCAGGTTCTTCCGCGACGCTATCCAAGCGACCGATTCGACATTTACGGGATGGACGGCGAACAGCAATGCGCCCCAAAAGGCCCCGGGGATTCCCAGCTTCTTCAAAAGAAACCAAACCAGCAGCGATTCGACGATATGCAGCGCCAAGTTCGTCACGTGATAGCCCGTCAAGTGTTCGCCCCAGAGCCGCCACTCGATCCAAAACGTCGAATTGGTCATTGGCCAATAATCCGATGGCTTGGTGGTGAACCAGAACTGATACAAGCCGCTGGGCGATCTGACGATCGGGTTCTGCGTCAGCAGCAGATCGTCGTCCAAGAGCTCACCGCCGCCGATGGCGGGCAGGTAGATCGCACTAGTCAACAGGACCAAGACGCAGACGCCCGCCAAAGTCCACTTAGAGATCGGGGGAATGCTCGCCGTCGCGGGTTTCGCGGGCGCCTCGGCTGGGAGAATGTTCTTCTTGCGTCTGGTCATTGGGAAACGCTTGGGGCGGCGGTTGTCGTCGCTGGTCGATAGTGCATTTTGGTTGTCACCGCCAATGTCTGAATAGCCATCCCCAAAAAACATCGTATGCCGTCAACGCCAACACCAGGACGAAGAGCAGAACCAGCGTGGCGAGCGGGACGAAGCCGATCAGGATTAGGAGAACGTGTCGTTTCTTCATTTCCGCGATGCTCTCCCACTTGACGTGTCTCCCACCCGGAATGCCAGTTTCTTCTATTGCACCCGATGCCGCTGCTGGCGAGAATACGGGGCAAAGCGATTCTATTATCATACCCCCACGTACGGTGTCAGAAAAGGCGGACTGGAAGTCACGCGATTTTGGATCAGCCTAACACGGATCGAGCCTTATGCCCGAACAGCCGCCGGTAGAACTGGTTGCTACGCTGGAACGCCTGGGAGTAGCCTCGGGCGAAGAGGTGGCGCGGATGGGAGGCGCGTGGGGCGGCTGGCGAAGGATCTGCCGCGGTTCGATTCGGTCTGGATCGACGCCCTGGCACAAGCCCGCGTACTCACCCCTTTCCAGGCGGCCGAACTGAACGCCGGACGCGGCGGAGCACTGCGCGTCGGGCCATTCCTGTTGGGCCAACGGCTCGCACATCCGTGCTACGTCGCATCCTATCGGGCAAAGAACGTCGAATCGGCAGAAATGGTTCGGCTGGCGGTCGTTGAAAACGCGGGGCAGCGTGCCGATGCGATTCTCGGGCAGTTGCGGTCGCTTATGGAAGGCGGAAGTTGTCGGGGCGGCAGTGCAACTGGCACACCAACGAAGAGTTAATGCCGCACGCCATTCCACGCCGCGTGGACGCGGCGGCTAAACGGCTGGTTTCAGTCGTCGACGTCCAATTTCCGTTCATTGATCAGAATCTGTGATCT
>CAVRAR010000018.1:0-719489 GCA_963719005.1 uncultured Planctomycetia bacterium
TGGCCTTTTCGGGCAGGTAGTAGAAGTCGAGAATCTTGCCGCTGGGGTCTTCGAGCACGACCTGGGGGTGCAGGTCGCCCTTGTATTCGGTGACGATCATGCGGACGTGGCCGCCCGGATCCTTCTCCATGCGGATGGTTTCGCCGTCGATGACGTCCTCGAAACGGACGGTGCCGCCGACTTCCGCCAGGATCGGGATGCTGTGCGGATCCCATTGGCAAAGGACCGTGCCGTGCTGGACCTCCTGGTTTTCATCGACCAGCAGATTGGCGCCGGCGGGAACCTCGTATTTTTCCAGTTCGCGGCCCTTCGGGTCTAACAGCAGGATTTCGCCGTTGCGGGTCAGCACGACCTGCTGGCCCTCATCGTTGCGAACAACCTTCATGCGGGTGAATTGGACGACGCCGGTCTTTTTCGCGCGGATTTCGCTCTCCTCGACGGCGCGGGCGGCGGTGCCGCCGATGTGGAAGGTGCGCATCGTCAACTGCGTACCCGGCTCGCCGATGCTCTGGGCGCCGATGATGCCGACGGCCATGCCCTGCTCGACCAGCGCACCGGTCGAGAGGTCCATGCCGTAGCAGAGGCGCAGACGCCCAAGGGGGCGTCGCAGGTCATCGTGCTGCGGACCTGGATCTTTTCCAGTCCCATCGCCTCGATCTTGCGGGCCACGTCCAAGGTAATCAACTCGTTTTCGCGGACGACGACTTCGTCGGTGATCGGGTTGACGATGTTCGCGCGGCCGACGCGGCCCTTGATCGAGTCGGCCAGGCTGACCTCGACCTTCTCGCCGCGGTAGATTACGCCCTTGGTGATGCCTTGCGTCGTGCCGCAGTCGTGCATGGTGACGACGACGTTTTGGGCCACGTCGGCCAGTTTGCGGGTCAAGTAGCCCGAGTCGGCCGTCTTCAACGCCGTATCGGCCAGGCCCTTGCGGGCGCCGTGGGTGGAACTGAAGTATTCCAGCACGGTGAGGCCCTCGCGGAAGTTCGCCTTGATCGGCGTTTCGATGATCTTGCCCGAGGGCTTCGCCATCAGACCGCGCATGCCGGCCAACTGGCGGATCTGCTCGACGCCGCCGCGGGCGCCGGAGTGGGCCATCAGGAAAATCGGATTCACGTAGCCGCCCGGCCGCGCGCGTATTTCGCTGCCGACGTCGTTCTCCAACTCCTGCATCATCTCGGTGGTGATTTGCTCGCGGGCGTGGGTCCAGGCGTCGAGCACCTGGTTGTAGCGCTCGCCCTCGGTGATGATGCCGCGCTGGTACAGCTTCATGATCCGCATCACCACCTTTTCGGCGTTGGCGATGATCTTCGACTTGTTCGGCGGCGTAATCAGGTCGTCGGTGGCGAAGCTCAGGCCGGAGAGCGTACTTTGGCGGAAGCCCACGCGGTTGAGCGTGTCCAACAGATCGATCGTCTTTCGCCGGCCGAGCAGTTCGTAGCAGTCGGAAATCACGCCGGCCAGATCGCTCGAGCGCAGCGGCGTGTTGTAGTAGGGCATTCCGGTGGGCAGGGCCATGTTGAACAGGGCGCGGCCGACGGTGGTTTGCACTTGTCCGCCGCCCTTCACGCCGCGGTCGCCCTTGACGCGCCGCCCCTTCTGCAGCCGCATGGTGATGGCCGCGTGGGTGCCCACCTTACCCAGCGCGTGAGCAAGCTGCACTTCGTCGATCGAGGCGAACTTCATGCCGTCCCCCTTGCTCGCTTGCAGCGAGGCGGTCATGTAGTAGCAGCCCATCACCACGTCCTGCGACGGGCTGATGATCGGCGAGCCGTTGGCCGGGCTGAAAATGTTGTTCGTCGACATCAAGAGCGTGTGCGCCTCGACCTGGGCCTCGATCGACAGCGGCAGATGCACCGCCATCTGGTCGCCGTCGAAGTCGGCGTTGAAGCCCTTGCACACCAGCGGATGCAGCTTGATCGCGTTCCCCTCGACCAGCACCGGCTCGAACGCCTGGATGCCCATGCGGTGAAGCGTCGGGGCGCGATTGAGCATCACCGGGTGGTTCTGAATCACCTCTTCGAGAATGTCCCAGACTTCCTCGTCCTTCCGTTCGAGCATCTTCTTCGCGCTCTTGATCGTGTCGGCGTGGCCGAGTTCTTTCAAGCGGCGAATGATGAACGGCTGGTAGAGTTCCAGGGCGATCTTTTTCGGCAGGCCGCACTGGTGCAGCCGCAGCGCAGGGCCGACGACGATCACGCTGCGGGCGGAATAATCAACGCGCTTGCCCAGCAGGTTTTCGCGGAAGCGGCCCTGCTTGCCCTTGATCATGTCGGTCAGCGACTTCAGCGGGCGGTTGCTGCTGCCCAGCACCGGCCGCTTGCAGCGGTTGTTGTCGAACAGCGCATCGACCGACTGCTGCAACATCCGCTTCTCGTTGCGGATAATCACTTCCGGGGCGTTCAGGTCGACCAGCTTCTTCAGGCGGTTGTTGCGGTTGATGATGCGGCGGTAGAGATCGTTCAAGTCGCTGGTGGCGAAGTTGCCCGAGTCCAGCAAGACCAGCGGACGCAGGTCGGGCGGAATCACCGGGATCACGTCCAACACCATCCACTCCGGCCGGTTGTCGCTGTCGCGGATCGACTCGACGATCTTCAACCGGTTGATCAAGTCCTTCTTCTTCTGCTTCGAATTGGTCTCCGTCAGTTCGACGCGCAAGTCGGTCGAGAGCTTGACCAGATCGAGATTCACCAACAGCTTGCGGACCGCCTCGGCGCCCATGTCGGCTTCCCAGGTGGCCTGCGGATACTGGGCTCGGGCGGCGCGATACTCTTCCTCGGTCAGCAGTTGCTGCATTTTCAGCGGCGTATCGCCGGGATTCGTGACCACGTAGTCCTGGAAATAGACGACTTTTTCCAGGCTGGTGGTTTTCATGGCCAGCAGCGCGCCCAGGCGGCTGGGCATGGCCTTGAAGAACCAAATATGCACGACCGGCGCGGCCAGTTCGATATGGCCCATCCGCTTGCGGCGCACGCGGCTGTGCGTGATCTTCACGCCGCAACGATCGCAGATCATGCCCTTGTACTTCATGCCGCGGTACTTGCCGCACGAGCATTCCCAGTCCTTCTCGGGTCCGAAAATCCGCTCGCAGAACAGACCGTCCTTCTCGGGGCGGTAGGTGCGGTAGTTGATCGTCTCGGGCTTCTTCACCTCGCCGAACGACCAGCTACGGATGTCGTGCGGCCGGGCGAGACTGATTTTCACCGAAGTGTAGTCGTTTATGCGATCGTAAGTGCTTTCGCCGATGCTCACTGTCGTACTCCTTGGGTTCGGAGTCTGTCATGCGGAAGAATGACAAAGCACGAAGGACGAAGGAATAACGAAATCCAAATGACGAAAGCGGCGATTGCTTTCGTGCTTCGTCATTCGTGCTTCTTTCGTCATTCGTCATTCGTGCTTCGTCAATTTCCTTATATGTGCGACTTCTCCAGACTCATATTCAACGCCAAGCCGCGGATTTCGTTGGTCAATACGTCGAAACTGGCGGGGGTGCCGGCTTCGAGGGTGTTCTCGCCCTTGACCATCGCTTCGTAGATCTTCGTCCGCCCCTCCACGTCGTCGCTCTTCACGGTCAACAACTCCTGGAGAATGTAGGCGGCGCCGTAGGCTTCCAACGCCCAGACTTCCATTTCGCCGAACCGCTGACCGCCGAATCGGGCCTTGCCGCCCAGCGGCTGCTGGGTAATCAGCGAGTACGGGCCGGTCGAGCGGGCATGGACCTTGTCGTCGACCAGGTGGTGCAACTTCAGCATGTAGATGTAACCGACGGTGGAAAGCTGCTCGAAGGGCTCGCCGGTCCTTCCGTCGTAAAGCTGCGCCTTGCCCTGGGCCGGCAGACCGGCCTCTTCGAGCGCTTTGTGGATGTCCTGCTCGGAGGCGCCGTCGAAAATGGGGGTGATCGCCTGGAACCCCAGCTTGGCGGAGGCCCAGCCGAGGTGCGTTTCCAGAATCTGGCCCACGTTCATACGACTGGGAACGCCCAGCGGATTCAGCAGGATTTGCACGGGCGTGCCGTCGGCCAGGAAGGGCATGTCCTCCTTGGGCAAGACCTTCGAGATGACGCCCTTGTTGCCGTGGCGGCCGGCCATCTTGTCGCCGACCGAGATTACCCGCTTCGCGGCCACGTAGACCTTCACCATTTGCAGCACGCCGCTGCGCAGCTCGTCGCCGCGCTTCATCGAGTTGAGAACTCGCTCCTTGGCGTCGAGCGCCGCTTCCACCGCCGGCCAGAAGTTCCTGTGGATCTTCTCCACCTCGGCCTTCCGCTGCGGGCTGCGGATGTCGAGCTTTTCGATGTTGAACAGGGTCGCCTGCTCGGCCACGTAACGGTGCTCCTGGCCCTCGACCAGCGGGTTGTTGTCCTCGTCGGTGAGCTTTTTCTTCAGCACGTCCTCGATTTCCTTGACCAACTCGCCGAAGGCCACGGCGATCCGCTCGTTCCCTTTGGCCTCGGCTTCCTTCAACGCGGCCTCGAACGCCTTGCGTTCGTCCTCGTTGAGGCTCATGCGGCGGGAGAACTTCTGCGTGCCGATGACGATGCCCTCGACGCCGGACGGGACTTCGAGCGAATCGTTCTTCACGTCCTCGCCGGCGCGGCCGAAAATCGCGTGCAGCAGCTTCTCTTCCGGCGTCAGCTCGGTCTTCGACTTCGGCGAGACCTTGCCGACCAGCACGTCGCCGGGCCGCACGTAGGTGCCGACGCGGACGATGCCGGTTTCGTCAAGGTTGCGGAGCTGCCGCTCGCTGACGTTGGGGATGTCGCGGGTGAACTCCTCGCGGCCGAGCTTCGTCTCGCGGATTTCGATGTCGAACTCCTCGATGTGGATCGAGGTGTAGGTGTCGGCCTCCACCAGCTCTTCGCTGATGATGATGGCGTCCTCGAAGTTGAAGCCGTCCCAGGCCATGAAGGCCGCCAGCACGTTTCTGCCCAGCGAGAGCTCGCCGTGGCGCGTGGCGGCGCCGTCGGCGATCACCTGGCCCCTCTCGATCTTGTCGCCCACCTGCACGACCGGCTTCTGATTCTGGCAGGTTCGCTCGTTGAGGCCCACGAACTTGCGAAGTTTGTACACGTCGCCGCCGATTTCGATGTGTTCGGCGTCGACGCGAGTGACCACGCCCTTGCGGTGGGCGCGGACCAACATGCTCGAATTCAGGGCGGCCTCCTGCTCCAGGCCGGTGGCCACCAGCGGCGGCTCGGTGATCAAAAGCGGCACGGCTTGCCGCTGCATGTTCGATCCCATCAACGCGCGGTTGGCGTCGTCGTGTTCGAGGAAGGGGATCAGGCCGGCCGACACCCCGACCATCTGCGCCGGCGCCACGTCGATATACTGCACCTGATTGCAGGGAACCAACTGGAAATCGCCTTTGTAGCGGGCGATGATCGTGTCGCCGACCAACTTGCCGTTCTGAATGACCGCGTCGGCCGGGGCGACGATCGCTTCCTGCTCCTGGTCGGCGCGGAGCCACTCGGTCGCCTCTGTCAGTTGGCCATTCTTGAGCTTTTGGTACGGCGTGACGAGGAAGCCGTATTCGTCGACGCCGGCGTAGATCGCCAGACTGGAGATCAAGCCGATATTCGTGCCTTCGGGGGTTTCGATCGGGCAGATTCGGCCGTAGTGCGAATTATGGACGTCGCGCACCTCGAAACCCGCCCGCTTGCGGTTCAAGCCGCCGGGCCCCAAGGCCGAGAGCCGCCGTTCGTGCGTGAGCATCGAGAGCGGATTCGTCTGATCGACGACCTGCGAAAGCTCGCCGCGGCCGAAGAAATACTCGATCGCCGCCGAAATGCTCTTCGGGTTTACCAGGCTCCGCGGCGTCATGTCTTCCAGGTCTTTCAGGCTCATCCGTTCCTGGACCGTGCGCCGCAGCTTGAGGAAGCCCTTGCGCAGCTCGTCGGCGCCGAGCTCGTCGATCGTCCGCAGACGGCGGTTGCCCAGGTGGTCGATGTCGTCGATCTCCGCGTCCGGCTCGCCGTTGCGGAGTTTCATCAAATAGCGAATCGCGGCGATGAGGTCGTCGGGGCGAAGGGTCATTTCCGTCTCGGGGATGTTCAACCCGAGCTTGCGGTTGATGCGGAAACGGCCGACGCGGCCCAGGCGGTAGCGGTTGGTGTCGTAGAACTTCTCGTGGAACAGGGCCCGCGCCTTTTCCAACTGCGGCGGATTGCCGGGCCGGAGCCGCTGATAAATCCGCAAGAGCGCCTCTTCGTGGCTGGCCGTGTTGTCATCGCCCAGGGCGTTCAGCAGCAACGGGGTCTTCGGATCAGACATCACCTCGACCTGCTTCAGGCCCGAGGTGCAGATCATCTCGGCGATGTTCTTCGTGATCTTCTGCACACATTCGACCAGCACCTCGCCGGCGCGGGGACTGTCGGAGGGGTAAATAATGTCGCCCACCGCCAGCTTGCCCTCGATCTTCGCGGCGCTGCGGCTGTCGGACACCTTGACGACCTCGGTCGGGAAGAACACCCGCATCAGGTTGGCATTGTCGCTGTACTGCGGATCCATCGCCCGCAGCAGCGTCATGATCGAGAACTTGCCGCTCTGGTCGATGCGGACCGACAGGCTTTCCTTGCGGTTGACGTTCAGCTCGATCCAACTTCCGCGTTCGGGGATGATGCGGCAGCTTTGCAGCCGCCGCTCGCCGGTTCCCTCAACTTCACTGACGAAATCGACGCCGGGGCTGCGGTGAAGCTGGCTGACCACCACGCGCTCGGCCCCGTTGATGATGAACTCGCCGCCGCCGAGCATGATCGGGATGTCGCCGAGGTAGACCTCCTCCTCGATCGGCTGCTCCTTGGTCAGGCGGAGCCACACCTTGAACGGCCGGCCGTAGGTCAGCCGCAGTTGCCGGCACTCGTCGGGCTCGTAACGGGGCTTGCCCAACTCGTAGCGGATGTACTCCAGCCGCAGCGTCTTGTCGTAGCTTTCGACGGGAAAGATCTCGCGCAGCACCCCCTCGATCCCGTGATCCTCCCGCTTCTGCCAAGGCGTCTCATACTGTAGAAAGACTTCATAGCTGCGGGTTTGGATTTCCGTCAGATCGGGGATAAGGTACGGGGGTCGGAGGCTGCCAAAGCGACGTTTTTCCTTGGGTTGAAGCCGTCGTTGAGCCGTGGTGGCCATAGGGAATCACCCTCCTGGGAGGAAATGCAAAGCGAACAAAGCCCAAGAATTCCCGCCGCGCGCGAACCTATCGGGATGGAAGCACAACTCCCACCCCGACGCTCGCTTCGCTTGGGACGGCGATGCACTTGCCGTCCCAAACAAGGTAAACGGACCTGCCGCCGCGACGACTCATCCTTGGGGAACGGGACGCACTGTTCCTTGGAAACGCGATTGGACCAATAGGATGCTACTTGATGGAAACCGTACCACCGGCTTCCTCCAACTCTTTCTTGAGTTTCTCGGCGTCTTCCTTTGACAGCCCTTCCTTGATCTTGGCGGGCACGCCCTCGACCAAATCCTTGGCTTCCTTGAGCCCCAAACTCGTGACCGCGCGCACCACCTTGATCACGTTCAATTTCTTGTCGCCGAACCCTTCGAGCACGACGTCAAACTCGGTCTTCTCGGCCTTGGCCGCGGCAGCGCCGCCGCCCTCGCCCGTGGGGGCCGCCATCATCACCGCGCCGCCGGCGGCGGGCTTGATGCCGTGCACCTCTTCGAGGTAGTCGCTGAGTTCCTTCGCCTCTTTCAAGGTCAAGCTGACAATCTTCTCGCCAAGCTCTTGCGTCACTGTGGAAAATTGGCGGGTTGCTTCTGCCGTAGACATGACGATCTCGATCCTTTCTCACGCTTAAGTTCGTTTGGTGGAAAATAGTTCTTAGGGAGACTGCAAATCGAAAATCTCAAATCTCAGATTTTCAATTTACAATTGTTGGTTCTTACTCTGCCGCCTTCTCGCCTGGAGCCGGCTCGCTTGGAACCGCTTCGGTGCCGGCCTCTGCCTCTCCGCCTTCGCCCCGCTGCTCGATCTGGCTGGCCAGGGCCCCGCCGACCGAGTTCAACTGGCTGGCCAACATCGCGCCCGGGCTGAGGATTTGGCCCAGCAGGATGCTCAATTGTTCGGTGCGACTCGGCCATCTGCTGACCTGTTCGACCTGTACGGCGTCGAGCCGCTCGCCGTCCATCACGCCCGCACGGGTTGTGAAGGGGGCGTTCTTGTCGTCCTTGGCCAGCTTGGTGATTTCCTTGGCCAGGCTGACGATGTCTTCCGCGCCCCAGCAGAGCGCCGCCGTGCCGCCAATGCCCTCGAACAGCGGCGCCAGCGGTGTGCCTTCCGTCGCCCGGGCGGCCATGCTGTTCTTAATCACCAGCACGTGGATGTTTTTGCTGCGCAGCTCCGCCCGCAACCGCGTGTTGGCATTGGCATTCAACCCGACCATATTCACCAGCAGGGCGTCGTGGACGTTTTTCAGCCGCTGGCGGAGATCGTCGGCGATCAGGTTCTTGACGTATTTACTCATGGCGGTTGTCGTTTCTTCGTCGTATCGGAATAACGGCCGGCGGCTTTTCCGTGGACGGATCTACGAATCCGTCCCCCTTTTTCGGGCGGATTCGGAAATCCGTCCTACAAGTCGCCTACATGGCGATTCGCACCCCCGGGCTCATCGTGGCGCTAATCACGATTCCCTTGATGTACTGCCCTCGAACGGCGGCGGGCTTCAGGCTGATGACGTAATTGATGAAGGCGGTGACGTTTTCGGCCAGCTTGGCGGCGTCGAAGCTGAGCTTTCCGACGACGGCGTGGATGTTGCCGCCTTCGTCCTTGGTGCGGAACTCGACCTTGCCGGCCTTGTACTCGCGGATGGCTTTCGCCACGTCGGGCGTGACCGTGCCGGCGCGGGGGGAAGGCATCAGGCCGCGGGGGCCGAGCACCTTGCCCAGCGGACCGACAACGCCCATCATGTCGGGCGTGGCGATGCAGACCTCGAAATCGGTCCAGCCGCCCTTGATCTTCTCGGCCAACTCCGGCCCGCCCACCTCATCGGCGCCGGCCGCCTTGGCCTCGTCCAACTTGTCCCCCTTGGCGAATACCACGACCCGCTGCGACTTGCCGATGCCGTGAGGCAACACGATCGAACCGCGCACGAGCTGATCGGCCTGCTTCGGGTCGATTCCAAGGTGCATGGCGATCTCGACTGTCTGGTCGAACTTGGTCGTGTTGAATTTCTTCAAAATGGCCACGGCCTCGCCGACCGGCAGAGGCTTCTCTGTAGGCGGCGCGTTCTTCACCATGGCGGACATACGTTTTGCGATTTTTGGCATAGCGATCAACTTTCCGCAGTTGCGATCTGCGTATTCAATTTCCGGCTCTATCCGTCGGTGTGCGAAGCCGCGAGCTACTCTTTCAGCACTTCAATTCCCATGCTCCGGGCGGTGCCCTCGACCATCCGTCGGCCGTGTTCTACGTCGCTGGCGTTCAAGTCGGCCCATTTCATCTTTACGATGTCGTCGATTTGGGCGACGGTTACTTTGCCGACCTTCTCCTTGTTCGGGACGCCCGAGCCCTTCGCCACGGCGGCCGCCTGCTTCAACAACGCGGCGGCGGGCGGACTCTTCGTCACAAACTCGAAACTGCGGTCGTTGTAGACCTTGACCACCACGGGGATGGGCATTCCGCCCGCCTCTTTCGTCCGCTCGTTGAACTGCTGTACAAACTGGCCCAGGTTGATCCCAAAGCGGCCCAACGACGTGCCTACCGGAGGCGCCGGCGTCGCCTGGCCGCCGGGAACCTGAAACTTCGCTTCGCCAACTAGTTGTTTTGCCATGGGAGGGGTCAGGGGTCAGGGGTCAGGGGTCAGGGGTCAGGGGTCAGGGGTCAGGGGTCAGTCTCTTGTCTCTGACCCCTGGTCCCTGACCTCTGCCCCCTCTTCTTACATTGTCTCGATTTGCCAGTATTCCAACTCGACCGGCGTTGACCGGCCGAAGATGTTGATCATTACGGTCACTCGCCCGTTCGTCTCGTCGATGCTGTCCACTTCCCCCTCGAAGTTCTCGAAGGTGCCCTCCTTGATCTTCACCCGCTCCCCCTCGCGGAATGCGATCTTCAACTTGGGGGCCTTCTCACTCTTCTCTTCTTGCTTGGCGACGATTCGGGCGACTTCGTGGGGGAGCATCGGGCTGGGGCGCCCGGCGGCACCGGTGAAGTCGCCGATGCCCGGCGTTTCGCGAACCAGGAACCACGTGTCGTCGTTGATCTCCATGTGGACGACGAGGTAGCCTGGATAAAGCTTCCGCTTGATAACCTTCTTTTTCCCTCCCTTGAACTCCGTAACCTTTTCGGTGGGGACGATCACTTGGTCGAAGAAGAAGCCCAGGCCGGCGATGGCCACGCGGCGCAACAGGCCTTCGCGGATCGACTCCTCGCGGTTGCTTTGCACCTTGAGGATGTACCAATCCATCTTGTCGGACTTTTCTTCCGGCTTTTCTTCCGGCGGCTCCTCTGCCTTTTCTTCCGGCTTTTCTTTCGGCGCTTGTTGCGGCGGCGTCTCCGCCTTTTCTTCCGGCTTTTCCGTCTTCGCTTCGGTCGCCTCGGTCACTTCCATCGGCGGCGGCTCGGCGGCGGGCGTTTCGGCGACGGGCGGCGGCGCGATGGGCTCCGCGGCAGCCGGGGCTGACGGTTCCGGCGGGGCGGCCGGCTGCTCCTGCGCAAACGACGGCGTCTGCTCCGCCGGAACAACCGCCTCGGGCGGTTGCACCTGCGGAGACTCGACGTCACCCGTTGCCGGTTCCGGCGGCAGTGCCGCGGCCGGCTCAGCGTTCGCCATGTTTAGCTCGTCCATCACGCCAAGGTTCCTAAAGGATCTTCAGCCATCTGAAGAGCACGCCCCAGAAAAAATCGTATAGCGACAGGATCGCCGCCAAGAAAAACATCACGATCAGGACGACCATCGATGCGCGAAACAACTCCGACCGCGTGGGCCAGGACACCTTGTTCATCTCGGCTTCGACGGCGATCAGGAAATCGGCGAAAACCGGGACGTTGACCACGCGGTACGACGCCCACAGACTGACCAGCAACAGGACGCCCGGCAAGGCGAACTGCCATTGCAGGCCATGCCCGGCCTGCAACTGGCTCAGCCGCAACAGGCCAAAGGCGATCGCCACGGCCAGCGCGGCGAACGTCACCTGCCGTGTAACGCGGCCCTGGCTCCGTTTGTAGATGCCGAAACGCAGCATTTCTCGAAGGAATGCTCCCACCGGAAGGCTACCTCCTCATCCAGCATTGCCAAAGCCAACGTTGGGACGGCGATTCAACCGCCATCTCGACTCTCACATACCGCTTCTGCCGCACCCGATCCTCGCATCGTGTTGGGGCGGCAACTCAACTGCCACCCCAAACCTATAATGGCAGGGGCGGTGGGTTTCGAACTCACAACCTCTGGTTTTGGAGACCAGTGCTCTGCCAATTGAGCTACACCCCTAGGAGAAAATCCGAAATTCAAATGGCGAATGACGAAAACCGCAGCTTTCTTCGTCGTTCGGATTTCGTCACTTGGATTTCGTCATTCCTTCGTCATTTGTCATTCGGATTTCGTCATTGCTACTTGAGCACCTTCGTCACCACGCCCGAGCCGACCGTCCGGCCGCCCTCGCGGATGGCAAACCGCACGTTGGCGTCCATGGCGATCGGCGAGATCAACTCGACTTCCAGCTTGACGTTGTCGCCGGGCATGCACATTTCGGCGTCGCCCAACAGCTTGGCGTTGCCGGTGACGTCGGTGGTACGGAAGTAGAACTGCGGCCGATATCCGCTGAAGAAGGGCGTGTGCCGCCCCCCTTCTTCCTTCGACAGCACGTACACCTCGGCCTCGAAATTCGTGTGCGGGGTGATGGAGCCGGGCTTGGCGATCACCTGGCCGCGCTCGACCTCCTCGCGCTTGATGCCGCGTAGGAGCAGGCCGACGTTGTCGCCCGCCTGCCCTTGGTCCAGCGTCTTGTTGAACATTTCCACGCCCGTGCAGATCGTCTTGCGCGGCTCGGGGCTGAAGCCGATGATCGCCACCTCTTCGCCGACCTTGATCACGCCGCGCTCGATACGGCCGGTGGCCACCGTGCCGCGGCCTTCGATCGAAAACACGTCTTCGACCGCCATCAGGAACGGCTTGTCGATTTCGCGGGTGGGCTCGGGAATGTAGGCGTCGATGGCGTCCATCAACTCGCCGATGCACTTGGCGGCGGTGGGATCCGACGGGTTGTTGTACGCCCGCAGCGAGTCGCCGCGAATGATCGGAATCTCCTCGCCCGGGAAACCGAAGTGCGTGAGCAACTCGCGGAGCTCCAACTCGACCAACTCCAGCAACTCGGGATCGTCGACCAGGTCGATCTTGTTCAGGAACACGACCAGCGCCGGGACGTTCACCTGCCGGGCCAAGCAGCACGTGCTCGCGGGTTTGCGGCATCGGACCGTCGGCGGCCGACACGACCAGGATCGCTCCGTCCATCTGTGCGGCGCCGGTGATCATGTTCTTGATGAAGTCGGCGTGGCCGGGGCAGTCGATGTGGGCGTAGTGGCGTTTGTCGGTCTCGTACTCGACGTGCGAAACCGCGATGGTCACGGTCTTCGTGGCGTCGCGCACCGTACCGCCCTTGGCGATGTCGGCGTAGGACTTGACTTTCGCCATGCCCTTCAGATTCTGGACGGCCAGAATGGCGCCGGTCAGGGTGGTTTTGCCGTGGTCGATGTGGCCGATAGTGCCCACATTCACGTGCGGTTTGGTCCGAGTAAATACTTCCTTGGCCATTGTGGTGTTATTCTCCCTGCGTTGGATCAAGCGTTTCGGTTAGAGGAATACAATATGAGCTGCTGAGGGGATTCGGACCCTTGACCTCGTCCTTACCAAGGACGCGCTCTACCGACTGAGCTACAGCAGCCTGCGTCATCTGCCCGAGCCCCAAAAGCATCGGGCCGATGCCGTTGGCGGCCGCACTCGGTGGTCGTCTTACTCCGTTGCCGTTGCTGTCGATCGATCGTTCGCTTACGAAAAACTCGCGGTGGAAGCGGGTGAAGGGAGTCGAACCCTCGTGAGTAGCTTGGAAGGCTACGGCTCTACCGTTGAGCTACACCCGCAGGATGGCAAATGTCGAATGACGAAATTCAAATGACGAATGGCACCGCACCAACCGTCGTTTCGTCGTTCGTCATTCGGATTTCGTCATTCCTTCGTCATTCGGATTTCGTCATTCGTCATTGACACAATGGGGAGTGAAGGATTCGAACCTTCGAAGGCATTGCCATCAGATTTACAGTCTGACCCCTTTGACCACTCGGGAAACCCCCCTTGCCAGCTTTTTCATCCGGTCTTGCTCTTGACGCGCCGCTCGCCCGCCGAAATGCGATTTGAACAATACTCCGCCAAAAAACAAGGGGGGGTTATCGTGCAAGCTAGCGGAGGGACTTGAACCCACAACCTGTTGATTACAAATCAACTGCTCTGCCGATTGAGCTACGCTAGCCGGTCGAGCCCGTCCACGCGAATCTCTTAATATAACCGAGGTCAATCCTGACGCAAGGCGGGCCAAGGGCAAAAAACGGGCCGATGCGCAGCAAATCGGGAAAAATCCTTCGCCTTCCACCATAAGGTGGGGGCGGATTTCGCACGTCATCGAGTTGCCACTCTCGCGGCACCCCCTAATAGACGGGAGAGCGATTGCGCTGCTGTTTCGTCCGCGAGTGTGCGTGCGCCGGCTTGCCTCGAAGCGCTACTCACGGCCTGCAAGCACGCCGGCTAGACAACGGCGTAAAGTCCGTGCGTCTCAATATACATCTCCACCGCGCGGGGCGTACGGTAACGAATGCTTTGGCCCGATTCTACCCGGCGACGGATTTCTGTGCTGCTGCTGCCGATCTCGGGCATCTCGACCTGATGGCCACGCATCTGTTCGATCCGCTCCGCAGTGGCGATTCCGACAAGGCGGTCGAAATCGATCGGCCCGCAGCCCGGCCGACATACGGCCACCGGCAAGGCCAGCTCGCACACCCGCGCGGCACTGCGCCAAGTAGGCAGATCGGCGAGCATGTCGGCGCCGAGCAGTAGAAACATCTCGCGGCTCGGGTCTTCTTGGCGGAAGTGGGCTAACGTATCGACCGTATAGTTTACCCCACCCCGCTCGGCCTCATAGCGGCACACCGAAAAGGCCAGGTTGCCGGCGATGGCCAGTTCCAACATCTCGATGCGCTGCGCGGCCGGCGTCGGTTCTCGCTGCTGTTTATGCGGCGGTACGGCCGTCGGCAGCAGCCACACCGCGTCGAGCCGACACTGCTCCCGGCAGCACTCCGCCAGCAGCAGGTGCCCATAATGGACCGGGTCGAACGTTCCGCCAAAGATGCCGAGACGCATGGGCTGGTTCAGTGGGAAAGGAGGCGTGCGAACCTTCACTTGCTCGTCTGCGAGCCGGCGACTATACTCTTATAGGGCGAGTCGCAAGAAAACAGGGGCTGATTCACGATGCTAGACACCGATAGCCACGATGTCAAGTCGGCTGTGCGGCAGTTGGCTGAAACGTTGCCAGATGATGCAACCTGGGACGATGTGATGTATCGCGTCTACGTTCGCCAAGCCGTCGATGCCGGTCTCCGGGATGCGGCTGAGGGGCGTTTGGTGGATGTGGCCGAAGTCCGCCGTCAGTTCGGGCTGGTGGAATGAAAGTTCGTTGGACCCCTACCGCGATCGGGCATCTCGCGTCGATCTACGAATATATTGGCCAAGACTCGCCGCGCTATGCGAGACGTATGATCGATCGTATTACGGCAAGATCGCGACAAATCTCGCACTTTCCGCAATCTGGCCCGATGGTTCCCGAATACCAAGACGCTGATATTCGGGAAGTCATCGAGGGGTCGTATCGGGTGATCTACCGCGTCTCCGCCGAAGAGGTTCAGATTCTCGCGGTGATTCACGGTGCGCGCCTTCTGCCGCCGCGGCCCTCTGACGCATAGCCGGTGCAAGCAGGCCGGCTGTGGACCGGGTCGAACGTTCCGCCGAAAATGCCGAGATGCATGAGTTGGGGATTGGCTTCCATGTATCCTTCGCGCCGCCGTCACATTCCCAACAGCGCACTGAACTTGGCCAGAACCTCTTGGAGGATTTCGGTCGGCAGTTTTTCCCCGAAGCGGGTTTTTCGGGCCTTCCAGTCGAGACTTTTCACCCGATCGGACAAGATCACGCCCGACACCGCCGAGCCTGGCGGAACGGCAACCTCGAACGGATAACCCTTCCGTTGCGTCGTGATCGGACAGAACAAGGCCAATCCGACTTTGCGGTTGTAGGACTCGGGCGAGAGAACCAGCGCGGGCCGGTGGCCGGCTTGTTCGTGGCCTGTTTGAGGATCGAAACTCAGCCACACGAGGTCTCCGCGGCGGGGACAGTAGGGCACGGCCATCACCAGACCTCCTTCCCGATCGCCGGACCGGTGTCGACGCTGCGGTGAATGTTCTTTTTCGACACGCCCTTCAACAAATCGTCGAGGTGATACTTGGGCGTTCGCACCAGTTCAACAATCATCTTTCCGTCGCGGACGGCGAGGTTGACCGGCGAGCCGTTTTTCAACGGAACGTCGCGGGCGACGGCTTTGGGGATTCGCAGGGCGAGGCTGTTGCCCCATTTTTGAATCGTGGTAGTCATGAAGGTATCCTCGAAACGCCACGAAATGTGTCTACAATGAAGATACCATTCTTGGGCGGTCGCGGCAAGGGCGGATGGGTAATAGCGCGTTCGCAACACGAAGAGTCTATCTCGCCCGATTCGCCCTCACCCTAACCCTCTCCCAAAGGGAGAGGGGACCGGACTCACAGCCCCAGCACGTCGTTCATGCTGAAAAGCCCCGGCTGCTTGCCGGCGAGGAACTTCGCGGCGGCCAGGGCGCCGGCGGCGTAGCAGTCGCGGTTGCTGGCGCGAACGGTTAGCTCGATCGTTTCGCCCAACATGCCGAAAACCACGGTGTGCTCGCCCGGATTGTCGCCGACACGGATGGCGTGGTAGCCGATCTCGCCGTGCGGGCGCCTGCCGGGCCGGCCGCGGCGGCCGTGACGCTCGTGCGCTTGGCCCATCACTTCGGCGATGAGCCCGCCGAACTTCAAGGCGGTGCCGCTGGGGGCGTCTTCCTTGAACCGGTGATGGCGTTCGAGGATCTCCACGTCAGCGTCGCGATCTTTCAAGGCCACGGCCGCCATCTCTGCCAATCGCATCGTCAGGTTGACCGCCAAGCTCATGCTCGGCGACCAGAGCAGCGGCGTTTCTTGAGAAGCGGCCCGCAGCTTCTCGACTTGCGCTTCGTCGAGGCCGGTGGTGGCCACCACCAGCGGAACGTGCTTCTGCCGGCAGGCTTCGATGCACGCTTCGGCGGCGGCCGGCACCGAGAAATCGATCACCACGTCGGCGGCGACGATAAGATTGTCCGTGATCGGAACGCCCAACGGGTTCACTCCGGCGACGACGCCGGCGTCTTCGCCCAATTGCGGGTGTTCCCGCGACTCAATGGCCGCGACGAGCGAAAGCTCGCGATCGGCCGAAGCCAGCGCGACCAGCCGTTGGCCCATGCGGCCGCCGGCTCCATGAACAGCAATGCGAAGTGGCATAATTCGTCGTCAGTGGTTTGTGAGGGTTCATGCAGCCGCTTGCGGTTTCGCGTGCAATCATGCAATTTGCGCTAACTGTGCTTCTCGATGACCTTAACGATCTCATCGAGATCGTTCGGCACGACAACGGCGTGGTTGGCGAAGGCGGCTTGCCGTACGCCGCGGCCGCCGAGCACTTCGTCGAACTTCGTCCGATCGGCCGAGTGATAGGCGACCGTGGCGGTGGGATCCTTCAGTTGATGGCCCGTCAAAATGCAAACGACGCGCTCGTCCGGGCCAATGATACCCTCGGTCACCAATCGCTTCAACCCGGCCACGCTCGCCGCGCTGGCGGGCTCGCAGCCGAGGCCGCCGGCGCCGACTTGGGCCTTGGCGTCGAGAATCTCCTGGTCCGGAACCTTTCGCACCACGCCGTTGCACCACTGCGAGCGCGCGAAGGCACTTCGTCAGGTTCACCGGCCGGTTGATTTCGATCGCGCTGGCGATGGTCGAGGCCCGGCGATGCTCGGAGGTCATTTCGTCGTAATAACGCGCGGCGATCTCCATATTCGGCCGGCCGTCGTTCCAGCGCAAGCCGCGCTGCTCGACGAGTTGGTAAAGCGTGTCGGCCCCGTCGGCGTTGACGACCGCCAGCCGCGGAATCCGATCGATCAGCCCAAGCTCGTACAACTCGTGGAACGCCTTGCCGAACGCGCTCGAATTGCCGAGGTTTCCGCCGGGACAGACGATCCAATCGGGCGTCTCCCAGCCGAGCGATTCCAGCACGCGAAACATAATCGTCTTCTGCCCTTCCAGGCGGAAGGGGTTGACGCTATTGACCAGATAGATGCCCAGCCGGCGGCTGACTTCCTGAACCCGGGCCATGGCGTCGTCGAAATCGCCGCTGATTTGCACGGTCAACGCCCCGTAGTCGAGCGCCTGCGAAAGCTTGCCGTAAGAGATTTTACCCGACCCGACGAAAATGACCGCCCTGAGCAGTCGAGTGACCGACGCGTAGAGGGCCAACGAGGCGCTGGTATTGCCGGTCGAGGCGCAGGCGGCCTTCGTCGCGCCGACAAGCCGCGCATGGCTGAAGGCGGCCGACATCCCGTTGTCCTTGAAACTGCCCGAGGGGTTCATCCCCTCGTATTGCAGAAACAGACGGCCGGGCGTCACGCCGACGTACCGAGCAACGCCTTCCGAGGCGTGCAACAGGGTTTGCCCTTCGCCGATGGTGACGCACTGCCGTAGCGGCGCGAACGGAAGCAGGTCGTGAAATCGCCACACGCCGCTGAAACAGTGCGGATCGTCGCGATGCGACCATTTCTGCTCGAACGCGGAAAGCGAAGCGGGAATGCGCAGCCGGTCCCAGTCGTACGATACGTCCAGCAGGCTGCCGCACTTATCGCACGCCACTCGAATCTCGTCGATGGCATACGTCGCGCGGCAGGAAGGCGAGATACACCGCTGATAGGCGGGCGTGGTCGCGGGAATCGTCGTTTGCTCCGAGAAAGAGGGCGATCGGGCGTTTCCACAACTGTAGGCCACCAGGGCGGGCGGATCAAGGGCAACAAGAACCCCCCCGGAGTGGCGTGAAAAGCGAAAAACGACGGCCAAGCACCGGCACTCCGCCACCCTCGTTTAGCCGCCCGCCCGCAGGGCGGCGAGCGCAACGGCCAACATTCGATTCGCCGCCAAACCGTTGGGATTCCCGGTGTGCAACTGCGTCGAAACGAGGCCGGACGTTTGACAAGGGGCGACAGTCTGCTTAGAATAATGGTTCTATGGAGTTAGAAAAGTAGGGAAGTAGGTGCGCCGAGGCAATCTCACACAGGAAAACAGGCAATGAAGAATGCTGAGATGCAAGTCTACAAGGACCAACTCCTCATTTTGCGAGCCCGACTCCGCGGCGACGTCAATCACATGGCCGATTCCGCACTGAAGAAGAGCCGCAGCGAGGCCAACGGGGATCTCTCCAGCATGCCCATCCACATGGCCGACATCGGCAGCGACAACTTCGAGCAGGAGTTCACGCTGAGTCTCATGGAGAACGACGGCGGAACCCTCACGCAGATCGAGGCCTCGTTGGAGCGAATTGAAGAGGGAACCTACGGCCAATGCGAAGACTGCGGAATGAAGATTCCGAAGAGCCGGTTGAACGCCATTCCTTACGCCACTTTATGCGTGCGTTGCGCCCAACAGCAGGAACAACGGTCTTGAAACAAGCGGTCCCGCTCAACCGCTACCTGGTCTTTTTCGCCTTGACGATCGGTATCTGTGCGGCCGACCTGGGGGCGAAGACGTGGATGTTCGCCCATCTGCCGCTCGGCGGCCGGCCCTGTTGGATTTGGAAGGGCGTCTTCGGCTTTCAGACCGCCTTGAACGAGGGCGCCCTTTTCGGCATGGGGCAGGGCCTCTGGCCGTTGTTCGCCGCCCTTTCCGTCGGCGCGGCGATCGGCATCTTCGTCTGGCTGTTTCCAGCCGGCGCCGCCCGCGATCGGCTGCTCACCGTCGCCCTAGCTTTCGTGATGGGGGGCATTCTCGGCAATCTTTACGATCGGGTGGGCCTTCCGAGGCTGTCTTGGCCCCCGGGCCCTGGCCATCCGGCCGGCACGCCCGTTCATGCCGTCCGCGATTACATCCTCGTGATGATCGGCCGTTGGCCCTGGCCCACCTTCAATCTCGCCGACAGTGCCCTGGTCTGCGGCGCCGCTTTGCTGGTCTTTCACGCATTCTTTTCCAAGTCGGAGCGTGAGACCGGAGAGGTCGATGTGAAAGAAAAGGTGACGAAGCCCGAATGACGAAGTTGGGGACTGTCCCAATTTTCGTGTCGGCGAAAATGGAACTGTCCCCTTTGCCGGAGCTGTCGCGGCGACGACTCTATTGCCACAGACGATCGGTGCAGCCCCGAAATTGCGGACGTTGTTGTCCCAAGGGGCGTGTCAGCCATCGTTCCCCGTCCTGCAAAGCACAAGTTGCGCGTTATCTCTTGCCCTTCTACCGCAATTTATCTCTGCATCCCACAATCCCCGCGACCGTCACGCCGTTTCCCCCTGCTACGCTACGCCTCCCCTTGACCCGTTCAATGCACCCGATATACTCTTCCCTCAAGAGGGATTTGTTGGCGAGTGAGTCGCAATCTCACGCGTGAATGGAGGCAACCATCGTGAAACTCTCGCGTACGGCGTCCTATGCGCTGCAAGCGGTCTTGCAGTTGGCTCAATCGGACGCATCTGGATATCCGATCCCGTGCAGCCGTTTGGCGGCGGAAGGCAAGATGCCCGAGCGGTTTCTCTTGCAGATTCTTCGCAGCCTGGTCACTCACGGCATTCTCGGCTCCACTCGCGGCGTCGAGGGGGGCTACGCCTTGCGGCGGAGCCCCGAAGAGATCTCCCTGCTCGACGTGATCGAGGCCGTTGACGGACCGGTGACGCCCTCGCTGCCGTTGGCCGAGGGACTTTCCGAGCAGGCCCAAAGCAGGCTAAAATGCGCCTTGGCGGGCATCGCGGAACTCGCCCGGCGAGAGTTGGCCGCCGTCAAGTTGGTCCACTTGTTGCCGGCAAGCGACCGCCGCGAACTGGCCGCCGGCTGACCCGCATTTCTCGCCACGCGTGGAGGTTGACCAATAGTGTGCCACTGCTTCGCACAAGCAGTGCCGGGCGTTGTTTACTCCTCGGGCACTGCTTGTTCCAAGCAGTGGCACGCAACCGCGAGAGACGCGGGCTAGCAGTTGCCCCATTGTCGCCAATAGAATGGCCATAATATGACGTTGCCCGTCAGCGATTTTCAGCCGCGTCTTGCCCTGGCGGTCGAGGCCGCGAAAGAGGCAGGCCGCATCACGCTCGATTACTTTCGTCGCGACGATCTCGACGTCGAGCTAAAGTGCGACGACACGCCGGTGACCGTGGCCGATCGCCGGGCCGAGGAATATCTTCGCCGCCGCATCGCCGCCACGTTTCCCAACGACGGCATCCTCGGCGAGGAACTTGCCGAGCAACCGGGCGCGAGCGGCTTTCGCTGGATCCTCGACCCGATCGACGGCACGAAGTCGTTCATCCACGGCGTGCCCCTCTATTCGATCCTGATCGCCGTCGAGTGCGAGGGGCACAGCCTGCTCGGCGTCATCCGCGTCCCCGCGATGGACGAGTGCGTGTATGCCGCCCGTGGGCTCGGCGCCTGGCACGTTCGCGGCGACCAATCGCCGCGGCCGGCGCGAGTCTCGCCGCAGCGGTCGCTGGCCAACTCGCTTTTTCTGACGAGCGAAGTCCTGACGTTCGACAAGATGGGCCGCCGCGCCGCCTTCGATCGACTGCAAGCCGCCGCCCGGCTCACGCGCACCTGGGGCGACGGCTATGGATACATGATGGTCGCCACTGGGCGGGCGGAACTGATGGTCGATCCGGCCATGGCGCTGTGGGACGCGGCCGCGCTGGCGCCGATTCTCGAAGAGGCCGGCGGCACGTTTACCGACTGGCAGGGCACTCCCACCTATCAGGCCGGCGAAGGCGTCGCCACCAACGACCTGCTGCTGCAAGAAGTCCTGCCGCTGCTGCGTTCGTAGCATGGCCATCTTGGCCGTGCAGTAGCATGGCCATCTTGGCCGTGCAACACGGGCAGGATGCCCGTGCCACGAGCCCTACTGGTTCCTGATCGTCTGCAACGGTATCTTGGAATCATGGCTGGATCTGAATTGGCACATCTCGAAGTCCTCGCTGAAGTCGACGCGCTGGTCGACCGGCTCAACCGCTGGTCGGAGGATGCGCCGACGTGGCAGCCGGCCGAAAAGTGCCGGGCGCTGGTCCGTCGGCTTGCCGATCGGGCCGACTCGCTCCGGGTGCGGCTCGAAGCCCCGCTGGTCGTGGCAACGCTTGGCGGCACGGGCACGGGCAAGAGCGCGCTGGTCAACGCCCTGCTCGGGGCGGAGGTGGTGCAAACCGGCCGATCCCGTCCCACCACCACCCGGCCCACCCTGATTTGCCGGCCCGGCTTGACGCCGGAATTGCTCGGCATCGAGCGATCAACGGTCGAATGGATCGAACGCGACCTGCCGGCTCTGCGCGACCTCGTCTTCGTCGATTGTCCCGATCCGGACACAACGGAAGAGGGGAGAGATGAGAGGGGAGAGGGGAGAGGGGAGAAAGCGTCCGGCAACGTTATTTCGTCTCCCCCTTCCCTCTCCTCTCTCCCCTCTCCTCTCTCCCCTCCGAGCGACAACCTCGCGCGGCTGCGAGCGATCCTGCCAAAGTGCGACGTGCTGCTGGTTACTGCCACACAGCAGAAATATCGCAGCGCCCGCGTGGCCGACGAACTTGCCGCCGCGGTGCCCGGAGCGCATCTGGTTTTCGTGCAGACACATGCCGACGTCGATGCCGACATCCGCGAAGACTGGCGGCAAATGCTTGAAGGGGAAAAAGGGGACAGTCCCCATTTGCCGGAACGGCCCGAAGGGTGTTTCGCACAAATGGGGACTGTCCCCTTTTTCCAAAGGAAACATATCCACGTCTTCCGCATCGACTCGCTTCGGGCGCTGGCCGACGCTCAGGCGAACTTGCAGCCGCGGGGCGAATTCGCCGAACTGGTCGATCTGCTCACCCGGCAAATGGCCAGCGCGGCCGGCAATCGTATTCGCCGCGCGAACTTCCTCGATCTGGTCAGCGACACGCTCGATACGTGCGGCGCTCGCATCGATGAGGGGCTGCCGAGCGTCCGCGAAGCATGCAGCGCCATCGACGAGCAGCGGGCACTGCTGGCCGCACAACTCGCCGGAAGAATGCAGGCCGAACTGCTGGCGAACCGCCGGCAGTGGGAAAATCGCCTGCTGGGCCAAGCCGCCTCGCGCTGGGGATTCAGCCCCTTCGCCTTGGTACTGCGAGCCTATCAAGGTATCGGCGGCCTTTTCGCCGGTGCGTTGCTGTACCGTTCCCGCACGCCGGCGCAGATGGCCCTGTGGGGGGCGTTCGAGGGCGTGCGCACCTGGCGGCGGCATCAGCAAAATCGCCGTGCCGAACGCGGCGTCGGCCACGCCGCCGGCTGGGAGCCCGCCGAACTGCGAAAGGCCACGCTGATCGTCGAAGGCTACGTCGTCGAGGCTGGATTGGGGGGCAGACATTCTTGTCTGTCCGAGGCAGACAGGAATGTCTGCCCCACCTTCGCCGAGGCGGAGGCGGCCGCCGCCTGCTTCGTCGCCCGGGCGTCGGCCGACCTCGAGTCGCTCATCACCCGGTTGGCCAAGCGGCACACCGGCTGGTTTACGCGCTGGCGTTACGAAATCCTCCTGTTGCTGGTGCTCGGCGTATTGCTGTACCGCGGCGGCAAGAACTTCTTCTACGATTCCTGGCTGGCGGCCCATCCGACGCCCGTGTTCGGCCTGGAGTTTTATGCGTCGGCCGGGCTTTGGCTGCTGTTGTGGTGCTTGGTGCTGTTGTGGGCGTTTTGCAGCCGGCTGCGCGGCGGACTGCGGAGCGAAATTGCGAAGCTTGCCGCCGGCTGGAACGACACCGCCGCCGCCCGCCCGCTGTTCGCATCGGTCGAAAGCAATTGCCACCGCGTCGAGCGATTCCACCAGGATCTCGGCACGATCCGCCAAGAAGTCGATCGGTTGCGCCGTCAAGTGGCAACATGTTGACCAAGAAACCGCTTACGGTGTGCCACTGCTTCGTAGAAGCAGTGCTGGATGGGACTTGCGGTCCGGCACTGCTTGTTCCAAGCAGTGGCACACCACGTTCAGAACGGCGGGGAGCCTACTCCCTTTCGCGCAGCCGCTTCCGAATCGCCGCGAGCCGCTCGGCCAACTCCCGCTCGAAGCCGCGATCGGTCGGACGATAATACTCCCGCTCGACGCCGAGATAATCCTGCGCGGCGACGCCCTCGGGCGCATCATGGGCGTACTGGTATCCCTCGCCGTGCCCGAGCCGCTTCGCGCCCGCGTAGTGCGAATCGCGCAGATGCACCGGCACGGGCAGAAGGCGGCCCTCGCGCACGTCGGCACGCGCCTCGCCGATGCCGACCGTCGCCGCATTCGACTTCGGTGCGCAGGCCAAATACGTAACCGCTTGGGCAAGCGTCAACTGGCACTCGGGCAGGCCGACCAACTCGCAGGCGTGCGCGGCAGCCACGGCCAGCGGCAGCCCCGCCGGATCGGCATTGCCCACGTCCTCGCTGGCCAAAATCACCAGCCGCCGGGCGAGGAACCGCACGTCCTCGCCCCCTTCGAGCATCCGCGCCAGCCAGTAGAGCGCCGCGTCGGGATCGCTGCCGCGAATGCTCTTAATCAGCGCGCTGATGGCGTCGTAATGGGCGTCGCCCTGCCGATCGTATTGAATCGCCTTGCGCTGCACCGACTCTTCGGCCAACTGCCGGGTAAACTCGATTCCGGGACTGTCCCAGTTTTCGTGTCGGGGGCTGTCCCAGTTTTCGTGTCAGCGAAAATGGGACTGTCCCCCTTGACGCTCTTGCCGCTCGATAGTACCCCGACCTCGAGCGCCGACAGCGCCCGCCGGGCGTCGCCGTCGCTCACCTCGGCCAGAAACTCCAAGGCGTCGTCGTGCAAGTGGATTTTGTACTGTCCCAAGCCGCGTTCTTTGTCGGCCACTGCTCGGAGAATAAGGGCTTTGACGTCGTCGCTCGAAAGCGGCTCGAACTGGAACACCCGGCTGCGGCTGACCAGCGCGCTGTTGATCGTGAAGAACGGGTTTTCCGTCGTGGCGCCGACCAGAATCGCTATGCCGTCCTCCACGTCGGGCAGCAACACGTCCTGCTGCGCCTTGTTGAAACGGTGGATTTCATCGACGAAAAGCAGCGTCCGCTGTCCCGCCGCCGAGAGCCGGTCGCGGGCGGCGGTGAGGATTTCCCGCAATTCCTTCACGCCGCTGGCCACCGCGCTGACCTGGCAGAAGTGGCTCCGCGTGGCACCCGCCAGCAGTCGGGCGAGCGTGGTCTTGCCGGTGCCGGGCGGGCCGTAGAAGATCACCGACCCGAGCCGATCGGCCGCCAGCAGCCGCCGCAGCAGTTTGCCCTCGCCCAAGAAATGCTGCTGCCCGACGAACTCGTCCAGCGTGCGCGGCCGCATCCGCGCCGCCAACGGCTGCGCCTTCAATCGGTTCTCGGCTTCACCGGCATCAAACAACGACATAAAACCCCTTGATTTCCTTCGTGTCTCTTCGTGGAAGTCTTGTCAGTCCGGCTCTAGCGGCCCGCCCGGCGGCAATTCTTCTCGCAACGGGCATTCCGCGCACTTCGGATTCGTCTTGCGGCAATAGTCCTTGCCCAGCCGCACCAACAACGCGTGGAATTCGTTGTAGAGCGGCACTTCCTGCGGCAGTTCACCTTGGACGTAATCCTGAATCTGATGGTAATCGGCGTCGAAGCCGATCCAGCCGTGCCGGGCGAAAATGCGGTGCGTGTAGGCATCGACCACGAAGCTCGGCAGCCCGCCGGCGTAGAGCAAAATCGAATCGGCGGTCTCCGGCCCGATGCCGTGCACTTCGAGCAACTGCCGCCGCAGCTCGGGCAAGCTCGTGCCGAACATCGCATCGAGCGAACCGTCGTATCGATTCACAATGAACTCGAGCACGCTTCGCAATCGGGCGGCCTTCACGCGGAAATAGCCCGCCGGGCGGATCAACTCCTCCAGCTCCTCGACCGGCACCGCGTAGAGGGCGTGCGGATCGAGCAGGTCGGCCTCGCGCAGATTGCGGATCGCCCGTTCGACGTTCTGCCAACTGGTGTTTTGCGTCAGCACGGCGCCGACGATCACCTCGAAAGGCGTCTCGCCCGGCCACCAGTGCTGCGGGCCAAAAGCGTCGAACAGACGGCGGTAGACTTCGGTGAGCATGAGGTTTTCCCACGTTTCTCGGCGCGGTAGGGCAGACATCCTTGTCTGCCAGGCGGACCGCTGCTTTGCCGGCAGACAAGAATGTCTGCCCCACCGGCCCCATTTTCCTCGTTCTCATTATGTTGCCCCGCGTGCTCCCGCTCAAGCCCCGTGCGGCTTCGCGCCGAAGATGGAGAAGATGGGAACCCCTTCCGAACACGTTCCGTTAGTCCGCCGAGCCGAGCGGTATTGGGTCGAATCGCGACGGCCGCTGGCCAGTTTGGCGTTCATCGCTCCGCTGCTAATCATCTATGAGGTCGGCGTCCTGTGGCTGGGCGTTCGCCCGAACGGCGCCCACGACCTCATGCAGCGGTTTCTCGACCTGGTCGGTTTTAGCCAGCAGGTGCTCCGCCTGCTATTGCCCGGCCTGATCGTCGCCATTCTGCTCGGCTGGCACTATCTCACGCGGCAACCGTGGCGGCTGTCGGCAGGAATTCTGCCGGCCATGGCCGCCGAGGCGATCTTACTCGGGCTGTGCGTGCGCGTGATGGCCTTCGCTCAGAACTC
This sequence comes from uncultured Planctomycetia bacterium, assembly GCA_963719005.1. GTDB lineage: Bacteria > Planctomycetota > Planctomycetia > Pirellulales > Thermoguttaceae. The sequence goes on from CAVRAR010000018.1 coordinate 25,937, forward strand.
GGTCGTCGCGCTGGGCATCGGCGAGAAGATCCAGAACGCCATTGGATACCTCGGTGCAGGCATTTACGAAGAACTTCTCTTCCGGCTGATTTTGCTCTCGCTGCTGATCTGGGTGTTTCGCCGCGGCGGGGTTTCGCCGCGGATCAGCATGATCGTGGCCGTCGCGCTGAGCAGCCTGTTGTTCTCCGCCGCCCATCACGTCGGCCCCTACGGCGAATGGCCGATCCAGTGGCCGCACTTCATATTCCGCACGCTGGCCGGCGTGTTCTTCTCCCTGGTCTACGTCTATCGCGGATTCGGCATCGCCGCCGGAAGCCACGCGGCGTATGATATTCTGGCGGGCGTATTCTAGAACCGATATCCCGCCTGCGCCCGAACCGTAAACGGCGCGCCCGGCATGATCTGGAACTCGCTGATCGAGCTGGTGTAGTATTGGGCGTCGAAGAGGTTCTCGAAATACAACGCCGTGTCGAGCTGGCCGCGGCGGTAGTAGACGCCGGCGTCCCAGCGGGTATAGCTCGGCAGGAAGAACTGCGGCGTGCCCGGCGGCAAGTAATCCCCCAGCCGCTCGCCCACGTAAATCACCCCTAATCCGAATCCCAGCGTTCGATCCTTCTCCTGGATCACGTTGTAGCGGCTCCAGACGTTGATCGTGTTGTGCGGCACGCCGCGGGCCGGCTGGCCGTCGAACAGAGGGTTCGTCGGATCGCTCAGCAGCGTATCGACGTAGCACCAGTTCGCCTGAAGGCTTAGGCGCTCGGTAAGCTGCCCGATCGCGTCGAACTCGACGCCCTGGTTCCGCTGCCGACCGATCTGCGTCGTCTCGAAGAACGGCGGGTTGAACAGATCCGTGGTGATGTTCTGCTTCGTGATGTAAAAAGCCGCCGCCGACAAGGTCAGCTTGTCGAGCGGCTTGGCCTTGATGCCGCCTTCCCACGTCTGTCCGAGTTCCGGCTGCAACGGCTCGGTCGTCAGCCGCGGGCCGCCGCCGGGCGGATCGAACGAGTCGCTGTACATCACGTAATACGAGAGCTTTTCCGGCACCGGCTGATACACCAGGCCGACGCGCGGCGAGCCGTGGTCGAAGGCCTGATCGGTCTTCACCCGTTCGTCAAACAGTCCCTCGATGGCGATCTCGCGGTCGAACATCGTATCGACGTGATCGTAGCGCACGCCCGTGAGCACCTTCCAGTGTTCGCCCACGTCGATCATATCTTGGATGTAGACCCCGTGCCGGTTTTCGGTGTAAGTCGAATCAAAGAGGAACGGCGTGGCGGGGTTCGGCAGACCGAAGTTCGGATTGTCGTAAATCGGATGCACGCCGTCGATGGCCAGCCACGTCGTCGGATCGGTCCCGCTGGGGATCGACTGCTCCGCCCGAAAGCCGTTTTCCGACAGCCAGCCCTGCTCGATACCGAGCACCACGTTGTGAGTGACCGCACCGCACGAGAACTTGCCGGAAATGTTGGCGATGAGCGACTGATAGTTTTCCTGCCAGGGATCGATGTTCTCCTGAGCGCGGAAGAAGACATCGTTGCCCAGCGGCGGGACGAGGCCGTCAACGTAAGCCACGGGATACGTGGTCGATGAGGGGCCGCCGTAGAAGACCGAGTAGCCGCCGAGGTTCCATGCCCAATCTTCGTTGATTCGATGGGTGAACATGAGCGTCTGCCGGTAGTCGAAATAGTGCTGAAAATCGGTGGGCTCGCCCAAGAAGCGGCTGCTCGGCAGCGCGCCGGGGTTATTGTTGATGGCGGCCAGACCGGTATCGAGCCGGCGGCGGTCGTTCGAGTATTCCCCCTCCCAGTTCAATGTGGTGTCATGGTCGAGCACCCAAGTGACCGACGGCGAGACGAACGTCCGCTCGACGAAGCCGAAATCGCGGAAACTGTCGTCGTCCTCATAAGCGGCGTTGATGCGATACAGCAGCGACTTGCCCGTATCGATGGGGCCGGTGGCGTCGATCGTATAACGCTGGAGGTTATAGCTGCCGAACTGCACGCCCGCGTCGTACATTGCGGTGTCGAGCGGCTTTTTCGTAATCAGGTTGACCATGCCCGAGGGCTGGCCGCCGCCGTAGAGCATCGAGGCGGGCCCCTTGAGAACTTCAATCCGCTCCACGTCGGCAAAATCGCGCGGCGTCGGCGACGGATCGAGGAAGCCGTTCTTTCGATAGTTTTGAGCTTGAATTTCGAAGCCGCGGAGGAAGAAGGCGTCGGGATACTGCTGGTTGCCCGACTTGACCGCGCCGCCGATGTCGCGCAGCAGGTCGTCGATCTGCAACGCCTGCTGATCCTGCCGCAACTGCTCGGGGATCACGTCGATCGAGCTTGGAAGGTCGAGGTTCGGCACGTCAACCAACGAGCCGGCGGTCGAAGAGTCGGCGTTGTATCCTTCGACCTTCGGGCTGCTGAAGATGCCGCCCTGCAGGATCGAGCCGCCGCGGCCGGCGCCATTGCCTTCGCCGTTGCCGGCGGGCGCCGTGGAAGTTCCGGGCTGCTGGCCGACCACTTCCGTCTCCGGCAGCCGCGGCAACTCCTTGCCCTGTGTGGATTGCCCGTCCTTAGGCAACGTCGCGTCGGGCGACTGTGCCAAGCTCTGGGCACGGACGGAAAAGACTGCCAAGAATAACAACGCAGCAGCCCAAAAGCGAGCCATATCACCCCCCGGAGCAGAGGTCTCTGCATCAGTTCGCTAGCCCGCATTTCTCACCACGGTGGGGCAGACATTCCTGTCTGCCGCGAAAAATGCGGCACTTATGGCAGACAAGAATGTCTGCCCCACCGAACATGTTGTTGCCTGTTTTCCCTATATGGTGAGAAACGCAGGCTAGCCCCTGTATTCGGGATTATCGTCACCAACGCACTCAACCTCCTTACGGAAGGGAGGAGGGCCGCAAAGTCCACCGAAACGTCATTCTGAACGCAACGAAGAATCGCCGGGCCATCACGAAAGTCCTTGCCTCGCAACGAGATTTTTCCCTGTGATCAGACTGACTCGTCCTCGGGCACTGCGTGAGATTGCGACTTTGCAGCTCCCCTGCTGCGGAGGGCACGAGAAGGGGAGCGGAATTTAGCCAAGTTGGATTCCACAATGCGATCGGTTCACCGCATAATAATGGTTGCGGGACATCGCGCCCCGGGCTACGATGGTCGCGCAATCTTTCTTGGAGCCCAGCCATGTCGCGCCTGCCAAAAATCCTCGTTCCCCTGGTTGCCGCAACGCTTCTCCGCGGCTCTGACGCGGCCGCAGCCGAAATCACCGTCGAACGCTCCGAAAAAGGGGCCGTGGTGAAAATCGACGGCCGGCTGTTCACCGAGTATCTCACGCGATCAGGCACCAAACCGATCCTTTGGCCGATCATCGGGCCGACGGGCAAACCGATGACCCGCGACTTTCCGATGCGCAATCGCCCCGGCGAGACAAAAGACCACCCGCATCAGCGATCGCTATGGTTCAGCCACGGCAGCGTCAACGGCATCGATTTCTGGACGGAACGAGGCAAAGTCGGCACGATCAAGCACCTCGAATTCACGAAGCTCGCCGGCGGAAAGCCCGCGGTCATCGCCACCCGCAACGCCTGGCTTCCGCCCGACGGCCGGCGAGTCTGCGAAGACCGGCGGGTGCTGCATTTCGACACCGACGGCGACGCCCGATGGATCGACTTCGATATTACTCTGAAAGCCACGGATGGCGATCTCGTCTTCGGCGACACCAAGGAAGGGACGTTCGGGCTGCGCGTGGCCGAGACTCTCAGCGTCGATGCCCACCGCGGGGGAAAGATCGTTAATAGCCGCGGACAGACCGACGGCGCCGCATGGGGCCAGCCCGCCGCATGGGTCGATTACCACGGGCCGCTCGACGGCAAGACCGTCGGCATCGCCATCCTCAACCACCCCAGCAGCCTTCGCTATCCCACGCGCTGGCACGTGCGAACCTACGGGCTGTTCGCCGCCAATCCATTCGGCCTGCACGAGTTTCCCGGCGGCAAGAAGGCCGACGGCACTATGACGCTCCGACGCGGCCAAAGTGCGACATTTCGCTACCGGGTGCTGCTGCACCGGGGCGACGAGCGCGAAGGAAAGGTGGCCGAGAGATTCTCGGCGTATTCCAAGGAAAACAAGGGAACAAAATAGGTAAGCGGTGAGGGGCCGGAGGGATTTTCCACGGGCGTCTGACTTTAGTCAAACAGCCCTGGTGCCTCGATCATCGAAGCGAGCCTTCGCCGCATCTTCTTCGCCAGACTCGGGTAACAGAGCGTTGCCATCGCATACATGTTTCCCCGTCTCCCACTATCACCTGAAATACTCAGGCGAAGTTCGCTGCCCAGTTTGCCGATAGTCTCCTTTGTCAGTATTCTTTCCAAATTATCCAACCTTGTGCGAGGCAGCGGCTTCATTCGGTTTCGCACGCATTCAGGAGAAACCAGAACACAATGTTGACCAGTTTTCAGCAGATTGAGAGCGTTCAAGATCTTCGAGAATACGTCAACACGACCATTTGTACTCATTGTCAGCTCCAGGAGGGAGTGTTTTCCATAACGGAGCGAGTGCTGCTGCGAGGCGGCACACCCTGCGGAATGTACTTTTGCCTGCACGGCCCGCGGGCGACGAAGTTCACGGCAATTTGGGACACCGATCGCAATCAGGTGCTGTTTTACGGCTCACGGGGCGAACGGTTCCTCAAGACCCAATTGCTCGAATCGCCGCAGTTGGAGTTGGCCGCCGCGTAGCGGTTCGCACGTTCAGCCGCCCGCCCGCAGGGCGGCGAGAGCGAGGGCCAAACATTCGTGACAAGAGTGATTGACAGCGGCGCGGCGGCAATGTATACATAGGTACATTTACTCGGCGACACGGAGGTTGTCTCATGTTGGTGCTGTCCAGACGCGAGAGCGAGCGAATTCGACTGGGCGATGCGATTGTCGTGACGGTCGTGAAGCTGGCGGGCGACCGGGTCCGGCTGGGGATCGAGGCCCCGACCGACATGCTGATCTTGCGGGGAGAACTGGAACCGCATCAGGCGAAGCCAACCGTGCCGCTGCAAGCATCAGCGTGAGGCGGCCAGCTCATGCTTTTCACCGCGTGTGCCACTGCTTGGAACAAGCAGTGACAGCGCAGCGAATTACGCCCGGCACTGCTTCTGCGAAGCAGTGGCACATTTTTGGTGAATCTCCCTGCGTGGCGAGAAATGCGGGCGGCAGAGAGTTTCCCGGCGAGCGCTGAAGGGGGAGACTCCCCTTTCGCTGGTGAAAGTCTAGGGCAGTCCCCGAAGGATTGCCCTCACGCACGAGGACGCACGGCACCGGTCAGGCCGCTGTAGTCCGACCGATCGCTGGGATGCCACAACGGCTGCCCTTCCAGCACCCGGTGGGCGAGAATGTCGATCTTGGCACGCGAGCCAGCCGGCGCGTCGGTGGCCCCGAAGTCTTCTGTCTCCAATGGGGAGAAGTCCTCGTCGTGCCCACATTCCAGGATCGCCTCAAACACGTTTTTCATTACGAACAACTCCGTCGTAGAAACCGAGTACCCCTCCACGTCACTGGAAGGGCTGCCCCAAGAACATCTAAAACACTCCATTATCCCCGTGAATCTCGTCGAGTCAAGCATTTCGTCAAGAAAATCTCTCGGCGAGGCTCAATAACCTCCCCAAAGGATGGTGATTGTTCCGGCTAGAGCAGTTCCACGGTAGGTCTAGCGCATTCTGGGCGAACTCGGTAAATTGGGTTCATCTCACTCAAGGAGGTGACCCTGATGAAACCGTACGATGCGGAGTTTCGCGGCGAAGTGCTCGCCGCGTGCGATACGAACGAAGAGCGGCGCGTGATCGCGCTGCGTTTCAAAGTTTCAGAATCTTGGGTGCGGCGCATCCAGCAACAACGTCGCGAGACCGGCCAAGTGGCGCCAAAGAAGGCGGCTCCGCGTCAGCCCGCGTGGCATGCTTGGGCAGACTGGCTCGTCGCCAAGATCGCGGCTCGGCCCGACATCTATCTGCGCGAACTGCAAGCCGATTTGAAGCGGGAGCGCGGCGAAGAGGTTTGCCTGGGAACGCTTTGCGCCGCATGCCAAGCGCTCAAGCAGTCGCGAAAAAAAAGACGCTGATTGCCAGCGAACAGGATCGCCCCGATGTGGTTGAGCAGCGCGCGGCATGGCGCGCTTCGCAGGAGTCGATCGATCCCGCCAAAGTCGTTTTCATCGATGAAACGTGGGCTAAATCCAACATGACCCGCACCTACGGCCGCTCGGAACTCGGCACACGTTTGCTGGAAAAAACTCCTTGCGGACGTTGGCAGACGACGACTTTTTTGGGCGCATTGCGGGCCGAGGGATTCATCGCTCCGCTTACCGTGGAAGGCGGCATCAACGGCGAACTGTTCCGCGCCTGGGTCGAGCAACATCTGGCACCGGCCTTGAAACCTGGCGACATCGTGGTGATGGACAATCTCTCCAGCCACAAGGTGGCTGGAGTTCGCAAAGCCATCGAAGCGGCCGGTGCCGAGCTGCGCTACCTGCCCCCGTACTCGCCGGACCTGAACCCCATCGAGTTGGCGTTTTCCAAGTTCAAAAAGTTGCTCCGTGACGGAGCCGAACGGACCGTCGATAAGCTATGGAAACTCTGCGGCAGCATCCTCGACCAATTCACGGAATCCGAGTGCCGAAACTATTTTCAACACTGCGGATACCGCTACACCTAAAATGAAACCGCTCTAGGCGTTTTGGGAAGACTTTTGGAGGCACGGTTTCCAGGCGGCGTCGCTCACGCCAGGAACGTCGGCAGACCCGAGAATCACGGCTTTGCACGACAACGTTACCAGGGTAAAGTGGACACTTCCAGTTCTGCGAGGCAGACCGTGGCTTGGTTCCACCGCGAAATCCTGTTGCCCAAGTTCTATCGGGGCCCCCATTCGATCACCGGCATTGTCATGGATGCGATGCCGGAAATCGCCCAAATCCGCGTCGGCCTGCTGCATTTATTCCTCAAGCACACCTCCGCGTCGCTGGCGATCACCGAGAACGCCGACCGCAACGTGCTGGCCGACCTGGAGCAGGTGCTCGATAAGCTCGCGCCCGAGGATTTTCCCTACCGCCACAGTGAGGAAGGCCCGGACGACATGCCGAGCCACGTGAAATCGTCGTTGTTGGGCTGTTCGCTCGTCGTGCCGATCCACAACGGCCGGTTGTGTCTCGGCACTTGGCAGGGGATATGCTTGTGCGAGCATCGCCGCGAGTCGAGCCGCCGGCACATCGTGTTGACCGTGCAAGGCGAAACGAGTTAGACCACATTTCTCGCCGCGGTGTGCCACTGCTTGGAACAAGCAGTGCCGGGACAACGGGTCGCGCCCCGCACTGTTTCAGCGAAACAGTGGCACACTGATGGCCAATCTCCCCACATCGTGAGGAATACGCGGTGAGCACACCCTACGAATCCGCCTTGTTGTGGCGGATGATGCGGCCGTCGGACATATAGATGACGTCCTCGGCGATGTTCGTGGCGCAATCGGCGATGCGCTCCAGATTGCGGGAAACGGCCAGCAGCCGCATCAAGGGGCGAACGTTCTGCGGCTCGCGGCGAATCTGATCCTCGGCGCCCAGGCGAATCTCCCGTTTGACCCGATCCACCTCGTCGTCGCGGCGGCAGACGTCGACCGCCAGCGGGCCGTCCATGTTCACCAGGGCGTCGAGACTGTCGCGCAACATCGCCTGCGTCTTTTCCGACATGCCCGCAATGTCGAACGCGATCGGCATCGACGGTTCGGCGGCGAACGACGTGGCCTTTCGGGCGATGTTCACCGCCAGATCGCCGATCCGCTCCAGATCGTTGTTGATCTTCATGGCCGCCACGATGAACCGCAGGTCGATGGCCACCGGCTGGTGCAGGGCGAGTATTTTCAGGCACTCCTCTTCGATCTCGACCTCGCGGCGGTCGATGTCGTCGTCGCGTTTCTCGACGCTCTCGGCCAGCTTCACGTCCCGGTCCAACAGAGCCTGAACGGACGACTGCACCTGATCTTCGACGATCGCACACAGCGCGAGGAGACTTTTTTTGACCTTGTCGATCTCGCGCTGCAAGTGTACCGACATGTTCGGATCCTCGGGACGTCGAAATTCACGACTCCAACAGGGATTGTACGGTAACGGATTTCCCGGGCGATGGCAAGGGCGGAAACGGCGTCGGGCGGCAAGTAGGTTATGCTCTAGCATAACGTCCAACCCGGGTCGCCGCCTCGTTATGCTGAAGCATCACCTACGGCTAGGCGGACTAAAGTCCGCCCTACGACGAGATGTGGAAGTCATTCCGTTTCGGTCTCTTAATCACCGAACCAGTATCGCAGAATACTGACGAACACGCGGCAGGCGTCGGCCAGGCCGATCTTCTTCCCCTCCTGATACGTCCGGCCGAAATAGCTGATGCCCACTTCGTAAATCCGGTACTTTCGCCGGGCGATCTTGGCCGTCAACTCGGGATCGATGCCGAAACGGTCCTCCTTCAGCGTCGGCAGGATGGCCTGAATCACCTCGCGGCGAAACACCTTGTAGCAGGTCTCCATGTCGGTAAGATCCAGGTCGGTGAAAATGTTCGACAACATCGTCAGCGCCCGATTGCCGACGTAATGCCAAAAATAGAGGACCCGGTGCGGCCCGACCGGGAGGAACCGCGAGCCGTAGACCACGTCGGCGACCCCTTCGACGATCGGCTGGATCAGCCGGTGATACTGGTCGGGGTCGTATTCGAGATCGGCGTCCTGAATCAGCACGATGTCGCCGGTGGCCTGGGCGAAACCGGTTCGCACGGCAGCCCCTTTGCCGCGGTTTCGCTCGTGCAGAATGACGCGAACGTCGTCGCCGCAGTCCATCGTGGCCAGCAACTCGCGAGTGCCGTCCGTGCTGCCGTCATCGACGAGGATGATTTCCTTGCGAATGGGCACGGCTCGGATGCGGCGGACAATCTCAATGAGGGTTGCCCTTTCGTTGTAGACAGGCACGACGACGGAGATGCGCATCGCAGCGGGTAGCTCGTATATCCCTAATTCGCGGCACAATCTTTCGCCCAAGAGGCTTTGCGGCGTGCCGATGGATTCTGTCGCATCGTCAGGTGGCATAATGGTTTAGCAACAGACTGGTTTGTGGCAGCGATCGGATGTATTTGGTGCTGTCCGCTTGAGCAATTATAATACAGGTTATCTCTTCACCCGTCAGCTTTCTTATCTTGTCGTGGAACAGGGTTTTTATCGCTATCTCCTTATTTGATGGCGATTTATCGATCTTGATTCAATTTAGGAAAAAGGGCTACAATTCCGCCCCCGCCCTAGGAACAGAGCGACGGAACGGACATCACATTCTATTGGATGGACTTCCATGCAGACAGAGGCAAACCCATTAGGGGTTACTGGCTCGACCCCTTTAGCTATCTGGCCGACACAGGCACCAGACGACGTAGCGTCCGTTGTCAAGGGAGCCTCGGCTGCGGACGACTTGGGCGGCGCTTGCGAATTGCCGCTTACTAGGCGGCCAGGCATTGCCGCAGCCCAGGCCACATTAGTCGGCACGAAACCGGTTTACCGAATTCCGAGAATTGAGGTCCAGACGCAACGCACCGTTGTGCCGTGGGTGTGGGACGGAAGGGAGTGGAGCAACGACCTCAGCGCGGTGATGGCCGGACTGAGGGCGGCTGCTCGGGACAGCGCGACGACGCTGAACTATTGGGTGGGCCTGGCAGCGGTGGCTTTGGCCCTTCGAGTTGTCGTGGCGTTTGGTTTGTTTGGCGGGGTTTCCCAGCAGGCCGATGCCCTTGGTTACGCCACCCAAGCCAAAACGATGGCGGCCGGAGAGTGGAATTATCCCAATTTCGAGCCTGCTGGAAGATCCATAGCTTTGGTTCCGTTTTTGTGGGCGTTTGGAACATCAGAAGCGGTGATTAAAGCCAACTCGATTACATTCGACATTGGTTGCGTTCTTATGGCAGCGGTTCTTGGGCACTTGGTTCTCCGCAAGCGTTCTACGGCGCGATGGGTCGGCTGGATTGCGGCTGCTTATCCGCCCATGATTCTACTTTCCGCCTGGAGTTACACGAGCAATGTTGCCTTGTTTTGTGTGCTTGTTTTTTCGAGTTTAGCGATCGTAGCTTGTCGAAGCTGCTTGAAGAACAAGTTTTTATCGCTGGGAGCTTGGTTGATGTCGGGATGTGCCCTGGGATTTGCCATGCTTACTCGCCCGTCTTCTCAGACCATTCTCGCTTTTGGAATCGTGTGCTGGATTGGTTTCATGATCGTTCGATGGTTAAGGCCGCAGCTTGTCCGATTTGCGGAGCACGTATCGTGGAAAATGATATGGGGATCTGGGCTTGTTTTCCTATTGGGAGTTCTCGGGTGCGTTGCTCCCGTTCTTCGGCACAACGCTTCCCTGAATGCCGGATGGGCTCTCTGCACCAAGAATGAAATGAATTACCTCGTGGGCAACAATCCATATACACCGCATTACAAGACCTGGCAACTTGGAGAATCGCCTGCCAATCTAAAGCCGGAATTCCAAGCCTATCTGTCGCCGTTTCACGGCAAGGACATCCCGCGATCAGCGATGGTGACTGAAGCGATACGGTACATCTGTGAACGCCCGGATATCTTCCTTCTAAGAACGGCAAACCGCCTTCGAGCCTATTGGGGATTTGACTACGTGGCTACGGCCGAGCCCTACAAAATGTGGATGGCGGCTGCCGGGGGGAAAATGTCGATGGGCAGCAAGGCTGGAGTGCTAGCCCTTTTCTGTAGCGAAGGCGGCGGCTATTGTCTCATCATGTGCCTTGCCATTGGCGGCTTGTTCTTGTTTCCGAGGTGCATGGATGGCCGATATGCCGCATTTCTCGTTGCGATCACAGCGGCTTACCAATTTCCCTATGCCCTCACGCTCTGCAATGGCTGCTATCACGCTCCGGTCATGGGATTTATGTTGTGCTTTGCCGCCATAGCAATCGGCGAAGCAAGACTTGGAAGGGTTGGCGGATGGCCGATGCTTCTGCGCAAAAAATGGTTTTGGATCGCCATCGTCGTGTTTTGTCTCATACAGGTCGAGTACTCCTGCTGGGTACTCGCCTACCACAATGTCGCGTAGTCGGAAGAAACCGACTGGACTCTTCGGTGAGACGTTGGGGGATTCGATCCGCAGTTGTTTCAAACGTGCCGACACGGACCGAGCAATTTCCTTTGGAATCCCGCGATGCAGATGCACCCCTGCAAAGCCAGACTGGCGGGTTGGGAGCGCTTTCCCGTGGTTGACGGGCCGGTGTTGAAGTCGGAGAACTTGGCGGCCATTACCGAAGCAGCCACGATTCCGCGCAGCTTGAGCCGCTCGTACGGTGACTCGTCGCTACCCACGAAGGCCAACTTCCCGGTGGCCGACACAACCGCGGCCGATCGGCTGCTGCCGTGATCGACCAGAATGATCTCCTTGGCGATCGGCGCCGCCCGAATGCCGCGGACAATCTTCAACGGCGTGGCCCTCTCGTTGTAGACGAGCACAACGACCGACACGCGCAAATCAGGGGGAATGCGATACACCCCCCAGTTCGCGGCACAGACTCTCGCTAAACAGGCTTTGCAACTGGCGGGCAGACTCAGCAGTGTCGTCTGGAGATGGCATGGTGTCGCCCATTGGATGCCAAGCAGGGCATTCCTGCCGGGGTTTTACTAGCTTACCAGTTATACACGTTGTTCCGGCGCGACAGGATGGTCTTCCACTCCGGGCAGGGCGCGGAGTTCGTCCTACAATTGTAATGATGTGTATCACATGTTGCGGATTTCAGACGGGTTCCAGCGACCTTGACCCGGTTCGACCGGAGGCCCTATACTCCGGCTGTTTTGAACCGCCGCCTGAGCAGGCCGCTGGCAGGAATACGCTCGGAGTCGCCCCTATGCAGGTGCAACCGTACCGGTCAAAACTCGCCGGTTGGGGGCGCTTTCCGGTGATCGACGGGCTGGTGCTGAAATCCGAGAACTTGTCGGCCATCAGCGAGACCGCGTCGCTTTCACGCGGCCTGGGCCGCTCCTACGGCGATTCGTCGCTGCCCGCCGGGCCTGATCTGCCGGTGGCCGACACCACCGCCGCCGATCGGCTGCTGGCCTTCGACCCGGCGTCGGGAATGCTCCGGACCGAGGCCGGCGCCTCGCTGCTGGACTTGAATCGCGTCTTCCTGCGGCGGGGATGGTTCGTGCCCGTCTCGCCCGGCACCCAGTTTGTCACGCTCGGCGGCATGGTCGCTTCCGACGTGCACGGGAAGAATCATCACGTCGACGGCTGCTTCGGCCAACACGTGCGGAGCGTCAAGCTTCGCGTGGCCGACGGGCGGATCGTCGAGTGTTCCGATGCGTCGGATGCGGAGCTGTTTCGGGCCACGATCGGCGGCATGGGATTGACCGGCCATATTCTCGAGGTCGAGTTTCAGATGCGGCCGATCCCTTCGCCGTGGATCTGGGGCGAAAACGAGCGCATCGATAATCTCGACGCGATGGTGGCGGGCTTGAAAACCGCCGCCCGCGACTGGCCGATGACCGTCGGCTGGGTCGATTGCCTGGCACGCGGCGCGAAGTTAGGGCGCGGGGTTTTGATGAAGGGGCGCTGGGCACGGCCGAACGAGGCACCCGACGAACCCCCGCCGCTGAAACGCCGCTTCCGCGTGCCGTTCGAGTTTCCCGGCATCGCGCTCTGCAAGCCGAGCATGAAGGCGTTCAACCTGGCGTATTACTGGAAGTACGTCCAACGGGTACGGCGCGGAATCGTCCATCCCAACTCCTTCTTCTATCCGCTCGACTCGCTTGACGATTGGAACTTGATTTACGGCCGGCGTGGATTCACGCAGTACCAATGCGTGTTGCCGCACGCCGACGACAACGGCCCCGCCCGGCGGTTCCTCGAGTCGTTCGTCTCGGGCGGCGGAATGGGGTTTCTCTGCGTCATCAAGGATTGCGGCGCGGAGGGCAAGGGGATGCTTTCATTTCCGAAGCCGGGCGTGTCGATCGCCCTCGATTTTCCCATCCACCGCGTAAGAACCCCGGCATTGGTCGATCGGCTCAACGAATTGGTAATTGCCGAGGGGGGACGGATTTATCTGACGAAGGATGCATTCACTCGGCCGGAACATTTTCGCGCGATGGAACCGCGATTGGAGGCGTTCAACGCCGTGCGGCGCCGGTGGGATCCGCAAGTGCGCATCCGCAGTGCCCAATCGGTTCGACTGCTGGGAGACCCCGCATGAAGACCGTGCTGCTGGGAGCGAGCAAGGGAATGGGCCGTGCGTTGGCTCGGCTGTTGGCCGCGCGCGGCGACCGGCTGTTTCTGCTGGGAGATCACGTCGAGGAGTTGGCGATTTCGGCGCGGGATTTGGAGATTCGCGGCGCGGCGACGCCCGTCAAAGCCGCCCACTGCGATCTGCTGCAACCGGACACGTTCGCGCCCGCCCTAGATCAAGCCCAGCAGGAACTCGATGGTTTCGATACGGTCGTGGTTACAGCCGGCATCTTCGCCACGCAAGAACAGTTGGAGAGCGATCCGCAGTTGACCGCACGGCTGCTGACGGCCGATTTCACCAACACGGTGCTGTTTTGCGAGGAGGTCCGCAAACGCCTGCTGCCAAAAGGGGACATCACTGATTTTTGGGGGGGAAAGGGGGACAGGCGCGCTTTTCCAGAGCAATCCTCCGAGGGTGGCGCAAAAGCGCGCCTGTCCCCCTTTTTCGCACGCTTTGCGTGTTCAGCTCGGTAGCGGGCGAGCGGGGGCGGAAGCCGGTCGTTCTCTATGGAGCGGCGAAGGCCGGGCTTTCGCGGTACTTGGAGGGGCTGGATCACAAGTTCCGCGCCCGGGGGCTCAGAACGATATGCGTGAAGCCCGGTTTTGTGAAGACCGGCATGACGGCGGGCCTGAAGCCGCCGCCGTTCGCCGGCACGCCGGAGGACGTTGCCCGGCGGGTGCTCAGAGCGATCGATCGCGGCCGGCCCGAAGTCTACGTGCCTTGGCCGTGGCGTTGGGTAATGTGCGTGATTCGCAGCTTGCCGCGGTTTGTGATGAGGAGAATCGAGTTTTGAACGATCCTTTGCGAAATTGCTGGAATTGCAGATTGCGGGCGGCTCGACTGGGCGGTGAACCGCCCAGCCCTCGGGACCGAACTCCCACCCCCTAATCCCTAATCCCTAATCCCTTTCCATCATGATTACCGGCCTGATCCGACTTGCCCGACCGCGAGACTGGATCAAGAATATTTTCGTCCTGTTGCCCGTGCCGTTCGCCCTGAAGGCGATGGGTCCCGCCGAGAGGCAGGGCTTCGCGCCCGTCTCGTTCTGCCTCGGCCTCGTCGGTTTCTGCCTGGTCACGTCGGCCGTATACACGCTGAATGACTTGTGGGATGCGAAGACGGATCGTCTGCATCCGAAGAAGTGCCGCCGGCCGATCGCATCGGGCGAGGTGTCGCCGTTGGCCGCGGCCGTCCAGCTTGCAGTATTGCTGGTGGTCGGCCTGGCGCTATGCATGGCTTCGGAGCGGTATCCGAGCGTGATCATCGTGCTGGTCTACGTGGCCGCCAACCTGGCGTATAACCTCGGCGCCAGGAACGTCGCGCTGTTAGACGTCTTCCTGCTCTCCTCGGGCTTTGTGCTTCGCGTGCTGCTGGGTTGCGCGTTGGTCAAGATGCCGCCGTCGCCGTGGCTGCTGCTGTGCACCTCGACGCTGGCCTTGTTCCTGGGATTCACCAAGCGTCGGGCCGACTTGAGCGAAGAGCTCGACTTGGAACATCGCCCCAGCTTGCGCGGCTACAACCAAGCGTTCTTGGACCAGGCCGTGAGTATCTGCGCCGGCGTGGCGATCTTGGCGTACGCCCTGTACTGCATCGAGGTAAAGAAAATACTGCTTTCCGGCCGCGAACTGGCCTCGTTGCCCTTTGTCGCGTATGCGATCCTGGACTACCTTCGCATGGTGCACGTCGAAGGCATCGGCGGCTCGCCGGTCGATATCGCCTATCATTCCCGCAGCATGCAGGTGTGTGCCGTCGGCTGGATGGTGGCCGTGACATGGAGCCTGGGAGTGTGGTAAAGTAGTGGGCTAGGAATTGGAGGAGCCGCCTGCGGCTTCGCATCGTCCGTTGCCCATCGACCACTGAGAACCGGACCATTGAAGAAATTACTGATTACGCTGTTGAAGCTCGGTATTTCGGTAGCCATTATCGGCTACCTCGTGCAGCAGACAAATCGGAAAGTATTCGTTGACCTCGTCAACCAGCCGAAGCGCTGGGACTTGTTGGCTGCCGGCTGGGCATGTTGCTTCGGGGCGGTGCTGATTACATTCATCCGCTGGTGGTATCTGGTTCGCGCCCTCGATGTCCCCCTTCGCTTCCGAGACTCCATCCGCATCGGTTACTGGGGCTATCTGTTCAATTTCCTGCCGCTGGGGATCGTCGGCGGCGACGTGCTCAAGACGGTGATGCTCGATCACCAATACCCGCGAAATCGAGCAAAGGCCCTGGCCTCGGTCCTGGTCGATCGCGTTTTCGGCTTGTATGTCCTATTCATCGTGGCGTCCGTGGCGATTTTGGCGAGCCAGTTCTGGAATAGCAATCTGCCCCATATCTACATGATCTGCATGGCGACGCTCGGTTTGACCCTGGTTGGCACCATCGGGTTGGGCGTGGTGTTGGGCCCGGAAGCGCCGGTCCGCGGCGCGATTCGAACCGTGGGGCGAATCCCCCGTCTCGGCCCGCCGCTGGAAAGCGTGATCAACGCCGTGCGAATGTATAACCGCAAGCCGCGCGTGCTGGCGATCGTCTCGCTGATGACCGTCCCCGTGCATTGCTTGAATGCGATCGGATTCTACCTGATTGCTTGCGGGCTGTTCGATTATAATCTAAGAAATCTCTCGTTCTGGGCTCATTTCGTGGTGGTGCCGTTGAGCACGGCGATGCAGGTGATTCCCTTGCCAGTGGGACCCACCGAGTTCTTCTTGAACTACCTCTACCCGACGGTCGCGAGGAATGGGGTGGTGATCACGAAGGGACAGGGACTGGTCGTTGGGCTGGCCTACCGGCTGATTTGTTTGTTGATCGCCGCCAGCGGCGTCTTCTACTACTTCGGAAACCGCCGCGAAATGGCCGGAGTCATCCACGAAGCCGAAGCCGAAGAGGCCGCTCGCTGAGGCGGATTGTTCGCGAATGTCAGCAATCAGCAATCCTCAATCCACCTTCATTCCCATCTCCGCCATCAGCACTTTGACGTCGTCCCAGACGAATCGTTTGGCCGACGGGTTGCGGAGGAGATACGCTGGGTGGTAAGTGCAGACGACCTTGATGCCGTGGAAGTCGTGCACCAGGCCGCGGAGACGCCCGATCGAGGCGTCGGTGCCCAAAAGGTTTTGAGCCGCCACCGCCCCGAGACAACAGATGAACTCCGGCTGGATGATCGCCAGTTGAGCATCCAGGTATTCGCGGCAATTGGCGGCTTCGACGGGCAGGGGATTGCGGTTTCCCGGCGGCCGACAGCGGAGAATGTTGAGAATGTAGACGTCCTCCCGCCGCATTTTCATCCCCTTGACGATGATGTCGGTCAGCAGTTGGCCCGCCCGACCCACGAACGGCTCGCCGAGCCGGTCTTCGTCGGCCCCGGGCGCCTCGCCGCAGAAGACCAGCCGGGCGTAAGGATTGCCGACGCCGAAGACCGTTTGCGTTCGCGTTCGGGCCAGTTCTTCGCAGCGGGTGCAGGCGGCCACTCTGCACGCCACCGCCGCCAGGGCCGCCGCACGCTCATCGTTCGGCACGCCGGCTTCTTTGACGACAACCTGCGGCTTGGCCGGACCGAAAGGCAACGGCTTGACCGGAGCAGCCCCCACGCCAAGGGGTGCCCCCCCCTTCGACGCCTTCTTCACATGCGTCACCCCCGCCCGTTGGAGGCTTTCCAACCGCTGTATCATCCCTTGAACGAACTTTTTCTGCGTCATGGCGTAATCTACTTCAGTGTCGGGGCGACCAACTTGGAGGGGATTGCCGATTCAAGGAACGCTGCCGACCAATATCCCGGCGCCAAGCCAGAACTTCCTCTTATCGTCTCCGACAATACAGTCGCAAAGCGTGAAACAATAGGGGGGAACGGCTAGAACCAACTCCTCCAGCGAACTATCATAAAGGCTTATGGCAATTCCGCAAGTTGTGATCGTCGGCCGGCCCAACGTGGGCAAATCGAGCGTCTTCAACTGGCTCGCCGGCAAGCGCCTTGCCATCGTCGATTCCACGGCCGGGGTGACGCGCGACCGCGTCACCCATTTGATCGATCTCGATGGCCGATTCGCCGAGTTGGTCGACACCGGCGGCATGGGCATCGAAGACGCCGACAACCTGACCGATCAGGTCGAAGACCAGATTCAGACGGCCGTCGATTCCGCCCAAGTCGTGCTGTTCGTCGTCGATTGCCGCGACGGGCCCGTCCCCTTGGACGAGGCCGTGGCCAAACGCCTGCGATACGTCACCGTGCCCGTCGTGTTGGTCGTCAACAAGGCCGACACGCCGACGCTGGAGGGCGAGGCCGACGGCTTTTATCGCTTCGCGCGGAAGATGGTCCGCGTCAGCGCCAAGGAAAACCGCGGCAAGGCGGATTTGCTCGACGCGATCCGCGAGCGGCTGCCGGAACTGCCCGACGACGCCGCGGAGGAAGCCCCGGTCGAGCCGGTGATGAAGGTGGCGATCGTGGGCCGCCGCAACGTGGGCAAGAGCACGCTGGTCAAT
The DNA here is from genome assembly GCA_963719005.1 of uncultured Planctomycetia bacterium. Lineage (GTDB taxonomy): Bacteria > Planctomycetota > Planctomycetia > Pirellulales > Thermoguttaceae. The sequence goes on from CAVRAR010000018.1 coordinate 43,679, forward strand.
ACGCTGGCGCAGGCCGAGCGGATGATCGTCAGCGAAGTGCCCGGCACCACCCGCGACAGCGTCGATGTGCGATTCGAACTCGACGGCAAGGCGTTTGTGGCCATCGACACGCCCGGCTTCCGCCGCAGCAAGAGCATCAACACCGACGTCGAATTCTACAGTTCGCATCGTGCCCAGCGCAGCATCCGCCGGGCCGACGTCGTGCTCTTGTTCTTCGACGCCACGCAGCGAATCAGCCAGGTCGATAAGCAACTGTGCGATTACATCGCCCAGCAGTACAAGCCGTGCATGTTCGTGGTCAACAAGTGGGACATGATCGCCGGCACGATGCCCACCGAAAAATGGGTGACGTATCTCCGCGACCAATTCCGCTCGCTCTGGTATGCTCCGATCGCGTTCGTCACCGGCCAGACGGGTAAGAACGTCAAGGCGATGTTGAACCACGCGCAGATGCTCTTCCGGCAGTCGCTCCATCGCGTGACGACCGGTCAGTTGAACAAGCAGCTTCGCGTGGCGTTGGCCCAGAATCCCCCGCCGATCCACCTGAACCGCCGCCCGAAGATTTTCTACTCCACGCAAGTGGCGACCCAGCCGCCGACGGTCGTCCTGTTCTGCAACGATCCGAAGGCGATTTCGCCGCAATATCAGCGGTATCTCTTGCGGGTCTTCCGCGAGTCGCTCGATTTCGGCGAGGTGCCAATCAAGCTCTATCTCCGCCGCCGCGAGCACGACGACAAGCGCGACGAGATCGACGCCGCCGTGGGGGTGGACGAGGGGCCAACGTAGCGCACGACCGGAGCGCGGGTGTTGTGGCCGCGATGCGGATCGCTTTTCCGCCCACAGCTCTCGGTCCTCCTGCTTGTGCTTTGGGTGAGTAAAAACATCTACCACACCGTGTATAGCACCAGGAGCACCGCTCTTTCATAGAATCAGAACTTCGCCCGGAACGGCTGCTCTCGGGACTACTGCTGCAACGAATACAGCACGACGTTGAGCCCGATGCGGGCTGCATCTTTCCGCGTGTAGCCGTGACACTCCGGGGAGTTCTGTTTCTCCAAAGCGCAGCTCAAATCGTATCGCGAAAAGACCACGCCCCAACGGTCGCCAAGTCTGACCCCCTCCAGGTCGGGCGGACCCTTATGGATTGCGGTCTTCATCGGTTTGCCCGAGGCGCCCGCTTCCGGGGCTTGCCGCGAGACGGACCGCAGGTCGGATCCACCGTAGGTCGTCCCTAGCAGCGGATCGCTCACGGGAATCCGCTCCAGCTTGCGATCGGGAAAGATGGCGGCCATTTCCCGCCGGAACGATTCGCTAAAGGCTCGACTGGCGCAGATTGAATCGGCCAGCAGCATTCCGCCGCGCTCGATGTACTGTTTCAACCGTTGCCGTTCACTGTCGGTCAAGCGGAAGGCGGTCCGGCCGTGCATAAAGACCAGGTGGTAGTCGAACAGCGACGGATCGGTGATGTCGAGCGGTTTTTCGCGGACGTGGGCGCGAACTTTCAACTGGCGACCGGCGGAATCCATCAGATTCATCAGCGCGCGGGTGCAACGTTGCAGCCGCCGGGATGGCGGAGGTTGGCGACTTCCATCTGACCGCGCTTCGGTTGGTCACCCGCCTGCCGCGTAGTTGCCGCGGGAAAAAAGCTCTCCTTGGTCTTCAGTTCGCGGTCGGTGGCGTAGGCCAGCACGTTGATGCCAAGCGACAGGGCGGCATCGACTTGGGCCTGCACGGCGGCGCTGTACTTTATGCCGCGTCCCGGCTGCGACAATTCCCATAAACACGACAGCGACGGCCGTGGGATCCCGGGCGGGTCGGGCGGAACATAAACTACGCAGGTCCGGCAGCCGGACTCAATCCCCCAGAGTGGCCGCAACTGGCGCGGATCGATCTTCTCCTCGGCACGCCAGATTGGATGTTCCGGTTCCAACAGTTGCAGTTTGAACTCCGGCTCGGGAAACACCTCCCGCATCAGATCGCGAAAACCTTCGTCGAAGTCCCCGCAGCCGCAATCCGCCTCGGCGAAGAGAAACCCGCCGCGATCCAGGTAGTCTCGCAATTTGTGGGCCAGTTTTTTGCGATCGGCTGGTGCTTGGGGCAGCGGGCTCTGACTGCCGCAAAGGTACAGGACCGGCGTTTGCAGCAGATCCTCCACGCTCGCTAGCCGCAGATCGATCACCTGCCAGGTCAAATCGCGCCGCCAGCGGGTTTCGACGTAGCGGGTCAAGTTGCCCACGTCGCTACGGTGATGGTTCCAATCGTCGCCGCCGCCATACTGGAGCTTGCCCAACAACACCGGCCAGCGCCCCTTGGATAGAAACAGCAGAGCGAAACTGGTGCCGACCAGAGGATTGTCGTCACCGCCTCCCCTGCCCCTCCAAAATCCCGACAGCCTGTCTTGTTGCCGAACCAACCGATCGGCGCCTTCGCGATACCAATCGGCCCGATTGGACCGGCCAGGCCGGGACGGCAGCGGGATGAACCGCCGTGCAGTCAGCCGCCCGGCGCGCTCTAGGCCATAGAGATAGTACAGGGTCCAATAGTCGCCATAGGGATGATTCGATGTGACGGAGTAATTCTTCCCCAACCATTCGATAGCCCGCTCGATACGGTCGGTGTCGCCCGGCCTGTGGGCAACGCAACACTCGATGTGGTTGCCGGCCACCCGGGCATCGCTCGACTGCACCTTGTCGGCGGCAATCACCAGCGACGCGATGCCGGCGCAGGTCATGCTTCCGCTTCCCTTCCAATTGAACTTTGTGTAGCCCCAGGAGCCGTCGGCGTTCTGGTCGTTCTCCCAATACTTTTCGGCCAATCGCCACGTTTGATCGCTGGTCGAAACGCCGGCGCGTTCAGCCTCGTGCAGGGCCAGCAGCGCGAATTGGCTGTTGGAGTTGTCGCCGTCGCTAGCGGAGTTGCCGGGGACGTGGTAAGTCCACGCCCCCTGGTACTTGCCGGCGACAATCTGCGATCTTTGCAGCCATTCTACATTGCGGTCGATCAGCGCCCGGTCTTTTTCCGCCTTGGCTCGGGCGAAAGCCATCGTTTGCAGTGAGACCACGTACGTCGCCGCGGGCGGGATCGTGCGAAGATGCCTCAGTGCCTTTTGCATCTTCTCTTGGTCCAGATCCACTCCGGCGTTCAGCAAGGCAAGCGTGCATAACGCACTGACCCCGCCTGAGTAATTACCGTTGGCGTCGCCGCTATAGTCGCGCCAGGAGCCGTCGTCGCGTTGTTGCTTCAGGAGATAGTTGACGCCCCGGTCGATCGCGGCTCGGACCTGCTCGGCGGTAACTTCCGCCCTCGCAGACGCCGCAATCGACGCAAGTAGTCCAAGCACCGTGACTGTGACGGCAACCAGGCGATTCAAGAGAGAAAAGGTCTGCATGGGTGTTGATATGGGGCGACCCCGCTGAAACTAAACAGGGGAGCATAATGGCGGGACAAAGTGTGCAAGCTCCATGCCAGTTAAGTTCTTCCCAGAATAACTGCGCCATCCGGCTGAACCTGCGGCCAAAATGACGGCGCGCGGTTCGTATTGACTACAAGACTTTCGTCCCACTAGGGGGGCGCAAGCAAGGGGATAGGTCCAATTAGTGGGCGTTCTTAGCCTCCGAAATTGGACTTATCCCCTTTTCTCCCCATCCCCTTTTCTCCCCCGCTGGACTCCGAAAATAGTTCTGCCCCCTTTTCCGCTCCTTACGGAAGTTCAAGTGCCATTCGACTCCCGACCCCTTTACTCTTTTTTTTCCTTTGCTCTTTTTCCCCGGTTCACTGCAGCCGCAGGAAGCGACTATGCATTGCGGTGAACTTCTGCGCTTCCTTGTAGAACTCAAACAGGTCCGTGTAGGTTCGAAAGTTGTACCGATCCTCAAATTCCTTGAACGGCGCAGTTCTGACCCACTTCTCAAACTTCGCGAGGTTTTCCATCGGACTGACGATGAAGAATCTGGCATCGAAGGCCATGGCGTTATAAAGGCGATGCAGAGCCTCTCTCATGGTCCCCCCATCTTCAACTTCGAAGAAGACAACCGGTGGCTGCGGACGATACCAGATGGCATCAACCCGCGCGATTTCTGGCGCACTTTTGAGAATGGGCGGCACATCTTTGAGCGTGGCGATTTCCCCGAGTTTGGTCTCGAACGCACTCCGCGATGGGTCAGCCACGTAGGTCTTGTAGCCAAGAAGATTGCCCGCCTTGACGATGTAGTAGATCGCCTCCCAGTGCGTTTGTGGCTCGATACCTTCTTCGAACGCTGTCGGTGCTTCATCTTCCTCATAGGATCCTGGCGACTTCTCGACTCTTGCATATCCGCCAAGTCGTTTGTCACACATCCAATGACAGAAAGCGTCGAATACGCTTCTGTCTTTCAGGAGAGGGACACCCAGTTCCTCGATCGCCCGGTCGATTATCTTCAGATACTCACGATAATGAGTGAGGTCGTTGCTAATGGCGTCCTGGCTAAGTAAGAGGTTAACCGTGTCTATCGTCTTGCTGTTGATTATGCGGAATTGAGGGTTCAGGAAATAGTGTCTTGGTTCAGCGTGAAATGGAAACTTCGATTGGCTTGCTAGGATCGTCCGGGTGTTGAAGTTGGTTGGTAGTGCTTGGATTTTTCGCTTTGGTGTTGTAAGCGAGGGAGGTGGGCGGCAGCAGAACCACCGCCCGGACCTCGCTCACAACCCCTGGGGCGGCGCTCGGGTCGGTTCCCACCGGAGCCCTATCCTCCGCCCAGGTCGTCTCTCATCGTAACGTCCTTCTTTCGATCAGGCAACCGTCCGCAAACGGGCCGCCTCTCGCTGCTCCTTTCTACGCTCGCGGGCCTCCGTCAGTTTGCGATCGCGGGCTGCGAAGATCTCCGCCTCACGGCCCGCCAATTTGTCCGCCGGCGCCACATAGCCAATCGCGCTGTGCAATCGCACCTCGTTGTAGTGCTCCACGTAACGAGCCACAATGCGGATGGCATCCTCCAGCGAGATCGGCGTGCCCGGCCGCAGGCACTCGCCCTTGATGCTCCCGTGAAATCGCTCCAGTTTGCCGTTGCTCTGCGGATAGTACGGGCTGGTGCGCACGTGCGTCATCCCGCAGATGCGAATGAACTCTTTGAAGTCCTTCGCCAAAAACTGCGACCCATTGTCGCTGATGATCCGCGGCGTCTCCTTGGGGAACTTCTCCCGCGCGCGTTGCAGGATCGTCAGTTCATCTTGCTCGGTCATCGAGCGGCGAATCTCCCAATGCACGGTGTAGCGGCTGTAGCCGTCGAGGATCGTCGTCAGGTAGTAAAACGTGCCGTGGATGTTGAGGTAGCTGATGTCGATATGCCAGTGTTCATGGGGTTTTTGCGGCTGTTGGAAGCCCGTGCCTTTCTTCGACGGCTTGTTCGTCGAGCGCCCGATGCGGCCCGCCGCCTTCAATACGCGATAGACGCTGCTGGGACTGACGGCCACCACGTCGCGGTCGAGCATCATGAACGCCAAACGCCGGTAGCCTTCCAGTGGATACTCGAAGGAGAAGCGGATGATGGCCTGCTTCTCCCAATCTTCGAGCCACCAGTCGCGCGGCACCCAGCCGTTGTGTTCGTTCCGCTTGCCGTAGCGATCCTTCCAGTCGTGGAACTTGCTCTGGCCAATGCCCAGCCAAGCCACGAACTTTCTGGCGGGAATCTCCGTGCGCTCGTTCCAACGGCGCACGTAATCGACCACTTCATCGCGAGTGTCGTGGGGAACCCAACGTCCGTTTAGAGTTCCCCATTCTCTTTTTGCGCGGACGTTCTCCTCCATCAGTTCGGAGATGACCTCGTTCTTCTGAACGAGCTTGGCCCGCAGTCGGGCGACTTCCTCCTCCTGGGCGGAAAGCCTCCTGGCCTCGCGTTTGGCGACCGGGTGAAAGGCGGCCGGCGCGTTGTCGAACAGGATTTTCTGCCAGGCGTAGATTTGGTTCGGCTTTGATGCCGTACTCGTCGCAGAGGTCCGAGATGGGCACTTTATCGACCAGATACCTCTTGAGAATGGCAGCCTTCTGGTCCGTGCCGAAATGTCGTCGTTGTCCACTCATGAAATTCTCCTCGTCTGGGGGAAGATTCTAACCCAGGCGACCGAGAATTTCCATTTCCAATTGGTTCAAGACAGCTTCTCTAAGACCAAATCAGTAATTGCCTTGCCTTGCTGTTTGGCTGCACTAATCTCTGACCAAAACCTGGCAACGTCGTCTCGCTCCCTCTTGTAAATAGCCTGGTGCTGCTGCCCCGCTGGTTCCAACAAATAACTTCTCTCGAACTCGGATGCAAAGGTCTTGAACAGCGCGCGTTTTTCGTCTGAAATCGCCGGCATATTGGGTTCCGTCTGGCAGAGAGGTTTAGGAAACCGTAAAGGGGTCGGAAACCGTAAAGGGGTCGGGAGTCTTTATTTTGGAAGAAACCGAAACCGTAAAGGGGTCGGGAGTCTTTATTTTGGTCAGGGCGACGTTTCCTCGTTCCTACGTCCACAAATTCCTATCCAACGTCCGGTAATTGATCGCCTCGTGCAGATGGTTCGGGCGGATCGGGGCGCTTTGGTCGAGATCGGCTATCGTGCGGGCGACGCGGAGGACTTTGTCGTGGGCTCGGGCGGATAGGCCGAGATCGGTCATGGCATTCTTGAGGATGTTTTGACACTCGTCGTCCAGGCGGCAGAATTGACGGGTTTGACGATGGGTCATGTCGCCGTTGTGACGGGCGCCGACGCCGTTGAATCGCGCGGCCTGCGCCCCGCGGGCGATCGCCACCTGCCGGCGAAGCTCGTCGCTCGACGTGCCCGGCGTTCCGCCCGAGAGCTCGCGAAACGCTACCGACGGAACCTCGATGTGGATGTCGATGCGGTCCAATAGCGGGCCGCTGATCTTGCTCATGTACTTGTCGATCTGCGGCGGCGTGCAGTGGCAGCTTCGTCGCGTGTCGCCGCGATAGCCGCACGGACATGGATTCAACGCCGCGATCAACATGAAATTGGCCGGAAACGTCGTGCTGTTCAGCGCGCGGGAAATCGTCACCGTGCCGTCTTCCAACGGCTGACGCAGCACTTCGAGCGTCTGCCGGTTGAACTCGGGCAGTTCGTCGAGGAAAAGCACGCCGTTGTGGGCCAAACTGATCTCGCCGGGCGAGGGCGTCGAGCCGCCGCCCACCAGGCCCGCGTTGCTGATCGTGTGATGCGGCGAACGGAACGGGCGGACCGCCAACAACGGCTGGCCGGGCTTCAGACGGCCGACGGCACTGTAAATCCGCGTCGTTTCGATCGATTCGGTCGTCGTCAAGTCGGGCAGGATCGTCGGCATCCGCTTGGCGAGCATGGTTTTGCCCGAGCCGGGCGGGCCGAGCATCAAAATGTTGTGCCCTCCGCTGGCGGCGACGGTCAGCGCCCGCTTGGCCATCTCCTGGCCGCGAACGTCGGCGAAATCGACGTCGTAGGTCGAAAGGGTGCGAAACAGCTCGTCGAGCCGGGAGGGCTGCGGCTCGATTTCGATCTCGCCGGTCAGAAAGCCGACGGATTGGGCGAGGCTGGCGATGGGGATGATCTCGATGCCCTCGACCACGGCCGCCTCGGCGGCGCTGCTCGTGGGTACCAGCAGCCCGCGGAGATCGGACTGTTCGGCGGCGGCGATGGCCATCGACAACGCACCCTTGGTAGGCCGGGTGGCGCCGTCGAGGGCAAGTTCGCCGACGACGGCGTAGGCGGCCAGCCGATCGGCGGCGATTTGTCCGCTGCCGGCCAGAATGCCGAGGGCGATGGGCAGATCGAACGAGGCGGCCTCCTTGGGCAGATCGGCGGGGCAAGATTTATCACCACGCGGTTCTGCGGTCGCTGGAAGCCTGAGTTTACGATTGCGCGTTCCACACGGTGTGTGCTTTCCTTCACTGCGGCCTCGGGCAGTCCGACGAGCACGGTCTTCGGCAATCCGGCGGGCGAGACATCGACTTCAACCTCGACGGGCAAGGCGTCAATACCGAGAAGTGAGAAGGTCTTGAGTTTGGCGAGCATGATGCGGTCCGCCGATTACGAGGCCCATTGTACCCTCTTTACGGGGAATGCGAAAGAGGGTAGAATAGGCGTGTCAAACCTGACGGGGTGAGGTGAAACCATGAGCGCCCAAATTCTCACAGGCTCGAAGCGAGAGATAGCGGAAAGAGTGGCCCGGATACCCGGCGAAGTCCGCGAGGCAATCGTCTTTGTCGAGGAATCGTCGGGCGTCACGGAGGACTCTCTACAAGACTTTTTTGCCTCGATGGAACCGTTTTCGGCACATGCCGGCGGCGCAGACTACTCGCGTGAGGCACTGTACAGCCGCATGGAAGACGAATGATCCTCCTCGACACCAACGTGCTCGGACGCATCACCGACGCGGCTGATCCGCAATGTGCGGCGGCGCGACGGGCAGTTCACTCGCTGCTCGCTTCGCACGACCGGCCGGTTGTGGTTCCCCAAGGTCTCTACGAGTTTTGGGCCGTGGCCACGCGAAAAACAGGATCGCCCCCGGGCGGCCAGAATGGTCTCGGCATGACACCGGAACAGGCGAGCCAATGGCTGGGATTCTTCCAGCGGCGATTCACGCTTCTGCCCGACCGCGAAGAATTGCTCCCTCGCTGGCACGACCTGGTCCGAGGGCTTGGCATCACGGGCGTCAGGTCGTATGACGCTCGGCTTGTCGCGGCCATGCAAACCTATGGCATCGAACGATTGCTCACTTTCAACGCCGAGCATTTCCGGCGATTCTCGATCACGATCGTTGACCCAGCGTCGTTTTGTGGGGGCGAAAGAACCAGGTGACACCGTGAAAACACTTTTCATCTGTTCCGCTCTGTTGTCGGTCGTGCTTGGTCTCTTCTCCGTGTGGACTTCGGTAGTCGGACACGCTCACAACCACTACCAATCACGCTACTTCTTGCTCCATGACAGCCGATGGCGCGACATTTCTCCGTCATGGTGGGAACTTAGCGAGGCTGAAGTCTCAGCGCAGTCCGAGAAGTTTGCCAAGGCATATCGGGAATCCGTTCAAGATGCTCACAAATTGGGAAGCCTCAGCGACAGCCTGCGATTTCAGTGCGTCTTCTTGGCCGCGATCCTGTTCGTTGTTAGCTGCATCGGATGGCGCGCAGCCCGACGTTATCAACGCATCGAGAAAGGCATTCAGGCGAAAAGAGCGAATTTACCGTTGTGATAAACGGGATCACGCCGGGGCGAGGTTGATGACCACGCGATTTTGCGGCCGTTGGAAGCCCGAGTTGACCACCGCCCGCTCGACCCGATGCGTGCTCTCCTTCACCGCCGCCTCGGGCAGCCCGACCAGCACGGTTTTCGGCAAACCGGCGGGCGAGACATCGACTTCAACCTCGACCGGCAGGGCGTCGATGCCCAACAACGAGAAGGTTTTCAGTTTGGCGAGCATGGAGCCCGCTTTGGCGCGCCTTCCGAACAAGTCCCCTCGCCCCGACGAACCTTCGGTCGGCGCGGAGAGGGTTAGGGTGCGGGCTGGGACGCGGTAGAAGCGAGCGTATCGCACTTTCGCCATCGAGCCCTCACCCCCTGCCCCTCTCCCAAAGGGAGAGGGGAGACGTTTTCGCCCTCTCCCAAAGGGAGAGGGAGAATCTGTTTATGGCGCGACCTCGCGGCCCCTATTCTGACAGCAAGCGGGGGAGTTCGCAAGGATGGCGAAGGGGAAACTGCGACGTCGCAATCTCGTGCGCGGCAAGATTTTTTGGCGGGGAGTCTATGGGCCGAAGGCCCTGCCGTTCGCCCAGCCCAGGGCCACGCCCTGGGGAACGAAGGGCGCCATGTTCGCGTATCGGCCCAACGGGCCAACGATTCGATGAACAGTTGGCCCGTTGGGCCGGCAATGTCGTTCTCTCTGCCACTGCTCGCCAGGGCGTTGCCCTGGGCTGGGAGAACCATGCTCCTTCGGAGCAATCGTGGCATCACCGAGAAATCCTGCCGCACCCGCGATCTCGTACCGTGCCGGAGGACCGGTCATTCTGAGCGCGGTGAAGAAACTCCGTGGTGCGGGGGAGACTCTTCGCTGCGCTCAGAATGGGAACCGCAGGAACCTAAAGGCCATCTTTGGACCACGGCCCTACTTGCTCTTCAGATCGAAGGAGAGCGTCTGAGCGTGACCGTCGGGGCCGGCTTTGGTGATGGTGGCTTTCAAACCGGAGGTTGCGACGGCTGCGTATTTTGCGGGAATCGGAACGTAGCCCCCGGAACCGCCCATTTTCGTCGATTCGGTTTCGACGGCGACCAGGACGTCGCCCAATGGGGCGTCGCCGGCTCGGAAGGTACCGTCGCGCTTGATCATGCAAGTCACCCGATACATTTTGTCCTTTGCAGAGATGAAGGTGATGCTTCCGCCCTCCAGGTGCTTTCCGTCGATCGTGACGACGCCGCTCACGCCGCCGCGGTCGGCTTCGTACGTAAGGGGAGGCTTCTTGCCACAGCCGGCAGCCATCGTCAGAACCAGGAGGAGAACCAGACACGCGGGACCAAGTTTGGCGGACATCTGCATTATTCCTTTTCAGGCGGGACGTGCGTACTGGAAAAGCTACCAATCAGAACCAAGAGTATAACCGTCGTTGGGCATAATGGCGTACGTCCAAGTCTTCGTGCTGATTGTCGGCGACACGGTTCGTACGCTGGAATCGCCCAACAGAACGTTCATTGCGCCGGGATGCGCCGACTGCGTCCCATAGTAGTTGACAGCATCCGAAGCCGGCGAGTCTTGCGGAGGCGAGATATTGGGGCCGTTCGCATCGGTGGCGGCGAAAAATGGATTGCACGGTTCCCAAGGAATACATCCGAGCCACGCGGTCCGCAAGGCTCCGTCGGGGCTTGCCCCATATCGCTCGGCAAACACGACGGTGTTCGACGAGCCATCGGTCATGCTTTCGAGCGTTGGGTGGGTTTTGTGGGACGGCTGGTTATCGTACCAAATCCCCAGCGCTTGGATATTGGCTACATAAGAGGTAACTCCAACATTCCCGGCGGGAACCGAACCGTCGGGCTCGAACGTCGTGTCGCTCGGGCAGAGGTAGGTCACAGGCGGCAACCTCAATCTGTTGTTATCCCACCACACTTGACGAGAGTTTTGTGTGCATCCGAAGAAGGCCATGTACAAAGCTTCCTGTTCCATGTACGGCAAGAGCATGTACTGGATAGTGCCGATATTGGCGGGCGGTGTGGCGCTGGCCAGGCGCCGGATCGGGCGGCCAGCCCCACGCCGGAAAGCCCCCGGACACGTCGGACAAGCACGCGTCAGGGAAATATCCGGCAGCCTGCGGAAAACAGTTTTGTGCGGAGTGGCAATTGTGCATGGCAATGCCGATCTGCTTCATGTGGTTCGAGCACGTCGCCCGTCGGGCGGCTTCGCGGGCCGCTTGCACTGCCGGCAAGAGCAGGGCGATGAGGATGCCGATGATCGTTATGACGACCAACAACTCCACGAGAGTAAAGCCGCGTTGCGCCCGGCAGCTAGTCTTGCGATTGTCTTGTTGCATGATGGTCCCTTGACTCAGACTGTCACGGAAAGGGTATTACGGTTGAAGCGGCGTCTGCTCGCCGGCTAGAACTGGGTTGGATCGAGCGCGATCCCGTCTTTTCGGTTGGCGAGGCGGCGATACACCATCTCGTTGATGCTGTAATTGATGAAGCGCACGGAGCCGTCGCAAAGTGCGAAATAGAGCCCGTTGGAGTGGGCGCTGCCGAAGCCCCACGTATTGTCGACGCCGGCCTGATCCTGGGCGGGGACCAAGAGGTTCGCGCTCGAGCAATTCGGTTCCAGATCAGACGCGGCGGCGCGGTAGTTATCTCGGTCATCCGAGACGTAAGGGCCCTGGTCGTCGCCAACCGACACGCCGTTCGTGTACCAATCGGGGCCGACCGACTTCTCGCCGATCATGAAGGTGTTCGACAGCCCATCCTCGATGTCGGTGAACTTGAAGCGGTTGTGGCACATCATGATGCCCGTGCTCGCATTGACGCGGTCAACAACCTGCCCGCTGTCGACCGCGAGAGAGAAGTAGGCGGCGGCGCCGGCTAAATTGTCCGGCCCAGAGCAAAAGCCGACGAGATTCTCACCGCCGTTGGCCGCATAATCGCAGCGCGACCCAACGGAGAGCGTGTTACACAGCTTTGGCGTTTGGACGTACCAAATGTTGCCGGAGACCGCATAGGCCAACGCTTCGCGACGGGTCGGGCAATTAAAAACAGCCAACGGCGTGCCGAGCCGCTGCACGTTGCCGTTTAATAGAATGGGGTCGGTATCGTTGTTTGGCCCAACGCCCGACCCCAAGTCAAATAACGGTTGCTGTTCGAGTTGCGGCAGGATGGAGTAGAGCCAACTGCCGGGCTGATCGACGCCGAGGCCGCGGTCCGGGTGCGGCGCCCACATCCAGCCGTAGCCGCCGGACGGGAGGGCGCCCTGGGCGTCGTGGAAGCCGTGCATCGCCAGGGCCAACTGTTTGAGGTGGTTGCTGCACTGGGCGCGTCGAGCCGCTTCGCGCGCCGCCTGAACGGCGGGCAGCAACAACGCGATCAAGATGCCGATGATGGTGATAACGACCAAGAGTTCCACCAACGTGAAGCCGGCCACTTCGCACGTCTGACGTTCGCCGTTGCCCCGGTTCATGGTTGCCGCTTTCTCTGTCTCCGTTGCGCCGCCAGCCTTGGGTGCGGCGGTACAACTGCCGCACCAACGAACTCGATAACATCGGCGCAGCGGCAGGACCGCAGCCACAACAGTATAACCAGCCGCCCACCGGTGTGTTGCTTGTAGGTACAACCTCCGCCTATTGGTCAGTATAAACTGTGGCGTGCGATTTCGTCAACGAAGACTGCAATTAAGTTCAGGGCCGATCAGTTTTCCAATTTACGTAGCACGGGCATCCTGCCCGTGGCCGAACAACGCGGGCAAGATGCCCGTGTACACGACTCGCCGTTGCCCAAATTTGAACAATTGATCGGCCCTGGCAATGCGTTCACGGCCAACCGTGTCTCTCGCATTGTTTTAGCCGGTACGGCAGCACACCAGCGCGGCATATCGGGGTCTTTCTCTGGGGCTGGAGGAGGCGACTCCCGCCGCCGACGTTGGGGCTGCTTTCGGACGATCGACGACAAGAATCGCCTTCTACAATGAAAACTGACCGCCCCGGCGGCCGTCGGCGGGATATTGGCATATCGCAGCGACGTTGCTATGCTAAGGCCAATACTGGCAGGAGTCTTCCGAATGAACTGACGGCGGCAGTCCCCCCGGCGCGGTCTTTCGGGGGGGCGATCAAGACACAAGAAAGGAACTGTTTCCATGGGTTCCGCACTGGTTGTTCTGCTCGTGCTATTTCTGATTGTGGTTATTGCGGTGATGGTCGTTATCGGGATGTACAACGGCCTGGTCACCCTGCGAAACCGGTATAAGAACGCCTTTTCGCAGATCGACGTGCAACTGAAACGGCGGTACGACCTGATTCCGAATCTGGTCGAGGTGGCCAAGGGCTACATCAAGCACGAGCGCGAGACGCTCGAAGCGGTGGTCACCGCCCGAAACGCGGCCTACTCGGCCGGCCAGCAGGCCGCCAAGAACCCCGGCGATCCGACGGCGATGACGGCCCTCGGGGGGGCCGAAGGCCAGTTGACCGGTGCCCTGGGCCGGCTGTTCGCCGTGGCCGAGGCCTATCCCGACCTGAAGGCCAACCAGAACATGATGGCCCTGCAAGAGGAGCTGGCCTCGACCGAGAACAAGATTGCCTTCGCCCGACAGGCCTACAACGACTCGGTCATGGTCTACAACACCAAGCGGGAAGTGTTTCCCACGTCGATCATCGCCGGGATGTTCAACTTCCAGGAGGCGCATCTGTTCGAGGTCGAGCAGCCGGCGGAGCGCGAAGCCCCGAAGGTGTCGTTCACGTAAGACGACGTCTCCCCTCTCCTTTGGGAGAGGGGCCGTCCAAATCACTCCCCTCTCCCTTTGGGAGAGGGGCAGGGGGTGAGGGCTGGGTGGAGCGAAGGACTCGACCTCGCGCCCTTTTCGCCCGCCCGCGTTTGACCCGAGGGAATGTGCAATCATGGGACGATCCATCGACAAAATCACAATCCGAGGGTTCAAGTCGATCCGATCGCTCGAAGAGTTTGAATTGGGGCCGGTGAACATTCTGATCGGAGCAAACGGCTCGGGGAAGAGCAACTTTGTAAGTTTCTTCTCGCTCTTGCGGGAAATGGTTGAAGGAAGACTTGAGAAGGCCGTCAATAAAGCCGGCGGGGCCGACGTGCATTTGTTCCTCGGGCCGAAGATTACCAAGGAAATCGTTGCGAAATTGGAACTTGGCTGTAACGGGTACGAGTTTTCGCTGGAACCAACCAACGATAACCGACTAATCCTCAGCTTTGAAGCTGTATCGTACGTATCGGAGTATCCAGGGCCGCCTGCAAACATAAATGTCGGCCAGGTCTTGTCACTGGGAACCGGGCACAGTGAGTCGAAACTGCGGGGACGCAGCACGGGAGGTGACGAGGCTGCGCTCGCTGCAAGCGATATTCAGGGTGCCATTTCCGATTGGGTCGTGTACCACTTTCACGACACGAGCGACACGGCTGCAATGCGGCGAACTGGTTCGGTACGAGACAATGAGAGATTGCGTCGCGATGGCGGCAATTTGGCGGCGTTCCTGCTTCAGCTTCGCGAAGAAGAGAAGGCCACCTACGATCTGATTCTCGATACCGTTCGGCTGGCGGCGCCTTTCTTTCGGGATTTCAAGCTGCGGCCCAAGAAAAGCAACGGCGATGAAATCATCGACCTTGAGTGGGAACAAGAGGATAGCGACTATCCGTTTCACGCCAGTCAGTTGTCGGATGGCACGTTGCGATTCATCGCCTTGGCCACGGCGCTGCTGCAACCAAACCCGCCATCAACCGTTCTGATCGACGAGCCGGAGTTGGGCCTGCATCCACAGGCGCTGGACATCTTGGCAAACCTCATCTTGCAGGCACGAAATCGAACGCAGTTGATCGTGTCCACCCAGTCGGCCGCGCTGCTGAATGCGTTTGAACCGGAACAAATCATCGTCATCGACCGCGAGGAGGGGAAATCTCGCTTCCAGCGGCTCAAGGCGGATGATTTGCGCGAATGGCTCGGACAAGATTACACGTTGGGCGACCTGTGGCAGAAAAACGTGTACGGCGGGGGAATCTCGCATGAGTAGGGTGATCGCCGTCGTCGAAGGCCAGACGGAGCAAGGATTTGTGCGGGAGATTTTGGCCCCGTTCCTCAGCCAGAAGAACGTCTACATGACCGCGCAGCTTGTCGGAAAACCGGGCCACAAAGGCGGCGACTGCCGGTACGAGCGGGCAAAGCGAGACGTTCTTGCACTGTTGAAACAGGAGGCGGATACGGTTGTCACCACGATGTTCGACTTCTACGCCCTGCCCGATTCCTGGCCCGGCCGCGCGGAAGCCAGGACGGCTTTGCTCGCCAAGAAGGCCAAAATCGTGGAAACTGCGGTCCAGAATGACATTTCCAGCGAGCTTGGAACATCCTTCGACAGAAGCCGTTTCTGCCCCTACATTCAGATGCACGAGTTCGAGGCGTTGCTTTTCTCGCAGCCCCCTACGATCTGCGCGGTTCTGCGGTCGCCTGAGTCTGAAGAAGAACTCCAATCCATTCGCGCTTCCTTCCGGACTCCTGAGGAAATCAACGACAACTCCGAAACGGCGCCTTCAAAACGCCTCTTGAAAGTCTTCTCGAATTATCAAAAACTGTTTCATGGATTAGTTGCGGCAAAACGGATTGGAATCGGCGCGATGCAAAGAGAATGCCCGCATTTTGCCCGTTGGGTGGAGCTGCTCGAAGCTGCGGGGCAGCGCGGCACGTAACGAAAGGCGGAGTAGAAAAAATGGCCACCGATTTCTTTGCCCGGCAGGATCATGCTCGCCACCAGACTGTGCGGCTGATCGTTCTGTTCGCTTTGTCCGTGGCGTGCATCATTGTGGGCATCTATTTGGTGGTTGCCGTCGGCCTTAATGGTTTTGAATCGACCGAGATCCATCGCGCGATGCATGGCCAGATGGAGCAGCCTTCGGTTCATGTCGATCGCGGCATCTGGCGGCCCGAACTTTTTCTGGGCATCGCGGCGGGAACTCTGCTGGTCGTCGCCTTGGGCAGCCTCTACAAGATCGCCGAGCTTTCGGCCGGCGGCGAGACGGTCGCGCTGATGATGGGCGGCCGAGCCGTCAATCCGCAAACCACCGATCTCGCCGAACGGCGGCTGCTGAATGTGGTCGAGGAGATGGCCCTGGCCTCGGGCATACCCGTCCCGCCCGTCTTCGTGCTGGACAACGAGCCCTCGATCAACGCCTTCGCCGCGGGCCACCAGCCGGGCGACGCGGTGGTGGCCGTTTCGGCCGCGCGCTGCGGTATCTCTCGCGCGAAGAGTTGCAGGGGGTGATGGGCCACGAGTTCAGCCACATCCTCAACGGCGACATGCGGTTGAACCTGCGACTGATCGGAGTGGTCAACGGCATCCTCGTCCTGGCCATTCTCGGCTACTACATCTTGCGATTCGGCGGCCTTTCCGGCCGTCGATCCGACAAAGACAGCAGCGGCGCGGCCATCTTCTTGCTCGGCCTGGCGCTGGTCGTTCTCGGCTACTTGGGCGTCTTCTTCGGCAATCTGATCAAGGCGGCCATCAGCCGGCAGCGCGAGTTCCTGGCCGACGCCTCGTCCGTTCAATTCACCCGCTATCCGGGCGGAATCGCCGGGGCGCTGAAGAAGATCGGCGGGCTCGACGAAGGCTCGCGCATCCGCGACGCCCATGCCTCGGAAATCAGCCACATGTTTTTCGGCGACGCCTTCGCGGGCTCGTTCTTCCGCTTGTTCGCCACGCACCCGCCGCTGGACGAGCGGATTCGGGCGTTGGAACCGGGTTTCGACGGCGTCTTCCCGCCGGTCGAGCCGGTTGCGGCGACCGCCGAGCCCGAACATGCCCGCGCCGCCAGAACGCTCGGCGAATTCCCCATTCCTGCGATTCTGGTCGGGGGAACAATGCCGTTGGATGCGGGCACGATGACCCAACGGGTCGGCGCTCCGCAAGCCGAAGACTTGCAAGGTGCGAACCGGCTGATCGCCGGCTTGCCGCCCTTGCTGCGAGACGCCGCACGCGAGCCGTTCGCCGCGCAGGGTGTTATCTTCGCGCTGTTGCTGAGCCACGACGAGGCCGTTCGAGCCAGGCAGTTGCAGATGCTCCAATCGCAGGTCGAGCAGCCGTTGTACCGCGAGACCGAGCAGCTTGCCGCCGCGGCCCAATCGTTGCCGCCGCCGATTCGGCTGCCAATGGTCGATCTGGCTACGCCGGCGCTCAAGCGGTCGTCGCCGCAGCAGTACGCCAGGTTCCGCGAGGCCGTCAACGCCCTGATTAACGCGGACGGCCAGGTCGATCTCTTCGAATACTGCCTGCGCACGATGTTGTTCAGTTACCTGGACGTTCACTTCGGGCTGAAAAAGCCGCCGGCGGTTCGCTACCGGACGGTTGATGCGGTCGCCAGGCCGCTGACGGTCGTCCTCTCGGCGTTGGCCTACGTCGGGCAGGATCAGCCGGAGGAGATCGAAAAGGCATTTCAGGCGGGCGCGAAGAGTCTGCCGGGCGGGGCTGCGCTGCTGCCGCTGCCCGAGTGCTCGCTGGAGAAATTCGACGCCGCCTTGACGGAATTGGCCGGCTCGAGTCCCAACCTGAAGCGCGAGATCATCGGCGCAGTGACGGCGTGCATCGCCTTCGACGGCCAAGTGACGTTGCAGGAAGGGGCGCTGCTGCGGGCGATCGCCGCGGCACTGGCTTGCCCCTTACCGCCGATCGCCGCAAGCGCCTAGCCCGCACTTCTAACTGCCGTGCGCGGCTGCTTGAAACAAAGGGTGTCCGGGAATTCGGGCTGTAATGAGATGAAACGCTACCTCGCCGGGGCTAGACTGGGTGGCTGAGAAGATGCCGGCCAGTCCTTAAGCCCAAACCGCAGGTTGCATTACAGTCTAGAGAGCTGTATTGTACCAGCCTGTAGTAGTACACCCCATTGCGGCACTTGACGGGGCTTCACTAATCGGCAAGAACGGAGTAATTGACACATCCCCAAGCAGTTGATACATTACTTATTACTCGCAGTTGACCCAGTCTGCCAGGACAAATTACGTTTCCGAGCCGGCACGCTTGACCATACGATATCGGCGGAAACAATGATCCGTTGTTGGCTCTCGAAGAAAATCCGTTTTTCGCTATGCACATCCAGACTCTGAGGGAGTGGAGTTTGGGTTTCACTAATTCCACACTCACGGATGACACAACGCATCTGCTTCCAAGCCGGGAGGGGACACATGTTTTGGCGTAACAGACAAAAAACACGGAACACGAGAAACGTCAACCGTCGTGGTCGGCTCAACGCCAGGTTGCTGGGAGTCGAAATGCTGGAATCGCGGGAGATGCTCAGCGGGGCGGGGTTGGTGAACGTCGTAATTGCCCCGGTCGGTCCGGCGGGCACGCTGGCGCTGGTCGGCGACGCCGACAACAACTCCGTCAAGATCACCTCCGGCACCAACACCGGCGACTACGTCATCACCGGCGTGGACAACACGCTCTTGGAGATCAACGGCGCCGGCGTCACCATGCAGCAGGTGACCGTCAACGGCATCGTCGGCATCATGCAGGTCCATCTGGGGCTGGGCACCAATCAGTTCGATTTTGAAGCCGGCGCGTCCGGGCGATCGGTGGTGCCGGCCGATCTGTTGATCGTCAACAGCACCGGCGACAATACCAACATCATCCACGATACCACGATCAACGGAAACCTGTCGGTGAGCAAGGCTGCGGGAGCGTCGGGATTCTGCAATCTGCAACTGGCCCGAACCACGGTCGTCGGAAACGCGACCGTCGACAACCAGACCGGCGGCGGCAGCGGAGGCTCCAACACCCTGATCGACACCTGCCAGCTCCAGGGCGGCGGCGGGCTGGCCCTGACGATCACCAACGCTTACGGGTATGACACGCTGAGCGTGACGAATTCCGAACTCGGCAGCGGAGTGTTTCCCGCCGCCATCGTCGTCATCAGCAACGGCGACGGAGCGAGTGCGGCCACCTTCACGGCTCCCTCCGGCTCGCAAACCAGAATCGACGGCGGACTGGTCATCAACAACGGAAACAACGTGCCCGACACGTTCGACTCGGTCAATTTCATCAACACCGAGGTGATTGGGGCGGTAAGTCTCAACGATGCCGGCGGCAACACGCAAACGATAGTGACGAACAGCCACCTCGGCACCGGGCTGACTGTCCCGGCTCCCGTAATGATCGCCAACAACGTCGGCCAAGACCAGTTCACGATGTCGGCCTCGGATGCTCAGTGGGGCTTGTCGATCAACAACGACGTCGTCGCCGCCGGGGCCTCGAACTGGGGTAGCACCACGACGATCAGCGCGAACTGCAAGATCGGCACCTGCCCGCTCGGTCAGGCCCCCGCACTGGCCCCCAACGGTCTGACGATCATGGGCGACGAGGGGGCCGACCTGGTCACGATCAGCGGCACTTCAACCGGAACCCAAATCGGCGGAAACGCCGCGCTCAACTTGTTTGACGGAAACAACAAGATCAACTTCACCACGACGACGATGGCCGGACTGAACGTGGTCACCGGGGCGGGCAACGACGACCTGTCGATCGTGGGATGCACGATTCCCGTCTCGTTGACGGTCAATTTGGGCAATGGCGCCGACCGGATGAAAGTCAAGCAGACGTCCGTGCTGCCCAATCCGTTGTACGGACTGATCGCCATTGACGGCGGATCGGGAGTGGATCAGTTCTTCGCCGATTCCTATCCGGGCGTGACCCCCGCCCTGGGGTTGCAGCCCGGCTTCGAAATCTGGGGAGATTGGACTTGATCCCGGGTCGTCAATTAGAATAGAGCCAAGGGCGCCGCCGTCCTGCGAGAACCGCGGCGCCCTTGGCGTGTTTTTTTAGAGGGGACTTTCTGTCGCAAATAGGGGGGGAGCCATGGGAACGCGCAACTCGTCACGATCGTGTCGCAGTCTGGCGCACGATTTTCCACCGGCAGTTCAACGCGGCGGCGACGCGACGGACTTCTCGCCAAACACTTCGCCCGCAAGCTCGCCATCGAATCGCTGGAAGGCCGCATGCTCCTCTCCGCCGATCTCCGCGTGCGATTCGAGTACGTAGACGCGGCACAGACGCCGGTGGCGTCGCTGCAGGCGGGACACGATTACACGCTGCGAGCCTACGTTGAAGACATGCGCAGCGCGGCGACCGGCGTGAAACAGGCATACTTCAACCTGAGCTACGATTCCACTCTCGCCACCTTCAACAACCCGGTCACGGCCGGCGACGATTATGACCTCCTCCCCTCGGGCGCCGCCTCGGCGGGGCTCATCGCCAATGTGGGCGGCGAGGACACCGATCTGCTGCCGCCAAACCCGGCGAACACCGAACTCCGCCTGTTCAGCATGCCGGTCCACGCCTTTCAATCCGGCAACCTCGTGCTGACGCCGACCTTGGTTACCGACGACCCCTTCCAGACGGTTCTCTTCTTCGGCAACTTCGTCGGCACGACGCTGGACGATATCGACTTTGTCGGGCAGTCGATTACAGTAACCGGCACCGACGTGACGCCGCCGACGGCGGACATCGTGGACGTAACTCCCGATCCGCGCAGCACCGCCGTCGGGCTGGTAACGGTCAACTTCAGCGAGAACGTCAGCGGCGTGGACGTCAACGACTTCAGCCTGACGCGGAACGGCACGCCCGTGAGCCTTTCCGGTCTTACTGTGACGCAGGTGACCGCCTCGCAGTACACGCTCGATCTATCGACGAAGACCGGCAGCGACGGGACATACGTATTGACGCTGACCGCGGCCGGCTCGGGGATTACGGATGGGGCGGGCAACGCACTGACGGCCGACGCCAGCGATACGTGGGTCACGGACGCGACGCCGCCGACGGCGGACATCGTGGACGTAACTCCCGATCCGCGCAACACGGCCGTTGGGCTGGTAACGGTCAACTTCAGCGAGAACGTCAGCGGCGTGGACATCAACGACTTCAGCCTGACGCGGAACGGCACGCCCGTGAGCCTTTCCGGTCTTGCTGTGACGCAAGTGACCGCCTCGCAGTACACGCTCGATCTATCGACGAAGACCGGCAGCGACGGGACATACGTATTGACGCTGACCGCGGCCGGCTCAGGGATTACGGATGGGGCGGGCAACGCGCTGGCGGCCGATGCAAGCGACACCTGGCTGACAAATGCGACGGCGCCGACGGCGGACATCGTGGACGTGACTCCCGATCCGCGCAACACCGCCGTTGGGCTGGTAACGGTCAACTTCAGTGAAAACGTCAGTGGTGTGGACATCAACGATTTCAGCCTGACGCGGAATGGCACGGCCGTGAGTCTTGCCGGTCTGACGGTGACGCAAGCGACCGCCTCGCAGTACACGCTCGATCTATCGACGAAGACCGGCAGCGACGGGACATACGTATTGACGCTGACCGCGGCCGGCTCGGGCATCACCGATACTGGCGGCAATGGATTGGCGGCCGATGCAAGCGACACTTGGCTGACCGACGCGACGCCGCCGACGGCGGACATCGTGGACGTGACTCCCGATCCGCGCAACACCGCCGTTGGGCTGGTGACGGTCAATTTCAGTGAGAACGTCAGCGGCGTGGACGTCAACGATTTCAGCCTGACGCGGAATGGCACGGCCGTGAGTCTTGCCGGTCTGACGGTGACGCAAGCGACCGCCTCGCAATACACGCTCGATCTATCGACGAAGACCGGCAGCGACGGGACGTACGTATTGACGCTGACGGCGGCCGGCTCGGGGATTACGGATGGCGCCGGCAATGGGCTCGCGGCGGACGCCAGCGATACTTGGGTGATGGAAACGGCGGCCGGCGCGCCTCAAGCGGCCCTGACGGCCCCGGACGTCCTCACGGGCGGCGGCACGACGTACTCATTTACCGTTACCTATACGGGAGACGTGCCGATCCAGGTAGCGACACTGGACGGCTCCGATCTGCTGGTGACCGGTCCCAACGATTTCAGTCAGCTCGCCAGCTTCGTGAGCGTCAACGTCAACTCGGACGGATCGCCGCGGGTGGCGACGTATAGAATCAATGCCCCGGGCGGAACGTGGGACGCTCCGACCGACAACGGACGCTACACGATCACGATGCAGGCCGACCAGGTTACGGATACCGACGGACAAGCGGTGGCCGCGGGCAAGTTGGGAACGTTCGCGGTGAATCTGACGCCGGCCGAGACGGTGCCGCCGCAGGCGAGTGCAACGCTCGGGTCTCCGACGGCGGGCGACGCGAGCTACACGTTTACGGTCACTTACGTCGACAACGTCGCGATCGATCTTTCGAGACTGGGCAATGGAAACGTCCGGGTGAAGGGCCCCAACGGCTTCAATTTGCTGGCCACGTTCGTAAGCGTAACCCGGCCCAGCAATCTGCCGCTCTGGGTGGCCACGTACCAAATCGCCGCGCCGGGAGGGACGTGGGACTCGGCCGACAACGGGGAATACGAGGTGTCGATGGAGCCCAACCAGGTGACCGACACCAGCAGCAACCCCGTGCCCTCCGGAGTAATCGGGACGTTCGGCTTCAATACGCCGACCACGGACACGGCGTCGCCGCATGCGATCGCAATCACGCAGGACGTCACCGGCAGCACGGGCGGCTCGACCTACGAGTTCAGCGTGATCTATACCGACGATCGGGCGATCGACGTCTCCTGGCTGGGCAATGCCAACATTCGCGTGAGAAATCCGAACGGCTACGACCAGTTGGCCACGTTCCTCGGCGTGGACGTCAACAGCCCTGGGCCGCTGCGGGTGGCGCGATACAGTATCCCCGTGCCCGGCGGGGCGTGGAGTGCAGCGAGCTTCGGGTCGTATACGGTGTCGATGGAGCCCAACCAGGTGAGGGACACCAGCAGCAATCTGGTGCCGTCCGGACAGATCGGCGCGTTCCAGGTGTTCGTCGGCGGACCGGTCGTCGATCTGAACGGTTCCGACGAGCCCGGAACGGGGTTCGCGGCAGCCTTTTTCACGGGCGGCGCGGCGGTAAACATCGAGGACGCCGACGCCGCGATGTCCGACGGGGCGAACAACCAGATCGCGTCGCTGACCGTGTTGATCTCGAACGTCTTGGACGACGACAGTGAAACGCTGGGGTTCGATCCGGCCGCCCTGGCCGGCACCAATATCACCACGGACGGCTACGATCCGGCGACCGGGCTGCTGGTGTTCAGCGGCGTCGACAGCCCCGAGAATTACCAGCAGGTGTTGCGCACCGTTACCTACGTCAACACGTCGACGGTCCCCACGCTGGCGACGCGGCAAATCACCTTTACCCCCGCCGACGCCAACGGCTTCGGCAACACCGCCACCGCGTCTGTCACGATGCTCGCCGCGCTGCCGGCCGATTCGATCCCCCCATGCGCCAGGGCCGACGTGCAGACGCCGCCCAGCGAGGGCTCGCAAACGTACGACTTCACCGTAACTTACATCGACGATCGGGCGATCGACGTTTCCACGCTCGACAGTGTTGACGTCCGCGTGACGGGGCCCAATGGCTACGACCAGTTGGCCGTTTTCGTGGGCGTCAACAACGCGGCGACCGGAACGCCGCGTGTGGCGACGTACGAGATTACTGCCCCGGGCGGAACCTGGGACGCCGCGACCGACAGCGGGGAATACATGGTCTCGATGGAGCCCAACCAGGTCGCCGACACCGCCGGCAACCCGGTGCCCGCCGGGTTGATCGGCGACTTCGGGTTCAACGAGACGGTGCCGGATACGATACCCCCGTGCGCCAGGGCAACGGCGGCGGATGTCGTCACCGGCGGCGGGTCAACATACACGTTCACGGTGACGTACCTCGACGACGTGGCGATCGACACCTCGACGCTCGATAGTGGAGACGTCAAAGTAGCCGGCCAGCCGGTCACGTTCATCGGCGTGGTCCAACCGAATCCCGACGTGCCGCTATGGGTGGCAACCTACCAAATCACCCCGCCCGGCGGAACGTGGGACGCAGCGGACAACGGGTCATACGCAGTAGTGATGCAGGCCGACGAAGTGCAAGACACCAGCAGCAATCCCGTGGCGGACGGAACCATCGGGACGTTTTCCGTGGCAATCTCGCCAAATCACGAGCCGGCGGGAACAGACAACACCGTCGCGACCGCCAAGAACACCCCCTACACGTTCGCCGCGGCGGACTTCGGCTTCACCGATCCCAACGACAACCCACCAAACAACTTCTTCAGTGTGGAAATCACGACGCTTCCCGACCAGGGGACGCTCAAGCTCGATGGCACGGCGGTGACGGCAGGCCAGTTCGTGACCGTAACGGACATTACGGCCAACAAGCTGACGTTCGAGCCCTTGACCGACGGCAGCGGGAGTCCGTACAGCAGCTTTACGTTCCAGGTGCAGGACGACGGCGGGACCGACAACGGCGGCGTCAATCTCGACCAGACTGCGAATACGCTGACGATCGACGTAACCCGCGTCAACCAAGCGCCGGCGGGGACGGACAACACCGTCACAACTTTGGAGGACGCGCCGTACACGTTCGCGGTGGCGGACTTCGGCTTCTCCGATCCCAACGACAACCCACCGGACAACTTCTACCGGGTGGAGATCACGACACTTCCGAATCAAGGGACATTGACGCTCGACGGCACGCCGGTCACGGCGGGTCAATTCGTGACTGTAACCGACATTACGGCCGGCAAGCTCACGTTCGAGCCGGCAGTCAACAGCAATGGCATTGGGTACGCAACTTTTACGTTCCAGGTGCAAGACGATGGCGGAACCGCCAACGGCGGCAGTGATCTCGACCCGACCCCGAACACGATGACGGTCAATGTAACGAGCGTCAACGACGCTCCGGCGGGAACGGACACGACGGTGACCACGTTGGAGGACACGGCGTACACGTTCACTGTGGCGGACTTTGGCTTTACCGATCCCAACGACAACCCGCCCAACAATTTCTTCAGTGTCGAGATCACCACGCTGCCAACTCAAGGGGCGCTCGAGCTGGACGGCGCGCCGGTGACGGCGGGTCAGTTTGTCAGCGTGAGCGACATTACCGCTGGCAAGCTGGCATTCAACCCGGCGGCCAACGGCAACGGGAACCCATACACGAGTTTCACGTTCCAGGTGCAGGACGACGGTGGAACCGCCAACGGCGGCGTCGATCTCGACCCGACTCCGAATACGGTTTCGATCGACGTAACGAGCGTCAACGACCCTCCAGCGGGAGCGGACAAGACCGTCACGACCACCAAGGGCAGCCCGTACACGTTCATGGTGGCCGACTTCGGCTTCAGCGATCCCAACGACAACCCGCCCAACAACTTCGTTCGGGTGGAGATCACGACGCTTCCGACCCAAGGGACGCTCGAACTCGACGGCGCCGCGGTGACGGCGGGTCAGTTCGTCGACGTGACCGACATCGCGGCCGGCAAGCTCACGTTCGATCCGGGCGCCGCCGACATCGGCAGCCCGTTCGCGAGCTTCACCTTCCAGGTGCAAGACGACGGCGGCGCCGCCAACGGCGGCAGCGACTTTGACCCGACTCCGAACACGCTGACGGTCAACGTAACCCTTTTCAACCACGCACCGGCGGGGACCGACGGAACCGTCACAACACTGGAAGACACCACGTACACGTTCGCCGTGGCCGACTTCGGCTTCACCGATCCCAACGACGATCCGCCGAACAACTTCTATCAGGTGGAGATCACGACGCTTCCGAATCAAGGGACGCTGAATCTCGACGGCACGCCCGTGACGGCGGGGCAGTTCGTCCCTGTCACCAACATTACGGCCGGCAAGCTCACATTCGATGCGGCAGCCAACGCCAACGGGAGCCCGTACGCGAGCTTCACGTTCCAGGTGCAGGACGACGGCGGCACTGCCAACGGCGGCAGCGATCTCGATCCGACTGCAAATACGCTGACGGTCAACGTGACGAGCGTCAACGATGCGCCGGCGGGAACCGACACAACCCTTACGATCACCAAGGGCAGCCCGTACACGTTCACTGTTGCCGACTTCGGTTTTACCGATCCTAACGATAACCCGCCGAACGACTTCTATCGAGTGGAGGTCACGACGCTGCCCGACCAAGGGACGCTTGAACTTAACGGTACGGCGGTGACGGCGGGGCAGTTCATAGACGTGACCGATGTTACGGCCGGCAACCTGACGTTCGATCCGGGAACCGCCGGCGTCGGCAGCCCATTCACGAGTTTTACGTTCCAGGTGCAGGACGACGGCGGAACCGCCAATGGCGGCGTCGATCTCGACCCGACTCCGAACACGCTGACGATCGACGTAATCCGCGTCAATCACGCACCGGCGGGGACCGACACGACTGTCACGGCGCTGGAGGACACCGCGTACACCTTCACGGCGGCCGACTTCGGCTTCACCGATCCCAACGACGATCCGCCGGACAACTTCTACCGGGTGGAAATCACCACGCTTCCGGCGCAAGGAACGTTGGAACTCGACGGCGCGCCGGTGACGGCGGGGCAGCTCATAAACGTGACCGACATTACGGCCAACAAGCTAACTTTCAACGCAGCAGCGAATGCCAATGGCAGTCCGTACACGACCTTCACGTTCCAGGTGCAGGACGACGGCGGAACCGCCAACGGCGGCGCCGATCTCGATCCGACTCCGAACACGATTTCGGTGAATGTAACGAGCGTCAACGACGCTCCGATGGGAACTGACAAGACCGTTTCCACCATGCACGGCACCCCATATACGTTCACCGTAGCGGACTTCGGCTTCTCCGATCCGAATGACAATCCACCGAACAACTTCTACCGTGTGGAGATCACGACGCTTCCAAATCAAGGGACGCTGAACCTCAACGGCACAGCGGTGACGGCGGGACAGTTCGTCAACGTGACCGACATCGTTGCAAATAAGTTGACGTTCGACCCAGGCGCCAGCGGCGAGGGGAATCCGTACGCGAGCTTTACCTTCCAGGTGCAGGACGACGGCGGCACCAACAATGGCGGCGTCGATCTGGATCCGACTCCGAATACTATGACAATCAACGTCGGCGGCAACAGCAGCATTGTCGGCTTCGTCTACTGCGACAACGACGGCGACGGCAAATACACGGGCAACGCCACGATCCCGCATGTCACCATCACCCTGCAATACCAGGATGCGACAGGCGGGTGGCTGAACTGGACCACCAGCCCCTATCAGCAGACGAACGATGCGGGCTGGTACGGCTTTGCCGGCTTGCCGGCGGGCACCTATCGGGTAATCGAGACGCAGCCGGTTGTCTTCATGGAGGGCGGGCCGAATACCATCGTCGTCACTTTGGCGGCAAGCACGCAAAAAGTGGCGAACTTCGGCGTCGGCGGACTGCTGCCGCAGTACATCTCGCGACGGATGTTCTTGAGCTCCACGCCGAAGATGTCGCAGATCGTTCGCGACTTGAACCTCCCGCCCGTCGTGGACCTCAACGGCGCCGCGTCGGGGAATGATCTGACCACCAAGTTTTTCGCCGGCGGCGGACCGATCACGATCGCGACCGCCGCGACGATTTCCGATTCCGACAGCCCGACGCTCGTTTCCCTCGCCGTAACGGACACCAATCCTTTCGACGGCCCCGCCGAAGTGCTCGACGCCACCGTGACGGGCACAAGCATCTCGAAGTCCTATGTAAACGGCGTGCTCACGCTGACGGGAGTCGCTCCGATCGCCGACTATATGTCGGTCCTGCGCACAGTCACCTTCAACAACACCGCAGCCACGCCCGATGCCGCCGACAACCGCATCGTCACCTTCGTGGCATTCGACGGAATGGCGTACAGCACCGTGGCGACGGCGACGATCAGCGATCCACCGGCGCCGTCGTCGTCCACGCAACTGACGTCGTCGCCCACGGCCGGCGTCAGTCTCCAGCAGAACGTTCCCGCGGCAAGCTCGGCGGCGCCGGCCACGCCGACTGCTGCCGTGGTGGAGAACGCTCCGGCACCGACAACGGCAGCATCCGCCGCCGTTGCCGATCTTGCACAGAGCATCCCTGCGGCAAGTCCGGCAGCGCCGGCCGTCGCACAGAGCGCTCCCGTCGAGAACGCCCCGGAGACAACGACCGAGCCGGCAGTACCGAGCGTGGTTCGCAACGGCAGCGAAGTCGTCGTGACGGGCACGGCAGGGGACGATACGTTGCAGTTCGTCGCCGGGGCGGCGGAAAACACGGTGATTGTCAGCGGCGAGAGCTATTCATTCCCGGCCGGCGAGGTGACCGCGTTCCATTTCCTCGGCGGCGGCGGGAACGACACGGCGACGCTAACGGCGTCGGGGCTCGCCAGCCTTGCTGAAACCGCTCAGCTCCAGCCCGGCTCGGCCACATTGCAGGGCGTCGGCTACACGGTCGATGTCTCGAACGTGCAGAACGTTCAGATCGACGGCCGCGGCGAAGGCGTTCAAGCGGTGCTGTTCGATTCGCCGGGCGACGATTCGCTCACGGCCGACGGGGACGTTGCTTCGCTGTCGGGCGACGGCTTCATCGAGAAAGTCTCCGGTTTCAAGCAGGTGCGGGCGTCAGGGGTCGCGGGCGGCCTGAACACGCTGCGAGAGCAGGCCTTCGACTTCCTTCTGGAGAAAGTCGGAAGCTGGATCGACGAGGTTTAGTCCGCGGTTTTCCCCACGCAGGGGGGTTGGCCGCCAGTGTGCCACTGCTTCGCAGAAGCAGTGCGGGGCGTAACCCGCTGCCCGGCACTGCTTGTTCCAAGCAGTGGCACACGGCGGTGAGAAGTTCGCTCTAGAAGCGGTATTCCAGGCCGACGTTCAGGCCTTGCGCCCAGAAATCGGTGGTGTGGAAGACGAAGTTCGGACGGGCCGCTCCCGACGACGTGCCGGGCGGGAACTGCGAAGCATTCACGTCCGTGTCGATCTGATCGCCCGGCCGCGCCACGTTGCTCCAATAAATGAAACTGTAACCGACCGTCGCCCGCATGTGCCGAGTAACGTCATAACCGAGCGTGACGCCGAGTTCGGGCATCAGCGAGAGCTTGGTTTGGTCGTAGGCGCCGATGTTTGTCGGCAGGGCGAGGATGCCGCCCGGGTAGACCGTCGTGCCGAGTCGCGGCGGCGTGATCGCCGTCGAACCATTGATCGCGACCTGCGACTGCGTGCTGCCCACAGCGAGCTTCATGAGCAAATCGAGCGACCAGCGGCGACATCGCTGTTGAAAGACGATGCCGACCTCGCCGCCGTTGAATCGGTTCTGCGTGTCGAACTGATCCACCGTGCTGAACGTCGTTCCGAAGGGCGCGGGCGACTCGCGATCGATCGAGGTCATGGTTTCGTCGATCGACAGGGTGTCCTGCAAGTATGCGTAACGGTATCCGGCGAGGAAGTCGATCGTCCGGCCGCACTCCTGCATCAGGTGACGCCGCAGCAAGCCCTCGAGCGTCTGGAACTTGTTGATGCTCGTAACCGTGATCGAGCCGGCGGCAACGTTGGGATAGGCAACCAGCACCGCGTCTTGTCCCTCGCTGCCGGTCTGGAGGTTGTAGAACGGGCGGGCGAGGATCGCGAAGTTGTTGCTGTCCGCTTCGAATTCCGACGTCTGGCTGCCGAGATCCAGGTAGGTCACCTCGAAACCGAGACCTTGGCACGGGCACAGCCAGTAGCCCAATTCGACGCGGGCGCCGGAACGGGTGTCGCTGTTCAGGCCGATGCCGTCGCCGAGGAGGATGGTGGTCGTCGGTTGGCCCAATCGGCCGGCGACGTCGCGTGCAGTGCCGGCGGGACTGGTGGTTACCAACGGTGGAAGGCTGCCAGCCCGGGTATACCACAAGAGGTAATCACCGCGAGCCCAGAGGCGATCGGCAAATGGCAGATCGAATTCGATCAGGTCGCCCCCGTCGTCACAAGGTGGGCAAGGCTGGCAACAATCCTCCTCGCAGCAGTCGCCGCACTCGCCGCAGTTGCAGTCGCCGCAGCCGCCATTGCCGCAGCCGCCGCAACTCTGGCATGTCCCATTGCCTTCGACATACGGCCCGGGTGAAGCGACGGGCGGCTCATCATCCCAAACCGCCACGCCGGAGAAAGTCGGGCCGTTCTGCGGAGGCGCCATCCGTTGTGCCGTTTGGTACGAATCCGCGCGATAGCCCGCGCGATAGTCTGGCTGATAGTCCCGCTGATAGTTTGTCTGCTTGATCCCCGAGACCGTGCTGGAGCGACGCGGTTGCGGACGGCGGTGCTGGGGTGGCGGGGCCTGGCGGGGGACTGTCCCAATTTTCGTGTCAGCGAAAACGGGACTGTCCCCTTTGCCGGGATCTTCAACGGCATATCTGCTGTGCCACACCGGGACGGGCGCGGCCGCCTTGTCGCTGTCGGCGGGCAGCAGCCGCGGTTCGGGAATCGAAGGGTCGAACTGGGCGGCAAGAGTCGGCGTCGCACACGCCATGCAAGCGAAGAACAGTGCAGCGACGGCCCGCGGGATGTCAGCGGCGATGGCCGGCCGACGAAGAGGTTCGGGGGGGATGCACGGTACCATGGATTCTGCTCCGATCCATTGGAAATCCCCCTGCTGGCTAGATTTTCTTTGTGGTTTGCTGGTCCGGGACCGTATATCGGCAGCCGGATTTTGTGTCATGAATGTTTCTTTCATGAATTCGCCGATTTTTTCGAGATTTCCCGGCGCGGCAAGACGGGAGCTTTGGCCGGCCGGGCATTTTCAGTTGGGGCGGCGCCGGTGCGGCCGCTCCAAGATACGTTTGTCATACGAAGAGATTGTCACACGAAAAGAGCGACGGGCGGCACAAAAAAAGCCCCCGGAAACGCTGTGTCCCAGGGGGGCTTAGGACACGATACTTTTCCGGGAGCGATTGGACGCT
The DNA here is from genome assembly GCA_963719005.1 of uncultured Planctomycetia bacterium. GTDB lineage: Bacteria > Planctomycetota > Planctomycetia > Pirellulales > Thermoguttaceae. The sequence continues at coordinate 74,639 of CAVRAR010000018.1, forward strand.
CCGCCACCGTCGTAGCCACAAGGCCGTCAGGTCGGGCGTTCCTAGTATGTCCGAAGGGTGCCGCAGGCTTCCATGCCGCGGACACCGCTTCGCGGCCCGCTGAAATCTCGCCGTGGGCGAAACCCAAATGCGGGCCCATCCACGTGGATAAATCCTTGAGGCGGCGAGAATATGGAATTTGCGATTCCAGGTCAAGGCCGAAATTTCGCGGAAAAGACAAGGCAAAAAGCAGGAAGGCGGAAGGAGTTGCGAAGATCGTAGCCCTAGAGCGGTTTCATTTTAGGTGTAGCGGTATCCGCAGTGTTGAAAATAGTTTCGGCACTCGGATTCCGTGAATTGGTCGAGGATGCTGCCGCAGAGTTTCCATAGCTTATCGACGGTCCGTTCGGCTCCGTCACGGAGCAACTTTTTGAACTTGGAAAACGCCAACTCGATGGGGTTCAGGTCCGGCGAGTACGGGGGCAGGTAGCGCAGCTCGGCACCGGCCGCTTCGATGGCTTTGCGAACTCCAGCCACCTTGTGGCTGGAGAGATTGTCCATCACCACGATGTCGCCAGGTTTCAAGGCCGGTGCCAGATGTTGCTCGACCCAGGCGCGGAACAGTTCGCCGTTGATGCCGCCTTCCACGGTAAGCGGAGCGATGAATCCCTCGGCCCGCAATGCGCCCAAAAAAGTCGTCGTCTGCCAACGTCCGCAAGGAGTTTTTTCCAGCAAACGCGTGCCGAGTTCCGAGCGGCCGTAGGTGCGGGTCATGTTGGATTTAGCCCACGTTTCATCGATGAAAACGACTTTGGCGGGATCGATCGACTCCTGCGAAGCGCGCCATGCCGCGCGCTGCTCAACCACATCGGGGCGATCCTGTTCGCTGGCAATCAGCGTCTTTTTTTTCGCGACTGCTTGAGCGCTTGGCATGCGGCGCAAAGCGTTCCCAGGCAAACCTCTTCGCCGCGCTCCCGCTTCAAATCGGCTTGCAGTTCGCGCAGATAGATGTCGGGCCGAGCCGCGATCTTGGCGACGAGCCAGTCTGCCCAAGCATGCCACGCGGGCTGACGCGGAGCCGCCTTCTTTGGCGCCACTTGGCCGGTCTCGCGACGTTGTTGCTGGATGCGCCGCACCCAAGATTCTGAAACTTTGAAACGCAGCGCGATCACGCGCCGCTCTTCGTTCGTATCGCACGCGGCGAGCACTTCGCCGCGAAACTCCGCATCGTACGGTTTCATCAGGGTCACCTCCTTGAGTGAGATGAACCCAATTTACCGAGTTCGCCCAGAATGCGCTAGACCTACCGTGGAACTGCTCTAGCTTCCGGCTTTCCCCCCTTTGCGATTCGTGGTAAAAGAGACTTTGTGAATGACACGCCGCCCCCACCGCCGTCGAAACGCATCGCCGAGTTGATCCAGACGATCAAGGAGTCGGCCGACAAATTGGCCGACGACAAGACGAGCCGCGGCGACTTGAAGATCATCAGCCGCACGCTCCGCGAGTTGCGGTATGCCTTCAAGGTCTTTTCGCCGTACCGTCGCAGCCGCAAGGTGACGATGTTCGGCTCGGCCCGCACCACGCCCGAGCAGCCGGCTTACCGGCAGGCCGCGGAGTTTGGCCGGCAGATGGCGGCCCACGGCTGGTTCGTCATCACCGGCGCGGCGAGCGGGATCATGGAGGCGGGCCACGCCGGCGCGGGCCGCGAACACTCGATGGGGCTGAACATCCTGCTCCCCTTCGAGCAGGCGACCAACCCGATCATTACCGGCGACCGCAAGTTGGTCTACATGAAGTACTTCTTCACCCGCAAGCTGATGTTCGTCAAGGAGAGCGACGCCTTCTGCCTCATGCCCGGCGGCTTCGGCACGTTGGACGAGGGGCTGGAAGTGCTGACGCTGCTTCAGACGGGCAAGCACGACATGATGCCCGTCGTGTTGCTCGACGAACCCGGCGGCAGCTACTGGGCGGCGTTCGATCAGTTCGTCCGCGACCAGCTTCTCGATCGCGGCATGATCGGCGTCGAAGACCTGTCGCTCTACCGGCAGACCAGCCGAGTCGAGGAGGCGGTTGACGAGGTTATGCGATTTTACAGCGTCTACCATAGCATGAGGTACGTTCGCACCAATCTGGTGTTCCGTCTCCAGCGGCCGCCGAGCGAATCGCTGCTGGAGGAGATCAACGACCGCTTCCAGGACATTTTGTCGCGAGGCCGCTTTGCCACCAGCGGGCCGCTGCCCGAGGAACGCGAAGAATCCAACCTGTCGGCGTTGCCGCGGCTGGTATTCCAGTTCGATCGCCGCAGTTTCGGCCGGCTGAGGCAGTTGATCGATTGCATCAATCACGGCGCGGTCGACGACGTCTCCGACGCGAGGGATTGATAATCGTTGACTGTTGATTGTTGATTGCTGATTGGAGAAACGCCCCGCGACTGCGTTCGCGAGGAACTCCCTCCAACAGCTTGCGGCTTCGCACTGTCTTCTTTTCAACGCTTGGAATTCAATGTTCTTCGACTGGCGTCAATTCCACCTGAGCAATTTCGCCGCGCCGCCGGTGATCGATCCGCGCCGCCGGCTGAGAATCTGCGTGGCGGGCTTTGCGGTGGCGCTGCTGGCGATCTTCAGCCGGGCGGCGCAATTGGAAGTGACGCAGGGGGCGGGCTTTCGCGCCGAGGCGCTGCGCCCGATCGCCAAGGAGACCGTGCTGCCGGCGGCTCGCGGCCGCATCCTCGCCCGCGACGGCACTGTGCTTGCTTGCGACCAGACCATTCGCGCGGTGGCCGTCGAATACCGTTGGCTCCAGGATCCGCCCGATCAACGCTGGCTTCGCAACATGATTCGGATGCGATTGCCCAAGACCGATCGCAGGAATGCGGAGAAACTTGCGGCCGAAAAAGCCAAGGTAATTGCCGAGCGGGCCGAACTGACGCGGCGTCTGGCGAAACTGTGCGGCCTTTCGCCGAGCCAATGGGCCGTGCGGACGCGAAAGATCCAGACTCGCGTCCAGCGCATTTCCGAGTTGGTCAACAGCCGGCGAGGATCGACCGTTTCGCGGGGTGATGAGGCCGGCGACTCGTGGGCCACCCGCCTTCGCCGGCTCTTGTTGGAGGATCCGCCGTCGCCGCCGATCGTTGTGGCCGAGGAGTTGGCGCCACACCTCGTGGTCGAGGACGTGCCGCCGGCAGTGGTGTCGGAGATTGAAAACAACGCCGCCCGTTATCCCGGCGTGAAGATCGTCGAGCTGACGCGGCGGACGTACCCGAAAGGCACGCTGGCGGCCCACGTGCTGGGACATCTCGGGCCGAGGGAGGAAAAGGACGCAGCAGTTCCGGAGGGGCAGACAGGATTGTCCGCCGCACCAAAGAACCCGCAAACCGAGCGTGTCGGCCGAATGGGCGTCGAGCGGCAGTACGAGGCCGTGTTGGAAGCCCATCCCGGCGTGGCCGTCGAGCAAAACGATCGCAGCGGCCAGGTCGTAGCCTCCTATCGCCGGCTGGAACCGGTCGCCGGCCAGGACGTGGAACTAACGCTCGACGTTGCCTTGCAGCGCACGGCCGAAGACCTATTGCGAAGCGCGCTGGAACGCCGATCGCTGGCAAAAAGGGGTCAGAACTATTTTCCCGAGAAAAATAGTTCTGACCCCTTTTTGCCGGCTGGCGAAGCGGGCGGCGGCGCGGTTGTTGTGATGGACGTGCGCAACGGGGCAATTCTTGCCGCCGCCGCCGCCCCCGCGTTCGATCCCAACTTGTTCGCTCGCGGCAGCAGCAAGCAGATCGACGCCTTGCTGTCCGACCGGTCAAACCCGTTGTTCGATCGCGCGAGCCGCATGGCGATTCCGCCCGGCTCGACGTTCAAGGCACTCACGGCCGTGGCGTTGTTGGAGTCGGGCACGATTGGCCCGCAAACGTCGTTCTTCTGTCAAGGCTATCTGCACCAGCCGGACCGGCAGCGGTGCGAGATTTACGTCCGCCAAGGCGTCGGGCATGGCGAAGTGACCTTGGCCGACGCCCTGGCACAGAGCTGCAACGTCTTCTTCTTCCATTTCGCCGAGTCGATGGGGCCGCGGCCGCTGATTGATTGGGCCGGACGCTTCGGTTTCGGCCGGCCGACGGGCGTGGATCTGCCCGGCGAGGCCGCCGGCGTGCTTCCCTGCCCGGAGAACATCCGCGACTTGGAACATCACACGTGGCGAACCAGCGACACGCAATCGATGGCGGTCGGCCAAAGTTCGTTGACGGCCACGCCGCTGCAAGTGGTCCGCATGATGGCGGCGATGGCCAACGGCGGGCGATTGGTGACGCCGCACGTGGCGAAGGAGAGGTCAGGGGGCCAGGGGCCAGGGGTCAAGGGTCAGGGGCCAGGGAACGAAGGGGGTGGTCTTGTTTTCCTGTCGCCGCACACGCTCGAAGCGGTTCGGGAAGGCCTGCGGCGGGTTGTGGCCGATCCGAAGGGGACCGCTCACGCCACCGTTTATATCGAATCGCTGCCGATCGCCGGCAAGACGGGCACGGCGGAGACCGGCGGCGATCAGGCCAGTCACGCCTGGTTCGCCGGCTACGCCCCCGCCGACGAGCCGAAGGTGGCGTTTGTGGTTGTTCTGGAACACGCCGGCGAGGCCGCCACAGCCGCCGGCCCGGTGGCCAAGCGACTGGTCTTGCGGATGGAGCAATTGGGGCTTCTTTAGGGGGTAGGTTCCGCGGACCCGTATTGCTCCAGACCTCGGATACTGGTAACAATGCCCGGTAGAGGAGCCAACCAGTGTGCCACTGCTTCGCAGAAGCAGCGTGGGCGTAGTCTGCCGCCGTGGCACTGCTTGTGCCAAGCAGTGGCACACACGGATGGAAAATGTGGCTTGATGACATGACGTTCTCACGGTGGTTTCGCGACATTGAACAGAGCCAGATGATGCACCAACGACGAGACGCCGATTTTGTTCGTTGCACGCTGTCCTTTCTGTGCCTGGCAATCGGCTTGGCGGCTTGTCGCGCTTCCGCTCAGGAACAACCGGTCGAGCAGATCGCGAAGCCCGGCGACGTTGCATTTGACGCGCCGTTCAATCCGCCAGCCGATGCCGACGATGTTGCGGCGCCGCCGGCCCTTCCTGCCGATGAAACGCTGTCGCGATGGCGTGATCTTCAACGGTTGCCGCCCGTCGATCAGAGAAGCATCGAGCCGCCGGGTTTCGGTTTCGGCCCCGGCTTTGGGCCCGGCATGGGACTGGGCATGGGACTGGGCGGCCAAGGGCCGATCAGTTACCGGGCGTTTTGGTTTCCCAACGAGCCCGTCAAGGGGCAAGCGGCCGATTGGGAAATGGTCGGCCAGGATTTCTCGATGGCCTATCCGCTCTGGGTCGATTTGCCAAACAGGTTGATGATTACCGCCGGCGTTCACAACCGGCTGATCGACACCGACGCGATATTGCCCGATTCGCACCAGCCGTATCCCAGCGAACTATGGAACGCGCAGGCTGGGCTGATGTACCTGCGACAGTTGAGCGGCGATCGCATGCTGGGCGGCGGCGTCAGCGTGGGATCGGCCAGCGATCACCCGTTCGCCTCGATCCGCGAAATGAACGTGAGCATGAACGCCATGTACCGCATTCCCTCCGGCGAGCGCAACGCGTGGATGTTCATGGTGCTGTATTCGCCGACCAGCGAGATTCAGTTTCCGATTCCCGCCGTTTCATACAGCTACAATCCCTCGGACCAATTCCACGCGAACATCGGCCTGCCGTTTATGCTGAGCTACAAGCCGAACGATCGCTGGTCGTTTGTCGCGTCGTACATGCTGATTCACACGATCCACGTGAAGGCGATTTACAAAATCGCCGACCGGCTGAACGCCTTCGCCGGCTACGATTGGTCGAACGAGGTCTACATGCTGCGCGATCGAATCGTCGATAGCGACCGGTTCTTCCTCTACGATCAGCGCGTCACGCTCGGTCTGGACTTTCCGATGACTTCATGGCTCTCGGCCGAACTCGTGGGCGGCTATGCGTTCAACCGATTCTCATTCTCCGGCAGCCAGTGGGATTCGGTCGGCACGGACCGCGTGGACATCGATCCGGGGCCGTTCGTGTCGCTTGGCGTGAGCGTGCGGAGGTAGTCGCGAGGGCGCTTGCGCGAAGCTGCCAGTGGCTTTACACAAACTTGACCGACGCCAATCGTCGGCGGACGCCACTGCGGAATTTTTCGGCGGGATACCCCAACACGAGCGCCAATCCGATCTTGTTCTTCAGCGGAACGCCGCATTTCGTCTTGAATGCTCTTGCGTTGTTCAGTGCGACGGTGGTTCCCAACATGCAACTGCCCAGCCCAAGCGATTCGGCCGCCAACATGGCGTAGGTGGCGGCGATGTGACAATCGGCCGGATCGGCCATCGGACCATGATGGAAGAGCAAGGCGGCCGGGGCATCGTAGGTAAACCAATCCACCCCCTTCCTGCGTTTCTCGGCCAACGTCCGCAGCAGCGGCTTGACGAAATCGCGCATCGCCAGGTAGTTTTCTTTGCCCAAAAACGGCCGCATGATCGCCAGCATGACGGGGCTGAAGAACCAGGCCATTCGCCGAAAAGCGTCGCAGGCGTCGGCGGCGAACGCCTGAACGCGGTCGGCGCCGTGGAACACGAGCACGCCCACGTCGCTCGGCGGAATGCCCATCGGCGCGGTTGAAGTCATCGCCAAGATGCGATCGATCGTCGCGCGATCGACTTCGCGCACCGCAAACCGGCGGATGCTTCGCCGGGCTGCCAACAAGGCATCGAGCTGATCGGCGGTGGCCCGCGGAAGGGCCGGCGGCAACTCGAATGCATCGTCTCGCATCATGCCTCGGCCGGCGACGGTAATGCTGCCGGTGGGACAGGCGGCAACGCAATGCCCGCAGGCAATGCAGCCCACGAACACGCCTTTTCCAACCCTCACCTTGCCGCTCTCAAGCGTCAACACGCCGTCAGCACAAGCCTGGACGCACAGCCCACAGTCAGTGCAAATGGACTGGTCAACGGTTGGAACGCCTTTTTCACGCAGGTCAAAACCCACGGGACACCTCCTCGCAAAAGATGCAGGCACCACGGCTGAGCATAGCTACGAGAATATTAGATACGCACTCGATGCATGTCCATCCTGTCAGCGGCGATTCAATCCGATCTCGCGCGCTTCCCAGGCCACGAGGCCGCAAGCGAGGGACGGGGAAGAACGAGGATGCCGCGTTCCGATTGGACAAGCCGAAATGCGGGCCGAGCCGAAAGCGGCTTCACGCAAACCTGATCGACGAGCAGTCGGCCAGCGCGAACCTTGTGAAAGCGATAGGGCCGGCAGTTGTGCAGCCGGCCCCAAGATAGCAGTGCGACTGCCACCCGAGCATTCAGAGTGTAGGACCTTGCCGGACAACTAGTACCTGGCGCGGAGGTAAGCCGTATACGAGGTCTGGTCGGACGTGGCCGACACGCCGTTGGTCCAGGTTTCATCGACCGTCTTCGCGCCGGTCTCGACGAAGTGATGCGTACCCCAGGTGCGAATTTCCAGATGCTCGGCTTGAACCCCGAGGAAGAACCGCTTGCTGAGCTGCGTTTCGGCAGTCAAGGCCACGTGGAAGGCGCCGCCCTGCGTGGTTTCCATCGTGTACCGATGAATGCCGTCGTCCTCATAGCCGGAAATATGGTGATCGATGTTGTAGCCCCACGTGTCGGCCCAATCCGCCTGCATCACAAACGTAACGGGCCGAGTGTTCATAATGCAGCAGTCCCTGCGAATCTGTGCGCCGACATAGCCCATGTAGTATTGCTGGTTGAAGCTTATCGTATCTCCTTGCCAGCGATAGCCGACGGGAGGAATGTCTGGAAAAGTGCCGTCGTTGATGTCCTGAACGCCGTCGTGGGCCATCAAGTCGAATCGCTGAAAACGGAAGCCAATGACCGGCCAAACCTCGAGCGGCGCCCTCAAAATGTGGTCCGTCAGCTTGAAACTGCCCTCGAGCTCAACGGTCTGTCCGTCGGTCCAGCGTTCGGGCGAACTCGACAACGACGCGGGATCTCTGTTCGGACCGGACCAATCATAGTCGGCCATGTCCCTATAGGTTTCGCTCACCATCGGGGTAAGCCATTCGAAATGGGCACGCCAGTTCGGCTTCTCCACGCCGACCTGCAAGCCGTGCCACGTCGTGTCCAGCGGCCAAACAAGTTTGCTGAGCGGCGCGTAGGGATTCGGATCGGTCGCCGGCTCGCCGAATTGGTACGTCGTCTGACTATCGAACATCGTTTTCACTCGATAATCGATCGTCCACACTCGCTGGCACGGCTGCGCGGCGGCACATAGGCTGTCGCAGCATGCCACGCCCGATTGGTCTTGCGCGTACTGCAAGTTCTGCGGCGAATCCGACGAGACTGCCAATCCGGGCGGCTCTTCAGCGGTGGCGGTGTTTGCCGCTTGCTTCAATGCCAACAAGGAATCCTCGGCCGAGATGAAGCCCGCCGGACACACCGCGGCGATAAGAAGCACAACGTATCGAAACGGAGTTCTCATGGTTTCTGCCCCCTTTCAAGATCGTGAAATGCGATTGTGAGACGAGCGGTAATGGATGTGAAGTCGCCTTGGCAAAACGATAAATCGCCCAGCGGCACCTGTGGTGAGAGAGATGCCCAGACGCTCTGATCGATCACACCCTCGACGAGTACGCGGATGACAACGGTCAAGGAAGACCGTTGTTGTGAACGATCGCCATGTAATCGCCCTTCGTCACACGGGCGCGGCAAGATCAGCGTTTTCGGAACGCGCGGATTTTCCGATTCAATTTCCGCAGTTTGCGGCTGTTGCGGCGGCTACGCAACCTCCCCAGCTTGCCCTCTGGGGCGGCCGTGTTTGGTCGCAAACGCGAGAGTGCGGTGTGCCGGTCATGGCTCCCTTTTCCCGGCCGCGACTGAGCGCCGAGCATACACGACGATGCCGTCGTCGGATTGGATCAATCGGTATCGAGCGGCTTCGGCCGCGTCGGTCACAAACCGCATCTCCTGCGGCGACTGATAGAAGTGCTCTTTCGTGTCGAGGACGAGCCAGTCGAACAATTCGATCGGCGATCGACCCGGCCCAACCTCCTTCTGAAACGCTTTCCAACGGCTGCACACCTGGCCGACGGTATCGAGCCGGCGGACGGCCAGCAGGTGCGAAGCGATGCGACCGGTGGCCAGCACGGCCGATTCCCTTCCTCCAACTTCGGCAACGACCTGATTGAGCAGCACGTTGCCCGGCGAGCCGACGGCGCGGTCTTCGGCAATGCTCGGCTTTTCGTAGGTTATCATCACGACGTCGCTCAGCGTCGGGCCGCTCCAGGGCAGCGAGCCGAAGGCGACCGAGGCCGTCATGCCCGCGGCCAGCGAGACGACGCCCGCGCGAAACAGCGATCGGCAACGGTCGCCGTCGGCGGTGTCGCTTGCCGCCGATCCCGGCAAAGGGGACAGTCCCATTTTCGTCAACCACGGCTTCGCCGCGGCGCCCGCGAAAATTGGGACAGTCCCCCTCGCGCCGCCGACCATCGCCGCCAGAAAGAGAATGGGAATCAAAGCGGTCGTGTACTGGAAGGCGATGCTCGTGGCGGGCGGATGACTCCAAACCAACAAGACGCCGAGCGGAACGACGGTGGTCAGAAGCGTCGACCATCCGCGCACAGCGCCCTTGCTCCCAGTGGAATCGCAAGGCACAAGAGGAAATAGCCGCAGCGCGGCCGCAGGATCGCGCCCCAGAAGGCGGCCGGCCGCAGAACGGGCGAAAGCAGGATTTCGTGGGCGGAATTGCCCAACTCGGGAAAGCGGCTGGACTGAAACTTCGACAGGCCCGCCACGTTGAAGACGACGACAAACGTCAGCGCGAGAACCGCCGCCACGACGCCCCACACCCAAGCCGGCAACGCATCGGCCGGCGTGGGAAAAAGGGGACAGGTCCAATTTGTGCGAAGCACCTTCCGGGCCGTTCCGGCAAATTGGACCTGTCCCCTTTTTCCCTCATTTAGCCAGGCTTGAAATGCGAACGCCGACGCCAGGCAACATAGAACCGCAATGACGTCTTCCTGAAAGCTGCAAGCGAGAATTGCGGCAACGATCGCCAGCGTCCGCCGGCCTTGAAGCAGGGCCCAAATCGCCAGGAAGATCAGCGGCAGAGCCACGCTCACCGGATGCCAGCCGTAGCTGTAGTTCAGGTTGAGTTGTCCCAGGGCGGGAAACGCCAGGTAGGCGGCTGCCCAAGCGGCAGCCGCGGCCGACGTCGCTGCCAGCCGCCGCGCAATGCCGTAGACCGCTGCCGCCGGCGCGGCCAGGCAGACCGCCTGGATCAACAGGAACAGCCTCGGATCGGGCCACAGCCCCCATAACGGCGCCAACAGCGCCAGGCCGGGATTGAAGTGGTCCCAAAACGCCGGCAGGCTCGGCGTTTCCAGCAAGAAGCCGCGGCCTTCCCAAGTGTTGGCAACCCGCCAGCCGAAATGGCCAAAATCGTTGTAGCCCAAGAGATAATTGTTGTAGGCTTGTTGCCCCTGGTAGTACCACCAGCCGCAGCACGGAACGGCCAGCAACCAGACGATGGCTCGCCAAGGGATCGCAAACGGCAGCCGGGTTCGCTGGGCGGCTGCGTGGAAGACATCGGCCGTCGCTCCCGCCGCGGCCCCGGTAATCGCCGCCAGCAATAATGGCTCGAAGAACGTCATCGGGATGGAAACGCCTTCGATGCGCAGCAGATCGAGGATCGGTATTAGCCAGGAACACATCCACCAGCGAATCGGGACGGCCCAGAAGCGTCCCGTCGCTCGGACCGCGTGGCCGGAAGCAACGGCGACGCACGTGCCAGCGCCGAGGAGGAGAAGAAGAAGAGCGCCGGCAAGCCAACGCTTCCCCATAAGTGGGGGCCGGCCGCCAGGACATAGTAATTGCCGGTAAGATACTGTCTGCTCGCCAATAGGGTCACGGCCCAAGTCCACCCGATGCCGCCGGCAATTGCTGCCGCGTAGAGCTTGGCGGCCGTCGTGATCGCGTCGCCGTTGGAACGACGGTGAACGGAATCGCGACGTTGCTGAAGTTGGCGGTTCATAGCACGTCTTTTTTCGGCGGTTCTTTGCAGAAGAGCCAGCATTTCGCATCTTGTCAGAATCTTCGTCCGATCGCCAGACCGAACGGAAAAGTCGCACCGTAAGTGATTGCTTGCCAGTAGGTTGTGGAGAGCGTTTTCGCGGCCGGGACGTTGTGGCCGAAGACGAAAACCAGTATACTGACGCCATCGCAAAAAGCCCTGAAGAATGATCGCTGTCGTTCCCCCGGTCGGGACACGGCGGTGGCGCCAACTCTGTCTCTCGAAAGGACTCGCGGTGTCGACCGACTCGAATCTTCCCCCCGAACCGCCTCCGCCCGAGGATACCCCGCCTGACATTCCGCCCTCGGTGGCCCCCGGCGGCCTGCCCTCGAAGCGGCTGCTGGATGTCTCGATCGAGGACGAGTTGAAGGGCAGTTACCTGACGTACGCAATGAGCGTGATCGTCAGCCGCGCCCTGCCCGACGTGCGCGACGGTCTGAAGCCCTCGCAGCGGCGAATCCTGGTCGCCATGAACGACCTGAACCTGACGCCGGGGGCCGCGCGGGTCAAGTGCGCGAAAATCTCCGGCGACACCAGCGGCAACTACCATCCGCACGGCGAGAGCGTGATCTACCCGACGCTGGTCCGCATGGCCCAGGAATGGAACATGCGGCACGTGCTGATCGACAAGCAGGGGAACTTCGGCTCGATCGCCGGGCTGCCCGCGGCGGCCATGCGATACACCGAAGCCCGCATGTCGGCCATCGCCGCGCTGATGATGGAGGACATCAAGCTCGACACGGTCGATTTCGTGCCGACCTACGACGAGCGGCATACCGAGCCCTCGGTGCTGCCGTCGAAGTTCCCGAATCTGTTGGTCAACGGCGCCAACGGCATCGCGGTGGGCATGGCCACGTCGATCCCGCCGCACAACGTCGGCGAAATCTGCGACGCCATGATCCGCGTGATCGACGAGCCGGAGGTCTCGATCGACGAGCTGCTGGAAATTTGCCCCGGCCCCGATTTTCCCACCGGCGGCGTGGTCTGCGGCCGAGCCGGCATCCGCCGCGGATACCACACGGGCCGAAGCACGATCATCGTCCGCGCCCGAGCGACTATCGAAGAACATAACAAGCGGAATCGGATCGTCGTCAGCGAAATCCCCTTCCAACAGTCCCGCGACCGTATCGAAGAACGCATCGCGGCGTTGGTGAACGAGGGCAAGATCCCCGGCATCTCCGGCATTCGCAACGAAAGCGACCTGAAAGAGCCGGTCCGCCTGGTTTGCGAACTGAAACGCGACGCCGATCCCGACATCGTCCTGAACCAACTCTACCAGTTCTCGCCGCTGCAAGACAGCTTTTCGCTGATCTTCCTGGCGCTGGTCGACGGCAAGCCGCGAGTGCTGTCGTTCAAGGAACTGCTGCAGGAGTTCGTTCGCCACCGCGAAACGGTCATCCGCCGGAGAACGCAGTTCCTTCTGGCCCGAGCGCGGCAGCGCAAACACACGGTCGAAGGGCTGCTGCTGGCCCACGCCAATATCGACGAAGTCATCCGCGTCATCCGAAGCTCTTCGACCCAACCCGAGGCGAAAGAGCGGTTGATGAAAATTCAAACGCCCTCGGCATTGCTTCGCCGGGCGTTGGGCGACGAGGGCTTCGCCATATTCGTCGAAGAGCGCGGGGCGAGTGAGTTCTACACGCTTACGCCCGTGCAGGCCGATGCGATCCTGCGCATGACGCTCGGGCAATTGGTCAACTTGGAGCAGGAAAAGCTGGCCGGCGAGTATCACGCGCTGTTGGCGGAAATAGTCGAGTACCGCCGCATCCTTTCCGACCGGCAGAACATTCTCGACATCATCCGCGAGGACTGCCGCGAGGTGAAACGCAAGCACGCCGACGCCCGACGAACCGAGATCAGCGGCGAAGAGGTGGGCGAGATCGACATGGAAGATCTCATCACCGAAGAGACGATGGTCGTCTCGATCAGCGGCAACGGCTACGTCAAGCGGACGCCGGCCTCGATCTATCGCGCCCAGCGCCGCGGCGGCAAGGGCTTGATCGGGGCGAAATCGGAGGAGGAAGACCCGATCCAGCACCTGTTCGTCGCCAGCACGCACGATTACCTGCTCTTTTTTACCAATAAGGGCAAAGTGTATTGGCGCAAGGTCTACGATCTGCCGCAACTGGCCCGCGATTCGCGCGGCCGGGCCGTGGTGAACCTGCTGAATCTCGCCGAAGGCGAGCAGATCACCGATTGCCGCGCCGTGCGCGATTTCGACCAGCCCGACAATTACCTGGTGATGGCCACGGCTCGGGGACTGGTGAAAAAGACGCCGCTTGAGGCCTACAGCCGGCCAAAGAAGACGGGCATCATCGCCATTAATCTCCGCGAAGGAGATTCGCTGGTCGACGTGGTCGTGGCCAAGCCGGGCGATGAGTTGGTGCTTTCGACGGCCCACGGCATGGCGATTCGCTTCAAGCAGTCCGACGCCCGCCCGATGGGCCGCAACTCGAGCGGCGTGAAGGGCATCAAGCTGGCGGGCGACGATTCGGTCGTCGGCATGGTCGTGGCGAATCCTGACGCCACGCTGCTGACGGTCTGCGCCAACGGCTACGGCAAGCGCACGCCCTTCGGCCCGAATCTCGGCGGCCCCGAAGAAGAACTGCCCGAGCACGATGATGCGGACGTTGAAACCGAGACGGAGGAGCACGACGAGCCGGATGCCGCCGAAGAGGCCGGCGAGCACGAAGAGAGTTCGCAACGCAGCTACCGCACGCAACGCCGCGGCGGCAAGGGCCTGCGCGACATCAAGACGACCGAGCGGAACGGCCCGGTGGTCGGCATCGTGGGCGTTTCCGACGCCGACGAGTTGTTGATGATGACCGCCCACGGCAAGATTCAGCGCATCGCCGCCAGCGACATCAGCATCATCGGCCGCAACACCCAAGGCGTAAAGATCATGAGTCTCGACGACGACGACACGCTAATCGCCGTGAAGCGCGTGCCGCAGGATGAGGAGAGTGGGAAGGGGGAGGAGGGGTAGAGACGCCCGTTGCTGGAAAAGGCTCCTTTTTGCGGCGTTGGCCCCAGATGAGCGGAGAGTCTCAATGAACCTCGGCCACTTGCATGATGTGTTCGATCATTGGAAAGGGTCCGTCATAAGGACGGTCGTAGCCGTTCTGCACGACCTGCACGTGGTACCGTTGTGTACCGGAGAAGCGTGGACGCAAGAGGAGAGACGTCTATACGCCGAACTCATGGGAGTGCTGCTGAACCATGTCTTGCTGCCGGATCAGTTATTTGAAAACAGACGCAAAGCGCGGCAGGCATACTTTGTACCCTGCCAACCCGACCACAAATACGACCTGTTTCTGGACCCCGACACGGGCGTGGAGCCAGATAGTGGCTGTACGAGATGTCACGTGACCCTCGACGACCTCGATTATTTGCTGCCGCAGTGTAGCCCTCGCCTAGTCATGGTATACCAACACAGCCCACGTGCGGGCGACAACACAGAAGCTGTGAGAGAAAAGCTGAGGAGAATGCAGCAGCGTGGCTTGTCAGCGTGTGCCTATTGCGCAGGCGCGGCGTCGATGTTATTTGTGTCGCGACGGGCGGAGCGCATCATGGAACTGCGGGGCCTGCTGGCTCGCTGGCTAGGGCCGTGTGCTGCCGGGCAGCTAGGGCGCTGTGTTCGCCGTTTGTTTTAGGGGAGATTGGGGGGTAGACGCCTCTGTTCGCGGTGTCCAGGGTCGTTTACGACCCTTTCCGCCGCAGGCGATTTAGGCCCGGCGTTTACGCCGGGTTGGCGTGGGACGGCGTGTTTGTCGTTTTGATTTTGGTGGTGTTGTCAGGCCCGTTCACGGGCCTCCTGCCGCGCCCCGAGGCGGGAGGAGCCCCGTAAACGGGGCTGACATTGCAGCGACGGAGAAATATGGGAATGCTCGCGTTTGCCGCACCCGGCGTAAACGCCGGGCCTATTACCGCCTGCGGCGGGAACGCCCGTGAACGGGCGTAAGAGCGAATCGGGAAACTAAGACTGAGTTGGCAACGATACGTAGAAAACAAAATGGTGACACTCATTTCCATGACTATCGCCAAGCGACACCGGACGTCCAAGCGGCAACTCGGGCAATTCATTACTCCGGCGGGCATCGTCGAGCGAATGCTCGATCGGATCGAGTTTCGCGCCGACATTCGCATTCTGGAGCCCTCCTTTGGCGATGGCGCCTTTGTTATGCCTTTGTTGAGACGCCTTGTTGCGTTGCACGTTGGATCGAAAACGGAGTGTCTGGCTAAATCGTTAGCCCACAACCTGTACGGAGTCGAGTTCGACGGCAAGCTGTACCGCCAATGCCTCCAACGTATTGAAGCGGAGTTTGGGACGTTGCCATCGGAGCACAATCTCGTGAAAGGCGACTTCTTCCAACACGAATTTCAAGGCGACTGGCGATGGGGACCGGACGGTCTTGGGGACGAGTTGATGTTCGACCTTATCATCGGTAATCCGCCGTTCGGCGGCACCTTTGATAGTGCGATTGAAGACGAACTTGACCGCGATTACGGCCAACGGTGCGGATGCAAGATTAAGAAGGAAACCTACGCCTTCTTCATCGTCAAATGTGTCGAGCGGCTGAAGCCGGGCGGGAGACTGTTGTTCATTTGCGGCGACTCGCTTTTGACGATTCCAACCATGAAAGGGCTGCGCCTATTCCTGATGAGTGAGGGGCGAGTTCAAGTCAGCCACTTGCCGGAGTTCTCCGAGGAAACGCAGTATCCGATGGTAGTGCTCGATTTTCGGCGATCCGGCTGTTCAAACGAAATCACTCGTGATGGCGAACCGATTTCTTGCGACACAATCGGCATGAGCGCGAACGCCTCATGGGGCATGAATGGCGACTTCGCCACTGCCTTCGCGGGCCCAACGGTCGGCAAATTCATGATAGGCAGCAGCGGGATGACGATCGGGAAGAACGAGTACTTCGTTCGCCCAATTGTGAACGGCGTGATTGACGAGAAGTGCGACTTCGAGTTCTTTGACGAGCCGGTCACACTGGAAGGAGAAGTGGCTCGTGCCCGGCTCGGCAAGCTTTCGCCACGTCAGCAGGAGCAAGTACGTGCGCAACAACGCGCGGGGGAGAGCCGTCGTTGCGTTCGGGTTCTTCGACGAGATCGGCCCCAAACGGTCCTTCTGCCCCATCCCGACTACAAGCCCTACAACAAGAGTAACGGAAAGATCGTGTATTCCCCCCCCGACCACATGGTCTACTGGCGAAACGAAGGGGAAGCCGTCCTCGCATTCAAGAAGTCAGGCAACTGGTATCTTCGGGGCGTCGGGGGACAGCCGTTTTTTGGACGTGAAGGGTTGACGTGGCAGTTGATTTCCAGCCGCCTCAAGACCCGTTATCTGCCTGAAGATTATATTCTCGACAGCGGCGCGCCCTGCGGGTTCCTTCGCCCGGGGATACCGCACGAAGAACTGTTCTTCATTCTCGCCTGGACATTGTCACCGCTCTGCAGTTACATCCTCAAGTCCGTAATCAACCACACAATCAATATACAAAGCAAAGATTTTGAACGTTTGCCCTACCCGTACTGGGTTCGACCGGAAATCAAAGGCCAAGTGGTTCGCACAATGGGAGACCTAATTGAGCGAGCCAAGCATGGCGAAGTATTCTCCTTCGAGTCTCCTGACGTTGTTCAACTCGGTCGGGTCTTTGATCTCCCCGCAAATCACTTATAGAAGTCGCACATCCTTACACAGTAAGAAGTTACGAACTTGATGTCGCAAAATGCAATATCAAGTCGGCAGCGCCGTGGGCACCGAGGACTCCACTAGGTTCTCACTGTCCAAGAGCAGAGCAGGAGTTTCTCATGAAAATCGTCGTCGTCGGAACCGGTTATGTCGGACTGGTCAGCGGCACTTGCCTGGCCGAGACGGGCAATGACGTGACTTGCGTCGATTGCGACCGCAAGAAGGTCGATGTGCTCAACCGGGGGCATATCCCGATCTATGAGCCGGGACTGGCCGAACTGGTGGCGCGAAACGTGGCCGACGGCCGGCTGCACTTCACGACCGACTTGGCCGCGGCCGCCAAGGCGGCCCGGCTGATTTTTCTCGGCGTGGGCACGCCGCCGGCCGCGGACGGCTCGGTCGATCTCTCGGCCCTCTGGGCGGCGGCAGACCAAATCGGCCCGCACATCGGCTCCGACTGCATCGTTATCTGCAAGAGCACGGTGCCGGTGGGCACGAACGCGAAACTGGCGGCACGGCTGAAGCAGGTTACCGGCCGCGACGTCAACGTGGCCAGCAATCCCGAGTTCCTCAAGGAAGGAATGGCGATCGACGACTTCATGAAGCCCGACCGGGTGGTCATCGGCGCGCGGCGGCAGGAAGTGATCGACGTGCTGGCCGATCTCTATCAGCCCTACCTGCGGACCGACAAGCCGCTGCTGAGCATGTCGCCCGAAAGCGCCGAGATGACGAAGTACGCCTCCAACGCGGTGCTTTCGACGAAGATCAGCTTCATCAACGAGATCGCGCGAATTTGCGAATGCGTCGGGGCCGACATCAACGAGGTTCGCCGCGGCATGGGCCACGACAGCCGCATCGGCTTCGCCTTCATGTTTCCCGGCGTCGGCTACGGCGGGAGCTGTTTTCCGAAGGACGTTCGCGGGCTGGTCGCGACCGCCCGGCAACACGGCATCGAGCCGAGCGTGCTCGAAGCGGTCCATGCGGTCAACGAGCGGCAGAAAAACCTGTTGATGGAGCGGATCGAGCGGCATTTTGAGGGGCAGCTTTCCGACAAGGCGATCGCCGTCTGGGGCCTGTCGTTCAAGCCCGGCACCGACGACGTCCGCGAGGCGCCGTCGCTGGTGCTGATCGAGCGGCTCTTGGCGGCCAACGCGACGGTTCGCGTCTACGACCCCGAGGCGATGGCGAACGTGCGGGCCGTGTACGGCGACCGGCTGGTCTACTGTCAGAAGCGCGACGACGCGCTGCTCGGGGCCGACGCCTTGGCCATTTGCACCGAGTGGAAGCAATTCATCCATCCCGACTTCGAGGAGATGCGTCGCCTGATGCGGCGGCCGGTAATTTTCGACGGCCGCAACGTTTACAGCCCTCGGCAGATGCAATCCGCCGGCTTCACGTATTACAGCATCGGCCGGGCGATGGTGAAGGGATAAAGACCATCATTTCACGGGGAACGCCGCGGCGATCTCCGGGGGAATCCGCGTCGGCTTGCCGGTGGCGTAGTTGACGAACGCCCAATTCGTTTCGGCCTTGGCGAGCACTTCGCGGTCGGAGCGCCGCAGGATGCGGTATACCCGCTTTGACGTGACCTTCTTCATGTCCGACACGCGGGTCTCGACGATGATTTCGTCGCCGGCCATCGCGGGCTGCAAATACTCGATCCAATGCGAGCGCGCCACCCAGCCCACGCCGAGCCGCAGATATCGCTCGGGCGTCCAGCCGAGCGCCGCCGAATGGGCAATCGCGGCGTCTTGCATCCAAGACACGTAGACGACGTTGTTCGCCCGCCCTTGCTCGTCGATTTCGTCGGCGGCGACGGTGTGAGGATACTCGAATAGTTCAATCATGCGATCGGTAGTTCGGCGACGTGGCGGACTCCACAAATTTCTCCGCCAAGAAGGTCGGCGTGGATGTCGCGGAGATTCTCCTGAAGTTCTTCGAGCGTCTTTCCTTGGGTCATGTAATCGGGGAATTCCTCCAAGCACCCGACCCACATATCACCATCTTGCCAGTAGATATAACGGACCGTGTTCATGTCTCAAGAATAACCCCGAAACCGATGGGGTTCAACGTCACTGGACGCGATGAGTGACATCCGCCGCGCAGCACCTCCCGCACAAGTGCCGGGGCTAGAGCGGTTTCATTTTATGTGTAGCGGTATCCGCAGTGTTGAAAATAGTTTCGGCACTCGGATTCCGTGAATTGGTCGAGGATGCTGCCGCAGAGTTTCCATAGCTTATCGACGGTCCGTTCGGCTCCGTCACGGAGCAACTTTTTGAACTTGGAAAACGCCAACTCGATGGGGTTCAGGTCCGGCGAGTACGGGGGCAGGTAGCGCAGCTCGGCACCGGCCGCTTCGATGGCTTTGCGAACTCCAGCCACCTTGTGGCTGGAGAGATTGTCCATCACCACGATGTCGCCAGGTTTCAAGGCCGGTGCCAGATGTTGCTCGACCCAGGCGCGGAACAGTTCGCCGTTGATGCCGCCTTCCACGGTAAGCGGAGCGATGAATCCCCCGGCCCGCAATGCGCCCAAAAAAGTCGTCGTCTGCCAACGTCCGCAAGGAGTTTTTTCCAGCAAACGCGTGCCGAGTTCCGAGCGGCCGTAGGTGCGGGTCATGTTGGATTTAGCCCACGTTTCATCGATGAAAACGACTTTGGCGGGATCGATCGACTCCTGCGAAGCGCGCCATGCCGCGCGCTGCTCAACCACATCGGGGCGATCCTGTTCGCTGGCAATCAGCGTCTTTTTTTTCGCGACTGCTTGAGCGCTTGGCATGCGGCGCAAAGCGTTCCCAGGCAAACCTCTTCGCCGCGCTCCCGCTTCAAATCGGCTTGCAGTTCGCGCAGATAGATGTCGGGCCGAGCCGCGATCTTGGCGACGAGCCAGTCTGCCCAAGCATGCCACGCGGGCTGACGCGGAGCCGCCTTCTTTGGCGCCACTTGGCCGGTCTCGCGACGTTGTTGCTGGATGCGCCGTACCCAAGATTCTGAAACTTTGAAACGCAGCGCGATCACGCGCCGCTCTTCGTTCGTATCGCACGCGGCGAGCACTTCGCCGCGAAACTCCGCATCGTACGGTTTCATCAGGGTCACCTCCTTGAGTGAGATGAACCCAATTTACCGAGTTCGCCCAGAATGCGCTAGACCTACCGTGGAACTGCTCTAAACATCGGGCGGCAATTTGGTACAATAGACCCTTTCGTCGGCGGGGATCGGCGACGGGAGTCGCCTCCTACATCAAGAAATGCCATGAAACAGTGGGATACAGTGGCCATTGTGGGGGTTGGGCTGATCGGGGCGTCGATCGGTCTAGCCATGCGACAGAGGAATTTGGCAAAAAACGTCGTCGGCATCGGGCGGCGCCAGGCCAGCCTGCGCATCGCCCGGCACAGCGGGGCCGTCGATCATACGACGATCGATCTGAATAAGGGCGTGTCCGAGGCGGAACTGGTGATCGTCTGCACGCCCGTCGGCCGCGTCGTCGAGCACGTTCGCCAGGCGGCAAGCCATTGCCCGGAGCGGGCGCTGCTGACCGACGTCGGCAGCGTGAAGCAGGCCATCGTCGAGGCGCTCGACGGTGGACTGGCCCGCGCCTGCCGCTTCCTGGGCGGGCATCCGGTGGCCGGCAGCGAGAAGGCCGGTCCGGCCAACGCCTCACCCGACCTGTTCGATGGCCGCGTGGCCATTCTCACGCCCACAAAGAACACCCGGGCCGAGGATTTCGATCTGCTCTCGGAGTTCTGGCAGTCGCTGGGCTCGGTCGTCGTCAGAATGACGCCCGAGGAGCACGATCAGGCGTTGGCGCTGGTCAGCCACTTGCCGCACGCCGCCGCGGTGGTGTTGGCGATAACCGCGCCCGAACAGTTCTTTCGCTTGTGCGGCTCGGGCATGTTGGACACGACCCGCGTGGCGGCCGGCGACCCCGTGCTCTGGCGGCAGATTCTCACGCTCAATCGCGACAACGTGCTGACGGCGTTGGAGCGATACGGCACGAACCTCGCCGCCCTGCACGCCGCGTTGCGCGACAACAACGAAAACGAACTCACCCGCATTCTCACCCTGGCGAAGAAGAACCGCGATGCTTTGGGGAGTTGACATTTACGCCGCGCGCTCTACAGAAGGCGATTGAAATCGTCTGCCGAAAGATTCGCCTGTTTCAGGATATGAGCGAGGGTGGACCTCTTGACCGGACGATGAGCCGGAACGGTCAACTTCAGTGTCTCCGTCGTTGTGTGTTTCTGCAGCCGGACGTGGCTTCCCTTTTGACGAACCACGATCCAGCCGTCGCGTTGAAGGGCGTGAATGATCTTGTCGAACGGCAGGCTGGGCGTCTTGCTCATACCGTCAGTTCCAGCGATTCCGCATTGGGGGCGAACATCTGGTCGTCTTCGACGGGTTCGAGGTAAAGATCGATGGCTTCCCGGATGTTTCGGAGCGCTTCTTCCCTGGTATCGCCCTCTGAAATGCAACCGGGCAGCGCCGGCACAATGACCGTATATCCGCCTTCATCGCTGGGTTCCAGAACAACATTTAGTCTCATGCTCTTCACCTTTGGAATTACCTGCTTTTTTCTGGAGTTCCGCCTACAACTCATCCACTAGTGAGAGAATTGTTGATTTGCGGACCATCTTGTCCACGACTTGAAAAAACTGAACATCTCGAAAACCATCGCCTTGTTTTGTCTTGAACCAATTGGAAATGGAAATTCTCGGTCGCCTGGGTTAGAATCTTCCCCCAGACGAGGAGAATTTCATGAGTGGACAACGACGACATTTCGGCACGGACCAGAAGGCTGCCATTCTCAAGAGGTATCTGGTCGATAAAGTGCCCATCTCGGACCTCTGCGACGAGTACGGCATCAAGCCGAACCAAATCTACGCCTGGCAGAAAATCCTGTTCGACAACGCGCCGGCCGCCTTTCACCCGGTCGCCAAACGCGAGGCCAAGAGGCTTTCCGCCCAGGAGGAGGAAGTCGCCCGACTGCGGGCCAAGCTCGTTCAGAAGAACGAGGTCATCTCCGAACTGATGGAGGAGAACGTCCGCGCAAAAAAGAGAATGGGGAACTCTAAACGGACGTTGGGTTCCCCACGACACTCGCGATGAAGTGGTCGATTACGTGCGCCGTTGGAACGAGCGCACGGAGATTCCTGCCAGAAAGTTCGTGGCTTGGCTGGGCATTGGCCAGAGCAAGTTCCACGACTGGAAGGATCGCTACGGCAAGCGGAACGAACACAACGGCTGGGTGCCGCGCGACTGGTGGCTCGAAGATTGGGAGAAGCAGGCCATCATCCGCTTCTCCTTCGAGTATCCACTGGAAGGCTACCGGCGTTTGGCGTTCATGATGCTCGACCGCGACGTGGTGGCCGTCAGTCCCAGCAGCGTCTATCGCGTATTGAAGGCGGCGGGCCGCATCGGGCGCTCGACGAACAAGCCGTCGAAGAAAGGCACGGGCTTCCAACAGCCGCAAAAACCCCATGAACACTGGCATATCGACATCAGCTACCTCAACATCCACGGCACGTTTTACTACCTGACGACGATCCTCGACGGCTACAGCCGCTACACCGTGCATTGGGAGATTCGCCGCTCGATGACCGAGCAAGATGAACTGACGATCCTGCAACGTGCGCGGGAGAAGTTCCCCAAGGAGACGCCGCGGATCATCAGCGACAATGGGTCGCAGTTTTTGGCGAAGGACTTCAAAGAGTTCATTCGCATCTGCGGGATGACGCACGTGCGCACCAGCCCGTACTATCCGCAGAGCAACGGCAAACTGGAGCGATTTCACGGGAGCATCAAGGGCGAGTGCCTGCGGCCGGGCACGCCGATCTCGCTGGAGGATGCCATCCGCATTGTGGCTCGTTACGTGGAGCACTACAACGAGGTGCGATTGCACAGCGCGATTGGCTATGTGGCGCCGGCGGACAAATTGGCGGGCCGTGAGGCGGAGATCTTCGCAGCCCGCGATCGCAAACTGACGGAGGCCCGCGAGCGTAGAAAGGAGCAGCGAGAGGCGGCCCGTTTGCGGACGGTTGCCTGATCGAAAGAAGGACGTTACGATGAGAGACGACCTGGGCGGAGGATAGGGCTCCGGTGGGAACCGACCCGAGCGCCGCCCCAGGGGTTGTGAGCGAGGTCCGGGCGGTGGTTCTGCTGCCGCCCACCTCCCTCGCTTACAACACCAAAGCGAAAAATCCAAGCACTACCAACCAACTTCAACACCCGGACGATCCTAGCAAGCCAATCGAAGTTTCCATTTCACGCTGAACCAAGACAGTTTGCGATTTTGGGGAGGCTCCAACCCTTCGATCAACAACGCTTCCATGGTCACAATCAAATCATCGAGCGAGAAATGAGCGGGGACGTCCGGCTGCAGAGAGCCTTCTTGTGTCACGGCATTGACTCCAAACCAGGAGAATCTATCCCACCTACCATTAAGTCGGCCCCGCGTATGCTGTGACAGTCGCCTGCCAAGCGGCTGGTCTGTTGCGCGCCCAACATAAACCACAGTCCGAGAATCGTGGAGGAGATAAACGCCTCGTTGCCCTGAAAAATTAATCTGGTTTGCTCCCTTTCTTCGCTGTCCGAGGATTTTGGGGTTTGCAGACCAGAGAACAGCATCCTTCCTCCAGTACTTACCGAAGGCGTTGATTAAGACAGTCTGTCCGCCTAGAGGTTTTGTGATTTCCTCCGATCCTAAGTTGGGAGCCGAACGAAGAGCGTATTCTCCACGGTTGACTCTGACAAAGGGTGATTTTCCACCGTCCGCCTTAATCGACTTCGTAATTGCAGAGTTGACCGTTCTAGCAGGAGTCTCGCCAAACTCGGTTCTTAGCCCATACTTGACGATGCGTCTCGTAATCTCAGAATCGCTAAGCGGCTGCGCGGCGTCCCTCAGAACTTCGATGATAGAGTCTTTCCAGCTCAGTTCTGACATAACCAGGGCTCCAGAAAAGCATTGCGGTCGTGCATCATCACACCACGACTCCATCAATGAGAATACCACCGAAGGTCGGGTTCTTCAATACCGCATTTCCCTCATGCCCCCCGCTTCCAATTGACGGCAATTTGATACAATGCAACGCTTTACCCCTTCTTACTCAAGCTCAAAAGAACCGCGATGCTTTGGGAAGTTGATATTTACGCTGCCGAGGGCCAACCGGACATTGGCGCTTCGGACGTGGCCGCTGCGGCCGCGGAATTGCACTTAGCCCCCCAGTTGGCCGTTACTTCGGTTCGCGGTTACTTGATCGAAGGCGATTTCGATCGCGACCAGGTGACGCGGATCGCCGACGAACTGCTGGCCGATCGCGTGGTCGAGCGAACCGTTGCTGCGCCGGTGGGCGATCCGACGCTCAACCAGTTGCCGGACGGACGGACACACTGGATTCACGTTATGCCCAAGCCGGGCGTGATGGATCCCGTGGCCCAAAGCGCCATGACGGCCATCGCCGATCTCGGATTTCAGGCAAAGGCCGTCCGCACGCTGAAGAAATTCGCCATCGGGCGTTTGCCGGAGGAAAAACTCTCGCTATTGTGCTCGAAAGTGCTGGCCAACGACGCGATCGAGCAGGTGATCGTCGGCCCATTGGCTCTCGACCGCCTGCACGTCGGCTCGCCCGTGCCAGTTCCAGCTTGTCACCACTCCGATCCGCACGGTGGACGACGCCGCGCTCGAACGGCTCAGCCGCGAAGGGCAGCTTTACCTGTCGCTGGTCGAGATGCAGACGATCCAGGCCCAATTCCGCGAGTTGGGGCGCGATCCGACCGACGTCGAGTTGGAAACCATCGCCCAGACGTGGAGCGAGCATTGCAGCCACAAGACGCTGGCCGGGCGAATCCATTACCGCGGGCCCGAGGGGGAGCGGCAATTCCGGAACATGCTCAAGGAGACGATCTTCGCCGCCACGCGGAAGATTCGCCACGAGGCCGGCCCGCACGATTGGTGCGTCAGCGTTTTTTCCGACAATGCGGGCGTGATCCGCTTCGACGAGCAGCACAACGTGGTTTTCAAGGTCGAAACGCACAATCACCCCTCGGCCCTCGAGCCTTACGGCGGAGCAAACACCGGCATCGGCGGCGTGATCCGCGACCCGATGGGTACCGGCATGGGGGCGAAGCCGATCTGCAACACCGACGTGTTTTGTTTCGCCCCGCCCGACACGCCGGCCGAGTCGCTTCCGCCCGGCGTGCTGCATCCACGGCGGGTGATGAAGGGGGTCGTCGCCGGCGTCCGCGATTACGGCAACCGCATGGGCATCCCCACCGTCAACGGGGCGATTTACTTCGATCCGCGCTACCTCGGCAATCCGCTGGTCTACTGCGGCAACATCGGCCTGATTCCCCGCAACAAATCGTTCAAGCAAGCCCGGCCTGACGATCTGATCGTGGCTGTCGGCGGGCGGACCGGCCGCGACGGTATCCACGGCGCCACGTTCAGCTCGGCCGAATTGAACAGCCACAGCGAAACGATCTCGGGCGGGGCGGTGCAAATCGGCAACGCGATCACCGAGAAGATGGTTTTGGACGTGCTGCTGGCCGCCCGCGATCGCGGGCTGTACAACGCCGTGACCGATTGCGGCGCCGGCGGGTTTTCGAGCGCGGTCGGCGAAATGGGCGAAAAGATCGGCGCCGAGGTCTGGCTCGATCGCGTCCCGTTGAAGTATGAGGGCCTCACGTATTCCGAAATCTGGATTTCCGAGGCTCAGGAACGCATGGTCTTCGCCGTCTCGCCCAAAAAATGGGACGAATTGAAAGCGCTGTGCGACTCGGAATGCGTCGAGGCCACGGTGATCGGCCAATTCGTTCCCACCGGGCGGCTCGTGCTGAAGTACAACGAGCAGCAGGTGGCCGATCTGGCGATGGAATTCCTGCACGACGGCCGCCCGCCGGTTGTGCGCGACGCCGTGTACACGCCGCCCTCCCCTCGCCCGCTTGCGGGAGAGGGGCCGGGGGTGAGGGCAGCGCAGGGGTCAGGGGTCAGGGGTCAGGGGTCAGAAACGCCAAATCTCCACATCTCCAAATCTCCAAATCAACGTGGCCCTCACCCTAGCCCTCTCCCAAAGGGAGAGGAGACCGGAGATTACACTGACACACTGCTAAAAATCCTTTCCTCGTTGAACGTTTGCAGCAAGGAATGGGTGATCCGTCAATACGATCACGAGGTCCAAGGCGGCAGCGTGTTGAAACCGCTTGTCGGATTGGCCAATGACGGTCCCGGCGACGCCGCGGTGTTGCGGCCGGTGCTGACCAGCCGCCGCGGCATCGTCATTTCGTGCGGCATGAACCCGCGGTACGGCGATTTCGACACGTATTGGATGGCGGCCAGCGCGATCGACGAGGCGGTGCGGAATTGCGTGGCCGTCGGAGCCGATCCCGCCCGGATCGCCATTCTCGACAATTTCTGCTGGGGCACGACCGATCGGCCCGAGACGCTCGGCTCGCTGGTTCGCGCCGCGCTGGCTTGCTACGACGTAGCCACGGCGCTCGGCACGCCGTTCATTAGCGGCAAGGACAGTCTCAATAATGAATTCCGACCGCTTGGCGCGAAGGAACCCATCTCCATCCCGCCGTCGCTGTTGATTAGCGCGTTAGGCCAGGTTGACGACGTCGGCCGCTGCGTGTCGATGGATCTCAAGACGCCGGGCAACCTGCTGTATCTCGTCGGGCTGACGAAGGACGAGCTTGGCGGGTCGCACTTCTCGCTGGTCGAAGGGCTTTCCGGCGGCGAAGTGCCGAAAATGGATGCCGCCGCCGCGAAGAGAACCTTCGCTGCCATTCACAAGGCAATTCACGCGGAGGTGGTCCGCGCGTGTCACGACCTGAGCGAAGGGGGATTGGCCGTTGCCGCCGCCGAAATGGCCTTCGCCGGCGGACTGGGGGCTCGCGTCTCGCTGGAAAAGATGCCATACCTCCCCTCTCCCGCCGGGAGAGGGGCCGGGGGTGAGGGCGGCGTGGACTCCGCGTTGTCTCCCATGATTCTCTTATTCAGCGAATCGAACACCCGCTTCCTCTGCGAAGTGCCGCCCGAGCTAGCCGATGCCTTCGAGGCCCTACTGGACGGCGTTCCGCACGCTCGGATCGGCGAAGTGATCCGCGACGGCAAATTGGAAATCCTCGCTGGCGGCAAGTCCGTCGTAACGGCCGACATCGCAGCGATGAAGGAAGCATGGCAGAAGCCGTTGCGATGGTGAGCGGCGCCAGTTCGTTGATCTGGCAGGTGGGGCAGACATTCTTGTCTGCCAGGTGAAACGCCGCGTAGAAGGCAGACAGGAATGTCTGCCCCACCGACTACGTGTAGAATCCGAACTCATACGCCGCGTCGAACAGCGCGACGATATTCTCGGGCGGCACGCCGGCTTGGATGTTGTGCACGTTGTTGAAGACGTAGCCGCCGCCGGGCATTAGCGCCTCGATGTTGCGGCGAACGTGCTGGCGGACCGTCGCCGGAGAGGCCGACGGCAAGACGTGCTGGGCATCGATCCCGCCGCCCCAGAAGACCACCTTGTCGCCAAACCGCGACTTCAACGCCGCCGGGTCCATGTCCTTCGCGCTGATCTGCACCGGGTTGAGAATATCGACGCCGTTGTCGAGCAAGTCGGGAACGTACTCGTTGCAATTGCCGCAGGTGTGGTACCAAATCTTCGCCTTCGTGCGCGAGCGGATGTATTGCACCAGCTTTTTCTGCCGCGGCTTGACCGTCGTGCGGTAGATTTCCGGCCGAAACAGCGGCCCCTTCTGGCCCGCCAGGTCGTCGCCGATCATGATCACGTCGACCACGTCGGCCACCTCGTCGAGGAACAGGCGGAACCAGTCGAGCCAGAATTTCAGCGTCTGATCGAGCAATACCTCGCAGAACTCGGGATCGGTCAGCAGGTCCATGAACCAGCGTTCCAGGCCGCGCATGTACCAGCAGACTTCATAAACGACGCCGGAAATGCCGCTGACGACCGCGTAGGGCGTTTCGTTGCGGATCCGCAGCGCCCGATCGCGCAGGCCGGTGAATCGCGTCGGATCGTCCCCCTTGGGAAACGGATAGCGCGCGATATCGGCCACCGTGGCGTTGGCCAGCGGATGATGGGAGATGTCCATGTAATACGGATGGTCGTCGGGCATCGACCAGACGACGCCGAACTCGTCGCGCAGGTCGTGCCAGAGCCGGCCGTCGCGGCGGTTCTGCTCGATACCCCCCTTGAAACTATCGGGGCCACCGGCGGCAATGTAACGGGTGTCGACGTGGAATCGCTCCAGCACCGCCTCGCAGGGCTTTGCAAGCTGCTGCACGGCGTCCATGATCGTCACCTCGTCGCGGATGCCCAGATGCTTCAACAGCGCCTCGTAAGCGAACCGATGGATGCCGGTCTGGTTGCCGCCCAGGTCGATCGGCACGCGATCGGGCACTTCGCGGTCGATCGCCTTGAGCACTCGTTGGCGAGGCGACATCGTTTCTTTGCGCGATTTGGTCGATGCGTTCATGGGGGGCAATTCCAGCTAGGGGGATAGTCCCATTTTCGCTGAGACGAAAATTGGGACAGCCCCCAATTCTGGCATCGAAGGGTATTGATGGTCAACGACTTGTAGCGACATTCTTCCGTCATTTTCCGACAACTGTTAAGATGGGGGCGGGCACTGTCCCAATTTTCGTCTCAGCGAAAATGGGACTGTCCCCTTACCCAGGAACACGTGCCGCCTATGCGATCCTTCGGCGAGGACTATTTTCGCTACATTCCCGTGCGTCAGCGCGACGTGCAATGGGGGCTCTACGTTACCGGCGCGGGCTGCACGTCGATCTCGCCCGGTGAGAACTATCCCCCCAAGCCGCATCCCGAATTATATCAACTCCGTTGGGAAGCGGGCCGCACGCTGCCGGAATATCAGGTCATCTATATTTCGCGGGGCAAGGGCCTTTTCGAGTCGGCCCCGACCGGCGGCAAGGAAATCACCCCCGGCACGATCATCCTGCTGTTCCCCGGCGTTTGGCACCGCTACCGGCCGTTGATCGATGTCGGCTGGGATGAATGGTGGGTGAGCTTCAACGGCGAGGTGATGGATCGGCTGGTGGAACAGCGGTTTTTCTCGGCCGAGCGGGCAGTGCTGCGGACCGGGCTGCAAGACGCGATTCTCGCCCCGTACAAGTCGCTCTTGCAGCGATTGCGCGGCGAACTGACCGGCTTCCCCCACCTGATCGCCGCCGACACGCTGGAGATTCTGGCCGCAGTGTCGGCCACCGCCGAATCGGAATCGGCCGAGCTGATCGCCCACGGGCCGCAGGAGGTCTTTACCGTCAAAGACCGGGTGGTGGCCGAGGCGATGCGGCTGATCTGGGAGCAAAGCCATCGGCCGATGACGATCGACGGTCTCGCGCGTCAATTGCCGATCACGCGGCGGTCACTGGAGCGGCGGTTTCGCGCCGCCGTCGGCCACGGCATTCACGACGAGATCGTCCGCTGCCGGCTCGAACGGGCGAAACGCCTGCTGCTGGCCACCGACATGTCGTTGAAGGAAGTATCGTCCGCCTCCGGTTTCTCGAACGCCGACAGTCTCGGCCGGGCCTTCCGCCGTGCCGAAGGGCTTACGCCGCTCGACTATCGCCGTCGCCAGGAGCGGCCGCCGGCACAACGCTAAGCCGCCACCAAAGGATGACCCTGGAGTCTCGTGGCGTGGCTGTCGCAAAACGACGGTGGATTGTCGCAAGAGGCGCTTGCCTCGACGTTGGTTGTCTGTCATTATGGTGGATAAGCGACATCCTCGATTTTCCCGCCTTCCCACCACGCCTATCCTCTTACTGGGAGCCATCTTGCGATGAGGTGTCTACAGACTCTTCTGGCTGCGGTCAGTTTGTGGCTCGGGGCGATTGTTTCGGCAACTTTTGCGGCCGGGGGCGACGTTGCCGACTTGGAGCGACAATTCCAGCAACTGCCGATCGAGGCCCGGCGGCACATTGGCCCGCTGTTTTGGCTGCACGGCGACGATAGCCCCCAGCGGCTTGAGATGTACGTCGGCAAAGTCGCCGAAGGGGGCAACGGCTGCTTCACCACGGAATCCCGCCCGCACATCGATTGGCTTGGCCCGGGCTGGTGGCGCGATCTGGCGATCTGCCTGGATGCCGCCAAAAAGAACAATCTGCGGATGTGGATTTTCGACGAGAAGTTTTGGCCGAGCCAAGCGGTTGCCGGCCACGTGCCGCCGCGCTATGCCTCCAAACGTTTGGCCGCCGCCGCACTCGACATGAAAGGGCCCCGCGAGTTTGCCGACAGCGGCTATGAAGGCCAACAATACGTCGCCGCGGTAGCTGGCCGCGTGGCGGCCGACGGCAAGATCGACGGCCAAAGCCTCGTCGATTTGGCCCCATACATTCGCGGCGGCAAGCTCTCGTGGCGAGTTCCGGCCGGCAAGTGGAAAATCATGAAGTTCACCTATGTCCAGGCGCCTCCCCTGATGCAGAGCGGGCAACTGGCCGTCGACGGGGCCAGCAAGGACTGCGTCGATTGGTTCCTGCAAACGGTCTATCAGCCGCATTACGATCATTTCCAGGCCGACTTCGGCAAGACGATTCGCGGCTTCTTCTTTGACGAGCCCGAGACGCCCGGCGATTGGGGGACGGGACTGAACGCCACGCTGGCCCAATGGAAGGTCGATTGGAAGAAGGCTTACGTCGCCTACAAGTTCGAGTTGAGCGGCGAGGAGCAGACTGCCGCCAAGTACCAGTACGTCGACGCGCTGGCCGAGACCTGGGGCTGCACGATGTACGGCGGCATGACGCGGTGGTGCGAAAAACACGGCGTCAAGTCGATCGGCCATTTCATGGAGCACGGAATGTGCTACGTTCGTCCCGATCTCTGCGCCGGCGACATGATGCGGCTGCAAAAATACAGCAGCATGGGCGGGATCGATGCCGTCTTCTCGCAATTCGCCATCGGCAAGCGAGTCACCTACGATGCCCCAACCTGGCAGACGCCGAAGATCGCCAGTTCCATCTCGCACGTCTTCGGCAAGAAGGACGATGTCGCGATGGTAGAAATCTTCGGCGCGCGGGGACAAGACCTCACGTATTCGGAAATGAAGTGGTGGGCCGATCACATGCAGGTGTCGGGCATCAACTTCTTGATCCCGCATTCGTTCAACCCGCGGTCGCCTTACGACAACGACTGCCCGCCGTATTTTTACAACGGCGGTTTCGAGCCGCGTTGGCCCTTGTATCGCATCTTTGCCAGCTATACGAGCCGGCTGAGCCTGATGCTCACCGGCGGCAGGCACGTCTGCCCGGTGGCCATTCTCTTCGGCGGCAACACGCTTCGGCTGGGCAAAGCCGTCACGCCGGAAGATTTGACCTCGGCCTTGCAGGACGCCCAATTCGATAGCGACTGGCTGCCGTTCGAGGCGTTCGAGTCGCAGGCTTCGATCGGGGAGAAGGCGGTTAAGTTGCACGGCGAGCGATACCGCGTTTTGGTCGTGCCGCCGGTGGAAGTGATTCCCTACGGGTCGCTGGCGAAGGCCAAGGAGTTTTTCGACGCCGGCGGCGTGGTCGTCGGCTACGGATGGCTGCCGTCGAAATCGGCGACGATCGGCAAGACCACTGCGGAGATCGCCTCGCTACGCCGCGATATATGGGGCGACGATGCGAAGCCCGGCCTGACCGCGTGCAAGACCAACGCAGCCGGCGGCCGCTCGTATCTGCTCTCGCAAACGCCTACGATCGCGGAAGTCACTGCTGCACTGACAGACGCGAGCGTTCATCCGTCGCTGGAAGTGCTCGAAGGCAAGACCGACGGCTGGCTGCACGTGCTGCATCGCGTGAAGGACGATCGCGACGTCATGTTTGTCGCCAATCAGAATCATCTGGGTGCTGCGCGGACGTTCAAGTTCCGCGCGACGGCTGCCGGCGAGCCGGAATTGTGGGATCCGATGCGGAATGAGATCACCGCGATCTCCTTCGATCGCATCAACGACCGGCAAGTGGAGTTTTCGCTGAGCCTGGAGCCCTTGGAAACCGCGCTGCTGCTGTTCCAGCCGACGAAGATCGTCCGGCCGATGCGAATCGAGCCCGGAATGAAGCCAGTCCATGATCCGATTGCCGTCACGCGCGATCCGAACCGCCCGGCAAAGCCGCTGGCGCCGGAGCCGAAGGGGCGACCCGTGACGCTTGGCCCGCTGAAGGCGGCCGATCTGTTCCGCGGCCGCGTGACGATTCCGGCCGACGTCGATTTGGCCCATTGCCGCGTCTATTTGGAGATGGACGCGCTGCCCGACGACTCGGCGGCGGTGAAAGTCAACGGCATCGCAGCCGGCGGCGCGATCGGAAAGCCGTCGCGGTTGGACGTTACCCGCCACGTCAAGGCGGGCGAGAATACAATTGAAATTGAACCCCTGGCGCCGAAGGCTGCGAGAATCGTATTCTATTGAGTCATCCCCGGCTTCCCGCGCCGAGAGCCTTCCCGGCAATACGCTGCCGGGCTATTATCGAATGTCCCTCCGGGACAGAAGAATCGTATACAACTCCGGTCTTCACGTTTCCTTTCCCCAAGGAGCTTTCTCATGAGATTTTCTCGCATGTTGCTTACAGCCGGTCTTTTGCTGGGCATCTTTCTTGCCGCCACGACGGCGGGATGGGCGCGGAAGCACCCACGCCCGCGACGTTCGCCGCCCCGCCGCAATCGGCCAAACCTTGGGTCTACTGGTTCTGGCTGAACGGCAACATCAGCCGCGAAGGCATCACC
This sequence comes from uncultured Planctomycetia bacterium, assembly GCA_963719005.1. Taxonomy (GTDB): domain Bacteria; phylum Planctomycetota; class Planctomycetia; order Pirellulales; family Thermoguttaceae. The sequence goes on from CAVRAR010000018.1 coordinate 107,140, forward strand.
GCCGATCTTGAGGCGATGCACCGCGTCGGCATCGGCGGCGTGCTGATCATGGAAGTGGACCAGGGCATTCCGTTGGGCCCCGTGCCGTTTGCCGGTCCGAAGTGGCGCGAATTGTTCAAGCACATGGTCGCCGAGGCCAGCCGGCTCGGCATCGAAGTCGATATGAACAACGACGCCGGCTGGAACGGCAGCGGCGGGCCCTGGGTGAAGCCCGAGCACGCCATGCAGAAAGTCGTGTGGACGGAGACTGCGATCGAGGGACCGAAGCAGTTTGACGGCGTGCTGAAGCAGCCGCCAACTGTCGGCAACTATTACCGAGACATCGCCGTCTTGGCTTTTCCGACGCCCGAGCAGGATTATCGCATCGATCGCATCGAGGGCAAGACGGCGGTGATCCGCGAGACGATACCGTCGCGGGCGCAGTACCCCGCCGTGCCCTCCGAGGTAATTGGCCTTCGCAATCTCACCGCCAAGCTTAACGCCAAGGGACGGCTGACGTGGAACGCTCCGGCCGGCAAATGGACCGTGCTGCGGATCGGCCACACGCTGACCGGCGTGGTCAACGGACCGTCGCCGAAATCGGGCGAGGGGCTCGAATGCGACAAGCTCAGCCGCGAAGCGTTCGACGAGCACTGGGCGGGCCTGATGGGCAAGCTGATCGCCGACGTCGGCCCCGAAGCCGGAAAAACGCTCACCTACACCCACATCGACAGTTGGGAGAACGGCTCGCAGAACTGGACGCCGAAAATGCGCGAGGAATTCAAGAAGCGACGCGGCTACGACATGCTGCGGTGGCTGCCGGTGATGACCGGCCGCATCGTCGATAGCCTCGAAGCATCGGAGCGGTTCCTCTGGGATCTGCGGAAGACGATTTCGGAGTTGAACAACGACAACTACGCCGGCCGGGCCGCCGAGTTGGCCCATCAGCACGGGATGAAGCTCTCGATCGAGGCCTACGGCAGCGGGATGTTCGACGATATTTCCTACGGCGGCCGCGCCGACTCGCCGATGGGCGAATTCTGGATTGGCGGCGGCGCGATCGAAACGCTCAAGGACATGGCCTCGGCGGGCCACGTCTACGGCCGAAACATCGTCGGCGCCGAGTCGTTCACCGCCGTGACCGAAGTGGCCAAGTGGATGAACTCGCCGCAGACGATCAAGTCGCTGGGCGACAGCGCGTTCTGTGAAGGCATCAACCGCTTCGTCTTCCATCGCTACGCCATGCAGCCCTGGTTGAACCGCGTGCCGGGCATGACGATGGGCCCGTGGGGGATTCACTACGAGCGGACCGAAACCTGGTGGAATCAAACCGGCCCCTGGCACGAGTACCTCGCCCGCTGCAATTACCTGCTCCGCCAGGGCCTCTTCGTCGCCGACATCTGCTACTTGCAGACGGAAGACGCCCCGAATAGTCTCGCCTACGCGCCGCGCACGGCATACTCGTTCGACGGCTGCCCGCCGGAAGTCGTGCTGACGAGCATGAAGGTCGAGGACGGCCGGCTGGTGCTGCCCGACGGCATGAGCTACCGGCTGCTGGTGCTGCCGCCGAGCGAAACCATGACGCCGGTGCTGTTGGCCAAGATCAAGGAACTTGTCGAGGCCGGAGCGACGGTGGTCGGATCGAAGCCGCTGAAGTCGCCGAGTATGAGTGACTATCCGAAATGCGATGCCGACTTGCAGCAGCTTGTCGCCAATTTGTGGGGCGACTGCGACGGTAAGACTGTCACCGAACACGCTTGCGGAAAGGGGAAAGTGATTTGCGGGAAGACGCCCGAGGCGGTGCTGGCCGAAATGGGCGTGCCGCCCGACTTCCGCGCCGAGAAGCTCACCTTGCAAACGCCGACGTCGCGTTACATCCACCGCGCCGCCGGCGAAACCGACGTCTACTTCGTTTCCAACGCCGGCCCGCGAGCGGTTGACGCCGACTGCACGTTCCGCGTCAAGGGGAAGCGGCCCGAGCTTTGGCATCCGGACACGGGCCGCGTCGAGCCGGTTGCGGCTTACCAGGAGGTTGACGGCTGCACTCGGATTCCGATGTGGCTTGATGCGAGCGGCTCGGTGTTCGTGGTGTTTCGCCCCGAAAACGCCGCGGCGGCGGAACCAGTGGTTGCGATAAGCCGCGATGGGAAGCCGGTGATGGGTTCCTCGCGGCCGTCCCCGAAGATTGTCGTCCAGAGCGCGGTTTACGGGGTATTGGGCGACGCTGCCCGCACGCGCAACGTGACCGGCCGCGTGCAGAAGATGGTTCGCCAGGGGGAGTATTCCTTCCATGTCGCGCGGATGGCAGAGGACGGCGATCCCGCTTACGGCATCGTGAAAACGCTGACCGTCGAGTACACGGTCAACGGCAAGCCCTGCCGCAGCAGCGCCACCGATCCCGAGACGATCGAATTGCTAGGCGGCCAAGAGCCACGCGACGGCGATGTCCGCTACTACGACGGGCGGCTCGTGGTCGAGGCGGCCAAGCCCGGCCGCTACGAGTTGAAAACCGCCTCGGGCAAGACGGCCGCCGTCGAAGTGGCCGCCGTACCCCAAGCGATCGACGTCGCCGGGCCCTGGGAGCTTCAGTTCCCCGAGGGATGGGACGCGCCGAAGTCGGTCACGCTCGACAAGCTGATCTCCTGGTCGAAGCATTCCAACGCTGGCGTGAAATATTTCTCCGGCACGGCCACGTACCTGAAGACGATTCAAGTTCCGGCCGACATGATCGGGAAGAATCACCGCGTGTATCTCGACTTGGGCAACGTGCAGGTGCTCGCTCAAGTTAAGCTCAACGGCCGCGACCTGGGCATCCTCTGGAAGACGCCCTTCCGCATCGACGTGACCGACGCCGTGCGGGCCGGCGACAACACGCTGGAAGTCCGCGTGACGAACAACTGGGTGAACCGCCTGATCGGTGACGAGCAACTGCCGGAGGACTCGAAGCGTTATCCCGGCGGCAACCTCGTCGAGTGGCCCCAGTGGCTGCAAGAGGGGAAACCGAGCCCGACGGGGCGGCACACGTTCAGCACGTGGCGTCACTGGGGCAAGGATTCGCCGCTGATGGAATCGGGGCTGTTGGGCCCGGTGAAGATATCTGCAACCGAATGCGTGGAACCGGCGTTTTATTGAGGGTCAGGAGAGTATTGCAATATGTTTAGCAGCCGCCGGCACGGCGGCTTATGGGAGAACAGGGCCGACGTACCGTCGGCCGCTAAACGAGTACTGCATTACTTTTATGAGAACCACTAGTTGCCGGGCTTGACGCTGAACAGTCTGAGGTGGGCGATCTCCGGGGGACAGCGCCAACGCACGGGGGTGTCGCCGGAGATGCCGCGGGTGACGTGCAGGATCGTCGGCGGCGAATAGTAGATGCCGGCGACGTGTTTCACGCCCCAGGCGGACGGCGAAAAAATCGCGCCAAACGGCGGAATGCAAATCTGTCCGCCGTGCGTGTGGCCGGCTAGCATGATGTCCGCATCTTGGGCCCTCGCCCAGCCGAATTGATCGGGACTGTGGGACAGGACGATACGAAGCGGCATCCCGGACTCTGCAAAGCCGCAAGCGGCGGCGGGCTCGTGTTTTGTCCACGGAAGCTCGTTGCCGATCAGTACCACCGGCTGGCCGTTGATCTGGATTTGCCGCCGGCGGCCGCCCAAGTCGATCAGCCCGCTCTGTTCGAGAATCCGCCGCAGCCGGGGGACGTCGCGGGTGCGAAGGTCGTGGTTGCCTAACACGAAGAACACGCCATATCGCGCCCTGAGTTGTCCCAAGGTGTCGGGAATCCAATCGAGGTAAGCCTTCGATTCGACGAGATCGCCCGTCAGCGCTAGCAGATCGGGCTGAAGCTCGTTGCTGTTGCGAACGACCTCGCGGAAGTACGCCTTGCCCACGCGGCCGGTCAAGTGGAAGTCGGAAAGATGAACGATCGAGAGGCCGTCGAGCGCGGGGGCGAGCCGCGGCACGTCGAGCATCCAATCGCTCACGTCCAACCGCAGGATTTCATTCAGCGGCAGCCGGGCGAAGAGGTGATGCGAGGTCTCCGCGACGTCGAATTCCGGCGAGCGTGGATCGATTTTCGTCCGCCGCTTCCCATGAAAGCGCACCGGCGGCGGCGTTGGGAGAAGATACCGCAGCCAAACCAACCGCAACAACGTCAGCGACGCGACCGCCCAGCAGACGATCGCATAAACGGCAATGAAGTCGCTCGGGCCGCCAGCCCGCCACGGCGCGATCGTCGGCCCTTCGGGGCCTCTCACGTAGAGCCAAGCCGCGATGCCGATCGGAATCATGCCCGCCACGAAGAAGCACACGCCGGTGAGAAGGTCGATGATCCATCGCCGGACGCCCAGGGAATGGAGCCGGTTGATCAGACCGATCCAGACGAAGGCGTGACCCAGCAGGGCCAAGAGCAGGAGGAATAGATCCATGATTCCATAAACGTTCACAGGCCGGAGAGTAGTAGGCACACGCCGTGTGCCGTTTCGAGAAGTGTCGCGAGGTTCCTTCGATCCGCCGGACGGCACACGGCGTGTGCCTGCTACATTGGTCTACGCTTGCGCCACGGGCCGCGGCGCGTTGATGATCTGCTCGATGGCGGCGAGCAATTGATCGAGACGGAACGGCTTGTAGAGCACCGTCTGAAGACCGGCCTGCCGGGCCTTCACCAGCGAATGGCCGGGATCCCAGCCGAAACCGGTCATCAGCACCAGCGGCGGGCAGCCCATCACTTCCTGAAGCTTCAACATGAATTCGTAGCCGGTCATGTCGGGCAGGCGAATGTCGGAAATCACCACGTCGTATTCGCCGTCGGTCAGGGCGCGGACCATGTACATCGCCTCCGCGCCGTCGTGGGCGGTCTCCACCACGCAGCCGTATCGTTCCATCAGACTGTGGGCCGCGCTGCGGACGTTCTCGTCGGCATCGACCACCAGAATCCGACGCCCGTGCAACTCCGGCCGCTCTTCGACCTGCATCGTCGGCGGCAGGGCGTTCGTCGGCGCCATCTTTCGGCCCACCGTCTGAATCACCTGCTTGATGTCGCGGGCGTTGCGGAGGATGCGCTGCAAGCGATCGACCACCTCGGGCTCATGGCCGATGTAACGCTCCATCACGCTCACCGCGTCGTTGAGAATCTCGTCGACCGGCAAGGCCACGGCGCTGTGAATGGCCTCGACGCTCGCCGCGGCGGTGCCGGCCTTCTCGGCCACCAGCAGCTCGAGCGTGTTCAGCGCCGCCGCCACGTCGCGGCAGAAAATCTCGAGGAATTGCAGGTCGCTCTCCGTGAACGCCCTCGGTTCGAGGCTCTCGACGTTGAAGGTGCCGATCACCTCGTCGTGCAACAACAACGGCACGGTCAGCGAGCTCTTCGCGCCTTTGGCGCCGGAGAGATACAGCGGATCTTCGGAGGTGTCTTCGCAGAGGTAGCTCTTGCCCGTGGCCGCCACGAAGCCGGTCACGCCGTTGTTCTGCGGCTGGGCCGAGAGCTCGCGTGCGGCCGCCTCGGCATCCATACCCATCGCCAACAGCGGTTCCAGCCGGCCCGTCTTCTGGTCGAGCAGGCGGACCTCGACCAGGCTGAAATGCAGCAGATCGCGGGTAAAGTGGAGAATGTTCGATTTCAGCAACTCGATGCGATCCTGGACCGCCATGTGGGTGATCTCGGCGGGGGCCAGATCGGCCAGTTCCAGGCCCGCCTGATGGATGGCGGCCATCTTCTGCTGCTGATGCACCTCGTTGGTCACGTCGCGGACGTTGACGATCAGATGCTTTGGCGACTCGCCCGGCTCGCGGACGGGGGCGGCGTGGACGTGGTAGTAGTGGTTGTCGCCGCTGCGGAGCGTGGAACTGGTGGCCTGGCCGGTGGCCAGGGCGGTGTGGAACGGGCAGAAGTCCGGGCCGAGGATTTCCGGGCTGCCGAGGACCGCGTAGAAATTCGCCCCGACCACGCTGCTGCGTTCCGACCATTCGGCCAGCCGCCCGTTGCTCCAGATAATCAAATTGTCGCTGTCCAACAGGACGACGCCGTCGGGCATGCCCTCCAGAATATGTTCGTTCTGCAGCAGCCGGCCGAGCTCCAAGGCTTCGCGGAGGTATTCCGAGGAGACGTAGACGCCGGCAAACCGTTCGCGCGAGAGGTGGGCGAGCGCTCGCAGGGGGTTACTGGCGACCACCACGTCATGGGATTCAGCCGCCCGAGCGAGGAGTTGTTCCGCATTTTCGCGCGAGTCGCAGACCAGGAGGATTTTGGACTTTGCTGTCAATCGAGGATACTCCCGCCATACCCGAGCCGCCCCAAGTTGTGCCGCGCCGGCCGCCCCTGATGCCTTACCGGCCACCCCGTCTATTATAAGGGGATTCTCACCGTCAAACAACTGGTGTTCGGGACCGCATGGCCCCCCTTATCTCCGATCGGTTCGATGCGACCGTCATAATGACCGCGGTTTGCCTGAAACTCACGGGTTTTCGGACCGCCGGATTTTGCCCACACCATAATGTCGGCACCACGGTTACGTTCGGCAGCCGCACACCTCACTTTTCAAACGCAGCCCACGGCCAATTGCGACGTCCACCGGCACTCAGAGGGATAACGCCGCGTCGGCAAAAGGCCGGCGGCTGTGGTCGCGGGAAGGCTCTTCTCCTCAGGACCGCCGTCGCGGCGCAGTTGTCGAGAACACGCCCTCGACATTATTAAGAGTCGAAACTTACACGATTTTGTTACACCCGATAGACGCCACTGCTGGTCGCGTTGCCCCAACGGTCGGCATGATCGCTAAGATGCGCACGCGGAGTTGCCGCACCCCGTCTGCAAGCCGTCACGCGCTGTAGCCGATGCGGCCCGCAGGCCGATGAGTTTGCTGGTGGCGACTTCGCCGGCCGATTTGTCGCGATCTCCGACACCGTCGGCAGCGGCGGGCGTCTGCTTGCAACGGCCCTTTCCCGGAGGTTGAAGCCATGTGGCGCGCGTTATTCTTGGCAATCGGAGTCTTCTTGGTGATCTTGGGAGTCGAATGTCTGGGGGTCGAGCGGGTTCAACTGAGGATACACGACAAGCCGCCGACGCCGGTCTCGCCGTTCGACACGGAAGCCGGAGAAGGGGCTCCGAAGCAGATCGTTCCGCCGCCCTGGGCCCCCTGGAGCCTGCTCTCCTCAGGCGCCGTGATGTGCCTCTATTCCTTCACCATCCCGCGAAGAGTGGCGGGGAATTGAGGATTGTGGATTGTTGATTGCTGATTGTTGATTTGAGAAGAGCGAATGGATAGCGACGAACTGAGGAAAAGGGCCAAGGCTTTCGCCTTGCGAGTTATCCGGGTCGTGGTGGCATTACCTCGGTCGCCCGTTGGGGACGTGCAGGGCAAACAGCTTCTTCGCTCGGGGACAAGCGTCGGCGCCAACTACCGAGAGGCGTGCCGAGGGCGTTCCAAAGCCGAGTTTGCCGCGAAAGTTGCCATCTCTGCCCAAGAAGCGGACGAGTCGCTCTACTGGTTAGAGTTGTTGGCCGATTCAGGGCTCGTCCGCCGCCCGCTCCTGGCGGACTTGCAAAAGGAAGCCGGCGAACTTACGGCGATCTTTGCGGCGAGTGTGAAGACGGCCCAACGGAACAACAGGAAGCCAGAACCACCCACTGAGTAGCTGGGTTGTGTGAACCTGTGTGCCGCCGAGATATTTGGCCGCCAATCAACAATCAACAATCAGCAATCAACAATCCTCAGTTTCCCCGCAGCCCGTCGAAGTATTCCTTGGCGTGTTCGCCGTGCTTGCGGGGCATGTGACGGCCGGTTAAGGGATCGGTTGTGCCGTGCTTGGCCGATTCGACCTGCTCCTGAATCTGCTGCTGCACGTCCCCTTTGACGTTCGGCCCCTCGATCATGCCGGTCACGACCGCCGTCCCCTTGCCGATTTTTGGCTTCACCTTCGAGTCGTACATGGCGGTGTCGGTCTTCTTCTCGGGTCTGGGGCCGATGCCTTTTCCGCGGCCGAGGCCGTTGCCGGGCGGGCCCAGGCACTCCTCGCAGCCGGCGCCGCCGCATTTGCAGCAATTCATCTGGTCCTTCGCCTGGCACAAATCCTTTTCGGCTTCGTCGAGCATCTGCATCTCGTCCAACTGCTGCTGGAGATCCGACTGCATCTGGGCGATGGCTCTGGCGGCGCCGCCGGGGTTTCCCTGCTTCAGACATTTCGAGCATTGCCCAAGTTTCTCGGCCAATTCCTGTAGCTTCTTCATTTGCGGCATCTGCGCCGCGAGCTTGGCAAGCTGCTCTTCGAGCTGGTTGGCCTGCTGCATCTGACCGGCCTGGCGGAGTTGTTGGATGCGCTTCTGCAAGCCTTGTTGGGCCGCCTGGTGAGCTTTGACCTGCTTATCGAGTTGGTTCTTCATCTGCTCGATCTGCTTGGCAAGCTCCGCCTTCTGCGATGCGTTCATCTGGCCGTTTTCCAACGCCTCCTTGAGCTTCTTCAACTCACCGGCGGCCCGCTTCAAGTCGCCGCGGCCGAGGGCTTTGGCGAATTTGTCGGCCGGACCGCGATCGATGTTCTTTAGCTGATCGAGTTGCTCCTTGATCTTGTCCGTCCCGCCGATCTGCTGGCGGCGATTGGCCAAGAGCCGCGAAAGATCGTTGATCTTCGCCATCGCCTTTTCCTTGATCGGCTCGTTGTTCAACTCCTTGACGCCGCTTTCGAGCTTCTGGAAGAGTTGTTCGGCATCCTTGAGGCCCTCCTTCTTCGCCTGTTGGCGGCGATCGGCGAACTGGCGGCGGACCGCGGCGGTGGCCTTCTGCACCTGTTGCTTCGCGGCCGGATCGGCGGCCTTTGCCTGCGGGTCTTCGACAACGGCCGGCCCAATCAGCAGCGCAACCAACACGGCCAGCACGCCCGGCAGCAGCGGCAACAGCAGACGCCGCGGCGGCTTGACGGCGAAGCGCCCGCCGACGTCGATTCGCTCGACCCGGGCAGCGGCATCGGCCAACAGGGCCGCGCCCGCTTCGCTCTCGCGGTCGGCCGACGACAGCGTCAGTGCGCTGGAGATGCGTTCCTTCAGCGCGAAGCGGCGGTCGAGCTCGATGGCGGCTTCGAGCGGGCTGGAGCGGCCCCAAAAAGTCCAAACCACGGCGGCAGCCAGCCCGAGGGCTAATGCCCCAGCGGCCCAGCCCCAGGCTTCCACCCCCAGCGGCCAGTGCTTATCGACGGCAATCAGCACCAGCGCCAGCGAGAGCGTGGCGAGCCAGCACCAAGCCAGAGCATCGAGGAACCGCTGCACGATCAGCCGCCGTCGCGCCCGGCGGACTTGGACCAGAAGGGAATTCATGATCGAGCCCTCCGAAAACAGCCCGCGGAAACAAATATCGGAAGCCGCTCACCGCCCAGGTGGTATTATATTGTATTGAGGGGTATTGCGGAACTACGTCCTGGTATCCGATAATCCGGGCGCGGAGTTCTTGGAGTGCGGACGCAGGCGAGCAGTAACCGACGGCGCGTTGCATCTAGTTTTGACGAAAGGACTTACCATTGCTACCTAGCTTTGAGGTTGAGAACTTTCGCACGTTTTCCCATTTGCAGATTCCCCATCTAGGTGGGGTCAATCTCATTGTGGGACGCAACAACGTCGGAAAGACAATGTTGCTGGAGGCGCTGCGGCTTTACGCTTGTGGCGGGCATCCTTCGGCAATCACAGCATTGCTTCTTGGCTGTGATGAGGTCTTTGCTGGTCGCCCCGCTTCGATTGGCACGGGCACGTCCGGCCAGTATGACGAACGGGTGCTGAGGATAAGAGTTGCTGCCCTTTTCTTTCGTCAAGCGACAAACCGCGCAGCCGTGCTCCAGACCGCCGCTGACGAGCCGGCTTCGGTTCGAATTGAATCGGGCGTTGTACGGCAGGTCTTTCAGTCCAGGAATGAGAGCCAGTTCTTTGCCGTATCGTATGAACCCGTATCAACGGGCGAACAGGCCGACAATGTGTCCACATTTGAAGCGATCACGGTCTTCAAGGGAGGCAAAAAGACGCATCTCTGGCCCTACTCCTCTGTGGAGACCTTCCCTCCGGAAGCGATGGATGCCTTTGGGCCGGCGTTTGTGCCTGCTCGTGTTGCCGATTCCAGCGTATTGCCCCGTCAATGGGATGCCATTGCGCTTCGTGAGGAGGCGGAGGAGAGGGTCAATCAGTGCCTTGGGATCGTCGCACCGGTCACGAGAATCACAACGATTGAATATCCCGACGAATCCCGTCGTCGAATGTTCGTGGTTCGGCTTGAGGGCGAAGCGGAACCCGTACCGTTGAACAGTGCGGGAGATGGCATGGTTCGCATCTTTCAGATAGCCGTCGCTTTGGAATCCGTGAGGTACGCCGCCGTATTATTGCCTTCTCTTAGTCAGCACCCGCTTCCGCCCAAAATTCCAACTTCGCTTCCCGCGCATATTACTGATCGACGAAATCGAAAACGGCATCCATTACAGCGTCCTGCCCGACCTGTGGCGTTTTGTCTTTCGAACCGCTCGACTTCATAACGTTCAAGTCTTTGCCACGACACACTCCTGGGATTGCGTTGAAGCCTTCCAAAAGGCCGCCGCCGAAGAGAAGGAAACCGAGGGCGTGCTGCTCCGACTCGAAAAACGCGACGACCGTCCCGAGCATAAGGTTGTCACCTATTCCGAAGAGGAATTGGCCAGCGCCACCCGATTCGACACGGAGGTGCGGTAGTGGATGAGAAACGCATCCTCATGGTCGAGGGAAAGGACGACAAGCACGTCGTTTATGCTATTCGAGACTCTCACACGATTCCGAAGGTGTTTGACGTGCAAGCGTTCGAGGGCGATGGCGTTTTGCTGGATGCTCTTCCCGGCAAGATCAAAGAGCCGCACGCAACCCGGCTCGCCGTCATTCTTGACGCCGACGAGAAAGGTATCAGTCATCGTTGGGACCAATTGAAGCACCGCCTGGGTCAGATGCGCCCTCCGGTTGTGTTGCCAAAACACCCGGATCCGAATGGCACGCATTTTGCGGTTCCCGATGGTCCCGTTTTCAGCGTCTGGTTGATGCCTGACAACAGTCAGCCGGGTATGCTCGAAGATTTCTTGGCATTCTTGATCCCCGACGACGATGATCTGCTGCCGCGCGTTGACGCTTTCCTGGGTGGTCTCCCCAAGCCACGTCGCTTCCGCGAGGTGCATGTGCCAAAGGCCAGATTGCACTGCTGGTTGGCTCTTCAGGAGGAGCCGGGAAGACCGTTCGGAACGGCGATCACCGCGAGATACTTACGCGCCGACCGTGAGGTCGTTCGGCCGTTTGTGCAATGGCTGCGCAAAGCCCTTGTGGATTGAGTTAACGAAAACCTATCGACCATGACCGCATTCCGCACCGAACGCGATTCGATGGGCGAAGTCCGCTTGCCGGCACACGTTTATTACGGGCCGCAGACGCAACGGGCCGTCGAGAACTTCCCCATTTCGGGCCGGACGCTGCCGCCGGAGTTGATCCACGCCCTGGGGCTGGTGAAATGGGTGGCCGCGACCGTCAACCGCGACCTCGGCCGACTTCCGCTCGCCGAAACGCTTGTGTCTGCTCTCTTGGCCGCCTGCCGCGAGGTGGCCGATGGAAAACTCGACGACCAGTTTCCCGTCGACGTGTTCCAGACCGGCTCGGGCACGTCGAGCAACATGAACGCCAACGAGGTGATCGCCAATCGAGCGATCGAAGTGGCTGGCGGAGATCAAAGTGGCTGCAAGAAGCCGATTCATGCGAACGACCACGTCAACTTGGGTCAGAGCACGAACGACGTGTTTCCGACCGCCATCCACGTCGCGGCGGCCGTGGCGATTCGCCAGCGGTTGATTCCCGCCCTGGAGGGATGCCGCGAAGTGCTGGCCGCGAAGGCCGCCGCTTGGAAAGACGTGCTCAAGATCGGGCGAACGCATCTGACCGACGCCACGCCGCTTTCGCTCGGGCAGGAGATCGGCGGGCTTGCCCGGCAGTTGGAGCGTTCGGTGGGCCGAGCCGCCCTGGCGATGGAGGCATTGTTGGAGCTGCCGATCGGCGGAACCGCCGTCGGCACGGGCATCAACACGCACGCCGATTTCGGCCGCCGCGCGTCCCAAGTCCTCGCCAGCAAAACCGGCATCCCGTTCGTCGAGGCGGCCAACCATTTTGAGGCCAACGCCCAGCGCGACGGGCTGGTCGAGTGCCACGGGCAGTTGCGCACGATCGCGGCAACGCTGTTCAACGTGGCCAACAACATCCGCTGGCTCGCCTCCGGCCCGCGCTGCGGATTGCACGAAATCAAGTTGCCCGATCTGCAGCCGGGCAGTTCGATCATGCCGGGCAAGGTCAATCCGGTGCTGTGCGAGAGCCTGATGCAGGCCGCCGCCCGGGTGTTGGGCAACGATCAGACGATCGTGGTCTGCGGGGCCGCGGGCGGGCAATTCCAACTCAACGTGATGATGCCGGTCATGGCCGACGCCGTGCTGGAGAGCGTGCGGCTGCTGGCCAACGCCACCTGCGCGTTCGCGGCGTGTCTGGCCGGCATGGAAGCCGACAAGGAGGCGTGTGAGGCGTCGGTGGAGAAAAGCCTTGCGATGGCCACGGCCTTGAACCCGTATCTCGGCTACGAACGCGCGGCCGAACTGGCGAAGGAGGCGTTTGCCACGGGCAAGACGATCCGTGAACTGTGCATCGAGAAGAACATCCTTCCCGAGCAGCAACTCAACGAGGCCCTCGATCCCTGGCGCATGACCCGCCCGCGGCCGTAGCTCGCGTTCTTCACCGCGGCCGAGACACAGACAACGGTTTGTCCGGTGGGGCAGACATTCTTGTCTGCCAGGCCTACCGCGATTTTTCGGCAGACAGGAATGTCTGCCCCACTGCGGAAAGAGATGCGGCCGTAGATCAGAGGCCCTTGGGATTGATCGGCTGCTCGTCCCTGCGGTTGCCAAGATACAGGTGTACGGTTGGGTCGATCGTGTAGCTCATCGCCTGCACCGAACCGTCACAGAATGCCATGTTGAAGATGTTGTTATGAGTGCTGCCAAAGATAAAATCACCGCCAGTGGAATAGCCGGGCGTGTCGGGCTGCGGGGCGCTATAGGTCCAACGCACGATGTCCTGATTGTCGCCAATCATCGCGGCCTCGTTGTCGGCGTTATCCCAACCGGTTTCGTACTGGTCGGGATCCATATACTTTTCGCCAATCAAATACGTGTTGCTCGTCCCGTCGGTGACGTCGGCCGGCTTAACCAGACTGCCGCAGAACATGATGCCCGTCGCCTTCTGGGCAACGCCAGCGAAGGTTGCCCGGGCGTTGTCCGTTATGCCACCGCTGGCATCCACCGCATCTGAGTACTGAGACGGGCCGCCCTCCGCATTGTTAAAGGATGGCCATTTCGGCCCACCTGTTGACGGGCTGGTGTAAACGTCGCCGCCGTTACCAGCGTAGTCGCTGCGCACCACCACTGTCGGCGGCGAAACGGAGATGTTCTTACATCCCCCGCCATAGCCTGATACATACGGATAGACTTTGGCGGTTCTCCGCGATGGACAATTGAGAACTTCCAGCGGGCTCATCATCCGTTGCAGGTTCAAGGCGAGCTTGTTCGGGTCATTTCCCACGCCGAGGTCGTGCAGCGGTTGCTGCTCGATGTACGGAAGGATATTGTACATCCATCCGGCCGGCTGGTGCCAGTCGTTTCCACAATCGGCGTCGCCCGTCCAACCGAACCCCCAGCCGTCGCAAGGATACCGTCCCGTGGCGTTCTCGTGCGTTATGCATCCAAGAGCGAGTTGCTTGAGGTGGTTTTGACACTGCGCTCGCCGCGCGGCTTCGCGGGCCGCCTGCACGGCCGGCAACAGTAGAGCGATAAGAATGCCGATGATCGTTATCACGACCAGCAACTCGACCAGCGTAAAACCGCGCTTCCGCCATACTCGCTTCATGCCACTATCCTCTCGGTTCTTGGATTCGTGTTGTTTCCGCTTTGCGTGAGGCGCGTCTGCGGAGAATAAACGCTGAATGTTACGCAGGGCGGATTTCCGAATCCGTCCCCGAGAACTGGACGGATTCGGAAATCTGCCCTAAAAGGTGACACATACTATTGAAACACATGCCCTAGCTCAGAGATTCTTGGGATCGACCGGTTGGTCGTCGTGGCGGTTGCACAGACAGCGAAACGTGTCGGGAGCGACCGAATAGGACAACGACTGCACCGAACCGTCGCAAAACGCCATGTTGAGACTGGTGCTATGGGGACTTCCAAAACAGTAGTAGTAGTCGCCGCCCGGCGTGTCCTGCATTGGCGGATAAATTGCCGCCGGCGACAGCCCGCTCCAGCGCTCGATATCGGCATTTCCACCGATCATCGCGCCCTCGTTGTCGCCGGGATCCTGACCCGTTGCGTACCAATCGGGATTGACGTATTTCTCGCCCAACAGAACCGTATTGCTCGTCCCGTCCGTCACGTCGGCTACCGTGATCATACTACCGTAGTAGTTGACGCCGTTGTCATAGTTGGCAAAGTTGGCGAACGTGGTCCACGCGTTGGCGGTCATCTGTCCCGGAGGGTTCTCGACTGCCGTGGTGTTGGCGGGACCGCTTGAGCCATTGCTGAAAACCGACCAAGTTACTAAGCCGCCGACATACGTAGGATCGTCATAACTGTTTCCAGCGTTGGCGGCATAGTCGCTCCGCGCCCTCGTCGCCGGCGAAGTCTGATTTGCGCATGTCAACCCGGCCACATACGGATAGTCCAGGGGGGGCCTTCGCGATGGGCAAAAATAGACGCTCAACGCGACCGTCAACCGTTGCCCGTTGGCGTCGTTCTTCGCCGCGCCCGTCAGCCCCAAGCCCAGGTCGTGCAGGGGCTGCTGTTCGATGTAGGGCAAAATGTTGTATAACCAACCGCCGGGCTGGCGCCAATCGTTTCCACGATCGGCGTCGCCCACCCAGGCCCATCCCCAGCCGCCGGTCGGAAAACGTCGAGTGGCCTGCTCATGATTCATGCATCCGAGGGCGAGTTGTTTGAGGTTGTTGGCGCATTGTGCTCGCCGCGCGGCTTCCCGCGCCGCTTGCACGGCTGGCAGCAGCAGCGCAATCAAGATGCCGATGATCGTTATCACGACCAGCAACTCGACCAGCGTAAAACCGCGCTTTCGCCATACTCGCTTCATGCCACTATCCTCTCAGTTCTTGGATTCCTTTTGTTTTCGTTTCGCATCGAGCGCGCTTGCGGAAGGCTCAGGCCATGCCGAGATGACCGAGCCCTCCAGTTCCACGAGCAAGCCCATGGGATTGGGCTGCACCGATGAAGCATCCAACCCAGGAATGCCGTTTTCCACGTCGATCTCCAGCACGTTAAGCCCTTCGACAAAACCGCGGTCACAGGAGAACCCGTGAAAGAAGCCGAACTCCTCATAACCGTGTTTGAGCACCGAAACCTCGTGGCCGTTCAGTCGGATCGCACGCACGTGGTTGTCGGCGACGAATCGCCCGTGCAAAACGGCGGTCGACGGCCGCATCCCCTTCAGATCCAACGTCGTACGGAACGTGAAGACAACGCCATTCGGCGCGATCGGCTCCGGGCCGACGGCCGACACCCATTGCGAACGATCGAATTGGTTGGCGAGCCAGGGGTAGGCGTTTGCGTCGGCCACTACCGCCGGCCGCGGCTTGAGTTTGGGATCGTCACTGCGGGCCACGAGCTGCCAGTGGGGGTCCGGAGCGCCTTCCTTCAAGTTCACGCCGGTGTTAAACACCTTGATTCGCACGCGCTTCGGCATTTGCCGCACGAAGCGACTCGGTTGCGCCGGCTGGCGAACTACTCTGGCAATTCGGTCCTTGCCAACTTCCACCCGGGCCGATTCGTTCTTCTCCAAGCGGATCGCCTTTCCACGATTCGCGTCGGCACCGACAGGCAGCAATTCGACCTTGCCCTGGTAGACCTGAGCCGTGCTGACGCCGGACGGATCGACCTCGACGCCGAACTCCGTGCCAAGATCGGCGATTCTTACGGTGGGGGTGCGGACGGAAAACAGGGGAGAGGGGAGAGGGGAGAGGGGAGAGGGGAGAGGACGGAAGGCGGAGGGAAGAGGGAGATTGATGATTTGTGATTGTTGATTGTTGATTTGCAGCGATTTTCTTTCTCTCCCCTCTCCCCTCTCCCCTCTCCCCTCCACTTTGGCCGTCAGCCGGCCTTGCGACAGGTAGCCACCGGTGCGCGATTCCACCTGATAGGTGCAAGGCCCCTGAAGAATGACCTTGACCCCGGCGTCGTAGGTGATTTCCATCAGCCCGGAAGCCAGGGCGTAGTTCCGGCCCAAGGGGACGAACGCGTAATTGACGGTTCCCGCCTTGGGGTCGACCCACTGGCACTCGACCATGTCGGTCACTCGGCCGACAAACACCAATTCGTGATCGGAGCGCAGGTCGGCCGGCTTGCTCGGCGGCGCGACGTGAACGGATTCTCGCTGATCGGGCCGAGTAATCGACACCTGGTACACCCAGCCGATCAGCAACCCGATTCCCACGATCACCACGGCCGCGGCGTAGGAGAACACGAAACTGCCGAACGGGTAGAATGTGGAGGCCGGGGCCTGAAGGGGGCTAGAAGCCTCGATGATGACGGGAGGAACAGGGCCGGAAATCGCCGGATCGAAATGCGACGGCGCGGGCCGGCCGGCGCCGCGCCAGGCCAACTCGACGTCCAAGGCCACGAACCGCCGATATAGATCCTGCGCCGCCGGATCGTTCAGCAACAGCGTCTCCAAGCGATCCCAGTCCGCCTGGCCGATCTCGCCGTCGCACAGCCGCGACAGCAGATCGGCCAATTCGCTGTTCTTGGCGTCGAAAGGCATCATCCTCTCCTCGCTTCGGATGCGGTTCGCTCGATGCACTCCAACAACCAGGTGCGAATGCGTGCCAGGGCATTGTAGACCGCCTTGGTCGATCGCCCGACTTGCCGGGCAATGCCCTCGACGTTGGCCCCCGGTTCGTAACGAAGCTCCATCAACTCCCGATCTTCCGCGCTGAGCTTGCCCATGCACAGATCGAGGGCTTCGGCCTCGTCGTTGCCGCGGGCGAGGTTCTCGGCGGCGGCGTGGGCCAACTGCTCGACCAAGGCATCGCTGAAACGGAGCCGGCTGCGAGATTGCCGCTTTCGGAACGTCAACACTTGATAGTAGGCGATCTTGCATGCCCAGGCCGGGAAATTCGTGCCCAACTGAAACTCGTCGGCATGCCGCCAAACGAAGAGGTTCGTCTCCTGCAACACTTCGTCGGCGTCGCTGCGGTTTGGCACGAGCGTGCGGACGTAGCGGGTCAGTTGTTGCTGCACGTTGGTCAGCAACTGCATGATCTCATCCGTGCTCTGGCGACTCGCCTCATTCATGCGACACCCGCGAAAACTACGCCCCGCCGGGAGACAACACTCTCTATCTCCTTTATGGCGCAAACCAGTGGAGATTCCCAGGAAAACTGCGAGAACCCCCAGAGATAGGGGGAGGGCGAGAGAAGCGTTGGGCAAATTACCGGCCAAGGAAAGTCTGTCGAAGACGCCGGTTCAGCCCCCAAGAAAAAGTTATCCGTCGCGGGGGTCAATCCGCGACGGGTTAGGTTGAATCGGCGATATATCTCGTCATGGCCGCACGAGGACAAAGCCTCGCAGTGGCACTAAACAAGCTCTTTCTTAGCGCCAATCAGCGTCCGCAGCCGCTCGGCGAGCAACGCCGAATCAAACGGCTTCTTGAATGTCTCGTTGATGGCCGATCGGTCGAAGCTCAGGGAACTGCCGTCGTCGGGCAACAGGGCGATGAGAATAATCTCGGCAAACTCGCTGTTGCGGCGAAGATTCTGGCAAATCTGCAGCGCTTCGGTACGTCCGATCGAGAAGTCAACGATAATGCAATCCGGGTGGAAACTCTCGGCTTGAATCCCGGCGTCGAAGCCGCTGGCGGCCACGGCCGCCTTGAACGAGCGCTCGAGGGGTAATTCGCGCTTGAGGTTCTCGATCAAGACCTGATCTTGGGCGACGATCAGAACCTTGGCCATTGCCTCATCTTCCAGATCGCCAAGCGGCATCCCGTGTTCCTTGAGGAACCGAATCAAGTACTCACGAGGAATGCGTCGGTCTTGCGATCCGGGTATGCGATACCCTTTCAGCCGGCCCGAGTCAAACCACTTACTGACGGTGCGCGGGGCCACCTTACAAATTTTGGCGACCTGACCAGTTGTGAAGACCTTCATCGCAGACTCTCCGATATTCTTTTCACGTTGGTTTGGGTTGTATCTCGACGGGACGGATGTCCCGCCGGTCGCTCTCGGCCCCTGAAACCCGCGGATCTGCTCCGGTTTCGCGCTCCATCGTTCCCGTCGTCTCCGCCGACGGGCACTCCGCAGGCATCTGGGTCGGGGCCTTCCGTAATTCGCTACGCTCTGTTGGCTATGGTTCAGCTCCTTCTGACCCGCGCCGTACTTACTACATCGGCAACCAGGGCAACCGGAAGCCAGAGAAAATCCGTAAAATAGGGAAGGTGTCTTTCAACCAATCTATCTTGATTTTCTCCAAACCCCGGGCGCAACCTCATCCGGCGAATCACTGGAATCGACAGGAGGGGACGAGCTGACCGTGCGCCGCTACGGAGAGACATAGACGGCGACGGTCAAGGCATGGCCTTTATTGGCTGGTTCCCCCCTGAGGCCCCGTTCCGAGCGGTGGTTCGTATGACAACCTCGCTGCGGAACAAGGCTTCCGTTGAGTTACTTCGATCCCCGGCCCGTTGCGACTTTAGAGAGTTTCTCCGATTGTAGCGAACAGACCGATCTTGCTGGTCGTAACGGCCGTGCCGCCGATTAGAGCGGTTTCATTTTAGGTGTAGCGGTATCCGCAGTGTTGAAAATAGTTTCGGCACTCGGATTCCGTGAATTGGTCGAGGATGCTGCCGCAGAGTTTCCATAGCTTATCGACGGTCCGTTCGGCTCCGTCACGGAGCAACTTTTTGAACTTGGAAAACGCCAACTCGATGGGGTTCAGGTCCGGCGAGTACGGGGGCAGGTAGCGCAGCTCGGCACCGGCCGCTTCGATGGCTTTGCGAACTCCAGCCACCTTGTGGCTGGAGAGATTGTCCATCACCACGATGTCGCCAGGTTTCAAGGCCGGTGCCAGATGTTGCTCGACCCAGGCGCGGAACAGTTCGCCGTTGATGCCGCCTTCCACGGTAAGCGGAGCGATGAATCCCTCGGCCCGCAATGCGCCCAAAAAAGTCGTCGTCTGCCAACGTCCGCAAGGAGTTTTTTCCAGCAAACGCGTGCCGAGTTCCGAGCGGCCGTAGGTGCGGGTCATGTTGGATTTAGCCCACGTTTCATCGATGAAAACGACTTTGGCGGGATCGATCGACTCCTGCGAAGGCGCCATGCCGTGCGCTGCTCAACCACATCGGGGCGATCCTGTTCGCTGGCAATCAGCGTCTTTTTTTTCGCGACTGCTTGAGCGCTTGGCATGCGGCGCAAAGCGTTCCCAGGCAAACCTCTTCGCCGCGCTCCCGCTTCAAATCGGCTTGCAGTTCGCGCAGATAGATGTCGGGCCGAGCCGCGATCTTGGCGACGAGCCAGTCTGCCCAAGCATGCCACGCGGGCTGACGCGGAGCCGCCTTCTTTGGCGCCACTTGGCCGGTCTCGCGACGTTGTTGCTGGATGCGCCGCACCCAAGATTCTGAAACTTTGAAACGCAGCGCGATCATGCGCCGCTCTTCGTTCGTATCGCACGCGGCGAGCACTTCGCCGCGAAACTCCGCATCGTACGGTTTCATCAGGGTCACCTCCTTGAGTGAGATGAACCCAATTTACCGAGTTCGCCCAGAATGCGCTAGACCTACCGTGGAACTGCTCTAGCACCAGGCAGATACGCTTTTCCGAGACAACGTATTTTGCGGAAAGGGGCTTCGGAGCGTGTTGTGCGGCCATCGAATCAGAACGAGGGGGTGTCGGGACGATGAGAGTGACGCCTCGTCGGAGCCTGCACCTTCGAGTCGTCCCGGTCGTCCCGAGTGACGGCAATAAACGCTAACCCGGATTATTCACGCAACGCAAAAGCATCGTGAATTACCGATGCTTTGAAAAACATAGTGTCTTTGAGGGGTGCGTACTCAAGTGTCTTACTGTGTAACGACTTACAACGACATTCGTCTGGTGCATGAATAATGCGGGCTAAACGCTTGCATAGTTTGTCGCACCTTGGTATAAAAGGAGGAATGGAAGCTCGCGGGTGTGTATTTGTAGTATAATATCATAAATACATTCCAAAACTGGAGGACATCCGATGAAGCGGCTTAACCAGAAATCTCGTGTCACGAATCGAAGACACTCCGGATTCACCCTCGTAGAGCTGTTGGTCGTCGTAACGATCATCGGCATCCTGATCGCGCTGTTGCTTCCGGCGGTACAGGCAGCCCGTGAAGCCGCAAGACGAGCACAGTGCTCGAACAACCTAAAGCAGCTCTCCCTCGGTTGCCTGCAGCACGAGCAATTCAACGGGTGGTTTCCCACCGGCGGTTGGGGATATCCGTGGGTCGGCGATCCTGATCGCGGCTTCGGGGGAAAGCAGCCGGGCGGGTGGTGCTACAACGTCCTTCCCTACATCGAACAGCAACCTCTGCACGACTTGGGAACTGGCGCCGATCCCAGTTCGGCGGGCGATGCACAACGAACTGCCGCGAACCTGGTGCGCGTCGCGACCCCGATTGCGACATTCACGTGTCCGTCGCGGCGGCCGCCGATTGTGTTGCCCGTTGGTTGCGTCTCCTATTACTGCAGTGGTATGACTGGCCACTTCAGCACCGACTTCGCCGCGAACGCGGGCGAATGCAGCATGTATCTCATCACATCCGTCGCTGGGTATGCTGTCCCAGGGAGCTTTGCGCAGGGCGATGGCATTGGTTTTACGTGGGATCCGGCTTTTGGCCGCTTCAATGGCATCTGCATCACTCATAGCACGGTCAAGATGGCAGACATTACTGACGGCGCCTCCAATACTTTTCTGCTGGGCGAAAAATACGTCAATCCCGACAATTATCTGAACGGCCAGGACGGTGGCGATGACTGGAACTACACGACCGGCTGCCAAGACGATATTGCCCGAGGCTGCGGCGTCGCGTCAGACGGAGCGGGGTACTATCCGCGCACGCCGATGCAGGATACGCCCGGTTTTGGCGGTATCGCCGGCAGCAGCCTGTGGTTCGGCAGCGCGCACAGCAACAGCCTTAACATGTCGCTTTGCGATGGTTCGGTGCGTGCCATCGCCTATGGCATCGATCCCGAGACCTTCCGCCGCTTGTGCAACCGCATGGACGAGCTGCCGATCGACGCCAAGGTATTCTAAATGACCTTGCACGATCTTGGAAGGAAAAAGGGGACAGGTCCAATTTGCCGGAACGGCCCGGAGGGTGCTTCGCACAAATTGGACCTGTCCTCTTTTTCCCAAAGTGTCATTGCAGCACGAAGGCACGCCGTACATTTACTGGATCAGGTTTCACGCCAACGCGGGCTTCGTGAAGGGAACAGACGTCCTCGAAGTCAACGTGCTGAACGACGATCCCTATTGATCGCCAAGTGAACGCCGCACCTCCAAGAGTCGAGTGCGCTTCATTATGGAACTGGAAGGGGCCGCGCTGCCACCCCAACATCCAAGGGGCCACAAAGACGCACAGCCCCCAACCCGCGCAACTTGCCGAGCGGCTATAGCCGACTGCCAGCTTGCTAGCTTTGCTGGCTGTCGATGTGTCCGCCGCGACGGGAGGGAGACAACTCCTCGCCACTCGGCCGCTCGGCCGCTCGGCCGCTCGGCCGCCCGGCGCCGTTTTCTCTCTTGACCCAAATCCGAATTCCTGCGACACTCCCCGCCCTCGGAAGCCCGGGGAACGATTGCCCCGAGGCTGCGAAGAGTCCTTTTCTTCGCCGTCTGATTCGTGACAAGGAGGTCGATGATGTGCAAGATGCACGGGATGACTCTATGGACGGCTGTTGTCCTGCTGGTGGCGGGCTGCACCAAGCCGGCCGGAACCGACCGGCCGTCAACGACGCCCCAGGGATCCGAGGCAACTACAAATGATCGTGGCGACGCCGCTGCCAAGGCCGGGGGACCAGCGGAGGCCGTTACACAGTTCCTCGAAGCCGTGCGAACCGGGAATGACGAAGCCGCCACGCAGATGCTCAGCGCGGTAGCCCGGCAGAAAGCCGCTGCCCTGAACCGCAATGTTACACCGCCTGCCAGCGATACCGCAAAGTTTGCCGTCGGCAAGGTTGACTACGTCGGCAATGACGGGGCGCGAGTGGCATCCACCTGGACCGATCTCGACCCGGACGGGCAGCCCAAGACCGACGAGGCGATTTGGGTGGTCCGCCGCGAGTCGAATGGATGGCGGATTGCAGGCGTTGCGGCACAAGTGTTTCCGGGCGAAGCTCCACTACTGCTGAACTTTGAAGACCCCGAGGACATGTTCCGCAAGCAGCAGTGGGTCCGAGAAGAGATTCGCCGCCGGGCGGAGAAGGAGGAGAGCGCATTTCAGGCCCAAGGTGGAGAAAAACAGGAAAAACCGATTCGCCGTTGATCCTGTGAATTGGGCAATCTTTTTCGCTTTTTTTCCGGCTACCACCGCTCTTGGGTAGCCGCGCCGCGGCTGGTGGAGTAAATTTCGCCAGCAGAGAAACGGCCCAGGATACAATCCCGTAAGCTGTTATCAGAAAAAGGCTTACGTCACGTCGCCCTGAAGGATTCCATGCTGGAATCCTTTTTTCTTCTTCGGGGGGCCCTTGCGGGCGGTATTCGTAACCTAGATTTTTCTAACGAAACGGCACATTTTTCCCATAATGCCAAGGGGTCCCAATACGAACATTTTCACGGCACCCCGGTTGACATCGCGACCTGCTATGCTACTTTATCGTCCTAAGCTGTGTATTCGTTACCATTGGTTTGCGGCTGACAAAACTTTGCCCCCGGCAGTAAAGTCGATCGGCTGGCATTCCCGGCACTTGGATCGAGAAACATGAGGAAGAATCTCTCCGGCTGTTGGCCGTCACGGCTGGAGACCGCAGAACGCATGACGGCGCCAGTGTGAGTTTTTCAACGCTACGGTACCTTTTTTGTTGGAGGTTACTCGAATGAATCGCACGTATCTATTGTTGGCATCGCGTTGGGTATCGCGGTGCTCGGCATTGCCCTGTTGGGCAATGATTCCCGCGCCGTTGCGGGCGATTGCTGCGGACCGGCGGTTTGCGCCCCGGCTTGCAACACTTGTGCGCCGGCCACCTGCCATCCGCGGCACTGCCCCACAGGGCTCGGACCTGCTGTCCGTCGACCTGTGAGCCGAAGTGCTGCTGCGCTGCGGCCCCGTGCTGCGCCCGAAGGCTTGCGCTCCGGCCACTTGCTGCGCTCCGGCCCCCTGCTGCGCTCCGGCCACTTGCTGCAATACCTGTGAGCCGAAGACTTGCTGTGCGCGTCATCATCGCTGCCGCCGGGCTCGGACTTGCTGTGCGTGCACTTGCGAGCCGAAGTGCTGCTGCGCTGCGGCCCCCTGCTGCGCCCGAAGGCTTGTGCTCCGGCCACCTGTGCTCCGGCCCCCTGCTGCGCTCCGGCCACTTGCTGCAACACCTGCGAGCCGAAGACTTGCTGCCCGCGTCGCTGCAAGCGAGTTCGGACCTGCCGGCCGTGCACTTGCGAGCCGAAGTGCTGTGCGCCAACGTGCTGCAAGGAGCGGTGCTGCCGCGAGAAGTGCTGCCGTGAGCGGCACTGCCGCAGGGCCCGTACCTGCTGCGCGAGCACTTGCTGTGCGCCGGCCGCCCCCTGCTGTGCCCCGGCCGGGACTCAAACCCCGACCCCGACCCCGAATCCTCCGGCCCCGACCCCTGAGAAGAAGACCTAATCTCTAGGTCTTGACCGGATTGGCCTCGGCGATTCTTCGAGGCCCTGAAAAAGATCAAGTCGGGCCTGCCTCGTGCAGGTCCGACTTTTTTCTTGGATTGCCCATCTTGACCATTTCGACTCCTCGCACGACATTGTTTGCCGATTTCTGGAAATAATGCGGGTTGGGCAAACTTTTCGGCCGAAAACTACCGTTGTGCTCTTCTTATTTGAGGTCTTTTCGTTACCGCCTGGGGAGGTATACAGCCCATGTTGCGCATGGCTTTGGGCCTCGGCTCTGTTGCGATCTTCGTTTTGGCTGGCGCCGGCTGCCAAATGTGCTGCCACCCGTACGACAGGTGTGGGCCGGTGTTTTCCGAGGACGGATGCTCATCGACCCACTGCCGGGCTGGCTCGATCCTCGCCGGCTGTCCGGAGCCGTCGATGTCGCTGACAAATCCGGGTCACGGCCAACCGGCATCGCCGTCGCCGACGCCTGCCGAGGCGAAGAAGCCGCAGAAGTCCATCTCTTATGTAATGGCCGGCAAGCGGGCAGACTCGCCGTCACCGGCACCCGTCCAGGCGAAGAAACCGCAGAAACCGATCTCCTACGTCATGGGCGGCAAGCGACCTGAAGGGCCGCTGCTGGGCCCGGCGCAGCCAGGCGATGTCCCCGGCTCGGAACGAATCGTGTCGGTGACGGAGCGGGTAATGCCTTCAGCCAACTCGCCGCAGGCCGCCGCGGAAGGATCGCCTGAGTCTTCCCAACCGCTGCCGCCAAGCGGTTGGTCCGCCCGTCGCCCAAACACCGAACTGCTGCGATAACTAGAGATCTGCCGGCCACCTGCGGCATGTTTCGGCGGGCAAGGGCGGTCGCGCCACTTGAAAACCGGGCGGTTTCCCGTTAATCTCTACCGACATGCACCATCCTATTGCCGGCGTCACGCCCTCGGAGTTTGCCGAAGTCACCTGCAAGGTTGTTTGGCCCACCATTGGGGCGACCCGGGCTGGCCGGCTTGTCGGCCGATTGGGCGCCGTTCATCTGGGTTGGGGCGACTTCTTCACGCTGGGAAAGCTGCTTGCCTTGGCCACTATCCCCCTTAGTCTGGCGGTATTTGCCTGGCAGTTGATGCCACGCGTATGCCGTCGCTATGCGTTGAGCAACCGGCGAATCATCATTCGCAAGGGCCTGATGCCGGTCGATGCACACTGGATCGGGCTCGACGAGTTCGACACGGTAGAGGTCGAGGTCTTGCCCGGTCAAGAGTGGTTGCACGCCGGAGAATTGATCTTCAAGCATGCCGGCAACGAGGTTCTTCGCCTGTCGGGGGTTTCGCGCCCAGAGGTGTTCCAACACGTCTGCCAAACCGCCCAAATCGCTTTGCTTAGCGTGCGCGACGTGGTCCAGCAGCAGATGGCACAAGCCGGTTGACCATCCGCTCACTGGATGCCGGTGCTGGGATAAATCGGGATGGCGCCCGGAGGGCCGGACGCGTACGGACCGGTCAAGGTCGGCACGTTCGGATCGACCGGCGGCAGGCGACGCACTGCATGGGCGGCTTCCAACGTGCCGATCGGTCCTGCCGCGATCGCCATTCTTGGAATTGGCACCAACGGCTTTTCCAGATTACTTGACGCTGGCGGGCGTTGTTCCGCCGTCGCCATCGTGACGGCGGTCGGGCTGTTTACCGCATCGGGGATCGGTTTCGGTGCATCCGACACGGCTAGCATGAGCGGGGGAGTTGCAGGCTGCGGCTTGGCCGAAGGCAATTTGATGGGTTGCACGAGGGCGGTCGCCGCGGAAGCGTGCGAAGGCTCGACCGCCGCCGGCGCCGGCCTGGCGCGGCGGGGGCGCCGCCGCCGTCTGCGCTGTCGATGGCGCCGTCGGGCCGCTCATCCGCCATACAATCGGATAACGCCAGATATTGAACCCGATCGAAACCGCGACCAACGCAAGCCCGAAGATGGTGGCCGCCGATTTTGGCATGTCTTTCCTTCCTGCTCCAATGTAGCAGGCACACGCCGTGTGCCGTTTCAAGGTTTCCTCGATCCGCCGGACGGCACACGGCGTGTGCCTACTACTCTCGTACGTGCGTCCGCGAGAAAACCATACACCGGCGGCGTGGCAATGCAAGAAAAACGCGCTGCGGCGGCCGTGGGGAAGCGGCGACGGCGAATGACGGGAACGGTTAGGCAAGGTTGCACGAAACCGAACGCCGCTGTATGCTCGACATCCGGCATCCGCCTCCCAACCTTCAGGCTTTCCCGCCCTGCTCTTGTTGCACCCATGAAGACGATCATCGAGCCGTTCAAGATCAAGTCAGTCGAACCGATCCGGTTTACCACGATCCGCGATCGGGAGGAGGTCTTGCAGCGAAGCAGCTACAACCTTTTTACCGTGCCTGCCGAGGACGTGCTGATCGACCTGCTGACCGACAGCGGCACGGCGGCCATGAGCGCCGATCAATGGGCCGGCATGATGCGGGGCGACGAGTCGTACGCCGGCGCGCGAAGTTTCTATCGCTTCGACGACAAGGTCCGCGAGTTGACCGGTTTCAAGCACGTCATTCCCACGCACCAAGGACGAGCGGCCGAGCGAATTCTGTTCGCGATTCTCGGCGGCCGCGGCAAGTACGTGCCCAACAACTCGCATTTCGACACGACGCGGGCGAACGCCGAATTCTCGGGGGCGGAGGCGATCGACCTCCCCACGGCCGAAGGGGTCGATCCCGACTGCATCGCCGACTTCAAGGGCAACATCGACACTGCTGCCCTCGAGCAGTTCATCGAGAAGGTTCGCCCGGAAAACATCCCCCTGTGCATGATCACCGTGACGAACAACTCCCAGGGCGGCCAGCCGGTCTCGATGGAGAATATCCGCCAGACGAAGGAAATCTGCCAACGCCACGGCATTCCGCTCTTCCTCGACGCCTGCCGCTTCGCCGAAAACGCTTACTTCATCAAGTTGCGCGAGCCGGGCTACGCGGATCGGCCGGTCAAGAGCATCGTGCAGGAGATGTTCTCCTACGCCGACGGCGCCACGATGAGCGCGAAGAAGGACGCGATCGTCAACATCGGCGGGTTTATCGCCATGAACGACGACGGCCTGGCCGCCAATGCCAGAAACCTGCTGATCGTGACCGAGGGCTTTCCGACCTACGGCGGCCTGGCCGGCCGCGACCTCGAAGCCATCGCCATCGGGCTGGAAGAGGTGCTCGACGAGCATTATCTCCAGTACCGCATCCGCTCGATCGCCTACCTGGGCGAGCGGCTGGTGCAGGCGGGCGTGCCCATCCTTCAGCCCCCCGGCGGACACGCCATCTATCTCAATGCCCGCAAGTTCCTGCCGCATATCCCGGTCGACCAATATCCGGGCCAATCGCTGGCGGTCGAGTTGTACCGCTGGGCGGGCATTCGCTCGGTCGAGATCGGCAGCGTAATGTTTGGCCGATACGATGCGGCCGGCAAGCTCATTCCCGCCCGGATGGAACTAGTGCGATTGGCGATCCCTCGCCGGGTTTATACGCAAAGCCACATCGACTACGTGATCGAGGCGATCATCGAGGTGTTCCGCAATCGCGACGAATTGCCCGGCTACAGGATTGTCGAGGAGCCGCCAGTGCTGCGGCACTTTACGGCGAAGTTCGAGCCAATCGGATAGTTGACGCCGTCAAATTGGTATTGCGGAATGTTGCCCGAATGCGAAAATGAATAGACGGAAAGGCTTGGATGGGGAACGAATGGAGAACGCGAATATGTGGGAACATCGCATTGTCGTGGATCCAACGGTGCTGGTGGGAAAGCCGGTAATCAAGGGAACTCGTCTTTCAGTGGAGTTTATCGTTGGGTTGCTCGCCCAGGGATGGGGCGAAGCCGAAATCCTACGCAATTATCCGGGCGTTACGCGGGAAGATGTACTCGCATGTCTTGCTTATGCTCAGGATCGGCTGAAGGATGAGCGGGTCTACCCAATCGGCGTGTGAGAGGGTGAAGCCATGCGCATTCTTCTGGACGAGAATACACCGGGGGACGCACTTGCGATCCTCCGTTCTCGCAGCCACGACGTTGCTTGGATACGGACTGATTCTCCCGGCGCGACAGACGACGCGGTCCTCGCCAAGGCGGTAGCAGAACAGCGGGTGCTCATTACGCTTGACAAAGACTTTGGTGAACTGGTCTTTCGTCGAGGGCATGCCGCTTCATGCGGCGTTGTGTTGTTTCGGATCGCCGCGCCCTCCTCTGCGGTCGTCGCCGAGAGAATTGCAGGCGTCATCGACAGCCGCACGGATTGGAGTGGCCACTTCTCAGTCGTCGATGATCGTCGCATACGGATGATGCCGCTCCCCAGCTATCCGCCGCGACAGCCACGCTGATTCCTGAGCGGATTTCTCCTGTTACTCCAGTGGGATCTGTGGGCTCCCTTGGCCCCGCATCCGATGTCGCTTACAATAACACCTATGTTCCTCTCCATCGACGGCGGCGACGGCTCGCGGAAAATCGACGCAAGTCGAATTGCTTTGCGACTGGCTGCGCGAACGGGGGCGGGAGGTTGTCGCTTGCCGCGATCCGGGCAGCACGCAGCTTGGCGAGGCGGTGCGAAACATCCTGCTCGATCGCCACGATCTGCACATCGACCGCCGCAGTGAGATGCTGCTCTACATGGCCGCTCGCTCGCAAATGGTCGAAGAGGTGATCCGGCCGGCCCTCGAGCAAGGCAAGACCGTCGTGAGCGACCGCTACCTGCTGGCTAACGTGGTTTACCAGGGTTACGGCGGGGGGCTCGACGTGGCGATGCTTTGGGAAGTCGGTCGAATCGCCACCGCCGGGCTGATGCCCGACTTGACCATTGTGCTCGACGTTCCCGCCGAGGTGGCCGCGGCGCGGATGGCCCGCCCGTTGGACCGCATGGAGAAGCAGGGCGACGCATTCCACGCCCGGGTGCGCAACGGCTTTCTCACCGAAGCCGCAAAGGCCCCGGAAAGAATCGTGGTGGTCAGCGCGGCGGGATCGATCGAGGAAGTGCAAGCGGAAATTCGCAAAATAGTCGGCAGTCGGCAGTCGGCAGTC
Source organism: uncultured Planctomycetia bacterium (assembly GCA_963719005.1). GTDB lineage: Bacteria > Planctomycetota > Planctomycetia > Pirellulales > Thermoguttaceae. The sequence goes on from CAVRAR010000018.1 coordinate 136,051, forward strand.
GGCAGTGGCTGACCAGCAATTCATCATTCATCATTCATCACTCATCATTCTGCTATGTCCTGGCACGGCATCGACGGACACGACGACGTGGTCGAACAGTTTCGCCGGGCGATTGCGCGCGGGCGGCTTGCCAGCAGCTTCTTGTTCGCCGGTCCGGCGGGAATCGGGAAGCGAACGTTCGCCCTGAAGCTCGCCCAGGCCATGCTCTGCCAGACGCGGCCGGCAGGGGACTGTCCCGATTTTCGCGGGCACCGCGGCGAAGCCGTGGTCGACGAAAATGGGACTGTCCCCTTTGCTGCAAGAGCCGAGTTGGATCCGTGCGGCGCGTGTCCTTCGTGCGCCCAAGTGGCCGCCGGCACGCATCCCGACCTCGACGTGGTGGCGAAGCCCGACGATAAATCGTTCATTCCCGTGGAACTGCTGATCGGCGACCGTGAACACCGCCGCCGCGAGGGACTCTGCCACAACATCGGCATGAAACCCTCGATGGGCGGGCGGAGAATCGCGTTGATCGACGACGCCGACTATTTGAACGCCGAAGGGGCGAACGCCCTGCTGAAAGACGCTCGAAGAGCCGCCGCCCCGCTCGATGCTGATCTTGATCGGCACGACGCCGGCCAAGCAACTTCCCACCATTCGCTCCCGCTGCCAACTGATTCGCTTCCAGCCGCTGCCGATCGAGACGGTGGCCGCTCTGCTGGTGTCGAAGGGCTTTGTGGGCGATGCGGCCGAGGCCCGGCGGCTGGCCCGCTACAGCGAGGGGAGCATCCAACGGGCGTTGGAATTGGCCGATCCCGATCTGTGGTCGTTTCGGAACGCGTTCTACCAGAAGCTTTCCGAGGCGATTCTCGATAGCAGCGGGCTTGCCCGAATGGTGGCGGCGTTTGTCGACGAGGCGGGCAAGGAGCCGTCGGCCCGGCGTGCCCGGTTCCGACAGATCGTCGCCTTTGCCGCCGAGTTCTACCGACAGCTCCTTCACGCACAGTGCGGCGTGTCGGTGTCGGAGGATGTGGAGTTGCAGAAACAGGTGAAGGTGGCGATCGATCGCGGGCCCGGCGAGCGGCAGCGTTCGGCCGCCCGGCTGGACCGCTGTCTCGATGCCGCGGCCCAGATCGACCGCAACGCGAACCAATCGACGCTGATCGAGTGCTGGCTCGACGATCTGGCGGCCGCTCGCTAATCGGCCCTGTCGATAGCCCGAGCGGGGCATAGGCTGCGTTACGTTTGCGGGTTAGAGTAATATGGTGTCCGATTGGCCGTCTGCCGCCCGTGCAGTCGAAATTGGGAATTCGTTCAGAGATGGGGCAGAACACGATGAATCGCGATAACCCAAGCCGCATTTCTCGCCACGGTGGGGCAGACATTCCTGTCTGCCGCGAAAAATGGGGCACTTCTGGCGGACAAGAATGTCTACCCCACCGTGGCGAGAAATCCAAGCCGACGGGTTTCTGCCGCGCCGCCGCTGGCCGTTGCACGTGGAGGCGGCTGAGCGTCGTTCTACTTCTGCTATTGGCGGCTTCGGCCGCCAGGGCTGAGGAGAGCCGCTCCTTCGTCGAGGGGCGTTCCGGCAAGGGCGAATTGAAGTACATCAACGACCTGCCGGTGCTGATCGTCGCCGGCACGCCCCAGGAAATGGGCCGGCAAACCGGCATTCTCACCGGCGACGTGGTGAAGAAGCTCGCCGATTATCCCCGCAAGCTGGTTGAGCGGCATCCGATCGAAAAAGACGGGAAAGACCGGCTGGCGAAATGCCTTGAAATGGGCAAGTCGCTGCTGCCGCAGATATCGGCCGACCATCGCGCCGAGATGCGGGCAGCGCTCGATCAGTTGGGCGTCGATCGTGAGCTTGGCATCTTGGGGAACGTGCTGCCCGACGTCTATCGCGGCGGCTTTGCCTGCTCGTCGATTATCGTCGAGGCCGACCACAGCGCGACCGGCGGCCCGCTGTTCGGCCGCAATCTCGATTTCTACACGCTCGGCATGCTCACGAAGTACAGTCTGGTCACCGTCCGCCGCCCCGGCGGCAAGCACGCTTTTGTTTCGATCGGTTTTCCCGGCATGTTCGGCGCGCTGTCGGGCATGAATGACGTCGGGCTATCGTTGGCGGTCCACGAGGTTTTCGTTGCGCGCGACGGCGGGTCGTTGTTCAACCCGAAGGGCGAGCCCTACACGTTTTGCTTCCGCCGGATTCTCGAAGAATGCTCGACCGTGGCCGAGGCGGAGAAGTTGCTGCGAGCCGCCAAGCGAACGACGCTGGTGAGCCTGTCGGTATGCGACCCCAAGGATGATGCGGTGTTTGAAATCACGCCGAAGAGCGTGGCGGTTCGCCGTTCGAGCCACGGTATTCTCGCCTGCACGAACCACTTCCGCACCGCGGAATTGTCGGTGCCGATTCTTACGTGGTGCAAGCGTTATCAAAAGCTGATCGAGGCCCGCGAGTCGGGCCAACTCGGCATTGCCGACGTGGCGAAGAAACTGGACGAGGTGAGCATGCGCGGCCTGACGGTGCAGACGATGGTTTTCGAGCCCGCCACGCTGAAGCTGCACCTTGCGATCGGTTCCTGCCCTTCGTCGGCGCTGCCGATGAAGGAGTTGGAGTTGAAGCCGCTGTTCAAGCGGTAGGCGGCTTTGCGGCGGATTCCGGACGTCGTCTAGCGACGGTCGTCGCCATTTGCTTTACTTCCGCCCGCGTCCATGTTACCTTGGATAGTTTGATAATGCCTCATTGCGCCCCACGCTATCGCACGTGCATAGGATGGCTTCTGAGAACTCGCATGCCGCCGACGACTGCATCCGCATCCGCGGGGCGCGGATGCACAACCTTCAGAACATCGACCTCGATCTGCCGCGCGACCGCTTCGTCGTCATCACCGGACCGAGCGGGTCGGGCAAAAGCTCGCTGGCCTTCGACACGCTCTACGCCGAGGGCCAACGGCAGTACATCGAAAGCCTCTCGACCTACGCCCGGCAGTTCCTCCACCAGCTCGAACGGCCCGACGTCGATCTGATCGAGGGCTTGCAGCCGACGATCTCGATCGACCAGCGGGCGGGCAGCCACAACCCGCGCAGCACCGTGGCCACGGTCACGGAGATCTACGACTACCTGCGGCTGCTGTTCGCCCGGCTCGGCGAGCCGCGATGCTACCAGTGCGGCGAACCGATCCGCCAGCAAACGCCGGAGCAAATCCTCGACGCCTTGATGGAACTCAGCGCCGGCACGCGGGTGATGATCCTCGCGCCGTTGGTTCGCGGGCGAAAGGGGGAGCACAAGGACGCCATCGAGACCATCCGAAAGGCCGGCTTCCTTCGCGCTCGCGTCGATGGCGCAGGTGATCGACGTCGGCGATCCGCCCGAACTGACGCCCCAGAAGAAACACAACATCGAGGCGGTGATCGACCGCGTGGTGGTTCGCGAAGGCGTGCGCGATCGAATCGCCGAGTCGATCAATCTGGCGGTTCGGCACGGCGACGGCCTGGTGCTGGCCGCGCACGAGGAGAAGACCGCCGGCGGGGCGGTGTGGCGCGATCGGCTCTTCAGCACGCAATACGCCTGCCCCAACTGCAAGATCAGCTACGAGGAGTTGGAGCCGCGCACGTTCAGCTTCAACAGTCCCTACGGGGCGTGTCCGGCGTGCGAAGGGCTGGGGTCGCGGACGGCGTTCGACCCCGAGTTGGTTCTGCCCGACTTCACGCTTTCGCTGGCGGCCGGGGCGGTCGCGCCGTGGAAGGGCGAAACGCCGGCCGCCTTGCAAAAACGCCAGAACCAGCTTCGCCCCTTCCTGGCAAAGGCCGGCATTCGCTGGAACACGCCGCTCGATTCGCTCTCGCCGAAGCTTCGCGAGCAACTCCTGCACGGCACGGACAAGCGATTCCCCGGCATCCTGGGAATGTTGGAAAAGGAATATGCCACCACCGCCAGCGAGCCGAAGCGGCAGAAGCTCGAAGCGTTTCGCGGCGAATTGGTGTGCAAGGAATGCGGCGGCGCCCGGCTGCGGCCCGAGGCCCGATCCGTGCGCGTCGCCGGCCGAGCGATTCACGAAGTCACCGCCATGACGGTCGCCGCTGCGAGACAATTCTTCCAAGGGCTGGGCACTTCAGTGCCCAGTTCAAGAAAGAGAAGAGGGGGAGACGGGGAAAGGGGGAGACAAGGAGACCGGGAGACAAGGAGACAAGGAGAAGAGCAACAACGCGGCATCTCCTTGTCTCCTTGTCTCCCCCTCTCCCCCTCTCTCCTTCCCCGCCCATCAGCAGCCGATCGCCCAGCCGATCCTGACGGAAATCGCCTCGCGGCTCGATTTCCTGGATCGCGTGGGACTTGGCTATCTCACGCTGGATCGGCCCGCCGGCACGCTGAGCGGCGGCGAGTTGCAGCGGGTGCGGCTGGCCGCGGGGCTCGGCTCGGGTCTGGTCGGCGTCTGCTACGTGCTCGACGAGCCTTCGATCGGCCTGCATCCCCGCGACAACCAGCGGCTGATCGACACGCTCGGCGAACTGCAATCGCGCGGCAACACCGTGGTCGTGGTGGAACATGACGAAACGATCATGCGGCGGGCCGATTGCATCGTGGACCTCGGTCCCGGCGCCGGCCGGCACGGCGGCCGCGTCGTGGCCCAAGGCACGCCGCGAACAGATCGCCGCCAACCGCCGAGTCGCTCACCGGCCGCTACTTGGCCGGCGTCGAGCGGATTCCCGTGCCCGAGCGACGCCGCCGCGTGGCCAAAACCCGCGCCATCACAATCGAAGGCGTCACCACCAACAACCTCAAGAGCATTGCCGTTCAGTTTCCGCTCTCCGCGATGGTGTGCGTGACCGGCGTGAGCGGATCGGGCAAGAGCTCGCTGTTGGACGAAACGCTCGCCCGCGCGTTGGTTCGCCGATTGGGCGGCATCGCGCCGAAGCCGGGCCCGTACACGAGCCTCCGCGGCGCCAGCCAGATCGACAAGGTGGTGCAAATCGACCAGTCGCCCATCGGACGCACGCCGCGGAGCAATCCGGCGACGTTCACCGGCGTGTTCGACGAGATTCGCAAGGTGTTCGCCAACACTCGCGACGCCAAGCAGCGCGGCTACAAGGCCGGCCGCTTCAGTTTCAACGTCAAGGGCGGGCGGTGCGAGGAATGCCAGGGCCAGGGGCAGCGGCGGATCGAGATGAACTTCCTGCCCGACCTGTACGTCGCCTGCCCGGTGTGCGAAGGCAAGCGGTTCAACCGCCAGACGCTCGAAATCCGCTACCGCGACCGTTCGATCGCCGACGTGCTCGACATGCAGGTGGAAGAGGCGGCCGAGTTCTTCGAGAACTTCCCGCAAATCGCCCGGCTCGTCGGCAGCTTGCAGGAGGTCGGCCTGGGTTACATGACGCTCGGGCAGTCGTCCACCACGCTCTCCGGCGGCGAGGCCCAGCGGATCAAGCTCGCCGCCGAGCTAAGCCGCGTCGACACCGGCAAGACCGTCTACATTCTCGACGAGCCGACCACCGGCCTGCACTTCGACGACGTGCGAAAGCTGCTGGCGGTGCTCGGCCGCCTGGTCGATCTCGGCAACACGGTGCTGGTGATCGAGCACAATCTCGACGTACTGAAAACCGCCGACTGGATCATCGACCTCGGCCCCGAAGGCGGCGAAGGCGGCGGCCAAGTCGTCGCCGTCGGCACGCCGGAAGAGGTTGCGGCCATCGAGACGAACGACACGGGGCGATTCCTACGGCCCCACCTAACTTGACGGTTCGTAACCGTCTCATATAATAGAGTTGTTATGATCGCCGAACATCTTATGACTGCCGCGGAGTTGCTGCAAACGCCTGGGTTGGGGCGCTGTGAATTGATCCACGGAGAATTGATCCCGATGACGCCCGCTGGATTCGAGCATGGTCGGATTGCCGCTGAAATCGGTTGGGTCTTGAAGGAGTACGTGAAACGCCAGCCGCTTGGCACGGTGACCGGGGCGGAGACCGGCTTTCAGATTGGCGCAATCCCGACACAGTCCGCGCGCCCGACGCGGCTTTCACCCGTGCCGACCGCGTGCCGCCGACGCCGGTGCGGGGTTTCTTTCCCGATGCCCCCGACTTGGCGGTCGAAGTTCTGTCGCCCGGTGATCGCGCAAGCGAAGTGGCGGCGAAGGTTCAAGATTGGCTGGCCGCCGGCTGTCGCATGGTTTGGGTCATCGATCCTGAAACGACAACTGTGACCGTATATCGCGGCCGGAATCAAATCGCCATTCTCAGTTCTTCCGACGTATTGGTCGGCGATGACGTTCTACCCGGCTTCACCGTTCCTGTTGCGTCGCTGTTCTGATCGTGTCTGCTCGGGCTTTGGATCGGTTCTTGGAACGTGGTCGACTAAGCCTTCTGGATTCTCCTCCTGCATCCGCTTGTAACGCTCAAGGAGTCTGTCGAAGTCATAGCCGCATTCCTCGGCGATCTTCCTGCGCGTCGCGTGGATTTCCGCGATGATTTCGTCTTCATCCTCTTCCGCCATAACATCTCCTCCCAATTCGGAACTTCGCTTCCATAATACCGCCCCCCTTACACAACGGCAATTCCCGCCGGGGTTGAGAATCACGCAAGAATTTCCTTCCCTTTCGCCCGTTTATGAGGTAGAATGGAAATAGCTTGGAGAGGGCTGGAAAGGTATGAGGTCGGCAGCGGAGGCGGGTCTTTTCGTCTCGGGGGAAATCCGGCCGGTTCTGCTGCAAATCCAAGCTGAAAAATGTCGATAGACTGGGTACACAAATCAAGCGTGTATCGAACTTCCTGCCTGGTATTCCGACGGAGGTGCCAACCCATATAGCGTGAGCCGAGGTCTACTTCACGGCTAGTGCAGAAGCACGCCTGACCTTCGCTCGTCTCGCAGCGACGCATCCAGTCGCAATCGGCGGGAAGTTTGAATCACGGCCGCCACGCTTTTCCAACCGAAGGGCGCGGCGGCCTTTTTTTGTCCCTACTTCGCCACCGCCTCGCCGATGAAGCGATATTGCGGCTGCCCGCCGCCGGGCGAGGGCGTGCCGATGATTCTTGGGGCCATGTATCGCTGACGTTCCTTGGTGCCTTTGGGCGGTCGGAAATTGTCCCCCTTTTGCAGAATCGGCCGCGTCTCGCTGATCCCGCCAAACTCGCGCTTGCCTGCTGATTGGCACGGAAACCAGTGGCCCTCCCCTTTGTCGTCCACCAGGTAGAACTCGGAATAGCAGTGGCCGGGCACCCAAACGGTTCTGGCGGGAATGTTGGCGGCGCGGCAGATGGCAATGAACAGCGAACTCAGTTCTTCGCAATCGCCCGTGCCGTCTTTCAACGCCGCCAACGCTCCCTTGATCGGGCCGTTCTTGTACTTTATCTTCCCGCGGACCCAATCGTAGATCGCCTCGACGTGGTCCCACGCCTTTTCCTCGTCCGCCCCGATCTCCTTGGCCAACTCACGGATCTTCGCATCGCGGCTCTCGATCTTCGGGCTGGGCGTCAGGTAGAAACGAATCTGCCGCGGCAACTTCGCGGGGTCGGGAATCGAGTAGATGTCGGTCTTCTCCGGCGGCAGGATCGTGCTGCGGCGAATCTCGACGGTGACAATCGCCTTCGCCTCGTCGCCCGAAGCGAGGTGTCCTACCCGCACGGTCATGATCTTCGCGCCGCCATCGACGGTTTCATAGCTGATTTGGGCCCCGCCCCCTTTTTCTTCGTCGACGGTGTTGACCTCTTGTTCCGGCCAATCGGTGGGGATGGGGGTGTAGCCGGCCAACCCTTTGCAGGCCCCGCCCGAGGCCTTGATGATCATTCCCGCCCGCCAGCGCGTGACCTGCGTCTCTCCGGTCTTCGTGCCGTTCGGCTCGCTGCCCCCCTCCTTGAACTGGGCCGAAGCCGAAGTCGCCAGACCAAGCCAAAGCAGCGCCGCCACAAAAAATCGACGTCTTCGCATCGCTCTACCTCGCTACAATCGAAGCCGATTCCGTACAATTCTATTGTAAGTCGGCCCTCGTGCGATTGACACAAGAAAACACCCCCTCGCAAGGGTGGGTTATCGCGTCTTCCGGCCGGTTGCTGTATGCTACGCTGATACTCGTAGGGTGAACTTTAGTCCGCCTAGCAAATACGGGGCGGATTGAAATCCGCCCTACAACAATCGCTCAGTTTGCTGCCGGAACCGCTGCCCGGATGCGGCCACGCGGCCGCCCGAAATCCTCAAACCAGTCAAAAACGAGGCAAAACATGGGAGCTCTCGGTCCAATTCATTGGCTGATCCTCGGCGTATTGTGTCTCGGGTTCATCGCCGCGATAGCTGCGGTAGCGATTGTGACCGTCTTGTCAACGAGGTCGGCAAGACTCCGGGGCGGGGCGAACCTCGATCCGTGTCCGGATTGCGGGCAAATGGTTTCGCGCTTGGCAAGGGCGTGTCCTCGTTGCGGAAGACCGCTTCAATCGTAATTGTCGTCCACGTCTTCAAGGAAACCCCGTTATGTCGGAATCGCATCCCAATCGCCAGCAAATCCTCGATTTGATGAACGGGTTTCGCTCCGCCTGCGTCATCGGGGCCGCCGCCGAACTGGACGTGTGGACCGCCCTGGGCGGCCAATCCCTCTTGGCCGAACAACTGGCCGAGAAACTCCAAACCGATCTGCGGGCAACGACGATCCTGCTCGACGCCCTCGCCGCGTTCGGGCTTTTGGAAAAACGCGACTTCCACTACAGCGTGCCGCCGGACTTGCGCGGCTGGCTGGTCGAAGAAAGTCCCGAGACGATCCTGCCGATGTTGCGACACGCGATGACGATCCTGCGTAGCTGGTCGCAATTGGCCTGGGTCGCCAAGTCGGGCATTCCCGCGCCGCGGATTGCGAGCATTCGCGGGCCGGAAGCCGACCGGGCGAGCTTCATCGCCGCCATGCACGTCGTTTCCGGTCCGATGGCCGACGAGCTGGTGCAGAAACTCGGCCCGCCGAAGTTCCGCCGTCTGCTCGACGTGGGCGGGGCGTCCGGCACGTGGACGCTGGCGTTTCTGCGGGCGGTGCCCGGCGCCGCGGCCACCATTTTCGACTTGCCCGACGCCATCGAGCAAGCCCGGCGTCGATTGGCCGGCACGGAGTTCGCCGACCGCGTGACATTGGTCGCCGGCGATTTCTATTCGGACGATCTGCCCGAGGGCGCCGACTTCGCCTGGGTGAGTGCAATCTGTCACCAGCATTCGCGTCGCCACAATCGCGAGTTGTTCGCCAAGGTGTTTCGCGCGTTGGCCCCCGGCGGGCGGATCGCCCTGCGCGACGTGGTGATGGAGCCCAACCGCACCAGCCCGCGCGAGGGCGCGTTGTTCGCCGTCAACATGTTGGTAAACACCGACAGCGGCGGCACGTTTACGTTCAGCGAGTATGCCAAAGACCTTCAATCCGCCGGCTTCGAGAATCCGCAGTTGCAGGTGAAGCACGAAGCGATGAACTCGGTGATCGTGGCGGAAAAGCCGTAGGGGCTACGGCCGACGAACCGCCGACCCAACCGTCAGTGATACCACGGCAGCGGAAACGTCAGCGGCCGGAGCAAGGCGAGAATCAGGTAGCCGAGAATCAGCCCCAGCAGCGCGGCCAAGATGTGGCCGACTAAATTGATCAGCCAATGCGGAAGAGGCATCTCCGACGGCGAATCGGAACGCGACCCTTCTCCCGCAGAAGCCGTGTCGGCCGTGTCGATCAACTTCGGCGACGTCGGCGTCGCCGGTTCCGCTTCGGGCAGTTGTTCCGAGACTTCTCTGATCGACATGACGGATCGCTGCGTGTCAGGCAAGCCGACAGTTCCTCCCCGCCGGCCCACTTGTGCGGCCGGCGTCCCTGTCCTCTTCCAGTCTAACCGCAAAACGCAAAACCCTCAAGTCTTATCCGTGTAGGCGCGGCGGCTGGATTCGGCCATTGCCATGCGGTATATTACCATTGTATGGTCACCACACAGCCCATTACGACTGCCGAAGAACTCTTCCAATCCCCCGACCTCGGCCGGTGTGAATTGTTGCGCGGAGAACTCATTATGATGTCGCCCGCCGGATCGGAACACGGCATGATTGTCGCGGAGATCGCCGGAATCTTGAGGGATTTCGTGAAACCGCGAGCCTTGGGTGTGGTCTTGGGTGCTGAGACCGGCTTTCGCATCTGTAGCAACCCCGACACCGTCCTGGCGCCGGACGTTGCGTTCGTTCGATCGGATCGCGTCGGCGGTGGATTGCCCAAAGGCTATTTTCCCGGCGCGCCCGACCTGGCGGTCGAGGTGCTTTCGCCCAACGATCGGGCGGGGGAAATGTTCGCCAAGGTGCAGGATTGGCTCAACGCCGGATGCGCGTCCGTTTGGGTGGTCGATCCGAAGACGCAAACCGTAACGGTCTACGGCGCCGATCGTAAGGCGCTCATGCTCGCCTCGGCCGACGTGCTGACCGGCGGCGAGCTATTGCCCGGCTTCAGTTCGCCCGTAGCCGGAATCTTCACCATGTAGCAGGCACGCGCCCGGCGCGGACTGCATTATGACTCCCATCCTCGAACAAACTCCCGCCACGCTCCGCGACTGGTTTGTTGAGCATGGCCTGCCGGCATATCGGGCGGGGCAGGTGCGGAAGTGGCTTTTTGAGAAACGGGCCGCCGGTTTCGAGCAGATGACCGACTTGCCGGCCGCGTTGCGCGATCGACTCGCCGTCGAGTTCCAGATTTGGACCACTAAGGTTGTCCAACACCGCCGGTCGGCCGACGGTTCCGAAAAACTTCTGCTCGAACTTGACGATGCCCAGCGGATCGAGTGCGTCCTACTCCGCGACGACAAGGAGCATTGCACCGCCTGCATCAGCACGCAGGTCGGCTGTGCGATGGGGTGCACCTTCTGCGCCACGGGCATCGACGGCTTCGTTCGCAACCTCACCGTCGGCGAAATCATCGAGCAGATGCTGCAACTTCAGCGACTCCTCGGCAACGAGCGCCTAAGCCACGTGGTGGTGATGGGCATGGGCGAGCCGCTGTTGAATCTCGATTCGCTCTTGCCCGCCTTGGCCGCGGCCGTCGACCGCAACGGGCTCGGCATCAGCGCGCGGCGAATCACGATTTCGACGGTCGGCCTGCCCGAGGGCATCCGCCGATTGGCCCGCGAGAATTGTCAATACCATTTGGCGGTGTCGTTACACGCCGCCGACGATTTGCTGCGCAATGAGATCGTGCCGGCCAATCGCGGCGTCGGAATCGCCGCGATTCTGGCGGCAGCCGACGATTACTTCGCGCAAACCGGCCGCCGCGTCACCTTCGAATACGTGTTGCTGGCGGGGGTGAACGACCGGCCGGAACACGCCGGCGATCTCGTGAAGTTGCTTCGCGGCCGGCCGGCGCTGGTCAACCTCATCCCCTGCAATCCAGTCCCAAGCCTCCCGCACCGCACGCCCTCGTCCTCCGTCACGGCACGGTTCGTCGAGATCCTCACGCAAGCGGGTCTGAACGTAAACATTCGCCACCGCAAGGGCGACCGGATCGCCGCCGCTTGTGGGCAGTTACGGAGAATTTCTCTCTCTGAGAAGGAGGGACATCTCTACCCGTGAAAAGGAGGGCGACATTGGCGCCATATAGGTCTGCTCTGCGGCTCGCCTATCGGCGGCTTCTCTGAAATGCTTGCCATCGGCGTGTGGCGACGGCGTGTGGAAAGACGTAAAAGATTCACGCAAAAACGTACTTGCAAGCGCAATCTTGCCGCCTTAGACTCAGGCAATCCTGCCTACGGAGGGAAAAAGGGGACAGGTCCAATTTGTGCGAAGCACCCTCCGGGCCGTTCCGGCAAATTGGACCTGTCCCCTTTTTCCCAGCGCTGGGTGCGTATGAGGCCGACCTCACCCCGCCTGCCTGCAATTCAGTTTCTTGCTTTGAATTGCGCGTCCGTTTTGCGAAATACAGCATGTCTTCCATAAAGGTAGATGTGCAGAGGAACGCAAAGGCGAGTGAGGTGTTGGTATGACGATCACGAGAAGACTTAGCGCGTCTACGAAATCAAGGAGTGTATCATGAGGAAGCTGTTGATTATCGCTCTGCTTTTGACTTGCCCCGCTACTCGAGTGCATGCTGAGGCGGTGAAATCGCTTCGCTTGATCTTTCCGCCGCAGCCTGACCCGGTGGTTGAGAACGTCGGGCACGTGTTCACGCGGCAAGTTCAGAGTCGTTGCGATGCGAGGGTCGTGGTTCAGGGCGAGGCACCGCTAACGGTGGAACTGGCCATTGAGCCGGGCATTGGCGCCGAAGGGTACAAGATCGCCGGCGGCGCCAACGGCACGGTCCGTATCATCGGCAACGACAATCGCGGCCTGCTCTACGGGGTAGGCAAGTTTCTCCACACGTCCAAGTACGGCGGCCAAGGGATCACTCCCAGCTCGTGGCGCGGAGTTTCCGTGCCCAAGATGCCCGTTCGGGGAGTTTACCTTGCAACCCACTTCCACAACTTCTACCAGGATGCTCCGGTCGAAGACATGGCGCGATATATCGAGGATTTGTCGCTTTGGGGGGTAAACGGCTTCCTCGTCTGGTTTGGCATGGAGGATTTCAACGGGATCGACGACCCAGAGGCCCAAGTGATGCTCGCGCATTTGCGCACCTTGTTGAAGTTGGCAAAGGATCTCGGTCTGGATGCGAGCCTCGGTTGCGTAGCCAACCAGGGGTACAAGAACTCTCCACAAGAACTGCGAGCGACTATGATTGGGGGGGACCTGGGCACGGAGCTATGTCCCAGCAAACCGGGCGTCCTGGAACTGGAAATAGAATACTGTGAGGAGAAGTTCAAAGCGTTCAAGGACGTCGGTCTCGACTACTGGTTCATTGCGCCCTACGACAACGGCGGATGCGGCTGCTCGAAATGCGCGCCCTGGGGCGTCAATGGCTACCTCCGCGCGGCCGAGCCGGAGGCGCGCGCCTACCGTCGCGCATTTCCAAAGGGAAAGGTGGTCTTGTCGACATGGGACTTCGACCTTCTTTTCGGTCGCGGAGAGTGGGTAGGGCTTGCGAAGAAGTTCAACAAACAGAAGCCGGATTGGGTGGACTACATCATGGCCGATGAAGGCATAGCGCCCGTCTATCCTCGATATCCCTTGGACAACGGCGTACCGGGCGGCTTTCCACTCTTGAATTTTCCTGAAATCAGCATGTGGGGACAAGGACCCTGGGGCGGATACGGCGCCAATCCGTTCCCCAACCGTCTTCAGCAGCGCTGGAACGAAGCCAAAGCGAAACTCTCCGGCGGGTTTCCTTACTCCGAAGGCATCTATGAGGACCTCAATGAGGTGATCTGCGCTCAACTCTATTGGAAGCCCGACCAACCGGCCGTGGAGACGGTCAAGCAGTACGCCGCTTTTGAATTCTCGCCCGAGGTGGCCGACGACGTGACGTCGGTTGTCAAGATCTTTGAGAAAAACCACTTCCGGGAGCAAGTCGGCGAAAGTGCGGTTACGGCCGCTCAGTTGATCGAGAAGGTCGACGCCAAACTGACGCCCCAGGCCCGACGCTCCTGGCGGTGGCGGCTTTTCTGCATCCGGGCGACGATCGACCAGGAGATCTACCGGAACAGCCAAGGTCGTGGCAGGGAGGACGTGTTCCGGCAGACCTCCAAGGAGTTGACTAAGATTTCCCACTCTGAAAACGCCGTAGACATGTTGCGCGGCTGAGATTCCCGCAGTGGACGTCGAGGGCCCCAAGCTGTCGGCCGGCTATGCCGAGGCAGTTGCGGCGTCGAAACCTGTGGCCTGGTGGCGGACGTACAACTTCCGTGATCGCATCGTCGAGGATGCGACGGGGCATAAGAATGGGGCAGCTTGCGACAATTCCGTCATCCTGGGATTGCCAAATAGTCCGTCGACAAATGCCGCCAAAAAGCCCGACGACCGGGCTGCCTATTTCAACGGCGGACGCATGAAGGCCGCGATCGCGCGGTTGACCGACTCCTACAGCGTTGAATTCTGGTTCTACAACACCATGCCCAACACGGCGCGGCCTGTGACAGGCTACATCTTCTCCCGCGGCGGTGAAGGCCCCGAGGGAACGCCAGGCGACGATCTGGGCATCAGCGGCACCAGTGCCACCAGCACGGTGCCTCCTGGCCGCCTGTTCTTCTTCAATGGCGACGCGGCCAAACAGGTCGTGGGCAAGACCGAACTGACTCCCAGGACTTGGAATCACGTCGTCCTGGTGCGCGATGGCAGAAGGATTGCCGTATACCTCAATGGCAACGCGGCGCCTGAGATCTCCGGCGAGATGGAGAAGGGTTATCCGGACGGGGTAACGCAACTCTTCGTTGGTGGGCGAAACGACAATTTCGCCAACTTCCGTGGAAAGATTGCCGAGGCATCGGTATATGCTCGTGCTCTAACGCGCGAAGAGGTTGTTCGCCACTATGAAGCGGCCCGACGCGCTGCGGCACCGTTTCCACCGTCCCACTAAACGTTGCTCGCCCAGAATCCGAGACGAGGCGACCTCACTTGGGGGGAGACCGTCTGCAGAGCGGCCCATCAAAGCAAGGCATTTCGAGACTGCCGCGTGGACCGCTTGCACGCAGCATCGCTACCCCAGTGGCGGGGGAGACGCAGGGCTTGAACGCGCGGCGTTGGTCTCGCGACGGGTTCGCCGCTTCGACGTTACGTTAAAATTTTAACGAAATAGATATTGCATTCGCGCCAGCTAGCGTTAAAATATTAACGATATGCGGCGCCGCTCACGCTGGGCGCCGTAAGGCAACGCCTTCGATGCAGGAGCCGACAATGCCCAACTCCTCCGAACTCAGCCGACGAGAACGACAGATCATGGATGCCGTCTTTGCGCTTGGGGAGGCGACCGTAAACCAGGTCGTCGAAACCATCCCCTCGCCGCCGACGGCGATGGCGGTGCGAAGAATGATGCACATCCTGGAAGAAAAGGGATATCTGCGACGACGCGAAGGCGGTCGGGAGGTGATCTATGCTCCTCGCCAGCCCAAGAAGAAGGCCGGAAGCCACGCATTCGAGCGCGTGTTGGCAACCTTCTTCAGCGGCTCTCTGGAAGAAGCGATCGCCGCGCATCTGCATTCGCGGAAGGACCGGGTGTCGGTCGAGGAGCGCGAGCGTTTAATCAAGCTGATCGAACAAGCACATAAGGAGGGACGCTGACATGAATTGCACGCTGCTCGCCGCTGCCGCGCTCTCCGACGCGTCAAGTCCCGTCCTGTTGGACTCAATCGTCAAAGGCACGGCGCTGCTGGTGTTGGCGGCCGTCACCGCCGCGATTCTCAGTCGCGACTCGGCGGCGACTCGACACCGTATATGGCTGCTGGCGCTGGTCGCAACCCTGGTTGTGCCGGTGTTATCGGCGCTATTGCCGCAATGGCGAGTGCTGCCGCGGTGGGCAGGCATTACGCCGGAAGCGGCTGTTGTGGAAACGAGCCTCCCATCGATCCCCGGGCCCGCCGGCGGCGCCGTCGAAACGCCGCAGAATTGCAGACGCCGCGAAGGTCGGGCGGCCGACCGCCATTGCACGTCAACCGGCTGTCGAAGTGCCGGATTCACGGCCCTCGCTGGGCGGAGCGGAAGTCGCTGCCGAGCCGGCCGCAGGAAGCTGGAACGGGATCGATGCCCTGCCGCTTGCGTGGGCGATTGGTTTCTCCGTGCTCATCCTGCGGCTGATGGTCGCTCGCTGGATGCTTTGGAATATCGAACGGCAAGCGACGGTCATCGGGTCGTCGGCGCGGCCGACAAAGGCAACTGATGATCCGCTGGCAACGGTCCTTATGTCCGCGCGTTTGCAGCTCGGGATACGTCGGCCCATCACCTTGCTGATTCACCCGGAGAAGACGATACCTATTACGTGGGGCATCTTCCGATACTATCTGTTGCTTCCGGCGGCGGCGCAGCAATGGAGCGGCGAGCAATTGCGGTCCGTCTTGCTGCACGAGTTGGCCCACATCCGGCGTCGCGATACGATGGCCCAACTGCTGGCGCACATCGCATGTGCTCTGTATTGGTTCAACCCCCTGGTGTGGCTCGCCGCCTGGCGTCTTCGCGTGGAAGGCGAACGGGCGTGCGACGATCTGGTTCTGGCTAGCGGCGTGCGCCCGTCCGCCTATGCGGGACACTTGCTCGACGTTGTTGCAGGTCTCTCGCCCATCCGCGGAACGCAATCGTGCGGGCTGGCGATGGCCCGCAAGTCGTCGCTCGAAGGCCGGCTATTGGCCGTGCTCAGCGAGAACCTGAAT
Organism: uncultured Planctomycetia bacterium; assembly: GCA_963719005.1. Classification (GTDB taxonomy): domain Bacteria; phylum Planctomycetota; class Planctomycetia; order Pirellulales; family Thermoguttaceae. The sequence continues at coordinate 152,239 of CAVRAR010000018.1, forward strand.
CGTCGCGGCATATCAGTGGCACTCGCTGCGTTCACTCTGGCCGTGGCGGTTGGCATCGCCGTGCCGCTCGCCATGCTGCGTGCGGGCGAGGAAAAGCCCGGCGAGGAAGCGAATGCCACGGCTACCGACACGACAGCAGAAGGCGGAGAAGCGGCGGCGGGGAAGCCGCGGCCGAATAGCAATGAAGGGCAGACGCTCTTCAAACAATGGCGGGCTTGCGCGCGGGCGGACGGGAAGATACCCGGTGCGCTCGTTGGGAGGCTTGGCGAGAACGTGAAATGGGAAATTGCGCACAACAACGGCGGCCGCGATCGGACGGTCAAGTATGAGAAGCTCCTGCCCCGTTTCGATGCGACGCACGATTGGTTGCCCTCGGATGCCGTCGCGCTATTGGACGAAGTTTCCGCCATTGACACGAATCCGATTGGGGCGGCGGTGTTTGCCGCCGACGAGAACAATATCCGTCCTGGCCGGCCGCTGCCGGCGGAACTGGCCGATGCCCCGTGGGGAAAGCCCTCGCCGGACGGGCTGCGCGTGGCGTGGCTCTTGAAGCCGCGTGCCAAGGAGTATCCGCTCAACACGGCGCTGAAATCTCGCGTCCTGGTCTACAATTCGGGCAAGAAGACGGCCCTCTTCTGCATGATGTCGTGGGTGGAAGGGGGAGGCAACGCACACGATGCCAAGGGCGCGGTCCTCAGGGTCTCTGCGACAGCATGGGAAGTGGTCGCAACGCAAAGGAACTACCGGCTTGCGCCTGGTGAGTACTGTGAAACGCTGGCCGCCGGCGTCGACGTCGGCCTTAAAGCCAAATACGACAATTCGGATTGGGCCGGTGTGCACGTCGGTGCGCGGATCGACACGAAGCCGGGCGATGAAGTGCGTTTTTCGCCGTGTGCTGTCCCGTTGCACTGCGGGGCCAAGGACGGGGCCGATCTCTGGCGAAGAATAGTTGCCGAGCGCGTCGGGCGCGAACTGCCGCTCCCCACCGCAGCCGCCGAACGCGAACAGATCCTCCGCCGTGTGACGCTCGACCTTTGCGGCCAGCCGCCCACGCCGCAGGAAATCGCCGCGTTTGTCGCCGACAATACGCCGGCCGCCGTGGCCAATTTGGAGAAGCGGCTTGCCAACAGACCCGGCGTTGCTCCCTTCATGGGCACGCTCTCGCCGGGCGATATCCAATTCCGCGTCCTCGCCCCCGCCCCGGACGCCGCGAAAAATCCGCAGCCGACAACCGCGGCCGAATTTCCTTACGCCGTCAAATTTGAGCAAGGTGCAACCCGCTTCTTGAATGGCGATAAGATCACGATCGTTGAGGTCCGCGGCACCGCAGATACCTTTACACCAGGCAATATCTACTGGATCAAGGGCACTTACACGCTGGCCTCGCGCGACCGGGCGATTTTGCTTGCATCGGTCACCGTGACGAATCAGGACGAGGTAATGAACGGCCTGAGCCACGACTTGGCGGTCCGGGCAGACCACGTCGCCATGCCAGGCGAAACGACTACCGCGGATCCGGGCCACGCCACAGGCGCCGAGCTCAAACCCCAGCGAGCGGACCTCAATCGAGGCACGGGCACGTTCAAACTCTTCCTCCCCATGTCGCACAACGGGCTGCCGCACGTAAGCTTCTGTTCGTTTGAAAACGGAAAGGGATTCGGCGGCAACTATTTTGGAACGGGCGATTCCGTCCTGAAGCAGTGGTGGAGGCCGGCGATGGTCATCACGGCCTCACAAGTCTTGGAGAATCTCAAGAAGTATGACGCGATTTACGAGTCGGGCTTCTCCGCCTCGGGAACTCAGGAAGGGAAGTGGTTGGTCGACCTGAAATCGGGCGCATCTGTTGACGTGAAGCGCCGCTGGAGGCTGACTTATGATAAGGATCGCTTAGCATATACCAACGACGCGATCGACCACGAGAAAACGCTGGGGCTCAAGCCGATACGGACCAAGATATGGGGATACTGGGGACCGGATTTCTCGGGAGACTATTTCGAGGACACGAACTTCGACGTGAGCCCCAACGGCAAAGAGACAGAGAAGGGGATGCAGCCTATTGCGGTGCTGTATCGCCCTAACGACAATCGCGACAATTTGTCAAAGTACGTCTTTCCCTATGCCTTGGGGCGACTGTTCTCAAAAGACCTCAAGAAGATCACTCGGGTAGAGAAATCCAAGCATGGTCTTCTTGTTGTGTCTGCACTGGGCTCAGATGCCAGGCTCACGCAGGTACCATTTTCAACCGGGCGATGGGAGCTAGAGATTGATCCTGCCGCGGATTGGATAGTGCGCAAAGCACGATTTTACTCGAATGCCCAGCCTCAGAGCACTTGGGCGGGCGTCTGGACGGAGATGACAAATAGCGGAACTGTATGGAGCGGACCTTACTGCATTCCTAAAGAGGCCACCATCAATTGTGATGGTTCACTCGCGAAGAAGATTCTTACGCACCGGCTGACGTTTGACCCGGTGGTGGGAAAGTTCGACGAGAAGCTGTACAGTAAGGTCCAGCAGGCTGTCGGCTACAACAAGAATCCGGGACTGATCGTGGATGATCAGCGTGTTTCTCCGCCGATGTGGACTCAGCCCAATCGACCCAAACCCGAGTTTGGGCCGGTAAAAGAATAAGGTCGAAGGAAACATCGACAGGTTCTTCGAGTTGGAAAATGACGCGATCCTGCCGCTGGGCGATCGTATGTGCCTGTGTTGCCGTTGCCGGCATCGCTACCGGGTTTGTGGTCCGGTTAGGCACGTCCGCGCTCCCTTCACAACTCAAATCCGAATTGGCAAGCGTTCATGGGGTGAAGGAGAGCGAACGCAGAGCTACAGTAGTGACGCTCAAGCTCAAGCGGGCAGGGACAGGGCCCCGCGACGGCGGGTTTGCCGTCTCCAGCGCGGGGCTCGACCTGAACTACCTCTACTGCGCCGCCTCCCGCCAGTCGTTCTTCCTTCGTCCCGGTCGCAAAGGACGGGAAACCAATCGGGACGTCGCAAGGCGGCCCATGGTGCCGGGCGGCGGCTACGTGGCAGGCGCAAGCCACGACTATATCCTGGAAGAGACGCCGGTGGAAAACGTAGTCGCGATATTCGATGCCGTGCGAGACTTCCGCCTGGGTTGACCGGAGCAAGAGTCTCGTTGCCGCGCTGGTCGTAAATCGTGTACGCGATTTCTTTGCCATCGGGAGACCACGCTGAGCCCCAGCCGTTGGGCTCGATCAGCCGCCGCTTCGAGCCGTCGCTGCTCATGATGCCGACACCGGACTCAGGGCTGTATTGGCTAAAGGTGAACTGTTTGTCGTCGGGTGACCATCCCAGGCCTTTTTTCTTTCGGCGCGCTTTTATCGGGCTGCAACGCGACATCGCGGAATTCGACCCAATGGTAGCGACGGTGCTGGAGCTTGATTTCCTTGAACTGCCTCAACCAGGCATCCACAAATAGCGCCGTGAGTTCCTTTCCGTCTTTCGGACCCTGGAGCCGCATTTCGGCCTCGACAACCGCGCCGTCGCGGCGGAGGCCAATCACGCGCAAGTCCTCGCTCGGCAGGCCGGCCGGATTTCGCTGCAGGACCCAGCTCACGCCATGCTTCGGCAATTCGCCACGGGACACCGCAATGCCAACGTCCTTGGCCTCGATTTCGCCGCCGAGATCGCCAACTCGGCCAGGCGAAGAACTCTGCTTCTTGCCCGTCTCGTCGTATGTCGCCGAGGCGATGTCCTCCCACGGGCCCGTGCTAATGCCGACGCGCACCGTGACCGTATGCGCCGTTTCCGGCACCCACGCTACAAAGCACAGTGGAGTCGAATTATTCGGGATCGCGCAGGCCGAGCGTCGGCGGGCCGGCAAGCCCGCTGCGGGGCGCTACCTCGTAATTCAATCCGCAGGGCTCCGCCATTCGGTTGCAAACCCACACGAAAAACCCCCGGCGTACTCCTGTCTTGGGTGTAAACTCGGCGCCGAGCTTCTCGAATTCACATTCACTGACAGGCGACTTCTCGGTCAACGTGCCATCGGGCCTCCAGCAACGGCCACCGTCGCGAACTTCCGCCAGTTGAACCGTTGCCATGCTCCCTTTCTCTCCACCGCTGAGCGTTGCGGTCCACGTGCCATCGAAATGTTTTTCGATTACTACGCCCTCGGCGCGTGTCGGCGGGGACGAGCCGGACGAATCAACGGTTCCTGGGGCCTTCTTCGCCCGATCGAAATTTGCGGGATATTCGATCAACAGCATTAGCTCACCGGTCTGCAATGGCTTTGCCTCCTTCGGTCTTAAATCCGGCGTTAGTTCAAAGCGGATGCGAATCGACTCTCCGGGTCTTGCGCGAATCGCGGTTTCAGCAGAGCCGCGATCGACATCCCCAAGCACAATGGGTAAACCGCTGATTTCATGCTGAGCGCCGGGCGGTAACGATAGTTTGATCCATCCGACAGGCCCTGCCAGACCTGGATTCTGCTCGATGGGGATTGCTTTTCCTGTCGCATCGACCGCGATGATTTTGTTGTAATAGCCGCGCGTCATCAGCCTGGGAAACAAAGCGTCAAGTGTGGATTGGCCTGTGTTGCGGAAGCAGAAAATTGGCGTCACTTGCTGACCCGCCATGTACACCTCGTTGACCGGCTCCACTCGGACGCCGGCCTGGAGCTCCTCTGTCCCCGCGGGGCCCCAGGCAATTCTCGAGTCTTTGAGTTTTTGGGCATCGCTGCTCTTTGAACGAATATACTGGTTGCGGATTTCATAAGCGTACGTTCCATAGGGTTCCTTCGACATCCTGATCCTGACCAACCAGGCGAAATATTGACTCCCGTTTGGAGGTTGGGACTCACAGAGCACTTCGAACAAGGCGCCTTTGGAAAGTTGTCGCGTATCAGCAATTTTCTGAAATGCGGCAAAATCGTTATCGGATACGGGCGCTCATTGCGCCGCGTTTTCCACCAGCGAATCGCTGCGAGAACCTCTTCTTCGGTCAAAGGCTTCTGCTCCAGACCGCAGATATTGTGATTCCTACGATTGCATTCTTTGATGGCTGCAGCCAGCGGCGTGGCATCGTCGCCGACATCCGATTTTGAGAGGTCGGGCAATGTCAATGGATTGCCGTCGGCGCCCAGTTGACACAGCAATTGCTGACGTATGATGTGAATCGCATTCCCGCCCGCAACACGCTTCCGCGCCAGTTGAATGAACCAGCCTCGAAATTGCTCCATGTTGACGCCAGGGATGTCCGTGACCACTTCAAACTGCCATCCCTCGGGCAGCATACGCGTCTCGGCGATACTACGGAGTTGCTCATTCTCCTGTGGGGTCAGTTGTTCCTCGTTTACATCCGGGGAAAGCCAACACATCGACGCAATCACTTCATCATCCGTAAGTGGCGATTGGTATTTTCCAATGGGGTGCCGGGCTGCCGCCTCATTGAATTTTGCAACGCAATCGCTGAGCAGCAAACTGACTTTCCTGGAATGCGGCGGGGAAGTTGGCTCCCCACCACCGCCACGTACCCACAAAAGATCCGCCAACCGCGGCGTGGCCGGGTTGATCTTCGATTTCGCGTCGGTGGTGATGGCGCCGCGAATCTCGTTGCCGGCCAGGCGGAGCGAGATGTCGCCGAAGCGGTCGTCGCCCTCGCGCCAGGTGCCGTTGAAGCGGCGTTCGACCCGCGACCATTTCAGTTCGATCTTGCCGGGTTCCTTCGACCTGGCAACGGTCTCGGTGTAAGTACCTGTATACTCGCCCGGCGCGGTCTGCCGGAGCACGACCTGGCCCCAATCCTCGCCGGCCCAGCGGCCGGCGATGTCGGGCGGATCAGTCGCTTGCATTAACAACATGCCCAAAAATGCCACCCCGAAGGTCGCGATCATAATGACAGATCCTTTCTGAAGGATTCTCCGTAGCCTCGAACCCGTGCGCGCCGCCGGCAACGGAATCGCCGCTGGTAAAGGCATGTTCGTCGGTTGCTGGACGTGAGAAAGACACGCTTCCAATAGCTCGGCGACTTCCTGAGCTGAGTGGAACCGCTGGGCGGGTTCTTTCGACATCAACTTGGCAATGATCCAGCACAACCAGTCGGGAATATCGGGGTTGATTTCCCGAATGGGTCGCGGCTCTTCGTCCGTGATGTGCCGCAGCACGCCGTAGCTCGTTTCCGCACGGAACGGCGCACGGCCGGTACACGTGGCGTAGAGCACACTGCCGAGGCTGAATAAGTCGCTCCGCTGGTCAACCGCCTCGCCGCAGGCCTGCTCGGGCGACATGTACTGGGGAGTGCCGGCGATGATGCCGGTCTTGGTCAGGCTGGCGTCGTCGGCCGCCCGTGCCAAGCCGAAATCGGTCAACTTCACCCGCTCGATGCCGTCGGCCAGGAGGATGTTGGCCGGCTTCACGTCGCGATGGACGAGCCCTTGGGCGTGGGCCGCGGCCAGCCCGGCGGCGGCCTGCATGCCGACGCGGAGAATTTCGGCCACGCCCAGCGGCCCATGGTCGTCGAGCCGGCGCTGGAGCGACGGGCCGCGGACGTAGGGCATGACCAGGTAGGGCAGCCCGGCGTATTCGGCCACGCCGTAGATTTCGATCACGTTGTCGTGGACCACCGCGGCGGCCGCCTGGGCCTCGCGGGAGAAACGTCTCCTTGCCGCCCCGCTGCTTCCCAGGTGCGGTGCGAGGACCTTGATCGCCACGTAGCGGTTCAAGGCGGCGTCCAGCGCCTTCAGCACGACGCCCATCCCGCCCGTGCCGACGACGCCCACGACTTCATAAGTCCCCCAGCGGCCGAGCATGCGGTCGTCGTCCGTCGGCGCCAGCAGTTTGAGCACCGTGGCCTGGCTGGACGAAGCCTCCTCGCCGGTCGAATCGGAGTCGCCCGAGCGCAGGTCGTCGGGCGGCAGAGGCTCGTCTCGCAGGGACTCGCAGATTTCAGACCAGAGGTCTTCATTGGCGGCAGCCGACTCCAGACGCTGGCGGCAATCGCCACATGTGCTCAAATGCGACTCGAAAATGGACTGCTCCACGCCGCTCAATTTCTGTTCCAGGAACAGTTCGATCCGCTCTGGATCGCATGTTTGATGCTTGTTCATCGTGCTCTTCCTGCCAGTCGTTGCACTGGCCGAGTAATCTGACACGTATGGATCTAGGAACCCTGTTCGTACTCGATGGTTTTTTTCCGAATCCGCCGCACAACCCGGCTCCGCGCGGCGTAGATCGCCCCGGCATCTTTCCCAAGTTCCTTCGCCACATCCTCGACGGATCGCCCTTCGACGGCGGTCAGCCAGAAGGCGTCCCACGTTTCCTGACGGAATTCCTTGCGGACCTGCCGGGCAGCCCAGCGGAACACCTCACGCCGATACTCCAGCCGCAAGAGGTCCGAATCGGGACCGTTCCGCGCCTCCTTCTGACTGAGCGCTACTTGGAGCGACGGACCGCCCGCCGCGCGGTCCGGCTTGGCACGGGTCAGGGCGTCGAGGATGGCGTTGTTGGCCACGCGCTGGAGCCATGTGCGAAATCCCGCCCGCTTCGGGTCATGCTCCCACCGCTGGACCGCGTTGGCGACGGCCGCCAAGACGTCTTGGCCCAAGTCGTCGGCGTCGGCCGCCTGCATCCCCTTGTGTTGGGCAAGCCGCACGATGACCGGCTGGTAAATCTCGACGAACTCCTGCCATGCCGCCTGGTCCGCCGGGTCGCGGACGCGGATAAGTAGGCTTGGTCGTGTTTCGGGGGTTGAACTCATCAGGGGGCACCTTCCCTAATCTCTTACACTCAGGCCGGGCGGATTTCTGACAAATTTTCTTCCGAACGGCCGCGATTCGTTCCCGTGGGCTACGCGATCTGTCTAGCGCCGCCTATTTTAGCACACACAGGGGCTGCGAACGCGGGAGTTTTGTCTGTCGTTGAACAGCGCCTCGCGCTTGGAGATGCGACACACCGCCGCAGTTTCTTGGCTGAAAGGCGCCTACAGAGGTGGCACCTCCGCGCGCTAAGCGTCACCTCCCAGACGTTACGGCGGCCTCGCCACCAAAGGTTTTTCACGGCTGCCGGAAGGGCACAGAAGAACCCGTGATTTTTCCCGCAAGAATGGCGAGCCAAAGCCGGTTTTAGACGATTGAAACGCACGATGGAAGCCAGTTGCCGACGGCGCGAGGTTCAGCGTTTCGTGGTATTTCACCGGAGAACGGCTGTTGCTCCCGCGTTGTTAGGGTGTTATCTCCGGGCTTCTCTGAGCCGTTGCCTGCGGAAACGCCCGTCAGGCCCTGGATCCATTCGGTTTCGAGTCCTTTGTGTATTTGGGATATAGGGACTACTACGCGCTCGCCGAGAAATCCGCTAGAATTCCGGTATCGGTGGCGGCAGCGGCGGCGAGGATTGGTCGAAGAACCAGCGGTTTCCTGCCAATGGCAGCGATACGCGTCGCCATAAGATATTTTGCGCAAAGAATTTACGATCAGGTCCCCGTAGCTCAATTGGATAGAGTGTCGGCCTCCGGAGCCGAAGGTTCCGCGTTCGAATCGCGGCGGGGATACTAGACTTACGACGACGGCCAGGCCGTTGTCACAGATGCATGTCACAGAAAAGCCCCGCTCCTGCGGACACAGGAGCGAGGCCAACGAACCTCTCGGCTCGTTTCGGGTGATTCCTGAAAGCTGGAGGTTCAGACATGCCAAAGTTCGCAAAACCCTGGTATCGCCCCTCGCGAGGGGTCTGGTACGTCACGCTGCACGGTAAGCAGCACAATCTTGGGCCGGAACGCGAAGCCGCGTTCCAGAAATACGGGGAGCTTCTCGCGAAGCCCCCGGAGCCGACGGAAGCCCCGAAGGCTCCGTCCACCATGCTCGTCGGCCTCATCCAGAGGTTCATGGCCGACGTCCGGGCCAATAGCGCCGCGGATACAGTCGAGTGGTACAGGCATCGCCTGCAACGGCTCGTCGATTATCTGAGCGGTCTTAATCTTGAGGGCATCGAGGTCGCGGAACTGAAACGCGGGCTCATCAAGGACTGGCTCAATGCCTACCCGCATCTGTCGAGCGGCTCGAAGAGGAACCTCGCCCGAGCCATTCAGCGGGTGATGAATTGGGCGGTCGAACAGAAATTGATCGACCACAATCCGCTGGCCGGGATGAAGAAGCCGAAGGCGGGGAAGCGGGAGAGGGTCATTTCGGACGCCGAATGGGAGGACATCCAGTCGCTCGTCGAGGATCCCGATTTTCGCGACCTTCTCCTCGTGACGTGGGAGACGGGATGCCGGCCGCAAGAGTCGCTCATTGTCGAGGCCCGGCACGTCGATCTCGTCAATTCGCGGTGGGTGTTCCCGGTTGCGGAATCGAAGACCGATCTCCCGCGATTCGTGTACCTGACGGATCGGGCGATGGAAATCACGCGACGACGGATGCTCCGCTATCCTCACGGCCCGCTCTTCCGCAACTCCAACGGAAAGCCCTGGACAACCTGTGCCGTGAACTGCGCTTTCATGCGGATTCAGTTCCGCATGGGGCAGCGGATCATGCGGGAACAGGAGCGAGAAATCAGCCGCGATGAGGTCGAGGAGTTCATCGCGAACCTCAACCCGACGCGGCGGACGAAAGGAAAGAGCGTTCCGAAGAGTCGAGTGGACTTGCGGAAGGAGGCACGAAAGAAGCTCACGTACCGTTTGGCCGGAAAGCTCGCTCCGAAGTTCTGCCTCTACAACATTCGCCATACCTGGATGAACCGTTTGCTGACCAATGGGGTGGATGCCTTGACCGTCGCCATCCTTGCGGGCCACTGCGACCCGAGCACGCTCGTGAAAACCTACCAGCACCTTTCGCAGAACCCGCGGTACATGCTGGAGCAGGCCCGACGGGCAAGCTAGAGCCTGATGTTCTTGAGGTGAAGACGTGGAGCCCTCCGTGGCTCCACGGTCACTTCCACAACGCAGGAATCGAGGTAGCCCATCACGTCTTCCTCGCGGAAGCGGAGAGCTCCTCTTCCGATTCGGAAACAGTGCAACTTTCCCTCGTCCTTGAGCCTGTAGACAAGGCTCTCGGAAATTGAGAGGGCGTCGGCTACTTCCGCAACGGTGAGGAGTTTCATTTCTTCTCAGCGATCATCTTCTTCGTGGGTTTTTCTCCCGCTCTCTCGTGGAGGCATTTCGCACAGAGGACTCCCTGAAGATCGGGAACCTTGGCCTCGAACGTCATCTGTGTGCTCTTGCAAAGGGCACACGGTTTCTTGGATGTGAATACTGTAGAAAGGAGCAGCGAGAGGCGGCCCGTTTGCGGACGGTTGCCTGATCGAAAGAAGGACGTTACGATGAGAGACGACCTGGGCGGAGGATAGGGCTCCGGTGGGAACCGACCCGAGCGCCGCCCCAGGGGTTGTGAGCGAGGTCCGGGCGGTGGTTCTGCTGCCGCCCACCTCCCTCGCTTACAACACCAAAGCGAAAAATCCAAGCACTACCAACCAACTTCAACACCCGGACGATCCTAGCAAGCCAATCGAAGTTTCCATTTCACGCTGAACCAAGACACTACAATTTCGTGTGGCGGACTCGGAAGCCTGGCAAGAGCGGAAAACGCCGTCCGACGGCTGCCATGATGGCCAAGCTGACCCACCACCTGTGGAGGTTCGATGAGTTGTTCGACGCGGTTCTAAAGCCAGCAACACAGAGCTAGGACACTACCGGAGAAAGACCAAAGTGGCTTAGCACGCGGGAAGATGGTACAATAGAGATATGACAGACTTCGGAAAAGGACCGACGCTGGCCGAAACGAATCCGTGGCTTCGAGATGAGGCGGAGCGGATCGATCGGATTCTGGACGTGACAGAGCGCGATAGCGTCATTGAGGGGCTACCGCCTTTCTCCGGGGAAACACGCGAGCGGCTCCGCGAGGAACTCACGGCCGGTTCTCGGCCCGTGCGAGTGCCTGGCAAATGATTTCGACCATCGGCACATAGTCTCGCTTGAATGCGGCTTTCGCCGCCTTGATGTATTGACGCTGCCCATCGTCGCTTTGGTCATAGACCAGAAGCGGTCGTCCCGTCTGTGCGGCAAGCAGGTTGGTTGCGAGTTTGATCGTGCGCGCGTTGCCCTCGCGGAAGGGATGGATGACGAGGAACTCACCCTGGATTTCTCCAACGGCGGCACAAAAAACGGAATCGTCACTCAGGTCTCCGGCAGGGAACTTCCGAAGCACATTCTGCTCATATTCAAGCATGTTCGCGTCCAAGAAGTCCGGGGCCGGCCAAGTGGTGCCCGGCTTACTGATCCACACCGAACGCCAATGCCCGGCCCAATCGTATAGGTCGCCGAAGATACGGGCGTGGACGTGGCGGAGAAGGTCACAGGTGATCGGTGTATCGGTCCGTACTTCGCGGAGCAAGTCGCGGTAGGCACGGGCAAGGGCCTCCTCCTCCGCCATTTGAATCTGGCTGAGGTCGGTGATTGCAAGTCTGTTGCGCAGCACGGTCCCCGCAGCATCGACATATTGCGCCTCGATATTGCCGGTCACGTCGTACCGATCGCGGCGTTGTTTTGGTTTTTTTGCCATGAGACCAATATATAGCGGGAAAGGACAAGCGACCAGCCGGGACAACCGGCCTCGGAGCCTTACGCATCCACGCGGGCCGGCAGAGAATGTCCGTCTTCATCATCCTCCGAAGGCGGGAAAGCGCCCGGCTGATCGTCAACAAGCGGGGGAGTGAAGAAAATCTCGGGGCAGCACGGCCGCAAGATGTCGAGAATCCGCTTCTTCTTCTCCTGCGTGATTTGCCCCAGCGCTGCATAGTACATCGCCATGCGAACCCGCCGACGCGCCTCTTCCGTTCTCTTGATGGAATCCGGATGTTCCCGCGTCAGCGTGGTGGTTGAGAGGGAAGATAGCATACCTCACGTCGCCTTCTTGTTGATGGCTGCACGAATGCGATCCACATCGGCCTTGAGTTCTTGGAAATCCTTCCATGTGGGTGCGGTGATTTGGGAGTGGGTTCCCTCCGCCAGTAGTTGCCTCACCATTCCTTCCAACCGTTCCACGTTGGCGGCGAGAGTCACGTACAGGGCGGGCAAGTCCTCCGGTGCCGGCGGCAGGCGTTTGGTCTTATTCATGCGGTATGAGCGAGTATACCCTGTATTTCCCTCTCCACTTGGTCGGCCGAACGGGCATAGCGGTGGCGGGAGGTGCGTCGAATGATCATGGAACGCGGTCGATCCGGGTCAGGCACCGGGGGCGGCAGTGTCTCCATCGAGAATGGCCTGCTGGGCATTCCCTCAATCAGGAGCCTCAAGTACGCGGTGAATCTTGGCAGGGCCATGAGATCCTGCGGCGTCACCCCGCCTGCCAACTGGTTCGCCAGTGTTTCGGCATCGGTTGCACCCACCTCAAATACCAAGAGGCTTCCGACGTTTCCGAACACCGCCTCAGCGGTGGCCTCATTCATCTGCGCTAGGTATTGATTTGCGATGACAAGGCTAAGACGGAACTTCCTCGCCTCGCTCAGAATGGTGGCGAAGGATTCGGTACAGAAATTTTGGAACTCATCTACATAGAGGAAAAAGTCACGGCGTTGCGATTCGGGAATGTCCGACCGACTCATGGCCGCCAACTGAATGCCGCTCACCAAGAGGGAGCCAAGGAGGTTGGAAGCGTCTTCGCCGATTTTCCCCTTGCTCAGATTGACGATCAAGATGCGTCCCTCGTCCATGATCTTGCGGAAATCAAGACGAGAGCGGGATTGCCCGACGATGGCCCGAAGGATCGGCTGACTGAGGAACTGGCCGATCTTGTTTTGGATCGCCGGCAGAGCCTCGGCCTGGTACTGCGGTTTCCAGCCGGCGAATTCCCGCTCCCAAAACATCTTCACCACGGGATCCGTGAGTTTGCCGGTAATCATCTTCCGATAGGCGGGGTCGCTGAGGAGTTGTTGCAGGGAGAGGAGCGATGTGCCCGGAACTTCCAGGAGGGCAAGGAGGGCATTGGAAAGGATGTATTCGAGCCGTGGCCCCCAGCTTTCGCCGAAAATGTTCTTGAAGGAGGCGACGATGCCCGATGCCACGAGGGGCCGCTGATGCGGGTCATTGCAGGCCAGCGGATTGAACGCCAACGGAAAACCTCGGTCGCCGGCGTCGAACACCACCACGTCATTCGTGCGATGCGGGGGTACGCAATCGAGAAGGGAGTCGGCGAGCTCGCCGTGCGGATCGACGAGTGCCACGCCACGCCCGGCTTGAATATCCGAGGTAATCAGTTTGTGGAGGAGCGTTGTTTTACCCATTCCGGTTTTTCCGATGACGGCAAGGTGTCGTCTTCGATCATCCGTCCGAATGCCGAAAATATCCCGGTTCGCGCGAAACTTCACGCGGCCGAGTGCGGCAAGATCGGCGTCGTGTGTCGGGCAGGGGAGAACGGAGGGCGGCTCCAACTCACGGCTTTGGTTGACGGCCATGGCCGGCGCACGGACCGTGGACGTGGCGGGATGCCAGAGGGTAGCAAGTTCTTCGGCGGAGAGGAGGAAATTGCGGCTACCGGAGGCGGGAGAGGCAGCAAGGCCATGTCGAATCGCGGCAGGACGGAAACTCGCCCTGCGGGGAACGGTGAACTGTCCAAACGCGCCTGCCATTTGACGAAGTTGCCTCTCGGCCGCCATCATGCGTCCGTGGGGAGCGGAAACCATCAGGCACAGGTGAACGTCAAAGAGGTGCCGGGAGAGTTTGTCAGAACCGGCCTGGAGATCGTCCTCACGATCGTGGGTGCGGCCAGTTGGCAACACTGCCTCGGCGTGGTGGCTTGGCCCGCGGGATGCCATACGAGCAATGCAATTCAGCAGTGCGGCCATGAGCCGTGAAGGGAGCGTGTAGCCGGTGGCCGTGACGGCGTAGGCCCGGGCGACTATCGGATGAGAACGGAAGAACGGTCTCATCATTCGGCGTAGCACCTTCTGGCGCGCTTCACGCGACGCCTCGTTGCGGGGCGAATGGTCATTTCGATTCGCGCGGAAAAGCGCCGTTCCTTGTCCGGGGCAAGCGCAGCGAAGATGCCGGTCAGCGGATCGGATGTGTTGCGGTTGAGCGTGTCTTCAAACTGCACGTAGCGACGGATTGGAAACAGGTCCGGGCACAACCGAAGTTCCAACGACCGGGCGTCACCTTCAATCGGAAATGCCACGGCATCGTCCGGCAGACCTTCCATCACGCAGTCGGGATAGTGAGCGGCAAGCTGGCTCGTCACGATCGAGGAAAGCTCCGGCGGGAACTTCGCAAAGATCGCAATGGAGTTTCCACGGCACCCGAATCCCAGCGTCATGGGAAGCCGCTCCGGATTCGCCTGATGGATCGCCGCGAGAACTTGCTCCATGTACTGCGGCCCGCGCTCACTGTCAGCCGGTACGCTGAGATCAATGAACATGACGGGAGGATAGCAGAGGGAGGGGAGGGAAGCCCCTGTTGTATCTCGAATACGGTGGCAAAGCGGCATTTGTTGTTGGTGATGAGAGTGATTGATAACACATTGTCATGCAAGAGAAAGATTGCAAGGTAAGCCTTATTATTGAGCCGTGTTCGATGCGAAGGAACCCTCCGGCGTGTACACTGTGCATGTGCTCTCGGTGCCGGATGAGTTGCGGCAATACCTCGACCTGGACGGTGCGCCCTGCCGCTCATTGATGCTGAAGGAGGGTGCGGGTACATGCTCATGCCGGTCACTTTCACGCGAGAGGCTGGCGGGCGGGTTCTGGCGCGTGTGCCCGGCGTTCGGGCGGTGGGGGAGGCGAATCAGCCGAGCGAAGCCCTCGCGACGCTCGCCATCGTCATAAAAGACAACCTATCGCGGCTCTGACAATGTGCGACGGTGGTGACTCCGTGCCGGCTCGGACGTGAAAAAAGGGGTCTTCGGCAGAATTCGTGGGTGAAATTGGGCTGGTTAGCAGTGGAGACGTGCGTTTTCTGAGGCATAGCAGGACAAATGAATGATCGGAAAACCGCAGGATTCCGTGGCTTTGGGGCCGCTTGGCGGCAGAAGTGGCCGAATACCTGGCCCACGACCGTGCCTCCGACAGACCAAGAAACGCCGCCGGAATCTGTGTCCCGAATTCTCGATCCTGGAAAAGCACGGGAACATCACGATTTCTCGGGGTTTAAGCGGCGTTTATGCCCAAAACCTACCCACGAATTCTGCTGAGGAGGCGAAAAAAGTGTTACCCATCACCTCATCACATACACTTGGCAAGAAGTTTCCCGGGGAAAGTCCGGCAAATACCGCTCAGAATCTCAGTATTCCCCGTGAAAATACGGGGTATTGATTCTGTGGGGGCTGGTGTTATCGGAGGTAATGACACCTCTTGAGACACCAAAATCGCAAAGTGACCCCCAGAGAGCGGCACCAGAAAGCGTAGACGACACCCTTGCACAGGAGTCCTCAGCCATGACGTATTCCAGCATGTCCAAAGGCAGTAAAAAGCCTGCCAAGCCCCGTCCAGACTTCCCTTTGCTCGCTCACGCCACCGGCAGATGGGCAAAGAAGATTCGCGGGAAGCTCCATTACTTTGGCAAGTGGGCTGACCCCAACGCCGCACTCCAGCGGTACGTCGAAGAACGCGATGATCTGTACGCTGGTCGAAAGCCCCGTCGAAAAGGCGACGGGCTGACGATCGAGGATCTGGTCAAGCGATTCCTCGTGGCCAAGAAGGCCCGGGTCGCTGCCGGCGAGTTGGCCCTTGGAACTTTCAGTGACCAGCATAAGACCTGCAAGCGTGTGCTCTCTGTATTTGGCGGAGATCGACTGGTGGATGACCTAGCCGCCGATGACTTCGAGGCGCTACGTGCCCAGATCGCCAAGACCTACGGCAAGTTGTCCCGCAAGGTGGAGATCAAGAGGGTCCGCAGCATTTTCCGGTACGCCTATGAGGCCAACCTGATCGATAAGCCGGTCCGGTTCGGGCTGGGGTTCATCGGTCCGAGTCGGCGCGAATTACGTTGTGAACGACAGCAGAATGGGCAACGCATGTTCGAGGCGGCCGAGATCCGAGCAATACTGGCGGCGGCCACGTTACCATTGAAAGTCATGATTCTGCTGGGCATCAACTGTGGTTTCGGCAACACAGATGTGGCGAACTTGACCGTAAGAAACCTGGACCTGAAAGGCGGCTGGTGCAATTACCCGAGGCCCAAGACGGGGATTTCTCGTCGCTGTCCGCTCTGGCCGGAGACTATCAGCGCGATCAAAGCGGCTCTGAAAGCGCGGCCAGAGCCTTGGGACGAAGCCGATGCCGATCTAGTGTTTCTCACGCCCGCCGGGCAACGATGGGTATGCACCCGGGGCAACCCTGCAGACTTTGAAACCGCAGACATGGAAGAACTTGCTCGCATATCCCGTGCAGATCGGGTGACGTCTGCTATGGGGCACTTGCTCGGTAAGGTGGGACTCGCCCGCCGTGGGCACACATTCTATGCCTTGCGGCATACTTTCGAGACTATTGGCGGCGAGTCTCGCGATCAAGTAGCGGTTGATGCCATCATGGGGCACTCACGCGACGAGATGGCCAGCGTGTACCGCGAGCGAATTAGCGATGATCGCCTTCGGGCGGTAGCAGAACACGTGCGGCAATGGTTGTGGGGAAAGGCTACGAAAACGGCGACGAAGCCAATAAAATTGTGAATTCGCTCGTACAGCCCCCCTGCAAGATGGACCAGAGCGTGTCCTGCAAATCGGACATCGGCACGAGTCTTCATTGGTTTGATTTCCGAGATGGCGATTCTCGGACTAGAATCGGGCAGAGCCGGCCCGGACGGCAAACGATCGGGCAAATGCCGGAAAGGAAACGTTTTTCAAAACGCGGATCGTCGCGACCTGAAACCGGCCTGATCTCTCCAGAGGGGCTGTCGGACAGCACCGCGGCGATCCGTCGCAACTTATTCACTCGCATGAGGCACGAAGGTTGACAACGCAAATCAGGGAATAGGAGCATTGTTGTTGAGAGGATTGACAACCATTTGCTTAAATGTTTTATTATGTGTTTTCCCTTGACAGTTCGCGGTATTGGTGTTCATAGCTTTGCGCATGTGTCGGCGTTGTACTTGGTGTTTGATTCCACCTTGCGAAACCAACCTAAACGTGCCTTCATCCCGGCATCACACCTTATTTCGCGTGAAGGAGGATACCATGCGACGGGCTTGCCTTGGCATCGCAGTCTTAGCGTCGATGGCTCTTGCACAACTCGCCCAAGCCGGCGATCCGAGTGCGCTGGTGATCGAACGGCTTCGGTGCGAATACCTCCAGAATCCGCAGGGAATTGACGTCGTCGCGCCCAGGCTTTCCTGGGTCTTGAAGTCCGATGTGCGTGGACAAAAGCAAACGGCCTATCGGATCCTTGTGGCCAGCAGTGCCGCAAAGTTGGCGGCCGATGAAGCCGACCTCTGGGACAGCGGAAAGGTGGCCGGCGATCAGACGATCCATGTCGTTTATCGGGGCAAGCCGCTGCAAACACGGATGCAGTGCTTCTGGAAGGTTTTGGTATGGGACAAGGATGGGAATCTGTCGCAATCGAGCGAACCGGCTTCGTGGTCGATGGGCCTGTTGAAGCCGACCGATTGGGAGGCCAAGTGGATCGCGGCCCCAGCCAAAGCGCCGCTAAAGCCGTTGACGCCGCACAACGGCTATCACAGCGAATTAGTGACATCGCCCGATACGGTTCAATGGGTGGGGGTCGATCTGGGTGCCGAACGCAAGATCGACGGCGTGCGGCTCTATCCGGCGCGTCCGTACGATTGGCAGCCCGACACGCCCGGCATGTTGTTCCCCGTGCGGTTCAAGATTGAGGCCGGTGAAAAGGCCGACTTCTCCGATGCCAAGACAGTCGTCGATCAATCCGGCGCCGATGTGCCGAATCCCTATTTCTCGCCGCGCACCTACCGCTTTGAACCCATCTCGGCCCGTTACGTGCGTCTGAGCGTAAACCGGCTGGCCCACCGTGACGCATCGAACTATGCGTTCGCGCTGGCCGAAATGAAGGTTCTCTTGGGTGAAAATAACTTCGCCCAAGGCGCCACGGTCCTCGCATCGAGTTCGATCGAGGGGGGCGGCTGGGCGAAGGACAAGTTGGTCGACGGCCGTGTGTATCCCAGCCCTGGCGGTGGCGACGACGACAGTCAGCGGACGGCAACCATGCTCCGCAAGGAATTCGCCGTGGCCAAACCGATCAAGCGTGCTATTGTCACCGTGACGGGCTTGGGCCTCTACGAGTTGCGCATCAACGGCCGGCGGGTTGGCGATCATCTGCTTGCGCCTGAGTTTACCCGCTACTGCAAACGCATCCAGTATCAGACCTACGACGTTACAGAGTTGTTGTGCGACGGCAAGAATGCCGTGGGGGCACAAGTTGCCGGCGGCTGGTGGGCCGGCCCTATGATGTTGCAACCGCGCAAGCCGAATGCTCAGGAATGTCTACTCATGCGGTTGGACATCGACTTGACCGACGGCGGCAAGCAAACGATCGTTACCGATCCGTCGTGGCAAGCGACGACCGATGGGCCAATCCGCCGGACAGGCATCTATTATGGTGAGGCATACGACGCGACCAAGGAAATGCCCGGCTGGGATCGGCCCGGCTTCGCCGCCGCGGGTTGGGTGCCCGTGCAAGTGCTGCCGTTTCCGGACGGCGACGAACACGCGATTCTTGTGGCCCAGCCCAATGACCCCATACGCGTGGAAAAAGAGTTGAAGCCCGTCAAAATGACGGAACCCACGCCGGGCGTGTACGTCTTCGACATGGGTCAGAACATGGTCGGCTGGTGCCGCTTGAAGGCCAACGCGCCTGCGGGAACCAAGATTACGGTGCGTCATGCCGAAGCGCTCGACGACGAAGGCATGCTCTTCACGGCCAGTCTCTGCACCGCCGCACAAATCAATGACTACACGTGGCCCGGAGGCGAAGCCTCGCTCGAGCCGCATTTTACGTATCATGGATTTCAGTATGTTGAGGTGGCCGGCTTGCCGAGCCGGCCGGCTGAAGACGCCATTGTCGGCCGCGTATTTCATTCGGCTGCGCCGGAGACAGGCCGATTCGCGTGCTCGAATGAACTGATCAACAAGATTATGCTCTGCGTCCAGTGGACACAGCGAGGCAGTATGCAAAGCGTGCCCACCGACTGTCCGCAGCGTCACGAGCGCGAGGGTTGGATGGACTTCCAGGCATTCTCGCAAACGGCGATCTTCCATCGCGACATGGCCGCCTTCTTCACCAAGTGGATACGCGATATCCGCGACTCGCAGTGCGACGACGGCCGCTTTTCCGACGTATCGCCGCATGTCACCTATCCGGAATGGGGCTTTTCCGGCGCGCCTGCCTGGGGCGACGCCGGCGTCATCGTTCCCTGGCGCTTGTACCAAAACTATGCCGATACAAGAATACTCGAAGAACATTTTGAGTCGGCCAAGCGATGGATCGAGTTCATCCGCGCCAACAACCCCGATTTGCTATGGCGGAACAATCGCGGTAACGACTATGGCGATTGGCTCAACGGCAATTGGCTTACCGGTGAAGGGCGCGACGACAATATCGTTCGTTTGAAAGACTATCCACGAGGCTTAAGCGAGGCGCCGCACGATATATTCGCCACGGCCTTCTTCGCCCACTCCACCGAGATCGTGGCCAAAATGGCCAAGGTGCTTGGGCGAAGCGACGATGCCGCGAAATACTCCAAGCTCTTCGAGGACATCAAGGCCGCGTTCAATAAGGCGTATGTTTCGCCGGACGGCCGAATCCCGGGCGACACCCAAGCCGGCTATGCTCTGGCGTTATACTTCAATCTGCTTGAGGATGCCGTGCGGCCGAAAGCGATGGAGCACATGGTGGAAGGTATCCGGAAGTTCAAGGATCATCCCTCGACGGGCTTCCAAAGCACCACTCGCATGATGCTCGAACTGACCCGCAACGGCCAGCACGACGAGGCGTGGCGGTTGATCAACCTCCGGACCGTGCCGTCCTGGGGTTACATGATCGACATGGGCGCCACCACCATGTGGGAACGCTGGGATGCCGTTGTAAAGGGGCGGAAAGGCGTTATCGAGCAGAGTTCCCGCAACCATTGGCCGCTTGGTTCAGTGGGCGAATGGGTTTGGCGCGAGCTGGCCGGCATCAATCCCGACGACGAGCAGCCCGGCTATAAGCACTTCGTCCTCCGGCCGCGCCCGTGCCCCGGCCTCACCTGGGTCAAAGCGGAATACGACTCGATTCGCGGGAAGATCGCCAGCGATTGGACGCAGGAGGAACGGCAATTCACGCTTCGCGTCCAAGTGCCCGTGGGCACGACGGCGACGGTTTATGTACCCACAAAAGATGCCGCCACGGTAACGGAAAACGGCAAACCGGCGGCGCAGGCCGAGGGCGTGAAGTTCGTGAAGATGGAAGACGGAAGCGCGCTGTTCACGGTTGAGTCCGGGCAATACGCGTTTCAAGCGGAAGTCGGCCCGTAAGAGTCCGGACAAATGCAGGCGGCATAATAGATAAGTTACCAACGCCCAAGGTGTGACACAATGTACCACTTTTGCCCCTTGCCTTTCTGAACGGCGAGCCTGAGTGGATATGTCAGGCATTGTGAAACAAGTCGTCATTGACAACGGCTTTTCGGATGCGGACAATCACAGAACATTACAAAAGGACATAGCATCATGGTTTTCGTTCACGCTGTGCAAATTGGTTGTGCCCGATGGATTCCTTCGATCCCAAGGGCGGTTTTGCGGTATGGTTTGATCGCCGTCGGGTTGCTTGCCGGTCCGATGGTCGCGGCGGGCGACGCCGAATACTCGAATTACGCCGGCATTGCGGAGCCGAATGTCAAACCGGCGTTCTTGCCGTTGCCCCCTGGGGCAATCGAGCCGCGAGGATGGCTGCGCGATTGGGCGCTGGCGGCGAGAAACGGAATCACCGGCCATCTCGATGAACAACATCCCACGTTCCGCGACGCTTGGAAAGGCACACCCGTCAACGCGCCCAATTTGCCAGGCGTCTTCGCCGCCGAAGGAACTGGCGGTCCTCTCGAACAATGTGCGTATTGGTTCGACGGCGCTCTGCGACTGGGTTATCTTTTGCACGACGACGCGCTCGTCGAAAAAGTCACGAAACGGCTGCTGCCCGTGGTCGAAGGCGTCAATCGCAGCGGAAACTCCTTTATCTATTGGAAGAAGGGCAAGCCGGACCACGTCTTCAACAGTTGGGCGCATTCGCACATGGGGCGGGCGCTCGTGGCTTGGTATGCAGCCACCGGCGACAAACGCATTTTGGACGCGCTGGTTACCGCCTATAGCGGCTATCCGACGCCCATGGGCCATTTGGAATTCGCGCCCGATGTCAGCGGGCTCTGCAATCTCGACGCGATGTTGGAAGCATATCGGTTCAGCGGCGATCGCCGTTTGCTCGAATGCGCGAAAGCCGCCATGAATGCCCCCGATGTTCAGAAGACACTTCAAGACTGGAATGCCGGCAAGTTCACCACGGGCCACGCGGTATGCGCCTATGAACAAATTCGCCTTCCCGTTTTGCTATATCCGTGGACGGGCGATGCAACCTTCCGACGAGCTTCGTGCAACGCGTTTGAAAACTTCGACCGCGAACACATGCTGCCCTATGGTGTGACGTCCGGCGAGGAGTGGCTTTCGGGCGTCGGCGCGTTTCGACTGACCGAAACGTGCGACGTCGCGGCCAATCTCTGGTCCTCGGCTTGGATGTATCGCATCCTCGGCCAGAGTTCCTATGGCGACCGCATGGAACGGGCATTTTTCAACGCAGCACCGGCTCCGATAGCACGGGACTTTAAGACGATGAGTTATCTGCAATCGCCAAATCGCATCGAGCCCCTGTCGTTGCCTTGCGGCTGGAACGCCGATTGCCTTCGATTTACTCCATTGGGAAATCCGGGCGTTCTGTGTTGTGTGGGGGCGGTCAATCGCATTATCCCGACCTATGTCGAGCAAATGTGGATGGCAACCTATGACGGCGGCCTGGTGGCGACGCTCTACGGGCCTTGCACCGTATCGGGCTTGACCGGCCAAGACAGGAAGGTCCGGTTGACGTGCGACACGGCTTATCCTTTTGAGGAGACAATACGCGTTGCGGTTGAGCCGGAACACATCTCCGCATTTCCGCTCTATTTCCGCATCCCTGCCTGGTGCGAGAAACCGCAAATCGCCGTCAATGAAAAGGCGGTGGATGTTGCTCGCAACAAAGACGGTTTTGTGCGTATTGAACGAACGTGGACGAAAGGGGACGTCGTGACGTTGCAGTTCCCAATGTCCGTGAAAATTGCCCACGGTTACGAAAGGGAATACCCCGCGTCTTCGAAATCGTATTTCGCCTCCCGACCATCGGCAAACTATAAAGAACGCCGGTTGCCCTATGAAACCGTTTCGTATGGTCCGCTCTTATTTGCGTTGGCAATTCCGGACAAGGATCCGAACACACCTGTCAAGAACGCTAAATGGCAGTACGCGTTGAACAACGACGCGAAGCGGAATGGCGGCGACATCCGCGTGGAAAGAAAGGCGATGCCGTCGGTTTGGTCATGGCAGCTCAATGCACCGATCGTGTTGGAGATTCCCGCCACGCCGTTTGTTTGGCGTCCGACCGAGGGCCAGGCATTGCCTGATGGAGCTGTTGCAGAGTCGCAGTCGCAGACGATCCGACTGGTGCCCTACGGATGCACGAAGTTTCGAATATCGATGTTTCCAGTGACGTCCAATGCCTGGACCGAGGAGCGATAGTCCCGGGTTTCCCAAGTAGTTCTCTTTTGTTTAGCATGGGAATTGCTGCTCGGAGTGTATCAGAAACGCCCGAGGGAGTTGATTCTGGACCGAGAACTGGCGCGCCAACTGGAAAGCCGCGAGCCGCTTTGCTAACATGGGGAGTGCTGCTACGCGGACGTGTCTAAGCGGCGTCGAAACGAGGGATGGCGGTTCAGACAACGTGGAGATACGAAAATGAGAGAGCTCAGGAAGACCGTTTTGAGCATCGTCCTCTTGGCGGAAACATTGTCAGGCGCGGGCTTCTGCCGCGGAGAGAAAGAACCGCCGCCCGCCGTCAGTGAATCAAGAGGGCAGGAACTCAAAAACCTCCAATGGGGCATGTTCGTCGGTGGACAGCTCGACTTGCGGGCTA
Organism: uncultured Planctomycetia bacterium; assembly: GCA_963719005.1. Lineage (GTDB taxonomy): Bacteria > Planctomycetota > Planctomycetia > Pirellulales > Thermoguttaceae. The sequence continues at coordinate 175,338 of CAVRAR010000018.1, forward strand.
TGCCGCCGAAAGAACTCTGGAAAGCTGACTTGTTGAAACACCCGATCCACGCCTTCTGCATCGATTTCAACTGGCAAGTCAGAGGCAATGATTTGTGGTTTGCAGCACCCGGACACTGGGCAGGCGCCGATCCGGCCGCGCACGTGAAGTGGTACAAGGACATCGGTGTAAATTGCATTCAGACGTTTGTGCTCTCCTGCAACGGTTATGCCTGGTACAAAGGCGGTCCCATTCCCGAACAGCCGGGACTGAAAAACGATTTTCTCACTGACGTTGTCCGATTGGGCCATGAACGGCACATGCTTGTCATGGGCTATTACTGCATTGGCGCGAACACGCTTTGGGGCCAGCGTCATCCCGATCAAAGCTACGGCACGCCCTCCGGCATGCACATCCCGTTGACGAAGGCGTACGTGGACTACCTGTGTAGGTCCGTCGAAGATGCGCTGAAGAAGACCGACATCGACGGTTTTATGCTCGACTGGCTCGCCAATACCAGCGGCAAGTGGCTGGATTGCGAGAAGACCATGTATGCCGAACTGATGGGCGTCCCGTTTCCTGGCGTCGGCAAGGTTTCAGCCGCTGACAAAGCCACGTTCGACCAGCGCGCGGTTGAACGCTGTTGGACACGCATCCGCGATACGGCCCGCAGGGTTAAACCGGACTGCATTCTTTGGCCCAACGGGCTGCACCTTATGAACCTAGAAGGCGTGGACTGGCTACTGAATGAAGGGCCGGAGGTGCAAGCGACCAAGGCAGCAGCACGACAATTGGACGGCAGAAACGTCCGCCTCATCCAGAATCAAGTCGGCTGGCCGAATCACGATGCGCGCAAGGTATTTTCTAAAGCACAATATCGGATGTGGGATTTCTATGGCTTTGCCGCACCGTATGAGAACTCGCTGCCGCTGCCGGCGACCAAATACCTGAATCGTTCGCCGGACGATTTCCAGGGCGCCAATCGCATGACGATCAACGATCGGAACATCGCCGCAATGGCGCGTTTTTACACGGGCCGGCCGGTTGGACCGCGCCCACAAGCGGGCTGGCAGAGGACAAACCGGCAAAGGCTTCGAGCGTTTGGGGGCCCGGTTACGAGGCCAACGAGGCTTTCGACGGCGATGAGACCACGCGCTGGGGCGCAGCGCCGGGTGCCCGCAACGGATGGATCGAAGTGGATCTCGGCGCGGAAATGGAAATCGGCAGAGCCGTGGTGATGGAGATCGCCTATCCACGCACGAAGAAGTTTGCCGTGGAATACAAGGACGGCGAAGCGTGGAAGGCGGTTGCCGCCGGCACAACTATCGCCGGCCGGCACGTGTACGATTTTGCGCCGGTGAAGGCCCGCTATTTCCGCTTGAGTATCATCGAAGCGATGGAGGTGCCGACCATCGAGGAATTCCAGCTTTACGCTCCGGGCGCGAAGCTCCCACCCTCCCTCATCGAGGAAGCGAAAAAGACGGAGAGACTGAAATGGTTTCACGAAGCGAAATACGGCTTATTCATCAACTGGGGCCTCTATTCCATTCCCGCTGGCGAGTGGAAGGGCAAGCCTATCGACGGCATCGGTGAATGGATCATGCACGACGCGCGGATCCCCGTCAAAGAGTATGAACAACTCGCCGGGCAGTTCAATCCCACGAAGTTCAACGCCGAGGAGTGGGTGCAGTTGGCCGAGGACGCCGGGATGAAATACCTTGTGTTCGACTGCAAGCATCACGATGGCTTTGCGCTCTTCCATTCCCAAGTCAGTCCCTACAACTGCTATGACGCCACGCCGTGGAAACGCGATCCGTTCAAGGAGCTTCAGCAAGCCTGCAATCGCCACGGCATCAAGCTCTGCTTCTATTATTCGCAAGCCACCGACTGGCACGAGCCTAATGGCGCAAACAACAATTGGGACTTTTCCGAGAACGGCCGGAAGGACTTCGACCAATACCTACGCGACAAATCGATGCCGCAAATCAAGGAACTGCTCACCAATTACGGCCCGATCGGCTTGATCTGGTTCGATGTGCCAACGCTGATGACGCCCGAGCGCAGTCGGCGTGTGGCGGAGTTCGTTCGCACGATTCAACCTATAGTTCTCATCAACAGCCGGCTCGGACCCGGCGGTTATCACGATTATGAATCGTGCGGCGACAACGAGATTCCCCCCACTGTCACGCCGGGCGCGTGGGAAACCGCGGCCACAATCAACGACACGTGGGGATACAAGAAGAACGATCACCAATGGAAGCCCGCAGAGGATATTTGCTTCAAGCTGGTGGATATCGTCAGCAAGGGAGGCAATTACTTACTGAACGTCGGCCCGGACGGCGATGGGTTCATTCCCCAGCCAAGCCAGGATATTCTTCGCAAAGTCGGCGCATGGCTGAAAGTCAACGGGGAGGCGATTTACGGGGCCGGCTGCACGCCTTTTGGCGAAGAGTTCCAGGGCCATGTGTGGCGTTGCACCACGAAACCTGGCAAGCTGTATCTCCACTTCTTCGAGCAACCGAAGGGGGCTTTCAAACTGATCGGGCTGAATGGCCAAGCTACCAAGGTGTACCTGCTCGCGGATCCGAAGAAAAGCGTCCTTCCCTTCGTCCAGTCGGGCGACACAGTATCCGTCAAGCTGCCGGAGACTGCCAAGGATAAACCGGCGACGGTAATGTGCATCGAGGTGTATGAACCACACAAATGAAGCAGATCCCGGGACATTTCCCACGCTTACTTTTTCCTAATCACCCCGCCGTTATGCTGCACGATCCGAGCCATTACGAACTGCCGCCGATTGCGGAGGAAATCCGACTGTCGCAAAAGGATGAAGACATTCTCCGCCGTTTGGCGGGCGAGGTTGCCGCAATCGCCGCATTGCCGGTCCATAAAGAAAAGGCCAAGCTATGGCAGAAACTGAACGACCGGCAGTCAGAACGCCCGATGGTCTGGATCAATGAAATTTGCTGGCACGAAATGAACGTTGGCGGCGAACTGACGTTGACGGCCGAGCATCCTTGGGCGCACGATCAGGAACGCGACCTGCGACGGACGCTCTATCAGTGGCGACACATGCCGGGCGACATGATCGTGAGCGATTATTTGGCCTGCCCGCTGGCTGTCCATAGCACCGATTTCGGGATTATCGAGGACGTGGATATCGTGAAGAGCGACCCGTCGAACGACGTGGTCTCTCGGCACTTCAATATCCAGATTCGCGATTTCGCCGATCTAGAAAAGATCAAAATGCCGATCGTTACGCATAACGAGGCGGCGACGCATTTTCGCTACGAGGCGATGTCCGACGTTTATCGCGGCATAATGCCGGTGAAAAAAGTCGGGCAAACGCACATCTGGTTCGCACCCTGGGATTACCTGATTCGCTGGTGGGGCATTCAGGAAGCAATGATCGATTTGATTGAACGGCCGGAGTTGGTCTGCGCCGGCGTCGAGCGGATGGTCGATGCCTGGATGATCGAATTGGACCAGTTTGTCGAGCAGAACCTGCTGTCGTTGGATTGCGACAACACGCGAATCGGCTCGGGCGGATACGGCTACACCAGCCGGTTGCCCGGCGAGCCGTTCGATCCGCGCAAGTCAAGCCGCACAACATGTGGGGCTGCTCGAACGCCCAGATATTCTCGGAGGTCTCGCCGCGGATGCACTGGGAGTTCGCCTTGAAGCACGACTTGCGCTGGCTGGAACGTTGGGGCATGACGTATTACGGTTGCTGCGAGCCGCTGGACGGGAAGATCGACCTGCTGCGGCGGATTCCCAATCTCCGTAAGATTTCGGTCAGTCCGTGGTGCAACACCCAACGAGCAATCCAGCAGATCGGCGGTGATTACGTAATCAGCCGCAAGCCCAGCCCGGCGATTGTTGCCGAGGACGATTGGCATCCCGAGCGTGCCCGGCAAGACCTCTGCGATTTCCTCAAAGAGACCCGCGGCCGCTGCCACATCGAGTTGATTATGAAGGACATCTCGACGGTTCGCTATCGGCCGCGGCGGCTGTGGGAGTGGGCCGCCATTGCCAGCGAAGTAGCCGAGGAGTTCGCGGCATAAGTCCCCCATCCTCCGCCATCGGAGTCATAGTGATGCAATCGCCCTGCCTCTTCAGCTACCTCGAATACACCGGTAAGGATTTCGACGCCGATTGCGGGAAGATGGCTGCCGATCCCGAGACGCAGCGCTGGCGGAAGGAAACCGACCCCTGCCAGCAACCGCTCTCCGACGCCGCCGTCAATAGCAAAATCTGGTCCGACGCTGAGGAGGTTTGCCACTTGAAATGACCTCACGCGAACGAGTCCTTGCCGCCTTTGCCCATGTCGAGCCGGACCGTGTGCCGCGCTGGTGCGGCGCGTCGCCGGAGTTTCTCGCCAAGGCGCGATGGCAATTGCACCGGCCGGACGACGAGAGTTTTTTCGTCCGCATCGGCGACGATTTCCGCCGCGTCTTTGCCTGGTACATTGGCCCGGAATGTCCGCCGAACCGCACATTCTTCGGCATTGAACGCGCTGGATACGGCTACGGCCAGCCGCTCAGCCACCCGTTGGCCAACGCCACGCTCCAACAAATCCACGATTACCAGTGGCCCGACCCGAACTGGCAGGACGTTTCGCACATCCGCGCCAACGCGCTTGCTTGGAACCGACAGTACGCCATCCTCGGCGGCGATTGGTCGCCGTTCTGGCACGACGCGATCGACCTGCTCGGCATGGAGAACCTCTGCCTCAAGATGTACGATGAGCCGGAGCTTGCGGACGCACTTCTCCAACATTTGGTGGACTACTACGCCGCGGTCAGCCAACGCATATTCGACGCTGCTGCCGACGCGCTCGACGTCTTCTTCATCGGCAACGATTTCGGCGGCCAGACCGGCCCGCTGCTTAGCCCCGTGCAGTTCGACCGCTTCATCCTCCGGCATCTGAAACGGCTGATCGACCTCGGCCACGCTTACAAACTGAAGGTGCAGTTGCATTGCTGCGGCGGTTTCGAGCCGTTGATTCCGTCGATGATCGAGGCAGGTCTCGATGGCCTGCACGCAATCCAGCCGTGCTGCGGCGGCATGGACCTTGGGAGGCTAAAGGCGAACTACGGCCGCAAGATTCTCTTCAACGGCGCGATTGATTCGCATCATGTGCTGATCGAGGGGTCGCCGGAGACGGTGCGGCAGCGCACGCGAGAAGTGCTGGCGATCATGGCACCCGGCGGTGGCTATATCGCCGGTGCGAGCCACGACTACATTCTCGAAGAGACGCCGGTGGAGAACGTCGTGGCGATGTTTGATGCGGTGACGGAATTCGGCGTGTATGAACAACGAGGAACGTAAGTAGCCGAGACCTACTCCTGAAACTTGAAAATGAACCAACGTCCGCACAACCAAGGAACACGAGCATGAATGAAGTCACATCCCTTACCCTTACGGCCCTGCTGCTGGCTCCGCTGGCTACGGTGCATGCAGCCGACTAATCGCTTCAGCGTCGAACTGGCATCCCATCAACTCATCCCTATTCCGAGATGTGTCAGAATTTCACCGCTTTCTTGGCAAGCCGTCTGGTGTGCCATTGAACGGTATCGGCGAGCAATTTGGGACAGAAGCAGGATCGACCGGTAAAGACATATCGTCGGGTGCCTCATCAAAGCAACAATTATTGTCGATCTAAACCACCTTGCAAAGCCTACTGCGGCAAGCTGTCGGAAGTGCTGATCGAGGACCAGCAGGTTGTCAAGTTCCTGGGATGCTACATCGGAGAATACGTTGCGTGTAGGCGCACGTGTTTTCAAGTGGTTTGCCCCCGTGGGCGGTTACTCTTATAGAGAAAGAAACCATTGTATGTCTTGGAGAATAGAGTGGTTGCGATTCACCTGGAGCATTTGCTTAGGCAGTCTCCTCGTGGCCGCTGAGCAGCACGTCTGCGCGGGGCAGGGAGAGTCGATGCCTCGATGCACGCTCGCGCCCGTGCGGGTGAATCCGGTGTTGCTCCACCCTCAGGAGCGACGGATCAGCTTGGCCGGCCAGTGGAGCTTTCGCCTTGATCCCCAGGATCAGGGCGTCAAGGAGCAATGGTTCGACGACCGGGGCACTTTGGCTGACAAGATTGGAGTGCCTGGCTGCTGGCAGGGGCAGGGCTTTGGGGGCAACGGTAAGGACCAATTGTTCGAGGACCGCGGGCCGGTACGGGCCTTTCGGGCAACTTACACGGGCACGGGCTGGTATGGCAGGCATTTCCACGCTCCTGCGGAGTGGAAACGGAATCGTATCTGGCTGAACTTCGGTGGAGTGCATCCGAGCGCGGAGGGCTGGCTCAACGGCGTTAAACTGGGCGAGAATAATCTGCCCTTCGTGCCGTTCGGTTTCGAGGTGACCGACGTCCTGCGCTTCGACAGGGAGAACTGGCTGACGGTGCGGGTGCATGAGAAGGATCGTGACCTGGGTCTCTTGTACAATTGGCAGGGCAATTGGTCGGGTTTATATCGGAGCGTCGAACTCACGGCAACCGGCCGCCAGTTCATCGAGGATTTCCGGGCGAATCCCGACCCGGATCGGCAAGTTTTGCGATTGAGAGTCCGGATCGGTGGCTTCGAGCGGTCCGACAAGTCGCTGATCCTGCGGCTCTCGGCACAGGCCCTTGGTGGATCTGGGGCCTCGGTGTATGGGGAAATGCCAGTCACGTCAGACATTGTAGAATACAATCTGGCTGTGCCTTCCCCGCGTCTATGGAGTCCGGAGAAGCCCCAACTGTATCGCGTGGATGGCGTGCTCTCGGACGGCAAGTCCACCTGGGATGCCCTGAGCGAACGGGTGGGGTTCGTCAAACTTGCAACCGAGGGCAAACACTTTCTCATCAACGGTGCCCCCTATTACCTGCGCGGCCACGGCGACTTTTGCGACAGTCCCGAAACGGGTTCACCAGACACCGACCGAGCGCGCTGGCTCAAGAAATTGACGGCATTGCGCAAGTACGGCTACAACTACGTTCGCTGTAACTCCTATGTGTATAATCCGGAGTATTTTGACGCCGCGGACGAAGCCGGCGTGCTCGTACAAAGCGAAATGGGCACGCTGTGCGCCTATATCGGAGCACGCCCGGACACGCCTGAGAACCGGGAAGCTCTCGACAAACAGTGGAATCTGATCGTCATGCGGGATGTGAATCATCCGTCGGCGGGTCTCTACTCTATGAGCAACGAACTCAATTACCCAACGTCTTTGCCGGCGTATGCCGAGAGAGCCTGGCAGTGCTACCGCACCACCAAAGCGATCAAGCCCGGCGCGCTAGTCGTCTGGACCGCCGGCGGCTGGAACGAGGATTTGCCGGGGGACTTTGTCGACGCGGAGGCAGAGTACGACGCCAAGTGCTCCCGGCCTCTGATCCAACACGAGTGGCGGTGGTGGAGTTCATACCCCGACGTGCGAATCATGCGCAAGTATTCGGGGGCGGTCCGACCCTATGCGGCGGAGATTGCGCAGGAAGCGGCTTCCCGACAGGGACTTGCCCATCTCCTGCCGCAGTTCGCCGCAAACAGTCAACGATTGCAGTTTCTCGAGGCCAAAGCCAAAATGGAAATGCGTCGTCGCGATTTTCCTCGCCTGGCCGGCATTTCCCAATACAGCGCCGCGGATTTGAACCCCTCGCCGCAGGGCATACTCGATGAATTCTATGATCGCAAGTACATCGACGGCGCCACTTGGCTGCAAACGAACGGGGACACCGTCATCCTGTCGAGTCTTCAGTTCGATGACCGTGCGCTGAGCGTCGGCAGCACGCTGCAGTGTCGATTTTTCGTCTCGGATTTCTCCCATCCGGCGATGACTGTTCCGAAAGTCACTTGGCGACTGGTTACTGGCGATGAAACACTTGCCTCGGGGCAGCGCAGCTACGCGCATCGACCGTATTGTACGTGCCCGGCAGGTGTACTGGAGATCGCTGTCCCTGCGGTTTCCCATGCCCGGGCGGCAAGATTGGAAGCATCGCTGCGGGAAGGCAATCGTACGGTGACGAACTCCTGGAACGTGTGGCTCTTTCCCGCCAAAGCGCCGTTGCCACCGATGCTTCGCTATGACAAGTCGCAGCGCACCTGGTTGAAGGATTGGGCCGAGATTCCGCGGGCTTCCCCGGAGGAAGTTGACCGCGGACGGCATGGTGGTCGAAATGTGGTGGTATTGACGGAACGACTGGATAAGCGTCTCGTGGCGTTCATGCGTGGGGGCGGCCGAGTGATACTGGCTCCCCCGAGTGGGCTCGTTCGCACTCATGGCCCGATGCTCGGCTCAATGAGTTACTTCTTTACCCCGCCGGCCAATTTTCAGCCTTATGAAGACGGGCAGAACGGTACGATCATCGCTGATCACCCTGCGTTCGGTGATTTTCCACACGAAGGATTTGCCGATCTCCAATTCTTTCGTCTCATGGAGAAATCGCCGCCCCTGGATTTGGAGCGATTGGACCTTGCCCAGGGTGATCCCGTGATTCGCGTGATCCATCGATATCCCGTGTGCCGTCCATTAGCATATCTGCTGGAACGGTCGGTGGGCAAGGGTGGGTTGATCATTAGCTCGCTAGATCTCAATCCGTCGTGGCCCGAAGCACGCTATTTGTTGACGCAGTTCTGCATGTATGCGGGTAGCAAACGGTTCCACCCGACCATTGAACTGTCGGACACTGCCCTGCAGCATATTATGAAGTACACCACCGTTCCTTAAGAGGAAAGAAAGAGACCCTCATGAAACCGGCGGCCTAACTGGGGAACATCCACATCTCGTGCCTTGCACTCGCCGTATTGATGCTGCTCGGCTTGGCCAGCCAGACCCGGGTTAAAGAAGGTCCCTGATACTTCACCTTTTCACGCCCTTTTCACGCCCCCCTTTTCATACTCCAAGAGTCAGTGTTTCAACGGCCGTGTCTCCGTCCCGTCTGCAAAATTCTGGGCAAGGTGGCCTCGGCAGTTGCCTGGTGTCTTGACACCCGCAGTCGCCGGTTGTTTGCAGGATTCCCCGCGTTCTTGATTCCAGAGCAAAGATCGGCAAAAATGCAGCGAAGCCCTGGAAAACACGGCATTTCCTGCAATTTCGGGTCGATGTGCCAGATTTCCCGGGGAAACTTTCAAGAACATGGCTTCCCCAAGCCATGTTCTTGATGGAATTCACTTCCGCAATGCCGGGAGAGCAAACGGAAGAGCGCCCGCCCGAGGGAAGTGCATGATTCCACGGGCAGGCGCTACCGGCAGCCTCTTCATTCCCAGGTCTGTGTTCCCAATCCGGAAAGCATTCGGACCATTGCGGCCGAAATCAGCAGGCGCAGGTTGGGATTCATCGCCAATCCCGACGATGCGTTCTTCCAGCGGGCTTACGATGGCGGAGAGGGGAGGTCGCACGGTGGCGAACCTCGCAGCGCGGGACGAAAGGCACCCGGCAAGGGAGGCAGTTTACCAGGGAAGGGTCAGGAAGGGGAAGCAGCCGCTACGGATGCCTGTTGGCAGTCGGGGATGAGGGCCACGGGTTTCCCGTGGTGGTTCTGGAAACACGGCCGGATGATGGCATCGGCTTCCGCCAAATAGTCGTCGAGGTGAACGGCGTAGAAGAGCGAGCGATGCGGATTGCGGACGGCATGGTGAGATGCGAGTGACAGGATCGAACGCAGCCGCCCCGCACAGCGGGTCGTGACGACAAGGACACGGAAGCGGTGAGGATAGCTGCGGTCTTGAAAGAGGTTGTAGAGATGCACCTTCCGCTGCCATGATTCGGTATCCTTATCGGATCGGACCCGCTCCGTGCCGTTATCCAGTTCGACGAGGAAGTTGAACTGGCGGCCATCGGGCGTGTGGAGTTCAAAGGCAGCGTCGGGCCAGAGCGTTCCCTCGTCGATGCGCAGCCGCAGGGTATTCTCGCGGTAGAAGTGTACGATGCGCACCTTGTGCCGATGGGCGGCGGTGACGGTGTGAACGAGGAACTCGGCAAGACCGTGCGTGTGGTGGTGATGGGCGACGGAGACCTCGGCAAAGTGCCGTTTGGTGGGAGGCAGGGCATTTGTGCCGTAGAGCACGCGAAAGCCGAGCAGGGTCGTCTTGTAGTAGTCGGGCGATCCTCCGCGGCTGGCGGTGGCATAGGGCCACCGACGCACCCAGCCGGCAATGCGGAGTTTTTGCAGGCGGTCCTGCACGCTGCGAGGGCTGGTGAAGGGCATGCCGGGAAACGTCCGACTGAGCTTGAGGAGCTGGAGGACGGTCAGCGGGCAGCGGTCGAGCGCCAGCAATATCTCGACATCGCGATCCGTGAGGTGTCGTTGAACGGCCGAAGTTGCCATGGACAACGAGCAAGGGTAGCTTAGGAGGCTGTAATCCGCTTCCTTTTTGCATTGCATGGAGCGTGAAAGATCAGGCTACGTTAACGTCGATGAATTGATGCGGCAGGTGACCTTCGAGCAGGCCGTGGCGTTCTACGGCGTACAACTTCCCGAGATTCATCGCGTCGGCAACGAAATCCGCACGCGCTGTTTTCTCAATTGCGGCCGTAGTGGAGAGACGGGCGACCGGGCGCTGGCGATCCAGGCGGAGCACCCGGCGAAGATTTGGCGCTGCCACCAATACGGCTGCGGCAAGGGTGGGAACTTGATCTCGCTATGCGACTTGCTGAAACCCGGCTCTCATGCCGACGGCAAGCCACGCGGGGACCGGTTCAAGGCGATCATCGCCGATCTGCTGGCCATGACGCGAGGGGAGCCTTCACGCTCAAGCCCCGCCACAGGCAGTCTGCCACGGTCGGAGCCTGCCCTGAAAGGCCGATCCACATCGGAGCCTGTCTCATCACCGAAACGAAAACCACGAAATGTCCCTCTGGCCCAGTCCGACAACGAACGTGCCCGGGGACTCGTGAATCTCGACGAGAAGTTCATCGTGGATGTCGCCAACATGAACCCGAAAGCGGCGTCCTACTTCCGCAGCCGCCCCTTCCTCTCTCCCGAGGTGTCGAAGCGGTGGCGTATGGGTTATCTTCCCCGTGACACGGGCGGCGATCATGCCGGAGGAACGATGCGGGGAAAGATCGTGTATCCGATGCTTTCGGAAGACGGCGAAGTGTTGACGTGGTTCGGCCGTGACCCGGAGTTTGAGATGAAACATCTGCAATGGGCTGCCGGCGGAAAGCTGGATCGTGAGCCCGAGAAGTTCCATTTCGTGAAGGGATTTCACCGGGGAAAAGAGCTCTTCGGACAACATCGAATGCACGAGGAGGGGATCGGTGAGAAATTGAAGGGCATCGGACTGATCGTGGTGGAAGGCCCCAACGATGTCATAGCGTTGGATGTGTTGGGCGTTCCCGCCGTCGGCTTGTGCTCGAATAACATTACCGTCGAACAGATCGAAAAAGTAAAACATCTGGCGTCTGCTGTGGCCGGCGGCGTGGTGACGTTGATGTTGGACTGCGACGCAGAGGGGGAAAGCGGGGCGAAACTGGCGCTCGTGGAAATCGCCCAGCATTGTACGACGAGATTGGCATGGTCCTCGTCGATGCACGGGGGGTATTTCAAGGGTCGTCAACCGGAGTCATTGCGTCCCGATGAGTGGGAGACAATCCACGAGTTCCTGACTCGCGGAGGAGTGGAGGTGTAATGAGGAGTCAGAATCGCCCGCACCGATCGGGCGGGAGGTGTCCGCTCCGCGGCCGCTCCCGGCGTGGGCCGGGCAACGTGCGGGACGCACTCGCGCAAGGCCGCGAGCCCCCGCACATTGCCCGCCAAAGATCGGCGAAGGATGAGCCGTCGGGCAGGTGCTAGTGCGGGGGCTCGCGGGCGAAGCCTCGCGAGTGCGGTCCCCTCATAGAGGCGTCTGTCTGTCTTCCGCGAGCCATTTTTGCGTCGGCTCCGTCCGCGCATGGCTTCGCGGAAGACCTCGGGGTGCAACGCGGGATTTCGACAGAGGCAATGGTGGACTTGGCGACACGGTTGTCGGATGTGAATGGTGGACTTGGCGACACGGTGAACCTGTCTGGATAGTGGACCTAGCGACACGGTTCGTTCTCGGTGTTTCGATTGATGGAATCACCTGTTCGCGCTTCAGGAAGCGATGCCTCGTCTTGCTCTATTGTGGAACGGCACCTGCGCCAAAGATACTGTTACAAATAATATGCAAGCAAAGGACACTGCTGAATAGAAGACGATGAAATTGAAGAGACTACCGCAGAAGTTCAATGTCGATATGGATGGAGAAAAGTCCCGGCGGATGGGCCGACGGGAAGGTCGGTCAAGGATTCTCTTCGTCGGCGGGGTGAGTGAACCCTACGTCACTCCACTCGGGATGCTCCGCTCGGAAACGACGTATCAAATGTGTACGAGTGAGATACTCAGCATTTGTTCGCGCTTCCGACTCCGACTGCCCATCCACCTTCAAGTCCTGGAAGATGCGGTTCATCACGCGGCCGAACGCCTCACGGGCCTCAGTCTTCAGATAGGCATCGAAGGCGCTCTCGAACGCGTGGTCGGCGTGGGCATCACGTTCATGACGATCGGCCTGCCAGCGGCGACGCTCTTCCTCCTTCCGCAACTCGCGCCACCAGTCGGGCGGCGTTCGCTTGCCGGCGGCTTGCTCGCGGAGGTTGTCGACGAAGTATGCCTGGGGACTCTTCGTGAAGAACCCCTCGCCGAGACGCTCCTTCGCTGCCAGGGTCATGTCCGCGCAGTCGGCGATGAGCTTGGAATCGTACGTCTTGAGAATGCGGCCGATCATAGCATCGTCCAGTCCGATCGCGTGGAGCACTTCCCAGAGAGGGGAGTCCACCGGTGACGAGTCCCTATTCGAGGTGGTGTTGGACATATGCAGGCCGCGGTAGAAGCGAATGGAGTACCGACCTTTCGCCCGTCTCCTGAAGAGAGCCTCGGGATCGAACACGCCGGCGGGCAGGCGGATAATGCCGGCCTCCAGGAAGCGTTCGATGCAGTGGAGAACTTTGCGCTTGAGGTGACGCGGCTCTTGGCTGGCTGCGAAACCGATGACGTGGACGGCAAGATCGTGGAGATCAAAATCAGGGGATACATCGTTGCGCCAGAAGATCTTCTTGAGCAACAGGTAGAGCCGCCGGCTGGCCGGGTCGAGGGCACGGTAGGTCGAGAGGTCGAAACGAAGGGAGCCGGATGCCGCTTGGCAGAATTCAAAGAAGATCGGATCCCAGGCAAATCTCCAAGCACGGGACGATGCCGGATCGAGCGGCAGGCTGTAGCTGAGGAAACCAAATCCCACGTCGCGATGCTCGCCGCGCAGGGGATCGTAGAAATGGTCGTTACGGTAGCTCACCATTGCGAGACGACGAATAGCGACGCGGAACATCGCATAGTTCTTGCCGCCGGTCTTCTCCCCGGTGGGATCGATGCAACCCAGTTGGCGCAGGCAGTAATACGGCGTTGCAAAGAAATCTGCCGATGGGCTGGGCTGTGAGAACGTGAGGCTCAAGAGTCCCCAGAGGTAGAACTCGTCCGTGGGCCAGAGTCCGTCCGGACAAGCCACGCGCACCTTGGCCTTTTTGCGGTGGCGATTGCCGTCGCTGAAGTCGTACTCCGTCTCGAAGATGAAGGTGTGCCCGAGGGACGATGGATCGAGCGGGCAGAGGGCGTGTTCGACGAGTGACAGTTGGGCATGCCCGAGGGATGTGCTCCGCGGAACGGGAGGCACTGCCTGAGAAATCATCCGGGGCCGAGAAGGGGAGTCTGACGGAATCACCATGGGGTGTTGCCAAGGAGTATAGCTGGCACGATATGCAAATGGTGCAGGAATCGGCTTGCCTTGAAGGAGAGATGGATGCCTTGGTGAATTACCCTGTGGACCGCAACTCTTCAAGAGCGGCTTGCATCCGTCGTGAAAGCGTGCTTGCCTGGCCTCCAGGTTATGTGTTGGGATAGAATGGGAGGAACTGCAAGCGCTCACGATCTGCGTGATCGCGCGTTTAATTGCAACCATCCTCCCATCCCGTCCTGCCCGGGGTGCGAGTAAAGCGGGAGAGGAGGAAGAAATGGGCGAAAGGAATTTAGGGGAAGTTAAGGGTGCCTACGGAACCGGACTGGTAACCTCCTCCACCACCAGCATTGAGAATGCCCATCCAACCCGTCTTCGTCGTGGAACCACCTGAGTAATTGGTGATGGAGATTCGGCCTCCGCCTCCGCCTCCGCCTGTGCCGGCTAGCCCACCATAACCTCCCACTGCTTGGAAAGATCCGGCTCCCGTCAGGGTGGCAGCCGTCACATTGATGGTTCCTCCCGCGCCTCCGCCGCTACCAACGCTCGAACCCGTGTTTCCAGGATTGCCATTGGCCAAAATGTTGCCTGCGTTCGTGAGTGTTCCGGTAACAGAGAGGAGGATCGCTCCACCTCCGGCACCTCCGTTTGCTCCTGTGGCGGGGGCGGTGAAACACGCCCCTCCGCCGGAACCAAGGAAAGATGGAGCATACTCATTATCGGCATCAACACTTCCGCCTGCTCCACCCCCGCTCGTTCCGTACCCTGCTCCGCCCGCTCCTCCATGGCCGCCCCCGCCCCCGCCTCTTAAAGTAGGATCCATTCCGCCGGCGGTGCCATAACCCAAGCCGCAATTTGTGGCGGGGGGGGTGCAGGCAGTGCCATCCGGAGTGAGCTTCAACGCTACTCCTCCGGCAAAGCCTTCTCCCGAGACATCGATCTTTCCGGAGGATCCAATCAAGAGATTTCCTCCGACCGCAAGGCTCAGACGGTAACTTTGCGTTTGCGTGGTCGGACTCGCATTTGTCTTTTGTATGATCGTCCCGGCATTCACCGTGAGGTTCTGCGTGATGGTGAGTGTCGTGAAGACGGCGGAATAGGAGGAGTAGGTCGTATCGACTTGGAGCGTGCCTGCGAAGCCGGTGTTCAACGAGAGGGAGTAGATCTGACTCGGGCAGCCGCTGTCCCACTCGATGGCGTTGCTCGTCGTGGCGATCGTGACCGCGCTGCCCGCGGTCGGGATGACCGACGGGGACCAGTTTGCGGCAGTAGAGCAGAGAAGGCCGCTTCCTCCGATCCACGTTGCGACGAGGGGGTTTATGATCTGTGAAACCGTGTTGGAAGTATTCCCGTTGTAATTTGGGTCAGTAACAAACGTGGCATGAATCGGATGCGAGCCAATGGACAACGTGCTCGTCGTGAGAGTTGCAGTGCCGTTGTTGATGGCTACGGAACCGATGGAAGTTCCGTTATCGAAGAACTGAATATTCCCTGTCGCGTTCGTCGCAATGGAGCCATCAGATGCTTTCTTCACAGTGGCCTGGAAATGGACAGTAGTGCCGTATGGCGATGAAGGACTGTCGGAAGTGAGCGACACCGTCGTGTTGTCTCTGATGACCGTCGGGCTCAAAGAACCCACGCTCACATCGTAATTGCCGTCGCCACCGTACGAGACGGTGAGGGAATGCACACCCAACGTGGAGAAGGTCGTGATGAGCGTGGCGACACCGCTTGCATTCAGATCTCCCGTGCCGATCACGGTGCCGTTGTCAGAGAACGTCACCGTCCCGGTCGGTGTGCCGATGAGGGAAGAGACCGAGGCTGTGAGTGTAATGCTCGTCCCCACGGCCACGGGATCGGGAGAGGTGAGGGCAGTGGAGGTGGGGATGAGGTTCACCAATTGGTTCGCCGGATCATCCGACACGCTGGCGGTGTAGTTGCTGTCGCCGCCGTACGAGACGGTGAGGGAATGCGATCCGACGGACAAGTTGCTGGTAGAGTAGCTGCCACTTCCGTGAGAGAGCGTGGCAGAGCCGAGGGGGATCACTCCATCGAAGAATGAAACATTTCCTGTCGCTTCGAGCGGCAGGACAGTGGCAGTGAGCTCAACAGAATTGCTGTATGTCGAGGGATTGGGAGAAGCGGAGATGTAGGTTGTCGTGGAAATCCTGTCCACGTTCTGCGTCACCGCAGGAGACGTGCTTGGGGTGAAGTTGGAATTGCCGGCGTAGGAAGCGGTGATGGAATGGGATCCCAAGGAGAGGGCCGTCGTTGAGAAGTAGGCGACACCGCTTGCATTCAGATCTCCCGTGCCGATCACGGTGCCGTTGTCAGAGAACGTCACGGCCGCAGCGGAGGCACCGGGAGCCGGGGAGACCATGGCTATGAATTGGATGGAAAGGCCCGAGGTCCATGAAGAGGCGGGAGAGGCGATGAGAGAGGTCGTTGTTGTGGTCGTGGAAGCGGCGGTGGCGTCGCACTGATACGTTGCACCCTGATACTTGAGATAATCCGTGTTCACGAAGAGATGATTGTTGGCATCCCTGTACATCGAGTACCCCAGATTGTTGGATGAGCACGGTTCGGCAATGTCGGGCACGATCTTTGCAACGTAGGCGGGAACGAGCATATCGATGACAAAGCATGAAGAGTGATCGGTCGCCCCGATTTTGCACATCTCCGTGGGGCTCGTCGCCGAAGTCGATACGGTCGTGAAATCACTCAAGAGTCCACCTTTGTCGATGACGTATTGATTCAAGGCGTTCTGCAGTTGTTTCGCTTGGCTGCTTCGCTTCACATCCTGGGCTTTCGAGAGCATCAGCGAGGGATTGACGGCAACAATTACGATCCCTGCGAGAACGGCAATAATGGCGATCACAAGGAGCAGTTCGATGAGTGTGAATGCGTTCGCGTGTCGGCGTGCTGGAAGAGGGCACCGTTGCCGGATGAAGAAGGATTTCTGATGGCGGGAAATAGCCATTGCGAGAAATATAGGAGCTTTCCTAAGGGAAAAGCAAGGAGGGAAAACGGCCGAGGCGAAGGTGCGATTCGGAAGTGAGAACATCGGTAATCGCGCTGCGCAATCGACCTGGTTTCCGACAGAGAAGTGTTACCCATCTTCCCGTCACCTACAAAAAATAGCCAAGTTTCCCCGGGAAACTTCCAAGAAAATGGCTTGGAGAAGCCACGTTCTTGATGGAATTCACTTGGAAATCATGCTTGGGGGTGCTTGTCGGTGTTCGTGGCCGGCGGATTCACTTGGAGGACGACTTCCTCCAAGGCTGTCAAAATATCCTCCGTCGAAACTTCCTTCTTGCGGAAGGTCATGGTGACGGAGGCGCGTGACGTGGAGAACCGGTGTTGACTCACGGGCGCGCCGCGGCGAGAACGATCCCTGGAGGGTTCCGTTCGCTTCGCAATTTGATGTTCCAGATCCTCTGCGGTCATGGCATTCTCCTGAACGGCGCGAATGAGAGTGAGTTGGTCTTTGGCGGGAAGGGGACGGAGAGCGTAGAGATGTCGCCGGGTAACGTGACCGGTTCGATCCTCGCGGGCGAGCTTCTGCACGGCGGGATCAAGATCGAGGATGGCGAAGAGCTTGGAGATTTCTCCTTTCGATTTGCCGGTTTCCCGGGCAAGTTCTTGCTGTGAGTAGTGCTTGGTATCACGGAGCCTCGCCAGGGCGTCGGCCAGGTCGTAAGGATGCATGTCGAGCCGTTGCCAGTTCTCCACGATCTGATGCAGCAGGATTTCATCCTCTTTGGGCGACTGTACCCAGCAGGGGATTTCGACAAGTCCCGCTTCACACGCGGCATGGTAGCGGCGTTCCCCCGTGATGATCCGATACAGGTTGTCGCCTTCGATGAAACGAACGGTAATGGGCTGGAGGATGCCGAGCCGCTTTACCGAATCGTTGAGCTCCTTCTGGGCCTCTGTGTCGAACTGGCGGCGCGGCTGGTCGGGATCGGGACGAATCCGCACGCGGTCGATGTAGAAGGCTCCGCCGAGCCGTCTCCTGCCGTCGAGCGAACCATGAACAGGGGCAGCGTCTTCAGACAGCGGCAACGACGGCTTCTCGTTGAATCTGCCTGCGGCGACTTCCATGGCCGCTTCGACCGTGGAGCCGAATCCGTCGCTCGATTTCGGAGAAGAGCGTGCGAGCGATTTCGGCTTCGTGACTGAAGGGGGCATGGAGAGTGATGGGAATGCTGTGCGTAACGGACTTCTCATAACCTGCCAGGTCGGGGATGACCGTGTCAAATGCGAGCGTGCCGAAATGCTCTCGCAATTTTGCCAGGTAGCTGCGCTGGTAGCCGCGGCTCCGCTTGAAGCGCGAAACGAGGTAGCCAAGCAAGTGCAATTGTGGGTTGTAGCGATTGCGGACGCGGTTCACGGCGGCGGTGACTTGAACAATGCCTTGTGCCCCCCAGTCGGCGGCTTCCAGGGGAATGATGACCTCGTCGGAAGCGCAGAGCGCGGCGAAGCTGACCAGAGAGAGTCTTGGGGGGCAATCGAAGACGAGGTAATCGTACTGTCGGCGAATTCCACGGAGTCCTTCCGCAAGCGAAAGATGGAGGTCGGACTTCTCCCAAAGCGCTTGGTCGGAAAGATCGTATGCGGCCAGCAGGGGATTCGACGGGAGAAGATCGACGTGGGAAAACGGCGTCTTGCGGATGAGCTGCGAGAGGTCGGTATCGGTGCGCGGGTCGAAGAGGGATTCAATGCCGGGGAGAGGACTCGCCCCATTGACGAGCAAGCTCTTGGTGATATTGCCTTGGGTATCGAGGTCGATGACGAGAATCCTCTTTCCCCGCTCCTGGCACACGCCCGCCAGCAGCCACGCGGTGTGGGTCTTTCCCACGCCACCTTTCAAGTTGATGACCGTGATGGCCTTGGCACAACGATTGGAGGTACGGGTCACGGAGCGCATAGTAGCATCGCAAGGAGGTTCGCGTCGAATGAATGTTCGGATGTGTATTGAATTGTTTGGGTGGAGGCAAAGCGCATCGCCTCCAGAATGATTATGGCCGGCTACCGATAACAATGACAAAGGCCCCCGATGTGCGACCGTGTTGTTCCTCGTCACTCGAAGGGCAGTCGCGGCATTGTTGTCCGGGGGTCTTTGTGCGATTCGTAGAATCGCACACGTGATTGTAATCCGGAATGAACGTGCTCGCCAGAGCGACAGTGCTAAGCCGGCGACACGGAAAGAACCCCTGCGTGTCCGCAGGGGTTGGGCCTGAGTTTCAGAAGTATCCAGGGTCGTCGGTCGTATCTCCGACATGGGCCCGAAGGAAGTCCTGGGCGTCGGCGATCATCTCTTTGACTGTTCGATGCTCGCAGTCGATCGTGCCGTCGGTCGCGCCGCAGTTGCACGGCGACCAACCGAACAGTGACGCGAGACTGGGGAGTTCCCAATCGCTTTGCACCATGAGCGACGGGCCGTTGTCGGCAACAAGCAGAAAGGTGTGAATATCGCCTTCCTGAAAAGTGATTTTCATAGCACACCTCCGATGGAAAAAAGGGCGGAAACTCAGACAGCGGAGGATGATGCCACGGATGACAAGAACATGCCAATTGCTGTAGTTGCGGTGGCAGGCGTCGCAGAGCTGGTGAGGTCGTCCGGCAACAGGAACTAGTGGCGTGCGGAGAGACCGCGACAACGATTCGTGAAAGGGAGTCGGCAAGTTGCAGGCCAATCCTCACCGAGGAGATTACCTCGCCAAAGACGTCGCCCATACGTACCCGGTTCTGCCATCTTGGAGGCGCACCTCCGCCCACTGGTTCCCTTGCACGAAGCGGAGGACGGTTACAGACATTCCCTTCGTGAGCACGTCTGTAATGAAAGCGTTCAACCGTGAATCGGCGCGGAAGTTCAGGTAGGGAATACGAACACGATAGGAAAAGGAACCGCTTGATGAGGCAGACGCGGTTGAGGAAGGAGGAAGTGAGACATGCGTCTTGCGCAACTTCAGACGAATAGCGGCTCGTTCCTCGGGTGTCAGGGAAGGGGCAACAGAAGAAGTGGATACTGTTGCATGAGAAGAAGCGGCGGATGACGAGGCGGATGAGGATGGTAATGTAGCCAACACTGAAGGAGGAACACCGTGTCTGCTGCCGCCACTGCTTATTGGCGGTGGCGATGAAGCGGGGGTGGAAGAAAGAGAACTGGTTGGGGAAGATGATGAGGAAGAGGAAGCGGCGTTCACCGTCTGTGTGAGGGTATCCGAGGTGCTCGTTAGATAGTTATCGTCCCCGCTGTACACGCCCGTGAGGGAATGGGTGGCGACACTCAGAGTGCTGGTTGTATAAGAACCGCTGCCACGACTGATCGTTACCGCCGGCCCGAGAGCCGAAGCCCCATCCATGAATTGGATCGTTCCTGTGGCGTCAGAAGCGATCGTGGAACCGCTCATCACTGTAGCCTTGAATGTCACATTCTGGTCGTAGGTGGAGGTAGAAGAAGAGGACGTGAGAACGGTCGTAGTGGGTATTTCTACTGTCATGGAATAGCTTGCCCTGTCGAAGAATACTTCTTTGCCGATGTCAGCCGTTGCATCCGTAAAATTATCATCTGCTTCCACGGTAAAGGTGTAAGTCCCGGCAGTCGTTGGTATTCCGGAAATGACGCCCGTACTGCTATTCAATGTGAGACCCGATGGAAGTGAGCCGCCTTGCACACTGAAAGTCTGAGAGCTGCCTTGATAGGAAGCCGGATCGATGGCAATGGCTTGGGAATATGAAACGTTTCTCACGGCATTCGACACACTCGGCGTCGTGATATCAATCATCGAGAACTGCAACACGCGATTGTTGTTTAAATCGGACACAAATATTTTGTTGTGAGCAGGATCAAAGACATCCCCCACATTTGGATATGCGACTATGCTCTGGCCGACACCGCCATCCGCTGACGTAAAATTAGGCTCGCCGAAGACAGCCTGCGCATTCATGTCATTGGAAATCCCCTGTCCGATGTTATAAATCAATACCCGGGCATTGAACCTATCCGCAACAAATAGTCGCCCGTACGTATCGTCAAATGCATTATCATCAGGATGATCCAAGCCATTCTGCGTGGTGGCAGCAGCGTTGGTAGAAAAAGACGACTGCCCTAACACATATGCAGCGGGCTCAGCCTGGTTGAGCGAGCGATAAGTGTCCAACGTCGCCGTAGACACATCGAAAGCAAGGACACGGTTGTTGTCGTAATCATCAACAAATAAGAGGACATCCTTCGCATCGTACGCCTCGCCGGTGGGATTGCTGATGTGGGACCGATCTGACCCGGCACCACCGGAATCGAAATCACTCTGTCCTAGAACATATGAGGCCGGCTCCGCTTGATTCAGCGAGCGATAATGAGCGAGAGTCGAAGGAGAGACGTCAAACACGAGCACACGATTGTTCCCCAAGTCGGAAGCGAACAGCCGCTTTCCAGCCACGTCGTATGCCATATCATCAACACTCTTAACAGTAGTCTGAGAAGTTCCAGCACTACATGCATCAAGGGATGGTTGCCCTATAACATACGAGGCTGCCTCGCCATTGCCGCCACCTTGGCCGTCCGAACCATCTAAGTGATTCGGGGCAACGTTAAAGACCAATATATGCGGGGAACCGCCGCCAGGCTGAAAATACAACTCCTCATCGGGGTCATATATGCCTTCTGTCCAGAAGCCATGCGATCCATCACATAAGCCTCCGCTCTGTGAACTAAAATCAGACGCGCCCAAAACATACTTGGCCGTTGTTCCAGCGGGCGTTTGAACAATCTTATTATTATCGTCCAATTGGAAAATGAGTACGCGGCTGTTTTGCAGGTCGGACACAAACAAACGATGATGTGTTGTATCAAGAACGCCGCCACCCGGATTATTCAAGCCCTGGGAATTCAGCCCGTTATCGCTGTTTGCTTTATTTGAGGTATACAGAAAAGTCTGGAGATCATTACTGTACTGACCCAGTACGGCAGATGCGTTCTCGGAACTGGAAAGAGTTGACGTATCAAACACCATGACGCGATTATTGGTTACAGAAGGAGAGTCCACCGAATTCATGATGGCATATGTATCTGCCACAAATAGACGATGGCCCGATGGATCAAAAGCGATGCCGTATGCACCAGTCAGTCCGTTCTGAGTGGTTGCCAGAGCATTTGCCGTAAAGCTGGCCTGCCCCAAAACATAGGACGCATTTTCACCATAGTTCTGGGGGGTCAGAACACCTGAACTGGCATTGAAGACGAGCACACGATTGTTCTGTGAATCGGAAACGAACAGGCGGCTATTGCCTGCATCGTACGCAAGACCGTTCGTGAAACTGAGTGTGCCCGTATTCCCAACATACAAATTCACCCCACTCATCGTCGTTGCGGCGGTATTAGTCGTAAAGCCGGCTTGGCCAAAGACGTACGACGCATTTTCACCAAAATTGGGAACAGTCAGCACGCCGGGATCCGCGTTGTACACCAGCACACGATTGTTCCGTGAATCGGAAACGAACAGGCGGCTATTGCCTGCATCGTACGCAAGGCCAGCGGGATCATATAATCCGTTTATCGTGGTGGCATGTACTTTTGTGGTGAGGCTGGTTTGGCCAAAAACATAGGAAGCGCTTTCGCCGTAATTCTGGGAGGTGAGAACTCCGGGGTCCGCGTTAAACACAATCACGCGATTGCTATAAGCATCTGCCACGAATAGACGTTTATTCTGGGTATCGTACACAATACCAGTGGGTCGGCGGACATTGCCGGCCGTGGCACTGGCTGCAACCGTTCCCGTTGTAAAATCGGTTTGGCCAAAGACGTACGACGCATTTTCACCGGTGATCGATGCCCCGGGTGTGACATCAAACACCAACACACGGGCGTTTCCTAAATCAGAAACAAACAAACGATGATTGTCGGAGTCATACGCGAGACCGGCAGGGAATGCCAGACCGGATCCGGTCGTTACGCCGCCGTATGTGGCATTTGCTGCGATCGTCGTTTTGAAATCCGGCTGCCCCAACACGGCAATGGCACCGAGCCCGGGCGTAATGTCATTATTGCTGTCCAATTGATAAACTACGACACGGTTATTCCCGCTATCAGAAACAAAGAGACGGTGGTTCGTGCTATCCAGTGCCACATCGTTCGGAGCATTGAATCCTATGTTATTGGGAGTGTTATCCGGCCCGTTTGAGGTGTAGGCAGGCATGCCATTCTGATCCACCTGACCCAAGATACCTGTAGCATTGAGGGGAGCGGCTTCCGTCGCATGCACGAATATGAAACTTCCTGCAACTGCAAGGAGGATGAAGACAAAGAGGGGGGAAGGAGGTGTCCTGCGCATCTGGTGGAAAAGTCTAGCAAAGCGGCAGCAAAAAACAATCTGTTCCGCAGATGACAAGGACACGCCAATTGCTGTAGTGTATCGGCATGTGGGACAAAAAACGGCGAATTCTATCGAGTCGAAAGTGCGTATGAGCATTATTGCGCCTCCGGAACATGGCTTCTACGTTGACCTGCGAAAGACCGAAGAGGGCAATTTGGAAATCCTGCTCACCGGGGAGGGACAAGCCAATTTCGACACCGTTCAGGAAGAGAGAGACGCACATGGCATTCACGCGGCGCTCTGGACGCTTTTGGAAGATCATCTTCGTAGCGGTTGGGAAATGGTGCCGCCGGAAGATATCGGGGCACTGACTGCCGCACCCATCCTCTCCGATGAGATAGAGAGGGACGAAGGGGGGAGGGTTGTGGAAGCCGGTCGCGTATACTGGTTTCCCGACTACGCGGTGCGAGATGAAATCGAGGAACTCCGCGAGAAACTGATGCTCGTGTTCCAAGGTGTCGCGTAACCATGACTCTCGATGCCTCCAGCGATTCGGGCGACAAGATGGAGATGACGAAACTCGGTTTGATCGACGAACTCAAGGCCGTTCGGGATTCGGTCGAGGAACTGTATGTTCTTCTCGACCATATCTGGCGCAACCGGAAGGAGCTTTACGATATTCTGGAGGAAATTGCAGAGGATAGAACGGAGAGCAGCCAAGAGGGTGAGAGTATCCCCGAGACAATCGCGTGCGCCTGGTGCGACGTGAATTCTCCCGATTCGCTCGCCGCCGCGCTTGAAGAGGGCTGGACCGACCTTTGCTGCGACGACGGTCCGGGCTGGAATTATCTGGGAGTCTGTCCCGAATGCCAAGCTCAAGAGAATGAAAAGGCGAAGAACAAGGAAAAAGACCAAAGACGCCTCTTCGCATAACCGGATTACGGAATTGCACCCAGGTGTTCGTCTGCCACGGTGTTAGGCACCGTCGCCATGTTACGACGCCGACGATTTCTACTCTCGAAGGAAAGACGGCTCGCCTCCGTCATAGGTTGTTCCCGCCCTCCGGTGCAGGCTCTACGAAGCCGAATAGCGCGATCGAAGCATCTTCAATCGGATGGCCGCGAGGAATGTCATGCGAAGGAGGAGGACACCGTGACGAAACCGATGGATATTTGTCGCACCGTACGTGCGTTCACGATAATGCACGGTCACCTCCGCAATGCGCAGGCCGCTCTTCGCGGCTCCGAGCAGCAAATCAAAATCACCGAACGGATCATCCGTGCCGAAGAATGAACGACCGACGGCGATACGCGCATAATCCTCGGCTCGCACCGCCTTCGTCCCGCAGAGCGTATCCGTCACGGGCTGACTCAAAATCCACGTGAACATCATCCCGAAGAATTTGTTGCCAAGCACATTGAGGAATCGCATCGCACGCTTCTCCATGGGATGCACCAAGCGCGATCCGTTGATGAAGTCGCCTCTGCCGCTCACGATCGCGTCGTAAAATCTCGGCAGCTCTCCGGGGTCGACGCTCAGGTCTCCGTCCAGAATCATGAGAATATCGTTCGTCGCGAGAGAGAACCCCAACCGCACGGCGTCACCCTTCCCGGTTCCCGATTGTCGGACCGCGCGAACGCGAAGCGGCCCGCGATAGTCCTCGCACGTGCGTGAAACGACGGCCCACGTGTCGTCACGGGAATGCCCCTCGACGAAAATCACTTCCGTTTCCGCGCCCATGACTGGAATCTCGGAGACGATCCTCCGGATGGTCCCCGCTTCATTGCGCACCGGCACGATCACCGACACCGACCGTGGCGGCGTGTTGCTCGACGTGTGCGCGGTACCAGTCATACGTGCGACGAACGCCTTCTTCCAAAGAAACGCTCGGCTGCCATCCTAGCCGCCGCAGTTTGGACGTATCAAGCAACTTTCGCGGCGTGCCGTCCGGATGACAGTGATCGAACAGGATCTCGCCCTCGTATCCGATGACTCCCGCAATGAGCGCGGCAAGCTCGCGAATGGTGATGTCCGCTCCCGAACCGATGTTGATGTTGTCCGTTCCGTCGTCATGCATCAACACATGAAGGCATGCTTCCGCCATATCGTCAACGTAGAGACATTCCCGCCGCGAGGTGCCGGTCCCCCAGAGCGTCACGCGAGGTTTTCGCGCGACCTTCGCCTCATGGAAACGACGGATGAGCGTGGGAAGCACGTGCCCCTCCTCCAAATCGAAACGATCGCCGGGGCCGTACAAATTCGTCGGCATGACCGACCGATAGCGCGTGCCGTACTGACGATTGTAACTCTCGCAGAGCATGATCCCGGCGATTTTGGAAATGGCGTACGGCGCATTCGTCGGCTCGAGCGCACCCGTGAGGAGCGCATCTTCCCTGATGGGTTGGGGAGCAAGGCGCGGGTAGATGCAGGAGCTCCCGAGGAAGAGCAACCGCCGAACTCCCGCCGCGTACGCGCCGTGAATGACGTTCGTCTCCGCCATGAGATTTTCATAGATGAACTGTGCGGGCCGATGCATGTTCGCACCGATGCCGCCCACGCGGGCGGCGGCGAACAAGACGAGATCCGGTTTCTCTTCGGCGAGAAATGCGGAGACGGCGGCCTGATCCAGGAGATCCAAATCCTCCCGCGTACGAACAATGATGTGCGCAAATCCTCGCCGCTCAAGTGCTCGAACGAGTGCCGATCCGACGAGCCCGCGATGTCCCGCAACGTAGATGCGGTCCGTCGGCTGCAACATATATGCGAAGAACTATACATACGGGGCAAATACAATCGCAACAGGATTCGTGGGAGTGATCTAGGATGTCGCACAAACGGACGCAAGCACTCACGCGTTGTTCTTCACTCCGTCAGCCTACCACGGCGCTCCGGGGATGCCCGCGTTCCATTTTTGCAGAATGAGCCGACAACCACTACGATGGTGGCAGATTCTTCCAAGGAAACCAATGTCGCCACAGTCTGCTGCATCTTCTCCATTACCGTCACTCTACTCCGCGCTGCTGTATGGATTGGCCCTCACTGTTGCCCTGCTCCTCTTTGAGCTCGTTCCATCCGATGCACCATTTTTGCAGACATACGCTCGTCTGGCGCAGTGGGATACCGGGTGGTATGAGAATATTGCCGTTGAAGGTTACCACGACGTGGGACTTGCGCTTGTCCGAAGCGACTTAGACCAGCAGAAAGAGAACGTCGCATTCTTTCCTGCCTATCCTCTTTCGGCGCACTGCGGCCATGCTAACCGGTATCTCAATTGTCCCGGCGTTGCTTCTCTCAGCACAACTGGCATGTTGGGGTATGTGTACATACATCCTTCTTCTCCTGCGTCGATGGCGGATATCGCCGGCGATGATCGCCGTCACATTTCTTCTCATATTTTCGTACCCATCGGCATTCTTTCTTGTTTCTGGCTATTCCGAGTCGCTGTTCTTATGCATGCTTCTCGGCATGATATACTGGCAAGGAAGGACGTCATCCGGGTCGAGAATCATAACGATAGTGCATGGCTTTGTCATGTCCGCCGCACGAGTGCATGGCCTTGCGTTGGATTTATATCCTCTCTTGCGCATCGAACCGGGAAGAAACAAACGCACTTTCACTTTCAAGAAGGCAATCGCTTCATGCGTGATGATGTTAGGAGGGTTATCATTCTTTCTTTACTGTGCGTCACGATTCGGAAATTGGCATCTTTACTTTGATTCGAAATTGATCGGCTGGGGGCAAGCCCCTCAATACACGGCGATCTATCACTTGAGCACCTATCAGCTTGATCATTTGTGGCTGCATATACCAAGCCTCGGAGAGGTCGGGCTTCTGTCGGTCCCATTCGCAACCGCGTGGTTCTTCATCCTGCTACTGATCGAAGGAACACTCGCACGTAAACGCGATCCCTCCGGATGGAAGGACCGTCTCGGCCTGTGCTTTTGCGCATTCGTCATATTCTTCGTTTCGATCTCCAGCAGCGGCAGCATCGGCTGGCAAGGCCTCATCCGATTCCAATTGGGCACTCATATCATGCTTGTCCTTGTGACGATGCATCTGCTTTCGCGACTTCGACTGACTACGATGCAAACAAATGCAGTTCTGGGATTCTTGTGTGTCCTCTCTTTGTTACTGTTGAAACTGCATGTAGAGGCGGCTGATACCTTCATGCAAGGTGGATGGGTCGCAGGTACGTTTCCGCGGTGGCAATGGATCTGAGAGGGTCGGATCAACCATGCTCAGGTAGTTATTCCATTACCGGGGAGAAGTCGTTCCATTATGGTTGATAGAGGAGTCGAGAGGTGATGTGCCAAATCCTCACAAGCATTAAGATAGCCGCTGAGTGTGATGATGGAAATGAGGAGCAGGTTAGGTGCTGTATGGTCAAGACTTCCTCGCGGCGCATGGAAAAAGCCCCCGGTGGGGAAACCGAGGGCTGACGCTCACGTGAGGCCGTTCACGGTGATGTCCGTGACTCCGTAGGCATCGAGTAGCGAGAGGAGTACGTCCTCCGTGAGATCACTCGATCCTTTGAGAACGTCCAGAAAGATTTCGTGGGTATCATCGACGGGGAGTTCGGCGTAGCCTTCATCGGAGCGGAAGAACTCCATGAATTCATTGCGGGCCATCATGGGGATGGAAGGGGAAGGAGATAGGGCGGTCAATAGTCGGATGGGAGGAGGGCGGTGATGGCTCCGCCGTCCCCGTCCTCGATGAACCAGAGCGCCTCCGGTTTCGACGGATCGGTGAAGACCTGAAGGTAGTCAATTCCCTCATGCTCTCGGGCAAGACGTTGGAGCACCGCGAGGCAGGGGAGGATCACGTCGGCGTAGGCATCGAGGGCGGCGGGAGTTACCAGGAATGGCTTCTCACCATTTGGTTGGAAGAAGCAGTTGGAGCGGGGATCGTCGAAGGGAATCTCCTGGGGCTTGAGGATTGGAAGAGGCATGGGTTAGGAAGGAAAGAAATGGAAAGGAGGGGCGAAGGTGAGTGCCTCCGCCCCGAAGGGAAATCACTTCACTCCTTTCAGGGCGAGTTCAATGGCACAGACTGCGACGTCCCACCACTGCATGTCGTTGGCGAATGCGTGGCGGGCGAATTGCAGTTGGTCCGCAGTCAGTGTGCGGTGGAACCGGTGACGTGCGACGACTTGGATGTCTTCTGCGACGATCGTGTAGATCGGCTTGTCGTCAGTGATGGGGGAGAAGGGCATGTTGAAGGTGGGAAAGGAATAAGGAAAAGGGGCGGGAACCCGGAGATTCCCGCCCCACCGGTGATGTTTGGCCGGCGTTGTTCAGAGCCAGTCGCTGCCGCCGTCGCTGCACAGACGCCCGCACGCGGAGCAGGCGTAGAGTTCATCACCGACGCGATCGAGCGGGGCGATGCAGCAGTCGCTCTTCGGCCCCTCGTCAAGAAGACGAGGATTGCGTGGCCGCAGCGAGTCCAGTACCATGTTGAGGCACTTGGCCTGATAGTCCAACGTGTCCATACGAAAGAGGGGAAAATGGCTGATAAAGCTGTTTTCTCTTTGTGTGTGGTGGAGAACGCGAAGAAACCATCGGTGGATGGGGAAGGAAGTAAGAAAGCCGTGAGAAGCTCGCGGCAGGAGGGAATCAGCAAGCCGCAGCCCGCCGTCAAGGAAGCGAGCCGTTTTGGCGATCGCGCAGCTTCACAAGCATCCTTCCGCTGCTTTTTGGAAAACGGTGCGCCGTGAAGCTCCTGCGCCGTCGCCCGGTGAGCGCCCTTGCACGGCACTAGGGACCGGCTTGCTATACTGAGGAAGCTGCGAGCAAGAAAACGTCAAATGCTCTGAAATCTGGGACCGTCGATGGTCGTAGGCCGCTCGGTCGGCTGATGGGAGGCGGGAGCGGTGCCCTAAGCGAAGCAAAAAAGGGGAGGCCACCCCGTAGGGCAGCCTCCGATTGTCAATTCTTCCTGGACAGAAGCACAAGTCGATCAACGATCACTTCCGTCCGGCTCATCTGCTCTCCATTCTTGTCCTCCCACATTTTCGTATGGAGGTGACCTTCGACGTAAAGGGCAGCACCTTTTTTCACGGATTTTACCGCGAAGGACGCAAGCTGACCGAGGCACACGAGGGTGTGGTACTCAGGCTCGCTCTTATGATCTCCGTTGTCGTCATGCGATACGCGGACTGTGACGAACCCGATGATTGCGAGTTCCTTGCCGTTTGATCTCGAATGGAACTCAGGCTTGTGGATGGCATTCCCGAGGAGCGTGACGCGGTTGACATTGAACATGGGATGGATGGGGGGAGAAAGTAGAAATGCCGTGAGAAGCTCGCGGCAGGAGGGAATCAGCAAGCCGCAGCCCGCCGTCAAGGAAGCGAGCCGTTTTGGCGATCGCGCAGCTTCACAAGCATCCTTCCGCTGCTTTTTGGAAAACGGTGCGCCGTGAAGCTCCTGCGCCGTCGCCCGGTGAGCGCCCTTGCACGGCACTAGGGACCGGCTTGCTATACTGAGGAAGCTGCGAGCGAAAAATACTGAGTGCTTGGCATGTTGCTGATCGCGGTCACAGATGTGTCACAGAACCGTTGTCACAGATTCGTCACAGAACCCTTGAAAAACATCGCAAAATCGCGGAGAATATGGAAATCGTGGAAACGCCGAGAGCGTTCCCTAAAGTGACGTAAGTGCGTGTGCGGTAAGAGGATTCCCTCCGTCGTTTCCGGTAGCCGTACGTGGCCTCCGGAGCCGAAGGTTCCGCGTTCGAATCGCGGCGGGGATACTTCTAATCAGACCCACGCAACTCGGTACGCCGCAACCTGTAACCGCCTGCGGCGTTTGGCTTTCCGTGCCGTATCTCTAGCCCGCGTCGCCACTTCCTTCGGCCACGGAAACCGAAACTCATCGGGGTTTCGGAACCCCTTTCGCTGCAAAAAGCGGCGGTTCAATGCAGATCCCGGCAAGCCGTATGACAGCAGGGCACTCACCTCGCGGCAAACACAGAACATCGTCGGAAGCGTCCATTGGTGGGGAGATCTGGACGGTTGACGCATCAGCGACAGTTGGCAACAATGGACCGCACGCCGGAACGTCGGTCCCCGGTTTTCTCCCGCAAAGAACGATGGATTGTTGAAGGAATCGCTCGTCATGAAGGCCATCACTCGCAAAGCAAAAATCAAGAAGAGCAAGAAACTTACCCTCAAGGATCGCCTGTCCAGGCTTACCTATGTGCAGGCCGCGAAACTTTTGGGGCCAGAGGGGCAACAGTTGATCCGCCGCGGCGCGAGCTACGATAACATCGACATCGACCGCGACGTGTATTTTCGCGGCGATCTGTTCCGGCTGAAGCTGCGCGGCGTCGGGAAGAGGGGAAAGGACGTCGTGGCAACCATCACCGCGACGGCCGAGGCCAAAAACCGACTACGAATGAACTGCACGGCTTGTGAGACGCTTTGTGAACACATCGGCGCGGCGGTTTCATTGATCTTGGAAGAGAAGACGGCGTTGGGCTTGGCTGCCGCGCCCGACGAACGTCGGCCTATCGAAACGTTGAACGAGCAAGAGTTGTTCGAACAGGCGCTGCGCGATCGTGAGGAGCGGGCGAGAACCGAAAAGTTTCGCCTGCAATCGTCCGCTCCACAAAAGCCCTGGACCGATTACACGATCACCAGCGCGCTCTCCGGCAAGACCTATCGCGTGGCGCTGCGCGGGGAAGAACGGGGCGATTCGTTCTGTTCCTGTCCCGATTTTCGCACGAACACCCTCGGCACGTGCAAGCATATTCTGCACGTGTTGCATCGGGTGAAACGGCGATTTCCGGTCTCGGCAAGAACGAGGCCCTATCGCAACGGCGAGGCATTCGTTCACGTGCTCTACGGCGAGGAGATCACGCTTCGCCTGCAATTGCCCGATCGCCCGAAACCCGAGCTCGTCAAGGCGGTCGGTGCGCTCGCCGACGGGCCGATCGACGACGTGCGACGATTGGTCGATTGCATCAAGCGGTTGGAGCAACTGGGCCACGGGATCACGGTATATCCGGACGCCGAGGAACTGATCCAGCGACGACTCTTCGAGCGGCACATGGCGGACCGCATCGACGACATCCGCAAGAATCCGGCGGGGCACCCTCTTCGCAAGGAGTTATTGAAGGTCGAGTTGCTGCCTTATCAAGTTGAAGGAATCGCCTTTGCCGCCGGGGTCGGCCGTTCGATTTTGGCCGACGACATGGGGCTCGGTAAGACGATCCAGGGCGTGGGCGCGGCCGAGATTCTCGCCCGCGAGGCCGGCATCAGCCGCGTGTTGGTTGTCTGTCCGGCTTCGTTGAAATCGCAGTGGCGGAACGAAGTTCGCCGCTTTTCCGATCGCAGCGTGCAACTCGTCACCGGCGCCGCCGCCGAGCGGGCAACGCAGTATGACAACGAGTCTTTCTTCACCGTCTGCAATTACGAGCAAGTATTGCGCGACATTTTGGCCATCGAGCGCGTTCGTTGGGATTTGATTATTCTGGATGAAGGGCAACGGATCAAGAACTGGGAGTCAAAAACCGCACGGATCGTCAAAGGGCTTCGCTCGACGTTCGCGCTGGTGTTAAGCGGCACGCCCTTGGAGAACCGGCTCGACGAGCTTTATTCCGTGGTACAGTTCGTCAACGACCGCCGGCTGCCGCCCGCCTTCCGTTTCTTTCATCGCCATCGCGTCGTCGATGAAAAGGGAAAAGTGCTCGGCTACAAGAATCTCGACCAACTGCGGGAGAACTTGCGGCCGATCTTGCTTCGCCGCACGCGCGAGTCCGTGCTTCAGCAGTTGCCGCCGCGAACCAACGAAATCGTTCGCATCCCGCCGACCGACGAGCAGGCGGCGATGCATGCAGCCCACATGCAAACAGTATCGATGATCGGCGCAAGCCGTTCATTTCGGAAATGGACCTGTTGCGGCTGCAAAAGGCGCTCTTGATGTGCCGCATGTCGGCCGACGGCACGTTTCTGGTCGACAAACAAACGCCCAGCTATTCGAGCAAGCTGGAGTATCTCGGCGAGCTGCTCGACGGGCTGTTCGCCGAGCCCGGCTGCAAGTCGTTGCTGTTTTCCGAATGGACGACGATGCTCAATCTGATCGAGCCGCTGTTGAAGAGACGCAAGATCGACTTCGTGCGGCTCGACGGTTCCGTGCCGCAGAAGAAACGGCAGGAGATCGTCAACCGTTTCCAAAACGACCCGCAATGCCGGCTATTCATCACAACCAACGCCGGTTCGACGGGTTTGAACCTTCAGGCGGCCAACACGGTGATCAACGTCGATTTGCCGTGGAACCCGGCGGTGCTCGAGCAACGCGTGGGCCGGGCACATCGCATGGGTCAAAAGCAACCGGTGCAAGTGTATGTGCTCGTCACGGAAGAAACCATCGAAGAAAGCCTGTTGGGCACTCTTTCTGCCAAACACGATTTGGCTCTGGCGGCGTTGGATTCCGAGTCGGACGTAACGCAGGTCGATTTCAAGAGCGGCGTCGAAGAGTTGCGGCGGCGTTTGGAGGTGCTTCTCGGCGCGAAGCCCGAGGCGCCCGTCGATATTACCAAACGCGAGGAGGTCGTTCAGCAAGCGGAGCAGATCGCGGATCGTCGCGACCGCGTGGCGGCGGCCGGCGGCGAGATGCTTGGCGCAGTGTTCAGTTTCTTGGGGGAATTGGTGGCACAAAATGGTTCGCAAATGCCCGCCGAGCCGCTGGTGTCGGAAGTGAGCAGCCGCTTGGCCGAGTGCGTGGAAGAAGACGCCTCCGGTCGCCAGCGATTGACGATCACCCTGCCCGACCGCAACGCCCTGAACTCGCTTGCCCAAACGCTGGCCCGGCTCATGCTGGCCGGCGGCGACGATAAGACGTGACGTGTTGATACGGTTTGTCGTTTGGTTCAGCGCGTCCGTTTTGTGAAAAAGCCGCATGGGTTCCAGAAGGTTGCCGTGCGACGGGGCTCGACGTTTCTGGAGGCGGCGGCAAGTTAGCGCAAATTCAAGACGGAAAGCGTATCGGTCATGTCCGAGTGTTTGCGCGTGGCGCTGTTGATCGAGTCCTCCCGAACGAGCGGTCGCCAGTTCCTCAGGGGGATTGCGACTTATGCCCGGTCGCATGGCCCGTGGACCTTTTTCCACGAGGAGCGAGCCTTGGGCGATCCGGTTCCGCCGCGTCTGGCGCAGTGGAAGCCGCACGGAATCATTGTTCGGCTGACCGGCGCCAAGTTGATCCGGCAGATCCGCCGGATGAAGGCGCCGGCCGTCGACCTGTACCGTGAGGATGAAACTCCGGATATTCCAGGCGTGGCCGTCGACCAGAATGTCCTGATCCGCATGGCGGTGGGGCATTTCTTGGAAAGGGGCTTCAAGAATTTCGCCTATTGCGGACTGACCAACGTGCTGTTTTCCGAGTTGCGCGCCGGCTGCTTTGTCAAGCACCTTGCCGAGCTAGGCTTGCGGGGAAAGGTCTTCTCCTACCCGGGGCTGCGACCAATGGCTGGGTTGGCCGCCATCGAGGCGCACGCCATGCAATACTCCGACCAGTTGATCGATTGGATTGCCCGCCAACCGAAGCCGCTGGCGTTGCTGGCGTGCAACGATGAACGCGCTCAACAGGTGTTGGCGCTCTGCCGCCAGGCGGGCGTCGCCGTGCCCGGCCAGGTGGCCGTTCTTGGCGTGGACAACGACGACGTCGAATGTGAACTGTGCGATCCGCCGCTGTCGAGCATCGACCCCAACTTCGAGCACATCGGCTATCAGGCGGCTGCGCTGTTGGACCGGATGATGAAGGGCCGGGTTCCGCCGGCATCTCGCATTCTCGTGCCGGCGCTCCGTGTCGTGGCGCGGCGGTCCACCGACGTGCTGGCGGTGGACGACACGGATGCCGCCGAAGCGATTCGTTTTGTCCGCGAGCACGCATGTCGCGGCATCTCGATCGAGGACGTCATGGAACACGTGGGCATGTCTCGCAGCACCGTGCAGCGCTGGTTCGAGAAGTATTTGGGACATCCTCCCGCCGTCGAGATCGTGCGGGTGCAAATGCAGCACATTCAGGAATCGCTTCGCGCCACCAGCATGACGTTGGAGGAGATTGCCCACTCCGCGGGATTCACGCACGTCGAGTCGATGCAGCGGACGTTCAAGCGGACGGTCGGCCTGACGCCGGGCCAATACCGCAAGCAGGTCCGCCGCCCTCTCTGACCTATTCTGTTATAAATAATGACCTATACGGTCATTGTCGAACGCGCGGACGAGGACCATACTTGGGACTCGTCTCGGTTTCTCTCGCCCTTGAATTGTTTCCGGTGCAGGCCAGCGAGTTCGATTTATGTGGGCGGGTGACACGGCGTCTTCCACACCAAAGCGCCTTTTCCTGAGGAAAAACGATGAACCGAAAGGCAACACAAAGTCCGAACAGAATCACTCGCGCGCTGCTCCTAACGGCAGCGTTCCTGGCGCTTGCGGCGGGCGGCTCGTGCCTGGGTGACACGGCGAAGGGCGCCGTTGGCAAGAAACTGGACTTCGTCGATGGCGGCATTGGGATCGGTCCCAAGGCGTCGAAGTTGGAGGTCCAGGCCGCGAAGGAGTTGCAGACCTACCTGTACAGCATCTCGCAGAAGAAACTGGCCGTCCGCGAGCTGGCCAACGGTCAGACCGACGGTCGGCCCGCGATCATCGTGGGAACCGTCAAAAGCCTTTCGGAGCTTACGGGAGCCTTTCCTAAACAAGTTGCCCGGCTGAAAGAAGGGAGCAACGAGGCTTTCGATCTCCACGTCGGCACACAGCAACGGCGCACCGACCGCGCTGATCCTCGCCAACGAGCCGATCGGGGCGATGTATGGCGCTTATACCTTTTTGGAAAAACTGGGCATCGGGTTCTACTTGGGCGGCGACGCGTTTCCCGGCAGCAATGTCCCGTTGCAGGTCGCTGAAATGGATGAGTTTTGGAACCCCGCTCTGCCGATCCGCGGCTGTGTCATCTGGATCAATTTCCTGGACGGTCCTATGACCTGGGACCTGGAGGACTACAAGTACTTCTTCGACCAGATGGTGAAGATGAAAGCAAATCTCGTGAGTTTTCCGGAGTATGGCTATGGATTGACCAACTACTCGGAGGGCGGAAAGCTGGTTCCCGGCGTCCCGTTGGCCACCTCGGAGAATTATGGATGGGGCACGGTGCGCGGGATGAAGACGGCCGAATTCGGCTTTGGCACCGGCGAGTTCTTTACCGGCCCGGCGTTCGGCTCGAAGGCCACCGTCGACGCGCAGGACGCTCAAGACGCCATTCGCCGCTCGCAGGATCTGTTTCAACAAGCGGTTGCTTATGCCCAACAGCGAGGGATCAAGGTCAGTTTGGGGTTCCAGCTGGATGGGCTGCCGACCGACGCCAGCCTGAAGGACGTGGCATCGAGATTGCGAGTGCTTGTGACGAAGTATCCGTGGATCGAGTATGTATGGTTTTGGCAAGCCGAGGGCGTAACGACGAATCCCGCTTTCACGGCCAACGGCCGTCTCAGACGCGATCAAGAAGGAAGCGGTCCACTTTGCCTATTTGAAGGATGACAAACAGGGCGATCGAGGGCGGCCGGATGGCGGTTTACATTCAGCAGGCCTACAAAGCTCTCAAGGACATTGCGCCGAACAACCGGGTCGTGATCTCCGGCTGGGGCGGCGACAAGTGGCTGCGATTCACGCGATCTGTTCCCCGGCCTAGACAAAAGCCTGCCGAAGGACGTCGTCTTTTCCGCACTCGACAACATCGATCCCTCTTGGGAACCGAACGTCAGCCAGTTCTACGGCAAGTTGCCGGCCGACCGCGAGCGCTGGGCCATACCGTGGTGGGAGTCGGACGGCGGCGGCAGCCGGCACGATCAGTTCATGCCGCAGTGCAACGTGAAGCCGTTCTCGCTGCTGCTGCCGGACGTACTGAAGAAGGGCTGCAAGGGCGTCCTCGGAATTCATTGGCGATCGCGGGGTGTCGAGGACGTGGCGCGCATACATGATGGACTTCGCCTGGAATCCGACGAAGACGACCTACGAATCTTTCTGGCCCGATTTCGCCATGCGGTGCTTCGGCGAGACAGACGCTGCGGAGATGAGCAAGATATTGATGGAGTTGGAGGCTCTCGGGCCAAGGTGGACCGGCGGCGGCGGACAAATCGAATGTGGGGCTTTCACCTGGATCGTTCGAGGCTGCCCATCCCAAGGAACAGAACCTGCAAACACTGAAAAACATTCGGCAGAAGCTTCAGTCGATCGCCGAGCGCGACCGCAAGGAAGGAAAGACGCAGTATCTCGATCGGGTGGAGCGGCTGATCGACACGATCGATTGGGTAACGCTCTACGATGAGTCCGCGATGCAAGTCCTGCAAGCGCAGGCGAAGTCTGCCACCGACAAGAAAGCGGCTGCCGAAATGTTGCTCAAGGCGCCGCTGGCAAAAGCCATGCAAGCCTACACTCGGCTGCTTGTATACCCAGAGCGATTGGGGCGTGCTGGCCACGGTCAACGTCAAGGCCTACGCCGCTTATGAAGCACTCTATAAAAAGTGTACCAACGCCGCCGTGCCGAAACCTGCCGCCTCGGGCGCCTTGCCCATCCAAGTGGCGTTCAAGGAGCCCAACAAAATCGCGACTCAAGGCGAACCGCTTCCGGTCGAGATCGTTGCGACGGGCGGCAAGTCCATCGAATCCGTAAACGTCTTTTATCGTCCACTGGGCGAAGGCGAGTTTGTTTCGACGCCCATGACTCGCGGATTTGGGAACGTCTACCAAGCGGCCATTCCCGGATCGGCCGTCACCGAAAAGGGACTGGAATACTACATCGAGGTGCGAGGCAAGCGATCAGCGATTTCGAGTGCCAAGAGGACTTCCTTCCATCGCCGTGACCGTCATCAAGCCCCAATGATTCCAAGGCCGGAAAGAGCCTGTAGATTGAGGACCACAGTCCGATGAGTCTCATGGGTTTGGACGTTGGAACCACCGGCTGCAAGGCGATCATCTTTGACCTGGACGGCAAGACGATCGCCTCGGCGTATCGGGAATATCCGCTGCTGCATCCTCAGCCGGGGTGGTCGGAACTCGATATCCATAACCTTTGGGAGAATGTGAAAGAGGTTATTCGCGAGGCCAACTCCCGCGTGTCGTCCGATCCGGTGGCTGCCTTGAGCGTCTCCTGTCAGGGCGAGGCTGTAACGCCCGTCGATCGCAACGGAAATCCCCTCGACAACTTCAGCGTGTCGTTCGACCACCGCACGGTCGATCAAGCCCAGTGGTGGCGGGAGCACCTGGGAGTGAGCGAGATATTCCGAATCACCGGCATGCCGCTCCACGCCATGCACAGCATCAACAAGATTCTGTGGCTGAAGGAACACAGGCCGGACATTTTCGGCCGCACCGCCAAGTTCCTCTGCGTCGAGGACTATATCAACTTCCGACTCACGGGCGAATATGCCACCGATTGGTCGTTGGCTGCGCGAACGATGGCCTTCGACGTGATCCAGAAGAAGTGGTCGCCGGAAATACTGGATCGAGCGGGGGTCGATCGGACGCTCTTGCCGCAAGCCCATCCGTCGGGGACGCCCGTCGGTCAGGTGTCGGCCGGATTGGCTCGGGAACTCGGGTTTGCCGGCGGCGTGCTTGTCGCGACCGGCGGACACGATCAGCCGTGCGGCGCCTTGGGGGCCGGCATCATCACGCCTGGCATGGCCATGAACGCCACGGGCACCTCCGACGTCATCTGTCCGGCCTTCAACCAGCCGCTGCTGACCGACGACATGCTCGAAAGCAACTACTGCTGCTATCCGCACGTAAATCCCCGGCAATACGTTTCCATCGCCTTCAATCTCACCGGCGGCTTGCTCTTGCGATGGTATCGAGACGTCTTTTGCGAGAAGGAGCGAATCGCCGCGCAAGTCAGCGGCCGCGACGTGTACGAAGTCATTATTGAAGCGGCCAGCGACAACCTGCGAAGTCTCTATTTTCTGCCGCACTTCGTCGGCGCGGGCACACCTTATCTCGACAGCCATTCGCGCGGAGCCTTGGTCGGGCTGACGATCGACACGACGAAGGAAGACATTTCCCGCGCAGTTCTGGACAGCATCAACTACGAAGCCAAGCTGAATATCGAGCGCATGAACCAGTCCGGCTGTCAAATCGGCGAAATCCGCGCGATCGGCGGCGGCGCCAAGAGCGGCCGATGGCTGCAAATGAAGGCCGACACGTTTGGCATGCCCGTCGTATCGATGAAAACGTCGGAAGCCGCTTCGTTGGGAGCGGCCATCCTGGGCGGCATCGCGGCAGGTTGCTTCGCTAGCATCGACGAGGCGGTCGAGCGGATGGTCGAGGTCAAGCAGACATCCGAACCGAACGCCGCAAGAGGCCGGCAATACGAATGCAAGTATCGGGAGTACGTGGAGATTTATCCGGCTCTACGGAATCTGAACAACCTTCTATCACGAGAGGAAGTCGCATGAATTCTCGCCAACGAGTGGCTCTGGCGCTGAACCACAAAGAGCCCGACCGGGTGCCGGTCGATTTCGGCGGCAGTCTGGGCACCGGAATGCATTGCAGCATCGTCTACAAGCTCCGCCAGCATTATGGCCTCGACAAGCCGGGCACGCCGGTCAAGGTGAACGAGCCCTACCAGATGCTCGGCGAGATCGCCCCCGATCTGGCCGACATTCTGGGCATCGACGTCGCCTGTCTCACGGGATCGACGACGCTGTTCGGCTTCAGGAATGAGGGATGGAAGCCGTGGACCACGTTCGACGGCACGCCGGTGCTCGTGGCCGAGTGTTTCAATACCGTGCCTGAGCCGAGCGGCGATATCCTGATGTACCCCGAGGGGGACAAATCGGTCCCGGCTTCCGGTCACATGCCGAAGAACGGGTGGTACTTCGATACGATCGTCCGCCAGCCGCCGATTGACGACGACACGTTGACGATCGAAGACAATCTGGAAGAGTTTCAGCCGATCTCG
Source organism: uncultured Planctomycetia bacterium (assembly GCA_963719005.1). Classification (GTDB taxonomy): domain Bacteria; phylum Planctomycetota; class Planctomycetia; order Pirellulales; family Thermoguttaceae. The sequence goes on from CAVRAR010000018.1 coordinate 214,299, forward strand.
GAGGACGAACTCCAACACTACAAGACGGAAACGGATCGGCTCTACGCCGCGACCGATCGGGCGATCCTTGCCCACTTCCCCGGCACGGCCTTCGGCGACATCGCGTTGGTTCCGGCCCCGTTTCTCAAGCGGCCCAAGGGCATCCGCGATCTCGCGGAGTGGTACATGAGCACCGTCTCACGCCGCGATTTCGTGTACAAGCTGTTTGAACGGCAGTGCGAAATCGCGCTGGCCAATTTGGCGAAACTTCATGGGGTGGTCGGCGACCGCATCGCCACCGCGTGGTTGACGGGCACCGATTTCGGCATGCAGACCGGCCCGTTCATCTCGAATAAAGCCTACCGCGACCTGTATCAGCCGTTCCACAAACAGATCAACGATTGGATTCACCGGCACACGGCGTGGAAGACATTCATCCATTCCTGCGGATCGATCGTCAACCTGCTGGACGACTTTATCGACGCCGGCTTCGACATTCTCAATCCGGTCCAGTGTTCGGCGGTCGGGATGGACGCAAAGACGCTGAAAGAGCGATTCGGCGACCGGATCACATTCTGGGGCGGCGGAGTCGACACGCAGCGGACGTTGCCGTTCGGCACGCCCGACGAGGTGCGGCGGCAAGTCCGAGAACGAGTCGAGATTTTTCGCAAGGGCGGCGGATTTGTGTTCAACGCCATCCACAATATCCAGGCGCGAACGCCCATCGAGAACGTCTTGGCGATGTTTGACACTTTGAAAGAGTTTGGACCCTATTAACTTACCAACATCCCCTTTATCGGAGCGCACTCTCATGACTACGCCCTATCAGTTGCCTTGGCCCATCTCCGTCGGTGTTTGGTTCATCGAGGGAAAAGGCGGCGACCGCTTCACTTCGTCCTATAAGGAACCGCTGCCGATCCTCGATCGCATCCGGCTGGCCGGCACGATGCGCGGCGTGCAGGCGATCGAAATCCACTATCCCTACGAAGTAACCGAAGACACTTTCGACGCGGTGCGGAAGTGTGCGAAGGATCAGGGGCTGAAAATCCTGTCCGTCATCCCCGGCCTGTTCAACGAGCAGCGATTCAAGGACGGCGCGCTGATTTCCTACGACAAGAAACTCCGCCGCGAGGCGATCGACCGCATCGTCACCTCGATGCGCTTCAACGATGTGCTGCAAAAGGCGGGCGAGGGGGGTAATTTCGCCATCTACTGGCCCGCGGCCGACGGCGTCACCTATTCCTTCCAGGCCTATCACCCCGAACGCCGGCAAATGATGCTCGACGGACTGGTCGAAGCGCTTCAGACCGCCCCGGGCAACATCGTCGTCGAGCACAAGCCGTCCGATCCGGCCGTCAAGACGTACAACGGCACCACGCCCGAGAATATCCTGCTTTGCCGCGATATTATCAAGGCGATCGGCGAATCGCAGAAAGAGCGCATCGGCATCAACCCCGAGATGGCGCACCTGCTGATGGCCGACGCCGACCTGGGCGAGGAGGTCAGCCGCATCCTGCAAGAAGGCCTGCTGCGGCATACGCACTGGAACACGTGTCGCCGTAAGGGCGCCGACACCGACATGATGGTCGGCACGGATAACTGGCTGGAGTCGATGGAAGTCTTCTTCTGGCTCGACGAGTACAAGTACGATCGATGGCTGGGGCTCGATCTGTGCCCCAAAAGCGAAAACTCGGTCCGCGCGATCGACGTCAGCATCCAGGCGATGGAGCGGATGTATGCCGAAGTGATGTCGGTCAAGGATGCCTTGAAGGCGAACATGCTCGATCCGGCCCTCGACGCCACGGTCAACCAGGAATTGCTGATGCAAGCCCGGGCGCGGCGTACCGTCCATTGCCGGCGAAAGCCGCAAGGAAGTAAGGAATCGATCGGTTTTGGTGCGCGTCATTGAACGCGCCGGCGTACGGACGCTCATCGCTATCGGCGACGAGGGACTGGCGAAACCCAAACTCCTCGCTCGACGCAGCCAGAGGGCGAGCAACTCCGCTGGAAGCACGGGAGCCGCTTCTTCGGGCTCGTGTTCCGTCACTTTTCGCCCTCCGTTGGCGGGCAGTGGCAGCAACCCCCAACAAGACTATATCAGGGTACTACCGCCTGGGTGGTGGTGGTAGAGTTTGAGACCACTGTCAACACGCAGGTTCACTTTTCCCTTTGCACCACCTCTTTCTCTTTTTGGTCAAACCGTGCGAAAAAATCGCTCTTTACTCCGTCGGCCCGTCGGACGGAGAATCCTGCGTGAGACAATTGGAACCCGGCCCCACGAATGCCCCTCCACATTCGTGGGGCCTTCGATTTTGTCTATACACCGCCTCTTTTCCGGCCAATTCACGGCAATCGCGTGGGCGGCCAGCGGATCGAGCATCTGGTCGATGCGAATTTGTTGAGATCGACCTGCTTAATCAGGCGAAACCTTCCCGCAACCTTGAACGGAATGCGGCCTTCCTTGAGGAGTATGCTGACGCGCTGCCGCGTCACTCCGAGTTGCTTGGCGGCCTGGTTGGATGTGAGATAGCCCGATAGCTTATGCTTCATGCCGAGAGTCTATCGGAAATCGCCGGTGGCGTCAATTTCCCCTTGACATAGAGAGTTTTTTGGGCAAAGTGTACCGCTACCGCCTGGGTGCGGCTCTTGCCCGAGGTGGCTCAATCCGTCAAAATATCGGGTTCGCGGCGGTTGCGCCGGGGTTGTCGAAAGCGAGCGATTCCCACGGCGCAGCGGCGGCTGATGCGGCAGGCCCCAAAGCCCTCACCCCCGGCCCCTCTCCCAACGGGAGAGGGGAGATACATCGACAATCAACAATCCACAATCAACCCCACGGCCCTCCCATGCGATCTTGCGTTCTAGCGTACTCGGGCGGATTGGATACTTCGGTCCTCATCGGCTGGCTCATGGACGAAGGCTATGAAGTCCATGCGGTCTACGTCGATCTCGGCCAGCCGTGCGAAGACCGCGAGGCGATTATGGAGAAGGCTCGCAAGATCGGGGCGAAGTCGGCGCGGCTCGTCGATGCGCGGGAAGAAATGTGCCGCGACTTCGCCTTTCCCGTGCTCCAGTGGCAGGCGAAATACGAGGGGATGTATCTGCTGGGCACGTCGATCGCCCGGCCGCTGATCTCGAAAATCTGCCTCCAGGTTGCCCGCGAAGTCGGGGCCGAGTATTTCGTGCACGGGGCGACCGGCAAGGGGAACGACCAGTGCCGCTTCCAATTGGCCGCCGAGGCGCTCGATCCGAACGTGAAAATCATCGCCCCCTGGCGGATCGAGCGGTTCCGCCAGACCTTCCCCGGCCGAACCGCGATGATCGAGTATTGCCGGCGGAAAAACATCCCGGTCAAGGCGTCGGTCGCCAAGCCGTACAGTTCCGACGAGAACTGCCTGCACATCAGCTACGAGGCGGGCAAGCTCGAAGACTTGATGCAGAACGGGACCGATCTGGTCGAGTTCGGCATGACCGTCACGCCGCAGAAGGCGCCGGACAAGATTGAAAACGTCAAGATCGGCTTCGAGGCCGGCGTGCCGGTGAGCATCGGCGGCAAGCGGCTTGGGGCCTTCGAGATCGTCGCGGCGCTCAACGAGATCGGCGGCCGAAACGGCGTGGGGCAGATCGACATGGTCGAGAACCGCTTCGTCGGCATGAAGAGCCGCGGCGTCTACGAAGCGCCCGGCATGACGATTCTCTACGCGGCCCATCGCGTGGTCGAGCAGTTGACGCTCGACCGCGATCTGACGCATCTCCGCGACCGGCTCGCCCCGGAAGTCGCCGAGATGGTCTACTACGGCTTCTGGTACCACGCGAAGCTCGACGCCCTGATGGCCTTCATCCGCGAGGCCCAGCGGCCGGTCAGCGGCGAGGTTAGCCTGAACCTCTACAAGGGCAACATCATCGTCGACGGCCGCAGCAGTCCGAACAGCCTCTACGACGAAGGCATCGCCACGATGGAGGGTGGCGGCTCGTACAACCAGACCGACGCCGAAGGCTTCCTGCGGATTCAAGGGCTGCCGAGTCGCGTGCAGGCGAAGGTGTCGCCGCGAACGACATAGGAGGTCGGATATCGAAAAATCGGTGGCTGGCTCTTGACATTTGCGTGAATTGTGTTACTTTTCTTAAAGTCTCTGAAGATTCACGCCTATTGTCGAGAAATGCCGAAAAGTTCTTCAAGTAAGCTCGCTGCAATTCGTGTGGCGGAGGGGTGGAAGGTGAAAGACCTTGCTGCCGCGGCCGGTATTTGCCCCGCCACGTTGAGGCGTGCCGAAAAGGGTCAGCTTGTCCAAGAGTATATTTGGGGGAAAATTCTGAAGGGCATCAATAGTCTCGATAACAGAACGCGAGTGTACACTCTGTCCGACATTCTCCCGTAAGCTACCACACGTCTGGTTTACGATCTTCAAATCGCTGATCGTGGGGTCAATGCCATGGCAATCTCAGGTGTCGAATTGGCTAGGATGACACGTGATCAACTGCTGGCAGCATACCAGCCGACCAAATGTCTTTTTTGCGGGGAACCCCTACACGAGAGCACGACCGGTTGTCGAGTCGTGGACGGTGGATGTGCTTGCAGCGACTGTTACTTTCGTGAGTTTTCTGCGGAGATTGAGCAGTATCCCATTGGCTGCTCACGACTGCCCCAAAGAAGCTGAGTAGCTAAGTAGACGAGACCGTGCAAACGATTTTCCTCTCGGAGCAGGAGGTGGACGGCTACCTTAGGCACTTGTTGGCCGACCTAGACGATCTGCAATCTGGCATTCCGGAAGTTTGGTGCGCTATTGGTCCTTCGGGCGGAAAACTCGCGCAACGGGCAGTGTGTGCTCTGGAAGCCTTAGGCAAGGCCAGGCCGATACAAAACGTGCTTCTAGACTGTGATCGAAAGGAGGGAAGCGTCTCGTTCTGCGACAAGAGCGATCCAGTCAAATTCGTTCGTGGAGCAAGAGTTCTCCTGATCGACGGCAACATTCATTTGGGAAATACCTTTCGCACCGCTTATAAGCTGCTGGAGTCTGCCGAGGCTTCGGCCATAGTGTCCTATGCACTTGTCGTGCGTTCAGGCTCATCGATCCTTCCCAACCGTTTCGGCTTGATGATAGGGGATCACGATCGAGCCGTCTTCTTGACCGATCAAATCCGAAACAACAGATTGCTGGATTGCGGTTGCGTTCGTAAGCTGTCTGAGAAGGACGGCGAAACGGCTAAGTTCTCCTCCGGTCAGGATGCAATTGACAAATGGTCATGGTCTGACTACTTCTACGAGGGCTCCGTCGATCCGTGGCGAAAGACGTACGTATACGAACGAAACGGCGCGATGATAGCCTATGTCTCCTTCAAGCTCAAACCGAGCAAGATGCTGTTCGTAGATGCAGTGGCAGTTGACAAGAGTTTCCACGGTCAAGGAATCGGGGGCTATCTCCTGCGATGGGCTGAAACCTGCGGCAGGCATGCTCATTGTTGTGATGTAAGCCTGTGGGCTTTGCGTGAGCGAGCGAGTTGGTATCAAAAACACTTCGGCTTCGCGCAACTCAATAGGAAGCCAATGTCTATCGATGGTTCCGAATTTGTGTTCATGGGCAAGAAGCTGCTGTACAATCTGCCCGACGAAGATACGCTTGTGATGGGAGAATGATGGCAACATCTCCCCGTCGCTGCTCAGAGCACAAATCGAGAGATCCGCGCACCGGCATGGATCGTAAATGGTGGGTGCTGCTGTCGGTCGGCATCGGCAGCTTCATGGCGGCGCTCGACGGCAGCATCGTCAATACGATTCTGCCCGTCATCCAAAAGCGTTTCGACTGCCACCTCGACGCCGTGCAGTGGACCGTCACGGTCTATTTGCTGGCGATTGGGGTGCTGTTGCTCTCCTTCGGCCGGGCGGGCGATCTTTGGGGACACAAACGCGTCTACCTTGCGGGGTTCTGGCTGTTCGTGATCGGATCGGCGCTGTGCGGCATGTCGCCCGGCGTCGGCGTGCTGATCGCGTTTCGTTGCATTCAGGCGGTCGGCGCGGCGATGATTTTTTCCAGCTCGCCGGCGCTCCTGACCAAGTACTTTCCGGCGAGCCAGCGCGGCCAGGCCCTCGGTATGCAGGCGACGATGACCTATCTCGGTCTGGCGTTCGGACCGGCGCTGGGCGGCTGGCTGGCCGACGTTGTCAGTTGGCGGGCGGTGTTCTACATCAACGTTCCGATCGGCGCCGCGGCGTTGGCGGCCGGCACGTGGTTCATTCCTGCCGCGCCCCGGCGAAGTACCGCCGAGCGATTCGACTACGCCGGCGCCGCGCTGTTCATGGCCGGATTGGCGGCGCTGCTGCTGGCGCTCAACCAGGGACACCAGTGGGGCTGGGCGTCGTGGCAAATCGCGGCGTTGCTGCTGGCCAGCGTGGTACTGCTGGCGGCGTTCCTTCGCGTCGAAATGCGAGTGATGTGCCCGATGCTCGATCTTTCGCTGTTTCGGCATCCCGTCTTTTCGGCGTCGGTGACCGCGGCGGTGTTGAACTACATCTGCATGGCAAGCATCAACTTTGCGATGCCGTTCTATCTACATAAAGCGCACGGTTTGAGCATGAGAGAGACGGGCTTGCTGTTGACGGTGCAGCCACTGGCGATGGCCGTCGCCGCGCCGATCAGCGGCACGATCTCCGATCGCATCCGCTCGAGCCTGCCGTCGGCCGTCGGCATGGCGATCCTTGCCGGCGGGACGTTTCTGCTGCTGCGGATCGCTCCCCACACGTCTTTGGTCTATCTGGCCGTTGCGTTCTGCATTACCGGTCTCGGCACGGGCGTTTTCATCAGCCCGAACAACAGCGCGCTGATGGGCTCGGCCCCGGCGAACCGCCAAGGCATCGCCGCCGGCATGTTGGCCACGGCCCGAAACGTCGGCATCGTGCTCGGCGTCGGCATCTCAGGGGCCGTGCTAACTACCGGCCTGGCCCAGGGCAAAACGCTCACCGATTCGATTGTCGTCGGCCTGCACATCGCCACGATCGCAGCGGTCTTAAGCGGATTGGCTTCGCTCGCGCCGCGAGTGCGAAAAGATGCGGCGAGAACGTAGCGCCCGACCCGCTGAAAGACCTTTGGGACGTTCCTACTTGTCCAACGCCGCCAGCAACTCGGCCGCATACTCGCCGATTTCGTCCAAGACCTGCTCGTGCGGCTTGGTGGCCGCTTCGGCGATGCGGCGGACGATGGCCGAGCCGACGATCAAGCCGTCGGCCACCGGGGTTAACATGCGAACGTGCTCCGGGCGGCTGATGCCAAAACCGATGCAGATCGGCAGCGGCGTTTGTTGGCGGAGCCAGCCGACATTGTCGATGATCTCCGGCGGCAGCGCGGTCCGCTCGCCGGTGATGCCCGTGACCGAGACGTAATAGATGAAGCCGGTCGTGCGCTCGGCAATGCGCAGGGCCCGATCGCGCGGCGTCGTCGGAGTGATGAGTTGGATGAGCGAGAAATCTTCGCGGCGGCAGACGTCGGCCAGCGGCCCAGCCTCCTCGACCGGCAAGTCGGGCACGATCGCCCCGGCCGCGCCGGCCCGTTTCGCGTCGGTTACGTATCGCTCCAGCCCATGCCGAAAAACGATCGAGTAGCTGACCATCATCACGATCGGCGGGAAAAGGGGACTGGCTTTTTCGCCGGGTGAAAGCATGTTTTTCCGGTCAAGCGTCGGCGGCGAAAAAGGTGCCTGTTCCCTTTTCCCCGTCAAACGCTCAACCATCGCCAGAATACAGGCCAGTTTCGTGTGGCGAGCGAGCGCACGGGTGTACGACGCCTGGATCACCGGCCCGTCGGCCACGGAATCGCTGTAGGGGATGCCCAGTTCGACCAGGCTGCACCCGCAGGCGGCCAGCCGGCGGATCACCCCGGCCGTAAAATCCAGATCGGGATCGCCGGCGGTCACAAACGGCATGAACGCCTTGCGGCCGGACGAGCGAAGTTCGTTGAAAAGCGTGTCGATGGTTGACATGCGAAGGGTTCAGTGTTCAGGGTTCAGGGTTCAGAAACAAGGGGTGAGCGGTTTACCGCCCACTGGCGCTACTTGCGGTCTTGCGCCACCGTCTCTGGACGCTTCACTAAAACTCCACGCCGCGGAGTCTCGCGATCTCGGCGGCGTCTTTGTCGCCGCGGCCGGAGAGACAGACCACGATAATCTCGCCCGCCTTCCGCCGCGGGGCGATTTTGATCGCCTCGGCCAGGGCATGCGAGCTTTCCAACGCCGGCAGGATGCCCTCCAGCCGGGCGAGCATGTCGAACGCATCGAGGGCTTCCTCGTCGCGAGCGCTGGTGTACGTCGCCCGGCCCGTCTCTTTCCAATAACTATGCTCCGGGCCGGTGCCGGGATAGTCGAGGCCGGCCGAAATGCTGTGAACGTCGCTCGTCTGCCCGTCCTCGTCCTGCAAGACGTAGCTGAAACTGCCGTGAAGGACGCCGGGCCGGCCGAGGCAGAGCGTGGCGGCGTTATCGCCGGGCTTGGTCGATCGCCCGCCCGCCTCGACGCCCACCAGGGCTACGCCCGCATCGGAAATGAACGGATAAAACATGCCGGCGGCGTTGCTCCCGCCGCCCACGCACGCCACGATCACGTCGGGCAGCCGGCTGATCTGTTTGAGGCACTGGATGCGGGTTTCGCGGCCGATGATCGACTGAAAATCCCGCACGATTCGCGGGAAAGGATGCGGACCGACCACCGAGCCGAGGCAGTAATGCGTCGTCTCGACCGAGCTCATCCAGTCGCGGAACGCCTCGTTCGTGGCATCGCGCAGCGTGCGCGAGCCGCTGGCGACCGGACGGACTTCGGCACCGAGCAGCTTCATGCTGAACACATTGGGCCGCTGCCGCCGCACGTCCTCCTCGCCCATGTAAACCACGCAATCGAGCCCGAACAGCGCGCAGGCCGTGGCCGTGGCGACTCCATGCTGCCCCGCGCCGGTCTCGGCAATCACCCGTCGTTTGCCCATCCGCCGGGTCAGCAAGCCCTGACCGAGCGTGTTGTTGATCTTGTGGGCGCCGGTATGGTTGAGGTCCTCGCGTTTCAGGTAGATTTGGGCCCCGCCGCATTTTTCGCTCAAGCGTCGGGCATGATACAACGGCGATGGTCGCCCCACGTATTGCCGATACAATTCGGCCAATTCCTGGTGAAACGACTTGTCGGCCGCCGCCTTCTGGTACTCGACGATCAACTCGTCGAGCGCGTGGGTCAGGGTTTCGGGCACATAGCGGCCGCCGAACGGTCCAAAACGGCCGGCGGCGTCGGGTACTTGAGGGCTGGCTTGCATAGAACTTGGCTCGCGACGGGGAAGATAGACGCTGTATTGTCCATCGAGGGGAGCGGTTGGTCAAGATGCTCGAAAACGTCGATTTCGCTCCGCTTCGTGGGAGAAAGAGTTCGATTTTCCATGTGTTGTTTAGCCGCCGCGTCCACGCGGCGTTTGTGCCGGCGCCGATCTGCACCGCGTGGACGCGGCGGCTAAATTGGCGCCATATTCTCTTACCATTATAGGTCGCTTGCGATACAATTCCTTATGTGACGGGGAGACATCCCGATTTTGCACTGAGGACTACACCATCATGTCTACCAAACGTGTGCTAATTGCCGGCGGCGTGGCCGGAGGGGCGTCGTGCGCCGCACGGCTCCGCCGCATGGATGAGCGGGCGGAAATCTTCATTTTCGAGCGGAGCAGCGACGTCTCGTTCGCCAACTGCGGCCTGCCGTACTACATCGGCGGCGCGATCGCCGATCGAAAGCGGCTGCTGGTGGCCACGCCCGAGCGGTTCCGCGATTTCTTCAACGTCGAAGTCCGCACGCGGCACGAAGTCTGCGGCATCGACCGCCAAAATCGAACGATCGAGGTACACAACCTCGCCACCGGCGCCGCCGCCGTCGAGCGGTACGACTTTCTGGTGCTTTCCCCCGGCGCCGAGCCAATTCGCCCGCCGTTGCCGGGCATCGACCGGCCCGGCATCTTCACCTTGCGAAACATGGACGACGTCGACCAAATCCATACGTGGATCGACCATCGCCGCGTCGATCGCGCGGTCGTGGTCGGCGGCGGTTACATCGGGTTGGAAATGGTTGAAAACCTCAGCCGCCGCGGCATCTCCGTCACCTTGCTGGAACTGACCGACCAGGTAATGCCGCCGGCCGACGCCGAAATGGTCGAGCCCATCGAAGAGGAGTTGCAGCGGCAGGGAGTCGACCTTCGGCTCGCCAATGCGGTGAGCGCGTTCGAGCCGGGGCCGAAGGAGACGATCACGGTGGTGGCCCAACACGACGAGCGATTTACCGCCGACCTGGTGATCCTCTCGGTGGGTGTGCGGCCCGATACGAAGCTCGCCCGCCAGGCGGGCATCGAGATCGGCCCGACCGGCGGCATTCGTGTCAACGACCAGATGCGCACCAACGACCCGCACATTTTCGCGGTGGGCGACGCGGTGGAGGTGCGCAACTTCGTGACCGGCCGTCCGGCGCTGGTTTCGCTGGCTGGCCCGGCCAACCGGCAAGGCCGCGTGACGGCCGATGCGATCTGCGGGCGCGATGCCCATTTTCGCGGCTCGCAAGGCACGGCCGTCGTCGGCGTCTTCGACTTGACGTTTGCCATGACCGGCGAAACCGAGAAGTCGCTCCGCGCCGCCGGAGTGGCGTTCGAGAAATCGTACGTCCATCCGATGCATCACGCCTCGTATTATCCCGGCGCCGAGCGGATTTCGTTGAAGCTGTTGTTTTCGCCCGACTCCGGCCGCGTGCTGGGCGCGCAGGCGGTCGGCCGGGCGGGCGTCGAGAAGCGGATCGACGTGCTGGCGACGGCCATCCAGATGAAGGCCACCGTCTTCGATCTGGAAGAGGCCGAATTGTGCTATGCCCCGCAATACGGCAGCGCGAAAGACCCGGTGAATCTAGCCGGTTTCGCGGCGGCGAACATTCTGCGCGGCGACGTTCGCGTCGGTCATTGGTCGGAGTGGAAGCGGCTGCAAGCGGCCGGCGACGGCCCCTTGACGCTCGACGTTCGCCCCGCCACGGCGGTCGCCGCCGAAGCGATCCCCGGCACAATCCGCATCCCCTTCGGCGAGCTTCGCGCACGCCTCGGCGAGTTACCCCGCGACCGCGAAATCTGGATCCACTGCATGGTCGGGCAAACTTCCTACCACGCGGTGCGGCTATTGGAACAGCACGGCTTCAAGGTCCGCAACATCTCCGGCGGGATCACTTCATACAAGATGGAGGCGTGAGGAATAGAACATTAGCCGGCCTCTCGGCGTTGTCTCATTGCTGCTTCGCTGATTTGCCGCTTCCGCAAAGGCCCCATTCGTCCATCCGGCCGCGAGGTCTTGCACCAATCCTCTCTATTTGTGCCGCTCGCCCTGCGACCCTGTCGGTTCGTCGTAACCGCTTACAACTGATAGGAAATTTGATTTCTCTTCCAGGACTGAGTATAGCCAGTAGGAAATGGTGAATCAAAGAGGCCATAAGGGGGAGAGCGGCCATGGCCGCTCTCCCCTTTATGGCCTCCTTGCCCGCTTCTGGGGCATTTCCGGCCGGTGATGTGCCACGCCGGTGGGGAAAACGTGGCTCGACTGGCGGTCTCTCGCGCGACACGCGCGCACCGCCCACGGCCGACGGGCGTCGGTGGAGATTAGAAAGTGGCCTCGAACGTGTCGATGTCCACGTACACCCTTTCGCGCAATGCGGCGGCGAATGGCGAGGGGCCGTCGGCGTCGCCCGTGGCGTCAAAGGGGACAGTCCCATTTTCGTCAACCACGGCCTCGCCGCGGTGCCCGCGAAAATTGGGACAGTCCCCAGCGGGCGGCGCTCGCGGCGATGAGGTGTGCCAGAGGCCGCAGTGACGCAGAATCCCCTCGGTCAGCGCACTTGCGGCGGCTCGATAAAGGCGATCACCTTCATCGCGCCGCCACACTCAGGACAAGCCAAGGCGTCCACTTCGTAAACCCGCTTGATAAGCATGGCCCAAGTCTGGCTACCGCGGCCGGGGGCAGGAGCCGCTGCGGCCTGGCCGCTCGTGCCGTCCAAGGGGACAGTCCCCAGCCGCCGCTTCCGCCGCCTTGCGGCGCATGCCGCGAGCCTTGTTGGAGTACCAGCCGTAATAGCGGATCAGATGCGCACCGCGGGGCGGAATGTGCTGCGTGAACTCGGCCAGGAATTCCAGCGGCGGCAGAATCTGAAAATTCCGCTTCGGACCGGGAGCGAGTTCGTCGGAAAAAGGGGACAGGCACCATTTGCCGGAACGGCCCGAAGGGTGCTGCGCACAAATGGTGCCTGTCCCCTTTTTCCAGCCGGCGGAACCGGGTTGGGGCTGGCCATCAGCAAGCGGCCGGCGGAGAAACTCGGCGGTGACCTCACAGTGAAGAGCACGCCGGGCAAAGGCAGTGTTTTTTCCGTCACAATCCGCGTCGGGCCGCTCGACGGCGTCGAGTTGGTCAACTGCCCGGTGGAGACGGAGTCTGCGGCCGAGGCGTACGAACAGCCAACCGCGCCGCCCGCCGCACTCGATTGCAAAATTCTTCTTGCCGAAGACGGCCCCGACAATCAGCGGCTGCTGGCATTCCTTCTCAAGAAGGCCGGCGCCGAGGTCGTCGTCGCCGACAACGGCCAGACCGCCTGCGAACTGGCACTGGCGGCTCGCGACGGCGGCAATCCCTTCGACGTCATCCTGATGGACATGCAGATGCCGGTGATGGACGGCTACGCTGCCACCGCGACGCTGCGGAGGGCCGACTACCTCGGCCCGATCATCGCCTTAACCGCGCACGCGATGAAGGAGGACCGCGAGCGATGTCTCAACGTCGGCTGCGACGACTATATGGCCAAACCGATTGATCGCGACCGACTGATATCGCTGGTCGCCCGGTACGCTCCGCAACCCGCGCACCGACCGTGAAGCCGAGGTCGGAGAGGTTCTCCTCAGCGACGGAACCGCCGCCAGCCGACGGACATTGTGACGCCGGCCAGAGCCAGCAGAATCAGCGTCGAGGGCTCGGGAACCAATACGACGTTGCCGGATCCGTAGAGGGCGGACGTTTCCCAATAGTAGGGCTCGGGTAGATTGTCGCCGATCGTGAATCTCTCCGTTGGTACAACACCCGACCAGTCGAATACGCGGAAAGTGGTTCCCAGCAGATTGGCCGGATCGACGCCGGCTGCCAAGTCCAATTCCAAAGTGCTGCCCGTAAAACTCACCGGCGTTTCGGGAGCGACGGAGATGGTCGAGCCCCAGTCTCCATCCTGGAAGATCAGTTGCAGCGTGCTTCCGCTTTCCAGCAACATCTCTTGGGAGACGCTGATCGACATGGCGGGTGTAATGTCGTGGACAGTCAATAGGGGGTGAACCTGATTGAGGTGCAGGCCGACGAGACTGCCGTCGGGGAGGATCGTATTCGTGATGCCCGCCGAGAGATTGAGGCCCGTGGCGCGGCGGAGGTCGGCTAGCTGTAAGCCGGCGCCGGTCAACGTGGCGCCGGCGAGTTTGGCGGCGGAAAGATTGGCGTTGGTTAGATTCTGGCCCGCAAAGTTCCAATTCGACAGGTCGTTGCCGGAGAGATCGATGCCGGTGAGGTTCCCGCTGTGATAGCTTGCCGTGCTGTAGAGTTGTTGGTCCGTAAATCCGTGGGCGGTCGTGTATCGGAAATCGGCCCCTTGGATGCTCGCGCCTGTCAGAGTCGCACCGGCCAGTGTGGAACATTCAAAAACCGCGTTATTGAGGACTTGGTCTTGGAAGTCCCAGTTGGTCAGGTTGTTGTGCGAAAGATCGATGCCGGTGAGGTCTTTGTTCGCGTAGCTGGCCGTGTCCTGGAGTTGACCGAAGGTAAAGCCGCCGCTGGCCTTGGTGGTGTAACTGAAATTCGTGCAGGTGACCGTGGAGCCGCCGAGAATGGCGCCGGTCAGATTGGAGGAGGAAAGGTCGGCGCCGGTAAGGATCTTTCCGCCGAAGTCCCAACCGGACAGGTTGTTTCCGGCCAGGATAATGCCGGTGAGCGTTCCTCCCTTGTAGCTTGTGGTGCTTTGCAGTTGTCCTTGTGTGAGACTGCCGCTGGTTTGGGTGCCGCAACTGAAATTCGCGCCGAGCACCGTGGCGTCGGTCAGATCGGCGCCGGTCAGGTTGGCGGATTTGAAGTTGGCGTTCGAGAGGTTGGCGTTGGTCAGCGTGCCGTTGGCCAGATTGGCGGAGTAAAAGCTGGCGGCGGTGAGGTTCTGTCCGTCAAAGTTCCAAGCGGACAGGTCGTCTTTTGCCAGACGAATGCCGCTGAGGTTCTTGCCGCCCGCGTCGCTGTAGCTTTTCGTATTATAAAGCTGGGTTGACTGCAAGTTTGTGTTGCTGAAATTGGCGTTGGTGACGGTGCCGCCATCCAGAGTGGCGTCGGTCAGATCCGCGTAGGAAAAGTCGGCACCGGTGAGGTTCTGATTTTTTAAGTCCCAACCATTAAGGTCGTTGTGCGCCAATCGGATGCCGGCGAGGTTTCCCGTCTTGTAGCTGGCCGTTTGGGAAAGCTGGTCGTGCGTCAGAGTTGAGCCGCTGAAATTGGCATTGATGACGGTAGCGTCCATCAGAGTGCCGCCGGTCAGATTCGCGGAGGAAAAGTCGGCGCCGGTGAGATTCTGATCCGTGAAGTCAAAACCATTGAGGATATTGTGCGCCAAGCGGATGCCGCTGAGGTCATGCGCCCCGTAGCTGGCCGTGGTGGAAAGTTGCGCGTAAGTCAGGGTTGACCTGCTGAAGTTGGCATTGGTGACCGTGCCGCCGGTCAAAGTGCCGCCGGTCAGATCCGCGTACGAAAAGTCGGCGCCGGTGAGGTTTTGATTCGTGAAGTCAAAACCATTGAGGATATTGTGCGCCAAGCGGATGCCGCTGAGGTCATACGCCCCGTAGCTGGCCGTGGTGGAAAGTTGCGCGTAAGTCAGGGTTGACCTGCTGAAGTTGGCATTGGTGACCGTGCCGCCGCCCAGGTTGGCGTCGGTCAAATTTGCGTACGAAAAGTCGGCGCCGCTGAGGTTCTGATTCCTTAAGTCCCAATCGTGAAGGTCATTGTGTGCTAATCGGATGCCGGCAAGGTTTCCCGCCTTGTAGCTGGCCGTGGTGGAAAGCTGGTCGTGCGTCAGAGTCGAGCCGCTGAAGTTGGTGTTGATGACGATGGCGTCCGTCAGAGTGCCGCCGGTCAGGTTCGAGGAGGAAAAACTGGCGCCGGTCAGATCCTGACCGGTGAAGTCCCAATTGGTCAAGGTATCGTTCGACAATCGAATGCCGGTGAGGTCTCCCGCCTTGTAGCTGGCGGTGCTTTTAAGCTGCGAAAACTGCAAGTTCGTGCCGCTGAAATTGGCCTTATTGACGACGGCGTCGGTCAAGTTGGCGTCGGTCAGGGTCGAGGACGCGAAGCTGGCGCGAATCAGGCACTGGCCGGTGAAGTTCCAGCCGGTGAGGTCGTTCTTGGAAAGATCGACTCCCGACAGATCCGCGGCGCGATAGCTTCCCGTGTCGTAGAGTTGCTCCTTCGTGAATCCATGGCCGGTGGTGTTTGATAAGGAAGCCCCGTTGATGGTTGCACCGGTGAGAACGGCATTCGTCAGAGTGGCGCCGGCGAGATTTGTGTCGAGCAGGACGGCGCGGGTCAGATCGGCGTTGGTCAGTGTACCCGACGCCAGGGTGGCGTGCGTGACGTCGGCGTCGATCAAGTAGGCTTGCGTCAAGTCGAGCAACGACAAATGTGCGTTGGCTTCGGCAAAGACGGTCGCGCCATCGGGACACGCCGTGGCGGACTCCTTCTTGCCTTTTTCATGCTGAGCGGAATCGACCCATTCCCACTGATTGATGGCCGCCGAAACCTGCGACGTGATGAGAACTGCCAGCGACCCAACGGCAAGAAACCGGAGAAAGAAATATCGCATCGCCCCCCTCCTTAGGGAAAACACAATGGTTCGTCTGTACTAAGACACCGTCAAAAGTACAAAATGTAGCTACAGTTGCTTTCATGTCAACACCAGTTCAGAGCCCCCTATGGCGATTATTATATTCGCCCCGTCAACAGGGGAATCAGGAATTCCTTTCGAGGCTTTCGAGGACACGGGCCCAAGCGGGGCGGGCGTCACCGAGCATCTCCGACACCAACGCTGCTGCGGGCGTGGCGGCAGGTTATGATTTCAGAATAGCGCAACTCATTGCAGGCGAACGTGTTACGCCGTAGGACAAGCCGCGAACGGAGGCCCCGCTGCAGAGTGAGATCCCGAACGCGGTTGGTGGCTTCCCGTATGATCTCTCGCACCCAGACGCCCGCGATCCACCGTCATCCACGGGCTTTGACCGCCGCCACCTGCTGCTTGAAGTCCTCCGTCTCTTGCCGCACCTGCTTGACGAAACTGTTGTCTTCGGCGGTGCCTAGAACGGCTTTCATCTCTTCGGCATTTCGGAAGGTGGCTTGGCGGAAGGGATTGTCGTAATCCTTCTTTCGGCTCGCGTAGACCTGGTCGCGAACGTACTCCTGGATTCGCACCGCTGCGTCCAAGGCGGCATTCCACAATTTCGGCGTGAGGGTGTCGGCGCTGAAGGGGACAGTCCCATTTTCGCCGAGACGAAAATTGGGACAGTCCCCGGGACGAAAATCGGGACAGTCCCCTGCGGCCAGCAGTTCCAGCAGAACGGCCAGGGCATGGGCTTGTTTGCGGCAGGGGTAGTCTTGCCACATCTCGTCGTAGCGGTCATGAATCTCTTGCCAGTTTTTCAAGCGCCCGGCCTTGATGTCGTCCAGCAGCCGCTCGACCTCCGGCTCCGGCGCAAGCTGGCCGCCGAGGTTTACCCACTTCGTCTCCCGCGGCCCGGCCAGATCGCGACACATCGTCTCGCGCGTGGCGGCGGGATTGGCTTGCAGGTAGGCCAGCAGATTCTTGACTGCGTAATAATGCAGCATTTCGCGGTACGCGGCGTGCGCCTGGCGAGCCTTCAAAATGACCACGGGCCGATGCGAGGCCTCCATATTCTCGCCAAGAATCTCCGGATCGGCCGTGGCGGCGGGAGCGCTGAGCATCGAACGACCGAGGGCGGCCAACTCGGCGTCAGCAGCAACGGCGTCGAAGGGGACAGTCCCATTTTCGTCGACCACGGCTGCGCCGCGGTGCCCGCGAAAATTGGGACAGTCCCCCGCTTTTCCATCCGCCCGCATTTTTGCTTTGCCCGCCCAGACTTCGAGCAATCGCAGGGCGACAAAAATCTCCTCGATCGTGTCCGGCGCGAGGCAGTCGAACTCGATGTGCTGGGTTTTTGTTTTGCGGCGGTCGCGGCTGGTGAATTTCCAGGTGTTTCGCGCCAGGGCGTACATGTTGTACCGCCACCAGTACGCCGGAATCACCAGCAGCCGGTCGTTGCCGCGGTCGTCGTCGAGCAGGCTGAACGGCAAGGGGACGTTCAACTCGGCCGGATAATCGCCTTTGACCAATAGCGTGAAAGAGGCGAAGCGGCAGGAGTGCTTTAGCGTAGTGCAGAGGCCGGGCCAGAAGCCTCGGCCGGCGACGATCTCGCCGTCGTTGGCACGGCTGTTGTGGTTCGATCCGATGGTCGCGCCGGCGGCGAGGTTGCTTTGTCCCAGCAGCAGCGAGGCGACGAGGAAGGAGTTGTTGTGGTGCTGTTCGTGCGCCGGGAAGATCAGGTTGTTCAACAATTCGCAGCACGAGACGGTCGAGTTGTCGCCGAGATAGGAATGGATCAGCCGCGCGCCGTACTTGAGGTTGGAGTTGTTGCCCATCACAAAGCGGACCGCCTTGCAGCCGTAGAAGACGTGGCAGCCGAGGCCGACGATGCCGTTGATCATCTCGACGCCTTCGCCGATTTGCGTCGGCTCGTCGTCGGTCGAGTTGATCGTGAGGTTTTTGAGCTTGTTGGCGCCTTTGACGTAGCAGGCGGGGCCGATTTTCACGTCCTTGAGGATCTGGCAGTTCTTGACGACGCAGCCCGCCCCCACCGTGCCGTAGAAGCCGCGGCGCGAGTCGAACTGCCGCTGGGTGATCTCGCCGAGCTTGCGTTGCAGGGCGGCGTCGTCGCGGTATCTCGACCAGACGTAGGCGTCGGCCGCGGTCATTCCGTCGAAGGCCATCACCGCCCTGCCGCCGGTTTCGTTGACCAGATCGAGCCAGACGCGCACGTCCTCGGGCTCGCCGTCCTTGACGATGCAGTTGCCGAACTTGGCGTGGTTCGTGGTGTGCATCTCGCTGACGTTCAAGAGCATCGCGTTGTCGCCGACGATGTAGTGGGCGAGGTAGCGGACGTTGTGGATCGCCGCGTTCTCGCCGACGTCGCAGGAGATGACCATGCTGTTGCTGATGCCCGCCAGCATCTGCATGTCGTGATGTTCGAGCATGACCGGTTCGAGCCGGGCGACGCGGACCAGGCCGGAAAACTCGCTGCTGCGGACCAGTCGCGGGTCGAACGGATCGGCCACCAGGAACAGATCCCAGTCGTCGCAGGTGTTGGCGTTCTTCACCAGGGTTTCGATTTCGTCGGCGCGCAGGTGGCGCCAGGCGGCCTGGCGGCCGAGTTGTTCGTTGCGAAGGTAGAATTCGTCCCGATCCGGCGGCAGATACTCGGCCGGGATGAACTGGCGGCGGAACTGCTCGATCGGAATGACTTTGACGTTGGCCATGATTCGCTCTGCTCGATTCTTGACGAGACTTTCAACCACGAGGATAGTCGCCGCGGCCGAAAGATGCAAGATCGTAGAGGCGCAGTAACGGACTATGGCGGTTTCCAGCACGTGTAGGGTGGGACAAGCGAAGCGCCGTCCCACCATCGAAACAGCCTTGGCGCTGGTGGGACGGCGGTTCGCTTGTCCCACCCTACAACTGCGTTGCACTCGCCGTTTCGTAATCCGCCGCGGTTTCCACGGCTCTGAGCAGTTCCTCCGGATTGATGGGCTTTGTGATGTAATCGTCCATGCCGGCCTCCAGGCAGCGTTCGCGATAGCCCTTGACGGCATGAGCGGTCATGGCGATGATGGGCATGTGGCCGCCGTCGGTTCGTTCCTTTTCCCGGATTGCCGCGGCCGCTTCGAAGCCGTCCATTTCCGGCATCTCCAAATCCATTAACACGACGTCGAACGGCCGCTGCTCGAGCGCGGCGATCGCTTCCTTGCCGTTGTCGGCGATTTCGACGTGATGTCCGCGCATTCTCAGCAGCCCGACGGCGACTTCCTGATTGATCAGCCCGTCCTCGGCCAAGAGAATTTGAAGTCGTCGCACGTTGGCGGCGACGACGTCGCCGAGGCACGGTTCGGGGGGAGTATTTCCCAGGGCCAGACGGACGGCGTCGATCAGTTCCGACTCCTTGACCGGTTTCGTGAGGAAATGCGTGCGCGGCAGGCGACGATACTCGGCGGGCAGCCGCTCGCGGCTGGCAGGAACCAGGACAATGACCGCACAGCCGCCGTCCGCCGCGGCCTGATGAATTCGGTCGATCAACGGCCAGCCGTTCGGTCCCGGGGCGCCGGCGTCGACGATGACCAGGCGGAAGAGCGCGCCGGTCAACGCGGCGAGATCGATTTCCGCCAGCGCCATCGTCTCGTCGCCGATGACCATCGGCCGCATTCCGTGCTTCCTGAGCAGTTCTTCGCAGATGAGCCGGCGGCGGGGATGGTCGGCGACGACGATAACGGGCGACGTCTCGAATTCGCCGACCGCGACCGGCGGCGAGGGGGTTTCGGCGACGGCCGCGGCGAACACGGCCGTGAAATGGAACGTGCTTCCGCGATCCACTTCGCTTTCCACCCAAATCCGCCCTCCCATCAACTGCACCAACTTCGAGGAGACCGCCAACCCCAGGCCGGTGCCGCCGAATCGCCGCGTCGTCGAGTTGTCCACCTGGCTGAACGACTCAAAGATGCTTTCGTGCTTGTCGGCCGGGATGCCGATTCCCGTATCCTGCACGGCGCAATGAAGCCGGACGCCGCGATCCGTACGTTCTTCCAGCCACACGTCGGCGAACACTTCGCCGCGATCCGTGAACTTTACCGCGTTGCCGAGCAGATTGACCAGAATCTGCCGCAGCCGGCCGGGATCGCCGCAGAGGGCCGCGGGCACGTCGAGCGCCACGCGAAAGATCAAGTCGATCCCCTTTTCGGCGGCGCGGAGGCCGAGCAACTGCGCCGAATCGCCCACGACCTCGCGAACGTCGAAGGCGATGTTCTCGAGTTCCATCTTGCCCGCCTCGATCTTGGAGAAGTCGAGCGTGTCGTTGATCAGATCCAGCAGGCAATCGGCCGACTGCTTGACGGTGTTCAGGTATCGCTGCTGCTCGCCGTCCAAGGAGGTCGTCAGCGCCAGATCGGTCATGCCGATGATGCCGTTCATGGGCGTGCGGATTTCGTGGCTCATCATCGCCAGGAACTCGCTCTTGGCGCAGTTGGCTTTTTCGGCGAGATCCTTGGCCAAGCGCAATTGCTCCTCGGTCTGCCGCAGCTCGGCGGCGACGCGTTCCAACTCGCGATTCGACGCGGCCAACTCGTGCGCGCGCGACTCGGCGGCCGCGGTTCGCTCGGCGACCCTCAGTTCCAGCGTCTCGTTGAGCTGCCGCAACTGCGAGAAGCCTTCCGCGTTTTCCAACGCGCCGCCGGCGATGGTGGCGATGAAATCGGCCAGCCGTTCTTCGTCTTCGCCGAACCGGCATTGCGCCTGGTAATGCGCAACGTAAAGGCAGGCGTCGGTGCGGCCGCGGACAAAGATGGGCGCGCAGAGCGTCGAGTGCTCTTCAGCCAACAAACCGCGCTCGAACTCGCAAGCCGCGTCGGAGAAGGCGACGGCCCTGCCGGCCAGGATCGCGCGATCGAGCATCGCGCGATTGAACGCCGACGGGGTGGATCCCGCGACGGGAGTGAACAGCTCCCGGCCGTTCTCTCGCGTGACTTGCAAAACCAGGCAGTGTTCGCTGCGGAGAAGCCGCAGGGCGGCGTTGTGGACTTCGGCGAAGACCATCGCCCGCGAATGCGACGCGGCGATCCTCCGCCCGGACTTCAGAACCGTGTCGAAGCGGTCGGCCAACGAAAGCGTGGGCGTTGCGCTGTCGCGCTCGCCGTCGCTGACGTCCTTGTCGGAAAGCACGATCTCCCGCAGGGCGGCCTCGGCCGCCGCCACGTGCGAGTCGGCCTCCGGCCGCCCCATCTCCTGCAGCAGCCGGCCGTAGGCCAGCAGCGTCTGAGCGTGCTCGTATCTCGCTCCCTGCCGCTGGGCAACCGCCAGGCTCTTCTTAAAGAAACGAGAGGCGCGGCGGGTGTCGCCGCGGATCGCCAGAATCCGGGCGTACTCGCGGAGGGCGTGGGGAAGATCGTTCTGCAGCCAGCGGGCGGTCCGCAGCGCGCGGCGGGCCGCAACCTCCGCATGGAACAACAAAACGTTGCGATTCCAGGGCGCAAAGCTCGGTTGTTCCTCCGCCTGGCAGCGCAGCGCGGTCGCCAGCCATGCCAGGTTCGGCGCCACGTAGGCATTGATGATCCCAGCCTTCTTGGCGATGACCAGAGCGTGCGAGAACCGCTCGGCCGCCTGTTGGTATTGCGCGGCCGCCATCAGCCGCACGCCGTCGGCCAAAAGCACCTGGGTGGTCCCCTGGGTATCGCGGCGGGTCCGCTTCAACTCATCCCTGAGTGTCTCTTCCGGCACGCGGCCGCCGGTGGCGCGGGCCCAGATGTCGAGGCTGATGCCGGACGCCTGTTCGTCGCCCACTTCCCGGCCGGACTGGTGCATGCATTGAGCCACTTGCAGCGCGCCGCGGAGATCGCCCATACGGTACAGCGCGGCGCCCAACTGAAACCGCGCAATATTCAATTCCCAATAATCCCCGGTGCGCTGCAGTAGGCGAATCGACTCGCGGGATCTCTCCACGCACTCGGAAAAGCGTGAAGCGTGATAAAGGACGACGCTATGGAAGTTGCGCGATTGGCCCTGCCCCCACAAGTCGCCGAACGACTTGCGCAGCGCGAACGACTTCTCCGCGTAGGTTATGCCGCGATCGAAGCAGCCTATGAGACTCATGATCGGCGAATGCACGGAATACGCCTGGGCGAGTTCCGGCGTGGGCGGATACCGCTCCATCAGGTTCATGCCGCATAAATGAGTCCACAGAGTCTGGAATCTCCCCCGCACGTACCAATATCCGTACGCCAAGCGGCTGTACAGCCTTGCGGCCAGCAATTCGTCCTCGGGACACTCGCGTTTCCGGCGGCCGACGAACACCCTCGGAAGCAAGGTGTGAAGCATCTGGACCGCCAATTCCCACATAAGCATCGAGAAGCAGGCGAGGGCGCGGCGTGGAACCCTTCTCCCCAGCAGGCGAAGCGACTCTTCGAAGGCGAGCGTGGCGCTTTCCATGTCTCCGCGCTTGAGCGCGAGCTCGCCGAGTTTTCCGGTGATTTGGGCCTGGGCGCAATTGCCGTCCGCCAATTGCGCGGCCCTGTGGAACAGTTCCGCGGCCTGATCGTATCGGCCGCGCAACATCAGCACGTCGCCCAATCCCTCGGCGATGCCGTACTGCACGGCCCGATCGGCCGACTGCGCGCCGCGCTCGGCAATGCGATATTGCTGCTCGGCCACTTCGAGCGAATGCTGCGACCGAGCTTGCCGGGCGGCCAGCAGTGCGTGCGGCAGAGCGCGGTCGTGGTGGCCGGCGGCGTCGAAGTGATAGGCCAGGTCGAATACGCGGTCGGGAAAATTCTTCTGCAGCGAAAGCGCGATCTGCCGATGCAGATCGCAGCGCGCCTCGGCCGAAAGACGCGCCAACAGGGCAGAACGAATTTTGTCGTGGATGAATGCGCAACGGACGCCGTCCGCTTGCAGCCACACGAAGTGCCGCTCGCGCGCCTTGTTCAGCAAGGCGCGTAGTCTCGCAATCCGGTTGCCGAGCGATCTCCGCGGCCAGCGGCAGGTCAAATTCCTTTCCCAGTACCGCGCCGACGACGAGAAGATCGATGGTGGCTTGCGGCAACAATTCGATGCGGTGCGAAAGAACGCCGGCCGCCCAATTCGAGGAATGGAGGTCGGCCAGCGCCAGCGGCTCGACGCGCCAGCCCTCGGGCTCGGCCACCAGGACTCCCGACTCGACCATTCCCCGCAATATCGCGGACGTCATGAACGGACAGCCTCCCGAGAGTCCCACGACGACGTTTACGGCCTCATCGGGCAAGGGCCCCGCCATCGACTCCGCCAGACGCCGCACGTCGTCGGACCCAAGCGGATCAAGATTCAAGTGAAGCGCCGGCGTGAGTTTGCGAAGCGGATGATCCGCGGGAATCTCTTCCGTGCGGAACGCAACCACCAAACAGGCGTGACGACCGCCCGGCGACGAATGATGGCGATTCGCCAGCCACTGTCCGATCAGCTTGACCGTCGATTCGTCGGCCCATTGACAATCGTCCAGCACGACCATCGCGGGCCGCCGCTCCGATCCCAGCGCATCCAACAGCGTGACCAAGGCTTGAATGCTGCGGGCTTCGCCGAAGGCCTCCGGTCCCAATGAGTCGGAAGAACGCCAACCGAGCGCCGTCAGTTCGGGGACGGCGGCGACGGCCGCGTCGCAGTGGTCGCCGAGGCGGCGGCGCACGGTGCCGGCGATGCTCGGCTCCGACTGCGTGGCTTCGATCAATTGACCGACGACGCCGCCGATCACTTGAAACGGGCGCTGCCCGACTTGCTCGCAGCCTTGACCGCGATACACCGCCATTCCTTCCTGGGCGCCGCAGCGCCAATTCGGTCAGCAAGCGGGTTTTGCCGCCTCCCGATTCGCTTTCCACGAAAACCAGCGTCCCGCGGCCGGCGCGAGTTCGGCGGATTTGCTCGTCCAATTGCTGCAATTCGCGGCAGCGGCCCACAAACGCCGGTTCAGTCAACGTCGGCCGACGGTCGCGCGACCCGACGACGCACGACGGTTCGCGCTGGCCCGCCTCGACTGCCGCGGCGATATTCGCCAGATCGGCCAGCACGGCTTCGGCCGATTGATAGCGCTGGTCGGGATCGTTGCGCAAAAGTCGCTGGATGAGTTCGTCCAGGGCGCGAGGAATTTCGAGTCCCAGGCTTCTCAACTCGGGAGCGCGCCCCGTCATGTGCTCGAAGAGGATCGCTCCCACGTTCTCGCCGTCGAAGGGAGCGCGGCCCGCAAGACACTCGAACAGAACCGCCCCCACCGAATAGAGATCCGAGGGCTCGGCCACGCCGTGGTCCAGCGTGCCGGCTTGTTCCGGCGAGCGATATTTGGCCGCCTCGATGGATTCCTCGTTGCTGAGAAGATCCGGCGGCATGCCCCGCGGCAAGTCGAATCCCACAAGCACCACTCCGTTCGCCGGCCATCCTTCCGCAACAATCACGTTGGCGGGGCGAATGTCGCCGTGAAGCACTTTGCGGGCGTGAACGTCCCTGATCGCGGAGAAGAGACAATTCCCGACCGTCAGGACATCGGCGACTTTCAGCGGACCCTGCTGCAACAGCAATTTCAGCGTAATGCCGGCAATGAACGGCCGAACAAGGTACAAGTGCTGTTTCTCTCGCAGGATCACCTGCGGCGGCGCCGCATGGGCGATCTTCGCTCCGCCGAGCACGGAAATCTCATGCTTCAGTTGGAATGCGACGTCGCGCGAGATAGATTTCTCGGCCACAAGCTTGACGACCACGGCCGCGCCGCACGTGGCGTCGATCGCCAGCAAGGTCTCGACGTGTTTCCCCCTCTTGAGAACGCGCACAACGTGATAGCGATCGCCAGGAATCACGTCAGCGCCCCGCTCCGCTGATGTCTGCATGTTTCTCTCGGTGTCGTGCATTCGCCCGTCATAGCCCTCGCGGCCGATCCTTGCGCGCTATGTATCGAGTAAGTGTACCTTTTCCTGCCGGCCCCTATGGGTCGTCTCGACTCTCGCCGGGCGCGTCACAGTCGAAGCAAAGCGGATAACTTATCGTCGGCTGTAGCGATTGTGACGATAATGCCGGCGCGGCAACGAGGCTTCCGCGCGGTTTCCTGAATTGGCTAGGAGCGTGAATTGTTGCGCGACTCGTCGGCTATCTAAGAACACGGAAAAATTGTTGACAACTCCCATAGAAAATATGCATAATGGCAAGAAGTCGTTTTCGCAACAGCCGCAAGACACGGCGTCTTGCGGCTCGCAAGCTAAGGAGCAAAGAAGGGCATTGCCGTGGGGCAGACGCTCGTCGCGTCTCTCTTCTATTTGGATTTAGGGTAACGTGTAACTATGGAGACTAGTATGGAAAGATTCTTCAGCAATGACGTGCGGGCCCTCACAAAGGCGCTCGCCGATTTGGATTCGCGGCTGGATCCGGCGGCCGAGCCGTTCGAGGACGACAATTACCTCGCAACCGCGGATGCCTTCGATCGCTCGTGCGAGGCGTGCCGACGAATGGAATCGTCGCTGGCGAATGAGCCTGACAGACTCAAAGAAGTGAAGACGCGTTTCTTGGCGGCAATCCGGCCTTGGCTCGACCGGAGCTGGTTCTTTCAGCGGGCCATTGTCAAGCCGCGCGGCTATCCCGGGGACCGCGAGTTGCTGTCGGCGATCTACGATAACGTGCCGCGCGGCCGTGGATTGGTCGGCTACCTGGATCTGTTCTTCTTGAACCTGACCCTGGCTCGCGCCATTCGAGAAAGGCTGCTCTGCGCCAAGACCTTTCTGACCGAGGAGTTGGGCAGGCGCGGGGGCGACGTCTCGATTTTGAACGTGGCCTGCGGGCCAGTTCGAGAATACGAGGGCGGAATCGAGCATCGCGACGACACCAACGTCCGCATCACTTGCATCGACACGGATAGCGACACCTTGAGTTACGTGAAAGCGCGCAGCGCTTCTGCGGCGATGCGCAGGCTGCGTATCGACTGCGTCTGCCACAATGCCATTCGCACCAGTTCCGCGCAGGGCAACATTCGCAGGTTCGGCCGGCCTGACATCCTCTATAGCATCGGGCTGTGCGACTACATTCCCGACAGGCACCTCGTGCCCATGCTGCGAGGCTGGCGCGAGACGGTCAGCGACGACGGCGTCGTCTACGTGGCGTTCAAGGACATCCGCAAGTACTCGCCGACGATTTACCAGTGGCACATGGACTGGTACTTCCTTCCGCGGACTGAAGAGGAGATCCGCGGCCTGTTTGAGCAAGCGGGATACGACATGTACGGCCTGAAGATGACTCGCGACGCAACGGGTTCGATCATCAACTTTATCGGCTCGAGCAAGAAACGAGTCATTCGCATCGACCGCCCCGAGCCGCTGGCCGCGGCGGTGCGTCCGCGCGTGCCAGAGATGTCTTCGACGAGATAGCAGGACGACGACGTGCGCAGTTTAGCGACGGGAGGCGCCTCAGCGCACCTTGAAGATGGAATGCGCATCAGAGAATTGCGGCCATCTCCGCGCGACTTCAGTAGCGAGGTCGCCTCGAATTCCTCGCGGGCGGCGAACTGGTTCGATATCTCCACGAAATGATCTTCGTTTTGCAGAAAAGCCCTGACGACGTCGGGGTCGAAATGGACTCCCATCCCTTTGAGGATGATCTCTCGCGATTTTTCGTGGCTGAAGGCCGGCTTGTAGACTCGTTTTGTAGTGAGGGCGTCGTAGACGTCGGCCAGGGCGACGATGCGGCCGCACAACGGGATGTCTTCGCCCGAGAGCCCGTCGGGATAGCCGCTGCCGTCGAAGCGCTCGTGGTGGCTGCGGGCGATGTCGCGGGCCATGCAGAGGAACTTGGCCTCCGGATGAAGATCGAGCGCGGCATCCAAGGTCCTGCTGCCAATGACCGTATGCCGCTTCATGACTTCAAATTCTTCGGCCGTAAGCGGTCCGGGCTTCAGCAGGATCTTGTCGGGAATGCCCACCTTGCCGACGTCGTGCAGCGGGCTGGTCATGTACATCAACTGCACGTAGTCGCTGTCCACTTCGTCGCGGAATTTGTCCAGGGCAGAAAGCTCATCGGCCAGCAGGCGGCAATACTCGCGCATGCGCTCCAGGTGTGCGCCGGTTTCCTGATCGCGCGACTCGGCGAGTTTCGCCAGGCTGAAGATGGTCACTTCATGGCTTTCCAGCGACAAGATGCGTTCGCCGGCGTGAATGCGGACTTCGAGTTCTTGCGGCTCGAACGGTTTGCTGATGAAGTCGTCGGCGCCGGCGTTGAGGCCCTCGACGATGTTCTGCGTGCCGCGCCGCGCGGTCAGCAGAATGACGTAGACGTAGCCGCTGGAATATCGGCGGCGGATGTGCCGGCACAAGTCGATTCCAGTCATGCCCGGCATTTCCCAGTCGAGGACCACGAGCCGATACGAGCAGTTCCGCATCAGTTCCAACGCCTCTTGGCCGCTTCTGGCCGCGGTGACGTTGTGCCCGAAGCGGGTGAGCGCGTTGGCCAGGATGTCGGTGGCAATGTCGTCGTCATCGACGATCAGGATGCGCATGATGTTGACTCCGAGGTTGCCGCGTTTCTTTGGGCGGCCGTTGTGGTGTTTCACATGGAATTGGCCGCCGACAACAATGCTGCCGCACAGTCCAAGTACTTCTCCCACTCGTCGTGCAAGCGCTCGATGCCTGCGGGGAGGTCGGTGACGCGGCTTTCACGGCTGACGTTTTCAATCTCGGCCGCGGCCCGCATCAAACCGTCGGCAGACATGCTTGCCGAAGTGCCCTTGACGCGATGCGCGACGCGAGCGATTTCCTTCGTGTCCCGCGTGGCAAGAGCCTGCTCCATCTTCTCCATTTCCTTGGGCATCTGTTCTTTGAACGTTTTCAGAACGCGTTGCACGAGATCGACGTTCCCCATGCAGCGATTGCGCAGCGCCTCGAAGTCCAGCACGCCGGAAGGAAGAGGTGTCGCGGATGGGCGGCCGGCAGGATGGCCGCGGGCCGCGTCGGAAGCATTGAGGTTCATTGTCACGCCATTCGACCGATCTAGAGGGAATCGCCTGCGAACGCCGTAATGTGGAAGCCCACATATCGTCGCCTGCGGAACTCTAGCTTACGGCCGAAGATTGGGGGCCAGATGGCCGTTGAATTCCGCGGATCGGCGGACATCGACGAACAAACCACCAACACGAGTGGCATCAAGCGATTCAGTTTTTTCCTGTGAATTCAGGCGATATTCGTTCGAATAGGCCGAGTTCGTCGGCTGGATGCGGCACAAATAGCACAACGATAACCAATCTAAAGCGTTACCGCCCAGTGTGGGTGTGCAATGTAGCCCTTCGAGCGTATTTCGAGCTGTTCCGGCCGGCCCCGGAGCCCCGGCGCCCCGAAAAGCGACTACTGAGGCACGAAGTGGGCGGAAATCCGGTATTCCACATCCGCCGGCAGGTCGCTGTGAATCTGAGAATCGAACCGCTGAGGCTTTTCCGAAGCCGGAACGGCCAGCCGCCACGTCTGCCAGGCCGCCTGATACCAGCCATTGCCCACGACCGGCAGAAATGCCGCCGGCTTCTCGTTGAAGGTTCCTGAGAACTTCAGATGCCCGTCCCGATGGTGAGTATAAAACGGATGCGGCCCTTTCTTCAATTCGATGCTTATGGCCAACAGGCCGCCCGTCTTTGTCGCCGGTACTTCGCCGCCCTGATGGAAGAGTTTCTCCGCCGGGTCAAGCACTCGCCATTCCGCCGCCGGCCGACTTCCCTCGCCTCGTTCTCGCAGCGTCAGCACCCTGGTTGCCTCGGCAGACGTCGTCGGGATCTCTTGAATGTCGAACTTGCGGTCCAGCGTCGGGGCCTCCCCTTGCGGAACGATCTCCAAGAGCACGATCTCCATTGCCCGAAGGGTCAGTTTCGCCGAAGACGCAAAACCTTGCCCGCTCTGGCGCAGTTGCGCCGGATGTGGATACCGGCGATACAAGTCCCAGCGTTTACCCTGGGGCAATCCCAAGGCGGGACCGAGATTGAGTTCAACCGTCGTATCGCGCAAGACCCCGTTGTTGATCGCCAGAAAGGCACGCCGGCCATCCGAGCAACAGTAACCGTACGGCTCGTTCTTCCAAGGATTGCCGAGAATGAATCGCGAGTTGCCAAAACACTCGGGCCGGGCCTTCAGCAGCCCAATGAACTCGGCCGCCTGCGCGCGCTCCGGCGGCGTCAACACGGGCGCATCCGACCATATCTGCGCCAAAAGATGCCCGCGGCAAAGGTCCATCACCATGCCCGTTTGCCACGCCTCCTTCCCGATGCAGCTATTCCACGGCCAATCGGAAAGCCAGATTCCCAAGGGATCCCAACCGACCGTCGGAATGTCTTTCACCATCCAGCGTGCTTCGTCGAGGCGGCGTGTAACGCTGTCGCGGGCGCGAAACGTCGGCCAAGGGGCAAAGCTCGCCGCCTCGATTTTCGTGCCGACGTCGAAGAGCGTGTCGGCGTGTTCGAGCCACCACGGCGACTGGTATCGCCAATAGAGCATGATCATCACGTCGGGGCAGAGCCGATCGAGGTCGCGGTACAGTTGGATGATGTGATTGCAGATCGGCTCGGTCGAATAGTCGCCCGGCAGATGGTCGTGGCCGGGTTCGTCGCAACGATCCAACAGGTTGTCGAACTTCAACAGCCGCACGCCGTTTTCGCGGATTTGTCGCGTGAATCCTTCGAGGTAAAGGCGGCTCACCGCGTCCGACGCCCTGCACAGGCCGCCGGAACTGGTCCGCGCATTCTTGACGGCCGGATTGTCCCAGATCGTCCAGACTCCGATTTGTCCGCTGTCGATCCACAGGCCCGGCTTCATGCCCTGCCGGGCGATTTCCCGCAGAACCTTGGCGAATCCATTCGGGAAGTTGCGGCCATTCGGCGTCGCCAGGTCGCCGGCCGGATCGTGCCAGAACTCGATCGCGTAATAGTCCCACTTTAGGCCGCTTTCGCGCCGCGCCGCATCGACTTTGGCAAGGTTGCTTAAGAGGTATTCTTCCGGGTCGCTCGATAGGAAGTCTTCGGCGGCGTTGCAACGGAAATTCGGCTTCGACCCGAACGGCTCGAAGATTGCCAACGGCTTGTCGCGTCCGTGTCGCACCCGCAACATTCGGTCGTGAAGTTGCTTGACGAAGGCCTGCCGCGCTTGCCCCTCCACTGCAACGCCATAGACCGCTTCCATGCAATCGAAACTCGCCCCCGGAGCAAGCCGGACGCCGGGCAATTGCTGAAGAACGACCGTGTTCCCTTTGCGGAGCGCGAAGCCTGCCGGATGTGCGAGGCTCAGGAAGAACTGTCTCTCCACATAGGATGGAAAACCGCGTTTCCGGCCGATGGGATCCTCAAACGCGATTACTGGCCCGCCTAGATGCTCTTGCGTGAGATAAAGCGGATAGTCCGGGTCGTGGTCGTCGATCGTCGCATTGGTGCGATAGACGCCCAGCCGAACGTTCAGCAAGCGATTCCAGACGGACTTGCCACCGTTGCTGATGGAAACCCATTTATGCAGCACCGGCTCGCGATCGCTCCAGCGATAAACGACTCTCGCCGTAACGGCGGGGTCGGTGGCGACCAGATCGAACACCGCCTCCCGGCAATTCTCGACGGTTCGAGTCGGTCCCTTTTTCACGGTGAGTTTCGGCGTGACGAGCACCTGCCCCGGAAGCCCAATATCGAATTCGTCCTCCGCACCGCCGCCCAGACTCAGCGTTCGGCCGGTCAATCGGTTCTTCCACGAAACCGCACGCAGTTCGCCCGCGGTGGACAGAACAAACTTGAACGTGGGCGAGCAGAGCGTAACCGTCTGGCCGTCAACGACGACTCGCGACGAAGGCTTCGCCGCCGGTTCGGCCACGGCAAGGCAGGGCAACGCAAGTAGCATCAGGCTCAGAGCGAATACTCGTCGCGCAGT
This sequence comes from uncultured Planctomycetia bacterium, assembly GCA_963719005.1. GTDB lineage: Bacteria > Planctomycetota > Planctomycetia > Pirellulales > Thermoguttaceae. The sequence goes on from CAVRAR010000018.1 coordinate 245,075, forward strand.
GTTCATGGCATTCAGAAGGAAGGAGGAATGGAAGGAAGGAAGGAAGGAAGGAAAGCTTGCTGGGGCGAACGTCTACGCAGCAAATAACTCGCCGACGACGCAACGGAAGCCTTCGACGACTTCTTCGCCCGATAGCTCGTCGTTTTCGGTCAGCACCGTGACGCGAACAGCCGAACGATAGACCGTCACGCTCCGCCACTTGGGGTCGATCACCCAGACGATCTTCGTGCCGGCATCCAGCCAAGCCTTCACCTTGTCGTCAACCTCATGGACCGTATCACCGGGCGAAACTACTTCCACCGCCAGATCGGGAGGGCCGGGCCAGAACGCTTCGCTGGACATTTCGGCGGAAAGTCGTTCGCGCGCGACGAAAGCTACATCGGGCGCACGGACCGTATCGGGATCGGTAGCCAGGAGAAAGCCGGTGTCGCCCTCGAAAAGGGCGCCCAGGCGGTGGTCCTCGACGTACCGGCCTAGCGAAAGGTGTAATCTCGCTGCAATTAGTCCATGCTTCCAACCGGCTGGTGACATCTTTCTAACCCCTCCGGCGATGAGTTCGTAGCGGAAGCCGTCGTTCGGCATGTAGAGAAGCTGTTCGGCCGTGACAAGCGTTGTCGTGCTCATGGCGAGATCCAGTCGGTGTTACTCTCGTGTCACCTTAATTCTATGCTATTTCACCTGCACCTCATAGGGCATCCACGTCAGGACTCGCTGCGAGAGCATCTGGCGGAGCATCTTCGATTGTCGCAGCAAGCGGAGGCCCTCCGACAGCAGCGAGTCGGCGTCGGTCGAGGCCGAGGGGTCGCCGAAGAGTTGCTCGAAGATCGTCTTTGGCTCGGGCAGCGTGAGCAAATCGACGTCGGCGTCGGCCTTCAAGCCCGCCGACGCCTTGGCCGCGGCAATCGCGTCTTGCAACGTGCCAACCTCGTCGATCAGGCCGAGCTTCTTGGCGGTCATGCCGGTATAGACGCGGCCTTGGGCCAACGCTTCCAACTTGTCGTAGGTCATCTTCCGCCCTTCGGCGGCCTTGCTGACGAACTGATGGTACGTGTCCTGCAACAACTCGAGCCACACCTTCCGCTCGCCGGGCGAAAACGGCTGGCCCGACGACATCGCGCCGCTGTTGGCGCCGCGGGCGATCACTTCGGTGTGCAGGCCCAGTTTGCCGTACAGCCCGCGAGTGACGAGTTTGCCGCCGATCACGCCGATCGAGCCGGTCAACGTGGAAGGGGCGGCGTAGATCTTCTTCGCGCCCATGGCGATGTAGTATCCGCCGCTGCCGGCCACGTCGCCCATGCTGGCGATGAGCGGCTTCTTGATGCGCACCGTTTCACGCCAGATCAAGTCGCTGGCAACGGCCGATCCTCCGGGGCTATCGATCCGCAGCACGACGGCGACCACCTTCGGGTCGTCGGCAGCCTTCTTCAGCGCGGCGACCATCGGAGTGGAACCGATCACCGTAGAGCCGAACATCCCGCCGTCCCCTTTGCCCTCCATGATCGGGCCGACCGCGTAAACCACGGCGATTTTCGGCTTCTTGCTGACGGTGGCCGACGGCTTTCCGCCCGTGAAAATCTCGATTAGCTTCATCATTCCGCCCAAGCCGGAAAAATCGGCTTCGATCTTATGTTTCTTGTAGTTGGCGACAACCTCGACGTTCCCTCCCTTGAGATCCTTTTTGATCGCCTCTTCGAGTTGGTCGGCGTAGAGCACGTCGTCGATCAGGCCGGCCTTCTTCGCGTCGTCCGCGGTGAAGAGGCTGCGATCGACGTACGTTTTGACCTGGTAATCCTTCAGGTGGCGATCGGCGGCGATGACGCTGAGCAAGTCCTGATAGTTGTCCTCGACCAGCGCTTCATAGCTTTCGCGGAGGGGTTTGCTCATTTCGTTGCGGGTGAACGGTTCGAAGGCGCCTTTGTACTTGCCCATCTTCAAGACGTCGAACTCGAGGCCCAGTTTATCGAGCAGGCCCTTGAAGAAGGTGATTTCGGCGCGAACGCCCGGAATGATCAAGACGCCGGACGGGGGCATGGCGATCCGATCGCACGCCGAGGCGAGCATGTATTGCCGGGCGTCGGCGGTCGTCAGTTCGGCATAGACCGGTTTGTGGGCCTTCCGCAGCCGAGCCACCGCCCCGCGAAGCTCGTAGACCTTGGCCCGGCCGATGTCCAAGTCGTCGATCTTCAGCCAGACGGCCGCCACGCTCTTGTCGGCGGCAGCGGCGTCGATGCGTTGCACCAGCGAGGCGAGGCTCGACTTCATCTCGCCGAACATGCCCATCGAGGTTGGCCCCTCGGCATAATCGCCTTCGAGCGTCAACGCGACGACGAGCGTTTTCTTCACCGCCTTATGGGCCGCGGACTTCGCCCCCTTTGTTGAGGGCGCCGCCTCGGCCGATGATAGATACAGCGCCAGCACGGAAACGACGCAGCCGAGCAGGAGATACCGTCGCATTTCGGAGTTCCTTTGGGCAAACCGGGTAAAAAATACGGGCTGAGGACTGATTCTAGTGTAGTCGAACAGGTCGATTTTGTCTGCCCTCCCCTGAAGGGTGGAGAGGCCGATCGGTTCTTCCAAACGGGATGGTAGGAGGCGACTCCTACAGCGTCACCAGCCGACCATGCCGGGGCCCGTTGGCTCGCCCACCCGTCGGATCCATAGCATCAGCCCGTCTGTGGCGCCCAAGGGCGACATGGTGATCGAGCCGTCCTTCTGCCTCGTTCCGATTTGTCGTCGCAAGAGGACGAGGGGTGTTTGTGGAGAGACGATTGCCGGCTCTTGGTTCCATTGGACGCCGCCTGTTGACGACGCCGGAGGGTTGACCACTGCATCCGACACGTCGCGTGAGACGCTCATGCCGCCGGCGTAGAAGCAGCAAACCCACCTGCCGCTTTTCGGGTCTCTGAGAAAGACGGCCGAGACGTTCGTGTCGCCGGAGAAGTCGCTGGTGAACCCGCCGAGCGGTTTCGGGAATCCATCGCCTCGAATGCCGGCGGTGGCATAGCAGATGTCGTACCTGCCCGGCGGGAAATGGACTTGCCATCGCCATTGGCCCGGCTCGGGCGTCCAGCGGGCGACGGCGCAGAGCATCGCCGGATTGTCCACCTTGAGAATCCCGTATTCGCGTCGATATTCCGCCAGTTCCTTCCGGGCCCGCAGCAACTGCCATCCGGTCGTAAACAACGCCATGCCCATTGCCGCCAGCAGCACGAAGAGCATCAGCCCCCGCAACGAGAATTGCCATCGGCCAATCTTCCGTCCGCCGGCGCCTCCGCTCGATTCCTCCATCGGCGACTGAGAGAAATCTGATGCGGTGGTCATCGGAGCAGAACAGTCACCAATGTGTTTGTCAGCAAGGCAAGCGGGAAAGAACTGCAACCGATTGTCGTCTGAGTTTTCGTTTTCATTTAGGCCTCAAAAAGGAAACGTCGCGGCAACCATCCTACCCCTGTCTTAACGGGGCAACAAGCAGTTCGGCCTGAACCCGGAATATCGCGGTGGCCGATTCTTGCTCTTGAAGACCGGCCGGCAAGTAATAGAATGTTCACCGATCCTTGACAAACTAGCGAGTTGCAGCCTCGGAACGCGAAAAATGCGCGCCACGGCGACCGAATTGGCAGGGGGTTTTGCAACGCGATGTCCTCAACAGAGGGGAAGGCGGCGAAAAAGCGACACGACATAAGCCATTGTCACACAATGGGTTGCGGCGACGCAATCCGCCAAGAGACTGACGGAGTTTAAGTGATGCGTTGCAAAACCTGCCGCAGTTTTTGCAGGTCGAGAGGCTGTCGCGCCCGCCGGCGGGATTGCTTTGCGAGCCACCTTTGGGTTCCGCTCTAAGGAAGTTTACGGGATGCGAAAGATGTTGGTGGGAGAAGAAGTGTAGTGGATCATCGCCAGAATAAAACCCCGCAAACAAAGGAACATGCCATGACTCCCCACGCAACCGTTCACGGGCCGCTGTTGGTTTACAAGGGACATGTCGCCGATAGTCGCCTTTCGCTCCGCGAAAGAATCGCTGCTTTCGCGGAGCGAAAGGCGACAATCGCGGCCTGCGAACCGTTGCCTCGCCGCTGCTGGACTATTTTGGTTTGTCTGCTGTGGTTACCGTCGATAACCGGTTTCGCGGCCGAGGCGCCGCCGCTGTTTGAAAAGAATCGACCGGCCTGGGAAATCAAGTTTGCAGACGTCGATAATGCGGTGATGTCGGTCGCCGCCGGCGAGTCGAAGAAGACGTTTCACGATCCACTGACAAACAAGGATGTGAAATGGGAGCAAGACGTCGCTTGCCCGAGCTTCACCGTCTTCAACGGCAAGCTGTATTGCGTTTATCGGGCGTATGGAGACGACGACGAGTGGCGGCTCGGCTTGGCGCAGAGCCGCGACGGCCTGCACTTCACGCGATCCGACCAGCCGGTGCTCTATGCAAAGCCGTCCGATGCATTTCTCGGGCCGTTGCTCAAGGTAAAAAACCAAAGCGTCACCTATGGCGACCCCAGGCTAACGGTCGGCGAGGATGGCCGCTTCTACCTCTACTTCAACTTCGTTCATTACGGGAAGACGACAAACGACCAACAGTTGGCGGTGGCGACGTCGCGAGATTTGTTGCACTGGACCGTTCATGGCCGCATGTTCGCCAAGCAATCGCCGAACGACAGAGCCCTGATCCCCGAAAAATCGCCGTGGCGGCTGCCCGTGGCCACGGTCGTATCTCGACTTGAAGGTGATCGCTTCGTGGCTACAAAGATCCAGGGCAAGTACTGGGCGTATTTCACCTGCTACGCTACGAAAGGATCGTATTGCCTTGGCGTCGCCACGTCGGATAATCTGCTCGACTGGAAGCTGTTGCGAGACAAGAACGGCAAGCTCCCCGATCCGCTGCCGGCGCGTCGCGGCTACTTCGACAGTTGGTACACCGACCCGGTCGCCGCCGTCTTGCGCGACGACGGCATTCTCTTGATTTACAACGGCGTGAATGCGGAGGCCAAGTCGGGCGGGGATGCGCGTCGGATGTACTACTGCCACCATCCGGCCCAAGCGCTGTTCAGCAAGAACGATCCCACGCAACTCCTGAAACGCAGCGAAAGCCCTTTCAAAGGCGGCGACGCGGAACTGGAAAAGAAGCCCCGGGCGTTCTGGTGCGCCCCGCTCTACGAAGCGTGGTCGCTCGTGCCGTTCAAGGGCGAGCTGTTGCTCTACTGGAATCACGCTTTCGGCCGCATATCCACGGGACTGTGGAAAGCCCCAATTCCGGCGAATATGAGAAGCGGGACCACGAAATAGCGTTGAATCTGCGTGACACCAATTCTCCTATGGCAGTTCGGTGTCTTTCACTTTATACTAAGAGGTTCTAACAAAACTCCAGTACGCGGTTCCAGCAGATCATGGCACAACCGATGATTAGGAACGCATCGTGAATGTCCGGTCGTTTCTCGTAACGCACCCGCAGACGACGCCAGTTGAAGAGCCAATCGAAGCAGGCTTCAACGACGTAGCGGAATTTGCCCAGGCCGCTGCCGTGCTCGGTGTTGCGGTGAGCAACCAGCGGCTTGATTCTCCGCTTGCGCAGGGGTTTACGAATCTTGGCTTCCGCATCATAGGCTCGATCCGCGAGCAGTTCATCGGGACGCTTGCGCAGTGCGCCGCGAGGTTGCTTGATCGGTGGAACTGCGTTGACCAAAGGAATAGCCATCTCCGAATCGTGGCAATTCGCGCCGGTGTGGGTAATGGCCAGAGGCGTGCCGCTGCCGTCCACCATCAGATGACGCTTCGAGCCATTCTTGCCTCGATCCGTGGGATTTGGGCCCGTTTTTGCCCCCCAAAAACTGCTCGCACGGAGCAACTGTCGATCGCGGATGTTGACCAGTCGATTTGGCCTGCCAATCCCAATTCGTCCAAAAGTAGCTTCCATATCCGCTTCCAGACACCAGCCACGTGCCAGTCGCGGAGTCGTCGCCAGCACGTCATGCCGCATCCGCAGCCCAACTCCTGCGGAAGATATTCCCACGGACAACCCGTTTTCAATACGAAGAGAATCCCCGTGAGCGCCGCACGATCGGAAACTCGCGGTCGGCCTCCTTTCGGCTTGCCGCGTTCGCGCGGCAGCAAAGGCTTGATTCGCTCCCAAAGCGCATCGGGCAGCAGTGGCTTGGCCATAATATCCTCCCTGACATATCTGTTGGTTGACCAGGTTAGCCCGAGAGTTTAGCAACATTGGACAGATCAGGAAATACTGGTTTTGTTAGAACCTCTAAGAGCCTATCCCAAAACTTGTAATCGGGTGAATACGTATGAATTCATGTAAGGATACGACGGAACGCCTTTCATGGAGGATCTTCGTATGCACGCTGAACCAACGTGTCCGAGTTGGCGTATTCCCGATGGGCTTTGGGCTCGCATGGAACCGTTTTTGCCCAAGTATGACACCTCGTCGGTGGGTGGGCGGCCACGACTCGAACTGCGGAAGGTCGCCGACGGCATTTTCTACGTTTTGCGAACCGGCTGCCAATGGAAGGCGGCTCCCCGAGAGTTCGGCTCCGGCAGTTCCTTGCATCGCTACTTCCAAGAGTGGACTCAACGCCAGGTCTTTCACAAGCTGTGGAAGTATCTGCTACGGCGATATGACGCGCTGCGCGGCATCCAATGGAAGTGGCAAAGCCTGGACGGCGCGACCACCAAGGCTCCCTTGGGCGGGGAAAAAAACCGGGCCAAACCCGACGGATCGGGGCAAGTCGGGCGTCAAGCGATCGATGCTGACCGACGGTCGTGGCGTGCCGTTGGGCTTGGCGGTTGACGGCGCGAATCGCCACGATCAAAAACTTTTCCTCGCGACGCTCAACAGCATTCCGCTTCGTCGTCCTCGCCCAACTTCTCGCCGCCCGCAGCATCTTTGCTGCGACAAGGGGTTCGACGCGGACGTCATCCGCCGTGAAGCCTGCCGACGACGCTACACGCCACACATCAAGTCTCGTGGCGACGAACAGACCGCGAAGCGTCTGCATGGCCGCCGCGCCCGACGCTGGGTCGTTGAGCGGCTCCACTCCTGGATGAATCGCTTTCGGCGAATTCTTGTTCGATGGGAGAAGAAAGCGGATAACTACCAAGCTTTCCTCCATTTGGCCTGTGCGTATATCACCTGGAAGCAAACCTAGTTTTGGGATAGGCTCTAAAAACCGCGAGAATTCACGTCGCTAATAGCATTGCTGTGATAGCGTTGTTTAGTTCTTGCTCACAAACCACTGACAGAACTTCAGGAGAAGCCATGAAGCGCGTGAGACAACCTCGGTTGGGTTTGTGCCCGATCGGCAAGTTTGTGTTTTCGCATGAAGATGCCATGCGGTACAAGCGGCGTCTGCAAGAGAAACTCGCGGGCTGGGGCGTCGGCTACGTCGATCTTGAGACGGTGCTTCCCGACGGCATGGTGCGCGACCAGTCACATGTCGAGCCCGTCGTGCGATTCCTGCAAGATCAGCGCATCGACGCCCTGTTCATCCCGCACTGCAATTTCGGCACGGAAGGGGCGGCGGCGATGATCGCCCGGCACTGTCGCGTTCCCGTCCTGCTCTGGGGGCCGCGCGACGAGGCCCCGCTGCCCGACGGCACGCGGCTGCGCGACTCCTTGTGCGGCATGTTGGCGACCAGCGGCGTGCTGCACAAGTTGCGGATTCCCTTCACCTATGTCAACAACTGCGGCATCGAGGACGAGGCGTTCCATCGCGGCATCGAGCGCTTTCTTCGCGCCGTTCGCGTGGCGAAAACGATGAAGACCATGAAGATCGGGCAGATCGGGCAGCGGATCGACTTCTTCTGGTCGACGATCATCGCCGAGGCCGAGTTGCTCGAACGGTTCGGGATTCAAGTTCTGCCGATCGATCTGGTCGACATGATTCGCTCGGTGCGCAAGCGGACGGATACGTGCCGCGACGCCTACCGCGCCGAACTGGCCGATTTCCAACGATCGGTCAGCTTCAATCACTATCGGGAGGAAGACGACATTCTCCCCAATTTCGCGCTCCGCGATGAAATGTTCGAGTTGGCCGAGCGGCACGGTCTGGACGGTTTTGCGGTGCAGGGCTTCAATTCCATTCCGAACGAGTTCGGCTCGTTCCTTCAGTTCGGCCAGTGTCTGGTCACCGATGCGGGCTATCCGGTTGCGCCGGAATCGGATCTGCACGCCGCCGTGAGTTCTCTGCTCCTTGAGGCGGCTGCGGCGACCGACGGGCCTTCCTTCATTCCCGACGTGACGATTCGCCACCCGGAGAACGACAACGCCGTATTGCTGTGGCACGGTGATGCTCCTCTCTCGCTGCGTCACCCCGACTCGCCGGTCAAGGTCGACCTGCCCTGGATTCTCAAGGAGTTGCCGACGGGGCTCGTGCATTTCCGGCTCAAGGACGGACCGTTGACGCTGTGCCGCTTTGAAGGACGCGGCGACGACTACCGGATCGGTTGCGGTGAGGGGCATACGACGCCCGGCCCATACACCCAGGAGTTCTACACGTGGCTGGAGGTCGACGACTGGCCGACATGGGAAAGGCAACTCGTCATGGGGCCGTACATCCATCACGTTTCCTGCTGCTACGATCACTGTGCCGACGTGCTGCAGGAGGCGACGCGGTACATTCCCGGTCTGCGCTTCGAGCGATTCGGCGTGAGTGCGGCCGGCGACGCCGCGGTCTGCAGCTGAATGGTCTGCAATGGACAAGATGCGTACTACAGACGAACGGACGTCGCCTGCCGAAGCAGTCGACCCGCGGAGTATTCGTGGTCGGTTTCAGAGGGCCTTGGCCGGCGAGCCGATCGATTGGCCGGTCTATGCCGTTTACGATTGGTTCGTCCAGCATCGGTCGATCGATTGGCCTTCGTTGTTCGTCCAAGGTCTGGGGCAGATCAATCACGCGAATCTGATCGAAACTCGGCGGCCGAACCTTCAGGTTGTCGAAACCACCCGCCAGACCGACCGGGGCGTCCGCCGCGACGTCCGTTGGATCACCGACCGAGGCGAGTTGCACGAGTGGTATCTGGGGGAGTGGCGACAGGAGTATCTCATCAAGTCGCCGGAGGATTACCGAATTGTCCAGCGAGCGTTGGAAGGATCGCAATTTGCGGCCGACGACCAGCCGTTCTTGCAATCCGAGGCTGCGCTCGGCGACGGCGGAATTACCGTGGGACACCTCTGGCGCACGCCGCTGATGGAAACCCAAATCGACCTAGCCGGCCTGGAACGATGCTCCTTGGATCTGGCCGACGAACATCCCGCGCTGCTGAAACTATTGGAGTTGATGGCCGATCTCCTCTTGCGACAGGTCCGCGAGGCGGTCAAGACGCCGGCCAAGTACGTCAAACTCTGGGAGAACCTCTCCATCGAAACGATCGGGCGGCGGCAGTATCGGCGTCATTTGATGCCGTTGTACCACAAGCTCATAGAGATTTTAGAGGCGGCCGGCAAGCGCCTCCTGGCGCATTACGATGGTAAACTGCGGCTGATCAGCGAGGACGTCGCCGCACTCCGCATCGACGGCATCGACTCGTTCACGCCGCCGCCCGAGGGCGACATGAGCGTCGCCGACGCACGGTCGCTCTGGCCGGACAAGTTTCTATGGTTGCATCCACCTTTGGGATGGTATCGGGAATGTCCGGCAGTGTTGACCGATCGAATCCGTCGAATGATCGACGACGCGGGACCGCACCGCTTCTGTCTGATGATTAGCGAGGATGTTCCGCCTGGGTGGGAGAAGACAGTGCCGTTGGTATTGCAGGCATGTCAGCCGAGGACGTGCAAAGGGGGCGAGAGTCCCTGAACGGCTGCGACAATCTATCCGGCTGCGCCATTGGCTGACATCCATCGGGCCACGCACTGAAACCTTTCCAACGGGGTCCGCAGGCCGTCGAACGGCCAGCCACAGGACCAGGCGAGCGCGGCGAAGTCGGGGTGTATACAGGTTATCGAGACACGACGATAGTTCGTCGCAATCGAGCCCCGGCTTATGAAACACGGTTGGAGCGAGAACCGCACCGAAAAGCAGGAAGTCGTCTCCAAAAGCGTCCAATACATCTTCGAAGGTGGTGGTGCCCACCGGCGGCGGCGTGACGGCGTTGATTCCGTCGAGGCCGGTCTCGCGGACCGCCGGCAGCAGAGCCTTCAAATGCCCGCACATGTGCAGCACCGCTATCTTGCCGTATCGGTGCAAGACGTCGACGTAATCGCGAATCTGCGGCAGGCTATACTGCCGATAAAGCTGCGGGCTGATCAACGTCGAACTGGTGTTCTCCATAGCGACTACGACTTCGGCCGGAGTGCGGCGGGCGATAATCTCGTACTCTTGCAGACGTTTGGCGTGCATGATCGCCAACAACTCTTCGACCTCGCGGCGGTGGTCGGCCAACAGGTAGTAGAAATTGGCCGCCCCCATCTCGTATTCGAGCAGGTTCTGGACCGGCGAGGGATCGAGCCAGGGGACATACATTCCGTCATCGCCGATGTGGCGTTCCACGCGGGCGAACGCGTCCTCCATGCCCGGATTTTCGACGTAGTCCGACGCCTCCCAAATCGCCCGCAGCGTGCGCAGTTCTTTGAGCGACTTCACCGGATGCTCGACGGGATGGTCGTGTTTGAGAACAGCGGCGAGCGTACCCCAAGGGCTGACCCTGCGCAGGGTCACAGTTTGATCCACCGTCGGTCCGCCCGTGCCGACCTCGATCTCGCCGACAGGCTCGCCTTCTTGGGTGAAGGGGCTACCGTCCTCGCACAGAACCTCCTGCTTCACATCGGGACAGACCAGTCGCGCAGCCGACGGCACCCTAAGCTCTTGGGCCAGCCCGTAATTGCCTAACTGGACCACATCGCAACCGATCAGGCGGTAAAACTCGATGGGGGACAGCCGTCGCACCTCGTCGGGCATTCCCGCGCGAGTGACGTCATCCACCAAGGTGGTCCACGAAAGCCGGTCCACCGATTGCCGGTTCAGGATGCGCTCGAGGAGTTGTTTGCCTTTCATCGAACCTCTTTCAATGGGATTTCGACGCAGAGACGTTCAATTGCGTTGATGCCAGAGCGCGTCGGCGATTTCAAGCCCGCGTTGTATGGAAGGACGTCAAGAAAGGGTCGAAAACGCAAGACAGTTCTAACCCCCTTTTTCGTCCCAATCATGGTCTCTGACTCGCAGGGTAACGATCTTCCAGGGCTCGATGCGGAAGCGGATTTCGTTGCCCACGATTTGCAGTTTGCTTCCGTGCGGCATCGCTTCGCCAAGGAAATTCGTCTGTTCCGCGGAGACGGCGGGGCGAGCGAGTCGAATCGCCACGTCGGCCGCCTGGCCCGTCGATTCGTAGAGACGCATTTCGATCAGCGGTCGCTCGCCGGGCTTGGCCGAGCGGACTAGCCGCATCGCCGACAAAACGACGTTGCCGGGCGTCACTTCGACCAGCGATGCAACCGCCTGAGGGTGGATGCCATTTTGCGACTGGACGTCTTGTTGCGGTCTGTCGGGCCTATTCTGCTCGGCAGTCGCCGCAGCGCCGCCCCGGCCGAGGCCATAGGCCGGCGTCCAGGCCAGCAGCGGAACGTGCTGTTCCATCGCTTGGCGGTACGACTTGGCGTCGCTCCAAGTTCCGGCGTGGGGCGCCAAGGCACACCACCAATGATGATGTCCTATGCCTTCGATCGACGTCGCCGCCCGGGCAAACACGTCTTTCGGCAGCGGCCGAAAACAGTTCAGGACGAACTCGATCGACTGGTCGCCTTTCTTGAAGGCATAGCCGGTGTGCATGCCCGGCGGACAAATGAACGTGTAGCCGAACTGCGGCGACGAAACGTCGGTCCATCGCGTCGCGTCGTAGCCTTCAGGAAAACCGGTGGCGAAGCTCTCGCCGCGAAACGGCTCCTTTTCGAGATTATCGCGCGATTCGACGCCGAACGGGATGCCCGCCACCACTTTGCCGGACAGGCCGATCGGGAAGCGGATACAGAGAATTCCGTCGTCCCGCTGCGCGGTGTTCAGGTCAACGCCGAATTCGATCCGTTGGCTGCCGCGCCACAGACGAACCTCGCGAGCGATCGCATGGCCGCCGATTTTTCCGGGAATTGTCAAGGATGCGAACGCGGGCCCTTGCGCGACGCGGCACCGGGCAACCGCCGGCTGCCAATCGCGGCGTTTTCCCGGCGGGCCGATTTCCAGCCAAGTATCGCAAGGCCGGGGCATGTCGTAGATGGCCAGGTCTCCCAAACCGCCGGTCTGCGGCGAGCCGAGCACGACGCCGCGCGTCTTGTCGAACACCTCTAACCGGCCGTCCGATCGCGCGGTGATGCGATAGAATTCGTTCTCGATGGCCGGCGCGGCGGTCTTGCCGTTGTTCGAGGCAGCAGGGCCGGCATCCTTCGTGCGGCTGACATAATACGTTCTGAATCCGCAGGCGGGCACGGCCGTTGCGTTGAATGCAGCCCGAGGACTGCTCTCAGCGTCTTCCGCCATCAACTGGAGTGGGACTTTGCCGCCGGCGCCGTCGGTGAGCACAAGCCCCTCGACGCCGCCGTCGACCGCGAACTCGACCGGGCCGCTGATCGGCCATCCGTGGAAATTGAACACGACCAAGGGCGTTCCGCGGCTCGGCTCGAAGGGAATGCCGCCGGCGATCGCACACAGGGCGTCTTCCAGGAATCGACCCGCTTCCGCTCGCGCGTGGCGGCCTTGGGCCATGCGCTCGGCATAGTCTTCCTTCCAGCACCACTCGATCGCGTGGCCGGTGGAGGAAAGAACGTCTTGCCACAACGTATCGACCGGCACGTCGTGGAACGGCCGGTCCAACATGGCGGCCATTGCCTGCGCCTTTTCGAGCGAGAGCAAGAGATCCTCGTTCCGGTTGTTCAGGGTGTGAATGTTCTGGTTGCCGTGCATGCCAGCCATCGTGTAGTTGTTGCAACTGTCCAACGGGCCGCTCAGCTCCGTGATCTCGCCGGAGTATTTTTCGCATTCCTGGAAGAAGCGAAGCATGGACGCCAGCATCCGCTTGTTGGGATCGCCGGCCTGCGCTTGATCGACCATCGCCTGCGTGGGCGGCATGTCGTCGCACACCGATGGCGTACCGCCAGACGGGCAAGGGCTTGATTCCGCGGAACGACAGCCCGGGCGTGCCTTGAAACTCGGGATAGCCGTAGACATCTTTGCAGGACAACATGCGCGTGCCGTCGAGCCCCTTGCGCCAGAAAACCGCTTGCTGACCGACCGGTCGCGTGAACATGAAGTAGCGGTAATCGGCCAGCGTGAGAATCTGCGGCACCTGCGAGGTTCCACACATCAGGTCGGGCACCTCAAGCACGTCCTGCCGAAGGCCGGGGACATGACGGCGAAAATACTGCTTACCCAAGACCAGGCTGCGCACAAAAAGCTCGGGATAGACTTCGCTGAGCCGCGGATTGCTGTAGGCGTTGATGACCTCGATGCGTCCCTCTTTGACGCGCTGCCAGAACTCATCGATCAGCCCGGGCCATTGCCGCCGCGCCTTGAAGAGAAACGGCTGAAGCTGTTCGTTGACCGTCTCCAATTGCCAAACGAGCTTCGGATTCTTTCGCATCAGCATCAGATAGTCGTGAATCATGTTGGCATAGCGTTCTTCGTGCCAGGCTCGCGTATGGCCCCACGCCCAATCGCAATGCGAGGCGATGTTGACGATGGTCAACGTCGGATAGGCCGTCGCTTGCTTGGTTTGCGCTTCTGTTTTCGCGTTCGCCGCCGCTGCTGCCCCGCTCCACCCCGCAGCAAGGCCGAGGATGCAACATGCCAACACATTGAGAGACTTCATGGTTTTTTCTCCAGCCCGGTCTACAAATTCGTCGATTTTCGCCGGCAGCCCCTGGCCCCGGGGCATGGTATTCGTCTTCGAGAGTTAGTGTTTCAACAGCCGCGCCTCCGCCCAGTCTGCGAAATTGCGGGCAACGTGTCCATGCACGTCTTGAGGGACCACTACCAGCTCGAGTTCCTTGGCTCCGGCAACATCGATATCTACGCGTTTCGGCGGTTCGGCGGGATCGACATTCCTGACGGGCCCGGAATCCCACCGCTTCCGCCCGTCCACCCAGACCTCGAAGGCGATTGCAGACCGGTCCATGTAATTGTTCATGATCTCGCTGTCGAGGCCCGCCAATGCCTGGAATCGCCGGTACTTGCCGTCGAGCGCGACCGATATTCGCGACGGGCAATTGACGCCGAGACCCCGCCAGTAGCGCCGGCCGGCAATTACGATCGGCGTTTTCGCGATGCTGGTGTTCTTCTCGCATCCGCCCGAACTCGGGCGCACGAGCGCGGGATCCATCGCATCCAGGAACACGCCGTCGATGCGGTCGATCGTCCGCGCTACGGTCCTCGTCGTCTTCGCCGCGACCGTCTCGTCCACCGGTTTGAGCAGAACGGCGCCATCCAACGAGATTGTCTCGGGTTGCGGAAGGGCATTGGGAACTGCCACGTCAAAGGGGACAGTCCCATTTTCGCTGACACGAAAATTGGGACAGTCCCCCTTCTTCGCCCAGACCCAGGCCGACACCACGGGGGCGCCGCCGCGAGTCAGAAGGTTCAGGCTCACAAGGTTCTTGCCCTGGGGTAATGGCGAGGTGAGGAACAGCCACCGTTCGCGTTTGCCGATTGAACTCGCCGCCCAGCCGGTTTCGGAGCCGCCGCTCGAAAGGACGGCCTTTTTCCCGTTTACCGTCAGCCGACACATCGGGTCAACGGGAGGATCCTTGTCTTCGATGAGAATGAGGACATCCGCCGGAGCATCGGTAGTCACGGCCGCGTCCAGATTCACGCGGATGCTCGACGAGGCATTTCCGGTGACGCACGTGGAATCGACGCCGAGCGCGTCGGCGTTTCCGGTGAACTTCTCAAGGCTCACCTCGTTGGTGCTGGCAACCGCGATGTCGATCCGGCGGCGGATCGCCTTTGACGCCGAAAGGACGTTCGACGGCGGTCGCGTCGCGTCGAAAGACAGGACTACGGTTTCGTACGGCGCCAGCCGAACGTTCAACGTCTCGCCGGGTTTCAGGCCCGTGCCGTAGACGCGAGCCTCGGGATAGATGCTGACGGCAGTGAGTCCAGCCGCTCCGGCGGGCACGCGCAGATTGGCGGCCAGCGTGACCGGGTACGTCTGGGGCTCGATCCAGGGATTCCGCAACATGACGATGCCACGATCGCCTTGCCAGTGTGCGTAGCCGTATGGTTCTCTGGGCATCGTGGCGTCGTCGGTCAACTTGGGGCACTTCCCGTCCTGCCAGGATCGGGGCAATAGCGGTTCCGTGGTCTGAAGGATATCAACGTTCCGCCGCGCCCACTTCACCAGCGACGCAAACTGCCTCCAGCGGACATCGTTCATGTAGATGGGATTGATGGCGCAGTGCTGCTCCATGTTCCCGCGCAGAATGTCGGTAACGGCGTCGTTCAGCAGCGGATCCTTGCTTTGATGGATGATCCCGAAGGATTCCTGTGCCGCGATCGGACTGCTAAGCCAATAGGCGCCCTGCAAGTTGAAGTAGTCGCGCGAGGAGGTGTAGCTCTCCCGGTACACGGGCGATGGGACGCGTCCGAAAGGAGCGTCGTCGCCGTAACAACCGATTACCGAGTTGACGTGGAAGCTCCACCACGGGCTCGCGTTCCAGGTGAAACACGTGGCCGCGAGCCAGACGTTGGGCGACGCCTTGCGCAGGGCCGCGATAATATCGAGCAGCCCGTCGCAGATGGGTTCCGCCGACAGAATGCCCGGCTCGTGGCCGTGATCGCTCGCCGGGCAGTCGAACAGATAGCCGTCGAGGAAGACGTGATTTGCCTTGTATCGGCAGACCGTATCCACGATCGCCTTCTTCGTCTCGCCCTGGTATCGCTTGCCGGCCAGACATAACGTCCTTGTTCCTCCGCGATCGCACGTCTCGTAACCCCGTTCTTTCGCCCATTGGGGATCCAGAGCAGGCGGGTACACGGCGCTCGGCGATAGGAAGATGTCGAGGTGAGAGCCGATGCTGCTGCAAGTCCGCTGCAAATCGCTCAGCCCACGCGGAAACCTCTTCTTGTCCGTCTTCCAGATGCTCTTGGGGTCCGTCGTGAAGACCGTCAAGCCGCAGGAATCGAAGGTCACGCCGTAGGGCTTGTACAGATTCTCCTCAAGGCTCCTTATGACATCATGAATGTGCATCTGCGACGGCAGCGTCGGCGTGCTCCACCAAGGGTTATAGATGAAGTGGTGGCCATTTCTCGGCGCCGGGCGATGGGCATCGATATAACGCTTGAAGCCGTTCTTTTCTCCGCCCACCGGAACGACCCCGTAAACCGCCTTGCGAGTCCGATACCAAGTCCCCGGCCGGATTCGCGAGCCCGGCCGGTGGGAGAGAATCAGCCGCTCATTCTCCGCCCGGCACCGCGCCACGGGGTACTCGATCCCCGCGAAGAAGCCCTCCAGGAAAACGGGCCGACTCTGCACGCCGTCGGAGTCTATGGGTTGCTCGGGAAGAAAGCGGAGCCCGGCGGCTTTCGTATCCAGATTCTCCAATACGACCTGGCCGACAAGTTTAGCCCGAATTATTCGTGACTTCTGTAATTCTTGAACCTCCTGGAGCGTCTAAGTTGTTGAACAAAAGCAACTTGTCCGCTCCAAGGAGGCCCAAGAATGAATCAACAGTCTGATTGGCAGGTGTCGTTCAGTTTCTTCGATCATAAGCCTGTCGTTGTCGAACCGCAACAGGCACAACTGACCAGTGACGCCGGGCTGCTGCCGATCCGGCAGTTGGATGAGCAACTCGGCCTGACCGCCGAGTTCGCGGCCGCCCTCGATGATCCCCGCAACCCGGACATCAGCATCCATTCGTTTCTGCAAATGGTCCGCATGCGGGTTTATGGCATCCTGGCCGACTACCCCGACCAGAACGACCACGACGTGCTCCGCCACGATCCCCTCTTCAAGCTTCTCGCCGGCCGTTCGCCCGAAGGCCGGGAACTGGCCAGCCAGCCCACCTTGTCCCGGTTCGAGAACGCCGTCAGCGTCCGTTCGCTGCGGAGATTGGAGGATGTCTTCATCGACCAATTCATCGCCTCGTTCGCCACGCCCCCGCGGCACCTGACCTTCGACATCGACGTGTTCGATGATCCCACGCATGGACAACAGCAGTTGACCTTCTTCCACGGCTATTATGACCAATACCAATACCTTCCGCGGGCCATCACCTGCAAGGAGAACGATCTGGTGGTGATGGTCTGCCTGCTGTTCGGCACGGCCCATGCCGCGTTGGGAATCGAGGACGACTTGCCATATCTGCTGCGACGGCTGCGCGAGGTGTGGCCCGACGTGCAGATCAGCCTGCGGGGAGACAGCGGCTTTGCCGTTCCCAAGACGTATCTGCTCCTGGAAGAAGGGAGCGTGGACTACACCTTGGGCCTGGCGATGAACGCCGTGTTGAAGCGTCGTAGCGAGGAACTCTTGGCGGAAGCGCTGCGGAATTACCAGGAAACAGGCCAGCCGCAACGGCTCTTCACGGCCTTCGAATATCAGGCCGCTTCGTGGCCCGAGCCGCGTTGGACGATCATCAAGGCCGAAGCGCATGCCCAGGGAACCAATCGCCGCGCGGTGGTGACCAATCGGCCCGGTGCGCGGGTGCTGCCGCAAGCGACGTACGACGAGTATACAGAGCGCGGCGAAAGCGAGAATCGCAACAAGGAACTGAAGTGCGGGCTTCAGGCGGATCGGCTGAGCGACCACCGCTACATGGCGAATCTCTTTCGTCTCTACCTGCACGCCCTAGCCGCCAATCTTCTGGCGCGGCTGCGCGGCGTGGTCGCCGATCCGCCCCCGCCGGCCATTGTCACCCCGTTGCCCACCGAAGCGCTGGCCGGCAAGCAGCGTCACGATTACCTCAATCACCGTCGCGAACGGGATCCGTTGGGCGAAGGTCAGCCTTGCACTTGGCGGACGCGGCTGATCAAGGTCGCCGCGGAGATCGTGGTCCGTGCCCGACGGGTTATCGTCCGATTGGCCAGTTCTTGGCCCTACCTCGATCACTACCGGCAGGTCGCGCAGGCCGTTCTCGGTTGCTCGCTGCCGCCGGTTCCTGAGAGCGGATGACCATCGCATCATCCTCGTACCTCGCCGCCTCCAAGGCTCGAACGTCTTGGGGGAAAGGGGGGATTGTTGGCCTACGGCGTTGCCGATCGGCCTATCCTCGCCGACTCCCCCTAACCGACCACCGGTCCGTGTCCTTCAGCCCACATCACGAATAATCCGGGTTAGGGCCCGTGGCGTTGTCGAGGCGGTATGCCGCCCACTTCCGCAGGACCGACTCGTCGGCCGACCACTCGACATAGAGTTTGACCTCCAGGCGACTCGAATCCCCCAGAACAATCGGGGCAAAGGACAACTCCAATGCCTTGCCCGATTCCATTTTGGCGACCGGGCCGGCGGGCAGCGTCTTGCCCCCGACCTCTGTGCCGTCGACCGTGAAGCTCGGGCACCTTAGGCTCACCGGCAGCCGCAGATCGCCTTGTTTCAGCAACACGGCTTCCGGCTCGATCTGCACCGTCTCGGCGAGGTCTCCGGCATAGGCCGGGCCGGGAGTCAGGATGGCGCCCAATACGCCGCACACTGTCGCTGCGAAATGCCCGCGAATGATGTACTTGTTCATCGTGGGTTCTTCCAGTCAAGAAAGAAAGAGGTCAAAAAGGCGTGGGTTCCACTATTTCGCGTCAAACCAGAGCAGCGTGACGCTGCACGGCAAAACCGTCACCGATCCTTGCTCGCCATCCTTGTCGGCCAGGGGTTCTAGCCGCGGGGACGGCGATTTCTCGATCTTCACCGGCGGCTCCTTACCGGGGGCGTTGTGGGCCATCGGATCGTTGCCCGCAATCTGCCAGCCGGCCCCTTCGCCCTTGAGCGTCGCCCCGGCGATATGCAATGAGAGCTTGACCGGCTTCATCGTCGGATTGACGATGCCCAGCGTTAGCGCCTTGCGATCGGCGGTCCAGGCGGCCGCCACGTCCAACGGCAGCGGTGACTCGACCGCGACGGGCGTCACGCCGAAATGCTCGCGGTACAGCTTCAGCACCAGCCCGGTCGTGTCGAAGCAGGCCGCCGTCTTGCTGGTCTTGATGCAGCCGATCACGTTGACCGTCTGCGCGTAGTTGGCCATGAATACCATGTCGCTCTGCCGGGCATATTCGTGCAAGCCGGCGGCGATGCCCAAGGCGTCCTTCAAGTGAAACGGGGTGCCGATCTGACCGTAGAGTTCCTGCGCGTACCAGTAGTTCCACTCGTCCATTGCGATGCGAATGTCCTTGCCCCGCAGCGAATCGAGCCGCTTGCGGTAATCGCGATGAGCCGCGGCGATGCGGCGGATCTCGTCGGGAATCTCACGGACGTGGTCGGCCAGATCCCTCGCATTCTCGCCGCAGTAGAAATGCTCGCTCATCAGATCCATATTATCGGCGCACTTACGCAACATTCCCTCGCTCCACGGGCCGGCGGCGCCGACGGCCACCAGCTTGATCGAGGGATCGGCCGCCCGCATCGCCTTGGCGAACTCGTTGTGTTTGGGAATGTACTTTTCCAGGCCCATGTACCCGAGTTGCCAATTGCCGAACATTTCGTTGCCGATGCTCCACCACTGCACGCCGTAGGGCTCGCGATGGCCGTTTTTCGCCCGCAATCGGCCGCCGGGACGATCGGCCGGGGCGTTGGCATACTCGACCTCCTCGACCGCGCTGCGGCTGTCGCCCAATCCGCTGTTGACGGTGACGTAGGGCTCCGTCTTGATGGTCCGGCAGAAGGCCATGAACTCGTCCAGCCCGAAGTCGTTGTGCTCGATGCCTTGCCACGCGAGGTTCTTGCGGGGCGGGCGGCGGTCGCGGTCGCCGATGCCGTCCCGCCAATTGTATCCGCTGACGAAGTTGCCGCCAGGCCAACGATACACCGGCGCGTCGAGTTGCTTGAGCAGTTCGAGCGTGTCGGCCCTCATGCCTTGCACGTTGTCGGCCGGCATCAAGGAGACCGTGCCGACGTGGAACGAGCCGCTGCCGGTGGCGGTGATTCTGAGCTGGCCCGCGTCGGTGTCGGCGCCGACGGTGAACTGCAATGGCGTTTTCGAGTAATCCGCGGTGAACGTATCGATGGTGATCGTTTGCCGCTGGTCCCGGCCGTTACCCCAGATGAGGCTTACCTTGACCGGTGCGGCCGTTGCAGGGCCGGCCAGCCAAATCCGGCCGACGTACTGCTTGCCTTTGCGCAGCGCCAGTTGGCCCTGGACGATGCCGGCAGGTTGGCCGTCGCCGGGCAGGGTGATTTTCGGAGTATGCCCGCCGACAAAGGGTTTGTCGCGGTCCATCGTCACCTGTTCGGCCGGCCCAACGGTTTTCCACGGCGACTGCTTCGATCCGACCGGGTCGAAGAACTTTCGGTCTTCGAGCATTTCGGCCCAGATGCCGCCGTAGATGCAGCGTCCGAGGTGCTCGATGAACTGGCCGTAAACGTACTTCGACAACGGTGCGCGGGTTTTGCCGGCGTCGATCGCGACGCGCGACGCTTGCGGCGTCGGATCGGAACACTGAGCGCGGCGGCTCGTCAAAGCCAGGACGCAAGCGACCAACAGGACCATGAAGGATAAGCGGCTCATGGCAGAATCTCCGAAAGGCGGGAAGCGGCGCGAGCCGCGCGGCGAAAACCGGGCGACTCCGCGCACGATGGGAGGCGATGTAAATGTCATCCTATGGTGGGTGATGTCGGATGTCAAGTTGCGCGCGGGCAGGTTCTTTCGGTACTCTATCCATTGCCCTATCACGCCCCTACATGGTATCTTATGTTTTTGCCGGCGAAGCTTGTTGGGAAGAGACTCGAACGTGGCCAAGACCAAACCTGACTCGGGCGAAAAGCTCTTCCGCGTTCTGCCACGGCAAGTCGATCAGACCATCGCGGCCGCGCTGCGCGAGTGGTTGCCGGGCCAATCGTGGTCGGAGGTGCGCCGGCTGCTGAAATCGCGAAGGGTGACGATCAACGGCAACCTCTGCGTGGACGCCGGCCGGCGGCTGCGGCTTACCGACGTGGTGAAACTGTTGCCGCAGTCGCTCGCCCCGCCGCCCGACGAGCTTGACGTTCGCATCGTCTATCTCGACAAGCACGTCGTCGTGGTCGAGAAGCCGTCGGGCATAACCACGACGCGGCATTCCGAGGAGCAGGACATGTCGCCGCGCCGTCGGCAGCTTCAACCGACGCTCGACGAACTGCTCCCCGCGCGATTGCCAAGATCGAGGCCCGCGGAACGAAGAACACCCAGAGCAAGAAGGGCCCGCGAAAAGGCATCAGGCAAGTCCGCGCGGTGCATCGCCTGGACCGCGACACCTCGGGCCTGTTGGTTTTTGCCAGAACCCCGGAGGCGCAGCAACACCTCGAACACCAGTTTCGCACGCACAGCACCCGGCGGCGATACCTGGCGATCGTCCGCGGGGCCGTCGAGTCGCAAACGATCGAGAGCCGGCTGGTGCGCGATCGCGGCGACGGCCGGCGGGGGAGCACCACGCTGCCGAACGTCGGCCGGCGGGCGGTGACGCACGTTCGGGCGGTCGAGCGGCTCGGCGACTACACGTTGATCGAATGCCGCCTGGAAACCGGGCGGACGCACCAGATACGCATCCATCTGGCGGAGAAGGGGCATCCGTTGTGCGGCGACAAAGTCTACGGCCAGCCGTTGTTTCGCGCCGGCCAGCCCGACGAAAGCGGAGCCCCGCGGCTGGCCCTGTGCGCGGTCGAATTGGGCTTCGTGCATCCGATCACGGGCGAGGCAATGCACTTCGAGAGTCGGCCGCCGCGCGATTTCGCGGAATTCGTGCGGCGATTGCGGACGGCCGCAAAACGCCCGAAGCCACCTCAGTAGGTTATGCTTCAGCATAACGCAGGCAATGCCAAGGGATAGCGCGGGCAACGGCCGGTCGTTATGCTGAAGCATAACCTACGGAATTCATGCTTCGGCAGGGCCGACGGGATTGCAGAAAGCGGAAAAAAGGTCACAATAGTATTGTCGTCGTGCGTTATACTCTCCGCCAACGAACGCCCTGGACGATAGTGAATTCACGGAAACGCGTTTCCTTCGACTGAAGAACTGCACCGTGTGGTCGAGAAAAAGACTGGACATCGGCTGGTCGGACCTCCTCTTCGGGGCCGGCCGTGTTTTCGTTCCGCCGGACCGCGATTCGGTTTCGCGGCGGGTGGAATCGCTCTGGCCGGCGGTGGGCAACACGCTGGCGTGTCTCTCCGTGCGGAGCGGATTCGATCTATTTCTCGCTGCCCTCGCTTTGCCCCGCGGCACGGAAGTGCTCGTCTCGGCAATCACGATTCGCGACATGATTCGCATTATCGAGCATCACGGGCTGGTGCCGGTGCCGGTCGATCTCGATCCGCAACGAATGGCGCCGAGCGAGGAACAGTGGCGGCAGGCGATTACGCCGGCCACGAAGCTGATTCTCGTCGCGCACCTGTTCGGCGGCCGCACGGAAATGGGGCCCGTCTTCGATTTGGCCCGGCAGCATGATCTTCTGGTGGTCGAGGACTGCGCCCAGGCGTTTGCCGGCGTCGAGTACGAAGGCGATCCGCGGGCCGACGCCAGCATGTTCAGTTTCGGCACGATCAAGTACGGCACGGCCCTCGGCGGGGCGATTCTCCGCGTGCGCGACCCCCAACTGCTTGCGAAGATGCGAGCCGCCCAGGAATCCTATCCGGTGCAGTCGCGTTGGCCGTATTTCAAGCGGCTGGCGAAGTATGCCATGCTGAAAGGTCTTGCCGCCCGTCCGATCTGCGCCTCGTTCGTGTACGTTTGCCGAGCGGTGGGTTGCGATTACGACCGAATGGTCAACGCCGCGGCGCGCGGCTTTCCGGGCGACGACTTTTTCGTCCAAATTCGGCGCCGGCCGTCGTCGCCGCTGCTGGCGATGCTCGAACGCCGGCTAAAGCGTCACGATGCCGGCCGGTCGGAGCGACACGCCGCCAAAGGCAAGGCCCTGGCGGAAAGCCTGCAAAATGCGATGTCATGCCCCGGCACGGCGGTCGTTCCGAACACTTACTGGGTTTTTCCGGTGATCGCGGAGAAGCCCGCCGAGTTATTGGAGCATTTGACGCGTGCCGGTTTCGACGCCACGCAGGGTCAGAGCCTGTGCGTCGTCGCTCCACCGGCGGATCGAGCGGGCCAGAAGGCCGCTGCCGCTGAAAACCTGCTGGCCAACGTCGTTTTCCTGCCCTTCTACCCAGAACTGCCGCCCGGCGAATCGCGTCGCCTGGCAGAAACGGTCCTGGCGTTTCGTATGACCGAGCCGCCGATGGAGAAATCTCCTTCCGGCAACGGCCAAGTGATTCCGTAGCCGCCAGAGGACAACTCGGTCCGGCTCTTGAGCACGGCATGGCCAATGAAGAAACCGGTGGGCCGGTGCTATTCGGCCGAATTGCGGCTCTTCGGAATCTCGAAAACGGGTGGATTTTCGACGTTCTCACGAACGGGTTGAGTAGATGGGACGACAAGGAAGGGAAGGCTGTCGGTGCCTGCTACCCAACGCCCTCACCATGGTCTCCGTAATGTGCGGTCCATTGCTTGCCCCTCCGCGAGTAAGGCCAAGAGCACCACATTCTTCGACCGTTATGCAGGCTCCGGAGGTTGGAAGACAAGCTCCAACCACTTACGTCGGCATCCGTTCACACCTAACGCAGCGCGGCAAACACTTGATCGACGGGCAGCCGTTAGGGTCTGATCGTCACGAGTTCCCCGGGGAAGAAAGCTCTGTTTTGCCAAATCCACACTACAAAGCGCGGACGCGGTTGCCGGAAAAACCTCTCTCTCTGTTCTCTGTCCTAGCTTCGTAGAAAACGAGATTCACAATCCCCCATTTTCCGTTCCGCTTCATTAGAGTGAAATGATCATAGCCAAACAGCGTCCTCGGTCCCGCAGTCAACTTCCAGTAGACAACCACTCGCGCCAATTCCGATTCGAAATGGATGTCGATTGACACAGTGTCTTGGTTCAGCGTGAAATGGAAACTTCGATTGGCTTGCTAGGATCGTCCGGGTGTTGAAGTTGGTTGGTAGTGCTTGGATTTTTCGCTTTGGTGTTGTAAGCGAGGGAGGTGGGCGGCAGCAGAACCACCGCCCGGACCTCGCTCACAACCCCTGGGGCGGCGCTCGGGTCGGTTCCCACCGGAGCCCTATCCTCCGCCCAGGTCGTCTCTCATCGTAACGTCCTTCTTTCGATCAGGCAACCGTCCGCAAACGGGCCGCCTCTCGCTGCTCCTTTCTACGCTCGCGGGCCTCCGTCAGTTTGCGATCGCGGGCTGCGAAGATCTCCGCCTCACGGCCCGCCAATTTGTCCGCCGGCGCCACATAGCCAATCGCGCTGTGCAATCGCACCTCGTTGTAGTGCTCCACGTAACGAGCCACAATGCGGATGGCATCCTCCAGCGAGATCGGCGTGCCCGGCCGCAGGCACTCGCCCTTGATGCTCCCGTGAAATCGCTCCAGTTTGCCGTTGCTCTGCGGATAGTACGGGCTGGTGCGCACGTGCGTCATCCCGCAGATGCGAATGAACTCTTTGAAGTCCTTCGCCAAAAACTGCGACCCATTGTCGCTGATGATCCGCGGCGTCTCCTTGGGGAACTTCTCCCGCGCGCGTTGCAGGATCGTCAGTTCATCTTGCTCGGTCATCGAGCGGCGAATCTCCCAATGCACGGTGTAGCGGCTGTAGCCGTCGAGGATCGTCGTCAGGTAGTAAAACGTGCCGTGGATGTTGAGGTAGCTGATGTCGATATGCCAGTGTTCATGGGGTTTTTGCGGCTGTTGGAAGCCCGTGCCTTTCTTCGACGGCTTGTTCGTCGAGCGCCCGATGCGGCCCGCCGCCTTCAATACGCGATAGACGCTGCTGGGACTGACGGCCACCACGTCGCGGTCGAGCATCATGAACGCCAAACGCCGGTAGCCTTCCAGTGGATACTCGAAGGAGAAGCGGATGATGGCCTGCTTCTCCCAATCTTCGAGCCACCAGTCGCGCGGCACCCAGCCGTTGTGTTCGTTCCGCTTGCCGTAGCGATCCTTCCAGTCGTGGAACTTGCTCTGGCCAATGCCCAGCCAAGCCACGAACTTTCTGGCGGGAATCTCCGTGCGCTCGTTCCAACGGCGCACGTAATCGACCACTTCATCGCGAGTGTCGTGGGGAACCCAACGTCCGTTTAGAGTTCCCCATTCTCTTTTTGCGCGGACGTTCTCCTCCATCAGTTCGGAGATGACCTCGTTCTTCTGAACGAGCTTGGCCCGCAGTCGGGCGACTTCCTCCTCCTGGGCGGAAAGCCTCCTGGCCTCGCGTTTGGCGACCGGGTGAAAGGCGGCCGGCGCGTTGTCGAACAGGATTTTCTGCCAGGCGTAGATTTGGTTCGGCTTGATGCCGTACTCGTCGCAGAGGTCCGAGATGGGCACTTTATCGACCAGATACCTCTTGAGAATGGCAGCCTTCTGGTCCGTGCCGAAATGTCGTCGTTGTCCACTCATGAAATTCTCCTCGTCTGGGGGAAGATTCTAACCCAGGCGACCGAGAATTTCCATTTCCAATTGGTTCAAGACAACAGGGATTTCGGTTGCGTGTCGGTCTTTACGGAACGACTCCCTTTGAGACGCAAGGAATGCTGGCAAGGCGTATTGCTCGATCGTTCCTTGCGGGTCAACAAACTGGATACAGGAATTGGCCCAGAAGCACTCGCCATAACCTTCCATATCCTGATCGGACCAAGTGCGAAAGTAGCACCTAATCATCGCTTCGACCTGTTCGCATCGCAAATCGTCGGATTTCTTGTCCGTTCGAGCCGCTGCTAGACTCCGATAGACGACGAAGCAAACTGCGGTAGCAATCAACCCTATCGCTGCAATTGCCAGAACCACAGTTCGGATTGCGCAGCGATTCTTGTTCCGGGCAGGCGGACTTGTCGTAACATCGCGCAGGGTGTTTTGGAGACCCGTTCGTCTCGATAAGCGGGAGCGTTTACTCATGGGGTTCTCTAGCTGGGAACGAGGTCAACTAGAATGGCATTGTTTCGATAGGTGCATAGTCATCGGAAAACACCGTGGCGCGAGTGACGTCAGGCAGATCGACAAGCAAATCTTCGACTACTCCCTGCAACCGGTCGTTTTTGACGAACGAGTTTGACCGGTAACCTCTGGCCCGGGCGGCCCACTGTTCTGGCGATATGCGTTCCTTGCGGCGAGTCGCTACAAAGATGATGTTCGTTGACTTGGTTTCGCCCAAACGGCGATGTTCCATCGCAAAGACATATACACTTGGAAAGACAGAGTCAATAGTGCGATACATAGAGTGGAAGATGCAGGCTGACGGCCCCACAATCGCGCTATTGATATTCATGATAAAGACGCCATCCGCCGTCAACTTGTCGCGGCAGAGTTCCAGAAATTCGCGCGCCACGAGGTGAAACGGTATGCGCCCACCGGCGGAAAATGCATCCAGAATCATGCAGTCGTATTTGGATTCGACCTTCCGCACAAACAGCCGGCCGTCCTCGGCGAACGTCTTGACCGTAGGACTATCATCAAAAAAAAAGTGTGTGCGTGCGAGTTCGAGCACCTTGGGATCAATGTCAACAACGTCGATTGCCATCTCAGGGTTATGCATACGGAAGGCCCGCGGGCCGATGCCTCCACCGGCGCCGATGAAGAGAGCCTTCTGAATCTCTGTTTTCACCAGAAACGCCAAGTGAAAGTAATCCGTATAGGTGGTGAAGCTGGGATAAGGGGGGCTCTTGACAATGGCACTTTCAAGATGGCAATCGAAGAACAGCTCCCGCCGGCCGCAGCAGTCAACCACGGAGACGTGGTGGTAGGGAGTATCGACCTCAACGACGACCTCGCCGAGGTCTCTGGGAATGATCGTAGGCGATCGCGGCCCGATTAGACAGACTAGAATCAGTAACCCCAGTACGACGACGCCGACCCGTGCCAGTACATGTCCCCAGCATGGCAAAGTGAGGATTGAAACCAGCAATAGGAGTAGCCCCAATCCTCTGAGAATGGCCGACACGCCAATCAACGGGATCAACACGAATGTTGTCAAGAGAGTACCCACGATGCTGCCCGCGGTCGAAATCGCATACAGAGTCCCCGAACTCTTGCCGACTGATGTAACAGACTCGGTTGCGAGGCGAATTGCGAAAGGAGAGACCATTCCCATTCCGACACTCGGAGGCAGGAACAGCAGCATCGAGGCAACGAGGGGCCCGCCTCGCTCACCTAGTCCGGTGTTGACAAGCATTTCACATAATCCATGTGCGAGGATCGAAAGCGCAAAGATCAGAAGCGAGACCAGGGCACATATGGAGTTGAGTAGGACGTGCGATGGGTATAGGTCGGCCAAACGGCCACCAAAGTAGTGTCTTGAACCAATTGGAAATGGAAATTCTCGGTCGCCTGGGTTAGAATCTTCCCCCAGACGAGGAGAATTTCATGAGTGGACAACGACGACATTTCGGCACGGACCAGAAGGCTGCCATTCTCAAGAGGTATCTGGTCGATAAAGTGCCCATCTCGGACCTCTGCGACGAGTACGGCATCAAGCCGAACCAAATCTACGCCTGGCAGAAAATCCTGTTCGATAACGCGCCGGCCGCCTTTCACCCGGTCGCCAAACGCGAAGCCAAGAGGCTTTCCGCCCAGGAGGAGGAAGTCGCCCGACTGCGGGCCAAGCTCGTTCAGAAGAACGAGGTCATCTCCGAACTGATGGAGGAGAACGTCCGCGCAAAAAGAGAATGGGGAACTCTAAACGGACGTTGGGTTCCCCACGACACTCGCGATGAAGTGGTCGATTACGTGCGCCGTTGGAACGAGCGCACGGAGATTCCCGCCAGAAAGTTCGTGGCTTGGCTGGGCATTGGCCAGAGCAAGTTCCACGACTGGAAGGATCGCTACGGCAAGCGGAACGAACACAACGGCTGGGTGCCGCGCGACTGGTGGCTCGAAGATTGGGAGAAGCAGGCCATCATCCGCTTCTCCTTCGAGTATCCACTGGAAGGCTACCGGCGTTTGGCGTTCATGATGCTCGACCGCGACGTGGTGGCCGTCAGTCCCAGCAGCGTCTATCGCGTATTGAAGGCGGCGGGCCGCATCGGGCGCTCGACGAACAAGCCGTCGAAGAAAGGCACGGGCTTCCAACAGCCGCAAAAACCCCATGAACACTGGCATATCGACATCAGCTACCTCAACATCCACGGCACGTTTTACTACCTGACGACGATCCTCGACGGCTACAGCCGCTACACCGTGCATTGGGAGATTCGCCGCTCGATGACCGAGCAAGATGAACTGACGATCCTGCAACGCGCGCGGGAGAAGTTCCCCAAGGAGACGCCGCGGATCATCAGCGACAATGGGTCGCAGTTTTTGGCGAAGGACTTCAAAGAGTTCATTCGCATCTGCGGGATGACGCACGTGCGCACCAGCCCGTACTATCCGCAGAGCAACGGCAAACTGGAGCGATTTCACGGGAGCATCAAGGGCGAGTGCCTGCGGCCGGGCACGCCGATCTCGCTGGAGGATGCCATCCGCATTGTGGCTCGTTACGTGGAGCACTACAACGAGGTGCGATTGCACAGCGCGATTGGCTATGTGGCGCCGGCGGACAAATTGGCGGGCCGTGAGGCGGAGATCTTCGCAGCCCGCGATCGCAAACTGACGGAGGCCCGCGAGCGTAGAAAGGAGCAGCGAGAGGCGGCCCGTTTGCGGACGGTTGCCTGATCGAAAGAAGGACGTTACGATGAGAGACGACCTGGGCGGAGGATAGGGCTCCGGTGGGAACCGACCCGAGCGCCGCCCCAGGGGTTGTGAGCGAGGTCCGGGCGGTGGTTCTGCTGCCGCCCACCTCCCTCGCTTACAACACCAAAGCGAAAAATCCAAGCACTACCAACCAACTTCAACACCCGGACGATCCTAGCAAGCCAATCGAAGTTTCCATTTCACGCTGAACCAAGACACGGAAGACCGAGTTCTGGTGTTCCGTCAAAGGTTGAGTTCTCGGAACGTCGGGCTGGCTTCTTCGGGTGTTTCTACCGGATCCGGCTTCAGTGTCATTAAAGGTATGAGTTCTCGAAGCGCGGCCGGTCGTTTCATCAATGGGTGGTTTGATGGAACAACCCTTGGCTACCCCCGTTTCCACCCTGCGAAGGTCAGCAGGCTTAGCAGGGCGGCGGCCAGGAGGGCCAGCGTGCCCGGCTCGGGCGCCGACGTCATGCTTGCCCCGGACGACATGCCCGTCAGCGGCGATAGACCGACGTGCGAAAACCATAGGTCGCGATCCAGTCCGTCCATCGACCCAAAGCTGACGTTCGCCTGCGTGAGGCCGGCCTCCAAGTAGGATTCATGGACCGCGTTGGGATCGCCCGTGTACTTGTTCGTCGCCATGTAGTCTTGCATGATCGTTGTCGGCGATACGCCGGCGATCGTCTGCAAGATCACTGAGGTCCAGCCGGTCCGGTCCTTGCCGGCCTCGCAGTGGTATAACACCGGATCGGAGGAGTTGGCCAACTGGAGCAGCACCGTGCGAAACCGCGATCGTTGTCCCCCATCGGCGACAAAATTGCGGTACATGTCCTCCATCGAAACAGCAGGCGGATCGTAAGTGCCAAAGATATTGACATTGATCCGGGTGGCTCCGGCGGGCACTCTGTCAGGATATTGAAGGATCTCGAAGGGCGTTCGCAAATCGATATCCAACTTGATATTCAACGATGAGAGGGTTGCCCAATCGGTGTCGTTGAGTGCGGACAAGTGTTCCGAACGATAAAAGACGTTGGTCCGCATCGTGCCATCATGGCTGGTCGTATCGGCCAGTCCCGTTCCCCCGTAGATCGCCGCGATTCCCGCCAGGTCTCGGAAGTTCCGGTCTGTGGAGAGAAGCGGCGTTGTGATCGGCTCCTGCGCGGATGCCGGCGGGAAAGACGCGCAGAGCACAATCGCCGTGGCGCAAAGCAACGCTTTCCTCATCGAAACCACGTCGGCGACGATGCGATGAACACGTTGTCCGGCAAGTCGTTTCATCGGTTTGCCGTCCTCTTGAAATATCGCCGGCGGCCGAAGTGTCGCACCTCTTCTAAGAGGTTCTAACAAAACCAGTATTTCCTGATCTGTCCAATGTTGCTAAACTCTCGGGCTAACCTGGTCAACCAACAGATATGTCAGGGAGGATATTATGGCCAAGCCACTGCTGCCCGATGCGCTTTGGGAGCGAATCAAGCCTTTGCTGCCGCGCGAACGCGGCAAGCCGAAAGGAGGCCGACCGCGAGTTTCCGATCGTGCGGCGCTCACGGGGATTCTCTTCGTATTGAAAACGGGTTGTCCGTGGGAATATCTTCCGCAGGAGTTGGGCTGCGGATGCGGCATGACGTGCTGGCGACGACTCCGCGACTGGCACGTGGCTGGTGTCTGGAAGCGGATATGGAAGCTACTTTTGGACGAATTGGGATTGGCAGGCCAAATCGACTGGTCAACATCCGCGATCGACAGTTGCTCCGTGCGAGCAGTTTTTGGGGGGCAAAAACGGGCCCAAATCCCACGGATCGAGGCAAGAATGGCTCGAAGCGTCATCTGATGGTGGACGGCAGCGGCACGCCTCTGGCCATTACCCACACCGGCGCGAATTGCCACGATTCGGAGATGGCTATTCCTTTGGTCAACGCAGTTCCACCGATCAAGCAACCTCGCGGCGCACCGCGCAAGCGTCCCGATGAACTGCTCGCGGATCGAGCCTATGATGCGGAAGCCAAGATTCGTAAACCCCTGCGCAAGCGGAGAATCAAGCCGCTGGTTGCTCACCGCAACACCGAGCACGGCAGCGGCCTGGGCAAATTCCGCTACGTCGTTGAAGCCTGCTTCGATTGGCTCTTCAACTGGCGTCGTCTGCGGGTGCGTTACGAGAAACGACCGGACATTCACGATGCGTTCCTAATCATCGGTTGTGCCATGATCTGCTGGAACCGCGTACTGGAGTTTTGTTAGAACCTCTAAAGAGGATTCGCAGTCGGGTGAACGATGCGGCCGCTACCGTCAGTACCTGCGAGAGATCGGATGGTATTCTTCTTTATCGTGAAGCCGTTATCGTATTATTAGGAATTACGACCCTTATGCGGTCCACCAGCAGGCGTTCCAGCGGGCTGGGTGTGGGGCCGGCTAACTCGCTACGCATCGTATCGAGATGCCGGCGCAGCGTTTCAGACTGGTATGGATCCTTGTTGGCAATTAACAGCGACCACCCTTCTAGGGTCCGAGCCGTAAGATTGCCATGATGTTGCCATGCTGCGGGATTCGCATCGAGTTCCTTCTCGAGTTCCGTCATGCCCTCCGGCTCACCTTGCCGGGCCCGGTAAATTGCCCGATCCAGCGGCGTCATGGCGGCCAGCTTGGCCGCCTCTTTCCGCCGCTCCTCTTCGGCTCGTTGCCGCCCCGCTTCGGCCTTCTGCCGCGCCACTTCAGCCTTCTGTCGTTCCTGTTCCAGTCGCGATTGCTCCCGCTCCGCTGCCAACTGTTCGTTTGATTTGCGACCCACGATAACCTCCTTGTGTAGCTGGCTGGCCCGGTCATCCTGTCCGGTCTCAGCACGACAATGCCGCCACTGCCCGCGATGCTGATGAAACCCCATCGAGAGCAATGTCGCCTCCATCAACTGATTCACGCCACGCTTGAGTTCCTCCGCCAACTGCAGTACGCTGTTCAGAGCTGCCTGATAGTCGGCCAGTTCCCTCTTCTCTGCCGCCCGCTTGGCCTTTGCCGCGGCATCCTTTGTGGCAGCCTCTGCCGCCACTCCGCCGCTGCCGAGATAGACCTTGCGGACTTGGCTGCCGACACGCTTCGACCGGTAGTAGAACCGCTTTGTCTTCTTTCCGCCACGGCTCTGGGCGGTTCCACCCTTTTGGACAAGCTTGGACATTCAAGTTCACCGTTGCGGAAATGCAACGGAGGAATTCAAAGAGTGGATGAGAACGGCAAACGGCCCTCTTTCTGGTTGGGTAGTTCGGATTGCTGAAAACTGATTCCTCCCACGGCTTCTCGGCGCTTTGTTTGAGAGATGGCAATATTGGAACGGCGGCGCAGTGGATTCACGACTCCAGCGATAGCCGCTCGGTCTTCCTGTAAAGCCGACCTTTCTTGAGATTGCCAATGACGCGATAGTGCCGAGCCTCACGAGGAACGATCAAGGAGTCCATCCGACAGAGACGTCGCAATCGACTGGGGCGTGTCCGGCGAGGCTTCCACCGCCCGATTGACGGTGCTCAGGGCATCTCGCTAGAATGATCTGCATCGTGCCCCTCCGAGAACAGTTGCGGCAGAGCGTAGACGAGCCCCGCCACACGCCATGACGAGTTGGATGTCGAGAACCTGTCCGAACTGCGGATCGAGCGACGTGCATGCCCGGCAGAACCTGGGCGATTGGACGTGCCTCGATTGCGGGCGCTGTTGGCGCCCGGAATCGGTCGGGGCTTCGCCCGAACCCGCGGCAACGGAACCGCAAGGGCTGGGGTTTCCCGATCTGGTCCGGCTGCCCTATCCCGTGGCCCTGACGGCAAGGCGGCTCGGCCGGGCGATCGAAGCCCGACGCGACGTGCTGAAAACGCTCTTCGCACTGAAGGACTGCTTCGAGGCGGCGATCAAGTATTGCGGGGCCGTGCTCCTGGCCGAATACGCTCGTAGTCCGGCGTGCACCGCGGAGCGCAACGCGGTGTTGCTGGAGAAGATCGTTCGGCCCTCGCTGGGCGTGTGGGTGCATCAGGTGGCCGGCGATCTCAGCCACTGGCTGGCGGCGAGCGAGCCGGCTGCGGGCCCGCTCGTAGCGCGGGTCTTCGTCGAGCCACCGCGACAGAAGGGAGCCAAGGCCCGGGCCACGCCGCTGTTGGAGCAGTGCAAGCAATTTGTCAGCTACCGCAACGACGCCTTGGGGCACGGGGCGATGCGATCGGATTTCCCCGGGCGGGGATCGCATCGCCAGCGCGTCGGAGGACAAGGCCGTGCGGATGTGGGCCGCCGAAAGCGGTGCGGAACTGGCCGTGTTGCGCGGGCACGAAGGCGGGGTGGATTCCGTGGCCTTTTCCCCTGACGGGGATCAGATCGTCAGCGCGTCTTGGGACAAGACCGTGCGGGTCTGGGACGTCGCCACCGGCGAGTGCGTGGAGGTCATTCGAGGCTCGGGAGATGTGCAGGCGATCGCAACTGGCCGACGGCAGTTCCCTTTCCGCGTCCTCGGTTTCGGGCCAGAAACCGTCGTCGAGCGGCTTGAGACCGGTAATCTCGTCGCCCGGTTGCCATTCAGTCTCGACAACATTGTTACCCATCCTTCCGGCCGCACTTGGGCGGGAGCGGCCGGCAGCCATCTCGAAATCATCACGCTGGAACAGGCTGAGGCTGGCTCCCGGGTTAAAGACGCAGTAAAATCGCCGTTGGCGCCGCCCATACCCAAGACAAGGCCATGGTGAAAGTTTTGGAGATGATCGGCCCTGGCCACCACCTGGAGAAACATCCGCGTGTTCAATCGGCGGAGGCTGTGCTACACTAACGGCGCCGCACGCAAACGGATGGCTGCGTTGGCCCCCGTCTGGATCGCCCATGAATCCCCTCAGCCCGCCCGGCCAAGTGGAGAACGCACGATTGAAAAGCGGCCCGCCGAGCGGTCCGCCGCCAGGGTCGCGGCCTATTTGGCAGCAGATCTCGGAGGGCCAACCGGGCTCTACAGCCACGGTGGAAGTTCCGGAACCGTTTCATTCGGCGTTGGCTGGCGGCCTTCCCGGACCGGCAGGCGACGCGGATGCCGTCTCGCCGCAGGCGTTGTTCGGGCGTGCCTTG
Source organism: uncultured Planctomycetia bacterium (assembly GCA_963719005.1). Lineage (GTDB taxonomy): Bacteria > Planctomycetota > Planctomycetia > Pirellulales > Thermoguttaceae. The sequence goes on from CAVRAR010000018.1 coordinate 278,942, forward strand.
ACGCGGATTGCCGTGGGGCGCGACGCCGAGGCGCGTGCGGACCTCGAAGCCGCCTTGCCGACGCTCGGCGACGCCTGCCGGCTGGAAACGGCTTTCCTGGACCTTCGGAGTCGAAAGGGCATTCACGAAGCCCGCGATCAAGCGGTCGAACTTGCTGCTCGATCGGGGGATCGCCCGGTGTTGGCCGCGCGTGCCTGGCACGTTGTAGGACTTGCGGAACACTGGCTGCGCAATTCGGCGGGCGCACTCGACGCGCTCTTGAAGTCTTCTGAAATCTACGCGTCCCTGGGAGAGCGATGCGGTCGCGCCCGCGTCTACGATACGCTCGGAATGGTGGAAGCTGCTTGCGGGCGATTGGACTGCTCCTTGCATTGGTATGCCATGGCGCTGGTCGACAAGACGCTGATGGTCGATTGGCCGGGGGTGGCGATTACCCTGGGAAACCTCGGGCGGGTGCATTTGCAGGCGGGCCGTTTCGCCAACGGGCTGGAGTGTTTCCGACGAGACCTGGAAATTTCGACGGCCCTGAGCGATCGGCGCGGAATGTGCCAGATGCACGCGGATATGGCCCGCTGCCTGCTCGGCCTTCAAGATTACGCGTTGGCCCAACAGCAGTTGCAGAACGCCCTGACATTAGCTCACGGCAACGGTTTTCGGGACGTGGAATTCTTTGCGCACAAGGATCTTGTCCTTTGCCACATTGGCCAACGGCGGCTTGCGGAGGCGTCCCTTGAGCTGCGGGCCGCGGAGGGTTTGGTGAGCGAGTTGCGAGAGCCTTATTTTCGGCTGGTGCTCCTCAGTGCGCAGGGAGAATTGGCAGTGGCCGCAGGCCAAAGCAAGGCGGCCGTTCTGCTCGAGGAGGCGGTGGAAGGATTCAAGAACGCAAACCTGCCGGACCTGGAAATCGCTGCCAGGATCACGCTGGCCGGCACTTACCTGGACCAAAGATGCAAAGCGCTGGCCGAGGATTGCCTGCATCGCGCATTGCGGCTCGCCCGACGCGACGGATACGCGCGCTACTTGCCAGTGCTCAATGAGGCCATGGCGCGGATGGATCTCGTGGAGGGGGCCATGGAAGAGGCGCCGCGGCCAATCGTGGGCGCCGGCGAGGGGCATCCGGACAATGCTTACGTCGTTCTGCAGCAACTCGGCTGCGGCGCGTTCGGAGACGTGTATCGGGCGTACGACGCCCAACGAGGGCAGGACGTGGCGCTGAAGCGACTGCGATTGGAGCGCTTGTACGATCCGCGCCGTCGCCGGCAAATCATCAATTCCGCCCGCCGCGAGTTGGAGGCCGCCTCACGCGTGCGGCATCCCGGGGTGGTGCGGATCCTGGCCGTCGGCTGCGAAGCGGAAACCGGCTTCTACGTGGTCCAGGAGTTCGTGCCCGGCCGGTCGCTGGCCCAGACAATGTCCTCCGGCGCGGCGGCGGATCCCGCCGAAGTCCTGCTCCTGGTGGAACGGGTCGCCGAAGCGCTTCAGGCCTTGCACGACTGTGGCGTCGTACACCGCGACGTGAAGCCGGCGAACATCCTCGTGCGTCCCGATCATTCTCCGGTGCTCGTCGATTTCGGCATCGCCTATTTGCCGAAGGCAAGCGCGGCCGAACCGCTCCTGGGCACAATCGAGTACATGGCTCCCGAGCAGGCCTTGGGCCGGCGGGTCGACGGCCGAGCCGATCTCTATGCGTTGGGGGTGGTTGCCTATGAGTGGCTGTGCGGCGTGCGCCCGCTTCGCCTTCGCGGCCGGGACTGGAACGAAATGGCCCGTGATCTTGCTGCGCGGACCGCGCCGCCCATTTCCAGTTTTCGACCGAGTGTTGTGCCGGAGCTCGAAGGGTTCGTCGCGGCGCTGTTGGCGAAGAAGCCTCGTCACCGGCCCGCGAATGGGGCCAGGGTGGCCCAGATGTGCCGCGAGATCCGCCACGACCGTCTCTTGGAACGGCCGTCAAAATGAATTTCAAACCGTACCCAGCATAACCGCCGGTCGGTGATGTCGCCGGAGGACCGAGATATGGTTCCTCTCACACCCTTTACGGACGAGCGCGGTACACGTACCATCCGAAGCGGATGCCTTTGGTGGGGCCGCTAACGACGGCCAACAGCTTCTCCGGGCTCTCGACTTCGATGCCGATCGCAGCCCAGGAGGACGGCCCGTAATCCGTAGCAACAGCCTTTTCCTTGCCATCCTTGACGCGACTGATGGCCAGCCCGATACGTTCGCCCCCATCGGACACGGCGATAATCAGGTACCGCCCGCCCGAGGGAATGTCACGTGTCAACAGCGACACGGCCTTGGGATCCGCCGACTTGTTTTCCGCCAGTTTTGCTTGTCCTTGCTTCTCGAGATGGAATTCAAACGCGGAGGAAGACTTCTGCCGAAAATACCGTTGCAATTCTTGGACGACAGCGTCGCGGCGCGTTTCGAGAGGCGTGCGCTTTTGTTTAGCCTGGTAAAGATAGATGTCGTAGTCGGCTGGAGTTGTTGCAGGGCTCGAAACCACGGCCTCGAACGTCTGGCCGGCCCTGACATCGCTTCGGACGGCCCAAAGCCACTCCTGATCCCCGGTGCTACGGTGCAGACGGCCTCGCTTCCCGTCGTTGATTTCGTACACGGCCAGCTCGATCGGCGCGAAATCCTTCGCTACCGCAATGAACGCGGCAGGCCCGCTGCCGGGTGTGGTCAGACGGTGTGTTTTTCCCTCGGCATTTTCCTTGGAGACGCTCCCCTTCACATGTGTCACTTGGGTGTCGGTGACTGCAAACTCGCCGCCCTGGGTCAGGGCCTTGGCCCACGCCGAGACCTCACGGTCCAGACAGTCCAGGCAAATCTGAGCGACCACCTCACGGCGATGGCTAAAATACCTGGCCAACTGCTCCTTCCAGCGCTGGAGCCGCTTTGCCTGGGCCGATTGCTCGGTGCCACTGAGCAATTCCCTGAGCAGGTCCACCCGCTGCCCGAAGTTGATCTGGGCACCCGTAGCGATCCGACTGAATCGCAAAGTTCCTTGCCCCTCGCGTTGAAGGATCCGAATGATGTTTCCCGCGCTGTTCAGTCCGACCACGTCACCGCTTGCGAGGATCAAGGGGCTGCCGCTTGCCCCCCCGGTCGTCGGCAGCGAATGCTGGATCAACTGCCGTTCGGTCCAGTCTGTCTTGCTGATCCCGAAGTAATCCGTCAGTGCCGTGACGTAGGCGTGATGCAGGGTCGGCGTGGGCATCTTGGGATTCGTGCCCCCGAGGACCAGGTTTTCCACGGGGAAGCCAACATAGCCGATCGGATCGCACTCTTTGAGGCCCTGTAATGTCGCGTCTGACGCCAGCCGCAGAGCGGGGCCAAGCCCCTGTGGATGCTCGACGAACATCAGGGCCGCGTCGCAACCGCCGCCCGCCGCGCGTATGCTCTCCAGCTCGTCGATGCCGGTGCGCACGGCCGGTGCGTACTGGTCCCACAAATCGCAGAACTGCCCAAACCCGGGATGCACTCGCACCGACTTGATCTCGAAATCCTGGGGAGGATTCCCGCTCGACCGGATGATCATGGAATGCTGCTCGGCCAGATTATCGAACTCTTCGGCCACATGCGCGTTGGTGGCGACAATGCCGCGTTGTTGGTCCACGACCCAGCAGGTTGCCACGGCCTTTTCGTGTTTGGCAGGATCACGGGTCAGAACCAGGTAAACCGAGGGGACGGCTTGTCGCAGCGCTTCATTGAGCTTCCTGCCCGACTGAGACAAATCCTGCTCGACCCGCACGAATTTCGACTTCAGTTCATTGAGTGCGCCGATTTGTGTCTTGGTAAGTTGTTTCTCGTCTACAAGTTGGACTTGAACGCGATCGAGATGGGCCTTCACCTTTCCGATTTCCCGGTCGAATTGTCCGGCCTTTTGATCGGCCTGGCCTACTCTTTCGTCAACCTTCCTCACCTTCCGTCCCACTTCCTCGAACGCCTTGGTTACTGCCGTCCGAGTTGCTTGATTCGTCTGTTGCTGTCGTCCCCAGAGCCAATAGACCGTGCCAGCCGCGGCCAGCAGGGCGACAAGAACGCCCAAGGCGAGCAGAGTCGATCGTTGTGCCCTCGTCTCGGCGTCTCGCAACATCGTGGTCTTGCCGATCTGAGGGTGGCCGTCCGATTGGGTTGCTGGAAGCGCCGGCGACCCGCACGTTTCGACCACCAGTTTCGGGCCGTCGCGTCCAAGTTGCAGATCGGCGGTCTGGTCCAGTTCCTGATCGTCGATCGCCGGCTGGCCATTGACCAGCACAAGATGGGCTTTGTTCAAGACGAGCCGGTACCTGCCCAGTTCCCGCCGCAGGGCGCAATGTTCCCGCCCGACGTGGACGTCTTCCGCCGGAAAAACGATTGCACAGCGTTGAGGGTCGCGTCCCAGGGCAAGCTGCGGCAAGTCGTCGCCAAACTCGAGCACCTCGCCCGCGCGGCCCCCCTTCGAAGCGAATTTTGAGTCCCATGGATTGAGTCCTCGCCCGAGCCGATTAAAGGGGGGCGGGCAACACGGGCCGGCCGGGAACGGCTGTCAAGCCTGCCCCTCATGATTAACCAACGTGTTGGGGAGTAACAATAACGCGCACAGAATCTTTAGCGATTGGAACGGCCGTTGCCGCTGGATCGATCCTCGTCGGAGCTTCCATCACGTCGGATGGCTGGGTACGGATACTCGCTCCTTCTAGGGAAGCCCGGTGCGGCGTCGCGCCCTTGCCGGGTTCCCACGGGAACCTGTGCAACTCCCCTTGCGGATTTTTCAGTTCAGCCTGGAGCTTTTGCAGTTCCGGACGACAGTGTCGGATGGTATTCGCTACCTTTGGATCTCGTTTTGCCTCAGGCACGGACGACTCCATTTGGTCGCACAGGTCGAGCGCCCTCAACGCGACCTGCGCGATCGCGGAGACCTGTGCCCGCCTGGACGGATCGTGCGTGTCGGACGAGTGCAGGACCTCCAGTCCCACCAATGCCACGCCGAGCCTCACACTCAAAAGCCACTGGCGGTCACCGTCTTCGAGTTCACCGGGGGTGGCCTGAAGCGTCAACTCGGTGAGGTCACATGCGCTCATCGCTAGACTCCAGGTGCGTGCGTAGTCCTTCTCGTCCTCGGCGATCGTTGCGAGCACACCCGAACTTAGCGCCCTCCATCGCAGAACGCTTGGATGGGCGCTCAAGTCCCGCGGACACTTCTCGGCCCCTGCCAGGGCGTCTTCGGCCGCCTTACGCGCCGCGCCGCGCCGGTCGGGGTCGGAGACAAGCACTAGGGCTTTCGCAACGAGCGTTTGCAAGCGCGCAACAACATACTGAAATCGTTCGTACGGATCGTCCTCACCGCCTGCCCGCGAAGCGGCCGCACCGAGGCGGTCGAGCATTGAGAGCGTCCTGTCGATCCGATTCACGAGGGCCGCGTCGGCCTTGGTGCCGCCAGATTGCAAAGCGGCGAGCAGCCTGACTGCTTCCGCCGCAGCGAAGACGGCGTCTCGGCCGCCTGGCTCATTGGGTATGGCATGTCGCTCGAACCGGTCGAAGGCATCGACAAGTCTGACCCGCGCCTCGTCGTCCCGATTGATCGCGCTCAGCCGCTGCGCCTCCCTCATGTATGTTTGCCCAAGAACCACCTCTACCCATGCTTCGGCAGGGTGTGCGCGGAAGAACTTTTCAAGTATGCACTGCGTTTTCGCAAACTGTTCTCGAAGATCGCGCGGAATGCCCATGTCTATTTTGTACCTGGCGTTGAGCATTTCGAGCCGCTCGACTTCGCTAAGGAGTCTTACGGTTTCACCGAACTCGCTTTGGGGCAGGCCCTTGGCAAAGTGATCGATTTCCTCAGCAAGGACATTGTGCATCAGGCCGTAGAGGGGGTCATTTCTAAACGCGATGACGTCATCACGCTCGAGCACCGTAATGGTTCCCATGATATATCCAAGCGCCTGCTTCAGGTTCCGCTCGGCTTCTTTCCGCGCTGCCGTTTCCCGTTGGTTCGCTGCTTCCAACTTGCGTTTCTCTGCATCCAGACGAATCACGAAACCGCCCAGCATGACGACAGCGACCAGAAGTGCTGCCGCCGCCATTCCTACCAGGGCCTTGTGCTCGCGCGTCCAGCGCCACAGCAACTCGCCCGCGCCCGCCTTGCGGATCGGCACCGGCTGGGCGTTCAAATACAAATCGAGATAATCGGCCAACGTCTGCGCCGATTGCAGCCGGTCGGCCGCGTCGCGCTCGACCGCCCGGGCGACGATCGCCTCCAGGTCGCGGTCCAGCGTGCGGTCGATCTTCCGCAACGGGGGCAGATCGCGGTGGAGAACCGCGCTAGTGAGCGATGATTCATCCTCGGCGTCGCCAAAGGCACGTCGTCGGGCTAACAGCTCCCAAAGGGTCACGCCCAACGCCCGGATATCGACCGTCGGGCCGACCTGGATCTTGGTGCGGGCCAACTGCTCGGGGGCCGCATAGCGGAGCGTGCCCAACAATCCGCCGGCGCTGGTCTTCGTCAGCCCGGTCGTCTGCCCCTTGGCCAAGCCGAAGTCCATCAGCACGATCCGCGAGCCGTCGGGCGTAAGCATCAAGTTGGCTGGCTTGATGTCGCGGTGGACGAGGTTCTGCTCGTGGACCGTCTGCAAGGCTCGGGCCACGTCACGCACCAACCCAACGACGTGCCGCACGTATCCGCCCGGATCGGTCTCCTGATCCGGCAGCGGCGGCAACGGGGGCAACGGCAGATCGGGTATGGCCGGCGTTTCGCCTGCCGTCTCGCCGGCGGCCGGGCCACCGGCGGACGAGGGCGCCGCACAGGCCACGGCGCCCGCGCCCCCTTCCCCCTTGTCGCCAGAAGTGCCGAACGCGAGCGGGCCACGCTGGCGCTCGCCAGCCGGCGCGGTCGATCCCTCCCCGTGCATCCGCGACCGGCCGATCTTGGACCGCTGCTTCTGGGCTGCCGTGCGCACGGCCTTGGCCCAAGTCGTGCCACCTAGGCTTTGCGCCGCCAACCCCGCATCGCCGTGGCTGACTTCGCGCCAGACCGACTCCAGGTCCACCCCCGGAATGTACTCCATAGCGTAGTACAGTCGGCCGTCAGGCATTGTGCCACTGGTGAGAATCTTGACGATGTGGGGATGGTTGCACTTGGAAAGCAGCCGGATCTCGCGGCGGAAGCGGGCCAGTGCCGCGTCGTCATCGGCCAGATCGGCCGGCAACATCTTCAGCGCCACCAGCCGCCCCAGCGAAATCTGCCGGGCCAGATAGACCACCCCCATCCCACCGCTGCCCAACTGGCCCAAGATCTCAAAACCACCGGCTTGCGGATATTCAGGTCGGGCAGGTCCGAGGATGTTCTCGATCGACGGCGTCTCGGACAAACTCTGCTTGGCCAGCCGATCGAGATCCTCTTCGCTGACTGGCCGGCCGGTGACCTGCGACAATAGTTCTGCCATGGCCTGCTCCATGGCCTTGTCGCGCTCCGTCTTCCCGGTGAGATAGCTGAGGTACTCGACCTGCCGACCGTTGCAGTCGCGGTTGAGGAACTGCACTTCTTCCTGTAGACTGCTGCCGCAGAACACGAGCAAGGGGTCCAGCCTGAGCGGCACAGGCCGGCCCGGCCACAAGATCGCCACGCGGTTGGGCGCCAGCCCGGCCGCCTGCTCCTGCGATAGGCATCCGCAAGCTCCACCACCGTCAAGGCTTCAGTTGCTTGTTCCGCGGGAAGAGTGCTGAAGGAAGAAGCCGCCAATTCAGCGACAAGACGGCCGTATTCAGCTTTGGTCTCAGCGGTGCCGTAACGGCCCGTGTAGATTACTTTCCCGTGAACTTCGGACGTACTGCGCGTCCGCTGGAGTGAAGCGAACGCTCCTCGAATATCCCGTACCGGTTGGGGAGAGACGAGGCAGGATTGCGAGCGATAGAGCGGGCCGAAATGTCATGGTTCGGCTCGGTGAGCGGAGCGAAACCGACACGTGTCGGTCAATGGGAGGCAAACCCCAGAGCCCATAGACCAGTGGCATCGCTGTTTCGATCCTGACGGCCTTAAATCGGACCGCAGCCGTGCCTTACGATCTCCAACGCCGCACGCGGGCGGAGACGAACATGCTGAACGCACCCAACCCAAGTAAAAGTAGCGTTGATGGTTCAGGAACATCAGTTATCGTCACCCTTACGTTGTCCATATAGACACCCAGCCCAACGTAAAGCATGGGAGTAACCGAGTCACCGACGCTCACAGGGCCGAAAACACCACCGCCGCTGTCCAGCATATCGTCGAAGTTGTAGGAAGCAGTGAAGTCGTCGAAGCCGCCCGTCGGATGATACCCATTAATCCCCCAATCAGGATTCCAATAGCCCTGCGTGTAACCGAAGGTCGGCGTGACAAATCCGATACCGGTGTAAAGCGGGGGGCCAGTGGAGTCCAAAGCCTGTCCGACTGCCACGGTGAAGGTGTAGGTAAGGCCATATTGGATCCCGCCGGCTCCGTTGCCGATCGGCGTTCCGTCCTGCCAGACAGCCGGGATGTCCAGGGCGATGCCGGTCAGACATCCATAGTTGGGCGTCAACAGATTGCAGAGAGCCTGGCTTCCTTCGGCGGGGGCGGGGAGAGCACCGTCTCCCGCGGCTCCTGCAAACTGGCTCTCTGTCGGGTTGCATACAACGACCGGCCCTATGCCACCTACAGTCCAACCGGCAATTGTGGTTGTCCACCCGCCGTCAGCGACTGAGGGCTGCTCGCCACTACCCTCGAAGCTGTAATTGGCCACCGCAATGCTCATGACGTGGGCTTGAGCGGGTCTCACGAAAAATGCGACCAGCGACGCTACTACGATGGCGGCAACAACTGTTCTCATTCTATCAAACATTGCGTTTCTCCAAAGCAGTGTCGCAACACGGTTGGCAGACGATGAGAGACGCCTTTTCCTGGCGAGCGCGAGCCCTTTTCCCGTTAAGAGCTAACTCTGCTGCGCATCAAACAGCGGAGCACCATTGCCAAAACAGGGTTGGGCTTGCCTGCCTAGCCGACAGCGCGGGCCCATCCACACCACCCATCGCAATCATCTTCTGGGTTGCCGTCAATTGCCCGTTACAAGAGTTCGGCAGGTGGCACTGACGAATGGGCTAGGGATAAGGAAGTGCGCCACCTGGCCGCAAAGAAGAACCCCCGCAGCCGCGATTCTGCGACCCGGGGGTTATGTGTAAGTGGCGGGGACAGGATTTGAACCTGTGACCTCGAGGTTATGAGCCTCGCGAGCTACCGGACTGCTCCACCCCGCGTCATTTTCTCGCCGCGTCAGCACGCGCTCTGCCGCGACAACCTGGATTCTAACATAATGTCGGCGGCTGTCGAGGCGACACCGCACCTTTTTGATCCGCCTAAAGGAGCGAACGGCGGGCGTCTGTCACAGATTCCCATCCGCCACCCCCACGCCGAGTGGTGTCAATGGGCCTTTGTTGTCATGGGCCATGTGTTAGTATAATGAACGTCTGAGGGTGTAACGTGCTATTATTGCTGAAGGCAATATCGGCCCGTCGCTGCTCGGTACGAACCGGCTGCGGAACGCGACGGGATTACCGTCTATAGTGAGGCTTCTTGCGGAGAAATCCATGTTTTATTCGGAAAAACCGGCACGGTTTTGCTGTCTGACTGCCTTGGTCGTCGTTCTGTTGCTGGCCGTCTTCCAGGTGGGCTGGGCAATGGCGGAAGAACCCGCCGGCGACGCCGCCCCCGTCCACCAAGAGAGCCAAAGCCTATTGGGCTGGGTGGCGCATAGTTCCGGCCCGATCGGCGCGGTGATTCTGCTGTTGTCGTTCTATTTTGTGGCGACGGTCGTGCGACTGTTTCTGGTGCTCCGCGAGTCGGTGGCCGCCCCGCCGGAACTTATCGAGAAAATCGACGACCTCTTCCAAAAGAGGGACTTCCGCGAGCTTTACCAGGTGCTGAAGGGCGACGGCTCGTTCTTGGCGTGCATCCTGGCCTCGGGCATGTCGAAGCTATCGAACGGCATCCAGGAAGCCCGCAACACCTTGGACCGCGCCAGCGACGCGGCCACCATCACGATGGAAAAATCGTGCAGCATGTTGGCCGTCCTCGGCACTCTGGGGCCGATGATCGGATTGTTGGGAACGCTGCAGGGCATGATTACCAGCTTCCGCGTCATCGCCCAGACCGAGACGCAAGTGAAGGCCAGCGCGGTGGCCGGCGGCATTTCGCAAGCCCTGATTCTTACCTTCGAGGGGGTGCTCCTTTCCGTGCCGGCCATCTATTTCTATGCATTGTTCCGAAACCGGGTGGCGACGATTTCGGCGAATACAACCCTGCTGGCCGACAATCTGCTCGGACGCATGGCCGATGTTTTCCGCAAGAAGGAGACGGCGCCGACGAGTGTGCAGGCGTAAACGGGCGAAGGGTGAAAATCATTTACGGGCGGGAGAGTAGCAGGCACACGCCGTGTGTCGTTTTTAGTGCTTTCACGAGATTACCTCAATCCGCCGCACGGCACACGGCGTGTGCCTACTACCTCAGTCGCAGAAGATACAAACGAGCATGGCCGGATTACATCAGAGCCTCAAGGCCGAGCCCAATTTGACGCCGATCCTGGACATGGTGTTCCAGCTCATTACGTTTTTCATGCTGGTCATCAATTTCAAGGCGGCTTCGCTCGATATGAGCGTTCAACTGCCCGTCATCGGATCGGCCCTGCCCACCGAGAGCGGAGAGCGCGACGTGCTCATACTGAACGTGATGCCCAACGGGAAGCTGCGGATGTACGGAGAAGAACGGGACGTCGCAAGCTGCATCGCTCAAGAGGCGCAGGCGCCAGGCAAAGCGCCGGCGGCGGATCGTCGAAAGCGGGGATCGGCATCGAACTGCCCACCACGGTCATCATCCGCGCCGATCGCACGACGCCCTACCACTATATCCATCAGGTAATCCAGACGTGTCAAGCCCACGGTTTTCGCAATTTCCAATACCGCGCATTAACCACCGGCACATAATTTCATGCGGTCCAGACGACATCTTGAAGGCGACGTCCAACTGAACATGGCGGCAATGCTGGACATGGCGTTCCAGCTTCTGGCATTCTTCATCTTGACCTACCAACCGGGAAGGGTCGAAGGATGCATCTCTATCCGCATGCCGCCGTCGACGCCGGTGACAAGGCCGGATTCGTCCGGCGGCGGAGCGCCGACGCCCAACGAAGCGACGGCCCTGGCGGGAGCGGTGTCGTTACAGATCACCGTGTCGGCCGACAAGGACGGCGGGATCGCCGGACTTCGCGTCGGCGAGCAGCGGGTCGCCGACCTGCGCGACTTGGAACAGAAACTCCGCGGCATCGCCAAAGTGTCGCAGACCCCCTTCGACCAGGTACAACTGAAGGTCAGCCGCAGCTTGGAATACGAAAACGTCCTGAAAGTCATCGATGTCTGCGCCCGCAACAAGTTGACTTCCGGAGATCAGCAGACGAAAGTGAGCATCGTGGAGATGCCGTGAGGGTACAGCCTCGATGAGCGATCGAAGACCATTGCGGTCGCCCCCGACCGCGGTTCCCATCTTCCGAGTCGTGAGCCTGTTGTTCATGCTGGCGGTGATCGGGCTGACGATCTACAACTTGCATCAACGCGCCTCTGTTGCTAGTTTTGCGCCGGAAAAGGCAGTCGTTCACAGTCCTAGGGGGACGGAGGAGATTGCCGGAAAGACGGCATCCGTTGAACCCGGCAAAGGGGACAGTCCCATTTTCGCTGACACGAAAATTGGGACAGTCCCCCGGCAATCCCCTCCATCCCCTTCCGCCGCGGCTCCTGCGAAAAAGCGAAAGCCGATCGCCGATGAAGACCCCGAGCAGTGGGAACAGTTTCGCCGCCGCAGCCGAAGCCATTATGGACAAATCGACGTTCATCCACGACTACGAACTGCCCGCGTACTGGCGGCTGATGGACTGGGTTCAGTCGCAATCGCTGGCCGATTTCGAGGCGCGATCGCTTCCGCGGGTGCCGTTTCAGAACTTCCTTCAACATCCCGGCAAGTATCGCGGCCGGCCCGTTCGCGTGGCTCTCGAGATTCGTCAAGCGCAGAGCATCGAGCTCGACGACAAGGGAAAAGGCTCCAGGCCGAAGAAGCTGTACGAGCTTTGGGGCGTGCCGACCGAGTTGGACGGATGGTGGTACGTCGTCGTTACTCCCGAGTTGCCGCCCGGTTTTCCGCTGGGCAAGAACCTCGGGATAACGACTACCGTGTACGGCTATTTTTTCAAGCTGCAAGGCTACCAACAGTTCGACGCGAAACCCGATGCGCGGCCGTTCTTGGCGCCGCTGATCATCGGCCGTGTCGCGCCGGTTGCCGTGGTTGCGGCCCCTGCTCCCTGGAACCCGCTGAGTTTCGTCGTGTTGGTCGTCGGCGGTCTGATCTTCGTTGCCGTGGTCGTCGGCTGGCTTGTGGCGGCTCGGCGAAAGCCGGCTTCTCGAACGGCAACGTCCTTCGACTGGCCCGACACGATGGACGACAACGCCGTTGACGATGACACGATGGGCGCCGATCGGCCGACGGGGGTGGAGCATGAATGAGTCTCGCCCCCATCCCGATTTGGAACGCCCTCTGCCGGTCGCGGTTCCCTTGCCGGAGAGCGTGCCCGCCGGTTCGGGCGCCCCGCAAAGCCCGGCGGGGGCCGGCGGCGGTCGCCGTGCCGAAAAGCAACGCGAGTCGAACGAGCCGCCGCGCCGGGAGATTCCCTATGTAACGTTGCTGATCGAGTATTCGCCGCCGTGGCTGGTCAGCATGGTCTTCCACATGCTGGTCCTGATCGTCATGGGGCTGATTATCTTCTCGCAGGCTGCGCGCCCTCCGGTTCAGTTGGACGCGGAGGCGGCGTCTATCGACAAGGCGGACGAGCCGTTGGAAAGCGAAGAGCCCATGGGCTTGCCCGAGGGGTCGCCCGACGGCGAAGGCGCGGTGATAGCGACTCCCGATTGGAAACCCGTCGTCGATCCGCTTGCTTCGCCGGGCAAACACGCGATTCAGCAGGGAGGGCATCTTGCCACAAGCGACATCGAAGCTCCGGGATTTGCATGGAGTCGCCGCGGCACAAACTGGGGTGGTCCCAAAGAGAGGGCCAAGCTGGGCAATGGCATCAGCGACAGTACGCAATTGGCCGTCGCCAGAGGGCTCGAATGGCTGGCGCGAAATCAGCAGCACGACGGCTCTTGGAGCCTCGCCGGCCCGTTTAGCGACGGCGTTTTCAAGGAATGGGACAATCCGGCGGCGGCAACCGCCATGGCGCTTCTGGCGTTTCAGGGCGACGGCAACACCCACCTCGACAGTAAGTGTAAGTATAGGAAGAACGTCGCCAACGGCTGGCGGTGGCTCCTCAAGCAACAGGACTCCAGCGGCTGTTTCTTCCAATACGGGCCCTACACGCATCGCTTCTACACGCAAGGAATGTGCGCGATCGCCATTTGCGAACTTTACGGGATGACTAAGGACGCGAAGTACAAAGAGCCGGCCCAAATGGCGATCGACTATTGCCTCAAAACCCAAAGCCCCAAGGGCGGATGGCGCTACAATCCGAACGCCGATAGCGACGTCTCCGTGACCGGTTGGATTATCATGGCACTGCAAAGTGCGAGGATGGCCGGTCTGAAAGTGCCCAACGAAAGCCTGTACAAGGTCAGCCAGTTTCTCGATACCGCCGCCGAGTCGAACGGGCCCGGCTATCGCTATCAGCCCGAGACGGGCGAAAGCGTGCGGCTCTCGATGACCGCCGAGGCGCTGTTGATGCGGGAGTATCTCGGCTGGAAACAGAACGACCCTCGGCTAGTCGCCGGCATCGACTGGATCACGTCGCCAAGAAACCTGATCGACTTCAAGAACAACCGAAATGTCTACTACTGGTACTACGCCACGCAGGCGGCATTTCACATGGGAGGCGAGCCCTGGAGACGCTGGAACGCGGTGATGCGCAAAGTGATGCCCGCACAGCAAATCCCGCGCGGCAAAGAGGGGGGAAGCTGGAACCCGCGCGGCAGTGGAAACGAAGAAGACGATCAATTCGCCGGCAGCGGCGGGCGGCTCTACGTCACCTGCCTTTCAATCTACATGCTCGAAGTCTACTACCGCCACATGCCGCTCTACTCGGGCGTCTATTCCCATGAAGCGGCCCCGGCGAAGCCCGCCGACGCGAAAGTAACCAAGTAACCTCGGCCGCACGCTCGGCAAGCCGCTTGCGGTGTGCCACTGCTTCGTAGAAGCAGTGTCTGGCGGTCTGGCACTGCTTGTTCCAAGCAGTGGCACAGAGGCAGACAGGCCGCTTGCGGCTTCGCATTCTCGCCGCACTCACACGCACCTATTTCGGCGCAAGAGCGCTCGGCGGCGTTGGGACCGATTCGGCTGCGGGCGCAATTGGCGTGGGTGGAGTCGGCAACTGCTCCGGCGCGGGCGTCGGCGGCTGGGGAGTCGCCGGCAACTCGGACGGCGTCGGGATCGGCGGCGGAACCATCGTCCGGTAGGCGTTCGGATCGCATCCCGAGAAGCCTGCGTAGCCGGGACAGAAAAGCGGCGGTCGCGGATAGGCGTAGTACGGAGGTCCGTAGAAGTCACAGCCGAAGTAATGCATCGGCCCGTGGCATAGCGTCTTCGGCGGCGCCACCGGCACGCAGCCAAAATGAACCGCCTGCTGATAGGCATGGTACGGACGCCAAGGGTGGCCGTAAGGATAGTACAGAGCGCTGGCGTAAACGGAACCGGCCGCCGGCGGAGCGTGGATCTCCTGTGCCGACGCCGTGCCGGCAGCCGTCAATGCCATCAATCCTGCGAACAAACAGCCTGCCGACAAAACCGTCATAATCCTCATAATTTCACTCCTCAGAGAGACGTACTCTATCTTCGTTCATCGGTGGCTCCGCCGGAAAACTGGAAGGCGATTGCCATCGCCCGCAGGGCCAAGCAGTTGCGATCGAAGCCACGTCCTCCGTTTAGCCGCCGCGTCCACGCGGCGATGGAGGCAGACCCCGCTTCACACCGCGTGGACGCGGCGGCTAAACGCTTTTCGCCGTTGCCCCGAGCCATTTCTGCACCCGTCTGTCGCAGCAGCTTGAAAATAAGCAATCCTTATGATAAGGTGCCCTTATGAACATCGAGACATTGCGTATCTTCTGCGACGTCGTTCAGCATCAGAGCTTCTCCCGTGGGGCCAAGCTGAACGACGTCAGCCAGTCGGCCGCCACCCAATCGGTCCACCGCGTCGAGGAACACTTTGGCGTGCAACTGGTCGACCGCTCGAAACGGCCCTTCGTCCTCACGCCCGAGGGCCAGACGTGCTTCGAGGGCTTCCGCGAGGTGCTGGAACTCTACGATTCGGTCGAGTCGAGGGTGCGATCGCTCCGCAAGGAGATCGGCGGGCTGGTGCGGGTGGCGGCGATCTATTCCGTCGGCCTGCACGACATGAGCCGCTGCATGCAGGATTTCATGCGGCAATACCCGAAGGCAAAAGTGCGGCTGGAGTATCTGCGGCCGAACAAAGTATACGACGCCGTGCTCAACGGCGAGGTCGATCTCGGCATCGTGTCGTATCCGACGGCGTCGCCCGACCTGAGCGTGATCCCCTTGCGTTCGGAGCGGATGGTCGTCGTCTGCCCTCCCGATCATGCGTTGGCGAAGCACGAGGCCGTGACCGCCGAACATCTCCAGGGGCTCGAGGTGATCGGTTTCGATCGCGACCTGAGCATCCGCAAGGAGATCGACCGGCACTTGCGGCAGCGTTCGATCAACATTCACGTGGCGATGGAGTTCGACAACGTCGAGACGATCAAGCAGGCGGTGCAGATCGGGGCGGGCGTGAGCATCCTGCCGGAGCCGACCGTCCGCGGCGAGGTTCGCGCCGGCACCCTGGCGGCGGTTCGCTTGATCGCGCCGGAATTGCATCGGCCGCTGGGGATCATCTACCGGCAGCGTCGCATGTTCACGCCCACGGCGGCCAAATTTGTCGAATTGCTGCAACGGGTGCAGAGCCAAGTTCCGGAGGAGACGTGATGCGCGACACGGAAGTCCTGGTCTGTTTTCGCCCCCAAAACGCCGAGGCGTATGTCCTGCCCGGCACGCGGCTGGTCGAAGCGGCCGCCGAAGCCGGTGTCGTTCTGGACGTTCCCTGCGGGGGCGAAGGGCTCTGCGGCAAGTGCCGCGTGATGGTCGCCGCAGGCGCCGGCGAACCGACGCCCGTCGAGCGCGACCGCTTCTCGCCCGACGAGCTTCGCGCCGGTTGGCGGCTGGCGTGCCAGTCGCAGGTGTGCGGGCCGATGGAGGTCGTCATTCCGCCGGCCCCCGCCGCGCAAATAGAAAAGGGGTCAGAACTGTTTTTCAGATCGACTCCCTTGCTGGATCCGCCGGTGCGCAAACGATACGTGGAACTGCCGGCGCCGGCTCGCGGCGACGACCTGCCCGACCTGTTGCGGTTGGAACGGGCGATCGGCGCCGAAGCCTTGAAAATCGACCTCTCGCTCCTGCGGCAACTCCCCCGCCGGCTGCGCGAGGCCGACTTCCGCGGCACCGCCGTGTTGGCCGACGGCCGCCTGTTGGACTTCGAGCCGGGCAATACCGCGGCCGACGCCTTCGCCGTGGCGTTGGATCTCGGCACGACCACGCTCGTCGCCGAGTTGTTGGATCTCGGCACGGGCGCACGCTGGGCCGTCGATGCACGACTCAACCCGCAAATCCGCTTCGGCGACGACGTCCTTTCGCGCATCTTGTACGCCAGAGAAACGCCCGAGGGGCTGCGGCAGTTGCACGAGACGGTCGCAGCGGCCATCGACGAAATGATCGGCGAGTTGTGCCGCCAGGCCGGCGTCGCCCGCGACCGCGTCTACGAACTGACCGTCTCCGGCAACACCACGATGCAGCAATTGCTCTGCCGGTTGGACACAAGTCCGCTGGGCGAAGTCCCCTTCGTGCCGGCGGGCGGACGCGGCCTGCCCTGCGCGGCCGTCGAGTTGGGCATACACATCCATCCGCGCGGCGCGCCTACGTGATGCCCGTCATCGGCGGATTCGTCGGCGGCGACACCGTGGCCGGAATTCTCGCCACCGGCATGTTCGATATTTCTCGTCAGACGGAGAAATGTGGCAAGCGTGTGCCACTGCTTGGAACAAGCAGTGCCGAGCACACACCATTGGGTCAGCACTGCTTGTTCCAAGCAGTGGCACACGCTGCTGACACTTGCCCTTTAGCCGATGCCCAGGCGCCGACGCTGCTGGTCGATATCGGCACCAACGGCGAGATCGTGCTGCTGGCCGATGGGAAGCTGTCGGCCGCCTCGACTGCCGCCGGCCCGGCGTTCGAGGGCGCCCGGATTTCGTGCGGAATGCGCGGCTGCACCGGCGCGATCGAAAAGGTCATGGTCGAAGACGGCCGCTTGCGGACCAACGTGATCGGCAACGTCCCGCCGTCGGGCCTCTGCGGCTCGGGCCTGATCGACGTGGCGGCAGAACTGCTCCGGCACGGAATCGTCACTCCGCAGGGCCGGCTGCTGACGCCCGACCAACTTCCCCCGGACGTTCCGCCCGACCTGGCCGACCGTATTATTTTGCACGAAGGCCAAGTGTCGTTCCTCCTGGCCTCGAACAGCGAGACCACCGATGGCCGGCCGATCGCCCTCACGCAACGCGACCTCCGCGAACTGCAACTCGCCACGGGGGCGATTCGCGCGGGCATCGTCATTCTCTTGCGGCGTGCCGGACTCGAACCGGGCGATATCGACCGCGTGTTGATCGGCGGCGGATTCGGCAATTTCATTCGCCGCAGCAACGCCCAGCGCATCGGATTGTTGCCCAGCCGGATCGCGCACCATCGCATCCGTTACATGGGCAACACGTCGTTGGCCGGCGCCCGGCTTGCGGCCCTTTCACGGCGAGCCCGCCAGACGGCCGAGCAACTTGCGCGACGCACCGAGCACGTCGATCTATCGTGCGACGCGGAGTTTCATCGCGAGTTCGCCGAGGCAATGATCTTTCCGGAAGCATAGCAAGAGCGCAGCAGCCAATGCCGCCTGACGGCGCGACTGCGAACCTAGTGACCCCGACGGGATTCGGACCCGTGTTGCCGGCGTGAAAGGCCAGTGTCCTAGGCCTCTAGACGACGGGGCCAAGACCTGTCTGTATAACCGTTGCAGACGCAGGACGTCAAGGGGCCTCCCGCACACGTCGGAAAGACGACGCCCGTCGAAAAACGATAAACGACGAAACAGGAAGAGAAAAACTATGAGCAGGAGATTCCTGCTGACGGCGGGGGAGACCTATTGCTTCTGGCCGCCGTTGCCGGCGACATCGGTCTGATCGGCGGCCTTCTCACTAGCAGCAACTTCGTTGCGGTGGATGGCGTCGAAGACCTCACGACGGTGGACCGGAACCTCCTTGGGCGCCTCAACACCCAAGCGGACCTTGTCCCCTCGGATCTCCACAACCACGATCGTAATGTCATCGTTGATGACAATACTCTCGTTCTTCTTGCGGGATAGAACCAACATGGTACGTTCCTTCGCTCTCTTGCCAGAGCCTCCTACATTCACGCCCTGCCAATGGCTACAGTGTGTGCATACACACCTCAATCATTTTACGATACGCTGGAATTGGGCGATGTCAAGCGGATTCTCGATCCACAACGCGGTTTTTTTGGTTATTTTCTTGACAGGCGGCCAAAAGACGAGCGATCACGGTCTACAAGTAGATTCGTTTGACCGAGCCGCTGCTTGAACCAAGCAACGGTGGCATTCTGTAACCAATTGCTACATAATAGGATACGTCAATTCCACCGCACCTGGGACCCGCAACCGGCGGACTATTCCTGATAATCCGATTGTAAGGGCCAGCCGGAGGTATTATCTCGCCAAAGTCTTGAACTGGCCGGCGAGACACGATAGGCGGAACATAGTCGCGTCCCGCACGACCTCGAAATCCGATGCCTCTGAGCACAAGCGTCAATCTGCCGAGGGACCGCGAAGCTCGATTCCCGGATCAATGCATCGTCTGTGGTGCTCCGTCGCCCGACTCGACCGTTCGTCCGACAACCCTGATCTTCCGCTGGTGGACATGCGCGTGGCATTTCTGCCCCCCACTTTTCGCTAGCAGTTCCCGCGTGCACGTGGTGCGGACGGCGTTTGCGGGCGCAATGGTCCCTCGATCTTGTGCTGATGATCGCCACGATCATCGCCGCCGTTTGGCTGGCTATTGCCGCTGATTGAGAACCACTTTTCGCGTGTCGTCGAGAAGCTCATCGTGATGGGAGTCGGGCTGCCGGCAATCGTGCCGCAGATCGTCTGGCGAGTCCTTCACCCTTATCCCTTCGACCTGACGGCCTATGCCAAGAGCGTCGACTACGAGTTTTGCGATGCGGAAGCCGCCCGCGGGTTTGCCGAGCTGAATCGAGATGCCGAGTGGGTGAAAATCAGTTAGCCCGCATTTCTCGCCACGCGGGGAAGATTGATAGCACTGTGTCCGGTGGGGCAGACATTTCTGTCTGCCAGATGCGTCGTCCTCTTACCGGCAGACAGGAATGTCTGCCCCACCGTGGTGAGAAACGCCGGTTAGCGTAGCGTTTGGAATTGGTTAGGGTCTCGTTAGAGCGGCTCCTTGCGGCAGGCCCCTTCGTCGTGTACATTGGCGGTTTCGTCGTTGCCAACGAGGCTCCGCATGTTCAATTTCCTGCCGCGCAACACCAAGTTTTTCGACTACTTCGACCGCGACACCGAAGTGCTGATCCGCGCGGCCGAGTGTTTTCGCGAGTTTCTCGAATCGTCCGGCGATCCCAAGGAGTACTCCGCCCGGCTGAAGGAACTGGAACACGAGGCCGACCGTGTCACCCACGAGGCGATGGGACTGCTGCACCGCACGTTCATCACGCCGTTGGAGCGGGGCGACTTGCGGCGGCTGATTCTGGCGCTCGACAACATCGTCGATTACCTCGACGACGCTGCCCGGCGCATCGCGCTGTACGACGCTGGCGCCATCCTGCCCGAGGTGTGTGCGATGGGGAAAGTGATCGTCGATCTGGCCAAGGCGGTGGCGGCCGCGGTCCACGATCTCCGCAATCTCCGCAAGAAGAATCACGTGCTGGAACACTGCATCGAGATCCAGCGATTGGAGAACCTCGGCGACCACCTGCATCATATCGCCCTGGCGTCGATCTTCAAGAACAACCTGGATCCGCTGACGGTGATCAAATGGAAGGAGATCGTCGATCTGATCGAATTGGCGATGGACGCGTCGGAGGAAGTCGCCCACGTGATCGAAGGGATCGTGCTGGAGAACGCCTGACGTATGAGTCGCGAATCGGTCTGGGGATTTCTGGCGATCGCGTTTGCCGTGTGGGGCGTCGGCTACATGGGCTATCACGTCGGGGCGATTGCCCTAAGCGCGCCCGCGTTGGTGACGATCGTTCTCGTGCTTGCCCTCGCTTTCGACTTTACCAACGGCATTCACGACGCGGCCAACTCGATCGCCACGGTGGTTTCCACTCGGGTGTTGACGCCGTTGCAGGCGGTGGTTTGGGCCGCATTCTTCAACTTCGTGGCGGCCTACGTGTTCGGCGTCGGGGTCGCAAAGACGATCGGCACCGGCGTCGTGCATGAAGAAGTCGTCGATATCCTCATGCTGCTGAGCGCGTTGTCGGGAGCCATTTTGTGGAACCTCATGACCTGGTATCTGGGCCTGCCCACCAGTTCGTCGCACGCTCTGATCGGCGCCCTGGCCGGGGCGGCGATCGCCAAGGCGGGCGTGGGAGCGGTGATCGCCGGCGGCCTGCTGAAGATCGCCGCCTTCATCGTTCTCTCGCCCCTGATCGGACTCGTGCTCGGCTTCGCAATCGGCGTGGGAATGACCTGGCTGTTTCGCAACTCGACGCCGCATCGCGTCGATTCGCTCTTCAGGAAAGGGCAACTCCTCTCCGCCGCCCTCTACAGCCTGGGTCACGGCAGCAACGACGCCCAAAAGACGATGGGAATCATCGCGCTGGCGCTGTGCACTTGGAAAGGACAGTCGTTCGAGATCGCGTTTTGGATGAAGCTGGTCTGTTATGCCGCCATGGGCCTGGGCACCTTGCTGGGCGGCTGGCGAATCGTGAAAACCATGGGCTCGAAAATCACCAAGCTGGAGCCCTTCGGCGGATTCTGCGCCGAATCAGGGGCCGCGATGACCCTCTTCGTCACCGAGGCGGCGGGCATTCCCGTCAGCACGACCCATACCATCGCCGGAGCTATCGTCGGGTTCGGCAGCACGCGGCGGCTCAGTGCCGTTCGTTGGGGGGTAACGGTCAACATCGTCTGGGCCTGGGTGCTCACCATTCCCGTCGCAGGCTGCATCGGGGCCGCGGCATACCTTGCCGTTTCTGGCATGACTCGGTTGTTTCGGTAAGATGGGTAAATCTGTGGGGTGGATCGAGCCAAGCGAGCCCCACCGTTTCTTCGAGTATTACTGGTGGGGCTCGCTTGGCTCGACCCACCCTACATCGAACACGACCGGTTTCCGTGTTGCCGCGCCGGTTGACGATTCTGGCGCATAATTGATATGCTAGCAGTCTCGTTGCCACCCGGGGCGGCGGCCGTCGTTCCGCCGCCTCCACGTCAAGGGGGGTTTCAGGATGAAGCTCGAATTGATCAACGTGGACCGGCAGAAGCCGCCGATCGTGCTGCATCAGTTTCCCGTGATCGTCGGCCTCGATCCTGGCGCGGACGTCTGTCTCGATGACTCCGCCGTGGGCCACTATCAGTGCATGATCGACTTCAGCGACGGCGGATTGATGGTGTGGGACTTGGGCACGCGATCCGGCACGTTCGTCAACGGCGACCGCGTCTCTCGCAATGCTCCGCTGCAATCGGGCGATGAGCTCGGGTTCGGCAAGGTCTGCTTCCTGGTCCGCTACGACGACGGCACGGCCAAACCGCCAAGGCACAGTCACCGCCGCCGCCAACCGGCAGTCCCGGCGTAAGATCGTCGGTCTGACTTTCGCCCGCACCGGTGTTTGCCGCGCAACAGCCCATTTGTTATGCTCAAGCATAACCTACGGGAGACAAATTCTCATGGCGCGCTCCACGACGAAAGTGGGATACTGGTTTCTCGTCCTATTCTCCTTGCCGTTCGCCGCCGTTGGAGTGGGCATGGGCGGGTGGGCGTTTTCAGGGGCCGTGGCGCATTGGAAGATGCAGCGATGGGAAGAGACGCCGGCCAAGATCGTTCGGGCGAAGCTGGAGAGTCACTCAGGTTCCAAGGGCGGCTCCACCTATCAGGCGACCGCCGAATACACGTATCGATTCGGCGACCGGCAGTATACGGGCCACCGGGTCGGCATCAGCGGCGGCAGCGACAACATCGGATCGTACCAGCAGGACGTGCATCGCCAGTTGAGCGCGCATCAAGTGTCGGGCCGCACTTTCCGCTGCTACGTCAATCCGGAAAACCCGGCCGAGGCGATTCTCTTCCGCGATCTGCGCTGGGAGGTGGTCGCCTTTCAGACGGTCTTTGGAACGATGTTCGGCATGGTTGGTTTTGGCCTATTGACCTTCGGCGTACTCAGTGGTTTCACGACGAGAGGCAGCCGCGCCCTCGCCCTGCTTCATCCCAACGAACCGTGGCTATGCAAGCCGGACTGGGCCGAGGGGAAGATCAAGTCTTCCGCGAAGATATTCACCATTGTCCTGCTGGTAGTCGCCCTCTACTGGAACGTGGCGTCCGTGCCCGCCTGGATGGCGTTTCCGCGTAACGCACTCGACAGCGGCCATCGACTGGCTCTGCTCTTGTTGGCATTTCCCGCCGTGGGGTCGCTTCTGATACTCTGCGCGGTCGTCTCCGTGCTGCGTTTGCGCAAATACGGGCAGTCGGTGTTCGAGATGGCTTCCGTTCCGGGCGTGATCGGCGGGCAACTCGCCGGCGTGATCCGCGTCTCCAAGAAGGTCCAGCCTGAAGAGGGATTTCGCCTGACGCTCAATTGCATGCACAGTGTGACCACCACCACCGGCAAGAAAAGCAGCACGTCGGAAAACGTCGTGTGGCAGGACGAGCAGATCATCGCGCACGAGTTGTCGCAAAGTGATCCCGAGCAGTCGGCGATTCCCTTGCTGTTTCAGATTCCTTACGAATGCCGGCCGACCGACGAGACGGACCCGAACAACCAGACGGTTTGGCGGCTCGGGGCTTCGGCCAAAACGCCGGGCCTCGATTATTCGGCTACCTTTGAAGTGCCCGTCTTCAAAACGCCCGCGAGCGACCCGAATTTCGTCGTCGATCGCAGCCTGATTGCCCAGTACGTCGCGCCGGAAGACCCCGATCGCGATCTGCACGATGCCGGCGTCATCAAAACGCAGTCGCCCAGCGGCGAAGGCTTCCGGCTGGTGTTTCCCATGGGGCGGGCCATCGGAACGGGCGTCGCGCTGATGCTGCTCGGGCTGATATTCGGCGGCGTGCCGATCCTAATGCACTATTTGGGCGCTCCGTGGTTGCTCAACATCGTCTTCGCCTTTGGTTTCGGCGCCGTCGGATTGTTACTCCTGGCAGTCTCGATTGATGTCTGGTTTTATCGCAGCGTGGTCGATGTGTCGCCTGCCGGATTGACGGTCGTCGGTGGGCTGTTCGGTTTTGGCCGCGAGAAGCAGGTCAACGCCGCCAACATCGAAAAAATCGAGCCCGTCAACCGCATGAGCGCCAATCAAGGACAGGGTGGAAAAATCTGGTACGATATCCAGGTCGTCTTCCGCCCGACAAAGAAGATCACGATCGGCAAACGGATATTGGGGAAACGTCTGGCGAACTCGGTCATCCGCCAGATCGAGCAAGCGTTGGGCAGGCAGTAATCCCATGCCAAAGCAACCGTCCACGTCCGGGGTGTCCGATGCGGCGGGCTTTGCCGCCACGCGATGGACGCTGGTGTTGGCGGCCGCACGCGGCAACGTCACGCCCCGCGCCGCCGAGGCGATGGCCGAGCTTTGCCGCGTCTATTGGTATCCGCTGTATGCCTACGTTCGCCGCCGCGGACACGACACTCACGAAGCCGAAGACCTGACGCAAGAATTCTTCTTGCGGTTGCTGGCCAAGAACTATCTGACCGGTATTGACCGCAAAAAGGGCAAGTTCCGTGCCTTTCTGCTGGCCGCGCTCAAGCATTTTTTGGCGAACGAGTGGGACCGCTCACAGGCAAAAAAACGCGGCGGCGGACGAACCCCTTTGCCCATCAGCACGGTCGACGCGGAAAATCGCTATCGCCTGGAACCCTGGCACGACCTGACGCCGGAAAAACTCTTCGAACGGCGTTGGGCGTTGACGGTCTTGGACAACGTTCTCGCTCGGCTGCAACTGGCACTCGGCTTCGAGGGCAAGCAGTCGGTTTTCGATCGGCTGAAACCGTTCTTGACCGGCGGCCGCGAGCCGAGCGGTTACGCCTGGGCGGCCGCCGAATTGGGAATGACTGAAGCGGCCGTAAAGACCGCCGTGCACCGCCTCCGCCGCCGCTATCGCCAACTACTCCGCGACGAAATCGCCCAAACCGTCGCCGGCCCCGAGGAAATCGACGACGAAATCCAGTATCTCTTGTCGTGCCTGTAAGAGACACGACCTACACGACGATCGTCTGCGAATCGGGATGATCCAGGCAGAGGAGCATGGTGAGATAGTCGCGGAGATTGCGGGTCAAGAGAAAATGCTCGCGGATGAACTCGTGGCCGGTTTGGCCCATCCGCTGCCGCTTGTCGGCGTATCGCAGCAGATAGCGGATGCGGTAGGCCGCGCCGGCGGGGGAATACACCAGAAATCCCGTCTGATAGTCGTGGACTTGCAGGGTAATGCCGCCGCAGGCGCCGCCGATCACCGGCTTGCCCTTCCAAAGCGCCTCGGTAACGGTGAGTCCGAAACCTTCACGAAGCGACTTTTGCAGCACCACGGTCGCCGATCGCTGCAGGGCGTTGATGGTGCGATGCGAGTCGGGCGGAAGCATCAGCACCTTCACGTTCGCGTCGTCGCCGGCCCGATCGAGGACGTCGCGGAGCACCTCGGCCCCTTCGGGATCGTCGTCCGCCGGCCCGCCCGCCAACGCCAACTGCAAGCCGGGATAATACGGTTCGAGCAAGCGAAACGCCTCGATGACGCCCAACGGATCCTTGAACCGATCGAACCGCGAGACTTGCACCAAGAGCATCCGCTCGGGATCGATCCCCAGCCGCGCGATCGTTTCCAGCCGTTCGGCTTCGGGAATGGCGCAGTTCTTGTCCGACAGAGGGTCGATCGAAGGGGGGATCACGAACATCGGGCACGCCAGGGAGCGTGCAAACGCCGGCATCGAAAAAATCGCCGCGTCGTAGTGCGAAATCGCCGTCTCGAGGTGCTTCCAAATGGGCCGATTCGGCCGCGAGGCGTCGATGTGGCAGCGCCAGATCCAGCGGCCCACCCGACCCGGCGGCGTGAAATGCGGCAGGTAAACCGGTTGCGGATCGTGTACGAAGACGATGTCGGCCTCCAGGTTCAGCCGCTGCGCATTCTCTCGATTCACCTCGTAGTGCAGGTCGAAATCGCTCTTTCGCAGAGCGACCGGCAAGCCCTGCAAGCCGTTGTGAAACGCCTTGGTGACGCGGTAGAAGTCGGGCGGACCGGCGATCACTTCCCAGCGGGCGTCGATTCCCAACTCCTGCATCAGCGGCACCATCCAGCCGAGGATCTCGGCAACTCCGCCGCCGGTCCGCGTCGAGTTGACGTGCACGATCCGCTTGCCCGCCAGGTGGTCGGCCAATCGGCGGAGCCGTTCCACCTCGTGATGGCCGACAATCTCTTCGTAGCGGTCCAACAGCCTCATGGGACGCTCCTCGCGACTGGCGGAGCCTCGGCGATGTAATGCCGGAAGGTTTCCAGCAGCGTGTGCCGAAGCTGGCTCAAATTCAGCGGATAGAAGTCGATGCCGCGGAGCATCGCCACCAACGACGGTTCGGCGCCGGTCTGTTCCAGCCACATGGAGAAATCGTCCGATCGCCCTTCCATCCGCCGCCGCGCGTCGTGGACGTGGAAGAAGAGCGATCGCGGCGACATGCGTTCGATGGCCTCGACCAGCGCCGCCGGCGTGGTGACGCGTTCGCCCGTGTCGTAGGCGATCAAGCGGGACTCGATCAGGTGCAGCTCGAGGCCGGCGTGGCACCACGGCACGCGGTCGAGGCCCCACAACCGCTCCTCGATCACGTTCGTCAGCGCCCCCGCAACGCGCCGGGGGCCGTGAGCCGGTAAGGATCGACCAGCGCCAGTTGTTCGCCGAGAACATTGTCCCTCAGCACTGTCCAGCACCAGCGGGCAAGATCGTTGGGGAACTCGTGCAATTCAAAATGATCTTCCAGCACGCAACGCATCATGTGGTGTTCGAGGACGGCGTCCGGCACGCTGCGGACCGCCTCCAACAGCTCGCGGAGGTTCGAGCAGGCCCTTCCCGTCGCGCGGCGAACCAGGCTGCAATCCATGACGCAAAAAGGCGCGGTTGTTTCCATGGCGGGCGTCTTCCTCCCTTGCCGAGATCGCTGTACCCGGCATAATTATACGTTATCGCAGACGGCAATAGCCGCTTCCGGCGGAGGAAGACGAGGGGATCGCCATGCAGCGGGATTCGATTCATCTTCCGCAGGGCGCGTTGCGGCAATCCGACGGGGGCGTCGTCTGGCGGCTCTGGGCGCCGTCGTCCTCGGCGGTGTGGTTGGTCACTTGGTCTTCAGGAAAGCGGCGGGAAACCGCGATGGCCTCCGAAGGCGGCGGCTACTTCGTCCACCGCGAGCCGCACGCCGCCGAAGGGCTGCGATATCTCTACCGCCTGGCCGACGGGCGCGAGTATCCCGATCCGGCGTCCCGATGGCAGCCCGAAGGCGTGCATCGCCCCTCCGCCGTCTTCTTCCCCGATTCGTTCCCCTGGTCCGATGCCCAGTGGCGGGGAATCGCCCGCGAAGACCTCGTGATTTACGAATTGCACGTCGGCGTCTTCACCCCCGAGGGCAGCTTCGACGCCGCCGCGCCGCGCTTGCCCGCACTGGCGGACTTGGGCGTCACGGCGATCGAAATCATGCCGGTCTCTCAGTTTCCCGGCGAGCGCGGCTGGGGCTACGACGGCGTCTATCCCTTCGCCGCGCAAAACAGCTACGGCGGGCCGCGGGCGCTGCAACGACTGGTCGACGCCGCCCATCGCAACGGTTTGGCGGCGATTCTCGACGTGGTCTACAACCATCTCGGCCCGGAGGGAAACTACTTCGAGAAGTTCGGCCCCTATTTCACCGATCGCTACCACACTCCCTGGGGCAAAGCCGTGAACTACGACGGCGCCGACAGCGACGCCGTGCGGCAATTCGTCATCGACAATGCCTGCGCCTGGGTGCGCGACTTCCACCTCGACGGGCTTCGCCTTGACGCCGTGCAAACCATCTACGATTTCAGCCCGCGCCACATCCTCGCCGACGTGCAGGCCGCCGTGCAGCAGCATGCCGCCCAGGGGGACTGTCCCAATTTTCGCGGGCACCGCGGCGAAGCCGTAGTCGACGAAAATGGGACTGTCCCCTTCGACGCCGGCGCCCGTGTGAATCGCCCCGTCCACGTGATCGCGGAGACCGATCAGAACGACGTTCGGCTCGTCGCCGCGCCGGAACAGGGCGGATATGGACTCGATGGCGTTTGGAGCGATGAGTTTCACCACAGCGTCCATTCGCTCCTGACCGGCCAACGCGACGGCTACTACCTGGATTTTGGATCGCCCGAACACGTGGCCAAGGCCCTGAATGACGTGTTCGTCTACGACGGCTGCTACAGCCCCTATCGCCGCCGCCGCCACGGCACGCGCGCCGCCGCGATCGATCGCAGCCGGTTCGTCGTCTGCATCCAGAACCACGATCAGATCGGCAATCGCGCCCGCGGAGAGCGTTTGGGCTCGCTGGTTCCTCCCGCGGCGCAACGGCTGGCGTGCGGCTTGCTCCTGCTTTCGCCGTGCGTGCCGTTGTTGTTCATGGGCGAGGAATATGGCGAGCGAAACCCCTTTCCGTTCTTCTGCTCGTTCGACGACCCTGCCATCGTCGAAGCGGTGCGGCGCGGCCGGCGCGAGGAATTCGCCGCGCTCGCGTTCAAGTGGGGAGTGGAGATTCCCGATCCGCAGAGCCCGGAGACCTTCGCCGCAGCCAAGTTGGCTTGGTCGTGGCCGGCGGGCTCGCCGCAGGCGCAACTTCGACGGCTCTATCAAGACCTTCTAGCCGCCCGCCGTCGTTGGCCGGCGCTTCGCGATCGCCGACAAACCGACGCTCGGGTGTTGTATGCTTCAAACGCGGAGAAGCAGGATTCGCCGCTGCTGCTGCTCGGTCGTGGCGGCGACGGCGGCGTGCTGGCCGTGGCCAATCTCACGGCGAAACCGGTGCCGACGGCCGCGGTGGAACTCGGCGACCGGCAACCCATCTTGAGCACCGAGGAGGTGAAATACGGCGGGACCCGCGCTTCTCTTCCCTCTCCCTTTGGGAGAGGGGCAGGGGGTGAGGGCAGCGGCGGCGGAAGATGCAATTCCCGTCAAGAGCCGTTCTCTGCCGACGCACCTCGCCCTCACCCTCTCCCAAAGGGAGAGGCAACTTTGTTGCCCTACGAATTGCTGATCTTCAACGCCAGCGGAGGACGACCGTGAGCGACGATGTCGGTTCCTGGGCGGAATGGATTGCTCGAGTGGTCGCGGAGACGGCCTGCGATCGTCTCTGCCGCCCCACGTCGACCTACCGCATTCAGTTCCAGCGCGAAAGGATGACGTTCCGCGATGCGGCCGGCATCGTTCCCTACTTGGCCGATCTCGGCGTGAGCCATCTCTATGCCTCTCCCTGCCAGAAAGTCCGCTCGGGAAGCACGCACGGCTACGCGATCGTCGATTACGGGCAATTGGATCCCGGCTTGGGCGACGCGCACGACTATCGGGCGATGATCGAAGCCTTGCACGACAACGCGATGGGCCAAGTCCTCGACACGGTGTCGAACCACATGAGCGCGGCGCCCGCCGAAAACCTGTGGTGGAACGACGTGCTGGAGAACGGCCCCGCTTCACCCCATGCGGCTTTCTTCGACATCGACTGGCGGCCCATCAAGGATGAACTGCAAGATCGAGTCCTCTTGCCAATCCTCGGCGGCCAATACGGCCAGGTTCTCGAATCGGGCGACCTGAAGCTCGAATACCGAGACGGGGCGTTCTTCCTGCGGTACTACCAGTCGCTCCTGCCCATCGACCCGCGGACGTACCGAGCCGTTCTGACGCAGGGGCTGGACGCGTTGAAGGAGAATACCCCGGCCGACTCCGAAGAGCTGCGCGAACTGGAGAGCATCATCACGGCCCTCGAGCATCTTCCCGAACGCACCGTCACCGAGCCCGCCGCCGTGTCCGAGCGACAGCGGGAGAAAGAGGTGATAAAGGGCCGGCTCCGCGCGCTGGTCGATCGTGCCCCGACCGTCGCCGCGAACATTCGCCGCAGCGTGCTGGAATTCAACGGGACGCCTGGAGACCCGCACAGTTACGACAACCTCGACAAGCTGCTGGACGCCCAGGTCTACCGGCTTTCGCACTGGAAGGCCGCCGACGACGAGATCAATTGTCTTGAACCAATTGGAAATGGAAATTCTCGGTCGCCTGGGTTAGAATCTTCCCCCAGACGAGGAGAATTTCATGAGTGGACAACGACGACATTTCGGCACGGACCAGAAGGCTGCCATTCTCAAGAGGTATCTGGTCGATAAAGTGCCCATCTCGGACCTCTGCGACGAGTACGGGATCAAGCCGAACCAAATCTACGCCTGGCAGAAAATCCTGTTCGACAACGCGCCGGCCGCCTTTCACCCGGTCGCCAAACGCGAGGCCAGGAGGCTTTCCGCCCAGGAGGAGGAAGTCGCCCGACTGCGGGCCAAGCTCGTTCAGAAGAACGAGGTCATCTCCGAACTGATGGAGGAGAACGTCCGCGCAAAAAAAAATGGGGAACTCTAAACGGACGTTGGGTTTCCCACGACACTCGCGATGAAGTGGTCGATTACGTGCGCCGTTGGAACGAGCGCACGGAGATTCCCGCCAGAAAGTTCGTGGCTTGGCTGGGCATTGGCCAGAGCAAGTTCCACGACTGGAAGGATCGCTACGGCAAGCGGAACGAACACAACGGCTGGGTGCCGCGCGACTGGTGGCTCGAAGATTGGGAGAAGCAGGCCATCATCCGCTTCTCCTTCGAGTATCCACTGGAAGGCTACCGGCGTTTGGCGTTCATGATGCTCGACCGCGACGTGGTGGCCGTCAGTCCCAGCAGCGTCTATCGCGTATTGAAGGCGGCGGGCCGCATCGGGCGCTCGACGAACAAGCCGTCGAAGAAAGGCACGGGCTTCCAACAGCCGCAAAAACCCCATGAACACTGGCATATCGACATCAGCTACCTCAACATCCACGGCACGTTTTACTACCTGACGACGATCCTCGACGGCTACAGCCGCTACACCGTGCATTGGGAGATTCGCCGCTCGATGACCGAGCAAGATGAACTGACGATCCTGCAACGCGCGCGGGAGAAGTTCCCCAAGGAGACGCCGCGGATCATCAGCGACAATGGGTCGCAGTTTTTGGCGAAGGACTTCAAAGAGTTCATTCGCATCTGCGGGATGACGCACGTGCGCACCAGCCCGTACTATCCGCAGAGCAACGGCAAACTGGAGCGATTTCACGGGAGCATCAAGGGCGAGTGCCTGCGGCCGGGCACGCCGATCTCGCTGGAGGATGCCATCCGCATTGTGGCTCGTTACGTGGAGCACTACAACGAGGTGCGATTGCACAGCGCGATTGGCTATGTGGCGCCGGCGGACAAATTGGCGGGCCGTGAGGCGGAGATCTTCGCAGCCCGCGATCGCAAACTGACGGAGGCCCGCGAGCGTAGAAAGGAGCAGCGAGAGGCGGCCCGTTTGCGGACGGTTGCCTGATCGAAAGAAGGACGTTACGATGAGAGACGACCTGGGCGGAGGATAGGGCTCCGGTGGGAACCGACCCGAGCGCCGCCCCAGGGGTTGTGAGCGAGGTCCGGGCGGTGGTTCTGCTGCCGCCCACCTCCCTCGCTTACAACACCAAAGCGAAAAATCCAAGCACTACCAACCAACTTCAACACCCGGACGATCCTAGCAAGCCAATCGAAGTTTCCATTTCACGCTGAACCAAGACACAATTACCGCCGCTTTTTCGACATCAACGAGTTGGCGGCCGTCTGCATGGAGTCGCCCGAGGTCTTCGCGGAAAGCCACGGCCTGGTGTTCGAGCTGCTGGCCCGCGGCGACGTCGATGGCCTGCGGGTCGATCACATCGACGGCCTGTACGAGCCGGCGGAATACCTGCGGCGATTGCAGAAGGAATACCTGGTGGCGCTGGGCAAGGCCGCGCACCGGCAGTGCATGACTGCTCAGGGCGGCAGCGCCACATCGCTGAACGCCCCACGACTGTGGTCGTGGGGTGGAATCGCGGCGCCGCTCACCCCGGCGACCGCAATCGCGGGGCGTTCCAATGACATGTCGTTTCCCCCTGCCCCAAACGAAAGTCCGCCCCCCTGGGACGAAATCGAGCCGAGGTTTCTATCGCGAATGACGGCGACCGCCTGTGCCGATCGCGCCACGCTTCCGCTTTACGTGGTGGTCGAAAAAATCCTCGCTGCCGAGGAGAGCCTGCCTGCCGAGTGGATGGCGGCGGGCACGACGGGCTACGATTTCCTCGGCTCCGTGAACGGATTGTTCGTCGATCCCGCGGGACTCGGCGAATTGGCCCACGTCTACGGCCGCTTCATCGACCAACACCTCGAATTCCGCGAGGTGGCGCACCAATCGAAGCTGCTGATCTTCCGCACGGCGATGTCCAGCGATTTGCAGTTGTTGGCGCACCGGCTCAATCGCATTTCCGAGCGGCATCGCCGCTCGCGCGATTTCACCCTCAACGCCTTGCGGACGGCGCTCCGCGAAATCCTGGCCTGCTTCCCGATCTACCGCACCTACATTCACCGCGGCGACGTCTCCGAGCGAGACCGGCAAATCCTCTGCCGGGCGGTGGCGCAGGCGAAGCGCCGCAACCCCACGATCGACGCCGCGGTGTTCGACTTCATTCGCGACGTGCTGCTGCTGGAGGCTCCGCCCGACCCGGACGAGGCCGGCCGCCACGAGCGCGATTTGTTCGTGGGACGTTTCCAGCAGGTCACCAGCCCCGTGATGGCCAAGGGGATCGAGGACACGGCCTTCTACCGTTATTTCCCGCTGGCGTCGCTGAATGAGGTGGGCAGCGATCCTTCGCGCGGCGCCGCTTCGCTTGCCGAGTTTCATCGTCACAATCGCGTTCGGCAAACCGACTGGCCGCAGTCGCTCACTTGCAGCAGCACGCACGACACCAAGCGCAGCGAGGACGCCCGCGCGGATCAACGTCCTCTCTGAAATCCCGCACCTGTGGCGCAAGGCGGTCGATCGCTGGGCCCGCGTCAACCGCCGGCATCGCCGCGAAGTGGACGGCCAACCGGCCCCGAGCCGCAACGACGAGTATCTTTTCTATCAGAATCTCGTCGGCATCTGGCCGCCGGCGATCGCCGACGCCAAGGAGCTTGCCCGGCTGACGGCCCGGATGATCGCCTACATGGAGAAGGCCACGCACGAGGCGAAAGTCCACACCAGTTGGATCAATCCCGATCCGGAATACGACGCGGCGGTTCACCAGTTCGTGGCCGCCGTGCTCGCCGACCATGCGAAGAACCGCTTTCTCGCCGATTTCCGCCAGTTTCACGAGCAGATCGTGAACTGGGGCCTCTACAATGCCCTGTCGCAGCTCCTCTTGAAACTGACCTCGCCGGGCGTGCCCGACGTCTATCAAGGCCAGGAGCTATGGGATTTCAGCCTCGTCGATCCCGACAGCCGCCGGCCGGTCGACTTCGTCGCGCGGCGAAAAATGCTCGCGCGGCTGCGAAAAGACGTCGGCCGCGACGATCGCTCGCTGCTTTCGCTTGCCGGCGGCCTCGCCCGAAACCCCCGCGATCCGCGGCTGAAGCTCTTCGTCACCTGGCGGGCGCTCCAATCTCGCCGGCAGCACGGCGATCTGTTCCGGCTCGGCGATTACGTGCCGTTGGACGTCGAAGGGGCAAAGACGCCGCACGTCTGCGCCTTCGCCCGCCGGCTGCCCGAATCCTCGAACGCCGAAAGGCAAATTGCCGTTGCCATCGTGCCGCGGATGATCGCGCAGTTAACGCCGGCGGCCGACTCGCTGCCGCCACCGCCGCCGCTCGGTTCCACAATCTGGACCGACACGCGAATCATCCTCGAAGACGGCTGGCCGGCAACGCTCAAGAACGTGTTCACGGGCCAAGACTGCCCAGTGGCGGACTCTCGCATCACGCTGGCCGACACCCTGGCCGATTTCCCGGTGGCTCTGCTGACAAACCTCTGACCCGCACTTCCCACTGCGCGGGGAAATCGACTGGCGGTGTGCCACTGCTTCGCAGAAGCAGTGCTGGGCGTAACCCGCTGCCCCGGCACTGCTTGTGCCAAGCAGTGGCACACGCGGTGAGAAATGCAGGCTGACCGACCGTCTGCTATAATCGCAAGGGGCTTCTTGTGCCAATCCCGCGGGCGTCCGTGTAACCTTTTTCGCGGTTTGCTTCTGTACGAGTTAGGGAGACCAGTTATGAGCGAAGCAAAGCGATGCGCCGAGTGCGGCGGCGAACTGGCGGCCGATGCCCCGCTGGGGCTTTGCCCCGGCTGCTTGATGAAACGAGGGCTGGAGACGAACACGTTTCCTACTGGAGGGGGGGCCTCGGCGTCTGCCGACTATATGCCCCCCACGCCGGCCGAATTGGCCGCCTATTTCCCCGATTTCGAGATTTTGGAGCTAATCGGCCGCGGCGGCATGGGCGTGGTCTACAAAGCCCGGCAAAAGCGGCTCGACCGGCTCGTGGCGCTGAAAATCCTCTCGCCGAAGATCGGCCAAGACCCCGCCTTTGCCGAGCGCTTCGCCCGCGAGGCCCGGGCAATGGCCATGCTCAGCCATCCGCACATCGTTACGGTGCACGATTTCGGCCGAACGGCAGCCAGGGAAGAGGGGAGAGAGGAGAGGGGAGAGGGGAAACCGCTCGCGGTTTCGCAAGAGCCGCTTGCGGCTTCGCAGAAGGCTTGCTCTCTCGGCGGCCTCTACTACTTCATCATGGAGTTTGTCGACGGCGTCAACTTGCGGCGGCTCTTGGACACGCAGAAACTCTCGCCCGAGCAAGCCCTGGCCATCGTGCCGCAAATCTGCGACGCCCTGCAATTCGCCCACGAGCGCGGCGTCGTCCACCGCGACATCAAGCCGGAAAACATCCTGTTGGACAAGAACGGCCAGGTGAAGATCGCCGATTTCGGCCTGGCGAAGCTGATGCGGAGAGAGGAGAGGGGAGAGGGGAGAGGGGAGAGAGAAGAAGAGAAAGGGGAAAGCGACCGTTTAGCCGCCGCGTCCACGCGGCGCGAGGGCGAAAGCCCCCAAGCCGCCAATCTCACCGCCGCCGGCCAGGTGATGGGCACCCCGAATTACATGGCGCCCGAGCAATTCGAGCATCCGCAGGACGTCGATCATCGCGCCGACATCTATTCGCTCGGCGTCGTCTTCTACCAGATGCTCACCGGCGAGTTGCCGATCGGCCGCTTCGCCCCGCCCTCGAAGAAAGTCCACATCGACGTGCGGCTCGACGAGGTGGTACTGCGGGCGCTCGAAAAGGAGCCGGAACTCCGTTACCAGCAAGCCGGCGAGATGAAGACTCGCGTGGAGACGATCGCCACAACGCCGCCGAGAGTTGCAGCCGAGGCAACCGCCTTCCGCGAGCCACGTCCCGTCAAACCGTCGAGCATGTTTGGCATGCGGCTGCTGCAAGTTCAAGATGGCCGCTGGGTCGTTCGTTGGCCGGGCGTGTTGCTCGCCGCCGCGCTGATTCTTCTGGCGGGGCCGGTCGTGGTCGTGCTCGCCTACCTTGCGATCGCATACGCATTTGACCTCCCCGGCCCGGACGCAAATCTGGGACCAAGTTCGATGCTTCAGGTGGTCCATCTGTGCGCCGTGTTTGTTGTCGGGGTGCTCATCATCACGTTGATTGTGAAAGTCCGCAAGGGCTTGGCCGCTCCCGCCGAACAGCCCGCACCGGTTGGCGGTAGCGAAGTCGCCAGTACCGCCGCCGGCATCGAGGACGCACGCCGACAGGTGCAAGGCCCGGCCATCGGCTTGCTTATTGTCGGAATCCTCAACTGGCTGGCGACGCCGCTTATCGTTCTATTTGTTCTCGTGGCGGGCACGAAGCTCGCAACCCGCGAAGCCATAGGGTCACAGGTCGAGCCGAACACTCTGGGGGTGGTACTGTTGTTTGCCGCAATCGCCTTCGTTCCCGCCCTCCTCAGCACGCTGACGATTGTCGCGGCATTGAAGATGAAGCGGCTAAGGGCATACAGCTTGGCCGTTGCCGCCAGCATCTTCGCCATGATTTCGCCGGCGTGCCTGGTCGGCGTGCCGATCGGCCTATGGGCGTTAATCGTGTTGAGTCAGCGGGAGGTGCGAAGTGCGTTCCGACCAACGTCTGCCGTCATTTTCGCCGCAGCCCTATCGCCGCTCGTACTTCTGGCGATTCTGCTTGGGGCGCCGCTCCTGTGGAAAATGAGCGCCACGCAGTTTCGAAGCCCCGCACGGTCAAACAACTCCGCCACCCTGGCCGACTCGCCGTTTGAACTCAAGGAGCTTCCGACCGCGCAAGTGATTCAAGCCGGCCTGGCCACGCCGATCTCTCCTTGGCCCTGGCAGGAACTAGAAAAACGGGAACTCACCACGAGCGACGCCGCACTGATAATCGATGGCCTGACGGCTTGGCTAAAACGCACTTACCCCAACGGCTGCCGTGAACCTCTAAACTGGCAGGACACTTTCCTCAACAATCTGGGCAAGCGTCATCTCGTCTCCGACGAGCAGGCGATCCGCTTCTTGCAGGCGCTGCACGGCGACCCACAGTGCCAACCGCAATTGCGGATGCGCCAAGGCGCCACGGCCCTGGACGTGCGCTGCCAGTGTCGCGACCCGTGGAACTCGGAGTTGTTCGGCTTAATGCTGCTAAATGAGATGCGATCCGCGAGCGTCAATGGCCACGCAATGCCGCTTGTCCATGAGCACAACAGATACTGGAATAATGCCGAATACAATGAGACGCTTTCGCCGCCGAAACTCGCGCCGGGCAAGTATACGGTCAAGTTTGAAGTCCTCAGCGCGCTGGCGCCGAAAGACGACCTGATCGGTCTGGCGGCGGATGCTCCGTCAACCGA
Organism: uncultured Planctomycetia bacterium; assembly: GCA_963719005.1. Taxonomy (GTDB): domain Bacteria; phylum Planctomycetota; class Planctomycetia; order Pirellulales; family Thermoguttaceae. The sequence continues at coordinate 315,227 of CAVRAR010000018.1, forward strand.
TTGGCCGCCGGCCAAGCGCCGTTGGACCCGCTCGTGCCAGGCGGAGTTGGTCGTCTATCCGCGGGATGCCGTAATCGTAGCCGAAACGCTGGATCCGGGGCTCGATCCGGTGGCCGCCGGCGGATTGTCGCTCAAGCGAGTCATCGTCCGCAAGCAGGGCCAGCGCACCGAGGCCGTGATCGTCTTCGACTTCAACGACAAGCTTCCCGTATCGATCAGTTTCGACGTGGCGTTGCGGGCCGGGGGCAAGGCGATTCCGTGCGGTGGTGACCGTTCACTTTGGGCTGCCAAGCGTGCCAGCGGACAGATTTGCTTCGCATCCGGCACTGACCTGACGAAAACCATCGAACCGTTGCCGTCCGACATCAAGGAAGCCGACGTGATCCTCACCCCGAATCCCCAACCGGTCGAGACAGTCGCCAGCGTCAACCGAATTTGGGGCAAGACAGTCGTCTTCAGTCGCGTTCCGCTCGTGCGGCAAGACTTGGCAAAATCCTCCGGGATGCCGACGACGACGGGCGATCAACCTAGCGGGTCGTGGACGGCGACGCTGCCGGAAGGAAACGTCAAACTGGTCGCTATCACGCGTCATCCATCGAGCGGCCAGTTGTGGTGGAAACCCGATGACTCGGCCTACTCGGAACACCCGTTCGACATTAGCGGCAGCTTCCAGGTCAACGACAAGACGAGGGCTGTCTGGACGTTCGTTTTCCGACTTCCCAACGACAGTTCATCGTTGTACATCAGCAAGACCACCCCGGCTGGCGGTTCTTCCGGCAGCGGCGTGCCGACGCGGAAGATGCAAGTGCTTTTGGAATATCGGTACGCATTTGCCGCACTCCCCTGCGAGGCCGGCACGGTCACGCTCGACGTCGCCGTGGCGGCCGGCACATGGACGACGCTTCGCAGCCATCCGGCCACAGCCGGCGTGGAAATCACCGGGGAAACCGTCGAAAACAAAACCATCGAGGTCTCGTTCGCCAAAGCCATCGAGACCGCCGACGGAGATGTCGTCGTCAACGTGTCAGTCAACGGACTGACGAACTGCGAGTTCCGCGTTGTGGCCGTCAACCAGCAGGGGCAGGAACACACTCAGACCGGTGGCGAAAGCTACACCATCAACAACGTTCTGCAATTGACGCCCATCTTCGCCAAGCTGCCGCTCAAGCAGATCAAGGAATTCCGTTTGCAGAAACGGTCGTATCGCCACGTCGAATTCCACAATGTCTCGCTGCATCCGAAGGAAGCCCCGCCGGCGAAGAACGCCGAGAATGGTGCTTTGTCCGGAAATGGCGTTGCCCCTGCCCGGCTCAAGCTCGAATCGGCCGAGAGGCTTCTCAAGATGAAGGCGGAACTCGATCGCAACCTGGCGGCGGCGGAACTCAAGGGTAACGTCGTTGAAAGTGCGCAGGCCAAACTCCACTATACGGAACAACGACTCGATCTTCTCCAGACAGAACACGACCGAGGACTTACTACAGCCGAAAAGGTGGAAACGGCGAAACGCGCCCGATATGTGGCCGCGATGCTAGTGAAAAAGCTCGAAGAATTGAATGCCGCGAAGACCGAGCCAGGCAAACCCGCCGCGGAGAATAAGCCCGAGAAGCTGCGGAAATGGAAAGGGATCGCGTTGACCTACGAGGGCGACACCAGTTCCGAGTCGCCCGCCACGTTCGGAGACGACTTCATCGAGTTGATCAGGGCAGTTGACCGCCGCGTCAACTCGGGCCCGGAGAAGATTGGCCGGGTGTACGGAAATTCCGGAATGACCGTGCAGATCATCGTTGAACTGTTCAACCGCGACGACGCCGCCCGGCAGCGGGTCGAGCGGCTCTTGTTGCACCCCGGCAAATTGGAGTTCCGCATCCTCGCCAACACCCACGACAACAAAGACCTGATCGAGCGGGCCATGAAGGAACCGAAAAAGTCCGAAGTGCTCGATCCCTCGGGCAAGCGATTGGCCTGGTGGGCGCCGGTCAAAGCCGGCAATGAACGTGTCTTCACTACCTACGGCGACATCGCCCGGCGAACCGTGGAAAAGGACGATGAAGAGATTACGGAAGTCCTCGTTCTCGCCGATCCATACAACGTCACCAACAAGTACGTCACCCAGGCGAAAGCCGGGGTCGATTCAGCCGGGAAGCCGTGCGTGGAGTTCTCACTGAATACCGCCGGCGCGAAACGCTTCGGCAAGTTGACCGGCGAGCACTTGCCCGACAAATCGGGCGAACACACCTGCAAGCTCGGCATCATCCTCGACGGCCAATTGCAGTCGGCCCCGTTGATCCGAAGCGTGATTTCCAGCAGCGGCCAAATCACCGGCATCTTCACGAAGCAGGACGTCGCCGACATCGCCGACATCCTAAACTCCGGCCCCCTGCCCATGCGGCTGCGATTGGTGAACCCGTGAGGAGCGATCGACGAGGCGGAAGGAGAGCATGTCCTGCCACGTTTGTTGTGAGAACGGAAACCGCAAGACAGACGCCCGTTCACGGGCGTTTCCGCCGCAGGCGGTTTAGGCCCGTGCTTCAGCACGGGTTTGCGTTCGCGATAGGGTTCGACTTGTCACGCCGGTTTACCGGCGTCCTCTTCCGCGGCAGGGCGGCAGGAGGTCCGTAAACGGACCTGACAACGCGCCATTCTATCGCCGCTCGAACCCGACGTAAACGTCGGGCCTAAACCGCCTGCGGCGGAAATGCCCGTGAACGGGCATGGGGACTCCCTATCGCGCCGTCCCTTCCCGCCACCGACAGCGAAAGTAGACCTTCCCGCTAACTGTGTCGTATATGACGAGCTGGTGTGAACAGAAATAATCGAACGGAGGGCCAGCGCCGGATATTCCGTGTTCTTTGCATAGATTTTGGCGCCGTGGCCGGTGTTCGGCGTCCACCAATCCGGCACATTGAAGTATTTAACGATATCTTCGGCGGATATCGGCTTAAACCCGTTCTGGAGAATTCGGTCCATTGTTGATTGGTCCGCATAGAACACCAGGAACGTGTCCTCCAAGTGAGCTGGCATCCGGCGGAACGAATGTAGAATCTGCACGTCTGGCGTCGGGGCGAAACCGATGACATTCTTGAAAACCACTCCGGGAAGCGAGCGGTAGAACGAGATTGCCCCGAGACATAAGGCCAAGACAAAAATGTATGCCGGAAACGACGCGCCGATCCACAGCAGAGGATGCTTCGGTTCGATTCTGTAAAGGACTGCCATCCATGCAACAAAGAAAGGGCAGAAGAGCAGAACAACGAACACCAAGAAGCAGCACATGCCCAAACATTCCATTGTGGTTGCCTCCTTCTACCAAAAATGGTGCCGGTCTCCAAATGCCGGCCTTACTGCGTCTCCTCCACCTCCCCATACAAATTCATCTTCCGCTTGAGCGTCACCCGGTGTAGCCCCAACTCCTTAGCGGCGGCGAGGAACTGGCCGCGGTGACGCTGGAGAACGGTTTCCAACAGCGGCGGCTCGACGATCCGCAGCAGACGCTCGTGGAGGTTGCCGGGCTGCGACGGCTGATCGAGTTGGCGGCGGGCCCAGTCGCGAATCATCGCGGCAAGCATCGCCTCGCGGGTTTGGCCGGCGTCGGCCCCCGGCGGGGTCGGCGGGGGGAGATGTTCGGGCAAGATCGCGCCGCCGCGGGCCAAAATCATCGCGTGCTCGACCGCGTTCCGCAATTCGCGAACGTTGCCGTACCATTGCCGACCCTCCAACGCCGCCAGCGTCTCGCCGGCCAACGACGGCCGCGGGCAAGCGTTCTTCGCCGAAAGCACCTCCAGGAAATGCTCCGTCAGTTCGGCAATGTCGCTTCGCCGTTCGCGCAGCGGCGGAATCTCGACCTCGAACGTGATCAGCCGGAAGAACAGATCCTCGCGGAACTTGCCCTGCACCACGCGCTCGTGCAGGTTCCGATGCGTCGCCGAGATCACGCGGAAATCGCTCCGCACCGGGCGGTTCGCCCCAACCGGCAGAATCTCGCCGTATTCCAACACGCGGAGCAGCTTCACCTGGATCGGCAGCGGGATGTCGGCCACCTCGTCGAAAAACAGCGTGCCGCCGTCGGCCTGTTCGAGCAATCCCTTGCGAGCCTGCTCGGCCCCGGTGAACGCCCCGCGGGCGTGGCCGAACAGCTCGCTTTCGGCCAGCGAAGGGCTCAGCGACGCCACGTTGACCGGCACGAACGGCCCGTCGCCGCGGTGGCTGTACTGGTGGATCGCGCGGGCGACAAGCTCCTTGCCCGTGCCGCTTTCGCCGCGAATATGCACGCACGCCTCGGTCGGCGCAACGACCGCGATTCGCTTGAACACCTCTTGAATCGCCGGCGACGACCCGACCATTCGCGGCGTTTGCTCGGCCGCGACAGATTCAGCCGCCGGTGACGTTGCAGGTTCCGGCGTCTTCAGCGCCCGCTCGATCGCGCGTTGGGCCACGTTCAGCTCGAACGGTTTCACCAGATACTCGAACGCCCCATTGCGCACGGCTTCGACCGCCGTGGCCAGATCGCCGTATGCGGTGATGATGATGACCGGCACCGGCCCGCATTGCTCGCGGAATTGCCGCATGGCCGACAGACCGTCCATTCCCGGCAGCCGAACGTCCAGTACGATAGCGTCGGGCGTCTGCGACCGCGCCGCCTGGAACGCCTGCTCCGCCGACGGCGCCACCGCCGACGTGTGCCCGAGGCTTTGCACCAGTTTGCTCAGCCCCCAGCAGATGCTCTGTTCGTCATCGACGATTAGGATGTGTGCCATATTCACTTTGCCAGTGGAAACTCAAACACAAAACACGTCATCTCGCCTTCGCGTTGCCAGCGGAGCCGGCCGCCGTGACGCTCGGCGATTTGATGGGCGACGAACAGCCCTAGGCCGAAGCCGTCGGGCTTGGTGGTTACGAAGGAATGGAATAACTGATCGCTCACCGCCGGAGTGGGGCCGGGGCCGGTGTCGCGGACGCGGATCGAGCCGGCGTCGGCCGAATCGCGGACAATGTCGATCAAAACGCGAGGCGAACCCGACGGGCCGGTCACGGCGGCATCAACCGCGTTGAGAATCAGGTTGGTCACCAGTTGCCGCAGCGCCTCGGGATCGCCCTCCAGCATGATCCGCTCGGGCGACACGGCACCAAGGGGGACAGTCCCATTTTCGCTCGAGACGAAAATTGGGACAGTCCCCGGGCGCGGTCACTTGCAGGTCGATTCCCGCGTGGACGCACGACGGACGCACCAAACCCAACACCTCCTCGACCAACGCCGCGACGCCGACTCGCTGGCGAACGGCGGGAGCGGCCTGGCCGAACGAAAGGAACTGCCGCAGGTACGATTCCATCAAACGGAGTTGCCGCAGGGCCACGTCGAGCGATTCGTCGCTCGGGCCTTGCGGGCAGTCGCGGCGGTGCAGCTCGATGGCCATTCGCCCGCCCGTGGCCGCGTTGCGCAGTTGATGGGCCATCGACGCTCCGAGCTGGCCGAGCGTCCGCAGCCGCTCGTTGTGGCGAACCTGCCGCTGGTGGTCGGCCAATTGGGCCGTCATGTGATTGATCGATTCGGCCAGATCGCGCAGCTCGTCGTTGCGCCGAGCAACGGTCATCGGCGTGAAGTCGCCCTGCGCGATCCTGGCCGTCTGCGCCACCAGCGTGCGAATCGGACGCGCGAACCGCCGCGCAAGCCACGTGGCGATCGCCACCGCGATGGCCGCCGCGATCAAGCCCGCCAGCAACGCCGGATACACCGCCTGATGAATGCGGGAGGACAATTGATCTTCGCGATAAAGGATGAACAACGTGGCGGGCTCGGTCGAATAAGCGCGGCCCGAGAGGCCGACAAAATCGACCAGATAGTTGCGGTTGCCCAACGAGATCGCCGTGTACTCGATGCCGCACTCGCTCCGCCGCGATTTGGCGATGCGAGCCAAGTCGTGCAACCAAGGTTTCTCCATCGGCAACGTGCTTTCCCGCACGCTGCCATCGGGCTTCAGCAGCACAAACTCGGCGCCGGAGAATCCGCGGATCTGCTCGAGCACCTGCCTCGTCTTGGGGAAGTCCGATTTGCCCATCGTCTCGAAGACGCGCTGCCGGTCCTTGCTCTGCTCGCTGCGCACCCACAGAGCAATCCAATAAGCGGTGATAGCCGTCGCCAGCAAACTGGCCAGTAGCACGACCGCCACCATCGGAACCAGCAGTTGCCAGTGGATGGGCCATCGCGCGGGCAAAGGTTCCACCGATTCAGCCGACGTGGTCGCGGTTTGGGGGCTGGCGGTCATAGGGATGGTATCGGATATGCCAGGCAATGTGTCGTATGGATCGACACGAATGTCGTAGACATCGACACAGCGGGTTATTATAGTCTCCGATGGCTTTTGACGCAACTTGTTGCGGGCCAAGGAATAAGCCGCAACACTGCGGGTGTCGGGACATTGGCACGCAAACTGCATTCCTTCCGGCGGTGACACCGTGCGCCGGGTGGCGCTGCTGGCATCTCCAGCAATGCCCAGACACGATTGTACAGGCCAACCGTGCCAACCGTCGCCGATCGCCGGGGGCTGGCGACTCGCATCTCCCAGAGGATGCTTACCACGCCACCGCGGGCCGTTGGCCCCCGGCTATACGATCCGGTGCTTGCACCTCTACCGAAAGGATTCACAAAGTATGGGCCGCTCGATTGCCGCGACTTTCCCGGTCGTCTTCCTCGCGATTGTTTGCAACGGTGTCGCCGCGGAGAAGGAGGCTTCGCCCACCAAAGACTCTGCGGCGAAGCTCTATCGGACCATCACCGACCGGGCCGTCAAGTTCTTGGCCCTGCAACAAGGGGAAGACGGCGCCATCAGTCCGCGGCTCGGCATCGGACCGACGGCCCTGGCCACGCTCGGACTGCTCCGCAGCGGCCGCAGCGTCTCCGATCCGCAGGTGGCCAAAGGATTGAAGTTCCTGGAGGAGTACACGCAGGAGAGCGGCGGCATCCATATACCGGGCGGACGCATCCCGGTCTATGAGACTTGCATCGCCATGATGTGTTTCAAGGAGGCCAACCGCGACGGGCGCTACAACAAGATTCTCAAAGACGCCGACGCTTTCATTCGCAAGGGACAGATCGACGAGACAAAGGGTAAGCAGAAGGCCGACGTCTCGTACGGCGGCATCGGCTACGGCGGCCGATCGCGGCCCGATCTGTCGAACACGGCCTATCTGATCGACGCGTTGAAGGCATCGGGGGCGAAGCCCGACGACCCCGCCCTGCAAAAGGCCCTGGCATTTGTATCGCGCTGTCAGAATCTGGAGAGTGAGCACAATACGACGAAGTTTGCCTCGAAGGTGAACGACGGCGGGTTTTTCTACACGCCCGTGCTCGACAAGGCCGCCACCGACCGCGAAACCATCAACGGCGGGCTGCGCAGTTACGGCTCGATGACTTATTCCGGCCTGAAGAGCATGATCTACGCCGGCCTGACGAAGAACGACCCGCGAGTGAAGGCCGCCGTGCAGTGGATTCGCCAGAATTACGATCTGGAGCACAATCCGGGCATGGGCGAGAAGGGGCTCTATTACTACTACCACACCTTCGCCAAAGCGCTGGATGCGCTGGGAATCGACGAACTAGAGGACGCCAAGGGCGCAAAGCACGATTGGCGCCGCGACTTGATCGAGGAGCTTGCCCGGCGTCAAAAGCCCGACGGCTCCTGGGTGAACGCCGACAACCAATGGATGGAGGGCGATCCGAATCTCTCGACGGCGTTCGCGTTGTTGGCGCTGTCGTACTGCCAAGCGAAAGGGAAGTGATTTGGAGATTTGTTGATTTGGAGATTTGAAGATTGGCGTTAGTTAGGTTTTTGTCGCGCGGAGCGGGCGGTTTTGGCGAAGATGGCGAGCAGTTCGGTGCATTCTTGGATCAGATCGGATAGACGCGACAGTTTGACGGTATTCGATTCTGCCAGTAATTCCAGCCAGTAGAGCGTTTCGTCTGACTCGCGAACGACGATTTTGATGGTTGAAAGGAAGTGTCTTTTGGACGAAGCCCGCAAAGACTCCCGGTAGTTAGCCGCTATGGAGGTTCCAGATTTCAAGACTTGCCGTCCCAGAACTTCTCCGACACGATTGCGCGGAAGGGCCGCCAACAGTCGAACGATCCGCAGTGCAAAGTCCTTTGTCCGTTTCTTCAACATTTCTCGATCCATGATTCAACTCCTTTCGTTAAGCAGTAGTTTCTAGGACTTTATGCGGCCTGACTGGTGGGCTGGCCGCTGGGATATTTGGTTTGGGGAGGTTTTTCCAAGTCGTTCAAAGCGGACATGACTTGCGAAAACCTCGAACAATGCTTCCAAAACAGCCGACGCAAATCGAGGATCGACACGTGACGTTTGCCCAAGTTCCAAGGCGGTGGCGGACACCAGGCTTCGCCAAAACGGCGAGCCAAGCGGAACTGCATCAATCGCAGCAACGTCAGTGCCGTCATCTGGATTTGGAACGTCCGCAACACCGGTTCCTTCGTCCACGCCCGACATTCTTCCATACCCAATCGTTGCTTGTGGTCGCGGAATCCGTCTTCCTGCCGAAAGCGTCCGCTGTTGGCCGAAAGCGTTTGACTCGCCGACAAGTCGCCGGCACTGGTGATCGTCGCCCACAACTTGTCGTAGCCGGGAACCTCGAACACCAAGACAACCATGATTTCTTCGGGACCGCTGATCGACCAGCAACATCGCAGGCACTTGTAGCGGAACGTGCGGGTGCGGTCGTAGACGTAGGCTCGGCCTCGTCGCCAAGGCACGTCCCACTTGTCGTGCTCTTGCGGCGACGACAATCGCTTGCCCCATTTGCGAGGCCGTCCGCCTTTCGGATTCTTCGTCGATTCCGCCAGTGGTTCGTACAGCCGCGCGTCTTGCGCAATCGCGTGACGAACTCGATGCGACGTTTTCCCTCGGGTGGATTCAAGCACGGCTTGATGACGGTTTCCATCGCATAAGCCCCGTCAAATGCGGCCAAAACCGGAGCCGACGATTCCGCATCCACTTCGCGGAGCATCTCCACCGTCATCGCCGTTTTCGTGCGAAATTGTTCGCCCACGGGCAATTGGCTCTTGCGAAAATACAACCGCGACGCCGTGGGCATGTAGGTCCACGGTTTGCCGGGTGCCAGATCGCCCATGACAACCCCGTTGTGCGCGCGAACCGTCGTGGCGCGATTGGGACTCCGCGCGCCGGATTCGTTGAACGTGCAGGTTCCCCACACGTCCGCGCTGGTTCGATGTTCTTTGGTGTCGTCAATGGCCACGGGATGATACCTTCCCCATCGTGCCGAATGTTCTTGTTCCACCAACCGCATCAATTGCCGCTCGACGATCTCGCGGTCCCACGATCCGTATTCCGCGAAGCATTCGAGGTTGCGCCACTGGGTCTCCAAACCGAGTCCCGTGAGGATTTGCGTAATCGTATGTTCCTCGGAACACAGCACGGTTCCGGTGATCCATTGGGCAAACCGAGCCCAACCACCCAGGGTAAAAACTCCGCGAAAGTTCTCCAAAAGCGATTGCCATTCCGAACAAAGTCCTTTAGCATCATCCATGACGCTCTCCTTTCGGGTTTCAAGCGTGTCGTTTCCAACCGCATGATGTCCCGAAAGGGGCGTCCTTGTGAATATCAAAAAGTCCTAGAAACTACTGGTTAAAAACGTGTCTGCAAAACCGGCTCGCGGCTTTACGCTCGTCGAGTTATTGGTCGTCATCGCGATCATCGGCACTCTCATCGCGATGTTGTTGCCGGCGGTTCAAGCGGCACGCGAGGTGGCGCGCGAGTTGCAGTGCAAAAACAACCTCAAGCAACTCGCCTTGGCTTGCCACAACTACGAAAACGCCATGAGCGGGCTGCCGCTGCTGTATTCGTCGTCGAGCCAGTTGGGATGGATCACGCAAGTGCTCCCCTATTTCGAGCAGCAGAGCACCTACGACCAATACGACATTACGTTGCCCTGGTTCGACGCCGTCAACGCCACGGTGTCGGCCGAGAGAATGTCCGTGCTCGAGTGCCCGACGAGTCCGGTTTCGCACGTGTACACGGGCATGGACGCCGCCTTCGCGGGTCTGAGCCCCAATGCGATGACGACGTTCACGGTCGCCACGACCGACTATTTCGCGATTTCCGGGGCGTCGTCGGCCACGACGCTGAAAGCCCCCAGCACGGTTCCGGCGGGCTATTTTGTGGCTTACCCGAACGCCTCGCCGCAGACCGATCTTTCCGGCGTCTTCGGGGCCCAGAGCAGCACGTCGGCCTGCCGCAAACTCGCCGAAGTGACGGACGGGCTGTCGCACACCGTCATGATCGGCGAGATGTCGGGCCGCGCCTGGTTGTTTCTCGCCGGCGGGCAGCAGATACCCAAGGCGAGTTTCCCGTCGTACGTCTCCACCGGCTCCACCAATGGCGACATGGCTTTGAATTACGGCTGGGGCGCCTGGGTTCACAACAACAACTTCACGATGGGAACCTGGAGCCGCGACGGAGCGATGCAGGGAGGCGACGGCGCCGTCAATTGCAGCAATTACCGCGGCATGTTCAGCTTTCATCCGAACGGGGCGTGCGCGGCCTTCGGCGACGGCTCCGTTCACATGCTCGCCGCGCAGATGTCGCCCGCCGTCTTCTTCGCCCTGGTCACGGCACGTGCCGGCGAGGCTTTTGACGACAACTCGTGCGTCAACTGACGGCACGCCGCAAACGGATGCAAACAGAAAGAGCTTGCGAGATGAACCAACCGGGCCACATTTCTCACCACGGTGGGGCAGACATTCCTGTCTGCCACGAAAAATCGGGCACTTATGGCAGACAAGAATGTCTGCCCCACCGAACACGCTGTTGCCGGTTTTCCCTACATGGCGAAAAATGCGCGCTAGCGAAAGTCCTATCGGCGGCGCTCGCCGCCGGGCTGGTCCTCGGGTTGGGCTCGTGCCGTCGAAACGACAGGCCCGTTTCTCCCGTCACCGGCAAGGTATTCTACAAGGGGAAGCCCGCCGAAGGGGCTCGGGTGACGTTCGTCTCGCTGGCCGACAACGATGCGAAGAAACCGAAGCCGGGCGGCGAGGTGGGGCCCGACGGCGCGTTTCGGCTGAGCACCTACGCATCCTACGACGGCGCTCCTCCGGGAGCCTATGCCGTTCTGATCGTCTATCCCTCGCCGGCTCAAAAGATCGACGGCGAGAACGCCGGCCCCGACTTGCTCCAGGGCCGTTACGCCGATCCAAAAACCACGCCGCTCAGGGCGGAAATCAAAGAGGGAACGAACGATCTGGAGCCGTTCAATGTTCGGTGAGGCGTTGCAGCGGAACAAACCAAGGAAATGTCGTAGGGCGGATTTCAATCCGCCCCGGCTTTCCAGGCGGACTAAAGTCCGCCCTACGTCGCGTAGAGAGCGTCTATCCCAAACACAAGCATTGCAACACGTGGAGGTAATCATGTCTCAGTCGCGCTTCCGTCGGTGCATGTTGGCGGCGTCCGTTCTGGTCGCTGCCGTGATCGCAATCTCTGTCAATCCGGCCCTGGCCGACCCGCCTGCCGTCAAACCGGCCAAGAAAACGAGGACGACGGAAGCAGAACGCCCTTCCGAAAAAGCCGTGCTATCGGAGAAGACCGTGGTTCGGGCCGACGTCGCCTACGGCAAGGATGCGAAGCAGCGGCTCGACGTCTACGCGCCGCGCGGCGTCAAGGACGCTCCCATCGTCGTTTTCTTCCATCGCGGCGAGTGGAGCAAGGGGGATAAGAGCGAGGCGGCCTACAAGCCGAAGTTTCTGAACGACAACGGCGTCGTCTTCGTCAGCGCCAATTACCGATTGTCGCCGGCCGCGAAACATCCGGCGCACATCGACGACGTGGCGTCGGCGGTTCGCTGGGTTTACGATCATGCCGCCGAGTTCGGCGGTTCCAATAAGAAGATCGTAGTGATGGGCCATTCCGCCGGCTGCCATCTCGTGACGCTCTTGGCCCTCGATCCCCGCTACCTGGCGAAAGTGCGACTGCATCCGAGCGATCTTCGCGGCGTGGTGGCTTGGAGCGGCGGGACCTACGATCTGGTGGCCAAGGTCAAAGCGGGCGGCATGTACGGCCCCTATATCAAGAGCGCCTTCGGCGATTCGGAGGCTGCCTGGCGCGATGCCTCGCCGGTGGCCCACGTCGGCGACGCCAAGCCGCTGCCGGCGTTCCTGTTCATCTCGGTCGTCGATCGCGGCAAGACCGACTCGAAACTGGCCGCCGAGAACCTCGCCCGATTGATCCGCAACGCGAAGGGCCTGGCAACCTGCAAAGTGCTTGAAGGCCGCACCCATACCACCGCCAACGCCCTGATCGGCGCCCCCGACGACACGACGGGCGCCGTGCTGCTGAGGTTCGTGCGAGAAGTGACCAAGTAATCGACCGCAACCGTGCCTGGACGCACCGCGCCAGTAAGACTCTTGAAGGCAAGCGGGGCCGCGATGCAATCCGTCGTGGAGCAGCCGAAAGTTCATCGGCTCATGAACACCACGGCTTCGTACAGTCCTGCCTTACTCTGGCGTTTGCGCATCTTATCGATGCGGTCCAGACGGAATCCGAAGTGCTGAAAGAGCGACGCGAGAATCTCGTCGGTCGGCAAGGGGTGGCCATAGAACTTGCTGTTGCCAACCACGTATGCAAGGCGGCAGTGCTTCTTGCACACTTGCGCCACTTGACGTGCATGATCGTACATGTCATTGAAGTACTTGACGACGTAGCTTGCCATCAGTCCGCCGTTTGCATCGATCCCTGTAAGATACGGATCAAGTAACGCCTTGACGGTCTTATTCTTTGGTTCCACGCCGGATGCAAGCACCGAGGTGGCTCTTCCCCACGTTCCACCGATCGCGGCGGTCTCCAGTTCACCCACCGCTTCGGCGTCTTCAATGAAGTCGAAGAAAAAGAGATGGGGACGGGTCTCCCTAGCATAGCTGAAACGATTGGGATAGGGCGGCGACGTGATTACGGCAGAAACTTCGCAAGATGAAGGCAGCACCGTCGCCAGTTCCTTGCTGTTGCCGCGATACACAACGGCGTCGGCACAAGGGAGGGTGCTCACGGATCGCAGATCATCCGCAATTTCCCCAAGCTTCCGTTGCAGGACATCTCCCACGTCCACGGTCTTGAGAGGCTCCTCTGCAAACGTGAGTGAAACATGGTTGTGCTTCGCATTGCTGACGGGAACCAGAATGGCGAGCAACCCCATTTTCAGCAGATCATGACACGCGGAATCACGCTGATCGGAGAGAAGCAATCGGCGCAGACAAACGAGCTGCATCAGATTACCCGGAGTCCACCATCGACGCACGTTGTGAAGCCTTGGGATGAATGCCTGGTTCTCTGCGAGGTATTCTTCTGCATGCCGCCCGTCCGGCAGATTGCCGAGCTCCGTCCTCGCCATTGTCACAAACTCGCGCAGGGAATCCTCTATGGCAGCCAGATCGGTGTACGTGCGGGTCTTCACTGTGCCCACAAAATGCAAATAGGGATTGATCTCGACGCTGCAAGACGGCACGCCGCGATATTTCATGCACAGCGGAACCGTGCCGACGCCGCTAAAAGGATCAAGCACGAAATCCCGTTCGTTCAAGCCAAACTCGGAGGCGATGTCCATCGCGAGTTGAGGAGAAAAGCTCGGTGTCAAACGATACCAGCGATGAATCGGCAGTCCCAGCTTGCCCTGAAACGTAACCGCCTTCGTGCTTCGATTCGTGAATCGTGGAACGACGTCAAAAAGCGTTTGTTGCATCAGGCCGTTAGGCTCCGTAACAGGTCCACGACGGGCTTGCGGAAATCCGATTTGTTCCGCTTCAGGAAGTCGTAGAGATCGTATCCCGACGTCTCGCGTATCATGTCGTAACTATCCATGCCCTGCTTAATCACCCAGACGCTTCGGTAACGCTGGACGATCCCAGGGTTGCTCTGGTTGCAGAACAGCGGCATGATTGGAAGGATGCCGCTTACGAGAAGATGGCGCGCCATTGCCTCATCGGCTTGGGTGCGCTTGCTGTCACCCGTGGCGTAGCAGTGGCGCACCTCCATGCCCACTCCAATCAGCCGAATTTGTGGAGTAGCCGTTAGCTGTCGCAATTCTCGTTGGCAGAACTTCTTGATGCGCTTGCCGGGCTCGGCCGGAAGTCGGTCAAATTGCAGGTACGTATCGGCGCTGCGGGTCTCCTCGGCAGCGCCTGAGCGTATCGCGGCACTGTATACGATGTCTTCGGCCGCGAGGTTGAAGGCGTGCATGAACAGAGCGCGAACACAACCTTCATAAATGTCGCCCAACTTCCGGTGAATGCTTGTGACCGATCCACCTGCAAGTGTGGCTCCAAGATACTCAATCGAATCGAGGCCGAAGATGCTGTACACGGGATCTTCTTGGTAAAGCCTTAGGAGCCCCTCTCTGGTGCCTCCAGCCTTCTTGATCGGGCCAGGTGAGTAATCTGCCAACTTCGCCAGATGCTCCATCACAATATCGTAGAGACTCTGGTCGAGCGAACTCTGGAGGCTAGACATAAAGGCTTCCTGTCCTGTCCCGTACTGTGACCTATTGTGATCTTACCGACAAGGGAATCCGCCTACAATCGCCCGCGGCTGCGACAGTAGAGTTCGACGTCTGAGCCAAATCCGGCAGCAAGATTCCGCCCGCTGCGGAAACGATGCTGACAGGGGCGTTTTGTCGCGATGGCGGCGAAATCCCCCTAAAGTAGTTGCGAATCGATAGGCCAATAGGGGATTTTCTTGTCCGATGCCCTATGTAGCCGCGCCCGCAGGTGTTATAATCCAGCCTTCAATCAGACCCCTGCCTCAAAGGCGAGGTGGCTGGGAATCGCGACCCGGGAAAATGGGCTGCCGGAGGCGTCTTGGGACGTCGAGGGAGCGGGCAAGATGCCCAATCGGCGATGGCTATCGCCTGCTTCAGATTCCAGCGGCCCCCGCCAATCGTCAATAGTTAGGAGCGACCAGCGATGACCCAAGAGCAAAAGCCCGCCATGATCGAGGCCTGCGGGCTGTCCAAGTACTACGGTGCGTTCGCGGCCATCGAGAACGTGACGTTTCAGGTGCATCAGGGCGAGGTCGTGGCGTTCCTCGGTCCAAACGGGGCCGGGAAAAGCACCACCATGAAGCTGCTGACGGGCTATTTGGCCCCTTCGGCGGGCGTAGCGCGAATCGCCGGGCACGACATGACGACCGACCGCCTGGCCGGTTCGGCCCGGCTCGGCTATCTGCCCGAAAACGGTCCGCTGTATGCCGACATGACTCCCCGCAGTTTGCTGCGATTCTTCGCCGAGGCCCGAGGGCTGTCGGCAGCGTACCGGCGCGAGCGCATCGCCAAGGTCGTCGAACTTTGTTCGCTGGGCAGCGTCATCGGCAAGCCGATCGGCAAGCTCTCGCGCGGCTATCGGCAGCGGGTGGGCATGGCCCAGGTGCTCTTGCACGAACCCGACGTGCTGATCCTCGACGAGCCCACCGCCGGCTTGGACCCGAACCAAATTCACGAGGTGCGCGAAACCATCCGCAAGCTCGGCCAGAGCAAAACGATCCTGCTCTCCACCCACATTCTGCAGGAAGTGGAAGCGATGGCCGGCCGGGTGCTGTTCATCGACGAAGGCCGCCTGGTCTTCGACGGCTCGATCAAGGAGCTGACCCAGGGCGGCAAGCCGCTGGATCAGCGCTTCCGCGAGTTGACCGCCGCGTAGGAGAAATGATGAATGACGAGTGATGAATGATGAATTTCGTCACTCTTCATTCGGCGTTTGTCATTCAGCATTCATCATTCAACATTCAGCATTCCCATGAACACTCACGTGTTATTCGCCGTCTTTCGACGGAATTTCAAGAGCTACTTCGCCAGTCCCACGGGCTACGTGTTCATTTGCTTATTCGTCCTGTTTAGCGCAGGGTTTGCGTTCTGCTCGCCGAATTTCTTCGGCAACAACCTGGCGAACCTCGACCAGCTTAGTCTCTGGTTTCCGGTCATCATGCTCGTGTACATTCCCACGATCACGATGGGTATATGGGCCGACGAACGCAAGCAGGGAACCGACGAATTGCTGTTGACGATTCCGGCCGCCGATTTCGACATCGTCTTGGGCAAGTACCTGGCCGCCTTGGGCATTTTCACCGTCTCGCTGCTCTTCTCGTTGGTCTGCAGCTACCTCATTCTGAACAACCTAGCCAGCACGGGCAGCGTACTCGATCTTAGCCCGCGGCTCGATCTCGGCTTGTTCCTGGGAACTTACGCGGGCTACTGGCTCGTGGGTCTGGCCATGCTCGGCATCGGGCTGGTGACTTCGTTTCTCACCGGCAACATCACGATTGCGTTCGTTCTGGGCGTGCTGTTCAACCTGCCGCTGGTATTGCTCTATTGGGCGGACGCGTTTGTCGGTCACGAGCGATTGCAGGCCGTCACCCGCTGGAGCATCGGCCAAGAGATGCACGACTTCAGCCGCGGCATGTTGAGCCTCGCGGGCGTCGTCTACTTCTTCGTGATTCTCGCGGTCATGCTCTACGCGAGCATGGTGTTGATCGGGCGGCGGCACTGGTTCAGCGGCCCGTGGCGATGGGCGCAGGTCGGCCATTTCCTGGTGCGCGGCCTGGCGCTGGTCGTCATCGCCGTGTGCGCGGTCGTCGTGCTCCGCGCCCACGATCTGCGCTATGACGCGACCAGCGAAAAACTAAGCTCGCTCTCGCCCGAAACCCGCAAGCTGATCGCCGATCTGAAGACCGAGCGGCCCGTGCTGATCGAGGCCTTCATCAGCCCCAACGTGCCCGAGGAATACGTGCAAACCCGGCTGAACCTGCTGGCCGCGCTCGAGGAGTTGCGGGCGATCGGCGGCAACAAGCTGACGGTGAAGATTCACGACACCGACCGTTACAGCGACGAGGCCGCCTTGGCCGAGAAACGCTACGGCATTCAGCCGCACCAGGTCATGTCGCTCAACCACGGAGTTCTATCCGTCGATCAGATATTCCTCAACGTGGCGGTCAGCCGCGGCAGTTCGCGTCCGATCCCGCCGGCGTTCATCGATCGCGACACGCCGATCGAGTACGAATTGGTCCGCTCGATCTGCACCGTCACCCAGCAGAAGCGGAAGAAGCTGGGCGTGCTGAATACCGACGCCCAACTCTACGGACAGCTCAACTTCCAGACGATGACCCCCTCGCCGAATTGGCCGATCATCGACGAGCTGGAAAAGCAATACGACGTGGTTCGCGTCGATCCGTCGAAGCCGATCACCGAGAAGTACGACGTGTTGTTGGCCGTGCAGCCCTCGACGCTCGGCCCCGAGGAGATGAACAATTTCATTGCGGCGATCGCGGCCGGGCAGCCGACGGCGATCTTCGAGGACCCGGCGCCGGTGCTCTCCGGCGTGTCGGCCACCAGCCAGCCGCGGCAGCCGCCGGGCGGCATGAATCCGATGATGCGGATGCAAGCGCCCCCCAAAGGCGACATCAACAGGCTCTGGAACTTGTTGGGCATCGATTTCTCCGACGCAAAAATCGTCTGGCAGGATTTCAACCCCTATCCGAAGGTTCCCGACTTCACCGAGGACAAGGAGTTCGTGTTCGCCGACGTCGGTTCCGGGGCCAAGCGGCCGTTCAATCCGAACGACCCGATCAGTTCCGGGCTGCAACAGGTGCTCTTCCCCTTCCCCGGCTTCATCGATCAGCAACCCTCTTCGCAATTGACCTTCACGCCGTTGGTAGAGACGGGCGAAAAGACGGGCACCGTTCGCTACGCCGACCTCATGCAGATGACGCCCTACGGGCCGCGCGGCGTGAACCCCGACCGGCCGCTCGATCCTACGGGCAACACGTACATCTTGGCCGCGCATATCCAGGGCAAGCTGAAGCTGCCGCCGTCGATCGACGATCCGTTCAAGAACGCGGGCAAGACGAAGGGCGAGAAAAAGCCCGTCGAAGGCACGGTCAACGTGGTGGTGACGACCGACGTCGATATGCTCTCGCGGCCGTTCTTCGCCATCCGTGAGCGGGGCGATCAACTGATGATCGGCGTTCACTTCCGCTTTGACAACGTCACCTACGTGCTGAACGTTCTCGATTCCCTGGCGGGTGACGACCGTTTCGTCGAGATTCGCAAGCGGCGGCCCGCCCATCGCATACTCGCCCGCATCGAAGAAGAGACCAAGGACGCGAAGCAAGCCGCGGCCGACGCCCGCGAGAAATTCAGCAAGAAATACGACGAGCAGGAACGGGCGGAACAAAAGGCCATCGAGGACAAAATCGCCGAATTGAAGAGCCAGAAGAACATGGATCTCCAGCAGATGGCGATTCAGGTCCAAATCATGGAGCAGGATCTCGAAAAGCAGCGGCAAGCCAAGCTCGAACAGCTTCGCACCGAGAAGGAACGCGAGTTCAGCAAGATCGAGACGAAATTGAAGTCGAAGATCGACGCGGTGCAGCGGCGCTACCTGCTCTGGGCCGTGCTGCTGCCGCCGATCTTCCCGCTGGTCGTGGCGGTGGGCGTGTTCGTCGTCCGCCGCGTCAAGGAACGCGAGGGCGTGGCAAAGTCGCGATTGAGATAGACAGTGGAACAGGAGAAGCTTCGTTTAGCCCGGAGCCAACGGCGACGGCGTCTGCAGAATTAGGACAAGATGCCGGCTGTCGAGCCGCAGGCAGCGAAGCCGTCGCCGTCGGCTCCGGGCTAAACCAAGGCCCACAGGAATAGCAACCGATAACCGAGAATTTCCCATGCACGAGTTCATAAAGACCCTTATCTGCGTGATTGCGGCCGCTGCGGCGGCGATAGTCGTCCTGATAATCAACATGCCGCCGCCGACCGCCGCCGCGCAGAACGTCCGCAACCAGCCGCTCTATCCCGACTTCAAAGATCCGCAGAAGGTGGCCAGCCTCGAAGTGGTCAAGTTCGACGAGGCCCGCGGCGAGGTCCATCCGTTCACGGTGGCGCAGATCAAGCACAAAGGCAAGGGGCCGGTGCGCTGGTCGATCCCCTCGCACGACGACTATCCCGCCGATGCCAAGGACCAGGTCGCCGCCGCCGCCACGGCCCTGATGGGTCTGCGAATCATCGACATGGTCAGCGACAACAAGGACGACGAGCGCGAATACGGAGTGGTCGATCCGCCGAAGACCATCACCCCCGGCGCCACCGGCGTCGGCCAGCGGGTCACCATGCGAGACGCCGACGGCAAGCCGCTGCTCGACTTGATCGTCGGCAAGGAAGTGCCCGAAAAACCCGATCTTCGCTACGTTCGCAAAGCGGACGAATCGGAAATCTACATCGTCGCCGCCAGAACCGACAAGCTCTCGACAAAGTTCGAGGATTGGATCGAGCCCAACCTCCTAAACATCAACACGCTCGACCTGAGAGAGGTTCTGATCCACGACTACGCCGTGCAGATGGATATGGAGGGCTGGGGAATCGTCGAACGCGACAAAATGCAGATCGCCTATAACGATGCCGGCGACCCGCACTGGAAAATGCTGGAAGACAAGCAGTTTGTGGCCGACAACAAGAAAGAAGGGGCGGGCAAGTGGGTGTCGGTGAAGATGACCGCCAACGAACAACTCAACACGACGAAGCTCGATGACTTGAAGACGGCGCTGGACGACCTGAAAATCGTTGACGTCAGCCGCAAGCCCGCCGGCTTGAGCGCCGATCTGAAGGTGACGGCCGACCTCGCCTCGAACGCCGCTGGCGTGCAGTCGTTGGGGAAGAAGGGCTTTTACGTGGCCCGCGCCGAATACGGCCCGGCAGAATTGTTCTCCAACGACGGCGAGATTCACCTGATGATGAAGGACGGCGTCGAGTACGTCCTGCGTTTCGGCCAAATCGCCGGCAGCGGCCCCGCCGCCAAAGACAAGGGAAAGAGCGGCGATAAGGCAAAAGATCAGAGCACCGGATTGAACCGCTACCTGTTGGTCATGGCCGCATTCAATCCCGACGCGATCGCGAAGCCGCAACTTGAGAAGCTGCCCGAGCCCGCCAACGCGAAAGAAGCGGAGAAAAAATCCGGCGAGAAGCCGGCCAAGGACGTGAAGACCGCGAAGAAGCCCGACGAGAAGAAACCGGCGGCCGACGGCAAAGCCTTGGAAGCCGAGCGGGCGAGAATCGAAAAGGAGAACAAACGCAAGCAGGAGGAATACGACCAACAGATCGCCGACGGCCAGAAGAAGGTCAAGGAGTTGAACGCCCGTTTCGCCGATTGGTACTACGTAATCTCCGACGAGGTCTATCGCAAGATCCACCTCGGCCGCGATGAGATCGTCATGAAGAAGCCCAAGAAAGAGCCGGAAAAGGGCAAGAACGCCGGCCGCATACCGTCCACTTCGATCGAAAGTCTCGAAAAGCTGGAGAGCCAAGGCCCCGGCGGGAAATAGCGATCGGCCGTTCTTCCATCAGCCGAAGTACGCCGGCTCGACGATCCGCGTGCCGGGCCGCACCTTCGCCCTCAACTCCTCGGCGTCCAAGGCATACAACGGGCTGATCTCCACCGGCACGTCGTCGTCAACTTCGGCGCCCGCCTGACGCAGCCAGCCGCGGTGCAACGCCGACAACTGCCTGCGCACGTTCTCCGGCGTGTCGTCTTTCGCCCCCGAGGCATTCTTCAGCGGCGCAAACGCCAACTGCGGATCGACCTCGACGACGATCGCGCCGCGGGCTTGCGGCATCAGGTCGAAAATGAACCGCTCGAACTTGATCGCGTTCGGCTGCGCCGGTTCGATGCGGTTACCCCAGGGGTCCACACAGGCCACTTTCTTGCGGGCGATGTGGAACGGCAGACCGGAAAGGGGTTCACGGTGGGACAGACATTCTTGTCTGCCCTGTTTGGAAGATTTCTCGAGGCAGACAGGAATGTCTGCCCCACCTGCCCGCCGCAGCAATCCGGCGTCGATCGCGTGTACGGCGATGCTGCCGGCCCAAATCGACAGCGAGCCGTCGGCGTTGCGGCGTTTCGCGGCCTCCTCGGGCAGGTCGCTGTACTCGATCACCGTCAGCCGGCCGTCAACCTGCACCACGTTCCCCACCCGATCCAGCGGATCGCGCTTGGCGATCACCTGGCTCGACAACTCCGAGCCAGAGAGAAGGTGATAGCCGACGAAGTCCCGGCCGCAAACATCGACCAGCGGGTTATCGACCTGGAAATAGAAGAGGTGCCGGATGTCGCGCCGCTGGACGTCGTCGAGCGCGCCCGAGCGGAACATGGCGGCCAACATGCCGCCGTGGCCGTCGGGGCTGGTGGCGATCCGCCCGGGCGATTCCAGCAACACGCGGCCGCTTTCGGCATCGACTGCCGGCATCGTCCCCTGCTGGAAGACGAACAGGTCTTCCTCCGGCAGCCCGAAACGCCGATGGGCGGCGAAAAACTGCACGGTTTCGTGGTGCGTGGCTGCGCTGGTCATCAGATAAAGCGGAATTCGCACGCCGTAACGCCGCGCGGCCGCCACGATCTTCTCGACGTGAATCTGGAAGAGCGTCTTGTTCGAGACCGGCCCGATGGGGAACATGCCTTTGGGATGGTCGAAGCCCAGGCGTGTTCCCTGTCCGCCGGCGACGAGCACGGCGCCCAATTCTCCGGCGGCCAGCGCTTCCTCGGCGCGTCGGCGTGCTTCTTCAACGCTAAACGGATTCCCGGCCGCATTCAACCGGAACGCCGGCGGCGGCTCGGCCCGCGCGGCCAATTCGCGCACGTTCCCCTGCTGATTTCGCTCGTCAAACAATCGCTGCACCAGCGCGAAGTCGATCGCCTCGATCTGCCGAGCGAGCGATTCCTGCGCGGCCCCATCGAGCGTGTCCCAGAAGCCCAGCAAATGCTCCTGGCCGCAGGGGCGAAGAATTCGCTCGAGATGGCCTCGATTCACGGATGCTGCTATCGTCATCATGTGCGACTGGCGTTAACAGTTTGCCACTGAGGATCGATCCACGGTGACGCTGGCCTTGTATCCGAGACGCGCAAGAAAATCATCGCAATCCTCCCACGTCAGACCGAAAGCGCGCACGTCGGCCAATCCAAGGCGACCAACAATGTCCCGCAGCAAATCGCCGTATTCCTCCTCGAATTCCCCTTCCATGACGGCATTCTCAGCCCAATCCACCAATTCGGCGATCGAGATGCGGTGTTGGAGGTAATCCGTCAGTTTTTGCGCCGTCAATTGACGAGTGATTGCCACGCTATTCTCCTTTGATCGCTACATGCCCTTTGTCAACGGGATACTTCTCGTGGACTTCGACGAGCCGCCTCTCTTCGTTGAAGATCTCTTGATAGAACCGCACGGTCTGCTCTGCGGGGTCAACCTCCTTCACGTAACGCGCCATCCAACCGTGAACCCCGGGTATCTCAAGAAAGTTGCGCCGGCCGCCCCTGGGCTGTTCCTCCCAGCGGCCGAATTTCTTCTCATTCGCACGTCGTTTCTGTTCAACGCTCATGAACCTCCGGCCTATTCTACGGCGTTGGGAGAGGCGGTGTCAAGGCAACCGCCCTTGCCAACCGCTCCGCGACAGTCTACCATCGTCAAAATGGGATCAATACAGATAAGGAGTCTGGAAATGAAACGTCTGCATGGCCGGTGGTTCTTCGCGTTGACGATGGTTCTCGCCGTTTGCGGCGGCAACTTCAAGGCCGCAGCCCACGAGGGAATGTGGCTGTTCAATGCTCCGCCCAAGAAGCTGCTGAAAGACCGATACAACTTCGACGCCACCGACGCGTGGCTGACGCACCTCCAGCACGCGGCCGTGCGGATCAACTACGGCGGCTCGGGCTCGTTCGTTTCGCCCGACGGGCTGGTGATGACGAACCATCACGTCGGGGCCGGCTCGCTGGAAAAGCTCAGCACCAAGGCCCGCGACCTGCTGCAAACCGGCTTCTACGCCCGCACCCAGGCCGAGGAGCTCAAGTGCCCCGATTCCGAGTTCGACGTGCTGATGAGCATTGAGGACGTGACCGGACGGGTCAACGCCGCGGTGAAGTCGGCCGCCGACTCGGCCGAGGCCGAACGGCAGCGGCGGGCCGTGATGAACACGATCGAGCAGGAATCGTTCAAGCAAACCGGACTGCGCAGCGACGTGATCACGCTCTACCGCGGCGGGCTGTATCAACTCTACCGCTACAAAAGATACACCGATGTGCGGCTGGTCTTCGCGCCCAGCAGGACATCGCCTATTTCGGCGGCGATCCCGACAACTTCGAATATCCCCGCTACGATCTCGATATCTGCTTCTTCCGCGTCTATGAGGACGGCAAGCCGGTCAAGACGTCGCAATACTTGAAGTGGAATCCCGCCTCGCTGGCGGCCGGCGATCTGGTGTTCGTGGCCGGCAATCCGGCCCATACCGACCGGATGGATACGGTGCATCATCTCGAATATCTCCGCGACTGTGCGTTGCCCGCCATCTTGAACATGCTCCGCCGGCGTGAGGTGCTGTTGATTTCATTCTGCCAGCGGAGCGCCGAGCATTCCCGCGAGGGCAGGGAGATGCTGCTGGGCGTGCAAAACTCGCGCAAAGCCCGGCTGGGCGGATTGGCCGGCCTGCAAGATCCCGCCGTCATACAGCTCAAACGAACCGAGGAAGCCGCTTTCCGCAAGGCCGCCAAAGCCTCGCCGCACGCCGCCGTCTGCAAGACTGCTTTCGAGACCATCGACAAGTCGCTGACCGCGCTGGCGGCGATCCGCGTCGATTACGCGATGCTCGAACAGGGGCAGGCGTTCCAATCGACGCTGTTCGGCATCGCCCGGACGCTGGTTCGCCTCGCCGAGGAGACGGCGAAGCCCAACACCGACCGCCTGCGCGAATACCGCGAGTCGAATCTCCCGTCGGTGAAGCAAGGGCTGTTCTCCGACGCGCCGATCTATCCGCGCGTGCAAACCGCGATCCTGGCCGACTCGCTCAGCGCCTACCTGGAGGAAAACGGCCGCTGCGGCTGCCTCACCGACCGTCAACTGGCCGAGAAGGTGATGGCGGGCAAGTCGCCCGAGCAGCGGGCCTCGGAATTGGTGCAAGGCACGAAGCTGGCCGACGTGGCGGTCCGCCGCAAACTGGCCGAGGGAGGACTCCAGGCCATCGAAGCCTGCGACGATCCCATGATCCAACTGGCTCGCCTGGTTGATAAGCCTGCCCGGCAAGTCCGCACGATCTTCGAGCAGACGGTCGAGGAGCCGCAGCGCTGGGCGTACGGCAAGCTGGCGCACGCCCGCTTCGCACTGTTCGGCACGGAGACGTATCCCGATGCGACGTTCACGCTGCGGCTGAGCGTCGGAACCGTGAAGGGCTACGAGGAGCACGGCGTGCAGGTGCCCGTCTGGACGACCTTCGCCGGGCTGTACCGCACGGCCAAGGAGCACGATTACGTCGAACCGTTCGGCCTGCCGAAGCTTTGGCTCGATCGTAAGAACCGCCTGAATCTCAACACGCCCTACAACTTCATCTTCACGAACGACATCGTCGGCGGCAACTCGGGCAGCCCGGTCGTCAACCGCGCGGGCGAGTTGGTCGGGATCGCCTTCGACGGCAACATCCAATCGCTCGTCTGGGACTACGTCTACAGCGAAGTTCAAGGCCGCTCGCTGGCGATCCACGGCAGTGCGATCCTCGAAGCGTTGCGGAGAGTTTATGACGCGGGCCCGCTGGCAGATGAGCTGACGGGGAAGTGACAGCCTTGTTAACGGAGCCGCCGAGATTATTGTGTCGGGCAATTGGGTTTCGTCGTGATGCAGGGGGGCCGACAGTCGTTGACAACGTATCTTTTCGCTAGCCCAGGCGTTTACGCCTGTGGAGCGTGGAACTACCAACCATCGTTCCCTTTTTCCATCAGCCCCATTCATGGGGCGCAACCCGGGAGGAGTGACATGCTGCTTCCTATCGCCGGTTTCTTTCTCGTCGGAGTCCCCGGATTCATCCTCGCCGTTTGGTTTAGCTGGTTCGCACGTCTTTGTTGGATTTGCGGTGGCTTTCCGCGAGTCGCAGGGGTGTGGTTTCTTACCGTCACGTCAATTGCAGGCGCTATTGCTCTGATCGGCACCGCCATAACGTCGCACGGTGACCATAGCGGTCTTTACTCCTTCTTTGTATTCTTTGTCGTTCTCGCAATCGCCGGCGGTGTCCCCTCCGGCGTCATAGCGACAATTGTATCCTTACTCACTCGTCGTGCGCCCGATCGCGTTATGCTAGAGCAGTTCCACGGTAGGTCTAGCGCATTCTGGGCGAACTCGGTAAATTGGGTTCATCTCACTCAAGGAGGTGACCCTGATGAAACCGTACGATGCGGAGTTTCGCGGCGAAGTGCTCGCCGCGTGCGATACGAACGAAGAGCGGCGCATGATCGCGCTGCGTTTCAAAGTTTCAGAATCTTGGGTGCGGCGCATCCAGCAACAACGTCGCGAGACCGGCCAAGTGGCGCCAAAGAAGGCGGCTCCGCGTCAGCCCGCGTGGCATGCTTGGGCAGACTGGCTCGTCGCCAAGATCGCGGCTCGGCCCGACATCTATCTGCGCGAACTGCAAGCCGATTTGAAGCGGGAGCGCGGCGAAGAGGTTTGCCTGGGAACGCTTTGCGCCGCATGCCAAGCGCTCAAGCAGTCGCGAAAAAAAAGACGCTGATTGCCAGCGAACAGGATCGCCCCGATGTGGTTGAGCAGCGCACGGCATCGCGCGCTTCGCAGGAGTCGATCGATCCCGCCAAAGTCGTTTTCATCGATGAAACGTGGGCTAAATCCAACATGACCCGCACCTACGGCCGCTCGGAACTCGGCACGCGTTTGCTGGAAAAAACTCCTTGCGGACGTTGGCAGACGACGACTTTTTTCGGCGCATTGCGGGCCGAGGGATTCATCGCTCCGCTTACCGTGGAAGGCGGCATCAACGGCGAACTGTTCCGCGCCTGGGTCGAGCAACATCTGGCACCGGCCTTGAAACCTGGCGACATCGTGGTGATGGACAATCTCTCCAGCCACAAGGTGGCTGGAGTTCGCAAAGCCATCGAAGCGGCCGGTGCCGAGCTGCGCTACCTGCCCCCGTACTCGCCGGACCTGAACCCCATCGAGTTGGCGTTTTCCAAGTTCAAAAAGTTGCTCCGTGACGGAGCCGAACGGACCGTCGATAAGCTATGGAAACTCTGCGGCAGCATCCTCGACCAATTCACGGAATCCGAGTGCCGAAACTATTTTCAACACTGCGGATACCGCTACGCCTAAAATGAAACCGCTCTAGCCGTTATCGTTGGCACACTATGTGGACTGGCATCATCGATAGCAGGACTGAACCTGGCCTTTGTCGTGGAGGAGGTCTTGTGGTGACGGCGAAGCAAATGCGATGGCCTTCGAGAAACGTCGGCACAAGGCGGCGTGCGGCATAGCGGCGTCCGCGTGCTTCATTGCAGTGCGGTATTCCGGGAGCCGGCGGCCATTGACAACGAGCCTTTTCACTAGCCCAGGCGTTCAGAGACAGTCCAGCTTTTAAGTCGTTATTTCTTCGGTGGTTAGCGTGGCGTCCATAGTGTTTTGCGGTGGTGGTTTGGCGCGGTGAACGACGAGGAGGTTATGCACAAGTATTGTCAGTCCAACTTGCCGTTGCGCGCGACACCGGCCTCGTCCGGAAAACTGACGCAGCGAACGATGTTGCTTGATGTCGGCAAATCCCAATTCCACCGTCTGTCCCCGAAGTCGGTAGAGTTGCTTGGCCTCCGTCGTTTCCATTCGCGCTCGGTGGGCCTCGACCAACGCCTCGTGTTCGCTTCGCTTGACGGCTCGGCCGCGGTTCGGATTGGTGCTACACAAGACTTGCCGCGCGCACGCCCGACAGTGTTGTGGCGAACAACGGTAGCTATGCACGACGTTGATTTCGCCGTCGCTCTGCCGCCGTTGTTCTCGGCCGATCCAAGGCATCGGATGGCCCTCCGGACAACGATACATGTTGTGCTCCGGAACCCAGGTGAAGTGTTCCTTCCCGAGCGGACGCGGCTTCGCGCCTTGCTTCTTTCTCTTTTGCGAGAAATCGTTCTCCTGCCACGGGCCGTACAACGTGATTCCCGCTTGGTCGCAAATCGCAAGATTGCACGCCGTCACATAACCGGCGTCGACAAGCATGGCCTTTGGTTTCACGCCCGTCGCATTCGCGAATCGTTCCAACATCGGGCCCAAGGTTCCGGCGTCGGTCGGTTGGGCGAACACTTGATAGCCCAGGCACAACTGGGAGTCCAAGTCGCGAATCAACTGCACGTTGTACAACGGCCGAAACACATGGTGCTTGTCGCGTCCCAATGCCGCCTCAGGATCGCTGACGCTGACCACGATGTTCTCGGCTTTTCGGCGTTTTTTCGGGTTTTGCCGGTTGTTGACCGCGTGCAACTCGTCCAGTCGCTCGCGGGCGCGTCGATAACGTCGCCGTTGCTCTTCGCGCGTGACGGGCTTCTTCGCCATCCACGTCGGCGCGTTGGCCGACGATTGGCCTGCCGCATCGGCTTGGCATGCGACGTCCAACTCCGTCAAACGCTGCTCAAGCGTCGTCTGGTTCAACAAACGATGACGCGAGGCGTTGGCCGCGACCGCCGTGCCGTCCAGCGAAGCACGTTCGGCCCGAGTAACACCTTGCTGTCGAGCCGCCTGAAGCAGGGTCGCATTCCACGATTCCAACAACGGCGCAATGCGGTCGGCGAAGTTGTACCAACACGAGCGCGAGGGCTGAATTCCAAAGCCAGCCCATTGAATCACGATATGCTCTTGGGCGTCGCGGAACCACTGGCAGGGTTGAGATCGCCCCAAGCGGATTTCGATCAACACCACAGCCAACATCAGATCGGGCCGGATCGGTGGCGAGCCGGCCCCAACGTACAGATTGTACAACGGCGTCAAATCCAATTGTTTCATAGCCTGCACCACAGCTCTCGCCACATGATGTGCCGGTACTTGTCGATCACGGATTTGCCACTCGGCCGAGCGTTCATTCCACGGCGGCTCAGCGAATTGAATTTCAGCCCTCTTGTCAGGCCGCCTCGTGCAGCCTACCATCGGTTAGCCTCCTTGCATTCGGGAGCAGACGGTTGTTTTGGTCTTAACCAGTCTGCACAAATCGCCCGAATGCCGGGAGGTCAATTATTTCGCCATTATGCCTCCATTACCCAGAAAGCTGGACTGTCTCTTCACGCCTGGGGCCAAGGACCACCAACCATTGTTCCCCTTTTTTCCAGCCCCATTCATGGGGCGCAAGGCGGCGGGAAGAAACGTCCCTCGCCGCCGCATTTCGCCCCATGAATGGGGCTGATGAGAAGAAAGAGGGGATGACGACCTTCCCACAGGCGTGAACGCCTGGGCTAGTGAAAAGGAACGATGCGACCATTCCACACTATTCGTGAACACAACTATTCATGAACACGCTGTTCGCAAAATCGTCGCCGGTGTCGCTATCTTGTGGTGCAGGCGTCTCGCCTGCGAGGGCAGCCGGGACGGCTGCACCACAACGCATGCGCCGATGCCGCGCCGGCCAATTGGTTGTGTTTCGACCCAACGCGGATTAAACTAAGAGGTTCTAACAAAACCAGTATTTCCTGATCTGTCCAATGTTGCTAAACTCTCGGGCTAACCTGGTCAACCAACAGATATGTCAGGGAGGATATTATGGCCAAGCCACTGCTGCCCGATGCGCTTTGGGAGCGAATCAAGCCTTTGCTGCCGCGCGAACGCGGCAAGCCGAAAGGAGGCCGACCGCGAGTTTCCGATCGTGCGGCGCTCACGGGGATTCTCTTCGTATTGAAAACGGGTTGTCCGTGGGAATATCTTCCGCAGGAGTTGGGCTGCGGATGCGGCATGACGTGCTGGCGACGACTCCGCGACTGGCACGTGGCTGGTGTCTGGAAGCGGATATGGAAGCTACTTTTGGACGAATTGGGATTGGCAGGCCAAATCGACTGGTCAACATCCGCGATCGACAGTTGCTCCGTGCGAGCAGTTTTTGGGGGGCAAAAACGGGCCCAAATCCCACGGATCGAGGCAAGAATGGCTCGAAGCGTCATCTGATGGTGGACGGCAGCGGCACGCCTCTGGCCATTACCCACACCGGCGCGAATTGCCACGATTCGGAGATGGCTATTCCTTTGGTCAACGCAGTTCCACCGATCAAGCAACCTCGCGGCGCACCGCGCAAGCGTCCCGATGAACTGCTCGCGGATCGAGCCTATGATGCGGAAGCCAAGATTCGTAAACCCCTGCGCAAGCGGAGAATCAAGCCGCTGGTTGCTCACCGCAACACCGAGCACGGCAGCGGCCTGGGCAAATTCCGCTACGTCGTTGAAGCCTGCTTCGATTGGCTCTTCAACTGGCGTCGTCTGCGGGTGCGTTACGAGAAACGACCGGACATTCACGATGCGTTCCTAATCATCGGTTGTGCCATGATCTGCTGGAACCGCGTACTGGAGTTTTGTTAGAACCTCTAAAGGTAGACAGACTCTCTCCCCACCCGTGAGAACCGCACCGTGAAGCTGCAATTTCTGGGGGCCGCTCGTCAAGTTACCGGTTCACAATACTATGTCGAGGCCGACGGCGCCCATCTGTTGGTCGACTGCGGAATGCATCAGGAGCGGGCGTTTCTGGCGCGAAACTGGGAGCCGAGCCCCCTGCGGCTCCGCGACATCGACGCCCTGCTGCTGACGCACGCCCACGTCGATCACTGCGGCCTGGCGCCGAAACTGGTCCGCGACGGCTTTCGCAGCCCGATCATCTGCACCTCCGCCTCGGCCGATCTGGTCGAATTGGTGCTCCGCGACGCGGCCGAGATTCAGATGGAAGACGCCGAGTTCAAGGAGAAACGGCACCGCAAGGAGGGCCGACGCGGCGAGCGTCCGGTCAAGCCGCTCTACACGATCCGCGACGTCGAGCGCACGCTGCCGCTAATCGAGGCGGTTCCCTACGACCGGCCGGTCAGGATCAACGACCGCGTCCACGCCGTCTTTCACGACGCCGGCCACATCCTCGGCTCGGCGATGATCGAGCTGCGAGTGAGCGATCACGGCAGCCCGCGGCGGATCATCTTCACCGGCGACCTGGGCCAGTGGGACCGGCCGATCGTCCGCAACCCCACCACCTTCAGTGAGGCCGATTACATCGTGATGGAATCGACCTACGGCGACCGGGTTCACGAAAATCACGGCACGATCGAGTCGCAACTGGAGAACGTGATTGCCGATACTGTCGCCCAGGGCGGCAAGATCGTCATTCCGATTTTCGCCATTGAGCGGGCGCAGGACTTGATCTACTACCTCGGGCGTCTGCTCAGTGCCGGGCGAATCCCTCCGATACCGGTGTTTCTCGACAGTCCGATGGCGGCCGACGTGAACGACATCTTCCGCCGGCACCGCGAGTGTTTCGACGCCGAGGCACGCGAAATGACCGCCAACGGCGGGCTGCTGAAGTTCCCGTCGTTGCGGGTCGTGCGAACCGTGGCCGAGTCGATGGCCATTAACGGGATGAAGGGCCCGGCGGTGATTATGGCGACGTCGGGCATGTGTACGGCGGGCCGCATCAAGCATCATCTGGCCCACAACATCGGCAACGCCGCCTGCACGATCCTTTTCGTCGGCTACCAGGCCCAGGGCACGCTGGGCCGTCAAATCCTCGACGGCAACCACGAGGTCCGCATCCACGGCATCAACCGGTTGGTGCGAGCCCAAGTCCGCCAAATTCAAGGCATTTCCGGCCACGCGGACCGCGAGAGCCTGTTACGGTGGCTCGGCTATTTCCAGAAGCCGCCGCGGCAAGTCTTCATCACCCACGGCGAGCCCGAGGCGTCGCTATCGTTTGCCGAAGAAGTCCGCAGCAAGTTCGGCTGGAACGTCACGGTGCCGGAATATCGGGAGACGGTGACGCTGAACGCAGAATGAAATGCTCGAAGAGGCGATTATCTTCCTTGGTCGCCATACAAGTGCTCTCGTTGCAGGGAAAGGCCGACCGGCCAGGGGCCAAAATCGTGGACGGGCAAGTCGAGGGGCGGGGTAGCAGCCGTCGCCGTACGATCGTCGTCGGCCTGCCGTTCGTCCAACAGCACTACGGCCCGGTGCTTGCCGGCCGTCACCGTTAAAGGCAACTGTAACTCGATCACGGCTCTTCCATCCGCCGCGACCGACATTTCTGTTTCAATTGCTTTCATACAACATCTCCCAAGACGCGACACCTTAATTATGGCACACGAGACATCATATTTCCAGCCCCTACAAGGTCATTCCTCGCTCTCCAGCTTCTTCGCCTTCGCCAAATCCACCTCGGCCTTCGCCTTCTCGCCGAGCTTCTTATAGAGTTCGCCGCGGGCGCGGTAGGCGGGGGCGTTTTCGGGGTCGAGACGAATCGCTTCATTCAAGGCGTCGAGGGCTTCCGTCGGCTTGTTCAATCGGATCAGACTCCGCCCCAGCCAGTAAGAAATGTCGGCAAGTTCCTCGTCGTAGCCCTCTTCGTCGTACATCTGTTCCAACAGTTCGCGGGCCTTGGCGAATCGGCCGCGACGCCAGAAGCGGTGGACCGTGGCCCAATCGTGTACTCGGGCGTACGGCCGCCAGGGATACGCCGACTTGTCCGGAAAATCCTCCAAGACGCTTTCCGGCGTGTCCCACCAGTCGCAGAACCAGAGCGTCGGGTCGGTCGGCAGCTTCTTCTTCTCGGCCCAGGGCAGAAAGACGTTGAGATAGAACCCGCGGGTGCGCTGGGCGGCCCGCAACTCGTATTTCAGAATGCCGGCCACGAACGCCTCTTTCGACACGCGGCCGCGATCGGCTTCGTCGTTGAGGCGCACGAACTCGCGGGCGTAATTGACATTGTGCAATTCGTAGACCGCCCCGGCCCAAAGCTCCTCGAACCGCCGCGGCTTGCCCTCGTTCGACCCGCTGGTGTAATGGGCCTCGACCAGGATGGCGGCATTCTCGCCGTCGCCGGGGGCGAGGTGCTCGGCGTCGGAATGCAGCGGCGGCGAAGGATCCCAATCGATCGGCTCGACGAAATCCTCGCCGGCGAACTTGCGGGCGGCCCAATCGTGAAGGAATTTCGCCTCGTCGCCGAACTCGGCCATCGCCGGCCGGTCGTGCAGCATCTTGGCCACCTGCTTCTCGCCGCGGGCGAGCGCTGCGGCCGAGAGGCGAGTGCCGTTCGAGGGCTGATAGTGACGGCCCTCGTCGCCGGGATTCAAGGCGACGGCGGCCTTCAGATCGGCGGCCCCCTTCGCGTAGTCCCCCTTGCGGAGCCAAGCCACGCCACGGAGCCCGCGGTACTTGGCCAGCTTGGGTTCAAGCCGGACCGCCTCGTCGAGCCGGGCGATGGCCGCGTCGAAGTCCCCCTTGGCCAGCAAATGTTTCGCCTGCTGGAAGAGATCGACTTTTTCGGCGGCCCCGGCCGGCGCGCCGGCCCACGCCACGGCCGCGATAAGAACTGCCCAGCAGATCGTCGGTAACGAGAATCTCATAGCGGAATTATGCTTCACGCCGCAGACCTCGGCAACCCCACCGAAGTTTAGCCGGCGAACGTGTTCGCCGCGTCTCGTGGCCGAAAAAAGCGGCGTTCGCGGCGTGCGAGCACGCCGGCTATTGCCTCTCAGGTCGCCATAATTGTAGGGTGGACTTCAATCCGCCGCATTTGGCGGACTGAAGTCCGCCCCACGTTGGGTGTCGGCCCAGCGGCAGCAGCCCGGGAACCCGTAGACGACGTTCCGTGACGGCATCGTCCCGCCTGCCAAGAAACCGAGATTGCACTGCCCATCCGGGGTCGCATATCATACTTCTGACTTCCTGCCTTGACCGTGGAGCCGAATTTGTTCGATGCATCGGGGTTTCGAGAGCTCGTGAGCGGGCGGCGGCGCGGCGTTGGGCCTGCGGCGCTGCGCGGCGTGTTGCGGGTTGCCGAGTGCTTCTATGCCGCCGCCGTCCGCTGGCGAAACCGCCGCTACGACCGCGGCGCGGCCGCCATCCATCGCGTGGGCGTCCCTGTGGTGAGCGTCGGCAACCTTACGCTCGGCGGCACAGGCAAAACGCCCTTGGTCGAGTGGCTCGCCGCGTGGTTTCGCGCTCGCGGCGTTCGCGTGGCGGTGGTCAGCCGTGGATATGGGGCGAAGGCCGGCCAGGAAAACGATGAAGCCCGCGAGTTGCGACGGCTGCTGCCCGACGTGCCGCACGTGCAAAACGCCGATCGCGTGGCGGCGGCACGGGAAGCGATCCGAATGTTCCAGGCGGAACTGATTGTGTTGGACGACGGCTTCCAGCATCGCCGCATCGCCCGCAATCTGGATATTGTGCTACTGGACGCTCTGGAGCCGTTCGGGTTTGGTCACGTTTTTCCACGTGGCACGCTGCGCGAGCCGGTTGAAGGGCTGCGGCGGGCCGACGCTGTGGTCCTCTCGCGGGCCGATCTGATTGGGCCTGGCGAACGAAGCGAGGTTTGGCGAATCGTCGAGAGCCATGCCCCCGCGGCGCTGCGTGCGGAAACAATCCATGCCCCGCGCGAGCTGATCGCCGCCGACGGACAAAAATTGCCGCTGGAGACGATTCGCGGCCAGTCGGTCGCGGCGTTTTGCGGAATCGGCAATCCGGCCGGTTTTCGGCATACGCTGGAAACATGCGGCTGCCGAATCACCGGGTTTCGAGAGTTCCCCGACCATCACCGCTTCACGTCGGAGGACGTCGATCTCTTGGTAGAATGGTCGCGCGGGCTCGGCGCGTTCGCGATGGTATGCACCTGCAAAGATCTGGTTAAACTACAAACCGAGCGAATCGCAGGCCGGCCGCTTTGGGGCGTCAGAATCGAAATGGACTTCGAGACCGGCCAAGAGCTTTTGGAGTCACGATTGGAAAGCATGTTGACAAAGTGAGTCGGTTGAACGATTACCCATGAAGATTGCCGTCTTTCTTCCGAATTGGCTTGGCGACGTGGCGATGGCCACGCCGGCGCTTCGGGCGATGCGGCGGCATTTCGGCGGTGACGCCCGCATCGTGGGAATCCTGCGGCCGTATCTGGCCGACGTGCTGGCCGGCACTGCGTGGCTTGATGAGCAGTGGCTTTTCGATCCCCGCTCGAAGGATCGTTCACGGCGCGTTTGGGCGATCTCGCGGCGAATGCGGGCGGAGCAGTTTGATATGGCCGTATTGATGACCAATTCATTCCGCACGGCGTGGTTGGCGTGGCTGGGCGGGACCGAGCAGCGGATCGGCTACGTTCGCTACGGCCGCGGCCCGCTGCTGACCGGCAAGCTCTATCCGCGCCACATTGGCCGACGCATCGTACCGGCGCCGATGGTCGAAACGTACTTGGAGCTTGCACGGGCCGCCGGCTGCGGCGACGAGTCGCCTCGGCTCGAACTTGCCACGGTCGAGGCCGACGAGCGATCGGCCGACGCGGTATTCGAGCGGCTCGGTCTGCGCGGCGACGGCCGCGTGGTGGCGCTCAATTCGAGCGGGGCCTTTGGCGGCTCGAAGCTCTGGCCGGTCGAATACTTCGCCGAGTTGGCCGGGCGAATCATCGCGGAGCTCGACTACGACGTGTTGGTCTTCTGCGGGCCGAAAGAACGCGACATCGCCCGGCGGATCGTCGAGCTTTCGGCCAGCGGCCGCGTATTCTCGATGGCCGATCAGCCGATGGATTTGGGCACGGCCAAGGCCTGTATCCGCCGCTGCCGGCTGATGGTATCGACCGACAGCGGCCCGCGTCACGTCGCCGCCGCGTTCGGCCTGCCGTTGGTGACGATGTTTGGCCCCATGCTGCCCATCTGGAGCGAAAACCCGACGCAGCGTGCCGTCAATCTCGTGCTCGATCTCGATTGCATCGGCTGCCGCCAGCGGGTGTGTCCGTTGGGGCATCACCGCTGCATGCGCGACTTGACGGTAGAAATGGTTTTTGCGGCCGCCACGTCGCTGCTGTAAGCGCGCCCCCTCTCCCTTCGTTTACTCCAGCCAACCTATAACTCCTTGCCAGCAAGCGAAAAAGGGCGATCGCATGCCCCCGGCAACGGGGGCCCTCTTGCACCGCTTGCCTAAATCGCGTAGAGTGGTACCAAAGGGTCAACCATGCGTAGCCCGTTGCGCGCTATCCGAAACGCGCTGGCTTTGCCCGTTCATCTGGGCGGCAAGCCGTTCTATATCTGACGCCGGGAGAGCCGGTGCTCGTGTCGAGCACCACACAGCCCTCGCCGCATTCCTCGCGTTCCGCACATCACGTCCGATTCCCCGGACCTTTCTGAGCAAGCAATCACGTTCCACCACTATAGGAGGAAAAACATGGAGAAATGCCGTTGGGCCATCGCAGGTGTCCTGGCCCTTATGCTCCTCTGCTCGGCAACGAGCAGTCGGGCCACCGACGAAAAGGCGCCGCCGGATCAGAAGGCCGTCGCCCATAGCAAGGCCGGCGACGAGGCCGTCTTCGACATGAAGGAAGTCTCGCTCTTCGATGAAAAGGACGCGGCAGTCACGCCGCAGTCGTTGTTTGGCGGGCTGAATACTTCGCTCGGCCCCCAACCCGCCAAGGAGGTCAAAGCCTATCCCAAGCTGAACTCCAAGCAGCCGCTCTACGGCTCGGTTACGTTCAGCCGGAATCCGAGAAGCCGCGGCTCGACCATCAAGTTCTACTTCGTGCTCGACGAATCGAGCCCGGCGGAGAAGCCCAAAGCAGAGGCCGCAAAGACGGACGCCGGCAAGCATGCGGTCAATGATCCGCCCGCGCATCAGTACGACCGGCTCTACTTCGATTTCAACCGCGACCTCAACCTGACGAACGACGCGGCGATCTTGCCCATGAAGGAACCGCCCCCGAGCCTTGCGCGATTCATCGGCGGTATTCAGAGCGTCGTCGCTTTCAACACGATCAGTGTGCCGATGGGCGACGATCCCAAGGCGAAAGAGCCGATGGTTCGCGCGCTGCCGGTGGCGCTTACTTATGGAAACGCCGGAACGATGGCGTTCGCGGCCGCCTCAGGCCGTAAAGGCGAGATCCGCTTGGGCAAGCGGGCCTACAGCGCGCTCCTCGTCGCGCAAGGCGGGATGCTCGCCCAGTTGTCCTCCAACACCCAGCTCACTCTCACGCCCCTCGACGGCACGAAGCCGCAGCGTCCCTATCCTTGGCTGAACACGCTCGGCGCCATCCGCGAAGCCGACGGCGAGTTCTACAAAATCTCGGCCACGCCCTCCGGCGACAAACTGACCGTCCGCCGAATCGCCGGCGACCGCGGCGTGCTCGAGTTGTCCGCCGGCAAGAAGGATATCAAGCCCTTGGGTGTGGTCGGCATCCTGAATTTGGACAACTCCATGCTCATGCTCGGCAAATTGGACTACCCCGTGCAGGGCGAACGGGCAACGACCGCCAAATACCTTCTGCCAGTGGGAGACTACCAGCCTTTGCTCCTCAACGTAGACTACGGTAACTTGCAGGTCAGCCTCCGCTCCGATTACACCAGCATCATGGGCGGAGCTTCCAAGAAAGGCGGCATCGAGGTCCGCAAGGACAAACCCTACGTGCTCGACTTCGCCACAAAGCCCGAAGTGCATTTCCAATCCCCGACAGAGGGAAAGGTCTTCAAGTTGGGAGAGCAGATCCGGCTGGCCGCAGTGATCAGGATCCCCGACAAGGGCCTTCTGATCGGCGGGCTGGAGGACATGAGCAAGAAGATCGGAGAGACGAAGTGGATGGCGGAAGACGGCAAGCCGGTGACTTCGCCCCGCTATGCCTCGCTCGATCCGACCGTAGTCATCACAAGTTCTTCTGGAAAGAAAGTGGCCGAGGGCACGATGCCCTTTGGCTGAGGCGGCACCTGCGGGTACTCGTGGCGAGTACCAAAGGACCTGAAACTCTCCGGCAAGGAAGAGACCTTCACCGCGACCGTCTCCTTCGACACCAAAGACCTCTTCGGCAAGTTCGACGCATCTTGCAAGATCAAGCTCAAGAACGAGCAAGCGAAAGAAGAGAAGCCAGGGGCAGGCATGGGTCGCATGATGTTGATGCCATAGCGTCGAAAAGCGTGAGGCACTTGCTTTCGCTCGTGCAAGAGCAAGAAGTCAATTCCAAAACGCATTGTGGGGACGGCAGTCCAACTGCCGCCCCCACAGCCTTTCTGGACGGCTGCTTCGTCCCCTGCTACCGATGGCGAGAGGGTGTGGGGCCGATTCATCGCCAAAGTACGAGTCCGCGCACCTGCTGACGCATACCGATGCCAGGATCGGGGAGATCGCCGAGCGGACCGGCTTTCCGAATCGAGCCTACCTACGCCGAGCCTTCCGGCGGATAACCGGCGAATCGCCCGCACAACTCCCGCGACGGCACGGAATGTAGTCGGCAAGACATCTTGCCGACCACTGCATTCCGGACGGCTTTCCGGTGCTTTGAAGTCCAAAATGGCAATCTCGGAGTGGATTGACAGGGGAATCGGCCGAATGGCGGGATGATGGATTAGGTGCCGAAGAACCAAGAGTTCTTGACATGCCACCGTGATCCGCTAAATTGGCGGGGATGACACCAGCAGCCAGCCAACCGAGTTTATTCAGTAACGCGGGTGGCAATTAGGTATAATGTCCCTGAAATCGTGGAGAGGGGCCGCCAATGGGCCGGCAGGATCAAGTAGGCAGAGAATATCATTGTCTCCTCATTTAGTTAGAGAGTCTTGCCGGTCGTTTTTGATACCTTTTTCCTCCCATTCAGACATGACACGTAAAAACAGAACAGAAAAACGGCTTAAACAAGAAAAAACGATCGACGTTGGGCGGCCCCATAGGTCTAGTTCACCGTCATTTCTACCGCAAAAAACTGGCTTGAAGGTGCTTGTCTTTTCAGCCGGCGCGGTGCTAATGGGGCTGGAAATCGCCGGCAGCCGTGTACTCGCCCCTCATTTCGGCAATTCCGTGTTCGTTTGGGGGAGCCTAATCTCAGTTTTCCTCGTGGCACTCAGCCTTGGTTACTACTGTCTTGGTTCAGCGTGAAATGGAAACTTCGATTGGCTTGCTAGGATCGTCCGGGTGTTGAAGTTGGTTGGTAGTGCTTGGATTTTTCGCTTTGGTGTTGTAAGCGAGGGAGGTGGGCGGCAGCAGAACCACCGCCCGGACCTCGCTCACAACCCCTGGGGCGGCGCTCGGGTCGGTTCCCACCGGAGCCCTATCCTCCGCCCAGGTCGTCTCTCATCGTAACGTCCTTCTTTCGATCAGGCAACCGTCCGCAAACGGGCCGCCTCTCGCTGCTCCTTTCTACGCTCGCGGGCCTCCGTCAGTTTGCGATCGCGGGCTGCGAAGATCTCCGCCTCACGGCCCGCCAATTTGTCCGCCGGCGCCACATAGCCAATCGCGCTGTGCAATCGCACCTCGTTGTAGTGCTCCACGTAACGAGCCACAATGCGGATGGCATCCTCCAGCGAGATCGGCGTGCCCGGCCGCAGGCACTCGCCCTTGATGCTCCCGTGAAATCGCTCCAGTTTGCCGTTGCTCTGCGGATAGTACGGGCTGGTGCGCACGTGCGTCATCCCGCAGATGCGAATGAACTCTTTGAAGTCCTTCGCCAAAAACTGCGACCCATTGTCGCTGATGATCCGCGGCGTCTCCTTGGGGAACTTCTCCCGCGCGCGTTGCAGGATCGTCAGTTCATCTTGCTCGGTCATCGAGCGGCGAATCTCCCAATGCACGGTGTAGCGGCTGTAGCCGTCGAGGATCGTCGTCAGGTAGTAAAACGTGCCGTGGATGTTGAGGTAGCTGATGTCGATATGCCAGTGTTCATGGGGTTTTTGCGGCTGTTGGAAGCCCGTGCCTTTCTTCGACGGCTTGTTCGTCGAGCGCCCGATGCGGCCCGCCGCCTTCAATACGCGATAGACGCTGCTGGGACTGACGGCCACCACGTCGCGGTCGAGCATCATGAACGCCAAACGCCGGTAGCCTTCCAGTGGATACTCGAAGGAGAAGCGGATGATGGCCTGCTTCTCCCAATCTTCGAGCCACCAGTCGCGCGGCACCCAGCCGTTGTGTTCGTTCCGCTTGCCGTAGCGATCCTTCCAGTCGTGGAACTTGCTCTGGCCAATGCCCAGCCAAGCCACGAACTTTCTGGCGGGAATCTCCGTGCGCTCGTTCCAACGGCGCACGTAATCGACCACTTCATCGCGAGTGTCGTGGGGAACCCAACGTCCGTTTAGAGTTCCCCATTCTCTTTTTGCGCGGACGTTCTCCTCCATCAGTTCGGAGATGACCTCGTTCTTCTGAACGAGCTTGGCCCGCAGTCGGGCGACTTCCTCCTCCTGGGCGGAAAGCCTCTTGGCTTCGCGTTTGGCGACCGGGTGAAAGGCGGCCGGCGCGTTATCGAACAGGATTTTCTGCCAGGCGTAGATTTGGTTCGGCTTGATGCCGTACTCGTCGCAGAGGTCCGAGATGGGCACTTTATCGACCAGATACCTCTTGAGAATGGCAGCCTTCTGGTCCGTGCCGAAATGTCGTCGTTGTCCACTCATGAAATTCTCCTCGTCTGGGGGAAGATTCTAACCCAGGCGACCGAGAATTTCCATTTCCAATTGGTTCAAGACATCCGAACCCTCGGATGACGCGGCCGCATCAATTCTGCCTGTGGACAACAAAAGCCGTCAGCGATATTGACAGAAACTACAGATGCATATAGACTGGAGAGCGAGGACGCCACTTCTGTAATACTGGGGCAGCGTCTTCCGACCTACTAAAGGTGGCCTCCGCCCATACATCACCTCATGTAGCGGCCTTTGGGTATTTGCCAGCGTGTGGTTCTCCGAGACTCTCCGGAACAATGTGCCATATCCTTAACCGCCATCGCCTCGGCACGCGCAGCACGAGGGCTGTCACGCTACGGGGACCGTCCCCTTTGGCCAGGCCGCGGGATTCCCGAGGTACGCCGCTGCCTTCTGTTGTTTTGTGGCGCCTTTTCAAAGGACCTTGATGATGCACAGCCGCGTGATTTCCCTCTATCGGGTTTTCTTGACGTTCGCTTTGTTGGCGACAAGCGTGTCTTTCTCGTCCCGCTCCCTCTTGGCCGATAGCTTCGATTGGCGGAATGTCGCTGGCTGCAACTGGAACACGCCTGTTCGAAGTCAGTTCGGCGGGACGTGCTGGGATTTTGCCGCCTGCGGCATGGAAGAAGCGAAGTACAAACTCACCCGCAACGATTTCAACTTCGACCCCGACGTCTCGGAGCAACAGGTCTGCTGGGAAACCAGTCCCGACATGGGCAGTACCCAGGGAGGCGGGTCGGATTCGGTCGCAGACTACTTCACCACTCACGGCGTCGTTTCCGAGGCCGAATGTCCTTATCAGTCGTCAAGTCCCGACACCGGCATAGCCCCTTATTGGCCTTTGGCCACGGGTTGGCAAAACCGCTGCTGGAAGAGCGTTTCTGATCAGACCAGGCTGCCCTGCATCGTAAGTACAATGAAGTCCTATCTGCAAACGATGGGCCCATTCGTGATCGGCGTCAATGCGGGGAACGATCTGCATGGATCCGTGGCGGACTTGGAAGCGAATTACCGTGGACCTGCCGGAGGCGTGAATCACGCCGTCGTGGTAGTGGGTTACTGCGATGATTCCAATGTGCCCACGGGCGGCTATTTCATCGTCAAGAATAGTTGGGGCACGGGAGAAGGCCAAAACGGTTACGATTTTGTTCCATACGGCAGCTCGGGCATTACTACCAGCGGAACCTTCATCGCCGTCACGGGACCCATGTATTACACCGGGCCGATGTATCACGTCGGAGCGTCGGGCACGCCTGGAACGGACTACACCGGAACAGCCGCCACGAATACGTGGAAAGGAACCGTCAGCGGCGTCTGGGATACGACCTCCGGGACCAGCGGCAACTGGAAGAATAATGCAAGCGGCGGGACCTTCACCTGGGTCAACCAGGAGTTGCAGGCCGTTTTCGACAGCACGGCATCGCGCACGGCGATCACGGTTAGCGGAGGAGTCATTGCTCACGGACTGACCATCAGCACATCGGGCTACTCGTTCGCTCCCGCCGATTCCGGTAGTTACTTGACGATCACTGCCGGCGGAATCACCAGCACCGACAACGTCTCATTCACGACGCCGCTGTTTATCGGCGGTCCGCAATCGTGGAACGTGGCCTCGGGAAAATCGTTGACCGCGAGCGGCGCCGTTCATACCGTCGTTAGCGATCTGACGTTCAGCGGCGCGGGCACCACGACCATTTCGGGCCTGATTGACGGCGGCGGAATACTCAACAGCTACGGCGCGGCCCCGGGCGGGTTGATCCAAGCGGGCTCGGGCCCCGTCTATCTGACCGGTACTACGAATTTCAGCGGCAACATCACGGCATCGGGGACGGGAGTTCTCTACATTGCCCCGCCCGGCGGCGGCGCCGCCACGTTCGATAGCGCTTATTTTGGCGGCGGCACGATCAATTTCAATTGCTCGGCCCTCACACTCGGCGGCGGGGCCTCGAATTTCACCGGGAGCTTCGTCTTCCAAAAGGCTTGCTCGCTTACGTTCGACCCAGCCAGCGGGATTAGCGGCAAGTTCGGCTGCGTTCTGAATAACAATGGCTCCATCACGCAGAACGGAGCGGGAACGACGATCCTTACCGGCACGAACACCTACAGCGGCACGACCACGATCGGCGCCGGCGTGTTGCAGGCCGACAACGGCGTCGGTTTGCCCACCGGCAGCTATCTCAGCCTCAACGGCGGCGTTCTCCAGTCCAATAGCAGCAGCGCCGGCACGTTTAGCCGCACGCTGAGCAGCGGAACGGGAACCAATCGCTTCTCCTGGGGAACTGGCGGCGGCGGATTCGCCGCCGGCTCCGGCTCCTTGGCCGTCCGAATCAACGGCGGCACCAGCGCGCTTACCTGGGGTAGCACGGTCGGCACGAATATAGTTGGAACGCTGATGTTGAATTCTCCGACGGCCGCCAACGTCACTACTTTCCAGAACGGCATCAATCTGAACGGTGCAGACCGCACGATCCAGGTGGCCGACAATCCGAATTCGACCGCCGACTACGCCGTCATCTCCGGCTCGATCAGCGGCTCCTCGGTGGGAATCATCAAGACCGGCGACGGATTGTTGAGTTTGACGGGAAGCAACACTTATACCGGCACCACGACGTTCGCCGGCGGCATCCTGCAAGCGACGATCGGCACGGGCATTCCGTCTTCCAGTTTCCTCTATTTCAACGGCGGTGCGCTGCAATTCAACAACACTTCGTCGTTCACGTATTCACTTGGCCCATCGGGCAACAATACCCTGGCATGGGGACTCGGCGGCGGCGGATTTTCGGCGGGCTCCGTCGCTCTCACGGTGAACATCGGCAATCAAGCGACGCCGGCCACGCTCGTTTGGGGCAATAGCCAAAGCGACGTCGGCACGAAGCTTCTTGGCCCTCTGACGCTGAATGCCACGACGGCCTCCAGTTCCTTGACCTTCAAGAATAGTCTCGACCTCAACGGCGGCGCCCGGACGATCGCCGCCGGCGCCAACAGCGTATATCTTACCGGCAACATCATCGACAGCGCCGGCGGCGGCTCATTGACAAAAACCGGAACAGCGACCCTCTACATTCAGGGCTCTTCCGGCAACAGCTACACTGGATTGACCACCATTCTCGGCGGCGACGTGTACCTCAACGAGACATCCGGCTATGCGATTCCGGGTGATCTGACCCTCGGCGGAAACACCCAGATCTTCGTCAGCGTGCAGCAGTCCAATCAGATTGCCTCGACGTCGAAATGGACGTGGTGCGGCACGGGGGCCTGGCAGGAGGTCAAGCTTTTCGGCCATAGTCAGACGGTCGCGGGACTGTGCGACGCCACCGGCCAGGGCGTTGTCGAGAACACATGGGGTGAATCCAGCTACGGTGCGCTGACGTTCACGATCAACAACTCGACCGATTGCTCGTTTAACGGCACGCTCCGCGACACGTGGTCCGGAAGCAACGTGGGAGCCGTGAGCATCATCAAGACGGGAACCGGTTCCCAGACTCTCGCCGGCAGCAACATCGTCTACACCGGCTCTACGACCATTTCCCAAGGCGCCCTGGTTCTGCAAGACATCACCGACGCTTCGCTTTCTGCCCGAAGCGTCACTGACAACGGTACGCTGGGCCTTAGCGCCGTGAATTCGACATGCAGCTTCAGTGGCGTCATCAGCGGCACCGGCTCCCTGAAAGTCATCGGCGGCAATTGGGTGACGCTGGGCGGATCGAATGCCAACACCTACACGGGCACAACGACGATCTCGGACGGCAAGCTCATACTGGCCAAGACCGCCGGCGTCAACGCCATCCCCGGCGATTTCACGATTGTCGACGACCCGGGCTACGTGGTCGTCCAGAACCCGAATCAATTCCCCTCGACGGCGAATGTCACCTTTGCCGGCACGGGAAATCCACATTTTGAGGTTTACGGCAATACCGTAACCGTCGGGGGCATCTCCACCAGCGGCGGGGCCGAGATCGAAAACACCGAGGGGGAAACCGGCGTCGCCAATGGAACGCTGGTCGTCAATAACTCCGCAAATTGCTCGTTCAGCGGCACGATCCGCGACAACGCCGGAGGCAGCGGCAAGATCGCCATCGTCAAGAACGGCAGTGGAATTCTAACGCTCGTGGGAGGAGACATCGGCGACTACACCGGCGGATTGACCGTCAACGCCGGCACACTCGACTACAGCGGCGGCACTTTGCCCAACTGCAATTACACGATCACCGGCGGCGTTCTGAACATCGGCTCGCTGACGAAGTCAATCGGCACGTTCCAGATCACCGGCGGAACGCTGACCGGCAGCAGTTCCGCCCAACTGACCAGCAATGCCGCCTATGATGTCGAGACCGGCACGGTCGGAATCGGTTTGGCAGGCAACGTCGGGTTGAACAAAACCACGGCCGGCACGTCGATCCTTACCGGCAGCAATACCTACACCGGCGCAACGACCATCTCCGGCGGCACCCTGCAACTAGGCAACGGCGGATCTTCCGGTTCGCTGTCGAGCAGTACCAGTATCGTCGTCAACTCGGGCGGCACGCTCGACGTCAATCGCTCCGGCAGTGTCTCGTTCACCAACCAGCTCAGCGGTAATGGAACCCTGGTGAAGGATGGCGCCGGCACTCTTACGATGGCGGGCAACAGTTTCTCGGGCAATCTGCTCGTCAACAACGGCGCGCTCACGTACAGCGGCGCCTCGGCCTTGCCCGTCGGCGCCTACACCGTCAACGGCGGCACGTTGAGTCTCGGCGCGGGGTCGCAAACGATCGGCGCCTTCCAAATCACCGGCGGCGCGGTCACCGGCACGGGCGCCTTGACGAGTTCCTCGGCGTACGATATTCGGGGAGGGACCGTCACCGCTGTCCTGGCCGGCAACGTCGGCCTGAACAAGACAACCAGTGGAGCTGCAACGCTCAACAGTCCCACCTACACCGGAACTACAAGTCTCTCGGCCGGCGCCTTAACGTTCAACGGCGCGCTGCCCGGCGGCAATTATGCAATCTCGGGCGGCACCCTCAACGCCGGCTCGCTCTCGCGAGCGATCGGCACGTTCCAGCTTATCGACGGCACCGTCAGCGGCAGCGGAACGCTCACGAGCAGTGCCAACTACGACGTCCAGAGCGGCACGATCAGCAGCGTTCTCGGCGGCGGAGCTACGATCGGCCTAAACAAGACGGGCGATGGAACCGTGATGCTCACCAACACGAATACCTTTACGGGGCTGACCACGATTTCCGCCGGCACGCTGCAATTCGGCGGCGGCCCGCGCCCGGTGCTCGGCGGCGTGGCGGGCAATATCGCCCTCGGCGCCGGCGGCACTCTCAGTATCTACCGCTCCAA
Source organism: uncultured Planctomycetia bacterium (assembly GCA_963719005.1). Lineage (GTDB taxonomy): Bacteria > Planctomycetota > Planctomycetia > Pirellulales > Thermoguttaceae. The sequence continues at coordinate 359,984 of CAVRAR010000018.1, forward strand.
CGCCGTCGCCTTCGCAAGCCAACTGAGCGGCAGCGGCATGTTGTCCATGTCCGGCTACGGAACGGCAACGATGACCGGCGCCAACTCGTTCTCGGGCAGCATTGACATCACTCACGGCGCGCTCGATTACAGCGGCAACTCGATTCTACCTGCCGGCAACTACACCATCGCCGGCGGCGTGCTGAACACCGGCGCGCTTTCCCAGTCGATCGGCGCCTTCCAGGTTGGCAGCGGCACGGTGACGGGTACGGGCACGTTGACGAGCAATGCCACGTATGACGTTCGCGGCGGAACGGTCGCCGCCAATCTCGCCGGCAACTCGATCGGCCTGACAAAATCGGCTGCAACGTTGGCGGTCCTCAGCGGCGCCAACTCCTACACTGGCCGCACGACGGTGATGGCTGGAACGTTGGAACTCGGTCCCAGCGCGCAGAATTGCGTGTTGAACCTCGGCGGTGCCGACATTCAGTCTGGAATGATGGTCTTCGATTACGCGGGGGCGACGGACCCGGCGGCGACCATCGAGAGCTTGTTGAGGGCAAGCTGTGACGGCGGTCGCTGGGACGTGGGCAAGTTCCGCGATTCGACGGCGTTGGCGACGGGATTGACCTTGGGGTGCTTCGACAATACCGCGACGGACCAGGTGCAGGTCATGGCCACCTATCCCGGCGACTTCAATCTGGATGGGGCGGTAGACAACTCGGATCGGAACATCTGGTTTGCGCACGCTTTCACTGGAACGGCGTGGCAGCAAGGTGACGCAAATTATGACGGCGTGGTGGACGGGCTCGATCGAGACCTAATGTTGACGCAGACCGGGTTACCGCCGATCGCTGGGATGTCGGCCGCCGCGGGTGTCACGCCCGTGCCCGAGCCTGGAACCGTGGCGTTGTTGGCCGCCGGCCTGATGAGCCTGATTGCCTTCGCTTGGCGGAAGCATGGGGCGTAAGACACGTGCCTCCTGACGTCGCTCTCGAAATCTCACCCGTTTTCCGAGTCTCTTGAAAACCCACCCGTTGATGACGCTGCTTGTTGCATACCGGGAACCCATACGTTTGATGACGTTGGGACGGAATCGGGAAGAAACATCCGACGAGAGCAATTCAGTGCTCCGAGAGCCGCTCCCGTCGCCCGTTGTCTCTCGTCAGCAGGTGGAGACCTCGCTCGGTTGCCGGAGCCGCACGGGAATAAACCGTCGTTCCTTGTTCAGCGGATCGCAAAACCAGAACGTGCCAGCTTCCACCTGCGCCCAGTCCGCGCCGAACGCATTGGCCGACGTGCAGAGCACCAACACACGGGAACACTCCAGTCCCTCCTCGATTTTCGGCCAGGATGCTGTCGCCGGGCTTGAGTACCCATTCATCGAACCACACCTTCAGCCCCTCGTGCCGCAACCGCTCCGCGAGCGGGCGCACCTCTATTCGAGTTTTGCGATTCTGCATACGGGCGCAAAACGTCGTAACGCAGGCGCCAAAGCAGATTGCTGATAGTGAACATGTACACATGGATAGATACTTTCGGAAGACTGGAAAGAACAGAGGCCCGCGGGAACAGTCGCGCTATTAACGACAGTTTGTTTCACTTGTCCGACTAGAAACCAACCCCATCCAGAAAGGAAAAGTAATGTCGGATTCTCCCCATCTTAACCCGACGCCGGCCAACCGACCGTCGCCGCGCCCCGGCACGGTGTCCGGTGCGTGGCCTCGGTGGGCATGAGTCTTGTTTGACACCCCAGACACTCACCACCCTGGGGTCTGTATCTTTTGTCGCTACGCGGGGGGAGACTGATTGACAGCCAGTGCCGGGGACGCCATACTTGGCAACGGACACCACACCGACACCCGGACAACACCTTCTAGCCGGTCAAGACCGGGTTCGCGCCCGTGGCGCAATTGGATAGCGCATCGGTCTTCGGAACCGAGGGTTGGGGGTTCGAATCCCTCCGGGCGTACTTCTTTTTCGTTGCAAAATAAGGACTTACGACGACGAACTTCGACTACTTTCGCCACCCAGTTTCGATTTCACAAAATTTCACAAAACTGGGACCAAAGTCGGGGGCACGTATAGCCATCAAGACTGCTGCTTGCGGTCGATGAGTTGCTGGGCGGTGTCCCTGACCGCTTGCCAGTCCCGAGTGCTGATGGCGGCCTGCAAACGAACTGCCATTCCCAGATCGTCGGAGTCAACGGCATAGCCATAACGCTTTGCCACCTCAGGATTCAGCCCACCGATCAACCGATAGAAGGTCCGGTTGCTTCTGCCTCGCAAGGCTTCGTCGTTATCATCGACGTAGTGGCGAACCATGACTGAGCGAGTGATGCTGGCATCCTGGGCGACGGCCCCGCTACGATCCTCCCCCACATGGGCAATCTGCAAAGCTGTCTTGCGAAACGAATGATGGCTTGCATGTTCACGGTTTGATCTCATTGCCCAGGACTGGAGCCTCTTGTTGAACCACCATCCCAGTGCCTCGGTAGAAAAAACCTCGTTGACGGCTTTCTCCATGCCAGGGCTCGTTCGCTTGTGATACTTTCGCAGTTCGGTCGTGAATCCACCAAACACATACGGGCTGTTCGTCTTCGACTTGAGCAGTTCGTCGTAGAGTTGTTTTGGAATCCTGGCCCATTTCCTGATGCCCCATTTCCCGACGAAGTCAAAATGGTACTCGTCTCCGAAAGCACGAATATCCTGCCACTTCAAGGCTGCGACTTCGGCTTTTCGTGCCCAAATCCATAGGCTAACTTTGGCGAACAGAGCCGCCGTAGGGACACCGTGCCACTTGCCTTCTAGCTCGTCAAGGATTGAGAAGAGTTCCTCGTCCGTGAAGATTCGCTTCTTCGGTGCGGTTCCGTCGATCCAAGTGAAGTGTCGCCAAGCGTTCGACGTTAGCAATCGCTCTTGGGGCACAACTCCCCGGACACACTTCTTGCCTGCATTGACGTTGGCCCTTTCAAATGCTGCCTGTAACGCAACGGACCACTTTAGAACGGTATTCGGTCTGAGTCGCCTCGGTTCATCTTTTGTGCGAAATGGCATTCGCCAATTACGTGGCTTCTGTAACGCCTCACGCTGAAACCGTTCACAATCATCTGGTGTGGCAAGCGAGATTGGTGTGATGCCGGTAATTTCCCGAAAAGCCCTGATTGAGTCGAGACTGGCAGTCAACGACTTTGCCGACCGGATTGCCGCTGCCGGGTCTGTCTTCTTCCCGTAATGCCTCCTCTGGATTTCCTCGAATTCCTCGTCCGTGAGAGGCTGCAATCTGTCACTCTTCTTTTGTCCCTTCTCTTCGATCTCTTCCCCACTTCCCAGCATCCGTTCAACGGCTTTTGCAGCAGTCCCGAAATCCGTTTGTCCGGTGGATTTGCTGGTCGTCAGGCCGGGCCAATAGGCGTACCATGCCCGCCGTGGCGGCTTGGGTGGGTGGAGAATCACAGGAATGGTCGTCCCGTTGACGACCACCGTGATCGTTCGTTTTTCCACCTTTGGCTTGCGACCCATTCGAGCACTCCGACCTGCTGATTTCGTTAAGCCATCTTAGATGGCGGTCAAGGGCTGCCTCCCGATTTGCTTGCCAACCATTCCTCAATCCGGCGACGGTAAAACTTCCACTGCCGCCCATTGCCGCTGCCGGGAACGAGGCAGCCTTTTGGAATCTCCCCGTCCCGCACCATCTGGGCGATCCAGGTTGGGGTGCAGCCGAGCTTGTCTGCCAAGTAGGGCGTGCCGACGATATCTGCCGGTTTCGGATCGAAATGGTCGGCAATGCGTTTCAGGTCGGCTTGGACCTCCGCAAGCACCCGTAGCGTCTCTTGCCCAAGCTCCACGACCACGGTCGCTGAGCCCGTACCGCCATCGCTCGACCGTCCCGCAAACGGGACGATCCTCTCAACGGCGTTCAGATTTTCTTGCGATACTGGGTTCATGCTTGACCATTCCTATCGAGAAACCGTCGCAGGTCTTCCCGAATGTCCCGTCCGGTGATTTCGTTGCCGAGGCAAATCCACCCACGGCGTACACGGCGGGCAAACAGTTCGATCTTCTTGGCCTTGGGGTACATAAGCTCGATGCGGTCCTGCATTTCCTCCGGTTTGGCCGAGTGTTTGCCGGGCGGTGCCACAATGATTTGCGGGATCAGCTTTACCGCAGGAGGCATGCGACCTCTGACGCCCAACAGCACCGGCTCCGAGTTGCTGGCGGTGTAATTGCCGCAACGGCGATGGTAGCCACCACCTTTCGTAGTCTTGATCCAAATAAACGCTGCCGTCGTGTACCGGAAGCCCCAAGCCTCGATGACGTGTGTGGCAATGGTCAGTTTCGGCCATACGGCCCACATGAACAACGCCGCATCGTCCTCCTGCTCGATGATTGACTTCACCAACGGGCCAAGCCCGATGAGTTCCTCTGCCGACATAAGACCGTAACGGCCAGCGGCACCCTGCCCAAACTTGGCAGGGTTGCGTCTGGGGGCATACGGCCACGGCGGATCGGCAGAGATTACAAGCATCGAAACCACTTCACGAGAGAAAGTGTGCTTCCCACACCCTTTATGGACTGGGGCCATAAAATGGCGTTCTCGGCCATGCTCCAATGGCGACAACCTATTGCGACGACAGAGGTTGCGGAGTTTCGGTCGAAATCGGAGAATGGAACGTTTCCGAACAGTCAAGAACGTTCTTGGGGTCAGGGGCGTTGACTGGCGGCGGGAATCTCAGATAGTAGTGAGATTGGAACCATGACAAGGACGAGGACCGAGCCCGCCGTATGCTGGCTGGGCTGTTGAAGCATGTCCCGAACGATGATTGGAGGCGACGAAAACCAATGACACGCACCCCCGACTACAGCCAGTACGAGAAGCTATGCTCTCTACTGAACGATGTGCATTGTGAGGAATTTCTTTCCGCTTCGATGGACTATCCCAACTTCCGCTGTCAGTTGATCGAGGCGGACGCCTTCCGCAGTCCGCCGAGCCAGGAGGAATGGCAGCGGTTCATCGAGGTCAACCACGGAACCAATCTGCCGAGCGATGCAGCGTGGGAAAAATGGGAGGTCTTTCCAGACCGAACGGCGTGTGCTCGATTTTTTGGGACCGGCAGCGAAGAAGCTCACTGCGAGTTCGTGAGGATTGCCAAAGCCTCGTACCGAATCCTGGCAGCGATCAGCGACTTAGCCAAGACAGCGGGGTGTGTTCCCGAGGACTGTGAAGTGAACCTACCGAACCCCAACAAATCGGGGCGGTGGTGTCCGTTATCCGACGAGTTCGGTTGGCTGGAAGTCCTGTTCGATACGGGGAAGTTCTGCCACACTGGATTACTTCATGCCGAAACCAAACTGTGGGGAAATCCGATTACGCCGGACATGATCCAACAACTTGCGGCAGACAAGGGGAGCGATGCGTGGCAGGTTGCTGATTCCGAACTTTTCGACGAATTCTTTCATAAGCCTCTCGATCTAGGAAACAATTCCTGTTTTCCGTGCCATCCGTTAGTCCATTCTCTGGACTACGATGTCTTTCTTTCGTCAACGGAGGCGATATACATCTGGTTCGGCAATGACAACGTTGTGTGGATTGACATTCTTGATAACCCACCGGCCTTCCTGCCGCCCGTCGTGGCAGCAGACGTTACTGACGAAATGCCGATCTGTCACGAAGTCACCATTGACATCGGCGACACGGGCTATGTACTTAAGAGCGACAAGGGAAGAAGGTGCTCGGTGCCCAGAGAGTACAAGAAACTGTTTGGCTTGTTCACAACCAAGGTCTTGGAGGGTGCCCCTGGCGAAATAATTGAATGGAGCATCGTCAACCCTGAACTGGGAGGGAGTTCTACTTCCAAGATCGGCGACACAAAGAGCCGAAAAAACAAATCAGTCCTAGACCAGCATCTTCTAAAGGACTTGGGACCAACGCCGAATGGTGACCATTGGATTCTCTCCGTCTATGGTAAAGGTTGTCACCTGAACACTAGCGTTGAATGGAGCGTCGGCAGGACACTCTCGAAAGACACGTCGAATCCATCAGTCGAGTCCGTGTTGACAGATGGCCAGAAGATGGGGAAGAACACACCTAACCCAGATGAGAAACTTCCTGCCAAGTCCAGGCTCCCTGGCCCTAAGCATGAGCCAGGCGACGATAATTGGTCATGAACAGACTTTTGGGCGTTTCGGCGACCGAACATCGGATGCTCGCCTAAGCCAAAAGAAATGGATACGGGAACTCGCTCCTGCCAGTTCCCCCCTGTGCCCATCCTCGGCACTCTCTTGTGTAATCGTGGTGGGATAAGTCTCGGCCACTCTCGTTGTCTCTCTCTTCGGTATGCAACTCCTCCGAGAGGTGCAACTCAACTTCTGATTTGGCCAATCGGCCTGATCGTATATTGGGAGTAGATCGCTGCCACTAGAACCAGCGAACCCAAGATGGCCCAGCAAGTTGCGGGGAGGGTAGTGGATAACAGTGGCAACGGGCATGTCCCACTTCTCAAAATCGCAGTGTGGTGTAACGGCACCACCACGATCAGCCCAAGGCCACACGTCTTCGTGGCCCCGCAGACACATGGGGTTATGTCCCATCAATCACTGAAGCCAATTTACGCAAGAACGTTCTTGATTGTAATGTCTTGGTTCAGCGTGAAATGGAAACTTCGATTGGCTTGCTAGGATCGTCCGGGTGTTGAAGTTGGTTGGTAGTGCTTGGATTTTTCGCTTTGGTGTTGTAAGCGAGGGAGGTGGGCGGCAGCAGAACCACCGCCCGGACCTCGCTCACAACCCCTGGGGCGGCGCTCGGGTCGGTTCCCACCGGAGCCCTATCCTCCGCCCAGGTCGTCTCTCATCGTAACGTCCTTCCTTCGATCAGGCAACCGTCCGCAAACGGGCCGCCTCTCGCTGCTCCTTTCTACGCTCGCGGGCCTCCGTCAGTTTGCGATCGCGGGCTGCGAAGATCTCCGCCTCACGGCCCGCCAATTTGTCCGCCGGCGCCACATAGCCAATCGCGCTGTGCAATCGCACCTCGTTGTAGTGCTCCACGTAACGAGCCACAATGCGGATGGCATCCTCCAGCGAGATCGGCGTGCCCGGCCGCAGGCACTCGCCCTTGATGCTCCCGTGGAATCGCTCCAGTTTGCCGTTGCTCTGTGGATAGTACGGGCTGGTGCGCACGTGCGTCATCCCACAGATGCGGATGAACTCCTTGAAGTCTTTTGCCAAGAACTGCGAGCCGTTGTCGCTGATGATCCGCGGCGTCTCCTTGGGGAACTTCTCCCGCGCGCGTTGCAGGATCGTCAGTTCATCTTGCTCGGTCATCGAGCGGCGAATCTCCCAATGCACGGTGTAGCGGCTGTAGCCGTCGAGGATCGTCGTCAGGTAGTAAAACGTGCCGTGGATGTTGAGGTAGCTGATGTCGATATGCCAGTGTTCATGCGGTGTTTGCGGCTGTTGGAAGCCCGTGCCTTTCTTCGATGGCTTGTTCGTCGATCGTCCGATGCGGCCCGCCGTTTTCAACACGCGATATACGCTCGACGGACTGACGGCCACCACGTCGCGGTCGAGCATCATGAACGCCAATCGTCGGTAGCCTTCCAGTGGATACTCGAAGGAGAAGCGGATGATGGCCTGCTTCTCCCAATCTTCGAGCCACCAGTCACGCGGCACCCAACCGTTGTGTTCGTTCCGCTTGCCGTAGCGATCCTTCCAATCGTGGAACTTGCTTTGACCAATGCCGAGCCAAGCCACGAACTTTCTGGCGGGAATCTCCGTGCGCTCGTTCCAACGCCGCACGTAATCGACCACTTCATCGCGAGTGTCGTGGGGAACCCAACGTCCGTTTAGAGTTCCCCATTCTCTTTTTTTGCGCGGACGTTCTCCTCCATCAACTCGGAGATGACCTCGTTCTTCTGAACGAGCTTGGCCCGCAGTCGGGCGACTTCCTCCTCCTGGGCGGAAAGCCTCTTGGCTTCGCGTTTGGCGACCGGGTGAAAGGCGGCCGGAGCGTTATCGAACAGGATTTTCTGCCAGGCGTAGATTTGGTTCGGCTTGATCCCGTACTCGTCGCAGAGGTCCGAGATGGGCACTTTATCGACCAGATACCTCTTGAGAATGGCAGCCTTCTGGTCCGTGCCGAAATGTCGTCGTTGTCCACTCATGAAATTCTCCTCGTCTGGGGGAAGATTCTAACCCAGGCGACCGAGAATTTCCATTTCCAATTGGTTCAAGACAGATTGACCCAAACAATCCTGACCAAACCGTGCCACTGAATCAGCCGACCGATACGATCCCTGATGATAAGGTCCGCAACTACCAAATCTTCCCCGACCTCTCGGGCAACGAGGAGGCGGTCTTGCGAACCTCGATCAAAAAGGTCGGGGTGCTGATCCCAATCGTCAAAGATGACTGGGGCAACGTGGTCGAAGGACACCAACGCAAGCGGATTGCGGGCGAACTGGGCGTCCCTTGCCCGGAAGTGGTCCGTCACTTCGGGAGCGAGCAAGAGAAGTTCCAGTTTGCCCTGATCTCAAACCGTGCCCGTCGCCGCAATCTGAATCAGCAGCAGAAGCGTCACACCATCGCCGACTACCTCGTGGGCGACCCCGAGATTTCAAACAACTGGTTAGCGGAGATTCTTGGGGTATCGGATGCCACGGTGATCGAGGTGCGGAAGGAACTGGAGTCAACTTCCCAGATTGGGAAGTTGACAAAGCTCCGTGGCAAAGACGGCAAAAGACACCCGGCCACAAAAAAGGAGAATACTGCACAGAAAAAGAAAGCGAAAACAAAACTCAAAGTGGCAAAGATCGAGCCGGAAGAAGATGAGCCGTATGACGAAGACGAGCCCGACGACGGTGACGCCGACGGTGATGAAGATGACGAGCACGAACCTGATCCGGCCACTGACGAGGAAAAACGAGAAGAAGCGAATCTGTTCCTTTGTCTTTTCGGAACCGATTCCGAAGCCTGGGCTTACGACACTTACACCGGCCCGGAGCCCGAGGCTATCCCGAAGGCCATCGCCTTTTTGATTGAGAACTTCTTCCCCGGCGGTTGGGCGGCGGCTCGGGAGTGGATGGCGACCACTAAGGTTGGCGGTAAGCCTGTTGCCGCCGAGGTTGGCGGTAAGCCTGTTGCTGCCGAGGGTGAAGGTGAGCCTGTTGCCGCCGAAGCTGATGGTGGCGTTGCCGCCGCCGTTGACCATGAGCCTGTTGCTGCCGACGTTGACGATGGCGTTGCCGCCGACGTTGATGGTGGCGTTGCCGCCGACGTTGATGGCGAGCCTGTTGCCGCCGAGGTTGAAGGTGGCGTTGCCGCCGAAACTGGCCGTGAGCCTGTTGGCGGCGTTGACCGTGAGCCTGTTGGCGGCGACGTTGATGGTGGCGTTGCCGCCGACGTTGATGGCGAGCCTGTTGCCGCCGAGGTTGAAGGTCAACCTGTTGCCGCCGACGTTGACGGTGGCGTTGCCGCTTCGGCCATCGCCGACGGGCAAACCAAGGCCCGTGCCCAAGACACCTTCGACAAGATGTTTGTGGAGGTGTAGGTGTTATGGGCACAAGGATTGCGATAGGTGACGCAAGAAACAAGTTGAAGCTGGTCGGCAGTGAATCCGTCCATAGCTGCATCACCTCGCCAGCATACTGGATGCTGCGGAACTACAACGCTGGTCCAGACGAGATTGGGAGGGAACCGACGATCCGGCAATATGTTGATAACGTCATGCAAGTAATCGATGAGGTCTACCGGGCTCTGCGGCCCGACGGAACATTCTTCTTGAATCTCGGTGATACGTATGCCACACAGGCGGGCACATCGAGAGGAAAACACTATGCCGAGACCGGCCCTATCCGCAACTGCGGAAATGGCGAAATGCTCATCAAGAGCAGGGAATTACGCCATAAGAGCCTCTGTCTTATCCCATATCGAGTGGCGATTGAGATGGAAAACCGAGGGTGGATTGTTCGCAACATCATCATCTGGCACAAGCCCAACGGGATGCCCGAGTCCGTGAGGGACCGCTTCACTGTTGATTTCGAGCCGATCTTTCTGTGTACGAAAAGTCCCCGCTACTATTTTTGCCAACAGTTCCGGCCTTACTCCCCCAGGACTCTGGAGCGGTGCAAGAGATACATCGACAACGGCGAGTCGTTTGATCCGGCTCGGCACAAGGTCGATCCGAGTCGCCCTACTCAGGCCCCAAGCAAACTGTTGGAACGCATAGCCAAGAATCTGATGGTGCCTGGCCGGACCACTCATGGAATGCACATCGCTCGTGCTAATGGCAATGGTCAGGACATATTCAGCCCCATCGGAGCCAATATGCGGTGTGTGTGGCAGATTCCTACAGCGGGTTACAGAGGTGCCCATTTCGCCGTGTTTCCCGAAGGACTCGTGCAGCGTTGCATCGAAGCCGGTTGTCCCCCTGGTGGAACCGTGCTCGATCCGTTCCTCGGTGCAGGAACCGTTGCAGTTGTTGCTGAGCGGCTCGGCAGACATTGTTTTGGAATCGAACTGAATGCAGAGTACGCACAACAAGCAAAACAGCGGATTTTGGCGGCGAGGGGACGGATACATTGAAAGGGAACGAACACCATGAATGAACGAAAAGTAGAGATCACCATCCAACAGACCGAACGCTTTGCCGTTTTAGGCGTGCCCAGGGAACATCTGGAAGCCCTAGCCGAGGAGATCGGCCAAGAAACTTTCGAGCAGCCGCCTTTCAATGCCTTGGTGCTCGTCCATGAATGGGGACGCTGGAACATCAGGATGATCGTGCGGAACCTCGGCAGCGGGGCATTCCACATTGTCTTTGCGATGCCCGAGGACGTGGAAAAGACGTTGGAGGACTGACACCATGAGTAACTTCAGCTACCGCCAATGCGGCACCACCGGCTGCGAGCTTCTCAATCCTGATGGGATGAAGGAGGTCGCCGATGATTCATCGAGTCAGGCCAGCTTTCAGGAAGGGACCATCATGAGGCTATTTCATCTCACACCGACAACGAACAAGGTGGCAATCCAAGTTGAAGGCATCCGGGCCAACGGGGAGGGGAAGATATTTGCCTTCACCGACATGCGGGTTGCCAACACTATCGCCCGAGATCAAATCTTCACCCCGCAATTCTCCGTGTTTCGGATCAACCCGAAAGGCATTCAAGGAAAGATCATCTATGATCGGGTAGCAGAAATTGCCGCCCATTGGCACCGGGTGATTCTACAAGTAAAGATTCTGCCTCGTCATTTGACGTTGGTTGGCGATTTCGTCACGCAACGAGGGCCGACGGAATGGGATTACGCCAAGTGCCGATGCCTCGGACTGCCTGATAGCCTGATCGAGATGATGTTCGACGGCAGTCTTGCGGAGAAGCTCAATGAATGTGCAAACCTACCCACCGATGCCTCCCAAACGGATTGAAAGGCCAAGCAAGGATGAGCGACTTCACTTTCCGCCAATGTGGCACCACGGGCCACGAACTCCTTGATCCCGAGGGAACGGTGTTCGCCTGGACCGCCGACGCCGGATCGGCGGGCATCATCGTCGGCCTACTGAACAAGGCTACCCCATTTCAATCACCAACCGCTAACGATATGGAGAAACCGACCATGACCAAACAGGAAATCAAGAACCTCGTGCAGATGCTCTTGAATCATCGTCCCGACTTGGTGATCGTCAAGACCGACAGCCCGCAAGAAAAGAAAACGCTGGTGGAGATTCTGAAGAAGGCCGGGGCGAAAGTCATCTACAGGGACACGAAAGAATGAACCACAAATCGATTTGCAATTATTTTCTCTTTCTGATATATTCCAGGTATCAACTAACGGGTCTATCGAAAGCGGCACGAAGCCCTGACGACCCGCTCTGGCCTCGCTGGCCAAACCTTCCCGACCCTTCGCCCCGCATTGTTCAGTGCGTTTGCGGCTGTTGGGAATGCCGATGGAACGGCCAAATATATTTTCTTTTTTGTTTATTGAGGTGTTTTATGACAACCGTATGTGGTGTGAAGGCTCTGACTGCCGGTGACATCCGACAGCGTGCCGAGAGTTGGTTTGATTGGGATGAGGTTCGCCTCATTTGTGGCGAGCAGTGCTTCTCCCTGGAATTGGGCTGCAATCGCTATGAGGACTACGATTGGACTGACGCAGCCGACTTCAAGTTGATGCTCGAAGAAATGGGCGACGATGAGCCGCTCCGTTTTCGTTGCGACGGGCGAAGCGTCGTTGTGGTTGGAGTTGAGGACGACGGCGAGCCCTTCTTGATTGTGGAGGAGGTGTAGAAATGAGTAACGGTACTGTATTAGCTGTAATTGCAGCCGTAAGCAGCATCCTGCAACGTGGTGTCGGTGCCATTGTGCAGATAGAGAAGCTCAAGCCCGAAATCATTGGCACCATCAAGAGGGAGCACTTTGACGGAAACGGGAACATTGTGGCTGAGTTAGCTGAGACTCCAGAGGAAATCGTGAACGCAATAGTGCAGACTACGGTCGTGTTCGCAGCAGGGCTCCAAGCCGCCAAGGAGATTGGCATCGAGTCCAGAAAGAAACCAAAGGTCGGGTAGCGGCGGTCAGAGGCATGAAGCCTCGCCCCGGCCGGCTCCATCGATTCGTTGGTGGGGCCGGGCCGGTCGAGGTGCCGGAGATAGATTCCGAAAAACGTTTTCAGAATTCTTTTCGGCACACTCATATATACCTGTAGAGCCTTGGCGTGTTGAACTGGAAGATCACGGAGCCAACGATAATTCTCGCCATACGGCGATGACAATAATTCCAGTTCGATACGCCCCACGGCTGGCCTTTCGAGGCTGGCCGTGGGTTCGTTTTTTCAGAGGAAGAACTGGAGATAGTGATGAAACAATTCGATTGCAAGCCGACCACAAGACCACAGAAGCCAATTCGCTCCTTCGATCATTGGCGGCAGGTTCCGAAAATATACGCCACGAAAACCCAATGGCTCAAACGAGGGCGGAAGGTGAAACCCGATGAAGAACCGACCGCCCGCTGGATCAGCACCGTCGAAGCGACCCCCGGCGATTTCCGTGAGGTCTGGCTGGATGATCCTGACCTTCTTCTCTTGGTAGAGACGGCCATTCCTCTCTACCATGTGGATCAAACGAAGCCGGTCAATCTTGCCGCTCGTTCCATCGCCTACTTGGGATACGAGGAAATCTTTTACGAACCGGCCCGCAAAGACCGGCATATCCTGCGAAACGAAGATTGGCTGACCATCAAGGCTAGACCGGGAGCCGATTTCTTCTGGGCGATGTGCTTGTTGACCCGCCAATTGGTCCGACAGCATATTAACGGCAGCAAGATCATCGGTGTCATGTCCACGGAAAAGACCCGCTTCGTCGCCGTCGATCATGATTTCCACGGCAACGACCGGGACGTATTCCTTGAACAAGCGGCGGTGCTATTGGACCACTTTCACGGCTGGGGGACGTGGCATTATCAGGTGAAGGTCGGCCAAATCACCGGGATGCACTGCATCCTCACCTTCGACCATCCCAAGAACCTCAAAAAGGTGATCGCCGTCGTTTGCAAACGCCTCGTTCAACTCGATCAACAGCACCCCGATCTTGCGGCCAGGGCCAAAGCAGCCGGGATGCCGACGTTTGCCAAGATGGAAGTTTTCCCGCAGGCGAACAAAGGTCTTCGCCTACCGCTGTGCCAAGGCTATCAGATGCTGCTGGATCGACCGCTGCCGATGGTGGAAGTGCGGGGAAGGATGGTGCAGGATGTCGTCGGCTACGTGAATTGGCTCAACGATCCCGCCCGAAAGCACATGCCCAAACAGGAAATCCTTGATCTTCTTCGTCAGAATCTAGGGGCAGGCAAGGAGAAGATCAAGGACAAGCCGGTGGTGAGCAAACAGAAAACGGCCAAGAACAACATCCAAATGCAGCAGCCGTCTGAAATCGGCAGCTTGAAAGGCTGCTGCCGTCAGAAAACAGTGGGTTTCTGGTCTGGGACATTCAATCCGCCCAAATCGCTGAATAGATTCATCGTGGTCAGTGCCCGCATTCTGTTCTTCGAGGGGGTTGCGGAAGACGCCGCCGTTGAGTTGCTCAAAAAATACGTGCGTGAGCTTCCTGTCGATGCTCAAGATTGCAGCAGCCGCCTTTTGGCTGAGGATTGGTTGGCCATTGACACCGACATCGTAAACGACGTAGCAAAAGCCTACGGCGGCAATAGCGGCCAGAAGGACATCGACAATTCAACTGACAAATTGAAAACGTCGGTTGTCTGCTGGCAGAAGAGTGGCTTCAAATTGTCGGACAGGAGCACTTGGAACCGTCGTGCTAGACGCCCGAAGGGCAACCTTCATGTTTCGTGGACTGATGAGGACAGGGACAACATTCGTCGTAATTTGGGACCAGCGTTGGGAAAGAAGCATGCACATCTTGCCTGTGAAGTTGCTGAGACAATCGTCAAATTGGTTGCCAGACAACATGCCTCCCATAATGGCATGGACTACAGCTACTGGGCAACTTTCCTGCATAATAAGCATGACATTCGTTGCGGAAACAGGAACAAAATGGCACGCATCATCAGAGCTTGCAAAGCCCTTGGGCTAATCGAGGTTCATCGCAAGGCGATCTGGGGAGAACGCCGAGGATTTGCCACAGTGTACCGCCCTGGCGAGCTTGCTCGCAATAAGAATAACAAAGAAAGAAATGTACCTATCTATTAGTGTATCAATTTCATTCATTGATGACTTGGAATAGACCAGTCAGGCAACCAAGTTCGTCAGTAGACATTGAAAAGTGTTCATACCCCTAAACGCTTTCTTGAAAAGCAGTTAGCCGTTCGAGGAGCAGCCGAAAAGTCATTCAGAGAATTGCAGGGCTACATCCCGACTGTTCACACCGTCAAATCCAGCCTGGGCATCACTTTACCAGCGGAAAGAGCAGGATTGTTTGTGCAGAGGCGACCCTAGGCAAAGAATTGCCTAAGGTGCCGACCGCATTACCCAGCATCAGACTGTATACGCCCATTCATTTATTTCTAATTCGTCAGTCGGCATGGTGTTTGGGGTCGTTTTCTTCCTTGGAATTGAAAATAATGAACGTGGAGGGCTCTGAGGGGCATCGGTGGAAAGGCGAGCCTTGCCGATGGGACGAGGAGAGACAGGCTTTCGTCTTCTTCCGCTTCGTCTTGTCTGAATCGGAGTCAACGGCTGGGCTTCTGCCGATGAAACCGAAGGGAACAAGAGAAAACGGAATCAACTCCTTGCAATCAGATATTTTGCAGGGAGTAGCCGTCAAGTGGTGTTCGGCAGCCGAACAAAACGAGAAAGGAACACCCCGCAAGATTGTTTGAATGGTGTTGGGCTACGCTGACCGCCGTCGTGTGTATGCGAGGAAACTGATGGCGGCGATGCCGAGGAGGATGAAGGTGGAGGGTTCGGGGGTGGGCGTGAGGAGGAAGGCGTGGTCTTGCCTCCCATTATAGCCCCAGCCCACGATCTGTCCCGAGTCGTTGATTGCTGTTGCTTCTAACAGGAGCCAGCCAGAAGACGAAGAAATCAAATTGTTCAAATCCTGCATCCCGCTACCGCTTTGCCACAGGAAAGCATGGCCAGTTTCGCTGGTGGTGCCAGCGTTCCCTACGACCTGTCCGCTGTCGTTGATGCCCAAGGCGTTACTCCATGAGCCGCCAAGTGTGCCGAGATTCTGCATCTCGCTGCCACTTTGCCAGAGGAAGGCCCGTAGGCCATTGCCGCTGGTGTAGGCTTGACCCACAACCTGCCCATTGTTGTTGATACCCTGGGCATAACTAAGTGTTCCGCCGAGCGTGCCGAGATCCTGCATCCCATTGCCGCTCTGCCAGAGGAAAGCGTGGATGACAGCATTGCCGCTGGTATAAGAGGCACCCACGACCAGCCCGGTATTGCTGACGCTACAGGCATTGCTCAGTGTTCCCCCGAGTGTGCCAAGACTCTGCATCCCGCTGCCGTTTTGCCAGAGGAAGGCGTAGGAGGCAGTGTCGCCATTGATATAAGAGCCTCCTACAACCTGTCCGTTATTGTTGATCCCATTTGCGTAGCTACGTGATCCGCCGAGTGTGCCAAGGTCTTGCATTCCGCTGCCGGTTTGCCAAAGAAAGGCATGGGAGTCATAGCTGACTGTGTCGGACTCCCCAATTATTTGCCCATTGTCATTGACTCCGTAGGCATGGCTTTCCGACATGCCAGGGAGAGTGCCAAGATCGTGTATCTTCCCGCTGTTCTCCCAATAGGTTGCGTGATTGGCCAGACCGGAGGTCTCAGCGTATCCAGCGATTTGCCCACTGCTGTTTATAGCGTTGGCACCGCTGTATGCACCGCCAGGCAATGTGCCCAGATCGGTCACCTTGTATTGAACGACGCCCCAAGCATTTCCCACAACTGACAACAGAAGCACGACTACCGACGCTACGTTCATCGATCTCATCGCAGACCTACCTGAAAGAAAGGAATAAGCCGACAAATCTTACGCCGCTCGCCGTCGCCGCCAAGCCCAACCAAGAAGGCTGACGGCAGCGATGGAGAGGAGGATGAAGGTTGAGGGTTCGGGGGTGGGAATGAGGAGGAAGGCGTGTTGCATTCCGCTAGAATTGACGCCTGTGCCCACGATCCATCCGTTGTCATTGATGGCATCCGCCTCCCAGAGGTTCCATTTAGAAGATGGGGCAATCATGCTGTTCAGGTCGGTCATGGTTCCGTTCGTATAAACGAAGGCGTGCTCGGGGGTCGTGTTTCCGGCGGAATAGGCCCAGCCTATCACCTTCCCACTCGCATTGATGCCAGTGGCATAACTGTAACCACCGATGGTTCCCAAGTCTGTCATGGTTCCGCTACTGTAGAGAAAAGCGTGTTTGGAAGCATTTCCAGTGGTATAGGATTCGCCGACCACCTGCCCACTGGTGTTGATAGCGGAGGCCCAACTCTGACTGCCGCCTAGGGTTCCCAAGTCGGTCATCTTTTCGTTGCTGTAGAGAAAAGCGTGAGGCAAATTCTGGGTGGTATATGCACTGCCCACCACTTGACCAGTGGCGTTGATGCCATAGGCCCAACTGTCAGTGCCGCCCAAGGTTCCAATGTCGCTTTTCGTTCCGTTGTTATAGCAAAACGCATGATAGGCGGCATTCCCTGTGGTCTGAGCACTGCCCACAACCTGCCCGCTAACATTGATGCCGTCGGCTTCACTAAAACTTCCACCGAAGGTTCCGAGGTCGGTCATGGTTCCGCCGCTGTAAAGGAAAGCGTGATTAGCGTAACCTCCACCGACATAGTAAGAGTCACCCACGACCTGTCCGCTGGCGTTGATGCCGTTAGCCCAACTTCTGTTACCTCCCACGGTTCCAAGGTTGGTCATCCGTCCGTTGCTATAGAGAAAAGCGAACCCGCCGGTATTCCCGGTGGAATATGCGTAGCCCACGACTTGCCCACTGTTGTTGATACCGTAGGCCCAACTCACATCCCCGCCGAGCGTGCCTAAGTCCGTCACCGTGTACTGGATGCCGCCCCAAACGTTTTCGACAGCCAAGCAAGAAAGAACGACAAGACCAATCAAGAACCGACGCAACATAGCAGCACCTCCCCAAGAAACAGAACGATTGACCACCAAGAGAAAACTCTCAGTGACCCCAGCAAGGTGCCTCTTCCTGTTGCCGAAAAGTAACCTCAGAATAGCAGATTCAGAGCTGGTTTCAATCCCCCGCCGAACCGGAGAAAGGGGGGCTTGGCGAGAAGAATTGGCTTGATTTCAGCCGCCACTTGGTCTTGTGCTGCTGACGGGGGCCGCTGTAAATTTCCCTCCGAAGACAGCAAGGAGCAGATCGATGCCCAACAATCATCCCATCTTCGTCATCAGCGACCTCCACATGGGCGATGGCGGAGCCAGGGACAACTTCCCCTTGAACAACCGAGAGAAGGAACTCGGTTTGTTCCTCGACTATGTTGCCAGCCAACGGGGGGAACTCATCATCTTGGGCGACCTGTTCGATTTCTGGCAGATGAACCTGAGCAAGGTCGTCGTGAAGCACCTGCCGCTGCTGGATCGGCTGGCGGCGATGAACGCCAACTACGTTGTCGGCAATCACGATTCTGATCTCAACCATTTTATCGGCACGGGCTTCCTGCCTCACCCGCTGTTCAAGAACATGGCTCGCCCATTCGAGCGGGAGATCGGCGGCAAGCGGTTCATGTTCATGCACGGGCATGAGGTCGATCCGCTCAACAAGGGTGACGAACCGGGGAAAGGAAGAATCTGCTGCATTCTGGCGGGGATGCGTGAAGACAAAAACGGTTCACCAGTGCTACCCGATGGCGAGTTCGTGGAGGATCATCTGGAGGAAATTGGAGACATCCTTGAGGATATAGCAGTCCACGTCAAAGGGGCTGAAACTCGGCTCACGGGCTCGTTGGGGTGGCTTCCCCGTCAAGTCAGCCGACGCTTTCGCCGAAAACGGGGTACTTCGGCAAGGCACTTTACTCCCGCTCAGAACCCAGATCGGGCCAAGGAGATGCTTACGCTGTACCGGGAGGATATGGAGGACAATGGCTACGATGTCCTGATTGCCGGACACACTCACCATCCTGGACGGATAGAGGACTGGTACTTCAACAGCGGCACTTGGGCCAGGAAGACCAACAACTTCGTCCAAATCAGTCCAGATGGTGATGCTGCCGTGTTCGATTGGGTAAACGGTCGGCCTGTTGCCAACAAGACGGTTTTGGAAATGTGAAAGGACATCACATGCCGACCGAGTCGCCGACTGTTCATGCCTCAGCGGTCGCTTCTTCCTTCACCGTGGCAGGAGAAGGCCGCCTCCACCACAGAACAAGCCAATAGACTCCCGTGCCAAGGGCGATGCCAAGAATGTTCTCGATGGCGTCCATGACCCTGGCAGTGCGGTGGGGAACGAAGAGTTGCAGCGTTTCCGTAGTGACGCCGTAGATGATGAGCAAGACGATCAGCGGCCACCAGGGACGTTTCGGCCATCGGGTTGAATTGACCAGCAGCCCCAAAACGGTGAAGAAGCCCAAGTGAATTCCGAACTTGCCCCAGGGAAACATCGGGACTGCATGAAGCCCAAGCAGTGCAGCGGGGTTGGGAACCAGGAGCAGCACGGTGAGCAATAGCCAGTAGCAAATGCAGGCAAGTCGAGCGACGATACGCATTAAGGAACCTCTCGGCGTGGCTTGCGGAGGATTGGCGGAAGGCTGACAACCACGACTTTCACTTGTCCTGCGACGGTTCCACTCGCTTCCCCGGTCTTTGAAGGGCTTTCCATTGTTCTCGCCAGTTCGTCATGTATCGCTGGCCGTGAGGCCCGGTTTCAGCAAGCCGATCACCGATCCACTCAATCGTGTCAAGGTCAACGTTTCCCTTCAGCTTCTCATCTAATTGTTCCTCAAACCGGCACATCGCTTGATAGCTGGCGTGTTCTTCCGAAAAACAGATGTTGCAGTGGGCGATGCTCGCCCAAGCCACGCACTCTTCCCATAACTGCGGACTGACTGTGGCAGGTCGCCGGTCACGCAATGCCTTGATTTTCTCGTTGATGCTGCGAGAGTGCTTGCTATATCTAACCAACGGGACAGCCTTCGATCCAATCCACACCAGAAGACCGATAACGAGGATGAGCAGGGGGAGGCAGCCGAACAGTAGAGGACGCCGCATTCTCATAACCGAATTGTAGCACCGGCCACAATGACCAGCAACCCACACCGATGTGCCGTTCAAAGGGCGATCAGCGTGGAACAAGCCATCGATTAACCTTGGGCTTTGAGACGCCCTTTAATAACGACTCGGCACGTTTGATGCAGCCATCCAACTCCTCGTCATATTGCTCGGCTACAAAGTCCGCAACCAAATCTGCACGATCACCGAATGGGACATAGCCGTAGGTCTCTCTCCAAATGGCATTGAATTGCTGGTCGGTGATCTTCCGCAGCATCGCTTTCAGTCGGTCTCGCTTGAGCATGGTGTCTTTTCATTCAGTGGGGTGAATAGTCGAAGGCAAGACCAGCATAGGCGGGGAGCTACCAAAGCCGCAATCGAGAGAATCCTGACGCTCTCCTGGGGGAATACCGTACTTCTCTGGTTCTTCACCAAACTGAATGGCCATGAACACCCGTATGTCGATTGAGCAGCTTGGCAACAGAACAGTTGTCACGATGATCGATCCAAGAAACGACTTGGGCCATCCTCTTTCAGTTTTGGTCAGATTTCTCTGACCGACTGTGAAGGATGGCCCTTGTTCAGCATCGGTGGAAAGGCGGCTAGGTCGCTACCGTTCACGCACGGGTGGAAATTGTGTACAATCTGCCTTATGGAACTGATTGAACCGTCACTTCAATTCATTGAAAGCTACAAGTCTGCTCTTGCTGAATTTGAGCGAGAAGGCATTTCAGGTTTTTGGAAGTTCTTTGGGCCAGTTGAGAATGAAGAGACGTATCTTCGGAACATCAAACGATATCGGCATAGGGGAGAATTGCCGGACGACCTCGTTCCCGCCACTGTCTACTGGCTTGTAGAAGGAGATGAGTTTATTGGTCATGTCAGCATTCGCCACGAACTGAATGCAGCATTGGAAGAACAAGGTGGCCACATCGGCTATGCCATTCGTCCGTCCAAGCAACGTCAAGGCTACGGGTCACGACTTCTTGAACTTGCACTCGCAAGAGCGAGAAAGATTGGCATCCAAAGGGCATTGCTGACGTGCGACAAATACAATATAGCTTCCCGAAGAATCATCGAGAAGAATGGCAGATCGCTCTCCGATGAAATCAGCATCAATGGGAAGGCGGTGCTTCGCTACTGGATTCCACTCTGAGTAGATAGTCAGGTATTGCAGAGCAGAACGAGCGGCGTCGAACCGCTGTCGATGTTCATCGCCACCGCCCCACCTCGACTCGAACCGACCACAACATCGGGCTTCCCTCGGTCGAACTCCCCTTGGGCAATCCGCACAGCCTCATCGAAATCGTCATCGGGTAACGCCGGATTGAACACCGTATGGCCGTGGTCCTTGAGATAGGTCGGCTTGATGCCGCCTGGGGTCGAGTTGAGGCCGTGGAGAAAGAGGATGGTCATGGGGCGTTGTATCCCAGCTTCTTGGCCTTGGTGAAGTTTCCTTCCGTCTTCCCAAACCACCCCAGCCAATCCTGCGTCGGCATGGACGATCCAACAGAAGCAACAAGTCCGCACAGGAAAAGCGGACTTGTTGCCTCGATGAATTTCAATAAATCCTGGTTGAAGACGGTCTATTTGTGTTTTGCTTCACGCTTCTTCTTCATTTCGGCAGCCTGCTTATGCCATTGCCCCACAGAAATGATTTCGTCCCGCCCAGTGAAAACACCCGTCTTGTCAAGCTTGAACAGTATAGTGAATGCACGCAAGGCATCTACCTCGCTCAATGTCACATTGTGCGAGGCTGCCCAAGCCTGAATGGCCTGAACTGCGGCCCTCTGCACGTGATTTCCCAAATCATCCTTTTCATCTAACCGCCTCACCTTCTTGATGAACCTGACTGTAGCCGCATCGCAGGCAAGCTTGGGAAGTTTCTTCGCTTTGGCGACCTTCGTAGCCTTCTTTGTGACCTTCACCGCTTTCTTCTTGGCAACTTTCTTCTTCGCCATGACTTGCATCTCCCGTTGAAATTGTTGTTCGCTGCCACCGTGGCTCCCACCAGCATAGCCAGGGCGACCAAACTGACAAGGTAATCCATCGGTCTCCATCGCTGACCACCGCAATTTCCAGCCATTTCCTCGGCTTTGACCTCTATCGGGTGGGGGAGCTTGTTTGTACCCCCCAGAATGGTAAAATGGGATTCTCTGTAACCGGGGAGGCGTCGAGGGTGGGCAACTTCCATCGAGTGCGAGGAATATCTGATCGGCACCATCGGCAACGTTGTCAAGGCGACGTAAAAAGCCACCACGTAAAGCACTGAATGAAGGTTCGACACCGAGCAGCCAATGAACCGCACTACGAAAATCTGTCTCGTGTTGACGGCAGTAGCCGCACTGGCCGGATCAGTGTGGATTGCCATGCGATATTGCAGTACGTGGCCGGAAGCAGTAGGCGTTGTTGGCTCTGTTGCGAGTTTGGTGGGGCTGGGGTATACCATCATCCAGGTATGGGAAACAAAAGCTCTAATGGTCGCCACAAAGACAGCGGCTGATGATGCCGTCTCAGAGTTGCGAGCGAACCAGTATCGCTACCTATTGCTTCGTGGTGGCAGTTTGCTGGGCGAGACCCATACCCACATCCAGAGCCGAAACTGGAAGATTGCAGCGGTGCGTTTGCATGATGTAGGCGATCAGTGTTCGCAGTTGGCTCACTTATGGCAACAGCCGGATGAACAATGGCGGGTATTGGCAGAAATCGCCCGGTGGTGGGCCACCCAGTTCAACGACGGGCAAAACAATCGTGTTCTTGACTACGATGTGGACAAATGGAGTCAGTTCTATGGGCGGCTAAGAGACAAATTCGACCGAGAATTTGATCCATTTTCACAGGCTAGGAGTTAGCGATGCCAACCAGCAATGCAGATCAGTACATCTTCCGCATTCTTCAATTGCTTCTTCCCAAGACGCAAGGAAATCAGGCGGCTTGGATAAATGATGGCGACACGTTGACCATTCACTTACCAACGGTCAGAGTCTCGCTTGGAGCTAATACCGCTGAAGATAACAAGGTCGAATACTTTGCCGTTGTGGCTCTACCGAATGGCAAGGAGGTAGCCAAAGCGACAGTCGTGCAGGGGAACTCCCTGTACAGCGGCTTCCAAATGATTTATGCAGCGGCTCAAGATGCAAGCTGGAAGACTCTGGCCCGTGACATCGAGAAACTTGTTTCTGAGCAGGATATCATTGGTACGACTACCACTGCACCCCCAGAACTTCCGGCACAGTCCACTTCTGAGCAAGCTCAGTTGTTCTTTGAAAAAATTGCCGGTGAATGGCGTCTTGACTATTCGCACGGTGAAGAAGTCGTCAACATCGATACGAACGGCAACTACTTCATGCTCACGTTGAAAGACGGAAAGGTAATTTCCACTACCGCCCGCCCACACTTTCGTCTGGAAGTCTTGTCGTGCAACGACGCCCTCACTTCCGTCGAAATAGCTAAGGTTCTGCTGAACGGCAGGACACGCCAGATTGAAGTCCTTGAGGTCGCTGCGGACAAGATGACGGGGTATGCGAAACACGATGGCCACAAGCTCATCTATACTCGCCGCTGAGAAAGCCCTCCAACCCATGCCCGAAACTGAAGCCGACACCTGTCGCAAGTACGTCCTGCCCAAACTCTACGGTGCGGGCTGGACGGACGAGCAAATCAACGAACAGCACACGTTCACCGATGGGCGGGTCATTCCAACTCCCAAGCGGATTCGACGTGGCAAGCAGAAGCGGGCTGACTATCGGCTCCGATATACTCGTGATTTTCCCATCGCCATTGTAGAAGCGAAAGCCAGCTACAAGACGGCGGGCGAGGGACTCCAGCAAGCCAAGGACTATGCCGAAATCCTTGACTTGAAGTTCGCCTACGCCACCAACGGCAAGGAGATCATTGAGTTCGACTTCCTCACCGGCATGGAACGGATGATCGACACCTTTCCAGCCCCTGCTCAACTATGGTCTCGATTGCGTAAGGGGCAGAAGCTCGATGACGACAAGGCAGCCGAACAACTTCTTACGCCATGTTACCATCAGCCCGAAAAGCATCTCCGCTACTATCAAGAGATTGCCGTCAATCGGGTGATGGAAGCGATCCTGACTGGGCAGCCACGGGTGTTGGTTACGATGGCGACCGGCACCGGCAAGACCCTGGTCGCCTTCCAAATCTGCTGGAAGCTCTGGAACGCCCTGTGGAACAAGACTGGCGAACATCGCCACCCCAAGATTTTGTATCTTGCCGACCGCAACATCCTGATCGATGACCCGAAGGACAAGACCTTTGCCCCCTTTGGCGATGCTCGCTGGAAAATCGCCAATGGAAAGATCAGCAAGGGGCGGGAGATTTATTTCGCCATTTATCAAGCCATTGCCGAGGATGAACGTCGCCCAGGTCTGTACCGGGAGTACCCGCCCGATTTCTTCGACCTCATCATCGTGGATGAGTGCCATAGGGGGAGTGCCAGGGATGAGAGCAGTTGGCGTGAAATCCTCGAATACTTCGAGCCTGCTTTCCAGCTTGGCATGACGGCAACTCCCAAGCGGAAGGACAACATCGACACCTACGCCTATTTCGGCAACCCGGTCTACACATACAGTCTCAAACAAGGAATTGACGACGGCTTCCTTGCTCCCTACCGTGTCCATCGCATCGTCACCAGCTACGATGCCTTGGGATGGCGACCCAGCCAGGGAGAATTGGATCGATACGGCAGAGCAATTCCCGATGAGGAATACCAGACCAAGGATTTCGAGCGGGCAGTTGCATTGTTGGCCCGCACGAAGGCCATTGCCCGCAGCATCACCGATTTTCTGAAACGGACGGATCGCTTCGGCAAAACCATCGTGTTCTGCGTCGATCAGGAACATGCCGATGAAATGCGGCGGCAGTTGAATAACTTCAACGCCGATCTAGTTCAAGACAATCCCAATTATGTGTGCCGGGTGACGGCAGACGAAGGGGACATTGGCAAGGGTCATTTGAGCAGATTCCAAGATGTGGACACCAACGTTCCTGTCATTCTCACCACGTCGCAATTATTGACCACCGGCGTGGATGCCCCAACCTGCAAGAACATCGTCTTGGCTCGTGTCATCAATTCGATGATCGAGTTCAAGCAGATCATCGGGCGTGGGACTAGGCTTCGGGATGACTACAACAAGTATTTTTTCAACATCCTCGATTTTACCCGATCAACCCGGCTATTTGCCGACCCCGACTTCGATGGCGATCCGACCATTATCACCGAAACAACCGTGAATGATGAAGGTGTTCCCACCGGGGAAGAGATCGTAGTTGAGACTGGCGAAGAAGACGAAGACGACGAAGGGACAACAACGGCTGGTTCAGGTGAAGGTGGCGGTGGGGGCGAGCGGAGGAAATACTATGTCGATGGGGGTCGAGTTGAAATCGCCGCCCAGATCGTCTACGAGCTTGACGATCAGGGTAACCAGTTGCGGGTAGTCAAGTACACCGACTACACTGCCAACAAGGTGCGTTCTCTTTTCCCCAATGCGGCTGAGCTTCGCAAACGCTGGGCTAATTCTGATGGTCGCAGCGAAATTGTTGCGGCACTAGAGGAGCGGGGTATCGACTTCGATGAATTGGCTGAAGCCGCCAAACAGCCTGATGCCGATCCGTTCGACTTGCTTTGCCACCTTGCCTTCAATGCCCCACTGCGGACACGGCGGGAACGGGCTGAGCGACTACGCACCGAACGCAAGGACTTCTTCGACAAATACAGCCCCGAAGCCAAAGACATTCTCAACGACCTCTTGGAAAAATATGCCGAGCATGGAACGACACAATTCTCGTTCCCCGACATTCTGAAAGTTCCACCGCTTTCCGAGCACGGCACAGTGACCGACATCGTGAGTAAGTTTGGCGGGGTTGAGCGATTGCGGGAAGCGGTGGCTGAACTACAAACCTTGCTCTATGCGGCGGCGTGAGACCAGAGGCATAACATGAACCTTCACGAGTTTCTCTCGCACCGAGACGTTCAGTTGCCTCTTCATTCCGATTGGGAAGACGACTTCCACGGGTTCCTACAGAAGCGACTTGACAGGTTCTGTGAGTTGATTACTTCGCTCGATGCCGGATCGGTTGCTGATACTCTTCGGCTGCATGAGCCCGCTATTCGCAAGTGCTGTGCGAGCATATCTCGTTCCGTACACTCTTCTTTAGATGGTCGTCTCCACGAAGCATACTCGGCATTCGATACGGGTATCCGTCAGGTTCTCAGTGAGCTAAGGCACTATACGATGACTCTGGAGCCAGAGCATCTGGGACAACTATACCGTGTTCGCATAACTCAGTGCCCAAGGCTGCGGCGAGAAGACCTCTTTCACATTCCGTTTGAAATGCGGCACAAAGTCCCTACGGATCGGTACAGCATTCCTGGGTTGCCGTGTCTGTATCTATCTGGCTCGTTGTATACGTGTTGGGAAGAAATGGGACGCCCACCGTTCCACGAACTTCAAGCTGCCGCATTCTGGGTGAAGGATGGAAAGTCGGTTAAACTGCTGAATTTCACCAAATCTCCATCACGACTTCTTTCGTGGGTAAAAGCGAATGATGTTGCGGAACCACCGACCGGTGGACTGACAAGACAGGTTCTCGAACGGCAGATTTCTGCGAGCCTCGTGTTGTGGCCCTTGATGGCTTCCGCCTCCGTCATGGTTAAACACGACGACTCCCCTTTTAAGCCGGAGTATTTGATACCGCAGATGCTCCTGCAATGGGTTACTAACAATAAAGATTTTGACGGCATCTGCTACTTTTCAACACATGTCTGCGTGGATTCAACAGGGGATGCTCTTCCAGCCTGCAACCTTGTCTTCCCGCCCAAGGTAATTAGACCAAGCGGAAGGTGCGAGCACTTGTGTAGTGTGTTCAAGATGACCGAGCCTTATGGATGGGGGCTGTTGAAAGCCACGCACATCGGTGAAGTCAATCCAGATTACCGTGTTCCGAATTTCGATTTGGAATTGATGGAAGGCGTGAAGGGACCGTACTACGACACAGAATTCGCCGTGATCGAATCGAAGTTAGACAGGCTTGCTCGCCACATTGTCGCCAAGAACAAGAGCGGCGATCCCGATCTCGGTGATGTAAGAATAGCAAAGTGAGTAGCGTATGGCAAAGAAACGAGCAACGAAGACGGAAGCACCCAAGACCACCGCCCAGCAACTTGGGAGCCTCATCAAGTCCGCACGGGACATCATGCGGAAAGACCGAGGATTGAACGGCGATCTTGACCGATTACCGATGCTAACCTGGGTCATGTTCTTGAAGTTCCTTGACGACGTGGAGCAAAACGAAGAGGTCGAATCCAAGCTCGCTGGAAAGAAATACCGACCAGCCATCGAAGCCCCCTACCGCTGGCGAGACTGGGCGGCAAGGAAGGACGGCATCACCGGCGACGAACTCATCAAGTTTATCAACAACGACGAAGCCGTTTGTCCTGATGGTAAGAAGGGGGCGGGGTTGTTCGCCTATCTTCGATCCCTGCAAGGTCGCAACGGTGACGGACGCCGTGACGTGATCGCCAACGTCTTCCGTGGCGTCATCAACCGCATGATTAGCGGTTATCTTCTGCGAGATGTGGTCAATCTGGTCGATAGCATCCACTTCGGTTCTGCCGAGGAAATCCACACCCTCAGCCACTTATACGAATCGATGCTGCGGGAGATGCGGGATACGGCGGGCGATTCCGGTGAGTTTTACACGCCCCGTCCGGTCGTCCGCTTCATGGTTGAGGCGATTGATCCTCAACTTGGCGAAGTCATCCTCGACCCAGCCTGCGGCACGGCGGGATTCTTGGTCGAATCCTATAGGCACCTGGAAAAGCAGTGCAAAAAGGTCGAAGACTTCAAGTTGTTGCAGGAGAAGAGCATCTTCGGCGGTGAGGCCAAGCCACTGCCGTATATGCTCGCCCAAATGAACCTCCTTCTCCACGGGCTTCGGTCGCCAAGAGTGGCCTATGGAAACAGTCTGGCCGTCAAGTTGACCGAGATCGGTAATCGGGATCGGGTGGACATCATTCTGACCAATCCGCCTTTTGGTGGCGAAGAAGAAGCTGGCATTCGAGGCAACTTCCCCGCCGACAAGCAGACTTCGGAAACGGCATTGTTGTTCCTGCAACTCATCATGCGGAAGCTGAAACGGGCTGGCTCAGGGTCCGAGAACGGCGGTCGGGCGGCAGTGGTCGTTCCAAACGGTCTTTTGTCGGCAGGCGGGGTTACATGTCGAATTCGTCAGCAACTACTGTCCGAGTTCAATCTTTACGCCGTAGTACGGCTCCCACACAATGTCTTCGCCCCGTACACGGATGTAGCAACGAATCTCCTTTTCTTTAACCACTCCGGGCCGACCAAGAAAATCCTCTTCTGTGACGTGCCGCTTCCGCCTGAAACGACGCTCAGCAAGACAAAGCCATTCACATACGAAATGATCGCACCCTTTCTCCGATTGATCCAGAAACGCCAGACCGGCGACAGGTCTTGGTGGGTGGATGTCGGTTCACTCGGCGAGATGCTTGACCTGGATATCAAGAACCCGAACGTTACTCTTCGTCTGCTGCCTCAACCCGACGAGATTCTTGAGCAGGTACGTTCACTTGCTCGCACTACGGAAGCGTCTATCAACTCGCTGACAAAACGCCTTCGGGGACTTGCTGTTGCCTTTGCTGATTGCCGTATCGTAACAATCGGGGAAGTGACCGACGAGCAGAATGAGAGAATTGGAGACGACTACACTCCTTCAGTACGACTTGTAGGTGTTACCAGTGGCGGGGGCATTTCACCACCGAAGACAGCTATTGGGAGCAATCCAAACAAGTATAAGGTGGTCCACCTCGGCGACCTCGTTTACAACCCGATGCGTGTGAACATCGGATCGATTGGCGTTGCAACCTCCGACCAACACACAGGCATTACTAGCCCAGACTATGTGGTCTTCTCATGTCGAAGGGATGTGCTGCCCGAGTACGTATGGCATTACCTCAAGAGTGAGGCAGGGCTTCATGCGATCAAACAGAAGACCCGTGGCAGCGTGAGGTTCCGTTTGTACTACGACCGCCTAGTGGATATTCCCATTCCATTGCCGAAGAGTCGTGACGCTCAAACCGCTTTCGTTGAAGCCTGCCATAAGCTATCGCTGATTCGGCAAGCTTTCGATGATTCCGAGAGCGATCTTGGAGACTGCCTAACGTCTCTTCGGAACACGTTATTCAAACACACAGCCGATTAGCTCGAATAAAGGCAGCACTCCAGAAAACAGATTATACGAATACTGATGCCTCTGCAATTGGAAGAACGTGGAGGCAGGAAGACGGTGTGGCATGTTGTCCATATCAGCGAAGCTGGAAGGCAACTGGGACATTGACGGATGTGAAGTTGAGACCGAGTGCCCAAGGTGTCGGTTTATGAATCCCGTCTGGATGCGGCAAGTCCGACTGCGGGATGTCGTTATCTGTCGAGGCTGCAAGTGCAATCTTCGGCTTGAAGACCAAATGAACACGGTTCGCAAAGCGAGGGAGAGCGTGAATCGCCAGATGCAAGAGCTACAGCGAAAACTGGAACGTGCTTTCAGATAGGCCGTGGAGGATAATCATGCAAGACAAGTACATTCAATCCATTCGCTACAAGCTCCAAAAGCGGGTGCGGAGGTTGAACTCATCACACTATACGATGTTTCCACTCGAACTGCGGCAGTTTTTCGTCTTCTTTGATGCCCACCCACTTTTGTCTGCGATTCGAGATGAGTTGGTTGGGTCGGTGCCACAGAGTGCTTTGGAATCTCTTGTCAACGAGCTTCTTGCTGACGGGGAGAATCCTGTAATGGGGAAATCGGAAGGCGAACATGCAGCATTCAGCTACCGCACGCTGCGACTGTGCGAAGAGAAGGGGGACGCCTTTCCGCTTTTCGATGTGGGACAGCGATATGGCACAGTGGATGACTTCCCTGCTGCCATCGATTCTTTTCGCACGGCATTTCTTGAGCCGTTCTACGAGTACGTTGACGAGCATATTGACGACCAGCAGGCTACTCTGTATTTTCTGCGAAAATACAAGCACCGCTGTGAATGGTTTCGGAGAGACCAACTCCACCAACTCGCAGCAGACGAGACGGGAAAGGCCGAATCGGCGTTGGCCTTCGACATGTATGGATATCTGCACGACCAGGGCATCGACTTCTCCATCGAGCCGAAGTCGGCATCTGGACGGCCCGACCTCGTTACCGAACAGGTAGGCGACGACAAGATAGTGGCTGATGCGAAAGTCTTCTGGCCTGAGCGAAGCAAGGGAAAACCGTACATCATCAGCGGCTTCAATCAGGTCTACACCTACCTTCGTGATTACAATGAGGCATTCGGCTACTTGGTCATCTTCAAGATGTGCGAGGACGACCTCAAGTTCATGGTGCCACCCACGACGGCGATGTTTCCATCTCTGTCTCACAACAACAAGACCATCTTTTTCGTCGTCGTGGACATCTGCCGATACGAATCCACCGCAAGCAAGCGAGGCCAGTTGAAGGTGCATGAGATTACGGCAGAAGACCTGATTCGTGCGGTGGAGCCCGTTGACGAGCAGCAGAGTATTTCCGCCGAGACTGGAACGGCCAATGTTGCAGAGAGCCAGTCCTCGGCTTCTCCGAGCCAATGATTCCAAGGAAAGGCCGAGCATCCTTTACGACAGCAAGACGTGCCGACAATGAAGTTCTTCCGCTACCGCCGTCCCTCCCTCAACAGTCTTCTCGGCATCACCAAAGCCAAGAAGCGGGTAAAGAAGGAACTGGGGATCACGGCGGCGATGAAACCGTTTCGGTTCTGGACGAACGCCAAGCGGCGGTTCAAGCGGAAGATCGGTTATGAATCAGAAGGTGGGCGATTGATTCGGAACGGGCTACCGAGGCCGGGAGGGTGTGTGGTGGTGCTCTTGATTAGGGTCGGTATTGCGGCGATGGCGGCTGTGGTGATGGCGAGGTAGGAGGACAAAACGCATGGCGATCACAGAAATCGAACCTCACTGGCTGAAGTCGGTCCACACTCACGGACTCGACCATTTAGGTATGCAGATTGTCTCGATCACGATCTACGGTGATCTTCTGCCTGGCCTGACCAACGTGACTGATCGAATCAGGTACTATTCGTTTTTCCCGTGGCTACTGTACCGCTACGCCAAGGACATAGGCAGTACCAGCCTGCTGAAATGGCAGGAGCATTTGCGGCGAGCGGAATTTCTATTGGCACTGGTTGGCAAAGCCCACCACAAAGATGAGCCGGAGGGCGGCGAAGCCATTGTTGGGGCAGACCAAGCTGCGGACGCACTGAAGCTAATTCGAGAGAATCCGAGTAAGCAATGGAATCTGTCCCAATGGACTGCCGTGGCCCAGGCCGGCAAAGCGGGGTCATATTTTAAGAACAAGAACGGTGGTTACGGCCAATACTACCGAAGAACGCTCTCGGAACTCGGACTTATCACAATCGTGGACGAGGCTCTCGGAATTAAACTCCATCAAGATGCTGGTCTGACACTAGCTGAGATATGTGATGCTCAAGAAGGGAGACAGGACTTTTGGAAGGCCGTCGTTGACAACGAAGTGTCGCTTGCACTTATCGACGATCTTGGAAAGTCGCTTTGTCCGTGTACCTTGACCGGTTTCGAGGAAGAATACCAGTTCTTGACCACTCTAATGTTTGGACCGGATGGTGGCAAGAGCGGGACCGGCGATCGCAGGGCTCGTAGCTTCCGACTTCTCCTTGCCATGCTTGACCAGTTTGGCTGCTTGAAAGACCCTGTTGCCGAGTTTCGACTACTCGCATACTACGGTCACTCGGTGTCGGGACAAGCATTCGTACCACCACATGGGCTTGAAGAGGTGCTGCAAAAATGGCTGATCTACCAAGCCGGGGAGTACGTGCATTATTCCCTTGAACAAGCGTTTCTTGCCGTCTTGTCGGTTCTGAAAACCTCACCACATGAAGAAGCAGGGCTACAGGGTTTTCTCCAAGAACTGGCACTGAAGTCTCTGTCCGTGTCCTCGGCCACTCTTGGACTCGGAGCGGACAAACGCCCTTGGGCGGATCGCCTCCTGGGTGATCTCCTTGAAGAAGCAAGGACCGGTCAAGCACCGCTTGGGAAATGGTCTCAAGACCCTTGGGCCGAATCTACACTCATCCCGAACCCGAAAGAAGGGACGCCTCTGGAGGTACTTACACGGGCATTTGCGTCTTTGCTCTCAGTGCTTGCCCGTAATCGAGTGCCGGTTGCCACTTTTGCGGGCTTCGAGAGCCTGGATACATCATTCCTTCGCCGCTATCCCGTGAATTTCGCCTCCTTCCGGGATTGGATGTTCAAGAGTACCAAGAGCAAGGCCACTGATGTCTATGTGGACATCCTTTCCAATTGGGTCATCGGGCAGCACTTGCGAGTTGCCATGCGGAAGCTGCGATACCAAACCCAGGCAACCTTCAAAATTGCAGTCGAAGAGGGGCATTACATCTGGATTGAGGACTTCGCTCCTACCTACACCGGCCCACGGCTACGACAAGCGTTTCGCTTCCTTCGTGACATGGGACTGTGCAGCAGTGCGAAAGATGGGTGGAGAATAACGGAAGCCGGAATGCGTCAATTGGAGGGGAGCGATGGCAAGTGAACCGTTTTCCCTCCTGAAGCAACTCAAGGTCGGCTCATACGAGAATTGCGTGATTCTCACGTACAACGCAGACCTTTTCTTCTTTGAGCAGGTGGTACTGCCCACGTTGCGTTCGCACGGATGCGACAACAACCTCGTACTGATGGACTTGAGGCAGTATGAAACGTCCCTCGTTTCCGCTGCAAGTCATCTCGGCAGTCTTGGAAAGTCCTACTCAGTGTTGCCGATAAGGGCACTCGGTGCCTTTCATCCCAAACTGATTCTTCAAACTGGGCCGAATAGCGGGCGGTTGATCTTGGGCAGTGGGAATCTCACGGTTCGTGGATTCAGCAGCAATTGGGAACTCTTCACTGAGATTCATCGGGACAAGGATGGCACAAACGATGGGTTCTTCCAGCAAGTGTGGAGCTTCATCCGATCTGTTTCAACAAATACCGTTAGAACTGTGGATC
Source organism: uncultured Planctomycetia bacterium (assembly GCA_963719005.1). GTDB lineage: Bacteria > Planctomycetota > Planctomycetia > Pirellulales > Thermoguttaceae. The sequence goes on from CAVRAR010000018.1 coordinate 392,738, forward strand.
GGCAGTTCAGTCAATTCGAGGAAACAAGCCATTGGTTGACTGAAACCGCTGAGGTTCCAGATTCGTTTCGTCTTTTGATAGCCCGGTCCGGTGGACCGTCCATCATAGATCAGTTGCGGGAATTGGTCGGCAACAGCAAGGTGCAGCGACTTATCGTCATTTCGCCATTTTTTGACCATGAGCTTCGTGGACTCCGGGAACTCGCAGCCAAGTTCCTGCCTGAACAAACATGGCTGGTTGTGCAACAGGATAAGGTGTCCTTACCTGGAACGTTGATTGCCAACATGGAACGGCTCCTTGTGACAGACTTCGAGTCGCCACACAGCGAGAAATCCGCCAGGGCCTACCTCCACGCCAAGGCATACATCCTTGAGACGAACGCAGGGGATCTTTGTCTTTGGGGCAGCCCAAATTGTTCTTCAGCCGCAATTCTTGACACCAGGAACGTTGAGTTGGCGATCTTCCGAACAGGAAGGCTCGGCACATTTGTCAATATACTTGGGATTTCCGATTTGTTAAAGGAGAGCCGCTGCATCGATCCATCCGTCCTTACGGTCAGAAAGGACTCGTCAGACAAGAACGACATTACCTTTCGTCTGATCGGTGCAGAACTGTGTGATGCCACTCTCCGAGTGTTTCTTGCTGACGCAGCATTCATGCCATCGGCCACTACCGGTCGCTTGTTACTCTACATAGACCAAGAGAAGCAAGAAGAAGTCGATGTAAAGCGTGAAACGAAAGGCGTCTTTTCTGCGAAGGTGCCGCTGCATCACGACAAAGGAGTTGTTATTTGCCGACTGGTGTTGAACGATGGTACTGCCGATGTTGTTTCTGCTCCCGCCGCCGTCCATTTTGCTGCGGAAATCGCCAGGATATCGAGCCGACACAGCAACGATTTAGACCGGATTAGCAAAGCCATCCAGTCGGGTTCTGCCGATTGGGCGAAGGGTCTGGAGCAAGTCTACGACTTCCTGTTCAAGATCGATCACGTTGAAGCGACATGCGTCAGCCACCAAGCACAGAAGGGTGTGGCTCGTAGAGGGTCGGATGCTGAAGGTGAAGCGACTGAGAAACCGGAGGAAATCAGAGAGTTCAACGATTTCGTGGGGAGCGGGCAGACAGTCGCAAGGAAAGGAGTGTCACCGGCATCGCTCTTATTGGAAGACGTGATTCGTGCTCTGACCGCCCAGATGCTCCGGGGCATTGAAGAGGATTACGATGATGTTGAGACGGACGACCCGGACGTATGGAAATACCAGGAAGAGGCGGAGACTGATTCGGCGGAAGGCGGAGGCACAGTCACGTTAGAACTCCCAATGGACGCTGACGATGCGGTGCGAGCACATCGGGGATTACGCAACTGCTACCGGCGTTTGATGCGACATCTGGCCGAAAGATATGAAGCGATTCGAGATAAGGAGGGGGATGTTGACGCCGATGAGTTTTGGCGACTTGCAGCCGTTAATGTCTTGTTGATTAACGGCTGCCAGCGTCGGTTGAAGGAGTGGGAATCTCTTGGACCAGTGTTGACCCCAGAGGATGTTCTTTCGGACTACTTGCCAGCGATAGCAGTAATGCTTGGCCGTATCCGTGTGCTCGCTCAAAGTGGCGGTGGCCCGCTGGCGATGAAAGCCAAGTGTGAGTTGTCAGATCAACACATTCGGCGGGCGGGTGCGACGACCGCCGTGATTCTATCTGGTTTGGTTACGGTCAGGCAACGGTGGCTTCAACAACCAGTGTTCGTGAGAGGAAAGGATGATCCAAACGGCTGCCCACATTTCATCGAGATTATCGCCGCTCGGAGCCTTGCCACGTTACGTCGTCTCGGCCTACTGCCGACTTCTGATGAGTTTGCCGCTGTTTTGGAAGAAATGGCACCGGTATCAGAATGGTGTTCTGAGCTTGGCACCCACACCCTTCAGCAGTCATTCTGTGAACTGGTCCAGCGAGCAGCCTTGATCGTGAAGACCGAAGACACATTTGACGCAAAGCACCCGCCAACTGCGATCAGTACCGTAAAGGAGGGGGCATGGGTCTGTGCTCCAAGTACCGGTGTTACCGAAGTGTTGAGAGTCCGTGGGAGCAATGTGGAGCTTCTGCGGAGTGGCGGAAACAAAAAGAAGGAAGGGGATGTCAAGGTGTTGGCACAATTTGTGGTGCCCACCGGGCTGTCCCGTTCGCTATGAATGTGACCATCGTCGTGCTGGCAAGCTGCACGAACACATGATTACGATAAGAGCGAAAGATACTGGACTATGTTGAACGAAGATTTGTGGAAATCCATTGGCGTAAGTGGCTATTGTTACAGTTCTCTGTGCGACGTTGATGATACGTGTGTTCGTTCGTACTGTTCATCGGCGACCATGAAAGCAACGCAGATTGCCAAGGCATGGACGGTAGAGCTTGCGACTGAATGGGCAATACGCAATTATCTTGCCGTGAAAATGATCCTTGCGAGCCAGTTGCTCTTGAACGTGGCATCCTATTCTCAACGCAAGAATATTGTTTTAACCCATCCATACTTGTTGTACTACACGCTCCTAAACACTTGCCGTGCCTTTCTGTTCTCGGACGTTACAATCGACTGGCGTGATGGCGGTCTGCGTACCGCAAGCCACAACTGGATTCGGAACACGACAGTCAATTCTCTTCGGAGGCTATCGTCGGATCATGCCGATAATGCGGACACACTGATAGTGAAGGCAAAGAAGCAACGAGAGTTGTTCAGCTACAGTTTCCCAGCCAGCGGGCCGAGATTCGTTCCAGGCGGCCTGCTTCAAATCGATGATGTGCATCATGTTGCTGGCCTTCTCTGTGAATTAGCGGAACTGAACAGCGAGGTTCTGGAAGCGGCATGGAAGACGCATTCAGGGGAGGTGTTCAAGGTTGAGTGGGGACAAATGAGCGACTTCTGCGGGTACGATGCTGGTATACAAATGATCGACGGGGATGACCATTACCGTCTTGGTTACCTCACAAAGTATTCCGGCCCAGCTTGTCTAGTGTCGATTGCTACCGCAGGAATGATAGATGACTTTCTCGGTGCGTGGTGTGCCCCAGATGACGACGCTGAGGGAGATAGCTTCGATCCTGACTCATGTGACGCTCCCTCTCTTTTCGTATTCGAGTAGAAGGTGAGCGTCCATGCCTGAGCTTTCTACGCAGTCAGAGTTTCGTACCGTGCAGAAGTTGCCCTTCTGCTATCTGTGTGGCAACACATTCATCGAGGGCATCGAGAAGAACAGGGATCATGTCCCACCCAAGAGCATCTTCGCCGTTTCGGATCGTGATCCCCCGCTGACACTTCCGACCCACGTCAAGTGCAATGGCGATCAGTCAGGTTATGACGAAGTCGTTGGTCAATTGATCGCCGCTATTCATGGCAAATACCCTGAACCAGCAAGAGCGAGGCTCGACGTTAGCGTTGCGGAGAGTGCCACTACAGGAATACAGTCCGCATGGCTCAGCGGAGCCAATCTCCACAGGACTATTTGCCGCTGGCTAAGAGCATTTCACGCCGCCCTTTATCAGAACTTTCTCCCGGACAATGACGGAACCGAGGACGGAACGAGTTTCAGCTTTGATCCGCCTTTCCCAATCGGTCGCATCGACAAGAACGATGAGATTAGGGTGGCTCCGATAAGTCCTCATCACACCTATTTTGTGGAACAGATCAAACGGAATCGAACGGCGGGACGACTTGATCGAATCACTTGCTTCAATGGCAAGTGTGTCTACGAGTGCGTTTGGGACAAGGCAGATGGTGGGCAGCCCATCTGTATTTTCGCCTTGAATGTGTACGACTGGAGTGCTTTGGCAAACACAGATGACTTCCCAAAGAGGGGCTGTGTCGGCATGTATCTTCCTGCCAAGGGCAAACCGGCAGATGGCACGACTGCCACAAGGCTCATTGTACCAATCTCTAATGCCGAGACGCTCGATCCGTTTGGACAATGAACGTGAGGTCGTTGCAATGATCCTCCACTGCGACATGGACGCTTTCTACGCCTCGGTCGAGGAGCGGGAACGACCGGAGTTGGTCGGCAAGCCTGTCATCGTCGGTGGCTCCCCGGAGAAGCGGGGCGTGGTGTCGGCAGCCAATTACGTTGCTCGACGTTACGGCGTCCATAGTGCCATGCCTGCCGCCACAGCACATCGGCTCTGTCCCCACGGCATCTTCCTCCATCCCAGAATCAGCTTCTACGCTGATATATCGAAACAGATTCGGGAGATCTTCGAGCGATTCACGCCTCTGGTGGAACCGCTGTCGCTGGATGAGGCGTTTCTGGACGTGACCGGCAGCGAACAACTCTTTGGGTCAGCCGCCGAAATCGGTTGCAAAATCAAACAGGTTGTTCGTGAAGAAACCGGCTTGGTCGTCTCGATAGGCGTGGCCCCCAACAAGTTTCTCGCCAAGATCGCCAGCGACATCAAGAAGCCCAATGGTTTCATGGTCGTGGAGCCGGATCAAGTCGAAGAGTTCCTTGATCCGCTGCCAGTCGAGCGGCTCTGGGGTGTCGGGAAACAGGGAAGTAAAGTCTTCCAGCGACTTGGCATTCGCACCATCGGTCAGCTTCGCCAGTGGCCGCTGGAAACCTTGACGAGCAGTTTTGGCTCGCACGGTGAGCACCTTTGGCAGTTGGCCCACGGAATCGATGATGAGCCGGTGGTGCCCGAACGGGAGGCGAAGTCGATCTCCCACGAAACGACCTTCGAGCAGGACATCGATGACTTGGACGTTCTTCGGGCTTGGCTCGTGGATTTGACTGAGCAGGTCGGATGGCGGCTTCGGCGGCACGGGTTGAAAAGTCGGGTCGTTCACCTCAAGGTCCGTTTCGCCGATTTCTCCACAATTACCCGTTCGCAGACGTTGCCCGAGCCTACCGACATTACCCACGAATTGTGGCAAGCAGCCGACGATATGCTTTATCAGCGGCTTCCGACAGACCACCTTCCCGTGCGACTTTTGGGAATGGGCGTCAGCAACTTTGATAACGCAGGGACGGTTCAACGACTCCTATTCGATCAAGATGAGCGGAAGAAACAGTCGGATTTGGATGTGGCGACCGATCAGATTCGAGAGACATTCGGCTCCTCGGCATTGCGTAGGGCAGCGTCACTTCCGAACCGAGGAGACGGGGGGATGGAGTAGGAGCAGGTCTATCGAGAACATCTGATTATTGTTGCAAATTTTGCAACAGGAGGCGTGGCTGGCTCCCTGACCGTTTCGGTTGTTTGGATTTGTCAGAATTGATTCTGGGGCGTTTGATGGGACAATGACTATAGCAGGGTGAAGATGTTGAACCAGACCGTCATCCAGAAAGCACGCCGCCATCTTCGGGCAGCCGATCCGGTGATGAAGGACATCATCGCCGCCGTTGGCCCATTTACACTCGGACTTGAACGGAACCGCTTTCGGATGCTGATCTGTTCGATCATCTCGCAGCAAATCTCAGGAAGTGCCGCCGCTTCGATCTTCAAGCGGCTGCGGACGTTGGCTGGACCAAGGGGAATGAACGCTGGGAGACTCGGCAAGTTCACGGTGGAGGAATTGAGGGCGGTCGGCTTATCGCCTCAAAAGGCGTCCTATGTCACCGATCTGGTGCAAAAGGTGAATGATGGAACGGTCGATCTTCGGCAAATCGGACGATTGTCGGACGAGCGGGTGATCGATCAACTCATTCAAGTGAAGGGGATCGGTCGATGGACAGCCCAGATGTTTTTGATCTTTTCATTGGGACGGCTCGATGTGTTCCCTTATGACGATTTGGGGGTAAGATCGGCCATTCGAGACAACTATGGCTTGAATGATCTACCTGACAAAGAGACGGCCCTCGCTATCGCCGAATCGTGGCGACCCTACGCCACGGTGGCAAGCTGGTATTGCTGGCAGTCGTTGGACTTGGAGTAGAAGAAGGGCTGCACGATGGGAAATGATGATTGGCGAAAACTGCTCTGCCCAAAATGCCACCAACTGAAGAAGACTTGCACCTGCCAGACGGAGCCATTGGCCCCAAGCAAGTCCACCGTGGTTCGAGTGGGCCGAGAGACGAAGGGCCGAGGTGGCAAGGGAGTGACGATCATCTCCGATCTTCCTTTGGACGAAAACGGTCTGGCGGAACTTGCAGCCAAGCTGAAGACCAGGCTTGGCACGGGAGGCACGGTCAAGGATGGCAGGATCGAGATTCAGGGCGATCAGCGAGATCGAATTGTTGCTGAACTTGAGGGAATGGGATATCGAGCGAAACGGGCCGGAGGGTGAACTATGGGCGATCCTGATTATTGCGAAAAGAAATGTCCGATCTGCACCAAAGCCAGGGAGGGCAATCGTCTTGCCCGATTCTTTCAAACCATCGAAATGTTGGTCACGTTTGGCGGCTGTCCTCATGGACGGGCAAGGCGGAAGAAGTACGGTGTCCGACCGAATGAGCCAATTCCGCCACAATCGAAAGCCGAATGATGGCGAGAGAACTCAGCCGATGGGGTGTCGGTCCCACTATCATGGTGTCGGCGGGAGCTTACGCTGCCGTCGCTGGGCTGGCGACGAGGCTTTGGCCTGGCATCTGTGTCGTCGCAGCAGTCCCCGTCAAAGTATTCATGGTCGCCGGAATCGTGCTGCTGGTGATCGGCATCCCGATGCTGGTCATTGCCGCCAGGGCGGCGACCATCGCCTACAACTCGGACAAGCTCGCCACAACGGGTATCTTCGGCATCGTCCGCAACCCGATCTACTCGGCCTGGATCGTATTCATCATTCCAGGACTCATGCTCCTAACCCATTCTTGGCCGCTGTTTCTGACGCCTCTGGTGGCCTATGTCGTCTTCAAGGCTACGATGCGGCATGAGAACGACTACTTGGAACGACACTTCGGCGACGACTATCGACGGTATAAGGTGGAAGTGAACGAGTTGGTTCCGTTTCCAAGATTCATAAAGAGGGCAGTAAGGTGTTGGAAAGACAACGACAAAAGCAGTCATTGCAGTTGACAAAGTAAAGGCCACCGGGACGGGTCAAGAGAACTTGGATGCCGCCTCGGCACTCTCATCCCGGTTGAGCGGCTGATTGGCCGATCACCGCTTCCCGCAGCTTGCTCGCCAACTCCTCAGCCATACTCAGCAAAGCCCGATCATCTTCAAAGGTCTTGACGCCGACTGAGGCCACGGAAGCCTCGGAGCCAAAGAGCATCTTGACGCCGCTCATCGAGCAATCGTCGCCATAGCCGCAGCGAATACAGGGGGCGTTTCCTTGGATCACCATCGTCCCCAAGTTCGTCATCCCTTCCTCCATCATCCAGAAGCCGATCTGCGAGGTTGCCGTTTCGGCGGCAGGAGGCATTCCTTGAACTCCTGGCGGGCAGGCCGTGGTTATCACCGCCACTCCGAATTTGCGGGAATTGCCGCCGATGCGGTGCCGATGGCAATACATGCGTTCCATGAAGGCTTTGGTTCGAGCATCCAAGCTGCTGTAGGGCGTGTAGCCGCCAAGCACAAATGCCGAAGCACCGTGGAAAAGTTCCGCTAATGCCTGACCGTCATCTTCGACAACGCATTTGTTTGTCTCTACACAACCCAGGCACGCCCGGCATGGCGAGAGATCAAGGTCGCTCAGCTTGACAAACTGGCTGCTCAAGCCGGTAAGTTCGAGAATTCGCTGCACGGCCCGATCTGTATTGCTGTTGGGGATTGGGCTTCCGCTTATGCCGACGATCTGAATGCTCATGGTGATTTCCTCGAAAGGACATACGGGGAACTCCCAGCCACGCAGCCATTATAGGCGATCTACATTCGTGCGTCACCTCCCTGTGAACATCAAGAGAATCTGTGCCGTCGTTCTGACGGCCTCGGGCTGAAGTTCTTGCACGAGGTGGGCATCCTGTTGCTGCCAACTTCCCGCCTTCTGATTTTCACATTTTTTATTTTTTTCCCGCCCGACGCTCCCATTCAATTTTGGCAATTCATTTGCAGCTTCCCCCTATCTCAGGGCGTTGTATCATCCCGATTTGTAAAAATTGACCCTGAGCGATTTGGCGGGGTGTTTCGGGGCAGAGGATGGGGCGGGACAGGGCGATTGGACTTGATACGCTAATATATAGATGCCTTCTTATGGGGTTGGATGTTCGGTCAGATGCCCAGGCAAGCTAGCAGTGCCAGCAGTTGGCAACCTTACAGTCAAGGCCACGGCCATAGTATTTCCAGTTCCCGCCTGTATACTGGTTCTGGAACTGGCGGTGATGAACATCACTTGCCAAGACCAACCGGCGGAACTCCTGCGACGAAGGCTCTGTGGAATGACGAACACCGACTTGACGTTTCACCGAGAGAGACTCCTGGCCTTGCGAGCAAGACTACAGGGCGACACGAGCCAGATGGAAGATAACGCCTTGAACAAGGATCACAGCAAGACCACCAGTATGCCCAACAGCATGGCAGAGCTTGGAACCGGCAACTTCGATCAGGAACTCACGCTGCGTGTGCTGGGAAACGAGGAGGGCGTTCTCCAAGAAATTGAGGCGGCGATTGTACGGATCGAAGATGGAAGCTATGGCTGGTGCAAGGAGTGCGGTAAAAAAATCCCCAAGACCCGTCTGGACGCCATCCCTTATGCGACCAAGTGCGTTCAGTGTGCATCGGAACAGGAAGAGGACCACGAACTGTAAGCCAAAAGCAAAAGCCCTGGTGTTTGAACCAGGGCTCGACTGACTGCTCGGAACGGCGAGTAACTCAAAGCAGGATTGTGTCTTCTTCGGGAACCGACATGGCATCCAGCAAGTCCTTGAACTTCTTCAAACCGCCGACTTCCTTGATGAGGCCAAGGAGTTCATAGAGGCGAACGGAGCCGCCAAGCGTTTTGACCGCCAAGGCGACCGCTTTGACATGTTCGAGGGTGACGGTGGCTGCGGCTTTTCCATTCTTCTCCGGTTCAGCGGCCACCGGGCTTGCGGGAACAGCAGCGACCGGCGTTGCCGTTTTCTTGGCAGGCCGTTCCTTGTTGATCTTCGTCTTGATGTTGGCGACGTGGCCCGCATTGATCTTGATGCCCTGCTTGGTCAAGGCCGTAGCGATTTCGCCGCTCATGGCCTTGGGATGGGTCTTCAAGTAATCACGCACTGCCTGGGTCTTGTTGACCTTCTGTTTCTTCGCCATTCCAATGTCTCCGATTCTGGGTTACGACTGACTGAACAATTATTGCCCGCAGAATCGCCGGAAGAATCCACAAAGGAACGCCAAAGCCCCCATTTAGCGACATGGGGGCCGAATGTGCGGAAGAAATGGGCAGGAAGGAGTTAGACTGCTGGCGAGTTTCTACCGAAAGGCCGCCAATTGGCTGTGCTCCGTCCGTTACTTCCACGCATAGATAGAGATCAGTGCGATGACAATAAGTGCAACGTAGCTCGCAACGTTAGCCAGAAGGACTGTCACGAACGGTCTGTTGATCTTCGCTAATCCCAGGCAGCCTCGCACAATCGGATACTCGATGATGACGCTGAGAATGAAGGCCACGAAGAAGCTCAAGTACAAGTACGTGTCGAACAAAGGCACCGGAACAAAGGGAGACGTGCGGTAATCCCCTGGCTCGACGACTCTCGTAACATAACCGCTTGGGAGACACGCCGCAATCACGAAGCCGACAATCGTGGAGACGACGTTGGCAAGAATCACCACCGCAATGATCGTGCCAAAGCCCAGGTGTCGATTGAGCAGCTTGAACACAGCAACTTCGGTTGCCAATACGGCAAGACCGGCAAGGGGAAGGGCAAAGGGCAGAAAATACGGTGTGCAGAACACCGGCATGATGATATCAGCAATTACGCCCATGTCACTCTCCTTGGCCAGAGGCTCCGTTAGCTCACCCGCCCTTCGCCTCGGCCTTCACATACAATTCTGCCGGTGCCTGATCGAAATAGCGGAACAAGGCGGGGCACAGCCAACCTTCCATCGGCGGATCGTCGCTGGCGTACCAGGTGCCGCCCATTTCCTCCCGTTTCCACGTCAACCGTTTCTGATAGCCAGGGAACGGCGATGCCGAAAACAGCAACCGAAAACCATTTCGAGCGTTAGAAATTGTGGCTGTCAAGAAATCGATCATCTCCGGCACACCGCCAACGAAAGGCTCTTGCTGCAAACCGGCTGCTGGATCATCGAATACCCAGCATCGGCCCCGTTCAAGCCAGTACGGAGCGATTACCATGATTTGATTCGACATGTGCGGTTCCCCGTGTTTTTAAGGATTCTGTTACCTGTTTCGCCATTTCCCCGTGTCGATTGTCCACTCCCTGGTGACAATCTCAGGAACAATCTGAAATCCCCCTCGACCATCAGCCCACATGAGAATATCCTGCCGTTTGGCTGCGGGTGTGCAGAGCTTCTCGGAATTGGGCTCAATCCCAACCCGCCCAAGGTCAAGGCGGTCTGAATCCCAGCAAGTCTGAATCGTGATGTCGGCTTCGGTCATACCGTCCGTATGATGAGCACAGGCTTCATAGAGCAGATCGAATTGGTCGTCGGGAAGCGTGAACCATTCGTCACGAAAGCTTGCTGCAAGCTCGGCACCTCGCCGTCCATGCCCATCATCAGAGCATTCGTTGATTCGCCGGGAATCATGGAAGAGGGCAAAGAGTTGAACTACTTCGATGCTGGCACCGGTTTCCTGAGCCAGACGAAGGCCGTTCTCCAGCACCCTTGCCCAATGCGATACGCCGTGCGTCCCGTCCCGAGGCAGGGCGTATTCTTCAAGGACGGCGTGGACGATGGGTTTGAGGTTGAGCATGGTTATCGTGCGGTGAACTTTCTAACTTCCACAATATCGTCAGCGAACAACTCCCAAAGAGTTGCTTGAATCGATTTCTTCTTTGGGGGCGATGCTATGGCGTGTCCACGATCTGCCCAATTCGTGTCGAATATCCGTTCCCAACTCTGCTCAATCTCTTGGCAGTATCGGCCATGCGGCAATGGGTGCTGATGATCGTAGCCGTAGAAGGAAAGGCCAACACGGGCCAATTTCTTCTCGAATACCCTGCCGTCTCTCTCGCTTTGCGGCAAATACCAATAATTGAGGACGTAGTGCCACAAGTCGAAGTCGGACAAGAGAACACATTCATCGGCTACGTTCAACTCAACCCGCACGCCTCGTTCACCCGTTGGCAAATACCCGGCAGCCCGCAAGTCTGGCTTGCGTCGAGCCGCCCCTTCCCACTGATACCAAGCCCAGATCGGCAGAGCGTTCTTGTTCGGCCTGGGAGCCTTCAACCGACGCTCCATCTGCTTGCCCATCCAAACGTAGGGGCCAAGGAAGTCTCGCATGACATGGCGGGCGGCCACTCGCAGCCGACCTCGCTGCCGCAATTCGTCCCAAGCCTGTAGCGTGAGTATTGACCAGATGACCATGAAATCACTGCGAATTGTTCTTCAGTGAGGAACCCCCATCCAACAATTGGAACTCCCAAATCGTGGGTACGTCCCTCGCCTCATGGATCTTCAGTCGGATGTTGCGGGCCGTGGTTGGAGGAATCTGGCGAAGGAAATATGGCCCGATCTCCTTCCCTGTGACAATGGTTCGCCACTGGTCGTTGTCCTTGAACTGAAGTTCAAACCGCTGAATTCGCCCCCAGCCCTCCTCAATCAGCACCGCATCGAACCGCTGGGCACTGCCCAAATCGAGTTCCAACCACCCCTGCTTCGTCCCGACGCCGCCACCCCAGCGAGTTTCGGAATCCCCATCGACCGCCTTTCCTGCGGCCCATTCTGGGTTGTTCTCCCACACGCTCGACGCCGTAGCCCGACATCCTTGCGAAATGGGCTTCGGCAAGGTCGGCTCTTTGCCACGAAGAATCCGGCCCAACCGCCGAAGCTGCTCAACATCCTCGGGACGCATTCGCCCTGTGCGATCCGGTGCCGTTGCCAGAAGCACATTGGCTGCCCCTCGCTTCCAGCCGAGCCTGACCTGCTGGGCAATGGCCTCGGCAGGAAATGGATGGCTGGGCATTAGCTTGCTGCCCACACCATAGGTGAACCAGCAGGACTGTCCTAGCGGGTCGTAGTCGTATCCGCCTGCCCGGCTCTGCGAAACCCGATTGTAGTCGAATGGGAGGTAATAGGTCTTGCCGCCAACGGTGCGAAGCGGATTGTAGCCGGTGGTCGGCGGCAGGGTCATTTCTCCGTCAACGACATCCGTGGGAAAGGAGACGATCTGAGTGCCGTCTTGCAGACTCTGGTTGAATTCGACCACGCAATTCGGCTGGAGGGATTTCAGGCAATCGTAAATGTCTTGCGTGCTGAGGTCAGTCGGTCCCCAGCACTTCATGTCCAGCCAGAAATAGGGAATCTCACCGTACTGCGTGGCCAGTTCGTAGAGTTGGGCCAGGATGATTGCCCGAGCACTGGGGTTGGGGTTCCATTCTTCCCCTCCCCACAAGCAGTAATAGAACGCTGGGGCCAGCCCTTGGTGGCGGCACTCCTTCACGAATTCCTTGCAAACATCGGTGGTGTTGCCGCTACTGGCAACGTCGAAGTCCGTGGTGGCACTATCCCAAAGCAAGAAGCCCGACGTGTGGCGGGTTGTCAGGACGGCATACTTCATGCCAACTGCCTTGAAGGCCGCTACCCAGCCCGCCACGTCCAATTGCCGAGGATTGTAGAGCTTGGGATTACTGGTTGTACAGAACTCCTCGCCGGTGAACTGGTTCGTATTGAAGCAAACAAAGGCACCAAGGCGATAGGATTCCCATCTCTTGAGAGCTTCGGTCCTTGTCGATGCTGGCGAGTGATGGTGGGACAAGTCGATCCGATAAACTTTCTCGCCGCCATCGGACGCTTTAATGTGAATGGTGGACCTGCCGCCATCACGGCCCTCGGTCACAACCGACTCCGCAGTGCAATGTTGAGCCACCAGACACGATAGGGTGAAGATCAATGCCGAAATGCGTGGCGTCGTGGGCGTGCCGAACATGTCATCCTCCCTTCATTTCTGCATTTGTGCGATTCCAGACATGCATTATCCCCTTCGTGCTCGGCAGCCGCAAGCTGCCCTCTTGGGACCGGCTGTTGTAAATTTCCGCCACCGCCTGCATACATATCTGCATGACCTTCACCAATTGGCTTCAACAAAAACACGCCCCCGACTCCGACCGCATCGCCATGCACATCCAATCGGCAGGGCCAAACGGCATCCCCGAAACTCAGTTGCGATCTGGGATTGAACTGCCGAAGAAACTGGTGGATGAGTTGCTGGCGGCGTTGGTTGATGCCAGGATCGTCAGGGTGGCTGAGCGGGATGGGATTCGGTGGTATTTCAGCCCTTTGTGATTCTTCTCTTCGCAATCGCCAGATATTTTCGCTCTTTGTCGATGCCGATCACCTTCGATGCACCGTGGTCGAGACCGGCCACCAGCATTGTGCCGCTTCCACAAAATGGATCAAGCAGGACGCCGCCAGGGGGAAGGATGTATTTGCACCACCATGCGGCAACATCGTAGGGCGTGGCTGCGGGATGATGCTCGGTGCCGCCCGGTTGGCCTCCTGTTGGAATCGGCAACAGGTTGAATGGAGTCGTGCCACCTCGTTCGTCGGCTGCTCTGGCAATCGTGCTGTTGCGATATGTTCTCCCGCTTGGCCCCGTGCGAAGGGCGTGGTCAGCCCGATGTTTCGTTGACATGGCTTGCGATGGGGTCCACAGCACCGCATCCTGATTGCGATAGCAGTCGGGCGATCCGAGCCACACGCACATCTTTACGCTCTGACGAAGAAGGCCGTACTTCCGATCTGTTCCAGCCAGCGGCAGGGCGTCTATCGACCACCAATACACGTCTTGAACAAGGTTCCATTCCTTCGCCGCCCAGGCAACAAACTCCCACGGCCAAGGTCGCATGTGGCCGATCTTTTCGTAGTTGGGCTGGAAGATGAAGACCGCACTGCCCTTCGGCTTCAGGATGCGGCGGCATTCGACAACTGCGGTCTGCATCAGCGAATGCCATTCTGCTTCAGTTATTCGTCCGTATTCCCGCTTGACCTCAGGATAGATCGGGTCGGTGATGATGCAATCGACACTCTTCGACGGCAGCTTCTTCAACTCATTCCGACAATCGCCATGAATCAGCGTGGCAGCTTTGATTCGTTGCCTGCGTTCCGTAGTTGTGCGGGGAACAGCCCTTACCAACTGCGGTGTGTACTCGTGCCGCCACTCCCGCAAGAACTCCCCGTTGTGGCTCTGTCCGTTCACCTGCCGCAGCAATTCCTGGCGTTGATCTTTGGGGATGTCGGACAGTCGTTTGGCATCGGGAACACTCAGGTCACCATTGCGGACTTTTTCGATCAACTCAGGGGCGGTTTTGCTGATCGCCTTCAACGCTGCCACATACGCCGAGTTGCTCTTGGTTAGGCGAGCGGCAATTTGGCTGGCCTTCCCTTTGCCGTTGGCTGAGACCTTAGGCAGTTGTTTGCCTAAGGTCAGCCTCTTTCTGGCCTCCTTTTCCAGAAGGGGCAGAATGTCAAGAGCGATTACGGCACGTTGGCTGGACGAAAGGTGGCGGCGAACGAGGTTCTCAGAAAGCACCCAGGCCAGTGGCGAGCCCGAACCTTTCCATTGGACGAATGTAGGCTTTACCTTGGCAATTCGGCACGCCAGCCATCTATTCCGCCCGTCAAGCACCTGCCCCTCGTAAAGAACAATGGAATTCTGCAATCCATTCGCTTTGATGTCGGCTGCCAAGGCTCTCAGTTCGTCCTCGGGCAATTGGGGAAACAATTTGCACGCTGGGTGGAGACTGAGCTTTTTCATAGTTGTCCATTCTTCGATCTCAATCCAAAATCCATTCAATCCGAGCCTTTCCTCTATATCCTTTGTCCCAGACCGCCCACATCGTGCCAAATGGAGCATGAGATTCCTGGTCTTTGCCAAACGTCGCACGGCGAGAACAGACGTAGATCGCCTTGAGAGGCTCCTTGGTGAACAGGTCGTGCCGCTGCACCCCCTCAAGAAACCACATTGGCAAAAGCATCGCCACTTTGTTCTTGGCAAGTTCCAAGGCGTGGCGGCAGAACTTTTCAGCCATTCCATCGGCGTATGGCGGATTCGTGACGATATTCGCCACGGACTTTTTTGTTTTAAGGAAGTCGGTTCCCTTGGCAATGTCCGTTCCTGTGACGTTGTACCCTGCCTTCCGTAGCACCCGCCTGATCGCTCCATCACCAACTGCTGGTTCGTGGATCACTCCTTGGAACCGCTCTCTTGCGATCAGGGACTCGGTGATGTGCTCGGGAGTGGGGTGGAAATCCCGTGGGTTGTCGGAATTCCCTTTGCGTTGCTCCCAGTAATCCTTCGTCTGCCGGAATATCTCCCCGTTGTGGCTCTGGCCGTTCACCTGCCGCAGCAATTCCTTGCGTTGATCCTTGGGGATTTCGGATAACCTTTTCGCATCGGGGACGCTCAAATCCCCAGCCCTCACTTTTTCAATCAACTCCGGGGCCACTTTGCTGATCGCCTTCAACGCTGCCACATACGCTGAATTGCTTTTGGTTAGTCGAGCGGCAATTTGGCTCGCCTTTCCCTTGCCGTTGGCTGAGACCCTAGTCAATTTCTTGCCTAAGGTCAGCCTTTCCTTGGCTTCCTCCTCCAGCAGGGGCAGGATGTCCAGAGCGATGACCGCCCGCTGGCTGGACGTGAGATGCCTGCGGATCAGGTTTTCGGAAATCACCCAGGCAACCGGCGAGCCCGAGCCTTGCCATTGGATGAATGTGGGCTTCACCTTGGCGATCTTGCACGCCAGCCAGCGGTTTCGCCCATCGAGAATCTTCCCTTCGTACAGAACAATGGAATTCTGCAACCCGTTGGCCTTGATGTCGGCAGCCAGGGCTCTCAGTTCGTCTTTGGGCAACTGGGGAAACAACTTACAGGCTGGGTGGAGACTGAGCTTCTTCATAGCTGTCCATTTTAGCGTCGTCTGAGGGCGTGTCGAGACGGAAAAAGTCCAATGGGCTGGATTCGCATCCAACGGCGTCGGCGTCACCTTGTCAAATTGACGAGTTGGTTGGACTCCCTGCAAAATGCTTGATTGCAAGGAGTTGATTCCGTGTCCTATTGTTCCCCTCGGTTTCGGCGGCCGGGGCTTCGCCGTTGACTCCGATTGAAGCAACGGGAAACGGGAGAAATCCACCCTCCCAAGAACTCTTTTTTCCGAACCCAAAGAGATTCTTTGTCCCACCGACTCCCCGGAATTCAGCGAATCTTCTGCCTCGATCTGAAAAATTGGCAGATTCCAAAATAATCTTTGGAATTTCTTTCAAGCACACTCATATATACCTGTGAACCCTGTGTACGGAATCTGAAGCCAAGCACAACAGACCATACAAGACAAAGCGAACATCAACGTCTTCAGTTTCGGTACGCCTGTGGCGGCTCTTCGGGGCCGCCACAGGGGTTCTTTCAACACGATTGAACTGAAGGTGATGATGACCAGCGAACTGAAAACCCGCCGCCAATGGCGAAAACACGATTTCCGCAGAATCGCAACGGGCGAGAAACCGGCCAGCCACTTCACCGTCCAATACGTCCATCGCCGCCGACAGATGGACATCAATCCCGATGGATCAGTGACCACAACGACGACGCCCATCTTGAAAGAGCGGCAGATTCCCCTGTATTCTCTCTCTCAGACGCAGCCCCACAAACGACTCGGGGCTCAGTTATTGCGAGATGCCTACTGCCGCTACTTCGTCGATGATGCCGCCAAACAGACCTATCTGTGGTGGAACGATGACGAATGGAAGATGTGCCGAGCATACCTTGGCGATGAGCACGTCCGCAATCACCTCGCCGCCAAGGAAATCTACGGCGTTTACGGCGGCGAGTTCACCTGCTTCTCGGCCATCGACGCTGATTATCATGGCGGGGATTACGAGGTATTCCATGACCAACTCGCCGCCGTGCTGGCAGAAATCCACGGGCACGACGGCTGGCACTATTCATTCGCTTTCCGTGGTTGCCACCTCATCAGCGTTCATCCGAGGATTTCAACAGCAGCGGCTCGTGCCAATCTGCGGCAGCTACTTCAACAAATCGATGCTCGGCATCCTGCTCTACGGGAGCGGGCGATTCAAGCTGGTATGAAGCCGATTTCTGATTGGGAAATCTACCCTGACCCCAAGCAAGGATTTCGATTGCCGCTGGCACGAGGTCGCATCGTTTTGTTGGACAAGCCCTGCACCGACCTGAAATCCTACCTCGGCTGGCAAATGGAACCGCACTATTGCTCGCTGGATGCCGCTCTGGCCGCAATCTTCAAGGTGATCCTGCCGCTGCCGATGGAGAGCAAGGAGGAGAAGAAGGAGAAGAACAATAAAAGAACAATTTCGGAAGTTGGGCGTATCTTCGGCAGCCTGCGGGGCCGTTATGCTCAAGTGCTGGTGGATTTCTGGTCAGGACGTAATAATCCGCCTGATTCGCTGAATTGTGCGATTCTGCTGACGGCGAGGATGTTGCCATTCTATTTTGCTGATCGTGGCGAAGCTGTTGATTACCTTGAAGAACT
The DNA here is from genome assembly GCA_963719005.1 of uncultured Planctomycetia bacterium. GTDB lineage: Bacteria > Planctomycetota > Planctomycetia > Pirellulales > Thermoguttaceae. Next base: position 410,260 of record CAVRAR010000018.1, read on the forward strand.
CATCGACGACCTGCCCGATGTGGCATTTTCTGACCGCATGGTGGCGGGGAAGCGAAAAGTCATCAGCCGCATCGTGCAGCAATCGGTCAAAGCTGCCTACGAGGGGAATGGTCATCAATCTGATCCGCAACTTTCAACAAAAAAGTTGACGAAGACGTTTCAGGCATGGCAAAACAGAGGGTTCTCGCTCGTTGATCGTTCAACATGGCGTAATTCTGGCGTGGTTTTGGGCGATGATTTCTCGTTTTCTAACAAGGAATTGGAGGGAATTGCCTATTTCTCACAAATCTTGAAGGCTGACCTGCAAACTACGGCTGATGCTACTCGTCATCTGTTGCGGTTACTAATCGGTAATCCTACTGGGCAGATGTCGGTGTCTTACGTCAAGAAGTTGCTTGTTGGTTTTGGCGTTCGTTGTGGTCATCATGGGAAGGTGAATGAATTTCTCAATGCCTTGGCACAGGCAGGTTGGATTGCTCAGGTTGGCGGGTATGTCCCAGGACGCAGAGGCAAGTTGTGGGAAGTTGGACAACGCATGCTCCAAAAGTTCCCTTCTTCTTCTATTACTACAAACAAACCTCTCTCCTCCTCTATATTTGTGTCCCATTTTCAACCGCAACAGCGGGAAGATGGGCGTTGTTCCCTTACATCTACAAACAAACCCCTCTCCTCCTCTATATTTGTGTCCCATTCTGCCTTCAATAAGCCGACCCTGGGGCAGAAAGAGGCGAAATTGAACGGGATCATCGGCAAAGTGTTCACACCCGTGGGCGATTTCGTGCCCAGCGGTTAGCAAAGGAAGAAGCAGCCGACCACTTTTTGAGAAAAATTAGGCATGAAAGCCAAAGTGTTCAACGCCAAATGTCAAAGAAGCAGCCGATAACCAGATTCCCGGTGGCCAGCGGCTACGAAAGGGTGCATGGACAGCCACCTAATGAGCCCGTAGACGCTCCCAGGCGTTCGCTGGTGAATTCAAATAATGCGAACGACTGGGAAGACCGAAAAAAAGAAGGAGAAATTCAGAATTGAAGCAGAAAGGTCTGGGCAACAACTCCTTGCAACCGAGGATTTTGCAACCAGTTGGCCGGGCAACTGGTCAAATTGACGAGTTCGCCACAGCGGAAAGGTTCATTCTGAACCTTTTGCCCCCGGCCACGCCACCATCGGACAGATTTGACCGATGGTCGAAACGTCAAAAATGATCTACTTCCGCCGCTCCTTGAACATCTTTAGTGCCACGGCGTACTCATTCGAGAGATCGAAGCTGGCCGCACATTCCGGGGCGATTCGTTTGAAGCCCACGTACATGATGCTCACCATTTGCAGCCCGCTAAACTTGCCGGGCATCGACCGAAGCTGATACTGTTGAACAGGATCGTTGATCTCGAACCCCTTCGTGCCGAGCATACCGATCTCGAAAGTAATCCTCTGCACTTCTTCGTCGGACAAAGTCGCAAAATGCTCCAAGGCCGAAAGGCAGTACATCACGGCGTCAGGGCGACCCGTCGTACCGCCCTTCATCATGAAGCCAATACGGGCGAGGGCTGACAACTGCTGTTTTGCCAGCTTGGCCGTGTCATTGAACTCGTCAATGGCCACCACCTGCCGGTAGGCCATGTCGGCGTCTTCGAGGCGGTTTGCTACCCGATACGCCTCACCCAATCCGAAAAACGCCTGCTGGTCTTTGGGATTCAGTTGGGTCGCCCGCAGCAAGCAGGAGATCGCACGGTCAACTTCCCTCAAGGCAAGCAGGCAACCACCAAGGTTGCGTTGTGCCCAAGGATTGTCCGGTTCGGCGGAAGCTGCCTCTTCCAATATCTTCACCGCTTCCCGGTTGTTGCCTTCCTTGGCATACGTGACTCCCAAGGCAACACGGGAATCGACGTGGCTGGAATGGAACCGAATCGACTCGCTCAGTATCGCCTTGGCTTCATCCAGCCGACCGAAGTTGCTGTAGGCCAACCCCAGGTTGTAGAGAAGTCGAAGATCATCGGGGTGACTTTGCCGCAGCAGTTCAAGCATCACGATGGCAGGGATCATTTCCCCGCTTTCCAGTTTTATCACCGCCGCTTCAATCGGGTCTTTCACGGACGGTGGCGGCGTCCATTCCACAAGAATGGAATCTTCGGACACCACGATGCGTGCGTCACCCTTGAAGCCCGCAAACTGTTCTTGCAGAAAGTGGTGGACGGCTGCGGCGTAGTCCTTCGATCCCTTGATCGGAGAACCGGACGGCAGCAGCGAAGCGTCGAAGGTCTGCAAGGAGATATTGAAGCGGTATTCGGCCATGAAGGAATCCTATGCGTGCTGCGGGCCTGGGTAAGGCACCCAGACATACCCGTTCGTCAATTTCAATTCCGCCCCCCACGCATCAATCAACACCCGATCCGTCCTACCCGAATCCGGCAAATCATGGAGGATTGTCAGCAGCTTCTCGCCAGCCGCCGCATAGCCGCTGGCCTTGTAGGGCAATGCCAATTCAGGCTGGTTCCATTTCTCGGCCCAGAACTGAGCGAAGGCGGCGTTGATCGCCATCGTGGCGTCAAAGACTTGGGGAGGACAAACGCTGCGGAACTTCTCGTTGGTTGAGCGGGTGTTTTCTTGGAGTTGGGGCTGAATGGCAGCCCGCTGCATCTCCACGAGTTCGGGATGTTCGTTGAAAATCCAGTTATCGAGTCGCAGCCCGAGCGGAATGGAACGCAAATGGGTCATAATTCCGTTGAGCAACTGCTCGCACATGGCGAAGATGGCAGCATCGCCAAGCCGCTTGAAGGAAGGCATACGTTCGAGCATCTTGCGAAACTGATAACGTCCCTTTTCCCCCACGCCGAAGAAGAATCGCTCTTCGGGCGGGTTCTCGAAGAACCGCTGAACCATGCCGCAGTAGTAGACAATGTAATAATCGACCGCAGCCGGGGCCTTCGGGTGGATGCGAATGATGTGGCCGGGACGATCCGTGGTGGCCATCAGGACGCCCGACATCGTGGTGAGGCTGGCATCGACCGTCACGACCACTTGGCAGCCGGTCGCCTGCTCTGTCTCGGCCATCAGCTTTCGAGTTGCGTCTCGCAGTTCCACTTCATGCTCCGGTGCCGGGGATCGGCCAGCGAATCAGAAACCCCCATTTTACCGTTTCAGAGGTATCCTACAAGCGACCCCTTCCCGATGGGCTGAGGCAGAGTGGCGTCGTGGTTGCGTGTCTCAGAAGGCCCAGGATATATCCTCACGCCAATGTACAGGAAAACTATTGTGCTTGACGAGCAGCTTGCCTTCTGGCGACCGTGGCTGCCTCGGCATCAAACGCCCGATCCACCAAACGCATAAACCCCGGATCTCCAGATTGGGCGGCGAATTGATGGGCGAGTTGTTTGATGGCCCTAGTTTCCCTCTTCAATAAGAAAGCACTCGGCGTGCCAATTGACGCCAATCCGACCAAATCTTTCACATCCTCCCCAGCGAGTTTTCGGTCAAGGATTTCTAAGGCCAACCGTCCCAATCGCTGGGCAACGAGGCTGCGGAACTGGTCGATTAAGTCTGAATAGGGTTGCCGTCCAACATGCTGGGCTGCCATCACGCCTGGGTCAGCACTGACCATCCACCGCCGCCTGTTCCGACTTTTTTCCTGGGCATTCCTGATCGCATTCCAAGTGGCGGCTCGGAATCTTCTCTCCAACGGGCCGTGTTTCCCTGGCTCCCAACGGGCAAACAATCCACCAGGGCTGACGAGCAAGCGAACGACGATAGCGTGGAAGTGTTCCTGAACGTCATCGTCTCTGAATCCACTCCGTTGAAGCGATCTGACGATGTAATTTGCCCAATCTATCTTCAATTCCGACACCTGTTGCCGCAGATTGGGATCGTGGATTCTGGCAATCACCTTCGCCAACTCCGAATCGAAAAGAGGATTGTAGTCGCTGGGTCTGAAAAAATCGGCAGCTTCCAACAGCCGCAACCGCAGCAAAGTTGCGGTGTCTCGGAAGGTCATCCAGTTGAAGAACAGGGCCATGACCTATGTATGCGGCCCGATGTGTGTTTTCTCAAAAGTCGCAAGAATGTGAGACTCTTCGCCTAACTCCTTCTTGAGCCAGCACTTGCGAGTCTCAACGCACTTTAGGCCAGCCTGATACGAAGGCTCTCTCGCTGACACTTTCCCCAGTTTGGAAAGTTTGTCGCCCTCCGATTCAACCTTGGCGGTTCTGTTCCACAGAGATCATTCAATCTGCTCTGCGGTTTTCAATATGCGTCGGTAGTGTTCCTGTACATCAGCATTTCGTTGCCGGGAGGCAAGTATGACCCAAGACGAACGAGAACGCCTGCAAAAAGCCCACCACGCCGCCCAACTTCTGCTGGCCGACATTCGGGAAATCTATTCCAAGGCCGAGTCCGTGATCTTGGAGGAGTTGATTTTCCCACACATCGAACAGGTCGCCAACATCGAACGAATGCTCGGGAGATTGTCCGCACAGAAATAGTTTTCCTGTACATCAGGTTGAAGGAAGCGAACAACACAACGAACTGAAAGGAAAACTGCGATGGGATTGACAATCCATTATGGACTGACCAGCAAGACACGCTCTACGGCAAAAGCCAAGAACCTTGTCGAGCGTATGCGGCAGCTTGCCCTTGATCTGCCTTTCGAGTCCGTCGATGAGCAAGTCCGGTACTACGGTCCCGACGTGTGCCAAAAGCCTCTGGACGATCTGCGGCAAGACGATCAGTTGTTCTCTGCTGTCTTGGACGGCTGCAAGCATGTCCCCGTTCCTTGGCACCGTAAACAGTCTGGCAGCATAAGTGTCCAGCCATTGGAAATCTTCTCGTTCTGGACCGTTCCTGGTCCAGGTTCGGAATGGGCGAGCTTCGGTCTCGCCCGATATCCCGCTGAGATCGAAGTGACCTACTGCCCAATGGACGACGACAGGTTCACAAAGACGATCAAGACAGGCGGTAGCACCCGCTGGGAGTTTGATTGGAAACGGTGGCGACATTGGCTTGAAACTAACGGCCAAGACCGTTGGGATGCTCCCGACGATGAGAAGTTTCAGGAGCGACGGAAGATCAAGACCGGGCTTGGCTCGACTTGGCGATACTCGACCTTCTGCAAGACCCAGTATGCAAGCAGCGAACGGTGCGGGGGAATCGCTAATTTTGTCCGCTGCCACCTGTGCGTGATTCACCTGCTCGACCGAATCGGCAAGCTGCCGACGATGAAAGTCGAAATTGACGACGAAGGGAAGTACGGACGGTCGTACTACACCGATGATCCGTGGGCGGAAGAGCGGGTGTATACGTGGCACGATGGCAAGTACGACGTGAAAGCCCTTGTGGAGGAAGTCGGGGAGTGGAACGAAATGATCGCCGCCACGTTTGGGGCAATCAAGGAAGTGGCCCAAGCCAATGATCGTGGTGCGGAATCGCCAATTGCGGCATTTCCTACTTTCGAGCATCTGGAGTTCAAGGGGCAGCAGAACCAGCAGCATCTCGCCCCCTTCCTGCAAGCGATGAAGCAACTGGCTGACCGAGCAAAGAAATAGTTTTCCTGTACATCGGGATTTCAGAAGGAGCCAAGCCATGCAAAGCGTGATCTACGCAGCCACCCGATACGGCTACCGTGTCCAAGTTCTCGACGGCGGGCAGGTTGTCTATGACTACACTGCGGGCAATTGTTGGAAGGAATCGTCAGCCATCATCGACCCCAAATCATGCCATGCCGTCCGACGATACAAATTGCGATGTTGGGCCAAGCAAACGGCGGGGCAAATCGCCAAGGAAAGAAACATCCCACCGAAGCAGATCGCATACGACGCCGATCTGGAGAGTCAAGTCACTGGAGTGTGATTTCATCGCCCACCACATCCACCGTGGCGGTTTGTTCTCGTGAAAGGGTCAACTGATGAACAAGAACAACGGACGGAAACGCTTCAAGGTGGCTGCCATCAGCAGCAATGCCAATTCCTTCGGCCTGAATCGCTTCGTATTCGTCGCCCGTGACGGTGAAGCGTGGGCGGGACACAAGGCACAACAGTATGCCTCGTTGAAGCAGGGGCAGGTCGTGCTGCTGAAAACACCCTTCAATCGGGCACTGACAAAACTTGGTTTCGAGATTCCCGAACGGCTGTCACCAGATTGCCCGCCAGGAGCCGTGGAAGAAATCTGGGGCAACAAATGATTTATTCGCCCACCACGACCACCGTGGCGGTTCTGAAATGTAAAGGAGACAGCCATGAACATTCCCGATGGAGCCAAGGTTGGGCTGATCGGCTTGATCTTCGACCCCAACAACATCGGAACGCCGTGGTTAGTCCAAGACAATCGCAAGGCATTGAAGAATGAGCATCCCTGTGCCACCAAGGCCGACGTGTTGGACAAGATTGCCGAAATCTTGGACGACATGAGCCATTCCCCGAGCAAATTAGAGCGAGGCAACGACGATGCTGAGGTGGTGGTGGCAGTCACGTTGCAGGCAAGCCTGTGCGATTTAGGGGATGAGGTCAACACGCTCGATCTACGGGCGGCAGCATCGCAAGCCGTGGCAAACGCCGTGCAGCACCATGAGCAAGAGGGATTCACCCACGATCTTGCCGATAAGGTGGCCTTCGGCGTGAAGGAAGTCAGAGCCTTGGGTGTGGAATAGGGGCAGATTTCCTCGCCCTCCGTTTCCATCATGGCGGTTATGTGATTCAGAGGAACAGGGCAACGGAAACCAAATCATGGTCACAGACACAGCAAGAGACGGAACCGATTTTCTGGTTGCAAATCTCGGTAGCATGGTCGCTCTCACCCCTATCTCGACAGACGCAGCCAAAGCCTGCGATGTCGGCGTTATCGACTACGAGGAGTGGCAGGTGATCGGAGGCTCAATAATGGTTGATCCCCGGATGGCCAGTGACTTACTCACGAATCTACAGCGGCAAGGCTTCACCATTACCGAAGAGTGAGACCAATGGAAACCACCATCGTCATCTTCCGCAGAGACAAAGAGGGCATCATCTTCGCCCTCATGCCCGAACTGCCTGCCGACAATCAGGGCTGGTATTGCACCTGCTATCAGCACATCGGCCAGCATTGTGCCGCCGATTACTATGGCTGCATCGCCCAAAGCCGTTCTGCCAGTCCCAATGAGTACGCCGATTTGTTGGTTGAGCTTGAATGCCGAGGCTACCACGTCGAGGTGCGGCAACGGGCTACGCCTGTAATGCACGAACGTCGGCGTTGTCTTGCCCGTGTCTGAAATGGAGAACCACCATGACCATTACCCTCCCTTGCTTCGGAATCGTCATCGAAGTCACCGGCAACGCTGGCAAAATCACCAGCGACCTCAAGAGCGATGGCGACAATCCCGAACTGACGGCGGCAATGGACGCTATCGAATCGCTCATCCTGGCCCATGCCTGTGCGGGTGTGGACGTTGCCAGTCCCGCCTATGTCGAGGGAATCGAAACCGCCGTTGAGACCTGTTGGAACAAATTGGGATGAAAATCGTCGCCTTCCGTCGCCGTGCTGGCGGTAATGTTCTGGTGAAACAGGAGCCAAGCCAATGTCGAAGCAAAGCGAAATCCGAGAACGAGTCACGCAGAAGATCATCGACGCCCTTGAACAAGACCTTCTGCCGTGGCGAAGAATGTGGAGCGGTGGCAACGGAGGGCAACACTTCAATGCTCTAACAGGAAAAGCCTATCGGGGTGTGAACATATTGCTTCTGTCTATCACGGCGATGGAGCATGGTTTCCAATCCACGGTTTGGGCCACCTTCAATCAGTGGAAGCAGATGGGCTGCCGTGTCAATCGTCGCCCTGATGATGTTCTGCCTGGGCAATGGGGAGCAACAATCGCTGTCTACATTCCGATCACGAAACAAGTGGATGAGCCCAAGGAAGAAGATGAGGATGAGGAAGAAACCTTCTGGATTCTCAAGAAGTTCACCGTTTTCAATGCTGGCCAAGTGAACGGTGCCGCTGCCGAGCAGTTTCAAGCGGTAGAACGGCCTGACACTGACCAACACTGCGAGCCCGACTACGAACCCGCCGAGCAATTGATCCAAGCGACGGGAGCCGACATTCGGCACGGTGGCGGCAGAGCTTTCTACAGCCCAGCGGGGGACTTCATCTGCTTGCCGCCCAAGACATCTTTCATCGGCGGAAGCTACTACCCGACCGCTCTGCACGAGCTTGCCCACTGGTCGGAATGCCGGGTGGGTTGGGACCGCAAGGAAAACAATTATGCAATGGGCGAACTCATTGCAGAGCTTGCCAGTTGCTTCCTCGCCACGGAATTGGGTGTGCCGAACACAGAACCGTTAGAAAATCACGCCGCCTACGTCAAGAGTTGGTCGGCTGCGATGAAAGACGACAGCAATTTCATCTTCAAGGCGTCCCGCCAAGCGTCCAAGGTCTGCGACTTCCTCCTCTCCTTCGTGAAACAAGATGCGACCGAATCCAAACCCGAATTGGTTGAAGCGGCATAAAGGAGCCCCCAATGGCCAAGTTCTCCGTAGACGTGAAAGAAGTGTGGTGCCATGCCGTCGAAGTTGACCTGCCCACCGATGCGACCAAGGAGCAAATCCTGGCAGCGGCGAACGAGAAGATCGAGGAGGGCGACGACGGCAACACCGAATACAGCCACACGCTCGACCCTGATACCTGGACTGTCCGTGATTCACACGGCAAGTATCTGTAAGTTTTCCTGTACATCAGAACCACAAGAGGATGAATGAAATGATCGCTGAACTGCCACTGTTGACCTACGAGCCCATGCCCGTCATTCCCACCGACGATGATCTGCATCTTCAAGCCTACGAATCCAAGCTGACTCTGATTCGGGATTATGTGCGGGGCGTGGTGCTGCGATTCGCCACGGGCTTTTTCCTCTGTGGCAACGGCGGCATTTCCAAATCGCACACCGTTCTCAGCGAATTGGAGAAGTTGGGAGCCGACCACAAGCTGTTCAACTCTCGCATGTCAGGCCGGGGACTATTCCAAGCCTTGGCCGAGTATCCCAACACCACGCATATTTTGGAGGATATGGAGCGAGTTGTTTCCGACAAAGATGCCCAAGGCGTGCTGCGGTCTGCCCTGTGGTCGCAACGTGGCGAGGATGGAAAACTGAAGCGGGTCGTCACCTGGGGCACGGCGAGGGGCATCGAATCCATCGTCTTCACGGGCGGCATCATCATGCTCAGCAACCGCCCGTTGACCGACATGCCCGAATTGCGTGCCATTCGCACCAGAATCAGCCACTTGCACTTGCAAGCCACCGACCAGGAAATCAGTGCCCTGATGCGGCAGATTGCCTGCAAGGGCTTCCAGCACGGCGAGCAGGCGATGACGCCGGATGAATGCCAGATGGTCTGCGAATACCTTATTGCCGAATCGCAAACGAAGCTCGCCCACCTTGACTTGCGGCTCTTGGACAACGCCTTCAGGGATTATCTGTTGTGGAATGCGGGTCATTCTCACTCGCACTGGATGGTTCTGGTTGCGACCCGATTGGACGGACGGCGGGATGAGTTGGTCATCTCGCCCAAAGATCGCCAGCAGGATGACGACCTTCGCACTCTGGAAGCTGTGTTGAGCCAATTCCCCAGTGTACTGACCGCACAGTTGGAATGGTGCCGCATAAGGGGCAAAAGCCGAGCCAGTTTTTTCCGCTACAAACGGGCTTTGGAAGAGCGAAAAGGGTCGGTCTGCCGTGATACAAATTGAGACTTCGGAAAATTGTCGCCTTCGCCACGATGGTCGGCGGTATTGTCTCTTGAAAGGAACAACGAAGCATGTGCAACATCGAACTCGGCTCTGGAACGGTGGACTACGAAACGATCCGTCGAGCGATGGCCAACGAGCCCTTCACCATGAGCCTCACAGATGAGGACGAAATCCAAGCCGTGATTGCGGCTGTCAACGAAGGAATCGACGCCCATCTTGAGGCGTGCTTCTGCCCAGATCGTGGCGACAGATACGAAGGTGGAAAGCGAAGGGCTGGGAAGTTGGTTCTTTGTCGGACCCTCGAATGTTCCATCAGCCTGGAATCCTTGCCCGTTCTCCTTCGTCGCTTGTGCGAATCGGAACTTGGCGGCGATCCCGATGTCCAGGCTGAGGGAAATCGGCTTGCCAGCGACATCCTCATGGTGCTCGGGATCAACGAATACGGCGAGTTGGTTGGTCGAGAAATACTGGTGTAGGGGAAAGGAACAATTATGAAGATTATTCGCTTGTTTGACATTCAGTGGGATACTGACGGTGAGGACGAAGCGGGACTGCCCCCGGAGCATATCGCTGTTGTGGATGATGATTTCAACCCGGAAGACGATACCGCCGACCTGCTCTCCAATACCTTCGGCTTCTGCGTCAACGGCTGCTCGTTCAACGTGCTGACTGATTCGCACCTGTCAGAATCGGGCTACGAATTGGGCGACGGCGGCGTAATCGAGTATCCAGACGACGGCACGATCCGGCGACGGGATGTTCACGGCAACGTGGAGGAAGTCCGTGAGCCAAACGATCCCAACTATCAGGAATGGAAACAGCTTTTTGAGTGAGGATTGTCGCCCTGCGATCGCACACAGCGGTTCTGTATCTTGAAAGGACACTGAAAATGGGAATGGGATCAGTACCTTGCCACGCTTGGACCATCAGCTTGGATGGATTGAAGGCTATCTGCCCCAAGGAGGTCAAGGCATTTGAGACCGTGTTGGAGCAATGTGGCGACGATTGGGATTCATTTGCCTTGGGAATGGAGCAAGAGCAGTTCGATGATGATGCCGAGTCCGAGGAAATGGTCAATGCCTGGGCGACACTGCAAACGGCATTCAGCAAGGCAACTAAGGTCGGCAAGTCCCACCTGGAATTGGGCATTGGCCACTACTCCAGCGACAACGGCGACCGATACGACGACCTGGAGCAAGGCTGCTACTTCACCGTGGACAACGTGACCCAGTTCACCGCAGCGGGCGAGAAGTTCCACGCCCATCTTGAGGAAAGAAGCTGGACGGTGTTCGGGTGAAACACTGAAATCGTCGCCCTCCATCCACTCACGCCGGTTATGTCTTCTGAAAGGGAAACGATGATGGCAAAGAAAACCTACTACGTCAGTTTCACCTTCGGGGCCTCGATCCCCGTTGAGGCAGCCAGCGAGGAACAAGCGGAAGCGGCAGTGGAAGAAATGGAAACCCAGGAACTACTCGACCTTGCCGCTGATGGTTTCGAGATTCAGGGCGTGACAACGGAGGAATGAAAATGAACAAGTTCCCTCTCGGTCAAATCGTAGCGACCCCCGGAGCCTTGGAAGCCCTTGCCGAATCGGGCCAGACGCCAGATTTCTTTCTGGATAAGCATGTCCAGGGCGATTGGGGCGAGGTCTGCAACGAAGATAAGAAGCTCAATGACGAAGCTCTGCTCGATGGAAGCCGCTTGCTCAGTGCATACCGCACCCTGAAAAACGAACGCATCTGGGTAATCACGGAAGCGGATCGCTCCTCCAGTTGTTTACTTAAACCGGAGGAGTATTGAGCCATGACATACCAAGAAGCATTGCAGCCGCCGAAAAGGGGTTGGAAATACGCCGACGACGAGCAAATGTTGGCGGTTCTCTCCGAGTGTTTGGGAAATGCGTGCTGTCTCCGTCCCGACACCGTATTCGATTGGGCCAAGAGGCACAGCAACTATCGTGACCTTCGGAAGGCGTCAGCCCGATTGATCGACAACGCCGTGGGGATGGAACTGTTGGATGCCGTGTTGAACGATCATCCCTTGGAATAGTTTTCCTGTACATCAGGAAGCCAGAGGGCAAGATCAAATCAACGCATTGCTGCGATTGTTGAAAGGGAAACTGCCATGTGCGACGAACCCGAACACAAGACTCTGCTTGAGACAGTCGGAGACGAAATCTGCGAATGCCTGCCTGAAAGGCTACGCAACGACAAGAAGTTCGCCTACCGCTTCGGGCAGTTGCTCGGATTTGCCGCTGGATGGTTCGTGGGCAAGAAGGTCATTGAACTGTTTTTCCCAAAAGGAGATGACAAATGAAGGGGATCGTATTCATCCTGGCCGTGGTGTTGAGTCTCATCGTTTTCGGAGTGCCGATTCTCGGTTGTATCATGGGGCTGCTTTGCATCATTCTTGGCGTCGGCGTGGACGCTGCGTTGATACTCGGGATGATCCTGACCGTCGCACTGGTCGTCGGCATTTCGATCAAGTCAATCTTCATCGACGGCTGATTTCGCCGTGCGGCACCCCGAAATCTGTAAACAGTCAGTAACCGTCAAAAACCAGCCCGCCGACCCCCGAAATCAAACGACTTACGACATCCGAAATCTGAAACGACTGACGCATAAAAGGAATTTTACAATTGAAGCCATGAAACACACAGCAATCTACGTCAGAGTGTCCAGCAAAGCCCAGGACCACGCCAGCCAATTGCCCGACTTGGATCGTTGGGTGGCGGCTCACGATGGAGCGGTTCAGTCGTATCGGGACAAGTTCACCGGCAAAACGATGGATCGCCCCGGCATGGAAAAGCTGATGACTGACCTTCGGGCTGGGTTGGTGGAGAGGATCGTCGTCTGGCGTTTGGATCGGCTCGGCAGGACGACCAGGGGCCTCTGCCAGCTATTCGATGAACTGGGCGAGCGAAAGGTGGACTTGGTTTCCCTCAAGGATGGGTTTTCGCTGGCTTCCCCCGCTGGTCGGCTCCATGCCCGCATCTTGGCATCCGTGGCCGAATACGAAACCGAGGTCAGGGCTGAAAGGGTTGCTGCCGGTCAAGCCGTCGCAAGAAGGAAGGGCAAGAAGTGGGGCGGCAGCAAGAAAGGCTGGCGGTGGAAAGTCACCGACGATCAGGTTGCTGCCATCAAAGAAATGAAAGCGGCAGGCAAGAAAATAACGCATATTGCGTCGGTCACGGCACTTTCAAGACCTACGGTGTATCGTGTGCTGCGAGGTGCGGCGTGACGGGCTGGGATAGTTTTCCTGTACAACGGGTTTCGTGTACAGGAAAGAGTAATTCAGAAACTCTTGGCGGATTGGCTCAAACTTGGTCCCATGCGGTGGGCTGGTGGAGAAACAGCGGGGGTGGCTGTTCTGTTCTATCGTTGATGCCTTCGTCGCCGCCAGCCGAAACCGATCAGGCTGATGGCAGCGATACCGAGGAGGACGAGAGTGCTGGGTTCTGGGACTGCCGTAATCGTGCCGGTGCTGTACAAGGCAGAGGTGTCCCAGTGCAGTCCAGGGGACAAAGCCGGAAGCGAAAGGCTATCGAAAGTGCCGTTCGTTGTGCCATTGATGATGTCGAAGCTGTCGCCCGCCGATGGCGTGAACCCGTTCAACAGATCGATTTCCAGAGTGCCGTCCAACTTGCCGCTGCCCGAGAGATTCAATACGTCATATTGACTGCCCGAAACAATCCCACCTATCTCCATCACGAGCACACTTGTAGGAACAAGGTCCATATTCTCCAAGTAGACCGCAGCGGGGCTCAAGCCGGGCGAATAGGTACCGGAGAAGGTGATGTTACCGCTATATGTGCCTACGCCCTTGATGTAGCCGGTGAGGTTCAGCCCACTGCCGGTGCCCTCAACGCTACCGTTTATGATCGAGGCTTTGGCTAGAGAGTTGGTGCTGTTGACCGTCCCTTGGCCGACCAGATTCTTGCCGTAATCAACAAGGAAGCCATTGGCGGCATTCAGAGTGCCCGAGTTTCCGCCGCTTCCCAGTTTCGTTAGCGAGCCGAGCACGGCCTGATTGCTGTCGCTCAGCGTTACCGTGTTGGTATTCGTGTAGAGTTCACCATCGCTGACAAAGCCGACAGGGGAAGCGGCGTTGCCGAGGGTCAGATTGCCGGTGGCTGCAACGGTCGAGCCGAAACCAGCGGCAATCTTGGCATTGACATTACCAGCACCCGAAAGGTTGCCGCCAACGCTGATGGAGACACCGTTTGTAGCCGTCAGTGTACCGCCGCTCAGTGTCGTGAGGCATCCGAGATTTGAGAACCCAGCGGAGTTCAGCACTACCGAATTACTCCCTACGGTCAGGTAGCCACCTGTGCGGAAACCGTCAAGGGCATTTGAATTGCCCAGTGTCAGGGTGCCGCTGGCGATGATGTTGCTGCCGCCTGATCCGTAGATTCGTCCATTGATCGTGCCCGCCCCGTTGATACCGCCACTATCAGTCGCCGTGATTAGACCGCTGACCGTCATCGTCGGATTATTGACAACACTCATCGTGGTCTGGATCGAGGCATTACCAGCAACGGTGATGGGGCGATTCAGCGTGGCACTACGTCCCGTGCCGCTCACCACAAGGTCGCTATCGTAGGCATCTCGGGCACGAAGAGCACTAATGTCATCAGCACCAGCCACCACGGAAAAATAGAAGCCCGAAGTTGGTGTTCCACTGACTTGCCCTGATGTATCCCAGCCCCATGCCACTATACTGCCATCCGACCGGAGGGCAACGTTGTATAAATCTCCAGCGTCCACATGTGTGAAATTATTACCGGATGGAGCGTTGTTCTGCCCGTAGTCGTTCCGCCCCCATGCTACAATCGTTCCGTCAGACCGAAGGGCGACGTTACCGAAATTGCCCCCCGCCACTTGAACGAAGTTGTTACCCGAGGGTACGTTGCATATACCGTATGCAGTCCAGCCCCATGCTGCCAGACTCCCGTCAGTGCGGACGGCAATCGAGTGTCCATTACCTGCATCCACCTGCGAAAAAGTGGTGCCTGTGGGAACGTTGCATTGGCCGTTATCGTTCAGTCCCCACGCTGCCATTGTTCCATCTGATCGAATAGCGAGGTAGTGCGATTCTCCTCCAGCGACTTGAACGTAGTTATTGCCGGAGGGAACATTACATTGCCCCGAATCATTGTGGCCCCACGCCGTCAAGCTTCCATCGGTGAGTATAGCGAGTCCACCATAGCCGCTCTCCGCAATCTGTGCGAAGTTGTTGCCGGAGGGAGGAGCGACCCAGCCGTAGGGATTCCAGCCCCATGCGACCAGACTTCCATCAGTCCGAATCGCAGTTGTGAAATAGCCCATAGTGGCAATCTGCGAATAGCCGTAACCCGTTGGAGCGTTGCACTCGCCGTGAGTGTTGTTGCCCCATGACACGATGCTGGCATCGGCAAGGGTGCCGGTCTGAGCCTGAGTCGCCATCGGAACAGCCACCATCACGACAAGAAAGAGGACTCCACGCCATACGCTTGCATTGAATCTCATCATCTTCGTATCCCCCAGCGTAAATGGACTGCCACCTCGACAAGAAAAAAAGGGAGCGTCAAACCACGACCGCTCCTCACGCCCCCATCACGGGGCCACAAGAACAGCACATGGCCGACGCTCCCAAACGGGAGCGACAGACCAGCACTGCTTCTTGTGAGGTCGAGGGCTGCAAAGCCCAAGGTGATGGTTTGTGAGAAAGCAGAACTGACTTTCGCACGTCATCGAGTTGTATCATCTGGCCTTCATTCGGCCACGTTCAATTTCCTTCTCCTGCAATCGAGCAAAGGTTCGGTTTTCCAGCCCTGACTGGACATCTCCAATATAGCCCTGCGGGGAGGTGGTTGCAATCACCCCAAGCCGCCCATCAGGAATGCCCTTTTCCCGTCCCCCAGTACCGAGAATAACATCCCAAGAACTCAAGGCGAATTCCCTGGGGCTTGGTTCCATACGGCGGGCTGGTGGAGAAACAACGGGGGCGGCTGGTTTCTTTTATCCTCCTTGCCTTCGTCGCCGCCCCAACAAAAAAAGCCACCCGCAAGAATACGGATGGCTCGGTTTTGTTCTGATTGGTTGCCCCACGCCGCTCGCCGCCTTCGCCAAACGTAGGCGAGTAGGCTGACGACACCGATACCGAGGAGGACGAGGGTCGAGGGTTCGGGGGTAGGTGTCAGGAGAAATGCCTCCTGTTGCCCGCTGGAATTGTAGCCCCAACCTACGATCTGCCCGGCATCGTTGATTCCCCCGGCTCCGTACAATTTCCACCCCGATGCGGGGTCGATTAAGTCGTTCAGGTCGGTCATGGTGCCGTTGTCATAGAGAAAAGCATGAATGTCTGACGAGAATACGGTGCCGGACCAATCGGACCAGCCAACCACCTGTCCCTTGGTGTTGATGCCAAAAGCAGCACTGTACGATCCACCGAGTGTGCCCATATTGGTCCAAGCTCCACCGTTATAAAGGAAGGCGTTCTGCCGGCCGCCTACCAACGCATACCCTGCAACTTGTCCATGTGAGTTGATCGCTTGTGGGAAGCTCTCGTGTGTGTAGTCGGCATCCAGGTCAGTAACGCCGCCATTACTGTAAAGAAAGCCGTGAGTGTAGCTGCCAAAATAACCGCCTATTCCCACAATCTGGCCACCATCGTTGATTGCATAGCCCTCTTGGAGCAGCCAGCCGGAATTGGGTGCGAGCGTCGAATTCAGATCGGTCATTGCACCCCCGCTGTAGAGAAATGCGTGTGACACGTTGCCCGTGGTCATTGAATAGCCCACGATTTGGCCGCTGGTATTGATGCCGTTTGCCCGACTACTCAAATCTGCTCCGCCTAGCGTACCCAGATCGGTCATTGGTCCGCCGTCATAAAGAAAGGCATGACAAGTGCTGCCATCAGACATGATGGAATATCCGACGACTTGCCCGCTGTTGTTGATGCTGTTCCCAATACTGAAGTTGCTGCTGGAGAGCGACCCCAGGTCAGTCATTACCCCACCGCTGTAACGAAAAGCGTCAAGTCCAGAGGCCGTGGAAGAATAACCAGTGACCTGCCCACTTGCATTGATGCCAGTTGCTGTCGAACTGTAAGGAGAGCCCTGAAGACCTTGGAAAACCCCCAGGTCAGTCACATTGTACGGATACGCCGCCATTGTGCTGTCGGCAACGCCGACCACTAATAGAAATCCCATTATGATTGCGGTTACCTTCGCCCCACGCCGCCGTAGATAGAATGCCCCAAGTCCCACCAGTGCCGAACCCAGGAGCGTAAGCGTGGCAGGTTCGGGCACGGGACTTAACCGCACGTTGTCGAGACTTAGCTGAACCCACGAGTTGGGGCACGGTGGAGGCGAACTGGACGGCAAGGTTTCGGAGTGAGCCGAGGCTTGGAAATCAATATAGTAACTGCCGGTGGCGTCAATCGGAAGTGACACGGTGGTCCATCCTGAAGCAGCGGGTAGAGGAAGCGACGAAGTGCTGTCATCGGCGGTGTTGGTTAACCAAGCGGTGGAATAAGCGAACGCTGAACCAGTTCCAGGTGGTATGGACGACCCTATATTGCTCTGATAGTCAAACATCAACGTTTCCCCGGCAGAAGCGGCAAACGATACGGACTGTAGGTCGGCCTCCATCGAATCACGACTGTCCCGCACTGGTGCTATGCTACTGACGTTTATGAGCACATATTGTGATCCTTCAGAAGCGACACCGGTAACGGTCTGGATAGTAGCTATTCCATAACTGCCGCTTTGCCCCGTCGCTGTCCATCCGTCCGTAGTTTGCTGCTGTTGTTGTAGGTTACAGACGGTCAGATTGAGTGCCGCCGTTTCAAAGCCGCCATCAAGGATGTCGGCGTAGACCGGTGCCGATGCGAAAGCCAAGGCGACGACAGCCACAGCCAGAAACGAAACCACGTGCTTCAAACCTCGCATCTCGCACCCCCATCAAAGTTGCAGGCGACTTACCACCCTTATAAGAATCACTGCCGACGAGGAGAAAAAAAGTATAGCAGTACCAAAAGATCACAAGAACTCAATCCACCTTTTTCCCATGCGACCAAAGCGAGTGTGTCTTGGTTCAGCGTGAAATGGAAACTTCGATTGGCTTGCTAGGATCGTCCGGGTGTTGAAGTTGGTTGGTAGTGCTTGGATTTTTCGCTTTGGTGTTGTAAGCGAGGGAGGTGGGCGGCAGCAGAACCACCGCCCGGACCTCGCTCACAACCCCTGGGGCGGCGCTCGGGTCGGTTCCCACCGGAGCCCTATCCTCCGCCCAGGTCGTCTCTCATCGTAACGTCCTTCTTTCGATCAGGCAACCGTCCGCAAACGGGCCGCCTCTCGCTGCTCCTTTCTACGCTCGCGGGCCTCCGTCAGTTTGCGATCGCGGGCTGCGAAGATCTCCGCCTCACGGCCCGCCAATTTGTCCGCCGGCGCCACATAGCCAATCGCGCTGTGCAATCGCACCTCGTTGTAGTGCTCCACGTAACGAGCCACAATGCGGATGGCATCCTCCAGCGAGATCGGCGTGCCCGGCCGCAGGCACTCGCCCTTGATGCTCCCGTGAAATCGCTCCAGTTTGCCGTTGCTCTGCGGATAGTACGGGCTGGTGCGCACGTGCGTCATCCCGCAGATGCGAATGAACTCTTTGAAGTCCTTCGCCAAAAACTGCGACCCATTGTCGCTGATGATCCGCGGCGTCTCCTTGGGGAACTTCTCCCGCGCGCGTTGCAGGATCGTCAGTTCATCTTGCTCGGTCATCGAGCGGCGAATCTCCCAATGCACGGTGTAGCGGCTGTAGCCGTCGAGGATCGTCGTCAGGTAGTAAAACGTGCCGTGGATGTTGAGGTAGCTGATGTCGATATGCCAGTGTTCATGGGGTTTTTGCGGCTGTTGGAAGCCCGTGCCTTTCTTCGACGGCTTGTTCGTCGAGCGCCCGATGCGGCCCGCCGCCTTCAATACGCGATAGACGCTGCTGGGACTGACGGCCACCACGTCGCGGTCGAGCATCATGAACGCCAAACGCCGGTAGCCTTCCAGTGGATACTCGAAGGAGAAGCGGATGATGGCCTGCTTCTCCCAATCTTCGAGCCACCAGTCGCGCGGCACCCAGCCGTTGTGTTCGTTCCGCTTGCCGTAGCGATCCTTCCAGTCGTGGAACTTGCTCTGGCCAATGCCCAGCCAAGCCACGAACTTTCTGGCGGGAATCTCCGTGCGCTCGTTCCAACGGCGCACGTAATCGACCACTTCATCGCGAGTGTCGTGGGGAACCCAACGTCCGTTTAGAGTTCCCCATTCTCTTTTTTGCGCGGACGTTCTCCTCCATCAACTCGGAGATGACCTCGTTCTTCTGAACGAGCTTGGCCCGCAGTCGGGCGACTTCCTCCTCCTGGGCGGAAAGCCTCTTGGCTTCGCGTTTGGCGACCGGGTGAAAGGCGGCCGGAGCGTTATCGAACAGGATTTTCTGCCAGGCGTAGATTTGGTTCGGCTTGATCCCGTACTCGTCGCAGAGGTCCGAGATGGGCACTTTATCGACCAGATACCTCTTGAGAATGGCAGCCTTCTGGTCCGTGCCGAAATGTCGTCGTTGTCCACTCATGAAATTCTCCTCGTCTGGGGGAAGATTCTAACCCAGGCGACCGAGAATTTCCATTTCCAATTGGTTCAAGACAAGTGCAACCCCCCTGAAGATGCAATTTGCTTCAGATGTTTGCTCCTCCCCCTATAGGGAGCGAAGCCTTAGTGGCTCCTTGTGTAGCCAAAAAACCCGTGGACTTTTGGACTACCCATCCTCTTCAACAGCCGACTCCCGATTGACGTGGAGGCCGCAGACCTTGCACCAGAACTCCCTTATGGGCGGTGCTGTGGAGAAGAGGCGGGAGGCCGAGCGGCCTTTTCGTCAAGGGAATTCGAGGGGAGCCAAGCAACCGGAGGGGAAGCATGGGAGCGGTGCTACCCGTTGGCTCGGTTGAAAATCCTTGGAGGCTGGGGTTCCTTGGGCGGGGCTGTGGAAGAATGGCGGGGTCGGCTTTCGGTCAAGGGAGTCCTTCTTCATCCATGTCAGCGGAAGCCCCGCATTCCAGTTGATTTCCCGTTTGCTCGGTTCAAATTCCTTTGATCTTGGAGACCCTTTGCCGGGGCAGGTGGAAGAAGGCGGGGGCGGCTTCTATCAAGAGACGCCGACTGAACCCAAGCAAGCGGAAGCCCTGCCTTCCATCACCTTGTCGGCTGCTCCGATGATATGTCAGCCCACGCAGCCGGGATGATTGACGATTTGGCTATCCTATCCTTCAATCTGCTTCTCCAGAATGGGCACAACAACTTGAACGAGGGTGCCAGAACCCGGCTTGCTCTCGATAGTCAGCCGACCTCCGAGAAGTCGCACCCTTTGTCGAATACCCTCCACGCCGAAGTGCCCCTTCCCAATCGTTTCTTGGTTGAACCCGATTCCCCAGTCCCGAACTTCCAGCCGAAGTTCCTTTCCCTCTTGAGCCAGCGTGACCTTCACATTTTTGCTCTTGCTGTGCTTGCAGGCATTGGTCAGTGCCTCCTGTGCGATGCGGTAGATCGCATTCTCCAAGATTGACGGTAGTCGCTTGAACTGCACCTCGCTATCGAACTTGATCGTCGGGCCACCATGTCGCCGTTCTTCATGAACCAGATGCGAAATCGCAGTCTCAAGCCCGCTCTCGTTGATGACTGGATGGCGTACTTCACTGATTAGCCGCCGTGACTCGGAGTGGGCCTGGCGAACAAGTTCCACAGCCGTCTCATAGGCTTTCTTCGCCTTGTCGGGGGAGTTCTCTTTCAAAGTATCATGAGCTTGAAACTGCATTCCCGCCGCAGCAAGATACTGGGCCAGTCCATCGTGAATCTCGTAGGATATGGTCTGCCGTTCGTGGTCACTGGCTTGGAGCATTCTCCAAAGCGATTGCCGCTCCCGCTCCAACACCTCCTCGGCTTGCCTGCGTTCGGTGATGTCACGGAAGATGCCCATCGAGCAGGGCCTTCCATTGTAAGAGGTTCTAACAAAACCAGTATTTCCTGATCTGTCCAATGTTGCTAAACTCTCGGGCTAACCTGGTCAACCAACAGATATGTCAGGGAGGATATTATGGCCAAGCCACTGCTGCCCGATGCGCTTTGGGAGCGAATCAAGCCTTTGCTGCCGCGCGAACGCGGCAAGCCGAAAGGAGGCCGACCGCGAGTTTCCGATCGTGCGGCGCTCACGGGGATTCTCTTCGTATTGAAAACGGGTTGTCCGTGGGAATATCTTCCGCAGGAGTTGGGCTGCGGATGCGGCATGACGTGCTGGCGACGACTCCGCGACTGGCATGTGGCTGGTGTCTGGAAGCGGATATGGAAGCTACTTTTGGACGAATTGGGATTGGCAGGCCAAATCGACTGGTCAACATCCGCGATCGACAGTTGCTCCGTGCGAGCAGTTTTTGGGGGGCAAAAACGGGCCCAAATCCCACGGATCGAGGCAAGAATGGCTCGAAGCGTCATCTGATGGTGGACGGCAGCGGCACGCCTCTGGCCATTACCCACACCGGCGCGAATTGCCACGATTCGGAGATGGCTATTCCTTTGGTCAACGCAGTTCCACCGATCAAGCAACCTCGCGGCGCACCGCGCAAGCGTCCCGATGAACTGCTCGCGGATCGAGCCTATGATGCGGAAGCCAAGATTCGTAAACCCCTGCGCAAGCGGAGAATCAAGCCGCTGGTTGCTCACCGCAACACCGAGCACGGCAGCGGCCTGGGCAAATTCCGCTACGTCGTTGAAGCCTGCTTCGATTGGCTCTTCAACTGGCGTCGTCTGCGGGTGCGTTACGAGAAACGACCGGACATTCACGATGCGTTCCTAATCATCGGTTGTGCCATGATCTGCTGGAACCGCGTACTGGAGTTTTGTTAGAACCTCTAAGTCAAGAACCTGCTGACGACCTCCACATAGACGATGCTCCCATCCTTGCGTAAAAACGAAATGTCTTTGGGAGGAGGCTGATTGGTTTCCATTATCGAGCCAATGCGTTCCAAGATGTATGGAAGTGCCTCGGCGGGGTGAATGTCCTTGACTGACAGAGACAGCAACTCGGTCTCCGAGTAGCCAAGCATCCGACAGATGGAGGCATTCGCCCGCATGAATCGCTTTGTCTCTTTGTCCGTGACAAGAAGTCCGTCAATCATTCCATCGTAAATGGCCTGAAGCTCCTCGTAGCTTTGTCGCAGGGCCTTCTCTGCCTGCTTGCGTTCGGTGATGTCTCTCAGAACGTTTATGATCGCCACCGGCTTTCCCGCTGCGTCTTTGACCAAAGCAGCGGATAACTCGGTAGGATAGCGTGTTCCATCCTTCTTGATGAAGGTGTATTCAACATCGCTCGTGATACCGTCTTCGAGTGTCTTTTGAAGATATTGGTGGTACTTTTCGTGGTCCTCGGGCACCAAATAGTCCCAGGCAGTCTTGCCAAGGAACTCGTCGGCAGATTCGGCACCGTGGAGTTCCACGAGCCGCCGAGATACGAAGCTGACATGACCCGTCAAGTCGGCCATAATCACCACATCCGGTGAGGTGTCTACGAGTGCTTTGTACTTTTCCTCGCTCTCCTGCAACGCCACCTGGGCTTGCCTGCGTTCGGTAACATCACGGAAGAGGGCAAGCACACAAGGCCGCCCGTCGTAGAGAATCCGACGGCCCGTAATATCTGCGTGGAAGATGGTGCCGTCTTTGCGAAGAACAGGACGGCTTTCATTGATGGAACGTTGGCTTTCTGCGACCTGCTGAAATCTCCGCAAGTCATTGGTCACTTCCTCAGGTGGGTGAATATCTTGGAGCGACGCTGCCAGCAATTCTTCTTCCGTGTAGCCTAGCATCCGGCAAAACGAGGAGTTCACTCGCACGAACCGCTTCGTTTCAATATCGGTGATAAGGCAGCCTTCCACCATCTCGTTATAGATCATCTGAAGTTCGTCACGGCTGTGAAGCAAAGTCTCTTCAACCGCCTTGTGTTCCTCGACTTCACGTTGAAGCTGGCGATTGGCTTCTGCAAGTTCCGCAGTTCGCTCTTCGACCCGTCGTTCCAATTCGTCGTGGGCCTGCTTCAATGCCTCTTCGGCCCGTTTGTGGTCGGTTCGGTCTATGGCGAGGATCGCAACTGTGGCAACTTTCCCTTGTTCATCGACGACCGGGTGCATGGTGTTCTCAAAATACCGCCCGGACCTCTGATCCTCGTAGCGAATTGGTTTGCCCGTGCGAACAACCTCCGCCACATGCTCGTTTCTGCCGGCAGCTATCTCTGGGGGCATGAAGTTGTGAATTCGCTGGCCGGTAATCTCGTCAACGGTTGTGCCAAGACGACGAGCCACAGTTTCATTTGCGATAAGAATGGTTCCGTCAGTATCCATCAACAAGATGGACTCAGGGCTAGCATCGAGCAGTGTTCGTAACGTCAGTTCACCCTTTTTCAACACAGCAATTCGTTGTCGCAGTTCATCGATAAGACGTTGCTCGGACTTGTTCTGATGAGTCATGGCGAAACTCCCTCTGTTGCCATGTTGAAGCCAATAGCACTATTGTAGCCAATGCCGCCGTGCATTAGGAGTATGGCCAAATGGTCGCCCTCGGTCACTCAACTTCCTGGCGGCGAAAGACCTGCGGCGTTGAATCGACCGCCGTCACCCATTCAACCGCCAGACGGCGAAGTTCAACACGGCGGCGAAGCTCACCCAAATCAGATAGGGTACGAAGAGGATACCGGCCAGCATAGATCGCCGCCAGAAAATGACCGTTGTCGCCGCAATTGCCAACCAGAGCAGAACGATGTCAATAAAGGCGGCACCGGGATTGTGAAGCCCGAAGAACAGCCACGACCACGCCGCATTGAAGAACAACTGGATACCGAACAGCATCATCGGCACAGCGGCATCACCCCGCCGCCAAACAAGCCAAGCGGCAACAGCCATGCACAGATACAACAGCGACCACACCGGGCCAAAAAGCCAGCCGGGCGGCGTCCACGATGGCTTGGCCAAACCGGCGTACCAGTTGGGGATGCTTGGAGCAGTTGCCAAACCACCTACGCCCGCCACGGCGAAGCAGAGGATCAGCAGGACGAGAAGGGCGAGCCAAGAGTTCGTGGGGGAACTTGCTCGATGCATTTGGGACATCCCAAGTCACCGACCTTCAACCTTCGGTCGAGACTGAGCCTGAGCCCGGCGAATGGCACGATTCCTCGCCTTTCGCTTCACATCCGAGGGCTTCTCATAGCACTCTCGGCTCCGCACCTCACGCTTCAGCCCCGAACGATCCACAATCTTCCGAAACCGACGCACTGCTTCCTGAATCGATTCCCGCTCACGCAACATGATCTTGACTGCCACGCTACTTCTCCTGGGACAACGTTACCATAGCAAGGACAATCGCCCAACTATACCACGAGAGGCGGGGCGTCGATACGACTTTTCCCACGGCCAGCGGGATTGTGACGGGGGGGCGGGCCGAGGCACCGATGGCGACGAAGCTGGGCACGAGGGACGGAATCCGTTAACGCCGAGGAGTAAGGGCTGCGTCCCCCAAGAATAGCCAAGGAGACAGGTTGGATTTCAAGACAGTTTACAGTAGGTTCAGGGGGTCGCTTCGGTTGGTCACTTGACTGCCCTCATACGTTTTCAGCGACGACCCAAAAAACGGTTTGTGAATTTCACAAAAATGTACCTGTTTTCACCCATACGGCGACCGAAAGTAGGTGAAAGCGGCGAAAGAGAATTCGTTTCTAAGTGTTTGCAGGGAAATGAGTTGAATGCGTAAGTGCATTGACAGGAAAGACTTGCAAAAACCGTAGGGGCTCAACTTCGGAACCGAGGGTTGGGGGTTCGAATCCCTCCGGGCGTACTTACGGCGTAAGGACTTACGACGACAGTCGAACCGCGCCGTACCAAATTCCGTACCAAATAACGACTCCCCGCCTGCTCCAACAGACGGGGAGCGTAAAGCCAAACCTTACGGTCGGCCTTGGGTTTTTCACTCAACGACTGGAGGTTTGGTATGTCACGGCCCAACAAGATCTGGTTCCGCAAGGACATTGGCTAGTGGATGGTCACTCTCGGCGGCGTGAAGACACGCCTCGAAGACACGCCTCGTCGAGGGAAAGAAGAATCGGAAGCTGGCCGAAGACAAGTTCCACGAGCTTGCCACGTTCCGGGCTCGTATTCCCGAGGCGCCCTCCGCGAGGGTGGCCGATGTGATTGAGGCGTTTCTCGCCTGGTCCAAGCTCCACCTGAGCGACGAGACGAACCGCAACTACATCTGGTACGGCGAGAAGTTCGCGGAGGCGGCCGGCGAGAAGCTCGTCTGCGAACTGAAGCCGATCCACGTCACGCGCTGGGTGGACGACCATCAATGGAAGAACACGACGGAGCGGAACGCCCGCCGGTCGATCTCCCGCGTGTTCTCCTGGGCGAAGGGGGAGGGGATCATCCCCGACAACCCGCTCAAGGGGATGAAGTGCCCGAAGGCCCGCACCCGGGACCGGGCGCTCACGGACGACGAGTACAAGCTCCTCATGCGGGAGAGCCGACGCGACTTTCGGGTGTTGCTCTTCGTGCTGCGCCACACCGGCTGCCGGCCGAAGGAGGCCCGCACACTCACATGGAGGCAGGTGCAAGAGGATCGCTGGGTGCTGACCAACCATAAGACGGCATACAAGGTCGGGAAGTCTCGCGTCGTCTTCCTGTAAGCGTCAAGAAATCAACAGTGCCTGTCGCAGCCCCGATACCGCCACCGCGCTGGGTTGCGAGCCCACTGATCAAGATGGGGCAACACCGGGCGTGTGGCCTTGCGGCCGCCAGGGTTTCCCCAGGGCCTTGTTGAAAAACGGTCCTTTGATGGGATAGTCGGCCGCAACCGCGATTTATTATAAGCACCCGACACCGCCTCAGTACCCCCGAGCGGGTGGACATCTGAAGACGTAGATCGCCCAGCCCAAGGCGTCTCTACCCCACCTCAAGTAGACTGATTTCTCCTTCGCCACGCGCTCAAGCAGTTCTGGAAGATCAGCGTCATCTCGGTCGGTGCGCGCGTAGTCCGCCATCGCATACCACTGAAGACCTTCGTATCGGTCCCAGTCGTCCTTGCTGCTTACCAGAGTGTGCACGAGGTCGAGCCCTCGCCGTTCTCCTGCTTCAACGTTTTCCGCGTGGCTTCCGAAGGCATCTCTTTTTAGCCCGCACGCCCGCAAGTGCTCGTCCGCCGGCTCCCGCAACCAGTACGGCTCCCCCACTATCACCCAGCCGTCGGGCTCGGCCATGCCGACGAGCGCGTCCAGAGTCCGCGCGTGCCCGCCGAAAACCCAGCTCGCCCCAATGCACGAAGCCAGGGTGAGGCTGTGTGGCTTGTCGGGTTTGAAATCAGCGCCATCCATTTGGGTGAAGGTGATTCCTGCCTGTGGCACACGCGCTCTGAGCCTTCGTTCTGCCTCGGCGATGAAGAAGGGACAGAGGTCCACGCCTACGCCGCGCACTCCGTATGCCTCCACCAGACGTACCAGGAATTCGCCCTTCCCGCAGGCGATGTCAACCACACGTGCGGCTGTCGGAAGCTGCACCAGGTCCACCAAGCGTGCAAGCTTCTCCTCGCTTGTGGGATTGCACACCACGTGCCTACGATGCGTGATGTCGTAGAACTTCCACGTATCCATGAATCGGTCCCTCGGAATAGATTGTAAGCGTCAGATATGCGGCCTAACGCGCAGGCAGACACTTTTCGCAAGTCACATTCTAGCAGGGAGTTGCTGTATTGCAACGCCTTCTCTGCGTGCCAACGGGTGCAGAGGCAGGGCCACCATCACCTATTGAGCGACGGCGATCCGACGTGCAGCCCGTTTTCGGCGGCGTCGGGCTTGAGCTTCGCGGGATTCTTCTTCCCGCTGCTCAAGCCGGTGCTCGGGGTGGGCGGCGACCCAACGATCGGGCAGCAAGGCTTCCAGGGCAGCCGTGTCGCCGGGGGCAATGGCCGCAATCCGGCGCAGCACGTCGGTCAGGTACGGCCACACGTCCACGCAGTTCCACCTGGCACTCTGTACCAGGGTGTACAGCGTCGCCGCCGTCTGGCTGCCATGCTCGCTTCCGAAGAACAAGTAGTTCTTGCGACCGATAGCGATTGGCCGCAGAAGCCGCTCGATGACATTATTGTCTATTGGAATTCTTCCGTCGCTGGTATATCGCACAAACGCATCCCAGCGGTTCAGTACGTAGTCGATCGCTTCGGCCAGCTTCGCCGTGGGTCGCAAGGTAGGCCGCACCTCGTCGAAACGGGCCTTCATCCTCGTCAGGATCGGCAATGCTTCCGCCTGGCGTAATGCCCGGCGATCCTCCGGCGACATCTCCTTTGCACGGTCCTCGATGTCGTAGAGTTGCTGCGTCCAGATCATGGCCTCGTGTACCAGCGCGTGGCTGGTCGCCGGAATCGCTTCCTCGAAACCCCGCCGACCATGCGCCCAGCACGCCACGTCCGCAAGGCGGCCTGCCGCTTCGCGCACGAGCGAAGTGTAGACGATGTAGCCGTCCGTTTGAAGATAACCGCGATAATCGGCCAAGACTTCCCTTGGCCCGTCGCGACTGCGGCTGGGCCGGAAGTCGTAGAATACATACCGATGGTCAGCATCCCCGGCGTAGCCGCTGAGGTATCCCGTGATCGCCTTGCCGTTACCCGGCTTGAGCATCTTCACCTCCGTTTCGTCGGCGTTGATGACGATGCTGGCAAGCACCCGCTCGTGAATCAATCGCTCCAGAGGTCGCAAAGCCTGGGCCGTCCGACTCAACAGCCCGCAGAGCAGTGCCCGCGACAGCCATCGCTTTAGCGATCCCAGAAGCAGTTCCTGCTGCCGATAGACCGGCAAGTGATGCAGAAACTTCCAGGTCACCAGCCATGCCAGGATGCTCGGCCCGAAGGGACTTTTCTCCACGGCCTGTGGCGGCCTCTCGGTGGTCTGCATCTGGGAGCCGTCGTGGCAATTGGAACAGCCCTAGGTGAACCGCACTTCTTCAACCACATACAACTTCGCCTTTTCCATCTCCACACGCTTTGTGATGTGGGTGCGAATGATGATCCGCTCGGCTCCGCAGCAGCCGCAAGGCAGTTCCTCTGGAGGCAACGGATACTCGGTCCGCCGATGTTCCCAGAATTGCGGGAACTCGATTCTCGGTCGTCGTGGTTTTCTCGGCTTCCGAGGTGGCGGCGAATCCGCGTCGGTATTTGGCTGAGCGTTCTCCTGCTTGGCATCCAACCCTTCGACGACTTCGGGCACGAACAGTACCTTCTGGTCAGGTGAGGGTGCATATCGCTCACGACGCTGGCCGAACATCGCCCGTTGGAAGAACCGCAGTTGCTCGGCTGCCTTCGCCAGTTGCTCCTGGTAAGTGGCGATGGCTTCCTGCTGCTGGGCGATGACGGCCTTCTGTTCCGCGTCTGTCCGCTCCAGCTCACCGATGCGTTGCTCGCAGGCTGCCAGTCGGTCTTCAAGCGATGGACTTCCGTGCTCCATGCCCTATTAGACGCTCGACACCGCCATTTGGTTCGCCGGTATCGAGACTTTTCTTTTCGGAGGATGCAGGGACGCAGACATGTGCATGCGTCGTAACGGAGAGCTGGCATCATGCACGACGCCATCGTGGGCGACGCCGCACACTGGCCAGGTCGATGCCTTCCAAGATCAGCGTCAGATCGCTCCATCGCATCTCGATTCCAGCAGGCGAAGGCGAACCATCCTCCTGCACAACCATCGCTGGTTTCGGCACCTCGAAAGTCCCCATCTCAAGCCGCTTGTACCATATCACGAGGCCGTCACCGGCAAACCTTAACCATCATCTTGCGATAAGGGCCGTCGCCGACGAGCCGCTGGAGCGAGAGGAGGGAGGTTCCCGGAACGTCGAGGAGGGCGAGGAGCGCGTTTCTGAGAATGTGCTCCAGCCGGGGCCCCCAACTGTCACCGAAGAGCTTCTTAAAGGCGGAGACGACGCCGGAAGCGACGAGGGGCCGCTGCAAAGGGTCGCGGCAGAAGAGCGGGTTGAACGCGAGCGGGAAGTCGCGGTCGCCGGCGTCGAAGAGGACGACGTCGTTGGTGCGAGACGGTGGGATGCAGTCGAGGATGGCGTCAGAGAGATCGCCGTGGGGATCGATGAGCGCAAGTCCCCGGCCGGCGTGGATATGGCTGCGCGCATGAAGAGAATCAGCCCAATTGACATGAACTGCGGCCGAATAAGGAGCCACGGCGATTGAGCGTCCCTATGCGGGGTGTCCGTCTGGTGCGGCGCCACACAAAAGATCGTCCGTCGTACCTGCATAGCTGACCACTGCCGAGGTCGAAGGGGGAAGCATCGAATAAAGCACGGGCACGACGAAGAGTGTCAAGATCGTGGAACTGAACAGCCCCCAGACGATCACCGTGGCCAGAGGCCGCTGCACGTCCGAGCCTAGCCCCGTGGCTAGCGAGGCGGGCAAAAGACCGAGAATTGCCACAAGTGATGCCACAAGGATGGGACGCAAGCACTCACCGGCTCCCTGTGGAACCGCCTCGGGCAGCGTCAGCCCTCGTTTCCGCACCACAGTAATTGAACGCACCATCAGCACACCGTTCATAATGGAAATGCCAAAGAGCGCTGCGAAACCAACGCCCGTGGAAACGTTCATGTCCATCCCGCGAACATACAACGCCAGAACTCCACCGATGAACGCAAAGGGCACCGATGCCAGCAAGATTGCTGCGGCGCGAACCGAGTTGAATGTGGCAAGCAGCAGTGCAAAAATCAGTCCGATTGTAATCGGGATGACAAGAAGGAAATGATTCTCGGCGCGTTGGAGGTTCTCGAACATCCCCAGCCATTCGACGTGGTAGCCATTGGGCACCGTCGCAGCTAGTTCGGCATCAAACTCCTTCTGGGCCTCTCTGACAAACCCCCCTTGGTCTCGCCCCACGATGTCGCAACGCACCGACAAGCGCCGCCGACTATTCTCGCGGGCGATCATCGTCTGCCCGTCCAAGACATCGATGTGCGTCACTTGGGACAAAGGCACCGGCAACCCGTCAGCGGTGTGGACGGGCAGCCTGCCGATTGCCTGCGGGGAGGCCACGGCCGCGCGGTCGAGCTTCACCACAATGTCAAACCGCCGATCCCCTTCGTACAATGTGCCTACGGGCTCGCCACCCAGCGCGGTGTCGATGAGTTTGGTCACGTCCTCGATGCGCACGTTGTAGCGGGCACAGAGCTTACGATCCGGCGTGATTTGCAGTTGGGCTTGCGGTCCCTCCTGCTCGATGCTCACGTCTTGCGCCGGGTATCCGACTCAGCAACTCCTGCGTGCGGCGTGCCAAGCTCAAAAGCACATCCGAGTTCGATCCCGAGAGTTCAACGGCTAAGTCGGCGGACGTCCCGTTGGTGTCTTCCGTCACCATATCGATGATCGGTTGGGTGAAGTTGAAGCGAGTTGTCGGGTACTCCTCTCGGAGCCGTTTTCCCAGAGCAGCGATCAGTTCATGCTTCGAGTGGATCTGCGTCCACTGCTGTCTCGGCTTTGGTCCGATCATCATTTCCATGCGGCTGGGAGGAAAGGGGTCGGTGTTGTCGTCGTTGCGACCCGATTGGACCGAGATGAACTCCACGTCGGGAAAGCCCAACACGATTCGGCGGATGTCCTTGCTAAACTCGGCGGTCTGCGCCAACGAAGTCCCTTCAGGAAAGCTCGCCCGCACCCAAATCGTCCCCTCATCCATATAGGGCAAGAACTCGAAGCCTAACCGCGGCACGACGCGCAGCCCGACAACGGCCAGGACACAAAGAATAGCCGCCAACACCAGCCATCGGCAGGTCATTAAACCACGCAGCGTGGCGGCATAAGCGGGGCGAGCCAACGATAGGAGCGGATTGTCCCATTCCCGGTAGCCATGCCGAAACATGATGGTGGCCAGTACGGGCACCACGAAGATTGCAAATAGAAGCGCCCCGAGCAAGGCGAACACCATCGTCAGCGCCATCGGCCGGAATAAGAGCCCCTCGATGCTCGTCAGCGACAACAACGGCAAATAGGCGACCACGATCATGATGATCGAAAAGAACACGCTTCGCTCGATCTCCAGGGTGGCGCGAAGAACGATTTGTGGCACAGTTAGCTGCGAGCCGGACTGCCTTGCCTCGCCCAGCCGGCGGGCAATGTTGTCCGCCATGATTACGGCCCCGTCCACAATGATGCCGAAGTCGATGGCCCCGATCGACAAAAGGCCAATAGGGATGTCGGTCAGGTACATCAGCACCAAGGCGAACAGCAGCGAGAAGGGGATGGTAACAGCGACCAAAGCGGCCATTGCTGGACGGCCCAGGAACAGCAGCAGTGCCAACGCTACCAGCGTGATACCGAGCAATACGCTGTGTGCCACCGTGTGCAGCGTGCTGTCCACCAGATATTGACGGTCGTAGAACGGAACGATCTTTACGCCCTTGGGCAACCCCGACTCATTCAACTCCTGCACGGCCTCCTTCAGTGTGACCAGCACCCGCGACGGGTTTTCGCCGCGGCGCAAAAGTGCGATCCCTTCCACCGATTCATCGGTGCGATCTTTGCTGTAGACGCTCCAGGGCGTCATGGCGTCCAGGCCGACGGTGGCCACGTCCTTCAGGTAGATTGGCGTCCCGCCGACCGATTTGACGAAGATGTTCTCAAATTGCCGGACACTCTCCAGCGAACCGGGGCTTCGAATTACCAGCGACATGCTGCCCCGGGTAAGCATGCTCCCGCCCGCCGACGAGTTGTTGCTCTTGATAGCGTCGGTCAGATCGCTCAAGGTCAGGCCATATCTCTCCAATTGGGCCGGGTTGTACGTGACAGCATATTGCTTGGCCAGCCCGCCGAAGTTGGTCACGTCCGCCACGCCGGGAACTCTCAGCAAGCGCGGAATCACGACCCAGTCATTGAGCGTTCGCAGTTCCATGATGTCGCAGGTTCCGTCCGAGACCAATTCATAGCGGTAAATTTCACCGCACGAAGACACCAATGGCCCCAGATCGGGATGTACTCCCTCGGGCAAATCGAGCCCCGACAGCTTCTCTTGGACACGCTGCCGCGCCCAGTAGTTTTCTGTTCCCTCCTCAAAGACGACTTCCACCACAGATAGGCCGAAAATCGTCCGCGAGCGCACGACTTCAGCTCGTGGCACGTTGCGCATGGCACGTTCGACGGGGATCGTCACCTGAAGTTCAACCTCTTCCGGGCGCGGCCGGGATAGGTCGTGGTGACAAACACCGCTTGGGCCGATATGTCTGGATAAGCGTCGATCGGCAATTGCCGGAAGGAGTAAACGCCGAATCCTGCGGCAATGGCCACCAAGAGCAACACCCACCAGCGATACTGGATTGCTTTTCCAATGATCGTGGCGATCATAATCGGCCTTCCTTCAACGAAGCACCGGTCGTGGCATGGAGGGCTTGAATTGGACTGGGCGATTGGAGCGCCTCGATGATGCAGGGCTTCAAGAGGATCACTCCTTTGCCCGCAATCCTATCGCCGGCACGCAAGCCGCTGAGAACTTCCACGGCCGCCTTGTGAAGCTCGCCAACTTGAACGTCGGTTACCCGCCAGTCCTTGTTTCCGTCACGGACCAGTACATAATCAGAATGTCCCACGTGGATCACCGCCTCGGGCGGGATCAAGAGCGCACTGCGGACATCGGTGCCCAGACCGATGTCGGCAAACATGCCGGGGCGAAGCTGATCGTGAGGGTCGCTGATGGCAAACAAGACCCGCAGAGAGCGACGTTCCTTGGAAAGCACGGGCGCGATCGCGCGGACGTGGCCGGAAAACGGTTGATCGGGAAAGCCGAAAAACTTGGCCTCGCACGCCTGCCCGAGCTTAACTCTGGCCATCACCCCTTCCGGCACGTCAGCCATGACAATATCCACATCCCACGTTGTGGATCGCAACAAGTCGGGGTCCAGACCGTTCTGCTGAAGTTGCCTAGCCAGTGCGGCTTCCGCCCGCCGCGCGAGTCGGACGGCCGTTTCGGCTTCATGCACGTCTTTGCGCCCTTGAATCTGGGACTGAATCAGGTCCGCTTGGGACGCTGCAAGATCCTTCTCCGTGTCGGTGCCCGCCTCGACGAGCTTCTTCATCCGGCTGACCACCTTCTGTTGGGCATCCACCCGCGTGTCAGCCAACTGTTTGATAGCGGTAAGCTGAGTCTCGGCAAAGGCGATATCGGCAGTTGCCTTCTGCCAATCGGTGAACGCCGTCAACAACTCCGGGGAATTGAATTGCCAATAGTCGTTTCCCTTGCCGTTGCCCGGCCGAAGGCTGGCAGCCACCACGCCGGTTACAGTCAGCACCGGAGCTGTGATTTGAGTCGATTGGACGGTAGCCACTTGGAGCTTCCGGCACAACGGGCAGTCGGGCCGCAAACAAATGCACCGCGGACCGGCGACGCGAACGTCGCGTGTGTGATCGGACACGGACTTGGTAGTCGGCACCGGCGACCCCGCATCGGGGTTCCACAGCAGGTAAGCCAAGACGACACTCACGATCACGACACAGAGGGCAAATTGTATCCGTGCCCACCACCGATTCCAACGCGACGGCACTGGATCGGCTTCGGGCGAGTGGGAGGCGGACGCTTGGCGTTTTTCGACTATCGTCGGAGTATTTGTCATTGAGCAACCTGTTTGCCAATCACGGAATTGTACTTATAAAGAGACCGCCAATAATCGGCCCGGCTGGTAACGAAAAGCCGATATGTCTCACGGTAATCGCGCTGGGCGTCGAGTACATCGATCAATGGTCGGCCGCCCACCGCGTAGGCTTTGCCGATGCTGTCGCGGACCTGAGCTGCCAATCGCAACTCGTCTTGGGCCACCGATGCAGCATTCTGCTTCGCTGTCATGAGCGATTGGACAGCCTGTGTGACTTCGGACCGCAATTCGAGCATCCCCGTCTGCAATTCGTAGTTGCTTTGGCTGACAATCGAAGCAGCCTTGGCCCGGTTTCCCTGATTGCGGTTGAACAGCGGCACCGTCGTCTCGATACCTATCCCCCATGTATTCACGTCTGTGGTTCCGATTGCCTCCTGGAACTGATAGCCCATGCCCACGTGCGGCTTGACTTCCGGCAAGGCGTTGCGACGTTCGACTAGGACATCTGCCTGGGCTTTGGCCACCTTCCTGCGAAGCGAGAGAATATCGGGACGATTCTCTGACGCCATTGCGTAGGCTTCGTCCACCGGCAGCGCCTCGGCGGTAAGTGGGCCGTCAAGTGTTCCCACTATGTCGCATGTCGATTCGGCATCGGGCCGGCCAAGCAGGGCTCGCAACTTGGCCTTGGCGGCAACTAGCGCTGATTCTGCGTCTCGCCAAGTACGGCGGCTTCCGAGAAGCACCAGGCGAATTCGATTCAGTTCCACCTGGGGCCGACCGCCGTTTTCCACGGCCTTCCGCGTAACGGCCTCTACCCGTTCTAGGTTCTCCACGTCTTGGTGTGCAACGTCTAGCAAAGCCTGTGCCTCCAGAACGTCATAGAAAGCCAAGGCCGTTTCGGTCACGCGCTGCCGGATGAGGTCGGCATAATCGGCCTGAGAGACACATACCCCCTCCGACGCGCTGGCCATTGCCGCGGCTCGCTTGCCAAACAGAAACCAGTCGATCGGGTAGCCCATTTCCAAGTCAAATTCCGACGGGCCGCCCGGCTGCTGCGGCGTGATGGGACGACTCAACGGAAGCAGAGTGCCGCCAACTGCCATCTCTGGATTGGGTTTCAGCGAGGCTGTGAGTGCATCGGCATGGGCTTGGTTGATGGTCTCCACTCCGACTCGGATTTTTGGGTCATTCATCAAACAAAGATTGATGGCCTGGTCGAGCGTAAGCGCGGGAGCCGGCAAGGGCGATGGTATGGCCTCGTTCTTCTCGGCCGCGGCCAGCGGTTCCGCTGCAGGACGGATTCCTTCGGACGCTGCCAAGTGTTGGGCCTGAACAACAGCACCGGTCTCCGTCACTTTATCTCCAGGCGCAGATGCCACCCGGAACGCGGTCCTTGAAGACTCTGCCGGCTCGGAGTAATTCTTCGTGGCGGCGCATCCAACACACGCAACGACAAAGCTGGTCGCAATTGTCGTTAGGCACATCTTCAGCCAAGTGCATCGCACTCGGAACGCTACGCCACGTGTGGTTCGTGTCGAGAAACGCATTTCATACCTCTGGGCTTCCTTGCCCGTAAACGGCGCGCACGCTACAACCCATCTCCGGGACAACACCTTGCCACGGAGGTCTGTAGCGATAATGTGCAGCGCGCACAGTCCCATTCAAGTCTTGTCGGCAAGTCTTGTCGGCAAAGTCGATACCGACGATACAGAACCTTCAATGCAGACAGCACTTACGCCCAGCACTACCAGCATAATCGGAAAATCTCCCCCAAGCAAACCCCGCACCCCCACTTCTATTGGGCAGTGCTGCCGGCCTGCGTTGGGGATTCGCTGTTGCGCAGCCAGGGCTCCCATCCTCTCTGCGAAAGACGGCGGAGTCTAGGAACGGCCGAAAGGCGAGCTAACGGTCTGCACCGCTTCGTGCGTCCGGATCGTTGCTGCTCCTCTTTATCCGACATGCCGCGAAGCCCTTATTCTAGGGGCTCCGGTATGTTTCCGTTTCACGCCAAGACGGAGGTGACAACGATTTCGTCGCAAAGCTAGCAACGACGTTTCGCACCGTCCGATGGAGACGGTTGTCAATTGAAAGCTGTCTATTTCGGGACTTCGCTCAGAGGAATGCCTAGCGCCAAAGCTACTCCTTCGCCATAGGCGGGATCCGCCCTAAGGCAGTTGCCAATGTGGCGAATCTTGATTTCTTTAGGGGCATCTCCCATGGCACGAGCAGTGTTGCCGAACAGCGTCTTCTTCTGCTCGGTGTTCATCAAACGGAACAGCTTTCCAGGTTGAGAGTAGTAATCGTCGTCCGTGCGATGGTTCCAGTGATCGGCAGCTCCCTCCAGGCTAAGAGGTGGTTCGGCGAATTCCGGCTGCTGCTGCCACTCACCGTAGCTGTTGGGCTCGTAGCCGAGGGTACTGCCGTGATTGCCATCAACCCGCATTGCGCCATCACGGTGGTAGCTGTGGAAGGGGCAGCGGGAGGCATTGACGGGGATCAGGTGGTGATTCACACCGAGCCTATATCGCTGTGCATCGCCGTAGGAGAATAGGCGGCCTTGCAGCATCTTATCCGGAGAGAAACCAATACCGGACACAATGTTGGCCGGGTTGAAGGCCGACTGTTCGACCTCGGCAAAATAGTTCTCTGGGTTTCGGTTTAGTTCCAATACGCCCACTTCGATCAATGGGTAGTCTTTGTGGAACCACACCTTGGTAAGGTCGAAGGGATTGCACGGGCATGTAGCAGCGTCTTTTTCCGGCATCACTTGAATGAAGAGCTTCCACTTCGGGAAGTCCTTCCTTTCGATGCTCTGGTAGAGATCGCGTTGGTGGCTCTCACGATCCTTGCTAACGATGGCTTCGGCTTCGGCATCCGTCAGGTTCTTGACGCCCTGCTGCGTCACGAAGTGGAACTTTACCCAATAGCGTTTGTTGTCGGCGCTAATCAGGCTAAAGGTGTGACTGCCGAAACCGTGCATGTGGCGATAGGTGGCAGGAATGCCGCGATCGCTCATGACGATGGTGACTTGATGCAACGCCTCCGGCAGCGATGTCCAGAAATCCCAGTTGTTCTTGGCGCTGCGGAGGTTCGTGCGGGGATCGCGCTTGACAGCATGGTTAAGGTCAGGGAACTTCAGCGGATCACGCAGGAAGAACACTGGCGTGTTGTTGCCAACCAGATCCCAGTTGCCTTCCTCCGTGTAGAACTTGATGGCAAAGCCTCGGATGTCGCGCTCCGCATCCGCCGCGCCGCGTTCCCCTGCCACCGTGGAGAAGCGGACGAAGAGATCGGTCTTCTTGTCGATTTTGGAAAAGACTTTCGCCTTGGTGTAACGGGTGATGTCGTGGGTGACGGTGAAGGTGCCATACGCCCCAGAACCCTTGGCGTGCATTCTTCGCTCGGGGATGACCTCCCGGTCGAAGTGCCCGAGCTTTTCCAAGAACCAGACATCCTGAAGCAGCATCGGGCCGCGTGGCCCAGCGGTCATGACGTTTTGGTTGTCGGCGACGGGAGCCCCGGCGTTCGTGGTTAATCCTTTTTTCGCGTCTTTCATGGTCGTTCCCCTTTCGAGTTCTGTTTTGGTTCAGCTAACGTATGTGGTCTTACCGCATCGCCACGTAACGATGACCGATGAAACCTCGTTGAATGGGGCTGTGAATCACCAGGGGTGCTATTCTTTTGGGAGATTGTATCAGAAGGGGGCTGAATGACAATCAGCCTGGGCGGCCTCCAGGTGGGGACAGGCAGGTTTGGCCCGATGGCCTTGTACTGACCGGAGAATTGCGACAAGAAAAATGAACAAGAAGCAAGGAGATTGCCGCGAACAATCAAAAAAGAGGAAAGGAAGGTTCAAGTCAAGTTCTTGTATCCCGAGAATCGTCCTTTTCCGGCATTTGCCCGATGGTTTGCCGTCCGGGCTGATTCTGCCCGATTCTAGTCCGAGAAAGCCATCGCGGACCAGTGAAAACTCGTGCCGATGTCCAATTTGCAGGACACGCTCTGGTTCGTATTTCAGAGAGGCTGCACGAGCGAATTCATCATTTCATTGACTTCCTCGTCGTTCTCGAAGGTTTTCCCGACAGCCATTGCCGCACGTACTCTGTTACCGCCCGAAGGCGATCATCGCCGATCCACTCGCGGTACACGCTGGCCATGTCGTCGCGTGAGTGCCCCGATGGCGGATCACCGGGGGCTTGTTCTTCAGTCAGTAGTCGGAGGGGAGCAGAGCGGTAATCGCTCCGCCCTCGCCATCTTCGATGAACCAGAGTGGTTCCGGCTTTCCCGAGCACAGGAAGACTTGGAGGTAGTCAATGCCATTGTGTTCCCGTGCAAGGCGCTGGAGCAGCGTGAGGCTCGGGAGGATCGCGTCGCCGTAGGCGGCGAGTGCGGCGGGCGTCGCGAGGAATGGCTTCTTGTCGCTCGGTTGGAAGAAGCAGTCGGAAGCGGGATCGTCGAAAGGGATCTCCTGAGGTTTGAGAGTGGGGAGAGGCATGGGGAAGAGGAGAAAGAGAAATAGGAGGAGGATTGGGAGTTGGTGTTCACGGGGCAGAATCTCCCGCCCCCGCTGCCGCGGAAAGAGGAGCGGCCGGAGCGTGTCGGCATGGGTGCCGAGTCCGGCGTTGTGGGCAACTGTCAGGAGGCGGGAGAGGGTTTCACGCTGCCGGCCGTTCAGAGGTCGGAGCCGCCGTCAGAGCAGAGATTCCCGCACGCCGAGCAGGCGTAGAGCTCGTCGCCGACGCGCTGGAGGGGCGCGATGCAGCAGTCGCTCTTTGGGTCGTCGTCGAGCGGCAATGGATTTCGCTGGTAGATCGAGTCGAGTATCATGTTGACGGCCCGGGCGGAATCCACCACCAGGGCGAGGTCGGGGTTGTTCATGGGTCAAAGGGGAAATGGGAAATAGAACCGGTTTCTCTCTTTGACCGAGGGTGGAGAACGGGCAGTGGCCATGGCCGGCGGGGGAAGAGGGTAAAGAGCTTCGGATCGAAGCAGGCTTCAGTCAGCAAGCCGCAGCCCGCCGTCAATCGAGCGAGCGGTTGGCGGTCGCGCAGCTTCGCAAGCGGCCATCCGCACGCCCTATCGAAAACGCCGCGCCGCGAAGCTCCTGCGCCGCCGCCCCGCGAGCGATATTGACGGCATGAGGGATCGGCTTGCTACGCTGAGAAGACTGCGAGCAAGAAATGTTTGGTGCCTGGTTGCAGGATGAT
Organism: uncultured Planctomycetia bacterium; assembly: GCA_963719005.1. Taxonomy (GTDB): domain Bacteria; phylum Planctomycetota; class Planctomycetia; order Pirellulales; family Thermoguttaceae. The sequence goes on from CAVRAR010000018.1 coordinate 448,832, forward strand.
GCAGAGGCGAAGGCGTTGTGGTACAGGGGGGAGACATGGGCATCAAGCGTGGACTTCTCCGGGAACTGGAACGGCTGGAAGACGTCGCCACCTTGGAGAAGCGACCCTTCAGCGAACACATGAAGCACGCGAGCGAACTTCGGAAGATGATTGCCGACATGGGCGGGAAGCTCCGAAAACAGCGACTGTGGACCCTGATCTTCGATGCCCCGCCGAATCTCCCCGAGAAGCTGCCCGACGGATGGGAGCTCGATGGTAAGACGCTGACAGTGAGGTATTAGCCCCCCTTATGGTGACGGTCTGCGGTGTAATGGTATTTCTGGCCATGCCGGGTCTTGGTGTCGTTTTTCTGGCCGCGTATGCGTTTTTCTTCCAACGAGGGCCGATTATCGCCTCTCCTGTAATCGTTTGTCTTGCTACGGCTTGAAAAATAACTATAATTCTTGTGTTGTAATCGTTTCTCCAAGGTGTGCCATGGCTCAAACGGTCCAGGAACAGGCGACGCTGAGACCCGCAGGATACGCGGCGATCCTTGAACGGTACGGTCTCGATGTCATTCCGAACTGGCACCGGTCCCTTGTCGCGACCAGTGGAATCCACCGGATCGACTCGACGGGGGGCGTAATCGAAGAAACGTATCCGTCGAAGTATTGGCCGGGAGACGGGGTTGGCGATCATCTGGAATTCTCGCTCAAGTACGACGGGACGAATCTCGCGATCCTCGCCAGTCTGTTCCACGCGATGGCACCCGAAGAATTCCAGGCTTACGTTCAGTCCAAACCAACGGGCAAATATGCCCGCCGGTTGTGGTTCCTGTACGAGTTCCTTACCGGCACGCGTCTCCCGATCGATGACGTGGAGCGGGGAAACTACATCGACCTGCTCGATTCGGATGAATACTACACGGTCACCCCTGGCCGTCAGGTTCGCCGCCAACGGATTAACGACAACTTGCTGGGCGACGGTCGATTCTGTCCGATGATTCGCCGCACCGATACCCTGCGCGATTTTGAAACGAGCGACCTTCCCAAGCGATGCCGGGAGGTCGTATCCCGCTACTCCCCGGAATTGCTGAAGCGAGCAATGAGCTATCTCTACACCAAGGAGACAAAATCGTCTTTCGAGATCGAACGCATCAAGCCCAACTCAACGCGAACCGAGCGTTTCGTTGCACTGCTTCAGATGGCGGAGAGTGAAGACTTCTGCGAGAAGACGCGCTTGATCGAGTTGCAGAACCGCATCGTCGATCCGCGATTCCGCGCGTCCGATTATCGGGCGAACCAGAATTATGTCGGCGAGACGGTTGCCTGGCAGAAAGAGCGAATCCATTTCGCCTGCCCGAAGCCTGAAGACCTAGCGGGCCTGATGGAAGGCATGGTCGCCGCGCACAAGCGAATGGAGACGGGAGGCGTGTCCGCCGTGGTTCACGCTGCTGCCGTGGCGTACGGCTTCGTTTTCCTCCATCCGTTTGAGGATGGCAATGGCCGGATTCACCGGTTCTTGATTCACAACATTCTCGCCCGCCGGGGCTTTACGCCCGAGGGGATCATGTTTCCCGTATCGGCGTCCATGTTGAAGGATCTTGCCGACTACGACGCTTCGCTTGAGGCATTCTCTCGGCCGCTGATGGTCCTGGTGGAATACTCGCTCGACGAAGAAGGCCGCATGACTGTGGTGAATGATACGGCCCGGTGGTATCGCTATATCGACATGACGCCTCAGGCGGAAGCGCTCTTCCGGTTCATTGAGCGGACCATCGACGCGGAACTCGTCGAAGAATTGGTCTTCCTCACGAACTATGACCGGACCAAGAAGGCCATCCAGGAAATCGTAGACATGCCCGATCGGCAAATCGACCTCTTCATCCAGAGCTGCCTACAGAACAACGGCCGGCTTTCCGCGCGAAGGCGCGCCGGTTCTTTCGACTTCCTTTCGGACGACGAAGTTGCCCGCATGGAACAGGCGGTTCAGTTCGCTTACGGAGGTGAGACGGCGAAGGCCAAGGGAGACGGGCCGGGCTTGAATTCCGTACCAAATCCGTGCTAAACCCTTCCCAAACCCTGGGAAATTTGTAAAATATGGAAATTACAAGTGCCTAAACTGTAAGGTTTTACGGATCGCCTGTTAGTCTTCGGAACCGAGGGTTGGGGGTTCAAATCCCTCCGGGCGTACTTAATAAGTGCTTTTCAGATAAGGATTTACGGCGACAGGTCAATTAAGAAAGCGTATCCCTTTTCGGTGTCTAGCGACATCGTATCCCTTCTGCTCTGGCCGGTTCGGTTCATCAACTCGTGAAAGGCAACGATCGCCTGCTTCTTATAGGGACCGAGATTCTTTCGCTCCCCCCGGATGGTGACGAACCAGCAACCACGCTCTTTCCAGAACCACGGTTTCGGCGTACGGGCCATGAGCAAACCTCCTCTAGCTTGAGTGAAATCACCAAAGCAAGCCGAAAGGTTTGCGAGCCTTCGGGCGGTTGCAGCCGCCCGAAGGTTCAGAATTCTGTACCGTAATTCTGTATCATAGCAGATCGAATCGACGTAAGTCAGTATCCCTGCCGCGATTCGAACGCGGAAGAGACTCCCGGCCTTCTTCTCATTGCCCTCTATTTCCCCAAGGTGGCCAGCTACTCGTAGGGAACGCCTGCTTCACTTCGGGTTTCCGCAGCACGACTATGGCCCATACCCAATTGGCACCACGAGAATCAAGCCTGGCAACATCAAAAGGACACCGCCCACAATTGCACTAACCGCCGCTGCCATGCTCCAGAGATAATTAGTTCGGTTGAGCATGGCGATCCCGCCATATACCACAACGCCGCTCAAGGCTAGCTGAACGATGCCGAGAACGACGAGCAACGCCTTGAGCATCGCCATTCGGGCGACCGCATCACCGTCCGAAAAGAACGTTGGTTGTGGTTGTGGTTGTGGTATGGCCAGGGCCATCACCGTCTGCAACAACGCAACGATGGCCAGAATTCCTCCGGCAACCATCAACGCGATCGCCGGCGTTGCTGCTAGGTTTGTTTTCGGGCGCGGTGGTGGCAATGGTGGCGGAACAGTTGGGTTGGGAGCAGCGGTGAACAGGCCCTTGACGTCGCTCGCCGGGGCCCAGGTCGTCATTCCCTCCTTCCACACCGTCAGCAGGCGAAATTTGACCGGAATCCGCAAGGCCCTTTAGGTCTTCCGGCGACACTGGACCGCTTTGACTGCCCGAACGGGCATAGTACCATTGCAGCGCCATGATTCCCCTCGCGCATCGCAGCGTTTCTTCGTTAAGGGGCGGACGCGATGCCTCCGAGGCCCCTTCGGCGGAGGGCCGATGACTATTACCTTGAATGGGGGGAGTCGGCGTGTCAAGCCCAGAGGCTGGGGATCGGAAAAGAGGCCAAAGAGAACGACAAAGGGGATGCTCGCCGGGTGCCGTTGCTTCGGTGACTAGAACACGAGGCGTGTGCCACTGCTTCGCAGGACGCACAATGGGGTCAGAACTGTTTTTGCTGTTCCGTGACGCGGCGAATAGGCGAGGGAAGTTCCGACGGACTGTTTCACGCTCCGCCCGCCTCCCGTTTCTCGCCCGTGTCCACGATTGAGTCCGTCTCAAACCCCGTTTCGGCGTCTAACTTGACTTATATGTCAAGTTAGACTATAATGTCTGATGTTGGGAGTCGCTCGCATGACCGGCACATTGGCACAATTCACGGAAGACGGACTCCTGCCTCCGGGAGACTATACGCTCACCATCGATGAGTTGAGAGCGTCGATGCTTGTGCTCGGTCCGGGGGAGCCGCGAGACCACGTCACGTGGGACGCAGCTTGGAGGGAGCGGCTGCTCGACAATTTGGCGGTCCTGGTGAACAAACTGTGGACGGTGGGGATCCATGAGATATTCATCAACGGCTCCTTCGTCGAGAACAAGGATCATCCGAACGACATCGACGGCTACTTCGAGGTTGATTTGCTGCGTTTGGCATCGGGGGAATTGGAGCGAGAACTCAACCTGCTTGATCCGCATAAGATTGGGACCTGGGATCCGGCAAGCCGGCGTCCGTATCGTGGCTATCCTAAGAAACAGTTGCCGATGTGGCATCAGTACCGGGTTGAACTCTATCCACATTACGGGCAACCCTGCGGGATTCGAGATAACTACGGGCATGAGTTGGAGTTTCCTTCGGCCTTCCGGCGGTCGCGAGGCGACGGCAGGCCAAAAGGAATCGTCCGAATTGGAGGTCGTCCATGATTCGCAATGAGAATGAGTACCGTGAGGCAGTCGCCCGATTGACGGAGGAGAAGGGACGGATCAAGGCGCAGCGGGCCGAACTCAAGAAGATGGGGCTGACGGCCAGTGAGATCAAGCGAGCAACCGACCCGATTCTTTCGTTCCATCTGCAACTGGAGGAAGAGGTGCAGAGCTACGAACGCCTCAAGCGGGGCGAGTTTGATGAGCTCTCCGACTTGCGCGGGCTTGGGCATCTGCTGATTTCGTTGCGAGTGGCTCGGGGACTGACACAACGCGAACTGGCGGAACGGCTTGGAGTGCATGAATCGCTGGTTTCCCGTGACGAGCGGAACGAGTATCACGGGATTACGCTCGATCGGGCGGCACGAATCCTCGACGCGCTGGGATTTGAGTTGCGAAGCAAGGTCGTTGCGCGAGGCGAAGAGTTGGTCGCGTAACGTCGCACGGGCGTCACAAGTCTGCCTGGGCGACCAAGCAGGCTAGCCGCTCCTGGTTATTCCGGCCCGCCGCCGCCAAATCGCGTAGAAAGGAACGCCGGACGCGATCAACAGCACGCCAATCCCTGAGCCCAGCGGGTTGCCCTTGATCACGTACACCAGAAACGCCAGGCACATCACCAGATACAACGCCGGCGTCACCGGATAACCCCAGCAGCGATAGGGGCGAGGACGGTCGGGCTGCTTGAAACGTAGGCGGTAGACCGCGGCAACCATTAGGCCGGTGAAGAGGATTGAGGCGAACATTGTGTAGGTGAGTAGGCCGGAGTACGAGCCGGTGAACGTCAGCACGATCGAGACGATGCCTTGATAGACCAGGGCCGTTGCCGGCGTGCCCGAGCGCGGGCGCAGCTTCGCACAACCACGGAGGAATAGCCCGTCGCGGGCCATGGCGAAGCAGAGCCGGGCGCCGCCGAGAATCAGGCCGTTGAGGCATCCAAACGTCGAGACCAGCACGGCGGCGATCACCAACTTCGCGCCGACGTCGCCGAACAGGGCATCGCCCACCGCCACGGCCACCCGGTCGTCTTCCACGCCCGCAATCCGATCGACGGGCAGCACGGCCAGGTAGGCGAGATTCGCCAACACGTAGACGACGGTCACGGTTGCCGTGCCCAGCAGGAGCGAATAGGGCAGGGTGCGCCGCGAGTGGTGAACCTCCTCGGCCACGAAGGTCACGGTATACCAGGCATCGTAGGCGAACAGGGCCTTCGACAAGGCCACTGCCAGGCCCGCCAACAATCCGGCCCCAAAGACTAGGTCCTTGGTTGGCGTCTCGGCGGGTGGAATGAAATGAGGGCTGCTCATTCCGTGCGACAGGCCGGCGATGATCAGCGCCGCCAGCGCGGTCACTTTCAACACGGTAAAGACGTTCTGCACCCAGACGCCTTCGCGCAGGCCGCGGATGTTCACCGCGGTCAACAGCACGATCACCGCGGCCGCCACCACCTGGGCGGAATTGACTTGAAGGGATTCCAGCCCATGAGGAACGTAAGCGTGCATCGTGGCCGGAAGCAGATTGCCCAAGGGGATGGTCGCCAGCACGTCGTTTTCGCCGCAGCCGGGGACGAGCGAGCCGAGATACTTGCCGAAGGCGATGGCCACGGCGGCGTTGATGCCGGTCTGAACGATGAGGAATTGCGTCCATCCGAAGAGGAACGCCCAGAGGTTGCCGAACGCCTCGCGGAAGAAGACGTATTGTCCGCCGCTGTTGGGCAGCATCGCCGCCAGCTCGGCGCAGCAATTGGCGCCAAGAACGGCGAACAGCCCGCCAAAAACCCACAGGCCGATCAGGATTGCCGGCAAAGGGACTTGCCGGGCCATCAACGGCAGGGCCAGGAAGATGGCCGAACCGATCATCGAGCCGACGACCAGCGTGGTCGCGTCGAACAATCGCAGGCGTTGCCGGGGTTCGGGCTGCTGCATGGGCATTTTCTATAGCAGAAGATCGGGTGACGTACCAGTAATGCTGCGGTTGAATCGTTGAAGGAGAAGGAGTGGTCGCTACCATGGCGGGGGCGCTACCGTGGCGGGGGTTGACGCCACAGGCGCGAAATCGCTAGGCTCACGTTCGGTCGAATGCCGGGGCGAGGGGCAAATCTGGAGCAATCGAAGTCATGAGCGATGCAGATGCAAGAGAGGAGCCGGCGGAGGCAAAGGTTCTGCCAGCGGAGAATGACAAGATCGTTATCGCGCTTCCGTATGCGATTGCGAACATGGTCTCTATTGAAACCTTGCCGTTCTTCATACTGGTGGCCTTTGGCGCGAATGGCTTCTTCAGGGGGGGATTTGCATCGGGCGAACCGCTCAACCAAGTTGCCGTCATCTGGATCGGTTCGGCCGTGTTGGGGGCCATCGGCCTCTTGGTCTTGAAGCGGACGCTGTGGCGTAGGGCGATTGAGGGTCGTTCGGCGCGATTACCGCTGTCTTTGTTCTCTACATCATCGGAATGCTATTTGGTCCCTTCTTACTGCTCCTTCCGCTTGCCACCATCGCGTACGTCTTCTTGCCGACGGGGGGCTGGCTGCTCGTGCCCTTGGTTCTTTGCGGGATACTCTGGCTGCTGGCGTTGATGAATGTGTTCGAGCGGGAAATCTGGTCGTTTGCCCGACTGGATGGGCGTTGTCCGAGGTGCAAGGAATGGCGATTTGGCCGCATTCGGCGACCGCAGACTGTTCGGTGCGGGAATTGCGGGGCGGAGTTGGTGTTTGAGCGTGCGCCCTAGAATGGAGCTGCGGAATTGTACGCATTGTCTTTACAAAGGAAGGAGTAGTGTTCATGACGGGCGGATTTCCTTTTTGTTCTCGATCTTTCGCGGCGGCAGCTCTGGGCTTTGTCCTCGTTTTCGGCTGCGCGGCCGAAGTTGCCGCCGAAGCGCCGATGCAGATGACGCAGGCGCCGGGCTACTACCGCATGATGCTCGGCCAGTTTGAAATCACGGCGCTTTTCGACGGGATCGTCGAACTCGACGCGGGACTGCTGCTGAATGTCTCGGAAAAGGAGGTCCGCGAGTTGTTGAGCCGTGCGCTCATCGACAATCCGCACAAGATTCCGACTCCGGCTAACGCCTATTTGGTCAATACCGGCTCGAAGCTGGTGTTAATCGATGCCGGCGGGGGAAAGGCGTTTGGAGCGGCGCTCGGGCATCTGAGCGAAAACCTCGCGGCGGCGGGATACAAGCCCGAACAGGTCGATGCCGTGCTCGTCACGCACCTGCACGGCGATCACGTCGGCGGGTTGCTGAATGCCGAGGGGAAGCCGGCCTTCCCAAACGCGGTGGTTTACCTCGCCAAGGCGGAACACGATTTTTGGCTCACCGGCGCCGAGCCGAAAGTGCCGGACGCTTACAAGGAACACCTGAAACAAGCCCGGCAGATGGCACGGAAGATTGCCGAGCCCTATCTCGCGCTGAATCGGTGGAAGACTTTCGACAACGGCAGCTTGCCGATTTCAGGCATCAAGCCGATTCCGATCCCCGGACATACGCCCGGCCACACGGCCTACGAAATCGAATCGGCGGGCCAGAAGTTTGTCATTATCGGCGACACGGTCCACATTGCGGCGGTGCAATTCGCCCGGCCCGAGGCGGCCGTGTCGTTCGATTTCGACCCGAAGCAGGCGGTGGCCACTCACAAAGCGCTCTTCCGCCGCCTCGCCGACGGCAAGACCTTCGTCGCCGACATGCACATCGCCTTTCCAGGCATCGGGCGGCTGCGGAGCGACGGCAAGAACGGCTACGTTTGGGCGCCGATCGAGTATTCGCCCTTGCCGGCCGCAAAACCGGCGCACGAGTGAGTCCGCTGCTTAGGGCGAAGTTATTTCATCACGAGAGCGCGAAAGTCCAAAATCACGAAAGAGTGGCGTGATGTGTGAATCCTTCCCTGATGATTTCGTGTTTTCGTTCTTTCGTGTTTTCGTGATGAGAGCTGTCCGTGTCTTCGACGGCGATGGCCGTCAGGCGGCGATTACGTTTGCCGGCGGAGGTGATCAAGACACTCGTGGACGCGGCGTTCGACCTCGGCGAGCACTTCGCGTTCGTCGCGGCCTGCGATTTCGGCGTGAGGGATCGGTTTGCCGTAATGGACGCGAATTTTGCCGAGGCCGGGAAATCTTTTCGTGCGCGGCCACACCCGGAACGCCCCCTCGACGGCCACCGGCAAGATGGCGGCATTCGATCGGGCAGCCAGCGTGGTGAAGCCGGGACGGAACCGTCCGATCTCGCCGTTCGAGCTCCGCGTGCCCTCCGGAAAAATCAGCACCATCTCGCCGCGCTTCAGCAGCTTGAGCGATTCCTTGATCCCGCGCAGTCCAAAGCCGTCGCGATCGATCGGAACGCCGCCGACCGACTTGAGAATCCAACCGAACGGGCGAAAATCGAAGAGCGTTTCGCGGGCGACGTAGTTCATTTGTCGCGGGCAGCCGATGCCGACCAGCGGCGGATCGAAATGGCTCTGGTGGTTCGACACGACCAGAACGCCGCCGGCGGCGGGAATGTTCTCGCGGCCCGAGTAGCGAACGCGATACACCAGCACCGCCACGACTTGCAGTACGTGACGCCAGAATTGGTACCAAGCACGGTTCAGCAGGGGGCGGGACATGTTGGGGGGAACGACGAATGACGAAATTCAAATGACGAAGGAACGACGAATGACGAAATCCAAATGACGAAGGAATGACGAAATCCAAATGACGAAGAAAGGGGCTGTTCCGGGATTGTTTCGTCATTCGAGCTTCGTCATTCGTCATTCCTTCGTCATTTGGATTTCGTCATTCGTCATTTTCTTGCTGCGATTTTCTCCAGCCGCTTTACCACTTCCTCCAACGTCAGCCCGTCGGTGCAGACGGTAACGGCATCGGCGGCGGGGGCCAACGGGCCGACGGCTCGGGTCGCGTCTTCTCGATCGCGGCGCTCTTGCGCGGCCAAGACTTGTTCCAGCGTAACGGGCTCGCCCTGCGACTGCAAGTCCAATAGCCGACGCCGGGCCCGCTCGGCCGGGCTGGCCGTGAGAAAAATCTTGCACTGGGCACGCGGAAAAGCGACGGTTCCCTGGTCGCGCCCCTCCGTCACCACGTCGTCGTCGCCGGCCAGCTTGCGTTGAAGTTCGACCAGGAACGCGCGCACCCGGGGGTTGTCGGCGGCGTAACGGGTCACGGCGGTCACATCGGAGGTTCGCACCGCTTCGCTCACGTCCTCGCCGTCCAGCAGGATTCGTTGGCCGAGCGTGCGGATATCGAGTTTTCGGGCGAGGCCGGCCAAATCGTCCGGCGCGTCCCAATCCAGCCCGCGCCGCAAGGCCGCCAGCGCCACCGCCCGATACATCGCGCCGGTGTCGAGAAAACGAAACCCCAGCCGCCGCGCCAACGCGCGGGCGACCGTGCTTTTTCCTGCTCCGGCGGGTCCGTCGATGGTGATGATCATGTGAACTGTTGGGAGGCGATGCCGCGTCCTAGCGGCGCTTTGCCAAGATGAGATTCGCCGCCATCCCGAGGAAGAGAATCCCAACGGCCTTTGTCAGGACATTGCCAATCGTTTTGCTTCGCCGGAGAGCGCCCGTCAATTGCGAAGCAAAGACAGCGACGAGAAGGCACCACAGCGTTCCCGTTGTTAAGAACGTCAGTCCCAGAACGACGAACGGGACCGGTCCGCAAGTGTTGTTCGCGCTAACGAATTGCGGCAAGAATGACAGGAAGAAGACGGCGACCTTTGGGTTCAGGAGATTTGTGAGGAAGCCCTGATAGTAGATGGTGATCGCTCGGCAATCCTGTGCAACCATCCCCCTTGCGATCGCAGACTTGGAGGTGATGGCTTTGACGCCGAGGTACGCCAAGTAGAGAGCGCCTGCGTACTTGACGACGGCAAAAGCGTTTGACGACACCATCAAAATGGCCGACAATCCCAGCGCTGCGGCCGTGATATGCACAAGACACCCGGAGCTTATTCCCAGCACCGCGCAGACGCCCGCTTTCGTGCCTTTGGCGATGCTGTTTCCAACGATAAAGAGCGTGTCGGGCCCCGGAGCGAGGTTTAGGGCGATGCCGGCGGTCACGAACAGCCAATAGTTGTCGATGCCCAGCATAGTTTCTGCCAATTGAAATCCGGAGTTGCCGCCGAGACGACATTATTATACCCCTCAGCAGAGCGGCAACAAGGTCGGGACGCGAAAGCGCCAAGCATCGTCGTTCGCGGCGCCGCCATCGAGCAGAAAACTCCGCGGCGAGTATCGGCTGACGACCGCCAATGAGTCCTCAATTCACCGGTGTGAGCGGGTGCTTCCCCGTTGCTTAGGGCGCATTTGAGGGTATACTTGTTGACATGATTCCGTACAGTCAGATTGAAGCGGTTGCAGTTCGGCTCGGCGAGGCCGCGGGGGCCGAGCGGGTCATCTTGTTCGGATCACACGCTCGAAATGATGCAAAGGCCGCCAGCGACGTTGACCTGATGATCGTCGCCGAGAGCGATTTGCCGCGATTCAAACGCAGCCGCCGCCTCTATCAGATGCTCCGTCCGTATCCGTTTTCCATGGATTTGATTGTCTACACGCCGGAGGAAGTGGAGCGGGGAAAGCGGTCGCCGCTTTCATTCGTATCGACGGTGTTACGGGAAGGGAAGACCGTCTATGTCCGAGGAAATCGAGTTGGCACGGCAGTGGGTGGCCAAGGCCGCGAATGATCTGCTGAGCGGATTGGCTGCGCACGTCGCTCCCCTTGTTGTTTGCTTAGCTCCTCAGCGCCTTGCCAAGGAAGGTGTTCACTTGATCGGCATGGGTGACATTAATCAAGTGGCCGCCGTCGGGAATCACTACATCGGCTTCTACTCGGCGTGCTGGAATCAAGGGGTCGCGGCCGCCGTGGACTTGGAAGACGGGGATGCCTTCCAGCGGCGTTGGCTGCCAGCGGAGAATCGCTTGTAGAATCCAGTGCATGAAATGGGAGTCCGCGTCTTTGAACATCGCGATCAGCAGTTCGCGTTTGGCGACGGACGTTCGATGCTTGACTCGCAGCACCGGCCCGGAAAGCAACTTGGCCGCGCCCCACGCCTGCACCGGAACGAGCGGCAACAGCCAACGCCCCGCCGCATAGATCGGACGAAGACTCTCCCTTCTGCGGCAACTGGCGATCAACACGACGGCATCGGGCTTCAGATGGCGGGCCATCTCGTAGGCCAACATGCCGCCGAACGACACGCCGCCGAGGATTAGCGGCATGTCGGACGACGGTGCAACCGTCTCGGCCATCCTGGCCGCGTATTGCGGCAGCGACTCGCGCTTTCGCGGCGGAATCCACGGCGGCACGACCAGTTGCGGAAACACCGCCCGCTGCGGCTCGAGCAGCCGATGGTCGGCGCCGAGGCCCGGCAACAGAATGAGTTGAAACGTCGAGTTCATAGAGTAGTAGGCACACGCCGTGTGCCGTTGCCTGCAATTCACGAATCCCCGGTTCTGCGGACGGCACACGGCGTGTGCCTACTACGCACGGCCTCACGACAGAATCACTTCCACTTCGATCCACTGGTGCGGGCCGATGGGGATTTCGATCTTGTCGCCCTCTACGACCAGCGGCACCGACGGCACGTCGCCGGCGTTGATCTTATCGGCAGAAACGACGGGACGAAAGCAACGCAGGCCCAGCGTAACGCCGCGGCCGTCGGTTTCGAGCAGACGCACGCGAAAGGCGGTTTCCTTGGCTGATTTTGTCGCGGGTTCTCCGGGAGCTGCTAGCTCCCGGCTATTGTTATCGCTTGCATCGGTGGTTGCGACGGCGAGCGACGCTTCCCAATGCGTCGCCAACACGTTGCGGCGGTCGAGGTGGAAAAGCCAGCCCGTGGGCGTCGGCGGCGGGGGCTGATCGGGCAACAGCAGCGGCGGCGCGAGGAAGCCCACGGCCGCCGCCGTCGCGATTCGGCACGTCGATGCCGATGCCAAGGCGGAAGCGACCGGGCCGTCTCGCCTTGCACGGCCAACAACGTGTCGAGCTTCCGCAATCCCAAGCGGCGATGGTACGGCAGCCCGCCGCAGAGCAACGTCGTCCGCTGTCGGCCGCGGCAGATGTCGACGAAGTGCGGCGATTCGATCTGCGTCAACTCCGTCGGCAGATTGGCCAGGCCGACGCCGCGATGCAGCGTGGAAGTCTCGTCTTTCCACGCGAAACGGGCGGCATAGTACGAGTCCCACGGGTTCGCGCCGGGCTGGCGGTCGATGTCCAACTCGATCGACAACTCGATCACGCGGCTGCCGCGGCGCACGCGGGTTGTCTGTCGGAATCCGGCAACGCGGCGGCCGTCGCGATCCAAGAGCCGGCCGCGGCAGGCGATCTCGCCGAGCATCGGCCCCGACGAGGTCACCTCGATCCGATCGGCCGCCATGACGGTGTAGTTCCCGTCGGCGCCCGGCTCGCCGCCGTGCGGCAGTCGCAAGGCGATCTGCTGCGCCAGCCGGGGATCGCGGTTTTGGTAGTCGGTGATCGAGCGGATAGCGCCCGTCGCCGGATCGAAGTGGATTTCGCAGAACTCGTTTCGCAGCAGGTTCTGCTCGGCAAGCGGCGGCGGCTCTTTCGATTTCCGCCGCCCGAACCAGCCCTTCTGCTCGACCGGCTGCGACGATGCCGCAGCGCCGCTGTCGATCCAGGAAAAACCCAGCGACGGGATTTCGAGGGGAGAGGGGAGAGAGGGGAGAGGAGAGGGGAGAGAGGAACATGCTTGCTGGGGAAAGCTCGACGGATTGACAACGAGCGTGCCACGCTTTGAGGAAGCGGCAACACCGCCGAGCGAGCGGGCGAAACCGGCGAGCGAGGTCTCCAGCACCGCCTCCAGTTCTCTATCCAAGTCGGGATCGATTGTGAGCGAATCCTCGATGCGATGGGCTAGGGTTTCGTTTTCGTTCTTGGGCCTGCAACTGGGCACTGAAGTGCCCAGCCCTCCTCCCAGCCCTCCAGACAGTTTTGCCAATGCGTTGAGCGTGATTACCGCATCGAACTTTGCCCGACGGGAGAAGTATCGCACCCAGCGGGAGATCGGATCGGGGCGGCCGGCAGCCACGTCTTGCTTCAGATAGGGCGAACGGTACTCGTCGGGCTGGTAGTATTTTGACTCGCCGACCGCACTAGTCTCGTCGAAAAGACCGGCCATCGTGGAAAACTCGCCCAACACCGATCCATAGGCCGCGATGCGCCGCAGATCGTCGTACCAGCAACTCGCTCTGCCCGGCCAATGAGCGAACATCACCGTGGCCGTGCGGTCCAGACTCATCGTGTCGCTCAGTTTTTTGGGAAGTGCCAAGAAAGATTCCGCCCGGGCGACGTCGATCGGCAGGCATCCGAGGGACTCGATGGTCGTGCCGTCGATTCCTTCCCATGAAACCAGGTTCTGGTCGCTGGTGGGAAAACGGCCGTCGTCGAGCGTGCAATGCAGCGCGGCGGCGAAGCCGAGGCGTCGGAGCACCTGCGGCAGCGTGGGCGTCAGCCCGAAACGGCGCCGCCCGAAGATCATGGGACGCTGCTGCAAACGTTCCTGATAGACCGTCAATCCGCGAGAAAGATGCCGTGCGATCGCTTCGGGGTCGAGCAGCGGCAAAGAGGACTCGGCCAGCTCGCCGCCAATCAGGCAGGCCGAGCCGGCGGCCAACGCTCGCTTGAGCGCGTCGAGCGTCTCGGGCTCGCAGCGGGCCATCTCTTCGATTACCTCGCCGGAAACCAGCAGATTGCACGGCAGACCGCCGGCCAGTTCGTCGCGCAAGCTTTGGCCCAAGGTGCTCGCGGCCAGCAGCGTCAAATCGAGCATCCGGGCGTCGAGGGGGTAGAAATACTCGCGGGCTTCGTGCAGGCGATCGAAGGCCGACTGGAGATGCTGCCGTGCGGCGGCCGAGTTGCCGCCGAGCGCCTCGGCGGCTGCCGCGAGGGCCGCAGTTCGCAGCGCCGCCTCGTCGAGGTTGCTCATGTATCGCAATTTTCGCGTCAACAGTTCCACCTGGAGGTGACAATGGCCCAGGGCCAGGAAGTCGGCGGTCAAATCGGGATCGAGGACGGGGTGGTCGAGTTGGGCGGCATCTGCGGCACCGAGGGGGACAGTCCCATTTTCGCTGAGACGAAAATTGGGACAGTCCCCGGGACGAAAATCGGGACAGTCCCCGAGCCGTTCCAAGGCGGCAGCCACGATCTGGTCGCGACGCTGCAATTTGCGCAGAACGCACGCTCCCGCCGCCTCGGCCTCGGCGAGCCAGCCGTCGGGCAACGAGGATTCGCAGCAGTCGGGCACGACGATCAGATTGCCAGATGACTCTAAAGGGGGGCATGAGGCGGGCAGCCACCCGGGAATCGTCTGCGTATCGGCCAGCAACGCCGGGTGCCAGAGGGCCGACCACGCCGAGAGCAACTGTTCGGCCTCTTCCTCCCGCCGCTCCAGGTCGAAGTCCTCCAAGGTCTGGCAGGGGAACAGGGCTATGAGGCGGTTGAACATGGCGGGGGCAGGGATCAGGGGTCAGGGATCAGGTGACAGGGATCAGGGGTCAGAGCGTGAAAGGGGACAGTCCCATTTTCGCTGAGACGAAAATTGGGACAGTTCCCCCCTTGGTTCCTGATCCCTGCTCCCTGACCCCTATTCTCCCTCTTACAATACCTTCCCCGCTAGACTAGGGCAATCGGTTGACAGTTACCCCGGGCGAGGATAAATTAGAGCTATCGGGATAGGCAGCCTTTTGGAGCACATCTTGGCAGGCCAGCCTCGGGCCTGGGGCTGTCAGGAACGGAGATTCTGCGTCTTTTCGAGCCGTTTCGGGCCGGCTTCGAAGGAGGGTTCGCAATATGGCAAGTGGTGCTGTTTGGGGCATCGACATCGGTCAATGCGCGCTGAAGGCCTTGCGGTGCCGCGCCCACGAAAACCCGAAAAAGGCCGTTGCCGAGGCGTTCGATTACATCGAATACCCCAAGATCCTCAGCCAGCCCGGTTCCGATCCCGTCGAAATGATCGGCGAGGCGCTGAAGCAATTCCTTTCGCGCAACACGGTGCTGGGCGATCGCGTGGCGGTGTCGGTGTCTGGCCAGGCCGGTTTGGCCCGCTTCATCAAGCTGCCGCCGCTGGAATCGAAGAAGATTCCCGATCTGGTCCGTTACGAAGCCCGGCAACAGATCCCCTTCGACCTGAACGACGTTGTCTGGGACTATCAGCGGATGGGCGGCGGGAGCGTGGAAGAGGGATTCGCGCTCGACACGGAGATCGGTCTGTTCGCCATGAAACGCGACGCCGTTTTCCGTGCGTTGGATCCGTTCCTGAAGCTCGATATCGAAGTCGACATCGTCCAGCTTACGCCGCTGGTCTTGTACAACTTCCTCGTCTTCGACCAGATGGGCGACTTGCCTCCGCCCGAAGAGTTCGACCCCGATAGTCCGCCCGAATCGGCGGTCATCATCTCGATGGGCACGGACGCGACGGACCTGGTGATCACGAACGGCTTTCGGGTTTGGCAGCGCAGCATTCCGATCGGCGGCAGCCATTTCACCAAAGCGCTGACCCGCGAGTTGAAACTGACGTTTGCGAAGGCCGAGCATCTGAAGCGCAACGCCACGGCGGCGGCCGATCCGAAGGCGGTGTTTCAGGCGATGAAGCCGACCTTCAGCGACCTGTTGACCGAGTTGCAGCGCTCGATCGGCTATTTCTCGAATCTCGACCGGGCGGCCAAGATCGGACGGATCGTGGCGTTGGGCAACGCCATGAAACTGCCCGGGCTGCGCCGCTATCTATCGCAGAGTCTGGGATACGACATTCAGAAGATCGAGTCGTTCCGCGGCCTGGAGGGTCCGCAGGTCGTCACCTCGCCCACCTTCCAGGAGAACCTGCTGTCGTTCGGGGTGAGCTACGGGCTGGCGTTGCAGGGCCTGGGAAAGGGGGCGGTCCACACGAACCTGCTCCCCCGCGAAATCGTGCAAAGCCGGCTGATCAAGCGGAAGAAGCCCTGGGCGGTGGCCGCCGCGGCGCTGTTGCTGCTCGGCTGCGCCGTCAATTATGCCGCCCATTCCTTGGCCCTCGGCGGGGTGGACGTCGCCGCCTGGCAGTCTTCGCAAAGCCAGGCGCGCAGCCTGAAGCAGAGGGTCAACAGCTTTGCGGGCGACAAGGCTCAGGCCGAAGGGGAGTTCAACAAGTTCGACGATGTTGGCAAGCACCTGGTGGGGAACGTCGACGGCCGCATTCGCTGGCTGGAATTGCTCAAGGCGATCGATGCCTGCCTGCCGCGCCGCGAAGACCTCAAGCCCGACGACCCCGACGCCAAGGAAGGCAAGGAAAAGACGATGTCGGCGGACGACGTCATGCGGGCTCCGGAATTGCACATTACGAACTTCGATTGCCTGGAGGTCGACGATATTACGGCGTGGAAGTCCGCCACCGAGGCGATGCGCGCGAAGGCCGCCGACGCCGGCGGCGCGCCGCCCGCTCAACCTGCCGACGCCCCGGCGGAAAACCCTCCGGACGCGACGCCAACCAAGGGGCCGACGTGGATCATCCAAATCGCCGGGCATCATTACCACAACGCCATTCGCGACAACCAGGGAGCGGAGTACCTGACCAACACGCTGATCAAAGCGCTCCGCAACAAGAAGGTGGAGCTTCCTACCGAAGACGGCAAGGGGACGGAACTCGTGTCGATGAAAGAGCTCGGTATCAGTTACCCGACGATCGTCAAGCACTCGCCCCTTGTGGAGGAGGAAATGGTGGATCCGAATTCAGAGAGTCCGGAGGGTGGAGGCGGGGGTATGATGGGAATGGGGGGCGCCCGATGGCCAGCGAGGGCTCGTCAACCGCCAAGACCATCAGGCCGTTCCGGTTCGATTTCACCGTGCAGTTCTGCTGGCAGCCAAAAACTCCACTGGAACGCCGCAAAGCCAAGGAAGCGGAGAAAGCCAAAAAGGGGGCGCAGGCCGCTAACAATACAACTCAACCGTAGCCCGTGTGAGCAGCCGCCCTACGCCGTCGCCGAGAAATCGCCATGGACAAACTCAAGATATTCCTCGCCGCCGCCAGGAAACACCAGTTCTGGGTGTGCTGCGGCGTAATGTTGTTGACTTCGCTCGGGTGTTGGTGGTGGGCGTCCGGTGACGTGGCAAAACGGTTCGAGAGCCGAAAGGTGGAAATCGATGCGGATTTCTCCGGGGCCAGCGTCCAGTCCGGCGCTCCCAACCAGGGCGTCATCGACAAGATCAAGCAGCAAGAGGACGATCTGAAGCTGAAAGTTTATCACGCCTGGGAGACCCTCTACGCCGAGCAGAAGAAGACCAGTTCTTTTCCCACCAAAGTCCTTGGTGAGGCGTTCAAGAAGGAATTCGAAAAGCTTCAGCCACCCAAGGATCAGCTAGATCCCAAATATCTGGAGATCTACCAGAACCACATCCAGGACTATCTCCCCACGCTTGAGCAGATCGTCAAGGTCCGTCACGAGGTTACCAAAGACGACGGGACGGTTCCCGGGGGCGGGCCTGCTCGCGTCCGCCCCAAGCAGCCTGGCATGGGACAGGGCTTCGGGCCAGGCGGGGGCCCTGGCCGTAGAATGACGATGCCCGGCGGAATAATGCCCGGGGGAACCCCGATCACGCCGGGCGGCCTTGGCGCCGATTCAGACAAGGAATACACCGGCATTGTCGATTGGGACGAAGGCGACATTGCCCAGTTGCAGACGCAGCACTTCGATTGGGGAGGCCGTGCGCCTACGACGCTGGAGGTGATGATGGCGCAGGAGGATCTTGCGGTGTACGAGTCGCTGCTTCGGATCATCAAAAAGGTCAACGAAGGGGCGACCGCTCAGCCCAATGCCGCCATCAAGCGGATCGTCGCCCTCGACATCGGCAAGGACTCGGGCAAGGCATGGGATGAGGCGCGAAAAGCCGTGTTTGGTCCGGCCGCGCTGGGCGATCATCGCGGCTTGGGCCAACCACAGAGCCTACCGACTAGCCCACAAGGTGAGCAGGCGCTTTTCGAAGGCCGCTACGTCAACGAAAAGGGGGGCCCCTTCCCTACGATCCCGAACTCTCTCGCAATTCCGAGTTCAAAATGATGCCGATCTACATGAATTTTCTGATGGATCAGCGGCACCTGCCAACACTGCTGGTCGAATGCGCCAATTCCAGCATACCGATCGAAGTCCGGCGTGTCCGTATCCTGAAACAAGATATCGGAGCGTTCGAGCCGGTTGCTCCGACGTCTAGCGGGCCGACGGGAGGTGGGCTCGGAGTGCCACCGGGGGGCCTTGGCATGCCGAGACCAGGCCCGATGTCGAGCCGCGCAACATCGGCGTCACCCATCCTCAGGGATCCGCTGCCAAGCAAGACACGGCCGGGCAATTTGACGTTCCCGTGGAAGTCTACGCCGTCATTTACATTTGCAACCCACCCAACCGCACAAAGCTGGGCATTCCGGAAGAGAAGACTCCGGCCGAGGCGCCTACGCCAGGCAACGTCACGCGGCCGCCGACTAATGCCGCAGCCGCACAGCCGTCGCCCGCTGCGACTCCAGGGAGGTGAGTTATGAAGAAGCCAAAACTGCGATTGGACAAAGCGGCGATTCAGGAGTTCTTCCTTCAGAACGTCGAGAAGATCGCCTTTGGACTCTTGGCGCTCGTCTTCCTGTATTTCGTCTACGCCGCGGTCGAAGTCAAGCACTACGATAAGACGCCCGATGGATTGAATACTAAGGTCAGACAGGGTCAAACCACACTTGACGACACGAAGCCGATAACCGGATTGGTCGTGCGGGACTACGACGTTCAGGTCAAGCAGAACAGCATTGACATCGCCGAGAAGCCTTACGGCCCTCTGGCAAATTGGGACCCTCCCATTTTCCGCAAACCGGAGCTGCGTGACACTCCGGCCCTGTATGCGGTGCAGGGCCTGCGCGGAACCGCCGGCTTTGGCGCAATGACGATGATCGCGGAACAACCGGCCGACCCGCATGGGCAGCCCGCAGCGGTGATCCAGGGAGCGACGGCAGTTCAGGGGCAACGATGGATTGTGCTGACTGGCCTGGTGCCCTACGACAAGGAGCTGGCGGCTTTTGACGACGCCTTGAAACATGCCGGGCCCACCGGCTCGTACAGTTCTGAGCGGGACACGCCCTACTACCTGGGTTACGAAGTGGAGCGCGTCGAGGTGGTCAGTCCCGCGGATGCGGCGAAGCCCAACTGGGATAACGCGAAGAAGATTCAGTCCGGCAGGGCCGTGCAGCAGGCGCAGAAGCGGTGGAACCAGCAGCAAGCTGCGGAGGTCGTGGCGCAAACGTATATCTTCCTGCCGAATGTGACGGCTCTTGTTTTCCCGCTGGGGCCCTTGGTTGGCTCGACGTGGGGCGAGAGCGCGGCCCATTCGCGTGAGATTCCACTTCTGGATCTGGCCCAGCCCGGCGTGGGCGTCGCCGGAATGGTAAGGCCGCCGGTTGCCCCAGGACCGCAACCGGCGGGCGGCGCACTCGGCGGCGACAATGAGGATCCGTATGGGGGCGGCACCCCGGGCGTCGAGCCGGCCGCCCCGGCCGGCGGCGCTGCGGGCGAAGGCCCCGCGGCCGCCGCAGCGGCGACGTCGCCCTACCTGTTGTTTCGCTTCTTTGACTTCGACGTACAGCCTGGAAAACAGTACACCTATCGCGTTCAATTGGGGCTGCGAAATCCCAACTACAAGAAGTTCAAAGTGAAGCCGGCGTGGCTGAAGGATCCCAAACTGGGCGAAGAATTCGTTCTGAAAACGAAGTGGTCCGATGACAGCGATCCGCCGCCGGTGATTTCAGTGCCGGGCGATACTCGCATCCTGCTGGTCTCCGTCGCCGCCAAACCGGCACGCCCCGAAGGTCGCATCCTGGTGACGAAGTGGTCGAAGAAATACGGCGTCGAAGCGCACAAGGAGTTCTCCCCGATCGTTCGCGGAGAGGTGGTCGATTTTCCGGAGGAGATCTTCAAGCCGGCCGGCGCCACAATGGGCGGCGGCGGTGGAATGGTTTCGCCGTTCTTCCCGCCGGGTGCTGGCGGGCGCGGAGTTCCCGGCGCAGGAAGAGTGGCGCTGGCGGACTAGGCGGTGGTCCTGCGACGTTGCCCGGCGGGCCTGGTGGGATGCCGCCCGGAATGCCGAGAGGCGACCCGCGGATGATGCCGCCCATGCGGCCTCAAGGACCGGTGATCGCCGCCAACGCCAACCGCCCGTTCAGGGTGAACTACTTCACGCATACGATTGTCGTGGATCTCCGCGGCGGCGAACTTCTACGCGGCCGAAAAGGCGGCAATGGCCTTCGACTCGCCGCCCCGAGCGATATGCTGTTACAGGATGCGGAGGGAAATCTGGTGGTGCGCGACGAACTGGACGATCTGCCCGCCTGCGGCGAGGTTGCCGGCAACGACACGCCGGAAGAATTCGTGCTACCCGCGCGTCCCAAGGCCGCTCATGGCGGCGCGCCTGGGAAGGGAGGCCCGCTCGACCAAATGCCCACCCCGCGCGAAAAGCCCAAGAAGACGAGCGGAAAGTCTGGAAAAACTGGCGGAAATCCTAAGAAGCCCGGGCGGTAACCCGAAGCCGCACTTCGCACCACACCGGGAAGACAGGCAACAGCGTCTTCGGTGGGGCAGACATTCTTGTCTGCCGTCAGTGCCGCATCTCTCGCGGCAGACAGGAATGTCTACCCCACCGTGGTGAGAAATGCGGGATGGCCCCGTTTTCTTCGTCGGGTAGGTATTTTTGGCAAGCGGGGCAAATGCCATTTCTGGCGCGGAGGGCTGTGGAAGCGGTCGTTTCTCCTTTTTGACGACGCTTGGTGACCGAATCTCCCGGAATTGCTCTTGACCGGTTGGCCGCCTACGGCTATTTAACCCGTCCTCATCAACCGGAATTTCAGGATTCGATCTCGAACTCGGCCTTCTTCGATGTCCGGCCCGTGAAAAAACGCCGGCACAGAACGGATGAGTCTCACAAGGAGAGCTCTGTTGAAAACGACAACACACGCACTTGTCGGTTGGATCGCGCTGGCACTGGTTCTTTCGGCGAGAACCGTGGTAGCGGGGCCCATGAATGGCACGTCGGAAACGTGGCTGGCAGCTGCGGTCTTGGGACAATCGAATCCGGCGGACAGTCCGACGGCGGATCCGCGTCAGCAATCCGCCGATCTTCTCCGCCGCGCACGGCAAGCCATGGCGGAGAAGGACTTCGTCGCGGCCGAATCGTTGATCTCGCAGGCCGACGCGCTCGGCGTGAAGTACAGCATCTTCTATCAGGGCGACACGCCGGAGAAGGCCCGGCGTGAACTGGAACGCAAGCGCAATAGCGATTCGCCGGCCAAGCCGAGCGGGCTTTTCTCGCCGTTGGCAGCGGGCCGAGACAAGGCCCCGAGTTCCGACCCCTTCGCCGCGCACCCGATCGATCCATCCACCGCCGCCGGCCAGCAGGTCACGCCGTTGCCGAGAATTGACTCATCCGAACACGCAGATGGGCCAAGCCGCGAACAATTCGAGCAACAATCCGCTGCGGACGGCGCGTCTGGCCCTTGCGGTCGGCGATCTTCGCCGGGCGACGGAGTTCGTCGGGCGGGCCAGAGCGTTGCGGATCAATTATCAGCCATTGGACGACACGCCCGACAAGGTCGAGGCCGCGATCCGGCGACAACAGGAGCTTCAGGGACTCGACAAGACCACCGAGGCCTACGCCCGCGTCTGTTCGCGCAACTTGATGGAACAGGCCGACGGCCTGCTTCGCTGGAATGAATACGACGAGGCGGAACGGCTTGCGCGGCGGGCGGCCGCGCTGCGGATCGTTTACGGCCCCTTCGAGCAGAAGCCGGAGGAGATGATCGCAGCGGATCGCCAGTGCCCGCCGCCAGGACCGCGGCGCCGCGACGGCCGCATCGGAAGCGCCGGGCTATGCCAGGGCGGCGAGCGACGGACCGAATCTTGTCTCGCGGCAAAGAGCCGTGGAGTTGGTCCGCCAGGCACGTGACGCGATCGGGGCGGGGCAACTGGATCAGGCCGAGGCGCTTGCCCGACAGGCCGAACAGATGCGGCTGCCCGACAGCGCCTTTGCGCCGGGCGAGGATCGGCCGGAATTGGTGTTGCTGGATCTTCAGCAGTTGAGGCAGCGCGCCCCGTCGGCGGTCGTTCCCGCCGGCGGTCAGTACGCCGCCAGACCGACCCGAACCGCGCCATGCCCGCCGTCTACGATCCGGCCAACGACCGAACGCAGAACATGCCGGCGTCGAACATGGACCCGAACTTTGATCCCGATCAGACCGCGGCGCCCGGCAGCCGATACGCTCAGGTTCCGGCTCCCAATCCCATGAATCCGATGAGACCGCCGGAGCCGCCGCGGCCCGAAGGAGTTGGCACGGGGCAATCGCAGGGGATGGCGCTGTTCCAGCAAGGCGAGGCGGCGCTGCGGGCTCACGACACCACGCGCGCCTACGAATTGTTCCGCCAGGCCGCCAATCACCCGAACGACTTGGATCCCGACACGGCGCAACGCCTGCAAGACCATCTGCAACTGCTCTCGCCGCCTTCGCGAATGAATCCGGCCAACCTGGCGGGGCAATCGCCGACAATGAGCCAACCAGGCGGCCGCTCAACAACAGTTGCTGCTCAATCAGATCCGAGCCGATCTGGCCCACCGCGAATCGAACGCCAGGGCCATGCGGGCGACCGATCCCAAGGGCGCGCTGGCGATGTTGGAGGAGACCCGCAGGAAGGTCGAAATGACCAGCGGACTCGAGCCTGCAATCCGCGATCAATTTCTGCGAAGCGTCGATCGCGCGATTGCCGAGACGAAGCAGGTCATCGCCCAGAATCGTCCGCAGATCGAACTGAACGAGAAGAACAATCGCATCCGCCAGGACGTCGAACGTCAGCAGCGGGTGAAGGTGGAAGTGCAAGCGAAGATCGCTATGAAGATCGACCAGTTCAACAGGCTCATGGAAGAGCAGCGCTATGCGGAGGCCGTTGTCATCGCCAAGCAGGCCGCCGAGCTCGCCCCCAACGAGCCGGTCGTGAACCAGGTGCTCGACCGAAGCAAAGCTGATTCAGAACTTCCGCGAGGCCAAAGCCATTCAGGAGGCGAAGTCGGACGGCTTCGTCCGAGCCCTGAACAATGCGGAATGGGCGGCGGTTCCGTTCGACGACAACAACCCCTTCCAATTTCCCAACGACGGAAAGAACTGGGGCGATTTCAAGAACCGGCGGATGAAGTACGCCGGCGGCCGCCCGCGTCCGAAATCGGAGCGGGAAATCGAAATCCAGAAGAAACTGCGCACGCCGGTGTCGCTGCAATTCACCAATGCCCCGCTAAGCCAGGTAATGAGCTACCTGGCCAAGCTGGCGGAAGTCAATCTGCACCTCGATCCGACGGGCCTGACCGAGGAGGGCGTGACCCCGGACACCCCGGTCACCATCAATCTGCCCAGCGAGATCATGCTGAAAAGCGCGTTGAACCTGATCCTCGATCCGTTGCACCTGAGCTACGTGATCAAGGACGAGGTGTTGAAGGTCACCAGCGAGCAGATGCGCGACGTGCAGGTGTACACGCAATCGTATCCCGTCGGCGACCTGGTGATTCCGATTCCGAACTTCGTGGCCACGTCGCAAATGGGCCTGGCCGGAGCGTATACGAAGGGCATGGCCGACGTCAGCTACTTCGGCAGCGGCCTGACCGGCCCCTCGTCGACGTCCACGCCGCTGTCGGTCGTCAGTAACAGCAAGCACGGCAATATGACCAGCAGCGCCGAACTGTTGGCCAACCAGATGGGCGCCCCGGCGCGGCAATGTCGGCCTTGAGCGGGCAGAAGGGCGCGGGGCATGGCAGCCCCGGACCCGGCAGTCTGGGCGGCGGCTCGCAGCCCGACTTCGACAGCCTCATCGATCTGATTACCTCCACGATCAAGCCCACCACCTGGGACGGCGTCGGCGGGCCGGGCTCGATCGCCCCCTTCGAGACCAACCTGAGCATCGTCGTCAGCCAAACGCAGGACGTTCACGAGGAAATCGTCGATCTGCTCGAACAATTACGCCGATTGCAGGATCTCCAGGTCACGATCGAAGTGCGCTTCATCACGCTGAACGACAACTTCTTCGAGCGCATCGGCGTGAGCTTCGACTTCGACATCAACGACGACATCGACGGCAAGGGCATTCTTTTCGGCGCGATCGGGGAACGGGCAGATCAGCCAGCCCGGCCAATTCGCCATCAACCAGGGCGTGCCGCGCAACGTGACCGACGTGGACAGCAGCCAGACGGTCACCGTCGGCATGAGCTCGCCGAATTTGTTCAACGCCGACCTCGACATTCCGTTCACGCAGAACAGTTTTGCGTTGGCGGTGCCACAGTTCGGCGGATTCGACGCGACGGCCGGCGCCCAGCTCGGTTTCGCCATCCTCAGCGACGTCGAGGCGTACTTCTTCATCAACGCCGCGCAGGGCGACAAGCGCAGCAACGTCTTGCAGGCCCCGAAGGTCACGTTGTTCAACGGCCAGCAGGCTTTTGTTTCCGACACGTCGCAAAGCCCCTTCGTCATCAGCGTAATCCCCGTGGTCGGCGACTTCGCCGCCGCGCAACAGCCGGTGATCGTCGTGCTCAACGAAGGCACGTTCATGACGGTGCAAGCGGTGGTCTCGAACGACCGGCGATTCGTGCGGCTTACGGTCGTGCCGTATTTCAGCCACATCGGCGCGGTAAACACGTTCCAGTTCACCGGCGCCACGACGAGCACGACCGACACGACTCGCCAGGGGCTGCTCTCGCCCGTCACCAGCGCAAGCAAGGTGTTCAACAACAACGTCAGCAACAATACGGTCACCAATTCGGGCACGACGGTGCAATTGCCGACGTTCTCCTACGTGACGGTGACGACGACGGTCAGCGTGCCCGACGGCGGCACGGTGCTCCTCGGCGGCATCAAGCGGCTTAGCGAGGGACGCAACGAATTCGGCGTGCCGCTGCTGAACAAGCTGCCTTACATCAATCGATTGTTCAAGAACGTGGGCATTGGCCGCGAGACGCAGAGCCTGATGATGATGGTCACACCGCGGATCATTATTCAGGAAGAGGAGGAGGAGAAGCTGGGCATCGAAAGCCAGCCGTAACCAAGAGTCGCCCGGCCGCGCCCCGTCGGAACAGGGGGCGCGGCGGGAGACTCGCAAGCAGCAGGGCGAAAGCCCTCCCTGTGCCGCCGCCGGCTTACCCCCCCCCCAAGCTGGCGGCGGCCGCTTTTTTCTGCAGCAGCGCGGATGTCTCGCCGCGGTGTGCCACTGCTTGGAACAAGCAGTGTTGGGACAGCCCGTCGCGCCCGGCACTGCTTCTGCGAAGCAGCGGCACACTATTCCTCGGCCTCCCGTAGTCCGCAGAAACGGAGAATCCGTCGCCACCGGCCTTGATCCCTGCAAAGGGAACAGTCCCATTTTCGCTGACACGAAAATTGGGACAGTCCCCCGGCCTTCCACTGCGCGGTTACGTCGCGGTGTTGCCCGTCTCCCGGTTGCCGTTGGCGTCGTATTGGTAGGATTCGAGCGTCTGCTGGTTCTCGCCCGTCACCAGCGTAAGCTGGCCGTTGGCATCTTGCTCTGTCACTTGTCTATCCTGCCAGAACTGGTATTGTGTCCCCCGAATCCACCCAGGCGCGCTTATTAGGTCCGCAGTTTCTTGTCAATAAGCGCGCCTGATACTATAACCGCCGCGTGGAAAAGGCCCCTTGCTGGTGGACTAAGGTTGTGATGTTGAATCCTTCCGAAATCCACCAAACAAGGAGACCCATTCATGTGGCACGTGGGAATTGATCTGCATCGAGAGTTCATCGTTATGGCGGCCGTTCGTGACAACGGTGAAGTCATGGAGCCGATGCGAATCGCTTGTAGCGAAACAGAGGACATTGTGAACACCGTTCGCACTCTCGGCCGATTTCGCGCCGTCATCGAGGCCAGCGGAACCTATCGCTGGCTCTATGATCTGCTGCGCCCGCACGGCACGGTTCTCTTAGCTCATCCGCTTCGGCTGCGGGCCATGATACAACGCCGCACCAAGACAGACAAGCTGGACGCCCAACTCTTGGCGAACTTGTTGCGAATCAACCAGATTCCCTTGGCCTACATTCCGCCGGAACCATACCAGCGGTTGCGCGACTTGGTGCGATGCCGGGCGCGAATGGGCCGCGAATTGGCGGAGGCCAAAATCCGACTGCGGGCATTGCTGGCACGGCAGAATCGCCAAGCCCCGTTTCGGATGCCTTTTGGCGTTCGCGGCCTGGCGTGGTTTCGCCAACAAGATTTCGGACCGATTGAGAATCTCACCCGCGACGAACTATTGGCGCGGATGAAGCACTTTGGCCGGCACATCGCGGTGTTCGATCAGCAGATCGCCGAGATCGCTAACGACTTTCCGCAGACGGAAGCGCTGCTCGACATCCACGGCATCGCTTTGTTCTCGGCGCTGTTGATCGTGGCCGAACTGGGCGAGGTGGAACGTTTCCGCACCGCCAAGGAGGTCGGCGCGTATGGCGGGCTGACTTCCCGCGTGCACCAGTCCGGCGGCCATTGCTACCAAGGGCCAATTACGCGTCAAGGTTCCCCTTGGCTGCGTTGGATTTTAGTGCAGGCGGCGATGAAGGCGACCCGCGATGACGCGGCACTGAAGAAGTTTTACACGCGGGTGCGGAAGCGGTCGGGGGCAAAAAAGGCACGCGTGGCAGTGGCCCGGAAGCTGGCGGAGATTTGTTGGAAACGGCTGCGGCATTGGCATCGCGCCCGCGCCGAGCAAGCAGCGTAGAGAGTAGAAAGGAACTAATGCTTCGCGCACCTATACGGTCGTTGTTGGCCCGGCAACGGGACTGATGGAACAAAGGTTCGCATCGAGCGCCTGATTGGGCACTACGGCCGGTGAATATTATCCTGTGCGACGAGCGAAAGCCCGGACGGCACGAATGGGTGTCTACCTTGTGCGCGACGGCAAACGGCGGAGATGGCAATGGGTGCTCCCGCCGGCGAAAGATGCTCGGTGCGTTGCGGCGTCGGATTTTCGGAGGGATAGGTAGGGCAAATGAATGAAGCAAGAAGGCAAAACGGCCCTGACAGCCTGAGCCGGCAGGGCCTTACGGGTCATTCACCCGCCCTAGCCCGGCTATTCCTCGTCGGGTTGCGTCCCCGCAGAGCCTGACTCCGCTTCACCGAGCAAAGCGATTATAGCAGCAACATGATCGTCATGTTGACAAAACACGAAACTGGGCCTTGACTCAGCGGCGGTTATGGGTGTCCCCCTTTCTCCTTCCGAACCCCAGGAGCATAACAGCCTGACGCCACCAGCCGCAATGGGTGAACACTTGCGATCTTTGTCTTTCACGCTGCCCGTGCCCTTTGCCTCAACTCCAGTTCGTGATCGAAATCGCCATCGGTAGGTCGATTCTGATCCATAGTCTCCATACGAGGTAAAGGCAATGAGTGCTGCACCGCTCTTTGTCTTTGCAAGGGCCATCTTGCCAGCGTCCAAAGAGACTGACCGCGGGGCAATAACCGCCATTGGAGGGTAGATGCGGATGGGCACACGAAAGAAGAAGCAGACATATTGCACTGCGAGCGTGGCTACGACACCCATGACAAATCCAGCCATGAGCCAGAATGCCTTTTTCATTTTCTTATCCGAACGAGTATGGACCATCGAAATGCGTTAACGTTGAGGCAACAGTCGTCCAGATTTACTCGCATCCTTCTCGCCCCCACTACTTTGAGCATACCGCCCGCCTGCCGGCGTGGCAACGCCCCTATTGCTGCCGCCGGCAAGAGGTCTTAGAATCGGCTGGCATTAGCCCACACCGAGGGAATTGTCATGACCTGCGAAAACCTCTTCACGGGCATCCCGCCGCAGCTTCCCGAAGAACTGGTCACCGTGCTCTGCCGCGACAAGGGCATCCGGATCGAGCGCATCGTCTCCGAGGGCCAGCGATCGCCCGATGATTTCTGGTACGATCAGAAACGCCACGAATGGGTCGTGGTCCTGGAAGGGCGTGCCGCCATCGAATTCGAAGGCGAGCCCGAACTCGTGGAACTCGAACGCGGCTCGCACCTGAACATCCCCGCCCACACGCGGCACCGGGTCGCCTGGACCAGCACGACCGAGAAGACCATTTGGCTGGCGATCCTCTACGCAGGCGAATAGCGCATCCCCTGGTTCGCGCCAACCGGAGTGCGGGCGTCCGGCCCGCATCTTCCTCTTCCCAAGCGAGTAAGACGCCCGGTTTCGGGCGATTATTCGCCTCATCGAGCCGTTTTCCCCCCAATGGTATGTGATAATGCGTAGAAATCACACAAAAATAGCCCACCTGAGGGGTGCAAGGAAACGGTGCGATTCGGTATCTTTATTAGATTGAAGTAAGTTGTCGTGCCGGAGGAGATATGTGTACGTTGGCCATTCTGTATCGCGTGGCGCGCGGTACTCCCATCCTGATCGCCGCCAATCGCGAAGAACGCTTTGACCGGCCCACGCAATACCCCAAGATCCAATCGGGATCGCCGCGGGTGGTTTGCGGAACCGATCGCGCGCGGGCGGAACCTGGCTGGGAGTCAACCAGAACGGGCTGCTCTGCGCCGTGGCTAACCGCAGAAAGACGAGCCTGCCCGCCGAGCCCCGTTCGCGTGGGCTGTTGTGCCGCGAATTGCTCGAACTTCGCAGCGCCAAGGAAGCCGCCGCACACGCCGCCAAGGAATTGGCCAAGGGCCTCTACGCGGGCGCCAACTACGTCTGCGCCGACAGCCGATACGCCGCCGTCGTTCATGGCGGCGACAAAATCGAAATCATCGAACTGTCGCCGGGCCTGCACATCCTCACCGGCGGAAACGTCAACGACCCGAAGGACGAGCGTCACGAGTTCGTTCGCCGCATGTTGACCTTGCAGACGTTGGACTCCGCGGTGGCGTTCTTGGCGGTGGCCAGCCGGGTGTTTTCCAAGAAGCCCGATAGCGAGGGCCGCCGCGGCGTGGTCGTGCTCGGCAGCGAGTTCGGCACGGTCTCCTCGACGTTGCTATCGCTGCCGCGAAAGATCCAGCACGCGGTGTATCAGTACACGCCCGGCCCGCCGTGCGACTATCCCTACGACGATCTCTCCGCGCTGCTGCGTCAGGTTCTCTCGACCGAGCGCAGCCGCCGCAACCGCGACGGCAACGGCGAAACGCACAAGGGCCCGCCGAAGCCGAAAATGAAAGCCAAGCTGGCGGCGGGAAAATCGCTGGTGAAGAAGAGCAGGTAGCGGTGGTGCGGTGATGTAGAAGACGACTTCCGTCGCCGATTCTCCGCCCTTCGCGCCCTTTGTGTCCTTCCTGGACCACCTTCCGGCGTTCAAGATGAGCCGAAATCGCTTCCTCGCCGCCATCGATCGAACCGCCGACACACGGACGATCGCTTACGGAACGGGCACGTCGATCGCCTGCCGCGAGTTGATGGAGCGAACCGGGGCTTGGTTTCCCGATGCCCATCTCGACGCCGAAAAGATGGCTGCCCTGGCGCTGGCGGGCCACACGCTGCTCGGTTTCGACGTGGTGATGCCGCTGTTCTCCGTCTGCCACGAGGCGGCGGCCATGGGCTGCAACGTCAACTGGGGCGGCCCCGACGCCATGCCCGAAAGCGGCAAGCCCATCTTCCGCGATCCCGACGACGTCCGCATCCCGCCCGATCTCTTGGCGCGACCCGGTTGCGCCGTGCCCCTTCGCGCGATCTCGCTGCTGCGGAATCGCCTGGGCGATGATGCGGCCGTTTGCGGCAAGGTTTTCGGCAGTTGGACGCAGGCGTACCATTACTTCGGCGTCGAGCGGTTTCTGATGGGCGCGATCGACGACCCCTACCGAACGCGGCGAATCATCGACCGGCTCTTGCCGGTTACCGTGCAATTCGCCGCAGCGCAAATCGAGGCCGGCGCCGACTGCATTCTGCTGGCCGACCATGCCACCCGCGATCTCTGCGGCCCGCGGATGTACGAAGAATTTCTCATGCCGCTGCACCGCCGGCTGGCCGAAGAGATTCGAGCGCCGGTGATTCTTCACATTTGCGGCAACACGGCCGACCGCGTCGGCATGATCGCCCAAACCGGCCTGGCCGGTTTCCACTGGGACACGAAGACCGGCGGCGCGGCCGCCGTGCGCCGCCTGGCCGGCCCCCGATTGGCATTGATGGGCGGAATCAGCAACTACAAGCTGCTGCGATCCACCCCCGAAGAAATCGCCGCCGACCGCGACGCAGCGGCCGCGGCCGGAATCGACGTCATCGGCCCCGAGTGCGCCATTCCGCTGGCAACGCCGCTGGCGAACTTGTCGGCAATTGTGCCCGAGTGAGGCGGTTTGTCTCGTAGGGACTTGCGAAAATAGCCCGGCGATGTAGAGACCGTCCAGTTTTTGGGTTCTTATTTCTTCGGTAGTCAGCCTGGCGTCCGGCCGGCGCCGCGGTAAAGGTCGAACTGGAGCGTCCAATCCAGTTGTCGCATTGCCTCCGCCATCTCGCGTGCCGGATGATTCGCCGGCACTTGTCGATCCCGAATTTGCCGCTCGTCCGACCGCTCGTTCCAAAGTGGCTCGGCGAATTGAAGCTTGGCCCTCTTGCGAGGCCGCCTCGTGCAGCCTACCATCGGTTAGCCTCCCTTATCCCACTATCACGTCCCTGTTACCAAGTAAACTGGACGGTCTCTGAATCGCTGGGCTGGTGAAAAGGGATATCGTCACACGTCCTCGTTACCCTGAACGCTTCGTTCGATCCGCGTGACCAGCGAGCGCTCCACCACGGCACTGGGACGCGAGCGGATCGCCGTGCGGAGCATTTCGTCGGGCGGTGCCTGCCCGTCGAACGCGGCCCCGAGTTCGCGCAGCCGGCGGAGGATGTTCTTCCGCGCTTGGTAGACGGCGTTCGGCGTGAGGCCGGTCAGCCGGGCAGCCTCGGCGGCGGAGCATCCGCCGAGCGCGAACGCCTCGAACGCCTGGTAGGTGCGCGGATGGACCTCGGCGCGAACCGCGTCCAAGAGGAACGCCAGCATCGCCCGATCGAACGCGGCATCCAACTCGGCGTCGGGGGCTGCGTCGGAAGACTCGATTTCAGGGAGCGGGTCGTCGCCGCCCGTCGCTCGGCATCGCTCGGCCGGACTCCGCCGCCGCAGCCTCACTTTATTTCGCACGACGCCGCCGAGCCAATCGCGGAACCGCCCTCGCGAAGGATCGTGACAGAACACCGCCTTCCGCTCGAAAACCGCCAGCATCACTTCCTGAACGATCTCTTCGGCCGTATGCTCGGTGCAGCCGCGCTGCCGGGCGATGGAGAAGATGTACGGCCAATAGCGGCGGAAGAAATCGTCCCAAACGACCGGATCGCCGCCCTCGTGCAGGCGTTCCAGCAGGCTGGGCCGCGTGTTCGCGTTTGAGACCATCGGCAAGCATTCTATTGTGGTGCAGGCGTCCCGCCTGCTTTCTGCATCCCACGGCAACCATTCTTCCGACGTAACTCGATTCGTGGCCGCATTTTACCGGGCATTACGGCGATCTGTCAAGAAATCGAAGACAGATTTGCAGGCAGCCGCGCAAATAGTTAACATGGGACCGCGGTGAATCGCCGCGAACAATCGGCGGGAAAAAGGGGGACAGGTCCAATTTGCCGGAACGGCCCGGAGGGTGCTTCGCACAAATTGGACCTGTCCCCTTTTTCCCTCCACGCACACATCATCCCTACAACAGGAATCCGATCATGAACGCCATTTTCCTCGCCGCGGCAATGCTCGCGCTAGGCATGCAAGACGTCGAGACGACGCCGCAAACGAAAACGCAGTTGTATGTAAAGACCATTCCCGACGGAGCGGAGATCACGCTCGACGGCAAGGTGTTGGGTAAGTCCGACGGGCTGTATGACGTGACGTCCGGCGCGCACCGGCTGACGCTGCGGCTGGAGGGCTACGTTCCGGAGGAGCGATTGATCGACGCGAAGGAGGGCGAAATCACCCGCGTCGAGGTGCGGCTGAAGCAACGGTCGGGCAAACAGCAAGTGCTGGGCTACGTCGGCAATTCGCAAACCGGCGCGCAGAGCTACGCCGACAGCGGCCATGCCGTGGCGTTTCAACGGCCCGGCGAGATGAAGTCGCTTGTCGCCGTGAAGCTCTTCGGCGCTCGCTACGGATATCCCAACCCGCCGGAAGAGAATTTCCACGTGTATCTGCTCGATCAGAATCGAAAGGTCTTGGAGCACGTCGCCGTTCCATATCGCAAGATCGAGCGGGGCGAGCCGCGCTGGTTCACGATCGACGTGCCGCCCGTCGAAGTGCCCGAAAAGTTCTTCGTGGCCGTATGGTTCAACGCCGAGCGAACGAAGGGCTTCTTCATGGGCAAGCAGAATACCGACAAGGCAACGCACTCCTACGCCGGCTTGCCCGACAAGGGTCTTCACAAGGTCGATCAATCCTACGAGTGGATGATCCGGGCGGTGGTATCGTCGGAAGACGGCAAGAAGCCAAGCTATCCGAAGGTGACGACTTACCCGGACGAGAGGGCCGCCGACACCGAAAGCACCGAGGCGCAGCCGGAAGAGGGCGGCAAGACGGAAGAAGAGAGTATGCGGACGTGGAACGATGCGACCGGGGCGTTCAGCCTGGAAGCGAAGTTTGCCGGCGTCAAGGACGGCAAGGTGATTCTGAAAAAAGCCAACGGCAAGACCGTGGCCGTCCCGCTCGATCGGCTCTCAAAGGAGGACCAGGTTTTCGTGGCGAAGCAAAGCAAGGTCCAGGCTCCCGCCGCGAAGCCGGTCAGCTACGAAGCGCATGAGTTGTCGCACGACGACGGACAATCGGCCGGCCAGTCGAGCATGGCGGGCGGCGGGCATGCAGTGAAGTTCAAGGTTGACGGCGATTCGAACTACGTCACGTCGGTGAGCCTGTACGGGTCGCGCTATGGCTATCCGAAGCCGCCGCCGGAGAAATTTCGCGTTTGGATCTGCAACGCCCAGTTCCGGCCGATCGCGACGTTCCGCTTCCCCTACTCCGCATACGTTCGCGGCGATGCCGTGTGGAAGTCGTTCAATATCCGGCCCACCAAGGTACCGAAGGAGTTCATCGTTTGCTTCGGCTTCAACCCGCAGCAGACGAAGGGGGTCTATGTGAGCTACGACGGCAAGCCGAGCGAAACGTCGCTGATCGGCGTTCCCGGCGAGAACGGGCCGACGCCGTTTGCCAAGGGCAATTGGCTCATCCGCTGCAAAGTTGAAAATCGCGGGGAAACCCACGAAGCGGGAGGGAAAGCCACGCCGTAAAAACCGAGGACCGTTTGCGGAAAGTGCGAAACCGCAAGCGGCCTCATTCACGGAACCAGCACGATCTTGCCCGCCAACGTGCCGCCCTTGCGCAGTGTGCTCTCTTCCTGAAGTTTGTGAGCGGCGGCGGCTTCGCAGAGCTTCATCACGCGGTCGATCCGCGGTTTGAGCTTCCCCTTGGCGAGCCAGCGGTTGATTTCGGCCGCGCACTTTCGCTGCTCATCGGCCGGGGCGTTGAACATCGCGAATCCCAACAGTTTGCAGTCTCTTGCATAGAAGAGGCCGACGGGAAACTTGGGCCGCGCCTCGCGCCCCGCAATTAGGACGAGCCGGCCGCGCAGCGCCAGATGCTTGACCGCCTGGTCGAAATCCGGCTCGCGCCGCGTCTCGAACCAAACTTCGATCGGGCCGAACTTATCGAGCGCCGCGCCGAGATCGTCGCTCTTGTAGTTGACCGCGACGTTGGCCCCGAGTTGGCGGCAGACTTGCACTTTCTCTTTCGTGCCGGCCGTCGCCAGAACGCGGGCGCCGATGGCGTGGGCCATTTGGATCACGCACGATCCGACTCCGCCCGAGCCGCCGTTGACGAACAAACTCTCGCCGGTCTTCAGTTGGGCCTCGCGGAACAACCCCAGGTGCGCGGTGATGCCGACCAGCGCAGCGGCGGCCGCGTCTTCGTCGGAAACCTCCTCGGGCGTCGGATAGAGCCAGCACTCATCGACCGCGGCGTACTCGGCGAACGTGCCTTGACGGCCCAACAGTCCCTGGTTGCTCCCCCAAACCCGGTCGCCCTTGCGATATTTGGTGACTTCCGGGCCGACCGCTTCGACCGTGCCGGCCAAGTCGCAGCCGACGATAAACGGCGATGGCAAGGTGACCGGGATCAGGCCTGCGCGAATGTACGTATCGACGGGATTGACCGCGACCGCGCCGACCTTGACCAGGACTTGACGGGCCTCGGGTTTTGGTTTCGGAAGGTTGCCATAGACGATGTTTTCGGATGGGCCAACTCGTTCAATGTATGCGGCTTTCAAAATGCGTGGCTCCTAGGACCGAGCAATCACAATAGGTGGTATATTAGTATCTAATCAGGTCTCTCTGTTGAGGGGGCTACTAATGTCATTATATCAGAACATTATTGGCGCAAAAGGGCACATCCGGGGGAAACGCGGCCCCTGCCGGACTTATAGCAGCCTGGTTGGAAACGCCGTTGTTGTCAGTTTGACTAGGTTGACGTATCATAGTTACACTTACGTTATCAGAATGATTCGCAGGCTTGCAGGTCTGGACACTTATGCAATCGAGAACGCGACACTCGCTGGAACCCCGTACGCCTTACAGCCAGGGGCCTACCGCCGATCCCGCCCTGTTGTCGCTTGGGGCGGACCTGCTGTGGCAAGCGACGCAAGCGGAGACGGAGGAGTCGCTCTTGGGCTGGGCGCTGCCCGCCATCGGCGCATTGCTCGGCGCGGACCACGTCGCTCTGGCCGCGCCGGCCGCGGGGCGTTGGATGACGCTGGCGGCGTCGGGGGCCGCGCGGCAACTCCCGGTCGAACTGCTGGCCAATGCCCTCGACCGCGAAACCGCTCTGGCCGACGCCGACTGGATTGTCGCTCCGTTGGCGTCGCGCGCGGAAGAGGGCGAAGTGTTGGCCGTTCATCTCGCATCAGAGTTGCCCTCAACCCCGGCCCCGCTCCGGGCACCGAGCGAAGGTTGGTCGGGAGAGGGGACAAGTACGATGCCGTCGCCAAAGAGAGACGGGAAAGGCCCGCCGGCCGTCGCGCAAATCGCCCCGGTCTTGCATCAATCGCTCGACAACGTGCGTCGCCGGGCGCGTCAGCAACGTCGTGTGCGCCGCCTGGAAGCCGTCCTGGAAATCGTCACCCAGTGGAACCAGACCAGCGAGCTCGAACCGCTCCTGATCCAGATGGCCGAGGCGGCCTCGCGGCTGCTCGAGGCCGATCGCGCCAGCATCTTCCTCTGGGATCGGCCGAACCACACGCTGGTCGGCCGTCCGGCGCTCGGCTTGCCGGGGGGCGAATTGCGAATCCGCGACGATCGCGGCGTCGTCGGCGAGGTGATTCGCACCGGAGAGCCTCGCCGGGTCGATGCGGCAATCGAGCCGGGCGCCGTCGATCGCAACGTCGACGCGCAACTCCGCTACCAGACGCGCACGTTGTTGTGCGTTCCCTTGCGGGGGCGGTCGGGCGAATTGTTTGGCGCGTTCGAGTTGATCAACAAACTCGCCGGAACGTTCAGCAAGGAGGACGAGGAGGCGCTGGCCGAGTTGGCCGCCCATGCCGCGGTTGCTTTGGAAAACGCCCAGGATCGCCGGCAATTGCTTACGGTGAATCGTCAGATGGCCGAGGAAGCGGCGGAAAAAGTGCGGCTGATCGGCGAGAGCCCGACGGTCGAGGCGCTGCGATCGATCATTCGCCGCGTGGCCGACACCGACCTGGCCGTGCTGATTTTGGGCGAGAACGGCACCGGCAAGGAGGTCGTGGCCCAATCGATCCATTATCTCAGCCGCCGCCGCGACCAGCCGTTCGTGGCGGTCAACTGCGCGGCCATTCCCGAGACGCTGGCCGAGAGCGAGCTGTTCGGCCACGAAAAAGGCGCATTTACCGACGCCCACGAGGCGCGGCAGGGCAAGTTCGAGTTGGCCGCCGGCGGCACGCTCTTCCTCGACGAAATCGGCGATCTGAGCCTCAGCGGCCAGGCAAAGCTGCTGCGCGTGATCGAGGAAAAGGTGCTGGTGCGCGTGGGCGGATCGACGCCGATCCACACCGACGCGCGGCTCCTGGCCGCCACGAACCAGAACCTCGCCGAGATGGTTCGGACGAAGCGGTTCCGCGAGGATCTCTATTTCCGGCTCAACGTCGTGACGCTCGATTTGCCGCCGCTTCGGGAACGGCAGGGGGATGTCCTGCTGCTGGCCGAGTATTTCTTGAACGACTTCTGCCGCCGAGCGCGGCGCAAAACGCCGGAATTCGCCGCCGCCGCTCGCAAGCGATTGATGGAGCATCCTTGGCCGGGCAACATCCGCGAACTGCGAAATCTGATGGAGCGGCTGGCGTATCTCTCGGCGGAAGACCGCATCGAGGCGGCCGACCTGGCCTTCATCCTCTCGCCGCGCGGCCAGGCGCCGTCGGCGGCCGATCTGAGCCAATCGTTTGTCGACGCCACCGCCCAATTCCAGATCGATTACATCCGTCGGCAGATCGAGCAGAGCGGCGGCAACATGAGCCTGGCGGCCTCGCGGCTCGGCCTGCATCGCTCGAATCTCTACCGCAAGATGCGGCAGCTCGGAATGGAGACCTCGTGAGCGACGACGGGTGGGGCAGACATTCTTGTCTGCCGGGGGAAGCAATGCGCACGTGGGCAGACACGAATGTCTGCCCCACCGGATACACTCGGCGGCGCTATCGCCGCGCGGCCTGACGCGGTATTCCGCAAGACGCTATCAGCAATGCCACCGCGCCAAGTGTTATCGCCACATCCGCGACATTGAAAATCCCTGTACGAACAGGTCCGACGCCGAGATTGACAAAATCGGTAACGAGCCCATTGTGAAGTGCGCGATCGATCAAGTTTCCGATACCGCCTGCCATGAGAAAGACCAGAGCCACGAACTTGACGAAGTGCATGTTCCACTTGGCAGCGAGTAGATAGAAGGCCGCCGCAAGGAACATCACGTTAAGCGCCACGAATACCCAAAAGCGAAGGCGAGGTGCAAGGTTGGCGCCCAAGCTCAGAAAACCGCCGGGATTCAAGGCGTACTCAAGGCGAAAGGTATCGAAGGCGAACGACTGCGGCGGCCTGCCGTGAAGCGTCTCCTTGGCGAAGTGCTTGGTCACTTGGTCACACCCCACGCAGCAAATCAAGAGGGTGCCCGCAAACGCCCATCGTATCCGCTTGCTGCTAAGGTTCGCCATCTGAGTCCACTCGTCGGATCGTCTCATCTTCCTCCATGCCGCCCGGCCGGCAGCACGCTCTCCCTGTGCTCCACCTCCGCCGACTGCCGCTGCGCCCGGATCATACCGCCACGGACGGGATAGAGCAATGTCCATCGCCTTTAGTGAACGGTGAGTGTCAGATAACGATTTTTTGACGCTTGCGGATATGCTGCGAGCCCGGACTCTTCGCTGCCCTCACCCCCAGCCCCTCTCCCAACGGGAGAGGGGAGATTCTACGGTTTCGCTTTTTTCTCGCCCTGCTTTTCGCTCGCGATGCCCAGCTTTCTTCGGAAGGTGCGAATCTTCTCCTGAACCATCACCGGAACCTTCTGCCTGACGAGATTGACGCCGTCGAACCAGCCGTAGGGCTCTTCGTAGATCAGGTGGAACTCGATGAACGCGGCGTCGGCGGTCTCCTTGAGCCGAGTGATTTTGGCGTAGCCGCCGGCATGGGTGAACGGATGGGTCCGGCCGGGCTTGATGTTCGCCAGGGCGTCGCGAACCAACGGCCGCCACTCGTTCGGATACTCGGAATCCTTGTCGAATCGCGGATCGATCTTGCCGGCCGCCAGAACGGAGTTTTTACCCCTGGTAAGCATCGAAAACCGCGTCGCACTGACCTGCACCCGCTCGAACAACCAGAACGTCGTATAGAGGAATCGCTGCTCCGAGGGGGACTGTCCCAATTTTCGTGTCAGCGAAAATGGGACTGTCCCCTTTGCCGGGATTTCGGAGGCCGCGGTCAGTTTGCGTTTCCGCATCTCTTTCTCGGTCAAGCCGCCCGACTTCAAGACGACGCGGCTCTTGCCGTTTTCCGCGGCAGTCGTCGATTCGAGGAACTCTTTCGAGACCAGCGTGTTCCAATCGCCGTGAGCGACGAACCAGACGTCGACGGTGCGGATGGCGGGCTCCTCGCCTCGCTGCGGCTTCGCGTTGCGCACCTTTGTCACGACAGGTGCGTAGTAGTCGTTGCGAAGAATGTCTTTCACCGGGTTGCGGGCGTCGGAGAGCTTCGTGATCGCCGCAAGTTGGCCCGCCGCATCGAGTTCGTCGGACATGATCGGCGGCCGAGGCTTGTACGACTTGCCGTCGGACATTTTGACCCCTTCAGCGAGCAACCGCGTAAAGATGGGATTCTCGACCGCGATCCCGGCAAAGGGGACAGTCCCATTTTCGTCAACCACGGCTTCGCCGCGGTGCCCGCGAAAATTGGGACAGTCCCCGGAATCCTTGCCGGCAGGAGCAGCGGCCAGGGATGCCAATAAGGACAAGGCGACTGCGAAATTCATAATGGGTTTCCGTTGGTTGGCAATTCATTGACAGGTACATGATCGACATCGTCTCCGCAAACGCCCCGCGACTGCGGTCGCGGGGATGTCCGGGCACCGCGCGCCCCCCGCGACCGCAGTCGCGGGGTGTTTGCTGAAGCGACGTCGCTTTCCGACGTGCCATGACTATTTTCGCAACCATGACAACGTGACATTCGTTGTAAACATTGCAGTGGGGAATGCCAAGGCCATGATTGACTTTAGCGGTGAGTCAGTATACACTCACAACTATCGGGCGAGAATGGGCGAATCTATGAAACTGGCGGCAAAACTCTCCGGCCAAGAGCGGCGAACGGCCATCATCAAGGCCGTCCGGAGGGTCTTCGTCGAAAAGGGCTTCCACGGAACCACCACCCGCGAATTGGCCGAGGCGGCGGGCGTGTCCGAGGCCCTGTTGTTCAAGCATTTTCCCAGCAAGGAGGCTCTGTACTCCGCCATCCAGGCATCGTGCTTCGAGGAGGAGGGATCGAGGGATGTCGAGCGGCTCGATGCCTTGGCGCCGTCCACGTCCTCCTTGGTGTTCCTGGTCCACCACTTGATTTCGCATTTGCTCGAAGGCCGCCTGGCCGATGAAAACCACCAAGCGTTCATACGGCTGGTGCTTCGCAGCCTGATCGACGAAGGCGATTTTGCACGGCTTGCCGTTCAAGGGGGGCCGTCGCATTGGGTTCGCAAGGTGGAGGAGTGTTTGCAGGCGGCGATCGAAGCGGGCGACGCGGTTGACGGGCGGGTTCGTCCGTCGTTGGCCGGATGGTTCGTCCATCACATGGCGGCGATGGTCATGGTTCACCTGCTGCCCTCCGAGCCGGTAATCGACTTCGGCGTCTCGCGTCAGGAGCTTGTCGAGCAGGCCGTGTGGTTCAGCCTGCGCGGCATGGGAATCAAGGAAGAAGCGATTCGTCTTCATTATAACGCGGAAAGTCTGGCCGCGTCGGGCAGCGGAACGTCCCCTCTCCCGCCGGGAGAGGGCTAGGGTGAGGGCTTGGGCCTTCGCCCGGCTCAGAATGCTGCGGGCGGGACGCCCGCGCTCCGGTGAATGAGAATGACATGCAATTGATCCAGTTGCGCGACATCCGAAAGACGTACACGGTCGGCGAGGTCGAGGTCCGCGCACTGCAAAGCGTTTCGCTGGACATCGATCGCGGCGAATACGTCGCGCTGATGGGTCCGTCGGGCTCGGGCAAGACGACCTTGATGAACACGCTCGGCTGCCTCGATCGCCCCACCGACGGCAGCTATCTGCTCGAAGGCGAGGAAGTAGTCGAGATGTCGGGCGACCAGCGGGCCCGCCTGCGAAATCGCAAGATCGGATTCGTGTTCCAGAACTTCAATCTGCTCTCGCGGACCACGGCGATGGAGAACGTCGAACTGCCGTTGCTCTACTGCGGCCGATTCCGCGCGAGCCAGCGGTGGGAGCGTGCCCGGCAGTTACTGAAGAAGGTGGGGCTGGAATCGCGCGTGGACCACCATCCCTCGCAGCTTTCCGGCGGCCAGCAGCAGCGCGTGGCCATCGCCCGGGCCATGGCCAACGAGCCGCCGATCCTGCTGGCCGACGAGCCGACGGGCAATATCGACTCGCACACCAGCCGCGAGGTCATGGATCTGTTTTGCCGGCTCAACCAGGAAGACGGCATTACGATCATCCTGGTAACGCACGATCAAGAAGTGGCAAGGCATGCGCGGCGGACCGTGGTCTTGCGCGACGGGCTGGTGATTTGCGACACGACCGTCTTCGCCCAGGCCATCGCGGCCTTGCATCAGCATGAAGGAGAGCAACCATGAAACGTTTCTTCTTTTGGATGATCGTCGTCGGGATCGTCGTCGGGGCCAGCGCCGCCGGCTACAGCAAGTTGCACGGGGCGAAACAGGACGCCGCCAGCGTGTATCGCACCAGGAAGGTGCGCCGCGGAGAGATCCGGTGCGTCGTCAATTCGAGCGGCACGGTGCAGCCGGTCTTGAGCGTGCAGGTCGGCGCCTTCGTCTCCGGTCCCATCACAGAGGTCAAGGTGGACTTCAACGCCAAGGTGAAGAAACACCAGGTTCTCGCCTTGGTCGATAAGTTGATTCCCACGGCCCAGCGGGATCAAGCCAAGGCTTCGCTCGAATGCGCCCAGGCCAATTTGTTGCAGGCCAAGGCCAAGCTCAAACAGGCGGAACGCGATTGGAAGCGGGCCAAGGGGCTTCTTCCCAAACAGGCCATCCCCGAAAACGAATACGACCTGGCCGAAGCGACTTACGAAACGGCCAAGGCGAATGTCGAGGTCTGCAAGGCGACGATCCAGCAGAACAAGGCCGCCCTGAGACTGGCGCAGAGCAATCTCGACTATACCGTCATCGAGTCGCCGGTCGACGGCGTCGATTACCGACCGGAAGGTCGATCCCGGCCAAACCGTGGCCGCGCAGTTCCAGACGCCGGTGCTGTTCGTGGTCGCTCCCGACCTGGAAAAGAGGGTCTACGTCCAGGCCTCCGTCGACGAAGCCGACATCGGCATGATTCGCGAGGCCCAGTTGCACAAGGAGCCGGTGACGTTCACGGTCGACGCCTACCCCAAGGACACTTTCCACGGCAAGATCGTCCAGGTGCGGCTGACGCCGACCACGGTGCAAAACGTCGTGACGTATACGGTGATCGTCGAGGCGCCGAACCTGGAGTTGAAGCTCTTGCCGGGAATGACGGCCAACCTGACGTTTCAGATCGAGAAACACGAGGGGAAGCTGAAGGTTCCCAACACGGCGTTGCGATTCTTTCCGAAGCCCGATCAGGTCCGCCCGTGCGACAAGCCGATCCTCGACGGCGTCTCGCCCGACAACAAGGAAGCCCGCGAGGCCGAGGCGGCTTACGACGCGAAGGACGATCCGGTGGCGAAGGAACGCCTTCGCAAGGAACGCTACGTGTGGGTCATCGACGGCGATCTGCTGAAGGCCGTGAAGATCACCACCGGCCTGAGCGACACGACCGCGACGGAAGTCGTCTCCGGCGATCTCAGCGTCGGGCAATCGGTGGTCACCGGAATGCAGATACAGCCGTAAGCCTTTATGAATCTCCTGCTGATTCTACGGGTCGCCCTGCGGGCCCTGTCGAAGAACAAGATGCGAGCCGGGCTGACCGTGCTCGGCATCGTCATCGGCGTGGCCGCCGTGATCTTGCTGGTTTCGATCAGCCAATCGGCCGGGCGGATGATTCAGGACCAGTTTCAGAGCATGGGCACCAATCTGGTCATCGTGTTTTCGGGAAACCGGCGGAGTGGAGGCGTGGCGAAGGGGGCCAAGAGCGTCATTACGCTGACTGCGGCCGACGCCGACGCCATGGTGGAGGAGTGCCCCACGGTTCTGTCGGCGTCGCCCATCGTCTTCGCCAGCGGCCAGGTTGTCGCGGGAAACCAGAACTGGTCGCCCGACCAGCATCTTCGGCGTCAACGCGAATTACTTGACGGTGTCGAACTCGCAAATGGCCGCCGGCGACTTCTTCACTCCCGCCGACGTTCGCGGCGCGGCCAAGGTCTGCGTGATCGGCAAGACCGTGGCGAAGAATCTGTTTCAGAACTCCGATTGCGTCGGCGTGAGAATCCGCATCAAGAGCATCCCCTTCACGGTCGTCGGCGTTCTCGAGCCGAAAGGGGCCAATCTCTTCGGCCAGGATCAGGACGACATCGTGCTCGCCCCCTGCACCACCATCAGCAAAGCGCATCTACGGCATGCCGTTCAACAACGTGCAATCCATCCACGTTGTCGGCTCATTCGCCCGATCAGATGCAAGAGATGGAAGACGAAATCAAGTCGCTCATGCGCCAACGGCATCGTCTCGGCGACCGCGACCCGGACGATTTCGACGTGTTCAACAGTTCGGAAATCATCAAAGTGTTGGGGGTCATCACGCTCGTCATGACCGTGCTGCTCGGCTCGGTGGCCAGCGTCTCGCTGATCGTCGGCGGAGTCGGCATCATGAACATCATGCTCGTCTCGGTTACCGAGCGCACGCGCGAGATCGGGATTCGGCTGGCAGTCGGCGCCGCTCGCGCGACATTCTGCGGCAATTCCTGGTCGAGGCGGTGGTGCTTTCGCTGTTGGGCGGGGCGATCGGCGTCGGCATCGGCATCGCCGCCGCCGTCGCCGCCACTCATCTGATCTCCATGCTGCTGCACGGGATCGACTGCCCGGTGACGATTTCGCTCACCGCCATTTTGATCGCGTTGGCCTTTTCGGCGTCGGTCGGCATGTTCTTCGGCTATTACCCCGCCCGCAAGGCCAGCCGCCTCGATCCGATCGAATCGCTCCGCTACGAGTAAACGCCAGGCATTCCCATGGAGGTGAATTGTGTCGAAGCAGAACCAGCGCGAGTCGGTATTCTCGATGCTTCGTTGTCCGCAGTGCCGATCCACGCTCCGTCTGGCCCCGGCCGAAAACCGCGTGTACTGCAACAACGACGGCGGCGGTTGCACGATCGGGCAGGGATTCCCGATGGTCGGCGATCAGCCGGCCCTGGTCGTTTTCGAGCGTTCCGTCTTGTGCGAGGCGTCGTTGCTCGAAGGGGCCGGCGGCAGCCCGATCCGTCGTTCAAAACCCGGCGGGCTGGCACGACGCGCGTTGCGAAGGATCAGGCTGGCTCTGTGCGGCGGCAATCGGGTCGCCGAGCCGAATTGCAGAAGATTCGTCGCGGAACTGCGCAAGGCGTCGCCCCAGCCCGTGGTACTGATTATCGGGGGCGGAGTTGCCGGGGCCGGAACGCAATTGTTGCACGGCGATACCGGCGACGTTCGCGTCCTCTGTTTCGACATCTACGCCTCGGCGGAGACCGACTTCATCGCCGACGCCCACGATATTCCGCTGCCCGACGGCTCGATCGACGGCGTGTGGATTCAAGCGGTTCTGGAGCACGTGATTCAGCCGGACCGTGTGGTCGCCGAGATCCACCGCGTTCTCAAGCCCAGCGGGCTTGTGTATGCCGAGATCCCGTTCATGCAAACCGTTCACGAAGGGGCCTACGATTTCACCCGCTTCACCGACACCGGCGTTCGCTGGCTGTTTCGTTGGTTCGATCGAATCGAGTCAGGAACGGTCTTAGGGCCGGGCAGTGCGCTGCTCTGGTCGATCAACGCCGCGCTGGCGGGGCTGTTTCGCAGCCCGAAAGCCGGAAACCTCGTCGCCACGCTCCTCTTCTTCTGGGTGCGACTGCTCGATTACGTCGTGCCAGCCCCTTTCGCCATCGACGCCGCCTGCGGGCTGTATTTCCTCGGGCGCAAAGCGGCCAAGCCAATCTCACCCCGCGACGCCATCGACAGCTTCCAAGGGGTTCAGGCGTAGTAGGCACATGCCGTGTGCCGTCTGACACCTGAAGGGCGCAGGGCGTAGGTTATGCTTCAGCCACCCCTTTCAACATGCTTTTCCATAGGTTTGGTTGAGCAAGCGATAGGTGGATAAGTGCTTTATGTTCTTGCAGTTGGGTGTTCGACGTGGTTTCTTCGGACCACGCTTGGTTTTGGTCAATACTCTCAGATTTGCGTGACGCACGATGCTTCGCAGGAGTCGAGCGGTCTGAGCGTTGGTGGAGCGATGGATGAAGCTCCAATGGGTCGCCGGCAACGCCAGCATCATGCCGCGATACGTGCCGGCTATTTCGTCCACAAGTGCCGCATAGGACAGATTGTCGGCAGCTTCGTGGCCATGAACGGCACGGAAGGCGGCTATGAGAATCGCAAACGCATTCCCCGCCACCAAAGACATCGCAAACGCAA
Source organism: uncultured Planctomycetia bacterium (assembly GCA_963719005.1). GTDB lineage: Bacteria > Planctomycetota > Planctomycetia > Pirellulales > Thermoguttaceae. Next base: position 493,321 of record CAVRAR010000018.1, read on the forward strand.
ACAACGCGGCCCGCGGGTAGCCCAAAGTGGAAACCTCGCAATGCAGCCACTCGGTCAGACGCTGGAAGTGTTGCTCAATCGTCCACCGCTCCCGATAAGCCGTGGCAATGGTCGTGGCTTTGACCCGTCGTGGAAGATTGGTGATCAGCACGATGGTCGTTTCACCGTCGCGCGTGGGCTGGTCCAATTTCAGCGTGATCTTTCGCCAAGAAAATACCTGTCCGTCAGCATCCCTGATGGTGACGGTCTGTTCGCTCACGACTCCGGTGTCGCAGCGACCGCACCGATGCACCTTGCCCAACGACGCCGATTTCAGCGGAAACGTGCTGCGATGATGCCGGATCGTGAAAAAGGCGCGGGCTTGCTGAATTCGCCGGAAGAACTGCAGCACGCAAAAGTTGCGGTCGGCAATCACATGCATCCCCTTGGCGATTTTTACCTTGGGCAGGATGACGCGTTCCTGCGCATGAGCGTCTTCCCACAACACGGCTTCCGTGACCACGCCGGTCGCGTATTCGTACACGACCAGCGACTTGCCGGGAAGTGCCGCGGCACGGGTGTTCCGCAGCGGTTTCAGTCGGTGTTCTGTGCCCGTAAGCATGTTGCCGTCGAGCACGTACGACGGAAAGCCGGGAACGGGCTCAGTATCGAGTCCCTTCATGGCGCGGATCAATTCACCAGCCTTCTTGCCAGAGTGGGCGACGATGGCTTCCGAAATGGCGAGTTCAGTGCGATTGAGCTTGCCATAGAAGGCCGACAGCGAGGCGGCAATCTGATCGCCGCGCACCTGGAAGGCGGCACGGGGGGAACGGCGGGCGCCGCAAGCCACATCCAGCATGACGTTTACCAAATTGGTCAAGGTGACTTCTCGTTCGTACTGAGCCATCGCTCGATCCGCGAACAACATTCCCAATGCCTCGTCATCCACGAGATACTCCAAAGCAAGTCGGCTGATGACCGCACTGGGAGCACCTTCCACAAACGGTTGAAATGCTTCCGGCAGAGACATCCGTGCCTCCTGTTGAAAAATTGGCCTACCTCCTTGAATGCCAATAGTTTACGATGTTACGCGCCATCCCCAAATACCATGTTGAAAGGGGTGGCTGAAGCATAACCTACACGGGAAGCGGGAGTTCCGTCACTTTCATCGACGGCAGTTCCACGACCGCCACCGACGGATAGGAGGCGCGCGCCACCGCGCCCGGGTTGAGCACCAACGTCGAGCCCTCGCGCCTGCTCGAAAAGGCGTGGGTGTGCCCATGACACACCAGATCCCACTGGCCCGACTGGATGGTGTGCCGCAACAGCTTCACGTCGTGGCCGTGCAAGATGGCAATGCGGCAGCCTTCGACTTCCAGTGTGCCGAGTTGATCGTGGAAGACGTGTGTCGGCTCGACGATCGCCGCCGCCAAGCTCTCCGGATCGTCCATATTGCCGGCGACCAGGTGAACCTTTCGGCCACCGAGCAACGGCACTACTTCCGATCCGACGTCGCCGCAGTGAAGGATCAGATCAACCTGAAAGGTGTCGAGAATGTCGAGGGCATGCCGGGTCAGGTGGATGTCGCCGTGGGTGTCGCTGAGCACGCCGATATTCATTGTGCAGTTCCAGTGGGAAGAAGGGGACAGGTCCAATTTGTGCGAAGCACCCTCCGGGCCGTTCCGGCAAATTGGACCGGTCTCCCTTTTCCCTCAATTCGTGGTTGTCGCTCTCGCGGGAACGGTCGCAGGAAGGTAGATTGGAGGAGACCTCCAAGCGAGAATTACCCATGTTATCGGCCGAAGCCGCCAGTATTCTTGCAGCTTGCGTGCTAACCGCGCTCGGTCTGTCGCTCGCCGGTTGGGTGGTAGTGATGTTGCGGCGGTCGCCGTTTTCTCCCGTACAATCGGTTGTTTACGCCCTAGTTTACGTGGTTTCGCGCGTGCTTTGGCGGGCGACCATCCGTGGCCGTTTCCCTATCCCGCCTGGCCAAGGGGCGGTAATCATCTGCAATCATCGCAGTTCGTTGGATCCCTCGTTCGTCGCGCTAACCGTGCTACGAGTGGTCCACTGGCTGGTGGCACGCGAATACTGCGAGTTCTTGCCCTTTCGAGGACTGCTGCGGCTGTGTGGATCGATACCAACCAATCGTGGTGGAATCGACACCGCCGCCACGAAAGCGGCAATCCGCATTGTCGAGCAAGGCGGCCTGGTAGGGCTCTTTCCCGAGGGACGCATCAATACCACCCACCGGACGTTGTTGCCCGGTCATCCCGGCGCCGCGATGATCGCCTTGAAGGCCAGGGCGCCGGTGGTTCCTTGTTACATCCGCGGCGCACCCTACGACGGGACGTCGCTTGGTTGCTTGCTGATGCCGGCGGCCGTGCGGCTGGAGATCGGCGAACCGATCGATCTGTCGGCCTATTTCGACCGCGCCGGCGATCGCGAGCTACTCGATGAGCTTACCCTCCGGTTTCTCAAGGCGATAGCACAACTGGCGGGCGACAACGACTTTCAGCCGCAATTGGCGGGCCGAAACTCCAAGGCCACGCCGGAATCGTGACTTCGGTCAACAAAATGTCGTAGGACGGATTTCCAAATCCGTCCATGTTTTGCGGACGGATTTGGAAATCCGTCCTACCTCGACGCGAACATATCATCTTGTTGCGGGTTCCTATTGTCGGAACTGTTGGCACCAGAAGATGACTCCGCCGGCGGTGTGGTACGCGGCCACGCCGATGCGTCGATGGCCGGGGTTGAGGATGTTGGCGCGATGACCCGACGAACCCATCCACGACTGCACCGCCTCGCTGCTGTGCGACTGGCCCATCGCAATATTTTCGGCCAGCGGCCGGCGGGTGTGAAACAACAGACCGCTGCGGGTCATCCATGCGGCTTGCTCCCGCGCGGTGGCCATCAATTCCTTGTCGACCTCCAACGGCGGCAAGCCATACCGGACGCGTTCCTGGTTGGTGTAGGAAACGATATTCACCTCAACGTCTGACAACCGCACGCCATCGGCGACCTTCTCGGTCGTTTCGGCGGGTGTCGGCGACTTGGCGCTTGCCGCCCGCTTGGCCTTCCGATCGGATTTCTTCTCGGCCTTCGGGGCAGTCTTTTTTTCGACCTTCGGCGTGGTCTTTTTCTCGGCTTTCTGTGCGGCCTTCGGTTCATCCGCCTGGGTTTGGCCCAGCATGAGTGCCGACGCGCAGAGCAACATCTTGATGATCATCATCTGGTCGTCCTCGTTTTGTTATTGTTGGTTCCCTCTCCCAAGAAGAGAGGGGAGACGTCAAGCTGGGCGTCCTGCGGAAACTTTGCGGGCGGGAAGCGTGCCGAGAAGATACCAGAGAGACCGCCGATTGCAATAGCCACAGCCCTGTTGGGCGGTGAGGATATTTGCAGAGTTTCGCGGTCGTAGTCCCGGCTTCAGCCGGTTTTTCCGCCTAACGGCGGCACCACAAACGCTTTACGCAGCCGGGAGATCATCCCACGGGGGACGCCAGAAGGGGAGCGGAGGAAACAGGATGCTGCCGGCCTCGCGGGCCAAGGCGGTCGAACATTCGATCCGACCGTCCGCCACTGCGGCCTCCCAATCGAGCTCGCCCAATATCAACCGCGTGAAATCGGCGACGCCCAGCCCCAAGTAGCTCCGGCCCACATGCTGCGATTCCACAACCACGCCGCGGAGGCCGAACTCCAGCCGATACTTCTGGCCGTCGACCATGAACCCCAGATCGCCGGGACGCGGCAGCCCTGCTTCGCTGGCACGGCGATCGAACTCGCCGGCCAGCCGCCGCAGCAATTCCAACGGATCCAACAGCCGCATCATACAGACCTCGCCGTGCTCGGGCGTTTGCGTCGAACCCGAGCCGCCCGCCTCGTCGAAAACTCTGAACAGCGGGTGCAACGGCGGCGCGTGCAATAACAGGCAATGACGATCGTTTTCAAGAGCGTCGCCGCAACAGCGGGCCAGCAACTCGGCCGCCGCCCGCGGCCGCTCCGGGGCAGTCATCAACTCGACGATCTGTTCGCCGCGAGTCGCCGCGTAACCGACCACCCGGGTGCTGACCTCGCCCAGTTCCAACTGCTCCGGCCCCTCGAGTGCCACGTACACCTGATCGTACCCATGCCGACGGAGCAGCCATTGCCAGTAGGCGGGGGTGCGTTCCAACGGGCCGTAGGCCTGGCGACTTGCGTAGATTCGAGCCAGCGCCGCTTGTTCCCACTGCAACCAGGGCCGGATGTGCAATCGCCGCTTGGGGCGAGGAATCAGGCCGCTTTCCAGCAGCCGGGCGCCGGATGGCGCAGGCGTTTGCCCGCCGATAGCTCGGTTGTCCGCACGCGACCCAGCCCCGCCCATGAAAAAATCGGGGAATCGAGGTGCGGATCATGCCCAGCACGGCCCCATCCTCGCGCATCTGGTGTTCCGCCTCCCGAAGCAGGTGCGTCCCCAGACCCTGTCCCCGATGTTCCGCCGCGACGCCCAGCCAGCCCAAACCTGCCACGGGAAGGCGCAGCGGGCCAAAAAGCATCGTCCGATGCGCGACGTGGACGTGGGCGACGACTTGCCGCCAGTGTCGCAACAGCAGCCGATCGCGCGGCTCGTAGAACGGGTCGTCGAGCGAAGCTTGAAACTCGGCGGACGATGAACCCTGAAACAGCGAGTGCAGAAAGCACTGGATCATCGCGTGGTCGCATGCCTTTGCCGAAACCACCGGCAACCGCACGCGGCGGCGAACTGTCTTCTGACAGGTCGCATCCGTCGTTTGAGACGAAACGTCGTCTTGGCTCATCCGAGAGAATCCTTTCAACGAGCGCCGACGCCATCAAACCATGTTCAGACGGTTCTGTGAAGTAGCCCCGACAAGAATTCTCGCAACGTAGACTCGGGATAGAGACAAAAAGCGTACTCGCGCCATGCCAATACGCCTTCGGCTTGCAGCCTCCGCGAGGTTTCGGCCAAACGCTTGGCGAGCTGTCCGCGGCGTTCATCGAGCCACGGTTGCAGAGCGGCGTTGATGCGGCGAATGGCTTGGCACCGCTCTCGCGCATTTTGCGCAGTTTGCGGCGTCGCTATCCATCGCCGCTTCTCTGCAATCAGGCTCTCACAGGGGACTGTCCCAATTTTCGCGGGCACCGCGGCGAAGCCGTGGTCGACGAAAATGGGACTGTCCCCTTTGTCGGGATCATAGTGGGGCAGACATTCTTGTCTGCCGTGTGCCACTGCTTGCTCGCAAGCAGTGCCGAACTGCTCCCCGGCACTGCTTCTGCGAAGCAGTGGCACACTCTCCCCACCCAGATACTGCTCCGGCTGATACGTCATGGTTCGCAGTTCGTGCTGGATCGCCCGAACGTCCTCGGGCGTGGCGCGGCGGCGCTGGATGGGCAAGTGCAGCGTGGCCGACACGACCAGGAACCGGGGCGCGGTCAGCCCGAAGAATCGCTCGATCAGCCGATCGGTCACGCAATCGTACTTCGCCCCGCCGATGCCGTGGATGAACAGATCGCCCAGGGCCAATCTTGCCCAAAGCGTCGTCACCAGCGCCCGCGGGCGGATTCGCACGTTGCCGCGCTGCAACTGCATGAGTTGTTCGACCGCCCCGGCGGCGTCGCTCTCCGGCGACAACGGCAGCCGTGCTTCCCACGATTGCCGATCGGAGAGAATCGTTTCGTCGGCCGTGGCCTGGATGAAAAGCCGACGCCGACGTGGATTGCGGGTCGTCCACACCCAAAACGGGGCCTCGTGCCAAGCTCCTTCTTCAACTAAATCGGGTGCAGGATGAGAACGGCTCCGCACGTGATGCCGCTGCCGGTATTCACGCAGCGAATCGTTGTAAACACTGCGGAATTCCGGGAGAGAGACGAGCAAATGCGCGACGAACCACTGAAACGCCTCGCCCCGGCACAGCCAACTCTGCGGCACCTCCAATGTTTCCAAGCCCCAGGACGCCTCCAACTGATGCCGAGCCTGGACCAGGCAGGCACCGAGATTGTCGCAGTCCCGCGCCCGCTCCAAAACCAGCGGCCAATACTGCTGCAAGCAGCGGATCGGCCACCAACCCCCTCATCTGCTCGGTCGCCCGGCGTGCAAACGAATCGAACAGCTCGCGGTCTTCGATCCTTCGCTCTTCGTAAGGAATATCAGGATCGGGCAAGTCAAACGGAATCTGCGCGGCGTGCGGCTCATCGACCGATCCACCGGGCACGCGCAACGCGGCATCGGAGAGCGTGTCGCCGTCGATGATCAGATTGACCGCCGTTGCTCCGTCGCGTCTAGCCAACTCCCCCAGCACGAAATTCTTGAACCACACGCCCGGATGAAACATCTGCGGCTGATGGCCGGCCAGGTAGATCAAGCCGTTGGGATCGGGCGAGGGGACTGTCCCAATTTTCGCGGGGACTGTCCCAATTTTCGCGGGGACTGTCCCAATGTTCGCGGGGACTGTCCCAATGTTCGTCTCAGCGAAAATGGGACTGTCCCCCTTGCCGTCGCCCCCTAGAAGATCACGATACGCCCCAGTCCATCGCCGCGCCGCCGCGAGCAGTTCGGCCCGAGCCTGAAGCGAGACATCCCCAAGTCGGCGACCATGCAGATCATAATCGTATAGCCCGGTCCGGTCATGAAGGTTTTCGGCAACCAACTCCGAAACGTCTTGCAACGGAGGCTCGACGAGCGACTTACGATCGTCGCGCGGCGTTTGCAAGCGGGCATAGTCGATCTGCGTTTGAATACAACTCATACGGCCACCTCAATGGATTATAGGAGGTGGTGCAAGCTTGGCGAGGTAGAGCGAACCGCTATTTCGAACAGCCCGTTCCTTCCAATCTGTGCGGCGTATTCAGCGGTGACTCATGCGCGACCGGGACCAGTGCGACCGAGCGGCTCAGGGCGACGTGGCGGAAAGGAAACCACTTTCCGGCCGCTGGCCCGTTCTTTGGCCTTGAGGTCACGGTGCATAGCATCGAGATCGTAGCCGAACCGTCTGGCGTAAGCTTCCCGAATTTCACGCACTTCTTGAACAACGCTATCCATCTTCACTCCCCTGCTGCTGCAATAACTCGTCGGGCACAGTTCCGCCAGCCACAATCCTACCATTTACAGGGGAGTCCGCTCAAGGGCTTGCTCCAACACCCGGCGATACGCGGCCAAGCGGGTTTCCGCATCGTCGAGCGAGCCGCCGAACGAGCGCTTCTCGTCGAGATAGATCAACGGCACGGGCATTTCGACGATTCGCAGCCCCAGCCATGCCGCCCGCGCCCACAACTCCAGCGGCATCGCGTAGCCGGGCTCGGTCACTTCGATCTTCGCCAACGCCGACACGCGGTACGCCTTAAAACCGCAAAAGGCGTCGGTCAGGCTCAAGCCCAGGCGGCGATTCAACTCCTCGGTGATCAAGCGGTTGATGCGGCGGCGGGCCTCGGGCGGATCGCTGTCGCCGGGAAACCGCCGCAGATACCGGCTGCCGGAAACAATGTCTACGTCGCCCAGCCAACATCGCTCGACAAACGTCGGAATCAATTGCGGCTGGTGCTGGCCGTCGCAGTCGATCGTGGCCAGAACGTCGTAGCCCTCGGCAACGGCGAAATCGAACGCCGAGCGAATCGCCGTCCCGTAGCCTTGGTTCGTCGGGTGACGGATCAAGCGGATGTCGCTGCGAGCGGCCAGCAGTTCGGAGGTTCCGTCGGTCGAGCCGTCATCGACCACCAGCACGTCGCGGCAATAGGAGAGCGCCCCCGCGATGGCCCCGGCCACGTGGCCCGCCTCGTTGTACACCGGCAATGCGGTAAGCGCCCGGCAAGTCATAGCGGAATTGTACGCGGGAAGAGGAAGCAGGGGAATGATGAATGATGAGTGACAAATGATGGATGACGGCCACGAAATGGGGCTGGTTGGCATTCATCCTTCATCGCTCATCATTCATCATTCAGAATTCAGCATTCTCCGACAGGATCCCTCTCCTCTCGGCTCGCCCAGACCTGCACATCCTGAAACTGGCGGGCCAAGACGTCGGCGAGGCATTCGACGCCGAAGCGCTCGCTGGCGTAATGGCCGGGCAGCAACAGACCGATGCCGAGAGCTTCGGCCTCCAGACACGCGTGAAAGCGGGCCTCGCCAACGACCATCGCGTCGCAACCGTTTTGCCGGACGGCGTCGAGCAACTCGCCGGCCGCGCCGCACGCCACCGCCACCGTGCGAACGGTCTGCGCGGGGTTGCCGACCAATTGCAGCCGCTCGATCGCCAGAAACTGCTTGAGCCGCGAGGCAAGCTGCCCGAGCGAAAGCGGATCGGCGAGCCATCCCCAGCGGCCGGCGCCCTGGCCTTCCGGATGCGGCACCAGCGGCGCAATGCCGCGGAGTTGAAGACCGGCGGCCAGTCGCTGGTTGATCCCCTCGCCGGCCGAATCGAACGCGGTATGGGCGCTGAAGACCGCGATCCGCGCAGCGATCAAGTCCAACAACATTTGCCCGACGGTCGTGTCGGCGGTCAGCCGCTTCGTCGCGGCAAACGGGATCGGGTGATGCGTGACGATCAATTCGACGCCCGATTCTATCGCCTCGGCAGCGCTGACCGGCGTGACCGTCAGGCAGGTCATCAGCTTTGTGACGTTTCGCTCACAATCGCCGACCAGCAGCCCAACGTTGTCCCAATCCTCGGCGAGGCGGAAGGGGGCGAGTTCTTCGAGGAACGCGGCAATAGCGGCAACGGTGGGCATCGGAGTTCTCCGTGGTTATAAACTCTCCCCTCTCCCAAAGGGCGAGGGAACTACTTGGCCTTGCAGCGCCCGGTGATCTGTCGATTCGCGCCGAACTCGACATTGCCGGCGTCCAACTTACCATCGGGGCCGGATAAATGCGACGGGTCGCTCTCGACGTCCCATTGGAAGACGACGTGATGCGTGCCGGCCGCAAGGCCGCAAACCGTACAGGGCGTGTGGTAGGGATCGCCGTTGGGCATGCGGAGCAATTGCCCGTCGACGTAGATCGTCGCTTCAAACGGCTCGCTCACGAAACTGACGCTGACTGAACCGAACGGCCACAGCAAGAAAAGCCCCAAGGCGGCGCCCATCGCCATTCCCGCCAACAGCCAGGGCCAGCGGCGGCGACGCTTCGCCGGGCGGCGCTCGGCGGTCGTCAACGCGGCGAGCATTTCGCAGGCGTCGCGAAACCGCCGGCTCGGATCGGGATCGCACGCCCGCAACGCCAGCCGATTCAGCCGGGCGAGCCGCCGATCCGCGGCAATCGCTTGAGCCCGTGGGCCGAGACTCGGGAACCGCTCGGCGCCCAGGCCGGCCAACATTTCGTAGATCACCAACCCGGCGGCGTACACGTCGGCCCGTGCGTCCATGCAGCCGTCGGGCGGCATGTAGCGCACGGTGCCGAGGCGCGAAGCCGACAGGCCCGCGGCGGTCAGCAGGCCGAAATCGGCCAGTTTCAACTCGCCGCCGAGAAAGAGGCAATTGGCCGGCTTCACGTCGCGATGCGCCATGCCGGCTTCGTGCAGGCAAGCCAGCGCGGCCAGCAACTGCCCGGCGTAACGCTCGCAGTCGGCGGCGTCGAGCGGGCCGGCCGCCAACAGGTTCTCGAGCGTCGCGGGGCGATAATCGGGACCGGTCGGGTCGCCCTTGCCCGAGAGGTCGTCGGCCAGGTCCATCACGTAGAAGAGATGCTCGGCGGTCTCGCCGACGTGATGGATCACCAGCAGGTTGGGATGGCGGCAGTGCAGGTTGGCTTCCAACCGCGTCAGCGAGGCAATTTCCCGGCCGGCCGGGTCGCGGCCGTTCGTGCCTGCCCGGGGAATGACCTTCACCGCGCGCGGCTGGCCGGTGGTGCGATTGACGGCCAACCACACCTGGCCGAAACCGCCCTCGCCGATGGGCCGCACGAAATCGAAGTCAGGGGCTTGCGGAGGTGAAATCTCGTTCATGCGAGTCACTGTTGACTTGATGCGACCAAACGGCCGCCTTGGAAATCGCTGTCGCTCCTACGGGTCGAAATCCTGCATCCGATCATAATCCGACTGCGGCCAGCAACAACACGGCAAAACGCCCGGCGACGAAAATCAGCACGACCAAATAGACGGCGTAGATCGCACCCAGACAAGCGAGAAGACTGAACACACAGGAAACCGCGGTGACGATCAGCAGAAGGCTGGCCAGGGTGAACGTCTTGGAATCTGGTTGATAATCCGGCTCGGATCGTTTTGGTCCCGAATGATGAATCACCGTGGCGACGACGGCCAACAACACCGACACGGCGGCGTGGAGCAGAATCCACTTATCGCCGCTCATAATGTGGTGGCAGTCATTGTATCCCTGGATCGCGTCTATATAGAGGTGCGCGATGTTATTCTTACAGAAGGTGCTTGCGCCGAGAGGACCAGGGTGGAACTCCAAGGGCACACACGACAAGACCCCGGCGATCACCACGAGCCACAGCCAATAAGCCGAAACTGTTGGATTGAATCGCATGGTCCGGCGATCCCCGCAACGATGGAGCCTCAAGGACGGCCAACTCCGGCCGGTTCATTATAGCGTCTTCAAACCGTGCGGATCAGCCGCCCAGCTTCTTCATCAGCCAGGCCATGTTGCGGGCCAACGTGCGGACGGTCTCCATGCCCTCGGCGTCGTTGGCGACTTCGCCCTTTTCGCGGCCGAAGGCGACGTTCCAGTAGGTCGAGCCGGGCACGATCATCTGGGAGATCAAAAAGAAGTAATTGAGTTGGGCAAACGTGAAGTTCTGACCGGCCCGGCGGGCGACCACGATCGCCGCCCCGACCTTGCGACGCAAAAGCTCCGGGTGCCGCCGAGCGACGTAGCCCACGCGGTCCAATAGCGCCATCGTCTGCGGCGTGGCCGAGCCGAAATAGACCGGCGAGCCGACCAGGATGCCGTCGGCCGCGGCGAATTTCTCCAGCACGCCCTCGAACGCCGGGTCTTCCTGCACGCAGCGGATTTCGTCCGCCTTGAAGCAGCCCGCACAAGCCACGCACGGCTTGACGGGCCGCTCGGCCAGTGAAAGGAACTCCGTCTCGAGCCCTTCGGCGGTAAGCACGTCGAGGGCAGTCTGAAGAAGGGTGTCGGTATTGCCGCCGCGTCGCGGACTTCCAGAAACGGCCAAGACTCGCATCGTCGATTCCTCCGGCTCAGAGGCTGATCGTGCTCGTCTGCGTGTTGTCGGTCGCGAAGGGATCGGCCAGCAGACGGACGCACACCTGGAACTCGCCGTGGATTTCGGATGACACTTGCCACAAGTGCCGGCAGGTGAAACCTCATCCATACTCGAAAGTGCCCTGATGAACGATCTTGCCGTCCTTGTCCTTGATGACGAACTGCGGTTTCGGCGGCCGAGTTCCGTTGACGGTGAGATTCGTGCATCGCTCCCCGCTGACGCCGAGAATTGCCAGCGACAGCGAAACGTTGTTCCCTTGGCCCCGCGACGCGGTGACGACCGCATGCAGCGGCGCCCCGAACGGCAGCCGGGCCGTCTCCCCCTTTGTCACCGTCGTCGCCGGCGACTTGCCCGCAAACGTGGCCGAAAGCATGGTTCGCGGCGAAGCCTCCACCATGTAGGAGAGAACTCTCCACTCGCCCTCGGGCAGCGAGATCTTTTGGTCCTTCGAGCCGCCGATCACGACGACGCCATAATCCGGGCTGAAGAGGGTGGCGCGGTACAACGGGCTGGAATTGACGACGCTCCCCATCGAAAACTTCGTCGGCGTCAACTTGAGAGAACCGCCCGACGGCGAAGTCTCCATCCGGTAGAATTCCTTGCCGATGCACACGGTCTTGCTGACGAAGTTGCGATCGCCGCCCAAATCGGCGCCGGAAGAGGTCTGTTTTCTCGGATTGGGATTGATCAGAAGCAGATCGCCCTCGGCCACGCTTCCGTCGGGCCGAATCGAGACGGCATCGTCGAATAGCCCGTTGCTGTTGTGATCGAGCAGAACCAGTCGGGTGCGTTTCCTGCCCTGCGTGATGTACCCTTCCCGCATCACCGCCGCGTAAAACGTCACGGTGGCGTAGGCGTCGCCCCGCGACGCCTGGCACAGCAGGCTCGGCAGAAAGGAGTAATCGACCGACTGGTCTTTGATATCCAGCTTGATGTCCACGCGCGGAAACTGCGACTGCGACATGCCGGGGCCCACGGAAGTCGCCGTGGTGGCGGCGATCGGCCGATCGTCGCTCAGATCGCCGTTACCGTTGAGATCGAAGTAGAGCCGATTGTAGGCCGACGCCTTGCCGCCGACCGAATCGAACGCAAAGCCGTACTCCCGCCCGCCAAACCGGGCGACGCCGCGAATCGGGGTCGAGGAGGCGTATGACGGCTCGCTCTTGACAACGCGATGGAACGCGGCGTCCCGGGCCTCTTCGCTCTTGCCGAGTTTCACGTAGAACTGCTGCGGAGTGATCTGGCTAAGAAAATAGGAAGCGGCCGCGGGCTTCTTCCCTCGCCCTTTCGCCTTGGGCAGATCGAGCCGCACGAGCTTCAGCGAAATCTCGCTTTCGTCGATCTTGCCGGCGATTTCCCCCTCGGCGGGTTTCTCGCTCGATTTCTCGGTCGATTTCTCCTCCTTTTCCTCGTCGCGCAATCGCCGCAGCTCGGCGGCGACCCAGCGTTGGTCGGCCGCACTGAGCACGTTTTTATCGACGGAAATCTCGCTGCCGTCGGGTTTGCGCAATTGGACTTTGCCCCCCTCGCAGCCCAGGAACTCGGCGACAGTGCTGAACTTGCCGTTCCTGGTTTTCCACTCGCGGTACTCGGCGCCGGGGGCAAGCTTCTCTTCTTCGACGCCGGGAAACTGGCTCTTGACGTACCGCCGGTCCTCCTCGCACAGCGAGACCAACGGGACTTCGACCACCGAGCCGTCGTCCTTCTTTAGTTGTGCCTTGCCGTCTTTGAAATCGAGCAACTCGGCCTCGACCGAGAAGCGGCCGTTGCTGCTCTTCCAAGTCCTGGAGGCCGCCTGCGCGATTGCGGCGGCGAGGGCGAGAATCAGGAGGATCGCTAAGAAACGCTTCATGGCTCGCTCCTCTGTTTCAGGCCCTCAATATACCGCTAGGCAGAGGGAGCGTCAAGCCACTCGCTTCTTTTGCCACGAGAGCGGCAAAGTTGCGAGAAGCGTCATTCTGAGCGCAGCGAAGAATCTCCGCTGCATCGAGGTATGCCATCCGCCTGTATCGCCCGAACTCTACCCTGAGGCGCCGTAACGGATTCCATCGTAGCGCGGACTTTAGTCCGCCCGGCAAATGCATGGCGGATTGAAATCCGCCCTACAACAATCGGTCAGTCTATTTTGTTACGGCGCCAAACCGTCTCCCGAAGGGAGAGGGGCCGAAGCGGAGAAACCACACGCTAGTCGTCCTCAAACACCGTCGGGTTCTTTCGCCAGTCCTTGTCCTTGTCGTACCCGTACTGCGCGACGCGGGGACGACGCTCGCGGAGACGCACGCTTTCCAACCCGAGGTCGAACCCGGTGGACTTGACGTTCTTACCGACGCATTCGAGCGTGAAGGTGTACTTGCCCGGCTCGGGCCAGAAGTCCAATAAGTGATACTCGAAGTTATCGACCTTGTCGTTGTACAGATCGATCGGCTTGCCGACCGGCACTTCGTCAAGATAGGCCTGATAGGTGCCGCCGTCGGGCGAGCGGGTGGCGTTGATCAGTAGCCGTAGCGGCTCCTTGGCTTTCACTTCGACCGGCAACTCCACCCAAGCATCCTCCATGCGGACCGGGTGATAGAGCATCTGCGGTTGCGGATAAAGCTCGTACAGCGTTTGCGGCTTTGCTCGGCCGGGCCCATGATGCTGGTGATCTACGAAGTCCTTGGCCAGCACGATCACGCGGTCGAGATTGGGCAGTTTTCGCTCCTTAGCGCTCGGCGCCCGGGCCTTGAACGTCGGCGTGCCGGTCTGATACCAGAATGCCACGCTGGAATAGTCGTCCTGCCGCTCATTCCAACTGTTTCTCTCCCCCTTCGGGTTTTCGTCCTCCGACATCCAGCCGAAGTGCTCGATGGTGAACTTGATGCTCTTGTTGAAGACGATCGGGTCGTTGATGTGCCAGCGGTAGGCGCTGGTGTGGCCGCCGATGATTCCCCACTGGTCGAAATAGGGCGTGCCGAAGAACGGCGTGCTGCATTTCTTCAATCCGAATGCGGAGAGGAAGTAGTCTTCGGTGCCGGTGCCCCAGATCGACGGCTTCTTCTCGCCGTCGATGTAGATCTTCTCGTCCCCCTCGCCAAACCACGCCGGGCTGCGGGTGCGGACGGCCAGCACCGTTCCCACGTACTGTCCCTTGCCTTCCGTCTCCAGGATGAGGTAATCCCTGCCCTGTTCGAGCGGATATTCCTGCCGGTATTGAGCGTAGAAGTAGGGCGTGTCCTCGGAGATCTTGTCCTTCTTGATCCAGTCGATATTGTAATAGAGCAAGCGGATTTGCTTTTCGCTTTGGTTGACGATTTCGATTTTGATCGACTTGCGGAATGGCATCCGCCAGAAGCAGTTGTAGGCGTCGCCGTCTTCGACGCAAACCGGCATGCTGATCACTTCGCTTCGTTTGCCGAAGCAGTTGGCAAAGAAATCGCCCAGCGGGGCCTCGACGCCCGGCCGCGGGTTGCCGTCGTAATAGATTCTTAGCAGCATCTCCTGATGGTTGGCCGCCCCTTTTTCCGCCCACATTTGCGGCTCGGGGCTCAAGAAGGTGAACCATATATGCGTAATCACGCCGGGGCCTTTGGCGTCGAGCACCACGTGCGTCTTGCCCGGATCGACGTTGAAATTGTCCATATTGCTGTTTTCGTCGTTCGGGTCGCCCATGTAATCGGCGTTCGGGTCGTAGATGAGCCGCGTGATGACGTTGCCGTGCTTATCCTTCCGGGGTTTTCCCTCGGCGTCCTTGGCGATTCTCGTTTTGCCGCCCGCCTTGCCGCGAAAGGTCGAGGTTGCCCTCATGCTGCGGCCTTCCAGCGGTTTCGCCAGGTCGTCCATCGGACCTTGGGCATAGGCGAGCGATTGCCCGAGAGCGAGGAATGCGAGACAACCGAGCGCAAACAGGGTTTTTGGGGTGGGTCGATTCATGGGGGCTCCTAGAAAACGGACGAAACAGTCGCCTGTAGAAGTGTAGGATAGAAATTCTGCCCGGGCTAGCCATCTTGTCGAGAAGCGGCAGTCAATAGTTAGCCCACTACCAGCACACCCTCGCGCCGCGCGATTTCGAGTATGGGGCGGCTGCGGTCGGACTCCCATTCTTGTTCGCCGCACGGGATCGGCTCGACGCGGGAATCGGTCGTCGCCCGCAACTCCCAGAGCTTGTCAACCAAGCGGCGGTCCGCCGGCGGCTCTAGCTCCGGAGCGATCACCACTAAGTCGATGTCACTCCATTCGTCGGCCGTGCCCTTGGCATGTGAACCGAAGAGCACCGCGCGGTGGGCGTGAATGCCGGCCTTGGCTGCGGCCTGAAGGTATTGCCTCACCACTAAGTCAATTGGCTGGCTAACCATGATCTCGTTTCCTGCGCTTCGGTCAGTTCGGCTTGCAATTCTTCCCAGGTTGGCGCCGCCAGGAGCAGGTCCGGATATCTGCCTTCAAGGCAGTATCGCTGCAACCGTGCCAAGAACTCGCGTCGCTCCGGTGGAAGGGTGACGCCCGCCAGGTCCGCCAGTCTGAGAAGATCGTGCGTTCGCGGAGGAATCGCAGCCGTTGCCTTGGTCACGCTTGCTTTGAGAACCTTCTCGACCGCCAAGTGAGCAAAAACAAGCCTTGCCGGATCTTGCGTTTCTCGATCAGAACCCCGGCCGCCTCGATGTCTTCTTGCGACCCGCCCAGCCAATATGCAATCTGCTCTTCAACATCCATAAATGCGATCTCCATGTCGCAAGATACCATCGCCACATAAAATGGTCAATCGTGGCTCGATCGCTCTTGAAGAACCCAGTTCTGGGGGATAGGATGGTAGGGGTGATTGGATCAGAGGACGCCACGCTATGAGCATTACACTCGATATCCCCGACGGGCTGGTCAGTGAACTGGAAAGCGAAGCCCAGCGGCTTGGGCTTCCCTTGGACGATTACGTGGTGACACTCCTGGCTACGGGACGGACCACGCAGTCTTCTCCAAAAACCGGCGCTGAACTGGTCGCTTATTGGCGAGAGGAAGGCATCGTCGGATGTCGGCCCGATATTGCCGATAGTCAAGCTCATGCTCGCCAGGTTCGCAAACAGGCCGAGCAGCGCACGCGAGACTGATGCCATGTACTTGCTCGACACCGATATCCTGATCGACATTCAACGCGGCTACGAGCCGGCGGTCACTTGGTTCACTGCCTTGACCGATTTGCCAAGGGTGTCTGGCTTCACGGTCATGGAGCTAATTCAAGATGCACCGAGCTCGCAGCACGTGCGAAAAGCGTTGAAGCTGGTCTCGCCGTTCCCAATTGTTTGGCCAAGCGAACCTGAATGCGGTCGCGCATTGGCCGATTTCACCGCCTACCATCTCTCGCACGGCCTGGGGCTATTGGACTCCCTGATTGCCGCCTGCGCGATCGGTCGCTCGGCAACTCTTTGCACCTTCAACGTAAGGCATTACGCGTTTGTTCCGGGGCTTGTCACGGAGCAGCCGTATCGGCGATAAATGTGTCAAAGGGAAACCTCTGCCCACCGGGAGGTTCTGTGAGCACGGCAAACCCAAGTCCGTAGTTTTGCAGACGAGCGGACGCCGTGCTGAAGCGTACCCCACATACTCACACCAGCCGATCCAACTCCTCGACCAACTCGCCGAACCGCTTTAGCGCCGCGTCAATCGGCGTCGGCTGCTCCATATCGACGCCGGCGGCGCGCAGCAGATCGAGCGGGTCTTTCGAGCAGCCGCCGCTGAGAAATTGCAGATAGGCATCCCTGGGAGAAATGGGGACAGTCCCCATTTGTGCGCAGCACCCTTCGGGCCGTTCCGGCGGGCACCGACCGAAGGTTGGTCGGGGGCTGTCCCCATTTCTCTCTTGCTTGCCGCCGCCGAGCACGCGATCGGCCAACGCCAGCGCCGCCGACATGCCGGTGGCGTACTTGTGGACGTAAAAGGCGTGATAGAAATGCGGGATCCGCAAGCATTCGAGGTTCAACTCGTTGTCCAAAGCGAAATCGGGACCGAAATACTGTTTCAACAACTCGCGGTAAAGCTCGGTAAGCCGGTCCGTCGTCAGCGGCTCGCCCGACTCCGCCGAGGCGTGCGCCTGCTTCTCGAACTCGGCGAACATCGTCTGCCGAACGATCGTGCCGCGCATCGCGTCGATCTGTCGATTGATGAGGAACGCCCGATGCCGGTCGTCGCGGGCGTTGGCCATCAGGTGCCGGGCCAATAGCTCTTCGTTGAACGTGCTGGCCACCTCGGCCACGAAAATCGTGTAGTTGTAGTAGATGTACGGCTGATGCTTCGCCGAGTAGAAACTGTGCATCGAGTGCCCGGCCTCGTGGGCCAACGTGAAGACGTGATCGAGCACGTCGGGCTGGTAATTCATCAGAATGTACGGGTCGCCGTCGAACGAGCCGGAGCTAAACGCCCCGCTCTGCTTGCCGCGGTTCTCATAGCGGTCGCACCAGCGTCCCAGCAGGCCGCGTTCGAGCGTGCCGCAGTAGTCGCTGCCCAGCGGCGCCAGCGCGGCCATGACCGTCGCCACCGACTGGTTCCACGTGTGCCGCGTTTGCAGATCGGCGAGAATCGGCACGTAGGTGTCGTAGTGGTGGATGTCGCGCAGCCGCATCTTCCGCCGCCGCACGTCGTAATAGCGATACACCGCGGGCAAGTGGCGATGGACCGACGCGATCAAATTGTCGTAAACCGCGATCGGCACGCGATCGGGAAACAACGCGGCTTCCAAAGCGGTCGGATAGTTTCTCGCCCGGGCGTAATAGATATCGCGTTGCACTGACCCGCCCAGCGACGCGGCCAGCGTGTGCTTGTGGTCGGCGTAATGGCTGTAATACTGATGAAACGCCGCCTTTCGCACGGCTCGCTTGGGGCAATGCAGCAGCAGGCTGAACGTCGCGTGACTCAGCTCGATTCGCTGGCCGGAGTGGTCGGCGATCGTGCCGAATTTCATGTCGGCGTCGTTCAACTGCCGAAAGACCTGCCCGGCGGCCTGGGCCATTTCGGTCTGCATCGCCAGCAGCTTCTCCTCTTTCTTCCCGAGCGTGTGCGGTTTGTATCGCAGCAATCGTTCCAACAACAAGCGGTAGGGGGCCAAGTCGTCGGCGGCCAGGAATTGCTTCATGCGGGCGGCGGGAATCGCCAGGATTTCCGGGCGGATGTAACACGCCGCCTCCGCCGCCCGGCCGGCGACGTTGACAAACCGCCCTTGCATCCGCTGGTAGCGGCTGTCGGCCGTATCTTCCGCGGTTTTCAGATGGGCGTAAATCCCCAGTCGCTCGCCCGAGCGCTCGAACTCCTCGTCGAACTTCAGACACGCCGCCAGCGTTTCGGCGTCGGCGGCAAGTTTGCCCTGGAAATCGGCATAGCCGCCGATCCGCTTTTCCCAAGCCGTGAAGGCTTTTTCCCAAGCGTTGTCGTCGGGAAAAAGGCTGGCGAGATCCCAAGTATCGGCGATTTTGACTTTGCTACGAGCGGGTAGTTGTTTGATGGAGGGCATGGGAGTGATTTGGGATTTGAGATTTTGGATTTCAGATTTGGGATTTGGGATTCAGGAATTATACCGTTTAGCCGCCGCGTCTACGCGGCGATGTTCTCTTGTGACTGTTCAAGCCGACGACGCCACGCCAGCCGGTAGCCGACGAAGCGAAGGACCAGCAGCGAACCGACAATCCAGAAAACCATAAGACTGAACAACAGCGCAAAATACCATGAGGGAGCCGCGCCAGGGATGCTCGCATTCAAAAACTTCGCCGTAAGAACGACTGCAATCGGCAACAACAGTATCCGGGCGACAATCCACCTTCGTCCCAGCGCGAAGAACATCGAGACCGCGCCAATCAGGCCCAGCCCCACGAAAGCCACCACGGGAACCGCGTTTTGCAGGAAATCGAGAGCGCTTTTTGGCAGGCAGCGCCATCCGCTCAGGACAATGGCGGTTGCCGTCGTCCACAGCAGCATGTCGCGGATATAGAATTGAAACGGTCCGGAAGCCGGCCTCGAATCACAAGACCTTTCCAGCCGAAGCCCCGTCCAACGCGCCAGCAGAAGACTCGCCGCCGAAACGCACATCGTTGCCAGGGTCGTAACCAACCATTCTCGCGACGAGTGATCGTGCGCGAAGGAGAACCACCACACATACAGGATCGTCCCAAGAGCCGTAGACAATGCTCGCCAAAGAAACTTGCCGCCTCCAAGTACAACCCAAATGGCCAGAAGCGTGCCTTGGCTCGGACCGAGCGTGAAGAGGGAGTACAAGGCAATATAGCGTGGCGAGTATGTGTAGTTAGGCCATAGCCCGCCAACGATTGCCAAAAGGGCCACGCCGTGGAGCACGACATGTGCCGCGACCAAGCCCGCTACGATCCATGTTGCACGCGCCTTTTCCATTGCGACCGCCGCTACAGTGACAAATGCCCGCCATTGAACTCGGCAAATCAACGTTGTCGGAAATGGCCGCCGGAGTGATGGCAAACCAATTCCGCGGATTGTTGGCCCCCGGCTATTGTTGCAGTGCCATCGGCCCTGACCCTAGCCCCTCTCCCAAAGGGCGAGGGGGCGTGCCGGCAATTCAGTCGTCTTTCCGCAGCCGTGCAATCGACTCTCGGATCGCTGCCGCGGCAAGACATAGGCCGGCGAAGACAACAAGCCCTGTGCCCAAGACGGCTTGCGGTATATTGCCGCCCATTCCCAGAACAACGCCGACGATGAAGGAAATACAGCCCGCTACGATCAAACCAGCTTGGATGGGATTTACCGGCCGTGTGGAATCATTGTCGATCGGACTCATTTGTCTCCTCCTGTGAAGTAGCGGGATGTTATGGAACCCCCCCTCATCGCGGAAGTTAACGATATTGACGGCAACCGTCAAGCAGCCCAAGATTCCAACACGGCGGACAAGCCCCCCGGCTGAACATTTCGTCTCTCGACCGCCGCGATCCGTTACTGCGTACGCCGCCAACACCCCTTGACAGCCCCTGTTGCGGCGGAAAAGATAATGGTCTTTTATTGTTTTTTGGCTCCACCGATGGTGCTATAAGCGATTCTCTAACGAGGAGTTCCCATGAAACGAGTTGCAAGGCGGGAGACGACGGGCCGGAAGCCTCGAAGTCGGCTGAAAAGCCGCCTGTACGTGGCTTGGCTGATGTTGGTATGCGTCGGCATCGTGTCGGCCGTGGCCTGGATGGCCCCACAGGAGCCAGCCACCACCGGAGGGGGAGGTGGCGCCGCGGCCGTGCACTCGAACGGCTGGTTCGTCGGCGGGGTTCTGCTCGGCGAGCCGCTACGGGGCGAAAAGTTCAACACCTGGGAAAAACTCGCCCTTTGCCTCAACGTGGTCGTCGCCTGCGGCGGTCTGGCCTATGCCCTGACGCTCGTCGGCCAGGTGATGCGGGCCGACAAGGGCACCAAGAAAATGCAGGAGATCGCCCAAGCCGTCCGCGAGGGCGCCAACGCCTATCTCTATCGCCAGTTCAGCGTGGTGGGCGTGTTGATCGTGATCATCACCATCCTCCTGTTCTTCGGCGCCAAGGCATCGCATAATCTGCCCGAGGCGTTTTGGTGGGGGCGGGCGATCGCCTTCTTTGTTGGCTCCACGTTCTCGGCCACAGTCGGCTTCGTGGGCATGAGACTCGCCACCGTCGGCAACCTCCGCGTGGCCGCCGCCGCCAAGACCAGCTTCGGCCAGGCCCTGCAACTCGGCTACCGCACCGGCACCATCACCGGCATGTTGACCGACGGCCTCGGGCTGTTGGGCGGCTCGATCATCTTCCTGATCTTCGGCGAATATGCCTACGAGGCCCTGTTGGGCTTCGGCTTCGGCGGCACGCTGCTGGCCTTGTTCATGCGTGTCGGCGGCGGCATTTATACGAAGGCGGCCGACGTCGGCGCCGATCTGGTCGGCAAGGTCGAGGCCGGCATCCCCGAGGACGATCCGCGGAATGCAGCCACCATCGCCGACAACGTCGGCGACAACGTCGGCGACTGCGCCGGCATGGCGGCCGACATTTTCGAGAGCTACGAAGTGACGATCGTGGCGGCCATGATCCTCGGCATCGCCAGTTTCGGCCACAAGGGCGTGATTTTCCCGTTGTTGGTCCGCGCCATCGGCGTCATCGCCAGTATCATCAGCACGTACAGCGTGCGGGCGGGCGACAAGGGCTCTGTGGCCGGCGCCATGAAGAGCGTTAACCGCGGCTTCATCATCGGCTCGACTTTGAGCATCATCGGCTTCATCCTGCTTGGTCTGGTATACCTGAACTTCAACACGACCGTGATGCAGAACGGGGTGGCGGTGCCTTACATTCAAGCCTATCCGCAGGCAGCCGCAGGCTTTCCCGGCGCAACGGCCGAAAACGTCACCGCGGGGCTTCGCCCCTGGGCCAATCTCAGCTTCCTCAGCTACATCGGCATAAAGGCGCCCAACGGCCTCGACATGCGGCCGGCCTGGACCTGCCTGATCGGCATCCTCCTGGCCGTCGCGCTGAATAAATGCACCGAATACTACACCGGCACGGAGTTCAAGCCGGTCAAGGGGCTGGCGAAAGCGTGCGAAACCGGCCATGCGACGAACATCATTCAGGGGCTCGCGGTCGGATATGAAAGCACGGTGGCCGCCGTGTTGATTATCGCCGCCGCCATCATGGCAAGTGCCTTGATCTATGCGGGCACGACGCCGACGTTCATCGCCTTCGGCGTGGCCATGTGCGGCATCGGCATGTTGACCCTCACCGGCAACACCATCTCGATGGACGTGTTCGGGCCGGTCGCCGACAACGCCAACGGCATCGGCGAAATGGGCTACGACCGCAAGGAAATGGGCGAGACCAAGTACAAGGAAGCCCGGCAAATCCTGGCCGATCTCGACGCGGTCGGCAACACCACCAAGGCCATCACCAAGGGCATCGCCATCGGCTCGGCCGTCATCGCGGCCGTCTCGCTGTTCAACAGCTTCATCGTCTCGGTCGGCACCGGCGGCGGCGGCGAAAACGAGCGGATTTCCGACACCGTCTACAACATGGTCGCCTCGATGCTGACCATCTCCGATCCCAGGCTCTTCATCGGCATGTTGATCGGCGGGGCGGTGCCCTTCCTGTTCAGCTCGATGACGATTCGGGCCGTGGGCCGCGCGGCGTTTCTGATCGTCAAGGAATGCCGCATCCAGTTCCGCGACAAGGAGATTTGGGCCGGCACGAAGAAGCCCGACTACGGACGGGTGGTGAAGATCTGCACCGGCGAGGCCCAGAAGGAATTGATCGGCCCCGGCTTGCTCGCCATGCTCGTGCCGATCTTGGTCGGCTACGGGTTGGGCGTCGTCGCCCTGGCCGGCTTCTTGGGCGGAATGATCGTCGTCGGCCAGTTGCTGGCGGTCTTCATGGCCAATGCCGGCGGCGCTTGGGACAATGCCAAGAAGACGATCGAGGACGAACCCAAGACCGAAACGACCGGCAAGGGGAGCGAGAAGCACAAGGCCGCCGTCACCGGCGACACCGTCGGCGATCCGTTGAAGGACACCGCCGGCCCCGCCATCAACCCGCTGATCAAGGTCATGAACATGGTCAGCCTGTTGATCATCGGCCTGATCCTGCCTTACGACAAGCTCGTTTGCAGTAAGCTGACGGCCGGCGGCGTGAAGAACGTCGTCACCAAGCCGTATGACACCCAATACTGGGTCGTGATCGCTATCGGCTTGATCGGCCTATTGTGGGCCGTGTGGCAGTCGAAGCGCGAGTCGAAACACGACATCGATTAGAAGCGGTAACGAAGCAAATCGACCGATCCTTGAAGGGCGGATTTCAATCCGCCCCACATTTGCTAGGCGGACTGAAGTCCGCCCTACGATGAGATTTCAGGCTCGCCCCTCTTGCAAGGTGGATCATGTGGAACTGGTTTCAGAACGTGTGCCGCGCGGTGGTGACGGTGTGGGCCGCGATGTGGGTCTGTCTGCGGTACTGGTTCCGCACGTACGATCCGAAGCGAAAAGCCTTCACCGAATGGTATGAATATCCCGAGCTGCCGCTGACGGTTTCGCCGCGCTTTCGCGGGTTTCACCGCTACGATCTGACCTCGTGCATCGCTTGCGAACGTTGTGCCCGCGACTGCCCGGCACGGTGCATCGCCATCGGCAAGGAGCGTGCGACGGGGCGAAAGGGATTTCAGATCACGAGTTACACGATCGACTACGGGAAGTGCCTTTTGTGCGGCTTATGCACCGAAAACTGCCCGGTGGACTGCATCTTTATGGGTTCGTCGTACGATTTGAGTTGCTACAGCCGGGATGGCTGCATCATCGATTTTTCGCGGCTTCCCCTTGAGGTGGCGTGGGGCCGGGCAACGCTGAATTCCACCGTAGTGGCCAATTCCAAGATGATTGCCCGGCCGGTTCACGGGGGACCGGGCTCGTAAGCCCTCCGTTCCCCTCCTCTTGCCCAGCCTTGCAAAAACTCCGCCATCCCCTACAATAATCCCCTTTCACGTACTGAATTCCCGGAGACGTAGTTTCCCTTCGCAACGATGTTGCTGCCCGCTATAGTTGCCTACTTGGCGTTGTTCGCCACAGTTGGGTTTCTGTTCGTGTTTGCATCCCTTCTTTTGGGAAGGTTCCTGCGCGCTCATTCGCCAACGCCTCAGAAGGTCGCGCCCTATGAATGCGGTGAGCCGGCCGTGGGATCGGCCTCGGTCCAATTCGACCTGCGGTTTTATGTCGTGGCGCTGGTGTTTTTGATCTTCGAGGTCGAGGTGGCGTTCTTCTTTCCGCCGGCCACGGTCTTTGGAAAGGCAACGGTGCTTCTGAGTCCCGCAGCGCAGCCGGTTGTGTATGATGTTGCGGAGAACCAAGAGCGTGCGGAGAACCGAGAGCGTGTCGTGCGAGTTGTGAAGTCGCTTAGCCCGGTTGTGCGAACAACGTATAAGGAGTTGGGGATTCCACCGGCGGCGCTACCCGATGCGAATGATCCGCAGGTTTCCGAGAAGGTTGCCGCCTCGGCCCGCTCCTTGGCCTTGGCCTCGATGCTCGACTTGGCCGTCTTCTTCGCCGTGCTGTTGGTGGGCTTTGCGTTTGTGTGGCGGCGCGGCGACTTGAATTGGGTTCGCGCGGCTCGTCATCCCGCAACTCGGCAGGAGACGGCGGAATTGATGGCCAAACTGCGGCGGGGCGACGTTTGACCATGAATGTGCAAGAAATCCACGCCCGACTGCAAAACCCCTTCCAGCCGTGGCTGTTGGCGCATGACTTCGACGCCCTCGACCCCTGGATCGAGATTCGCGTCGACGGCCTGCCTGAGGTGTGCCGCTACTTGCGCGACGAAAGCGATCTTCGCTTCGAGATGCTGCACTGCATCACGGCGGTCGATTACTTCGAGCCGGACGAGAAAAAAGCGGCGCAAGTCGATTGGCAGCCGCACCTCGAATTGATCTATCACCTTTCCAGCATGACCCACCGGCATCGGCTGGTGCTGAAAGTGCGGATGCCGCGGTGGCGGGAAGACAACTCCGGCGCGCTGCCCGAGGTTCCCACCGTCAGCAACGTGTGGAGCACCGCCGAGTGGCACGAGCGCGAGGTCTTCGACCTGATGGGCGTACTGTTCGTCGGCCATCCCGATCTGCGCCGCATCCTTTGCGCGGAAGATTGGGAAGGCCATCCGTTGCGGAAAGATTACCAGATGCCGGCCGAGTACCACGGAATCCCGGTCGAAATAGACCCATGCAAACCGAGCGAATCCATCCCGAAACCGTCGAATTCGACGTTCGCACGGACGAAATGCTCATCAGCATGGGTCCGCAGCATCCCAGCACGCACGGCGTGTTGCGCGTGGTGCTGCGGACCGACGGCGAATTGGTCACCGAGGTGACGCCGCACATCGGCTATCTGCACCGCTGCGCCGAGAAGATCGGCGAAAACCTCACGCCGCGGCAATTCCTGCCCTACACCGACCGCCTCGACTACCTGGCCGGCATGAGCATGAATCTCGGCTGGGCGTTGTGCGTCGAGAAGCTGCTGGGGCATTACGGTTTCCGAAAAGACGCGGCACTTGCGGCTGATCATCGTCGAGCTCAATCGCATCGCCAACCACTTGGTGGCGGCCAGCAGCAGCGGGCTCGACCTGGGCAGCTTCACCCCGTTCACCTGGACGTTCCGCGAGCGCGAGAAGATCGTCAACCTCTTCGAGGACGTCTGCGGCGCCCGGCTGACGTACAACTACATCGCCGCCGGGCGGCGTGATGGCCGATCTGCCCGCCGGCTGGCTGAAAAAGTGCGAAAAGTTTCTCGACGAGTTCGCGCCGGTGATCGACGAATTGCACGCGATGTTGACCAACAACGCGATTTTCATCCACCGCATGGGCGGCGTCGGGGTCATGCCGGCGGCGATGGCGATCGACTACGGCTGCACCGGCCCGGTGCTCCGCGGCAGCGGCGTCGATTGGGACTTGCGCCGCGACGGCGAGCCGATCTACACGCAGATGTACGACGGCTACACGCTGGCGGGTCATGGCCCCGACCGACGGCAGCTATCCGACGGATCACGTCTATCCGCCCGTGCCACGCGAGGCCGTGGTGGGCGACTCCTGGCACCGGTACTTCGTTCGCATGGTGGAATGCGTGCAGTCGATGGACTTGATCCGCCAGGGGATGGAGAAATACTCGAAAGCCCCCGGCGGGGTCGATGGACCGATCGAAGTGAAGAAAAAACTGCCCAAGGGGGAGGCGTACCTCGAAACCGAGGCCCCGAAGGGGCAAATGGGATTTATGATTATCAGCAACGGCACGCCGGTTCCGTGGCGGGTGCGGCATCCGCAGCAGCAGTTTCTGCAATCTCTCGGTAATGTCCGAAATCTGCCGCGGCGTGTTGATCGCCGACTTGCCCGCCGTTCTCGCGTCGTTGGATATCGTGTTGGGAGAGATCGATCGGTGAGAAATGATGAGTGATGAGTGATGAATGCCGCACGCGGCTTCGCACCCGACAACCGCTTGCGGTTTCGCAATCGGTTGAGCGATTTTAGTAGTTCCTGCGACAATCCTGAACGTAACGAACCGTGGCCGAGTTCTTTATCCATCTTCTGAATTTAGGCGCATCGTGGCATTGGGCCGCGTACGTCGTCGCTGCGCTGGTCCAGTGCGGGCTGCTGCTGACGATGGCTCTCTGCTCGGCGGCCATTTATATCTGGCTCGAACGCAAGGTGGCGGGCCGCATCCAAGACCGGCTCGGCCCGACGCGGGTCGGCGGCCGGTTCGGCTGGCTGCAACCGCCGGCCGACGGCATCAAGCTTCTCTGCAAGGAAGACATCATTCCCGAGGCGGCCGACCGCCCCCTGTTCCGCATCGCGCCCTACATCAGCTTCTGTGCCGTATTCTGCGGCTATCTGGCGCTGCCGTTTTCCGACGGCTGGGTCGCCTGGCAGTTCGAGATCGCCGCGTTCTTCATCCTCGCCGTGATGGGGCTCGAAGTGTTCGGCGTGATCCTCGGCGGATATTCCTCGATGTCGAAGTGGTCGCTCTACGGGGCGATGCGCGAGGCCGCGCAAGTAGTCAGCTACGAAATCCCGCTGGCCCTTTGCGTTCTCGTGCCCGTGCTGATCGCCGGCACGATGGACTTGGTCACGATCGGCAACAGCCAGGCGGGCTGGTTCACAAACTGGAACCTGCTGCACGATCCCTTCACCTTCGTCACGTTCTTCGTCTACTGCACCTGCGCCGTGGCGAGCACGAATCGCGCCCCGTTCGACCTGCCCGAGGCCGAAAGCGAACTGGTGGCCGGCTTCTTGACCGAATACTCCGGCTTCCGCTGGGTGGTCTTCTTCATGGCCGAATACGCGGCGATTTTCGCCGTCTGCGGGCTGGGCGCCATTCTCTTCCTCGGCGGATGGAACGGCCCGGTGCCGATCGCCTCGTGGTTGGGGCTTACGCACGAGCATGGCCCCGTTTTCGGCTGGATCGGCGACCTGCTGGGCTTATGCAATTTCATCGCGAAGGGCATCATCGGCGGAACCTGTTGTGATCTGGGCTCGCTGGTCGCTGCCGCGCTTGCGGATCGATCAGGTGATGACCACCTGCTTGAAGTATTGCGTGCCGCTGGCTTCGGCGATGTTGGCCGGCGTGATGCTCTGGTGCTACTTCCTGCCAGGCGGAGTGTTCGTGCGGCTTTGGCGATCTCCAGCGGCGATCGAGCGGAACGTCAAGCCGCCGGAAAACCATGACCGGATGGTATCGGATTGCAAAATGAAAAATGCAAATTGCAAATTGCAAAATGCAAATTGCAACTTTCAAATCGAGCCTCAGTTTTCATCCGCAATCTCCGTGCAATCGCATGCTCCATTTTGCACTTTGCATTTTTCATTTTTCATTTTGCATTCTTCCCCCCGCGATCCTGATCCTTGTGTTCGCATCGATCAAAACCTTCAAGAGGATTGGAACACATGGACATGATCAACTGGCACAGTTTTTCTTCCTACTGCTGGCTACCATCGCCTGCGTGTTCGCCGTGGCGGTGGTTGTCACGGGCAATATCGTGCGGATGGCGTGCTACCTGATCGTGTCGCTAGCGGCAGTGGCGGGCCTGTTCTTCATGGCCGGCGCCGACTTCCTCGGCGCCACACAAATCATGGTGTACGTCGGCGGCACGATGGTGCTGTTGGTCTTCGGCGTGATGCTGACCGCCCGCGGGCCGTTCGTGTCGATGAAGACCGGCGGCGGGCAGTGGATCCTTGCGGTCATTATCGGCGGCGCGCTGTTGGCGATTCTACTCCAGGCGGGTTCCGCCATTCCCGGCTGGTCGGCGGCGCGCGTCGATCGGGCCGAGGCCGCCGCTCTGAAGGCGCAGGACGATCAGTCGGGCGCCGAGCGTCTCGGACTCGGCCTGATGGGAGTGCGCACGGATCGGCTCGACGAAAAGGACGCCGTCCGCCGCGGCGGAATGTCGGGTTATCTGCTGCCGTTCGAGATCATTTCGATCCATTTGGTGGTGGTGTTGGTCGGGGCGGCATATTTGGCCCGGCGCGGCGGCGGGTGGTGCAAAGGCCGGCAATCGTGCACGGCGAGGGGGAACCGCCCCCGTCGGAGTTTCGCGTAACAGGGCCGTAGATCGCAAAGAAATGAGCCGGCGCGGATGTCGGATGGGAAGGAAGAATGTACGACGGATTTCCGAATCCGTCCCAGAAGAAAATGAACCGGACGGATTTGGAAATCCGTCCCACGACAGCGGGTAAGACCATCGTGATGGATTTACTGACACAACCCGTCGACGTATCGCACTACCTCGTGGTGGGCGCGGTCCTGTTCGTCTGCGGCGTGGTTTGCATGGCCACGAAACGAAACCTGTTGGGCGTGTTGATGGGAATCGAGCTGGTGCTGAACGCGGCAAACTTGAACTTCGTCGCCTTCGCGTCTCCGCTGTTGCAGAAAGACGGCGCGAGCGCGATCGGGCTCGACGGGCCGATGATCGCCCTGTTCGTTATCGTGCTGGCCGCGGCCGAGGCCGCCGTGGCGTTGGCCATCGCCCTGAACTATTACCATAGCCACGCCACCGTCGACGTGGACCAAGGCGAGGAACTGAAGGGGTGACGTCGTCCGCATGAACATCGAATTCACATTACCCCTGTTGTTGGCCCTGGCCTGGCTGCTGCCGCTGGCCTCGTTCGCGCTCGTCGTGCTCTTCGGTCCGCGGATGGGTCGGGCGGGCAACAAGGCCGCGCACGTGGCCACCACCGCCATCATCGCGTCGTGCGTCCTGTCGTTCACCGCGCTGGTCCTTTGGTTGTCGCAAACGCGCCACGATCCGATCTCCGGCGATTGGTACGTGTTCGCCGTTTTCGGTTCGTTGCGAATAACGATCGGCTACTACATCGATTCGCTCACCGTGGCCATGTTCTGCATGGTCACGCTGGTCGCCTCGTGCATCCATGTCTACTCGATCGGCTACATGCACGGCGAGCTTTCCGACGTGATCGACGCGGCCGCCCCGCTGCGCGACGGCCAGCCGATGCGGCGGCATGGGCGGTACTTCCGCTTCTTCCAATATCTCTCGTTGTTCTGCTTCAGCATGTTGGGGCTGGTCGTCGCCGGCAACGTGGCGATGGTCTTCATGTTCTGGGAACTGGTCGGCATCTGCTCCTACCTCTTGATTGGTTTCTGGCGCGAGCGGCAGAGCGCCAGCAACGCGGCCAGCAAGGCGTTCATCGTCAACCGCGTCGGCGACTTCGGCATGATCGTCGGGCTGATGATTATCTGGACCGGCATGGGCACGTTTTCCTTCGCCGACTACAAGGTCGCCGGCCCGGATGGGAAAACCGTGACGATGCCCGGCATCTTCAGCCAGGTTCGGCCGGAGGAAGGCCAACACTGCCCGCGGACGCCCGACGGCATGGTCAAGATGGGCGCGGCGAAAGAAATCGCCCGCATTCACCGAGGCTGCTTGTCGCACAGTCTCACCGCACCGCAAGAGGATCCGGAGGAGGCCTTTTCCGACATTCTCTACGGCGGCGGCAAGCACGGTCACGGGCTGTTGAACGGCTGGCGCGAGTACGGTATCGGTTACGGGTTCCTGGTTCTGGCCGGTCTCGGCATTTTCTGCGGCTGCGTCGGCAAGAGCGCGCAGTTCCCGCTGCACGTGTGGCTGCCGGATGCGATGGAAGGCCCCACGCCGGTCAGCGCCCTGATCCACGCGGCGACGATGGTCGCCGCCGGCGTCTATTTGGTCGGGCGGTTCTATCCGGTGTTTACGCCCGAGGTGCTGCTGGTGATCGCCTGCGTCGGCTGCATTACGCTGTTCCTGGCCGCCACGATCGCCATCACCGCCACCGACATCAAACGGGTGCTGGCCTATTCGACGGTGAGCCAGTTGGGCTTCATGATGTTGGCCTTGGGGCTTGGCGGCTGGTTGGCGGGCATGATGCACCTGTTCACGCACGCCTTCTTCAAATCGCTGTTGTTCCTCTGTTCCGGCTCGGTGATTCACGCTTGCGGCACGAATGAAATGCCGCAGATGGGCGGCCTGCGGCGAAAGATGCCCGTCACGGCGATCACGATGCTCATCGGCTGCCTGGCGATCGCCGGAGCGGGCATTCCGACGGTAATCGGACTGAGCGGCTTCCGCTCGAAGGACTTCATCATCGCCCAGGATCTCTCGTTCTGGAAACACAACTCGGGCCTGGGCGGGTTCTTCTTCTATGCGGCGCTTGTGGGGGCGGGAATGACCGCCTTCTACATGTTCCGCCTCTGGTACATGACCTTTTTCGGCAATCCCCGCGACGGGCACGTGTTTCACCACGCCCACGAATCGCCGCGGGTAATGACCGTGCCGCTGATGATCTTGTCGCTGATGGCCGTCATCGTGGCCTGGAACATCCCCCGGACGCACATCGGCCTCGGGCCGCTGCTGCGGCAATCGCAGCCGGCCGGCGCCGCCGAGGGCATCGCCGGCGGGTTGCTCCTGCCGCACTTGACGATGCCGGCCGAGGAATTGGCCGAACTGCCGCCCAACAACACGATCGCCGAGTGGGCCGCCGCTTGCGTGGCGTTCCTCGGGTTCGTGTTCGCCACCTTGTTCTACGCCGTCCGCGCGTGGCATGCCGAGGACATTCGCCGCGCATTCCCCAGGGTGTACGACTTCCTGGTGCGCAAATGGATGTTCGATGAACTGTATGCGTTCCTCTTCGTCCTGCCGGTGCTGCGCGTGGCCGACTGGGTTGCGAATATCGATAAGAAGGGCATCGACTGGCTGGCCGACAATTCGGCCCGCGCCATCGAAGCCGTCTCCCGCCTCGACGATTGGATCGACCGCATCTTTATCGACACCCCGGTCAACCTGACGGCGCGGTGGACTTACGCGCTCGGCCTGCGGCTGCGGGCGATCCAAAGCGGCAGCATCCGCCAGTACGTGCTGTGGATCGCCGCCGGCCTCGTCGGCCTGTTCGTGCTGCTGAGTCTGTATTGAGAGGGATTAGGGATTAGAAACTAGGGATTCCACAAGCCGCTTGCGGCTTCGCAATAGAGCCGACCATTAACCACTAACGACCATGTTCGCTTTTTCAAACCCGCACGTCTTGTTGACCTGGCTTTTGAGCGCGATCATCTTTCTGCCCGCGCTCGGGGCGTTCCTGCTCTGCTTGACGTACCGCGCCGATGATCGCGCGGTTCGACGATTTTCGCTGATCTTTACGATCATCGTCTTCGTCCTGACCCTCTGGCTGGCGCTGCCGCTGGGGACGCCGCTGGGAATCGGCCTGTACGACATGGGTGCGGGGGGCATGCAAAACACGGTCCGCCACGACTGGATTCCCCGCTTCGACATCCATTATTTCCTCGGTTTCGACGGCATTAGTCTGCCGCTGGTGATTTTGACCTCGTTCCTCAGCGCGCTGGCGATGTGGGCGAGTTGGCCGATCACGAAGAACGTGCGGGCGTATTGCATCCTGTTCCTGCTGCTGGAAACCGGCATGTTGGGCGTGTTTCTCTCGCTCGACTTCTTCTTGTTCTACGTGTTTTGGGAGGTCATGCTGCTGCCGATGTACTTCTTGATCGGCATCTGGGGCGGGCCGCGGCGCGAATACGCCGCCATCAAGTTCTTCCTCTTCACCTTGGTCGGCAGCGTGCTGATGCTCGTGGCCATCCTCGTGCTCTATTCCTATAGCAACGTACACCTGTTGAATCGCGACCAGTTGATCGCCTGCAAGGTGGTTGAGAAGCCCGCCGAGGAGAAAGCACCGATCGTCGAGCCGACGCATTCGCACACGTTCAACATGCTGGCGTTGGCGAAGATCGGCCAGTACGCGCCGCAGAATCCCGGCGCACCTGAGAATCCGTTCCACGGCACGCTTCTCTGGGGCATGTCGGTCTCGTGGTGGGCGTTCCTGCTGTTGTTGATCGGGTTCATCATCAAGCTGCCGTCGGTGCCGTTCCATACGTGGTTGCCCGACGCCCACGTCGAGGCGCCCACGCCGATTTCGATGATTTTGGCAGGCGTGCTGCTGAAAATGGGCGGATACGGCGTGGTCCGCGTGTGCTATCCGATCTGTCCCGACGCCGGCTATCAATTGGCCTGGCTGGTGTGCGGGCTCGGCACGGTGAGCATGGTGTACGGAGCCTTCGCGGCGCTGGCCCAGAAGGATTTCAAGCGGCTGGTCGCCTACAGTTCGGTGAGCCACATGGGCTACGTGCTGCTGGGCATCGGCGTTTGGAGCGCCGCGGCGGGATTCGACGATAACGGCGATTACTGGACGATGGCCATGAGCGGGGCCATGTTCCAGATGATCGCCCACGGTATCAGCTCGGCCGGCATGTTCTTCCTGGTCGGCGTGGTCTACGAACGCGTGCATCATCGGAACATCGACGAGTTCGGCGGGCTCTTCCTCAAAATGCCGACGTACGCCGGCATTTCGATGGTGATCTTCTTCGCCGCCCTCGGCCTGCCGGGACTGTGCGGATTTGTCGGCGAGTTCTTCGTCGTCATCGGAACCTGGGCCTACAGCAAGGCGTTGGCCGTCGTCGCGGCCTCGGTCGTGATTCTGACGGCGGGCTACATCCTCTGGACGATCCAGCGGGTGTACCTCGGCTCGGAATACAAGGGCCCGCACTCCGAGGGCCTGACACCCATGACCGGCCGCGAAATCGCCATCGCCGCGCCGCTTGTGGCGTTGGCCATTCTCTTCGGCGTGTATCCCAGGGCGGTGCTCGACTACATCACGCCGAGCGTGCAGAGGACCGTAACGGAAATGAGGGCCGTGGCCAAAAACGCCGACACGGACGCCGCCCTGGACGCCGCCGCAAAAGCATATAAGTATAAAGGCGCCCTCGACGAACCAGGGGAGCGCGAACAGCCGTGAACTTCGACGAACTGGTGCAATCCGCAGTAAAAGACACCGTCGGCCCGGGCGGCTCGCTCTCGGCGTTTCGCTCCGAGCTGTGGCTCTGCGGCACGATCCTCGCCATCCTACTCCTGAAAATCGTTGCCCCGCGTTGGAAGTCCAGTGCATTTTACGTGGCGGTGCTCGGGCTCTTGGCCGCAACGGTCTTCTTCGCGTTGCCGGCGACCGGAGCATCGCCCTGGCACTGGTTTTCCATGGATGAGGCCGCGATTCCGCCCGCCAAAGCCATCTTTTCCGGCACGCTGATGGCCGACAGCTTCACGGCCGCCTTGCGGGTGTTGTTGCTGCTGTTCGCACTTCTCTTCACCACCTTCACCCAAATCGCCGGGGCCTATAACGAAGAGGATATGACCGAGTTCTTCGTCCTCATGCTCGGCGCGCTCGTGGGCATGTGTCTGATGATCTCGGCCAACCACATCCTCATCGTGATGCTCGGCGTCGAGATGGCCAGCGTCCCCTGTTACGTGTTGGCCGGCATGAAACGGAATCAGCCCAAAGCCAGTGAGGCCGCCCTGAAATACGCGGTCTTCGGCGCCGGCACGGCGGGAGTGATGCTCTACGGAATGAGCCTGCTGGTCGGCGTGCTCGGCTCGGCGCACGTGCCGACGATGACCGCCCGTCTGGCCGAACTGTTCCAACAGCCCAGCGGGATCGCGTCCGGTCAGACGACGGTGCTCGTCCTCGGCGGCCTGATGCTGTCGGTGGGGCTGGCGTTCAAGCTCTCGGCCGTCCCCTTCCATTTCTGGGCGCCGGACGTGTTCGAGGGAACCACGGCCGAAGTGGCCGCGTTCCTCTCGGTCGCCTCGAAGGCCGCCGCCCTCGGGCTGTTGGTGCGGCTGGCAACCGGCTTTGCGTTTCCCTCGGGCCTTTCCCTTTCCCAAGTCATGGGGCCACGCGAAATCGAGGCGGCAATCACGGCCCTGGCCCCCGCGCGGCATTACATCGTCGCGTTGATCTCTCTGTTTGCAGCCGTCACCTGCACGTTCGGCAATCTCGCCGCCTACGGACAGACGAACATGAAGCGGCTGCTGGCCTATTCCACGATCGCGCACGCCGGCTACATGATGATGCCGGTGGCCGCGGCCGTAAGCTTGTTGGGCGACTGACGCGAAGGCCGCCCGCGAGGCCGTCGCCGCGCTCGTGGTTTACATCGCCATCTATTTGTTCATGAATCTCACGGCGTTCGCCATCGTCGCCTTCTTGCGCAACGCGATCCACAGCGAGGAGATCGCCGATTACGCCGGATTGGTTCGCCGCTCGCCGGGCTTGACCGTCTGCATGGCCATCGTGCTGTTCGCGCTGGTGGGCTTGCCGCCGTTGGCCGGTTTTTCCGGCAAGTTCGTGGCGTTCTACTCCCTCGTCCAGGCCAACCTGCTGCCGCTGCTGTTCGTGGCGATTCTGAACACGGTGCTGAGTCTGTTTTACTATTTGCGGGTAGTGAGAGTGATGGTTGTTTCGCCGGAGCCGTTATACCGCCAAGCGCCGACGATCCCGCTGCGGTCGATGGTCGGCTCCTACTGTCTGTTGCTGACGCTGCCCGTCGTGCTGCTGTTCTTCATGCTCGGCGGTCTGTTGCACTGGGCCAATGCGGCCGCCTCCGCCCTTTTCCGTTAATGCCATGGACGCGATCGAATCCATCCCGGTGCTCAATCGACTGCTTGGCCTGCTATGCCGCTCGCTGCCGGCGTACCTCGCCAACGTGAAGACCTTGGCGCATCCCGAGGGGGACACAATCCGCACCGCGCTCAGCCGGCTTGTCGCCGACCAGCAGATGTACGCCCAGCGCGTGGCCGAGGCGATCGCGCAATGCGGCGGGCAGCCCAGTCCCGCTCGTTTTCCCACCGAATTCGCGGCGAAAAACGACCTGTCCATCGAATTTCTCCTTCACGAAATCGTCGCCTGCCACGGGCGCGACGTGGCTTCGATCGGGCAGTGCGTCGGCCAACTCGAAGGCGCCTCGACCCTGCACGCCCTGGCCGAAGAAATCCTCGGCAACGCCAAGGGACACCTCGAGATCTTGCAGGAACTGGTGAAGAATCAGTGAAAGGAATGACGAATGTCGAAAATCAAATGACGAAGGAATGACGAAATCCAAATGACGAATGGTGTGCCTGCCCTTCGTCATTCGTCATTTGAATTTCGTCATTCCTTCGTCATTCGGATTTCGGATTTCGGATTTTCCTCCGATGTACTTCGACACCCACGCCCATCTCGATCAATCGGACTTCGACGCCGACCGCGGCGAGGTCATCTCGCGGGCGCGTGACGCCGGGGTGGCGATGATCTTGTGCCCCGCCGTCTCCGCCGAATCGAGCCGGGCCGTGGTGAGCCTGGCCGAACGCTACGGCCTGCTGGCCGCCGTCGGGATTCATCCGAATTCGACCCACGAGGCCGCGCCGGGCGATTGGGAGCAGGTCGCCGCAATGGTCGATCAGCCCCGCGTCGCGGCGCTGGGCGAAACGGGGCTCGACCGCTATCGGGATTTCGCTCCGCTCTCGCTTCAGCAGGAATATCTCGATCGCCATCTGCGGCTGTCGCAGACCTGCGGTTTGCCGGTGATTCTGCACTGCCGCGACGCGCAGGACGACCTGCTCGCGTCGTTGCGGCCGGCCGCGGCGCGGGGGCCGATCCGCGGCGTCATTCACGCCTTCAGCGGCGACGCGGCCTTCGCCGCCGAATGCCTGGCCCTCGGGCTGTACGTCAGCTTTGCCGGCAACGTGACCTACTCGAACAAGAAGTTCGAGCCGCTACGGGCCGCCGCCCGCACCATTCCCGCCGACCGATTGCTGATAGAGACCGACAGCCCCTATCTCATTCCGCAGATATTCCGCGGCAAGCAGAAACGGAACGAACCGGCGAACGTGGTTCACACGGCGGCGTTCTTGGCAGAGTTGCGCGGCGTCCCCGTCACTCAACTCGCCGCCGAGACCACGGCAAACGCCCGGCGGCTGTTCCGCTTGCCTGGCGATATGAAATGACGCGGCTATGAGTCGGGCGCTGGTTGCCGGCCTACAGCATTCGTGGTAGACTGATAGTAGAGATTCATGCAACGGATGAATCATCGAACCGAATTTGGCTCGGCGTCGAGGCCCTGCAATGTCCGTGGATTTGGCGTATGCTCACATCGAGAAGATGGAAGGCGAGCCGGCATGTCTGCGGCAGACGCCGAGAGTGCGCGTGGCGCAAATCGCCATGGACTATCTGGCTTACGGCTGGTCGGTCGATGAAATGTGCCACCAGCATCCCTATCTGACTCCGGCCGCGGCCCATGCGGCGATGGCCTGCTATTTCGATCATCAGAAACAGATCGACCGCGAGATTGCGGCTGAATTGAAGGAAGCGGAAGCAGCCGCGACCCACGCGAGTCCCTCGCCTTTTGTCGTTCGCATGAGGGCCAAGGGGTTGTTGTAGATGGCCGTCGCTTTGTACATGGATGTGCATGTTCCCTAGCCGATAACCGACCAACTTCGCCGTCGAGGCATCGATGTTCTGACAGCAGTTGAAGACCGCGCCAGGAGTTGTCCGACGGCGACCTTTTGCGACGGGCGAACGAGCTTGGCCGCGTTTTTTTCACTCAGGATATCCGGTTCAAAGCCCTGGCCGAGTCGTGGCAAAGTCAAGGCCGGCCGTTTGCCGGATTGATCTTCGGCCATCAACTCCGCGGGTCGATTGGCCGATACGTCGAAAACCTGGAACTGGTCGCCGTCGCATCGGACGCGGCGGAGTGGAAGAACGTCGTCGCTCATCTGCCCTTCTGATCCGCGTGGCGTGCTGGCGTCCCTTGCCCCGCACGGTATAATCCAGCAAACGGCGTCGGCTCAAGGTAAGAAGGAGATAATAATGGTCAAGACCGCCAGTACGATGTTGCCGCTGGGCGTGGTGGCGCCCGATTTCTCGCTGCCGGATACGCAGGGCCGGCAGGTGTCGCTTTCCGATTTCGCCGACGCGCCGGCGCTATTGATCGTTTTCCTCTGCAATCATTGTCCGTACGTGAAGCACGTGGCCGCCGGATTGGCGGAGTTGGCCGCCGAATATCAACGGCAGGGGGTGGCCGTCGTCGGCATCAACTCGAACGACGTCGCCGCCTTTCCCGACGATTCGCCCGAGAAAATGGCCGCAGAGGTGAAAAACCGCGGCTACACGTTTCCGTATCTTTTCGACGAGAAGCAGAGCGTCGCCCAGGCGTATCGCGCCGCCTGCACGCCCGACTTCTACGTGTTCGACCGCCAGCGGAGGTTGGTGTACCGTGGCCAGATGGATTCGAGTCGGCCCGGCAACGACGTGCCGGTGACCGGCGAAGACCTCCGCGCGGCGCTGGATGCCGTGCTGGCCGGCCGGCCGGTGTCGGGCAACCAGAAGCCGAGCCTCGGCTGCAATATCAAGTGGAAGCCCGGCAACGAGCCGGAGTATTTCCGCTGATCGAGATTGCCGCTGTGGCGGAAGTCCGGTACACTGGACGCTGTCGGAATCGCGATGCTCGTGGTTCCCTCTGCCTTTGGGAGAGGGGAGACAGCGGTCATGGACACCCCGGTTGACATTCCCCGCGACTGGTTGGAAGAGTTCGAGGCCGCCGCCCGGCGTCCCCTCGCACTGCGATTCCGCTACGCCTTCATCCGCACCTACAAACCGGTGCTGGATGACGCCCCGTTTCGCGCGTTCGATACGATGCAAGACTACCGGCGCTGGTGCGAAGAAAACCTTCCCGATTGGCTGGGCTATGGGCGCGTTTGAGTATCGACAGGCCGAAGAAATTCGCGACGCCTTCCGTGCGCACGGCATTCGTTATCTCTTTATCGGCAAGTCCGGCGCCATTCTGCTCGGCTTTCCCGATACGACGCAGGACGCCGATCTGTTTGTCGAGCGTTCGCCGGAAAACTGCCGATCGCTGGTCGCCGCGCTGCGAGAAGTCGGTTTCGAACTAACCGCCGCTCAAGTTACGGAAATCGAGCGTGGAAAGGACTTCGTTCAACTGAAGAACGGCCCGTTCGATCTCGACTTGGTTTTCGCGCCCGACGGCATCAAACGCTTTGACGACGCTTGGCGACGACACGTCGAAGTGGAAGGGTTTTGCGTCTGTCATCCCGACGACATCATTGCCAGTAAGGCGGCCACAAATCGCGCCAAGGACCGCGAATCGCTGCCGCGTTTGCGGTCGTTTCGCGAATACTGGGTGAGCAAGAACCGCTGACGGGCGAGACTGCAACGATCGGGCAAAAACCGGAAGCAGGCGCGACAACCGTTCGCGGAGCAATCGTCATTCCCGGCGCAGCGAAGGATCCCGCGTCGAAACGGC
Organism: uncultured Planctomycetia bacterium; assembly: GCA_963719005.1. Classification (GTDB taxonomy): domain Bacteria; phylum Planctomycetota; class Planctomycetia; order Pirellulales; family Thermoguttaceae. The sequence continues at coordinate 531,591 of CAVRAR010000018.1, forward strand.
GATGCGGCCGATATTCGCTGCGCTCAGGATGACAGTCGCTGCCGCTTTCAAGCACGAACGGCCGCAATTCCGCTACGATGGCCTGAGCCGCTTCACCAGCCGCAGGCTCGGCGCTTCGACGCAGCGGTAGAAGAGGTCGGCTACGCCGATGCTGACGAACACGGAGGCCGTCATCCAAAACACGGCGGCCCAGGCGTTATCGCGGGTCCAATAACATCCCAGGCTCACGATGATCCAGCTCGTCAAGTAGTGAGTAAGGTATAGGCTGTAAGAAATGCGGCCGAGGTATTGCAGCGGCCGCCACGCCAACCAATCGCCGAGATGCCCGCGGCGGCCGACAAGATAGATGACGATTCCGGCAGCCAGCGCAACCGTAAGCTCCAGTGCCTTGCCGTATTTCAGCGCCGCATCGGGCGCCTCGTGGACCGCCGCCCGCCAGATGGAGATCGCGTCGTGCCAGCGCATGGCGACGCCAACTGCCATCGCGGCCGCGTACGCCCAAAACGCGAGCCGAGGAATGCGCCGCTCCAACGCCCAATATGCCATCGCTCCCAACAGCGGCATGTGAAAATAATAGATCGCCCACGAGTCATAGGCTTCAGAATCGGAGTTGAGCACAAAGAGCGACGCGAGCCCGAGGGGAACGAAAGCCAACAACAGCATGAGAGCGTTCGTTTTGCCGCGGTCCGAACGATCGGACTGGCCGCGCGACAGCCGTTGCACCATCCACAGCATCAAAGCGAACAACAGGCCGAACTGCAAATCGACGCAAACGAACCACGTGCCGGCCGAAATGTTGCCGAGATGCAACACGTCCTGAAGAAACGCGAGATTCGCGGCCAGCCTGGCCCACGGCACGGGGTCGTCGATCAGCGGCAAGTCGGGCCGATAGAGCAAGGGCTTCGTCAGCGCGTTGACGGCCACCACCGCCAGGATCGCCGTCCAGTACGGGATGCCCAGCCGCAAGATTCGCCGCAGCGAGAAGTTGCCGAACGACGCCGGCCCCACCACCGTCTTTCGCAGCGAGTATGCCGCGACGAATCCCGCAATGACCCAGAATACCTGAACGCTGGTCCAGCCGTGACGCACCACGAACTGAATCACGTTCGGCAGAAGATGATCGGCGGGGATTTCCAGCGGCCGGTACCGATGCACGTGGTAGCAGGCGATCGCCAACGCCCCCAGGCCCCGCAAGGCGTCGAGGAAGGCGAACCGGTCGCTCGTGACCCCCTTGGGCCCGACTTTGCGTTCCGTCTCCGCAGTCTGCGAATGGGCATCGGCGGCGTGCCGGGGGACGGTCGCGATTCTCGCGTCAATAAGTACGGAACCCTCGGCGTCGATGCTGGAACTGCCACCCGTCATGCAGGAATCACAAGAGGCTGCACGCTGGGGGTCAGGCATGGCGTCCTCGGAGGGTGGATGGCGGGTGCGGCGAGTGCGGTCGCTTGTTGGCAGGCGGTCGGCAACGCCACCGTGTTTCCCCCGGTGCGTTGCCTTGTCGATGCCATCCTACCCGACAAACTCGGGCAACACAAGCGTTGGAATCACGCCGGCCGCGTGCCCCTCGGCCAACAGCCGAGCCACGGCCTGGCGTCCGACCGGGCCGAAGTCGAGCGTCCACCGGTTGACGTACATCCCGACGAACTGATCGGCCTTCGAGCGGTCCAGCCCCCGCCCGAAGCTCATGGCGTAGCCGAGCGCCTCGTCGCGGTGCTCCAAGCCATACTCGATGCTCCGGCGGAGCAAGGCATGCACCTCGCCGATCGCCTCGTCGCCGAGATCGATGCGGATGGCGTTGGCGCCCAAGGGCAACGGCAAACCGGTGTGGTCGAACCACCATTGTCCGGTGTCGACGACCAGTTGCAGCCGCTGATCGGCGTAGGTCAGTTGGCCTTCGTGGATAATCAACCCGGCGTCGATGCGCCGCCCTTCGTATTCTCCCGCCGATACCGCGTTGAGAATCCGGTCGAACGGCACCAGGACGTAATCGAAATCGACGCCCAAGCACAGCCGCAACGCCAGATAAGCGGTGGTGCGCAGCCCCGGCACGGCAATCGTCGCATGGGCCAGCTCGTCGCGAGTCATGCTCCGCTTGGCGACAACCATCGGGCCATAGCGATCGCCCATGCTCGCCCCGCAGGAACAGAGAATGTAGCGATGGCTCAGGAAGGCGTAGGCGTGTACGCTGACGGCCGTTAGTTCGAGCTCCCCCTGCAACGCGCGGCGGTTGAGCGTCTCGATATCGACCAATTCGTGCGAGAACCGATACCGGCCCGTGTCGATCTTGCCTTGAGCCAAGGCGTAGAACATGAAGGCGTCGTCGGGATCGGGGCTATGACCGACACGAATAGGCAGCGGAGGCCGGTTCGGGGCATCTTGCTTGGCAGTCACAACTCAACCCCTGGGCGCCGGAACAGAACAAGCTATGCATTTCCTCGTAGGGCGGACTTCAGTCCGCCGCGAAGACAGAGGCGGATTGAAATCCGCCCTACATGCGGCTTCTCAGCCATCCGATTTGCTCGCGGACTCCTTCGACGTCACGCCCACCGATGGACTCGCCGGCTTGCGATTCTCGCGCTGAATCGCCTCGAAGACCTCCTGGCGATGAACCGGGATCTCGCCTGGCGCCTCGATTCCCAGCCGGACCTTATCGCCCCGAATATCCACGATCGTAATCACGATGTTGTCGCCGATCACGATGCTTTCATCACGTTGTCGAGACAAGACCAGCATCGTCGGCTCCTTCCAATGGCTATTCCAGGCTGATCCCTACTACACGACTTGTTGCTAATACACACAGAATGTATCGGACTAGACAATCGGGGATAAGTAGCAAAAACGCACACTTGGCGTCGTTTGCGGTCACCGTAGCGACACGGCACCGAATCTCCGTTGAGTTCCGCATATCTGATAGTTTTTCTCGACCGGAGGGGACTGTCCCGATTTTCGTGTCAGCGAAAATGGGACTGTCCCCTTTGCCGGGATCGCCCGCTTGGGGGAATGCAGGCGAAACGCCCGTGCTCCGACGATTGATTTCAGTCGAAATCGGTCCGTAGCCAGCGGCGGTAGGCGTCCCAGGTGAGAATCAGGCCAAGCAGGGCGAAGATGGCCGCAACCGACAGCACAACCGGCTGCGCCGCACACGCCGGACCAAACGTCGTGGCCATCGTCAAGATCACCGCGACTTGAACGAACACAATATATGCCGCCACGAGCGGCAGCGGGGATCGAAACCGTACGAACCAGACGCTGAGTCCGAAAAACCACGGTTGGAGCAGGGCCGAAAAGGCCAATGCAAGTACGACCTTCGGCGAGAATACTTCATAGGCGGCAAGCCACCGCCAAATCACGACGCCGACGACGGAACATAGCCACATCTCAAGTTGGCTGATCGCGGCTGCCGCGCCGACTTGTTTTAGGTACGACGGACGATCGACGCACAGCAGCGTTTCGCGCGGCAGCAAGGCGCCTCGCCGTAGTCGTAAGTTTCCTACGACCAAGCCCGGCGGCATGATGGAAGCGAACACAAGCACCATCGCTACGGGGATCGGAAAGTCCTGTTTCTTGGAAACCCATATTAGCGCAATCGACCAAATCGCGGCGAGGACGAGAACGAACGTCAGAGAGAAGAAAACCGCCGACCAACCGGCCATCATGCCGGCTTGCCAGCGACACACCCGCGACCAGCGCGAGGCGGAAGCCTGCTTGGCATGTCGGGTTACGGTGGCCGTTTGTACGTCCGAGGGTCCGTACGCCAATCGCCTTCCAATCACACGTTCGGAGATATGCCGGCCGGTCATCTCGACCTTCCCGGTTGCCAGGTTCCATTTGATCCGTCGATATTCCGGCATGTCCTCATTGACCCAAAGGAGCCGCATTCCGCCGAGCAAAGTGATTAGCACGCCAACGGCGACAAGCCCTAATGCCTCGTAATAGTGCTTTCCCGAAGCTAGTTCTTGCGAGAACACCCGCCCCGGTTCGGCAAGCAACAGAACCCAGCCGGCCAACGCCGAGAATATGAGCACAACCGACATCGACAGGGCAAGCCAGAGAATTATGCCAAACAGCAAAACCGCGATGGCAACACAGCCGACGGGATCCCAACCGCGAAGCCACGCCAACGCGGTCGGCAGGAATACGGCCACACAGAAAACCGCTATTCCGGCAATCGTGGCATGAACGCGGCGAAATCCGGGCGTCAGCCGCGCCCGCGAATCCGCAAATTGCTCCTTGACGTGAACCGCGACGAACAGCGACAGCAATGCGAATGGCATCCATTGCGTCGGCATGATCTGGTAATGACCTCCGTTCCGGCCCACGATGAGAACGAACGGGATCATCATCAGAATCGCACACACCGCCATGATGCCTCGCATCCACGATGAAAACGGGCTGCGAACATAGGTCAACGCGACTTGGGCATACGGATTACGCATGGTGCATCTCGCAGAATGGTTCGTTTTCAATCGAAATCGGTCACCAACCAGCGGCGGTAGGCGGTCCAAATCGAGAAGCTGCTGAATACTGTAAGGATCGCGACGATAACCAAGGCGGCAATCCGCCACTCGATTCGCCAGTTCTCGCCAGTGAACCCGCCGGCCGCGATCGGCGCCAACAATCCTATAGCCCCCGACACCAATACTCCCAAGGCCACCATCATCCGATGATGCCACTTCAGCCGAACCGCCAGTGCAAACAGCCAAACCTGGGAAAGGGCGCTGATCACCAGGATGCCGGCGATCGCGCTGCCCGGAACCGACCCTGGAACAACGACCAGCAACCACAAGAGTGTGGCAGCGCAAACGGCAGTCCAGAAGTAAAGTTGCCAGAGTGCCGCTGCGGCGCCAATTTGCCTCAGATACAGCCCTCGCTCGACGGGCAGTAGCAGTTCGCGGCCCATCACGCCCTTTCGCAGCAAGAGTTGTCCCGCCAGGGCAGTCATCGGTAGAACAACTGACAGAATGCCGGGCATGAGTTGGAACTCATTGATCTTTCCTTTCGTGCACCAATTGAAGAACAGGAGCAGCGTGACCGTCCCCAGCATCCCGATCAACCAGCCCTTCCACCCAAAGCGCATCATCACTTGCCAGCGGCGTATCCCTGACCACCGGGACGCTTGTGCCTGGCCGACGTGCTCGATTAGCTTTGCCACGTGACGCTCCTCCGCCCGTTCCCTTGTCCCAGTTCGAGGCGGACTCTCACTTACCCGACGCTGCGATGCCGCCTGACACTGGTCCCGTGACCCCGCCGTGCAGCCATGATACCAGGGCATGTCTTCATTTAGCCGGGTCAATCGCCACAGCCCGAGCGCGGTTGCTGCACCGCCGGCAATCAATAGAGCCGCCGCCAGCGGTTCGCAGTCGCCTTGCGTGAACTTGACCAAGGCCGACATGAAGCGTTCGGTAAAGAAGAGCGCCCCAGCAAACCACCAACAGACCCCCAAGGATCACGCTGAGCCAGGACGACGGCAGGAGCACAATCCAGAGAGCCGTGCCAAATAGTGCCAGCACCAGGGCAACAAGCCCTAGTGATCGGAGGTCGAGCGCCACGTCAGCGCGGCGGGAAGGAGAACGGCGGCGACAAGTATAACGGCTACGGCCACGATGACGTGTGGGCGGGCAAAACCGGGCATCAGGCGTGATCGCGAGTCCGCGAACTGTTGCCTGATGTGAGAAGCGAGTCCGATAAAGAAGTACGCAGCAAGAAAAAGGAAGCCCGGATGCAAAAGCCATCGCGGATCCTTCTCCCCGGCGGCCCTCGCACAAGAGATCAGCACTGCGATGACGATCGCGAAAAAGAGCGTCACGTAATTGCGGATCGGCCCCCAACGACGGACGTAAGTCAACGAGACTTGGACGTAGGGGCTACTCATTGTGCATCTCCACGAAACTATCTTCCAGGCTAACGTGCGTCTGCTCCTTCAGGTCTTCGAGCAATCCGTGCCAAGCGATGACGCCCGACTTGAGGATGGCGACGCGATCGGCCACGCGCTCCAGGTCGGAGGTGATGTGCGTGGAGAATAGAACCGTGCGCCGGCCGGGCTCGGCCAGGTCGATAATCATCTGCAAGAACTGCCGCCGGGCCAATGGATCGAGACTGGCGGCCGGCTCATCCAACACGAGCAATTCCGGCTCGTGCCCGAGCGCCAGCAGGATCGCCACTTTTTGCAGCTGGCCCACCGAAAGCGGCTGGATGCGATCTTCCAGCGGAATTGACCACTCGCGGACGAGATTGGCGACCAACGCGTGATTCCACGTCGGATAGAACGCGGCGGTATAGTCGATCAGGTGCCGCACCTTCATCCAGGGATAGAGGCCGATCACCTGCGGCACGTAGCCGATGCGTGCTTTCGCCGCGCCGCTAAGGGTCCAGGCGGGTTCGCCGAGCACGCGGACTTCGCCGGCCTGAGGGCGGATCAGGCCCAACGCGCACTTGATCAGCGTGGTCTTGCCCGCCCCGTTCGTGCCCAGCAGACCGACGACGGAGCCCTTCGGCACCGTGAGATCGAGTCCCGTGAGCACCTGTTTTTTGCCGTACGACTTGACGACGCCACGGATTTCGATGGCCGGTTCGCTCATGGTTTGCCTTGCTCCCAGATTTCGTCGATAAGTTGATGTGTTTCTTCCGCGTCCATGCCCAGTGTTTTCGCCAATTCCGCCGTGCGGGCGATTTGTTCGCGAAGCAACAGCCGCTGGGCCTTCATTTGGCCAGTCGGGACGCGATCGGCCACAAAAGTGCCGTCGCCGTGGCGGCGTTCGAGCAGTCCCTCGCCGGTCAGTCGCTCGTAGACCCGCAGGATCGTATTCTGATTGACCGCCAACTCGCCTGCCAAGGCCCTGACGGAAGGCAGCCGCTCGCCGGGCTGAAGGGTTCCGCTGGCGCACTGCGCCCGGATTTGGGCGGCGATTTGCCGCGTAATCGGCATTCCCGAGGATGTTTCCACACGAATATGCACGGGCGAACGCTCCAAGTGACTACATTAGTATAACAGTAATCACTTGGGCGTCAATAGGCAATCGCAAGAATAGGCAATCGCAAGAAGGAGCAGAGAATAGCCGGGAGTCAACGACTCCCGGAATGTGCGTAGATCTGCGGCCGCCCGCCGGGAGCTGTTAGCTCCCGGCTATTCTCGCAAAAAAGGGCTTCGCCGAGTGCTCGATGGTTCGGACGCACAGTACGGGAAGCGGACGCCGGCGGAATTCAGTCCTCAATCCCGAATCCCGCCGCCTCGAGCTCGATCGGGCCGTTGAGACTGTCGCCCAGCTTGCCGAGGGCTTCGGTCTCGATCTGCCGCACTCGCTCGCGGGTCAGGCCGAGCGTCTCGCCGATCTCCTTCAGCGTGCGCGGCTCGTTGTCGTCCAGGCCGAAACGCATCCGCAGCACCGTCGCCTCGCGCGGGTCCATCGTCTCCAACTGCCGCATAACGTGGACGAGATTGTCGGTCTCGACAAGCTCATCGTCGGGCGAGCGGGCGCGGTCGTCCATTACCATTTCGCCCAACGACCAGCCGGCCTCCGACTGATCGGTCTGCGGCGTGAGATTGTAGATGCGGATCGCCTTCTTGATGATCGGCAGCTTCTTGCGCGGCAGCCCGAGCACGCGGCCGATCTCCTCGGGCGTGGGGGTGCGGCCAAGCTCCTCGGCCAGCCGGGTGCTGGCGCGACGCCATTTCGACAACAACTCGACCATGTACGCCGGAATGCGAATCGTCTTGGCGGTGTTGATCAACGCCCGCTTGATCGACTGCTTGATCCAGTAGCTGGCGTAGGTCGAGAATCGGGTGCCGATGGCGGGGTCGAAGCCTTCGACCGCCCGGAGCAGGCCGAGATTGCCCTCCTCGATCAGGTCTTGCAGGCTGAGCCCCTTGCCGGTGTATCCGCGGGCGATGTTGACGACCAGGCGGAGATTTGCCCGCACCATGCGGTCGCGTGCGTGCGTGTCGCCGTTTCCGATGGCGACGGCCAGTTCGTGCTCGTCGGCGGCCGAGAGCAACGAGGTCTCGTTGATCTCGCGGAGGTAGGTCTCCAGCGGAGACTGCACGGAGGGCGATGGTCGGCGGCGCGTCGTCTTGTTCATGGCGGCAGATAACGTCGGCGTGGCGGTTATGTCGTAGTTCCACACAACCTATCGGCGCGGGCTGCGGAGTTTCTGCAACCTGGCGACGGCGCGCCGAGCTAAGCGGAATATAGCCACGATTCGGACAATGCCGGATAAAACGGACCTTCGCAGTGATGCAGACCAGGCCGCAATTCTTGAGAATAACGGCCGCTGGCGCGATAATTCCGACGATGCCGTGAAGGCTTGTGCAGGCATCGGAATCGTCCCCACAATTCCTCGTCGATGCCCACAATTCCCTAAAGAATCGTCTATGACTGACAGCCGCCGATTAACCCGCGAGGAATCCCCGTCCGCGGTTGACGCATTTGTCGGACGTTTCTTTCAGGAAATCCCCGACGGCACGTTTCTGTCGATTCTGCCGGTTTATCGGAAGATGCAACGGGCAGGCCCGATTCGACCATCCGCGCCGCGGACCCTGCCTGTTCCCACGCAGAGCGTGGGAACGAGGTTGGCAACCACCCGTTACGATGTCGGTGGCTCATCCGAGGACGCCGGTTCGACGGCAGCCGCGGGGTGCTTGAACAGCGGGCCGCCGCCGTCGCCGACGCCGCCCTTTAGCTCGCTTTCGTCGATCGCCGTGGTCGGCTTTTCGGCGTGTCCGGCCGCGGCAGCCGCGGCGGCGGCGGTCTCGGCGTCTTCGGCCCATTCGACCCGCTTGCGCGACAGGCCGATCTTCCGCTCCTCGGCGTCAACCCGCAAAACCTTCACCTCGATGACCTCGCCGACTTTGACCACCTCTTCGGGATTCTCGACCTTGTGGTCGGCAAGTTCGGAGATGTGCAACAGCCCTTCCAGGCCGTTCTCCAGGCCGACGAACACGCCGAAGTTGGTGATCTTGGTGACCGGCCCCTTGACGATCTGGCCCGGCTGATACTTGCTCGGGATGTCGGTCGCCCACGGGTCGTCGGTCATCTGCTTCATTCCCAGGGCGATGCGGCGGCGATCCTGATCGACCGACAGCACGCGGCATTCGAGTTCCTGGTTCTTCTCGACCATCTCGTTGGGATGGCTGATTTTGCGGGTCCACGACATGTCGCTGACGTGCAGCAGGCCGTCGATGCCCTCCTCGATCTCGATGAAGGCGCCGTAATTGGTGAGATTGCGGACGGTGCCCTTGACCACCGCGCCGATCGGGTAGCGATCGGCCACGCGATCCCAAGGATTCTCCTGGGTCTGCTTCATGCCGAGCGAGATTTCCTGCTTTTCCTTGTTGATGCCCAGCACGACGACTTCGATTTCCTGCTCGGGCTGAACCAATTCGCTGGGATGGCTGATGCGTCGGGTCCACGACATTTCGCTGATGTGCACCAGGCCCTCGATCCCCTCTTCGAGCTTCACGAACGCCCCGTAGCTCATCACGTTGACCACGGTGCCCTTGATGCGCGAGCCGACGGGGTACTTCTGATCGACGGTTTCCCACGGGCTGGGCGTGCGCTGCTTCAGGCCCAGGGCGATCTTCTCCTTCTCGTGGTCGATGTGCAGAATTTGCACTTCGATTTCCTGGTCGATGGAGACCATTTCGGAAGGATGATTGATGCGTCCCCAGCTCATGTCGGTGATGTGCAGCAGGCCGTCGATGCCGCCGAGATCGACGAACGCGCCGAACTCGGCGATGTTCTTGACGATGCCCTTGCGGCGTTGGCCGACTTCGAGCTCGGCGAGGAGTTGGGCCTTCTTTTCCGCCCGCTCGGCCTCGATCAACGCGCGGCGGCTGACGACGATGTTTCGCCGGGCTTCGTCGATCTTGAGCACGAGGCATTGGATCGTGCGGCCGATGTAGTCGCCGATGTCGGCCGGGCGACGGACGTCGACCTGGCTGGCCGGGAGGAACACGTTGACGCCGATATCGACCAAAAGCCCGCCCTTGATCTTCCGCGTGGCCACGCCGGTCACCACGTCGCCCTCGTGCACGGTTTCCATCACCTTGAGCCAGGCCTCGATCTTCTCGGCCTTGCGTTTGCTCAGGGTAATCATGCCGCGGGAGTCGTCGACCAGACCGTGGATGTCTTCGACGTCCTCGATGAGGACTTTGACCATCGTGCCGGGCTCGGGCAGCAGCTCGCCCTCTTCCCATTCGTTGCGGAAGATGATGCCTTCGCTCTTGTAGCCGACGTCGACCAGCACAACGTCGCCTTCGACGCGAAGCACCCGTCCGGTGACGATCTTGTTCAACTCCATTTCCTGGGTTGTCCAAGCGATTTCGTCGGACGGGGTGCCGTCGAGCGCCGCGGTTAGTTCATGCTGCCATTCTTCTTCAGTAAGATCGAGTCCTCGAATCAGGTTACGGTTGACCATAGGGACGGGTATTTCTGTTTCACACGCGCACACACTCACCAGCCCGTTCGCCCGGTCCGCCGACATCGAGGGACTCTCCGCGGGCCATCGGGATGAACCTAGTAGTTTAGCAGTAATCCTGGCGGGCAACAATGGAAGTAGCGGCGGCAGCGGCATCGGATCGCGGATTTTGGCAGATGGAGATTCACGGCGTGTTCGGCGGGCGCCGGCCACCCTGCGAGCGGCTGACCGGACGGAATTGACTGTCTCGATAGCCGGCGGTGATCTCGATTGGAGTTTTTTGGGTTTTTCTTGCCCCTTTCGATTGAGAACATTGCATCGGACGGTCTCTGCTTGCGTCGTAACCCATTGCTGGTTAGGCGGATGCGATTGCGAGACGTTTTTTCCCTTTGCGGAGAGAAAACAAGGGAACAATCAAAAAATCCGGGGTGGATTTGTTGTAAGAGCAACCGTCCCAACGAGTTGCGGGAGCGACTTGCAGGGAAAAAAGTCGGGGTTGGAGGGCTCGGTCATGGTAAAACGGTGAAAGGATGAAGGATGGGTAGAGGAGCGTTTGGGAAACGGGGAACACTGATCGTCACTGATTAACGCTAATCCAGACGATTGGCGGAGATTAGCGAACATCAGCGTTCTGCCTCGCGGCTCTCCGCAGGTCTGTTCGACTCGCCTTGGGCATAAGGTTGTTGGTCAGCACCTCCTCGACATTTCCAATTTCGGTTCCTTGACCGAGCAACCCGTTTTGCGGGCTGTCGGCGGTCGTTAGGGAATTGGGCATGTATACGCATGTGCGCTTATTGTGCGTGATATGACGGAGTTTGTCGAGGTCAAGAAATGGCCAGCCGCGGGGAAACCGCGGAATCGGCGGATGCAGTGGCAGGAGGCCCGTAGAACGGGCCTGACAACCAGGGTGAAGCCGGCTGCCGAACCCGACGTGAAACGTCGGGCCTAATACCGCCTTCGGCGGAAAGGACCGTAAAGAGATCATCCGCCTTTTGCGTATTGGTCCGCAAGCAGTTGTAACGTTGGAATTAGCCCGAAGCGATTCGTAAGGCAGCCCAGGGTTGCCGCGGAGCGCAGCGTAGCGGCTACCCTAGGTTAGGGGCCCGCCCATCCAGTGAACCCTGAAAGGGTTCTATCTGGCCGCGCCGCCATTACGCAACCCCGTTGGGGTAAACACGCTATCCACATTCCGTCCCCAGGGTAGCCGCTGCGCGGCAACCCTGGGCTGCCTTACGAAATCCCTTTGGGATAGCGGCGCTTCGACGCGCCGATGAAATGCAGACGGTCTCTGAACGGGCGTGGATTCGCCTGCCAAACGTCTTGGATTCACCCGCCAGCAATCTCGCCACGCGTGTAAACGCCTCATCCCTTTCTGTCGCAAACTGGCCGTGATAAAATGGGTGCCGTGGCCGATGTTCGGAAGGCCGGCTGTGTTGTCGAGCGAGTGCAGATCGAGCGTGACTCGCCGCTGCTGTCGTCCGAAGCGGGTTGATCTGAGGCCCGTTCACGGGCCTTCTTCGCCGAAGGCGGTTCAGGCCCGGCGTTCACGCCGGGTTGGCCGGGGCGATTTCGCCAGTTGTCAGCCTCGTTCACGAGGCTCCTGATGCGCGGGAGCAGGAGGCCCGTCGAACGGGCCTGACAGCGGCGAATCCTCCCGCGACGTCACCCGGCGTAAACGCCGGGCCTCAACCGGCTGCGCCGGAAACGCCCGTGAACGGGCGTGGATTCATCTGCCGAACGATCCAGATTCACCCGCCGGCAATCTCGTCACGCATGCAAGCGCCTCATCCCTTTCTGTCGCAAAGCGGCCATGATAGAATGGCTGCCGTGGCCGATGTCTTCTTCCCGTTCACGGAGTCCCGGTGCAATGCAGACAAAAAGAACCGCAGAATCTAGACGACGCCTGAACGAACTGTTGAACCAAGACCACAGCCTGAACGGGGGCATATTATTTGGCCTCGACGGACATCTGATTGAGGTTCAGGCGCGAGCCATGAAAGTCCTCAACGGACCGATCCCCTGGACTGACGCTACCAACGTGATTGGCATGGCTGGATGGGCGGTGAGAGAGGCGACCTCGAGAATTGCCGGCGCTCTTGCGAAGCTGCGTGTTCCCGACCCTGAAGTCACGATCCAAATCAATCTCGCGCCAGCAAACGTGGTAAAGGAAGGTTCGTGGTTGGACCTTCCGATGGCAATCGTTATGCTACAGGCTGCGGGTATCCTGCCCGCATTGCCCGAACACGTTAAGGGCGATTTCATCCTAATGGGCGAGGTCGATTTGCACGGAGAGGTTCGGCGGGTTCCTGGCGCTCTCTCCATTGCCTACCTCGCCAAGCCCGGTCAGTCATTGATCGTGCCTACCGGCAACGAGAAAGAGTGTGCGCTGGTGACCGCGCGACCCGGCTATAAGGGATGCCGTGTTTGCCCGGTATCAACGATAGACGAGGTGGTCGACTTCTTCGCCAAAAAACGACAGCTTCAGAATGCTCTGAAGGAGCAGATTCACTTTGATTGTTTCATTCCGAAGGCGGTGGATTTCGGAAGGATACACGGTCAAGAAAAGGCAAAGGAGGCGGCAATCATTGCTGCTGCGGGGCGCATAACCTGTTGTTGATTGGTCCCCCCGGGGAAGGCAAATCAATGTTGGCGAGCGCGCTAGTCGGCGTCTTGCCGCTCCTGTCGGATGAGGAAAAGGTAGAACTCACTAGGATATACTCGGCCGACGGGGAACTGTTAAACGACGGCCAAGCAGTCACCCGCCGGCCGTTTCGTGTGGTGCACCAGACGGTGTCTAAAGAAAAGTTGGTCGGTGGGGGCTCACCGATACCGCGTCCGGGAGAAATAACTCTGGCTCACCGCGGAGTTTTGTTCCTCGACGAAATCCCTCAGTTCAGCCGGGGCACTCTGGAGGCTTTGCGGCAGCCAATGGAGAATGGTGAAATCTCGATCTCTCGGGTGGGAGCGACATTGACCTATCCATGCCGTTTTACACTGGTGGCAGCGATGAATCCGTGCCCTTGCGGCTACTATGGCACGGACCGATGCACCTGCAAGGAGCACGCGGTGCTTGCCTACCAGCAGAAGCTCAGCGGGCCGCTGCTCGACCGAATTGACTTGCAAGTCGAGCTACGGCATCTTTCAATCGACGAACAATTTGCCGAGACCCACAACGACGAGTCGCCACGGATTCGGTCAAGCGTCGAGGCCGCCCGAGGTCGCCAACGGAAGCGCTTTGAAGGAACCAGCATTCCTCACAACGCTGCAATCCCGGGCGGGGAGGTGCGTGATTATTGTAGGTTTTCCCCTTCAGCATTGGAGACATACAAGGAACTGGTTGACAAAAACGCTTTATCTACGCGATCGATGGATCGTCTGGCGAAGGTCGCAAGAACGGTCGCCGATTTGGCTGCGAAAGATGCTGTGGAACCAGAACACGTCACAAAAGCGGCCAGTTTCGTAGTCGGCGGTTTGCTTCGGGCGAGCGCTTGACACTACCACCCCCACCCTAGCTGCTCTTCCGGTGGAGAGTAAATGGTGCCGATGGAATGGAAGAAAACCAGGAATTGGGGATCAAAAAAGCCGCCGGCAGTCCAATCTCCAATCCCTTCCCGTTTCTGCTACTTTCCTTCGCCCTTTGCGGCGGCCGCTTGCTCGCGGAGGACTGCCTTGCGGCTTAGCTTGACTCGATCCTGGTCGTCGATGGCGATGACTTTGACCTGCATCTGATCGCCGACCTTGCAGACGTCGGAGACGGCGTTGACGTAGCCGTCGGCCAGCTCGCTGATGTGGCACAGCCCGTCCTTGCCGGGCAGGATTTCGATGAAGGCGCCGAAATCTTTGACGCTCATCACGCGGCCGTCGTAAATCCGGCCGACCTCGACGGAGGCCGTCAGGGCCTCGACCCGCCGCATCGCCTCCTGGGCGCCTTCGGCGTTGAACGACGCGATGCTGACCGTGCCGTCGTCTTCCACTTCGATCAACGCGCCGGTCGCCTCTTGGATCGAGCGGATCATCTTGCCGCCCGGGCCAATCAACAGGCCGATCTTCTCGGGGTCGATATGCGTGCGGAGCAGACGCGGCGCCCATTGCGAAATCTCCGGCCGCGGACGCGGAATCGCACTGAGCATAACGCGGAGAATTTCGATCCGCGCCTCGCGCGACTGCTTCAGCGTGGCACGGATGATCTCCTCGCTGATGCCGGCGATTTTCAGATCGAGTTGGATGCCGGTGATGCCGTTTTGCGTGCCGGCGACTTTGAAATCCATGTCGCCGAAATGGTCTTCGTCGCCGATGATGTCGGTGAGCAGGACGAAGCGGTCGGGCTCTTTGACCAGCCCGACGGAGATGCCGGCCACGGGATTGCTGATCGGCACGCCGGCGGCCATCAGTCCCAGCGTGGCTCCGCAAACGCTCGCCATCGAACTCGACCCGTTGCTCTCCAGGATGTCGGAGATAATGCGGATCGTGTAGGGGAAGGCGTCGGGGTCGGGCAGCACCGGCTTGACGCTCCGCTCGGCCAACGCTCCGTGGCCGATCTCCCGGCGGCCGGGGCCGCGGATTGGCCGGCACTCGCCGACCGAAAACGACGGGAAGTAATAGTGCAGCATGAACTTCTGCGAGTATTCCTCGATCAGCCCGTCGACGCGCTGCTCGTCGCGGCCGGTGCCCAACGTGACGGTGACCAACGCCTGCGTTTCGCCGCGCTGGAATAGCGCCGAACCGTGCACCCGGGGCAGCAGATCGATCTTGGCCGACAGCGGGCGAAGGCTGGTGTAATTGCGGCCGTCGGGACGGGTGCCGGTGAGAATCTGATCGCGCACGGCCCGCGTTTCCAACTCTTCCCACGCCGAGGCGAACGCGTCGGCCGAGATTGCCCCTTCGGCCTTCGGATCGGGAATCAGTTCGGCGATGGCCTGCTTCTTCACTTCCGCACAGGCTTCGGCCCTGGCCAGCTTGCCTTCGGTTTGCTTGGCGGCGCGGAAGGCATCGTAGTATTTCGCCCGCAGTTTGTCGAAGACGCCGTCGGGCGGGGCGGGCACGAATTCCTTCTTGACCGTGCCGACCTTGGCCGCCAACTCCTCCTGCATCTCGCAAATCTCACGGATATAGCTGTGCGCCAGCGTGATCGCCTCGACCATGCGGTCCTCGGGCATTTCGCGGGCGAAGCCCTCGATCATCAGGATCGATTCCTTGCTGCCCGAGACGATCAGATCGAGGTCGCTCTCTTCCAAGGCGTCGTGCGTGGGGAAGGCGACGAACTCGCCGTTGATCGACGCCAGCCGCACCGAGCCGATCGGGCCGAGGAACGGCAGCGGCGAAATTCGCAGCGCGGCCGAGGCCCCGTTCATCGCCAGCACGTCGCCGTCGTTCTGCCGGTCGCTGGCCAACACGAACGACTGAATTTGCACTTCGTCCTTGTAGCCGTCGGGGAACAGCGGGCGGATGGGGCGATCCATCAGCCGGGCGGTGAGCGTCTCCTTGGTGGTCGGGCGGCCTTCGCGCTTGAGGAAGCCGCCGGGGAACTTGCCCGCCGCGGCCACGCGCTCGCGGTAGTCGCAGGTGAGGGGGAAGAAATCGCCGGGCCGAGGTCCGCCCGACGCCACGGCGCTTAAGACGACCGTCTCGCCGTACTGCACAAGACAACTGCCGGCGGCCTGCTTTGCTAGTTCGCCGGTTTCGATGGAGAGAATGGATGCTCCGATCTGGCGTTCAACACGTGCTTTCAATGTTCGTTCCTACCTTGATCTTGATGAGTTGCAGCAGACAGGGATCAGAGGTCAGGGATCAGAGGTCAGGGACCAGAGATCACGGACCAGCGGCCAAGGGGATTCTATCGTTGGCCGGCACGTCAAGGCCCACCAATCTCGCACCCTGGCCTCTGACCCCTGATCCCTCGACCCTTACTTGCGGATGTCGAGACGGCGAATGATGTCGAGGTAACGTTGCGGATCGACCCGTTTGAGGTAATCCAGCAACCGCCGCCGGCGACTGACCAGCATCAGCAGACCGCGCCGGCAAGCGTAATCGCGCTTGTGGCTCTGCAAGTGCTCGGTGAGTCCATTGACCCGCGTCGTGAGGATGGCAATTTGGATTTCGGGGGAGCCAGTATCGTTGTCACTCCGCTGGAATTCCCCGATCAAACCCGTCTTCCGCTCTCTGGTAATAGTCATCTGTTACCGCGACTGCTCCCGCTTGGTTGGCTCCGGCTGCTTCCCCGGGGAAGCGAAGTCCTCCCACCGTGTTTGCTGCAACTCTGCCTACAAATGTGTTACTAACAACTACTAAGCTCCTCAGTGTACCAAACGGCCGAGATAATGCAACCGGGGATAGGGGGAGGGGGAAAAAATTGCCTGGGGCGAGGGCGTTTTGGGGGACTGTCCCCTTCGGCGGCAAGGGGATAGGCACATTTCTCAGCCCTCGAAGGGCCAAAAAATGAGCCAGTCCCCGGCCCGAACGGCGAGTGACAAACTTTGCGGTTTTCTGACATTCTCGGGGGGGAGAGGATTGACGAGTTCATGGGGGGGTGGTAGATTGCGCAAAAGGTGGGCTATGTGCCGGATCGTGGGGTATCAGATTCGATCTCGTCGGATTTTGCGGGAACGCTAGAGCAGTTCCACGGTAGGTCTAGCGCATTCTGGGCGAACTCGGTAAATTGGGTTCATCTCACTCAAGGAGGTGACCCTGATGAAACCGTACGATGCGGAGTTTCGCGGCGAAGTGCTCGCCGCGTGCGATACGAACGAAGAGCGGCGCATGATCGCGCTGCGTTTCAAAGTTTCAGAATCTTGGGTGCGGCGCATCCAGCAACAACGTCGCGAGACCGGCCAAGTGGCGCCAAAGAAGGCGGCTCCGCGTCAGCCCGCGTGGCATGCTTGGGCAGACTGGCTCGTCGCCAAGATCGCGGCTCGGCCCGACATCTATCTGCGCGAACTGCAAGCCGATTTGAAGCGGGAGCGCGGCGAAGAGGTTTGCCTGGGAACGCTTTGCGCCGCATGCCAAGCGCTCAAGCAGTCGCGAAAAAAAAGACGCTGATTGCCAGCGAACAGGATCGCCCCGATGTGGTTGAGCAGCGCGCGGCATGGCGCGCTTCGCAGGAGTCGATCGATCCCGCCAAAGTCGTTTTCATCGATGAAACGTGGGCTAAATCCAACATGACCCGCACCTACGGCCGCTCGGAACTCGGCACGCGTTTGCTGGAAAAAACTCCTTGCGGACGTTGGCAGACGACGACTTTTTTGGGCGCATTGCGGGCCGAGGGATTCATCGCTCCGCTTACCGTGGAAGGCGGCATCAACGGCGAACTGTTCCGCGCCTGGGTCGAGCAACATCTGGCACCGGCCTTGAAACCTGGCGACATCGTGGTGATGGACAATCTCTCCAGCCACAAGGTGGCTGGAGTTCGCAAAGCCATCGAAGCGGCCGGTGCCGAGCTGCGCTACCTGCCCCCGTACTCGCCGGACCTGAACCCCATCGAGTTGGCGTTTTCCAAGTTCAAAAAGTTGCTCCGTGACGGAGCCGAACGGACCGTCGATAAGCTATGGAAACTCTGCGGCAGCATCCTCGACCAATTCACGGAATCCGAGTGCCGAAACTATTTTCAACACTGCGGATACCGCTACACCTAAAATGAAACCGCTCTAATCCTCGCTGATCGACGCTAATGAAGACAATCAGCGGAGATTAGCGAAGATCAGTGTTCCTCCGTTGCCTTGTGACGAAAAATTTTGGCCCGTTTTTTGCGAGGGAGCAATGAGCCGATTTTCTACAACGTACGAAACAACGTCGCAACGTTCAATACCGTTTGCCCTGTTCGCCGCATTCGTTCTCACCGCCCCCCTCTCGTCGGCCCGTGCCGACATCACGCCGACGGGCGACGTCTCTCCCTCCAATCCATCCGCTTGGACAAGCTCCACGGACGGTTATATCGGCAATACTGCCTCCGGCACCCTGACGGTCAATGGCGGCAGCGATATTCTATCGTCCTACGGGTACATCGGCTACGGTAGCGCCGCGACGGGCGTGGTGAGTGTCTCCGGAACCGGCTCGACTTGGACTAACAGCAGTGAAGTCAATGTCGGCTACCACGGGAGCGGAACCCTCTCGATTACCAACGGTGGCACCATCAACAGCGGCGACGCCTGCGTCGGCAGGTTGTCCGGTTCTATGGGCATGGTCACACTGGACGGCATGGGCTCGACATGGATTGACAGTTACTATCTCTGTGTTGGCGGCTATTATGGCACGGGCACCGGAACGGTCTCGATCGCCAACGGCGGGAGCGTGTCGGTTGCCGCCGAAACCTACATTGGCTGGACCACAGGTTCTACAGGCGTGATTCAATTCGGTGCTAACGGCGGAACGCTAACAACGCGATCGCTTCTTATGTCACCGACTCAGTTGACGGGTACCGGCACGATCAACACTTGCGGACTTGTAAGCGACATCGATCTGAGGTTTGATTCAACCCACGGGTTGAAGCGAACATTTGCGTTGCAGAACTCCGGGCAGAATATCACGGTCAACCTCGATATGACTATCAGCCAAGCCAGGGACGCCAGTCTCGGCGCGGGCTGGCACGGCGCCGGTTCGTTGACGATTTGCGATGGAATCAGCGTGAAATCCGACTACGGCTACATCGGCTACGAGAGCGACTCGAAGGGTGTTGCGACCGTTTCAGGAACCGGCTCGACTTGGACTAATAGCGGCTGCCTCATTGTTGGTGATCAAGGAGGGGGAATCCTCTCGATTACCAGTGGCGCCCAGGTCAGCGGCGCCGGTTTCATCGGCGATGGTCCCGGCTCGACGGGCGCGGTCACCTTGGATGGCGTCGGCTCGATGTGGACAAGCGGCGACAGGCTCGATGTCGGCTCTTTTGGCAGCGGGGCACTCTCAATCTCGAACCATGGCAGCGTCAGCAGCGGCGAGGGTTACGTCGGCGACATGTCGGGCTCGAAAGGCACGGTCACGGTGACCGGCAACGGCTCAGCCTGGACCAGTACCAATCTCTACGTCGGCAATTACGGCAGCGGGACGCTCTCGATGATCAATCGCGGCGCCGTCACCTGCAACAACGGCTCGATCGGTGACAAAAGCCGCTCGATAGGCATGGTCAGGGTGGACCGCGGGTCGACGTGGACCAACAACGATGCCCTCTATGTCGGCAATAGCGGCAGCGGGACACTCTCAATCGCCAACTCTGGGGGGACAGTGATAAGCTTAAGCAACGCCTATATTGGAAACTACTGGGGCAGTTCAGGCGTGGTTACGGTGAATGGCGGTGGCTCGATGTGGATAATCGGCGGCAACCTTGATGTAGGGAACTTTGGTAGCGGGACGCTCTCAATTACTGGCGGCGGTACCGTCATGACGACCAGCGTCTCGATCAACAGCGCATCGCTTCTGGCCATCGACGTCGATCGCGACAGTTCGCTCAACGCTGGTACTATAACCAATAATGGCAAAATTCGCATCCTCGCCGGGGCGGGTATCGCGGCAGACGTGTATGTGCCAATGTCCGCCGACACCTGGGCTGGTTTCGGTACGTATCAAAGTATTGGCGGAACGTGGGATGCAGGCAGCCAAACGTTCACTGCCTCTAGCGTTGCGTCCGGTAATTCCGGTTCCGCAGTCCCGCTCAACCTGGCGTTGGTGCAGCGCGCGCTGATCGACGATAACGGACCCGGCGGAACGAACTGGCAGGTCGGCGCGAGTTTCCCTGCGGCGGGAAGCACAACAAACATCACATTTACGGCCACGGCCGTGAACGACACGGTTCTCAACCTCTTGAGAAGCCAATTGTCGCCGAGGGAATCGGTCCTAAGCGGCTGGGCGTTTTCAGCCGACGGGTACGCCGTCAGCCCGAGCAACCCCGCCTATCTTTCGTTCAACGTCGGCCCGGGCCAATCGTCGGACGGTCTGGAAGTTTGGCACTACGACGGGAGCAGTTGGACGAGCTACAGCCCGCTGGATTTGACCTACGACGGCACTTTCGCCAGTTTCACCGCGACCGGTTTCAGCGGCTATGCCATGGTCGCCGTGCCCGAGCCGGGCACGTTGGCACTATTGGCCGGGTGCGTTTTGGGCCTTGCGGTCTATAGCCGGCGTCGTATCCGCATTTTATGAAGGCGGCGGACGGCAGGGGGGCGGATTTCCGCGCCTTGGCGTCCCCGGCGAACGCTTCCCGTTCCCTTGTGGAAATGGGTTGCGGTGCAGAACATCACCGAGAATCGTAATAATACCGGTTCTCGTCGCCGACTCTCTTGACACGATCCTGACGGAGAAGCCGAAAAAAATGTCCCGATCTCGCTGGTTTGGGCTTCCGGGACTTTTTCAACTCCTCCACCATCTTCGTCAGTCCTTTGATCTGCCTGGCTCGCCATGAATCGAACGATTCGTCTGGAAAAGTACGGTCGTTCCTTGTGTGCTTCAAAATCGTGATCGACGCTTCGGCGGCGTTGATCTGCAACTCTCGCAGCGATTTATCCTGGTTCCTCTTCCACCATGCCTCCCAATCCCGCTTCCTCCCTTTCGGAAGCGTATGGGGAACCCGAGCGCTGATGATCGGAGAATGAACGTCGTAGTGGAAGGGCTCAACCTGCCGTTCGATGATCTCTTCGCAAATCCGCCCGACGCTGACGGGCTCTTCCTCGGCGAACTCCCAGAAGCCGCAAAAACGGTGGTCGTCCACATGGGCGATCAATTCAGAGAACGCATCTGTTCCCATTCCGACAAGTTTCTCGATGTTTGCGCAAATGCGCTTCTGCGATTCCCAATCGAACGTCTTGGGGATGATAAGATAGGGAGGACCGGCATCCATGTCCTTGATTTTCGGTTCCTTCACCCCATTGTGCAGCCCTTCGACAAGCCGGCGAATTAGCGCCCTGTTTTCCAGGTCTTTCCCAGCCGGCTCGCCTCCGCGGGCTGCCTGGCAGATCGGCAAAGCAACGATCATCACAACTGCAACGAGGCCGTATACGAGCAGACATAACCATTTACCGTTGATTCTGTTCATAAAGACCTCGGTAGGATCTTCTTGGCTATTCCGTGGGGCGGCGCACAGACGCCATTCCCGACCACTTCTTCCACACCGCCGGGTCGGCGAGCATCTTAATGAAAACCCCGCCAATCACCGGCCGGGCCTGAAAGCCGACCATCCGCGCGTCTTTGGTCTGGTACCAGTCGGTCATGGGCACGCGCTGCGGCGTGTGGCTGACGAAATCGTAGACCGGCTGCATCAGCGTGTCGAAATCGGCCTGCGAATCGGCCAGGGTGGCCGTCCAGACTTCCCAGTCGGTCTTCGTGTATTCGGCCCGATTGTCCAACGGCAGCCCGAAACGGTTCAGTTTCGTCTTGTAGAACGCGATCTCCTTGGCGGCCACTTCCGGCGGGAAGAGCTTCAGCCCGAGCAGCTTGTCCCAGACCAGATTGTACTTCTGGCTCCACGTGCCGGGGCGATCGAAGGCGAGGCGATAATGATCGCCGTCGTCGGCCATTTTGATCCACTGCTTGGCGAAGCTCTTGGCCGTGCGGCGATATTCGGCGGCCTGCTGCTTTCGGCCGGCCATGTCGCACATCTTCGCGTAGGCCCCCAGCGCAACGATGGCCTTGATCGAAAGGTTGGCGTTATGGGCGAGGTGGCCGGCGAAGTCGTCGGTGCAGAGTTGGTTGGCCGGATCGAGCCCCTTCTCCTTCAGGAAGGCGGCCCAACGTTCGAGTTGCGGCCAGTATTTCTCAGCATATTTCGTGTTTCCGTCGAGTTTCGAGATCACGGCCGCGATGATGAGCATGTTGCCCGACTCTTCGACCGGCATCTGGTTCTCCTCGGTCCGTTCGCCGCCGCCGTAGACCTGGCCGTTGGCCTTCGGGTAGGTGCCGAGGTCGTGCGGGGCGAAGGGGAACTTCCAGCAGGGCGTGGCGGCGTAGTCGAAGACCGGAGTGACCGACGCCTTCAGAAGTTCGTTGTTCAGCAGCATGAAGATCGGCGCGGCCGGATAGATCACATCAACGGTGCCGGTGCAGCCATTGCTGAAGCACTCCTTGCTGAAGAGCATCGGCCGGCCGTCGGGGGCGGCGACGAGTTTGTGGGCGCCGATTGCTTGGCGATAAGCCAAGGCGCAGAATTGGGCGTAGTCCGGGCCGCCGACGCGGGTCAAGTCGGCCATGAAATCTCGGCTGAAGGCTGCGCAACGTTGCGACAATTCTCCAAATTGGCTGGTGGCAGTTATCAGCAGTTTCTCCATCTCCATGCCATTGCGACGCCAATAGGGGCGCAATTTCGTGCCAAGATATTCGATCGAATATTCGTCGTCGTAGGCGAGCATCAGGAGCCGCGTTTCCGGCTTCAACGTCTTTGGGCCACCAATGCTGCCAAGGTCAAACATGCAGGCAGTAACGGGCCAGTCATCGTTGGCAGGTCGCGGCATTCGCGTGTCATCGGTTTCCGGCAACGAGCCATCCTCGGCAAACGCCAACCGGGCTTTCTCGTGACCTGCGATGGCCATCGACATGCCTTTCTGGTTCGGTGCGGCCACGTAGAGATGGCCCCAGTCGATCCGCAAGTCGTCGCCTGCTTTTTGCAGCACGGGCTGCTCCTTCGAGCCAATCCGCATAAAAAAGCTGATCCCTTTCGTCTTCGGCCGCGACCAGACGACCGCCTGCCTCGGATCATTGACCACCAGCTCGGCGGAATTGTCGTAATACAGCGACACCTCGTGCTGTTTCTTGTCCGTGGAGACGACGCGCCAAGTCAGGTACGTAAGGGGCCTCGACATCAACTCCAGATCATTCAGAAGTGTTGGGGACATAAAGGTGAACCACACTTCCACGCCCCCGGTCTCGAACATGTAGATTGTGTGGGTCGGCAGCACAAGCAGGCGCTTCTGCTTCATCGCCGGCACGTCGGCCGGCTGCGGGCCCATGAGGCGATAGGGCTTGCCGTCGATGCGGACCATGCTGCACAGGGCATTGATTCGGCCGGTCCAATGCCGCGGCCAGTCGTCGGTCAGCTTGTCGGCGCACGACCAGATGCTGAAGTACGGATCGTGGACCACCAGCGGCACGGCCGGCGGGCGAAATGTCTTCGTCTCGGCGGCGAATAATCCCGCGGAAAGAACAGTAACGATGCAGATGCCGCCGAATGCGATGTTGAACAGAGATCGCGTTGTCATGTTGATGGACTCCTCATGGAGTCGTGTATTAGAGCGGTGATGTCGTGGAATAGCCGGGGGCCAACGACCCGCGGTCGCGGTGTCGAGCACATTCCACGGGCCGTTGGCCCCCGGCTATTTGCACGCTTGAACTCCTACACCAATCCCCAGCGTTTTCTAAGATACCACTCGACTCCCAGCAGGGCAACGACCGTCAGGAAGAACGCCCAGGTGTCCCAAAACGTCTTCTTCGTTTCGCGCTGCACGTCGAGTTGCTCGGTATTCTCCGTGAGACTTCGGATCAGCGCGGGCAATTCTTCCGGGGCCAGCGATTTGCCGCCGGTCATCGCGGCCAAGCTGCCCATCGTCGCGGCGTCGGCAGACGCGTTGTCGAGCTCCAAGTCCTGATGGCTCACGAGGAATCGCGCCCGGGCGGAGCCCAAGGGTTGATCTTTCTTGGCGGCCGTGACTTCGATGGCGTAGTCGCCGGCCGCGTCGGTATCGGAGAACGAGCCGACCATCTGCTCGCTTTGACGCGCCAACGGCAACTCCTTGCGAGTTTTGCCGTCGGGCAGAACGATCTCGGCTTTGAATTCGGCGTCGGTGATCGGATCGCCGATGGGCGAGGTGGCGCCGACGGAGAACTCTACCCGCTGCGACGGCGCGAAGCGTCGCTGCGGCATGCGAATCCAGACGGTTCCCTCCTGCGTTTGATCTTTCCGCGCCAGCCAGAGGACGATCTGCCGCCAGAATCGTTTGTGGGCCGACTCGAACCCGCTCATCCACCAGCGCCAGGTCGAATCGCCGGCGAAGGCCATGACCCGGCCGGCGCCGAAGCTGTGAGCGACCAGCAGCGGCTTGTCCGGGCCGGCGTCGGCCAGCACGGTGGCCCCCGGGGCGAGATCGTGGAACTTGTTGGCCCCTTCAAGCGGCGGCAGTTTCGACCAGAGGGTCTGATTCTCGCTCGGTTTGCCGGCCAGACGCAGCGCGAAGTGCATCAGGCCGAGCTTGGTGGGCTGCATTTTCAGCGGGCCGGGCAATTGCACGTCGGCGCGCATGGGCTCGTCGGGGGTCTGCCGTTCCAGCCGGTCCATGCCCACCGGCAGCACCTTGGCCAGCGGCGTGTCGTCGTATCCGCCCGGACCGAACGTCTGGAATCCGCCGAGCATGATGAGTCCCGCCCCGCGGTTGACGCAGTCGGCCAGGTCGGCAAGCTCGCCCGCCTCGAAGGCCGTCGAATCGACGTCGCCGAGGATGTAAGCGTCGTATTTGCCCGGCTTGAAGCGATCGGCGAAGTCGGCGGGCCGGGTCTTCGAGTCGCGCGGATCGAGCCGCACGTAATCGACCTTGATGTCGCGCGAGGAGTCGAGCGCGCGGCGGATGAACTTCTGCTCGACGCGCAGCGTCCCTTCGATGTACAAAACGTTGAGCCCGCCCTTCAGCACGTTGACGAAGGTGCTCAACTCGTTGTTCGTGGTTACCAGTTCGCCGGGCTGGGCGACGGCCTCCAGCGTCAACTTGTGTTCGCCGGGCACTTCGGGAATGTAACTGAGTCTGATCGGAACGAGTTGGCCGTCGGCCTCCGCGCGGATCTTCTGCTCGGCGACGACTTCCATCTTGCCGGGCGAGGTCTCGAACAACACGCGAACGGGAATATCGATGTTGACGTAGCCGTCGACGCGAACGTCGCCGGTAATGGCCAACTCGTTCTTGACGAACACGTTGGGGCTGACCACGAGATCCTTGACGGCGACGTCGCGAGCCTCGCCCAGCCCGCGCGACTGGCCGAAGGGGAAAGTGAACATCGGATAGCCGAGGCGTTTGAGCCGAGTGGCGGCGATCTGCGGCGGCAGATCGTGGGGGGCGAACGCCCGCTGCGCACCGTCGCTCAGCAGCACCACGCCCAGCAGCCGCTTGCCGGCTTCGCGCCGAAGCACTTCGTCGATCGCCGCGCCGATGGCGGTCTGCCGGCCGGCCGGCTCGTCGGGCAGTTCGATCGCACCTTTCTCGGCGCGGACTTCGTGAACGTCGCTGTCGAAGGCGTACGCCTTCAACTCGAATTCGTTTTGGAGTTTGGCCAGTGCGGGCGCGGCATCGGTCAGCGTCAGCCGCAGGGCGTCCCAGCGGGTCTTGTCGCCCACGGCGTCGGGCACGGTCATGCTCCGCGACTGATCGACGAGGACCACGAGCGTGGCGGCCTGCTTCTCCGTATGCGTATAGACCAACGTCGGCCGGAGCATGGCCAGCAACACCAGCGCGATCGACCGCCGCTCGCAAGAGCGCGATCGCCACGCGATGCCCGCGTCCCGTTTTCTCGCGGCTTGGCCCGAACCACATCAATCCCGCCAACAACAGCGCGACCGCCGCCACCAGGAGGTAGCTGTCGAAGACGGGATAGAAAAAGAGGCGGAACATGGAGGGGCCAGGGGTCAGGGGCTAGAGGTCAGGGTTCAGCCGCCGCGTCCACGCGGCGCTCGTCGAGGGGTGGACGGTTTACCGCCCACTTCATCGTCAATTGCGTCGCTCCAATAGTCGTTTATTGTTTCGCATGAAATCCGATCGGCCGTTTCGGCTTTTCCTCCGGGGGCTGCATCAACTGCCGCAGGGCGTCGAAGACGACCTTAAACTGGCTATCGTACTTCTTTTCGAGGGCCTCGACTTTTCGGGCAAGGTCCACGTGGGAGAGCAACATCTGCCGCAGACGGACGAACGCCCGCATAATCTCGATGTTCACCGCCACCGCCCGCGGGCTCCGCAGCACGCTGGAAAGCATCGCCACCCCCTGTTCGGTGAAGGCGTAAGGGGCATGACGGCGACCGCCCCAGAAACTTGAGGTCGCAAATTGCGACCTCAAGTTTGCGAACTCCTCTTCATCAAGTTGAAACATGAAGTCCTCAGGAAATCGCGCGATATTCCGTTTTGTGGCTTCGACGAGTCGTTTGGTCTCGACGCCATACAATGACGCTAAGTCGTTATCCAGCAATACTTTGTGTCCGCGAACCAACAGAATTGATCGCTCGATTCGCTCGGTCGGAATGAGGGATTGGCTGTTTGGCATTGCGTGTCTCAGCGTGTTACGTATTGTGACGCGTTCCGCCCGACGGATGGGTGTTTTGTAGTCTTCGTTCATGTTTGAGATCACAAATTGCGATTTCAAACGTCTCAGTCGTGACAGTCTAAGATCACAGTTTGCGATCTTGAAGACGCGACGTTGGCCCGCGCACTCGCCGCCCTGTGGGCGGGCGGCTAAACGGGCGACAATCAAGCGAAAGCCGCTTATCTTGACCGCTAATCATTACGGCACGCACCGATTCCCCCTATTTCCTATAAAACCGATTTGCCACCAACATCTCCAATGCCAACACGAGTGCCACCATCAACATCAACGGCGGGAACAGCTCGCGGCCGACCCGTCCGGTGCTGATGTCGCGGTCGATCTGCTCGCGGGTGTGGGCGAGCTGGAACTTCAACGGGCCGAACACGGCCGCAAGCTCCTGGTCGCTGAGCCGATCGAGCCGGGTCTGGTCGGGGGCGTAGTTGACGCTGAAACCGAGCTTCACTCCCCCGACGCCGCCCGCTTCGAGCCGGTAGTTGCCCACTTGATCGGTTGCGGTGATGGGCAGCTCGCGGCGGTCGAGACTGGCGGAGTAGGAAGAACTTCGCCCATCCGGCGTGAACAGCAGATAGCCGCGCCGGCTCTGGGCGGCATCGAGCCGCACGACGGCGGTCTGGCCGACCAGATAGTTCAACTGTTCGCCGCTGCTGCCGACCAGATAGGCCGCCATCTGGTCCGCGAGGATCACGAAAGGGCACCAGCCGACGCCAAAACTGTCGACCGGCAGCAGGTTCCACGGCTCTCGATTGGGCCGATCGGAGACGGGCGTGGTCATGGTGAGCACGCGTCCCTTGCCGACGGGCCGTTCGAGCACCGCCGGCCTTCCGTCCCCGTATTGCAACACGATGCCCACGCCCCTCGACAGCGGACCAAGTTCCCAATAGCGGAAGACCGGAAAGGCATCCCAGGGGATCGAACTCGCCTGGCTGCGGAACGCCGCGAGGATGGGGTGTTGGTAATCGCGCGGCGCCAAGTACAGATCGCCGTCGGACCGCCGAGCCTGCCGCAGCAGTTTGCCCGGCAAGAGCAATTGCGCCTGCTGTTCGTTGAAGGAATCGATGGACGAGGCGTTTCGCCCGAGGAAGATCGCCACGCCATGCCCTTCCGCCGCATAATCGGCCAGTTTCTGCCACGTGGCCGGCTCCAGCGGCGTCGGATCCAACAGGAAGACGGCGGCGTAGCCGGCAAGCTGCCGCTTCGGCAAATCGGCCAACTCACAAACGTCGCAGTCGAACTGCGCTTGCCCGCGCTTACGAAACTCCTCCGGCGCCAACGCCTCGGCAAGATAAAGAGTATAGCCCTCGGCGGGCTTCGTTGCTTTCGGGGCGGCCAAGAGCACGCGCCACGCCGGCTTCACCTGGACGGTGAAATAGCGGGTGTCGTCGGCCGCCAGGCCGTCTTGCCCGACGATCCGCACGAGCCCCTGATGCGTGCCCGGCTGCATCTCGGCGACGCGAAATTCAACCGGTCGCAATTCACCGGGCACAGCTTCGACGTTTTGCACGCCGCCGCTGTGCAACTTGCCGTCGGGGCCTTTCATTTGCAGTTCAACCGAGCGGGTTGCCGGGGCGCCGACGCAGGAAAGCACGGTTTCGATCGACAGCCTGCCGCGATTCGAGAGAACCTCGCCGGAGAGGCGCACTTCGCCCAGGCCGTAATCGGTCGGCTTGGCCACGCCGACGTCGATCACGTAGATTCCCACGCCGCTAAGTTCCGCGAGTTGCCGCTGGAGCCGAGCCGCTTGTTCCTGGGGCCAGGCGCCGCGCGAGAGGTCGGTAAATATGTAGATTTCCTTTCGATCGAGGCTGCTCTCGCGGAGGAGCTTCACCGCGGCGTCGATCGCGGCCGTAAGCGGCTGCGAATTGCCCACGCTCACGAGATTGGCGATCCGGTCCTTGGCCGCGCCGCGATCGGGCAGAAATGTTCCGCCCGATCCGATCTGCGTATCGATCACGGCGATTTCGCTCTGTTCGGGCAATTGCGCGAGCAACCACTGGCCGAGATCGCGCGCGACTTCAATGCGGGTTTTGTTCTCGTGGCGATATTCCATCCGCGGCGCGGCGTCGAACACCAATGCCGCGGCGAGCGGGGCTTCCTGGCTCCCCGCGGCGGCGCCGAACTTCACGCTCGGCCGGGCCAGGGCGAAAGCCAACAGCGCGATCACTCCCGCCCGCAGCAGCAACAGCAGCAGATGCCGCAGCCGCAACCGCCGCCGGTTCATGTCCGCCCGTTGCTGAATGAACCGCAGTGCCGGGAACTCCAGCAGCGTCGGCTTTCGCCGCATGATCAGGTGCAGCACGATCGGCACCGCGATCAGCGCCGTTCCGGCCAGGAGTGAGAGGTTGACGAAGGTCATGGCGAAGGATCTGCCATTTTGGCACGATTGTTTAGCCCCAGCGTACACGCTGGGAAACTGCCGGTCCCACTCGCTTCCCGGCGTGGACGCCGGGGCTAAACGGTTTTTTTCTCACCCACGCTCACTCCTTCGCATCAAATACTCCCCCAGCGCCCGATCGAATCTCATGCTGGTGTCCAACGGGACGTAATCCATGCCAGCCTGAAAACACTCGCGGTGATAGCGGTCGCGGAAGGCCTCGACCTCGTCGAGATAGACGCGGCGGAAGCCGTCGGCGTCGATCGCCATGCGCTCGTGGGTTTCCGGCTCTTCCAATTCGACCATGCCCGAGAAGGGGAATTGCACCTCGGCCTCGTCGAGAACGTGGAACAGGATGACGTCGTGCCCGCCGTGCCGCAGGCGGTAGAGCGACTCCATGATCGGGTCCGTGTCGGCCAACAGGTCGGAAAAGACCATGACCAGGCTGGCGTGCCGCAGCATGGCTGCCACCTGCATCAGGCTATGCGCGATGTTCGTCTCGCCCTCGGGCTTCAGGTTCGCCAGAAGCGAGAGGACGTCGCCCAAGTGGCTTCGCCGGGCTTTTGGCCGGAGGCTCTGGCGGATCTTCGT
Source organism: uncultured Planctomycetia bacterium (assembly GCA_963719005.1). GTDB lineage: Bacteria > Planctomycetota > Planctomycetia > Pirellulales > Thermoguttaceae. The sequence continues at coordinate 561,232 of CAVRAR010000018.1, forward strand.
GTCGAACGTGAGCAGCCCGACCGGGTCTTGCTGCTGGATCATCAAGTAGCACAGCGCCGCCGCGAGACAGATCGAGTAGTCGAATTTCGTCATTTCCTGCCGATAGGTGTAGCCCATCGAGCGGCTCAGGTCCATCACCAGATAGCCGGTGATGTTCGTCTCGGCCTCGAACTTCTTGACGTAATACTTGTCGGTCTTGGCATAGACGAGCCAGTCAATGTCTTTCGGATCGTCGCCGGGAGTGTACTTGCGGTGTTCGCTGAATTCGACCGAAAAACCATGAAACGGGCTGGCGTGCAAGCCCTGTAGAAAGCCCTTTACGATGAACTGTGCGCGCAAGTCCAGCCGCTTGATCTGGCGGATCACTTCCGGCTTCAAGTATTTTTCGGCGGATGGCATGGGGGCTGACGACGAGTTCGGCTGCTTAGGGTGCGGCGCCTTCTTCTCGCCAATTCAGGCGCGGGCCGTCAAGGACCAAGGAGATGTGATTTAGTATGTCCCGTCCCAAGATGCCGGTTGTACCCTCCACAATCAGGTATGCTCCCCGAAAAGACCGCCGCAAGAAGATCAACTGACACTGGACGGATTTCGTGACGCTCTTGCTGCCGTCGAACGCCATCAATTCATAGTATTTCTCGCCGGATGCCTCCAACCCCATTAGTCGGACGGACGATTCGGGAATAAGGCTCACGTCAGATCCGGAGTCAATCAACATAACGACGCCGCTGACGCTCTTATGACCGTCTTGAGTGCAAAGTGTAACCGCTGCCACCGCAGCCGGCGGCTGGAACTCTTGCGCGTCGTAGCTTGGCATCAACTCTCTCCTTGAATGTCTACAACTTCCTTTACGAAATCCCTCGCCTGTTCAGGATGAACCAGCCGGGGGCTGGCGATGTGCGCCATGCGCGGCAGATCGATCTCAACGACATCAGGGACAACTACGTAGACCCTGACCTTCTCAGGAAGCGACACTCCGGCTGGAAAATGGACGCAGCCATTTTCCACGACACCTTCATAGGTCACGACTTTCATACTTCATTCTCCCTTCATGTGCGTGGCACGATGGCCATTCACTTCTCATATTTCGGTATCACCGGCGGCGGGGTCTCGCGGATCAGGCGTTCGATGAGATCCTCGTTGCTCATCCCTTCGGCCTGGGCTTGGAAATTCGTGCTGATGCGGTGGCGCAACACGGGAATGGCGACCTTTTGCACGTCTTCGATGGCCACCGAAAATCGGGCGTCCATTGCGGCCAGGGCCTTGCCGCCTTGGATGAGGAACTGGCCGGCGCGCGGGCCGGCGCCCCAATCAACCAACTCCTGCACAAACGCCGGCGCCGAAGCGTCCTTCGGCCGCGTCGCGCGAACCAGCCGCGAGACGTACTGGATGATGTACTCGCTGACGGCCACCTTGTTGACCAGGTTTTGCAGATTCAGAATCGCCTTGGCCGAGAGAACTTTCCGCACCTCGGGCTTCTCGCCGCGAGTGGTGGTGGCGAGAATCCGCTCCTCCTCGTCGGCCGACGGATAATCGACCTTGACGTTGAACATGAAGCGGTCCAACTGCGCCTCGGGCAGCGGGTACGTCCCTTCCTGCTCGATCGGGTTCTGCGTGGCGATGGTGAAGAACGGGTCGGGCAGCGGATAGGTCTGCTGGCCCACCGTCACCTCGCGTTCCTGCATCGCCTGCAACAGGGCCGCTTGGGTCTTGGGCGGCGTACGGTTGATTTCGTCGGCCAGCAGGATGTTGGTGAACACCGGCCCGTTGACGAAGCGGAAATCGCGCCGCCCATGCTCCCCCTCCTCCAATACGTTCGTGCCGGTGATGTCGGACGGCATCAAGTCGGGCGTAAACTGAATGCGCTTGAACTGGATGTCGAGGATGCGGGCCAGCGTGCTGACCATCAACGTCTTGGCCAGCCCCGGCACGCCAACCAACAGGCAGTGGCCGCGGGTGAAGATGGCGGCGAACATCTGCTCGATCACGTCGGATTGGCCGACGATCACTTTTTGCAGCTCTTCCTGCATCAACCGGCGGTGTTGGCTGAACTCTTGCAGGATGTCGCCGAGATTGCGAGTTTTTGCAGCGGGAGTGGGAGTGGGGGGCATGGGGGTCAGGGATTTCGGGCGTCAAGGGTCGGGAAAATGACGAAGTTCGAATGACGAATGACGAATGAAATCCGAAGGCCGAAACCCAAATGACGAATTCGCCCAGTTTCGTTTTTCGTCATTCGGACTTCCTTCGTCATTCGTCATTCGAGGTTCGTCATTCCTTATTCCTTGATGGTATCATTATTGCGTGTGGCGTACAAAACCACCCCCCCGTGGTCTGCGGGGGGAGTTGCCGACTTAACTGCTTAATTCTAAGATACTTATGATGTCGTCCTCCCTTTTTTTCGGCCTCGCCGCCGAAGGAGCCGTTGCGTGAAACGCCTTGTGACCTCCGCCGTACTCGTCGCCGGGGCGTTCGCTTCGATTGTAGGGACTTTGCGGGCGGACATTACCGCTGAGCAGGTCCGCCAGGTGATCGACCGCGGCGTCACGTTCCTGAAGAATGAACAGCAGGCCGACGGGTCGTGGAACGACCAAGGCCCGTTGCTGATGCACGGCGGCGTCAGTGCCCTGTGCACCCTGGCGTTGCTGAATTGCGGCGTCGAACTTGACGATGACGCTATGCGGCGAGCGCTGGAGTGGCTTCGCGACCTCCATTCCGACAAGACCTACGTGGTTTCGCTGCAAACGATGGTCTTCGCCCGCGCCGAGCCCGAGAAGGATCTGATGTCGATCCGCGACAACGTGGCGTGGTTGGAGAAGACTCAAATCCGCGACAGCGACCGCAATAACCGCAACAACGTCAACTTCCGCGACGACTGGTCCTCCGGAGGGTGGACGTATCCCGTACTGCCCGGTATGCTCGGGAGGGAAGCCGACAATTCCAATTCCCAGTTCGCGCTGTTGGCCCTGCACGAAGCCGAGCGCGTCGGGGTGTCGGCCAATAACGAAACGTGGCAGCGGGCCAAGAAGTACTGGGAACGATGCCAGAACGCCGATGGATCGTGGGGCTACAGCCGCCGCAATACCTTCGGCACGGGAAGCATGACTTGCGCCGGCATCACCTCGCTGGTGATCGCCTCCGACCGCGTACAGTCGAGCGACGCGAGGGTGTCCGGCAACCGCATCGAGTGCTGTTTGCCCCACAACGGCAAGGATGATGATAGGATCGACCGGGCCATGCAGTGGCTCGGCAAGAAGTATTCGGTGAGGGACAACCCCGGCATCGGCCGCATCAATGTGCTCTATTACCTTTACGGCCTGGAACGGGTCGGCCGGCTCACCGCCAAGCGGTTCATTCCCCTCTTTCCTACCCGACCTGGCCAACCCAGCCGGGCCGATTGGTATCGCGAAGGCGCCGAGCATCTGGTCAAACTCCAGGATCCGCTCTCGGGCTTTTGGAAGGCGCCGGGCGTCGGGGAGGCCAATTCCGTCATTGGCACCTGTTTCGCGCTGCTGTTTCTCTCGAAAGGGCGCTGGCCGGTGCTGATGGACAAGCTCGAACACCGGCCGGCCGACGATTGGAGCCGCCACCGCAGCGACGTGGCCAACCTGACCCGCTACGTCGAACGGAAGTGGAAGCACGACATGACCTGGCAGGTTTCCGATCTGCGGCTGGCCACCGTCGAGGAACTTCTCCAGTCGCCGGTGCTCTATTTGTGCGGCAGCCAAGACCCGGTGCCGGAAGGGCCGGCGCTGCGCAAGGAGCTTGCGCAAAAGCTGCGCGACTATCTCGACCGGGGCGGTTTCCTCTTTGCCGATGCCTATCGCGGCGGCGAATGGGGACAGGAGTTCGACCGGGGCTTCCGCGAGTTGATGAGGCTGGTCTTTCCCGAGCCCGAGTACAAGCTAAAGCTGATCGAGCCCGAACATCCCATCTGGCGTGCCGAAGAGACGATCGATCCGAGTCAAATGCGTCCGCTGTTGGGCATCGAGTTCGGCTGCCGCACCAGCGTGGTCTACGCTCCGCCCGACCCGCCGCAAGATCCGCGGCCGTCGCTGTCGTGCCTGTGGGAGCTTTCACGGCCGGGACGCGGCGAAAAGTACAACCGTCCGGTCCAGGCGCAGATCGACGCCGCACTGTCGCTGGGCATCAACGTGTTGGCCTATGCCACCAATCGGGAATTGCGGCCGAAGGAGGACTACTTTCGCCCTTCGGTTCCGACCGGCCCGCACGACAAGATCGAACGCGGCCGGCTGTACGTCGCCACGCTTCGCCACCCCGGCGGCTGCAACGTTGCGCCGCGAGCGGTGACGAACCTGATGGACGCCGCCGCCGTTCAACTGAAAATCCGCACGAAAGTCCGCGAGCAACTGCTCGACATCAGCGACGACGCATTGTTCGACTATCATCTCGTGTTCATGCACGGCCGAACCGCCTTCCACCTGACCGACCTGGAGCGAAAGCGGCTAAAACTGTACATCGAGCGCGGCGGCATGCTGCTGGCCGACTCGATCTGCGCCAGCCGGGCGTTCACGGCGTCCTTCCGCCGCGAAATGGCGGCGATCTTTTCCGAGCGTAAACTCGAGCGGATTCCCGTCAACGACCCGCTGCTGAGCAAGACCTACGGCGGCTACGACCTGCGGATCGTTTCGCGGCGCGATCCGGCGCCGCCGAGCGCGGGCGGCGGACGGCTGGAAGCTTCGGTCCGCAAGGTTCCGCCCGACCTGGAGGGCGTCAAGTTCGGCGACCGCTGGGGCGTGGTCTTCTCGCCCTACGACTTGAGCTGCGCCCTGGAGAAACAGGATTCGCTCGAATGCCGCGGTTACGTCCGCGAAGACGCCGCGAAGATTGGATTGAACGTCGTGCTCTACTCGTTGCAGCAGTAGGAAGACATGGAAGAAGAGAGACAAAAAAGGGAATCTCACGCAAAGGCGCAAAGGCGCAAAGATGATGCCTTTGCGCCTTTGCGCCTTTGCGTGAGATTCTCCAGCAACGCCGCTTTCGTTCTTTGTTTTGCTCTGTTCATTCGCTGCGGTGCGTTGTGGCTGACGCCGAATGCGCTGCAAAACGATCCCGACGAGTACTTGCATCTGGCCACGAATCTTGTCGAGTACCGGACGCTCGGCAGCGGAACGACACCCACCGCCTATCGTCCACCGTTGTATCCGATCGTGCTGACCGGCTGTGCAGTCGCTTACGACCGCGCACTCGTTGTTGTCGCCATTATGTTGCTGCACGTCGTGCTTGGCGTGACGACGGTCGGGTTGGTATTGCTGCTGGGGCGATGGTGGGGATTGGGAGCCGGCGGCGCCGCCGTGGCCGCGTTGCTGGTCGCCTGCGATCCGATCTTGTTGGACAGTTCGTCTCGGGTGATGACTGAAACGCTGGCCACGCTTCTGACGACGGCCGGCTTGTTCGTGTTGACCTGGGCAGGACGACCGCGGACGACGAGTCCAATAGCCGGGAGCCAACGGCTCCAGGAACGCGCGAGCGTGGGCGATAACCCTCCGGGAGCCATTGGCTCCCGGCTATTTTTGCGACCGATGGTTGCGGGAATTGTGCTTGCCTTGGCCGCGCTCTGTCGCCCTGCCTTCCTTCTCTGGACGCTCGCCGCCGGTGTTGTGCTGTTGTGGCAGGTTTTCCGCAACATCAAAGGGGACAGTCCCATTTTCGTTGACGACGGCTTCGCCGCGGTGCCCGCGGAAATCGGGACAGTCCCCCATAGCCGGGGGCCAATGGCGCGCGGAAGAATTGCCGGCAGCCTTCGCGCACCCGCAGCGTTCGCCATCGGCGCGATCCTCGTCCTGAGTCCCTGGGCGATTCGCAATCAGCTTCAGTTCGGCCGTCCGATCATCACGACGACGCACGGCGGATACACGCTGCGTCTGGCGAACAACCCGGAGTTTTACGACTGGCTTCGCCGTGGCAGTTGGGGCAGTGTGTGGCAGGCCGAGCAGTTCAACGCCGATTGGGATCGCCGCCGCCCGTGCGATGAGTTGTCGGCCGATCGGCAGGCGTACGACGAGGCGTGGCAGACCATTCGCGCCCAGCCCGGCATGTTTCTCTACGCATGTGTAGTGCGGATTGGCCGCTTCTGGTCGCCGCTGCCACATTGCCTGACGGCCGAGGAGACTCGGTCTGGTCGCCTGTCGCGCTACGCAGTGGCGTTGTGGTACGTGGCCGAATTCGCGTTGGCGATGCTTGGAATTTGGCGCGCGTCGCGGTTCTCTCCTGTTTCGCACCGGGCACTGAAGTGCCCAGCCCTTTCGCCTTCCGCCTGGCGTTGGGGTCTGCTATTGGTCCTTTGCCTGATGGCCGGACACACCGTGTACTGGACCGACATGCGGATGCGTGCGCCGATAATGCCGGTTGTGGCGATCATCGCAGCCGCCGGGCTGTTCGGCTGTAGACCGCGCGACGATTGAATGCCAAGAACGAGAGGTTTCATTGGAGAGGATTTGGCGTTCTGCCGTGCAACAGCGGAGTTGCGGCGATAACTGATGCGGAGCAACTCGCCGGTCGCAGCAGGCGACTCCCGCCGCCGATCGCGTCCTTATCGGAACAGCGCCGCCAAGCGAAACAGAATCCAAAACAACAGCAGCCATCCGCAGCCGAACAGCGGCGTCAAACACCACATCTTCAGCGGATTGTCGATTCGCAGCACGATCTTGGTCGTGATCAGCCCGAGCGCAGCCGCGAGCACAAGGCCGGTCAGTATTGCCCAGATCGTCGGGTAAACGACGGCCAGCGCTATGTAGGCTCCGGCTGCGCCGGCTCCCAGCGTGAGATACATCCGCAGAACATACCGGCCCATAGGTGAAGGGTCGTCATTGTCGCCATATTCCACGGGCGCCGGAGACATGAAATGGCGCGGCCGTTTCGCTTGCGTCTCGCCGTCCTCGGGCGGAGGTTGTGGAGATGCGTAGGGATTGTCGTCTGTGGATGCCATACGTTGCGATTATACAAAATCTCGTTGAGACGAAGAATCGTCACGCCGCCCGTTTCAGCGGCTCGGCTCTGCCGAGACTGAAGCGTTACGTGCCGCAGCCGGCCGTCGCGTTCGACCAGCAACGGCAGCGACTCGGCACGGGTCTTCGTCAGTCCGACGAAAGCGGCCTCATCGGCGAAATCGTGGCCGCCGACTTGATAGATGCGGTCGCCGGCGGCAAGGCCGGCCCTGGCGGCCGCTGAGCCGCGAACCACGTGCGTGAGGATGACCGTGCCCGGTTCGGCGTCGTCCACTCGCCACATCATGCCCCACCGCAGCGGACTGCCGGCAAGCGTCGCCGTCAGCTCCAGCGGCTTCTTTTCGCCCGGGCGACTGACGCTGAGCACGGCGGGATTGGCGGCCTGCGAGACTGCGGCGAAGAAATCATCGTCGCTGCGAATGTCCCGGCCGGCGAGCCGCACGATGCGATCGCCCGGGCGAAGTCCGGCCCGCTCCGCCGGCGAGTCCGGCGCTACCGACGAGACAACGACTCCGCCGGAAACCGCGGCATCTTCGATCCAACCGACCCCGAGCCGCTCGGCCGGCTTCTCGGCCTGATCGAGAAGGGCCTTTTCGGTCTCCGGCGTCTCCTCCCGCGCGGCCGCTCGAAACGCCGGCGTCGTCGGCCCGTTGGCCAATTCATACACGACGCCGAACAGCATCCTGGTGATTTCCTGCATTCCCTGCGTGTTGATGAACTTCGCCATGTCGCTGGCGCGGTGATAGTTTTGGTGCATGCCGGTGTGAAACAACAGCACGGGAATGTCGTGCTCGAATAACGAATAATGATCGGCGTTGGCTTTCAGTTCCCAGGGGAAGTCGATTTTGAAGCCGGCGTCGTTGTGGCTGCTCAACAATCGCCGCCATCCGCAGCCGCTCCGCGTGCCAAACAGGATCAAGTGGTTGTCGCGGAGCCGGCCGATCATGTCGAGGTTCAGCCCTGCCACCACGCGATCGATGGGGACCGTCGGGTTGGCGACCCAATACTTCGAGCCCAGCAGGCCCTTTTCTTCCGCGTCCCAATTGGCGAAAAGGATCGACCGCTTTGGCGGCTCGGAGAGAATCGTGAACGCCTGGGCCAATTCGAGCACGGCCGAGGCGCCGCTGGCGTTGTCGTCGGCGCCGGGATGGACTTCGCCATAGGCGTCGAGGCTCAAGCCGCGGCCGCCGTAGCCGATGTGGTCGTAATGGCCGCAAACGATAATCACCTGGTCCCGCAACTTCGGATCGCTGCCGGGAAGCACGGCCAGGACATTGCGGAAGTTTGGAGCGAAGGGCTGAAAGAACCCGCCCTGCTCGCCGCCGCCGTGGAGATGCAGCCGGGCGTAGTGGTCGGCGAGGTAATCGCCGGCCGCTATGCCGCCTCGCGTGCCGGCCTCGCGCCCCTCCATCGCCGGCGCCGCCAAATGGCCCACGTACCGGCCAAAATCGTCGGCCTTGATCGACTCGATCGCCGCGTGATACGAGGAGCTTTTTTCGACCGCGTGGAGGGGGACGGTCCATGCGCAGCAGAATAGCAGAGATGTCAGTAGGAAAAAAGCGAATCGACCTCGTCCCCTCTCCCTTTGGGAGAGGGTTAGGGTGAGGGCCGTGGAGCGACAAAGAGAGATGCGTCTCATGGGGGGGATTCCTCTGCGGTAGTATACCATATCGAGCAACGTCCGTCATTTGACTTCCCACGGCGTTGCCCTAGACTTGACTGGCATTTTCACCGCCCGAGGCAAACGGCCGAAGTGTGCCACTGCTTGGAACAAGCAGTGCTGGATGCCAACGGTCGGAACGGCACTGCTTGTTCCAAGCAGTGGCACACGGTGGTGGGAAATGCCGCTAAAGCACCCGCACGACGATCCTCCCATGCCCAGCGAACTGGCAACACTTCCGCAGATTCAGCCGTCGCCGGTTGTGACTCGCCCGCGTCACTCGGTGCTGATTATCGACGACGACGACACGCTGTCGGAAGTTCTTTCGCACCGGCTGAAGCAGCAGGGGTTCGCCACGCACGCGGCCTACTCGGGCAGCACCGGCCTGACGAAGGCGAAGGCCGAACTCCCCTCGGCGATCATCCTCGACCTCTGCCTGCCCGACACCGATGGCCTGACGGTCTGCGAGCAACTGGCCGATTCGCCGGAGACCTGTTCGGTGCCGATTCTCATTCTCAGCGGCAAGGAAGAGCCGGGCCTGGTGCGTCGCTGCCGCACGGCCGGCTGCCACTACTTTCTCCGCAAGCCCTATGATCCCAACGCCCTGCTCGTGCTGGTCCGTGAAGCGATTCGTGAGACGAACGGCCGCGATGGCGACGATGGCGACGGCTTTTGAAGAAGGTGAATCATCTCACTTTGGCGCCTCTTCGGACGCCGACACGTCTCCTGCCCACCATCTCCGCGGATGCAATGAAGCGCGGCCGTCTAGCGGGGTTCCCACATCATCTCTTCCCAACGAGTTTGTCGGTCAACACTGAGAAGCCCATTTGCCGCTGCTGCTCCGAAATGTTGTTGGCCTTTTCTAAATGACTCTTTAGCCGTTCTTCCGGTTGCTCAAGCAAGAAGCGTATCAGTGCAGGAAGCATGTCTCTGCGTGATCTGCCCGCAATCTCTTTCAACCCGATAAGCTGCGCGAAATAACGAATGTCCTGAGATTCTCTGAGGACGCGACGATGCCTTAGATCGTCGAGGAACAGGCTTAGAAGTCGGTGCTTCTCCGGGTCAGTTACGCGAATTGACTCTAGCGCGACGGCGATATTTGGGCGCGCCGGTTGTTGATGACGACGCACAGCCTTGCGGCATGGCTTCTGCGCCTTCTCGACGCGATTGGCCAATACTCTTCCCAATGCGGCCTGAACCTTCTCTACGCCAAAATGCTGTGCAAGGAGGCAAACCTCGTTATCGAGAAACGACGATTTCGGTGATTGATTCATAAGCCGATCCTGCCAAAGAACTCAGCGGCGAATGCTGCGAATTCGGTCTTCACCTTGTCTTGAACCAATTGGAAATGGAAATTCTCGGTCGCCTGGGTTAGAATCTTCCCCCAGACGAGGAGAATTTCATGAGTGGACAACGACGACATTTCGGCACGGACCAGAAGGCTGCCATTCTCAAGAGGTATCTGGTCGATAAAGTGCCCATCTCGGACCTCTGCGACGAGTACGGCATCAAGCCGAACCAAATCTACGCCTGGCAGAAAATCCTGTTCGACAACGCGCCGGCCGCCTTTCACCCGGTCGCCAAACGCGAGGCCAAGAGGCTTTCCGCCCAGGAGGAGGAAGTCGCCCGACTGCGGGCCAAGCTCGTTCAGAAGAACGAGGTCATCTCCGAACTGATGGAGGAGAACGTCCGCGCAAAAAAAGAGAATGGGGAACTCTAAACGGACGTTGGGTTCCCCACGACACTCGCGATGAAGTGGTCGATTACGTGCGCCGTTGGAACGAGCGCACGGAGATTCCTGCCAGAAAGTTCGTGGCTTGGCTGGGCATTGGCCAGAGCAAGTTCCACGACTGGAAGGATCGCTACGGCAAGCGGAACGAACACAACGGCTGGGTGCCGCGCGACTGGTGGCTCGAAGATTGGGAGAAGCAGGCCATCATCCGCTTCTCCTTCGAGTATCCACTGGAAGGCTACCGGCGTTTGGCGTTCATGATGCTCGACCGCGACGTGGTGGCCGTCAGTCCCAGCAGCGTCTATCGCGTATTGAAGGCGGCGGGCCGCATCGGGCGCTCGACGAACAAGCCGTCGAAGAAAGGCACGGGCTTCCAACAGCCGCAAACACCCCATGAACACTGGCATATCGACATCAGCTACCTCAACATCCACGGCACGTTTTACTACCTGACGACGATCCTCGACGGCTACAGCCGCTACACCGTGCATTGGGAGATTCGCCGCTCGATGACCGAGCAAGATGAACTGACGATCCTGCAACGCGCGCGGGAGAAGTTCCCCAAGGAGACGCCGCGGATCATCAGCGACAATGGGTCGCAGTTTTTGGCGAAGGACTTCAAAGAGTTCATTCGCATCTGCGGGATGACGCACGTGCGCACCAGCCCGTACTATCCGCAGAGCAACGGCAAACTGGAGCGATTTCACGGGAGCATCAAGGGCGAGTGCCTGCGGCCGGGCACGCCGATCTCGCTGGAGGATGCCATCCGCATTGTGGCTCGTTACGTGGAGCACTACAACGAGGTGCGATTGCACAGCGCGATTGGCTATGTGGCGCCGGCGGACAAATTGGCGGGCCGTGAGGCGGAGATCTTCGCAGCCCGCGATCGCAAACTGACGGAGGCCCGCGAGCGTAGAAAGGAGCAGCGAGAGGCGGCCCGTTTGCGGACGGTTGCCTGATCGAAAGAAGGACGTTACGATGAGAGACGACCTGGGCGGAGGATAGGGCTCCGGTGGGAACCGACCCGAGCGCCGCCCCAGGGGTTGTGAGCGAGGTCCGGGCGGTGGTTCTGCTGCCGCCCACCTCCCTCGCTTACAACACCAAAGCGAAAAATCCAAGCACTACCAACCAACTTCAACACCCGGACGATCCTAGCAAGCCAATCGAAGTTTCCATTTCACGCTGAACCAAGACACCATAACTCGGTCGCTGATCTTCACTTTATCAGGGGCAATGCAGTGCTGCCGCATCGCTTGGGGTTGTCGAATGGGCGGATTCTCCACGACGAAAGGAAAGCCAAGATGATCCGAATTGCCCCAACACTGTTGCTTTGGGCGTTGGCCACCACCTCGTCGCTTCCGGTCGCTCAGTCACGTGCCGCCGAACCGGTTGTTCACGAGACCCGTGAAGGCAACTATTCGGCGATCGAAATCAAAGCACCTGATGGAGGCAAAAGAGTCTACCGGATTGACCTTTCCACTCGCCACTCCCCGGCATCGGAAAAGACCGACGCTCTCAAGAAATGGGAATCGTACCGCCTTGGGGCTTTCGTCTGCTTCAATACCAACCAGTTCACTGGCGAGGAGTTGTGCAAGGCCCGTGATCCCAAAGTCTACAATCCTCGACAGCTTGACGTCGCAGGCTGGGTGGCAGCGTTCAAGCAGGCAGGGATGAAGTATGCGGTGCTGACGACCCGCCACACTTCGGGTTTTTTGCTCTGGGACAGCGCCACGACGAACTTCGATGTCGCCCAAGGCGGCAACACCACGGATGTCTGCAAGGAATTCGTGAAAGAGTGCCGCCGCCAAGGGCTGACGCCGGCGTTCTACTACTGCCTTTGGGGAGGAAACGACTGGAATCCTCATCCCAATGCCCGGGCGATCATCTTGGCCCAACTTTACGAACTGGCAACGCAGTACGGTGAGATTCCGTACTTCTGGATCGACATGAAGTGTTGGGCGCCGGCCGACCTCAGCACGCAGGAGATTTACGATTGCCTGAAGTCGCTCCAGCCGAATTGCGTGGTCGAATTCAATCAGCATATACAAGACGGCACGCAGATCGCCTACTTTCCCACGGATATCCTCGACGGTGAACGGACGCCGCCGCCAACCGCCGGTCACAATCCGCTGCGCACCGTTGGCAGCAAAAAGCACTACCTCCCGTTCGACTACAATTTGGTATCGCAAAGCCGAACAGGCGAGTACGACCACGATCCGCTGGGGCCGTCGTGCTGGTTCACCTATGGCGAAGGACGGAACTTCACGCCCAGCCATGCTTTTCCTGCCGAGGCCGTTGCGCGGCAAATCAGGCTCGGTTGGAAGCGGGGGGCTGCTAATGTGCTGCTGGCAACGGCGCCGGATTTCACCGGCCGGATGCGTGCTGAGGATGTTGAGCAGCTTCGGCGGCTGGGGCGGATTCTCCGTGGCGAACAGCCTGCCTTGCCGAAGCCGATTTCGCAAGGATGTCGGGCTACGGCATCAAGCGTGTGGGAAAACAATTCCGAATGGGCAGCCGAAAAAGCGGCCGATGGGAATTCTGAGACTCGCTGGGGTGGCGGCGTCGGAACAAAGCGGGGTTGGCTGGAGCTAGACTTGGGGCGCGCCAAGAGGTTTAATGCAGTCCTGATCGAAGAGGGATGGGGGCGAATTCGGCGGTTTGAGCTTCAGGTCAAAGACAACGACAAGTGGCGAACCATCATCAAAGGCAAGGAAGTCGGGCCATATTTCCTTCGCCAGATCACTACAACAAACGCCCGCAATATCCGGCTGAAGATCCTTGAGGCCAGGGACGTGCCCACGATTTGGGAGTTCCAGTTGCTCGACGGGGTTTCACACTGAAGGACAATCCGCCGCGGTTTTATGGTCATCCGGTCAACACTCACGCAGCAGGCGATGGAGCGTAGGTTGAAGACCCCGAGGCCGAGCAAGAATGCTCTGCCCATCTGGGCATGGTATCAGTGGGAAGGGGTAGCCTCACGATCATGAACCGTCTCCTCATGTTTGTCGGGATGTCCGTTGGCGGCTGGGTTGGCTGGTGGGCCGGTGACGCAATCGGTCTTGGATTGATGGGGGCATTCCTGGTCAGTACGATTGGCAGCGTGGCGGGAGTCTACGTGGCATGGAAAGTGCTGACGAATTATCTCGACTGAGGACGTATCGTGTCCAATCACATCATGGCGATCGCCCCGTACTGGCTGGAAGAGGTCGGCACCTGGGTATTTGACGATCCGGGGGCCGGGCTGCATCAGGAGCCGTTTGTCAGCGGCACGCCAGAAATGATCGACGATTTGGTGAAGGACATTCCCGATGCACGCAGCGGCTTCCGGCTGCTGTTCTCGGCAACGCCGTTTCCCGGCTATCAGAAGCGTTTGACGTGGAGACGAGAAGATATCGGCGGCAATTGGTACGCCAGCGTCGATCCGCCGATGGAAGGTTGGTTGTGTTCGGCGCTGCTCCGCTATTTCGGTAGGGCGCCGGCACTACTCTATGTGAAGGCCGAAGCGAAGGGCGGCTGAGCCATGCGACAATCGTCGCCCTGCAACTCGTCAATTTGACGGGTTCGATTCATTGCGGCCGGAGGTCTTGCAGGGGGTCATTTCCAGGGTTCCGGCCGGTACGTTGGGCGACGGTCAGTTTTTCCCCGATTGCCTCCTCCTCCTACAATAATGTGACGACTCGAAAGGAGCCAATCATGATTACTGAAACTGTCAGGTTTGCAAAGAAAAACCTCGATTCTCCCGACGTAACCAGGGATTGCGGTCATGGCAAGTTGGAGCTTGCGACTCTCGAGGATACGGCCCTCGCACGGTTCACGCTTCAGCCGGGCTGGAAGTGGTCGCAGCATGTCCGCCCGATGGCGAATACGGAAAGCTGTCAGATGCAGCATCTCCAGTACGTCATCAGCGGCCGCCTGCGGATTGTCCAAGATGACGGCAGCCAACTAGACTTGGGACCGGGTGACTTCGCCACTATTCCACCGGGCCACGATGGGTGGGTCGTTGGAGACGAGCCGTTCGTCTGCATCGATTTCTCGCCCGATATGAAGCAATACGCCCAAGAGAGCGGCGATTCGGGACGCTGTTGATACGGTTGGATGGGTTGTCGGTGGGTGCCGCCTGGGAAAAAGGGGGACGGGTCCAATTTGTGCGAAGCACCCTACGGGCCGTCCCGGACGCAGTCTTGTCTTGAGCTATTCGCTATTTCGGCAAACTCAACAAGCCCTGGAAGTGACGCCAGGGCTTCTTGTCTTACGGTTCTTGGTCTTCTTCGTGTTTTGAGGCACACCGAACGCACTGTGCGGCATAAGGGATGGCGTCCAGGCGGGCCTTGGGAATTGGTTTGCCACACTTGTTGCAGCGGCCATAACTTCCTTCTTCGATCCGCTCGATGGCCGCCTCAATTTGTCCGAGAACGTCCTCTTCGCTTCCCAACACGCGCAGCGTCAGTTCCTGATCGAAGTTGCCGGTTGCAAGCTCTGCCATGTGGTTTGGCATACTGGTGACCTGGTTGTGGTCCTTGTTCAGAGCGTTATCTTCCATCTGGGTCGTGTCGCCCTGAATTCTCGCACGCAAGGCCAGAAGTCTTTCTCGATGAAGCGTCAAGTCGGCGTTCGTCATTTCATAGAGCCTTCACATGGTACGGTGGCGCAGGAAGTTTGCCGGTTGGTTGTGACAAGCGGCTTGCAGGCTAACCTTCCTTGATATGGAGGACGTGGTCGAGCTTCGTGGCGGCCAGGACTTCCCTAATCTCCGCACTGACGTGGCAGAGCGTGAGTTGCCGCCTTTCCTGTTCCATCTTCTTCTGAAGCATTACCAGTTTTGCCAGCATCAAACTCGACAGGCTGAACACCTTGGAGAAACTCAACACGAGGTCACGGTTCCCTTCTCGGTTGGCCACGTCGAATAGCTCTTCGGAAATCTCCTTGACGGTGCGTTCGTCGAGAATCTGGTGCTCACCAAGCTGAACGACGATCACCTCCCGTTCATGCTGTACCGCCAGATGACGATAGTTGGACATCGGCGTGCCACACCAGTTGCATTTGGCGGCGGCATGCGAAACAGTCTTGCCGCACCAGACACACTGTCTGTCCTGCCCCAAGAAAATGGAGGAATCGGAGGCTCTGCCGGGACGGCCGTCAGCTGGTTCCTCGTGCACGGGTTCTTTTGGCGGAGGTTGGCGCGGCGAGTGGACTGCATGCGTATCGTCTCCGTAAACCTGCCCAGGCAGTGGCACTCTGACAGGTGCAGAACAATGAGGACAGGCACCCATCTTGCCCGCATACTTCTCTTTGACATGCAGAACATGTCCGTTCGGGCATCGAACTTCGATGAGCATGTCCCGACTCCTAAAAGACGGAGCCATCCGATGACGATCCTCATCCAGCTACGTCATATTGTACAGGATGGCCCTGCCTTTCACAACGGGTGATCGGCAGCCGAACAAAGCAGATTTGCCCCGTCATCCCCACCCGAGCCCTGGAAGCGACGCCAGGGCCTTCTCTTTTGGCTGGAAAACCGGCGGATCAACGGAAGAACGGGGCATCAGAAGAGGCCGCCCGACGCCCGACCTCGAGAGATTCTGCCCGACAACAACCTCCGGCCCAACCACTACTGAGGCCCGCTCCCCACCCAAGGAAACTTGGTCCGCAGTTTTCTCGTCGGCAGTATCAAGTTCGGAGAGAGTTGGGGAAGTCGCTCCACGATGTAAGCCATGTGGGCCTCCATTGCTTTCTGAAACGGCCTGAGCTTCTTCACAAAGGCCGCATCCGTGGCGGCAAGAGCGGCATGAAAGACCAGATTGATCTCCGACGATTCGATCTGAAGCACCAATCGAAGGGCGGCGTCAACCGAGTCGGTTTCATACACGGCTGCCTCGGCGGCATCCATTTGTTGCTCCAAACGAGGCAGATAGTCTTGCCAAGGGTTGAAGATGTTCGCTTTCCAGCCCTTACGGACGGCAGCCGCCCGGCAAAGTTCCAGCAGGTCGGCATGGCGCTGTTCCTGCTCGGCCAGACCTGCGAAGAACGGTCCTGCCAATCCTTGGTCGTAAAGGGCTTTGGCCAGGGCCGTGTAGATTCGCTTGGCCCGCAATTCCAGGCCGATACAGCGATCCAGTATCGTGGGCACGCTCGAGGTTGCAGGTCTTGGGAAGGCGGCAGGCCGCAATAGCGAGAAGAAGCTCTCGTTTTGCCAGGGAGCAATGGCCTTGAAGAAGGCTTGCCATCCGAAGCAGCGGATTGTAACGACCGGATGAGCGAGAATATCCCATCCCGTGATGACGCCGACCATATCATCCCTCCTCGATGAACAGAAACGGAGAGCTGTCGCAAGCGTTCGGCCTATTCTTCATGGCGGTCCCGTCAAGGGCATCACGTTATCGGTTCTTCCCGATGTTTTCCATATACCGTGTCGCCCAATGCCGCCCTTTCCAGCCTCGCCAGTTCGTCGAGGAATATCGCCCAGTCGTACCCGGGCTGCAATGTTACCGACATGAGGGAGGCCGTGTTCCAGTCGAACTCCAGGCTGAACATCGGGGATGATTCCGCTCGGCAACCCGGATTGATCCAGTTGTGCGTCCAGATGTTGAGGCGTGGCGGTCTTCGTATGTCGTAACGTCCGCCTCGTTCAACATCGTGAGCGTGGGCATACGCCAACAGCGATTTCAGGTCGGCCCGGTCATACCGCAGCTTGATCGGCACGTTTTCGGCATTCATGGCGTCCCTCCTATCTCCGAATGGCCTCATTTCTTCCGATGTGCTCGGCTCGGCGACACCTGGCAACCATGAGGACTTTGTTGAAAGCCTCCATGCCGCCCGATGGAAATCCCAGTCGAGGACTCCCACAACCCGAGGCTTGAGTCTTGCGACGCAAGTGGCGCCGACATGCAACCGCGCTGGGAGGGCCGCTCAGGAAAGAGAGACAAAGTGTGTACGGCGGACCTAGCTGAAAGCTCACAACTGCAACTGATGATAGCAAATGCTTGCGGCCCGGTATACCACCCACATGGAAGTGGACTACGACTCTCGCTACGAGGGCGACGGCATAGTCCAGGGCCAATCAGTCTTTCACAATGGGACGGTAGGGGTGACTTCAATCGCCCATCTCGCGGCTGTTTTCGAACAACCGGCGACGGGAGTCGCCTCCCACTACGCCTCTCTCGCATCGACCTCCAGCACGTCTTCCTGCAACCACATGACCCGGAAGTCCCCACCATCCCGCTGCTGCAACTCACGATGGATTGAGCGGATGGCCTCCAGCGTGGCGTTGCTCCAATGAACCAGGCAAATGGTCCCGCTCATCTGGTATACCCTTCCGCGCCAGCCGCCCATAGGCATGTCGGGGCGGTTAGGGGCAGTGACGCCCTTTTTCACTCGCACCTCGGAACCTACGGTGAGCTCTTGCGAGGACTGTTTCGTTGTTGACATGGGATTGACCTCGGGATTGCCGGTATTATCCCGGCAAGTGCGTGCGTTGGAAGGTTCTACACCAAGTTGCCGTCACTGTTTCCAGACTTCCAAGTTTCCCGGCCCATCGGCGGAAAACATCCGTTGATTCACGTTCCCGCTGTGGGACGCTCAGGTTCGGCAGTCGAAAACAACTCAAGTTCACTTTATGCGGAATGCAGCCGAACCACAATCGAGAACAACCTGACGTGACCATCAGGGAAAAGCGTATTCGGTTCCAACAATTCCAGCACAACGCAACCGTACCCAGCCCAGTTGCCGCATACTTGACAGACCGCCTCGATCCTGGGACATTATGCTTTTCCGGCCGTCCCATCCCGACAAGGAGCCACAAGCATGGCTAAAAATGAAAAGGTGAACAAAACCCAAGCCGTGAAGGTATACCTCAAGGCCAACCCGAAGGCCAAAAACCAGGCCGTGGTCGATGCGTTGGCGAAGAAGGGCATCACACTCAGCGCCAATTACGTCGCCACCATCAAGGCCACTCACAATCGGCGGCGGCGGGCGGCGAGGAAAGTCGTCGCCAAGGGAGGCATCGGCATCCCTGAGGTCAAGGCGGCCCTAGCCTTCCTCAAGGTCGCAGGCAGCGTTGCGGCAGCCACCAAAGCCCTGGCTGTGGCTCAGGAGATCAGGGAGATCGTGTAGGGCGGAACGCCCCGGCAAACGCTGCAAAATCAGTCGTAATCGATCGCAGTGAAAAAGAAGCCTGTGGGATAGGGGCAAGCCGCCACACACTCGTTTTCTTTGACCGGGAGCGGCTATCGCTTTTCGGCGGCAGGAAGAGGCGTTCGGCCGGGGCGGGAGCAGCCCGCCTCCGGATCGGCCATCGAAAGCCGATCCGTAGATCTCGTTTGCCAAGCAGGGAGAAATACCATGCCGCTGATCAGGGATGAGATCAAGGGCGACGTTCGTGTGGTCGTGATCGACGTTGTGCGACTCGTGGATGAGGCGATGATCGACCAGTGCAAGCGCGAGATCATAAAGTTGCTGGATACGACTGAAGAGGGCAACGTGCTGCTGCACTTCGGCCGCGTGACTTTCATGTCCTCCGCCGGCCTGGGCATGCTGATCCGCGTCAGCAAGAAGTGCAAAGAGTACGACATCGCCTTGAAGTTGTCCAATATCTCCCCCGACATCCGGCAGGTGTTCAAGATCACCAGCATGGACAAGATACTCGACATCCACGACGACGCCGCGCAGGCCATGGAGTCGTTCAAGAAAAGCGGCCGGTCCTTCTTTCGCAAGAACCGCCCGTCAAGTTATGAAGTAACCTGAGGACGACGAAGGAGAGCCGCCACGAGTTTTCCTCCGCGTGCGGGTGCAAGACTCGTCGCATCGAGTCCGCGCGCTTGCGGAATCGGGCCGCTTGTGGTAGGAACAATCGCAATGCGACGACTCGTTCACATTCCGATCCTCCACACCTCCGCCGATCTGGGATCGCTCTCCGAGCTCGTGCAGGCGCACTACGCGAAAGTCTTCGGCAAGACGAGTTGGAGCCGCCGCGAGGACGTTCTCAAAGCGTTGTGGGCCGACATCGAGGCAAACCTCGACGCTTTGCATCTTGACGCCCGGAAAACGCGCGTCTATCAGGACGGGCTGCCCATCTGCGGATTCGAGGAGCGAATCGTCCGCGAGCTTGCCAACGCAGGCAGCAGCAATCACCAATTGATTCTCAGGTTGCTCGATCGCGGCGCCGTGTTGATGGGCACGGAAGACTCTCAACTGTTGGTGGAAGAGTACGAAATGCAGAAACAGCGCCTCGCCCAAGCGACGGGCGGCAGGTCGCGTCCCGGCGAACAGGGACATCGCAGCGACCGTCTGCTCGCGGCCCGCGACCGCTTCATTGCCGAGCGGATCGAACATACGCTGCAACAGGGCGAGGTGGGGCTGTTGTTCCTGGGCGCGCTCCACCGCCTCGATCCGCTAAAGGCCACCGATATCCGCGTGGAGACGCTAGGAGAGGGCCTCGGCAAAGCTGTACGGCGGCCACGGCCCTAGAACCATCCACCGCCCCTGCCGGCACGCGCCGCCGGCGCTCTCCGCCCGGTTCTGAAAAGCCGTCACCCGATCTCGTTCGACAAGGAACGCCAGTCGAAGCCGGTAGGAAGGGGAGGCGGGCAACTTCCGCCATTGCCGATAGCAGCCTTGCAGTTGCTCGACAAGCTGCTCCGCCGCCAAACAGTCTCGCTCCGCGTCGTCGTCCGTGCGCCGGTAGAACGATCGGCGCTGTTCCATGTAAGCCAGCGGCGATGGCTGCGGGGACTGTCCCGATTTTCGTGTCAGCGAAAATGGGACTGTCCCCTTGGGGGAGGCGACGGCCCGTGTCTCCGGCGGCGGGCACCGCAGCGAAGCTCTGGCCGGCGGCGTAATCCGCACCCCCATTTCGCAAGTCCGATCGAGGCGGCTTAGCTGGTCGAGCATCTCGCGACCACGATCGTCGAGCAGAGCGCGGATTTCAGCTTCATCGCGGACCGCGACGCCGAACCGCACTGGCAACACGCAGATGCGGCGATGGATCGCGTCGAGGACGGCGGCATGGAGCATCGGCGGGACGGCCTGGTGCGGCCCGTCGATGAAGGCACACGCCAGCTCTCCCGAAACACTCCAGCGCACACCGACGGAGCCGGCGGCCTGTTTCGGCACGCTCGGCACGTCCCCACGGCGGCTGATGCCCAGCGGATATAGCGGCATAGAAACCTCCGCTCACAACTCCAGGCTGGGACAGAAATGGTACGGGGGCCAAGGGCCGCTCACTTCCAGCACCAGGCCGCTGTCTCGGACGTCGCGGCAAATGCGCCGGGCAGTCTCCAACCAACTTGCCTGCGTTGAAGAGGGGAGGAGAAAGGCCGCGTTGAAGACCATTTCCGCGCTGCGGCCCGTCAGGCCGCTGGGCAAATTGCGAACGCGACAGCAGTGCTCGGCTTCGCCCGCCAGAGATTGCTCCACATTCTCGATCGTCTCGCGCACGCTGGCGCGCATCTGCCGGCGACTGTCCAACTCGTTCCTTTTGTGATTCAAGTAGGTCGTGCCGGCCAGTGGCGGGCCGGGAAAAGGGGGACAGGCCCCCTTTGCCGGAACGGCCCGAAGGGTGCTTCGCACAAAGGGGGACTGTCCCCCTTTTCCCTCCAGATAGAGCTTGACGCCCCATTCTTGCCGATTGCCAAGCCGCTTCAGATACTCCGCCACGGTCGATCGTTGCCGCGCCAACATGGCTTGCAGGGAATCGCGCGAGCAAAACAGCGTACCGAGCCGCAACGGCAACACCGCGGAACTGGCCGCCGCCTGACAGATAATCTCATTGTGCCGGGCGGCGATCTTGCCCAACCACTGGATATCCTCGGCGGTCTTGCCCTGCAACCGCTCCGGGGCGAACTGATCGAGACCGACGCGGCTGCTCACCGCCGCAATCGGACCTTCGCAGACCAATTCCACGTCGAAGCGCGGATCGACGCCGGCGCCGATCTCCTCGACACGGCAGTCGGGCTGAGCAAAGGCATATTGACAATAGCACGGATCACTCATGTTCCACTCGTGCCGTCCCTGGCGAAAGCTCCTCGATCGCCGTCTGCAAGTGTTCCCTTCGCACTTCCACCCCCGAGACATCAGGCTGTTCGGGTGAAGCCTCGATCCGTGCGGCCAGCGCCGCCATCATCGCCCCGTGACAAACTCCTTCAATCTCCGCGCCGCTGAAGCCCTCGGTCTGTTCGGCCAGCCAGCGGGCCGTGACGTCCACCGCCAACGGGCGATCGCGCAAATGGACCTGGAAGATTTTTTCGCGGGCGGCATGGTCGGGTAGCGGCAGTTCGATCTGGAGATCGAATCGGCCCGGCCGCAACAGCGCCGGGTCGAGCAAATCGCGGCGATTGGTGGCGGCCAGCACCAGAACCCCCTTCAACTCCTCGATGCCGTCGAGCTCCGTGAGCAGTTGGCTCAACACGCGGCCGCCCACGCCTGCGTCTTGGTGTCCGCCGCCGCCGCGGGTCGAGGCCAGGGCGTCGATCTCGTCGAAAAAGACGACGCAGGGGGCGGCCTGACGGGCTTTGTGAAAGACCTCGCGCACGCCGCGTTCCGACTCGCCCACGTACATCGACATCAACTCCGGCCCCTTGACCGAGATGAAGTTCACCTCGGTTTCGGAGGCCAGGGCCTTGGCGATCATCGTCTTGCCGCAGCCCGGCGGCCCCGACAGCAGCAGCCCCTTGGGCGGATTCAGGTGGAACGAGCGGAACAACTCGGCATACTTCATCGGCCATTCCACCGCCTCGCGCAGCCGCTGTTTGACGTCCTCCAGCCCTCCGACGTCATCCCAGCCGACGTCCGGCACTTCGACAAAAACCTCGCGGATGGCCGACGGTTCCACTTCGCGCAGCGCCTCCTGGAAGTTTTCCATGCTGACTTGCAGTTGCGCCAGCAGTTCGTAGGGAATATGGCGTTGCGAGAAATCGACCTGCGGCAGCAGCCGCCGCAAGGCATTCATGCCCGCCTCGCGGCAGAGCGCCTCGAGGTCGGCGCCGACGAAGCCATGCGTGATGGCCGCCAGCCGGGCGGTCTGCACGTCGTCGGCCAGCGGCATTCCGCGACTGTGAATCTCTAGAATCTCCTCCCGGCCGTGCTGGTCGGGGATCGGAATCGATATTTCGCGGTCGAAGCGGCCGGGGCGGCGCAGGGCCGGATCCAACATGTTCGGCAGGTTGGTGGCCGCCAGCACGACGACGTGCTGTCGCTGCGAGAGTCCGTCCATCAGCCCGAGCAATTGCGCCACCACGCGCTTCTCCACGTCGCCGACCGCACGATCGCGGTGCGGGGCTATGGCGTCGATTTCGTCGAGGAAGATGATGCTCGGCGCCCGTCGGGTGGCTTCGTCGAAAATCTTCCGCAGATGGGCTTCGCTTTCGCCGTAGAACTTATGGATGATTTCCGGGCCGTTGACGGCGAAGAAGTTGGCTTCAGTTTCATGGGCGACCGCTCGGGCGATCAGCGTCTTGCCGCAGCCGGGCGGACCCAGCAGCAGGACGCCCTTCGGCGCCTCGATGCCCAGGCGATCGAACAATTCCGGGTATCTCAGGGGTAACTCGACGATCTCCCGCACGCGGTCGAGCTGCCGCCGCAGGCCGCCGATGTCTTCGTAGGAGACGGCGGGCGCAGCGGCGGCCGCGCCCGCCTCGCTCTTGCGGGCGCCGCCGATTTTCAGCAGCGTGGCCGACGCGATCAGCACCGGCCCCTGCGGCGCCGTGCTCTTCACCAGGAAATCGGCGTAACGGTTGCCGAACAACGTCGCCCGCACCCGGTCGCCGGCTACTACCGGCAGGCCGTCCAGGAGGCTACCGATGTACTCCAGGTCGCGGCTGGAAGGAACGTAGCCGAGCGGATCGAGAGTCACCTGCGTGGCCGGCGGGGCAACGACGCGACGAACGACGGTCGTTTCTCCAATTGCGGCCCCCGCGTTTTCGCGGCTGATTCCGTCTATCTGGATGCGTCCCTGGCCGCGGTATTCCTTGAAGGCGGGGAGCAGTTTGCAGACCGTGGTCTTGTGTCCCACGACCTCCACAAGATCGCCGATGTCGGCGTCGAGTTGCTTCATGTCGGCAGGGTCGATGCGGGCGAGCCCTCGCCCCGCGTCCTTGCCCGTCGATTCGCTGACCTTCAAGCTGAGTTCCCGCGTCGCCGTGGAAGAATCCGACATGGTGCCCGTGTCTCCAAGTTCTGAACGGCCGCCTGAGTTGGGTGGTTGCGATGGGACCACCCAACTCGGCGCCATCCTGCCCTACCGATGAAATCGCACTTGAAGGATGCCGTTGCTGCATTCCCAGTTCATGTGCTCCGCCGAGCAGTCCCCGGGCAAGTCAATCTCCTTGCGGTAGGTCGTCTTGCCGCGGTGGGCGGAGAGTTCCAGCCGACCGTCGGCGACTTTTAGGGTGACGTTCTCCTTGGCCACGCCGGGAAGCTCGGCCAAGACCAACACACCGTCGTCTTCTTCGTGAATGTCCACCAGCGGCTCGCGCACGTCCTCGCCGTCGGGGCGGTCTACGGGGCCTCGGCGGACGTTGCCGAACGGCTCGACCTTCAATTCCGTTTGGCCGCGATCGCCCAGCCCGGTCTTGATGTTGATTCCATAGACTCCGCGAATTTTCCCGGCGGCGTCTTTGAGTTCACCGGATCGGGAGAGTTCCTCTCCCGCATCGGCCAATTCTCCCAGTTTTTCGATCAGCCCGCCGAGACCGCCCAGCAGTCCGCCTAGGCCGAAGGAGCCTTTGACGACCTTATCCGAGGGTTTCGACGAATCGTGTCTTGTCCGATCTTCGCTAACTCGTGCCACGGCCATTCCCCTTTCGTGGTTGTTGTGCTCGATTCAGGTTCGCGCGATGCAAAGGGGAGAGTGCGCCGATCCAGCTTGCCGTAGACGGATTTCCGAATCCGTCTAGTTCCTGGGGACGGATTCGGAAATCCTTCCTACAAATGCGGCCAACACATTCCTACGCGACACGGAAGCGGTACTTCGCGCCATATCGGCATTCTCCCGCACCAATATAACTTGCGGCGCAGGCGATTCGCCCGCCCAGCGACTTTGCCCCATGTTGGTGCGACATTTTCTACCGTCAGCGCCCATTGTTCACCGTGATCTCCGGTCTGAATTACGTTGGCTTTTGCGCCGCCGGCGCGACGACGCTCTTGCAGCGTGCATTCGAAGTCGCGACATTGCAGCGCCAATTGGCCCGCACGTGAAGTGCCGTTCGCGCCGCGGTGGAAAATACCGCACGCAGCAAAGCGATACTCTACCGGGCGGCAGTGTTGTCCTGCTCGGTGCGTTCCTTTCTCCACCGTTTCTTGCCTGTGAAAGTGTGCGCTCTGCGGCGACTGCTCCCGTCCGTTTGACTGTGTGACAAATCGAGCTACGGTTCATTTCAGCAATGGATCGCAACGTGACGATCTCACGAGAAAGTCGATTCAATGTCGCGAAGCGGGAGTTGACCTTTTTGATTCTGCACCTGGACGGTGTAAGTCCGAGGTTGCCGAATTGTCCCCTCTGAGAAGGAGAGTTGCTATGGCAAACGTTCAGAAATCCACAGACTCGTCCAGCTTGGCTGAAGTGGTGGACCGCATTTTGGACAAGGGCATCGTGATCGACGCTTGGGCGAAGGTGTCGCTGGTCGGCATCGAGCTTTTGTCGATCGAGGCTCGCGTCGTCATCGCCAGCGTCGAGACGTACTTGAAGTACGCCGAGGCGATTGGCCTGACCGCGACGGCCGCCGCTCCGGCGTAAGCGGCAAAGCTGACAACCAGGGACGGTTTCCGCTCGAAGCAAGGCTGGCCCGGCTGTGGCGGGCCGGGGCAACACCGAGGCCGACCATACGCTGGCCAGCCTGCTTTCGAGGCGGGGTTTTTGTAAGAAGACTATCTCCGAGAGATTAACGCACGCCCCCCCAAAAACGACACATTAGCACAGAAAGGGAGAGCCAGCATGGCAACCTTCACCGAAGAGTTCACACGTATGCGGCAGGATTTCGACCAGGCGCAGGCGGATCGCAATCAACTGTTCCACGACACGCGAGAGTACGTGAAAAACATGTCGCAGGGCATGAAGGATCAGTTGGCCGGATTCCGCCAGAACATGCACGACATGCACGACAATATCGCCGAGATGGCCAGCCAGGTGCGCACCGAGCTACGCGAAATGAGCACCGATCTGCACACCGGCGGCAACGTCTTCCGTAAAGGTTCGAGCCCCAACCCGGATTATTCGTGATGTGGGCTGAAGGACACGGACCGGTGGTCGGTTAGGGGGAGTCGGCGAGGATAGGCCGATCGGCAACGCCGTAGGCCAACAATCCCCCCTTTCCCCCAAGACGTTCGAGCCTTGGAGGCGGCGAGGTACGAGGATGATGCGATGGTCATCCGCTCTCAGGAACCGGCGGCAGCGAGCAACCGAGAACGGCCTGCGCGACCTGCCGGTAGTGATCGAGGTAGGGCCAAGAACTGGCCAATCGGACGATAACCCGTCGGGCACGGACCACGATCTCCGCGGCGACCTTGATCAGCCGCGTCCGCCAAGTGCAAGGCTGACCTTCGCCCAACGGATCCCGTTCGCGACGGTGATTGAGGTAATCGTGACGCTGCTTGCCGGCCAGCGCTTCGGTGGGCAACGGGGTGACAATGGCCGGCGGGGGCGGATCGGCGACCACGCCGCGCAGCCGCGCCAGAAGATTGGCGGCTAGGGCGTGCAGGTAGAGACGAAAGAGATTCGCCATGTAGCGGTGGTCGCTCAGCCGATCCGCCTGAAGCCCGCACTTCAGTTCCTTGTTGCGATTCTCGCTTTCGCCGCGCTCTGTATACTCGTCGTACGTCGCTTGCGGCAGCACCCGCGCACCGGGCCGATTGGTCACCACCGCGCGGCGATTGGTTCCCTGGGCATGCAGCTTCGGCCTTGATGATCGTCCAACGCGGCTCGGGCCACGAAGCGGCCTGATATTCGAAGGCCGTGAAGAGCCGTTGCGGCTGGCCTGTTTCCTGGTAATTCCGCAGCGCTTCCGCCAAGAGTTCCTCGCTACGACGCTTCAACACGGCGTTCATCGCCAGGCCCAAGGTGTAGTCCACGCTCCCTTCTTCCAGGAGCAGATACGTCTTGGGAACGGCAAAGCCGCTGTCTCCCCGCAGGCTGATCTGCACGTCGGGCCACACCTCGCGCAGCCGTCGCAGCAGATATGGCAAGTCGTCCTCGATTCCCAACGCGGCATGGGCCGTGCCGAACAGCAGGCAGACCATCACCACCAGATCGTTCTCCTTGCAGGTGATGGCCCGCGGAAGGTATTGGTATTGGTCATAATAGCCGTGGAAGAAGGTCAACTGCTGTTGTCCATGCGTGGGATCATCGAACACGTCGATGTCGAAGGTCAGGTGCCGCGGGGGCGTGGCGAACGAGGCGATGAATTGGTCGATGAAGACATCCTCCAATCTCCGCAGCGAACGGACGCTGACGGCGTTCTCGAACCGGGACAAGGTGGGCTGGCTGGCCAGTTCCCGGCCTTCGGGCGAACGGCCGGCGAGAAGCTTGAAGAGGGGATCGTGGCGGAGCACGTCGTGGTCGTTCTGGTCGGGGTAGTCGGCCAGGATGCCATAAACCCGCATGCGGACCATTTGCAGAAACGAATGGATGCTGATGTCCGGGTTGCGGGGATCATCGAGGGCGGCCGCGAACTCGGCGGTCAGGCCGAGTTGCTCATCCAACTGCCGGATCGGCAGCAGCCCGGCGTCACTGGTCAGTTGTGCCTGTTGCGGTTCGACAACGACAGGCTTATGATCGAAGAAACTGAACGACACCTGCCAATCAGACTGTTGATTCATTCTTGGGCCTCCTTGGAGCGGACAAGTTGCTTTTGTTCAACAACTTAGACGCTCCAGGAGGTTCAAGAATTACAGAAGTCACGAATAATTCGGGCCAAGGCGAGAAGCCGGAAGAGCCGTTGACCCGTTGGCCGCGCCAAGCCACGTATTATCTTGGTCCGCATTTCCTTGCACGCGAGGAGATCGACCGAAAGTGTGCCACTGCTCGGAACGAGCAGTGCCGACCGTCACCGGTTGCCCGCACTGCTTGTTCCAAGCAGTGGCACACCGCGGTAAGAAGTGCGGTTAGAGCCTGCCCAGCAGGAAAGGACGCCCCCACCCATGATTCGACAGAGCGACGGCGCAAGCCGGCAAGTGATTGCGCAAGTTCACGCATAGCCCCGACCACGTCCAGCCCGAAGCCGGCGACGGGTTTGTTATCACTCCTCAAGTCGAGGAATTGATCGAGCGGGCTTCCGCCTATCTCGAAGCCGGTTATCCCATCAACTTCTCCGGTCCGGCCGGCACCGGTAAGACCACGCTCGCCCTGCACGTGGCGGCGCAAACCGGCCGTCCGGTGATGCTCATCCACGGCGACGACGAGTTCGGCAGTTCCGACCTGGTGGGCAACGACATGGGATACCGCAGGAACCGGCTGGTCGACCAGTACGTCCACTCGGTGGTGAAAGAGGAGGAGACGTTGCGCACGCTGTGGATCGACAATCGCCTGACCACCGCCTGCCGCTACGGCCACACGTTGGTCTACGACGAGTTCACCCGCAGCCGGCCGGAAGCCAACAACGTGCTGCTGAGCGTGCTGGGCGAGGAGATCCTCAACCTGCCGAAGCTCCGCTACGCCGGCGAGGGCTACTTGAAGGTGGATCCCGGCTTCCGCGCGATTTTCACGTCAAACCCCGAGGAGTACGCGGGCATTCATAAGAGCCAGGATGCGCTGATGGATCGGCTGATCACGATTCACGTCGATTATTTCGACCGCGAGACCGAAGTGGCTATCGCCGCCGCGCACAGCGGCGTGTCGCAGATCGATGCGGGCCGCGTGGTCGATCTGGTGCGGGGCTACCGCCAACGGCACGTCGGCCGGCATCGCCCCAGCCTCCGCGCGGCGATCATGATCGCGCGAGTCGTCGCCGGGCGCGGAGCGACGTTCGACCCCACCGACGCGATCTTCCAACATACCTACCGCGACGTGCTCGGACTGGACCGCACGAACCGGCTCGACGCGGCGGAACCGCGCTCGCATGACGTCATGGAAACGCAACTGGCGGGCGCCTGCGACTTGTCGAAACGGCGATCCACGAATCCGCTTGATGCATTGGCCCGTTCAGAACAAGAAAAGGAAGCTGCGACATGAAGTCATCCGTTCCCAATCGTGGTTTGCAGGATATTCGCACTATGTCCGAACGCATCAGCGTGGTCAACAATCCGCAAAAAAAATACTTGGCGTTGGCGATGCTCGAACTGGAGAAGGCCCGCCGCACCAGGGAAAAGCGAAGCGCCAACCAGCGCGTGTCGAGCATCGACCAGCGATTGGCCGACATCGCCGCCGAACAAACGGAGCTTCTCGCCGCCGCCGAAACGGAGTTGGAGACGTCCGCGGCCGAGCGGCAGGGCCAAGCCGAGGATTCCGACCCGCAGCAGGGCGGCTTCAAGCTCGCCTACTAACCGCAATCGCTCAAGACCGAAAGGAAGGCAACGGATATGGAAACGATGCTGAATGCAGAACCATCGCGGCGGTCGAGTGTCGCCGAGGCGCAGGCCGTGGCCCGCGAGTTCCTTGTCGGCGCGCTGACCGACGTGCAGCGGGTGGACGTCATCAAGGTTTCGCCGTTGTTCTCGGGCGACGCGGCCTGGGAGGCGGAGGCCGACGTGTGGCAACCCAATGCAACGCTCAAGAGCCTCGGTCTGGAGACGGGCCGGCCCGTGTTGGATCATAACCATTATCTGGTTCGGCTCGACGGACTGTTGAACGTGCTGGAATATGAACTGTCGCAGTGACAAGGAAGCCGTGCGGCGCGCCGATCGCCGCGAACACGCCTTTATGGAAGGAGGATATCGTGAGCACCATCAGCGCCGTTGAAGCCGGCTTCTATCTCTACGGGATCATTGACGCCCAAGACGGCCTCGACGTGTCGATGCCGGGAATCGAAGGGGGCGACATCGAGACGATCGAGGCGGATGGAATCGCCGCCGTCATTACCCGCGTCGGCTGCCAGAAGATTCGCCCGCAGCGGGCCAACCTGGCGGTCCACCACAAGCTGTTACACGAACTGGTCCGGCATCAAGCCGTGATCCCCTGTGCGTTCGGCATGGTGGCCTCCGGTGAAGAGCAGTTGCAGGAAGTCCTCCGCGCCAATCGCGACGAGCTGCTGCGAGAGTTGACGCGGTTCCGCGGCAAAGTGGAAATGGGGCTGAGCGTCTACTGGAACACGTCGAACATCTTCGAGTTCTTCGTGGCCGGGAACCAGGAACTCAGACAGATGCGCGACCGCGTGTTTCGGCCCGGCAGAGAGCCCCCGATGGACGAGCGGCTGGAATTGGGGCAACTGTTCGAGTCGCTGTTGCGGCAGTGCCGCGAGCGTCACACCCGGCAGGTGATCGAATCGCTCTCGCCCTACTGCGCCGAGATTCGCGACGTCGATCCCGGCACGGAACAGATGATTATGAAGCTGGTATGCCTGGTTGCCAAGGACCGGCAGGATCGATTTGACACAGGGGTTCAAGAGACGGCGCGCAAGTTCGACGACCACTACACTTTCAAGTACAGCGGGCCGTGGGCGCCCTTCGATTTCGTCGACGTTACGCTCGATCTCTCTTAGGAGGCCCGTATGTTCATCCTGGACGACATCCTACTGTCACCCATGAAGGGTCTGGCCGCCGTTTGCCGCAAAGTGGAAGAAGCCGCCCGGCAGGAACTCGAAAACCGCGAGAAGGGGACCATGTCCGCCTTGGGCGAACTCCACCGGCGGCTGGAAACGGGGCAAATCGACGAAAAAGACTTCGACCTGGAGGAAGCCCGGCTTCTCGAACAGATCGAAGAGCTCGCCAAGGTGTTGCACCCGCACGAGTAGCCAAGCGAGGTTCAATGAACGCGATGCAGAACGATGCGATGCCCGCCGAAGACGAAGAAGACACGTTGTTGGAGTTGCTGGATCGGCTCCTCAACGCGGGAGTCGTCCTCTGCGGCGACCTGGTGGTTTCCGTGGCCGACATCGAGTTGCTCTACCTGCGGCTGCAACTGACGCTCTCCTCCGTCGAGACGGCTCGGCGTGCGGG
Organism: uncultured Planctomycetia bacterium; assembly: GCA_963719005.1. Lineage (GTDB taxonomy): Bacteria > Planctomycetota > Planctomycetia > Pirellulales > Thermoguttaceae. The sequence continues at coordinate 591,662 of CAVRAR010000018.1, forward strand.
ATGGTTTGTTCCCACGGTAAGTTCGTGCCATTCGCAACTGGAAAAGGGATACGCATGACGTGCATTTTCCGTCACGCGCGCAAATTACCCAACAGTGTGCCACTGCTTCGCAGAAGCAGTGCCGGGGCATTAACCGCCGCCACGGCACTGCTTGTTCCAAGCAGTGGCACACAGCGCTGCGAAATGCGGCGTAGGTTGGCCATTTCGATCGGAGAGCGGCCGTGAATAACCAAGCGGCGCAGATTTTTGGTTTTGCGGAGACCCGTCCGGCGGAACCGACGTCGGCGGCCGCGTTGGTCGATTTGCCCTCAAGGATTCAACTCCAGCCCGAAAACGTCCGCAACGGCTTGGCTCAGTTGGTGCTTACGCTGGTCGAGTTGCTCCGCGAATTGTTGGAACGCCAGGCGTTGCGTCGCATCGACGCCGGCTCGCTCGCCGCCGCCGAGGTCGAGCGGCTGGGAACGACCTTTCTTCGACTCGCCGAAGAAATCGACGGGCTCAAACGGCATTTCGGCTTCAGCGACGAAGACCTCAACCTGAATCTCGGTCCACTCGGGAAACTGCGCTAACCGCAAGGGAAAAAGGCAAGCTCATGACCCAGGCAGCACTCATCACCAGAGCCACGCACGGCGACAGTCTGGCCGACATTCTCGAACGAGTGCTCAACACCGGATTGGTGATCGCCGGAGACATTCGCATCAAGCTCTGCGACGTTGAACTGTTGAGCATTCAGCTTCGCCTCTTGATTTGTTCGGTCGAAAAGGCGCGAGAACTCGGCATCAGTTGGTGGTGGCAGACGTCCGCACAACCGGCTGCCGTCCCCGCGGCCGAACCGCCGCCGCCCCCTCTTGCGAACCAGAGTCCCGAATCCTTCGCGCCGGAAGAATACCGGCAGTTCCGCGAATTCCAGCGATACCAAAAAGTGGTGCAGGCGCTGGAGCGAGGCCCGCGATAATCGGGCGGGGCAGACATTTTTGTCGGCCTCGCGTCGTAAGTATTTATCTGTGCGCCGTTTAGCCGACGTGCTCCCGCGCCGCGACCAGCCAAGCATCAACAAAAGGGCTGGCCGCTTCAGCGGCCGGTGGGCCACACCAACCCCCGCCGAAGGACCGTGGCGGTTGAATTCCCGCGACAATCGCGTCATAGTAATGGTTTCCGCAAGAGAGGGAAAAAGGGGACAGGTCCAATTTGCCGGAACGGCCCGGAGGGTGCTTCGCACAAATTGGACCTGTCCCCTTTTTCCCACGTTACGGAGGGAGAATCCGCGTGCAACGCATCATGCTGAGGTCCAAGATCCATCGCGCCACCCTGACGGGCACGGAATTGGACTATGAAGGGAGCATCGCCATCGATCGGAACCTGATCGAGGCCGCCGGATTGCTGCCTGGCGAGCAGGTTCACGTCTTGAATCTCTCGAACGGCCAGCGGCTGATCACCTACGTGATCGAGGCCCCCGCCGGCTCCGGCACGATGATGCTCAATGGCCCCGCTGCCCGGCTGGGCGTCGTCGGCGACAAGGTCGTCATTCTGTCCTATGCCCTGGTCGATGACGCGGAAGCCCGTGCATTCAAGCCGAAAACCATCCACGTCGACGAGAAGAACCGCGTGGCGTAACGAGTCTCTCGCGCACGTAACAGATGACGCGCGTCAGCCTCGTGCCGGCAAACCCGTCAAACGCGGCTCCGCTCCCCGTGCTACACTTCTTATCATGGAGCCGATGTTTCAACAGTTGGGAATCTCGCTGCTCTTGGGCCTGCTGGTCGGGTTGCAGCGGGAACACGCCGCCAACGGGTTCGCCGGAATGCGGACCTTCCCGTTGATTACCGTCCTCGGCACCCTCTCGGCCATGCTCGCCACCCGCATGGGCGACGCCTGGATCGTCGCCGCCGCCATGCTGGGAGTGGTTGCCATCGCGGTTGTCGGCCATCTGATTCAACCCCGCGGGGAAAAGGGGACAGGTCTAATTAACCAGAATGGCCCGACCAACTTTCAGTCGGCGCCCGGTGCTTCGCACAAATTGGACCAGCCCCCTTTTCCCAACGATGCGGCCTCGCATCCTGGCATCACTACCGACGTGGCCATGCTGCTGATGTTCGCCGTCGGCGCCTACATCGTCGTCGGCGATATGTCGGTTGCAGTGGCCGTCGGCGGCGGCGTGGCCGTGCTGCTGCAATTCAAACCGGAGCTACACCACATCGCCCAAAAACTCGGCGACGAAGACTTGCGGGCGATCATGCAGTTCGTGCTGATCACCTGCATCATCTTGCCGATCTTGCCGAACAAACCCTATGGTCCCGACAGCTTCCCCAAGTTCTTCAAGCTGCGCGAGCCGTTGCCGGGGCTCAACGTGCTCAACCCGAGCCAAATCTGGCTGATGGTCGTGCTGATCGTCGGGCTGAGCCTGGCCGGCTACATCAGCTACAAGTACTTCGGCCGCAACGCCGGAATCCTGCTGGGCGGCGTTCTCGGCGGGGCGGTGTCGAGCACCGCCACCACCGTCAGCTACGCCCGCGGAACCCGCAACGACCCGATCCGCATGAGGACGGCCGCCATCGTCATCATGATTGCCTCGACGATCATGTACGTTCGCGTCTTGCTGGCCGTAGCAGTCGTGTCGTCGTGGGATTTCCTGCAAACGCTCCTGTTGCCGGTGGCGGTGCTGACGTTGTTGACCATGTTGCCGGCGATGGCTCTCTGGTATCGCGTCCGCGGCGAGCCGTCGCAGATGCCGAAGCAAGAGAATCCGACGCAGTTGACGTCGGCCATCGTGTTTGCCGCGATGTATGCAGCGGTGCTCTTGGCGTTGGCCGTGGCACAACATTTCTGGCCTGGGCGAGGACTGTACGCCGTGGCCTTCTTCTCCGGATTGACCGAGATGGACGCGGTAACGTTGTCGACGGCTCGGCTGTCGGCGTCCGACCCGTTGGTTGCCGCCGACGGATGGCGGATCATCGTGGTGGCGGCCACGGCGAATCTCGTCTCGAAGGCCGCAATCGCCGGGCTACTGGGGGGCTGGCGTCTGCTGGCCCGCATCGCCGCGCTCTTCGCCATTCCCGCTCTCGGTGCCATTACGATGCTGCTGCTCCGGTAACGGCATCGTTCCCCATGCGGACGCGTTGGCGAGGGCGCAGTAATTGTCTATGGTCAAAATGGGAAGACTGTTTAGCCGCCGCATCCACGCGGCGCAGAATCGCCCGCAGTCGCAGCGCCGCGTGGACGCGGCGGCTAAACGGTTCGGAGGCAACCGTGCTTGCGATTGCAGAAGCGGCCCACTATGATGACAGGAACCTCCCCTCTCCCAAAGGGAGAGGGGACCGAAGATCGGGAGCAAGCCCATGCCGCAGTCTTTTCTCGACAAACTTACCGACCTGTTCCACCAGCTCGCCGGCAACGGCCTGAATTGGGTGCTACCGGCCGTGGTGGCCGTCATCGTGTTGTGGATCGCCTGGCGGCTGCTTCGGCGACGTCGCCGAGTGCCGGTTCCGCTTGCTCCCGATCTGAAGATTTCGATCGCCGCACTGGGCAACGCCGGGCCGCCGCCGGGGCTGCCGGCCTTGGAGTTCTACAACCTGCCGGTGCGGCTGGCGGCCGTCGTGCTGGCGCCGGTGGGTCGGGTGAGCGATTTGCCGCCCGACGCGGAGCTTCCGACGCTGATCGAGGCGATCATTCCCGGGCTGGACAAGATTGCCGCGTCGCATCGCCCCTTGATTCGTCGCTGGCCCAACCAGGTCAGTGCCCGCGGCTTTGCCCATCAGTTCTTCGCCAACGCCAAGCTGCCCGGCGACGGCGGCAAGGGCACGCCCTGGGCGTCGGTGGCCGGCGTGTTCAAGCTAAAGGGCCAGCCGCTAATGGCCGCCCTGATCCTCCGCGCCGCCAGCCCGAACAGCCTCGGGCAGACGATTATCGAAGAGGAACATCAGTGGTTGGGGTGCTTGAGGGTGCGGTGGACCTGAGCGAAATCGGCTTTGTTCCACGGTCTTGAGGCAGTTCTTTGGCTAAGAGCACCAAGACAGTTGCCACTTTCAGTTTATCTTGTACGGACTTGCAGAGGAATCTGTTATGAGTAAACTCAATGTTGCCCCATGCTTGGCGAGACGCCGTTCGGGTGATCTGTCGGCACCCCCCCCGTGTGTGGGCATTGCCATCTATCGGCAACAAACCTAGACCTAATGACGCGAATAGGAGATGACGATGGCCGTTTGTGTATCCATGATCAACATGAAGGGCGGAGTTGGTAAAACAACAATCGCGGCGCAGATTGCGTGGTATGCAACATGGGAACTCAACAAGAGGGTTCTGCTGATCGACCTCGATCCCCAGGCAAACGCCAGTCAATCAGTCATGTCGCCCGAGGCATATGTTTCCTACCTAGACGACAGCGGTCTCACCGTCGCGGACATATTTGAGGAATTCACGCCGACCGGAAGGGCGTCAGCAAGCCCCAAGAAGCTTGATCCGCTTAAGACACAGCCGCAGAGTTGTGGAGGAATTGGGGAAATCTGAGTTTTGGCAGGGCAAGAAACGAAAAAGGACTCGCGCCGCATTGACGTAAGTCCTTTCGTATCACAGTGCCGAAGACAGGACTTGAACCTGCACTCCCTTGACGGGAACTAGGTCCTGAACCTAATTTAGTTCGTTTGCCGCTTATCGGGTCGCTGCTGGGTTCGTGTCGCAAATACTTGAAAATACAGCAGTTCAGCCCGTTTCGTGTGGGAGTGCTGTTGGAGGGGTGTGTGGTCAATGTGGGGGAAAAGCGTTATATCCGTGTTATATCGGCAGGGCTTGTGCCTCGGGAAGTCGGCAGAAAGTGAGCGACCGAGAACGGGGTTCTTGCCATCCCCCGCCCTCAGGGCTACATTGATTTCTTCTCACTTTCTCATTTTCTCACTTTTCGAGCATCATCATGGCAAAGAAGAAATCGCCCGCCAAAAAATCACCCAAGAAACAAGGCGGCTCGAAAGAAGACCTCTCCAAAATTCTCACGGCTGAAAACCTCGCAAGATACCGAGAGGCAGAACCCTATGACCTATGGGACAAGGAGCAGAAGGTAATCAAGGTCTTTGCCGAGAAGGCTGCCACAGCGGAAGAGCGGGATGCCTTGAAATTCTACCAGGACAACCTCCAAAAAATCGAGGATAATGTCGCTCTCGTGATGGGCGGGTATCGCACAGGAATGTACCTATGGGGTCGGCACGGGACGGGGAAATCATGGACGGTTAAACACACGATGCTGAAGCACGACCCAGACACGGTTTATCTTACGGGGCACTGCGATCCAGACGGTTTCTTTGCCGCCCTTCAAGCCAATCCAGCGGGGCATATTTGCCTTGATGATACCAGCAGCCTCTTTTCCACCAAGACTGGAAAACAATTAGCGGCGGCGGCTCTCGGAAAACAGGGTGATGATACGAATGAACGCAAGGTCAAACGAAAGGGGAACATCGCTTGTTTCAGCGGAGGGGTCGTCATCATCAGCAACCTCAATCCCAAAACAGACCCCGTGATGAAAGCCGTGATAGACCGCTGTGCCTGCATCCGTTTCCAGCCGAGTAAGGAGAAGGTGTCGGCATTCATTCGCTACTTGGCAAAAAAAGGAAAGCCAGATTGCCCACCCGCAAGATGCGTGGAAGTTGCGGAGTGGTATTTGGAGATGTGCCGCAAATACGATGTTGAGCCGTCTGTCCGTGGTGCGTTGGATAATTCAGTCGGGACGTACAAGGGATGGGTCGATAAGAAAATCAAGACCCACTGGAAAGATATGATCGAAGCCCAAGTGTCGGAACAGTCGGACAAGGGACACGGCTTCGCAGAACAGGAGGTACTCGGACGAGCGGAACAAACGGATAAGGAACTGGAGATTGCTCTGAAAATCTATCAGTCTTTTCCTGCGAGTATGCCCGACTTTCGGGCAAGACGATTGGCAGAATGGAAGAAGCGGACTGCCACCGAAGAAAAGCCAGAAGGATTGAGCAGTCAAGCGATGTACCGAAAGTTCAAGATGTTGGAGAAGGAGGGCTTGATAAAGAAAAAGTGAAAGCGAGACCTGCGGTGTCGCCCCCGATGAGAAGACGACTCTTTGAGTGGGGGGTTGAAACTGCTTTTTCGACTGGTATCATAGGTCTTGTCTTTTTCTACGTTCCAGGGCGACAACTCGCTCGCTTTTCCGAAGGTTGGTGTATGATGAGACGGCAGACTGCGGTATTGGCGGTTGTTGTAATGTTGTTTGTGCAATCGCCCGTTGCCCACGGGCAGACATATACTATCTTGGGCTCGTTCAACGGCACGAACGGGGCTTATCCCTCTTATGGCGGACTGACTCTGAGCGGCTCAACCCTGTATGGGATGACCGAATACGGCGGCGGCAGCCACAGCGGCAACATTTTTTCGATCAACACCAATGGCACCGGCTTAAAAAACTTGTTTTCGTTCAACGCCAACGGTACCAACGGGGCTTATCCCTATGGCAGCTTGACCCTGAGCGGCTCAACCCTGTATGGGACGACTCAGGGCAGCGGCAGCAGCAACAGCGGCAACATTTTTTCAATCAACACCAATGGCACCGGCTTTCAAAACTATCTCGTTCAACGGCACCAACGGGGCTTATCCCTATGGCGATTTGACCCTGAGCGGCTCAACCCTGTATGGGATGACCTCTGGCGGCGGCAGCGGCAAGGGCACCATTTTTTCGATCCACACCAATGGCACCGGCTTTCAAAACCTGCACTCGTTCAACGGCACCAACGGGGCTGGTCCCTGTGGCAGTTTGACCCTGAGCGGCTCAACCCTGTATGGGATGACCTCCTGGCGGCGGCACGCGGCAACGGCACCATTTTTTCGATCCACACTGATGGCACCGGCTTTCAAAACCTGTTCTCGTTCAACGGCACCAACGGGGCTGATCCCTGGGGCAGTTTGACCCTGAGCGGCTCAACCCTGTATGGGATGACCAGCGAGGACGGCGGCAGCGGCAAGGGCAACATTTTTTCGATCAACACCAATGGCACCGGCTTTCAGAACCTGCTCTCGTTCAACGGCACCAACGGGGCTTATCCCTATGGCGATTTGACCCTGAGTGGCTCAACCCTGTATGGGATGACCTACAGGCGGCGGCAGCGGCAAGCGGCAACATTTTTTCGATCAACACCAATGGCACCGGCTTTCAGAACCTGCTCTCGTTCAACGGCACCAACGGGGCTTATCCCTATGGCGATTTGATCCTGAGCGGCTCAACCCTGTATGGGATGACTTACCAGGGTGGCAGCAGCAACGTGGGAGTCGTTTTCTCTCTTACGGTTCCCGAGCCGTCCACCTTCACCCTCATCGGAGTTGCTGCCTTCAGCCTGATCGCCTACGCTTGGCGGCGGCGACACCATACTGCATAGGGCACTTCGCTTTTCCGTTTTGTGATACGCAATCGGACGGGTTTTCGGTTGTTTTGTCATCGTTCGACCCTCGAAACCGCCCTTCAATTTTGGGAACTCACCAAAATGCGAAGTTAGTTTTCTGCCGACCATAGGCAAAGAACTGGATGCCGAAATATTGGTTGTACAACGAGAAGACATTGCCTACGGTCTCACCTGACCTGTAAGATGTCGTTTTTTGCATCACCCGTGCCATTTCCGCCAGTCCCCAATCCTCGCAGAAACGACGGCAGGGAGACATTATTGCTGAACACTGACCTTCTACGCTTTTACACGAAAGGGGTGTCGTTGAAAGCGATATAGCCCCGGATGACCGCCTTCGTTTCCAGCCTTTTCCGAATTAGTTGTTGTATTGTTCTTTTTGCCCTTGCTACCAGAGTAGTTCTTTTCAATTCCAAATGATCCTGACGCATCCTGGTGCGTTTGGGAGGGCATCTGGTGGGAGTGTTGCCACAACATTCAGGCTGATTTCAAATACCGCTCAATCGTTCTCCTGCTGGTGCCAAGAGCCGTTGCGACTTCCGACGCCCGCAACCCCTTCGATGCCAATTCTTTTGCTCGGTCTGGCTTTGCTTTCGTGGTGCCGCATTTCCTGCCCTTGTAGATGCCCTTCCGTTTCGCCACTTCGATGCCTGCGGTCTGTCGTTTTCTGCCGATACTCCAGTTCAATCTCGGCAAGCCCGAGCATCACGGCGGCGATCATTCTCCCGATTGCCCCGTTTAGCTCAAGTTGCTGGGTGATGACCACGATCTTCAGCCCCCGCTCGCACCAATCCGCCAAAACATTGACTCCATCTCGAAGACGGCGAGATAGGCGATCCAACTTCCACACGATGACCGTAATGACCCTGCCAGCAAAAATATCCCGTTGCAGCCGCTCGAATTCGGGGCGTTGCAGGTGCTTGCCAGTTTGCTTGTCGATGTACCATTCGACTTCGCTTTCATCGTAGCCGTGAGCAGCGAGCCACTTCTTGATCTCGGATACTTGGCTGTCGGCTTTTTGACGAGCCGTTGAAACTCTGCAATAAGCGGCGATGGACATGGCACCAATCTCCGTCATTTAGGGTAAAGGTTATCTGTCGCTATTTGGATTGGATGGAAAGCTTGAAAATGCTGTTTTTGGTGAGTTGTGAGGGGAAACTTATTTGTCGTTCTGTGCACTGACGTTTGAGCGTCTTCAGGTGGCACGGACAGAGTGAAGGTGGGCATAGACCAGGGCGTGCCGACGATCAGAAATACAACGCTGCCATCTCAATACTGACTATTGGAGCGGGCGATGACGAAACGGGGGAACTGGCTGGTCAAGATTTGGACACGAGTTTTTGAGAATTGAACGACATTGTGGCTTCCTTGCGTGTCCTCATAGAAACTAACGCTGATTTCTCTTGAGGGTGAACAAGCAAAGCACATTTACAGTTTAGCAGCGGCGATGAAAAGTCTCAATGTCTCAGGAGTCTCAGGTAGAAATGTAGTCGGCAAGCGTAAATAATATATGCTCGCATTCTTTGATTGGTGGGTTCATCGAGATGCTGCTGGCTTGCTTCGGCTGTTGGAAACAGCGGTATTTTTAAGTCCAACGAGTATAACGATGTGTGAGATGGAGAATTGAGGAAACTTATTACCCGCCTCCCCGACAGCGATGCAAAGCGGCAAGTGATGGAATTGATTGGCTTGATTTTGGATCGTTAATCAGTCGATCATTGCAAAAGGTGGGTTTTCGTGATGATGATGAACAGGAGGCTTCCACGAAATGTAATAGAAATGCTTGTCAGTTCTGGGGGATTGTTTTGGGATGGCGGTCAGAGAACACGGGGCATTGATTGCAAGATTTCGCGTAGTGTGAAAAATGCGATTATGAAGCTTGCGGAAAAAAATCACAATAGGCGGAAATGGATGGTCGCCGCCGATCCGACGATGATGGCGAGCATATACGCAGGGCGGCAACAGCCACGTTCCGATCTCATAGAACAATTCAGAGAACTGGTCAAGGAGAGACTTGGCGATTTGGCGTTGGCAATACTTGACGAAAGGCTTCGGGTGAAGACACAAAAAATCTCGTGGAAAATCAGAGTTTGGCACGCATTGCTTTCTATGATAAAGAAGCAAGTTCAAGCGATAAAAAAACTGGCTGAGAATTCGCGCTCGGCACGGCGACTCTGATTTCCAACTTGCTGGTGAGAGCGATGAATGCGAGATGCAGACATGCAAACGGCAACGGGCAATGGGGTAAAGTGGGTAGTTTGTATAAGGGTAGGTTGTTTGGGATATATTTGTGTGGGTAGTGAGAAAGTGATAAGTAAAAAAAAAAAAAAAAAAAAAAAAAAAAAAAAAAAAAAAAAAAAAAAAAAAAAAAAAAAAAAAAAAAAAAAAAAAAAAAAAAAAAAAAAAAAAAAAAAAAAAAAAAAAAAAAAAAAAAAAAAAAAAAAAAAAAAAAAAAATTGGCTTTGGGAAGCGGTGTGTAAGATTATATGGTCCGCAGATGCGTAGAAATACAAGGACTATATTATGTGCTTATTTTAGTTAAGTGGTTTTTTTTTTTTTTTTTTTTTTTTTTTTTTTTTTTTTTTTTTTTTTTTTTTTTTTTTTTTTTTTTTTTTTTTTTTTTTTTTTTTTTTTTTTTTTTTTTTTTTTTTTAAAAAAAAAAAAAAAAAAAAAAAAAAAAAAAAAAAAAAAAAAAAAAAAAAAAAAAAAAAAAAAAAAAAAAAAAAAAAAAAAAAAAAAAAAAAAAAAAAAAAAAAAAAAAAAAAAAAAAAAAAAAAAAAAAAAAAAAAAAAAAAAAAAAAAAAAAAAAAAAAAAAAAAAAAAAAAAAAAAAAAAAAAAAAAAAAAAAAAAAAAAAAAAAAAAAAAAAAAAGCGCGCGTAACGAACTGTGGGTGGATCGGGAGACGCTGGATAAGGAGTTCAGGAGTTGGTTTCATTGGAGGGAGTCAGTGATATCGGAGAACTCAATCAGGTACTTGATAGGGTAGTCAATCTGAAAAATATGTTTGAAGAACCGGGATCGGATGGACAAGGTGGCTCGGTTCGTTGCCGAACATTTCCGCAGCACGATTGAGCCGATGGGCTACAAGGCTTTTCTGGTGGCCGTGGATCGGGAAGCGTGAGTATTGTATAAGAAGGCACTTGGACAAGTATCTGCCGCCCGAGTATTCCACCGTGGTCATCAGCCAGCGGCGGCAAGGGCGACCCCGACATGCTGCGGGAAGTTCAACTATCGAACAGCGAAGAAAAGGAAGTCCGAAAGGCGTTTCGCAATCCCGAGCGGCTGCCCAAGATCATGATTGTGACCGAGAAGCTGTTGACAGGCTTCGATGCACCGATCCTGTATTGCATGTATCTGGACAAGCCGATGCGGGATCATGTGCTGTTGCAAGCCATCGCCCGAGTGAACCGCCCTACGAAGATGCCGATGGACGGGCCAAACCGGCTGGGTTCGTCTTGGATTTCGTCGGCATCTTTGAGAACTTGGAAAAGGCCCTGGCCTTCGACTCGCAGGATGTTTCCGGCGTGGTTGAAGGGATTGATGTTCTCAAAGGCCGGTTCGCCGAACTGATGGAGCAAGGCCGTAGTGAGTATCTGCCCATCACGCAGGGCAACAAGGGCGACAAGGCCGTGGAAGCCCTGCTGGAACATTTTAGGGACAAGGAACGGCGGCAGGAGTTCTATCAGTTCTTCCGTGAACTGGAAGAGCGTTTACGAAATCCTTTCGCCCGATCCGTTCCTGCGGCCCTTCCTCGACGACTACAGCGAATTGGCACGCTTCTACAAGTGCTTGCGGGCGTGCTACGAGCGGGGTCTGCCCGTCGATAAGGATTTCCTGCGGAAGACGGCCCAGTTGGTGCAACAGCACACCGAAACCGGCACAATCCAAACGCCCGACAAGGTCCATCGGTTGGACTCCGACACGCTGGAACAAATTGCCGGGAGCGGCAAACCGGCGACGGTGAAGATTTTCAATTTATTGAAGGCCCTGCATGACATCGTGGAACGGGATGCCCGGCAAGAACCCTATCTCATCAGCATCGGGGACAAAGCCGAACAGATCGCCCAAGCATTCGAGGCCCGGCAACAAACGACGCAGAAGACCTTGGAAGAATTGGAACGGTTGTTGGCCGAACTTCGGCAGGCTCAACAGCGGCGAGTACGAAACCGAATTGTCGCCCGAGGCATTTGCCGTGTATTGGATGTTGCACACGGATGGCGTTGAAAAAGCCCAGGATGTTGCCCAAGCAGCAGCCACGGCATTCGAGGAACATCCCCACTGGCAAAGCAGCAGCCACCAGGAACAGGAAGTTCGCAAGAGCTTGTACAAGGCTCTGATTACGGCAGGGGTTGATGGCGTGGTTGAAGTGGCCCAACGGTTGATGAAGATGCTGCGGAGGGCGTCGTAATGGGGCTGAAAGCCGATTGGACACCGTTGGAAAAGGTCGTTCCCAAAGACCTGCTGCAAGAGTCGAGGTGGACGCTTGGGCAAAACGCATCAGGGTCGAGCCGAAGGAAATCCACATCCGGCCGATGAAGCGAAAGTGGGGCAGTTGTTCCACTGCTGGCCGTCTTTCGTTCAACACCGAACTGCTGACCGCCCCGCCAAGGTTCGCAAGCGGGTCATTGTGGAGGAATTGCTGCACCTGAAAGTGCCGAACCACGGGAAGTTGTTCAAGGCGTTGCTGAAAGCGTATTTGGGGAAGGAGTGACTTTTCCGAAATTTTTATTTTTTTCCGCCCGACGCTCCCAGATCAATTTTTCAATTATGATAACTTCTGCCCCCGTCCCAGGGCTTCCTTGCGGTTGGGATTGATTAGAGATTGATTTACGAGGTTCTACGAGCATTTGCCGCATTGGCTCGGTGAGGCACCCTTGTCGGAGCAAGACGGGCAATCACAAATGGGCGAGAAAATGAGAAAGTGAGAGAACAGGCAGGAGTGCCAAAACGCACTTACCTATCCCCAGACCACCCTTTCCACAGGATATTCTTCTTGTAATTTCTGAATTGTTCAAAATGCGACTGGAAAAACTCCCCCAAATTCGCCATGCTCTGCTGAGACTTGACCCTTCGCAGGTAGCCGCCACCAACTACTCTGCTCCAGTCAATATAAACCTATGGCACGCTTGACTTTGACATACAGAACATTTCATCAATAACCTCTGCTTCGATGGGGGAGTTTTTTAACTTCACCAAGTGAAACTCAATCGCACTCTAGAATAATAATTCGTTCAGTTCTGCCATTCGTTCCTGCAACCAACTCGTCTAATGTCCGCAAAATCTCTCTTTGTTAGCATTGTTTTTACCTCTCAAAAATGTGTTCTGCCTCCGCTTCGCTGCGGCATAATGTGGGGTCGTTCCGACCCCACAGGATAATTTTAGAGCTTCGCCGCAAAACTCCTCCGTTTCAATCTGGCATACTCCTCCATCACACCTTGCATGACCGCTGGGGACTTGGCTTCGGTTTGGGATTGGGACTGCCGTTTGATGCAATCATACAAGACCTGCCGATAGGGGTGCCGTTTGAGTCTGGCATATTCTCGAAGAACGCCATAAAGATGCGGAGGTAGTTCGTGAGCGTCAATGGTTCCCTGCTCCTCATAGTATTTTCTTTGCCGCTGCAAGGTCTTCTCCTTGTCCAGTTTCCCCTTTGTGCCGTCATAAAAATTGAATTCAAAATGTTTCCTAATGCCGAGGTGCTTACGCATGATCGTCCGCTTGTTTCGATACATGTCGGCAAAAGAGCCGTTTCTGACCCTTGCCTTGAAAACATACTCCAGTAGGTTGTTTTGCTGCGTCTCTCTCGGCTTGATATACACCTGACAAGCAATGCCCACCAACCGATGCAACTCCGACCGCAATCGCTTTGTGCCTTCGACCCTATCGGTGGTCAAGAGCATTATCGAACAATACTCGGTTTGTTTGGAGAACTCAACAATACCCACGCCGACCCAGTTTGCTGCGGCGAATGAATTGACCCTCTTGATTATCTGTTTCAACTGGGCGGGGCTTACCATCGCCAACAGGTTTATCGAGATGTAGGTTTCAAGGGTCGCATTCAGTTGGGTGAGGCGGGTAAGAACGAGGTCGATCTGCCGCTTTGCTGCCTTACCGTAGGCTCGGTGAGAATGGGTGAAACTGGGATTGTCATTGGGAGCGTCTGGGGATGGCTTGGGTTGAATGAATGAAAAGGATTGAGAGTTATTAAAATCAGCCGATGTCCCCCCATATAAAAGATGGTCTTCCCCGCACCCACCCGCTGAACGGGGCTTGGGCGTGTCGCAAATAATGAAGCCGTCATCCGATTTCTGTTGAGTTTGCTGGACTGTCATCTTTGCTCCCGTGGGTTTCTTCTTCTATGCTTTCTTCTCGTTCCGCCTTTGTCTCTCCACCATCGCCGCCACTACTCGGTTCTGTCGATGGAGCCTTTTCTTCTCTGCTCGCACAGCGTCGAACAAGCTCTGTCTGCTCGGCACCTCAGCGGTCGCATTCTTTTTGTCGTTCATTTTCTTGTTGCTCCTGTGTTCGCCAATTTGTCCAAGGTGTTCATTCGGGCAAGATGCTGGTCGATGATCTCGTGCATCTGTTCATAGATTTTGCGATGACTGGTTCTTGCCATCCTCCGCACCGTGCGGTAGTGCTTCGCATCCAGCAGCACCGACTTGGGTTTTCCAACTAACATTTTGATGATCCTTTTGTTGATGTCCTACCTATATATGAGTGCGATTTCATTTTTTCTGGAGAAAATTCTGAAGAATTTCTTCCCTGCGGATACGGGACAGAGCATTCTCACATTCTCACTTTCTCACCGCAACACGGAGTCCTGTCCGAAACGGCTCCTCTTCCACTCGGCAATCCGTTGTGTCCGAGTGTCGAGACCTGCCTGCCGCCTGAATGGGAAAATGGGAAAGTGAGAAATGGATGCCACCCAGCAACGGAGGTCAATACAGCCGACCACCTTCATGAATTTCAAGGACGCATATTGATTTGGTGCTGTTGGTGTGGTGTAATTGATGGTATGAAGAAGCACGAAGGCGGAAGCGTGGAAGAATTGATTTGGCACCTGCTCCAAGAGTTCAGGGAGGTAAAGACTGACCTGCGGCGTATCGCAGACCATTTTGACCCGCCCGAGCAGAAGGGCATCGAGAAGAAATTGGACAAACTGCTGATCGAGTTGGCAAGATTGTCCTCCAACGGAGTGCAACAGCCAAAATCTGGAGTCGAAGAAAAGAAGAAGTGGTTCACACCTGCCGACGTAGCGAAGATGGTCGGCAGGTCAGCCTACTCAATCCGAGCGGGTTGCCGAGAGCGTCACATCAAAGCCGAGAAATGGAATAATGGTTGGCGTATTTCTTCTGCCACCGTTGAGTATTTCAAGCGAACGGGACGCTGGCAAAGCGGGGACGAGAATTAGCTCTTCTTTTTTTTGGTTGCCTTCGCTGGTGTGTTAAACAGGTTCCCCATCGCCTGAACTTGTTGCTCGGGAAAGAGATGCCTGTAGCGGCACACCATTGCCTCCGTCTGATGTCCCATCCAGCCATTGATGATCGGTTGGGAGATGCCTTTCATCGCACAGATGGAAGCAAAGGAGTGCCGTAGGGCGTGGAAGCCCTTGATATGCTCCCACTTCCCCGTGAGTGGAGCGTGGAAGTGGTGGTTGGCTTGATGAACGGTAATCGGCTCCTCGGGTCGGCAGCAGATTGTGTAGCGACCGCCAGGATGAACCGCAAGCCATTCCTCGATGATCGTTGCCAAGAGCGGGTGCAGTTCTACATGGCGGAATGAAATGCTTACGTCGTGCTGCCGCTTCTTTTCTCGGATCAGCACCGTGCGATTGTCAAAGTTAAAGTCGGTGCGTTCAGACCGCAAAATCTCCGACCGCCTCGCACCCGTCAGGGCAGCGAAGGCAATCAGGGGATGGATGAACGGGAACGCCGCCGTTTGTTTGACGTGGTTGAGCAGTTCAATCACCTGCGACTCATCGAGGAATAGGTTGTCCCAGAGTTCCTCCGAGCCACCCTGCTTGATTGCGTTCTCAATCTGCTGCCACGTCATGAACGGGGCTTTGCTGGCAGGCTTGGGCAACTTGACCTCTCGTGTTGGACTGTCGCCGTCCACCCAACCTCGTACTCTCGCAAATTTCCAGAGCAAATCGAAAGTCGCCAACTCCTTCTTCAACGTTTCGGGCTGAACCTTCTTTTTTTTCGCTCCCTGTTCTTTAGCCCGCTTATTGGCGTATGCCTGGAGTTCCGTCGTGCTGAGGCTCCGCATGGATGTGGTGCCGTGCATCAGTCGGAGCAGATGGGCGATGTGGATGTTCTCTGTGTTGATCGTCGTTGCCGCCTTCGCTCCAACTGGGGTCTCGGTCTGATATGCCTTCACCACCTCGGCAAGGGTCTTCGATGCCGTTAGGCTCGGCTTGTGCGTCAGATTGCCGCCCGACATGATGAACGTTGCCGCATCGTCATAGGTGGCGTCTGCGGGGAGGGTAAGCCTGCCCCTCTTCAGCAAGCCGATGGTCTCCTCCACCATTGCCTTGACCGCCAGAGCATCCTTCTCGCTGTCGGTGAATAGCGAGCGGAGGAATTGCTTGGAGCCGTAGCGGAAGTGAATCCGATAGACGCCCGACTTGTGCAGTTCTATGCTTGCCACGGGACGAGCCTCGGTATAACGCCGATATAACGCTGCAACGGACTTCCAACATCCGAGCCACACCCTGCCCACCTACTGTTATATCGGCGTTATATCCTCCTGTCCACTCGGAACAAAAGAAAAGAAAAGGACTTACGACAATTTTGCCGTAAGTCCTTTTGTAGTCAAGAGTGCCGAAGACAGGACTTGAACCTGCACTCCCTTGACGGGAACTAGGTCCTGAACCTAGCGCGTCTGCCAATTCCGCCACTTCGGCTCGATCACTAACATCTTTTTTAGTCCAAATGGCCCGGAGTTTCAAGGGGCGCCTGCGGCGGGGTGCGATTTGCCTCTGCGGAGCCAACGAAGGTACGCGCGGAAATGAAGCCAGGCGTCGGCCGAAAAGGGGTTCTTACTGCCGCGAGTCTCCAGGTGATAACATGACGCCGCCCCGTGGTACATCACCTGCCAGCCCGCCCGGGCCATCCGCCACCCCATATCGACGTCCTCGAAATACTTGCCGTAGCCCTCGTCGAAATGTCCAACCTTCTCGATCGCCTCGCGGCGGAGCATCAGGAAGCAGCCGGAAAGCCAATCGCACTGCCAGGTTTCGTCCGGCGTGTGTTCGGCGTAGAAGTGATGAGCGACGGTGCGCCGCAGCAGCCGACCCAAGCCGCAACGACGGGCAAGGATTAGCGGCGGCGTCTGGAATCGTCTCGCGGCATACGCATCGGAGCCGTCGGTGTGATATAGTCGGCAGCCCGACATGCCGCAGCGCGGCCGGCCGTCCATGAAGCTCACCATCTTCGCCAGGCATTGCTCGCGCGGATCGAAATACATGTCGGTGTTCATCAACAACACGTAGCGGGCGGTCGAGGCGTCGAGGATGCGATTCAGGTTGGCGGCATAACCGAGCCGGCGCGTGTTGCGGAGAACCTGCGTTTCGGGAAGGTATCCGCACCACGCCTCAATGCCCGGCGAGGCGTTGTCGACCAGGATCAGCCGCATCCGCAGCCCTTCGCCCGAGGCCGACATTGTCGTCAGCAGTCGCGGCATCAGCTCTTGCTCATGCGTGTAGATGACGCCGATGTCGAGGTCCATGGAGAATTGTCGAATGTTGATTGCTGATTGCTGAATGCCGATGGCTGTTCACTTTGGGGGCACGAGCGGCAGCTTCAGCCATGCCAGGCCGACGTCACGCCGCATGTGGTCCTTGCTGTCGCCGCCGGGAGCATCGTATAGGATCGCCAATCTGTTTTTGACGGGCAGGACCGACGGCAGTCCGATGCACTTCTTGCTCCACGTGCAGTTCTTCCCGTCGAGCACGATCGCCTTGTCCCGAGCGTTCCATTGATTGAGGTCCTTGGTCCAATAGACCCAGACGGCGTCGGTGTATTCAAATCCTTCCAGACCGATGTGGTTGGTAAACAGGAACCAGGTCTTGTTGGCCGGCTCGAAGTAGAGCGAGGTGTTTTCGATCTGTTCCTCGGGCGAGACGATCGGCCGCGGATCGATGGTCCAGGGCCCGTCGAGGTTCTTGGTCCGTGCGATGCCGATGGTTCGCTTCATCGAGCCGCTGAAGAACATCAGGTACTCGCCGCCTTGCTTGACGACGTGGCCGGGGCTGGCGGTGTCGGCGTAGTAGGTGCCGGGCTTGGTGCGAAACGGCACGACGTTCGGTTGCTTGGTCCATGGACCGCCGGGCGACGGGGCTTTGGCCTTCAGGGTCAGGTAAGGGAACGAGGGGATCAAGTCGGGCGGCGGCGTGGCGTGCGGCGTGCCGAGATAGAACATGTGCCAAGTTTTGCCGTCGAAATACGTGACGCCGTACGAGGCCGAGGCCGAGTCGTCCGAGCCCGCCGCGCCAAGGTCGAGCACCGGCCCCTTTTTCTGCCAATGCACGAGGTCTTTGCTCGTCGCCAGGCAAGCCAGCCAGCCCTTCGGCCCCGCGCCGTCGTAGTGCATGTAGTAAGTGTCGCCGGCTTTGTAGGCCCAGATGTCGCGAGCGCCGAGGATATCGCATCGGTTTGGCCCGTCGCCGTGTCGCAACACTGGCCCCTGGTCCTTGGCGTCGATCCGCAAACGGGCGATGGGGCGGCCGTCGGGATAAGCGACGGGATCGGCGGCACAAGAGGCGGCGGCGAAAAATGACACAAGCCCGATAGTGACGAGGGAGGTTTTTTTCATCGTTTCAATATATTCCGGTCGTTCGCGGGAATCAACATCGGGAGTTCTGGTTCCCACGTGGAGCACGGCCGGCTTTGCTGGGCACTCAGACTGGGCACTGAAGCGCCTAGCCCTCTTATGCGGCTTTTCGCCGGCGGTCGGGATGCGGTTCCACGACGGTCGGCTCTTCGAGCGTGACCGTGGGACCGAAGAACTCTTCGGCGTGGGCGGCGAAGCGGGCGCCAAACGCCGTCAGCAGCGACCGCAATGCGGCAATCTCCTCCTCGCGCGCGACCGGCTCGACGGCGGCCGCGGAAAGCTCGCAGATTTCGCCGTTGCCGCCGGGCAGCGACACCGACAGCGACCAGTGGCAGTGTTGGCCGACGGGCGCCCGCGGATCGATCCAGCGGATTCGCCGAGGCGTGTCCCACAGCGGCGAACTGAACGCCACCTGGCGGATGTTCCACGCTCGCAGGCGCGGAGCAGTATGTCCCAAAGTTCGAGATTCGATATTTGCGGCTTCCGCTCCAGGGCCTGATCGACCAGCCCGCTGAGGCTCGGCCGGCTGGCCGCCGATGCGGGGATGCGACGCCAGCGTGCGAACCGCCCCCAAATTCCAACGCCGGATTTCAGTCCTCGGACAATCGCCCCCTTGGCCAGTGCAAATTCATCGTAGCCGAACAGCCGCAGGCGGATCATCAGCACCACCAGCGACATGGCGGCGATCCAGGCCAGGGCATCGAGGCGGAAGATCGTGGCGGCCGTGGCCGCGGCGCCGGTCGTCAAGCACAACGCCCCCAGCAGGCAGAGAACTTGCCAGGGGTTCCAGCCGCGATCCAACAGACGGTGGTGGATGTGTTGCCGATCGGGCATGTCGAAGGGACGGCCGTTGAGCGTCCGTCGCACGATCGCCGCGACAATATCGAACATCGGCAAGGTCATCACCACGGCGGGGGCAGTGATCGCCAAGGTGGCCGACGTCTTCAACGATCCTTGAATCCCCAACAGGCCGACCGACAAACCGATCACCATGCTGCCCGAGTCGCCGAGAAAGATGCTGGCCGGCGGGAGATTGTAGATCAGGAATCCCGCCAGCGAAGCAGCCAGCACGATCGCCATGGCGGCCACGTGGTCTTGCCCTTGGCTGGCGGCGATCACGCCGAGCATGGCGGCGGTCGAAAGGCCGATGATCGACGCCAGGCCGTCCATGCCGTCGATGAGGTTCAGGGCGTTGATGCAGCCGACCAACCAGAGGATCGTCAACGGGATGCCGAGCCACCCCAAAACGATCGGGCAGCCGAACGCCACGATGCGATCGACGTAGTAGCCCAGCATCACGATCGGCAGCACCGAAACGACTTGCAGCACCAGCTTGATTCGCGAAGGGAGGTTGAATCGGTCGTCGATGCTGCCGACAAGGCAGACGAAACCGGCGGCGATAATCCACGCGTTGGAAAGCTCGGTGAACTCGGTCGTGCCGCCGGCGCCGAGTCGGACCGCCAGCAGCCCGATCACCGTGGCGGCGTAGACGGCCACGCCGCCCCAGAGCGGCACCGGCCGGCCGTGCAGCTTGCGTTTGCCGTCGGGGCGATCGACGATGTCGTAGCGCCGCGCCAGCGCACGGACCGCCGCCGTCAGAAGCAGCGACGCCGTGAAGGCCGCCGTCGATGTCCACACCAACGAGTTCATGTGCAATCCATTGCGGAAAACTCAAGCCGCACGTCGAATCCGTAACGTGGGCAATAGGGAGCGAAGACCGTCGCTGTGGCGAAAACGCGAAGTCCAATTGTTGTTGCGGCGGAAGCGACTGATTTCGACGGGATCACAGCGCTGGGCAAGCGCCGCCGCAACTTTTTCAGCCAATCCGCCGGCCCCGTCGAGAAAGTACACGCCGTCCTGGCTGCCGCGCAGCGCCATCTCGCCGAAGCGGGTGCTGAGCACCGGCAGACCCGCGGCCCGGTAGTCGTAGTATTTGATCGGATCGACGCCAGCCGTCAGCGCGTTGCTGCAAAACGGGATTAAGCCGGCCGAAAATCGCGCGAGGTGCTTGCCGGCCTCCGAGCGGCCGCACGCCGGCAGCAGCGTCACGTTTGCCGGCAGCCCGCGGGGCGGCTGGGTGGCGCATGGCCCCACCAGTTCGATCCGCGCCTGCGGCATCGTTTCGGCAAGTCGGACGACCAGCGGCCAGTCGAACCAGCGGCCGATGCAGCCGAGATAGCCGAGCGTTGAGATGGGGAGACGGGAAGCGGGGGAGAGGGGGAGAGGAGGAGGCTGGGA
Source organism: uncultured Planctomycetia bacterium (assembly GCA_963719005.1). GTDB lineage: Bacteria > Planctomycetota > Planctomycetia > Pirellulales > Thermoguttaceae. The sequence continues at coordinate 612,140 of CAVRAR010000018.1, forward strand.
GAAGCGACGACGCTCGCTCGTCTCCTTGTCTCCCTGTCTCCTTGTCTCCCCGTCTCCTTGTCTGTCTGCCTCTTCGTAGGCGTTGAGCACTTTCTCGACGCGGAGGCCGCGGGCGATGAACTTGTCGGCCAGGAACGTGGACGACGCGACAACCAAATCGACCTCGGCGGCGATCGCATCCTCGTAGCGGCGCATCGAGCGGCGGGATAGCCCGCGATGGAACTCGGGAAAATTGTCCATCGCGTCGTAGAAGCTGACGGCGGGACGCAGCCGGCGAAGCGCCGCCAATGACAGGGCACAGGGCCGGCCGACGCCGATCAGCAGGTCGTCTCTTTGGCAATGTTGACTCGCCGCCAATCCCCCCCCATTGCAATGGGGGGGCGTTTCTCGGTCGCTGGAATTCGCTGGAAGAAATGTCAGTGCCCCACCCGCAAAATGCTCGATTCTACGCCAAGCATCGCGTCCGAGCAGCCGGCGATTGAGCCAGGCGCCCAGCGGCAGGGGTTCTACGGGCAGGGCCGGCACGTTCAGCACGTGGATGCGCCGATCGAGCCGTGTCGCTTGCTCGCTGCAACCGTCGGCGCGGCGGAGATCTTCCCATCGTGGCAGCCGGCAAGGATAGGGGTTTACCCACAGCACCGACTCGATGCCCCAATCGAGCAAGGCCCGCACCATGAAGTGCGGCCGCTGGGCGTAGCTGCCGGCGTAGACGGGTGAGAAATACAAGAGCCGCATGAAGGTGTTGGCCGCCGTTGATGGAAGAACACTCCGCGGGCCGTTGGCCCCCGGCTATCTCTTTGACGCAAAACCAATTGCGGTACGCGAAGAAGCGGACGATGTTACGCCGCCTTGCGCTGCTCCGTGCCGCTGCTGACTTGTTGGGTATAGGCCGCAATCACTTGCTCGGTTGGACCTATCATCTGCATCTTGCCGTGGTCGAGCCACATCGCCTTGTCGCACAGCAACGGCAGCGACTTCAGATCGTGGCTGACGACGATCACCGCCCGGGCGTTCGACATCAGCGTCCTCATGCGTTCGCGGGCTTTGCTCTGAAAGGCCATATCGCCGGCGGCCAACACCTCGTCGATGATGAGGATTTCCGGATTGATCGAGGTGGCGATCGAGAAGGCCAGCCGCACCATCATACCCGAGGAATAGTAGTGGACGGGCATATTGAGGAAATCGCCCAGTTCGCTGAAGTCGGCGATGGCCTGCGTCTTGGCTTGAATCGATCGCGGGGTTTCGCCCTGCAAATAACCGCGGTATTGGATGTTTTCCCAGCCGTTGGCGTCGTGCTCGAAGCCCAACGAGATGTCGAAGAGCGAACTGATGCTTCCGACGACCGTTCGGCGGCCGGTGGTGGGCGGATAAATTCCGGCGAGAAGTCTTAGGAGCGTGCTTTTGCCGGCGCCGTTACGGCCGATGATCCCGAGCCGATCGCCTTCGCCGACGGTCAGGTTGATGTGTTCGAGGGCCTGCACGTCGAAGGTCGGTCTTTTCGAGGGCAGGAACATGCCGTGCAGCAAATAATCCTTGAAGCTGATCCGGCCGGATCGCCGCACCCGGAACTTCAACCCCACGTCTTCTAATTGGATCAGGGTCATAGGGTCAGAGATAGAAAATCAAGCGTTTTTCAAATCGTTTTAGCGCTAATATGGCCAGGGCGACGACGACGACGGTCGTGAGGCTGGCCATGCCGACGGCCCAGGTCGAGGGAAGCCTTCCCTGCAAGAGCGGAGCGCGGATCAATTCCAGAAACGCCGCCAAGGGATTCACGCGGATCAACCACGAGACGAATCGTCTTCCCATCAGCATTTCCGGCGGGTAGATGATCGGTGTCGCGTAGAAGGCAATCTGCATCGCGATTTGGATCAGGTGTTGCGAGTCCTGGAACATCACGTTCGCCAAGCCCATGCACACCGCCACCGCCCAACCGACGATGAATATCAAGATGATGTAAGGCACGAGGATCGGCAGGACGGGCAGGTTTCCAAAGCCGTTGAGCCACCAGACGAACGCCAGTACGATGGCAAACCCCACGACGAAGTGGAAGGCCGCCCCGAGTGTGCTTCGCAGCGCGTAGATTGCCAGCGGAGCCGGTTGCTGCCGAATGTACGATTCGCCCTGAAGGAAGCACTGGCAACCTTCCATCACCACCGCCGAGACGAACCCCCAGAACGTCAACCCGCTCAATAAGAATGGGGCGAAGCCGCGTATGTTCTGGTGGAGCAATTGGCTGAAGACGACGCACAAGACGATCATCATGGCGATCGGCTGTAGCAGCGACCAGCCCATGCCGATGATCGACCGCCGGTAGCGTTTCCGCAGATCAATGCGGACCAGGGCCATCCAGAAATGCCGCAGCCGCCATATCTCCGAGAAGTATCCGGTCACGCGAGCCTCCCTGCTCAGCGCGGCGGCTCGTGACCGCCGGATGCGACCCATCGTAAAGCTACGCAAAAAGATACGACCCCAGTAGGGCGACGGAGTATATACGGGAGCCGGCGGCGGAATCAATGGCAGAATTTCACGACAATCCGCCGGAACCGATGCGTCAGGAATCGACGTTACCTCTTGCGCAACGGCAAGTTATGCCAGATCGTCTACAATCGCGACGGCCGTTCCGCCGGGGCAATGCCCTTGCGCGCTTTCGCTAATCCGCCACTTTGTAGACGAGATCGTGCTCGCGGGCATGATCTTTCACCCGCAGTCCGATCGTTTGCCCTGTCGTGGCCTCGGACACCGGCTGGTTGTCGACTTGCATCGAGTCGATCTTCTGGGTGAAATCGCTGGTGTGGCCTTTGATGTGGATCGTATCCCCCACGCGAAGCACGTCCTGGCTGACTTGGATCGCCACTACACCCGCCTTGCTGAAGTAATGAACGACCTTGCCGATTTCGACTTCCGCCATGAGAAAACCCTCCCCTTGGCCAGAGTGTTGGTTTACCCTACGCGCTTGGGGATTATACTGTTTTCGTCCATCCGACTCCAGCCCTCGGCGGCTGCAAATAGGTGCGTGTTCTTAGCTTCTCAGGCTGCCAACATTGTAGGATGGACTTTAGTCCGATGTAGGGTGAAACTATGAAAGAGAGGAGGTCGGGCCGAACACGGTGTCCTTGAGCACGTGGTAAATCTGAGAAGAAGGTTTATTTCCTCAGTTTCCACACAAGGAGTCAAACCGTGCATTATATCGGCATCGACCTCCACAAGAAGACTATCAGCTTGTGTGTCATGAGTAAAGGGCGGAAGGTGTTGTGCGAGAAGGTCTTGCGATGCGACAACGAAGCGGGAATCATCGAGTTTTTCGGCCGCTGGACGCCGTTTCGCACGGTCGTCGAGGCCACTGCCAGCTACGAGTGGTTGGTACAGTTGATCGAGCCGCTGGCGAAACGCGTGATCCTCGCGCATCCGAAGAAGCTCCGCGTCATCGCCGAAACCAAGAACAAAACCGACCGTATCGACGCCCGGGTGTTAGCCGAATTCCTGGCATTAGACATGATCCCTCAATCCTATCGGCCCACGCCGCGGTTGCGAGCCTATCGTCGCCTGGTGCGTTACCGGCATTTTGTGCGCGGTCGGGTGACTTCCGTGCGCTGCAAGATTCGGCATATACTCAGCGATTACAACCTGGATCGGCCGAACCTCTTCACCGCCGAGGGCTTGGAATACTTGCAAGCCGTCGAGGTTTCTCCGGCCGACCGCTGGGTATTGGAGCAGTTTGTGTCGCAGTGGCAGCAGCATCGCAGCCAGGTGCAGGCGGCCAACAAGCAACTGCGGGAGTTTGCCAAGAAAGCGCCGTTGGCCGAACGCGAACACCGCGAAGTGCTCCGCAGTATTCCGATGATTGGCAGCGTAACGTTGGACGTGGTACTCAGCGAGTTGGGCGACGTGCGGCGTTTTCATTCGCAAAAGAAAGCGGTGGCTTACGCCGGGCTGGATCCGGGAGTGCGGGCGTCGGCGGATCGGCGAAAAGAGTTGCACATCACCAAGGAGGGATCGCGGCTGTTGTGTTGGGCTCTGGTGGAGGCGGCTTGGCGGTTGGTCGTCAAGAGCCGCTATTGGGGATTCCGTTACGAACGGCTGAAAGGTCGGATCGGGGCCAAAAAGGCGATCGTGGCGACAGCGCGGCGGCTACTGTGCGTGATGGTGGCGATGCTTCAAAGCGGACAGCGGTATCGCCTGTCGGCGGCGTGAGGTGAATTTTCATCGTTCTTTCAGAACAACCCTGGAGAAATCGCAGCGTACAAGATCAAGCCGAAACCGGTGGACGTGACGACTTGAGGACGACCCCGACACAAGTCCTGAATGGCGGCCGCTTCGGCGACCGACCTTCGATAGGGTGAATGGTGGCGTCCTTTGAAAACTTTTTTCATGGCGACGTTCGGCCCAGCCGACGATCCCGAATAGATGGTTGAGCGTACACGTTCACGTCGGCTCAGAACTCGAAATCAGCAGGAGGGAGCGAGTTCTTCCTCCGCCTCGGGCTCAGGGAATGTGTGGCAGCAGCCGCAGGAACCGCCCGCGGACCCTCGGACGAACGTGACCAGATCGACCGAGGCCGACGGCGAGGGGAATGTGGCAGACATCTGCCTCACGTTTCTTGCACCGGACGGCTTGACAAAAATGCTTTCATAGATGGACTTTAGTCGGCCGCATTTGGCGGACTAAAGTCCGACCTGCATTGAGCGTCGGCTAAACGATGAATGCAACATCATTCACCATTCACTACGAGAGTTTGCTTCTGGGACTGGCGAACCGCTCGGCGGTTTTCCGGGAAATGCGGCCTTCCTTCAGCAGTTGTTTGATCGATTCGTCGAGCGTGCGCATGCCGTCGGCGCGGCTGGTGAGGATGACGGTGTCGATCGATTCGAGCTTGCCGAAGCGGATCGCCGCCCCGACGGCGGAGTTGTTGAACATGATTTCCAGCGCCAACACCCGTTTCTCTTCCTTCCGCACGTTGGGCAACAGATGCTGACTGACCACGGCGCGAAGGCTCATGGCAAGCTGCGAGCGAACCTCCTGCTGGACGGCTTGCGGGAAGAGGTCGGCGTAGCGAGAGACGGCCCCCTTTGCGTCACGGGTGTGCAGGGTCGAGAGGACGAGGTGGCCCGTCTCGGCTGCGCTCGAGCGCCATCTGCGCGGTGTCGCGGTCGCGAATCTCGCCGGCGAGGATCACGTCCGGATCCTGCCGCAAGGCGTATTTCAGGCCGTCGGCGAAGGTGTGCACGTCGCGGCCGACCTCCCGCTGCGTGACCACGGAGACGGGCGTTTTGGGAAATAAGTACTCGACCGGCTCCTCGACCGTAATGATGCGATAGCCGCCCTGCTGGTTCAACTGGTTGATTAGCATCGCCAAGGAAGTCGACTTTCCCGAGCCGACCACGCCGCAGATCAACACCAATCCGTTGCGATAGTGGGCAAGCCGGTGGGCGAGATCCTCGGGAAAGCCCGCCCACTGGAAGTCCGGGATGGCCGAGGGGATGACGCGAAAGCACGCCCCCATCTGCTCTCCGCTGAGGAAGTAATTGACGCGAAACCGCTCCGCCCGATCGCCGAGCGTAAGTTCCAGCGAGAAATCCACGTTGTGGGCGGCGCGAAAGCGTCCCATCGCATAGGCCGGGCAAAGCTGCGCCAATAGTTCGCGGACGGCATCCGGGGCAAGCTGTGCCGAGTCCAACTGCCGCAACTGCCCATGCACCCGCAACGTGGGCGGATAGCCCGGCACCACGTGAAGGTCGGAAGCCTCGGCCTCGACGGCCAAACTAAGCCAGTCGCGAATTTCTTGCGGACACGCCTCGTCGATCGGGTTTGCGATAGCCATCCGATTGCCTCTGCTCGTGTAATGCCGGCCGCATTTCTCACCCCGCGAGCCAGCCGGCCAACTACAAGCCAACTGGCCGATGGTGGGAAAATACGGTTGGCCGGCGTTCGATTATACCGCGTTTGCCGAGGGCCGCCAACGACCGGACGTTCTACAGATCACTCCGCATCGGCTCGAGTTGTCGGCGTCGCTAGGCGGTCAGGGGGCCGAGATCGAGTCGCCGATAATCCAGATTCTTGCGACGGGTGGGCCACTCATGTAGAATTGTTTTCGTAGACGGAACTTCTCTCGTCCCGGGGAATTGCAGCATGTCGGCCAGGAGGCGAAGGCAGAAACAATCGGGTGGCTCGAATGCGACGGCCGCCGCGCCGGCGAAAACAGCGACGGCGAAGCCACCGCGGCCGCCACTCAGCCGGCGACGCAAGTGGCTGTTTCGCCTGGCGGTCATGATCCTCGCGCCGCTGCTCTTCCTCGCGCTGCTGGAGGTCGGGCTGCGGCTGGGAGGCTACGGCTATCCAACCGCCTTCTTCGTTAGTCTCGACAACGACGGAGGCTATGCGACTAACCCGCGGTTTGGATGGCGATTCTTCCCGAAAATCATCGCCCGCAGACCGGCGCCGTGCTTGCTTTCGACGAAACCTGCGGGCACTGTCCGAATCTTCGTCCTTGGAGGTTCCGCGGCACAGGGCATACCGGGCCCGTCGTACAGCATCGGCCGGATCCTTGAAGTGCTGCTTCGGGAACGCTACCCCGACGTGAAGTTTGAAGTGGTCAACGCGGCGATGACGGCGATCAACTCGCACGTGGTGCGCGAGATTGCCGGCGACTGCGCCGCCCATCAGCCGGACCTCTTTGTCGTCTATATGGGAAACAACGAAGTGGTGGGGCCGTACGGGCCGGGCACCGTCTTCCAACGGTGGTCGCCGAGCTTGAGGTTCATTCGGGCGAACGTCTGGCTTAAATCGACGCGCACTGGGCAATTGCTCGCCGACGCAATCGGATGGCTCGGATCCCGCAAGGGCTCTCCAAAGGCGTGGCAGGGTATGGAGATGTTCATAGGCAACCAGGTGGCGGCCGACGACCAGCGTCTGTCGGCGGTATACGACAATTTCCGGCGGAATTTGATCGATATTTGCGGAATTGCCAGGCAGGCCGGGGCCGGCGTGGTCCTTTCGACCGTCGCAGTGAATCTCAAGGATTGTCCGCCGTTGGCCTCGCAGCACCGATCCGATTTGTCGGCCGAAGATTTAACGAAATGGAAGACGCTCTATCAGGCCGGCGCCGAATTGGAGAACAAAGAGAAGTGGCGGGAAGCGATTGCCAAGTACGAGGCGGCGGCGGGGATCGACGACCGTTTCGCGGAACTTCCCTTCCGGCGCGGTCGATGTCTCGCGGCGCTGGGGCGATCGACAGAAGCTCGCAAGCAGTTCGCCGCGGCTCGCGACTTGGACGTTCTGCGATTCCGCGCCGATTCTCGCATCAATGCCATCATCCGCGAGGTGGCGGCGGAGCAAGCAGACGCGGGAGTCCGCCTGGCCGACGCGGAACAATCGTTGGCCCACAGCGAGTTGGCCGCCGACGGCATTCCGGGCGAAGCCTTGTTCTACGAACACGTTCATTTCACCTTCGCTGGGAATTATCTGCTGGCGCGGCTGTTGTTGGAGGAGGTTGAGGCGTCCTTGCCGCAGTTGCCGGCTGCACGCAAGCAAGAGCCCATTTTCTCGAAAGAACAATGCGCGGAACGGCTGGCGCTGACCCCCTGGGACGAATACCAGTTGGCCGCGATCATGGCGCAAATGACGTCTCGGCCGCCGTTCACCGCTCAGTTGGACCACGACGTCCGGCGTGCTTCGATGCTGAAACGGACGGGGGAGCTTGGTCGCATCGCATCCGCGCCAGAGGCCATGCGAGCAGCTTGCGAGACATACAAGGCGGCCTTGCAGAAGGCCCCCGACGACTGCGATCTGCACGCTAGACTCGGGAAGTTGGCGCTGGCAATCGGCCAACCCGACCTGGCCGCGGAACACTTGCGGATCGTGCGGAAGAGTTGGCCGCTGGAGCCTGTGATTTGCAGCGATCTTGGCAATGCTGCGAAGGCTTGTGGACGGATCGACGAAGCCATGGCCCAATACCACAAAGCCTTGGAGATCGACCCGGACTGTGCGACGGCCCACTACGATTTTGCCAATGCCTTGAACGACCAGGGGAGGTTCGACGAGGCGGTCGTTGAATTTCAGAAGGCCGTGGAGGCCGATCCAGCGTTCGTGCTCGCGCATAATAATCTTGGCAACGCCTTGCGCCGCCGTGGACGGCTCGACGAGGCCATCGTGGAATTCCAGAAGACTCTGGAGCTCAATCCCGAGTCGGTGATAGCGCATAACAACCTTGGAAACGCCTTGCGCAACGGTGGACGGCTCGACGAGGCCGTCGCGGAATTCCGGAAGGCCCTGGAGATCGACCCAGATTGCATGTCGGCCCACTACAACCTCGCAAATGCCCTAGACAGCAAGGGAAGGAGCGACGAGGCCATCGCCGAATACCAGAAGGCTCTGAACATTGACCCCAAGTCCATGATGGCCCGCAACAACCTTGGGAACGCGTTGGCACACCGCGGCCGGCTCGAGGAGGCGATCGCTCAGTTTCGCGCGGCTCTGGAAATCGATCCCAACTCCGTGCTGCTCCACAACAACCTGGGACTCGCCTTGATCCGATCTCAGCAATTCGACGAGGCCATCGTCCATTTCCGCAAGGCCCTGGAAATCAAGCCCGATTACGAAGAAGCTCGCGCAAACCTGGCAAGAGCCCTGAAGATGCGCGGCGAGGGGCCGGCAAGGCAATAGGACGCCTGGCCACCGCCGCCCCAGCATTGGCACAACTCACAGCCCGACGGACGGTAAGCGGACAGTGCGGGGCCGATCGGTTCTCCGGTCGGCGTAGCACGGGCATCTTGCCCGTGTTTTTCGGCCACGGGCAGGATGCCCGTGCTACGTCGATTGGAAAACTGATTGGCCCTGGCGGACAGCGGCCCACGATTGCAAGAATCCCTTCGTCAAGGTAGAATAGCGTCCCGGTTGGTACTAATCTAGCCTGGACTCATCTTGTCCCTTGTTGCGCGGGGCGCAGCATGTCGGCCAGAAGGCGAAAGCACAAGCTGTCGAGCGGCTCGAATCCGCCGGCCAGCGCGCTGCGGAAGAAGGGAGATGCCTCGTCGCCGCGGCGCCCGCTCAGCCGCCGCCGCAAGTGGTTGTTTCGCCTGGTAGCGATGGTTCTTGTGCCGGTGGTCTTCTTTGGCGTGTTGGAGGCCGGGCTGCGGCTGGGCGGCTACGGCTACCCGACCGCCTTCCTGGTTGGCCCCGATGCCGACGGCGTCTACACGAGCAATCCGCAGTTTGCGTGGCGATTCTTTCCCCGCAACCTTGCTCGCAAGCCGGTGGCGTGCTTCCTCTGCACCAAGCCGGCCGACACGGTCCGCATTTTCATTCTCGGGAGTTCCGCGGCGCAAGGCGTGCCGGAGCCGTCCTTCAGCTTCGGCTCGATCCTGGAGGCGATGTTGCGCGAGCGCCACCCGGGCGTGAAATTCGAGGTGGTCAATGCGGCGATGACGGCGATCAACTCGCACGTGGTGCGCGAGATCGCCCGCGACTGCGCCGCCCATCAGCCGGACCTCTTCGTCGTCTACATGGGAAACAACGAGGTGGTGGGGCCCTACGGACCGGGCACCATCTTCCAACAATGGTCGCCGAGCCTCCGATGGATTCGGGCCAACGTGTGGCTGAAGTCGGCGCGCAGCGGGCAGTTGCTTGACGATGCGATAGGCTGGTTCCGTCCTCGCAAGGGCGCCCCCACGGTGTGGCAGGGCATGGAGATGTTCACGAACAACCCCGTGACGGCCGACGACCCGCGGCTGCCGGCCGTCTACGACAACTTCCGGCAGAATCTGCGGGACATCTGTGCCGCCGCTCGCCGGGCCGGCGCCGGCGTGATCTTGTCGACGGTGGCGGTGAATCTCAAGGATTGCCCGCCGCTGGCCTCGCTGCACCGATCCGACTTGTCGGCCGCGGATTTGGCGAAATGGGACACGCTCTATCGGGCCGGCGTCGACCTGGAAGGGAAAAAGAAGTGGCCGGAAGCGATAGCCAAGTACGAGGAGGCGGCGAAGATCGACGACCGTTTCGCGGAGCTTGCGTTCCGGCGGGGGCGATGTCTCGCCGCGCTAACCCGATGGAAGGAAGCCCGCGAACAATTCGGCTCGGCTCGCGACTTGGACGCCTTGCGGTTTCGCGCCGACTCTCGAATCAACGAGGCCATTCGTGACGTGGCTGCCGCGCAAAGAACTGCCGGAGTCCGTTTCGTGGATGCGGAGCAATCGTTGGCCAAAAGCGACCTGGCGGTCGGCGGCATCCCGGGCGAGAACTTGTTCTACGAGCACGTCCATTTCACGTTCGACGGAAACTACCTGCTGGCGCGAGCCATTCTCGAGGAGGTTGAGGCGGCGTTGCCCCAATTGGCCGCTGCGAGCAATCAGGAGCCCGTCTCCTCGAGAGAGCAATGCGCCGAATGGCTGGTACTGACGCCCTGGGACGAATCCGAGATGGCGCGATTCACGACGACAATGACGGCGCGGCCGCCGTTCACCGATCAGTTGGACCACGCCGCTCGTCAGGCTTCGGAGGAGACGCGGGCGGCGGACCTTGACCGGCTTGCACTCACGCCGCAAGCCCTTCAGACTGCGTGCGCTGCCTACAAGGCAGCCATCGAAAAGACGCCGGACGATTGGCGGCTTCACTACCGGTTTGGAATGTTGGCATTGGCCGCTAAGCGATACACGCTGGCCGCCGAGCACCTCCGGATTGTGCGAAAGGGGATACCGTGGGATACTTCCGTATACAACAATCTTGGCGCCGCACTGAGCAGTTGCGGGCGGTTCGACGAGGCAATTGCCGAATATGAAAAGGCTCTGGCGGTAGATTCACATGATGCGACGGCCCATTACAACCTTGGCGTCGCGTTGAGAAAACACGGACGGATCGACGAGGCCTTGGGCCACTACGAAGAGGCGATCAAGATCGACCCCGCGCATGCGCTCGCTCACATCAACCTTGCCGATCTCCTCGGCGAGCGCGGCCGCCATGACGAGGCCGTCGCGCATCTTCGTAAGGCCCTGGAAATCGATCCAAACTCGATATCGGCTCGTACCGGTCTCGGAAACCTGTTGCGGAGCCAGGACCGGCTGGAGGAGGCGATCGTGCAATATCAGAAGGCCGCGGAAATCGACCCGGGATCCGCGTTGCTGCACCACAATCTTGCGGTTGCCCTGAACGAACGCGGACGGACCGACGAAGCCATTGACCATTACCAAGCGGCTCTCAGAATCGACCCCGGGTTTGCGGTCGCCCACAACAACTTGGGAGAGATCCTGCGCATCCGAGGGCAACTTCCGCAGGCCATCGCCCATTTGCAGAAAGCCCTGATACTCCGGCCCGATTTTCCGGAAGCCCGCGCAGCGCTCGAAAAAGCCCTGAAAGCCCGCGGCCAGGGATCATAGCGGCAATAGCGGGAAACTCGTTGCCGGATGGCAAGGCCGGCAGCCGGCGGTTCAGAACAGCGTGTAAATGAACGGCGCCGCGCCGGTGCCGCTGAGCAAGACCAGCAGCCCGAGCACCAACAGCACGACGATGATCGGGGTCAACCACCACTTCTTGTTGTGCAACACGAAGTCGAGGAACTCCACCACCAGTCCCGGCGCCGACTGCTCGGCCTGCCGCTGGAAGTCATTTTTCGGCCCGTCTTGGCGGGCGCCCACCGACCCTTCACGCGACATCAGCGTAGTTCCTTTCTTGAGCCTCAAGGACAAGAACTAGAACTGCTTGAAGTACCGCTCGGTGCCTTCCTCTGTTTCGTGCGGCGTCCAATAAGTCTCGACGTCGCGATCAAAACGCCGTCTCATCGGATCGTTGGCGATGAATCGCCGGAAAAGTCCGATGGGTGTCAATACCACATAATATACCAAGGCCAAAAGAACATGGGAAGCCCCCCAACCAATCGGAAAGGTGGCAAAGGACATTCCCAAGAAAACGCTACGTAGCACCTCGGGCCAAATCAGGCCGGCTGCCGGAATCACGACTGCGACCGCCCAGAGCACCCCGGCCTCGGCCAGCGAGCCGCTCTTCCACCATGACGTGCCCCCCAGAATGCCGAAAAACGCCAGCCACAGCAGGCCGAACACGGTCAGTTGGCGGCGGGTCGGGTTGCGTTCAATACGGATCATCGGAAGCGTCTCTCCCTGAGCTCAATCGGGGGCAAATCGCGTCAAATACTCGCCGATCGCGTGTTCCTGTGCGTTTGGCTGCTCGCCCTTCATCAGGACGAATTGCTCCACCACCAGCACGTCCATGTTCGTGGCCATGAAACAGCGGTACGCATCCTCGGGCCGGCAAACGATCGGCTCGCCGCGGACGTTGAAACTCGTGTTGATCATCACCGGGCAGCCGGTCTTCGCCTCGAACGCCTTCAACAGCCGATAGAGACGGCCGTGCCGCTCGGGGTCGACCGTCTGAAGGCGGGCGGAATAATCGACGTGCGTGACCGCCGGAATCGTGCTGCGAACCGCCTTCAGTTTCTCCAGCCCGCGAAGCGACTGCGAGGCCACCGCGATGCGCTGCCGCTCGGCCACCGGCGCGACCAGAAGCATGTACGGGCTCTCTTCGCCGGGCGGCAAGTCGAAAAATTCGCTCACCCGCTCGCGGAGCACCACGGGGGCGAACGGGCGAAACGACTCGCGGAACTTGATCTTCACGTTCATCAGCGTCTGCATCTCGCGGCTACGGGCGTCGCCGAGAATGCTCCTCCCCCCAGCGCCCGCGGACCGAATTCCATCCGCCCTTGCACCCAGCCGACCACCTTCTGTGCGGCGATCAGATCGGCCACGTGGCCGCACAGATCCTCGTCGCTTTCAAAATGGCGATACTTGCCGCCGAGGGCGTCGAGCGACGTGCGAATCTCTTCGTCGCTGAATTGCGGCCCCAGCAGCGAGCCCTGTTGCGAGTCGCAGCGGCCGGGCGAGCGCGGGTTGCCGAGGAGTTGGTGCCAGATGAACAGCGCCGTGCCCAGCGCGCCGCCGGCATCCCCGGCCGCCGGCTGGATCCAGAGTCGTTCAAAAGGGCCTTCCCGCAGGATTCGCCCGTTGCCAACGCAATTCAGGGCCACGCCGCCAGCCAGGCAGAGGTTCTTCATCCCCGTTCGCGCGTGCAAATGCCGCGCGGCGCGGAGCATGATCTCTTCGGTCACCTGCTGGATCGAGGCAGCCATGTCCATTTCCCGCTGGGTCAGCGGACCCTCGGCGCGTCGCGGCGGCCCGCCAAACAGCCGCGCAAACTTCGGCGAGGTCATGACCAGCCCCTGGCAATACTGAAAGTACGACATGTCCATGCGAAACGAGCCGTCGGGCTTCAGGTCGATCAGCTTCTCGCGGATCAAGTCGGCATAGACCGGCTCGCCGTAGGGGGCCAGGCCCATCAGTTTGTACTCGCCCGAATTGACGCGGAAGCCGCAGAAGTGAGTGAAGGCGGAGTAGAGCAGGCCGAGCGAGTGGGGGAAGCGAAGCTCGGAGAAGACTTCGATGCGATTGCCCCGGCCGCTGCCGAGGCTGGCGGTCGCCCATTCGCCGACGCCGTCGAGCGTCAGGATGGCCGCCTCCTCGAACGGCGAGGGGAAGAAGGCGCTGGCGGCGTGCGACTCGTGATGTTCGGTGAAGACGTAGCGGCGGCGGCGCCGGTCGCCCAGCCCCTTGCGAATCTCCCGCGGCAGGTGCAATTTCTGGTTCAACCAAACCGGCATGGCGAGACAGAACGAACGGAAGCCCGACGGCGCAAACGCCAGATACGTCTCCAGCAGCCGCTCGAACTTCAGGAATGGCTTGTCGTAGAAGCCCACGTAATCGAGTTGCTCAGCTTCGAGACCGGCTTCCTTGAGACAGTATTGGATCGCCTGCACGGGAAATCGGCTGTCGTGTTTGACCCGCGTGAAGCGTTCTTCCTGCGCAGCGGCGACGATGCGGCCGCCGACGACGATCGCGGCGGCCGAGTCGTGATAGAACGCAGAAATGCCTAGAATCGCAGTCATTACATCAAGTGTAGCTTCGCCGTCGTGAGAAGGGAAGAAGATGCCGTTCAGACGGCGACGGTGGCTGCCGTTCGCTGCGATTCGAGGGCGGCGGTGAAAAGGCGATGGCTCAGAGCGGTCTCCGCGGGCGTAACGCAGCCGGCCAGTAGGGTCCGCCGCCGACCGTGCGCCAGTTCGTCGAGGAAGGCCGCCCACATCTGGAGAATCGCGTCGCAAAAGCCGAACTCGAAAATGCCGGCCGTGATGCTCTTGAAAACCGTTTCGTACCCGACGTCGATCCGCCCCCACACCTGCTCGCCGCCGGTGTAGTTGAGCAGTTCGAGCCGCTTCGGGTTCTTCGTCGAGAATCGGGCCGACGCCCGCGTGCCGAGCACCTCCAGCGACCACGTATTCTGCTGGCCGGGTGCGATCCGTTGCGTTTTCAGAATCATCGGGAACGGGCTGCCGGTGGCCGTGTCGGCGGCGTCGCATAGCAACGTGGCATTGTCCCACGTTTCGCACGGCGCGACGCCGCCGCGGCCGTCGGGTCGCTGCCGCACGATATTCGACAGCACCGCGCGAACGGTGCGTGGAATCCAGCCGGCGCGGAACGGCACGTGGCAGACGTGCATCCCCAGATCGCCCATGCAGCCGTACTCCCCGTTGATTTCGACGATCCGCTTCCAGTTCATCGGCTTGTCGGGATCGAGATCGCTGGAATGCAGGAACGAGGCGTTCACCTCGATGACTTGACCGAACTGGCCGGTTTCGATCATCCGCCCGATACGCTGCACGGCGGGAAAGAACGGAAACTCGGACGAACAGCGGACGAAGACGCCCGGGCGTTCGGCGATACACGCCAGGATCGCATCATTGGCCGCGCGGTCGATGCCGAACGGCTTTTCGCCCAGCAGGTGCTTGCCGGCCGAGATCGTCGCACAATAAATCTCGCGGTGCAGGTTGTGCGGCAGGGCGCAATAGACCGCCTCGACCTCGCCGTTGTCGAGCAGTTCGCGATATTCCCGCGTCGTCTGCTTGATGGAAGGGAAATTCTCGGAATACCATGAGAACAGGGCCGGATTGGCGTCGCAGACGGCCACGATTTCCGGCCGCACGTCGATATCGACCAGATGGCACCACCGCGCGGCGGCGCTGGCGAACTCGCGGCCTATCAGGCCGCAGCCGATGATTCCGAAAGCAATGCGTTTCATGGCGTCAATACCCCAGTTCCTTTGCCGTTTCGCCGATGGCCTCGTCGATCAAATCGAGCCCCGCGAGCAGCGTGTCGTCGTCCATTACGATTGGCGGGCTCATCCGCAAAATGTGTCCGGCGGGAATCCAGGCGAGGCCCTTGCGAAACGCCTTCTGGTAGACCAATTCGCCCGCCTTGTCGAACGGCGTCTTTCGCGCCCGATCCGTGACCAGTTCGATCCCCATGAGGCAGCCCTTGGCGCGAACGTCGCCGACGATCGGATGTTCGGCCTTCATTCGCTCCATTCGCTTCTGCGCAAGTTCGCCAAGATGCAGGGCGTGATCCAGCAGGTTTTCTTCCTCGATCACTTCGGTCGAGGCGAGGGCCGCCGCACAGGCCATCGGGTTGCCGCCATAACTACTCGACGCTGAAATCTTCTCGAAACTCTCCGCAAACGGCGCGCGAACGGCCACGCACGTGACGGGAAAGCCGTTTCCGAACCCTTTGCCGATCGACACCACGTCCGGCACGACGCCCCAGTGCTCCAGGCACAGCCACTTGCCGGTGCGCCCCCAACTAGTCAGCACTTCGTCGGCCATCAACAGCAGCTTCTTTTCGTCGCAATACTTGCGGAGCTTCGGGAAGAAATCGTCGGGCGGGATGACCGAGCCGCCCCAGCCCTGGATCGGTTCGAGCACGAAACCGGCCACGTCGCCGGTCGTGCCTTTCATGATGTAGTCATCGTAGAAGGCGATGTACTGATCGCTGTCGATCGTGCCGTCGGGCTTGGTCCAAAGCGGGTGATAGGGGTCGGGCCGCGGGAGCATGTGGGCGCCGGGCATTCGCACGCGGCCGTAGACGGGCGAGCGAATCTGCGCCAACGACACGGCCCCGTAGGTCTTGCCGTGGAAGTCGTTGAAGCAACTGAGCATTTCGTTGTGCCCCGTCGCCGCCCGCAGCACCCTCATGCCCGCCTCGACCGCCGCCGTGCCCGCGTCGTAAAACTGGAATCCGCCGAAGTCGCCGGGCATCACCTCGGCGAGCTTCTCGACCAACAGCGTTTTGATCGGCGTGGTGAAGTCGTGGGCGTTCATCAACTGCCGGGCGTGCTTGGCCACCGCCTCGCTGACCTTGGGGTGGCAATGTCCCAGCGTGGTTACGTAAATGCCCGAGGAGAAGTCGATGTAGCGGTTGCCGTCCACATCGACCAGCACGCAGCCTTCGCCCGACTCGAACGCCACCGGGAAGAGCTTCACCTGGGAACTGAGCCCTTTGAAGTACTTGCTGCAACGGCGATGATACTCGTCGGACTTCGGTCCCGGCGGCGGAACCGCAATCGCCGGGCAGGTGCTCAGGTCCACTCTGCCCCATTCCAGGCTGGAAAAGCCGCTCTGCGCCATGCTGTATGTCCGTTTTTGTGTCAATGCTCATTCATGGTAGACTGTGTGCATTCTAAACATTTGTCACTGTGGCGTCAAGCGGGGCATGCGCTCCGAAGGAATAACCGTGAGGTTCTCCTGCAAACGCTCAGCCGCCGGCCTTTATGACGCGGACGCCGGCCTTCTTGAGAGCGGCGAGGACCGCGCGGTCGACCGAGGCGTCGGTGATCAGGGCGGCCCAATCGGCCAGCCGGCCGAATCGCCAGAGGGCGGTCTTGCCGAGCTTCGAGCCGTCGGCCACCACGAACACCCGGCCGGCCGAGGCGGCCATCTTCGCCAACATGCGGGCCAACTCGGGCGACTCTTGATAGACGGCGCCGTGGCCATCGACGGCGTCGGCCCCGAGAAAGGCGACGTCGGCCCGCAGAGTTTCCAGGTTCGACTCGGTCAGTGCCCCCGCCAGATCGGGCGACGATGCCCGCAATCGTCCGCCGAGCAGCAAGACTTCGATCTGCCGGTCGTACTGCAATTGGGCGGCGATGGGGAGCGAGGAGGTGATGACCGTCAGTCCCGATCGTCCACGCAGCCGCTTGGCCAGTTCCAACGTGGTGGTGCCCGAGTCGAGCAGCACCGATTCGCCGTCCTTGATCTGCGCGGCGGCCGCAGTGGCGATGGCCTGCTTGGCGGCGCGGTTCTCGCGGACTCGATTGAGGAACTCGAACTCGAAGCTGATCCGCTCGGCCATGGCGGCGCCGCCGTGCGTGCGGATCACCTTGCCTTGGTCGGCCAGCGATTGCAGGTCGCGGCGGACCGTCATTCCGCTGACGCCCAACCGCTCGATCAACTGCTCGATCGAGCATTCGCCCCGCCGGGCGATCAACTCGCACATCTGCTTCTGCCGCACGATCTGGTTCATTGACACCCCCGCATGGCGATGGTACACTCTGGTAATTATGAACACGCCGCCGTGAATTGTCAAACGCCGGCGCGTTAATGTCGAGTCTGGAAGGTAAACCACGCATGGCAGCAGCCCTGATTGCGGGCGCCGCGACGGCGGACGTCACCCCCGAGGATGCGCAGTTCCTCTTCGGCTATCCGCACGTCCGCCGCTACAGCACGGGCGTGCACGATCGGCTGCTCAGTTCGGCCCTGTTCCTTTCCGACGGCGCAACGCCGCTGCTGTGGGTCGCCAACGACGTGATCTACATAAGCCGGCAGACCGCCCGGCGGGTTCGAGATCGAATCGAACGGGAAACGGGCGTTCCGGCGGCTAACATGATGATTACCGCCACGCACACGCATTCGGGCCCGTTGACCGCCGACACGCTCAGCAACGAAGGCGACGCGGTCGTTCCCAAGACCGATCCGCGGTACGTCGAGCACTTGGAAAATGGCATTGTTCGCGCGGCGGTGCAGGCGTTTCGCAGCGCGCGGCCGGCGGAGATCGGCTTCGCGACGGCCGATGGCTCGTGCGTCGGCACGAATCGGCACGATCCGGCCGGGCCTTCCGATCCCGAAGTGCCCGTCGTGGCAGTGCGCGAGCGCGGCGGCGGGGCGTTCGTGGCGGCGATGGTCGTCTGCTCGATGCATCCCACGGTGCTGCACGAGGATTCGACGCTCGTTAGCGGCGACTTTCCGGCCATGACGCGGCAGTTCTTACAGGAACACGTTCTGGGCAAAGGCTGCCCGGTCGTATACCACACCGGCCCGTGCGGCAACCAGAGCCCTCGGCACGTCACGCGGGCGAACACGTTTGCCGAGGCAACGCGGTTGGGTGAAACGTTGGGGCGATCGATCGGCAACGTAATCAGCTCGATCGAGTATGCTAGCGACATTGTGCTCGGCTGCCATCGCGCGTTCGTCTATCTGCCTCCGAGGGACTTTCCTACGGTTGTGCAGGCTCGCAAGCAACTCGACGCGGCGGTGAAGCGGCTGGCGGCGCTGCGGCAATCGCAGGCGGATCGTCGCGAGGTCCGAACGGCCGAGTGCGATTGGTTCGGGGCGGAGGAGACGCTCGCGCTGGCCCAGGCGGCCGAGGAGGGGCGGTTGCAGGCGGCCGTCGCCGCGGTAACGCCCGCCGAAATCATGCTGATGCGCGTCGGCCCCCGAATCTTCGCCGGTTGGCCGGGCGAGTGCTTCGTGGAGTTTGCATTGAAGGTCAAGGCGCAGTGCCCGGACTGCTGCGTGATCAGCTTGGCCAACGGCGAGTTGCAGGGATACCTCGTTACGGAGGAGGCCATGCAAAAGCGGTGGTACGAGGCGATGAATTCGCTGTTCGCCAGCCCCGAAGCGGGAATGATACTGGTGAACGTGACGTTGGAGATGTTGCGGGGAAAAGAACGCTGTTGATTGTCGGAGCGTGACGTGGCGAAGATATTGACGATCGACCTGGGAACGACGTATTTCAAGTTCACGCTCTTCGATCGTGAAGGGCGATTGCTGGAGACTCACCGGGAGTCGTTGCCGTTGCTCGATGCGCCGGGCGGCTGCATGGGGATTTGGGCCGATGCGTTCAGCACGTGGATCACGATGGGGATTGCGAGATTGCAGGCTCGCGTCGGAAACATGGACGACGTCGAGGCGGTTACGTTCGCCACGCAGACCAACAGTTTTCTATTGCTCGGCCACGGCCGCGAACAACTGACGCCGATCATTCTCTGGCCCGACGCCCGCGCCGTGAATCTGGAGCTGGAAGCTCGCCGCCGCTGCGAAACGCCCGATTTTTCGGCCGTCACCGGCGTCAAGCAAATCGGCTTTCAGATGATGGTGGCGAAGCTTCTTTGGCTGCAACGGCAATTGCCTGACGTGTGGGCGCGACGCGATCAGTTGTTTCTAATCAGCGACTACCTGACCTACCTATTCACCGGCAAGCACGTTACCGAGGCGGGAGCGGCGGGGCTGACCGGGTTGGTCGACATTCATCGTTGCGACTGGTGGCCGGAGATGCTCGCGCGGTTCGAGATCGATCGGCGGATGCTGCCCACTATCGTTCGGGCCGGCAGCGATCTGGGATCGATCACGGCGGGGGCCGCACGGCAATTCGGGCTGCCGCCTTCGTGCCGGTTTATCGTCGGTTGCCTGGATCAGTACGCCGGGGCGATCGGGGCCGGCAACGTCGAGCCGGGAATGCTTTCGGAAACGACCGGCACCGTGCTGGCGACGGTTCGCTGCTCCGATCAGTTTATTGCCGAGCCGGGGCGCGGCGTTTTTCAGGGGCCGGCCTTTCGGGAGAGGCTCTATTGGCAAATGGTGTTTGGCAACGTTTCGGGCAATTATCTGCAATGGTATCGCGATCGACTGCCCGACCGGCCGCCGCCGCCTTTCGAGCAACTGACGGCGCTGGCCGAGGCGATCGAACCGGGCGCGAACGGTCTGCGACTGAAAACGTCTGTTGGGCTTGCCGAGCCGGAAGACGTCTTTGACGGTCTGACGCCGCAACATACGCCGGGCCACGCGGTTCGCTGCATCATGGAGGCGGTGGCCGTCGCGCTGCGGGAGCAGATTGCGGCCCTTTCCGACGGCCCGCTGCCGGGCGAAATCCGCTGCTGCGGCGGGGCGGCCCGCAGCGAGCTTTGGTTGCAAATCAAGGCCGATGTATTGGGCATGGCGACGGCGGCGACAACCTGCGCCGAGCCGACGAGCCTCGGCGCGGCCATGCTGGCCGAAGCGACGCTCAGCGGCGCCGACCTGCGGCAGATCGCTACGCAATGGGTTCGCCTTGCACCGCCACATCAGCCCGACGCCGAGCGCCATCGCCGTTACCGATCGATCTATCCGACCCAGGCAGTTGACAGGCACGCCAAATGAACGTAAACTTAGGTGGTTGTTCCGTTTGTAAGGAATAGGCGCCGCCGAACGATGTTTGCCGAACTTTCACAGCCGATATGCCCGTGGATCGCAGCCGTTGGCGCGGCCGTGGGTATTATTATTGTCGTGGAGGTTCGGCCGTAGGGCTTCGGCGCCACACCGGAAAATACGGAGCCCTGAGGCCGAAACGGCTTCGGGGCTTTTTTGTTGCTTTCAGGAGAAATTGAGCGGCGATTGACCCCGATTCAACCCCGCCGACGCAGTCGGCGGGCGTTTCCAATCCCCAGTCTTTAATCCCTAATCCCTGCCCCCTCCCATGCCACGCATCGAAATCTACGACACGACGCTTCGCGACGGCGCCCAGGGCGAGGGCGTGAGCTTCTCGCTCCCGGACAAACTCGCCCTGACCGAGCGGCTCGACCAGCTCGGCTTCGATTACGTCGAAGGCGGCTATCCGGCCTCGAACGAGAAGGATTGCGAGTATTTCAAGCGCGTCGGCCAACTGGGGCTCAAGCACGCCAAGGTCTGCGCGTTCGGCATGACCCGGCGAAAGAACTCGCGCGTGGAATCGGACGCCGGTCTGCGGGCTCTGCTCGATGCCGGTACGGCGGTCGTCACCCTGGTGGGCAAGGCTTCCGCCTTTCAGGCGATCGAGGTCTTGCGGGCGACGCTCGATGAGAATTTGGCGATGATCCGCGAGAGCGTGGCCTACCTCGTCGCCGCCGGCCGCAAAGTGTTTTTCGACGCCGAGCATTTCTACGACGGCTGGAAGCAAGACCCGGAATACGCGATGCTGGCCGTGCAGACTGCGGTGGAAGCCGGGGCCGCGTCGGTTATGCTTTGCGACACCAACGGCGGGAGCATGACCGACGAGATCGTCGCGGCCACCGCCGCCGCCGCGAGCCGGCTCTCCGTGCCCGTCGGCATTCACTGCCACAACGATTGCGACCTGGCCGTGGCCAACACGCTGGCCGCCGTCGAGGCCGGGGCCACTCTGGTGCAAGGCACGATCAACGGATTCGGCGAGCGATGCGGCAACGCCGATCTCATCTCGGTCGTCGCCAACCTGTCGTTGAAACGGCGCGGCTACGAATTGCTCACGCCCGGCGGGGTCGGCCGACTGACCGAGCTTTCCCGCTTCGTGTACGAGACGGTCAACATGAACTTCCGCGCGAATCAGCCGTTCGTCGGCAAGAGCGCCTTCGCCCATAAGGGCGGAATGCACGTCAGCGGCGTCGCGCGCGTCGGCGCAAGCTACGAGCACGTCGACCCGCAACTTGTCGGCAACGAACGCCGCGTGCTGGTCAGCGAGCTGTCGGGCAGGTCGAACATCGTGGCCACCACGTCGCACCACCACCTTTCCGACGATCCGCAACTGGCCGACCGAATCCTGGCCGAGGTGGTGTCGAAGGAAAATGCCGGCTACCAGTTCGAGGCGGCCGACGCTTCGTTCGATCTGTTGGTGCGCAAGTGCATGAATCGCTTCACGCCCCATTTCGAGACGCTGCATTACGACGTGAAGGTCGATAACAAGACGGGCCAGGAAGAGGTGGCGGCCGAGGCGATCGTGAAGATTCGGGTCGACGAGCACGTCTGTTTCGAGGCGGCCGAGGGGCACGGCCCGGTCGATGCCCTGAACGCCGCCCTGCGAAAGGCCCTGCACGGCCGTTACCCCGGCCTCGACAAGCTGCACCTGGTCGATTACAAGGTCCGCGTGATCAACTCCGAAGCCGCCACTGCCGCCGGCGTCCGCGTGCTGATCGAAAGCCAGGACGAAAACGACGTCTGGGGGACGGTCGGCGTCGATCGCAACATCATCGAGGCAAGCTGGATTGCCTTGGTTGACAGTTTCGAGTACAAACTTTGGAAAGATGAAGAAGAACGAGGGGAGAGAGGAGAGAGGAGAGGGGAGAGGGAAGAGTAACAAATCACGCCGGTTTTTTGCTCACCTTTTTCCGCTTTCCGTCCCTCCCCTCTCCCCTCTCCTCTCTCCCCTATCTACCCATGTCCACCGATTCCACGACCAACGAACTTCCAAAACAATACGATCACGCGGCCGCCCAAGAAAAATGGTATTCGTTCTGGGAGAAGCACGGCTACTTCCATAGCGATCCGAAGCGGGGAAAGAAGCTGGGAAAGCGGCCGTATACGATCGTCATTCCGCCGCCGAACGTGACCGGCGCCCTGCATCTCGGCCATGCTCTGAACAACACGCTGCAAGACATCCTCATCCGGCAGAAACGGATGCAGGGCTTCGAGGTTCTCTGGATGCCGGGCACCGATCACGCCGGCATCGCCACGCAGGCGGTCGTCGAGCGACGGCTGTTGCAGGAGGAGAAGCTCGACCGCCACAAGCTCGGCCGCCAGGGGTTGGTCGATCGCATCTGGCAGTGGAAAAAGGACTACGAAGCCCGCATCATCGGCCAGTTGAAGCAGATGGGATGCAGTTGCGACTGGCAGCGGACGCGATTCACACTCGATGAAGTCTGCGCCCGCGCGGTGCGCGAGACGTTCTTCACGCTGTTCAAGGAGGGCAAGATTTATCGCGGCAAGCGGCTCGTGAACTGGGATACGTTCCTTCAGACGGCCGTCAGCGACGATGAAGTCTTCCACGAACCGGTGAAGGGCCATTTCTGGCACTTCCGCTATCCGGTGGTCAATCCGAAGCCGGGCGAACCGACGCACGTGACCATCGCCACCACTCGGCCCGAAACGATGTTGGGCGATACGGCCGTGGCGGTGCATCCCGATCCCGCCGAAGCACTGAATCAAGCGGAACACGAGCTTCGGCAACGTCTGGCTGACGCCCCGGCCAAGGAAAAGGCGGAAATCCAGGCGCAAATCGACGCCGTCGAGAGCCGCCGGCGCGAAATGCTGCCGCAACTCGAAAAACTCCGCGACATGGCCCTTGCCGGCACGATGCTCGACTTGCCGCTAACCGGCCGACGGATTCCGCTGATTGCCGATCCCTGGGCGAAGCCCGAATTGGGCTCCGGTTGCGTGAAAATCACGCCGGCGCACGATGCGAACGACTACGACGTCTGGCAGCGGCATCTCGATATCGGGGCGATCAACATTCTCAATCCCGACGGCACGCTTAACAGCAACATGCCCGAAAGATACCGTGGAATGCCGTTCAAGAAGGCGCGCGATGCGGTCGTCGCCGAAATGGAAAAGGAGGGGCTGTATAATCCCGAGACCGATCGCGAAGACCGCGAAATCGACTTGCCGCATAGCGACCGCTCAAAGACGGAAATCCAGTCCGTTCGCGTCGATCAATGGTTCATTAGGATGGACGAACTGGCCCAAACGGCGATGGATGCCGTGACCAAAGGCGATGTCAAGATCATCCCCGAACGCTACGCCAAGGGCTATCAAGACTGGCTAAGCGAAAAACGCGACTGGCCGATCGGCCGACAACTTTGGTGGGGGCATCGGATTCCGGTGTGGTATCGCGTATGGCTTCGTCCGGCTGATTTAGCGCCACCCGATTCCGCCCCTTTTGAAATCGAAATACCGTTTCTGACTGAAGAAGAACGATCGCATATCGCCAAGCAGGTGATCTACCGAGAAGGGGATCGAGGCGTCCTCGTAGGTATATGCGTTGAACCCGGACAACCAGAGATCGAGAAGAAGTTGCTTGAGAATAAATTTCAGCAAGACGAGGGCGTTCTCGACACCTGGTTCAGTTCCGCCCTTTGGCCGCATTCGACGCTTGGCTGGCCGGAGCAGACGGAGGAATTGAAATACTACTATCCGACGAACGTGCTGATTACCGGCCGCGACATCATCACGCTTTGGGTCGCGCGGATGGTGCTGATGGGCTTGCACAACGTGGGCGAAGTGCCGTTCCACGACGTCTTCATCCACCCGAAAATCCTCGACGGCTACGGCGAAGGGATGTCGAAATCGAAGGGGAACGGGGTCGATCCGATCGACGTGATCGAGAAGTTCGGGGCCGATTCGCTCCGCTTCGGGCTGGCCTATCTGACCACGCAGACGCAAGACGTGCGGATGCCGGTCGAGTACGAATGCCCGCACTGCCAGAAGCTGATCGAGCAGACCCGCGAGAACCGCACGAAGCCGGCGATCAAGTGCAAGCATTGCAGCCAGCAGTTTTCGACCCAATGGGCCGAGAAGCCGGAGCACAAGGCCCTGCCGCGCGGGGCGGTGGTGAGCGAGCGGTTCGAGCTTGCCCGCAACTTCTGCAACAAGCTGTGGAACGCCTCGCGGTTTTCGCTGATGAACCTCGCCGGCTTCGATCCCGGCCGCGTGGCCGACGACGAACTGACCGTCGAGGACTCGTGGATCTTGAGCCGGCTGAACACGGTGACGCAAGCGGTGACCGATGCGCTGGCCGAATACCGTTTCGCCGACGCCGCCCGGGTGCTTTACGATTTCGCCTGGGACGAGTTTTGCAGTTTCTACGTCGAGATGGTCAAGGGGCGATTGCAGGGGACTGTCCCGATTTTCGCGCAAGCGAAAATGGGACTGTCCCCCTCGGCGCAGGAGAACGACAAGGCAACTCGCGCAATTGCCCAGCGGGTGTTGGCCCACGTGCTCGACACGCTGCTGCGGCTGCTGCATCCGATGATTCCCTTCTTGACCGAGGATGTCTGGCAGCGATTGGGCGAGATTGCGCCCGAACGCGGGATCGACGATGTGGCGCCGGCGGCCGAAAGCGTGATGCTGGCGCCGTGGCCGGAGTGCGATCCGATGCGGCAAGACGCGGAGATCGAGGCCCAATTCGCCCGATTCCAGGAAGTGCTTCGTGCCGTCCGCGACATCCGCGCCCGGCAGGGCGTCGCGCCGAAGACCCCGCTGGCGTTCTCCGTCCGCTGCGACGCCGCGGCGGCCGATCTGCTCGCACCGATGGAGTCGTATTTCGAGACGATGGCCAACGCGAAGGCCACGGCCATCGGCCCGGACGTGACGGCCCCGGCCTTGAGCGCCAACGTGACGCTTTCCGGCATGGAGGTCTACGTCGATCTGGCCGACCTGATCGACGTGCCCGCCGAGATTGCACGGAAGAAACAAGAGGTCGAGAAGCTCGTCGGCTTCATTGCCGCAAAGGAGAAGAAGCTGACCAACGCCAGTTTCGTCGAGCGTGCCCCGGCCGATGTGGTGCAAAAGGAGCGCGACAGTCTGAAAGAGCTTCAAGACCAACTTGCCGCGGCAAGGGAAGTTCTGGAGCGACTGGAGAAGAAGTAGACGAGTACACGTATCCGGCACACGCCGTGTGCCGCGCTGTCGCCTCGCGCTGTCGCACCGGGTGTGCGCAAGCTCTCGCCGCACACGGCGTGTGCGGCATACTAACAGCGCGGGGCATACCCTCACGCGGTAACGGCGGGCTTTTGCCAGAGAATGGCCTCTCCGTCAGGAATGCCTGCCTTCGACGGATTGCATCGGATGTATTCCCGCAACATCATGAACTGTTCTTCGCGGCGCACCAG
Source organism: uncultured Planctomycetia bacterium (assembly GCA_963719005.1). Classification (GTDB taxonomy): domain Bacteria; phylum Planctomycetota; class Planctomycetia; order Pirellulales; family Thermoguttaceae. Next base: position 637,892 of record CAVRAR010000018.1, read on the forward strand.
GTGGTCGAAACTCTCTTCATGCCAGAAACGCCCCTTGCGCCCGAGGAGCGCGTTGATTCTCAACGCCGCGTTCTTCTTCCACGAGTGGCATTGGTCAACAATATCGGTGTCGCCCAGCAATCCCGCCAACACATGGACGTGATTTGGCATAACGACGAAATCCGTCAACTCATAACGAACCTCGTTGAAGAACAACAACCCATCCCGGACGATGCGTGAAACCGCTGGGTGTCTTAAGGCGCACTCGCCGTGACCGCAATCAAGGTGTTGCAGGAACGCCTCGGAGAATGTGGCGTGAAATTGCTGGCGCAACCGAGCCGGGAACGCGGCAAAGTGGACTCTCCAATCGGCCAATCGCGGATTGATTCCCTGGCGAAGAAGCCAGTCGTCTCGCTGCCGCAGCCAAAGCTGTGTTACGCCGACCGGTAATGAATCGTCGGTCCGGTAGGTGACGAAATACAGCCGTCCTGCCTGAAACCAGTGTGGCAGCTTTCCCGAAGTAATTCGCACTTCTTCGTCGGGATCGAACAGTTCCCAATTCATGATGGGTTGGTTCCTGGCCGTCATCGTACCGGTTCTGGGGCAAGAAACCAAGGGACGCCGCAAAGTATCCGGCACACGCCGCGTGCCGTGGGCGTACACGTGGCGTTGGTACGTCCCGATGGCGTCCTTCGGCGCGAATCTCCATTCCGAGGCACAACACAGCGGCACACGGCGTGTGCCGGATACGCTTGCCCTTCTCTCCGCAGTAACCTATTCTTACAATGATTCCAATCCAAGGAAGCAAGCAGCCATGAAACAACCATTATGCGTCGCGCCGGGCGAGAAAATCCGGCTCCGCGATTTCGACGCCGACTACACCGGCGGGCTCAAGAAGGGCAAGAGGGTGTGGGCGGAGCTCGATAAGAACGTCGCAAAACTCGACGATCTCGGCTATCGGCTCTACGCCGAAAACCGCCGCTCGCTGTTGCTGGTGCTGCAAGGCATGGACACGGCGGGCAAGGACGGCACGATCCGCCATGTGATGCAAGGTTTCAATCCGCAAAGCTGCCAGGTGGCGTCGTTCAAGCAGCCTGGCGTCGAAGAGCTTGCCCACGATTTCCTCTGGCGGATTTATCGGGCCGCGCCGCGCAAGGGCTTCATCGGCATCTTCAACCGCTCGCACTACGAAGACGTGCTGGTCGTGCGGGTGCATGATCTCGTGCCGAAGAAAGAGTGGGAGAGCCGCTACGAGCGAATCAACCGCTTCGAGGCGTTGCTGCACGACGCCGGCACGACGATCGTCAAGGTCTTTCTGCACATCAACAAGGACGAGCAGCGCCGCCGGCTGCAATCGCGGCTGGACGATGCGAAGAAGCGGTGGAAGTTCAGCAAGGCCGACATCGCGGAGCGCGGCTATTGGGCCGACTACCAACGGGCGTACGAGGATGCGATGACCCGCTGCAACACGAAGCACGCCCCCTGGTACATCGTCCCGGCCAACCAGAAGTGGTATCGCAATCTGGTCATCAGCAAGATCCTGCGAAAGACACTGGAAGAAATGGATCCGCAGTATCCCAAGGCCGAAAAGGGGCTGAAGGGGCTGGTCGTCGAGTAGGCGCGTGCGGTATCATTGGGCGGTAGAACAGGAGGGGACGGAGGTGGCTGTCGAGTACGAATTTCGCACGAAAGTCGACAGCGTTCCTCGACAACCACCTCCGTCCCCTTACACGGTCGCAGACGAGAGGAGAATCGCATGAAGAAGAACGCCACGGCAAACGACTCGCCGCGATTGTACTTGGGGGTGGACGTCGGCGGGACGAAAGTGCAAAGCTCGCTGGTCCACGAATCGGGTGAGATCATCGGCCGCGAGAAATGCCCGACGCCGCGCAAGGGCGGCCCGGAGCGGGTCGTGGCCGCCATCGAAAAGAGCATGGACGACATGATCCGCAAGGGCGGCATTGCCGCCGGCGACCTGTCGGCCGTCGGCATCGCCGTGCCCGGCGTGGTCGATCCCGACCGCGGGCTGGTGGTTGTGGCGCCGAACATGGCGCTGACCGGCGTCGATCTCGGCTCGCTGCTGACCGCCCGCTTCAGAACGCCGATCATCATCGGCAATGACGGCAATTTCGGCGCGCTGGGCGAGACCTGGCTCGGCTCGGCCCGCAACGCCAAGAGCGCGATGTACATCTGCGTGGGCACGGGCATCGGCGCCGGGCTGGTGCAGCGCGGCAAACTTTGGCGCGGCGACCGCGAATCGGCCGGCGAAATCGGCCACATGATCATGCAGCTCAACGGCCCGAAATGCGGCTGCGGCGGCCACGGTTGTTTTGAAGCCCTCGCCAGCCGCACCGCCATCGAACGCGATCTGCGCGAGGCCATTTCCGGCGGCCACAAGAGCCTGTTGCTGGAACTGGCCGGCGGCGATCTCTCGGTCATCCGCAGCGGCATGATCCGCAAGGCCCTCGACGCCGAGGACGAATTGGTCACCAAGGTGATGCGCCGCGCCGCCGAAGTGCTGGGTTACGCCTGCGTCAACGTGCGACATCTGATCGATCCCGAGGCGATCGTTTTCGGCGGCGGCGTGATCGAGGCGTGCAGCGACTTCATCATGCCGATCATCGAGAACATCGTCGGCACGGACCCGATGCCCGGCGCACGCGAAGGGGGCCGCGTGCTGCTTTCGGCCTTGGGCGACGACGCCGTGGTGCTGGGCGCCGTGGCCGCCGCGCGAAAACTCGTCGGCCGCAGCCCGTTCAAGAAACGATTCCACGTCAAGCCGGCGTACCCCGAAATCACCCGCCTCGGCGGGGGCGAAATCGTCGTCGGCGGCGATACCTACGGAGGCGACGTCTGCATTTCGGTGGCCGGCAAGGTGAAGAAACGCGACGAAGACCAGGCGGAGAAGTGGTACGGCTCCGCCGACGTGGTTGGACCCAAGGAGTTGGAGAAGGTCTGCCGCGGCGGGCCCGAAGTGCTGTTCATCGGTTCGGGCAAGTCGGACAAGCTCAGGCTGACCGACGAGGCACACCGTTACCTCGTCCAGCGGTCGATCCAATACGAGGTCTTGCCGACGGGAAAGGTGGCCGATCGCTACAACCGCTCGAAGCTTCGCAAGGCCGCACTGATCCGCGTGACGAATTAGCCGCCCTTCTCACCGCGTGGAAAGGCTGACGAACAGTGTGCCACTGCTTCGCAGAAGCAGTGCCGAGTGCAACCTGCCGGTACTGGCACTGCTTGTTCCAAGCAGTGGCACACGCTAATGAGAAAAATGAGTTGGTCGCGACAACGCCCCCCACGAGGAACATTTTGGAAGAACACCCGCAATTTTTCTTCGTCACGTGCCAGGTCGGCGCCGAAAAGGCGGTCAAGGGGGAGTTGGCGAACCGTTGGCCGGCGTTTCGATTCGCTTTCTCACGGCCGGGCTTCCTGACGTTCAAGCTGCCCGCAAATCACGCCCTGGCCGACGACTTCGATCTGGAATCGGTCTTTGCGCGGGCCTACGGTTTCTCGTTGGGGGAGGTTTCGGGCGAGAACGAGGAACAACTTGCGGCCGACGTCTGGAACTTGTGCAAAGGTCGGACGATTCAGCGGATCCACGTGTGGGAGAAGGACCGCAGCGAGCCGGGCATCCACCGCTTCGAGCCCTCGATCACTCCGGCGGCTATCGACGCACATCGGCTCCTTTTTCAGCAGTGTCCGCGGGCGCAGAACTTGGCAAGAGACGCGGACGCTGCCACGATGCCCGCCCGGCCCGGCGAGCTAATCCTCGATTGCATTGTCGTCTCCCCCAATCAGTGGTGGGCCGGTTTCCATCGAGCGAAGCTGGTTCCCTCGCGGTATCCTGGCGGAATGATGTCGCTGGAGTTGCCCCGCGACGCGGTGTCGCGGGCGTGGCTGAAGATGGAAGAGGGGTTGCGATGGTCGGAGTTGCCGATTCCGCGCGGTGCGCGCGTTGCCGAGATCGGCAGCGCGCCGGGGGGGGCAAGCCAGGCCCTTCTCGCTCGCGGCCTCATTGTAACCGGCATCGACCCGGCTGAAATGGCTCCGGCTGTGTTGAATCATCCCCGGTTCACTCACATTCGCCGTCGCAGCCTGGAGGTGCGGCGACGCGATTTTCAGAAAATCCGCTGGCTGACGGCCGATATGAACGTCGCTCCCGAATACACGCTCGACGCGGTCGAGGCAATCGTCACGCATCCGCGAGTGAACATCCGCGGCCTGCTTTTGACGCTGAAACTCCCGCAGTGGAAGTTGGCTGCGAGCTTGCCGGAGTATGTGGCCCGCATCCAAAGCTGGGGGTACAACCTGGCTCGAGCGCGGCAGCTTCAATATGACCGCCGGGAAGTATGCGTAGCCGCCCTGCAGCGACCGTTTCGCCGAAAACCGCCCGCCGGATAGGGGAGCCGTCCCCTTCTGTCCCGCATTCTGCCGGTTGTGCGGGAATTCTCGTCTCCCCCGTTCGACATTCTTGCCGCGGCGAACGAAGCGTTTGCAACACGTGGTGAGAGATGCGAAGTTGGAGGGGGAGGCAACGAGTCGTTCAAGGAATCGGGAAGGTTCCGCCGATTCACGTCGTATTGCCCACGGCGCGCCGCGACGCCATCCGGTTGACGTCCAAGGAAACCCTTTCTAGAATGACCGGTCTCGTAATTCATTCATTCTTCGCAGATTATTACGGCAGGAGAAGCTTTGATGTCATCGAGCGCAAATCGAGTTCGCTTCGGATGTTCCACGCTGACCGTCGCTGTGATGATTATTGTTTTGATGACTTGTCAAAGGACGACAAGCTTCGCCGCCGACAAGCCGGTCGATTTTAAGGGACCGGCAATTGCATCAAATTCCGAGAAGACGCCCTCGGCCGACAACTCGACGCAGTCGGAAAGCGCGGCAAAGTCTCACAAGTCTGCCGAACAGGAAAAGAGGCCCGACGCGCCGAGCAAGAAGGCTGCCCAGACGGAGAAGAAGGACTTGTCGAACAAGTCGGCCGATACGGTCGGCGAACCTTTGGCCCCGGGCATGATGCAATTGCTGCGGGACGAAATCGTCAACGGCCTGAATCGCCGCGGCATCACCCATCGCTTCGCCGACTTCCAAAGCGAGGCAATCAGACAACTGAACTCCTCGGCCGGCAGGTACACGGGCTCGGAGTTGGCGGGCAATTGCCGCCTGAAATGGTACGACCACATGATGCGCAACATGCTGGCGGCGCCGGCCGAAGCCGAACAATTCACGCGCGAGCTGCACATCGCGGCGTGCGACGACCGCGAAGGGCTCGCCAAAGTGCTGGCCGTCGCCGCGCTGAAGCTGGACCTCGCTCCGAAGAAAGTCCGCAAGCTCTCGCTGCCGTCTTCTCCCGAGCAAGCGTTGGACGCCATCGGGCAGGCGATCACCGAGGCCCAGACGGCCTACTGCGCCGCCTTGGCGCCGTTGGATAAGTCGGAGATCCAACAGTTGCAGACGTACCTGGTGCCCGTGCTGTCGACGCAGAATCAGGTCGGCCATACTTTAAGCGATCGCGGCACCGGGCGGCAGTTGTGCGATTTGATCGAGAAGATGGATCGCGGTTCACTGTTGGCGGCCGCCGAGGCGCTGGCCCCCATCGCCGACGTGCGGTTCCTCGAACAACTCAAGTCGCTGCCGGAGGACGGAGACGTGAAAGTGGCCGGCGTCACCGGCCGAGTCGTGGCGAAGATCGATACCCCAAGCGGCGCGATCATCGTCGGCGGCAAAGAACCCAACACCTACGAGCTCGACAAGATGCGCGACGTGGCCGCGGTGATCGACCTCGGCGGCGGCAACACCTACTACGAAGGGACCGTGGGCGTCGATCGGCCCGTGCTGCTGGTCATTACTCTCGGCGGAAACAACAGGTTTTCCGGCACTCAGCCGGGCATTCAGGGCGGGGCGGTCCTCGGCGTTTCGATGCTGCTGACCCTCGGCGACAATAACGTCTACGAGGCTCAGGACATCGCCCAAGGTTCGGCCTTGGCGGGCGTCGGCATTCAGATCGACTACGGCGCCAACAACCGATACCGCGGCATCCGTCGCCTGCAAGGCCAGGCGCTCGGCGGAGTCGGCATCCTGATCGGCCGCGGCGGACGGAACGACTATCACGCCGCCCTTTGGGCGCAAGGCATGGGCGGCCCATTGGGATTCGGATTGCTCGATAACGTCAAAGGCAACAACCATTACTACTGCGGCGGAATGTGGCGCAATTCCTACTATCCCGAAACGCCCGGCTACGAAGGCTGGGGACAGGGCGTCGGCGGCGGCTTGCGGGCGGTGGCCTGCGGCGGCATCGGAGTGATCCTCGACGGCGGCGGCGAAAACACCTATGAGTTCGACTATCTCTCCCACGGCGGCGGCTACTGGTGCGGCTTGGGCTTCGCCCGCGATTTCGGCGGAAACACCAAACGACTGATCACGCGAACCGCCTACAACGGCGGGCCGCGCGCCTACGAAAGTTACGGACGCTTCGATTGCGGCTGGGGTTGCCACTACGCTATGGGCTTCCTCTTCGACGACTCGGGCGACGACGTCTACGAGGGCACGATCATGGGCATCGGCATGGCCTGGGACTGCTCGATGGGCGTACTGTGCGACTTCGCCGGAAACGACCACTACAATGCCACCGGCGGCAGCGTGCAGGGAACCGGAGCCCAGATGGGTTTCGGCATCCTCTTCGACTACAAAGGCGACGACATGTATGAAGGCTACAGTCAAGCCTACGCGAACCCGGGCATTTCCTACCACCATCTGCCCGAGTGCGGCGGCAACTTCAGCTTCCTGGTCGATTACGGCGGCAAAGACACCTACGGCTGCGGCGCCGAAAACAATAGCTACATTCAGCGGGGAGATTCGGGCGGCTTCCTGATCGATCGTCCCAGACAGGAAGAAATCGAGCATACGGCGACCGCGGCGGGGTCGGGGACGCGGCCTGCGACCGGCTCGTAATTCCGTTATGATCGAAGTCGGCGACGGGAGTCGCCTCCTACAAGTTTCCGCGGAGGTCTTTCGATGATCTGTCTCCAGCGAAGCGTGGCCATCGGCATCTCGGCGGCCGTCTTGCTCCTTTCGATCGGGGTTGTCGCCCGCGGCGACGACTCGGCGGCAAAGCCCACGGAAGCCGCCAAACCGGTCAAGGCTTCCGCTTCGCCCGCGAAATCCAAGCCGCGACTAAGCCCCGAGTTGACCGCCCTGCGCGATCAAGTGCGGCAACAGTTGGCCGCCCAACAGAAGCAGACGTTCAACACCCGGCAGAACTCTCCGACCGAAATCCTCGGCGTCTGCCTCGCCTTCGGATGCGACAGCGCGGTGTCGTTGGAGAGCCCCGACGGACAACGAATCAACGGCATCACCTGTCTCTGCTGGAATTATCCCTGCCAAGGCTTCGAGATGCTGGGCTTCTATAAGAATCACGCCGCCGCGCGAATCGGCTACGGCTATCAAGAGCATCCGGGCGAGCTTCTGGCGATGCTGGCGATGTCGCGGGTGGCCGACAGCTATCCGATCCGCATCAATGGAAGAACTCGCAAAATCGCCGACCTGGTCGAGGCCGAGAAACTCGGATGCCGCTCCGGCAGCGATTTGTCGCTCAGACTGATTGGATTGGCCCACTACGTCGCCGAGCCCGAGTGGAAGAACGACTTGGGCGAAACGTGGTCGATCCAGCGCATGATCGACGATGAACTCAGTCAGCCGGCGGCCGTGGCCTCCGATGGCGGGCTGAATCGCTTGCTGGGCATCAGCTACGCCGTGGCGTGCCGCGCAAAACGCGGCCAGCCGCTCGAAGGCTCGTTCCTGCGGGCGCAGAAGTACATCGGCCAGTGCCAGGAGTACGCCCTGCGGCAGCAAACTGCCGACGGAAGTTGGGGTCCATATTTCCTTGCCGCCAGAGCCGCCAGCCCCGACGCGGCCGCGGAGTTGCGATCGACCGGCCGCGTGCTGGAATGGCTGGCCCTGTCGCTGCCCGAGGAGAAACTCACCGATCCCCATGTGGTGAGCGCCGTCGAGTGCATCCTCGGCTTGGTCGGCAGCCAGCGCTACCAGTGGAACGCGCCGTCGCTATCGACTCAGGAGATCGTCTCGTTGGGACACGCCTTGCACGCATTGGCGATCTACGACCAGCGAGCGTTCGCGCCGTTTGACGTGAATGAGAAGCCCGCCGGCGAGAAGAAGCCGACGGCCGCCGCCGCCAATCGGGGCGACGAGTCGAAGTCGCGTTGATCGTAACGATTGAGCGTCAACGGCGGCGCGGCTGCCCATAGGCGTGACGTTTGCCCTCGTCCATTCTTTCCGTTATACGCCCACAGGGGGGTGCCGGGAAGGCTGCGCTGCTTTCCTGTTGTGCGGGAGGACAAAATGTAATATCATACTATGTTATCCGCCAACGCTAACGGCGTTCCCTCTTGCAAGCATGGGATGCTCGTTGGAGTGGCAGTTGCAACTGCCACCCCAACGCCGTGGAAAAACTGATCGGCCCTGGTCTTGCAAGTCTGGCAATATGCGACACGATGGCCTTTGCGGCGAGTTGCTGTTCGATGGGGGGTTAAACTGCGCTAGGAAAGACGCCCATGATGTCGCAAAAGACGCTTGCTGCTGTCGTCGTGGCCGCCGCGTCCCTGTCGGCGCAGCTCGCGGCCGCCGTTTCGCCGACTGCCGATGAGATGGCCGCGGCCCGGCAATGGGTGGCGGCGCGACTTGAAGGCGGGCAACAGGCACAAACGCCCGAACCGTTCTTCTCGTTCAACTACGGCGGCAAGCCGGCGACCGAGTTGCTGAAGACTTGGAAGTTGAAGCGGGCAAACCGCCGGCTCGACGACCAACGCGTGGAACGCACGCTCACCTACACCGATCGGGCAACCGGTCTGGTAGTGCGATGCGTCGGTATCGAATACCTCGACTACCCCAACGTGGAATGGACCCTGTTCTTCAAGAATACCGGCAATAAAGATACGCCGATCCTGTCCGACATTCAGGCGCTCGATCTTCGCGTCGAGCGGAAGCCGCAAGTGGGCGGCGATAAGGGCGAGTTCCTCCTCCATCACAACACGGGGTCGCAGACGCAACCCAGCGACTACCAGCCTCATCAAACGACGTTGGGGCCGGGTGCGGAACTGATTTTGGCGGCCGCCGCCGGGCGGCCCACCGATCCGCACCTGTCGTATTACAATCTCGAGCTCTCGCCCAACCAGGGCATCATCTTCGCGTTGGGCTGGCCCGGCCAGTTGGCCACGCGGCTGAACCGTGACAAAGGAATCGGCGTGCGGATTCGCGCAGGCCAGGAGTTGACGCATTTCAAACTGTTGCCGGGCGAAGAAGTGCGCTCGCCGCTGGTGGCTCTCCAGTTTTGGAATGGGGGCGACTGGCTGCGGGCGCAAAATGTCTGGCGGCGTTGGTTCATCGCCCACAACATCCGCAGGCCCGGCGGCAAACTGCCGCCCGCGCAATGGTGCGGCGGGGCCGGCGGGATGGCTTGATGGAGCAGAGTGACCGAAGAGGTCGCCAAGAAGTACATCGACTTCTACGGCACGATGGGCTTGAGGCCCGGATTTCTGGTGGATGGACGCCGGTTGGTATCCCTGCCGCGGCTCGTGGCCGAACACCGGCACTTGGGAAGTCGATAAGACCCGCTTCCCGAACGGCCTGCGAGCCGTCACCGATTATCTGCACCAGAAGGGCATGAGGTGCAACCTCTGGTTCGAGCCCGAGCGAGTGACGCCCAACACCTGGCTTCCCAACAATCATCCCGAATGGATTTTCGGCGGCAAGGACGGCTGTCTGCTGAACCTTGGCAATCCCGATGCTTGGAAATGGGTTGTCAATCACATCGACGACTTGTTGGTGAGCGAAGGGATCGACATCTATCGCCAGGATTTCAACATGGACCCGCTGCCGTACTGGCGGGCCAACGACGCCAAGGACCGGCAGGGGATTTCGGAAATCCGCCACGTCACGGGGCTATTGGCCTTTTGGGATGAACTACTGCGGCGTCATCCGAAGATGCTGTACGACAACTGTGCCTCCGGCGGCCGCCGCAACGACCTGGAAAGCATGCGCCGCGGGGTGCCTTTTACCAAGAGCGACTATGCGCTCGAGCCGGTCGGCGTGCAGGGCGAAACCTATGGGATTTCGCTGTGGCTCCCCTACTACGCGGCGACTTGGATGTGGAATGAAGACGCCTACACCTGCCGCAGCAATATGGCCCACGTGACCGGGGCGTTGCTGAAGCCCGACGACAAAAATCTCGGGGAGGATCTGCCCAAGCGGCTTGACGAATGGCGGAAGACCGTGGCAAACTACTACGGCGACTTCTGGCCGTTGACCCCTTACAGCCTTGAAAACAACGTTTGGATCGCCTGGCAGTTCGATTGCCCCGAAGAGGGCCGCGGGGTGGTGCAGGCGTTTCGCCGCGCGGAGTGCATTTACGAGTCGGCTCGGTTGAGATTCCGCGGATTGGACCCGAACGCCGTTTATGTCCTCACAAATCTCGACGTCGCCGCCGCTGCTGAAATGACCGGCCGCGAGCTGCTCGACAAGGGCCTTTTAGTCGTCATCAGCGAAAAACCGGCCGCGGCAATCATTACCTACAAGAGGAAGTCCTGATCCAACCAAGAAAGCGGGAGAACGACCATGGGAATGGAAACCGTATTGGGCATCTCGTTGGTGATCGTCGGCGGGCTGATCATGGGCGCCGGCGCCTGGCCCATGAAACTCATGCGCACCTTCCAGTTCGAGCATTGGTGGTTCTTGGCCATGCTAGTGGGTCTGGTGCTCGGGCCGTGGACGATTACGCTCGTGGCATTTCCCAACTTCTTCGACGTCTTGCGCGAGCCCGAGGTTCAGAAGGGATTGCTGATCGCCAACGCCCTGGCATTGTGTTGGGGCGTTGCGAACATCCTCTGCGGACTCTGTTACGTGCGAATCGGCATTGCGCTGACGCAAGCGATTCTCACCGGACTGGGCGTATCCGTGGGCGTATTGACGCCCATGATCTTCAAGGGCTCCGGCGTGTTCAAGGACGCTCCGGACGTTCTCTCGCCCACCGGCCTCACCATTCTCGGCGGCGTTGCCGTCATGCTGATTGCCGTCGTCTTGGCTTCGCTTGCAGGGTTTGGCCGCGATCGCCAACTCCAGAAACTACAGCAAACCTCGGGCAGCTTCCTGGGCGGGCTGATTATGACCGTCATCGCCGGAATTACCTCCGCCGGGCTGTGGCTGGCCTTCATCTATTGCCAGGGACCGATCCAGTCCCGCGTCAGCATCGTTGACGCCGGCGAAAAGATCGACGTGAACGTGGCCGCCGATGAGGCACTCTGCCAGAAGTTCCGCATCAGTGAAGATGGCAAGATGCTTCTCAACAGCGGCAAGGAAGTCGAACCGGCGGGAACGACCGATAAGGAGAAGGACGCTGCAAGCAAGAAGATCGCCAAGGTTCTCAGCGGCCGGTACTTGGTCAGCCGCCGACGGGTCGATCTCGCTCAATGACGCCGAGAAAAACCCCGTCGCCATAAACGGCATGGAGCCGGTGAAGGTGGCTGGACTCAGCGCCAATGACGCCGCCGACAGAGTCGCCGCGGCGATCGGATTGTACCAGGGGCCGACGGAGGAGAAGAAGGTCTCGGTAGGAACCATGGACGTGTTGACCATCTTACCCGTCTGGGCCGCCGGAGCGTTCAGCGGCGCAATGCTCAATCTGCTCTATCCGATGTTCCTCATGACCAAGCAACGCAGTCTGGGGCGTTCTCTTGACAAGCTGGAAGGAGGTCGGCTTGACGCTGATCATGGGAATTCAGACTCTGGTTGGCATTGATCCTGCCGGGCAAGGGAATGGTGCATGCTCGGGGCGCTGGGGGCTTCGATCGGCGTAGGCATTCAACAGGCCATGCAGATGGTCGGCGGACAAGGGACCGGCTTCATCAGCGGCGAGTGGCGCGGCGTTCACGGCAAGCCGCGGCTGCAAATGTACGCTTCCATCGCCCTGCTGATCATCGCCGCGTTCATCATGGCATACAGCAAAACCATCAAGCAATAACTGGATACTCCCCTCTCCCTTTGGGAGAGGGGCCGATCTTTGGATCACAACATCACGTCCGCAACACTTCTTCTATCACCTCTTGAGGAGTAACGATTCGTGGCAAAGCACAAAGTAGCAGTGACCGACTTCGGCAACGAGGAAATCGACATTGAAAAGGGGATTTTGGAGCCGCTGGGCTGCGAGGTCGTCGGACCGCTCCGCTTGCCGGACAGCAAGGACGAGCAGAAACTGATCGCCCTGGTCAAGGACGCCGATTTCGTCATCACGCAGTTCTCGCCGGTCACGGCGGCCGTGGTCGACGCGATGGAAAAGAGCAAGATCATCGTTCGCTACGGGATCGGCGTCGACAACGTCGATCTGAAAGTCGCCGCGGCGAAGAACATCCCCGTCTGCAACGTGCCCGACTACTGCATCGACGAAGTGGCCGACAGCGCCCTGGCGATGATCCTCGACCTGGTTCGCAAGATCTCGGCCCATGCGTTTCGGATCAAGTCGGGCAAGTGGGAACTGGCGGTGCCGCTCAAGGAATTGTTCGTTCTGAACGAAATGACGATCGGCATCGTCGGCTTCGGACGCATCGGCCGCGCGGTGGCCGCCCGGCTGAAGCCCTTCCGCTGCAAGGTGGTCGTCTTCGATCCGGTCGTCGACGCCGCCACGGTGAAGGCCGAGGGCTGCACGCCCGTCTCGCTTCGACGAGTTGCTGCGAACCGAGCGATCTGGTGACGCTGCACTGCCCGAGCAACGAGAAGACGAAGCAGATGATGAACGCCGCAGACCTTCGGCAAGATGAAGAAGGGGGCGATGCTGGTCAACACCTCGCGCGGCACGCTGGTGAAGACCGACGACCTGGTCGCCGCGCTGCAAAGCGGCCAGATCTCCGCGGCGGCGTTGGACGTGACCGACCCCGAGCCGATCAACATGGACAACCCGTTGGTGAAGATGGACAACGTCATCATCAATCCGCATCTCGCCTCGGCGAGTCCCGGCGCGGTCGCTAAACTGCGCACCAGCGTCGCGAACATCGTCGCGATGGCCGTCAAGGGGCAGAAGCTGCCCAACATCGTCAACGGCGTGAAGCAGTGATCCTTGCGCCGGCGAACATAGAACTTTCTGTAAATCAAATTAGGCACGCCACCATGAACAGAGCCGCAAAAACCGAACCCGCCGCAGACATGATTGCACCCAACGAACCCGATCGTGCGGAATTGCTCCGCCTGTATCGCACCCTCATCCTGATTCGCCGCAGCGAACTGACGACGCAGATGATGTATCGAAATCGGGAGCTTCCCGGCTTCGCTCACCTCTACATCGGCGAGGAGGCGACGGCCACCGGCGTCATGGCCCATCTCCGGCAGGACGACTGGATCACCAGCACGCACCGCGGCCACGGCCACGCATTGGCCAAGGGCGTGCCGCCCAAAACGTTGCTGGCCGAATTGGCCGGCAAGGCCACCGGCTGCAACGGCGGACGCGGCGGGACCATGCACCTCTACATGCCTTCGGTCGGCCTGTTTGGAACCAACGGGCTGGTCGGCGGCGGAATCCCCGCCGCCGTGGGTTTGGCCCTCAGCGCCAAGACCCGCGGCACCGACCAGGTGACCGTCTGCTTCTTCGGCGACGGGGCCACGAACCACGGCGCCTTCCACGAATCGTTGAACTTCGCCGGCATTCAGGATGCCCCGATCGTGTTCGTTTGCGAAAACAATCTCTACGCCACCGCCACGCCGCTGCACATGGCCACGCGAAACACGAACGTCGCCAGCAAGTCGGCCTCCTACGGGTTTCCCGGCGTCCGAGTGGACGGCAACGACGTGCTGGCCGTCTGGAAAGCGGCGAAAGAGGCCGTCGATCGGGCGCGGGCCGGCGAGGGCCCCACGCTCATCGAAGCGATGACCTATCGCCAGGTCGGCCACCAGGAGGGCGACCCCGTGATCGGCTGGGCCCGCACGCAAGAGGAATGGGACGAGTGGTTCCGCCGCGATCCGGTCTCCACGGTATCGCAACTTCCTGCTCGAGTCGGGCAACGCCACGGAAGCGCGACCTGAAGGGGATCGAGGACGAGGTGGACGAGGTGCTTCGCGATGCGGTCGATTTCGCCCGGAAGTCGCCGCAGCCCGATCCGGCCACCGCTACGTTGCACGCCTGGGCCGAGCCGATCAATCCGCCGTTGGACTACCTCGACACGGCCGCCGCCGGCCGCGAAACGGTCGTGCAAGGCTGGATGGACGCCGTCCGCGACGGCATCGCCGAGGAGATGCGCCGCGATCCGCACATCATCTACTTCGGCGAAGGGACCGGCGACCGCGGCGGCTCGTACGGGCACACGAAGAACCTGTTCAAGGAGTTCGGCGGCGGGCGGATGATCGACACGCCCATCTGCGAGCTCGGCTTCACCGGCGCGGCGATCGGCGCCTCGGCCACCGGCTGCCGGGCGGTCGCCGACCTGATGCTGGCCGATTTCCTCTTCGAGGCCGGCGGCCAGATCGTGCTGCAAGCCTCGAAGCTCCGCTACATGAGCAACGGCCAGGTGTCGGTGCCGATGATCGTTCGCGCCGGCGTCGGCTCGGTGAAGAACGCCGGCCCGCACCACAGCGGTTCGTACTATCCGGTCTGGGCGCATTGCCCCGGGCTGATCGTCGTCGTTCCCTCGAACCCGGCCGATGCCAAGGGGCTCTTCAAGACCGCCCTGCGGGCGAGCGATCCGGTGGTCTTCCTCGAACAGAAATCGCTGCTGTCGAGCAAGGGCCCGGTGCCGACCGGCGAATACTACATCCCCTTCGGCCAGGCGAACGTCGTGCGTCAGGGGACCGATCTGACGATCGTCTCTTGCGGCCTGTGGTTGCAGCGATCGGTTGCGGCGGCCGAACAGTTGGCCGCCCAGGGAATCTCCGCCGAAGTGATCGACCTGCGAACCATCGTGCCGTTGGACGTGGCCACGATTCTGGCGAGCGTGAAGAAGACCGGCCGGTTGTTGGTGGTCGACGAGGCCTACGCGATGTGCGGCATCGGCGCGGAAATCTCGGCGATCGTCATGCGAGGAAGCCTTCGACGAATTGGATGCCCCGGTCGGCCGGCTGCACACCGAGCCGGTCTCCCATCCGTTCGCCCGATCTCTGGAAGACACGGTCACGGCCAGCCCGGAGAAGATCGTTGCGGCGGCGCAGGCGGTGATGGAAGGGCGTCCGCCGCATCAGCGTCGCCCTGCCGGATTCACGCCGAAGACGGTCGCGCCGGCACCGGCGGCCGATCAGTCACGTAGCACGGGCATCCTGCCCGTGGCCGAAAAGCACGGCCAAGATGCCCGTGCCACTTCCGCGGTTGTCGGCGGCGTGCCGGTCATCATGCCGAACATGGACCTGATCATCACCGAGGCCACGATCGTCGGTTGGTTCAAGAAGATCGGCGAACGAGTCGGCAAGGGGGAAGCGTTGCTGGAAATCGAGACCGATAAGGCGGTCACGCAAATCGAATCGCCCGCCGACGGCGTGCTCGCGGAAATCCTGGCCGACAAGGGGGCCGTCGTCCCGCTTGGGCCAGCAACTGGGGACCATCACGCCATGAAAACGAATCCACGAATCCCAGCGTCTCCCCGTGCCCGGCGGGCCATGCGGCAACGCGGCATCGACGCGGCAACCATCAAGGGCACCGGCCCGAACGGACGCATTGTCGAGGCCGACGTGTTGCGGGCGGCCTCTCGTAGTGCAGGCGTCTCGCCTGCACAAACTGCACAAGCAGGCGAGACGCCTGCTCTACCAACCGGCACGATCTCGTCGATGCGCCGCGCCGTGGCGGCCAAGGTGGCCGAGAGCTTCGCCACCGTTCCCCACTTCTACCTTCGCAGCGAAGTCGATGCAACTCTGCTCGTGCAGTTGCGGGAACAGAATCTCGCGGCCATCGAGAAGAGCTGCGGCGTGCGGCCGAGCGTGACCGACTTCCTGCTCCGCGCGATGGCCTTGGCCCTGCGCGATTGTCCCCAGGCCAACCGGATATGGCAAAATGACGCCATCGTGCAGTTGCCCACCGTCGACGTGGGCCTGGTGATCCAGTCCGGCGACGGATTGATGGTGCCGGTGATCCAAAATGCCGACCGCCTCGGGCTGATGGACATGGCTCGCCAGCGAGTGCGACTGACGGAGATCGTTCGATCGGGCAAAACGCCCGCCGATCTGTTCCACGGCGGCGCCACCTCGCTGACGAACCTGGGCCGGCGGCGCGTCGATCAATTCGCCGCGATCATCTCGCCGCCGCAGAGCAGCATGTTGGCCGTGGGCCGGCTGGCCGAGCGGCCCGCGGTGCATGAAGGCCGGCTCTGCGTTCGGCAAACGATGAACCTGACGCTCTCGGTCGATCACCGCGTGATGGACGGCGTGCCGGCGGCCGAGTTCTTCGACCGCATCGTCGAGTTGCTGGAAACGCCGCTCCTGCTCCTTTGCGACATGTGTGCAACGTGATCCTTCTATGCTAAATGACCTTGCACGATCCTGCGAGGGAAAAAGGGGACAGGTCCAATTTGCCGGAACGGCCGGGAGGGTGCTTCGCACAAATTGGACCTGTCCCCTTTTTCCACGGCGTCTCGTGACATTACCGAACAACAGAAATCGCAGTTTCACTTTCATTCCAACAGGGAGACCAACATAATGAGCAAAGACGGCAGGCTTCTCGGCAAGAAGGCTTTGGTGACCGGTTCGGGCACGGGCATTGGGCGCGAAGTGGCTTTGGAGTTCGCCCGGCAAGGGGCCGACGTCGTGCTTCACTACGCCCATGCGGTGGAGGGCGCCGAGTCGGCAGTGGCCGAAATCCGGGCGATGGGACGCAAGGCCGCGGTGTTCAAGGCCGATTTCGACCGCGTGGACGAGGTGCTGCAATTGGCCGAACAGGCGATCGGCTTCCTCGGGCAGGTCGATTGTCTGATCAACAACGCCGGCATCACGTTCAATCGGCCGTTCGGCCGGGTCACGCTGGAACAATTCGACCGGCTGTACCACGTCAACGTGCGGGCGCAGTTCTTTCTGACGCAGCGGATCGCCGACGAGATGTTGAAGCACGGCGGCGGCGCGGTGGTCAACGTCACCTCGATTCACGGCGTGTCGGGGGCGCCCGAGCACACGGTTTATGCGGGCACGAAGGGCGCGATCATCGCCTACACCCGCACGCTGGGCGTCGAACTTGCCCACAAGGGAATTCGCGTGAACGCCATCGCCCCCGGCTGCATTCCGGTGGAAAACTACAAGAAGGTTCTCGCCGGCTACGATCCGGTCACGACGGCGGAGTGGGCGAAGAACGCGATTCCCGTGGGTCACGCGGGAACGCCGTTGGACATCGGCAAGCTCGCCGTGTTCCTTTGTTCCGAAGACGCCGAGTTCATCGTCGGCCAAACGATCGTCGTCGACGGCGGCACGACCTCGTTGATGTCGTTGATTTCCGACTTCCGCAACGAGTCGTCGGCCCGTTTTGGCGTCGGTTATCTTCCCGGGGTGTGAGCGACCGGGAGATTTCGGTCGAAGGGATCGTCATGACCACGATGTTGGGTTTCTTGGCAGTTGCCGCCAGCGGCCTTCTCGTCGGCGGCGGCGCTTGGCCGTACAAGCTGATGCGCACGTATCGGATCGAGCATTGGATGCTGCTGGGCTCGTTGATCGGAGCGATTGCCGTCCCGTGGGCGGTCATCCTCCTGGGCTGCCCCAATGCCTTCCGGTGCCTCGGCAACGTTCCGGCCTCCGATCTGTTGAAGAGCAATCTCTTTTCCATCGCCTGGGGCATTTCCGTGGTGTTGTCCTGCACCTGCTATGTACGGATCGGCATCGCGCTGACCATTTCGCTATTGGTCGGTCTTGGGATCCCGGTGGGCACGATCACGACGTTGATCTTCAAGGGCTCGGGCCTGTTCGGCAATGCGCCTGCTTTGAACTCCAAAGCAGGATTGGCGATCGTCGCAAGCGTGCTGCTGATGCTCCTGGGCGTGGTATTGATCGCGCTGGCCGGCTTCGGCCGTGAACGACAACTGAAGAAAACCGCTCCCGCTTCCGGCGGTTTTGCCGGCGGATTGATGATGATGACCGTCTCCGGCCTCCTGATCGGCTGCATGAACTTCGCCTTCGTCTACAGTCAGGATTCCATCCTTGGCAATCTGAGCCTGATCGAGCCCGGCGATTCCATTACGGTGGCGATCACCGCGGACGGCACAGAACGGCTCGGCAGCACGTGTTCCGTCGATGCGGAGCGGGCAATCACCTTGAAGGGAATCGGACGCCTGGTGCTGGAGGGGCCCAGCGCGTGGCATGCCGCTCGACAAATCCAACGGCAGTGGGAAGCCCAGACCGGAACGACCGCTCGCGTCGTCGTCGAGACCGGCAGCATCCCCGCAACGTTCGGCGCATGCATGATTCCCCTGTTCAGCGGCATTGTAGTCATCTGCGGCTACGCCGTCTTCCTGCTGTGCAAAAATCGATCCTGGGCGGTGTTCGCACAAAGCCGCAGGGATATGATGCTGGTCTGGATTCTGGGGCTCACCAACGCGCTGTCGTTTGTCCTTTGGGGAAAAGGCACGCTGATGCTCGGCGCCGTCGGCGCCTCGATCGGCTGGGGCATCTCGCAGGCCAGCAAAGTCGTCGGAAGTCAGGGACTCGGCTATTTCAGCGGCGAATGGCGCGGCGTGCGCGGAAAGCCGCTGATTCAGATGCGGCTGGCCGTCGTTATCCTGATTGTGGCCGCGCTCATCATGGCCTACGGCAAGGCACTCTCAAATCATTAACTGAGGAGGCGTCTGCAATGAATATGAATCTCAACGGGAAGATCGCCATCGTGACCGGCGCCGCCCGCGGCATCGGAAAAGCCATTTCCGAAAAACTGATCGCCGAAGGGGCGACGGTCGTCCTCGCCGACGTCCTCCGCGAACAGGGAGAGGAGACCGCCAAGGGGCTCGGACCGGCCGCCTCCTTCCTCCCCTGCGACATCAGCGATCGCCAACAGGTCGCCGCGCTGATCGACGCGACCGTGCAACGTTTCGGCCGGCTCGACGTGATGGTCAACAACGCGGGAATCAACACCGGGCTCGACCGCGAACGGGTCAACATCGATCGGTTCCTCGACGAAACCTGGCACCGAATCCTCGGCGTCGATCTGACCGGCACCTTCTACTGCTGCCGCGCCGCCGCCGCACAGATGGTGAAACAGCAGTCCGGCTCGATCGTCAATATCTCCTCGGTCGCCGGCGTGGTGGCGCTGCGGCTGCAAATCGCCTTCGTGGCGGCCAAGGCGGCGATCCTCAAATTGACCGAGGCGATGGCGTGCGAGATCGGCCCGCAAGGCGTCCGCGTCAATGCCGTCTCACCCGGCTCCGTCGATGTGACCGCCGGGCGATTGTCCGAGGTGCCCGAGGAACAGGGGGGCTACGCCGACCGCGCCAAAAGCATTTCCTCGTTCATCCCGCAGCATCGGCTGGGCAGACCGAGCGAAATCGCCGACGCCGTGGCCTTCCTGGCCTCCGACGCCGCAAGCTACGTGAATGGCCACAATCTCGTGGTCGACGGCGGCTGGACGTGCGGGTTCAACCGGGATTGGTAGTTACAGATTGCGTCCGATCCGGTCTCTGCTATCGTCCCGCGATCAAGTTCTCCCGCAGGCTGACGCCCGTCTCCGGCACGGGGCGGACGGCGGCGGAGAAATAGAGGATTTCGCGGGCGATCTCTTCCAAGACCGCGTGGGAATTGTGGAGCCCCTTGCGGCCGAGCAATTCCCAAAGCAGGCTGCCGTCGGTTCGCACTCCCAGCGGCGGGCGGATCGCCCAAGGGGCCGATTGCAGACGGTCGGCGTGGTTGACGTACGAACCGTCGCGCTCGGGGTATGCCGGGCTGGGCAGAAGATACGTCGCGCGCTCGGAAAGGGGCGAAGGAAACAGGTCTTGCACCACCAGCAGCTTCAGCCGCTCGAACCGGGCGGCCGTCGCATGGTCGATCCAATCGCGCTTGTATCCGCCGGCCACCCAAACGCCTTGCACTGCGCCGGCGTCCAACTGCGGCAGAAAATCGTCGAACGTCGTCACCCGCCGGGCGAAATGGGCGATGACCCCTTCCACGCCGCGATGGTTTGGGCATTTCTCAGCACGGATTGTGAACCCGCCGGGAAACGGTTCATTCTCACCCAACGTCGGCACTGGTCCCAGTACCAGAATCGCCTCGCGGTCGATGCCGCGCACCAGCTTGCACAGCAGATACGCCTCCTCGACCGTAAGATGCGGCGAAATTACGGCAGCCAGGCGGCCGGCATGGCGGATGTCCTTCTCCAAACGATTCCGCACCTCGCTCCAAGTAGCAGGCACACGCCGCGTGCCGACTTCCGCACACGGCGTGTGCGGGATACTTAGCCGCCGTGGATCATGCACGTGGGGATAGTCGTAGCGGCCGAAATTGCAGATCCACCATTTGTTGACGAACGGGTTTTCGCGCGGCTTGATGCGATAGATTCGCTGCTGGTTCTCTTCGATCCAGATCGAGCAGCCGGTCGAACACTCGGTGCAGACGCCGCGATGCCGGCGCATGTACCAGACGCGCTGCTTGTATAAAAAATCCTTGTCGCAAAGCGCCCCGACCGGGCAAAGATCGACGACGTTGCCCGAAAGATTGTTGTTCAACGGGAAACCGGGCACCACGTCGATTTCTTCATGGGCGCCGCGGTTGGCGACCAGCAGTTCCTTCGTGCCGCTGATTTCGGCCGCGAAACGGACGCACTGGCTGCACATCACGCAACGATCGACGAACAACGTCACGTCGCCGACGTCGCGCCGCCGGCTGGTGAAGGGCTGAAGATCGGCCCGGCGCTCCGGCTGTCCGTATTGGAAATGGTAGTCCTGCAAGAGGCACTCGCCGGCCTTGTCGCAGATGGGGCAATCGATCGGATGCCGTAGCAGCAGCCCCTCCTCAACCATCGCCCGAGCGCGGGCGACCTTCTCGCTGTTGGTCACGATCACCATCTGATCGACGGCCGTGGTGTTGCAGGCCGGAACCAGCTTCGCCTGCATGGTGATCTTGCCGGTCTTCGGGTTGCGCATGCCGACTTCGATCAAACACATGCGGCAACTGCCGACGACCGTCAGCCCCGGATGCCAGCAGTAATGCGGGATTTCGATGCCCGCCAGCCGCGCAGCCTCGATGGCATTGATCCGCCGCGCGACGGGGATTTGGACTTCGTGGTTGTCGATCAGGATGGAGGGCATAACTCTATTCGGTAATCTGTTTAGCCGCCGCGTCCACGCGGCGCGAGCGGCGAGCCATCGTAACGTGCTCTCGCTACATGCGCCGCGTGGACGCGGCGGCTAAACGTCGTGTTCTACGCCATGTGTCGCACGGTCGCGGCGGCTAAACTTCCTGCCACACCGGCACGGGGCGATTCTCCATATATCCTTGTGGATTCGTCCGCTTGATAAACTCCTCGAACTCGCCGCGGAACTTGCGAATGGCGTTCTTCATCGGCCAGGCGGCGCCGTCGGCCAGTCCGCAGATCGTCGTGCCGGGAATGATACCGATCGAATCGCCGATCTCCAACAGCAGATCGAGGTCTTTTAGCCGTCCGCGGCCGGCCTTGATGCGTTCCATCAATCCGAGCGCCCAGTGGGTGCCTTCGCGGCAGGGCGTGCATTGGCCGCAGCTTTCGTGGGCGAAGAACCGGCAACTGTTGTGCAGGAAATCGACGATCGAATACGTTTCGTCGAACACGGTGACGCAGCCGGTGCCGAGCCCGAGACAGCCGACCCGCATGGGGCTGGAAAAATCCAAGGGCGTGTCGAACTCGGCTTCGGTCATTAGGCCCGTGCTCAAGCCGCCGGGGATGGCGGCCTTCGCCCGGCGGCCCTTCCACACGCCGCCGCCGAACTCGTCGATCAGCCGGCGGACGGTGATGCCCAGCGGGGCCTCGTAGCAGCCGGGTCGGTTGACGTGGCCGCTGAGCCCGAATAGTTTCGGGCCGAAGCTGCCGATATCGTGCGGCGTATCCTTTCCCGGCGGCACGCCCATCGAGCGGAACCAGGTGACGCCGCGATCGACGATGTGTTTCACGCAGGCGAGCGTCTCGACGTTATTGACGACGGTCGGCCGCCGGAAGAGCCCTTCGACGGCGGGAAAGGGCGGCTTGATCCGCGGCCACGCCCGGCGGCCCTCGATGCTTTCGATCAGCCCGGTCTCTTCGCCGCAAATGTAGGCGGCGGCGCCGCGATGGATGAAGACGTCGAGCGAGAAGCCGCTGCCGAGGATATTTTTGCCCAGCAGGCCGGCGGCGTAGCATTCGTCGATCGCCGCCTGCATCCGGCGGATGCACAGTGCATACTCGAAGCGGATGTAAAGGTATGCGGTGCTCGTCCGCGTGGCGTAGCAACTGAGGATGACGCCCTCGAGCACCTGGTGCGGATCGAGTTCCATCTGCACGCGGTTGACGAAGGTGCCCGGCTCGCTCTCGTCGGCATTGACGCAGAGATAGACGGGCCCCGGCCGGTTCTCGGGCAGGAACGACCATTTCATGCCGGTCGGGTAGCCTGCGCCGCCGCGGCCGCGCAGCCCGCTCTGCTTGACCATCTCGACGATATCGCCCGGCGACATCTCCTTCAGCGCCCGCCGCAGCCCCTGATACCCGCCGCCGGCCTGGTAGACGGCCAGCGTGTGGCTATCCTTCTTGTCGGGGCTCGGTAGTAGGACGGGTTCGTAGGGCATGGGGTGAGCGCGTTCAGGGTTCAGAGTTCAGGGCTGGATATTCACACTGCGTGGGAAATGCTGGCCCTTGCCTATTCTCCGGGGGATACTCAAGATGGGTGCAGAAGTATCGTCGTAGCAGGTTCGTCTCGATCTCCTCAGGTTTGATGCATTGCATGTAGTGAATTCTGTAAGACCCGTACTCTTCGATGAGTGTCTTCGCCCTGTGCCAACAACATCCGGTGACCCATGTGCGCACGTACTTGATGTACCTGTCATGAAAACTCCCCTTTGTCTTGCCGATGTAGGCGATATTACTCCACCCGTGTAGCCTCGGCACGCGTGTCTGAACAGCGCACACGTACACGATGCCATTTACTTCTCTGGCTTCGCAGGTGTCCAGAAGTTCACGAAGCTGCAGTTCGAACTCATCTCTTTTTAGCGCGCTCAACTCGCCTGGAAAGATCTTCCAATTTGGATCGGAATCGACTATGTCCCTGGCGTCCATAATGTATCCGCCTGTTCTCGGTCGGTGTCAGCAAAGTACTCGTATCGATCCGCAACGATCACTTGCAATCAGAAATCACCTCTTCGATCTTCTCCTTTGTCATATTTCCGTACAGCGTTTCGTTAATCATGACGACCGGGGCGGCGTCGCAGACGCCGAGGCATTCGGAGAATTCGAGCGTCACGCGGCCATCGGGCGTGGTTTCGCCGGGTTTGATGCCTAGTTTCTGGCTCAGATAGTTCAATATCTCTTCACCGTTGCAGGCCGCGCAAACCACTGAGCGACACACCCACACGCGGTAGCGGCCCAGCGGCTTGTCTTGCTTGAAAAACCCGTAGAAGCTCAGCGTATCCTGCACCTGGGCGGGAGCCAATTCGAGCAATTCGGCGAGCTCCACCACCGCCTCGGGCGGCACGTAGCCGAGCCGGTCGTTCACCAAATGCAACGCCGGAAGCGTGGCTGCTTGCTTGGTCGGATAGCGTGGACACACAGCACGAATAGCATCGCGAAGGTCGTCGGTAAGGATGGGATTGGTCGTTGACATAATAGCGAGCATTCACCGCGGATTCTGACCGAGCGTTTCGAGTTTTCGGAGCCAAGCGTCGAAATGGGGACATTTGCTGCGGATTGTTTCGAGCCCGATAACGGCGGCAATTTGCGGTCCTGCCGTTGGCTTCGCCTTCCTATATTCGGGTATTGCCGCGATAATTCGTTTGGATGGGGAAGTGTTCTCGCCGTCATTGATCAATTCTGGCGACGCATACCCTGCAGCCAATGTCTCCAATTCAGCCACTTTCGCAGCGCAGTCAGCATAATACGACAGGATAGCGGTTGGCTCAGCCAGCATTAGAGCCTCGAACTCGTGCAACTGGATGTAGGGGACGAATCGCGGATCGCCGATGTCCGCAGCCAGGGCTTGCTCCATTCCCTCCACGCGGCGGCACGGATCCCGCTCGTCCCTGAACTCATCGGTTCCCGGAAAATCGTGTGGCAGGGCGTACAGGTCGATCATGGTCGAGAGGAAAACATCGCAGCTCTTGTCCTGTTTCAAGCGACGGACAACATCATTCCGAAACGGCAGATATCGCCTCAGACCGCCACGATGGACCTCTTTCTTCTTTTTTGCATGGGCGGCAAGCTCAATCCTGCCGACGTATACCCCACGCTTCGCCAAATACTGCCGCAGAAGGTCGATGGCAAACTGCCGTTCGGTCGGCCCTTCAACGGTCAGATGGAGCCTGGCCATTAGAACGGCCCTCCGCCGATGGAGTTTTTCTGCCAAAGCTCGCCTAGCGTATACTCTTCGAGCCATTCCTTAAGCTGGTCGGGATCTTGTCGCGTGAACGTCGATCGCCCGTCTTCTCGGTCAACGACGATAACGTCGCCCGCATCGAATTCCTCCAATAACGTCGGAGATTGCGTGGCAATAATGACCTGATGGCGAAGCGCCGCCGCTTTCATGATCGCTGCAACGATTGTGACGGCGGCCGGATGTAGACCAAGCTCTGGCTCATCGATCACGATCAGCGACGGCAAATATTTCTCCGGCTGGAGTAAAAGCGTTGTAAGCACCATTGCTCGCAGGGCACCGTCTGGAAGCTCATGCGGGCCAAACAGCCTATCCGAACCGCAGTCGTGCCAATCCAATTGCACGTTCTTGTCGTTTAATTCCAGAGGCGCGAGAGCGAAGTCTCGAAACCAAGGGGCGAATTGCCGGATTGTTTGCACAACCCGACCATAGTACGAGAAATTAGAAATCTGTTGTGACTGCTTCCATAATCGATAGAGAACGGCGGCGAGGTTGGAACCATCGCCCTTGAGCTCGCGATTATCGCCGATGTAACCGGGCTGCCGAATTCGAGCCTCGCTTGAAGTATCATTAAGATGGTAGATGCCGATCCCCCACAAGAACGTTTGCACCACCCGACCTATTGCGACAGCAGCCTCCGATCCTTCACCGATCGCCGTCTCGTTGAGTCCGCGGCTGAGTTCATGCCATGCCGGCGATTTCTCGGCCTCCTGGTGGACTGCTTCTCTTTCAACGATCATGCTGCCAGCGGGCCCAGCCGCAAGGCGAACCGCGTACTTAGTCGACACCGGGGAGTGACCGCCTTCCTGCCCTAGTTCCTCTAAATCGATTGCGGCATCACAAGTCGGAGTGCGCTTGGCCCCATAATGAAGGAGTGAGTCTGCTCCACCCGACTTTGCCACAAAGTCGCGGAGCCTGATCCGCGACATGTACGTAAGAAGCCGCAGGAAGTGCAGCAAGTTCGACTTTCCCGCTCCGTTCGCTCCAATGAGAACGTTGAGCGGCTTGAGCTCGATTTCCGCGTGTTCAATGGACTTGTATCCAGAAACTGCGAGTCTCTTCAAAACTGCCATATTCAATTCCTTCTTACCGATCCAACTCCGCCGCAATGATATTCAAACTCCCCAACACCGCCACGATGTCACTTAGTGTATGGCCGCGAATCAGGTGCGGGAAGAGGGCGAAGTGGATGAACGACGGCGGACGGCAGCGGGCACGATAGGCTCGCTCGCTGCCATCGCCGACAATGTAGAACCCCAATTCGCCGTTGGGCGCCTCCGTGCCGACATATACCTCTTCACCCGGCGCCGAAAAACCGCGATTGGTCATCACTAACTCAAAATGGGTGATCAATCCCTCGATCGTCGAGAACACTTTGTTCTTGTCGGGGAGAATCACTCGCCGCGCCGAAGGGGACAGGTCCATGTTTTCGGCCGACCGTTTATTCGCAGAAGGACTCGATTGGCCGAAAAATGGACCAGTCCCCGAAAATGGAGCAGTCCCCGAAACGTCGCCCACATTCACCGGCCCTTCGGGCAGATTCTCGATCGCCTGGTGGATGATCTTGATGCTCTCGCGCATCTCGCCCATGCGCACCAAGTAGCGGGCGAAGCAGTCGCCGGCCTCGGCGCAGCAGACGTTGAAGTCGAAATCCTTGTAGGCCAGGTACGGCTCGTCCTTGCGAAGATCGCGGGTCACCCCGCTCGCCCGGGCGATAGGGCCCGAGCAACTTCGGTTGATCGCCTCCGCCCGGCTCAACAGGCCGATGCCGCCGGTGCGATTGACGAAGATGCGGTTGCGGTTCATCAGCCGCTCCATGTCGGCGAACGTTTTCGGGAGCATCTTCAGCAGATCGCGGATCATGGCGATCGCCTTGGGCGAGATGTCGCACATCAGCCCGCCGACGCGGGTGTAGCTGTTCGTCAGGCGGGCGCCGCAGAGGGCCTCGAAAATGTCGTAGATTTGCTCGCGCGGATTGAAGGCATAGATGAAGTGCGTGAAGGCCCCCGTATCGAGTCCCATCGCCCCCAGGCAGAGCAAATGATCGGTGATCCGCGACAGTTCGCTGATGATGACGCGGATGTATTGGCAGCGGGGCGGCGTCTCGATGCCCAGCAGCTTCTCGACCGCCAGATGCCAGCCGACGTTGTTCGACATCGGCGAGACGTAATTCATGCGGTCGGTGATCGTGACGTACTGGTTGTAGTCGAGGTGCTCGCCGAGTTTCTCGAAGCCCGAGTGCAGGTATCCGATGTCGGGCATGGCGTCGAGCACCCGCTCGCCATCGAGCTTTAAGACGATGCGGAAGGTGGTGTGCGTGGCCGGGTGCTGCGGACCGAAGTTCAAGGTCCATACGTACGGCTGCGGCTCGTCGCGGACAAGGTCGAGCGGCGAATGATGATTGATGAATGATGAATGATGAATTTCACTCATTGGGCAATCTCCAACATTGTCTTCCATTCATCATTCATCATTCCGCATTCGTCATTCCGTTTCAGCCTTCCGCTCGCGTAATCACGGGGAAATTGTGCCGCTCGCCGCGACCTTGCAAGGGGTAATCCTTGCGGAGCGGATGGGCCGTAAACTCCTCGGGCAGCAGGATT
This sequence comes from uncultured Planctomycetia bacterium, assembly GCA_963719005.1. Taxonomy (GTDB): domain Bacteria; phylum Planctomycetota; class Planctomycetia; order Pirellulales; family Thermoguttaceae. The sequence goes on from CAVRAR010000018.1 coordinate 665,007, forward strand.
CGCCGCAGGTCGGGATGGCCGTTGAAACGGATACCGAACATGTCCCACACCTCGCGTTCCAGCCAGTTCGCCCCCTCCCAAAGCCCCACGACCGACGGCACGGTCGGCTCGGGATCGTTCACGAAACACCGCACCGTAATCCGTTGGTTCGTCTCCGTGTTGGCCAACAAATATACCAGCCCGAAGCGGTCCTTGGCGTCGCGGTAGTTCAAGTAATCGACGCAAGTAATATCGACAAGCAGATCGAAGCCGTGCGACTCTTTGAGCGTCCGCAGAAGCTCATGGAGCGACGCAACCGGCGCAACCACCCGCGTTTCGCCGCGGAACTCACTGGTGGTCAGGCCGTGAAAGCCGCTTCGCAGATTGTCGATGGTTTGTTGATTCATTTTCCAAATTGCAGTCGGCCCAGGTTGACCAACGTCGCCGGGCGGCGGTTCTCGTTCTGACGCTCGATCATCCAGCCGGGATACTCCCGCGGAATAACGCTGGCCGCGTCGAGCCGGGCGACGTGCTCGGCGTCGAGTGTCACGTCGCCGGCGCCGAGGTTATCGGCCAGTTGCTCGGGCGTCTTGGCGCCGATGATTACGCTCGTGACGAACGGGCGGGTCAAGAGCCACGCCAGGGCGACGCGGGGCACCGAAACGCCCGTCGCCTGCGACACCTCGCGCAGCGCGGCGATCACCCGCTGCACGCGCGGGCGATCAATCGGCGGGAAATCGAACGTGCTGCGGCGGGCGCCTTCGGGGCCAGGCTTGTCCAGATCGAACTTGCCCGAGAGCAAACCGCCGGCCAGCGGACTCCAAGGCAGGATTGCAAGCCCCTGGTCTTCGGCCAGCGGCACGACCTCGCGCTCGATCTCGCGGTTGGCCAGCGAATAGTACATTTGCGCTTTGGAACCGCACCCGATCGTGTGCGTCGGAGTAGGCCAGCGCCTTCATCGCCACCCAGGCGGGCAGGTTGCAGAAACCAACGTAACGTACTTTGCCGCTGTGCACGACGTCGTCCAGGGTGCGAACCGTCTCCTCGATCGGGGTGTCGAGATCGTAGGCGTGGATCTGATAGAGGTCGATGTGGTCGAGCTTCAGGCGGCGGAGGCTGGCGTCGACGGCGGCGAAGATATGCCCTCGCGACAGGCCGACCTCATTCGGCCCGGGGCCCATGCGCAGATGGACTTTCGTAGCGACGACGACTTCATCGCGCGGCCGCGCAAGTGAAGCGAGCGCCGCGCCGACCAACTTCTCCGATTCACCTTCCGAGTAGCCGTCCGCGGTGTCGATGAAGTTTACGCCGGCGTCGAGCGCGGCGCCGATCATGGCCTCGGCCTCGGTGGCGGACAGCTTGCCGATGGCCGTCCAAAACCCCTTGCCGCCGAAGGTCATGGTCCCCAAGCACAGTTCGGAAACGTAAAGCCCCGTCTTGGCGAAAGGTCGGTATCGCATGATCTTCTCCTCAGTCTTCCTGCACGCGCCCGTGTCGGCTGCTGCCGCGAACGAGCGGCGAACTCGCGGCCGTAGATCGTCCCCTCGCGCTGTATCTTCTCCTGAAGGTCGATGATCGACTGGATCAGTTGTTCCGGCCGCGGCGGACAACCGGGCACGTACATATCGACGGGAATGAAGCGATCGATTCCCTGAACCACGCAGTACGTATCAAAAACGCCGCCGGTGGAAGCGCAGGCACCCATCGAAATGCACCATTTCGGCTCGGGCATTTGCTGCCAGATGCGCTGCAACACGGGGAGCATCTTCATCACGATCCGGCCCGCCACAATCATCAGGTCGCATTGCCGCGGGCTGAAGCGAAACACCTCGGCCCCGAATCGCGCGATGTCGTGCCGGCTGGCTCCCACCGCCATCAGTTCGATGCCGCAGCAGGCGGTGGCGAACGGCATCGGCCACAGACTGTTCTTGCGGCACCAACTGACCAATTCGTCGAGCTTTGTGACCGCCACGTTGTCGGGCAACTCGGCTACCGCCATTGAAATACCCCCTTGCGCCAGTCGTACACAAAACCGAGGGTCAGCAGGGCCACGAAGATCATCACGGCGGCGAACACCAAGCGGTGATTGTTCGTCGCCGCGCTCGAGCGAAGAGGGGGAGAGGGGGAGAGGGGAAAACTGGGAGACTGGGAGACTAGAATACTGCGAGAGGCCCGGCGATTTGCCGCCTGCTCGTCTCCTTGTCTCCTTGTCTCCTTGTCTCCCCCTCTCCCTTTTTCGTTCAATCGCTCGGCGCTGCTCTTAATGGGCACTGAAGCGGCCATCCCTCGATCGCCGGCAAAGACGGCCCAGGGGTATAGGAAGAGCAACTCGACGTCGAACACGAGAAAGGCGATTGCCAACAAGTAGAAACGTACATCGAAGCGGCGTCGCGTGTCGTGGATCGGATCCATGCCGCTTTCGTAGGGCATTCGCGTGACGGCACCCGGCCTGCCCGGTCGAACGATGCGGGCGAAAGCCAGCAGTCCTACGGCAAGTCCGATCACACAAGCCACGAAAAGGAAAATCGGTAGGATCGGTGGAACGAGTTGTTCCATTTGCCGCTGTCCCTTCGTCAGAGGAGGGCTGACGCCTGCGACATTCTAAGGGGGTCGGTCAAGGCGGTCAACCGCCTTGTCCCTGACGCCCGAGAGGGGACTGTCCCAATTTTCGTGTCAGCGAAAATGGGGCTGTCCCCTTTGCCGGGATCGAGAGGCCGGTGCCATAAACAAAAAGGCCCCTCACAGGTGGGGCAGGAACCTGCGAGGGGCGATTGGTGTGGGGGAGGAAACCCCCACGGTTTCTATTATGAGACACGCTCTGCAAAGTTCAACACCAGTCCCGCGGCACTGACGTGGTTTCTACGGCTGGTAATATTCCCCCTGAGTTAGGATACTCCCGAGTTAGAACACGTCTGCATTGAAATGGTGGCCTTGGTAGTATCTCTCGCCGGTGTGCCGCTCGCCCGTAAACATCGGAAAGAACTGGTATTCCTGGATGGCAGGGTCTTTCCGATGCGTGGGGTAGTAGTTCTGCCACTGCTTGTGATAGACCGGAATTCGCATCTCCGGCGGGTAGCGGAAGTACAAATCCTCGCTACTGCGGTAGTAGTCCCTCCCCCAGAAATTCTGAGGGTAGTAGACGTAAGGATAGTGGTACATCCGGTTCCAGTCTTGCGTGCTGTAGCTATGCCCCCACTGCCGGCCATAGGCCTCTTGAGCCTGGGCGTCGGCCACGCTGAACAGGAACGATAGCAGGGCTGCAGAAAGCAGCCAGAACATAGTCCGGCGAATCATCGTCGTCCCCCCTTAAGTCGTGTCAATTCGAGCAGGCACGCCAGTGCCCGCGGTTCGGGTCGGCTACCAAGAGCATCGGCACGCGGAACCGCCGGCATTTAGCGAATATCCGATACAGAACGCACAGCCCGCAAAATCGGTAAGTTGGGAAAAGACGAAGGAGAGGAACTTCGGGAGGGCGTCGCCGATCGGGGGCTGGGCACTTCAGTGGGGACTGTCCCAATTTTCGTGTCAGCGAAAATGGGACTGTCCCCTTTGCCGGGATTCAGAACTCGGTACAGCCCCTTTCAGTGCCCAGCATAACGGCGCGACGGTTTCGTGCAATCGCGCCGCGTAGACGCGGCGGCTAAACGGCTTCTCCGCCTCGATCCTCCAGGTATGCGCTAAGCATGATCTGGGCGGCCAGCATGTCCATCCGCTTCTTCCGACGCTTCCGCGTCATGTCGGCGGCCAGAAGAAACTGTTCGGCCTCGTGGCTGGTGAACCGCTCGTCGAAGAACTCGACCGCCACGCCGGTCGTTTCGCCCAGCCATCGGCCGAATTGCCGGGCCTCGCCCGATTTCTCGCTCTCGCCGCCGTCCAAGTGGATCGGCAGCCCTACCACAAACAGCACAATCCCCTCGTCGGCCACCAGCCGCTCGAATCGCTTGGCGTCTTGGTCGAGGCTGCGGCGGGTGTAGTTTTCCAGCGGGCTGGCGATCGTCCGCTCGGGGTTGCTCACGGCGATGCCGATCCGCACGGTTCCGTAGTCGATGCCCGCCACACGACCGGGCAATGTCGGCTGGCCGCTCATGGCGATTTCTCCAGCTTCTTCGACGCTTTCAGCGGATGCCGCTCGGCCGCCGAGATAAAATAGCCGTGTTGCAAGAAGGACAGTACGTACTGCTGGACTTTCGGGTTGTCCATGATGAAGGAATGGAGCGTCGGCAATCGGGCGAAGTCGTGCGCCCCGGCAAGTTTGGCCGTCTCGACGCTGATCACGCCGTCATTGTCGCCGACCAGGATCGGGTTGTAGCCCTTGTCGTTTCCCTTGCCGCCGGCGATGATGCCGAACTGAAAATCGGGCGTGGCGAGGCGTTTTTCCAACTCCGGCCAATCGCGGCCGAGCTCCTGCCCCGCGTCGCCGGCGATCTCCTTGAACAGGACGTTGTCGGCGAACGTTTCGGCCAGCAGGGCCCCCTGGTTTGGCGGGGCGAGCATGGCAAACCGCCCGAACCGCATCCTCGCATGTCGGTCGGCCGCGGCGGCGTTGGCCGATTGCTTCGTCGGATCCTGCCGGGCCAAATCGCCCAAATAGTGGCGAATCACGATGTTGCCCATGCTGTGGCCGACGAAATTGATCTCCTCGATGCCGTGCAGATTGTTGATCAGATGGCGAAGCGTTCGGGCGTGCTGGGCCATGTCGCAACGCGTGCTGGGGTATTCGACGTTGACGATTTCGTATCCGCCCTTGTCGTGAAGGTATCGGCAGAGCGAGTCCATCGACGCCCGGCTGCGTCCCAGCCCGTGCAGGACGACGACCGCCTTGCCCTTCATCGGCGGCAAGTGGCGATCCTGCTTGATCTGCTCCAACGCCGCGAGGCATTCGTCGTAGCTGCCCGAGGCATACCGCAGGTTCCGCCCGTCGAGCAGGCGGCAGTTCTCGGTGAAGACGTTCCGCTGGATGCGCCACTGGTGGAAGTGGAGTTCGTCGGCCCAGAACTGTTTTCCCCCCAGCGTGGGTATCGGCAGCGGCATTGGATTGTTCGTAGGCGGTTCCTGACCGGCGGTTTGGCCCGCAACAGTTGTGAATTGTGCCGACAGCATCATGCAGATGCATAGGGCAGGGCGAATCACAGCCCAGTTCCAGCGTGTGCAACCTCGGCGGTCATGGAAAAATTGTCTCAGTGTGACAGCGTGCGTGCGGGCCCTATATAACGACATGGCACGCATTATAATGGTTTTGCGTGCAATGAGAAAACCCGCTTCGCTTGAGGGATTTCCGGTTTTGGCCACGTCTCGCACCATTGCCGTCGGCGACATTCACGGCTGCCTGGCCGCGCTGGAAACCCTGCTGGCGGCGATCCGACCGCAGCCGGACGACACGATCATCACGCTGGGCGACTACGTGGATCGGGGGCCCGATTGCCGCGGAACGGTCCAACGGCTGATCGATCTGGGCCGGCAATGCCGATTGATCCCGCTGTTGGGCAACCACGACGACATGATGTTGAAGGTTCACGACGGCCGCGACGATCTGTACGTCGATTGGCTGCTGTTCGGTGGCAACGCGACGCTGGCATCCTACGATACCGACAGGCTGGAAGACATTCCGCCGGCGCACATCGAGTTCCTCCGCGGCTGCCGGCTGTTCCACGAGTCGGAGCGATACTTCTACCTTCACGGCAATTACATAGCCGACGTGCCGCTTGCAGACCAGTCGCCGGAATTGGTTTTGTGGGACTCGGTGAAAGCGCGTCGTCCCGGCCCGCACAGTTCCGGCAAGACCGCCATCGTCGGCCACGCCTCGCAGAAGAGCGGCGAAGTGCTCGATCTCGGCTACTTGAAGTGCATCGACACCTGGTGTTACGGCGACGGCTGGCTGACGGCGTTGGAGGTCGAGACCGGGCAGATGTGGCAGGCGGATAAGACGGGAAGGATGAGGGGTCAGGGATGAGCGATGGGGGTGGGAACGCGAGGGCTGGGCGGTTCACCGCCCAGCAGGGCCGCTCGCGGCTTCACACCTTCGATTCCGCGAATATATACGAATGAGCCCCGGCGTCGGTCGAGCGGCACGCCCTCTGTTCCGCGGGGCGTGCCGCTCGGACCGCCGGTGTTCCTTGAGCGTCATTTCTTCGTGAACGCCAGGCCCGGATCGGCGGGGTTGTTGCCGGCGAGCTTGAAGCTGAAGTGGTTGGCGTCCTGTTGTGCGATCTGACCGATCATGGCCGGATTGCCGCCCTCTTTGAGAATCAGCAGGTTGTCGGCTACGGTGAAGCCGCCGCTGAAATTCTGCGACTGGCCTTGCAGCGTGTGCCGCCAGGAGTAGGTTCCGTCCTTGGCGATTTCGAGCGAGAACGAGGCGCCGTCGGCGCGCGTCGCCGTCCAAGTGCCCACCAAGCCGGCGGCAGTAACTGGCGCGGCCGGTGCGGCCGGCGTTGTCGGAACGGCGGGCGCTGTAGTTGTTAGCGAGGGCTTCACGTCAGCGGGGTTCTGCTGCTGCTGCATCATCCCGGCGAGCAGTTGCGCCGACAACTGATCTCTCGGACTGAGCCGCACGGTTTCCCGCAACTCCCCGATCGCCGCATCGCTGTGCCCACAACTCATGTACTGATAGGCCAAGAGGAAATGCAGTTCGGGCACGCTGGGGTGGTCGTTGCGGTATTGCTCCAAGGCGCGGAGCTGCGCCGTGTAGACGTTGATGTCCGGATACATGCCGGCCAACGTCGCCCAGTCCCAGCCGGGACCGACCGACAAGACGGCGTAGACCGCTCCCGCCGCTTCCTTGTAGCGCCTTGTCGCAAACAGAATGAGGGCGCGGAATTCGTGCGGCACGGTATCGTTCGGTTTCACGGAGATGGCCCCGTTGACTTGCGCCATTGCCGTCGCATAGTCGCCACGGGCGAAGGCGTCGTGGGCCGCGTCGAGATACTGCGCCGCACGTTGGTCGGCCAGCGCTGGGTTGACGTTCGGCGCCTTCGCGATCACGATCGGCTGCGAATAATCGTAGGGCGGTGGCTCGCCGACGACGACCACGGTCGGACAGTAGTAGGGGTTGTAGTACGACCAGTATCCCCAGCGCCACGGCGTGTCCCACACGACGGCGCCGGTTACAACACCAAAGGTAACCCCGACGGAGAACCAACCCACCGGGCCGAAGTGCCAGGAAGGCCCCCAATGATAATGGTCGTGCCAATCGCCGTGATACCAATGGCCGTAGTAGCCGTGATGGTAGGCCATCGGTCCGACGGGATGCACCGCGTGGCTGAGCGGAGCCCGCGATGCCGTGGGACCCGCATGGGATGCTCCGTAGGGAGCGCTGTGGCCAACCTCGGCACGGCCTCCCGCACCACCCCACCCGCTGCCGCCATGACCGCCGCCCCATCCGTTGCCGTGTTCGCCTCGAACTGCCGACTGGCCGGCAAAAAAGATCACAACGGCAGTCAACACCAGCGGACTTATGAGACTCCTTCTCATTTTTCGTTCTCCTCCGTCGAAGATTTGATAGATCATGCTTCCGCGTAACATTGGCGGCGCCCCTTCGCGACGCCAAAATGCAGCTTCCGCCTGTATATTACTCCGTCTCGGGGGCAATATAGTCGGATGGGGCGAAATCTCCAACACCGAATTGCCGCTATTCTTAGCGGTCTTACAGCCACTTTTTCTCGCGATACCACTCGGCGGTTTGACGCAGTCGCTCGAGCAGCGGGGCGGCGACGGCGAAATCCAATTCCGTGGCCGCCGCCTGGGCCGAACAGAGCCAGCTTCCGGCGGTGATTTCGCGGGCTTTGTCGAGGTTCATGAACAGCGGGTCGTGCCGAATCCGCGAGATGGCCTCGCCCGCCACCGCCACCATCCATACCAGCGGCGTGGCGGTGGGAATGACGACGACGAGGTGGCGTCCCATCGATTCGGCCACCATCCGTCCGAGATCGGCATAGGTGGGATTCTCTTCGCAGGCGGCGAAGTAGTAGCCCTGCGGCCCGTGCGAATCGGGCCGTCCGCGCGGCGGCAATCGCTTGCCGCGCTCGGCGGCGAGGATCAGCAACTGGACCAGATCGTCGGCATGGATCAGCGAAAATCGCCGCCGGTCGAGCCCCGGCACCATGTGCACGCCGAAGTCGCGCGATGGAACGGAACAAGGAGAGCCCCAAGCGGTCGGCCTCGCCCAAGACGATCGGCGGGCGGACGATGGTGATGGGGACGCGGTCGGCGAAGTGTTCGGCGGCCCGTTCTCCCGCCCGCTTGCTATGGCCGTAGTGCGATACGGGTTCCGCCAGATCGGCTTCGGTTTTCGGCACGCCCTCGTTGGCCGGACCGGCCGCGGCAAGCGAGGATACGGAGACCAGTACCGGCGGGGTCGTTTGCCCGGCGCACACCTGGGCGACGTTCGCCACGCCGCGTTGATTCACGCGATAGAAGTATCGGGCGGCGAGGGACTGCGTGCATCCGGCGACATGATAGACGATCTGCTGCCCTTTGACCGCGGGGACGATGCTGGCGCGGTCGGTCACGTCGCCATAGACGAAGCGCGCCCCCGCTTGCCGCAGAGATTCGACCCGCGAACTCTGCCGCACGAAGCAAGTGACTTCGTCGCCGCGGTTCGCCAACGCCGAAACCAGGTGCGTTCCGATGAATCCACTGGCGCCGGTAACCAATACTTTGGCCATGGCACGGGAAATCGAAAATCAGGGATTAGCCGGAACTCTCTCGCGACAGCGTGCCACTGCTTCGCAGAAGCAGTGCGGAGTGCAAATCCTTGCCGGGGCACTGCTTCTGCGAAGCAGTGGCACACTTTCCGCGGGGAGTTTCCGTTCTTCCCCCTCCGCCTTCATCCTCGCCACTCGTACGTCCGCTGCAGCGCTTGAAACACGATGCTGGTGATTTGCCGCAATGTGACCGTCTTCGAGAGCACCGAGTAGGCATGGGCCCGCCGCGCCTGTTCGACGATCCGGTCGTCCAACTGGGCCGACAACAGGATGCACGGCAGCATCGCCCGAAACTCCTTCAATTGCCGCAGCGTCTCCAAGCCGGTGAGCTTGGGCATGTGCATGTCCAAGAGAACCAGGTCCACTCGTTCGCGATGAACGATCTTCAGCGCCTCTTCGCCGTCGCTCGCCAGGAGGGTGCGAAACCCTCGCGGCTGGAAGACGACGGCCAGCGTCTCCCGGAAGCCGGGGTCATCGTCGGTGATCAGCAGTGAGGGTGGTTCAACGAGCATGGCTCGATTTGCCTTCGTTGCCAGGGGTCCAACCCAACGTAAAGCAAGTTGCGTGCCATCCGTCGCAATCCCCCGCCCCGCAGGGATTCAAGCGGAGATAACCAGCGGCCGGGCAGCATCTTACAGCATCTGTACAATCAATACTACGTCGAAAAAATGCGCCCGACGGGCCCAATTGGCCACCTGCCGGATCGGGAAAAGACTGCCGTTTTGGCAGGCACAACATCAGCCCATCGCAAGAGGATAAGTTGGAGCGCCAAAGGGGACAGTCCCATTTTCGCTGACACGAAAATTGGGACAGTCCCCCAAAGAACGCTGATCTACGCTAATCAACGCCGATAAGAGCAATCAGTGAAAATTAGCGAGGGTCAGTGTTCCTTCGCGCCGGTGTCGCCGGCTCGACGATCCAAAGCAGTAGAAGCGCCCCCAGGCTGCGCACGATCCAACCGAAGACGAAAAGGCACGGGAAGAATGAGAGCGAGAGGGCGCCGAGCAGCAAACCGGGCGACCCAATGCCGTGATCGAGGATTACACCGCCCAGAATCGCGCTTGCGGCGAAGCACAATCCCCTGGCGGTGTCAAACGCGGCGATGTACGAGGCGTTCGATTCGCGCGGGGCGAGTTTCAGCATCAGGTTCGGCAGGCAGACGTTCATACCGGCGTAGGCGATCCACAGCACCGAGGCGCCGATGATCCACCACCATTGCATGGGCGTGGCAATGGCGAAAAAAAGGAGCCCGGCCGCCACCAGCAGTTGACTGACGAACATCACCGGCCGGTTGCCCAACCGATCGGCCAACCGACCGATCCAGGGGCTGAGGGCACACTGGCCCAGATACATCCCAGTCTGGAGTGCAAGCGGCACGATGAGCTTGAGATGCAGCACGGCCATGGGGTAGTAATTTTGGGCCGCTTGCGTGACGCCGTTGAACAGCGAAAACCAGCAACCAAACGCCAACAGCGGCAGAAAGCGACGATCGCGGAATGGCGTGAGCCAACTCCCCGCTGGCGTGCGAGGAGAACGCGGGCCGGGCTGGCTCCGCTGGCACGACGGCATCAGCTCCAGCGGCGCCAAGGCCAGCAGGAGGAAGAACGCGCCAAGGCCCGCGACGATGCCGTAAGCGACCCACGCGGGATAAGCGCGGTTGGTCTCGCGGACGAATTCGTTGATGTCCTGGGCGTTGCTGGTTGCGGTTGCGGCGATGACGGCGGCCGCCGCGGTGCCAGCCATGATCCACCGCTGCCGCCATCCCAGGAATCGCCCGCGAATTCTCGTCGGCGCCGCGTCGGCCAGCCACGACCACAACGCCACGATAGCGAGGTATTGCAGCAGTTGATGCAGACACCAAAGCAGGATCAAGGCGGCCAACGACCAGCTTGGCGAGGGGAGCAAGCCCGGCGCACAGACGAGAGGGATCAGCGCCAGCGGCAGGACGGCCAACAGGAACGTCGCGATGCAGAAGCGTTTGCGATCGGCCAGCCGGGCGATCATGGCCGGCGCGCCAAGCCGCAACAGTCCGACGATCTGCGGCCCGGCGCCAATCAGGCCAAGCCCCAACCCGATCCACGGGGCATGCAGTTCCTTGGCCCAATAGACGATCAGCGTGGTGCCGACCAGCCCGTTGCCGATCGACCAGATCGCGCCGTTCCAGACGGCCAGCCTTCTCGCGCGGCGGCGCTGGAGAATCGTCGGCAAGCCGTTAGTTATCGACCGAGATTGTCGGAACTCGCGCATCTTTCGAAGACCGCTGCCGCGGGCGTTTGCCGCTGCGCGGCTTCCGCAGCGGAAATTACTCCGCCGTCACGGTGACTTTGTGGGAGTCTTCAATCTTGCCGTACAGCGCTTGCGTGTCGTAATGCACGGTGATCGTAAACGTTTCGCTCTTGTCCGCAAGCTTCAGGTCCTTTGGTACTCGCCACGAGTACCCGCAGGTCCCGCCTCAGCCAAAGGGCATCACGCCCTCGGCGACGTTTTTGCCGGAGGAGCTCGTGATGGTGACCGTCGGGTCGTAGGAGAAGGGCCTATTGTACGTGAACTCCCTCGTCTCCTTTCCCACGAGATACTTGATCGTTTCCTTCTTCGTCCGCTTCGGATCGGTCAGCCCGCGGACCATGAGGTCGAGTTTCGGGTCGACCAAGATCGTCGCAATCCTGACGTCGGCGCCCAATTTGACGGGCTTCTCGGTCGGGGGAGCTTGGAAGACAATCTGCGGCTTGTTGGGGAAGTCGAGCACGAACGGCTTGTCCTCGCGGATCTGAATCCCGCGCGGGGCGTTCCCCTGTCCCTGCACGGTGTAGTTATTGCCGATATTGACTTGCAGGCCGCCGTAGTCGACCGTCAAGTAGAACGTGGGGTAATCGCCGACCGGCAGCTTGCACTCGGTCGTCTTTTTCTTGGCGTCCGCGGGATTTGTGCGGTTGATCCCGATGTTGAGAGAAGCCGTCGGCGAGCGGAAGAGACCTTGGAAGGTAATCTCCTTGAGCTTCCTATCGCCGGGTCCGACTTTAAAGACGCCGAAGGGGCCGCCGTAGAGTCCAACCGTCAACTTGTCGCCCAGCGGCGCGGCGGTGATCGTGTAGAAATCGTCGCCCCTGCGCTGCATGACGCCGAGCGTTTCGGTGTTATACGCGACGAATTGACCCTTTGCGAGACCATTCTTCGGCATGAGCGAGAGCATGGTCGTGGGGCCGTCAAAACGGCCCGTCAGGGCATTTTCCACCAACAACGCCTCGCACTCGTCCTTGCCGATCTTGATCGGCCCTTTGCGGGCCACTCCTGCCGCAAATCGCATTGCCGGCGCCTTTTCTCGATCGGTGAGGATGAACCAGGGAAAGATCTTGAAGGGCCGCACGCCGACGCCCGGCCCGTAATCCACGTCAACGCTGGCCAACTCGAACGCCTGCCGCTCCTTCTCGGCCGCCGGCCGTTGAGCCGCCCCGCGGATCGCAGCAGCAACAAACCGGCCGGCAGTGCCCGGGAGCAATTGCCACGGCGGATTCTTCATCGGTTTCAGTACCGGATCGTTCGTCAGGTCGCCATCGCGGTTCGCGTCGATGTACAGCCGGTCGTAGCTCGACGGCTTGGGAGCGACCGGCTTGACGGGGCGACGCTTGCCCGCCTCTTTTTTCTCGCCAGGTTTCTGGTCCTTCTTCTCCTCGCTCTTCGTCTCTTCCTTTTTCTCCTCGATCGCGGGCGACTCGCCCGATTCGTCGAGCACGAAGTAGATCGGGGCTTCCTCTTTGACGGAGGGGGTGCGGCTGAACTGGAACTTGCCGTAGAGCGGCCGCTTCGAGTTCAGCTTTGGATACGCTTTCACCTCCTCGAAGGGCTTGGTCGAACACTGGGCAACCACCGGGCGCCACAGCGACTGAGCGGCATTGGCGTTGTCGAAAATCGACACCTCTTTGAGTTCGAATACGGTGGCCTTCTCTTTCGCTTTCTCCTCCGCGGCGGCCGCCACGGAATTCCCAAAAGCGGGAACAAGTAATGCGAAACCGAGAAACGTTGAAAGAAGTCGTGTTGTCATGATCGTTACCTCAGTTGATGGCAATAACGTCAAACTCCGCGCAGAAAACTCGCGCTGCACCGCCTTGGGATGAATCACGCTGTCGTTGTCCTTGTCGATCGCGAACGGACCGGCCTTCATCTTGATGTGGACGTGATACTCTTCGGCCAGGTCCGATGGTACTCGCCACGAGTACCGGCAGGTGAAACCTCAGCCATACTCGAAACTGCCCTTTTCGATCACCTTCCCTTTGGCGTCGGTGATGATGAACTTGGGCTTTGAAGGGCGGCCGCCTTTGACCGTCATTTCGTCGCAAACCTCGCCGGCCGAGCCGATCAGCGTCAATCCGAGCGACAAGACCTCGCGCTTCGGACCGTTCTCGAAGAAGTCGGCCGTCACCACCGGCTTGTACGGCGGGCCGAAGGGCATCACCACCGTCTCCCCTTTGACTACCTTGACCGCCTTGTACGAAGCGGTCGCTTGGGCCGAGACCGTCGATTGCCGAACGACGGTATCCGACTCCGACGAGTCGCCCAGCAACGCATTCAGACCCTGCACCATCGACTCCAACGCGCCCTTCTTCTCGTCGGCCTTTTTCTCGGGTTTTTTCTCCTCCTTGTTCTCGTCCGCCTTTTTCGGCTCCTTGGCGGCCGTCGCGTCAATGGTGTAGGACATCAACTTCCACTCGCCTTCCGGCACGGGGATCGGGGCGTCCTTCTCGCCGCGAATGTCGAGGACGCCCAGGTCGCCGTAGATGATCGCGTTGAACTTGAGGCTGGCGTTCTTCACCTTGCCCAACGGCATCGAGGAGGCCGTCAGCGTGAGCTTGTCGCCGGCGGGAGAAATCTTCACGTCGTAGAATCGGCCGTCAATGTTGACCAGCTTCGACACGTTATGCATGCTGTCGCTGTCGCGGGGGTCGTACTGCGAATCGCCGTTCGGGTTCGGATCGACCAGCAGCACGTCGCCCGGTTCGGCGCCGACCTGGCTGTTGGGCGCAACAACGTCCTTGCTGATGCGGATTTCATCGTTGAATCGCCCGTTGCTGTTGAAATCGATCAGAACGACGTGCCGTTTCTTTCCGTCCAGGGTGATGTCGCCTTCGCGATACGCGCCGGGGTTCATCGACATCACGACGTAGGTGACATCCCGCGAAGCGCCGATTTCTCGTCCTTCCAGAAAGAAGGAATAATCCAGCTTGGTTCCCGCGTCGTCGATCACCAGATCGATGCGGGGAAACTGGAAGAACGACCCCACACGTCGCGGGCCGCGCTGCGGCTCCTCGTCGAGCGGCTTGTCGTCGGTCAGATCGCCGTTGTGATTCAGATCGAAGTAGAGGCGATTGTAGCCGATTGGGTCGGGGGCCGACGCTTTGCCGGTCTTGGGTTTCTCCTCTTTCTTCGTCTTCTCGGCGGCGGGTTTTGCATCCTTGCCCGCCGGTGGGATCGCGTCGAGCGCGAAGGCATATTCTTGCGAGCCCAGCTTGAGGACGGCGCGGAAGGGACGCTCCGACCGGTACTTCGGCTCCTTCTTCACGATCCGCTGGAAGGCGGCCACCGGTCCCTGATTTCCTATCGGGGCGCCGTCTTTTCCGATTTGCACGAAGATGGTCTGCGCGTTTGCGACCCGATAGACGTAGTCCGATTTCTGCGGATTCTGTTGATCGACCCGTTTGAGTTCGAGCGTGCAGGTTTCGGCCCGAGCGACGACCGTGGCGGCAAGGATGGCCGATGATGCAACGGCCGCGCCGAGGAGGAAGCGCGCTGGAATTTTCATAGTTGGCACTCCTGGCCGTTCAGCCGCCCCTCGCCATGGGGCCACTGGGCCTCTATTGTATTCCTTTTCACGGAGGAGTCAATCCAGGCGCATCGGTCACGGGGGCCATGCGTTCCGTCTCGACGCAAGCAGCGAACGGGCTTGTTGCCGTGGCCGGGACGTCCGGCTTCGGCGATCCACGAAACATTCCTTCCAAGCGGCGGCGGTAGAAAGTGCTGCACGTGCCCACGATCAAAAACGGCAGATTAAAGGCATAAACGATTCCCGCCAGCATTGCCATCATGACGGGAATTGCAATCAGGCCTCCCGCGGCCCGGGGCCACGGGTCTTGGGATATCGCGACGTACCCAAGGAAGATCAACATCGGCAGCGCCACGGTGACAACCTCGATCCACAAAAGCAGCCACGAACCGAAGCGAAGCCCGGAAAATCGCTTCCGGCAGAAGCGGCCGGCCAACATCATGCCCGCCACAAGGCCGACAACCACAACGCCGTAGTATGTTGCGAATATCACAAGAGGCATGGAACCATCGTCACCTTCGCCGGCGCAGAACAACCCGAGCGCGCCGACGCCGACCATGACTGCCAGGATCGAGAAGAATCTCACGATGCTGTAGCGACCGCCCAGCCAATGTCCCAAGAGCCATACGGCAGTCCAGGCCATAGCGGCCGACATGATTAGAGCAGTTCCACGGTAGGTCTAGCGCATTCTGGGCGAACTCGGTAAATTGGGTTCATCTCACTCAAGGAGGTGACCCTGATGAAACCGTACGATGCGGAGTTTCGCGGCGAAGTGCTCGCCGCGTGCGATACGAACGAAGAGCGGCGCATGATCGCGCTGCGTTTCAAAGTTTCAGAATCTTGGGTGCGGCGCATCCAGCAACAACGTCGCGAGACCGGCCAAGTGGCGCCAAAGAAGGCGGCTCCGCGTCAGCCCGCGTGGCATGCTTGGGCAGACTGGCTCGTCGCCAAGATCGCGGCTCGGCCCGACATCTATCTGCGCGAACTGCAAGCCGATTTGAAGCGGGAGCGCGGCGAAGAGGTTTGCCTGGGAACGCTTTGCGCCGCATGCCAAGCGCTCAAGCAGTCGCGAAAAAAAAGACGCTGATTGCCAGCGAACAGGATCGCCCCGATGTGGTTGAGCAGCGCGCGGCATCGCGCGCTTCGCAGGAGTCGATCGATCCCGCCAAAGTCGTTTTCATCGATGAAACGTGGGCTAAATCCAACATGACCCGCACCTACGGCCGCTCGGAACTCGGCACGCGTTTGCTGGAAAAAACTCCTTGCGGACGTTGGCAGACGACGACTTTTTCGGGCGCATTGCGGGCCGAGGGATTCATCGCTCCGCTTACCGTGGAAGGCGGCATCAACGGCGAACTGTTCCGCGCCTGGGTCGAGCAACATCTGGCACCGGCCTTGAAACCTGGCGACATCGTGGTGATGGACAATCTCTCCAGCCACAAGGTGGCTGGAGTTCGCAAAGCCATCGAAGCGGCCGGTGCCGAGCTGCGCTACCTGCCCCCGTACTCGCCGGACCTGAACCCCATCGAGTTGGCGTTTTCCAAGTTCAAAAAGTTGCTCCGTGACGGAGCCGAACGGACCGTCGATAAGCTATGGAAACTCTGCGGCAGCATCCTCGACCAATTCACGGAATCCGAGTGCCGAAACTATTTTCAACACTGCGGATACCGCTACACCTAAAATGAAACCGCTCTAGGCAGCCCAGTTGCTGTTGCGTTCCCACGCCGACGCCAAACAACAGAGCCAGCCCGCGCCAAAGGAGCAGCGCAGCGACGAGCGGGATGAGGATCAGCCACGCTTGGCGATTGCGATTCGCCTTCGGGACGACCAGCAGCAGGGCGATCAACGCCCAGGGCGCCTCCGTCGCCGCACCGTAGTACCAGTGCCAGTCGATGACGACCGGATCGCTCGCGCAAGTGCCCACCCCGGCGATCTTCTGCGCGGCGACAATCCGCAACGGCCCGTCGCCCGGAAGGAATGGTACTCGCCACGAGTACCCTCGGACACTGCCGCCTCAACCAAATTCCAACGAGCCGGCACCCGAGGCGGTGATGTCCCGATCGCCCTGGTAAACGGCGAATGTGGGATTGTGGGAGGACTGCAAAGTCATGTATGTCCGCCCGCCACCGTCCCGCAGCCAAGGGATGTAATTCACCTTGATCAGCCTGCCCACACGCTCCGCCGTAATCTCGGGCTTCAGTGGCGTGCCGATGTTCGGCTGGCAGGGCTTGTCGGGACTGAGAACAAGTAGTCGGTTGTTCGGCGGGGGCCAGTGTGAAGGAGATTGAGGCGAATAAGGCCCGAGCGACCAATTCGCGGCGTATCCGCCCTCGACTTCGATCACGTCAACTTGGTATTCGCCGGCCGGAAGAGTCACGCGGGCGGCAGGGCGAACCAACTCGACGATCTTCCCCTGCTTATTGCGAAGTACGAGCTTCTCGATGTGCTTGCCTTCGAGGATCAGCAGGCAATCTGCCGGCTTCTTGGCTGGCCGTTGCGCCACGACGTCGGCGGCCAGCGCTGGTGCCGGAAGAATCGACGACATCATCGCGATCAACAGGCCGACAACTGCCACCGTTGCGCACACGGGCTTCATGACCGCTTCTCCGCTTCCCAGACACCCTTCGGCATCAGGCCCAGATGGACCCGTATTGTATTCCTTTTCACGAACGCGTCAATCCAGCCGCGTCGATCACATGCGTATCTGCCGCAGGTGTCGCCGGAACCTGATATCTTGATAGATGAAGAAGCCCGTGAAAGCGATCTCGGTACGTAGGACACCAGAATGCCAGGCACATGAAGGGGAGGTTCAGTACGTACAGAGCGATTGCTTCCATCAGGCAGCCGATTCCAATCCGAGGCAGCAAGTTCAGCGCCGTTGACCAGTCCATCTGCTTGCCGATCAGCCTCGGCAACAGGAACCAGACTACTTCGCAGGCCAGGCCAACGGCCACGCTCAGGATTAGCCACAGCGCCAGCCACGTCAGAAAGCGGCGCGGGCTGTAGCTCTTCCGGCAACATTCCCGAGTCAGTAGAAATGCGGACGTGAGAGCGAAGACCCAAACGGCGTAGTCTGCCAGCAACATGGAAGAAACGAATCGCCCGCTGCCGCCGAATGTACCGGCCGCAGCGACTGCCGCCGCGACTCCGAAGACCAGCACAATTGCGATCGCTGGCTTGCGTCGCACCAGCCAAGGACTCAACAGCCAAACGGCGGTCCATGCCAGCAGCAACCACTGAAGAGGAACGCCATATTGCTCAGCCATCTGCCGCGAGAACAGATGTTCGATCGAAGGCCCGAGTATCGCGCTAAGCAGCAAGAACAGTATCAGGATGAGCCATGCCTGCCGGTTTCGATTTTCCGTCACCACAACCAGCAGTGCGAGGATCAGCGCCCAGCCGGCGAGGCCGGGCAGGTGATAATAGCCGTGCCACTCGACGATGGCGGGCGCGCTCTTATCGGGCCCCAAGTCGCCGAGGTCGTCGGAAGAAGCTACGATGGTCAGGGGACCGCTTAGAACCGAATACGGTACTCGCCACGAGTACGTGCAGTTCGAGCCTCAGCCATATTCGAACGAGCCCGAGCCGACCTCGCGGCCGCTGCAATCGAACACGGTGAACCGTGGCGGCTTGTCCCGTTTGTTAAAAACGTAGCTTCGCCCCTCCGAATCCAAAAGGTGGTAAGCGATGAGAATTCTGCTTCCATGGCGAAAGACTCGCACCGCAGGCTTGAGCGGAGCGCCGATCTTGAGCGAACATGGTTTGCCGGGGCTGATCGTCAACCACTCCGGTCCCTTCAACACCTTGTCGCCCGGCCCCATGATACTGAAGGGGACATTGCAGGAGTATCCGCCTTTGAGGTTAATCTGTTGGAGAAGATACTCGCCTGTCGGGAGCGAGACGCTCGAACCGGGGCACTGGACGATTCCTGGGGCTCCGGGGGTGTGCGCATCGCTGCGGCCAACCCTCTTCTCCAACCTGATGCTCTCGACGGCTTCTCCATCGATGTTCAACCGGCCCATTGCGGGGGTCGTTCGGGCCGTTTCCGCAGCGGGAAGGCGGCCCGCCGCAAACAGCAGCAGGACAAGAAGCGCACAATGTCGCCACGGCGGCCCGTTCCAGCTTGCGGCGATGATGCGCACGATTGTGGCCATTGCCAAACCCCTCCGACAGTTTGCCGACTACGTGCCCTCAGCTTTATTCGTCGGCGGAGGCGCAACATTGGTTGTCTTGTCGGAAAGCGAAAGGACCGTTTCCACCGTTACCGCCCGGCAATTGGTGCATTCGGCGCAGCGGAGACAGTGCAAGCCGTCGATGCGGCGCTCGGCCGGGCCGCCGTTGACGCAGAGACTCCGGCAGTCGGCGCATTCGATACAACGATCGCGATGGAAACGAAGGAACAGGAAAGAGACGTGGTTCAACAGCGAGTAGAACGCACCCAAGGGACAGAACAGCGTGCACCACGGCCGCCACGTGAAAAACATGGCAATCACGATCATGACGAGAATCGCCGTCTTCAGGGCGGTGGGCCAAACGATCGGTTGGTGGGCGATCGCCTGGCTGGCCATGTTCGGCACCGCCCCCTCGATCGCTCCCGCCGGACAGAGCCGGCAGATGAACAACGGGTGGGCTTCACCCCACAAAAACGGAATCACCAGCACGAACGCCAACAGCACGACGTAGCGGAAGTGTCCTGTCCAGAGCGGCAGCGTGAACTTGGGCGTCGGCACTTTGGCGATCAAATCTTGCAGGAAGCCGAAAGGGCAGGCCCAGCCGCAAACGAAACTGCCCAGCGCGGCGCCGAAAAGCAGCAGCATTCCCAGCGCCGCAAACGGGATCACGTGCAACGCGCTGAAATTGGCGATCACCCCGACCGGACAGGCGAACATCGCCAAGGGGCACGAGTAACAGTGAAACACCGGCCCGCACAGGTTGTGCATGCGCAGCGCCAATGGATCGAGCCAGGCCAGCAAGAAGCCCGTCTGCACCAACCAGCGCCAGCGGACGAATTTCGCCGGCTTACCCTTCTTCTTCTTGGCCATGGACGCCATGACCTCCTTTTTACTTGACTCACGTAGGGCACAGAGTGGGCCCCTTGTCGCCGCTGTACGTTCGCTTCAGTTCGCCGGCGTGTTCGCCCGAGTTGAGCCGCACCAGGCCGCCCACGGTGACGTCGCGCGTCGCGTCCGGTTCGGAGACGACGAGGTTGAAGATCTCGGTGAGAGTTACCGTTCTCTTGATGACGGTCGGTCTGCCGAAGCCCATGCCGCGCGGAAACGCAGGTCGCGCCGGCAGCGGAACGTCGATCGTCTTCTTCGTCTCCTTCTCGACCAGCACGGGGATGGGGTGATACGAGACGCCTTCGACGAGTCCCGCCACGCCGACAATCATCAGCGCCACCGGCAAGACGGCTCGTCGAATGATCGCACCCACAAGACCCACGACCGACTCCTCTTCTCAGTTCGACGCCTTGCAAAAAATTGGCGGAGGTGAATGGGAATCGAACCCACCTGGGATCCTTACGAACCCCACACTGATTTTGAAGACCAGGGGCACCACCAGGAACCAGTCACCTCCAAAACGGCGATTTCAACGGGGTACTGACGTTTTTCATCGGCTCTGCTGTGCTTGGGAGTGTCTTCTATTACACCCGTTTCATACACCCGCGAGCCCGATATTCCCCAAGAAGCACCGTGACCAACCCCAAGGTACCGCGCCGACAGAGCCCTGTCCAGACTTGCTCCTGTTTTCCGCACGCGGCAGGGCATTGGGCCAAGAAGGTCAAGGGCCGTCTCCGTTGGAGGCCGTAACGGAACAACCTGCGCACTTCACCGTAGAGCGGACTTTAGTCCGCCTGGCAAACACGGGGCGGATTGAAATCCGCCCTACAGCCATCGGTCAATCTAATCTGTTACATCTCCGTCACTTCGGCAGAGTGGCAACCGATCCGAAAGGCCAAGCGGCCCTGGAGCTATGGCTTGCCCAAACCGCAAAACGCCGTCGCGGTCATGGCGACGGGGTAGCGAACACCAGCCTCCGCCACCATCGCCGGTATCCACAGGTCGCCCTGGCAGCCGGGGCCACTCAGTTGCACTAGCACACCAGTCTGAGGGTTTTCAGTCGCAGGCTACGTCTCAGCTTGGGGTAAAGATTCCGCGGGTCCGGCGACCTCCTCCGGACGCACGATTTCCTCGCGCTTTCGAAGAAGACGGCCCTTCCGGCTTAAGGTGCAGGACGCGAGAAACAGGGGGCTTCGCGTCGGCGGTGATCTCGCGGACCGCCATCCTCCGATAGCCCGCTGTGGCGCTAAAGGCCCGAGACCATCGTCCGGAACCGACGAAGGTTTCGTTGGGGGGGCAAATACGCTGAGATTTTGAGCAAAGTGCGTCTACAGGGGGTAGATTGCCGCCACAGATATGTCAAATTAGCGGCTATGGGTTTGGTGACAGGACGAGGTACGCCGCTGGGGCGAGAACAGGCCATTACCCAAAGAATCGCAACGGGGGAGACCACGAGGTTGTTTGTTCGTCAGCGTGTTGCTGACGCGATCGCGTTGGGTTCCCTCTCCGCAGGGAGAGGCGCTATTCGGCCTTGTGGCGTTCAACCTGATTCGCGGCCCGCGTTGGCGGCTGGGTGGTCACGTCTTTTCCTGTTATTGTAGTTACAAGAAAGAAGGCAAAAATGTCAAAAGTCGTCGAAACGCGATTGTTCTCGTGCTGCTGGGCGGTGGCTCTTCTGAGTATGGCCGCCCCTTCCGGGCCCGCCTTCGGAGCCGACGCCGGGACAACTAACGACCTCACGAAAGGCGGCTCCGTTAGCGAAACAAATTCGTCCTCGGTCACAAAACATTTCTATACGGACATCTCGGATCAGGACGGAAATTATGTTTTGACACTCGACGACGGGGAGATAGCGCCGGGTAGAAAGGCCACGGTTCAGATCGCACCAGGCGCTGGCGTCGGGCTCGGGATTGCCGATGCCCATAACTGGTCCGAGGTTGATCAGGGTGGTGGTGATGGCGGCGGCGGTGGGCCCGGTAACGGTGCCCAACAGCACACCTCAATTGAGGCCCTGTTCCGAGACCCTAACGCCGGCAATATCTTTCGTGGGAGTATCTTCGATTTTTCAGACGTAGCATTTGGCGGGCAGCAGATTCTAGTGCCCGATCTTTGGGCAGACACAAACGGGGACGGCCTGATTGGCAGCGGCGACGTACTCTTCGAGATTGTCGATCTCAACGCCTACACCGTTGATGGCAATGACGACCTCGCCTCAGTGAACGCGAGGTTTACTCCTGGGCAGGCGTTCACAATTGTCAATGGCCAGGTAGATGGCTTGCCGGGCGTCTTGCTCAGTACCACGGAGCCGACCTTTAGCCCGTCCGGCGGATACTCCGGGACACCCTACACCGGCACGGGAATGGTGTACACTTACCACGGAGACAGCGGCACCGTCCCCGAGCCATCCACCCTCAGCCTGCTTTGCCTCGCGGCCAATAGCCTGTTAGCCTTTGCTTGGCGAAAGCGACGAAGGACAGTATAGGGTCGCTATGGCCGTTCACCGGTGGAGCAATCGAGCCACCCATCTTGGGTGGCTCTCTTCTTTGAGCCAGCGCGCTCCCCGCCACTGCTACCAGCGTCGAACATAATCCCCGATGCGGACGGCATCCGCACCTTGCTCACAAAGCCGGTTCATCCGCCCGATGCAACGCTCAACCGTTTGCCTGGCAGCACCTACGGTTACTGATGGCGAGCCGCGATAGTCGAGGCGGTCGCGCAAGCATCTTATCGATACACCAACCTATGCCCTTGTCATTCCTCTGGGTTCATAACTACGTTATCGATCCACTTTGGCAATTATCGGTCGTCCCGGCTTGCGTGATACAGGCCACTACCCGCGGGCCTACTGGCTCATGGGGCCAGCCGGTGTAGCCATCGGTAACAACCAGAATCGCTTTGGGTGACGGCCGCTCCTCGCACGCCGCCACGATCATCGCGGCCATATCCGTGCCGCCGCCACCGCCCAGTTCGATCTGCTCGGGGCGAAAGACGTTCTTGATGGCGACAAGCTCACATGTACGACGATGTGCACTTCCTTGTCGCTGAGGGGAAACTCTACAAATCCCTTCGATAAGGTTTGCTTCACGCCGTCAAGCAACACCTCGTTTGCTCGATAAGACGCGGGAATCCGCAGCCAGAGGCGGCAGGTACATGCTCCGCGTGCGTGTGTGCGGCAAACCGTGTACTCGATCCGTCCGGCGGCCAACCGGGATTGGACGCGGAGGTCCAAGTCTCCGAACTCCGTTTCCCTCCCAAGATCGTGCAAGGTCATTTAGTTCTTGCTCAATACGCTTTTCATCCACTCGACATCCGCACGCACTGTGTTCTTCGTGGCCGGATACCGATTCGGGAACTCTCGATCGAGACGTGTGGCGACGTCTTCCAGGTGGCGGAACACGTTTCGAGCAAGGTAAAAATTGCGGGCGGCCACGAGCTTCTGGAATTCGATCCGCGGCGGGTTTGTGCCCGTGCCGCCGGGATACGAGATGAAACCGGGGTATTGTTCGACGAGGTCCAGCAGCAAGGCCCGGCGCGCGTCGGTATCGGCCGCGTGCAAAATCGCCTGGCCGATCGATCGCGTCGGATCGTAACCCTTCGGGTTGTAGGCATAGTCGGCGCAGGTGGCCAACGGTATCCGGTTCATCTCGTTCTGACTGGCCATCGGGTTGCTGATGTAGCCGTCGATCACGTCGCAGAGATCGGCGTCGCGCCCGGTCACCGGCCCGAGATGCACGGTTTGTTGGCCATCGTTCACCGGGTAATTGTCCCAGAGAAACAGCCGGTGCTTCACGCGATTCTTGTACGATTCGGCCGCGGCGCGGGTGACGCGGGTAAACGTGTCGCCGGTCCAGAACAGATGGATTTCCGGGTTCAGATCGCGGGCGACCGTATCGAGATAGCCGACGTGGTCGGGTTCGTTCCCGCTGCCGCCGTACCACGTTGCACAGAAGATGAACTGGGCGTCGCGGTCGTTCTCCCGCAGCCGGGAGAAGAGCTTGTTGACCAGTTTGCAGTGGTCGGTCGCGTCGATTTTCAGGCCGGACATGAGTTCGACGTCGTCGAGGCAGAGATTGAACCACTTCACGCCTAAGCCTTGTGCCCAGGCGTAGTGCTGCCGGAGTTTCTCGAAGTCTTCGTCGCTTCGCGGATTCAGCGGCCGCGACGAGAAGAGTTGCGGGTTCATCGAGAAGCAGAACTGCAAGCCTTGCTTCCGCGCGGCGCGGACGACTTCTTCAAATCCTTGCCGCCTCTTCTCCGACAGAGGCTCCCACCAGCGGTTCGAGTTTTGGCCCCAATGCCAATTCTCGGAGGCAAACAGACTGGTGTAGCAGTTCATCAAGAAATTCATCTTGTACTTGACCAGGACGGGGATTTCCGCAAGGTACTGCTCGGGAGTCCACGTCCAGCCCTTGATGCCGCGCAGCTTGAAGCCGGGCTGTCTGCCCTCGGGCAGCGGCTCGGGCAACGGTCGCATTTGATGCGGCAGCTCCAGCGGCAGGACGCCCGTGGGCGGCTTCGTCGTCACCGGCTCGGCGGCAGGCAGCCAAGACGATGGACTGAGGAGGCACGCCGTCATTGCGATCATGAATGCGCAAAATGAGACATAATGTCGCTCCTCCAAGCGTGAGGGTGTTTGTATATGAGACTTGTCGATTTCGTTCTGCCTGCCACTTTGGCAAGAAGAAATCACGGCAGGTGACTGCCCCGGCCAGTAGTATCTGGGCGATAGATCCCTTTGGTGCGTGGGATCGAGTTCGTTTAGTTTCGCCGTGCGGCACTTGTAGCCGGCAAGCTGAAGGGCAATGACGTTGCCTTTGCCGAATCGCAGAAAGCGGTGAACCTTCGACGACGATCTAAAAACGTTTTAGGTAGCTTGCCGAAAGAAGTCGCCCTGTCTGGGCGGCTTCATTGCCCACCAGACTATCATTCCCGCAGGTGCTGTCAAGCAGGTGGAAAAAGCGAGCGGGGGCGGCGATTGGATTCGCCGCCCCCGTCATTATCGACAATCGGCAGTCAATTAGAACTGACTACTTGCGCTTCCGCCAGACGTAGGCCAGCAGGCCCGCGAGAGCGGCGGCCAGCAGGGCCAAGGTGCCCGGCTCCGGAACGGGAGTCGCCAGGGAGGCGTGACCGGTGCCGCCCGTCGGCGAGTAGTTCAAGTACAGGCTCTTGTAGTTGGAGCTTTCCGACAAGTAAATGTGGCCCGTTCCGGCCAGCGCATTCTGGAAGCCGCTGCCGTCCAAGGTCAGCAGGCTCACCAAGTTGCTCGGCATCGTGCCCGTGGTCGAGGCCAACAACCATTGATACGAATTGGCGTTGTTGAAGTTCGCCATTTGTCCCAGCACGCCGTTGGACGACTCCGTGATCGCCGAAACGGTGAACGCGCTGGTGTCGGTCAGGTTGCCGGTAACACTCCACAAGTCCCAGGCGGAGCCTGCGGAGCCGGTGGCGCTGTCGATCTCGAAGTAATACTTGCCGCCGCTGTTCCAGGTGGCGGCGCCGGTGGTGGCCGAGCCGACCGAGTTGCCGGGCGAAAACGCTCCGCCGGAATTGACGGCGATCGCGGCAGGAGCGGCCGTGCCGCTTGCGGCCAGCAGGCCGGCGCTGACGGTCGTCGCGCCGGTGTAGGTATTCGCGCCGGTCAACACCAGTTTGCCGGCGCCGGTCTTCGTGATTCCTCCGCCCGAACCGGAGAGGACTCCCGACATCACCGCATAATCGGCGGTGGTGGCGGAATTGTCGTCGACTTGGACCGTGCGAACCGAAGTCCCCAGCGCAATCGGATTCACCAGGGTTGTCACGTTGGCGGCGGTCGTCGAACCGAACTTGAGCGTGCCGACGAGGTTGCTGCCGACGGTGGTTCCCCAGGTTACAGCGCCCGAGGCGCCGCCGATGTTGACGTTCATGGCCGCCGAGCCGGCGGAGAAGCCGCCGCCATTGGCGCCGAACTGGAAGGTGCCGCTGCCCGAGGCGGCCAGGCCGCGAGTGAAGGTCACGGCGCTGGTGCTGTTGCTTTGCAACACGCCGCCGTTAAGGACGAGGTAGCTGGAGTTCGGCAAGCCGGCCGCATTGTCGGCCTGCAACGCGCCGGCGCTGACGGTTGTCGTGCCGGAATAGTTGTTGGTGTTGGTGAGCACCAACGTGCCGGTTCCGCTCTTGGCAAGAGAGAGCTTGCCGGTATTGGTATTGACGGTGTCGCGGAGAGCACCGGCGAACGTGTAGTTGCTGCTGTTGTTGACGGTCAGCGTGGCGTTGGCGCTGCCGCTGTTCGAGATGGTCGCCCAGACATCGCTGGAGATGCCTGCCAGGGTCTGCTGGTAGCCATTCAGTTCGAGATCGCCGTAGTAGATTGGCGTGGTGGAAGTGAAGACGCCGGACGAGGCGATCTCGTTGTTGCCGCCCAAGATGACGTAGGTTCGGGCCGCTCCATCGTTGATGGTGAGGTTGCCTGGGATGGCGACGGCGCCGCCGGTCTTGGACAAGTAGACGGTGCCGCCGGTGAACGTTGTCGTGCCGGTGTAGGTATTCGCCGCCGCGCCGCTGATGGTCAGCGTGCCGGCGCCCAGCTTGCTGAAGTTCCCCGCGCTGGAGATCACTCCAGAATAGCTTACCGCCGTGCTGGCGGCGACGTTGAAGGCGAGCGTGGCGCCGCTGTAGACGGTGGCGTTGCCGGGCAGGACGGCGTTGGTCGTACCATCGCCGAATTGAAGCGTTCCGCCGCTGACGGTGGTTCCGCCGCTGTAGCCGCTGACGTTCGACCCCACGAGCGTCAATTTGTAGGAGCCGCCCTTTAGCAGGGCAAGCGTGCCGGTGCTGCCGGAGCCATAGTTGCCGTCGCGGAGGTATCCGTTGAAGTAACTGTCTGCGGCAGTCGTATTGACGCAAAACGTGCTGTTGGCGGTGATGTTATTCTCGGATTGGGCATGTTCGATCACGCCCGCACCGCTGGTGTCATTGATCCCGGCCACCGTTTGAGAATTGCCCTGCAAATCGAAATAGGCCCACTGCGAGCCGTTGACGCCGGAGAAGTTCATCACGGCCGTCTGGGCGATTTCGTTGCCTCCATTAAGGATGAGCCACGTGCTGCCCGTGGCGGCCGTGGTCGAGGTGTTGATCGTCACGTTGCCGGGGATGGCGATGGCGCCGTTGGTTTTCGCCAAGTACACGGTGCCGCGATTGATCGTGGTGCCGCCGGAGTAATCGTTGCTGAGGTTGCCGGAGAACGTAATCGCGCCGTACTCATCAGCCAGCGTAGGCGCGGCCTTTCCGAGGACCAGGCCGCCGGGGCCGGTGATCCGGCCGTTGATCGTCATCGTGCTGTTGCCCGCGTAGTTGCCGATGTCGCTCGTGGCCGCCAACGTGATTTGCCCCGAGAGCGTAAAGGCGCCGGAACCTCCGTCGCCATAAATGGCGGGCTTGGCATAGCCGTCATTCGTGCCGCCGAGGCCGTTGAGCGTGATTGGATTGTAGAAAGTCGTGCTCGTACCAGTCCACAGAGCCATGGTAGCGCCGTTGCCGATATTGATAGTGCCGGGGCTGAGGCCATAGAGACTGCGGACATAGGCGATACCGGTTTGAAGGTTCACGGTTCCGCTAAAGCCGTTCAGCGAGGTGTTATAGCCCGTGCCCAACTGGACGCCATTGCTGCCTTGAGCAGATCGTCACCGTTCCGCCGCCAACAATGGTCCCGGTGTAGCTGTAAGCGTCGGAGCGGTTAAAGAAGAGCGTGCCGCCGGTGTTCACGGTGACACCTCCAGCCGTGGGCAGGACGCCCTGAGTGCCGCCGGTGCCGATTTGCAGCGTGCCGCCGTTGACGGTACGTTCCGCCGGTGTAGGAATTGCTGTTATTGGTGAGAACCAACGTGCCGGAGCCGGTCTTCGACAAGATAATCCGACCGGTGCCGGTTCCCTGGGCCTTATCGCGGATCACTCCCTGGAATGTGCAATTGGCGGTGTTGTTGATCGTCAATGTGCTGTCGATGTTCAAGCCGGTATTGTCGTAGCGGCCTTCGATGGTGGCCCAGGGGTCGCTGTTGATGCCCGCCAATGTCTGCGAGTGCGCCGTTCATTTCCAGGAACGACCAGGCGACCGGCGTACTGAAGGTCATGACGGAGGAGGCAGCGATCTGGCCATTGTGCCGTTGAGTTGGAGATACGTGTTGGTGCCGTCGCCGGTCTCGCTCAAGGTGATATTCCCGGGGATGGCAATGGCGCCGTCGGTTTTCGCCAGCACGACGGTGTCCCATGATGGTTGTTGCACCGGTATAGGTATTCGACGCCGAGCCTTTGATATAGAGAGTTCCCTTGCCCGTCTTCGTCAGCGAAGCGCCGCCGACCGAATCGCTAATGACGCCGGAGAGGGTGGCGAAGTCGCCGCTCGGAGTTCGGATTGTCGTTAACCTGAAGCGTCCTCGCGCCGCCGTAGAGATCGATGGGATTCTGGAACTCGACTTCGGCCGTGGCAGAAGGCGAATTGAGGATCATCGTTCCGCCGATGCCGCTCTGGCCGTTGCCGTTCCAATAGACCTGCCGGCTGTCGCCGTCGATGTTCACCGTCAGCTTGCCGCCGTTGGCGGCGAAACCGCCGTTGTTCCAGGTGATGTTGTTGCCGTACCATTCGTCGTACCATCCTCGAGTGAGCGTGCCGTTCGACTGGAAGACGCCGCCGTCAAGTTGAATGGTGGTTGAGCCGGGAAGAATGCCCGGGGCCGCCTCCAAGACGCCGGCTTGAATGATGGTGCGTCCGGCGTCGCCGTTGTTGTCGCCATAACTGCTGCCCGTCCCGGTGAGCACCAATCGTCCCGGCCCGGCCTTGATCAGACCGCCGTAGTGGGTCACTCCGTTGCCGTCCGTGTAGTTGCCGCCGACAAGCGTACCGGCAAGGGTGGCGTAGTCGCCGGAGGAGTTGGGATTATCGTCGACGTAGACGGTCTGCTCCGCGCCGTTGAAATTGAGGCCGTTCTGCAACACGGTCGCGTACTGAGCGGTCGAGGACGACAATTGGATGGGTCCGGCGATTCCGCTATTGCCGTTGCCGGTCCAGGTGATGGTCCTGCCGTCGCCGTAGAGGTTGACGGTCAGTTGGCCGCCGCCGGCCGCGAAACCGCCGCCGAACCAACTGAGGCAGTGATTGCCTGGCGAATCGTTCCAGAACTTGTCCGTATAAGTGACGGCGCTGTTGCTTTGCAGGATGCCGCCGTAAAGAACCAGGGCGCTCGCATTGGGCAGGCCCACGCCGCGATCCGCTTGCAGGATGCCGCCGTAGAGCTGCGTCCAGCCGGTATAGCTGTTGGCCCCGGACAGGACGATGGTGCCGGAGTTGGATTTGTTCACATTGCCGCCGCCGCTAATGGTGCTCGTGTCGTAGGCCACGCTGGTTCCGGACTGCTCGAAACTGAGCGCACCCGAGGCAACGGTGAGGGGGATGCTGTAGGTTGCCGCTCCGGTCAGATGGAGCGTACCGGCGCCGTTCTTAGTGATCGTGCCGGGCGAAACGCTGTTGTAACCGTAGGTGAGCGCGCTGCCGCCGTCGATGTTGCCGGTGATGGTCGTGTCGCCGTTGCTGGTGATAGTCAAGTTGCTGATAATCGTGTGCAAGTCGCCGCCGACGGTCAGCGACTTCCCGCTGTCGATCGTCCAGCTCTGCGGAGCGCCGATTGAGACGGGGACATTGAACGTGACGCTTTCGTGGGCGATGATTCCACCGGCGGTGACCGTGAGCTTGCCGCCGGAGGTGCCGTTGAAGACATAGCCCGTCGCGCCGGAACTGATGGTCACGCCGTGGGCGACCACGGGTCCGATGATCGGGATCGCCGAGCCGGCGCCGTTGAAGACAGCCACCGCTTCGCTGTTGTTCCATGCGTAGGCGGGCAGCGAATTCCCATACATATCGACACCGGACCACAGGTTTCCGCCAAGTGTCCAGGCGCCCGAGCTGCCGCCAGTCCAGTTGACCGTCGCCATCGCCCCGGTGAAATAAACCGGTCCGTTAAAGCCGGTGACGTTATTGTTGTAGATCCCGAGCCAGGACCAGTCTGAGTAGGAGGGGTCCGTGGCGTAGGCAATCTCGCCATATCCGTTGTGGTTTCCGTCGCCATTCCACGTGGCCCCCCAACTGTTCTTGACGATCCAGTATCCCCCGCCGGGAGCGTTTTCGCTGCCGACATTGTCGTGATAGCCGACAATAACCACTTCGTGACTACCGGACGTGCCGGGGTCGTCCTGACAATTGTACCAGTCTCCCGGAGTGGTGAGTTTGATCGTCAGCGGGCCATACGCTTTCAAGGCGTTCTTGACGGTAGCAAGATTCGTTCCCTGGGCGATCGTAATATCGGTGTACGTGCCCTTGAAAACACGGTTCTGCCAGCCGGCAGCCAAGGGCCACAGCGGCGAAGTATTCTGTTGCGTGTAGGGCAACTCCGTTTCCAACACCACGCCCGTCGAAACGGCATATTGATCTACCTGATATGCATTTCCACCCGAAATGCTCCCCACCCCGGCGCAAAGAAGCTGCTGTTCGGCGACATCTGGCTGATAGGTGGTGTCGCCGCGGGTCAGCATGTACTTTGCTTCGAGAATGCCGCAGCCCGCGAAGTCCCAGCAAGTTCCCACACCCCCTTGGTCCTTCACGCTGGTTACCCAGTTCACTCCATTGACGTTTCGCCAGTCGAAACAGTCGGCATTGACGCTCGGCGTCAACAAAAACGTATTTGCTGCGAAGAGGGCGAGAATGCCCAGAAGACCGCGCCAACGGACCGATCGAGATCTCAACATGCGAGACTCCTTCCAAGAAAATGACATTGCGGGAAAAGAAAACAAGAAGGCCGACGGGCGACCTTCAACGGGTCGTGATCCAGTCGCAATCGCCGCTTCGGAAACGCAACAAGCGAGAGGCAGAATGACAAGGAAGGAGATTCTTTTCCCGAAAAAGCGGCCAAAACTCGCAAGGCTCGACTACATAGTCTCCCCCTTTGGGAGACCCTGGCTGACTCCTTTCAACTTCCAAGAAAACCCCGACGATTTGCAGAATTCTCTTAATCGTAGGCAGGCGCCTTTTGCTGTCAAGTCCAAGATCGCCGGAAAATGGCGTCCCTCAAGACCCTGCCGTCCTGAGACGACGGCTTTGGCGAAGAGTACGGTGAGGAAAACGCCGCCGCCTGCGGCCATCGTTTCTCACCAGGGTGGGGAGGACGTTACCGTATGCCGTGAGGAAGCGCGGCACATTTGGCGGGCAAAAATGTCCACCCCAGCAGACGCTTTGCAGGATTCTTTTCAGCAACCGATCGCGTCAATACGCGGCTTCCAACTTCACGTCCCCTCTTACATCGTGTAGGCGAACTACCTCTCTAATAGGGTCGAAATCTTTCCAGGGTTCGCCATTTACGGTGACACTCTTCATCGGCCGGGCCTTTGGATGTCGAAGCCGCAATAGGACCGACTTCGGCGGATTGCGCGACGGCATCTCCACCGTTGCCGTGATCTTTCCTTGATCGGCGGCAGAGAGAATCTCATAGCTTAGCGTGCCAAAGTGCGTGGGCGCATCTTTCACCGAGATTTTTTTGCCCTGCTCCAACCACGCCCTCGGCGTGGCTCGCGCCAGCCATAGCGAGTCGCCGTCCTCCATCACTAGCAGGTTGCGGAAGCGCTCAAGGAAAGCGGCCTCTTCAAAAATCTTGTCCGGCGGACCGTGGACGGCGTGCTCGTTGAACGTGTAGCCGTCGTTCGGCAGGATGTCGATGGCATAGCAATTCAGGAAGGAACGCAAAAAGACCGGGACGTCGTCGTCGGCCAGGTGCATGTTCGAGGTCCGCTCCAGTCCGCCCTGATACTGCCAGCCGGCGTCGAACCAGTTGCGATTTCCCACATAGGGATTTTCCAGGAGCAGCCGATCTTCCAGCACGTCGAGGTATCCTTGCACCCGCACGTCCCTGGGCGACAGCAGCCCGGCGGGGCTTATCAGCGCCGCCGCCGACTGGACCGTTTCCCAATACAACGGGCCGACGTGGCCGCCGGAGCCGTCGCGCTGCCAACCCCATGCGCCCGTGCCCAGCCCGCGCACGTAACAGGCGAACGGAATGACCGAATGATAAGTGCCGTCGCGCACCGGAACGACCGGAGAAAGGGCGATCGAGCGATCGACCGCCACCAGCAGGTCTTTGCGATACGCCTTGGCCTCGGCGGCGAGTTTCGCGCCGCCGTCGGGATCGATCACGCTCAAGGCGGCCGCCATCCGCAAGACAAACGTGCAATAGTAGGCTTCGGCCTCGTAGAACTGCATCCACAATCCGCCGCTGTCCGGGGTGACTTGCAGCCCTGGTTGTAGTCCCTTGCACCAGAGACGTTCGCCGCCGGGCACTGCTTTCGCGATGACCCGCCGTTGGCGCAGCATCCACTCGGCGTTGGCCTTGATCCGCGGGGCGGCGGCTTCGAGCCATTTCTTGTCGCCGGTCAGCCAGTAATGCTCGGTCAACGCCAGGCCGATGGAGCCGGGGCCGAAGGCATGGATGCCGTCCATGTGCCCGCCGACGGCTTTGGGCCCGACGGCGTGCGTCAGACATCCGTGCCCCTCGGAGAAGAGCCCATTGGGCCGATCGGGAAGGGCCCATTCGTGATGGCCGGGCCCCGACTTCGGATCCATCGGCAGCGACACCCATTGGTCGAGACCGTCTTCGGCAGCCTGGTGCGAGCCCATCAGATCCAACGCGGCGAGGACCATGTAGGTTTCGGCGGCCAGGATGCCGTAGGGATAATCGTTGAACCACAGCCGGCCGTTCTTCGGGTTCTTTTCGCAATGCCGAGTGAGGTGCCAGACACCCAACTTCCATTGGGCGGTCAGACGTTCGCACGGAACCTGCACCTGCATGGCCGGCTCCGATTCGGCGGGCGGCTTCGGATGCGCCGGCAAGTTGCCGCCGCGCATCGCCGTCACTGCACCCTCCCACGTCTGCTCTTGATGTGCCCGGATGCGCTGGCGGATCGTGCTCAAGTGCTTGGCGTCGAGTTCCTTGATGAACGCCGCCGCACTCGTGGCCGACGAGGCCAACGCAATGGGGGCTTCCGAGGGAGTCTTGGGTGGAAACGTTAGGGCCGAAGTCCGCCGGACGAAGAACCCGTACTCGGGCGCGAGGATCGGACCGTTTTCCAGGTCGGCGGCGAGGAAGGAGAAGTTGCCGGCATTGGTCCACAACGTCACGATGGTTCGCGCCACGTCATCCACTTGGCTCGTGAACGGTTGAACCCGCCGCCATTTCGACGTGCCGATGTAGAACAGCGTGAACTTCACGCCCCGCCGGGTCGCAGCTTTGCCGACGGAATGCCATGAGGTTGCATCCGTCGCCGCGGTGCTGCTATCGCCGCCGAACTGTTGAAGTCCAGCCACGGCGCCGTCGTAGGTCTCAATTCGCCCGCTGTAGTCCTTCTCGGCGGTTGCAGGATCGAATCCCCATTCGATCTCGACGTCGATCTTCTTCCAGGTCGCCGACGTAAACACGCAAACCGTGGGCACGTCATAATCCGCGGCGCTCTTGCCGCCGGCGACGCTGACCACGATGCCACATGTGTCTTTCCCCAGATCGTAGACGTAAGTATTGCTATCAGCAGAAACCGTCGGTTTTACAGTCTGCCTGACGGGAACCAGGTTATTCCACCACGAACTGGCGCTGCATTTGGCATTCAGGGTAGTGATCGTCAATTCTTCGGGAGCCGGTCTTCGCTTGGCGTCAGCCGGCCACGTCAGTTCCAGCTTTTTCACCGGGCGAATCTCCTCCCAGAGCAATCCGCACAACGCCTGGCGGATCGCCGGAGCTTGCACATCAACCGGCTTGTTCAGCGGCTGGCCGGCGTACCACATCAGCGCAAACCAGCTCTCCGGCGGATTCTCATCCGCTTTGCGGTCCGCACGATATTGATAGGCGCTCGATGCGACGTCGGCCGGCTGGCCCACCATTTTCTCCACGTCCGGCCGCTCTACTGCCGATGCCAGACCGGCGATTAGCGTGATAGTAAACGCCAGCAACACGGGCAGTCCGTGGGCGATGACGTGTCGAAAATGCGAGCGGCTCATGGGACTCTCCTGGTGGCTTGAGTCAAACGTGGCGGGCGCGGGCGGGAAATGTGAGGCAGGTCTAACCAAATCAGTATACCAAGTGCAAGAACGGTATTCCTCCCGTTTTCGCACGAGTTCCTCTCAAAACCCACCCTTGTACCGTCACGTATGCCCAGCGTGGTGGTCAGGCGTAGGGTCATCCTGCGAGGCGGGGTCCGAGTGCTGATGGGCTTTCGGGCGGCCGGCCGATCGAACAATGAACTCGTGTACAATGGGCCGCGCAAAGAACATCATGAAGACAATTAGGACGACCAAGGCAGGAGCGGGATATCCCAGGATAGCCGCTATTAACAGCGCCAGGGCGGCGGCTACTGGGAGAATCCACCGAAGTATGAAGCGAAGTCGCTTTCGCATTGGGAGGTTGCGTGTCCGGCCCAACCGGTCAACCACCTACGGAATCGGAGCCCCGTAGTGAGCGTGCCACGGCTGTGTAATCGCACGCTGTCACCACAAAACGAGTTTCTACGCCTACTATCAGCATTCTACCGTACCCAGGAGAGATCACAATACTCAGCGACTCACGGTTCAGAGCATCTTGCCACGCGGCCGCAAGGCTAGAAATACAGCAGATCTCTCACGTAAGTCGTGATACGGCGCGGGCAGTGCAGGGGAACAGACACCGCAGACGAACTCTGACGCCTTTTTATCGCGCCGATTGCTGCCGGCTGGTGGGCATCGCGGGACGACGGGTGGTGGCGGCCATTGGCGGCGTCGGGAACTGGAAGTTTGGATCGCCGATGTCTACCGCCGGCGAGCCGGGAACGCTTGGCATCGACCAGAGCGCCGTCCGATCGCCCGCGAGTCGGTTGATCTCGACGTTGCCCAGATCGATCCGCAACGACAGCTTTGCCGCCGGGGAGTCGATTTGCACGACCGTGGGCATGACCACCCCACTCAAGGGATCCTGGCGATGCCCGCTGGCGATCGATCGGGCCACCAACCGGCGATGAGCGTCGTAGAGATATTGTTCGAGAACCCAGCCTTGCGAGCCGTCGAGGATCGTGATCTTCACCATCGGGCCCTCGGGCGTGTTGCGGATCGTGTCGATCCTGAGGCGGTCGTTCGGCAGCACGGTCAACTGGTGCGGCAGGCTGCGGTCGAACTCCACGACGCCCAACGCCTCGATCAACCATCGCGGCTCGAACGGCGTCATCTGCCGCGCCTGGCTAGCAGCAAATTGATCGTGGCGGCAATAATAGATCGCCGGGGGTTGACTGCGCTTTACCCAGAACCAAAACAGCTCGTCGTTGCTGCCCAGATCGAGTTCCGGGCCGAAACTGGTGCCCGCCCGCAGGCGGAATTCTTGCGGCCGCTCGAAGGCGATGCTCGCCGACAACGTCGGGAAACCCGAGCCGCCGATTGAAGCGTGATTCGTCGAGAACGATTGAATCTGCGAGCTGTTCCGATTCACCACGTCGATGACCTGCTCCAGCGTCGGCGGAGGCGAGGCGGGCAAGACCCGCGGCAGCGGATTGGTGTACTGCTGCAAGAAATGCGGGCAACTCGCGCCGCTCAGGCCAAACAGGCCCGTCGTTATCAGCAATAGCCAGCGAAGTTGGTAGTCGGATAGCGAGAAATGACGAATGACGAATGACGAATGACGAATGAATGACGAAATCCGAATGACGAATGACGAATTTCGTGCTTCGAGCTTCGAGCTTCTTTCGTCATTCGTCATTCGGGCTTCGTCATTCATCATCTCTAATCCCTAATCCCCAATTCCTAATCCCTCCGTCATTGCAGCAGCGCCGCCAACTCCTCCTGGATCTGATCGATTCGCGCCGGCTCGGGCGTCACGGCGGGAATCTCGTAGGTCGCCTCACGGCGGGGACAAGCGACGACCAGCACTTCCCGCCCTTGATCGTCGAACTTCTCCTCCTCCAGCCGAAACACGCGGCGACGCACCAGCAGGAGCGTCAATACATAACGCATGTCCTGTCGCTCGGGCTGGGCGGCCAACTCGTCCCAGAACTGGAGCATCACGTCGTTGGGGGCCCAACGCTTCTTGTTCGCGAAGCGATCGGGGACTTGCGATTTCCACCAGCCGATCGCTTCGGCGGGCGGACCCTGCCAAGCGTCGGCGGCGTAATCGTGGCGAATGACTTCCGCTCCTTCGGCCACGATCGCCGAGTAGTACGTTTCGCCCGGCGCAAACTCCCGGCCGGTGATCGAGCAGCGCCGGGAGCTGTGCTGAACCTCGTAGTCCATGCAGGCACCGAGTTTAGGGGGTGGCGAATCGTACCCGAAAGCTTCGTTCCGCACAAGAACGGTGTGCGGTGAGAAAAGAACAAAAGAACATCACCGACGTCGGCTGGAGGAATCGCGCAAAGTCGCGAAGCCGCGAAGAATGGGCAAGAAGGTCGGGGCGATGCACTGTCATGCTCGCGCTCCGCGAGAGGGCTCGATCACTTCACGCGGAGCGCAAAGAGTACGGGAACGCTAATTCTACGCGGATCGACACTATTGAAGGGATTAGCGAAGATCAGCGGAAATCAGTGTTCTTTGACTGTCTTCCCTGGAAGCTACTTGGCTTCCAACGCCCGCAGTCGTTCCGCCGTCACGGTTTCGGCATGCAGATCGCCGAAGATGATCTCGTACCGGCCGTCGTCGAGAATCCAGCGCAAGAGCACCTTGTCTTTATCCGTTGAGCTAACGGTTTTGCCGTAGTACGCGGCGTCAGGGTTGTAGGCATGGATATGGCCCATCTGCTCGAATCCCGGGATTGCCTTCGCAGCGAGTCCGGCATTCCCCTCCTTCTTGCCGCCGGGCCATTCTTTAACACCAAGCAGTCGGCAGAGATCTTCGGTCGTGTCGAGCATATGGACGTCTCTCGCCGGATAGCATCCACCGCTGGCCTGGGCGTAGATCTTCATCGCGGCGACGATATCGCGAACCTGATCTTCCAGGGACGGCGGCTTAGGAGTGTCGTCCGTGTAGCCTTCCGGCGGCGTGGGGTCGAAAAGCTTCGGGTCCAAGTCGATGTTCCATTGGATATCACTATCCTCGCAGACCGTCGAATTATCCAAGCTCCTAAACTGGTAACGAACGAACAGAGGCAGATTGGTGGCGCGATCGAGCCAGATTTCGGCGACGCTCCCCCGAGCATCGGGGTGCATCTTCTTCATGTTGATCTCGAAACCATCGGCCTGCTTACCGTTGATCTCTTTCGTGCCCAGTTGCCGATCGGCTTGGCTCGAAAACTGGCCCAGGTCTTCAAGCCTGTCAAAGGTTGATGAATATGGGCCCTTGCGGAGAGGTGGATAGCGACGAAAAGTCTTCGTCGGGTGCCAAATATAAATGCTCGGTTGGCCAACTGGAAAAATCTCCGTCTTCTCCGTCCCTTTCCAGGAGTGGTAGGAGCTTGTTTCATCGCTGCGCACGGCTCCGGGCAACTGCCGGTAAATTGTGTATACCGCCACCGCAACAGTAGGTCTTCCCGGTTTGGGAAAGTCATAGGTCGTCTTGATAGTCTCGGTACACTTGTACGACGTTGCTTTGCGGACGGCCTCGGCCATTTTCTCCATCGCCGAAGCTGGTTTCGCGGCAAGACCTCCCCAGAGCAAGAGAAATCCCAACATCGCCGCCGCGCCAACACCACCAAGAACTGCAATCCGTTGTCGCATGGTAAATCCTCCAATCCATTGTGAGAAGTAATTCCGTCGTTCTTCCGATCTCGCATCCATCCGATCGCGAAAGGCCGCAAGCCGGCTCTGCATACGATCGGCAACCGCCGCCGGAAGATCGTCGGGCATCGCTTGCCTCAACGTCCGACGAACGTCATCGTTTTCTTCTGTCGTGTTCATTTTGTGCCCTCCGTAGAGTGCAAAGGGGCCAAATGGGCCAACAACCGGCTCAGTTTCTTGCACGCCCGATTGACATGCACCCGGGCGGTCGCTTCGGCGCATCCCAAAGCGTCGCCGATCTCTTCATAAGACATTTCCAAAACGTGCCGCATCACCACCGCCGTCGCCTGGCGACTCGGCAGGCGCACCAGGGCGTGGAAAATGTCGTCACGCAATTCCTGTCGATGCAACCGTTCGCCGACAGCGCCGTCTCTTGCATGAAATGCGTCGGGATCGATCGCGGCCGTTTCCCGCGATCCGCGACGCAGCCGCGCGCGGAGTACGTCGCACGCGCAATGCACGCAGATCCGCAAGACGAGCGCCCGTGGGCACGGATGCCGTTCGATCCGCGCCCGGCGTTTCCAGATAATGGTCAGCGATTCTTGCAGGGCATCTTCGGCGTCCTCGGCCACCCGTGTGATCCGCCAGATCAAGCGCAGCATCTGGTCTTCGAGCGGCCGGATCAGCGCGTCGTAGCTCGATGGTTCGGCATTCAAAACGGATACCTCGGCGTTCGATCGGCGTCTTTCCGGAGCGCGGGCGTCTCGCCCGCCGTTTTCTCGGGGCGGGCGGGACGCCCGCACTCCGGCCTGCATTACAGACCGGCGGCGTCGCTTCAGTCAAGTAACCGACTCATTGACCGGAAGTGTTTACAGGAAAATTGTGATTGGCCGATACGTTCTCCCCGCTGCGGGGTGGTGGGCCAAGCAGAATCCTGGCAAAGGGGACAGTCCCATTTTCGCTGACACGAAAATTGGGACAGTCCCCAACTCCGCGCTTGACCCCGTGGCTTTGGCCATGTAGATTAGGAATATCATGACGCTGTTAAAGAACCTATTGGCCTTATTATTACGGGCGCTTCCGAAGCGCCGGCCATAGGGTTCGCACTTAGCGTCAACGTGCAGAAATAACGAACCCCGAGGCCGATGCCGGCTTCGGGGTTTTTTGTTGGGAGATTTCAGTCGATGACGAAGCATTGCAGGAACCGTGGCCGTCGCCGTGGTCCGTCGAGGGCATGGTTGGTGTTGCCCGGGCCGACCAGGGGTCGGCAGCTCGGCAGCGCGTGTGAATCCATCTAAATCCCTCACGAACAATACTACCAATCATTCCAAGGAAACGAACGTCATGACCGATACGACTTCCGCGACACCACGACACATTGTGATCTTCGACACCACGCTCCGCGACGGCGAACAATCGCCCGGCGCCAGCATGAACCTGGCCGAGAAGCTGGAACTCGCCCACGCGCTGGTCGAGTTGGGCGTGGACGTGATCGAAGCGGGCTTCCCGATCGCCTCGCCCGGCGATTTCGAGGCGGTGCGTGAAATCGCCCGCAACGTGCGCGGCTCGGTGATTTGCGGGCTGGCCCGCTGCCGTGACGCCGACATCGATCGGGCCGGCGACGCCCTGCGACACGCCGAACATTCGCGGCTGCACGTCTTTCTCGCCACCAGCCCGATCCACCGCGAGTTCAAGCTGAGAATGAGCAAGGAGGAGGTGATCCGCCAGGCGGTGGCCGGGGTGAAGCGGGCGCGCGGCTTCTGCGCCGACATTGAATACTCGCCCGAGGATGCCACGCGCACCGAGCCCGATTTCCTCTGTCAGGTGGTCGAGGCCACGATCGCCGCCGGCGCCACGACGGTCAACATTCCCGACACGGTCGGCTACGCCACGCCCAGCCAAATGCACGAGGTCATCGAGACGCTTCGTAACCGCGTGCCGAACATCGACCGGGCGATCATCAGCATTCATTGCCACAACGACCTCGGCCTGGCCGTGGCCAACAGCCTGGCGGCGATCGAAGCCGGCGCCGGGCAGGTCGAGTGCACCGTCAACGGGCTGGGCGAACGGGCCGGCAATTGCTCGCTGGAAGAGATCGTCATGGCCTTGCGAACCCGCGGCGATTACTACCGCGCCGCCACCTGCATCCACACGCCACGCCTGGTGCCCACCAGCCGGCTGGCGGCCAACATCACCGGCATCCACGTGCAACGCAATAAGGCGATCGTGGGCCGCAACGCCTTCGCCCACGAAGCCGGTATCCACCAGGACGGAATGCTCAAGGAGCGGACGACCTACGAAATCATGCACCCCGAGGACGTCGGCTTCTCGACCAGCGACCTGGTGATGGGCAAGCACAGCGGCCGAGCGGCGCTGGCCGATCGCGCCAAGGCGATGGGCTACACCCTCTCCGGCGAGCAACTCGACGTCGTCTTCGAGCAATTCAAAATCCTCGCCGATAAGAAGAAAGAAATCTACGACGCCGACATCGCCGCGCTGGTGGAACAGCAGATTCACGCCGTCGGCGACAAATGGATGCTCGATTCGTACAAGGTGGTTTGCGGCACGGGCCAGGTGCCGGCGGTGACGCTCCGCTTGCGCCGCGGCGACGAGAAGCGCACGGTCGAGGTTGCCTGCGGCGACGGCCCGATCGACGCCGTCTTTCTGGCCATCGAGCAGGTGACCGGCTATTCGGTGATGTGTCGCGACTTCACCGTCCACAGCGTCACCCTCGGCAAGGACGCCCAGGGCGAGGCGATGGTCCAAGTCGAACACGAGGGCCGCGTGTATCGCGGTCGCGGCGTCTCGACCGACAGCGTCGAGGCCAGCGCGAAGGCGTTTCTCAACGCGATTAACCGAATCGTGGCGCTGGGCAACGGAAGGAACGGAGGAAAGGATAAGAAATAGCCGCTTGCGGCTTCGCAACGCAACGCCCGTGGCTTTTTCCGATCGAGATCGCGGGCTTTTTGGCCGAGTGGCGGAATCGGCAGACGCTCGGGATTTAAAATCCCGTGGGCATAACAGCTCGTGCGGGTTCAAGTCCCGCCTCGGCCACCTTTAAAGCGTTGCCGGATAGCAACTTACGGCAACGCTTTTATTGTTGCTTTGGCAATGCACTTTCGCCGCCGCAACCGGATTTCACAAAATTTCACAAAGAAGGTTAGTCGGCTGTTTGCGGTAAGGCTTGGTGCTGGAGTTGGTGGGCAACCTCGATTACATGTGCCCAGTTCTTGTTATCAGTGGCTGCCCTGAGTTGGGATTCCATTTCTGACCGAGCATCTTGGATATGGCCGTAACGAGAGGCAATTTCCGGCGAGAGGCTGGCCTGTATACGCCGGTATGTTCGATTACTTCTCTGCCGCATTTCCTCATCCGTCTCCTTGACATAGTTCGTCATCAAGACCGACTCACTTACCATTGCATCCCCGGCAATTTGGCGAGCAATGTCTTCCCCTTGTCGAGCATGTTGAAGGGTCGTCTTGCGGAAGATATGGACGAAGGCTGAGCCTTTCGGGTTAGTCTTTGACCATTCCTTGATACGTTTGTAGAACCAACCGCCAAATCTCTTCGGTCTGAACTCGGAGGAGAGGCATGCACGGTGGGTCCGAAAATTTTGCAACTGTTTGAGATAGCTTGCAAAAACAAAAGTGCTATTTGTGCGAAATGCCAATAATTCCTGGTAAACAGACTCAGGGATTCGGAACCACCGTTCGATTCCCCACTTTCCCTCAATTTCAAAGTGATATTCATTGCCAACAACTCGCAGTGAATCCCAGGTCAACCCAGCTACCTCCGATTTTCGGCATCCAGACCATAGAAAAACTTTCGCCGCCGCCGCCGCTATGGGCACGCCGCTCAAACGAGTCTTGAAAAAGTCCATCAGTGAAAGCAGTTCGACACCATCGAATTGTCGAATTGGCCGTTTTCGGCCTTCAATCCAAGTGAATTGTGTCCAAGGATTTTCTGTCAGGAGTTTTTCATTTGCGACCACTCCACGGACGCACTTTCGCTTCAAAGCATTGCGATTTGCTCGCTCAAACGCTGCCTGAAGGGATCGTGACCACCGCAGAACGTTATTTGGACTGTATTGAGGCACATCATCATACTTATCCGGCTCCCCAGCTTGCTGCCTAGCCAGCCTAAGTTGTTGGGAGTAGTAAACCACAGGCCGACGCTTTTCAGGCGGCAATCGTCGCCAGTTGTTCGGAAGGGTCAGGCCAGCCCGTTGAAAATTGGCACAATCATCCAGAGTAGCCTGTGAAATTGGAGTCCGACCAATAATCTTTCGGAAGGCGGATATAGCGTCCAAACAACTGTCAAGAGATGTCATAGCCCGCCGCCGAGCCTTCTCGTCGGTCTTGCGATTGAAATGGGCTCGTTGGATGGCTTCAAACTCCTCGTCCGATAGCACGACATCATCCACATGGCCCTGTTTCCCCCCGTTCCGCAACATCGCTTCAACGGCGAGGGCAGCATGCTCAAAATCCGTCTGTCCGGTGGATTTGCTGGTCGTCAGGCCGGGCCAATAGGCGTACCATGTTCGCCGTGGCGGTTTGGGTGGGTAGAGTGTCACCGGAATGGTCGCCCCGTTGACAACCACCGTGATCGTTCGTTTTTCCACCTTCGGCTTGCGACCCATTCAACCACTCCGATTTGTTCGTTTCGTTAAGCTATCGTAGATGACGGTCAAGGTCTCCATCTTTATTTGCTTGCCAACCATTCCTCAATCCGGCGACGGTAGAATTTCCATTGCCGCCCCTTGCCGCTGCCGGGAACGAGGCAGCCTATTGGGAATCTCCCCGTCCCGCACCATCTGAGCGATCCAAGTCGGGGTGCAGCCCAGTTTGTCGGCCAAGTAGGGCGTGCCGACGATATCCGCAGGCTGCGGATCGAAATGGTCGGCAATGCGTCTCAGATCGGCCCCGATTTCTGCAAGCACCCGCAGCGTTTCTTGCCCAAGCTCGACAACCACGGTCGTTGAGCCCGTACCGCCACCGCTCGACCGTCCCGAAAACGGGACGATCTTATCGACGGCGTTCAGAATTTCTTGGGCTACAGGTTGCATGGTTGATCTGTGGAACTAATTTGCCATCGTCTCAGGCATCTATATTCAGGAAATTCTGTCCCTTTGTTCCTTCATTCCGATATCATCAAACAGATGCGATATTGCGGCACCCCCAGAATGCTATCGTCGGTCGGGATTTTCCCGCTCATCGC
Organism: uncultured Planctomycetia bacterium; assembly: GCA_963719005.1. GTDB lineage: Bacteria > Planctomycetota > Planctomycetia > Pirellulales > Thermoguttaceae. The sequence continues at coordinate 707,507 of CAVRAR010000018.1, forward strand.
CGCCTCAATATGCTCGATGCAGCAGTCTACGGCACTTCGGATGCCGTTCTTTTCGATGACGCACGCCGGTACGAAGAACTGCATCATCACCGAGGGAATCAAACTCTGGTTCCTGCACTCCGCAAACAACTCCGTTACTTCCTCTTGCGGTTCCGACTGCCATTTGGCAACGGTGCTGAGCATCGGTATGTGAATGGCAAGTAGATAATCCCACTCGCCGTCTGTCTTGCCGCATACGCACGAGGCGATAATCAATGGCGGCTGCTGCTCGGCACAATGGGCTAAGGCGAGCCGCAAGTCTTTCGCCAGGGCATCGTAGTAATTCATGACGGATTCCTCTCAGAAGTCGGTTGCTTCCTTCGTCTCCGCTCTCTTCCGTTCAGTAGTTGGTCGCAGAAAGAGAGAATCCGTTGTTCGCTCTTGTTCTCTCCATCCCATTCGCCTGGATACTTGGGACCGGCAAAGCGGTCGGTCGAATGAAAGCTCACCTGCCCATTGGGAAGATCAAGGTACAGGACACACTTTGCGAACTGCTGCTTGCGGTCGTATCCCCATCCCCAAGGCAAACCACATGCGTCTGCCTGGAGCAGATTACACAAGACTGAAAGGCACAGCCCTTTCTTTTTGTAAGCCAGTTTCCGATACGATACGCTGCCATACCGACCAGTGATGCCGCCCCTGTAGACCTTCGCCCTAGCCGATGCCTTCTGGATTCGGAACAACTCTGCCGCAATAATTCCAAGTTGCCCGGTCTTCTCCAGGGCACAACAAAACTTGCGGGTTTGTCCACCGTTTGAGCCGTCGTAGACGTTGCGGGCCTTGAGGGGCTCTGACTGTTTGGCATTTTTGTTTGCCTTTTTCATGCTGCATCCTCCTGATGCGTCTTCTGCATCTGAGCAAACAGCCCACGTTCCTTGGCCTCTTTGAGCCGGTCGTAGAAAGCCTGTTTGCCCAGCCCTTCGCCGTCCTGACCTTCGCCCAAGGTGCGGGATTTCCACAGATTCAACCGAGAAGGCAGGGTCTTGACGGTGAAGTAGACATCACAGGCGACGTATTGCAGTCGTTCGTTGCGGGCTTTGCGGTTTTCGGAAATGGGGGCACCGTTGATTCGTGCCCGCACAAGCTCATGCCAATGAACTTCTGAACGACCATCCTTCCACTGTTTGAAGTCAGGGACGGCCTGCTCGCAGAACGACCGCACGTCCACCTTTCCTTGGCCGGATCGCTGTTCCATTTCTGCGATGACGAAATCCGCAACTTCGCAGGCTTCGGATTTGCTTAGGCCGTGTTCCTGATACTCCGTCAAAGCAATGTGCCGCATCAAGGCCGCCAATTCAGGGTCGCTCAGCTTCCATTGCTGGGGAGTGAAGCGACTGGCAACCGCACCCAATCGCCCTGGCCGGGGATCAAGCGGGTTGTTGCTGGAAATGATGATGCCTCCGGTGAACTCAAAGTCGATATCCACCCGATGCTTGTGCCACTGGACGATCCGTTTGTGAGTTTTCTTGCCACCACAGGCAGCAATCAGAAGTCCCTGACAGTCGGTATCACGAAATACCTTCTCAAGGTCTTCAAAGAAGTGGATGTAGTCAGGGAACTCTTCCAACTTTTCCACCAAAGCCCTGGCAGACATATCGGAGTTCCAGATTTTGACCTTCTTATGGTCTTTGAGTGCGTCCCTAATTAGTTTCGATTTTCCGTGGCCGCCTGGACCCCAGATGAAAAACGCTGTGGTATCTTTGTCGATTACGCCACGAATCATCGTAGCCAGCGTTTTCTGCCGCCGCTCGATGCCATCCAACAATTCCTTGTCGATTTCGGAGAATTCGCATTTTGTGGTGCGGACTGTCGGCAGCGGAATCGTCATCGGCGGCGACTTCGCAGCCTTCGGCTCCAGTTGCAACCGCTTCGGAGTCTTCGGCTTCAGTTGCGGTGCCTTCGGCTTCGGTGCATCTGCCAGTTGTTCATCCGAAAGATCATAATTCATCCACAGAATTTCGACCCGTTTCGACTTCTTTTTCGACATGAAGGCCGTAGTAGGGAATTCGATGCGTTTCCACCCCTTGAGGAACTGCGAATAGAGTGGCGAATCGTAACCACACAGCATCACCTGTCCCTGCACTTTGTTTAAGGCTTGGAGGAGATTGATGTGCTGCTCATCGGTCATATCGCAGCGGTAAAGTTTGCGGTCTATCAAACTCAGGCGATATGGAGGGTCCGCAAAGAAGAATGTGTTTTCGGAGTCATACCGATTCAACACCTTCTCCCAGTCATCGCACTCCAGACGCACCTTGAGAAACCTTTCCTTCCATTCTTCAACGCTCCGTGGCAACGCCCTGAGGTCGGCATTGACATTCTTGGGACTCCGACCTGCCCAATAATTGGACGAACCAGGATATACGCCTCTGTAACCCAGGCAAGACACAATAAGGAATGCCCAGGCTTTCTTCACCGGATCGTCAGTTGGCTGATGCAGGAGGGCGTAGCATTCATCAAATTGCTTTCGACCATTCGGAGTGTTGTCCACAAGCTCCACAAGCTTCTTACGGAGCTTATCGTCCTTCAGAACCTGGAATACATTGTGAACATCGCCATCGATGTCGTTGTAGATTTCGACTTTGGACGGAGGCTTGCGGGCGATGTCGGCAGCCGCACCACCGAACAACGAAACACAGGTCTTGTGCTCAGGGAAGAGGGGAAGGTAGCGGCTCATAAGCCCCCACTTAGCCCCTGGGTAAATAATAAGCATCCGGTGGGGAGCCCTGTAATTCGGATCGAGAGCGAGCCGTTTGACCTTGAGGAGTCTCTTGGAAGGCGTTGCTTTTTGGGAATCAGGCTTCCGATTGCCTTTATCATCGGATTGTTCGTTCGATCCGGTGGAATGGGCAGTCGCATCCGACGTATCCACCTCCTTCAACGTCTTGGTGTCGAAGGTGATGAACTTCCGAATGGTCTCACCCTTGTAGCCCTTTTCCCAGCAAAACCAAGCGTACTTGAATCTTCCCCCAGGTCTGTTTCACATTGAGCCACGGGACGGATTGAGTGAAGGTGTAGAACCGCTTTCAGCGGATATGCCTTGTCGGCTCTGAGGTCGTTGTTGGCAACCGCCGCCTCAAAGTCAGCCGGAAGCAACATTGCAATCTTGTCGGCCAGCGTCTTGGCATGTTTCACGAAACCTCGGCAATTCTTATGGGGCGGATTTGTGATTATCGCATCGACAACTTCGCTTCGATGTTGAGAAAGTCCTGAACGGAGGTCTTCGGAATCCCCAATCATGGATGTCGGAGCAGACGACCTTGCGATAGCCATTCTCCTTCAGAACAGTCGCTACATCCCCACGCCCAACACAGGGCTCCCAGATTGTCCCAGAGAATTTCTCTCTCCGCAGCAATGCAGCGGTAATGTGGTGTGGAGTCGTATATAACTGGAGTTCGTTCTCCAATTTGGACCTGGACTTTGGGGCAGTTGCCTTCGCCACAGAATGCTTCTTACCGGAACGTCGATTACATTTGGCCATTTTTTTTGACCTCCTAAACTAAAGGTGAAGATGTGAACTCCTGAAGCAGAAAATGCCCCCAACGACAGGGGCTCAATTCTTCACCAACCGCATGTACAGGAAAAGTATGGAATCCCTTGTTTTTCTGATTTTGTGTTGTGCAGCCGAAAAACGCTTCACTCACCCAACAAAAAGCCCCCAGTGTTCCGTAACCGGGGGCTTAAAATAGATTCAGATTAAACGCTGAGCGATTGACACCCAGCACACCGCACTCACCGCCGACGCAGATGAGGAGCAGGATTCCTCTTCATCCTCTCCCATGTGTCGTAGGGGACATCCAAGGTGCAATAGTTGATGTCCTTGGCATGTTTGCCGACGATCAGTTCAAGCCGGATGTTCGTCTGCCCCTGACCGGAAGTGTGGTGCCAAGCCGAAACGACCGGGAACCTTCCCCAGAGCGGGAGTTTGGCAACCTTCTTTTCGATCAGGTTGCGGGAGAACCCCAGCCGGATCGATTCGCTGTTGGCGGCGACCAACTGCCGTTGGGTCAGGTAGTGAATACGGTTGAGACGAATCGGTTCACAGGCATGCAAAGTACGCATTTTCATTCTCCTGGTGCCAAGGCACCTGATTTGAGTTTGGGAAATTGGGTTTCAACCGGCCAGTTGACTGACGCTTACGTTGCGTCTGCCAGCCCAATGTACAGGAAAAGTATCGTTCTCGGATTTGTTCCTCGCCCCAAAACGGACCAGGGCGAGGAGCGAAAGTTGCCTGTGGATGACGGGCCATCCCCAAGCGTATCCTCATCGCCCCTGGCGTTGAGATGAGCTTGAGTTTCGCTCATTACGTTTCCGGTCGATTTGATCGACCTTCTGGAGGAGGACTTGGGCTTGGCGGTTGTCGAGTCCAAGGACCAAGCTGGGAACAGTCGTTTGACGACAGAACTTGCCGCCAAGTTTCTCCCCCAGAAACGCAGGGGGAGGATCGCCGTATACATCCTTATGGAAACAGCGTGTAATCTTCCGGGCTGAGGTTCATCAGCCGACAGGCCAGCCAAAGCCGCTGGTACAAATTGACCTTTTGGGTTGCCTTGGTAGCCCTGACACTCCTGCGAACAGTTGCGGTAGCCATTTGGATTACTCCTAGTAAGAAAGGGGTGAAAAAATCGGTAACACCGGGCCAATGTACAGGAAAAGTCGAACGCCGAAAAATTGTGAAAACTCCGCAAACCATTGTGGTTCAGTCACTTACGCCATTTCATCACGCCAACGGGCTGTTTGCTCCCATGTCCCGCTTTCAGCACATCTTTCCTGCTCGTATTTCTCGCCCAAGGCGTTTGGACACCAGCATTGCCACGGTGATCGTCGCCACTCGGAAACCCGGAAAGTCGGAAAGAAGCGAGGGCGACGATTTCCGGGTTTCCGACTTTCCGCTGGGTAGGTCGGCTTGTACATCACCGGCAGCACCGACTACAATTGGCCGAGGCCAAGACGAGGAACCCGCCGATGAAACCGCTGAACTACCACCCCGCTTGCCTCCTTTTTCCGCCGATGGGCGAACAAGAGATTCAAGAGCTTGCCGCCGACATCAACGAGCGGGGACTCTTGAATCCCGTTGTCCTCTTCGAGGGCAAAGTCCTCGATGGTCGCAGCAGGCTCGCAGCCTGCAAGATTGCCGGGGTAAAGCCACGCTTCATCGAATGGGATGGGCAAGGCTCGCCTACGGAATGGGTTCTCAGCCAGAATCTATTTCGCCGCCACTTGACGAGCAGCCAGAGGGCGATGGTGGCCTATCAGATGCTCCCGATGTTGGAAAAGGAGGCGAAGGAACGGCAACGGCTCAGCCGGGGTCGAGGCATGACAGGGAAAAAACGCCCCACCTTTTCGTCCAATGGCAAGGCGAGCCAAGTTGCTGCCCGCATCACCAAGACCAACGAGAACTACGTCAAGGCAATCAAGGCGATCAGTGCCGATACCCCCGATCTGATGGCAGCAATCCGGTCAGGGAAACTGCGAAAGTGCCCGATGCTGCCGCCTTGGCAAGACTGCCCAAGCCGAAGCGAACGAAGGTGCTGCAAAAGCTCGAAAACGCAGGTCCAAATAAAAAAGTCAAGCAACTCATCCGTGAGGTCGAACTCGCCTCGCTCAAGACTAGCGGGAAGCATGATGAAAGATCATCACGCAGGGGCAACCTTGAGATTTGGTGTGGCGATTGCCTCTCGCTCATGCCCAAGAACTTGGCAGACAAATCGATTTCGGTCGTCGTCACGTCGCCTCCGTTCAACCTGGGCGTCAGTTACAACAACTACAAGGATGACCGCCCCTTCGGAGAGTATCTCGACTGGCTGGAATCGGTCTTCGTAGAGATCAAGCGGGTTCTGCAGGATGACGGGAGCTTCTTCCTTGAATATCGGCAGTTCCCGTTTGCACCCGTGGAATGCAATAAAGGTTGCAGAGGTTGCGGGCAAGCACTTTGTCCTGCAAAATGAAATTATGTGGGTCAAGGCGATCACCGTTGATGGCAAGTCCTTCGGGCATTTCACGCCAATCATGGGCAACCGCTTCCTCAATCACAACTTCGAGCCGGTCTATCCATTTCACGAAGACCGGAAAAGTCACACTCGACCGGCTCGCTATTGGCGTGCCTTATGAATACGAGTGCAATCTCCTGCGAAACTCGTCCGCAAGCGAACGTTCGCTGTGCTGGCGATGTGTGGCTCATTCCTCACGAAACGGTCCACGAGAAGAGAGACAAGGGGTTTCATCCAGCCGTTTTTCCGATCGAACTGGCGGCTCGCTGCGTCAGATTAGCGGGCGTGCGAAAGGGAATGGTCGTCCTCGATCCGTTCGCTGGGACCGGCAGCAGCCTTTGTGCCTGCAAGGAATTGGGGGTGCGGGGGATCGGCATCGAGATGGATGCCGCCTACTGTAGACAGGCAAGAGGAAGGCTGAATCGAACCCAGCCCACACATTCTGCCGATAAGGCGGCACAATAAACACGCTGGGAGCCGTTGATCCGGCTGATTGAACAGGAAAAGAACAGCATTCCGGTCGGGCGAGGGGGGCGACATACAGGAAAACTTCTGACGGGCTGTTCGGCTCTCGGGACTAGCTCAGCCGACGTTGCGGAGACGATGTACAGGAAAACTGATCGGGCTGGGGCAATCCACAACGAGAAAAAAATAAAAAATGAAAAAACCGATCAAACCGAAACGCACGAAAGCAGACGCCCGTATATGTTCCTCGGATATGACATGAGACTTTTAGACTGAAGGCTTGTTTTCGGTTTGCAATGATACCCCATTTCTGATATATTAAATTATAACGATTGCAACTTTCTCAACTATCTAACTGGGCGTGCGGTGGATTTGCCGTAGCCTCTGGCCACTCTGGCCCAATCTGATGACCGCAGGAGCGGTTGATCGGAACCCGATCTTGGCAATTGCCGTTCATCGTTTGGATGGTCGATTTCCTCGGTCGGTGGCAGATATTCATTTTTTTATTTGACGAGGTGTAAGTATGGGTTGCAGGACTGTGAACGAGGTGATTTCCTCTTTGGACTGGTGTCTGGACAGTGAGGCGGTGAACGACAGAGGGGGTCATTACAACCGCCCTGATGGGACACGAGGCCCAGTGGCGAAATACCCGTTCAGTACATTTAATTTGATCTTTGCCATCAATCGTTACGGGAACGAATGGGTCATTTCATCGACCTGGCTGGAGCGAAAGGGACGCCCGCCGATTCAAGTGAACGAGTTCTGGGAAGGACTCATGGTTGGCAGCGGACGGGGTGATGAACTAATGGCCCGAAAGAGCAAAGGACAATAATATATGACACGCATTTTTACAAAAAAGTTTTTCGACCTTTCCGCAAGTGACCAAGCCTTGGTTGTAGACGCCGCTCTGCAAGGGCTAGATCAACATTGGCTCAGCCAAGCCGACGAGGACCGAGCCGAGCGGCAACGGAAGCAGATCGAACGCAAGTCGGTCCAGTACGGGATATGGGAGAAGGCGAAATAGCGAAGGCGATCAGAGGCATGGAAGCCTCGGTCAGCCCCAGCCCACCGTGATCTCGGTGGGCGAGGGCCGGTCGAGGTGAACACCGAAACAAATTATGAGTTTCACAATTCAGCAGAGCGGCACGCTTGGGTATAAGACCATCGATCTGGATGGATTGGTGGTCGCTTGGACGACCGAAAGCTACGACGCCGGGCTGATCGTTGCGTTGTCGAACCGAGTTGAAAGGGAGGGGTTGAGCTTTGACAGCATCCTATCCGGTGCCTGATCTAGTGGACTGATTGCCCTGAACCGCAATATGACTTGGGGTTCAGCCCATTGACCGCATCATTCGGTCAATCGGCTGCGTCCCAAACTCGACCATCGCCTGTCGTGATGGAAGAGGCTGGTCGCAGATTTTTTTTATTTTTTATTTGAAGAGGTGTCGTTATGACCGATGAAATCGATGAATCCGTTTCTCAGGAAGAACGAGAAGATGCCCGGAGGGCTGTCGAGTATTTGCGAGAGCATGGAGTGCAGGTCACGTGGTATTTGGAGCCATCTCCCCCGCCCGACGTTGAGAGCTTGCTGGCCGACTACATCGAAAACCACATGCAAGGCGTAGACGACGACGAGGTGATAACCGCCATCAAGGAGGATTACGGGCTGGCTGAGGAATAGGACGAAACTGAATCCGAACATGATGTTGGGGTTCAGCCCATTGACCGTATCATTCGGTCAATCGGCTGCGTCCCAACTAACGTGCCGAGGTGCCACCGACCACTCGTTGTGGTTGGTAGTGCCGAAGCCGGGGACGCTGCGATAATTCAAGACTAGAAGGAAGACAAATTATGAAAAAGAAGCAACTCCTTGGCAAAGGACATTGGGAAATTAAAAACGGGGCATGTTCCGTCAGCCTTTCGTCACACGTCATTGAGTTCGGCAACCATACGATCAGTTAGCGGTAAAGCGGTGTGGTCACGGATGACCTCGCCCCGCCCATGCTCACCGGCGACGGTGGGTGCGGGCAGGTCGAGGTTTTCAGAAAATATATTTTTGGAATTACTCATATATACCTGTAGAGCCGAGACTGGAATCACGGCCAATGAGAAATAATCGTACACATCATATTCCAGTTTCGGTAGCCCCACGGGCGGTTCCTTTCGAGGGCCGCTCGTGGGTCTCTTGAACAACGAAATTGGAGTAATGATGAAACAACTTGATGACTGGCCAGACGAGTATCGCACCAAGAACAACTGGGCTCGGTGTTGTCGGGAGGTGATTCCCGAGCGAATGTCCGGTCGCTCAACACGGCGAGTTCCACAGGTATCCGACCAACGAAGGACGCCTCCGTTCGGTCTTCTACCCCGACGCCAATCTGTTCTCGGTCGAGCAAACCCGTCCAATGAGCGGGCGGAAACTCGCCCTTCAACGATTCGCAAATCTATTTTTAGCGACCGCCAGTAGAGACAAATACGCCCTCGAAGATCACGGGAAGTACAGCCACAGACACGGCATCGAGGGGGTGCGATCCAGCTTTCTCTCATCGCAGCACTTCCGCAACCATTTCAATAATCCCAGCAAGACGCTGCATCTAAGGGCGACCAATCTGACCCAATGGCTTCGCATTGACCTGGACTGCCACCAGGACAAGGATGTTCCCGATGATCCGAACCTCTTCATTGAGCGGGCCGAACGGCTGCTGTCGGTCTGTCATGGGAATGGCTGGCATCAGGAGGTCAATGATCCCTTCATCACCGGCATCCATTTCACCAAATTCTTCGCCAAGCCTCATCGGTTGTCCAAGGTGCATGCCTATGCCGAGACGTTTGTTGGCGAAGGCTGGCGTCAGTGGCGTCGAAATCTATCCGCAGGAGAATCATGGCTGCCGTTGTCCTGGTGATCCCAATCGTCTGCTGATCCTGGACCAGATTATTGAACCAGTGGTCGTTCGGAAGAAGCGGGCAACCGATGTCGAGTATTATATGGATTGGCTGCGGAATCCCAATCGGGAATACATGCCCGCTGACAGAATCCTGTCCTATTTGATGATGAATACGCCAGGGCTGTGGGGCCAGCAATCCAGAGCGGAAACACCCAATTCCTCTTGTTCTATACTATTAGCGGTCAAAAATGACCATTTCACCAACTTCAAAGGCAATACATGGAAGATTGTCACCGACTTTTGGAGCGGAAGGAATTGTCCCAATGGGTCGCTTGGAGGAAATCCTGCCCGTCACCATCAGGGTCGCCCAATCCCAAGGCTACGATGACCAGCAAATCATCGAGGGAATCAAATATTCTGTGCGACCAGATGCCCGATCATGCCAGGGGTTGTTCCAGTCGTTTGGCAGGAACACTGGAAGCTCAACGCAAACTCCATTACGAAATCGAGCGAAAGGTCAAGTATATGAGCGATGGCGGTGGGCAGAAGAAACCGAGGAAAGCCGGGAGATTCTCTCGAAGTGCAAATGGCGAGGGGACGTCTTCAATCCTGCCACTTGGGATGAGCCGAAGCCGTCCTACAATTTGCAGGATGGTTCTTATCGTCTTTCGGCTGAGCAGTTGGCCAAGATTGGCACCGATTTCGTTTGTGCGTTTCCCAAGAAGTATCGCAGAGTCGCCAGCAGTCGGCTCAATGACATCGTTTCCGCAATGGCAAAACTCGCTGCCGTCAAATCGAAAGAGGAGAACCCGATTGTCCGTGGATACTGGCAGAAGTTCTTTCTCGATCAGTTCGGCTTGGACTTGAAGCTGACCAACTTGAAGAAGGTGCTGAGAGCTGCCAGGAAGCTGGGAATCATCAAGCTCATCAGCAAACTCGGAAGGTCGAACGTCTATCAGCCAGGGTCGCTATACCCTAATTCCTTCTGTTCTATACTATTAGTGGTCAAAAAAGACCATCATACAACAAAAGAACTCTTGGAAATGGAAAGAAAGGTCAATGAATTATGGCGATGAGAGCGGTGTAGGTGGGCATTGTTGAAGAGAAGAGGTGAAAAGTGTTCCGAATGGAAAACCGTGTCGTAGCATGCGTTAAGGTAAGCGAGGAGCAGCCGAAAAAGGTCTTGATATAGATTCGGGGCTATACCCCGAGTTGAAGACAACAATTTACCTGGGAAGCAGCAGGAGCTTTGGAGAAGCAGCCGCCAAAAAATTGAGAACTGACCGTCAGCAGCCAAAATACCACCTAATCCCCTGCCGTTCAGCCACCCTGACGATCCTGGCATCAACCAACGCCATCAGCAATTCATCAACCAATTGTTTGGGCAGTTCAATCTTGGATCGCAAATGGGTTTCTGGAATGCCTGCTGCCCCAGCGGATTGGATCAGCATGGCGAGATGGTCGGAGTCGGGGATGTTCTTTTGTTGAAGCCAAGCGTTGAAGGTCATGCAGATATGTATGCAGGCAATTTCCGACTTTCCGGGTTTCCGTCAGGGTATGACACCTATAGTAGCTGATCCTGGGATGGAGGAGGATGCCGTCACGGCAGAGTCGGCGGGCATTGCATTGTGGATGCCGTATCGCAGGCAACGTAATTGGCCGCCGCTACAACGCCTCGTTGTTCCGGGGAGCCGCCGACGATCACTGGATGCCCGACCAACTCAGGTTGCTCCTTCGCTCTCATCGTAATCGTGTTTTCGTGCGGCTCGCCAGCCCTCTTCCTAAGAGCGGCGTTCATCCGTTTCTTCATCATACGGGTTGTCGCTGACATCGACGCCATCCCAATAGGCGTCGTAGCCCTCGTCATGAGCGTCGTTGGTGGACATAGGGCCGCTCCTCATCCTCGTTGACGATTTGGCAAGGCTCTCTCGAATTCAAAACCAATCCCCTCTTCTCGTAAGCAAACACTTCCAGATACTCGATGGCCCTGGTGCAGCCCACGTAAAACGTCACACGCCCTGTTATGTCAGGATCAAATTCATTGGCCGATGCAAGCAAGACGCAATAGGCATCATATCCTTTGGCCGATCCGACCGTCGAAAGCGATAAGAGGCCCTTTCGTCCAAGCAAATGATCCTGTTCCTCAAACGCCAAATGAACTCCGGGCAGAAACGGGAGGCTGGCTTTCTGGATCGCCTCGGCCAGTTGTTGCATACGCCGTTTGTAGAACGAAAGAACTTGGATGTCTTCGGGACGGACGTGCTGCTGTTCGATCAGAAAACGTAGTCGGGCAATAAGCAAGTCGGCCTCTTGGGACTTGTCGGTTGCCAGCGTCAGGCTGGGATGCAGTCCATCTCGCTTTGTGAACTTGACCTGCCACATGCCGTCCTTGTTTTCGATCAGTCCCTTTTCTTGCAGAGTCGCAATATCGCCATACTCCTTGGTGGGCACTGTGCCGCCATCTGTTGCGAAACTGCCGTACAGGACATTGAAGGCCGGTTCAACGATCTGCCGAGTATTTCGGAAGCACTCTGTCATGATCGACGCTCGACCGCCACGAACATTCAGGCCGAGGGATTGCCAATTGGGACGCCTCCGTCCCAAGAG
>CAVRAR010000019.1:0-56238 GCA_963719005.1 uncultured Planctomycetia bacterium
TCGTTTGTGGCATGTTGAGGCTGTCGCCGCCCACGATGCCTCCCACCGTTGCCGAATGCCCGAGCAGTTTCGAACGTCTGGTTGTGCGAGGTGTCGAAGCTTAACAACGCCGAGTGGGCGATCTGGTCGTTTCCCTGCAAGCGGAGCCGAGAGCCGTTCGAGAGCGAGAGGTTTCCTCCCGGAATGGCGTAGCCGGAGGTCTTTCCCAGATCCAATGTGCCGGCGGTGACGGTGGTGTCGCCGCTGTAGGTGTTGCTCGCGGAGCCGCCGAGCATCAGCACGCCGGCTCCGGTCTTGGTCAGACCGCCCGTGCCGGAAATGGCGCCGGCGAGCACGGCGGAATCGTTGGCCGTATAGTCAGGATTGTCGTCCACTTGAACGGTCCGGGTGGAGCCGCCGAGATTGATCGGATTCTGGAAGGTCACGACGTTGGCGGCGGTGGTGGAACTTAGCATGAGGGTTCCGACGATGTTCGCGCCGACGGTGGAGCCCCAAGTGAGCGTGCTGGGCGTGGAATTGCCGCCGACGTTGACGCTCAAAAGCGCGGCGCCTGCGGCGAAGCCGCCGCCGTTGGCCGTCCATTGGAAGGCGTTTCCGCTGGTGCCCAGGCTGCGGGTGAAGGACGCAGCCGCATTGTTTTGCAGCACGCCGCCGTCGAGGCTCAGGAAACTGGACGCGGACAGGCCCACGCCGTTGTCGACCTGCAGTACGCCGCCGGAAATAACGGTCGCACCGGTGTAGCTGCTACTTCCCGTGAGGATTGCCGTTCCCGTGCCCGTCTTGGTCAAGCTGCCGGGCCCGCTGATCGCGGCGGAAAGGGTAGAGCCGCTCGTGGCGTTCACTTCCAAGGCGGCATTGTTGGTGATGGGGCTTTGAAAACTCGACGTATCTTGCAACAGCAGCTTGCCGGCCGAAATGGTGGTTGCACCCGTGTACTGGATATACGGGCCGGAGAGCGTCTGGGTGGCCGAGCCCTGCTTTATCAGGCAGAGTTTTCCGCTGCTGCCGTTCTGCATGAACCCCTGGAACGAATAGTCCGTGGCCGTGTTGACGGTGAGCACGGAGTCGGTGGAGGAGACGTTCTCGATCAGTCCTCGGCCGCCGCTGTCCGAGATGCCCGCCACCGTTGCCGAGTATCCCAACATGCGGAAGTCGCCGCGGGTTCCGTCATTCTGTGTGTAGGTTCCCAAGAAGTTCAGCACCGTCGAGGGGGCGATCTGATTCTGTCCCTGCAAGCAGACCGAAACGTAGTGATCCGTTGCCGAAAGGGTCAGGTTTCCTCCCGGAATGGCATAGCCCGAGGTCTTGGCCAAGTTCAGGGTGCCGCCCAGCACAGTGGTGTCGCCGTTGTAAGTGTTGGCCGTGGAACCGCCAAGTTGCAGGGGACCGGAACCGGTCTTGATAAGGCCCGCGGTCTGGCCGGGGACGGTGGAAATCACGCCGGTCATAACGGCGGGAACGACCCATGCGCTCTGTGCCACGTCGATCGTGCCGTCCGAATACATCTGGATCGGGTTTTGGAAGGTCGTCGCGTACATGGCCGTCGGGGAGCAGAATTTGAGAGTCCCCGTGAAGGCATACGTGCCGCTGTTGCCGGCGGGATACCAGGTGAGCGTTTGATTGTTGTTGCCGATGTTGACGGTCAGCGGCCCCCAGCCGGCCGAAAAGCCGCCGTTGGCCATTATGAAACGACTCCCGCCCGGGGTTGTGCTCAGGCTGCGTGTAAAGCTGGTGGTGCCCGAGCTGGCGCTCTCGAAGACGCCGCCGGAGAGCACGAGATAACTTCCCGAGGGCAATCCCCAGCCGTCGTCGGTCTGCAAGGCCCCGGCAGTAACAGTGGTCGTGCCGTTGTAGGTGTTTGACGACCCCCAGACCCTCAAGGTGCCGTCACCCGTTTTCGTGATGCCGGCCGTGCCGGTGGAGTTGCTGATGGGGAAACCCATCAGCGCGTAATCGTAATACGAAGAGGTGTTATCGTCGACGTTGATCGTCCGCGTGGCGCCGTTGAGATTGACGGCATTATAGAAATACGTGACGCTGGCGGCCGAGATGGAACTGAGTTTCAGCGTACCCACGATCTGGCTTCCCGCTGAGTTTCCCCAGGTGAGCTGGCGGTAGTCGTTGCCGATGTTGACGGTCAAACCGCTGGCGCCCGCCGAGAAGCCGCCGCCGTTGGCGGTCCATTGGAAGGTGTTTCCACCCGTGCCCAAGACGCGCGTGAAGGTGGCGCCGTTGCCCTGGAGCACGCCGCCGTCGAGGCTCAAGAAGCTGGCGGATGGCAAACCCGCGCTGTCGTTGGCCTGGAGTATGCCGGAGGAGATTGTCGTCGTTCCGGTGTAACCGTTCGAGCCGGTCAGCACGCTCGTGCCGGGACCGTTTTGCGAGACGGGCATATTGCCGCTGATGGCGCCGCTGAATGTAGCCGTAACGCCGGTTGCGGGCACGAACTGCAACGCACCGCCGCTTTGAAAGCTGATCGGTCCCGAGAAAGTGGCGTTGGCGGCGGGCGCGAACCGCAGCGTGCCGCCGCCTTGCGCGGTGATCGAGCCGGCAAAGTTCGAAGCCCCGCCGAACGTGGTCACACCCGCCGAGTTGACGGCCATCGCGCCGCTGCCGAAGAACGCGCCGTAAGCGACGTTTGCGCCGCCGGCGGGCGCGATGTTGAGCGTACCGGCGTTGACGGTGATGTCGCCGCCGAAATTCGATACGCCCGCGAGCGTCAAGGCGCCGCTGTTATTCTTGATGATTCCGCCCGGTTTTGCGCCGCCATAGATATTGGCCACGCCGCCGCCGTCGATCGCGCCGTTGACGACGACGTCGCCCGCCCCGGCGATCGTCGTATCGCTGATGACGGTGTGCAGCGGGCCGTTGATATACAGCGTTTTCGAGCCGGCCACGTTCCACGTCTGCGGGCCGCCGACGTAGAGGGGCGAATTGATCGTGACGCTTTCGTTGGCCGCGATGCCGCCGGCGGTGACCGTCAACGAGCCGCCGCTGAACGAATAGCCCGTCGAACCGGCGTTGATCGTCATGCTGTGGGCGATGGCGCTGCCGCCGATGGTGACCGAGCCGCCGGCGCCGCCGAAGGTGGCGGCGGTCTCCTTGTTCTCCCAGGCGTAGGCCCCCGAGTTCCAGTTGGTCGCGCCGAGCGTCCACGTGCCCGACCCGCCGTTCCAGGTGGCCGTGGCCATCGCGCCGGTATAATATACTCCTCCGGTAATAGCGCAGATGTCCTGGTGAATTTCGATGCTGCCGTAAGGAACGAGGTCGTAACCGTTGTTTACGTAGTCGTTAAGGCCGTTGGTTGACGCACCCCAGCTATTCTTGATGACCCAGTATCCGCCGGTGGGACAACTGGCGTCGTCATAGTATCCCACCAGCGACACTTCGTGATTCGAGCCAAACGAGGGCACCCGATAATTGTTCTTCAAGTCGTCCACGGAACCGTATAGATCGATCCCGGCATTCAAGCCCACCAGCATCGGACCTTGCGTCTTGAGATACGTCTTGATGTTATTGATGTCGGGAGTAATGAAGTTCTGATTGGAAACGCTCTTCCAAACGCGATTCTGCCAATCTGGAAGATATTGGCTGAATGGCCAATAAGGAGCGATGCCGGTATCGGGACTGGAAGGTTGATACGGGCAATCGGTTTCCGACACCACGCCGTGCGTGGTGAAATAACTCAAGACGTTGCAGCCGTTGCCGCCGTTGACGCTGTCGCCCATGTTGGGACTCGTCTCCCAGCAGACCTGCTGTTCGGAGACGTCGGGGTCGAAATTGGGATCGTTACGGGTGAGCTTATACTTCGCCTCGAGCGTGCCGCACGAGGAGAAATCCCAGCACGTCCCGCCAAACTGATCTTTGATGGGCGTGTTCCAGTTGTAGCCGTTCACGGTCCGCCAATCGAAACTGTCGGCGGCGAGAGGACGAGAAAGCCGAGGGCTGCACGCCAAAAGCACGGCAGCCAAACCAACGACAACTCTCCGGCAATGCGACGACCTTCTCATGATGGCACATACCCTTGCAGCGAGAGGAAGAGCCAACGAGACGAAAAGCACCGGCATCCAACCTAACGCGCGGCCGGGGCGAATTTCAATGGAAAAGACGCGGCCTAACACAACGCTAACAGCCGCCGATTTCAGCTCGCGGCGCACCGACCGGCGGAGAGCTTCTCGGCTCTTTGCCCCTGCACCGTCAGTCGCAGGCGACCTTGGGAAACCGGCTGTGCGGTCGGAGCGATTCGCACGCGCCGCACGACAACCGCCGTGCGAACCGCTCGGACCTACAACCCCCCGATGGGGCGCGAGCGGGAAGACGGATTACCCACCATTGGGGCATTGTCTTCGCCGCGCAGCCCGCCTGACGGGAATGCGGCACGTGTCGTGTGCCGGGCGGGGTTTCGAGAGAATTTCCCTGTTCAAGCTCGTTGCCGGGGGGTATGTTGAAGGGGACGGTTGCAACTGGCGAGTCGGTTGGCCGACCAGCCCGATCCTGTGTTGGGAGAAGAGGAATCGCCAGAAGCACCATTGCAAGGAGCCCCTCCCGTGTCGCGCTACCATTTTCTCGCTGCCAGTCTAGTGCTTTGCCTGACGGCATTGCTTCAGGCCCAGATCCCCCTTAATCCCCTCAACCGTCGTTCCCAACTCGGGCGCCAGCCAATCGGTCCGCAATCGGCGGACGTTTCGGGCACGATCCAAAAGATCGGTCGCAACGGCATCGTGGTTTCCAACGGAAACCAGATGTGGAACGTCGTCGTCATGCGTCCGTCGAAGGTGAACGCCGGCACGAAAGTGCAAGTCACGGGCACTATGACGGCCAACAACTTGCAGTCGGGCCTCATCGTGGAACTCACCGCGGATATCGACAACCGCAATACGATCCAAGGAAAAGTTAACGCCCTGACGATTACGTCGATCACCAGGGAAAAGCCGATGGGCGTTTTTCCCGACGCCGACAGCGGTTTCGGCGGGAACGATTCCGACAAGTCGGCCAAGCGGCCCACCCATGCGAAATCCGGCAAGGCGGGGCGCGGGCAGATCGTCGGCAGATGCCGAATCGTCGGCCAGTTGATTGCGCGTGGCGGTTCGCTGTCGGTTAAATACGGCCGCGGCACGTTGTCGTTCCAATTGGGCGAGACGCCCAAGATCAACGTTGACATGGCCGATCTGAGTCTCGCCCGGCCCGGCCAGGAGGTCTCCATCAAGGGATATGCCTCACCGCGCCAACCGAACATGGTCCAAGCCACCGAAGTAAAGATCAAGTTGCCGGACGTCCCCGACGCCGACAAGCCTGAAAAGGCGGACAAGAAGGAAGCAGCCAAGCCCGAGGCGAAGAAGGCGGAAAAAGGTCCCAAAAAGGACAAGGACGAAGGGCTGCCCGAACCGGGCGACAGCAAGTAACCGTCCCACCGCAAACCGGCGTCTGCGGCTTTGCGTAGCACGGGCGTCTTGCCCGTGTTTTTTGGCCACGGGCAAGATGCCTGTGCTACGTCGATCGAAACGGAATGATATACTTCCCAGGGTGGGAAAGGGGGACAGGCGCGCTTATCGTGTGCTCCCTCGCGTGCAATAAGCGCGCCTGATACTATAACCGCCGCGTGGAAAAGGCCCC
Organism: uncultured Planctomycetia bacterium; assembly: GCA_963719005.1. Taxonomy (GTDB): domain Bacteria; phylum Planctomycetota; class Planctomycetia; order Pirellulales; family Thermoguttaceae. The sequence continues at coordinate 5,614 of CAVRAR010000019.1, forward strand.
TTGCTGGTGGACTAAGGTTGTGATGTTGAATCCTTCCGAAATCCACCAAACAAGGAGACCCATTCATGTGGCACGTGGGAATTGATCTGCATCGAGAGTTCATCGTTATGGCGGCCGTTCGTGACAACGGTGAAGTCATGGAGCCGATGCGAATCGCTTGTAGCGAAACAGAGGACATTGTGAACACCGTTCGCACTCTCGGCCGATTTCGCGCCGTCATCGAGGCCAGCGGAACCTATCGCTGGCTCTATGATCTGCTGCGCCCGCACGGCACGGTTCTCTTAGCTCATCCGCTTCGGCTGCGGGCCATGATACAACGCCGCACCAAGACAGACAAGCTGGACGCCCAACTCTTGGCGAACTTGTTGCGAATCAACCAGATTCCCTTGGCCTACATTCCGCCGGAACCATACCAGCGGTTGCGCGACTTGGTGCGATGCCGGGCGCGAATGGGCCGCGAATTGGCGGAGGCCAAAATCCGACTGCGGGCATTGCTGGCACGGCAGAATCGCCAAGCCCCGTTTCGGATGCCTTTTGGCGTTCGCGGCCTGGCGTGGTTTCGCCAACAAGATTTCGGACCGATTGAGAATCTCACCCGCGACGAACTATTGGCGCGGATGAAGCACTTTGGCCGGCACATCGCGGTGTTCGATCAGCAGATCGCCGAGATCGCTAACGACTTTCCGCAGACGGAAGCGCTGCTCGACATCCACGGCATCGCTTTGTTCTCGGCGCTGTTGATCGTGGCCGAACTGGGCGAGGTGGAACGTTTCCGCACCGCCAAGGAGGTCGGCGCGTATGGCGGGCTGACTTCCCGCGTGCACCAGTCCGGCGGCCATTGCTACCAAGGGCCAATTACGCGTCAAGGTTCCCCTTGGCTGCGTTGGATTTTAGTGCAGGCGGCGATGAAGGCGACCCGCGATGACGCGGCACTGAAGAAGTTTTACACGCGGGTGCGGAAGCGGTCGGGGGCAAAAAAGGCACGCGTGGCAGTGGCCCGGAAGCTGGCGGAGATTTGTTGGAAACGGCTGCGGCATTGGCATCGCGCCCGCGCCGAGCAAGCAGCGTAGAGAGTAGAAAGGAACTAATGCTTCGCGCACCTATACGGTCGTTGTTGGCCCGGCAACGGGACTGATGGAACAAAGGTTCGCATCGAGCGCCTGATTGGGCACTACGGCCGGTGAATATTATCCTGTGCGACGAGCGAAAGCCCGGACGGCACGAATGGGTGTCTACCTTGTGCGCGACGGCAAACGGCGGAGATGGCAATGGGTGCTCCCGCCGGCGAAAGATGCTCGGTGCGTTGCGGCGTCGGATTTTCGGAGGGATAGGTAGGGCAAATGAATGAAGCAAGAAGGCAAAACGGCCCTGACAGCCTGAGCCGGCAGGGCCTTACGGGTCATTCACCCGCCCTAGCCCGGCTATTCCTCGTCGGGTTGCGTCCCCGCAGAGCCTGACTCCGCTTCACCGAGCAAAGCGATTATAGCAGCAACATGATCGTCATGTTGACAAAACACGAAACTGGGCCTTGACTCAGCGGCGGTTATGGGTGTCCCCCTTTCTGCAATTCGGAGGGCCGAACGGTTCCTGGAACCTTTGCCGCCCCCTGGAATCTCTGCCGACCCTGGCGGAGCCGACCATTTCAACGGGCTGTTAGCCGAAAGGTGACGGCAAAAGCGATGCGCCCATCAGAAGCCCGAACGGCTGAGAGCGCTTCGCCAGAAGGCATTCGCCTCGGCGGACCTGGCGGCACCATTGCGGTGGATTCGTTCGAGCGTGCTGGCGAGCTTGCCCTGGCTCGAGATGCCCGCTATGTAATTGGCCAGTTTCCGCTGGATCTGTGTTTCGTTGTGCTTCATCTCGTGCTCCAAGTCGGCCAATTGCCGACTTGCCTTGGACATTTCGGCAATCTCGTCTCCGCGAAGCTGTCCGACCGAACGAGGGAGTGGGCCAGCCTGCGTCCATTTGACGAGGTATTCGTATTGCGGCTTGCCTTTGTCGCACACCTGAACAAACCAAGGGATTCCGTCTTGAAAGAGACAGGCGATCCCCTGCTTCTCGTCGCCTTTTCGGACGCGCCGGTATTCGGCGTAGAGAATTTGCCTTCGCTTGTCATCCCACAACTTGATACAACCGTCCCGGAGTCCCTCCGAATAATCTGTCACCAGGGTCGCCAAACTACCGTTCCTGTGAAGCGTTGCGGCGGCGCCATGAAGCCTCACGCCGTCCAGCGTGAATACCCCTTGGAGTTTCTTGGGCCCATACCATACAGGGAATACGTTTGCCGTTTCTGGAAACAGGTTGTCTAGCCAATTTTTGGGAACACTGAGCATCGCCCCCGTCACTGCGGCGCCGGAGGGCAACGCGATCGGCAGCCATTTGCGAACCTCGTCGGCCGAGATAGCTACTGCGTCGTTATTCGCAGTGCCGGACGGATCCTTTGCTCCACCAGACGTCTCCGATTTCTCCCTCGTTGGTTTCAAGGCTTCACCAGGCAGCTCTTCGGGTTCTGCTGGCTTCAGTGCCTTGGCTGGGGCCTCCGGCGAGGGAGGAGTCTCAATCGCAGCGGGACTCGGGGGCGCGACCGGCTTGGACTGCTCTGCCGGCTTTGGCTCCGCTTGCCGAGTGGGCGGCTGAGCCGCGACGGGTGTGCCCGCCGGGGGTGGAGACAATCTCACATCCACTGCGACCTCTCGGTCGGCGTGGCGACTGAAGTAAAATGTCACAGCGACCAAAAGCGCGGCGGCCGCGACGATTTGCAGCGAACAACCGAACCGGCCGGCTCTTGCGAATGCGGCAAACAGGGACCGTTGGCGCCCATCCAAGCCCAACAGCAGCGCGCAGACTTGGCCGCAGGGTCGTACACCTCTTGCAGCCGGCCGTCGGTCGTTCCGCGGAAACGTCGCCTAGCGCGCAGCCATTTCCGCAAGCGCCGCGACACGTCGCCGGCCGTGTGGTATCGGCCGGTCTTCGCCTTGCACAGGCATCGGAGGCAAATCCGTTCGAGCTCGGCCGGCACACAGTCGCCTTCGCTGGTTTGCCGAGGCGGCTTGGGTTCGCGTTTTTCGATCTCGTCGGCCAAATCCTCCCAGGTTTCGCCGAAAAACGGTCGGATGCCGCATAACATCTCATACAGGACGACACCGAGCGACCAGATGTCGGTGCGGCCGTCGAGCCGGCGTGTTTCGCCGCGAACCTGTTCCGGGGCCATATAGCGGAGCGTGCCGGCATACTGTCCTGCCATGCGCCACTGCACGCTTTCGTGAACCGCCAAGCCGAAATCGACGACGTGCGCCCGGCCCTCCCTGTCCAGCAGGATATTGGAAGGCTTCAGATCCCGGTGAATGAAGCCCTGCCGATGTGCGTAGTCGATGGCATCGGCGATCTCCGCCGTCAGCCCGGCTATCCTTATCGGCGACAACCGTTCCGTCTGCAGCATCTTCTCCAACGAGATGCCCTCAATGAATTCCATCACAATAAACGGCGTTCCATCGGCGTCTCGACCGAGATGGTATATCGGGACAATCCCCGGGTGTTTTAACCGGGCGATCGTGCCGGCCTCTTCGAGAAAGTGCTCGGCCTCTTGCGGGGAGTTGAACCGATGGCGATGCGGCACTTTGATGGCGACTCGTCGGGGGAGTTCGAGGTCTTGTGCCAAGTAAACGGCGCCCATGGCGCCCTGGCCGAGGAGATCGACGATTTCGTAGGAGCCGAGCCGATGGCCCTTTGCAAAAGGCGGATCAGGACTGGAAGGGGCGCCGACGGCCTCTTCGCCGCAAACTGCCAACTGCTGGGATTGCCCGATCCGTCGGGACGATTGCCCATCGGCAAGGGTCGATCCTCGCTCAAAAACCTCGTTGATTACCGGGCGTTGCGTGGGAAAACGTACCTCATACTCCTCGAACTTCGGTTCCTGGCTGCGCTGGCGTGTCGATCAGCAGAAGCTCCCGAAGAAGCATGGCCTGCTCCGTTTCGGGGGCCTCCCGCAAGAACCCCTCCATCGCTTGTGGATTGCCAGACTTCCAGGCAGCCTCGAACGTCACACACTGGCGGTCGATTCGCCGCCGTGCTTCAAGCGGCAAGTCGTCGTCTCGCACGGAATCGTCATTCATCGCAGCGTTCCGTTTTCCAGATTTCGCGGATCAATTTCAGCCGTCGCTCGATGGTTGGCAGCGAACAGCCGACCCCCGCCGCCATCTCTTCGTTGGAGTAGCCTTCCAGTTTCATCGAGGCGATCCGCCGCAACTCCTGGTCGCCCAGCAGGTTGAACAGCCGCTCGACCGCTTCGACCATCTCAGCGGCAAACTCGGGCGTTGGTTCCGGCCCCGCCACGCCGTTAATCCCGGCCCCTCCGTCGGATACTTCAGGACCGATCAACGCCGATTCTCCCTCCACCAATCCTGAACCTCGTTTTTTGCGCCTCTGAGCCCTCAACTGATCGCACGCTTTCCGCTCGGTAATGCGGACAATCAGATGCCACAGGTCGTTGCGATCGCGCAAATCGGGGAACTGGTTCTTCCGGGCGCGTCGGCAGAAACTCTGAAACACGCTAACGGCGACGTCTTCTTCGTCGGCCACCCGCCGCGAGGCACTTCCAAGCCTCTTGCAGGCCAGCCCCACCAGCCGGCCGTAATATCGCTGCCAAAGCTTGGCTGCGGCTGCGTCGTCACCGGCCCGTATCCCGTCGATCCATTGACTGACCGATTCGTCCACAGCAGACATGGCGACGACCCCCTGCAAAAAACGGAATCGCAGCACCCCGCCGACGGCGGAGCGCCCCTGCCCACATCATAGCAAAGCACACGTGAAGCAAACTACCCCTCTGCGGTGGCATCTAACTCCTGCGACGTTTTCGGTCGAACGAGGCGTGGAAGCGATCCGACGGTGAGTTTTTCATCGGCCGATGAGGGGCTGGCGGACCAAACGGCGATTACCAGATAGGCAGGCACCTCCGATCGGCATTTTCAACGCTCCAACAACTAACCAAAAGGAGTCTTTTATGAGACGTCTGATCGGCATCGCCGTGGGTATTGGTCTTTCGCTGTTTTGCGACGTTTTGTATGCGGGAAAACCCGTTGTTCCCAACAATACCTTGTTGCCGGCCTCGTTGGGCTATGTCCGTCAACGTCCCCCTGCGTCGACCGCTGCCAGGCCCGCGGCTCCCGTTTACAGGGACAATGCTTCCGCTGCCGTTCATGCGGCGTATGCCCGGAATCACAATCCTCATCAGCGATGGAAGCACGAAGCCGGTTTTGACACTGTTGTACGCGGTTATTCTTTGGTTTTTGCCCGAAATGTTGCGGGGCTCGGAACTTTATCGTCTTCCAACAGTTGCGCCGACCTACTCAACCGACGGGAACAATACAATCTCGCGGCCTCTCAGGCTGCCATCGATTGGCAGACGGCCCAAGCCGCGGCGATTCAGAGCCAGCTCGATGCCGACAAGGCACGCGACGATGCTCGGCGGGCAAAGGCAGCCGCCGAACGCGCGCGTCTTGCAGAGCGCCGGGTGGCCGACCATCGTTGGGTCAAGGAAAACAATCATTCGGCCGTATCGCCTTTGGCGCAACTGTCGCTCGATCAGTTCGATCGGCGGACCGGCAGGATATTCTGGCCAGAGGTGCTGCAAGGCGAGGTATTCAATGCTGCTCGGCGCGGATTGGAGCAACTTGCCGCCGCCAGCCAACCGGCTTCTCGCGATGTTGCCAACAGTGGCAGCCGCGAAATCCAAAAGCTGATCGACGAGATCAAAAATCAGTTAAGAGAGCAGATCAAAGAAATGCCGCCCATGGAGTACATCGCCGCCCGCAAGTTTCTCGACGGCTTGGCCAGCGAATTGCGATCTGAGGGCACAGAATCCGAAATGGCAGCCAACTCGCGCGAGTCTTCAGGACGAGGCTAGTCGCACCAAAGAAAAGACGATCCGGAAAAGCTATCAACTTGCCCTTTTGGCACGTCAGCGATTGGCCTCTCAGCCGCGGCGGGCTGCCGACGAGGAAGATGTGGCCCTGAGTGCCTTCGCCTCGTTCTGCCGCGCCGCCAAAGAGGGGCGGTTTCCCGACCTTTCCGACCGTGACGGACTGTGGCGGATCCTCATCACAATCACCGCAGAAGAAGCCATCGATCAGGCTCGGTACGACGGCCGCGCAAAAAGGGGTGGCGGACGTGTCCGAGGCGAATCGGCCTTCGACCACGCCACTCCGCCAAGCCGAGCCCGTGGACTCGAACAGGTGATCGGCAACCACCCCACGCCCGAGTTCGCCGCCATCATGGCCGACCAATGCGATCACCTCCTGGGCCAACTGAACGACGACCTGCGGCAGGTTGCCGTGGCAAAGATGGAGGGCTACACCAACGAGTAGATTGCCGACCGGCTTGACTGCTCACTCAGCACGGTCGAGCGGAGCCTGCGGTTAATCCGCAGAATCTGGGAAAGAGAAATGGCTAAATGACTATTCACCGGACATAATCCTGATGATCGCGCGCAGCGCGCCGTTCTCGAACCCAATCCTATCTTATTGCGCCACAAGCATTTGTTGCCCTGCTCGGCACCGCCGGATTCACTCGTTTCTGCCCGTTGTTGCGCCGCGTCGCTGCGGCTATAATGTTGGGTTTGTCGCTTGACTGCAATGGCAAGCAATCCCCCACAGGAACTCGCGCTCCCGCATCGTGAGGGGGCAGTCGCACTATAGAAAATAGAAAAAGGAGAAACTCCGTGGCAATTCGTGTTGGCATCAATGGGTTCGGACGCATCGGACGGCTCGTGTTTCGCGCCATTTGCGATCAAGGTCTGCTGGGCAAGGAAATCGAAGTGGTCGCCGTCAACGACATCGTCGCCGCCGACAATCTCGCCTACCTGGTCAAGTACGATTCGATTCAGGGCAAGTTCCCGGGCACGGTCACTAGCGAGAAATCGAGCCCCGCCGCCGCCGAGCCCGACATGTTGGTGGTCAACGGGCAGAAGATCAAATGCCTGGCCGTCAAGGAAGGCCCGGCCGCGCTGCCGTGGAAAGCCCTCGGCGTCGACGTCGTGATCGAATCGACCGGCCTGTTCACCGATGCCACCAAGGCCAAGGGCCACATCGAAGCCGGCGCGAAGAAAGTCATCATCTCCGCTCCGGCGAAGAACGAAGACATCACGATCGTGCTCGGCGTCAACGAAGGCAAGTACGACCCGGCCAAGCACAACATCATCTCGAACGCGAGCTGCACGACCAACTGCCTGGCTCCCGTGGTGCACGTGCTGCTGAAGGAAGGTTTCGGCATCGAAGAGGGTTTGATGACGACGATCCACAGCTACACCGCCACGCAGAAGACGGTCGATGGCCCCTCGAAGAAGGACTGGAAGGGCGGCCGCTCCGCCGCCATCAACATCATCCCCTCGACCACCGGCGCGGCCAAGGCCGTCGGGCTGGCCATTCCCGAGGTCAAAGGCAAGCTGACCGGCATGGCCTTCCGCGTTCCCACGCCCACCGTGAGCGTCGTCGATCTGACCGTCCGCACCGTCAAGGAGACCAGCTACGCCGAAATCAAGGCCGCCATGAAAAAGGCCAGCGAAACGTACCTGAAGGGCATCTTGGGCTACACCGAGGACGAAGTCTGTTCGAGCGACTTCATCCACGACGCCCATTCGAGCATCTTCGACGCCGGCAGCGGCATCGAGCTGAGCAAGAAGTTCTTCAAGCTCATAAGCTGGTACGACAACGAGTGGGGCTACTCCTGCCGCACCGTCGATCTCGTGCGCATGATCGGCAAGAGACTGTAGTAAATCTGTCCCCTCTCCCTTTGGGAGAGGGTTAGGGTGAGGGCTGCGTGCGATTCCAACAGACCCTCACTCCCGGCCCCTCTCCCAAAGGGAGAGGGGAGATGCTGAATCCATGCCCACGATCCTCGACAACATCGTCGCCGCGAAGCGGGAAGAGGTCGCCAGGGCGAAGACCGACGAGCCGGAATCGGCGTTGCGCCGGCGGTTGGCCGATGCCCCGCCGCCGCGCGACTTTCTTGCCGCAATTTCCGGCCTCGCTAAAGGGGACAGTCCCATTTTCGTCGCGCACGGCTTCGCCGCGGTGCCCGCGAAAATCGGGACAGTCCCCATCCGGCTGATCGCGGAAGTCAAAAAAGCCAGCCCCAGCAAAGGCGTCATCCGCGCCGACTTCGATCCTGTGGCGATCGCGCGAACGTACCGAACAACACGGCGCTTCGTGCATCAGCGTGTTGACCGACGCGCCGTATTTCCAGGGCAGCTTGGAAAACCTGCGGCAAGTCCGGGCGGCGGTCGATCTGCCGGTGCTGCGGAAGGATTTCATCATCGACCCGTACCAGGTGGTCGAGGCCCGTGTGGCCGGCGCCGACGCGGTGCTGCTGATCGCCGAATGTCTCGACGACAAGTCGCTCGCGCAGCTTCACGATGCGATTGTCGAGCTCGGAATGACGCCGCTGGTCGAGTTGTACGACCCGGCGAACCTTCCGCGCGTGCTTGCAATCGGCGCCCGGCTGCTGGGCGTGAACAATCGCAATCTGCACACGTTCGAGGTCGATCTGGATCACACGCTCGGCTGCGGCGGCAGATTCCCGCCGATCGCCTGCTGGTGGGCGAAAGCGGCATCCGCACCCGCCAAGACGCACTGCGGCTGGAGGCGGCCGGCGTGCAGGCGATGCTCGTCGGCGAGTCGCTGCTGGCGCGGTCCGATGTCGGCGCGGCCGTCGATGAACTACTGGGAACGACCCGATGACCGAAGTCCAGACCGGCGAGTTGCTTGCCCTGGCCACCGCGCTGCTGTGGACGTTCTCCTCGTTGGCGTGGACCTCCGCGGGCCAACGCATCGGCGCCTTGGCCGTCAGCTTCATTCGGCTGGTCATCGCCGCCGCGTTCATGATGGCCTATTGCCGCGTGGCCCGCGGACTGTGGCTGCCGACCGACGCCGACACGCCCACGTGGCTTCTGATGGGGGCTTCCGGCTTCTTCGGTTTCTTCCTCTGCGACATCTGTCTGTTCAAGTCGATGTTGCTGCTCGGGCCGCGTTTGACGCTCCTGCTCTTCTCGTTGTCGCCCCCGATCGCCGCGATCATCTCCTGGCTGTGCATCGACGATGAATTGGCGTTGCGGCAGTGGATCGCGATGGCGGTCACGTTGGCGGGCATCGTTTGGGTCGTGATGGAACAGCCCGACGGGCACGGGTCGCCGCAGTCGCCCGGCCATCGTTGGCGCGGCATCACCCTCGGCGTGTTGGCGTCCCTGGCCAACGGGATTGGAATGGTATTGTCGAAGAAGGGGATCGGCCACTACGACGCGATGGCTGCCACGTTGATCCGGGCCATTGTGGCGCTGCCCGGCTACATCGTGCTGATCACGCTCTGGTGCCGCTGGCCCGCCATACTGGCCGGGTCGCGCAACGTGCAGGCCGTGGCCATTCTCACATTCGGCGCCGCCGTGGGACCGTTCATCGGCGTCGCGCTGAGCCTGGTCGCGCTGCGGCACGCTCCCACGGGCGTCGTCGCCACGATTATCGCGACGATGCCCGTGCTGATCTTGCCCTTCAGCATCTTCCTTTATCGCGAGAAGGTGAGCCTGCGCGCCGTCGGCGGGGCGCTCGTCGCCGTGGCCGGCATCGCCATGCTGATGCTCTCACGCGAGGAAACGGCCCAGCTTCTGGACTGGATATCCCGCAGGATCGCGCAATAGTCTCTTGGCGACCTCGGCCGACAACATGCACCATGTGATCATCCGTCAACCATGCCGCCCGCTACACCGAGCGCCTGATCGATCAACTCAACCAGCACCGTTGCGGCGAACGACTTGCGGAGACAATAGACCCCGGCACCGGCGTCCAAGCTGCGGCGGATGACGTCGGGCCGCTGGGCGCTCGATAGGAACATCACCGGCACTTCCGCCAAACCGGGCTGCTGCTTGATCCGCTGACAAGTCTCGATGCCGTTCTCGCCGTCGAGATTCCAATCGCAGACGATCAGGTCGGGCGGGCACGCCAAAGCGGCGGTGATCGCCTCATCGGCCGTCACACAGCAATGACAGCCGAACTTCGCCTCCCTCAACACGCCGCTGATCTTCTCCAGCACTGTCTGCTCGCCGTCAACCACCAGAACCAGTGGCCGCTCTTGTCCAAAGTCCTTTGTCACGCTGCAAACCTCGGTGTCAGACTCACAGGTTGGGCCCCATTTCCTATTTCGACCGCCAGAAGCCGGCAATTGATAAGAGTTTTCCTGAATCACGCAGGCGGGATAATCGCTATAGACGGCATCGGGGATCGCATCCCTTCGGGCGCGGCTAACCCGCATTTCTCACCACGGTGGGGCAGACATTCCTGTCTGCCGCGAAAACTGCGGCACTTATGGCAGACAAGAATGTCTGCCCCACCGAACATATTGTTGCCTGTTTTCCCTGCGTGGGTAGAAATGCAGGCTAAACGTCTCCCCGCTAGCGCAGTCGCGGGGCGTTTCTTCTTATCCCTCTCCCCTCTCCTCTCTCCCCTCTCTCCTTATTCTCGCCAGATACACCAGGGCGAGAAAATCGTACGCGCCGTGGGCGACGATCGGGGTCAACAGATTGCCACATACCAGCCAAAGCCCGCCGAGATAGAGGCCGATCAGCCCGGCAAGGATGGCGTAGGTCGGTGTAATGGAGTGGAGGAGTCCGAAGAGGACGGCGGCCGCCAGCAGACCGAGCCAAACGCCGTACGCGCCGCCGATTCCTTGGGCCACCCCTGCCTGGACGACGCCGCGAAAGAGCGTCTCCTCGCCCAGTCCGGCCAAGGCGGAAATGATCGCCAGTTGCGCCAGCCCGCAGTGGCGAAACAGCGGCACCAGCGTTTCGATCGTGATCTTGGCGATTTCAGCGAAAGGTCGCCACGGGCATACCAGACAGAACCAGAACAGTCCCAGCGGCGGCAAGACGGCGGCAACGCCCAGCAGGGCGTCACGGCCATTGAAGTGAAAGAGCGTTGCCAGCGGCGGCGTGCCCAGCAGCCATCCGAGCCCAATCGCCGCCGGCGTGAGGCATCCCTCGAACACGGCGGCAATCAGGGGAAAATGCTTCATCGAGATCAGGGGTCAGGGGTCAGGGGCCAGGGGTTGGCGGCACGGTTCGGCGTTTTCGCCGGAGTGTGTCCAAACTCCATGTCCCCGAGCCGACGGCCAGCACCATCAGCAGTCCGCCCGCGATGGTGATGTTCTTCATAAAGTTCGCCATTTGCAACTGCTGAATCTGGCCATCGTAATGCCAGAAGTCATGGAAGATCAAGGCTGCGGGAACCAAAAAAACGATCAACAGCACGGCGCCCCAGCGGGCGCGAATCCCCAGCAGCACCGACAGCCCCCCAAGTAGAAGAAACGCCGTCGCACCGGCCAACAGGACTTGAACGACGATCGGGCTCGAACTGCCGAAGACCGCCTCGATTCCCATCCCCTTGCTCGTCATGTATTTGATCGTCCCGTTCCAATTGAGCAAGTGATTCACGCCGGCGAAGACAAACAATGGGCTCAGCACCAGGCGAGCCAACAAAACAACGAGATTCTGAAGAAAAGACATAGGAAGCTCCTTATAAATGGGATGTAGGGTGGGACAAGCTTGCGCAGTCCCACCAGACGACGGGAAGAACACTTGGTGGGACTGCGCAAGCTTGTCCCACCCTACGCCCCTGATCCTTGACGCCCTTTTGCCACGCTGTTAGACTTTTCGGTTTCGTTCTTGGTCGCGGTCTGTACCGACGGAATTGTAGGCTGCCGGGGTAGTCTGGGCACTACACCGCCAAGAAACAGTGGAATAATCGCACAATTTTTTGTGACATCACCTGAAGGAAGGCAAACATGGCTCAAAAGTACGTATATTTCTTCGGCCCGCAGGGAACCGAAGGCGATGCGACGATGAAAAACACGCTCGGCGGCAAAGGCGCGAACTTGGCCGAGATGGCCAAGCTCAATTTGCCGGTTCCGGCCGGATTCACGATCAGCACCGACTTCTGCACGGTCTTTTTCGCCGAAGGGCGAAAGTTCCCGCAGTCGCTCCGCGACGAGGTGGCCGCCGCCTTGCAGAAGACGGAAGCGGCGATGGGCATGAAGTTCGGCGACGCCGAGAACCCGCTGTTGTTGAGTTGCCGCAGCGGCGCCCGCACGTCGATGCCCGGCATGATGGAAACGGTGCTGAACGTCGGCCTCTGCCCGGCCACGATTCCCGGCTTGGTGAAGAAGTCGGGCAACGAGCGGTTCGTCTACGACGCCTACCGCCGCCTGATCATGATGTATTCCGACGTCGTGATGGAGAAGGCCGAAGACATCGAGCCGGCCGAGGGCAAGGGCATCCGCGTGCAACTCGAACACATCATGGCCAAGATGAAGCGGTCGAAAAAGTATGCCTCCGACACCGACTTGACCGCTGCCGATCTGAAAAAGTTGTGCGCGAAATTCAAGGAGAAGGTGAAGGAAGTGCTCGGCCGCGAGTTCCCGGATGATCCCAGCGAGCAGCTTTGGGGCGCCGTCGGCGCGGTATTCAAGAGTTGGGAAGGACGCCGGGCCGTCTCCTATCGCAAGATCGAAGGCATTCCCGGCGAGTGGGGCACCGCCTGCAACGTGCAAAGCATGGTCTTCGGCAACCTCGGCGACACCTCGGCCACCGGCGTGGCCTTCTCGCGCAATCCGGCCACCGGCGAAAACAAGTTCTACGGCGAGTGGCTCGTCAACGCCCAGGGCGAGGACGTCGTGGCCGGCATCCGCACGCCCAACCCCTTGAACGAAGAGACGAAGAATCCGCAGAACCAGCACCTCAAGTCGCTGCAAACCGAGTGGCCGGCGCTGTACAAGGAGCTCGACGACATCCGCGCGAGGCTCGAACGCCACTACCACGACATGCAGGACATCGAGTTTACGATTCAGAACGGCAAGCTCTACATGCTCCAGTGCCGCAACGGCAAGCGGACCGGCACGGCCGCGTTAAACATGGCGATGGACATGCTCGCCGAGGGCTTGATCGACGAGAAGACCGCCGTCACCCGCGTGCAGCCGGCGCAGTTGGACGAACTGCTCCACCCGATCATCAACCCGGAATCCGAGAAGAAGGCCGAGGCGTTCCTCTCCGGTCTTCCGGCCGGGCCGGGCGGGGCGTGCGGCAAGATCGTCTTCACCTCGTTGGAAGCCGTCGAAGCGAAGAAGAAGGGCGAAAAAGTCATCCTGGTCCGCGAAGAGACCAATCCGGAAGACGTGGAAGGCATGCGCGCGGCCGAGGGCATTCTCACCGCCCGCGGCGGCATGACCAGCCACGCGGCCCTGGTGGCTCGCGGCTGGGGCAAGTGCTGCATCGTCGGCGCCGGCGACATGAAAATCGACTTGGGCGGCAAGCGGATGTCGGCCGGCGAGGTGAAGCTCAAGGACGGCGATCTGATCACGCTGAACGGCACCAAGGGCAAGGCCTACGCCGGCGCCCTGGAGATGATGGACGCCACGGAAAACCCACGATTCCAGGGCTTCATGAAGATCGTCGACAAGTTCCGCACGCTGGGCGTCCGCACGAACGCCGACACGCCGGAAGACGCCAAGGTCGCACGGCTGTTCGGCGCCGAAGGCATCGGGCTGTTCCGCACCGAACACATGTTCTACGGCACGGGCTCCGATCAGCCGCTGTTCCTGCTGCGAAAGATGATCCTCAGCAAGACGCTCGACGAGCGCAAGGCCGCCTTGGCCGAGCTGTTCCCCTTCGTCAAGAAGAGCATGAAGGGGACGTTGGAAGCGATGGACGGGCTGCCGGTGACGATGCGGCTGTTGGATCCGCCGCTGCACGAGTTCGTGCCGCAAGACCCGGCCAGGCAGAAGGAACTGGCCGCGTCGCTGGGCATTCGCCCCTTCGAGATTAAGAAACGCGGCGAGGCCCTGCACGAAACCAACCCGATGATGGGCCACCGCGGCGTCCGGCTGGGCATTACGTATCCCGAAGTGACCGAGATGCAGGTCCGCGCGATGTTCGAGGCCGCCGCCGAGTTGAAGAAGGAGGGCAAGTCGCCCAAGCCCGAGCTGATGGTCCCGGTCACCTGCGACGGACGCGAGCTCGACGTGACGAAGGTGATCTTCGACCGCGTCAAGAAGGAGGTGCAGGATCAGACGGGCGTCGAAGTGCATTGCCTCTACGGCACGATGATCGAGATTCCGCGGGCCTGCCTGATTGCCGACAAGATGGCGAAGACGGCGCAGTTCTTCTCGTTCGGCACGAACGACCTGACGCAGATGAGCTTCGGCTTCAGCCGCGACGACATCGGCAGCTTCCTGCACGACTATCTGGAAGACAACATACTCGCCGCCGATCCGTTCCAGACGATCGACCAGGAGGGCGTGGGCCAGTTGATCCAGATGGCGGTGGTCAAGGGGCGTTCGACGCGCGGCGATCTGAAGATCGGCATCTGCGGCGAGCAGGGGGGTGATCCGGCGAGCGTCGAGTTCTGCTTCCGCACCGGCTTGAATTACGTCAGTTGCAGCCCGTACCGCGTGCCGATCGCCCGCTTGGCCGCGGCCCAGGCGGCGATCAAGGCGAAGAAGTAGACGTTTGCCTATCGAGTAGGCATGACCGTTCTAGTGGTCACAACGAGTACAACTCATGCACCAATAGGCGGTGCTTGGCTTCCCAGAATACGGCTTGACAAGTGTCAACGCCGCTGTAGGATTATATAGATGGGTCGTCCCAGACACCCCGACAAACATATTGAAAAGGCGATCCAGTATGCGGAGCAACTGGGGTGGACAGTGGAAATGTCAAATGGCCATGCGTGGGGAAGACTCTTCTGCCCGCACCATTTTCGGGATGGCTGTAAGGTAACGGTGAATTCTACCCCAGAGTTCCGGAGAACCACGCACGTCATATCCAGAGCGAGATCGATCTGTGCCCACACTCTCGGAAGCGGCACACCGACCCGTGAGAGGCAATATGAATCAGAACTTGGGTGAGCGTGAACGCGATTTTACCTTGGTCCTCACGGGGATTGTCAACCTGACGTCTGACGTGGAAAACGCCTTGTTGGGAGCCGGTTGCGACGATGGGACAATTGCCATACGGTCGGGGCGTGCGTTCATTACCTTTTCGCGTCGTGCGCCGTCCATGAAGGATGCGGTTCTTAGCGCGATTGGCGATGTGCGAAACGCCGGGGTCGGAGCGGACGTGTTGAGAGTGGACTACTGCAACTTGGTGACTCAGGCGGACATCGCGAGAAGAATCGATCGTTCTCGACAGCTCGTTCATCAGTACATGATTGGCGAGAGAGGGCCTGGGGGATTTCCTCCGCCGGCGTGCGGAATCACGGATAACGCGCCGCTGTGGCGTTGGTGCGAGGTCGCCTACTGGCTATGGCAGAATAACATGGTCAGGGAAGACGTTCTCCGCGACGCGGAGGAGGTCGAACTCATTAACAACATCCTTGAACTGACCCGGCAAAAAGCAGACAAGCCCGATCTTACAAAGGAAGTCATCAAAGCGGTGTCACCTGAAATCTGCGCCTAATCTCTTCCTTGACCCCTCGCCGCGCACCGGTCCCGCTTGGCGGCGGCGCAGGCGGCAATCAAGGCAAAGAAATAGCTCCCGCGTTCGCGGAGAATCGAGTCAACAATATCGCAATAGCCGGGGGCCAACGGCCCGCGGAATGTGCTTTCCATTCTGAACACCCGTTGGGGCGGCAGTCCATTTGCCGCCCCAACTTTTTGCGCTCCGGAGACGTTATGTTTCAGGCAACACCCCTACATTTTCCGGCGGCGTACACTTGACTTGTTGACGCCGCACGCCAGAATGGACGGAGAAAAGGAGGGAAGAACGCCATGAACCAAGACCTCGAACACCTGCGGCTGCTCTCGATCTTTCATTACGTCGTGGCCGGCCTGGTGGCGTTTTTCGCCTGCTTTCCGCTGCTCTATCTGTTTTTTGGCCTGTTGATGCTCGTAGCCCCCGTAGTGTTCGAGCATGGCCGGCATGGTCCCGCAGACGATCGCGCGTTCCTGCAGTTCATGGGGCTGATGATGATGTTCGGCGGCATGGCCTTCACGCTCATCGGCTGGGGCTATTCGGTCTGCATTTTCCTGGCCGGGCGATTTCTCAGCCAGCAGCGGCATTACACGTTTTGCCTGGTGATTGCGGCCCTGCTGTGCATGAACACCCCCTTCGGCACGGTTTTGGGCGTGTTTACGATCGTGGTGCTCATGCGGCCGTCGGTGAAGCTGCTGTTCGAGCCGCAGAACGTGCAATCGCCGTTTAGCGGCCGATAAGGACAACACGGTTGGGGCGGCGGTTCGACCACCGCCCCAACGCTCGTGCCGCCCCGACTCTCTTGCTGCCCCGACTCTCTGTTCCGCGCCTCGGAGCGCTCCGTGAAAGTCGATTCGGGGAAGCAGTTTGACTACTTCATGACCTCGGGAGACGGGGCCTTGGGCATTTCCGGCGCCTTCTGGGGCACGGTCGTCGCTCCTTGGTGGTGCTGCGGTTGCTGCTGCGTTGTGCCTGGCTGGCAGCAGGGCACCGGCTGGCAGCAAGAGTTGCAGGTGGAGCCGCAACCACAGCCGCAGCCTCCGCAACCCCGGCGGCCACCGCGACAGCCACAGCCGCAATCATACCAGCCGCCACAACCGCAGCCGCTGGTACAGCCGCAGGAGCTTCCACAGCCGCAGGAGCTTCCACAGCCGGAGCAGCCGCTGTCACAGCAACTGCTGTACCAGCAGCAGCCACCGCAACCGCCCCGACCCCGCCGACCTGCCGAGGCCGAGTCGGCCACCAGGAAGCACACGGTCAGCAAAACCACAACCGTCATCAGTATCCGTCGCATAACATACCTCCTCAAATTCGAGCCACTGTTCTTACACCACGGGCCAAAACGCAGCCCTGGCGAATGATTCGCAGCCGTCGGCCGACCGGCCAGTGCAAGCTTTTTCACGGGAAAACGGCGGGACGATGAAAAATGCGACGGGCCGCCACGTTCCCGAGGGATTCGCCCCTGTCGGGACGGCCTTCGACGCGGCTTGCACGGGAGATGCCACAGGAGAAGTAGGATTTTCGCCCAGAGAGCCGCGCGGAATTTCCCGATTCGCCGCGAGTAGACATACCCGCTGCATTCGCGACTGCGTTCCATACGAACCCGAAGCGCAAGCGAGGGATGCGCAGCCTACTCCCTCGCTCGCGCTTCGGGTTGGTGTCGGCCATCGGCGCCGGGCTGGGAGTGCAAGTGCCGCTCCGACAAAGATTCTGGCGTCGCGTTACTTCTTCGTCTCGGGGGCCGCGGCTTGAGCAGGCGCGGGTTTCAGCAGAACGGTCTTGAGGTCCATGACGGCGCCGCCCGGCATGGCCGTCGGGCGAACCGCGAGTGTCTGGCGGCCGGCGGCGGCGATTTCGATCCGCCCGAGATTCTTCGTGACGAACTTGGTCCAGCCGCCGGTCCCTTCGACCTTGCCCGTCAGCTTCTTGCCGGCAACCTCGACGGTGTATTCGCTGCCGGCGGAGGGATTCTCGCAGGCGTAAGTGATTTCAACGTCGAAGGCGGCGGGCTCGCTGATCGAGAAACCCCACTCGACCCAATCCTTGACATCGCTCCAAAAACCGATGTTCTCGGCCCCCTGCGCCGAGTCGTGACGGGCGCTGGAACCGTGAATCGTCGCATCGGCTGCCGGCAGCTTCACCGAGCCGTCCGCGGCTTGAGGGATGGTGTACGCCACCTCGGCCGGACCGGCAATCTCGATCACCACGACGGAGGCGATCTTATCGGGGGCTTCGGCGGGAAGCGTCACGGTGACGCCCTCTTCGTCTTGCTTTACGGGCAGCGACGCACGCTTCGGATCGGCCAGCAGGTAAGCCTCTTCAACTCGGCTCTTCAGCCCCGGCACAACGAGTTCCTTCTTCGGCCAATCGAAAACGTGCAGGAAGAGCCGCTCGGGCTTCTGCGTGCAGCGGCCCCATTCGAGTTTCTTGAAGGGGCTGGCCGTGGCGCCGTGGATCGCCTCGCTGTTGACGTCCATCCAACGGCCGATCTCCTTGAGCCGTTGCACCTCCGCTTCCGGGATGACGCCCTCGGCGGTCGGGCCGACGTTCAGCAGGTAGTTGCCGCCTTTGCTGGCGATGTCGATCAGATTGCGCAACAGCGTCTCGGTCGATTTGAAGTTCGTGTCGTGCGTCTTATAGCCCCAGGTGTCGTTGATCGTCATGCAGGTCTCCCAATCGCGGCCGGGGAAGCCGTTCGGCGGGATGACCTGCTCGGGCGTGACGTAATCGCCCAGATCGTTGCCCACGCGGTCGTTGACCACGCAATCGGGCACGTGCTTGCGAATCACGTTCAAGAACTCCTGGCTGCGCTCGCGCGTCAGGTCCGGCACGTCGAACCACATCAGCGCCGGCTTGTACTGCGAGACAAGCTCCTCGACCTGCGGCAACGATTTCTCGCGGAAGTAAACGTCGGGATGGCGTTTCTCGATCGGGCCGAAGTCCCAGTTGTTGATGAAGCCCGGGGCGTTCGGCTCGTGCCAGTCCCAGCAGTGCGAATAATAGAAGCAGAGGCGGATTCCCTGGGCGGCACACGCCTTCGACAACTCCGCCATCGGATCCCGCTTGAACGGGCTTGCGTCGCTGATGTTGTATTTCGAGGCCTTCGACGGATACATCGCAAAGCCGTCGCAATGCTTGGCCGTGATTACAAGATATTTCATGCCGGCCGCCTTGGCGAGGGCAACCCACTGGTCGGCGTTGAACTTGACCGGATTGAACGCCTTCGCGTATTTTTCATATTTGGCCACGGGGATCTTCGCGTCGTACATGATCCATTCGCCAAGGCCGGGGATCTTCTTCCCGTCGTATTCGCCGGCGGGGACGGCGTAGAGGCCCCAATGGATGAACATCCCGAACCGCGCCTCGCGCCACCACGCCATTCGCGCGTCGCGCTGCTCCTTCGTCTCGGGCACCGGGGCCGCAGACTCGGCGGCGGCGGCGCGAAAGCGCCCGCTAAGCATAGAACGCCGAGACAAACCATTCGGATAAGTCGCGATTTGCCGCAAGACATCGGATGCTCTCCTGTTGCTCGAAATAGAGATGACGAACCTTTGTTCCCGCTATTGTCGCCCAGACGGCCCCGAATTTCAATACTTTGCCCGAACCGTGACGCTCTGGCCGGAGGGTTCCAGGGTAATGGTTTCCTTCTTTGGGTCGAAATCCTTGTGTGGTTTTCCCTGCACGGTCACCGATCGGATCGGCTTTCCGTCGGGATGACGCAGGCGGAGCACGACTTTCTTGGCCGTGCATTTCTCGGGCAGTTGAACGACCGCTTCGATTTCGCCGTTGGCAACCTTCGAGGCGATAGTGTAGCTTACCTTGCCGAATCGCGTCGGGGCGTTGCGCACCGACACTTTCATGCCGTCCTTGAGCCAATGGTTGGTCACAAACGGGGCCAGCCAGAGCTCGTCGCCGCGCTCGCCGACGAACATGACGCGGGTTTGGCAAAGGAACCAGCCCGTCTCGTGCGTCTTGTTCCACCCTCCGCCATTGTGGAAATGCTTCCCAGAAAGAGAGGTTCTCTTGGCTCACGAGCGTGGGAATGCAGTTGAAATACGATCGCACGAACGGCTTCACGTCGTCGCGCAGGGCGTGGAGCTCGGCGATTCGGCAGTAATAGGGCTGGAGTTTTGCAAAGCCGCCGAAATCAGAAGACATCCTTGCGATTGTTTTCCGCGGGATAATCGTCCAGCCCCTCGTGCAGAAATTGGACGTCCTCGAGATAATCGACCATCCAATCCATCTCTTTCGAAGCCGGGTCGAGAACCCCGATCGACCCCCAGATGGTGCACGCCAACTTCAGATGCTATAGCACCACGATTAACGAAGGGTTTCCTTGTCGTATTGTCCGGCTTTCGATAAAATCGCTCGACTGCGCCGAAGGCAATCGAGCAACGACGGACCGACGGGCACCCAGATTCCGTTGTTCAACGGAACGACCGGCGATCGCGCCTGTGTCCAGCGAAACGCCCGCACGATGTCTTCGCGGTACTGTTTCGCGTCTTCCAGGATCGCCGGCGCAGCGGGATCGCCAATGTCGGCCAGCGCCCGGCCGGCATATTCCAAGCCCGCATAGTACTGGGCATCGTTGAAAAAGCGATAGTCGTATCGGTTCCAGTCGGCGGTCACGCCCGGCGGCGTCAAACCATACTCGGGCACTTTCTGGCCGCGGGCATCGAGCCGCTTCGTCTTCTCCCGTTGGCGAATGACCCACTGGCAGATGCGGACCACCTCGGGGGCGACCTTCTTCATCCAAACGCGGTCGCGGGTGCGATCGTAGTGTTCGCCGAGAGTCCAAAGAATCTCGCCCGTGCCGACAAGGGTGTAGCCGGTGGTGATGAAGCCCTGCTTGTTGCAGAGCTTCAGAAAGAAGTCGAGGCTCCGCCGGGCGAAATCGGTCTGCCCGTTCATATCCATGCCGCGGATGATCGAATTCGACTCGCTTTCCAGCGGACCGTAGCGGTCGGCGCTGGTCCATGCGGCAATCTGCTTGCCGCGATCCTCGCATCGGGCGGCCAACATGCAATGCACCTGGGAAGCGCGGATGATGTTGGTCAGAAGTGCGTCGGGAACCTCGATCTGCATGGCCGGTTCGAGCAGCTTCGTCCAATAAGATACGACTCGGCCAGCCGCATCTTCGCCTTTCAAGAGGGAGTCGTAGTTCCTTGGATTGCCCTTCAAGAGGACGGCGTAATCCTTTGGATCGACCTTCCAGGCTGGAAAATAGACGAAACACTGGCCCATCGATCCGCCGGGCATTTCACCGGACAAGATCACACCTTCCGCCTCTCGTTTCACGGCAAGCGGATCTGCCTTGCGGGTGTCGATCACAGCTAAGACGCGGTCGCCCCGAACGACCAGCACTCCTTCTTTGACTTCCTGAAGTTGGAAGGGTTTCTTGTTCTCGTTGCCGAAGTTCAGAGCGATCCTCGCGGAGTTTGTTTTGTTCTCGCGGTTTATTACATGATATTCAGCCACGCACACGGCGCGATCGCGAAACCAGAACGGCGCGTCGGCGACCGCATCGCTCATGGGAGCGACATAGGTCTTCTGTCGATAGACTACCAGTCCGCCCTCCTGCCTGACAAACGTATTGTGCATCGGCAACCATCCATCTCGAGAGAGACCGATACGTCTCAAGATTCTTGCCGACGCCGAAACTCGACGAACACCGCCACGGAAGGCTGAACGCTATTTCGTAGATGGTCCCGGGAAACGCCACGCGTGGATCGTCGGGCCGATCGTACTCGTCGAAGAGAATCCCGCCCTCGCGCAGGGCGATGAACTTCCGGTTGTCGTTGGCCAGCGAGATCATCATCGGGCCAAAATCCTGGACCGGATTGTGAACCACCGACCACGCCCGGGAAAAATCCTGGTCGGGCTGCTGCCGAACTTGCTCGAAGCACCGTCTCTTTGCCGGCGATTGTTCTTGAGGTAGTCGGCAAGCGTGACGGGCGCGGGTAGCCGCGTGACGAACACGCCGGCGTGCGGCACGTACACGCAATCGTTGGCCAGCAAGTCCTCGATCGCCACGCCGAACGCCGCGCCGGCAGGCCGGCCTCACCGCCCTTCATCTGAAACCGCAACACCGTCCGATCGGCCTTGTAGCGCTGCGGAGCATTGTAGCGGACTTTCAGTGTGAGCGGTTTCGACTTAATCCCACGTGCAATGGCGAGGAGGCTTTTCCGTCGGATCGAGAAGGTTGCCGTTGTAGACGTCGATTTCCGCTTTTGGCGACCAGTCTAGCTGAGTTACTGCGACGTCCAAGTCCGCCATCGCCGACGGCGCGACGTAGTGCGTTGCCTCGATGCGGACGTCCATCGTTTCGCATCGCGACCGGGCAAACGCGGAGATTCCTGCCAGCGCGATGGGCTGCTTGGCGTCGGCGAAAATCCAGCGTACTTTCTGCGTGCCGTGCGGGATATGTTTGAAGCCAAACGACCAAACCAGGCTGTTTTCCACCTTCTTCGGCGTAATCTCTGCACGTTGCCATCCACCTTGCCACGCCGACTCACCGACCCAATACTGCAATTGGACCGAGCCCGGCCGCAGGCACGTCGGCTATCTTGGGGAACCGCAGAGCAACTCGCAGCAGCAGTCGGTTTTCGAACCATTGCAGGCCGATGCAACCTTGGCCGTTGGTTTCCGGCACGGAATAGCTCCCGCCCGCCGCCGGGAGAATCTCCTTGTAGGGTGCGATATCCTCGGCGGGAAACTCCTGCACCCGGTTGGCCTTGGTCCCGGTCATGACTTTCGGATCCCACGATGCGACGATGGCGAATGGGGCGACGTCGATGGTCGTTCGCGGTCGTTCTTTCTCCGCCGCCGGATTGCGGACCAATCGGGCCTCGGCCCAATCGGCAGCATCACAGATGATTCCGTCTCCCGCGTCGCTAGCCACCAGCCGCAGTTCGCTGGCGCCCTCCACCGAAACCGTCACCGGCCGCGGAGCATCGTTCTCGTGGACGACCCCGCTGTCGAAAACCTTCTTGTCGTCGACGTATATCTGAAACA
This sequence comes from uncultured Planctomycetia bacterium, assembly GCA_963719005.1. Classification (GTDB taxonomy): domain Bacteria; phylum Planctomycetota; class Planctomycetia; order Pirellulales; family Thermoguttaceae. The sequence goes on from CAVRAR010000019.1 coordinate 28,130, forward strand.
CCACAGAGGCCGGAGTCTGTCCACCCATGCCATTGGACGCCGATTTCGGTCCGGAAAGTCTTGAACTGTCGTCCCAGGTCGACAACGATTTCGCCGTTGGCGTGATGGCCCAGTCCGTGGGCGTATTCCTTGTCCTTAATGCGAAACTTCAGCGGCTGTTGGCCTACCGCCGCCGCCGAAGTATTCAAGCCGAGTTCGCCCCAGCCTTGCGAGACAGAAACGATGCGATCGGCCAGTTCGTCGGACAGCGATTCCCCCCGCGGTGTATCCGCGGCCTGCGCCGCCGCAGACCCCACGGCCGCAAGACACGCCACGGCAAACAGCACGAGTTTGAAACGACGACTCGTCATGGTCCAGTCTCCCTTCTAATCCTGGTTCCCGCGCGGAGCGTGGAAACGAGGTTGTCTCAATACTTTGCCCGAACCGTAATTGTTCCGCCAGCAGGCGCAAGCGTGATCGTCTCCTTCCGCGGGTCGAAATCCTTGTGCGGTTCCCCTTGTACCGTCACTGATTGCATCGGCTTTCCGTCGGGATGCCGCAGGCGGAGCACGACCTTCTTGGCCGCGCATTTCTCGGGCAATTGAACGACCGCTTCGATCTCTCCCTTGGCGGCGTTCGAGGTAATCGTGTAGCCCACCTTGCCGAATCGCGTCGGCGCGTTGCCGATCGATACCTTCATTCCGTCCTTGAGCCAGTGGTTGGTCACAAAGGGGGCCAGCCACAACTCGTCGCCGCGCTCGCTGACGAACATCGTGCGGGTTTGGCCGAGGAACCAGCCGGTCTCGTGCGTCTTGTTCCAACCGCTGCCGGCGACGCCGTGGTCCAGCAGTCTCTCCCAGAAAGAGAGATCCTCGGAGACGACCAGCGACGGAATCGGGTTGAAATACGAGCGAATGAACGGCTTCACGTCGTCGCGCAGGGCATGGATCTCGGCGATTCGGCAGTAGTAGGGCTGCATCTTCGCAAAACCGCCCCAAGCGAAAGCATCGGCTGGTCCGATATCGCCCTTTCGCCACGAGCGAAGGAACTGGACGTCTTCGAGATAGTCGATCATCCAATCCGCGTCTTTGGAAGCCGGATCGAGAACCCCGCTCGCCACGAGATGGTGGGCGCCCACCTCCACGCTGTAGACGTAGGTTCGCGTTATCGTCTTCGCCGGGCAGAAAATCCTCGACGTTGCCGTAGCAACCGAAGATGCGACGGATCGGCCGGCGCCCACGTGCCGTTCTTCAGCGGAACGACGGGCGATTTCGCCTGCATCGAATGGTAGTGCTCGTGCGATGTCTCCACGATATTCTTTTGCTTCCTGCAAGATCGCCGGCGCCGCGGGATCGCCGACGTCGGCCAACGCCTTGCCGGCCATCTCCAGGCCGCGGTAGTACTGGGCGTCGTTGAAGAAACGATAGGCGAAGCGGCTCCAGTCGGCGCTGACGCCCGGCGGCATCAGGCCGTATTCGGGCACTTTCCGCCCGTTGGCGTCGAGGCGTTTTGTCTTCTCCCGCTGACGAATGACCCATCGGCAAATGCGCACCACGTCGGGGGCGACCTTCTGCATCCAAGCCCGATCGCGGGTCCGTTGGTAATGCTCGCCGATGTTCCAAAGGATCTCGCCGTTGCCGACCAACGTGTCACTGTTGGACAGGATCGAGATAGCCGTCCAGGTTGCACTTTTTCAGCAGGTACTCCATGCCGCGCCGGGCGAACTCGGCGTGGCCAGTCATATCCATGCCGCGAATGATGGCGTTGGCCTCGGTATCGAGCGGCCCGTAATGAACCGAGCCGATCCACGGGGACGACCAACTCGCAACGGTCCTCGTTGCGGGCGGCCAACAGGCAATGCACCTGCGAGGCCCGGATAATGTTGCTCAACAAGTCGTCGGGAATCTCGATCTGCATCGCCGGTTTGAGCAGCGACTTCCAATAGTCCGCGGTCCGCGACGCCGGCGGATTGCCTTCCAGCAGCAAGGCGTACTCCAGCGGCGGCACTTTCCAGGCGGGCAAGTGGACGACGCAGCGGGCAGTCGTTTCGGCGGGCAGCGTGCCCGAGAGCACAATCCCCTCCGGCCCTTGCTCGCACGACAAGGGCCCCGCCGCGCGGGTGTCGACAAAAGTCAAGACGCGATCGTTGTTGATCGTTGCGAGGCGGTCGTTGTTCGTCGCCACAAAGCCTTCGCCGACTTTGTAGTATCGAACCGATCGCTTGGGCTCTTTCGCCGAAGCTAGATGCAGAACCAGGCGGGCGTCTGATGCCTCTTTTCCGGTGTTTCTCACTTGATACTCGATCGCGCAGAAAGCCCGCTCGCGCAGCCACGCCGGTTTGCCGGCCACGGGTCCGGTTGCCGGAGCGACGGAAGTCGTTTGCCGGTATGTGACGTTTTTGTCCCGGGCGGTCGTCACTTGGATGGGCAGCCAGCCGCCGTCGAAATGCCGGGTGATCGCCAGCGGCCGGCCGCCGCCAAAACTCGGGACGAATCGCCATTGGCCGACGTTGCTTGCCCAGGTGTGAACGCCGTCGCTGCTTCCCGGCGGATCGTCGGGGTGTTCGTATTCGTTGAAAATCACCACTCCCTCGCGCTCGACCAGGAACTTGCGGTTGTCGCAGGCCAATGAAATCAGCGTCGGCACCCAATCCTGACTCGCGCTGTGGATCTGGGCCCACGCTTCGGAGAAATCCCGATCCGGCTTCTGCCGAACTTCCTCGAGCACGGATTTCTTTCCGGCAACCTTATTGACGTAGTCTTCAAACGTGACCGGCGCGGGCAGTCTTGTTACGAAAACGCCAGCATGAGGTACGTAGACGCAATCGTGCGTGAGTAAATCTTCGACCGCCACGCCGAACGCCGCGGCGGGCATCCGAAACCGCAGCACGGTACGATCGGCCTTGTGGGAACTTGGGACAGCGTAGCGGACTCTCAGCCAGAGCGACTCCGGCTTGTCCCACCTCAGATGGCAGAAAGACTTTTCCGTCGGGTCGAGGAATATGCCGTTGTACACATCGATGAACGCATTGGGCGACCGGGTTGGCTTCAGAGGGAAAAGGTCTGCTGCCATGGAAGGTTCACCTGGACAGACCGCTTCGATGCGGACGTCCACCGTTTTCCAGGCTGACCGCGTGAAAGCCGAAAGGCGTTTCAGCGCGATCGGCCGGTTCACGTCGGAGAAGACCCAACGGACTTTCTGCGTGCCATGCCCTGCCTCGCGAAGGTCGAACCGCCACACCAGGCAGTTTTCGATCTTCTCGGGCACGGCCTTTGTCGGCCGCCAATTGCCTTGCCAGGCGGATTCCCCGCTCCAACATTGCAGCTCGCGCGATTGAGCTTCGCCGGTCCAATACTGCAATTGCACCGACTCGGCCGGCGGCACGGCGGCAGCGCTGGGAAACTCAAGCACAACGCGCCGCAACATCCGGGTCTCGTCCCATTGCAGGCCGATGCTGCCGCTCGCGTCCTTCGTTGGAACCCAATACGTTCCGTCTGGGGATGGGAGGATTTCCTTGTAGGGAGCAATATCCTCGGCCGGCATTTCCTCCAAGCGGCTGGCCTTTGTTCCTGCCATCACTTTCGGATCCCAAGAGAGCGCGCGGGCAAAACGGGCGACGTCGACGGTCGGCGCGGCGCGATTTGTCGCCGCCGGATCGCGGGTCAAGCGAGCGTCGGCCCAATCGGCGCAATCCGACGTGATCCCATCGCCGGCGTCGTTGGCCACCAGCCGCAACTCGTCGGCTCCCGCGACGGAGACGTTGACCGGCCGCGGCGGATCGTTCTCGCGCATCACGCCGCTGTCGAAAACCTTCTTCCCATCGACAAATACTTGAAAGACGACCGAACCGGGACTCTTCCCGTCCGACCATTGCACGCCGACCTCCGCCTCGAACGTCTTGTACTGCCCGCTCAGATCGAAGACGATTTCGCCGTTGGCGTGATGCCCGAGGCCGCGAGCGTACGCTTTGTCCTTGATGCGGATCTTCGCAGCCGGCTGGGGATCGCTGGGACTTGCGGCGACCATCGTATCGACGCCCAATTCACCCCAACCCTGGGTGACGGAAACCGCGCGATCCAAGAGCAGGTCGGAAAGATATTCGACCTTGGGCGCGACGGCGGCATTGGCGGCAGCCGCGGGCTCGTCGGCAAACGTGCCGGTCGCCGATCCGAAGAACAGAATCGACAACAAGACCAGATTCGTCGTCATCGTCTTCATACAGAAGCTCCCTGAAGTCGGGGTGGCGGCACAATCGGCGGCGGGCGCTATCGAGGTGGGCGCGACCCGTGGCGAATCGTTGCAATCGTGCAAAACGCCGTGGCGGTCGCGTGAAATGCAACATTCATCTTACCGGAAGGGACGTGTGCGGTAAAGCTTTTTGGCTTGCGCTTCTCAACGGCGTGTGCCACTGCTTCGCAGAAGCAGTGCCCGCTGCAACCTGCCGCCTCGGCACTGCTTGTTCCAAGCAGTGGCACATGACGGTGAGTAGCACGGCTAGATCTCGAAGACGGCTTCGATCTCGACCGGGACGCCCAACGGCAGCGTGTTCGTGCCGATGGCGCTGCGGGCGCCGACACCCGCCTCGGGGCCGAAAACGTCGGCGAACAGTTGGCTGCAACCGTTCACGACGGCCGGCTGCTGGGTGAAATCGGGCGTGCAATTGACCACGCCCAGAATCTTGACGACGCGGGCGACCCGATCGAGGCTGCCGAGTTCTTTGCGCAACGAGGCGAGGATATTCAGCCCGGCCAACTGCGCCGCGCGAACGCCGGCGTCGACGTCCAGTTCGCCGCCCACGCGCCCGCTCATCAAATGGCCGTCGGCATCGACCGGCAGGTGGCCCGAGGTGTACGCGAGATTCCCCGCGATGACGACCGATCTGTATAGCCCTTTCGGCGCCGGCGCGGCCGGAAGCCGCAGGCCGAGCTTGGCGAGCGTTTCCGTAAGTCGTGCTTCGGAAGACATGGGAGGAAAATTGCTGATTGTTGATTGCAGATTGTTCATTGAGGACCGCTGATGGCTGGCCGCTGATCGCTGATCGCTGATCGCTGCCTGTCAATCAGCAATCCTCAATTCTAATCAATAACCTTGTTCAACGGATACTCGACAATTCCCCGCGCGCCGGCAGCTTTCAAGCGGGGGATGATGTGGCGGACGATCGACTCGTCGAGAATCGTGTTCACGTCGGCCCAATCGTTGTCGGCCAGGCTGGAAATCGTCGGCTTCTGCAAGGCGGGCAGCAAGGCCAGCACGCTGGCGAGCCGGTCGCGCGGGACGTTCATCATCAGTCCGACCTTCCCTTCGGCCGCCATCGCGCCTTGCAGCATCAGCACGATGTCGTCGATCTTCTGCCGCTTCCACGCGACGGCGTAGGAGGCGTGATTGGCGATCAGTCGCGTGGTGCTCTGCAACACTTCGTCCACGATCCGCAGGTTGTTCGCCCGCAGCGAACTGCCCGTCTCGGTGACCTCCACGATGGCATCGACCAGCTTGGGCGGCTTGACTTCGGTCGCGCCCCAACTGAATTCCACCTTGGCGGTTACGCCGTGCTTGGCAAGGTAGCGAGTCGTCAGCCCCACGGCCTCCGTGGCGATCCGCTTGCCCTCGAGATCGCGAACCGTCTTGACCGGCGAGTCCTCCGGCACGCAAAGCACCCAGCGCACCGGCCGGCGGCTGACTTTCGAGAAGACCAATTCCGCCACCTCGCGCACGTCGGCCCCATTCTCCATGATCCAGTCGTGGCCGGTCAGCCCGGCGTCGAGCACGCCCTCTTCCACATAGCGAGCCATCTCCTGGGCGCGGATCAGCAGGCACTCGATCTCGTCGTCGTCGATCGCCGGGTAGTAGCTGCGCGAACTGAACGTGATCTTGTAGCCGGCGCGGCGGAACAACTCGGCGGTGGCCTCCTGAAGGCTGCCGGCGGGGATTCCAAGTTTCAGAATGTTGTTCATAATCGTGAGTTGATGATCTGCTGCGAAATCGCAAGCGATTCTACTTCTTCTTATAAACCTCCGCCGGATCGAACACCCGCTGGGCGACGACTTTCAGGCCGTCGGGGGCAACCTGGCGGAAGAAACAGCTCTTGTAGCCTTCGTGGCAAGCGGCGCCGCCGAGCTGCTCGACCTGGAGCAAGATGGTGTCGCGGTCGCAATCGACGTAGATCGCCCGGACGAGCTGCACGTTGCCGCTTTCCTCGCCTTTCCGCCACAGTTTCTTGCGGCTTCGGCTGTAGTAGACAGCCCGACCGGTGGAAAGGGTCTCGGCGTAGCTTTCGGCGTTCATGTAGGCCATCATCAAGACTTCGCCGGTGTCGGCATCCTGGGCGATGGCGGGCAGTAGGCCATCGCCGGGGGGGAATTCAGGGCCTTGGGGCGCTATCTCAGACATTTTCGCAGCTTTTTCTCGATTTCTTCCGATTAGTAAGGAACTTCAGCATAATCGCGCCGCTCGGCGACCGCCAGTGGGCCTGTCGAATGCAAGAAGCGACTGGGTTGAGGTAACAGTAGAACTGTGGCCCCAAGGTCGATAGCGGGCTCGACACAGCAGTCGGCGACTGGAGTCGCCTCCTACATTGGGCAAAAAGCCTATAGGGCGTCGAGTGTCAGCTTCTCTTTAGAGGACTTGAACTTACGGTCGAAGAATAGGATCGTTGCCGAGCCCTTTTTGCCCCCCCCGAAAGGAACCTTTTCGTGCAACGCTCGCTCTCGGTCTTGCTGCCTGTCAAGAATGCCCAGGCATCGCTGAACAATGCCGTTCATGAAATCCTCGACGTGATGACGGATTCCGGCGATCGGTTCGAGGTTCTGATTATCGACGACGGCTCGACCGACGCCACCAGCGAGGTCGCCCACGAGCTGACGCGCCATTATCCTCAAATCCGCCTCCTCCGGCATGGGATCTCGCGCGGCCGCGATGCCGCGATTCGCACCGGCTTGGAACGGAGCCAGGGCGAAGTGGTGATGCTCCGCGACGACGTGTCGGGCTTTTCGATCCTCGAACGGCCCTCGCCGTTTGCCAGCCACGTCTCCAGCCGCCCCGCCCGGCCCAATTACCTCAGCCGGGTAAAGGCGTTCGCATTGGGCGAGTAATGGCTTCTCCGAAGCGCGGGCGTCTCGCCCGCCTCACCATAGCGGGCAAGACGCCCGCGCTCCCGTCTGCAAAAAGCCACCTTGCGGCAGCACGTTGCATAACTGCATCGTAGAGTTGTCGTAAACGTGCATCATCCGAAAAGATGGGCCGAGCAGTTCATGCGACGTCTTCTGACAATTGCGCTGGTGGTACTTGTCGTCGCGTTATCCGCGACCAATGGTTGCGGCTTCACATCCGCATCGGACGCCGCTCGCAGTTTCGCAGAACCCGCGCAAAACCCGCTGGAAAAGCACCTCTTCGCCGATGCGGCCGATGGCCGGTTGGATGAATTCTCGCCGCTCGGGGCCGCCCTGGTGGCCGGCGGCGTTGGCACTGCCGACGAGCTGCGTCGCTACGAACAGAAGGCGAAATCCCTGGCCGAAGAACTGCGACGGGGCTTTGAAGGGGACAGTCCCATTTTCGTCGACCACGGCTTCGCCGCGGTGCCCGCGAAAATCGAGACAGTCCCCGGGCGCGAGCAGGTCGGAACGATCTTCGAATTCCTGCACCGCCGCGTGTTGTATGCCGGCTACGACCTCGCGGCGACCGACCTTCGCGTGGTGCTCGACCAGGGGCGTTTCAATTGCGTTAGCGCCACCGTGCTGTTCAACTACTTCGGCGGCGAGCTTGGACTGAAGTGTCGAGGGCTGGAGATGCCGAGCCACGCCATGAGCCGCGTGCTGCTGCCCGAGGGAGCGATCGACGTCGAAACCACGTGCCCCTGCTGGTTCCATCTCGGCGGCGATCCGCGGCAGCAGACGGCAGCGGCGTCGAACACGATCGGCGCGGCGGCTTGGGCCGATCGCTCGAAGGCTCGCGAAGTGTCGCCGATCCAATTGGCGGCGATGATCTACTACAACCGCGGCGTCGATCTGCTGGCGGAAAAGCGATTTGCCGAAGCGGCGGCCGCCAACGCCAAATCGCTGCGGCTCGACCCGAACAACCTCACCGCCCGCGGAAACCTGCTGGCCACCATCAACAACTGGTCGATCCATCTTGGCGACACGCAGCACTTCGCCGAGGCGGTCGATCTGCTGCGGCAAGGGTTGGCAATCGATCGGACGTTCGACCCCCTCGCGCAGAACTACGTCCACGTCCATCACCAATGGGTCGAACATCTCTGCCGCGAAGGTCGTTTTCAAGAAGCCCTGACCATCTTATCCCGAGCAACGGCCGAAATGCCCGACCGCGACTACCTCCGTCGGGCCGAGCGCGACGTCCAGCGGCGCTGGGCAAAAGCGATCGTCTCCACCCCGCAGGATGGTCCGTTGCTCCAGTGGCCATGCGTCAAGTCCGCAAAAGCGGTAGATTAGGACGATTCTCGCAAAATTGGGTGGCCTTCCGGGGGGAAAATCTGCGATCTCAATATGAGGAAAGGAAAGTTTTTCCTTGTGATCCTGGGAAGTCTGAATAAAATATAGGGATAACTCCGACGGAGAAAGCCCGCATGAAACCGATCGCTTCCCGATTCGCCCTGGTTCTGGCTGGCATGATTCTGATTGCCATGACGGTCGCACTGGCAACAAGCCGGCCTGAGGATTGCGGGCTGCTCGATGGTCCAAGTCCGCACGTCAACACGGCCGCCGCGGCCGACGCCCGGACTCCGACGCCGGCCCCGCCGCAAAACCTCGTCTTCGTTCACGTCGAGAGCGACAAGCCGGACATTCAGGTGAGTTGGTCGGAGAACTAGCTCTTCCCGCGTTCCAAACACATGCGAACGAACCGGCCGAAGATCTCGGCTGCCAGCCGCTGCATGTCGGGAAGAAACAACGGCGTCAACTCGCGGATCGTCTGTGGGCTGATGTAATCCAACGCAGCCAGTTCGCCGCTCTCGTCCCCCTTGTTCAGCCAATCGTCGATCATCGCGGCAGTCATTTCGATGTGGAATTGCAGCCCGTAGGCGTTCGTTCCCCATCGAAACGCCTGATTCTGGCATGACGAGCAAGTCGCCAGAAGAATCGCCCCTCGCGGTAGGTCGAAGGTATCGCCGTGCCACTGAAAAGCCGTGGCCGTGCCATGTCGAGCGAACAACGGATCGTCGCCAGCCGCGGGCAGCCATTCCAGCATATACCAGCCGATCTCCTTCACCGGGTTCTTATAGACCCTCGCCCCCAGGGCTTTGGCCAACAGTTGCGCGCCGAGGCAAATCCCCAGCAGCGGCAGTTTGGCTTCGAGCGCCTGCTGAATCCACTGCACGTCGAGCTTGAGGAAGGGATAGCGATCGACCTCGTCGACGTTCATGGACCCGCCGAGCACGACGAGGCCCGATGCCTCGTCGAGCGGCAACTCGTCGGGCACTTCGCGGAAGAGATCGACGTAGCGAACCTCTAAGCCGGCGCCGCTCAAGGCGTTTTCGAGCGTGCCTGCCGACTCCTGCGGCATGTGACGGAGGATAAGGACTGTGCGATTCATTCTTGGGAGTGCGGCGATTCATCGCCGCTTTTTCTGCGCGTTGCAGGTGCTGCTCAGCACTCCAGTCTGTTTCACCGAAAGCGGCGATGAATCGCCGCACTCCAAAAGGTGGAATCATTCTACAACCATGATACCGGGCGGCGCGACTGGACGGCACCCCCCTTTTCCCATCCATCCCCGTTTGTTACGCTGGGGTGTCGATAACCCGAACAAGAACTGGAGCGATTTATGCCTGCCAATGCCCTGCCGACGACGGCCAAGCCCGCATGCCGGGTGAAATTACGCCGCGAAGACCTTCGGCCGGGCGAAACTCTTTGCACCCATTGCCCGGCCAAGTGCTGCCGCTACTTCGCACTGCCGATCGACAAGCCGAAGGATTGGCAGGACTTCGATTATATCCGCTGGTACTTGCTGCACGAAGGCGCGGCCATCTTCACCGAAGAAGGTTGCTGGTATCTGCTGGTCCACAACCGCTGCAAGCACCTGCGCAACGATCAGCTTTGCGACATTTACGACACCCGGCCGCAAATCTGTCGCGATTACACCACCGCCGACTGCGAATACGACGACGACTGGGTGTACGATAATTATTGGGAAACGCCGGAGCAGATCGAGGAATATGCCGAAGCCGTGCTGGGGCCGCGCGAAGGAGCGACGTTTCGCAGTGCAAAGCCACAAGCGGCGTTAGTGGGCGGTGAACCGCCCACCCCTTGTTCCGGAACCCTGACCCCGACCCCTGATCCCTGACCCCTGACCCCTGACCCCTCTCCTCCCGTGACCGAACCCGCACGCATCACTCCCCGCACGTTGAAGGGCTTCCGCGATTACCCGCCGGAAATCATGATTCCGCGCGAGCGGCTGATCGACACCGCTCGCCGGGTTTATCGCTCCTACGGCTTCAGCCCGATCGACACGCCGGCGCTCGAATACCTGGAAATTCTCGCCGGCAAGGGGAGCGACGAGACCGACAAGCAGCTTTACAAGTTCGAGGACCACGGCGGGCGTTGGGTCGGGCTGCGGTTCGACCTGACGGTGCCGCTGGCCCGCTTCGTAGCCCAACACGCCAACGAATTGGGCGTCCCTTTCAAGCGCTATCACATCGCCACGGTCTGGCGCGGCGAAAACACGCAGCGCGGCCGCTACCGCGAGTTCATGCAGTGCGATTTCGACACCATCGGCACCCGCTCGATCGCCGCCGACATCGAAACCACGCTGGTCATCCACGACCTGTTCCGCGCGATCGGCTTCAGCGAGTTCACCATCCGCATCAACAACCGCATGGTCCTCTCAGGCTTGCTTGAACGACTCGGCCTTGCCGATCGCGTCGACGGCCATTCTGCGGGCGCTCGACAAACTCGGCAAGATCGGCGCCGCCGCCGTCGCCGAGGAGATGGTCTCCGCGGCCGGTGCAACGGCGGAGCAAGCCCGGCAGGTGCTGCAACTCTCCGAAATCGCCGGCGGCAACGATGAAATGCTGCGGCAAGTCGAGCCGTTGGTGGCCGGCAGCGAGATCGGCACCTCGGGCGTGGCGAAGCTCAAGGAAGTGCTCGACGCCGTCACGGCCGCCGGGGTGCCTGCCGAACGGGTGCGGCTCGATCTTTCCATCGCTCGCGGGCTCGATTACTACACCGGCACGATCTTCGAGACATTCCTCGACGCCCTGCCCGGCATCGGCAGCGTCTGCTCCGGCGGACGCTACGACAATCTGGCCGGTCTGTTCACGTCGCAAGAATTGCCGGGCATCGGCGCGTCGCTCGGGCTCGACCGGCTGCTGGCGGCGATGGAAGAGCTTGGCATGGTCGAGAAGATTTCGACGCCCGCCCCAGTGCTCATTCCCTTCTTCGACAAGGATCGCCTGCACGACTATCTGCGGCTGGCGGCCGCGTTGCGTGCGGCGGGCATCGGCGTCGAGGTATTTCCCGACGCGAAGAAGCTCGGCCAGCAGTTGAAATACGCCGACCGCCGCGGCTTCCGCATCGCCCTGATCGCCGGCGGCAACGAGTTCCAAAGCGGCGTCTGCCAAGTGAAGGATTTGCAGACCGGCGAGAAGCAGGACGCCCCACTGGCCGACAACGCGGCGGGCGTAATCGCGACAGTGAGGAGAATCCTGGAACTGTAGAAAAGGAGGGACGCCTTATGACCATCGCCGCCGTTTTCCGCCGTTGCGTCGAGGCCGCTCGCCAAGGAATCCTCATTACGCGAGAAACCAGCAAGGATAAGGAGTTCCACTTTCAGAATTGGTTCGGGCGGCGTCTTGCAGAGACCGGCCTGCTTTTCGACCAAGGTGGCCGAAATTCATATCCCGACTTCACGATGGTCCAATCCACTGAGGGGTTTGAAATAAAGGGGCTGGCCTATCCTGGCCGGGATGCAAGCTTCGACAGTAACAGTCAGGTTCCAACGGGACGGCACAACGGGCGAACGATCTATTACGTGTTTGGCCGCTATCCCAAGAATCCCGACGGAGACTCGTATCCGGTAGTCGATCTCATCGTGTGTCACGGCGACTTTCTGAATGCTGACCATGACTACAAGCATGAGAACAAGAGCGTGCGGGGCTTCGGCAGTTACGGCGACATTCTCATTCGCGACCGCAAGATGTACGTGGTGCCCACTCCCTTTCACCTCCTCGAAGGTGTTGCTCACCAACAGACGCTTATTCTTCCCCAGGAAACGGACCCCGGTAACGAGTTCGTTTCGGTCGGCACAGTCACTCGCGTCGAAGCAGCCCAGATAGTTGTGGGTTATGCGTTCGATCTGAAAACGAACATCCTGGTTCCAACCAGCGCGACCAACCCGGGCGCCGGCAAAGCCCATGTCTTTCGGGCATGGCGACAAAAAGGAGCTACGACGGTGTCTGTTGCCATGCGAGATGTTGATGTCGTGAAATCGGAAGTCGCAAAGGGTGCCGAGGGCGGAAATGGCTGATCGACGGCTGATCGAAACCGATGAGTTTGCTTTCGAGTTTCTCTCACGGCTTGCAGAACGCGAGAGTTGGCGAAAAGAAGTTCACCGGCCAATCTATCATGTACACAAATGGTGGGCAAAACGGCTGGGCACAGTCTTTCGCGGCATTTTGCTGGGATGCGCTCTTGGTGAGAAGGAAGAACTCGCCGGGCATTTCTATGAGCGTCATGCTTTTTCCAACCTGACAGTGTTCGATCCATTCATGGGCTCGGGCACGACTGTAGGCGAAGCGCATAAGCTGGGATTCCGAGCCTTCGGTCGAGATATTAATCCGGTCGCTGTGGAATCCGTGCGTGTTGCGTTGGGGCCTCTGGATCGCCGCAAGATACAGAGGGCCTTCGGCGAACTGTCAGAAGGCGTTGGGGCGACCGTCCGTTCGCTTTATCGCTCAACGGACTCGAGAAGTCGCGAGTGTGACGTCTTGTACTATTTTTGGGTCATGCAGGCGACATGTCCCCATTGCGGCAAAGACGAGAGTCTGTTTTCCTCTTATGTCTTTGCCAGGAACGCGCGCCCGGAGAAGAACGCCAACGTCCGGATCGTTTGCCCTTTCTGTTGGAACGTTTTCCCCGGCTTCTATGGCCAAGACTGCGTCGTATGCGAGTCTTGTGGATCGAGGTTCGATCCGGAACAAGGAACCGTAAGAGGTCGAACGGCGGTGTGCCGCCACTGCACCCGCGAATTCGTCATTGTGGATGCCGTGAACGGAAAGCGCCCGTCGTATCGCCTCTTTGGCAAACTCGCTCTCAGAGAAGATGGCGAAAAGGAGTACCTGGCCTCCTCTGCCGACGACATCGAAGCTTATGCCGACTGTTCTCGAAGGCTTCATCGCGGAATGGAAGACGGCAGCATTGCAGTCCCTTGCCTGGCTCTGCAACACGGCTTTAATACGAGGCAGGCGATGAGATACGGCTTTCTCACGTGGCGGGATTTCTTCAACGACCGGCAGCTTCTTGCCCTATCCATGCTTCGCTCGTCGATTGCGGACTTGGCCGACACTTCGACGAAGAATGCCCTGCTGACGTTGTTCTCCGGCGTCCTCGAATTCAACAACTTGTTTGCTTCTTACAAGGGCGAAGGCACCGGAGCCGTGCGTCACATGTTTTCGCATCATATCTTAAAACCCGAGCGAACGCCGATCGAGGCAAACGTCTGGGGAACGCCCAAGAGTTCCGGGTCTTTCTCAAATCTCTTTCGCAGCCGCCTTCTTCGCGCCATCGACTATCGCGATGCGCCGACCGAGGTCAACGGCACGGGAAGCGCCAGCGGCCGCGTCTGTTCTCCGCCCTTCAGCGGGCAATTGCACCCGTGGAGGAACTCATTGCCGCCGCGAGCCGTCGCCCTCTCCTGTGGTGATTCCGCGGCAACGGGTCTTGCCGACGGCAGCATCGATTTGGTGGTAACCGATCCGCCCTTCTTTGACAACGTTCACTATTCCGAGTTGGCGGACTTCTTCTTCGCCTGGCAGCAGTTGCCAGCCGATGATTCCCCGCAAAGCACTCGGCATGAACGCGAAGTGCAAGACTCGAACGCCAACCTGTTTTCGGAAAAACTGAAATCCGTCTTTCGCGAGTGTCACCGAGTATTGAATCCCGATGGTCTTCTGGTTTTCACTTACCATCATTCGCGGAACGACGGGTGGCAAGCCTTGGCAACCGCCATTCTCGAGGCGGACTTCGTGGTGGTGAATTCCCATCCCGTGAAGTCGGAGATGTCCGTCGCCACGCCACAATCCCAGGCCAAAGAGCCAATTCAGCTCGACATCATTGTCGTTTGCAGAAAGACAACTGCATCCTGCCAACCCATTGAACTAAAAGACGCTGTCGCTTCCGCAAGAATGAAGATTCAACGTTTGCACGACGCCGGCTTTCGTTTGTCTCGCAACGATCGCAAAGTCGTCCTCTGCGGGCAGCTATTGACGACTCTTGCCTCGCCTTCCGACGCCGATTCCTTTACTACGCATGTCGATAGCGAGCTTCTCGCAATGCCAAAGCCTGCGGCTGTCGTTCGGCGATCCATGCCCCTGTTTCAGGACGACTGAGCCATGATGGCCCACTCGACAACCTACGACCGGAAGCGTCACGCGGCGGCGCATACGTCCGAGTACCTCTTCAATCAACTCATCCCGTACATCGGCAACAAGCGAAAACTGCTGAAGCTGATCGAAGAGGCGATCCAACGCACTTCCGCGAAGCAAGGGACGTTCCTCGATCTCTTCGCCGGCAGCGGCGTTGTGTCGCGGATGGCGAAACTGCTCGGTTATCGTGTCATTTCCAACGATTGGGAACCCTACGCCCAGGCGATCAACCGCTGCTACATCGCCTGCAATCGCCCGCCGAAATTCGCGTCGTTGGGCGGCTACCAGAAGGCAATCGAGCCGCTCAAACCGGCTGCCGACGAAGGTCGGCTGGGTAACGGAACATCTCTGTCCGCGCGACGATGCGAACTACGATATTCGCACCGACCGAATGTTTTATATGCGCAAGAATGGGATGCGGATCGACGCGATCCGCGAGCAAATCGCCGCCTGGAAAGACGCCGGCCGGCTCACCGACGCCGAAGAGGCGTGCCTGTTGGCCCCGCTGGTCTATCAGGCGTGCTACCGCAGCAACACCAGCGGCGTATTCAAGGGCTTTCATAACGGCTGGGGCGGACAGACGAAGACGGCGCTCTATCGAATCGCCACCGATTTGCATCTCGACGCGCCGGTATTTCACGACAACGTGCAGCGGAATCTTGTCTTTCGCGAGGATGCGCAAACGCTGGCTGAGCAGCTCGCGTCGGAAGAAATCGAAATCGCGTATCTCGATCCGCCCTACAATCAACATCCTTACGGCAGCAATTATCACGTCCTCAACAGCGTCGTTCTTTGGGATAAGCCGGAGTTGAGCAAGCAGATCACGCGGGGAACGAAGGCGGCGATCCGCCTCGATTGGCGCACCCAACGGCGCAGCGCCTACAACTATCGGGAGGAGGCCAGCGCGGCCTATCGACGGCTGCTCGATGCCCTGAACGCCCGATACATCCTCACCAGCTACAGCACCGACGGCACGATCCCGCTGGACGCCATGCTGCAAGCGAACGTCGCCCGCGGGCAGGTTTCCCTGGTAATGCGGGGTTACAAGCGCTATCGCGTCAGTTCGCAGCGGTTCTCGAAGAAGCCGATGAACGTCGAGTTCGTTCTGGTGCTCGATACGCACGGCAAGAGGCTGGCGTCGGCCGACCAGTTGCGGGAGACGATCGAAAAGTGCGAGAGGAAGGTGCTTGACGCTCATTCAGAGTGTCGGTGCGAAACCGCAAGCGGCTTTCCAGTCTCTGACCCCTGACCTCTGACCCCTTCCTCATGGCCAACCGCGACAACCACTACGAAGCGGCGTTCGAGGAGTTTCTGCGACGCCGCGGCGTGCCGTACGTGGCGGTCGATGAGGCCAAGCGGAGCTTGATGAGCAATGGGGCGTCGATCAAGAGCCTCGACTTCATCGTCTCCGCCCCCGAGCAGAAAACGTGGCTGGTCGACGTGAAAGGCCGGCGGTTTCCCTCGGGCGACGTGCAAAAACAGTATTGGAAGAATTGGTCCACCCGCGACGATCTGCGTAGCCTCGCCCAGTGGGAGACGCTGTTTGGGCCCGGTTTTCGCGGGCTGTTCGTCTTCGCCTACGACGTGCTGGGCGATCGGGCACCGCTGCCGGCCGAGGAACTGTTCGAGTTTCGCGGCAGTCTTTACGGATTCATCGCCGTGCCGCTTGCCGATTACGCCGGCCACGCCCAGCCGATCTCGCCGCGCTGGGACACCTGGGCGATGCCGGCCGCCGAGTTCCGCAAATTCGCCCGGCCGTTGGCGGAATTGCTGGGAATTCAGCAGGAAACGCACCACGGAGACGCGGAGAACACGGAGGAAGAGGCGCATTAAAAAGGGGCGGCAGTGCAACTGCCGCCCCAACACAAGACTTTCTTTACCGTATCCGCCGCGATGCCCACACCCCCTGGCCCTCTCCGGAGGGGAAAGGGGGACAGGTCCAATTTGCCGGAACGGCCCGGAGGGTGCTTCGCACAAATTGGACCTGTCCCCTTTTTCCAGGATCACGCAAGTCTATTTAGAACTTCAGTTCCGCGCCAAGCCCGCCGCCGTAGTAGAAGATGCCGCCGTGGGTGTCGATCCCCGGGGTGAGGCCGGTGAAGTCGTTCGCGCCGATCTGTTCGGGCGCCAAGGCCACGCCCTCGATCCATACCGCCTGGCACGTGGCACGGAGCGACAGGTGGCAAGTCACTTGATACGTGACCGTTCCGGCGGCCTCGCCCATGAACGCCGCTTGATTGCGATGATCGGCCAAGGTATCGTCGCTCACGCCGCCGTCGATCTGGCGAGAGCTTTGCATGGCTGAGTTGCCGTAGATGCCGGCTTTGCACATGGCGCTGACGCGCAATGGGCCGCCCATGTTGTAAAACTCGTAGATGCCGCCCGTCTGGAAGCCGTAGAGATGGTTGAAGGTGTTGACGTTCAGGCTACTCAGATCCTGCGTGCGGAGGCTAGTGCCGGACTCGCTATAGAATTCATTCAGTTCGCCCGCGCGGAAGCCGACCAGCAGAGTGAAGCCGTCGAACCATTGTCTGCGCAGGTTGATTTCGGCGAGGTGGATGGCGGATCTGTAATGGGCTTCGGCGTCGGTCACGATGAGACCACTGTCAGAACTGGTTACCATCACTGAGTCGCCCGGAATGGTGGCGTTGGCGTTCCAACCGTCGATCTGGAAATACCCAAGTTCCCATTCCCAACCGCACGGACCGCGGCGAACGGCGCTAAGTTGGAAGCCCAACTCCGCCGGAGAGTCGAAGTGTCGCGAGTTCAGCGGGGTAGTCGTGCCGGCGACGAACAAGATCTGACTCCGGGCGCTCGACCGCTGCAAGGCGAGGCCGTCGGCAGTGAAACACCAATGCGGATCGCACTCGCTCGGGTTGAGGAACCGGCCGAAGACCGAGGCCAGCAGGCCCGGCTCTTTTTCGCCTTCGCAGGGCTGCTCCTGGGCGGTTACGTCGTCGGCCAAATCGCCGCTGATCGGGGGTCGGTCAACCTGTTCGGGTGGTTGTGCCGGAGGGGCCGACCAGCCCCTCGCCGGCAACGCGATCGTTAGCAACAGGATCATCGCGGATACGGAAACACGCATTTCCTGTCTCCTTCGGAAGAAGAGGGTCAGAATAGGGTTGGGTCAATCATCAACATCGGTCGCTACGACCGGCACAATTGGTTTTCGCGGAAAGTGCGGCAATGTCGCCGTAAGCTACGCCGATTCCGCAAGTTACGTGTATTGCCGCCTGCGGGTGGGCGGCTCTTGCGGATTCGAGCAGAATGCGGACGCACACTTGTCTGTTCTTGGTGTCAGCCAAGCGGCGTCCTTGAAACGCCCCGCGACCGCAGTCGCGGGGCGTTTTGCCGGCGCAGAACGACCTCGGCAAGATACATTAGCCGGGACGACGAACGTCGTCTTTCTCTGGCAATCTCGGTGGCGGCGACGTAAGATCAAGGGGTGACGGCGGGCGTGCCATTCCCGGAACGAAGGAGCAAGGCCATGGTCCGAAAACTGCTGGCGGCGTTTCTTGTCGTAACGATTTTCAACGGTCCGTCGCTGGCCGCGCCGATAGTCCAGCGCTCGGCAGGCACGCCGACGATCCAGCGCTCGGCGGGCACGCCGACGTTCCAGCGCCTAGGGCGAATGACGCCCACAGGCACCTACTACAAAGGCTTCGTGCCCTTCTACGACGGCGACTACGCCACGGCGCTGAAGACGTTTCAGGCCGAGCTGCGCGGTTCGATCAAGACCTCGCAATCGCTGTGGATCGATTCGATCTGTTACGAGACGATGTGCGGCGAGTGCTATTATCAGATGGGCGATTTCGATCACGCGATGTTCCACTATCTGCAACGCCCTGCAGCTCTACAAGCAATTTCCCGACTGGATGATGAAAGTGCAGTTCGAGCAGTCGATCGCGCTAGCCCAGCCCAACGCGCGGAAGGCCGTTTCCTGGGGCGCTTCCACGCGGCAGGCCAAGTTGGGCCACTACCGCCACGACGAGCCGATCATCCAATCGACCATCGACACCAACCTGTCCAACAAGGTCGGCGCCATCGTGCAACAGCCCTTTGGTTATCCGATCACGCCGCACGAGATCGTCCGCTGCACGACCTTGGCCCTGCGCCGCCGGGCGGAATTGTTGGGACCGGTCGCCAAATACGATCAATTGAGCAACGACATGGCGACTGCGCTAAGCCGGCCGGTCGGATTGCCGAACCACTGGTCCGGCGCGTGGATCGACGCCGAGCATGGCCTGGCGCTGCTGGCGAGTGGAAGAGATCAGCAGGCAATCACCTATCTTGCAGCGGGCCGAGCTGGCCGGCGGAGAGTTCGACCATCCGATGACTTGCGTCGTCCTGCTGGAACTGGGACGGCTTGCGCTGAAGAGCGGCGATTACGCGGCTGCCGCGAAATGCTTCGAGGAGGCGACCTACGCCGCGGTGAACTCCTATTCCTCCTACCCCTGGTTCCCCGATTACGGCGTGCTCGAAGAGGCATTCCGTTACGGCACGATCACGCACCTGATGGCGAACCGCAAGGGACTGTATCCGCTGTTGGAGCCGGCCGTTCAATGGGCAAGAGGGAAGGCCCCGCGGCAATTGCGGACCTCGCTGTTCCTCTGCGCCGCCGAGAATTACGCGGTGCTGGGCGAAACTCGCAAGGCCGCGGCCCTGCTTGACGAGGCCCGCTTCACCGTCGGCAAGCGAAAGATGGGCGCCGGTCGGATCGGCGCACGCCTCAACTATCTTACCGCCCTGGTGGCGTACCAGCAGAAGCAAATTTCCGAAGGCGATGAGTCGCTCGCGGCCGCGATGGACTACATGCGTCGCGGCTCGCTCTGGCTCTTCCAAATCGGTCTGGCCGATCGATCTGTATGCCAGCGGCGACGATCACGCCGCGGGCGGCCGTGGATCTGTTCGCCGAGGTGCTCCGCGATCCGCTGCCGGCCGATTGGGCCTTCGATCCGATGGAGTCGTTGGCCGCGCTTGCCACGCCGCAGCCGGTGGCAATGGATCACTGGTTCGAGGCGACCACGGAGCGGCAAGGCGTCCGAGAGGTGCAAACCGCCATCGACATCGCCGAGCGCACGCGGCGCCGGCGGTTCTTCAATTCGCTGGAGTTCGGCGGCCGGCTCGAATCGTTGCGGTGGATTCTCGAAAGCCACGACCGCGCGCTTGCCGCAGCGGGCGACGTTGCAGCGGCAGGACATGCTCGCCCGTTATCCCGAGTACGATCGGCTTTCGCGGAAGTCGCAGTCGATCCGCGAGGCGTTGGGCAGGTTGCCGCTGGTGGCCGAAGATCAGGCGGCCGTCAAGGAGCAGATGCGCCAGTTGGCCGAGTTGGCGGCCGTCGGCACGCAGCAGGAGGCGATCTTGCGCGAGATTGCCCTGCGGCGCGAGCCGGCCGACATGGTCTTTCCGCCCCTGCGCAGCCTGGCCGACGTTCAGAAATCGTTGCCCAAGAAACACGCTGTGCTCGCGTTCTTCGCCACCAAGGGGCGATTGTACGGCTTCCTCCTGGACAACGAACGATGCAAGGCGTGGCGGGTGGCGTCGGTGCCCACCCTGCTGCGGCAAATGCAGGCCATGTTCCGCGATATGGGACAGTACGGACAAAACCACGAGGTGACCGTCAAGGACATCTCCGACGAGAAGTGGAGGCAGTCGGCCAAGCAGGTGTTGGCCACGCTTTTGAAGGATTCGCCCGCCGATTTCAGCCAGACGTTCGACGAGTTGGTGGTCGTGCCCGACGGCATCCTCTGGTATTTGCCGTTCGAGGCGCTGCAAGTGACGGTGGGCGGGCAGCCGCAGTCGTTGATCTCGCGGTTCCACATTCGCTACGCCCCCACCCTTTCGCTTTGCACGCCGCAAGGGCCGGCCCGCAATGCGCCGGGCAATACGGCCGTGGTGGTGGGCAAACTCTATCCGCACGACGCCGACGGCGTGGCCAAGGCGGCCTTCGAGCAACTTTCCGGCGTCGTCGGCCGGCGCGGTGGCGATTCGGCCGCCCTCGCCGGCCCCTTCGTCGATCTACGGCACGCTCTTCCACCGCCTGATCGTGCTGGACGATCTCGTGCTCTCCGACCAGGATCCCTACGGCTGGATTTTGGCGCCGATCGACAAGCGGCAAGACCGGGGCGACGCTGGCCGATTGGCTGACGCTGCCCTGGGGCGGGCCGAACGTCGTCATCCTCCCCGGCTTCCACACCGCCGCCGAAGACGGCCTGAAACGTCTGCATCGCGGCTCGGCCGGCAACGAAGTCTTCCTCTCCGTCTGCGGACTGATGGCCAACGGCTCGCGGACGCTCTTGTTGAGTCGCTGGCGGACCGGCGGGCAAACGAGCTTCGATCTGGTGCGCGAGTTCATCCAGGAGCTTCCGAACGATTCGGCGGCGGACGCCTGGCAGCGAGCCGTGCTCCTCGCCATGGATTCCCGCGTCAATTTCACGGCCGAGCCTCGCGTCAAGCGCACCCCCACCGACGAAGCGCCCAAGGCGAGCCATCCATTTTTCTGGGCCGGCTACATGCTCGTCGACAGCGGCGCCGTGCCGCGGGAATCGGACGAGGAGCCCAACGAGCCGGTCATCAAAATCAAGCCGCCGAAACCGCCGGAAAAGGGCAAAGCCAAGGGCAAGGCTGAGGATAAACCGAAAAATGAGGTCAAGGAAGAGACAAAAGGCGAGGTGAAGGACAAGCCGAAGAAGGATCTGAAGTCGAAACCGAAGACCAAGGCGAAGGAGAAGCCGAAGGACGAGGCGGACGGGTAGCCGTGTATTGCTTGTAGGGCGGACTTTAGTCCGCCAAATGCGGCGGACTAAAGTCCATCTATGAAAGCATTTTTGTCAAGCCGTCCGGTGCAAGAAACGTGAGGCAGATGTCTGCCACATTCCCCTCGCCGTCGGCCTCGGTCGATCTGGTCACGTTCGTCCGAGGGTCCGCGGGCGGTTCCTGCGGCTGCTGCCACACATTCCCTGAGCCCGAGGCGGAGGAAGAACTCGCTCCCTCCTGCTGATTTCGAGTTCTGAGCCGACGTGAACGTGTACGCTCAACCATCTATTCGGGATCGTCGGCTGGGCCGAACGTCGCCATGAAAAAAGTTTTCAAAGGACGCCACCATTCACCCTATCGAAGGTCGGTCGCCGAAGCGGCCGCCATTCAGGACTTGTGTCGGGGTCGTCCTCAAGTCGTCACGTCCACCGGTTTCGGCTTGATCTTGTACGCTGCGATTTCTCCAGGGTTGTTCTGAAAGAACGATGAAAATTCACCTCACGCCGCCGACAGGCGATACCGCTGTCCGCTTTGAAGCATCGCCACCATCACGCACAGTAGCCGCCGCGCTGTCGCCACGATCGCCTTTTTGGCCCCGATCCGACCTTTCAGCCGTTCGTAACGGAATCCCCAATAGCGGCTCTTGACGACCAACCGCCAAGCCGCCTCCACCAGAGCCCAACGCAACAGCCGCGATCCCTCCTTGGTGATGTGCAACTCTTTTCGCCGATCCGCCGACGCCCGCACTCCCGGATCCAGCCCGGCGTAAGCCACCGCTTTCTTTTGCGAATGAAAACGCCGCACGTCGCCCAACTCGCTGAGTACCACGTCCAACGTTACGCTGCCAATCATCGGAATACTGCGGAGCACTTCGCGGTGTTCGCGTTCGGCCAACGGCGCTTTCTTGGCAAACTCCCGCAGTTGCTTGTTGGCCGCCTGCACCTGGCTGCGATGCTGCTGCCACTGCGACACAAACTGCTCCAATACCCAGCGGTCGGCCGGAGAAACCTCGACGGCTTGCAAGTATTCCAAGCCCTCGGCGGTGAAGAGGTTCGGCCGATCCAGGTTGTAATCGCTGAGTATATGCCGAATCTTGCAGCGCACGGAAGTCACCCGACCGCGCACAAAATGCCGGTAACGCACCAGGCGACGATAGGCTCGCAACCGCGGCGTGGGCCGATAGGATTGAGGGATCATGTCTAATGCCAGGAATTCGGCTAACACCCGGGCGTCGATACGGTCGGTTTTGTTCTTGGTTTCGGCGATGACGCGGAGCTTCTTCGGATGCGCGAGGATCACGCGTTTCGCCAGCGGCTCGATCAACTGTACCAACCACTCGTAGCTGGCAGTGGCCTCGACGACCGTGCGAAACGGCGTCCAGCGGCCGAAAAACTCGATGATTCCCGCTTCGTTGTCGCATCGCAAGACCTTCTCGCACAACACCTTCCGCCCTTTACTCATGACACACAAGCTGATAGTCTTCTTGTGGAGGTCGATGCCGATATAATGCACGGTTTGACTCCTTGTGTGGAAACTGAGGAAATAAACCTTCTTCTCAGATTTACCACGTGCTCAAGGACACCGTGTTCGGCCCGACCTCCTCTCTTTCATAGTTTCACCCTACTATTTTCCGTCGCCCGCTATCCGCATCCCAGCCAATTCTTTACGCCAAGCCCGAACAGGATGCGCAGCGCCGCCAGGGCCTCGCCCGAGTGAATCTTCGACACGCCGTGCTGACGCTCGATGAAGATGATCGGCGTTTCGGCCAGTCGGGCGCCGACGCGTTTCAGCCGCCAGAGGATCTCTTCCTGGAAGGAGTAGCCGCGGCTGCGGACGCCGTCGAAATCGAGCTTGGCCAGCGTCGCCGTGCGGTAGCAGCGGAATGCGCCGCTGCAATCCTTCGGCCGCAAGCCCAACAGCAGCCGGGCGTAGAGATTCACCGCGCGGCTCATCAATTGGCGTTTCAGCGGCCAGCCCTCCACGCCGCCGCCGCGAACGTACCGCGACCCGATCATCACGTCGACCGGCGGCCCCTCGGCCGGTTCCATGCCGGCCAGCAGCGCGGGCAGGTACTTCGGCTGGTGGCTGAAATCGGCGTCCATGTTCAACACGTACCGGTAGCCGCTTTCGATGGCGTATTTCATGCCGGCGATCGTGGCGGTGCCCAGGCCGAGCTTGCCCGATCGATGCAGACAGGCGATGCGGGGTTCGTCTGCCCGCCGCTGGTCGCACCACGTGCCGGTGCCGTCGGGCGAATTGTCGTCGATCACCAACAGGTCGGCCTGCGGTGCGTAGCGAAAGATTTCTTCGACCAGCCGCGGCAGGTTTTCCATCTCATTGTAGGTGGCCACGGTGACCAGTGTCTTATCGGTTGGCGTCATGATCGGCTCCCGGTCGCTGCAATGCCGCAGAACACCGCCGCCCTGAAGTGTTTCGGATTCTAACATCAAAGGGCCTGGGTGGGTAGAACTGTCTTGAACCAATTGGAAATGGAAATTCTCGGTCGCCTGGGTTAGAATCTTCCCCCAGACGAGGAGAATTTCATGAGTGGACAACGACGACATTTCGGCACGGACCAGAAGGCTGCCATTCTCAAGAGGTATCTGGTCGATAAAGTGCCCATCTCGGACCTCTGCGACGAGTACGGGATCAAGCCGAACCAAATCTACGCCTGGCAGAAAATCCTGTTCGATAACGCTCCGGCCGCCTTTCACCCGGTCGCCAAACGCGAAGCCAAGAGGCTTTCCGCCCAGGAGGAGGAAGTCGCCCGACTGCGGGCCAAGCTCGTTCAGAAGAACGAGGTCATCTCCGAGTTGATGGAGGAGAACGTCCGCGCAAAAAAAGAGAATGGGGAACTCTAAACGGACGTTGGGTTCCCCACGACACTCGCGATGAAGTGGTCGATTACGTGCGGCGTTGGAACGAGCGCACGGAGATTCCCGCCAGAAAGTTCGTGGCTTGGCTCGGCATTGGTCAAAGCAAGTTCCACGATTGGAAGGATCGCTACGGCAAGCGGAACGAACACAACGGTTGGGTGCCGCGTGACTGGTGGCTCGAAGATTGGGAGAAGCAGGCCATCATCCGCTTCTCCTTCGAGTATCCACTGGAAGGCTACCGACGATTGGCGTTCATGATGCTCGACCGCGACGTGGTGGCCGTCAGTCCGTCGAGCGTATATCGCGTGTTGAAAACGGCGGGCCGCATCGGACGATCGACGAACAAGCCATCGAAGAAAGGCACGGGCTTCCAACAGCCGCAAAAACCCCATGAACACTGGCATATCGACATCAGCTACCTCAACATCCACGGCACGTTTTACTACCTGACGACGATCCTCGACGGCTACAGCCGCTACACCGTGCATTGGGAGATTCGCCGCTCGATGACCGAGCAAGATGAACTGACGATCCTGCAACGCGCGCGGGAGAAGTTCCCCAAGGAGACGCCGCGGATCATCAGCGACAATGGGTCGCAGTTTTTGGCGAAGGACTTCAAAGAGTTCATTCGCATCTGCGGGATGACGCACGTGCGCACCAGCCCGTACTATCCGCAGAGCAACGGCAAACTGGAGCGATTTCACGGGAGCATCAAGGGCGAGTGCCTGCGGCCGGGCACGCCGATCTCGCTGGAGGATGCCATCCGCATTGTGGCTCGTTACGTGGAGCACTACAACGAGGTGCGATTGCACAGCGCGATTGGCTATGTGGCGCCGGCGGACAAATTGGCGGGCCGTGAGGCGGAGATCTTCGCAGCCCGCGATCGCAAACTGACGGAGGCCCGCGAGCGTAGAAAGGAGCAGCGAGAGGCGGCCCGTTTGCGGACGGTTGCCTGATCGAAGGAAGGACGTTACGATGAGAGACGACCTGGGCGGAGGATAGGGCTCCGGTGGGAACCGACCCGAGCGCCGCCCCAGGGGTTGTGAGCGAGGTCCGGGCGGTGGTTCTGCTGCCGCCCACCTCCCTCGCTTACAACACCAAAGCGAAAAATCCAAGCACTACCAACCAACTTCAACACCCGGACGATCCTAGCAAGCCAATCGAAGTTTCCATTTCACGCTGAACCAAGACAATCTATATGGACTGGAGATGGCGATCCGACTTTGAAGCAGTTGTCAAAGTCGGAACATCTCCGCACTTTCCCCGATTTGCACTTGGAAGACCGGCTAGCGCCGCAATCTCTCGTTCTCATGACTCCCGTTGCCGCACCTACGCTTCGTTCGCCGCCACGTCCTCACGGGACGCAAACCGCTACTCCGACGCTACGCCGCAAGGCGGAGCAGCCTTGCCGGATCGAGCAGCCCGCCGCTTACGATCGGCCGTTTTGGCTGGCGTATCTGTCGAATTTGCTGTTGGCGGCGTCCGTGTCGCTCCTGTACCGCTACGCCGACTTCGTCACCCTGCTGGGCGGAACCGAATTTCACCTCGGCTGGATCGTCGGCGTCGGAATGGTCGGCAGTCTCGCCATGCGATTGGTGTTGGGCTCATGGATCGATCGCTACGGCGCCCGGCCGCTCTGGCTCGGCTCGCTGCTGTTCTTCGTCGTCGCCTGCTTCGCCCATTTGACCGTCGCCAGCCACACCGGCGCCGCGATCTACTTGCTGCGCATCTGCTATTGCTGCGCCGTGGCGGGTGTCGGCGGCGCTTCGATGACCTTCGTCTCCATGCGGACGTGCAACGATCGCCTCGCCGAAATGGTCGGAATGCTCGGCACCGGCGGTTTTGTCGGCGTCGTGGTCGGCACGCTGTTGGGCGATCTCCTCTTCGGCTCGATCGCCGCCGCGCCCGCGCAGGTTGCCGGAATGTTTATCGCCGCCGGCCTGCTCGGGCTGCTCGCCCTGCCGTTCGCCGCAGCGGCGACCAGGGGCGAGAGTGCGTTGCGAAGCTTGCAAGTCTCCCCTCTCCCTTTGGCAGAGGGGCAGGGGGTGAGGGCCTCACGGGAAACACCGCCGACTGAGGCCAGCCCTCACCCTAACCCTCTCCCAAAGCGAGAGGGGACAATTCTGCGCGAGCCCTCGCTGTTGGCGCTCGTGCGACGCTACTGTCCCGGCATCATTCTGATCATCGGCGTCACGATGGGAATGGGATTGGGACTGCCGAGCACTTTCCTGCGAACCTACGCCACGGAACAGGGCATCCCGCGGATCGGCCTGTTCTTCCTCGTCTATTGCATCGCGGCCGTGGTCATCCGAGTGCCGACCCGCCGTTGGTCCGAGCGGTTCGGCCCTCGACGCATCATTCTGCTGGGCATGGCCGGCATGACCGCGAGCATAGCGATCTTTCCCCTCGTCCACACCGAATGGCAATTGGCCCTGCCGGCGGTCGGTTTTGGCTGCTCACACGCCATTCTCTGGCCGGCGGTCGTGGCGGCCGGCAGCGTCGCCTTCCCGGCAAGGAATCGCGGGCTGGCTACCGTCATCCTATTGGCGGCATGGGATTGCGGCCTCATGGTGGCGTCCCCATCTGTAGGGGCTATTCTCAAGTACAGTGAATCCGTCGGCCTGCCGCCGTATCCGACGATGTTCGTCGCCATGGCCGGGCTGCTGACGTTGGTCACGCTCTGGTACGCCGCCATACGCTCCCAACCGGCCCCCGAAGCGGCCAGCAAGCTGAAAAGGGAGCAGAAGGCCGCGTGAGCGGGATCGCGACTGGGCGCTGTAGTTGTTGCCGTCAAGGTCGGCACACAATGTGGGGTGGACTTTAGTCCGCCAAGTGCGGCGGACTGAAGTCCATCTATGAAAGCATTTTTGTCAAGCCGTCCGGTGCAAGAAACGTGAGGCAGATGTCTGCCACATTCCCCTCGCCGTCGGCCTCGGTCGATCTGGTCACGTTCGTCCGAGGGTCCGCGGGCGGTTCCTGCGGCTGCTGCCACACATTCCCTGAGCCCGAGGCGGAGGAAGAACTCGCTCCCTCCTGCTGATTTCGAGTTCTGAGCCGACGTGAACGTGTACGCTCAACCATCTATTCGGGATCGTCGGCTGGGCCGAACGTCGCCATGAAAAAAGTTTTCAAAGGACGCCACCATTCACCCTATCGAAGGTCGGTCGCCGAAGCGGCCGCCATTCAGGACTTGTGTCGGGGTCGTCCTCAAGTCGTCACGTCCACCGGTTTCGGCTTGATCTTGTACGCTGCGATTTCTCCAGGGTTGTTCTGAAAGAACGATGAAAATTCACCTCACGCCGCCGACAGGCGATACCGCTGTCCGCTTTGAAGCATCGCCACCATCACGCACAGTAGCCGCCGCGCTGTCGCCACGATCGCCTTTTTGGCCCCGATCCGACCTTTCAGCCGTTCGTAACGGAATCCCCAATAGCGGCTCTTGACGACCAACCGCCAAGCCGCCTCCACCAGAGCCCAACGCAACAGCCGCGATCCCTCCTTGGTGATGTGCAACTCTTTTCGCCGATCCGCCGACGCCCGCACTCCCGGATCCAGCCCGGCGTAAGCCACCGCTTTCTTTTGCGAATGAAAACGCCGCACGTCGCCCAACTCGCTGAGTACCACGTCCAACGTTACGCTGCCAATCATCGGAATACTGCGGAGCACTTCGCGGTGTTCGCGTTCGGCCAACGGCGCTTTCTTGGCAAACTCCCGCAGTTGCTTGTTGGCCGCCTGCACCTGGCTGCGATGCTGCTGCCACTGCGACACAAACTGCTCCAATACCCAGCGGTCGGCCGGAGAAACCTCGACGGCTTGCAAGTATTCCAAGCCCTCGGCGGTGAAGAGGTTCGGCCGATCCAGGTTGTAATCGCTGAGTATATGCCGAATCTTGCAGCGCACGGAAGTCACCC
>CAVRAR010000020.1:0-20491 GCA_963719005.1 uncultured Planctomycetia bacterium
GTGCGGTAGACGGGCCGACATCCGCGCCGTTCGTCGCGCGTTCCGTTACTGAGGAGAGGACAGTTATCGGGGTTGCGGTTCCATTGCCGCCACATGCGAGCCTTTCCGTTCCGGTGCGAGGCGGAAACGCCGACTGCCGCTAATCTCCACCGATCGCCTCGATCAGCGGCGGTTAGCGATGATTAGCGTTCCCAAGTTCCTTCTCGTGTCCCTTTTCGCCGACGTTGCTTTCTCAACTCGTTCAGACCAATTCCCAGCTTTTTCTCCGCTCCTGTTTCACCCATCGATTCAACTCGGGGCGATTCGTGCATTGCATCTTCTCGCCGTCCCACTCGACGCGCTGGTGCAGTCCGGCATGGACGGCAAGGTGGCCGGCCAGCAGCCCTTCCACGAAAGGACCGGAGCAATCGGCGAAGTTTGAAAAAGCCGGGTGGCCGCCCTCCTTGCAGGCGCGGAAGAAATCCCGGAAGATATCGCCGCACGGCCGCGGCAGCGTGGGGGTCGGCGGCTTGAACTCTCGACGCAGCTCCAAGGGGAACAGTTGCGGCGCCCCGCCGTGCGACGAGCAGTAAATCATCCCCTTGTCGCCGACAAAAATGCTGCCCGCATTGCCCAGCGCCTTGCCGGCCTCACCATATTTCTTCCTGATTTCGTGGTACAGGCGTGGATAATGGGGGATGCCGCGATGCGGGTCCTTCGGGTTCGGCACGCTGCCGTCGTACCAGAAGACCTTTGGCGGCTGCAAGCCGTCGCTTCCGGGCGGAAAGTCGAATCGGATCGTCGCGTGCCGGGGAAACCGGTCATCGCTCAACTCGGACGCCTCGACAAGTTCCACGCTGGTGGGATACTTCAGTTTCAGGGCAAAGAAAACGGCATCGAGGACGTGCGTGCCCCAGCCGCCCAACGAGCCGGTGGCGAAATCGAACCAACCGTACCACTCGCAGCGGAAATAGTCGCTGTAAAAGCGTTCTTTGGCCGGCCCCAGCCATTCGCCCCAATGCACTTCGGGCATTTCGGCGAGGTCGCCTTCGGGGTAATCCATCCGGCATCCAAACCGCATCGGCCGCCAACCGCACCATGCGTGGACTTCCGACACTTTGCCGATGGCTCCGGTCTGGATGTATTCGGCCAGAAGCTGGTGATTGTCGGTGCCCGATCCTTGATTGCCCATCTGCGTGACGACTTTCGATTGCCGAGCGGCGTCGCCGAGAATCCGGGCTTCGGAAATGTCGTGCGTCAGACACTTCTCGGTGTAGACGTGCTTGCCCAACTTGATCACCCTCAGCGAGGGGTTGGCGTGTTGATGGTCCGGCGTGACGACGAAGACGGCATCGATCTGCTTCTCGATCTTGTCGAACATCTGACGGTAGTCGATGAACGTCTGGATGCGTGAAATATCGACTTTTCCGCCGACGTCGCGAAGGGCGAAGTACGATCGCGTTTCGTCGGGCTCGGCCACGGCCACCAGGTTCTCGCCGATGAGGTCGGGCAAGTGCCCAAAGCGGGCGCGCTCGCCGCAACCAATCAGGGCGATGTTGAGTTTCTCGTTGCTCCCCACGGCGGCCGACACGAACGGGGCCGGATATTGTAGCGCCATGGCAGCCGCCGAAAGGGCGCCGGCGGTCTTGAGCATCTTGCGGCGGGAAATCTCTTGGCTCATTAGAGGAGCTCCTAAGTGGTGGGACTGAACTGAGGTTCGATTCGCGGTGGCCGGGCAGTCGGCTCTCTCGCATTTCGGCTCGGTGGGCGCCTCGGCCTTCTTGGCGAAGGCGAGGCCGTTGTTGGCGGGGCATCGGCAATCGATTATAATCGCGAGAAGATACGATTGCACGCAACAAATCCGCGATCACACCTTCCATCCTACTTCTCAAGGAAATCGAGTATGCGCTGTTCCAGGTTTTTGTCAATCGCGATCCTTCTTGCCCTCGCTCTGCTGCCGGCTTGCGTTTTGCGAGCAGATGACGCCCCGAAGCCGGGCTCCGCGAAGAAAATGAAGGTGCTCGTCGTCGTCGGCGGGCACCCGTTCGCGGTCAAGCCCTTTCACGAGATCTTCGATAGCTTTCCCGACATGAAATGCACCTTCGTCGAAGAGAAGGTCGGCGGCGAGGCCTTCGACAACGTCGATCGCTGGCGATACGACGCCATCGTCCTCTACAACTTCGAAAAGAAGCCGTCGGAAACAGAGCGGCAGAACTTCTTGAAACTTATGGATCGCGGCGTGGGGCTGGTCGTTCTGCACCATGGGCTGCACGCCTATCGCGACTGGCCGGAATACCAGAAGATCGCCGGCATTACCTCCTTCGTTTCGGATGCAAAAGACAACGTCGATTACACCATCCACATCGAAGATCCCAAACACCCGATTGTCAAGGCCATGAAGGACTACAAGGTCAAGGATGAGACGTACCGGGGAGATCGAGCCGATCCGAAGGTCCACGTGATTCTCACGACCAACGAGCCGACCAACTACAAGGCCATTGCCTGGGTTCATACGTATCGCAAGTCGCGGGTCTGCTTCCTGCAATCGGGCCATGGCCCCAGCGTTTATGGCCAAAAGGAGTTTCGCGCCGTCCTCGGCAACGCGATCCGCTGGACCGCCGGCCGGCTTCCTGCGTCGGAAAAATAGCGGAGAATCGTAGGAGGCGACTCCTGCTCACGGGTGTCGAAATAAAATGCGCCAGCGGGCGGGGTCTTTTTCGTCCGGCGTCAACCATCTGGAGTTGATCGGTGCCAGAGGAATCACCGTCTTGCTCGACGGCTCGATCACTTGCGGCCGGCCGGCGCCGTCGAGCAGCGGTTGACCGGAGGCGTCGAGTCGCACCGTCCACGGCAAGTCGATCTTGGCCGCGCTGCTCGAAAGGCCCATGCAAAGCGGGCCATCGAAAACCGCCACGCCCTTCGGGTTCTTCAAAGGCCAAGCAACTGTGCACACTTTCTGCACAAACTCTATTTCGATAGTTTTCGGGCCTTTGCCGTCGCCGAGAATAGGCAATCGACCGCTCGTGTCAGTTGTGTACTCCTTCTTGCCGTCCTCCTTCACTCTTAAGGAACGCGCCCATGCTGGAACCCGCAGTTCCACGAGGAACGACCGCGGTTTTTCCCATTCGATGTGGATCCGTGCCTTCGTCATGCGCGGAAAATCGCTGGTGATTTGCAGCCGAACACCGCGATCGGGAATTGTGATTTCGGCCGATGAATAGAGATTGACCGACACGGTGCCGCCCCACGTGGGAAGGTCGGCCGCCCCTGATGTCGTCACGATGAATCGGGCGACCTGGCCCAGCGCCCATTGCCCCCAGAGCGAACAGCAGCCGGGATTCTCGCTGCCGAACTTGCCGCCCCAGCCTTGCCATTGCTTGCCGCCGACGATCTGCTGCGAAAACGAGCGGTGTCCGAACCCGCCGGTGTGAAACTGATTCATGAAGAAATGATTCACCAGCGTGTGCTCGGCGTCGGCGAGATAGCGATCCTGGCCGGTGACTTGGAACATCATCAAGTTGACGACGATCCAATCGGCCAGCCCGCAGCCTTCGTCCTGTTCCGATTTCGGCATTTCCTCGGGCAAGCCGCCGGAGACGGTCTGGTTTTCGCGGCACCAAGCCAGATAATCCTCGACCTTCTTCAGATACTCTTTGTCGCCGGTAACGCGAGCCAAGTCGATCAATCCGCGGCAAAGCGACAGGCTGTGATGGGTGTGCTGCGTACGGCCGGCGTTTTTCGCCACTCGCTTGGCCAGATCGAGTGCCCACTGGTCGCCGCCTTGCTCGTAGAGTGCGACGAGACCGTCGAGACAATGCCCGTAGAACTCGTGCAGCTTGCCGTCTTGCGATTTCTCCCATTTGGGGGCAATCGCCTCAAAGTAGCGAGCCAACCGCCGGGCCGCTTCGAGCAGTCGCGGGTCGTGGGTGTCGGCATACGCGTCCACCAGACCACGCAGCGCAAAGGCATTGCCCGAGGGGATTCTGACGTCGTCCGACTTCAGCGAATCGGGCTTGCCGAAATTGCCGTCCTTGGTCTGAAGCGGCAGGACGACGTCGGCCACCGCCTTGCGTTGTGCCGCCGCCGGCGTCCAGCCCAAGCCTTCGGCCACGTGAAGGATCGAGAGCCAGCGTCCGATTTGATCACCGGGCCAATCCCACCACAGCGCCCCCGGCCGTGCCGCCGCGCTGGCCGCGAAGCTGTCGAGCGAATACCGATCGGTTCTGGTAAGCAGGTTGCAGGTGGCCGCCATATACCGGGCGCCCAAGTCTCCGCTGAGATGCACCTGCGAAAGTGGAATCGGCTGCTGCTGCTTCTCTTTCGGCAGCATTTCCACCTGACGCTCCTCGGCAAACGCGAGGCCGCAGAACGTGGCCAAGAGAAAATAAGGCAACAAAAAACCGGCTGGATTCTTCCTCACGATGATTCTCTCCACTTCGTCTTGCGGCGATTACGTGATTTCAATAGTCAGCATCTTACTCTCCCACTCCGCCATGTCAACTTTGTCATACCGGTTCGTGGCCTGGGCAGACGTGACGGCTTGCCGCCACAATCTGCGCAGGCATAATGAGTTGCAGCCGAGACGCCGCTCCGCGATTCGTGCGAAAGCCGCGGGAATGTCACATTGCGGGGCTTCGTGGCGTCTTGTTCTTGGGAGAAGCAGATGGAATCCAATGGGCCCCGGCCTGAAACGGCGGCGGAGGATCGCGATTCAGCGACGCCTGACGCTCTGTTCCGGGCTCACGGGCCGGCCGTATTCGCCGTCTGTCTGGCGAACACTCAAAACCACCATGACGCCGAAGACATCATGCAAGCGGTCTTCCTGAAATCGATCGCCAAGGCGTCGACCGTGCGGGAGCCCGCACGGGTTCGAGCCTGGCTGATGCAGGTGGCGCGTCGCCTATGCGTTGACTTTCACCGCAAACGAAAACCGATGGAACCGCTGGCGGCCGACCCGCCGATTCCGCCCTCGCAGAGCGAGATTCCTTGCCGACGGCTGCACGAGGCCATCCAAAAACTCCCCCAGAATTACCGCGAAGCGATCGTCCTCTATTATCTGGACGGCCGAAAATGCTCGGGCGTCGCCGCTTCCCTGGGAACCACGGAACCGGCGGTCCGGCAGCGGCTCGTACCGCGCCAGGGCGATGCTCCACGATCTCCTGCAGGAGGACCGAACATGAAACCTGCAAAAGAATGCAAAGACCGGTTTGAAGACATCGTGGCCTTCGTCATGGGCGAGCTAGACGCCAATGCCGTCGGGCAACTGCAAGGACATCTTGAGGTCTGCAAAGCGTGCCGGGCGACCTACGATGCCTTGGTGGAAGAAGAGAACGAAGTCCGATCGGGTTTCGAGGCATTTGCGCGCAGCCTAGTGCCCCGACCGTGCTCGATTGAGACGTTGGGTGGCACTGCTGGCTTGTCCAGCAGTGCCACCCGTCACTTTGCGACGGTCGAGGCACTAGAGCCGATCGACCAAGTGGTGCTCGAAGAGTGGGAGCACCCATCGAGAGTGCGTGTGGGCGTATCGAACAACCATTTCCTTGAAAGGGTAAAGAATATGATTCTCGCACACAAACGACTGAGCGTTGCGGCGGCGGCGACGGCGACGGCTTTGGCCGCCAGCGTGGTCCTCTACGTATCCCTGTTTTCGTCTTCCCGTCCCGCGTATGCCTTGGAGCAGACGGTGCAAGCCAACAGCCGCGTTACAAGCTACCACGCCAAGCTCACGCCTCCTGTGGGAATGAGCGAGGTCTGGGTGCAACTAAGACCCGACGGCACTCCACTGAGGGCGCGAATCGACTACCCAGAAACAGAGGACGGCTCCAAGGTGGTTATTTTCTCGGAAGGAAGGTCCGGTGTTTGGTTTCTGGACAAGAAGATATATAGTATTTCCCCCGAGAAGGACGCACTAAAACGCGTTAAATCAATGCAAAAGCTCTGCGACCCGAGAATAGCCTTCGAGGAACTCCAGGCAAGAAAGAAAACCGGCGCGGTTGAAATAGAAACCAGGGAACCTGCCAAAGAGGGTGATTTTCTTACGCTGACCGTCACACCCAAGAATGTACCCAATCTGCGAGAGGTGTTTGAGGTGAATCCGCAAACGAAGCTTGCGGAACGGGTGACTTACTACGGTCGACAGGACGACCGATGGGAGCAGGTGAAAGTTGTCGAATATTTCGATTACAGCAAGGAGATCGACCCGAAGGTCTTCAACCCCGATTTTCCCAAGGACGTCATCATCCTTGACGATATCACAACAAAACCCGGGTTGGTTAAGGGCGATCTATCGAATGAAGAAATCGCTACGAAGGTGGCCCGTGAGTTCTTCGAGGCGCTTATCGCCAAGAACTACGAAAAAGCCGGTTTGATCTATGGCGGATTTCCTGCGGAAAGGATGAAGGAGGAGTACGGACGTCTCGCGTTGTCGCGAATTGTCGAGATAGGAAGGCCCACTGCGGGGATCCACCCCGACCCAACGACACTTGCCGTGTTGGTCAAAGTGGAGTGCGGCGCAAGAAAGTGGGTTCAGGAATTCTCCCCGCAGGTCCGGCTCACGGACGGCGAGACGGCGACGAAGACCGTTCGGGAGTTCTGTGAAGCGATCATCCACAAAGACGAGGTAGCAGCCCGTCGGATCCTTGACGAGGGCCTGATGTTTGAAGGATTCAGTGCGAAAAATGCGGCCAAAGTGAAGGAGTTATTTGAACATTACAAGCTCCTTCGCATTGTCGAGGTTGGCAAGCCCGTGCCGTCTCCTGGAACCAAGTTGCTTGAGATACCAGTAAAGGTCGAAGTCGAGATGAAGAGCGAGCGAATCAAGAAATTCAGGCCGTTCATCAGACCAGTGTACAACCAGCCGGATCGCTGGGGGATTTGCGGCGGGATTTGACGCGAGAATCCGGCGGCAACGAATGAACGGGAAGAATCGGAGCAGTCCCGGTAATCATGTTTTGCCGGGGCTGTTCGTTTTCTTGGCGCCACTTGCAGGGGCTGGCACGAAAAACGGCAGCCGAGTAAACTGGGTTTTTCGACACCCAGCAAACGAAACGCCGACACCTGTCGCCGCGTGGACGCGGCGGCTAAACGGCCATTTGATCCCCGACCTCTCCCATGTCCCATCCCAACGTCCTCATTCTTCGAGCTCCCGGCACCAACTGTGACGCCGAAACCGCCTTCGCCTTCGAGCGGGCCGGCGCGAAAACCGAAACTCTGCACATCAATCGGCTACTGGAAAACCCTCCGTTGTTCCAGCGGTTCCAAGTTCTTTGCGTTCCCGGCGGCTTCAGCTACGGCGACGATCTGGGGGCGGGCCGAATCCTCGGCAACCAAATCCAGCACCACCTCGCCGACGAGCTTGCCCGATTCAAGGCCGACGGCAAACTGATGCTCGGCATCTGCAACGGGTTTCAGGTGCTGATGAAATCGCCCGCCCTGCTCGATGGCGATCCGGTGAAGGGCCCTGCCGCCACGCTGACGCTGAACGACTGCGGGCGATACCAAGATCGCTGGGTGCGAACCGAAGTGCATGGGACCAAGAGCGTGTTCTTAGCAGGCATTGAGCGGATGTATCTGCCGATGGCCCACGCCGAGGGGAAATTCGTCGCTCGCGACGCCGAGACGCTACAACAATTGGACTCCGCCGGCCAACTCGTGCTGCGGTACGTCGCCGAGGACAACCCGAACGGGGCGCAGATGCACGTGGCGGGCGTTTGCGACGCCACCGGCCGCGTCTTGGGCCTGATGCCGCATCCCGAGCGCCATATCGACCCCACTCAGCACCCCCGCTGGACCCGCGGCGAAGCCGGCCCGACGGGCGACGGGCTGCAAGTGTTCGTCAACGCGGTGAAGTATTTCGCGTGAGGGGGACTGTCCCAATTTTCGTGTCAGCGAAAATGGGACTGTCCCCTTTGCCAGGATCTGTTTGGTCGCGGAAATGCCGCTGCTGCGAGGGAACCATCCCTCTTTTTGCTCATTTCTTCGCGCCGATCAGCCGCGTAGAATGATCTTGGGGCAAAAGGAGGGAGTCGGCCATGTATGACGAACCGAAGCTTTCGGACGAGGAGTGGGACTTGATCGTGGAACTCTTGGAGTGCGAGCGAAATGAGTTGCCGGTCGAGATCCATCATACCCGAAGCGCGAACGTGCGACAGGATTTACAGCACCGGGCGGACATAGTGCGGCAACTACTCGACCGGCTGCGGCAGATGGAAACGGTGGTGTAGAGACGAATGGGGCAGCCATTCCTGTCTGCCAGATGCATCGTATCTCGTCGCGGCAGACAGTAGCCGTAGGTTATGCTTGAGCATAACGGAGACTGCGGAGGGCCAAGCAAAAGTGTTATGCTGAGGCATAACCTACATCTGCCCCACCGGCTCACTCGAAAATGCCCGCCCCGAAGCCGTTGACGGCATGGCCGTCGTGGGCGTGCCCGCCGGATACTTGTTGCGGTTGCGGCTTGTGCGGGGGGATTTTGTGCGGGCCGTGGGGCTTCTCGGCCCCTTGGATTTGCGTGGTTACGGCGGGTGTGCGCTGCGCCGTAGCGGCCGACACCGTAGTCTCCCCATCGAAGTCCTCGTAACTCGGGACGTAGCCCGGCAACTTCGAGCGTGCTTTCTCCTCCTCGAACGCTTGGATCACGCGATTCTGGATCATCTCGCGGCAGATCGAGTTGATCGGATGGGCGATGTCGGCGTAGAGCTTGGCGCGGCCGTCGTCGTCCTTGAGGCCCGCCGGCTCTTTCATCCGCGTTCCGCACTGGTTGCAGATAGGCCGCGCGCAAGTGGTTCTTGGAACCGCACTGGTAGCAGTGAGCCGTGAGCTTGCGGCTGGGCATGGCCACGAACGGGCCTGTGGCGCCTTCGATGATCTTCAGGTCGCGCACCACAAACGCATCGTCGAACGTAATCGAACAGAACGCCTGAAGCCGTTCTCCCGGCTCCTCCATGAGCTTGACACGAACCTCGGTGATTTCCACGGCGGGTCTCCTTGCGTTTGCGGACGGAAAAATGAGGAATGTTCCCCTTTTCCCTTCGTCCCTAGCGGCAGCTTCGCACGGCAAACACGGCCCCTACCTCCCTTGCGCGTAAACGTCTGTGCGCTGCGCCGCGCATGGCGAGCAATGACGGTAAACTCCAAAGTACGACGAGCCACTCCCGCTCATTCCGTGTCCCAGGCAATCTTGTTCGTGGAACTCATGCTGCAAACGCTTCACCCAGGGCGACAGACTCTCGGCGGCGGGCTGAAGGCGATTGCACATCCGCCGGCCCGCCAATTCCAGGTCTCCCCGCCGCAATGCATCGACCAGCGGTTGAACCCGCTTCGCCCGCGCAGCCGGCCGACACAAGCCGTAAACGGCCGCCGTCGACAAGCCGACAGGTGGATAGACCACCACAAAACCCAGCCCGCCCAGTCCCGCCACGGGCTCCACCCGCTCTCCGCGCCCCCGGCAAATCGCCGGCCCGTCGGCGAGGAAGAACGGCACATCGCTACCCAATTCGGCCGCCCACTCGGCCAATTCGTCGGGCGATCGGCCAAGCCGCCAGCCCTCGTTGGCAGCCACCAGTGCGGCTGCCGCATCGCTCGATCCGCCGCCCAATCCCGCGGCCGCCGGAATTCGTTTCACCAGCAGCAACCGCGCGCCGCGGCGAACTCCCGCGCGCCGCCGCACCAACTCGACCGCCCGAACGACGAGATTCTCGGATCCTTCTGGAATCTCGTGAAACCCTCGGCCATCCGGGCCCCCGTCCGCCGACGCGTACCGGCACGTAAACTCCACCGTCTCTCCGAAAACTTCCTCAAAACACAACGTATCGTACAGGTCGATCGGACACATGAGCGTCTCGATCTCATGGTAGCCATCGTCGCGCTTGGCAAGCACCTCGAAAAACAGGTTGAGTTTCGCGGGAGCTTGAATTACCAACTCCACCGCCGATCGGTGGATGTGCATCCGTTCGCGTCCTTCCTCTAAACCGGCCGCTGCCGGGAGTCCAAGCAGCCGCCGGACTACTCTTGAAAAGAAACCGCCCCACTCCGGATGCGAATTGTACCGATGCGTCGTTTCTCCGTCAATAGGGTAGCAAGCAGGTCTACCATCAAAAGGGGCATCGCACTGGGGTGAGCGGCGGCACGATCCGAAGCCAGTGCAGACGCATCCCCTTGCCAGTCCGACCCGCATGGGCTAGTAATATAGTCCGAGCTGAGAGCTGCCGGGCGGCGGATCGCCGTTTGCCGTTGCCCGCCGCTCGCTTTGCGAAAATCGGCCGAATATACACTGTAGAGCAATATGGACAAACCCGAAGTGAGGGTGCGTCCGCCATTTTTCAAGGTAATGATGTCATGGGTGACGAGAAAAACACGGTAGAAGATTCCGCCAAGCCCCGCAAGCGAATCCTGTTGGTCGACGATGATCGCGAGATCATCGAGTCAGTGCGGATCGCTCTGGAGGGGGTCGGATATGAAATCCTCATTGCTCGCGACGGAAACCAGGGTCTGGCAATCGCCGAACGCGAAGACCCCGACTTGGTCATCCTCGACATGATGATGCCCAAGCGAAGCGGCTTCTTGGTGCTCGAGAAGCTGCGCCGCACCAGGCCGGTGCCGATGCGAATCATCATGGTCACGGCCAACGAGGGGAGCCGGCACAAGGCGTATGCCGAGACGCTGGGCGTCGACGACTACAT
Source organism: uncultured Planctomycetia bacterium (assembly GCA_963719005.1). GTDB lineage: Bacteria > Planctomycetota > Planctomycetia > Pirellulales > Thermoguttaceae. The sequence continues at coordinate 10,659 of CAVRAR010000020.1, forward strand.
CCGCAAGCCCTTCGCCATGGACCGCCTGTTGGACAGCGTGAACCGGCTGCTAGCATGATGAGCATCGCCACCGATTCGTCCAAGAAGCCGGTTGAGGCGCATCACTCCTCGACGACCCGGGCAATTCTTCAATGGCTGCACGAATCGGCGGGCGGCGAGCGCCGGCTGGATTACGCCATTTCCGCGCTGCAGTGGTGCCGCCGTCTGCCGAAGCTTGCCGACATGCTGCCGGCGACAATATGGCAGCGCCTGCTGAACCACTTGCTGCTAACGGCAGTTGAGGCCGAGACGCCGGACAGCGACGCAAGCCTCTTGCGGGCCGACCCATTGGTGCACCAACTGCTGGCCGGCGAATTGGCGATGACCTTGGCTTCCCTCTTCCCCAAAATCAAAGCCTGCCGCCGGCTCTTACCGCGGGCGCGTCGGGCGCTGTCGGCCGGGCTGGTCGATCTGCTCGACGGCGAAGGGCTCCTGCCCGCCTGGCGTTTCGATCACTTGTGGCCCCTGCTGGCATGTTGGACGCGCTGCCGCTCGTTAGGAAAGCAATGGAAACACGGGTGTTGGTCCGTCGAGGCCGATGCACAATATCGCCGCTTCGTTCGCACCGCTTTGCGATTTGCCCGACGAGACGGCTCGTCCGTGTTCTCCCGGGAACCAGCCGATCGAGAGAATGCCGATGCCTTGGCCACTGCCGTCGAGATGGTCGGCGATGCGGCCGATCATGACATCGCAGCGATCGTACTGTCGGGCAGGAAGAGCAAAAAAAAACGCGGGCGGCGTCGGAAAGCCGAGTTGCCACAGGCGGCGGTTCATTCGGAGTGGGCCGCGACGGCCGTACTGCGGCCCGATTGGTCGCGTTCCGCCCCGCGTTTGACCGTTCTCTATCCGCGGGCATCGTGCCGCATCGAGATGGCTTGCGGCAAGGACGTGCTCTGGTCGGGCCAGTGGGGCTACAAGCTGCGAGTCGATGGCACGCCGGTCTCTCCGGTCGGCGAATGGTCCGGGACCTGCTGGGTTTCGGACGAAGACATGGATTACCTGGAACTGGAGATCGAGCTGATCGAAGGTTTTCGTATCCAACGGCAAATCCTGATGGCGCGAAAGGACCGTTTCCTGCTGCTGGCCGACGCCGTGTTGGGGCCGCGGCGGGCCGCCCTCGATTATCGCACGTCACTGCCGCTCGGTCGGCGGATCGCGTTTCGCCCCGCCAGCGAAACCAATGAGGGCACGCTCGTTGGTCGAAAAGTCCGAGCCGTAGCGATTCCGCTCGCCCTGCCGGAGTGGCGAGACAGTGCTCGCGACCCTGCTGGGGAGACTGCCACGAGTGTGCCACTGCTTGGAACAAGCAGTGCTGAACGCGGACTGCCGAGACGACACTGCTTGTTCCAAGCAGTGGCACACGCTGGCGAAAAAAGAGAACTGCAACTGCGGCAATCGGCCTTTGGGCGTTCGCTCTTTGCCCCGCTGTTTTTTGATCTCGATCGGCGGCGCTTCGACAAGCCGTTGACCTGGCGGCAACTCACCGTGGCCGAATCATTGGCGGTTCAGCCGGCCGACGCGGCCGTCGGCTATCGCGTTTCCACAGGCGATAAGCACTGGCTGATCTATCGATCACTTACCCCTTCGCAAAGCCGCACGCTGTTGGGACACAACCTCTCCAGCGAGACGCTGATTGCCCGATTCACTCGCAAAGGCGAGGTCAGACCGTTAATCGAGATTGAGTAAGCGGCTGTTCTTCGCGATAAATGCGGCGGATTTCCTCGCGAGTCCGGAAGAAAGCGTCGATCACCTGCGGATCCCATTGTTTGCCCGCCCCCGCGCGGAGAATCCGATCGACCTGGTCGTCGGGCATGCGATTGCGATAGGGGCGATCGCTGCTCATGGCGTCAAAAGCATCGGCTACGGCCAGAATTCGCGCCGCCAACGGAATTCGCTTCGATTCGAGTTGGTGTGGATAGCCGCCGCCGTCCCACGCTTCGTGGTGGTGCAGCACGATCGGCAGCACTTCCTCCAACTTCGCCAAATCGTGGAGGATGTGGTGTCCAATCTCCACGTGGTGCTTGATGTGCTCGTACTCCTCGTCGGAGAGTTTGCCGGCCTTGCAGAGCACGTCGTCGTCGATGCCGATCTTGCCGATATCGTGCAATTGGCCGGCCAGATACAACGTGTCGATGGTCTTGGCGTCGCAACCGAGGTCGCGGGCGAGGCAAACCGCCACGCGGGCCACGCGGTCGCTGTGACCGCAGGTGTACGTGTCCTTGGCGTCGATGGCGGAAGTCAGCGCCCTGACGACGCCGCCCAACAGTTCCGCCTGCTGCCGATACAATTCGATGTTGCCGCTGTGGATGCCGAGAATCGCGGCGACCGAAGCCAACAGATTCGCTTCGGCCGTGTCGAACTCGCCGTCATCGACGTGGTTCAGCGCCACGAGCCAGCCGAACACGTCGCCGCCCTCGGCCAGCGCGACGGCGATCATCTGACGCACTTGCGGACACGGCCAGCCGGGTCGCTCGGTCATCGATCGGTTGACCACGATCGGCTCGCGCGACGTCACGGGAGCGAGGTAGGCAATTAGTTCGGAGAACTGCGCGGCGTCGATCGGACACTGGCCGCGGGTGAGCAACACCGCTCGATCACGAGCCGCATGGATCGTCGGCTTTTCGGCGTTGGCCGTCGGCAGCAATTGAATCGCCAAGCCTGCCGCCGGCACCACGCCCTCCATCCATTCAAGGGCCACTCGCCCCAATTCCTCGTCGCTCTTCGATATCTTCAAGTCTTGGGTCAGCCGGCAGAGCAGGTCGATCTCCTCGTAGGTCGAAGCGAGGTTGACCGAGAGATCGTCGGCCTCTTTTTGCAGCACCAGGATGCGATCTCTGACCCGCGCGTCGTCCAGCACCAGATCGCTGATGCGTTTGAGCGATTCGGGGGTCCAGGGCGTTTGCGAACATGCCCAATCGAGGGCCTCGTCGGCCTGCATGCCCAAACGACTCGCCTGGCGAGAAAGATCCTCATTTTCGGCCACTCGACGTGTGAGAAAGGCGCCGACCGCCACCGTTTCGCGTCCGCGGGCATCTGTCAGCGGCAGGGCCAACGTAAGGAAGGGGTCTTCATCCTCGATGAACTCCGGTCTGCCGCGGCGGGCCACCTCGCGGCAGACCTCGGCATGGATGCCCCAGTCGCGCGACGGTTGGCCCGGCGCCGCATCGAGCAATTCACCGGTCGGGCCGTCGAGAATCGTGAATTGCATTCCGTATGCCCGCTCCAGCAGCGACTTTAGCTCGGCGCTGAGTGGGGTCAGGCCGCTTGCTGCCGCCATGACCGAGGCGGCTGGCACCAGTTCATCGGATGTCAACATGATAGTAGTGACCGCCAAGACTGCCGTGTTTTTCACAGCGGAAGAAGCTTTGACACCAGAACAGTACCTTGCGGACCGTGGGTCGGGAAAACACCTGTGCGAAGTAGCCTATCTGACAGGGACGGCAAGCGGTGTTGTGGTCCGATTGTGCCGATCACGAGGGGGATGCCGGCTTTACCGCGGACTTAAGAAAGGGTAAAGTCGTAGGTTATGCTTCAGCATAACGAAACCCCTTGTGGGCTACCATGTTATGCTGAAGCATAACCTACAAATCCCGAGCAATCCTCCCATGAGTAAGCCGGACATCCTCTTCCAAGGACGCCGTTTTCGCGTTGAGCGGGCCGTACAGGTCACTCCGGACGGCGTCGAGCACGTCCGCGAAGTTGTGCGGCATCCCGGCGCCGTGGTGATCTTGCCGCTGTTGAACGACGGCCGTCTGTGCTTCGTCCGAAATTACCGCGTCGCGGTCGATCAAACGTTGATTGAACTGCCGGCAGGTACGCTTGAATCCGGCGAAGACCCCGCCGAGACTGCGGCACGCGAGTTGGCCGAGGAAACCGGCTATCGGGCGGGGCACATCGAGCATCTATTGACGTTCTGCATGTCGCCCGGCATTCTCGACGAACAAATGCACCTTTACTTGGCCGAAAACCTGCAGCCCGGGCCGATGGCCCTCGAGGCCGGCGAAGACATCGAGCCAATGCTATGCACCTGGGAGGAATCGCTCGAAATGGTCGGTCGCGGCGAAATCCGCGATGCCAAGACCTTGGTCGGGCTGCTATACTACCGCGCCGTCATGGCTACGTCCCGGTGCCAAGAATCCCGCTGAGAATGACGTTCCAGAGATCCGCTTGTCTTGCCGCCAAACGCGCTGATCGCGGCGAATGCCAACAATAAGATCATCGCCAACATCACGGAGTATTCGACCGCGGTTGCCGCTGCGTCGTCTCGCAAAAATCTGATGACAAAACCCATGGCGTTGTTTACCCCGCACGATGACAAGATCAAGACCTGGGCTCCAGCTTGGGGAAACCCTCCTTCTAAAAGCCTATGCCGCTGGTGGGACTTGTCAAATCCTGAATCAACGGGAGGAGCACGGCAGCGGGGCGGGGTCGATGCCGGGCGGATTGGCCGATTGTAGCGGGGCCTGCCAGCGAACGATCCGGCTGGCGGCTGGATCGCTCGACGCACTGCCGGCGAATTCCACTTCGCTCCGCACCAGTCCGGCAATCGACAGGACAGATTCATCGACGGTGTGCGGGCCGTCCGGACCCCGCCAATTGAGGATCGGCGTTTGCGGCGTCACCAAAGAACCCTGGCCGCTCCAACGCAGCCCGCCGCGCAGCCGCTCGGGCGATATGCCGCCGCAACGCACCAGCGGCTCGCCCGATTGCGGCGCGAACACGCATGCCGTCGCTTGCACCGCGATTTCCGGGACTGTCCCGATTTTCGTGTCAGCGAAAATGGGACTGTCCCCTTTGCCGGGATCGCTCTGCGGCGCCAGACATTCCAGCAATGGCCCGCTGTCGCGCAGAGTGACTTGCGACAGGCTCAACGACAACGGCTCGTCGGACCGGGGACAATGATCGAGCCGCAGCAACGGTCCGGGGCCGAGATGGAGCGTGTTCGTCAACTCGATGCCCAACGCCCCCACTGTGCGGCAATCGAGGCCCGCGCCCACGCGGTCGAACACGCAGTCGGCCAGTCGGATTCGTCCGCTCGGCAGAGAGGTTTCGGATGGGTCGATCTGCGCCGGATGTATCCAGCGGATAGCCGGAACGGGAGCAAGGGGGACGGAGGTGGGCGGAAGTGACGCGGCTGAAGCGTTATCAGATGCCCTCTTCCGCCCACCTCCGTCCCCTTCCACCACGCATCGGAACGAACAGCCGCGGAACTCCACGCGGCCGGCCAGCAACCGCACGATTGCCGGTCGCTTCCCTGCCGGCGCGTTCTGTCACGGATGCGGGTTGCCACACGAAATCGATGTTCTCGAAGCGGACGTCTTCCTTATCGACGACCAGTCCGGCTTCCGGTACCGATCAACGTCGCCCGATGGCCCGACGCCGCGCGGACGCGCTGCCCGGCGTGCAACTCCGCGAGCGATTCTGTCGAAGGTCTGTCGGCAGCAAGCACGAGATCGGGCGGCGGCTGCAACGGCTGCTGGAACGTGGCTGGCACTACAGTGCCGTCATCCATGCGAGACGCCGGACTGTCGATGCGCTGCGGCAAGCGATGAGTGCCGCTCGCGGCTTCGCATCGGCCGCTGGGCGGGGAACCGCCCAGCCCTCGTTCATGCGAAACGGGCCAGAGCATCGCCACCACCGCCGCCAAGCAACACACCGCGCCGGCCAGCCAGAGCGGAGTGCGGCTCGATCGGCGGATCGAACGCGCCGTGGTCGTCCAATGCACCGTGGGCCGGCCCGCCCGGCTCAGGCAATCGGCCAACGCCCCTTTTCCGATTTGCGTGGGCGGACCGAGCATGGACGCCAGCCGGGCCATCGATTCCGGGCGGCGGCCTGGCTCGACCTCGACGCACGCCGCAATCGCGGCCGCCAGCGCCGGCGGAACATCGGGGGCGTGCCGCCGAACGTCGCAAATCCCGCCCGCCTGCGCCGCCCGGAGCTTCGTCAGGCTGTTTCCGCCCGCCAGCGGAGGGCGACCGCAGAGCAGATGCCACCACACGCAGCCGCACGCATAGACGTCGCTCGCCGTGTCGGGCGGCGTGCCCGACGCAATCCGTTCCGGCGCCAGGCTATCGAACGCCTCGGGCAGCAGGTCGGCATGGGCGTAGCCCTCCTCCGGCCGCAGAATCGCACGCAGGCCGGGCATGGCCAGCACAACGTCGCCCGCGTCGGTCAGTATCAGGCTCGATGTGCTCACGTCGCCGTGGCACAGGCCGCGTTTCTCGAAAGCGGCGAGTTCCACAAGCATCGCGCGGGCGATTTCCAACACGACCTCCGGCGGAAATCGTCCGTGATGAACCATCCACTCCGCCGCCGTTCGTCCCTCGATCCACGGCCACGCCGCGAAAACACGCTCGCCGTCGCGGCCGACGTCGGTGATGAGAGAGGGGGACGGGGAGAGGGGGAGACCGGGAGACGGAAGGGAGATCACGGATTGCTGATCCATGACGGAAGATTGGACGTCAACGACTGAAACCAGCCGTTTAGCCGCCGCGTCCACGCGGCGTGGAATCGCGTGCGGCGCTAGCTCCGTTGGTGTGCCAGTTGCACTGCCGCCCCGACAACTTCCGCCTTCCATAAGCGACCGCAACTGCCCGAGAATCGCATCGGCACGCTGCCCCGCGTTTTCAACGACCGCCAGCCGAACCATTTCTGCCGATTCGACGTTCTTTGCCCGATAGGATGCGACGTAGCACGGATGTGCGAGCCGTTGGCCCAACAGGAATGGCCCGACGCGCAGTGCTCCGCCGCGTCCGGCGTTCAGTTCGGCCGCCTGGAAAGGGGTGAGCACGCGGGCTTGTGCCAGGGCGTCGATCCAGACCGAATCGAACCGCGGCAGATCCTTCGCCAGCCGCCCCACGCGCCGCTCCCATCCGCGCCACCTCTTCGCCCGAGGCTACTCCCAGGCGTTCCAGCGTAGCAACCAGTTCTACCGGCGGCTGTTCGGGCATAAGGCTCGATCCGTGTTAGGCTGATCCAAAATCGCGTGACTTCCAGTCCGCCTTTTCTGACACCGTACGTGGGGGTATGATAATAGAATCGCTTTGCCCCGTATTCTCGCCAGCAGCGGCATCGGGTGCAATAGAAGAAACTGGCATTCCGGGTGGGAGACACGTCAAGTGGGAGAGCATCGCGGAAATGAAGAAACGACACGTTCTCCTAATCCTGATCGGCTTCGTCCCGCTCGCCACGCTGGTTCTGCTCTTCGTCCTGGTGTTGGCGTTGACGGCATACGATGTTTTTTGGGGATGGCTATTCAGACATTGGCGGTGACAACCAAAATGCACTATCGACCAGCGACGACAACCGCCGCCCCAAGCGTTTCCCAATGACCAGACGCAAGAAGAACATTCTCCCAGCCGAGGCGCCCGCGAAACCCGCGACGGCGAGCATTCCCCCGATCTCTAAGTGGACTTTGGCGGGCGTCTGCGTCTTGGTCCTGTTGACTAGTGCGATCTACCTGCCCGCCATCGGCGGCGGTGAGCTCTTGGACGACGATCTGCTGCTGACGCAGAACCCGATCGTCAGATCGCCCAGCGGCTTGTATCAGTTCTGGTTCACCACCAAGCCATCGGATTATTGGCCAATGACCAATTCGACGTTTTGGATCGAGTGGCGGCTCTGGGGCGAACACTTGACGGGCTATCACGTGACGAACTTGGCGCTGCATATCGTCGAATCGCTGCTGGTTTGGTTTCTTTTGAAGAAGCTGGGAATCCCCGGGGCCTTTTGGGGCGCATTGCTGTTCGCCGTCCATCCCGTAAATGTCGAATCGGTCGCTTGGATAGCGTCGCGGAAGAACCTGGTGGCGATGCTGTTTCTCCTGCTTTCGCTGTGGTTCTATCTGAATGCGGAAATGCAGTTTTCGGCCCGAAGGGGCGATCGGGCGAAGGAAGACGGCGGCAAATCGGTAGACATCTGGGCGCAGGCAATGGCTTTTTCGAGCGACGAATTCGCCGGCGCCTGGTATTGGCTGAGTTTTGCGGCGTTCGTGCTGGCGATGCTTGGAAAAGGTTCGGCGGTGGTGCTGCCGGCACTGCTTCTCTGCATTCTCTGGTGGAAACGGCCGCTGGAATCGCGCGATCTGCGGCGAATGCTCCCGTTTTTCGCCGCCGCCGTCGCACTGGCCGGAGTGAACGTCTGGTTCCAGACGCACGACACGGATAAGATCATTCGCCACGTCGATTTTGTCGATCGCGTGCTCGGTGCCGGCGGCGTCGTGTGGTTCTACCTGTATAAGTCGATCTGGCCGCTCGATCTGGCGTTTATCTATCCGAGTTGGAACATCGACGCCACGGAGTGGCGTTGGTGGATTCCGCTTTGCGGGGCCGTTCTCGCGACGGCCGCGCTGTTGGCCGCCGCGAAGCCCTGGAAGCAGACGCGAAACGCCGTAGCACCCTTCTGGTTCGCTTGGCTCTTCTTCGGCGTCGCACTGTTCCCCGTGATGGGCTTGTGCGACGTGGGCTTCATGAAGTACACCTTGGTGGCCGATCGATATCTCCACGTTCCGCTCTTGGCGGTCGTCGCCCTGGCGGCGGCCGCAATTGGAATCGCGTCGGCGAAATTGCCCAACAGCATACGTTGGGCGCCGATTGCGGCGGCGGTCGTCGTTGTGGCCGCTCTTTCCTTCTTGTCGTGGCGCCAGAGCGGACTGTACGTCGATCGCTTCACCCTCTTTCAGGCGGCCAAGGAGAAAAATCCCGACTGCTGGATGATCCACGAGACGCTGGCAACCTGGGAAATCAATAACCATCGGCCGCAAGAGTCGATCGGGTATCTCCTCAAGGCGCTCGAGCTGCATCCACGCGAGGATTCAGACCGTGGACAGATCCATGAGGCCTACGCCAGGGCTCTGTTCGAGCTCGGACGGACTCACGAAGCCATCGAGGAGCTTGAATCGGCCTTTGCCGCCGGGAGACGAACACCTCGGATCATCGAACAGCTCCGAACTTCATACCGGCAGACGAAGGAGAGCGGCAAGCTCCTGGAGTTTGACTCGCAATTGGTGGAGCTGTTCCCGCGCAGTTCGATGTATCACAACAACTACGGATTGACATTGATGCAGGCTGGGCAGTGGCCTGCGGCGATCGAGCAGTTTCAAAGTGCAATCAACCTCGATTCGCGGAACGCCGAGGCTTTCAATAACCTGGGAGCGGCCTACTATCATCTCCGCGACATTCGGCAGGCGGGGAACTGCTATCAACAGGCGCTGCAATGCAAACCCGACTATGCCGAGGTCCATTACAATCTCGCCGGCTTGCTGTATCAGATGGATGCGATTCAGGAGGCGATCAACCACTTGGAGGCGGCGGTGAGCCTGAAGCCGGATTACGTCAAAGCCCATTTCCTGCTGGCGAAATGCTACCAGATTGCCCATCAAAACGCCAAAGCCCTGGCAGCCGGCAGGACAGCGTTGGAGATCGCCCGATCGAAGAAACAAGACAGCGTCGCGGCGGATATCGAGAAGTGGCTGAAGAGCGTGGCAGCCGGGGCCGGTGAATGACTCCGTTGAAACAAGAGAAGAGGTCCAGCCGCACCAGAAGAAAGAAAATAGCCGGCGGCTAACAGCCGCCGGAGAGCCGCGGGTCAACGTCATCTTGCCCCCACCGCCGCCCATCGACTCGCCGCCGCCTCGCCTGGGGGGTAATGCGTTCACGCCCGAACCTATGTCGAGGATCGTCCTCTTGTCGGGCGACGAGATGTGATAGAATCTCTGCTGTGGTCTCGTGACGTCTCTGCCGAGTGCAGAAGTCAGGCCTGGCCGCAATTAACGACATTTCGGGGCGTGGCGCAGT